>NZ_JAKRWM010000009.1 GCF_022352055.1 Cohnella mopanensis | reverse complement strand
TAGTTCCATATATCTCTTTGATCTCTTCAAGAGTGCTGCCAAACCAAATAAAAGGATAGCACCAATAACACAAAGGATAATTGGTGAAAGAAGCTCCGACCAAACTTCGTTCATTGTGTTTCCTCCTACAGTTATTATCCTAGTATTTTACACGCTTCACAATTGATCGACAATATTTTCCTTAAGAGAGAAGGATGCAGGATGGGTAACATCGTACAACTGGACACGATTCGTATAGAGCGACATAAGCCTCGTAAATGTACCTGCGATCCATATAATAAGAAGTTTACTGTCGATACGGTTAACCGCGAAGTAACATGCCGCTGTGGTCTTACGGTCGATCCCTAAGTGGCGATGGAACATTTAGCGCGGTATTACGACCGCTTGAACGATCAACATAAGGCAATAGATGAACAACGCCGCCAATGGCTGAAAGAAAAGCCATAATCGGTTATTTTCAAAGGCCTGGAACAGCATTACCAACGCGGTAAGATGCTGCCGAGCTGTCCGGAATGTAAACAAACGTTTGATTTCCGAAACATTACATTTTGGACGAATGCTGAATTGTACCGTAAGCGGAAAGCGTTTGAAGCAAGCAAATCCATCCCAAGAGAGGACGCTTCCTTGTACGGTATATTGTGTGCAACGAATACCGGGGAAGACCTCGCAATTATGCGATGGTAAAGAGAGACAGGGTCGCAGCTGTCTCTTTTTTATTTTCAAATTAAGGAGTTGGGTCCGTTGGCCGGCAGAAGAAGAGGTAAAAAGTATGGCGGGCTCAACCTACATAGAGACCGCAAAATGGATTTTTCGAGCCTGCAGCCAGAGAAGTGCCGAGGTTGCATTGAGGGTAGATGGGAAGGATCTGTGCAATATTGCCGCAAGCCAATCGGGTGTATAAAGGAGAGTAACGATGCTGAAGATGCTAAACAGTTGGTTAATGCGTAGGCTGTCACCCTCGCCGGCCAGTCGCCTAGAAATCGGAAAGAACGGAGGTCGCGTCGTTATGGAAGATCGGGATGATGGCCTTAACTTCTTTCGAGGACTGATCATGGCTTTTGGTATGAGTTCAGTTCTTTGGAGCATGATCTGGTTGATAGTATGGTGGATATTTCTGAAATAGAGGGATTTGCGTAAAATGGTGGAATATGTAAAATCCTGACAACATAAATTTCATCCTTGGAGGTTAAGTGCGGTATTTTCTTGGTTACAATGGCAAACGAATTAACGTTCCACTCGAAAAACAAGAAGCTATGAAGCTGCTTTTTGAAACCAAAGGTGCAATTAAAGGGTTATGCATCATGGTATATGATGATAATGATAAATTCATAAGGCAGATACCGAAACCTAAGTAATGCGGAATTCGCAGATTTTCCTTACGAAATACTCTCATTGTTGATCTTGATGCAGTAATCGCAGTAATCGCTAACTTCATAAATAAGTCATACACGCTGCACCTCACCATCTATTGAGGCAGAAACTAAAGATTGGTTATGGGCGGCGGCCTCAAGCTTATAGATTTTGTCGAGTAGAAAGCCGTACTTAAACATCTTTAGTCTCCTTAGCTTCCTGAGACTTTGATTCCAACTTAGAAGCGATCACTCGGAGGTTGTTGTCGATTGATTCTAGCTTTTGGACAATATGGTTGACTCGCCAGTACCATAATGCAATCTCGCGGATTAATAGGATAACCATCAATCCAGCAATTAAAATAATTACGAGCATAAGCCAGCTTTTTGTAACTTGATCCATGTAAATCGCCTCCTACGACACTATTCGTCATATTTGCAGGTAAATCCTTCCTTTTGTCGAATTGTTGTGTGAGGGAGGTAATGTTGATGCTACCAGTTATAGTTCAGTTGTCAGGAGCAATTTTATTAGCGATAATGGTTACTTCGCGTAAACGAAAAGATTATATCAAATTAACTTCTGTTGTGGTTCCTGTGGAGGGAAAAGTTCCGAGTAAACTACTGGATCTTCTCCAAGAGACGTGGATGTTTAGGTTTGGCTTACTGTATATTGTAATCGGATATTTGTTGCAAGTTGCAGAGATAGACGTGATACATTGGTTTTTAAGTACTCCTCTGTATGTAAGGGCTTTTCTTGTATTATGCATATCAATTGTAATAAGTATTATTGGCAAATATATTGCATTTAAATTGGAAAAATTTAGATTGAAGCACGCAAAACCTTTTAATCCACTAGAAGATTTTACAAATGGTCCAAACCATACAGATAAATCGCTAAGTGATGATGAATATGTATATAATTTTTACAAAAAGCATCTCAGACGAGGAATGTGGGTTAACGATAATAAAAAATTAGTATGGTTAGTTGAAGAATTAAAAAAAGAAAAACTGAGTAGTGAGCAAAGAATAAAATTAAGAGGCTCTATAACTGTAGATGAGATATCAAAAAATGATGTTTTTGGACTTTTGACTACAGCAGTTTCATTGATGGTAGCTGCAGTAATCGGATTCGTAGTTGCAGAAGTTCAATCAGAAAGCGCTATAATTAAAACTAATAGTTTTCTAGTAGTAATTAGTGGTATCGTAGCTTATATTCTGATATTAACACATTTAGCTAGACGTAAATCTAAGACAGCAATAGTAAAACAAAGTTTAAACAACTATGAAAGATTATTAGAGGTCTCAGGAGATGCTCTTGATAAAGATTTAAAAAAAGCACCCTAACCGGTGCTTTTTCTTTTGCTAAAATTGATAGTGAGGTGGTGGTATGAAGTTTGTTTATCCGATAAAAGACCCGAGAAAGGTCGAATCTATTAAGGATTTCTTGTTTATGAGGAATGAACGAGATTTCGTTATGTTTGTACTCGGGATTAACACAGGCCTTCGGATTTCAGATATCCTCCCACTTCGCGTCATAGATGTTAAGGGGACTTACATCGATGTTATTGAAGAGAAGACAGGAAAGCAGCAATTGATTAAGATTAACCGAGTTCTTCGCGAAGTGCTTGACCGTTATATTAAAGGAAAACCTGACCATGAATATTTATTCAAGAGTCGGAATAAGAAACACAAAACTGGGAAAATCAACGAACCTATCAGTTCGAGTATGGCATATAAAATAATAAGCGGAGCTGCTAAATGCCTTCTTACGTTTAATCTCTACCTACTGAACTCTCTTTCTTATGTCATCTGATTCTAAGGAAGATGAAATCCTGCGAATACACGAGCATACGTGAGATAATCAAATCATACCGAGGGAGCTTAATCGATTTATTGTAAGTGTACGAACCATGTTATTCTAACATACAAAAACCTATGTAACGAAAGACTTTTTACAGCTCTTTTACATAGGTTTTAAAACATGCACATTAGCTTATTGTTGAATATCCATATTCGATTCAAATAATTCATTTGCAACTTGAGATATTTCATGAACTGCATTTTCTAGTCTATCTTGTACTTCCGAGGAGTATATGCCCTCGTTAAAATAAAAGAAATTACTTATATCGACAAAACACAAAGCAAGTTTTTTAGGAACTTCCGATTTATCTTTATATTCTTTGGTTAACAACTTCATTGCTTCTATTAACTGACTGTAGTGCTGTTCATTTAACCCATCACCCATTCTTAATGATACTAATATTGAGTCCTCACCAAGAATATAGTTGTAAATTATATTAAGCGCGTCCTCTTTGCTCATAAATCCACTCCTCAATTATAGACATTTTTTGATAGCTGAGCTAGGAACATGTCCCTCAATTAAAACCTCTTTTGACTTGGCAGCGAAGTTTGCAGTTACGCTTCCTACACCTTGAGCCTTTGCTTTTTCAACAGTCGATTTGTCTAGGATGTTCCTGTTTCCTTTGACATCTGGGACAACATGATCTGTATCAAATGAAACCATACTCTGTCCTGGACTACGGTGTTTTGCTATTGCCTCTGGATCTGTACTTGTAGAAATAAATTGTGAACCCTTATTTCTTGAACCACTAGATACATGACCATGTACAGTCGTTCCTTTACCTGGTACTTTAGCTGATAGCCCTTTAGCGATATCTTCATCAAGTCTAAGTAGACGGTAAACAACAATTAACCCTATGGATCAATTTGACTATTCGGATCACTTACATATCCATACAAAGTCGGATTTCCCCCGTCAAGCCCTATCGGGTCAGGTTTCGTATACAGTCCCTCACGAGGTGAGTAGTAACGGTATATGATTTGATAACTCAATACTACCATAAAATAGAAGTTTGATATTCCATTATCCTGCCAGTTAGCTTAACAGAATGCCGATTGATTCAGCAGCCTGTTGTCGTTGTGCTATCGTGTCCCGTTAGCTTAGTTTTCGTTAATAAGTGATCATACTGTTATTTTGTTAATATCCATTTTTCTGCGTCCGAAGGTTTTGGTATCTGAACAATAGCTCTGTACGCGCGAAACCAAGCAGTATGTTGAGCTCCATTTAATTCATACGTTATCTGATAATGATCACCGAAATCTTTAGCCCTTGAAGGCTTATTAAAAGGAGTCTGATTAGAACGGACTTTTTGAATAGTAACTATCGTCCCTTCAATTGATTGGATTTTATCTTTTATTTCACATTTATTCATCTTCCCCTTATGTTTTCGGATTTGACCGAAGTATTTAGCAAATCTAACTCCAGTAAAAATAATTATTATAAATAGAAAAATGGAAATTTTTCCGTATGTAGGAACCATCTAAAAACTCCTTATCAAAAAATGATAGATCCCCTATGTAATATAAAGATGGGATAAAAATATTTAAATATGTACATTATTTATTATATAGATACTATGCAAAAAGAAGACAAGTAAATACGTTGGCCGGCGCGATGCGAATTGGATTAAGATCATCAACTATACGGAAGCTATCATACAGATCGCCGGCTACCGTAAGAACCAATTCGGATGGTCGGTACAATACAATGGACGTCCAGTTGGGATTATCGACCTTTCGGTCCCTGCCGCGCACCGAAAGGCGTTTTATGGCGTCGCTCGCAGTCTTGTGATGGGTGAGGACCGCCATTACGTGTATTTGGAGCCGCGGATTAGCGCAAAGGTTCGGTTTCGAAATTGGACTCGCGCGGGGATGTTGAGAAGTCCGGAGTTTGTTGGATTTGGAAAGTAATAAAGCCACCTTGAAATGGTGGCTTATGCTTGAGTTTCTTTTTGATTACTCCTTATACTTTTTATTAGTAGTGAAGCAGATTCTACAGCTTCTTTAGCGAAACTCATTTCCTCTCTACTGAAATTTCCAATCTCTGGCCACTTTATTTCCTCTGCTAGATGGTTAAGGATATCTGTTCGTACAATTGTTGTATCTTCCTGAGCGTATAATACCATTAACATATATTTGTCAAGAATTGACTTCACCTTTATTAGATATGTGGATGTATCAACAAAATGTCTATATTGCCGCAGAAACCATGCACTTAGAAATTCAATAAATAAAAACAGAAATGAACATGATGCAATTCCATATATTAATTGTGTTTCAAGTCCTCCCATTTTCCAAGAAAGTAACTGCCAAGTAATTATTGAAACAATAAAAAAGATGATTCCAAACTTTGCATAATTCGTACCTTTATCCAAGAGTATTGAAGCCTTTTCATCTGCAATTTTTGCCTTATGTTCAATTAATGATTTCATTTCTCTGAAGTATGCATTAAAGTCACTTTGCTTAGATTCTCCTTCGTTATTTTTTTCATGTTGATTAAAGTAGACGACGTTATTTTCCCCTGAAACATATATCTTTTTAGGCTCCTGTGCTTTAATATCGACTTTTTGGAAAGGTCCAGATCTCTCTTTTTTTAAGTTGAAAATAGGAAGTAAATATTTATAGAATGAATAAATAATAATAGCAACACCTATTATTGCAAGATAATACCTCTGAAGAAATTCATTAATATTCACTTTAAGCATAGAGATAGCGAAAATGCCTATTCCTCCATACATGAGTGAAACACCGATAAACATTTGTTTCCTTTTTTCTTTGTTTTCATCTTTTTCGTTGTTTGCTTGGTTTGTTTGAACATTAGGTGTTGAGTCTTTTTTATCATCAACAGCAAATTTCTTTTGGACCATCGCACATATCACCATTTCCTTAGTATTGTTTTCGTAATTCTACTGTAATTCTACGTTAACGACAATATTTAACATTATGTCGTGTGGATATTTTGTGTTTTTTTAGGCTTTCTCTGTGTGTTACTGGATTTTATACGTGTTATATTTATATCATCGGAAAACCGAACAGAGGACACCGCGGGGATATGGATATCCCAAAACAAAATATCTTGCGACTCGAAGGCTTGCCCATTGGCACTTAAAATCTTCGGCGCATGAATCGAGCCGGCCACTAGGTCGGCTTTTTCAATTGCGGTGAAAGTTCCGACGTCGGTTTTCCGATAGGATAGCGCCATTCGTGTGAAACGTCAACATGTTGTGTGCAAACTTCATTTGACGATCGGAGGCGCTTAACAAGGTTGGCAGCATAAACTGGAGGCTTACGAGTCACGATGGTACGTTGTCGCCAATATGACATCTGCCGGTGCTACTGCAATTTCCTTCTCTGATTTCGGACAACCGATAGTTACAGTTATTAATAGTATCGCGGTAGCTCTAGCAGTGGTGTATGCTCCTTCAAAGTTAGAATCTCGTACCTCCTTTAGCAAATTTCGGCAGCATATCTTGCCATGAAATGGATGTCGGTACTGGACCGTGCATATGAGCTTTGACCTCCCGGACATTCGGAAACCGGTATACGACAGGGAATTGACGACCCAAGCGATAGAGGATGTATTCGAGCGTTACCGGTATTTCAAGACCGTTGAGTTCGAGGAGATCGAGGCGAAAGTCACCCCGGTTTACGAAGAAAGAACAGGCGGCAACACGGGAGTCACAAGTGATTCTACAGCCAACATTGCAATGCGGAATGTGGATGAGCCGAATGCGCGGCTGATGTATATCGCTAAGGTTGAGCGCTGCGTTAATCATCTCCCGCTTCCACAACAGAAACTAATCCGCTTGAAATATATGCAGGATGAAGAGGTATACGATTACCAGGTATATCAAATTGAACTCGGGATCGCGGAAGGCACATTCTCTAAGCTTCGGTGGAGGGCGTTTGAGATGCTGGCCGGAATGTTGAAAGTTGGAGTATTGAAACAGAAGGGAGATACTCGGGATGGAAAGAACTGATATTGAGAGTTTACCGGATTCATTGGAAGTGAAAGATATTCAAATGATTCTGAATTGCGGCAGGCGGCAAGCGTATGAACTAGTAGATTCAGGTAAGTTTCATATAGTGCGTGTTGGAAATAAGATTAAAGTATCAAAACGGTTATTCTTCGAGTGGTATGAGGGAAAAGAGTTCGGAGAATTTCTGGAAGCTAAGAAGCGCGGGTAAGACTACCGCGCTTTTTTTAATTGTTGGCACCAGATTGGCACCAGTTACGCTTTAGTTGAATAAAGGGCACCAATCCGGCACCAGTTGATGCAAAATAGGGATTTTACTACAGTGATGGTGTTGAACAAAAAAGAAGAGAGCCCTTATGGTTCTAAGGCTCTCGGTCGGTTATGTATGGTGATCTGAACAGGGATCGAACCTGTGACCCCCACCCTGTCAAGATGGTGCTCTCCCAGCTGAGCTATCAGATCATATTTTTTAACGGCGACAAGTAATATAATAACAAGTTGCGAATGCGAAGTCAATTGGTTTTTAAATATTTTTTTTACACATTTCACGCCAAGCTTTGAAGTCGAAAATTCGCATGAAATAGGGATGTTTCTCGTTCCGCCGACGTACAAATGTAATAGCGGTAATCGGCGGGAGGAACGAAGAATGAGGGATGCGGCTTTACTTGCGATATGGCTGATAGGGCTGTTTAGTTTGATTGGCTGTGTTTTGACAGCGGTTGCTCGCTTCGTAAGGAAGGACTCGATGAAGTACGATAGGCAATTTACTTGGTGGGCATTCAGGAACTGGGATGGCGATCGTACTAAAAATACAATCTCGGAAAGCAAGCTCGAGGACATGTGAGAGGGCTCTTATGCAAAGGGGTGGTTCACCGTCGATTGCGACGGGGAACCACCCCTGATCGGGTTTACTCTTCTTCGTCCCATTTGCGGGAATAAGCTTTCTTGGTGGCCCAAAGGACTACCCAGATGAGCAGGACGGCGATGACGGCTCCGAATATGAACGTAGCAAGCAAGGGATAACTTCCTTTCGTGCGTGGGTATTACTCTATCATACCGGATTGGACGGTAAAAGTTAACTCGTTGACCTCGTAAATCCGTTGTTGCTCGACGAACTTCATTGGACCGGTACGACCGATAAAGTCAGGCTGATCATCCCCATAATGCATCAGATATACGCGCTCCTGTATATGCGTCGGCAAGGTAAGTAACTGAGACAAGCAGGCATGGACGACACCCGGGGGATGCAATTGGCAATCATGGAAGATCAACTGGACTCCCCGTTCTCTAACCAACGATTCCAATAGTTCAGGGTCGAATACGGTGTCTCCAGAATAGAAGAAGAAGTCATTAATGAGCAAAGAATAGTTGGCTTTATTCGGAATATGTTTCGTAGCGATTAACTCTACGCGCAACCCCGGTAGAACTTCTTGCACGACTCCTGGAGTAAGAGGGCGTACTTCGAAGTAATGTTCTAGCGAGTCCGTCGGTTCCTGCTGCAGCCCGCCTTTCAAGGAATATTCCCAGAGGGGCTCAACGAGTGCATCGGCTATGTATAGAATCGGCTTGCGACCGTAAACGAATTTCATTTGAAAAGCTAGCTCCTCTAAACCACCCATATGATCGGCATGTATGTGAGTAATCAATATGGCATAGAGGTCATTAAAGCTATATCCGAGCTCGTGGAGCGCTTTAGGCCCTGTTATTCCGCAATCCACTAATAGGTTTAGGCCATCGACCGTAAACAGAGCGTTGTTATTATTGAAAGCTTTGGCGAAGGCGCTGCCCGTACCTAACATTTGAAGTTTCAAATCGATACCCCCTGCACATGGATGCGGTTTCGTTTCAATAAAAGCTTACATTAATGTACCATAATTTACCTCGTTAAGTAAGAAGGCCGCGAAAAAATCGGTATCGCCGCTGTGACGCTCTGGGCGGGATTCGCATAGTCTGTGGAGAAGTTGTTTTCTCCTATGCGCTAGCGAAAGGAAGATTCCGATGTCGAAGGTGAACAAGAAGAAGAAATCGGCCGCGGCGGCTGAGCAGAGAAGGGCACAAATGAAAATCGTGACTTCCGATGTATGTGCCGTATGCAAGACTCCATGCCGGCGAGGACTTGACTATCTGGAGCATATGAGGACCCCCGGTTCCATCGGTTATGGCGTTCCTTGCGTGTTAACGTTACCGGGTCGCAAACCTTAATCCGGCGGGCGATCGCTTGCTTGTTATCGTACATTTCCCAGGCAAGCGCAACGTTCGTCATGATGTGACATTATAGTGAAATTAGCTTAATTAAAAAAGGTTAAGAAAATATTTTTTTGATGCGCAACTTTCCGCCCGGCCGTCGGTATAACCAATTACAGACGAGGAAGTGAGTCGGTGAAGACGGAGGATGCGGATAATGAAGGTTCGTAAGCTGATTGTGTTAACGTTAACTTTTACTTTACTCTGCGGTAGCGTAGCTTATGCGGCGGATTCGGTTACGCAGAAATTGCGGGTACTGATCAATAAGAAGTGGGAAGACGGCAGTGACGCTGTTATCGTGGATAACAAGACGTATATTTCATCTCAATTGGTATCCGATAAACTTCAGGCTATTTTGTTAATGGACGATAACGACAAGAAAGTCACGATATACAAGCCTAACGTTCATATGTCTACCGTTCATAAGAGCACAACCTTTAGAGAAGTCCAGAAAGACCAGCCTCTTGATTTCAACGTATTCATTACCGTAGATTCGCTTAAAGTGGATATTAGCGCATTGAGGCTAACCATCGCGGACACCTACGGAGCGGAAACGACGATCTGGACCCAGAAGTCCGGAGATAGCGATTTCCCGGACAAGAAGTATGATTTCGGGCTTACGATCAATGTCAGTTCGTATACTTTTGCCCAAGCAGGCCCTTACACGCTTCGTTTCTGGATGAAGCCGGCAGGGGAATCCGCTTATCAAGTCGTCTCCGAGAAAGTTCTTGCTTCCAAATAATGAAGGTACAACGCCTAATCCGTCATGCGGTTTAGGCGTTTTTCGTTTGACCCCCGTTACCGGAAGTGATACGATACGTGAGTAGGTAAAATCAACCGATTGAACGGAGGTTCGCCATGAGCGATCATGTCCACGACGAGAATTGCGAACATGACCACGAAGAAGCCGTATTTATCGTAACAGACGAAGACGGCAACGAACACGAGATGGTGCTCGTGTACACTTTTGAAACCAATGATCGCGCATATGCCGTTTTATTGGACCGCAACGATCCAGAAGATGACGGCGTTATTTTCCGTGTCGAAGAAGAAGGCGAAGACGAGGTTCTCGTCAACATCGAAGACGATCAAGAGTGGGAAACGGTCATGAAGGTATATGAAGAGTTAGCTGCGCTAGAGAACGAGAACGGCTAAGCTTCTATCATCCGAGATGAACATCATGCACTAACAACAAAGAGCCAGCATCCTAAGGGATACTGGCTCTTTGTTGTTCCTATCTATTGGGTTATCTTATCATTCAATTACTTGCGCGGGTTGAAATAGATTTTACGGCCGTTGAACATTTGCACTTCGGCTTGCAATTGCTTGCCAATCCATTTGCACAATTCGTTGGCTTTCGATTTGTCGCCATGCGTAGAATCGTTAGGCAATACGAGTTGGATGTAAGGGATGCTCGTTCCTTCATTGTCTCGCAAGCCTGTTCCGACCACGATATAACGGTATAGAGGATTGGTTCCTTTCAAGTAGAACCATTGCCCATTGGCATCGGCCTTGCTCTCGATGCTGTAAGGGAAAGCCGCCTCGGCGTAATCCCAGCCTAGCTGCTGGCCGGTTAACGTCATTTGCGCTTGATAATGATTAAGCTGCTCCTTGACGCCGTTCAGATCGATTTCGGCAACAGTCGAGCCTTGCACAAGAGAAATGTAAGCGCTTTGACCCATCGGATCCACCCCCACGCCCATGATAGCATTTCCCAGTTTTGTTGGCAACGGGTACCAATTGGATTGAGGGAGTCAACGATCCTAGCCGTCGTGAAAAAAAAGGCCTGCAGCCCGGTAGAACGAGCGCAGACCTTTAACTTAGGATATCGCCGTCTCTTCCATAATGACCTTTACGTTCGTTACGGAACGATCTTCCGGCCCTTTGACCGGAAGTCCGACTTCTAAGTGATCGATGATATAATCGATATTTTCTTGCGATACGATCTCGCCAGGCAACAAGATAGGAATTCCCGGCGGATAGACGTATATAAACTCCGCAATGATTCGGCCTGCGGATTCCTTGAACGGTACGAGTTCGGTTTCGCCGTAGAAAGCATCCCTAGGCGTCAAAGCGAGATGAGGGATCTCCGGTATAATAACGACGACTTCCTGAATTTCTTTCGTATCGGCATGGTAAGCATCGGACATAGCTTTGAGCGACTCAAGCAGAATAGCAATGGACGCTTCATCATCTCCGGGAGTAATGAGACAAAGAATGTTGTACATGTCACTGAGCTCGACTTCAAGCCGGTAATGCTCGCGCAGCCAATTTTCCGCGTCGTACCCAGTAATGCCCAAGTGGCGAACATGGATAGTGAGCTTCGTTGGATCGTAATCGTACGTTGCCTCATCTCCTAATAGGTCTTCACCGAAGCTGTACAGCCCTGGAATTTGGTTGACGGCTTCACGGGCTTTTCGTGCAAGATTTACCGTTCTATCCGCAATCTCTTTCCCTTTAAGGGCTAGCTGGCGTCTAGCGGTATCCAGCGAAGCGAGCAGCGGATAAGAAGTGGAAGTTGTCATTAGCAAGCTAAGAATCGTCTGTACGCGCTGCGGATTGACCAAACCTTTGCGGACGTTCAGGATCGAGCTTTGGGTCATAGAGCCGCCAAGCTTATGAATACTCGTAGCAGCCATGTCCGCACCTGCCTGCATAGCGGATAGCGGCAGCTCATCGGAGAAGTGGATCAAAGCGCCATGCGCTTCGTCTACGAGCACGGGAACGTCGTATTCATGCACAAGGTCGACGATCTCTTTCAGGTTCGCGCACACTCCGTAATAGGTAGGGTTAATGATAAGAACCGCTGCCGCGTCCGGATGGCGCTCTAAGGCTCTGCGTACCGACCGAGTCGTAACGCCATGATCGATCCCCAGGTTCGTATCGCGAACGGGGGACAGGAACACAGGTCGTGCGCCCGCGAAGATAATAGCCGATAGAATCGATTTATGGACGTTGCGGGGGACGATGATTTTGTCGCCGTTGCCGCATACGGATAAGATCATGGTCATGATCGCCGTACTCGTGCCTTGTACGGAGAAGTATGTCGCGTCCGCGCCGAAGGCATCGGCAGCCAATTGCTGCGCTTCGAGGATGACGCCGACCGGTTGATGCAAGTCGTCTAGCGGCGCGATATTTATCAAGTCGATGTCAAGAATGTTTTGTCCGATATAATCGCGATATTCGGGATCCATTCCAGCGCCTTTCTTATGGCCCGGAATGTGAAATTGCACCGGATTTTGCTTCGCGTGGTCACGCAATGCGTCGAATAATGGGGTACGGTTATGATCCAAGAGGAGTCCCCTGCCTTTCTCAAACTTGCATCTAATGGATTCGGATATTTAGTACAAACAAGCATGAGTATAACAAAAATAGTGGGGAAATCAACCGCTGTCTATTCGAAGCGAATGTTGTCACTAAAACGTCAACGATCAGATTTGGAACAAAGCGTTCGATATGCTACCATTTAGAGTAGATTTATTAAGCGAATGTTACTCGTTATCGACCCAAACAGAGGAGAGAGAAATTTCTGTGAAAAGCAAATTAGCTATCGTAGGACTTATGCTCTTTACGATTTTTATCGGATTCGGCATCATTATACCGGTACTGCCCGAATTGGTGACGGAAGCAAGCAAAGAATCGGCGAATTGGCATACGGGCGCGATGCTTGCGGTCTATTCCTTAATGTCGTTCCTTCTTAGCCCAGTATGGGGTGGGCTGTCCGAACGAATCGGACGTCGCCCTGTCATCATGATGGGGGTTATGGGATTCGCGATCAGCTTCTTGCTGTTCGGCCTTTCGGGGGATAATATCGTGATTATGTATGCTTCCCGAATATTAGGTGGATTGTTCTCCGGAGCGGTCGTTTCCTGCATCGTGGCTTACGTTGCGGATATCACGACGGAAGAGGAGCGAACGAAGGGGATGGCGGTCGTCGGGATGAGCATCGGGCTCGGCTTTACGTTTGGTCCGGGCTTCGGCGGTTTCCTAAGTGAAATAACGCTTCATACTCCGTTCTATGCGGCAGCTGCTTTATCGTTAATCGTATTTATCGCGGCATGGTTCAAGCTTCCGGAATCGCTACCGCCGGAACGTCGGGCTACGGGAGAACAGAGTAAACGCGTTTCCCGTTGGACGGCATTCCAAGGACCGCTTAAATTTTTGTACGTGCTAGCGTTTTTCGTCACGTTCTCCTTGGCCATCTTGGAAGCAACGCTTCAATTGTTCGGGATGGAGAAGTTCGGGGTTACGCCGCTGCAGGTAGGTATGATGTTCTTCTTCTGCGGATTAGCGGGTGCGCTCGTACAAGGCGGAATCGTCCGTAGGCGGGTGAAGCGGGGTCAAGAAGGGCAATACATCGCCATCGGCCTTATCATCTCGGCGGTAGGATTTTTCTTGCTGCTAACAGCGAACAACTGGGGAATGGCAACGGTGTACTTGTGTATCTTCGGTATCGGCAACTCGCTCATTAAACCGTGCGTCACTTCTCTTATCACGCAGAAGACGACGGTTGGTCAAGGGATTGCGTCAGGGCTTAGCTCTTCCATGGACAGCTTGGGACGTATCGTCGGACCGTTGCTCGGAGCGGCCTTGCTCGGAGCGACATCGTGGCTGCCTTTCGTCGTATCGGGGGTTCTCTCCATCGCTGCACTTGGCTTGTTGGCGCAATTCCGCGTTCAAGATCGTCAGAAGGCTCAAGCCTGACAAAGCGTAATACAACTTATCATGAACTAATGAAGTCGGAACTTCATTCATCGCAGCCGGGGGCAATCGCCTCCGGTTTTTTCGTGCGCTCGCGGAAAATGACTTTCGTCACTTGAGATGAGTGACTCGTTGCACCTACGGATATTTGTCTGGGCATATACAATAAGAATCAGACAGCGGCTGCAGTTCAGTTCACATTCGGTTCATAATCTTACCTTATGGTAAGGGATGGGAATAGGAACCAAGCAATCCAGATGTAGCCAAGATCAGACTTTAGTCTAGGATGAAGTCCGGTCTCCGGTCGTTTCTCGCCATGCTGGCTATTCCGTTATGCTGAAAGAAATAAATCGTTGGAGTGGAAGGGGAAAAACGAAGTGAAAAGTTTGATCAATGGTGCATTCCGCAATAAAGCGGCGATGATTATCATCGTCATCATGGTATTGGCAATGGGGATTCTTAGCTACACAAAGCTGCCTATGGAATTCCTGCCCGAGGCGGATAATCCGCAAGTGACCGTGTCCGTCATAGGACCGGGATACGACGCTTCTTCGATAGACAGAACGGTGACGGGGCCGTTAGAAGCTTCCTTGTCCTCGATTAAAGGAAAGACGAACGTATTCTCGTCTTCCGGAGACGGCTTCTCCCAAGTCAATCTGAATTTTGATTCCAACACGAACATGAAGGAAGCGAAGCTGGAAGTCGAGAAGGCGGTCAGCTCGGTTAAATTGCCGGCTAACGTATCGACACCCTATGTTGTCCAACTCAATACGTCGATGATTCCGATCTCGTTCGTGACCCTCACTTTCGCCGATGGCGTCAGCGATGCCCAGAAAGAAATGTTGGAGCAGCAAGTGCTGGATGAATTCAAGGCGATCGACGGCGTCGGCAACGTGCAACTGTCGGGTAAATCGCAACCGAAAGTAAGCATCGTTCCCGATGTTGCGAAGCTAACGGAGAAAGGCTTGCCGCTTCAATCGTTGTATAGCGTGCTGCAAGGACGGGATGCTTCAGCTTCCGTGGGCGAGAGTACGTTGGACGGTCAAACCGTGAATTTGAACGTATCCGCAAGCGTGCAGGACGTGGAGACGTTGAAACTGCTTCCGGTTGCGCAAGGCGTTAAGCTTGGCGATGTGGCTACGGTAACTTTCGACGATGCGAAGGAAAGCCTGTTCCGTATCGGCGGTAAGGATGCATTGGAATACGTCATTTCCAAAGGAGCGAATTCCAACGCCGTTCACGTAGGCAACGAAGTGGACAAAATCATAGAGAAGTACAACGAAGAAAACAAGTCCGTTGACATGAAAGTGTTCATCAGTACATCCGAACAGGTTGTACACTCCGTGAACAGCATGATGCGCGAAGTATTGCTAGGCGCATTATTCGCGACAATCGTTATTCTGATCTTCATGCGCAACGTTCGCGCGACGCTCGTGACGATCGTATCGATTCCGCTGTCGCTGGCGATGACATTGTATTTGTTAGACCTATCCGGCATTACGCTTAATATTCTGACGCTCGGCGGGGTCGCCGTAGCCGTCGGACGTTTGGTCGACGATAGCATCGTCGTTATCGAGAATATTTTCCGCAGGCTTCAGAAGGAGAAATTCTCGACGGAGCTCGTCATTGATGCGACCAAAGAGGTGGCTAGAGCAATTACGGCTTCTACGCTGACTACGGTTGCCGTATTCTTGCCGATGAGCTTGCTGAGAGGCGGCTTGCAATCGTTCTTACTTCCGTTCGCTTTAACGATGACGTATTCTCTATTATCTTCATTGCTCGTAGCCTTGACGATCATTCCGTTAATGAGCGCGGGTGTGCTTAAAAATTCCACGATCAAAGATCATCAGCCTTCCAAACGTTTCGTAGCATTCCTGGAATGGAATTTGCGCTTCAAGTGGCTGCCGATTATCGTAGCCGTCGTGCTGCTCGTATCGTCTGTCGGGACATACTTCGCAATGCCTAAAGGCGCAATCGATTCTTCGAGCGCGGAAAACTTAAACGTAAGTTTGGAATACAAACCGGATATGCCGATCGCCGAAGTGCTCGAGAACGGCCATAAGCTTGAGACTTATCTGATGAACCGGGATGAAGTAGAATGGGTTACGATGATGAACGGCAATAGCTCCGACGGAGCTAAGTACGGATCGGTGTCTTCTCCGACGCTTGTTTCTTACATGCTGAAAATGAAAAAAGGCGCAGACGCCGAGAAAGTGATTGAAGCCGTGAAATCCGAACGGGCGAACTATCCGGGCGCCGAATTGAATTCGGGAACGGGCAATTTCCTATCCAGCGGAAGCTCGACACAAGTCATCATCGACATCACGGGCAACAACCTGGATGAGATTGGCAAGACGGCAGAAGAAGTCATGGCCAAGATTAAGCCGATCAAGGACGTTCTTAAGGTCGAAAGCAATCAACAAGAGAGAAAAACCGTCTATACGTTGGAAGTGAAGCCGACGGAAGCGAAGGCCGCCGACATCGCCATGCAGTTGCAAGGGATGCTGAATCCCGTTCCCGTAGGTGCGATTTCGGTTGACGGGCAATCGGTTCAAGTCATGCTGGAACCGGTATTGAAGCCGAAATCCGAAAGCGAGCTGAGCTCGCTGACCGTCATGACGGATACAGGGCCAAAGCCGGTATCCAATGTGGCTAAATGGGTGAAGACGGAGCAAGCGACGACTTTCTTCCACAAAGACGGAAAAAGTTACGTTCGAGTAACGGCTTCGGTTGAACCTTCCCAATTGTCTAAGGTCGGCGCCGAGATCAAGAAGCAGGTGAAGGATGTGCAGACGCCTGAAGGAGTTAAGCTGATCGTGGGAGGAGCTTCCGCGGATCAATCGGCGGATATCATGAGCCTGTTCATGATGATGCTCGTGTCCGTCGGGATCGTGTATTTGATCATGGTGTTTACCTTCAAGACTCTTAAAGCGCCACTGGCCATTATTAGCTCGATCTTATTCATTCCGATTGGAGCCGTTCTTGGCCTGATCGTCACGGGAATCACGCCGGACTTTACGGCAATCTTCGGAGTCGTTATGCTCGTCGGGATCGTCGTCACGAATGCCATCGTCTTGATCGACCGCGTGAAGCATAATGAAACGGACAGAAACATGACGATTCGCGAAGCGTTGCTCGAAGCGGCAGGCATTCGGATGCGTCCGATTCTTATGACGGCGATCGCCACCGTCGGCGCGATGCTCCCGTTAGTGTTCGGCTCATCGGAAAGCGGCAGCATCGTCTCTCAGAGCCTTGCCATCGTCGTGATCGGCGGCTTGGTCGTCTCGACGTTGCTCACGCTCGTCATCGTTCCTTGCCTGTATGAGCTGCTATACTTCCGCAAGTCGGCGAAACAACGCCATAAGGCGGCAGCGAATAAAGAGATTGCGGCATAAAATCCAACATAAAAAAGCCGAGGACTTTGGTCCTCGGCTTTTACTATGTCGCACTAGGTTCTAACTGGATTATGCAAATGTCATCCGATACAACGGAAGCAAGGTGCGAAACGTTTGGTCCACGAGCTTCACGAATGCATCGCCGTTCGCAAGCACCGGATCTCCACGTTGAATGTGTATCCCGCAGGTGAGCTCGGAAGCTTTTACGCTTCTAAGGCGTTCGAATAAGTCAGCCAATTGGTCATCCGTTTGCTCGCTATGTATAAGACCCGTCGGAACCATATGATCCTTAGACCATACGAAGTCGGAGGGAACGGAGCGGCGAATGGAATCGAGCTCAGCCAGCGCACGTTCGGCGAAGACGTTCTTGTTCGGACATTCGTAGATAATGGCGAATTGGACAAAGACATGCGTAGACCACAAACCTACTTGAAAGTGGGGATGGGCTTTGTAGCCGCGCTTGTTGTTGGCGAACGCGACCCATGAGTCGTTGGGCGCGTTGACGGTTCTGCGGGCGTGCTTAGCGACATGGGTAAACATCGGTTCCCCGCACAGTTCCTCTAGCGATGCGTTGATGCGTTCCCCGAGTAGATGAAACTTAGGTCGGACACGGTCTATGAGTGCTTCCATGCGCGATTCTAGTCCGTCGATCTCGAATACTTCGAAATCCCGTTGGTCGAATCCGTTAAAAGCGATAACTGCGGGTGTGCTCATGAAGCAATCTCCTTGCTATAACGTAATGTTTATTTTTTTAAATAAAAGATTGCGATTTGCGTTCGGTCGCGAAGCGCCAGCTTTCCTAATATTTCGGATATATAATTTTTTACCGTGCCTTCGCTCAGGAATAAGGCTCCCGCAATTTCTTTGTTGGACTTACCGTCGGCGATATGCCTTACGATATCTTGCTCGGCAGGGGTAAGCCCCCTATCCGATAGATCTTTCTCGGAGCGGGAGGAATTCTCGTTCGAATTCATATACGAATGAGGCTCGTCACGAGAGTTTAACATGCCCGCAAGCTTGCGCGCAATGTCAGGATGGATGAGATGATTGCCTTCGTGCACCGATTTAATGCCGGATATGATTCGTGCCGGGGGAACGTTCTTCAGTAAATAACCGTTGGCACCGTTGCGTATCGCTTGAACGATATACTCGTCGTCGTCGAAGGTGGTCAGAATGAGCACCGAAGGAGGGCTGTCGAGTGTCTTCAGTTTGCGAGTTCCTTCCACTCCATCGCAGACGGGCATTCGAATGTCCATAAGCACGATGTCGGTTTCCGGATGCTGCTGCGCGAATTGGTAACCTTCCTCTCCATTGCCGCACGTACCGATGACTTGCAGCTCCGGGTCGAGATCAAGAATCAGTTTTAAGCTTTCGCGAATAAAGGGATCGTCGTCTACTATTAGAACTTGAATCATGGATTCATTCTCCTTCTGCTCGTTGGCTTGCCTCGTGTATGGGCACCATCGTCGAGATGACAAAACCGTTCTCCAGAGAAACCTGGAGTTGCCCGCCGATGACTGTTAATCTATCTTTCATTCCCTTTAAACCCAGACCGTCGGAGACGGACTCGGGGATTGAACCGTTATTTTTGACGTTCATAATCACTTCGGCTTCATAGAAATCGAGAGTAATCTCGACGGCGCTAGCGCCGCCATGCCTAACCGCATTCGTGATGGCTTCTTGCGCGTTTCTGTACAGGACGAATTCGATGCTCGGATATAGAGGGAACGGTTTGCCTTTGAGCTCGAAGCTTACTTCGATTTGCAAATCCCGTGCGGCGTCCTCGATAAGGCGATGAAGGCCATATTGCCTTGCGTTCTGTTTTTCGACCGGCTGAAGCTTGCGGACGGTATAACGCATGTTGTTCATGCTCTCTTCGAGCTGCCCGCGTACTTGTTCTACCATTCTTATAGCTTGCTGAGGATGCTGCTCCATTAGCTGCAAAGCGGCTTCCGTCATCATTTTCACCCGGATTAGCCTGTGCCCTAGATCGTCGTGCAGCTCGGTCGCGATCCGACCGCGCTCTTGAACCTGGGCATAACCCTCTACTTTGCGGGCATATTCCATAGCCCTCGCCCGCTCTTGCTCTAGTTGGTCTTGGTATTCGGTTAAAGTTTCTATTTTGCGCTCTAGCTTCTCTTGCATCCGATTGGCGTTAAAGATTACGGTCAGAAGAAGCGTGAAACCTATCCAAACGAGATTAGCGATCCAGCTGGCCTGCGCGCTATCCGCTGTGACCGAGTTAACAATGATGCCGGACAACAGAACCATTGACGCTATTTCGACGGGCCTGCGGAAATAAAGGTATGCCGAGATTAGCCCGGAGTAAACAAGGAAATAGAGAATTCCGCCATAGGTATACGCGAGCCAACCGAATCCGATCATCTGAACGGGTAGCAAGAGATAGACAAATCTCGGTGCAAATGCCGTTATTCTCACGATTAGCAGCGCCAATAAAATGTAGCTGACGTATTCAGAAGTCGAGGGAATAAACGTGATGAACATCGTAGCAATCGAAGGCAATAAAATGAACAAGTGCTTAAGCCATACGAGCAGCGAACGCATGAAGGCGCTCCTTCCAGTGGATTGATAAGGAATATTATAACATTGAAAAAATGACTTTTGTCACCTTCGTCCAATCAATTGTGATGACTAAGTGTACGTGCGCGAGCGAGGGGTTGTCGATTAGAATAGAATTAACGAGATGGAGAGGGGAATAACGGTCATGGCATTGGTGGAATTCAAAGGAGTCGTCAAAAAGTATGAAACTCATATCAGCGTTAATCATTTGAATTTAAATATAGCGCAAGGCGAAATTTTCGGTTTGCTTGGTCCTAATGGCGCGGGCAAAAGCACGACGATACATTTGCTTGCGGGATTACTTCCTTTGGATTCGGGAGAAATCATGCTGGACGGATATTCCACGGCCAAAAACCCGCTCGAGGTAAAGCGGCGGATCGGACTAGTTCCGCAGGATCTTGCCATCTACGAGATGTTGTCCGCCCGCGAGAACGTCACCTTCTTCGGCAAGCTTTTCGGATTGAAAGGTACAGTGCTTAAGGAGCGGGTCGAGGAAGCGTTAGCGTTCACGGGGCTGCAGAATTATGCCAAAGACAGACCGGGCACATTTTCCGGCGGGATGAAAAGAAGGCTGAATATCGCCTGCGCTATTATGCACCGCCCCAAGTTAATTATTATGGATGAGCCGACGGTCGGCATAGATCCGCAATCCCGGAATCACATTCTGGAATCCGTCAAAAAATTGAATGCGATGGGATCGACCATTATTTATACGAGCCACTACATGGAAGAGGTAGAAGCTATCAGCACCAAGATCGGGATAATGGATCAAGGGAAGCTTGTTGCGCACGGCACCAAAGAGGAGCTCGTTCAACAGGCAGGCCTTCAAGAAAGATTGATGATCGAGACGAATAAGATGACGGACGACGCGGCCGAAGAAATCCGCAAGCATCCACGCGTGTCATTGTTCCATATTAGGGAAGGCACGCAATTGGAGCTTGTTCTGCAGGAATCCCAAACCTATCTTCAAGATATCTTGTTTATTTTGAGCAAACATAGTTTGAAGCTGCAAAAATTAACCCGCGTGGAGCCGGACCTGGAAAGCTTGTTTTTGACGCTGACGGGACGCACGCTACGGGATGGAGTATAAGAAAAAGGGATATAGGAAGCGGGGGTTCTCCATGAGATTGGCTTTATTAATGGCATGGAACGAGGTTGTTCAACTTATTAGAAGCCGTACCGTTCTCCTCATGCTGCTGGGACTGCCGCTTCTGCTTATTTTTCTGCTTGGAAATACTTTGGAAAGCGACTCTAAGCCGGTCAAGCTGTCCGTATTTGCAGAAGGGTCGGAGTCCATCGTAGAAAAGTTTAAAATCTATTTAACATCTTCGGACGCGGAATCGCACTTTGACCCTCTTTTTCGTGAAGACGAAGAGACCGTTAAGGAAGATTTGCGCTCAGGCAAGTCCGATTACGGAGTCGTGGTGCTTGATGGCGCCGTTCGATATTATCCAGGCAAGTTCATCGAACGTAATTTGATTGCCGAATCCGTTCTTAACCGACTTGTTTCGGAAATGAAGCTTAGGCATTCCGCGAATGCCGTGCTGCCCCAATTATCCGATGAGCAATTGAATGCCGCCATTTCGTCAACGGGCTCGCGCGATTTCGTTCAAATCGGAAATCTGGTGGCGAGGAACAGCGCCGATTTCAACAATTTCTCGGCTCTGCAGTATTATTCGGTCGCTTATTTGATCATGTTCCTTCTCTATTCCGGTATGACGGCCGCGATCAGCTTAGCGGAGGAGAGGAAGGATGGGACGTTACTACGATTGTACGCGATGCCTATTTCCTTGAATGCGATGCTCTTCGGCAAGTTGCTGGGCGCGACTTTCTTTGCCCTTATTCAGGCAGCCATCATCGTCGTTTTCACGAAAAGTGTGTATGGGGTCGATTGGGGTACGGATTACGCCGGTATTGCGGCCGTCTGCCTGCTCGTATCCGTCGCTACCGTGTGCTTCGCTGTTATTATTTCATCCTTCTTGCGAAGCCGCAGGGCTATCGAATCGATATTCAGTTTATTGGTCGTCTCCATGACCTTCTTGAGCGGGGGGATGATCGCGGATCTGGGTCCAACCGTTAGGAAAATCGGTAAATTTACGTTAAACCATTGGGCTAACGAAGCGATTCGTACGATGATGGCAGGGGGCGCGCTGCGGGATAACTTGCAAGTCATCGGGATTTTGGGCGCGATCGCGGCCGTTCTCCTTGCTTTGTCCGTCCTCAGATTTCGAAAGGCGGTGGCGCTGGCATGAGCAGTCTCATTATTGCCCAACTGAATATTCGTAGAACGATCGGCAGCCATAAAGGCTTTATCTCTTTTGTGCTGATCCCGATCTTAGTCATTTCCGCTATTGTCGGCATATTCGGCAGTTCGTCGAATGATAAAGTGAACATTGCGGTCAGGGATGAAGATGGAGGATGGTTAAGTAAACAGATCATTTCGAGCATGCTCTCCATTGATACCTACCAAGTGAACGAGCCTACGGGGAGTCTTGTGCAATTAAAGCAAGAGGTCTACGATGGCAATTTGGGAGCCGTCGTGTACATTCCGTCGGGATTCACGGATTCGCTGCTAGTGGGCGGTGACTCGGCCGTTCAACTCTTTCGGAAGAGCGAGCAACTATGGAACGTATCTCTCGGAATCACTTTAACGGAAGTGACGGAACGGATTGTCCGCAGCGTCCGGCTCGCATCGGAGGCTAATCCTAACCCGCAGCAAAAGGTAGAGCTAGTCCGCAAGCTGTTGGATCAGCAACAGGAGAATCCTTTCACCGTTAAGAGCGAACAACTCGTCCATCGCAATAATAACGCATATATTCTCGTTATCGGCCTTATGCTCATGTTCGTCATGATCATGGTTAACCAATCGATACATGGCATTATAGAAGATCGCGAGAACCGGACGATGGCTCGTATATTCTCGGCTCCGGTTAGGGCTTGGGAAATCGCATGGGGTAATTTTTTAGGCTGCTTGCTGTTAGGAACCTTTCAACTAGTACTAATCTTAACCGGGACGCGTTATGTTCTAGGATTCGATTTCGGAGTGTCTTTCGGCGAGTTGCTCGTCATCATGGAGTTTTTCTTGCTTGCGGCCATAGGCATTTCTACGGCTGCAGCCGGATTGATCAAAAATTTCAAGCAGATAGGCAGCATCAACCATCTCGTCGTCATCCCGACCTGCATGTTAGGAGGCTGCTTCTGGTCGACATCGATGATGCCCGATTTCATGCAGAAGCTATCGAACTTCGTGCCCCAGAGATGGGCTATCGTCGCGCTTGAGCGAGTCTCTTCCGGTGCGACCTTGTCCGAAGTCTCCTTAGAGATCGGTATATTGCTCTTGTTCGCCGTTGTCCTGTTAGCTTACGGAGCTTACGTACTGAAGCCTTCCCAAAGCTGAACATAGAGCCGCCTGACCCGCTTCGAGACCGAAGTGGGTTATCTTTCGTAAAAAATAGGAAGGAAAATAGTCAAGAAACCAAGTTGCCATAACATAAGATGGAGTATAAGATAGAAGTAAGCCACAATATTCAGACAATTCGGTCAATATCTCAAACCATGCGATTAATGCAGGAGGGGGGATGGCCGTGAACCGCAGTCATGAAGTGGAATATTGCAACCTGGAGCTTCGTTTTGACCGTCGCCAAATTCAGAATCTGATCCGAGAACTGATCCAGGAAGGTTATTCCCTGTACTGGAACGAGAACGAGCATCAATTCATCGTATCCGTAAGAACGGGGCGAAAGCTGCTCAAGCTGAGGTTCTTGAGGGTGCTCAATCGTTACAAAATGGTAGGAGACTATCTGGTCAAGGATGAGAAGCTGGCGCAATGGATCGAGAAGCTCATTAACGATTCCCGCGGCCACGCCATTGTGAAGAGGTTCCACGACCGCCAAGTGTTAAGAATCGAGAACATCATGTTCGGTGAAATTATCCGTCTCGTGGAGGTGTCCGGCATGGAACATCGGATTATTTTTCAAAAACGGCCGCAAGTTACGGTTGAAGACATGGTGCAAGCTTTCAAGTCCAGAAGAGCCGAGCAGCGAGCGGGTGTCCTACGTCTTGAAATCGATTACGAATTAGCCGTCCTTCACGAAGCGATCGTGAACGAATGGCCAGAGGCCATCGAAACGTGCAAGGAAAAGCTTAAAGGCATGCGGACCGAAATGCTGCTATTGGAGCTGTAACGGTGAATTTCCTATGACGAAATATTCCTATAAACAACAAAAGCGGAGTTCCTTCAACATCAAGGAAATCTCCGCTTTTTTCTGTTGAACGAATAATAAGTATCAATAGCTTGAAGTTGTTATCCTTGCGCGAACTCCAACTCGATGTGGATTTTGATCGCATCGCCAACAAGCAAACCGCCGGTCTCGAGAGCGGCATTCCAAGATAAGCCGAATTCGGAACGGTTGATCACTCCGTCAGCGACTACGCCGAATTTCGTGTTCCCCCATGGATCTTTGGCAGGGCCTGCGATTTCGGTTGAGAGCGTAATGGATTTCGTCACTCCTGCGATCGAGAGATCGCCCGTTAGGGAAAACTCTTCTCCGCCTTTGGATTCGAGAGCCGTTTTCTTGAATGTAATCTGCGGGAATTGCTCGGCGTTGAAGAAATCCGGCGATTTCAGATGGCCGTCGCGTCCTTCGTCTTTCGTATTAATGCTGTTTACGTCTATCGAGAGATTCGCTTCCAAGGCAGTAAGGTTATCGACGTCCGCCGTAACTGTCGCATCAAAATCGTTAAAGCTTCCGCGAACGTTCGTGATCATCATATGACGTACGCTGAAAGTAATGCCGCTGTGAGACTTATCGAGAATCCAATTGGTTGCTGCCATAATGAACATCTCCCTTTACTTTTTATATTTACTATTAAATAATAAGTATTGTAAAAAAGCAAGAACAAAATTGGCGATGAGTGGAAATTCAAATGATGGTTTTCATCTGGGCGTAAAAAGAGTACAATAATCCTATTGTGAAAATTTTGTACTAAAGGATGAAGAAAACTATGTCGAATGCAAACATTGGTGTCGTCGGCTTAGCCGTTATGGGCCGCAACCTTGCTCTTAACATCGAGAGCCGTGGTTTTACCGTTGCGGTATATAACCGCTCGAGAGAAAAAACAGATGATTTGCTGAATACGGATGGCAAAGGCAAGAAACTCGTGGGCACGTTCTCGGTCGAAGAGTTCGTGAATTCCCTTGAGAAGCCTCGCAAAATCCTGATCATGGTTCAAGCGGGCGCGGGAACGGATGCGACGATCGAATCCCTCATTCCGCACTTGGATCAAGGCGATATTATTATCGATGGCGGTAACGCTTATTTCCCGGATACGCAACGCCGCAGCAAAGATTTGACGGCCAAGGGTTTCCACTTCATCGGAACGGGCGTTTCCGGCGGAGAAGAAGGCGCGCTTAAAGGACCTTCCATCATGCCGGGCGGACCTGAAGAAGCTTATCGTTTGGTTGAACCGATTCTTACCGGCATTTCCGCTAAAGTAAACGGCGACCCTTGCTGTACATATATCGGACCGGACGGTGCCGGACACTATGTCAAAATGGTGCACAACGGGATCGAGTATGGCGACATGCAACTGATCTGCGAAGCTTACCAACTGCTTAAAGACGTGCTTGGCGTGTCTACGGACGAGCTTCACAGCATTTTCGGCGAGTGGAACAAAGGCGAGCTGGACAGCTACCTGATCGAGATTACGACGGATATCTTCGCACAGAAGGATCCAGAAACCGGCAAGCCGATGGTTGATGTTATTCTGGATGCCGCGGGCCAAAAAGGAACAGGAAAATGGACAAGCCAAAGCGCGTTGGATCTTGGCGTGCCGTTGTCCATCATTACGGAATCCGTATTCTCCCGTTTCCTGTCCGCGATGAAGGAAGAGCGCGTTGCCGCAAGCAAAGTGCTTAAAGGACCGAAAACAAAAGCGTTCCAAGGAGATAAAGCAGCGTTCATCGAGAGCGTCCGCAAAGCTCTATTCGCTAGCAAAATCTGCTCTTACGCGCAAGGCTTCGCGCAAATGCGCGCGGCTTCCGACGAGTACGGCTGGGATTTGCGCTACGGCGATATCGCTATGATCTTCCGTGGCGGTTGCATCATTCGCGCGCGTTTCTTGCAGAACATCAAGGATGCTTACGACCGCGAACCGCAACTTCGTAACCTGCTACTCGACGAGTATTTCAAAAACATCGTCGAAACTTACCAAGACGCATGGCGTGAAGTCGTGTCCACGGCTATCGCATACGGCGTTCCGGTTCCTTCGTTCGCTAGCGCTATCGCTTACTACGACAGCTACCGTTCGGAGCGTCTGCCAGCTAACTTGCTGCAAGCGCAACGCGATTACTTCGGAGCTCATACGTTCAAGCGTTTGGACAAAGAAGGTTCCTTCCACCACAACTGGATGAATTCTTAATTCAGTCGCGCGGAAGAAGCTCGCTTAGCATCTTGCGAAAGCATGCAGTTTCCTGATTGCTGGGGCTGCGCCGATGCAGCAGCAACAAGGCCATATCCGCGAAACAGGCAAAATGGGCAAGCAGCTGTGGCCGATCGAGCCCCGACCATTCGGGAGCTCTGTCGGCCACTTTTTTCTTAATATAGCCAAGCGCCCATAGGACGTCTTCCCTGCACAGAGGATAAGAGGGGTCTAGCAAGCGGCGAAGGGGTTGCTCAGTAGCCAAGGTCACTCGATTATTGTCCAATTGCAGCATCACCTTTAACTAAGGGTTCGTACACTATCAAAGTTACGGAAAAACTCGTCGTTTTATACCTTAGGATCGATATGCTATGATATAAAAAGCGTAAAATCAAGGAATGGGGAACTTGTTTTGAGTGGAATCGGCTCAAGCCGCAACATTATTATTGTTGGCTTCATGGGGACGGGCAAATCCACGGTTAGCCGGTTGTTGTCCGAGCGCCTTGGATGGGAGAGTAAGGATACGGACGAGGAGATTGAAAGATTAGCCGGCCGATCCATTAAACAAATGTTCGCGGAAGACGGGGAACAGGTTTTTCGCGATTGGGAAAGCCGTGTACTAACGGACGTCTTAAGCCTCGGGAGACAAGTTGTGGCGACGGGCGGAGGGGCTGTATTGCGTGAGAGCAATCGGCGTGCGATGTTGATGGGCGGCTGGGTCGTCGCGCTTACGGCTGACAAGATGAGCCTAATCCGTCGCGTGACGAGCTCGGCTGTCGCAGGTACAAGGCCTCTGTTGGCCGGCGATGCGGAAGAACGCGTCAGCACCTTGCTGGAATCTAGGCGGAATGCCTACGATTTCGCGCACGTTGTGGTGGACACGTCCAAGCGATCGCCTTCCGAAGTGGCGGAATTGCTAGTTCGTTGGATTCCGAGTTCGTGGACTTAAGGAAGCTGATTCCAAGCGAGCATGCCGCCGATGAGGTTCGTTGTTCCTTTATAGCCAAGCGAAGATAAATATTGGCAAGCTTGATCGCTGCGGTAACCGCTGCGGCAGATGAAAATGACTTCTTCCTCTTTAGGAATGGAGTCGAGCTGCTGCGGAACTTGGCCCAGTGGCAGGTGCAATGCTCCGGGAATCATGCCTTGCGCGACTTCCTCTTCTTCGCGAACGTCAATGAGATGAATTCGTTCTCCGGCATCGAGCCGCGATTTAAGTTGTTCGACGGTAATTGTCGTATAGGAGCTCATAATCGGCCAACCTTTCTTCTGAATATAGGTTCATCATAAGAAACTGCGCAAGGACTGTCAATGTAAGGGCGGAGGAAATCATGAGGATCGCAATCGGCATCGCTATAGCCGGATTTCTCGGGGCAGTCGCCCGTTATGAGATCGGCTTCCTTTTCCCGCAACATGCGAACTCGGCGGCTTTTCCTTGGGCGACGTTGATTATTAATCTTACCGGTTCCTTGCTGCTTGGCTTGCTGACCGGCCGATTATCGCGTTCTAGCACAACCCCGGCTTGGTTCGGTGAAGTCGTCGGAACGGGATTTATCGGTTCCTTCACGACGTTCAGCGCTTTTAACGGCCAACTGTGGCAACTATTCGATCATCGTGCTTACGGATACGCGATCGTCTACGTGTTAGCAAGCGCTGCGGGGGGCTGGATGCTTGCGGCAGCCGGTTTAGGTTGGGGAAGGGGTCGACGCTCTTGAACGGATTATGGCTCGCTGGCTTGGTCGGCATAGGCGGATCGATCGGAGCGTTAATCCGTTACGGAATCGGTCGATTAGCCGTCAACAAACGTAAACCAGGTTATTACGGCACGCTTTTCGTAAATCTTGCGGGTTCGCTGTTGATCGGCGTTTTTATCGGGTTGCAACTAGAACTGGAACATGGACCGCAGTATGCTTTTGCAGGAATCGGAGTGTTGGGCGGATTAACGACCTATTCCACGTTAAACGTGCAAAAAGCAACGCTTTACGGCAACGGCGACCAAAAGACGTTAGCGTGGTATTTAGCCGCTACTTACTTGGGAGGCTTCGCCTTGACAGGCTTAGGCGTCGGATTAGGTTATTATATACATACATAGTTTTCAAGGAGCGTGTTTATTCATGGATATGATCGTTACCCCTACTGGAAAACTCGAAGGCGAAATTCAAGCATTATCCTCGAAAAATTATACGACCCGTTATTTGCTCGTATCGGCGCTGGCGGAAGGAACCAGCACGATTCTATATCCTGCCCATAGCGAAGACGGCGAAGCGATGCGCCGCTGTATTCGGGACTTGGGCGCTGTAGTAGAAGAGGATTCCGAGAAAATCGTCATTACCGGATTCGGACGTCATCCTCGCGCTACCAAAGAGTTGGACGTAGGCAACGCAGGAGCGGTTCTCCGTTTTATTATGTCTATAGCGGCTTTATTGCCGGAAGTTCATTTCATCAATGCATATCCGGAGTCTCTCGGCAAACGTCCGCATAACGACTTGATCGTTGCGCTGGAAAGCATGGGAGTTACGATCGACCATCAGAATGGCCGACTGCCTATGACCATTAAAGGCGGCAATCCTCGCGGCGGCAAAATTCAAGTGTCCGGCAATGTCAGCTCTCAATTCCTGAGCTCCTTGCTTTTCTTGACGCCATTGCTTGACGAAGATAGCGAGATCGAAGTGTTGCACGATTTGAAATCCAAAGTCGTTATCGGCCAGACGCTCGAGGTGCTTGCGCAAGCGGGCATCGTTGTCGAGGCTTCCGAAGACCTTATGCACTATCGAATTCCGGGCAAACAGAAATATAAAGCTCAGACTTATACCGTACAGGGTGACTATCCGGGATCAGCCGCGATCTTGGCGGCGGCTTCGGTAACGGAGTCCGACGTTGTCGTGCACCGACTGATGGAGAACAGCAAGCAAGGCGAACGCGCAGTCGTAGACGTGTTGCGTGCGATGAATGTTCCTCTGACCCATGAGAATGGAATCGTTCACGTCAAAGGAAACGGACGTTTGACCGCGGGCGAATTCGACGGCGACGAATTTACCGACGGAGTGCTGGCCATGGTTGCGGCAGCCGTATTCGCCGAAGGCACATCCCGTTTCTACAATGTGGAAAATTTGCGTTACAAAGAATGCGACAGAATCACGGATTATTTGGCGGAGCTTCGCAAAGCCGGCGCCAAAGTCGACGAGAAGCAAGACGAGATCATCGTCCATGGTCGTCCGGAAGGCGTAGAGGGCGGAGTAGAGATCGACGCTCACTTCGATCACCGGGTCATCATGGCGCTCACGATCGTCGGCCTTCGTTCCGCGCAGCCGATCCGCATCAAAGACGCTCATCATGTAGCGAAGTCGTACCCGATCTATTTCGATCACTTGAAATCGCTTGGCGCCAAAGTCGAGTGGGTAAACTAAACGGGTCCACAATCCAATAAGGAGGCTGTTAACGATGCCCTATGAACATCCGTCTCGCGAAGAAATCAAACAAATCTTATCGGATTCGCAAACGATAGCCGTCGTAGGTTTATCGGAAGACCCATCCAAAGTGTCGTACATGGTATCCGAAGCGATGCAGAACAAAGGTTACCGGATCATTCCGGTTAATCCGAACGCGACTTCCATTCTCGGCGAAACGAGCTATGCGTCGCTCAAGGACGTTCCTGTCCCTATCGATATCGTTAACGTCTTTCGACGCCCCGAGCACACTCCGCCTATCGCGCAGCAAGCCGTAGAAGCCGGTGCCAAGGTTCTGTGGCTTCAGCTCGGCATCTCGAATGAGGAAGCGGCTACGATCGCTACGGAAGGCGGACTTCGCATTATTATGGATCGCTGTATCAAAGTGGAGGACTCGATCCTCCTTCCACACGGCAAAGCAAAATAAAATATAGAGAATGTTCCCTGTTCTCGAAGTTCGATGCAAATATAGATAATCATAAAAAAGGACAGAGATGTATCTCCTGTAAGAGTTTACGTCCGCCTCTTGGAGCCTTTTGCCACCTTTGAAATCTAATCAAGGCAATTGGCGGAGAGGAAGCGGCTGGAAGGAGATACATCGTCGTCCCTCGACTGTGATTATCTATATCTTTGCGTTTAAAGTAGAAAGACGGATCCGTCCGAGAGAGGAGGGAACATTTTAATGTACGGAATAGGCTACCTCCAGAGGCTGGGCCGGGCGATGATGCTGCCGATGACGGTGCTTCCGGCAGCCGCTATCTTTCTTATGCTCGCACGATTGCCTTGGGATTCGTTAGGCTGGACTCAAGTGCCGGAGATGCTGCACGCGGCGGGGATGGCTATTTTCCAATACATGCCGTACGTGTTCGCGATCGGAATCGCGCTTGGCATGTCCAATCAGACGGCGACCGCGGGAATGGCTGCCCTGACCGGGATGTTTATCTTTCATATCGTAACCCATACCTATGATCCGAACGGCGTTCAGCCCTCCATGTTCGCCGGAGCCGTGATCGGCATTATTTCGGGATGGGCGCACGATCGGTTCAAATCGTTCCAACTCCCGGAGTTTCTGCAGTTTTTCGGCGGCTCGCGGTTCGTTCCTCTGTTCATGAGCGTCGTATCGCTTGCATTCGCATGGGTGATGATCGGTGTGGGAGAAGGTTTAAGGAATTGGGCGGAATCCGCGGGAACTTTGGTTTATTCCGCGGGCGGCTTCGGCATATTCTTATATGGATTCCTCCATCGTATCCTCGTCGCTTTCGGACTACACCATTTGCTCAATCACCTCTTCTGGTTCCAAGTCGGAGAGTACCAAGGAGCTGATGGAGCAGTATATTTCGGAGATTTGCCGCGATTTTTCGCGGGTGATCCGTCGGCAGGCATATTCATGGCAGGTTTGTACCCCACGATGATGTTCGCTTTGCCAGCCGTTGCATTCGCTATTATCCACGAGGCTAGGGAAGATTTGAAGCCCAAGACGAGCAAGCAATTCCGGGTAGCTGCGCTTGGCTCCTTCCTTACGGGGGTTACGGAACCGGTAGAGTTCGCCTTTCTGTTCGTTGCGCCTTATTTGTTTCTCATCCACGCGCTTCTCTCCGGGGGCTTAATGTGGTTGGTCTACGAGCTGGACATCCATCACGGTTTTACTTTCTCGGCCGGAGCGTTGGAATTTTTGGTCAACATGCCGCTTGCTCATCGTGGCTGGCTACTGCTTCCTATCGGAATCGTTGTAGGGCTTATTTATTACGTGATGTTCCGTTGGAGTATCAGACGATTCCAGTTGGCGACGCCAGGGCGAGAAGATGCAACTCGGCTCGACGACTGGGCAGGCGACATCCCTTACCGTGCTCCCCTTATCTTGCAGGCATTAGGTGGCAAGGAGAATATGGTGCGGCTGGAGGCCTGTATTACCCGCCTACGGTTGACGCTTGAAGATGACCGTAAGGTTGACGTGCAATCGTTGCGCCACTTAGGAGCGGCAGGCGTCATTAGATTGGGAGGCGGGCATGTCCAGGTCGTGTTCGGGACTTTCTCGGAGTTAATCCGGGAAGAAATTCATAAGCATATGCAGACGGACGTTCAGCAAATTCAATTTCATTCTCCCGTGCAAGGGCGGATGATTCCTCTAGAGGAAGTCGACGACCCGATATTCGCGCAGCGTCTGGTCGGAAGAGGAGTCGCCTTCATCCCGGACAAAGGGGAATTGGTCGCACCGATCCAAGGGAAAATTATTCATATCCACCCCTCTCTGCATGCAGTCGGATTGCTTACGAAAGATGGTTTGGAAGTGCTTCTGCACGTGGGAATCAACACCTCGCAGTTGGATGGCAAAGGATTTACGATTCTGGTGAAAATGGGGGACGAAGTATCGCCAGGGCAGCCGCTTCTGAAATTCCACCTTCCAACTTTGAAGCAGCATGCCAAATCATTAGCAACACCGATGGTTATCACGAATAGCGATATCGTGAAATCATGGCGGTTTGCTCCTTATAAGGTAGTTAAGAAGGGACAAGCGGCGGTTATGTCGGTTGTCGTGAAAGAGAGAGAGAAGGGGGTGGAGAAATGATACAGGCTATTGGCGCCTCGCAAGGAATCGCTATAGGGAAATCGTTCGTTCTTCCACATTGGGAGTGGGAGCTTCCGGATCAGAAGATCGAACTAGCGGATTTGGCCAAAGAGTTCGATCGGCTATACGAGGGGATTCGCCGCTCCAAAACAGAGATCAACCAGATGAAGACGGAGCTCGACGAAGTCGTCGGCTCGGAGGAAGCGAGCATCTTCGATGCGCATCTCGCGATTCTGGAAGATCCGGTATTCATGAACGAAATTCAAGGCATCATTCAAAGGCAATACAAAGTTGCCGAAGTCGCCGTTAAAGAAGCGATCGATCACTTCGTTACGATGTTCGACCTGTTGGACGACGAATATATGAAGGAGCGAGCGCTGGACATTAAGGACGTCGGAAATCGGCTACTTAAGCATTTGTTGGGCGCGCCCGATATTTCTCTGCCCGAGGACACTCAACCTTTCGTTCTCGTCGTAAGGGAGCTATCTCCTTCGCAACTCGTGCATCTCAAGCCGGAGCTCGTGCTCGGGATCGTCACGATGATCGGAAGTCCTACTTCTCACGCTGCCATTATGGCGAGAGCTTTCGGCATTCCGATGGTCATGAGCGTGGAAGGTAAGCTGGAGCAAACGATCAGCACCGGGGATCTCCTGATCATCGATGGAGGAACGGGATTGCTCCAAATCGAGCCGACGTCGGAGATGGTTGCCCGTTATACGGACTTGCGCAAGCGTCAGATCGCCGAGAAAGATCAGCTGTTGACGCTCGCTAAGGTGCCTTCCGTTACGCCTGACGGTGTGCCGCTTACGCTGGCGGCGAATATTAGCTCGTTAAAGGAACTGGACGCAGCGCTTAGCAACGGCGCTGAGGGAGTAGGATTGTTCCGCACCGAATTCCTGTACATGGATAGAAGCCATTTCCCTTCCGAGGATGAGCAGTTTGATGTGTACCGGGCAGTCGTTCAGAAGCTTAACGGAGAGATGCTAATTATTCGTACGCTCGATATCGGCGGGGATAAGCAATTGGATTATTATGAGCTACCGGAAGAAGAGAACCCGTTCTTGGGCTTCCGGGCGATTAGATTCAGTTTGGAACGCAAGGATCTGTTCAAAACCCAGCTTCGCGCCATTCTTCGCGCCTCGCAATTTGGAGACGTTCAGATTATGTATCCTTTGATTACTTCCGTTGACGAAGTGCGGGAAGCGAACGAAGTGCTCGAGGAAGCGAAACGGGAACTACTGGCCGAGGGCGTTCCTCATAATACCCTTATTAAAGCGGGAATCATGATCGAGGTGCCGGCGGCGGTGGCCATTGCGGATTTACTAGCTGAAGAAGTAGCCTTCTTCAGTATCGGTACGAACGATTTGATTCAGTTCACTTTGGCGGTAGACCGGATGAACGAGCAAATCAATCATTTGTATGAGCCTTACCATCCCGCAATATTGCGGATGATTCGCACGGTAACTAAAGCGGCCAAAGCGCAAGGAATCCCCGTTAGCATCTGCGGTGAAATCGCTGGAGACGTGAACGCGTTGCCTATCTGGTTAGGGCTCGGAATCGAAGAGCTTAGTTTGTCTGCCCAAGCCATCTTGCCTATCAAGGAAAGTATGTTGCGGACGAAAGCATCGGATAGCCGCAGGCTGTTAGAAGATGTCTTTCGCTGTAAGAGCGCCAGCGAAGTGAGGGAGATAACGAGCCAATTCCGCGCAGAGCTTGCACTTGCCCCTGGCAGCGTACAACCGCATATGTAACTCCATGCCCTATCCCTAGTCGGATGCGCGCCTAAACGTCAAATGCCTCCTTACCGAGTTCGCCGGGAAACCCGGTCGGGAAGGAGGCATTAGGATTAACGGCCGAACAGCAGGTCGCTGAACGCTTTCGCATAGGGTGGCAGATCCGGCGGTCTGCGGGCGGATACGATGTTCCGGTCGATCACGACCGCTTCATCCAACCAGACGGAACCGGCGTTCTCCATATCGTCTCGGATTCCCGGAGTGGAGGTTACGGTTCTGCCTTCTAGTATTTTCGCGGAGATGAGCACCCAGCCGGCATGACAGATTTGTCCGATCGGCTTGTTGCTATCGTTCATCCGGCGTACGAAGTCGAGAACTCGAGGATCTCTGCGGATTTTGTCCGGGGCCCAGCCGCCGGGTACGAGAAGGCCGTCGAAGCGATCGGCATCAAGTTCGTCATAGGAAATATCCGCAATCGCCGGGACGCCATATTTACCGATATATTTGCGACCCTTTTCCGGGGCTGCATAGACGACCTCAGCGCCTTCTTCCCGTAAGCGATAGACGGGATACCAAAGCTCTAAATCTTCGAATTCATCGTCAAGCAAACTGACTACTCTTTTTACAACGGTCATCGTATGAAGTCCTCCAATCAAGTCTTTATAGGGCTCAGAGATCTATTGTACCAAAACTATGTTGTTCATTCACGTTCATATTCCGAAGAGGGAGTTGGGATCTCATTGTTGCGTAAATGGAAATACGTCCCGGTAGTAATCTGCATGGTAGCCATATTCTTTTCCTCGTCTCGGAGCGGGGATCAATTGGATAGCGTACTGCCTTGGGTCCAAAAGTGGTTACCGGGTTTAACGGACTTCAATCCGATGCATTATGTGGCTTACTTCATTCTCGGATTGACCGTTGCGTTCGCTTTGGGCAAAAGGGCGACAACAGGGTGGGGATTTATCCTTAACGTCTTAATATGCGTTCTCTATGGAGTGACGGACGAATGGCATCAATCTTTCGTGCCGATGAGAACTCCGGATCCGCTCGATCTGCTTCACGATGGCATGGGCGCGGCAGCCGCGGCCTTGCTTGTCCTGATCGTCAGCTTCGTTCGCGGAAAGCGCAGTTCCAGAAATTACACCATCGGGTAGTGCAGGATTTCATGGGCTCCGGGACGAATGAATACAGGGTAAGCTCTTTGTTCGATAAGGAGAGAATCCCGTTGCTCAAAAACTGTTCATGCGGAGGAGAAATGAACCTTAAGCTCCGCACGGTCGTCTTCGCCAAAAAAGTAAATATCAACAATGTACCCGTATACAATTGCAGGATGTGCGGAAGGAACGATGTGTTTCCCGGCGTTAAAGACGACGTCGGACGGCTTGTGGGCCAGCTAGGGTCTCGTCCGGCTCCCCATAACATCCCTTTCGATCAACTACACGAGTGGGCGGGCGTGTTATCCGATGCGCTGCATCTGTCGGATACGCTGCAAGCAACGGTTATCGCGAAAGCTGCAGAAGAACGGATCAATCAATTGCTGGATCTATGGCTAATCGCTTCTTCTCTGGAAGACGAGTTATGGAAACAGGAAATTCAGATTCGTCTGTCTCAGTTAAGCGCTCAATACATATCTTAGATGCCGAGGACGGGATTTCCCGTTCTTTTGCGAGAGACTCCTTTTTCTGCTACGATATTCGTATTGATCTTTGAATTTCAAGGAGGGTATATCATGGCAAACATTCAGCAATTGACGTCGATAGAGCAATGGAATCAAGCTTTGGAGATGAGTTCCAGCAAGCCGTTGCTTGTATTTAAGCATAGTACCAGTTGTTCGGTTAGCGCAGGCGCCCATGAGGAATTAATGCATTTTATCGAAGACGGGCAAACCGGCCCAGTCGAATATGCGATCGTTCACGTCATTGAGGATCGTCCCGTTAGCAACGCGATCGCGGAGCAACTAGGGATCAAGCATGCTTCTCCGCAAGCCATATTCGTGAAAGACGGCCAGCCGGTTTGGGATACTTCCCATTGGCACATTACGTACTCTTTTTTGACAGAAAAGCTTGGAACTTCTGTGAACAACTCCTAATCTCGACTTCATGCGCAGGATAAACCTCAGTGTTTGATTGCTAAACATCCGGTTTTGTCGTATGATTACCTTAATAATCCATGACTGGACAAGGGTTTGTGATCCAGTCACGAACATTGGAGCGAATTATTGTGACGGTAACCATTTACGACGTGGCACGCGAAGCTGGCGTTTCGATGGCAACAGTTTCCCGTGTCGTCAACAACAACCCTAATGTTAAACCGCAAACTCGTAAGAAGGTTTACGAAGCGATTGAGCGACTCGGCTACCGGCCGAATGCGGTTGCTCGCGGTCTAGCAAGCAAGAAAACGACAACCGTAGGCGTCGTCATTCCCGACATAGCGAATGCGATTTTTGCTGAAGTTGCGCGCGGAATCGAAGACATTGCCAATATGTATCACTATAATATTATTCTTTGTAATGCGGACAAACGCAAAGACAAAGAGATCCGCGTCATTAACACGCTCTTGGAGAAGCAAGTCGATGGCTTGTTATTCATGGGCGGCGCCGTGACGGAAGAGCATATTCAAGCGTTCAGAACGTCTAACGTTCCGATCGTCTTATGTGCGACGACCGATGAGAAGGGAACGATTCCTTCCGTCGACATCGATCATGAGGCAGCTGCATTCGATGCCGTTAATCGACTGATTGCCGAAGGACATACAGCTATCGCTATGATTAGCGGTACGCTACAGGATCCTGCGAACGGCTATGCCCGTTATCAGGGTTACAAACGCGCGCTTGCGCAAGCCGGCATACCTTACCAGGAACAATACGTTCGTGTAGGGAATTATAAATACGAATCCGGTATTGACGCGATGCAATATTTCCTTGACCTGCCGGATCGTCCGACTGCTGTATTCTCTGCTACGGATGAGATGGCTACCGGAGCTATTCATTGTATTCAGGACGCCGGGTTAGTCGTTCCCGATGATGTGTCGGTCATTAGCGTTGACAATAGTCGCATCTCCTCGATGGTTCGTCCGTTGCTGACGACCGTTGCCCAGCCGATGTACGATATCGGTGCGGTGTCTATGAGGCTTCTGACGAAGCTGATGAAGAAGGAAGCCGTTGAGAATGCCAAAGTTACTCTTCCTCATGAATTAATCGTGCGTCGATCCGTCGCAGGACCGAGAGGGAAGTAAATCTACAATTAAAGGCCCTGCCTCGGCGCATTCGTGACCGATGCAGGGCTTCTTTATGAGAATAGAATGCGAAAGGAAGAGGAATGTGACTTACGGGGCAATCGGAATTATCGGAGCTATGCAAGAGGAAATCGAGCTGCTGCTGGCACAGCTAGACGATAAACAGACAGAGCAACACGCGGGAATTACGTATCACCACGGTTTATTCCGCGGCAAGAAGGTCGTATTGACCCGTTCAGGCGTAGGCAAGGTGAACGCGGCCGTCTGTACTCAAGTATTGGTTGACCGTTACGGAGCGGATGCGATCGTCTTCACGGGCGTAGCGGGTGCAGTTGACCCGAAATTGAATATTGGGGATATTGTCATCTCCACAAGCAGCGTTCAGCATGATGTTGACGTTACGGCGCTTGGATTTCCTAGGGGGACGATCCCTTATCAAGAAGTATCGGAATATCCGGCGGACGAGCGTTTGATCGCAATAGCGGAAGAAGCGGGGAAAAAAGTATATCCGGGGCGTTGTTTCACCGGCAAAGTTTTGTCGGGAGATCAGTTTATTGCCGATCGCACGGTAGTCAAAGGATTGTACGAAGAATTAGGCGGGGCTTGCACGGAGATGGAAGGGGCTTCTGTCGCGCAAGTGTGTTATATGAACGGAATCCCTCACGTCATTATTCGGTCCATGTCGGATAAAGCTGACGGGTCGGCTCACGTGAATTTCGCGGAGTTTACGATCGAAGCGGCAAACCGTTCTTATGCAATCGTAGAAGAGATGGTAAACAGGCTCTAAGCCGTTTGGTAAGTTTGGAAGAGCAAAGAGCTGGCAATCCGATCGCATAGGCGATCAGACTGCCAGCTCTTTTATTGCATTAGTTCTTAGCCGATATGCTGAAGCGCGATTTCTAGCATTGCTTTATTTTTGGCTGTGATTTCGGTTCTTCGTGGCATTGGAGCCCAAGAGGAAACGTCGTCTAGCCATGTCGTCGGAAGATCGGGCGGTTGGATGTGCGATGGGAATGTAGGAGGCCATCGTTCCGGTAGTCGCCCTCCGCAGGCAGCGCTGTCAATTTGCGATAGCAAAGGATGGCCGCACATCTCAAGCCAGAGCAAGCTCCATGCTCTCGGGACGACCCGCCAATGGTCGTATCCGCCGCCGCCTAGCGCGACCCATTTGCCTTGCGTGTAACGTTCGGCAAGCTGGTGAATGATTTTAGGCATCTCGCGATATATTCTCATACTGCAATGGATGTGCGCTAGCGGATCGAAGGCATGAGCGTCGCATCCATGCTGACTGACGATGATATCCGGACGAAAGGAGCGCGCGACATTCTCTACCGCTTCCGTAAAACATTCGAGCCACGACTCGTCTTCCGTGTAGGGCTCCATAGATAAATTAAGACATGAACCATAGCCGGAAGAATCCCCTCGTTCATGCGCGAATCCGCTGCCGGGGAACAGAAATTTGCCGGTCTCGTGGATCGAGAGCGTGAACACGTCGGGGTCCGTGTAGAAAAACCACTGTACGCCATCCCCATGATGGACGTCCGTGTCGATATAGAGTACGCGAGCCTTGTATTTATCCCTCAGATACGTGATCGCTGCCGCTGCGTCATTATAGACGCAGAAGCCGGAAGAGCGATTCGGGAATGCGTGATGAAGGCCGCCAGCCAAGTGCAAGGCGCGATCCGCGCGTCCCGACATGACCGCTTCCGCAGCCGCCAGCGAACCGGCAGTAACCGCAGCGGTAGCTTCATGCATTCCGGGAAAATAGGGGGTGTCTCCATCTGCTTCAAGGCCGTACTGCTCGGCATTGCTGATCATATGAACGTCGGGTTTGTCGGTGCTTAACGCGACCACGGCGTCGATATAATCTTTTCTATGGATTTTGCGAATCACTTGTTCGGCCTCTCCGAGGGGAAAAGGCTCCATAATTTGTTCTTTGGTTAATGCCCCGCATTCCCGCAGAAGGTCTTCCGTCAATTCGACGCGAAAGGGATGAAAAGGATGATCGTCAGAAAAACAGTATCGCCCGGATGGCTTATTGTTTACCCATATCGTTCTGGAGGACAGAGGAGGTCGCCTGCCTTTCATCTAATACATGAAGCGTTGCCTAAATCTAACCCGATCGAATTGTTCCACGGAGGATAACGGAACGTCTTTGCCGATTCTGACCATCAGGCAATTGGCGGGGTGAGCGCATATTTCCGGATCGTCCGTCGCAAACCAGACCATGCCGACCGATTTCATCAGCCGTTCCATCATCTCTCGGTATTCCCATACGTTGAGACCGCTCGATTCCAAGTCCCAGTGCCAATAATACTCCGTCGTGAACACGATTATATTATCTAATTGCCCATTCTCGAACGCTGCGGAGATTAGCGATTTGCCGAGGCCAAGATTGCGGTAGTCATCGGCAACTTCGATCGCTCCGAGCTCGATGAGGTCTTCCATGCCGCCTTCGGACCAGCGTTCCATTTCATCCGGGTAATGGAAGGTGACATATCCGACGATAACGTCCTCGTCACGGGCAACGATGATTCTTCCTTCGGGCAGATCGGCAATTTCGACCAAAGCTTCGTGCTGGTCTTTCGGTCTGCGGAAAGCATCTAACTTAGGATGAAGGGTCATCTTGCGCAATCTATCTGGCGGTACGGGACCTTCGATGATAAGGGATTGGCTATCTCGTGCGATTGGATAGCGGACGTACGATTTGATGTGGTCCATGCCGTTCCCCCTATATCCGTAATTCAAACATTGACAATCATTATATCATTTAAGTGCACGAGGGAGGAACCGGATTAAGGGCGATGTGGTTAATATTACCCCTCGAATTGTAGATATTGCCCTTTCCCTCTATGCCTAGCGAGCGTACACTGTGTTATAATATCTATGGCAGATGAGACTGTTAACTCCATGTTGTGAAAGCGCATTCGTTATAGGAATGCCCGCATTTTAATGGGAAGGTGATGGATCGTGACATTTCAATCGGATGAAAAACTGGCCGTTACGGCTACGGTGTCCAACATGGCATCGTATGAAGAGGCAGTAAAAAGCTTTAACTGGGCAGACGTTGAGAAGCAGTTTACTTGGGCTTCCACGGGTAAGGTCAATATGGCTTATGAAGCGATCGATCGCCATGTAGACAATGGACGCGGCGACAAAATCGCACTCCATTACAGCGATAACCAACGCGAGATTAGTTATACCTTCGCGGAAATGTCGAGGCAGTCTAACCAATTCGCTAACGTACTTCGCGGTTTAGGCATCAATAAAGGCGACCGCGTGTTCATATTCATGCCGCGTACACCGGAATTATATTTCAGCTTGTTCGGTGCCTTAAAGGTCGGTGCTGTTGTCGGACCTTTGTTCGAGGCTTTCATGGAGACGGCTGTAAGGGATCGTTTGCTGGATAGCGGTGCGGTAGCTATCGTTACGACTCCGGCTTTATTGTCACGGGTACCTCGTGAAGAACTGCCGGATTTGAAAAATGTTATCGTATTCGGGGATTCCGTCGAGGCGGGGGATGGCATCGTCGACTATCGCGCGGCAATGGAATCGGCTTCTACCGAAACGGAGCTGACATTCCTTGATAGGGAAGATGGCTTGATCCTTCACTATACTTCCGGTTCTACAGGTAAACCTAAAGGTGTCTTTCACGTTCAGAATGCCATGCTCCAGCACTATCATACGGGGCGCGTCGTTCTTGATCTAAGGGAAGACGACGTATACTGGTGTACAGCCGATCCAGGCTGGGTAACGGGCACATCATACGGTATATTCGCGCCTTGGCTGAATGGGGTGACCAACGTCGTAAGAGGCGGAAGGTTCAGTCCTCAAGATTGGTATTCCACGATTCAAAAATATAAAGTGACCGTATGGTACAGTGCACCGACGGCATTCCGCATGTTAATGGGAGCAGGAGATGACGTCGTTAAGTCGTTCGATCTTTCTAGCTTGCGCCATGTGCTAAGCGTAGGCGAGCCTTTGAATCCTGAAGTCGTCCGTTGGGGCAACAAAGTGTACGGTCAACGCATTCACGATACGTGGTGGATGACGGAGACGGGCGGGCAGTTAATTTGTAACTACCCAAGCATGGAAATTAAGCCAGGATCAATGGGGCGCCCGGTTCCCGGCGTACAAGCTGCGATCATCGACGATCAAGGCAACGAATTGCCGCCTTTCCGTATGGGCAATCTTGCAATCAAGACGCCATGGCCGTCCATGATGCGCAAAATCTGGAACAATCCTACGAAGTATGCGGAATACTTCCATATTCCAGGATGGTACGTATCGGGCGATTCCGCTTACCAGGATGATGAAGGTTATTTCTGGTTCCAAGGGCGTATCGACGATGTCATTAATACTTCCGGCGAACGGGTAGGGCCATTCGAGGTGGAGAGCAAGCTGGTGGAACATCCGGCAGTTGCCGAAGCCGGCGTAATCGGGAAACCGGATCCTTTACGCGGAGAAATTATTAAAGCGTTCATCTCGTTACGCGAAGGTTTCTCGCCATCGGATGAGCTTAAAGCGGATATCGCCAAGTTCGTGAAGGAAGGCTTGTCCGCCCATGCTTCCCCGCGGGAGATCGAATTCAAAGATAAGCTTCCGAAGACACGCAGCGGTAAAATCATGCGTAGGGTGCTCAAAGCATGGGAGCTGAACCTGCCGACAGGCGATCTGTCTACGATCGAGGATTAGGGATAAACTAAGAAGCTGCTCATTAGAGAAATCTATTGAGCAGCTTCTTTCTGTTAAGTAGCAACAGAGAAGATCTTTAAAAGCAAAATGTTGGTACAGGACTAATCCCCTGTACCAACATTTATCGTTTTACCTATCTACTTTTGGTCAGCGCTCTTTGTATCAGGTTCCGGACTTCACTTCGATAGCCGTTGTAGGCGCTGAATTGCCGCTTGGGCTAACTGCGCTTACGCGGTACCAACCGACTGACATTGGCGCGATGTACTCGAAAGTAGTCGATTCCGTCGTGCCGAGAAGCTTGAATTTCCCACGCTCCGTCTCGCTGTACCATACCTGATACTGCGTTACGCCTTCGCTGCTAGCGTTAGCGTTCCAAGAAAGGGTTACGCCAATATCGGTTCCTTGCGCATTCAAGCCGCTAGGCGTCGAAGGGACGTTGCTGTTGCTGTTACCTGGGTTATTCGGTAAGCCCGGGTCTGTTCCTTCTCCCGTATTTCCTGGATTCGGGAAGTTTGGATCAATATCTGTAAAGCCGCCTTCGGTCGAGACTGTCTCGCTAGGCGCAGATTCGTTACCGGCTACGTCCACAGCGGTTACGTAATATCTGTAAGATTGATTAAGGCTTGTGTAGTTGACGAACTTCGGCTCTTCGCCGGTCGGAACCGAAGCCTCGACCTTCTGGAATACGCCTCCATTAGCGGACCGGTATAATCGATAACCGGCAACGTCTGCCTGTGAGGAAGGCGTAAACGTAATTCTAGCCAAGCTGTTCAGCATCTCCACAGAAACGTGCTGCGGCGGATTCGGAGTCGCGCCGTCTTCTACGCGCGGATCGATCTTGGAAGGCGCGCTCTCGGCCGCATCTTTAGGCAAGTAATAGGATAGCGCTTTACGCGATTGGGCGGATACTTGGCCAAGCTTGGCTTTTAATTCCTCTATCAGCGCATCTAAAGGAGATTCCCTTACGATCATGACCGATTCGCGCAACAGGTCTCCGGGCGTTTCCTCTTGAGGCAAGTAGTTGACTCCGTTATAGGAAATGTATTTCACCTTGACGAGAGCGTCGTCTACTTCAGTCGGGATAAATTTGCGATTGAAAATATCGGTCACAAGTTTGCCGGCTGCTCTTGTCAGATCCGTCGGTAGCTTACCGCTTACGCTAGATACGGTCATCGATACGATTCCGTCGGGCTTCACGAACTCTTTGGTCGGGAAGAGCTCCGGCTTGGCTTCCGTAACGTCGGTCATAATCTTCGCCCAGATCGTTCGAGCTCTACCATGGCTGTCCGAGGAAAGATTATGAATGACTTTCTCGTATCCAGCCCATACTCCGAGCGTAATGTCCGGGGTGTATCCTTCGAACCATACGTCGCTATAATTTTGCGTCGTTCCGGTTTTGCCGACTACAGGTATCGTTTTGTAGTTTTTGAATTGCGACATGATCGACGTTGCCGTACCGTTCGTAACGACCGTCCGAAGCATATCCGTCATCAGATAAGCGGATTGCTCGGAAACGACTTGTTTCGGCTCCAGCTTATGCTTATAGACGATTTTATTATTGGCATCTCGGATTTCTTCGATCAGATAAGCATCGTTGAAAACACCCTTGTTGGCGATCGCTGCATAGGCATTCGTCAATTCTTCGACGGATGTACCGTACTTAAGGCCGCCGATGACTCCGGTTTGGGCTTGATCATCTTCCGGCACTAGCGTCGTGATGCCGAGGGAACGGGCAAATTTCCAAGCTTCTTTAATGGTGACCTTGTCCAAGAAAATCTTTAAGGCCGGAATATTGTAAGAGCTATTAAGCGCTTGACGGGCGGTGACGAGTCCCGAATAACGATTGTTGGAGTTTTTCGGAATGTGATATCCGCCGCCGCCGTTTTTCAGTATGACCGGAGAATCGTCAAGAACGCTGCCCGGCTGAATTAAGCCCATTTCGATTGCGGGCAAATAGGCGCCTATCGGTTTCATGGCCGATCCAGGTTGACGAACCATTTGGGTAGCGAAGTTCATTTGCTCGATATGGAAATCGCGACCTTCAATCATTCCCAGAATAGCGCCCGTTTTCTGATCCATCATAACGGCGGCAATCTGTTCAACGCCTTTGACGGGATGGTCGGGTGCGAAGTTCTCCGGGTTTTCGGCGATATTGTGCATAAGGCTGTATATTTTTTTGTCGATCGTGGTAGTAACCTTATAACCGCTTCTTAGAAGCTGTCCGCGTGCTTCTTCAATTAATGCCGAATTTTCTTTTTTCTTCAAGTCTTCGCGCTTCAGCTCTGGATTTTGCTGTAGAACAAGCAATTCGGCAGCTTGACGTTCCGCTTCGAGCATAAGATAAGGATACGTGTTGTAAGCCTTCTCGCTTGGCTTAGCCAGGGAGCTGTATAGATCGAAAGCTAATGCTTCTTGATATTGCGATTGCGTAATTTTCTTTTCTTCCAGCATGCGGCTAAGCACGAGCTTCTGACGCGCTTCGGCGCGTTTGAAGTTTTTCTCGTTGAAATCCCCTTTGCCATTGAACGCGGAATATAAAGAAGGCAATTGAGGTACGCCGGCTAGGTAAGCGGCTTGCGCGATATTCAGATCATTTAAATTTTTGATGCCGAATATCCCGTTCGATGCTGCCTTGATTCCGAATACTTGATATCCGGACGAGCCATTTCCGTAAGGAACTTTATTTAAATAGGCCGTAATGATTTCCTTCTTGCTTAGGAATCTTTCTAATCGAAGCGATAGGAAGATTTCTTTGGCTTTCCTGCTCGACGTTTGGTCCAAGTTAAGGAATACCCGCCGCGCTAACTGCTGCGTAATCGTACTTCCGCCCGTTTGGACGCTTTCGTTTAACAATTGCTGCTTAACGGCACGGAATAAACCGTTCGTATCAACCCCGGGATGAGTGAAGAAGTTTTTGTCTTCTATGGAGACAACCGCATCGATAATCGTTTGCGGAATTTGATCGTACGTGACCGGGCGGCGATCTTCCTCGGAACGCAATTGTCCGATAGGGGAGCCGTCGTTGAAATAGACGAAGCCGGTTATCGCATTCTCGTTAATTCTCTCCTCGATAAGACTGCGGTCGCGGATTGGATCGTCTTCAACTAGCGAAGCGATGTATCCGGTAACTGCGCCAGCTCCCACGAGCCCGGCTAGTAGTCCGAACAAGATGAGCCAAAGCACGGTAAATCCCGCGATTTTCCCCGCTGTCTTGAAGCCCTGGCCCTTAGGCTTCGGCTCGGAAGGGGGGTGTTTAGTATTCGTCATTTAGAAATCCTCCTTCAACAAACAGAACTATTATAGCACATTTACCCATCGTTTGACCTCTTTCGGGCGAGCGTGCTCGACATGGGAGGAAGAGGATTTCTGGAAACCGCCATAGCCGCCGGTTAGGCAATCGTATAGGTACTATAGTTGACGTACTAGCTTGTTCAATTGTTCCAGAATGTTATCCGTGCATAATCCTCCATGATAGCAAATGACTTTTTCGATTTCATAGTCCAACAGCTTTCGGAGAGATTGAATAGCCGACTCCATGTCTAATGTCGTTTGCGGGACTGGGCCATTAAGCACGCCGTCCTTGCTTGTCAGCGCATCCGCCGCGATGAGGAGCTTGCTTTTATCTAAGTAAAGGCTAAGATGTCCGGCCGTGTGTCCGGGAGTGTGGATGACGGTAATTCCTCCGCAGAACGGTAGCCGATCTTTGTCTGCTAATAGTTGGTCAACCCGGTTAACGGGGGTATAAACCATCGACTGCATCAAATCCTGGCGCATTTGCTCCGGGAGAGATTGTATCATCTTAGCCATAGCCTGCGGATTTGTCTTGATAAGGGGGAGGACTCCCTCGATATAGGGCTGCTCTAACGCATGCGCATATACGGATATATGCGGGGAGCATTCCCTTAGGATGTCGGCGGCGCCGCCGACATGATCGAGATCCTGATGGGTGAGGATAATGGCCGTAAGCATGTCGAAGGTCACGCCGATTTCACCAAGCGCGTCCCGCAATTGCTCGACTTTCCCCGACATTCCCGTATCGATCAGAATGACGTCCTTACCGTCCCGAATGAGCGTGGGATTAAGCGCGGACGGTACTCCAAAAGCTACGTACGGCAATTCAATCATCTCGACAGCGGGGCTTATTTTCATTTCCTATTTCCTCCTGAATTTTAATGTTTGACAAATATAAATAACTGTGCTATAATTTAATATTAATTTATTTTATCGTAAAATATAGTAACATGTCATCCGACTACTTTCAATCCCCCTTATTTAAAACGCAAGGAGACTGCCCAGTTAGATTGGGCAATCTCCTTTTTTTGTGCTTCTTTATCTATTTCCGTGATGCTGCTTGCGGAATTCGTTAGGTGAGCAATCCGTCCCTTTTTTGAACACTTTGCTGAAATATTTCTCATCCTGAAAACCGACCATCTCGGATATTTGGGCGATCTTTAATGGAGTCTCGGTGAGCAGTCCCTTAGCCCTTTCGATTCGAATTCGCGTAATATAGTCGGTTAGATTCTCATTCATTTCCTGCTTGAATTTACGCGAAATATATTCCCTGCTAAGGAAAAAGCGATTTGAAATGTCCTGCAGCGATAGTTCCTCATGCAGAAATTGGTCAATGTATTTCGCAATGGCTTGCATAGAACTCTGACCGGAGTCTGTACCGCCAGACAACTGCTCCATGATCAATAGAGTTTCTCTCATGTAGCCGTGTTTCCACGCTTCTAAGTCGAACCTACCCTCGTCATTCCATACAGCAGGCAACGGACTGTCGCCCGTTCCGGGCAGAGATGCCGCGGAGCCTTTAATCCACATCGTCTGCGCAAGCCGGAATTCTTGCCACCAATGCTGCAGCTGTTCGAGTGTGATGAAGTCGCTTTGTTCGACCGCTTTGAACCAAGGCTCGAAAGCGGCGGGCAACTGGTCCTTGTCTCCGCTCTGCACGGCGTATCGAATTCTTTGCTCGTGTTCGGTGAAGAAAACGACGTTGTTGGATTCGGTATCGATGGAGGAATAGGCTTGAATCCAATTTCCTTCATGACGAAGGTTGCATTGCCGGACGGCTCTTCGAGCTTGCTTATATGACTGCTGCAACTGGCTTGGAAACGCGACGACGTTACCTATGCCGAATCCGAATCTTGCTTTCAATACTTGATAGATCCCCTCGTTTATTTCGGCAAGCAGCTTCTCGGCGAGATTTGCGTTTTTCCATAAGAGGATAATGATTTCATTTTCTTGCCCCCAGTAACGGAAAGCATAACCGGAACAGCGGTTGCCGAGAATCTCATTACAAATATTGGTGATCGAGAAGATGAGCAGATCCCAGCCAGCCGCAAACTTATGACGAATGAACGGGGGGGTAAGCTCCAGGCTTAATATGCATAACCGTGCTTCCGATACCGGAGAAAGGATTCCGAATTGCTGTTGAAGCGTTTCTTGAATGATAGAGGAATCTACCGGTTCGCTCAGCATGGTGGAGAAAAATTTGTCCAAATAAACGGGTTTAAGTTGATTGATCTCCATGCTCCGGTTTCTATCCCTGCATCGTGCATCTTCGTCGGCGTTCCATTCTTCGATTGCTTTAGACAAAGCCGTCAACAGCTGCGTTTCGTCAATGGGCTTCAGCAAGTAATCCATCCCGCCGTATTTCACGGTTTGCCGTACGAAATTGAAGTCGTCATGGCCGCTTATCACGATAATTTTGCTGCATGGCGCATGTTCCGATACCCAAGCTAGAAGTTCCAAGCCGCCCATGTGAGGCATCATCATATCAGTGAAAATAATAGCGGGGTTTTCCGAGGCCATTAATCGAATGGCTGCTTGTCCATCAGCCGCTTCAAGTACGGACGAGATCCCCATTTGCTCCCATGGAACGAGAAGCCTAATCGCTTCCCGAACGTGTTTCTCGTCATCGATAATGATCGCCTTCATTCTGATGTCAGCTCCCTTCCGAGCGGGATTCGAAGTTCAACGATAAGACCTTGCGGGCTGGCATTAGTGAGTTCGATGGAGGCCGATTCGTGAAAATGAAGCTGCAAACGAGAGAGCACGTTCAGCAATCCGATTCCGCTTTCTTTGCCCCAACTGGCCGCTTCTCCAAGGTTCAATCCGTCGTTCACTACCGCCAATTCCTCGTCGGACATTCCGGCACCATTGTCTTGTATGCGTATGAGGAGAATTTGATCTTGCAGCGAGCAAGATATCATTAACCTTGCAGGTTCGTCGTCATTCTGCTTGAACCCGTGCTTGAAGAAATTTTCGACGAGCGGCTGAAGAATCATCTTAGGTACGGGAATGGAACGAGCCTCGGGATCTATCAAATACTGGATTTCGAGCGACTTGTCGAATCGTTGCTTCTGTAAATCCAAATAGGCTTGCACGTACCCGAGCTCCTTCTCGAGCTCGACGATAGACTCTCCAGTGTTCATATTATAGCGCATCATTTTGCCTAACGAAGTTACGAGGGAATAAATTTGTTGGTCTTTATGCTGCAAGGCGACAGTGCCGATAGATTGCAAAGCATTGTACAGGAAATGCGGATTAACCTGCGCTTGCAATGCTTTGAGCTGGTTGGTTTTGTTGGCGAGTTCTAGTCGGTACTCTTTGAGAATCAAATTATTGATCGTCTGCATCATCGATCGGAATCTTCTCGAGAGAAGGCCGATCTCATCGTTGCTTCGAATATCGATATCTACGTTCAAATGTCCGCGCTCAATTTGATTGACGTAACCTATAAGGCTTAGCAATGGTTTTGTAAAACGGTAAGAGATCAACAGCGTAGCGAGTACCGCAATCGTTAAGAACATGGCTCCCACCCAAGTGTTAATTCGGGTAATGCCTTCCGCGGTTTTGTACAAATGCTCGTAAGGGGTCAATTTGACCAAGTACCAATCCATCATCGGAGTCGTTACCCGATCATAGAAAACGATGCCCGCAAAGTGGGAATCCTCCCACTTCAGATAACCGTTGGACAAATCCCCCTTACGGATTTCCTTGAGCCAATCCCCTTCTAAAGGCTTGCCCGCAGCTCCTTCCTCCGACGAAATGATCGTATTCCCGGAAGCGTCGACAATATAAAACTTTTCTTTACCCGGATCGTAGAGGTGGCGGTTTAAGTCCATAAGCGCGTCAAGCTTGACGTCGATGGACAACTGGGCCATCAATACCTCGCTGGGTGCAAGAAAGATCGGGCGATGGAGGGTGAACACAAGCTCGCTTTGATCTGTAGAGCGGGCTTCGAGCCCATAATTATGGCTTAAGTGGCTTGGCTCGATATACGGTTTCTTCGTGAGGACTCTATATTCGTCCGTGGGAATATCCGCTCTTATTTTATCGCCGCTATTGTTTAATAAATAAGTCGTGTTAGTGGAGACGACATGAAGTCGAACTTGATGGGATTCTTTAACGCTTTGATAAATGTTCAGCAAGTGGTCTCTGAGTAGATTGCGATTGCGTATGACGTCTGTAAGGTCACTTGGAAACACTTCATCCTCCATGTTGTGCTCCAAGATGTAATACAAAGAACGAGGGACGTTGATAGAGTTATAGACCGCTAACGATTTCTGGTTAATATTTTGCATATAGCTTTGTAAGTTGGCTCTGCCAAGCGATAAGACCCTGGCGTTTTTCTCGTAAGCTTCCTCCGAAATCGAACGTTTAGTGGAATTATACGAGATGACCATCGAAGTTGCGATCGGCAAGATTGTCGCGATGAGAAGCAGAAGCATGAGCTTATTGCGGATGGTGTTGCGAAATAGAGATAGCTTCATCATCTGGACGCCTCTTCCATACGTTTGTTTATCAAACAGTAAACCAAAGCTTGTCTGATGGTCAATAACAATATGGTTCATGAGAATATGGTCAATATATTCCACCTTGGACATCATCATTCTCTGTGGTTGCATGGAATTGCTCGGCCTTATACTGGGGCTATGAACGGAATATTGGGGATTAGCACCTAGATTTCCGAAAGGAGCATGCAGTGTGAAATTGAGACAAAAGGGGCGCCATCAAGAGTGGCTGCAACAAATCGTTTTTATCGGACCTGGGCTGCTGTTCTTTATCTTGATCGTTGTAGCGCCATTTGCAATGGGGTTCTATTACACCTTTACGGATTGGGACGGGATTTCCAATCAAGCGGCTTGGAGCGGGCTCGACAACTTAAAGAAGATATTTACGGACGACGAAAGGTTCTGGACTTCCTTCTGGTTCACGCTAAGGTTTACGGCAGTCGCGGTTATTCTAACGAATCTGGTTGCATTCGGATTAGCGATGTTGCTTAATCAAAAGCTGAGAACCAAAAAAGTATTGCGTACCGTCATCTTCCTGCCGAATGTCATCGGAGGTTTATTGCTCGGCTACATTTGGTATTTCATATTCGTCCGCGGATTCGCGGCAATCGGAGAAGCAACGGGAATCGAGTTATTTAATCTAGCTTGGCTAGGAACGAAAGCGACGGCATTCTGGGGAATCGTGATCGTCTTTGTTTGGCAGACGGCCGGGTACATGATGGTCATTTACATTGCTGCTCTAGTGAGCGTACCGAAGGACTTGCTGGAAGCTGCGAAAATTGACGGGGCTAGCTCGGGGCAGTTGCTTCGAAGCATTATCGTACCGATGATCATGCCCGCAGTAACGATTTGCCTATTCTTGACGACTTCCAACGCGTTTAAGATGTTCGATCTTAACTTGTCGCTTACTGGCGGCGGTCCGGGATATGCAACGGAGTCCATAGCCTTGAACATTTATCGCGAGGCGTTAACCTACAGCCATTACGGACTTGGAACGGCCAAAGCGATGATCTTCTTCTTCGGCGTTGCGTTGATTACGGTAACGCAAGTATTGCTGACGAAGAAGCGGGAGGTGGAAGTCTAATGCTGGAGAGGAAACGTTTTTCAACGGGGTTGTTCACTGCGGAAGTGATTGGGATTTTACTGGCGCTGTTGTTCTTGTCGCCTTTCTACTTTCTGATCATCAACTCTTTCAAGAAGCTTAAGGATATTCTTATTGACGCGGCCAAGCTTCCGGAGCATTTTAATCTGGACAACTACCGCAGAGCGTGGGAAGCGATAGATTTCCCGATCGTGTTCATGCATTCCGTTGTTCTAACTTGCTTGAGCGTTGCGGGGCTCGTCATAATCAGTTCAATGACGGCTTATCGAATCGTTCGCAGTCCGAGCTTGTTCAACCGTTTATTGTTCACGATGTTCGTAGCTGCAATGATTATTCCTTTTCAATCGGTTATGTTGCCGCTCATGAAAATAAGCGCGATTTTCGAGCTTAGAGGCCATCTCTACGGAATCGTAATCTGCTACCTGGGCTTCGGCGTTTCGCTGTCGATGTTTCTCTTTCACGGATTTATCAAATCCGTGCCTAGGGAGATCGAAGAGGCCGCCGTTGTAGATGGATGCTCGCCGTACGGCGTGTTTTGGAAAATCGTGTTCCCGGTATTGCGGCCTATCGTCGCAACCGTGGTTATCCTGAACGTCCTGTGGATTTGGAACGATTACTTGCTTCCGGTGCTTGTCGTCAACAACACATATACGACGATTCCGCTTGCTATTCAACTCTTTTTCGGACAATATTTACGCAAATGGGACATGGCCATGGCGGCTTTGACGCTAAGTACGATTCCGATCGTGTTGTTCTTCCTTTTCTTGCAAAAGCACATTGTAGAGGGAATTGCGGCAGGTTCGATCAAAGGGTAAATATTTGACTATACCTATCGAAATAATCAAGATTTTACACCTAACAGTACAATAAATTAGGTGTTAGGAATAAACTTATCCCCTTTATAATGACGCTGTAGCACCAGAAAAATAACCTTGGGAGGTCACACAATGACTAAGAAATTATCGATCCTGTCTTTGCTAGCCGTTATGCTCGTAACGCTAATCAGCGCTTGCGGTAAAAGTAACGACAAAGGTAGCGAAGCAAGCAGCCAAGCTACTTCGTCCGCGCCTGCTTCTTCCGCCGCGGAATCTCCTGCAGCAACGGAAGTCGCGAAAAAAGACGTAACGATCAAAGTGTATCAGTTCAAGGTTGAAATCGCAGAAGCATTAGGCAAACTAGCTAAGGAATACGAAGCCGAAACGGGCGTTAAAGTCGATATCGAGACGCACGGCGGCGGAGAAGATTACAGCGCGTTGCTCAAAGCTACGCTTGCCGCTGGCGAAGAGCCTGAAATTTTCAACTCCTCCGGATGGTCGGCATTCGATCCATACGCGGACCGCGCAGTAGATTTGTCGAACGAGCCTTGGGCTAAAGATTTGGTAGAAGCTTCTAAACCGCAAATTACTCGTGACGGCAAGCTGCTCGGCATGCCAATGAATTTGGAAGCTTACGGGTTCACTTATAATAAAGATCTGTTCGCCAAAGCAGGCATTACGGAGCTTCCTCAGACGCTTGATGAGCTTGAAGCGGATGCTAAGAAATTGAAAGACGCAGGAATCATTCCTTTCGCTCTTACGAACGAGTGGTGGTCCATGGGGATCCACACGTTAAACATCGCGTTGGCTAACCAACCTGATCCAGCTGCTTTCATCGATGAAATCAAAGCCGGCACGAAATCCTTCAAAGACGATCCGATCATGAAACAATGGATTCGTTTGGTTGATATCATGTTCGCTAATGGCCAAGATAAAGCAATCACGACGGACTACAACACTCAAGTTGCGGAATTCGCTTCCGGTAAATATGCAATGATTCAACATGGTAACTGGATTCAAGGTATGGTTGATGAAGTGGATCCAAGCTTGAACCTTGGTATGATGCCTGTGCCTCTTCTTGATAAGCCAAACGTTTTCACTGGCGTTCCGAACAACTGGATCGTTAACAATAAGTCCGCTCACCCTGAAGAAGCTAAAGCATTCTTGAATTGGCTGGTTACTTCCGAGAAAGGCAAGAAATATATCACGACCGATTTCAAATTCGTTCCCGCCCTTAACTCCATCGCTCCGAACCCGGATGCGGTAGGTAAAATCGCCGGCGACTTCTCGGTATTCGCTCCTGCACACCCTGACCAAGTTAAAACTTGGAACTGGGATCGTTTCCCGGACGGCATCACGCAACAATGGGGCGCGGCGATGCAAGAGTACCTAGGCAAACAAATCAAGAGCGATCAATTGCTAGAGAAATTGGATAAAGCGGTTGCGGATATCGTAAAAAAATAAAACGCAAATAAATGGCTGCGCAGACTTAGGTCTGCCAGCCATTTGGTGGTTGAGATACGCTCCCGGCATAAACGTTGCCCCGCCTTCCCTATGGATGGCGGGGCAACGTTTATGCTTATGTGGATTGGTTTACAGAGCAGGAGGCGTGAAAGTCCGTTGCGAGAATTCCGTGTCCATCATGAAGAAGGCATTGCTGTCCTTATCGATGCGCTTGAGCTTATTAATGATGCTGTCGAACATCGATTCTTCTTCTACTTGCTCGTCGATAAACCATTTCAGGAATTGGATAGTCGCATGCTCTCGGTCATTCATAGCGAGATCGGAGAGATGGTAAATCCGTCTTGTCACTTCTTGTTCATGCTCGAAGGCATGCTCGTAAGCATCTAGGATCGAGGTGTATTCGTTGTTCGGAGTATCCATTCCGACCATCGTTACCCTTTTGCCGCGGTCGTTTAAGTACTTGTAAATTTTCATCGCATGGAATTTCTCTTCTTCAGCTTGAACCATGAAGAAGTTAGCGAATCCATCCAAGCTTTCGCCCGAGCAGTACGCGGCAATGGCCAAGTAGACATGAGCGGAATAGAGCTCGAAATTGAGTTGGTCGTTCAGTGCTTTGCTTAAAGATTCATTCAGCATCTTGCCACTCACTCCTTCTGAACTTTGTAGGATCTACCCGAATTGTACCATAAATTAACGGGTCATCCTATCCGGTGCTTTAATTTCTCGTAAAGCGCCTCAGGGGAGGGGGCCACGATCACTTCCGTTTTGCCGATCAGTACCATGCACTGCTTCGTGCATAATTTGCATTCGCCGAGGCAGTCCTTTTTCTTCTGCTTCATATCGGGAAACTCGGCCTTCAGCGTTTTGTATACCGTCTTGGAGCCGTGCTTGAAGTTTTTGCAGCAATACTTAATTTTCCTCATGCTCGACCAGCTTTCTTGGAAAATGGGGGTACTCCAATTGATGATATTAATTCTCATTATCAATGTCAAGTGGGCAAATAAAAAACCACCCCAGTAACTGGAGTGGTTTCGGTGGCTAATGGATTAACGGCTGTAGAACTCAACGATTTGTTTCTCGTCGATTTCTTGGGAAAGCTCGCCACGATCTGGAAGACGGATAAACTTACCTTCCATAGCAGTAGCATCGAATTCTACGTAGCCCGGCAAATGATGACGGCCTTCGGAAGCTTCTTTAATCGATTTCAGGGAGCGGGAACGCTCGCGAAGACCGATAACATCACCGATTTGTACGGTGTAGGAAGCGATATCGACTTTCTTGCCATTGACTGTCACGTGACCGTGAGAAACCAATTGGCGGGAACCGTAACGAGTGTTAGCCCAGCCAAGACGGTACACGAGGTTGTCTAAGCGGCTCTCAAGCAAGAACATGAAGTTCTCACCGGCAATACCTTGTTGCTTCGATGCGCGATCGAACAAGTTGCGGAATTGCTTCTCGTTCAAACCGTACATGTGGCGAAGTTTTTGTTTCTCAAGTAATTGCTTACCGTATTCGCTGACTTTGCGACGTTGGTTAGCTCCGTGTTGTCCCGGTGGGAAAGCACGTTTTAAATCTTTACCGTTTCCGCTGAGGGAAATTCCCAGACGGCGACTTAACTTGAACTTAGGACCTGTATATCTTGACATGAGTTAGAAAGCTCCTTTTTCAAAATGAAATTTTCTGAAAATGGGTTTTCGTTGCGCGGATTTCTCCATAACCGATGTGTCGGTTCCAGTAGGGATGTTCAGCCGCAGCCCGCTGGTGGATCGTCCGAGAGGGTGTCACAAGAGCTAAGCCCAGTATTCAACAAGTTATATTATAAGAAACTGTGAGCAATTGTCAAGCTACTAAGTTAGAACCTATCATCTTTTTTTGAGAAATAGGTCTAAAGACTTCTATGAACCTAGTGCAAAAATCACTGTTTCATTGTATAGTTAAGGAAAGTGGACATCGGGGCGGAGGTGTCGGGTATGGTCAATAAAAGAAAAACGCAGCAGCAACAGGACGTGCTAGAGGATCTAGAGAATCCAACCCGCACCCGTCAGCAGCTGCCGGGATGGTTGCAAAAGCAAGATCTAACGGAAGCGGATCTCCCCTATATCCATTCTTTATTGGTTTGCAGCTATTCGGAGTGGCGGGAAGACGTTGATGGTTTTCCGTGGTTAGGCGGACAATTATCGTTATTGCATCCGGATGGAACATGCATATCCGCCGGGCAAATGGAAGACAACGAATCCAATATCGCGTCTTGGAGTCCAGATCGGATAGGGCCAACGGCAGCCAGTACGGCGCTTGAGACGTGTCGTCCTACCTTAATGCGCGCCGAGGAGCATCAACATTTCAGGCTTAAAGCGTTCGATTCAATTGCAGTTCCTATATTTACGCGAACGACAGGATTTCCTTGCGCAGTGGTTGCTTGCTTATTGCCGGCGGGTATGGCACAAGCGGGCGATCTGAAGCTGCTTCAAGCGGCTGCCTTACATATTAGAAGCTGTATTTATCGTCATTTTGAAAATTTATTCGTTGGTGGCCTCTTAAGGGAACGCAAGCTATCCATGAAAGAGGAAAGCCGGAGAGATATTCTCTTCGACGTCATGCGCCGGCTAAACGATCATATAGACGTGGAGAACGTTCTGTCCGAAGTACTGGACAGCCTTGAACAGCTGTATCCGATTTGTAAAGCGGATTTGTTCTTATCCCAAGACTATAATAGTCCGAATGAAAAGGTCAAGCCGTTAGCTTTCCATTTGAACGACATGGATTTATGCAAGTCTGCATTCGTGGACGGAAAAATTCGCGAAGACCGTTACGGAGGCCGTCATAAGTTAGCCGTACCCTTGTCCGGTAAACAAGGCGTCTACGGCGTTCTGAGACTAGATTTGCCGGAAAGCGAATTCGACGAGGCGGATATCAGTTTCTTGTCGATGCTGGCTGCATCGGCAGGCGCGGCATTCGAGAAAGCGAAGCTCCATGAGCAAGCGAACATTTTGGTCGGAGAATTGCGCCTGATCAACGAACTGACCCAGCGGCTCAACAGCAGCTTGAAATTATCGGATACGATGCAGTTTGCGTCGGCCGAATTGCTCGGCATTTTTAAATCGGATTTCTGTTGCATTCTCCAGTTCGACGTGGATACCCAGCAATTTGTCGTGATGTCTGCTAATGTAACGGAGATGCTTGGAGAAACCTATTCCAAGGATTACGGCTTTTGCGGCGTGATGTGGTCGACGAAGGAGCCCATTATCTTATCCGACTATTGCTCGGCTACACCTGTAGCTTCGCAACTGATGGACGTAACGAATTCGAGATCGCTATTGGCGGCTCCTTTGTTGCTTAACGGGGAAGTCATAGGTGCGGTCCTTATCACGAAGTACGAACCGAACCATTTTTCGTATGACAATTACAAGCTGTTGCAAGTATTGTCCGCGCATTTAGGACTGGCTATGTCGAATGCCACTTTGCATGCGAAAGTACGTAAAATGGTCATTACGGATAATCTAACCGGGTTATTTGCCCGCCACTACCTCAATGAAAGAATTGGACGCAAACAGCTCAGAGACAATTCGGGTTCGCTCATCGTCGTCGATATTGATCATTTCAAGAAAATCAACGACACTTACGGGCACCAAGTCGGTGACGATATCCTCATCCAGGTGAGCGGAATTATTCGTTCCTCGATTCGCGATAGCGACATCGCCGCGCGGTGGGGCGGGGAAGAGCTGGCCATCTATTTGCCGTTGCTCGGTCTGGAGAAGACGGAGCGGGTCGCAGAGAGAATTCGGCAACGGGTCGAATCGGAGACGAACCCGCAAGTAACGGTATCGTGCGGAATCTCGGAGTGGCGTCTTGCGGATGAGAAGATTAGCGTTGAATCGTTGTTCTACAAGGCCGACATGGCGCTGTACGAAGCTAAGCACCAAGGTCGGAACTGCATTGTGGTCGGTTAGTCTAAAATGAGAATAAGCTTGCTTTAAGTCAACGGACTTAAGCAAGCTTTTTTGTTGTGTCCATTATTCGCGTATAGTCGTGGTAAAAGGGGAGAGCATACGAAGCGAAAGGGGAGAATCTTATGTGGAGTACAATAAGAACAATAGCGAACCTAACAGGGATAGGGCTAATGTTCATGATTAGCATGCAGGGTTGCATGACTAACCCGGCCTCCTTGTCGGCAAGGGATGCGTTGGCATTGTCCGCTTCCGCGCTATCCGGAAGCGAGAGCTATCAGTTCGCGGGAGAAGTATCCGTGCTCGATCCCGGAGGCGTGGTCGGGGGGAGAGCGGCTTATAAGGGAGAAGTTACCATGCACGGTAAGCTGGACATGCAGTGGAAAACGCCGACTGGCATATCGCAGTCCAGTATAAACGAGAAAACGATCACTTATCGTCCTCTGCAATTGCTTGAATCGGTTAAAGCGACTAACGCAACGATTTCTTATGTCGAGGAACCGAGCTCGGACCGGCCGATTCGCATGCAGATTAAGTTAGACGATGTTACGGCCAAGGAAAGGGTCGTCAAACAGTTGAAGGAGGAATTTACGCTTCTGCGCGCCGATAAAGACCTTCTGCGAGGCGATCCCGTAAAAGCGGAGGAAGTATTGCGGACTTCTGAGGCGAGGCTAGAAAAGGCGCTGACAACCTTGAAGGTGTCGACGGTATGCCAATGGACTGCGAATCCGAAAAGCTGGTTTCCGTCTCGTCTGAAGGAAGAAACGGAGCTATCGTATGATTGGAATGGCAAACCGTGCAAGGAGAAACGAATATCGGAAACAAATTTTATCCTTAAAGGGCAAGGTGGTACAATGAAGAAGTAAAAAAGAGTTAACTAAAGGAGAGTTGTTGGGATGAGAGATTCACGACTACAGAAATTAGCAGCTAATCTTGCGGGATATTCCGTTAAGGTTCAACCGGGAGATAACGTCCTTATTGAAATGATAGGCTCCGAACGCGAATTGCTCAAGTGCTTGATCGAGGAGGTGGCACGCCTAGGCGGTAATCCTTTCGTAGAAATCGAGGACCGCTCCGTACTGCGAACTTTGCTTAACTGCGCGAACGAGGAACAGTTGGCGACTTGGGCTTCTTATGACCTGGAGAGAATGAAGCAAATGCAGGGTTACATTGGAATTAGGGCTGGAGAGAACGTGAACGAGCTTGCGGACGTTCCGGCGGACAAAATGAAAATGTACGATCGAATTCACAGGCATCCCGTACATATGGAGCAACGGGTCAAGAAAACCAAGTGGGTCGTCCTGCGTTATCCGAACAGCTCCATGGCCCAGTTGGCCAACATGAGCACGGAAGCTTTCGAGGACTTTTATTTCGACGTCTGCAACCTAGATTACGCGAAAATGGATCGAGCCATGGACCCTCTGCAACAGCTGATGAGCCGTACGGATAAGGTGCGTATCGTCGCGCCAGACACCGATCTAACGTTCTCGATTAAAGGGATCGGAGCCCAGAAATGCTCCGGAGAGCGCAATATTCCGGATGGAGAAGTGTATTCGTGTCCGGTTCGCGATTCCGTCAACGGTACGATTGCTTATAATACGCCAAGCGTATACAACGGATTTACTTACGAGAATATCAAGTTCACGTTCAAGAACGGGAAAATTATCGAAGCGACCGCGAATGACACGGACCGAATTAACGCGTTGCTCGATAGCGATGATGGAGCGCGCCATATTGGGGAGTTTAGCCTCGGCTTCAATCCGTACATTCTGCACCCGATGAAGGATACGCTGTTCGACGAGAAGATCGCCGGAAGCTTACATTTTACGCCAGGGCAAGCCTACGAGGTAACCGACAACGGCAACCGTTCTTCCATCCACTGGGATCTCGTGCTTATTCAAAGGCCGGAATACGGCGGGGGAGAAGTGTATTTCGACGATGTGCTTATCCGTAAGGACGGCTTATTCGTGATTCCGGAACTCGAAGGCTTGAACCCGGATTCTTTGAAATAATACATTCTCCTCTTGCGTGAATTTAGGGGAACAAGGTATGATGTGAAAGAGATTGATTTTGCCTAAAATTTAGGAGGGATACTATGTCTAATAATGCGGCTATTGTTGAATTGTCCCAAACCGCTAATAAGTTTCGTTCATCCATCGTTCTTCAAGCTGAGAACAAGTACATCGACGTCAAAAGTATCCTTGGATTGTTTACGACGCTCGTAGGCAACCTTTCTTATGAACTTCATGTTCATGGACCGGATGCTGAAGAGGCGAAGAAGGAACTGGGCGCGATTTTCGCCAAACATAGCTTGAACGTTAAAGTTGTGGAATAGGCAGCAAACTAACGGAATAATAGTTAACAATGAGACATCTCGTCCGGTTGGGCGAGGTGTTTTTGTATAAAGGGGTCCAGTGATCTTGTACTTCTGAGCAATATCGTCTAATATAAAAGGGATAGCTAGAGACGGCTAGCGTGCTACGCATTAACATAGGCGCGGGGGCTCGCTCTTTATCGGTAGTATGGGCACAGGGGGAGTGGGAATGGCAGCATCGGATACCAAGATCGATCTTAATGAAAAGGCTCAACGTCTGCTTCAGGAAGATGCCGACAAAATCGAGAAGTTGATCGCGATCCAGATGGAAAATCTGACGACCCGCAAATGCCCGCTATATGAAGAAGTGCTGGACACCCAGATGTACGGCTTCTCGAGAGCGGTTGATTTCGCGGTTAGGACAGGACTGGTTGAGGAAGGCGCGGGCAAATTGCTGATCAGCCAGTTGGAACGGAATCTGGCGATTTTATACGAAGCGTTGGAAACGAAAGAAGAGTAGCACCCATAGGGTTGCTGCTCTTCTTTTTTTGCGTGGAATGTGTTAGAGAATCCATTCGTCTACCCGGTCGATCGGTTGCTCCTATACGAAATAAAAGGATACGCCCAGAATGATATAGACGATCAGAAGCAGCTTTCCTTCAAACCAGGTTGTCGCACCGTCTCTGGAAATAGAGGTCGCGATGAGAACCGAGACGCCGATCGCGGCTAGTTCGATCGGTGTGAAGATGAGGTTCATTTCGTTGCCGAACAGCAAGCTGATGAACACGAGCACCGGTGCGACGAAAAGCGCGATTTGCAAGCTGCTTCCGACGGCGATCTCTACGGCGGCTCCCATCTTGTTCTTCAGGGCCAGCATAATGGCTGCGCTGTGCTCCGCCGCGTTTCCAACGATAGCGACAACGAAAGCGCCGACGAACAATTCGGATAGTCCGAAGCGAGCGGAGAAAGTATCCAGCGTATGGACAAGCCATTCGCTTATGAAAGCAACCATCACGGTGGCGACGATCAGGAATACAACCGACTTTCCTTTGGACCAGGCCGGCTCCTCTCCGTGGTCGGGCTGCATCTCCACATGATCCTCAAGCATGTCTTTGTGAGTAAACATCGAGTAAACCAGCCATCCGACATAAGCGAGAATGAGAAACGCTGCGACCACAATACTGATCGTCATCGTATTTTGTTCGGAAATATGCTCGGTTTTGACGAAAATGGCGGGAACGAACAAGGCGATGATCCCTAGAAGCATGAGAGAAGCGTTCTGGCTGGCGAGATGCTTATTAAACTTCTGCTCTTTGAATTTTAATCCTCCGGCCAAGGCGCTTGCGCCGAGAACGAGCAGGAGATTACCGATAATCGCGCCCGTTAAGCTCGCTTTGACGATATCGAATAATCCTTCCTTGATGAGGAAGATAGCTATGATAAGCTCCGCCGCGTTACCGAACGTCGCGTTGAGAAACCCGCCAAGCCGCTGTCCTGCGTAATGGGCTACGGATTCCGTCGCTTTGCCGAGGAGTCCGGCGGCGAATAGAATAGCCAATCCCGCGAACGCGAATTCAAGCTCCGCTCCCCAATGCATGAAATGGGACAAGGCACTTAGGGCGAACGTAGCGATAAGAAGAGGAAAGAACATTTTTTTCAACAAACGAACACCTCATCGCGGATACATTTTTGAACAACCTCTAAATTTAGAAGCAAATGGCATTTCTTACTATACCCAATAAATAATGTTAAGTAAACAGAGGTTCTAAAGTTCAATAAGAGGCGAGGTTGGCATCGCTTACGGTTGATTATGGGCTAGTCTTCCATTACAATGTAATCATAACGGGTTCGGGAGAGTGAGCCGCCATGACGGAAGAGATGCAGCAAGGTTTAATTCGAATTTCTGATGATGTCGTAGCTACGATTGCCGGATTAGCGGCATTGGAAACACCTGGAGTCGCCGCTATGTCGGGCGGAATTTCGGAAGGCTTAGCCAAAAGGCTTAGCGGTCGTAACGCGCAGAAGGGCGTTTCCGTAGAAGTAGGACAAGTTGAAGCGGCCATTGACTTGAGAATCGTGGTTCAATACGGAATTCCGATTCAAGAAGTCGGGCGCCGACTACAAGATAATGTTCGGGAAGCGGTTGAGAATATGACCGGCCTTACCGTCGTGGAAGTGAACGTCAAGGTAGAAGGCGTTGCTTTCAAAGACGAGGAGACGGAAGAGGCTCACCGGGTTAAGTAAAGGGATTCAAAAGAAAAACGTGATCGAGCAGCCTTAGGGCAGCTTAATCACGTTTTTTTTAATTTCTTTTGGAATAGGATGATGGCGGTTCTTTCTCCACCCGATTATATTCGCGGGAAATGCTAAGCAGAATTCCCATGCCTGTTAACAAGGTCAGCATCGAGGAGCCTCCGTAGCTAATGAAAGGCAAGGTTACTCCGGTAATCGGAATTGCGCCGCTTACGCCGCCCATATTGATAAGCGCTTGGATCGCAATCAAGGATACGAGTCCGATTCCGACCAGCGTTCCATAGATGTCCGGGCAACGAAGGGAAACGATTAACGCTCTCCATAAGAAGACGATATAGAACAGGATGAATATAGTCGTGCCAACGAACCCTAGCTCTTCTCCGATGACCGCGAAGATGAAATCGTTATAAGCGTAAGGCAAGTAGAACAGCTTCTGAACGCTATTGCCTAAGCCGGTGCCCAGAAGCCCACCATGCCCGAAAGCTTCGAGGGAACGCGTCAGGTGATAGCCGGTGCCTTGCTGATCGGCCAAAGGATCCATGAAGGCCGTAAAGCGGTCTCCCCGGAAACCTAGACTGGCATCGCTGTTTATAAGAAAGTAAAAACTTGTCCCAAGTGCCGCCAGGCCCAGAAGGACGCCTGATGAAAGCACGATATGCTTGAGGTTCGAGCCTCCGGCAATTACGATGGCGGAAGCGCACATGACGAGTATCGCGCAGGAACCGAAGTCAGGCTGCAGCATGATCAGGAAGGCGAAGAAGCCGACCACGATCATAACCGGAAGCAGACCGCGCTTGAAGTCGCGGAACTTCTCATCCTTCTTCGCGATAATCGCGGCTAAGTATAAGATGATGGCCAGCTTGGCGAACTCCGTCGGTTGCACGCCGAAGCCTCCGATTCCCAGCCAGCTCGTCGCGCCGTTTCGCGATTCGCCGATGATTGGAACTAGAACGAGCAGAACTAGCGTCCCGATAAAGAAAAGCATAAACAGCTTCTTGTACTTCTGGAAATGGATGTTCATCATTACAAGCATCACAAACGTTCCAAGCCCGACCCACATCAATTGAAGCTTCACGAAATGCAGAGCATCATTGTTGTAGGCGGGCTTAGAGACGGCCATGCTTGAGCTTGCGCTGAACACCATGACAAGACCGAAACCCACGAGCAGAAGCGTCAGAATAAGCAACAGAAAATCTGGCGTGCCCCGCTGGCCGCTCTCCGGAGTCTTCATCACTGATTCCCCCGCGCCGCTAGGACAGCAGTTTTTTTAATTCCTGCACACGCTGTGTTGCCGAGCTTAGAATCGGTGCCGGAATCGGCGATTCATAATCAAGTCCGTGAGGGAACGTTGCACGTCCGATATAGACACCTTCTACCTCAAGAATAGCATCCGGGTTCTCAAGCTTGCCTTCAACTGCTCTTGTCGCGATGCGCAAGAAGAAATCTTGACCGCTTGTCCGGTCATGCAACTTAAGGTCATATGTAGCGCGGCGATATTCCCACTGCCAACGTACGAAACCCAATTTGTCGCTGGATTCGTCCAGATGTCCGAGGTCGCTGCGCATTCCGTTTAATCCGGTATTGTCAAGTAACATGGATAATCCTCCCTTATCGTCGCTGAGGTCAAAATAAGCGCTTTTCCTTTCCATGATAGACGGTTTGCGATTCTTCTGCAAGCCCGCCTACGCACACAACTTCGAACGTTCATTGACAATTATCCCCTCTAGCCCTGCTTGTAAGGTTACGGAGCGGTACGCTTTCTGATACAATAGTACAAATAGACGGATTACGGGAAGGGAGGCGCCACCATGAGGGTTAAGGAGCAAACATTGTTATCGCTATATGAAGATATGGTCAAATGGCGCCGGCACTTGCATCAACATCCAGAGCTTTCCTTCGAAGAACATGAAACATCCAGATTAATCGCCGATTTGTTGAGTTCTTGGGGACTTGAAGTGCGCCGCGGAGTAGCGGGAACCGGAATCGTCGCCAAGCTTCACGGACAATTGCCGGGTCGAACGATTGCCCTTAGGGCGGACATCGACGCGCTTGCCATACAAGATGCGAAAGACTGCGCGTACCGATCCACCGTTCCCGGCGTTATGCATGCGTGCGGACATGACGGACATACTGCCCAGTTACTTGCCGTCGCTCGTTATTACAGCCTACATAGAGACGAAACTGCAGGCACGCGAGTTTTCTTGTTCCAACCAGGTGAGGAAGTGTTGCCAGGCGGAGCGATTCGGATGATTGCGGATGGGGCGTTAGAGGGAGTGGATGCGATCTATGGTATTCATCTATGGTCGCCGTTCCCCTATGGAACTGCGACGACCCGACCCGGACCGATTATGGCTACGCCGGATGAATTCGAGATCGAAATCACGGGCAAAGGCGGCCACGGCGGATTACCTCACGAGAGCAGAGATGCTTTAGTCGCAGGGGCTTCGCTAGTCATGGCGCTTCAGACGATCGTGTCCCGAAGCGTGAATCCGCTAGATGCGGCAGTGTTGTCAGTCGGCAGGATCGCTGCAGGGTCCGCGAACAACGTAATCGCGGCAAGCTGCAAGTTGAGCGGAACGGTACGTTCTTTCAATAAAGAAATTCGAGCTGTCGTCCGCAAGCGGATGGAGGAAATCGTCAAGCATACTTGCGAAATGCATGGCTGCGAGTATAAGTTGCAATATTTCGAAGGTTATCCTCCGGTAGTCAACGACGATCGTGAAGCCCATAGAGTGCTGCGAATAATCGAGGAAATGATGCCGGAAACGGCTGCCGGACCCTGCGAGCAAATCATGGCAGGAGAAGATTTTGCTTATTATTTGGAACAGAAGCCGGGTTGCTTCTTCTTCGTGGGCGCAGGCAATGGCGCGGGCAGCTCTGCTCCCCACCATCACCCTCAATTCGACATCGAAGAGAAAGCGATGCTGCATTCGGCCAGACTGCTGATTGCCGTAGCGGATGACTCGGCTTCAGATTCCTAAGCTGAAATGAATGCCGTATAAGGTTTTCCTGTTTCGGTCATCCTAGACTCCGATTGAGTATGAGGATAGGCAACCGGTGATTGAGGTTGGTTGCTGAATCGAAACAGGAGGAATAACATGCGTAAAATTGCAGATATCATGTCAGCGGATTGTATTACGATTACACCGCAGAGCGACATTAAAGAAGCGGCGAGTATGATGAAGGAGCATGACATTGGCTTCATCCCTGTTATCGAGGGACGAAAGCTTGTCGGAGTCGTTACCGACCGCGATCTCGTTATCCGGGGCTACGCGAACAACCATGATGGCTCTACGTCCGTCTCGCAGGTGCTTTCCGATAACGTTCGAACGATTTCTCCTGACGTATCGGTCGACGAAGCTGCTGCAATGATGTCATCGGGTCAAATTCGCAGATTGCCGGTCGTGGAGAACGGACACTTGGTCGGAATCGTTTCATTAGGGGATTTAGCCATCCGGGAAATCTTTGTCAATGAAGCAGGGGAAGCATTAAGCGGCATATCCGAGCAAGAGGGTCAATCGTCCCAATTCGCCCATTAAGAGAATAAGGGTCCATTTCACGGGAACCGTGAGATGGGCTTTTTTTGCGTGATCAATAAGCTTAGATCCTCATAGGAAAGGGAAGGCTGAATAAGCAAGGAGGGATATGGAATGAACAGATCCAAGCCGTTATGGGTGCAATCCGATGGCACGGTGTTGCTGGACGAGCGACATCCCGAGTACGAGGAAACGAGAGATTTTCTTAGAGTGATCGCCGAGCTTCATAAGCGGCCTGGAGAGTGGCACACCTATCGTCTAACTCCGGTGACGTTATGGAATGCGGCGGCTTCGGGATGGCAGTCCGAGCAGGTCTTGAAGCGGTTGGCCGATCATTCGCGGAATGCGCTCCCCCATCGGTTAGAAGAGGAAATTCGCACGCAAATGCGCAGATACGGACAAATAAGGCTAACCCCTTCGCCCCTCGGCTTGACGCTTATCGCGGAATCTTCAGAATTAATGACGCAACTGTGCAATTGGGAAACTGTTTCATCGGCGTTCGCATATCCTCCTGCAGAGACGAACGTTGTTATCCATGAAGCATCCCGAGGAAGGATTAAACGCGAGCTGGCCGCAAAAGGATATCCCGTCAAGGATGAGGCTGGATTTCATGCCGGCGAGGCATTGGAAATTTCTCTGCGCGAAACTTCTGATACCGGAGCGCCTATCGTACTAAGAGATTATCAAGTTGAAGCGGTGAAGGCCTTACTCGGAGACGAAACGCTCGACGGGGGGAGCGGCGTTATCGTGCTTCCATGCGGTGCCGGGAAAACGTGGGTAGGGATGGCGGCAATCGCCAAGTTAAAATGCGAAACGTTGATCTTGACCCCGAACGGAGTATCCGTCTCGCAATGGATCACCGAACTGCTTCGCAATACGACGCTTACGGACGGCGAAGTCGGTGAATATACGGGACATAAGAAAAACGTGAAACCGATCACGGTGGCAACTTATCAAGTACTTACACATAGAAGCTCCAAATCGGAGGAATATCCTCATTTAGCGCTTTTCGTTAATCGGGACTGGGGGCTTATTATTTACGATGAAGTCCACTTATTGCCGGCTCCGGTGTTCCGAATGACAGCGGAAATCCAAGCGACGAGACGATTGGGGCTAACGGCAACGCTCGTCAGGGAGGACGGGTGTGAAAAGGACGCCTTTGCTTTAATCGGGCCTAAACGATATGAAATTCCTTGGAAGGCAATGGAAGACAAAGGGTGGATTGCGCAAGCCGCATGCACGGAAGTGAGAGTCGCGCTTGATCCGGAAACCGCGATTCTCTATGCAGCGGCTCCTAAGCGGAGCCGACATCGAATAGCGGGAGAAAATCCGCGCAAGACCGAGGTCGTCAGGTCATTGCTGGAGCGCCATCATGGGATGCAGACGCTCATTATCGGACAATATTTGGACCAGCTTCGCGAGATGTCGAACGAATTGTCGCTTCCACTCATTACAGGAGAGATGCCTCATCGCAATAGGAAGCAATTGTTCGACCGGTTCAACGAGGGGCAAATCGACGTGCTACTCGTATCGAAGGTAGCTAATTTCGCGGTGGATCTTCCGAATGCGTCCGTCGCGATTCAAATATCGGGGAGTTATGGGTCTCGGCAGGAGGAAGCGCAGCGTTTAGGCAGGATCATGCGCCCTAAGCAGTCAGGAGGGGGAGCGACTTTCTATTCGGTTGTAAGCGAAGGGACGGACGAGGTGGAGTTTGCCCGTAATCGGGAACGGTTTCTACTGGAGCAGGGTTATCCCTACCTCGTAGATCGATGGGATTCGTCGACGAATACCTATACAAATCAGAAGGTGGTGCCATGAACTTACTTTTATCCGTTCAACGTCTTCCCGATTCCATTCGTCGACTGATCGCTTCCGACCCGGCAGTTAAACTAAGGCATGATCAGGGGGAGCCATTAGAAGCCATCCTCGGCAGCCGTAAGTGGGCGGAAACGTGGTCTAGGCATCATAGCGAATCTCAGGAGCTTCGGGTTCTCAGAGCCATTCTAATGAACTTCGCCAGTGTTCCGTTCGAGGTCGAAGCGTTATCTAAGCTTATGGAGCGAACTTCCGCTTTCACTGGGGCGGAAATTCGGGTTGCCGTGACGAAGCTGCGAAGATCGGGAATCGTCTATGCGGTACGCAAAGCCTGGGGAGATCAATTATTATATTTGCCCAACGATAGTATTACGTTATGGCAGCCGTTGTTGCTGCCGGTTACAGGTAACTCGATTGGAGAAGTCAACGAAAGAGAAGTAAGCTACTCTGCCCGAGAATTCCGTCTCCCGCTATCCTTAGAGCTATTGTCCGTTTGGCATGAAATCGCAATTAACCCGATAGCGTGGACAACAAAAGGTACGATTCACCGCACGGAGGTAACCCGGCTAATCCGTAAAATGCTTCTTTCAGAAAGAGAATTAAGTTGCTTGTCATTGGCTTACCCGCAACAAGATAGAATCCCGCCGCAGCTAGCTTTGGCACTCGATCTTGGATTGCATAGCCGTGTGTTGAATAAGGCAGGAAACGAAATACGCATTTCCGCTAAGGGTCTCTCTAACTGGCTGGCGCTCTCGCTCCTAGAGGCGGATCGCAGATTGTACGCCCACCTATCCGACTGTTATGGGGCGATTAATCCGGCTATTCATCTAGCAACCGTATCGATCTTGACATTAAATGTGATGGAATGGTATCGGGATGACATTCTGAACATTACGAGTGGGCGATTCGAAGCTATAAACGATTGGCTGGAATTGCTGCAGTCCATGGGCTGGCTTGAACGAGGATTATTGCACGGCAATTCCATTTTCCGCATTAAGCAGCCGTTTAGCTTAGCTGTAGAAAACCAGCCATCCGATAAACAAGGAACTTTGTTCGTGCAACCGGACGGAGAAATTTTGGTTCCGCCTGAAACGGGGTTAAAGGAGCGTTGGGTGCTGTCGGAAATCGCGGAACTCGTGACGGCGGATGCTGTTTTTGTGTATCGGTTAACGCGATCTTCATGTATCGAGGCATGTAATGCAGGCTACTCTAAGCAATCGTTGATCGACTTTCTGGAACAAGGAACTTGTTCGCCGTTGCCGGAATCTGTCGCTAGAATGATCGAAGATTGGTATGCCGCGTTAGGAAAAGCTAGGTTCTCCGAGGTATTGTTGCTGCGGACGGATAATGCGACTACAGCGGAGAAGCTTAAGAATGATCCCGAGCTCGCGGAAAAGTTGCTGGAGCAAGTAGGAGACCGGGATTTTATTATTGAAGCTTCTTCTTACAAGCATGTGCACGCCAGATTACGTACAATAGGATTTCCGCCGTTGGAAGATCAGCGCGATAGGATGGGGGATCAAGTTGAAATCGTGCCCGATTCCGAGGTCGAGGATGCGGATCATTTAGGTTGGATATATAAGCGTAACGCGATATCGATGTTCGAAGCTGATCGTTCCTTGCCTATGGCAGAGGAACTGTTCCCGGGGTTATCGGATATTCCGGCAACGTGGCTGTTAAAGCCAAGAACGTATCACCTTTCTACGCGTAAAGAATTATTGCAGCAAGCGATCAATTGGAAGGCGTCCGTTCAAGTGGAACAGAAGGGCAGTACCGGACTGTTCGTCCCGAATGAGTTGAGGGTAGAAGGCGCTAAGTGGTCGGTCATCGGCCAGTGGAGGCAGAAATTCTCCGACGATAATATCATTACCTTGAACTCGCATGCGGAAAATGTTGAAGTCTCCGCGGATGAGATGGAGGGCGTTATGATCGTGCTGCCTTCCTTGGAGGAGATTGAAACCAATTGACCGGATAGGCGCATGTTGTGTTATTATGAGGGGGTATGGCAAAGCCGAAAGGTGAGGTGAGGCCGATGGCCAGCATGATACAAACCCTCCCTGCGGCAGAACAAGGTGTGATGGATAACGCGCCTGCCGATATGGCAATGCTTTTATCCTACGCCTTCGAGCTGGGGGATTCGCTTAAGAGATCCGCTTTAGCTGCGGAATATGCGTATTGGAAAGATCAAGTCATTCAAGACGCCGAAGTGCAAAGCCTGACCAAGCAATTCGCTAAGGCGAAAGAGAAGTTCGCGGAATGCGAACGCTTTGGAAGGTTTCATCCGGAATATAATGCCGCGTTGGAACGAGTGTACGAGATGGAAGCACAGCTTGATGAGGTGGAAGCGGTTAGGAAGTACAAAGCCGCGGAAAGCTCCTTGGACGAACTTCTTGGCGATATATCCCGAACGCTGGCGCATGCCGTGTCGCAAACCATTAAGGTGCCGGATAATAATCCGAACCCTAAGGCGTCAGGCTGCGGTAACGGAGGAAGCTGTTCTTGCGGGAGCGGCGGTTGCGGTTGATCAGATTCAGAGAACCGGAGGTTAGACATGTTTGCCGAACGGACAGGTTATATCGTGTGGTTTAGCGATTCGAAAGCGGCTAAAGGCTTAGACAAATACGGAACCTTGCATTATATGTCCCGCAAGATGCAATATGCCGTCATGTACATGAATGCCGATGTAGCGGAGGAAGCGGTCCGTAACCTTCAGCGTTTGCCCTTCGTCCGTAAAATCGAACGCTCCTACCGCAATGAAATCAAAACGGAGTACGAGAAAAACGTACCCGACAAAACCCGGTTTTACGGATTATAATGGCAAGCAATATCGTATAATGGAGAAAGCCTCCCGAATCCGGGGGGCTTTTTTCCATAATGTGAGAGGAATGTCAAATGGAGTGCGGGAAATAAATAATTAGAATTGACGAATAGCGAAAGCCCCTATTAAACTATTAACAATTCTGTTTTATTGCTGTAATTGGCAACAGCGTTACAGCTTTAATCAGCGCAGGATATACAACAAGAAAAGGGGTAAGAAAATGAAGAAAAAATGGCTATCTACGATTATGCTTTTCTCTGCCGCTTTAATGGTTATGGCAGGCTGCGGGAACAAACCCGAAACCAACAATAACTCAGGCGCAGCAACCCCAGCACCAAGCGCCACGGAGAGCGCATCTCCGACCGCATCCGGTTCTAATGCCGACGCGGGCAATTACAAGATCGCGATCTCCCAATACGTGGAGCATCCGTCCTTGGATGCAACTCGTGAAGGTTTTCTGGCAGCACTTAAAGACGCCGGAATCGTCGATGGTGAAAATCTAAAGGTGGATCTCAATATCGCCCAAGCGGATTCCACAAACAACCTGTCGATCGCTCAGAAGATCGCTTCCGAGAAGAACGATTTGGTAGTAGGCATTGCAACTCCTTCCGCTCTATCGGTAGCGCAATACGTGAAGGAAACTCCAGTTCTATTCGCAGCAGTAACAGATCCTCTCGCAGCGAAGATCGTAACGAACCTGGATCAACCTGGCGGTAACGTATCCGGTGCCTCCGATACGAATCCGGAAGCCATTACTGAACTCATGGACTTCATCGCTAGCGATCTGCCGAATGTGAAGAACGTCGGTATCGTCATCAATGAAGGCGAAGAGAATGCGGTTATCATGGCGAAGAAAGCGGAAGAAGCTTTAGCGGCGCACGATATCAAGCTGGTAAGAGCGTCTGCATCCAATACTTCGGAAGTGAAACAAGCCGTAGAATCGTTAGTCGGCCGTGTCGATGCCCTCTATATCACGTTGGACAATACAGTCGTGAGCGCAGTTGATACGATCATCCAAGTGGCAAACGACAAAAAAATCCCGTTTTTCTCAAGCGATAGGGATACTGTAGAGAAAGGCGCTTTCGCAACGGTTGGATTTAAATACTATGATCATGGATATCAAGTTGGACAAATGGCCGTTGAAATTCTGAAGAACGGCAAGAAGCCTGCAGAAATGAAAGTAACCGTTCCGGATAAGCTCGATCTCATTCTTAACTTGAAAGCCGCAGCCGCGCAAGGCATTACCGTTACGGATGCGATGAAGGATAAAGTTAAGGACAAAGACAATAATATTATCCAGTAACAAATATTGGGGTGGACGATTTCGTCGTTCACTCCATTTCTCTCTACAGGAGGCTGAACCATGATTGATTCAATTTACGGAGCGATAGCATTAGGGCTTCTCTACGCTTTAATGGCTCTCGGTGTCTACATAACATTCCGTATCCTTGATTTCCCGGATTTAACCGTAGATGGCAGCTTCGCTACTGGAGGAGCAATCGCCGCGATTATGATTACGCATGGCTATAGTCCGATTCTAGCAACGCTGGCCGCGTTCGGCGGCGGGCTCGTGGCTGGGGCCTGCACGGGTCTGCTCCATACGAAAGGGAAAGTAAATGGGTTGCTGGCAGGGATCTTGATGATGATTGCTCTTTATTCCATCAATATTCGGATCATGGGCAGGCCCAACGTTTCCGTCGTCAATACCGAAACCTTACTGTCGCCGATTATGAAACCAATTGGACTCTTTATTCTCGTAATGGGAATTGCCGTAGTGATCGTGAAGCTATTATTGGATGCATTCTTGCACACGGATCTAGGTCTGGCGCTAAGAGCAACCGGAGATAATGCCAGGATGATTCGAAGCTTTGGGGCCAATACGGATCGGACCAAAATTCTCGGAATCAGTTTGTCGAACGGATTGGTAGCGGTTTCCGGAGCATTAATCGCGCAACAAGGAGGCTTCGCCGATATATCGATGGGAGTCGGCATGATCGTGATCGGATTGGCGTCGGTTATTATCGGTGAAGCGATATTCGGAGCAAGATCGGTATTCATCGCTACGCTTGCGGTAGTGCTTGGTTCTATCGTGTATCGTATCGTGGTTGCCCTTGCTCTTCGGGTTGAACTGTTCAAATCCTCCGATCTCAAGCTAGTCACCGCGCTCATCGTCATCATAGCGCTCGTTGTTCCTTACGTGAATCGTTTGCTGAAGCAGAAGAGCGTTGCCCGTAGACGGTCTGCAGAGTTGCTGGCCACAGTCTCTCTGAAGAAAGGGGGCAAATCTTAAGTGTTGGATCTAGTGAACGTATCGAAATTGTTTAATCCGGGAACTCCGGATGAGAAAATCGCCTTGATGAACGCGAATCTACGGTTTAAGACAGGGGATTTCGTCACCGTAATCGGGAGTAACGGTGCTGGGAAGTCTACACTGATGAATATCATCTCAGGCGTAATGAAGCCGGATATCGGTGAAGTACGGATCGAAGGGAAAGCGATTCAGCACGTTCCAGAATACGAGAGAAGCCGGTGGATCGGGCGAGTTTTCCAGGATCCAATGGCGGGAACCGCTCCCCGGATGACGATAGAAGAAAATTTGACGATGGCTTATAAACGGGGCAAAACGCGCGGATTCGGCTGGGGAGCTACTTCGGCGAAAAGACAGCTTTTTCGGGAACATCTTAGCCGTCTAGGAATCGGCCTAGAGAATCGTATGAATGCTAAGGTCGGATTGTTATCCGGAGGGGAACGTCAAGCGTTAAGTCTGCTGATGGCAACCTTCACGAAGCCGGCAATATTGCTCTTGGACGAGCATACGGCGGCATTGGATCCGGCGAGGGCGGAGTTAATTACTCGATTGACCGACGAAATCGTACGGGAAATGAAATTGACGACGCTGATGGTTACCCATAATATGGAGCAGGCGATTCGGCTAGGCAACCGTTTGATCATGATGGATAAGGGACGCATTATTCTCGATATTCCGGAGGAAAAGAAGACGAATTTAACCGTCGCCCAACTTCTCGGAGAATTCGAGCAAATTAGCGGAAATAAGTTATCGGATGATCGAGTTATTCTCGGCTAGAAGAGACATTTTATTTTATTGTTGAATCATCGGGAATGAATGCGGTAAAATGAACTTATGTTCCTAGTATTTAGGAGCGATCGTGAGTCATTAGACCTATAATCGGGAAGGGGAAAGCCCGGTGAAGGATAAACATACGGAGCGTTGGAATACTTACGAACCCTTCCATGTTGTTCTAGGGGATAAGAAGGTAGCCGATATCATCATTACCAATCATGCTCGTACGCGTTGGACGGACCGGGTCGAGAACGAGAAAACCGGTTATTCCGATATTGCCGAGTATATGTGGGAATGCTTGAAGGAAGGCCGGATTGTCTCTTATTACCGCAATGAGCAGGATGTGTATACGATTGATGACGACCTCGTATTTGTTGCGGAATTCGCTGTAAGTGAAACCGAGACGGATCTTATCGGAAACCCTTTGCACAAAATGATCGTGGTTACGTTTCTTGGAAGAATGTCGGAAACGATGGAGTTGCGCGACTTGAAAACGTATTATTCCTGGTTGCGGCACTCCAGACGGATGACATTGATTAAGAATAATCGTAAACGCCGTTAAGGCATCCCAATATCACGAACAGCCGGGTTGGAGGCTCACCTCCCCCCGGCTGTTCGCGTGATGTGATATAGTTGAGTAAATAATCGGACGGAAGGCGGTGGAGCGAGCATGGCGTTGAACGTACATCAGCTTCATATTTTCTACACAGTGGCAGAGCGTGGAAGTTTCTCGGCGGCCGCGCAGGCTTTGCATATGACCCAACCCGCCGTTACGATGCAGGTTCAAGCGTTGGAAGAAAGATTCGGAACGAAACTGTTGAACCGGACGACCAAAAAGCTTGAACTGACGGAGGCTGGCCATCGGTTGTTGCCGCAAGCCCGTAAAGCAGTGGAGCTCATGCGGGATACGGATGAGATGATGGTTGCATTTATTGAGGAATTAAAAGGCCGGCTGCAATTCGCGGCGAGCTTAACAATAGGAGAATACGTATTGCCGAGTCTTCTCGGGCCTTTCTTGCGGCGGTTTCCGGATGTTACGGTCGATATGAAGGTCATGAATACGACGGAGATCATAGAGGCCGTGGCACATCAAGGGTTGGAATTCGGAATCATCGAAGCTCCTTGCGAGGTTCCGGGTCTTGAAGCGCAGTCCGTCATGGACGACGAGTTGTTGTTGATTACGCCAACGGACCATCCTTTTGCCTCGCGTGACGAGGTCACGCTCGAAGAGGTCATGCAAGAGCCGATGGTACTTCGGGAGAAAGGCTCAGGAACGCGCCAGATCATGGAGGAAGAGTTGCGCCGGCACGGAATTAGCGAAAGCGGTTTGCGCGTCGTTAGCGAATTCGGCAGCACGGGGGCGGTTAAGTCGGCGGTAGAAGCAGGATTAGGGCTGAGCCTGCTTTCCGTTTGGACGATAAAACATGAGCTGGCATTAGGCCTTCTCAAGCCGGTCAGGATCTCAGGCGTTAATTTTAGGCGGCAGTTCTATGCAGTCTGGTTGCAATCATCGCTTCTGTCGATGCCGGCTGCCGCTCTACTGAAAGATTTAAGGGGACTTTCCCATGGGAGATAGGGCTGATTTACATACCCATACGACCGCTTCGGATGGAATGTTCCCCCCGGCTGAAAATGTGCGACTTGCAAAGGAAGCGGGTCTCGCCGCGGTGGCCATCACAGACCATGATACGATCGCAGGAATTGAAGAGGCGTTAAATGCCGGAAAAAAATACGGAATCTCGGTTGTTCCGGGCATGGAGATTAGCACGTCGTCGGGAGGCAAAGAGATCCATGTTCTCGGCTACGGGATATCGACGGAAGATAAGGTTTTGTTGTCTCGATTGCTTGCATTAAGAAATGTAAGGAATCGTCGTAATGAGGAGATGCTCGGCAATCTAGCAGAGCTAGGCATGCACGTTTCCTATGAAGAGCTGGAAGCGGCGGCAGGCAAATCCCGTCTTGAGGATGGCTCGATCGGAAGACCGCATATTGCTCAGGTGCTTGTCGACAAAGGGTATGTTGCCGATAAGAAAGAAGCGTTCGATCGATGGCTTGGCGAAGGAATGCCGGCCTATGCGAGCTTGACGCGCATTAGTCCAATGGATGCGATTCAATGGATTCATGAGGCGGACGGGATTGCGATCATCGCTCATCCGGGATTGTATGGCGATGACGATGTGGTGTTAACGATGCTCGATGCCGGCGCGGATGGACTGGAGGCGTATCACACGGAGCACGATGCCCAGATGGAGCAACGTTACGCGGAGTGGGCGGAAAACCGCGGTAAGCTCGTGACGGGCGGTTCCGACTTCCATGGCGTGAAAGACGGAGTCGCTTTCCATGGCGCAATCGGAAGCCGCACAGTAGATTCATCCATCGTAAGCAAATTGCTGCGTAAGGGCTGACAGTGGCGTCGATTCCGGTAAAACCAAACTGCACGCCGCACAAGTGACTAATCCGGCTCTGTAGTCCGGCGAAACCGAACTGCACGTCGCCTGAAAGTAAAAAGTGGTGGAACAAGAGGCTGATCCTCATGTGTCCACCACTTTTTTATTTCACTATCGAAGGCATTCGCTGCACAAGGCTTTCGTCTGGCGTTACGAATAAAGTTTTCTGGCCTTCGTATATGACAAATCCGGGTTTCGCTCCATTCGGCTTGCGAACGTTACGAATGCGCGTATAGTCTACCGGCACGCTGCTGGAAGCCCTAGCTTTGCTATAGTAAGCGGCTAATACGGCGGCTTCGCGCAACGTTTCCTCTCCGTACTCCGCGCTGCGGATAAGCACGTGGGATCCCGGAATATCCTTCGTATGGAGCCAAGTATCCGTGGACATCGCCAAACGGTTGGTTACGTAATCATTTTGCGTATTGTTCTTGCCGACGTAGATCGGAATACCTTCGCTGGATGTGTAACAGAGAACGGAAGGAGTGTCTTTCTTCTTTTTCTTCATCCCCCGTTTCAAGCCGCGCTCCCGAATGTAGCCTTGCTCGATCAACTCTTCGCGTATTTCTCCGATATCGTTCGGCGTCGCCGATTCAAGGCCTTGCAGCACGGATGCTAAGTATTCCATTTCCGTTCTTGTCGATTCCATTTGCTCGGTGACGACGGAACGGCTGTTTTTCATCTTCGTGTATTTGCGGAAATAACGCTGAGCGTTCTCGTTCGGAGTGAGAAGAGGATCAAGCGCGATCGATATCGTTGGCTGGTCTTCCTCGTAGTAGTCAATGACATCAACGGTTTTATCGCCTCTCTTGAAAGCGTGAAGATACGCGGTAAGCAATTCTCCTAGCCGTCGCACATGATCGGCTTCTTCAGCTTCTTTGAGCGTATCTTGCAGCTTGAGCAGTTTTTTCTCGTTTTTGGCCATTTCATTCAATAGGAAACGGTTCAAGTCGGTCGTACGCTGACGGACCAAGTCTCGTGATGCCTTATCCCGATAAAATATTTCGAGGCATTGGTGCATGGAGTCGAAAGTTTTCGCTTCGCCTTTGGCATGCGTCAACGCAACGGCCGAGAATAAGGCTTTGCCATCCTCGGCGATGACTAGATTCGGCTCATAATCATTTTCCGATACCTTCCTCATCATTTGATCGAAGACAGTCCAAGGCTCTTGCTGCAAATTAGCCGCCCGATAGGCAATCTCGCGTGTAAGGAGCGGGCTTAGTCCCGTATAGGCATTAAGCAGGGTGGAAGAAATGGTGTTTACGTCAGACTGCCGCGCATCCGCAGGCAATGTATCCATTAAGGCTTCGAAGCTGGAGGAAGTCGCTTCGAGCGGATTGACTTTGTCCTGTGACGGAGGAGATACATAGGCGCTGCCCGGCAGGACGACCCTATAGCTGCTAATAGCCGGGGTGACATGCCGAATTCCGTCGTGAATAATACCGCTTGCCGGATCCAGCAAAATCAAGTTACTATGTCGTCCCATGATCTCCAGTACGATTGTTTTGAAGGAAGAGTCTCCCAGTTCGTCGCGATGGCGAACGTCGATTTCTACGATCCGCTCAAGGCCGACCTGCCGAACGGCTTCGATGACGCCGCCTTCGCAGTATTTGCGCAGGAGCATACAGAACATAGGCGGCTCTTGAGGATTCGCCCACGTTTGTTCGGTCCAATGAATTCGAGGCATCGAAGGATGCGCGGATAACAATAGCTTTCCGTTCACGCCTTGTCCTCTAATGTGCAGAATCAGTTCATTTTCTGTTGGTTGATATATTTTATGAATGCGTGCTTTGACGCTTGCTTGCAGCTCGTGTACGAGCGCTCGGGTAACGATTCCGTCCAATGACATAGCGGTTGCTCCTGTTACATCGCTTCGGATGCGTGATTTTCTGTCTTCCTATGATGCCACACATCGAACCAAAGGGAAAGCTTTGACCTCCGATGAGGACAACCAAGCGGGATATTTCCCGGCTTGTCTGAATACACATAGGTCATAAATGCGGATAGACGGAAGGGGATGACCATCGTGGAAGGAAAGGCATGGCATCAGCTTAGCGAGGAACAAATGATGACGACGCTCGATTCTGATGCCAAGAACGGTCTGACGGCGGAAGAAGCGTCCAATCGATTGCAAACGTTAGGGCCTAATGAGTTAGCGGAAAAACAGGGAGAATCTCCTCTCAAGCTATTGCTGAACCAATTCAAGGATTTTATGGTGCTCGTGTTGTTAGGGGCAACCGTTATCTCCGGTTTGCTCGGGGAAATGCTGGATGCTCTTACTATCGTTGCGATTATTCTAATTAACGGAATACTGGGCTTTTACCAGGAATTTCGGGCGGAACGGTCGCTCCGCGCGCTTAAGGAGTTGTCCGCCCCGTCCGCGAATGTCATTCGAGGAGGACAATACCATCAGATCGCCGCGCGCGATCTCGTAGCGGGCGATATCGTCTTGCTGGAGAGCGGGGATCGGGTGCCGGCGGATTTGCGTTTCTTGGAATGCAATGAATGCTCGATCGATGAGGCTGCTTTAACCGGAGAATCGGTACCGGTCGTTAAGCAGGCTGTACGCATTATTACGGAAGAGCTTCCTCTCGGAGACCGTAAAAACTGCGGGTACTTGGGGACGATGGTTACGAGAGGCACGGCTAAAGGCATCGTGACCGTCACCGGAATGCAGACGGAAATGGGCAAAATCGCTAATCTCATCCAGCAGACGGAAGAGGCGGATACGCCGCTTCAACATCGGTTGGAGCAGCTCGGCAAAATACTGATCGTCGTCGCGATTATATTGACGGTCGTCGTCGTGCTTGCAGGGATTATGCATGGACAGCCAATCTATGAAATGTTCTTAGCCGGCGTAAGCTTGGCCGTTGCCGCTATTCCGGAAGGATTGCCGGCAATCGTAACGATCGCTCTCGCGCTTGGCGTTCAGCGGATGATCAAACGAAGGGCAATCGTTCGCAAGCTGCCATCTGTTGAGACGCTCGGCTGCGCCTCCGTCATTTGTTCGGACAAAACCGGAACGTTGACGCAAAATAAAATGACCGTTACCCAGCTATGGCTTGGCGGGAGAGCAATCGAGGTTACCGGCGAGGGCTACGAACCGTTCGGATTGCTCAAGGAAGCGGGCAAAGGCATTGACGCCAAGGGAGACGCTGCGCTGCGCAGATTAACCCAGATCGCGGCTTTATGCAATAACTCGGATTTGTCCCAGCAGGAGAAGACGGAGGATCCGAAAAAACGCAAATCCGGCAAGGGCGAACAACCCGCTGCAGGAGAAGCGCTGGAATGGCGGATCAAGGGGGATCCGACGGAGGGTGCCTTACTCGTGCTCGCAGCCAAAACGGGTATGGTTAAATCCGCCTTGCAGAGCCTGTATACCAGAGTGAAAGAATTTCCTTTCGACGCGGAACGCAAACGGATGTCCGTGATGGTCTCCCACCAAGGCGGCAAGCTGATGTGCACGAAAGGGGCGCCGGATTTGCTTGTCGGTAAATGCGCTTACGTGTTATGGGGAGACCAAGTCGTGCCTTTTACGGGGACGTTGAAGCAAAAGGTGATCACGGCAAACGAAGGAATGGCCAAAGATTCGTTGCGCGTCCTCGGTTTAGCTTATCGCGAAGTGAAGCATCACGAGGAATGCAGTAACAGCGACCAAGCCGAAAGCGGGCTCATTTTCGTCGGATTGACGGGCATGATGGATCCGCCGCGCAAGGAAGTAAAAGAAGCGATCTATAAGTGCCGCCAGGCTGGGATCAAGACCGTGATGATCACGGGAGATCATGGTACGACGGCGGAAGCAATCGCCAAGACGCTCGGTATCATGGGGCGTGGAGGTCGAGTCGTCACAGGTGCAGAACTGTCCGGCATGAACGACGAAGAGCTAGAAAAAATCGCGGACGACGTTCAGGTATACGCTCGCGTGTCCCCCGAACATAAGCTAAGAATCGTCCAAGCCCTACAGCGGCGGGGTCATGTGGTCGCGATGACGGGAGATGGCGTTAACGATGCGCCAGCCGTCAAAGCGGCGGATATCGGAATCGCCATGGGCATATCGGGAACGGACGTGACGAAAGAAGCTTCCGCGCTTGTCCTAGCTGACGATAATTTTTCCAGCATCGTGGCCGCCGTTGAGGAAGGCAGAGGAATCTACGAGAACATCCGCAAATTTATCCGGTATTTGTTGGCGTCCAACGTCGGAGAAATCATGACGATGTTCATGGCGATGATGGCCGGATTCCCGTTGCCGCTCGTTCCGATTCAGATTTTATGGGTGAACTTGGTGACCGACGGATTGCCTGCCATGGCACTCGGAGTCGATCAAGCGGAGAGCGACCTGATGCAACATAAGCCGCGCTCCGCCAAAGAAAATATTTTCGCGAGACGCTTGGGCTGGAAAATCATAAGCCGCGGTATTCTAATCGGCGTATGCACCTTGGGGGCTTTTATCATCGCCTTGAAAGCGGGGGCCGGGCATTCGGATCAGCTCGTGCACGCGCAAACCGTGGCATTTGCCACGTTGGTTATGGCACAGCTCATTCACGTATTCGATTGTCGAAGTTCCCGCTCCATCTTCCACCGCAAGCTGCTCGAAAATAAATTTCTCGTGCTGGCAGTGTTGTCTTCCTTGGTACTGATGTTAGCGGTGCTTTACGTGGAGCCGCTTCAACCGGTATTCAAAACCGTTCCTCTCGATCTGAGGGATTGGGCGCTTGTCCTCGTAGCGGCGGGTATTCCTACGTTCGCGATGGGAATCGGAAGCGTGCTCGGGACGTCGAAGCCGAAGAAAAAGAGCAACAGGATTACGTACGGCGGAAATTCCGCGCCGCCCTCTATCGCGAGATAATGTACAAAGAAGAAGCCCTGGGCCGAACTTCGATTCGGAACAGGGCTTCTTTCTTTGAATCTGCGATACTCTGGCTTTTAAACTCAGGCTTCTATGACGACAAACTCATGAGGATTGGATCGAATGAATGAGCTAATGATTCCATGACTCAATGGCGCGATTAGCTGAAAACGATCAAATAGAGAGACAACGTTAATATGAAGTTCCTCATCCTTATCCAAGTCACTCATGGAAGCGTCGCTCCATTGCTTGCTTAGCTTGAGGTTCCTCGCTTGGAGAATTTCTTTTGTCTCCTCAAGCAGCTGATGCATAGCGTGATCTCCGAAAAAACTTAACCCGCCCATAACCCCGTACCAATAACCCGGTTGATCTAGCAAATAGGACATCCAGCAGTAAAATTCCGCCGCGGAGTTTTTCGCGTGGTCGTACATGACCCTGAACATGCATAGTGCTTGTTGCCCTTTATTCAGTTCCGAGATGACTTGGGTCTTGATCGGTAAGTTCTTCCCGCGGATTTGCTGGAAGATCGGCTCCATGCAAGCCCGACCCAAACTGTCTTCGCTTAATAAATCGAAGTCCCTTTGCTTCATTTTCACTAATGTCATTTAATCTCTCCTTTTTTTGACTGACATGAATGTCAATAAAAAGAGTAAAATTTTTTATTTTTTTAATACGGCCGAAGCCGAATGTACGATTTGGTCGAGAACGGTCGTCAACTGTTGCTTTACTTCCTGCTCTTCAGCGCCCTTCGATAGGAGATCCTGCTGCAACTGGTCTAAGTAACTAGTTCCGTGGGAAACCGCGCCCCAGAATTGTAAAGCCATCAGATTGGCGTCGCCTTGATGTATCGTGCCTTGCTTTATGCCAATGTCTACGGCTTGCTTCATCGGCTGAATAAAGCTCTTCATCCATTCGAACGGCGAGAACTCCTCGGGTGAATACAAGTAATGAATATCAAGGCTGATTCTCGAGTAGAAGCGGGAGGTCGCTGGGTCTTCTAGCACTTGTTTGCATACCATCCTCGCATATCCCTCAAACAATTCAAGGGAAGAACCCTCTTGCTTGAAATAGGTTTCCGTAAACTTCTGCGTTCCGTCCATCATGGAATCATAAAGTTCGCGGAATAAGAGCTGCTTTGATTTGAAATAGTGGTACACCAGTCCGCGCGCCAGACCGGCCTTTTCCGCGATTTCTCCGATTTCAGAAGCAGCGTAGCCTTTCTCCGCATATACGATTATGGCTGCACGCAAAATTTCCTGCGAGCGTTGCTTACGGATTTCTTCGTTTTGTTCCTTTGTGCGTGGGGACATGTTGGATTCCTCTTTTTCATTGACATTCATGTTAATCAAAAATATATCGTACCGCATATCCACTGTCAATGAGCGGATGTCTAATGATGCTGTCTAATGAAAAGCCATCGTGTATAATGGACGATATTGAATAAGCCAAGCAGGAGGAAAAGAACAAATGTACATAGGAAAAAAGCTGTTGCTGTTAGGCTCCGGGGAGTTAGGAAAAGAAGTGATTATCGAAGCGCAACGCCTCGGAATCGAGACCGTAGCGGTGGATCGTTACGACCATGCGCCGGCCATGCAAGTCGCTCACCGGAGCTACGTAATCGATATGCTGGATCGTCAAGCGCTTCGCGAAGTCGTAGAGCGCGAGAAGCCGGACCTGATCGTGCCGGAGATCGAGGCGATAGCCACAGCCGAGCTCGTGAAGTTGGAGGAAGAAGGGTATCGCGTCATCCCGACCGCTCGCGCAGCGCAGTTGACGATGGATCGCGAAGGCATTCGCAGACTGGCTTCCGAGACGCTCGGACTGCCGACGGCGGGCTACCGTTTCGCGGACACGTATGAGCAATTCGCGCAAGCGGCTAGGGAAATGGGATTCCCGTGCGTCGTTAAGCCGCTTATGAGTTCATCCGGCAAAGGGCAAAGCGTCTGCCGGTCGGAAGAGGATTTGGACCGTTGCTGGACGATCGCGATGGAAGGCGGCCGCGTTCAACAGGCAAGAGTCATCGTGGAGGAATTCATTACGTTCGAATCGGAAATTACGTTGTTGACGGTACGCGCCGCTAACGGAACCTTGTTCTGTCCTCCGATCGGCCATATTCAGAAGGACGGAGATTACATCGAATCCTGGCAGCCCCACGAGATGACGGACGAACAAATCGCGGAAGCCAAAAGGATCGCCGGCGTTATTACGGACGCTCTCGGAGGTACGGGTATTTTCGGAGTGGAGCTGTTCCTTGCCAAGGATAAAGTATATTTCAGCGAAGTTTCCCCGCGCCCGCACGATACGGGATTAGTGACTTTGGTAAGTCAGAACTTGTCCGAGTTCGCGCTTCATGTGCGCGCGATATTGGGATACCCGATCCCGGAAATCTATGTCACCGCGCCAGGCGCGAGCCGCCCGCTTAAAGCGGCGGAGGAGCTAGGCGAATACCGGATCGAGGGAATCGGCGAAGCTTTGTCCGTTCCGCAAACGCAGTTGCGCGTATTCGGCAAGCCGGTAACGAAAGTCGGCCGACGAATGGCCGTCGCGTTATCTACGGGCGATTCAGTGGCGGAGGCGCGCGAAAGAGCGGCAAAAGCGCTAGCTTCCCTTCGTATTCAAGCGGAATAACGTTCCGGATAGTCGGAAAAGTGCAAATAAACGGAGGATTGTTGTATGCTCATCCCGCCGAATGACCGTTATGATTAAGGGAGAAACCGGATCATATCGGGCTTATATTCTCGGGAGGTATTGCAATGGAATTCACGAAAATGCACGGACTTGGCAACGACTTCATCATCGTTGCCGGAGAGCAAGCTCTGCCTAATAACGTTGCGGAATTGGCCGTCCAGTTATGCAATCGATTTTTCGGTATCGGCGCTGACGGCTTAGTATACATTTTGCCTTCCGTTAATGCCGACTTTAAGATGAGAATCATCAACTCCGACGGTTCTGAAGCGGAGCAATGCGGAAATGCGATCCGTTGCGTGGCGAAGTATGTGTACGATAGAGGGTTAACGAACAAAACAGAGCTGACAATCGAGACGTTAGGAGCGGGCGTCCAGCCGGTTCAATTGCAAACAACGGCGGGAGAAGTCGAACGAGTTACCGTTGATATGGGGCAACCGATCTTGAACGGACTGGACGTGCCTACGACGATCGATGCGAATCCGGTTATCGGCCATACCGTATCCGTGGACGGGCGGGAGTTCGCTTTTACGGCTGTGTCGATGGGTAATCCTCATTGCGTCATCTACGTGGACGATGCTCCCGGATTCGATCTGGCGACATGGGGGCCAAAGCTGGAGAAGCATCCGCTATTTCCGCGCAAGATTAACGTGGAGTTTGCAACCGTTAATTCACGCAGCCAAGTGGACATGCGCGTGTGGGAGCGCGGAGCGGGTCCGACGCTTGCATGCGGAACGGGCGCTTGCGCGACGCTTGTATCTTCCTTCTTGAACGGACATACCGATCGCAAAGCGACCGTTTCCCTTGCCGGGGGCGATCTATTCATCGATTGGAAGGAAGACAACAATCGGATATATATGACGGGTCCTGCGGCGTTCGTGTTTACGGGTAAAGTCTAAGCTTTAATAACGATAATTGTTGAAACTGTCTCTATGCGGAAGGAAGTTCATCTGCGGAGGCAGTTTTTTTAGCCCATTTTTCGTTAAGAGGTTTACAAGGTGGGGAGGACTATGTTAATGTTTATTTCGATAAACATAGAAATATATTGTTCGAAGCCGAGGTGAGTAGAAGATGGTTGAAGAGAACGCGGAAATCACGCAAGCGGTTAAAGTGTACAAAGCACTAGGGGAGCCGACCAGGTTGAAAATCGCTTTACTGCTAACCGAAGAGAAAAATTTGTGCTGTTCCGATATCGGGGGCAAGCTTGAATCCGTGGCCGGTTCAACTTTGTCGCACCATCTGAAGCAGCTTACGGATTGCGGATTGCTCAATCTCCGCAAGGACGGAACGTATATTTACTATAGCGTTAATCGCGAGATGGCGGAGAAGTACGCGCCTTATTTGCTGGTGTAATTTTTTTTAGCCAATATTTCTATATATTTAGAAATATAAAAACAGAGAAAAATACTGGAGTGGAGAGAGGAGCTTTAAAGCATGACGAATTCTTGGAAAATTTACATGCTGGCAGCCGTTAGCTTCCTGGTCGGAACGTCGGAAAACATTATCGCGGGAATTTTGGATAGGGTTGCCGGAGACATGGGGGTATCGTTAGCTGCGGCAGGACAGTTAATTACGGTATTCTCTCTGGCCTATGCATTCGGGACTCCGATCATCATGGCCTTAACGGCGAGAGTAGAACGTAGAAAACTTATGCTTGCGGCATTGGGGGTATTCATCGTCGGAAACTTGTTGGCGGTATTGTCCTCGGGGTATATTTCGCTGATCGGGTCTAGGATTATTCTGGCAATTAGCACGGGAGTGTTCGTAGTGGTCGCGCTCACGGTCGCTACCCGATTGGCGCAACCGGGCAAACAAGGAAGCGCGATTGCGACGTTGGTCATGGGGTTTAGCACTTCGCTAATCGTCGGCGTCCCCCTTGGAAGAGTAATTGCCTCGGCTTATGATTGGAAATTGATTTTCGCCGGTATCGGAGTTCTTGGCTTATTGGCCATGATCGCCGTTCTTCGCTTAATTCCCCAATCGGAAGGAGAAGCCCCGATTCCGGTTCGCTCCCAGCTCGCCCTGTTCAAAAATCCTCGAATCGCCACGGCGCTTTCGATCACGTTCTTCTGGATTTTCGGCTATTCAATCGTCTACACGTACATTTCGCCTTATTTGCTCAATATTACCGGAATGAGCGAACGGGGAGTGAGCATCGCGCTGTTCGCCTTCGGAATAGCCAGCTTGATAGGCTCCAAGTTAGGCGGCTACAGCACCGATAAGTGGGGAATCTCGCGAACGTTGATCGGAGGCATGCTGCTGCATTCGGGCGTACTCTTCCTGCTAACCGCGTTCTCGCAATCTGCTGTATGGATGTTTCCAATTCTTATGCTCTGGGCGTTCTCCGCTTGGTCGTCCGGCCCTACCCAGCAATATTATCTGATTACATTAGCGCCTGAAGCTTCAGGCATCATGCTGAGCTTAAACTCTTCCGTTCTGCAGTTGGCGATGGCCGCGGGGGCGGGAATCGGCGGAGTCATCGTGGAAAGCGTGTCTTTAACCGCGGTTGGTTGGTTTGGCGCAATTGGGGTTGCGATAGCCGCGCTACTCGCCGGAGTTTCGTTCGGATTAACGCGAGCGCAGGCCAGGAAAAAGTGTCCGATTGCCGGGGTCGAACCGGAGGTTTCTTCAACTTAACGATACCAAGAATGACAACCCGATCAATCCGGTCGGGTTTTTCCATTTTCCCCGAGACGAAATTGTGCTACATTTAGAATACTTTATCGAGGAAATGGATGGGAAGCATCATGAAACCGGATTTACGTTCGGCGCTAGCCCTTAAGCCCTTGGTCGGCGACGGCGCGATGGCCACTTACTTATATCAGCTAGGTTTGCCCGTAGGGGTGTCGTTCGAGGAATTCAATTTGCTCAAACCGGACGTGATCGCGGACGTGCATCGTCGCTATGCCGCCGCCGGGGCGGAAATAATCGAGACGAATACGTATTCCGCGCAACAAAATAAATTGGCTAAATACGGCTTGGAGAAGAGAACAGAGGAAATTAATGCCGCAGGCGTAGCGATTGCGCGTAAAGCCGTAGGACAAGAGGCGTACGTCGTCGGCTCGATCGGGGCTGTTAGGGGCGGCGCAGGCAAAAACGTCAGAACGGCGATCGTGAAACGGGATTTCGAGGAGCAGATCGGCGCGTTGCTCGGCTCAGGCGTAGACGGCTTATTATTGGAAACGTTTTTCGATCTTGAAGAGCTATCATTAGCGTTATCTATTATTCGTAAACAAAGCGATATTAGCGTCATCTGCCAGTTCGCCGTCGAGGATGCCGAAAGAACGCATGACGGAATACCGCTGCCTGAAGCTTTTCGTAGGTTGAAGGGGGAGGGGGCCGACGTGATCGGCTTCAACTGCCGCAGCGGTCCTAACGGAATTCTGCGCGCGCTTCAGACGATTCCTCGGGATTTGGGCGTACCGTTAAGCGTATTCCCTAATGCCGGCATTCCGGATTACGTCGACGGCCAAGTCGTCTATTCGGCCACGCCGGAATACTTCGCCTCTTCCGCCATTCAATTCGCGAATGCGGGAGCACGATTGATCGGGGGATGCTGCGGTACGACCCCGGAGCATATTTCCGCGATTGCGGGGGCGCTTAAAGGATATGACCCGATCGCGCAACAGGCAGCTTCTGCGAATGCGATCCCTGTGAAGCAGGTTGAAGTTATCGAGGTAAAACCTTCAGACGTAAACGATAGTAACGAGCCGCCGCAAGTTGCGGAGCCTAGCATTGTGGATCTCGTGAGGAAACGGCACACGGTCATCGTCGAATTGGACCCTCCTCGTGATTTGGATATAACGAAATTCATGGCTGGCGCCCAAGCGCTGAAGGATGCCAAGGCGGACGCCTTAACGATGGCGGACAATTCGCTTGCGGTGACGAGGATGAGCAATATGGCGCTTGCCGCGTTGTTGAAAGAACGGGTAGGCATTCGTCCGCTTGCGCATATTGCATGCCGCGACCGTAACTTGATCGGCACGCAAACGCATATGATGGGCTTTGACGCACTCGGAATCGACCATGTGCTAGCGGTTACGGGGGATCCCGCCAAATTCGGGGATTTGCCTGGTTCCAGTTCGGTATACGATCTAACTTCGTTCGAGATTATTCGGATGATCAAGCAATTAAACGAAGGAATAGCATTCTCGGGCAAAGCGCTTAAGCAGAAGGCTAAGTTCGTCGTAGGCGCAGCCTTCAATCCGAACGTCAAGCATCTGGACAAAGCGGTTCAGCGTCTGGAACGCAAAATATCGGCGGGCGCCGACTATATTATGACCCAGCCCGTGTACGATCCGGAGCTGATCGTTCGCGTCGCGGAAATGACGAAACACTTGAGTATTCCGATTTTCATCGGCATTTTCCCGCTTGCTAGCGGACGTAATGCGGAATATCTTCACAACGAGGTGCCGGGCATTCAACTTTCCGATGCCGTTCGGCAACGGATGAGCGGCTTGGAAGGCGCGGCCGGTCGCGCCGAAGGCGTGAAAATCGCGGAGGAACTGCTCGATGTCGCGATGGAACATTTTAACGGGATCTATTTAATGACCCCTTTCATGGCTTATGAGATGACCGTATCCTTGACCGAATATGTCAGAAGCAAGAGTAAGAGCGTGATTTCCGACAAGTAACCTGCGCCATCCTCTTGTCCCACTTTGGGATTTGAAGTACAATAAAGCAATATATCGTTAATGAGAGTTGAATAACCTCTCATAGATGAAGAGAATAGGCATTTTCAAGCCTGCAGTATGCGGGGAGCCGCTTTCGGCAACACTGGAAGCGATGCTTGGTATCCCGCCTATACGCTGTTTGGTAGGAATGACCGGAGGGAAAGTGCTAATCATGGCGATCAAGCTGATTAATATCGGATTTGGCAATATCGTTTCAGCGAATCGGATTATTTCAATCGTCAGTCCGGAATCGGCTCCGATTAAACGGATTATTCAAGAAGCACGTGACCGTCACATGTTGATCGATGCGACTTATGGTCGACGGACTCGGGCTGTCATCATTACCGACAGCGATCACGTTATTTTGTCGGCAGTCCAGCCGGAGACGGTTGCACACCGGTTGTCTACCAAAGACGACGAACACGATGAATGAATTGGGGAACACCATGAGCAGAGGAATATTATTCGTATTATCCGGACCTTCAGGAGTGGGCAAGGGCACAGTCTGCGCCGCGTTGCGCCGCAAGCTGCCTGATCTAATCTATTCCGTCTCGGCAACGACCCGGACTCCCCGGGAAGGCGAACTGGACGGAGTCAATTATTTCTTCAAGACTCGCGAGCAGTTTCACCAAATGATAGAGGCGGACGCGCTGTTAGAGCATGCAGAGTACGTCGGCAACTACTATGGTACGCCGCGCGACTTCGTGGAGAAGACGCTTTCCGAAGGAAAGGATATTATTCTAGAAATCGAAGTGCAGGGAGCGTTGAAGGTAAGGGAGAAATTCGCCGGCGGCGTATTTATTTTCCTAATGCCGCCTTCCTTGAACGAGTTGAAGCAAAGAATCGTAGGCAGAGGGACGGAGTCTCAAGCCACGATCGACCACCGATTATCGGTTGCCGTGGAAGAAATGAATTTGCTGCACCATTACGATTACGCTGTCGTAAACGACGAGATCGATCAGGCGTGCGACCGCATCCGCTCCATCATTACGGCGGAGCATTGCAAGCGGGAGAGATTTCTAGGCGAGCTGTTTCAGCAGCTTGAGGTCGTCAATACCGCAGACAACGTCTGAAAGAGGTGATATCATGTTATATCCATCCATTGATGAATTGGTTAAGAAAGTGGACAGTAAATATACGCTTGTCGTTGCTGCTTCCAAGAGAGCCCGCGGGTTGCGCGAAGGTGTTATGTGCAACTTAGGTGCTCCTAAATCCCATAAATTCGTTGGCGTCGCTCTCGAGGAAATTTATCACGAGGCGATCAAAGTCGAGCATTTGAAAATTGTTCCTACGGTGATCAAAGATTAGGATTCTGAATAGGATCGGAAGGAAGGACAACCCACGCGGTTGTTTTTTTTCTACGCTTTGATGGATCATTTTTCTATTTCTAGTGATTTTGTTTACTTGCAGGGAGGGGAACCATGAACAAGTCGCTATCGGGAAAAACGATTTTGTTAGGAGTGTCCGGCGGTATAGCCGCATACAAGTCCGCTACGCTGTGCAGTCGTCTAGTGGGCCTCGGTGCCATAGTAAGGGTTATGATGACGGAAGGCGCGACACGATTCATTACGCCGCTAACGCTGCAGACGCTTACTCGGTATCCCGTCGCTACGGATGTTTTCGACGAGAAAGACGCTTCTATCGTTCAACATATCGATTGGGCGGATTCTGCCGATCTAGCAGTAATCGCGCCGGCTACGGCGAATCTGCTATCCAAGCTGGCGAACGGTTTGGCGGATGATATGATCAGTACGACTTTGCTGGCGACGACGGCACCTTTGCTGATCGCGCCTGCTATGAACGTACATATGTGGGAGCATCCCGCCGTTATCGACAACGTGAACAAGCTTGCCTCGAGAGGCGCCACCTTCGTGGAACCGGGGACAGGCCAATTAGCATGCGGATATGTTGGCAAAGGCAGACTTGCGGAGCCAGATGAGATCGTTGAAGCTATCGTGGCAATGCTAGTCGGACCGAAGCCGTTGTCCGGTAAGCGTGTTCTCGTAACGGCAGGGGGAACGGTGGAAAGAATCGATCCCGTTCGCTACATTACGAATGACTCCTCGGGTAAGATGGGCTTCGCGATTGCAGAAGCGGCAAGAGATCGCGGTGCCGAGGTCACGCTTATCTGCGGGAAGACCGAAGCGAACGTTCCTCACGGAGTTAACCTCGTCAAGGTCGATTCCGCTTCGCAAATGCACGATGCTGTCATGGAACGTCTGCCCGGGACGGATATCGTCGTCAAAGCCGCGGCCGTCGCGGATTATCGTCCTGTGCACCAAGCTACGCAGAAGATCAAAAAAACCGACGATAAAATGTCGCTAGAGCTTGTTCGCAATCCGGATATTTTGCTAGCGGTCGGAGAGTGGAAAAACGCTCAACCCAATAAGGACAAGCCATTGGTCATCGGTTTTGCCGCGGAGACGAACGACGTGGAGAAACACGCGATGGACAAGCTGAATAGAAAAAAATGCGATCTTATCGTCGCGAATAACGTAGCGGAGACTGGCGCGGGATTCGGAACGGATACGAATATCGTTAGCATATACGGTCCCCGAGGGCTGATCGAGAACGTTCCGCAGATGACGAAGAGAGCGGTGGCGGAGAAGCTGCTGGATATTGCGCAATCGACGTTAAGCCTGCAGCAAGCTCAAGGCGATGGGAAAGGACCGGGAAGATGACCGTTGCCAGAGTCATTGTTGACGTACCGAGCCGGGATACGGACCGTACGTTCGATTATTTAATTCCGGATCGTCTGAACGGCTGGGTGGAGATCGGCAGCCGTGTTGCGGTTCCCTTCGGACCCCGCAAGCTTCAAGGAATCGTAATCGGGCTGGCGGAGGATGCAGAAGTCGAGTATGCGAAGCTGAAGCCGCTGGAAGATCTGTTAGACGCCGTTCCTCCGCTCTCGCCGGAATTAGTGGAGCTTGGGGAGTGGATGAGCAGAAGGTGGTTATGCCCACTTACGGTAGCGTTGCAAGCGATGCTCCCCGCCGCGCTGAAAGGAAAGGCGGAGAAATACGTATTTCCGGCCGCTACGGCAGTATGGTCCGCGGAAGAGATCGCCGAGAGCGGCGGTCTCTTGCTTGCGTTGATGAAGGGTAAACCGCTTAAGCTGACGAACCTTCTGCAGCAATATCCGGAGCAAGGACATCTGCTCAAGCGCTGGCTTCGTCAAGGGCGCTTGGAGGAACGTCAGAGGGTAGAGGATCAATTGTCCGTCAAAACCGTTCAGACGGTATTTCCCGAGACGCCGGAAAAGTTAACGATAGCGATCGGGAGCATCCCGGCAAGGGCGAATAAGCAAAGGGAAGTCGCGCAATACCTCGTAGAGAACAATGAGCCGATCGCCGTATTGAAGCTGACGGAAGCCGCGGGCACGACGTCTTCTACGATCCGTTCGCTCGCCGAGAGAGGCTTGCTCGAGATCCGCTCGGTTACGGAGGATCGCGATCCGTATGCCGACCGGGATTTTCCGGCATCCGCTCCGATGAAGCTCACTCCCAAGCAAGCGGTAGCGTTAGCCCCGATTCAATCGGCAATAGATTCGCGCGAAAATAAAACGTTCCTTCTGCATGGCGTTACGGGAAGCGGCAAAACCGAGGTTTACCTGCAAGCGATTCAGCGGTGTTTGGAATTCGGTCGCGAAGCCATCGTTCTCGTTCCGGAAATCGCGCTTACGCCGCAGATGGTCGAACGGTTCAAAAGTCGCTTCGGTGCAAGGGTCGCTGTGCTGCACAGCCGGTTGTCCAACGGGGAACGTTACGATGAATGGCGCAAAATCAGGGAAGGCAGGGCACAGGTCGCTGTTGGTGCCCGCTCGGCTATTTTCGCACCGTTCACGAGCATCGGACTTATCGTCATTGATGAAGAACACGAAACGTCGTACAAGCAAGAAGAGAGCCCGAAATATCACGCTCGCGACGTAGCGGTAGAGCGAGCTCGGCTCCATGATGCGGTTGTCGTTCTAGGCTCGGCGACTCCCGCGCTGGAAAGTTACGAAGCGGCAGTCTACCTAGGTCGGGAAACGGGGTTAGGCGGGACGGAGTACATCGCTCTGCCGGAGAGGGTTGCCAATCGTCCTCTCCCAGGCGTCCGTATCGTGGATATGAGAGAGGAATTGAAGCTTGGTAACCGAGCGATGTTCAGCAGGCCGCTAGCTGACGCCATCCGGGATCGACTTGCGAAGCAAGAGCAAATCGTCTTGTTGCTTAATCGCAGAGGTTATGCGACGTTCGTCATGTGCCGATCATGCGGCTATACCGCCGCGTGTCCGCATTGCGAGATTTCTCTAACCTATCATAGAGGATCTCAAAATCTTAGATGCCATTACTGCGGTTATTCGGAAGCCGAACCGAAGACGTGCCCAAGCTGCGAAAGCCCGCACATTCGTTTCTTTGGCACGGGTACGCAGAAGGTGGAGGAGTCGCTAGCCCAGACGTTCCCCGGAATCCGAGTTATTCGGATGGATGTAGATACGACTACGGAGAAGGGCTCCCACGAGAGATGGCTAACGGAGTTCCGCGAACGGCGAGCGGACGTGCTGCTCGGTACGCAAATGGTGGCCAAAGGGCTCGATTTCCCTTACGTTACTTTAGTAGGCGTACTGGCTGCCGACGCCGCTCTAAGATTGCCTGATTTCCGGGCATCCGAGCGGACGTTTCAACTATTGACGCAGGTTGCGGGCAGAGCAGGCCGCCACGAGCTTCCGGGCGAGGTCATTATTCAGACCTACGATCCCGAGCATGAGTCGATTACGTACGTTCAGGGCCATGACTATAATGGGTTCGTAGAGAGAGCTCTCGTGCTGCGCAAGCAGCTAGGTTACCCGCCTTACGGTCGACTTTTGTCGGTAACCTTCTCCCATGAATCCGTGCCTATGCTGCTTTCAATAGGTTCAAGCTTCGCGGTAGGCATTCGGGAGAAAGCGGCGGCTCTTGGCATTCGCAAGGATTTCGACATGGGAGGCCATGCAGCCTTGGAAGTGTTAGGCCCCGTTTCTTCGCCGATCGCGAGATTGAAGGATCGCTACCGTTTTCAATGTATGGTAAAATATCGAGGAGACGTCGACGCGAGTTTGTTGGCTTCTCAAGTATTAGTGGAAATAGCGGATGCGGTGAAACGCGCAGGCGTGCAGATAAGCGTCGACGTGGATCCTCAGATGATGCTATAAGGCTAGTGAACAACCTGTAACGAGAAGGATGGATGCCGTTTATGTCAATTCGATTAATCGTGAAACACCCAGATTCTGTGCTTAGGGAAAGAGCGCAGGAAGTGACGAAGTTCAATGCCAACCTGCATAAATTGCTGGACGACATGGCGGATACGATGTATGACGCCGACGGAGTCGGGTTAGCTGCACCTCAGGTCGGAATATTGAAGCGTGTCATCGTCGTCGATGTCGGGGATGAACATGAACTCATCGAATTGGTCAATCCTGAGATCGTCTCCGCGGAAGGGGAACAGCTCGGGCCTGAAGGCTGCCTTAGCATTCCAGGGCTTCAAGGCGATGTTCGCCGGGCGAACCGGATCGTCATCCGGGGCCAGGATCGCAACGGCAATCCGATACAATATGAGAGCACTGAATTTCTGTCGAGGGCATTTCAGCATGAAGTAGATCACTTGAACGGCGTTCTGTTCATTGATACTGCCGAATCCGTGTACGAAGCCCGCAAGCATGACGAACAGGAGCGGGATGAGGATTAGCATGAAAATATTGTTTATGGGTACGCCGCAATTCGCCGTATCTTCATTGGCCTTATTGCTGGACAAAGGTTACGAGATCGCGGCGGTCGTCACTCAGCCGGATCGGCCGAAGGGGCGCAAGCGCGAACTTACTCCGTCGCCGGTGAAAGCTTATGCGGTAGAGCGCGGGCTTACCGTTGTGCAACCGGAGAAGTTGCGCTCGCCGGAAGGCGTTGCCGCGGTGGCGGCCATTGCGCCGGATTTGATTATTACTGCCGCATACGGACAAATTCTTCCGAAATCGGTGCTCGATCTTCCGCGTTTCGGCTGTATTAACGTGCACGGCTCATTGCTGCCCCGCTATCGCGGCGGCGCACCGATTCAACGATCGATCATTAACGGGGAATCGGTGACGGGCGTTACGCTCATGTACATGGCGGAAGGCTTGGATACCGGGGATATGATCTCCAAGGTGGAAGTACCGATCACCGATGAAGATACGGCGGGCACGATCTTCGAGAAGCTTAGCGTCGCTGGCGCTGAATTGTTGTTAGAATGGTTGCCCCGCATAGCGGAGGGGACAGCCGGGAGAACGCCGCAAGAAGAAAGTGAAGCGACTTACGCGCCGAACTTGTCGCGGGAAGACGAGAAGCTGGATTGGAATTGCGATTCGCGGCAACTGTTTAATCGGGTGCGTGGCCTCAGTCCGATGGCTGGAGGTTTTACGTATTTGGACGGCGAGGTATTCAAGGTGTGGAGCATCCGAATTCCTGAAGCCGCCGATAGCGCGTTGCGCCCAGAGTGGGCAGCAATGGCTCCAGGTTCCGTATTGGAGACAGGGGCATTCGGAATCCGCGTTCGCACGGGTGACGGAAGTATCGTATTAACGGAAGTTCAGCCAGCCGGCAAGAAAACGTTAGCGGCAGCGGAGTATGCCAAAGGCGCTCGGCTAGCTCCCGGTAAGACGCTCGGGTGATCCCGAGCTTTTTTGCTTGCCTGGGGAGCTTATGGCTACTATAACCCGGAGGTTGAGGCACATCTTATCGGGAGCGGCGACTCATCTGGCTCTGCAGTCCGGTGAAACCTGACTAAACAGCTCCAAAGCACCTCGGAACGCGCTGCAGTCCGGTGAAACCTGACTACATAGCAAACTAAAGTGCCTCACCCGCTATCAGCGAAGCTAATGGCGTAGAAACACAGACTTATAAGCAGATAGGATGCGAATGATGAAGAAACCGATTCGATTGCCCGGCGGCAAGCCGCAAGGGGCGCGAGAAGTCGCCATGAACGTGTTGCATAATGTGGAAATGGCGGGGGCATATAGCGGGCTTGAGCTTAATCAAGCTTTGCAGTCTTCCGATCTCTCCCGACCGGATGCGGCGCTGGCCACCGAGCTTGTATATGGAACGATTCAGCGGCTTAACACGATCGATCATGATCTGAAGGGCCGTGTTAAAGGCTGGCCCAATAAAATAGAGCCATGGGTACGAAGCTTGCTTCGGATGAGCTATTACCAGCTTCGCTGGTTATCCCGAGTACCCGCACATGCGGCCGTAGACGAAGCAGTGCGGATAGCTAAGAAACGGGGACATGCCGGTATCGGCGGGCTCGTGAACGGAGTGTTGCGGGGATTGTTGCGAGAAGGCTTCGATGCGGCGCTTCCTGAAAGCTTGCCGGTAGCGGAAAGAATATCGCTTACGCATAGCCATCCGTTATGGTTAGTTGAACGTTGGATTTCTGAATTCGGGGAAAAAGTAACCGAAGAAATATGCGCAGCCAATAACGATCATCCTCATGCTTCAGCTCGCGTGAACCGGATGAGGGCTACCCGGGATCAAGTCGTGGCGGGGCTGACGGACGCAGGAATGGAGGCGATTCCGTCCCCGTTAACGAGCGAAGGCATTCTCACGCAGAAGGCGGGAAATCTCGTCCATTCGGATTGGTATCAACAAGGATGGATCACGGTTCAGGACGAGAGCTCCATGCTGGTCGCCGCTGTGGCTAATCCTAAGCCCGGCATGCAGGTTCTCGATTGCTGTGCGGCTCCGGGCGGTAAGACGACGCATTTAGCGGAGATTATGCGCAACGAAGGAAAAATTATCGCCAATGATGTGCATCCTCATAAGGAAGCTCTCATTAAACAGCAAGCTGACCGTTTAGGATTAACGAGCGTGGAGACGATGGCGGGAGATGCTCTCGAACTGGGTAATCGCATAGAGCCGCAATCCTGCGACGTCGTACTGCTCGATGCACCGTGTTCGGGGCTAGGCGTCATACGCCGCAAACCGGAGATCAAATGGAACAAGTCGGCCGAAGACATCGAGAGTTTATCGAATTTACAAAGCAAATTGCTGAGTTCTGTACAAGCATTGGTTAAACCGGGAGGCGTGCTTGTCTACAGCACTTGCACGATTGCCTCGGAGGAAAATGAGAGTACAATTCGGCGCTTCTTATCCGAATATCCGGATTTTGCTCTGGACGCGGAATGGCCGGACGAGGTTCTGGCTCCGATCCGTGAAGCTGGCAAGCTGCCGGAAACGTTCGCGGGGATGCTTCAACTTCTCCCCCAGATGTTCGGTAGCGACGGCTTCTTCATTGCCCGGTTGCGGAAGCAATCCCAATAAATTTATGTTAAAATGGACGAATGGTGGTGACGAAATTGGATAATGAGGAAAACAAACCTTTTATTTACGATCTAACTTTAGAAGATATTCAAGACTGGATTAAAGATCAGGGAGAGCCTGCTTTCCGCGCGGGACAGATCTTCGATTGGATTTACGTCAAGCGGGTCGGTTCTTTCGAAGAGATGTCGAACTTGCCGAAGCCGCTGAGGGATAAGTTAATCGCGAGCTTCCGGTTCATCACTTTATCGGAGATCGCGAAGTTCGAGTCCAAAGACGGAACGGTGAAGTTCCTGTTCGGGCTGCATGACGACCATGCGATCGAAACGGTTATCATGCGTCATAATTACGGCAACAGCGTCTGCGTAACTACGCAAGTCGGTTGCCGGATCGGCTGCACGTTCTGCGCTTCCACGCTAGGCGGACTCAAGAGAAGCTTAACGGCGGGAGAAATTATTGCGCAAGTGGTGCAATCGCAAAGGATTCTCGATCCCCTGAACGAACGCGTGTCGAGCATCGTCATTATGGGCATTGGCGAGCCTTTCGAAAACTATGAGGCGACGATGCAATTTCTCCGGACGATGATTCATCCGAAAGGCTTGAATATCGGAGCAAGGCACATTACTGTATCGACCAGCGGAATCGTGCCAAGCATGATCAAATTCGCGGACGAGAATACTCAGATTAACTTAGCTATTTCCATTCATGCGCCAAACGACGCGCTCAGATCCAAGCTGATGCCGGTCAATAGACGTTTTCCTTTCGTGGATGTCATAGATGCGTGTAAATATTATATCGAGAAAACCGGACGCCGAATTACGTTCGAATATGCACTGATCGGCGGTGTCAACGACCGTCCGGAGCATGCGGAAGAGCTTGGTAACGTGCTTCAAGGGATGTTATGCCACGTCAACTTGATACCCGTCAACTATGTGCCTGAACGCAATTACGTAAGAACGCCCCGGGACGATATTTTCGAGTTCCAGCGCATTCTACAGAAGAAAAATGTTAACGTTACGATTCGTAGAGAGCAAGGCCATGATATCGCTGCTGCTTGCGGACAACTGCGGGCGAAGCACATGGAGACGACGACGGGGTGATAGATGTGAAAACGGTAATGCGAAGTCATGTCGGCAAAGTTAGACAGATTAATGAAGATCAAGCCTGGAGCGGGAGTCTGCCAAGCGGGATTACGGCCGCAATCGTCGCAGACGGAATGGGCGGCCATCGGGCTGGCGACGTCGCCAGCTCCCTTGCGGTAGATAGCTTGGTACAATCGTTGCAAGTATGGGGAGAAGGCACTTCCCTGAAAGATGGCGCATCTTCGCTAACGGATATGATTCGCAAAGCCAATAAGGTCGTCTATGAAACAGCGTCCTTGAATGAGCAATATCACAATATGGGTACTACGGTCGTATCGGCGTTGGTGGATGGAAGTACCGGGTTGATCGGCCATATTGGCGATAGCAGAGCTTATCGTCTACGGGCCGGTAGGCTGGAGCTATTGACCGAGGATCATACCCTTGTGAATGAATTGACCAAATCCGGGCAGCTAAGCCCGGAAGAAGCCGCCCATCACCCAAGACGTAACGTCTTGACGAGAGCACTCGGAACCGACCGTGAAGTCGAGGTGGATGTTCAAGCCATCGACTGGCAGTCCGGTGACCGAATTTTGTTATGCAGCGATGGGCTGAGCGGGTTGGTCGAGGCTTCGGATATCGAAGCAACATTGGAAGATTCCGCCTTGCAATTGGAAGAGCAGGCACAGAAGCTGATCGATCTGGCTCTGGCCGCAGGCGGAGATGATAATATTACCGTCGTACTTGTCTCAGACGAGGGACTGGTTAATGCCACAGGAGGGGAAACAGCATGATCGGACTTACGCTTAGCGGGCGTTACGAACTGCTGGCTCGTGTTGGCGGGGGCGGTATGGCGCTTGTGTACAAAGCACGGGATTTACTGTTAAACCGTTTCGTAGCCGTCAAGGTGTTAAGACAGCAATTCACGCACGACGATGATTTCGTTAAACGGTTCCGCCGCGAAGCTCAGGCAGCCGCATCTTTGTCGCATCCTAACATCGTGAGTATTTATGATGTCGGACAAGTGGAAGATACCCACTATATCGTCATGGAATTCATCGATGGCGCTAACTTAAATGAAATTATTCGCGATAGGGCTCCTCTGCAAGCCGATGAGGCCGTTAGAATCACGGCGCAAATATGCGATGCATTGGAACATGCCCATTATAATCAGATCATACACCGCGATATTAAACCGCATAATATTTTAATCGGCAATAACGGCAGGGTGAAGGTTACGGATTTCGGCATCGCCCGCGCCGTAACGTCTTCCACGATTACCCAAACGGGTTCCGTTATCGGATCTGTCCACTATTTCTCCCCCGAGCACGCCAAGGGCGTCGCAACGGGCGAGAAGTCCGACTTATATTCGCTCGGGATCGTGCTGTACCAAATGCTGACGGGCAGACTGCCTTTCCTAGGCGAAAGTCCGATTAGCGTTGCGCTTAAGCATTTGCAAGAGCCGTTCGAGCAGCCGCGTAAAGTGAATCCTTACATTCCTCAAAGCGTGGAGAACGTTATTCTGCGGGCGATGCGCAAAAATCCTCAGGAGCGTTACCAATCCGCGCGGGAGATGCATGCCGATCTCGAAACCTGCTTGCAGCCGCAAAGGTTGAACGAGCCCGCCGTGCAATATTCGAGCGACGAGGACAACGAAGAGGACAAAACGAAGGTCATACCAGCGATCCGGCCGGACATGCGTAATACGATAGAAGCTCCTGCCGTGAAAGTGTCGAATGCGAATAACGAAGAGCGTTGGAATTCCGAAGGGTTAACGGAACAGAAGCGTAAATGGGTATTACCGACCGTTCTCGGCGCGTTGGCTGTCATCTTGATCGCGGTGCTAATCTGGGCGGTCTCCGCTCTTAAGCAGCAGATGCCGCAGGATGTGTTAGTGCCGGATATGGTCGGGAAAACGCTAACGGATGCGAAGGAGCAATTAATCGCTGCAGGGTTTACGATCGCAGAACCGATTCTATACGAAGTCGTCGAGGGTAAAGAAAAGGACATCGTCATTAAGCAGGATAAAGCCAATATGGAAGCCAAAGAGGGCTCTCCTATCCAGCTTACGGTCAGCAAGGACAAGGATCTTCCTCCGATGCCGGACTTAATCGGTAAGACCCTTGATGAAGCGAAAGTAGCTCTTATCGAAATGGGCGTTAAACCTGGCAATATCGGCACGACTCCGGAGTTCGATCAAAGCGAGCCTGATACGGTATTGGATCAAGTTCCTCCTAAGGACGAATTGTTCAATCCGACTACGGCGGTCGTGAACCTAAAGATCAGCAAGGGCGAAGAAGCGTTCCCGATGCCGGACCTGCTCAAGAAGACCGAAGCGGAAGCGCGGGCTATTCTTATAAGTAAAAACCTTAAGCTTAAAGAAGACAAAATCATCAGAGAACCAAGTTATTTCCCTAAAGGAACGGTATTCAAGCAGTTCCCGGCGGAAAAGGACGAAATGGTAACGCCACAGACGGAGATTACGATCTACGTGAGTAGCGGCTATCCGGCGGACTCCAGGAAGCAAGACCTCAGCATAACGGTCTCGCCTGCCGTCGCAGGAAAAACAAGCAAGATCAAAATCGAATATTCCGACGCCACGGGCGATAACATCGATGGCGGAACGTACAAGATTAGCTCGACGACCTCTTTCCCGATTACGTTGATTTTGTCTCCGTCCAAGGACGGACAAATTACAATTTATCGCGACGGTCAGGTCGTGCAGACGGAACCTGTTCCTTACCTCGTCATTCCAGCGACTAACAACAGCCCGGATCCTGATCCGGGTGTCGACGGAGGCGCCGCATCCGGAGATAATCAGGGCGGCGAAGAGGGAAGCGTTCCGGTGGACGGAGAAATCACAAACCCGTAATAAGCGATTGATTGAACGATGATGACTAGAGCCAATTCGGGCTAGGAGAAGGAGATGTTTCTGAGTGCCCGAGGGCTTAATCGTTAAAGCGTTGAGCGGTTATTACTACGTACAAAATGTCGAAGGCGGACTCCCGATACAATGCCGGGGGCGGGGAATATTCAAAAAACGGGGAGAGTCGCCTTTAGTCGGCGATCGCGTCGTGTACAGCGAGACGGAGAACGGCGAAGGAACGGTCGAACAAATATTGCCGCGTACTTCGGAGTTGATCCGTCCGCAAATCGCGAACGCCGACTTGGCTATTCTTGTCTTTTCCGTCGTGCGTCCCGAACTAAGTTTAGTTCTTCTGGATAAATTTCTGGTGCACACCGAGCATGCCGGGATGGATGCCATTATTGTCCTTACGAAGATGGATCGTATTCCTGAGGGCCCGGAAGGGGAGGGCATTCGTGGAGCAATCGATAAAGCGAAGGCTCTTTATACCTCGATCGGGTATCAGGTCGTGCTGACAAGCGCGCACCAAGGCGAAGGAATGGACCAACTCCGTGAAGCACTCGCCGGGCATATTAATATGCTTGCGGGGCAGTCGGGGGTCGGGAAGTCCTCTCTCGTGAATGCGTTAGTCCCCGGACTCAAGCTGGAGACGAACGAGATCAGCGACAAGCTTGGCCGCGGAAAGCATACGACGCGCCACGTAGAGCTCGTTCCGATTGACGGAGGCGGGTATATGGCGGATACTCCGGGATTTAGCCAGCTAGATTTCGCCGAGCTTGGCATCGACGAGATCGGTTCATGCTTCCGGGAGTTCGCGAAGCTATCTGCCACATGCAAGTTCCGCGGCTGTACGCATACCCACGAGCCGCACTGTGCCGTCCTGCAAGCGAAAGATCAGGGGATCATCGGGGAAAGCCGGTACGACAATTACGTCAACTTCATGACGGAGTGGAAAGAAAACAAGCGGAGGTACTAACATGACAATTATCGCACCCTCCATTCTTGCTTCCGATTTTGCTTTGCTCGGAGATGAAGTCCGCAGCATCGAAGCTGCGGGAGCAGATTGGGTACATATCGATATTATGGACGGACATTTCGTGCCGAACTTGACGTTCGGTCCGCCGATCGTGGCGATGATTCGCCCGGTTACGAAGTTGTTTTTCGACGCTCATCTGATGGTCGAGAATCCGCAAACGTTGTTCCCGGCGTTAGCCGCGGCCGGAGTAGACCGGATTACCGTACACGCGGAAGCTTGCGTTCATCTTCAACGTACGCTTGCGGAGATACGCGGACTCGGAATGAAAGCAGGCGTGGCCTTAAACCCGCATACGCCCCTATCCGTACTTGAATATATGTTAGACGAAATTGATCTTGTTCTCATCATGACGATTAATCCCGGCTTCGGGGGCCAATCCTTCCTGCCATCGATGTTGCCTAAGCTTCGCCAGCTACGCGAGATGTTGGAGAGACATGGCCGCCAAGATATCCACATTCAGGTCGATGGAGGCATCAATGCGGAAACCGCCCTACTCGTGAAAGAAGCGGGAGCCAATTCTTTGGTGGCGGGAACCTATATATTCGGTCACCAGGATCGGGCGGCCGCAATCGCTGCTTTGAGATAAGTGCAGGATCAGAGAAATAGGCGCCTTCTTCGTATTTGTCTGGTATAGGACAAATTCAACTCCGCATACATTGGAATCAATAGCGCGCTTCGAACGTAAGAAGCAAGGGTTCAGCCTGCGGAGGAGGGATGGGAAGATGAAGTTTTACACCATCAAGCTGCCGAAATTTTTGGGTGGCTTCGTCAAAGCGATTCTCAACACGTTTCACAAAAATTGACGCCTTTGAAGGCTCATCATGAACAAAAAAAGAACCGTCAGGATGACCTGACGGTTTTTCTTCATAGCTAAAGTAGCCGATTACGTGAATTATACGCGTGTTACTGCTCCCGATTTCAAAGCACGTGCGCTTACAAAAACACGTTTAGGTTTTCCGTTCACCAAAATGCGCACTTTTTGTACGTTAACCCCCCAAGAACGGCGGGTAGTGTTATTCGCGTGAGATTTGTTGTTTCCGGAACCTGGCTTTTTCCCTGTGATATAACATTTACGAGCCACTAAAAATACACCTCCCTGCCACGTCCATACAAATACTACACTATCTTAGCACAGCGAGTTGCTTGTTGCAACGGAAAAGTGGTCTTTCGCAACGCTTGTCGCCAATATCGATGGAATCACCTATAAAACGGCTTCATTCTCCCGTTTTTTTATAGTACAATGAGGTATGGTCCATAATACAGGCATAAAGGAGTGAATTTCCATGCCTCTGCAGCTTGTCTCGGAGAACGGAAAGATAGATGTTGCTGATCAAGTTATCTCTGTAATCGCAGGTTCGGCGACATTGGATTGTTATGGACTTGTCGGCATGGCATCCCGCAAAGGATTGAAGGATGGGATTGCGGAGCTGCTTGGCCGCGAGAATCTGTCTCGGGGTGTGGAAGTACGTCACGAGGGCGAACTAGTCCACCTCGATCTTTATGTCATCGTAAGCTACGGAACGAAGATTTCCGAAGTCGCTCATAACATTCAATCCAAGGTGAAATATGTATTGGAAGAAGTCGTCGGCTTGAAAGTCGACCAAGTGAACGTATATGTTCAAGGAGTGCGAGTATTGAAGTAGCTTATTAGGAAGGGGAATTCTGCATTGAGTAAGCGCTTCTTGAACGGTACGGAATGGGCGGCTATGATCCTGGTCGGCGCGGAGCGGTTAACCCGCAACGTGGACCGGGTGAACGCCCTAAACGTGTTCCCGGTGCCGGACGGCGATACGGGAACGAATATGAATTTGACGATGACGGCCGGCGTGGCCGAATTACAAAATAAACCATCCGAGGAAGTCGGCCGTGCGGCGGAAGTGCTATCCAAGGGACTTCTGATGGGCGCTAGAGGCAATTCGGGGGTTATCCTGTCCCAATTGTTCCGCGGTTTCGCGCGGTCCATATCCGGTCAGGGCGAGCTCACGGTGCCTCTGTTCGCCAATGCTCTGCAACAGGGAGTTGATACCGCTTACAAAGCGGTGGTCAAGCCGGTAGAAGGCACGATTCTTACGGTAGCGCGCGAAGCTGCGCGTCACGGGTTGACAGCTTCCCGTAGAACTACCGATCTGAAGGAATGGATGCATGAAGTTCATGCCAAAGCATTGGAGACGCTTGCGCGCACGCAGGAAATGCTTCCAGTGCTTAAGCAGGTAGGCGTAGTCGATTCCGGAGGACAGGGGCTCGTTTACTTGTACGAAGGATTCTTGGATTACTTAAGCGATGGCAACTTCGCAGGCACCGCCGTGAATGATCGCGGGCATCAAATGTCGTCTGCCGCGCCTGCGGTAGCTGCCGTTTCACCGTCGGTCCCGGCTCCTGCAGTCCGCACGATGGGTGCGAATACGGCTGCGCAATCCAAGATTACGACGGAGAGCATCGCTTTCCCTTACGACATGGAGTTTTTCATTCAACGGGTAACAACGGCGTCGCCGTTCCCAGAACAGACGTTCAGGAAAGCATTGGAGCGGGACGGGGATTCGATTATTCTTATCGAAGACGAGGGGATCGTGAAAGTTCATGTCCATTCCCGTAGACCGGGCGATGTCATGAACCTGGCTCTGACGTATGGCGAAATTACTCACATCCATATTCTGAACATGCAGGAACAACATCGCGAGCTCTTGGCTCAGCAGCCGGCTTCCAAGCCTGAAGTAACCAACTTGCATCAAGCTGAGCCGTCTATTTCACCCCTGGTCGATTATGCGTTGCCAGGCGTCGTTGATCTCCCTTCGATAACGGCTTCTCCGGAAAGCGAGCCTAATCCTGACGTATACGAGATGGCTTCCTACGGAGTTGTTGCCGTAAGCGTTGGCGAAGGGAATGCGGAGTTATTCCGCAGCCTTGGCGTCGATATCGTTCTGTCCGGCGGACAAAGCATGAATCCAAGCACGGAAGACCTGCTTGGTGCAATTACATCGCTGTCCGCGCATCATATTATCTTATTGCCGAACAATCCGAATATCATCATGGCGGCCAAACAAGCCGCTGAACTGGCCGAACGTCCGGTGACGGTCCTTCCTACCCGGACATTACCGCAAGGGATGGCCGCCATGCTCGCCTTTCAAGAAAGCGACACGGAGTCTTCGAATATCGTTCGGATGACGAAAGCCTACGAACAGGTCGTCACCGGATCCGTTACTCAAGCGGTACGCGATACGGAGATGGACGGCGTGCAAATCAAAGAAGGCCATTATATCGGAATTAAAGATAAGACGATCGTCGTATCGGCTTCGACACCATCGGAAACGTGTAAAGCGTTGTTGACCGATTTGCTCGTGTCAGGCGGGGAAATTCTTACGATCCTAACGGGTGATACTGCCGACGCCGAACAAACCGAGGAGCTTGAGCAATGGCTTGCGGAGCAATTCCCGAACGTCGAGGTCGAGGTGCATGAAGGCGGTCAGCCGCTGTACCCGTATTTGTTCGCCGTTGAATCGTAATCATCTATATTAGGCGCTGGAGGTACAAGCTATGGCATCTGTTGTTCTGGTCACGGATAGTACGGCGGATATTCCGATAGAGGTAAGAGAAAAACTCGGCATATCGATGGTGCCTCTTAAAGTGAATTTCGGGGATGAAACTTTCCTGGACAACATCACGCTGCAGCCGACGCAATTTTACGAGAAGCTAACTTCTTTCGGAGGGCTTGCGACGACGTCGCAGCCTTCACCGGCCGATTTTTACGATGTGTTCAAAAAATTGACGGACGAAGGGCATGCGGTCATCTCCATCCAGCTATCGGCTGCGTTAAGCGGAACGTATCAATCTGCAACGATAGCCCAATCGATGCTGGACGAGGGTGCTGATGTTACGGTTATTGATTCCAAATCGGCTTCCTTCGGTTATGGTCAACTGGTCGTCACGGCGGCAGAGATGGCAGCATCCGGAGTTTCCAAAGAAGAGATCATCGCGGAGATCCACAGGATGCGCTCGGAACTCCGGCTTTACTTTCTCGTAGACACGTTAGAATATTTAAGGAAGGGCGGACGAATCGGCAAGGCATCGGCCGTGCTGGGATCGCTGCTCAATATCAAACCGATCTTATCCATAGATTCCGAAGGCGTCGTGTTCCCGTTCGATAAGGTCAGAGGCCAGAAAAAAGCGATGGCGAGAATCGCCGAGGTACTGGAAGCGGATGTGAAAGACGCTCCGGTCAACTTAACGATCGCTAAGACTCCGGGCCACGAGGCCGGCGTGTCCGAAATATCCGAGCTGATCAAGCAGCAACTGAACGTACAGTCATATCGGGAAACGGAAATCGGACCGGTTATCGGTACGCACGCGGGTCCAGGAACGATCGGGTTGTTCGTGTTCCCGATACGGGGATAAGTTAACAGTCCTATAAAGAGGTTGGTCTAATGTCTATTCATTTGTTCCAGGTTCCTCTGACGAAACTACAAGGCGTGGGCCCTCAGAAAGCAGAGGAGCTTCACGCCTTGGGTATTTCCACAGTCGGGGATCTCATTGAATATTATCCGTTCCGATATGAGGATTATCGGGTACGCGAGCTGCACGATGTGAAGGACGGAGAGAGAATTACGATTCAAGGCACGATCGCTTCGATGCCTTCGATGCAGCGATACGGGGGGAAAAGCCGATTGATATGCCGCGTTACGGTCGATTCTACTTTGGTCACCGCAGTGTGGTTTAATCGGGCATTTCTGAAGGATCAATTAACGCTGGGCAGAGAGATTACTTTAACCGGCAAGTGGGATCAGAGGCGGCGGCATCTGACCGTGGCGGATTCGGAATTTCCGGACCGCAGTACGGCCAAGACGGGCACGCTGCAGCCGGTCTATTCGGTTGGCGGCAACGTTACGCAAGCGGCGATTCGCAAGCTGATCGACAAGGCTTTGAATCAGTTCGGAGCGTTCATTCCCGAAATTTTGCCGCCGGAGTTAATGGACAAGCATTCGCTTATTCCTCGCAGGGAGGCGATTACGCGAATCCATCGTCCCGAGAATACGAGCGAAGGGCAGGAAGCCAGAAGAAGAATGGTATATGAGGAGCTGTTCTTGTTCCAGCTTAAGCTTCAAGCTTATCGGACGACTCATATCAAGAAGGCGGATGGCTTGGTTCATCCGGTGAACAACGAGGAAATTCGCCAATTCGTTGGCGTGTTGCCGTTTACGCTGACGGATTCCCAGAAACAGGTCATTAACGAGATCCTGCACGATATGAAGCAGCCCTATACGATGAACCGCTTGCTGCAGGGAGATGTCGGATCAGGTAAAACCGTGGTTGCGGCAGTTGCCTTGTACGCATCGGTACGAGCTGGACATCAAGGGGCGTTAATGGTGCCGACGGAAATATTGGCCGAGCAGCACGCTCGCTCGTTAACCAAAATGTTCGAGCCGTACGGCATACAGGTGGGTTTGCTGACCGGCAGCCTGACGGAACGCAAGCGGCGCGATCTGATCGCGTCCTTGCAGATGGGATTGCTCGATATCGTAGTCGGTACGCATGCGTTAATCCAAGAGGATGTATTTTTCAGGAGCCTGGGTCTTGTCGTAACGGATGAGCAGCATCGATTCGGGGTCAATCAAAGAAGTATTCTTCGCCGCAAAGGAATGAATCCGGACGTGCTCTCGATGACGGCGACGCCGATTCCAAGAACGCTGGCGATTACCGTCTTCGGGGATATGGACGTGTCTACGCTTAGAGAACGACCTAAGGGCCGACTGCCAATCAAAACATACTCGGTCAAGCACGACATGATGGATCGGGTTCTCGGTTTTATTCGCAAAGAGGCCGAGCAAGGGCGACAAACGTTCTTCATTTGCCCGCTGATCGAGGAGTCGGAGAAGCTTGACGTGCAGAATGCGATCGATCTACACATGCAATTGACGCAGGCGTTGCCGGATTTGAAAATCGGACTGTTGCACGGACGTATGACGGCTGCCGAGAAAGAGGCGACGATGGCCGTCTATGCTGCCGGAGAGACGCATGTGCTGGTGTCGACGACTGTAATTGAAGTAGGCGTTGACGTTCCTAATGCGACGTTGATGATCGTCATGGATGCCGACCGGTTTGGGTTATCCCAGCTACATCAACTAAGAGGGAGGGTCGGCCGAGGAGAGTATCAGTCGTATTGCATTCTAATCGCCGATCCGAAGTCGGAGAACGGGCAAGAGAGAATGAAGGCCATGACGGATACGGACGACGGGTTTGAAATCTCGCGAAGAGACTTGGAAATTCGCGGTCCGGGTGAGTTTTTCGGAACGAAGCAGAGCGGGATGCCTGAATTCAGGCTAGCGAATCTGATGACCGACTTCGAGATTCTTGAGATGGCAAGGGACGATGCCGCCGCTCTCACTTCCATGGAACAATTCTGGTCTTCGCCCGTCTACGGAGAGCTAAGGGATAACTTGGCGCGTGACGCTAAGCTGCATGGCGAGCAATTGGATTAGGTTTGGGCTTGAGCTATTGTCATTACGCGTCTTCTGGTGGCATATGATGTACCGAATAGCCGCCGGAAGGAGCGTGAACCTCTTTGAGCCCAAGCTGGCAGAAGTTCGGAATCAAAGCGGAGTTCGTAGAACGTGTGAAGGTAAAAATGAAAACCCCGGCAACCAAGGAGCGAATTAAAAGCATCCTTGAGGGAGTCACGAAATACGATTTGCAGGATCGGGTGAAAGTTCGTAAATGGGTGAAGCAATTCGCGAAAATCTTAAATGAACCGTTATCCGAAAGTCAGGAGGATCAACTGGTTAATTTCATCATCGCCCAGAAAATCGATCCGAACAATATGCTCCACTTGATTAAGCTGTATACTATGTTCAGATAGTCGAACGCACTTTCCGTTAAGCAATAAGAGATAGACAATATCTAATGATTTGCTATAATAGGGAAGATAAGAAGCGGGATTCTTGAATTGAATACGCCCCGGGGGAGCTGGACGAAGGCCGGCTGAGAGTGCATTCCATTAATGCAGACCCTTATTACCTGATCTGGTTAGTACCAGCGTAGGAAGGTGGGAGCACGACAGCACCTGTCGTGTCATAGTCCATTATTATTTAGGGCGCCCTCCGGAATCGGGGGGCGCTTTTATCGTTTCACGAAGCCCTCTTCCCAACACGAGACAAGACATAGAGAGGGAGAGAACCATGCGAAGAAAAAGCAAGCTATGGCAAGGTATGGGGCTGACGATGTTAGCCGGGATGTTATTATTGGCGGGGTGCGGCAATAAGGGGAACACGGAGGCTTCGGGTAGCCCATCGTCGTCCTCGAACCCACCGTCGGCCCCTTCGGAGTCGCTGCAGAAAGTAACACTCGTGCTAGACTGGACTCCGAATACGAACCACACGGGGCTGTATGTAGCTAGAGATCAAGGTTTGTGGAAGAAGCACGGTTTGGATGTGGAAATCATCCTTCCGCCGGAAGCGGGAGCAAGCGCGCTAGTGGCGAATGGAACAGCCGATTTCGGCGTAGGCGCGCAGGAAAGCATGATCTTGGCGAGGGAGCAAGGCTTGCCGCTCGTCTCCATCGCTCCGATCATTCAGCATAATACGTCCGGCTTTGCATCTCCGGTAGATAAGAACATCAAGGAACCGAAAGATTTCGAAGGCAAATCTTATGGTGGATGGGGATCTCCGGCAGAGCAAGCGGTCATCGAATCGATTATGAACGTGCAGAAGGCCGATGTAGGCAAGGTGAACTTCGTGAGCGCCGGAACAGCAGATTTCTTCACCGCGGTGAAGAAGGGCATCGATTTCGAATGGATTTTCTACGGTTGGACGGGGATCGAAGCGGAGCTTCGCAAGGAGCCCGTCAACATGGTCTATCTGACGGATTACAGCAAGCAATTGGATTATTATACTCCGTTATTATTGACTAACGAGAAGCTGATCAAGGAAAAGCCGGATGTTGTCCGCGCGTTCTTGGCGGGTGCTTCCGAAGGATATAACTATGCGATCGATCATCCTGACGCTGCCGCGGATGTGTTGATCAAGGCGGTACCTGAGTTGAATGTAGAGCTGGTTAAGGCAAGCCAGAATTGGCTCAGCCCGAAATATAAAGACGATGCGCCTCGTTGGGGAGAACAGAAGCGGGAAGTATGGTCCGGCTACGGAGACTGGCTTACCGAGAATAGCCTTATGAAGAAGCAGTTGAACTACGACGATATGTTCACGACGGAGTTCCTTCCCCAATAACGATAACGAATGAGGAGAGGTTAACGATGGCTCAAGCCTTATTAAGCATACAGATCTTGCCGAAGGTTAAAGCGGGAGAAGACGTGATCCCTTACGTTGATCGGGCAATCGAGATTATTAAACAATCAGGCGTCGCTTACCGGGTGGCCCCGCTAGAGACGACGATGGAAGGCGACTTGGACCAACTCATCGAGATCGTGAAGCAGATGAACGCCGCCATGTTCGAGATGGGCAGCCCATCCGTTATGTCGCAGATTAAATTGGTCGTTGACGGACAAGAAGGGGCATCAATGGCGCGGTTGTTGCAGAAATATCCGGATGGGCAATAAGAGGCTGAGAGGAATTTTACTGCCCGTCGTAACGTTGTTAGTATTCGTTGGCATTTGGCAAGCGGTTTGCGCGATTTTCGAGATTCAAACGTATACTTTACCGTCTCCGTGGAATATTGCGGTTACAATGTTTGAAGATTCCGCCATGTTAGGCGAGCATGTACTGGCGACGTTCAAGCTGGCACTTATCGGTTTAGCGCTTGGGTTGGTCATCGGTGTCGCAGTGGCGGTATTCCTGCACATCGTTCCTTTGTTAAGGGAAGCCTTCGCACCGCTCCTGGTGTTGTCGCAGAACGTTCCGCTCATCGCTTTAGGACCGTTGCTAATGATATGGTTCGGCTTCGGTTGGATGCCTAAGCTGATTTTGCTCGTACTTGTTTGTTTTTTTCCGGTAGCCTTATCGATACTCGTAGGGCTCGGACAAGCCGAGCCTCAACTTCGTGAATATCTCGGCATGATCGGAGCTTCGCGATGGGAAAGACTGAAGCGTCTTGAATTTCCTGCGTCTTTATCCTACTTATTCTCGGGTTTGCGGATCGCGGCCACCTATGTCGTGTCTTCGGCAATCGTAGCGGAATGGCTTGGCGCGAACAAAGGGATCGGGTTTTACTTGAAGCTTAAGTTCAACGGGTTCGACCAGGCTGGCGTATTCGGCTCTATCGTCTGCATCGTGACGTTAAGCTTCCTGTTCTATTACGCGGTAGTGCTCGCGGAACGTCTAACGATTCGTTGGAGGCCTCGTTCACAGGGAGATTGGAAAGGGGCATCTTCATGACGGGTTCACTCGTTCGCAATACGTTGGAACTAAGCGGCATTTACAAAGCCTATACGCGTGGCAAACAGCAGGTGCCCGTATTGTCTGATATTAACCTTCAGGTAAAAGCCGGGGAGTTCGTGACGTTGATCGGCCCATCCGGAAGTGGCAAATCGACATTGTTCAGGTTGATCGGCGGCGTAGAGCGTGCGGATCGCGGGACAATCGTCATCGATGGCCAAGAGGTGTCCGGACAACGTGGCCTGATCAGCTATATGCCGCAGCAAGCGGCTTTGTTCCCTTGGTTGTCCGTTCGCGATAACATCTCATCCGCTTTGGTAACGGCAGGAGCGTCGAAAAGCGAAGCCAAACAATCGGCGATGGAATGGCTGGAGCGAATTCAACTCGGCCATGTGGCCAAAGAGTATCCCCATGTGTTATCCGGGGGGATGCAGATGAGGGTTTCATTCTTGCGCGCATTGCTTATGAAACGCAACTTAATGTGCTTGGACGAGCCGTTCGCCGCATTGGACGCCTTGACGCGGGCGGATATGCAGCGCTGGTTGCTGCAGCTATGGGAAGCGGATCGGCGTTCCGTGCTGTTCGTCACGCACAGCATCGAAGAAGCGCTTATGTTGTCAGATCGGATCTATGTCCTCTCTTCTGCTCCGGCAACGGTATTGCGCGAGATCGCCATTCCTTTCGAACGGCCTCGCAGAGCTGACGTCTGGACGGATCCGGCGTTCGTCGAATTAAAAAGAGAAGTGCTCGCATTGCTTGAATATGGGGATTCGATGATCGGCTGACATCGTGAATCCATGCAGATTTCGGAGTTTTCCAAGTCATAAGGCGGTACAGGATGTCATTCCTGTGCCGTCTTTTTTATTCTCAACGGCTTCATTCAGCTTTCTGATAGGAGGCGGAAGCTATTGATTTTTGCCTCGAAAGATACTACATATGTGCGATAGTTTTTCCTCATTCGCAAAGATATGATAAATATACAAGATTTTAGAAGATGTTGGGGGAGGGTCGACGATGATTGTCGAAAGAGGCTTCGCGCATCGAAAGCTGATGAAGCAAACGAAGAACTGGCTGGAACCCGGCGAATATTTTCCGAATAACATCTGCTCCAACGAGAACAACGTTATTGATATTTATACCCTCAATCGCGGATGCCTGTTCATTATGTTCGTGAACACCGACTGCGAACCATGCGGCGATGCTTTAAATACGCTATATCAGATATTGACCGAGCGGAGGCTGCCATTCGTAATATTAGTAGCCACGCGCGAAACGGAGAAGTTAAATACGATTCGGGAAGCGTTCGACGATCGCGCTACGGTGTATGGGTGCAGTCAGATGGAAATGAAGAAACATTTCCTGACGGATGCAACGCCTTGGTGCTATGGAATCAACTCTGTTGGGCAGATCGTGACAAGCTCGGTAGCTGGCAATCGGGCCGAAATGGCGAAGTTGCTGGCACCTTTTCGAAGCTTGATCGGTGAAATGCGATGATGACCGTCATGCAGTGGGTCGCCTATCTTTCCAGAGGATCGAGAATGTTACTGGCAGGCGCAGTCATGATGATGATCGCGGGTCCTGTATTAGGTTGGTATCAATTTGTATGGTCGCAACGGTTTTTTAACTTGCTCGCCTCCGGATTTCAAGATCGATTGAACGTCGTGATCGGATTTGCTGTCGGACTGTTCGCTATCAAGATGCTGGAAAGCGCTTTATTGCGCTTTAACGGGTATTTGCAAGAATCGCTGTCTTTGAACTTAAATCGGCAAATCGAATCTTATCAATTCGAACTGATACAGCCGACCGACATTACGCAAATCGAAACCCCGTCCTATCAGAACGATCTAAATCTCTTGAAAAACAATCTAATGAAAATCGGCCAAATTATCCAGTCTTGCATTACCGTCGTGAAGGAGGCGGGGGTGATCGTCGTGTATGCCTACTTAGTAAGCCAATATAGCTGGCTTATTCTAGCGGTCATACTCGTCTTATCCTTTCCGAATTTGTTATATGTATGGAAACATGCCCGGCAGTTGGACACATTCTTCGGACGAATCTCTCAGGCTCAGATGGAGGCAGGGAAAGTAACCGGATTTCTAACGTTGCCGATGGCGTTGAAGGAGATGCTCATTTTCGCGGCCAAACCGTTTTTCCTGTCCAAGTGGAACAGGGCTACCGATCGGGTCATTCAGAAGAATAAGCAACTGATGAGAAGTGAATATTCCTGGGGGCTATTAGTAGATTTGTTCGTTCCGGTGAAATACATATTGACGCAGTTAATTCTTATCCGAATGCTCTACCATCATCAGATACAACTAGGGGATTACTTGGCCATAACCGCTGCCGTCTCCCCGTTAGAGAACGCATTGCGTTCGATGTTCGTCTCGCTCGACAGGTTCAAATACTTGCGGCTTTTCCGGGAGAAATGGAAGGGGTTCGAAAGGAAATATTTATCTTCTTCAACGGTTTCCTATTCCTTAAATCGAATCGACGAGATCAGAGAAGTCGCAGTGGACAAACTCACTTTTGTGTATCCGGATCGGAGTCTGCCCGCATTAAATAAAGTATCTTTGCGATTGAACGGAAAAACGCACTTAGCCATTATTGGCGCAAATGGATCTGGCAAATCCACGTTAGCGAAAATAATGGCTGGATTGCACCAGGTCCCGGAAAAGAGCGTGTTCTTCAATGGAGTACCGATAGAGAAGGTAGATCGCACAAACTTGTTCGAAAAAATTTCGATTACGTCCCAAGATTTCATTAGGTATCCATTGTCGATATATGAAAATATTTGCATGAAGGAATACGCAAGCAAGGATGACGATTACCTAAGATTAATAGAGCGTTATCCGGAACTGGTCCCCGATAGTTTACGCGACGATCCTTCCCAGTTGCTCGGGAACGATTTTCTGGGAGCGGTACAAGTGTCCGGCGGCCAGTGGCAGCGGATTGCGATTGCGAGGGGGCTATATAAGGGAAGCGACGTCTTAATCCTGGATGAAGCAACCTCTGAGCTCGATCCCGTCGCGGAAATGGAAATCGTGCGCAAGATATTGGCGGATCGTCAGGGTAAAATGACAATCGTGGTCACGCATAATATGAATCTGGCCCGGATGACCGACTTCGTCCTAGTGTTAAATGCGGGTGAAATCGAGGAAAGCGGGGCTCCAGATGCACTCCTGCGCCAGCAGTCGAAATTCAAGCATATGTGGGACATGCAGGGCAAAGACGATACCCATGCGGAGGTGCGGAATCAGGATGGACTTCAAGACGCTATTTAAGAATGAACGTCAGGCGCAGCAGGGAAAATCGGCCGCTCTATTGCCGGGAGAAACGTTTCCGATGAGCTGGCACAGCGATTTCTACGAGCGAAACGTCCTCTTTGCTGGAGTTTTCTCGTTATATTGCTCCCATTGCATCGATTTATTGCCGGAGCTAGTAGAAGCAATTCGTAACCATCGTATTCCGTTTGCGTTGATTACGAACGGAAGCGTACCCGAGAATATGGAAATTGCCGAACACTTTAAGACGGCATTTCCGATTGCAAGTATCGAAGAAAATGAAATATATGATTTGTACAAAGTGATCGAAACGCCTTATTTCTACAAGGTACACGCCTCTGGAGAAGTGTTGAAAGGTTTCAAGATAGAGTCGGGGGACGATCTCGCGTCGCATTGGAAAGAGCATATTCGGCTTGAGGTCAACGGATGAGTTGGGGGGTCATGCTGGTCGGCTTCGTGAATGTCGCAATGGGCTACATCTTTATGCGGTCGGCATGGGAGAAATGTCGTAATCCGCTTAATTTCGCTCTATATTTACAACGTTTTCTATATCGCTTGCCTTTGTCGGGATTACGGATTCTGGTCTACGCGATTATCTCTCTTGAGTCCGTATTGTTCCTCTCGTTCGCAATAGATCTATGGAATGGATTCAAGACTATCGCGGCTTGCTCCGTACTTGTCGTCTTTACGGCGTTCTTGATTGCCAATCGAGAGACGATACATCAATCAGGTTGCTCATGTTTCGGCGATCGTTCCCGTTTGAACCGTTATCCCATTGCACGGAATTTAACGCTGATGGGGTTATGCCTGCTCCCTTGGGCAATCGGATTCCAATCCCTTGATGAGGTAATGACGAGGGTCCAGATCGGGATTGTTGCAGTGTTGGCGCTCTTGCTCTATAGGGGATACACTCGCCAAGACAAGCGCATGAAAACCGAATACCCGCAGGCGAGCCATGAGTTGCCGACTCTCGTACTTTCTTATCGAGCATCGGATTTCGAAGAGGCAGATCGGCTTCTCGCCGATACGGCGGGATATCCGCTACAAGTGCTATTGGATGCGCCGGAGTGGATACTTGCCATGAAGCAACGGAAGTGGAGGAGTCATATCGTTGTTTATGATGTTAGGGGTGACCGCAGAAGCGGGCAAACTTATCTGTTGGCCTCCCACGGTAAAGGTAAGTTAAGAAAATTCTCGGAGTGGTCATCTTATACCAATTCGTATTTAGGCGGTGAATTCAGTGGGCATGGCACATTCGATAATTCCAGCCATAGTGGCGCAGCTTATCCCGGCGAAAGAGATTCAATTCGATCGGAATCTTAAAGTCCATCACATCCGCGAAGTCATAAACCGTCTGTCAGTTCCTACTTTTCCGTTTATCGCTTCTTGCGATGTCCTCGTTCAATTGATGTTGCCGGAGGGGCATGCTGAAATGATCGAGCTGCGGGTGTTGGATAAAACGGGAAATGTTCTGACTCTCATGCAAATAGACGCGCGCAATGTCAGGGAACCCGATTATCCTCCTGGTTGCGATATATCGATGAGCGTGCGGTTTCTAGCAGAGAAGGAAGGGATTTATGAAATCCAAGCGCTGGGAATGGAGGGGGTAATAGCTCGGTATCCCTTCTATATCGGTAAAGGAAATAAGTGAACGGAGGAATGGGAATGCGGTTTCGCGCTATGACAATCTTCATCGCTATTATGCTCTTCTCGATATTAGCGACGGGGTGCCAGAACGAACAGAAGCAACCAGTCAAACTTAAAATATTGCTGAATTCGAGCGAGTCGGGGTATATGCAATTTTACGGCGGTCAATTGTACGAACAGAAATTTCCGGAAGCCGAGATCGAGTACATTACTTTCGATATGCTTAAAGCGATAGAGGGTGACGCGGCGCAAAATTATATTAAGTTCATCCGCGAAGAAAAGCCGGACGTTATTCTCTCTTCCTTCTACAGCGTGCTCGTCAACGAAGGAATCCTTCTCGATATGAACGCTTATATCCGTAAAAATAAATTCGATCTGTCGTTACTCGATCCCAGTGTCATGAAATGGTTAAAGGCACCGGCCGCAGATGGCGGGTTGTATGGGCTCGCTCCCCAGTTCAGCAGTAGTGCTCTATACTATAACCGCTCCTTATTCGAGAAATACGGAGTTCCGCTCCCGACGGACGAGATGACTCCGGAAGAGCTCATTCAAACGGCCAGACGATTTCCGGTGAAGGATGAAACCGGCAAGCCTTTGTATGGTTTTCATTACGGGCAAATCTCGTCGCCGGATTTTTATTTGAATTTGATTAATCCTAAAGGAAGTATCTTTGACCGGACGGGCAAAATGACAATGGATACTACCGAATGGAAAGAGAAGCTAACCCCTTTAGTAGATGCGCTTCGTGAGGGGCAGCTATCCTATCTATCTCCGTCCGACGACAGAAACAATGGGGCTTATAACGAGCAATATTTGTTCAGTCAAGGACAGGTCGCCATGTTCATCGGTTCGTCGGACCAATTGACGGAGTTGTCATCCGCTCCGTTCGACTGGGGAATCGTCGTCATTCCGCACGATCGGGTCGATCCCGTCGGAAACTTATATCCCGATCTCATCTACTCCATATACCGAGACTCCCCGAACGCCGACGAGGCGTGGAAATACGTGGAATACATGAATAGCGAAGAAGTCGCGAAAAAACGTTCGAAGACGACATCCGCTTTGCTAACGAGAACCCAGTTTAACCAAGAACGGGAAGGAGTGAGCCTTGCGCCATTTTTTAAGCTGGACATGAGCCCGCCGTCCTCAGGAGGTGCGGAATCCGCTCCTATTCATCCCTTGTTTCTATCGCAAACCTTGTACCCGTTAATTAATCGCGAACTCGATCAAGCGATACAAGACACTCAGTCGATTGAATCAGCTCTTAGCCGTATTCAGACCGAAGGTCAAGTTCTGTTGGATCAAGAATGGAATAAATCTTCCGGATTGAAAGGAGGTGAATAATATGTCCTATCCAAGTTGCCCAAGCGGCTATACGAAGCTTAGTACTTCGGATGGTAACCCGTTTTGCGCGGGAATGAGCTGCACGCAAGGAGGAGGCAGTCAGAGGGTTGTAAATCTCTATACTTTCTGTCAGAAAGATACTTACCCTTACGACTATCAAACTCCATCCAACACAATGTACATCGGCTGCTGCTAAGCTAGACCCAATCTATTATGAAGGGAGTTTTAGTGATGGCGTATCCTTCTTGTCCAAGTGGTTATGGGGAGCCTTCCTCAACGTTTGACGATAGCCCGTTCTGTGCGGGAATGAGCTGCACACAAGGCGGAGGCAGTCAGAGGGTCGTTAATCTGTATCGCTTGTGTACGAAACTAACTTATCCGTATAATGTCACAACGGTTTCCAATCAATCCTATATCGGCTGTTGCTAGCTAGACAAGGTGGAACCTGCGGCGATCAGCTGCAGGTTCCACCTCGTCTAGCGATGCTCCTTGTATTCTATAGTACGGTTGCGTTTGAATAGTTCGAAAGAACTAGAGATTAAAATAGTAATTAAAGGTAAAATATAGAAGGAAAACATTTTCTAAGAAAGAGGTGGAAGATGGACCTTCTCGTTTTTTTTCAAAAACAGATCCAGGAATTCGGATTATCTCCCAGAGAGCAGGAGGTCGCCCTTCACTGGATGATGGATTTCAATTATAAAGAAATATCATTACTTATGCAGATCAGCGAGTTGACGACGAGGACGTATATTAAAAATATACACTTGAAACTAGGCGTGAACTCTAAAGCTTCTTTAATCATTAAAGTCATACAACATGGGACCTCATCCGGGGAACTAATATCCGGTATGAAATCGCTTATATAGTAGAGCTCCGCTTCGGCGGGGCTTATTTTGGCTTAGACTTTGCATATGCCGCACTGCATATGGAGTTCGGTTTGACGGAACAGGCCGAGCAGCTTACTCAAGTTTATTTCATAAAAGGATAAGGAGAGCAAAAATGCGTCTCAAAGGAGCTAAGTACGTAATCGGAAGTTTGATCGTGCTTGTCGTTGCCGTTCTGTTGTATCGGTCTAACATTGATAAAAGGGAAGAGCAGGTGTCCGCAACGCCCGAGTCGCTCAGTTCTCCCCAGGCTAAGGCCACTCCTTCGTCCTCATCTGTGCCTTTCCTTGCCCAATCGGAAGATTGGATGTACCTTGAGCCGCGGTTTAAGGTCGTGGTTCATCCGGATATCGTTTATCAAACAAAACCGAATTTCCGAGAAGAGACAGAAACTCTTGCATTCGATTTGTATGAACCAGAGGGAGACGATCATCCCCAACGGCCGGTTGTTGTCTTTCTTCACGGCGGCGGATACAGTGCGGGAGATAAGCGGGATGGCGCGGAAATCGCGAATGAGTGGGCAAGCCGCGGATTTGTCGTTCTGTCGGCCAACTATAGATTGCGCGCCAATCCGTTCGATGATATTACGGGCACCTTGAATGATGCCATGGACGACGTGAAAGACGTTATCGGCTGGGTTGGGGAGCACGAGACGGAATTCCGGTTGGATAAGGGACGCATTGCGCTCGGGGGAGATTCGGCGGGCGGGAGCTTGTCGATCAATTTCGCCAACGAATTTCTGGATTCCGGTAACCGGAATAAATACGGAATTTACGCGGTACTCGATATTTATGGAGGCTTATTCTACGATACCCGAAACCCGGAACTGCCCCCGACGATGATCGTTCACGGGACGAAAGATCGTACGGTTCCTTACGACTTGAGCGTGAAGTTATCGCAAATATTGGAAGCGCAAGGCGTGTACCACGATTTTTTAACGATGGAAGGCATCGACCATAATTATAAAAACCCGAAGTACTGGGATGCGGTAATCGCGTCTACGTCGCATTTTATGAGAAATACGATGGACAGGTCTCAATCTCTCTTAAGGCCGGAAACGGAATATTGGAGCGGGTCCGCTGGAGACACGGTGGTTATCCGGCTCGAAAGAACGAAAAGCCGTACGGACGCGGCAGGCTCGTTGCGGGCGGCTTTGCCAGCGGGATGGGAACAAGTCGGGGATGCGGAGTTCGGATCCGATTCGAAAGTCGAGTTAAGCGTTAAGGTACCCGAGGAAACATTACCCGGTGTTTATAATGTATTAATCGAAGCTAAGGCCGAAGACGCTTCCGATACGGGCACTCTTTCCGCATATGTGAAGTTGGATGATCCGCTTATCATTAATTTTGCCCCTTTTTATGACCCGATTTCGAAAAATATTCATACTCGGGCTAGCCTAATCAATCAATCGCGCTCCGATCAGGCCGGATTGTTGAGATTGGAGTTTGGAACGGCGGAAGGTTCTCAACTCAAAGAGGCATCGATTGATCCGATTGCTCCGGGTGGAACCCGGGTAGTTGAGCTTCCGTTCTATATGGATGGCGACCAAACCGTAAGCTTCTCGAACCTTAAAGGCAGAATCGTACAGAAGAAAGACGTTCTATCCAACGTACTGCTGGCCGTTCCTCAAGCGAAACCCGTCGCAATCGACGGTTCCCTTAAAGAATGGAAAGGTCAGTCCGAATTCGAGCTAAATGAAGAGGCGCAAGTTAAGATGCAGAATTGGAAAGGCGTCGAGGATCTTGGAGGGAAAGGATACGTATCATGGGATGATCTAAATGTATACATCGGGTTGGATGTGACGGATGACATACACTCGCAAGAGAGTAGCGGCGGCGATATCTATCAAGGGGATAGCTTGCAGTTCGCGCTGAACGTTACCGACTCGGTGGGCAAGGAACTAGGTACGCATGAATTCGGCGTTGCGCTCCTGAAAGATGGAACGGTATCGAACTGGCGATGGATCTCGCCTGATTCTTCCGAACCCGGAAAAATAGAGGCGCTAAAAGCGGCCGTATCGAGAAAAGGCAACCACACTACATATGAGATTGCCTTACCGTGGTCGGAGTTGGGCCTTTCCTCGCCGTCAATCGGCACCGTTGCCAAATTCTCCCTCATGTTGAATGACAATGACGGGGAGGGAAGACGAGGGTGGATAGAATATAACGGAGGAATCGGCTACAAGGATGAGGAGGCGTTCGGAACTCTCATATTAACCGGTAGCCGCGAGTAAAATGAAATATGTTTAAATCAAAGGTCTGCCAATCGGCAGACCTTTTTAATAGGCATACGCTTCTGCTCCTTACTTGCTCAAGGTCCATCATGTCCCTATTGGAAAAATCTAGATGTCTTTTTATCCCTTGCATAAGAACGTGCGTTCGCCATATAATAAGGGAACAAACGTTCGCTATGGAGGCGAGGAACATGCCTGAAAAGTACATTGGGCAGATCGTTCAGATTATTTACCAAGATGCTAAGGGGAAAATTACGCAGCGCACGATTCGAATTCGAAAGATCGTTGACGGTAAAGTGTTCGCGTATGACTTGGAGAAGCGAGCTCCTCGCCCCTTTAGAATGGATCGTATCCTATCTCACTTTCCGGTGAGCTTCCATGCCTCCTGAACGCACTATATTTTTAGTCGATGGACAGTCTTTTTACGCATCCGTTGAAAAAGCGGCTCACCCGGAGTTCCGGAATAAGCCCGTAGCGGTAGGCGATCCCGAGAGGAAATCAGGCATCATACTCGCGGCTTGCCCAATGGCCAAATCAAAGGGCGTAACGACCGCTGAGCGAGTAGGAGAAGCACTTGCGAAATGTCCGGATCTTGTAGTCATACGGCCTCGGATGCAACGATACATTACGATCTCATTATTGATTACGGAAATATTCGAATCCATTACGGATCAAGTCGAGCCCTACAGTATCGACGAACAATTCCTAGATGTGACGGGGTCAACTTCAATATTCGGCGAACCGAACGCAATCGCCCATGACATTCAGGAGCGCATTTATTTGTCGACGGGGGTCCGGTCCCGGGTAGGTATCGGTCCGACTAAGATTCTAGCTAAGATGGCAACGGATAATTTCGCTAAGAAAAGACCGGATGGTATTTTCAAACTTGGATACGAAAATATGGAGGAAGATCTTTGGCCGTTGCCCGTGCATCAAATGTTTATGGTGGGCAACCGGATGACGAAGCATTTTATGTATATGGGACTGAACACGATCGGAGATATTGCCAGAATGCCGCTTGCCGATTTCAAAAGGCGAATGAGGCAACGGATGGGGAAACAGAGCGATATTCAAGCAGAATATTATTGGCAGACCGCTCGAGGGATTGATCCGAGTCCGGTTGTGGCTTCGATACGCGGAAATCTCAAATCGGTAAGTCATGGCAAGACGTTAAGAAGCAGCCTTTACAAAAAGTTAGCTGATATTGAAGTCGTACTTCTCGAACTCGTTGTTGAAGTGTGCAGGAGAGCGCGCAGGCTTGGATATCAAGGCAGAGTTCTCTCTGTGGGCGCTGGTGAAACAGATGGCGAACGTTCAACCGGGTTTGGACGACAAATAACGCTTCCCCATGCGACTTCTCTTACTCATGAAGTTGCTTCTGCGGCATTAAAGCTATTTGGGGAACATTGGCACGGACTTCCGGTGAGTCATCTGTATATTTCGCTTTCACAGCTTTCCGACGACAGTACCTATCAGCTTACGTTATTCGACGATAGAGTAGCGGCATATGAAATTGAACGAGCGACAGACCAAATCAAGGACCGGTACGGGAGCGGAGCTATCATGAGAGCATCATCGCTACTAGCAGCCGGAGTAGCAAGAGAACGTTCTGAGCAAATCGGAGGACACTACAAATGACAAAGCTTGATGGGAACGAGCGTTGGAAGTCGAAGATGCTTTTGACGGAACATCAAGAGCAATATCAGAATCGCCATAACAAGGCTATTATAGGACGGGCAACGACTGAGGAACTTACTATGATCCGTGATTCTATCATGTTCCCTCATATGCTCACGATGTGTGATAAGAGCCTGCAAGAAGTAAAACGATCGCCTAATCTATTTAAAAGGTTTTTCGAACAGTTCATCCAGTCGTTAATGGATAAGATCAGCAAGGATCTATTCACACTCCGGCGCGAGATGAAGACTCGAAACATAAAAGTGTTCGATGATGAGACGGCGGACGGGATTATCTATCATAGATATGCTTGCCGTGGGTATGAAGATAAGTTTGGTATCGTAAGAGAAACATTGCGTACGGAGATAAGTGTCCGTTTAGCCAAGTATGCTACATCGATATTTAACCCTGAAATCAAACAACATAAGGAGTGATCGGGGCTTTCTTGTGCGGGCATAGAATACCCCATCATGCGACGGATCATGATGGGGTCCCAGTTCATACGGTGATTTCAATACTCTTAGTAGATCCCGGTTCCAGCACGCAGGATAATGACCAACAGTATGAAAAGGACAAGAACAAATGCAGCAGCTTGCATTCCACCATAACCGCTCATAGAACTCACCACCGATTTGTTATTGTGATTCTTCATCACACCATTAGCTTATGTATGGTTAAGCATACTGTCAGTGCGTTCGCACAGATCTATGAATAACCCGCTTCTACCCAGCCAATCGAGAGATGGTAAACGAATAACCCCGCATAGCCGTGGGGCTGAGCGGGGTTAATGATGGATGACTTAAAGACTAACGACTCCGACTATTTTAGTTGCTTGCGGTGTGCGGGAACGGGAGGAATAGGAAAAGATGTCGGAGGTATAGGTGGATTAGGAGGTATTGGGGGAATAAATGGAGATGGGGGAATGAGCCACGGGGGGAACGGAGGAAACAAAGCCATATTGTAATCCCTCCTAAATAATATTTGGTTCATTTTATTCTCAAGCGTGCTTTACGCGAGGGCTAACGAACTACAAATACAATCAATCAGTTGGAAAATTCAAAAAAGGAGCCACGAAAGTGACTCCAAGGAGAAAAAAAGGTTATGAAGAAAAGTGCAAATATTCATTTGCAAGTTTCTCTATATCATATGATATACGATTCGTATATCACTTTCATTAGGTGGTTGGTGGAAGTGAATAAGAGAACTTATAGGAAGGCATAATACGTGGTAAATCGTGGAGGTGATTACTTAATGGCAAACAATCAGAATTCGAATCAGTTGGTTACCCAACAAGCTCGCGCAGCAATAGACAGATTGAAATACGAAGTCGCGCAAGAGCTAGGGATTTCATTCGCTAAGGACGGTTATCACGGGGAAATGCTAACTAAGGATACTGGTCGTATAGGCGGAAATATTACTCGTCGACTAGTGCAAATGGCTGAGCAACAATTGGCCGGACAATCTGGTCAAGTCAATTCGTTCAGATAAGCAAAAAGAGCAGGCGGATTTACCGTCCTGCTCTTAACTTTGTCAGCTCGAAAGTGTTACCTAGCAGGCTCCTCTGCTCGAACATCGTTGATAAACTTGATACAGTAAATTGCGCATATTCCGACGACTACATATACAATTCGCGATAAAGCTGAATTTGTCCCGAAAACCCTCGCAACCAAATCGTATTCAAACAATCCAACCAAAAACCAGTTCAATCCTCCGACGATTAATAAACAGAGTGCCACGACGTTTAAAGTCTTCATTAGAACTCTCCGTTCAAAGTGATTTTATGGTGAGATGTTCTTACAATTCCCAAGTGCAACCCCTCTTATACAACAAGTCGACCCCCGTCTCGCGACGAGGGCCTTTCATGGGTGAAGCGGGATACAGCGTATATAAGTCGCAGTTTTCGGGCGACATACTCCTGCATGGCCTTGTCAAACAACTCTTGCCAGTCGTCGAAATAAGTATGATTTGCACAATGCCTCAAAAGAATCCAAATGGGCTGTTTTGATATTTGTTGTGGTTAATTAGATTATTAGAAAATGATTTTTCGATAAGTATAAAAACCAAAAGAATGAATATTACAAGTACGATTAGTGCTACAACAGAAATGTTCATTAAATCACCACCTAATTGAGTTTCTTAAAAAACCCGCCATCACTGACATAGGATGGCGGGTTCAAACGATTAATTAATAACCAGCACGAAGGATAATTACCAAAAGGATGAATAAAACAAGTACGAATGCTGCAGCCTGCGCGCCGCCATAACCTGCACAAGATCCAGTACCTACACCACCAACACCATAACCCATGTATATCACCACCATTGTTTATTGTGATGTTTAATCACCCTGTCAGTTTATGTAGAGATAAATATACTGGCAGTGCATTCACACAGACCTATACATTTTCCGCAAGAGCACAGAAGTACCCGGGTGCTTCAGCTATACTCAAAACATTTTCAATGAGCATCAATGTATAGGGGATGGATTTATGCGTTTAGATTGGTTGGTAAGGGATGTTTTAATTTCCAATTTGTGATATGTACCAATTTCCATCTTTTTTTTCTACACGAATGTCAAAAGCTTCGATATCTTTCCAATCAATCTTCTTATTCATATCGTCAGAGGTCCGAAAATCGAATTTAATTTGAAACTTAAAGGTACCATCTGAATTTTTATGACCCTTTGAAATCTTATATCTTTCTAGCCAAGGACTAGAAACACCTGTCACCCAATTACCCGCCTCTAACAATTTAAGTTCTTTCTTCTTAAGTTCAGTTGATAAGAGGGCATACTCCAGCGCACCGTTTCGCGTATAAATAGCTTTGGCCCAAGTTTCCGCCGCTTCCTCAGGCGTTTTCGCTGCTAAAGCTTTTTCTAGCATTCGAATTTGTTGGTTCAACGATTCCAACTTAGCTGAGGGGTCCTTCGTTACTTTATTGACCATAACGATTTCATCCGCTTTGGTCTGCTGATACAATGATTCTGCTTTAGTATTGGATTCTAAAGCTTGATTTTCTGTTCCACAAGAGATTAAGGAAATTGCGGAAATTATAAGTATTGATGTTATTAATAATAATTTCTTCATAGTAGGCTCCTTCAGTAATCATTTTTGTGATCCTGAAAGATTGGACGTTACTCTGAGGGAAAAGGTTAGAAAAGCAAAATAAGAGCAGTAAGGGTAGCCCTTATGCTTTTTTTCATCCCTTGCATAAGAACTAATGTTCGCCATATAATTGTACGGGAGGCCCTACGGAAGGAAATGAACTTTAGGTTGTCAAAGTATGCCTCTTCGATTTTTAACCCAGATATCAAACAACAGAAGGAATGATTGTGATGCCGCCAGTTGAGAAACCAAAGAAGAAAGCCAAGGATAAGAGACCGACGAGAGATGAAGCTATTCTCGAAGAAATCGGGGAAAGACTAGTCGAAGCGATGAATGAGGAGTCGGTGGTAGTCCTGACCGTATGGGGCTGGGATGATCCAGTTCAGGGAGTCATCGTGGCTATGGATTCTAGGACTAAGTTAGTCCATGTGCAGAAGCATGGAAATTTAATTAAAGTGCCGTTCATGGATATTATGGAAGTTGGGAGCCCCGAGTGATAGGGGCTTTTTTCTATATAATAAGTGCGTTTTATCGGTTGAAACAGTTTTGATAATGAGAGGTAAGAAGAATTTAGCCACCAATCGGCTTCCAGTCAGATGTCAAATGCAGGGACTAGGATTGCACTCTGTATGAGAATGAGTAGATGATCGTCCTCGACGTGAAGGAAAGCTATCGATCTTTTTTGTACCATACTGGGCTTGAATAAGTTGATCGTTTTCGAAAACTAAGGTCATTCTTGGTACTCCAAATAGCAACCTAGAAAAGGTTAACTTTTTTACAAACACTTTCCTTTCGATTCCAGCAGAGTCGTCTGCACTTACATCATATCCGAAGCTTCCCAATATGTTTTTGACTTCTGCTTTGCTCATTCCAAAGTATATATTGGAAATTTGCTCTTCGCTGTATTTTGGTTTCCCGTCCAAATAGTTGACGTACCTAAAATAATCAATCGTTGCGAAGATTGAATAAAAGACAACAAAGATACTAAACAACAACAGAATCCCTATGCAATTGTCGTAAAATTTCTTCAATTTCGAAGTCTTCAACACCGAGCCTCCATGTGTGCGTTTTCAAGTATTTTACACAAAGGCTGATGAATCGACAATATTTTCCTGTGAATTATTGATAAGGAGCTGATAGATATGAACGACAATGGCCAAAACGGGAAGCAGTTCGTTTACAGGGAAATGGGATACGAGCATCACGCAGGCTGCTTGGTCGAAGAGGCAGTGGAAGATCCGCACTAGGAGCTGTTCAGCAGATTATCTCTCCCGAAGCGATTCCGATTACGACGTGCGCCGAAGAAGAGATCGACGACGTTCTGGATGCTTACGGAGACGCGCTCGATCGGATCGAGAAGCAACAACTATGCTTTATGTTAAAACTCCCGGCACGGGGAATTCGGGTGGACAGCGAAATGATGAGGCGGGCAACCTCGTCACGGGATCCGTCTTCGAGAATCGTCCGACAAATCCTCTGCCAGATGGAGCTGAAATCGTCGATGGATATCATCGAGGGACCGAACGGTATCTTGTATCCTGCCGACTAAGTACTGCCAAAAACAGATGCTCAGCGCATAGCGGAACTGGAACAACTTGTCGCAGATCTTGCCGCGCATCAATTGGGGGAAAAGTAAAAAAAAAATAGACTTCAACCTCTTTCTAAGGTAGGGTATTTCTGGAGTGAATAGTTGGAGGTTGGAATTTCTATGAATAATTTTCAAAGAGTAAGGTCGTTAGACTTCTTAAGGGGTATTATGGCTTTATTAATTATGGTTTACCACTATTCTGGGTGGATTGGTATAAATTTTATATACCCCTTAAATGATCTAAATAATAGGTTAGGGATATACGCTGTATCAGCTTTTTATTTAATTAGCGGAGCAAGTTTGGCTTTAGCTTATATGAATCAAGAAGTAAATAATACTTTATTAAAAAGTTTTGTTGTTAAAAGATTTTATAGAATAGTGCCGTTATTTTATCTAGCAACAACTTTAACAATACTAGTCGAAGAATTATCTAGCTTGATTTTTAGTAACACTTTATACTTACCAGAAATTAAAAATTTATTTTTAAATTATTCACTATTATTTAGTTGGTTTGACCATGATGGGTATATAGCTACTGGTGCATGGTCAATTGGTAACGAACTGGTGTTTTATTCAGTATTTCCTTTGATTTTAATAATGTTAAGGAAGTCAGTGTATTATTTGGTTTCCTTTTTTGGATTTTCGTTAATATTGACAGGGTATTTTTCTACTACTCTACTTAATGATCAACAGAGTTTAGCGGAACAATGGAGTGATTTTATTAATCCATTAAATCAAATGTATTTGTTTATTGGGGGCTTGATTATTGGTTGGTTGTTTATTAATAAAAAATTAAACATAGTTTGGATTTCAAAGTGGTTATTTGTAGCTTCCATATTGGTCTTTATATTTTTCCCGATAAACGGTGAAGATCAAATAAATTATGTTACAGGTTTTGGGAAAGTAGTATTATCAATAGCTATTTTTTCTATGGTAATGAGCGCAATGCCTATTAAATTAAAAGAAAGCTATTTGACTACAGTTTTGAAATTTTTTGGAGACATTTCTTATTCAATGTATCTAATTCACCCAGTTGTGTATACGGGATATGGCATAATTAAAACTAAAATGCAGTTAGAGAGTAATTTAACGACGATGATTGTCTTGATGATATTTACAATTTCATTGTCAACAGTAACATATTATTTTATCGAAAAACCGATGATTAAAATTGCAAGAAGAGATAAAAATGAAAATATTGAGACAGGGAGAAAGAGGAGGCTTGGTTACAGCTTAATAATAACTAGTTTTATAGGTTTATTTCTATATTTCAATGTTACAACAAGATCTGATAATGCCTTTGATTATGACTTGAAATGTTCTGTTGAAAATAAAATAATTCACCTAAAATGGAATGAAAAATCTGATGTCGAAAATTATCTAGTTACTTCTAGTCAAAAAGGGGAAAACCCAAAGTCGATTTGGGTGAATACAAATTCTTTTAGCACATCAGAAACCGATTTTACAGAAACGGTAGTTACCTTTAAAGTAGCTGCGTCCGGTAGCAATCCATCAGAACCAGTTATGTGCAAAATAAATAATAAATAAAAATATGTGAACCAACAGAAATACTTCAAGCTTGGAAATGAAATCTTTAGAAGTTCACAATAGTACGATTATACGCAACAACCAAAATCCCAATCATTTGGGATTTTTATTCTTGAAAAGGAGCTGTCGCTCCATGTTTAATCGAGGTTCGTTTAACCGACTACCATTCAATCGGGCGTTCTCAGTCGGAATTCTAGCATCGTTTACCTAGAATGGCGAGGGGGATGGCAGTCAAGGGAACCGGAGAGTTCTTGGCTGTAATCTCCATGCACAGCGAAGGCGAGCTCGAAATTAATGCAAGCCGCTACATAGTGTGTAACACTTTTATCTGGACCGGGATAGATTATTCCAAAACTCCCGATATGAGCGAGTAAGAGCGGCAAAGACTCCTACAGACCAAGCTTACGCATTACAACTATGTGGCTATGCGACCGATCCGCAGTATGGCAGCAAAACAGAAAGCATTCGAAGCGCTTCAAAAGAAAGTGGATGAGCTTACAATCGAAGTCGCAACTTTAGCAAAGCAACTTAAATCGGCGGGCGAGAACATTCCGACCCCTAAGTGGTTTGTAACAGAGTTTGGTGAGGGTGTCGTTGCGAAGATGAGCGATCCGACAGGAACACTGGACTTCTGGAGATCGTTGGCTGTCTCGCTACGAGTGCAAAATAATAAAGCAAAAGTTTTATAAATTTAGTAAGAGAAACTGCGCCCCTATTAGGAGCGCAGTTTCAATAGAGTTATTTAGCTATAAGAAAAATTGATGTTATAAGTCAGACTTGTAGAATAATCAGATCCAGTTTGTCCTCTAACTTGGAAATACATTGTCCATCCTGCAGGAAGATTGCCTCCCATACTATCGATGGCACCAGCACCATGATCAGTTGCAGCGCCATTAGATAGATAAGAAGATCCTGTATATGTGACTGCATGTAGATCGTAGTTCTTACCTGCAGGTGACTGCAAAGAGGCTACGAAATTTACACTTTTCCCTGTATCATTTGTCCAAGAGAACCAATCTACATCATCGGAGCCATTGATAGTGGTTGAAACCCCACTAATAGGACCATTGAGAGAGTAAGCTGTTGGGATTGAATCAGCCCAACCATCATAGGCGAATGCAGATGTTGCTCCGAATAGTGACATAACAAGAGTAAGTACAGTGATGCTGAGCTGTTTCATTCTTTTTCTCATAATCTTACATCCTCTCAATACCATATTTGATAAGCTGGCCAGCTATCACACTTCTAAGACAATCCAAAGTTACATATAGTTGCATTAATATATCAATTTTAGGTAAACTTTAGGTTGTTAATGGAAACTACGCTTGTCAAATGATGCATGTACAACGATAGTTAATAATTCCGATCCAGGCGGAAAATCCGGGAGGAATAACTGGCGATCGCGCACTCATAACATCTCTGGCGTTCGGGTGTCGTATCATGAGTGCAGCACCAACAGCTGAACGCGCAACTGTCGAAGAACTTACAATGATCCGGGACTATGTCATGATGCCCCATATGTTGACGATGTGCGATCGTATTCTTGAAGACGTTAGGCGTTCCGGCAATCTATTCGCAAAGCATTTCGAGCAGTTTATCCAGCTCGTAATGGACGGGATCACCCGGGATCTTAACATGATCCGGCGTGAGTTCCGAACGCGGCAGATCAAGGTTTGGGACCGCCAGTTGAGAAACCAAGGAAGAAAGCCAGGGATAAGTGACCGACGAGGAATGAAGCTATACTAGAGGAGATTGGGGAAAGATTTGTCGAAGCGATGAATGAGGAGTCTGGGGTAGCACTGACCGTGTGGAGATAGGGGATGGGATGATCCGGTTCAGGGAATCATCGGGGATTTCTTCTTTACAATAATAAGAGCCTTATATCGGTTGAAACTGATTAGATAATAAGAGGTAAGAAGAATTTAGCTACCAATCGGCTATCAACTGTATAAATTCACTATGCTCAGTTACTTAATTCAAGCGTTAAATAAATCAATAAACCCAATTAAAACAAGGGTTTTAAGCTGTTTATAAACAAAAAGTCGACCCCCGTCTCGCGACGAGGGCCTTCATGGGAGAGGAGAAACCGGACGAAGAGCTTATGGGGAAACGTAAGTCTTCTCCGCGGTTGTCCCCGACACCTCTCGGCGCCGGTACTATCATTGTGACCTTACGCAAGGAAAATATACGTTGGCGAGGAAAAAAATTAACGGATAGCGATACGCCCATTCGGGGTCAATATTCCAAGCTTTTGTAACACGGGAGATTGTGGTAACATTACACCAGTTATGATCATCCTTGCTCATCTATAACAGCTATGCACAATGGGGTTGAGAATTTGCGAGTCATCTCTGGACAAGCCAAGGGGCATCCGCTTAAAGCGGTTCCGGGCAGCAATACCCGTCCGACAACGGACAAAGTAAAGGAATCCTTATTCAGCATCATTGGCCCTTATTTCGATGAGGAGCGGGTGCTTGACCTATTTGCCGGTACCGGCGGATTGGGGATCGAGGCGCTTAGCCGAGGTGCGTCTAGCGCGATCTTCATCGATGCCAGCCCGCAAAGCGTTGAAGTTATTCGGCGTAATCTTGCGTCTACAAGATTAGCGGAACGAGCGGAAGTTTATCGTAATGATGCCCGCAGGGCGCTAAAACTTCTAGAACGCGCTGGGAAAACCTTTGATCTGATTTTTCTAGATCCTCCATACGTGGTTAAGGATTGCGATGCACTACTAGGGGAAATGGCCTCCAAAGGATTAGTGGCGGACGGCGCGATAGCGGTCGTTGAACACCATCCGGATGTGGTTTACGGCGATTGTTTCGCCGGATATGAACGAACCAAATTCGCGACATATGGGGAGATAGCCTTGTCCATATACCGCTATCAACTATCAGACGAGGCGGAATCTGTTTCTTCCTCCGTCGAAGAGGAGGCGACTGAACGATGAGCCCTCATCAATCCCGTACCGAGAGTGTAACCCGAATAGCGGTATATCCCGGTAGCTTCGATCCCGTTACGTTCGGACATTTGGACATCATTCGCCGGGCGGCCAAGCAATTCGACCGCGTTATCGTGGCGGTGCTCAATAATACGACGAAGACACCTTTGTTCAGCGTTCAGGAAAGAAAAGAATTATTAGCGGAAGTGACGCGGGATCTCCCGAACGTCGAGATAGACAGCTTCCGCGATTTGCTCGTTCGCTATATGCGTTCCCGTCAAGCGCAAGTCATCGTGCGCGGCATTCGTTCCGTGACGGATTTCGAGTATGAGCTGCAAATGGCTTCCACGAACAGGCAATTGGATGAAGGCATCGAAACCGTGTTTATGATGACGAATCCCAAGTATTCTTACTTAAGCTCCAGCATCGTGAAAGAAATCGCCAAGTTTAACGGTCCCGTGCAGGATCTTGTCCCTCCAGCGGTCGAAAAAGCGTTGCAGGGCAAATGCGTAGCTCCGGACGGGGACCACAATTAACTCAAGCATGGAAAGAGAAAGCCGACGATTATCGTTCGGCTTTTTTTTGTCGTTGTCATGAACCGAAACGATGAATCCTTGGTCTAATACTTGAACGATTTGGAATTCGGGGTAATGATGTCCACAAGGGAGTGACAAGGCTTTGGAAATGATCGGAGATGTCGAGCTTGCGCGAAGAGGAGATAAGGAAGCGTTCATCCGGTTGATGCGAATGTTGGAATTATCGTTATACCAAACGGCAAAGGCGTTTCTTCATTCGGATGAAGATTGCGCGGACGCCATGCAGGAAACAGCTCTTCGAGCGTACCGTTCGGTTCGGAGTCTGAAAAATCCGGAATATCTCAAAACATGGATCGTGCGCATCTTGATCAACGAGTGTAAAAGAGTGCTGGAAAAGAAACGAAACATAGTCCCCCTGCAACCGGAATACGAACCGGCGATGATGGATCCGGGGTATGCCCGGTTCGAGTTGAGGGAACTAGTGGATCGGCTGGAGGCCCCTCAACGCAGTGTCGTGCTCCTATACTATTACGGCGGTTTGACGGTTAAAGAAATCGCGGAAGAACTCAATGTTCCGGAAGGGACGATTAAGTCGAGGCTTTATAAGGCGCGCGAAATATTGGGAACTCAGTACGATAGGCTCTCGAAGGGAGCGGAAAACTTATGAATGAACAACTATGGGGCCGGAAAATACAAAGTGAGTTGGATTCGAGCTCTATCGCCCTTCCGGCGCTTGTGCGCGACAGGATGGATGGCGTGTATAGCCAGTTACCGGATTTTGCGACTAAACGCGCTAACCGTAAACGGATACTTTGGGCGAGCGCTTGCGTCATCTTGCTGCTCGCGGGCATATTCGCAATGGGATTCGTTTCTCCGGCAATGGCGAAAGTTTTGCGTCAAATTCCGGTCATTGGATCGGCCTTTCAGACGGTCGGAGATGCGGGCATTCAACATGCTGTTGAGAGAGGTCTTGCATCGACGGTCGACCAGACAGTGGAGGATGAGGGGGTTGCCGTTACTTTAGATCAAGTGATCTATGACGGTACTCGTCTCTCGATTGGCATCTTGCATTCCTCGGACATCACGATATTGATACCGGGTTCTTCGGAAATGATCCGGGCCGACGGGCGAGAGATTAATGCGTCAATGGGCGGATCCACCAAAGCACTTGCGGATGGTATGACGGCAACGATCTATAAATTCACGCCTACCGAGCCTCTGCCTGAACGATTTAAGCTTGATTTCCATTTCAATGAGGTGTCGATGAACAAAGACGGCCGTTCGGAGAAAATCGCGGGCAACTGGTGGTTTACTACGCCGGTCGTCAAAATCACGGAAGGAGTAACCGTCACTCCATTTGATCCACCGCTTATTCGTGAACATGATGGAATACGGATTGCGGTTACGGAAGTGACAACAACGCCGTTAACGACCCAAGTCGCGTTCGAGCTTGTAGAGCCGGCAATGTTCGATAGTATGCTTCCGGGCAGGGAGGTTGTCCCCAAAGGTGAAATCGTAGTTGATCATAGACTGGATTACGAGCTGTTGGATTCGAACGGACTGAGTCTTGAGCCACTCAGCATGAGCTGGAGCCAGAAGGCAGGCGAGCCGGCAAAAGTCGTCGCTTTATTCGCACCCGTTACTATGGACGTACAGTCTTTTACTCTTCGAACCATCGATCGCGTAGATAAGATGAGAAGTCGGGGGGATGGTTCTTTCGATGGAGCGAGTACCCCGCAGATCAGCTATGCCGAGCTGCCCCTAGATACCCCGATTTCGGTGAAGCAAGGCGAAGCGGGAGAAATCGTGTTTAAGAGCATACTATTCGAGAAAGATCAAACTTGGATAGAATACGAGGTACGCGGCACGGAACCCTATATTCAAGACGGCGCATGGTGGCTTGAGAACGACGAGGGCGAGCAATACCGTTTCGATCGTTACGACCGAACCCGCGTGAGCCAAGACTCTTATGATTACAAGGTGAAATTACCGGCGATTCCTTCTAATGAAAGCCTGAAAGTTGCCGTTTATCAGATAAAGTCAGATGAGCGGAAAAAGCAGTTGGATATCCAACTGCCGTTAAACCGGTAGGAGAATAATCAAGGATTCGATAAAGAGCTCTCGCCTTCGTAGCGGGGGCTTTTAGCTTTATCCACTAGTCTTTCTTACCGGGTGGCTTCGGACGGATGAGCGCGGCTATCAAGGCTAGCAGAATGAATACCCCGAAGCTTGCGAGCGCGACCGTCAGATTAACGGTTAGGAACCCCCAGCCGCTCGGCACCGTTCCTTCCGACACCCATACTTCCATCGCGGGCGATCGTATAGGCCAAATTCCCGTAATCCAATCTTTCACGGGCTCGGACAAGGAGACTAAAGCTATCGGATAGGCGATCACCAATGCCAATGCGCTATGTAGAAGACGGCTAGCTACGATTCTGACCCAAGGAAACGGAGTCTCTATCCCGAATGCTGCCCGAGCCTGCAGCAGGCCGCTCCAGCCGCTCCAGGCTAATGCCGCGGCAAGGAGGGCGGCCCCTTGCGCGGGAGCGGACGAGAATAATGCGGAACGGCTACTTTCATAGGCGCCGAGGTGCATTTCATAGAGACCGGGGATGGCTAGCCATACATCGTTCCCGGGCAAAAACAGCTGAATCAACCGCACGACGACGGCGCTCATCATCATGAGGCCGCCTATCGCCATCAAGGTAGCGACGGCATTCGTTACGGAATCCGCTAGCTGCTTGCCGAGCGGGCGTGCATCTTCGATCCGCGCGTCGACGGCAGTCCTTAATGCCCGCTGAAATAAGGCTCGGGGATGGCTTAGCGGGATGCCCGGGGTAATGGGCTTCCGAGGCTTCGCGATTCTTGCCCATAAGTACCCGGATACGATAGCGGATAACCATAAACTGAAGGCGATCGCCCAACCTAATTCGGGGGATTGAAGGAAACCGCAACCGATGACGAGCACGATGACGAAAGGGTTCGGCAAATGGGAGACGAGCAGCACGGTGTCGACGTCTCCCTCTTGGATCATGCCGCTCTCCCGAAGACGGGCGGTTTCCTTGGCTCCGGCAGGAATACCCGCAGCCCAGCCGAAGGCGATCGCCCAACCGGACGCCCCGGGCAAGCGAAATAAGCCGCGGGTCAGCGGCTCAGCCAACGTCGCTATTCCGTGCAAGAGACCGGATGCGGCTAATAGCTCCGCGAGCATTAACGGAGGAAGCAAACCGGGAAACACGTTCTGCCACCATACTTGTAAGCCCGACAGCGAAGCGCGAAACGCTTCGCCGGGCGAATGAACGATTCCGGCCACGATTAACAATGAGGCCGTTCCTAATAATAAGGATAGGAAGGCCGATCTTCTTCTTCTCTTGATTCGACTCACAACGCAACGCCTCCCGAACACGCAAATACATTACAATGTACGTGCCGTGTGGGAGGGATAGACCAACTCGTCCGAGTTTCTGGCCTAGATTACGTGCCGTTCAGAGGCGAATGGGCGGTTTGGTGAAATCGCGCATGGCTGCGGATGGATCGGCATCCCGGAAGGCTAAAGAATAGATGCCTGTAGCCCGAGCGTCCAATGCCAAATACGGGGAGATCCCTTTGGAAGCGGAAGTGACGACGGGAACTTTGGCTTTGGTTCGCATGGCATGCAGCAAACGCTGCCCGCGTTCATTAAATCCGAGCACGCGAATATATTCTATACCCGAGGCTAATCGTTGAGAGGTAAGTTGCTCCTTATGATGGCCGAGAAGGACGCGAAGTAACGTACGCTGCAGCTTCGTATGCGTATATCTTTTCGTTTTTAACGCTTGAAGTAGCGCCGCGACGGAATATTCGGGCAAGCCTGCAAGCACGCCGCGAATCCGATGCTCTAGTCCTTCTGTTACTTCGGCGTATGCGGAGAGCTGACGTTCATCCTGGCGGAACAATTCGTGGAACAGAGGTCTGGCGAAGTGTTCCCAATGGATAGGGGCCTGTCCGGCGTCTATCTCGCGTTTAAGAACCTCCATCGTTGTAAAAGGTACATAATCGGCTAACAGGTCCAACGCTCCGGATTCGCCTAGCAGCAGCTTACGCAAAGCAGTCGCGCTAGCAATCCGAACGTCGGTAATATCGGATTGTCCGTATTCTGATTTTTCCCGCTTGAGCGTATAGGGGGCTATGTTACTATTAAGTTTCCGCAGCGCCATTAAATAATGGAGTCCTAGCGTGTGATTAGGCTGCGTTAACGAGTAAGCATGCTCGGCTAAGCCGTTCTGTTCCAAATAAGTTGATGCGGCAAGGGTAAAAGCGGAAGGATAAGGCATTCCTTCTTTAAGGTACCCGTTCAGCAGGGAGACGAATTCCGCAGGTTCGTCCGTTAGCAGGGAAGCCATTAGCCGCAGTGAATCTAATTCACCGCTTTCGCTGCCGAAGCAGATGGAATCGACGACCCCAGTCGCGTCCAGGATGCCCACTGAGCCGTACGCAAACCATTGGGCAGGCTGAGAGCTATATGCGACCGGAAGCTCGAGGACAAGGTCGCAGCCCGCTCTCAGAGCCATTTCCGTCCGTGCCCACTTGTCAGCCATAGCCGGTTCCCCCCGTTGAAGAAAATGGCCGCTCATGACCGCGACTACATTTTCGGAACCCGTTATTTTCTTGGATTGCTGTAAATGATAGAGATGTCCGTTGTGTAATGGGTTATACTCTACAATGACACCGACCGTTGACATGCCAGTCTCCTTATGACGGCCAAGCCGTTTGAGTGGATTGATTTGTTTGCCACAATATAACATGTTCGGGGCGAGCAAGAGAAGATTACCTGAAAACTCTCTGTAATTGTTGACAAAGGATGCTGAATCTCGATATAATAATTTTTGTTTGTTTGGAGTGATATCATTGTTGCTAAAAGTACAAGAGCTTGTCGCTCGGCAGCAGCCGATGGAGCTACAGGGAACTCTCGACCTGAAGGAATTGTTTCGGAATAACGCCGAATACAGTCCGCTCGAACCGATGAAATACAACTTGGTGGCGAAAGCCGCCGACGATCGGATTCTAGTGTCGGGACAACTCTCCTGTGATGTTCGCATGCAGTGTTCGCGCTGCCTGGACAAATTCGATGAGACCGTGCTCGTACCGTTCGAAGAACAATTTCGAATCGTCGAGAACGGGGAAGCCGAACTGAGTGAAGATGATGAAGCCGTACCGGTAACGGAAGAGCGGATCGATCTTTCTCCTTATTTGGCGGAAGAGCTCGTAGTCCAACTACCGTACGCACCGCTTTGCAGTGAAGATTGCAAAGGGCTGTGCCCGGAATGCGGGATGAACCTGAACGAACAATCGTGCGGTTGCAATACGGAGAAGATTGATCCCCGTATGGCTGCGCTTCAGGATTGGTTTAAATCTCAGAAAGAATAGGTTGCGGTTTCGTGCCGCGGCGTCGTTCGGACCTGATAAGGAGGTGGCAGCAATGGCAGTCCCTTTTGCGAAGACATCGAAAGCCCGCAAACACAAACGCCGGACGCACTTTAAGTTGGTAGTTCCTGGTATGGTGAAATGCGAGCAATGTGGAGAATTGAAAATTTCGCACCGCGTATGTAAAGTTTGCGGTACGTACAAATCACGCGAAATCATCAAGCAATAAAGCTTAGACGCGTCTGGATTCACGACGGGGAAGCGCATTCGACCGCACAGCGGGTGAAGATGGCGTTACTTGCGTTCGTTGCATACCGGCGCGTTTTTCTTTACACCATTATTGGCACCTGGTATTAAAGGTTATTCATATAAATTAGCAATGAATAGGGATCGGAATCTCTACATGTACAGAAAGCGGTGGTGAGTATGGAGCGGCTTCCTAAACGTCAGCGTCATCAACAGCTTAGCAAGCTATTGGACGAAAATCCGTTTCTCACCGACCGGGAACTGACACGCCAATTGAAAGTCAGCATTCAGACGATCCGCTTGGATCGATTGGAGCTTGCGATACCGGAACTAAGGGAAAGATTGAAGCTAATGGCGGAGCGCTCGTACGATTCGGTACGGTCTCTACCTCTGCATGAGGTCATCGGCGATATTCTTGACTTGCAGTTGGACAAAAGCGGGATTTCTTTGTTCGAGATTAGCGCGGAGCATGTTTTCTCCCGTTCGGGAATTGCCCGCGGACATCATGTGTTCGCTCAGGCAAACTCGCTTGCGGTAGCGGTAATCAATGATGAGATCGCATTGACAGCGTCTGCGGATATCCGTTTTATTCGTCCTGCTAGGCTAGGGGAGAAATGTATTGCCAAAGCTTATGTAAGGGCAAGCGGTGAGCAAAAAGGGAAAGCTAAGGTTGAAGTTTTTACATATGTGGGCGAGGAAATGGTATTTCAAGGAAACTTTATTATTTATAGATCCGCCGGGGAATCGAAAACCTAATTGCAAGTTCTTAGAGGTTCGGATTTCGGCGTAACTTTCTGAACGACTTCATAAAGGAGTGTAGCTCATGCGGATTGCTATTGATGCAATGGGCGGAGACCATGCGCCCCATGCACAAGTCGAAAGCGCTTTGTCTGCAGCTGCCGAATGGCCGGATACGCATCTGATCTTGGTTGGTAATCCGGAAGTGCTTCAGCCTTTGCTGGGTAATAGCGCCCCTTCGAATATTTCTATCGAACCCGCTCTGGACGTCATCGAGAACGATGATGAACCGGTCAAGGCCGTTCGTCGCAAGACGAATTCCTCCATGGTTGTAGCTGGGCGGTTAGTGAAGGAAGGCCAAGCCGATGCGATGATTTCCGCGGGAAACACTGGCGCGTTAATGGCGTTGGGCTTGTTGGTCTTAGGGCGGCTTAAGGGCATTGAACGTCCAGGCTTGGCAGCCATCTTCCCTACGCTGGATAACGTCGGTGTGCTCGCGCTCGATATGGGCGCCAATATGGATGCGAAGCCTGAACACCTGTTACAATATGCGATCATGGGTAGTATCTATCGCAGTAAGGTGCATGGAATCGCTAAACCGCGGGTTGGGTTGCTCAACGTCGGAACAGAAGCCGCCAAAGGCAACGAATTAACGAAGGTAGCCTTCGGGCTGCTCGAGGAAGCCCCAATCAACTTCGTCGGCAACATCGAAGCCCGCGACGTGCTGGATGGGAAATGCGATATTATCGTTTGCGATGGATTTTCGGGGAATATCATGTTGAAATCTTTGGAGGGCGCGGCTTCGACGATCTTCAAGCTTTTACGCGAAGAACTGACCTCGTCATTGATTTCGAAGATAGCGGCAGCGCTTCTTAAGCCGAGTTTCCGCCGAGTTAGGGATCGAATGGATTACAATGAATATAACGGAGCGCCATTGCTCGGCGTGAACGGATTGGTCGTCAAAGGACATGGATCTTCGGATGCGAAGGCGATGAAGACGGCCATTCGGCAAACACGGACGGCTATCGGCAACGGACTAATCGCGGCGCTAGCCGATGAAATCAGCGGAAAGTGAGAGAGGCGTATGAATGGAGTTTCCGTCGGTATTCTCGGAACGGGTAAATACGTTCCGGAGCGTCGACTAACAAATCAGGATTTAGAACAGATGGTGGAAACGAACGATGAATGGATCGTAACGCGCACAGGGATAAGGGAGCGCAGAATCGCGGCTCCTGAACAAGCGACCTCGGATCTAGCTTACGAGGCTTCCGTACAAGCTCTGAAGGCTGCCGGGATTACGGCGGACGAGCTTGACCTGATTGTCGTAGCGACCATTACGCCGGATATGTTCTTCCCTTCCACGGCATGTTTGCTGCAAGAGAAGCTCGGAGCGAAGAAGGCGGCCGCATTCGATTTGTCTGCCGCTTGCTCTGGATTTATATACGGTTTGGCGAATGCGACCGGATTGATTGCGACTGGCTTGTATCGTCACGTTCTCGTGGTAGGCGCTGAATGCTTGTCTAGAATTACGGACTACTCGGATCGCAATACGGCTATTCTTTTCGGAGATGGCGCTGGCGCGGTCGTGCTCGGCCAAGTTCCCGAAGGTCGGGGATTCAAATCCTTTAAGCTGGGCGCGGATGGAGCAGGCGGAGAATTGTTGCGCATTTGCGGCGGCGGCTCTCGTCTTCCTTCCACGGAGCAATCGGTAACGGAGCGCCGTCACTTCATCGAGATGAACGGACGCGACGTGTTCAAGTTCGCGGTCAGAGTCATGGGAAGCGCAGCGGAGGAAGCCCTGAGCAGCGCCGGCTACGAGAAATCGGACATTGATCTGCTGATTCCTCATCAAGCGAACATCCGCATTATTCAGTCCGCGTTGGAGAGATTGGATCTGTCCGAGGACAAAGCCATGATCAATCTAGATCGATACGGCAACGTATCCGCGGCTTCGATCCCGTTAGCCTTAGCTGAAGCGGTTGAAAATGGCCGAGTGAAAGAAGGAGATTGCCTCGTGCTCGTTGGCTTCGGCGGCGGTTTAACATGGGGAGCTTCCGTCCTTGTCTGGTAAGCCGCGGCAAAGGGTAAGGACTGACACAAATGAAGTAAGGAGGAGTCATTTTGGGTAAAATCGCATTCGTATTTCCCGGCCAAGGCGCGCAAGCGGTCGGAATGGGTTATGATGCTTACGAGAGCCATGCGGCTTCTCGTGCCATATTCGATCAAGCGGACGAAGCGCTTGGATTTCCGATTTCGAAGCTAGCGTTCGAAGGACCGGATGAAGAGCTTCGCCAGACGGCGAACACGCAACCCGCGTTATTGGCGACAAGCATCGCATTGCTCGAAACTTACAAAGAACAAAACATAAAGCCGGATTTCGTTGCCGGACATTCTCTAGGCGAATACAGCGCTCTAGTGGCTGCCGGAGTACTTGCTTTCAGCGACGCGATCCGTTTAGTTAGGGCGCGCGGCCAATTCATGGAACAAGCCGTACCGAGCGGTCAAGGTGCTATGGCGGCCGTTCTGGGTGCAGAACGTGAAGCTCTGCAAGCTCTGTGCGCGGACATTACGGCTAACGGTACTCTCGTGGAGCTGGCGAACGTGAATTGCCCGGGGCAAATCGTCGTTTCCGGTTCTTCGGAAGGAGTCGCGGCCGTAGTGGAGCGCGGAAAAGAAGCAGGAGCCAAGAGGGTTATTCCGCTTGACGTTAGCGGTCCCTTCCATTCCTCGCTGATGCAGCCTGCGGCGGATAAATTGTCCGCCGAATTAATGAAGGTTGAGTTTCATGCCGCTCAAGTGCCTGTCGTCGCGAACGTTCATGCCAAGTCTGTTACATCGGGCGAGGAGCTTCGTGAACTGCTCGTAAAGCAAGTCGTCTCTCCCGTGCAATGGGAGGACACGATTAAATTTCTAATCAGCGAAGGCGTCGATACGTTCGTTGAAATCGGCTCCGGAACAGTGTTGGCTGGATTGATCAAGAAAATCGACAAAACCGTGCAAGTCATCTCGGTTAACAGCGCGGCGTCGGCAATGGCAGTTGCACAATGAAGCTGAAACAGCGACAATGTTCGAGAGGGTGATCGAAAAGATGGCGATGTGGGATTTGAACGGCAAGACCGCATTGGTGACGGGTGCTTCCCGCGGAATCGGTCGAGCGATCGCGATCGCGCTTGCGGCAGCGGGCGCGGACGTTGCGATTAACTATTCGGGCAGCGAAGCCGCGGCGGCGGAAACCGTCAAAGAGGTGGAAGCGCTCGGACGCAAGGCGATCATGATCAAAGCGAATGTCGGAAAAGCGGCGGAATTCGATGAGATGGTGGCGAAGACGCTCGAAACTTTCGGCAAATTGGACATCCTTGTGAATAATGCGGGCATCACCAGGGATAACCTGATTATGCGTATGAAGGAATCGGAATTCGATGAAGTCATCGAAACGAATCTGAAGGGCGTGTTCAACGGACTCAAAGCCGTGACGCGTTCCATGATGAAGCAGCGTGCTGGACGGATAATCAATATTTCGTCCGTAGTCGGCGTGCTGGGTAACGCAGGCCAGGCCAATTATGTTGCGTCTAAAGCGGGCGTAATCGGCTTGACGAAGTCCGCGGCCAAGGAATTGGCTTCCCGGGGCATTACCGTTAATGCGGTAGCGCCAGGCTTCATCGAATCGGATATGACCGACAAGATCCCTGCGGATATTAGGGAGAAGATGCAAGGTGAAATTCCAATGGGTAGAATGGGCCGTCCCGAGGACATCGCGTCGGCCGTTGTTTACCTAGCTTCAGATGCGGCATCCTACATGACCGGTCAAACGATTCATGTAGACGGCGGAATGTACATGTAGTGAATTACGAGGTTCCCCGTGCAACGCATCTATGGCTTTTTGTCCATGATTCACGTATAATACGTTAAGGGAGGTGAACCGGATGTCCGATGTACAAGAACGTGTAAAACGCATCGTTATCGAACGCCTAGGTGTTGAAGAGGCAGAGGTAACAGCCGAAGCATCCTTCAAAGACGACTTAGGCGCTGACTCTCTCGATGTGGTAGAACTCGTTATGGAGCTCGAAGACGAATTCGACTTGGAGATTTCAGACGAGGATGCAGAGAAGATCACAACGGTGGGAGAAGTCGTTAAATACATACAATCTCATGCGTAATGATCGACCGGGTCCCGTTATCGCGACGGGACTTCTGCACATTTAAGCACCGCTTCACATTCGGGAGCGTGTACTGAATTACCCTGAAGAGGTGAATGGGTTTTGACACAGCGAGTTGTTGTTACAGGCATGGGGGTAGTAACGTCCCTAGGTTCCGATCTGCCTACGTTCTGGAACAATCTATTGAACGGCAAATCCGGCATTAGCCTTATAGAAGCATTCGATACAACGGAATATACAACTAAGATTGCAGCAGAGATCAAGAATTTCGATCCTAGCTTATATATCGATAAGAAAGAATCGCGTAAGATGGACCGCTTCGTTCAATTCGGCGTCGTGGCTAGCAAATTGGCTCTTGAAGATGCGAAGCTCGTCATTGGCGAGAACGCGGACGCCGAGCGTGTGGGCGTCGTTGTGGGCTCGGGTATCGGCGGTTTGGGCACTTGGGAAGATCAGCATACGTTATTGATGGAGAAGGGCCCGCGTCGCGTAAGCCCATTCTTCATTCCGATGATGATCGCCAACATGGCCAGCGGCCAAGTCTCGATGAGCACGGGAGCCAAAGGTCCGAACTCCGCAGCCGTATCGGCTTGCGCGACGGGGACGCACTCCATCGGCGACAGCTACAAGATGATTCAACGCGGCGATGCCGATGTCATGATCTGCGGCGGCGCGGAAGCGACGATTCGTCCGATCGGGATGGCGGGATTCTGCGCGATGAGAGCGATGAGCACACGCAATGATGAACCTGAGAAAGCAAGCCGTCCATTCGACGTGGATCGCGACGGTTTCGTCATGGGCGAAGGCGCCGGCGTTCTCATTCTGGAATCGCTTGAGCATGCTCAGCAGCGGGGCGCTCATATTTACGCCGAAATTATCGGCTACGGAATGAGCGGCGATGCCCACCATATGACGGATCCAGATCCGGACGGTGCGGCTCGCTGTATGAAGAAAGCGTTGAAAGACGCGGGAATCGAACCGGAAACCGTTAATTATATTAACGCCCACGGAACTTCGACGGGTATCGGAGACAAATCCGAATCTACCGCGATCAAGAAAGCTTTCGGAGATCATGCTTATAAGCTGGCGGTTAGCTCGACCAAGTCGATGACCGGTCATCTTCTCGGCGCTGCAGGCGGTGTAGAAGCGGTTATTCTCGGATTGACGTTGCAGAACGGGATTATCCCCCCGACGGCTAACTTGGATAACCAAGATCCGGAGCTAGATCTGGACTACGTACCGAATAAGCCGCGTGAAGCGGATGTGCAAGTGGCATTGTCGAACTCTTTCGGTTTCGGCGGTCATAACGCTACCATCATCATGCGTAAATTCGAAGCTTAAAGTTAAATATACGAAACCTAATAAGCGCGTGAACGTCGACGCAGGCGGCATATGCTGCCTGCGTCGTTTGTTTATGGGCGCAGTTGAGGTGAGAGACGTGAAGGACGGTTTTCAACAGCTGCAAGAACGCATCAATCTGACCTTTCGCAACCCAGCTTTGTTAAAGCAAGCATTCACTCATACTTCTTACGTAAATGAGCAGCGGGGAGCAAGGATCGCGGACAACGAACGATTGGAATTTCTAGGGGATGCCGTGCTGCAACTAACGGTATCGGAGTATTTGTACCGCCTATATCCGGATTCTCCGGAAGGCGAGATGACCCGTTTGCGGGCGAGCATCGTCTGCGAACCATCGCTTGTCCGTTTTGCCGAGACGCTCGAATTCGGGCAGGTCGTGCTGCTCGGCAAAGGGGAGGAGCAAACAGGAGGGCGTACCCGCCCTTCCTTGCTCGCGGACGCGTTCGAAGCTTTCTTGGGAGCGCTCTATTTGGATCAAGGACTGGAAGCCGTGCGAGCTTTTCTGGAACGCCATCTGTTCTCTCAATTGCCAAGCGACGGACAAGCTCCGCTTAAAGATTTCAAGACAGAGCTGCAAGAAAAGGTTCAACAACTGTCTATGGGCGCACTGGATTATAGGATCGTAGAAGAACGAGGCCCTGCGCACGATCGCGAGTTCGTGTCCGTCGTGGCCATCGGCAAGCAAAGGTTAGGCAAGGGGATCGGGCGTTCCAAGAAGGAAGCAGAGCAGCAAGCTGCCTCTCAAGCGCTAGCGACGTTTGCGAAGCAATATCCTGGGTAACCGAACGACTCGAGAGGAGAAATTATCCTTATGTTTTTGAAAAGAATCGAGCTGACTGGGTTTAAGTCATTCGCAGACCGGACCGAGCTGGAGTTCGTTCGAGGTATAACAGCCGTAGTCGGACCGAACGGCAGCGGTAAAAGCAATATTTCCGACGGAATTCGCTGGGTGCTCGGCGAGCAGAGCGCGAAGTCTCTTCGCGGCGGTAATATGCAGGACATTATTTTCGCCGGAAGCGATTCGCGTAAAGCCGTGAACTTCGGCGAAGTGTCATTGACGCTCGATAATATGGACAAGGCGTTGCCTCTGGATTTCAGCGAGGTGACCGTTACGCGCCGGGTTCACCGGAACGGAGAAAGCGAATACTTAATTAACAAACAGCCTTGTCGGCTCAAGGATATTACGGAATTGTTCATGGATACCGGTATCGGTCGAGAGGCTTATTCGATAATTGGACAAGGCCGTATCGAGGAAATCTTGAGTACGCGCTCCGAGGATCGCCGGGGCATTTTCGAAGAAGCGTCCGGAATCGTAAAATACAAGAGCCGCAAGAAAGAAGCCCAGAAGAAGCTGGAAGATACAGAGAACAATTTGCTGAGGATTCACGACTTGGTTAGCGAACTCAAGGGGCAGATCGAGCCGCTAAAGGATCAGTCGGAAAAAGCCGAGGCGTATAAAGCGTTAAAAGAAGATTTGAAAAATAAAGAAATCGCCCTTTACGTGCATCAAATCGAAGGGGTACATACAAATTGGACGCAGACGAACGAACGTCTCGCTACTTTGCGCGAAGAGCAGCTCGGTTTATCTACGTTCGTCAGCAAGCACGACGCCATCTTGGAGGAAGAGCGCCAAGCTCTTGTCCAACTTGAAGAGTTGCTCGAGAAACTGCAGGACGAATTGCTTCACTGCAGCGAAGAAACCGAGAAATCGGAAGGTTACGTAGAGCTGCTTAACGAGCGCAGAGGCCATCTGGAACGGACCCGCGAAGGTCTTCAGCAATCGATGGCATCCGCGGAGGAACGGTTCGAGCAAGCGACTGCGGAGGAAGCCGAGCTTAAGACGAAGCGGGTTCAATTAGAAGCTGAGCTTGCGGAATTGTCATCCAAGCTTGCGGACGAAGAGGACAGGCTTGCCCTTGCGGACGGGAGCACGGAAGTCGAAGAGCGGCTGAAAGCGGAATTGTTCGATACGTTAAACGCGATGGCTCAGGCGCGGAACGATATTCGTTACGGCGAAGGCCAGCGCGAGGTTCTTGAGCGTCGGATGGCTCGGATCGCGGAGGAAGAGACGAAGTGGCGCGAGCAGATGGACGCGTTGCAGGAGAAGCGCGGAATGCTAGAAGAGCGAGTGACCGCGGTGACGCAAGCGCTGACTGAAGTGCGCGACCGTTATGTCGCGGAAGGAGCTCGCTCCGGTGAGCTTCAGCGGAAGCTGGAAGAGGCGCAGGCATCCGTTCGTCGTTCGGAGCAGAAGAAGGAAGCGCTCGTCTCCCGTAGAGATACGATCAAAGAGCTGCAGAACGATTACGACGGGTTCCAGCACGGCGTTCGGGAAGTGCTGAAAGCTTCCAAACGCGGCTCGTTGCATGGAGTGCACGGTGCTGTTGCCGAATTGGTAACCGTTCCGGGGCATCTGGAAGTCGCAATCGAAACCGCGCTCGGTGCGGCGCTGCAGCATATCGTCATGGAAGACGAGAAAAGCTCGCGTACCGCAATCGCTTATTTGAAACAACGCCAGTCTGGACGCGCTACGTTCCTTCCGCTCGACGTTATTCGTGCGAGGAACATGTCGGATAGCGATCGCCGTACGTTGGAGCAAGCGGAAGGATTCATCGGCATTGCGTCCGAGCTAGTCGGCTCCGAGCCGAAATATGCGGCGATCGTAAGCAGTATGCTCGGCAACGTGCTGATCGCCGAAACGTTGGAGCTTGCGAACCGAATCGCCTCAAGGCTTCAGTACCGTTTTCGCGTCGTAACGCGGGATGGCGACATCGTCAATGCCGGCGGTTCGATGACCGGCGGTAGCTTACAGAAAAAATCTTCTAGCCTGCTTGGTCGCCAGCGTCAGTTAGAAGAGCTGGAGCGCGAGATTAAGGAAGCGGAAGCCGCCAGGGAGCATGCAAAAGCGGAAGCCGACGACTTGAAAAAAGAGCTAGCGCAAGTCGCGCAAAATATCGAACAGCTTCGCAATCAGGGAGAACAAGAGCGCCTGAAAGAACAGCAAGTGTCCGGGGAACAAGCCCAATTGCTGCAGGACGAGAAGCTGCTGGAAGATCAGAAGGCGGAACTGCTAGGAGAGAAAGCTGCTTTCGACGCGGAAGCCGGCGGTCTGAATTCCAACAAGGAAGAAGCGGAAGCCAGGCTTGCTGCTCTTACGGAAGAGGAGAAGCGTATCCAGAGCCGGATTCAGGAGGCCGAGGAGCTTCGTCGCAAGAGCGCAACCGCGAAAGAGGAACTGCAAGCGGAGCTTACCGAGTTGAAAGTTTCTATTGCCCGGCTGGAGCAGTCTCGCAGCGCTTTGGACGAGCAATCTAATCGCCATCGCGCGGAATTGTCTCGTTTAACGGTGGAGAGGAAGCAGTTTAAGGAATCTTTGGAGCATAACGATGCGGAAACTGCGCGTACGCTAGAAGAGTCCGTGGAGCATAGAGAACGATTGAACGAACTGCGGATTCAGAAGAAGCAGTTCACGGAAAATATCGAGTTCAAACGCGCGGACCGTGCGGAGAAACAGCGGGAGCTGGAGCGCAAGGAAGGCGAAACGAAGGATCAACGCGCCAAGCTGAGAACCGTCGAGGAAGGCATGCGCCAAGCGGAAATAGCCGTCAACCGGATGGATGTAGAGCTCGACAACCTTCTGCGTAAGCTGACGGAAGAATACGAAATCGGATTCGAGCTAGCCAAAGAGCGGTACCCGGTTCCGGAAGATATCGTGAGCACGCAGAACGAAGTTCGCGATATGAAGCGGAAGATTTCGTCGTTAGGCGACGTTAACTTGGGAGCGATCGAGGAGTATAAACGCGTATTCGAGCGTTTCCACTTCCTCTCGGAGCAAGAAAACGATCTGATCGAAGCGAAGACGAAGCTTCATGGCATTATTCGCGAGATGGACGAGGAGATGTCCAAGCGTTTCCGCACGACGTTCGAGGAAATCCGCAAGCATTTTGTCGTGGTGTTCTCCCGGATGTTCGGCGGGGGGCGCGCGGATCTCATCTTGGTCGATCCGGACCATCCGCTCGATACGGGGATCGATATCGTCGCGCAGCCACCAGGCAAGAAGTTGACTAACCTTCAACTTTTGTCCGGGGGAGAGAGAGCCCTTACGGCCATTGCATTGCTGTTTGCGATTCTTAACGTCAAGCCCGTTCCTTTCTGCGTGCTCGATGAGGTCGAAGCGGCGTTGGATGAAGCAAACGTTGCCCGTTATGCTCAGTACATGCGCGAATTCTCGGATTCGACTCAGTTCATCGTCGTTACTCACCGTAAAGGTACGATGGAGGAAGCGGACGTATTGTACGGGGTTACGATGGAAGAGGGCGGCGTATCGAAGCTCGTCTCGGTTCGCCTAGAGGAGACGGAAGAGCTAACGGTGACGGCTTAAGTGCGCTAGGTGTCTGAGTTAGGGAAATAGGACCGTGTGGCGGTACTAATTGAGGTAATGCTAGCTGGTTTAGCGAAATAGGACCGTGTGGCGGTACTAATTGAGGTAATGTTAGCTGAATTAGCGGAATAGGACCGTGTGGCGGTACTAATTGAGGTAATGTTGGCTGGTTTAGCGAAATAGGACCGTGTGGCGGTACTAATTGAGGTAATGTTAGCTGAATTAGCGGAATAGGACCGTGTGGCGGTACTAATTGAGGTAATGTTGGCTGGTTTAGCGAAATAGGACCGTGTGGCGGTACTAATTGAGGTAATGTTAGCTGAATTAGCGGAATAGGACCGTGTGGCGGTACTAATTGAGGTAATGTTGGCTGGTTTAGCGAAATAGGACCGTGTGGCGGTACTAATTGAGGTAATGTTAGCTGAATTAGCGGAATAGGACCGTGTGGCGGTACTAATTGAGGTAATGTTGGCTGGTTTAGCGAAATAGGACCGTGTGGCGGTACTAATTGAGGTAATGTTAGCTGAATTAGCGGAATAGGACCGTGTGGCGGTACTAATTGAGGTAATGTTGGCTGAATTAGCGAAATAGGACCGTGTGGCAATAGTAGCTGTATTAGCAATAGGCTGGAGGAAATAGAGATGAGTTTTTTCAAGAGGCTTAAGGAAAGCATCGCTTCCAAGACCGAGGCGGTAACGAGTAAATTCCGGGATGGATTGTCGAAAACTCGCGATGCTTTCGTCGGGAAAGTGGCGGAGTTGTTCTCGCGCCGCAAGAAGATAGACGAAGAGTTTTTCGAAGAGCTGGAAGAAATCCTGATCGGAGCCGACGTCGGCATCAATACGGTTATGGGATTGATCGACGATCTTCGCGCGGAAGTGAAAAAACGCAAAATCGAACAACCGTCCGAGCTGCAGCCGATTATGTCCGAGAAGCTTGTTGCCATGCTTCAGAGCACGGGCGAAGAGGTGGGCATCAAGGAAAACCCGAACGGGATTACGGTTATCTTGTTCGTCGGAGTAAACGGTGTCGGCAAAACGACGACGATCGGCAAGCTCGCATGGCGCTATAAGCAGCAAGGCAAGAAGGTGTTGCTGGCAGCCGGAGATACTTTCCGTGCGGGAGCGATCGAGCAATTGGAAGTGTGGGGCGGACGTGTCGGCGTCGATGTCATTAAGCAAGAATCTGGCTCCGATCCGGCAGCAGTTATGTTCGATGCAGTCCAGGCGGCGAAAAAGCAAAACGTCGACGTGCTGATCTGCGACACGGCGGGTCGTCTCCAGAACAAATCCAATTTGATGGAAGAGCTTGCGAAGATCCATCGGGTCATCCAACGTGAAATTCCCGGAGCGCCCCATGAAACTTTGCTTGTACTTGATGCGACGACAGGCCAGAACGCGCTTCAGCAAGCGAAGCTGTTCGGGGAGAAAAGCGGCGTCACCGGTTTGGTTCTTACCAAGCTTGATGGAACGGCTAAAGGCGGTATCGTCATCGCTATCCGCAATGAGCTGTCGCTTCCCGTGAAGTTTGTCGGACTTGGCGAGAAAATGGACGATCTGCAACAATTCGACGCGGACCAATTCGTTCATGCCTTGTTCGCCGATTTGGCAGGCAATGAAGAAACGGACGAAGAACAATCCAACTAACCGAATATCGGTCTATGATCATCACCTCAAATGGCTTTAAGCCAGTGAGGTGATTTTTTTTCGTCCAATGTTGTAATAAGTGGTTCCGCAGGCATAGAGAACTCGATGCTCACTCCTGCTTCATTAGTCCACCGTATCAAGAAATCGCCGAAAGGTGCGGCGCGGATACCGTCGTATATGGAGAATCGGAACGATGGGCTACAGTTGCAGTCGTAAAAAACGTTCTTCATTTGTTATGGGCCCTAGAAGCCGTGCTCGTACGCCATGGTGTTAGTGTCCACACAGGCGCGGGCATTCAAGCGGCGTTCAATGCATACGAGATTTGATTCTAACCGGGAATGAGCTGATCGAAAGACGATCGACCCCAAATGGCAATCTTAATGTATTTCTTACACTTAATTAAGCTGAGAAAGCAGCAGCTTCGCGACTAAGTGTATAATAGGCAGTTAGTTTTTGTGATTTGTATAAACAATTGCTTGCTCATCTTAATTAAATGCCTAAAATACACTAAGATTCAAAAATGCCAATCTAATCTCGAAACTAATTGTACAAATTACATGTAGATGTTGAAGGAGTAGTTGCAGTTGCAGTATTTGCAATATCTGCAGCATTTGCAGGAGTTGCGGTAGTCGGAGCGACTGGGAATGTAGCGTTGTACAAGAAGTCAAAGTTGTAGATGAAGTCGTTGTTGTGCAAAAAAAACTGGTAAGTGGAGAGATGTTAAGGGATTTCCCTTGACATCTCTTTTGCGATTGGGTAACATAGTGAAAGTAGTTTGGATGTAAAGGGTTTTTCCTTGACATTGAATTAGCGGATGCGTATCGTAAGCTTGTAACATAAGCACGAGCGTAGCCGCGGGGAATGAAGGGAGCAGCCATTGTGAACGGGGAGAACGCGCTAGAGAAGACGAACCGAATCAATGAGTTGTATGATTTTTACGGTCCCTTGCTAACCGATAAGCAACAGACATTCTTGAAATGTTATTTTCATGATGATTATACGCTGGGTGAGATCGCCGCGGATTTTCAGATTAGCAGGCAAGCGATTTATGAGCATATCAAGCGAGCGGAGCAGGTGCTGGAGGAATACGAGTCCAAGCTGCAGCTCGTGGAGCGTCACGGTAGGCTGCACGCGGGCATCGATTTGTTAGAGTCGCAGATTGCCGGATTGCCCCAGGAATGGCGTCAATCGCTCACGGAAACGGCCGCTAAGCTAAGGAATGCGGAATGATTCATTTAGAGACCCTAGACCATCGATTGATGGAGTAAAAAACCGTTCCGAAGGAGGGATGGGAATATGGCTTTTGAAGGATTATCAACCCGGCTGCAGAACGTATTCGGCAAGCTGAAGGGCAGAGGCAAAGTATCGGAAGACGACGTTAACGACGCGATGCGCGAGGTGCGTTTAGCATTGCTGGAAGCGGACGTTAACTTCAAAGTCGTCAAGGATTTCATCGCCAAGGTGAAGGAACGAGCCACGGGTCAAGAAGTGGTGAAGAGTTTCACGCCCGCGATGGTCATTATTGACATCGTTAACAAAGAATTAACCGAGCTGATGGGCGGTACCCAGGAGAAGCTCGTGAAGGCGAACAAACCGCCGACTGTTGTTCTGATGGCCGGTTTGCAGGGGGCAGGAAAGACGACGCTTACGGGTAAGCTCGCCAAGCTGTTGCAATCCCAGAACCACAAGCCGTTGCTAGTCGCGGGCGATATTTACCGTCCTGCGGCGATTAAACAGCTAGAGGTGCTCGGAGGCCAGATCGGAGTGCCGGTATTTACGCTCGGCGATCAGGTCAGTCCTGTCGAGATCGCGAAGCAAGGCGTCCAATTGGCTAAAGACCAAGGCAATGATTACGTTCTGATCGATACGGCCGGCCGTCTGCAAATCGACGCCGAGCTGATGCAAGAGATCAAAGATATTCATTCCGCGGTTAACCCTGACGAGGTGTTGCTCGTCGTCGATGCGATGACGGGGCAAGAAGCGGTTAACGTGGCGCAAAGCTTCCACGAGCAACTCGCTTTAACCGGCGTCGTTCTTACTAAGCTAGACGGTGATACGCGCGGCGGTGCTGCGCTTTCCGTTAAAGCCGTAACCGGCTGTCCGATTAAATTCGCTTCTACTGGCGAGAAAATCGATCAACTGGAAGCATTCCATCCCGATCGGATGGCATCGCGGATACTCGGCATGGGAGACATGTTGTCGCTTATCGAGAAGGCGCAGACGAACATGGACGCGGAGAAAGCCGCCGAGATGGAACGCAAGATGCGCACCGCCGATTTTACTTTCGACGATTTCCTTGAGCAGATGGAACAAGTTCGCAAGATGGGGCCGCTGGACCAATTGCTCGATATGATGCCCGGCATGAACAAGCTGAAAGGCAATCCGAACTTCAAAATCGACGAGAAGCAAATCGCCCGTACTGAAGCGATTGCCAAGTCGATGACGAAAGTGGAGAAGAAGAAGCCGGATATCATTAACTATAGCCGTCGCAAGAGGATCGCGGCAGGAAGCGGAACGACCATTGCGGACGTTAATCGCTTGCTGAAGCAATTCGAAGATATGAAAAAAATGATGAAGCAATTCTCCGGCATGATGGGCCCCAAAGGTCCTAAAGGCGGTCTCAAAGGCCTGAAAAACATGTTCGGCGGAAAAAATATGAAGTTTCCTTTCTAACGTTCTCGTTAGTCTGAATTCTAGTCAAGGAGGTGAAAGTCAATGTCAGTTCGCATTCGTTTGAAACGGATCGGTGCTCATAAAGCTCCGTTCTATCGCGTAGTGGTTTCGGATTCCCGTTCCCCGCGTGATGGACGTTTTATTGAAGAAATCGGCGTGTACAATCCGGTTGCTCAACCAGCCCACGTACAAATCGACGAGGAAAAAGCTTTGAAATGGCTGCAAAACGGCGCGCAAGCGTCCGATACCGTTCGCAACCTTCTGAGCAAAGCCGGTGTCTTGAAGAAATTCCACGAATCCAAGCTCCAGAAGTAATCGTCTCAATACCGGAGGGCTGAGCCATGGAACAATTGATTCGGGTTATTGCCCGAGCGTTGGTGGATCATCCGGAAGACGTGCAAATTCAGGTCAAGGAAGACGCGAGAGGCCTGGTGTACGAGCTTTCCGTTCATCCCGACGATGTCGGCAAAGTAATCGGCAAGCAGGGACGTATCGCTAAGGCGTTGCGTACAGTAGTCTCTTCCGCTGCGGTTAAGGAGCGGAAGCGCGTCATCGTGGACATTGTTTCGGAATAATTGGCTAAAGGGCCGTACCATGCATATGCATGGTACGGCCCTCTTTTTAAGGTTTTTTTCTACACTCATCATTATTTTATATAGAATCTTTTTATTTATGTTATATAATATTCCAAGCGAGGGGGAATGTTCTTGATTGTTAGGATGGAATAACTTGGCAAATATTACATAAATATAACACGAAACGAGGAATCCATTTTGCAAGTTAGTACACATAACAACTCACAACAGACCTCTAAACCTTCGGGTTACCAGCAAGAATTGCGCCGTGATCAAAGTACATGGCAATTGGTACGATTCGGACTGCTTTGCATGCTTCCTATCGCACCTACTCAAGTGTGGGCTGCCGCTCATGTAACCAGTATGGGGATGGCTCCTCTCGTTTACTTATTCGGCGCTCTTGCCATGTTGTTTACAGCTCTAAGTTATAAGTGGATGACTTCGGAATTTCCAGTCGCGGGATCCTCTTATTCTTATGTCCAACGCGGCATGCATCCGTACATAGGGTTTCTTGCGGGATGGTTAATCGTAATGGACTATACGATCGTACCGGGTCTGCTAGTCAAGTTCTCGACCATATGGCTAGGTACGATAGCTCCACAATTCCCGATGTGGTTAATTATTCTCGTATTCGTCGGCATTGTAACCGCAGTCGTTGCGATTAACGGCAAAGTCGCAAACTGGGTCAATAATTTCTTCCTTTTCGGACAACTAAGCTTGATTGCCATTTTCTTGATTTGCGCTTTTAAAATCGTTATTATCGACGGTTATGGATTTGGCGGCTTCAGCTTCAAGCCTTTCTACAACTCAGATACCTTCTCATTTAATGCTCTTGCAAGCGCTGCAACGATCGGCATGCTTGGTTTCATCGGTTTCGATAGCATCGCTACTCAATCCGAAGAGGCGAAAAACGCGCGTAAAGCCGTTGGAAACTCCGTAATCCTTAGTTTAGTCATTATTGCTCTGCTGTTCCTTGGACAAGGTTATATGGCGGCACTCGTGCATCCGGATTACATCAATCTTGATCCAGACATGGGCTACTTCGATGTCATTCGCGAAGCTGGCGGCGATTATCTTTACTATGCTTTTATTATCCTTGGCGTTATTTTTGTTGGGATTGCGAATGTTATTCCCGTTCTTTCGGCCATTTCACGCGTACTTTATGCAATGGCACGCGACAACACCATTCCTTTCTCCGGATTTTTCAAGCAAGTAAACAAGAAATATCAAACACCCATGAACGCAACCCTATTCGTCGGAATACTCTCCATCGGGATTGCATTTTTCGTTGAACTTGATTTCCTTTCGCGGCTCGTTAATTTTGGCGCAATGGCGACTTACTTCCTATTGAATATCGCCGTCATTACCCACTTTCTGTTCAAAAAGAAGCAATATCAAGGCGCGAGCATTTTGAAATACGGTATTTTGCCTCTAATCGGAGCTGCGATCATCGGATTTATATTTTCGGGATTCGATTCTCTGACTTACGTGATCGGTTTTTCATGGCTTGCAATCGGCGTAGTCATCTTAGTATCGAGATTAAAATCTTATAAAGATATTCCTCCGGTTATCGAGGAAGTATAATGACCTTCAACTCCAATCATCACATCATAAGGGGATTTCATTTTTATGAACTTAAACGGCAAAATAGCAATCGTTACGGGTGCGGCAAATGAACAGGGAATCGGATACGCGATCGCGAAGAAATTTCTCGAGTATGGCGCTATAGTGACTATTACGGATGTCAATCCGCATATCCAAGAAGCGGCCGATCGGCTTCAAGCGATAACAGGCAGGCCGATTACCGGAATCCAGCTAGACGTCACGCATTTTAACGCTATGTCGGAAGCGATTTCTTCTATCCGCGACCAGTACGGCCGTATTGACATCGTCGTCAATAACGCAGCCGTTAACATTCCTGGCGACAGCATCGAAGCATCGCTGGATGAATGGGATCTGCACTACAACGTTAATGTTAAATCGCAGTTTATTATGAGTAAATTGGTTACGCCGATTATGCGTCAGCAGCGCTATGGCAAAATCGTGAATATCGCTTCGGTTAATAGCTACATCGCCGAGAAGCAGTTATATGCCTACATCGGAACGAAGGGTGCGGTCCGTCAGCAAACGATGGCCGACGCTCTCGACAACGCCCCTTATGGCATTAATATCAATTGCATCGGGCCAGGCCTTGTCAATACGGGGTTCAATGATCCGCATCACGATAAAGTGGACGGCGGCCGCGATGAAGTGATGAAGCATATTACGGAGATTAATCCATCGGGACGGGCAGTCGAAGCCGAGGAGATTGCCAATATGGCACTCTTCCTAGCTAGTGATCTTGCATCAGGCTGCGTTGGGGGCTACTATCCCGTAGATGGCGGATACAGTATCAAGTAGTCGCGTACATCTCGCGGCGTTTGCGAATTCCGACTTCGATGCTATATTATAGGTACTGATGTTTTGTGCTGAATCGAAGGGAGTTTATTCCATGTCTGACGAGCGTTTGCTCAACATAGGTAAGATCGTGAATACACACGGTATCAAAGGGGAACTTAAAATTTATCCGCAGACGGATTTCCCCGAGGTGAGATTCAAAGTGGGTAACAAGCTCATGATGTTTCCACCTGAATCCGGCGCACCGATCGAGATTGAAATCGTCGCCGCGCGCGAACAGAAGACGATGTATATCGTCAAAATAAAGGGCTACGATAACATCAACCAAGTGGAAAAATACAAGGGCTGGGAGCTTAAGGTAAACGAGAACGATCGCGTGCCGCTGCCAGAAGGCGAGTATTACTTCCGCGATATTCTGGGTTGCGAGGTTATTACCGAAGAGGACGAGCTGCTGGGAACGGTTACGGATATTTTGTCGCCGGGCGCTAATGACGTATGGGTCGTGAAGCTGGCGAAGGGTAAGGAGCTTCTGCTGCCCGTCATTGACGACGTCGTACTGGACGTGGACGTAGCCGCCCGCAAAATCAAAGTGCACCTGATGGAAGGGTTGCTCTAAGATGCGTATCGATGTATTGACTTTATTTCCGGAAATGTTCACGGGCGTGTTCGGTTCAAGTATTCTGGGCAAAGCCCGGGACAAAGGGATCTTCTCGCTGAATACGGTGAACTTTCGCGATTTCTCGAATAATAAACATAACACGGTCGACGATATGCCCTATGGCGGCGGCGGGGGAATGGTGCTGAAGGCGGAGCCGATCTTCGGGGCGGTCGAACATCTGCTCGAGCAACAATCCGACAGCCATGTTCCGCAAGCCGAGGAAGGAAAGAAGCCTCGAGTCATTCTTATGTGCCCACAAGGCAAAACCTTCTCCCAGGAGGTTGCGCAAGAGCTTTCTAAGGAGTCCCATCTGATCTTTATTTGCGGGCATTACGAGGGCTACGACGAACGTATACGGGAGTACTTAGTTACGGACGAGCTTTCTGTTGGAGATTACGTGCTTACCGGTGGAGAGCTACCGGCGATGGTCGTCGTCGATTCCGTCGTGAGGCTGCTTCCCGGCGTGCTCGGCAACGAGCAGTCTGCCGTAACGGATTCCTTCAGCGACGGTTTGCTCGAGTACCCGCATTATACGCGTCCCGCCGAGTTTCGGGGATGGAAAGTGCCTGATACGCTGTTATCGGGGCATCACGCAGAAATCGTAAAATGGCGGCGCAAACAATCGTTAGAACGAACGTTGGCCAGACGCCCGGAGCTGCTTGAGCAGGCCGAGTTGACGGCTGCGGAGCGCAAGTGGCTGCAAAGCCTTTCCATCGAACGGGAACAATAGACATTTACCGCCAAGATAGGGTTGTAATTTGTTCGGGGATATGATAAAATTTCAAATGTTGTTTTGTCTTTGTTCTTCGAATGGAGCGGGACAAACGAATTGTACGAGTAGGACGGTCCTCTGCACGCCATGATCCGAATGAGGACATTCGGGGAGCGGGGTACGAACGTCTGTTATGGAAGGAGTGAACACTCAATGAGCAACCTAATTCAAGCGATCACGCAAGAGCAACTTCGCAAAGACGTACCAAGCTTCCGTCCGGGCGATACGCTTAAAGTACACGTGAAAGTCGTCGAGGGTTCCCGTGAGCGCGTACAGCTGTTCGAAGGCGTTGTTATTAAACGTCGCGGCGGCGGAATCAGCGAAACATTCACGGTTCGTAAAATTTCTTATGGCGTTGGCGTAGAACGTGCTTTCCCAGTACATTCCCCGCGCATCGAGAAAATCGAAGTGGCTCGCCGCGGTAAAGTTCGCCGCGCGAAACTGTACTACCTACGCAACCTGCGTGGTAAGGCAGCACGGATCAAAGAAATTCGATAAGAGCGTCAGAGGAGGGCTTGGCAAAGTTCAAGTCCTCCTTTTTGCATTTTTAATAAGAGAAAGCAGAGGCGATTGCGAATGGAAAAAGATCAAATCACACAACCAAACGAATCCGCCGAACGAGAAGCAGCCTCTGTTTCCGATGAGCAAGCGATTCGGGATTCACTTTCAAACCAAAATCAAGCCAATAGCTCGAATAACGGCAATTCAAGCCCAAGCCGTTCGGACAAGGCTAAGAAATCCCGCGCGGGCAATGAGTTGACGGAATGGATTAAAGCGTTGGCGATAGCGGGTATTCTTGTTTTCGTCATCCGTTGGTTCTTGGTCAGTCCTTTTATCGTCGACGGGCAATCGATGGAACCGAACTTCTGGGACCGCGAGCGTATTATCGTTAACAAAATTATTTTCGACATACGTGAACCGAAGCACGGAGAAGTCATCGTATTCCACGTTCCTAACGAAGGAAGAGATTTCATTAAACGGGTTATCGGGGTGCCGGGCGATACCGTTAAAGTCGAAGACGACAAAGTGTACATAAACGGACAGCAAGTGGACGAGACTTACTTGAAGGAAGCGTACGACAAAGCACATGCGCAAGGCGTGCTGTACAATAAACAAGACGACGAACGGGCCAACTTCCCGAATAACGAGTTTCCGGACGGCATAGTGCCGGAGGGTCACGTGTTCGTGATGGGCGACAATCGCTCGAACAGCGAGGATAGCCGGATGATCGGCTACGTTTCGATGAAAGAGATCGTAGGTCGAGCCGATCTGATCTTCTGGCCGATCAAGGATTTCAGCTTGGTCAAGCATTAAGATAAGCGAGGGGATCTTCCCCTCGCGTTGTTGTCTGTAAGAGAGGTGAACGATATGACGATACAATGGTTTCCGGGCCATATGACCCGGGCGAAGCGGCAAATCGAAGATAAGCTTAAGTTGATCGACGTCGTCTTCGAACTGCTCGACGCCAGAATTCCGCAATCGAGCCGAAATCCGATGGTGGACGAAATAACCGCATCGAAACCCCGTCTCGTGCTGCTGAATAAAGCGGATTTGGCGGACCCTGATCAAACGGCCGAATGGAGCCGCTATTTCCGGTCGCAAGGACTTGCGACACACGCGATCGACGCGAACGCAGGCGCGGGAGTGAAAGAGCTGGCTAGCAAGGCTAAGGAATTGCTTCAGGAGAAGATCCAGAAACAGATCAGTAAAGGCATGAAGCCTCGTCCGATTCGCGCGCTTATCGTCGGAATACCGAACGTAGGCAAATCTACGTTGATCAATCGATTGGCCGGCCGGAACATCGCTGTTACCGGTGATCGTCCGGGCGTAACGAAAGGCCAACAATGGATTCGTTTCGGCGGAGAATTGGAGTTGCTCGACACCCCGGGTATTCTATGGCCGAAATTCGATGATCCGATAGCCGGTTTCCGCTTGGCGGCAACCGGAGCGATCAAAGAGGATGTGCTTCATCTCGACGAAGTCGCTTGCTTCGTCCTGAAGGTGCTCGTCGAAAATTACGGGTCCGCCTTGTCGGAACGTTACGGCTTAGAAGGACTTCCATCCGAGTTACCGGATATGCAGGCTGCGATCGACGTGCTGGAAAGCATCGGTAAACGCCGCGGGTGTCTCGTGAGCGGAGGTCATGTCGATTACGAGAAAGCAGCGACTTTATTGCTGCGCGACTTGCGATCGGGCAAACTTGGCCGCATGACGTTGGAAAGTCCGGAATTCGCGGAATGAACCGAATAGGAAACGTGCACGAAATGCTGCTTCTAGGCGAATTCTTCGCCAGGGGCAGTTTTTTGTTTTGCGTATCGCTTATGTGTGTTAAATTACGTATAATTCCCCACCGACATTAAACGAAGGAGGTAACGCGATGTGCGCTAAAAAGAAACAATCGAAAGATCCCGTTATTCTCTTAATCGACGGTCAGTGCAATATGTGTCATGGCATTTCCAAGTTTGTCATCCGGAGGGACCCGTCTGCCAAATTCCGGTTTGCATCGCTGCAATCGGAAACGGGACAACGATTGCTGCAAGACGGAGGGTTATCCAGAACCCGATTGGATACGTTCATCATGATCGATAACGGTCGGTACGATATAAAATCGACAGCCGCATTGCGAACTTTCCGAAAGCTTGGAGGGGCATGGGCTTTATTGTATACAGGCATAATTGTCCCAAGGGCCATCCGAGACCGGGTATATGAATTCATAGCCAAGAGACGTTATCGTTGGTTCGGGTACAACGAAAGCTGTCTGATCCCGACGGAAGACGTTCGGAAACGGTTTATAGACGATTAGCGCGAGACGGGAGAAGTAGAGGAGATAGATTGTAGGGAAATAACGGTAAATAAACTTGTTCAAGTTGTAGAATTAAGAAGGATAATGACGAATAACATCGAAATATAGGAAGTACATTTTTGACTCTGTTTCCAATATTAAGGGGAGGCTATTCAATTGTTGTTCGTTGTCCTGTTTTCAATTGTTCTTTATTTCTTAGTGTGCGGAGCCTACTATTCGCTCGCTAAGAAAGCTAATCTAGATGGGATTGCCTGGTTTGCGTTCATTCCGATCTTAAGCCAAATTTTAAAGCTAAAGATGATTAAAGAAAGCGGATGGATGATTCTGCTCATGGTGATCCCGCTGGTTAACTTTATCTTTACGATTATTTGGGAAGTTAAATTGCTTAACGCATTCGGCAAGAACGGAGCGCATGTCTTGTTCTTCGTCTTCCTCTCTCCCGTTTACCTAATTCAATGGTTGGTTTGGGGATACTCTAGCAATACGACATACCGGTTATCCAATCCGATTAACCCTAACGGGCCGAATGCTGCTTATTAAAAGCGGCAACTTTAGTACTTAATGTTTCGAAATTAATGAGGTCAAATAGGTTAAAAATGTACAAAGCTTCTAAGGAGCCACATCCGATTGCGGAGTGGCTTTTTATTTTTTTGGAGATTGGAAAAAAGATTTAACATCACCTTGTCGTTATGACTTTCATGGAAGGCGTTAATTAATGCTTGGCTTTCTAGCTAGGATATCGGAAAATAAGAGGAAGGTAAGGATTTAGGGGGCAATACGAGTATGAGTGAAATCAATCGATTGGCATATGAAAGCGAGCTATGGGCGCAGGGGTTGACGGCCATAGCCGGGGTAGACGAAGTCGGACGAGGCTGCTTGTTCGGGGATGTGGTGGCGGCGGCCGTCGTTTTGCCGGTGGGGCTCGTGCTCGAAGAAGTGAACGACTCGAAACAGATTAGCGAGAAAAAGCGGGACAGGTTATATGAGCTCATTATCGAGGAAGCCGTTTCTTGGTCGGTAGCGCGAGTCGAAAGTTCCGTTATCGATTCGATTAACATCCGGCAAGCGTCAAGATTGGCAATGAAGCAGGCCGTGCAAGGACTAAGCGTAACGCCCGAGTATTTATTAGTCGACGCGGAAACCGTCGATCTCAAGCTGGCGCAGGCCGCAATCATTAAGGGAGACAGCTTAAGCCAATCCATCGCGGCGGCTTCGATCATCGCCAAGGTGACGCGGGACCGTCTATGCACGGAGGTTTGGGATTCCTTGTATCCCGGTTATGGGATTGCCGTACATAAAGGATACGCGACGAAGGTTCATCGGGAAGCTTTGCTAGAGCTGGGGCCGACGCCGATGCATCGGAGAAGCTTTCTCAAAAACTTATTCGTAGAACAGCAGGAACTGTTCTGATCGAATAATGTGAACAATTTCATTCAACGGGATGGATATAAATACCGATACATAGGATAGGAACTTCCTAATTAAAGAGGATCGGCTTCCGATTTCAAGGATATAGAAGATAGATTGAAAGGAGGAACGCGGCATGAGCATGAACATCGGTCCGATGCTTCGAGCAATAATGGGAGATGCACAGCCAACGGACGGTCGCGCGCTAGAGTTGAAAATCGGCCAGATCGTAAGAGGCGTGCTTCTAGAGTTGATGGAAAACCAAGAGGCATTGGTCAACATCAACGGAGTTCAGGTGAGAGCAAAGCTCGATGCGGAAATGGCCGTAGGCAAAAGCACGCTATTGCAAGTGCAGCCGGGCGGAGCTGGCGGTCTAGTGACGCTAAAGCCGTTGACCGATGCTTCGGAAGGGATGCCGGAAGAAGGGCTGAAGGATATTCTGAAGACTTTCGGCTTGCCGGAGCAGAAATGGGCAATGGAGCTTCTTCGCGGGCTCAAGCGCGATGGATACCCGATCGGCAAAGAAACCGCGTCGTTCTTCCATACGGCTGCGGCAATGAAGCCCGCGGGAGTCGACGCGGCCACTTGGTCGAGCGCATCGGATGTCGCGTTCCGGCGCGGTCTAGCGCCGACGGAAACGACCCTTTCTTCGCTTAGGCAAGCGTTGTTCGGCCAACCGATTCATGATGAGCTGGCAAGCTTGCGGACGGCTGTAGAAAGTTGGCTAGGAGGGGCGAAAGCGCCTCCCGCGGATGCGGCAGCGTTAGGTCAAAGGCTGCAAAGCTTGCTTTCCCAAGGTGCTGCTCTAATCGCTGAGGGAGAAGCGCATTTGGCTGGGGAAGAAACGTTGACGAAGGCGGCTTCCAACGGAACGGAAGCCGAGAAGGCGCAAGCGGCAAACCAGGCGAAAGAGACGGGAAGCGGTAAACTCTCAAGCGAGAGCGGTAAAGTCGCTTCCGATTCGGCAATGGCCAGAGGAGATGCGGCTCGGTCAGGGAACGCGATGGCGGGAACGGCTTCGCAGCAGGCGCAGTCGCAAATCCCGGCGGCACAAGCAGGTGCCGCCGGCTCGAAGGGCGCGCCGCAGGAAGCTGCGCGCGCAGTAGCCTTGCCGCCGGAGCCGCCGCGTCCGGCGGCTGAAGGCGGTGCGGCAGCGGCGAATCGCGCAGCCGCTGCCGAAGTCGGCGCGGCCGCCGATGGCCGCCGCGCCTTCGCGCAGGCTGACGGTGCGCAGCCGTCAGCCGCCAAACCGGAAGCGGCGTGGATCGGCCGCTTCCTGCAGTGGCTCGGCGTCGGGCATGAGCGGCAGCTCCTGCACGTCGCCGAGCAGCGGTTGCCCGGTGGCGGTGACGCCGGGCTTGCCACGGGCGCAGCCGCTGCTCTTGCGGCCGGGGATGCCCCCGGGCAAGAGGCGCGGCCCGCCGCGGAGACGCTCAAGAGCGCGTTGCTCGCCCTTGCGGCGCACGATGACGTGCCTCCCGCTCTGCGGGAAGCGGCGCAGACGTTGGCCAATCAAGTAACCGGCCAACAATTGCTGCTTACCTCCGACCGGAGCAATGTAGCCCCCTTCAGCCACATGACGCTGTTCGTGCCAATGAAAGGCGCGGACGGAGATACGACGGCTACCGTTCACGTCCAGACGAGGCGTAGTCGTCGCGGAGAATGGGACACCGACAATTGCCATCTGTTGTTCGACCTAAAGATGCGGAACATAGGGGATACAGTCGTAGACGTCCAAGTCGTAGATCGAATCGTCTCCTTGAAGTTGCTAAGCGATTTTCCGGGAATGACGAATTTGCTTGACCTAGCCCGCGACGAATTGGCTTCAGGAATGTCGTCAGCCGGGTTTCAGCTACTATCGTTATCGACCTCTCCTCTTCCGGCATGGAAGGGCGGATCAGCCGCGTCCGCAATTGTTGCGGCCGGCTCCGACAAAGCGGCTGTTGCAAGCGCCTATTCCGCTAAACCGTATAAGGGAGTCGACTATAGAGCATGAAGCAAGAGGGTTTCCGCAAACAGAATGTACCTAAGAAAGCTGTAGCGCTCAAATATGAACCGGAGAATGGATCGGCGCCAACCGTCATCGCGAAAGGCCAAGGTGTTATCGCGGACGAGATTATGCGCCGGGCGCTAGAGAACGGAGTTCCGTTGCAAGAGGATTCCTCTCTCGTCGAGGTTCTATCTAAGCTTGACTTGAACCAGGAAATTCCTCCCGAGCTTTATACGCTTGTCGCGGAAGTACTTAGCTTCGTATACCGGTCGGATCGTCGCGCCGGTCTGAAGGCGAAGAACAAAGGCAACAAGCCTAACCTGCCTTAAGGAGACGTCGTTCATGGAAGAAACTCCTTCATCTTCATCCTTGGCTAAAAATCGCAGAGCGGCGGTCGGCAAAGCCGGAGAGGATGTCGCCGCTCGGCACCTGCAGCGCTCCGGTTACGTCGTGAAGGAGCGCAATTGGCGATGCCGCTCCGGCGAGCTTGACTTGGTTGCGCTTGACGGCGAGACTCTCGTCTTCGTCGAAGTCCGTTCGCGATCCGATCCAAGCCGATTCGGTACGGCTGTCGAAGCGATTACGCCTCGCAAATGCCGGCAAGTGCGCGAAGTAGCGATCCATTACTTAAAGCAATGCCAAGCCGACTTCCGACCGATACGATTTGATGTGGTAGCCGTAACCTTCGGCAAGGATGGAAGCGTGTTGGAGGTCAAGCATCTCCAAGGCGCTTTTTGAGAGGGTGCAACCGAGTGCCGTGTCGATTTAGTTAGGTTATATTTTCCATTATATTACTTTTGTTATATTCTACCGAGTACTGTAGTCCTCCTTCATTCATTGGGAGGCTTTTTTATTTGTGAGTTGTAGGGCCGGAATTGTTTTCTAACGGACACAGATGACCTTATTTGCTCGTAATGGTCCGGAAACGCGTGGAATTGTGCGAAATAAGCTCTGTTGTGTCCATAAGCACCCGGCAACAGAGGTCTATTTGGCAAATAAGGTGTCTGGTGTCCGTTCATTCAATGCGAAGTATTGAAAGTGGTTTCGTTCCTTATAAAACAAGGTTAAATTTTCACGATAGTCTGCTCGGTTCATGAATGTCGTGAGAAAAAAATGGGTAAATGTTGAAACGTAGGGAGACTCCGCCACGTAACCCTATATGTAAGGCGAATGAAAATTAGGGAGGCATAATGGAAATGGAACTCGTTAACATTCCGAAAAGACCGAAAAATCCACTGGATTTGCCGCCGGGATTGCTGAAGAAAATAGGATTCGGCATTGCTGCGCTATTGGTGGTCCTTATCGGCTATTCTAGTTTTTACACCGTACAAGAGCAGGAAAGAGCCGCGATTCTAACCTTCGGCAAGTACACAGGGGAATCGACGGCTGGCCTTCATTTCAAATGGCCTTATCCGATACAGCAGGTTATCGTGGTGCCCGCAGAGCTTACTCAGCGCATCTATATCGGCTATCGCCAAGTGGGGGATGTCTCTACGCCCGTCGATGAGGAAGCGATGATGATTACGGGCGACGAAAATATCGTATCGGCGGACGCCGTCGTCCAGTGGAAAATAAGCAATATCCAAAAGTACTTATATAACATCGATAATCCGGAGCAATTTTTGCGGAATGCCGCCAGCTCGTCCATTCGTTCCGTTATCGGATCCGAGAAGCTGGACTACGCGATAACGGATGGAAAAACTGAAATTCAAGACAAAGTTCGAGAGCGGTTACTGGAGATACAAGGTAAATATGAAACTGGCATGCAGATTATCGACATCAAGTTTCAAGACATTGAGCCGCCAAGCGGCCAAGTAGAGGAATCTTTCCGGGAAGTCACGAATGCGCGCGAAGAGAAAAATACGAAGATCAACAACGCTGTCAAATACGAGAACGACAAAATACCGAAAGCGCGCGGAGAAGCCCAAGCCCAGCTTGAAAACGCGGAAGCGGTCAAAAAATCCCGGATTCTGAACGCGGAAGGGGACGTGGCGCAATTCAATGCGATCTATGCGGAATATGCCAAAAACAAAGGCGTAACCGAAAGCCGCTTAATCGTGGAGACGTTGGAGAAAATATTGCCGAAAGCGAAAATTTTCATCTCCGACTCGAATAGCGATACCGTCAAATACTTACCGATTAACGAGCTTCTGCGCAATTCTAGCTCTGCCTTGTCTGGCAACGCGTCCGCTTCTGCGGGTGCGCAGCAAGGAGGTGCGGCAAAATGAGCAAAAAGTTAATCGTCTGGCTCGTTGCCATCGTCGTTGTTGTTATTATCGGCGCAGGATCGCTGTTTATCGTCAAGGAAGGGGAATATAAGGTCGTCCTTAAATTCGGCGAGGCGGTAAGGGTAGAGGAAAGTCCTGGCTTGTATCTCAAGATCCCTTTTATCGAGAGCGTGTCGCAACTGCCCAAATATCAAATGACCTATGAGAGCAATCCGACTGCGATTCTGACGAAAGACAAGAAGCCCATCATCGTCGATAACTATACGGTGTGGAGAATCAAGAGCCCGCAAAGCTTCTTGAGAACAGTCCAAACGTTAAGCGGAGGCGTCCAAAGGATCGATGAAGCCGTCTATAACTCCGTTCGCCGGAAGCTTTCCGAAGTTAATTATGATAATATAATTAGTGAGAACACCGAGAGAGGCAATATTAACGACGATATCACGAAGGATGTCGCAGATGCGATCCTAAGGGATAATTACGGAATCGAGATCATAGACGTTCGAATTAAACGCACGGACTTGCCGGAAGGGAACAAACAAAGCGTCTATAACCGGATGATCTCGGATCGCCAATCGATCGCCGCCCGCTACTTGTCCGAAGGGGACGAGGAATCTCGTAAAATTACGTCCAAAGCCGACCGCACGGCTACGGAATTGCTTGCGCAAGCGGAGGCCGATGCTAAGAAAATCATTGCGCAAGGGGAACAGGAAGCCGCGAAAATCTACAACGAAGCGTATGGCAAGGATCCGGAATTTTACAACTTCTACCGTACTTTGCAAAGCTATGTGACGACGCTAGAGAACGAACCGGTTATCATGCTTCCGATCGACTCGCCTTACACTCGCATTTTACTCGGAAAATAATACGTATTTGAGGTTGATCTAAGTCAGGGAACACGACTTAGATCAACTCTCATTATTAGCTAAAGGGTGAACGAATCTGACTAACTTACCAATACCGATGGAACAATTCAAGAAATTCAAGGATGAAATCACCCGATTCATGATGATGTACAAATTCGCGCTCGACTCCTTGGAAACGAAAATCGAAATATTGAAAGAAGAATTTCATTTTCTACATGATTACAATCCGATCGAGCACACGAAATCGCGGTTGAAGTCTCCGGAAAGCATTTTGAACAAGATCCATCGGAAGCGTTGCGATATTTCCTTTACAAGCATTAGGGATAAGATCAAAGATATCGCGGGCTTAAGAATTACTTGTTCGTTCGTCACCGATATTTATCGGATCAGCGAGATGCTTCGAAGCCAGAGCGATCTTACGATCGTGGAAACGAAAGATTACATCAAGAATCCGAAGCCTAACGGCTACCAAAGCCTGCATCTTATCGTCGAAGTGCCGGTGTATATGTCCGATAGGCAGGAAAAGGTATGCGTAGAGGTGCAGATCCGCACGATCGCCATGGATTTCTGGGCAAGCTTGGAGCACAAAATTTTCTACAAATACAACGAAGCCGTACCTCTGCGTCTTCTGCAAGAGTTGAAGGAAGCGGCAGACAACGCAGCGGCTTTGGATAAGCAAATGGAGCGGCTGCACGACGAAATCTCCGAAATCAAAGAAAATCATGAGAACAACGAGATCGCCAAGGCGAAACGGATCATCATTAACGAGCAGGAGTTTCAAATACCGGCAGCTTTGCTAGAGATGATCGACATTGGGCAAGGAAACGACTAGTTTCCTTGCTTTTTTCTTTGGAATTTGGATTTAGGATCGTAAGCATTGAACCGATCTTACTCCATCACCTGATCCAAACACCGATAGCTGATCGCTTCCGCGACATCTTCGGCTAGAATGGGCTCTCTTCCGGCAAGATCGGCAATGGTACGGGACATTTTAAGAATACGATCATGCGCGCGAAAGCTAAGGCCGAGCTGCTCGTACACTTGATGAAGCAGCATTTCGGCATCCGAGTTTAACTTCGCGTGTTTCTTCAGCAGCGGTCCTTGCAGCTGGCTGTTCCACAGAATCCCGTGCCTGGCATATCGGGATTTTTGCCGTTCGACCGCGTCCATGACGATCTCTCGCGCCTGCGCGGAAGTCATCTGGGCTTCATTGGACGGTTTAACTGCCTGGCGTGGAAGCTCCACTTGTAAATCTAGCCTATCGGCAAGAGGGCCCGACATCCGAGCGCGATATCTGGCAATGGCCGTCGGCGTGCATGTGCAAGGGCGGTCGGACACCGATCCTCCATAAAATCCGCACGGACAGGGGTTCATCGATGCCGCCAACATGAATCTAGCAGGAAAGCGACACACTCCTCTTGCTCTCCCGATAGTGACCTCCCGATCCTCTAGAGGTTGGCGCAATGCTTCTAAGCAAACGCGAGAAAACTCGGGCATCTCGTCTAAAAATAAAATACCGTGATGAGCAAGCGTGACTTCGCCGGGTCTTGGGATTGATCCGCCTCCGATTAAGCCTGCTGCCGAAATCGTATGATGAGGGGCTCGAAAGGATCGATCCCGGATCAGGCCGGAAGTCGATTGGCTAAGCTTGCCGCAAACGCTAAAAATTTTCGTGACGGCCAGCGCTTCCTCTTCGTCGAGTTGAGGCATAAGCGTGGGAAGCCTTCGGCAAAGCATCGTCTTGCCTGTTCCCGGAGGTCCAACGAAAAGAAGGTTATGCATTCCGCTAGCCGCGATGAGGAGCGCGCGTTTTCCTTGTTCTTGTCCGACGACGTCGGACAAGTCGAGATCATTCTCGGTCGTGCGGGAGCCAGGTGAATATCGAATTGATTGTGGCCCCGTCTTCGAACTTGATCCGATTGAACCCCCTCGAAGGGCGATATCTTCTTCATCGACAAATCCATGAATCCATTCCGCCAGCGATGAAATTCCGAAAACCTCGATTCCTGGAAGAAGAGATGCTTCGGCGACGGCGGACCGAGGGACGATGATTCTTCGAATTCCGGCACTGCGGGCTAATTCGGTCATCGGAAGCACTCCCGGTACATTCCTTACCGTCCCGTTCAGGGACAATTCACCTATGAATAACGTATCCTCCAACAAGCTGGCATCGACTTGTCCACTCGCGCATAGTATTCCGGCGGCGATGGCCAGGTCGAATGCGCTGCCTTCCTTGCGCAGATCCGCCGGAGCGAGATTGATCGTGATCCGATCCATCGGAAATTTCATGCCTCCGTTCTGTATGGCGGCTCTAACTCGTTCTACGGATTCCCGAACCGCCGAATCGGGTAATCCGACGACGGATACCTGAGGCAAACCGGAGCAAATATTCACTTCAACCTCGATAAATCGGCCTTCCACGCCAAGCACGCTAGCGCTCATGATTTTTACGTACATGAAAAAAACACCTTCCTCCGTCTAAGTTAACGTTGACGGGAAAGGTGCTTCCTCTCCGAAATATGCTGTTAATGTAAGAATACAATCGGCATAAGAAGCTGTCAATGCTAGCGAATAATCGAGGGATAAAATACAAAAGATATATGTGTTTGCCTTGTTTCCATATCGAATTGAGATGAAACCATTGCCAAATCAGACTAATAAATTGATGAAAAAGTGAGGAAGCGTAGAGCAATTAGTGTTACAATAGTGAAGGTTTTGTTACATAAATACGTTTGTGTGACAGCTACAAGCGATGCAAGCATCGCTAAAAGGAAGTCACCTGTGACGGCTACGCTCTGTATTTGTATTATAAGCGATTGGCCGCACTGATATTAAAGCGCACAACGGGAGGATGCCAGGGTCATGAATATTCATGAGTATCAAGGCAAGGAAGTCTTGAGGCAGTATGGCGTTAACGTGCCGCGCGGCAAAGTGGCGTTCACCGTCGATGAAGCCGTAAGCGCAGCAAAAGAACTCGGAAGCTCGGTTACCGTCGTTAAAGCCCAGATTCACGCGGGCGGACGCGGTAAAGCCGGCGGCGTCAATATCGCCAAAAGCGTAGAAGACGTAGCGAGTTACGCTAAAGAATTGCTAGGCAAAGTATTGGTCACGCACCAAACGGGTCCTGAAGGTAAAGAAGTTAAGCGCCTTCTGATCGAAGAAGGTTGCGACATCAAAAAAGAATATTACATCGGCGTCGTCGTTGACCGGGGAACCGGACGCGTCGTCATGATGGGCTCCGAAGAAGGCGGCATGGACATTGAAGAAGTCGCTGCCCATTCCCCTGAGAAAATCATTAAAGTCGTTGTCGATCCAGCGGTTGGACTGCAAATGTACCAAGCGCGCCAATTGGCATATGACATTAAGATTCCTGGCGAGCTAATCAACAAAGCGGTTAAGTTCATGCTTGCTTTGTACAAAGCATTCGAAGAAAAGGATTGTTCCATCGCGGAGATCAATCCGCTTGTCGTTACAGGTGCTGGAGACGTTATGGCGCTTGACGCGAAGTTGAACTTTGACTCCAACGCTCTATTCCGTCATAAAGACATCGTCGAGCTTCGCGACTTGGACGAAGAAGACGCTAAAGAAATTCAAGCTTCCAAATTCGATCTTTCCTACATCGCTCTAGACGGCAACATCGGCTGTATGGTTAATGGAGCCGGACTTGCTATGGCGACAATGGATATCATTAAATATTTCGGTGGTTCCCCTGCGAACTTCCTTGATGTCGGCGGCGGCGCAACGAAAGAGAAAGTGACCGAAGCTTTCAAAATCATTCTTTCCGACCCTAATGTTAAAGGGATTTTCGTTAACATTTTCGGCGGAATCATGAAGTGTGACATTATTGCCGAAGGCGTAGTCGCTGCAGCTCGTGAACTCGGACTTGATCGTCCGCTTGTCGTACGTCTTGAAGGTACGAACGTGGCAAGAGGTAAAGAAATTTTGAACGGATCCGGCCTGAACATCGTGGCAGCCGATTCGATGTCCGACGGCGCGCAAAAAATCGTGTCGCTCGTGAAATGACTAGGGAGAACCTACCGGGGAGTGTGTAATCATGAGTATTCTGATCGATAAAAACACCAAGGTGATCACCCAAGGCATCACGGGCGCAACGGGAAATTTCCACGCCAAGGGTGCACTGGACTATGGTACGCAAATGGTTGGCGGCGTTACACCGGGTAAAGGTGGCACGAACGTTGACTTTAACTTGGAAAACGGCACGACGGTTTCTTTGCCGGTATTTAACACGGTAGTAGAGGCTGTTAACGCAACAGGCGCGACTGCATCTGTTATCTATGTAGCGCCTCCTTTCGCGGCAGACGCGATCATGGAAGCGGTAGATGCAGAGCTTGATCTTGTCATCTGTATCACGGAAGGAATTCCGGTACTCGACATGGTTAAAGTTATGCGCTTCATGGAAGGCAAGAAAACTCGCTTGATCGGACCGAACTGTCCGGGCGTTATTACGCCAGGGGAGATCAAAATCGGCATCATGCCGGGCTATATTCACAAAAAAGGCCACGTAGGCGTCGTATCCCGTTCGGGAACTTTGACTTACGAAGCGGTTCACCAACTGACTTCGAGCGGAATCGGCCAATCGTCCGCAGTCGGAATCGGCGGAGACCCTGTTAAAGGCTCCGAGTTCATCGACATCCTCAAGCTCTTTAACGAAGATCCGGACACGTATGCCGTAATTATGATCGGTGAAATCGGCGGTACGGCGGAAGAAGAAGCGGCTGAGTGGGTTAAAGCGAACATGACGAAACCTGTCGTCGGTTTCATCGGCGGCGCAACCGCGCCAGCGGGCAAACGTATGGGACATGCAGGCGCGATTATTTCCGGAGGCAAGGGAACGGCTGCCGAGAAAATCTCGGTACTCGAAGCATGCGGCATCCGCGTAGCACCGACACCTTCCGACATGGGCGCTACTCTTGTCGCTGTGCTCGAAGAAAAAGGTTTACTGGAAAAATGCAAAGGTTAATGCTACAGTAAACTCAAATAAACTAATCATACAGGCCGTCTGACCGACGGTATGTACGATTATTCGGCAAGGCAAGCAGCCTTCTGCCCCCTCTAGCGAGGGAGTGGGAGGCTTTTTTGCGTAGATTAACAATACAGAGAGGAAGGCGAAGGATGCTTGGGAATGAAAGTGAGAACGAGAATACCGAGAAGAGCAAAGTTAGAGTCGTAAGCCGTTCGGAAGCTAGGCTGACAGGAATATCCCGTGAGGCGCTCATTGCGTTGCACGAGACGGATGGAGTAGGGAGAATTACAATCGCAAGCATTCTCCTGTACGGAGCCTCTAAGGGCAATGGTTCGTTAAGGCATGTGTCCGACTTCCTGGCCGGGGATTGGAGAGATATGGGGCTTAGCGCAAGACAAGCAACGGCGGCGGTCGCCAGCTTTCGACAGGAAGCGGCAGAGCGGCGTTATCGGAAACTTGAAGAACGGGATATTCAAGTGATTACTTATTTGGACGATGAGTACCCCGAATTACTGTTTCACATTTCCGATCCTCCATGGGTGATCTATTATAAGGGGAACTGGGAGCTTGTAAGCCATCCTGCGATTGCTATAGTCGGAACCCGTTTAGCAACGGGGTACGGCCGCAAGGTGGCGGAAGACCTCGGAGCGGGCTGTGCTCAGCGTATGGCGGTCGTTAGCGGGTTCGCTAGGGGAATTGATACGGCAGCTCATCTTGGCGCCTTACGCGCTCCTTACGGGACGATAGCGGTGTTGGCCGGCGGGGTGGACAACTGCTACCCCCCGGAGAACAAGGCGCTCTATCGCGATTTGGTCCATGCGGGATTGCTGATTTCCGAGAGTCCGCCGGATACGATCCTCAGGCCCGGCTTGTTTCCGATGCGGAACCGGATTATCGTCGGCCTGTCTTTAGGAGTTATCGTGGTGGAGGCGGCGAAGAAGAGCGGGGCGTTAATTACCGCTGACTTGGCATTAGGCTATAATAGGGACGTGTTTGTCGTTCCCGGGCAGATCACGTCTCCAAGAAGTAAGGGGGCGCTCGAATATTTTCGGAAAGGCGCTCAACCGGTGCTGGACGAGTCGGATATTTTTGATGCGTACGCTCATAGACTACCTTCGATTTCGGCTTCGCCTGTACCCGTGGAAGCAACCGCAGAACGTGGCATTCCAACGGAAAACCTTACGCCTGACGAGCTTCTGCTCTATGAACTTTTGCTTGAAAGGGCTTGTTCTATAGACGAGCTCGCGAACCAATCCGGGATGACATTTGGACATTTACACTCCGTTCTGCTATCTTTACTAATAAAAAGACGGATTCATCAACAACCCGGTTCTGTATATCATGTCCTTTAATGTAGACATAAGCACATAGGCACGAGGACTTGTCGACCGTAGGAGAGGAGGAATGGACGTGGCGGATTCACTCGTCATCGTAGAATCACCGGCTAAAGCCAAGACGATCGGCAAATATTTAGGAAGTAAATTTATCGTCAAAGCGTCCATGGGGCACATTCGCGATTTACCCAAAAGCCAGATCGGGGTAGAAGTGGAAAATGATTTTCAGCCCAAATATATTACAATACGCGGCAAGGGGAGCGTTCTGAAAGAACTCCGCGATGCCAGCAAAAAAGTGAAAAAAATCTATCTGGCGGCTGACCCCGACAGAGAGGGCGAAGCGATCGCGTGGCATTTGGCGCATTACTTGGAAATCGATGAGAAAGATGCGTGCCGCGTAGTTTTTAATGAAATAACCAAACAAGCAGTGAAAGATGCTTTCAAGAATCCTCGCCCCATCGATATGGATCTCGTGAATGCACAGCAAGCGAGACGTGTACTCGACCGCTTAGTCGGATACAAAATAAGCCCTTTATTATGGAAGAAGGTCAAAAAGGGTTTAAGCGCGGGCAGAGTACAGTCGGTCGCCGTTAAGCTCATCTATGACCGCGAGAACGAGATTAACGCGTTCATCCCGGAAGAATATTGGAGCATTACCGCGCACCTTGAGAAAGGGAAGTCGGCTTTCGAAGCGAAGTTTCATTCCTTGCACGGCACCAAGAAAGAGCTGAAAAGCGAAGCGGACGTCAAAGAAGTGTTAGCCCTAATGAAGGGCAAAGACTTCTCCGTGGGGGAAGTGAAGGAGAAAGAGCGGCAACGTAATCCGTCTCCTCCGTTCATTACGAGTTCCTTGCAGCAGGAAGCTGCCCGCAAGCTTAACTTCAGAGCTTCCAAGACGATGCAAATCGCCCAACAGCTTTATGAAGGGGTCGATCTCGGCAAAGAGGGTACGGTCGGTCTCATTACTTATATGCGTACGGATTCTACCCGGATTTCCCCTATCGCGCAGGAGGAAGCGGTCGAATACATTACCGGTAAATACGGAAAGCCCTTTTTGCCGGAGACGCCTCGTGTATATACGAAGAAAAACGCCGGCGCCCAAGACGCCCACGAAGCCATTCGTCCGACTTCTGTCATGCGCGATCCGGACTCGGTTAAAGCTTTTACGTCGAAAGACCAGCTGCGGCTCTATAAGCTCATCTGGGAGCGGTTTTTAGCAAGCCAAATGGCTTCCGCCATTCTGGATACGATGACGGTCGATCTGAGCAATGGCCCGGTTATTTTCCGCGCGAACGGGTCTAAGCTGAAATTCGCCGGTTTCATGAAGGTGTACGTGGAAGGGAATGACGACGGAACGACGGACGAAGACCGTTTGCTTCCGGCGCTCGTTGTTGGAGATGAAGCCAATTCGAAGGAAATCGAACCGAAGCAGCATTTTACCCAGCCGCCTCCGCGATATACGGAAGCTAGACTGGTCAGAATGCTTGAGGAACTCGGAATAGGTCGTCCAAGTACGTACGCGCCGACGCTAGAGACGATCCAGAAAAGAAATTATGTGGCGATGGAAGAGAAAAAGTTCATCCCTACCGAACTTGGGGAACTCGTCATCCAACTGATGGAAGAGTTTTTCCCGGAAATTCTCGACGCGGAATTTACGGCGAACATGGAAGGCGACTTAGACCATGTCGAAGAGGGAACCGAAGATTGGGTTAATGTTATCGGAGAATTCTACAAATCGTTCGAAGTTCGGCTTAATTTCGCTGAAGACGAGATGAAGGAAATCGAGATCAAAGACGAGCCATCCGATGAAATTTGCGACAAGTGCGGCAGCCCGATGGTTTATAAGATGGGACGCTTCGGTAAGTTTCTCGCTTGCTCCGGCTTTCCGAATTGCCGGAATACGAAGCCGATCATTAAGGAAACGGGAGTCAAATGCCCGAAATGTGGAGAAGGCCATGTCGTCGAGCGCCGAAGCAAGAAGGGACGGGTGTTCTATGGCTGTAATCTATATCCCGGTTGCGAGTACGTTTCCTGGGATAAGCCAGTGGCAAAGCCTTGCCCTAGCTGCGGAAGCCTAATGATTGAAAAACGAGTAAAAGGCGAAATCCAATATCACTGCACGGCTTGCAGCCATTCCGAGAACGTGGATGATTCTGAAGAAGCCGTAGATTAAGGATGTCGTTAGTTTAGGAGGCTTATTGATTTGACTGAAGCTCAATCCGTGACGGTCATAGGCGCAGGGTTGGCCGGAAGCGAGGCCGCTTGGCAGATTGCCAGCCAAGGCGTCCCCGTCACTTTATATGAAATGCGCCCGGTAAAGCGTACGCCCGCCCACCATACGGACGGTTTTGCAGAGTTGGTCTGTAGTAACAGTCTAAGAGCAAACGGTTTGGCGAATGCGGTTGGTGTATTGAAAGAAGAGATGAGACGGCTGGATTCTTTGATCCTGAGCTGCGCTGATTTGCATGCCGTTCCAGCCGGAGGAGCGCTCGCGGTAGATAGAGACGGCTTCTCAGGCGAGGTTACGCGGCGGCTGCGCGAGCATCCGTTGATCACTGTAGTGAATGAAGAGATTACCGAAGTGCCTCAAGACGGCATTGTCGTCATCGCAACGGGACCTCTCACCTCCCCGGAATTATCGGAAAGCATTAAGAAGCTCATGGGAGAAGAGTACTTCTACTTCTTCGATGCGGCCGCTCCGATCGTAGAGAAAGATTCCATCGATTTAGACAAAGTTTTCTTGGCTTCCCGTTACGACAAAGGGGAAGCGGCCTATCTGAATTGTCCGATGACGGAAGCGGAATTCGATGTGTTCCATGAAGCGCTCACGACCGCGGAAACGGCAGAGGTCAAAGATTTCGAGAAAGAGATGTACTTCGAGGGCTGCATGCCGATCGAAGTCATGGCTAAACGAGGCAAGCAAACGGTGCTGTTCGGTCCGATGAAGCCGGTCGGCTTAGTCGATCCGCGTACGGGCACGAAATCTCATGCGGTCATTCAACTCAGACAGGATAATGCTGCGGGGACGTTATACAATTTGGTAGGCTTCCAGACGCACCTGAAGTGGGGCGAACAGAAAAGGGTGTTCTCGCTCATTCCCGGGCTTGAGAACGCGGAATTCGTCCGTTATGGCGTTATGCACCGCAACACCTTTATCAATTCGCCTAAGCTGCTTCACCCGACCTATCAATTCCGCGAAAGAGAGACGCTGTTCTTTGCAGGCCAAATGACAGGCGTGGAGGGATACGTAGAATCAGCCGCTTCCGGTTTGATCTCCGGATTGAATGCCGGACGTCTTGCCAAAGGTCTAGAGCTGTTAACTTTACCTGCCCACACTACGCTTGGAAGTATGGCAAACTACATTACGACGGCGGACTTCAAGCATTTTCAGCCGATGAATGCGAATTTCGGACTTTTTCCGCCACTCGGGCATCGCGTAAGAAGCAAGAAAGAGAAAAACGAAGCCATTGCTGCACGGGCTTTGGAGAGCATTGACGCGCTTAGCGTGGAAATTAAGAGTTCCAAGTTGTAACCTATTCAGCAGCGGCAGCGTATATCTCATAAGCCGCTGCTTTTGCGACTTTACGATTAACTAACCTTTTGAATACGAATAATCGGGAGGATCAGCCCATGGATATGAGCTTTCATGCAACGACGATATGCGCGGTTCGACATAATGGCAAAGGCGCGATCGCAGGCGATGGACAGGTAACTTTCGGCAACAGCATGGTCATGAAAAATACGGCCAAGAAAGTACGCAGGCTTTATCGGAATCAGGTGCTCGCAGGGTTCGCCGGGTCGGTAGCGGATGCGATTACTTTATTCGAGAAGTTCGAAGGTAAGCTGGAAGAGCATCATGGCAATTTGCAGCGGGCTGCCGTTGAGCTAGCGAAGGATTGGCGATCAGACCGGGTGTTGCGCCGCTTGGAAGCAATGATGATCGTCGTGGATGCTTCGGGAATGCTGCTTTTGTCCGGTAACGGAGAGGTTATCGAACCCGATGACGGCATTCTTGCCATTGGATCCGGCGGCAGCTTCGCTCTAGCCGCGGCAAGAGCGCTGAAGCGGCATGCTCCCGCTATGGATGCTAAGGAAATTGCCCGGGCGGCTTTAGAAACCGCTTCGGAAATTTGTGTATTTACTAATAACCATTTAATCGTCGAGGAGATATGATGATAACATTCGATAAAGGTAAGGGAGAGAGTCGCATGAATGATGCCCTGACGCCTCGCCAGATTGTTGCAGAACTGGATAAGTACATCGTCGGACAAAAACCCGCCAAACGTTCCGTGGCCGTAGCGCTACGCAATCGTTATCGCCGCAGCCGCCTTCCGGAAGAGATCCGCGATGAGATCGTTCCGAAAAATATTTTGATGATCGGACCGACAGGTGTCGGGAAGACGGAGATCGCTCGTCGGCTTGCCAAGCTGGTACATGCTCCGTTCATTAAGGTGGAAGCTACGAAGTTTACTGAAGTCGGTTATGTTGGCAGGGACGTCGAATCCATGGTGCGGGATTTGGTCGAGACCGCAATCAGAATGGTGAAAGAAGAACGTACGGAGAAAGTTAAAGATAAGGCGGAGAAAGCTGCGAATGAGCGGTTAGCGTCTTTATTGGTCCCTTCCCCTGCGAAGCCCAAATCGAACAAAAATCCGTTAGAAATGTTGTTCGGCGGCATTAGCACGCCTAATGACGAGCCGGAGCCGGTAGATCCGAGCTTGCAAGATAAACGGCGGGACACCAAAGCTAAGCTTGACGCAGGCCAATTGGAGAACGAGATTATTGAAATCGAGGTCGAAGATAATTCTCCTAGCATGATGGATATGCTTGGAGGCCCCGGACAAGAGCAGATGGGCAATATGCAAGAAATGCTTGGACAATTTCTGCCCAAGCGCCGCAAGAAGCGTCGTTTGACCGTGAAGGAAGCACGCAAAGTGCTAATCGTGGAAGAAGCTAACAAGTTAATCGACATGGATGACGTCATCTCCGAATCGGTGCGCCGTGCTGAGCAGTCCGGCATTATCTTCATCGATGAGATCGACAAAATCGCCAGCCAAGGACGGGGTCAAGGGCCCGACGTCTCGCGAGAAGGTGTCCAAAGGGACATTCTTCCGATTGTGGAGGGTTCGACTGTCGTAACGAAATATGGCCCTGTCAAGACGGACTATGTCCTCTTTGTCGCCGCTGGTGCTTTCCATATCGCCAAACCTTCGGATTTGATCCCGGAATTGCAAGGGAGATTCCCGATTCGCGTGGAACTTAGCAGCTTGACCGACGAGGATTTCGTTCGGATTCTTACGGAACCTCAGAATGCGCTAACGAAACAGTATACGGCTTTATTGCAAACGGAAGGCATCAACGTTACTTTCACCGAAGCCGCTATTACCGAACTTGCGCGAATGGCTCAGGAAGTCAACCATAACATGGAAAATATCGGCGCGCGCAGGCTGCACACTCTTTTGGAAAAGTTGCTGGAGGATTTGAGTTTCGAAGCACCCGAGCTGCAGTTGGAAGAGATGAAAATTACTCCGGAGTACGTGCGGGAGAAGTTGTCCTCGATTGCCAGCAATCGAGATTTGAGTCAATATATATTATAGAGGATAATGGCCCGTACGAAAGACGCCGTCCTATGGGCGGCGCTGCTGTTTTACTTGCTTGTCGTACTAGGAGGAAACAGAATCATGACGTTGTTGATGAAAACCCGAACGCTGAATAAACTTCTGCAAGAAGCTGCAGGCAAACCTCTAAATTTCCGCGAGATGGCTGAAGGGCTAAGGGAAACGATGCAGGGGAATGTTTTTGTCCTTAGCCGAAAGGGAAAAGTGCTTGGTGCCGCGCATTCTGATGATTTTCCTGAAATGTGGCTTCGCAGAGAGCAACCCGATGAATTAAGGTTTCCCGCCGATACGAACGAGCGGTTGTTACGCATCTCGGAAACGGCAGCGAACATTACGTCGGATGAGGAAATTCTCGCGGATCTGATCGTCATGTTCGAGAATGAAATTGTGACCATTGTTCCTATTATCGGCGGTGGAGATAGACTTGGTACTTTGGTCCTATCCAGAAATAAACAATTTTTTGGAGAGGACGACCTTATTCTGGCAGAGTATGGATCTACCATTATCGGAATGGAGATTTTGCGGGAAAGGGCCGAAGAAAGAGAAACGGAAGCAAGAAGCAAGGCGATCGTGTCGGTGGCCGTGAGCTCGCTTTCGTTCAGCGAGATGGAAGCGGTGGAACAGATTTTCGAAGAACTTGAAGGCAAGGAAGGGCTTCTCGTCGCTTCGAAGATTGCCGACCGTGCTGGAATTACCAGATCTGTCATTGTGAATGCTCTGCGGAAATTGGAGAGCGCGGGAGTCATCGAAACCCGTTCGCTCGGAATGAAAGGCACTTACATTCGGATTCTGAATACACAATTGCTACAAGAATTAGACCATCGTAAACACTAAGCCGTAATTTAGAAAAATGAAGAGAGCCCAATCTTTGAACAAAAGATTTAGGGCTTTTTTCTTATTGTCACAAACCCGTATGTCGTAGATGATGATCTTAGAAATTTTTAATTTGTCGCACTTTGTAATTAAATTGTAATTTTAAAGAAACTGTTGTCGTATCAAGCAGGAATATGGGATATTAACGTTGAATAACACTTGGGATGAACATGAATAATTTCTCATGTACAAGCGAAAAGAGGCGACAGGAATGGAAGTTTTAAGCGGTGCTGCGTTTCAACGCTTGGAAAACGCGATCAACGCTGCAGCGATGAGACAGAGGGTACTTGCCAACAATATTGCGAATGTAGATACGCCTTATTTCAAGAGATCCGATGTTGTCTTTGAAGAACTGCTTTCACAGGCAATCGGTAATCAGCAGACTCCCATGCTTACGGGTGGGGTAACCAATCCCCGTCATTTTCCCATCAATTCTTCTTATCCAACTCCTTCTCCGAAGGTGGTCACAGACGAGTCGACGGCGATTAACAATAATCGCAACAATGTTGACGTAGACAAAGAAATGGCAATGCTCGCAGAGAATCAACTTAGGTACAATTTGATCGCCCAACAGATTAATCATGATGCGAAAATGATGAGAATCGGCATTAGAGGGAGTGTCTAACGGATGAAGCTTGGAGGCTTTGATATTAGCGCTTCGGCATTAACTGCGCAACGATTAAGAATGGACGTCATTTCGGCTAATATCGCGAATGCGGAAACAACGAGGGCAGGATACGTTAATGGACAATTCGTCCCTTACCGCAGAAAAATGGTTGTTATGGAAGCGGTTCAACCTAGGTTCCAGGACCTACTGACTCAACAAATGAATGGTTCTTCCGCCCAAGGGGTGCAAGTAACGGCTATTAAAGAAGATTCGACTCCGTTCAAGCAAGTCTATAATCCGTCGCATCCTGATGCGGACGCGAACGGAATGGTCTATATGCCGAACGTGGATATGCTGAAGGAACAAGTTGACCTCTTGGCTGCTTCGCGTTCTTATGAGGCGAATGTGACGGCGCTCAATGCTAGGAAAGCAATGTTCATGAAAGCATTGGAAATGGGCCGTTAATGAACCAAGAATGAAGATGAACAAAAACATACAATAGAAAGCGGGGAGCTAGTTTGATTACTAATTCCATGATAACTCCTGTAGGTTTGATGCCTAACATCAGCCAAATTCAAACGAAAGCGACTCCCGCTGAAGCTACAGAGAGCTTCGCTTCCTTTCTCAAGACGGCTATCGATAGCGTGGCAGCCCAGGAGCAGAACGTACATAAGGTAAACGATCAATTTCTTATCGGAGAAGTAGACGAGAATAAAGTAATCATTGCGGCTACTCAAGCTGAGTTGAGCCTTACTTTGGTTGGGCAAGTGCGTAACAAGGTCGTTGAAGCTTACCAAGAAATCATGCGTATGCAAATGTAGCCTATTCCTACTAAACAATGTAGCAAATCCACATTGGGTGATAGAACAAACCATTAATTCCAATGTGTTAACCGCAGGTGAGGTGAAATCGTGAACGAGAAATGGGCGCAGGTTCGAGAAAAGTTGGTTGGTTTCTGGAACCAGTACAGCAAAACGCAAAAATGGGTTCTCGCCTCAACAGCAGCCTTGTTGCTATTTGCCATTATTCTATTGACTTATTTATTTACTAGGACACAATACGAGCTTGCTTTTCAGAATTTGGACAGCTCGGACGCAGCGGCGATCATGGAGTATTTGGACACGAATGGGATCAGTTATCAGTTGAACGATGCGGGAACGAGCATTTCCGTACCTAGCACATCGGCATCTAAGGTGAAGGTCGATATCGGGTCGCAAGGACTCATTCAGAACGGTTCGATTGGATTTGCCGAGATGAGCAAAAACTCCTCGACGATTGGAACGACGGACCAAGAATTTAAAGTGAAGTTTCGCAACGCGTTAAACGGAGAAATACAGCAATTACTGCTTAGCAAACAAGGCGTGTCAAAAGTTAAAGCAATCGTAACGTTGCCTGAAGAATCGGTATTCTTGAATGAATCCGACAAGGAAAAGGCAACTGCGGCTGTCGTCATGACTTTCAAACCGGGTTTCCGTCCGAAACAAGAAGAAGTGGACAGCTACTATAATCTCGTGAAATCAGCGGTTCCTCATTTGGATGTCAAAGATATCACGATTAGCAGCAGTACGGGAGATTTATCTCCGTCTTCTCAACTTGGCGGTAGTGGTAGCATGGGCGGTGCGGTATACGAAACCCAATTTGCGATCCAGAACGAGTTCGAGAATACCTTGAAGAGAAATATCCAACAATTCCTCAATCCGATTGTCGGAATGGATAACATGGTCGTAAGTGTTGTCTCTGCATTGAATTTCGACAAGAAGGTTTCAACGGAACAGCTGGTGGAGCCTCTCAAGGATAATGATAACAAGGGAATCGAAATAGGTCGTGTCGATTCCAGTGAAACGTATCAAGGCCAAGACGGACAATCGGGTGGAATTGCGGGTACGGGGCAAACCGATATTTCAAACTATCCGGGTGCAGGAAACTCTGGTTCATCCTCTTCGGAGAAAGTATCCAGCACCGTAAACTATGAAGTAAATCGAATTACTAATAATATCGACTACGGGCCTTATAAAGTGAAGGACATTTCGATAAATGTTGGCGTTGACTCTTCGAAGATGACACCAGAGAAACTAGCGGAAATCCAAGGCGTACTTCTTCGGAGCGCTAGAGTATTACTGGCCGAGTCCGGTTTGGACTTATCCGACGAGGCGCTAGCGCAACGCGTATCCGTTCTGTCACAATCTTTTGAAGGCAACGATGTTTCTGGTAGCAGAACTTCCGCATCCACTTACTGGATCGCTGGCGCAGGATTGTTGGCATTGGCTTTATTAGGCGGTGGCGGGTATATGATCTTCCGTCGTCGTAAAGCGGCGAAGGAAGCGGCAGAACTTGCGGCAATGCCTCGCGCGGAAATGCCGACGATCGATATCGACAATGTGGCTAACGAGAGCCAAGTTCGCAAACAATTGGAAAGCTTGGCCAAACGCAAACCGGACGAGTTCGTCAATCTTCTCCGGACATGGCTAGTGGATGAATAGAGGTGGCAGTGGTGGCGAAGGGGTTTCAGTTGTCGGGTAGACAAAAGGCAGCCATTCTCCTCATCACCCTCGGACCGGAAGTGTCCGCGCAAGTATTCAAGCACTTGCGAGATGATGAGATCGAGCAGCTAACGTTAGAAATCGCCAACGTGCGCAAAGTCGACGCAGGCGAGAAAGACATGATTCTTAGCGAGTTTCATCAAATCTGTGTTGCACAGGAATACATCACGCAAGGCGGTATTACTTACGCGAAAGAAATTTTGGAAAAGGCGCTCGGATCCCAGAAGGCGATGGATATTCTCAATCGTCTAACCGCGACCTTGCAGGTTCGCCCTTTTGATTTCGCTCGGAAGGCAGAACCGTCGCAAATTCTTAACTTTATTCAGAACGAGAACGCTCAGACGATCGCGCTCGTATTATCTTACCTACAGCCCGAGCAATCTTCCGCGGTACTTTCCTCGTTGCCGCAAGAGAAGCAAGCTGAAGTGGCTCGCAGAATCGCATTAATGGATAGCACTTCGCCGGACGTAATTTCGCAAGTCGAAAGAGTGTTGGAGCAGAAACTGTCTTCAACGGTCACTCAGGATTACACGAACGCGGGCGGTATCGAAGCAATCGTTCAGATCTTGAACGGAGTAGACCGCGGTACGGAACGTACTATCCTGGATTCACTAGAAATTCAAGATCCGGAATTGGCGGAAGAAATCAAGAAGCGTATGTTCGTATTCGAGGATATCGTCAATCTGGACAATCGCTCCATTCAACGCATCATTCGCGATATCGAGAATTCCGATCTCCAGTTGGCGCTTAAAGTGGCCAGCGAGGAAGTTAGGGAATCGATCTTCCGGAACATGTCCAAACGGATGGCCGAAACTTTCAAAGAAGAAATGGAATACATGGGACCTGTGCGGCTTCGCGATGTCGAAGAAGCGCAGACTCGCATCGTAGCGACGATTCGCAGATTGGAAGAAGCCGGAGAGATCATTATCGCTCGTGGCGGAGGAGACGATATTATTGTCTAATCTCATTAAATCCTCTCATGTCGTCTCGCTGGAAGACTTAAAGAGATTGGAACTTATTCGCAGGATCACGCCAAATCCGCAAAATATTTCGGAATTCGGTGTCGATGGCGAAGGAAATGAAACGATTGACGTCGAAACACAAACGTTAAGAGATCGAATTCTAGCGGATGCTGAACATACAGCCCAACAGATCTTGCGTCAAGCAAGAGCGGAAGCTGCCGTGATTCGCGAGAATACCGAGAAAGAAATAGAAGATTGGTGGCAGAGCCGTCGCGAGGAAGATGCTACTCTTCGCGAAGAGACTAGCCGCCAAGGTTATGATGAAGGCTTCGTGGCCGGATCGCGGCAAGCGGAAGAGGACCTGAAGGAACAATGGTCTTCGCGATTGCATGAAGCCCAAGCTATTGTAGAGCATGCTTATGTCGCTAAAGAAGCGGTTATCACGGAAGGTGAAGCTTTCCTCGTCGAACTAAGTTGTTCGATCGCAGAGAAAATCATTAACCGTAAGTTGTCTAAAGCTCCTGAAATGTCCATGAAGCTATTCGAGAAAGCACTTGCCAGAAGAAGAGAGCAAGGTGTTATCGTGCTATGCGTAGCTCCATCGCAATTCGCTTACGTGCAAGCGGCGAGAGAAGAACTCGTCGTTGTGCTGGATGCGCAAGCGGAGCTCCAGATCGTTCCTGATGCTACCATCAAGGACGGCGGGTGTATCGTTCGATCGGCTTTCGGCAGTATCGATGCTCGAGTCGATACCCAACTAGAATCGATTCGGGAACAACTGCTTAAAGTAGCGTCTCATAGGGCGGAGGAGGGCGATTACTTTGCCGCTCCTTGATATTAATCGGTATACGGAAACCCTTCGTCATATGGATCCATTGCGGGTGAATGGCAAAGTGATTCAGATCATCGGCTTAACCGTCGAGTCCGAAGGGCCGGATGCAAGCATTGGGGATGTTTGTTCCATACATCCGATGAAGGGCGGGAAACCTGTTCTTGCCGAAGTAGTCGGTTTTCGCGACAACCGTGTGCTGCTCATGCCGCTGGGAGAGCTTCACTCCATCGGGCCAGGCTGCGAGGTTGTGGCAACGGGCGGACCGTTAACGGTACAAGTTGGCTCAGAATTGTTAGGTAAAGTGCTTGACGGATTAGGAAGACCGCTTGATGGTTCGAGCTTACCCGTACGAATGCCGCATTATTCAACGAATAATGCGCCTGGAAACCCGCTTAAACGGCCTAGAGTAACAGAGCCTTTAGGCGTGGGAGTTAGGGCAATAGACGGATTGTTAACGGTCGGTCAAGGGCAAAGGGTAGGGATATTCGCCGGTTCCGGCGTAGGTAAAAGTACATTGCTAGGAATGGTTGCACGGAATACATCGGCGGACGTCAACGTGATTGCGCTGATCGGGGAACGCGGACGCGAAGTTCTCGAATTCATCGAGAAGGACTTAGGTCCTGAAGGACTTGCCAGATCGGTCGTCATCGTTGCCACTTCGGACCAACCGGCGCTTATCCGGATGAAAGGCGCATTGATCGCGACAACGATAGCGGAATATTTCCGAGATCGCGGAATGAACGTCATGCTCATGATGGATTCGGTTACCCGCTATGCCATGGCGCTCCGAGAGGTAGGATTAGCGATCGGAGAGCCGCCCGCGACACGGGGATACACGCCATCGGTTTTCGCTGCTTTGCCTAAGTTGTTGGAAAGAGCGGGGACAGGTGTCAGTGGCTCGATTACGGCTTTCTACACCGTTCTCGTCGATGGAGACGATATGAACGAGCCGATCGCCGACGCGGTAAGAGGCATACTTGACGGACATATCGTTCTGCACCGTAACTTAGCTAACAAAGGCCATTTTCCGGCTATCGATGTTCTATCGAGCGTTAGCCGCGTTATGAAAGACATTATAAGCAACGAACAGCAGGGAGCTGCTGAGCAGTTAAAAAAATTGCTCGCCGTATATCGCGATTCAGAGGATTTGATTAATATCGGAGCTTACCAAAAAGGCTCCAACTCGGAAATCGATAAGGCGATTCAGTATTACGATCTTATTCGTTCTTATACGCAACAGCGAACGGACGAGAAAATAACGCTGCAAGAAGCCCAAGAACGATTGATCATCGATTTCTATAGGAGATGAGGATAAGCGAATATGTCATTTCGATATCATTTGCAGAAGATCGTTGATTTGAAGGGCAGCGAGAAGTCCATGGCGGAGTGGGAATATGCCGCCTCTCTCGGGAAATTGCGCAAAGAAGAAGAGCAGTTGGAGCTTTTGTACGATGAGCGTAGGGGCTTAGAGCAGGCTTTGCAGGCTACCTCCGAAAAGCCTACGCCCATGACCGAGTTGCTGATGTTGCAGCGTTACATCGAGATTGTCGACGAACGCATTATACGGCAGCGTGAAGGTGTACATGCAGCTGAGGTAATAGTTCGAAAGCGCCAAGTTCATCTCACGAATAAAATGGTTGACGAGAAAGTTTGGGTAAACGCGAGGGAACGAGCGCTTGAACGCTTTAGAAGCGCTTGGCTTGCCAAAGAACAGAACGAGCTGGATGAAATCGCGATCGTACGGGCTGCGTCAGCCGCTCGCGGGTGACAGGAAAGTAAGCGTATTTATCGCAGGAGAAGGGAGGGCAAATCGTGGCGAGCGCGGATGTAGAAAAAAGCAGTTACAGCGGCTTCGAACGATTTCTCTTTTTTGTAACTCCGATCTTATTTACCGCGGTTTTGCTAGGTGTGTTGCTGTTGATGTTCAATCGCGATTGGCGGAATGCGGCGCTTGAATTCGGGAATAAAATCCCAGTCGTCAAATCGATCGTTCCGGAACCTTCCAAACCGGAACAGCCGAATTCGAACACGGATGAACAACTTACAGTAACCAATGCCAAATCGAAGGTAGAGGAGCTTAACGCGCTACTCGCGGATCGGGAAACAGCACTTAAACAAGCAACCTCTCAAACGGTTGAACAGAAACAGAAAATCGAAGAGCTAACTAGCAAAGTCGATCAATTGACTAAAGAGAGCTCTGAAAAGACGATCACTACGGATGCCTATCATGCTCGGATTTCCTCATTGGCGCAAATGTACGGCAAGATGACGCCAAGTAAAGCGGCTCCGATCCTGGAGAATATGACTTTGGACGAATCGGCACTCGTCTTAGGCGAGATGTCGGTTACCGAACGCGGTAAGGTGCTCGAACGAATGACACCGAAGAAAGCAGCGGACGTTACGATGAAGCTGAAGGATTCGGAGTCCGTGGACAACCGTGAAATATCCGCCTTACAATCGAGAATCAAGGAACTGGAGCTTAAAGCGGGCGAAGAATCCACTACTTTGGATACCGTTGAGATTAATCGTACTTTCTCGGCGATGAAGCCAAGTAATGCAGCGGCTCTACTGTTACAACTTGCAGGGACAAATCAATCTAAAGTGCTCAGAATTCTCAGCGTCTTAGATGATGCTCCGCGTTCAGACATTCTATCTTCGATGTCGGAATTGAACAAGAAGACAACGGCTAATTTAGTTAGCAAACTTATGCCGGCTAATCCTTAATTCTATAACTTCCTACTTATTTGAAAGGAGGTGAAAACATATGAATATGGCCATTTCTTCAACCCCGATTTCTGCGGGCAAGGGTGCGGTAACTGTTACGGGTTCTGCAACAGGTTCTGCAACGGGAAGCGGCTTTGCTGGCGCTTTAGTACAGGCAATCGACGGTACGAGCAATACGGCGACTGTATCCAACGGGCTTTCAATGCCGGTAGGACTAGCAGGTTTGCTTGGTCAGCTAGGGTTAGATTCCGATAGCGAGCAATCTCAAGATCTGCTTGCGATGCTTGCTAACTTGGTTGAGCAATTGGAACAACTGGAGCAGACCGATTTGAACGCTATCCCAACGGATACGCAATCTCAACTTGCCGAGATGTTAGCTGCATTCCAAGGCCTGCTCCAACAATTGAATCCTAATCAATCATTGACTGGAGACCAGGCAGAATCGTTAACTTCGACGCAACCCGTATTGGATGATCAACAACCTTTGTCATCGAAACCGGTCGTACAAGCGTTGCGCGAAACTTTGCTACAACTGTCCGAAGCCATTGCTTCCAGTAAAGATAGCGTCCCTATGGCGGCTAACTTTGCGGGCCAATTGAAAAACCTGTTGGATTCAGTAGCGGCTAAAGTCCAGAGCAACCAAGTGGCGAGCCAAGCAACAAGTAAAGCTGATTCATCAGAAGGTGTTACTACCTCCGTAGAATCCAATAACGCTTATACGGCTTCCGCAAACGCAACAAAAGATTCGTCGACTCAGACGGCTGTCGTGATCCAAGAGCCGCGTCGTACGGTTCAAGCTCTAAGAGATCCGGTATGGCGGTTTAATGTGGCTGTAACGACGGATGCCGAAACCGCGAGCAATCAAGCTACTTCGGTAACCAGTGTTGAAGGTTTAGGCGAAACGAACCAGTCGAGCTCTCAACCGGCTTGGACGTTCATGCAGAACGACGTGAATGCGAATTCGGATGCGACAGGTAAAGCAACTCTACCGGCCCAAGTTCCCGTACAACAATTTGCTACGCAGATGGAGAAGTTCCTAGTGAAGCAATTCCAGTTAGTACAAGGAAACGGAACGTCGGAAGCCAAGCTTTCTTTAACTCCTGAACATCTAGGGAAAGTCGACATTCGCATTATTATGCAGAATGGTCAACTGACTGCGCAATTCGTAACGGATAACCCTGCAGCTCGCGAACTTCTTGAGAACCAGATGTCCCAGCTTAGAACGGCATTAAGCGGACAGGGGATGCAAGTTGAACGCTTGGAAGTCGTCCAACAACCGGCTTCGAACGCAAGCACTACGTTTATGCAACAAGATCAACGTCATTCGAATTCTGGGAATGGCAACGGCAACAATGGCGGTTCTAAAGGGGAATCCTTTGATGATCCAGCAGGATTTGCCGCGGAGCTCGAGCGCAATTCTTCATTAAAAGAATTCGGGTACGGAAGCTCTATTAACGTCACAGCGTAATACCGGTTAAAGGAGGTGAATCCTGTGGCTGATAGTATTGGGACATCGAATATTTGGCCCTATTATTCATCGAAGAACGTTCAAGCTGCGGCTCGTAAGCCAGTGAAAGAAATGGGTAAAGAACAGTTTTTGCAAATTTTGGTTACGCAATTGCGCAACCAAGACCCCATGCAGCCTATGCAAGATAAGGAATTTATCTCGCAGATGGCGCAGTTCTCGTCCTTGGAACAAATGATGAACATGTCGAAGGAAGTAACCTCACTCCGTCAATCCGCGGGTATGATTGCCGGACTAATCGGCAAGGAAGTATCCTGGTTAGATGAGTCGGCTGTGAATGCCGTAGAATATTACGGAACCGTTAACTCCGTTCTATGGCGCGACGGCGTTCAGTACGTCAGGGTTGGGAAAACAGATGTGCCTATCGATAAAATTCAATCGATCTCGGAACCGTCGGCTGATAGCGGGTCGGAGGTGGCGGGCAATGAGTGATCGGATGCTCATTGGACATCTGTCAACGGGGATTACGGGACCGATTCAAGCCAATCGAAACGTAAACCGGAATAAGCAGGAGTATACGGAGACGACTTCGTTCCGTGACTTGCTTAGCCAGCAGCAATTAAAGTTCAGTCATCATGCCGAGCAACGTCTGCAGCAAAGAGGCATTTCCTTGCTTCCTGAGCAGTTGACGAGAATCGCCGATGCGGTTGATCAAGCGGCGGCGAAAGGCGCGAAGGATTCATTAGTATTATTTCGGGATATCGCGATGATCGTGAACATACCGAATCGTACCGTTGTTACTGCAATGGATGGCAACTCGATGAAAGAGCATATTTTTACGCAAATCGATAGCGCCGTTGTCGTCAGTTAATCGCAAGTCCGGGCTGGTCCTACCTAGGAAGCCCTGAGCCGCCGACCGATTGAAGCGGCTCGCATCCTATTAACTAATGGAGGTAGACATTTTATGTTGCGTTCAATGTACTCTGGTGTCTCCGGTATGCGCGGGTTTCAAACGAAGCTCGACGTAATCGGCAATAACATCGCTAACGTTAACACAGTAGGGTTCAAAGCCGGTCGAGTTATGTTTAAGGATATCTTAAGCCAATCGATGTCCGGGGTTACTGCACCGGTTGAAGGCGAATCTGGAGGCGTTAATGCTAAACAGATCGGGCTAGGCGTTTCCATAGCTGCTATCGATACGTTGCATACGCCTGGTAGCGCGATGACGACTGGAAGCCCTACGGATTTCCGGATTGATGGAGACGGATTTTTCGTCGTTAGTCCAGGTGTTGACGGTCCTCAATACTTGACGCGGGCAGGTAACTTTACGCTTGATGCGAATCGCCAACTGGTTAATGCCGACGGTATGTTCGTTCGTACCGTTGATGGCGATATCATCACGTTAGGCGAAGAAGTAACTCAATTCGCTGTTGGTCAGAATGGATCTGTCGTTTCCATTGATCAGAACGGTATTGCAACTGATACGGGGTTGTTTATCGGTATCGCTAAAGTCGTCAATCCAGGCGGCTTGGAGAAAGTCGGAGGTAACTTGTATCGAATGACTCCAAATGCCAATCCGGAAGGCGAACTGAATATTGTAGCCGCCAATGATCCGGAGCTTGGAACAGGCGCTATTATCTCCGGTCAGCTTGAAATGTCCAACGTCGACTTGACGAACGAGTTCACGGAAATGATCGTTGCTCAACGTGGTTTCCAAGCGAACTCCAGAATCATTACGACATCTGACGAAATTTTGCAAGAAGTCGTTAACCTGAAACGATAGTTTTAGATCTCCTGCCTTGGGAGAGCCTAGCTCTCCCCTTGGCAGCTTAGGGGGGGCCCTGTAATGATTCACGTAACACGTATCAACGGCAGTAAGTTTCATATTAATGCTTTATTAATTGAAACGGTAGAAGATACACCGGACACGATTATCACGCTTACGACTGGAAAGAAATTCATTGTTATTGAAAATTCTTCGGATGTAATCCGGGCAATCCGGCATTACTTACGCAGTATCGGTGTAATAGCGGCTGTCACTGGCCCTATGGACACGCAATCGGAGGGAGCTACGTCATGAGAAAATTGTTGCCATGGCTCGTTTCGCTATTATTGGCGATTACGTTAATTGTCATTGTTACCTTTTACTTCGCGACAGATCTGTTCGGGGAAAAGAAAGCAAAAGATCCTGAACAAGCGGCGAAGGAAGTCAATGTACAAGTTGAGCCAATATCTGCGGATGAAATGGTTAAAGTCACATCCGAATTAATTGATATTAGAACTAACCTTGCTGACACTGACTATGTCGTACAGATTAGCTTCTCGTTCCAATTCGACAACGAGAAAGCGAAAGAAGAGTTCGACAAGATCAAAGAAAGCAAAGTCAAACCCATTATTAACCGAGCATTATGGGTTATGACGCCTGATGATATGAACGGTACCAAAGGCAAAGACCAACTGACAGCAGGACTTATTAACTCCATCAATAATGTAGTGTCGGAAGGTAAGCTTTTGAACGTTGGTATTACAGGATTCGTCATGACTACTGTTTAATATAGGATAGAGACAGCGGTAACAACTGACAGATCAAATGTACCTTTAATGCAAAACTTCAGTTTTGCATTGGTTTACGAAAGGGGTGAGAGATTTGGTAGATGTACTTTCGCAGAATGAGATCGATGCGTTATTGGCGGCGCTCTCGTCAGGAGAAATGGATGCGGAAGAGCTAAAGAAAGAGGATACGCAGAAAAAGGTTCGCGCCTACGACTTCAAACGCGCAACCCGCTTTTCGAAAGATCATATCCGTAGCTTAACCCGTATTCACGAGAATTTTGCTAGATTTTTGACCACCTATTTCTCAGCTCAGCTCCGAACGTTCGTTCAGATTAGTGTCGTACAAGTTGAACAGCTACCCTATGACGAATTTATTCGCTCCATCCCTAAGATGACGGTATTGAACATTTTCGAAGCAGAGCCGCTTGAAGGTCGAATGGTTCTAGAGGTACATCCCAACGTTGCTTTTGCCATGCTTGACAGGCTACTTGGCGGCGGAGGCAGCGCTCCTAGTAAAATCGGCAGCTTAACGGAAATCGAAACCATTATTATGGAGAAAATTTTTAGTCGGGCGTTGGAGAGTTTACAAGAAGCATGGAAAACGATTATGGACATTCAACCAAGGCTTGAAGCGTTGGAGACGAATCCGCAGTTTATGCAAATCGTATCTCCCAATGAAACGATTGCCCTAATATCTCTCAGTACGAAGATCGGCGAGACGACCGGGATGATTAACTTGTGTATTCCTCACGTCGTCATCGAGCCAATCATGCCGAGATTGTCCGTACATCACTGGTTTGTGTCCCAGAAGAAAACTAGGGCACCTGAAGAACAGATCATGCTCGAACAGCGGGTAAACAAAGCAAGACTGCCGGTGATTGCCGAGTTAGGCACCTCGAGAATTTCCGTTCAGGAGTTTCTCAATCTGTCGATCGGGGATGTCATTGCCTTACATAAACCTACGGCTGAAGGCCTGGAAGTCAAAGTTGGGGAAAAGGTGAAGTTTATTGCCAGCCCAGGCACCGTACGAGATAAAATGGCGATTCAAATTCAAGAGATCGTCAGCGAAGGAGTAGATGAAATCCATGACGAGTAAAGACTATTTATCACAAGAAGAGATTGATGCGTTATTGAATCAGTCCTCTGACGGGGAAGCTGAATCGTCGCCGGCGGTTTCATCCGGTGGCGAACCGTCCATCAGCGATTATCTGACGCCTCTTGAGCAAGACGCGCTGGGGGAAATAGGAAATATTACGTTCGGTAGTGCAGCGACTGCACTGTCCACGCTGCTAGGCAAAAAAGTCGATATCACCACTCCGACTGTGTCTACCATTGCCAGAGACCAGTTCGAATCGGAATTCCCGAAACCTCATGTTGCTGTTCACGTTAGTTACGTGGAAGGATTCGAGGGAATTAACTCGCTAGTCATTAAATCTCACGATGCTCAAGTGATCGCGGATCTCATGCTGGGGGGCGAAGGCAATGTAACGTCGGAGGAACTGAATGAAATTCACATCAGTGCCGTTCAGGAAGCGATGAACCAGATGATGGGATCATCCGCGACGTCAATGTCCACGATATTTAACCGAATGGTTAATATTTCTCCGCCAGGCATTGATATCATGGATGTTCGAAACAACTCCGGCATCAGCAATATCCCGCAAGTAGACGTGTTCGTGAAAATCTCTTTCAGGCTCAAAATTGGAGATTTAATCGACTCGTCGATCATGCAATTGCTGGCAGTACCTTTCGCAAAAGAGTTAGTTCGCTCCCTAATGGGAGGCGTTTCAGAAGAGCCCGCACCGCAACCTGAGCCTCAAGCGGCTGCACCAGTACAACAACCAGCTCCACCCGTACAACAACCGGCTCAGCCTGTATATCAAGCGCCGCCTGCACAACATGCTCCGCCAACCTATGCGGCACCTGTACCGAGCCATCCTCAGACTTTAGGAGGGGGAGTGAATCGTAACGTGAATGTCAACCCGGTTCAATTTGCTAATTTTCAAGGTGCAGCCTATACGCAAGGGGATGAAACAAACCTTAATTTGCTACTAGACATTCCTCTGAAAGTAACTGTTGAACTAGGCCGTACACAAAAACAGATCAAAGATATTTTGGAGCTGTCCCAAGGTTCGATTATCGAGCTGGACAAGCTAGCCGGCGAACCTGTAGACATCTTAGTAAACAACAAATTAATCGCCAAAGGCGAGGTCGTAGTTATCGACGAGAACTTCGGTGTACGCGTAACCGATATCGTTAGTCAATGGGACCGTGTCCAAAAAATCCAATAAACATATCGGGAGGAAATAGAAAATGGCAAATCGCATTCTCATCGTAGACGACGCGGCATTCATGCGCATGATGATCAGGGATATTTTGACGAAAAATGGTTACGAGGTAGTTGGGGAAGCGCAAGACGGTGCGCAAGCTATCGAGAAGTTCAAGGAAGTTAATCCTGATTTAATTACGATGGACATAACAATGCCTGAAATGGACGGTATTGCGGCGCTTAAAGAAATCCGCAAGCTGGATTCTAATGCGAAAGTTATCATGTGTTCGGCTATGGGCCAACAAGCAATGGTTATTGACGCGATCCAAGCGGGAGCTAAAGATTTTATCGTAAAGCCGTTCCAAGCAGACCGCGTTATTGAAGCGATCAAGAAAACACTGGGTTAAACAAGTCAGGAGCGTTGAAGGTTCATGCGAAGTTACGGGCTCATAGAAGAGGTTCCAATGTCGGGATCGGCAGGGTCGGCGTGGGATTTAATCTGGGTATTGTTCGTTCTCGGTCTTATTATCGGTCTGATCATTTTCATTTTACGGTTTTTCGCTAAACGCAATCGCGGATGGGGAATGAATCGATCGCTTCGCTCCTTAGGAGGGTTTCCGCTAGGGACGAATAAATCGATGCAAATCGTCGAATGGAATGGTCGAATCTATGTCCTAGGCGTAGGGGACGATGTGACATTATTGGAGTCTATCACCGAGCCGGAAGCTGTTGCCGCCATGCTTGCTGAACATGATTCTATGACTGCCAATACTGGGCCTGTTCTGCCTGAATGGCTTCGCAAATGGACACAGCGCAACAATCCGCATAACGATGATTCGTCTTCCAAACAATCGGATAATAACGCGAGTTTCGAACAGACGTTGGAGAACCGGCTGCGCCAGCTTTCTGAAAGAAGGCAACGGGTAGAGCAATTGTTGGAAGATAGTCGTTCCGGAGATCGGACAGATAAGCGATGAGAAAAAAATTACTTTACAGCTTTGTTGCGTTGCAGACACTCTTGATCGGATTTCAGGCATCTGCTTATGCTGACCCTATAATTGGAGTAACTCTCGGCGATGGAACTGAGCCTGTAGGGGCTTCGGCCTTATCCATGCTCCTTCTTATTACCGTACTGAGTCTTGCACCCGCCATTCTTGTGTTGATGACAAGCTTTACAAGAATCGTTATCGTGTTAGGTTTTGTTAGGACTTCATTGGGAACGCAGCAGATGCCGCCTAATCAGGTGTTGATCGGGTTGGCCTTATTCATGACCTTATTTATTATGGCTCCGACTTTCTCCACAGTAAACGAGACGGCCCTAAAGCCATATCTGGCTGGTGAGATTAGTCAAACGGATGCCTTGCAAAAAGCGTCTGTCCCAATGAAGGAGTTCATGTATAAACATACGCGCGAAAAAGATTTATTGTTGTTCATGAACTATACGAAAACCGAAAAACCTGCAACCTATCAAGACATCCCTATTACGGTACTCGTTCCTGCTTATGCAATCAGCGAGTTAAAGACAGCATTTCAAATGGGCTTTATGATATTTGTACCGTTTCTCATCATTGATATGGTTGTGGCCAGTACGCTCATGGCTATGGGGATGATGATGCTTCCGCCTGTTATGATTTCGCTTCCGTTCAAGATATTGCTCTTTGTGCTAGTCGACGGTTGGTATCTTGTCGTTAAGTCTCTGTTGACCAGCTTTAATACTTGAATATCGCGCAGTTGTAAGGTAGGAGGGTTATCATGACTACTGAGTTTATTATCGGTCTAGCGGGTCAAGCGTTGTATACCGTTCTTAAGGTGAGTGCACCGATGCTTGGAATTGGATTAATCGTCGGTTTGCTTGTTAGTATCTTTCAAGCGACGACTCAAATCCAAGAGCAAACGCTCGCTTTCGTACCCAAAATCATCGCTGTTTTCTTGGCTCTATTGATTTTCGGCCCATGGATTCTTAACGTGATGGTCGATTTCACGAGTCATCTGCTAGGAAATTTGGCGAATTATATTGGGTGATGACGTATGGAATTAATCATGCAAGTGTTTCCTGCTTTTTTGCTCGTTTTATGTCGAATTACATCGTTTTTTGTAGTTGCGCCGATTTTCTCATCACGAACTGTTCCAACGTTGATTAAAATCGGTCTCGCGTTCTTTATCTCGGTGATCGTTTTTCTAACGGTCGGGTTTGATTCAAAGATTGCGGTTGACGCTACATATATCCTTGCAATCATACGAGAAGTGTTTGCAGGGCTTCTCATTGGATATGTTTCTTACATCTTTTTTTCGATCGTTCAAGTGTCTGGCGGATTTATGGACATGCAAATGGGATTTGGAATTGCGAACATCGTTGACCCTATTACAGGTGTATCGGCTCCTATGCTTGGAAACTTTAAGTTTATGTTGATTATTCTCGTATTCTTTTCCGTGAATGGTCACCATTACCTTATAGGAGCTATCATGGACAGTTACAAGTGGCTTCCACTGGATAATAATCTGTTTCAGGTTTATTACGGCGGCCATATCACTGAGTTTTTAACGAGAACTTTTGCAAATACTTTTTTGTTAGCGTTGCAAATATCGGCTCCCATCGTGGTCGCCATGTTTTTGACGGATTTCGGTTTGGCGCTTCTTGCCAGGACGGCTCCTCAATACAACGTATTCGTCATTGGCATACCGGTCAAAATCCTGGTTGGATTAGCGTTGCTTGTTCTGCTGCTTCCTGGATTTGGCGTATTGTTTCAAACGATTTTCGATGGAATGTTCCATGCACTCGAAAAGCTGTTTATCATCTTGAAGTCATCTTCTTGATCCTAGGCACCCACAAATGGAGGTAGTGTCATGCCCCGTAATCGCCTAAGGATGGATCTGCAATTGTTTTCGGGCGAGAAAACGGAAAAGGCGACACCCAAAAAGCGCCAGGAGAGCCGAGACAAAGGTCAAGTGGCTAAAAGCGCGGAAATTCCAAGCTCGCTCATTCTACTTGCATGTATCTGTTGTTTGCTGATGTTGGGTCCTTTTTTGCAGAAACAATTATTGAGTTTGTTTAGCGATACTTTTTTACATCGATTGAACATGGACGTAACCGATCAGAACATTCTTGGCTTGTTCAGCCAATACGCAATTCAAATGTTGATTTTTTTGGCGCCGATCTTCATCATCGTCGTGATCGTTGCTTTCGCGAGCTATTACGTGCAAATCGGTTGGTTATTCACCTTTAAGCCCATACAGCCGAAGTTTGAAAAGCTGAATCCGCTTAAAGGCGCTAAAAACATTTTCGGAATGCGTTCCATTATTGAATTCCTTAAGAGCTCCTTGAAGTTGGTCTCGGTAGCATTGATTGTATTTACAACCCTCTGGTCAGAGAGAGAGCGCTTGTTGGAACTAGCGCATCTGCCCGTACAAGATATTTTTGGTTTTGTAAGCAGTTTAGCGGTTCGGATGGGGATTTTTGTAGCTGCTTTGCTTTTTATTCTGGCAATTGGCGACTTTCTCTATCAACGTCACGAGTATGAGAAAAATCTGAAAATGAGTAAGCAAGACATTAAAGATGAATACAAGAACACTGAAGGCGATCCATTGATCAAAGCCAAGATCAAAGAACGTCAGCGCAGGATGGCGTTCATGCGAATGATGCAAGAGGTGCCGAAAGCGGACGTCGTCATAACGAACCCGACTCACTTTGCCGTTGCCTTGAAATACGATGCCTCCAAAATGGATGCACCGACAGTCATCGCCAAAGGCCAGGATTACCTTGCGCTTAGAATTCGGGAGATCGCTAAACAAAACGAAGTCATAACGATGGAAAACAAGCCGCTCGCCCGTGCGCTATTCGAGAGGACGGAAGTGGGACAAAGCGTTCCCGGAGACCTCTTCCAAGCGGTAGCGGAAGTGCTGGCATACGTATATCGGCTCAAAGGCCGGCGTTAAAAAGGTTAAAGTTAGATTAGCCGGCTTATGGAGGGTGCAGAAGGAAAAGATCGCCAAGGAGAGTTCACGTCCGCCTTTAAAATCGGGTTGCAACCGCAAATGATATTTAAAGCAACCCCGATTTTAACAAGCGGCGGAGTGGCGAACTTTTCCTGGCGCACCTGGATACATAAGAGGATGTTTCGTGAAAGGGGATGGACGCGTCATGAAAATAAGGGACTTAAGCATACTCATTGGCGTCATCGGCATTGTCCTGATGATGGTCGTTCCAATTCCCAAAGGGCTATTGGATGTTTTGCTCATCATTAACATTTCCGTAGCCATCATGATTTTGCTGATTGCGATGAACACCCAAGATGCGCTGCACTTTTCGATTTTTCCGACATTACTGCTCATTACGACGATATTTCGATTAGCGTTGAACGTATCGACCACAAGGCTTGTACTTTCCGAGGCGGATGCCGGACACGTAGTCGAAACCTTCGGAAGATTCGTAGCGGGTGGTCAGATCGCTATCGGATTCGTCGTTTTCCTTATTCTAGTCGTCGTTCAGTTTATCGTTATTACGAAGGGCTCCGAGCGTGTCGCAGAGGTAGGCGCAAGGTTTACGCTCGACGCGATGCCCGGTAAGCAAATGAGTATCGACGCCGATCTGAACGCAGGATTGATTAACGAACAGCAAGCACGCGAACGCCGCGAGAAAATCGAAAAGGAAGCCGATTTCTATGGCGCGATGGACGGTGCGAGCAAATTCGTAAAAGGGGATGCGATCGCATCCATCATCATCGTTCTTATCAATCTAATTGCAGGATTTATTATCGGTATGGCCATTCACGGAATGGATGTCATGACCTCGCTTGAAACGTATTCCATTCTTACGATAGGTGATGGACTCGTCAGCCAAATTCCCGCGCTTCTTATCAGTACGGCTGCCGGTATTATCGTAACGAGAGCAGCATCCGAGGGCAATATGGCCGACGACGTAAGCAATCAATTGCTTCGTTATCCGAAATTGTTATACATCGTTGCGGGTACGGTAGCTCTTCTGGGGATCGCAACGCCTATTCCATTGATCAGTACGATTCCTTATGCGCTCATACTTGGCGTGGCCGGGTATCGATTGCAATCTAACTTAAATCGCAAGCAGCAAGAAGAAGAGCTTCTAGTTGAAGAGAAGCAAATCGAGGAAGTTCGAAGTCCGGAAAGCGTTATAAGCCTGTTGCAGGTTGATCCGATCGAGTTCGAGTTCGGATATGGGCTTATCCCCCTTGCGGACACCCAACAGGGCGGGGATTTGCTCGACAGAATCATCATGATTCGACGGCAATGCGCGCTCGAGATGGGATTAATCGTCCCGGTTATCCGAATTCGCGACAATATTCAACTAAAACCGAACGAATATGTCATAAAAATGAAAGGAAATACGGTAGCGCGTGGCGAATTATTAATTCATCATTATTTGGCAATGAGTCCGGGCTTCGATGATGATTCCGTAACCGGAATCGAGACGCAGGAGCCAGCCTTCGGATTACCGGCGCTGTGGATTGATGAAGCCACCAAAGAACGTGCCGAGATGGCCGGATATACGGTCGTTGACCCTCCTTCCGTCGTGGCGACTCACTTGACCGAAGTAATAAAGAAGTATGCGCACGAGCTGATCGGCCGCCAAGAAACGAAATCTTTAGTCGAAAGCGTGAAAGAGACGTATCCGGCTCTGGTCGACGAGCTGATTCCTTCCATTCTTGGGATAGGAGACGTTCAAAAAGTATTGTCAAAGCTTCTTAAAGAGAAAATTTCGATTCGGGATTTGGTTACGATCTTCGAGACTTTAGCTGATTACGGCAAGTACACGAAGGATCCTGAAGTATTGACGGAATATGTGCGTCAAAGCTTGTCCAGACAAATTACGCAGCAGTACGCGACATCTTCTGAACCCCTTAAGGTCATTACGGTTAGTCCTGCCGTGGAGAAGAAGATTGCGGATGCGGTGCAACAGTCGGATCAAGGCAGTTATTTGGCCATGGATCCCGCATCTTCCCAAGCCATCTACCAACGCTTGACGGAGCAAGTAAATCGATTGGTCCAGTCCGGACAGCAGCCGATTATCTTAACATCGCCGACGATCCGAATGTATTTACGCCAGTTGCTTGAACGTAGTTTGCAAGATATTCCCGTCATTTCATACAGCGAGTTGGAGCCAAGCATTGAAGTGCAAAGTGTTGGGGTGGTGAGTGCATGAAGGTAAAAAGATATATTGTCGACGATGTGCCAGAAGCCGTCCAAATGATCCGAAGTGAATTGGGATCGGATGCCGTCATTCTAAATACGAAAGAAATCCGCGTAGGCGGATTTCTTGGTATGTTCCGCAAGAAACGTATGGAAGTCATCGCAGCAGTTGATGAGGCAGCCAAAAAACCGCCTGCACGACCTCCTTTGATAACAAGATCGCCACTGCCCGAGCGACAACCCGAGAGAAAGCCGCTTTTATCCTTAACAGAAGAGCAAGCGGTATCATCACCGCTATTGCCCTCTAACGCGGTCCGGGAACGGTATTCCCAAACTCCGTTTGCGGACAGCGGACGAACGCCATTACCGCCAGCGCAAAGTCTTGCCGACATTCAGACGGATTCCGGTCTAATGGGTTCGACGAAGACGGGCTCCTTCCTCTCGAGTCTCGAGCTGGCGAAGTCAACGCAAGAGCGTGTCAGTCCGCTTCCCGAGCTTAGATCGGAATCGGCAGTGCCAGACATCCAACCGGATCAGCACCTAAGAGCCCAGACGCAAGCGGCCATGTTATCGGTCGCGATGCAGGGAGTGGATACGAGGGACAATAAACAAGAAAAAGAAGAAACCTCCGCTCTTCTGCAGGAACTACGTTCAATGAAAGAGTTAATGACGAAGATGGCGAAGCAGCAAACCTATCGCAGCATGCCGGAAAGCGTCATGAAGTGGAGCAGGAGATTAGCCGAGCAAGGAGTAGAGCCTGCATACGTAGAACAATTCGCGGAAGCGGTTAACCAGAGATTGGCTGATCTTGGCGAAGAGAGTACAGAGGCTTCCTACGAAGCTGCTCGCGGCGTTCTCCTCTCGTGGTTGCTTAATGCGAAGGGAGCAGGTATTGAAAAAGGAACTCGCATTATTCATTTCGTTGGTCCGACTGGTGTAGGAAAGACAACGACCATTGCCAAGCTCGCTGCGGAACAATCCTTCAACCACAGAAAGACGGTCGGTTTCATCACGGCGGATACATACAGAATCGCGGCAGTCGATCAATTAAGAACATACGCGGATATATTGAATATCCCGCTTGAAGTCGTGTTCTCTCCGAGCGAGTTAACACGTGCTTACAAAAAGCTGAGCGATCAAGATTTGATCTTCATGGATACTGCGGGACGCAATTATCGTAACGAGCTATTCGTTTCTGAAGTTAATAGCTTGCTAGCTCCCGGAGAGCAGACGCAGACGATTCTCGTTCTTAGCTTGACGCACAAGTATAGCGATATGAAAACAGTGGCGTCCCAATTCGTGAAATACGGAGTTCATCACCTTCTGTTAACCAAATTCGACGAGACGGATTCCTACGGTGCCGTAATCAACTTGGTGAAGGAATTCGGCTTCCAAATTTCCTATATTACTTTCGGGCAAACCGTACCGGACGATATTAAAGCTTTTGAACCGGAAGATTTAGTAAAACGAATATTGGGGGATCCAGCCGATGATTGATCAAGCGCAGGCACTTCGGCATTTGGTTCATTCAAAGGACATACGTTCAGCTCGAACAACTCGGGTCATTACCGTGACAAGTGGTAAAGGCGGCGTAGGGAAATCCAATTTCAGCTTGAATTTCGCAATGGCGTTGCAAAATCGCGGATACAGCGTACTTATCTTCGATGCAGACATTAGCTTTGCCAATATCGATGTGCTGCTTGGGACGCCGGCTAAGTATAATCTCATTCATCTGCTTAAGGGTGAGAAGTCTATCTGGGAAATCATTCAGGTCGGACCTAGCGGTTTGCAGTTTATCGCAGGAGGATCGGGATTTCAGGATTTAGTCCGACTAAGCGATCAAGAGTTAGAGTACTTCTCGGAGCAGATCGGGAAACTTCACGGACATGTGGATTTCATTTTGTTCGACACTGGAGCAGGATTGTCTAAAGAAACGGTAAGATTCATAACTGCAGCGGAGGAGACGATTGTCGTCACTACCCCCGAGCCAACTTCGATAACGGACGCATACGCCTTAATCAAAATGTTGAAGACGATGGGACATGATATCGCTTTCCGGCTTGTCATTAATCGAGTAACCGACGACCGAGAAGGCAATCAAACAGCGGAGAACATTCGCCAAGTGGCTAGTAAATATTTGGGGTTGGAAATACCTGTACTCGGGTTCATTCCGGATGATGCTAATGTCACTAAGGCAGTCAAACGCCAAACCCCTTTATCTATAGCGTTTCCAGATAGTCAAGCGATTAGAGGGATCGACCGTATCACAGCCCGTTTTCTGCTAGAAGAGAAAGAAAATCCATCCACGCGAACGATTTCGGGATTTCTCCAACGAATGAAAAAGCTTTGGACTTGAATCTGGTTTGTTGAGTTACTAGAGCAATGCCGCATACACAGCTAGATTAACAGGGAGGATCGCCAAATGAAGGAATTTAAAGTTCTCATTGTAGATGATTCTCCATTCATGCGCAAAGTGTTCAGCGACGTCATTGATGCAGATGCTGCATTCAAAGTGTTGGCGACTGCCGCGAATGGGAAAGAAGCGGTAGACTTAGCGCTTGAACTGAGACCAGACATTATCACTATGGATTTGGAAATGCCGCATATGAACGGAATTGAAGCGCTGCAAAGCATTATGGCGGTTCAACCTACACCGGTCATTATGCTGTCCGCAGTAACGGATAACGGAACAAGGGATACGATAAGAGCACTGCAGTATGGCGCGATCGACTTTATCCGCAAACCGGATGGGGCTGTAAAGCTCGATATCCATCAAGTAAAAGAGCAATTGCTAGAGAAGCTGCATGTCGCTTTGGAGACGATGAGCAGGGGGGCTCTAAAGATGTTGCCTGCTGTCCAAGAGAAAGGGGAATCTATTCCCGGACCTTCTCCCGGACAGAAAACAACACCTATTCCTGCAGAGGGTAAACCGAAGAAGTCGGTCATATCCGCCGCACTTGTCCCGAAAAAAGAAAGCGAAGAGGACTTGAAACCTCTAACTATGCCTCCTAGAAAAAAAAGCACGGAGCTTCCGGCTCCTGCCATAACGGAGAGCGTACCGGGTAATTCCCGTTTACGTATAGATTCGACTAGTTCGGCTAGCACTTTAGCTTCCCCGTTGAAGGGAACTACTAGCAAAGAAAGCTTGAAGCTGCCCAGTACGAAATCGGCACCGGCATCCGATGCCAAAACCGTTACTAAGAAGCTGATTAGCCCAACGATTAAAAGGGAGCAGAAAACGTCATCTGGACCGCCGATACAATCGACGACGATTCCTAAGACATCGACAGCGTTCACGCACCTTGTCGCGATGGGCACATCGACAGGGGGTCCACGTGCATTGCACGAAGTGCTAACCGGCATCCCAGCCGATTTTCCGGCTCCCATACTTATCGTCCAGCATATGCCTCCTAAATTTACGCATTCGCTGGCGCAAAGGTTAGACAATTTTTGCAGCATCCACGTCAGAGAAGCCGTTGACGACGAACCCATTGAGACCGCCACAGCATATATCGCACCTGGCGGAAAACATATGGAGCTTTCAAAGGATGCAACAGGAAAGTACAGAATTAAGCTTTCCGATGGAGCTCCGAAGGGAGGGCACAAGCCGTCCGTTGATGTCTTGTTCGAATCGTTAATCGGACACCAACAATTGAGAAGGCATATTGTGCTCATGACTGGGATGGGGAGTGACGGTTCAAAAGGAATGAAGGCGCTTCTGGATGACGGAGCCCAAACGACGATAGCGGAGGCAGAGCAAACGTGCGTTGTATACGGAATGCCGCGATGCGCTGTCGAGCTAGGCGCTGTTACCCATCAACTACCGCTTCAAGAAATTGCTTCGGTTCTTGCGCAGGAAGTGAAATCGCGCAAGCTATAATCTTGTACTTGAAAGCTCAGCCAACAAGGAGGTGTCCGGCCAGTGGAAATGAATCAATACTTGTCCATGTTTATCGATGAATCCAACGATCACCTGCAAGCGCTGAACGAAAATATGCTTCGGCTGGAGCAACAACCGGAGGACATTAGCATCGTTCAGATTATTTTCCGTTCCGCGCATACGCTCAAAGGAATGTCTGCGACGATGGGCTTCGAGGATCTTGCCTCTTTGACGCACGAAATGGAAAATGTGCTCGATCTCGTACGGAATAGTAAGCTCGGCATGAACGGACATATTTTCGATACGCTTTTCAAATGCTTAGACGCTTTGGAAGGCATGGTTCAAGATATTATAAACGGCGGTACCGGAAAAAGTGATGTTGAGGAGCTTGTACAGCGTCTGAAGGCGATTGTGAAAGGCGATGTCGGTGGAAGCGGAACAGCTAAACCCGCAGCCTCATCTTCTTCTAATGTGCCACCATCGTTCCTATTGGACCAATTCCAGCTGTCCATTCTAAGTCAGTCCTTGGAAAGCGGTCATAAGGCCTTCTACATTGAAGTCAAAGTAAGAGAAGACTGCTTGCTCAAAGCTGCACGTGCTTATATGGTGTTCGATGTGTTGGAAAGAAACGGTGAAGTCATTAAATCCTATCCGTCCGTCCAAGAAATCGAGCAGGAGCAGTTCGAGAGAAGCTTCTCGGTATACTACATCACTCAAGTAGACGAACAACTGCTGCAGGATCAGCTTTCGCGAGTTTCTGAGATTGAATCTGTTGAACTTAACGCGGTAGATAAGGATACGCTGGCCGAGATGGAGAACTCTCAGCAATCTGCCGATCAAGCATCGAAAGCAAAACTGGAAACAGCGGCTACTGTGATTTCAACTAGTCCGGCAACGACCGTATCGCCAGTTGCTAGCGCCGAGAGCAATGCTCCGCGCACGGCTCCTGCAGCGCAATCTTCTGGAAGCGCTGCACCTCGTACCATTCGTGTAGATATCGAACGGTTGGATTCGCTCATGAATTTGTTCAGCGAGTTGTTGATTGATCGCGTAAGGTTGGAACAGCTTGCGTCCGAAGTTAAGCGCAATGACCTAACCGAGACGGTCGAGCATATGGCGCGCGTTAGCGCTGATCTGCAGAATATCGTATTAAAGCTACGGATGGTACCCGTCGAGAGCGTATTTAACCGTTTTCCTCGGATGGTCCGGGATTTGGCTAAATCGTTAGATAAGAAAGTGGATTTGATTATCGTCGGGGCCGAAACGGAGCTTGATCGTACGGTCATCGACGAAATCGGTGATCCTCTCGTCCATCTCATTCGGAACGCGGTCGATCATGGCGTCGAGCCAATCGCAGAGCGGATTAGTTTAGGCAAACCAGAAGTTGGAACGGTACATCTGCGCGCTTACCATAGCGGAAATCATGTATTTATCGAAATTGAGGAAGATGGCAAAGGCATTAATCGCCCCAAAGTATTGGAGACCGCGATCAAACGAGGAGTCGTCACGCCTGAAGAAGCGAAAAACCTGAGCGATGAAGAAGTGAACATGTTAATCTTCGCAGCCGGGTTCAGTACCGCGGACAAGGTATCCGACATATCGGGTAGGGGAGTCGGTCTGGATGTCGTCAAATCCAAAATCACTTCTCTTGGAGGCCATGTATCCGTACATTCCACTTTGGGTTCCGGTACAAGGTTCTCGATTCAGCTACCTCTAACCCTTTCGATCATCGCAGCTATGTTGATCAAGCTTGGGTCGGAGAAATACGCCTTCCCGCTTTCTTCTATCGTAGAGACGGGGGCGGTCAAAAGAGCGGATATTCGGACATTGCATGGTAATCGGATGATCGAATATCGTCAATCTATTATACCGGTTGTTTCATTAGCAGCTTTGGTAGACTCTCCTGATTATCGAGACGATGAGGAAACGGAAACCGAAATGCTTATTATTCGCAAAGGGGACAAGCTGGCAGCCATTCTTGTAGATGAATTTATCGGCCAAAGCGAAATCGTACTGAAACCTCTAGGCAAATATTTGGCTGGCAATCTTGGCGTCGTTTCCGGAGCAACGATTCTCGGCGATGGCCAAGTTGCATTGATCGTAGATACTAACGCACTTATTAAGTAAATTACCGGACTCTAAAGGAGGATATAACCATGGCAGAGGAATTGAAAGTCATTGTCTTCACGCTAGCACAAGAAGAGTACGGGATTGAAGTAGATAAAGTTCGCACGATCGAGCGGATGGTGCCGATTACGCGCGTACCGAAGACACCCGCCTTCGTAAAAGGCGTTATTAACTTACGCGGGATCGTTATTCCGGTCATTGATTTGCGCGGACGTTTCGGACTTGCCGAGACGGAATACACGGATAACTCCAGGATCATTATCGTGGCTGCAAACGAGCTCGAGGTCGGCTTTATCGTCGATTCCGCGAACGATGTCATGGATGTCATGAGCGATTCGATAGAGAACCCGCCTGAGGTCATGGGGGGAGTAAAAGCCAAGTACATCAGCGGGGTAGCCAAAATCGGTGACAGCCGTCTTCTCATCTTGTTGAATTTGATTGAAGTGCTTAACCGCAACGAAATTATCCAATTAGAACAATTCGGAGAGTAGACCAGTGAATCTGTTTAGGAACAACGCTGATTTTAAGTTGGATGTGCTTAGAGAGGTCGGCAATATCGGAGCAGGCAATGCGGCAACCGCATTGTCGACTTTGTTAAATAAAACCGTTGACATGGCTGTCCCGACGGTTAATTTGTTACCTTTCGAAGCCATATCGGAGCGTGTTGGAGGCTCGGAAGCCGTTGTCGTCGCCATCTTCTTGCGCGTAGAGGGCGATGCGCCCGGCAATATGTTTTTTATCATCAATAGAGAACCGGCGCGTCGAATCCTGCAAGGTTTGTTAGGATTTAACGCTGCGGAGAATGACGACTATAGCGAATTGGAACTTTCCGCCCTGAATGAGATCGGTAATATATTAGCCGGCTCGTATTTATCTTCACTTGCCGATTTTACAGGACTTCGGATGTCTCCGACCGTTCCCTCTTTAGCGGTCGATATGGCGGGTGCAATTTTGAGCTACGGTCTACTTCAATTCGGCACGATGGGCGACGATGCTTTACTTATCGATACGACTTTTCTCGAAGGCCATCAAGAAGCGGAAGGTCATTTCTTCCTCATTCCGGACCCCGAATCGTTCGAGAAACTTTTCCGTGCGTTGGGAGTGCCATTCTAATGACGGAAGGCACCTTTATCAAAGTCGGAATGGCAGACTTGAACATCGCTGAAGGAGGTGCGGTGCTCAAGACGACAGGATTAGGTTCATGTGTCGGATTAACGCTTTACGATCCTCATCTAAAGCTTGGAGGAATGGCGCATATTATGCTGCCCTCCTCCGATATCGCTCGGGAAGGCCAATTGAATATCGCAAAATATGCAGATACGGCCGTGCCTGAGTTATTAAAGCTTATGAAGAACAAGGGTGCCGTTAACAGTCGATTAGTCGCCAAAATGGCAGGTGGAGCGCAAATGTTCGCCTTCATGGGAGGGACGGACACGATGCGTATTGGTCCTCGCAACGTAGAAGCTACAAAGCTGGCATTAGATCATTTCGCAATACCTCTTGTCTCCGAAGATACAGGCGGCAATTACGGACGTACGGTTGAACTGGATAGCCAGACTGGCATATTCAGTATCCGCAGCGTGCAGTTCGGAGTAAAGGAGATTTGAGATGGTAGGTTCTTGGCGCTTAAATGTCGGATTCGGCGCATTCGGCGCAATTTTGACCTTTATGTTTTCTCTATCGAATAACCCGATAGGAACGACGTTAATTCGTAGTCTATATGCGTTTCTCGTGTTTGCGGCGCTAGCATTTGTCGTCAGGCTCGTACTCGGGCAATTGTTGAACCCGGCTAAGAAACCTGATGCAGCTGATCTTCCTACAGACAATGAACGTGGTGCAGTACTTGACGTGACGACTCCGGATGAAGGCGATTCTTTGTCGGAGATGATGAAAGAGCAATGGGCGGACGGCAAAGGCGAAGCCATTAAAGGCTTCCAGCCGTTACAGCCTACTCGGTTGGTATCACTCGATAATCCCAATCCGGAGGAAGTGGTTCAGGCGATTCGACGCCTGACGGACGAATAAGGATGGTGAAGCTAGAATGGTCGATCAAACACGTTCCCGGTTATCCCATCACGATTTGTGGCAACGATGTAAAGAGGAAGAGGATCCGGATGCGAGAAAGCTTCTGATCGAGCACTATTTACCGCTCGTAGATTATGTATCCAGTCGAATGGCGGTCGGCTTACCCAAAAACGTAACAAAAGACGACTTGGCAAGTAATGGCGTTATGGGCTTGATCGATGCAATCGAGAAGTTTGATTACCGGCGAGGACTACAGTTCGAAACCTATGCTTCTTGGAGAATCCGCGGGGCAATTATTGACGGACTTCGGCAAGGCGACTGGGTTCCTCGTTCGGTTCGTGACAAGGCGAAAAAAATGGAGGACGCATATGCAGTCCTGGAACAGAGACATTTGCGGTCTGCTTCGGATGACGAAATTTGCTCCTATTTGAATATTAGCGAGAAAGAATTTCAACAAATGCTACAGGAAGTTGCTGTTGCCGCTGTTTTTTCCCTTGAGGATCCTATTCGGGAAGAAGAATCAGAGACTAGGCTTTCCCTTTTAGTTGATGATAAGGCGGTTAGTCCGGAGTCCAAAGTGCACGAGACGTACCTTAAAGATTCTCTGAAATACGGAATAGAGAAATTAACGGAAAAAGAGCGTACCGTTGTTTCCCTGTTCTACTACGAGGACCTTTCATTAAGTGAAATCGCGGAAGTGATGTGCTTATCGCCTTCCAGGATTTCGCAGCTTCACTCTAAAGCGATATTAAGGCTTCGGGGGGCATTAGCGAAACAAAAGGAACAGCTGCTTCAAAACGGATAATAGGAGGCGCTAATAATGTCTGACAATGGAACATTGCCATTGGCGGAATGTCTGCAGGTTACGATTTCTGAAGATAAGATGCAAGCGTACTTGGTTTTTAAACGTGTTGAAGGTGATCTTAAGGTTACTTCCCGTGAGTTGGAGCAATATTTGCTGTCCGAAGGGATCAAGTACGGGATCCAGACTGATACCTTGTATTTGATTTCCCAAAAACCATCGGAATTTTATTTTACGCAAAATATCGTTGCCGTTGGCCTTCCTCCGCAACCGGGAGTAGATGGTTATATTAAAGTGTTATACGGCGAAACCGATGATGAGGATCGTCGTCCGACTGAAAGAGAAGACGGTAGTGTTGATTATAAGCAAGTTACGCAACTTGCCAACGTGAAGGCAGGCCAATTAATCGCGGAGAGATTTCCTGCTCAGCCTGGCGTTCCCGGCCAATCCGTAAACGGAATTGAAATTCCGCCTAAAGACGGTAAAGAAGTACATTTCAAGATCGGCAAAAACGTTGTCGTAAATCCCGAGAAAATCGGCATGTACGCCGCTATTGACGGTCTTGTCACAAAAACGGACCGTGATAAACTGAACGTGTTTCCAGTGTATGAGGTAAACGGGGACGTGGATTATAAAATCGGCAATATAGATTTTGTCGGAACCGTTGTCGTTAGGGGTAATATACTGACCGGGTTTCGAGTCAAAGCGTCGGGCGATATCCGGGTGACCGGAGGAATCGAAGGAGCGGAAGTCGAATCGGATGGTTCCATCGAAATTACCGGCGGCATAATCGGTAGTAACAAAGGCTACGTTAAAGCTGGCCGTAATATCCGTTGTTCCTTCGTCCAAGAAGGCAATGTGATCGCCGGTGAGGAAATTAACGTCTCCCAGAGCATTATGCATTCCAATGTTCGCGCGGGAAAATCGGTCAGATGCGTCGGGGCTAAGGGCTTAATCGTCGGAGGAGTCGTACAGGCTGGAGATCGCGTTACCGCAAGAATGATCGGCAATTCGATGTCTACGGCAACGATCGTTGAAGTAGGAGTTCGTCCAGAGCTTCGTCAAGAACTCGGTGATCTGAGAACGACAATGCGGCAACATTCGGAGAGTATGGATAAAACCGAGAAAGCCCTTACTTTATTGGATCAGATGGCAGCCATCGGTCAGCTTGCCCCGGATAAGCTAGCTCTTCGAATCAAACTAACGACTACGAAAAGGCAGACGTCAGATGAGCTGCAATCAGCCAAGGAACGAATATTGGAGATCGAGAAAACGCTCGAGGACGCGACTACGGCTCGTGTTGATGCTGTACATACGTTGTGGGGCGGCACTAAAATCGTCATCGGCCGATATACAAGATTCGTTAAAGACGCCTCGCAGAGGGTAACCTTCCGATTTATTGACGGAGATATCGTGATGGTTCCTTTCTTCTAAGAAAGTAAGGAACCTGCATGGGGAGTAACATTCTAAATGTCGAGGTGAACAGCCGTGAGCTACAAGTCCATTGATTTCCAAGCTTCTATCCCCCGTACGGCGGAGATGTCTCCGTTGCAGCATCAGCAGCAACAGCGTTCGGCCACGGAGCAAGCACTGCTTGGCCAACAAGCCTTGAAGACAGCCGAACAGCAAGCAAAGCGGAGCGCGAAGACGGAATCGGCATCGAATGGAACAATCTCGGATCGGCAGCCTCGCAACCGGAATAAACAGCAATCATCATCAAATGGTCAGTCCCATGAAGAAGCAGCAGAGGAGATTAAAGATTCTGAGCACCCTTATAAGGGAAAGCATATTGATTTCATGGGGTGACGTTTAAGCAAGAGAGGGGTTAAACGGTGAGTCCTTGGTTAAGTATCGTGTTACTTGGCGTAGCGATTACAGGGTATGCATGGATGATGCCCAAATCGAATGGCAAAGAGGCGGAATTCGCTAGCGAAGCCGCCTATAATCAGTTGCTTGAGGATCTGGAAACCGAGAATCGCGAGCTGGTCGACGCGGTCGCCAAATTCAAGCGAGAGCAAGACGAAACGGTTGAGAGATTAGGACGCCGGATCGTCGACATGGAGCAACAGATGAAGAAATGGTCGGAGCAAACGACTCCGAACTTAGCGACAACGGATTCTAATCCTTCGATCATAGGTGCCCCGTCTTTCCCCACTAACGAAATCTATGTCCCCTCGGCTGTTACAGATTCATTAACGAGTTCATCGCTTTCCGTTACAGAGGCTCCAGATGAGGATGCCGAGTACTCAGATAAGGATGGAATGATCGAAATTCCGCCTACGACAATTCGCGGCAGGTATCCGGAACTGCTTGAGATGCACGACAAGGGAAGATCGGTTGAGCAAATCGCCAAAGCCATGGGAATGAACAAGGGTGAGGTGCAATTGATCTTGCAGCTCGTGCGTCGGGAGGAAGACCACCATGCGTAAATATCGAAGCTGGCTAATGGGGCTTGGGATCGGAATCATCGTCGGGGCGTCAATGCTTCAACTAATCTTGCTAGCAAATGACCAAATGGATAAGGTAGTGAAGCCTTTAACGCGAGAGGAATTGAATGATCAAGCGAAGCAAGCGGGCCTTGTCCTACTAACTAAAGCCCAGTTGGATGAGCAGCTTAACGATGCTGTTGCCGCCGCGAAAGAGAAGAGCGAAACGGAAGATAACAAAGGCGAGGGAGACGGCTCGGAACCCGCTTTAACGACACCTGAAGAGAACAACGGGGAACAATCGCCATCATCATCTTCTGAAGCGAAGGAAACCGAGCAAACGGAAGCTAGCGAGCCTGCTACCCCTAAAGAGTACACCTTGTATGTCAGTTATGGTATGACGCTTACGGAAGTAGCTAATTCATTGTTGGGATTGGGCATTATCGAAGACACGGAAGATTTTATTAACCATGCTAGGCCGATCGCGAAGAAAATGAATGTAGGCAACGCCGTTTTTAGCGGTAAACCGACCTATAAACAAATCATGAGCGAGCTTACGCGAAAAAAATAAACGCGTTTTATAAACCGCGCTTAAAAAACGTACCATTATTGCGTTTCTGCCATTGCGCGACGGTTGTCGATATGGTATATTATTTTTCGGTGTAAAAAACACACGCCTTTCAATTTCGTCAACGGTGCTTTCTCGACATAACGAGGGAGTTTTGGCGAAAGGAGCGAAGGGCGGCGGAGATTCACCAAAAACCACTAGGAGGTGCAGGAAGATGGCAGTCATTTCCATGAAACAACTGCTTGAAGCAGGGGTACATTTCGGTCACCAAACACGTCGTTGGAACCCGAAAATGGATAAGTACATCTTTACTGAACGTAACGGCATTTACATTATCGATTTGCAGAAAACGGTTAAAAAGGTTGACGAAGCTTACAATTTCGTGCGTCAACTCGGAGAAAACGGCGGCACTATGCTGTTCGTAGGAACGAAGAAGCAAGCTCAAGATTCCGTTAAAGAAGAAGCTGAGCGCAGCGGTCAATACTATATCAACCAACGTTGGTTGGGTGGTACGTTGACTAACTTCTCCACGATCCAAAAACGTACGGACCGTTTGCACCAATTGGACAAATGGGAACAAGACGGCACTTTCGAAGTGCTGCCTAAAAAAGAAGTTATCATTCTTCGCAAAGAGAAAGAGCGCCTCGAGAAGTTCCTCGGTGGCATTAAAAATATGCGTAAATTGCCTGATGCTTTGTTCATCATCGATCCTCGTAAAGAGCGTATCGCTGTTGCCGAAGCTCGCAAATTGGGCATTCCGATCGTGGGTATCGTTGATACGAACTGCGATCCGGATGAGATCGATTATGTTATCCCGGGTAACGATGACGCAATCCGCGCTGTTAAGCTCTTGACAGCTAAGATGGCTGATGCAATCGTTGAATCGCGTCAAGGTGAAGAAACAACCGCCTAATCGCCATTGCATTCATAAGGACAATCAAAGGGTGGTCAGAAGAGAACCTTCTCACCGCCCTTTTTTTCAGAAAAATCAATAGCACCTCAGAACGGCATCCGCCGAATGAGGGCCTAAACTTAGGAGGAGTCCACATGGCAGTAAATGCAGCAGACGTAAAAACTCTCCGCGAAAGAACCGGAGCAGGCATGTTGGATTGTAAAAAAGCATTGGATGAAGCAAACGGCGATTTGACGAGAGCTGCTGAGCTTCTTCGTGAAAAGGGCCTTTCCGCAGCAGCTAAGAAAGGTGACCGCGTTGCGACTGAAGGCGTTGTAGAATCTTACATTCATGCTGGCGGACGTATCGGCGTACTCGTCGAAGTCAACTGCGAAACAGACTTCGTTGGTAAAACAGATCAATTCAAAGCGTTCGTTAAAGACATTGCTATGCAAATCGCAGCGGCTAACCCGAAATTCCTGAGCCGTGAAGAGGTTTCCCAAGACGAGTTGGATAAAGAGAAAGAAATTCTCCGTAACCAAGCGCTTAACGAAGGCAAACCAGAGAAAATCGTCGACAAAATGGTTGAAGGCCGCATGAATAAATACTATGAGGAAAACTGCCTCATGGAGCAAGTATTCGTGAAGGATCAAGACAAAACGATCACGACTCTTCTCAACGAAAAAATCGCCGCTATCGGCGAAAAAATTTCCATTCGCAGATTCGTACGTTACGAGCTCGGCGAAGGCTTAGAGAAAAAAGTGGATAACTTCGTAGAAGAAGTTATGGCGCAAGTTAAACAATAAGCGAAAAGCAATACCCTTATGGGAACACGGCGTGTTCCCTCTTTTTTAACCATAAGACAGGTTGGAGGTACAAAACCTTGGAACGTCCCGTTTATAAACGTGTGGTATTAAAGGTGAGCGGCGAGTCGTTATCCGGATCGAACGGATACGGCATCGACGCAACGACCATCTTGTCGATTGCGGAACAGATTAAAGAAGTTATCGCACTTGGAGTAGAGGTTGCTATCGTATGTGGTGGTGGAAACATCTGGCGCGGAATCGCGGGTAGCCAGAAGGGCATTGATCGTGCGACAGCCGATTACATGGGCATGCTGGCTACGGTAATGAACTCGCTTGCGCTGCAAGATGCTTTAGAGCAAATGGACGTGCCGAGCCGAGTTCAAACTTCGATTGCCATGCAGCAAATCGCTGAACCGTATATTCGCAGACGCGCAATCAGGCATCTAGAGAAAGGCCGCGTCGTTATTTTCGCCGCGGGAACGGGAAATCCGTTCTTCTCTACGGATACGACCGCAGCTCTACGGGCAGCCGAGATTGAAGCGGAAGTTATCCTGATGGCGAAGAACAAAGTGGACGGCGTATACAGTGCCGATCCGTTTAAGGATTCGACAGCGGAAAAATACGAGCAATTGACTTATATGGATGTACTAAACAAAAATTTAGGCGTTATGGATTCAACCGCTTCCTCGCTCTGCATGGATAATAATATCCCACTTCTGGTATTCGCAATTACCGAGGAAGGGAATATTAAAAGAGCCGTATTGGGCGAGAAGATCGGTACCATCGTGAAGGGGAGTATCGACTAATGCCGCAGGCGATTAAGAAAGACGCGGAAGAGCGTATGGAGAAAGCGTTAGGAGCATTGAAACGCGACCTATTAACGCTGAGAGCGGGCAGAGCTTCTGCCTCCATGTTGGATCGGGTTCAAGTCGACTATTACGGAACGCCTACGCCCGTTAATCAGATGGGCTCCGTGAATACACCGGATTCCCGTACGATCATTATTACACCATGGGACAAAACGGCTTTGTCCGCCATCGAGAAGGCGATCCAGAAATCGGATTTGGGATTAACCCCAGCTAATGACGGATCGATTATCCGCTTGAACATTCCACCGCTGACGGAAGAACGTCGTGCAGATTTGGCCAAATCGACGAAGAAATTCGGCGAAGAGGCTAAAGTCGCCATTCGTAACATACGTCGCGACGCGAATGATGAGATCAAGAAAAAAGAAAAAGGCGAAATTTCGGAAGATGAATCTCGTCGCCATCAAGATGACGTACAGAAAATCACGGATCGTTTCGTTGCCGAAGTGGACAAAATCTTGGTAGCTAAAGAAAAAGAGATCATGGAAGTTTGATTTGAACTCGCAAGGCCCCTCCGAAAGGTGGGGTTTATTCTCTTTTGGCTAGCTAGCGGATTAACGTCGTCTGCTATTGGGGGGAAGAACCATGGGTTTGTTCAGTAAATGGCTACGGAAGCTGAGGGTCGGCGTCTTCACGGAGCAAGATATGCAACAACAAAACGTGAAAACGGAAGAAGTACCGACTGGAGAAAACATTCCGGAACATATCGCGATCATCATGGACGGAAACGGCCGTTGGGCCAAAGCTAGAGGACTGCCGCGAATTGCCGGACATCATAACGGGATGAAAGCCGTGAAGAGAATCACGAAAGCCGCCGATCGCATCGGTGTTAAAGTGCTGACCTTGTATGCTTTCTCCACGGAAAATTGGAAGCGCCCCAAAGCAGAGGTAGAATTCCTGATGAAATTACCGCAGGAATTCCTCTCGCTCGAATTGGGTGAACTTATTGAAAATAACGTGCAAGTAAGAATGATGGGAAATCGGGATTTACTTCCGGATCATACGATCGCCGCAGTGGAAGAAGCGGTTCGTCAGACCCAGCATAACACGGGACTTATTTTGAATTTTGCATTGAATTACGGCAGTAGACTCGAAATGGTCGATGCCGCCAAGGAATTGGCGAGGCAAGCCGCGGCAGGTCAATTGGATCCGAACACGATCGAAGAGGCGGATTTCGAGCGACTGCTGTTATCGAATGGCCTTCCGGATCCGGATTTGCTTATTCGCACAAGCGGGGAGTTGCGTTTAAGCAACTTCATGTTATGGCAATTGGCGTACAGTGAATTTTGTTTCACGGAAGTGTATTGGCCGGAATTCAGCGAACAACATTTATACGACGCCGTCCGCGAATACCAGCGGCGAGCGCGCCGCTACGGGGGGCTTTGACAGCATGGGTCAGCGAATTGTTACCGGAGTTATAGCCGGTGCTGCTTTCATAGGTCTCTTGGTAGCTGGAGGCTGGTACTACACAGGGTTGCTCCTCTTGCTTGCGCTAATCGGGTATTGGGAATATGCGAGACTGAACGGTCAAGCCTGGACGCGGCTTGATGTATTGATCGGTTTCGCGGCGGTTTTATTGATCGCCTTGCCCAAAATGCCTTTTGATTGGGAGCTTCCTTCTTTTACGACGATTGCCTGGGTGCTGATGTTCGTATTACTATGCGGAACCGTATTCAGTAAAAACCGTATACAACTAGAGCATGTTAGCGTTCTGTTCCTTGGCGCTATCTATGTTGGGGCAGGCTTTCACTATATGGCGCTCACTAGGGATCTCGAGCATGGCATCTTCTGGTCTGCCCTTACGTTTGCTTGCATTTGGGCATCGGATGCCGGCGCTTATTTTGTGGGTAAAGCAATAGGAAAGACGAAGTTATGGCCAGCCATCAGCCCGAATAAGACGATCGAGGGAGCGTTAGGGGGGTTAGTCATCGCGATAGGCGTTGGACTGATCTTTGCTTACAGCAAACCGGAATGGCTAGGCGTTGGGCAAGCATCGTTGATCGGATTAACGGCAGCGGTTGCGGGCCAGCTTGGCGACCTTGTTCAATCCGCTTATAAGCGGTTCCGTAATGTGAAGGATTCGGGGAACCTGCTGCCCGGTCACGGCGGCGTTCTGGATCGAACCGATAGCTGGTTAATCGTATTTCCTTTGGTTCATTTACTTGGACTATTGACCTTATAAAGTTTGTTCTAACGTACATAAAGCAAGAGTTTAATTGTCGGATTTTGAGCACCGTGATCAAATGATGACAGGCGGAGGTCTTCCATGAAGAAAATAGTCGTCCTCGGGAGTACGGGCTCGATCGGTACCCAGACGCTGGATGTCATCGCTCGCCAACCCGAGGATTTCGAAGTTGTCGGCTTGGCGGCGGGCCAAAATGTGGATTTGCTGCTGCAGCAAGTTCGCCAATTCAAGCCCAAATGGGTATCGGCGGCGAACGAGGCTTTAGCCGAACGAATACGTTCGGAAGTTTCGGAAGGCGTTAGAGTTGTATATGGCGAAGCAGGTTTAATCGAAATCGCCGGTCAATCCGGAGTGGATTATGTCGTATGCGCGTTAGTCGGAAGCTTAGGGCTAACTTCGACCTTAGCCGCAATCGAGGCGGGAGCGGATATTGGCCTTGCCAATAAGGAAACCCTAGTAACCGCTGGGCACTTGGTCATGCAACGTGCAAGAGAGAAGGGCGTATCGATCTTGCCGGTCGACAGCGAGCATTCGGCGATCTTCCAATGCCTGAACGGAGAAAATCGGAAAGCGATCAGAAGGATTCTTCTGACGGCTTCCGGAGGAAGCTTCCGCGATCTCGGACGCGACCAATTGAAAAACGTGACCGTGGCGGACGCTCTGAAACACCCGAATTGGAGCATGGGAGCGAAGGTGACTATCGACTCGGCCACTATGGCGAACAAAGGGCTCGAAGTTATTGAAGCCCACTGGCTGTTCGATATGCCCTACGATCAGATCGACGTCGTTCTTCATCCGGAGAGCATCATCCATTCCATGGTCGAGTTTACCGATACGAGCATGATGGCGCAGTTGGGAAACCCGGATATGAGGGTTCCGATCCAATATGCGCTTACTTATCCGGAGCGTAAAATATCGCCGGCTTCCCCGCTGGATTTGCTTGCAACAGGGGCTTTGCATTTTCGGAAGATGGATTTCGAACGGTACCCCTGTTTGCGTTTAGCTTACGAGGCCGGACGCGAGGGGGGGACCTCGACGACCGTCTTCAACGCAGCGAATGAAATCGCGGTTGCTCGGTTTCTTAAGGGCGAGATTTCATTTCTAGCGATCGAAGGAATTATCGAAGAGGTGCTATCCAGGCATCTTTCCATCGTCTCACCTAGCTTGGAAGCGATATTGGAGACGGATGCATGGGCTCGAATTGAAGCTTCGTCCATAGAATAAAGGGTAAGGTTGTATTCTCTTGTAACGGCTCGGAGAATAATGTTAATCTAAGATCAGCCGTTCGCGGTACAAAGGGGTTGGAATGATGGAAAATATACAGGTCGCCTTATTGACCGTGCTGATGTTCTTCGTGTTGGTATCTTTGCATGAATGGGGTCACTTCTATTTCGCTCGCCGGGCGGGGATTTTAGTACGCGAATTCGCGATCGGATTCGGGCCTAAGCTATTTTCTATCAAGCGAGGGGAAACTCGATACACATTGCGGTTGCTTCCGATCGGCGGTTTCGTACGGATGGCCGGCGAGGATCCCGAAGTGGTCGAGGTTCAACCTGGACAAACCTTATCGGTTAGAGTGAAAGATAATGCTGTCACGCGTATTTATTTGGACCGTCTGGATGAGCGTTCGAATGTCATGCGCGGAGAAGTAAAATCGCTCGATCTGGAAAGAGACCTATTCATCACATTAGATGTCGATGGCGAGATTGAACGGTATTCCGTACACCCTAAGGCGCTTATTATTGCTCGAGGCAAGGAGACGCAGATCGCGCCGATCGATCGCCAATTCGGCCACAAGCCGGTAGGCAAGCGCGCTTTGGCCATTTTCGCCGGTCCCGTAATGAACTTTTTACTGGCATTTGTTTTATTTGCGACGTATCTGATGCTACAAGGCGTCCCGCTGGAAAACTCGTCCAAAGTATTCATTTCGAAGGTGCTCCCCAATACGCCAGCGCAACAATCAGGCCTGATGGATGGAGATTGGGTGAAATCGATCAACGGGGTATCTATCGGCGGCGACGTGGAGAAGTTCAGAGAACAGATTAACGATTCCGCAGGCAAGCCTATGAACTGGGTCGTTGAACGGGAAGGCACGGAATTGCCGATAAAAGTGACTCCGGATACCGGAACGGGCAAAATCGGCGTATACCCTTCGGGAGAGATGCGCAATCCGAGCGCTAGCGAGACGATCAGCTTTGCAAGCAATTCGATGGTTGAGATGACCCAGCGAATATTCGAAGGTTTCCGGAAACTCATATTCGGCGAATTCAAGCTGGATGATCTAGGCGGTCCCGTGAAAACGACGCAAATGACCGTTGAAATCGCTAGGGAAGGTATTGATCAGCTTACTTTGTGGGCTGCGATATTGAGCTTATATTTGGGGATATTCAACCTGTTGCCGATTCCGGCGCTCGATGGAAGCCGATTGCTGTTCCTGGGGATAGAGGCTGTTCGGGGGAAACCGATCGATCCGAACCGCGAGAGTATGGTTCATTTAGTCGGGTTCGCCATGCTCATGCTTCTTATGGTTGTAGTCACCTATAACGATATTGTAGGGTTAGTAAGAAATTAAGACGATTGAAGGCGTTTCGTAAGAAACGCACTTCGTAAGCTAGGAGCTGGAGGAGCACTATGTCGAAGGATAAAGGATTCGTAACGGAAATTACGCCGCAGAGCGAAGACTTCTCGCGATGGTATATCGACGTTATTAAGAAAGCGGAATTGATGGATTACTCCCCTGTTCGGGGATGCATTGTATTTCGTCCGGACGGTTATGAGCTATGGGAGAACATGCAGAGGGAGCTTGACCAACGTTTCAAAGATACGGGTCATCGTAACGCCTACTTCCCGTTGTTCATTCCGGAGAGCTTCTTCAATAAGGAGAAGGAGCACGTGGAAGGCTTTAATCCCGAGCTGCCTTTCGTAACGGAAGCTGGCGGAGAACAGCTCGAAGAGAAGCTCGCGATCCGTCCGACCTCGGAGACGATGTTCGGTCATATGTATGCGAAGTGGATTAACTCCTATCGCGATCTGCCGCTGCTCATCAATCAATGGGCGAACGTCGTACGCTGGGAGAAAAGAACGCTGCCGTTTCTGCGGACAAGCGAATTCCTCTGGCAAGAAGGCCATACCGCCCATGAGGATGAAGCGGATGCTCGCAAAGAAACGATGCAGATGCTCGACGTCTACACGGACTTCGTTCAGAACGTGTTAGCGATCCCCGTTATCAAAGGACAGAAAACGCCATCGGAACGTTTCGCGGGCGCAGTAGATACGTACTCGATCGAAGCGATGATGAAGGACGGTAAAGCCGTGCAAGCGGGGACCTCTCATTATTTGGGGACGAAGTTTGCGGTTGCTTTCGATATCAAATACTTGGATCGGGAAAATACGCAACAATTTTGCCATACGACTTCATGGGGAGTCAGCACCCGCCTAATCGGTGCGCTAATTATGGTTCACGGCGATGATCGCGGACTGGTATTGCCTCCTAAAGTCGCGGCGACCCAAGTCGTCATGATTCCGATCGGTCCTCCTAAGACGAGGGAAGTCGTCATCGGCAAGACGGACGAGCTGTATGCGCAATTGAAGGCGGCGGGTATTCGCGTTCGCGTGGACGATCGTGCCGACGTATCTCCGGGATGGAAATTCAACGAATACGAGATGCGCGGCATCCCGATTCGTCTGGAGCTTGGGCCTCGCGATCTTGAGAATGGACAGTGCGTACTCGTTTCCCGCGTCAGCGGCGAGAAGAAGTCGGTATCGCTAGACAACCTGGTAGCGGAAGTTCAATCGTTACTGGCGCAAATTCACGACGATATGTTCAATCGCGCGCTTGCGTTCCAACAAGACAACTTCTTCTCCGTCGAGACTTTGGATGAATACAAGGTCGCGATGGAAGAGAAGAGAGGCTTCGCGCTTGCGGGCTGGTGCGGTTCGGAAGCTTGCGAGAAGCAGGTGAAGGAAGAAACCGGGGCAACGAGCCGGAACATTCCGTTCGAACCTGCGGAGAAGAAGTCGAAGTGCCTCGTATGCGGCGACGCCGCGGAGCATACTGTCGTATTCGCCAAAGCCTACTAATTAATACGAACAGGTTGCGTCTAGCGCGCAACTTGTTTTTTTCATGGAACAACCCTTAACCTTACTATTGCTTCGATAGATTGGGCTGCGTTAAGATAATAGAATCGGAAGCTTCCGAACGAAAGAGGGTACTCATGCGTCATTTCGCGTTTGGCCTCTTCTTCACGGAAGCTTTTATATTTACCGGGTAGTGGGACAGGAGAGGAATGCGGCGATGCAACCGACGGAAGATGGGCGTAAACGGTTCGAGGTGCTACTGCAACAAGCGGAGCTGCCGACCGAGTGGTTAGGGCAACATTTTCGGGACGGACAGATCGAGAAGGTGGAAATCAGCCGTTCCAGCAAGGAATGGACGATATATATTGGCAAGGATGTACTGCTGCCTAAAACTATTTATTCCGGTTTTACGGAGAGGGTTAAGGCTAAGCTAGGACATATCGCCGACATTAAGATCATTATCCGATACGGACAATCCGTCTCGAACGATAACATCGTGAAGGAGTATTGGCCGGTATTCGTGGAAGGGATGCAACAGGAGATCGCTTCGGTCAACGGTTGGCTCGCGAAAGCGGACGTCGGAGTCGAGGGCGATGTTCTCGCGATCACGTTGCTGAACGACACGAATTTAGGGTTGGCGAAGAAAAAAGAAATCGACGTGTTCGCCGCACGTTTCTTCGAAGAACGGTTTCAGCGCTCTTGCCGGGTTAAGCTGACGGTAGGGGAAACGACTCCGGAAACCTATAACGAGTTCACGCAAAAAATCGAGCAAGAAAACCGAGACGCAATCGAGCAATTGATGGCTAGCGTTAGGGAGGAAGCACCAGCCGAAGAAGGTGGCGAACCTCCGCAAATACTGGCACACGGATATGAAATCAAAGACCAGGCCATGCCGATCCAAGAAATTCGCGAGGAAGAGAAGAAGGTTACCGTTCAAGGCGTCATTTTCGGTCTGGAGACGAAGGAGCTTAGAACGGGAAGTACGTTATTCCAATGTTACATTACGGATTTCACGGATTCATTGTCGATCAAGATTTTCGGCAAGAACAAGGAAGACGTTAAGATGCTTAGTCTGCTGGCGAACGGCAAGTGGGTTAAAATGCGGGGCAAGATCGAATACGATCGGTTCCTTAATCCTCCCGAGCTCGTCATGTTTCCGAACGACATTCGCGAGATTGTCGCGCCACCGGAGCCAAAGGATACGGCTGAAGAAAAGCGGGTCGAGTTCCATCTGCATACGACGATGAGCACGATGGATGCGGTCACTCCCGTTGACACTTATATCAAAACAGCGGCTAAGTGGGGGCACAAGGCGATCGCGGTGACCGACCACGCGAACGTCCAATGTTTTCCGGATGCGGCTAAAGCGGGCAAGAAGCATGGCATTAAAGTCATGTTCGGCGTCGAAGCGAACGTGGTAAACGATGCCGTGCCAATGGTTATTCAACCTAGGGAGCAGAGCTTGGCCGACGCTGAGTACGTTGTCTTCGATATCGAGACGACCGGACTTTCGGTAACGAATAACAAGATCATCGAGCTTGCCGGCATCAAGATGGTAAATGGTCAGGAAACCGAACGCTTCGAAACGTTCGTTAATCCTCATGAGCCGATTCCGTATAACATCCAGCAGTTAACGAACATTACGGATGACATGGTCAAGGATGCGCCGGAGCTGGAGCCAAAGCTGAAGGAATTCATTGAATTTATCGGTGATGCTATTCTTGTCGCGCATAACGCGCGGTTCGACATAGGATTCATGCAGGAAGCTTGTAAGCAACATGGACTGCCTCCGTTAACGAATCCGGCATTGGATACGCTAGAGCTGGCGAGATTCCTTCATCCAACGATGAAAAACCATAGATTGAATACGCTGGCTTCCTTGTACAAGGTTTCTTTAGAAAATCACCATAGAGCTATCGACGATACAATTGCGCTAGGCGGCATACTGACAGGTTTGCTGAAGGATGCTTTGGCCCGGGGCGTTACGGAATTAAATGCGTTGAATGAGGTTAACGAGAATAGTTGGAAAACGACCCGTCCGTTCCATTGCGGCATATATGCGCTGAACGCGGTCGGCAAGAAAAACTTGTTTAAGCTCATTTCCTTATCCCATACGGATTATCTAAACCGCGTAGCTTGTATTCCGAAGAGCAAGCTGATCGAGCATCGTGAAGGTTTGCTAGTCATATCGGGCTGCGAGAAGGGCGAGCTGTTCGAGACCGTGCTCAACAAATCGCAGGAAGAAGCCGAAGACGTGGCGGCATTCTACGATGTGCTTGAGGTTCAGCCTATCGATTTCTATTTGCACTTACTAGACAAAGGGCTTGTCGCTAGCCGCAGCGCGCTAGAAGAAGCGCTTCGTCGCATCTGCAGAATCGGAGAGAAGCTTACTAAACCGGTTATTGCTACGGGGAACGTTCATTATCTTGTTCCTCGCGAGAAAATATTCCGGGATATTACCATTCATGGAATAACCGGGTTCAGCCCCCTCAAAGACCAACGCAAGCCGGACGCGCATTTCCGCACGACCGCGGAAATGCTGGAGGCGTTCCAGTTTCTTGGGGCGGAGAAAGCTTATGAAGTGGTCGTGAAGAACACTTCCGAGCTAGCGGATCGGTTCGAGGAAATCAAGCTGTTTCCGGACAAGCTGTTCACCCCGATTATCGAGGGCGCGGATGACGAAATTCGCAATACGTGCTACGAAACCGCGAAGAGTATGTACGGGGACGACTTGCCGCAGCTTGTTATCGACAGGCTGGAGAAAGAGCTGGTTCCAATCATCAAGTTCGGATTCTCGGCAAACTATCTGATTTCCGAGAAGCTTGTGAAGAAATCCAACAAAGACGGATATCTTGTTGGATCAAGGGGATCCGTAGGCTCTTCCGTCGTCGCCATGTTCTTGGGCATTTCCGAAGTCAATCCGCTTCCGGCGCATTATCTCTGCGTGAATCCCGAATGCAAGCATAGCGAATGGTTTCTTGATGGTAGCGTGCCAAGCGGGTTCGATTTGCCGAACAAGGCTTGTCCTCATTGCTCTACGAATATGAAAGGCGAGGGTCAAGATATTCCTTTCGAAACTTTCCTCGGATTCAAAGGAGATAAAGTTCCCGATATCGATTTGAATTTCTCGGGCGAGTATCAGCCGACTGCTCATAATTTCACGAAGGAGATGTTCGGCGAGAAAGGCGTTTTTCGCGCGGGCACGATAGGAACGGTGGCGGAGAAAACCGCGTTCGGCTTTACGAAGAAGTATGAGGAAGAACAAGGGAAATCCTGGCGGGGCGCGGAGCTGAATCGATTGGCTGCCGGCTGTACGGGAGTTAAACGTAGCACGGGTCAGCATCCGGGGGGGATCGTCGTCGTTCCAGATTACATCGAAGTGGAAGATGTCACTCCGGTGCAGTTTCCTGCGGACGATAAAAACTCGGAGTGGAAAACGACCCACTTCGATTATCATGCCTTCGAGGATAATCTATTGAAACTCGATATTCTGGGACACGATGATCCGACCATGATGCGGATGCTACAGGATTTGACCGGGGTAGACCCGACTACGATTCCTATGAACGACCCGAAAGTCATGAGCATGTTCAACTCCGTGACGGCGCTAGGCGTCAGCCCGCAGCAAATTCGATCCCCCGTCGCTACCTTCGGCGTGCCGGAGATGGGGACCCGTTTCGTAAGGCAGATGCTTGAAGAGACGAAGCCGTCCTCTTTCGCCGATTTGCTGCAAATCTCGGGACTCTCTCATGGAACGGGCGTATGGCTCGGCAATGCGCAAGAATTGATCAAGAATAATACTTGCACGATTAAGACGGTAATCGGCTGTCGGGACGATATCATGTTGTTTCTCATTTATAAAGCCGGAATGGATGCATCGCTTGCGTTCAAAATTACGGAAAGCGTTCGGAAAGGCAGAGGGCTTACGCCGGAGTGGATCGAAGAGATGAAGAGATGCAAGGTGCCGCAATGGTACATTGACTCTTGTCTGCGCATCGAGTACATGTTCCCGAAAGCCCATGCCGCGGCATACGTCATTTCGGCAGTCCGCACTGCCTATTTCAAACTTTATTATCCGATTGAATATTATGCGACGTACTATTCGGTTCGTGCGGCCGATTTCGACGTGGAATTATTTTGCCAAGGGTATGACGCGATCTTGAAGATGCTGCTGGAGATCGAGGGAAAAGGTTTCCAAGCGACGACGAAAGAAAAGAGCATGATCTCGATTCTGGAGATGGGACTCGAGATGACGGCCCGCGGGTTTAAGTTCAAATCGGTCGATCTCTACCGATCCGAAGCGACCCGATTTATTATCGACGGAGACAGCTTGATCCCGCCTTTCGGAGCGATTGCCGGAGTCGGCGAGAACGCGGCGCGCAACATCGCCGCATCCCGTTCCGAAGGGGACTTCCTGTCGATCGAGGACTTCCAACAACGGTCTAAAGCTAGTAAAACAATCGTGGAAGTATTGACCGGATTAGGTACCTTCAGAGGGCTGCCGGAATCCAATCAACTCATGCTGTTCTAGGGATGAGAGAGGCTCAGGGGCAGGAAAGTTGTGGTTGCCAGCGGCTTTAAGGTTATGTTATATTAATTTTGGTAATCATGTGGATATCACTGTCTGCAGAAGAGTGGGGAAACCCACTCTTTCCGTTTTGTCTGCGGGTCTTTACGGTTATCAAAGGCTGCAGGAATCCATTTGGAGCATCGGAGGTAAACCCTATTGAATTCAGCGCAAATCAAATCCATCGTGGAAAACTTCGCGGCCTCCTACCTTGAGGAGCACGAGTTGGAATTGGTGGACGTGGAATACGTGAAGGAAGGTAGCAACTGGTTTTTGCGCATATACGTAGATAAGGAAGGCGGCATCGATATTGACGATTGCGGCCGCGTTTCCGAATTCGTAAGCGTTAAGCTGGATGAGCTGGATCCGATCGAGGAAGCGTATTTCCTGGAAGTAAGCTCGCCTGGAGCGGAGCGTCCGCTTAAGAAGGCGGAGGATGTAACCAAATCGATAGGTAAACATGTGTTCGTGACGACCTACGAGAAGATTGACGGAGCCAAAGAGTTTGAAGGAAGGCTGGACGAGTTCGACGGAACGACGATGATTGTAGTGGTCGGACGACGTAAACATGCCATCCCTTACGATAAAGTGGCTTCCGCAAGGCTGGCCATCGTTTTCTAATAACCCTAACATTAAAATGCGCAAACGCGAAAATAACGCAGTACGATTTCGCGCACAATGAGGAGGAATCAATCAAGACATGAGCATGGAGTTCATCGAAGCGCTGTCCGAAATCGAGCGCGAGAAGGGCATTAGCAAAGACGTCCTGATCGAAGCTATCGAAGCGGCACTTATCTCCAGCTACAAGCGTAACTTTAATACGGCCCAGAATGTTCGCGTCGATATCAACCGGACAACGGGGCAAATTAAAGTATACGCTCGTAAGACAATCGTGGAAGAAATGCTTGATCCGCGTCTGGAGATTTCGTTGGAAGCAGCAAGGGCAATAAATCCGCATTATCAGTTGGATGATATTGCCGAGATTGAAGTTACACCGCGTGACTTCGGCCGTATCGCCGCCCAAACGGCGAAGCAAGTCGTTACGCAACGGATTCGCGAAGCAGAGCGCGGACTCATTTATCATGCTTTCGTAGATAAAGAGCAAGATATCGTAACCGGTATCGTGCAACGGATGGATTTGCGCAATTTATATGTCGATCTTGGCAAAGTAGAAGCGGCGTTACCTTTAACCGAGTTAATGCCAACCGACAAGTTCAAGCAAGGAGATCGCGTTAAATCCTTTATCACGAAAGTGGAGAACACGAGCAAAGGCCCGCAAATCATTTTATCCCGTACTCACCCGGGTTTGCTCAAAAGATTGTTCGAGCTTGAAGTGCCTGAAATTTTCGACGGCACGGTAGAAATTCGTTCAGTTGCGCGCGAAGCGGGTTTCCGTTCCAAGATCGCCGTCTATTCCCGTAACGAGGAAGTGGATCCGGTTGGTTCTTGCGTCGGTCAACGCGGAATTCGCGTTCAATCGATCGTAACGGAGCTTAAGGGCGAGAAAATCGACATCGTAAGATGGTCGGAATCGATAGATGAATATGTAGCGAATGCATTGAGTCCATCCAAAGTGCTGGAAGTGCTCGTGTTCGAATCCGAGAAGATGGCTCGCGTTATCGTTCCGGACTATCAGCTTTCCCTTGCGATCGGCATTAAAGGCCAGAACGCTCGTCTTGCCGCGAAGCTGACGGGCTGGAAAATCGATATCAAGAGCGAAACGCAGGCGGAGCAGGAATACGGGCGTCCGAAATCAACCGGAGCTACGATGCACCAGGACAGCGTATCCATCGACTGAGGGGGATCGCCTTGAGACCGAGAAAGATACCGCAACGCAAATGTGTCGCCTGTCAGCAAATGATGGCGAAGAAGGAACTCATACGGATCGTTCGTTCTCCCGTAGGGGAAATTCAAATCGATCTAAGCGGCAAAAAGCCTGGACGCGGCGCTTACTTATGCGGCAAAGTCTCGTGCTTCAAGCTGGCCAAAAAGTCAAAAGCATTCGAGCGTGCTTTGAAGACGCCGGTCGATGTGGAGATATATGATCGTCTGGAATCCGATTTCATTCAAGTGGAAGAGGAGTTTCAGGCTAACAAGGAGCTTGCTCAGGACGATGACGAAGGGGAATAAGGTTCTATCCCGATTAGGGTTGGCGACTAGAGCAGGCAAGCTGATTAGCGGAGAAGAAGTCGTGCTCAAAGCGATTAGATCGGGTGAAGCTAAACTTGTCTTGCTCGCTGGCGATGCTTCGGATAATACGACGAAGAAAATAACGGATAAATGCAAAAGTTACGGCGTTCCATTGTTAGTAGGTTTTACCCGATTCGAACTGGGATCTGCCGTAGGCAAGCCCGAGCGTGTACTATTCGCTGTAACGGATCGGGGCTTTGCCGACATGCTATCGGTCGGTTGGGGTCATCATTCGGAGGTGGAGAATATTGAGTAAACAAGATAATACGGAAAACAAGGATAAGCTCAGAGTTTACGAATACGCTAAACAGCTCAACATGAGCAGCAAAGAGGTAATAACGATATTGAAGAGACAGAACATGCCGGTCAACAACCACATGAGCGTCATGGAAGACGGAATGACCGGAGCGGTAGAGAAGTTTTTCCGCGATATTAAAGCGAATGCGGCTGCGAAAATGGCCCAAGCTTCAAAGCCAGCGGCCCAATCAACTCAGGCACCTGCAACCGAACGTCGCACGCAAGCAAGCGCGCCGGCTTCTTCGCCAGCGCCAGCAGCAAGTAATCAAGAGCAACAGCAGCAAGCGCGTCCAGCGGCTCCTGCACCAACACCTGCTGCGGCAGCTCCTCAAGTTGCGCCAGCTCCAACAGCTCCCGCTTCCGCGGCTCCTGCTGCTGCGCCAACGGTAAGTTCGACACCTGCAGCTTCGGCGCCAGCTCCATCGCAAGGACATACGCCACGTCCACAAGGTCAAGGCGGATACAACCAACGCGAAGGTGGCAATCGTCCGCAAGGTCAAGGCGGATACAGCAGCAACCGTCCGCAAGGCCAAGGCGGCCAAGGTGGGTACAGCAACAACCGTCCGCAAGGCCAAGGCGGCCAAGGCGGGTACAGCAGCAACCGTCCGCAAGGCCAAGGCGGCCAAGGCGGTTACAGCAGCAACCGTCCGCAAGGCCACGGCGGCCACGGCGGGTACAGCAGCAACCGTCCGCAAGGCCAAGGCGGCCAAGGCGGTTACAGCAGCAACCGTCCGCAAGGCCACGGCGGCCACGGCGGGTACAGCAGCAACCGTCCGCAAGGCCAAGGCGGCCAAGGCGGGTACAGCAGTAATCGTCCGCAAGGCCAAGGCGGCCAAGGCGGGTACAGCAGCAATCGTCCGCAAGGCCAAGGCGGCCAAGGCGGATACAGCAGCAATCGTCCGCAAGGCCAAGGCGGCCAAGGTGGGTACAGCAACAACCGTCCGCAAGGCCAAGGCGGCCAAGGCGGTTACAGCAGCAACCGTCCGCAAGGCCACGGCGGCCACGGCGGGTACAGCAGCAACCGTCCGCAAGGCCAAGGCGGCCAAGGCGGTTACAGCAGCAACCGTCCGCAAGGCCACGGCGGCCACGGCGGGTACAGCAGCAACCGTCCGCAAGGCCAAGGCGGCCAAGGCGGATATAGCAGTGGCGGCAACCGTCCGCAAGGCGGTCAAGGTGGCGGTTTCGGCGGTACGAGTAGCGCAGCAACAGCCCGTCCTGGCCAAGGTGTAGGTGCAGGCCGTAGCCCAGCTCCTTCTGCAGCTGGCGCTCGCGGCGGACGTCCTGGCGAGAAATCTCGTTCCGATGGAGATTTCAATCGCGGCACAGGCGGTCCGGGTGCAGCAGGCAAACGCAAAGACAACAATAGCCGCTTCGATGACGGCAGAACCAACTTCAGAGGTCCTAGAGGCAAAGGCGGCAAAAACGCTCGCAAAGGCAATCAGCCTCCACGCGAGAAAATCGACAATACGCCTAAGAAAGTTATCGTTCGCGGTAACATGACCGTTGGCGAATTGGCCAAATTGCTCCATAAGGATGCTTCCGAGGTTATTAAGAAGCTATTACTGATGGGCGTTATGGCTACCATCAACCAAGATCTCGATCTCGACACCGTTCTGCTCGTTATTGGGGAGTATGGCGTTGAAGTGGAAGTGAAAATCGTAGTCGAGGATACTCAATTCGAGACGATCGAAGAAAATGACGATCCGGATGCTCTTGAGCCTCGTCCTCCGGTTGTTACGATCATGGGTCACGTCGACCATGGTAAAACAACGTTGCTCGATGCAATCCGCGAGACGAAGGTTGCCATTGGCGAAGCGGGCGGAATTACGCAACATATCGGTGCTTACCAAGTCGAGATCAACGGCAAGAAGATCTCCTTCCTGGATACGCCTGGTCATGAAGCGTTCACGACGATGCGTGCACGCGGTGCTCAAGTTACAGATATTACGATTCTCGTCGTAGCCGCGGATGATGGCGTTATGCCACAAACCGTTGAAGCGATCGCCCATGCGAAAGCAGCTAACGTACCGATTATCGTTGCCGTTAATAAAATCGACAAACCGGGCGCTAACTCGGATAAAGTTAAGCAAGAATTGACAGAATACGGTCTTGTTCAAGAAGAGTGGGGCGGAGACACGATTTTCGTCGAAGTATCCGCTAAACAACGGATCAACCTGGACGGTTTGCTTGAAATGATCCTCCTCGTAGCCGAGGTTAACGATTACAAAGCGAACCCGGACAAGAGAGCTCGCGGTACCGTTATGGAAGCCGAGCTCGACAAAGGTAAAGGTCCTGTTGCCCGTATTCTCGTTCAGAACGGAACGCTCAAAGTGGGCGACGCGTTCGTGGCGGGCGACTGCTTCGGCCGGATTCGCGCGATGACGAACGATCGTGGCCGTCGTATCAAGGAAGCGGGTCCTTCGACACCGGTGGAAATTACCGGTCTGACCGAAGTTCCGCAAGCCGGAGATCCGTTCATGGTGTTCGAAGACGAGCGCAAAGCACGTGAGATTGCCGATAAGCGTTCGATTAAGACGCGCCAGTCGCAGATGAAAGCTAACCAAACAGTTACGCTTGAAGATCTGTTCAGCAAAATCAAAGAAGGCGATATCAAGGAGCTTAACGTTATCCTTAAAGCCGACGTTCAAGGTTCTCTTGAGGCTCTCAAAGGCTCGCTCGAGAAAATCGAAATCGAAGGCGTACGCGTTCGCACGATCTATAGCGGCGTAGGCGCGGTTACGGAGTCCGATATTATTTTGGCTTCCGCATCCTCTGCGATCGTCGTTGGTTTCAACGTTCGCCCAGAACCTCGTGCTCAAGGCATTGCAGAGCAAGAGAAAGTCGACGTTCGTTTGCATTCGATCATCTACAAAGTGATCGAGGAAATCGAACATGCGATGAAAGGAATGCTCGATCCGGTATTCAAGGAAAGAGTAACCGGACATGCGGAAGTACGCGAGACGTTCAAAGTGACCAAAGTCGGCACGATTGCCGGTTGTATGGTTATCGACGGCAAAATCGCCCGCAACGCCGAAGCTCGCCTCACTCGCGGAGGAATCGTTGTCTACACAGGCAAAATCGATTCCCTCAAGAGATTCAAGGATGATGCGAAGGAAGTTTCGGAAGGATATGAATGCGGAATTACGTTGGATAAATACAATGATTTGCAACAAGGCGATATTATTGAAGCCTTCGTAATGGAATCCGTAGAGCGTTAATAACAGCTAGCAAGGTGGGATCTGAATGGCCAAATTTCGAGTCGGACGGGTCGGCGAACAGATTAAGAAGGAGATCAGCTCCATCATCCAGACGGAGCTGAAAGATCCTCGTATCGGTTTCATTACCGTAACCGGAGTAGACGTAACCAATGATCTGTCGCTCGCAAGAGTGTATCTGAGCATCTTAGGAAGCGAAGAGCAGAAGGAAGAGACGCTTAAGGCAATCGGGAGAGCGAACGGATTTTTGCGTTCCGAGCTGGGGCGTCGGGTGAAGCTGCGCCATACGCCGGTTATGGAGTTCCGATTTGACAGTTCCATTGCTTATGGTAGTCATATCGAATCGATATTGGCGAAAATTAACAAAGATTCTTTGGAGTCTTAGGCGGGCTAGGGGGAATAAGCATGTGGGCCAAAGAATTGAAGGAAGCGGTCGCTTTCATTCGTGAAAGAGACGACTTTCTTATCGTTTCTCATGTGCAGCCCGATGGTGATGCGATAAGCTCGACAGTTGCCACTGGTTGGTTACTGGAGAAGCTCGGCAAGAAGTATACGATGCTGAATGAAGGCTCCGTGCCTTCTCGGCTTCAATTTCTGTGGAAAAGCTCGGAAATCCATACTTTAAACGGAGACGGGAATGCACCTATTCGGCAATATCGCAACGTCATTTGCGTGGATTGCGCCGATTTCAGTCGGGTAGGCAAGACCAACGAATGGTTTTCTCCGGAAGCAGAGCTACTGAACATTGATCACCATCCAACCAATGACGGTTATGGCCTCGTGAATTTGATGAAATTTCATGCGGCCGCAACCGCTGAGATCTTGTTCGAATTGATTGATGAACTGGAGCTGCAATTGGATTCAGACGTTGCGACGGCAATTTATACCGGGCTGCTGACCGATACCGGGGGCTTCCGGTATTCCAATACGAGTCCGTTAGTGATGTCAATGGCATCTCGATTGCTGGAGGCGGGAGTGAACGGTCCGGAATTGGCCGAGCATCTTCTAGAACGGATGACAACGGGACAACTCCGCATTATTCAACGCGGATTGTCCCGCCTTTCCTTTAGTGGAGATCAACGCATTGCTTGGGTGTGGGTCAATTCCGAGGATCTCGAAGAGTCAGGTGCGACGAACGAGGATTTGGAAGGCTTGGTTAATTACCCAAGGAACGTCGAAGGCGTGGAGGTCGGCATGTTGTTCAAGCAGAACGACCAGGACTCCGTGAAAGTGAGCTTGCGTTCCGCGGGGCGGATTAACGTTGCTGCGGTAGCCCAGCACTTCGGAGGCGGCGGACACGTCCGCGCTGCGGGTTGCAGGCTAACGGAGCCATTGCCCGACGTCATTACTCAAGTTGTCGCTTACGTGCAGAAAGCGTTGGATGAACAATGAATCAACCGACGGGGCAAAATTGGGAAGGTGTTCTAGCCATCTGGAAGCCTGCCGGTTGGACGTCGCATGACGTCGTAGCCAAAGCGCGAGGATTACTTCGCGAGCGAAGGATTGGACATACTGGCACACTCGATCCCGCCGTAACGGGAGTTCTACCCCTTTGTATTGGACGATCTACCCGGTTCGTTGAATACTTGCAAGAGTTGCCCAAGACTTATCGGGCAACATTGCGATTTGGAACCGCTACGGACACGGAAGATTTAAGCGGCAATGTCACCGAACAGATGGATGCGTCGCATTTGACGCGACCGATGATGATCGAAGCCGCACTAGCCTTCATCGGCGAGATCGATCAGATCCCGCCTATGGTATCGGCTGTGAAGGTCAATGGTCAGCGTTTGTACGATTTGGCGCGTCAAGGGATTACCGTCGAACGGGCATCCAGACGAGTTCATATTTACGATATCGACATTTTGAACGTGGTGGAGGGACAAGTACCGGAGCTTACATTTTCCGTTACCTGTTCCAAAGGCACTTACATACGGACTTTATGCGTGGATATCGGTCGTAAATTAAGCGTACCCGCAGTGATGACCGAGCTAGTTCGAACGGAAAGCGCAGGCATTAAACAAGAACATTGCGTTACGTTGGAACAAATTCCAGATTTACTGGAACAAGGGAGCTTAAGAGAAAAGATGTTGGTTCCCGATGCGTTGCTTACTACGATTCCCGCTGCTACCGCAGCTTATCCGGAATCGTTGCATGCGCTTCAGGGCAAGAGGATTGGAGCCGCAAATCTGCAGCCTCCTCCTGGCAACGCAGGTTTATTGAAGCTTTACCGGTCGGATGGGGTATTTCTCGGATTGTTCTCTGTCGACGAGAATCGGGAGACGGTGCGTCCGGTAAAAGTGTTTCACACTTCGGATGGACCGTTAAGCGACAGTCAGTCCGATTAAGCAGGAGGACATCAAGTGGAACGGTTTGATCTATCAATAGCGAACGTTACGGGGGATCTCCCCGAAGGAGCACGGAAAGAACAGGGCATATCGCTCGCGATCGGTTTTTTTGACGGCGTGCACCTAGGCCATCAAGAAGTCGTTCGTCAAGCGGTTGCTTTGGCGCGGGAACAGGGGCTTGTGCCTGCGGTTATGACCTTTGACCCGCATCCCAGAGCCGTTCTAGGCCAAGGCTCGGAATATCAAACGGTGCTTACGCCGCTTTCCGACAAGTTAAGCTTGTTATCCGAGCTCGGCGTTGAAGCGGCCTATATCATTAAGTTTGATCGCGCGTTCTCCGAAGTGACGGCGGAACGGTTCGTTCAGACGTTGATTAACCCTTTGGGCGTTAAAGCGACGACCGTGGGCTTTGATTTCGCTTTCGGATACCGAGGAGAAGGCAAAGCCGAAACGCTTAGTCTGTACGGAAACGGTGAAATACAGGTTCAGGTAGTTTCTCCGGTGTTCCTTGAAGGGGACAAGGTGAGCAGTACCCGAATTCGTGACCGGTTAGCCGAAGGTGAATGTCAGGAAGCAACCCATCTGCTCGGTCGTCCTTATGTCATTAAAGGCGAGGTCGTTCACGGGGACGCAAGAGGTCGCCTCCTAGGCTTCCCGACCGCAAACTTGTCATCGGAACAGTCTTACGTCATTCCCCGTTCGGGAGTATACGCGATTCATATCGATGTATTATCCGAATCGGGTGATTGCGAAAACCGTTACAATGGAGTGCTTAACGTTGGCTACCGGCCAACGTTCGATGCTCCCGGAGGCGCGCTTAAGCTAGAGGCTCATTTGTTTGATTTTGACGGCGATTTGTATGGAAGACAATTAGCGCTTACTTTCCGTTCGTTCCTACGCGCGGAGAAGAAATTCGAATCCATAGATCAGCTTGTCGCTCAAATCTCAAGCGACTCTGCAAGAGCTAGAGATCTCTTTTCGGTTAGTTAGACGGACATCGTATACTTTGGCATTGTGCCGGAGCCTAACAATGTGCTATACTTTATGACGTTGCTGTCAGATGGAGTAATTCCAACTGGATTTGCACAATATGAACCTTAACTTGGCAAAGCGTGCTCACCGACGCCAGCTAGGTTAATGGCGATTCTAAAGAAGGAGGTGAACAAGGATGGCATTGACACAAGAACGTAAACAAGAATTGATCGAAGAGCATAAGACGCATGCTACGGACACCGGTTCCCCGGAAGTCCAAATTGCTATCCTTACGCAGAACATCAACAATCTGACAACACACTTCAGGGAGCACAAGAAAGATCATCACTCCCGCCGTGGTTTGCTCAAGATGGTTGGTCAACGCCGTAAGTTGCTAGCATACTTGAAAAACAAAGATGTTAGCCGGTATAGTGCCCTGATTGCAAAATTGGGACTTCGCCGTTAATTTTTTACCCGCACGAAAGCAACCTGGCCACGCCGAATGGGGCTCAAAGCCCTTTTCGGCATCAGGTTGCTTTTTCCCATATAAGGGATACAAATCCTAACCGCTAGATGCCTAAGCAAGGGTTTGGCAGGAAATAATGGGAAGAGTGTCGAAATTACATAAAGTTATTTGCCCAAGGTGAATCGATCGCGAGCGTTATGCATCGCCTTGGTCTACTTGGAAGAAGTGACGGGCGAAGCTCGCACTAGAGGAGGGAATAGGCTTGGAACAACGCGTTGAAATGTTGCTGGGCGGTCGCTCGTTTGCTTTGGAAACGGGGCGCTTGGCTAAGCAAGCGAATGGAGCAGTTGTCGTTCGCTACGGAGATACAGTGGTTCTGTCCACTGTCACGGCTTCTAATGAGCCGAAGGATCTTGATTTTTTCCCGCTTACTGTTAACTATGAAGAACGGTTATATGCAGTAGGTAAAATTCCCGGCGGTTTTATTAAACGGGAAGGGCGTCCAAGCGAGAAAGCGATTCTCTCCAGCCGCTTAACGGATCGCCCGATTCGTCCATTATTTTCGGAAGGTTTCCGTAACGATGTTCAAATCGTGAATCTCGTGCTCAGCGTTGATCAAGATTGTTCGCCTGAAATCGCAGCGATGATCGGAACGTCCGCAGCTCTTTCTATCTCGAATGTACCGTTTAACGGTCCAGTCGGAGGCGTAATCGTAGGTCGCGTTGACGGCAAATTTGTCGTGAACCCTACGCAAGCGCAAGAAGAGATCTCGGATCTGTTCGTTGTCGTAGCCGGTACGCGGGACGCGATCATGATGGTTGAGGCGGAAGCCAATGAAGTTTCTGAAACGGATATGCTGGAAGCGATCATGTTCGGTCATGATGAAATTAAGAAAATCGTGGACACGATCGACCAACTGGTTGCTGTCGCAGGCCAACCGAAGATGGAAGTCAAGCTTCATAGCGTAGATGCGGATGTGGAATCCGATGTGAAAGCTTACGCGCAAGCTCGATTAGTACAAGCTGTCAGCATCTCCGAGAAGCATGCTCGTCAAGAGGCAATCGATGCCATTAATGGCGAGACGGTCGAGCATTTTGGCGAAGCATATGCCGAAACGCCGAGCAAACTCAAAGACGTTAAAGAAGTATTGTACGATATCGTGAAGAACGAAGTCCGTCGTCTCATTACGCATGACAAAGTACGTCCTGATGGCCGCGGTCTGGCTGAAATCCGCCCGATTTCCAGCGATACGTCGATTCTTCCGCGTACGCACGGTTCCGGTTTATTCACTCGTGGTCAAACTCAAGCACTGAGCATTTGTACGTTAGGACCGCTTGGCGAAGTGCAAATCTTGGATGGAATTAGCCCGCAAGAATCGAAACGGTTCATGCATCACTATAACTTCCCGCCATTTTCCGTGGGCGAGGCACGTCCTTTGCGTCCGCCAGGCCGTCGCGAAATCGGGCATGGAGCATTGGGCGAACGGGCTCTGCTTAAAGTGCTGCCTTCCGAAGTGGAATTCCCTTACACGATTCGCTTAGTGTCCGAGGTTCTGGAATCGAACGGTTCTACCTCCCAAGCGAGCATTTGCGCTAGCACCTTGGCCATGATGGATGCTGGAGTTCCGATCAAAGCACCTGTTGCCGGCGTTGCGATGGGATTGATCAAAGACGGAGAGCACACTTCTATTCTGACCGATATTCAAGGGATGGAAGATCACCTCGGCGATATGGACTTTAAGGTCGCGGGAACGGCAGCCGGAATTACGGCAATCCAAATGGATATCAAGATCGACGGAATCGACCGTCAAATTCTTACCGATGCTTTGGCTCAAGCCAAAGAAGGTCGGATGTTCATTTTGGGTAAAATGCTCGAAACGATCCAAGAGCCGCGCAAACAACTGAGCAAATATGCTCCGAAAATTATTTCGCTCAAAATTCATCCGGACAAAATTCGGGATGTTATCGGCTCCGGCGGTAAAATCATCAATAAAATTATTGAAGAAACCGGCGTGAAAATCGATATCGAACAAGACGGTACGGTGTACATCGCTTCTACGGACGAAGCTGCAAACCAACGCGCCCGCGGAATCATCGAAGGGATCGTGAAAGAGGTTGTCGTCGGTGAAGTCTATACCGGAACGGTTAAACGGATCGAGAAATTCGGCTGCTTCGTCGAAATTCTTCCGAATAAAGACGGGCTAATCCATATCAGCCAATTGGCCAACGAACGAGTGGCGAAGGTGGAAGACGTCGTGAATATCGGAGACCAGATCGAAGTGAAAGTAACGGAGATCGATAATATGGGCCGTATCAATCTATCCCGCAAAGCTTTGCTCAACTCGGAGCAAGTGTCGGTATAACCCGGAATACAAACGCATAGGATGGACAAAAGAGACTCCAACAAGAAAGTCTCTTTTTGTTTTGCATAAATGAGGGCTTTCCAAGGGATGCTCACTCATAAAGCTTGTTATCCCGGCATAGGATGAGGCAGGGATTCGGGACAAGACGGGGGTGAGCAGTTTGAGAAGAAAGATACCTATAAGCATACTGGCGACCATGATTTTATGCTTGTCAGCCGTACTATTAGCGGGGACTTACGGACCCCTACAGCCTTATATACAAGCTGTCAAACCTCAATCGAATGTTGCTGCGGCACCGGTGCCGGCGAATGGCGCTATCGCCGAAGACCAATTAATGAATTGGATACAATCACAAGCGGCCAAGCATAACCAGCCTCCGGTTAACGCGGTAATCGACAGGGTTTGGAAAGCAATTCCCGGTTACGACGGACGTGTCGTAGATGTGCGGGCAACTTATGTTAAAGCGAAATTATTCGGTTCGGCCCCAGGCAACGACAAGGGATTTCCATGGATTTATCATGCCGTCAAACCGAAGATCGGTTTGCAGGATTTACCCGTTGAACCTATCTACAGAGGAAACCCGGCCAAACCGATGGTCGCTCTCATGATTAATGTAGCCTGGGGGGACGAATACCTACAGCTGATGCTCGATACTCTGAAAAAAAACGGCGTTAAAGCGACCTTTTTCTTCGATGGATCGTGGTTGGCTAAACATATGGATACTGCAAAGAACATCATCGCTCAAGGCCACGAAGTATCCAATCACGCGTATACCCATCCGGATATGAGCAAGCTTAGCGCGGCTAAACAACGAGAAGAAATCGGCAGAACGGAAGCGTTATTGAAAACGTTGGGCGCTAAAAATGTATGGTTTGCTCCTCCGTCTGGGGACTTTAATGAAAATACGGTCAAAGTGGCGTCGGAATATGGGCTTCGCACGGTGTTGTGGACTTTGGATACGGTTGATTGGATGAAACCCGAGCCATCAACGGTCATCGCTAAAGTATCTCGTAAAGTAACTGCGGGCACTTTGATTTTATTGCATCCTACTTCAACCTCGCAGCAGGCGTTAAGCGGAATGATCAAGGTGATCAAAGGAAAAGGCTATGAATTAGGTACCGTGTCGGAGACATTGTCTACGGATCGGGTGGACGATCGGTTGTGACAGATGTCGGAATTTGATATAGTTGTATCACTGTTCGTTAGGTATTCAGTAAAGGGGGAAATCGGATGAACAAGTATCAGCTGAAGAATGGTTTGCGCGTAATGATTGAATCTATCCCGACTTGTCGGTCGGTATCGTTCGGTATCTGGGTCAAAACCGGTTCCCGTTATGAAGATTTAGATAACAATGGAATATCCCACTTCATTGAACACATGCTGTTCAAGGGGACAAATCGACATAGCGCAAAAGATATAGCCGATCGTTTCGACGGAATCGGAGGCAACGTGAATGCGTTCACGTCCAAAGAGTACACGTGTTACTATGCTAAAGTACTGGATCAGCACCTGCCGATCGCGGTAGACATTTTGTCGGATATGTTCTTCGAGTCCCAGATGGCAGATGCCGAGCTTGCGAAAGAAAAGAACGTTATCCTCGAAGAAATTTCGATGTACGAAGATACGCCGGATGATACCGTTCACGATCTGGCTTCCCGTGCGGCTTATCACGATCATCCATTAGCCTACTCCATACTCGGGACAGCCGAACGCTTGAACGCAATGGGCTCGAACGATCTTCGCCAATATATGAATGAGCGTTATCGTATCGATAACACGGTTATCAGCGTGGCGGGAAACGTCGGAGAAGAAGTGCTTGAACTGCTGGAGCAACATTTTGGGCGATTTGATGTTAGAGGTAAAGATTCTGTATTGGAAATTCCGACTTTTCATTCGCAATCGTTGTTCCACCGTAAGAAAACAGAGCAAAATCATCTTTGCTTGACTTTCCCGGGTAGTTCGATCCAAGCCCCTAACTTGTATGCAATGATCTTGCTTAACAATACCATCGGCGGTGGGATGAGTTCGCGGTTGTTCCAAGAAATCCGGGAAAAACGCGGCTTAGCTTATTCCGTTTATTCTTATCATACATCTTATGCGGATAGCGGATTGTTCACCGTATATGCGGGAACGGCGCCGAAGCAAACGAAAGACGTTTATGATATTACGATGGAATTGTTGAATGATATTGCTGCGACAGGTTTAAGCGAGGCGGAGCTCTCGCGCGGCAAGGAGCAGTTAAAAGGGAATTTGATCTTAAGCTTGGAAAGCACCAGCAGTCGCATGAACCGACTGGGGAAAAATGAGCTGATGCTAGGCCGGCATTATACTTTGGATGAAATGCTGGAGCGAATAGACCAAGTTCAATTGTCCGATCTAAGCGATATTATGGAATCGATGATGGCGCAGCCTTGTGCGGTTGCACTTGTAGGCGCGAATGAGAAAGTGCTGTCGGGAATCGGGAGGGAATTCGTTGTATCCAATTCAGTTGAAGAGACTACCGGGGAATGAAGATGTTAGCTTGCCGCGCCAAATGTCAGAATGGGCGGCAGGATTTGATTTGCATGCTGCGGTTGCAGAGCCATTCGTGTTAGCGCCTGGAGAGCGAGCGCTTATTCCAACAGGATTCGCAATGGCAATGCCTCGTGAACTTGAGGCGCAAATACGGCCTCGCAGCGGCTTGGCATTCAAGCACGGAATTACATGCTTGAATTCGCCAGGGACGATCGATGCAGACTATCGCGGCGAAGTAAAAGTGCTGCTCATTAACTTAGGTCAGCAGCCCTTCACGATCGAGCGCGGCGAACGCATTGCTCAGATGGTTTTCCAGCAAGTCCCCCAAGTCAAGCTGGAAGAAGTGTCCGAGCTTTCGGAAACCGTTCGCGGCGAAGGCGGCTTTGGCCACACCGGCAAATAATGATCTTCATTGAAACAAGCACCTAGCCCAGCAGCTCTGTCTGTTAGCTAGGTGCTTTTTCTGTTGTTATCCCCTCGACTCAGTGGCAGACGGAGGTCTAATGCTCCATACAATTGTATCCCCACTATCCCCTTTTCTCAGTCAATCTGTGCGTATACGTTGGTATTTGGGTCGTATGGCCGCTATCCCCATCGCTCAGCCTGTATGTGATCTTGGTCTTACCAACCACTCTATATCCATCGCTCAGTGTACATGTCCCGATTTTCGTTAAATATTAGGTTGAATCTCCGTTTTCCCCTTAGTTCAGCCTTTATGCAGCAGGTTGCGGTGATGATGATATGGTTGTATAGTTGCTATCCCTTTTAAGCGGATTAACCTTGGAGGTTGAAAATTTGCAGATGAAAAGGCATGCGAATGAAATGATTTTTACGTTAACTGGCAGACCTTAAGTGGTATGCATATTGTACTCTTAACTTAGGCTGGATGTTCGGTTTGCGAATTAACTCCGGGTAAGTTGTAGCAGAGGTTGAGGAACACAGATGAATAAGATGGGAGAATGGGTCCAACGCTCGATCGGTAATTTTGCGAGTCATATTGTATCCATAGCAATATTGATCTAAGTATGCTTGAAGGTGCTTAGCTCCAATCCCTTTAAAAGTGGAATTAATCCATCCGGAAGCACAAGAGCTGATCTGGAGAAGATGCCTGTTTCTGTCTTTACTATATTTAAGGGTTATGGCAATCACTTCTGTTGCATTGGGATCGACGTGCTTGTGAATAAAAGGATGTTTATTCAAAGGACAAGTAAATTGGGGATAAGAGCATTCCTCAACGGCTTGTTTGATTTTGATATGGGTGAATTCGCCGTTACCGTTCATGGTCGCTCCGATGAGAAGAGGTTGTTCCTGCGGATGTCTGAATACCGTAGGGTTGTAAGGGCGACCGTATTGAGCAAAGTTAATGCGCACGATTCCTTTTAACAGTTCATCTTGTTCAGCAATGGCCATAGCATGACGAATTTTGTGGCAAATCAGCCAAGCAGTCTTATAAGTCGTTCCAATAAGAGCGGCTAAACGTAGGGCGGTAATCCCTTTGGGCAACGAATGCAGATAAATTGCCAGCATCCACAGCCTGATGGGAGTCCGGCTTCTTTCCATGATCGTACCGGATATAAGGGAGGTTTGTTTTCCGCAAGAGTTGCATTCATAAAGAGGCAATCGGCGAGTCGTAATCGTAATCGCTTGCCGGCTTCCACAAGCCGGGCAGCAAAAACCGGTTGGCCAGCGAATCTCGAGGAGTTTTTGAATCCAGTAGGGCTCGCTAGATTTTGTTAGACAAAATGCAGTCATCTCAGTCGGTTCCATAGTACCCCCCCCCCCATAAAAAAGAACATTTGTTCTTGTTTCATTATACCAAACATATGTTCGTTTTTAAAGAAAAATTTCTATAAAATAGAAAAAATAATGAAGAACAGTGTTGAACCGGCTGAGTCAATGGGATAGTGGTGCAACGAGAAAATGAGATGTATTCAATGCTATTGTTCAAGGGTGGCTGAGTCAATGGGATAGTAGTGCAACGAGAAAATGAGGCGCATTACAATGCAATGCTATTGTTCAAGGGTGGCTGAGCGAGAGGGATAGTGGTTGCAGCAAAAGAGAGACGGTGGGTTCAAAAGCTACATATGCCACTGAGCGAACGGGATAAGGGAAAATGAATAGGGGATAAGCCGCTGAAGGCGATAGTATTTCAAATCGATTGATCGGCACCCTGGACTGGGCGTATGCATACGATGTGCTATGCAAGAAAGCCGAAAGGAGGGGGCTGCAATACTTACGGGAGTACAAATCGTTCTCGCGGGTGGAGATGCCCGGCAGTTGGAAGTGATTCGGCGGTTAACGGAGCTGGATGCCGCGATTACGATCGTAGGTTTCGATAGGCTGGAAACGCCTTTTAGCGGAGTCGTTAAAGCGGAGTGGTCTCCGGACGTTCTTACTCAGGCCGATGCTTTGATTTTGCCTGCGGTTGGAACGGATGATGAGGGAATCATAGCGACATTATTCACGGATCAGGTTTTAAAATTGACGGATGCCCATCTTGCAGCGCTCCCTAAAACCAGCAAAGTCATTACGGGCATGGCAAAACCATACCTTGCAAAGCTATGCGAAAAATATCACGTAGACCTTATCGAGCTTTTCGAACGAGATGATGTGGCGATCTACAATTCGATTCCGACTGCGGAAGGCGCATTGATGATGGCGATACAGAATACCGATATTACGATTCATGATTCGAATTGCATCGTTCTCGGCCTCGGAAGAACGGGGTATACGATGGCTCGAACTTTGAAGGCGATAGGTGCGCACGTTAAAGTCGGAGTACGTAAAGACGAGGCTTTTGCACGTGCGTTCGAGATGGGTTTCGAACCGTTCTATATGCCTGAATTAGCGCGTCAGGTGGGGAATATCGACTTGATTTTTAACACAATTCCGACTATGATAATCACAGCACAAGTGATCGCACAACTTCCCCTGCGCGCATGTATTATCGACCTGGCCTCTAAGCCTGGAGGAACGGATTTCCGTTTCGCCGAGAAAAGAGGAATCAAGGCGCTGCTTGCTCCCGGATTGCCTGGGATCGTAGCCCCGAAGACCGCAGGCCGAATCATCGCGAATTGTCTGACCCAGATCATTCTGGAAGACAACCGATTACGGGGGAATAGACCATGAGTTGGCAGGGAATCACAGTAGGATACGCTTTATCCGGTTCTCACTGCACATTAGAAGAAATTTTGCCGCAAATTCAGCGTTTTGTAGATGCGGGCGCGAATGTGGTACCTATCGTTTCAACAACAATTATGACTACTGATACCCGTTTCGGAACGTCGAACCACTGGCAAGAAAGTTTGCGTGCCATTACCGGCAATGAAATTATATCTTCTATAGTAGACGCCGAACCGCTTGGTCCTTCCAAGTTGCTAGATGTATTAACGATTGCGCCTTGCACCGGTAATACCACAAGTAAATTGGCTAATGCCATGACGGATGGGCCAGTGTTAATGGCGGCAAAAGCGCAAATGAGAAACCAACGCCCGCTAGTTCTGGCGATTTCTACTAACGATGGCTTGGGATTGAATGCGGCTAACATTGCCAAGCTGCTTATTATGAAAAATATATACTTCGTTCCGTTCGGACAGGACAATCCGATTGCAAAGCCGAATTCGTTAGTAGCTAGGATGGATCTTGTCATGGAAACTTGCGAAGCAGCGCTTCAAGGGAAACAGTTACAACCTTTGCTCATAGAGCGTTTCTTACACGCTTGAGATAGCCTTGCCACAGCCGAGGGGAGTAAACACGAAATGTCGTCGCAACAGTTGTTTCATGTCGCTGTCGTGGGAGCGACCGGTGCAGTTGGGGAACAAATTCGCAGATTGCTTGAAGTACGGAACTTCCCGATCGCTAGCTTGAAGCTGTTATCGTCAGCCCGTTCCGCGGGATCAACGATTATGTTCAAGGGAAAACCGGTAACGGTCGAAGAAGCTACGCCGGAGAGCTTTCGCGGCGTAGATCTCGCATTGTTCAGCGCCGGCGGAGACGTTAGTAAGGCTCTTATCCCGCATGCGGTTGAACACGGGGCCGTATGTATCGATAATACGAACGCCTACCGAATGGATCCGGAAACGCCTCTTATCGTACCGGAAGTGAACATGGACAAAATTAACGAGCACAAAGGTATTATTGCAAACCCTAATTGCTCTACTATTCAAATGGTTGCGGCGCTTAAACCGATTTACGATCGCTACGGCATCTCTCGAATTATCGTATCGACGTACCAAGCCGTCTCCGGTGCCGGTGCTTCCGCGGTAACGGAAATGTTAAGACAATCTTCGGAGGTATTGGCAGGCAACGACGCCAATCCCGCAATTCTTCCGGTATCTTCCTTACCGGTGAAACACCAAATCGCATTTAACGTTATTCCTCAAATCGATAAATTTCAGGATAACGGCTTTACTTTAGAAGAGATGAAAATGATTCGAGAGACTAAAAAAATCATGGACGACGAATCTCTCCAAGTAACCGCAACTTGCGTTCGGGTACCGGTCGTGTATGGACATTCCGAATCCGTATACGTAGAACTAAAGAAGGATTTCGATGTCGAGGAAGTCAAGTCGTTGCTGTCCGACTCCCCGGGGATCGTGCTTGTCGACGATCCGTCAGGACAACAGTATCCGCTCGCAACGGATGCTGCCGGCAACAACGAAGTATTCGTAGGTCGGGTGCGGCGCGATCTGTCTAACCCTCGCGGCCTGAACCTGTGGATCGTCTCCGACAATCTGCTTAAGGGCGCGGCTTGGAATGCGGTACAAATCGCCGAATACATCGCGATCCCTCAGCAAGCATAACCTAATAGACAATGCGGCAGAATTCCTATCTTTTCTTTCCTTCACTTCTCCATCCTAATAAGAGCGGAGGAAAACGAGATGGACCTGATTGTACAGAAGTTCGGTGGGACGTCGCTGTCCGATGACCAAAGTCGGCGCCACGTCCTCCGTCATATTATACGGGAGCATGAAGCCGGCAACAGCCTTGTCATAGTCGTATCCGCAATGGGACGAAGCGGTGAGCCGTATGCAACGGACTCGCTGCTCCATCTCGTTCAACTCAATGGAAACTCGTTGCCAGCAAGGGAGAGAGATCTTCTGCTCAGCTGCGGGGAGCTCATATCCGCCTCGGTGTTATGTAGTTTATTGAACACCGAAGGGATCCCTTCCGTTACGTTAACGGGAGGACAGGCCGGCATATTGACGGATGACCGTTTCGGATCGGCTCGTATTACGGAGATCAAGACGGAACGGATACACAAACATCTATCTGAGGGTTTGGTTGTTATCGTCACGGGGTTTCAAGGGATGACTTCGGAAGGTGAGATTACGACTTTAGGACGCGGAGGCAGCGATACTTCAGCGACTGCTCTAGGCGCAGCTTTGAGTGCAAAAGTTGTCGATATTTATACCGACGTTGATGGGATACTGACCGCAGATCCGCGTTGGGTAAGCAATGCGCGCCCGTTGTCTTCCGTCAGTTATGAAGAGATATGCAATATGGCACAGAACGGGGCAAAAGTCATCCATCCTAGAGCTGTTGAAATCGCGATGAAGGCTGGAATACCGGTTCGTGTCCGCTCTACGTTTTCTGACAGCGAAGGAACGTTAGTCACGCACGCGCAAGCTTTGCGCAATCAGGGCATATGGCACGACAGGACGGTCACGGGGCTTGCTCACGTTAGGCATGTTACGCAATTAGGCGTTGTGAATCACAACGGTCCCGCTGACTTGCAACTGAAGGTTTTTCGTGCGATGGCGTCGCATGGGATCAGCGTCGATTTTATCAACGTCATGCCCACGGGCGTTCATTATACGGTATCCGAGAACGATACGCACAAAGCGATTCATTTGCTTCACGAATTAGGATTCGAACCGCATGTGCGCGAAGGATGCGCCAAAGTGTCCGTCATCGGAGGCGGGATGAACGGAGAACCCGGAGTCATGGCTATTATCGTGGAGGCCTTGTCGGATTCCGGTATTCCGATTCTGCAATCCGCGGATTCCAATACTACCATATGGGTGCTAATATCCGAAGAAGATTTAGCGAAAGCACTGCAAGCGTTGCATACGGCTTTCGGGTTACATCTTGCTTAGGAATATAGAGGAGGACATAGTAATGAGTTTCGGTCGTTTAATTACAGCAATGGTAACTCCGTTCGACGAACAGCTGAATATCGATTGGGAAACAACGGGGAGATTGATCGATTATCTGATCGACGAGCAGAAATCCGAAAGCTTAGTGGTCTCCGGGACAACCGGCGAATCACCAACGCTGTCAGATGAGGAAAAAGTTGAATTGTTTCGTTTTGCGGTAAAGCATGCTGCCGGTCGCTGTAAAATTATTGCCGGAACGGGCAGCAACGAAACCGCCCATTCCGTTCAATTGACCAAAAAAGCCGAACAAGCAGGCGTTGATGGCATTCTGCTTGTAGCTCCTTACTACAACAGACCGACGCAAGAGGGAATCTACCAGCATTTCCGTACCATTGCGGAAGCAACGACCTTGCCTGTTATTTTGTATAACGTCCCATCGCGGACAGTAGTAAGCATGTCCGTGGAAACCACGCTGCGGTTGGCCCAAATTCCGAACATCGTCGCGACGAAAGAATGTGCATCGTTAAGTCAGATGACGGAAATCGTGAGTGGCGCTCCTGAAGGCTTTATTCTATACAGCGGGGACGACGCGGTTACGCTTCCGACATTGTCTATTGGCGGATACGGAATTATTAGCGTAGCAAGCCATGTGGTCGGAGCTAAAATGAAACAACTGATCGACGCTTATCTCGAAGGCCGTGTCCATGATGCTAAAAAGCTCAACGAAGAGTGTTATCCTTATTTCAACGGGTTGTTTAATTGCCCGCACCCTGTACCGAACCCGGTTGCCGTAAAGTACTCACTTTCGTTGCGAGGCATACCCGTAGGTGGAGTACGCCTTCCTTTGGTGGACGTGAACGAAGAGGAAGCGACCTTCTTACGTAAACTCAACGAGTTATAAATAGGAGTTTGTCGGCTGCCCGTTGCTTCTCATGCGCAAACCGATGTCCTCCGGACATCGGTTTTTTGCGCGATCAGATGAGCTGAAGTGCATCGTACTTCCGTTCATCTGATCGTTCGATACATAGGTTTGCTCTTATCTTAACGACAGCGAATCCGTTTAACTTGACAGGGAAAGATAATATCGTCGATCTTGTATTTCCTGAATTGCTTCATGTATAATGATTGAGAGTGATTGGGTGCGGCTAATATTTTAGCAAATTGAAAATTTCATATCGATCGGGAGCGTCGAATGGATCTAGGAGGTACTAGGAGTGTCAAAGAAAAACAACCAAGATAAATTACTGATATTCGCGCTCGGTGGCGTTGGCGAAATCGGCAAAAACATGTATTGCGTCCAGTATGGAAACGACATCGTGGTCGTAGATGCTGGATTGAAATTCCCGGAAGAAGAGATGCTCGGAATCGACGTCGTTATCCCGGATATTTCCTATTTGTTGGAAAATCGTGACAAGGTGAAGGCCATTCTGCTTACGCATGGACACGAAGACCACATCGGAGGATTACCGTACGTTCTGAAACAGCTTAATATTCCGATTTACGGAACGAAGTTGACGCTAGGCTTAGTAGAAAACAAATTAAAAGAAGCGGGACTGCTAGGCGATACGAAACGGCATTTGATCAATGAGGCTTCGGAGCTGACTTTCGGAACGATTAAAGCTAGCTTCTTCCGTACGAACCACAGTATTCCGGATTCCGTAGGTGTTTGTTTGGAAACGCCTGAAGGTCTTGTCGTGCATACGGGGGACTTCAAGTTCGACCATACGCCGGTCAACGACCAGTTCGCGGACTTGCAGCGGATGGCTGAAATCGGCAGCCGCGGCGTGTTAGCGTTACTATCGGACAGCACGAACGCGGAACGCGCGGGTTACACGCCATCGGAGAGCAATATCGGCAGAGAGTTCGAATCGTTATTTCGCAGCGCAAAACAACGCGTAGTCGTAGCTACGTTCGCTTCTAACGTGCATCGGATTCAGCAAGTCATTAACGCAGCCGCGGAAACGCGCCGCAAAATGACGGTAATCGGCAGAAGCATGGTCAACGTCGTGAACATTGCTTCCGAGTTGGGCTATCTGAACATTCCGGAAGGCATGTTGATCGAACCGGAAGAAGTGAACAAGCTTCCTGCGGATCGCGTCGTTATTCTGTCAACCGGCAGCCAAGGCGAGCCGATGTCGGCTCTTACCCGCATGGCGCGTTCTACTCACCGGAAAGTCGACATTTTACCGGGAGATACCGTTATTATCGCGGCAACTCCGATTCCGGGTAACGAACGTTATGTTGGACGTACTGTCGATGAATTAATGCGTTTAGGTGCAAGCGTTATCTATGGTCCAGGCTCGGTGTCGGGAGTTCACGTATCCGGTCACGGTAGCCAAGAGGAACTTAAGCTCATGCTTAACCTAATGCGTCCGGAATATTTCATTCCGATCCACGGCGAGTATCGGATGCTTCGTCATCACGGCTTGCTAGGAGAATCGGTAGGAATTCCGAAGGAAAACATCTTCCTGCTCGATATCGGAGATACGGTCGAAATTCAGAACGGCGCGGCACGCAAAGCGGGCAAAATCCCTTCCGGCAACGTACTTATTGACGGACTTGGAGTCGGCGATGTCGGAAACATCGTACTTCGCGATCGCAAGCTGTTGTCCCAAGACGGAATTCTGGTTGTCGTCGTTACGTTAAGCAAACAAGACGGTACGATCATGTCCGGTCCTGATATCATCTCTCGCGGTTTCGTGTACGTTCGCGAATCCGAGGGTCTGTTGGAAGAAGCTAATCGCATCGTGACAAGCACGCTGCATAAGCTGATGAACGAGAACGTAAACGAATGGGCGTCGCTTAAGACGAATGTCAAAGACGCGCTCGGCCGTTTCTTATACGAGCAAACGAGAAGAAGACCGATGATCTTGCCGATCATCATGGAAGTATAGAAAGACTGACCCACACTCACTTAAAACCGTTTTCCACCGCAAATGCGGCAGGAAGACGGTTTTTTTTATGTAATTCGCCCATACTATGTCATGCCGTACATCGAAGGAGGCCTCATCATGACCGAAGAAACGAAATCAGGGGAAACGGCGGAACAGCCCGCCCCTTCGGACGAAGGACGCAAGTCAGCCGCTGCGACGGAATCGCTCGTTCAGCTTGGCCAAACCTCTATTCCTTCGGGAGAGAGCAATATTTTCTGTCTGACGATCATTGGACAGATCGAAGGGCATCTCATGCTTCCGCCGCAAAATAAAACGACCAAATACGAGCACGTCATTCCGCAATTGGTCGCCGCAGAGCAGAATGCCAAGGTAGAAGGGCTCCTGATCGTACTCAATACGGTCGGAGGGGATGTTGAGGCGGGGCTGGCGATCGCGGAGATGATCGCTTCTCTGACGAAACCGACGGTAACGATCGTGTTAGGAGGCGGACATTCCATAGGCGTTCCGATCGCCGTGTCAGCGAACTACTCGCTAATCGCCGAAACCGCCACGATGACCATACATCCGATTCGAATGAACGGACTTGTCATCGGGGTACCGCAAACGTTCGATTATTTGGAGAAAATGCAGGAGCGGGTAACCCGTTTCGTCACGCGCCACTCCCGCATTTCGGAGGATGTATTCAAGCAATTGATGTTTAAGACGGGAGAGCTGACGAGAGACATAGGTACGACAGTCATTGGAGGGGATGCGGTCAAACACGGATTGATCGATTCCGTAGGGGGATTAGGGGAAGCCTTGAAGGAATTGAATCGCCGGATCAATGAGCGCAAAGCTAACGCTACGGAAGGAGGAGCTCAGACGTGACGATCTACACGGCATTGCCTATCGAGCTAGTGTTAGACGGGATACAGGAAGAGCCGGGGCCGTTCGTCGAAGTGACGGTTCAAGGCATCACGATGCAAGTGATCCCAACCGCGCCTGGAATGGGGAAGATCGTCCGATTGATCGCGGCTCCGCTCGACGTTTACTTATTGTCGGAATATGCCCCCGGTCAAACGGTCTGTTATTATCCGCCAACTGAGCCTAGTCCGGTGCAAGAGCTTACCGACTTTGGAATGTAGTGCCCGAGAGCCTGCCAACCTCCCTTCAACTGTGATATAATGTTGAACCGGGAGGTGGCAAATTTGGCCAAGCGCAAAAAGAAGCGGGCTTCGTTCGGAGCCAGCTTGAAATACGAAGTTTACGGAATCGTGCTTATTACGTTATCCGTTATCGCCATCTCCGGTGAAGCCGCGGTCGGAAGGTCTCTTTCCAAGCTGTTCGGCTTTCTGCTAGGGAAGCATTATTATTTACTTGCGCTGGTCGGCGTTTGGGTAGGATTATATGTGATGGTTAAACGCAGCTGGCCGAGAGGCTGGACAGCCCGGCGTTCCGGGTTCGTACTCGTCTCGTTGGTCGTGACGCTATGGAGCGCGATGGCTGCGATCGATAATAGCCTTGGAATGATGGATTCGGTTACTCCGTCGAGCATCGTTAACCAGACGATGGCCCAACTCAAGGAAATGCTATGGCGGTCGCCGCCTGTCGACAATATTAAGGTGTTCAATGCCGACGTCGGTGGGGGAATCGTCGGTGCCCTGCAATATTCCGTACTCTATTGGCTATTCGGATATTACGGGGCTAAATTCGTCTTATTAATAGAGATTGCCATTGCAGTCATGTTAGTTACGAATCGTTCTTACGTAGAAATCGGACGTTCCATTCGCTTGTTCTTGCTCAGAGTGATGCCCTTGCTCGCCGCGCGTTTCGCATCCGGCAGGAAGCTTCTATCCGCAAAGGCGATTCCGGTCAACGGATCGGGCAGGAGCGGAAGAAGCACAAGAGCGGCACCTCAGGCGGCTATCCCGACATTGCCTGACGATGTTGGAATGGACGAGCCGGCTTTAGTTCCGCGTGCCAGGAAGACTCCGTTATTTTTCCAACTGTTCCACGGCAAACCGGAACGTGATCCCAACTTGGCGCAGGACGAGCATTGGGACGATGACGAACCGATTAGCTATTCGAGTAAGCCCGTTACTCAACAAGGCGCTCCTGCCGAGCATTTGAACGAGCAGCATCCGCAGGAAGCTCCTGAGATGCATCCGCAAGCGGTGTTGGAGGCCGAGGAAGAAGAAGCAGGTGAACCGATAGCAGGTGAACCGATAACTCCAAGGTTTACGGATTTCACGGCGCAAGGCTACCCCGACTATGAATGGGACGAGGAAGCTGAGATGGAACAGCAAGCTATGCCTCTCGCAACGGATGAACCTACGGTATCGAACGCGGGTCCCGTTGATGCTGCGGATCTTGGACAAGACATCGACGAAGAGCTTGATTTGAAAATAGGAGAATCGTCGGAAGCGGTCGTCGCTCCGGCGCCGAAACCGGTTCGCAAAATCCAGAAGCCTTACCGGTTGCCTGGCGCAAATTTGTTAGATAAGCCGCCTAGCGGAAGTAAATCGGGCAACCCTGCGGATTATATGAATACGGCCCGGAAGCTGGAGGCTACGCTGGAAAGCTTCGGCGTTAGGGCGAAGGTGTTGGACGTGGCGCGAGGACCGGCGGTGACCAGGTATGAGCTGCAGCCGGACGTCGGGGTGAAGGTAAGCCGCATCGTAAGCTTAACGGACGATATCGCGCTGGCATTAGCAGCCAAAGATATTCGAATGGAAGCACCGATTCCGGGTAAAGCGGCGATCGGGATCGAAGTTCCGAACAATGAAGTAAGCGTCGTCACGTTACGGGAAGTGCTGGAAACGCAACCGTTCCAAGAATCGACGGCTAAGCTTACGATTGCATTCGGCCGCGATATTTCCGGTCAGCCGATCGTCGGCAATCTGGCGAGAATGCCGCATTTGCTAGTAGCGGGAGCAACAGGCTCCGGTAAATCCGTTTGTATTAACGGAATTATTACTAGCTTGCTATACAAAGCGAAGCCGGATGAGGTTAAGTTTCTGATGATCGACCCAAAGATGGTCGAGCTTAACGTATATAACGGGATCCCGCATTTGCTGGCGCCGGTTGTCACCGATCCTAGACGCGCATCGTTGGCGCTTAAGAAAATCGTCGTGGAGATGGAGAAGAGGTACGAGAAATTCTCCAAATCGGGAACTAGAAATATCGAAGGGTATAACGCTTTAATGCTGAGCGGAGACAACCCCGATGCCGTTCTGCCATATATCGTCGTCATAGTGGACGAGCTCGCCGACTTGATGATGGTTGCGGCGGGGGACGTGGAGGATGCGATTTGCCGATTGGCGCAAATGGCGCGGGCATCCGGTATCCATCTGATCATCGCCACGCAACGACCGTCGGTAGACGTCATTACCGGCGTCATCAAAGCGAATATCCCAAGCCGGATCGCGTTCGGCGTATCCTCTCAAGTCGATTCGCGGACGATTCTCGATATGGTCGGAGCCGAGAAATTGCTCGGTCGAGGCGACATGCTATTCCTGCCGATGGGCGCGTCCAAGCCGATTCGCGTTCAAGGCGCGTTCTTGTCCGATGGCGAGGTAGAAGCGGTCGTCGGGTATTGCCGCGGTCAGGCGGAAGCGGAATATAACGAAGATCTCGTTCCGGAGATCGACGATACGGTAACCGATGAGCCCGCTGAAATATTGGACGAGCTGTTCGACCAAGCGGTGCAAATCGTTCTGGAGGCGAAACAAGCATCCGTCTCCTTGCTCCAGCGGCGCATGCGCATAGGCTACACGCGCGCGGCAAGGCTGATCGATTCGATGGAAGCCAAAAGCATTGTCGGGCCTTACGAGGGCAGCAAGCCTCGCGAGGTGCTCATGACGATGGAGCAATACCAGCAGCGCATTCCCTCATAGAGTTCCATGTACATAGAACAAGAAAAGCCCGCAGCCTCAATGGAGGTCTGCGGGTTTTTTGGTTCGTAAGCAGAAAGCATGCAAAAATGGGTATAAGAGCCTTTGCCCTTTCTCATACTAACGGTCGAAGACCAACATGGAAAAGGAAAGGCGTGACCTTAAGTGAGTTATCGTCTAGTGATTTTAACCGTATGCGTCGTATTTGGCTTGCTTGGGCTTTATACGATACAGCACACCACCCAAAGCCGCGAAACGTTCAGCAACGCCATTCTGAAGGTGGGCTCTTCGGGGAAGGACATCTACGAGCTTCAAGGCCGCCTGAAGGCGCTCGGGTACTTCAACGGCAAGGTAGATGGCCAATTCGGTGCCAGCACGAAAAACGCAGTCACTTGGTTCCAGTGGAAGTTCGGGATGAAATCGGATGGCATCGTCGGAGCAAAGACAAAGCTGAAGCTATGGAATGCGACTAAGGATTGGAGACCGACTGCCGAGGATCTACCACAAGCATCTAATGGCGGCGGAGGCGGTCAGGGCAACGAAACGCCTACCGGGAACAATAACAAGTTACCCGCATCCAATAACCTTGGGTTCACGGAGAAGGATATGAAGATGATGGCTAACGCCGTTTACGGGGAATCCCGCGGCGAACCGTACGAAGGCCAAGTCGCAGTCGCCGCCGTTATTATCAACCGGGTGAAGTCGTCGGAATTTCCGAATACGGCGACAGGGGTTATTTTTCAACCGGGCGCGTTTACGGCCGTCGCGGACGGCCAAATCTGGTTGACGCCCAACGATAAGGCCGTCAAAGCCGTAAAAGACGCGATGAGCGGCTGGGATCCAAGCGATGGCTGTCTCTACTACTTCAATCCGGAGACGGCTACGTCCAAATGGATATGGACCCGTCCGCAGTACAAGACGATCGGCAAACACATTTTTTGTAGATAGTGCGATCAATGTGCCTGGCCGTGCCCGGCTGCCGTTGAAATAAGATCGTTTTGAATGGTCGCCAGTGCAACCAACCAACGCGCCAATGGCGTCGCGGTTGGTTGTCGCGTTTTCGGGACGGGTATTCGCTTTCCAACATTTGCTTCCTGTTCGTCCAATCGGTTAGAATGGGGCTGAAATGCTTACGATGAACGCTTTAAGTAGCGATTTTACCTAAAGGAGCTTGAGAGGATGTCGGAACAGTTCCAGAGAGGTGTGTGGGGACGGCTACGTTTGCACGTGCTGCCGACCAAACGGTTTAAAACATTCGCCGTATCTTTGTATGCGGGAGTCCCATTGTCCGAAGATCGAGTCACATCGGTTGCGCTTACTCCTTTCGTGTTAAGGAGAGGAACTCAAGCGTACCCTGAGACTTTATCGTTCCGCGAAAGATTGGATGATCTGTATGGCGCGGGATTTGGATTTGATTTGTATAAGCGGGGAGATCACCAGATCGTTCAGTTCCGGTTGGATATTATCAATGACCGTTTCGTATCGGCTACGGAATCTCTGTTGGGAGAAGCTTTGCATTTTCTCGGTGAAGTGGTTACGGCTCCGGCGCTAGAAGACGGACATTTCCGCAACAAATACGTGGAAGCGGAGAAAACGACGGTCAGCAAAAGAATAGACGCTATTATCAACGACAAAATCAGGTACGCTGCAGAACGCTGCGTGGAAGAGATGTGCAAGGATGAGCCATTCCGGTTGCTTGCGTTGGGACGCAAAGATCAACTGACGGAGTTAAATGCAGAAAATCTGTACGAAGCCTATCAGCAATGGCTGCGAGAGGCTTCGTTCGACCTGTACGTTTCCGGCGACACTTCCTTGGAAGAGGTGCAATCGTTAGTCGAGAAGTCTTTTAGGCTACCGGCTGGTCAACCTTCATCTTATTCCGCTCCGACGCTTCGGAAAGCCCGCGCGGAAGTGCAGACGATCGTAGAGAAGCTGGATGTTGGCCAAGGAAAGCTGAACATGGGATTGCGAGTAGGAGAGACTTACGGTAGTAACAAATATGCGTCTTTACTCGTCTATAATGGGCTGCTCGGCGGATTTCCCCATTCGAAGCTGTTCGTGAACGTTCGTGAGAAAGCAAGCTTAGCCTATTACGCTTCTTCCCGGTTGGACGGCCACAAAGGCATCCTGACCTTGCAATCAGGCGTTGAGATTGCGAACTACGAACGCGCGGTCACGATCATAAGAGAGCAGATCGAAGCAATGAAAAAGGGCGATTTCGCCATGGAGGATTTTCACCGTACGCAGGCCATGATCGTAGGCCAACTGAGAGAACTGCAAGATTCGGCGTTCGAGCGAATCGCGTTTGATTTCAGCAACGTGTTATCCGGGGTGGAGCGAACGGGGGAAAGCTTTATCGCCGAGATTCAAGCGGTAACGCCGGAGAACGTAACGGCTGTCGCGCAAGGCGTAGAGCTGGACACGATTTACTTCTTGCGTGACCGGAAGGAGGAGGGCTGAACATGACGGCTAAACCATATCCGAAGCTTCAGGAGACGCTGTGGCAGGAGAAGCTTGACAACGGCCTGGAGGTATTTATCCTTCCTAAGCCGGGCTTTACTAAAACTTATGCCACCTTCACGACGCGTTACGGCTCCATCGATAACCACTTCACCCCTCCCGGTGGGGAAACGATCAAAGTGCCAGATGGTATCGCGCATTTTCTGGAACATAAGATGTTTGAGGAGCCGGAAGGCGATATTTTCTCCCAATTCGCTACGCAAGGCGCCTCGGCAAACGCCTATACGAGCTTCGACAGGACGGTGTATTTATTTACTGCAACCGGAGAAATCGAAGCTAACTTGGATACGCTGCTTCATTTTGTCCAGAACCCTTACTTTACGGACGAGAACGTGGAGAAGGAAAAGGGCATCATCGTGCAGGAGATCGATATGTACCGGGACAATCCGGACTGGCGCGTTTATTTCGGGCTAATCGAGGCGATGTATGAGAAGCATCCGGTCCACATCGATATCGCGGGCACGGCTGATTCCGTCCGGTCCATTACGAAGGAAATGCTGTACGATTGCTACAATACGTTCTACCACCCGACCAACATGACGTTGTTTATCGTCGGAGGAATAGATCCGCAAGAAACGATGGAACGGGTAAAACGGGATCAAGCGAAGAAATCGTTCCCTGAGGGCGGAGAAATCAAACGTCTGTTTGAAGAAGAACCCATTCAGGTTAAAACAGGTAAAAAAGAGCTTTTTCTTCCAGTCTCATTGCCGAAATGCTTATTTGGCTTCAAAGAAGAGCCAGGGGACGAGAAGGATGCCGTTCGGCGGGAGCTAGCCAGCAAACTGATGCTAGAGGCGTTGCTCGGGTCAAGCTCGACGCTGTATCAGCAATTGTACGACGACAACCTGATCTCGGACGGCTTCGGACATGAATACAATACTGGGCCGGGTTATTCTTTCTCGATCATCGGCGGTGAAACGAGAGACCCCGACGAATTGGTCGCAAGGGTTAGCCAAGCGTTGTACGATGCGGCTAGTAACGGAATTTCCTCTGAAATTTTCGAACGAACGCGCCGTAAAAAAATCGGGGCTTATCTGAGAATGATGAACAGTCCGGAATCGATCGCGAGCGAATTTACGCGTTATCGGCATAAGGGCGGAGACTTGTTCACTGTAGTTGAAGTATATGAGAGCCTGACGTTGGATGAAATCAACGAGAGGATCAAGGAGCACGCCAATCCGGATCGGCGGGCCATCTCGATCGTGCGGAGCGGACCGGCGTGAAGCGCGTAGCTCTTGTGACGGGCGCCTCCCGCGGCATCGGTGCCGCGGTAGCCCGTCGGTTGGCGGCGGATGGCGTGGATGTCGCCATCCAGTATTATTCGGCGGTGGAGGCTGCAGAGGGCGTTGCCGACGAATGTAGAGGCAGTGGCGTGCAGGCGATCACGCTGCAGGCCGACCTGCGGTCCAAAGCGTCGACGTTGAATCTGAAGGAACAGTTGGATCGATTGCAATGGGTTCCGGATATTGTCGTCCATTGCGCGGGAATGGCTCACTATGGCCTGATCGATGATATGGACGATACCCTCTGGGATGATCTAATGAACGTGAATTTGAAAGGCGCATTTTATTTGACCCAGTCGTTCGGCCCAGCAATGAGATGGAAACGGTGGGGAAGGTTCGTTCATCTCTCCAGCATATGGGGAGAGATCGGCGCAGCCGGGGAAGCCGCTTACGCGGCTTCCAAAGGCGGGCTTAACGCGTTCACGAAATCGGTCGCCAAGGAGATGGCTTCTTCGGGTATAACGGTAAACGCCGTCAGTCCGGGCGCCATAGACACGGACATGTTGTCGACGCTTGATCGCGATGATCGTGAACAATTGTGCCGGGAGATTCCCGCAGGACGTCTCGGACGAGCCGAAGAGGTGGCGCAGCTTGTCCGATTTCTCGTTTCGGACGACGCCCATTATATTACGGGACAGACGTTTGGTCTAAATGGCGGTTGGCATATGTAACCTCGTTAAGCTTGGATCAGTTGCCCTTATCGCATAGTTAGACATCGTTGAGGACATATTAGCTTTAATCGCTTCACCCTCTTTGAAATATTAGCCTCCATTTGGAGGCTTTCTTTTCATCAAAATAAAACTTTATAGGACTTTTGGAGTAATAATCGGTTTTGTTTTGCAGGATAATGATGAGCGTTGTAGAATAAAAGAGAAGATCGAAAAATATGCGGGAAAAATCGTCTATCTCGACGGTAATTATAAATTATTTATTATTTTCCGAAATTTGAATGAGGTGTACGATGGAACCCAAACAATGGTATATGGAGTACAAGATCCACAAAAATCGCCCCGGATTGCTTGGCGATATCGCTTCATTGCTTGGGATGCTGGAAGTCAACATTCTAACGATCAACGGTGTGGAAGATAGAACCAGGGGAATGCTGCTTCAAACCGATGACGACGAGAAGATTGAATTACTCGGCAAGATGCTTCGCAAGGTCGAGAACATCACGGTCAATACGCTGCGTCCGCCCCGTTTGACGGATATTTTAGCGGTACGGCATGGCCGTTACATCGAGCGTGATTCCGACGATCATAAGACATTCCGCTTCACGCGCGATGAATTAGGTCTTCTGGTCGATTTTCTAGGCGAGTTATTCAAGCGTGACGGGAATCAAACGATTGGATTACGCGGCATGCCGCGCGTCGGGAAGACGGAATCCATTATCGCGGGAAGCGTCTGCTCTAACAAACGATGGGCTTTCGTATCCTCCACGCTCCTTCGCCAGACGGTAAGAAGCCAATTGTCGGAAGAAGAAATGAACCCGAATAACGTTTTTATTATTGATGGTATTGTCAGTACGATTCGTTCGAACGAGAAACATTACTCGTTGCTTCAGGAAATTATGGCCATGCCTTCCACGAAGGTGATCGAGCATCCGGATATTTTCGTGCGGGAATCCCAATTCGATTACGATGTGTTCGATTGCATCGTGGAACTGCGCAATACGCCGGATGAAGAGATTTCTTATGAAAGCTTCACAACAGCAGGCTTGAACGACGATTTCTAACTACATACCGCCAACACCATGAACATTGGGAGGTGAAAGGCATGTCCGATTTGGGCGCCCTGCTTCGCAAAGCACGCGAGCAACGGGGCTATACGCTGGATGATATCCAAGAATATACGAAGATCCGCAAGAGGTATTTGGAAGCGATCGAGAGCGGCGAATACAAAGTGCTTCCCGGATCATTCTACGTTAGAGCATTCGTGAAAACCTATGCTGAGACAGTGGGGCTGGATGCGGAAGAAGTACTTCGACTGTATCAGAAAGAGTTGCCGCAATTACCTGCCGCGGAGACAGTCATGGCAGAGCCGATGATTAAACCTAGCAGAAGAAGCGTGCAACATAACGATCGTTGGGGCAAAGTAGCTGTTTCTATGCTGATGTGGGCCTTTCCTATACTAATTGCCGTAGTCATTTATGTTTACTACTCGAATAATAAGGAACCTGATACGCAGGAGCTCAACTCCATTCCACCGATCTCGACGGAAACTTCGACTCCGAGTTCTTCGAGTGAAACTCCGAGCATTTCGCCTTCGGAAACTGTAACGCCTACTCCTCCGATAAGCGCTGTTACGCTAACGTTCAAGGAGAAAAAGAACAGCATTAACTATTACGACGTTTCACCCGGAACTGGCCATAAGCTTAAGCTCGAAGTAACGGGCGAAGCTTGGATCGAAGTTCGGGAGAATGACCGAAAAGGCAAAGTGCGTTACTCCAAAGGGACTAAAGAAGCGCTCAATTTGTCCTTTGATTTGACAATGCCTATCTACGTGAATGTGGGACGGACAGATCATGTCACTTTTTACGTAGATGACGCGACCTTCGATGATGGGAATTCATCGGGATCAACGAAATATATTTTCACGCCTGTGTCCGATACGGCACAGTAAAGTTTGTGGCTGGCCCTCCCCGGAGGGCTTTTTGTTTTAATCCTGGGGGGCTCTCGTGCTATAATATAGGGAATAATGGGCAATAGATGAAAGGAAGAGATCTTAATGGCATCGGAATATTCTTTTGACGTGGTGTCGAAAGTGGATATGCAGGAAGTGAACAACGCCGTTCAACAGGCGCTTAAGGAAATTGAAACGCGCTTCGATTTCAAAGGCAGTAAAAGCAACATTGAGCTAGAAGGGGAGAAGCTTGTCTTAGCTTCCGATAGCGATTTCAAGGTGAAGAGCGTCTTAGACATTCTTCAATCCAAGTTGATTAAACGAGGCGTACCGATTCTAAATTTGGATTACGGGAAAATCGAACCGGCTTCGGGCGGGACGGTACGTCAAGAGATCAAACTGAAGCAGGGCATCGATCAAGAGAACGCGAAGAAAATGAACATTCTGATTCGCGATTCCAAGCTTAAGGTCAAAAGCCAAATTCAAGGAGATCAACTGCGCATCACGGGCAAGAGCAAAGATGATCTACAAGGCGTAATGGCTCTATTAAGAGGAGCGGACTTACAGCTTGAACTGCAATTTATCAACTATCGCTAAGTGCGGTGCGGTTTTGACACGTATAGGGGGTTCGTTTATACTGTTGTGGATAACAACGGACGAACGTTTGGGGGAAGGCATCCATGATAGAAAGAGTCAGTGTCGTCACGCTTGGCTGTGAGAAAAATTTAGTCGATTCCGAGATTATGTCGGGTCTTATTCATCAAAGAGGGTTTTCTTTGGTTGAAAAGCCGGAGGATGCGACTGTTATTATCGTAAATACGTGCGGGTTTATCGATGCGGCTAAGGAAGAGTCGGTCAATACGATTCTGAATTTAGCAGAGCTGAAAGATTCAGCGCGCCTGAAGGCGCTAATCGTATCGGGCTGTTTGACCCAACGATATAAAAAAGAACTGATGGACGAGATGCCGGAAATCGACGGTATCGTCGGTACGGGCGATTTTCATCGAATCAATGAGATTATCGATGAGGCGCTTCGCGGCCGTAAACCGGTATATGTAGGCAATCCCGTGTTTAACTATGAAGAAAACTTGCCTAGGTTACTCACGACTCCGCGTCATACGGCTTACGTGAAAATCGCTGAAGGCTGCGATAATGCTTGTACGTTCTGCAGTATTCCGATCATGCGGGGGAAATTCCGCAGCCGTTCGATCGAATCTATCCTTGCAGAAGTGAAGCTATTATCGGAGCAAGGCGTTAAGGAAATTAGTCTAATCGCTCAGGATTCTACTAACTACGGAACGGACCTGTATGAAGGGTTTAAGCTTCCAGACTTGCTGAATAAGGTGAGCGAAGTTCCCGGGATCGAGTGGGTTCGCCTACATTACGCGTATCCGGGATTTTTCACGGACGAGTTGATCGAGGCTATCGCGACCAATCCTAAGGTTTGCAATTATATCGACATGCCGCTTCAGCATAGCGAAGATTCTATTCTTAAGAAAATGCGCCGTCCCGGTCGTCAGCGCGACGTTCGAGAACTGGTCGGCAAAATCCGCGCGCGTATTCCGGAAGTGGCGCTTCGCACGTCGATGATCGTAGGCTTTCCGGGGGAAACCGAGGAAGATTTCGAGAAGCTATGCGACTTCGTTCGCGAAATGAAGTTCGATCGTCTCGGCGTGTTCGCTTATTCCCAAGAGGAAGATACGCCGGCGAATCGGTTACCGGATCAACTCTCGGATGATGTAAAGCAATTCCGTGCCAATACGTTGATGGAAATCCAACGCGAGGTGGCTAAGGAGAATGCGGCTAAATACGTAGGACGCACGATCGAAGTATTGGTTGAGCGTTACGACGGACGCAGCGACGTCTATATCGGCAGAAGCCAGTATGATGCTCCTGAAGTTGACGGAGAAGTATACATTACCAATTGTCCAGTACAAATCGGCGAAATGAGCAAGGTAAGAATTACCCATGCTTACGAGTATGATTTGTCAGGGGAGGGAATTGCGTGAACCTCGCCAATCGGATCACGCTTGCAAGAATTTTTTTAGTACCCATCGTGACGATTTTTTTGTTGGTCCGATTGGACCTTGGCTCGCTCACGATCGGCGAATACTCCATTTCCTACAATCAAGTGTGCGCGCTGCTACTCTTTATTATTGCGGCAAGCACGGACGGGTTAGATGGTTACATCGCGCGTAAACGGAAAATCGTAACCAATCTAGGAAAGCTTCTCGATCCGCTCGCGGACAAGCTGCTTATGGCTGCGGTGCTCATCGCATTGGTTGAGATGGGGAAGTTAGGCGCATGGGTCGCGATCGTGATCATTAGCCGGGAGTGGGCTGTTACGGGTCTGAGACAGGTCGCTCTGCTTGAGGGGGCTGTTCTCGCCGCCAGCAAATGGGGCAAATGGAAAACGGCGGTTCAAATTACGATGATTATCGTATTGCTGCTGAACAATTTCCCGTTCAACTTCATCGATCTGCGCATTGATTTGGTTGTCGTCTGGGCGGCTGTACTGATTACCGTATATTCAGGCATAGATTATTTCGTCAAAAACAAAAATTTGATTCCGGTTTCGACCTAAGCTTCTTAAAGGCGGCTTAGGACGGACATGACGAGGTGCGGAACATAGCATGAGAGCAGAGATTTTAGCTGTCGGCACGGAGCTGCTCCTCGGTCAAATCGTAAACACGAACGCCCAGTATCTGTCGCGAGGTTTGGCAGAGCTGGGCATTGATGTTTATTATCAGACTGTTGTGGGCGATAACAAGGAACGGTTGATCCAAGCGATCGATATCGCTCGGGGGAGAGCGGATTTACTCGTGTTTACGGGCGGGCTAGGACCAACGCTTGACGACCTTACACGGGATGCGCTCGCTGAATATTTAGGCCGGGGAATTGAATTGCACGAGCCTACAATGGCCAAGATCGTGAACATGTTTGCCGGTCGAGGCGGCGCGTTCGTGGAAAGCAATCGCCGGCAAGCGCTATTGGTAGAGGGAGCCGCACCGTTGCGTAATGATACGGGGCTTGCAGTAGGGAATGCATTAGCCGTTGACGGCACTTGTTATTTGCTATTGCCTGGACCGCCTCGCGAGATGAAGCCTATGTTCGACAATGACGGCTCCACTTGGTTGAAAGATCAGCTTGGGCCGGCGAAGACGCTTCATTCCGCTATGCTCAAATTTGCGGGCATCGGAGAATCGGGGCTGGAGGACTTGTTGATCGACCTCATTCGCGAGCAGCAAGACCCGACGATAGCCCCTTATGCCAAGGAAGGGGAAGTCGCGATTCGCGTCTCGACCAAGGCTTCGGATGCGGAAGAAGCGGCGAGGAAGCTTGAAGGCACGTTAACAGCTATCCGCGGTAGAACGCTGGCGCACCTCTATGCCGAGGAAGATGTTCCGATCGAGGCTACAATCGTGCGTACGTTGACCGAGCAGCAAAGAACGTTAACCTTGGCCGAGAGCTGCACGGGTGGATTGGTATCCGAATTAGTGACGACCATTCCGGGGAGCGCCGTCGTGTTCCTAGGAGGCGTCGTCACTTACAGCAACAAGATGAAGATGAGCCAATTAGGTGTACCTGTCGAGTTGCTTGAAGGACCAGGAGCTCCGGGGGCGATAAGCGCGGAGACGGCAGCAGCTATGGCGGAAGGGATGCGCGCTGTTGCGGATTCGGATTTCGCGGTATCTATTACTGGCAATGCTGGGCCTGCTGCTGCAGAGGATAAACCTGTAGGGCTCGTTTATGTAGGCTTAGCCGAACGGGGTCGCGAGACGCGAGTAGAGAAGCTGCAACTGTCGGGCGATAGGGAAGGGATTCGGTTACGTGCGGCTAAAAGGGCGCTTTACTTGCTCTGGCTGTCATTAACCGGACGTGGGTAAGTTAGCTAGTTTCTTGATGAAGTATTCGTAGGTAGGGCACAGGTATTGCCGCTATCCCTTTCGCTCAGTTGGGTGAAAGGGAGTTCGCGTGCAGACTGTGCCCTCTTTTGACGTTATCCCTTCGGCTCAGAAGTTTAGAGGAGTGTCGATGGAATATGCTATTGCCACTATCCCTTCGGCTCAGAAGAGTGATCGGGGAACGCTTGCACGGATATGCTGGTTTGATCTCTATCGCCAATATCCCTTTAGCTAAGGAAGAGAAGCGCTTCACCATAATCCCGCTGATTCAGGAAAGTCGATCGTGTGTCGGGAGATATTCATTTTAACCGGAGGTTATCGTTGGATAGAAAATGAGGTAGCTTGTTATGCAGTCCGAAACTGAGTGACGGGGATAATGGCGATACGGAAAAGGAATAGACAGCACAAATTGTGACAAAAAATTGTCGATGCTTGTCAATTCATAGCAGTTATGATAGAGTTTTATATGAAAGTTGCGGAAGAACCGTAGCGAAGATTACTTTGCTGCGGTTCTTTTTTCGAAATAAAATAGAACAAATGTTCTCAAAATGCTTGGCAAACAGTTGGAAACACGGTATGATAAAACTATCAAAAGATAAGGATGTGGGTGTGTTGTCGGATCGTCGCGCCGCATTAGACATGGCCTTGCGCCAGATTGAGAAACAATTCGGTAAAGGCTCGGTTATGAAACTGGGCGAAAGTGCAAATCTAGCTGTTGAGACAGTATCCAGCGGAGTGCTGGCGTTGGACATCGCTCTTGGAATAGGCGGATACCCACGTGGGCGGATTATAGAAGTTTACGGACCGGAATCATCAGGTAAAACGACGGTTTCTCTCCATGCGATAGCGGAAGTTCAGCGTGCTGGCGGAACAGCCGCATTCATCGATGCGGAGCACGCATTGGATCCTGTTTATGCGAGAAATCTCGGCGTGAACATCGATGAGTTGCTCCTTTCTCAGCCGGATACGGGAGAACAGGCATTAGAAATCGCCGAAGCTCTTGTACGGAGCGGCGCGGTAGATATTATCGTCGTCGACTCTGTTGCGGCGCTCGTACCGAAAGCGGAAATCGAAGGCGATATGGGAGATTCCTTCGTCGGCTTGCAAGCTCGCCTAATGTCGCAAGCGATGCGTAAGCTTTCCGGAGCCGTCAGCAAGTCGAAATGTTTGGCTATCTTTATTAACCAACTCCGCGAGAAAATCGGCGTTATGTTCGGTAACCCGGAGACGACTCCGGGCGGTCGCGCTTTGAAATTCTATGCGAGTGTTCGGTTGGACGTTCGTCGCGTAGAGGCTATCAAACAAGGCAACGATGTGGTTGGTAACCGTACGAAGATCAAAGTCGTGAAGAACAAAGTAGCGCCGCCGTTTAAGCAAGCGGATGTCGATATTATGTATGGCGAAGGGATTTCGAAGGTTGGTAGCATTATCGACATCGGTGCCGAGCAGGACATTATCCAGAAGAGCGGAGCTTGGTTCTCTTACAATAATGAACGACTAGGCCAAGGTCGCGAGAATGCGAAGCAATATTTGAAGGACAACCCGGAAGTTTCCGATAAAATCGAGAAGCAGATCCGCGAAGCTCTTCTCTCCTCTTCGTTAACTGCTGCTGCAGCCAACTCGGCCGCGTTATCTTCGGATGATGAAGACGATACCGAATTTGGCGAGGATGTTTAAGTTACATTGTTTATTAGGTTGAATATAAGTACGGACACTGGAGGCGGCATATTTTGCCGCTCTTTGTGTTTTTGTGGAGAGGTGACTGAACGGAATGTACAAGTCGAGACGATCGGGTAAAAGCGGTGAGGACAAGAAGCCGTCCCGATACGATAGCAAGACCCGGAACAAAAGTAGCCGGGGAGAGAATACGTCTACTGTGGATTCTGGTAACCCAATGGGATTGCCCGTACTTGGCGCGGAGGTCATTGCGATAGAGTCGCATTCTAAGAAACCCCATATGTACTGGGTGACGCTTAAGTTGGAACTTGATGGATCTACCTTGGATGTCGAAGTTGAACAAACCGCTATTCTTGAGAGTAGCTCGGAAGATAAGGATGAGAATTGGAACGAAGAGGTAGATGCCCTCATTGCCGGTGCACAGACTTTGCGGATCAAGGGCAGAAAGCTGGGGCGGGATGAAGAGGTGGGTGTTGGCGCGGGAGCGGGTGAATCCACGATCACCGTCCATGAGGATACGTTGGTTAGCTGGCGGTTGTTGAAGGGACGTCAATTGACGTCAGCGGAATATGAGGTGCTGAGGCAGGACGAGCAGAAAGAGGATGCGTACCGGTCGGCGTTAATGATGCTGGAGTTCAAAGCGCGGACGACGGTGGAGTTGTCTAGGGCGCTTAAGCGTAAAGGATATGTCCCAGAAGTCGTAGTTGCCTGTCTGGAGCGCTTGAAAGCGATGCGGATGGTAGATGATACCGCGTATGCTAAGCGGTTTACGGAGCAACGGGCGGTCGGACAGCGCAAGGGTCGTATGTTGATCAGGCAAGAGCTGATGCAAAGAGGAGTTGGCCGGGAAGATGTGGATCAGGCAATAGGCGAACTTGACGGGCAAGTCGAACAGGAAGCGGCGCTGGCGCTGGCACGCAAAAGATGGCCGAGCACGAAAGGAAATGACAGGGAGCGCAAGATGAAGCTGATGGGCGTGCTGCTTCGTCGGGGATTCCCTTCCGGGGTCGTAAGATCGGCGGTACAGCAGGCCGCAACGGAGATGGGAGGAGCGGGTTCGGATACCGATTTCTCCGATGATTACCAACATGAACCGGAATATATGGAAGATTAATGGATACCAAGCCCCATGGGCGAAAGTTGCGTCAGAAGCTTGCTTGACAATCTAATTTAGCAAAAGATAAAATGATTTTGTATTCCATCTTCCCAACTGATCGTTTTTTCCTTCCAAAAAGCGATTCAGAATGTGTTTTTTCGACCCTTTATGCTTTGTTCACATGTAATCAAACGGTTTGGAAACCGGAAAATCAATTGAATAAGTATCCCCAAGCGGTTGCCTTGGTGATGCAACGAGGAGGTGAAAGATCATGATAGCTTCATGGATCTGGATCTTGATCGTTCTCGTTGTTGGCGTCCTTTGCTTTGGGATCGGTTACGTCGCACGCAAATCCATTGCGGAAGCCAAAATCTCTAGTGCCGAAGCGGCTGCCATTCAGATTGTCGAGTCTGCCAAGAAAGAATCGGAAGCCGTTCGCAAAGAAACGGTGCTGGAAGCCAAAGACGAGGTGCACAAGCTCCGTAACGAAGCGGAACGCGATATTCGCGAACGCCGCAACGAAATTCAACGCTTGGAAAGACGCCTCTTGCAAAAAGAAGAGTCGCTGGACCGCAAGTTAGAAGCGTTGGAACGCAAAGAGGAGCAAGTCGCCAACAAAGAGAAACGGATCGAAGAGGTCCAGGATCAAGTCGAGTTGCTGCATAAACAGCAAATGTCCGAATTGGAACGCATTTCGAACCTGTCGACAGAAGATGCCAAGCAAATGATCTTGTCGAATGTGGAACAGGAAGTGCGTCACGAAACGGCGCAAATGATCAAGGAAATCGAGCATCAAGCGAAAGAGGAAGGCGACAAGAAAGCGCGCGATATTATCTCTCTTGCCATTCAGCGGTGCGCCGCGGATCACGTGGCGGAGACGACGGTATCCGTCGTCACGTTGCCTAACGAGGAAATGAAAGGTCGCATCATCGGTCGCGAAGGACGTAACATCCGTGCTCTTGAGACTTTAACGGGTATTGACCTTATTATCGATGATACGCCGGAAGCGGTTATTCTATCGGGCTTTGACCCGATTCGCCGCGAGATTGCTCGTACCTCGCTTGAGAAATTGGTTGCAGATGGACGGATTCACCCTGCTCGGATCGAGGAGATGGTGGAGAAATCCCGTAAGGAAGTCGACGAAAGAATTCGTGAGTATGGCGAGCAAGCCACTTTCGAAGTGGGCGTGCACGGTCTTCACCCGGATTTGATCAAAATCCTAGGTCGTCTGAAATTCCGGACGAGCTACGGCCAGAACGTGTTGAAGCATTCGATGGAAGTCGCCTACCTCACCGGCCTTATGGCAGGAGAGCTGGGAGAGGACATCACGCTTGCGAAACGCGCCGGCTTGCTTCATGATATCGGCAAAGCGCTCGACCACGAAGTGGAAGGCTCGCATGTCGAGATCGGCGTGGAATTGGGCAAGAAATACAAGGAACATCCTGTTGTCATCAACAGTATCGCGTCCCATCACGGAGACGTGGAAGCCACTTCGGTTATCGCTATGCTCGTAGGAGCTGCTGACGCACTTAGCGCCGCTCGTCCTGGAGCTCGCCGCGAAACGTTGGAGACTTATATCCGCCGGCTCGAGAAGCTGGAGGCGATCTCCGAATCTTTCGAAGGCGTCGAGAAATCGTACGCGATTCAAGCCGGACGCGAAGTGCGCGTCATGGTTCAACCGGAGAAGATCGACGATACGGAGGCGTTCCGCTTAGCTCGGGATATTACGAAGAAAATCGAGGGTGAACTGGACTATCCGGGTCACATCAAGGTTACCGTTATTCGTGAAACCCGCGCGGTTGAATACGCCAAATAATTTACGGAATGCAGGGAAGGCTGAAAGTGGCTGCGGCAACATGCAGCCACTTTTCCTTTTTATTAAATAGCATGAGTCTTTAAGGCTGGATATGGAAAGCGAGCTGAGTTGGAATGAAAGTCGTTTTTATCGGTGACATCGTAGGGAATGTTGGCAGAGATACGGTGAAGCGGTTGCTGCCGTGGATCAAAGACAAATATAACCCCCACATCATCATTGCGAACGGGGAGAATGCCGCGGGCGGGCGGGGAATTAACGCCGCGATCGTACGGGAACTGTTCGAGTGGGGCGTTCACGGAATTACGATGGGTAACCACACATGGGATAATCGGGAGATTTTCGAATTTATCGACGATGAACCGCGGATCGTTCGGCCTTCCAATCTGCCTCCGGGTACGCCTGGACGTGGCAGCATGGTCGTGAAAGGGAACGGCAAGACGCTCGGCGTCGTTAACTTGATCGGCCGCACGTTCTTGCCTCCTGCGGAGTGCCCGTTCCGAACGGCTGATGAAGAGATCGAGGAACTGCATCGTCATACGAAATGCGTTCTGGTCGATTTTCACGCGGAAGCGACAAGCGAGAAAATCGCAATGGGCTGGCACTTGGACGGTTACGCCTCGTTAGTCGTCGGCACGCATACGCACGTTCAGACGAACGATGCCCGGATTTTGCCGGAAGGGACGGCTTACTTAACCGATGCCGGTATGACCGGACCGCGCGATGGCGTGCTCGGAATGGAGAAGGAAACTGTACTGCGCCGTTTCATTACCGGAATGCCTGGCAGATTCACCGTCGCCGAAGGGAAATGGACGCTGAACGGCGTGTTCGTGGAATTGGACGAAACGACCGGAAAAGCCGTTAAAGTACAAAATATAACCGTAGACGAGGATTCTTGGATCGCCGTGTAGCAATAATCTGAATTATTGGACATTTTCATGACCAATCCACTTAGGAAAAGAAGGAATTATCAGGCGGGTTACCGAATATGTATGCCTTAGTGGGCCCATCCTTTGATTTCCGAATAATTCCCGATGCAACCGATGAAATATGCGGGTTGTCATAAGAGGAGGTACTGGTCATGGAAGTATTGAAGGTTTCCGCAAAGTCCAATCCAAATTCCGTAGCAGGCGCACTGGCAGGTGTGCTCCGCGAACGCGGGGCTGCTGAGCTGCAAGCTATCGGTGCCGGGGCGCTCAATCAAGCGGTGAAAGCCGTAGCCATCGCTCGTGGATTCGTTGCACCTAGCGGGGTAGACTTGATCTGCATCCCGGCTTTTACGGATATTGTGATTGATGGAGAAGACCGGACGGCAATCAAACTCATTGTCGAGCCGAGGTAAGCAATCTGCATGGAAAGCTGTCGACCTGTTTCTAGATGTCATCGAAGTTGCGTGTCATGCGCTTCTTCGGTTTCATCGACGCGACAGGTTTTTTTGTGCCGTTCGGGGCACATATGTCGAGAATCGCTGAAGGAGGAGTCTATATGAGAGTAACCGATCTGCACGTTGACGTACTTTGTAAATTGCTAGAACATCCAGGCGCGAAATGGGGGGCGGAAGATAAGGACGGAGTATTCGACGCAACCCCTGATCGATTAAAGCAAGGCGGAATCGGGCTTCAAGTGTTCGCTTTGTACGTGCCGGATACGATCCCCTCCTGTCCAGAGAGCGTGTTCCATGCAGCGGAGCTGTTCTGGAGCGAAGTGTTGAGCGTGAAAGGGATGAAGCTGATTCGCAGAGCGAAGGATCTCGAAGCTGCAAGGCAAGAGGGGGAAATCGGCGCGTTGTTCTCCTTGGAAGGAGTCGATAGTTTACAAGGTCAACTATGGACGTTGCGACTTCTCTATCGGTTAGGGTTGAGGCTGCTTGGTCCGACGTGGAATCACGCGAACTGGGCATGCGACGGAGCGACGGAGCCGCGCGGGGGCGGTTTTACGAAAGCGGGAAGACAGCTTGTTACGGAATGCGAATCTTTGGGTATCCTAATTGATGTGTCCCATCTATCGGATCGGGGTTTCTGGGAATTGGCTGAGCGTGCCCGACGCCCTTTTTTCGCCTCTCATTCTAACGCACGTTCTATTAAGGATAACCCTCGAAACTTGACGGATGAACAAATTCAAGCCATCATCGCCGCGCAAGGGATTATCGGGTTGACCTTTGTCCCGTGGTTCATATCGGCTCACGAGCCTGTAACGATAGACAATGTTCTCCGCCATGTTGAGCATGTATGCGCGTTAGGTGGAGCTGAACATCTCTCGTTCGGTTCGGATTTCGATGGCATTACTCGACATGTTCAAGGTCTCGAGCACCCAGGGTGCTATTCGAATTTGACGGAAGCTCTGTTAAAACGCTATCCAGAAAAGCTCGTGAGCGATATGCTCGGAGAGACGGCCTTCCGTTTCTTTCTAAAAAATCTACCTAATTGAACTGTTCAGCTGACATCAATCTCAAATCGGCATGGATCCGATCTCAAACTGTTATCTATTGGTTACGCGAATATGTCTTGCAATTTACGTTTGTAAAACATAATATTTATGAGGGTAATAAAAAATATTATAGGGTAATTCTGTCGAAAATTGACGAACCGGAGATTAAGAGGAGATGGGCACTGTGATCAGTCAACTGTCATGGAAAATTGGCGGCCAGCAAGGCGAAGGCGTGGAAAGTACCGACCGTATTTTCTCCACGGCACTCAACCGCCTGGGCTACTACCTGTACGGGTACCGACACTTTTCCTCGCGGATTAAAGGCGGACACACGAATAACAAAATCCGCATCAGCACGAAGCCGATTCGCGCGATTTCCGATGACCTGGACATTCTAGTCGCTTTTGACCAGGAGAGCATCGATCTAAACGCAGGTGAGCTTCGTCCGGGCGGAGTCGTTGTCGCCGACGCGAAATTCTCGCCGACGATCCCAGATGGCGTGCAAGCACGGTTATTCGCAGTACCGATTACTGCAATTGCAGAAGAGCTTGGCACTTCCCTCATGAAAAATATGGTCGCTTCCGGAGCTTCCTGGGGGCTTCTTGGCCTACCAATGGAAGTCTTCAACAAAGCGGTAGAAGAAGAGTTCGGACGCAAAGGCGCCGCAATCGTAGAGAAGAACGTAGAAGCGGTTCGCCGCGGAGCGGAATTCGTACTTGAGCAAGCCGGCGGTCCGTTAGACGAATTTAAGCTAGAAGAAGCGGACGGCAAGCAAAAGTTATTCATGATCGGTAACGAAGCGATGGCGCTAGGGTGCGTAGCCGCTGGTTGCAGACTCATGTCCGCTTACCCGATAACTCCTGCTTCTGAAATTATGGAATATTTAATTAAGAAGCTTCCTAAGTTCGGCGGTACAGTCGTTCAGACGGAAGATGAAATAGCAGCCGTTACGATGGCGATCGGCGCGAACTATGCGGGCGTGCGCACGATGACGGCTTCCGCAGGTCCAGGCCTAGCGCTGATGATGGAAGCGATCGGTCTCTCCGGCATGACGGAAACTCCGCTTCTCATTGTAGATACGCAGCGTGGAGGTCCGTCGACTGGATTGCCGACAAAGCAAGAGCAATCGGATATCAACGCGCTGATTTACGGTACGCACGGCGAGATTCCTAAGCTGGTCGTTGCGCCGAGCACGATCGAAGAGTGCTTCTACGATATCATTGAAGGCTTTAACCTTGCGGAACAATATCAAATCCCGGTCATCGTTGCAACGGATTTGCAGTTGTCGCTCGGTAAACAGACGTCGGAAGCGCTCGATTACGACAAAATCGTCATCAACCGCGGTAAGCTGGTGACCGAAGAGCTGGAGCCTAACGAGGACAACCGCTTGTTCAAGCGGTATGAGTTCACGGAGGATGGCATTTCCCCTCGCGTAATCCCAGGGGCCAAACACGGTATCCATCACGTAACTGGCGTTGAGCATGACCAAGAAGGAAGACCTTCGGAGAACGCGCTCAACCGTGAGAAAATGATGGACAAACGATTAGGCAAAATCAGCAATCTTCGCGTGACGAACGCGGTGAAAGCGGATGTTCCTAATGCGAATCCGGATCTTCTGATCATCGCGATGGGTTCGACGGGCGGAACGATCGAGGAAGCTCGCGCTCGCCTGACAGCGGACGGTATTACGACGAATCAAATTATGGTTCGGCAGATGCATCCGTTCCCGAACGAATTGCTGCAGCCTCATCTGGAGTCCGCTAAGCAAGTCGTCGTTCTGGAGAACAACGCAACTGGCCAACTAGCCAATCTGATTAAACAAAATATCGGATATCACGACAGAATCCGCAATTTGCTTAAATACGATGGTACGCCGTTCTTGCCTTCGGAAATTCACAAAGCCTGCAAGGAGCTGAACTAGATGGCTACATTCAAAGAGTTTCGTAATAACGTTAAGCCGAACTGGTGCCCTGGCTGCGGCGATTTCTCCGTGCAGGCAGCGATTCAGCGCGCGGCAGCCAACGTTGGCCTTGAGCCTGAACAGCTTGCCGTTATCTCCGGAATCGGATGTTCGGGCCGGATTTCCGGTTACATTAACGCTTACGGCCTGCATGGTATCCATGGCCGTTCGCTTCCGATCGCTCAAGGCGTTAAGCTTGCTAACCGCGAGCTAACGGTTATCGCATCGGGTGGAGACGGAGACGGTTTCGCGATCGGGATGGGCCATACGGTTCATGCGATTCGTCGTAACTTGGACGTCACTTACATCGTTATGGACAACCAAATCTATGGCTTGACCAAAGGTCAAACTTCCCCTCGCAGCGCGGAAGGCTTCAAGACCAAATCGACGCCGGAAGGCTCGATCGAGACGACGTTGTCCCCGCTTGAAATCGCACTGTCCGCAGGCGCGACATTCGTAGCGCAATCGTTCTCAAGCGATCTGAAGCAATTGACTTCGCTGATCGAGCAAGGCTTGAACCACAAAGGGTTCTCGCTTATTAACGTATTCAGCCCGTGCGTTACGTTCAATAAGATCAACACTTATGATTGGTTCAAGGAAAACATCGTGAATTTGGAGCAATTCCCGGATTACGATCCTTCCAACCGGATCGCGGCCATGACGAAGATCATGGAAACGAACGGTATGCTGACCGGTCTGATCTATCAGAACAAGGAACGCAAGTCGTATGAAGACTTGGCGGCCGGATTCAAGCAAGAAGCGCTCACGAAACAGGATATCAAGCTTTCTCGCGAAGACTTTGACAAACTGTTGACGGAATTCAAATAAGAACGTTATTCAAGAGGCGCACGGGTTTGTCCCGTGCGCCTCTTGCGTTATACTGGGGATAGGAAGTCATAGGAAGGTTGGGATAATCATGTCATTGAACGAAGCGAAGAAAGTTCCGGTAGGCGTATCGGCTCGCCACATTCATCTCTCCCAGGAGCATGTCGAGCTTCTGTTTGGAGCGGGAGCGACATTGACGGAGTTCAAGCCGCTATCGCAGCCTGACCAATTCGCCGCGAATGAAACCGTTGCCGTCTACGGACCGAAAGGTTCTTTTCCTAAAGTACGTATATTAGGTCCGGCCCGAAGCGCGACGCAGCTTGAAGTGTCGCGTACGGACGCATTCTCGTTAGGGCTGCAGCCTCCGCTACGAGAATCGGGAAGCATCGAAGGAACTCCGGGAATTCGGATTGTCGGCCCAGCGGGAGAGGTTACCGTAGACAAGGGAGTTATCGTGGCCGCTCGTCATATTCATTTCCATACCTCGGATGCCGAGCGTTGGGGGATCGCGGACAAGCAAATGCTTAAAGTGCGCGTAGGCGGTGAACGGGGCGTCGTATTTGAGCAAGTATTAGCACGCGTGTCTGATCAATTTGCTCTAGATATGCATATCGATACGGATGAAGGAAATGCCGCTAGCGTGAACACCGGCGACTTCGGGGAAATCGTGGACTAATGCTTCATTCAGCAGATAGAACAAACCGTTTCCCATTGGGGAAACGGTTTGTTTGCCGTATAGGGTTCGATGGTGGATTCGGGTCAGTTACCTGCTTTTGCCATTTACAGATCGGATAAGCGGGTTTACACTGGGGTGGGAAATTGAACGACAGGAGAAATGGCAATGAATCTACGACTAGGCACCCTCTCCCAGAAAATATCGATTCGGAATCAGATTATATTTTTGATTTTGCTTATCTTGATCTTGCCATTTTTGTTTACCTTTTATTTTCTGGATAAGCCTCTGGAGAAAGCAATCAAGACGAAGATCGGACATTCCGCTCAAGAAGCGCTCACGTTAGCGGGAAGAAATATCGAATTCACGACGGAAGACATGTTTACGGCCGCTAACGAAATTACGCAAAACCCGAGCGTCATTCAATTGCTGCAAGATCCGAAAGCGCTTACGGCATACGAGAAATACGAGTTGCAGCATAATGAGCTCAATAAAGTCTCAAGGTCAAATCATACGACGTACGTCGCGGTAATGGATTATAGCGGGAATATGATTACTTCCCGTTATACGGAACCGCAGGTTTACAACGAGATCATGCATAGCGATTGGTTAACCCGATTGAATGAGTCGCCGAATCAATTGTTATGGATATTTAGGAAAACGAACTACACTTTCGCGGATAAGAGACCGACAGTGTCGTTAGCCAAAATGATTGTGGAGCCTCAAACTAATCGTAAGCTTGGCGTTCTGCTATATAGCAAAGCGGAAGAAGATTTGTATAGCTACATTACCGGACTTGAGGGAGAAGTTTTTTTAACGGACTCGTCAGGAACGATTATATCCAGCGCGGACAAAGATAGATTAGGAAGCGTGTTGCCTCCCCAATACTCGGTCATGGATAACGAGGACAATTCCCGGGGGCAAACGACCGTCGGAGAAGGATCGGACAAGAAAATCGTAAATTTCTACAAGATCAGCCAGACGGGGTGGAGCATCGTTCAGATCGTTCCGTACGATACGGTGTTCAAAGAAATATTCGACATCCGTAAAGCGAATTTCATGATGTCGGGGATTATTATCGTCCTGTTCGTTCTGATGACCGTAGCGATCGCTAACGGGATTTCAAAGCCTTTGATCGTAATGGTAAAGAAGATGACGGGAATGGAAAACAATCAATTCAATAGCCCCATTCTGATTAACGGCCCTAAAGAAATATCGGTTTTGCAGAGAACCTACAATCAGATGCTCGGACAAGTCAAGGATTTACTGCAACGCGTCAAGGACGAATATAAGCAAAAGGAAGATATGCGCTTTCGCGCGTTGCAAGCGCAGATCAACCCCCATTTTATACTGAATACGTTAAACAACATCAAATGGACCGCCTATATGCGGGGCGAGCGCGAAGTCGGCCAAATGCTGTCCAGTCTTGCCGGATTGATGGAAGGCAGCATCGTCAGGGGAAGCACCATGAATACGCTTAAAGACGAGATGGACTATATCCACAACTATATCGCGTTAATGAAGCTGAAATATAACGAAAAGCTGGACATCGTATTCGACGTACCGGAAGAGCTGCTGCATGCCGAAACGATTAAATTCATGTTGCAGCCGATCGTTGAAAATTGCATCGAACATGGGATAGATCAACTTCCGGGTAAAGGGATCATCGAAGTGAAAGGGCGACTCATCCAAAGCACGTTAATCATTACCGTAAGAGACAACGGAGTCGGAGTCGACGAGGAAAGATTGGCAGAAATCAAAAACTGGTTGAACAAAACGACCGATGGCGCGGAAGCGAAACGAATCGGCGTCCAGAACGTTCACGAAAGATTGAAGCTTCAATACGGCGAAGACTTCGGCCTCGCGATCGACGGCAAGCCGGGCGAAGGAACGACGGTCACCTATCGGCTGCCGTTCCTGCAAGGAAAGGGGGAACAGTTCAATGCCGATTAAGATCATGCTGGTTGACGACGAAATTATCGTTCGCTTAGGAATGAAGTCGGTGATCGATTGGGAAGCGAACGGATTCCGGCACGTCGGGGAAGCTTGCGACGGGAGAGAGGCATTGGCTCTATTAGAGCAGGTTCAGCCGGATATTCTGTTAACCGATATTAAGATGCCGAACATGAACGGGATCGAATTGATCGAATTGGTGAAACGATCGTACCCTTGGATTCGGATTCTCGTTCTTAGCAGCCATGACGAATACGATTTCGTGCGGAGCGCGATGAAGTTAGGAGCCGACGATTATATTCTGAAAGCGTCGGTCGACCCGGACAAGTTGATTCGGCTGTTGCAGGAGACGGCAAGCCGAATAGTGCCGCACATGGACCGCAAACCCGAGAATGCCAACGGACAAAGAGATCGGCAGCCATCCGAATCCGGCGATAGCTTGGAGGATGCCCTACGCCGATGCGTCGACGGTAAATCTTCGCCCGCGGATCTGAATCGAGCAGAAATGCTGGAGAGGTTCGACTCTAAAGCAGCCTACGTCGTTCTAGCCAGAACGGATGAAGAGAGCGCGGGCGGACCGTTAGCCGCGAGTTCGGTTGCCACGTTAGCGAACGTTCTTGAACTCAACGCGCGGAAATGGGCGGACGCTTCCCTGGTTCGTTCCTCCGAGAAAGAAGCCGTCCTCATCTTGTGGATGCAGTCGACTGCGACGGCGGAGCAATTAAGGGAGATCGGAGCGGATTTGACGAGCGCGGCGGAGCGATTCGTCGGTGCGGCGATCGATGTCGGAATCAGCGTCGCGTGCGGCGAACCGATCATGCTGCAGCAAGCTTATGCGCAGTCAGAGCTGGCGCTGGATGGGCGTTTCTATGAAAGCGATGCTAGGGTGCATGTTTATGGCGAACACAACGAAGATTCGCAGACAACGGATAAACCCCTGTTCACCAAACAGGAGGAGGAAGAACTGGCGCTCGCAGTCGAGAGGTTGGACGAAGAGGGCATTAAGCGGCTGATCGGGCTTACGATGGCCAAGCTCCGAAGCGGGAAGCAGCCGATTGCCAGCACGATTCAGATTTGCTTGGATTTATTTTACTGCTTGCAATCGGCGTTCAGGAGATTTGGTGATTCTATCGGGCAGGCCTCGGAGAAGGAGCGTCCGGCCTACAGCCAGATGATCGAATTCAAGCGAATCGGCGAAGCGGAAAGATGGTTCGACGCGTACGTCGCCCAGTGTTTGGAAACGATCCGGTCCACCTCGCGGGAGCGGGTGAGGGAAGATATCCTTGCGCTTAAGGCTTACCTGAAAACCCATTACACCGAAAGCTTCACCTTGAAGCAAGCGGCGGAAATGACGAACATTAGCGAAGGGTATTTAAGTTATTTGTTCAAGAAAGAGACGGGCTCGGGTTTAATCGAGTACATGAACGGACTAAGAGTCGAAAAGGCGGCGGAACTGTTGAGGGAAACCCATCTTCCTAGTTACGCGATTGCCGAGAAGGTCGGGTACGACAATATTAATTACTTCGGGCGGATATTCAAAAAGGTAAAAGGCATGAGCCCAAAGCGCTATCGGGCTAATTATTCGGCCGGATCGACAACCTCCATTCCTCTGGAATAGGAGGTTTTTTTAATGAAAACTCCGCAGTTGGAAAAAATTTCGTGAACATTCGTATGAAAATCGTGAATAAAGCGTTTACACGTCGCGAAATCGTGAACAATGTTCTCGATTGCGTTCCTTCTTCCCCCTCGTCAGGCTTTTTATAATGTGAATGTAAGCGTTATACAAACGCCATAACACAGGCAAGAGAGCGAGGCAGAAGACAATGGGAAAAATGAAAGTAGCGGTCATTGGCTTAGGCGTGATGGGACAAACGCACGCGCGTATTTATTCGGAGATGGCCGGAGTGGAGCTAGTTGCAGTATACGATATTAACCAAGTGCATGCCGACCGTATGGCTGAACAGTATCAGACTAAGGCGGCGGAAAGCTTGGAAGCGCTATTCGGCATGGCGGAGTTGGATGCAGTCAGCATCTGTACAGCGGACGATCAGCATTACGAGCTTGCGATGCTAGCGTGCAAGCACGGAAAACACGTGTTGATGGAAAAGCCGCTTGCGACGGACCTGATCGAAGCGAAGGCGATCGTCAATCAAGTGAAAGCTTCCGGTATCAAAATGATGGTCGGACATACGCTGCGTTGGGATCCGCGGTATTATCACGCTCGCGAGTCCATCGCTTCCGGTCAGTTGGGAAGTCCGCTGCATCTGTATGCCAGACGGAACAATTCTTATCAGAACGGACTGAGGCTGAAGGGCAGAACGTCCGTGCTCATGTTCCTAGGGGTTCATGACATCGACGCGATCGAATGGGTGACCGGAGATCGCATCGTGGAAGTATACACGGCGGAAGTTCGCAACCGCCTTAACGAATTCAACGTTGGCGACGCTGCCGTGACCACCTTCAAGCTAGCGTCCGGTGCGGTAGGAAGCTATGAGACAAGCTGGGTTATGCCCGACCATTACTACGAGCTCGACGCGAAGCTCGACATCATCGGGACGGACGGCGCCATCAACGTAAATATCGTCAACCAGAACATTCAGCGCCACGCGGGCGGCCGGTTCACTTATCCGGATACGATGTACGGTATGGAAATGTATGGTCGCCTGACGGGAATCATGAAGGAAGAGCTGACCTCGTTCGTTCTTGCGGTTACGGAAGACGCTCCGTTGCCGATTACGGTCGAAGATGCTTACCGTGCGGTACTTATCGCTTCGTGCATGGAGAAATCGTTGTTGACTGGCTTGCCGGTCGCCGTTCCGACTAACGACTGATCTCATTATAGGGGGAATTTCCAATGAACAAACGGTTAAAATGGGGAGCATTCGCATTGCTGGCTACATCCGTAGTGATCGGAGGCTGCGGCAATAAAGCGGATAACGCCGGAGCAACGGGAACAGGAGCGAGCGGAGCGACATCTGGTTCAGACATGCCTTATAAGGGAAAAGAAATCAGCGTTCTGCTCGAAGGACACTCGACGAGCAATGCCATTCAGAAAATATTGCCCGAGTTCGAGCAAAAAACCGGGATCAAAGTGAATCTGGAAATCGTGCCTTACAGCGACTTGACCTCCAAAGCGCTGATCAACTTCTCGAGCCGATCAGGACGTTACGATATCGTCATGGACGATATCGTTCACGGATACGGTTACGTCAATGCCGGGTATGTAGAACCGCTTGACGCCTACACCACTAACGCTTCGATTAACGCGGATTTCGACGAAGCGGATTTCGTACCGCAATACTTGAACGCGATGAAAATCGACAAGGTGATGTACGGGCTTCCCGTGTATGGCGAGAGCACGTTCCTTATGTACCGGAAAGATTTGTTCGAGGAGTACGGCATTAAAGTACCGACGACTTTCGACGAACTTATGACGGCAGCCAAAACGGTTAACGAGAAGTCCAAGGGAGACATCGCGGGCATCACGCTGCGCGGCGAACAAGGAATTCAGAACGTGTACGTCTGGGCGACGTTCCTATGGGGCTTCGGCGGACAATGGTTGAACGAGCAAGGCTTAACGGATCTGGCTTCTCCTGAAGCGGCTAAAGCATTGGACTTCTATCAAGAAATTCTGAACAAATACGGTCCGACCGGCGTAGCCAACTTCGGTTGGCAAGAAAATCGCCTGTTGTTCCAGCAAGGAAAAGCGGCGATGACGATCGATGCGACCGTGAACGGCGCTTATAACGAGGATCCTAAGGAATCATCCATCGTCGGCAAAGTCGGCTACGCTCCGGTGCCTACGCAATCGGATAATCCGAAGGGCGGAGCTTCTTCGCTAACGGTTCATGGCATGTACCTGTCCAAAGAAAGCAAAAACAAAGATGCGGCTTGGCTGTTCATGAGCTGGGCGACCGCGAAGGAACAGCAAATCAAATCGATGTCCATCGAACCGAACTCCGGCGTTTCTTCCTTGGCCGCGATGCAGGACAGCTCGTTCCTGACGAAATTCGGCGCATTCAAGGACACGATGCTGGAAGCGATCGAGAACGGTAATACTCAATATTTGCCGCAAATCCCGCAATCCAACGAAGTCATCAATAACACGGGCGTAGCGATCTCCAAGGCGTTGCTCGGCAATAAATCGGCCGCGGACGCGCTCAAGGAAGCCAATGATTTGAACAATAAGCTGTTATCGGCAAAATAACGGAAAACGATATTGATCAAGGGCCAAGCAAGCGCCATGAGCAATCGGCATGAAGGTTGCTTGGCCCCTTAAGGGTGTGAACGAATGATTCGACAACTGAGAAACAGAGCTAATTATTGGGTCATGCCGGTGCTGCTTATTCTTGGCATCATGTCCGTCGTAGTCATGGGTTATTCGATCTATATGGCCGTCCGGGATATCAACTTGGTGAAATCGGTAACCTCTTTCGTCGGGTTCGACAATTTCGTTGCGTTGTTCCACGATTCAAGAGCATGGGCTTCGTTATGGAGGACACTCGTCTTCTCCGTCTCGGCCACAGGGATCGAATTGCTATTCGGTTTGGGTCTTGCCCTGTTCCTGAATCGCCAGTTCGTCGGGAGGAAGCTCGTTAGAACGCTGCTCCTCATTCCGATGATCATGACGCCCGTCGTATCGGGATTGATCTGGAGGGTGTTCTACGATCCGAACGCCGGGATTATTAACTACTATATGGGCGTGCTAGGAATGGGCAGCAAGCACAATTGGCTCGGCAGCATGGACTTGGCCATGATCTCCGTTATTATCGCGGACGTATGGCAATGGACTCCGTTCGTATTCCTCATCCTTGCCGCGGGTCTCGACGCGATGCCGAACGAACCGCTTGAGGCGGCCGAAGTCGACGGAGCGTCGCCGATACAACGCTTTATCCATGTCGTCCTCCCGCTGCTGGCGCCTTCTCTGATGATCGCGTTCCTGCTTCGGATCATCGATAGCGTCAAGACGTTCGACATCATTTACGTCATGACGCGGGGTGGCCCGTCGCTCGCGACGGAGACGACGAACATGTACGCCTATATCCAAGGCTTCAACAACTTCAACATCAGCTACGCAACGGTCATTAACTTAACGATTACCGTCATTATCACGTTTATTTTCACGACGGTGTACAGCAAATTAAGCGGCTCGAAGGCCAGAAGGTGAGGGGGAGACCAATGCGTAAAACCAAATCCGGGTTGTTCTACGTCGGCGTCGGGTGCATTATGATCTTTTTTATGGTCCCCCTAGTCTGGCTTATTTCAACCTCATTCAAAAACAGCCGGGACGCGTTCGCGATTCCGCCGAAATGGATATTCGAACCGACATTGGACAACTACAGCAACGTATTCAGCAGATCGGACTTTTTCTCGGCATTCGGCAACAGCGTGTTTATCTCTCTCGTATCCACTCTGTTGTGTCTTTGCATCGCCGCGGTAACTTCTTATGCTTTGGCGTATTTTAACTTTCCGAAAAAATCCAAGATGATGACATTCATATTGAGCTCCAGAGTCGCTCCACCGATCCTTATGCTGCTACCGATTTACTTCATCTCCGTGCAAATCGGTGTGTCCGATTCCTATGCGTTGCTCATTTTTATGTATATGCTGATGAATTTGCCGTTTGCGGTATTGATGCTTGTCACTTATTTCGAAGACATTCCCAGAGAGATTCGCGAAGCCGCGTTCGTCGACGGCTGCTCGGAAACGAGAACGTTCTTCCAGGTCATTCTACCCTTGGCGCGCGGCGGACTGGCGGCGACGTTCATCCTGTCCATGGTGCTTGCATGGAACGAATTCTTGATCGGACTCGTTATGACGGGAAAAGCAACGCAGACGCTTCCCGTGCTCGTCACTTCGTTCATGACGTTCCAAGGAACGGAATGGGGACCGTTGTCGGCGGCAGGCACGTTCATCATGGTTCCGATGCTTATCTTCGGAATTTTCGTGCAGAAGCATCTAGTTAAAGGGATGACAATGGGAGCGGTAAAATAACCGCGGAGGAGGAACAAGAAAATGACGAAAACTTCACCTATATTCCCTCGCAGAGGGTTAATCGTCTCAGCCCAAGCGCTGGAGGACGAACCGCTTCACGGCGGGGATACGATGGCGAAAATGGCGCGTGCCGCGCTGGAAGCCGGAGCGATCGGTATTCGCACGAACGGCGCGCATGATATTCGGGCGATTAAAGAAGCGATCGAGCTTCCCGTAATCGGCTTGATCAAGCGGGTTATCCCGGGGGCGGACGTCTTCATTACGCCGACGATGGAAGAGGTCGCGGCGATTCTCGACGCGGGCGCGGATATCGTCGCGATGGACGTAACTGACCGGGAAGGGCGGCTGGATGCGGTCGTCGAACTGTTCGCCTATATTCATGGGCGCGGGGCAGCCGTCATGGCGGATGTGTCTACTTACGAGGAAGGCATTGCGGCCGCCAAGCTCGGCGCCGACTTCGTCGGAACGACGCTATCGGGCTATACGCCGTACAGCAAGCAGCAGGAAGGTCCGGATCTGGACTTGATTCGCCGCTTGAGCAGCGAGCTTAACATTCCCGTCGTCGCGGAAGGACGCATTTGGACGCCGGAGGAAGCGGTAGCCGCGCTGGACGCCGGAGCCGATTACGTGGTCGTCGGAAGCGCTATTACCCGTCCGCAACTCATAACCGCGCGCTATGTCAAAGCGATAAGCCAAAAGCTCGGGTAGGAGGTGCCGGTCATGGAAATACCGGTGTACGATTCATCCTCCGAGTATGCGATAGGCGTTGACGTAGGCGGAACGAAAATTAACGTTGGCATAATCGGCCGTAACGGCGAAGTTGTGTATTCGAACAGCCTGCCTACGCTAGCGGGGGAGATCGCTGTCGATATTCGCATAACGACAGCGATCTCTCAACTGCTGCAATGGGCACAGGATAATATGCCGTTGCTGAAAGTAAGAGGGATAGGCATCGGAACGGCAGGGCAGGTCGAATGGGAGTCCGGAGTCATTCGCCATGCATCCGACTTGTTGCCCGGATATACCGGCACGCCTATTAAATCGTTAATCCAGAATAAATTCGGTATGCCGGTCCAAGTCGATAACGACGTTAACGTGCTGGCTTTGGCGGAAAAATACGCCGGAGCGGGAAGGGACGCCGAGAGCCTGATCTGCTTGGCGCTCGGAACGGGAATCGGCGGCGTCCTTGTGGACAAGGGCAAAATCGTGCATGGGCAATGGGGCGGAGCGGGAGAAATCGGCCATATGAGCGTCGATTACCGCGGCCTCCCTTGCATCTGCGGGAGCAGAGGTTGTTTGGAAGCTTACGCTTCCGGCACTTCCATTGCCGCTCGGATGAACGAAAAATTGAAGGCTGCCGGGGCGGGGGATGGCGATGAACCGATCGATACCCGGGAGACGGTGAGGCGTTGGCAGTCGGGTGACGCCGCTGCCGCAGCAGTCATGGATGAGGCGTTCGAGGCATTGGGCGCGGCGATCGCAAGCTTGCTGCACGTTTTTAATCCGCAGGTCCTCGTCATCGGCGGCGGCTTGGCGGATATCGGTGAACCGCTGCTGCGGCGAATCGAAGAAGAAACGCGCAAGCGGGCTATGCCTTCGTTCCTGTCCGGCGTTAAGATTGTGCCCTCAAGCAGCGGCAACCATGGAGGCATGATCGGAGCCGCTATGCAGCTATGGGCTTATGAGTAGCTTCATAGAATTACGTACCAAAGGAAGTACCGAATCTTCAAGCCGGACGGGCTCGGATTCGGTACTTTTTTATATAATCCGATTCGCTTCCATTCAGATGTTCATGCTATAATAAATAGGATTGACGAGAAGCGGGAACTCCCCGGAGCTTGCCCGTTTTCTATGGGAGGATACAGGAAATGGCCAAAGAGACGAAGGATTTCAGCAAATATTTCGATTTCTCCGGTGCTAAAGTCATTTCCGAGGACAACAACGGCAAAACGATCCGTCTGAACGGACGGGATATCCATATCGTCTCCGAGCCGGACTATCGGCAAGAGAAGCAACGGGGCAAAGAAGAAATTCAAGTCCATTATGAGAATGCCGTTCCGGACGAGCTGAGGAACCTCG
>NZ_JAKRWM010000008.1 GCF_022352055.1 Cohnella mopanensis | reverse complement strand
CTGAACGGACGGGATATCCATATCGTCTCCGAGCCGGACTATCGGCAAGAGAAGCAACGGGGCAAAGAAGAAATTCAAGTCCATTATGAGAATGCCGTTCCGGACGAGCTGAGGAACCTCGGATTAGGGAAAAAATATTTGATTCAAACGTACGGCTGCCAGATGAACGAGCATGACACCGAGGTAATGCGCGGTTTATTCGAAGAAATGGGTTACGTGTCGACGGATAATCGCATGGAAGCCGACGTCGTGCTCTTCAATACTTGCGCGGTTCGCGAGAACGCGGAGGATAAAGTGTTCGGCGAGCTCGGGCATATGAAGGTTCTGAAGCAGCAACGTCCCGAGGTTATTCTCGGGGTGTGCGGTTGCATGTCGCAAGAAGCCTCGGTCGTTAACCGGATCATGCAGAAGCATGCGCACGTCGATATGATTTTCGGCACGCACAACATTCATCGTCTGCCCTATTTGCTTCAGGATGCGCATTTCGGTAAAGAGATGGTCATCGAGGTGTGGTCCAAGGAAGGCGACATTATCGAGAATTTGCCTAAGAAACGCACCGAAGGGCTGCGCGCTTGGGTGAATATTATGTATGGTTGCGATAAATTTTGCACGTATTGCATCGTTCCTTATACGAGAGGCAAGGAGCGCAGCCGTCTGCCGGAGGACGTCATCGCGGAAGTTCGCGAATTGGCGCGGCAAGGCTTCAAGGAAGTCACTCTGCTAGGCCAGAACGTGAACGCTTACGGCAAAGATTTCGTGGACCGATCTTATCGCTTCGGGGATTTAATGGACGACATGAGGAAGATCGATATTCCTCGTATTCGATTTACGACTTCCCATCCGCGGGATTTCGACGATCATCTGATCGAGGTGATGGCGAAGGGCGGGAATCTCGTCGAGCACATTCATCTGCCGGTACAATCCGGAAGCACGGAAGTATTGAAGCGGATGAGTCGGAAATACTCGCGCGATCGTTACCTGGAGCTGGCGAGTCGGATCCGCAAGGAAATTCCGAACGCGGTTCTCACGACGGACGTCATCGTCGGATTTCCCGGGGAGACGGAAGAGCAGTTCGAAGAGACGCTGACGCTTATGCGCGAAGCGGGAATTACTTCGGCTTACACGTATATTTATTCTCCGAGAGAAGGAACGCCGGCTTACGAAATGGCCGACGACGTTCCGACCGAAGTGAAGAAACAACGTCTAGCTCGCCTGAATGAATTGATCGGAGAACTGTCCCTTGAGCATCATAATGAGCTAGTCGGGCAACAGTTCGAGGTATTGGTGGAAGGCGAGAGCAAGAACAAATCCAACGTGTTATCCGGGCGTACCCGCTCTAATAAGCTCATTCATTTTGAAGGCAAACCGGAATGGATCGGGCAGTTCTTACAGGTAAGAGTGACAGCAGCCCAAACGTGGTACGTCAAAGCGGAAGCGATTAGCGAGCCGGCGATAGTGGGATATGCCGGGTAAGGTTGAGTAGAACAATCGATCGGGAGGAAAATAGACAATGTCAGCACATGCACATGATCACGACCATGATCACGATCACGAACACGGAGAAGGATGCTCGATCCCTAAGTTCGATAACCGGGAATTGATCGTCCGCGAAGATATTCTTGCAAGAGCTAAGGAATTGGCTGAACTGATCACGACGACCGAAGAGGTTGAGTTATACCAACGCTCCGAGAAGCTCATCCAGAATCATGAGAAGGTTCAAGGGCTGATCACGACGATCAAGAAAAAGCAGAAGGAACTCGTAGCGTTCCAGAACACGTTCAAAAATCCGGCTATGGTCGAGAAGATCGAAGCGGAAATTGATTCTATCCAAGACGAACTGGATAATATCCCGATCGTTCAGCAGTTCCAACAAAGCCAAGTGGACGTGAATTATTTGCTGCAGTCTATCGTATCGATCATTCGCGACTCGGTAGCCGATAAGATCGACGTGGAAGCGGCGAAACCGGCTGAAGATCCGGAAGAGTGCGATTGACTTGAATTTGTTCAAGGATCAGCGAAGCGGGTATGCTTACGAAGTTGAATAAGGCGTGCAAATAGTTGACACCCTACAGTCGGAAGGGATTAAACCTTGAATGCTGAAGGGGGACATCTTCATGACGGAAGGCATTCCGAACTCGCAGACTCGAGCTCCGAAGTCTAACGATCCGAAGAAGCAGGGTCGATCGGCCGCCAAGAAAAAATCGAAGTAAGAACAAAGGGCCACGCAAATCGCGTGGTCCTTCGTGCGAGATCGGGCAAATAACGATTAACGAAGGGGAGCGGAACTGAGCGTTAAAGTTAAGTTCCTTTGATCGAATTGAAGCAGGTGAAGCTGATTCGCGTGGAGCTTCCATTTTTGCAGCCAATACGAGGGCATCCGAAGTCGATCGTCCGATAAATTCGCGGGAACTTGCAAGCGTAATCGGGTGATGTTCTTCCCGTTCCGCACATTAATGAGGGTTCCTTGACGTTCGGGAATGCCCAAACGAGATAGCAGTTCATATCCTACCGATATCGTATCGGAACCGATCGCGCTCGACATTATCGTAGCGGTTGTCTCGCTAATAGGTTCGGGTTTAATCGTAAGCGTCTGATCCCATGCTTGATAAGTAAGGGAGTATCTGCGCAATGCAGTGAGCTGAAACCGGCGAGCCAATGCATAATTCATCTCCATAAAATCGGCAAAGCATTCCCGGCCTTCCAATAACTGAAGCTGAATGGCTTGCTTGATATTGCCTCTTCTCAAGATGATCGTCTTATTGAAGGGGATGGCAAGCAATTCAGAAGCCGAATCCGAGCAATTCAGAGTGAGAACGACGGTGTGAATAGGGAGCTTGGCAATGAACAAATCAAGTCGACCGCTTGCCATAGGATTAGGACACTCTCCTTCAAGGCACATAAAACTTGAGAATCCTTCTACTATATGCGTGGCAAAATGAGCCTGTTTGTATCTTCGTCCTACACAATAAAAAAGACTCTCTACATAATAGAGAGTCTGATAAACGCTTCATTTACTTGCTATTGAACGGTCGAATGGCGGGGAGTACCGGTTTGAGAGAGAGGATGACGAGCGTTGCGACAATCGCTTTGATGGCATCTCCGGGCAAGTAAGGATACATGCCGGCTCTTAATGCTCCGGTTACGGTATCGTATTTCTCGCTATCTAGCACATGCGCTAGCCAAGGGACTCCCGATACATACAGCAATAAGGATCCGAAGGCAAACAGGGCGAGCAGCAGGAGCAATTGTTGAAGCCGATTAAGCTTCTTGCGTCCCGTGAAAATTCGATCGCTGGCCCAGCCGATTAAGAAAGCGGCGACGGGGAACATCCAGATGAAGCCTCCCGTTGGACCCGTGATTTGGGCTATACCTCCAGAGCCGTTCATGAGGGGAAGTCCGATTGCCGTTAAGGCGACGACGATGAAGATGCTCCAGAAGCCGTACACCGCGCCGAGTAGTCCGCCTGCAAGCATTATTGTGAAGGATTGCAAGGAAATCGGAACCGGAGTAAAGCCTAGATTGATCTTAATAAAACTACCAGCGATGAACAAAGCGCCGAATAAGGCGGTGTAGACCATACCTCTGATCCATTGGCTGTTCGTTCTTGTTCGATGGGTTGCTGAAGGTGAAGTGGATACATCATTGGACATTGTCAGAAAGCCTCCCGAATGTTAACCTGTTATTATGTATGTGGTTAACAATTGAGATTGTAGCACGGGATTGCCCGATTGAAAAGAGGGATTTTGCAAAATGTCGATTCGAGCTGAGGATCCAATCGTGCTAGACCACGTATCCGTCATAGATTTGGATGAAATGGGCAACAGCCCGTCTGTTCGTCTTCATGAGGTGAGCCTGGCGCTTGCGGCGGGCGAATGGCTAAATGTTGTCGGCGTGAACGGCTGCGGGAAGTCGACGCTTGCTAGATTGCTGGCCGGTCTGTTGCCCGCAAACTTATCGGGGGAAATGAGAAGAGGTTTCGCAGGAAACGGCGTGAGTCCGATCGTACTGCAACAGCCGAAAGCGCAGCTATTCGGGGAAACCCCGCGCGAAGAAGTGATCTTCGCCTTGGAATGGAAAGGTATCGTTAAAGAACGGATTGCCGATCTTGCCGAGGATGCCTTAAACAAGGTGGGTTTACTCGCATTGGCGGATGAGCCATGGACTAGATTATCGGGAGGACAGCAGCAGCTTGCGGCATTCGCAGCTTCGATGGCATGCGATCCACTGCTTCTGATTCTAGACGAAGTTACTTCGATGTTGGATGAATCGAATCGCGAGCTCGTCCTAGGGACGGCGCGAAGTTTACATAAGCGGGGAACCGCGATCCTATGGATTACGCAGCGGTTGGATGAGTTGGAGCCTGATGCTCGCGTTGTGGCGATTGAGGGAGGACGGGTTATCTATGATGGGGATTGTCGCGGGTTTCTATATGGCGTTCCCGTACCTGGCGAAACAGAGCTTCCATCATCCCCTTGCCTCAGGTCAGGCCTACGTCTGCCCTACTTGGCATCCATGGCGATAGAGCTTAGAAGACTAGGGAAATGGAAAGATCCGTTGCCGATGACAACGCAGGAGTGGGGAAAGGTGTTGGGTGACGTTGGGGATGCGGAAGCGAAGATCGCAAAGTCATAAGGGTTCGAACGAATTCCTTCAATTGGACGGGATAAGATGGCGGATGGGGGACGGTGATGTTCAAGGCAAGGGCTTGAGGCTTGAGCCGGGGACGATTACCGTACTGCTAGGTCCTAACGGGGCTGGTAAAACGACATTACTAGAGAAAATCGCCGGTTTGCGAGAGCCGGAAAACATACAAGTCCTCTATGGGACGGATTGGCTATGGAAGAAGGGTTCTCTGGGGAGATGGCAGCTTAACGAGGAAGCGCTGCTACAGTACAGTTATTGCAGCCAATCGCCAGAGGACGGTTTGTTCGCCAGAAGCGTAAGGGATGAACTGGATTATTCGTTGAGACCCTACGCTCTATCCGAGCAGGAGCGGGCTGAACGAAGAGATGTCGCCTTAGCGGCAGTAGGTTGGGACTCTTCTTGGGAAACCAGAGATCCGTATTTAATGAGCGGCGGAGAGCGGCGGCGGGCTGCACTCGCTTCCGTATTCGCCACGCCTGCGGCTTGGCTGCTGTTGGATGAACCGACGGCAGGACTGGACGGTTCTGGCCATGAGAGGATTGCGGACCATCTTAAGCAATTGAGAGCGGAAGGCCGAGGAATTGTGCTCGTCTCTCATGATTCCGATTGGGCCATACCTCTAGCAGATCGAATCTTGTTATGGAGTGCGGACGGTTCGGCAAGGTTGTGCGGTCGCGACGAGCTGCTGGCGCATCCCGAATGGTTGGAGCAGACGGGAATGACGATCCCAAATTGGCTGCGGATCGCTCATTTGTTAGGGCAAAGCGGGGTCTCCCCGGAAAAAGGTTGGAATCCGCAACTTGCTGCGGCAGAATGGGACTCTATATCAGGTATGGAGTTCCAGATGGACAAGCGTTCTTCGGGTGCGGAGATAGTAGGAAAGGAAGCTATCAAACGAATCGCTAAGGAAAAAATGCATCGTTTGGCGGGTTTCGACCCAAGGGCGGTGTGGCTAGCTTACTTACTCGTTTCCACGGGTCTCTTTTTCCTGAGGGATTGGGTATCGATGCTTGTCGGAGCTGTGGTGGTGGCAGGATTACTGATTGCCGGTAGAATATCGTTGCGAAAGTGGCAGGGGTTAATCGTCAATTATGCGATATTCTCGATTGTTACTTCGACGATATTCGCTTGGGGAGCAAGCAGCGGGGGAGGCTTCGAATGGGAGGCTTTCGCGGGAACGCTCTTTCCGTTCGCTCGAACGATGTTGATTCTGTTGCTAGGACTTGCGATTCCGCTCGTCATGTCGCCATTATCCCTTCGAAGGTCGCTGGAGCAGCTCACAACGTTCAAAGGAAAAACGCCGCAAGGAATCCAAAGATTCATCCTGACGGTAACGCTTATGATGCGTTTCGTTCCGGTGCTGCTTGAGCTATGGGGACGATTCGCGAAAATCTTCTTGGCACGAGGTAAAACGAGAGCGAGAAATCCCGTCGCCTACGGAAGAAAGCTTCGGGATGTGGCGATTCCATTCTTGCTCGCGTTGTTCAGATTAGGCGACGAGGTCGCTTTGGCGCTGGAAAGCCGTGGAGTCGGCGTTAACCCTCATCCGACCCGCTCGGTCCGACTGAAGTGGCGGATGAGAGATTACGGATTCACGATTGGGGCAATCGTGCTCGCGGTCGGATTGTGGGGCTTTGCACATCGTTAAGGAAGCGGTAAGCTTGTTCGTGCGGTTGAATGGGCGGTGGCTGTTCATTTAGTTGTCTAGCTGTTTGCTAGTCGATACGAATGCGGCGATGATCCCGAGCAATGAACCGAACAGGAAGCCGGCTTTGAGACCGCCGAAGGAATTAAGTCCTCCGGCAATGTAAGGGCCAAGAAACATTCCGAGAGCATAGACGGATTGATAGAGTCCCATAGCCGTCGCCCGTTCGGTAGATGCGAAGTTACGTATGGCTAAGCTGAGCAGAAGCGGGAAATATAGCGCTTGGGCTATCCCGTTCAACATCTGCGTGACGGCAAGCCAGCCAAGATTCGGACTATAAGGAATGGCGGCGGTGAATAAGGCAGCGAGCACGAAACCGATGATCACGACTTTCCTCGTTCCGAAGCGGGGGGCGAGGTATCTACCGGTCCATAGCGAGACGAGCGCATGTGGGACCATGAAGGAGACGACGATTCCCGTTAATTGGGCTTCGCTGGCCCCAAGCTCGATTGCTTGAAGCGGCGTGAAGCCGAACATCGTGATGAACAGGATTCCGTGCGCGAGCAGCGACAGGGTCGATACTTTCCATAGCAGGGGAGAGCGCAGCACTCGATTTACGGTTTGACGGTTTCTTTGGCGATTTGGAGTTTGAATGCCGGCACTACTATTATTCGAATGGGTTGTGGAATCCTTCTTCGGTTCATGGACAAACAGGGCTACAATCATTCCAACTGCCGCTACGCCAATTCCGCAAAGGAAGGCATAATTCCAGCCTCCGACCGATGCTAGCCAACCGCTCGCGCTCATACCGGCAAGTTGCCCGAATACGGTAAGAAAACTGAGCGTCCCCATCGCTTGATGCGTCTGGTTACTCGGGTAATAGGAAGCATACAGAACCGTGAAAGGTACCCATGTCGCCGCGCATAATCCGGCCATCAATCGTCCCGCGAGCGGCCCTCCCCAAGTTCCGGGTAGCATGAAGAAGATACAGCTAATAAGTCCCGCGGCCATTCCCGCAATCAGGAAAGGCTTGCGCCTAGACATCACATCCGAGTACATGCCAAGTGGCAATCGTGTGATGACTTGGGTCAAGCCATAGCTACCAAGAATAAATCCGATCCAGCTCATGGACAGTCCCCGGTCTTGTAAATAAGGGCTAAGGATCGGCACATAGATATACAGAGTAGTCCAGTAAAGAATCGTCGCGGCTGCGAAGATTAAGTGCTTGCGGCTGAACGGTCGAGCTTGGTGCTGTGGTTGTGTCTGCGGTTGCTCGGTTAGAAGAGAGTGAGATCGTTGCTGCTGCATGGTTGTTTGAAAACCTCCTAGGTGAGGGGGGGCTAGTTATCTTTTTCTACTGTAACGGATTATATGGGGATTGGGAAGATTGATGCTATTAATAGTCGGGGGAGAGAAGACTTCAAGCGGATTCCAATGCTAGGATCTATTCAAACTCCGAAAGAATCGCGAGGCTGTTCCATCTATGGATGGGGAGCCTCTTTTTTATTTTCCAGTTTCTAGGTAGAATGAGAGGGTGTGGGTGGATTTATGGCTGGGGAAAAGAAACGAGAGAGAGTTGTTGGTTAAGTTTCCTTATTCCGAGGTCAGCCTCGCTCGGATAGGATAGCCTTCCATTCTTCGGTGGGAGCCAGAGGTACGTGCTTGGATCATTCCCTGTACTATTTTCGCTATTGACCAGCTACATCGCGATATGAACGTATCCGAACTCATTCCCAACTATAGTTACTACATATTACTTCAGAATAGATCGCATTCATATGTGAACCAAGCAATAAGTTCCGTGAAATTTTACATGGAAAAAGGTATGTGGATATACGGGAAGTCATATTGCGTATGTCCGACCTAAGAAGCAAAAGAAACTTCCGAATGTGCTTTCGGTTGGAGAAGTTAAGCGGTTGCTCTCCTCGGTAGACAATAACAAGCATCGAGCTATTTTAATGCTTACTTATTCGTCAGGACTCCGCGTAGGCGAGGTTGTTCGTCTTAGACTGTCGGATATTGATCGTGAGCGCAAGGCGTTACGAATTAGTCAAGGAAAAGGCCGTAAGGATCGCCAAACGCTCTTGTCCGATATCGCTTGCGAAGCTGTTCAAAGTTATGTTAAACAGCAGTAACCAGGAGGAAGCTGGCTACTCCCAGGTCAATCTCCAGGCAACCATTTATCGGAGCGTACCGTTCAGAAGGTTTTCGAGCAGGCAAAGTTGAAAGCACGAATCCTTAAGGATGTCAGCGTTCATTGCCTACGACATTCTTTCGCTACGCATCTGCTAGAAGGAGGTATCGATATCCGCTACATTCAACAGTTGTAAGGACATAAAAACGTGGCAACGACAGAGATTTACACCCATGTCGCCATTAAAGACGTCAGCCGCATTCCCAGCCCTCTTGACTCGATAAATGAGTGAAGGATGATTTGGCTGCTCATGCGTAACTACAGTAACTTCGCTAGATTTATGTGTTTGCGAAGTTCGTGGATATTAAGTTATATGAAATAACCCGAAGAGCTTTTACTGAAGTGCTTTTATTACTTTATTTATAGGATGATTAAATGAAAAGATTAAGTCAAAACCAAATGAATAATTTAATGACTGGAACATCACTTGCGGCAGAACTCGTTTCAGCTCATCCTGATTTCAGAAGTTTTATTAGCACATCTGGCTATTTGAAATGTAAAACAAAAAAAAAATTCATATCACGATCACTAAATAGTGCAGAGAAAGATGATATTTATTTTTATATTAGAAAATATGAAATCAATACAATTTATCTAGACAATGATTGGGATGTTACAGACGATGAAATCGTTAACTCAGTACATTTAATAGACATAAAGGGAATAGAGAACCTGGAAAGACAATTGAAATTAATGATAGATGATTTATCGATTCTCGAAGGGGACTGGAAGTGCGATAATCCGTTATAAGAGAAAACTTGAAGGCTATTCAAGGAGTCAGGTTACTTCATATAACACTATATTCGCGCTGCGGGCCATACGGCCCTTGATCTGCCCGGAGAGTTTTCGAGGAAGTGGACTCAGGCAGATACATCCATTCCCCTAAGATAAGAGCTATCTAAGGGGAATGGACGTTGCGAATACGACAACGTTAGCAGAAATTACCGAAGTTCAAATACAGTAAATCAATCAATTCTCAATTCATATTTTTCGGAAATAGGTGATTACTTTTGAATAAAGAAGACGAGCTTCTTAAACTCTATGGATTAGAGCCGGATATAAGTTATAGAGAGACGCTTCAAAAGCTATTGAATGATGAAATTGACAATGATGATTATAAAGATAATGAATACCTAAAAACGTTATGCATTATGTTGTTCTCAATAGGACAAGTTGAAGACACTCAATTGGTATGGAGAGCAAAGCGGAAGAGTTCTGATGCTGGTATTTATATTGATGTACAGCTTTTATGTGGGGCAGGACTTGAGAGTACTATAGAGTTCCTCGATAACTTAAATAATGATATTGCTAAAGAACAAATAGAATACCTTAAAAAGTGTGAAGAAACTGATTTTAAAGACTTTTCAAAGACTGAAGTAATTAATAACTACAAACAATATTATGGAATATAGATAAGTAAATTAATAATGACACTTGATGCGTATTCAAGGATGTCGGTAACATCTGCTAACACCATATTCGCGCTGCGGGCCATTCGGTCCTCGGTCCGGCAGAAGTTAGAAGTGGATTCGGTGATGTAATTGACAGCAGCAGAGAAGCAGATTCAACCGGACACATCGATCTCCCTAAGATAGGAGCTATCTAAGGAAGATCGACGTCGTGAATACACGAACGTTATCTGAAATCAGCGCAAAATACTCGAATGATTCGGTGGATAATATGACAGACAAAATATTAAATAGTTATTATCAGTATTACAATAATGTTCTTAAACAAGAATCTTTCACTGACGAACAAGTGATTAAAAAAATGCAAACAAGATTTAATAATGAATTGGAAATAAAAATATCCAATTGGGGAAGAACAAGTGCTTATAAGACAATGGAAATCAAAAAAAACGAGCATTCTGACTATGTTATTCCAATGCTCACTCCAAACGAAATTATCTCTCAAAATGCAACACTTGGGCAAAAGTTACGTGAAGATTATCAATGGGTTTTACCGCCTTATATTCAAATGCGAATCATTTACGAAATGTTTGAAAAGAAAGAGCTTGATGACTTAGAAATTTTATATAACAGTACATACAATACTGGTTATTTTGCATCTCAGTTAACAACCAATTATAGTGATTCAGATTTGATAAAGAGCTATATGTCATTGATTGAAGAATCAATTGAATGTTTTTTATTCAAAAAGTATGCTGGAGCAATCACATTGCTATTTACAATTATTGAGGGAATCTCACGTGAGTTCTGCGATAGTGTTCAAGTGTCTTACAATAAACAGGGTTCATCAAGTGCATTCTGTACAGCAATAAAGTATCGGAAAGAACAATGGAAAGAAAATGTATTATTTAAGACAGGAAATAAACAAATTATTTTACCTAATGATTACCTTAATGACGAAGTATTAATAAAAGTTGATGAGGCTATGGATATGTTCGTTTCGTTTGAACGATATGGAGTTGATTACCTATATAAATCTAGTACAGATTTTTCTCTAAATAGACACAGCATTTTGCATGGTGTTAACAAAGACTACTATATCCCAATTAACTTTTATCGCTTATTTTCCTGTCTTGAAATGCTTGTTCTAGTTGTGACAAACAGGTTCATGGCAAAAGATATCGACGATTATGAGAATACATATAGACTATTCAAGAAATTTAATTACATTGAAAATGCTAGAGCTATTCAGGAAGGCGCTGACCTCACATAACAACATATTCACGCATCGGGGCATTCGCCCCTCGGTCCGGCACGAAGATTGAAGAGAATTCGGGGAGGCATATCAGTAGCATGGAAGTGTAATCAGCCAGACACATCCGCACCACCTAACCGCATCGCGGCCGCCCTTCGGGCTTAAGGTGATGGGACGTCGTGAATACACAACGTTATCTGAAAGTGACAAGGGCGAAGGAAAGGAAGCTGACTCGTGGAGGCTCTCATAAATTCAACAACTATTGAAGTGCTTAAAGGAGATATCACTCAATCTCAACTAGAGTGCATAGTCAATGCAGCAAATACTAGTTTGCTTGGCGGTGGTGGAGTTGACGGAGCGATCCATCGTGCGGGCGGCAAAGAAATACTCGATGAATGCATTAGAATTCGTAACAAACAGGGCAACTGTCCAGTTGGTGAAGCTGTAATCACAACTGGAGGTAAACTTAAAGCAAAGTTTGTCATACACACGGTAGGTCCTGTTTGGAATAATGGTGAGAACAACGAACCTGAAAAGCTCAAGAATTGTTATATAAACGCATTAAGCCTTGCAATTAAGAATGAAATCAGAAGCATATCATTTCCTAATATTAGTACAGGTATTTATAGATATCCGAAAGAGCAGGCAGTAGAAATAGCATTGAATTCAGTAATGGATTTTGTGAAGACTAATGCAGGAATTAAACGAGTACAATTCGTATGTTTTGATGAAGACAATGAAAGAATTTATAAAGAGAAATTAAAGACGTATTTGTAAGTAGCTCGGGACGCTGTTACCTTCAGATAACACATATTCACGCATCGGGCCATTCGGCTCTCGGTCCGGCAGAAGTTAGAAGTATGTTCGATGATGCAATTGCAGCAGCAGGGAACCGGAATCAGCCGGAAACATCCGCAACACCTAACTGCATCGCGGCCGGTTCCTTCGTAACCTTAAGGTGGTGGGACGTCGTGAATACAACATCGTTAGTTGAAATCGACGGAGGGCCTGAAATGCAAGAATTCAGATCTACGTTTTGCCGAGATCGAAGTGCAATTATTAGTTGGCTTCCGATCTTTGAGCTTTCAAGCGATTTTACTGTAGGACTATCTCAAACAGGTTATTGGGTTGTCGTTTCAAACGATAATTTATTTTTGATAGATAATAAACAATCATATCTTTTTATTATGAGGGTTCTTGAAATCCCAATAGAAATACTGAATTCAAAGATAATCAAATGTAACGATAAAGATCGCTCTTTAGAATTTCCATATTATGATTTAGTAAAGTTCACACTTCAAAAGAGCAATTCATCTTACTGGATAGAATTAGCTCTCAGATGGATTCCTGAGTTAAAGAATGCAGAAAAAGCAGATTTAATAGTTGATTTAAGTGAAGTTTTATTAAATAAAAAGTATCCTCAACAACTAAGACATAGAATTCAAAAGCAAATTAAGGAAATTGAAATATTGAAGGATTAATCAGGAAGTCATCGACATCATCTAACACCATATTCGCGCTTCGGGCAATTCATCTCTCGGTCCGGCCGAGGGATTTCGGAGAAGTGGTAGCAGCCGGACACATCGATCTTCCTAAGATAGGAGCTATCTAAGGGGGATCGACGTCGTGAATACAAGAACGTTAGACGAAATTATCGAAGGCAGGTTAAACCATGAAATATCAACAATTAAACAATGGATGGGGAGCAGAGCCAAATGCACCAGATCCGCAAATTGAAATTGATTTTGCTCAAGGCAAATTGAAATTGAAGTTTTACTTAAACCCCTTTATTTACAAGGACGTTGAAGAAGAAATAAGAGCAGAACTAGAATTTAGTAATTGTTTTATGTTTAGATTAGGTCCAACCAATGATGAAGGATTTTATAGAGGTCAATGTAGATTTTCGAAAACCGGAATTAATTGGGGAGAATTCTATCAACTCGAAGAAACAGAATGGAAAGAAACATTTCCGAAAGATAAAGTAATAGTACTTAATCATTTGATAAATGAAGAGGGACTAAGACATTATCTTTTTTATTTTAGAGATGTAACATTTGAATGCATAGCTAAAGATTATCATTATAAGAATTTGAACGATTATTCAAAGTAGTCGATAACTTCGTCTAACACCATATTCACGCTCCGGGGAATTCGCCCCTCGGTCTGGACAGAAGTTAGAAGTTTCTCGAAGAGGCACTTCTGTATGCAGGGAAGTGATTCAGCCAGACACATCCGCACCGACTAAGCGCATCGCGCCCGGCCACGTTGTGGCCTTAAGTCGGTTGGACGTCGTGAACACAACAATGTTAGCCGAAATTCGACAAGAGCAGATTGTAGGTGATCTAATTGCTAGAAATTAATAGATTTATAATGAAACTCTCATGGGATAGTACAGATGAAGAAAAGAAGAATGCAATAGAAAGCTTATTGTTGATTGAGGATAAAGATATGCATCTCCTACTTCAACCACTGGACAAGGGAGTGTGGGATGGTGCAGCAGAGGTAATAGTTAGACTTGGTTATCCTAGAGTAAATGTAATCCTCCCAGGGTTACTGGTATGGTTACAAGATCTAAATTGGCCTGGAGCAATGCGTATTGCAGATTTTTTAAGTGAAATTGGTGATCCAATTGTCCCCCATGTTAGAGATGTGCTAAAGAAACATAAAGAAGATGAAGTTTGGATTTATTGGCTGTTTGAACAAATCATTGATAAATGGGATAAGAGTAAAGTTTCTCAGATAGAAGAAGAGCTAATAGATATATCAAATGGAAAGATCAATGATTTGAGAGCAATAAATACTTTGTTTAATCATAATGTTTTTAATCTTGTTGAAGTCAAACGACAATTAACTAACAAAATTAAGGGTACTATTATTGAACTTGAAGAACTTGAGAAGAAATACTCAGGAGTAGATTGTATTGAATTGGAACGTGGGTTTAAAGAAGTATTATTTAAGCCAGAGTTATCACGAAAGTATCATGAAGAAAACAAAGAGCTATTTTCTTATTGTGGGTATAAATCATATTTACAAGAATACATAAGAGAAATTGAGGAGTTAGACAAGGAAGTGTCGAACTTCGCCTAACACCATATTCACGCATTGGGGCGTTCCCCCTCGGTCCGGCCGGAGCTGCAGAAAATTCGACTAAAGCGAACTCAGTTACAGGGAAGCGGAATCAGCCGGACACATCGATCTCTCTAAGATAGGAGCTATCTAAGAGAGATCGACGTCGTGGATTCGAGAACGTTATCTGAAATAACACAAATTCCTAGATTGAGGTGAAGTCTTGAAGCAATTATTGGAAGAGATTATCCAAATCTATTCTCAGGAAACGAGCAATCCATTTCCCTACGACGATTTCAGGAAACTTCAGTATGACTTTGCAATAGAATTTAAGAAATTTGCTCCTAACGAAACCATAACTGCTGATTTTAATACATATATGAAGTTTATCTTGGGACTATCATCTGGAGGAATTAGAAACAGCCTTGAAGATCCAGTAGAACGCTTAAAGACAAAAGAATGGCTAAACAAATCGTTTTATGAATGGTTTCCAAAGTACAGATTTTTAGAACCATTTGATTTATCAAATTATAAAGAACTAAATAAAGAATGGAACGTTTTAGATACACTAAGAAAAAAACTATTTGAATTAATTAAACTAAAGGAAAGTCTACAATAGATTTGCACGTATCTTATGAAGTGTGTTACTTCAGATAACACCATATTCACGCTTCGGGCCATTCGGCCCTTGGTCCGGCTGGAGTCCGATTTGATTCGAAGAGGCATTTCAGCAGCAGTGAAGTAGATTCAGCCGGACACATCCGCACCACCTAACCGCATCGCGGCCGCCCCTTCGGGGCTTAAGGTGGTGGGACGTCGTGAATACAAGAACGTTAGCTGAAACCATTGCATTGCTCAAAGAAAGAAGGAACAAAACATTGCAGACATATATTTACTTTGTGAGACATTCTGAATCCCCTTTTATTATTGGAGAAGAAAGATCAAGGGGCTTATCCGAGAAGGGGAAATTAGAAGCACTTAAAGTAACCACTATTTTAGAGAAAGAAGAAATTGGAATTTATGTATCAAGTCCATATGAGCGAGCTATTCAAACAATCAAAGATGCTGCTGGAAACAAAGAAATTCTAATATTTGAAGACCTAAGAGAAAGACAAATTGGAATAATACCCGATAATAAATTTAAGGAATCAAAGTTAATGGCGTATCAAGATTTTGATTATTATTTTCCAGGAGGAGAATCTTCTAAAGACGCTCAACAAAGGGCAATCAAGATTCTAATTGATTTACTTAATACATTTGAGGGAAAGAAAATCGTAATTGGAACCCATGGGGATGTCATGACTTTAATGATGAATTACTTTGATAAATCTTATAATTATGAATTCTGGGAATCAACAACAATGCCTGATATTTATAAACTTCAATTTGAAGGAATCAACTTAATTAATGTAACAAGACAATGGAATATTCGAGGAAGGCAATGGCATCAGCTAACACCATATTCACGCTTCGGGCCATTCGGCCCTCGGTCCGGACCGGAGTTGAAGTGGATTCGATCGGAGAGAATATCAGATACGGGGAAGCGGAATCAGCCGGATACGTCCAACTCCCTAACCGCATCGCGGCCGTCCTTCGGGCTTAAGGGAGTTGGACGTCGTGAATACAAGAACATTATGCGTAATACCCTAAGTGCAAATTCAAAGAACGGAGTTGATTGTTTTGAATATCGAATTAGCTATTTCAATCGCATTACAAGCCCACAAAGGTCAAATCGATAAAGGAGGCAACCCTTATATCCTACATCCATTAGCTGTTATGAATAGAGTTGAAACAATAGAAGAGAAGATTGTAGCTGTTCTCCATGATGTTATTGAAGACACTGAAGTCACGATTGAACAACTAAGAGAATTTGGATTTTCAGAAGAGATCTTAAAGGCAATTAGTTTATTGACTAGATCTAAAGAAGATAGTTATGAAGAATTTATTGAGAAGACAATTTATCATCGGATTTCAAGAAATGTAAAGATCGCTGACATTAAAGAAAACATGAATATATCAAGAATTAAAGATCCAACTGAACATGATTATAAGAGATTAGAGAAATATAAAAGGGCAATTGAAAGATTAGAGAGTGAATAATTAACTTAAATGTTATTCAGGAAGAGGGTACTACGCATAACACCATGTTCACGCTTCGGCGGGCAAGCCGCCTCGGTCCGGCAGGAGTCAGATGTAGTTTCGGAGAAGTAATTGGCAGCAACGATGAAGTGGAATCAGCCGGACACATCCAACTCCCTAACCGCATCGCGGCCGCCCTTCGGGCTTAAGGTGATGTGACGTCGTGAATACAAGAACGTTATCCGCAAGACTTGCAAAATCAGTTTTAAACCAAATCGTAAGGAGCGTGTAATATGTCCGTATTCTTTGAAGAGAAGGCATCATTTACAGTTATCGGAAAGGTAGGACAAGGCTCTGCAGCAGACAGCCCAAGTTGGATTCCCCCCCTTTGGCAAGAAGCAAATAATAACTTTGAAGAGATTCGGACATTAGCAAAGACTGATGCGGAAGGTAATATCGTTGGCCTTTGGGGGGCGATGAGTGACTTATCCGAGAACTTTAAACGTTGGACAGATCAAGGTAAATATCTAGCAGGATGTGAAGTGTTGGAAAACTCCATTGCTCCATTTGGATGGACAAAATGGATAGTACCTTCATATAAGTTTGCAGTAATGAAATGCAGTCAAAGTACATATCAAGAGATATTCAATTATATGATCAATGATTATTTACCAACAAACAACTATTCAATTGTTGGAGCAATACATGAATTCTATAACCCAGTAGAAGCAAACGAGCATCTTTATTTATACTTTCCAATTGAAAAACGGGATATCAAGTAATTCAATGAGATTCAGCATAATCTTAGAAGCCAAGTCCATCGGATAACACCATATTCATGCATCGGGCCATTCGGCCCTCGGTCCGGCAGAAGATGAAACGGATTCGAGTGGAGTGAACTCAGATACAGAGAAGCGGGAATCAGCCGGACACATCCCACCACCTAATGTGGCATCGCGGCCGCCCTTCGGGCTTAGGGGAGTTGGACGTCGTGAATACCTGAACGTTATATGAAAGGGATGCAAGAGCAATAAAAACCATAGATACTGAGGGGGTGTTTTCAATGAATCAAGAACTTGCATTTTCACGTATTGGCTACGTATATGTTCCAACAACCCAAATTGATGAATCTATTGCATGGTACACAGAAAACCTAGAATTTAAATTAATGAATAAGTTTCAAGACCGAGGCTCTTTTATTGCAGTTTTACATCACCCTCATCAAAACTCTATTGCATTATTACTCATTGAAACAAGAGACAAACAATCATTAGAAATCATAAGAAACGGAAAACCATACCCGATCATGGCGATAAATTGCCCAGATATCGAATACACACATAAATCAATGAAAGATAAGGGATTAGAGATTGAAGATTTACATACTCTTGGGGCTGGAGAAGCTAAATATTTTTATTTCAGAGATAATGAAGGGAATTTATTAGAAGCAGCATGGTCAATTTGGGATCCGAAAGATGAAGTAAAAGAAGAATTTGTAAAGCAAGAGAGCTAATAAAGTGAAGTGTAAGAAAACTCAAGTAGGAATCCCCATCAAATAACACTATAATCACGCTTCGGGTTATTCAGCCCTCGGTCCGCCGGAGTTAGAAGTGGGTTCGAAGAGGCATTTCAGCAGCAGGGAAGCAGATTCAGCCGGACACATCGATCCCCCTAAGATAAGAGCTATCTAAGGGGGATCGACGTCGTGAATACAAGAACATTATATGACATACCCGAAAACCCAATTTCACATTGTCCAATATTATGACTTCTTATTGTTGTCAACAATTGTTACAAAGCATTTATTTTAGAATTAAATAATAATTATTTGAAAAATATTGAAGATGATCAGGCAGTAAATTTGTACACGAGGAGATGAATCTATGATAAAAAACAAATTACTAAGAATGGACAATGTCGGCATCGTTGTAGAATCCCTTGATGACGCAATCTCTTTCTTCGAGGAGATTGGCTTGAACCTCGAAGGGCGAGCCACTGTTGAAGGTGAATGGGCTGGTCGTGTAACCGGACTAGGTTCTCAGTGTGTAGAAATTGCTTTGATGGTTACCCCAGATGGGCACAGCCGACTTGAACTTTCGAGATTTCTCACCCCACCTACTATATCAGATCACCGGACTGCTCCAGTAAACTCTCTCGGTTATCTACGCGTCATGTTTACAGTTCAAGACATTGACGAAATGGTATCCAGACTCACTAAGTATGGTGCTCTGCTCGTTGGCGAAGTGGTTCAGTACGAGGACTCGCATCGGCTCTGCTACATTCGAGGAGTCGAAGGACTTCTAATCGGTTTGGCGGAACAACTCGGTAACAAATAAGTAGCTGACGGTTTATAAAAAGCATTTACTGAAATATAAATCAATAGAGTAAAAAATAGAAACAGATGGCAGTGTAAAAAGCAAATCGAAGAAGTCGGGTACGTCATATAACACCATATTCAAGCTTCGGGGTATTCGCCCCTCGGTCCGGACCGAAGTTGAAGCGAATTCGACTGGGGTAATTCAGATTACAGGGAAGCGAAGTCAGGCCTGAAAGAAATAGGCAACAATAAAGTGATAAGACAAATTTGATTATTCCGGGAGATTGAAACATGAAGATTTGGGAGTTAGTCAGTAACGATAAAAGCAGAGAGCTAACAACCGATGATCAGAAGCCCTTGCCTAATACTCACCCGTTTTATTCGTGGTTGGATGGTTCATTATTGGCAGATAAATGGAGTCCCTGTTATGTAGTGAACTATCGGAAAGGGAAGTACACGGATTTCCCAGGCTTCAGAAGCGGCATACCAGTGTTCTCGGGGGCAACATTTGAGAAAATAGGATCCTATCTTCAAAGTCAGGTTGAATTCCTGCCGTTGATTCATAAAGAAATGGATTTTATTGCGCTCAATGTCATCAACCTGGTCGATTGCGCCGACAAAGCAAGGTCTGAAGCGAAAAGGTTAATAAGTACGGGTGATTTCTTAGGGTATAAGAAGGTTGTTTTCCATGCTGAAAAAATTCCAGCCGATACGCTTATTTTTAAGCTTCCTGAGACGAGTGACTCTCGTGTATATGTTACGGACCAATTTGTAGAGCTTGTCAAACACCACAAACTCAAAGGATTCCAGTTTAAGGAGGTTTGGGATTCCAATTCTGAATGTACCGAAGAGTTAGAACAAGAAAAGCAAAAGAGATTTCAAGAGATTTTAAACGCCGTACAACAGTACCAAGGTCCGAAGTACAACTATGAAGAAGCAGTGAAACAAGTACAAAACGGAAAGGCTATGGTTAGCGATAGGTGGAAAATGCAGAAGGACACTAAAGGCCGATTCTGGTTAGGACAATTGGAAGATAATGCTGTATACCACTGGCTCATGCCTACTTTTATTCCTCCCGTACTCCTAGGATATATGTGGCATGAAACAAACTTGTCATCCATATAACCAACTTCTATAAAGTTCTCAAGTTACTCGGCGAAGGCATCCCCATCATATAACACCATATTTACGCTTTGGGTCGACTTTGTCGCCCCTCGGTGAAGTTAGAAGTTTCTCAAAGAGGCACTTCTGTATGCGGGGAAGTGATTCAGCCGGACACATCCGCACCGATTAAGCGCGCCCGGTCACTCCGTGACCCTAAGTCGGTGGGACGTCGTGAATACAAGAACGTTAGACGAAATTCTACTAAGGATTGAAACGAAATGAAAAAATTAAATACAATTGCGGGCTTTTATTATCTTGCCTTAGCTACTGGTTACAAAGTTAAAAATGAAATCATTATTTGGGCTGATAACTGTATTGAAAAATATGAAATTCCTTATGATTTCATTGAACTCTCACTATCTGGTTCTAAATCGATTGAAGATACACTTTCAATTCTAAGATCTTTATATGGTAAGAATGAATTTGACATACCAATGTATATAATGCTGGGTCAATTACGTTCAGATTTTATAAAGAAGAATATATCAGAAGATAAATTTTTTGCTTATGTTTATGGATTGTATACTCATGGGTGCATGTCAGATAGAGCAGCAGATCAGTTTTCTTTTTTAGATCGGTTAAGTGATGGATATTATTTGGCTACTGAAGGAATTTACGGAGAGGTAGAAGATGTAGTACAGGACGCACTTGATACATTAAAGAAATATCAAGAATACTTGGACATACTGAGGGATGAATCTTAGAAGAGTAGAACTTCGTCTAACACCATATTCACGCTTCGGGGCATTCGCCCCTCTGTCCGGCAGAGGTTAGTTAGATGAGGATTCAAGTAGTATTTCAGCAGCGAGAAGCGTAATCAGCCGGACACATCCGCTGCAATTAAGAGAGAGGATTGATCGCATGGTTCAATCAATGCTTCTTGAAATAAATTCAACTACTTTTGAGGACGATATTGAATATAAGATCTCACAATGTGTTCGCACAAACAATAACATCTCGATAATAATTGATATTGTTTATACACTTGAATATGAAGTAATTCAATCTTGGGAAATTACTTGCATAGAAGTAGAAGAGCATGAAATAAAGTTAAGTAATAATCAGAGAATGTTTTTCACTGAAGATCATGTACTTCTATGGGAATACCAGCATCAAAACTTTGATTTATATCTAACAAGTAAGGCGATAAATACTAATGAAATATTAGGACATCTATATAAGAGACATGAAGAGCTAACAGAAAGCTGGGTCCCATTCGGAAGTTATTTCAATAAACATAATCAGAATATTCTTGATATAGGTCAAGGTTTATTGGCTACAGGTCCCAGTCCGATTATTTTGGCGTACGAGAATATTTTGAATTGTAATAGTATTAAGACCTCAAAGATTCCTTGTAATAATATGAAACAATGGAATGATGGAAAGTTCGAGATTTTAGATAATATAAAAGCATTAATATTTGATGAATCTTACTTAATCGCTAAGAACTTTATTGCTAAAAAATTAAAATAACATATTTAGTATTTCAAGGAAGGCCAAGTCTTCGAATAATAACATATTCACAAATCGGGGCATTCGCCCCTCGGCCGGACCGGAGCTGAAGTAGTTCGACTGGAGTGAATTCAGATACAGGGAAGAGGAATCAGCCGGACACATCCACACCACCTAACCGCATCGCGGCCGGTCACTCCGTGACCTTTAGGTGGTGGGACGTCGTGAATACTAAGTAAAGAAGAGAACATATAGACGATTGAAGTCGCATAAGATGCGGCTTTTTTTGTAGAATTGTGTCACTAACTCGTAAGGAAATGAAAGGAAATTAAAGATTAGTATGGAATAAGTGAAGTGAAGAATAGGCGTTGAAAGAATAGGTATGAATTTCGAAGAAGGCAGGAACAGCAAACACCGTGTTCACGCTTCGGGGCATTCGCCCCTCGGACCGGCAGAAGTAAGATGAGGATTCGAAGATGACATTAACAGAGCAGGTAATCGACGTCGTGAACTCACGAACGTTAGACGAAAATCCAAATACATTTTGGAGGTGAAAACTTGCTAAAATACTTTTTTATACTTCTAATTATTTTACTAAGTGGTGTAGTTTTCTTAGTTATTAATAATAAAGGACACAATCCTGAAAGAGAACAGGTTACAGTTAGTTATCTTAATAATCCCGTTCAAATTGATGATCTTGGTATAGAAGTTAACTCAAATACTTTGTCTTCATGGGTTATGGAGCAAAGGTATAAACAAGATAGGTATGTATTTATAACTGGGTACCAAAATAATGAAATCACAAGATTTTTATTCGATACTAATGATGAGAAGCTAAATATAGCAAAACATGCGAACAATACGCGGTTCAAAGTTGTTAATAATAATGATGGGAATATTGAGGTTTATAATCTAATAAATAATAAACTCATTTACAGCTTCAAAAATGAAAATTATATTGTTAATTTTTCAAGTACTGAAAGATACTTGGTAGCAACATCAAATAAGAAAACTTTACTTATAGATCTGGACAAAGAAGTAGAACTTCCCACTCCGATTAGTGGAAGAACATATTATTCCTGGTCACCTAATGACAAAAAAGCAATTCTTGAGAAATATGATGACTACCCTGGCGATGGTAAACAAAATGAATATTTGTGGAATTTACAATCCAGTACAGTTAGTGAATTTAAAAGCAGACCCAAAGAAACGATTAATTGGGGCTTCAATGGGGATTTTATTTATTCATATTCAAATGCAATAGATAAGGATATTATTTTCCGAATTTATGATACCAATAAGAACCAATGGAAGGACATATATTCAACTGATTTACAGCTTGAAGAAACCGCAGCAGGAAATATAAGGTGGATTTCGTCAGATGAATTTCTTTATGTTGGCTCTAAGTCTAGTTTTTCAATATTTAATCTGTTAGCTATGGCTGCTAAACAAGATTTTTATGCAGTTAAGGTTAATTGGAAAAAACAAAGTGATAAACGTATAAAATTAAAGGCTTTTTCAGCTCGTTATTCGGTTTGGAGCTTTGACAATAACTACATTTATTATATAGATAGACATAACGAGGATGATAAGGGATTTTATAAAATGGAAGTTAATTTTTCTAAGTAATGGAACTTCGTCTAACAATGTGTTCACGCATCGGGGCTTTCGCTCCTCGGTCCGGACCGGAACTGAAATGGAATCGGTTGAAGGGAATTCAGTGGTAGGGAAGCAGAATCAGCCTGACACAACATCCGCACCACCTAACCGCATCGCGGTTTTCGACTTCGTCTCGACATGACTTTAAGGGAGGCAAAAATCATTAAGCAAATTCAAACATTCCTTTTTCTTATACTTGTATTATTACTGACGTCTTGCTCCAACAATAGACTAATAAACAATCAAATTGATGTTCAAAAAGATTCTCACAAAATTGACTTTCTTAATTTAATCAACGAAGGAAAAATTAACAGTTCAAGTGTGAGAATAGGTGAATCAACTGATGAATTAATAGAACAAAAGGGCAAACCTGAAAATTCTGATTATCTTGAAGGCGGGTTATATTTTGCATACGGCAATATAATATATTTCACTAATGCTGATTATGATTATGATGATTCCAATAAAATATTGCATGGACAAATTATTGGGATAGGTTTACCTCAAGGTGAAGAACTGTTTGGTATCAAATTAGGTTTTAATAGTATGGAAGATGCAAGATCAATATTTGGAACCGAAAGTCTTCTGACGTCTCCAGATGATAATTTAGATAGCTTTTTATTGTCAGAAAGTTGGAGTTATGAATATAAATTCGAGAAGTACAATTTAACTTTTACAACGAAGACTAAGAATGGTGTTTTGGATGGGGCTTTCTTGTGGGCTAATTCATGGTAGAAAGTCACGTCGTATAACACCACATTCACGCTTCGGGGCATTCGGCCCTTGGTCCGACTGAGGCTAGATGTGGGTTTGAGAAGTAATTGGCAGCAGCAGGGAAGCAGGATCAGCCGGACACATCCGCACCACCTAACCGCATCGCGGCCAGTCGCTTCGTGACTTTAAGGTGGTAGGACGTCGTGAATACAAGAGCGTTAGGCGAAAATGCCAAGGTCAATAAAGACATTCATAAAGACATCCATAACAAGGAGCCTAATTTGTATGAATCATATTTATATATTGGAGCACAGCTATGAGATTGGTGATTTTGACGAAACAAAACTAATTGGAGTTTACTCATCAAGGGATCTTGCTCAAAAAGCAATAGATAAATATATTAAACTTCCTGGATTTAATAAATACCATTTAGATTGTTTCCACATCGAGAAATATGAGATAAATAAAGATCATTGGGAAGAAGGATTTATTACATGGGAAGAAGCAAATAAGAATGACACAAACGAATGATTCGAAGTATTTCGAGAAAGATGGTAGCATCGCCTAACACCGTATTCACGCTTCGGGGCATTCGCCCCTCGGTCCGGCAGAAGTAAGATGAGGATTCGAAGATGACATTAGCAGTAGCAGCGAAGCAGAATCAGCCGGAAACATCCAACTCCCTAACCGCATCGCGGCCGCCCTTCGTGTTTAAGGGAGTTGGACGTCGTGAACACAAGAACGTTATCCGAAACCTCCGAGAATAAAATCATTTAATATTCTAATAGGATTAGAACATAAAAGTAATTATCGAAAAATGTCATTTATGGTAGTATAGACCTTATCAATGGTTCTCTAGGGGGATGTCACAATGAAAATAAAGTGGTTTCAAATATTAAACTTCAGATCAATTACAGATAGCGGAAAATGTTATATGAATGAAGATATAACTATCTTTGCTGGGAAAAATGAATCCGGAAAAAGTAATATACTAAAAGCACTTGATGCTTTTGACAAAGAAAGTTTTGATGAAGATATTGACTATCCAAATAATATCCAGAAAAACGAGCCGCAAATTATAGTATGCTACTCTATATTGTTGAATGAAATTCAACAAATATACGCAAGTCATCTAAACTTTGAACTTGATTATCCATTTGACCATTCTCCAAAAGAAAAATTTTTTGAGCTAATTGTTACGAAAAATAAAAATGGAATTAAACAAGTATCTGGTAATTGGTCAGACATTATTGAGCCAAGCAGAGTAGGAGAGTTAAAATATTGGGCAAAACAATTCGAAAATAAAGTTAAAGATTTAAATAATGATTCAACATTAACACAAGAATTAATAAATAATCTAAATCGAGTTGTATCAAATAAAAATGCTATTTTAGAAATAAACAAAATATTACAATCCGAGATAGAGAAAGAACCACAATATAAAAACAATTCAAAAATAATAGAACTATTGAGTGATTATGATAACTATAAGCTATTTCAAAAAATACCTAAACAAGAGGAAATGATAGGTTTAATCAAGTTACCCAAAATGATACTATTTAATTCCTTTACTGATCTATTGCCGGATAAGGTTGAGGAAACAATCGCAGTTAATAGCACAATTGTAAAAAGATTCTTTAATATAGTTGATATAAAAATTGAGTCTATTTTTTCTGAAACATCAAAACAAAAACGAAAACAGCTTGTAAATAAGGCTTCTGCCAAAATAACTGGTGACTTCACAAATTTTTATAAACAAAATGAAGTAAAATTAACTATTGATATCGATGGTTCGGAGTTAAGTTTTTTCCTCTACGATGGCGATAGAGATGATCCTTTTAAACCGGAGCAAAGAAGTCAAGGATTTCAATGGTTTCTTTCCTTTTATATTACATTGATGGCCGAAAAGTTATCTGATGAGAATATAATCCTAATTGATGAACCAGGTTTATATTTACATGCAAAAGCACAAGAAGATATGCTTAGAGTATTGGAAGCGATATCAGAAAAAAATCAAATATTATTTACTACTCACAGTCCTTACTTAATTGATACTAATAGGCTAGACCGAGTTAGGTTAGTAATTAAAGAAAATACTGAAACTAGGGTTGAATCTAAGTTTCATAAAATTGCTGATAAAGACACATTAACACCAATAATAACTGCAATTGGATACGATCTTTCTAAAGGGATCGCAATTAGTACTGAACTAAATATTGTGACTGAAGGCATATCTGATTATTATTATCTCATGGCTATGCGGAATTATTTAAAGATTCCCTCATCGAAAGTAACATTCATCCCTGCAGTTGGAGTTGATCAAGTTCCAAATATTTCATCAATATTAGTAGGTTGGGGAGTCCCCATTCTGTGTTTGCTTGATAATGACAGTCAAGGAAAGGGGGTTGCTAGAAAATTAAAAGATAAATTAGGGTTCGAAGAAGGAAAAGAATACATATTTGTATCTGACTCTAAAATAGCAATAGAAGATTTATTTTCGAAAGAAGATTTTTTACAGCACATATTACTTGAAAATGATTCAATTGACCAAAATCAAAATAATTCAAATCTTGCAAGTCATAAAGGAAAAGTTATTATATCCAGAAGTTTCTTTGAACGGATACAAAGTAATGATCTGATCTTAAGCGAGGAAACTATTAAGAATTTTGTGGCAATATTCAATAGAATGCAAATATTAATTCCAGAACACGTTAGTGTATAAATACTACTAATAAACAATCAGCTTATTTATTCTCGAATTATAGGCTGATTGTTTATTTAATTAAAAAATCAATTACCATGAAGAATACATTTGATGATCATTACTTATAGAATCTCAGAGTGTGTTTGAAAGCCAATCAGGAACTAAGAGGCATCGGATGACGTTAATAACACAAGAACGTTATGTTACATTCCTCAATAGTTTATCAGGAGAGATCTTATGATTACTTATCGTTTCATGCGTAAGGAGCATGTAGATAATATGTGAGATTGATCGATCGGAACATATCGACCTGATGAAGCAGGATCAACTATAAGAACTTAAACATGGATGTCCCAATTGGTCTGCAGAAATATTAGAAGAGATCAAGAGTAGATTTATATTTGAAATACGACACGGTCGATTAGCTATTGGAGCTTTTTCAGGTAGCAAATTGGTCGTGTTTGGAGTTATGGCTCATCAGTTTCGCGGAATTGATCATGATAGACTCCAAGTTGACTTAATGTATGTATCGAGAGAAGTTATCGCAACACACATTCTGTCACAAATAGGGGATGAAGCCTGAAGGCGTGGGGCCAAATATCTTTATATTTCTTCGACCGAAACAAGGTCGGTAGTTTCTTTTTATAAAAGCCAAGTCAGCCAAATAATAAAGGAAATTGATCAAGAATTTTTTGATAAGGAACCGTTGGACATACATATGACTAAAGAATTGTGATTGGCAGTGGATCGTAGAAGCGAGGTGATTCATATATCGGGCCATTCGGCCCTCGATCCGGACCGTAGTTGAAGAGGAATCGACTGGAGCGAGTTCAGATACAAGGAAGCGGGATCAGCTGGATACATCCGCACCACCCAACCGCATCGCGGCCAGTCACATCGTTCCTTTAGAGTGGTGGGACGTCGTGAATACAAGAACGTTATACTACTTACCTGAAGTGCATAAATATCAATAAAAGGAGATAACAAGAATGACCTTTAGTTAGTCTACTGTAATCATTCAGTTGTTAAATATAGGAATAGTTCTTTTGTTATTTTCCTGGCTATACCGGTTTAATAGAAAACGTAATAGAAAATGAAGCACAAATACTTTTTTGTGTCGCCTATAAAGCGACTTTTTTTGTATTTCAATGACAAAAATCGGTTAGGAAGAGAAAGGAAATCAATTCATTAATATGGAATTAAGTTAAAATCGTATTTACATTTCAAGGCTGTGACTAGCAACCATTTTGAATTCGTTTAGAGAAAAGCGTAATGAGGAACCCTTTTAATGAAGGAAGAAAAAACAGAGTAGTAGTCAAGAAAACTAAATTTAAGGACAATTTTTAAGTTTATCCAAGTAGTCAGGTATGTCATATAACACCATACTTCGCTTCGGCGGACAAGCTACCTCGGTCCGGACAGAAGTTAGAAGTGGATCCGATGAGGAGTTTTCAGCAGTGAAGCAGATTCAGCAGGAACATCGAACTCCTTTAGATAGGAGCTATCTAAGGGAGTTCGACGTCGTGAACAAAAGTACGATAGACGAAACTAATTAGAGGCGGACTTAAAATGCAAAATAGAATACCGGTAACTGAATTATTAAATTCAATATCAGAAATCATTGACCAAGCAAAACAGAATAGCACAGCTACTTTTGATGAGTTCGCATATATTTTTGCTACTAGTAAAAGCGAATCATATATTCGTGATAAGTTGGCTATTCAACTACAGAAAAGACATATTAACCTAATAATAGCAAGGGAATTTTTACATAAAAGTGAAAGACAGAAATCAAATATCAGACATGATATTGGAGTCCTCGAACGTGTATCAGGCAAAGATGCTAGGCCCTTACAAATAATAGAGTTAAAGAACTGGTACTGTCATGATGTACGACAGAAAAAAGTATGGGATGCAATTCAAACTGATATGAAAAGGATTGATGAGATCTTTGCAGAAATGCATGGAGTAGAAAGTATCATTATAGTTTGTTTCACACATGTTATGAATAAAGTTACTGATTTGCACGACGGAATAATTAAATACCAAGATGATATCAATTATGATCTACAGAGAAAGAACCCTTTAAAATACCCTGAAGACATTACATCTTATTTTAAATCAAAACTTAAGAATACAAATTACACATTGAATTTTAGTCTAGAAGATAGATACTCACCAAAGGGAAAGTATTTAAATAGAGAGATTAGAAATTATTTTTATGTTATTTCAAAGAAGAAATAACTTCGTTTAACACCATATTCACGAATCGGGGCATTTGCCCCTCGGTCCGCCAGGAGTATTTGGCAAGGAAGCTGAATCAGCGGACACATCCGCACGCATTGCGGCCGGCTCCTGACGGAGCCATAAGTCGGTGGAGCGTCGTGAATACAAGAACGTTAACTGAAATCTCCGAGTGCTGAAGATCATTGGAAGTATCATACAAACTCAATAGATTAAGTAGTCGCGTGCAAATTCGAGGAATTGCGATCCTCTTGGCGTCGCTGCTTTTTTTGTTGGTAACTGAAATAATAATTAAGGAGAATTGAAGAGCATAATTAGAAAGACTGGGTTATAATACCATTTAAGAACGTGATTGAAGAACGTATATAAGAACAATTTGAAGACATATAAGGGCGAATTATAGCTCGAATATAAGATCGTAGATCTTATTTACGAGTAAATGTTAAGGCATAAAAAAGCGATTCGATAGAATATCAAGAAGTCGGAGACATCAGTTAACACAATATTCACGCTTCGGCAGACAAGCTACCTCGGTCCGGACAGAAGTTAGAAGTGGATTCTAAGAGGGATTTTCAGCAGCAAAGAAGTAGATTCAGCCGGACACATCCGCACCGACTAAGCGCATCGCGCCGGGCGACTTCGTCACCATAAGTCGGTGGGCCGCCGTGAACACAAGAACGTTATAAGACATCGACATATTAGGAGGCTTTTTTATGAATAAGGACTACTTTTCTACACGAGTTGGAATACCTCAAGCAAAGATAAGTTTAAGAGATTTAATTCAAACATTTATTTCAATTCACAAAGAATTTTATCATAAGAACTATTTAAGAGAATTTTATGGTTTCGAAGACAAATACGGGAACTGGCATACAGGATTCATTAATGATGATTTTGAAGCATTTACATTGCGTACTATCGGAAGAAAGATTGAACAACCAACTTTGATTGACAATTATATTTCATATAAGGAATATGAATTATTTGATGTTATTGAATTGTTACATGAATATATTATATATCCAATTTACGAAGTCCCTGAAGGTAAAAATAATGAATGGAGAAAGCGTGAAGCACGGAGTCAATATCGAACTCAGATTAATAATATTTTACGCATATACAATGAAGGATGGGAACTTTCTATTGATGGATACATTCGAGAGCTAATAGTAAGAGATTTATCCAATTTAATTGATGAACACTCCACTACTGGGGATTCATTAAATGTGGACAATAACATTGCTTCTGCAAAGAAGAGATTCTTAAAGTATGGATCAACAATTGAAGATAAGAGGGCAGCATTAATTGAAATCGCTGCTGCATTTGAATATATAAGAAAGCAACTAGAGAAGAGTATTCCTAAAGAAGAGTCGGACATTTTTCAACTATTGAATCGTTTTGGGATTCGCCATAACAAGCTTGATCAATTGGTTGGTTATGATAAGGAAATTTACTATCATTGGATTTTTTATTATTTTATTTCAGCTTTTGATGCATACAACAAATTAACGAAGAGGGATTTTTAGCGGAGTCTAAGGAGATGTCGACGTCGTATAACACCATATTCACGCTTCAGGCCATTCAGCCCTCGGTCCGGCAGGAGTAAGATGTGGTTCGAAGAGGCATTTCAGCAGCGGAGAAGCAGATTCAGCCGGACACGTTCGAACCGACTAAGCGCATCGAACCCGGTCACTTGGTGACCTTTAGTCGGTGGGACGTCGTGAATACAAAAACGTTAGCTGAAATCTCCGAATGCATAAATAAAACCTTAAATTCGTTTCTAAGAAATTATATCTTCAATGGAGTAGTGATAAGTATGTTAGCTCCTAGTAGTATTGTTCCAGGATGGTTTACATTCTTAATAATTTTGGGTTTGATTATTTCAATTGCTTTATTTGTTGGACATATAAATCTTGTTGTTTGGGTTGTTAATGATTGTACTAAAAGAAGAAAAGTCGGAACGCGTTCTTCATTACTTACCTTCATGGTTTTTTGTTTTCCTATTTTAGGGATATTGATTTATCTAATGGTTCGTTCCCATGAAATGAAAACGAAGACATAAATTCTAAAAAACGATTGGTATGGTCTAACTAGTAAATGCTTGATTATGCATATGAATTCACAGCTAACACAATATTCACGCTTTGGGGTATTCACCCCTCGGTCCGGCCGAAGCCTAATGTGGATTCGATGAGGTTTTTCATTAGCGTAATCAGCCGGACACACCTACACCACCTAACCGCATTGCGGCCGTCCCTTCGGGACTTAAGGTGGTGGGCGTCGTGAAACAAGAACGTTATATGAAACCGCTGTAAAGGATGAGATTCATGAGTACTAATTTGAATACTCTACTAAATGCTAAGCTTATCAAACCAATGATTCTCATGATATTTGTTCTTTGCTTAATTGGTTGTAATGATTCAGAATCCCAATCTCAATCTAAAGAAGATTTTTCAGTTAGAACAATCGAAACAATAAATACAAATGAAACATCAGGAACAACTGATGATGAGGAAGAATTAAGTAATAAAGCAATGGAGATAGTTGCTAGAAGTATTAAAGCCACATATAACAAAGAAACAGATGATTATTCAATTGAGGGAGAATCTTATAATGTAATACTAATACCTTTTGGTTTTGTTGAATCAGGAGAATATGAAGTTCGTGTCTGTCCAAGCTATTATCCTTTATCAGTATTCAATTATTATCTAGTTGATCTAAAGGAAGGTACAATCCGAGAAGAATAAGAATAATTTAATAGCTTATTCAAGAAGACAGCGGCATCACGCTTTGGGTCATTCGACCCTCGGTTGGGGGGGGGGCAACATAAAAAACAAATGGGAAAATATAGAATATCTTCAATGGGGCAATAAAACACAAACTGAGATCTACCATATTTTATCTAAAAATATGGTTCTACAAATTATTCAAAATCATAATCCCATATTGGTTGGAACCATTCCAATAGGTATTAATATTGAAACAAGTGACCTGGATATTATTTGTGAAGTAAAGGATTTTGATGAATTCGAAAGACTTTGCAATGAACATTTTAGGGATCATCATGGCTTTTTAATTACAAGAAGAGAAGTAGAAGGGATCGAAAGAATTAAAATCAACTTTATGATCGAAAACTGGCCAATAGAAATTTTTGGTCAAAACAAACCAACGACAGAACAAAATGGATATTTACATATGATAATTGAAGATAGAATGTTGACCATGTATGGAAAGAAATTCAATGAACAAATTATACAGTTGAAATCGAAAGGATTGAAAACAGAACCAGCTTTTGCAAAGATATTAAAACTTGAAGGAGATCCTTATTTAAAGCTTATAGAACTTTATAACTGGACAGATGAAGAACTAAGAGATTTGTGGGTAGATTCAAACGACGTCGCCTAACACCATATTCACGCATCGGGGCGATGCCCCTCGGCCCGGTCGGATTTAGATGAGAGATCGAAGAGGTAATTGGAGTAGCAGGAAAGTGAATGCAGCCGGACACATTGGCACCACCTAACCGCATCGCGGCCGCCCTCGTTGGGGCTTAAGGTGGTGGGACGTCGTGAATATAAGAACGTTTTATGAAACTGCTGCAAAGCAAAGAAAAAAATAGGGAGTAGAGTGAATAGTGTCTAGCTCAGAATTAATTGGAATATGGTCCGTTGATGTTATGTATGGACCAGGAGCACAAAGTGATGAAAGAATAATTTTCACTGAAAATGGAAGTGGTTGGCTAGAGTTTTTGAATTGGGATATTATTCAAGTTGAAACTTTTGATTGGTCTCTATCAAGTGATAATAAGTTAAATATTAAGGGAAACGAAGTATATAGTATGTTTGATCCTACTAGAAGTAATTCAGATTTAAGCTTAAAGAACCTCACATATTTAGTGGAAATTAAAAAAACGCCATCGGGTAAAGAAATGAAGACTATAACTTTTTCTGACTCAGTAATACTTAATGACAATGAATTTGGTCTTGAAAAGCCTATTGTAGAATCAAATTATTTAATTGATAGATTAAAGATGATTGAAGACGGATATAAGGGCAATGAGTGAAATAGAGAGCAGATTCGAGGAAGACAGCAGCATTATATAACACAATATTCGCGCTGCGGGCCATTCGGCCCTTGATCTGCCAGGGGAGATTTCGAGGAAGTGGATTCAGGCAGATACATCCATTCCCCTAAGATAGGAGCTATCTAAGGGGAATGGACGTCGCGAATACGACAACGTTATATAAATGATTGGAGTCGCATAAGATGCGGCTTTTTTTGTAGAAACATGTCACTGTCCCTAAAGGAAATGAAAGGAAATTAAAGATTAGTATGGAATAAGTGAAGTGAAGAATCTAAAGAGCGATTCGATTAATACACTCAGGAACCTGAAGAGAAGGGAAGACGGGAAAGACGGGATACATGAATTACTTCTTAATATAGGCGTTGGAAGAATCGGAATGAATTTCGAAGTATTCACGCTTCGGGGCATTCGCCCCTCGGTCCGGCAGAAGCTTAAAGTGGATTGCTATTGAAATGATCTCAGATACAGGGAAGTAGGATCAGCCGGACACATCGATCTTCCTAAGATAGGAGCTTTCTAGGGAAGATCGACGTCGTGAAGAACTTTAAGCGAAATGGATTATTTAAAATCTAATCAGTTTGAGAGATATTTTGAGGAGGAATAATTAGTATGTTGAATATCAAGAAGATTCTCTATTCTATAGCAGTTTTTATTGTTTTATTAATTATTATTCAAGCGATTGTAAACGCGGTAATTTCATCAATCATTTCGGATGTTTATTTAAAGAGCCTTTTAACACTTTTGTTATCAGTGGGACTTTCATTTTATGTGACTAGAGGGATTATTAACAGAAAAACTCAAAAGAAATTGTATTAAATAAAATGTAATAAAACATCGAATGTGGGTTCTGAGACGCAATTGGCAGCAGCAGAGTAGTGGAATCAGCCGGACATATCCGCACCACCCAACCGCATCGCGGTCAGTCACTTCGTTCCTTTAGGGTGGTGGGACGTCGTGAATACAAGAAAGTTATGCGAAAGATCATGAAGAACAAACAAAGGATGGATTTCATTGGAGCAATTGCAAAAGCCATTTATTTTCAGAAGATTAGGTGCATTTTTCATTGATCATATTATTTTTTCTTTTCTTATAGTTATAGTGGCTTTCTTATTTATGAATTTTGATAACTTCGATTTCTCATCGACGTTTATTAGAATGATTATGTGTATGGTAGCTGCATTTATTTTATATTGTTGCAAAGATATCATTAATGGAAGAAGTTTAGGTAAAAGAATGTTTGGGCTTGCTGTCAGAGATGACAATTTTAATATACCTAAGATAAGTAAATTAATTCTCAGGAACATTTTTACTTTTTTATGGCCAGTAGAACTGTTGCTAATTCTGGTAAGTAAACAAAAAAGGAAAATTGGCGATCGTTTAGTTCACACAGATGTCTATTTGGTAAATAATAATAAGGGCATTATTGGAGTGATCATTTCTATTACTTCAGTGATTCTCGTTTTTATATGCATATTGATTATGGGGATAATACAAATTATTAAACAAAGTGATTCCTATAAGGTTGCTACTAACTATATTAAGTTAAGCCCTGAAATAAAAGAGATTGTGGGTAATGATATTACATTTGGCTATTTTCCCATGGGGGGTATCCAATATGAAAATGGCTATGGAAATTCTGAACTAACTATTAAATTAAAGGGAAACAAAGACACTATATCTGTACATATTGTTTTAAAGAAGAATCCAAATAGTAATTGGATTATTGAAGATGTTGATTACTAGAGGGCAATTTCAGGAAGTATGATCCTTCGTATAACACCACATTCACGCTTCGGGGCATTCGTCCCTCGGTCCGGCAGAAGTAAGATGAGGATTAGAAGATGATATAGGCAGTAGCAGGGAAGCGGAATCAGCCGGACACATCGATCATCCTAAGATAGGAGCTATCTAAGGTTAATCGACGTCGTGAACACATGAACTTTAGATGAAATCGGGATAATGCATCAAAACAATTAAAGGACAGGTGAAATAAATCAAATTACTTTTCGTTTGTAGCCGTAACAAGTGGCGTAGCCTGACAGCTGAGAAGATTTTTGACGGAGTAAACGGATATGAAGTTAGATCAGCTGGAACTGAAGAGGGCGCTAGAATTAAAGTGACAGAAGGACATATTGGATGGTCGGATATGATATTTGTAATGGAGAAGAAGCATCTAAGAAGACTTAGAGATAAGTTTTCAAACAAGATAAATTCAAAACAAATAATCGTATTGGACATTCCGGATGACTTTAAGTTTATGGATGAAGATCTTATTGAAATACTGAAATCAAGAGTGTCGGAACATATTGAAATACCAGAATGAAAATTGAGAGCAGTGATAAGAACAATGATAAGAAAATTGAAGGTAACTCAAGAGGATCCCGACATCATCTAACTCCGTATTCACGCTGCGGGGCTTTCGCCCCTTGGTTTTCAGATGTATAATCATGGAAGATATAGCAGACTACACACGACCCAGCCTAAGATAAGAGCTATCTAAGGCTGGGTCGTGTCGTGAATACGAGAGACGTTAAGTGACATTGCCTTAATTCTATGAAAATTAAATGGAAGTAGATGAGAATATTATTTTACTAATTGATTTAATAATTGAATTCTTTGCAGCGCTATTTATTAAGGACTCATCAAAAGATGAACCAAATAGAATAATCAAAATAATGATTAAAGAGCAAGAGTGGTTTGAACATTTTTATAATGATGAAAAGAATAAATTTGTTATTGATAGCGATGAGTCTATACGCTCTCTTTTATTAAACAAGGAATTTTTACATAAATTAAAGACTAAGGAGTCTGAAAGAATCTTTTTTAAGAGAATAGTCATAGATAGACATAAAGATATTTCTAGTTTACTCGAAGAAAAAAGCAACGTCACATAACACCATGTTCACGTATTGGGCCATTCGGCCCTCGGTTTGGAGGGGGTTAGGTAAGAGTTCGAAGAAGTGTTGGCATTAGCAGGGAAGTTGAATCAGCCGGACACATCGATCAGCTTAAGATAGGAGCTATCTAAGGGTAATCGACGTTGTGAACACACGAACGTTATGTGAAACCAGACAACAGCTTAAAGAAGTGAGTGAATACGTAATGAATATTAGAGAACCAATCAGTTTGCTTATTTTTATTTTAATTACTGTTTTAAGCATTACAGCATGCAATGCTAATACCTCAATCACTTCTCAAGAACTGGATAAGATCGACTTGAAAGTTATTAATAGATCTGAACTTCCTGAAGGTATTGCGTATACGATTAAATTAACAAACAACTCGAAACATTCAATCAAACAAAACATTGTATTTATTAGTTACACGATTAAGACCCAGAATGGATCAAAAGGAAATGAGTTCAAAGTAGAAGCCAAAGGTAACAAACTTAATATCAAACCACATGAAGAAGTTATCTTAAATGCTTTTACTCCTATAGAAGAATACCAAGGAAATAATAAGCTAAATTTGAAAGAAGGCTATCTTGATATACAGGGATACATTGATGAAGTAGAAGAGGCCAATCATTTCGGAAAAACCATTGGAATACACTTTGAAAGTTGATCTTCGAAGTGTCCGGCATCACATAACACCACATTCACGCTTCGGGCCATTCGGCCCTCGGTCCGGCAGAAGTCCGATGTGGATTCGTAGAGGCATTTCAGCTGCAGAGTTAGCCGGACACACCCGCTCCATAACCGCATCGCGGCTGTCCCTTCGGGACTTAAGGTGGTAGGGCGTCGTGAATACAAGAATGTTAGCAGAAATCCTCGGGAAGTCTTATTCCAATAGGTTGGAGTTGGTGGAATGCTTATGTATATAGTACTTATTGTTGGTTTTATATTTACGCTTATCACAGTTTTTGTTAGCTTAGAAGATAAAATTAGTGATCTATTGGTTTCATTAATTACCTTTTCACTTTTATACAGTATTGTGCGAATTAATAACTCTTTGAAATTTGTTGTATCCTTAAATACAATTCCAATAAATGTTGCAATACTCATAGCAATGATTTCTTATATGATTTTTCTATTTAGAAAGAATAGCATATGGAGAAAGTAAACCGTAGACCACTTGGATAAAAGCTAACAAGTCAGTTGAAAAAAGTTATTAAGATCGTTAAGCGCGTTGTCTATAAGACCATAGTCGGACACACCCACACTGGCTAACTGCGCAAGAGTAGACAACGACTTCGTCGCCTTAAGCAAATGGATGTCGTAAATATATGAATGTTAGCAGAAATCATCAAAGAGCATACAAGAATTAAATATTAGCAAGCTCAAAGAAACTGAAAGTTAAAGTATTGCTTGAAGAAATGGTTTATAACACCATTTAAATAGAGCGTATTTAAAGAGCATATTTTGCTTGTATGTCGTCTGCCGGGGGGGTTCTCGAGGAAGTTAAGTCAGGCATATACATAGATTCCTCTAAGATAGGAGCTATCTAAGGGGAATGGACGTCGTACAAGAACGTTATAAAATAAGTGAAAATCTAAAGCTTTAAGGAGATCTCAATGGAGCTAATGCAACTAAGATTGCCAGCAGGGTTTGCTGTAACCTACCACAAATTTTATGACATAGATCCAATTTTAGAATCAGACAGTGATTGGTTTATTGAGAACTGGGGATATTTCACTGAGGATTTGCTACAAGTTGTTAAGTTAAATGTTAAAAAAGGGACATGGTATATCCCAGGCAGAGAAACAAATAATTATGTATTGTTCGATTTAGGTTGGTATCCTGACTCAGATATTAACGGGCATTATACATTGGAAATTGTCGACGGGCAATGGAATGTAATAAAAAATATTTCAACTAAAGACCGTTATATTATTAAACAAAAGATAGAAGAATGGTTAGACGAATATCAAAGAGTTTGAAAGTAGCCCGAGAAGTCACTGACTTCACATAACACCATGTTCACGCATCGGGCCATATGGCCCTCGGTCGCAGGAGATAGATGATAATTCCGAGAAGTCATTGGCAGCAGCAAGGAAGCGAAATCAGCCGGACACATCCGCACCGACTAACTGCGCAAGCGCAGCCAGCGACTTCGACGCCTGAAGTAGGTGGGACGTCCTGAACACAAGAATGTTATCGGAAATCTCCAAAACAGATAAATAAACTTATTATTGCAATAAATCAATTATCTTTTTCACTGCTTTTTCAGCTGATCTTTGTTTTATTAATCCTTCTTTAGCAGTACCATAGATATTAATGGATGTGGAATTTGGACTTATTGGAATGAATTCTACACAGACTATGGTGGGATTCATATTCCCTGCCCCACTTCCAATAACTGCTGTTAAATGTGGAGTGGTTAATAGTTCAGAAGTATCAATAAGTTTTCCGTTTCTCGCCAGTATTTTCGCAACGTTTTCCATCGCTGATTGAACATCTTGATGATACAGCAGTTTATCATTATATCCTATTGACTTAAGTAGCTTTGCCCCCCATCTTGCTCCTAATTTCCCGCTTATTGATTGACTGATAATATTCAAGGAACTACCAGTAAGCATTCCAGCTATGGCACCAGAAACTTCTCCGATTTTACCGAGCTCATTAATTAATATTTGATCTTGAATACTCTCATCCAGGTTCATGCCAGTATTCCTCCTTTGGATTGAATTATTAATAAAATCATTCTATAGTTTGTAGTAAATAATTGTAAACAAAGAAATTGAATGTTTAGAGTGAACACTAACGAATATGGAGACTTCCGATAACACCATATTCACGTATCGGGGCATTCGGCCCTCGGTTCGGTAGGAGACTGATGTATTTCGATGAGGCAATTGGCAGGAGCAGGAAGCATAATCAACCGGACACATCGATCTCCCTAAGAGATAGGAGCTATCTAAGGTAGATCGACGTCGTGCACACTAGAAAGTTTTACTACATACACCGAAGTTCAAAGGAGAATTAACAAGTAATGATTAATGATGATCGACTTAAACACATTCTGAAATCAAATAATCTGGAAATATATATACCGGAGCTGCTTGAAGGTATTCAAGATATGAACTGGCCTAATGCAGAGCAAGTAGTAGAAATACTAAAACCACTATCTAAACAATCTATCCCACACGTAAAGGCCGTTCTAAAGACTAACGATACAATATGGATTTATTGGGTCTTAACACAATTGGTTTGTACTTGGCCAAAGGGAATAGTAAAAGAATTAGAATCTGAATTAATAAACCTAAGTAATAAGCTAGATAATGAAGATGAGCTCGATCTGGCTGCCCTTAGGATTTTAGTTGGAATGGATCTTTATAACAAAGCAGAATTATTAAAACTATTTGAGAGTAAATTGAAATCCATTACTAAAGAATTAGAGGCTTTTTCAGAAGAGCAAATTTCAGAGTTTTATGAGATAGAAGTCAAAAGAATAGAAATAATATTATCTAAACCCTCAGGGATCATGGAATTCATTAGAGAAAATTCAATAGTTTTAGAAATTAAAAATAACTATGAAAGGAATAGAAATTACTTAAATGGATTGATGGAGATTAAAGAACTATTCTAATGATAATTCGATGAAGTGGTATACGCCGTATAACACTATATTCACGCTTCGGAGCGTTCGCCTCTCGATCCGGACCGAAATAAGAAGTAGAATCGATGTTGTATATTCGGTAACAGGGAAGTAGAATCAGCCGGACACATCCGCACCACCTAACCGCATCGCTGCCGGCGACTTTGTCGCCTTAAGGTGATGGGACGTCGTGAATACTGAGAAGGATAGGCGAAAGTATTGAAAATGTAAGATTAAGTTAGGGGACTCAGATGGAGATAATCGGAAAGATTCAAAAAATTATTGAAGACGACAACTGTGAATATTCTGATGGTTGTTTGTCGGCATACTTTGAGTTTTTTGAGGTGCCAATAAATGATTCATTTCAATCTGATTTAAGAGCATTTTATGATCAAGAGGCAAAGTCTTGGCTTCCAACAGCTAAAAACGTGAACTATTTCAAACTTATTGAGATTATTAATTGGAAAGTACAAGTAAAATCTGAAATTAAAGATTTTTTTTATTTAAGTGAATATAGTAGACAACCAGAGAAATATAAAGAACAAATTAAAATGATAGTTTTTACAAGAGATCAGAGGATTGAAGGGCTCATCAATTTGATAGAGGAATTACTAAATCAACAAGAGTATGAAGTGTTTGAGTTACTTGTAAGTCTAGACGGATATTATGCATGCTATTCAAAAGATTATGTATTTAAAACGAAGAAAAGCATTTATTTATTGAGAGCTCAAATACATGATTGAGGGTAATTCAAGAAGGCAATATCTTCGCCTAACACCATATTAATGCTTTGGGGCATTCACCCCTCGGGCCCGGACCGGAATTGAAGTGGATTCAATTGTAGTAGTTTCAGATACAGGGAAGCGTAATCAACCGGACACATCCGCACCACCTAACCGCATCGCGGTCGGTCACTTCGTGATCTTAAGGTGGTGGGGCGTCGTGAATACCAGAGCGTTATCGGAAATTATTGCAAAAATAGGAGAATAAATTATGGGTACCATGACTCTTAAGCGTTTCAATGGAACTGAAAAATATAAACTATTAGAATCAAAAGCTTATGTTGTTCGTAAAGATGACGAAACAATAATGATGTGGTTTGAGACTGAAACAGATCCTCAAGCCATTATGTCGGTTGAAGATACTGCTATATTCGAAATAAACCCTAGTGCTGAAGTTACAATTTATCTTGATAAGTTAGTACTTGAAGAATTTGGGACTAAATTGTTTGAACTCTTGCAAGGATATAACGAAAATAATAGGGCTCTAGATGCTAGATTGTATTATTTTGAACATCAAGCTGTAGACGAAAACTTAATAAAATTAGAGTACAGAGGTAATGGGATCTTCTCCCTTCAATGGAGTGGCACAACAATAGATATTAGTTATTATGATGATAGTAAACCAAAGGCAATCCTTGAAATAGAAGGGGAGTTTTTATTAGAGGAATACATCTCGTGGGAATGATACCATCAATCTCCCTAGGATGGGAATATTTAAGGGAGATTGACGTCATGAACACACGAACGTTATAGGAAATTAACGCAATACATGTAAAGATCTCTTGTAGGAGCCTAGATGATGAACATTAAAATAAGAAATATGATTGTGTTTTTTATAGTCATTCTCGGGGTTGTTATAACAATAACTTGGAGAATCGGATTGCTGGGTTTATGGAGTGAAGGGATATCATATATAGCTAATAACACAAGGGATTATAGCGATAAAGATGGCAGTATAATTCAAGAAAGTTATACAATTTCGATTGATCTAGCAGATCTAAAAAGTAATATTGGTAAAGTGTTATACGATGATGGAAATCATAAGATTTATATCGCTTGGGTTAGCAATTCACGCAATATAAACTCGGGCGGCTATAGCATTGGTTTTAGATCAAGCGGTCAATATTCATTGTCAGGTGCGACACTGATTTCTGGAATACATCATATAACTTTAGGGGACCATTCATTTACTACAGAGATGTCAGCAAAAATGACGGCTGAATATAAATCCAAGAAATACTCCAGTTCTACATCTGGAATAAGTGGTTTGAACTACAAAGATGGGGATGATTTTTCATTTTATATATTTCCGTCAACGGCATATGAAGCAAAAGAAGTATCATTAAATGAAACCGGAGAAGTGGATATTACAATATCCAACCTCTTTAAAAATATCTGGATTAGAAGATAAAGTTAGAAATAGAAGTGAATTCGGATGCGCAGCGCATCCGGTGACTCCGTCGCCTTAAGTCGGTGGGGCGTCGTGAATACAAGAATGATATCGGAAATTGCTGAAAGGGTTTAAATGGAAATCTCTTATATCACTTTAAACACTGAGGTGTTATGAAAATCAGAAATTTAATAGGAGCTGTTTGTCTTACATTTATATTAGGTGGCTGTGCGAAAGAAAATGTAATAACCGATCCATATACTTTAGAAAAAATTGAATATGTAGATTTAGAGAGTCCGGATATTGTTATTGATCATAGGGATGATGGTATGGCCAGACAAAGCCTTGAATTTTCGGGTATCAAAGTTGTAGTAAATCCAAATTACTATGATGATCATGAAATCAAAAGAGGAGATATTAGCTTAATTGATATCCCTACTGAAGCAATAGTAGATGAGTTTCAGCAGAAAGAAGACATCATAAGAGTAATTGCATTAGAGGGTGAAAAGATTTCAATTAGAAACAGTCAAATTTATATTAATGGAAGTAGACTGAAGACTTTTTACGGAAAGTTACTTGCTTATGGTTTGGATAAGAATCAATACTCGAAGATAGAATACCCAGGATGTGAAGAAGAATGCCGAAAAAGCTATAGAGATTATTTTGAAACTGAAGTGAAAGAAATCGCTATCCCTACCGGATATATTTTTGTTTTAGGAGATAATTCATTTCGGAGCGTGGGGAGTCTGAACTTCGGTCCTCTTTCAAAATCTTTAGTAAAAGGTAAGGTTATAGGTTATCTCAAATAATAATAAGTAATCATTAGTGCATAAGGGAGACTCGTATATGACTAGTAAAAGCAGGCTTCAAATACTTTGGATATTTATTTTAGCATGCTTAATGTTGTCTGGATGTAATAGGTCAAGCCAGGCAAGCGGTCTGGGAATTGCAGATATTTCAGATGATGATCTTGATGTCAATTACAATGGAATAATATTAAATGATCAAATTTCACTTGAAGAACTAACATCTAATTTACATCTTTCAATTGAGGAGGACAACGAGAGTATATTTACAAGGGTAGCCGGTGAAGTTAATGGTATTGATTATGCTTGGTATCAAGTTTCCTATCCGAATAAAGAGCAAACAGATTTCATTTTTGATTACCTATACAATGCCACAAATAAATCAGGGCGTATTGTATCGATCGAATTAAAGAATGTACCAACAAAACGAGGAATAATCGTTGGAGACTCGTTGGAAAAAATCAAACTTACATATGGAAATAATCTAGTTTCAGAGACTGCGACCGAAACAACAAATGATATTAGCCTTTTAGTCAAAAATAAAGAAATCAGATTTACATATGAAAAGAGAACAGGAAATATAGTAGATATATTCATTGATTACGATTCAAATAAAGCAATGGAGGAAATGGATATTCCTAGTTTAGAAGATTAATAAGGCGGTCCGGCCGGAGTTAGAAGTGGATTCGGGATGTAAAGGGGGAAGATCATGAAAAGTCTCATCCTATATAACTGGGAAGTAAGAGATGAATGGTTTAAGGCTCTTAGTGGTTTGAGTTTTGAAGAGTTTGTAAAGGAGCAAAATGCCGGAGTAGAAACAATTTTACGGACATTATTACATATCATTGATGTTGAATATAGTTGGTTCAGGGCAATAAATAATAAACCTGATATTACTATTAATTTTGATGATTTCACTAAGCTTCAATCTATTATTGAGTTGTCGAACCAGTCTAGGAATGAACTAAAAGAATATTTGATTCAATGGACAGTTGAAAATGAAAATGAAATTGTTAAACCATCTTGGATGACAGAAACCTTTATGAAGGGAGAAATCATAAGACATTTAATTGCTCATGAAATTCATCACATTGGCCAGATATCAGTTTGGGCGAGAGAATTAGGCATTACACCCATTAATTCAAATTTTATTGGAAGGGATATTGAAGAAAAAGTAAAGAATTTGTGAGATAACTCGAGCAGCCGGCGACTTTGTCGCCTTTAGTCGGTGGGACTCGTGAATACAAGAACGTTATACGACATACCTGAAGTGCATAAATATCATAAAGGGAGGTAACAGGAATGTCCTTTAGTTGGTCTACTGTAATCATTCAGTTGTTAAATATAGGAATAATATTCTTGTTATTTTCCTGGTTATATCGGTTTAATAGAAAACGCAAAAGATAATGAAGCATAAATACTTTTTTTATGTCGCCTATAAAGCGACTTTTTTTTGTTTTTCATTGACAAAAATTGATTAGGAAGAGAAAGGAAATCAATACACTTATATGGAATTAAATTAGAATCGTCGTATTTACATTATAAGGCTGTGATTAGCAACCAATTTGAATTCGTTTAGAGAAAAGCGTAATGAGGAACACTTTTAGGTAAAACCCAATAATTGAAATTATAAGAGGTAATTAAACATGTATTTAGTTAAACTTCTTTTAGTATTTGCGTTCAGCCTGCCCTATACCGTTTCTCAGAAAAATTTGGCTGTGTATAAGGATTTTTCTTTTCGCATTGAGGATGAAGCTATTCAAGTTGGTGAGTTAGAGGAACATCTTGACTTAATAAATATACTTGGTAAGGCTAAATACATTGACGATGGAATCCTTGGAGAGGGTGCAGATACCTATGCCGGAATCTATTATAAGAATATTGATTATGAAGACTTGCACTTAGAATTTTTTGGTGGGTCATTAGTAACAGCTATTTTTAAATCTAATAAATATAAAACCTATAGAGGAATAAAAATTGGAGATAGTAAAGATAAAATGCTTTTGTATTATCCTGGGATAATTAATAGAGGCAATGTAACGGATGATCCTAATGTAATTGTATATGAACTAAAAATTAACAATCAGGATTATAGTCTTGATTTTAATGTTAAGAATATGAAAATTATAGAAATTAGAATCGATTATAATTATCAATAATGTGGGAATCGCCTAACACAGTATTCATGCTGAGGGCCATTCAGCCCTCGGTTCGGCAGGCAATATTTCTAGATAACGGGAGGTAGTATTTAGTTATGCAATGGATCAAATTTATGTATAGACAATTCATGAGAGAACCATTGTGGTTTAAAGTGTTTATTTCAGTAACTTTACTTACTTCAATAATATTTAGCAGTTCAAACTTTTCAACCGGGTATTATCATTCAATAGCTAAATTAGCTACAGCTATTTTCTTTTGTATATTCGGGATAAAAATGCGGAGGAATATCAAAGTTTCTGCTCTCTTCTTTGTTGCAGCCGTAATATGTGTTTATCTTTCTTGGAATAGTTTAAGCACTGCTCTAAACTAGCGGGGATCGGTAATTTAATATTTATGATGTTGTTTGTATTCCGAGGGAGCGGAATCAGGCGGACAACTCTGCGAACCTAACCGCGTCACGCTCACCCCGTTGGGGCTTAAGGTTCTCTAGGTCGTGAATACAAGATTGTTATGAGTAATAACTTAGCGCATTTAAGTCAAATTCTTTCGGAGGAATAAATGATACATCAAATACGTTTATTAAAACCAACAAAGGACTTAAAAAATGAGTATTTAGATTTTTATTTTGAATGGAAAGAAAGTGGAGAAGATATGGTTCCCTGGGTCATAAGTAAAGATCCTGAAGATTTTGAGGGAATGGTTAAATGGCTTCTCGATAATGAGAATGGAATAAACCTACGAGATGGATGGGTACCCGATTCGACTTTTTGGTTAGTTTCTGAAGAGAATAGGGTACTAGGAGCAGTGAATATTAGGCATGAATTGACGGAATTTTTAATGAACAGAGGAGGACATATAGGCTATGGTATAAGACCCTCCGAGAGAAGGAAAGGATATGCAACAAAACTTTTGAAATTATCTCTTGAACAAGCAAAGAGATTAGGAATAAATAAAGTACTTGTTGTATGTGATGAAACCAATGTAGCTTCTGAAAAAACCATTATTAATAATAGAGGAATTCCAGATAGTAATTTTATTGAAGAGAATGGGAACATCATAAAGAGATACTGGATAAACAATTGATAGTATAATGAAAAATCCCGGCGGTGAGGGTATGAAGTTAATTAGTATTTCTGTACTTTCAGTACTTATATTTTTGATTGGTTGCAACAGCAATAATACTTCAAATGGTTCAAGTTCACCTTCAAACTCTATGATTGAAACTGAAGAATCAAAAAATATTGATTCTAATAATAGTGAAGAAGTTAAATTGCCTATTATGCCTTACCGAATTAATTTAAACTTTAGTCCGTTGCAATTGGATGAAGTCCTAAGGGGTAAACCTCTACCTGAATGGAAGCATATTAAATCGATTCCATTTGGACGTATAGAAAATAGCAAAGCAGTATTAGATATTTATGAAGTCGATGAATCAGCTAATTCACATCAAAAAAATGGTATTTTAAAATTCAAAGACAATCAGATACTAATCCCGAATTTATCGGCTTCATTAGTTGAAAATGATCAATATAGTTGCCGTGAGGTATGTGTGTTTCAAAAATATTTCTCTAATCAAAATCGGTTTGAATTAATTGGAAGTATCGATGTGTCACTCAATGGCCCGGGCCTAAAAACTTATTTTATCTATGATGAGATCAATAAAAAAGTTATGTCTTTTGATTTATGGGGTGAGCCAAGTTTTATTGACTTAGATGGTGATGGGAATGATGAGTTTATTATCGAATTTGAAGGATTACATTTATCGTGGCCAGATCTATCAGTAATAAAAACAATCAATGGCGAATTGAAGTTAAGCTCATCAGTTTTTGATACAATACAAAAAATTCAAGGGGATTTTGCTAAACTCAAAAAAGATATGAACCCAATAGTAATTAGCCTATCAAATGTGCGTTCTGAGAATGAACCAATCTATGACTATACATATAAAGATGGAATTCTTGAAAGAATCAATAGTATGAATGATAGTCCTTAAGATTTCTTTTTAGTTTTATTGTATATTTCTGTTCCAGTTTCATTTTTGAAGGCGATCCATTGTTGGTTGGCATTTATATTGATTTTTCTTTTAATCCCAAGAGCTCCTGAAAACTCAAAAGTAGCATGGATGTCCATAGACATTCCACGATGTAATGAGAACTGGATTAATTTAACCGGTGGAATGGTAGAATCAGAATTCAACAGATAAAGAACTTTTTGAACAATCAGGTCTTGGTGTAAGTCTAGTCTAGCAGCATAAAAAGGCATGCTTTTTGGTATATTCATTTGTGTACGTTCAACTTCCCATTGAGTCATCTCAATAGCATTAATAATGGAATCTTTTGATTTTATATCGATTAGGGTATCTAAAGCAGCATTTTTTGACATCCAAAGAAACCAGCCAACAATTAGCAATATAAATAAGACCATAAGGAATAGCGTATTTGATTTTATTTTTGACATGAGAACTCCTGCTGGAATTGATATAATTCAATATTAAGTTACTTGATTCAGTTATAAAACGAATAAATTATTCCATTTGCGTATTCACGGAGGAAAAACATGATAAACATGAATAATATCTATCTTATTACCGATATACCTGGTTATTCGCCTCAAATTAGTCGTTTGCTGTCGATGATGAATTATGCAAGATTTACAACATTAGAATCCACAAAAAATTTAACTGTAGATCAATTAGATTTTTTATTAGATTCTGAAAGCAATTCAATAGGTGCATTGTTGTTACATTTCGCAGCGGTAGAATACGCGTATCAACTGGAGACTTTTGAAAAAAGAGAATTGAATGAGGAAGAGATGTCGATCTGGGGGGCTGCTTTGAATCTCGGCGAAGAAGGACGGGAAAAGATTAAGGGAAATGATCTGACTTATTATGTAGATAAATTAAATGAAATTAGAAATCGAACATATGAATTATTTAAAACCGTTGATGATGACTGGTTGTATAAAGAAGAAGAGTTCTGGTATAAAAAACAAGCTAATCATTATTTTATGTGGTTTCATGTTTTTGAAGATGAAATCAATCATAGAGGTCAGATTAGAATGATAAAGAAGAGATTGAAGGTTTAACAAAGAACATTGCAGAGTTGAGAAGAAAACCTGAGGAGATGTAGATCCAAGTGCGGTGGCTAATCATATCTATTATTATCGTTACACTCTTACTAAGCGGTGGATGCAAAAATAACCAAACTCAAATAATTGAATATACTTATGTTGTATTAAATAAAGATATTAAGAGCGATAAGTACGTTCTAGAGATATCAAGTAATGATGGACATATGTATATAGAAATATCTAAAGGGAACTGGAATCAATTAAACATAGGGGATTCAGTAACATTAAATAGTAAAGATGAGCTGATGAAAATAAATAACAAGCCCGTTCACTGATGTAAGTGACTTGTTAGTAATTTCAAAAGGGGGGTACATATGATCGAATCTGATCGTCTTATCTTTCGGAAGTATCATTCGGATGATCTGGATCAATTACTAACGATGGCGAGTGATCCTGATGTCATGAGATATATAGGTCAAGGGACAACTTGGACAAAGGAGCAAGCAAAGGAAAGTCTCGATAAATTTGTTAACTGGTATCAATCAGGCTTAGGATTATATATTGCCCTGGATAAAAGAAGTAACAAGATGGTCGGACATTCTGGACTAGTCCCCCAAACGATAGAAGGAAATAATGAAATAGAAGTCGGCTACTGGGTAGTAAAGGACTATTGGGGACAAGGATATGGACTTGAACAAGCAAAAGTTTGGAAACAATTCGGATTAAGTTCACTGAATAAGAAGAGATTAGTATCTATAATCCAACATGGAAATATTGGATCTATGAAAGTAGCGGAGAAAAATGGGATGAGCTATGAGAAGGATATTGTTTTCAATGGTAAAGAAGTAGCTCTTTACTCAGTGAATCAATAGTAACCACGTTGCAGTATAAAGAAATGGGGATCATTTCAATGAAGAGAAGTAGATACTTAATATTACTTTTAATTTTATGCATAGTGGGCTTGGTATTCAGTAGTCTTAAATACTTTGAAATCCAAAACAAAAACGAAGACCTGCAGAATTCAATTAATAGATCATTCAAATATCAACTTGGTAATGTGCTTAGCAGTTTTAGTATGGAAGTTAATGATTACAATTATCGATCTATGTTGGCTAGTGTTTCCAATGCAGCTTCATTATCGGAACTAACTACATATGAGAAAGACAATGACAGTTTAGATGTTTGTTTGTATAATTTATATTTTTCTTTGAGAGAGGATAAGTCTAAGGATCTTACTCTTTCAAGAATAGATGAATTAAGAGAAATATTCTTTTTACTAGTGCAAGAACCTACAAGTAAAGAAGCTACAGATAAGTTGTCCCAAATTACAAATGAAACCTTCTTTAAGACAGGAAACTAAATGAAAAGGGGGGGAACACGAAATCAAAGTCTCTTTTCAATCCATTTTATACAAGATTATTACAAACAAGATATTCATTTTACTTATACCCATTATTATATTTCTTAGGTTTGAGAGCGTAATGGCTACTTATTTTGATCTTAAGTTTGATGAGCTTGATTTATTATTTATTTATATGATTTCTTTTCTTGCTGGAATACTATTGGTAATCGGCTTGTTTCAAGCAATCTCTAAAACTAGAAAGTTAAATAGTAATGTAGAGAATCTTAATGCAAGCAATTTGAACGTAACTCCAATAAATATATATATCCTTATCGAGGTAATACCCATCGGAGTAATTTATTTTCTTTATCTCTTTATTTACGTCTTAGGAACAGCAATAACAAATGAATATAGGAATTTTTAACACCAAAGCACAGAACTAAATTAATCAACTTAGAAAGTGGTGTAATGAAAAGTCTCTGTCAAATTAATGAGGCGAATGTTCAAAAGTAAATTCGTTCTTCTTTAAGGCCGCGTGCGAATCTGAGGGATTGCGATCCTCTTGGCACCGTGGCTTTTTTTGTTGGTAATCAAAATTAGAATTATGGAGAATTGAAGAGCAGAATTAGAAAGGCTGGGTTATAATACCATTTAAGGTGTGGTTGAAGTTCTTTCTTGGAGTACCTATACCACTGGTTAACATTTATTGTCTGGGGGAGCTTTATGAAAAGAATGATAGGGATTCTGATAATGACTTTATTTATTATTACTGGATGTTCGAATATCCAGAATAGCTCAATAGAATTAAGCAACGATGTAGGTATTGATAACGATAGTGATGAATTATTGAGAAGTTCAATCGTAGAAGATAACAAATCATTGATAGATTGGAAACATATCGTGATCAAACAAGCTGATGGGCAGAGCGGAATGTTTTATCTCGGAATGACATTAAATGACTTAAACTCTTTGGACTTATATAATACTGACAATGAAATAACTGAAACAATTGAACTTGAAGATGGACAGACAGCAGTCTGGACGCCGATTTTGTGCTTAGTATTTAACAAAGAAGGGATTCTGTACAAAATAACCGTCAATGGTGACCTGCCAACTCCGATTGGGCTTAAAAATGGTGATTCAATAGATTTATTAGAAAGTCTACTTGGAAAAAGCGATAACACATATATTTTTGCATCATCAAACGTAGAAGAATATAACGTTGGAGATTTTTATTTTTATGCAAATATAAACGAGGAAACAGTAAGCCTTTGGGGCATTTCATCATATAAATATGATTATAAAGATGAGCAATCAATTGGACATAATTCCGAAATAGTCGAGAATCATTCAGAGACTACTAGCCAAAATAGAATGTAACGATGAAACCGTGGAATCTTCCAAATTAATATATAAAGATGGTGTTAGCATGATTATAAAAGCTAAAGAACTGTTTACTTCTTACGACGGTAATACACTCCAGATGTATCGTGAGGGACGATATGAAGAATACAAACAATATAATATCCCTAAGGAAATAGAAATTGAGTGGTTTAGAGAAATGATTGATCAATATTCAAGGGAACTATCAATCAGGGACTGGAAAGCAGTTTATCGATTAAGTTCAATTGCAAGCAATTATCAAGATGATACTATTCTCAAATGTGTTTTGTCATTTGCTTCAAGAAATGTGATGAGTTCTGACAGCATTGTTAAGCTTATGTATGCGGAAGGGATAATTGAAATCCTTATGAAAACTAAAAAACATTTGGATAACGCCCTTGTAAATGAAGCATATAAATCAACCTATATTATTCTCGAGGATATTATCAAGAAACCATTAATTATTGATCCAGGACATGAACTAGAAAATTACAACTTAAAAGACAAAAGATCATTAAATGATAGAGCCACAAGAAGTATAGAAAAGATAAGGAATGATCTTAGCTAATTTAAGGAAGCGGGATATCGCAAAAAATGAAAGAAAGGGAGTTTTTTATGGAACTTCAAGAAATCAAACAACAATTAAAAGAAACAAGAGACGAATTACTTGGAATTCTTAATGGTTTGAGTAGAGATCAATTAAACAAACAGAAAGACTCAAACAGTTGGAGTATTGGTCAAATATGCCAACATCTAATCAAGACTGAAGAATTATATGCCATAGCAATTAGGAGAGGATTAAAGAGCAAAGAAGAATCATTCATAGAGAAAAAGTCATTAGAGTTTCTACTTGATAGAAGTAAAAAGTTGATAGCACCTGACATTGCTCAACCAACTGATGAAATTTTAGAATATCCGGAAATTGTCGAAAAACTGAATCAATCAAGAGAGAAGTTAAATGAAATATTAAACTCAATTGAAGATCTATCAGTGTTGCATAGGAGACATTTTACACACCCAGTCTTTAAAGAGATGTTATTAATTGAATGGGTTAAATCAATATACTTGCATGAACAAAGACATATTAAACAAATTAATGAAATAATAGATGGGTTTCAGTAGGGCGTTACTTATGAATAAATATAAAAAATCAATACGCTGGTTACTTTTCTCGTCGGTAGCATTTGCATTAATCTCTAGCTCACAAGTATTCATTAATATTTATTATGAGAGTTAGAATTGATTCTAACAAAACGAACGGGTCAAATATTACAAGTCAACGTATCAGCGAATTCAAAGGGATGAACGACGAGAGTATATAAGAATGGTATCAGAAAATTTAGAGATTATTGGAGTTGGTTACATGAAAAAAGTAAGTACTTCCTTTGTATTTTTCACCATAATCTTAGCCTGTTTAGTTGGATGTAATAAAGCTGCTTCAGTGATAAATGAAGTAAATATTGAAGGACTCAATAAGAATGCCAAAATCTTTGTTGATAATATCAAGAACAGCAATGGGTTATATTTATTTTCGCCGATTGATGAAAAACAATACCTAATCGTCAGTTATTCAAACGTACTCCAAGGAGAAGAAGCCAAATTTCTTAGTTCGATTAACGCAGAAGTACAAGATCAAACATTAACTATTAATCTTGAAGAATTAGTTACACAGGATTACCAAGACAAAAGATTAAAGAAACTAACCATTTTTAATCTTGGTAGTGATCAAGAATATGAGAAAATACGAATATTCAAGAACGGAGAAGAGACTCATTTTGATTTAGTGGGTGGATGATGATCCTTGCTGATGTTGAGTGGACTGGAGGTAAGGAATGAAGGTTAAACGGATTGTTACCAACATAGAAACCCAAGATATCAATGCAGCTAGATGCTTTTACCATGACGTGCTCGGCCTCGATATATTGATGGATCATGGTTGGATCGCTACGTACGGTTCGCACGAAGAGATGAGTATCCAAATTAGTTTTGCATCGCAAGGGGGTTCTAACACGCCAGTGCCTGATCTATCCATTGAAGTCGATGATATCTATCCGGTGTTGGAACGTATGGAGAGTGCTGGGTTTCCGATAGAATATGGACCCGTGGATGAGCCTTGGGGTGTTCGGCGTTTCTATGTCCGCGATCCATTTGGCAAACTCATCAACATTCTTGCTCATGTGAATACAATTGACGCGACTTAGATGCCGGCATCAGTATAGGTTATTGAAAGCGAGTGAGTGATAAATGAAGAAAGTTTGCTTAGCTCTAACAATTTTGTCCTTGTTAGTGACCGGTTGTAGCTTGGAAGTTAAGGTAGATAAACAGGATAATGTTCTTGTTTACTTTGCAAAAGGGGAGACTTGGGCTTCAACTTATACTCTAATAGATGCAGGAGATACCCTGTTTGACTCCTTATATATTCAGCATATTGGGAATAGAGAGACGGAACTGAAACCAATCGAATATGTGCTTGAAGGAAACGGAATTAAATCAGCAAGTCAATATCCACAGAAGCTACAGGGAGTAAGAAGTTTTCAAGTTTCCTCTGAGTACAATAAGCAATTAATAGATTTAGAAGATAATGAAGATAAGGAATACAAATTAATAATTAAACAAAACGGAAAGACGGAAGAGCTGACTTTAAGATTAGTCGGAGAAGAGGGCAACTTCTGATAAGAGCCCTGACCAAGTAACAGACTTTGAACTTAAAGAGGTAATTATGAACTGTTATTATCATGAGACTATTGAAGCAACAAAGCCATGCATTCAATGTAAGAAGGCGCTTTGCAATGAGTGTTTTCATTCTGAATATCCGGAATACTGTTGGAGTTGTGGACTTGATCATGATAATAGACTAGGAAATGCGGAATTGGACTTCCAAATCCCCAAGTGGCTTGAAAATACAATTGTTTTTTATATTCTTCATAAATTGTTTTCAGCTCTTGGGTCTTGCTTTATTTTTTCAATTATTATGTGCGTAATATTTGGTTTTTTCAGATTTGACGCAATTCTATTATTCGTAGGATTACTGACTTCAAGTATTGTTTACACCTATGGGATCATTACTTCATTATTAATTGATTTTGCTGCACGATATATGAAAACAATGAGGGTATGGTACTTCAACGGAGGATTATATTTATTGTTTGGCCTGCTATTTCCGTTTATTGAGAAGTTGAATATTGTTATGCCTCTTCATGTGGGGATTGATAAACCTGTTAGTGCAGTTCTTGGAGGATTTGTAGCTTTATTATTTTTTATGCTGCAGACAATTAAAATGAATAAAAAACTAATCATTCTCGGTGGCTTAGTTTCATTTCTTCTATTAGCATTCTTCACAATGATGATACTTATTAATAGATAGAGCTAAAGGAGATTTGTGAATGGAATACATATTTCTTTTAATAAAACTCTTGATAGCTTTAAGTTCAGCTTTTATACAAACTAATACCACTCCATCAAATAAGATTATTCAGAGTATAAACGATTCAGATATTGACCAAGACGGTGAAATTGCTAAAATAATCCTCTTTTATAATACAACTCAAAAAGATGTTGAATTAAAAATTATGAATTCAGAAGTAAGTGTTATTAAAGTCGAAGATGAAAAACAAATATTCAATCCTGAGCCAAGTAATAAATATACATTTCAGATGATGACAAAAGGCAATAAGATTTTAGTTGGTTCTACTTATTCTTATACCAATAAATATGGGTCGACGTCTAAAGTGAATTGTTATCAGTATGAAGATGGAAAGATATCGAAGATATGGTCATCTGATGATGACGATGAAAAGACGTTTTTAGATTTTGTTAAATCTTCTAAGGATAACGGACAATCTAAATTGGAGATAACTTTGATAATTACTCCTGAGTTTAGTTTTTATGATTACAATCATGATGGTGATCAGGAACTCATAACAAAATCAATTATCAGTATTGAAGGAAGTTCAATTTCGAGTGTTTATTATTCAATTTATGAATTCTCTAATGAAGGAGTCAATCAAATTGAAGGCTGGTTTAGTGGTAATAATCCATCGTTAGAAAAGGAAATTCCGTTCAATTAAGGTATATCAATCATCTGGACAATTAAGAGGTGATTTTAATCAACTATTCCTGCATTGTATATAATGCTCTTCCCCAAATCCCAAATAATAGAAAGTCATTATGATCTCGAGATTCCCCATTACTATAAACGATTAATTGATTAGGTCCATCATTATCACTATTTGAATACCTTCCATTTTCGCATTGAACAAAACCAAATTTCATTCCGGGTTCTAATTTCGTGTTCATTTCCATCAACCTGTAACTTTTTCCAAGCCAGTTAAGAAACTTTGGCGGTGCATCACAAGAAGTGGATTTTCCAATGACTGATGGAACTTTTTCAGATATTGAGTCATTGTTTGAACTGCATCCAGTTGAAGCTATTAGGATACATAAAGCAAGATACATAATTAATTTATGAATTGCACTCACTTCCTCTTTAAGCATCTAATAAAATGGACGATAAACATTTTATTAAAGTTCAATCTTAGTATAGTCGAATTAGGTAGTGGGAAATCCGAACAGAATTTGCTATTAAAAGAACGGAAAGTGGATATCGAAAATAGTGGAAGTTAGAATAAACAAACCGTGACCCTTCTGGCGTTACGGCTTTTTTTATTGAAGAACTGAAATCATCATTAATGATAATAGAAGGCAGAAACAGAATTGCTGGGTTATAATACCATTTAAGGTTATGTTGTAAGGTGATTCTATTTTACCGAAGGTATTAACAAACAATAACGATTATGGAGGGTCAGTGATGGAGAGATGGGAGTACAAAACACTCAAATTCAAAATAGGCAGCTTTTGGGGTAGGGTGAAAGTAGATGAGAACGAATTCGAAACGGCACTTAACGCTGCGGGAGATCAAGGCTGGGAGCTAGTGTCCAGCTTGGATACCAATGAATATCAAGGGCAGTCTAAAGAATTAATCGTCATCATGAAAAGAAGGAAGGCATAAGTGTTGATCTGATCATTCCATTTAAAAACAGATTTTAGCGGAATAGATTGATTAAAAGGAACAAATTTACTTTCTAGAACGTCAAATATTATAGGAGAATTGCTATGCGTTCATAAAGAGTTTATGTATAAGGAATGTGATATTCATGCGTAAGAATCTGCTAACTCTGCTTGTCATACTACTCGTATGCGCAGGATGCATAGCGAAACAATCAACGCCGGATCAAGATTCGAGTAGATCATCAGAGTATACGGATGATTCTTTCAAAGTTTCTTTACGCTATCCCTCGGATTGGAATCAAGATACTTCCTATCTACCCTCAGTTAGATACGTTGGGAATGATGGTTTTTTTCAGATCGATGCCGGAGGAACCGGATCAATAACGATTGATGAATTCGCTTCAATCAATGCGAATCATACATTGAATCCTTTTGGGACCAAACCTGAAATCATAAGTTTAGAGATCGATAATCAAGATGCACGATTAATCAAACCATCGAATGATCAACCTGATGACATGAAAGATCAAGCCTGTTTGATTGTTAAATACCCGAATCCGGTAAAAATCGGAGATACACGATATAACTTTGTAATCCTTTACTCGGATTCAAAGTCAATCGAGAAAATCTCCGCTACGCTTACTTTCGATAATGAGGCGAACAACAAATGAGAGTTGAACCGAACATTCAAGAGATCAATGAGATCCTTCGGAAACACAATTTCAAAGATCAAATCACAAATATTCAAAAGATATCCGGAACAACAGATGGTCTCGTCTTGAAACTCGATGATAAGTACATTCTAAAGTTTGATCATCCTGATCAGATCGATTTAGCGGAACAATTGTTGAGTACTTATCAGAGCTCCCATCTGCTGCCAAGGCTTCTCTTTACTGCGTCTGATAAAACTTATTTTCTCTATTCGTATATCAAAGGTACTACTCATTATAATCGTGGCAGGAAGTTGGATTGGTTATCGCTCTTAGTTGAAGAATTATTCAATAAATATATCAAATACGAAAATGCTGACATCTGGGGAAGAATAGAGTATCCCCGTCAATCGTGGCTTGAATTCAATGCAATAAGCGTGGAGGAAGCTCGAACTCTTATTGGAAATACACTAACAACGGAAGACTACCTATATATAAAGTCATTAGTTAATAAGCTGTATGGAGAAAGTGAAGATCAAGGAGAAAGGTTCTTATTGCATGGAGATACTGGAGTACACAACTTTGTGTATGATCAGCATAAATTAATAGGCGTAATAGATCCGTCACCTATGGTAGGTCCTGTGATATATGATTTTCTCTATGCTTTTGTTTCCTCGCCGGATGATATCAACAGGGACACCTTATTTACTACATTTGATTTATTAAAACATAATCAGATGAGCAGGACTAGGTTAATGGAAGAAGCAGCTTTACAGCTTTATTGTCGTATCGGGCTTAGCCGTAAGCATCATCCCGATGATTTAGCTGAATACTTAATCGCATGGGAACGGTGGAAGGGATATTGTAAGTAAGAAGAGGCTTCATATTTGGGAAGGATGATTCAATTGTTAACGGCCAGATCAATACTAACAATACTGATCTTAGCGATAGCTGCTCAACTATCCTCCTGTACTTCTCACAGTAATACATCAGGAGATATGGAATCGCCCACCATAACTACAGAAACTAAACTAGTTGAAGAGACTGAACAAGATGACGACAAAGCAATTGACTATTTGTTCGAGACTGTGACAGAAGCAAGTGATTATCGTAATATGCTTGAAGCCAATAACGCTAAAATGATTATCATGAACAACGGAATTACAGACTTAGCTGACAAACCAGATAAGTACATTGAATTATACATAGGAGAAGATAAAGAAGCCTACACCGTTAGATGGCATACCTTCTATATTAGGGAAGATTACAAGGAAATATTAATTGATAATGTCGTTACGGGTGAAATATTGAGTCTTGAAAGTTGGAGACAAGAAGAAGCTCAATTCGAGTTGAAGGCTCCGCGTGCTGTTGGACAATCCATCTATGGACAATTGCTTATTGAACCGCAATCTGAAGAAAGTATTCATAAACTAGGAGCTCCTAGCTGCTACGGATTAGAAGAAGACTATAGTATCTCTGCTGATTATGAGGTCGTATTTAAGACGGGATCAACTCGAATTCCCATTCAACAATTAACAAGTATTGAAATTATTAATCCTAAAGACGAGACGTTACAGATAAAGAAAGTAAAGATGGGCGATACCGAATTGTTTTATTTTATCCCTAGATATACCGATTGTCATAGTTTAGAGTTCTACCTTTTTGCAATGGATGAACACGGAGCCTATCCAATTACATATCTTGTTGATGATAAAACAATTGATCAATATGTAATCTATCCTAAAGATGAACCGAAGGTCGTTAAGAATAGGTTTGTTTTTAGGGGGGGCTTCGGAGCCGGAATGGATACGGTTTCTGAGTACTCATTCAAATTTGATAGAGAGAATCATCAAATGATATTGGATACGGTGTTACAAGTGAAACCTAATTAATCATTGCAACCAGATATCGCTCAAATTATTCAATCTAATAAACTTCTGAGTGTCATAATCTAACTCAACGATTTTTTGTTTGTGATTATCTAGAAACAATAATGCCTTTGGCTTAATATCGTGCTCTAGGAATAAGTATATCTCGCTGACTTTTGTTGAATAAGAACGGTGAGGAATTTGTACTGGGGTTGTGAAAGGGATATGAACAACTAGTCCATTCGTGGGATTCATCGAAAAGCCCCCAAAAACAACTGGGCAAGACTGGAGAACCTCAAATACAGATTTTTTTAACTCAGGTGTTAAGGGCATGATTTTAGTCACTTTTTCTTGTTTAACATCAAATACAGAAACAGTGGGCAGTTCTTTGGATATAGCTGTTCCCTCCGTAAGAAGAAGAGAAATGACTGACATTAATAAAATTAATTTGAATTTCATAAAATTCACCTCAGGTGGATTATTTCCCGGAAGAGTGAATTTTATAAGCTTTAGGATTAGGTGGATCACGAACAGCACTATAAAATGAATACTTGGAGGGCGAGATGAAAATATTTTTTTAAGAAATATCTAATAAACTTGGAAAGTAAAAAATTCGCAATGGGTTTGCCTGTCTTTTCGACATCGATTACTGTAATGTATAGAGGAAGTAGGGTCGTCGATATTGATGGGAAACTTTCTACAGGAATAAAAAATAAGAAGATTAAAGGTAGGGACATCTAATGACTATTAGCATCCGAACGGAACACTCGAAAGATTATCCTCAAGTTCATTTTCTTAATTTCATTGCTTTTGGAAATCGGCAAGACGAAACAAGAATCGTTGAGAGGATTAGAAAATCATCCTATTTCGTCCGGGATCTCGCGCTTGTTGCCGAAGAAGACGGAGAAATCGTTGGCCAAATGATGATGAGCAAAGCCAAGGTCGTCGATGGTAATCAATCGCAAGAAGTAATCGTGTTAGCTCCGATTGCAGTAATACCACCCAAGCAAAAACAAGGCATTGGCAAATTGTTAATTAACGAAGGCATAAAAAGATGTAAAGAATATGGCTTCGATGTAATCTTTGTTATTGGCCATCCAACGTATTATCCTCAGTTCGGTTTTAAACCAGCAAGGCCTTACGGTGTGGATGTCAAACAATTCGAAGTTTCGGACGACGATTTCATGGTATGCGAGCTGACAGAAAACGCGTTAGATTCAATTAAGGGCGAGTTAGTATATCCGAATTCGTTCTTCGAGTAAATTAAGGATGCCGGCCGGTTTGAGATATTGCGTAAATAGCAATTGATCAAGCCGGTTTATTCCGAACGTTGCAGGATCAATCGACACTTTACTAAAGATTCGAAACAGGTGGGTTTAATGAGCCTTGAGAAGAAACTAATTAGGATATTGTCGACACATCCCAATATTCAGAGAGACTTAGAGCTGGTTACATCATTGAATTTGCCGAATGCGTATATTGCAGCAGGATACATAAGGAACTACGTTTGGGACTATCTTCATAACAACACTAACATCACTGCGTTGAACGATATTGATGTTATTTATTATGAGCAGAAAGACTTATCTGAAGAGACTGAACGCCGTTATGAGAGCCAATTGAAGACTAAGATAGGCGAATATAATTGGTCGGTAAAAAATCAGGCTAGAATGCACTTGAGAAATAACGAAGAACCCTATCTGTCCGTTGAGGATGCGATGAAGCGATGGCCGGAGACAGTAACCGCAATTGGCGTCACCCTTGACCCCGACCATAATTTGTCGATTATAGCCCCTCATGGACTGGATGACCTCTTTAGCTTAACCATTAGACGAAGTCCGAATTTCCAAGATCGTGATTATTATATTGCCAGAGTGAAGAGCAAAAAATGGATGAGTAATTGGCCAAAACTCTTTCAAGTGGATGAGTGAAGTGGTCCTGGCTAAGGCTGAGTCTTTATTTTGAAGAAAAGTTAAGTGTGATTTGAATTATTTCAATTTTCATTATTATCAATCTATTAAAGAAAGGCTACTAATCATGAGCTGGAACAAAGCGCTTAGAACATTTTGCGAACGATATTCTCAATCCAATTTGGATTGCAAATGGATCGTTGTTGGTTCTGTTAGTTCAGTATTGCAGAATGCCGAGATCATTCCGAATGATCTAGATATATATGTTCAGGATATAGAGGATGTGATCAAGATCGCAACCTTGCTCGAGCCGTTTAGTAGGGTAACGAGAAGCGAGCTTTCGTATTTTGACGCAGATTGGTTATCGTCGATCGATGAACCGTATTTTACGCAAACTTTTTCTTCCGGATTCACATGGACTAAAGGGAAATGGGAAATAGATGACTTTAGCGTAGAAGTCGTTCAAATATCAGACTCTGCTGGCATACCTGACTCCGTTACAGGTGATGGAATATGGGAAGGCGGTAAATATATTTGGACACATGCTAAATTTATTGATTTCGAGCATTATACGATTCCTGTAGTCCCGTTAGAAATTCAACTGGAATCCAACATGAGAAGGAATAGGCAAGATCGAGTGGATGCCATCGTGGATGCGTTAAGAACAAACGGGTTTGATAGGGAATTATTGAACAAAGTGATCTCCGACAAGAATTGTGAAATTAAGAACCGATTTAGTAGAGGTGGGTTATAATACCAGTTAGAGAAGGAATGAGCGAATATTCGAAAGGGGATTCGAAATGAGCGGATTGAGAATGGAGCAACAGTTGAAGATGGGAACTGCTTTTCAGGTACGGTTGGTTACCGATTTGAAGAAATCACAACAGTATTATCGCGATGTACTCGGATGTCACGTAGATGATTGGGGCCATGCAGAACGCGATGGATTGAAAATCATCTTGCAGCAAGCTTCCAATCCGGAAGACGTGCGACCCAATGCTCCTTCTCAGAAGCGTTCGGATTATCCTTCGGAATGGGAAGGTCCTGACTATGGTTGGGATTCTTTTGTTCATGTGACGTGGGATGAGTTGGATCTCTTGGTCGATGAAATAAGGGGCAGAGGCGGAAGGATTGCAGTTGAGCCGTTTACGGGTTCTCACGGCAATTGGGAGTTCAAGAACGTGTATATCCAAGACCTTGACCAATATCATATCGTGCTGGGCGCAATGCGTGAAATGGGTCGCTGATGTGGAAGAGAGGATAACGCTCATTGATATTCAGCAGATGGCCGAGTTGCCTAATTATGAAATCGAAGAAATTAAAGCCGTTGATAGATTGCCTGAAGGATTGAACTTTGGAGACATGTTTTACAACTTACATCGTAAATGGAACGAATATAAACATAAAAACACGCAGAGACAGAGTGTGGAAAGGTGAGAAGTTAGATGCAGCTATATGCGATTAAGTTCGGCGAATCCTCATTCAACTCCAAATACGCCTTTCGCGATGTCACTTCCGACGATAAAATGCAAATCTCATGGTCTTATTACTTGGCTAAATTTAACGATAAAACAATCCTATTCGATGTTGGTTTCCGGGACTCCCTTATTGCCGAAGAGTGGGGCATTACTCTAGTGAACGTCAATGAAGAGGTCAATCATTTAATCAACGATGTTCAAGTCGATACCGTATTCATTACGCATAGCCATTTCGACCATATTGATAATGTTGATCTATATCCGGACTCTCAGATCATTATTGCACACGATGATTTCCTAGATGCTCTGAATAACCGAACCCCAGAAGTTAAATCAAGGCTTCTCCGAGACAACGTAATAACGGTTAAAGATGAATACCTATACGATAATAAGTTCAGGTTCAAAGTCATAGGCGGCCATACTGTCGGCTCATCGGTCATCTATTTCGAACATGAGGGGAACAACTTCGTTATTACAGGCGATGAATGCTACAACCGCGATAATATGATTTCTAATAGACCCATTGGTGCTTACATGAATACGGAAAAAAACGAAGCCTTTCTCCAGGATGCGAATCACAAGGGGTACATTCCGTTGCCGTATCATGACCTCTCTGTTTTTCAATCCTATAAACTGGTTTCGAGTCATATTGTTCAGATCTTGTAAAGAGAATAGTAACTTTAGCCGGAAGGGATGCGGTCATGTTGAAGCTAGTATGCGAATCGCCCCATATGCAAGACTACTTAAACGAACTAGAGGAAGTAGATTTTCGTAACCCGAATATTCAACTTAAAATGCATGAACTGTTAGACAAGAAGCCTTTGTCTGAAATGGAGTATATTCGAAAGGCTTATGAGTTTGTCAGAGATGAGATCTCCCACTCCTGGGATATCCTAAGCACAAGAGTTACGAGAACGGCATCGGAAGCGCTTGAGCATAAAGAAGGAATCTGTTACGCGAAATCCAATTTGCTAGCAGCACTATTACGCGCGAATCGTATTCCGACTGGATTTTGTTATCAACGTTTGACTTTAGGGGATACGCCGGACACCGGTTATTGCATTCATGCCTTAAATGCCGTCTATTTATCCGAGTTGAATAGATGGGTTCGGTTGGATGCTCGAGGGAATAAAGCCGGCGTTCATGCTGAATTTTCTACGGATGTTGAACAGCTGGCTTTTCCGGTTCGTGAAGTGTATGCGGAGCAAGACTATCCGACAATTTATACCAAGCCCAATTTGCAAACGATGGAAGTATTGAAAAAGAGCAACGATTGCCAGTATATGTGTTTGAACGAGTTGCCAGTAGAGATTTAATCCAAGTGAATGCAAGACAACTTTCATGCTTATTTTTCTAACGAATCGAGGTAAACCCAATGGTTACGGTCAGAACAGAAGTCATCATAGATGCTCCATTAGAAACGTGCTTCGATTTAGCTAGAGATATTGAAGTTCATACGAGAACGGTCTGGAAACATACGAAGGAACGAGCGATCAATGGAACGACAACGGGAACGATCAATGAGGGAGAAACGGTAACCTTCCAGGCTACTCATTTCTTAATCAGACAGAAATTAACCTCAAGAATCACTGGATTTGAGAAACCCTATTATTTCGTTGATGAAATGGTAAAAGGCGCCTTCAAGAAACTGAGGCACGAGCATCATTTCGAAGATCACAACGGGAAAACGAGAATGGTTGATACATTAACGTTTACCGCTCCTTTAGGAGTTGTGGGATGGATCGTCGAAAGAGTCGTACTGAAGCGATATATGAGAAAATTCCTTGAGCACCGCAACATTCAATTGAAAAAAATTGCAGAGATGAGCTGACATCCAATTAACTAGGGGGAGTCGTGAAGTGGACAATATTCGATTTCCTATCGGCCCGTTTGAAGCCATTAATAAACCTACAGATGAAGACCGGGCCCATATGATCGATCAAATCCCGGAAATTACGAAATCGCTAAGAAATATCGTTAAGGATCTCACGCCGGAACAGCTAAATATTCCTTACCGTCAAGATGGCTGGACGATCAAGCAAATTATCCATCACTTAGCCGATAATGATATGAACGCTTATTTGAGGTTCAAGAGGGCGTTGACCGAAGAGGAACCGATGGGGAGCTCTTACCGGGAAGACTTATGGGCGGAGCTATGCGATTACAAAGATGTCCCTATAGAGAATTCCCTCGTCTTGCTTGAGACGCTCCATAGCCGTTTTCTGACCTTGCTTAAGGGGCTGAAGCCGGACGATTACAGAAGGACGTTAAGAACCCAAGTACTTGGAGCAATCTCCCTAGATGGTGCTCTCCAAAGATTCATATGGCATAACCGGCATCATATTTCGCAAATCGAATCTTTAACGAAAACCAAATTCATCCTCATGAAAGGAGTAGAATAATGAAATTCGCTAAAATAAAGAAGTGGTCGACTGTTGTTATTGTTGCAGGTGCTCTTATCCTTTTGTATGGATTATCGCAGTATTTGCTGGGCTCTTACTCATCCGATACTCCAGAGTCCGTATTCTGGGCCATAACATCAAGACGGATTGCGTTTCCGATATGCGGATTAATCTTGATCATAGTCGGTGTCCTTAACTTAAAGATCATTGATGGAATAGAGGAGGAGATATCTGAAGTCAGATACGAGATCAATAAACTTCGCAGTAAAATTAATGTCTAACTGCCAAAATTTATTGACCTATCGTCATTAGAGGGGTACACTTTTCCAATATTTATAATATTGGAGGTTTTGGCATGTCGTCTTTCATGAAAACGGATCATAGACCTTGGCCAATTCCGTCAAAGCCTTGGAGAATGAAGCAAACTTGGCTTAACTTGCTTTTCGCGCATTGGCCGATCGCGATAGATAAGCTTCAGCCATTCATTCCGAGTCCGTTACAACTCGATCTGTATGAAGGGCAGGCTTGGATCGCTGTCGTGCCTTTCGATATGAGCGGAATTCGATTAAACCACATGCCGGCTATTCCGTTTACGTCGAAATTCGCGGAACTAAACGTGAGAACCTATGTCACCATAGATAATAAACCGGGCGTTTATTTTTTTAGTCTGGATGCGACTAATTTTCTAGCCGTTAAAGGCGCTAGAGCCTTTTACCATTTGCCGTATTACCTGGCGGATATCGATTTGCATAAGGATGCTCAGACCATTACTTACCATAGCAAACGGAGTGGAGCCCGCGGTGATTTTCAATTCCACGGAAAGTACAAGCCCGTCTCGCCCCCCTATACGACCCAACAAGGCACTTTGGAGCATTGGTTAACGGAAAGATACTGCTTGTATACTTCCCATAAGGGACGAACGTATAGATGCGATATTTTACATGATCCATGGCCGTTGCAACATGCCGAAGCGGAAATCTACACCAATACAATGGCTAATTTCAATGGTTTACGACTTCCCGACGAGAAGCCACTTCTGCATTATGCAGAGAGACTAGATGTTTTAACTTGGGGACTGGAAGAAGTCACTCCTAATTATTAATGAAAGGCTGGAAAGCTAATAGGTCCAATGCTTGGACGGTAAAAGATTTGATTGAGATATGTAACGTTATGGTTTAATATGACAAAAATACGGAATAATCCCGTTCTTTCGTAATATGTAATTCAAGCATTCGCTATTCCCATTATTCGCGAGGAGAAGTGTTGGGATGGATTATTTAATACGTAAAGCCAACATCAATGACATCAAGCGCTTATCGGAATTATTCACCGAATTTATCGGAGTCGAATCCAATCCTATCGCTATGAAAGATCAGTTGAATCTCATTTCGAGCAATCCTAACTATTTCGTGGCGGTGGCCTGCGACGGGGATCAAGTCATTGGAACGGCAATGGCTGTTCAATGTTATGACTTGGTTGGGAATTGTAATCCGTTTCTGCTAGTCGAGAATGTAGTCGTCTCCTCCGCTTATCGAGGTAAGGGAACCGGCAAGTTGCTGATGAAGGCCATTGAAGATTTCGGGGAAGAGCGGGAGTGTAGCTACATCATTCTCGTGTCGGGTAATCAACGTATTCAATCTCACGATTTCTATAAAGCCCTGGGATATTCCAGTGAAAACGTCGGATTCAAAAAACGATTAAAACAAATAAGCTAGATCACCGCAGAAAGTAGGTCCCGATAAGTGACAGACGCAACGAAAAACGAGATCATTGCGTTAGGCAGAACTGCTGAAATCTATGCCTATGGCGAGGGACATATATTAAAACTGCTACGACCACAATTGCCCGAGCATGTCATGGATGAGGAATTCAAGATCAGCAAGACGATTTTCAGCTCCGGAATCCCAAGCCCCCAGCCTGTCGATCTTATCTATTACAATGGGCGTAAAGGAATTGTATATGAGAGAATTAACGGCAATACAATGCTCAAATCAATCTCTAGAAAGTTATGGACTGTGAATAAAGAGGCGCTCAGAATGGCCTCTCTACATAAGGCCGTGCACGAGAAGACGGTGGATGATCTCCCCAAACAAAGAGAAATTCTAAACTATCAAATCCAACATGCCCCTCTACTAACGATAGAAGAGAAAGATCAAATACTTAATCTCCTAAGTAATCTAAAGGACGATAACAAGCTTTGCCATGGCGATTTCCATCCTGACAATATCATTATCGGCGAGAGAGAATGGATAATCGATTGGATGACGGGGATGTCAGGTAATCCGGCAGGAGATGTCGCTCGCACGATATTACTTATTCAACATGGGAGTACGCCGGAAAAAACGCCTCGAATCGTCTTAAGCATCTTCTCTCGAGTGAGAAGACAAATTCTCAAACACTATATCCGGGAATATACCCGCGACTCAGTTATTGATAGGAAAGAGATTGACCAATGGATTATTCCTATCGCAGCAGCGCGATTAACGGAGTGGATACCCGAAGAAGAGAAACGGAAGCTTGTTGAATTGATCAGAGAAACGATTATTGTACCAAACCAATCATAACGATGAGAGAGTGTGATTATTCATGGAAAATAGTTCAGTCGAAAAAAATTCAGAAACTCAGAAATACTTGCCTTTAGGTATATCAGGTCTAGGCGGTTGGTTAGTATTGGTTCAAATTGGGCTCTACGCGACGCTTTTATTGCTATTTGTGCAATTTTTCAATACCACGATCCCTGCTTTTTCGCCGGATATTTGGGGAGTGCTGACGGATAAACAATCCGCAGTTTATGATCCTCTATGGGCTCCGGCACTTGTATATGAAGCGTTATATAATGTTCTTATGTTTGCGTTCTGTATCTATTGCTTGATTAATTTGTATAGCAAAAAAACGATTTTCCCTAGACTAATGATTATTGGGTACAGTTCAGGATTGATTTTCGGAATCATAGATTATGTACTCATTACTCAAATCCCGTTGGCTAACGAACTCGAGGACGGTAGCTTAATGAGGAGTATTTTACGAGCAGCTCTATCTTGTGCGATCTGGATCCCTTACCTTCTGAAATCGGAGAGAGTCCATAATACATTCGTGAGGTAATCAATCATAATAATTTTCCAATACGTTGATATGGCATTATGCAGGAGGTCGTTCAACTCATGACGGATAAATATACGAAACCCGATTTCAGTAAGTGCGCGGTTATCACCATAGATACCCAGAACGACTTTAGCTTGCCGGGCGCCGTCGCGGAGATTCAAGGAACCGATGAAGTCGTTCCTCGAATGAAGAGCATTTTAGAAGGTAGCAGAAGCCATTACATTCCGATTATTCATATTATCCGCATCTACAAGGAAGACGGATCTAATGTAGATCTATGCCGGCGAGAACTCGTTGAGTCAGGCGCCGATATCGTCAGACCGGGCTCCGTCGGGGCCGATCTTGTCGATTCCATTAAGCCGATTAACTCCGCGCCGTTGGACTATCAAGCGCTGCTGAACGGCACTATACAATTAATCGGCAGCTCCGAATGGGCCATCTACAAACCTAGATGGGGTGCATTTTACAAGACGGAGCTTGAACGCTTTCTCAAGGACAGAGATATCGATACGCTTGTATTTATCGGCTGCAATTTTCCGAATTGCCCTAGGACAAGCATGTATGAAGCTAGCGAAAGAGACTTTAAGGTAGTCATGGTTGAAGACGCCATTTCTGGAGTCTATGGCAAAGGATTGGACGAAATGAAAAATATCGGCGTTGAAGTGTACAAGACAGAGCAGTTCATACAAGAGATTGGTAGTCGAGAAAGGTAGGAGAAACCGTTTATGAAAGTGGCCTATCTTGGACCGCAAGGGACTTTCTCGGAAGAGGCAGCTTCCCGATATTTCACTTCTGCAGAAACAGAATTTGTAATGTTCGATTCCATTCCGGATGTTGTTGAAGCCATTGGCGAATATCAAGTTGACAAAGCCATCGTCCCTCTAGAGAACACGATAGAGGGTACGATTAATATGACGATAGACTCCTTGATCTCGTATGAGCAGTTATTCATCGAAGGGGAGTATATATTGCCTGTATCATTGCAATTGCTAGCGAATAAGGGGACAATTCGATCTGATATCAAGGAAGCTTGGTCCATCTCGCCGATTCTTACGCAATGCCGGAAGTACATAAGAAGCCTCAATATGAAGAGCGTGCAATACGATAGCTCAGCTTCGGCAGCAACAGCTCTGCAGCTTACGGGAAGAACGGATGCGGCGGCGATCGGGCCTCGCTCACTAGCCACCCTACTGGGCTTAGACATCGTCGAAAGCGATATTCAGGACAACCCCGATAACCAGACTCGGTTTATCGTCGTCAGCAACTATCGGAACATGGATACGGAAACGAAGAAGACGATGTTCATGATCACTCCGGGGCAAGACCAGCCAGGGGTATTATCCGCGATTTTGAATATTTTCACCGCTCTATCCATTAACTTGTCATGGATAGAGTCGCGTCCGACGACAAGGAAATTAGGTGTTTATCGTTTTTTTCTAGAAGCCAATCAAAGCTGTAGCCAAGCGACTGTACATAAAGCCGTAACGATCTTAGAAGCTTTAGGGCACGAGGTTCGTATTATTGGGAGATACCAATAAGTTTGATCAGAATGAATTTAAAGTGAGGAATTTTGATGTATCATTTTACCGGATTAGAGGGGGAAAGAGTCCGATTAATCCCTCTGGAAAGATCGCATGCGATCCCCTTATTCAATTGCTCCAGGGATCCGGAAATCTGGTCCAGCTATCCCGTCAAGATCAAAAGTCTTGAGGATATGAATAAGTTTATTGACAAAGCGCTGGACGGCCTTGAACGAAAGGAACAGTTTCCGTTCGCCGTGTTCGACAAGCTGCACAACGAAATCGTTGGCTCCACTAGATTCCTCAGAATATCAGAGGAGCATAACAACATGAATATTGGATCGACTTGGTATTCTTCGAAAGTATGGAGAACAAGCGTGAACACGGAAACCAAATACATGATGTTGAAGTATGCCTTTGAGACGTTAAATACCGATCGGGTCGAGATCGTAACCTCTACGGACAATGTCCGATCGCAAAAAGCAATCGAAAGGTTAGGGGCCGTGAAGGAAGGAATTCTGAGGAAGAAATATTACAATCTGGACTATGTCATTTATAGCATTATCCAGAGTGAATGGTCAGACATTCGGAACAAGCTTGAAGGTTATCTTAGCAGGGATTAATTCTTAATCGGGAGAATAAGATGAGAACAACTTTGACCTATAAACAAGTAAAGGATTGTACCCTATCCGCCGATGTCATTATTCATGAGAGGAAATCGCCTGTTCTCATCTATCTCCATAGCGGTGGACTCATTTTCGGCACGAGAAAATGGTTAAGCGAGGATCAAATCGACTTCTACGCAAATGCAGGATATAACCTCGTTGCCATTGATTATAGGCTGGCTCCGGAAACTAAACTGACGGAGATTATCGAGGATATCCGGGACGCTATAAATTGGGTTCGTACGAGCATTTGCCCGTCCTATGGTATTAATTCAGATCGTATTGCTCTCCTCGGTTGTTCTGCCGGTGCTTATCTTAGCTTGTTGATAGGGACGATGGACATACGTCCGCAGGCAATCGTGTCCTTCTATGGATACGGAGATATCCTTGGAGATTGGATTGCCAAGCCAAGCCCTTATTACTGTCAGCGACCGAAAGTTAATCCAACTCTTGTTCGCGAGCTCGTTGGGAAATCAGAGCTAACGGAAGGCGACTGGAGCCGTTTCGAATATTATCTCTATTGCCGTCAGAATGGGATCTGGCTTGAAGAAGTCACCGGCTTAGATCGCGATCGGGATGAATGGTTGTTGAATTCATTGAACCCGATCCATTTACTGACGAATCAGTTTCCGCCGACATTGTTCCTACATGGAGATCAAGATACGGATGTTCCCTATGAGCAGTCCGTGGCCATGAATCAAGCGTTGCAGAAGCTCGGCGTGGATTCCGAGTTGATCACGATTGAAGGCGCAGACCACGTTTTCGATCAGCATTTTAACGATCCCGCAGTCCGGGAAGCCTTCGAGCAAATCAGGCTTTTCTTAGACCGGGTATTTAACAAAGTAGGAACTTAGGACCTATCAGATCATGACAACTCATGTCCAAATCAATGACGAAAGTCACTAGTTAGATAGGCTTGCTTGGAATATACTGGTGATAATCAAAGCGAATGGATGAGGTGTTGATCATGCAACGACATGAAGTAACAAGCGAGAACGATATTCAGCAAAACAAAGGGATGGCTATCTTAGCCTATATTTTATTTTTCATACCTTTGCTTGCCGCGAAAGAATCTCCGTTTGCCCAATTTCATGCGAAACAAGGCTTGAACTTGTTCTTGCTCGGGCTCGCGATATATATCGTATCTGTAATTATCCCATTTCTTGGGGCGCTTTACTCCCTTGCCGATCTTGGGGTTCTAGCCCTGGCAATCTACGGTATCGTTAATGCCGTCAACGGTCGAATGAAGCCATTGCCGTTGATCGGGCAAATCGTGATATTGAAGTAATCTGTACAATAATAAAGAGAATGCCCTGACCCCATCGAAGGATGGGGTTTTGTTCTGATCGGATCTTGGGCAAGTTTAATAAGAATTTAACGATTGTAACAAGCCACCCTAGACTAAACGCTTCATTCACGCAATAGGCTATCGTATAGGCGTTGGAAGGGGATATGCAAAGGTTAAAAAAATTTAATTTTTGTACTCGGGACATGTAACTTTCCGTTTGGTTTAAACGTCTAATGGGTATAGGTTTTCGTAAAGGCTATGGGCACAAGCCCTGAAGGAGAGAATGCGGTTATGATTAACAAATTACTAGTCAGCTTTGTCGCCGTATTGTTAGGTATCATGTCTCTCGGAGATATTAAAGCCAATACGAATGACTATACGCCAGTTCCGCAAGATTCGAATTCGAGGGCTGCTTTCATTGACCGAATCTATCAACAGGATGGCAAAGATTATATTCAGGCGGATTTCATAGAATGGTACGAGGGAGAGGAAGCGAACAAAGTGTTCCGCGAGAGAGAGCCGGATTCAGGAATGACCGAAGCTCCGGACGGATACTATATCGTGAATGATGACTCTCAGCTCGAAACCGTAGAAATCGCCCAAGACGTGAAAGTCTACATGCAAATCTATAACCGCAATGGAAAAGTGGAAGAAGCAGACACCGTATGGAATGAACAGATTAGCTTGGATCAATTCGTCGCCATGATGTCAGATAACGAATCGGAGATGAATTTGAAGGAATTCCCCTATCATTTAATGATGGAAAAAGGCAAAATTATTAAGATTACGCAACAATTTATTCCTTAATGCGACATCTTTAAGCGTTTTCTCTATCGAGGAAGCGCTTTTTTTGCGTTTTACTGCAACTACTGCCCTATTAATACGTCTAATGGTTACAATGTTCTATTAACATGAGTACAGCAATCGCGGAGGAACTTGATTATGCGTGTCGGCAACAGGCTATTATTATTTTTGCTAGGAATTACACTTCTTGTATCCTTGTTCGGTCAAGCAGCGTCGGCTGCGAAGCCGTCTACGATTAGTATTTATCTGGACGGGAATAAGATCAACTCGGACGTTCCTCCATTCATTACGAAATCGAATGTCACGATGGTACCTCTCAGCGTCATCAGCAAAAATCTCGGAGCGGGAGTCTCGTGGGTGCAAAGCACGAAGACCGCTACGATTAAGTACGAGGGGTTGACTTTATCTATGACGATCGGGCAGCAATATGCTCTAGTGAACGGATCGCAAGTCGCATTAGACGCAACCGTACAGTCGATAAGTGGCAGGGTTATGGTGCCGATTAGATTCGTAAGCGAACAGATGAAATTGCTCGTCACGTGGGTTCAATCCGCGCAGACGATTAAGCTTCAAAGGCAAAACAGTCCAGAGGTTCCGTCGGACAAATCGCTGAGAGGCGCTTGGGTTTCGACCGTATATAACCTGGATTGGCCGTCCGACAAATCTTATGGAAAATCACAGCAGCAACAACTTGAGTACATACAATTATTGGATGAGTTGCAGGGGATGGGACTCAATACGGTGTTCGTACAACTGCGTCCGGCCGCGGATAGCTTCTATCCATCCGATCTCGTTCCTTGGTCTAAATACATAACAGGGAAACAAGGAGTAGCGCCGGACTATGACCCTCTGGCGTTCATGATCGAAGAAACCCATCGCCGCGGAATGGAGTTTCATGCTTGGTTTAATCCTTTTAGAGCGAGCATGGATGCCAAAATTGAGAATCTAGCCTCTAACCATGTCGCGATTACGCATCCGGATTGGATCGTCAAATCAGGCACGATTTCGTACATTAATCCGGGAATTCCCGAAGCGCGCCAACATATTATCGACGTCATTCTTGAAGTCGTTAACAAATATGAGATCGATGGCGTTCATCTAGACGATTACTTCTATCCTTCGAATGGCGTATTCGCGGATGATGCGACGTACTTGGCTTATAACGCCAACAAGCTGACGAATAAAGCCGATTGGCGGAGAGATAACATCAATCAGTTTGTCGAACAGTTAGGCAAATCCATACACAAGGCCAAACCACAGGTTAAATTCGGGATTAGTCCATTCGGCGTATGGCGCAATCAAGACGTCGATGCAACCGGTTCGGACTCGAAGGCAAGCGTAACCGCGTACGATAGCATGTACGCCGACGTTCGCACTTGGATCAAGAGCGAATGGGTCGATTACATAGTGCCTCAGATTTATTGGAGCATGTCTCTGAAGATCGCTCAGTACGATAAGTTGGTCGATTGGTGGGCAAACGAAGTGAGAGGGACGAACGTTGATCTCTATATCGGGCATGCCCCTTATAAGTTGGGCACCAAGGAAGCCGGTTGGGATAATGCGCAAGAGATTATCAACCAGTTGAAATACAATGAGAAGCTTGTCGAAGTCAAAGGAGATATTTATTTCAGCGCCAAGGATTTACGGAGAAATCCGTTGGGCCTCGTACCGCTCTTGAAAGCATATTATCAAGTAACAGGCTCTTAACCCTAATAGCTCTTTCAACCAACGAACCCCTGAAGCCGACATCGTGTCGATGCCATTCAGGGGTTCGTGTTATCCATTCATCTTGTCGGTTGTCTTGCCCAACTGATCGTTCAGCCAATCGCGAATGACCTGAAATACTTCTTCTCGTCCAATCTCATTCATGACCTCGTGCTTGAAGCCCGGCCATGCTCGCCAAGTAACAAGAGGGCCCAATTGGTCCGCGAATTGCTTGCTAGCATGCAAGGAAGTTACTTTATCGTCTCCGCCATGCATGAGGAGCAGAGGGATTTTCCACTCCTTGGCGTGCTTAAGCGCCCAGAGTCCCGCGCTTTGAACGCCGAAAAAAAACCTAGCCGTAATCTGTCCGTGTCCTAGAGGATCGTTTAAGTAACGTTCGATCATGACGGGATCCGTCGTTAAGCTGTCTGCCACCATGGGCCGATTATTGGTGTATTTCGGGTAAATCTTCTCAATGAATTTGCCGATAATCGCTTGCAAAGAAGGGGGTCTGAATGCCAGCTTCAGCCATGGTCCGGTCACGATCGCCCCGGCGATATCCGGTTGTCTTCGCAACACGTAGTTAAGCGTCACGTTGCCGCCCATACTGTGCCCTAATAAGTAGAAGGGAATATTCGGGTAATTCCGCTTGGCCTCGGTTACAAGCTTGTCAACGCCTTCCAGAAGTCCCTCGTACTCGCTTACGTGGCCTCGTTTGCCTTCCGTTCGTCCATGGCCCCTTTGATCGAATCCGATCACGGCGTAACCTTCGGCATTCAGCATCTCAGCAACATGAGAATATCGTTCCACGTGTTCGCCCATCCCGTGAACAATTCCGATTACGGCTTTAATGGCTACTTGGGATTCGGGGCGCCATTCGCAAGCATGCATCAGGGCGCCATCCGCGCATCTCCACTCCAACGTATTGCGGTTCATGCATTGATCCTCCTTAACGGTAGAACGATCTGTTAGCCATGCCCTTATCATAAACGATTTTATGCTATCGCACCGTATTTTCCGCAAATCAATGTGCTGAATTGGAATAGGAAGCGATTATTGTTTACAATAGAACGATAAGCAATTGCTTCGTAACAAGTAAGGGAAGGGGTATGAACATGAACAAAGACGATCAATCATCGTTACAATTAGCCACATTCGCGGGCGGCTGCTTCTGGTGTATGGTAACGCCATTCGAAGAGTTGCCGGGAATTCATGGAATCGTATCAGGTTATACAGGCGGTCACATCGTCAATCCGACCTATGAGGAAGTGTGCTCGGAAACGACAGGCCATGCCGAAGCCGTTCAAATCACGTATGACCCAGAGTTATTCCCCTATCGTAAACTGCTAGATATTTTCTGGCGTTCCGTTGATCCGACCGATGGAGAAGGTCAATTTCACGACAGGGGTTCATCCTATCGCCCGGCGATCTTCTACCACGATGATAAGCAACGCGAGGAAGCTCAAGCGTCTAAGGATGAGTTGCAGCTAAGCGGAAGATTCCATCAACCGATTGCTGTGACGATCGAGCCTGCCAGCGAATTCTATCCGGCGGAAGAATATCACCAGGATTACCATCAGAAGAACCCTCTTAGATATAAATATTACCGCCATGGCTCAGGCCGGGATGCGTTCCTTCAGCAGCATTGGAACACGCCTAAGGATAAGGAAGAGCTACGTAAACGACTGACTCCGATGCAATTCGAAGTTACGCAGAACAAAGGAACAGAGCCGCCGTTCCGCAACGAATTTTATAACAATACGGAGCCTGGCTTGTACGTGGACATTGTATCGGGCGAGCCTCTGTTCAGCTCAAGGGATCAATTCGACGCTGGATGCGGATGGCCTAGCTTCTCTCAACCGCTTCATGGCGGCAGTATACAGGAGCATCAGGACTTCTCTCACGGCATGTTCCGCGTTGAAGTGAGAAGCCGCGAAGCGGACTCTCACCTCGGGCACGTATTCGATGACGGCCCTAAGCCAGGCGGACTGAGATATTGCATTAACTCGGCATCGCTACGGTTTATTCCTAAGGATCAATTGGAGAAAGAAGGCTACGGCAAGTATTTATCCGAGATTTAAGCAGAGTTTCTGGCGCACGAATTCCGTTGATTGGAAGAGGAATTCGTAAACATTCTGTAAGCCTATCGGAATAGATTGTGGAATTCCTTGATTATGACTACTCTTTTGAGGTATACTTTTCTCGCCAAAATAATAGATGAGGAGCAAGAAAATGAGCAAAGTATTGATCTTCGGTCACAAAAATCCGGACACGGATACGATTTGTTCCGCAATTGCCTATGCAGATTTGAAGAAACAGCTGGGAGAAGACGTGGAAGCTGTTCGTCTGGGCGCTGTAAGCGGCGAAACCCAATTCGCGCTTGATAAATTCGGTTTTCAAGCACCGCGTCTCGTAGAGACGGTTGCTAACGAAGTAAAAGGCGTTATTCTCGTGGATCACAACGAGCGCCAACAAAGCGTATCCGATATTGATCAAGTTACGGTTCTTGAAGTCATCGACCATCACCGTATTGCCAATTTCGAGACTAGCGCTCCGTTATATTACCGTGCTGAACCTGTTGGTTGCACGGCTACTATTCTTAACAAGCTGTACAAAGAAAACGGAAAATCCGTTCCTAAAAACATCGCAGGTTTGATGCTTTCCGCGATCATCTCCGATTCGTTATTATTCAAATCTCCGACTTGCACGGCGCAAGACGTTGCTGCAGCTCGCGAGCTGGCAGACATCGCCGGCGTTGATGCGGACAGCTACGGTCTAGATATGCTGAAAGCCGGCGCAGACCTGAGCGACAAAACAATCGCGCAGTTGATCTCCTTGGATGCGAAAGAATTCCAAATGGGCAGCGCGAAAGTCGAAATCGCACAAGTTAACGCAGTGGACGTGAACGATGTTCTGTCCAAACAAGCCGAGCTTGAAGATGCGCTTACGAATATTATCAACGCTAAAGGTCTGGATCTGTTCCTGTTCGTCGTTACGGATATCCTTAACAACGACTCGGTCGGCTTAGCGATCGGTAGCGCTGCGGATGCGGTTGAACAAGCGTACAACGTGAAGCTGCAGGATAACAAAGCGGTCTTGAAAGGCGTTGTATCGCGCAAATCGCAGATCGTACCGGTATTGACGGACATTTTCAACAAACGTTAAATCGCATAGAGTGAGCCCGCGCCTTTGCGGGCTTTTTTTACATACAGAGGCAAACAGGGGAAGGAGAAGTAGGGGAGCTATGAAATTAAGCGTGCTGGAACATTCGCATGTCAATGAAGGTAGAAGCGTGAAGCAAACGCTGGACGAGACGGTCGCGCTGGCTCAGGAGACGGAGAAACTCGGATATACTCGCTTCTGGGTATCCGAGCATCATGGCTCCGCTGCGTTAGCCTCCTCTAGTCCGGAAATTCTGATCGGTCACATTGCTTCCCATACGAGTACAATTCGCGTAGGCTCCGGCGGCATTATGCTTGCGCATTACAGCTCGTATAAAGTAGCCGAAAATTTCAAGCTGCTCGAAGCTTTGCATCCTGGTCGAATCGATGTCGGTTTAGGGCGCGCCCCCGGAGGAATGCCTATTGCCACGAAGGCGCTACAGGAGCATAAACGCGTAGATATCGATCTGTACCCGCAACAAGTTATGGATCTGAACGCTTATCTTCACGATGATAATCCGGCTAACCATCGTTTTCCGGGGTTAAGGGCCTTTCCGCAAACGGAGAACGTACCGGAATTGTGGCTGCTAGGTTCCAGCGACGGAAGCGCGAATATCGCCGCGCAGCTCGGAACGCCATATGCATTCGCGCAGTTTTTCGGAATGGCTGGCGATGAAGCGTTACATCAATACTTTGCTTATTTCCGTCCATCGGAATATTGCAGTAAACCGGTTGCGCTAGCGGCCGTAATGGCGATCTGCGCCGATACGGAGGAGGAAGCCCGCCAATTGGCCAAGAGCAACGAGTTGTACTTCGTCAAGCTTCTATCCGGACAGGAACTTGGTTATCTTCCCTCGGTTAAGACGGCATCGGAGTATCCGTACTCGCCTATGGAACTTCAGATGATCGAGCAGATGAAAGCCCGCCGATTTATCGGCACGCCAGGCCAAGTCAAGGAAGCGCTTAAGCGTTACGCGGACCGCATGCATTTGGATGAACTAATGATCGTATCGCATATTCATGACTACGAGAAACGGACACGCTCCTATCGCTATATCGCCGAAGCTTTCGGTATATGAGGGATGTACTAACCACAACAAAACCGATGAATCGCGTTCGGGAAGAACGGAATCATCGGTTTTGTTGATCATTAATTAATTCAGAGTTTGTTCGTACAGAACATTCCCCTCAGAGTCTAAACCTTGCAACGATTTCCACGTGTATCTGATTTCGGCTTCGTTCCACAGAAATAGGAACATTCGGTCTTCCGTAATCGACTGCTTCAAAACCGTCATTTTTTGCGTATCGTCTTTCGAATCCGTTTGTTTGCCTTCGTTAATGACGTCCATGTTAAGAACGACCGAGGTGATACGCGGATCGGATACGTAACCGTAAAATTTGGCGATCCAACGCTCCTTCTTATAACGGGAGATTTCCCAACTGTAGGATACAGCTTTGCTCTTATCGATTTCAACGCCGCCGACTCCTCCTCCAGGAAACCATCTCCATCCCTTTTTGACCGAGGTGTCGGCTGAGAACCAGTTCTTGTAAGTGCTTAAGAAGATGACGATATCATTGCGATATTGAATTTCCTTAATGGTCTGGGATGGACCGTAATGATAGCTGCGCTCCGACCTTTCGTGCGCTTCGGCGGCGCTGCCACTGCCTATCGTGAATGGTCCGTCACTGAAGAACAAGAATACCAATAAGACGGCAAGGGCCCATTCCAACGTCATCACGATTGTTTTTCTTTTCATTGCTCCTCACCTTCCTTCTGGATAGGGAAAGTGAGCTCGATATTCCGGTCATACCAATCGTATACAAGCCTCATGCTCGTCGTAGGCTCTATCAAAGCGCTATAGTTGATAAAACCGGTCGAACCCCATGGAGTGCCGCTGCTAGAGGAACCGCTATAGCGTAACTCGTTACCGCTTGAATCGTATAATTTAAAGGCGTTTTCAGGTAATGACCAGCCAGCTGTGCCTTTCGGACGGTAAGTGTAGCGAAGGACGACTTGTTTAGGAGTCGAATAAATTTCGTTTACCGTAAATCGGTCTTGATCGAGCAACATCGACTGATGGATATCGTATTTGACGACGGGGCCATCCTTTTCCAGTGCTTTAATGTTTTCCTTGTCGCCCCTGTTGTCGGGTATTAACGTTAATATACGAGGAAGGAGCAGGATCGCGAACACAATGATGATGATCCTGCGAATGATCGTTGCGGCCAACTTGACGCGAATCACGGAATAACCTCCTTTTATATACATAACGTGATTTTTTATGGAAAGTTACTCTAATTCATCGAACATTTGGATAAAAATATAAAATCCTATAGAATCGAGGTCGGTGCGGATGAAAATCGTCGTCGTATCCGATACGCATATGCCTAGGATGAACAAGAAGTTGCCTGAGAGACTTATACGCGAGCTTGTGAACGCCGATGAGATCATTCATGCAGGCGACTGGACGAATCTGGCCGTCTACGAAGAGTTGGCTAAATATACTACGACCCATGGCGTCGCGGGAAACAATGATGGGGAAGACATCATTAAGCAGTTCGGCTATCGCAAGGTGCTTAAGTTCGAAGGCTATCGAATCGGCATTGTTCATGGACATGGGGCGGTTAAGAGAAAGGCAACGGAATCGCATGCTATCGACACCTTCAAGGGTGTGCGGTTGGATGCGCTTGTGTATGGCCATTCCCATATCCCCGTCCTGAAGCGTATCGGGGGACTGCTCGTGTTTAATCCGGGATCGCCGACGGATAAGAGGCGACAGTCCTTATATTCTTTCGGAATCTTGAGAGTCGAGGAAGGGCTATTATCCGCTAAACATGTGTTCTATTCAGACAAAACATGAGCTAAGCCCGCAGCCTGTGTTATACTAAAGGCATCATTGACTGAGCTAGACCGATTGGAGCACTCTAAATTGAAGAAATTCAAAAAATTTTACATCGAGATCACTAGCATCTGTAACTTAGCTTGCAGCTTCTGTCCACCGACTAAGCGCCAAGCGAATTTCATTAAAGTCGATGCCTTTACGAATACGTTGGATCAGATCCAGGGGCATGCCGAATATATTTATTTTCACGTGAAAGGCGAACCGCTGCTTCATCCTAAGATCGATGAACTGCTGGACATCAGCCATGCCAAAGGGTTCAAAGTGAATCTGACTTCCAACGGCACTCTATTGCATAAAGCCAAGTCCAAAATATTGGGGAAACCCGCGCTTCGGCAAATCAATTTCTCTCTGCATAGCTTCGACGGACATGAAGGCTCCGTAGATAAAGAAGGATATGTCTCGAGCGTGTTGGAATTTGCCAAAGAAGCGGTCGCAACTTCGAATGTTCTCATTTCATTGCGCTTATGGAATTTGACTCCGGACAATGAGACTAACTTGCAGAACGATCGAAACCGGGAAATTCTCGAACAAATCGAGAAAGCATTTGATCTCGACTATAAGATCGAGGAGCACTTTGTCCGTGGCAAGGGCATCAAGATTGCGGACCGGATTTACTTGAATCATGAAGAAGAGTTTAAGTGGCCGGACTTGAAGGAAGAGGAAGACGAGAGCAAGGGCTTCTGCCATGCGCTTCGCAATCAAGCCGGCGTGCTCGTAGATGGAACGGTGATTCCTTGTTGCTTGGACGGGGAAGGCGTCATTAACCTTGGCAACATCAACAACACTCCTTTCTCCGAAATTATCGAAGGCGAGAGGGCGACTAAGTTGTACGATGGATTTTCGAGAAGAGAAGTGGTCGAGGAATTGTGCAGAAAATGCGGCTATCGCCAAAGGTTCAACGCCTAAAAGAGATAAGCCTATGAACGAGTCGCGGAAACGCGACTTTTTTTGCAGGATTTTACTCGAAACGTTATGATCAATAGAGGATTTGTAATTTCGCATTTCTGAGTAAAGGAGATTTGTTGAAATGTCTGCAAACGTGAACTCTAGGTTCAATCGCGACTATATCGTCGAATTGCTTAAAGCCTTGTTAGCTACTCCGAGTCCTAGCGGATTCTGTATGGAGATCATGAAGCTGATTAGGGAGGAGACGTCTAAGCTCGGTTATGAGCTTGAGATGACGCCCAAAGGAAACGCGATTATCACGATTCCGGGAACGACAGGCGTAGCGGGAGACGGTGCGGAGAAGGTTATCGCTCTTACCGCGCATGTCGACACTTTAGGGGCGATGGTTCGTTCGGTTAAACCTAACGGGATGTTACGGTTTACACCCGTTGGCAGTTATGCGATGCATACGGTTGAAGGGGAATACTGCCTCGTACATACGCGCGAAGGCAAAACTTACGAAGGTACCGTATTGTCGACGAAACCATCTGTTCATGTTCACTCCGATATGCGAGAATTAAAGCGCGAGGAAGCGAACATGGAAATCCGTATCGATGAGCTCGTACATACGAAGGAAGACGCAGAGAAGCTTGGGATAAGCCCCGGCGATTTCGTCTCTTGGGATCCACGAACGCGAATTGTTCCTAACGGTTGGATTAAGTCGCGGCATCTGGACGATAAGGCTAGCGTTGCCGCATTGTTCGGATTAATGGAATGGATGAAGCGAGAGGGCAAAAGCCCGGTTCATACGGTTAAGGTGATTCTATCCACTTATGAAGAAGTAGGCCATGGTAGCTCTTATATTCCACCTGAGATTACCGAATTGATCGCGGTAGACATGGGGGCCATCGGAGATGATCTCACGACGACGGAGATGGACGTGTCGATATGCGCCAAGGACTCTTCCGGTCCGTACGATTACGAGATGACCTCGAAGTTAATAGAGCTAGCAAAGAGAGAAAAGATTGCTTATGCTATCGATATCTATCCTCATTACGGCTCTGATGCTTCAGCTGCCTTACGTGGAGGAAGCAACATCCGAGCCGCTCTTGTCGGGCCGGGCGTACATGCATCGCATGGCATGGAACGAACGCATATTGAGGCTATCGTGAATACGGCAGTATTGCTAAGTGCTTATATTATAGATCAGGGAGAGTGTACAAATGAATAATCGTCCAGCGCAAAATGAGTATGGTGCTTATTATCATCAATACGTGAGTTTGGTTCCGGATGGCGACATTCAGGATATTCTGGCGGGTTTGCTTGAGCATATGTCCGCGTACTTATCCGATATCCCCGAGACTCAGGGCAATTATCGTTACGCGCCGGGGAAATGGAGCATTAAGGAAGTCATCGGCCATATCAACGATAACGAACGCATTATGAGCTATCGGCTGCTGCGGATCGCAAGGGGAGATCAGACGCCGCTTGCCGGATATGATCAGGATGAGTTCATGCAAGGGGTCGACTTTGATTCCTCGTCCTTAGCCGATTTAATCGAAGATTACATCTCCGTGCGCAGAGCAACGCTCACTTTGCTTCGCGGATTGTCGGAAGAAGCGTGGACAAGAAGCGGGTCCGCCAACAATTGTGTATTATCCGCAAGATCGCTGGCTTACATCATCGCCGGACATGAGATTCACCACTTGAACATTATTAAAGAGAGATATATCGCGGGATAATTTTCTTCAAGTTCAATAGATCTTATTCGCACAAAGAGCATTAGTACCGCCTCGCGGTACTAATGCTCTTCATATTGACCGGAGGAATGGATTAGATTAGTGCCGTGAGGCGGTACTAATGAGCTGAAAAGCGCCATCTGGGATGAAATAGTGCCGCGAGGCGGTACTAATTAGCTGCAAAGTGCAATTTGAGATGAAATAGTGCCGCGAGGCGGTACTAATGAGTTGTAAAGTGCAATTTGGGATGGAATAGTGACGCGAGGCGGTACTAATGAGCTACAAAATGCAATTTGGGATGGAATAGTGCCGCGAGGCGGTACTAATGAGCTACAAAATGCAATTTGCGATGAAATAGTGCCGCGAGGCGGTACTATTCCATCCAGCCACTAGCCAAGTCACCCCCCGCCCCCCCGCCACATGGACCTAATTCATCACTCCTCCGACATAAACGCTTGCCGGTTCGGTCTAGTCTGCGACTTGTTCGATTTTGAGCGAGCCGTTTTTTTGCTTGCCTTGGCAGTGCCCAATTGATCTTTGCGGGCAAGGTGCGCAAGCTCACGAGCTGTTTTCTTATAATTTGCCAGTCGTTTCGGCTCCAGATTTCCGGCGTTTACCGCGTCGATGACCGCGCAGCCTTGATCGTGATCATGCTTGCAATCGCGATATCGGCATTGCGTAGCCAGCTCCTCGATATCGGCAAAAGCGTGCTGCCACCCGTCATTCGCATCCCATAGCTGAAGCTCGCGCATGCCCGGCGTATCCATCACGAGCGCCCCGTTGCCTAGCAGGAAGAGCTCCCGGTGAGTCGTCGTATGTCTGCCTCTTGCGTCGTTTTCCCGAATTCCTTGAACATGCTGGAGTTCCTTATCCGCAAGCCAGTTCAGCAGCGTAGACTTGCCAACGCCCGAAGATCCGGTGATGCCAATGGTGACTCCGGGCTTCAAGTAGGCGTTCAGATCGTCTTTGCCTTGACCTAGCAGAGCGCTAATGAAATGCACGGGTACGCCCGGAGCGACGGTCTCGACTTCCATGACGAATCTCGCCGGCTGCTCGCACAAATCCGCTTTCGTGAGCAAGACGACGGGCTGAGCCCCGCTTTCCCAAGCCGCGATGAGATATCTTTCGATTTTACGAACGTTGAAATCTTGATTAAGCGCGTTCACGATGAACAGATAGTCAAGGTTCGCGCCGATGATCTGATCTTCGATCACATTGCCGGCCGCTTTGCGGATCATCGCGGTTCGCCGCGGCAGCACGGCATGGATGACGGAACGGTTCTCGTTAGGAAGTCGTTCGACCATGACCCAGTCGCCGACTGCCGGGAAATCCCCGCGGCTGGTCGCGTTGAATTCGAACTTGCCCGACACGTTGGCGCTATGCTCGCCGGATTCCGTCATGACGTTATAGGAGTGGGAAAATTGCGCGACTACGCGAGCCGGCGACAATTGCTGGATATTTGATTTTTGTTGAGAGAGGGCTTGATCCCAATTCGGATTCCAACCATAGGCGTGCATAATTTCATTCGGACGTTCATTACTCAAAGTGGATAACCCCTTATTTTCGAATGGTGAGATAAACAAACAACCGCAGGGAATCCCTGCGGCTTTAATTGCGCGTTCGAGAAAAACGCGCACAAAAAAACCGCTCAGAGACACAACGGTCTCTGGCGGCAAATGACGAAGAGCGAGCGGATAGCGATGCTCGCTTATCCAATCCCGACTAACGTTACTGCACTACAATCCGTAGAGACCGTACAATATGCACTTGTGAACCCATCGATACAATCTGCATGTTCATTAAGTTAGACATATTACATCAGCCTCCTCGTTAATAATGATGTTATTATAAGGACTACGGAAATGGTTGTCAATAAACATACAGAAGGAAATGGGGATACGTCGCTAGACCGATATCTTAACCGCAATCGGTTCTGTAAAATAGAGTAAGCTAACGAGCATTTGAAGAAAATAATTTCGGATGCTATAGTGAATATCTACACATATTGAATTTTGGAGGTACATAAGTGAATCCCGCTAATGCAGCTGCGAGTCCGCAGCCTATGGATCTGGGGAATATTAAGCGCTTGCCGATCTTGATAACGCTTGTCATCGGCGCCTTTTTCTCCATCCTCAACGAAACTTTATTGAACATTGCTTATGTCGACCTGACGATCGATCTTAACGTATCGTACACGACGATCCAATGGTTATCGACGAGCTATATGCTTGTCGTAGGGATACTGATCCCAATTTCTGCGTTACTGGTGCAATGGTTTACGACCAGGCAGATGTTCTTAGGCGCTATGATCTTATTTTCCGCCGGGACGCTAGTATGCGCGCTCGCTCCTGAATTTTCGGTGCTGCTGATCGGTCGTATTATTCAAGCGTTCGGTACCGGATTAATGCTTCCGGTCATGATGAATACGATCCTCGTTCTGTATCCGCCAGAAAAGCGCGGAGCGGCAATGGGGAGTATCGGACTTGTTATTATGTTTGCACCGGCCATCGGGCCGACATTGTCCGGGCTCATTCTGGAATCGTTAGACTGGCGTTGGTTGTTTTATCTCGTATTCCCGTTCGGCGTTATTTCCGTTATTATCGCAGCCATTTATTTGAAAAATGTATCCCAAGTAACGAAACCTAAAGTAGACATTCTTTCGATCATTTTATCTACGATCGGATTCGGCGGCATCGTGTATGGATTCAGTAGCGCTGGCGGTGAGAACACCGGCTGGTCTAGCCCTGAAGTATATCTCACACTCATCGCCGGCGGAATAGCTTTGTTGCTGTTCGTATGGCGACAGCTGGTGTCTAAAATGCCGATTCTTGATCTTCGTGCGTTTAAGTTTCCAATGTTCTCGTTAACTACGATATTGCTCATCATCGTTATGATGGCGTTGTTCTCCACCTTAATGTTATTGCCCATTTTCCTGCAAAAGGGCCTACTGTTCACGGCATTTGCTTCCGGTCTCGTTTTACTTCCGGGGGGCATTCTAAACGGATTCCTATCCCCAATTACGGGCAAGCTGTTCGATAAATTCGGACCGCGAGTACTCGTCATTCCGGGAGCTGCGATTCTTGTCGCCGTCATGTGGTTGTTCACGCAGATCGATCTGGAGACGAGCAAAGGAACACTTATCCTGTACCATTGCATTATGATGGTCGCCATTTCCATGATTATGATGCCCGCGCAGACGAACAGTCTGAACGAGTTGCCTAAAAAATACTACCCTCACGGGACAGCGATTCTGAACACGCTGCAGCAAGTATCCGGTGCGATCGGCGTCGCCTTCTTCATCAGCATGATGTCGGCGGGGATGAAGGACTACTTGACTAAGTCCACCGATCCTTCAGCGCCAATCGAGCAGGCGCTCGCGTTAAATGCGGGTATTCATAACGCCTTCTACATCGGAATGTTTTTCGCGATCGTCGGGTTGGTTTTAACGTTCTTCGTTAAACGCTCGCACGCTCCGAAAGAGGAATAAGATCTGATATCTTGGAGTCAAATCAGAGAAACCGCTGCAGCTTATGCGCGGTTTTTCTGCCACCTATTACTTAACGAGGTTAACAATCATGAGAACAAGATATATAGCCGCTCTTTCCTTAGTCGTTATGGGCGTCGGATTCGTCACGACATTATTTCTGCCCGATCACCCGATCGTACAGCTGCTGAAGGGCGGGTTCGAAGCGGGACTAGTGGGCGGGTTCGCGGACTGGTTCGCGGTCACGGCATTGTTCCGCCATCCGCTAGGCATTCCGATTCCGCATACATCCTTGCTCTTGAAGAACAGGGATAAGATCTCCAAGTCATTAATCTCCGCATTAGAGAACGAGTTGCTCAACAAAGAAAGCATTACGCGCAAGCTCAAGCAGTTCCAACTGCTGAAGGTCGCCGGTTCCGCCGTGACAAGGTTGGTAAGCAAGCGGAGCAATCGGGTAGGCGCGTTAAATTTTGTTCGAACGTTATTGACTAAGCTTTCGCTGGATTCGATCGTTCCTCACATTCAGTCGGGAATCGTCTCCATGATCCGTCATATGGATGCTAAGCCCCTTGCGGAGAAATTGCTGCATTCGGCCGTGGAAGGCCGCTGGGATGAACGTGCGCTTGATTATGCGCTGAATCAGGGGAGGATTTGGGTAAGCAAGCCCGAAACCGGATATTTACTCGGATCGATCGCTCAACAGAAGCTGCAGGAAGCCAAAGTCGGCGGCCTGATGGGTTTTGCGGTACAAGCTTTCGCCGGATTCATGAACGAGGATAAGCTAGGGACGATGATCCAGCAGCTTCTGCTGTCGAGTATTCAAGATTTAAGCCGATCGGGTAACGCCAGCCGTGAGAAGCTGCTTGAAGAAATTCGTCATCAATTGCATCACGTCGCGGGCGATGAGGAGCTGCTGGGCCGCGGGAAGCAATGGCTTATAGAGAAAGCCTCTCATCCCGATAGCGGGAAGTTCCTGCAGGAGCGTATGGAGGATATTCGAGCTTCCCTGTTGACCGCATTAGAGAAGGAGATGGCTAGCGGAGGCCGGAAAGTCGTTACCGTTGTACGGTATGCAATCCGCAAACTACAAGCGGAGAAGGAGCTCGCGGATAATGCGGAGCGCAAAATCCTTTCCTTCGTCGTCGATTTCGTCGAGGCGAATCATTACCGCGTAGGTCTATTGTTGAAAGACAACATCGATCAGATGAATGATAAGGAACTGGTAAGGATGCTGGAAGAGAAGGTCGGCGGGGACCTTCAATGGATTCGCGTCAACGGTGCGTTATGCGGCTTCCTGATCGGATTAATTCTGACGAGCATCCAATGGCTGAGCTGAGGCTCAGCCTTTTCTTCTTTTATAAGCTCCTGGAGTTTGACCGGTAATTCTCTTAAAAATGCGATGAAAGTGAGGGAGGCTCTCGAACCCGCATTGTTCGGCAATTGAACCGATGCTTTCGTCGGTTTCGTGGAGAAGCTCTTTGGCTTGCACGATTCGTTTGGCGTTCACGTAGTCGGTGACGTTCATTCCGGTTAATTGCTTAAACACGCGCGAGAAATGGGCGGCCGTCACCGAGGCTTGCTGCGCTAACGCCGACAGCCCTAAGTCCTCATTCGGATGGGTCGCGATATAATTGAGAATTTCCTTCATCCACTGAGGTCCGATTCTTGAATCTTCGCTTTCTTCCGAATCCGTCGGAAACGCATAGCGGTTCATGCGAAGCAGCCATTGCTGAAGTTGGAGAGAGATCGCATGCCGATATCCAGGTATCTTTAATTCAAGTTCCGAGCGGATATCCTCCAATACGTTTTCGGTATAATTTTGGAGCAACTCTGTCGTTTCGAGCTTGTACTGTTTTCTTTTTCTGGCCAACTCAAAGCAACGTAAGTTGTTATAAGAATCATCGAGATTTTCGGAAGAGATCATACTCGGCGCGAAAAATACGGCCGTGGACGTAACCGGTTCATGCGGGTCCGGGAATGCCCGATGGATCGAGTTGCCGGGAATGAGGAAGAGATCGCCTTTAGCCATGTCGTAGAATTTCTGGTCGACAAACATCCTGCCTTTGCCTGCATATACATAGATCCATTCATATCGATCGTGAAGATGGTCCGGCAGCTCTCGTTCCGGGCTTTTCGTATCTTTAAATACCAGATCAAACGGAAATAACGGATCGTTAGAGAACGATTTGCGAACCGGGTTCATTCGGCATTCCTCCATCCTTCATTAGCTACCTCTAAAATATCAAAATAGAGTACAATCGTGCAAATATAAACTCTATTTATGTTGAAAATAGCTGATAAAATAGAAGCATAAGCTGAACGCAAAGGAGAATGCTCGGTTATGAGACTGGATGCCCATCAGCATTATTGGACCATGTCCCGTAAGGATTATGGCTGGATTACGCCCGAGCTGCCAACGCTTTATCGCGATTATTTGCCGGAGCACCTCGTTCCCCATTTGGCAGACCATCGGCTGGATGGAACGATTCTCGTGCAAGCCGCGCCTACAATAGAGGAAACGGATTATATTCTTAAGCTTGCGGATGAGTCCGATTCGATCGTCGGCGTCGTCGGTTGGCTCGATTTGAACGACCCGGACCATCGCACCCATTTCGAACGATTCCGTAAACATCCGAAATTCGTCGGTTTCCGCATCATGATCCAAGAGATGCCGGATGCTTCGGCGATTCTTGAGCCGCATTTCGTGAAAGCGCTTCGCTCCTACGCGGAGGAAGACTTTCCTATTGATCTGCTTGTCGTGGCCCATCAGCTCGAACCGCTCGCCGAGCTGCTCGATCAAGTGCCGGGTTTGAGAGGCGTCATCGATCATATCGGCAAGCCGCGAATCGCCGCCGGCGAGATGGAGCCATGGCTCAGCCAGATGAAGAGAATTGCCGGGCATCCTGGAATGTATTGCAAGCTGTCCGGAATGGTAACCGAAGCCGATCATCGGCAATGGGAGCCGGAACATTTTACGCCGTATATTCAACATGTGCTTGAATTGTTCGGATCGAACCGCGTGATGTTCGGCAGTGACTGGCCGGTTTGTTTGTTGTCCGCCACTTACGACCAGGTCGTCGACGTGCTTGAACAAGCGCTGCCGAATGGCTGGGGCGAACGTGAACGAGCCGCTTTGTTCGGATTAAACGCGAAGGAGTTCTATAAACGATGAAAACTTTAGATCGATCGGCGCTTCAACCTATAGAAGCACGACTGCTGGATGAGACATGCGCAAGCCCGATAACTGTACTGCAGATCGGCGAAGGTAATTTCCTGCGCGGTTTCTTCGATTGGATGGTTTACGAATCCCGCAAGCAAGGCTTATTCCAAGGAAGCGTAGCGGTGACGCAGCCGCGGCCATCCGGGAAACCTAAGATCGACACGTTAGCCGGGCAAGACGGCTTATATACGCTTGTCATTCGCGGACTGGAGAACGGAGCAAGCGTCGAACGCAAAGAAGTCATTTCGGTATTTGCCGATGCTTTCGATCCGTACAGCGAATGGGCTAGATTAGTTGAAATAGCGGAAAGTCCGGAATTGCGGTTTATCGTATCCAATACGACCGAAGCAGGGCTCGTGTATCGGCCTGAAGCGTTAACGGAAGGCACGCCTATCGTATCGTTCCCTGGTAAAGTCGCTTATCTGCTCTATCGAAGGTACTTAAAGTTCGAAGGGGCGGCAGACCGCGGGCTTATTCTGCTTCCTTGCGAGTTATTGGAGAGGAACGGGGACGCGCTTAAGGAAGCAGTCATAAAATATGCAACGGATTGGGAGCTGCCGGCATCTTTCTTGGAGTGGGTGCGCAACCATAATCGGTTCCTTAATTCGCTCGTCGATCGAATCGTAACCGGATATCCGGACAGAGAGCAAGCGGAACAATGGTTCTCGGAATGGGGATATCAAGACGACCTGCTGTGCACGGCCGAGCCCTATCATCTATGGGCGATAGAAGGCGAGTCCGAGCTGGATTCGGAGCTTCCCTTCAATCGTGCGGGTCTTAACGTACATTGGGTCGATGACCTGAAGCCCTACCAGCAACGAAAGGTGCGTATACTGAACGGGGCGCACACGTTAATGACCCCGATCGGCATCCTCCATGGGATTGAACACGTACGAGAGCTAATGGAGCATGAGTCGCTTGGTGCTTTCGTCCGGACGACGGTCGAAGAGGAGATCATCCCATCGTTGCCGTATCCGGAGCGGGAAATGAAAGATTACGCGGAAGCCGTGTTCGAACGATATTTGAACCCCTATATTCGCCATAGGCTCTCGGACATCGCGATGAATAGCATTAGCAAGTTCAAGACGCGTCTCCTTCCATCGCTTGCGTATTACGCGGAGCATGGAGAGCAAGTGCCAGCGGGAATGCTCCAGGGTCTTGCGGGGTTAGTGCGCTATTATAAAGTAATACGCAACGGCGAACAGTACGAGGGCCGTATGTTGAACGGACAAACTTATCTCGTTCGCGACGACGCGAAAGCACTGGAGACGATTGCCGAAATATGGGTGGACGCGGAGCTCGCCAGCGAGCCACTGATCGATACGGTGACTCGGATCTTGTCGGAGAAATCCCTCTGGGGCGAAGATCTAACGAGATGGAGCGGAGTCGCGGGTAAAGTAACGGAACTAATGATAGATTGGCAAGCGAAGGAGGAGCGGCAATGAGCGATTGGATAAGATTATCGGCTAACGATCAAGTGGTGATCGCCCTTAGAGAGTTTTCTACGGGAGAGGCGATTACTCTTGAGGACGGATTGACTATTACCTTGTCGGGCGATGTCCCTAAAGGGCATAAGATCTTGACCAAACCGGTCGCAGAAGGGCAGGACGTGCTCAAGTTCGGTTATTCCATCGGTAAAGCGAAGGAAAATTTATTGCCCGGCGTATGGATTCACACGCACAATCTTAGAACCGGACTTAAAGGTTTCTTAGAATATAACTACGAGCCGACCCCGCCTGTCGCGAAGGCACAGCATCCGCTTAGACAGACGTTTCAAGGTTATGTGCGTCCTAACGGACAAGTCGGGATTCGGAATGAAATATGGATCATCAACACGGTAGGCTGTATTAACAAAACGTGCGAAGTGATCGCGAACCGGGCTAATTCGCAGCATCGGGGCAGAGTGGACGGCATATATCATTTCTCCCATCCGTTCGGGTGTTCACAGCTCGGAGACGATCTGAAACATACGCAGAAGCTGCTTGCTTCGCTTGCCAACCATCCGAATGCGGCGGGCGTCTTGGTCGTTGGCCTTGGCTGCGAGAACAACCAGATTGATTCTTTCAAGCAAGCTATCGGCGATTTTGATCCGAATCGGATCAAGTTCATGAGATCCCAAGACGTGGAGGATGAACTCGAGGAAGGTCTCGCTCTCATCGAGGAGCTTGTCGATTACGCCGAACGGTTCGAGCGCGAGACCGTACCCGCATCTAAGCTGAAGCTAGGCTTGAAGTGCGGAGGCTCCGACGGGCTGTCGGGCATTACGGCCAACCCGCTTGTCGGGACGGTATCGGACAGGCTGATCGCTACGGGCGGAACGGCGATCTTGACCGAAGTGCCCGAGATGTTCGGAGCGGAGACGATACTAATGAACCGGGCGAAAGACGAAGAAGTGTTCGGGCGGATCGTCTCGCTCGTGAACGATTTCAAACAATATTTCATTCGGCACGATCAAGAAATATACGAGAATCCATCCCCGGGTAACAAGGCGGGCGGGATCAGTACGCTTGAAGAGAAGTCGCTAGGCTGCACGCAGAAGGGCGGACATTCGATCGTCACCGACGTTATCCCATATGGCGAAAGAGTTCATAAGGAAGGGCTTAACTTGCTCGAAGCGCCCGGTAACGACCTCGTCTCCGTTACGGCGCTGTCTGCCGGAGGCGCGCATATCGTTCTATTCACGACGGGCAGAGGAACGCCGTTCGGCGGTCCGGTACCGACCGTCAAAATCTCGACGAACAGCGAGCTTGCAGGACGCAAGAAAAATTGGATCGACTACGATGCCGGACAACTTCTGAACGGCAAAGGAATGGATCAATTAACGGATGAGCTATGGAATCGGTTGCTCGATATCGCTTCGGGCGACGTGCAAACGAACAACGAGGCGAACGGATTCCGAGAAATCGCAATATTCAAAGATGGAGTGATCCTGTAATGAAATATCGTTCGCTTGGCCAGACAGGACTGGATGTGTCCGTACTTAGCTTTGGAGCTTCCTCGCTAGGATCGGTATTTCGCGAGACGAATGAATCGGAAGCGATCCGTACCGTGCATGAGGCGTTGGATTCGGGGATCAATTACATCGATGTGTCTCCCTATTATGGGCTAACGAAGGCCGAGACGGTATTAGGCAAAGCGATTAAGGAGCTTGCTCGCGATCGATTTCTATTATCGACGAAAGCGGGACGTTACGGGGTAAACCAATTCGATTTCAGTGCAAAGCGGATTACTTCCAGCTTGGAAGAAAGCTTTGCTCGCCTGAATACCGACTACGTCGATATCCTTTACTTACACGACATCGAGTTTGTTTCCTCCGACATCATTGTGGAAGAAGCGATTCCGGCGCTGCAACGGTTGAAGGCGGAAGGGAAAATTCGTCACTACGGCATTTGCGGACTACCGATCTCCTTGTTCGAGTCGCTTCTTCCTCGGATCGAAGTGGACGCGATAATATCCTATTGCCATTATTCCTTGAACGATACCGCCTTGCTCGGTTTGCTGCCTTTACTGGAGCAGAAAGGGATCGGACTCGTGAATGCTTCTCCCTTGTCGATGGGGCTGCTTAGCACGAGAGGAACGCCGGACTGGCATTTGGCTAGCCCGGAATTGAAAGCGACTTGTTTACAGGCTGCACAATTATGCGCTAGCCGCGGCTTCGATATCGCCAAGCTGGCGGTACAGTATTCAACTGCCAACGCTCGGATTCCAACGACGCTAGTGAGTACGGCGAATCCTGATAATATTCGCAAGAACGCGACATGGACGGACGAGCCGATCGACGAAGAGCTGCTTAAGGACGTTTTGGCTATTCTTGAGCCTGTCCATAATCAAACTTGGGCAAGCGGCAGGACGGAATACAACAAAGGAATCTAAATTCGAAGGGGTGGTTATCGATGCGAGGAATCGTGTGCGAAGAGATCGATCGGTTTAACTTGGTAGAGCTTCCCGAACCTACTATCGTAGAGGGAGAAGCGATTGTACGTATTCGTCGCGTAGGCATCTGCGGAACGGATCTGCATGCCTTCAAGGGCAATCAGCCGTTCTTCACCTATCCGCGCGTGCTGGGGCACGAATTGGCAGGCATTATTGAACGGATCGGCGACAACGAAGCGGGGCTTGCGGTAGGAGATCAAGTTAGCGTGATCCCTTATATGCACTGCGGACAGTGCGTAGCATGCCGGAATGGCAAAACCAACTGCTGTACTTCGATGAAGGTGCTTGGCGTTCATATCGATGGGGGAATGCGGGAGAGAATTTCCGTTCCGGTTACTCATTTGATTCAAACGAACGGCTTGACGCTAGACCAAACGGCCGTTTTGGAGCCGCTTAGCATCGGAGCCCATGCGGTCAGAAGATCCGGCCTGCTTAAAGGCGAGACGGCTCTAGTCATCGGTGGAGGCCCTATTGGATTAGGCGTAATGGCTTTCGCTAAATACGCGGGAGCCCGAGTTATCGCGATGGATATTAACGATGAGAGGCTTGCCTTCTCCCGTTCGTGGGCCAACGTCGACGATACCGTCAATGCCTTGCATAATCCGCAAGAGAAGCTGGCGGAGCTTACGGGAGGGGATTTCCCGACGGTCGTATTCGACGCGACCGGGAATGCTCGCTCGATGACGGATGCTTTCGGCTGGGTCGCTCATGGCGGCCGGCTCGTGTACGTCGGATTAGTGAAAGCGGATATCGCGTTTCATGATCCGGAATTCCATAAACGCGAGCTAACGCTTATGGGAAGCCGCAACGCTACCAAAGAGGATTTCGCTAACGTCTACGCCGCCATGAAGAGCGGAGGCATCGACGTGGACAGCTATATCACGCACCGTTCATCGTTCGAAGATATGATCGGACAATTCGATACTTGGCTGAAGCCGGAATCGAAAGTCATCAAAGCGATGGTTGAGCTATAGACAACCGAACGTGAAATCAGCTATGATAGTCGAAGTGATGAACTAAATACGAACGACCGGAGGAGCCTGCCACCAGCAGGCTCTTTTTTGCTTTTTTTATAGTTACAATATGTATCGATTCTGCTGGTGAGCGCGGATGGCTCTGCCTAAATTTGGACATCATGAGGTCATTCATATTCTAGGAGGAAATTATGGGACAGCAAGCACTATGGGCAATCGGTATCTTTTTAGTCATTTACGCCCTTATCGTCTCGGAGAAAATCCATCGCACGATCGTGGCGATGATCGGCGGCATTCTAATGGTCGCCCTGGGGATCGTAGACCAAGAAACGGCGTTGCATCATATCGATTTCAATACGCTAGGTTTATTAATCGGTATGATGATCATCGTTAGCGTAACGGCAGAAACGGGTTTATTTAAAGCCATCGCGGTGTACGCGGCTAAGAAAGCGAAGGGCGAGCCTGTTCGTATTCTCGTCTCGCTAACTTTAATTACTGCAGTTGGCTCGGCATTTCTGGACAACGTGACGACCGTACTCCTGATGGTTCCTGTTACGTTCAGTATCACGAGACAGTTGAAGGTGAATCCGATCCCGTACCTGATCACGCAGATTATGGCATCCAATATCGGGGGAACCGCGACGTTGATCGGAGATCCGCCGAACATTATGATCGGCAGCGCGGTTAAGGAGCTTAGCTTCATCGATTTTATCGTGAACTTAGCGCCCGTCGTAGCCATCGTCATGATTGTCACGATCCCTATATTCATCTGGTTGTATCGCAAAAGCATCCGAACGACGGATGAACTCAAGCGAGGAATTATGGAGCTGGACGAGAAAAAGATGATCACGGATACTAAGCTGTTGAACAAGTGCTTGGTCGTTCTAGCCTTGACGATACTCGGATTTTTCACCCATCAGCTTCTTCATCTGGAGTCCGCAACGGTTGCTTTAACAGGCGCATTCTTACTGCTGCTTCTAACGGGAGAGCATAAAATGGAGGAAGCTTTCGCTAAAGTCGAGTGGATGACGATATTTTTCTTCGTCGGTTTGTTCGTGCTTGTTTCCGGATTAGTAGAGACCGGAGTCATCTCGCAATTGGCGGGGAAAGCGATCGAATGGACGGGAGGAGATTTGACGGCCACCTCGATGTTGATCTTATGGCTTAGCGCGATTGCTTCGGCTTTTCTCGACAACATTCCATTCGTCGCGACTATGATTCCAATGATTCAGGAAATGGGTTTGATGGGTATTGATAACTTAGAACCGCTATGGTGGAGCTTGGCGCTCGGAGCTTGCTTAGGCGGGAACGGCGCGCTGATTGGAGCTAGCGCCAATCTGATCGTCGCCGGAATGGCTGCTAAGGAAGGGTATCCGATTTCATTCATAAAATATTTAAGGGTCGGGTTTCCGATCATGATCCTATCGGTTATCATAGCGAGCATCTACATGTACCTAAGGTATTTATTGTAACCGATAGTCTAGGCGGCTTCGGCTTGCGAATCAACAACCGGCTTGGCGGCGTATTCCGTTCTCATATAGAGGAGCAGACCCACGATGATGAACGCGCCGCCCGCCAGTTGGAACGTCGTCACCATTTCCCGGAACAGAAGCATACCGAGTAAGCTAGCGCCAACGGGCTCCGCGAACACCGAGATGGATATCGTAGTCGGTTTGACGTACTGTAGCAGCCAATTAAAGATCATGTGTCCGAATACGGTCGGCACAATCGCCAAAGTCAAGAAGATAGACCACTCCCGGGCAGGGTACCCACCGAATTCGTAACCTACAACTAGGTTGTATACGGCAAAACAGAGAAATGCGATCGCGAAGACGATTAAGCTGTACGAATAGGAAGATACGCGGGTTAGAATCTGTTTGGCGATCAACATGTTCACGGCTACGGCGACTGTACCGAGCAACGATAGCATATCGCCCTTGAAAGCCGTACCGGATAAGCTAATGTCGCCCGATCCGACGAAGAATGCACCGATTAACGCAATCGTCAGTCCAATCAAGGCGATCTTCCCGATCCGGTCTTTGAAGACGAAATAGGCACCGATCATGACGAACACAGGTTCCAAAGCGAGAATAATCGTAGAGCTCGCGATTGACGTATAGTTAAGGGATTCCATCCACAACAAGAAATGTAGAGCCAAGAAGAATCCGGCAAGAGTTAGCAGTATCCAATCTTTACGAGAGATAGAGCGCATCGTTCTTAGCTGGCGGGTTCCGAATGGGAGCATGATGATAACGGTGAACAGCATGCGATACATGCCTTGAACGGCAGCTGGCGCATCTGAGTACCGAACGAAAATTGGAGCGAAGGAAATGGCGATCATGCCTACGATGAGGGGAATGAGCGTCGGGATAGGCGGCGATGATGGTTTCACGTGTAAGTCACTTCCTGTTCTAATGCGCAATTAAGCTATTGTAATGCCGAATATCGTAAAGATCAACCTGCGTAGGGGTGTGAAAATTTGACATCTAGAGACCATTATCCGACGTGTTAAACCATTCGTCCTCTTATAGATAATCAACATTAATACCCTGCGGGAATTTCCTGGTAGGGTATTAATGTTGTTCTTTAATAAATATTTTATAGACAAATACATTAATTGTTTATATATTAATAAACGTAAATACAATTTGTTTGTTTTTAAGTTAAGGGAGGAAGCTGTAAACATGTTCGCCAATCGTTATGTTCGAACGATCGTAATGTCGAGTTTTTTGCTGCAACTGGGAATCTGGGTTAGGAATTTCGCAATTCTGCTATACGTAACCGATATTACAAACGATGATCCGCTATATGTATCGTTGATTTCCGTAGCGGGATTCGCGCCTATTTTCTTGTTCGCAATCATCGGAGGTACTTTCGCTGACCGATGGAAGCCAAAGCGTACGATGGTTGCGAGCGATTTCTTGTCGGCCGCCTCCATTTTCGTCGTCATGTTGGTGGTTGCCTATGGTTCATGGAAAGCTTTATTCTTTGCGACGCTTGTATCGGCGATTATGTCTCAATTCTCGCAACCCTCCGTGATGAAGCTGTTTAAGCAGCATGTGCCGGAAGAACAATTGCAAGGCGTCATGGCTATGTTTCAATCGATGATGGCTTTTTTCATGGTCATCGGTCCGATAATCGGCGCGTTCGTCTACACTCATTTCGGGATTGAAGTTTCTCTAGGCGTCATGGGAGCGATGTTCATTGCCTCAGGGTTAGTTCTTACGTCTCTTCCGAAAGACTTGGAGGAGAAGAATGCGAAACAACGTCAAAGTTTTAAGCAGGATTTGAAGGATGGATTCCGGTATGTATTTAAGAACCGAGAGCTGAGAACGCTTGGAGGTACGTTCTTAGTGTCCGGTTTAGCGGTCGGGTTGATTCAGCCTCTCATGATTTTTATTACGATGGAGAATTTGGGTCAGGATAAAACGTACCTTCAGTGGTTGCTTACCGCGAATGGAGCGGCGATGCTAGTTGGAGGAGCCGTTATGATGAGTTTCGCGAAAAAGGTACAACCGCAATTTCTACTGATGGTCGGTTTGCTGGCGAGCACGCTAGGCACGTTTGTAATCGGGTGGTCGACAAGTATCATGCTGACTCTGCTGTTTCAGATCATTAACGGATTCTGTTATCCGATGATCCATATTGGGATGAACACGATGATTCTGAAAAACACGAGCGCGGAACTCATTGGACGAGTAGGGGGAGTGCTTACGCCGATGTTCATGGGTATGATGGTCATCGGGATGTCGCTGGGCGGTGCATGGAAGGAGGTATCGTCGCTCATGTTCGTATTTAGCGTAGCGGCGATCTTGTTTTTCGTTGGCGCATTGTTGACCAGTATGCTGCTTCACAAAAAAAGCCACGTCCTAGTCGGAGTGGATGGTTCGCAAATGGTTGAAATGGATGGTGTCAGATACGACCAAAAAGGTTAAAATGAGCACAAAGGGCGGTGCGAATTTATGACCACTAACATCTTGTTAATCTCGACGCTAATTATTATGGCCGTTGCCGTCATATTGACGATTAAGGTTGGTTCTTCACTGGGCAACAAGGAAGCTAACAATACCTATTCCGTTAATCCCGGGCGTAAGCTTGGCAGGCTGCTGTCCTATTATCTTATCGTAATCGTCGCTGTACTGATCGTGTTTATCGTCATAATGCGCAGTTAAATTCAGCGCGACGCGTTAACTGAACGCAATGAGCGGAAGGCTTCCGCGAATTTCCGGATACCTGGCGCGATCAGATGATCGTCCACCTTGCTGAAGGTAAGCCGAACATGGCCAGGCTGCGAGCCTAGCGTCGATCCCGGCGTGAAGACGACGCCATTGTCGATCGCCTTGTTGAAGAGTCGGAGCTCATTCCAGTCTCCCGGCAATTCACACCACAAATGAATTCCCCCGAGCGGGGCTTGGAAACGAACGTCGTCTCCAAGCTCCGCTCGCAGCGCGTTTACCGTCAACTCAAGTTTAACCTTCAATCCGATCCGCAGCTTCGTCAGATGGTTGTCCAATTCCTTGGAAGAGAGAAGCTGGGACGCTATCCACTGCGGGATATTCGAATGTCCGAAATCCAATTGCTGTTTAGCATCGGTCAGACGTTGGATAACCGATTGCGGGCCAGTAATCCAGCCGATGCGAAGTCCAGAGGATACGATCTTGGATAAGGAGCTCACATAGAGCACGGAACCATCCTGATCCATCGACTTCAAGGTGCTCACCGGACTGTGGTCGTAGCTTGTCAGGCTGTAAGGATCGTCCTCAACGATGCCAATTCCGTATTTGGTAGAAATCTCCAGAAGCCTTTTTCTTCGTTCGAAGCTCAAGGTCGTGCCGGTCGGATTATGGTATATCGGGCTCACGAACACCATCTTAATCCGGTGCTCCTTGTATAGCGATACGATTTGCTCGGGATCGATTCCTTCCTGTTCTATCGGCAATCGATACGTTCTAAGACCGGCGGAATGGAAAATGGGCAGGGAGTAAAAATAGGAAGGATCCTCGATCGCGATGGCGTCCCCCGGCTGAAGCAAACATTGAATGATGAGCTGTAGTGCCTGCTGAGCCCCTGACGTCACTAGCACGGATGAAGCGGTGGAAGGGATATTCCGATATTGCCGCAGGTGATCGGAGATGGTTTCCCTTAGCCTGAGGTTACCCTGAATATGCTCATAGCCTAAGTATTGGCTCAGTTCAAGCTGGCTGTGCGCTTCCTGCATGAGTTTAACCGGGAATAGATCGGGGCTTAGCTCGCCGATCGCAAAGTTGATGTAGGGCTTGTCCGTTCCGACGATCTTATGTATTTGCCTAGTGATCGGATCGTTGAGCTGCCTCATTCCGCCTTTGACGTATTCCTCCCAATTCGGCACCCGTTTCACGTTGCCTTCCTCCGAATGATGCAACGTAACAACGGTGCCGAAGCCTTTAATTCTCGTCACGATTCCAAGAGAACTCAATTGGTCATATGCGGATACAATGGTGCTTCGATTTACGTCGAGTTGAGAAGCAAGCGCCCTTTCGGACGGGAGAGAGCTTCCGGACGGATATTCGCCGTTCAGAATTCGAGTTTCGAAATAATTGGATATCTGTATGTAAACCGGGACTTGCAACGACTTATCTGGTTTCCACTCCATGCTGCGGTTGCGCCTCCTGATCCAAGTGCAATGTTCATATCCCATTGATTATAGCATATGAACGTGAGCGAATAACGTTGCCTTATCGCTACGTTCAAACATAGTGCAACATTATCCGCTTAGCTTCATTAGAATCGATAGTGCTCGAATTTCAACGCATTGCGCATACTAGTCCACATATCCAAGCTTTCTCCGCCCATATACCAATATCCGTAGCCTGCTACGGAATAGGACTCGCCAAGCCCGACTTTGCGGGTTAAAGATCTCCCGTCCTCCAGCCATATCCAGTGCTTAATGCCGTTCTTAGTATACGTGACCGTATATTGGCCTAGAGAATCGTTCCAGTTTAGTTTTAGTTTATTCGCTTGCACGAAGCTATTCTGCTGTATCAGGCTCCATTCGGCGGAGTGCATGCCGCTCGCATTCGAATACCAATCTCTTGTATATAACGGGAGCGCCAGTATCGTTTTGCGTGCAGGGACTTGGGAAAGCAAAGTCTTCAAGCCGGATTCGAGCCAGGGTAGGGAGGACACCGAGCCTGCTACCGATCCTCCGCCCCAATGCTCGTCATATCCCATCAGGACTATATAATCCGCGTATTTGCCAAGGGATGCATAATCGAATGCCTCCGTCCAATCCGTTCCTAGGTCGGGGGATACGTTAACCGACAGCACCGCTTGAACACCGTGAAGTGATGCGGCTAACTCTTTAATGAATAACGTGAATGTTTGTCGATCCTCAGGTCCGACATTCTCGAAATCGATGTTTAATCCGTCGATGCCATATCGTTTAACGGCGTCAGTTAGCTTAGTAATATAGCTGCTTCGCGATGCGGAAGTGTTCAACAAGAGATGGGTATTCGCCAGATCGGATCGGTTGCCTACCATCGCCCATACTTTATTGCCGCGCTGATGCGCCCATGTCAGGAGAGAAAGGTCGGTGCTGTCGTCCAGCGCACCGGATTTCCCGAGGAAAAACCAGCGGGGAGACAAGGTGTTGATCGCGGATGCCGCAACCTGTTGTTCGAACTGTTTGGTCGTTTGCCCGTATTGCCATCCGAGTTGGATGGTTGCGCCCGGTTGCTGTTGAATTTGTTGCGCCCATTGACCGTGCTGAAGGACGCGCTCCAACAATACGGCCGCTTCCTGTTTGGTGATTGGCGCTTGCGGCCGGAAATTTCCTTGTGCGTCTCCTTCCATCATAGCGAGTTGGTACAGACGCGAAACAAAGGGAGCCGCCCACGAATCGATCTGATCGCTATCCGCGTAGTAGTTCAAGGATTGATATTTGTCGGATTGCTTTAAGGCTCTGGCCATGAGTACGGCAGCCTCTTGCCTCGTAACCTTCTGGTTAGGAGCGAATAAGTTAGGCGAAATGCCTTGAACGATGCCAAGCTGGATGCCGGACTGTACCCAACCATAGAACCAAGCGGCCTTAGGAACATCCGAGTAGCCATTCATTGCGCTATTCACAGGAGCTATCGCGAATAACTTGTCGAGCATCGTAACGAACTCCGCCCTTGTGATCGCTTTTGTCGGTTCGAATTTCCGATTTCCCGTACCGTTGATGATATTCAGCTGAGAAAGATGAATAATGGCTTCTGTCGCGTAATTTTGCGTGATATCGTCAAAAGGTAATTCAGCTTGCGCTCCTGCCGCTGCCGCTACATCTTGCTGAGCGAAACTGGTCAAACTTATTATTAAGGCAAGCAGTAAGCTGCTTAAGGCTCTTAATCGAAGCATTGTTCTCTCGACTCGCTTTCATGAAACAATAGAGTAGATTCCATCCCTCTATCGTAATGAATTTCCGAGAACATACCTATCTTCAATTATTGGTAATCTCAATTTAACTTTGCTTTTAGAAGACGATCATGTAATAATGTCACGGACTACATGAAGCGGAGGCATCATCCTATTGAGCCGATATCCTTTTGAATACGAGCATTCGAAACCTTTTTTGCAGCAAGTGGGGGAATGGGTAGCGGATGTATTCTATGACATTCTGCCCGAAGCGGGCTTCGAAGTTCGTGACGAACAAATATATATGGCATTCCAGCTAGAGCGGGCGTTCGCGGAGAAACAGACCATCTTCGCCGAAGCAGGCGTCGGCACGGGCAAAACGTTAGTGTATTTGCTGTATGCAATATGTTATGCGCGTTATCACCGCAAACCGGTCATCGTAGCTTGCGCGGACGAGTCGTTGATCGAACAGCTCGTGAAGCCGCAAGGAGATATCGCGAAGCTTGCCCGGCATCTAGAACTGGCTATCGATGCGAGATTGGGAAAGTCCCAGGATCGGTACCTCTGTCTGGCGAAACTGGACCATGCACGCACGGATTATGAAGACGTCGAGGTCTATAAGGCTTTATTTGAAGAGTTACCTTCTTTCGTCCATAAGAGCGAGGGAATGCAGTCGTTCTTCGCCTATGGGGATCGCAAACAATATCCGCACCTAAGCGACACTCAGTGGGATAGGATCAATTGGGATCCTTACCAGGATTGTTTCGTATGCGATAAGCGGCATCGTTGCGGACAAACGCTATCCAGAGAGCATTACCGCCAATCTACGGATTTGATCATCTGCTCGCACGACTTCTACATGGAGCATGTTTGGACCTATGAAGGGCGGAAAAGAGAAGGCCAGCTTCCTTTGCTGCCGGACCATTGCGCGGTCGTCTTCGATGAAGGGCATCTGCTCGAATCGGCAGCGCAGAAAGCGTTAACTTACCGCATTAAGCACTCGATTTTTGAACAATTGATTACTCGCTTGCTGAAGAACGAGATACGCGAATCGCTTGCTGTTCTTATCGACGAGGCTATCGATGGAAGCGAAGCGATGTTTGAGCTGCTGGAACGCCAAAGCCAAGCGATTCAAGGCTCCGATAGAAGGCAGATCGTTCTGAACGATCGGCTTGTGCAGCATGTAGCCAAGCTACGCTCCACTCTGGACGGAATAGAAGAGGAGCTTGTTTTCGAGAGCGAGCTTTTCAACTTGGATAGTTATCAACTGCGCATCGTGGAAGAACATCTGGAGATGATGCAGAAGGCGCTGAGCTTATTCCAGAATTCGAATTCTTTGATCTGTTGGGCGACGGAGAGCCCGACCGGTCTTACGCTTGTCATTATGCCGAAAGCGGTTAAGGAGGTTCTTCGCGAGCGCGTATTCTCCACGAAGATGCCGGTCATCTTCTCATCCGCAACGTTATCGGTTAACGGATCGTTCGATTTCTTGGCGTATAGTCTCGGCATCGAGAACTATTTGTCCTTCAGCGTCGAGTCTCCCTATGAGTACGATAGTCGAATGGAAGTACTTGTCCCTGCTTGGAAGGATGGAGCCACCTTCGCGGAGAAAATGAAGACGGCTGTACAGATGCTGCAACGAACCGAAGGCAGAGCATTGATCTTATTCCCTTCCAAAGAAGAGCTAAGGCAGTTCAAAGAGGCGATTGTTTCTTATCCTGAGGTTAGCGCGCTAAGTTTCGGCTTCGAGGGAGACCGGGAGATCAGCCATTTGATCGCGGATTTCCAGCGGGACGAGACTAGCGTTCTGTGCGCCGTTACGTTATGGGAAGGGTTAGACATTCCGGGGCCTTCCTTATCGAACGTAATCGTATGGTCGCTTCCTTTTCCTCCGCAAGATCCGGTGTTCGCTTCCAAGCGGCAAGAAGCGGATTCCGCTTACGAAGAAGTGGATTTACCCTACATGCTGCTTAGGCTTAAGCAAGGGATCGGCCGCTTGATTCGTACTCGGGAGGATTCCGGGATCATCGTCATTCTGAGCGAAGAAATCCATAGGGACTCCTCTCTTCGGGATCAAATTCAGAGTCTGCTGCCGGAAGGTGTCGAGCTGAAACTCGATTGTTGACGAAGGGTTCTCGAAGCATTTGTTCTTTAGGGGCTGGCGGTGCTAAAATAGAAGAAAGAATCAATTAAGAGGAGGTTGTGATCGAATGCTGAAAATCGCCGTACTTATCGGAAGTCTTAGACAAGGTTCCTACAATCTGCAACTGGCCCACACGATGAAGGAACGTTATATTAACAAATTAGACCTTGAAATCGCAGACATTCGATCTCTTCCGTTTTTTGATCAAGACATCGAATTAAATCCGCCGACTGTCGTAAAGGAGCTGCTAAGTAAAGTTACGTCAGCGGACGGCGTGTTCATTATCACTCCGGAATACAACTGGTCGGTTCCGGGCGTGCTTAAGAACGCGATCGACTGGTTGTCTCGCGGAGATAAGGTGCTCATCGGCAAACCGGTATTGACGGCAGGCGTATCTCCGGGAATGATGGGGACGATCAGAGCCCAGCTTCATCTGCGCGAAATTCTGGCAAGCCCGGGCATTCAAGCGAAGCTTCTGCCTCCGGCAGGCAATGAAATTTATATTAGCTCCGCCGGACTGAAATTCGATGAAACGACTAACCGGCTTGTGGACGAATCGACCCTTCGATTCATCGACCGCGTAGTGGACAAGTTTATCGAATTCGCGGACAAATAATGCTTAAGAAGAAGGTTCAGCTCCTATTCCGAAAGGAATTTGAGCGAACCTTCTTTTTTTGTAATCAATCAATATTAATTATATTCAATTATATCTAAATAGGTTTAAACATGAAGATGAATATGGTATGCTCCTACCATTCATAATGAGTATAATAAAATGATAGAGGAGAATAAGGATGTTGAGAAAAAGTTTACTAGTCACCGCAGCCCTTCTATTAAGCGTGAGTTTATTTGCTTTGCCTGCAAAGCCGACAAGCGCGGCATCCAAAACGACATTGCTCGTATCCGCGGCCGCAAGCCTGAAAGACGGGCTGGACGAAATTGAGAAATTGTACGAGAAAGCGCATCCGGACGTCGATTTGCAATTTAACCTAGGCTCTTCGGGTACTCTCCAGAAACAAATCGAGCAAGGAGCTCCGGCGGACTTGTTCCTATCGGCGGGCCAGAAACAAATGGATGCTTTAATAGACGGTAAACTCGTGTCCAAGAGCAAGTTGCTGCTTAAGAACGATCTTGTGCTGGTCGTTCCTAGCGACTCTAAAACCGAGATTAAAGCGGTGGCGCAATTAACGGACAAATCCTTCAAGAAAATCGCGATCGGTCAACCGGAATCGGTGCCGGCCGGACAATATGCGAAAGAAACGCTGACCGTGCGCAAAGTATGGGAGCCCCTGCAAGATAAACTCGTCTACGCCAAAGACGTACGTCAAGTCTTGACTTACGTGGAGAGCGGCAACGTCGAAGCGGGATTCGTCTATCGCACGGATGCCCTTAGCTCCAACAAAGTTAAAATCGCGTTAAAAGTTCATTCTATGTCGCATAAGCCGATCGTATATCCGGCTGCCGTCCTTAAGCAGACGAAGAACGAAAAAGAAGCCAATGCTTTCTACGATTACCTGCAATCGAGCGAGGCGAAAGCCGTATTCGTGAAATACGGATTCAAATTGCCATAACGATAGCCAGCTAAAGAGGTGACTGAACGTTGGACGGGCAACAATTTATGGACCCGATCATTCTGTCGGTAAAAATATCGGCGATCGCGAGCATCTTGGTGTTCGGTTTAGCCGCGCTGTTCGCGCGGTGGATGGCGAGGGCGAGATTTATCGGCAAAAGCCTCGTAGAGACGCTGCTGCTGCTTCCGCTGGTGTTGCCGCCAACGGTCATTGGTTTTATACTCCTTGTCGCGCTAGGTAGAAGGAGCTTAATCGGAGAATGGTACGAGAAGCTATTCAACGGCCCCATTTTATTTACATGGGGTGTGGCGGTTATTGCGGCTATCGTGATCGCTTTCCCTCTCGCTTATCGCACGATGAGAGCGGGATTCGAGGGGGTGGATCGCGATTTGGAAGATGCGGCTAGAGCGCAGGGAGCTTCGGAGTGGCAAGTATTCCGACATGTGACCATGCCGCTTGCCGCGAATTCATTACGGGCGGGATATGTTCTCGGTTTTGCCCGCGCGCTTGGCGAGTTCGGTGCGACATTAATGGTAGCCGGCAATATTCCCGGCCGCACCCAGACGATCCCCACAGCGATCTATGTTGCCGTTGACGGGGGAAGCATGACAATGGCATGGTCGTGGGCTGCGGTGATGATCTTGCTGGCGTTCGTCATGCTGCTCGTGGCCAATCGTTATTCGAAAACTTAAGATAAAGCCCTCCGCGCTTACGACAAGCGTGGAGGGCTTTATGGGTGTTATAGAGTCATTTATTATTCGTTCGCTAAGTATCGAGCAGAATTTGTCCCGTCTGGGATAGATCGTACCCTTGAATCATTCGAAGCTCGTTTAGGAATGCATCAGAGCGAATGATATGGATAACGGAATCAATCCAATGTTTATTTTCCGGACGCTTGAGCATGACGATATCGTACATCTCTTGAATGAGCGGAATGTAATCGATCCCGCCAACAAGCTGAGCGGCTTTTTCTATGCCTACTCCCGCATTCGCCTCCCCGGCAGCGACTTTCCCTGCTATCGCGAGATGGGTATTTTCCTCTTGATCATAGCCCAACAGACGAGTCGGATCGCAACCGAGAATCCGCAATTGCTCGTCCAGCAAGACGCGGGCGCCCGAGCCCATCTCTCGATTGACGATACGAATACCTGGCTTCAGTAGGTCATCCCACTGCGTTATGTTGTATGGATTCCCTTTTTGGACATAAAGGCCCGCCGAGCGCGAGAGGAGCCGGACGACGACGTATGCTTGTCCTACGAACAGCTTGCGTATATAAGGTAAGTTATATTGTCCGGTATCCCCGTCCAGAAGGTGAGTGCTAACGATATCCGATTCTCCGCGATACATCGAGACGAGACTGTCCATGCTGCCGTTATAGGAGCGGAGGGGACGCGTCCCCGCGGAATGTTTCTCCATATGTTTGGACAGGATGTCCAAGCTGAGATCTTGGCCGGTAATGACCAGGGCCCTATCCGTCGTTGACGTTGTGGGAGTAGATTGCTGTGACATTGCTGAAGTCATGTGGAGGGAGTTCAATTGAATGTTTTCCCTGATGGGAGCATTCATTCCTTTGGCGCGCAGTTTGAAGGCTTCAAGATCGGAGGCGTCGACACGCATTTGTTTGCCTACCCGATAGGAGGGGAGATCGCCTTTTTTCAGTAAATCGTAGACGGTTAGTTTGGAAATTTTCAGTAATTTCGCAACTTCCTCGGTCGTATAGGACTCGTTACTCATCGGTATCCTCCGAACTGGCGTAGCATTTGTCCCATCAGTATAGCATAAGACGATATTCATCTTTGCTACATTTAGTTTTGTCATTTTTTATGTCCATAATAACATATGTCAACATTGACATAAGATTAAAAAGAGAGTATTTTAGTTCGTATGCGAAATATTCCGCTGCGAATAATAACCGGAAAGGAGAGAGGGGGAATTTCCTGTGGACGAACGACAAAGAATAGAAAATATATTCGCGTCCTTCCGCGAAGTAAACCAAGCTTTTCATCAGTCGATGTTACAGTTGACACAGCATCTGGGCATCACTGCGATACAATATTTCGTGCTGAAAGTCGTGGTTCTGAATCCGGGAATCGGTCTCAACGAACTTTCTGAGAAGATTCATTCGGTGACAAGTTCGACAAGCGGTATCGTGGACAGAATGGTTAAGGCAGGGTGGTTGTTACGCGAACGGCCGGTAAGTAATCGCCGAGCCATCTGTTTAACCGCAACAGAGGAAGGAATATCGTTGTGGCGAACCGTAAGCGATATGCGAGTATCGCAGCTTTCGGTTTCTCTTCTGAGTTTGTCGGAAGAGGATGAGCATCAATTGCTACGTATACACAAAGAGATAGTGAACATCATACAGAGACAGAGAGAGGAAGAGAAACATGAGTCATACTAATTCAACGTTGAAGAGAGGTCCGATCGTTGCCGCGCTGTTAATCGGGGCGTTCGTCGCGATTCTCGCTCAAACGTTACTGAACGTAGCGTTGCCTAAAATGATGATCGACCTAGGCATCAGCGCGAACACGATCCAATGGCTGGCTACGGGATACTTGCTCGTGAACGGTGTCTTAATTCCGGTAAGTGCTTATTTGATCGATCGATTTTCGACCCGTCAGCTTTTCATTACGGCAGTCGGATTATTTACTTTTGGTACCCTAATGTGCGCTGTCGCCCCGAACTTTGAGGTGCTGCTAAGCGGCCGTCTCATACAAGCTGCAGGCGCGGGTATCCTTATGCCGCTTATGTCAATCATCTTCTTGACGATCTTCCCGATTCAAGAACGCGGGAAAGCGATGGGGATGATGGGTCTAGCCATGATCTTCGCACCGGCAATCGGTCCGACGCTGTCGGGCTGGGTCGTGGAGCATTATAATTGGAGAGTTTTGTTCTATATCGTTCTGCCGATTTCCTTATTTGCATTAATCTACGGTGCGTTTGCGATGAAGAACGTTACCAAGACGTCTTCGCCTAAGCTTGATGCGCTCGGTATCATTTTATCGACGCTTGGATTCGGCGGTTTGTTGTACGGATTCAGCGATGCCGGACATGACGGTTGGGATAGTCCTCGCGTCGTAGCTAGTATAGTCATCGGCGCAATCTCGCTCGTGCTGTTCTTCTGGAGAGAATGGACGGTCGACAAGCCGATCTTGGAATTCCGCGTGTTCAAATACAATATGTATTCCTTAACGACCGTCATCAATATGATCATTACGATGTCGATGTATTCCGGGATGATCCTGTTGCCGATTTATTTACAAACAATTCGCGGTTTCACGCCTCTCGAAGCGGGTCTACTGTTATTGCCGGGCGCGATCCTAATGGGCATTATGTCCCCGATTACGGGTATTATTTTCGATAAAATCGGTGCGCGTTGGCTGTCGGTTGTCGGATTGATCATTACGGTGATCACGACTTACGAATTCAGCAAACTGACGATCGATACGACGTACACGCACATGATTCTTATGTACACATTAAGGATGTTCGGGATGTCCATGCTCATGATGCCGATTCAGACCGCGGGTATGAACCAGTTGCCGCAACGCTTGAATGCGCATGGCTCCGCCATGTCCCAAACCTTGCGTAACGTAGCCGGTGCGTTAGGTACCGCATTCCTCGTGACGATCATGACGAATACGGCCGCGGACCGTGTGAAGCATTTGATGATTCAAGGCCAAATCGCGGAAACCGACAAAGCTGGAATTCTGGAAGCGACGCAACAAGGAACGATCTACGGAATTAATCATTCCTTCGTTATTGCGACGTGGATGACGGTGGCTGCCCTTGTGCTGGCATTCTTCATTAAGAAAGTAAAACCTCATTCGGAGACGATAACGTCTGCGCAATTGGAGAAGCAAGGCAGCTAATTCGATACGGGCATAGAGCAGCCAGGACAACCTTCTAAGGAGGGTTGTCCTCGTTTTATTCTGAACTTAATTGGAGATGTCACGAGATTGAGCGAGAGAAATTTCGGCAAAAGTGGTATCATTTAAAGAACGGTACCCTGAGCTATGGAAGCTCAGTCAGACATCAGGAGGTTCTATGCTCAGTAAATGGCTCAAGCCGATGGAAATCCCGCGATTGTATTTTTACGCCATGCACTTTTTTCTCCTCTTATCCTTGACGGGAGTCGTGCTGTGGTTGACAGGAAATGAGGCCCCTCTGAACAAGGTGTTGTCCAAAGAAAGCGAGATTATGACTGTCGCGCATCGCGGAGCTTCCGGTTATGCGCCGGAAAGTACGTTGTCATCGTATCGGATGGGCTTGCGTATGAACGCGGATTACATCGAGATCGATTTACAGTTGACCAAGGACGGAGAGATCATCGCGCTTCACGATGAGACCGTAAATCGGACGACGAACGGATCTGGGTGGGTCAAGAATATGACTTTGGCGGAGATTAAAGCTTTGGACGCCGGAACATGGTTTAACGTGAAACATCAGATTTATGCCAGACAGGAATATGCGAACGAGAAGATCCCTACGCTACGCGAAATTTTCGAAGCCTTCGGCAAAGACGCGCATTATATGCTTGAGACCAAGTCGCCGGCAGAGAATCCGGGCCTCGAAGAGAAAATGTGGGCTTTAGTCGAGGAATTTGATCTAGTAGACCATGTCGCAGTACAATCATTCAGCAAGGAAAGCCTACAGAAGATTAGAGCATGGAACAAGGATATCGTATTGTTCCAGTTGCTTTGGTATAACAGACCGGCTTCGATCTCGGAATCCTTTCTAGCCGAAATCGGCGGTTATGCCAACGGAGTCGGGGCTAACTTCTTAAGAATCAACGAAAATTACGTGCACAAAGTGAAAGAAGCAGGTTTGCTTATGTACGTTTATACAGTCAACTATCAGGTCAATATGGACAAGGCGTTAAGGTGGGGCGTAGATGGCGTTCACACGGACTATCCCGATCGCTTCAAGGAAGTGATCGAAGAGGATCTCGACCCTTCGGGAATATAAGACGATTAAAGAAAAAGGAGGGGACTCCCATGTACCCAGAAGGACGCTCGGCGTTCATATATGCTCACCCGGATGACGAGACTTTCATGAGCGGATGTTTGATTAGACAATTAGCGGATGAAAGCCTGAAACCTGTTCTGCTGCTCGCGACTAGAGGAGATGCGGGTTATAAGAACGGCGATTACGCGGATGCATCCCGTGAGGAATTAGCCGCCATCCGCGATGGGGAGATGGAGGAAGCAGCGGCTATTCTAGGCTTGGATGCCTTGCAACAGTTAGGCTATCCGGACGGAAAGCTAAACGAGATCGATACGACTCGACTTGCTTCGCAAATCGCTGAGTTTGCTAACACGTATGCCGTGGAGTCCTTATTTACGTTTCCTCCCGATGGCGGCAATGGTCATCCGGACCATGTAGCGATCTCTCGGGCGACGACGTTGGCTTTCGAATCCGGGTTGTGCCGATCGGTACGCCGTTTGTATTATTCGTTGTCCCCGGCAATGGCTTTAGAGGGAAGAACGCCGGATTTGACACTGGAAGTCGCGAAACAATGGAAAGTCAAGGCGGCTGCGCTGCGAGCCCATGATTCGCAGAAATACGCGATAGAGCGATATTTCGGCAACCTTGGAGAAGAAGTGCAGATGAGCAGGCGTTACGAGCAATTCGTCGTTATTTACAAAAAATGAAGGAGCTTGAAAAGGTATGGCGAACAACAAGAAGAAGGAAGAGCGAAGGCAATCCGCTCAAGCGGCAACGGATTTCGTAGATAAGCCGGTTACGCTCAAGGACAGACTCGGGGCGGATACTTTGGCCAAGCTGAAGCTACAAGCGGAGACGATGAAGCAGGAGGAAGCGATGCGCCAAGAGGCGAAGCGTAAGGAAGCGGAGCTAGCGCGTCAAGCCGAGCAGAAGCTTAAGGATAACGACTTCGAATATCTGCTCAACAATAGCTCTGCGAGCGGGCGGAAATACAACTAGGTTTTGCGTTCTTTGGGTTCGAAATTCATACAAGCTTTGCCTGAAGAGGACAGAACGGTTAGGCTAGGCATCGTGTGGGATTTGAAACCGAATGCTTTGCAGCCTCGGGGGAAATTGGGATCCCATGTCACGAAATAATAACGGCATTTCATGCAATCGACGCGATTCGTATCCGACACAACCGTTCCTCCCTTTTGGGCTAGAGCCAAAACTATGATAACGCATCTCATTATATCTTTGAGAGGGAAGCGGGGCAATAACGAACGATGATCTTACAGGTGAGAACAAATGGGTTAATTGTTATGATCGTTGCGTGTTTGTTAGCTATCGGGCTTGCTCAGCCACCGGCGGTAACCGCCGCGGATACGAAAGTGAATGTTGACGAAGCGGCATCCGTCGTTAAACGGGGAAAGCTGCCTAAAGGTTTTGTTTACTTGGACGAGACTATTCCCGAAGCTAAATTCGAGATTCGTTATTTTACGGATTATAACTTCGTGGGCGAGAGAATTGACGGATACGAAGCCCCCGTTCCGATACTATCGGCCGAAGCCGCTAACGCGCTTAAGAAAGTCAACGACGATTTAAAGCGTCAAGGGTACTTGCTGCTCGTCTATGATGCGTACCGTCCTCAGAAGGCGGTTAACCATTTTATACGATGGGCTAAGGACGCTAAGGATACGAAGATGAAAAAAGAATTTTATCCAGAGGTCGACAAGACCAAAGTATTTAAGCTTGGGTATGTGGCTTCCAAATCGGGGCATTCGCGCGGAAGCACGGTGGATTTGACGCTCGTCTACGAGAAAACGGGAAAACCCGTCGACATGGGGAGTCCTTACGACTTTTTCGGAGCGATCTCCAGCCACGGGACGAAGCTGATCACCGCGAAGCAAACCGCGAATCGCAATATACTCAAGAAGGCCATGATGAAGTACGGCTTCAAGCCGTATGACAAAGAATGGTGGCATTATACGCTTAAGGATGAGCCCTTTCCGAAAAAGTACTTTGATTTTAATGTGGAATAAGCCGTGAGTTGGTTTATCCATACGCAACACGGGTAAGATAACACAAGTTAAATTCCCGAATATTCGCCAATAAACCCATACTCAGGAGGTAACATATGACCTTTTTTACTAGCATCACACGTGCCGAACCGGAAGATACGCAAGAGATCATGCGTTTGCTCGTCAACACTGCCGAATGGCTTCTCAGCAAAGGTTCCAATCAATGGAACGCGCTATTAAGAGGAGAAGATTCGCATAACACGCCGGAATCGATCAATAAGGGTGAAGTATACATTTTCCGTCAGGATCCGAAGATCGTCGGCATGGTTATCCTGCTGCAGCAACCGAACGCATGGGATCTGGATTTATGGGGAGAACGTACGAAAGACAATTCTGCCATCTATCTTCATAGACTTGCGATCAATCGTAAGTTCGCGGGGAAAGGCGTCGGCAAAAATATAATGAACTGGGTAGATACCGAGGCTCCGAAATTGGGGAAACGAGTAATTCGACTTGATTGCCTAGCGAATAACGAGGTGCTTAACGGTTTCTATAGAAGTCTCGGTTATGAATTCGTGGGGAAAGCCTCCAATTCCAGTGGAGAGTTCAGCAAGTACGAGAAAAAAGTATAAATAGGAACATCCACGTGAACAGCTTGACTCGCGAGAGTTGAGCTGTTTTCTAGATAAGGGGACAACCGATGAAGGAATTTCGCATGTATCTCAGGTTCGTTAAGCCTTATCGCGCGTTAGTCGCCGTTACGCTACTCATCGGTATGCTTAAATTCGCGATTCCGCTTGCCGTGCCTCTTTTTCTGCAATACGCGGTAGATAATATATTGCTAGCGGATCTCTCTCAGGAGGTTAAGCTAGAGCGTTTAGCGCAATTGATCGGGGTGTCGTTCGTATTATTCGTGGTCATTCGTTATCCGATTGAATATTATCGTCAATACTTTGCCCAATTGACTACGAGCCGAATCCTATTCGACCTACGGAACAAACTCTATGGCCATTTGCAGCGCTTGTCGTTGCGATTCTATCAGGAACGTAAATCCGGAGAGATTATCTCAAGAATGATCAACGATGCCGAGCAGACGAAAGCGATCGTCGAGACGGGCATGATGAACGTGTGGCTGGATTTATTCACGCTGACGATCGCCCTAGGAATCATGTTATATATGAATGCAACTCTGACTTTGTTCGCCATCCTTATTTTACCTTTCTATGGATTGGCCGTCGTTAAGCTATATAAGAGGCTTCGGTCCTATGCTCGTTCCCGCTCGGCGGCGCTTGCGGATATGCAAGGTTATCTTAACGAGCACGTCGCAGGCATGCCGGTCGTGAAGAGCTTTACTCTGGAACAATACGAGCAGAAGCAATTCGGAATTAAGAACGGGAAATTTCTTGAACGCGCGCTTGCGCTTACCCGATGGAATGCTTTAACGAACGCCATCATTAATACGTTAACGGAAATCGCGCCTTTGATTATTTTGTTCGGAGGCGGATACATGGTCATCACGAAAGGATTAACGATCGGGGAATTCATAGCTTTCTATGCTTATCTCGATCGACTGTATACGCCGCTTCGTCGCCTGGTGAGCGCATCTACGGAGCTTACCCAAGCGTCTGCTTCCTTGGAGCGGGTAATGGAGCTGCTGAATGAGCCGATAGGCATTCAAGACGATCAGGAGGCCAAGCCGCTCAAGAAAGTTACGGGAAGGATTGAATTCGACAATGTCTCTTTCCGTTATCGTGAAGAGACCGAAGACGTGCTGCGCGACATCGAGCTGACGATTGACCCGGGCCAGACGGTTGCATTCGTAGGTATGAGCGGCGGTGGGAAATCATCGCTAATAAGCTTGTTGCCGCGCTTCTACGATATCCAGCAAGGCAGCATACGAATTGACGGCCAGGATATTTCGAAGGTTACGCAGATTAGCTTGCGTTCGCAGATTGGCATGGTGCTGCAAGATAATATCTTGTTCAGCGGCAGCGTGAGAGAAAATATTTTGCTAGGCAATCCGGAGCAATCGGAGGAGCTTATGATCGATGCCGCGAAGCGTGCCAATGCGCATGACTTTATTATGGGGTTACCGCAAGGGTACGACACCGAGATCGGAGAGCGAGGGGTTAAGCTGTCCGGCGGCCAGAAGCAACGGATCGCGATCGCGCGAGTGTTCCTGAAAGATCCAGCCATCCTAGTGCTAGACGAGGCGACTTCGGCGCTTGATCTGGAATCCGAGCACCTGATCCAAGAATCCTTGCAGGCGTTAACGAACAATAGGACAACGCTTGTCGTGGCGCATCGTCTCTCTACCATCACCCATGCCGATCAGATTGTCGTCATCGAGCAGGGAGAGATCGTCGAGAGAGGAACCCACGAGTCGTTAATGGCGCGAGATGGGGTTTATGCAAGGCTATATAATGTGCAAAATCTATAAGTAGCGGCCCATCGTGGCCTAAGGGACATCGGATCGAAGGATTCCGTTAATAAGGAGCCGTTATACGATATGGATTTGAATACGAGAGTGCCGTTTCATTCCGTACTATCCGCCTGGTTCACGCAATCGTTCGGAGAACCGACTAACGTGCAACAACATGCATGGCAAGCGATCGGGGAGGGTCGCCATACGCTGATTGCCGCACCAACCGGTTCAGGCAAAACATTGGCTGCATTACTCCCTTGTCTGGATAAGCTTGTTCGGACGCGGTCTCGCGCGGCGGAGGCTGGCGTGCGAATCCTTTATCTGACCCCTCTGAAAGCCTTAAATAACGATATTCATCATCATGTGTTGCAATTTGTAGATCAGTTGCAAGTGCTTGCTACAGAACGAGGGCTCGAATGGCCAGGCATTCGTTGCGAATTACGGACGGGAGATACGAGTCAGAGCAAGCGGAACGCCATGTTGCGTAATCCTCCTGACGTCTTGATCACGACACCGGAATCTCTCTTTTTATTGCTGTCCTCCGACAGAGGGCGCGCGATGCTGGAGACGGTCGAACAAGTGATCATCGATGAGATACACGACTTAGCCGCAGATAAAAGAGGCGCCCACTTGTCGCTGTCGCTTGAGAGATTGTCCTATCGCTGCGCAAGTGAGCCTCAGCGCATCGGCGTGTCGGCGACCCAGAAACCGCTGGACAGGGTAGCTCGGTTTCTCGCAGGCTGGGAATGTCCTGACAAACGTCCGGAAGTTGCTGGTCCAGTTGTTGGAGAAGAAGGGGAGATGCATCCGCGTCCCGTGACGATCATCGAGAGCGCGATGAGCAAGAGCATAACCGTAAATATCTCGATGCCGGATCAGAGTAAACCCGCTGCGACAAGGGAAGCCGTATGGCTACCGTTGCTGGACCGAATCGTGCAAGCGATGGAAGGCTGCCGGTCGGTGATTTTATTCGTCAATAGCAGACGGTTATGCGAGCGGGTATGTTTGCGGCTCAACGACCATGTCGGTTACGAGATGGCCCGATCCCATCACGGCAGCATCTCGCGCGAACGGCGCTTGGAAGTCGAGCGGTTGCTGAAGGAAGGGAATCTGCGGTGTATCGTAGCCACCTCATCGCTCGAGCTGGGTATTGACGTCGGCTATATCGACCTTGTCATTCAATTGGATTCTCCTTTGGAAGCCGCGCGCGGCATCCAAAGAATCGGACGTGCTGGCCACGCCGTGGGGGAAGCGAGCCGCGGATTGCTGCTTGCTAGGCAAAAGGCGATTTTGCCAGAGCTTGCAGTATTGTGCAAGCAGATCTCTAATCGCGAGATCGAGGAAATCCGTATTCCGCATAATCCAATGGATGTTCTTTCCCAGCACATCGTTTCAATGGTGGCGATGGATGACTGGGAGATCGGCTCATTGTTCCGGCTCATCGTTCATAGCGACAGTTATCATACTTTCCAGCAAGATCTGTTGCTCAGCATGCTTCAAGTGCTTTCGGGGTTCTATCCGTTCGCCAAACCTTTGATAGATTGGGATCGCGATACGCAAGTGCTGTCCAAACGAAAAAATACCGCTATGGCTGCGATAACGGGAGTCGGCACGATCCCCCAGAGCGGCAACTATCCGGTTCACCATTTGGATAGCCGCGCTCATCTTGGCGAACTGGACGAGGAATTCGTTCAAGAGAGCCGCGTCGGTGACGTCTTTCAGCTTGGGACGAGTTCGTGGATGATCCGGGACATCCGTAATGATCGAGTTTACGTATCTGAAGCGGGTAACCGGTTCAGCGAGATTCCGTTCTGGCGCAATGAAGCCGGCAGCCGGTCCTTTGAATTGGGATCGAAGATCGGAGCGTTCATACGTGAAATCTCAGAGCGACTTGAGCTAGGAAATGAGTCGGGCATGGAGGCGAATGAATCCGAGATTAACGATCGGGTCTATGAGTGGGTACACAGAAACTACGGAATGGACCGGTACTCGGCAGAAGAACTATTCAGCTTCATTAGGTCGCAGCATCGAGCTTGCGCCTTGCCGACGGATAGGCAAATCGTCATTGAGCATTATCGCGATGTGATGAACCAAACGCATGTTATCATTCACAATCATTGCGGTCGAACAGTTAATCGGACATGGCTTCTGGCGATCGAGAGACAATTCGAGCAATTGCTGCCCTATCGGTTATATGGGAATGCGAAGGATAACGGCATCGAATTCGTGATTCCGGAGTGGGACTCCTCATGGCTTCGGATTATGAATCAGGTCACGCCCGCGAATCTTGAGTCTTTGCTGATCGAAGCGGTTACGGGATCTCCTCTGCTTGGAATCGCTTTTCGGAGAATTGCCGAAAATTCGCTTCTGTTATCGAGAAGCTTCACTCGGACTCCATTGTGGCAGAAGAGGCTTCGAAGCGAGGAGCTTCTACGAGGAGCTTTGCCTTATGCGGAGCAATTTCCTTATTTGCGGGAAGCGATGTCGGAATGCCTTCATGACTATTTAGGTTACGCTGATCTTAAGAAATTACTGGAACAGCTCGTATCGGGACAGATGATAATTCTGGTTAAAGAGACCCCGTTTCCTTCTCCATTCGCAGCTCAATTCATCGCGGAATACGTGAATATGCGGGTATACGAGGGTGACGGTTTGGATGAATCGACTCGTCTTCAGCTGTTGAACGTGAGCAAGGAGCTCGCCGGTCAGTTGTTCGATTCTAATGCTATGGACGATTCGTTCAGTCGCGAAGCTATTGAAGCTGTTAGCCAGCGGTTGAGCGTAACCGAATATCCTCCGAGAAACGAAAACGAGCTTGTCGCGCTTCTGAAGAGCCGAGGAGATTCGACCGCAATGGAGATCGGCAAACTTGCCGGAGAGCCGGCGCTGAAGTGGTTGCAGTCGTTGCATGCTGCCAATAAAGTCGTACCTCTTGACCTAACCGATGACGGTGAATTTCGTTGGATTGCAGCGGATGAACGCGATATTTATGCTGATTTTCCGAATACGCCGGCCTCCGTCAACTTCGTGCTTGGAAGGTATGCCGATCATGTCATTTCGTTCACGGAAGCCGAATTATGCGAGAGATATCCGTCATTGACGCTGGACAAGGCAAAGGATGCCGTCGAGCAATTGCTCGGCAATGATAGGATCGAGAGAGCCCCTTATGCGGCAGACGACTCGGAACGAATCTGGTCGAGCTCCAAAGTGGCTTCACGTATCGTAAAATTATCGATATCGCATGCCCGCGAACGGGCCGAGCCTGTTGATCCGGCGCGCTGGTGCAATCAGATCGCCTTCATGCAGCATGCCCTTCAAGGTTCGCAGCAGCAGGGGAGCGAAGGCTTACTGACGGTAATAGAGAAGCTTCAAGGTTTATTTCTCCCCTTGTCGCATTGGGAGACGATCATCTTCCCTACACGCTTATCTATCTATCGTAAAGAGCAATTAGATGCACTATGCGCTACGGGAGAAGTGCTATGGATTGGGCGTAAAGATGAGGAGGATCAGGAGGGCAAGATCGCTTTTTTCCTTGCTAGCTCTAAGTCTTTAATGGCGCCATTCTTAGATGGATCTAATCCATTGCAAACGAAGCATCCTCGATTGCTGAAGCTTTTAGAAGAAGGCGGAGCAAGCTTCCTAACGCGGTTAAGTCGGGAGGTGGACAAGCCGCCTTCCGATTTGCTCATGGATTTGCTTGATTTGGCCTGGGAAGGTCGAGTCTCTAATGACCAGTTCGCTCCGCTGCGCCTTCAGACCAACAAGAAACACGCAAACTGGACCAGAACGGGCTCAGGGCTGGGGCGTTGGTATGCCACGAGCGCATTGCTAGAAGCAACCTCGACCCCAGGTCTGGACAGCACGCAAAAGGGCCTTGGAGCCAATCCGACTTCCGCTCAGCTTAGTTCAGCGGAGAAAGGATCCCCCGTATTAAGCTGGGCGCACCACCTTGTGCAAGTGTACGGTTTAATTAACAAGGAACTGGTAGCCAAATCAACTCCTTATTCCTGGGATACGTTCTATCCCGTGTTAAAGAGATTGGAAGAATGGGGTGTTCTCACGAGAGGGACGTTCATTCGAGGAATGTCGACCTTGCAGTTTACTACGCGAGAGCTGAGCGAGACGGTCCGAAAGCCGCTTCCGATCGTAGTCGAATCAAGTCCGACGGTTCTGTCCTCCGCTGATCCGGCGAATCCCTTCGGCATGCTAATCGACTGGCCGCAAAGCGGAAGAGGGGTTTCATACGCTAGAAAGCCAGGTAATTTCCTTGTGCTCGAAGGCGAACAGTGGTTATTGTGGATTGAGAATAACGGGAAGCGCGTATTTACCTTGCCGAGACCGGACAATTCAAAACCATTGACCTCCGATAGGAAGGACCAAACGGCTGAACAACATGCAACATTACTCAAATCCGCCTTCCAATCCATTATTCGCAAACGCAAGCTTGTCAAAATCAAAGTCGAGACATGGAATGGCGAACCGATCGCCGAATCGGAAATCGGCGATTACCTATTGAAACTTGGGGCTGAACGCGATCTTCGATCTCTTGTCTTTTGGTCTAATTAGAGATCGAACCCAAGATTGTATTATTGAAGCCAAAGCCGCTTTTCTAGTGTACAATAGCGGTAGAATCCATCGATATTTAGGGAGATGTTGAGATGCTGAACGAAAACGTGTTATGGGAGGGTAAACCCTTCAATTACGGAATTCCGAGTTTTACCCGTTACCAGATAACGGAGCGTAGAGTCATCGTGGAGAGAGGCATCTTTACCAAAAGACGCGAGGAAATCCAATTGTACCGCATCCGGGATATTTCCTTGAAACGGAATTTGCTCGAAAGAATGTTAAAGTTCGGAGACATTACGGTTTTCTCAACCGACACGACTTCTCCTACTTATACGCTCAAGAATATTCGGGACAGCGTTCAAGTGTCCGATCTTCTCGGCCAGGCCGCGGAGAACGCAAGATTAAAATACAAAGCGCAGGAACTTACTGAAGTTCAAGTTCAATAGAAACTAGTTAGAACAAAGAAATAACTTAAACAGACGGCGTATAATGCCGTCTGTTTTTATTTTTATCGATAGGGATCCTTGTAATTCATCGTTCTATACTCATGGATGGTGTACATGGTAGAAGCGCCGCTGGTGATGAGCTTTGCGATTGCTTCTATTGAATCGCGGTGGATGCTTCGGAATCGGTATTCGCTGAAATAGAGATGTCTGTTCCGTTCGGAGATTCGTCGGTAATGCTTGTGGATGAATCTTTCTGCTTTCTTCACCATTCTGTGTTTAGCTTTCATTACGATTGGGGGGAACTCAGGCTTGTTCGGTAGCCAGAATGCGTACAGTCCGTCGAACTCCGCTCTAAACATAGCGTATCTAACGTTGTGAAGTAGACGCAACGCGGTTCTGTAATTGAGCTTGAGCGTTTTAGCGATTGAGCGTGCGGAGCAGCGAACGCCGGAGCCTACCCAGTAGAATGTGAACAGCCAATATTGCAGCGGCAGCTTCGTTCGGTGCATAACGGTTCCAGAAGTGGTGGAGGTTTGAGTCTTGCAATAAGCGCATTCAAATAAATTTCTAGTTCTGATTACGCTATATTTGCTCTCCCCGCATTTCGTGCAGATGAACCCGCGCGGCCAACGAATATGGAAGAGATACTCTCGGCAAGCTCGCTCATTAGGGAAGCGTTCCATAAATTTTCGAATGGACAACACGATGGTCATCTCCTATATAGGGAACATTTGTTCTTGTTTAAATTATACAGAACATTTGTTCTGCTTTCAATCTATTTTGGTAAAAAAATCAAGGTGTCTCCATCTATATCTCCATTTTTTGTATCCTGAGCCAAGTACACATATCAATTATTTAAGTGATATGTGTACTTGGCTCAGGAGAGTTTGTGAGTAGGTACGGTAGTTTTATGCTCAAAATGGTTGTATATGGTAAAACCGTAGTGAATGGATAGAGTTTGATTGATACAGGAGAGGAATCGGTAAGAGGTAGAATAATATGAGCTAGGTTATTCGGGGCAAGCAATAGGAGTAGTTAGGTAGGTATATTGAGGAGACAGAAGCTAGAAAGGAGAAAAGAGGAGGCAAAGTGAAAAAGAGAGGTGAAAGAAGAGTGTTAGGTGAAGAGAGGAGGGAGAACTGCAGCGGAGAACTGCAGTTGAGGACTATAAAAGTAACAGTTTTTCGGGAATAAGATTATATGGTGCTATCAAAATCGTTAATGCACTTTGATGGATTTTTTGTAGAAAGGATAGAGCCATTTGACGCCGTTGGGTGTTAAGGTGTCTGCAATCAGGTGAGAGGCGTAACCGGCAGCGGCGACGGTCGTTATTCCGACGATACCGAGTTGCTTCTCCAGTCCTTGGCCGATTGCTCCCCAGAGTAGAAGTGCCCAAACGGTATGAGTCATTCCGCGGTGCTTAAACCATGGAGCGCAAACGATGAACAAGCCGAACCCGATTAGCCAGTATTGCTGAGAGGACCAACCGGAATAGAGGAGCGCGCACCCGATAAGGCTAACGAGAATGTCGCGAATCGTACCTTCTTTGGTAATCAACCCTAGTATGAACATGGCGACAGCGATGGTGGAGAAGATCGGATAGATTCGATCCATCGTTAAATACAGATAAGCGAAAACAGCGATAAAGCCGATTCCCGTCCATAAAGCGACGTTGCGCAACAAACGGGATAAAGCGCTCAGTTTACCGCTTAAGAGGCTAGGTCCATCCAAATCGGCGCTTAAGGCGGAGAAACCGGCGATAGAAAGGTAAAGCGCGGAATGAGTGAAGCTGAAGGGGTAATACAAACAGGCGGCAACGCCAATGGCCCCGCCGATAGCAAGATGAGTCGTTCCTTTCATTATATCCTCCGTTGACTGCTCTCGTTGTCAAATAAGTATGCTGAGAGTATATAAAGTATGCAAACATATGTTTGCTTAGCAATTATACAGACGGAGGGGACAATTCACATCCTACCAAGAGACTAAAAAGCCGGGAAGGCTTCTCCTTGGGACGACTCATTTTACGATTTTGTTACTCTTCCTTTGTATTTACCCGAATTAATCAGATTGACCTTAACATTTATGGATTTTAAGCTGTCGTGATTTAATATATATTTTTTATCTTTGTGCAGGGCATGCCATTGTTTCGGGCGATTACGGTAGAGGGCTTCTTCTAAGCGCAATACGTCGATCTTCCTGTCGATCCCTAATCTGAAACAGCTCATGATCTCGTCCTTGACGACGGTCTCGGCTAGTTGCTCCAACTTCCGAATCGACGAATCCTCCTCCATCTCATCGAGAGTGGCATCTAACTTCAAGTGAATATCGAATAACACTTCCCCGTTCTTAATCACGAAATCCACTTTATATTTCGGATTAATGAGAACTATTGAAGCAATAGTCGGTCCCTCGGCAGGAACATTAATAAGAGAACGCTTTAACTGCTTTTGCGTCCAGCGGGCTCCTGCGAGCTCAGCCTCGGAAAGCCAAGCAGCCATTTTATCGCCATGAAAGAAGTACGCACCGTCGATCTGCAACATCGATTTGTTTTTTTTGTCTTCCTTCCATACCCTTCGATTAATGGACAGAGAAGGCAACATGGCGGGTTCTCCCGGTTCATTTATTTCCGCGATAAAGCGGTTGCCGGAAATGGATAGAATGGACGAACGTTGAGCATAAATTTGTTCGGGAGTAAACATAATCGTGTCAAGCGGAGATAGATTAAAGATGGACTTCTGGACAAAGATATCTTCAAGATTTTCTTTCGTTCCATAGATGAGGATGTTGTAACGGACTTCCCCGAACCGATTCATCGCGTTATACGCTTCTTCAACCCCATGTTTCAATAAATTTTCCGAACAAACAATCGACTTGACGTGGCCCCAGAAAATCCGCATTTGAGAGGTCGAGTAAATAGACGACAACGATTGGCTAACGGTTTTCCCTTCTCCGCGGCCGATCCAGATGGGAACGATTTTTCCTACCTCTACGGTCTCGGACCGGCCTACGTTAGTGAAGTTGAGCACTTGGACGTATGTGATATATTTTCCATTCAAGTAATCCAACCCAATGGCGGTCACGTAATCTAAATTTTGTATGTCCTTAGAGTTCCAGCAACCGGACAAGGATAAGAGGCAGATTAAGCAAATGGTCTTAAGCCCATGTTTGATCATGGCTTCTGTTCGCCTTGATGGTCAGGATCATTCGGTTGCAACGTCGAGGGTCGGTTCCTCAGCTTATACCAAGGCAGTCTTAAATAAGAGCCGATCAAATCTTTAAAATGGAGGGGCGTCAGAGGCGCCAAGTACGGCACGCCAAAGGACTTGAGCCTGGAAAGATAGGCGACAAAAAGAATGAGGCTAAGGATTACCCCGTACATACCGACAAAGGAAGCTACAAGAAATATCACCAGGCGGAGGACGCTAACAACCGTGCTCAGAGATTGGTTTACCAAAGTCACCGAGGTTACGGCAGTGATCGCGCCAACGACGACGACCGAAGGGGATACAAATCCGGCGCGAATCGACGCATCGCCAATAATAAGACCGCCAACAACCGTTAACGTCTGCCCAATGTAACTGGGAAGGCGAACACCGGCTTCGCGGAATATTTCCAGCAGCAGCAAGAGGATAAACATTTCCATCTGCGCCGACAAAGGAAGGCCTAAGCGGGTACCGGATATGGTAGCCATCATCCGGAATGGAATCTGGTCTTGATGGAATGCCGCGAGAGATACCCAGAAGCCGGGCAGGACTACGGAAAGAAACAAGCTGATTTGTCGGATAATGCGGGCAAATGAGACATAAACGTAATTAAAATGAATATCTTCGGGTGATTTCATCAGTAGCGATAACGTAGCAGGGCCGATCATCACCATAGGAATGCCATCGACGATTAACACAAACCTTCCTGCAAGAAGACTGTTCACCGCATAATCCGGCCTTCCCGTAATGGCAAACAACGGAAGAATGGAAGCTTTGGAGCTGGAGAGCAGCTCTTCCATCTGATTAATGCTATAGATGCCGTCAATCTCGATGTCGGTGATTTTTGACCGGACTTCAATCAAGGTTTTCGGCGCTAGAATGTCGCGAATATACAATAGCCCGATCCTTGTTTTCGTTCTTGAACCTACCGTAAAAGTTTCATAACTTAAACACGAGCTACGGATTCTTTTACGGATTAATGCCACGTTCGTGACCACATCCTCGGTGAAGCCGTCTCTTGGTCCCTTTATAGATATTTCCGTGCTGGAATCCTGCGGCGTACGTTGAGGGCGATTACAAATATTCATCTTGAACATACTTGCATTCGCCGTAAATAAGAACAATAAGTCTCCTTGAAATACGAATTCGGCAAGCGCATCGGAGGATTCGTCTTCTTCGATCGGGATCAAAGGCAAAGATCCAGTTAACGCTCCTGATTGCACATCGAAATGTCCGTATTTACGATGTATTTGCCCGAGCTCAGGGAGCACGACTTTCCCAAGTTGGGACGAATCGCATAAACCTTCGGCATAGATCAGAATTACCTCAGCTTGGGCATCCTCGCTGAATTGGCATGGCTGAATTTGCACGTCCGCGGAATTCGCGAAGAGTTCCCGTAATTTGGTGTCGTTCCAGCGATTCCTATCCGCTTGCGTTGACTTAGTCATGATGCGCCTCCTCTGTTTGGCTTGACGATTAAGGACACGATGAACCATACGAGGGAAACCGATAATGCAATCGTGAGCGATATCGGGAAGTAATAGCGATACATCCATAGATAGAAGGAATACTCGTTTATCTTTAACATGGCGGAAAGAATAAAAGCTAGCGCGATCAGCCATACTATTTTGTTCTTGTGCTTAATTTGGCGAGGGGGGAGAAAATCAACCAACAGGAAAATGGACATGCTTATTCGAATGCTTGCGCCCGCCAACCATTGATAGATGGAGAAGAAGTCAACATGTTCTATATAGTTTCCGATTTTTACGAGCCGCCATTGCTCATAGGGGGAAACCATTTGCTTGGCCGCTTCTAGCGGACCGAACTCCGTAATCGCTCCAATAAGCGGCCCTAACATAATATAGATCGAAAATATCGCATAGAGGAGCAATGGGAAGACGCGAATTTTCTTTTGAAGCCTATGCTGCATCGCAACGAGCACGATAAGCTCGACGAACCCGCCCCCGGCATAGAGCATCCCATCCCAAACGGGATTCCAGCCATGCTCTACGTATGGTTTTAACAGACTATAGTTTTTCTCGGGGATATTGGTCACGCTAGCGAAAATCCCGAGCAAGACGACGATGGGAAGAAAAAAACCGGCCGCTATCGCGATGACTCGAATACCCCATATCGCGAATAGAGCACATGGAATAACTAATACGAGCGCAAGAACGAGCTTAGGCGTCATAGGCAAATAATTAGTGATCGTCCAAGTTACGGTATGAACGACCGTCATCCAACCGATCATGAGCAATTGAACATAGAGGGGAATGGTTAGAACCCATGCGACGATCGGATGGGTACGTTCGGCCAGCCACGGCTGCAGTTTCTGTTGCCCCGATTTCCTCATGATGTATAAGAGGAGCAGGCACCAAGGAATAAAGAGAATGCCCGTCGTCAAGACGGAAATCCAGGAATCTCTTCCCGCAGCGTCCAGCAGCATCGGATTGATGGTCACGTGATTGGTTAGTCCGTTCATCAGGAGAAGGATCATGCCGGTTTGCAAAAAATTGATTTTATCGCCGGATGCAGTCAAGTCGAAACCACCTAAGCAGTTGGTAAAGTTTGTAACATAAATAAGATGCACATTTTCACCGTTTTTATGTAAACTTCAAACTCGACAAAATTATTTTTTTTATTCACTTAAAGAATGACAAGCTTTTCATCCGCATATATGTACAATCTAACCTATATTACTGCGAATAGCCTTCACCATTAACGAAAGAGGTGTAGTCATGCGTAGGAAATTCATGAGTCGGTTAATAGTATGCGGATTAGGAGTCGCTTTGATGTTGACCTTGGGGATGCGATTCAAGCCCTCAGTTGACCTAAGTTTTCAATCCCAATCATTCCAATCATCCCAGTCCCTGTCTTCCAATTCCCAACCTTCCCAATCCTTAACTGCCCCGATCCCCTTACCGATGATCTCTGCTCCCCCCATAACCGCCCCCCAGCTTGTGGCTAAAGACATAGCCAAGGATGCTAGCAATGAAGTACATATTTCCGCAGCGCCAACGACGATTCAAACCTACGAAGTAACTGCGTATTACCTCAATGTGCGCGCGAATGGCTACCCGAAATCCAAGGTGCTTAAAGTCGTCGAGAAGGGTACGATGCTGGAAGTGTCGCGTAAGACGGACAATGGTTGGCTGAGATTAAAAGGAGGGGGATACGTGCATGGAGATTACGCGAAGTTAATTCAAGAAATTGAGCCTTCACAAGCTGTTGAACCTTCACAAGCTATTGAGCCTCTACAAGAAACTGAGCCATCAACAGACGTCGATCCGTCCTTGAATGAAGATAATACGGACCAAACGAACCCGGTAAAGCCGACTTCAGCAGTGGGAACGGAATCAGGGCTGTCGGAAGAGGATATTAAACTGATCTTCGATGGAACGGATCTTGCAGGAAACGGACTAGAGGAGACGATCTTGGAAGTCGAGCAGGAGTATGGGATTAACGCGTTGTTTACGATTGCGGTCATGAAGCTGGAGAGCGGCAACGGCAGCAGCCGGTTAGCCAAGAACAAGAATAATCTGTTCGGACTTAACGCTTCGGGCGATAATGCCCATAAGAGAGCGTTCAGCTTTGAAACGAAGGGGGACAGCGTTCGGAAATTCGGACAACTTCTCTCAGACCACTATGTCGACAAAGGGTATACGACGATCGAGAAAATCGCGACGAAATATTGTCCTGCGAATTCCAAATGGTCCGGTTTAGTTAAAAATATTATGAAGAAGGACTTCGGAAAGCTGAACGTTATTTGAACCAGCCTTTTTCATTGAAACGTTTGATCGCTTCGACGCGATTACTGACGTTCAGCTTGTCCAAGATGATGGAGATATAATTCCTTATCGTTCCCGTCGTGAGATATAGCTCGGTCGCGATTTCTTTCGTATTCTTGCCGTCCGCGATCAGTCCCAATACTTCCGTCTCACGGTCCGTTAATGGATTCTCGTTATCGCCGCTGTAAGCTTCGTCTACTAATTCCGCCGCGTAAATTCGCCGTCCGGCCAGAACGCTGCGGATCGTGTGGGCAAGTTCCTCGCTGGGGCTATCCTTAAGTAAATAACCGCTTACGCCTGCTTTGATGGCCCGTTCGAAATAACCAGTACGGGCGAAGGTCGTCAAGATAATGACTTTACAAGATAACTCCTTCAGCTCTTCCGCGACTTCAAGACCGCTTTTGCCTGGCATTTCGATATCCATGATGCAAATATCGGGCTGATGAAGACGGGCGAGCTCGATGGCCTTCTCGCCATCGGAAGCTTTACCTACGACTATCATATCTTCTTCTAGATCGAGAAGAGAGCCAAGCGCGCCAAGGAGCATACGTTGGTCTTCGGCGATTACGATTCGAATCATTGGTGATCCTCCTTATCCGGATGTTTCTTAATATGAGGGATCCTTGCCAGAATAGTCGTTCCTTCCGCCAATGAAATTTCCAGGGTGCCGTTAACGAATTCCAGCCGTTCCTTCATGCCCTGTAAGCCATGTCCTTTCTGGAAGTTCAATTCGTTCGTATGGCTTGTGCCGTTATCATGGACTTTCATGATAACTTCCGTGGAAGTTTGGCTGATGGATAACGAACAGGCAGTGGCGCCGCTATGCTTAACGACATTGGTCACGGCTTCTTTAAGGCACATGCTTAGCACGTTCTCGGAGAGGAGCGAGACGCCGTTCAGCGTTTGATGGCCTTCCGCCGTGAATTCGATCTGCGCGGCTTTGAGAATTTGCTTGATTCGAATGATCTCGTCTTCAAGCTTAGTTCCCCGCATTCGCGAGACGAGCAATCGGACTTCCTGCAAGGCGGTTCTGGCGGTTTGTTGAACGTCTTTCATTTCCGCGCGCGCACGTTCCGGACTTTTGGCGATAAGCTTATGGGCTAGATCGCTCTTGAGTCCGATGAGAGACAGCTTCTGTCCTAAGGTGTCATGCAAGTCTCTGGCGATACGCTGCCGTTCCTCTAGTTTAACCAGTTCGGAGATTCGCATGTTGGCATCCTTGAGCTGTTCTTGCAGCTCGCCACGCTTATTGCGATTGTAATTGCCGAGCGGAAGAAGGATGACGGCGAGCAAGCTGATGAGAATAAACGGGGTTTGCGTGACGAAAAATTTATCCTGCAGAATAAAGCCTAGGTTAACGGTAATAAAGCTACTGACGATATGGATCGTATACAACGTGATAAATCCGGCTTTATTCTGGATATTCCCAATGAAGAAAGCCAAGAAGAAAGCGAAGTAGGTATAACCGAAAATAAGCGTCATCGCGATGGATATAGCGATCTGAACGCTCGTCCCGACGTAAACCGGCCAACCCTTGGAGTTCAAGGTTAGCCGGTAGCATAGGAAGAATAGGATGATCATCAGAATTCCGGAGACGATCTCGATATCGGTGGAAGCTCGAAAGATGAAATAAAAGGGCAAGATGCTGAACATCAGCCATACATAAGGGCTTACGCCCGTGCTTTTCGGGAAAATCTGAATTTTTTTGAACGTCTTGAACATCGGTAACTCTCCTATGTCGGGATACTGGGCTTACGCCTAGTTTATCATAAACGAGAGCCGATGTTGCTCTAGCGCTCAAGGGAAGAAGACAATGCGACAGCTATGCAACTTCACCGTTAAGCTTGGAATCCGACTTTCCGCGAGGCTTGTTAGAGTTAGGCGGCATTCCGGGCTTGCCGATAAGGTGCCTGATTTGCTTGAAGCTAACGAAAGCTTTGTTCTGTTCATCCCACAATTTAAAACGAAGGGCTTTAAAGCTCGTTCTTAAAGTAACGGTCGTCGCGTGCTGCAACGGAGGAACGGCAGTGTGAGCATCCTCCAGATGATAATTAGGCACTCTCGGGCTCAAATGGTGAACGTGGTGAAAGCCGATGTTGCCGGTAAGCCACTGTAATACTGTAGGAAGCTTATAATAAGAACTCCCCTCAACGGCTGCCTTCACGTAACTCCATTCTTCTTCGTTCTCGAAATAAGAATCCTCGAACTGATGCTGTACGTAGAACAACCAAATGCCCATCACGCCCGAGATCCAGAAAATAGGCGCTTGTACAAGTAAGAAATTTTGCCAGCCGAGCGCCCACATGAGCACCCCGTATAGAACGATTATGCCGGCATTCGTTATCCAAGTGTTGATTTTTTCCGCACGACGGGCACCTTTGGTGTTAAAGCGATATTCAATTAGGAATATGGCGATCGGACCGATTCCGAACATGACGATCGGACTACGGTAAATCCGATAATACGTTCTTTTCCACCAGGAAGCTTCCAGGTATTCGTCTATCGTCATCAACCACATGTCGCCGATTCCGCGTTTATCGAGATTGCTGCTCGTGGAGTGATGGATGGAATGACTATGCTTCCACTGTTGATAAGGAAAGAGGGTAAGAATTCCCGTGATCGTGCCGAGTATTTCGTTCGCTTTGCGGCTCTTGAAGAACGATTGATGGCAACAGTCATGAAAAATAATAAAGGTGCGGATAACGAATCCTGCAGCTAAAAGGATAAAGGGAAGCGCGAGCCAATAGGATACGGACAAGCTCAAGTATGCCGCGGCCCACAGGATGAAAAAAGGCGGCAAAGTGTTCAGAAGCTGCTTAATGCTCGTTTTTATATTCGATTTTTCATAAGGAGCGACACCTTTTTTTAATTGCGCATGATTGTGACTGGACATAGTTTCCTCCTTATGGGGTTTGCATAGGTCGTATTTATGGATTACGGGTAATAACTCTATTATATGGAAGGAAGATGATTGCCGTTAGTCATAAGTGTCAGTAACCTCATATGACATTTGTCATGTACCTAAGCAATAATGTCGAAAAATAAAGGATTTTGTCGAACATCTGTCTAATTAGTAGTGATCACCTTAGTTCTGGAGGCAGGTCGTCTTGTCCATTAAAGCTAAGCTATCGCTGCTTATTTCCATAATTGTTACTTTGATCTTGAGCTTAAACATATCCATATACTATTACTCCTCCAAGAACGAGTTGGAGGGTAACGTAAGGCAAGAGATGATTACGATTGCCAAACAGATCGGGACAAGTCTCGATGCCGCGGAGAAATCCAAGAGATTTATGGAAGACACTATAGGAGAGAAGCTTCGATCGGCAGCCGTAGCGGCTAAAAGCGAATTAGATCCGGAGCTCGTTAACGTCACTAATGAGGAGCTAGCTAGGCTAAGCCGTGAGCTAGGGGTCGATCACATTTCTCTCTGGCAGAGGACGAAGGACGATATCGTCGTAATGAGATCGTCGGAACCTAGCGAACTCAATATGGGATCCAAAAGCTGGGACTATTGGTTCACGGCTTTTAACCAACTGCTGGATGATCATGAAGTAACAGTCCCACAAGGGCAGAAACTCCTGAATTATTGGTCGGGTCCGTATCAATATGCTTCATCGGATCCCGAGCACGTGAACAAATGGGGCTATTATTACGATGGGACGACGGATTACATCATTAATCCGTACATTAATGCCCAAGTGTTCCTCGACTACGAGAATAAAATCGGTACTACCTCGCTCATTTCCCATTTGTTAGAGGACAACGCGGACATTGTAAGCATTACGGGCTTTGATACGCGTTTTTTTGGTAAACCTCAAATCGTTAAATTTAAAAAAGGGAAGGCCGTCTATAACTTGGACGTGCGCGACATCCCGTTCGGAGATTATACATTTCAGGATAGGGACAATGATATTAAGAACGTCCAACAGGCTGCCCGAAGCGGGAAAATCGTAACGACGACCTTTTTGCAAGACGACATGGAAGTGATCAAGAGCTTTATCCCGTTAAGTGACGAGACGCCCTACGTGATTAGCGTGAATTTCGATTACGGTGCAATTAAAAACGCTTTGAACCGGCAGTTGTTCATCCACTCGGTTATCTCGATCAGCTTGATCGTGGCTTCGTGGTTTGTCAGCTACTTTATATCCGGAGTGCTCATCCGGCCGCTTCATCAAATATTGGATCACGTTAATGAGATTGCAGAGGGGAAATTCGGCAGTAATATACCGATTCGCAGTCAAGATGAGCTAGGCGTGCTCTCTTCGAGGGTGAATGCCATGGCGGATAATTTGCAAACGTTCATGGGCCGACTGCGCGATTCCGCCGAAGAATTGCGAAACACGAAGGAGTATTTGGAATCGTTCGTCAATCATACTTCCGACGCTATTCACGTAACGAATTTGCAAGGACGCATCATACAGGTTAACAATGCTTATGAATCGATGTACGGTTGGAACCGGGAAGAAGCATTGAACGAGCCTCTTCAACACATTCCCGAAGGCTTGCAGCAAGAGTATGAGGAGTTGAAGCAGCGCATCGATCAGGGATATTCGGTTGCCGATTTCGAGACCGTTCGGATGAGGAAAGATCACCAGTCGATAGACGTCAGTATTACGGTATCCCCGATACGCGATGAGGAAGATCGGATTGTTGCCTACGCCGAAATATCCCGTAACATCACGACGCGTAAACATACGGAAGAAGTGATCCGTAGAACCGAGAAGTTGTCTGTCATCGGACAGCTGGCTGCCGGAGTGGCGCATGAAATCCGTAATCCGTTGACAACGTTAAGAGGTTTCGTCCAATTGAATAAGCAGCAGGGGGGGATATCCGATGTTTACTTGGATATTATGCTCTCCGAGCTGGACCGGATTAATTTCATCGTAAGCGAATTTCTGATATTGGCTAAACCGCAAGTAGGCCAATTTATGCCAATCGACATTCAAAGTTTGCTGTACGATATGATTGTCTTACTCGATTCGCAAGCGAGCCTGATCAACGCAAGCTTCGAAACTCGTTTCTCCTACGGCATTCCACAGTTAAACGGGGAAGCGAATCAACTCAAGCAAGTATTTATTAATGTTATTAAGAATAGCTTGGAAGCAATGGAAGACGGCGGCGGAACGATTACCGTAGAGTTGGATTACGATAGTTCGGATGAAACCGTAGTTATTCGCTTCAGAGATGAAGGCCGTGGCATATCGAATGAGGATTTGCCTAAGCTGGGTGAACCGTTCTTCACAAGCAAATCTTCCGGTAATGGGCTAGGCCTAATGGTCAGCCAGAGAATTATCGCTAACCATAAGGGGAGCATTAGCTTCAGCAGTACGTTGGGAGAAGGCACTTGCGTAGAGATCCGTCTACCTGCACGCGGATAATGCTAGTTGACAATTATACTACAGGGGGGTATATTAGAATTACCCCATACCCACCAGGGGTATAATAAAGTCGAATTCGAATAGGATTACAATAGGAAAGAGGTGACACGCTATTGGAAAATCATACGGAAGTCGCTCACGAGCCTTGTTGTACGGACGATAATGAAAGAAAAAGCCATCATTCGGACAAGATGAAATCGAACCTAATTTCGCGATTAAACCGAATAGAAGGGCAAATTCGGGGAATAAAAGGGCTTATCGATAAGGATACTTACTGCGATGACGTCCTGAATCAAATTGCTGCCGCTCAATCCGCGCTTAACAGCGTAGGTAAGCTTCTGCTTGAAGGACATATGAAGAGCTGTGTCATCGATCGAATTCAATCCGGTGATCATGAAGTCATCGACGAACTGCTGATTACGGTTAATAAATTAATGAAATAATTAATGGAGGGATTCCTATGAGCCATATTACATTAAACGTCCAAGGGATGTCTTGCGGTCATTGCGTTAACTCAGTAGAAGGCGCGCTCAAAAATCTAGGAGCTGCCGCTAAAGTCGATCTGGCCAAAGGTGCGGTTACCGTTGATTATGATGAGTCCAAAACATCGCTAGCGGCAATCAAGGAAGCGATCGAGGACCAAGGGTACGATGTTGTCTAATCTAGATGAACATAACTAAGACAATAACACCCTGTTCGTGAAAGTAGCGGGCTGGGTGTTTTTTTGTGCTCATTTATCTTCTTGCACTTGACATGGATGGGAGTTGAGTATACATTTGTATACAATAGGATTAAGTATACAAATGTATACGCGAAAGGTGCGATGAACGATGGAAGAGCGTGCAAATAGAGGCGTCAGAGATGATAACGAAGGCAGAGGAGGACGTGGACACCGGGGCGAAGGACGAGGGGGACATCATGGGGAACACCATGGGGAACACCGTGGAGGGCGTCATAAGGGAAACGGAGCACAAACTTTTCGTAGGGGACGAATTTTAGTCTTCTTAGAGCAGCTGAGAGTTAAACGGGCCACATTGGTTCGCCAGCTCAAGGAGCCTGAATTTCAGTCGATACAGCAGGTCATATGCGGCGAGCTTAAGGCGCTGGATCAAGTGATCGAGGAGTATATTCATTTATTTGAACTTCAAGATAGCGGCACGGAATCGGAGGTAGGCGACAGGGCTCCGGGAGACAGCAGAGGAGAGATTAATTAACGATGCTACGGCGGTTTTTTTCTTATTATCGTCCTTATAAAGGACTGTTCGTATTGGATTTCTCATGCGCGGTTATCGCCGGACTATTAGAACTGGCATTTCCGTTAGCCGTCAGCACGTTCATCGATGACTTGCTGCCGAGCGGTAATTGGCAGATGATCGTGTTAGCATGTGTTGGTTTGTTAAGCATATATGCCTTGAATACCGTGTTGAATTATGTCGTGACTTACTGGGGACATATGTTAGGAATAAACATCGAAACCGACATGCGGCGGAAAATGTTCGAGCACATTCAGAAGCTGTCATTCCGTTTTTTCGACAACCATAAGACGGGACATTTGGTCGGAAGGGTAACTAACGACTTGAACGATATCGGAGAGATCGCTCACCACGGGCCCGAAGATGTCTTTATCGCCATCATGACGCTAGCAGGATCTTTTTCCCTCATGGCCTATATTAACTTGGAGCTTGCTTTGCTTACATTTATCATCATTCCGCTCATGGCATGGCTGATCATCGTATTCGGCAGTAAGATGACGAGTACGTATCGGAGATTGTTCGGGAACGTCGGCAATTTCAACGCTCGCATTGAGGAGAACGTAGGGGGCATTCGCGTCGTGCAATCGTTCGCTAACGAGGAGCATGAGAAGAAGCTGTTCGCGGTAGATAACAAGGACTTCCGGGAGACGAAGCTGCTTGCCTATAAGACAATGGCCAAAAGTATTTCGGTTAGTTACATGTTGATGCGCCTGATTACGGTATTCGTCATGATTTGCGGTGCTTGGTTCTTCATACAAGGGAAGCTGGAGCTTGGCGAATTCATGGCGTTCCTTCTTCTATCTAATATTTTCTTCCGACCGATCGAGAAGATCAATTCGGTCATCGAGAGTTATCCGAAAGGGATCGCCGGTTTCAAACGGTATACCGAAATCATGGATACCGAGCCGGACATTGCCGATGTTAAAGACGCGGTGGCTGTAGATTCCTTACGCGGAGATATCCGATTTGAGAACGTCACTTTCGGATACGAGCCGGGCAGGAACATATTAAACGGAATCGATTTATCGATCAGGGCAGGAGAAACGATCGCATTCGTCGGACCATCCGGTGCGGGTAAAACGACGATCTGCAGCTTGCTTCCCAGATTCTATGACGTCATCGAAGGAAAGATCACGGTAGACGGGATAGACATTCGGGACATGAAGCTTCAATCTTTGCGCAAGCATATCGGCATCGTTCAGCAGGACGTATTCCTCTTCGCCGGAACGATTAGAGAAAATATCGCTTACGGGGATCTGCGGGCGACGGAAGAACAAATCTGGGAAGCGGCTAAACGGGCTTCGTTGGAGGATATGATCCGGCAATTGCCGGAAGGAATGGATACGGTCATAGGAGAGCGTGGCGTTAAGCTTTCCGGCGGACAGAAACAGCGGATGGCCATCGCGAGGATGTTCCTGAAGAACCCTCCGATCCTCATTCTTGACGAGGCGACCTCGGCGCTGGATACCGAGACCGAAGCAGCTATCCAGCAATCGCTATCCGATCTATCGGTCGGACGGACGACGCTCGTCATTGCCCACCGGCTCGCGACGATCAAGAACGCCGACAGGATCATCGTCGTCGACGAGAGCGGAATCGCGGAACAAGGCAGACATCAAGATCTCGTTCATGCCGGAGGTATCTATAGCCGGCTTCATCAAGCTCAATATCAACATGCTTAACACACAGTAGACGAAAGAAACCGCCCCTGCATTAGGGGCGGTTTCGCTTTTACTCCGAGCGTTCCGCGGCTTCCTCTTGTTCCTCTTCGGGCGGATCGTACAGCCCTGTTCTAGCCTTGAACCAGCGGAACAAGTGAGTAGTGATGACCTTAAGGATGGCATACCCCGGAACGGCCAAGATGATTCCGATTATCCCGAATAAGTTACCGGCGACGATAATGACGAAGATGATGGTTATCGGATGGACATGCATCGATTTGCCCATAATTTGCGGCGAGATGAATTTACCTTCGATAAGCTGCACGATCGTCCAGATGACGAGCATTTTCAGTAACATGATCGGCGACGTCATCATAGCTACGATCAACGCTGGCGTGATCGCGATGGCTGGTCCCAAGTAAGGGACAATGCTCGTGCACGCCGCGATTACGGCAAGGACAAGGGAATAATCCAAGCCGATAATCAGATAGCCGATATAGAGGAGAACTCCGATGCAGAAGCTGATGACGATCTGGCCGCGAATGTAGGAACTGATCTGATGGTTCATCTCCAACATGACGCCGAGCGACCGCTGACGTAAAGAAGTAGGCACGAAGCTGAGGACGAAAGGCGTTAGCTTCCTGCGATCCTTCAGTAAGTAGAACAGAATGAAAGGTACGGTAATGATAGCCAGCAAGGTTTCCGTGATTCTGCCGACTAGACTTCCGATCCCCGTCCAAGCATTGTTCATGAGCGTTGAGGCGCGTCCCGAGAAATCATTGACCAGCTTCGCGGAATCAATGCCTAACATGTCCTGTAATTGATTGAAATATTCGTTCCCGATCAGTTCCTCGAACTTCAACTGAGCCCCTTGGCTATAACTCGGAAACTGGACAATTAAGCTAGTGATCTGTTCGCTCAGGAGCGGGATGACTTTCATAACGACCAACGTCACGACCGTAATGATCAATAAGTATAGGATGATAATGGAATAGACCCGGCGGATGTTCCGCCTTTCTAAGTATTCGACGATAGGATTAAGCAAGTAAAAAGCTACCCCGGTAAGCAAGAACGGCAGGAACACCGTATCTACCAAGACGATAAACGGATGAAAGACGTAGGAGATTTTGTCGAGCACCCAAATATTTAAACTGATTAACAAAATGACGACAAGAAATACGATCAATTTCTGGTTCAGCAGCATCCATTTGATCTTGTCGGACCATCGGCTATTAGTGGACATGGTACTTCCTCCTTCACGGTACTTCCTATTTTAACCGACTTCGATTATCGAGAACAATGCCTAGCGCATAGGCTTCCTCCATACGGAATAGGACGCTAATCCTAGATGCTTATCCATGTATTGACATCAACGTGGGAGTCATCTATAGTAACCCTATGCTTAGTTTCCGGTTTTGGCCGGAAAGCGGGGGAACCACCTTTTCTGGGGCGAATCATTCTATCCGAATGTAGGGAACCATCTATCCCGAGTCCGTCAGCTAACCTCGTCAGCGTTGGATGGGTCGGACTGTCATGCGCAGATAAACTGCTCATTCTTTTGACCCGAACAAGGGTCTTTTTTGTTTTCTTCAGGCCCTATATGCAGAAGGGATGGTCTTCTGCCTTGTCGGGTCTATTTATTTTGGACGGAAGGGGGAGTCGCAGGGGCTTGGAAAGGATTCGTTCTCGAATTCGACCGAATATACGTTGAGGAGGAATAAAGCAATGCCGCAACCCAAGTATATTACCGATATCGGAAAAATCACTCACATCCCCGAGCAACAACGTGAGAAACTGAATCAAATCACTCAGAAGTTCGTATTTCGCGTGAATGACTATTACTTGAACTTGATCGATTGGAATGACCCCGATGATCCCATTCGCAAGCTCGTCATTCCCAATGAGGGCGAATTGCGAGAGTATGGCAGATGGGATGCTTCGGACGAAGACACGAACTACGTGGTGAAGGGGTGCCAGCATAAGTACTCGTCTACCGCGTTGCTTATCGTGTCGGAGGTATGCGGAGCTTACTGCCGGTATTGCTTCCGCAAACGGTTATTTCGTAATGACGTCAAGGAAGCGACCTCGGATATTGAACCGGGCTTGCAATACATCGCCGATCATCCGGAAATCAGCAACGTACTGCTGACCGGAGGGGACAGCTTGATTCTCGCCACCGCGAAACTGCGCGCAATCTTGCATAGATTAAGAGAAATCGATCACGTTCAGATTATCAGGCTAGGCTCGAAGATTCCGGTATTCAATCCGATGCGAATCTACGAAGACGAACATTTGCTGGAAGCGATACGCGAATTCTCCAGCGCTAAGAAGAGAATCTATGTCATGGCGCACATCAATCATCCTAGAGAGATTACGAAGGAAGCCATTCAAGGGTTTCAAGCATTGCACGATGCGGGAGCGATAGTCGTAAACCAAACCCCGATATTGCGAGGGATCAACGATGATCCCAATGTGCTCGGTGAATTGTTAGACAAGCTCTCTTGTGCAGGGGTCACGCCTTATTATTTTTTCATTAACAGGCCTGTAGCAGGCAATGGGGATTTCGTTCTGCCACTAGCCGAAGTATATGACATCGTTGAGAAAGCCAAAGCCCGGACTTCCGGTCTTGGTAAACGAGTGCGGTTATCGATGAGCCATACGTCGGGCAAGATTGAAATTCTTGCCATTGAGAACGGGAAAGCTTATTTAAAATATCATCAATCTCGGGACGGTCATTACGGACGTTTCATGACGCTCGATTGTCCGGACGAAGCCGCATGGTTCGACGATTTGCCAGGCAATGAGAAGTATTGGGTGAAACCGAAGAAGAAGACGGATGCCGTCGTGTCCGTTAATGATATGCCTGACCACCCGCAAATAAGAGCGAATAAAACGATAATGCTGAAATAAGAAAGCCGCATACGACAAGAAATACCGCCGCGAGGCGGTATTTTTTAATAGGTGCTCCTTGATCCGATTCAATGTCGGGTATTATGACAAATCCTCCTGAATTACTCGCTGATCGTTTGACAAGCTTCTCGTAGAGTGGCGGGTACAATCTATTTATTCGAACCGTTGGAGGGAATAAATAGAGATGTCCCGAGGGAAAAAGACTTTGATCCTAGCCCTAATCCTCATCTGTCTGTACCAAGGAATCGCACAAGCAGGAAGTCAATACTCCTCGCAATGGAATGAAAAGCCTAAGCCTTCGCAAAATTTCCCGGCACAATATACGGATGTCGAAGGGATATTGACCTTCCGCGGCAATCAAGAGCGTAGCGCGCCCTCTTATGGGACGACGGACATGAAGCAGTTTCGGCCGAAGATCGTATGGGAGAAAAAAACGAAGTCGAGCTCATGGGGTGGCGGAGCAGGCTGGACTGGACAACCGGCCATCGTTAGGTGGGCGCCGGAAGTTCTTAAGACGATGAACGTGAAGGCGAAGTTTCTATCCAAACCCGATTTTACGGAAGTAATCTATGCTTCGCTGGATGGATATGTTTACTTCCTGGATCTAGAGACCGGCGAAGAGACGCGTAACCCGATCAAGATCGGCAATCCGATTAAGGGGAGCGTCTCGGTGGATGCTCGTGGGTATCCGTTGCTCTACGTTGGGGAAGGTATTCCCGAGAAGGGAACGATCGGCTTTAATTTATTCAGCCTAACCGATCAGAAGCTTCTGCTTCACGTGTCAGGCAAGGATCCATTCGCTTATCGGACATGGGGCGCTTTCGATAGCTCGGCGATGTTTAACCGGGAGGACGATTCGCTAATCGTGGGCGGGGAAAATGGGCTTGTCTATTATCTTAAACTAAACACGGTCTTCAAACCGTCAGAGAAAACGATTACGATCAACCCGATTATTAGCAAATACCGTTACAAGATTGCCGGTAATTCTTATCAAGGAATCGAAAACTCGCTCGCCATTCATGGCAATCTGGCTTTTTTCGCGGATAACGGCGGCAGCGTGCAAGCTTTGAACTTAACGACGTATACCTCTGAGTGGGCGCTTCCTCCGGTTGACGATACCGATGCCACGATCGTGCTGGAAACAGAGGGCGGTGTGCCTTATTTGTACACCGGAACCGAGGTGGACAAGCAAGGGACAACGGGAAACTCGTATATTCGTAAAATAAACGGACTAACCGGCGAAGTGGTGTGGCAGAACCAATATAAGAGCTTCTCCCTGCTCGGAGCGCATCCGGTCAACGGCGGCTTGCTGGCGACTCCTGTACTTGGGAAACAGGAAATATCCAATCTAGTGATCTTCACGATAGCGAGGTTCGGTACTTTCAGTGGGGGGCTGATGGTCGCATTAAATAAATCTACTGGAAAAGAAGCATGGAGACTTCCGATGAAAAACTACGCTTGGTCGTCTCCGGTCGACGTTTACGATCAATCAGGTAAAGCTTATCTTATTCAAGCGGATTCCGTAGGTAAGATTTCCGTTATCTCGGCTAGCAACGGACTAGAAGTGGGATGCTTGAATATCGGAACGAATATCGAAGCCTCCCCGGCGGTATTTAACAATTACGCCGTAGTAGCCTCGCGCGGAGGCAAGATCTATGGCATTAAGCTCGAATGATTTGCCGATTTTCCAGATGCAACAATATCTATGATCTGCCATGGAGATTGCGGATTATCTCTCATGAAGCTGAACGAGTAATGGGTGTTTCGATCCGCTTGACCCGTCTGCCCCATCTTGATCGGCACTCTGAACTCGGCGGTGACTGCGTCCTTATCGATAGTGGGCTGAAGGGGCTGTTTTTTCGATTGCCGGATTTGAATGAACTTCAGCGATGATAATTGAGCAAAGAAACCGTCCTGTCTGTCATGAGGCATTCGTTCCATTAGTTGCCGTAGCATATCGGCATCCTGCTGATTCATTGCTTCCACGAAGCTTAATGTTAGAAGAAGCGGTGAAGCGGCTTTGAAATAGTCGTCTAATTGTCCGGCGGCTTTGTATACCATGAGTTGATGCGCTGGATCGGGAATTGTGGAACGATGCGAGGTGCTTTCTTGGAAATGGACGCAGAAATGGCCGGAGAAGCCGTTATCCGGTATGCCGTCCCCGCCATGGGGCATGCCGTTCATCGATGCGGCGAGTCGATTTCGTCCCGATTGGACAAGGATCGCTTTACGCTTCCAACTCCATTGACCGTTATAGATTTGATGCATGATTTTGGAATCTTCTTTCGATATCGGCTGCACGTCCGCGTGTTGGCTGCCTGCTCGGCGTTGAACTTTGAAGGAAAGGCCGGTTTCCAAATCCGTTAGGGTGAAGATGCTCTTGCGTTGCACGATATTCCGGGCCTGTTCCCAGCTCAATAATTTTCCGTAATGATTCGCACGCAGCGCTACCGCATAGTTCCGTAATCGTTGGTTTAGAGAGGTGGATAATACAAGCTTTCGCGGGACGGACTGCTCGGATGTTTCCCAGAAGTGCCCGGCGCGATCTAGACGATAATAGGTTTGTAACTGTCCATGCGTGATATTCACTGCTATATCCGAATAGAAGGGAGCCTCGTCGAGGGCTTCCTTTTTTGCTTGAAGTAAAGCTTTCGTCAGTTTAGGGTCAATGATCTCCAGAGTACTGTACATTTGGGAGGCTGAACTGGATCTTACGCTCATCGTGATTTTGTCTGCGGGCGACGCAGCGGATGCTAATGCAGGAAAACGATGCTCGGTTACGAGAAAGAAAATCGTGAGTGCCATCAATATTATTGTACATTTGACCGTACGGGACATCATCATCCCTCCTTTCCCTTTATTTTATTCTCGACAAGGGGACAAATAATTATGTAAGGGGCTGGGGGACATTATGAAGGGTATGTAGAAGATGATCCAACCTTATAGGAGGTATGTTCCCATGAACAAACAAAGAGCTGCGGAGATCGCCGCATCACCCGTAATGGCTAACGTGATTTATGGAGAAAAGCCTGTTTACATTCAACGCGTAGACGAAGAAAATGATACCGCCAGAATATACCCTTTAGATCAACCCGAACAGGAACAAGAAGTGCCGATTAACATGCTCGTCGAGCAAGGAGAAGAAGCGAGCCAGATATCTATGCCGATAGGTTGTCCGAGTAAATCATGATGTATAGGAGGTAAACTGGCTTGGGATTTCATTGGATCGTCAGCGTGAGCTTGCTCCTGCAACAAGCTTATCTACCGGATCACTTAATCGTCGGGGAGCTAGATCATCCCATTGTTAAAATAAAGCGTTCCGAATATATAGTTCCCCATCAAAGCTTGCCTTTCGTATACGAAGATAAGCTGCAAAAACTTACGGAGGAGGTTCAAAGAAAAGTTTATCAGCCGCCCGTTAACGCGGGATTAGATGAACGGGGAAGAATCACTCCGGAGCAGATGGGCAGCGAACTTGATCGGAATAAATTCGTTGATCGGATATTCAGTTTCATCGTCGAGGGTACTCCTTCCCACATTCAAGCGCCGCAGCGATTAATTCATCCGAAAGTGGACAGTGAGCTGTTAGACTCCATAAGAGAGAAGATGATCGGCCAATACTCGACGTATTTTAATTCAAACAATAAGAACCGTTCGAACAATATAAGACTTGCGGCCAAAGCCATTAACAACCAATATGTGTTTCCGGGGGAAACTTTTTCATTTAACCAGGTCGTAGGAGAGCGTTCCGTCCAGAAAGGTTATCAACGAGCCAAAGTAATCGTGCGGGGAGAAGTGTCCGAAGGAATCGGAGGCGGGATCTGTCAAATATCTTCAACGCTGTTCAATGCAGCGGACCGGGCAGGTCTTCAAATCGTTCAACGATACTCCCATAGTCGGCGTGTTCCCTACGTCCCGCCGGGACGTGATGCAACCGTAAGTTGGTACGGCCCGGATTTTGTATTTCAGAACAAGTATGAATATCCCGTTTTGGTTAGGGCAGTCGTATACGGAGGTCAAATCACCATTTCCTTGTATTCCACAGAAGAAATCAAGAACAAACCGCGAGGGGTTCCGAGCGCTTCGAAACGGCTTCCGGAAGAAGTGCCTGCGGACAAAGACGTTCACCTTATCGAACCGTAGCGTAGGTAAGCGTAAAATTACCCATCAATGGGCACACACCCATTCGTATCTTCGCACATAAGTTGTGCATGAGAAGATACGACGAGAGGGGAAACGGTGTGTCCATTGAATTTGTAGCAAGGTCGTTGGATGAAGTCAGATTCTGGTCGCGTATCATGAAAGAGCATTCTTTATTCCTAATGCTAGGATTTCGATGCGAGGATACGCAGTTAATTAATGAGGCTAATCAATTTTATGCCCTATTTGAAGGCATTGAGAACAAAGCAAATGCGTTTACGACGGAGACGGATCCACGAAGCATCCAGCGCTTTAATTCAGAAGTTCACAACGCGGTGTCCCATATTTGGGCTTTCAAGAGAAAAGTATTGGGATTGATTCTGCGCTGCCAACTTCCCGGAGCAAATAACTTTCCATTGCTGGTAGACCACACAAGCAGGGAAGCCTTTTACTTCAGAAATCGGCTGGAGGAACTGAATTCAGGAAAACTGGAGTCGCTGCCTGATGCGATCATCCATGAAAATGTGTTTTTCTTGCGCATTATGGCCGATCACGCGAAATTTATTAGCCATCTCCTCGATCCATCGGAGCGGCAACTCGTTGAACAAGCTAGAGACTTCAGCCATGATTTTGACCAGCTGTTATTCCAAGCAAAGGATCTGGAGAGCATGAGCCCGCAATCCCAGACGGTTCCGCTTCTAGATCAGTTCTTGGATGAGAATAGAGTATCCGTCAAATCATTGCGCGATTTCAAGCAAACGGCCCGCGATCTCATTAACGCTTGTCGAATTAAGAGCATCATTCATCCTTTGCTTGCAGATCACGTTTTCCGCGAAGCGGAGAGATTTCTATCGATTATCGATATGTTCGAACAGCATTTAAACGGAAATCAAGTGAGTGTTCAGCTTTTACAGCACTGATTAAGGCCAACGTAAAGTTAAAGTAGTCATGTCGCCTATTGGATGATTTACTCCGATAGGCGGTTTTTACGCGTCCATCTTTGTTCGAGAGGCTGCGATTAAAAGAAGGAGTTGCCTCAGGAGTGAATCAAGTTCAGAATGAGGAGAGAAAATGGTGAAATAGGAGGAGAAAGATGCCACGGGAAATTCGTGCTAACGAGCTGCTAGCGCTCAAAGAAATCGCGGAAATGCTGAACACGACCAATGAATTGGATCCTATGCTCGACGATGTGCTGAAGAAGCTGCTGCAAGTTACGGGCTTCACGACGGGCTGGATCTTTCTCCTCAATGACCAACCGGGCAACGAATGCGCGGCTTCGCAAAATCTTCCTTCCGCATTGACGGCGGGTAACTATGCGCTGATGTGCGGCGAGGATTGTTCCTGTATTCAGAGTTATCGCCAAAATAAGCTTGAACACGCCATCAACATCATTGAATGTAAGCGAATTACATATGCTATCGTCCACAAGATCGGAGATACGGAAGGAATTACGCACCACGCGACCGTGCCTCTTAAAGCTGGACATGAGCGGTTTGGACTGTTAAACGTGGCAACGGCGGGGAAGGAATGGTTCTCCGAGGACGAGCTAGCTTTGCTGCAGGCGGTTGCTTTGCAGATTGGTACGGCGATCAAACGAATACGCCTCTATCAAGCGCAGGAACGAAATGCGATCTTGTACGCCAAGTTAGGCGATGTCATTCAACAAATCAACCTCATCCCGGATATGAAGTTGCTGCCCGTCAAAGCCGTTCGCATCATCGGCGACACGTTTAATTGGCCCTATGTTTCTTTATTCATACAAAACCAACATGGGCTGTCGCTTCGCGCGCAGTATAAGGACAATCAGGTGGACGAGATGTGGCAGTCTCTGGCGATGGATCAAGCGGGTCTCGTTAGTACCGCGTATCTCCACAACCGTCTAGTCATCGAGTCATGTTCTGAGAAAGGACAATGCGACGAGATCCGTTCGATGATCGGCATTCCTCCCATAGGCTCCGCAGCAGCCATTCCGCTACGGGTTAGAGGCTGCCCTTTCGGCGTGCTTCTGATCAATAGTCCCAACAACAAACATTTCGATGAGTATCACGAAGACTTTATGTATTCTCTCGGCGATCATTTCACGCTAAGCATCGAAAATTTACGGATTTACGAACAACGGAGCGAGCTTGCTTTGTTGGAGGAACGGAACCGGATGGCTCGCGATCTGCATGATTCCGTCATTCAGAAGATGTTCTCTCTTTCTTTTATGGCTAAAGGGGCAGAGTCGGTGTTGGACGGCAAGGACGCTGTTATCGCTCAGTCTTTGAAGGAAATCGGACAGCTATCTCGGGAAGTGTTGAAGGAAATGAGAGCGTTGATCTGGCAGCTTCGTCCGGCCGGCTTGGAGAATGGCTTGTTACCCGCGCTTAAGCAATACGGCCAAAGACTGGATTTGACCGTGTACGAGCAGGCTGAAGGTGTGATGGAGTTGCCGCGAGCCGTTGAGGAAGCGTTCTGGCGGATCGGACAGGAAGCTCTTAACAACGTGAAGAAACACGCAGGAACGAATGTCGCTTACATCCGCCTGGTCAAATCGGAGAAGGAAACCAGCCTGGAAATCACGGATCGGGGTTCCGGATTTACAACCGAGAGGAAAGCAGGTAAGCTGACAATGGGAATGATGTCCATGAGAGAGAGAGCGGAAGCGCTAGGCGGCGAGATTACGATTACAAGCGGCAAAGGTAAAGCTTCAACGGTCAAAGTAACGATTCCGATGCCTAACATAGAACATAAACAGCACGAGGAGTAGGATGAACGGTGAAAATCAAATTATTGTTAGCGGATGACCATCAAATCGTGCTCAAGGGAATATCGTTCTTCCTGGCTATGCAGCCCGATTTCGAAATTGTCGGCGAAGCCCATAATGGGCAAGAGGCGGTCGAGCTGGCCGGTGAACTGCAGCCGGATATCGTCTTGATGGATTTGAATATGCCCATAATGGATGGGATCGAGGCTAGCCGTTTAATTAAGCAGCAGTACCCGGACGTGAAGGTTCTCGTACTAACGAGCTTCTCGGACCGCAGTCATATCGTTCCGGCGTTGCAGGCCGGAGCCATCGGCTACATGCTGAAGGAAGTGGAACCGGATCAGCTCGTCGAGGCGATCCGCAGCGCCTATAAAGGCAACATCCAGCTCCATCCAGACATTTCGAACGCGCTACTGTCCCAGTTATCGCCGTTTCCTATTGAACCTAAGAGAGTAGCCGGCAAAGAGGCATTGGAGTTGTTAACGCCTAGAGAGTTAGAAGTGCTGGAGCAGTTGACGAAAGGGTTAAGCAACAAAGAAATCGCGCAAATTCTTGTCGTCGCGGAGAAAACGGTGAAAACGCACGTAAGCAGCATACTAAGCAAGTTGAATTTAACCGACCGCACCCAAGCCGCCTTATTCGCGGTACAACTGTTCCATGCGAACGAGTAGCCATTTTCTTCTCTTATCACCTAAGCCATAAGTCGTAAGACTAGTCCTCCGCCTATGGCGGATTTTTTTGTGCGCGGATTTCGGCCTAATTACCGATGTGAACACTGAGAAAACTGTATATAGTAATGGTAGTTACTTTAAGTTACTAACTAAATAAAAAAAGTGGAGGTTTTACAATATGAGTACCGTACTGTTCGTTAAAGCAAATGATCGCGCAATTGAGCAAGCCGTTAGCGTAAAGTTATATCAAGCGTTCTTGGATAGCTACAAAAAAAGCCATCCTGAAGATACGGTTGTCGAGCTCGACCTTTTCCAAGAAACATTGCCTTACCTGAACGCGAATATGATCAACGGCAGCTTCAAAGCAGCCCGCGGTTATGATCTGACTCCTGAAGAGCAAGCTGCTGTTGCAGTAAAAAGCAAATATCTCGAGCAATTTTTGGCTGCAGACAAAGTCGTATTCGGATTCCCGCTGTGGAACCTGACAATCCCTGCCGTTCTTCACACCTATATCGATTATATCTACGAAGCCGGCAAAACGTTCCAATACACAGCAGAAGGCCCTGTTGGTCTGATTCCGGACAAAAAAATCGCATTGCTTAACGCTCGCGGAGGCGTTTATTCCGAAGGCCCTGCAGCTGCTGCGGAAATGTCCTTCAACTACATCCGTAATATCATGTCGTTCTTCGGCGTGACGAACTTCGAGAACATCATCGTCGAAGGTCATAACCAAATGCCGGACAAAGCCGAAGCTATCGTTGCCGAAGGCATTGCGAAAGCGGAAAAAGCAGCCGCAGGATTCTAATAAACGATATCCTCCTCGATATTTGATCATAGGGAGGCCGACAATCGCGTCATGCGGTTGTCGGCTTCTTCGTGCATCGGAAGAAGGAAATTGTTACATACTACCACCGACTCGTTATCCAATCGGAGGTACCTTATGCGCCCTTTTCAAGTGTTTAAGATGGCATTCAGCCATTTTATCCATCACCCGATGCTAGTCGTTTCGTTCGTTGCGGTTGCCTTTATTCCGATCTTATACAGCGGGTTCCTGATCAAAGGGACTTGGGATCCGTACGGCCAACTGAGCAACCTTCCCGTGGCGATCGTTAACTTGGATCAAGGCGGTTACTATGAAGGCAAAACGATGACCGTCGGGCAAGATTTCGTAAACGAGTTAAAAGATAACCACAGCTTCGACTGGCGTTTCGTTACCGAGGATGAAGCGAACACCGGGATGAAAGGCAATCGTTACTACGCTACGATCACGATCCCGGCTAATTTCTCGCAAGAAGTGGCTTCACTGTCTAGCGATCACCCTAAGCAGGCGGAAATCATTTTCGAATCCAACAGCTACTATAACTTCGTTGCCGGACAGATTAGCGAGAACGCCACAAAAGAGTTAAAGGAGAAGCTTTCCCACAATCTTACGGAGGCCTACTCTAGAAGCATTTACTCGCAATTCGAAACGTTATCGAGCGGATTTAGCGCGGCAAGCGAGGGAGCGGCACAATTAAATACGGGGGCTGCTCAGGTGCGGGATGGGATGACTAAAGTGAAGGGGAGCCTATCGGAGCTGGCAGGCGGCGGGACGCAACTCAGCAGTAAAGTCGGCTTACTCGTTGATGGCGCGGGAAGAGTACGCGATGGCGCTTCTAAGGTCAGCAGCGGAGCAACCGATCTTACGTCAGGGGCACAGAAGCTGTCGGCAGCTGGCCTGAAGCTGCAAGAAGGCGCATCGAAAGCAGAGCAAGCCCCATCGGCATTACGTGCGGGAGTGCAAGCTTCCAAAGACGGAGCAGATCAATTGACGGCTGGCTTGCAAAGCACGGTAACGGGCTCTAAGCAATTGAAAGATGGACTAGAGAGCTCCGTATCGTCTATCGAACAACTGGCCGGAGGAAGCTCGCAGATCGCTGCCAGCATCAAGAAGATCATGGACGACAATGCGGATCTCGCTTCGGATACTCAGATGAAACAGCTGCTTGCCGCTAGCCAAGAGCTGTCTAATGGAACCAAATCCCTACTGAGCGGGCAGAAAAAACTCGTTTCCGGCAGCCAAACGTTATATTCGGGCCAGCAGAAATTGTTGGCTGGCAGTCAAACGTTAAGCGACGGGCAAAGCCGGTTGCTCCAAGGGGTCAACGAACTTGAAGGGGGACAGAAACAGCTGACGGCTGGCTTGAAACAATTTAATGCCAGCTTCGCCCGACTCGTAAGCAGCACCGGCCAACTGTCTCAAGGAGCTAGCCAAGTGAGCGACGGGGCCGTTCAGCTTCATTCCGGATTAGGACAAATGGGCGATGGGATCGGCAAGCTCGCAAGCGGCGCCACGCAATTGAATGATGGCGTTGCTCCGCTAGTCGAAGGGTCCGTTAAGCTTGTGGAGGGCTCCCTGGAGCTAGCAACCAAACTAAGCGATGCGACTCAGAAAACGTCAACCATTCAAGCCAACGATCAAATGATCCAGATGCTCGCCCAACCCGTGACGATTAAGACGAATGAGGAACGTAAGGTTAAGCTGTACGGGAACGGAATAGCTCCATACTTTATATCGATGGCTTTGTTTGCGGGAGCGCTCGTATTCACGACGATCATCTCCGCTCGAAGCACGGTCGTAGACAACGCGAACGGTTTCCCGTTATTTGTTTGCAAATTCTTAACGTTCGGGTTAATCAGCGTAGCTCAGTCTCTAATCGTGGTCACGATTCTCGTGCTCTTCCTCGGATTGGAAGTCCAGAGCATTCCGCTGTTCTATCTATACACCGTTATTGTCGGACTCACCTTTATGTTTATCGTTCAAGCGATCGTCACTTGGTTTGACTTACCGGGGCGGTTCATCGTACTGTTGCTTATGATCTTCCAGCTGGCCTCGAGCGCCGGCACGTTTCCCGTTGAGCTGCTGCCGGGCTGGGCGAAGGCGATGAACCCATGGCTCCCGATGACCTATAGCATACGAGGCTTCAGGGACGTCATAAACAGCGGAGATTACGGAGAAATGTGGAATCAGACTGCTTATTTGCTAGCTTATATGGTCGTATTCCTGATCCTGACTTTCGTCTATTTCGCAATTAAGAAAAAAGACAATAATGATGTCGATGAACAGTTAATGCCAGTTAAGCTATAGCGGGAATGAAAGATATCGGGATACCGTCAGGGAACTGACGGTATTTTTCGTGGAGGAGAACATCGTTGCATCCGGTTGAAAATCGTGTTACTGTATTAATTAACTAACACAGTAATACTAGAATCACGTCATGAAGCACCGGTAAGGGAGGTCGCCATGGAATTTAACCAGAAGGAACCGATATACGCGCAAATCATAGACGACATCAAAATAAAGTTCATTAACGGTACCTATCGGCCGGGACAGGAAATCCCCTCAAGACGCGAGCTTGCGAAGGAGCTCGGCGTGAACCCGAATACGATTCAAAGGGCGTACAGGGAAATGGAAGACATGAATTTAATCGTTACGGCAAGAGGCCAAGGCAGCTTCATGACCAACGATCTATACGTATTGGATACGCTCCGGGAAGAAGCGATGAACCATGCGGTCAGCCAGAGCGTCGAATTGCTGAGGTCGTTCGGAAAACCCGATGAGGAAATATTGGATGCAATTAGACGTTATTTGGCAAGGGGGAGCTCTTGATGATCAAAGTCGAACACGCGGTTAAAGCCTTTGGACGGAAGAAGGTATTGGATAATCTTTCGTTCGTCGCAGAAGAAGGTCAAATCGTAGGTCTGCTAGGGACGAACGGCGCAGGCAAGTCGACGATGCTTCGAACGATCGCTGGTTTACTGCGCTTGGATCAGGGAGAAATCACGATCGATGGTAAACAACCAAACTTAACGACGAGAGCGATGATCAACTTTCTGCCCGACGTCGATGTTTGGTATTCCTGGATGAAGCTGTCCGACGCTATGAAATACATGAGGGACATTTACTGGGACTGGGATGATAGCAAAGCAAGCCACTTGCTTGACTTCTTCGAGTTAAAGCCGAGTGCGTTGATCTGCGAGGCATCCAAAGGAACTCGGGCTAAGATGAAGCTATTACTCGCATTAAGCCGGCAAGCGAAATACTTGCTTCTGGATGAACCGTTTTCGGGGATCGATCCTTTCGCAAGGCAGCAGATCGCCCAGGCGATCGTGGAAGATTTCGTCGAAGAGGGCCAATCCATTCTAATCACGACGCATGAAGTGTCGGAAGTAGAAATTATGCTGGATGAGGTTTTATTTATCCATGAAGGCAAGCTGCTGCTGAATGGGAACGTCGAGAAGCTGAAACAAGCAAGTAATCAATCTCTGCTCGAAATCGTGAAGGGGGCGTATGAGCTTGCACGCGTTTAGACGATTGTTACTGACCGAGCTCCGCAACCGAAGGAATACGACTTTGATCACGCTCGGTGCTACATTGTTTCTTAATGCCTTGATCATGATCGTGACGTATCAAGCTGATTTGTACCCGGATCAGCTCGGATTCGTAATGACGTTGAACATCGTTGTCTTGGTCGCGATGTTGCTTATCCCTTTCTTGCATGGTTTCACGGCTTGGCGGGAAGAGTGGAAGAATCAATCCATCTATCAGCTGTTAACGCTCCCCGTACTGAGAACTCATCTTTTATTCGCGAAGTATATTTCGATCCTATTGGAATCAGTTCTCATCCTGATACTCACGTTTGCGAGCTTATGGCTTCAGTATGAACTCAGCGATGGACAGTTATATCGAGCTGAGCCGTTAACGACGTTCGATTGGTCAAAAGCGCTTTTCGTAAGCAAGCTCGTCCTCTCAGCGATTGGAATCATTTCTTTGTGCAGCTTAAGTATTCTGTTAGGTAAATGGATCAGAAAGCTCTCACTTCTAGTCACGTTCCTGAGTTTAGCATCAGGCATGCTAGTAAGCGCGGTTATCTATGCGACTCTTCCGTCCGTCTTTTCTTTATTCGTCTTGGTAGTCGCGTTCATTGCCTTAAGTTATTATCTATTGGACAAAAAGGTGGACGTCTCATGAAGATGCCCATCTTCTTTAACGAGTTTCTACAGCACTCGGACCAAGTGGGGAATGTCATCCCAAGCACGGGATTTCTCGTACGCAAAATGCTTCCTCCGGCCGTACCATGGCATAAGATCGAACAGATAGCCGAGCTAGGTCCTGGAAAGGGCATGTTTACCCGGCACATTGAAAGAGAACGTCGCGCTTCAAGCCGATTATTTCTGTTCGAGAAAAACGATCGCTTCAGGGATAATTTGAAGATCCGTTTCCCGCGCCTCCAGGTCCTAGACGATGCGCTGAAGCTGGGGAACGTCGTTTATGAAACGGGGAAGCCATTCGACCTTATCGTCTCGGCACTTCCGTTCGCCAATTATCCGCTGGAGTTGCAAGCGAATTTGTTTCGCGTTATACATGATGCTTTGGCTGCCAATGGGACGTTCATCGCCCTCCAATACACTTTGCGGCTTCAATGCAAATTCGAAGCTTTTTTCCCGGTCATGGAGATGGGGTATACATGGATGAACTTCCCTCCCGCTTGGGTGTTCAAATGCAAGAAACCTTAAGCTTCATTATACTTTTACGCCATCCTCCTATAGACTAGAGCTATTCCGATTAATACAACTAGGATTCACCCGGAGGCTGCATAGATGACCAAATTGAAATATGTTTTTCTCGTCGTACTGACGACGTTCTTGATGGGAGTTGCATTCCCGGTCGGCAAGATCGGCATGGATTATGCTCCTCCGTTTTTGTTAATGGGCATCAGGTTCGTTCTGGCAGGAGGTTTACTTGCGCTGATCCTCGCCAAGAAACCCCGTCCAGAGGGAACGAAACAATGGTTTCAAATAGCGGCAATAGGGTTGCTTCAATCAACAGGCGTGATGGGCTGCAGTTACTATAGCATGCGGTGGATCACATCCGGCGAATCGTCAATCTTAATTTTTACGAACCCGCTTCTCGTCATCATCATGGGTACTTTGTTGACCGGAGTCGTATACCGAGGACGGCAATGGCTTGGCGTTGCGGTTGGCATTCTCGGGGTGGCCATCACGCTAGGCTTTCATATGGGATTGCAGCCAGGTACTTATATTAGCTTTGGCGGCGCGATCTGTTTTGCTTCGGCAACGCTGCTCATTAAACGTTGGGGGCCTCAGTACGATATGAAGGTACTAGCGGCCTATCAAATGATTTTCGGCGGACTTGCTTTATTCGTCTTAAGCGCAATATCCGAGCATCCTCGATTTGAATTCAACGCGGCTTCGGTATTGGTATTGCTCTGGTTGATATTGATGTGCTCAATCGTTCAGTTTACGTTATGGTATTACTTGCTGAGCAAAGGAGATCCGGCTAAGACGAGCGCGTTCCTGTTCTTAGTTCCGTTATTCGGCGTCCTTACGAGTTGGCTGCTCCTGGGCGAGAAAGTAGCTTGGGAAGTCTATGCGGGCGGGGCGCTTATCTGCATCGGTATTTTCCTGGTGAACTGGGAGGGGCGTCATAAGCCTGCATCCCGATCGATTAAGCGCGACCCCGTCTTGAATCAATCCTCGTAAATTAGGTATAGTTAGGATATCATCGTTTTTAATTCGGGGGGGTTCTAAGCTGAGAAAAATTCGTGCAATCGTTACTGGCGCTACAGGCATGGTTGGGGAAGGCGTGCTTCTGGAATGCCTCGCAAATCCAGAAGTCGAGCAGGTGTTGGCGATTAACCGTAAACCTTGCGGCGTAACCCATCCCAAGTTAACGGAGATCATTCATGATCAATTCTATGATTTATCAGCTATAGAAAGTCAGTTAACGAATTATAATGCTTGTTATTTCTGTCTAGGTGTATCCTCGGTCGGCATGAAAGAAGAGGCTTATCGAAGAGTGACGTACGATCTTACTCTCGGCGTGGCGCAATTGTTATCGAGGTTAAACCCGGACATGGTATTCTGTTACGTGACCGGAGCAGGGACGGATAGCACGGAGCTAGGGAAGAGCATGTGGGCAAGAGTGAAAGGCAAGACGGAGAACGATTTGCTCAAGCTTCCATTTCGTAAGGCTTTTATGTTCCGTCCCGGGTACATGCATCCGACAAAAGGGGCAAAAAACACGCAAAAATATTATCGGGCGTTAAGTTGGTTATATCCCGCGTTAAGGCGACTTTTTCCAAAACACGTAATTACGCTTAAAGAGCTTGGCAGAGCGATGATCCACAGCGTGAATACCGACTATCCGAAGTCCGTGCTGGAAGTACAGGATATTATTCAATTGGCGAAAAAATAGAGGGCTGCATGCATAAGCCATTCCGCTTAAGTAAGGAGTAGGTGAGCAGTGGGAGACAGGTTATTTACGCTTCGCGAAGCGACGGAATTGCTACCGCAAATCAAGGCTGAGTTGGCCGTGCTGCAGGAGCTGGCTAGCCGGATTGAAGACGAGCAGTTGGAATTGCAAAAAATGAAGTTGATTCTTATACAGACGCAAATAAATCATGTTAAAGACGGCTTTTTCGAAGCGGAAAGCCGGATTGATTTCATGCGGATGGAAGCGGATATGCTTATTCAGAACTTCGCGCGCAAAGGAGTCCAGTTGAAGATGATCAGCCCGGGTCTTATCGACTTCCCTGCGAATTTGGATGGGGAAGAAGTTCTTCTGTGCTGGAAGGAAGGCGAGGAGTCGATCACTCACTATCACGGCTGGCATGAAGGATTTATGGGACGCAAATTGTTGCCGGAAGATTTCTAGATGGAATGAACAACGGGATTGACAATTGCTTGAATGCACAGTATGATTCAACATGTTGCTTTGTGAAACATTCATAATCGTTATTCATTCGTATAACCTCACGAATTCAGGGTGGGGGTTTCTACGGGAAGCCTTAACTTCCTTACTACGAATATGGGATCATTGTCCCATGTTCATAGTGGGAAGTTTTTTTGTTTTTATTATCGTTTACGAATAGGCAAGGGGGCATCTTAGAAGTTATGAAGTATATGTTATCCGTACTATTGGGTGCGATCAGTTATGGCATCTTATCGACTATCGTCGTTAAAGCATATGGGAAGGGCTACGTATTAGGAGAAGTTGTGGGCAGTCAGTTGCTGATCGGCTTTCTACTCGCGTGGGGATTGGTGCTGTTTACGAAACTTAGGCAAAAGAGTAAGAAAGGAGCGGCCGATCTACGCAGTGATGAATCAGTATCTAGACTGACGTGGAAGCAACGGTTGTACCTCATGGCTGCGGGAACCCCATCATCCATTACGGGGCTGCTCTACTACGAATCCCTTCGTTACATTCCGAACTCGCTCGCGATCTTATTATTGTTCCAGTTTACGTGGATGGGCGTTCTTCTCCACTCTATTATTCAGCGTCGCCGCCCTAACGGGGTAATGTTGTTCACGTTAGTTGTCCTGCTGGGAGGAACCGTGCTGGCCGCGGGAATCGTCGAGCAGGGGATGTCCAGATTTAACTGGATCGGCGTCGCGCTGGGGCTATCCGCGGCGGTGAGTTACTCTATGTTCATATGGCTAAGCGGCAAGGCGGTACCTACTGTACATCCTTCTTACCGCAGCGCTTGGATGATCACGGGAGGAATGCTGATCGTCTTCCTCTTGTTTCCGCCGCAATTTCTGTTCAACGGACAGCTGTGGGGCGATCTGATCCTATTCGGTCTGATGCTCGGACTGTTCGGAGCTTTCTTGCCTCCCGTATTGTTCGCGATCGGAGTTCCTCACATCGGAGAGGGAATGACCGGTATTCTCGGAGCTTCGGAATTGCCCGTTGCCGTACTTCTGTCAGCCATCGTCCTTCATGAACACGTGAGCGCGCTCCAATGGGCCGGTGTTCTACTCGTCATTGTGGGCGTAGCGCTTCCGGAGATGTTAAAACGGATTAAATCGCTTAAATTTGGATGATAATAGGCAGAATCATAGGCCGCCGTTTCGTATGGGTGAAGACGAATTTGCCGATCGATTCTTTGATGGATTGTTTATAGACGTTCCATTGATTCACATTATCCGCGAGCAATTTCTGGACGGCGGCTACGGTCATTCGGTTGACCTCTTCGATCAACCCTTCCGATTCGCGGACATAGACGAAGCCGCGCGAGATCGTGTCCGGTCCGGAGATAATTTTGCCTTCGGCCCGGCTGATCGTTATGACGATAATTAATATTCCGTCCTCCGACAGAACTTTGCGGTCGCGCAAGACGATGTTGCCGACATCTCCGATTCCAAGTCCATCTACGAGCGTGATGCCGGTCGGAATTTTCCGAGTTTGCACTGCAATCTGGTTCTGGATGTCCACAACGTCTCCGTTCTTGACGATAAACGTGTGATTCGGGCTTACGCCGACGGATTCTGCTAACAAACGGTGTTGGTGCAGCATTCTATACTCTCCGTGAACGGGTATAAAATATTTCGGCTTCATTAAGGTTAGCATCAGCTTTAATTCCTCTTGGCTCGCATGTCCGGACACATGCATTCCCGTTACCGATCCTGCCCCATAGATGACCCGAGCGCCAAGCTCATATAGATTGTCCACGATGCGCGCGACGTTGCGTTCGTTTCCTGGAATAGGAGTAGCGGCAATAATAACGGTATCTCCGCGCAAGATTTCAAGCTGCCGATGATTGGAGCTAGCTAATCGGGATAAAGCAGCCATCGGTTCTCCTTGGCTTCCGGTACATAGAACGGCAACCTCATGAGGAGGGAATTTGTTCACTTCAGCCGGATCAATCAACATCTCGTCGGGCATATGGAGATATCCAAGCTCTGTAGCTACGCTAACGACATTAACCATGCTTCTACCTAGAAGAGCGATCTTGCGATTCGTTTGATGGGCAGCGTCAATGACCTGCTGCAAGCGATGGACGTTGGAAGCGAAGGTGGATAGGAAAATCCTCTGCGTAGCTTTCGTGAATGCTTCCGCAATATGTTCACCTACAAGACGTTCAGACGGAGTAAAACCAGGGCGTTCCGCATTCGTGCTCTCGGACAGAAGAGCGAGTACGCCTTTCCTGCCGAGGTCGGCCATTTTATGTATGTCGGGATATTGCTCATTAACAGGAGTAAGATCGAATTTGAAATCGCCCGTGTGTACGACAGTGCCTTCGGGAGTATGGAATGCGATTCCCAAACAATCGGGAATGCTATGATTCGTACTGAAAAAACTAAGGCTAATCGCTCCTAAAACGATGTTGGAATCAGATTGAATCTGATTTAACTGCGCTTCAGCGAGCAGACGGTGCTCTCTTAGTTTGCCTTCAATTAATCCGAGCGTTAGTCTTGTCGCATAGATGGGCATGTTCATCTGCTTAAGGACATAGGGAATCCCTCCGATATGATCTTCATGGCCATGCGTGACGATTAACGCTCTGACTTTATCCTGATTTTCCAGCAAATAAGTGATATCGGGTATGATAACATCAATACCCAGCAAGCTTTCGTCGGGAAATTTGGAGCCGCAATCGACCACGACAATATCGTCTCCATACTGGATGACGTACATGTTTTTGCCGATCTCATTGACCCCGCCAAGAGCTGCGATAGATAACTTATTGTCCACAGTGCTCAACAATCGAACCCCCCGTATGTTAAGAATAAAAGCAGTATTGCCTAGTCGTTCCGGTTTCATCCGAGAGCCGAATCATTCCATACGAATAATCTGTTATGCGAAAGGTAAGGGTTATCCGTTGTTCTAAAGCTTAATCACAGTTACAATTAGGTCAATGGATTGTACAAGCCGTCGATGAAAGGAATGGAAGATCATGTCCAATGCGAGCAAAATTCAATTTTATCCGCCCAAGGGAGAGTACATAACGTTCGAGAACGAAGAGGACTACGGAGATCGTGGAAGAAGCTGGGGGCTATTCGGCAAAACGCCTAAGAAACAATTCTGGTATAAGAGCGCGTCAAGCCAAAGCTTAGTCACGATCATAGGATATGAAGAATATAGAAACCTGAATGTGTTGGTCGTTGAATTCGAGGATGGCAGCTTATCTTGTATTCATCCTTCTTATTTGAAAGAAATGCAGGGCAGCAATTTCGGCAAGGAAATTGTCGTCGAGGATGCGGAAGGCTTGGAAGAAGGGGCTCCGATCGTGGAAGCATCGGAGACAAAACCAGCAGGGGAGAAAGCCGCGAAGGCACCCAAAGCCCCTAAAGCTCCTAAAGCTCCGAAGAAGCAAGCCGAGAAAAAAGAAAAGGTGGAGCTGCCTCTCGACAAGGTGAAGTTCACCGCTAAGGTAAAAGAGTTCACGACCAAGCCCAATCCTTTCTCGGACAACGACGACGAGATTCTCTTATTGGAGGAAGTCGCGATTGTCGGAGATGCGCCGTTAGCGATCGGCGACGCTTGGTGCGGGTATAGCAACACGTTGAAAGGCTTCGGTCTCGAGGTAGGGGACATTCTTTCCTTCGAAGGGAAAGTCGTAGATAAGAAGTTCAACAAAGAAATTTTGTATAAAGTAAACAATCCGTCTAAATTAACTAAGTCTAATTGATAGATTCATTACAACTTAGGAGCGGATTGAAATGTCGGTTGGGCTGAGAATGATGAGTAAAATGCTGTTGGTTTTTTCGGTACTATCGTGCGTGATCAGTCCGACAAGCTGGGCGAAGGATTCCGGGGCGAATGGATTCGTCTCGGATGTTAACGCGGTCAATTCACTTATGACGCAAGCCGAAAAGTCGTTTGGGGCAGGGGACAAGGACAAGGCCCTGATCTTAGTAAGCCAAGCAGAGAAAAAGCTAATCACTGCCCTGCGCTCGAAATATTCAACCGACTCTCGATATGTCGGTTATTTAGCAAATGTGAAAGGCTATTGGAAGACGACGAGCATTCACCCTGAAAATTCAGGAGTCGATTACGTAAAGAGATTCGAGAGCAAGATTAGCTGTTGGGTTGGCGGGTGCCAAGCAACTCCGCTTAGCCACGTGATGCAAATTCGGTTCACGGACGGTACGGTATCCGTGTTTAGATCCCATGGATCGCCGTTTGACGATAATGACGACGATTTTATCGGATCTCTTGATTTAAGGGTACTGAGCCATTTTGGTTTTTTCCAAATGACAAACAAAGAAGTTGTGATGCTGCCTGTCGTTGGGAACTGGCGCGGCGGTGGCTGGAATCTTACGATTATGAATTTGAGCCGAAATTTGAAGGCGGAGAAATATACGAGTTTGTTCAAGAAGCAGGATTTGCCTTCAGAACTAATAAAACATTGGGATGATCGTTATCAATCGTTCCTCAACGTTTGCGATACTTACGATTGCCCGGATGCGGAGTTGAAGCAATTCGATGAAAAAGCCGGGAAAGTTGTGTTCAATTCGATAACGGTGAAGCTCCGGCAAGTGAAGATCAATCAATACCCTCATTCTAATCGGCAAAAGCTTCTCGATCTATTCAACCGCATTTCTACCGAAGGAGCTTCTCCTAGGTATTCGAAGATTGGGTTGAATGATATAAACAATGAAGTGACTTCTATTTCCATTCAGCCGAAAGCTGTAGGTTTGGACCAAATTACCTTGTCTCAAATCGGTCAATTAGCCGGGGTGCGGGTAGAAGGGAAAGCCAATCGTCTAACGATCACCTTTACCATTGCGCATCGGAACGGCAATATGAATCTTACCTTCATGGGCACAAATACCGGAAAACCGATTCGTGCGATTACGATAACTCCCGCCGACACTTTCCCATCCGACAATTTATCTTTAGTTTTTCCTGGTCAATAATGATCGAATTTGAACGGACACCAGAGACCTTATTTGCCGTAAAGACCTCTTTTGATGGATACTTGCGGACACCACAGACTTTATTTCACAAAAATCCATGCATTTTGGGGCCATTACGGGCAAATAAGGTCGCTCATGTCCGTTAGAGTGCGATTGGTCCCTAAAATTCACAAATAAGGGCTTCTGTGTCCGTTTGAGTAAGATGCCTTAACATGTTGTCATGTTCTTATTTGCAAGAAAACTCTATTTTCATGAGGCTTTGTTAATCTTTGATGTTGATCAACTAAGTATTTAGGGAGCAATGGAATTGAAAATAAGCAAACAAAATGCAGAACATTATATTTGGGCTGGAATTTGTGATGGGTGGCATTTAGTTAAAAATCAAGAGTTAAGCATTATTCATGAACGAATGCCAATAAATACTTCGGAAGTAAAGCACTATCATCAAAATGCTCGCCAATTTTTCTTTGTCCTATCTGGTACAGCAACTTTGGAAATTGGTGATAAAGAAATTATCTTAAATCAACAAGAGGGCATCGAGGTTCCCCCTCTGACACCACACCAAATGTTTAATAAGTCAAAAGATGAAATTGAGTTTTTGGTAATTTCTCATCCGAATAGTAAAGGAGATAGGATCATAGTAGATTGAACTAAGACGGATATGATAACTCAATAAACCGCCTTTTCACTAAGGCGGCTCTCGTATTGTCAAATATCAACATTAGGATATAACATAACTTTTCAAAAAAAAAAGCAAAGCCATTTGGCTTTGCTTTTTGCTGTATTACAATGATGATTTGCTTACACAACGCCTTGAGCAAGCATAGCGTCAGCAACGCGGATGAAACCGGCGATGTTAGCGCCTACGACCAAGTTACCTGGATGTCCGTATGCTTGAGCGGCTTTTACGCTGTTTTGGTAGATGTTTTTCATGATGCCGTGAAGCTTAGCGTCAACTTCTTCGAACGTCCAAGAAAGTCTCATGCTGTTCTGGGACATTTCCAGAGCGGATACCGCAACGCCGCCGGCGTTAGCTGCTTTCGCAGGTCCGAACAGAACTTCATTGTTCAAGAACACTTCGATCGCTTCGAGGGTAGAAGGCATATTAGCGCCTTCGCCGATCGCTTTGACACCGTTGGAAACGAGCAGTTGAGCAGCTTCTTCGTCGATCTCGTTTTGCGTAGCGCAAGGAAGGGCGATATCGCAAGGGATGGACCAGATGCCTGCGCAGCCTTCCGTATAAACGGCATGCGGGTGTTCGTCTACATATTCGCTAATCCGTTTGCGTTCAACTTCTTTCAAACGTTTAACGGTTTGAAGGTTGATGCCTTTAGGATCGTAGATGTATCCGTTGGAATCGCTGCATGCGATAACTTTAGCGCCAAGTTGAGTCGCTTTGTCGATCGCATAGATAGATACGTTACCGGAACCGGAAACGACGACCGTGCTATCTTGGAAACTCAAGCCTTTGGCTTCTAACATTTCGTTAACGAAGTAAACGCAGCCGTATCCAGTTGCTTCCGTACGCGTGAGGCTTCCTCCGTAGATGATGCCTTTGCCCGTTAGAACGCCAGCTTCATGCCCGCCTCTGATCCGTTTATATTGTCCGAACATATAACCGATTTCGCGAGCGCCTACGCCGATGTCTCCAGCAGGTACGTCTTCGTCTGGTCCGATATACTTGTACAGCTCAGTCATGAAGCTTTGGGTGAATTTCATGATTTCGTTGTCTGATTTGCCTTTAGGGTCGAAGTCGGAGCCGCCTTTACCGCCGCCGATTGGCAAGCCTGTTAAGGAGTTCTTGAAGATTTGCTCGAAGCCGAGGAATTTGATGATGCTTGCGTTAACGGAAGGGTGGAAGCGAAGACCGCCTTTATAAGGGCCGATTGCACTGTTGAATTGTACGCGGAAGCCACGGTTGACTTGAGGTTTGCCACTATCGTCTACCCAGGGTACCCGGAAGTATACGACGCGTTCCGGTTCTACAATCCGTTCGAGAATCCCTTGATTCATATATTTTGGATGTTTTGCAAATACAGGAGTAAGGGAGTCTAAAATTTCTTTAACCGCCTGATGAAATTCGCTTTCGTGTGGGTTGCGTTTAATAACGGCTTCGTAAACAGATTGAACATATTTTTGCGCGGTTGAAGATTGCTCAGCTGTGATTGTTGTCACTCTTTCATAACACTCCCTAAAATTATTTGCATTAACTGTTACAAACCATGCATTTTTATACTTAATGATTGTAGATTATACACGAAACATTAGCAAATTAAAATTATTTTTATAGGTGAATGATTTAGTTTATATGCGTGTTGACATTTACGTTGCGTAAAGGTGTACGATCAGTGTGCAAGGGGGGATTAAAGATGGAATATACCGTGCAGAAGCTAGCGCAATTGGCTGGAGTCAGTACCCGGACGCTCAGATATTACGATGTAATCGGGATTCTCAAGCCGGCGAGAATCAATTCATCGGGCTACCGCATTTACGGACAGCAAGAGGTGGATCGGCTGCAGCAAATTCTCTTCTATCGCGAGCTTGAAGTAAGCTTGGAAGAGATTCGGGAAATATTGACTTCTCCACAATTCGATGCGGAAAGCGCTTTGAGAAAACACCGGGACAATCTGCTGGCCAAGAGGCAACAATTGGATGCCTTACTAGCGAACATCGATCTCACCTTAGCAAGCCGAGAGGGGAATTTAACGATGAGCGACAAGCAAAAATTCGAAGGCTTCAAACAAAAGTTGATCGACGACAACGATAGGAAGTATGGAGCCGAGATTAGGGCCAAGTATGGAGAGGATCAGATTGCCAAAGCGAACCAGAAGATCAAAGGGATGACGGAGCAGCAATATGACGAAGTCGAGCAGTTAGCCGCGAAAATTCACGCAACTTTGGCAGAAGCTTTTGCCACGGGTAATCCTGCGGGCGAGCTTGCCCAGACTGCTGCGGATCTGCATCGACAATGGCTAACCTTCTATTGGGATTCTTATAGTAAGGAAGCACACGCGGGAGTCGCGCAAATGTATGTCGACGATGAAAGATTCACCGCTTATTACGATAAGGATCAACCGGGAGTCGCGCAATTTCTGAGGGATGCTGTTCTGATCTATACAGGAACATGAATAGGGGGCTGGGCAGAGATTTAATCTGCTCAGTCCTTTGTTATTGTTAGAGACCCGCCGACAAGTACAAAACGGGGTTGACAGCCGGGTGTACTACGGGCATAATACACCTATGAGTGTATGAACTACTTAGTACACACACTTGAAGATTGCGAGGTATCGGGATGAAAACAGGTGAAGGCTGGGAGGAAGTCGCGTTTAACAATCGGGATCCGGTCTATCTGCAGGTCGTTCGGCATTTCAAGGAACAGATCGTAACCGGACGGCTAGCGGCAGGTAAGGTGATCCCTTCGAGAAGAGAGCTGGGCGCATTGCTGAAGATTAATCCCAACACCGCACAGCGAGCTTATAAAGAGATGGAGGAGCGGCAATTGATCGTCACGGAAGGAAATTCGCCTAGCCGAATCACGGTAGACGAGAACGTGCTAAGAGCGATCCGATCGGAGCTGTTAGGCGAAGCCGTTGAAGCTTTCGTCGCTTCGGTCCGGAAGATCGACGTTCCCGTCGAAGAGTTATTGGAGCTAGTTAAAGTCAAATATTCGGAGCAGAGAAGCCAGTCCGCTTTGCCGGAAAGTGGGGGGAATCGGGATGATTGAAGTGAATAACATACGTAAAAGATATCGTCTGCGCAAAGTGTTGAACGGAGTTTCATTCACGGCGGAAAAAGGGCAAATCACCTGTTTGACGGGAATGAACGGTGCCGGCAAATCAACGATATTGAAAGCGATTATGGGACTCACCCCGCTTAGCGGCGGACACATTCTAATCGATGGCCAGCCTCTTAACAAGTTGGCTTATGAGAAAATAGCTTTCATTCCCGATCACTTGACGATGCCGCTGGGCATGAGATTATCCGAAGGATTGCGATTTATGGACGATTTCTATGCCAATTGGGATACCGGGAGAGCGGATGAGCTTATGAGGTTCTTCCGATTGGAGAGCTCGGACAAGATCGGCAATCTCTCCAAGGGAACGGCCGCTAAATTCAACCTGGTGTTAGGCCTCGCGCAGAACACGGATTACGTGCTGATGGACGAGCCGTTCTCGGGCATCGATCTATTTAGCCGCGAGCTTATATCCGAGGTGTTCTCCAGCCATCTTATCGAAGATCGTGGAGTCCTATTAACGACGCACGAGATCGGGGATATCGAGCACTTGATCGATAAGGCGGTCATTATGGACAAGGGAACGATTTTCCGCGATTTTAATTGCGAAGAGGTTCGCAGCGAAGAAGGCAAGTCTATCGTGGACATCATGAGGGAGGTGTATCACGCGTGAACCGCTACTTGAAGCTCGTACATATGGAAGTTCATAGATTCCGATACATCTTGGCCGGATTAATGGGGATTACGCTCATTGTTCAATTCACGGCGTTGATCTGGTACCTTAACGATGAAATAGCCCTGAATGAGAAAGCGATGCAGAAATATGGATTTGCGGAGTCGAACATGTCGTTCGCCCAAACGATAGCAAGCACCCAATTTTGGTTTGCTATTCCGATCTTCCTTAGCATATCCGTCCTATGTTTGTATGCGTTCTTGATCTGGTATCGAGATTGGTTCGGCCGCAATACGTTCGTATACCGCTTACTCATGTTGCCTACGGCGAGAAGTCATATTTACTTGGCTAAGCTAACGGCAATTCTATTGTTCGTATTCAGTCTTATTTCCTTTCAATTGTTGCTTCTTCCTATAGAGCATTTGATTTTTAAGCTTATCGTTCCCGCGGATCTAATCAAACCCTCGTACTTTATGGACGCGGTTTCCGTTAATCAGATTTTCGAAATGTTATTGCCGAGTCACTTGGATCAATTCGTATTTTCGTACGGACTTGGCGCGATGGCATTGGTGGTCGTTTTTACGGCGATATTGCTCGAAAGAAGTTATCGGGTAATCGGGATTGTCTATGGCGTTCTTTATGTTTTGGTTTGTATGTTGGCATTATCCTTTCCGATTTTCGCCGGTATCGATAATTCCGAATCCTATCTTTATCCGGAAGAAGTTTGGGGGATTGAATTAATGATTTGGGCCGTCATCGTCACGGTGTCTTTGTGGCTCAGCTTCCGTTTAATAACGAAGAAAGTAACAGTATAGAAGGGAGGGTACGACAATGAAACGTTATTGGCTATCCGCGTTGTTGGGCGTATTCGTTGTTGCCGCTATCGGCACTTACTACGTGTACGGCACGATGGAACGTCTACCGGATTATAAGTTAAATACGATTGAAGGCAATCCGCAAGAGATGGATAAAGTAGAGATTAACGGGTGGTATGGCGGCGTATTGCATTCCGATTTTTTACACATGAATACGGTTGGGACAACGTATAAAAAGGATTATTCGCTCTATGAGACAAATGTGAAGAATGCCCGTTCTTGGCTCTACGGTCAGGAGGAATTCCAGGATTTAAAGAATAAGCATCGAAATTTCATGAGAGGAAAGATCTCGATGGATGGATTCTACAAAGATGAAGATTGGCTCATCTATGCAGATACGAGATTGGATTATTCTCCGGATAACATACAAGAAGCCGTTCTGAAAATGGATTTCCTGAACGAGAAAACAAGGAAAGTCACCCATTACCGTACGAGCATCATGCAATCTAGCGATTATAATTACATATCTATCGGAGACGTGCAACGGATTGGCGATCAGGTTCATATCCTTGTTTCTTCGCAATCGAATAATAATTACGAGTTTCACGTCTACACGGTAGATTTGACAAACGGGACGATTATTCGAAATGATACGTTATATCAAGTTGAAGCCGAAGAGAAAGATCATTTCAATCTGTCCGTGATCTCCAATGAGATTCGTTCTGAACCGGGCGAGTATGCCGTATTGAGAATTCGCAAAGAGAAATGGAATCAAGAAGGAAGCGGTTCCTATAGGGTAGAGTTGAAGTCAGAGAACCTCATTTCGTACTCCTACCTGACAGGTAAGTTAACGGACTTGCCACTAGAGCGAGATCAGGGTGATATCAAACGTGATTCCGCAAGCTATATATTGAACGGGAGCACTCTTTCGAGCTTTAGAACGGATACGACAGCGATCCTTGTATCTCGCTTCGACGTTGCGAACAATCAAAAGTTATCAGGGGTGTCAGAGGTATCGACTGGGCAGTTCGACGTGGACGAAATGGTTATGGGATCAGTCAGACGAGACAAGGTCTATGTGCTGCTTCGCAAAGCGAATAATCAGTATGTTGCCGTAGTTGATGCAACGAGTGGGAAAGTACTGTACAAAGGTCAAGCAGTCTCCGATGGTCCGGCATCCAAAGTCGAGGATCATATGAAAAACTTGCATTTGATGTACATTAACCTGAAATAACGAAAAACGCTTCTACCCTGCAATCACGGGATAGAAGCGTTTTTCGTTATAAGAGTAATAGTTTCGTCATCGAGGGCGGATCAGGTAGACGCATTTCTTGTCCCCTTTGGCCAAGCAATCGGAACGGCTAACATCCGCTTCGAGCAACGATTCGAACAGGCTTAGCTCGCAAGAACAGGCGTGGTTATATTTATTGGCAACCCGGGAGATCGGGCAATTGTATTCGGTTAGCGTATAGTCGTGCTCACCGCTCTTCTCCCATGTTGCCATATAACCGTTCTCGTTCTGGATTTCGGAGAGGGAGGCAATCTTGCTCTCCAAGTCCTTGTTCGCCATTTTGTCGCTATATCGTTTCATTAGCGTCGTCTTGCGCAGGTCGAAGAGGTGATTAACCATCGTTTCACCGGCCTCGCCTTCCAGTTCCGAGAGCAGGTCGAGCGCCACGGCATGATAATTTTTCGGAAAAAAATCATCCGCGTCATTCGTTAACCGATAAACGGCGGCAGGTCTGCCCATCGGAATTCGGACTTTAGTAAACTGGATCAGGTTTTCCTTTTCCAGAATAGAGATATGGCGTCTTACGGCCATTCCGGTAATCCCCAACTGGTCGGTTAAGTCCTTGGTCGTAAGCTCTCCGGACGTCTTTAACATCTGCATGATTCTATTGCGGGTAGATAAGTCCAACTCGTCTTTCATGTCGTAACCTCCAGATAACCGCAAATGATTACAGAACGGACCCGGAAGCGACGAGATCATGAGTTTCGCAATCCGTTGAACAATATCCCCGTTTAGTCGTTTCGCATTCCTCGCACACCAAATGCTGAAGATGGCAGGTATCGTCTTTGCAGTTGATGTATCGGTCGGTTTTCGTCCCGCAGTGATGACACTCACCGACGAGAATGTGCTCGTCCGTCTGGTTAATCCGCACGGAAACGCGTTCATCGAACACATAACAATTGCCGTCGAAACCTTTGCCTTGTACTTCAGGATCTTGTCCGTAGGTGACAATACCGCCATCTAATTGGAAAACATCATCGAAGCCTTCGTTCTTAAGGACGGCCGTGAGCATTTCGCAGCGAATGCCTCCGGTACAGTAGGTCAGAATCCGCTTGTCTTTATGCTCCGAGAGGTTATTTCTGATCCATTCCGGGAATTCGCGGAAAGTTTCCAGGTCCGGTTTGATCGCATTGCGGAAATGGCCGAGATCGTACTCGTAGTCGCTTCTGCCGTCGAGAATAAGCACGTCGTCCCTGTCCAAATGTTCATGCCATTGTTTGGGCGTAAGCCTGCCGCCGCCGTCTGTATTCGGATCAAGCTTCTTGTCGTATCGAAGAGTGACGAGCTCTTTCTTATGGCGAACGAATAGTTTCTTGAAAGCGTGGCCGCTTGCTTCGTCGATCTTGAAGAGAAGATCGGAGAAGAGAGGATGCGCATGCATCGTCTCCATATAGCGTTCCGTTTGTTCGATCGTGCCGGAAAGCGTTCCGTTGATGCCTTCGCTGGCGATGAGAATCCGTCCTTTGATTCCCAGCTCCTTGCAAAATTGAAGATGCTCGGCAGTGAAAGCTTCAGGATCCGAAATAGGAACGTATTTGTAGTAGAGCAGGATGCGGTAATCAGTCGTCATGATCAAACACCTTTCTAGAATGTATAGGAATAAAGAATAGCGGAAGAGAAAGATAAGATTCTCTTCCGCCTGGCTATTCGGAATATCGAAGTGGCTATAAGCTGTTATTTAGTTATTTTAGCTTTAAGCGGCTACTTAGTCAACATGGATGTTTATTAAGTGATTGACAATTACCGGTTAGCGGCGTTAAAATTAAGTATCGCTTAGTTCTCGGCCTTTCAGAAGGTAGAGAAGCGGGGGAACCAGTTAATAGGGGCGAATCATTCTTCGGAATGAAGGGTACCATCTTACCCGAGTCCGTCAGCTAACCTCGTCAGCAGGAGATGGGTCTGTCTATTGTCTAAACTTCGGACCCTTTCACAAGGGTCTTTTCTGTTTATTTAGGACCCTTCATTATCGGAGTCTCCCTCTCTCGATAACGTACGGGTCTTTTCGTATTTATCGAGATAACGAAGACTGTAACATTAATCTTAGGAGGTGTGTTTATGTACCATACGGATACGGTCAAAGCCACTTACAAGGATCTTATGATGAAGTCCAAGCTGATAATCGATAGTCCGGCCGAGCAATCGGAAAGCCGCCCGACGGAGGAGCATTATACCGTGCTTCACATGACCGTCGAGAACGGCGGCAACAGCCGGAGCGATAATGCTCATGATCTTTCGATAACGCAATCCAGCATCATTCGGTTTATCTCCGTCGTTTCCGAAATCGTAACCGGCTGGGGAGGAACGTTAATCGAAACCAACCTTAACTCCTATACGGCGATCTTCCCGATGTCCGAGCCCGATGCGGCCAGCCGCAGTTGCATTTGCGGGATCCAGATCCTTAACGCGATCTCGAATGTCATTGTGCCTTCTCTGAAAGAGGAGGGAATCGATAAGAGCTTTCAGTGCGGGATCGGCATTAGCATGGGGGCCGTATATAGCTTCCAAACGGGCTTGCAAACGCCGACGAACCAGTTATACCACGGAGAGGCTATCGCAAGCGCGGTCGAATACGCCAATATGTCGAGCGGCGTTGTCATCGTCGATCGCACAGTGAAGGAATCCATCGAACGTTCGGTGACGGAATTCAAAGTTCAGTTCCAGCCTTATCGCTATCATGAATGGGTCGGCTATCAATTAAAAGTCGGTTAATGATCGGTTAGGGCTTTAGCAAAACAAATGAGTCAATCAAAGGACCTCTTCGCAATCCGAAGGGGTCTTTTTTTTGTTGGATGAAAATCCATTTTTAGGGAAACACTCTCCATATATCCTAACCCTAATAAGAAGAGAGGACATTCCGATAATGGCAAATGAACAATCGCAGAAGCCCCAAGATGAATCGAGAAGAAGATTTCTTAAATATTCGGGTACGGCAATCGGTGGCGTTGTCGTTGGCGGCGTTATTGGGGGTATCGTCGGATCAAGCTTGAAGAAATCGGAGAAGGAAGAGGCACCCGTAGAGCCTGGGGCGCCGGCTGCCGCTCCGGATAGAGACTATAATCAGGCGCTGATGTTCTTCACGCAGGATCAATTCTTGATCACGGAAGCGGCATCGGAACGGTTGTTTCCGAAGGACGATCTGGGACCGGGGGCCAAGGAGCTTGGAGTCGCCTTCTTCATCGACCATCAGATGAACAGCGCTTACGGCATGAATGCGCGAGATTACATGATGCCGCCGTTCTACGCTTCTGAGGCATCTCAAGGCTACCAGCTCACCTTTAAGAGAAGAGAGCTCCTGGCACTGGGCTTAGATGCGTTAAACGAATATAGCAACAACACGTACAAGAAACCTTTTACGAAGTTGACGGGCGAGGAACAAGATGCGGTGTTGACCGCCTTCGAGAACAACGACGTGAAGCTAAAGGGCGTACCGGCGGCAACGTTCTTCAACTTGTTACTGAGTCTGACACTTGAAGGCGCCTACGCGGATCCGTTATATGGCGGAAACAAGAATATGGCCGGCTGGAAAATGCGCAATTACCCCGGTAACCAGATGAGCTATTACGATGTAATCGATAAAGAAGAGTTCGTCAAGATGGAACCGCTCAGCTTGCACGATCATCTGGAATTAGGATAGGAGAGAATGAGTTGGCGAACACACTTCCGAAAGTAAATGTCGTCATCGTCGGAATGGGCTGGGTAGGCGGCATTATCGCTGCCGAATTAACGAAGGCAGGCCATCAAGTCGTTGGGATTGAAAGAGGGAAAAGCCGTGGAACGCAAGACTACTACCACGTACATGACGAGTTGCGATATGCGACTCGTTACGAGCTCATGCAAGACTTGTCCAAGGAGACGGTCACTTTCCGCAATACGGAGAAAATGCGGGCGCTTCCTATGCGTTCCTATGGCTCCTTCCTTCTAGGTGACGGATTAGGCGGTGCGGGCGTACACTGGAACGGGCAATATTACCGCTTTCTGCCGTATGATTTTGAAATTTACAGCAAGACTGTCGAGCGATATGGGAAAAACAAGATTCCGGAAGGAATGACGCTAAGGGATTGGGGGATCACTTACGACGAGCTTGAGCCGTACTTCGTGAAGTACGAGCAGATGGCAGGGATTTCGGGAGAGAAGGAAGTACCCGCTAACATCGGTAAAATGTCCGTCCCTTACGCGACCGGTCCGATGAAAAAAACGCCCGCCATGAAGCTGTTCGAGGATTCGGCCAAGAAGCTTGGCTACCATCCCTATATCATTCCGTCCGCCAATTTGTCCGATGCCTACAAAAACCCGGACGGTATCGAGCGAGCAGCTTGTCAATATTGCGGATATTGCGAGCGCTTCGGATGCGAATACGGCGCGAAAGCGGATCCCGTCGTTACCGTGCTTCCCGTAGCTTTGCAGTCAGGCAAATTCGAATTGCGCACCCATTCGAACGTAACAGGTATCATTCACGACGGGAAGAAGGCTTCGGGCGTTAAATACGTGAACACGCCGACCGGAGAGGAATTCATCCAACCTGCCGATGTCGTTATTTTGGCGGGATACGTGTTTACTAACGTTCGGTTGCTGCTATTATCCAAGCTTGGACAGCCTTACGATCCGAAGTCGGATACCGGCTCCATCGGACGGAACTATGCCTATCAAGTGAACGGAGCGAGCACTGCCGCTTTCTATGAAGATCGGGAATTCAATATGGCTATGGGTGCAGGCGCGTTAGGGAGCAGTCTGGACGATTTTAACGGCGATAACTTCGACCACAGCTCGCTTAAGTTTCTTCACGGGGCGAATATTCGCTTTACGCAAACGGGACTTCGGCCGATCCAGTACCAGCCAGTACCCGCAGGCTCGCCGAAATGGGGCAAAGAGTTCAAGCAAAATTCCATCCACAACGCCAACCGAGTACTCGCGGTAGCGGGACAAGGAGCCAGTATGCCTTATCGCCATCACTATCTGGATCTAGATCCGGAGTATAAGGATGCGTTAGGGCTGCCGCTTATTCGAATGACGTTCGATTTCGAAGAACAAGACGTCGAATTGGTGAAGTTCATCGCGCAGAAAACAAAAGAAATCGCGGACGGTATGGGTGCGACGAAGACGGAAATACACGATACGATCAGGCAGTACAATATCGTTCCCTACCAATCCACGCATAACACCGGCGGAACGATTATGGGCAGCGATCCGAAAACCTCGGTCGTAAACAATTATTTGCAAATGTGGGACGCAGAGAACGTATTCATCTGCGGAGCGTCTAACTTCGCCCACAACAGCGGCTACAATCCAACGGCTACCGTTGGGGCGTTTGCTTATCGGACGGCCGAAGGCGTAGAGAAGTATTTACAGAAAGGCGGTTCTCTCGTTTGAGCGCTGAATCGGTCGATAGGGATCTGGTCGTACACTTATCGGAGCTTCGAAAACGGCTCATTTACGTCTCGCTTTATTTTATAGCGGCGCTTAGCTTCGGTCTCTATATTTCGCCCAAAATATTGACCTTCATCAAGGGTCACATGGGCAACGTTCAAGTTGAGTGGAGCGTGTTTGCGCTATCCGACGGTTTAGTCGTGTATATGAAGTGCGCGCTCATGGTTGGAGTCGTTCTTACTTTGCCGGTGCTTTTGTATCATTTGTGGGCATTCGCCCGGCCCGGCATGACCGACTCGGAAGCCAAAAACACTTTGCTCTACGTGCCGACTTCGTTCCTGTTATTCGTGTTCGGGGTCAGCTTCGGCTATACCGTTGCGTTGCCGATGATGATTAAGTTCATGGTGAAGCTCAATCAGGGAATCGGTGCGGATGAGGTATACGGTATTCAACATTATGTGTCTTTTCTGACAAGCTTTCTCTTACCGATGGGGATTGCTTTCGAGATGCCGCTCGTGATGATGTTCCTAACGAGAATCGGTATGTTAACGCCCGGGAAGATCAAGCAGGTTCGTAAGTTCGCTTACGTCGGTTTAGCTATTCTGGGCTCGCTTATCTCTCCGCCGGATTTTGTGTCGCATCTGTCGGTTACGGTACCGCTTATCCTCTTGTTTGAGATTAGCGCGTTCCTATCCGCGCGATATCATCGTCGGAGAGCAAACCTATCCGTCCGTCCGACTTAAAATCCGGTGAGATGATCTAGAAGGAAAGGAGGTGTTCCGTTATGTTTAACAACATTGGCATTTCGGGTTTGATTATTATTCTAGTCATCGCGCTGATCGTCTTCGGTCCTGCCAAGCTACCGCAGCTAGGACGCGCATTCGGCGATACGCTGCGCGAATTTCGCAATTCGACCAAAGGCATCGTCGACGAAGATTCGGATGATCGCGTAACCGTCGTTGAAGTGGACAGCTCGAAGAGCTAACCGATAATCATAAGTGTTGCCGCAAACATGTAAGAGGAGCTTGTTATCCGATCTCGGATAATGGGCTCTTTTGCCTGTGTAGAAACATTTTTCAAATTATGTATTGACTCGATATATATCGAACTGATATATTGTTTGTGGGAATCATTGGAATAATTCATCGTAATAGGTGAATAACGATAGGGAGGTCACGAATTGAACAGCCAAGACGTTATATTAGGAATGCTTATGAAGCAATCGCGTTCAGGTTATGAAATTAAACAAGTGTTGGAGGAATTATTCGCTTATTTCTATCAATCCAGCTATGGAACGATATATCCAACGCTCGGCAAGATGGAGAAGGAGCAGCTAATAACCAAGGAGAACGTACTGCAAGAAGGTAAGCCGAACAAAAACGTGTACACCATCACGGAGCGTGGCAGAGAACAGTTTAACGTCTATATGAACAGTCCCGTGGAGAACGATTCTTATAAATCCGATTTCTTAATGCGGTTATTTTTCGGTGAATATGTCGGATATGACAAAGTCATTTCTTGGTTGAAGCAAGCCCGAGAACAATTACAGAGGAATATAGAGCGTTTAAGCGAAACGTTCGCACAAGAGAGGGAAAGATTGCATCCGGCGAAGATCATCTGTATTCAAATGGGGCTCAAGGGATATCAGGCCAACTTAGAAACGATAGAAGAAGGTTTGGCGCTCATGGAACAATTAGAACAAGGGAAGAGGGATTAGAATGGCGGGAACAGGTTCGAATAAAGGACTAATTATCGTCGCAATGGCGCTTGGACTGTTGATGTCGTCGTTGGACAATACGATCGTTGCTTCGTGCATTAGCAATTTAAGCAAAGACTTTAACGTTTTCGATAAAATCAGTTGGGTATTCACGGCTTACATGCTTGCGGCTACGAGCACGATGCTGGTGTTCGGCAAAATGTCCGATTTGTTCGGGAGGAAACGGTTTTACTTGATCGGAATCGGGATGTTCCTTATCGGTTCCGCTCTGTGCGGAATTGCCAATAACGTGGATCAGCTCATTTGGTTTCGCGTTATTCAGGGAATCGGCTCCGGTGCCTTATTTCCGATTAGCTTTACTATCATATATACGATTTTCAATGATCCGAAGGATGCAGCGAAGATGTCCGGCGTGTTCGGTGCGATCTTCGGCTTGTCTTCCGTCGCGGGACCGCAATTGGGCAGCTTCATTGCCGAGCATTTGGGCTGGAGATGGAACTTCTATGTTAACGTTCCGATCGGTCTGGCATCGATGATCGTTCTAATCATTGCCTTGAAGGAAACCCGCTCCGAGCATAAGCCGAAGATCGATTATCTGGGGACTCTTTTCCTTATCGTGACAACCGTATCGCTGATGCTCGCTCTGGAATGGGGAGGGAAAGATTACGCTTGGGGCTCATGGCAGGAGATTAGCTTATTTGCTACGGCTGGCATAGTTGGTACCTTATTCATTCTTGTCGAGTTGCGTGCCGCCGAACCCGTTCTTCCGCTTAGCATATTTAAGAACAGGATGGTACTTGGAACGAGCATTATCTGCTTCTGCCAAGGCGTGCTCATGTTCTCTGCCATCACTTATTTACCAAGCTTTACGGTCGGGGTATTAGGTCATCCTAACTCAAATGGAACGCTGACTCCGATGATGGCTTCTTTAATCGCAGGTGCCATTTTGTTCGGTTTCTTGCAAGCGAAATTCGCATTCCGTACGCTGATGTTCGTCAGTATGCTGATGTCTATCGTAGTAGCCTCGCTGCTGACCATTGTCAGCAGCGACGCTTCCAGCGGATATATGATCATCCTGATGATCTTGCTTGGCGTCGGTGCGGTTGGACCTTTAATGAGCGTTGCACAGAGTGCCATAGCCGCGAACGTAGATCCTAAATACATGGGGGTCAGTTCCTCGATCGTCGGGTTCTGGCGCAGTATCGGAGGCGTGCTAGGCGCATCCATCATGGCGACCATCGTTAATAATAACCTGAATACTTTAATATCCGATGGCGCTGCGAAGGTAGGTATTCCCGCTGATAAAATCAGCACTTTAGCGAATCCGGAGCTGTTAATGCGGGCCGCCGACAAAATCGATCCTCATATCCGCAGGTTTCTTCAAGACTCGCTGGGTACCGCGATAAATCATGGTTTTATTCTTAGCATCTGCGTGGGCGGCATTGGTTTGATTACGGCTTTATTCGTTGGAGCCGGCAGACTGGAATCCGTGAAGAAACCGCAGTCCGGAGCTGTGCATCTGTAGATTACAACTATTGGCGTAAATTGTTCATTAGGAGGGCACCCGATCGGGTGTCCTTTTGCATGTTCATTAAAGACTCCGATAACGCTTAGCTCGCTAGGGCTATTCTGATCTATTTACTCCGCTCATAGAATAAAGGACAAGCAAAAATGCGGAAACCATCCGTTGAGCGGGAAGAGGGATCGAATTGCACACACTGCGGTTGTATATTACGGGCATGACATGCGCGGCCTGCTCGTCGAGGATCGAGAAAGCAGTCGGGAGGTTGGAGGGCGTTCGGGAGGTGTCAGTTAACCTTGCCACTGCCCAAGCATCCGTTCAGTTGGATCGGGGAGTTGTCAGCGAATCCGATATTTATCGTAAAATCGAGCAGCTCGGCTACGGGATCGAGCGGGGGGGAAGGCCGAAATCAGCGAACGAATCCGAAATCCGCAACTACCGTTTGCGCTTCCTCGTATCGTTGCTTTTATCTATACCTCTTCTATGGGGGATGTTCTCGCATCTGCCGTTGTTATCCATGCTCTGGGTTCCCCATATCCTGCACAACGCCTATTTGCAATGGATCATCGCCACGATTCTGCAATTTTACATCGGTTATCCGTTCTACCAGGGAGCTTATCAGGCATTAAAGCAACGAAGCGCCAATATGGATGTCTTGGTCGTCATCAGCACCTCGGCGGCTTATTTCTATAGCCATTATCAGCTCTTCCGCATGCGGGGCTCTGAGGAGCATATCCCGCTTTATTTCGATTCGATTGCCATGATCTTAACGGTTATTATCCTAGGCAAGCTTCTCGAATCCATCGCCAAGGGAAAGGCATTAAGAGATTTGAACGAGCTATACGATCTGCAAATTCGGCTCGTGCGAGTCGTTCGCGGGCGGGAGGAAACGTGGATTCCGTCCGAACAATTGCGCAGGGGCGACATCGTGCGAGTGAATGCGGGAGAATGGATTTCGGCTGACGGAATCGTCGTTACTGGCGTTTCGGAGATCGATGAATCCGTATTGACGGGCGAAAGCTATCCGGTCATGAAATCGGCCAGGGATCAAGTCTATAGCGGAACCAGAAGCTTGAACGGCAGCTTGCTCATTAAAGCGGGAAGCGACACGCAAGGCTCCCGCATATCGCGCATGATCGCCATGGTCGAAGAGGCGCAGAGCAATAAGCCGATGATCGCACGCAAGGTGGATCGAGTCGCTTCTTATTTCGTCCCCTTCATGCTCTTGGCTGCTATGATTACTTATGCAGCGTGGATGTTCTCCGCTCATGAACAGGCTTCCGAACTGGCTATGCGTCAAGCCTTGTCTGTGTTGTTAGTCGCTTGTCCATGCGCGCTAGGTCTAGCTACTCCCGTATCGATTCTAATCGCAACCGCATTGTCGGCGAAATCCGGCATACTCTTTAAGGATGGCCGCGCGCTAGAAGTACTGCATCGGGTCGATCACGTGTTGCTTGATAAAACCGGAACGCTGACGGAGGGCAAACCTCACTTAATCGCCGTTCATTCCCTGACGGAAACGGATGCTTACTTGGTTCGATTGGCTTCGGCGATCGAACAGCATTCCGCCCATCTGCTCGCGCAGGCGATCGTTCAAGCGGCGGAACAACGGCGAATCCTCATACCGGATGCGTCAGAGATCGTAGAGGTTCCGGGCAATGGTATGAAAGGCATCGTGGAAGGGAAAGTGATCCGAGTCGGACATTACAGATGGATGCAATCGGAGCAGGTTCAAATGTCGGTGCAACCTTCGGCGATTGCGGCTGGGCCGGGAAAGACGATTCTCTATGTTTCTATTCATTCCAAGCTTGCGGGTTGGATGGTCTTAAGCGATCAATTAAGGTATGAGGCTCCGGCTGTTGTTAAGAAGCTTAAAGCTCAAGCCGAAGTGTGGATGCTCACGGGCGATCAGCATCAATCGGCGAATCGGATCGCAATGGAAGCGGGAGTAGGGCATTATCAAGCGGCGATGAGTCCGGAAATGAAGCTGAACGTCGTTCGCGAGCTGCGCAATAAGGGGTGTATCGTCGCGGTAATCGGTGACGGTAACAATGATACCGCCGCCTTAGCCGCGGCAAATGTCGGAATCGCCATGGGGGGCGGGGTGAATTCCGCCAGGGAAGCAGGCGATATTATTTTGGTTAACGACCGGCTAACCGGCATAGTGGATGCGATTAAGATCAGCAAGAGGACGATGGGAAATATTAGACAGAACTTGACGATCGCAGCCGTCTATAACGTTGTCGCCGTTCCCTTCGCCGCGTTAGGATATTTAGATCCGAAGCTGGCATGCATGGGAATGACGTTAAGCTCCTTAACCGTCGTAGCCAATGCCCTCAGATTACAAAGGCTTCGCAACAATTGAAGCTTGCAGAAGGGGAGTGCGCGCGAATGGGCTCGGGCAACATGTTAGTAATAGCGGCAATGTCCGGCATTGCCGGAGCTCCTCATTGCCTCATTATGTGCGGAGGCATCGCCTCGTCATTCGCTTTGAACGCCAAGCAATCTCCTTTGAAATCCGTACTCGCTTATAATGCGGGGCGAGTCACGACTTACTCTTTCATCGGTGCATTCATGGGATTCGCCGGATCTTTCATGAACGTGGCCGGCGGTTTGGTCGGCGTTCAGAGCATTGCCAGCATCATTGGCGGAATACTCATACTGCTATGGACTTACTGGCGATATACGTTACCCATTTTTCATCATCGGTTGCCTGGCAGCCGCTATCTTAACCGGCAAATCGCGGTTATCAGAGAGAGATTTGATTTGGCCGGCATTTATTTAACGGGGTTAATGCTTGGATTTCTTCCTTGCGGATTAACTTATGCGATGCAGATCAACGCAGCGGCTACGGCATCTTGGACGCAAGGGTTTCTCGTTATGCTAGCGTTCGGGCTGTCCACTTTCCCGGTAATGGTGTTGACGGGATTGTTCGCGGGAGGAATCGGGAAGAGATGGAAGAGAGGCATGAGGACGACAGGAGCTACTCTTGCTTATATGATGGGGATTTTATCGCTAATGAAAGGTTTTGTCGCGAATGGATGGATACCGTCTATCCATCCATGGCTTTGGTGAGGTTGTTTATTTAATGACATTAAATTAATGAGTCGTGAACGGATGGTTGAGGTGAATGAGCTTGTCGGGCAATCGAAGCGACACTTGTGCTTCCCAGCTTCCTTGCATGACCGGAATACCCGATATGAGGTAAGTTCCGGGTTTACTCTCGACAATATCCGTCGGGATGTTCCCGCATAGCATGTTCGGCATTTGCAAGATGACTTTAAGATCTGCTTTCTCGATAGGGTTGCCTTCCAAGTCCGTAAGCGTGAGCGTGAATGTGCTCATCTTCATGCGTTCTGCGATTTTCTCGTTGGAGAGGACGGTCATCCGGACATTCCCGTCTTGAAAGTCGGTTTTGGCGGCTGCGTTCGGTGCGGGTGGCAGCAACAAGAACACGCCAGTGATGAGGACAATCAACAGTCCGAGGGAGAGCATGAAGGATTTCATTGTATCCCTTCTTCCCAAGTCTAGTCGTGAATGATTGATATGTATGCTTCATCCCCGGCGGAGATTCGTTTTCTCGGGTTAGGATCGTCCCTTGTATCTGACAAAATGCTACACTATAATGTGTAGTGGAAGGTGGTTGAGAGCTTGAACATCAAGAGCTTTAAATACAATGAGGTCGGGCTTAACCGATTCTTCGGCACATTGGAAGCGAAAGTGATGGAGTTGCTCTGGGAAGCGGACGAGATGAGCATTAAAGATGTTCAGGCTAAGTTAGAGCGGAATAAGCCAGTCAACTTCAATACGGTGATGACCGTCATGAATCGTCTTGTCGACAAGGGAATTCTCGTTAAGCGCACGCAAGCAAGGTTATCTCTATATCGACCCAACCAATCGAAGATGAGGTTCATTGACGAACAATCCAAGAGGCTCACAGAAAATTTATTTGAGGAATTCGGAGGTCTTGTCGTCAATCATATGATCGATGTGTTGAAGGATGTCGATCAGGAATTACTCGACGAATTGGAACTCAAAATTCAACAGTTGAAGAGGAATCCGCAATGAACCATTGGAGAAAACAGTCCTCAATTGTCCTTGGCGTAAGCCTGCTCGCCGCGATAATCGTATTATGCCAAATGGCGTTGTACGTCGTTCACTTGTTATGGGGAGTAAGCTTGCATAAGAACGTATTTGAATTTTGCATTGGGCTATTCAGGCCCAACTCCGTGCCTTATTACGTGATCACATTTATTCTGAATGCCCTTATTGTCTTTACTTTGATTACGATTATGGTCAAAGCCGTACAGCAGTTCCTGCTGCTTCGTAAATTCAAGAAAGATTTGGTTTCCTTGGTCGATCCGCAGCTGTCGGACAAGTTATCCCGTCAATTGAACCGAACCGCTAACAAGCTTATCGTCGTCAATCATGACCGCTTGCTAGCTTTCACGGTCGGATTCCGAAATCCGCGAATCGTAATATCTGGCGCATTGCTTGATATGCTGGAAGAACAAGAGTTAAGAGCGGTTGTCGAGCACGAAACGTTCCACCAGATCAATCGGGATGGGATCAAAATCTTCATAACCCAATTGGTCTCGCAAGCGCTATGGTTTATTCCGATCACTCGCTGGTGTTATCAGAATTACAAAATCATGAGCGAGCTTGCGGCTGATGAATACGCGATTCATCGATCAGGCTCGGAGATCGGCTTGGGAAGCGCCATGGTAAAGCTGCTTAGAAGAGAGTATAAGTCGAAATCCTTGCCCGTTCTCGTCCATTTCGCGGATGGCTCGATTAATTACAGGCTGAAGCAGCTCTTGAATTCCGATCGCTCCATTCCGGTTAAGCTGGACATGGTTTCGATGGTGACGTCTATTCATATGTTGATGTTCGTATTGATCCTAATGATCGCTGCGGGGATGTGATGTCCGGTTTTCGCGTATAAGTTTAGACTACGGTATGTAGTGTGATTGATTATCTAATCTGAAGAAATCTGAAGATATGGAGTGACAATGATGATCGTCGGTATTATTGGGGTTATTATATTATGCGGAGCGCTTGTCGGGTACGGCATGGCTTCGAAATGGAACAAAAGCAATACGAGCAAATTGAAGAAGGGCCAGAAAGCCGAGCTGAAGGAGAAGAGCAAGAAAATGCGGTTGGCCGCCCATTCGATGCTTGGGGTCGCTATCGTTCTTGTCTTGGTCTCTTTGCTGCTTAACTCTTCGAGCAAATATGATTTGCAAAGCCTGAATTACCATGCGCCAATCGAAGTCACGAACGATCACGATTTTGGTGGAGGCCACTCGGAAATGCCCGTCCAATACGAGACGAAGTTTCCAACCTCGGGTACGCACAGCCCTCATGATCTGAAATTCGGCTATTATACGGACAAGCCTACGACGGAAATGCTGGTTCATAACTTGGAACACGGAGATATTCTCATCTATTATCGGCCGGACGCGAGCTCGGCTACGAAAGACGCGGTCGAATACTTGTCCCATTTTACGAAAGCGGGCTCTGGGGTACTCGCCGTTCCGAGTACGGACATTCCGGAAGGCAAGGAAATCATCATGAATGCTTGGACGAAAACAATGGAGCTAACCACATATGATGAGCAGAAGGCTGGAACTTTCATTAACGAGTATATCAACGAAGGCCCGGAGAAAATTCCCGCTAACGTTCGACGTGGCGGCGGAACGATGTAAAGGACATAAGCCTGAGCGGCAGTTCGTATCTTTGAAATTCAAAGGGTACGGACTGTTTTTTTATCCACCCAAGCGGACGTAGAAGCCCTTATTTTAGGAAAAGAAGGATTGACGATTATGTTGTCCGTTGCATAAAATAAAAGTGACCACTCACTTTTTATAAATGAGAGCAGGAGGAACTACGATGGAGTATTCCGTACGGATTCAAGGCGTTAGCAAAAGCTATGGAAAGAAAACCGTGCTGGATCATATCGATCTAGACATTCAAAGAGGGCAAATTTATGGGCTCATCGGTCCTTCCGGTGCCGGCAAGACGACACTGGTGAAAATGTTGGTAGGTATGGATAAGGCGGATAAAGGTACGGTACACGTATTAAACCGGAAAATGCCGAATTTAGAGCTGCTTCAAAATATAGGCTACATGGCGCAATCCGATGCGCTTTATACGGAATTAACGGGGGAGGAGAATCTGAAGTTTTTCGCTTCCCTATTTAAGCTTAACAAGGCGGAGCAGAAGGAACGGATTGCCTATACCGCGGATCTAGTTCACTTGACTGATGAGTTGAAGAAGAAGGTTTCCGCATACTCCGGCGGAATGAAACGTCGGCTGTCGCTCGCGATTGCCCTCATTCAGAATCCTCAAATTCTTATTCTGGATGAGCCGACTGTCGGAATCGATCCGGAGCTGCGATTATCGATCTGGAACGAGTTATTACGGTTGAAAAATTCCGCCGGGAAGACGATCATCGTCACGACGCATGTCATGGATGAAGCAGGGAGATGCGATTACCTTGCGATGGTCAGAGATGGACGCATTATCACCTCCGGATCGCCACGTGACCTAATGGCAAATTACGGCGTTAACAGCCTAGAGGATGTATTTTTGAATGCCGGGGGGAAACGCCAATGAGAACGAGCGCATTAATCAAGAGGATCGGTCAACAGATGCTACGTGACAAGCGAACGCTGGCGTTGTTATTTGTAGCTCCGTTGCTCATTCTTACGCTTATGTACTTCATCTTTAACGGCAATGGAGATGGGGAAAATCCGAAGTTGGGGCTAGTTAACATCATGGCGCCAGTGGCAGAAGCATTGAAGCAAGGAAATATCGACATCGTTGATGTAAACGGCGTAACGAGTGAGGTTATTAAAGAAAATAAGCTTGAGGGCATTCTTGGGTTAGTAGACGGAAAACTAACCTTATTATTAGAGAATAGCGATCCATCGCAAGCGAAGGCTCTGCTCATGAAGATCAATAAGTCGGTCGCTAGCTTAGCGCAGAATGCTACAGGATCTTCATTGCCCATCAGCATAGAGACGGATTATGTATACGGGAGTAGCGAAACGACCTTCTTCGATGTGTTGAGCCCGATACTTGTAGGTTTTTTCGTGTTTTTCTTCGTGTTCTTGATCTCGGGTATCGGTTTGTTGCGCGAGAGGACGACGGGAACATTGGAAAGGTTAATGTCTACTCCGATTCGCAGAGCGGAAGTGATTACGGGTTATTTGGCCGGATACGGGATCTTCGCTATCATTCAGACGATCATAGTTGTCCTGTTCGCCGTTAACGTGCTAGATATTTCGCTCGTAGGCTCCATTTGGAACGTGCTTCTCATTAACTTATTGCTTGCGCTGGTGGCTTTATCGTTAGGAATATTGTTGTCTACGTTCGCTGCGTCCGAATTCCAGATGGTTCAATTCATTCCGGTCGTCGTCATTCCGCAAATTTTTTTCGCGGGTATCGTTCCTCTAGACGGGATAGCGGATTGGCTGCAAGCCGTAGGCAAGATCATGCCGCTCTATTATGCTGCGGATGCCTTAAAAGGCGTTATGTACAGAGGAGTCGGCTTTACGGAAATTACGAAAGATCTTCTCGTACTCGTAGCTTTCGCGGCAATCTTCATCGGGCTTAACGTACTTGCTTTGAAAAAATATCGCAAACAATAAATTCGGCTTAGGGTAAGGAAGGATTGGATTCGGCATGACAACGCATAACATACTGGACAAAATGGCGTCCGACGCCAAATTGTCCAAGAAGGAAACGGCAAAGCAACAAAAGATAGTAGAGGCCGCTATCGCGATATTCGCGGAAAAGGGCTATTCGAATACTTCGACGAGCGAGATCGCCAGAAAATCGGGCGTCGCGGAAGGGACGATCTTTCGTCATTACGGAACGAAGGAAAATCTTCTGCTTTCCGTAATCGTACCGTTCCTGAAACAATCGATGCCGACGCTGGCGCAAGAGTTGAGCCATGAAGTGAACCCGCAGAACAATTTGCATTTTGAAGATTTTATAAGAGCTTTTATCCGTAATCGCTACAACTTCTTAAGGGAAAATAGAGACATTTTCCGAGTGGTGATCAAGGAATTGCTATATCGAGACGAGCTGCGAAAAGATTTGTTTCCTTACATCCTCAAAGAGATGGTTGCCTTTTTCGACATCGCCATCGATCACTATAAGGCTCGCGGAGAGTTGGGGGATCTTCCTAACCAGAAGCTCTTCAGAATGTTCTTATCCGTTATCGGAAGCCATCTCGTCACGCGATTTTTCTTATCATCGGATGATCTCGGCAAGGAGGAAGAGGAGGAACAAATAGAGGACCTTGTACGGTTTCTAACTAATGGAGTGTCATAACGATATCTAAGTAACTTTACAAGGGGATCCAAACGGATCCCCTTTAATATTGGTTAGCCATTAAATATGATTGAGTAGAAACCGACGCCCATACTCTCCATGATCGTGAATAGCCGCATGTTCTATCTGAATCGTGGAATGGCCGATGCCGTACTTACTTCTGAGCATTTCATTAACGGCAAGGATGACGCAGAAAGGCTGAATGTCAGCCCGGACGAACACATGCGCCGTAAGCGAGTAGTGTTCCGTCGATACGGCCCACAGATGCATCTCATGGACGTCTTCCACGCCTTCGATCCGACCAAGATCGGCGCGGATCTCATTCAGGTCGAATTTCTCCGGTACCGACTCCATTAGGATCAAATAGGCTTCACGGATGATCTTATAGCCTCCGATACCGATGATGCCGCCGATCACCATGCTAATCAGAGGATCGAGCATTTGCCAGCCGGTGAAATGGATTAAGATAGCGGAGACGATAACGCCAACCGAACTTAACAAATCGCCGATAAAGTGCCATAGTGCGCTCTTAACGTTTAAGTTCTCTTCGGATTTCATGCTGCGGGACAGGATGAGGGTTAACGTGATGTTTACGATCAATCCGATCGACGCTATGATGAGCACGATGGTTAGATCGACTTGCTGAGGGTGGATCATTCTCTTGATTCCTTCTACGAATATCCATAAGGCGATCGCGATTAGCGCAAGTCCGTTAAGGAAAGAAGCAATTATCTCGAATCTCAGGAAGCCGAATGTGTACTGGTCGTTCGGCTTACGTGTGGCCATGAAGATGGCAAACATGCTTAGGCCTAAGGCGAGCACGTCGGAAATCATATGCGCAGAATCGGAAATTAAAGCAAGCGATTGGGAAAGAACGCCGCCGACCACTTCGAGAATGGTGAATACGAAGGTGAGGATTAAAGTGATCCAAAGAGTTCTCTTCGAAGTGCTCTGTTGTTTGACGTGGTCGAGATGATGGAAGTCGTCGGTCATCTTTGGACACCCCTTAATTATAATAATTATAAGGTAATACTTAATATAAATCATTGCACAAAGATTACGAATAGGCAAATGAACAATATATGGATAACGGAAGTGATAATCATTCCTAACTTGGGTAAGCAAAGTAGTCTGAGATTAGTTAGAGCGGCTATATGTACCCTGAGTTCAAAGCACACAAAAAAAGTCCGTAAGGAATACGGACTTTAACACCACCTGGCGATTATAGCCACGAGCGAAACTGATCATAGCCGTAAGGATGAATACCTCTCTTCTCGCAGCAAAGAATGCATCTGCACGAACTATGATGTTGGCCGCAGGACTTATCCATACCGTGAGACTTTTCATGTCCGCAAGACTTCTCCATGCCGTGAGACTTGTCATGTCCGCAGGATCTGTGCTTGTGTTCGGGTTTGTGATGTTCTTCGGGTTTGTGATGTTCTTCGGGTTTATGCTTGTGATGGGATTTGTGATGTTCTTCGGATTTATGATGGTTGCACCCGCACGATCTTTGGTTATCGGAACCGGATATTTTAGCTTTTTTCATCGTGCCACCTCCTTTTCTTTTGCTTGGAATCAAAATATGTGAAACAAGCTTAACGTGCTTGTACCATTAACGGGTGTAACGTGAATTGGGATTGACATTAACGCCCTAATTAATCCGACTATTTCTGTATGAATAGTTTACAAAATAGCCTGTCTTTTATTAAAATAGAAAAAACGACTCTATCCCCGTAAGGAGAAGGTGAAGAAGTTGAGCGAGAACAACCGCAGAATGATTCTGAATCTGTTCACGCAAAACGGAGGTTCCCACAAAGGAGCCTGGCGTCATCCGAGCACGAACGTCGAGGAGTTCCACAGCGTCCAATACTTTCAGCGGCTTGCGCAGAAAGCGGAAGCCGCGCGAATCGATTCGTTGTTCATCGCCGATGGCCTCTCCGTTGAGGCGAAAGCTGTTCAGCACGGTCCGATTCTCGGGTTCGAGCCGCTCACCTTGCTCGCCGCGATTGCAACGGCGACAGAGAAGATCGGGCTTATCGCCACCGTGTCCACAAGCTTCAACGAGCCGTATAACGTTGCCAGAATATTCGCATCGCTAGATCATATTAGCGGAGGACGCGCGGGCTGGAATATGGTTACGACGGGTGTTGAACGTACGGCCTTTAACTTCGGGTTAGAGACATTGCCTTCGCATTCCGAGCGTTATGAGAGAGCTGCGGAATTTGCCGATGTCGCGCTGAAGTTATGGGATAGCTGGGACGAGGATGCGCTCGTTCAGGATAAGTTATCCGGTATCTATGCCGATCCCCGGAAAGTGCGCGACATTCATCATCGCGGAGAGCATTTCTCCGTACGCGGGGCGCTTAACGTCATGCGGTCTCCGCAAGGGAGACCGTTGCTCGTTCAAGCCGGTGCATCCGAAGCAGGCAAGAATCTGGCGGCTAAGTATGCGGAGCTCATCTTTACGGTCCAGAGTTCGCTGGAAGACGCACAGCTCTTCTATCGGGACATTAAGCGGAGGACGATCGAAGCGGGGCGGTCTGTGGATAGCATTAAAGTGTTGCCAGGACTTCATGTCATCGTCGGCGCTACGAGGGAAGAAGCGGAGCAGAAGGCAAGCGAACTAATGAAGCTAGGTTCGCTCGAAAGGGCCGTTATGTCCATCTCGAATCTTCTCGGTATCGACTTCTCCCGATATGGTTTGGATGACCCGTTTCCCGAGCTGCCCGATTCGAGTGAAGTCAACGCTTACCAGACCTTTAACCAAATGATCAAGAAGATCGTCGAGAAGGAGAAGCCGACGATAAGGGAACTGCTGGAGAAGCACTGGATCGGAAGCGGACAGCTTAGCATCGCAGGAACGCCTGAGCAAATTGCCGACTTGATGGAACATTGGTTCTTGAGCGAAGCGGCGGACGGATTCAGCGTCATGCCGCAGCTGTCGGCGGACGACTTCTTAGAGCTTGTCGTGCCCGAACTGCAACGAAGGGGACTATTCCCCAAAACCTATGAGGGCGGCAATTTACGCGAACGTTTGGGCTTGGTCGCCCCAAAATGAAGGGAACAGGGGGAGTGAATAATATGACGGATACTAAAGTCAACGCTTATCCGAACGGACATTTGCTAGCCGATTTGGAATGGGTGGAGAACAATCTAGATTCGCACGACTTAGTCCTATTGGATGCGAGAGCGCAAGGCTACGAAGTCAGCCATATCCCGGGAGCTATTCCGGTTAACGTCAAGGATCTAAGAGCGAAGACGAGATCCGATTTTGCTGCCGCCGAGGACATCCGAAGGTTATTAGAAAAGTGGGGGATCAGCGCGGATAGCGCGGTCGTCGTTTACGATGACGGAGCCGGAGTTGCGGCCACTCGGGTATTCTACGTTCTGGAAGTATTCGGCCTGAAAGATCGGGTAAAAGTACTGAACGGAGGATATACGGCTTGGACCGCTGCGGGGAAGCCGACCTCGTCTGAAGTCCATACACGGAGACCTGCATCTATCTCAGTTGTTGCTAACGTGCTCGGCTCCGTCAACAAATTCAACATACAAGCCGGTCTCCATCAAGCGATATTGCTGGATGTACGATCCGGCGAGGAATATTCGGGATTGGATAAGCGTTCTAATCGCAAAGGCGGAAGGATCCCCGGAGCCGTAAACAAGGAATGGAAGGAAGCGCTTGGACCCGTCGACGAGAAGGGCGTTATCCGCTTCAAGAAGTATGAGGACCTGAAGAAAGAATTTGAAGCGGCAGGCGTTAGCCAGAAGCATACGATCGTACCGTATTGCCAGTCGAACCAACGTGGTGCCCACACTTATTTCGCTTTGAGGCTGATTGGATATCCTGATGTAAGGCCTTACGAAGGCTCGTGGGAGGAATGGGGCAACGCAGAGGATACGGAAGTAGAAAGCTAATAAGCGATCAATAGGAAGGAGCTGTCTCGAACGATCTGAATAGATCTTTCAAGACAGCTCCTTCTTCGTTCGCGAGATTGCCATTAAGATTTGATCACTTTGTTACATCGTGATTTTTTTCACACATTAAGCATAGAATTGGAATTAAACTTAAGCCATCATACAGAAGTGGGAGTGATCTGTTGTGAAATTACATATCCCGATTGAGAGCCCAATGCCCGGAGCGGATATTCGCGAAGTGCGGCTCGAAACGTGCATTACGCGAGCTAAGCAAGAGCACGATCTGTTGAAAGAGGAACTTCAGGATATATTTGAGCAAGCATGCATTGTAAGGAGCGGCGTTGACGAGTCGCGCCTGAATCGCGAGATCGTCGAATTGAACGAGAACGTGAAGCATTTTATGAAAGATTGGAATGAGCATACTCTGTGGGAAGAATCCGAGTTGTTTCCATATGCCGCATGGCTGCTAGGTTCAGAACCTGACTTGTACGCCCTGATGGAGCAGGAATACGAGCTAGCTGATCGGTCTATTCGTGAGTTCGTTCAAACTCTGGAGCGCACGAGCCTTCCGATTGGCCGGGAGGAAGCCTGCAGAATGACATCTTATTTAATACAAGCCTATGCCATTCTGAAAAATCGGTTCAAAGAAGAAGAGGAAATTATGCTAGAATTATCCTAAGATAGCTATGACACCAATAGGAGGGGTTACAATGAAATATCATCACATCCTAGTCGCTTACGACGGATCCGAGACGTCTAAGAAAGCTTTGGCGCATGCGATAAAAATTGTCGAGAATCAGCCGATTTGCAAACTGACGGTAGCCCATGTCTTGAACCGTCCTCCCTATGCAATAGCAAGTTATGGACTCGTCCTTCCAGAAGGTTATCAGGAAAAGATACAAGAGTATGAGAATGCTCTTATGCAACAAGCCACGGAACAAATTCAAAACTTGCCCTACGCGAAAATCGCGATGTTAAAAGGAAACCCGGCTTCCGCTATTCTGGATCACGCGAACGAGAACGCGTGCGATCTGATCGTTATGGGTAATCGAGGGCTGGGAGCGATCAAGGAATGGATGCTAGGGAGCGTCAGCCACCATGTCGTTCAGCAAGCTCGAATGCCGGTATTGATCGTAAAATAGTGAAGATACCGTTAGCGAAACGGGACGTTTACGGGCGGTCAGACTGTTATTATCGCAGTCCGACCGCTTTTTTTATTGACAACCATTAGTATAGTACATAAACTAAAATCATGAATAATAAACCTAAGATCAACGATCGAACGACTAATCAGAAACAAAGCATCGGCAGATTAATCATGCAATTGAATCGCCTAGAGCGCCAACCCAAAGCGTTCGGGGAAGCGGGCCCGTTAACTCCAAGCGAAATCCATACGATTGATGCGATCGGTAGGGAGGGCGGAGTGCTTATGAGCGAGCTTGCCCAGCGGCTCGCCGTGACCAAGGGCGCCGTAACGCAGCTGATAGGCCGGTTAGAGGCCAAAGATCTCGTCTCGCGCAAATCCCATCCCGTTGATTCAAGAGCGACGGTCCTTTCGCTAACCGGCTTGGGAATGATCGCATTCGAGGCGCACGAAAGCATGAATCAGCAATTCAACGATCTATTGCAAGAGGAGTTCAGTACTCAGGAAATCGAAATATTCGAGAAAGGGTTGGAAAAGTTGATCCGGCTGATGAGCTGATTTTTTTCGCCCTAATAGTATAGTTACTAAACTAATATTCGGAAAGTAGTGAATAGGATGGCAAAAGATCGGATTATGGTTATCGGAGGTTACGGAACAGTAGGCAGTACGATATGCACTCTGCTAGGTAAGAAGTTTCCGGGGAAGATTATCGCGGCAGGACGAAGCTATGACAAGGCAGCCCGATTCTGCCAACAAACGGGGAATATCGTTCTTCCTATGCGGTTAGACATCGAACTGCCGGTAGAAGAATATATATTTAATGGTGTTAAATTAGTAATCATGTGTTTGGATCAGCCCAGTACCCGGATCGCGCAGATGTGCTTGGAGCTTGGTATTCACTACATCGATATCTCCGCGGACATATCAATATTATCGCAAATCGAGAATCAGGCCGCTCACGCCCGGGAGTTTCACGCGACTGCCGTGCTTAGCGTCGGGCTCGCTCCCGGTCTTACGAATTTGCTGGCGAAGAAAGCGATCGAGCAACTCGATGAAATTCGCGAAATCCGCATCTATAATATGCTCGGCTTAGGAGAACAACATGGAGATGCCGCGATCGATTGGACGTTAGATCATTTGCAAACGGGATTCCAACGGAGGAGAAAGACGAACTTGGGCAAGGGGATCGGAAGAAGAACGGCTTATTCGTTCGATTTCTCCGATCAACATGTACTTCCCGTCACCTTGCAAGTCACTTCCGTGACGACTTATCTCATCTTCGATTCGGCGGTCGTCACTACGGGATTAGCTCTGATGAAGCGAATGCGCTTGATGCGAATCCTGAAATACAAATTCGTCAGTCAATGGATCAAAGCGAGTATGAAGCGAATCAGGATGGGGAGCGATAAGTTTGTGATTAAGGTAGAGGCAAGCGGGAAGAAGAAGGGAGTAAACCACGAAGTGGAGTGCTTAGCAGAAGGAAGGAACGAAGGAGATATGACAGCGCGGATCACGGCTCTAATTGGCGAATCCGTCTACGTATCTCCATATCCATTCGGCGTATTTCACATTGAGCAATTGTTCGACCTAGATGATGTAATGCGCAAGGCCGGAGAAGATTCGGTACAAATCCGAATTCTACATTCAACTGCGGCTTTTGGCTCTTATGGCGACGAAGGCGCCCATCATGGCAAATCCGGCAATAGCGCCGCCGACGTGAGCCCAGATATTAATCTGCGAGGATAAGAACGAATAGATCAATCCGAATGCCAACATTCCGTAGATCGTCTTGCGAGTGGCTTCGTCCAATGCGTTTTTTCTGAATATTGCTAAATATAAGAACGCACCGAGAACTCCGTAAATCGCCCCGGACGCTCCTACCGAACCATACTCCGAACCTGCATGGATAGCGGCGCTTAACGCATTGCCGGCTATTCCGGCAACCAGGTAGAACAACAGATAACGAAGGTGTCCCAACATCCGTTCCAGAGGCGGAGCAAATACCAATGTCGAGAAACAATTAAACAAGAGATGATCCCAGCCTGCGTGAAGAATGATGGATGATACGTAACGATACGGTTCACTTAGACCATAGCGATCGAAAACAGGTTCTTGATAGAACATTCCCCAGATCGTTAATTGTCTATCCAGTACAAGGTGGTCCAGGAGAAACATGATAAGGTTAACGGCTAGTATTAGCGCGGTAATAGGATAAAGTCGGAGATAACTCCGGAAATTCTCGTACCGTAAGAACATCATTGCGAACACTCCTCAACTGACGAAATTCTATTCATTATATCATTGATCGGCTTTGGCTTTCATGGTTGCAAAGAATGAACAATTTATGGTAAATTATTATAGGAACGTTTGTTCTGATACGGATTTATATGACGATAGCAGGTGAGGAATGGATACGAATCGATATTCAGAGATTGACGAGGCTATCTCCTACATCCATCAGAATATTTATGAGCCGCTACCCCTTACGCAATTAGCGAATCACGTAGGCTATAGTCCGTATCATTTTACGCGAATATTCAAGGAAAGAATGGGAATCTCGCCGCTTTATTACGCCTCATCGGTTCGATTGCAGAAGGCGAAGGAGCTACTGCTGCGGACGAACATGAGCATTCGTGATGTCGGGCTCGAGATCGGGCAGCAAAGCCTCGGAACCTTCACGACCCGATTCACCGAAAGGGTGGGGGTGACGCCTTCCCATTTTCGCAACTCGACGCTACATGCGGAGAATGATTTAAGATCTCTGCAGAAACTCTCGAATTGGCAGACTTCTAGCACTATCGGCCACCCTTACTCCACGCTTGAAGGAACGGTTCGAGCGGAAGCCGCATTCGAAGGGGTAGTCTTGATCGGCTTGTTTACCAAACCGATTCCGGAAGGCAATCCTCGTTATGGAACGATCCTATCCTCGCTCGGCCATTTCAGTCTTACGGACGTAAAACCGGGGACTTATTTTTTAATGGCTACGTCTGTCTCGTGGGAGATGAAGTCTGCCGAGTTTATGCTGCCTTATACCACTTTACGAACCCGATCGAAGGCGCCGATTACGGTAAGCCCGGAGTCGCGCATTCCCTATCAAGAGGTTGTCTTACATACGCCATTGCCGGACGATCCCCCGATCTTGATTTCGTTGCCTTTGCTGATGAGTAATTTCCTATCCCGCATGATGCAAGCCAATAAAACGAAGAGGTGATTTATTAATGGCACTTAAGGTAAACAATATTTTCGTTAATTTGCCGGTTAAAGACTTAGAGAAGTCCGTCGCTTTTTTCAGTCAAATCGGTTTCGAATTCGACCCGAAGTATACGAATGAAAGCGCGACTTGCATGATCATCGGAGATCATATCTTTGCCATGCTATTAGTGGAGAGCTCGTTCCAAGGCTTTATTACCAAAGAAATCGCGGATACCTCGAGAACCGCGGAAGTCATTCTGGCTTTATCCGCCGATAGCAGGGAACAAGTAGACGAGATTGTAAACAGGGCGTTGGCGGCAGGCGGCAAGCCATCTAATGATCCAATCGACCATGGGTTCATGTATGGCTGGAGTTTTCAAGACATTGACGGCCATTTGTGGGAAGTCTTCTATATGAATCAGGATGAAACCGTATAGTCGATAACGTGAATAGACAGGATTGGTCCGTGGGAAATGCAATAAATAAAGAAACCTCCCCCTTAGTTAATGGTTGTTCGAAACATCCATTTACCAGGGGAGGCTTTTTATTGTTTAATGGTTTACATTCTGCGGCAAACCGGATATATTTAATTTACTTCAAGTTTTGCACTATGGAAACACTTTGTCTCTAGTCCACAATATATTTTTTTTGTGAAATATGTTGCATAAGGTAAAATTATTTTCCCTAAGAAAAGAATGGAGGATACAGGATATGGCATTCGATCCTAAACGACCGGTTTCTAGAAGAGATGTGCTGAAATGGGGAGCCGCCGGAACATTAGGAGTTATTGGAGGGGCATTGTTAAATCCCGGCTCTTGGTTCGGGAAGACCGTAAAGGCGATGGATAAGCATGAACTGCATTCGGCATTGCAAAGCCATAAACATCATATGATGGCTCACGGATACGATCCGAGCACCGAGAAGACGAAAGGCTTGGAAGCTGCCATCCGCGCTTTGACCGAATTCGATTATGGCAAAGTCAGCAAGCGCGCAGACGGTCGCACGGTGCGTGACTACGAATTAGTGGCCATGGATACGGAAGTGGAAATCGCCTATGGCATTAAATTTCCCGGCTGGGCGTTTAACGGCACGATACCTGGCCCAACGATCCGTTGTACCGAAGGGGACATTGTCCGAATCAAGTTTTGGAATGGCTCCAAACATCCGCATTCCATCCACTTTCATGGTATTCACCCAACGAATATGGACGGACTTGAACCGGTTCAGTCGGGCACGGATTTTACTTATGAATTTGAAGCGAAGCCGGCGGGCATGCACTTGTATCACTGTCACATTCCTCCGCTAGCCAAGCATATTCACAAAGGTTTATACGGAAACTTCATCATCGATCCTAAGAAACCTAGAGCCCCTGCCCGCGAGTTGAACATGGTCATGAACGGCTACGATCTGGATCTCGACGGCGAGAATGAGGTGTATACGGTGAACGGATATGCTTTCGCTTTCCAAGCTTGGCCGATTGAAGTTAAAGCAGATGAGCTCGTTCGGATTTACTTAAGCAATTTTACCGAATTCGATCTTATTAATTCTTTTCATCTTCATGCCAACTTTTTTAAATATTACGAGGTCGGTGCAGACCCCGATGCGAGGCCCGTATGGACTGACACGATCATGCAATGCCAAGGGCAGCGCGGTATTCTCGAAATCGTGTTCCCTGAGCCTGGCAAATATATGTTCCATGCGCACCAAAGCGAATTCGCGGAGCTCGGTTGGATGGGCTTCTTCGAAGCCAAATAAGGAGGGGAGATATTCCGATGCAGGGAGAAGCAGTCGTAAACAAATCGAAACCGGCCCGACTCGTATGGATCTGGGGAATCATCCCGCTCTTATTGCTAGCCGTTATGATCTTACTGCTGTCTAGATTCGGTACGGGAATCCAGGACGAACCCGTTGCGCCGATAGAAGTGTTGAACGTAGAGCGGATTACAATGACCGAAGAGGGCTTCATCGTTAAAGTTTTGAACTCTGGACCGAATGAGGTCACGATCGCCCAAGTGGTCGTGAACGATGCGTTCTGGAATGCGACCTTCCAGCCAAGCCAGACGATCGGGCGTCTCGGACATTCGGAAATTTATATCCCTTATGGCTGGATAGAAGGTGATCCGTACTCGATCGTGTTGATTACGACGAATGGAATTATGTTCACGGGAGAAGTCGCCGTAGCCGCCCTTACGCCTGTTGCGGATGCGAACCGTTTTGTCCAGTATGCGTTAATCGGTTTTTACGTGGGGGTCGTACCTGTTGGGCTAGGATTATTATGGTTTCCGTTTCTGCGTAGATTCTCGAACAAAGGGATACAAGGCGTGCTGGCTTTAACCGTCGGTCTATTGTTCTTCCTCGTCGTGGATACTTTGCAAGAAGGGCTGGAGCTAGGAGCCGAAGCGCCGGGTATTTTCCAAGGGACGGGTCTCGTATGGTTCGGAGCCTTGTTAAGTTTCTTGTTCCTATTGGCACTCGATCAAGCGAGCGAGAGAAAGGGCAAGCAGAACGGAAAACAAGTCGCGTACAAAATTGCCGGCGGAATCGGCCTGCACAATCTAGGAGAAGGGTTAGCGATCGGAGCTGCTTTCGCGGCGGGAGAAGCCGCCCTCGGCACGTTCTTGATTATCGGGTTTACATTGCACAACATTACCGAGGGAGTAGGCATCGCGTCACCTCTGCTGAAGGAACGTCCAACATGGAGAACTTTCCTAATGTTAGCGATCGTTGGGGGGGCTCCGGCGATAATCGGGACTTGGATCGGAGGATTCGTGTTCAATGATACGTTAGCGGCGCTTTTCTTCGGCATCGGTGCCGGTGCGATCATTCAGGTTATCTATGTCATCGGTAAAATGATCATTAGAGAAGCTGCGAAGGACGGCAGACCGGCAGTATCCTGGACGAATTTGGCCAGCTTAACAGCAGGGATCGTCATCATGTACGTAACCGCGCTTTTCGTCAGTGTATAAGGAATAGGAGAAGGAGGGATTCAGATGCCGTTAAATATCGGTTGGACGGGGATATTGTTACTCGTATTGATTGCGCTCCTGATCTTCGGTCCCGCCAAGCTGCCGCAGCTTGGCAGGGCGATCGGAACGACGATTAGAGAGTTTAGATCGGGGACAAAAGATCTGATGGAGGGTGATAAGTCAAAAGAAAATAAATCATCAGACTAATCGAATAGTTAATTAGGAGTATGCAATTCAGGAGGTAACTGATAAGTAGCTAAATGAGTGTGATTAGTTAACTCTACTGAAGGGCCATACGAAATCCGATAAGTTAAGCGGTCTTTTCCTACTGGAACATGATGTCCTGCAGTCGGCTCAATTTCAAAAGTGATTTCTAACTTAAAGCCACGGAAGCCATTTATTCTTTTGGTTTCGATCACTTCAATTTTCCATGGTGTAATTTCAGGTGAAAAAGTCTTTAGAATTTTTGGGCGGTAATAGTGATCAAGAACTTCTGTTATATAAGGAGTGAGCAAGTTCATTAGCATATCCTGTAACCTGAGTTCTTCAGAGTCTTCAGTTGGTTGTTTGGCCAATCCCATATTTGTTTGGAAAGAAAAAATAAGAACAAGTGATACTATAAAAGTAAATATGAATTTTTTCATTTCATAAATTCAACTCCTATATGGATATAATTTACCAGCTCCTTTTTATTTATGTGGCAATTGGTAAAGGCACCCTGTTGGGTGCCTTCCGATTTCGCTCTATAGATGTTACGGTGAACCATGCCATAAGTAATAGCGAAATGGGCGATTATTGTCCCAACGTCTTTTCAAGATTGCCGCACCAGTTCGTCCAGCCCCACTTGGCGCCCTCGAGTCCTTGGACAGTCGAGATTCCGGTTTGTTCGAGATGAAGATTAACCTTGCCGCCACCCAGATCCTTTATGGTCCAGGTGACCGTATGCTTTTCCTCCCCGCTAGCCCAAGAATAGGACAACCGGTTCGGCGGTTCCACGGCAAGCACTTCGCCGTCAACAACGCCATTCCAATTGCCGACCGGCTGCAAGCGGAACTGAAAACGATGGCCTACATCGGGCTTGAAATCATTTTCCGTAATCCACTTGGCAAGCTTACCTGAATCCGTCAAGGCGGTCCAAAGCTTCTCGATCGAGGTTTCGTACTGAAAATCCAAAGTTAGCGTTTCACTCATTCTTCTTCCTCCCGCAATCTAAATAGATACTAATTGGTGTCGTGTTTGAGTATAGGACACCATTTGTTCATGCAAGGGGGTGGGTGATGATGGGCGCAGTTGCACAAGCACGGGATGTGTATTATGCCGTGGCCGATCCGACCCGGCGTGAAATCATTCGGCTGCTGGCGGATGCGGATGAATTGCCACTTAATCGGTTGACTCCGCATTTTACGATGGGCCGCACCGCAGTCTCCAAGCACTTGACGATTTTGAAGGAAGCCGGCCTCGTGACCGAGCGTAAAATCGGCCGTGAGACTAGAAACCGTCTCAATCCCGTACCGCTGAAGGAGCTTCAGGATTGGTTGTCGTACTACGAGAAATTTTGGAAGCAAAATATGCTTCGACTGGATCAACTTCTCAAGGAGGAACAGGAATGAAGCAAGATCTGTCGCTCGATTTTTAGTTTAAAAGCTCGGTCAAGCAGGTATGGGACGCCTTGACCGACTCCGATAAGCTGGCGAAATGGGTCATGGACAATGATTTCAAACCGATTGTCGGCCATCGTTTCCAATTCCGAAGGGAACCGATCAACGGGTGGGACGGCATTATCCATTGCGAAGTGTTGGAAGTGGACGAGCCGCACCGATTGTCTTATACCTGGGACAGTCTCGGAGAAAACACGACGATCGTCTGGACATTAGAAGAAGATAAGGACGGAACGGTCCATCTGCATCTTGATCAAACCGGCTTCAGCGCACAGCAAGCGTTCGCGGGTGCAAAATACGGCTGGACGAACATGTGCAAACAGCTTGAAAAGGTGCTAGTCGAACCGTAATACATTTTGTTAGCGAATAAAGGGGTAGAAGGAGGAAGAAAATGTCCTATATTGTCGATTTTAAACAGGTGTCAACGGTTGGTTTGGAGTCTTCGCCTGCAGCAGATGCGCTTGCTGGTTTACGCGCTAATGAAGCCCGTTATTTCATGAACAAATACAAGCATGAATTTACTGTCGTGCCGGCCAGCGAAAGCCAGGAAACACTTGATTATGTGAACCGAGTTTTGAAGGAAGAACGCGATATTGTGTTTGCGGCAAAGCCGTTAGAAACGTCGCTTTTTCAAGTGGAGAATATCAGATGGGCCTTCGTCTTTTATGAGGACGGTCTAGGAGTCAACGTCTTGTATACGGTTGATGATCCTAAGAAGCGGGCCGTCGGCTTCAAGCTTTCCGAAGGGATTGAAGTACCCAAGGAGCTGGAAGAGAAGAAGTTTAAGTTCGCCAGGCAGAAATCCAAGCTGGCTGGAACCATTCGGGGCACGTACTTTGTGATCAAAGGTGAATATTAATTTCACGATTAACCGCCTACCCAAGTTGGTATGGCGGTTTTTTTGTTATCCATTTTGACAAAATACGATGGAGGGGGATGCCGCGGGGGGATATAATCAGCCGAAGCACCCTGCAAAAGTCGTTTAAATATTAGTTAATTTCTGTTGTTGACATACCATAGGGGGGTATCGTAAAATTGCATTACAGAGATTGCATATGACATGAAAAAGGTGAAGAAGATGAGCAACGCTAAACAAACAGTTCCTGCGGAGCTAGTGACGTTACAAATTACCGGTATGACTTGCGCGGCTTGCGCGAACAGAATCGAAAAAGGCTTGAACAAACTTGATGGCGTCGCCCAAGCGAATGTTAATTTCGCAATGGAACAAGCTTCCGTCAACTTCGATCCGTCACAAGTCAATATGTCGCAATTGGAGCAGAAAATTCACGATCTGGGTTACGGCACGGTCAAGGAATCCATCGATTTCGACATTATCGGAATGACTTGCGCAGCCTGCGCTACAAGGATTGAGAAAGGCTTAAATAAGCTAAACGGCGTGCAGGCTTCGGTCAATCTGGCTTTAGAGACTGCCCATGTCGAATACAATCCGTCCCTCGCAAGCTCGGCGGAGATGATCAAGAAGGTCGAGCAGTTAGGCTATCAGGCGAAGCCGAAGAGCGACAAAGCAAGCGAAGGTGTAATCGACCATAAGAAAAAAGAAATTCGCATGCTGCAATTGAGATTGCTGATCTCCGCGATACTTTCTTTCCCGCTTCTATGGGCGATGGTGGGTCACTTCTCTTTTACGCAGTGGATATGGGTACCTGATCTGTTCATGAATCAGTGGTTTCAATTAACTTTAGCCACGCCGGTTCAGTTCATTATAGGAAGCCGCTTCTATGTCGGGGCTTACAAAGCGCTTCGTAACGGCAGCGCGAATATGGACGTACTTGTCGCTTTAGGTACGTCTGCCGCTTACTTCTACAGCCTATACTTAACTATTGAATCGTTGAATGCGCATGGCCATCATCAAGTCGAAATGTATTACGAAACGAGTGCCGTCCTTATTACGTTGATCTTGCTTGGCAAAGTATTCGAGACGTTAGCGAAAGGTCGTTCTTCCGAGGCGATCAAAGCGCTAATGGGTCTACAAGCCAAGACGGCTATCGTAATAAGAGAAGGCCAGGAAGTCAGTATTCCGGTAGAAGATGTCGTCACCGGAGACGTAATCATGGTGAAACCGGGAGAAAAAGTGCCGGTCGACGGCGAAGTGCTGGAAGGGATGTCTGCAGTCGACGAGTCGATGCTGACCGGGGAAAGCATCCCGGTAGACAAGCAGAAAGGCGATCTAGTGATCGGGGCAACGCTGAACAAAAACGGGGTTCTCCACGTGAGAGCAACGAAAGTAGGCAAAGAAACGGCTCTCTCGCAAATCATTAAAGTCGTCGAAGAAGCGCAAGGCTCCAAAGCACCGATTCAAAGAGTAGCGGACGTTATCTCCGGGATATTCGTTCCGATCGTCGTGGCGATCGCTGTCGTTGCGTTCCTAGTCTGGTACTTCGCGGTCGAGCCCGGAAATTTCGCGGAAGCATTGGAGAAAGCGATCGCGGTGCTCGTCATTGCATGCCCTTGCGCGCTAGGTTTAGCGACTCCGACTTCGATCATGGCCGGTTCCGGACGTTCAGCCGAGCTCGGAATTTTGTTTAAGGGCGGAGAACATCTGGAAACGACTCATCATGTGGATACGGTCGTATTGGATAAAACCGGCACGGTAACGAAAGGGAAACCGGAGTTGACCGATGTGCGAATCGAGCTAGGTTATGATCGGGAGCAGCTTCTTTCTTGGATCGGAGCGGCTGAGAAAAATTCGGAGCATCCGCTCGCGGAAGCGATTGTGGCGGGCATTCAAGAGCAGGGAATATCGTTACCGCCTTCTGATTTCTTTCAAGCGATCCCGGGCTTCGGAATCGAAGCGACTGTCGAGGGTAACGAATTGCTTGTCGGAACCCGGAAGCTGATGGCTCAACGTAACGTGAATGCAGAATCAGCATTAGAAGAGATGAGCAAGCTGGAATCGATCGGTAAAACAGCGATGCTGGTCGCGGTTAATGGCCAATATGCGGGAATGGTCGCCGTTGCGGATACGATTAAAGAGACTTCGATGTTGGCGGTTGCCAGAATGAAGCAATTGGGCTTGCACGTCGTCATGATTACGGGGGACAACGAACGTACGGCAAAGGCGATAGCCAGCCAAGTCGGAATTGATCACGTACTCGCGGAAGTGTTGCCGGACGGCAAAGCAAACGAGGTCAAAAAGCTGCAGCAAAGCGGCAAGAAGGTTGCCATGGTCGGTGATGGAATCAATGATGCACCGGCCTTGGCGACAGCCGATATCGGCATGGCAATTGGAACGGGAACGGACGTAGCGATGGAAGCAGCGGATGTTACCTTAATGCGCGGAGACTTGAACAGCATCCCGGATGCGATCGCGATGAGCCAGAAGACGATGACGAACGTGAAGCAGAATCTGTTCTGGGCGCTCGCTTATAATGTCATCGGCATTCCGATAGCGGCGCTTGGTTTCCTTGCGCCTTGGCTTGCCGGAGCGGCAATGGCGTTGAGCTCCGTATCCGTAGTCTTAAATGCTTTGCGTCTGCAAAGAGCAAAAGTATAGAATTAAGAAAGCGTTGGTGGGATCGTATGAAACGAATCTCTTTGTTAGCTTTAATGGCGGTGATGTTATTCATCGCCGCTTGCGGCAAACAGGATAAGCAAGTCTCTGGCGGGCATGGTGCGCATGGCGGAGAACATAGCGAAGAGCAAGCGAGCGAGCAGATGCCGATAACGAACGTGGTTTGGACGTTATCGTCCGAATCGCCGAAATCGGGAGAGAACATAGGAATAACGATTCAAATACAAAGCTCAGGCGGACAACCCGTCGAACAGTTCGATATCAATCATGAGAGGAAGCTTCATCTCATTGTCGTTAGTCGTGATTTGAGCTATTTCGATCATCTACATCCCGAGTACAAGGGCAAGGGCCAGTTTGAAGTTTCGACGGTACTTCCAGCCGGAGGCGACTACAAGCTCATAGCGGATTACATTCCTACGGGGGGAGAGGCGACTACGAATTCGAAGTGGATTAAGGTGAGCGGTCCATCTGCTTCGCCTACTCCGATCAAGCCGTCGAGTGAGCATTCCGTCATCGTGGACGGAATACAAGCGACTCTGGACAACGACCGTCCCGAAGCAGGAAAGGAGTTTGAATTGAACTTCAAGCTTGCCGATGCGAAGAGCGGGAAGCCGATCACGGATCTAGAACCGTACTTAGGCGCAGTCGGCCATGTAGTCATTATTAGCGAGGATACGGAACGGTATCTGCATGTCCATCCGATGGATGAGAAGGCGGTAGGTCCGGATGCGAAGTTCATGACGACTTTCCCTAGTGCCGGAATCTATAAGATATGGGGCCAATTTCAACGTAACGGAAAGACGTTCATCGCTCCGTTCGTCGTGGATGTGAAATGATGAGGCAGAAGGTTGATCCATTAAGCTATTGCGATAGCCGCGGATCAGCCTTCTGCTTATTTCTGTTTCATTATCTTGCTGTTATACTCGAATAACCGTACATATAGGCACGCATGGGGTATAGTGAATGTGTGTCTGAATAGGGGGAGATGCGTCATGCGAACAGCTAGCACGAAATACTTCGACTATGGGCAAGATGAGATAGATTACTTGGCGAGCGCAGACCCTTTACTCGGTGCTGCGATGATTAGAATCGGCAAGCTTGAGCGGATTATCCATTCCGATTTGTTCGAAGCGCTTGTCCATGCCATTGTTGGACAACTCATTTCTGCAAAAGCCGTAAATACGATATGGGCTAAAATGCAAAATCGATTAGGCGAAATGACTCCTCCTAATTTGGTTCAGTATTCCGCCGACGAGATTCAAAGCTGCGGGATTACGATGAAAAAAGCCGTTTGTATCCGGCATATCGCCGAGAGCATAGTAGACGGCACGTTTCGTCTGGACGAATTGCAGAATATGAACGATCAAGAGGTTATTCGACAATTAACGGCATTAAATGGCGTTGGCCAATGGACGACGGAAATGCTGCTTATTCATGCCTTGGAACGTCGCGATGTCGTCAGTTGGGGAGATATCGCCATCCGCCGGGGGATGATGAAGCTATATGGCTTACAGACGATAACGAAAGAGCAATTCGAACATTACCGCAAGCGGTATTCGCCGCTTGGTTCGATCGCCTCTATTTATTTATGGGAAATTTCTAGCGAGTGATGATAGGGAGCATAAGATATGTTGGAGAAAACGATCAAAAACCGGCTGTTCGAACTAGCAGAACCGGAATATCAGAAATTCGCCGCGGCGCTCATTCCGAACATCGACAACGTGCTGGGCGTTCGGTTACCCGAAGTGCGTAAGCTCGCTCTTAGGATCGCGAAGGGGGATTGGCGTTCGTATCTTAAGCAAGCGGAAGACGAGTATTTCGAAGAAGTGATGCTGCAAGGAATGGTGATCGGTTACCTTCAAACGGATATCGAGGAAATCCTCGACGCGATCGCTGCGTTTGTTCCGAAGATAAATAACTGGTCTGTCTGCGATAGCTTCTGTATCGGTCTCAAATTCACGAAAACGAACAAAATCCGCGTATGGAGTTTCTTACAGTCTTATTTACTGTCCGAGCAAGAATACGAAATCCGTTTCGGAGTCGTGATGCTCTTGGATTATTACGTCGAAGAGGAATACATCGGTCGAGTTCTGCAACGATTGGATGCCATTAAGCATAACGGTTATTACGTTAAAATGGCGGTCGCTTGGGCCATATCGATCTGTTACGTCCTCTTACCTGAACCGACCATGGCTTATTTGACAAGCCGGACCTCATTAGATGATTTTACTTATAACAAAGCGTTGCAAAAAATAACGGAATCAACCCGAGTTGACCAATCTACGAAGCAGCGGATCCGAAGCATGAAACGAAAATAACGAGTGTCGTTAAGGCTCGAACCCTTCTTGGCTAATATGGATTTCATCCTCATCGAAAACTCGCTTTAACCCCTCGTATACTTTGCGGTAAGCGGAAGGGTGATACCATTCTTGCATGCTTTTCTGTTCATACAACGATTCGATGCCCAATTGGCGAGTGCGTTTGCCGCTGCTGCCGTCTCCCATGAAATAATCATCCAAGCATACCCGAGTGACTAGCGGACGCAGTTTATCCGGGAAAGCCGGACTGCTCGGTAGCAGAGGGGCAATCGCGGCTTGCGTCGGAACCCCGGCTTCAGCTAATAACTGGAGTGTCTTAAATCTGGCTGCAAGAGGTGGGGCGTTCGGCGTAAAATGTTTACGAATATCCTCCAGATCGGTTTCGATCGTCATACTGACGCGAACCTTGTCCTTAAGCTGCAACAATAGATCGATATCTCTTCGTACAAGAGGGCTTCGGGTTTGCACCAACAGAAAATCGGGCGGTTCGTTGACCATTACCTCTAATAAGGAGCGAGTGATTGCTTCCTTGTGCTCGATGGGTTGATAAGGATCGGTGCTCGATGACATGAAGAGGGTGACGCGGCCTTTCGCTTTAGCTTTCCGTAGCTCCTTGCCGAATACGTCCGCAGCATGTTGCTTGATGTCGACCCACGTTCCCCACTCGGCGTTCCGGAATATCGAGACCGGCATCTGCCTGACATAACAATACGAACAGCCGAAAGAGCAGCCCGTATAAGGATTTAATGAATGAGTATAACCGCTTAGAAAACCGGTACCTTTATTCAGCAGCGTTTTCGGAGTTTTGTATAAGTATTGCGGATTCATTGGATTGTCCCTCAATTTCGCATCATTTGGCATCATGAAAAATAATGCCTAAGCTATATCTCGTCCCCGATGTGATCGTACTTACGCCATGGCGGAGCGTTGTGCGATAATGACCCCGGGAACCCGACACCGGTCGATACTGTGTTGGAAAAATCAGTCCTTCGCCTTGTTCAAGCGTAATGACGTGCCCGCGGCTTTGCGCTCGCGGTCGTTGTTCAACAAGCAGGAATTCGCCCCCGGAGTAGTGTTCATTCCTTTGATTAAGGGCAAACACGATTTGAAAGGGGAAAGCAACGTCACCGTATAAATCTTGATGCATGCAGTTATAGCCGCCGGTCTCGTACTTCAATACCAGTGGAGTAGAACGGGTTTGGCCTTCGCTATGGCAATGCTCAAGAAACTGCGACAACGTCGGCGGGTATACGGCCGTGCGGCCAAGCTGTGAAAGCCATCGATTCGCCGTCTGAGCAAGCTCGGGGTATAATCCTTCGCGTAGCTGCTGCAGCAAGGAAGGGAGGGGTGCATCGAAATACTTGTACTCCCCTATGCCGAAACGATATCTAGCCATATCGATCGTTTTCCGAAATAGGCTTGGTTGCTCATAGGTACCTATGATGTCATTACACTCGGATCGGTTAAGCAGAGATGGGATTTTGGCAAATCCGACTTCGTCTAAGCTTTGCTGCAGCGAATTCCAATCGAGCTGCGCGATCCGTATAGCCAGTTGTTCCGTCATCCTGGTTACCTCATCTCCGGTAAGGATACTCCTTCTAGATCCAACAGCTTCGTCTTCATGTCCATGCCGCCACGATAACCCGTTAAGGCACCGTTTTTTCCAATCACGCGATGGCAAGGGATCGTGATGAGTACAGGGTTAGCGCCTATGGCAGCACCGACTGCGCGAACCGCGGCCGGCTTACGGATATGCTCGGCAATATCCGAATAGGACTTGGTTTGTCCGTATGGAATGTCGCGCAGAGCGTTCCAGACGGCGAGTTGAAAGGGAGTGCCACGAACGTCAATAGGCATCGCGAAGTTCAAGCGCGTTCCTTCCAAATATTCGACGAGTTCATCCGTAAAGGGTTTAAGCTTCTCGTTATCTTGAATTAACGTGTAGCCAGGGAAGCGGGACTGAGTCCAATCTACGAGTTGCTGCAAAGGGTAATTAGGGGAGCCGACGTAACAAAGACCAACGGAAGTAGCCGAGAGGTGCAGGTTCCAATCCCGATATGTTAAAGTTGTCCAGTACATAGGTAATTTAGTTAGATCGCTCATCTGAGTTTATCTCCTTTGTATGATCGAATCGAGTTTGTCTATAAGATTCGGGAGTTTGTCCGGTTCGTTGTTTAAATAAAGTAATGAAATACGGCGCGTTCGGCAGTCCAACGTCCTTGCCGATCTCGGCAATGGATTTGTCCGTTGTATCTAGCAGCGTTTTGGCTTGAGCGATCCGAATTTGTTGGATGTATTCTACAGGCGTGAGGCCTCGGACTTTCTTGAAAATCCGATGAAGATGATAGGGACTGCCATGGCTCATGTCGGCTAGATGTTGGAGCGTAAGTTTCTCCCTATAATAATGATCAATATAATGGGTAACCAAGCTGACCCATTCGTCATCCGGCAATCGTTGACCCGTCGGTTTGCATCTCTTGCAAGGGCGATAATTAGCGGCTAACGCTTGCTCCGCGGTTTGGAATAACCCGATATTTTCCTTGTTGGGCGGTTTTGATTTGCAAGAAGGCCTGCAGAAGATGCCAGTCGTCTTCACTGCATAATAAAACTGTCCGTCGAAGGAAGCATCGTTGTTGATAATGGCCAGCCATCTGTCGTCCGTTAGTGTTACCGGTTCGTATCCCATGAACAATCACCTCCACGAACAGTATAACCGCAATAATAAGCGTTTGTACGGTTTCTCGAATGGAATAGCAAGATATCGAAATGCAGGCTTTGCCTGAAGGAGGTCGCGGATTGTGTATGTACTAGCCGAAGAATCTAGCGAATATAACACTGAGATTAAGGTGGTTGAGACAACTCAGTTATATGGAAAGCTGGGCAAATTTCGATGCCTGCAATTCGCGGACGATGCGATACAAGGAGCGATCGACCTTAAAGATCCGAAAAGGATCGTATTGGACTATCAGAAAGCCGTCATTCAATTAATGGCATTAATTGAACCGTTATTCGACCAAGTATTCATAATTGGACACGGGATTGGGACGATCTCTAGCCATCATCCGGATAAGAGAGTAAAGGTTGCCGAAATCGATGCAAAGGTCGTGGAATTAAGCAGACGGTTGTTCGATTATCAATTAGATAACGTGGCTGTCGGAGACGGACGCGAGATGCTGAACAACGAACATTCCGATTGTTACGATTATATTGTTTTGGATGCATTTACGCCTAAGGGAACACCGTTTCATTTCACCACATTACCATTCTTGCAGATGACAAGCGGGAAATTGAATGCTAGGGGAACCCTTCTGATGAACGTATTCGGTAAACCGAAAAACGATAGGCTGATTAATGCGATCTTTTCGACGCTTAGAGAAGCGTATCCCTACACGAAAGGGTATACCCTTCCCGCGAAGAACGACTCCGAAATTCGAAATATGATCCTATTGGGGAGCAAACAGCCGATTAAGCTTTCGGAGGGTACTGTGCCTGGTTTAATGGAAATAGAGCTAGAAGAGGGTCATCTTCTCATGGACAGCGACTCTAAGTTTCTTGAACGATTTGATTGATTTACCGATAAATAGAAGGGATTGTCACATTCTGATCACATTTACCGAATACGAATAAGCCGTATCCGCAAGTCCTGCAACATTCCAACAGTAGCTACGTCTAGGACGTTGTTAGCAAGCAAGATTTAACAATAGTTTTTGCGGCATTTGCGATACTCCATACTCGTATGATGCTCACCTACACAACTTACTGGAGGAATGACAAATGAAAAAAATGCAAAAGGTGTTAACGACGGCTTCCATTCTAGCGATGACAGTGATGCCGATGGCAGCGACCGCGCAGGACGTTCCGCCTCCGACGATTCATAACGGGCAAGGCTTCATCGTTAATCAAACGAAAGCAGCTCCGGCAACTATGGGGCAAATCACGAATTTCGTAAACGATAAATCAGGCAAGTTTATTACCGTTACCGGTCGCGGACTTGCCGTGAACGATCAAAGCGAAATCATTCTATCCATTACCAAAGATACTAAGATCATAGATTCCAAAGGTAAAAAAGTTGCTCTACAAACGATAATAGACGGTAAAAAAGTCGTCAAAGCTTTCTACGGTCCTAACATTACTAGAAGTCTACCGCCGATCGGACAAGCGTTAACGCTTGTTGTCCAAGATAAAAGCTTCCTTGGAATCGAAGGTACGGTAACATCCGTAAGCGATAAGGGAATTCTCGTGACGGGCAAGGATCTGTATTCCGACAATGAAAGTTCTGTTTTGCTGCATTTCGCGGAGAAGGCTTCGATCATCGATCAGGAAGGTAAAGCAATCAAAGCAAGCGAGATCCAGCCGGGCATGGGCATTAAAGCCTTCTATGGCCCTGCAGCTACGATGAGCATTCCTCCGCAATCGTCTACGAATTATGTCGTGGTGAATACTGCGGTTAAAGAAACGGAAGAGGCTGCCGGAACGGAAGGAATCATTACCAACGTAACCGACAAGACGATTACCGTGATTGGAGATCCGATGAAACAAGGCGGGACCAATTATGTCATTCTCACCGTTGACGAGGATACGGAAATTGTCGACGAGAACGGGAATCCGCTAACGAAAGATGCTATTAAAGTGGATATCCGCGTCGCTGCTTCGTATGGTCCGGTAATGACCATGATCTATCCGGCTCAAACGCATGCCGATAAAATCGTGATTAAAGCGATTTCGAACGCGGTTAAAGTAGAAGGAACGATCGTTGCATCGGACCGTACGACCAAGGGACAAGTTTACGTGAATGTAGGTTCTGATGCATCTACGGCAAACGACGTGATCCTGAATATTTCAGACTCGACTAAAGTGATCCCCCTTCTAGCAGGTGGCACGGAGTTAAGAGCAGGCACGAAAATCGTAGCTTATCATTCTCCTGAAATGACGGATTCGTTACCCGGTATAACGAACGCCGAGATCGTTCTTGTCATTTCTGAAGAAAATGCGGTTACGCCTAGATAACAACCGTATACTAGCGACTTAAGCGAAAAGCCCATTGTCCCTGTTATTTAAAGCGGGCAGTGGGCTTTTCCGCGCTGATTAGTAACTGGATATTCACCTATTCGACTGAACGGTCATAATTTATCCATGAAGCGGCAACGAAGAAGGAGTGGATAGATTGTACAAATTGACCTTGGATACGGCTAAGAAATTGATGGCCGTTGCGGAACAAAAAGCCCGGCAGATGGGACTTAACAGCGATATCGCTATTGTAGACGAGGGAGGGAATCTGGTCGCTTTCCACCGGATGGATAATGCGCGGATAGCCGGAATCGACATTTCACAAAGCAAAGCTTGGACTAGCGTGGCGATGCAGATGCCTACGGCCAACCTTGCTCAATCCGCGCAACCAGGCGGGCCAACGTTCGGCATTAATACAACGAACCATGGTAAACTCGTTATTCTAGGCGGTGGTATTCCTCTAATGCACGAAGGTAAAATTGTCGGAGGGATCGGCGTGAGCGGAGGGACGAGCGCTCAAGATATCGAAGTTGCGACGGCAGCCGTTCAAGCTTTCGAGAACACGCGAGGTCACGCTTCGTATGCAACTGGGCGTATAGGCTCCATTCCATTATAATATCCCCAAAATAACGCTTAAAAGGAATGCCACAAGTGCATTCCTTTTTTACGCTCCACCCGTATTAATTAATAGTTGGTTCTATCAAGAATGCTGTCAAGATTGTCCGAATTAATAGTTAGAAATCCGAATCCAGTACCATATGGCTTATGTTCCACATAGTCGTAAAAATTTCGCTGATGAGAGAAATAAATTGATTCAATACCTGTAAAATGCGACGGCCTGACGAAAAAGACAGTTACACCAAAATTAGATATTTTTTCATTGATATAAAACTCAGCGATTTTCTTTATTCGTTGTTTCTCCTCTTCTTTATCTGGCTCATTTTCGGTCTCCATGACGATATCCACTCTACAATGGCCAATATTATTTTTGGGATCGATATTAAGCTGATCTCCATCATCGTACAAGCCAATAACACAATTGGAGAAATTTATAATGTTCCCCTCAAAGAATTGGGCATTGTTGTTATCCGACAGCTCTTGAAGCTGTTCGCTCATAATGGTAACTCCGTAATCGTCATGCATCCTGCCATAATCCTTGTCAATTTGTACCTGAAACTTATACTTCGGACGTGATTTAGAGTGTGCCATCACCTTATATCCCGGCACTTCGGATAAAGAATTGTATGAAGATTCGCGGCGATTCATCACGCTATCTACAATAAATTCTTCCTTATATTTATCTTTTAATTGAGCCTCAACTTCCTTTTTAACTGCTCTGCCTGCCAATGTACAACCACCTAACATCAAAGAAGCTATTGCTAGTGTTACTAAAAGAGTTTTAGTTCTCATATGGAATTCTCCTAGAATAGTTGTATACTAGAGACTTTTTATTCCTAATGATATCATAAAATGGTACTAAATGATTGATGTAATAACCGAATTTAATTGCATGAAATATGAATTTCACGCAATTTGCATTGTAAGCCGATTATTCGGTATGATTAATAGTCTGATAGGCACGAAGTCATCTGGGGGAACGCTTGAAAATGAACAAACATGAGGTTGCGGAAAAGTATGAAACGGAATTGCGCATGTTTCTCATCTGGATGAAAAATCGGGGCATGACGCAAGCAACGCAGCGAGCATACATGAATGATACGCGCAATTATCTTCATTCCATCTATCCGATGGAATTGAATCAAGCGGGCAAACTCGAGGTGATGGGTTTTCTATCCACTTCCCGCGAACGGGGAGCAGGAGATGAAGCGAGGAATCGTAAACTATCCTCGTTAAGGGCATTGTACCGGGCATTAATAGAATTAGAGTTGTTAAAGAGTAATCCGGCTGCTGCCGTTGCCAAGTCTAAGCAAGAGAAGAATAGAATTCCCGTCTATCTAGAAGAGGAACAGCTGGAAACGATGTTCGGTGCGATCGAAGGGAAGTACCGGGTTCGCAACGTGACGATCCTGTTTCTCATGGCATACGCCGGGCTAAGGGTTGGAGAGGTGCACCGGCTGAACACGATGGACTTAACGGAAGACGGGCTGATCCATATTCTGGGGAAAGGGCGTAAGTGGCGCGTAATTCCGTTGCCTGAAGCCATTCATGCGTTCATGCGTCTGTCGTTGGAGAAAAGAATCGTTCCGAGGCAAAGCAAGGAAAAGGCGTTCTTCGTCTCCCAATTCGGTCGCAGGTTGTCTATTCGTATGATCCAGACGCTCGCGGACGAGACGCTTGCTAGACTGGCTGCAAGAATGCCCGCCTTAAGGGATAAAAAACTTTCAAGCCACAAGCTTAGGCATTCTTTTGCCACGATGCAAATTCGCAGAGGTACGGATATTCGTACGCTTCAAGAGCTTCTCGGCCATTCTAGCATCGAGACGACGCAAATCTATACGCACGTCGATAACCGCCAATTAAAGCAGGCGATGAGCAATATCGCGGATCGGATTCCCAATTTGCGATTCCAATGACGTCAAAGGGACTGGCACATTGAACCCGTTTCTAATATCATGTACACTTAACTTTAGAAATGAGGTGGGTAGCTATGAAAAGCGAGATCACTCCGGAAACGAGAAGATTAATCGAAACTTTCGAGAGGTTTGCCAAAGCCGATTGGCGCAGGCAATCCATTCAACGTATAAAACCTAGCGAGCTCCGGGTGCTGATGCGGATTAGGGAAATTTCACGCGAGAACGACCAAGGGGTCATGGTTTCCGAAATCAGTAGAAGACTCGCCATTACTTCGCCTACCGTCACGCAGATTATCAAGAGCTTGCATACGAACGGATACATCGAGAAGGCAGTCGATGCAAGGGATCGACGGGTATCCGATATTAGATTGTCGGAAGCCGGCGAGCAAATCGTGGATAAGATGGGCAAGCGAATCGAACAAGCTTTTACAGGACTTATCGAGAAATTAGGGAAAGAACAAAGCGAAACGCTTATCGTTTTGTTGGATCAAGTTTTTGAATACTTCGATAAAGAAGCCAAACATTTGTTTGATTGATCTTATCGATTCGGATAATAGTTCAGTCTGCTACGCTGCCCTAACTAAGGCGGCATGGTAGGCCGGGCTGTTCTTTTTTTCGTTGATAATATCATTTTCGACAATTAAATAGGTTGTAAACCTAATTAAATTATGTTTTAATAAAGCTGTGGAGAAACGGTATAGATACAAGAGAGGGCGGAACGTTAGTGAACCATTTAACGCAGAAACAAAAAGTAACGGTAATGATCGCTTTGATGGCGGCGATGTTCTTTGCAGCCATTAACCAAACGCTCGTCAGCACGGCGATGCCGCGGATCGTGGCCATGCTTGGGGGCATGGAATATTATTCTTGGGTCATCACGGTTTTCATGCTGATGTCAACGATATCGACCGTACTAGTTGGCAAACTGTCCGACATCTATGGGCGTAAACCGTTCTTGCTCGGCGGAATCGTGATCTTCATGATAGGTTCCTTCTTAACCGGATTGTCGGCGGACATTTATCAAATGATCATTTATCGCGCGATTCAAGGCGTTGGAGCCGGAGTTTTGATGTCCACGACGGTCACGGCGGTAGGGGATTTGTTCGCTCCGCGCGAGAGGGCCAAATGGACCGGAATCATGATGGCCATCTTCGGGTTTTCCAGTATCCTTGGTCCAACACTTGGCGGAGTCATGATCGATCATATGGACTGGAAATGGTTGTTCTGGAGCTTTCTCCCTCTAGGAATCGTGGCTTTCGTCATGATCTGGCGAATGTTCCCTAAGACGCCTCGCGTTACTACGGAATCGATCGATTACTGGGGATCGCTTGTGTTGTCGGCATCTATCGTTAGCCTTCTGTTAGGTTTCTCATGGGGAGGCAATAAATACGCTTGGGGCTCTGCCCAAATCGTGGGTCTGATGTCAGCCGCGGTCATCGGTATTATCATCTTAATCTTCATTGAACGGAAAGCCAAAAGCCCTGTTTTGCCGCTTTCTCTATTTAAGAACAGTATCGTTACGATCTCGTTCGTCGTTGGGTTCTTAATGAATGCAGGCATGATGGGGGCAATGATCTATTTGCCGTTCTTCGTGCAAGGCGTGGAAGGCTTGACTCCTACGCAATCGGGATTCGTGAATATTCCAATGTCTCTGACGATGATCATCCTCAGTACGTTAGTCGGACGTTGGATATCCAAGTCGGGGAAATACAAAAGGTTCGGATTAATCGGAATGGTCGTTATGATCGGCAGCATGATCATGCTAGCCAATATGCATAGCGTGGCGATGGCCGTTGCGAGCATGGCTGTCTTCGGTATCGGATTAGGGCTGAGCATGTCGGTATTCACGTTAACCGTACAAAATGCGTTGCCGCCGAATCAGCTTGGCGTAGCGACGGCAACCTCGACTCTGTTCCGTAACTTAGGAGGCACGATTGGGATCGCGATATTCGGCTCCGTCATGAACTCCGTTATGACGCGCAACTTGGATAAGGCCATGGGTTCGGGTTCGGGCGTTGACTTATCCCAAGCGGATCCCGAGACTGCGGCGCAGCTAACGCAGCTTATGGATCCTCGGACGTTGATGAATCAGCCGCTGCTTGAGCAACTGCACGCGAAGCTTCCTGAACAGGTTCAACCTTTATTCACTCAAATGATTGACATGCTGCATTCGGTACTAAACGATTCCTTATCCACGGTATTTTTACTAGGCGCTACACTGGTAGCCGTAGGATTAGTGCTTACTTTCTTCTTGAAGGAAATCCCGTTACGTACATCAAACGATAAGCAACCAAGCTCATCGGAGGATGCGCTCGACAATAAACAAAAACTTCAAAGCGTAGATGTGCATTAATACTGTGAATAAAGGACGCAGCGGATGATAAATCCGTTGCGTCCTTTATTGTAAGGAGAAGACTAATCCAAGAGCTCTTTATTTACTTTATCCAGGTAATCATAAACTTGGTTCAATAAATCTATAAGATGATTGCTCCGGTCTTGTCCTAATTTGGCAATAAGACCTGTAAACAATGCCGCGAATTGCTCGCCGACTCTTTTAGTAATCAATAATCCTTTTTCCGTTAATCTAATGGAAGCAATTCTTCTATCCTGAGAATCAACGGTCTTCTCTATACAGCCCGTATCCTGCAATCGTTTAATGATTTGGGTAACGGTAGGGGAGGTTACTGCCAGCCTGTTGCTGATTTCCGAGACTGTGACTCCGTTGTTTTCTTTTGCGGATAATAGCTGTTTAATCGTAAGCAAAACTTTAATCTCGCTAGGTTTAAGACCAAACATCGTATGTTTGTGCCAATCCAATCTGGCGAATTTCTCGAAGGAATGCATGAGTAACTTTATTTCATCCTGATGTTCATTGCCCATCGTAATCTCCTCATTTCGTCAGAGAAATATTCAACATCATCATCTACTTATAGCACAAATAAAATAGGTTGACAACCTAACTATATGATGATTAAAATGAGATTATTCAGGATGGGAAGAGACGTAGAAAGGACACCTTAGAAATGGGAGAAAGGGTGAACACGGATGGAATATAATCATGATAAACGGAGACACGTTCGTTTCGCTGCATTGCTGATCGTATCTCTGCTTATCCTTAACGAAATCAAAAATTTGCTAATCTGAATCAAATAGATCATCAAATGAAATCCCGCGAATGAAGCGGGATTTTTCTTTATTTTCGAGCTTTAGTGGCATCAGGATTTCCTTAGAAGTTCAACGAATTACAACCGCTAAATACACCATTTGTCGCGCAAAGCCATACCTTATTTGATAGGTGGGCTCTCGTCTACAACGATTAATAACTTCCCGGGATAGGAGAAAGAGGGAGGGAGTGACATTATGATTACCCAATTTAATGATGAAAGGGTTAACGTATTAGCGGTTGGAGCCGGCTCGTTACTGCTTTCATTGGTTACGTGTCTATTCGATTCGGGATTGTCAGATGTCCATGTCATGCTTACCGACTCGGAACCGACAAACAGGCAATCTTTGTTTACGTTAGTTGATAATGCTAAGAAAACAGACCTCAATGCCGTAATCCGTCAAGTGGCCATGCCTTTCAGATCCACGCATGCTTGGAGGGACACGGTTCAGCCTTATGATTGGATATTGTATGCCAGTGATCAGATGTCGGCAGAAGAAATCGATCCAATCCAAGCTGCTTGTCGGGCTGAAAATAAGGCACTTCTCATCGCTACGTGCATAGGACAAACGGGTATTGCGGGGCCGTTAGTGACACCGAATTCTGAGGTTTGTTGGAGCTCTGCAAGGAGGCGTATTCATCAAGCGGTCATTCGTAAGGGTCCATTAACTCCTATAATCCGTCTTACTGCTGGGCCAATCCTTACCCATATTATCGTATCAGAAATGTTTAGATCGTTGACAGAAATAACGGAGTCGGAGTTGATTAATCCCATTTACGTGATGGATCTGTACACGTTGGAAGGAAGTTATCATTCGATCCTACCCCACCCGCTCATAACGCAAGGAATTTCGGCTGAACAGGTTCACTCTTGGGATCATTTATTTGCGCCAGCTGAAGAAGAAGATCGCAATACTGACCCTAACCCTAACGAATTCCTATCGTTTATCAACCAGATTACTTCACCGTATTCAGGGATATTACATCAATGGTCAGAGGGGGATCTAAGCCAGCTTCCGATCTCGCAATGTCTCGTTCAATCGGTTGACCCTCTGTCGGAAGGACCTGCCGAGCTTCTTCCGATTATCATTTGCTCAGGCTTGACGCATGTGGAAGCGCGCAAAGAAGCGGGATTAGCCGGGATAGAAGCTTACGTAACAAGAATGAGCCGTTCATTGGGGAAAAAACTTTATGAAGAGCAACAGGAACAAGTCGAAGTCGGGGCGGGGGAAACGGTCGAGGAAGCCTTGTATAGAGGGCTGCAGAAGTGTTTAACAAAAAAATTAATCAAGCGAACGGCTAACCAAAAGCCCAGAGTCCGTGAGGTAAAGGTTACTGATGTAGAGGATAAGCATTGTCGCTTTTATTTACAAGCATTGGCTACGTTGTACGGGGTACCGACTATTGGATGGGGCGACGACTTGTTCGGTTTTCCGGTCGTATGGCTCAAAGCGGGTGAACATTGGTACGGCTGTGTAAGTTTAAATAGGACATCGACGCTTAGGATGACACTTCAGTCGGCACTTCATAAGGCACAAAATCCTAATGAATATGGTGTTGCGCACGCTGTAGAAATTCCGATGATCGATCTGGATGAAACCCATGTGACAGACGTGGAAATCAAAGCGATTCCATATTCGGCTCAAGCGGGTTCGATACAAGATGCCTATGATGTATTGAAATCCAATTCTTTGCGATTATTGGTGTATAAATTGAAGGTAGAGCCCATCTTGAACGATAATCTGGGAGCACTTTTGGGCGTCAGACTGGGAGAGGAGGATATATTCGAGTGAATGATGTCGTTGCGATCATCGGCGAAGGGACGTTAGCGCAGCTTGTCAGCGATCAGTTATCCAAGCAATATAAAGTCGATCGACTAATTGATTTCCATGCAGGCGTCCCAGCATCGGCGAAATTAGTTATGGTGCTATCCGATGTATGGCGCCCTTCCGATTATGTGTTAGCCGAGCAAGAGCTGCAAAAAGCCGGAATACCTTGGTTAAGAGGCGTAATCTTATATGACGAAGGCATAGTTGGTCCGCTGGTTAAACCGGGTAATGCAGGCTGCACCCAATGCGCTGAGCTAAGGAGTTTTACTGCGGGACAGGACCGAGAGAATAGTTTGGAACTACAAATGACTTTATTGTTACAAGGCGAAATTGTACGTGATCCATCAACATCGCGGTTTGGCGTTTTGCAGACTGGCTACTTGATCGCCGCTGAAGCTCAGAAATTCATTCGCGGAGTACCCGTTCACACGGATAAAGCGGTGTACTTAGTCGATTTAAAGACGATGAAAAGTTCACTTCACTCCTTTTTGCCAAATCCCCTATGTCCATTTTGCGGTAATCTGCCCATCGATGTACCGGATAACGCGAGAATCTCGCTGCAACCAAGCATTAAAATAAATGCTGAAGCTTATCGATGCAAAAGGTTGGATGACCTAGGGAAAGGGTTAGCCGAACAGTATTTGGATGAACGGACGGGCTTGTTTAATAAAAAAACGGTTGATTTGTTATCGCCATTTGCCAATGTTGATGTGAATCTGCCAACTGCGACGGGGAATGAAACTTCGGCTGGTCGCTCTCATACCTATGCACAAAGTGAACAAACGGCAATACTGGAAGGCTTGGAGCGTTATTGCGGAATTACTCCCCGCAGCAATAAAACCGTTGTTCATGACTCTTATCGTAACTTGTCTAACCGGGCGCTCAACCCTGTAGAAGTAGGAATGTACTCGGCAGAGCAATATGCAGAGGTTGATTTTCCATACAAACCCTTTGATCCCGATGTCCCCCTTAATTGGGTATGGGGACATTCGTTTATGAAAGACTGTCCAATTCTCGTTCCTGAAAGCCTCGCTTATTATAGCTTAGGAAAAGACAACAGCTTGGTCATGGAAGGTTCGAACGGATGTGCATTGGGGGGGAGCTTGGAGGAAGCGATCTTTTACGGCATGTTGGAAGTAGTCGAACGGGATTCATTCCTATTGACGTGGTATGCGCGGCTTTCAGTCCCTCAAATTGATCCTCATTCATCCAAGGACCAACAACTGCAACATATGATAGATCGAATTCAGACAATAGCAGGTTATGATTTGTTTTTGTTTAACGTGACCATGGAAAGCGGCATTCCAAGCATATGGGCAATTGCGAGAAACAAGGGGGGAAGAGGCGCTCATCTGATTTGTGCTGGAGGAGCTCACTTGGATCCGATTCGGGCTGCGAAAAGCGCGATTCAAGAAGTCGCGGGACATATTGCATTTCTTGGACTCACGTTGAACGAGAACCGTGGATTGTACAATCAAATGTTGGCTGATCCTTACCTTGTTAAGCGAATGGAGGATCATGCCTTGCTGTACAGCCTTCCTGAAGCGGAAGCGCGATTGCGCTTTTTATTGGATCAGAATCGGCCTCTAAGCACATTCGAGCAAGAGTTTAAACCAAGGGTAGTTCATCCAGATTTGACTGTTGAGCTAAAGGAAATGATTCAACGATTCCAACGAATTGACCTTGACGTAATCGTGATTGACCAGACTGCACCAGAAACGATACAAAACGGATTATATTGCGTTAAAGTGTTGATTCCAGGGATGTTACCTATGTCCTTTGGACAACAATTCGTCCGCGTGACTGGATTAGAGAGAGTGTTGAAAGTCCCGATGAGGCTAGGGTATATGGACAACTTACTGACTTATCAAGAGCTAAATCCTCATCCGCACCCTTTTCTTTAAGCTTTTCTAATCGATAAAAAACCCGCGATGCTTATGTCATCGCGGGCTTATCGATCGTTTATTAGTAACCGGCTCTTAAGATGATAACCAACAGAATGAAGAGAACAAGAACAAACGCAGCAGCTTGCATACCGCCGTAACCTCCACAGCTTCCGCTCAAAGTATTCACCTCCGATTTGTTATTCGTGATAGCTCATCACCCAATCAGCATATGTAAAGATCCCTAGGTGGTACAGTACAAAGACCTAGATTACTTAAATCTCGACTAATGCCTAGTTGAGGTTTTTTTGATCGATCTGTGCGAACGTACTGGCAATATAAATAACCATACATAACCTAACAAGGTAATATAAAATCACTAAAAATCAAACTGGTGAACAGCTACTCCGTATTATTTCGTAAATAAAATGGCGAATCCTGTTTATGTATTCAACCCCGCTGGCTACACGGCTAGTCGGGGTTGCTTTCTTCGCTTCAAAGGGTCCGCGTAATTCGCGGGCTTTTTACTACCATAATTCAAGGAGGTAAAATCGCTTTTCTTGTCGAAATCTAGTCAATGGAACAATTAACCGGCAGAGGAAGAGGTCGTGCAATGAGAAAGTCGCTTCAAATCGTATTAGCCATTGGTTTATTGTTGGGTTTTGACTTGAATGGCGGGCCATTCGTCAAGAAAGCCGCTGCCGCTAATAGCGAGTCTATGATCTCGGATATCGTCGGGCAGCATACATATCTGATGGACAATGGCACGTTGTGGTCGCAAATGGATGGGTATTGGATGATTCGAACGCCGGGTAGCCTCACTTCCATTGCCGGCGATGATTATGGCGGATTAGCCTTATCGAAAGACGGTCAGCTAATGGAATGGGGCATTGGAACCGGACCCCGACCCATTGCCGGCCAGACCGATGTAAAGCAAGTAGTAGACGGATATTGGCTTAAGACGGACAGTACGGTCTGGTTGGGGTCCAAAAAGGTGAAAGGGCTCGACGGCGTCTCGATGATCGGTTATGGAGTTGACGAAAACAGATTTAAAAGCTTAGCGGTCTTGACTCGAACCGGAGATTTGATCTTAGTCGGACATTATTCTGGTAAAGACTTGAAATTAGGAACGATTACCGATGTGAATTCCGTTAAGTCTATGTCAGTGACTTATGGCCGGGTAGCCTTGTTATTCAATAGCGGACAGGTCGTCGTGTATGAAGATGCGAATTTCGACGACAACGGTACAATCATTCCTGTAACAATTGCGCAAGATGCCGATCATATCGCATATACTTCTGGTGATCCTGACTCTACGGACATACTCTTAGTCACTCGTAAAAACGGAACTCTATGGCAGACCGGCAAATATCAGGCGCGTTGGAAGCTGGATCATGAAATATCCGGTCTCGGAACAGTCGTTAAAACTGCGCCTTATACAGATTACAAACATTTCTATGTAAAGCGGAGCGATAATAGCTGGGTACTCTATGACGACGAAGAAATCAAGCCCGTAGACGTTCCGAATGTCCAACAAGTGGACGTGTCCATATCGGAGCTTAAGCCTTTCGTAGGAGAATCCCTTAAACTCAATATTCAGGAGACTTATTCCAATGGAGCCAAGATCAAAGTCGCGCCAACCGCATCTAATGTTTCCGTAGACAAACCTCATTTGCTGGAGCTACAACCGGATGGTCGCTTTAAGGTGCTTGGAGTAGGTCAAATCCAAGTTACTGTAACGACGGGCGGCTATACGAAATCGTTGACGGTATCCGCTAGTCTACAGAACAATCTGACTTTTGCTAAGCTAGTTAACGGCAATATTTTCGTGCCAGCCAAAGCCGTTATTCAAGCGTTAGGTGGGTCTGTTACTCCTTCGAACGGAAATTTCGAAGCGAGAATAGGAGACGCGACATTTTCCTTTAAAGCCGGTAATCCGAGCGCGAAGATAAACGGAGAAACCGTATCTCTTAAAGCTGCTCCACTGACGGAAAAAGGGGAACTTTACATCCCGGGAGAGCTGCTGACCGCAGCCTCAGGTGCCAAAGTACAATGGGACGGTAAATGGCAAACGGCCGAAATTTCTTTCGGCGAAGCGAAGATGACGGTCGTGTCTACCGATACCGCAGCGCTTGTCAAGAAGGCGATGCAAGGCAGTCTTGCCAAGTATATCGGGAGAAGTTATTGGATTAACCATTATGAGGATTGGGAGCGCTTCTCGAAGGTGACGGTTACCGATATCTTGCCTGAAGCTTCGGGAAATTTCGTCGTTGTATTCAAATCAGCAACCGGCAAGACCATTAAAACTTCTCCGACGATTTCATCTTTTGTAAGCGAGCAATTTACGGACGAGTATTATTTGTTCAGTTATGATCCAAAGAAAAAGTATCGCTGGTCCGAATCGACGTGGAATCAGATCAAAGCCGGTAAAGTATCTCTTGGTATGACGAAGGATCAAGTAAAATTGTCATGGGGTTATCCTGCAAGTACGAGCATCACGTCAGCGCGTGGAAATAAAATAGAGACTTGGGTTTACCGCAACTTCGATGCAGTCTCTTTCATTAACGGGAAAGTTGCGTTCATTCTAACTTAATGATTATGCGAGATATTACATTAAAGCCAGGCTATGGAAGCCTGGCTTTTTCATTAGTAATAAGAAAAAGGTTACATAACGAAAGTTATGTATCCTAGTCAGAGGAAATAGATTGCTTATGCTTTGAAAGCACCGAATAAAGGCATAATCGTTTTAACGACTCCCATTCCCATTTTTACCATTGGCATAGCCTTAGTGAAAAAGCCCATGATTCCGGCTAGACCTCCGAAGCCTCCGAATAAACCGCCGCCTCCGTCCTGCGCCGCCGCTGCACCTGCTTCGGCGACTCCCAGACCTCCGGCATTGCCCATTAGTGAACTCACTCCGGAAAATAAGCCCGATACGCGCACTTTACGATTACGCTTCGAGGCAGCCCGCCGTAATTGGCCGCGACCCTTTTTCCCCGATAGAACGAGTTGACCATTGGCGATGCCAACGATTCTCCCGACATAATAGCTCCCATTCATTAATTCAACGCAGACGGGTTGCCCGATCATCCGTTTAGCTTGCTCTCTAATCGCCTTACGATTATTAACCATGGAATGGAGGCTCCTCTCGAATTAATCCTTAGGTAATAATTTATTCCGAGGAGCGAATATGGTTTGTACGTTTGTCCATCTGCTCGTCATTTCCGCTGAAAGAAAAATCCCGGATAGGAGACTACCGACCATTTCTCCTTACGCAGCGCATCGAGCAATTCTGGTCCGACGTGTAAATTGGATTGAACGAGCTCACGCGGCGTGAGAGCCATCCATTGGTTTAACGACATGTCGACAAAGCGGTCACTCTTGAACATCTCTAGAAACCATAAAGTTTGATTGCCGGTATTCTGAATGTAATGTCCGAGAGCGAAGGGGATATACCCCACATCGCCCGCACGATAATCGAATGTGCGAGCCGTACCGTTCCCCGCGAACACCGTCATGCGTCCCTGGCCGGTGAGGTAATATTGCCACTCGTCGTTATTCGGATGCCAGTGAAGTTCCCTCATAGCACCGGGTTTAACCTCGACTAGCGCGGCAGCAATCGTTTTGGATATCGGGAAGTTCGAGGAGTCGACGATTCTCACGCTTCCTCCAGGCGTTTTAATCGGTTTTTGGGCCAACAATTGGTATTTGAAGCTTTGCGGTACCGTCCCGTAAGGAGAATCGATTTCTTGACTCTTAATCGAACCCGGAACTTCATCTTGATAAATATATACTTGCCCGGATGGGATCGATTGAAAGGCGCTTTGTGGCACGCCGAAGTTGGCGGACAGCACTTCTTTGGGAGTATGCGCAAACCAATCGGAGATGGATAACGTATTGAGATCCGAAAAGTTACCATCATCGAACACGAGCAAAAATTCACAGCCTTCCTCAAGGCCTTGTATGGAGTGCGGGATTCCCGGAGGAAAGTACCATAGATCGCCCGGTCCGACGTCGGCAATAAAGTTACGCCCATCCTGGTCGACCGAAGTAATCCTGGCGCTACCTAACAGCATATAAGACCATTCCGCTTGCTGATGCCAATGCAGTTCACGTACTCCGCCGGGCTTTAGGCTCATATTTACGCCTGCTAGCGTTGTCGCAATAGGCATTTCGCGAACGGTGATTTCGCGGGACCATCCGCCGTGATTTAATGTCATGCTCGTATCGGAGAACGAAAACTTTAAGTTGGGCAGCAAACCTGCATCTGTGACAGGAGGAACGAGCATGTCGGGATTCTCGAGATCCCGTATCACATCACGGGGACCCAGATCCACGCCGCCGGCTCCGTCGCTTCGGATAGGCTGCGGAATAGGAGGGGTGGTTCCATGTTGTTTCGGTGCGTTATTCATGAAATATTTCTCCTCTCGATAGAAAAACAAAGTGAAATCTTTTCTAGTATTAAACAGTATATGATGCAAGCTTGTTAGCTATATGTATCGATTTCGACGTGACTGAACCTGGTTAACGGTGTCTGCTGTCGGGTGACAAGAGCATTGTCCGATTGCCAACGAAACAACAGCGATTCGAAAGTCGAGCGCCAGGGGAGACGATCAGATAGACAACTGAAAGTGATTAATCCACGACAGCACCAGTTACTTTGGCAAACAAATATAAGATCAAGAACAAGAGTCCCCTTAGATCGGACAACCTAAGAGAGGGCGTCCATTTTACAAGAACTTTCACGAAGGATTACGGGAAGGTGTGGTGCTGGCGGTAAGGCTGCCGGCGTCACGTCTTTTTTTACTTGAACCATTTAATGAGATAGCTCGTGCTCGGATAGCTGCACATGTAGGCGATCGCGCCAACCGGACGCTCCAGATCGTCCATCAGTTTCTGTTTGGCATGGCATATGCGACATTGAGTGATGAAGTCCATCGGCGACATTTGGGTGGTTTTGCGGATCTGCACAAACTGGTCTCGAAGCTGATTCGATTAGCGTCTTCGGAATTTCTCCACCTTGTAGAAGGCGTCCCAGATCTGCTCCAATTCAAGCTCGGATTCGCTTCACCTTCGTTGAATAAATGGTAAATTTTAAGGGAAATCGACTGGAGTGAAAGTTAATCACACCAGCAAGTAAGTCGAAATTGTGTTGTACTAAGGTCGAATTCGTAGTGGCGACGATGAATGCTTATTATCTAAGATTGATTTGGATTATCACTTTACGATCTGTTAGCAGTATTTAATATTCATTTGTATAATGAGTCATACCGCCGGATAAACGGCAGTCTTTTCGAGAATGGAGTAGATCTCTGGTGAAGTCGCTGCTGTACCCTTGGGAAGGAATAAACTCAATACGCTTCAAACTGGCTTTAGGTGTCTTCTTAATCGCAAGCCCGCTGATCGCGCTGCTTCATTACTATAATTTCTACGCCGTCAGCGTGGTCCACAATCAGGTATCCATATCCAACCGCAATATGATATCGCTATACATGCACCAGATCGATACGGGACTGAATACTGTCGACCAGTATCTTTTGAGCTTGGCCACCTCCAACTACGATGTCCGCATCGTGGACGCTCCTCCATCGGATGACGAATACATGCTGGCCAAAGTTCGACTTAACGGTCAATTAACGACAGACTTGCTCATGTACAAAACCGTGGCGAATTCGATGTTCGTCTATTCCGTCAAACGCGACGATTTTACCGATGCGATCTCGCAAGTAAACGATACGGAGTATACGAAAGTGACCGAATATATGCGTAACGTTCTATTAGCTTATCCTCCTATAACAGAAATTGGCAACGGGTGGTTCGTCAGGGACATTGAAGGCGGCCATTACCTCTTTCGGCTCTTTCGGACGGGAGACGCATGGACCGGAGCTTGGGTAAATCTCAGCACTTTGAAAAATCCGCTTTCATATATCCATTTGGGACCAAACGGCGCGTCCTTATTCCTTGATGACCGGAATAAGCCGCTGACGGAAGAAGCGTATCTGGATGAGAACGACATCGCCTTACGGACGCCAAATCAGGAGACGGAACTGATCGGTCCCGACGAAAATTTCTTGATAGTTAGGGAGCATTCGGCAAAGGGTAACTTCAGTCTTGCCGCGATCATCCCCACCTCAACGGTCGTGCAGAATCTTCCCTATTTGAATCGAATCGTCATTTATATTTCCATCATCGGCATCTTGCTTTTTCCAGTGTTCTTCTTCTTCCTTCGGAGGGTGGTCCTTCTTCCTCTCAACAGGCTCCTGACCGCCATGAAGCGGATCGGGGACGGCTACGTTCAAACCCGCATCGATCCCATCCGGACGTCAAACGAATTCATGCTCGTGCATGCCACGTTCAACCGGATGATGGAGCAGATGGAAGAACTAAAAATTCACGTTTACGAAGAGCAATTAAATAAGCAGAAAGCGGAACTCCAACATCTCCAGCTTCAGATGAATCCGCACTTCTTTATGAATACCTTAAATCTGATCTACAGTTTAGCGCTCGATAAAGATTATGAGCTTATCAAAGAAATGACGCTTCGACTGGTCCGGTATTTCCGTTATATGTTCCGAAGTAATCTGACTTTCGTTCCTCTGAAAGACGAATTGGCGCATGTCCGTAACTATATCGGTATCCATGAACTCCGCTACCAGCGGAAGCTGGTCTGCCAGATTGACGTTCCGGATCGTATGCATCAGGTGCCGGTTCCTCCGCTTATTATCCAATTGTTCGTGGAGAACACCCTGAAACATGCCTACGCGGAGATGGAGGAGGTTCCGGTATTGGAGGTTCAAGTACGGATTGAAGAATCTGCAACCGCTTCTTATATGATTATCACGGTCCGTGACGAAGGGATCGGCTTCCGGGACGATGTGCTGCACTTGCTGAATGCGGGCGAACGCATAGTGGACGAGCAGGGCGAGCACATCGGAGTTTGGAACATCTGGCATCGGCTCCGCCTCTTATACGGGGACAAGGCCAGTATTACCTTCTCCAATACCGTTCCCCGAGGCGCGGTAGTACAGTTGAAGCTTCCGTTACACATGATTGAATAGGTGGAGGGTTATCTCATGAAACAGATTTTGATCGTTGACGACGAACCGCTCGCCATACGGAGCGTAATGAACGCGGTGGATTGGGAAGGTATCGGCATCTCCAAGGTCTTTACCGCGAATAATAGCAAGCAGGCAAGGGAAGTTTTCGCGGATCACTCCATCGATATCATGCTTTGCGACATTGAGATGCCCCATGAAAGCGGCATCGAATTATTGGTTTGGGTTCGAGAACACTCACCCGATACGGAATCCATCTTCCTGACATGCCATGCCGATTTTACTTTCGCCCAGAAAGCGGTACAACTAGGAAGTCTAGATTATCTGCTGAAACCTATTCCACCTGATGAGCTCGAGAGCGCGATCCGAAAAGCAGTCAACCAAATTAACGAGGAGCATGAAATTAAGCAGCACAGTGAGTCCTGGGTGAAGCACCACCCATTGTTTATCGAGCGGTTCTGGACGGATATCGTCAATCGGTCAATCCCGTCCAATCTTTCCGCGATTCGCGCCGCGGCGGAGGAGAGGAATATCTATATCCCGGAAGATCAACATGTCCTTCCCCTACTAATTCATGTGAAGCGTTGGCATAAGCCGTTAAGCTTGCGAGACGAAAAAATCCTGGAATACGCGTTGATAAATACGTTGAAGGAGATGATAGAGGGGCACGGGAGAAACGCTGGGGTCGTTCCGATGGAAAGAGGCCAGCTGTTGGCCGTTCTGTCAGAGTTAACGACAGACACGACTACACTCAAGAAAATGCTCGAATCCTATATTTCCTCATGCCAAAAATTCTTTTATTGCGATATGACGTGCTATATCGGTACGATTGGCGACTTACATGAACTTCCGGAAATCACGAACCGGCTCGTCCAGCTTCAGAAGGACTACGTGACATCCGAAAATCAAGTTCTCCTGCTTCAGGGTAGCAGGACGGATACAGGGACGATTCCGCGTCCGGACATGAAACTTTGGAAGATAATTCTTGAGGAAGGCGCCAAGATCCGAGCGCTTCAAGAGATTCATGAATATTTGGACAAGCTGCGTACTGCGCCGCAAGTGTCTTCAACGTCCCTCAATCAGCTCGTTCAGGATGTTCTCCAGATCGTATATTCCATCCTGCAAGAGAAGGGCATTCAAGCGCGTCAGCTGTTCCAGGACCGGTTCTCGATCGAATTGCTGGAGCGAGCGGCCATATCGGTCACGGACTTGAAGCAATGGGCTGACCATTTAATCGATAAAGCACTCAGTTATGCGGCCGAGTTGGAGGAATCCGGTTCGGTGGTCGACAAAGTCAAAGCTTACATCATCAAGCATATAGAACAAGATCTGAATCGGGAGAACATCGCCGGTTCCTTCTATCTGCATCCGGATTATATTAATCGGCTGTTCAAAAGGGAGACAGGGGCGTCCATGACTGAGTTTTTGCTCCTCGAACGGTTGCAGATGGCTATTGAGCTGCTGGAGAATACTGAGCAACCGATTACCGTAATCGCGGCAAATATCGGCTACACGAACTTGTCCCATTTTGCCAAAATCTTCCGAAAGCATACCGGCTTGAATCCGAACGAGTACCGGCATCTAAAGAGGAAAGTCTCAGATCAGTAAGTCGAAAAAGTGTTGTTCTTAGGTCGAAGTTCGAGCGGTTCCCCTCATGAAAGCGCTATATGATGGAATCAGATTCAAAGAATCCAATTCGTTTATGGGGGTATCTTATTTTATGAGTAAGTGGAAAAAAGCGGCTAGTCTGGCCTTGGTTGCAAGCATGATATGGGTATCCGCCTGCAGTAAGAGCGACAAGAACGATTCTACTGCTACTGGATCGGCGGCGCCAAGCTCGTCCGCGGCGGCGAGCACCGATTCCGGTGAAACGTATGAAGTCGTAATGGGATATCCGTTGCTAGGGCCTGTACCCAAGGATCTCGGAGAAGTGGAAGCCGCCATTAGCAAAATAACCAAAGAAAAGATCAACGTTACGGTCAAGCTGTTGGGCATTCCGTTCGGCCAATGGTTTCAGCAGCAAAACCTGATGCTGACAGGCAACGAGAAACTGGATGTTATGCTTGCGGACTTCAACACATACGGCGGAATGGTGGCTGCTAAACAGCTGGCACCTTTGGATGATCTCCTTAATGAGCAAGGGCAAGGGATTAAGGATGTATTGGGAAGCAAGCTGGACGTTGCGCGCATCGACGGCAAGATTTATGCTACGCCAGTGAATCCATTGCCGCTTGGCGGAACGGCGATAGTCATGGCAAAAGATATCTTGGATCAAGCCGACATCGACATCAGTACAATTAATTCGACGAACGATCTGGATCAAGTCTTTAAATCGGTGAAAGAGAAAAATCCGGCGATCATTCCAATTGCGGCTAATCCTCAAGGATCGATGCCTTTGACCACGTTATTCGATACACTTGGTAAATTCGATTCCTTGTTGGACGGTCTGGGCGTACTCGATTCTTCGGATTCCAGCATGAAAGTAGTAAACTTGTACGAGACTCCGGAATATACGGATGCCTTGAGAAAGCTGAGGAGCTGGTATCAAGCGGGTTATATTTCGAAAGATGCGGCTACAACGAAGGTCACCGGTTCGGATCAGATCAAAGCCGGAAAGGCACTAGCTACTGTCGCCGGTGATCAACCCGGCGTTGAGAAACAGGCAGCGGCAGGCACCGGAAAAGAAATGGTTAAGGTTACCGCTCAAAAGCCGCTTCAGACGACGCAAGGTGTCCTGGGTCTGATATGGGCGATTCCGGCCAACAATTCCAAAAATCAGTCCAAAGCGATGGAATTCTTAAACTTGACGTATACGGATAAAGACATCATCAATCTGATTAACTTCGGCATTGAGGGCAAGCATTACACCAAGAAAAGCGACAATATCATCTCCGTACTCCCGGGTGACGGCTATTCTATGCACCAGAGCTTTATGTTCGGAAACGTACAATTGACCTATTTGACCGATTTGGAAGACCCAACCATTCGCGAACAAGGGAAAGCATTCGAAGAGACGTTTGTAGACTCGAAAGCGCTAGGCTTTACGCCTAATCTAGACGCCGTTAAGACAGAAGTTGCAGCGGTCAAGAACGTAACCGCTCAATTCGTACCAGCACTGGAAACGGGCAGCGTAGATCCGGACAAAATCCTTCCGCAATTCATCGAGAAACTTAAGGCTTCAGGCATTGATAAAATTGTTGCCGAAAAGCAGAAGCAACTCGACGCATGGTTGGCTGCAAGCAACAGCAAATAAAGCACTGATCAAGCAACGATCGCTCACCAACAAATGGGGGGAGCGATCGTTTTTTGTTTTTCAAAAAGTCGAAATTGTGTTGTTGCGAAGTCGAGCGAACGGTAGTGGGGATATACCCATTCTTTTAAGATAGGAAGAGAGATTAAACAAACCGACAAGTACAAAGCTGGAAGGAGTTCCTTATGCAGAACAAGACGTTCAAGAGATACAAGACTTATTTGCCTATTATGGTAATGATGCTACCCGGCATGATCTACCTGCTAATCAACAATTATTTGCCCATGGCGGGACTGGTCATCGCTTTCAAGAGCATCGACTATTCCAAAGGAGTCTTTGGAGGCGATTGGAACGGGTTTACCAACTTCAAGTTCCTGTTCCGGACAACAGATGCTTACATCATCACTCGTAACACTCTTTTGTATAACGCCACTTTTATCGTGTTAGGTACTATTTTATCGTTCGGAGTCGCGCTCCTGCTCAACGAAGTGAAAAACCGTTTCATGTCGAGGTTTTATCAGACCGTCATCCTGTTGCCTTTTCTGATCTCAATGGTCATCGTAAGCTATCTGGTATTTGGATTCCTCGGCGAAGGACAAGGTTATGTGAACAATACATTGCTGCCGATGCTTGGACTTGACCCGATCTCATGGTATATGGAGCCGAAGTATTGGCCCTATATCCTCGTCCTAGTGAATTTGTGGAAAACAATCGGATTTAACTGCATTATCTACCTGGCTGCCATTATCGGCATCGATCAAGAGTATTACGAAGCCGCCACTCTGGATGGAGCGAGCAAATGGCAGCAAATCCGCACCATTACTCTACCGCTTATCGCACCGATTATCGTGATTATGACTTTACTCGCTGTCGGCAAAATCTTCTACTCCGACTTCGGACTGTTCTACCAAGTGCCTCTAAACTCGGGCATCCTGTACGACACGACGAACGTTATCGATACGTACGTGTTCAGGGGACTACTTCAGAGTAATAATATCGGCATGTCAGCAGCGGCAGGGTTCTACCAATCGTTGGTCGGTTTTAGTCTCGTTATTCTGACCAATTATACGGTCCGTAAATTCAGTAAAGATAATGCATTATTTTAAGTCGAGGTGAGAAACGTGAATCAAGCGAACCGAACATGGCAATGGATCTCCCACACTTTCCTAGCCGTCCTGAGCATCCTGTGCATTATTCCATTCGTTCTTCTATTCTCGGCCTCTCTGAGCTCCGAGGACTCCATTCTTCAGAACGGTTACTCCTTTCTACCGAAAGTTTTCAGCTTTGACGCTTATGAATACTTGGCGAGCAGCTTCTCCGTCATCGGTCGGGCATACGGTATCACCGTCATCGTGACAGCGGTCGGAACCACTGTCAGTCTATTGATGACCGCCATGCTCGGGTATGCGTTGTCCAAGAAAGACATGCCAGGTTACCGGGTGTATACGTTCCTCGTATTTTTCACCTTGCTGTTCAACGGGGGACTTGTGCCGACTTATTTGGTTTATACTCAGCTCTTCGATATCAAAAATACGCTCTGGGCTCTTCTCTTACCCGGACTTCTCATGAACGGATTTAATGTCCTGCTTGCCCGCTCGTTCTTCATCAACACGATTCCGGTACCGGTCTTGGAATCGGCTCGGATCGACGGAGCGGGGGAATATCGATTATTTTTCCAAATGGTACTGCCGCTGTCATTGCCCATTATGGCCACCATCGGCTTGTTTACCGGAATCATGTATTGGAATGACTGGAATAATGGACTGATTTACATTACTGACCCACAACTATATAGCGTTCAGAATCTGCTTAACCAGATTATGCAAAATATCGAAGCGCTCAAATCAGCCAACTCTGCCTACGGATCGGCTTCCGCCAACATCAAGGATTTGCCAGGAGAAACCGCGCGTATGGCCATAGCTGTGATCGGTATCCTTCCGATTATGATCGCGTATCCCTTCTTTCAACGTTACTTCGTAAAAGGTATCGCGGGGGGAGCCGTTAAAGGTTAAATCGTTTATTAAAAATCCGGAGGCGTCAAAATGAGCGACAAAAATTTCGATTTCGAACAACACATTGCTATAATTAAACCTTTTCTCGAAAACGTGCAAAAACAACGCTTAGCCACCTTCTTTGGTTTGAATCCCATCGCTAAAAAACACGGGATCGTATTTATCGGAGACTCCATTACGGAAGGATTTTCGATTCATGAAATGCTCGATTGCAAGAAAGCGATGTATAACCGGGGCGTAGGCGGATACAAAACAGAAAACGTATTAGCAAATCTAAAGCACCTTGTCTACGATCTGGAACCGGAAAGAGTATTTTTGCTAATTGGCACCAACGACTTAGGCGAAGGTAATGAACCTGAAGAAATCGTCAGCCGCATTGAAGAAATCATATCGAGCATTCAAACCACGATTCCAGACATTCACATCTTTGTACAGTCTGTTTACCCAGTAAATAATAGCGAGGAAGCGAATACTTTGCCGGTTCCTATGGTAGGGCCGCGTACGAATGAAAACATCATGAATATGAATCAGTCCTTAAGAGACAGCGCTCAAAAGTTGAATTTCAACTATATAGATCTGTATTCCAAATTGCTGGATGAAGATGGTCGGTTAAAAGTCGACTTTACTTTCGATGGTCTTCATTTGAATATTAAAGGTTATGAAATCGTAAGCCAGGAAATCGATAAATTCTTGTAATTTCAACACAGTCGAGGAATCCCCATATTACGGAGGTATTCAATTGGAACGATTAACGTCTCAACTGGAAAAGTATGTAGCGGACAAGGAAATCGCTGGCGCTTCGCTTCTGGTAAGAAAGAATGGAGAAAAGGTCTTTGAAACTTATAGCGGATACGCGAATTTGGAAACTCAGGAGCCGGTGACGGAATCTTCGATTTTCCGTCTCGCGTCGATGACAAAGCCCATAGCCGCGATCGCCGCTATGATTTTGAAGGAACGGGGCCGACTGTGTCTCGGGGATAGCATTGCCAAATACTTGCCCGATTACGAAGATAAAAGGGGAGTTACCGTTCTAGATTTGTTGAATCACAGCAGCGGACTTGGTCATGGGCCGAGTAGTCAGGAATATGTCGAGAAGTGCTTCGATCCGACCGACAAGTTAGCGGAGCGTGTTCATAAATGGGCGGGAATGCCGCGGGATTTCGAACCGGGAACGGGGACCGGCTATAGCGGGATCGTAGGCTTCGACATTTTGGGACGAATCATTGAGGTCGCTTCCGGAAGCGACTTGCAGACCTTCTTCCGAGAGAATATATTCGAACCGCTCGGCTTACGGGATACCACTTATTCGTTAACTTCGGCACAGGCGGAGAGAGTTGTTCGTCTGTATGAAGCGGATAACGGCGAACTTCGCGATGTAACCGAATCGGAATCGATGTGGCCGACGGTCAACGCGATGCTGAACGGGTATTATTCTGCTGGAGCGGGCCTTCTCGGTACATTAAGCGATTACGATAAAATCGTGCAGTTGCTGGCTGGTGAAGGAAGGTACCAAGATCTTCGCCTATTACGGGAGGAAACCGTTCATCGGATGTGCACGGAGAGTTCCAACCATAAGAAGGAGTTTTTCCCGGGTTCGGTTTGGGGATTGGGAATGGTGGTTTACCGGGCTCCCGAGTTGATGGGACTACCTTTCTCTTCGGGAGCATTCGGCTGGAGCGGTGCTTACGGTACTCATTTCTTTATCGACGTCCGGAAAAACATCCAAGCGATCCTCATGGTTAACCGATCTAATATCGGAGGTGCCGGTTCCTACGTTTCCAGACAAATCGAAAAGCTTATCTACGAGATTTACGGCTAGTCATTTTACAATAAGAGGAAGTGAAATCCATTGAAGATTATCCGAATGAAGACCAATCGCATCGTCAATCCATTGGGTTTTGAGCTGGGAAAGCCTCATCTTTCCTATGTGGCATGCGAGACGCCTGCCGCCAAACAAATCGCGGCACGAATCGAAGTATCGCTTAACGCACAATTTGAGCCCGTTTTCTTCGATACTGGCCGATCCGAAGAGATTAATAGTCTCGCTTACGAGATTCCGTTCCCGTTGGAACCGAGAACCCGGTATTATTGGCGGGTCACAGTCTGGGCGGACAACGGCGACGTTGCGACGAGCGAGGCCGCATGGTTCGAGACGGCAAAGCTCCAAGAAAGATGGGAAGCGGATTGGGTCGCGCCGAAAATGGATAACAATATTCATCCTGTAATCGGCGCGGAGTTCGTCTTGTCCAAGGAAGTGAAGAGCGCTCGGGCTTACATTTGCGGTCTGGGTTTATACGAGATGGAACTGAACGGCAAAAAGGTCGGCGAGGAGTACTTGTCCCCCCATTTCAACGCGTACGACAAATGGCTGCAGTATCAAACCTATGACATTACGGAAATGCTTCGGCCGGGAGCCAACAGCGTCGATGTTCTACTTGGTAACGGATTATACAAAGGACGTTTCGGATTTAACGGAGGAGAGAGCGATATCTATGGCGACCGGTTCGCCTTGCTGTGCGAGATCGTTATCACGCATCCGGATGGCACCGCGACTCTCATACGTTCGGATGAGACTTGGCGAGCGAAGATGAGCCGGATCGTGGAAAGCGGCCTCTATGACGGAGAGTTTTACGATGCGACGCTCGCAGATGATGCCCTCTATGGCGTAGAAAAGATTGATATCGGATATGAGCGGCTTCATGCAAGAAAAAGTCTTCCCGTTATTATTCACGAGATTCTTAATCCGATCGAGGTTATTATCACGCCTTCCGGCGAGACTGTATTGGATATGGGTCAAAATATGGTTGGATGGGTGCAGTTCCTCAACCGTGCACCTAAGGGGGCGGAAATCCTCTTGCAGTACGGTGAGCTCCTTCAGGACGGTAATTTTTATCGGGACAATCTCCGTTCGGCTAAAGCGGAATTCCGATACGTTTCAGGTGGCGAAGAAGGTTGGGTAAGGCCTCATTTCACGTTCTACGGATTCCGTTACGTGAAGGTTATTGGCTGGACCGAGGCGCTCGATCCGAAAGACTTTAACGGATGCGTGCTCTACTCCGATATGGAGCAAACCGGTAACATCGAAACAAGCGATCCTCTAGTGAACAGGCTGTTCCTGAATGCCTTATGGGGACAGAAAGGCAATTTCCTCGACGTTCCGACCGATTGTCCGCAGCGCGATGAGCGGATGGGGTGGACTGGGGATGCGCAGGTGTTCGCGGGAACCGCTTCGTTCAATATGGATACGTACGCCTTTTTTGCAAAATACGGTTACGATCTCTGGCAAGAACAAGCCGCGTGGGATGGCCGAGTGCCTTATGTAGTTCCCGATGCAACCGTACATGAGGGTGGCTCGAGCGCGTGGGGGGACGCCGCAACGGTTATTCCTTGGACGGCCTATCTTCACAGCGGGGATCCTGCGATACTTGAACAGCAATTCGAAAGCATGAAAACCTGGGTAGACTATATCAAGCGGATCGACGATGCTTCCGGAGCAAGAAGACTTTGGTCGGAAGGCTTCCATTTCGGCGATTGGCTCGCATTGGACGGCGTAGGTCCGAGTTCTCCTATTGGAGGCACCGAAACGGCATTTATATCATCCGCTTACTATTGTTATTCTTCTATGTTGGTTGCCAAAGCCGCCAAAGTACTTGGAAAGGCAGCCTTGGCCGACTTCTACGAAGAGCTTTCCAATGATGTTAAGGCAGCCATCCAAGCAGAATATTTTACTCCGAACGGTCGTTTGGCGCTAGATACACAGACAGCGTTGGTCGTCGCGCTCTTCATGGATTTGTCTCCGGAGAAGGATCGTGCCAAGATAGCAAACGCACTGAAGGTACGGTTAAAGAAAGATCATAACCACTTGAAAACCGGGTTTGTCGGTACTCCTTATCTGTGCAGAGCGCTTTCGAAATCCGGCTATCCGGACTTGGCATATACGCTACTGTTGAATAAGGATTATCCGAGTTGGCTGTACGCGGTTACGATGGGGGCAACGACCATTTGGGAGCGTTGGAATTCGGTGCTGCCGGACGGCAAAATCAGCGGAACGGATATGAACTCCCTGAACCACTATGCTTACGGTTCTATTGTGGAGTGGATGTACCGTTTCATGGCGGGGATCAATCCAGTAGAAAGCAAGCCCGGGTTCAAGCACGTGCGTCTGTCGCCGCAACCCGACTTCAGGTTGCAATACGTCAAAGCATCCCTTGAATCGGCCGCAGGACTCTATGAGAGCGGTTGGGAATTAAGCGAAGCGGGGAAATTGAGTTTCCGGTTCGTCATCCCGTTCGATGCTACGGCTACGGTCGAGCTGCCGGATGCCAAGCTAGAGAATGTTCGAGTGAACGGCATGCCGCTTCAACATATGGCGATTTCCGCCGAGCAAGACGTTAAAGGGGTCCTTGCCGAGTTGACTAGCGGAACCTGGAAGTTTGCCTATATACCGGAAGTCGAATACATCAAGTACTGCAGCTCGCAAATGACATTGATAGATTTGTTGCGGATCGGAGAAGCCAAGAAAGCGTTATTCGATGTCTTGCCCCATCTGGAACAGTTCCCGCAAGATATGATCTCGAATTTGGGCACCAATTCCCTACGCGACTTATCGACCAAGGCATTTATGAAAATTCCCGCGGAAGCACTGGACGCTTTGGATATCAAGTTGAAATCTATCAAAAATCTCGCTGATTAAATCATCTTGAATAAATAAATTAGATTTTTGAAAGAGGAGACAAAGGCTATGCAACCAAACTATAAATCCATACATCCGGGGCAGGTATGGCTAGATACGGAAGGCAAGCGAATCCAAGCACACGGAGCCTCCATCTTCTACGAAAACGATACATTCTACTGGTACGGCGAAAATAAAGAGAAAACGACTCCTGGAAGCGGAATTTGGCATTGGGGCGTAAGGTGTTATTCTTCTAACGATCTTTATAACTGGAAAGACGAAGGCATTATTATTCCTCCGGTTGAAGACGACATCTCATCTTCTCTTCATCCGACCAGCTGCATGGATCGACCGCATATTATCTTTAACAACAAAACTCAAAAATATGTTTGTTGGATAAAAATTATGGAAAAAGACCATACGCAAACGTTAACGATTATGACGGCAGATCATTTGTTGGGGCCTTATACAATTGTTAAAACAATATATCGCCCTTTGAATGTAAGCGCAGGGGATTTTGATCTGGTTGTGGCACCTGACAATAAAGCCTACTACTATTTCGAACGAGTACACAGCGAATTGATTTGCGCGGATCTCACCGAGGCTTATACGGATGTAACGGGGTATTATTCTACACACTTCCCGAAATTCCATCCTCCATTCGTGAGGGAAGCTCCGGCATATTTTGAACGCAAAGGCATTCATTATCTAGTGACTTCGGGTTCGACCGGCTATCATCCCAATCCCTCGGAAATCGCTTGTGCTCGAACCTATCACGGTCCGTTTGAGATTCTGGGAAATCCTCATGTAGGCGACATGACGAATACCTCTTTCCGTTCCCAGATTTCCTCGATATTCAAACACCCGAGGAAGAAAGATCTTTATATCGCGTTGGCAGATCGTTGGATTACCGATGAAGCCGGCTATCTTCCTTATGAAGAGATAAGGGATATATTCGATTGTATCTTTGATCACGATAAGGAAAATCCCCCCATCCCGGAGAACGGATATAAAGTTGACGAAAACACCTATAAGGCGGATTATGTATGGCTTCCCTTCCGTTTTGACGGAAAGATGGCTTATCTGGATTGGAAAGAAGAATGGCGAATTGAAGATTATGAATAATTCGAGGGGGGATCATATGGAATTCGTCTTTCCGAAACCATTTATCTGGGGCTCGGCGACAGCGGCTTACCAAGTCGAAGGGAATAACGCGAATAGCGATTTCTGGGCGGAGGAACATGCCGAAGGGTCGCCATACGCCGATAAGTCCGGCGATGCGATTGACCATTACCGGTTGTACCGGGAAGATATCGCGTTAATGGCGAGTTTGGGGCTCAAAGCTTACCGGTTTTCGATCGAGTGGGCAAGAGTGGAGCCGGCGCCGGGTCAATTCTCCATGTCGGCTATCGCGCACTACAGGGACGTGCTTCATGCCTGCCGCGAGTTCGGTCTTTTGCCGGTCGTCGCCCTGCACCACTTTTCTTCGCCGCAATGGCTGATGAGACTGGGCGGATGGGCTAGCCCGGAAGTCCCGGAATTGTTCGCCAGATATTGCGAGGTTGTCTTCCGCGAATTGGGAGAACTGATTCCGTACGTGCTGACATTCAATGAAGTCAATTTACCGACCATGCTTCGCGAAATTTTCTCGAAGATCGGCATCGTGCCGCCGGTCGGCATTGACGCTGCGGCTTGGTCGGCACCCAAATGGAGAGAGTCCGCGGCCCGGTTATGCGGAACGACGCCGGATCGGTATGTCACCTTCCATATGATTTCGGACGAGTTCACCATCGGGTTGCTTAAAGAAGCGCACCGCAAAGCCAGGGAAACGATCAAACGCCTGTCTCCCGAAACCCAAGTAGGCTTCTCTATGGCGCTATCTGACATACAATCGATTGCAGGCGGAGAAGCGCTGGCAGAGGCGAAATGGCAGTTGGTCTTCGGACAATTCGCGTCAATGGCAAAGGGAGACGATTTCTTCGGCCTTCAGAATTACACGAGAGAAGTGTATGGACCCGAAGGTCAAAGGGCGCCGGAAGAAGGTGCCGAACGGACTCAAATGAAATACGAATACTACCCGGAAGCGTTGGAACAGGTCGTTCGCAAAGTCGCCCAAACGCTGCCGATCCCGATTTTCGTAACCGAGCATGGCGTAGCGACGGACGACGATGAGCGGCGCGTTGAATTCATTCGGCGGGGATTGCTTGGATTGCAATCCTGCATCAAGGCAGGGATCAACGTAAAAGGATATTTACATTGGTCGACCTTCGACAACTTCGAATGGAACTCCGGTTATGCAATGAAATTCGGGCTGATCGCGGTAGACCGGACTACGCAGGAGCGGAAAGCGAAAGAGAGCGCACGGTATTTGGGTCGGATCGCCCAAAATGGAGGGATAGACCATACGGACCTTGTTTAGAACGCCAACGGAAACAGCGGATTCGTTTATGAAAATCGCTCATGAGACGAATCCGTTTAATGGGAAAAGGCCGGAACGTTTTATTAGGATTATGCAAACCAATACGGGGTTTGTTTCCCCATTAAATCCTTACGGTTTGGATGAGGATGGGTTAGAAAGGAAAAATCCGTTGGTTGTCGCTTTAGGCGATAGCGTTACGGCTGGACATTTTGAATTTACGATTCCGATTGAAGAATTAATGGCCGGGTTTAAGAACAATCCCTTTGATCCATCCAATCCTGTTAAGCCTGATTTGACCCATATCGAGATTGTAGATGCAAGAGAGAGTTATATTGAGTATTTCCGGCTAAAGCTGATTGAAAAATTTGAGAAGACATCATTAAGTATTATCAACAGCGGAATTGCCGGAGACACCATATTTGGCATGCGCGCAAGGTTGAAACGGGATGTGATCCGTTATCAACCGGATTTGGTTTTGATCAATGGCTCTTTGAACTGGAACAATGCATTCGGAAATAAAGGCAAGTATAAGGATGAATTAAGATCGGTTATAAAAGAAGTCAAGAACGATACACTCGCGGATATCATCTTGCTTACGCCAAATATGATGTGCGATAATCCGTTAGCTGGAGGTCAAATAACGATCCTACCGGAATTGGTCGATGCAATTAGAGAACTCGCTACGGAAGAGGATTCGTGCCTTGCGGATACGTATGCAATTTGGGAAGAGTATGTACATAAGGGTTTTCCGTTAAGCGCGGTTTTGGCTAATGGAATTAATCATCCGTCTGTTATCGGTCATGAAGTGTATGCAATTTCATTGATGAAGTTGATCTAGTAAACTATGAGATGCACTTAACTTTTCCCGCAAAAAACGATATTCGATAACGAATGAGAGAAGGGACTATCCATTGGTCATGTAAAATGACTTTTGAACTGCCCTCCGTCAAGTAGACAGTACAAATAATAAAACGTAGTTAGGCGGCCTTAGTCCTGAATTCCATCGGACTTAGGCCGTTTAGTTTTGCCTGAAATCGCTCGTAGCGTAACACGATACACTTAATATTGTAGTGTATAACGCTACATTTACGAGAGGGGTCATTAAAATTAACCAGTAGACAGGATCGACTGGCCATCCTGGTACTTATGTTCGTCAGATTAGCATTCCCTCAGGTATGACCATGAAAGAAGCCGCCAAACGACTTGGAATCGGTAGGCCGGCATTGTCAAATTTTCTGAACGGAAGGTCATCCCAGTCCCCAATAAAGATTGACTTCCCTGGGTGCGACTCTGCGTATCGCAAAGGTAGTCCGTACAAGCGAAAAATTGGCGCGGAAAGAAGTCAAAGAAGAGATAAGATCGTCACCTGGGGTCAGAAAGGTCGGGAGGAGTGACGATCATTTTTTGTGCTGCGAGTATAGCGATTTATGCTTGGTGCCTATAAAATCGTCTGTATTCGGAAGGCGTCACCACATGCCTTTCCTTAAAGTGCTTATAGAATACCGTTATGTTGGAATAACCGGTCTCGTAAGCGATATCTCCAATGGGCATATTCGAATATTTAAGGAGCATGGTCGCTTCTTTGATCTTGAGATCCTGGACCATCTTCGTAAATCCGTATCCGAGATGCGTCTTCAGCAGACCGCTGAGATAGTTGGGGTGAAAGTTGAAGTGATTCGCCAAGGAATCAAGCGTGAGCTCCTTGTAATGGTCGTTGATATACTGGATGATTTTGGTCAGCGGAGATTTCGATGCCGAGCCTTGGCGCCGGAATGCATCGGATTGTTGATATTCTCTCATGAGTTCGGTAAACAGGAGGATGATATGGCAATTGATCGCCTCTTCCGAGCCTAAAGTCCGATCGAAAAACTCGCATAGAGCTTGTTCCATATAGGAGCGGGATTTCCGGTTCGTCGACGAACGAAAAACGATATAGGTGTTGTTCTCTTGGCTTCGATAAATGGAGTTGACCAGAAACTCGGACATCAAGTCATTGCCGGACAACCGCTTGATTAAATCGATATCGAAATATCGCTTGCTCATCAAGAAGTTGATGACGATATCGTTGTCACCCGGTTTCTCGACAGAGTGGACGACGTTGGTATCCATAATGCAGAATTCGCCGGAAGCCAGAAGGACCTGTTCGCCGTTAATCGTCTGACGGCACTCGCCGGAATAAACAAAGATCATCTCCAAGAAGTCGTGCCGATGCTCCGGAACCGCTACATGACGAGGATGCTTCGAAAACGATAAGTGTTCTCCCGGGTGCAAGAATTCCAAGATCGTGCTTATTCCATTGACCTTGGGCAACGTCTCTTCGTAAGCGGAATAGATGTCCATGGGGGAAGCCAATGCGATTCGTTCGATCTCGTTCCAATTCCTCAAATAATCGTCTAGTTCGCTCGTATTCATTCTGAATGTTCCCTCCCAGTCTTCCTTATTCTAACACCTTAAAATACGATAAAGAAGATCTTAGATAGAAGAGTAAGAAATTTATTCGTTGTGAGGTAAAGTAAGTGTGAAGGCGTTTTCAAACCTACATTAAAAAAGAGATATATCCAGAGAAGAGGGATTAACCATGTTAACGACATACCATTTGAGAACGGAATATCTGGACAACCCTATCGGATTGGACGCTAAGTCTCCCCGATTGACATGGAAGATCAATTGCGATGAACGTAATGTGATCCAATCCGCTTATCAAGTTCAAGCTAGCGCTACAAAGGGCTTTGAGCAGGTTGTTTGGGACAGCGGACAGATAGCCGATGGCTCGCAACGAATCTCGTACGGCGGACCTGAACCGAAATCGATGGAGCGAATCTATTGGAGGGTGAAGGTCTGGGACAATGCCGGTAAGGAATCCGACTTCGGCGCACCCTCATTTTTTGAGATGGGATTGCTAGAGCCCTCCGATTGGAGAGCGAGATGGATCGAACCTGAGGATGAGATAGACTTGGATGCCTATAAACCCTCGCCCTTTATCCGCAAGGAATTCCTCGTGAGAAGCGGGCTCGTCTCGGCACGGGCTTATATGACCGCAAGAGGCCTGTATAAATTCTATTTGAACGGCGAGGAGGGAACGGACGACCTGTTTACTCCCGGCTTTACGTCTTATTATTCGCGATTGCAGTATCAGGCTTACGACGTGACGGATTTTCTTGCCGAGGGTTCCAATGCCTGGGGTATCCTCTTAGGCGACGGCTGGTGGAGAGGCTCTACGGGTATATTGGGGTTGAAAAACAACTTCGGCTATAAAATCGCCTTTCTGGGGCAGTTGGTTCTCACTTACGAGGATGGCAGCCAAGAGATCGTAGGGAGCGATGAATCCTTCAGAACCTCTTGCGGCCCCCTGCTTAAATCCGATATGAGAGCCGGAGAGGTTTACGATGCCAGGATCGACATCGGCGGGTGGAACCGAACCGGATTTGAAGATTCCAGCTGGACTCCGGTGCAGGTTAAGGACTATGGAACGGCTTCGCTAATCGCTAGCGGTCTCCCGACGCGGACAAGAGAGACATTCACTCCCGAGCTATTGAACGCTCCGAATGGAGAAACGGTACTTGATTTCGGACAAAACTTAGCCGGTTGGGTAGAGATGAAGGTTCGCGGAGAGGCCGGCACGGAAGTCGTCATGGTGCATGGCGAAGCTTTGGATCGAAATGGGAATTTTACGCTTGCGAATCTGTCTCACGACGGGAACATGAGCGATTTCCAAGAAATTTGCTATATTCTGGCGGGCGATTACGAAGAATCGTATCATCCTCACTTCGCGGTTTTCGGCTTCCGTTACGTCCTGCTGAAGAATTATCCCGGCGAGCCCAAGGCGGAAGATTTTACGGCCGTGGCCATCTACACCGACATGGCGGAGACGGGCGATTTCACGTGCTCGAATCCGTTGATCAATCAACTGGTCTCCAATTCGAAGTGGAGTCAGAAGAGCAACTTCATGGAGGTACCTACCGATTGCCCGACAAGGGAGAGAGCCGGTTGGACCGGAGATGCCCAGCTATTTGCCAGAGCGTCAGCCGATTTCATGAATGTATACCCCTTCTTCGAGAAGTGGATGGCCGACGTGGCCGCCGAACAGTTCCCTACTGGCGCGGTAGGGTGCACGGTTCCGAATGTGATGGGGTTTCACAGCATGGACGAATTCGAACGCATCGTTGCAAATTCCCAGAATCCGATGATGGCCGCTCTTGCCTCGGCGAAGCCGGGACAACCCGGCCATCTGGACGGCTCCACGGGGTGGGGAGACGCGGTGGTGATCATCCCGTGGACGATGTATTTATGCTATGGGGATAAACGGATCCTGGAGAGGCAATATTCCTCCGCCAAAGCGTGGGTGGATTACTTGGATGCCTGCGCCAAAGAAGAAAATGAACATTACCGAGAAGCGCCTCAGTACCATAACAGCACGGAAGGGGAATTGGATGCCGATTATATTTTGGATACCAGATTCCATTGGGGAGAGTGGCAGGAGGCCGACATCCATCTGAGTCCGGAGGAGATGGGAGCGGAGCTTGGACGGAGAATGGTCATGGGGGAACCGATAACCTCGACCGCCTATTATGGATACTCCGCGCGCTTGCTTTCCGAGATGGCTAAGGTTTTGGGCTACCAAGAGGATACTGAGCGATATGCGAACTTATACGAGAAGGTAAAGAGGATATATAACAAATACTTCATCCTAGAGAATGGTCGCATTCAAGAGGATAGACAGGCTCCCAACGTTCGTTCATTGGCCTTCGACTTGGTGCATGAGGAACAGAAGCAAGCCATCGCGGATCGTCTGGCAGAACTCGTCATGGAGAAGGACTATCATCTGAACACCGGTTTCCTATCTACTCCGTTTATTCTCCACGTCTTGGCGGATTACGGCCATGCTGATGTTGCCTTCCGATTGCTTGAGCAGCAGTCCTGCCCATCTTGGCTTTATGCCGTGACCAAAGGCGCGACGACCATATGGGAGAGCTGGGATGGCGTTACGCCCGAGGGCGATTTGTCCAACTCCCTGAATCACTATTCGTACGGGGCGGTATGCAATTTCCTATTCGCTAGAGTGGCAGGGATTCGCCCTGACTTTGAACGGCCGGGATATAAGCATTTCATGATTAAGCCGTTGGTCGGCGGAACGTTAACGCATGCTTCCGCGACGTTTGAGTCGTTATACGGAACCATTCAGTCCGGGTGGGAGAAGACAGGCAGAGGTACGAGCTATCGGTTCTCCGTACCTGCCAACACGACCGCCACCGTCCAGTTATCCGGCAGTCAAGAGGATCTGCATCGAATTTCTACACAGTTCGAGAATGTTCAATATGCGGACGGTTGGGTAAGCTTCGAAGTCGGTAGTGGTGAACACTGTCTAAAGATGGCTTGATGGAGGCTCCAACCTTCTAGAGTTCCTAAGGAAGTTAATGATGGGGAGGATCAATGTGGAAAACGTTGTGCAAACCAATTTGATAACATCTACGGCCAATAATAAAGTGAAGTTGCCTGAGAAATTCGCCTTCTTCGCGGCGAATATCGGCGACATCCCGATCATGACTATTATCGGCGGTTACTTGTTGATATATTATACGAACGTAGTCGGGTTAAACCCAGCCGCCGTAGGCATATTGTTTCTGGTAGCGAGAATATTGGATGCGGTAGCGGATCCGATTGTCGGCTATCTGATCGATCATCTTCCGCGTGTTCGAATGGGCAGATTTCGCCCATGGCTCATTCTTGGAAGTCTGCTTTGCTCCATCAATTTTCTTGCGCTATGGCTTGGTCCGGATCTTGCGAACTCAGGCAAGCTGTTGATTGCGTACATCACGTATTTACTAATTGGCCCCACGTTTGCGTGCATGGACATCTCGCTGAATTCCTTGATTCCCGCGATGACTAGTTCCACGAAGGAGCGAAATACGCTCTCTATTATCAAAGGGGTCGCTTATATCATAGGCGCAACCGTATGCAGCATGATTGTGGTTCCTTTCGTAGCGAGCTTCTCGACGGAAAGAATGGGTTATCATTGGTTGATAATTGCCGTATCCGTTTTCGTCTTTGTCATGTGTACAATCGGAAGTTTAGGAGTGAAGGAGCGGGTTCTTCCTACTCGAACAGATAATTATCCCATCAAGCTGCTATTCAAAATAGTCTTTCAAAGTAAACCTCTCATTGTGTTGTTCGTGGGCTCGCTCTTTGTCATGGTCGGGAATGCGGTACGTCAAGGCTCGCAGATCTATTACCTCACCTACAATGCAGATAATCCAGGATTAATGGTGACGGCGTCGCTCGTCGGTCTCGTTATGATGCTCATAAGCATAGGGTTTATGCCGTTTTTAATAAAGCGATTTGACAAAAAGCACGTACTTATCGCGTCCTTTATTCTAGCAGCCATTGGAGCAATCGCACTATTCCCAGTTCCTTATCATAGCGGAGCCTTAATAGTGACAACGATAGGCGTAAACAGTTTAGGGCTCGGTGCTTTGATGTCGATCAATTATTCGCTGCAAGCCGACACGATCGATTATGTGGAGTGGAAGCACGGATATCGCGCGGAGGGAATTGTGTCTTCTTTGAATTCCTTCGTGGCGAAAGTAGGTCAAGCCCTTGGCGGAGCTATTCCGGCTTTTATGCTCTCGATGACGGGCTTCAATGCTGAGGCTAATGCGCAAAACGGTTCCACTCTATTAGGAATTAACTTATCCATGAGCGTTATCCCTTTTGTTACAATCTTACTGGGGGCCTTGATATACTGTGCTTACCCTCTGACTCGTGATAGGATAGTACGGATAACGTCCGAACTCGACCTTCGAAATAAAGACAAATAACAATATTGGCAGTTTGAACGTTGAAAGTCATCCATAAATTGAAGCCGGAATCCTCGGATTTCGGCATCGCCTATTGCCTGACGGCGCTTATCCCTTGTTATTCTTCCATCTGTTTGGGCCATCTGCTGGAGATTCCAATTCCGACGAGCATGAATACGCGCCGCTGACCACCAGGTCGAACAGAACACTGCTGGATAGAGCATTCGAAGACGGTAAAGTTCTGCAAGCTGTATTGCGTGACCAGGGAAGAAACCATCGCATTCGCAAAGCTGACAACCTTAAGCTAGAAAGCGATCGTACTTTGTAGACGTCTGGTCGCTAAAGTTCCGTAGATGGCATTCCCAGTTTGGCAAAGGAAACGAATGCAACCCCAAAAATGATAGTTCCATGATAAACCAAGCGGATTGGAGGTACACTCCCAGAAACAGTTTGCCTATTCCGATAAGGGCATTGATGACATATGAAGCTCTCGTGATGCAGATTGTTCGTTCGGCCCCAATCCATAACTGATTTTAATTCGAATAGTACCGAGACTGCGTAGAAACAAAACAGCTACCGTGCAATTGCAATGTCGGTGGCTGTTTTGTTTGAAGAACTCTTCTATTACACTTTGATTTTTTTCAGTTCACTATTTCGAAGAGAGAGAAGTTTATTTGTTATTTTATTTACAAGATCTATTTTTTCACTGTTGCCTTTTTTACTAAAAGTACTGTATTGAAACAGTTCATAAATATGAACACCTAGCGCATTCGCGATTTTCTGAAGGTTTAGCAAAGAAATGTTCTTCTCAGCTCGTTCAACGCCACTTGTCAATTATCGAACAATGTTCTTGTCATCCGACAAAACTGCTTGCAGCAAATAATGGTACAATAATTGGAAATTACTGAGTTGTATGTATCATTATGAACGAGGAGGGAGTAAGAGGGATGAGAATGTTCAAGCTTGCGTTAGTAACGCTTGTATTGGTAATTATTGTTGTAGGTTGTAGAGAGCGAGAACATGAGCAGCAAGTACGAGAGGTGCAAAGGGATTGTTTCTCCGCTGCCGAAGTCGATTATATCGATTTCCTAAAATTTAATGACATCAATTATAGTAGTGATTCGATTAATGTCGAATCTATCATAATAAGCGAACTGATTGGCAAGCCATTGGGAGAAGTCAGCTTCATGATGTATGGGCAAGCTTGTCTTGGACACCAAACGGTGAACGGAGATGCCGCGTTCTTAAGGGAAGGAACGAAAATATATGCGATGAAGGGGTACAAACCGGAATTTCGCGTCATCGCGGGAGATCGAATATTCCAGAGTAACGACAACCCGAACGCAAAGACGGTAAGCGATGTGCTTGACATCGCGGGCAAAGTGGAAAAAGTGACCGAGGAGAGCACGGAAGACGGCAGCAGGATTCGGGAACTCGACCCGTTACAAGCAAAAGCGTTCATAGTACAGATATTGTCGCTCGCTTATGTTAAACAGGAAGAACTTGCTAAATTACCTTCCGGGGGCACGATGTTCTTCCGAATTCACTTAACGGACGGCACTTCGTTCCGAATTGCTTTCTCCAAGGAGTCGAAAGCATTAAGCATCGGAGCCATCGGTAATGAGGAGATACAATCGTTACTCGTCGATTAACTGTTATGATTTGCATTATGGATTAATCATGTCTATAATGGATATTAGAGATCTACAATAGACAACAAGAGAATAATCAAAGGAGACGACGCTCATGCAATTTTCCAAAAGCACGGGTTATGCGCTACATGCTTTAATTCATTTAGCTCTGTCCGAGCGCGGACACAATATCGGAATCAAGCCATTAGCAACGTCGCTCGGAGTTTCGGAAAGTTATTTGTCCAAAATCATGTCCAAGCTGCGACAAGATGGGATTGTTCGCGCTGTAACGGGAGCAAGCGGAGGGTATGAGCTAGCTCGGTCCGCCGATCAAATTACGTTCCTAGAGGTTATTCACGTTATCGAGGGCCGACAGCAATTGTTCGAATGCTTGAATGGAAACGCTCATCTTCAGAAAGAGTTCTCTGCTATCGCTGACCTTTCTGGCCGCAAGGAATGTCTCGTACAGAAAGTCATGAACGGCGCGGAGCTACAGATGCAACAATACTTGCAGGCTAATACGATTCAGTCGGTTATAGATTCCGGTTCTATTGAATGAAAGGATGGTTATTATGGATAAAATAATGGATGTGGGTATCATTGGCGGCGGACCCGCTGGAATGAATGCAGCTTTGGTGCTGGGTCGGGCAAGAAAAAGCGTGATCGTGATCGATGAAGGACGTCCGCGCAATCGGGTCACAAAGGAGACGCACGGTTTCCTTACTAGAGATGGCGTTAGTCCGGGCGAATTCCGGCGAGTAGCGAGGGAGCAAATTGATGCTTATCCTTCAGTTCGATTCGAGGAAGATACCGCAGTATCGGTCTCGGGAACCGATGGCGATTTTCTAATCGCGACTGCGCAAGGAACGACTTATCGGTGCCGAAAGTTACTCTTCGCAGTAGGCAAGAGGGATCTCCCGTTGGACATTCATGGGCTTGATGATGTTTACGGGAAAAGCGCCTTTGTCTGCCCCTATTGCGATGGTTGGGAATTAAGAGATCAGATGCTCGTCTTGATTGCAAAAGGGGCGAGAGCCGTGCACATGGCGATGATGTTATCCGGTTGGACGGACAAATATATCATCTGTACCGATGGACCGGATGATATGACCGATGAACAACGCGAGGAGCTTAAACAACACCACATTCCTCTTTACGATACGCGGATTCAGACGATCGAATCTAGCGATGGAATGGTGAAACGAGTCCTATTGGAGGACGGTACACAACTCTCTTGCGCGGGAATTTTCTTTGCTCCGAAGCTTGTCGCCGGATCGGAATTGCCGGAGGCCATCGGCTGCAAAGTGACCGAGGCAGGAAGCGTAGTCGTTGATCTATTCGGTAAAACGAACGTGCCTGGTATTTACAGCGCCGGAGATGCTGCAACAGAGTTTAATCAGGCCATTACGGCGGCTTCCATGGGCTCGCTGGCTGCCGTAGGCATTAACACCGAGTTGCTAACGGAAGCTTGGAATAACACAGCCTCCTAATCATTTCACGTTCAAGCCGCGAATAATCGCGGCTTTTTATTATGGGCTCGGGGCGCAAGCACTAGACAATGCCAACAACTTCTTCATATCTGTTCTAAGTTGAAGAAATAAACGTATTTCCTTTATAGGACAATTAAAGGGATGGTAGTACATAGAATGAATAAACGAGGATGGAGGAGTAAGCGTCGATGGGTACGAAATTCATCAAGCTGCTGGGCCTGATAGTCGGTGTCGCGGTTGTGAACGTGCTGGTGCTCTCGCCCGGATTAATCGGCGTAGCGATCGGCGAGAACGCTCTATCAACGGCTGTCGGAATTACCTTGTTGTTCGCTAGCGCGCTGATCTTGCTTTACGGGAGTTATGTCTTACTTTTTCAGCCGCCCGTTATTCTTCCTATTAAAGAAATCGTCACACATGAGGACTACGTTGTATCTTTGACGCGCTATAGAAGAGTTAAAACGCTGGAACAGGATATTTCCATTGCTTTGGCTCAGTTGGACCGGATGAATAAGAAGCAGTCGACCTTATTTAATGTCATTAATCAAAGGTTCGACCCGTCGGAGCTCAGTTACAAGAAGTTCGCTTCCGTCATTCAGGAGGTAGAGAAGCTGTTTTACCTGAATGTCAGGAGTGTATTGATCAGACTGAATGTCTATGATGGTTCGGAATACTCCAGCGTCGGGAGTTCCGGCTCGGATCGATTTTCTCAAAAACTACTTCAAGAAAAGACGAATATGCACAATGAGCTATTGTCCTTCGTGAAAAGTTCAGTAGATACGAATGAGGAGATATTGCTGAAGCTGGATAAGCTGCTGCTAGAAATATCGAGGTTAGATAGTTACGAACAAGAAGATATCGAAAATATGGCATGCATGCAGGAAATCGACTCGCTCATTAAGCAAACTAAATTTTACAAACAGTAAGAGGTGGTTGGAATGCCAGGGAGAGGCAAGTTTGTCCTGCTGTCGGGAATGATCGTCGTTGTGGTATTCGCCCTAGTATATTTCGGGGTGAACTTGACCTCTAATTTGGGGAAGTCGAAAGCTCAGGTCACTACGGAAGATGCGGCCAAGCGATTAAACAAACTTTACTCCAATATTTCCGTCACTACCGCAACTCCAGTGAAAGGTCAGATCGATCTAGATCCTGTAGACGTTGCCGACTCTTTACCGGATATCTCTAAGTTCCCGATCGCCGTAGACAACACGACGGATCAGTTCGTAGAAATCTTTTCTTCGACGGAGAAGTCGGGGACTGGGGTTGACGGCTGGTTGACCGAAGTCGCTACCGAGTTTAACAATGCCAAAGTGGAAGTAGAGGGTAAGGCGGTTTCCGTGAAAATCCGTAATATCGCTTCCGGTACCGCCGCCGACTATATTAAATCCGGTAAGTATGTGCCGGACGCTTATACGCCATCCAACGAGCTTTGGGGGGAGATGGTAAAGGCAAGCGGCGTGAAAACCCAGCTCGTATCCTCCCGGCTCGTAGGCAACGTTCCAGGCATCGTCATCGCCAAGGCTAAATACGATGCCTTAGTGGACAAATACGGCTCAGTGAACGTCAAAACCGTTACCGAAGCGATAGCCAACAACGAATTTTCGATGGGTTATACGGACCCTTTTGCCAGTTCAACGGGTTTGAATTTCCTTGTGACAGCGCTAAATACTTTCGACAGTACGAACATTCTAGGAGATAAAGCCGTTCAAGGCTTCGAGAAATTCCAAGCTAACGTGCCTTTCATTGCGTCAACAACGATACAGATGCGCGATGCGGCCAAGTCCGGCATGCTCGACGGATTCGTTCTGGAATACCAAACTTATGCCAACGCGGCGGACTTGAAAAGCGGCTACGTATTTACTCCATTCGGTGTAAGGCATGATAGTCCGTTGTATGCGTTAGGCGATCTGCCTCAGGCTAAGTTAGACATCATTAAGAAATTTGCCGATTTCGTTGGGCAAGAGAAATATCAGAAGTTAGCTCGGGAAAATGGCTTTAATCAACTCGAGGACTACAAATCGGAGCTAGCGGTCGTCGATGGCAACCTGATTTCCTCCGCGCAGAAGTTGTGGAAAGAGAAGAAGAACGGGAATAAACCGATTGCTGCCGTATTCGTAGCGGATGTATCCGGAAGCATGGACGGCGAGCCTTTGAACCGTTTGAAAGAGTCCTTGTTGAAGGGACAGAAGTATTTAGGGAAGGACAACAGCATCGGCCTTGTTTCTTATTCAAGTGATGTCACCATTAATTTGCCTATCGCTAAATACGATACGATTCAGCAATCGATGTTCGTTGGCACGGTGAAAAGCCTTCAAACCGGCGGCGGGACGGCTACGTTCGATGGGATTGTCGTCGCGTTAAAGATGCTTCAAGACGAATTAGCGATAAATCCGAATGTTAAGCCGATTATTTTCGTTCTGAGCGACGGGGAGACGAATGAGGGGTATTCGTTGAAAGACATTAAAGCGTTAATCGAGTCCTATAAGGTCCCCATATATACGATTGGATACAATGCGAATATTAAGGCGCTTGAAAGTATTTCGAGTATTAACGAGGCCGCTAGCCTCAATGCGGATACGGACGATGTCGTCTATAAGATCGGGAACTTATTTAACGTTCAGCTGTAACTTCGAACTTGAGGAGGATAACGATGTCTTTTTCGATGGAGATTGCGAAAGAAGATGAAATTAAGGCCGTGATCGAGGAAGAAGTTAAACCGGTACCCGAGGAAGTCGCCAAACTCAAAGAGATCGCGGATTCCAATGTGGCAACGATCTTGGCGATGGATATGGAATCGCTGGAAAAGCGTAAAGAAATATTGCAATCGATCGAAGCTTTCGGCCTGAACACTATGAAATCCTCATCCGACAAAAATACGTTGCTTCAAGTCTCGGTAGGAAATCTCTCGAAAACGGGAGACGAGGGGGGACAAGTGGCGAAAGGCCTTTCCGAGCTGCAAACGCAATTGAAGGATTTGGACCCGAGCCTTGTTGATTTTGCCAAGAGAGGGTTTCTAGGCAAGCTGTTCAATCCACTACGCGCGTACTTCTTGAAATATCAGAAAGCAGACGCTGTCATCGCGGATATCGTCGTCTCCTTAGACAAGGGGAGAACGACGCTGAAGAACGATAATACGACGCTAGAGATTGAGCAACAGACGCTCCGGGAGTTAACCAAGAAGCTGCAGAAGGAAATTCAACTCGGCGTCATGATGGACGAATCCATCGAATTGCAGGTCGAAGCAGCGAAGCTACGGAACGAAGATGCGGATAAAATCCGTTTTATTACCGAAGAAGTGTTGTTCCCTCTACGGCAACGAGTGATGGACTTGCAGCAGATGTTGGTCGTTAATCAACAAGGGATTATGGCTATCGAAGTCGTTATCCGCAACAACAAAGAATTGATACGAGGGGTAGACAGAGCCAAGAACGTGACGATCTCTGCATTGAAGATTTCCGTGACCGTAGCTAGCGCACTATACAATCAGAAGATCGTATTGAAGAAAATCGAGCTGTTGAACCAAACGACGAACGAACTCATTGCAGGCACGTCCAGAATGTTGAAGGAACAAGGGGCGGAAATTCATAAGCAATCCATTGAAACGAGTATCTCGGTAGATACGTTGAAGCAGGCTTTTACGGATGTGCTGGCCGCTCTTGATTCTATAAGCACTTATAAAAAGGAAGCATTGCCAAAAATGCGCGAAACGATCAATCAGTTCCGGGAATTGGCTGACAGTGGCGAGAAACAGATTCAACGTCTGGAGAAGGGAAATAAGCTGGGGCTTTAAATATCGCGTTGTTAATGAAAGGAGCAGGAGCTAGTCCCTGCTCCTTTTCGGCTTTGCTGCGGATTTGGTACAATGAGATCAAGAAGTGTTCATTAATAACATTAATTATTACGGTTTTATATTTGAAAGGGGCAGAACAACCCAGATGAGCGAGAAGATATCACTACTAGACGCCTACAATAACACTGATCATAAAATTCAAGGGAATGGCAAGAGAAACATTCAAGTCCTGAAGGATGCCTTAGATGGAATCGACGGCAATATGGACAGCGATATGTATGGCAAAGGCAATGTCATCGAACGGTTTCAGAATAAGATGGCGGCATATTTGGGTAAATCTTCCGCCGTCTTCTTCCCTAGCGGAACGATGGCGCAGCAGATCGCCTTGAGAATATGGTGCGACGAAAGAGGGATCAAGAAGGTAGCTTACCATCCGTTAAGCCATCTTGAGATTCATGAAGAAGGCGGTTTACAGGAGCTTCACCACATCGAACCCGTGTTGCTAGCCAATAAGGAAAGAACGATTCGGCTCGAGGACGTAGTGGGGATGCAAGACGAGATCGCGAGCCTGTTGCTGGAATTGCCGCAACGCGAGATTGGAGGCCAGCTACCGCCATACGAAGAGCTGGAAGCGATATCCGCACACTGCAGGGCTAAAGGAATCAAGTTACATCTAGACGGCGCCAGGCTGTTCGAGATATTACCCTATTACGATAAAACGGCCGCGGAGGTTTGCGGCCTGTTCGATAGCGTGTACGTATCCTTCTACAAGGGAATAGGAGGCATCGCGGGAGCCGTTCTCGCCGGCGAAGAGTCGTTCACTTCCTTATCGAAAGTGTGGAAGAGAAGGCACGGCGGGGATTTAATAAGCCTGTATCCGTATATCCTCAGCTCGGACTTCTATTTCGAACAAAGAATACCGAAGATGGCGCAATATTATCGGGAGTCCGTTGAACTCGCGGCCTTGTTCAACGAATGCCAAGGCATATCGACGAAACCGTTGCAGCCGGTGTCGAATATGTTCCATGTCCATGCGGACATGTCTAAGGAATCGCTCGAGTCGGTACTTATCGCGATTTACGAACAAACGGGATTAGGAATTGCTCCGTTCGTCCAAGCGACGAGCGAATCGACTTGTTATTACGAAGTGAACATCGGGGATCGGTATGAATCGATTCCAAAAGACCGCTTGAGAGAAGCTTTTCGGTTGCTGGACGAGAAGATGAAGGATTTGAAATAAAATAGGAAATTATCGATACGAACCTTTCTATTTATCTTCCTATTATCCAATCCCATAATGATGATGATGATTATGAAGTTATCGGATTCGATATGGAGGAGGTATTCGTATGGGTTACATCGAGGAACTAAGGGCATTAGTCGGACACAAGCCGATTATCCTTGTAGGGGTAGCGGTTCTTGTCATCAACGATGAGTATGAATTGCTGCTTCAGAGAAAACGAGATGGGACTTGGGCGATTCCGGGCGGTTTTATGGAATTGGGGGAATCGGCCGAGGATACGGGGAGAAGGGAAATAGCCGAAGAAACGGGTCTTCGGCTAGGAAATATGAGGCTTATTGGCGTATTTTCCGGCGAAGAACATTTCGTGAGGCTAGCCAACGGCGATGAATATTATCCGGTGACGATTGCTTTCATAACTAACGAGATAACCGGTGGATGTTTGAAAGCGGACGGGGAAGAAGGAACGGAAGTCCGGTTTTTCAAACCGACGGAATTACCCGCAGACTTTAACCCGAAGATTAAAGAGCTCATACTAAAGAACGTCGAACAAGTCCTGTTTTCGGAAATGTTCTGAAAGTTAATTTTTTGCCGTACGTTCCAGCAACCCAATGAAACCCCAGAATGCAATCGTACTGAGCGTTGCAATTATTGCCGAACCTCCTGCATGGATTACGGCAGCAAGAGCAAAAGCCGTAGCTAATGAGAAATGAATCTTCCGAATATGTTTAATTGACACTCGCCTGATTAGATAACCGTAAATGCCAACGGTCAACAGCAATAAGAATGCTGCAATTCCCGTGTAAGTATCTTTTTTTACGATGGTTTGGGTTAGAAAATAGATTCCGTGGGCGGCAATGAGGAGAAGGGCTGTATAACCAGCATATGGGTGCAGTTTGTCAAAGCCTTTGACGAGCCATTTTACGAACTGGGAGTGGGATCTTCTCTTCTTTTTCATCCGAAGCCATGCATAACTGACTGCCGCGATAAAGACGGATATGGTTCCTAAAGTTTTGAATAGTTCTTCGTTTCCTTGTTCCATTCTTGGACCAGTCCCATGCGTAACCCCAATGAATGAATATAAAATCAGGATTAGGCTTGTTGCCATTACGAATAGAGCAGGCATGAATATAGCTCGATTGAATCTCATCTTTATCACCTCATCTAATGAATACACCAATCATAGATGGCAAAGATGAAATAATTATTAATTCATATCATTCTTGATCAATCGGATTCTGAATTCGATCATTAAGCTCGTCCCAATAGATTGTTCCATCAGAGCTGATTACGGCATAATTAATGTCATTCATTAGAAGTCCTTTCTTTTTGGCTTGTGAACGTAACCAATCTTTAGATAGGTTGTTTTCTTCTAAGTTACTTTCTATTATTTTACCGTCCATGATTAATTCAATGGGAAACGCTTGCTTGGAGCTAGCGTTCAGTTTCATGTCTTTCTTGGTCACGGCCATACTCTCGGGAGTGCGCAAGACGGAAATGTTACCGTTTAATTCGAGTACGGCATATTGGACTTCTTGAATATTGAAGATATCTTTTTCTCTTAACTCCTGATTCAAGGTATCTGGCGTAATTTTGAGTTTTTTCATATTCTTTTCCAATATTTTGCCTTCTTGAATGAGCACGGTCGGTTTTCCCGAGATCCAAGTTCGAAGTTTTCTGTTTTTCATGGCCACGTACATTAGAAAATAAGCGACTGCCGTGAAGGAAATGGCAGACAAAACCAGTTTCCATATGGCTATCTTGTCATTAAAAGCAAGATTAGCGGTAATTGCGCCCAAGGTTACGGATGCTACGAAATCGTGATAGGTCATTTGCGCAACGGTTGGCTTTCCCAGAATACGTGCAATTATCATCATCAACACAAAAGACAATATGGCTCTCAGTATCGTTTCCCAAATTCCCATTGATTAGCCTCGCTCTAGTTTTATTTAAAGCTGTTGCCAAATGGGAGGTATTTCATACTTTATGACACCAGTCTGGGCAACTGCTCATACTCTGGTTGTGATAAGTTGAAAATTAGGGAGGATATTGTATGTACATGATTAACCCTTATTGGTTTAGAACAAGATTTGAGCCGATTTGGACAACATCCTTTCCACAAGCGCTAAAATTAATCGCCGAGGCAGTCCAAGGCGAAAGGAATGACGAGTTATTTTATGATGAATTGATCCGATTAGCTCCCAATTCCGAACAGGCCTCTATCATAGCTTCAATACGTGATGACGAACGTGGACATAATCAAATGTTCCGAGCTATCTACAAGGAAGTTACCGGCCAGGATATTACGGGAATTAGCAATGAACAATTCCAGCGAGTGGGATCCTTCGACGAGGGTATTCAGAAGGCCTTAATGGGGGAGTTGTCCGCAGTTGAAAAATATCGAAAAATTTGGTTTGGATTGCCTCAAGGAATATACAAAGACACTGTTTATGGAATTATCTTGGATGAATTGAAACACGCGAGTAAATACAACTATTTGATAACGGTTAATCGAACTAACCCAAAAGGGTAAGATGCCCACATCTGAATGATTCCTTCACATGGGTAGCCAGAGACGGCTACATGGTATGAATTAGCCGCCTCAAGGCTATTTAAACGATATTCAATTTTATTAATTTAGGATTAGTGGCGCCCGAAATTCTGATGATATCTATGCGCCGGACGGTTTCCGTTTGGATGCTTAACAACCACAGGTTTAGTTAAGCCCTGATCTGGTTTCGTAACGTTAGTCGACGTCGTCGCCTCGTTAGCTTGTCCATTCGATGGGAGTACTCTGCGGGCCGTTACGTAAGTCCGGTCCCAAGCACTGCCAGAGAATTTCGAAATCGTAACGCCTATTCCGACCCTATAAGTGTGCAGGAGTTGGTCGTTGCCGATGTAAATGCTCACGTGATTGATGACTCCGTCTTTATTCGTATCCGTAAATATTAAATCTCCCGGTTGCAACTGGTCTCTCGGAACGAATGTACCTACCTGCGATTGCTGCTTGGACGAGCGGGGCAGGGTAATTCCGTTCTGCTTGTATACATATTGCGTGAATGAAGAACAATCAAATGAGCTGGTAACGTTGGACTTGGCTCCGAATTGATAAGGTACGCCAATAAACTGTTTACCGGTCGTTATTATATTGTCTGCGATTGAATTAGAACTGGAGGCTGCATAAGCCGAATTCGTACTCGCGAACATCGTTCCTGCAGAGAAGACGATCGAAAGGCTTAACGTCGCACCTACAAGAAACTTGCCAAAACGGAATTTCGGATTCGTAATAGTATTCATATGATGTCCTCCTGTGTAGATAAGTTTTTGTAGTGCTGACCTGCCGAAATAACCATATCACAACTTTTTATTGCACTATTTACCAATAAGCGCACGGAACTTGTCTCCCTAATCATAAATGCCGATTATGATAAAACGATGAGAAACTCCACATGAAATTGTTATTGACGTGAAAAGAAACCGCCAAATGAAATTTGGCGGTTTCTTATTGTTCAACGCAATAAATAGGGATTCATATTAGGTTCACGTTGAAGATTTGTCATTAGTGGAGTTTGTTTGATCGTGCTGATCGCTTGACAAAATATTGCCTTTCTCGTTAAGATGTTTATTATCTTGATTATCAAGATACTTTGCAATCAAGATATTGGATAGTTGGGAAAGCGACAAAGTGGAGGGAATTATTAAAGATGGCAAAGGGAAATAATATGGGCGTAATTCTTGGAGCATTGTTATTGGCCATTCTAATGGCTTCAATGGATAACACGATCACGGCAACGGCAATCGGTACGATCGTCGGCGACCTGGGCGGCTTCGACAAACTCATGTGGGTGACTTCTGCCTATATGGTAGCTGAAATGGCCGGTATGCCGATTTTCGGTAAATTATCGGATATGTATGGCCGCAAGCGTTTCTTTATATTCGGTCTTATCGTATTCATGATCGGCTCAGCACTATGCGGTACGGCAGAAAGTATCGTACAGCTGAGTATTTATCGCGCGATTCAAGGGATTGGCGGCGGCGCACTTATGCCTATCGCGTTCACGATCATGTTCGATGTGGTACCTGCGGATAAACGGGGGAAAATGGGCGGTTTGTTTGGAGCCGTATTTGGTCTTTCCAGTATTTTCGGACCTCTACTCGGAGCCTATTTTACAGATTATGTCCACTGGTCTTGGATTTTCTATATTAACTTACCATTAGGCTTCATTGCACTCCTGATGATTATTTTCTTTTACAAAGAGTCCGTCGAACATTCCAAACAGAAGATCGATTATCTAGGCGCATTTACGCTTGTTGCTTCAATCTTGTGCTTGATGTTCGCGATCGAGCTTGGCGGTAAAGAATATGCTTGGGATTCCAGCATGATTATCGGTTTGTTCGCCGCTTTCGCGGTACTTATCCTTGGATTTATATATATCGAGCGTCGTGCTCAAGAACCAATCATCACTTTTGGTATGTTTAAGAACCGTCTTTACTCAACGAGTAATATCATGGCTATCTTTAGCGGTGCTGCATTTATTACTGCCTCGATTTACATTCCAGTGTTCATCCAAGGCGTATTAGGCGGATCGGCGACGAATTCGGGGCTCGTTCTCCTTCCCATGATGCTCGGATCGGTCGTTACTGCCGCGGGTGGCGGTGCATTTCTTGCCAAGTTTAATTATCGCTCCATCATGATCCCGATATTAACGCTGCTTGTTATCGGTATTGCGCTGCTCACCACGTTAACGACCGGTTCTTCGCGCTTCATGGTTACGATCTTCATGATTATGGTCGGTCTCGGAATCGGCTCATCGTTCTCCGTATTAAGCAATGCGGCCATTCATGGTTTCTCTGCCAGGCAGCGCGGATCTGCCAGCTCGACGCTTAATTTCAATCGGGAACTGGGAATGACGCTAGGGATTACGGTGTTCGGGATTATTCAAAGCCATGTGTTTACGAATAAATTGACCTCCATGTTCGGTAGCGGAGGACAAATGCCAGAAGGCGTAGATCTAAGCGATCCGAGTAAAATCTTGACCCCGGATACGAGGGACAACATTCCTGCTCAAGTTCTTGATAAGATTACGGAGGCACTGTCCTCGTCCATCGTTCATACCTTTGCTTGGGCGATTATTCCGGCTGCCGTTGCTCTGCTAGCGGCATTCCTCATGAGTAAAGAGAAATTTGATCCAGCGTCCGAACTTGAACAATATTCGGCTTCTTATTAACAGAATCTTATAGGAATAGTTAAACCCCGCAGCTCGTTGGCGGGGTTTTTTCATGTGAAGTCGACTACTGACTTGACAGGACGGTTCCTATTCGATATGTTTTATTTATTCTGACTGTTCGGTATAAATAAACATATCCGTAAGATATACATCGTTTAATAAGGAGGAACTCAAGAAATGCCTAAAGTAGGAATGGAGCCTAAACGCCGAGCGGATGTCATCAACGCTACTCTAACTTGCATTAGCAGGCATGGGATTGATGGCATGACGTTGGATAAAGTAGCTGAGGTTGCAGGTTGCTCCAAGGGCGTTGTTACTTATTATTTTAAGAATAAGGATAATTTGATGATTGAGTCTTTTAAGGCATTCTTAGCTTACTATGGTTCGAAGATCAATTCAGAAATTCAGAATACGATGCCTGCGGAGGAAATGATCGGGGTCACGCTGAAGAACATCCTTCCTCCTTATAGCAATGATACGCAGGGAGCAATCAATGTATCGGATCTTGAGGGGGTTGAAGAGATGCACATCCCTTATGAAGATCAAGGCAAGCTTTTTCTTCAATTTTTCTCAAAAGCCGTATTGGATCGTAACCTGCAAGAAGTCGTATCGAAGGGCTATATGCAAGACATTCACGGCATTGCGAAAATATTCGACTATGGCAACAAAATGGGGCATATGAAGGTGGAGGATTCGCAAAGCGCAGCTTACGGCCTGTTGGCGATGGTGGTTGGTCTAAGCTTCTTTAGAGTTGCGAATATCCCTCCTTTGAATAAGAAAGATAATCGATATATTTGCGAGGATTATGTCTCAAGGCTTATGAAGGGAGAGTGATCTATGTTGATTAATTATCCAATGGTTCCTATTCCGGCGGGAGAAATCGAATTAAGAGATGACAGAACGAATCGTAAATGGAAGTCCGACATCAAACCGTTCCTGCTCGCCCCACATGCCGTAACTATGGAGCTTTATTGCGCAGTTACAGAGAAATCGCAGATTTCCGTTGAAGACAATCAAAAGCCGGTCGTGAATATCTCATGGAATGAAGCCATTTATATATGTAATCTGCTTTCCCGGCAAGCTGGATTGAAGGAGTGTTATTCCTTCAGCGAGGATAGTGAAGCAGTCATTTGCGATTGGGAATCGGACGGTTATCGCCTTCCGACAGAAGCAGAGTGGCAGTATGCCTGTAAGGCAAACACGACAGGATATAGGTACGGGGATATTGCCAACATTGCTTGGTATAACCAAAATTCGAATGGGCAAGTCCATGAGGTTGGGAAAAAAGAACCGAATGGATGGGGGTTGTTTGACATGCTGGGAAATGTTTGGGAGTGGTGTTGGGATGTATATGATCCGGCAGTGTACGGCACCTATCGAATTTTTCGCGGCGGGAGCTGGGCTGAAGAGGCCAGAGGTTGCGGGGCGACATGCCGACGCCGTAGCCATCCTTCATTTTGCATAGAGGATCTTGGATTCCGCCTTGCTCGGTCTGTATTGAATGGATGATTCGATAAGTTATTAACATAATGCGGAGGAAAAGGAATGAAAAAACCAATCATCGCGGTCGACATGGACGATACGATATGCCATCTCGTCAAGCGCGCTATCTATCATAATAACAATGAATTCCCTACTCATCCGCTCCGTTATGAAGAAATGTTCGATTGGAACTCGGATCACTTGCGTCATCCGGAAAGCACGCATGATGTATTCTTCGGGCGTCCCGGACTTTATGAGGAGCTTGATTTGTTCGATGAGCACGTCATTGAAGAAATGGAAAAACTTCACGACGCCTACGACGTCATAATCGTTACGGCAGCTCAGCCGAAGACGATCTTGGAGAAGTGGAACTGGCTCCAGAAGCATATGCCTTTCATTCCGGTCGACAACTTCTTTGCCTGCAAGCGTAAAAACTTGATCGACTACGATCTCCTGATCGATGATGGCCCTCACAATCTGGTGCCCGCGTTAGAAGCGGGGAAAAAAGTGCTTTGCATTCCCCATCCGTGGAATCTGAAGGCGAGAGAGCAATACGATTTCCCGTTAATGACGGACTGGAACAACGCAAAAGCTCGAATCGATCAACTATTGCAAAATTGAATCCGATAGCCGTCCGGGCCTAATAGGCTTTGGCGGCTTTTTCTCTTTTTTTTCGTTGAGGGAACCTTTTGGAAGCAAGGGTGATCTAATTAGTGTCTACGAAATGAGGAACACATGAAAGCAGCTTCTGAAAGCGAAGATGTAGCCACCGTGAGGGAGATTAGCGAGGATGGACATTCAGGTTGTAATACGTGCTATACAGGGAGACCGAGAGGCATTCACTACGCTAATGCGGCAATTGGAATCCCCGATGTACGCGATAGCCAAGCAGATGCTGCAACGTGATGAGGATTGCGCGGATGCGATGCAGGAAACGATATTGAGCGCCTATAAATCGATTCATTCGCTTCGGGAACCTGCTTTTTTTCGAACCTGGGTGATTCGAATTCTAATAAACAAATGCAATCGTATGTTGAAACAGCGCGATCATTTAGTGTCGTTAACGAATATACCGGACAAGCATTCAGCGGCAGATGATTACGGGGGCATGGAGTTGCGCGAAGCCATCGATAACTTGGAATTGCCGATGAGACTTGTCGTGATACTCCACTATGTGCAGGATTTGCCGATTAAGGAAGTGGCCAGAATGCTGGACATTTCGGTAGGGACGGTCAAGAGCAGGCTCTATCGAGCACGCGAGAAGCTGTTACGGTGGTTAGACTTTTCCGAGGAGGTAGAAGACACATATGAATCAAGATAGATTAACTCATACGCTACATGAGCATAAGGACTCATTAACCGATCCGATACCCGATACCATAAGAGAATCGCTTGATCATACCTATGAACAGCTTGAAGCCGTCGATATTCATTCGATTCGTAGCCGGTATCGGAGCCGTCGGCGATTCAAGAGAGCCGGACTGTCAGCTGCGGCTGTTCTCGCTGCAGTTGGGCTAGTGATCGGCTCCGGCGTTGTCTCGCCCGCCATGGCAAGTACGCTTAAGAAGATCCCATGGATCAATAGCCTCTATGAACAATTCGGAGATGCAGGTCTCGCAGCTGCTTCGCGTAATGGCATGGTAACGGAGGAAACTTACAGCCTGATGAAGGCCGGACGAACCGTTACGATTTCCAATGTGATGTACGACGGGGCACGATTATCCGCCGTCGTTAAGGTTCAGGGCGAGAAGAAATTGCCGGATTACGTTATCGGTACGTTCAGCGTGAAAGCCAAAGTCAATGGAGAGCAGGGACCTTATTCCTTCAGTATGGGAGTACCGAAACGGATCGATGATAAAACGTTGTTGCGGATTATTAATATGGGGCACGCGGGTTACGATGGCAGTACGGAACAAGCTTATGAGTTCCCGGACAAGTTCGAGCTCTCGTTATCCATTGGGATCGCTAAACGCAAGGGCGTCGATAACGGCATATACGATTTCAAGATCCCGATCGAGAAAAACGCTCCGGGAGCGATCGTCCTAACTTCAAGCGAGGTAAAAAAATACGATGAGGTCACTTTGAGTATCGAGAGGCTAGAAATAACCCCCGCGACGATTCATTTGGTAACTCTGTTGGGCAATAGCTCTAAGGGAGATCTGTTTAGCGGCCGAAGGTTTTTGAGGTACGCGCTTTTCGATGAGAGCGGAAATGAATTCAATTACATTTACGGCGGCGGCGCTATTGCAGTGGGAGACAAAGACTTATCTAAAGGGACTCAAGATTACGAAGGGCCTGTAACGATGCCGAAAGCGATTATCATCAAGCCTTATATATGGAATATAGAAGGTAAGGACGGCAAGGAGTCAAGGGATTACATTAAAGAGTTGGAGATTACGATAGCCGTTCCTTAACATACGATAAAGATGAGCCGCCAATCGGGAGGATTTGGCGGCTCATTTTTTTGTTATACCCTTTGACCCTGATACATCATCGGTTGTGCTTGCTGCCCTGAAACCGGCATTTCGGTATAGGTTTTCTGGCACATCATGTTAGAAATTCTAGGGATGTAGATCATTTCGCCTGATTTCAGTTGGTTAGGATTAGAAACCTGGGGATTCGCCTCCTCCAAAATGGCATGAGGGATATTATACTTGTGGCCTACCGCAGCTAACGTGTCACCCGCTTGGGCCGAATGCTGCGCGAAAACCATGTCATCCGATTTCCCGTCCCTGAAGAAAGGGAAAAAGAAAGGGGAAAAGAAGAAGAACGGGAATAAGGAACGGTTTGGAAAAAAGGGATGAGGGAACGGGCGAAAGAAGGGTCGACCGAACCCGCCGCCAAAGCCGCCACCTGGAAAAAAACCACGATCCATACAATAACCTCCGCTTTTTAAGTAGTCATTTGTCTATATAGGTTATTGCCTTAGAAGCGATAGGTTACACATTCATTAAAATATGGGCTTTCATCATTGTGATGTTATAATCAAGGAGTGCAATTGACGAACAAAGCATGATTCAAAGACGGATGGAAACGATATACGTAATAAGCTAAAGCTAGAAAAAAATACACAAGAGCGACTGACCGAAAGGAGAGCCTATGAAAGACAATCAAGCCTTGCCGCAATCAGGTTGGAACTTCGATAATAGTTATGCCCGTCTGCCGCAATCATTGTTTACCCCGCTAATACCGATCCCCGTGAGCTCGCCGAGCTTGGCCGTTCTTAATGAGCCGTTAGCGGCGTCATTGGGGTTGAACGCTCAAGCGCTGCAAAGCCCGGATGGAGTTGCGGTATTTGCCGGGAACCGGATTCCCGAAGGGGCATATCCTCTAGCGCAAGCCTACGCAGGGCACCAATTCGGTTATTTCAACAGGTTAGGCGACGGTCGTGCTTTGCTTCTTGGCGAGCAGATGACTCTTCAAGGCGAGCGCTTTGATATCCAACTTAAGGGTTCAGGCGTAACGCCTTACTCCCGTAACGGCGACGGCAGGGCCGCTCTAGGGCCGATGCTCCGCGAATACATCATTAGCGAAGCGATGCATGGACTCGGAATCCCGACTACCCGCAGCTTAGCGGTAGTGACGACCGGACAGCCGATTCAACGCGAAACCGAACAACCAGGCGCCATACTAACGCGCGTGGCCGCGAGTCATATCCGCGTCGGCACCTTTCAATACATCGCGCAATGGGGAACAATCGAAGAACTCCGGGCATTGTCCGATTACACGATTCAGAGGCATTACGCGGAAATCGACAGTGAAGAGAAGGATAACCGATATTTGCAGCTGCTTCAGGAAGTGACTCAGCGCCAAGCGGCGCTGATCGCGAAGTGGCAGCTCGTCGGTTTTATTCATGGAGTCATGAACACGGACAATATGGCGATTAGCGGAGAAACCATTGATTATGGCCCGTGCGCCTTCATGGATACGTACGATCCGGCAACCGTATTCAGCTCCATCGACAGACAAGGACGCTACGCTTATGGGAACCAGCCGTATATCGGCGGGTGGAATCTTGCGAGATTCGCCGAAGCGTTGTTGCCGTTACTGCATGAGGACGACGCACAAGCCGTTACGCTCGCCGAGGAAGCCTTGTCCGAATATACAGGGTCGTATCAACGTTACTGGCTCGCGGGAATGAGAGCCAAACTGGGCATCTTTAACGAAGAGCAGCAGGATGAAACCCTGATCGAGAGCCTTCTCGAGATGATGAAAAAATACCGTGCGGATTACACCAATACATTCGTCGCTTTAACCTTGGATGCGACTGAATCACAGGAAAACGATATGTTCGGCACAGCGGAATTCGTATCTTGGAACGAGCTCTGGCACGCAAGATTAGTCAGACAACAGGAGTCCAAAGCCGCATCTCATCAATTGATGAGGAATAGCAATCCAGCGGTAATTCCACGCAACCACCGAGTAGAAGAGGCGCTCGACGCCGCGGTGACACAGGGAGATTACAGCGTAATGGAACGGTTGCTCGCGGTTCTTTCGAACCCTTACGAGAATACCCCCGAACAGGAAGAATACTGCGCACTGCCTGCTCAAACCTCTCTACCATACAGGACTTATTGCGGAACTTGAATAAAACTGTAAAGTGAAAAGGCCTTGGCGAACGTCGCCAGGGCCTTTCATGATCAAATAAATCGCAGCGTTTTGACGATTTTCGGGATATCGTCGTTCACCATTCGTTTAAGCAGGCGTATCGGTTTTCCGTACTTTTTGTAATCATAGTCATTGCCCGTTTTATCGAGAAAATCGCTAGGAAGCTCTTCCGGTACCGTATAAGCATAAATTCTTCCGTTGCGCTCGGCTAGGAAGATAACGGGGGAGTCCTCGTATAATTTAAGCCACTGCTTTCGGGTCATCCGGTATACAAGTACGGTTAACGCTTCTTCATACAATTTTCCTTTGTATTTGAATAGGAAGAACGCGCCGTATTCCGCATCTTGCAGTTTGGTTCTTCCGCGAATCACGGTGTAGAACTTCCACAAGCGGGGAAGCCGAAGGCTGAATCCATACTTCTGATCGCGGTATAGGTAAAAGCTCGGTCGTTTCAAGACGGCTGAAGATGAAATTTTATCGGCTATCGGAATTCTTTTTGTAATAGGAGTCACTCCTTTCACCATGAATGTTAAAGAATAATATAATCAATAATATATTCATACAACCAAGCAAGTGATTGCGCAGTTGCCTTCCTGTATGCGGATGAGTGGTCTGAAAAAAAACGAGCAGCTCCATCATTGGAGACCGCTCGTCTGTTATTGACATTAATTTATCCTGTTCCCAACAGGCACCCAATCTTGCACCCCGTTGTCTTCCACAATGCCTAATGTAACGTCCGTAATGTCAGGGTCATTCATTAAGCGGTCACGGATTCTGAACTTGATATCGTCCGCATCGGCTAACGTTAAACCAGGAGACGCCGATTAACCTGACCATGTTGTCATATCCGACATAGCCGCGACTCCTGAAGAAGTATTGCCTTTATTAAGAAGATGTAGAAATCCGTTCTGATGTCCATCTGGGTCCATTCTGCAAGTATCCTAAGTATTGTTACAAGTGCTGATGTTACCGATCTGCCCCATTGAAAAACCACATTTGACGTAAAGTCAAATGTGGTTTTTCTATGTTAATGCTCGCCTTCTTGATTATCGTCGTGCGACGGACGGGTCGCAGTAGGATGTTTTACCGGTTGTTTGCCCGGTTGCGAGTTCGGATTCGAAACTGTACTCGGCGGAGTGACTACGATAGATTGTCCATTGGATGGGAGTACTCTACGCGCTGTCACGTAAGTCCGGTCCCATGTGCTGCCGGCGAATTTCGAGATCGTTACGCCGATGCCGACTCTATACGTGTGCAGGAGCTGTCCGTTACCGATATAGATGCTTACGTGGTTGATAACTCCGTCCCGATTCGTATCCGAGAATATCAAGTCTCCCGGTTGCAATTGATCTCTAGGTACGAATGTACCTACATTGGCTTGCTGTCTGGATGAACGGGGGATGCTAATCCCGTTCTGTTTAAATACGTATTGCGTGAACGAAGAACAGTCGAACGAGCTAGTTTTATTCGATTTGGCTCCGAATTGATAAGGTACTCCTAAAAATTGTTTGCCTGTCGCAATCACGTTGTCTGCGGTAGAAGAAGATGCAGCATAGGCCGAATGCGTATTCGTGAACATTGTCCCTGCAGATAAAGCGATAGAAAGACTTAACGTGGCACCGATTAACCATTTTCCTAAACGGTTTTTAGGATTTGTAGTCATAGTGTCCTCCCTTGAATGCGTTAGTTGTGTAGGGTGTTGATCACCTGAAACAACCTTAACACAACATTTTTTGCCGGGATTTACTAGTTCAATCTGTAACGCTTGTCCCCCAATGCCCTTGCGCCGATTATGATATTAGGATGAGAAACTCATCATGGGACTCTTATTGACGTTACCCTATATTCGGTGTGAATAGAGAATGCATGATCAATGGTATTCTTATTGCGGAGGGGGGGTACAATGGAATTGATCAACTATCTGGTTCAAGGAGTTGCGAATGCACTTGAAAAGCGTTTTTGCCAAATCCTTTCTCATAAGCTTCGTTTGCGCGATCGGATTCGCGATTATCGCCATATTAATTGGCGAGTCTAATATTTCTTCGTTCGATAACAAATGGACTACTCTCATACAAGGAATGGAAAACGCTACTCTAACGACTATAATGAAGTTTTTAACCTTTATAGGACAAGGTCTTTCCATAACGGTCATTTCGATAATGATCATGATCGTGTTATATGCTGTATTACGATATCGCTGGGAATTGTTCTTCTTTATTGGGGTTGTTGTAGGTTCCTCTTTGTTAAATGTAGTATTGAAGACGGTATTTCATCGGTCACGTCCAACTTTGCATCGAATTGTGGATGCGAACGGATATAGTTTTCCGAGCGGTCACTCCATGGCAGCCTTTACCCTCTATGGCGTCTTGTGTTTTCTGTTGTGGAAGCATGCTCGAACTTCGCTTGCGAGAACTCTTCTTATCGTTAGCGGTTCGATTATGATTGCAGCTATCGGTGTAAGCCGTATTTATTTGGGAGTCCATTATCCAAGCGACGTTATAGGAGGGTATTTGGCGAGCGGTACATGGTTAGCCGTGTCTATTGGGATTTACCAACGGATGCTTGAGAAACGAAGTGCCACATCAAGCGACTAAAATTTTAATTTTCATCGAATTCTAATCTTATTCACCTAGTAATCTCAGGGCCCAGATCTACAATGGGGACTGTAATCAAACCAACACTAGGAGGAATTAACGATGAACAAAAAATTAATGGTCGGTGCTCTTGCCGTTGCGCTCGTTGGTGGAGGAATTGCGGGGGCATCGTTACTGCCTTCTACGAATGCAGCTACTCCGGTAATTGCTGACGCGACTGATTCCGTTCAGCAGGATCATGATCAACAAGATAACGACGTCGAAGTGAACGATGACGGAGCGCAAGGCGAACAAGACAATGACCAAGAAATGGACGGCGTCCAAGGCGAACAAGACAACGACCAAGAAGTGAACGATGACGGAGCGCAAGCGCCCGTAATCAGTAAGCAACAGATCATCGATATTGCCGTTAAAAAAACTCCTGGGAACGTGACTAGCGTTCAGCTTGAGACAGAGGATGGCGTAACCGCGTATGCCGTAACGATCAAAGATGCGGCTGGAATCATACATGAGCTTACAATCGACGCGACAACGGGCAAGATCATGCCAGAAAACGACTAACCATCATTTTATTATGGCCTAAGCTTAAGCTTGGGCTTTTTTTGGAATTTAAAATCCAAATATCACAACCGTTTTATTTAAGCTGCCTTAACTCATAATAACCAAGAGAAGGGGGATTTTACCGTTGTCCATCGATGTACTGATTGTAGAGGACGAGAATAAAATTGCTCGGCTGCTCGAATTGGAGCTGACCCATGAAGGGTATTCCGTGTCGCTAGCCGATAATGGGAGAGACGGGCTTGAGAAAGCGCTAAAAGAAGAGTGGGGGCTCATCATATTAGATATCATGCTTCCAGAGTTAAATGGCATTGAAGTATTAAGAAGACTGAGGAAGATCGACACCCAAACTCCGGTTATTGTATTGACGGCGAGAAATACAACTCCAGATAAGATATCGGGGCTCGATCAAGGCGCGAATGATTATATGACTAAGCCATTTGAAATCGAAGAGTTACTGGCCAGAATGAGAGCCGCCTTGCGTAACCGACCTGTTGATTCATCGATCAAGACAGCTTCAAGGGAACTACAAATTAGTAATCTCACCGTAAACAAGGTATCAAGAGAGATAATCAGGGGAGGAAAAAGGATAGTACTCACTCCCAAAGAATATGATCTATTCTTGTTCCTATTGGAGAATCAAAATCAAGTGATGAGCAGGGAACAGATTATCAACCATGTCTGGGGCTTCGATTTTGTTGGTGATACGAATGTAGTCGATGTCTATATCCGGTATATCCGGAAGAAAATCGATCATGATTTCGATGCCCATATCATTCACACGATACGAGGGGTAGGTTACTCCGTAAGGGAGATGGACAGTTGAAGCTACGAACTAAATTCACGATACTGACATCCGCGCTTGTTATTTTAATCTTATTAAGCGTGGATGTTGTCGTTTACATGCTATTTATCCATATCGCAACCCGCAATGAAATCGATTTACTACGGAATAAATCCGAGCAAATCATTGAGAAAATTGGTCCTCGATCCATTTTGTCCACAGGGCAGGAAAATCAACTGCAGAGCTATCTTCCCGAAGATTCGATAATCAGGATTTATAGTCCCGACTTGAAAGTCGTCCAGATTTACCAAGAGGAACAGGATATCGATCTTAACCAGATTCATTTTACGTCCATGAACGGTTCCGAATTGCTCGATATCGAAGGTCAGAAATTATTAGTCGTTAGAGTGCCCATACAAGCGGATGACAAAGTCATCGGCGTATTTGAAATTGTCGAGAAAATGGAATCGCTCAAAACGACAACGGACCTGCTGATCATGATTCTACTCTTCTCAACAGGTGGAGCTGTCATTCTGGTCGTCCTCGGAGCGTCATTACTATCCAGAACCTTGTTAAAACCGATATCGGACAGTATCCTAACGATGCGGGAAATTGAAAGCAGCCTTGTATTCAAAAAAATTCCATTTCGACGTCAATCGAATGATGAGCTCTTCCTTATGACGGAAACCTTTAATCGGATGATGGAACGATTAGAGGAAAGCTTTCTTAAGCAGCAGCAGTTCGTCTCGGATGCCTCTCATGAACTAAATACAACGATAACCATAATTGAAGGATATGCGAATATGCTTCGTCGATGGGGCATTACGGATAAGCAAATCCAGATAGAATCAATCGATGCGATATACGAGGAATCCAAGCAAATGAGGAAAATGACGAGGCAATTGCTCGATCTGGCATCTTCTCAGCAGAACAACAGTCTGAACATTGAGAAATTCGATTTAGTGGCATGTTGTAAGCAGGTCGCTTCGATCGTAAAGAAGCTACACACTCAGAGAATCATCATCCACTCCAAACATAGGGAAATATGGATTAACGCAGATCTAACCAAGATTAAGCAGCTTCTTCTCATACTAATAGATAATGCCTTGAAATACAGTAAGCGTGAAATTGAAATTCATTTGAAAACAGAATCGACGAATGTTGAGATCAGGGTACAAGATTACGGAATCGGTATCGAACTAGAGGAGATCTCGAATGTATTCGAGCGCTTCTATCGCGTGGACTCCTCTAGACATCGCAAGACCGGAGGAACAGGTTTAGGACTACCGATAGCTAAATCGATCGTTAATGAACATAACGGAAAAATCTGGATCGAGAGCGAAGTGGGGATAGGTACTGAAGTCATCGTACAATTAAATAACCAAATATAGCTTGTTTTATTTCTCCAAATGTAATATTCTTGGATTCATATTGATGTTGATAATCATTATCAATATTAAAAGAAGAATCCGTAAAGGATCGACAACGAGGAGAGTAAATCAGTGTTAAGAACTGGCACCCCTAAGTATTCTTTCATTTTTATCGTACTTATTTTTACAATTATTCTCGCAGGCTGCAACTCCAAGACAAACGAAAGCAGCCCGTCCGCAAGCGTATCCGCTAGCTCGAGTGCCTCTGAATCAGCAAATGCAGTAGCCGATAAAACGTTGACGCTCTCCTGGCCCAAAGATATCGGTCCGTTAAACCCGCACCAATATACCCCTAATGAATTTTTCGCCCAAGGGATGTACTATGAGCCGTTAATCGACTACGGTGAAGGCGGAAAACTCATTCCGAAATTAGCCGAGTCTTGGGACATCTCGGAAGACGGCAAAGAATACACATTCCATTTGCGTCAGAACGTGAAGTTCTCGGATGGCTCGGATTTTGATTCCGCGGTCGTGCAGAAAAATTTCGATACGATTCTTGCGAACCGCGACATGCACAGTTGGTTGGGCGTCATAGCCCAAATCGAGAAAACGGAAGCGATAGACGCCCACACTTTCAAAATTACTTTGAAGAACCGTTATTATCCCGCTCTTCAAGAGTTTGCTGTCGTTCGTCCGTTACGCTTCCTAGGTGCCGCGGGCTTCCCGGATGACGGCAACACGGCTAATGAAATCAAAAGTCCCATAACGACCGGGCCTTGGGTTCTCACGGAGTATACGAAAGATCAGCAAGCCGTATTCACTCGTAACGATAACTATTGGGGTACGAAACCGAAGATCAATAAACTTGTTGTTAAAGTCATTCCGGATGCGGAAGCCAGGGTGCTCGCTTTGGAAAAAGGCGATATCGATCTGATCTGGGGCGAAGGGGTAATTAGTCTGGATTCCTTCGTAAGTCTTAAGGATTCCGGTAAATTCGAAACCGCGATTTCCGATCCAGTTGCAAGCCGCGCTCTTATCGTGAACAGCTCCAAAGGACCTTTCGCCGATCTAAACGTTCGCCTCGCTCTGCAACATGCGGTGAACAAGCAAGCATTGGTCGAAGGCGTTACGAATAACGTCGAAAAAATGGCGGATACGATTATTTCGAGCAACTTCCCGTATGCGAATATCGGCCTGAAGCCTTATGATTATAATTTGGAAACCGCAAAATCTTTGCTGGATCAAGCTGGATGGACGCTTCCGGAAGGAAAGTCCGTTCGTGAGAAAGACGGAAAACCGCTTGAAATCGAATTGGTATACATGGGACCGGATCAGATTGAGAAGCCGATGGCAGCCGCCATTCAATCCGATTTGAAACAAATCGGAGTTTCGTTGAAAACGACCGGGGTCGAGAGAGAGCTTCGCAATAAGCGTATGGAAACCGCGGATTTCGATCTCTTGTTCTGGGGAACCTATGGCGCACCTTACGATCCGCATAATTTCGTATCGACCAACTACGAGCCAGGATACGGTATTTATGAATCGCAACAAGGCTTAGCGATGAAGGACGAACTTCATCAACAGATGAAAGATGTGTTATTAACGGTTGACGAGCAAGAGCGCCAGAAGCTGTACACGTCCATCTTTACTATCTTGCATGAGCAAGCCGTGTACCTGCCGATCTCGTATTTGACGAATATCGCGGTTTATCCGAACTATGTGAAAGAATTCAAATTCCCGGCTCACCGCGACGAAACGCCGTTCGACACGATTGACATCCAAAAATAATAAAGGTGTTTTTTCAATGAGATGGCTTGCCTATGTTTTGAATAGACTTGCGATGATGGTCCCCGTAATTGTGGGGGCCTCATTCGTTTGTTTTTTGCTTTTAAGAGCATCGCCCGTAGATCCCGCAAAAGCTTATTTGTCCGTCTCCAATATCGTGCCGACGGAGCAAGCCATTGCGGCGGTTCGAGCGGAACTGGGACTAGATAGGTCCTTTTGGTCGCAATACGGGCATTGGCTTTGGCAATTAATCCACTTTGACTTCGGAATCTCGTTTTTTAGCAAGTTACCTGTGGCGAAGGAACTCGCGGCGAGGCTACCGATTACCGCAACGTTGGCCGTTAGTAGTTTATTCATCGCGTTCGTCATCAGCATTCCCCTCGGGATTGCTTCCGCCTTGCGCAAAAACCGAATCATAGACCATATTTCACGAATTCTCGCTTTTCTCGGGGCATCGATACCTCAATTTTGGCTCGCTTACTTACTCCTATACTTTTTATCGGTTAAGCTCGATTGGTTTCCGTTGCAAGGCGCCGATACATGGATTCATTACGTGCTCCCGTCTTTCACTTTGGCATTCGCTCTCATCGCGACCTACTCTCGATTGCTAAGGGCGGGGCTTCTCGAAAGCATGGAAGAACCTTTCGTGTTGTATGCCCGGGCGAGAGGCTTAAGCACGTATAAAATAATCATCCACCATGTGCTACGTCATGCGATAAAACCAGTCATTACGGCTGCAGGCATGAATTTGGGGAAACTGTTCGCGGGTGCGGTTATCGTGGAGCAAATTTTCTCGATGCCGGGCATGGGCGGATTTTTCCTAGAATCCGTCTATCATCGGGATTATCCCGTCATTCAAAGCTATGTGTTAATTATGGCCATCGCATTCGTCGTCGGGAATTTGGCCGCGGACGTGATTCAAGCTTACTTAGATCCGCGATTAACGCAAAAGACGAATAAGGGGGAATAGCGATTGGAAGGCATAAGACGTATCGGTTGGACCGTTAGCCAGCATAAGGTATTGTCCATTTGCATGGTGTTGATCTCGATCATTGTGTTGTCCGGGCTTCTTGCTCCTTTGATTGCTCCGAATGATCCTAACTTCGTCGATCTCATGCATAAGCTGGAGGGGCCTTCAAAGCAATTTCCGCTAGGGACTGATCAATTGGGACGTTGTTTGCTGTCCCGGTTACTGTACGGAACGCGAGTTTCTTTAAGCTTGGCTTTGTTGATCGTGACTTCGTGTTTAGTTATCGGAACGATTATCGGTTGTTTCGCAGGTTACATAGGCGGAAAAGTAGATGGTCTCGTCATGAGAATATGCGATGCCATACTCGCGATTCCTTCGCTGATCCTGGCCATCAGTCTCATTGCCATCTGGGGTGCCGGATGGAAGCAGATGGCCGTTGCTTTAATTATTGTACAATCCGTGTACTACGCGCGATTTATCCGAGGCTTGGTCAAAAATATTAAACAGCAAACCTATATTACCGCAGCCAAAATTGCCGGAACGTCAACCTTACGGTTAATGACGCGACATATCATTCCCAACTTATTGCCGCCGCTGTTCATCGTAGTTACGCTTGAGATCGGCTGGGTGATCATGGACATCTCGGCTCTATCGTTTATCGGACTTGGCGTACAATCCCCAACGCCGGAGTGGGGAGCCATGATCAATGAAGGCAAATCATTTTTGCGTAGCCATCCTAGGTTGATGATCGTGCCGGGCGTTATGATTTTCTGCATGGTGGCGATTCTTAATTTACTCGGCGAAGCCTTGAGCGAAAGAAAAGGGCTTTCCAGATTGTTGCCGAAATGGGCTAAGGAAGCAAAGGGAAGTTAGGTGAATGCTAATGAACAACCCCGTAGTTCTTCAAGTCAATGAACTCAGCATCCGAGTTCAGGGTGCGGAAGAGGAAAAGACTGAAGTCGTTCAGAACGTTTCGTTTCAGATCCGATCAGGTCAAGTTCTCGGCGTCGTAGGGGAGAGCGGAAGCGGCAAATCGATGACTTGCATGTCTATCTTGGGACTACTTCCTCCAACTGCGAAGATGACGAGAGGGAACATCGTACTCAATGATAGATCGTTAACCGCTCTGACGCCCCGTCAATTAAGAGGAATCCGCGGCCGAGAAATTTCATTGGTGCTGCAAAATCCGATGACGGCTTTCAATCCCGTTGTCACGATCGGCAAGCAGTTCATAGAGACGCTGCGTGCCCATCAGCCGATGGGCATGAAAGTAGCTAAAAGACTAGCGATCGATGCTTTGGGGAAGATGACTCTTCAAGATCCGGAGAAAGTCATGCAACAATATCCGTTCGAACTCAGCGGAGGGATGTTGCAGAGGGTTATGATCGCGCTATCGCTTTCTTTGAACCCGTCTCTTCTAATCGCCGACGAGCCGACGACTGCGCTTGATCCCGTGAACAAAAACAATGTCATCGAGATGATTAGAGCAATTAAGAAACAAGGCAAAACGGCTATCTTGCTCGTTTCCCACGATTTAGACGTGATCGGTGCATTAGCGGATGTAGTGGCGGTAATGAAGGAGGGGCGGATCGTCGAAATCGCTCCAGTAGATGAATTGTTCATTCGACCTAAGCACGAATATACGAAGCTATTATTGGATGCCAGACTGTTCGCTCGCAATTGGAATTAGCAGGCAGCTGAACGAATAGGAGTCGACCTCAAATTGAATACTGCAGTGAAAGAAAATCCTTTTTCGAATAAAGCCGTATGGCTGTACGTCGTTGCCCTTATTTTCTACGGGACGAATCATATGCTCATTATTGCTCTTCCGTTCTTCTCGCAAGCTCTAGGCGCGGGTAAGTCGGAGATCGGTATTATCATGGGTTCTTATATGTTCGTATCTATGTTTCTGCGACCCTTCGCCGGGTCTGTAGTGGACCGTTTCGGACCTAGAAAAATTTTCATGGTAGCTCTGGTCTTAAACGCCATCGTTCTTGCTTCCTATACGATGGAGCATCTATGGGCATTTGCCGTCATGAGGGCCATACAGGGAGCGATTATGGCTTTTTTCTCGATGACCGTTCACTTGCTTATTATGGATCTTCTGTCCGATAAAGCGAGGGGGCAAGGAGTGTCCTTATTATCGCTGGCATCTATGCTGCCTTATACATTCGTTCCGGCATTCGTATTGTACATGAAAGACCAAGTGTCCATGACCCAACTGTTGCTTATGTTCGCGGCTCTAGGAATTTGCAACATTTTATTCGGAAGTCGATTGTACAGTAAAATCAAAGATCATGCGCCGAAAGAGAAAAAAACGCAGCATATTTCCGATCTGGACGGGATTAAGAAGCGTTCTATGAAAGCGATCCTCGTCCCATCTGTCGTGATGCTGCTTGCCTCTATCGTTTTCTGCGTGGCGCCGACTTTCTTGCCGTTGTATCTCGACAGTCTGGGGCATGATTCAGCTCCATTATATTTCCTGACGGAGACGGCCGTCCTAATTTTTATCCGTTTCTTCGGGCGTAAACATATCCCCTCGAGCGGGGCTTTCCCCAAGTGGCTGATCGTCATCCTAATCGGTTGTTTCACGATATCGCCTTTACTTCTTACCCTGTCTCTTACTACGCCGATACTACTCTTATCTGCCGTATTTAATGGGTTGGCGTTATCCCTGTTATATCCGACGTTAACGACCTATGTTTCCTTTGTCGTCCCTGAGAGCGTTAGGGGGTATTCAATAGGCTGGTTCATTGCCGCCGCGGATCTAGGTACCTCGTCGGGCGCTTTCATCATGGGATGGGTTGCGGATACTTATTCCTATTCGGACATGTTAGGCGTAGCTGGCATGATCGGCGCGATTACTTTCTTATTGACCATACTCTATCGCGGTAGAAAGACGGTGGTATCGTGAGTTTGTTAGTCGTGGATCACGTTACTAAAAAGTACGGGACTTCTAGTTGGTTCCACCGTAACAAACCTGCGAAATCGGCGTTGAGCGACGTCTCATTCACCGTTGAGCCAGGCACATGCATGGGAATACTGGGAGAAAGCGGGGCGGGGAAGAGCACATTAGGTAAAATCATTCTTGGACTGCTCCCTCCCGACAGCGGTAGCGTCCGCTTCGAAGGGGTAGACTTGTACCGATCCGACCGTCATACCCGCAAAAAAATTCGCCGTAATCTTCAGGTAGTATTCCAAGATTGTTATTCCGCGGTCAATCCTCGGATGACGGTCAGACAAATTATTGCCGAGCCGCTCAGGAACTTCGAGCGACTGTCCGCGCAACAAGAACGAAGCATTATCGTGGAATTACTCGAAACGGTGGGACTTGCGGCCGAACATTTGGACAAAAATCCGAGGCAGATGAGCGGAGGACAACTTCAACGTGTCAACATCGCCCGGGCGATCGCCCTTAACCCTAAGCTAATCGTGCTCGACGAGCCGCTCAGCAGCCTGGACATGATCGTACAGAAACAAATTCTTCAGCATTTGAATGAACTGAAGGATTCAAAAGGGTTATCCTATTTGTTTATTTCCCATGACGTAATGGCAGTGAATAATCTGTCTGATCGCGTCGCTGTTCTGGATAAAGGGATGATCGTTGAGTCAATGGAGGCGAACGCGATGTTCGAATGTTCTCATCCCTCATCGCAACGTATCATCCATGCGATTCATGAAGCCAATCGATTAGGCCCATGAAGGCAGTCTTTGATGTGAAGTAAAGGTTTATTGAGCCAATTCGATAAACCGGCGAGCCGCGCTAGTAAGCGGCATGTTCCGCATCGTCATTATTCCGACTTGAGAGGGGGGTAGCGGTACGTCTAATTGAATTTCGAATAGCGAACCCTCTTCCAATTCCTTCGATACAAATTCCCTCGTTACGTAAGAGATACCGAGGCCTCTCCGCGCAAATTCGATGAGTAAATCGACGCTGCCTACCTCTATTTCAGGTTTGAGCGTATAGCCGTAGCTTTGGAAGATTTCCGTAATCGCCATTCGCGCGCGACTATTCCGGGAAAACAGGATGACGGGGTATTCCATCAGCATATCGAGCGTTAAAACCATATTCTTAAGCTCTGTATATTGGGCACCCGCCACAAAGCAATCCTGCAGTTGGAAACTTTCTCTCACTTCAAGTTGGGAATCGACGATCGGCATGCGAACAACGCCCAAATCGATTCTGCCTTCTTTTAAGAATGCGATAACTTCAGGTGTCGTTCCGTGATTCAAATGAAGCTTGATAGAAGGATGTTTCTTATGAAAGTCTTCGAGATAAGGAAGCAAATAATGCTTAAACAGCGAATCGCTTCCGCCGATCCGCAATTCGCCGCTATCCAAATTTTTGAGCGCGGCCATTTTCTCTTCGGCCATCGTGATTAAGATTTGAGATTGCTCGATGTAGGAATACAGAATGGTGCCTTCCTGCGTCAGCTCGACGCCCTTGGAATTCCTGTAAAATAAAGTGAGGCCGAAGCTGTCTTCAAGCTGTTTGATGGCATGGCTGACGCTTGGTTGGGTGAGATAGAGCGCCTTGGCAGCTTGGGTCAAGCTTCCCGTTTTCGCTGCCCAGTAGAAAACTTTGTACAATTCGTAGTTGTTGATCATAGACGTGGTCTATAGCTCCTGTTAAATATATTAATTACTTGTATGACTGCTAATCGTATTATAGTGAAATTAAGAAAAAGAAACCAGAGCTTCTATTTCTATAAGCTCATCCGAAAGGAGAAGGAAGATGGAATCCGCTACTATTGTCTTGTTCGGAGCAACTGGGGATTTAGCTAAAAGAAAAATATACCCTGCCTTATATAATTTATTCATCGACGGCAAGCTGCCGCAAGCTTTCTCCTTGATCGGTCTGGGAAGAAGAGAATGGACCGATGAATCCTTTCAGGCTAACGTCGAACAATCTCTCCAGCAGTTTTCCAGACGCGATGCGGAAGATGCCGAGAAGGTTAAACAATTTGTCGGCGCATTCCGGTACAGCGTACTTAATATCGATCGTAAAGACGATTACCTGAAGCTTTTGGATCTAATCCGGAAGCGGGAAGATAAGCTAAACATGACGCCGAATCGGCTGTTCTACTTATCGGTCGGGCCTGAGTACTTCGAGACGATCGCAGCCAACATCCAGGATAGCGGTCTCGGATCAGCGAACGGTTGGAAACGTCTCGTCATCGAGAAACCTTTCGGCCATGATTTGCAATCGGCCCGGGATCTCAATCAGAAGCTAAGCAAAGCCTTTACGGAACAAGAAATTTTCCGTATCGATCACTACCTCGGCAAGCCGATGGTGCAGAGGCTCGAATCGCTGCAACAGGCTAATCCGGTCATTCAGGCTTTATGGACCAACCGTTATATTGCTAACGTGCAGATTACGGCGAATGAATCGGTCGGAGTCGAAGAGAGAGCGGGTTACTACGATCATGTCGGCGCCGTAAGGGACATGTTCCAAAACCATATGCTGCAATTGCTGATGATGGCGGCCATTCACCTTCCGAACGACAGCACCTCCGAGGAAGTGCGCTTCAAGAAGAAAAAGGTGATGGAAGCAGTCGAGCTCTTGCAAAAAGAAGATGTCAGCGCCAGCGTTATCCGCGGACAATACACGGAAGGAAGCATGCAGGGTAAATCTGTCATCGGCTATACTTCCGAACCGGGCATCGCGCCATCTTCGATGAACGACACATTCATTGCCGCCAAATTACTGATCGACAATAACTATTGGCGGGGAGTTCCCTTCTATATTCGGACGGGTAAACGGATGAAAGAGAAATCGACGAGAATCGTAGTCGAGTTCAAAGAACCGCTGAAGCCAGCTTCTCTGCCGAATGAGGAGGGGAGCGCTCCCAATCTTCTCGTCTTCGAGATCAATCCTAACGAGAGCATAACGCTTCAACTGAATGAGAAAGATCCAGGAAATAACGGGGCGTTCAAGCCGATCCATATCGACCTTCACGCCAATCAACAAAATTCTCCCGAAGCTTACGAGAATTTGATTCACGATGCTTTGCATGGCGATCCTACGTTCTTCGCGCATTGGGACGAGGTTGAATTGTCCTGGCAGTGGGTTCAACCGATCTTGGAAGCGTTCGAAGAAAATATAGTTCCTTTACATCCTTATGCGGCGGGGTCTTACGGGCCTGCCGAATCCGACGCGTTACTTGCAAGAGATGGCTACCATTGGTGGTTCGATGACAAGCCTGAGCAAGAAATTCAAAGCAAAGAAGGAGAACAATATGCCTACAACACAAACTAAAACAATTGATCAATTAGCAATCGACACGATCCGAACTTTATCCATTGATGCCATTAACGCTGCCAATTCCGGTCATCCGGGGCTTCCTATGGGAGCCGCACCGATGGCCTATGCCCTATGGTCCGCGCAATTAAACCATAATCCCGGCAACGCCAAATGGTTCAACCGCGATCGCTTCGTACTATCGGCGGGACACGGTTCGGCTTTGCTGTACAGCCTCTTGCATCTGTCCGGTTATCGGGTATCGATCGAGGATTTGAAACAGTTTCGCAAGCTCAATAGCTTAACGCCAGGTCACCCCGAATATGGTCACACGGATGGCGTAGACGCAACAACGGGTCCGCTTGGACAAGGGCTGGCCATGGCAGTCGGAATGGCGATGGCCGAAGCGCATTTGGCCGCGAAATTCAATCAAGACGGCTTCCCAGTCGTCGATCATCATACGTATGCGCTTGTTGGAGATGGCTGTCTGATGGAGGGGATCTCCTACGAAGCGATGTCTATGGCAGGACACATGAAGCTGGGCAAGCTAATCGTATTGTATGATTCCAACGACATCTCATTGGATGGAGCTCTAAACCTGAGCTTCGGCGAAAATATGCAAAAAAGAACGGAATCGGCGAACTGGCAATATTTACGGGTAGAAGACGGCAATGACATTACGAAAATTTCCGAAGCGATCGCGGCCGCCAAGCTGAACGATGCGCAGCCGACGCTTATCGAAATTCGTACGATCATCGGTTTCGGCAGCAAAGCAGCGGGAACGAACAAAGTGCATGGTAACCCGCTTGGTAAAGACGAAGCCAAAGCTACCAAAGAAGTATACGGTTGGCATTACGAGGAAGACTTCACCGTTCCTGAGCAAGTTAAAGCGCATTTCGAGCAACTGAAACTTAAGGGTGCGGCTAAAGAAGAAGAGTGGAACAAATTGTTCGCTTCCTATTCGTCGCAGTATCCAGAGCAAGGGAAACAGCTTGCCCAAGCGATCGACGGCTCCGTAGTTATTGATGCCAGCGAAGTCCTGACGTTCGACGCTTCCAAAACCGTGTCGACTCGCGTAGCGAGCGGCGAGGCGATTAATCATTACGTGAAGACCGTCCCGTCGATTTTCGGTGGCAGCGCCGATTTATCGCATTCGACGATGACGGACATTAAAGGCGAGCAAACGTTTGCCATTGAATCCTACTCCGGCCGTAACATCTATTTCGGCGTCCGCGAGCATGCGATGGGTGCGGCCGGTAACGGCATGGCGCTTCATGGCGGAGTTAAACCTTTCGTTAGCACTTTCTTCGTATTCTGCGATTATTTGCGCCCGTCCATCCGTTTGGCAGCGTTGCAGAAGTTGCCCGTGACTTATGTGTTTACTCATGATTCCATTGCCGTCGGAGAAGATGGCCCTACGCACGAGCCGGTTGAGCACTTGGCCGCGCTCCGCACTATCCCGGGGCTTACGGTCATTAGACCTTCCGACGCCAACGAAACGGCAAGCGCATGGGCTTATGCTTTGGAGCAACAAGAAGGTCCGGTAGCTCTCGTATTGAGCAGACAGAATCTGCCGATCTACGAAGCGACCAAAGCAAACAAGGACGAAGTTGCAAAAGGGGCTTACGTCTTGACGGAAACGAACGCGCAACCGGACGTTATTCTAATCGGTACCGGTTCAGAGGTTTCTCTAGCCGTGAATGCAAAGGCGGAGCTTGAGAAGGATAACGTATCGGTACGCGTCGTCGCAATGCCGAGCAGAGAATTGTTTAATCGCCAATCCGCAGCATATCAACAGAGCGTTCTCCCGGATTCCGTATCGAAACGAATCGCGATAGAAGCCGGAATTTCGTTAGGTTGGGAACGCTATACGGGAGCAGCCGGAAAAGTCCTGTCGATTGATACGTTCGGCGCATCGGGCTCGGGAAATGCCGTTATGGAATACTTCGGATTTTCCGTCGACAACGTCGTTCGTTTAACGAAAGAATTACTGAAGTAACTCATAAATCAACTCAAAATCAACTCATAAATTGGAGGTTTTTCACATGAAATTTTTTATCGATACAGCCAACCTGGTGGACATCAAAAAAGCGTATCAAATCGGAGTATTGTCCGGCGTAACGACGAATCCTTCTTTGGTAGCCAAAGAAGGCGTCAAATTCGAAGATCGTATCGCGGAAATATTGCGTGAAGTGCCGGACGTTGAATCGGTTTCCGCAGAAGTTACACCTGACGCGGTAACAGCGGAAGAGATGATCGCGCAAGCGAATGAACTGATCAAAATCAACAATGGCGATAAAAACATCACGATCAAGCTGCCTATGACATTGGCAGGATTGGAAGCGTGCCGCTACTTGACCAAAAAAGGCGTAAAAACGAACGTAACGTTGATCTTCACAGTGAACCAAGCGTTGTTGGCTGCTCGTGCAGGCGCAACTTATGTATCTCCGTTCCTTGGCCGCTTGGATGACATTTCCGAAGACGGCGTTCTATTGGTAGCCAAAGTGGCTGAATTGTTCCGCATTCACAATCTGGATGCCCAGATCATCGCGGCTTCCGTTCGCCATCCGGACCACGTTACTCGCGTAGCTATGGCCGGCGCGCATATCGCAACGATCCCGTTCTCCGTTATTGAACAAATTTCCAAACATCCGCTTACGGATCAAGGAATGGAGAAATTCGCAGCCGATTGGAAAAAAGCCGTACAATAATATAGAAATATATAGAAGCAAGCGGGAGAGGACAGGGAGGAACCTACTATGAGTAAACAGCAAATCGGCGTCGTCGGCTTAGCCGTTATGGGGAAGAACCTCGCCTTGAATATCGAAAGCAAAGGGTTCTCCGTAGCGGTATATAACCGTTCGCCGGAGAAGACGAACGAACTTCTGGAGGAAGCGAAAGGTAAAAATTTCGTCGGTGCCTATAGCGTCGAACAATTCGTCCAATCGCTCGAAACGCCTCGTAAAATATTGATAATGGTCAAAGCTGGACAACCGACGGATGATACGATTAATCAGTTGGTGCCTCATCTTAGCCAAGGGGATATTCTGATCGACGGCGGTAACGCCTATTTCCCGGATACGCAAAGAAGAAATAAAGATCTACAGGCTCAAGGGTTTCGCTTTATCGGTGCCGGAGTTTCCGGCGGCGAAGAGGGCGCGCTGAACGGTCCTGCGATTATGCCGGGCGGTCAGAAGGACGCGTATGAACTCGTCGAGCCGATCTTGACCGCGATTTCAGCCAAAGTGAACGGCGATGCTTGCTCAACCTACATCGGCGAAGACGGCGCCGGCCATTATGTCAAAATGGTACACAACGGCATTGAATACGGCGATATGCAGCTTATCGGCGAAGCGTATCACTTGTTGAAGGATGTCCTGGGCTTAAATACAAGCGAGCTGCATAACATTTTCACCGAATGGAACAAAGGCGAGCTGGATAGCTATTTGATCGAGATTACGGCAGACATCTTCTCGAAAACCGATCCGGAAACGGGCAAACCGATGGTGGATGTCATCTTGGATTCCGCTGGCCAGAAGGGAACCGGGAAATGGACTAGCCAAAGCGCACTAGACTTGGGAGTTCCACTGTCCATTATTACGGAATCCGTGTTCGCAAGGTTCATCTCCGCCATGAAAGAGGAGCGAGTGGCAGCCAGCAAGAAGCTGGACGGTCCCGCTACGACAAGCTTTGACGGCGACGCTACGGAATTCATCGAAGCCGTTCGCAAAGCTCTGTATGCCAGCAAAATCGCTTCGTATGCGCAAGGCTTCGCACAGATGAGAGCAGCGTCCGAAGCGTATGGTTGGAATCTCAATTATGGCGGCATTGCGATGATCTTCCGCGGGGGATGTATTATCCGCGCAAGATTCCTGCAAAATATTAAAGAGGCTTACGATCGCGATCCGGCACTGAACAACCTATTACTGGACGATTATTTCGGCGGAGTCGTTAGAAATTATCAGGAAGCGTGGAGGAAAGTCATCTCTATAGCCGTAGCCAGAGGGATCCCGGTTCCTGCATTCTCTTCGGCGTTAGCTTACTATGACAGCTATCGCACGGAGCGGCTGCCTGCTAACTTGCTTCAAGCGCAGAGGGATTATTTCGGAGCGCATACGTTCGAGCGGTTGGATCGGAAGGGAAGCTTTCACTTCCAATGGATGGACAATAACGAATAATTCGGTTCGTAAATTTGCAAAAATTATGTTTACCTCCGAATCGTTATTTGTTAAAATTATTGCAATATGAAATGCGATGAAGAGACGAGTAAATAAATGAATTCTTTCACAGAGAGCTCCTGAATGCTGAAAGGGAGTAAAGAATTGTTTATCGAACAAAGACTCTGAGCTGTGCATCGGAACTTCTTCAAGAGGGGATGGTGTGCCAGGAGCTCCTGTTATAGAGCTAGAGTATAAGCATTACCTTGTAATGCCGTACTTGAAGAGGCTAATATGGCGACGTATTAGCGAATCTGGGGTGGTACCGCGAGTATTCAAATCTCGTCCCTAAGACAAATGTCTTGGGGGTGGGATTTTTTTGTTGCCAAGGAAAACTCAGCGCACATATGTATACGGTACTTCAGCTCAAAGTGCTTGATTCGTTAGGTTACCACTCATCATGCCATTATGAAAGGATTTGAATATCAGATGTCAGAGAAATTGAAAGTCGGTATTGTTGGAGGAACGGGCATGGTTGGCCAGCGTTTCGTTCAATTGCTGGATCAGCATCCTTGGTTTGAAGTAACGACTATCGCGGCCAGTGCCGGTTCGGCAGGCAAAACTTACGAGCAATCCGTTCAAGGAAGATGGAAATTGCCTGACCCGATCCCGGAAAACGTAAAAAATATCGTCGTATTGGATGCTTCGAAAGTAGAGGAAGTCGCTTCCCAAGTCGATTTTATTTTTTGCGCGGTAGATATGAAGAAAGAGGAGATCAAAGCGTTGGAAGAGGCGTACGCCAAAACAGGCACACCCGTTGTATCCAACAACTCGGCACATCGCTGGACCCCGGATGTCCCTATGGTCATTCCGGAAATTAACCCGGGGCATCTGGATGTTATTGCCGCGCAGAGAAAACGTCTGGGCACTTCGACCGGTTTCATTGCCGTTAAGCCTAACTGCTCCATCCAAAGCTATGTGCCGATGCTTAACGCTTTGCTCGACTTTAAGCCTACAACCGTTGTCGCATCGACGTATCAAGCGATCTCTGGCGCCGGCAAAAACTTTACGGATTGGCCGGAAATGCTAGACAACGTCATCCCGTACATCGGCGGCGAGGAAGAGAAGAGCGAGCAGGAGCCGTTGCGGATCTGGGGTAGCATCGAGAATGATCAAATTGTGAAAGCAAGCGCACCGCTCATTACGACACAATGTATACGCGTTCCAGTCCTGGACGGACACTTAGCTACGGTTTTCGTATCGTTCGAGAACAAACCTTCGAAAGAAGAAATCCTAGCTCGTTGGAAGCAATTCAAAGGACGTCCGCAAGAGCTGGGCTTGCCAAGCGCGCCTAAGCAGTTCATCACTTATTTCGAAGAAGAGAACAGACCGCAGACGAGACTCGATCGAGACATCGAGCGCGGCATGGGAATTTCGGTCGGAAGATTGCGCGAAGATTCGATCTACGATTTCAAATTCGTTGGACTATCGCATAATACTTTACGCGGAGCTGCAGGCGGTGCCGTTCTGATCGCTGAGCTTTTGAAAGCGGAAGGCTACATCCAGGCCAAATAAAGTACCTACAATGAGTTGCATATACAAACAAGCCAGCCCCTCAAGGGGCTGGCTTGTTTGTCGAATCCTTTTCCGAAGCTGAAACTTTCAACGTTTGTTTTTGGGCGGTTGGGGATGATAAAGGATTGAACATGACTTAGAAGGGAAGCCGCCCTATGGAACTATTTCTAGCCGTTTTCATAATGCTTACGCTCATCGGTGCTTCCAATGTCATCGGTCGTTTCGTTCCGTTCGTTCCGGTGCCGCTCATTCAGATCGGTTTAGGTATTATCGTGGCGCTCGTGCCATCAGGGATACATCTCGAGTTGGAACCTGAGCTCTTCTTCGTCTTGTTCATCGCTCCGTTGCTGTATAACGATGGCAAGCATACCCCTCGCAAAGAGTTGTGGAAGCTGCGCGCCCCGATTATGTTACTGGCGGTCGGACTCGTTTTCATTACCGTATTCTTAGTCGGATATGCGATTCACTGGATGATTCCGTCCATATCTTTACCTGCGGCATTCGGGCTTGCAGCCATATTGTCACCGACGGACGCCGTGGCGGTAAGCGCGTTAGCGGGCAGAATACATATGCCAAAGAGGTTAATGCGATTACTCGAAGGCGAAGCGTTAATGAATGACGCTTCTGGACTCGTGGCATTCAAATTTGCAATTGCCGCCGCCGTAACAGGCGTATTCTCGCTTCCCTACGCTACGGTCAGTTTTCTTATCATCTCTATCGGCGGTCTGCTGACCGGAGCGTTCATCGCTTTTCTGATAATCGGACTTCGGGTCGTTCTTCGACGGGCGGGGATGGAAGACGTAACGATGCATATGCTGATACAAATTTTGACTCCTTTCCTGCTGTACATGATAGCGGAAGAGCTGGGGATGTCCGGAATATTGGCCGCGGTTGCGGGAGGCATCGTGCATGCGATCGAGCGCGACCGCGTGGAGACGTCGATGATGAAGCTGAATGTCGTGTCGAACAATACTTGGTCAGTCCTACTATTTCTACTGAATGGTCTCGTTTTCGTTATTTTGGGCTTGCAAATCCCTCATGTGACGAACATCATTTTCGCCGATCCTGCTTTCAATAATTACAATGTGATCGGTTATGCGGTTCTTATATTCGCAATGCTTATCGTTCTTCGTTTCGCTTGGACGTTCGCATTTACAAGAGGAAGCCGTCTGTTCGGGAGCAAAGAGGAGCAAAGCATGCCAGGGTTCAGAATGCTTGTGCTGACTTCGTTCTCCGGCGTGCGCGGCGCGGTAACGCTGGCTGGTGCATTTTCCATTCCGCTAGTGCTGGATGACGGAAGTCCGTTTCCCGAGAGGAATTTGATCATATTTCTAGCGGCGACGGTCATTTTGCTCTCGTTGATCGCAGCAAGCGCGCTGTTGCCGTTACTTTCTAAGAAGAAGGAAGCGGCCGATACCAGGGAGCAGGAAAAGCATGATCGACAAGTACAAATCAAAGTGATGACGGCAGCAATCCGAGCGGTTCATCAGGAGAGCGATGAAGAAAACGAGGCGGCAGTTACCTCCGTCATTGCTGACTATAAACAATGGATTCAGGAAATCCGGTTGCATGGATTGAGATGGAGGAACGGCCCGAGTTCTCAAGAAAAGGAAACCGAGTTGCGTCGGTTGGCGCTCTCCGAGGAACGCGAATGCATCCTCGATATGTTGGAAAGCCGGCAAATCAGCTATGAGCATGCCCGACAGTTTTTGAAGATGCTTGATCAGGTCGAACTTATATTGGCGAATCGGATTCACTTTTGGAGAATGTTGTTCAAAATGTTGTTCGGTCGATTACAGATTAGCTTTAAACACAAGAATGTCGCGTTTGCCAAGATGTCGGCTTCAGATATGGAGGTTCTGCGCAAATCTAAAATCCGTACGTGCGAAGCCGCGATCAGCGAATTGGAGAAAGTGCGTTGCAAAGAAAACGAGCAAGAGGCCATCCAAGTGATTGCCCACTATAATCTCATGCATGATCGATTGGTCCGTTCTCCGAAGGCAGAAACAATTCAAGACAAGCGATACTATGATCAGAAGAAGGAGCTACACTGGGTGGCCGTTCAAGCTGAACGGAACGAATTACAGGCGCTGTACGAGAAAGGAGAAATTTACCGCGACACCGTTGGCAGAATACGCGGGATCATCCGGGAACGGGAAGCGTCGATGTTCGAGCAAGACGAGATGAGATGAATTCCGAACTAAATTTTTCCATCAATAGACAAAAACCGCGCAGCCTTGATACGACGCGGTTTTTTTCTTTATGCATGCCCATTCTTTCATTATTCTTTTATTGGGCTACGCTAATCTTACAAGAAGACAGATACAATTCCGTCTGCGATATCGAATAAGGGGAGTGGAAGTTCGATTATGTTGATTTCAAGATTAGTAGGTTCGCCACGAGTGTTACTGAAAAGGTTTACGGTTCGATTGTTAGTGGGATTAATGTTATTTACTTTGTTCTCGTCATCGCTAACGTTAGATGTATCAGCAAGCGGGCCTGATGGTAGCGCCGAGTGGACTTATTGCGCGGACGAGAACAGTGTTTGCAGCTTTTCGGGGACGATGGAAGTCCGTTATTGGGGATATGATTCGAATACTTCAGCTACTGTGGGTTTTATAAATAAAATCGCTACTAATAATATATTTTGCGCATCGACTTATTTCGGTGGAGACCCCGCTTACGGAGTGGCGAAGAAATGCTATTACCGTAGCTTGCAACTAGACAGCGGTGCAATAGCGACTACGGTTAGCGGACTTAACAACAATGTATCGGTTACATTTAACGTATATGCCAAGCAAGCGGGCACGACTGCAGATTTGAAAAATAAAATAACGATTAAAAAGACAAGCGGCGGAAACTTCGAGGCTCTTGGAACAAACGATACCGTTATGAACAGTACATCCACGCCTTCGGCTAGTAAGCTTGAAATCAACTTAAATGAAACGTTAGTCGGCTCCGAGAACGTCATTAAGATTGATGGAGGGGCATTCGTAGATAGCGCAGGCACTCCTTATCTACAGCCGATAGTGATAAAGGATATCCGATTCACCCCGCCAACACTAACTGCGGATACTACGGAAAATTACACGGTAAAGGACATTGAACTTACATTCGCCGACGATACCTTGTGGCGTAACGCGATCACCGCAGTATCCGTCGATGGGGATCCGTTAGTCGAAGGAACGGAGTACAGAGTCGATCCGGGGATCATCACTATCTTATCGGGAGTATTAACAAAAGGAATTCATGATATCGTTGTGGAAGCATCCGGTTATTCTGAAGTTCTCGTCAGCCAAGAAATTATTAAGCTGTATACTGGAGCAGGGTCAGGGACGATAATTGACCCTTATCTGATTGCAACTGCAGCCGATCTGAACGATGTTAGAGATCATTTGGAAAGTACTTTTAGGTTGACAGCGAATATCGATCTTAGCGGTTACCCGAACTGGGAACCGATTGGGCATTATTACAATGATCCGTTTCTAGGAAAATTAGACGGTAACGGTTATAAAATAACGAATTTACGGTTGGATAGGAGATCGGGAAGTTTCAATGGGTTATTCGCTTTGATAGGTTCTAGCGGTAAGGTCGAAAATTTATGTATGGAAAACGTAAACATTATCGGCGGGGAAAATACGGGAGCACTGGCAGGATATAATTATGGAACGATTCGGAATAGCTACGCGAAAGGAACCGTGGGTGGTAGTTATAGTGTGGGTGGCTTAATGGGTAATAATAGCGGGAACACGAGTAACAATTACTTTTCAGGAGCAGTAAGCGGATTTATCTCGATAGGCGGCTTAATAGGTCAAAATACATTCGGTTCTCTTAGTAACAGTTACAGTACAGGAACCGTATCGGGTTATAATCAAGTGGCTGGCTTGGTTGGTTCTAGCCTGTACGTAACTAATAATAACAGCTACTCTAGCGGAAAAGTTAACGGTGCGGATAATTCAGGTGGCTTGGCTGGTTATTCTAATGGTTCTTCATTTGTTAGCAGTTACTATGATAGCGAAACTTCGCAACAATCGGATACAGGGAAGGGCGATGGCAAAACGACTGCGGATATGAAAAACAAAGCGACATTCGTCGGTTGGGACTTCATTTCGGAGTGGTATATGCTGCCTGGTCAATATCCTCGATTATGGACGTTTACGGGTTTGCACAAAGGAACGAACTTCGGCACAACGAAGTTGATTCACGTTGCGGACGGAATGGAGTATTCCGTTAACGACGGTTCTTATCTTCCGATTACAAGCTCGGAAGTCGATAATATTAGCGTCATTGCGGGAGATACGATTTCTGTTCGCGTAACGGCAACAGCCACGGAACCGGCATCGGATCCACGAACGTTGACGGTAAGCTCGGATAGAATAAGTTCGTTGAGTACGAATGCGAGTCTAAGTACTCTTACCTTAAGCGGCGTAACGCTCAATCCTGCTTTTAACGGAACGATTTTGGTATATACGGCTAACGTAGCCAACAATGTGACCCACACGATCGTCGCGGCAACGACGTCAGATCCGCAGGCCGTCATAACGGGATCTGATCTCGGTTCCAAACCGCTGGCGGTGGGAGATAACAAGATTACTGTCCATGTCACTGCTCAAGATGGTACGACTACGGACATTTACAATGTAACGGTAACAAGAGCAGCGGCAACGATCCAACCAATCAACACGGGAGGCGGAGGCGGTGGTGGCTCATCTTCGGCGAGCTCCACGGACGGCCGATTAACGCTCCAGTCAGGTAAAGCAGGAGACGTTAGTTTGGGGAACGAAATTAGCCTATCGATCCCCGCTAACGCTACCCTGAAAGAGTTAAAAGTAACGATCGAAAAAGTGACGGACCCGCAAAAGCTTCTTACGAAAGATGATGTGCTAATCAGCACGATCTATGAGCTGCTTAAAAACTTCACGGACAATTTTACTAAACCGGTCATGCTTACCCTCACGTTTGATCCGAGCCAATTGAAGAAGAATCAAACGGCTGTTGTTGTCTACTATGACGAAGGGAAGAAAAGCTGGGTGGAAGTGCCCGGCGGCATAATAAGCGGAAACCAAATAACTGTAATGGTTAATCACTTCACGAAGTTTGCCGTATTCGCAGTGAATCAATCGAAGGAAGTACCGACACCAGACAAGAAACCAACGGTGATCTTAAACGACATTACCGGTCATTGGGCTGAGGCTACGATCAAGCAAGCGCAAGATAGCGGAATCGTGAACGGCTACTCGGATGGATCGTTTAAGCCGAATAACGCGATGACGCGAGCGGAATTTACGGTCATGCTGATGAAGACGTTAAAGGTGCAAGTATCGGGAAAAGCACTCTCCTTCTCGGATGCGGATAAAATCGGGGCATGGGCGAGAGGCGCTGTGGCACAAGCAGTGCAAGCCGGATATATTAAAGGTTATGACGATGGGACGTTCCGCCCGGATGCGGAACTTACTCGCGCCGAGATGGCCATGATGGTTGCCAAAGCATCGGGTCTCGATTTGTTAACGAACACGTCAACCGACTTCAACGATGACAAAGACATTCCGAAATGGGCTAAAGGGGCAGTAGCTGCGATTAAGAAAATGGGCTATATCGAAGGCAAAGGATCCAATCAATTCGATCCGAAAGCCAAGACAACAAGAGCAGAAGCCTTAACCGTTCTTCTGAAAATGATCGCCCAGAAGGACAAATGAATAATTATGGCGCGCGTAATGCAAAATAATAAGGACGGTGTAAGAGAGGTGTGGTTCCATTGGGCCAATTGGTGCAAGGGCTGCAGGAGGAACTGATTTAATCACTTAGCCTAGGAAGCGAGGGGTTGTGCTGCAGAGTATCTCTGAACACAGGAATTACCCAAGTGATCCATTATTGCGAAGTGTGATGACTGAGACTCAACAATCAACCACCGTCGAAAGGGGGAGCCTATTATGGGCTCCTTCTTTTTATTCAAAATCCATTCGTAAGGAGATAAAGCATGAACTTTACCTCACATCATTTGATCAAGCAGGCATATGCTTCTCCTAGTCTTAGACAGAACATTCTAAACAAAGGCATGATTTGTTTATATTGCGATTTCTCAGGCCACGAGAAGCGTGAAGATGGCGGTATTGCTTGCTGTCTGGTGTATAACAGAACCATTCAAGTTTCCGCTGAGAAAATAGTATTCGAGCCTATCGGCGATTCCGTATATGGAGAGTTGCTAGCGATCCGTTACAGTCTCGATATTCTCAGAAGAGCTTTGCCGGAACATCGTCCCCGAATCGCCAATGTACTTACGGATTGTCGTTACATAGCTCGCCTACTCCTAAAGCAAAAATACCCGAAGCCTTATTACGAAGAAATAATAAATCAAATCGCGGCAACCCTTGACGAGCTAAAAATCAACTATCCCGAAATCGCTGTAAGCGTGAGGTATTTGAGCAAGCACAAAAAGAATAACGCTCTGCACAAGATAGCGCATATAGCGGCTAGGAGAGCGATCGGAAAGTAAAGGTAACAATAGTGCTATATAAGTAACAAATGAGATATATAAGCGATTTAATTATTATGCTATGTTGATTTTGAAAATAGTATATTAATGGAAATCAAACGATGAAAGGGGTTTAGATAGTGGAGGAGATTGCGAAAAATGATATGAAAAAACCGGTTGTCTATCATCCTCGCAAAAATAGTTTGAACTGCTACGAATATTTGTTAGCGTCGTTTATCTCCAAATATGATTTTCCCTACCAATGGTTGTTTTCCGACAATTGGGGCTTTTACTATGCTTATGGGAATGAATTTTCGGCTTGGATGGGAGATTGCCCAAGAGATGTTAATCTTACGAAGATTTATGGCGTTACGGACACCTTTGTCCCAGAGTTCAGACATCTTATACAATTCATGTCCAAAGTACAGTGGGATGAAGAGTGCTTTATAATCTCCGCTGATGCCATCGAACTTCCGTGGCATCCCAATTATACGCATACGAGTTCAATCCATATGGTCATTGTAGATGGATACTGCGCGGAGAAAGGCGAAGCCCACGTTGTAGATTGGTTTCCGGAATATTCGGGCTGGATACCGCTCAGAATCCTGGATCTCGCATGGAAAAAAGGCAATAGAATGCACAGTGTCTTTAGTAAACCGATATTTATCGGCACGAATAGCTTACTCGTGGACCAACTGAAATTGTGCAGATCGAATATGGCGGGGGAACAGTATGATCATGGTTTAACTGGGCTTCTCGGAGTAGAGAGACTAAAAATGGATATTATTTCCTATAATGAAAGCGATTTTGATTATGATAAATGGTGGGCGGGTATTTTTCAAGTGATTAGCGCAAGAGATACTTTCTTGGAGTTTATTTACTATGTTCATAACGAAATAGCGGAATCGTCGATTAAAGAGATGTATGCGAATTTCATAGTCGTAATCAATAACACGGTTCAAACGTGGATGACGTTTCGTAACGGAATCATGAGGTCAAAGCTGACAAAGGATTTTCAAATAGATAAAAACGTGGAACGGTTAGAAAAAATAATATTGTTGGAGAAAGAGTGCCTTGAATTTATAGATAACCTATTAAATGCGTATAAAGAAACGGAGCCTGTCTATGGCTAACAAAAAGGTATGCGTCGATCTATCCAAGCTATTCAATAACAAAGGAGTCAGTTGGATTGGGTTAGGTATTGCCGGAAGCTTCGATCATAGCGGAATCAGCGTTCCTGGAGAAATTTTACCGGATGGGATAACCGTTACTTGGTGCGATATTCCGTTCCAATTCCCGAAGACTTCATCGATTGAGAATGATCATATTTGCTGCGAAGAACAAACGATCGAAGTTGATCCCAATAGTTATAGGCAGATCTACGTTGCGGGATTCTCTCTGTATGGCGATTACTCGGATAGGGTTTGGATTCATTACGAGGATGGTTCGAGCGAAGACAAAGAGTTCGGTCTATCCGATTGGTATAGTCGAACGGAGGCTGGAAACGGATTGAAACATTCCGAACAAGTCGCAATGATGATTCCCTACTACTATGAAAATGGAATTAAAATACAAGCCATGCGCGGGATCTGGATTCAGCGTCTTTTAATTGACCCTAACAAAAAGCTGCATTCGATTCGTCTCCCGGATAACCCTTATATGTTTATTTTCGCGATTACAGCTGAAGAATGAGGAGGGAGATAATGAATATTGCTTTTCATAGTATTTGGCCCTATGAGAGCCAATACTTTTTCGTCGAAGAGTCGTCTGAGTTGCATTTCGGCGATAACGTATGGCTTCCCATGGTTCATTTGAAAAATCATGCTAGAGGTTATGGGGTAAAGCTGGGACGGGTCACCGAGTTTGCTATTGGCCAAATAGATGCATTTGTTTTTCATGAAATTCCGGAAGAGGATGATCCTTACTATCAATATGCGATAGAGAATAAGAAGCCAATGTTTCTGTATAATTATGAACCGGTGGTCGTCTATGCGCAATCGCATGACCTGTCCAAACACCAACGGTTTGTAAAGGTTTTTACCCAACATGATTATTATATCGGGCTTAATTCTAACTCATCCCAACGTAAATATATTAAATTTAACCCTTTCTGCTTGAACATTATGCCGCAGATTCGGGACCGACGGAAAATAAACCTATGTACCCTTATTTCAAGCAACAGAACTTCCGAATGCCATCTGGAGCTATATAGCAAACGCAAGGAGGCTATTAAATGGTTTACGGAAAATCAACCGAATGATTTTCATTATTTCGGCCATGGATGGGAATCGGACTTCAACCCTTGTTATAAGGGAGTCGCGATCGATAAAATCGAAACGCTGTCGCGTTATAAGTTCGCGATTTGTTATGAAAATTCTCGAGATATTTCCGGGTATATCACTGAAAAAATATTGGATTGTTTTCGAGCGGGCTGCGTTCCGATTTATTGGGGGGCTAGCAATATTCGAGATTATATCCCGGCAACTTGTTATATACACAGGAACGACTTTAGCAGCTACGAAGAGCTGTATCAGTACATTTCAACGATGGGAAAAAAGCAATACCAAGAAATCATTAAAGAAATAGATCGGTTCATGGCAAGTAACCAAGCTAACCATTTTTCGATAGAAAACTATGTATCAACCGTTTGGGAAGGCCTTATGGAAGGCGTAGCAGAATTCGCGAATAAATTCGGTGATCTAACTTCTTTGCAGACTTAAAAATTAAATAGACTCATCGCATGATAAAACCGCGAAGGCTACTGCTCCGCGGTTTTTGTCTATGTCAAACAAAGAACTAGCAACTTCAAGCATCACTCGCCAGTTTACGACTTTCTTATACAAAAGTCGCTGTTGACCAATTCTAGAATAACTCGTTATGATTAAAACATACATTAATTTCTATTAATGGTAGATTGAGTTGAAAATTGTCGAACGGTGGTGAAACATTGAAAGAGAGATTCATAGGATCAGATCTTCAATAAGGAGATGATGCTTTCGTGTCACCCCGAAATTTAATCGAGCGATCTTTCGAGCGTCTAGCCGATACTTACTGGTCCGGCGTCATGAGGGGGTGGGAAGGCGAACCTCCATTGCAGCCGGACATTTACGGCAAGTCTGGTGAGAAGCGGCAGGTCGAGATTCGCGTTCCGGAGCACCTTGTCGCAATGATGGATAAGATTTGCAACGGACGGGAAGATTTGCGGATGGTTTTTTATCTGGCGACTTGGGCGACGGTGCTGCTGGCTTTTACCCATTCGGCAAGCAAAATTGCAATCGCTTTACCTGCGAGCCTAGTCGGCTCGGTTACTAGCAACGAAAGGATTGATGTCCCCATCGTCTTCGAAACGCTGGATAAGCAGACAAGTTTCAAGGACATGCTTGCTTATCTACTGAAGACGATCAAGGAAAACAATAAACATATTGCCTATTGGATATCTCGAACGGAAGCTTCGGCGTTACCCGTCGGATTTGAACGATTCAGATTTCACTATTTTAACGTAGAAGGGTGGGAATTAAAGACAACGTTCGGGGAGACGAACGATACCTTAATGGAGTGCCGGATCATGGCGAACAACGAAGGGGAACGGAGCCTCGTCATCGACTATGACTCCGGACTATATAGCAGACACCTCGTCGACACGGTCGCCGACAGCTACATCGCCGTACTGGAGCAGGCTGTCGATGAACCTGATCGCAAGCTGGTCGCTTTTGAGCTGCGCTCGCACGCGGAAGTAGCTCGTCAAGCGATCCTAAACGACACCTCATCCGTATTCGCGTCGGAAGAAACGATACACGGCATGTTCGCTTTAGTCGCGACGGACCAACCGGATGCGATTGCCGTCATCTGCGGAAGCGAATCATTAAGTTATGGCGAGCTTAACGCCAGATCGGATGAATTGGCGCTGCGTTTACTTGAATGGGGAGTCCGAAACGGAGATCGCGTAGCCGTCATGTTGGAACGTTCTCCGGCTTGGATCGTCTCGTTGCTCGCCGTACTGAAATCCGGAGCCGTCTATATTCCCATCGACCCGGACTATCCGGCCAAGCGCATCGCTTACATGCTTAAGGACAGCCAAGCGTCGGCATTGATCTTACGGAAAGATAATGAAGCTAGCCATGAGTTCAGCGGCAGAAGGATTCATTACGATGAATCTTTGTTTCTGAGTGGCGATATGGAAAACGTTATCCGTAAAATTCCGCAGTCGCGTCCGGACGATCTGGCTTATCTGCTCTATACATCCGGTTCGACCGGTGTTCCTAAAGGCGTAATGGTCGAGCATCGAGGCATCCTGAATTTACGCCATTACTTTATCTCCGCGTTTCGCGTCGGAGAAGCCGACCGTGTACTGCAATTCGCCAGCGCCTCGTTCGACGCTTCCATCTGGGAAATAGCCATGGCGCTACTTACAGGCGCGCAGTTGCATATTGCTACGGCGGAGATTATCGGCAAGCCTTCGCGCTTCGAGGAATGGGCAGCGAACAGCGGGATTACGGTCGCCACGCTGCCGCCGACGTATGCGGATAAGCTGTCTCCCGAGAACTGGAACAAATTGCGTTTGCTGATTACCGCAGGTTCCGAATCGAGTCGCGACTTATTGACGTTATGGATCGAGCATGTCGACGAATACTTGAACGCCTACGGTCCGACGGAAACAACCGTATGCGCTTCGGCATGGTCCGGGAAGCCGGACGATACCGGATCGACGGCTTCCGTCCCTGTCGGCAAGCCATTGCCTAATACGCAAATCCGAGTCGTCAATGGATGTTATCAGACGCTACCTTCCGGCATCCCCGGCGAGCTGCTCGTCTCCGGAATCGGACTTGCGAGAGGGTACTGGAACAAGGAAGAGATGACCGAGCAGAAGTTCGTGTCTTTGCTGCGCGAAGGTACGCGGGCGTATCGCACGGGCGACTTGGCCAAATGGGGAGAGGACGGCAATCTCATATTCCTTGGCAGAATAGACCGCCAAGTCAAAATCCGCGGGTACCGGATCGAGACGGAGGAAGTACGGCATGTATTGCTAGGACTAGAAGGCGTGAAGGATGCCGTTGTCACGGTGAAGCCTGATCCGCAGGAAGAACCGGCGCTAGTCGCCTATTATACTTCAGACTGCATCGACGAGGACGAATCGGCGCAGCTTCGAGACCGGCTTGCGAATAGCCTTCCGGGTTACATGATACCTGCGTTTCTGATTAAGCTCTCCGTAATTCCGTTGACCTCCAACGGCAAACCTGATTTTGCGGCTTTACCGGAACCGAAGGCCTGGCTTGCGAATCAGACTTTGTTGGACGAGCATGCGTTCCGCGACGAGACCGAGAAGGAACTTGCCGACATTTGGCGGACGGTTCTTGGCTTGGAACGCGTTGGCAGGGAAGACGATTTCTTCATGCTTGGAGGCCATTCCATGAAAGCGGCCAAGCTTGCGGCGGAAATCTACGGAGCATTCGGCGCGAACATGCCGATCGAAATGATATTCCGTCATTCCAAGCTCACGGCAATGACGGAATGGATTAAGGATAACGGTCGTCTAAACCGATTGACCGCTATTCTTCGAGCACCTATGAAAGCCGGCTATCGGCTTTCGCCCGCGCAAAGCCGAGTCTTCATTGCGGAAAGCTCGAGCTCCGACAGTAAGCTCTATGTGCTGCCTTTCTTATTTCAACTGGAGCCGGCACCGGATTTATTAGAGTTGGAGGCGGCATTCCGCAAACTGATCGAACGTCACGAACCGCTGCGCACTTCGTTCGGCTGGGAAGGCAACGAACCGGCTCAGATCGTGACATCGGTGCAGGATTTCCGCATCGTGTGGGTTGCAGGGGATGGGGAAACGCCTGAGCAATTGGCCGAACGGCTAATCAAGCCGTTCGACTTGTCCAAACCCCCGCTGCTCCGGGTCGCTTGGATCGAGGAGAACGACGGTTCCACGCGGTTGTTTCTGCAGCTTCACCACATTATTGCCGACGGACTTTCCCTTGGCGTTCTTCTTCATGACCTGAACGCAATTCTATCGGAGAAGCCGCTTGAACCGCTTTCCTTGCACTATAAAGACTATTGTGAATGGCTGAAAGATAGGGAAGTCAATGAAGATAATGAGCGTTTCTGGTCAAGCCGCTTCTCCGATTACGGAGGCACGGCGGATTTGCCGACCGATTATCCCCGTCCGTCCGTTCGTCGTCCCGATGGCGACACGATAGCGATTCAATGGGATTGCGAGATGGCCGCAAACATTAGAGAACTTTCGAACGCTTGCCAAGCTACGGTGCACATGACGATGCTGACCGCCTATTATACTCTTTTGTCGAAGCTGACCGGCTCCGAGGACGGCGTTGTCGGCTCGCTTCATGCCGGAAGGAACCATCCCGACGCTATGGGGATGGTCGGAATGTTCGTTCATACGCTTGCCCACCGCAATCGCGTTGATGGGACATTGACGTTCCGCGAATTCGCCGATCAGGTGAAGAGAAGAGTGCTGGAGGATTACGAACACTCGGATTACCCGTTCGAATTGCTGGCTCGTAAGCAGAAAGCAAGGAATGCCGCGCGAAACCCGCTGTTCGACACGATGTTCGTGCTGCAAAATCTGGACTCCGTGCCGTCTGTAATCGGAACGTCGCATTGGCTCCCTGTGATTCTTAAAGAAAAACGATCGCGCTTCGATCTTGTCTTCCAAGCTTGGGAGAACGAGGGGGGCATGTTATTGTGGGTCACCTATGCCAGTTCTCTGTTCCGTCCGGAAACGGCGGCAACGATTGCCGAAGACTACCGCAAACTGCTCGCGATGCTTGCCGAACGACCCGACACGCCGCTGTCCGAAATCGGTTTGGCGGTTGATTTCCGCCCGATCACGGCGTCCGGGCTGAAGTTTGATTTTCAATTTTGAGGGAGGAGGAGACTTCATGGCCGCCAGTAGGATTCTTCCGTTAGCCGTACCGGAGATCGTCTCCTATCCGCATATTTCATACGCCATGTCCGTCTTATCGTTGGATCCCGAGGGAGTCGACTGGGTGTTCAGCAATTACGTGCAGCTTTGTATGCTGGATCATGGATCGACGGTCGAAATGCGCTATTTTGTGCCCAACGCCGATCTGTTCCATTTTCCGGGATTGTTCGGCACCCAGCACGTAAGCAGGGACTGGATTCTGCACTATTGTCCGAGCTTTAGCGACTTTGTCCGATTCAGCATCGATCGGGAATTCTACGTGTGGACTTTCGTGGACGAGTATTACATCCCGGGGACGCGGTCTTATCGGAATCAATCGTTCGAGCACGCCATCATGATCTATGGCTACGACGACGAGCACCGCGAGTTCCATATTAGCGGTTACTTGGAGAACCAGCGATATATGCAATCTACGATCGCGTACGACTCGGTCGAGCAAGCGTTCACGGAAATGCGAGTCCCGTCCTTACACTATGCCAACAACACGCATTTGCTCAAGAGAAGTCCCAATGCTTACGAATTCAAGACGCACTGGATCATGGAACAGCTCTCCGATTACGGCGGCGCCAAACCTTCCGACGTCCGATTGGAAGTTTTCGAAGAACGCAAGGATTGTCCTTACTATTGGGGCATCGGCGTGATCGACGGACTGCAAGAGAAATTGAGCCAACAGCTGAGAGGGGAGACGTTCGTCGATCACCGTCCGTTCTTCATCTTGCTCGAGCATAAGAAAACGATGAACAAGCGACTCGCCTATATGACCGACAAGGGGTATTTCCAGTTCTCGGATTCGGTACGGGCCGGATATAAGGATATCGAATCGAAGGCTCAGACGATCCTTAACCTGGAGTTGAAATATTTAATAACCCGGGATAATCGCTTCTTGAATCAGATCGTCGAACGGCTTGACGGTTTAAGGGAAGCGGAATCGAAAACCATCGAACAGATGCTGGCGCAATACGACGAATCAACCGAAGGAGGAAGGAATGATGGCCGTCCGTAGAATTTTGCCGATCGCAGTTCCCGACATCACATCCTACACCCATGTCACCTATGCGCTTTCCGTCATGCATACGGATCGCGATGCGCTACGTTGGGTGTACAGCAACTACGTTCAGCTGTTCACATGGGATTGGGGCCACGCTATCAAAGTTGATCATTATACCCAGACGGCGGAGCATCACCTTGTACCGTGCCTTGGCGGCTCGCAAAGAATTACGCGCAAGATGCTCGGGAAATATCCTGGCGGTTTCGTGAACTTTGCGCGGGAAAACATTGAAGAAGGGTATTACGTATGGGCGTGCGTGGACGAATTTTACATTCCCGGGACGTCGGCTTATCAGAATCGTTCCTACCCTCATGCCGTGTTTATCTATGGTTATGACGATGATCGAAGTACTTTTATGATAACGGGATACTTCCAGAATCAGCGTTATGGGGAAGCCGAAGTCAGCTACGCCGATATGGAGAAGGCCTACTACGGCTTTGAACCGGAAGATGAAATAAATTGGACGAACTTCGTTCGAATGCTGAAGCTGAACAGCCATTATAAAAAGTTCTACGAATTCAAGACGCACTGGGTCATGGAGCAACTGGAGGAATACTGGCTCGCTAAGCCCTCCTCAAGAAGGATGGAAGCCTTCGAGGAGACGTGGACTCACCAGACCATCTGGGGCTCGGATGTATACGACATTCTTCAATTGCAAATTGATCGGCATATCGCCAAACAGGGGATAGTCGATCATCGTCCTTTCTATGTGTTATGGGAGCATAAAAGAATGATGAACCGTCGGATCGCCTATATGGAGGAGAACGGGTTCTACGAAGTTTCGGATCGTTCGAAGGAGGAGTGGCGGAAGATTGAACAATCGGCGTTACAGGCGCGCAACTTGGAGTTGAAATACTTGATGAGCTTTAATAATCGGTTCTTGGAGCAGTTGAAGGAGCGTCTGGCGGCGTTAAAGCAAGAAGAGTCCAACGCAATCGAGCGCATGTTGGAAGATTACGCCCGCAGCGGCGGTAAGAAACACCTTCATATTCTAAAGGAGGAAGCCTAATGAGCTTGGATGCGTTGGATATCCAGAAAATATTGGCCAGCGGAAAATTGGATAAGGAAAAAGGCTTCTGGTCGGCTCTTCTGGAGGGAGACCGCGAATTAACGAGGTTTCCCGAAGACCGTAGACCCACGGATTCGGAGCGGACGCATTACCAAGAATGGCATACCAAATGCGGTGCAAGCTTGTCGAGCAAGATCAAAGCCCTTGCAGGAGGTTCGGATCTGGCGATATATCTGATCTTGCTTAGCGCCGTTCAGATTGTTGCCCAGAAGTACGCGCATACCACGGAGACTCTTGTCGTTACTCCGGTGTTAGACACCCGCGATCAGGAAGAGGGAAACATTAACCGTCTTCTCGTCGTTCCGTTCGAGACGGATTTAACCGCTACCTACCGCCAGCATCTCAATTCGCTCAAAGCGAGAATCGCCGAAATCGCCGAGCATCAGAACTATCCGTTCGCACAACTGGTTCTAGAACGAGGTTGGGGCGGCGGTACGGTCAACTCCGAAAGTTTCGTCATTCCGATCGCGATGGGATGCAGCCGAGTCCATGCGGTTGATTCGTTCAAGGAGACGAACGCCGAGTTTCTGTTCTGGTTCGATGAACGCGAAGGCGAATGGGATTTGCGCCTCCGTTGCAACGCCTCGCGTTATTCAGGTAAATTCGCCCAATCCGTTGCTTCCCACTGGCTGAGCGCGATGGACGGGTTATTGAGCCATCCGGATTCTCCGTTGTCGTCTCTGGAAATCCTCTACCCGTCCGAATGGGAGATGATCGTCCGCAGCTTTAACGCGACGGATGGGCTAATCCCGGCGGATAAGACGCTTCATCGGTTATTCGCGGAACAGGCATCCCGTTCGCCGGAGGCAATCGCCGCGATCTACAAGGACGAAACGATTACGTACCGTGAGTTGGATGAATGTTCCAACCGGCTTGCGAACGCGCTACGCAAGAGCGGGGTCGGACCGGAGGTTCGGGTCGCGCTGCTGTGCAGACGTTCGTTTGATCCGGTCATAGGCGCGATCGGTATTCTGAAGGCGGGAGGAGCCTATGTCCCGATGGATGCTTCTTGGCCGAAACGACGTATTCAGACGGTGCTGGACGAAGTGGGAGCCACCCACATGGTTACGCAGAAGGAGTTGTTCGCTCCGATCGCCGATCTGCTATGGAGATCGGATTCATTGCGTCAGGTCGTGCTGCTGGACGAGGAGGAAGTTGATCCGACCAATTCCCGGTTTGACCGAGAAGCTATGGTGAAAATGTTCGATGACTTGGCTGAAATCGCGACGGACCGAATATCTGCCGGGGGCTTCGTCAGCACCTACACGGGATTGTTCTTCACCGATGCGGAAGTGGACGAATACCGCGACAATGTCGTCGAATTGGTCCGGCAATTCGCTGGCGAAGAAAAATCGGCGCTTGAAATCGGCTGCGGCTCGGGACTTATTCTGTTCGAGCTTGCGAACGAGTTCAGCCAATATACCGGCTTGGATGCATCCCGAATCACTCAAGAGCGAAACCGGCAGCGTATGGAAGAAAACAATCTTCAAGCGAACATCCAGCTGATGACCGGATTCGCCGACGAGATTGCGAGCATGGACGATCATTCGTATGATGTCGTGCTACTGCCGAGCACGATTCAGTTTTTCCCGGACTTTCTATATTTGGACCGCGTGCTGAAAGAGGCGATACGTCTCGTTCGGCCGGGCGGTGCGTTAATCGTAGCAGATATTCCGGACGAAGCAGCAAAGGAGGAGTTCCGCGCATCGCTTGAGGAATTCAAGCGCAACCATGGCGCGTTCTACAAGACGCGTATTCATCTGGATCAACATTTGTATTGCCATGAGGATTATTTCTCCGGTCTAGAGAAACGTTACCCCGGATTAAAGGTCGAGATTCGCAAGCGCACGAAGGGCTTCAAGAACGAATTGCGCTTCCGTTACGACGTCGTCATCTCCAAAATTGTCGAAACGCAAGGGACCGATGAGTTGGCGACCAACAAGCAGATTATGACGCGAGCCCATTTGAGCGCGGAAGACGGCATACGCGAGCCGGATCTCGCGGACGATGCTTCGCGTACAGCTTACGTGCTGTTTACTTCCGGATCGACGGGAACCCCGAAAGGCGTCGTCGTCTCCCATCGCCCCGTCATCAACATCATCGATTGGGTTAACGATCGTTTCGGCGTGAACGATAAGGATCGGCTGTTCTTCATAACGTCATTCAGTTTCGATCTGTCGGTATACGACGTCTTCGGAATGCTGTCCGCGGGAGCCGCGATCGATATTATCTCGGAAGAGGACGTTCACAAGCCGGAGACTTGGCCGCAGCGCATGGCCGACAGCGGGATCACGATCTGGGATTCTGCGCCGGCCGCGCTGGCGCAGAGCATTCCGTTCTTCCAGAAGCATGCAGGTGACCAGAGCCGGGTTCGTTTGTTCTTATTGAGCGGAGATTGGATTCCCGTGTCTCTCCCTGGACAATTACGCCAGCTGTTCCCCGAATGCGCCATCGCCGCGCTCGGGGGTGCGACGGAAGCGTGCATCTGGTCGAATTGCTACGAGGTAGGCGAGACCGATCCCGATTGGCTCAGCATTCCGTACGGCAAGCCCATACGCAACGCCAGGTATTATATTCTGGACCGTGCCATGAAACCTTGCCCGGTCGGCGCCAGAGGCGAGCTGTTCATCGGAGGAGAGTGTCTGGCGAACGGCTATCACATTGAATCGCTGACCCGCGAGAAATTCATTCCCGACCCGTTCCGTTCGGAGCCGTCGGCCCGCATGTACCGGACGGGAGACTTAGCCATGTATGGACCCGACGGCAACATCGAGTTTCTCGGACGCGTCGATCATCAGGTCAAAATCCGCGGCTATCGAATCGAGCTCGGAGAAATTCAGGCGAAGCTGCTGCGTCATCGCGAGATCTCGCAATGCGTCGTTATAGACAACGCGGATGCATCGGGACAGAAATCGTTGTGCGCTTATTACGCGGCGCTGGAAGATCTCTCCGCGCGCTCGCTCAAGGATTTTCTGGCAACGGATTTGCCGGCTTACATGATTCCGTCTCATTTCGTAAGGTTGTCGGCCATCCCGGTGACCTCCAACGGCAAGTTAGACCGCGCAGCTCTTCCGGCGCCGCAATCCCAAATGCGCTCCGATGTTGCCTACGAGCCGCCCGCCAACGATATCGAAGCGGAACTCGTGGAGATCTGGAAGTTATTGCTGGAGGTCGATACCGTTGGCGTCAACGATAATTTCTTCGAGCTGGGAGGTCATTCCTTACTAGCCGTCAAGTTAGAGATCGAGATGGAGGAGCGCGGATTGGTCATCTCGCCGGAGGATTTCCAACAGGGTTACACGATTCGCGATCTTAGCCAATACACGACGCGAGCATGCAATGATGCTTCCTAAGACATTACCGATGACGACCGTTATTTCGGGCTGGCCGATAAGCTGATTAAACTCGAAATGGGGAAAATCGCATGAAACTTTTTTGCTTGCCCTACGCGGGAGCTTCCGCCGCCATATATTTTAGATGGAAGAAGTGTCTTGCGCCGATATTGGAATGCATTCCGCTCGAATTGGCCGGGCGAGGGACTCGTTCGGGAGAACGCTTCTACGAAGGCATGGAGGAAGCTCGCGAGGATGTTCTTCGTTTGCTGGAAGCGCGGATGGATGGGGCGCCTTATGCGCTATTCGGACATTCCATGGGCGGGATGATCTTATATGAAACCGCGAGATTAATACGGGATCGAAATCTACCGGCCCCGGTTAAGCTCCTTTTCTCCGGGCGTCCGGCTCCGGAGACGCCCGCCCCGGAAAGTCCGATCCACGGTTTGCCGGACGGGGAGTTTACCGAGCGAATTCTGCAGATGGGCGCGACCTCTGAGGAACTATTCGCAAGCAAGCCGCTTCGCGATGCGTTCATGCCGATCTTAAGGGCGGATTTTCGTCTTGTGGAAACGTACGAGTACGAAGAGAAGAAGCCTTTGCCTTGGGAGATCGCGGTCATAACGGGAGAGGAAGAGAAGTGGACGACCGCGGAGGTTGAGGGCTGGAAGCGCCATACGTCGGCGCATTGTCGAGTCGTGAACCTGCCCGGAGGCCATTTCTATTGGCAAGACCGCCCCGAATCGCTGCAGGCGTTGCATACGCTGCTACGAGATGAATTGTTGGGTTCGCCATTGATCGAATCGATCTAATCAGAGAAGGAGGCGCGCGATGAAGCCGTTCACCCATTTGGCGGAAATGCTGGAAAGCGCGGCGAGTAGCGGGAAAGGCATCGTGTTTATACATAAGAAATCGGAATCCCGGTTGACCTATCGACAATTGTACGATGAAGGGTTGGCTTTGGCTGCCCGAATGCTCGCTCAAGGATGGCAAGCGAGAGATGAGGTGGTCATTCGGATCGATGATCCGCGCACGTTCGTCGTGGCGTTCTGGGGTTGCTTGCTCGGGGGATGGATTCCTGTTCCCGTGACTGCGGGAGGCAGCGAAGAAAATCGGGCCAAGCTGCTGCAGGTATGGGGAACCTTGAACCAGCCAAGGCTGTTGGCGGACCCGACAGGATTGGCGGAAGCCGAAGAGACGATCGGGGCGAATTTGCCGGACCGCTCCTCCTATTGTCTTGAACTCGAACGATTGCCGCTGGAGTCCGGCGAAGATCGGCCGAACGAACCTCCTTACCGGGCAACGGCTGAAGATATAGCTTTCCTGCAATTTTCCTCTGGTTCGACCGGAGAGCCGAAAGGCGTCATGCTCACGCACGGCAATCTGCTGTCGAACATGAATGCCATCGTCTCCCGCTCGGGAACAACGTCGAATGATTCTTCCTTAAGCTGGATGCCGTTGACCCATGACATGGGTCTGATCGGTTTCCATCTTGCCCCGATCTACGCCGGGATGGAGCAATACCTTATGCAACCGGCCCAGTTCATGCTCGATCCGATGCTATGGCTGTCCAAAGCGAACGAGCATCGGATAACCTCGATCGCATCTCCCAATTTCGGTTACAAGCATTTTCTCGGCTGCTTCAAGCCCAAGGAAGCCGAGGAATGGGACCTTAGCTGCATTCGGTTGATCTTTAACGGCGCGGAGCCGATCTCCGCGGAATGGGCCGACAAATTCGTGACTGCCCTAGCCCCGAGCGGCTTGCGAGCGGAAGCGATGTTTCCGGTATACGGAATGGCGGAAGCGACGTTAGCCGTCACTTTTCCGCCCGTCGGCGAGCCGCTCGTGCCCGTCCGGGTCGATCCGCGTTCGCTTAGCGTTGGCGAGGAAGCGCGACTAGCGGAGCATGGCGATTCGAGCGCAATCGTGTTCGTCGACGTTGGTTACCCGGTCGAGGATTGCGAGATCTCCATTCGCGACGAAGCTGAAGGGGAGTTGGCCGACGGGTTAACGGGTCATATTCTCATTCGGGGTCTGAACGTCACGCACGGGTACTATAACGCACCGCAGCTGACGCTTAAAGCCGTCTCTTCAGGAGGATGGCTGCGAACGGGCGACCTCGGATTCATGCGCGAGGGCAGGCTGGTCATTACTGGAAGACATAAGGACATTATCTTCGTCCGGGGTCAGAATGTTTATCCGCACGACTTGGAGAAGCGCGTCGAGTCGATCGAAGGAATCGGTTACGGCAAAGCGGCCGCCTGCGGCGCCCATCGTCCAGATTCGGGAGAAGAGGAGATCGTCATCTTCGTCCAGCATCGAGGGAAGCTGGAGAAGTTCGCACCACTCGCTGATAAAGTCAAGCGACAGTTGGCTCGGGAAACCGGCTTCAACATCGGCGTCGTGCTGCCGATTCGGACGATTCCCCGAACGACCAGCGGCAAAATCCAACGCTACAAGCTGTCCGATCGGTTACGCTCGGGAGAGTGGGACGAAACGCTTCGCGAGTTATCAGAGATGAGTCGCGGGGACTCCGTCCATGTGGCTGCCGTTGCGCAGCCGGAAAAAGATTCCCCCGAGATGGCGAAGTTAAAACAGATATGGCGGGAAGTTCTAGGAGTTAAGGAAGTGCGATCGGAAGATCATTATCAGGAGCTGGGAGGGAATTCGTTAAAAGCAGCTAGATTGCTGGCGCACATCCAGCAGGAATGGGGGGCGGAGTTGTCGATTCGCGAGCTGTTCGATTGTGCGACGCCAAGCCTGCTACTGGATAAAGTTCTGCAGAACGCGGGAACGGCGCAAGGAGCGATTGCAGAAGCATTGCAGGAATTGTCCGAACCTGAAGGAGCAGTAGTTGGCCGATATCCGGCCTCGTTCGCCCAAATTAGGATGGTTTTCGTCGAGCAGGCCGAAGAGATCGGGTGCGCTTATCATATTCCCATTGCGTTATCGATCGAAGGCGCGTTAGACCCGAATGCTGTCCAATCCGCGATCGTGCAGCTTATTCAGAGACATGCCACGCTTCGCACCTCTTATCACTGGGAGGAGGATGAGCTCGTTCAGCAGGTGTATCCCGGCGAATCGGTTCGTTTAGAGCTGAGCGTATATCCGGTACAAACGGAGCTTCTGGCCGACGCGGCTTCGTTCGCCAATGAATATACCAAGGCGATGCTGGCTCCTTTTGACCTCGGCCGTCCGTGTCCGCTAAGAGGAGGGATGTGGACGGACGGGGCGAACCGGCATTTGTTGCTCTTAAACGTTCACCACATCGCTTCCGACGGGATCGGGATGAACGTGCTGATGCAAGAGTTCTCCGCCCTCTTGAACGGAGAGACGCTACCTTCTCCAGGTAAGCCATTTGCCGCATTCTCCGAATGGGAACGGAAAAGCAGCCACGCGAAGCCGGATAGCGAGGCATATTGGTTCAAGGAACTGGAGCTTCCGGCTCCACCGCTCGAATGGCCGGACGTAGCGGTCAGACCGGACAAGCGAAGCTTCCGTGGCGGAACGGTTAGGAAGGAGCTTCCGTCCGAATTGATGCGCAAGTGGCAGAAGCGGCTACAGCAGAACAATAGTACGGTTGCTTCCCTGTTACTGACTCTTCATTCCGCGATTGTAAGTCGGTTCAGCGGGTCTCAAGACTTCTCCGTCGGGATTTTGCTGGCAGGAAGAACACATCCCGAGACGCAGAACATGGTCGGTATGTTCAACAATTACGTTCCCGTCCGGGTGGCTGTCGACGGTACTTTGAAGTTTCATGAGCTGTGGCGCAATACAGGCGATAAACTATGGGACGCGCTTAAACATTCGGATGTTCCCTACGAGAAAATAATAGAATTGTCGGGCCGGGGCGTCGATCGTTCCCGTAACCCGTTGTTCGACACGATGCTCGTCTACCATAACCAATCTAAGGAAGCCAGCGCGCGTTTCGAAGCGGCGGGCTGCCGATTCGAACAGGTTCCGCTAGAGACGGGAACGGCGAAGCTCGACTTAAAGTTGGACGTCTACCCGGAGTCGTCTGGGGCGCTTTCCTGCATTTGGGAGTATAATGACAAGCTTTTCCGCCGCGAGACGGTGGAACGGATGGCTCGTCATTTCATGCGTTTGGCGGAACAAGTATTAAGCGGACCGGAACGTGCGCTGAACGAGATCAACCTGCTGACCGAGGAAGAGCGGCGGGAAGTAGTGGAGACGTTCAACGCGACGGAAACTCCGTTCCCAGCGGACCTAACGCTGCCGGAGTTGTGCCGGCAGCAGGCGGAGAAGACACCGGATCGCGTCGCCGCCGTATTCGGCGCGGAGCGCATCACATACCGCGAACTGGAAACGCTCTCGAATCGCGTTGCGTGTCGGCTGCTCGCCAAGGACCTTCGGTCCGGAGAGCCGGTCGGAATCATGACCGAGCGTTCCGCGTCGATGATGGCCGGGGTTCTCGGCATTCTGAAGGCAGGAGGCGCTTACGTACCGCTGCCGCCGGACTTCCCGGCTGAGCGGCTGCGCTTTATGGCCGACAATGCGGGCATTCGCCTAGTCTGCGCGCAATCGAGTTGGATGGGAGTTGCGGCGGAAGCTTGCCCGGGGGCCGAGCTTATCGATCTGGATCGCGAGCTTGAAGGAGACGGTGAAGAAGGGATCGCGGAAGCGCCCGCTATGGCCGTTTCACCTGAGCAGAACGCCTATATTTTGTACACGTCCGGCTCGACGGGCAGACCGAAAGGCGTTATGATCCGTCACCGTTCCGTCATCAACCGGATTCACTGGATGCAACAGGCATATCCGCTCGGCGAGCGGGACGTCATCTTGCAGAAAACGCCGTACAGCTTCGACGTGTCCGTATGGGAATTGTTCTGGTGGATGCTGTCCGGTTCAAGCGTGGCATTCCTCGCGCAGGGCGCGGAGAAAGATCCGGGACAACTGTTGGAAGCGATTCAAGCGAACCGCATCACGACGATGCATTTCGTACCGTCGATGTTGGCAGCGTTCTTGGAAGCGATGCAAGCCGAGAAGCCGGAGCGGCTGAGGGAGAAGTTGGGGACGCTTCGGCTGGTATTCGCCAGCGGAGAAGCACTGCATAAGGTGCACGTCGATAAGTTGTATAGGCTGCTTCGACAAGCCGGGCTGACCGACACGAAGTTGATCAACCTGTATGGTCCGACGGAAGCGACGGTAGACGTAACGGCTTACGACTGCGAGCCGGACAGCGAACTGGATTTCGTGCCGATCGGCAAGCCGATCGACAATACGGCGATCTATATCGTCGGCGAAGGTGATCAGGCACAGCCGATCGGGGTGCCCGGAGAGCTATGCATCGCGGGCGTACAGCTGGCGGTGGGATATGCGAACCAGCCGGAGTTGACGGCGGAGAAGTTCGTGGCGAACCCGTTCGAGACGGGAACGCGCATGTACCGGACGGGCGACTTGGCCCGCTGGACGGCGGACGGACAGATTCAATACTTGGGCCGAATCGATGACCAAGTGAAAATCCGGGGGTACCGGATCGAGTTGGGCGAGATCGAACGAACGCTTTTGACGAACGAAGCGGTGTCGGAGGCGGCGGTCGTAACGGCGAATGACGGAATGGGCGGCATAAGCCTAGTCGCGTACATCGTGGCTGATCGTGCCTGTACGTCGGGCGAGTTGCGCCGGCATTGCGGGGAGAGGCTGCCGGACTATATGATCCCGGAACTGTTCGTGCAGTTGGAGCGGATGCCGCTGACGGCAAGCGGGAAGGCGGACCGGAAGGCGATGCCGGCGCCGGAAAAGGAAATGGCCACGGGCGTAGCGTACGCCGCGCCGACCACGGAGATGGAGCAGCAACTAGCCGCGGTATGGGAGGAGCTCTTGCAACGGGACAAAGTCGGCATCGACGACGATTTCTTCGCCATCGGCGGTCACTCGCTGAAGGCGGCGATGTTGGTGGCGCGCTTGCATAAGAAATTTCATCTTCGTCTGGATATGAAAGATATTTTCCGTTATCCAACTCTACGAGCGATGGCGCATATGTTGGAACAATCCGTTACGGCGGGAGGCGATGACCGATACGAACGGATTCCGAAGGTTGCAGTTCAAGCGTACTATCCGTTGTCCTCGGCGCAAAACCGTTTGTTCGTGCTGCAGGCGATGGACGCGCGGAGCACGGCTTACCACTTGCCGACGGCGATCCGCATTGACGGACCGCTGGACAGGGAGAAGCTGCTCTCTGCCGTAAGAAAGCTATCGGAGCGTCACGAAACGCTTCGTACGTCAATCGAATGGGCAGATGGAACGCCGATGCAACGTATCTGGAGCGAGCCGGTCTCGCAAATCGAGTACGAAATCGAACACGATGCGGAACCGGCAGTTTGCTTGCGCGAATTCGTCAGACCGTTCGACCTGGGCGAATCGCAGCTGTTTCGAGTGAAGCTCGTACGCAGATCGTCGCATGATCACTTGTTGCTGTGGGATATGCATCATCTGATCGCAGACGGCGTGTCGACAGCCGTGCTCGCGGAGCAATTCGTTCGACTGTATGAGGGAGATCGGTTGGAAGAGCTCCCGGTTCAATATAAAGATTATGCAGCATGGCAGACCGATTGGCTCAGATCGGATAAGAGACGTGCGCAAGAGCGTTACTGGCTTGAACAACTGTCGGGAGCAGTCCCGACGCTTGATTTGCCGACGGATTACGTGCGTCCCGCCCGTATGGATTACGAAGGGGATTCGGTTACCGTTTCGCTTGGCGCGGAGTTGACTCGAGAGCTAAAGGAGTTAGGCTCGCGAACCGGTACGACGTTATATATGGCTTTGCTTGGGCTTTTCTCGATTCTGCTGCATCGGTATTCCCGTCAGACGGAAATCTGGATCGGTTCCCCGGTAGCCGGAAGGCCGCATGCCGATCTTGCCGATCTCGTCGGAATGTTCGTCAATACGGTCGTTCTGCGCAACCGTATCGAGGACTCGCGGACGTTCGTTGAAATGTTGGAGGACGTGAAGGAAACCGTCATCAACGCTTTGGACCACGATCGCTATCCGTTCGAGGAGTTGGTGGACAAGCTGGGCGTGCGCCGAGATATGAGCCGCAACCCTTTGTTCGACGCGATGTTCGTCCTTCAGAACACGGGAGCCGGCGAGGTCGGCACGAGCCGGACGCGCTTCGAACCGCTCGACAATCGCAGAACGACGGCGAAGTTCGATTTGACGCTGGAAGTCGTTGAGAGGAACGGCGAATTGCGTTGCCACTTCGAGTATCGGACATCGTTATTCCGCCGGGAGACGGTGGATCGGATGGCTCGCCATTTCATTCGTTTGGCGGAACAAGTGTTAAGCGGTCCAGAACGTGCGTTGAACGAGATCAGCATGCAAACCTTGGAAGAGCGGCGGCAAGTCGTGGAGACGTTCAACGCGACGGAAACGCCGTTCCCGGCGGACTTGACGCTGCCGGAGTTGTTCCGGCAGCAGGCGGAGAAGACGCCGGATCGCGTCGCCGCCGTATTCGGTACGGAGCACATCACGTACCGCGAACTGGAAATGCTCTCGAATCGCGTTGCCCGTCGGCTGATCGTGCAAGGCCTTCGGTCGGGAGAATCGGTTGGGCTAATGGCCGAGCGTTCTCCGTCGATGTTAGCCGGGTTGCTCGGCATTATGAAGGCGGGCGGCGCGTACGTGCCTCTGCCGCCGGATTTCCCTACGGATCGACTGCGCTATATGGCCGACAATGCGGGCATTCGCTTCATCTGCGCGCAAGCGAGCTGGATGGGCATCGCGGTGGAAGCTTGCCCCGGTGCCGTGCTTATCGATCTGGAGCGCGTGCTTGAGGGGGACGACGAAGGGATTGCGGAATCGCTTGCCGTTGCCGTTTCCCCTGAACAAAACGCCTATATTCTCTATACGTCCGGTTCGACGGGAAGGCCGAAGGGCGTCATGATTCGGCATCGCTCAGTCATGAACCGGATTCACTGGATGCAACAAGCGTATTCGCTCGGAGAGCGGGACGTCATCTTGCAGAAAACGCCGTACAGCTTCGACGTTTCGGTGTGGGAGCTGTTTTGGTGGATGCTATCGGGGTCAAGCGTGGCGTTTCTTGCGCCGGGCGCAGAGAAAAATCCGGGACAACTGCTGGATGCGATTCAAGCGAACGGAATCACGACGATGCATTTCGTGCCGTCGATGCTGGCAGCGTTCCTAGAAGCGGCGCAAGCCGAGAAGCCGGAGCGGCTGAAGATGAAGCTAGAGACGCTTCGGCACGTGTTCGCCAGCGGCGAAGCGCTGCACAAGGCGCACGTCGATAAGTTTTATAGGCTGCTTCGACAAGCCGGGCTGACCGACACGAAGTTGATCAACCTGTATGGTCCGACGGAAGCGACGGTAGACGTAACGGCTTACGACTGCGAGCCGGACAGCGAACTGGATTTCGTGCCGATCGGTAAGCCGATCGACAATACGGCGATCTATATCGTCGGCGAAGGTGATCAGGCACAGCCGATCGGTGTGCCCGGAGAGCTATGCATCGCGGGCGTACAGCTGGCGGTGGGATATGCGAACCAGCCGGAGCTGACGGCGGAGAAGTTCGTGGCGAACCCGTTCGTGTCGGGAACGCGCATGTACCGGACGGGAGACTTGGCCCGCTGGACGGCGGACGGACAGATTCAATACTTGGGCCGAATCGACGATCAAGTGAAAATCCGGGGGTGCCGGATCGAGCTGGGCGAAATCGAGCGAACGCTGTTGTCGTACGAAGAGGTGTCTGAAGCTGTAGTTGTAGCGGCGGATGACGGATTGGGCGGCAAACGACTGGTTGCGTACATCGTGGCGGACTGTGCCTGCACGTCGGGCGAGCTGCGACGGCATTGCGGGGAGCGATTACCGGACTATATGATTCCGGCGCTGTTCGCGCAACTGGAGCGGATGCCGCTGACGGCGAGCGGAAAGGCGGACCGAAAGGCACTTCCGGCGCCGGAAGCGCAAATGGCCACGGGCGTGGCGTACGCCGCGCCGGTCACGGAGATGGAGCAACGACTGGCCGAATTGTGGGGGAATCTGCTGCAACGGGAGAAAGTCGGAATCGACGACAATTTCTTCGATCTTGGCGGCAATTCGCTGTTGTTGCTCCGCATGCATAAGGAACTTGAGACCCAAAATTTCGGTTTGTTAACGGTTGCCGACTTGTTCGCCTATCCAACCGTATCTAAGCTGGCCGGCAGACTCGCTGAAGAGACAACGGCTCAGGTCCATGCACCTGTCGTTCTAATTCAGGTCCCGGCGCAAGAAAGACCGCTAGACCGATATGCGGGACAGGGAGATTTACTAAGGCTTCCGCTGACTAGCCAGACCGTTCAGCAACTGGAACGGATCAGCGAGCTTGAGGGAGTTGATATGGAGTTTGCCGCCATCGGGATCTGGATCGTCATGCTCGCGCAAGCGTTTCGGCAGCCCCGGTTCGACTTACTGCTATGCGGCTTAAGCGACGGCGCGGGAATTGCCTCGGTTGATCTGAACGCGGTGAATGGATACCCGGAGCTGCTGAGGTCCATTCGTGAAACGAAGCGGCATCCGGCGCCTCCATATCCCGCGCTTTCCAAGCCGGAAGGAGAAAGCTCGGAGACGGCGATCTTGCCGTTATTTCGCGGAAGCTTTTCACCCGCCATGCCGGATCAGTGGCTGTCCGCCGCGGATTTGACGGTAGGGTTAAGCGGACCCGGTAAGGAGAAGACGCTGCAAGCTGAATATGATGCCGGCAAGATCGGCAAGGACAAAGTGAAAGAACTGCTGCAATCGTTTCCGTTGTGGTGTCGGCGGATGGCCGTCGAAGGCCAGGCTAAGGAGCAGACCGCCGCGGCGGTCTCGAAAGAAAGGAGTGAACGGGAATGAAGAAGGTCGGTTTGCTGTTTCCCGGACAAGGCTCTCAGTACGTTGGCATGGCCAAAGCGCTGACGGAGCGGCACGTCACGGCAAGAAAGACGTTCGAGGAAGCCTCGGACTGTCTAGGCTGGGACGTTCTGCGGCTTAGCCTGAATGGCGACATGGCGGCGCTAACATCGACCGCCAACGCCCAACCGGCAATTCTGACCCACAGCGTCGCCGCTTACCGGGTTTGGATGGAGAGGGAAGAAGCGCTGCCTGTCGTCGGTGGGGGGCATAGCTTAGGAGAGTTTTCCGCGCTTGCGTGCAGCGGCGTCATTCCTTTCGCGGACGCCGTCCGTCTGGTCCGGCATAGGGGGGAATTGATGCAGGCAGCAGCCGGAACGGTCGATGGAGGTATGGTCGCGATCAGCGGAATGGATGACGAACAGCTGGAACGGCTGTTGCAGGAAATTCGGAGCGAGGGCACTGTACTCGTTGTCGCGGGCATCAATTCCGCCCATCAACGGGTTGTCTCCGGGCATCGGAAGGCGCTGGACGAATTGGCCCGGCGGATCGACGGGCTTACGGCAAAGTATTCACCGCTTAACGTCGGTGCAGCTTTTCATAGCCCATGTATGACGGACGCCGCGTCACAATTGAAGTTCATATTGGAATCCATAGACTATAAGGCTCCGAGTTGGCCGGTCCTGTCCAACGTAACCGGAAGACAGCACGCCGGCTTGGGGGATACAGCCTCCATGATCGAGCTGCTAACGCTTCAGATGACCCGTCCCGTGCAATGGGTCGCTTGCATGGAGACGATGCAAGCTTTTGGGGTAAAGCAAACCGTAGAGTTGGGTCCCGGATCGGTGTTGACCCGATTATGGAAGTCGTTTCAGCCGGAAACCGATTCGGATTATTCCGATGACCCTCGTTTGTTCGCGAAGGAGGTCGAAATCGTTCTTCCCGGAACAGCGAAAGCGCAACGCGATGGCGCGAAGATCGCCGATTTTCTTCCCCGCTGTCTCGGAATCGCCGTGTCTACCCGCAACAACCGCTTCGATTCCGAGGCTTACCGGACAGGGGTTCTTGATCCTTATCGCGCAATTGAACTTTTAGTAGCGGCAAGCCGGGAGAGTGGACAATTACCTTCGGATGACCAACTGCGCCAAGGCTGGGACATGCTCCACAGCGTGTTCGAAACGAAAGGCACGACAACTTCCGAAAGAATGATAAGATTAACGGCATTAATTAATGAAACGGGCACGGAGCACCTGTTTGCAGTGCCGAATCCAAACGATGGAGGGGTTGCGATATGAAAGCCAATTGGTTAACCTTCGCGCGTTCGATCGCGCACATCACTGTTTATTTGTTCGCATTCTGGCTTGTCACGTTATTGCATGAAACGCTGGTATTGCAAAATTTCCCGGATTACCGCGCATTCATGGAGCGTAACATTCCGATTTTCCTCTGCACCGTGTTCGGCATCGCATTCTTGTTGTTTCTGCTGATATCCAAGTTTCAGAAAGGGATATCCAAAGGGAAAATACCCGGAATTATCCGTACGGCCAAGTTCGCCCCGCTATCGATGAACGATTGGTACAAGCTATCGATGATGGCCTTTGGGGGGGCGCTGCTGTTCATCGCGGTGATGAACCTGTCCGGGGTACGCAACAATACGACGCAATTCGAGGAATATATCAACGTATTCGGTACGTCGGAGTCTTTCGTCTACGTCATTCTGGGAGTTGGTTTTCTGGCGGTGGCGTTCGAGGAATTGCTGTTTCGGGGCATCGTCTTCAACGCATTCCGCAAAGGGATGCCCGTTTGGATGGCGGTGCCGGTCACCTCATTGATATACAGCTATTTTCAGCCTTCGTTCTGGATCAGCGTCACTTCATTTTTTTTGAGTGTGCTGTATTGTCTTGTCTATATGCGTTTGGGTTCAATTTGGGGCTCAATCGGCATCGGTGCCATAGTGAACTGCTTGATAATGATCGCGGACAAGCTGGGTTGGGTGGACGCGTTAGCGAAGCTGTCGGACGTGCTGCTGCTCATGCTCGCAACTGTGGGACTGCTGATCATCGTCGGTACTCTGCTCTGGATGTGGAAGGGCGCCGCGGAGATGAAAAAGTACGGTGTCATGGCCGGAAATTTGACCGTATACGTCGGTATTTATTACGCGCTGCTGCAGGTATTGGTCATCATCTGGGAGCAGGCGGTGTTGCCGAAATATCCAAGCTTGGCTTCTCACGGCATTATCGGGTTGTATTCGAACGCGATTCTGGCGATGCCGCTCTACTATTTCGTGCTGAAGCGTTTCTATAAGAAAGATTTAATCGCCATTGCTCAATTCCGCAAAGTTAACGCCAAGGTCCATGCGCTGAATCTGCTGTTGGCCGTTTCAATGGCCGTATGGGTGATGACGCTATTCAGCATCCCCGAAGTCATCGAGATCGCGCCCGGTTTCGAAAATATCGTCGGCTTTTTCCTCGCGCATAACGCTTGGGTGTTCTTCTCCTTCTTCGTCATTAATTCGGTCTACAAGGAAATCCTCTTCCGGGCCTTGATCTTCAACGAGTTAAAAAGAGCGTTGCCGCTAACGGCGGCGATGATCGTTACGGGCATTCTGTACGGCATTCTGTTCTTCTCGGGCGATATTCCGCTGATGCTGTACGGCACGGCCGGAGCCGTCATTTTCGGTCTCATCTACGTCTGGTTCAAGTCTATCTTTCTTACGATCATCAATGAATTCGTCTTGTTCTCCGCGTATTACATCATCCGCCATAGCGGCGGAATTCCAGAAGGCGGGATTCAATATGCCTTGCTGGGCGTTAGCTCGGTCGCCATTCTCGCACTATTGTACGGCCTATGGAAGAGTAAATCTTCTCCATCCGTCGTTCGCCGCCCGCAGGAATCGGCCAGAGCGGAAGCCTTGTAAACAGGGGATAGACTGGGGACGGAAACGAATGCAAAGGAGAGAGCAGCATGGAGAATGAAAGAGCATGGTGGGAATCGGGGGAGGTAGAGGATCAGCCGTTCGAGGTGGAGGAAACCTCCAATCGCGATATCGCCATTATCGGAATGGCAGTCCGGCTTCCGGATGTCGAAGACGTCACCGCCCTCTGGGACAAAATCATCGGGCGGCATGACGCCGTAGGTCCGTTCCCCGAACAGCGCAGGAAGGACGTGGAGTCTCTGCTGTCCGGCACAAAGCTCCCGGGCGGTCAAATCTCGTATTACGACGGGGCGTATCTTAGCGAGATCGATCGGTTCGATTACCGGTTTTTCCGGTTGTCGCCGAAGGAAGCGGCGCTCATGAGCCCTAACCAGCGTCTATGGCTGGAAACCGCCTGGAATGCGGTCGAGGACGCAGGTTATGGCGGACGCAAGCTTGCGGGCAGTTCGACGGGCGTGTACCTCGGTTACAACGGAGACGCGTTCCACGACTATAAACGGTTAATCGCCGAACGGGAACCCGAGTCCCTATCCCTTGCGATTCCCGGAAACCTGTCTTCTATAGCGGCTAGCCGGATTTCGTATTTACTAGATTTTAAAGGCCCGAGCCTGACCGTCGATACGGCCTGCTCTTCCTCGCTAGTTGCGCTGCATCTAGCGGTACAGGCGCTTCGGGCGGGGGAGTGCGAGCAAGCACTCGTCGGGGGGGTCAAAACCTATTTGCTGCCCGTCGATCTCGGGATCAAAATCGGGATCGAATCGCCGGATTTCCGCGCGCGTACGTTCGATGACGGCTCCGCGGGAACCGGGGGCGGGGAAGGCGCCGCCGCCGTGCTGCTTAAGCCGCTTGGCAAGGCACTTCGCGACAAGGACGCCGTCTATGCTGTGATTAAAGGGAGCGCGATTAATCAGGACGGCGCTTCAATCGGCATTACCGCGCCGAACGGACGGGCGCAGGAAGAAGTAATCGTGAAGGCCTGGCAGGATGCCGGGGTCGATCCTACCACGATCGGATATATCGAAGCGCACGGAACCGGAACGAAGCTTGGCGATCCGATCGAGATCGGAGGAATTACGCAAGCGTTCAGACGATATACCGATCGCCGCCAGTTTTGCGCGATCGGCTCGATCAAAACGAACTATGGGCATTTGGATACGGCTGCGGGCATTATCGGTTTAATCAAGGCGGCGCTGGCTCTTCGCCATCGGCAACTGCCGCCGATGCTGCACTTCCGCGAACCGAACCGGGAAATCCCATTTGCGGATTGTCCGGTGTACGTTAGCGACGTGTTGCGTTCATGGCCGGAGGAAGCCGGAGAGCCGCGACGGGCCGGAGTCAGTTCGTTCGGCATGAGCGGCACGAACGCCCATGCCGTGCTGGAGGAAGCACCCCGGTCGGCGGCTTCCGCGAGAACAGGGAACGGCATGGCGCAGCCGCTGGCGCTGTCGGCGAAGAGCCCGACGGCGCTGCTGGCGATTGCCGCGAGTTATCACGAATACGCCGAGCGATGGGCGGACGACGAGGGGGATGCGAGCAATTTCTGTTATACGGCGAATACGGGGAGGGGACATTACGAATTCAGAGCGGCATTAACGGTTCGATCTCTACTAGAATTGCGAGTCAAGCTGCATCGGCTTAAGAGCGAACTGGCTAAGGCCGCGGGAGAGAACGGCAACGCGCGTTGGGAGAAAGTCACGGCGTTGCTGGACGGTGAAGGGCTTGAGACGGGGATATGGTTAGGTAAAGCCGATTTATCGGCAAGTACCTTTGGCGGACAGTCATCGGGGCCGGCGATTGCAGAGATTGACGCGATTTGTCTGGAATACGCGAAGGGAGGGAATCGGGATTGGGAAGCATATTATCGCGATCGGGATGTCCGGAAAATTCACATTCCCGCTTACCGGTTCGACAGGACGCGTTGCTGGGTGGAAGAGACGGGGGCATCGCATTCGATCTACGCTTATCCGTTCGGAATCGTTCCAGGCACGGATACCGGACGGGATCATACGGAAATGAAAGGCGTTGTCCTGACGGGACGGGACAACGGCATTTACACGGAGATGGAGCATACGGTCGCCGATGCTTGGGGACGCGGATTGGGCTTCTCCTCCCTAAGCGTTAACGAGCACTATTACGAACTTGGAGGCGATTCGATTCTCGCCTTAACGATCGTCGAAGATTTGGGCAGGCGAATCGGTCGCGAGATCAGCGTGGTCGATTTGCTAGGATATCCGACCGTACAGGCGTTGGCCGCGCGCTTGGAACTGAGCGGACTTCTATCGTCCGAAAGCATTACGGAGACGCGTGAGGCACTGCCGAAGGAGGCACGCGATTATCCGTTGTCGAGGGCACAATTACGTATTTTCCTTGGAGCGCAGCTTCCCGGCGCGGAGAGGCATCATCATATGCCGATGGCTTATGTTGTGGAAGGAAAGCTGGAAGCCGCTCGGCTGGAAGAAGCGTTCCGGAAGCTGGCCGAGCGTCATGAAAGCTTGCGCACGACGTTCGATTGGTCGGACAAAGGTGAGCCTCGTCAAAGGGTACATCCCGCGGCAGTGATGCGCGTTGAGGCGGAGATTTTGAGCGGAGAGGACGAATGGCCTGCATATGCCGCGTCGTTCGTTCGTCCGTTCGAGTTGTCCCGCTTGCCGCTGTTGAGAGTCGGTTTGGCGAGCGTTTCCGCCGATCGTCATTTGCTGATGTTGGATTCTCATCATCTGATTGCCGACGGCTCGTCGCTCGCCCTGCTGCTTCAGGAGATGCAGGTGTTATACGAGGGCGCGTCATTGCCGCCGAAAGCGGGAGACTATCGGAATTATGTCGCTTGGCAGCAGGAGCAGATCGGCGGCCCGAGTTGGCAAACGCAGCGCGCCTATTGGCTGGACAACGTGTTGGGGCGACCGGTAGAGCCATTGCGGCTGCCGCTTGACGAGGCACGGCCGAGAACGCGAGCCGGGGAAGGGCGGACTTATCGGTTCGCGGTACCTCGGGGGTTGACGATGGAGTTACAACGACTGGCCAAGGAACGGCAAGTGTCGCTGCACACCGTTCTATACGCGATCTATGCCGTTTTAATGCAGCGTTATACCGGACAGGAAGATTTCGTTGTCGGCTCGCTCGTGAACGGCAGAGACCGCTCCGACTTCCGGCGAACGGTCGGTGTCATGATCAATTTTCTTCCCGTACGGGTCAACGTTCGCGCCGATATGTCCCTGGCAACCTTGCTCGGTCAAGTAGAAAGGATCACTCGGGACGCCTACGCGAACGGACAGTTTCCTTTCGACGAGATGGTCGAAGCGGTCGCGTCGCGAGGAGACCGCTCCCGGAATCCGCTCTATGACACGATGCTCGTCTTTCATAACCACGCAAGCGGAAGCGATCGGCTGGAAGCCGGCAATCTCGTCTTTCGCGAGTATGAGTTGGAGAAGTTCACCTCGGCGCTGGACGTAAAGCTGGATTTGTTCCCCGGATCAACGGGCGAATTAACCGGAGTATTCGAATACGACTCCAATCTGTTTCGGGATAAGACGATTGCCCGTATGGCCGAGCATTTCGTCGAAATAGCCGAATGGACCGCGAACGGGAACGACGGTACGATCGGTGCGCTGATGCTGTTCGAACCTGCGGAAGAGCCGGAACTGAAGCGTCGGAGGGCGCTTAATGACTGTTCTCCGACTCTTGCCCTAGGGCGGCCGATTGAAGTCCGGGTCGCTTCGACATTCACTTCCGAGCCGATTGCGGGTTCTATCGTCCGCTGGCTGGAAGCCTTCGGCTTCTTGGCGAACCTCTCGTTCGCCCCCTACAATCAAATTTTTCAATACGTAATGGAAGAGCGTCAGGGATCGCCAGACAAAGCCAGCGCTACCGTGCTGTTGATTCGTCCCGAAGATTGGCTTTCCCCGGGAGTGGCGGCTGTGGAAGACCGCTTGTCCGCTTTGGAGTCGGAATTGGAAAGGCTGTTGCTTCTTCTCGAAGCGAGGGAAGGCAACGAAGCCTTTTTCATCGGATTGCTGCCTTTCTCCGCGGACGGACCGCTGCGTGGCTTGTCTGAGTTGGCGGGGCGGGGATTCCGCGAGCGCTGGTCTGCGCGGGTTGCGATCGCGGCCGTTCATATCGCGTCTATGGACTTCTTGCCGGTTGGCGAGCGGTATCGGGTCTGGGAGATCGAGGACAAAGTAGCGAACGAAGAAGGACAAATTCCATATACGTCTGAGTATTTCGCTGCTCTCGGCACGGAAACGGCACGGGCATTGGTGGGATGGCTGCAAAGCCCGTTTAAGGTAATCGTCGTCGATGCCGACTATACGCTCTGGCGCGGCATCGTCGGCGAAGACGGAGCGACGGGCGTGCAGGTTACGAAGGCATTCGCGGCTTGGCAGCGACTACTGCTTCGCAAGCGGAACGATGGCATGCTTCTGGCGATCTGCAGCAAGAACGATGAATCCGATCTGTGGGATGTATTCGAGCGGAACGGAGACATGCTTCTGCGCAAGGAGCATTTCGCCGCATGGAGAATCAATTGGCAGGCAAAGTCCGACAATCTGCGAGAGCTGGCGGAAGAGTTGAACTTGGGGATGGACAGCTTGATCTTCGTCGACGACAACGCGGCCGAATGCCTAGAAGTCATGTCTCGCTTGCCCGAAGTGCTGACGCTAAGATTGCCCAAGGAACAGGAGATGACAGCCTTCTTGCAACACGTGTGGGCTTGGGATCGGCTGCGCGTCACGGAAGAGGACCGTAAACGGGCAAGCAGCTACGATGCCGAGCGGCAGCGCAAGGAAGCGGCCGTCCTGCCGGGCGAATCGCTGGAGGACTACTTGCGCGGACTCCGCATGAAAGTCAGTTTTCGACCGTTATCTCCCGAGGAAGCGGAGAGGGCGGCTCAGCTTTCGGCCAGGACGAATCAGTTCAATCTGAACGGGATTCGAAGATCGGCCGCCGAAATCCGAAGCGGACTGACGTTGCCTTCGGAGTGGCATTGGATCGTGGAAGCCGCCGATCGCTTCGGGGATTACGGACGAATCGGTTATGTGTCCGGTATTGTCCGCGAGGAAACGCTGGAGATTCATTCGTTCCTTCTCAGTTGCCGGGTGCTTGGCCGCGGCGTCGAGCATACCGTATGCGCCGGACTGAAGCGTATAGCGTCGGTTCAGGGCTGCAAGGAACTACTAGCCAAATTTCGTCGGACGGCAAAAAATCGTCCGTTCGAACAATTTCTAAAGCAGGCCGGTTGGCTTGGCGCCGAGGAAGACCATCGGGACGAGGTCGACTGCGCACTCTCCGTGAATCAGATATCCGAGGCTCCTTCCCATGTGACCTTCTATGATGGCGAGCCTTACGAACCCGAGGAAGCGAGCGAGCTTACGGCGGCTTCCGTTGAAGCGCCGAAGGCGGAGCAGCACCCGTCGGCGTTCTTGTCGCACGTTCTAGCGGAGACAGCGGATCGCAGCGAATGGTTGCTCCCGTACGAATGCGAAGAAACGCTGCGGCATCGGTCTTACTTGCTGCCGTTGCGTTATTCGGACGCCTCCTGCATTGTTGCTATGCAAATAGAAAAGATGCCTGGGGCCGGATCGACCGACAGAAGCGTTCTACCTTACGCTCCTCCGGCCGGGGAAATCGAATCGGCTGTCGCGGGATTATGGGATAAACTGCTCGGAGGCGGACCCTATGGCCGCGAGGATCACTTCTTCGATGCCGGCGGAGATTCCCTCCAGGCCGCATCGCTAGTGTCGCTATTCGTTCGGTCGTTCGGCGTTCGCGTGACGCTTGTCGATTTATTCGATCATCCGCGGCTTAGGCAGATGGCTTCCCTCGTCGGCGAAACTGTCGGGCATACGTCGTCGTCGATTACGTCTATCGATATCCCGCTTGCGGAGTACGCCGAGCTGTATCCGGTATCTCCCGCGCAGAGAAGGATGTATTTCCTGCAGCTTTTCGAACCGGACGGTACCGCATACCAGATTCCGTCGGCGCTTCAGTTGACCGGGAAGCTTAATCGGGCGAGGCTGAAGCAAGCGCTCGCGAGCTTGACGGAGCGACACGAGGCGCTCAGAACCTCGTTCGAACTGGCGGAGGGGGAGCCATTTCAAAGGATACTCCGGGAGATAACGTGCGTCATGGAAGAACGCGAAGCTCCCCACGACGAGGCGCTCGAGAAGGAGTTGCGCGCTTTCGTTCGGCCGTTTGACCTAAGCCGCGCGCCGCTGTACCGGGTAGGCTTGTTCCGGTTGGCCGATGATCGGCATGTGCTGGCATTCGATATTCATCATATCGTTGCCGATGGCGTATCGGTAAACGTGCTTATGGACGATTTAATGGCATTGTACGAAGGCCAGGAACTTCCGGCTCAACCTATCCAGTACAAGGATTACGCTTTATGGCAGAGGACGGAGGTTGAAACCGATAGGCTTGCGAAGCAGTTGGATCAGTGGGTCGACCATATCGAGACTCCGGTTCCGAAGCTGGAGCTGCCCTCGGATTTCGCCCGTCCTGCCGTCAAGAGCACGCATGGGGCTCAGACGGTCGTACATCTGAACGCGTTGCGGACCGAAGGCTTGAAACGTCTGGCTCAAAGAACGGATTCGACGATGTTCATGGTACTGATGTCCGCTTATGCGTTATGGCTTTCCAAGCTGTCGGGACAAACGAGCCTTATCGTGGGCACGCCGGTTGCGGGAAGAAATCATCCCGATGCCGAGCGGCTGGTCGGCGTGTTCGTTAATCCGCTGCCTGTCCGCATCGCTCTCGATTCACAACGGATGTTCGAGGAACTGCTGGCAGACGTCAAGGAAGAAGTGCTGAGCACGCTGGATCGGCAGGAAGCTCCGTTCGAGGAAATCGTGGAACGGTTGCAGCCGGATCGGGATCTTGGCCGCAATCCGTTGTTCGACGCCATGTTCTCGATGTTGAACATGGCGCATGCCGACCTGACGGCGTCCGATCTGAAAGTGGAGCCGCTCATGGTCGATTTCGGGACTTCCCAATTCGATGTCGGTCTTTACGCCATGGAGGAAGACGGAGGCGTGACCTTCATCGTCCAATACGCGACGGGGCTGTTCCGCGATGAGACGATGAGGAGGTGGGTTAATGGCTTCGTCACGTTGTTGGAACGAATCGCGGAAGCGCCGCAAGCCGAGTTGTCTCGTATAAGTCTGCTTACCGAAGAAGATCGCCGGCAAGTGGTAGAAACGTTTAACGCCACGGGTACGTCGTTCCCAGCGAACTTGACGCTGCCGGAGCTGTTCCGGCGTCAGGTGGAGAAGACGCCGGATTGCGTTGCCGCCGTATTCGGCGCGGAGCGGCTCACGTATCGCGAGCTGGAAACGCGCGCGAATCGTATTGCCTATCGCTTGCTCGCGATAGGCCTTCGATCGGGAGAACCGGTCGGGTTAATGGCCGAGCGTTCTCCGTCGATGTTGACCGGGGTGCTCGGCATTGTGAAAGCGGGCGGCGCGTACGTGCCTCTGCCGCCGGATTTCCCTGCGGATCGACTACGCTATATGTCCGACAATGCGGGCATTCGGTTGGTTTGCGCGCAAACAGGTTGGTCGGGAGTTGCGGCGGAAGCTTGCCCCGGTGCCGAGCTTATCGATCTGGATCGCGAGCTTGAAGGAGACGGTGAA
>NZ_JAKRWM010000007.1 GCF_022352055.1 Cohnella mopanensis | reverse complement strand
CGAGTACTAATCGGTCGAGGGCTTATCCTAAGCGAATGACACATGTAAGACAATGATACATTCACCTTCTTCTAATAAACGTTTTGTTTCGCATCCAGTTTTCAAGGTGTAAGCCTTGTTCTCATGTTTTTTGGTATGACGGTTCAGGTCTTGTACCGAATCGCGCATTACGCTATGTGGCGGTGTAGCTCAGCTGGCTAGAGCATTCGGTTCATACCCGGAGGGTCGGGGGTTCGAGTCCCTTCGCCGCTACCACATCTTTATTCCCAT
>NZ_JAKRWM010000006.1 GCF_022352055.1 Cohnella mopanensis | reverse complement strand
TCAGCTGGCTAGAGCATTCGGTTCATACCCGGAGGGTCGGGGGTTCGAGTCCCTTCGCCGCTACCACATCTTTATTCCCATGGAGGCTTAGCTCAGCTGGGAGAGCATCTGCCTTACAAGCAGAGGGTCGGCGGTTCGATCCCGTCAGCCTCCACCATAATATTGCGGAGCTGTGGTGTAGTGGCCTAACATGCCTGCCTGTCACGCAGGAGACCGCGGGTTCGAATCCCGTCAGCTCCGCCATTATTATCTCAAAAGCATTACGGCTCGATAGCTCAGCTGGTAGAGCAGAGGACTGAAAATCCTCGTGTCGGCGGTTCGATTCCGTCTCGAGCCACCATTCTTTATCCGGTTTACCAGACCGGCTTGTATTGTGGAGGATTAGCGAAGTGGCCAAACGCGGGAGACTGTAAATCTCTTCCTTCGGGTTCGGTGGTTCAAATCCATCATCCTCCACCAGTTTCGAGCCATTAGCTCAGTTGGTAGAGCACCTGACTTTTAATCAGGGTGTCGTAGGTTCGAGTCCTACATGGCTCACCAGTATACAAACACGCAGACGTGCGAACGTCTGCTTTTTTGTTTTAAAAATTTGATTATTAATATCCTTAAGAGGCAATTTTATATAGTTAAGTAAAACCTGAGTAGAGCGCCGATGTGACAAAGATTCAGCTGTAGTTGGGTAAAACCTGACTGGAGAGCACCGGAGATTGAAGACTATCAAACTGACCAGCCCACCAAAAAATCCACGTAATTAATTAGCTGCATTAAAGCTTTGCATAATGAATTTATTGGGTATGTCTCCGGCAGCGAAAGGGGAATGTTAAGTTCAAATTCGCTTACCGGAGGAATTATATATGGTTTATTTGTACGCAATGGCGTTCGCATTTGCTTTAGTGATCGTACTTGTGCCAATTGTTCGTAAGATCGCGTTACGCATTGGTTTTGTTGATCGTCCGACACGTCGTAAAATACACGCGGAACCGGTTCCTTTGTCCGGTGGCGTGGCGATATTCGCGGGCGTGATTATCACATCTTTTTTATTCATGGGGCATCATGCTTTATTCAGTTCCCTTATGCTCGGCGGATCTATTCTTGTCGTGATCGGATTGTTAGATGATGCTTACAAGGCTAAAAGCAAAGAGTTTCCAGTGTGGCCGAGGCTATTAGCTTACATTGCCGTTGCTTACATCCCAGTGTGGCAAGGAATCTCCATTCAGGGTGTCTCATCGCCTTCCTCGGCATCCATGATTATATTTTCACCAACAATCGCAGCTCTCTTCACCGTCGTCTGGGTATTCGCGCTCATTAATATGCTTAATTTTATCGATGGAATCGACGGACTTGCTTCGGGCGTATGCGCGATTTCCTCTTTGACCTTATTCGCTGCTTCCTTAATTTTCAATCATACGGATACTGCATTAATAGCTGTGGTGTTGGCAGGAACATGCATGGCATTCTTGGCTTATAATTTTCATCCGGCACGGATCTTCATGGGTGATGCGGGAGCGACTTTCTTAGGTTACACGCTTGCGGTAACAGCTATAGACGGGACTTTGAAGGGGGCTACACTCCTTTCTTTATCGGTGCCAATGCTCGCATTAGGCGTTCCGATTCTGGATACGGTGATCGTGTTCTCCAGAAGGCTAATAGAAGGTAAGGGACTTCACCACGCGGATAATCTACATACGCACCACAGCTTAATGAAGTGGGGCTTAACTCAAGTTCAGACGGTGTCTTTTCTATATTTGATTGCGGCTGTCTTCTCGTTGCTTTCCATCGTCGTCCTATTAGCCCTGCGTTGATGGTCCCGCGTTAGTGCCAAATATGGTACAATGACGCATATATATCGCTTATCTTGCGGACAAGGGGCTTCAAGGATGAATAAAACAAAGCTGCAGCTATTGGGGCAACTTCTGAACGCATCGGTCGTAGCCAAAGTGTTGACGGGAGTCGAGTGGGAAAAGGAAGGCGGCAACAAACATCCCGAGGTCGGAGACGCGATCCAGTTAAAAAGCGCCTGCTTGATGGTCACTCGCGTGAATGGGGCGGAGCTCCACTGTATCGAGGTGGCCGCGACGTTAACACAAGTCGAGAAGCAACTACTTGGATGGGCGGTTCAACAGGGCGGCACACGCCCCAACTCCTCTTCCGGGGCATCCGATTTGGAACGCCAAGCTAGACGATTAGGCGAATGGATACAGCAATCGGTTACGGCCGGCGAGTGGCGAGCCGAAGTTCCGGATCGAATGGAGCTCCGCAACCGTTTGTTCGACGGGATGGTTCCCTTCCTGCTCTTGTGCGAGCAATTGGAAGACAAGGAGCCCTCGTACGTGGAACTGGAGAAGACTATCCGTTCTTTTATATCCGATGAAACCTTGCTCATCCCGTTAAGGGAGCATGAGTGGCTTATTCTAAGTAGTGATCGCGTATTGATGGAAGCGGATTCGGAAGATGACGAAGTGCTCGGCCATGAGGAGACCAAAGAGTTGCTCGCTACGTTGGCAGAGGGCCTGCATCAGCTGATTACGGGAGAATGGGGTGGAGAATGCCACATTGCCGTAGGAGAACCGATCATTCCTTCGGAAAGTGTCATTCGAATTGTAGGTACGCTTAGGGAGACGATATTCCTTGGGCGCAAGTTTCATGTCGGCATGCAGATCCATCTCCCCTGGCTCGTTCATCTCGAAAGATTGCTTAGCGGAATCCCAGAAATGGTCAGATCTCGTTTTGTGGAAGAAATGATGGGGAGACCCGATCTATTCACGGATTCGGAGACGGTATCGACGCTGGACGCGTTCTTCTCCATGGATTGCAATGTTAGCGAAACGGCCAAAAAGTTATTCATTCACCGCAATACGTTATTGTATAGATTGGATAAAATCAAACACGAAGCAGGTTTGGACGTTCGTTCCTTTAACGACGCGGTACTCGTCCGCATCTTATTGCTATTGTACAAAGTCACGAAAAGGAAATGAATTTTTTGTACGCTTTGTGCATAGTCATTAGGCCCATGCGTGAGTTAAGATATTCCTGTACCTTCAAACGAAGTTTAGGGGGAAATGAACAATGGCAGGCGTTCGCTTAGAAAATGTGTACAAAAAATATGCAGGTACCGACAAAGCATCGGTAACCGACTTTAATCTGGATATCCAGGACAAAGAATTCCTCGTACTCGTTGGTCCTTCCGGTTGCGGTAAATCGACCACGCTACGTATGATCGCAGGACTTGAAGAAATTTCCGAAGGCAAGCTGTACATCGGCGACCGCGTCGTAAACGACGTAGCACCGAAAGATCGCGACATCGCAATGGTGTTCCAATCTTACGCCTTGTACCCTCATATGAACGTGTATCAAAACATGGCATTCGGTTTGAAATTGCGTAAATTCCGCAAAGACGAAATCGATCGCCGCGTACGTGAAGCAGCTCGCACGCTTGAAATCGAGCACTTGCTTGATCGCAAACCGAAAGCATTGTCCGGGGGCCAACGCCAACGTGTTGCCTTGGGTCGCGCAATCGTTCGTGAACCGCAAGTCTTCTTGATGGATGAGCCGCTTTCCAACTTGGATGCTAAACTGCGTACACAAATGCGCGCTAACATCAGTAAATTGATGAAACGTCTTGAGACGACTTGTATCTATGTAACCCATGACCAAACAGAAGCAATGACAATGGGAGATCGTATCGTCGTTATGAAAGACGGCTTCATTCAACAAGCTGCTACTCCTGACGTACTTTACAACCACCCGGTTAACTTGTTCGTTGCAGGCTTCATCGGAGCTCCTGCTATGAACTTTATCACTGGTCAATTGGTTGAAGAAGGCGGAGCTGTACGTTTCCGTGCTACTGGCTTCAACGTTGAAGTTCCAGAAGGCAAAGCTAAAGCGCTTCGCGCTAAAGGCTACATCGGCCGCGAAATCATTCTTGGAATTCGTCCAGAAGATTTCCACGAAGAGCCAGTGTTCATCGAAGCTTCTCCAAACAGCATCGTGAACGCAACAATCGAAGTATCCGAGAACTTGGGTCACGAGATGTTCCTCTACCTGAACGGCTTGGGTAAAGACAACGTTATCGCCCGTGTTGACGGACGTTCCGGCCTTCGCGAGAACCAAAACGTTAAGCTCGCGATCGACATGAACAAAATCCACGTATTCGACAAAGACTCGGAACTTAACATTTTCGAGGCTTAATAGAAGCAGTACAGAGCGGAAACCGTTCGGCCAATGGCCGAGCGGTTTTCTTATTGTTAGGAACGGGGTTATAACAAACGGCAAAGTATAAATTGCTTTGTCGGTCTATTTTCGATACGATAAATAAAGGAAATCAGGAAAGGAGCTGTACGATGGCTAAAAAAGTGAGAGTATCGGAGCTCGTGCAGCAATTTCACCTCGAAATTGTCGCAGGTGAAGACGGGTTGCGACGGAAAATCGTGACGGACGACTTGAATCGGCCTGGACTAGAGATGGCTGGCTATTTCAATTATTATCCTGTGGATCGTGCGCAAATGCTCGGACGGACGGAGCTTGCATTCTTGGAGACGTTAACGACGGAAGAACGTCGCGATCGCATGGAGCGGTTATGTCACGAGGAAACTCCGTGCATTATCGTGACCAGAGGATTAGACATACCGAACGAATTAATCGAGATTGCGAACGAACGGCAATTTCCGGTGCTTAGAAGCACGGTGGCCACAACGATTCTTCTCAGCCGGATTACGAACTTCTTGGAGAAGAAGCTAGCCCCATCCGCTACCATCCACGGCGTTCTTGTCGATGTCTATGGCGTTGGGATGCTTATTACCGGAGGAAGCGGAATCGGGAAGAGCGAGACGGCTCTTGAGCTGGTTAAACGCGGCCACAGGCTCATTGCCGATGATGCTGTAGAAATTCGCCAGACGGCGGACAACAACCTATTCGGAACGGCGCCGGATCTGATTCGCCACCTGCTGGAAATTCGCGGTCTAGGCATACTGAACGTCATGACCCTATTCGGTGCTGGCGCGGTGCGCAACCAAACGAGCATTAGCTTGGTTGTGAAGCTGGAAAACTGGCAGCAGGACAAGCAATACGACCGTTTAGGCTTGGATGAGGAAACGACCAAGATTATCGAGACGGAAGTTCCGTTATTGACCGTTCCGGTTAGACCCGGAAGAAACTTAGCGGTTATTTTGGAAGTTGCAGCTATGAATTTCCGTTTGAAACGGATGGGTTATAATGCTGCGCTGCAGTTCACGAACAAATTAACGGAAGCGATCTCCGAAGACGATTACGAATAGAATAGTGGAGGATGAGCATGTTTACTTTACTTTTGGATCCGATTGCGTTTACGCTAGGGCCTTTATCGGTACACTGGTATGGCATCATTCTGGGCTTGGCTGCCTTATCCGGCTTGCTCATTGCGGTACAGGAAGGCAAACGATTCGGGCTTAATCCCGACTTTTTCCTAGACTTGATGCTTTATGGAGTTCCCTCCTCTATCATTGTCGCGCGGTTGTATTACGTTGCTTTCAAATGGGGTTACTACAAAGATCATCCCGGCGAGATTATTCAAATTTGGAATGGCGGAATCGCAATCTACGGCGCATTAATCGGTGCGTTGCTGTGCGGGTTCTTCTATATCCGTGCCAAGGGCTATAGCTTCTGGCGTATCGTCGACATCTGCGCGCCATCGCTGCTGATCGGCCAGATGATCGGGCGTTGGGGTAATTTCGTCAATCAAGAAGCTTATGGCGGCGAGGTAGAGCGGTCTTTCCTAAGCGACACGTTACATATTCCGAAATTTATCGTCGATCAGATGAACGTTAACGGGACTTACCACCACCCTACGTTCCTATATGAATCGTTGTGGAGCTTGCTCGGTTTAATTATTTTGTTCGTCATTAGAAGACGGAATTTCTTGCGCGAGGGAGAATTGTTCTTCTCCTACTTTATCTGGTATTCCATTGGCCGATTCTTCATCGAGCCGCTGCGGACGGATAGCTTGGGATTCAAAGGTCCGGCGTGGCTGGAGTCGCTGTTAAACGCATTGTGGTCGCCAATGAAGGCGCTATTCGAACAAGGATATTTGAATCCCGAGGAAGGCAATGTCCGCATATCGCAGTTACTGGCGATATTAATCGTTATTGCAGGCATCATATTGATAACGGTACGTCGCAAAATGGGACTGGCAAGGCAGAAGTATAACGATCCGCTAATCAGCACCAAAGCAAAGCCTGTAGAAGCGGATGCGGTACAAGAGGGAACGGAGACTAGCGAGAATGACACAACGCAAGAAGATCACGACCGTACTGTTTGACCTTGACGGTACGATTATCGATACGAACGAGCTCATCATCCAGTCGTTCATCCATGCGCTTAAGGGGATCGCGCCGGAAGGGTTCGGGAGAGAACATATCATTCCAAGTATGGGGCAGCCTCTGACGATGCAATTACAGCACTTCTCAGGTCGTCAAGACGTGGCGAGCCTTACGCAAGCCTATCGGGAGTATAACCACATTCGTCATGACGAGATGGTATCGATGTTCCCGGGAGTCGCGGATGTCGTAGCTCGGTTGCACGCGGCAGGAATTCGTATGGGAATCGTTACGACGAAAATGAGAGCATCCTCGATTAGAGCGTTAGAACTGCTTGGTCTGTACAAGTATATGGAGACGCTGGTGAGCTTGGATGACGTTGAACATGCGAAGCCTCATCCCGAGCCGGTAGCCAAAGCGATTCAAGCGTTAGGAGTGGAACCTTCCGAAACGTTCATGGTTGGGGATAGCTCCGTGGATATGAAGTCTGCTATAGCCGCGGGGGCGATCCCGGTAGGCGTTGCATGGTCCCTTAAAGGGGAAAATCATTTATTGGAGGCGGGAGCCGTTCATATGCTTCATGAAATGAATGAGCTCTTGGCTTTATGCGGAATCGAGTTGGAGGGTGGCGAAGGTTGAGAAACGTAGAGCGGTATCCGGTGGACGGACCGAATGCGCTTTGGCAAATGTATCGAACCATTTCGCGCTTTAAGGCGGTTCGCAATTTCGTGTTCATACAGATATCGCGCTATTGTCCAAGCCTCCCCGTCAAAAATTGGATTTACAGACGTGTCCTCGGCATGAAGGTGGGACGCCATACGGCGTTCGCCCTCATGGTGATGGTCGACGTCTTTTTTCCTGAACGGATATCGGTAGGCGACAATTCGATTATCGGGTACAACAGCACGTTGCTTACTCATGAGTACTTGATTAAGGAATACCGTCTTGGGGATATTCGAATCGGTTCCAACGTCATGATCGGAGCTAACGTTACGATTCTTCCAGGGGTGACGATAGGGGACGGAGCCGTGGTGGCTGCCGGGTCGGTCGTGCATAAGGATGTTGCGCCTAACACTTTCGTAGGTGGGAATCCCATGAGAGTTATCGAGCGCAAAAGCGAATAACCCTCATGGAATGATTAAGTTTAAGTGGATGAACTCCCCTTGCTGTTCCCCTTTCTCGCCTCAAGCAGCTTCCAGCCCGATCTTAACCAGAATAAACCTGCGATCAGTAGGACAACTAAAGTCCATAACGTAAAGTGCGGATTAGTAGGTTCGCTCTTGAAATGGTTATTTCCAATCCGTTCCTGCGCATGTTTCATAAGGGAAAGCTGCAACACGGGGTCATTCGTCATTCCGCCGGCGTTTAACCGGTAGCCGTTGTGTTGTCCGGTTTTATTTAATCCGCTTTTTACTGACAATGTAATATCAATGCCTAGATCCTTACATATAGCGAGCAATGATTTGGAGAATGCCCCATAAGGAAAAGCAAGAATGTGATTTTGTTCGCCCAGCTTCTCTTGCAGAATCTCATTTGCTTTTTTCAAATCGTTAGTTACGCGTAGAGTGTATTCTTCCTCTGTTTCCACTCTATCCTGATCCTTTAAATACATTCTACGGGCGAGCTTAGACTTGAGCTTCCGATTCGCTGATTCGGTCGGGACATACTTATGCGAGTCGTACGTATGGCTGAAAAATTCCATTCCGTTCTGGTGCATGAGCTTTACTTGTTCCCAGGTCACCTTCGGGACTCCTTTTTCCTTAGGATTGCTAACCGAGTTGACGATCAGGAAGCTGGAAGCGGGCGCGTTGTATTTCCGTAGGATAGGATAGGCATATTCATAGAGAGATTCGTATCCGTCATCGAACGTAAGCAGCACCGCATTCGCGGGAACAGGCTTGCCATGCAGAATGAAATCCCTGTATTGGCTCATCGTAATCCAATGAAAATTGTTGACGCTCATCAATTGGATTTGTTTTTCGAAATTTGCGACGGAAATCTGAGCGATATCATCCGGCGTCGGGCTGAGATCATGATACATGAGTACAAGCACGCGATCTTGATAATAGATACCGTTGGGGTCATCTGGCTCAGGAACCAGGCCCTTATACTTCACGGCTGGGTCTTCCGGATCTTCCTCTTGGGAGGAGGAGAGTCGATTTAGAAGAGGGATATGCGAAGAATACCTCTGAAGAAAGAAGTAGCAAAGCGTGAGCGATATTAGGGCGACAATGATTGACCATACGATAAATCTTGATTTAATTGACATTTCCAAGCTCCTTGATACGAATGGTGATATCCGGGGTAATCGGAACGGCTTGAATAAACCGCAAACGGAACCCCACTACCAGTTAACTAGAAAATATACGTGAATGCAAGTTGTTGGAATGAGCTGTTTGTCGTAATGGGAAAAAAAGTGCGGATTGAAAGAAAAAAGAAGCGAATTACGGCATGGGATTAGAGGATTGACTGAGCGGGAGCGACATGGTAATATACGACTAACCTCTTTATGTTGGCAGTATGGTAACATGGTAAAACTTTAACGTAGTAAAGCGAAATTAAGCTCCATAAGATAATGGAAAATTATGATTTTGTGTGATAGAGACGAGGGTGAACCATTCATGACGAAACCAAAAGTGTTCGAAAAACCGACGGGAGTTAAAGACTATCTGCCGCACGCAGTGACCAAGCTACGCCGTATCGAGCGAAACGTGCTGGATTGCATGCGTCTGTGGGGATACGAGCAAATTATCACGCCGACCATCGAATATTACGATACGGTTGGGGTGGCTAGCGCTACATCCGATCAGAAGCTGTTCAAGCTGCTTAATCAACGCGGAACAACAATCGTACTACGCTCTGACATGACTGCGCCGATTGCGCGGGTTGTCGGATCGTTGCTTAAGGATAAGCCGTTCCCGATACGGCTTAGCTATCATGGCAACTTATTCCGTGCTTTCGAGGAAGAAGGCGGACGGGATGCCGAGTTTTATCAAACCGGCGTCGAGCTGGTTGGCGATTCTTCCCCGGAAGCGGATGCGGAAGTGATCGCCCTCGCGATTGCTTCCTTGAAGGCTGCGGGCGTGCCGTCCTTTAAGATCGCGATGGGTCATGTCGGCTTCCTGAACGGTTTATTCCAGGAAACGCTACCCGGTCTTGAGAGCGAGCAGGAAGCGTTGAAGGCTTGTCTGCTGCAACGAGACCATGTCGGATACAGGGACGTTATTCGCGGCTTGTCGCTCGACTCCGCATGGAAGCGGGAGTTAGAAGATATTTTGCGGCTTCGCGGGGGGCAGGAAGTATGCTCTCAAGCGTTAGAGCTTAGCGCGAACGAAGGTGCCCAAGCGGCGATCAAGCATCTATGCGAAGTATGGGACGTGCTGGAAGCTTACGGGATACAGGAGCATGTGCTGATCGATCTGACGATGATCGGCGACTTCACTTATTATACGGGGCTTACATTCGAGGGATATGCATCTCAATTGGGCTTCCCGGTTTGCAGCGGTGGCAGATACGACAACCTGCTGGCCCAATTCGGCCGTCCGGCGCACGCGACGGGTTTCGCTTTGAAAACAACCCGAATTCTCGAGGTCGTGGAGGATGCGGAGGAAGAGCAAGAACGCTGCTTGATCGTATATGACTCTTCTGAACGGAAACAGGCTTTGCAAGACGCGGAACGTCGGCGCGCTCAGGGGCAGACAGTCGTAACTGTCGTCTATTCGCCTGAAGACAAGGAACAGCTAGCCGTACGGCAGTGGGACGGTTCCGGAACGATCTCCTATCGGGGGACGGAGTACCGATATGCGGTTAGCATCGGCAAGGAAGCGGAGGGCTTGGCATGACGGATAACGGCGTGTTGAAGGTTGCAATGCCTAAAGGGCGTATCTATAAGCAGGCGAGTAAGTTGTTTCGGCAAGCGGGGCTCCATATTCCGGAAGATTTCGACGATTCCCGGAAGTTGATCATTCCAGTGCCGGAAGCAAACATGGAATTCATCATGGCGAAGCCGGTCGATGTGCCTACCTACGTAGAATACGGGGTGGCGGATATCGGGATCGTGGGCAAAGACGTGCTCATGGAGGAAAGTAAAGACGTATACGAGTTGCTCGATCTTGGAATCGCCAAATGCCGGATGTCGGTCATCGGGCTGCCGGACTGGAAGCCGACCATTCATCCTCGGGTGGCTTCGAAATACGCCAACGTGGCTTCTCAATATTTCCGCGAGCAAGGCCAACAGGTGGAAGTGATTAAATTGAACGGCTCGATCGAGCTGGCGCCGTTGATCGGACTTGCGGATCGCATCGTCGACATGGTGGAAACCGGCCAGACGCTGAAAGAGAACGGACTGGTAGAGATGGAAACATTGTTTCAGGTCACGAGCCGTTTAATCGCGAATCGGGTAAGCTACCGGCTGAAAAACGTAGCGATTCAAGAGTTGTGCGATCGGTTAGGTACGGTTATCTCCGCACAGGCGTAATCGGGATGAGGAGGAGTACGGATGTATAAAGGCAAAGCTTCTGATTTTCAACTGGAGCGGGAGAGCGAATATGGCTCCCCGGAGCAGAACGCCGCAGTCAAGGAAATCGTCGACGCCGTTAAACGGGAAGGCGATGAAGCGCTTCTGCGCTACACGGCCGCGTTCGATAAAGTGATTTTGAGACCGGAGCAGCTGCGCGTTACGGACGAGGAAATCCAAGGGGCGTATGCGAAGGTAGAACCGGAGTTTCTGGATGCGCTTCGTCAAGCGGCGGCGAATATTACGGCTTTCCATGAAAAGCAGAAACGCGGAACTTGGATAGACGTAGCGCCGGACGGCACGATGCTGGGAATGGTGCTTCGGCCGCTTAAGCGGGTCGGACTGTATGTGCCTGGGGGTAAGGCGGCGTACCCGTCGTCGGTGCTCATGAACGTGCTTCCGGCCAAGGTGGCCGGCGTGCCGGAGATCGTATTGGTCACGCCCCCGGCGACCGGCGGGCGGGAAGGCATTGATCCGTACATCTTAGTGGCGGCCGCGGAAGCGGGCGTTACGGAGATGTACCGGGTTGGCGGGGCGCAGGCGGTAGCTGCGCTAGCCTACGGGACGGCGAGTATTCCCGCCGTCGATAAGATTTGCGGGCCCGGCAACATCTACGTGGCGCTAGCGAAGCGCGCCGTATACGGTGCTGTCGACATCGACAGCATCGCGGGCCCGAGCGAGATTGTCGTGCTGGCCGACGACAGCGCGGATCCGCGGTTTATTGCCGCGGATATGCTGTCGCAAGCGGAGCACGACGAGATGGCGTCGGCGGTGCTCGTGACGCCGTCGCAGGCTTTGGCCGACGCGGTCGCGGCGGAGCTGGAGCGGCAGGTGGCTACGCTGCCGCGCGTTGAGATTGCTCGGCGCTCGCTGGAGCAATACGGTGCGATCTTGGTCGTGGACAGCCTGGACGAAGGGCTGGATGTCGTGAATAAGCTGGCGCCGGAGCATCTGGAAGTGATGACCGAGGATCCGCTTGATTTGCTTGGCCGGATCGAGACGGCAGGCGCGATCTTCCTCGGTCCTTACAGCTCCGAGCCGGTGGGAGATTATTTCGCCGGTCCGAACCATATTTTGCCGACGAACGGAACCGCGAGGTTCTCTTCTCCGCTGAACGTGGACGATTTTCTGAAGAAATCCAGTTTGATCCGATATAGCAAGAATGCATTGTTCAGAGACGCTGCAGGGATTGCGACGCTTGCCCGCCATGAAGGGCTGGAAGCTCACGCCCGCGCGGTGGAAATCCGATTGGAAGGTAGGGAATAGAAATGAGTGAAGAGCAATTGAAAGCAGGCCGCAGTTCGGCCGTATCCCGCAAGACGAATGAAACGGACATCCAATTGTCCTTGGGAGTAGACGGTACTGGAGAGGTGTCCATCGAGACGGACGTTCCTTTCCTGAATCACATGTTGGATCTGTTCGCTAAGCACGGACAATTCGATCTCAAAGTGGACGCTCGCGGCGACGTGGACATCGACGATCACCATACGGTCGAGGATATCGGGATTTGCCTGGGTCAGGTGCTTCGCGAAGCGTTAGGAGACAAAGCAGGCATTAAGCGTTATGCCAGCGTATTCGTGCCGATGGACGAGGCGCTTGCGCAAGTCGTGATCGACATCAGCAACCGTCCGCATTTCGAATTGCGCGGGGAGTTCCCGGCAGCTACCGTCGGCAGCTTCACGACGGAGCTCGTACACGAGTTTCTATGGAAATTGGCGCTTGAAGCGCGAATTACTTTACATGTCATCGTCCACTACGGACGTAATACGCACCACATGATCGAAGCGGTATTCAAAGCGCTCGGACGCGCGCTAGACGAAGCGACTTCGATCGATCCACGCGTGAAGGGCGTGCCTTCTACCAAAGGAGTGTTGTAAGTGATCGCCATTATCGACTACGGCATGGGCAACCTGCATAGCGTCAGCAAAGCCGTAGAGAGGTTGGGTTGCGAGATGATCGTAACCTCCGATCCGGAGCAGATTCTCGCTGCCGACGGCGCGATATTGCCCGGCGTCGGCGCTTTCGGCGACGCCATGGCCAATCTCCGGGATACCGGGTTGGTGGACGTGGTGAAAGCCTATGCTGCTTCCGGCAAACCGCTTCTCGGAATTTGTCTGGGAATGCAGCTTTTGTTCACCGAAAGCGAGGAGCATGGCGTGCACCAAGGCTTGGATTTGCTTCCCGGCCGGGTTGTTCGTTTCCAGGGCGATTATAAAGTGCCGCATATGGGCTGGAATGAGCTTACGTTTCAACAACCGAGCCCTCTATTCGATGGAGTAGAGCCCGGACACGTCTATTTCGTTCACTCTTATCACGTTTTGCCGGAACTAAGCTCGGATCTGCTCGCGGTAACGGACTACTACCAGCCGGTTACGGCAATCGTTGGACGGGGTTCCCTATTCGGGATGCAATTCCATCCGGAGAAAAGCGGCGTTCTTGGCATGGCGTTGCTGCGCAAGTTCACGGATATGACAGTCGGGAAAACTATAATGAAGGACTGAGAGATTTGAAGTTCAGACCTTGTATTGATATTCACCAAGGTAAGGTGAAGCAGATCGTCGGGGAGACGCTTCAAGCGGACACCTCGAAGGTCGTGGAGAACTTCGTCTCCGAACGGGAGGCGGACTACTATGCTTCGCTGTATAAACAAGACGGGTTAACTGGCGGGCATATCATCATGCTCGGAGACGGCAACCGGGAGGCTGCGCTGTCGGCGCTAAGGGCATATCCAGGCGGTTTGCAGATCGGCGGCGGCATCACAGCGGAGAACGCGGCAGCCTACTTATGTGAAGGGGCTTCGCACGTCATCGTCACTTCTTACGTTTTCCGGGACGGTCGCCTGCAGATGGATAACCTGCGGCGAATCGTTTCGGAGGTTGGTCGGGAACGACTTGTACTTGACCTCAGCTGCAAGGAACGGGATGGAAAATGGTATGTAGTGACAAACCAGTGGAAGACGTTTAGCGATTTGGAGGTAAACGAAGCAAATGTCCGAGAGCTCGAAAGCTACTGCGACGAGTTTCTGATCCACGCGGTCGACGTTGAGGGTAAGCGGGAGGGCGTCCAAGAGAAGCTGGCAGCTAAGCTATCCGAATGGGCAAGAATTCCGACCACTTACGCAGGTGGTGCGCGATCGATCACGGATTTGGCGCGATTCCGGGAGTTGACGAGCGGCAAGCTGGACATTACGATCGGCAGCGCCCTCGATATTTTCGGAGGAACTTTGTCCTATAGCGAAGTCGTGGCCTATTGCGATCCGTCGCGGTCGTGATAGCGGAGAACGCGATAAAAGGAGGAACGCAACATGCTGGCCAAACGAATCATTCCTTGCCTCGACGTTAAAGACGGGCGAGTCGTTAAGGGAGTTAATTTTGTAAATCTGCGCGATGCCGGAGATCCGGTGGAGCTTGCGGCAATCTATGACCGCGAGGGCGCGGATGAGCTTGTGTTCCTGGACATCTCCGCATCGGTAGAAGGACGGGCCACGATGGTCGACGTCGTTCGCCGGACGGCCGGGGAAATTACGATTCCCTTTACGGTTGGCGGAGGCATCTCCGCCGTCGAAGACATGAAGCGACTGCTCCGCGCCGGAGCAGACAAGATCGGCATTAACACGGCGGCGATCCGCAACCCGGATCTGATCACGGACGGCTCGCGGACGTTCGGTGCGCAGTGTATCGTCGTGGCAATCGATGCGAAGTTCAATGCGGAGTGGGGAGAATGGGAAGTATTCACTCACGGCGGCCGCAACGCGACGGGCATTCGCGCGCTTGCTTGGGCGCAAGAAGCGGAGCGCCGGGGAGCCGGGGAGCTTCTGCTGACAAGCATGGACGCGGACGGAACGAAGGACGGCTTCGATGTCGCTCTTACGAGCGCGGTATCGAGCAGCGTAGGCATTCCGGTCATCGCCTCCGGCGGAGCGGGCAACGCCCAGCATTTCGCGGACGTATTCGCGGAAGGCCGCGCGGACGCGGCGCTTGCCGCAAGCATTTTCCATTACAAAGAAGTGTCGGTGCAAGAGGTTAAAGATACGCTACGCGGTAAAGGAGTGAACGTACGATGACACAACAAGAATCAGCTCAATTACAGGATCAAATCAAATGGAGCCCGGACGGGCTTGTGCCGGCCATCGTGCAAGACGCGCTGAGCAAAGAAGTGCTGATGCTGGCGTATATGAATAAAGAGTCTTTGCATAAGTCGCTGGAAAGCGGCCAAACGTGGTTCTGGAGCCGCTCCCGGAACGAATTGTGGAACAAGGGCGCGACAAGCGGCCATACGCAGCAAATCGTCTCTCTGCATTACGATTGCGACGGCGATACATTGCTCGTGAAAGTGCGTCAGAACGGCCCTGCCTGCCATACGGGGGCTTACAGCTGCTTCTATCGCGAAGGAACCTTAGATGCGGCGAATGATAGCCAAGCGGCCTCGACATCCTTGCAGTCGCACGATGACGATCGGTTCGGTCCGTTAAGCCGCCTCGAAACGACGATCGCGCAAAGAGACGCGGAACGTCCGGAAGGCGCGTACACGACTTACCTTTTCGAGAAGGGCGTAGACAAAATTCTCAAGAAGGTCGGCGAGGAAACCGCGGAAGTGATCATTGCCGCCAAAAACCGCGATCAAGACGAGCTTCGTTGCGAAGCTGCGGATTTGATTTTCCACTTGATGGTTCTATTGCGCGAGCAAGGCATTCCGTTCGATGGGGTTCTGCAAGAGCTTGAATTCCGGAACCGGAAGCCGGTCAAGAATGATTAGGTGACGGTGATGAGTACATCCATGCGCATCGACTATCATACGCATAACTATCGTTGCGGACACGCGGTCGGGACTTTAGAAGAATACGTGTTAAGCGCGATTGACAAAGGCATGGAGCAAATCGGCTTGTCCGATCACATGCCTTTGCTTCATGTCAGCCCGGAAGAGCATCCCGATATCGCGATGTCGATGGAAGAGCTTCCCCGATACGTGGAGGAATGCCTTAGCCTGCAGGAAAAGTACAAGGACAGAATCGCCGTGCGAGTCGGCTTGGAAGGGGATTACATCGAAGGCTACGAGGAACAGATCGAAGCAATCGTGAACGGATACCCGTGGGATTACGTGATCGGCTCGGTTCATTTTCTCGGCACTTGGGACGTAACGGATTTCCGGCAGGTGCATCAATGGGAAGGCAGGAGCGTCATCGGGGCTTACGAGCAGTACTTCGATGCGATCCAGAAAGCGGCGGCTACAGGCTTCTACGACTATATCGGCCATATCGATGCCATCAAGCGGTTCGGCTTCCGTCCCGAGGAGGATGCGACTCCGTTGGAGGATGCCGCCCTTAAGGCCGTTAAACGGCACGATCTTGCTTTCGAGCTTAACGCAGCAGGCTTCTATGCCCCATGCAAGGAAATGTATCCCTCCGTTGGCATGCTCGAAAGAGCAATGGCTCTCGACATCCCGGTTACCTATGGTTCCGATGCTCATCACCCCGATAAAGTGGGGCAAAAAGGGGCAGATGCGCAAACGATGCTGAAAAACGTCGGATATTCGCACATAGCCACGTTTGAGCGGCGCAAACGGGTGTTGAAACCTTTTTGAAATCCAGCCGTACTCATGTATAATGTAGGTTGACTATAGGTTTACTGACGGTTTTCGACACATGGAGTGTTGAATAGCTAAATTTGGAGGGGCACATGTACAGCAGCAGCAAGCTTCGTATCTTTTCGGGATCATCCAATCCATTGTTGGCAAGTAAAATAGCCGAGCATCTTGGGTTGCCGCTTGGGAAAATCAAACTTTCCCGGTTCAAGAGCGGCGAGGTATACGTTCACTATGAGGAAACGATTCGTAATTGCGACGTGTTCATAGTCCAATCGTTATCCCATCCGATCAATGACTACTTCGTAGAGTTGCTGGTCATGATCGATGCCGCAAAAAGGGCATCCGCTCGTACCATCAACGTCGTATTGCCGTACTATGGCTATGCTCGTCAAGAACGAAAAGCCGCTCCGCGCGAGCCAATATCCGCGAAGATGGTTGCCGATGTACTAACGACAGTAGGCGCACACCGGATCGTTACGATCGATCTTCATGCTCCTGCCATTCAAGGTTTCTTCAATATTCCGGTCGATCACCTGACTGCGCTGGATTTAATCAGCGATTATCTGAAGGCTAAGAATATCCGTAACCCGGTTGTCGTCTCGCCTGATGCCGGACGAGCTTCGACGGCCGAGAAGCTGGCCAACCAATTGGATTGCGCTTTCGCCATCATGATTAAGAAACGCCCGGCGCATAACGAATCCGTCATCACCCATGTTATAGGGGATGTCCAAGGCTGTACGCCGATCATTATCGAAGACATGATCGATACCGGAACGACGATCGTGAACGTCGTGGAAGGTTTGAAGGAACGCGGAGCGGAAGACGTGTTCGTATGCGCCACGCATCCGCTGTTCTCAGGTCCTGCCTTGCAACGTCTCGATCATCCGAACATTAAGGAAGTCGTCGTTACGGACTCCATCTTGTTGCCGGAAGAGCGTTCCTCGCGCTTCAAGGTCATTACCGTTGCTCCGATGTTAGCGGAAGCTACTCGTATTATCATGGAGGGCGGCTCGATCAGCACGCTCTTCAAGAACGCAGGAATTTAGTCGGAAGATAGATAGAACCATCGGTGAACGTCGAATCGCGTTCGCCGATGGTTTTATTTTATGGATTGCTCAGGCTGTGATATAATCGTGGGTGATGAAGTTCCAGAACACCTAGGAGGTGCCTTGCCGATGAGTCAGCGGAAGCGTGCGGCCAACAACCGACGTCCCAAAGTGATCCCGATGCGTCTGGACGCTACATTCTTTTTCGAACGTGCCGTACAGTCGCTGGATCGATACCACTACGACAAGGCACTTAAATATTTTCGCCGGGCGGTCGAGTACGAACCGGAAAATCCGGTCAATCACTGCAACATGGCAGGTATTCTGTCGGAGATGGGGCGTTACGAGGAATCGAACGTCATTCTTCGCTCGGTATTGGATCAGATCGATCCGGGCATGACGGAATGCTATTATTACTTAGCTAACAACTACGCCAATATGGAATTGTTCGAAGCCGCAGAAGAAGCGCTTGTCCGGTATTTGGAGAACGATCTCGAGGGACAGTTTCTGGATGAGTCGGACGAATTGCTCGATCTGCTGAATTACGAGCTGAACCGGCCTACCAAGCTAGTTACCATTAAGGCGAAGGAAAATATATACGCGCACGACAAAGCCCGCGAGCTGCTGGAAGCAGGACATTTCGCGGAAGCCGTTAAGATGCTGGAAGAAATTATTGGGCGAGAACCCGACTTTCTCGCTGCAAGGAATAACCTGGGACTGGCATACTACTATATGGGATTATTCGAGAAATCGATCGTCACCATTACGGAAGTGCTTGAAGCGGAACCCGGGAATTTGCATGCGCTTTGCAATCTCGCGATTTTCTACCAGCATTCGAATCAAGATGGGCCGCTGCAGGCTTTGATCGAGAAGCTGAACAAGACGGTGCCGTTCCATCCCGAGCATGTGTTCAAGATGGCGACCACGCTAGGAATCGTTGGAGAGCATCGCGAGGCTTACGGGCACTTCCGCCGTTTGCTAAGGACGGGAGAGCTTTCGGGAGAACCGAGCCTGCACCACTTCGCGGCCGTGGCGGCCGTGAATCTGCAACGTTACGATGATGCGGAGAAACACTGGAAGCAAGCCGAGAAGCTGGACGCGGAATCGCCCGTTCCCTCGTTTTATTTGCGGAGGCTGGAACAGGTTCGCGCGGGAGAGGAAAGTCCCCCGACTCATTATCATTACCATTTGCCCTTCGAAGAGCAATTTCGGCAATGGGAGCATAGTCCGGGTCAAGTGACGGAGGCATTGAAGCGCGATCCGCTCATTCGTTCTTCCTTCTTCTGGGCACTTCGCCATGGAGACCGCCGTACGAAGGTTCAGGTCATTCAAGCGCTGGGGCTCGTCGCCGACGAAGAAGTTATCGAAGCGTTGAAAGCCTTCTTGATCGATGCGGATGAGGACGACGAATTGAAGCGAGTAGCCGTTCTCGTGCTGCGTTCCATCGGAGTCCAGGATTCGTTGATCGTTATGTTCAGCGGACGGACGATTACGCTTGAGGCGCGACGCAAGTCGGCGAAGCTGCCGGTATGGGACAGTGCTTGGCAAGCCGTTCTGGAGCAAGCGCTCGAAGGCATGTCGGGACGGTATGACGTCGTACAGCAGCACGATATGATGACGTTGTGGGTCGACTACTTGTCCCGTGTTTATCCCGAAGTGCCTAAGCTTCATAAGTCGACAGGTTGGGCTGCGGCCTTGGAATATTGGACGGCCAAGATGCACCGCAGAACGGTTACTTACGCGGATTTGGTTAGTCGCTATGGCGTCTCCCAAGCGAGCATAAGCCGTTATGCGAACCGAATTGACGAAGCATGCGGCATTCGGGAGAAGCTAGATTTAACGACGCCTTCTTTTCACTAAACCGTGTTCGTAGGCAGAACGTTGCACAATAGGAGGAACGATGATGCACAAAACGATCGTAATCGGAACCGGACCTGCCGGTTTAACGGCGGCTATCTATTTGGCAAGGGCCAACCTGTCCCCGCTGGTCATCGAAGGACCGGAACCGGGCGGCCAACTGACGACAACGACGGAAGTCGAGAATTTCCCCGGATTTCCGGAAGGAATTATGGGGCCTGACTTGATGGCGAACATGCGTAAGCAAGCGGAGCGGTTCGGGGCAGAATTCCGTACGGGTTGGATTAATAAGGTGGATATGTCGAAACGACCGTTTACGCTTTCCTTGGAGGGCGGCGAAACGTTGCAAGCGGAAACCTTGATCATCTCCACGGGCGCATCTGCCAAATATATGGGCATTCCAGGGGAAAGAGACAATGTTGGGCGAGGCGTCAGCACTTGCGCGACGTGCGACGGATTTTTCTTCCGCGGGAAGAAGATCATCGTCGTCGGCGGTGGGGATTCCGCGATGGAGGAAGCGAGTTTCTTGACTCGTTTCGCCTCCGAAGTTACGCTCGTACATCGGCGTGACGAGATGAGAGCGTCTAAGATCATGCAGGATCGCGCGCGGGAGAACAACAAAATCCTGTGGGGCTTAAACAAAACTCCGATCGAGGTCGTAGCCGGAGACAATGGCGTTACCGGGTTGAAGGTGCTCAACAACGCGACCGGACAAGAAGAAATCATCGATACACAAGGCTTGTTCGTAGCAATCGGCCATACGCCGAACACAAAGTTCTTGGATAATCAGATCGATACGGATGAACTCGGCTATATTAAAGTGAATCCGGGGACGACGGAAACGAATATTCCGGGCGTATTCGCATGCGGCGACGTTCAGGATCATAAATATCGTCAAGCGATTACAGCCGCCGGCAGCGGGTGCATGGCCGCGCTCGATTGCGAGAAATATTTAGAGAATTCGGCCGTGCATGATTGGAGCCAATCTCTAGGTTAAGTGAAGCGGATAACGGTCTTAAGACGGCGCGAGCCGGATGAGTATGAGGAAATAACATTTATTCTTATGAGGTGTCGATTAACATGTCAGAATCGTTGTATGTAGGCGTAGATTTGGGTGGAACCGCTATTAAGGTCGGCTTGTGCAATGCAACGGGGGATTTGCTCCGTACTTACGAAGGGCCTACACAAGCTGCTGGTGGAGCGGACGCCGTGTTATCCAACATTGCGGCCTATGTCAAAGAGCTCGTACCTCCGGGAACACCGGAATGGGATGCCGTTGCGGGCGTAGGAATCGGTATCGCCGGATTTCTGAATATTCCGGAGGGCATCATTAACTTCTCGCCTAACCTTCCTTTCAAAGATGTGCACGTCAAGCAAATTATGGAAGAGAAGCTCGGCAAGCCGGTCAAAATTAATAATGACGCTAACGTAGCTGCCCTTGGTGAAGCGTGGGGCGGCGCAGGCAGGAACATTCCTAACTGCGTATGTTATACGCTTGGAACCGGCGTCGGCGGCGGCATTATTTTGCACAATCGGCTTATTGAGGGGTCTACGGGTATGGCAGGAGAGCTTGGCCATTTGTCCATCGTGGCCGACCTTGAAGCGATCCAATGCGGCTGCGGTAAGATGGGGTGCTTGGAGACGGTATCGTCGGCAACCGGAATTATCCGAATGGGCAAAGACGCTGTGGACCGGGGAGACCGGACTTCGCTGGCGCTCGTCGAAGGCGAATTGACGGCGAAGGATGTTATTGACGCTGCTAAGGGCGGAGATGAAGTCTCTCAGCGCATCGTTAGCCGTGCGGCTTTCTATCTGGGCAAATCGATGGCGGCGGTCGCCGTTGTCGTTAATCCGGAGAGGTTCATCGTTGGCGGTGGCGTGAGCAAGGCCGGGGAATTCTTGTTCGAGCAAATTCGCGAGGTGTTCAATAAATTAACGCCGGATAATGCCCGCGAAGGAGTGGAGATCGTCGCTGCCGAGCTCGGCAACAACGCTGGGGTCGTAGGGGCAGCGGGATTGTTCCTTCGAGCATAATTGAAGCAGACGCTCGGCTCCGCGCGAATATGGCGGGTCGAGCGTTCTTTCATTCATTGGTCTTTATTGGGGGAGGGGAAAGCATGGATACGATAACGTCACAGCCTACGCTAGTCATCATAACGGGGATGTCGGGCGCGGGGAAAACCATTGCCGTGCAGAGCCTGGAGGATTTGGGTTTTTTCTGCGTAGATAACTTGCCACCCGTACTCATACCGAAATTCGCCGAACTGATCGAACAATCGCAAGGGCGCATAGCCAAAGTAGCTTTGGTCATCGACTTGCGGGGACGCGAGTTTTTTACGGCTTTATCCGAATCGCTTAATCATATTCGCGAGAACTATACGATTCATTATGAGATTCTGTTTCTCGATGCGACGGATTCGGTGCTCGTACAGCGTTACAAGGAAAGTCGGCGCAGGCACCCTCTTGCTCCGGACGGTTTACCGCTGGACGGGATCCATTTGGAGCGGAAACTGCTGGAGGATCTGAAAGGCTGGGCGAATCAAGTCATCGATACGAGCAACATCAAGCCGGCCGCTCTGAAGGAGAAGATCATCGGTCGCTTTACGGACATGGATCGGAACAATATTAATATTAACGTTACGTCCTTCGGATTTAAGTACGGCGTTCCGATCGATGCGGATTTGATCTTCGATGTTCGGTTTTTGCCTAATCCGCATTATGTGGACAATTTACGTCCGAAAACAGGCGTTGAGCCGGAAGTTTACGACTATGTCATGAAATGGCCGGAAACGCAAACCTTCCTCAGCAAATTACTGGATATGCTGCAATATTTGATTCCTCTGTACCACAAGGAAGGCAAGAGCCAAGTCGTCATCGGAATCGGGTGTACGGGAGGCAAGCATCGTTCCGTGGCTCTGGCGGAGTATCTAGGGCGTATGCTAGGCTCTAGCGAGACGGAACTTGTGAGAGTGAGCCATCGCGATTCTGATCGCGATCGGCAAAGCTGAGGGGAGGCTATGGCGATCAAACAACAGCCGAGTCTTACCCGTAAGCCGCGGATCGTCGTCATTGGCGGCGGCACGGGGTTGTCCGTCATGCTTCGCGGGCTTAAGCAGAAGCCGCTTGATATTACGGCAATCGTAACGGTTGCCGACGATGGCGGGAGCTCGGGCATTCTGCGCGAGGAGTTGCAGATTCCCCCTCCCGGGGATATCCGCAACGTATTGACCGCGTTAGCGGATACGGAGCCCCTGCTGGCCGAGGTGCTTAAATATCGATTTCAGAATGGAACCGGATTAGCCGGGCATAGCTTAGGCAATCTAATCTTGGCGGCGATGACGGACATTACAGGTGATTTCGTAACGGGAATTACCGAGTTAAGTCGAATATTCGCCGTTCGGGGTCGCGTCCTGCCGGCGGCGAATCAAGCGATCGTGTTGAAGGCCGAGATGGAGGATGGCTCTATCGTCGTAGGAGAATCAACGATACCGAAATCCGGGCTCGCTATTCGTAAAGTGTTCCTGGAGCCGGCAGACGTCGAGGCTTTGCCGGAAGCTGTTCAAGCGCTCCGGGACGCCGATGCGATTCTGATCGGGCCGGGAAGCTTATATACGAGTATTCTTCCGAATCTGATCGTGCCTAAGCTTGCGGAAGCGATTATCCAGTCGGATGCGGTGAAGCTGTTCGTATGCAACGTGATGACGCAGCCGGGCGAAACGGACAATTATTCCGTAAGCGATCATTTAACCGCAATCCATTCTCATATTGGCCATCATATATTCGATTATGTTATCGTTAACGATGGGGAGATTCCCCCGCAGGTGCAAAGTCTATATGCGGAAAAGGGCTCCACAGCCGTTCATTTGGACTTAGAGGAAGTAACCAAGCGAGGATATAAGGTTATCGCCGACACGCTTGTATTATTCCGGACCTATTTGCGTCATGACGCAGCGAAGTTAAGTGATCATATTTACCATCTGGTCGAAGATTGGATGTTGCGAAAGGGGTGAAAGAGGCATGTCGTTTGCGGCACTAACGAAAAAGGAATTAACGCTGCTAGAGACCGAAAGTTGCTGCGAGAAGGCAGAGTTGTCGGCATTGATTCGGATGAACGGAACGATCTCGCTGTCCAACAGACGGGTTGTTCTGGATATCTCCACCGAGAATGCCGCAATCTCACGCCGAATTTATACCCTTCTTAAGCGGCATTTCAAGGTTGTAACCGAGCTTCTCGTTCGTAAGAAAATGCGGCTCAAGAAGAACAATGTATACGTCGTGAGGGTGCCTGCCGGGGCGGAGGCGATACTGAATGATCTCTCAATCGTATCGGAAGGTTTCTTATTTCATCCGAGCATCGACAAGGAATTGGTTCGGAAATCATGCTGCAAAAAGGCTTATATGCGCGGTGCATTCCTTGCAGGAGGATCGGTCAATAACCCTGAGGGTTCGTCGTATCACTTGGAGATCTCCTCGATGTACGAAGAACATTGTCAAGCGCTAGTTGATCTTGCTAATAAATTCCATCTTAACGCGAGGTTTATTGAGCGGAAGAAGGGGTTTATCCTATATATTAAGGAAGGCGAGAAAATCATCGAGTTTCTAAGCCTTATCGGCGCTCATCAGGCGCTGTTCAAATTCGAGGATGTTCGCATCATGCGGGATATGCGTAATTCCGTAAACCGGATCGTTAATTGCGAGACGGCCAATTTGAACAAAACAATCGGAGCTGCGGTCAGACAGATCGATAACATCAAGCTGCTCGTGAAAGAGGTAGGCCTGCATAATATGCCGGATAAGCTTCGCGAGGTGGCGGAAGTCAGGCTTCAACATCCAGATATTAACTTGAAGGAAGTCGGCGATTTATTGAAAGGGCAGGTAAGCAAATCGGGAGTAAACCACCGGCTTCGGAAGCTAGATGAGTGGGCTGAAAAAATCCGGAATGGCGGAGCATAACCGTATAGCGTATTTGTTCATATCAATGTTATAATAGTTAAGAAACTGTAGCACGGGGGTCCCGGGTAGCGGGACGAACAAAGATAGGGGGTATCCGGTCCATGACGAGACAGCCGGTGGTTGTTCGGCTTAAAACGGGTCTTCACGCCAGACCGGCGGCACTATTCGTGCAAGAAGCCAATAAATTCTCCTCCGACGTCTTCGTGGAGAAGGATGACAAGAAAGTTAACGCTAAGAGCATCATGGGTATTATGAGCTTGGCGATCAGTTCGGGTACGGAAGTCGCGATCAGCGCGGAAGGTTCTGACGCAGAGCAAGCTGTAACCGCTTTAGTGCAGCTTGTAAGCAAAGAAGAACTGGAAAACCAATAAGTCACATTTGCATGAAGCTCCCTTCGAGGAGCTTTTTGCATTTTAAAAACAATTGTTGAAACATTTGGGTTACGCTTTGCGTCTTAAGTTCAAACGATCGAAAGGGGATTGAATCATGAAGAAAAAAACGATGCAAGTGCTAGTGGTGGCTTTGGTAGCCGGCGTAATCGGATGGGTGGGGTTAAACAAAGGGGAGGGCAATATCGTGGCGGCTGAGTCTTTACCTGCGGCAACAACACCGGCGTATACGGTTACGGTAGGGGCAACCGGATCGATTATGGTGGAACCGGATGTCGCGTATCTTAACTTGGCGGTTGAAACTCGCGGATCAAAAGCCGCGGATGCCCAACAAGCGAATGCGACTAAATTTGCGGGAGTAGAGAAAACGTTATATGAGAAATTCGGGATAGACAAGAAAGACGTTAAGACAACGAGTTTCGATGTACAGCCAGAATACAATTATACGGAGAAGGATGGGCGGGTACTCAAAGGGTATGTGGCCGTTCATTCCATTCAAGTGACTTACCGGAAGCTGCCGGAAATCGGGAAGTTGTTTGATGCTTTGACTGCAGCTGGCGCTAATCGTCTTGATGGCGTACAGTTCTCGACTGAGAAGAAGGAACAATATGAGCTGGATGCTTTGAAAAAAGCGATGGATAACGCGGCGGCCAAGGCAGGTGTGCTAGCAACATCAGCTAAGCGCCAACTGAAGGGCGTTGTGAACATCGTGCAAGGCGATGTGTCGAACGCACCTATCCTGTATGCGCGTACCGAAGCTAAAATGATGATGAACGATTTAGCAGCAACTCCGGCGTCTTCATCGGTGCAGTCCGGCCAGATCGAGATCAGTACATCCGTTACCGTACAGTACGAAATGCAGTAATTCGCTCGTCGTGGAAACGCGAAAGATGAGGCAGGGGTTTCAGTACCTGCCTTTTTCTTTGTCTATGATAAGAAATAAAAAACCACCATCCGAATGGAGGGTGGTCATAAATTATGTAGTTTTCTGTAGGTTTTAGGCTTCTTTGTAATGACTTAACTGGCGAATGGAGAGCGCTTCTTCCAGCAATTCGATGAATTCACTGGATAAATTCATTTTTTTGGCTTCTCTATATACTTCCAGCAAGTGTTCGTCCTTCAACGGGCGAAGCAATGACGCTTTATCGCTTAATCGACGGGCAGCCGCCATATCCACTGAATTTTCTCTCGTATTACGGACGTTTTCTTTCAATTCGGACGACTTGGTTACTAGATACGGGTAAGCTCTTTCATGCATGTGGATCCCTCTCTTCTGAGTTCCTAAGAGATAACTAGAACTGGAGGTAAATGGTATTATCTCATAAACCAGCATATCACGGATTGTCTGACTAGCAGAGAGGGCATTCAAAGTTTTGAATTTTTGTTGACACTCGAGTATATATGTGGTAAATCGATATTGTCTTTTTACATGAAAGTTAAAAACGCGTACGGCCGCTGGAAAGACGGCCGTGCGCGTTTTAGTTGGCGGTTTCTTATAGTTAAACGACTTTGTCGATAACTTTATCGATCAGTCCGTATTCGCGTGCAACTTCGGCTTCCATGAAGTTGTCGCGATCGGTGTCTTTCTCGATTCTCTCAAGCGGCTGACCTGTGCGCTCCGATAGGATGCCGTTAAGCTTATCCCGAAGCTTTAAGATACGGCGAGCTCTAATCTCGATATCGCTCGCTTGGCCTTCTGCTCCGCCGAGCGGTTGATGGATCATTACTTCGCTGTTAGGAAGGGCGAAGCGTTTGCCTTTGGCGCCTGCCGCAAGCAAGAAAGCTCCCATAGATGCGGCCATGCCGACGCAAATGGTGGAGACGTCAGGTTTGATGAACTGCATCGTATCGTAAATGGCCATCCCGGACGTAATGGAGCCGCCTGGGCTGTTGATGTATAAGTGGATGTCTTTTTCCGGATCTTCGGCCGCCAAGAACAGCAGCTGGGCGATGATGGAGTTGGCAACCACGTCATTGACCTGAGTACCTAGAAATACGATTCGATCCTTGAGTAAGCGGGAATAAATGTCGTAGGCTCTCTCCCCGCGGTTTGTTTGCTCGACAACCATAGGTACAAAACTCATGTTTGACGTCCCTCCTCATAATTTGGTTTTCTTATCATAGCGAATTTGGGGGTAAAAGTCAAAGAAAGTCAAAGCGGGTTCATCGGCTGTAGCCATGTAGGGGAGTTGTTATCGGAAATCAGCATTACAGAGAAGGGGTTGTGCTTCCACCGCTGGTTAAAATCGAGTTGTTTGGGATGAGAATATAGGGTCACAACTCGATTTTAAAGGCGGACGTAAACTTTCCAGCACAATCCCCTTTCTTCCATGCTTTCCGATAACGCGATCCTCTACGAGTTAATTCGATGGGGACGGGTAATAGAATATAAGGAAATAAAAAAACCGACCGTATCAAACGGTCGGTTGTGCTGTAGGCTATATTTGGCGTTAAATAAAAATTGGCGCGCCCGTGAGGAATCGAACCTCAATCTCAGCCTTCGGAGGGCTGCGTCATATCCGTTGGACCACGGGCGCTCATTAATTGCAGCAAGAGTTATTATAGGTGATGCGGCCCTAAAATGCAAGGGAACATGCTGTTTTAAATTTGTTATTTTCGTGGACGGTAAGTATTGCATCGGTTTAGAAATTTAGATAAAATAGAGGTGGGACTTAAAGTGATATGGCGGGACAAATTTCGTCCAACCAAACATTCGCATCGTTACCGACGATGACCATTCGGTCTCAGGAGGGTAATCGAACAGAATGCGACAAATCGTGAACATTCAGAAGAAGTTGCTTCCTGATCTGTTGCAGGTAATGGAGAAACGGTACGATATTTTGCACCGGATTCACATGGCGGGTACGATCGGGCGGCGAACGCTTGCCACTAGCGTAGATATGACGGAACGCGTTCTGCGTTCGGAGCTTGAGGTGCTTAGGTCGCAAGGGCTGCTGAATACGGCATCGTCCGGTATGACTCTCAGCGCGAGCGGACAACAGTTAGTGGAAGAGATGGAGCCGATCGTCAAGGAACTGTTCGGTCTGTCGGATCTAGAAGAGACGGTTCGTCACGCATTCGGATTGAAGCGGGTAGTCATCGTTCCAGGAGACTCCGATGCTTCGGATCACATTAAAATGGAGCTTGGCAGAGCGGGAAGCCGCGTGCTGCGCGACATTCTATCCTCCGGAGACGTAGTTGCCGTTATGGGCGGATCCACAATGGCTCGAATGGCTTCGCAATTCACGACGCCTTCTCAGTTGCGAGACAACTGGTTCGTGCCGGCGCGAGGCGGCTTAGGAGAGAGCGTGGACTATCAGGCGAATACGATCGCTTCGGAATTGGCTAAGCGAACGGGAGCGCGTTATCGGATGCTTCATGTGCCTGACCATCTCAGCGAGGAAGCTTATCAGACGATCATGCAGGAGCCGAATGTCCGAGAAGTGGTCGATATGATACGCAGCGCGCGTATCGTCGTTCATGGGATCGGGGATGCGGTGACAATGGCAAGGCGTCGGAAGCTAAAGGATGAGACGATGGAAGAATTGGTCAAGGACGGCGCGCTAGCAGAAGCGTTTGGTTATTATTTTGATCGTAACGGCAAAGTCGTTCATCGTATGGCGACAGCGGGCTTGCGCTTGGATGATATCGAAGCGGCAGGCATGGTGATCGGTATCGCCGGCGGTAGCAGTAAAGGCGAGGCGATCGCGTCGGTCATGAGATTCGGTCACGACGACGTTCTCGTAACGGACGAAGCAGCTGCGAAAGAAGCGCTCAGGCACGTTTAATTCAATCTGACCGTTATAAGCTCATTTTTCAGGAAACCCTACTAGCATAGTGGTCTCGGCGCTAAAGGCGCCTGACATATAGATCAAACAAATTTTTTTCATTCCAAGGAGGAAACCAATCATGGCAGTAGTAAAAGTTGGTATTAACGGATTTGGACGTATCGGACGTAACGTATTCCGCGCATCCCTGAACAACCCGAACGTAGAGATCGTTGCAATCAACGACCTGACTGACGTTAACACGCTTGCTCACCTTCTGAAATATGATACGACTCACGGCAAATTGGACGGAACGGTTGAAGTGGGCGAAGGCGCGCTTATCGTAAACGGCAGAACGGTTAAAGTATTCGCTGAGCGCGATCCTGGCAACTTGCCTTGGTCTTCCGTAGGCGCTGAAATCGTAGTTGAATCCACAGGTATCTTCACTGCGAAAGACAAAGCCGAGCTTCACTTGAAAGGCGGCGCGAAGAAAGTAATCATCTCCGCTCCAGCTACTAACGAAGACATCACTATCGTTATGGGCGTTAACCATGACAAATACGATGCATCCGCTCACACGATCATCTCCAATGCTTCTTGCACGACGAACTGCTTGGCTCCATTCGCTAAAGTATTGAACGATCAGTTCGGAATCGTTAAAGGCATGATGAACACGATCCACTCTTACACGAATGACCAAAGCGTTCTGGATCTTCCACACAAAGACCTGCGTCGCGCACGCGCTGCGGCTGAGAACATCATTCCTTCTTCCACGGGTGCTGCTAAAGCCGTTTCCCTCGTATTGCCTGAATTGAAAGGCAAATTGAACGGAATGTCCATGCGTGTACCGACTCCTAACGTTTCCGTAACGGATCTCGTTGCTGAGTTGAAAGTTAACGTTACAGTTGAAGAAGTAAACGCGGCTCTGAAAGCTGCTGCTGAAGGTCCTTTGAAAGGTATCTTGAACTACTCCGAAGAGCCGCTTGTTTCCAGCGACTACAACGGCGATCCTGCTTCTTCCACAATCGATGCGTTGAACACGATGGTTGTAGAAGGCAACATGGTTAAAGTTCTTTCCTGGTACGACAACGAGTGGGGCTACTCCAACCGCGTTGTTGACTTGGCTGCTTATATCGCTAGCAAAGGTTTATAAGAAAATACGCTACCCCCTAAGTCTGAGTGCCGCATCCCCCTAAGTCCCCCTTCCCGAAGGGGGATTCCGAGGGCTCTGCCCTCTGGACACCCGGCGATTGTCGCAGGAGTTTCCGTTGACGGCTGAGAGTTACATGGGGTGCAAGGATCGCTCCGTCCCGGATTTGCTCTGCAAACCGGGACTACGCTTTACTTTTGGAGCAAAAAGGGTGACTCCGTTCGCGCTTTTCGAGCGCTTCGGGTCATCGTTAGAGCGTAACTCCCCTACGCACTGACTACGCTTCTTGGGGAGTTTGAATGAGAATGCGTTATACGGACACAAAAGCGGGCTCCTTCATTGGAGCCTAGCTTTGCGCCCGGAGATTGATAGCCACCCGAGGAGGTTTGACTCTTGAACAAGAAAAGCGTAAGAGACGTCGATGTTGCAGGGAAAAAGGTATTTGTCCGGGTTGATTTCAACGTGCCTCTAGAAAACGGCGCAATTACGGATGACACGCGTATTCGCGAAACGTTGCCAACGATCAAGTATTTGATCGAGAAAGGCGCGAAAGTCATTCTCGCTAGCCACTTGGGACGTCCGAAAGGCGAAGTTGTAGAAGAATTGCGTTTGACTCCGGTTGCTGCTCGTCTGTCCGATCTTCTGGGCAAACAAGTCAACAAAGCGGATGAAGTCGTAGGCGCAAGCGTACAAGCGAAAGTAGACGCGCTGAAAGACGGCGATGTGCTCTTGCTGGAGAATGTTCGCTTTCACCCAGGCGAAGAAAGCAATGATTCCGAATTGGCCAAAGCTTTCGCCGCATTGGCGGATCTGTTCGTGAACGACGCGTTCGGCGCGGCTCACCGTGCTCACGCTTCTACGGAAGGCATCGCTCATCATATCCCGGCTGTATCCGGTTTGCTGATGGAGAAAGAGCTAGACGTACTCGGCAAAGCTTTGAACAATCCGGAGCGTCCTTTCACGGCGATCGTGGGCGGTTCCAAGGTTAAAGATAAAATCGATGTCATCAATAAAATGATCGAGATCGCGGACAATATTATCATCGGCGGCGGACTTTCCTATACGTTCCTTAAAGCGCAAGGCAAAGAAATCGGCCAATCCCTTCTCGACAATTCCAAGCTGGAGCAATCCCTCGGATTCATCGAGAAAGCGAAGCAGCTCGGCAAAAACTTCTACCTGCCTGTAGATATCGTTGTGGCTGACGGCTTCAGCGCTACTGCGAACACGCGGATCGTCGATACTGACGGTATCCCGGCGGATTGGGAAGGTATCGACATCGGACCGAAAACTCGCGAAATTTATGCGGACGTTATCAAAAACTCCAAATTGGTCGTGTGGAACGGACCGATGGGCGTATTCGAAATCGAGCCGTTCTCCCACGGAACTCGCGCGGTTGCGCAAGCTTGCGCAACTACGGATGCTTACACTGTAATCGGCGGCGGAGATTCCGCGGCTGCGGCTGAGAAGTTCAAGTTGGCTGACCAAATGAACCACATTTCCACGGGTGGCGGCGCATCGCTGGAATTCATGGAAGGCAAAGTCCTTCCGGGCGTTGTAGCTCTTAACGACAAATAGAGGTGACACATATGAGCAGAACACCGATTATTGCGGGTAACTGGAAAATGTTCAAAACGGCTGGCGAAGCGACTGCTTTCGTTGCCGAAGTGAAAGGCAAGGCTGAGGTTTCCGGAGTTGAGAGCGTAATTTGCGCTCCGTTCACGGCACTGCCTGCATTGGTTGAAGCGGTTAAAGGCACGACGATCAAAGTCGGCGCGCAAAACCTGCACTTCGAAGACAATGGCGCGTTCACTGGCGAGATCAGCGGAGTTATGCTGAAAGACCTGGGCGTTCATTACGTCATTATCGGTCACTCGGAGCGCCGTCAATATTTTGTGGAAACGGACGAGATCGTGAACAAGAAAGCCCACGCGGCATTCCGTCACGGCTTGACTCCAATCGTCTGCGTTGGCGAGAAGCTCGAAGAGCGCGAAGCTGGCCAAACGAAAGAAGTTGTACGCGTTCAAACCGAGGGCGGATTGGCAGGATTGACTGCTGAACAAGCGGCAGCAACGGTAATCGCTTATGAGCCAATCTGGGCAATCGGAACGGGTAAATCTTCGACTTCCGAAGACGCGAACGAAGTGACTAGCTACATCCGTGGCGTTGTTGCAGCACAATTCGGCGCTGAAGTCGCTGACAAGGTTCGTATTCAATACGGCGGAAGCGTTAAACCGAACACGGTAGCCGAGTACATGGGCCAATCCGATATCGATGGCGCTTTGGTAGGCGGCGCTAGCCTTGAGCCGGCTTCCTACGTGGCGTTAGTAGAAGGGGCGAAGTAATATGGCAGCTCCCAAACCGGTTGCGCTTATTATTCTCGACGGTTTCGGTCTTCGCGAAAGCTCTCACGGCAACGCCGTGGCTCAAGCCAAGAAACCTAACTTCGACAAGTATTGGAGCACTTTCCCCCATACGACCTTAACGGCTTGCGGGGAAGCGGTTGGACTTCCGGAAGGCCAGATGGGAAATTCCGAGGTCGGGCATTTGAACATCGGCGCTGGCCGTATCGTCTATCAGGATTTGACTCGGATTTCCAAATCGATTCGCGATGAGGATTTCTATGACAACTCCACGTTAGTCGGCGCGGTTAAGCACGCGAAGGATAACAATAAGAAATTGCACTTGTACGGTTTGTTGTCCGATGGGGGCGTACATAGCCACATCGCTCATTTGTTCGCTCTCTTGGAGCTGGCTAAGAAACAAGGGTTGGAGCAGGTTTATATCCACGCATTCTTGGATGGTCGGGATGTATCGCCGGATAGCGCGGTTGGCTATTTGACCCAGTTGCAAGGCAAGATCGAAGAGCTCGGCATCGGCAAGGTCGCTACGATTCAAGGCCGTTACTACGCGATGGATCGGGACAAACGGTGGGAACGGACGGAGAAATCCTACCGTGCCATGGTTTATGGAGATGGCCCAACGGCTGTTGATCCGGTTGCGGCTGTTAAAGAATCTTACGAGAAGTCGGTATATGACGAGTTCGTCATGCCGACAGTAATCGTGGGAGCAGATGGAAAACCGGTTGGACTCGTTGAGTCCGAAGATGCGGTTATCTTCTTCAACTTCCGTCCGGATCGCGCAATTCAACTGTCCAACGTGTTCACTAACGAAGATTTTCGCGGGTTCGACCGCGGAGCGGGTCTTCCGAAAAACCTGTATTTCGTTTGCATGACGCTTTTTGCGGAAACCGTTGGCGGGTTTGTTGCGTATAAGCCTAAGGAGTTGGACAACACCTTAGGTGAAGTTCTCGTGCAACACGGGAAAAAGCAGCTCAGAATCGCCGAGACGGAAAAGTATCCTCACGTTACTTTCTTCTTCAGCGGCGGACGCGATCATGTTCTCGAGGGCGAAACCCGTATCCTCATCAATTCGCCTAAGGTTGCTACTTATGACCTGCAGCCGGAGATGAGCATCTACGAGGTTACGGAAACGCTGGTGAAGGAAATCGAAGCGGATAACCATGATGCTATCATTCTTAACTTCGCTAATGCGGATATGGTAGGTCACTCGGGTATGCTTGAGCCGACGATCAAAGCGGTAGAAGCGACGGATGAATGCTTGGGCAAAGTGGTCGATGCGGTTACGGCCAAAGGCGGAGTTTGCGTTATTATTGCCGATCACGGCAATGCAGACATGGTCATTGACGATAACGAGCGTCCGTTCACGGCGCACACGACGAATCCGGTTCCTTGTATCGTGACGCAAGCTGGACATGCGCTACGCGAAGGCGGTATTCTAGCGGATGTAGCTCCAACGCTCTTAACGCTGCTGCAGCTTCCGCAGCCGGAGCAAATGACAGGCAAGACGCTGATTAACTAAGTAAAAATTTAATTTAATTAAAGGAGTGTTCTTCATGACGATCATTACTGATGTTTATGCACGTGAAGTGTTGGACTCCCGCGGTAACCCTACCGTTGAAGTCGAAGTTCGTTTGGAATCCGGCGTGCTCGGCAGCGCTATCGTACCATCCGGTGCTTCTACCGGTGCTTACGAAGCGGTTGAGCTTCGCGATGGCGACAAAAGCCGTTACCTGGGTAAAGGCGTACTGAAAGCCGTTGAGAACGTAAACATGATCATCGCTCCGGAAATCATCGGATACGATGCGCTTGACCAAGTCGAAATCGACCACAAAATGATCGAGCTCGACGGTACTCCTAACAAAGCTAAGCTGGGCGCTAACGCGATCCTTGCTGTATCTATGGCTGTTGCACGTGCAGCTGCAGAAGCTCTGGATGTGCCATTGTACACTTACCTTGGCGGATTCAACGCTAAGACGCTTCCAGTACCTATGATGAACATCGTTAACGGTGGCGAACATGCCGATAACAACATCGATGTTCAAGAATTCATGGTTCTTCCAATCGGTGCAGCTACGTTCTCCGAAGCTCTTCGCATGGGAACTGAAATTTTCCACGCGCTGAAAGGCGTATTGAAAGCAAAAGGCTTGAACACTGCAGTCGGCGACGAAGGCGGATTTGCTCCTAACCTTGGTTCGAACGAAGAAGCACTTTCCACAATCATGGAAGCTATCGAAAAAGCAGGCTACAAAGCTGGCGTTGATGTATTCTTGGGTATGGATGTCGCTTCTACTGAGTTCTTCAAAGACGGCAAATACCACCTTTCAGGCGAAGGCAAGTCCTTTACTCCTGCTGAGTTCGTTGACCTTCTTGCTAGCTGGGTAGACAAATACCCAATCATCTCCATCGAAGATGGTTGCTCCGAAGACGATTGGGCTGGTTGGAAATTGCTTACCGAGAAATTGGGCGGCAAAGTACAACTCGTTGGCGACGATCTGTTCGTAACGAACACTGAGCGTCTGTCCGACGGAATCAAACAAGGCGTGGGTAACTCCATCCTCGTTAAAGTTAACCAAATCGGATCGCTTACTGAAACTTTCGACGCAATCGAAATGGCGAAACGCGCTGGTTACACGGCTGTTATCTCTCACCGTTCCGGTGAGTCCGAAGACAGCACGATTGCGGACATCGCTGTTGCGACTAACGCTGGTCAAATCAAAACAGGCGCTCCGTCCCGTACGGACCGCGTTGCGAAATACAACCAATTGCTTCGCATCGAAGATCGCTTGGGCTCCACTGCGAAATACGGCGGCAAAGCAGCGTTCTACAACCTTAGCAACCTGAAGTAATCCATAGCGTCACAAGTATCAACTTTAGCACCAGTATCATCCACACAACACAACAACTTAGTCAGTCATCACGACAACAAGAAGGACGGACCCTGCGCTTATGCGCGGTCCGTTCTTTTTTTTATTTGTTAAACGAGGCTGCCACGTTCGCATTGTCCGCACGAAGGCCAAAAAAGTGCCTTGAACGAACCCGTTACATTAGTTTGCGAGCTGTTCCTTCACATAACTCTTAATCTTCTCTTCATCGGGGACAAGCACTTCCATATCGTTAATTCTTGCGTCCTTAAACGCGCCCATCTGCGGAATTTGGATTCCCGTCAATTGGCTCGTATCCAGCTTCATCCCTAGCCGCGCCAGCTTGATCATGTCGCCGGGAGGAATGTTTGTCTCGATATAAGGAGCAACTCCGCCGAGCAATTGAGGCAGCCTCAATAGCGAGGTTGTGCTCTGTAATTTGGTCGCAATGGCGGACAGGAATCTCCGTTGGCGATCGGAGCGGGCGAAGTCGGACATGGCATCGCTTCGGTAGCGCACATATTGCAACGCGGTTAGGCCGTCTAAGTGCTGCATTCCCTTTTCCAGCTTGATGTTATATCTCGGATCATCCTGTTTGTCGACTCGTTTCATGTCCTTATCCACTTCAAAATCGATGCCGCCAAGCTCGTCGATCAAAGAGATGAAGCCTTCGAAATCCGTATACACGTAATAGTGGATAGGCAGATCGATCAGATTATGTACAGTCTCCATCGAGAGCAGTGGTCCGCCCATCGTAATCGCCGCGTTAAGACGGTTCGAGCCGTGGTGCGGTATTTCGACGTAGGTGTCCCGCAAGAGAGAGAACAAATGCGTGCTCTTATCGACGGGATCGATGGAAGCGATCATCATCGTATCCGAGCGGGGTTTGGAGCTGGATTTAACTCCGCGCGAGTCGCCCCCGAGCAGTAGGATGTTAATCCGTTCGTCCCCGACCCATTCGGGCGGCTCAAGGGCTGCGGGGGCGGGACTGCTTCCATCCGTAGGAATCGGCGCGGTTGCCTGGTATTCTTTGGGACTGATATAGATTTGATCCGCGATAGAATAGAGAGAATAAAAATAGTAGATCACGTATGACGCAATAATAAGAAATACGCCAAGGGCGCTATATAGAATGATTTTTCGTCGTTTTTTGTTATTTCTGAGCGGGGTTGTCGGAGTAGGTTTCAATGTTTCTGTAGATTGTTCCATTTCTACTTTCAATCCTTTCCGAGTGGTTGTCATCAATAATACGACGTAAACCGGTGGAAAGTTGTTCCAGGTCCAAGAGAAATGTTTGAATAAGGGAAATGCAGTCGCGTTTAGATAAGCATATTCATTCCTTAAAATTCTATGGTACTGTAAAAAAGAGCTTGGGAGATTCTTGTGAGCGAGCGTATGTATGCTGATGGAAAATGAAAGCCGGGGGTACGGGATGAGAGTATTAAGGAGCGGGATGAGATATTTTAATCGAATAGCCGCGATTACGTTTATTCCGCTCGTGGCTATCACAGTCTTGCTCGGAATTTACCAATACACAATGCCGAGCAAGGAAGCCCCTGTCGCGGTCCAAGGCGTGCTTGATCTAAGCGGATGGGAGTTTAGCGATCAAGGTAAGTCTATCGTTAATCTCGACGGGGAGTGGGAGTTCTACAGGGATCGGCTGCTTACGCCGAACAATTTTCTCATGGGAATCGCGGAGCAGCCTATGTACTCGAACGTTCCGAACGCATGGTACGGTGGTAAGCCTTTCGATGAAGCGGGTGCGGCGGATTACGGGACGTATCGTCTTAAGGTTAAGCTGAAAGATGAGAACGAAAATTACGGGATTAAGATAACGAACATCATGATGTCGCACAAGTTGTATGTGAACGGCGATATACTTGGAAGCGAGGGGAATCCCTCGGCAAGCGCAGAGAGCTACGAGCCTGGAAATACTCCCTACACGACTTTCTTTCGAGTGGATGGGAAAGAGATGGAGATTATCCTTCAAGTTGCCGATTTTACGTATCCGATAGGCGGAGGAATCGACGATATCCAGTTCGGGTTGCAAAAGGAAATGATCCGCTCGGGTCATGTGATCTTCGGGACCGAGCTGTCTGGGATATTCATTCTCCTATTATTCGGCGGGTACCATCTTAGTATCTATGTGATGCGGAGAAAGGATAAAGCTTACCTGTACAGCGGTTTATATTTTTTGTCGATGTTAGTCTTGCTGAGCATGAGCGGGGACAAACTGTTGCTCCAGCTATGCTCGTGGATACCTTTCGAGGTGGCTTATAAGGTATATGATATCGGCGGATTCACTAATATCGTAATCCTCGGATTTTTCTTGCATCACTTGGATCGTAAGTTGATTGGAAAGAAGCTTCTCTATTGCATGGTCGCTCCGATCGGATTGTATTTGCTCCTTGTCGTCGTATTGCCCTATTCCTTATATCAGTCCATTGGCAACCTGCAGTGGGATTATGCGTTGCTAGTGGTCGTGGTCTATGTCTATCGGATTGCGCGATTGTATGTCAAGCAGGATGGCGAGCTATTGAATCGCAAGGAGATCGCCCTGCTGTGCGGAATGATGTTGGCGATAGTATCGATCTTGCTCTTCGGCTTGTTCTTTTCGCTGGGCTGGGTGGAGACGGACGTAGGACGCAGAATCGCGATGATCGCGATCATTGCGTTCGTCAATACCTTATTAGCGCTAAGGCTTGCCCATGCTATGGAGCAGACAGAGAAGTTAACCGACAAACTGATTCTCCGGGATCAACTGAAGGACGAATTCCTGGCGAATACTTCCCACGAGCTGAAGACGCCGCTTCATGGCATTCAGAATATAGCTTCGTATCTTCTGGAGGAGAAGGCCGGACAACTAACGGATAAGCAACGCAGCGAGCTATCGCTTATACAAGATACTTCTACTAAGCTATCGGCGCTCGTGAACGATCTTGTAGATGTCGTACAAATGAAGCATGGAGATTTGCGATTGCACCAATCGGTACTGGACGTTCACGTCCTAGCCCAGACGGTGTTCCAGGTGCTGGAGTTCGAGCTGACGGGCAAAGAAGTTCGTTGGAGCAACCTGATTGCGCCGCGCACCTTGGTCAAGGCGGATGAGAACAGGGTTCGGCAAGTACTATATAACTTAATTCATAATGCGATTAAACATACGGAGACCGGAGTGATCGAGATTTCCGCTCATGAGGAGGGAGACAAGTACTCCATCTCCGTCGAAGACACAGGAGTCGGCATTCCGGAGGAAAGCCACGAGGCGATCTTCGGATATTTCGAGCAAGCGGAACGGCCATTGCCGCACGACGGATATACAGGAATGGGGCTCGGACTCTACATTAGTCGCCAACTGGTCGAGAGAATGGGCGGGGCAATCGCGGTTGAGCGTTCGATACCGGGACAAGGAACGAGAATGACGTTCACGCTGCCGGCGGTTAAAGCCGAGGGGATATCTGATGAACAAGATGAGACGTTCGAGGAGGCTTATAGAGAGGTTGCCGTAACGCGTACGAATCTAGATATCGTGGACGAGCGTTACGAACATACGATACTAATCGTGGATGACGAGGCATCCAATATTCGTATTTTGCTGAATTTGCTTGGCGAGAGCCATAACGTGATTACGGCTTTTTCGGCGAAGGAAGCCCTTCGCAAGCTCAAGGAGTATCCTCGAATCGATCTGGTCATCTTAGACGTCATGATGCCGGAGATGTCCGGAATCGACCTGTGCCGTATCGTTCGGGAAACCCGTTCGATCATCGACTTGCCCATTCTGTTTGCGACCGTCAAGGACGCATTGCACGACATCGAGTTATGCTTCAAGTCGGGGGGGAACGATTTTATCGCCAAGCCGTTCGATTCGAAGACGTTGACTGCCCGGGTGCGCACGCTGTTGTCGATGAAGTCGTCGATGGACCAAGCGATTAAGAACGAGATGGCATTCCTGCAAGCGCAGATTAAACCGCATTTTCTATATAACGCGATCAGTAGCATTATTTCATTTTGTTATACGGACGGAGAGAAGGCTGCGTATTTGTTGTCGATGCTAAGCCGTTACTTGCGCTTCGTATTCGAACGGGACCACCATACCATGACGGTGCCTCTGAGCATGGAATTGGAGCTGATTCAAGCTTACGTCGAGATCGAGAAAGCCCGGTTCGGAGAGCGTTTCGAGTTCAAACTTCATGCGGACCCAGGGGTAGAAAATCTGCGGATTCCGTCGCTGAGCATTCAACCGATCGTAGAAAACGCGATCCGGCATGGCTTGTTCGAGAAAGAAGGTCCGGGTACGGTCTCGCTATCGATTACGGATGGAAATGGATATGTCCGGTTCGACATCATGGATGATGGAGTCGGAATGGCGGATGACATCGTGTATCAGTTAAATACGGGGGATCGGCCGGACGGCGCGGGAATCGGCATGACGAACGTGAGAAGGCGACTGTTGGCGATGACGGGAGCAAGCATTGCTTTCGACTCCGCTCTGGAACGGGGAACGAAGGTAACTGTATTCCTGCCCAAGGAAGATGAAACGGATCAGGCCGCTGGCTGAAGAGTGGCAATAGGAGGAGGTGGGCATCATGCGGGTCATGATCGTGGAAGATGAGAAGCCGATACTGGATCTAATGGAAAGATTGGTTGGGCAGCATCCATTGTTAACGGTCGCTGGAACGTTCACGAGCGCATCGGCGGCATTGGAAGCTTATGATGAGATCAAGCCCGATGCCGCTTTCCTCGACGTAGAGATGCCAAGGATGGGAGGCATCGAGCTCGCGGACAAGCTGAAGGCAATGGACGACCATCTGCAAATCGTATTTACGACGGCATACCCTCAATACGCGTTGGAGGCGTTCCGGGTGAACGCGGTCGATTATTTGCTGAAGCCGGTCACGCCGGATGCGATCGAAAGGGTTGTTTCCCGCCTAAGCAAGAACCATGCGCTTCGGTCCGTTCTGACGAACGTCGCGCCACCGGAGGATCCCACGGTTCGCTGTTTCGGAACGTTCGAAACAAGGAGGGCGGATGGAGCGCTGATCGGCTGGCCGACTCGGAAGACGGAAGAATTGTTCGCTTACTTGCTCGCGTATCCGAACCGCGTGACGGGGAAATGGCAGCTTGCGGACCTGCTGTGGCCGGACCTTGAGGAAGAGCGGGCTTTGCATAACGTCCACAACACCGTCTATCGCTTGAAGAAAGCGCTCAAGGAGGCGAACGTCGATGCAGATGTTGCGAACGTGAACGACGGCTATCGCATTCAGATGCCCGTTGCCTTATCGGATTTAGGAGTTTTCCGGGAATTCATGGCGCGAACGAAAGCCATTGACCAACGGAGCGCGGTCGAGGGCGAAAAGCACTTTCGTATCTATGCGGGTACGGTATTCGGCAGCAAAGATTACGTCTGGAGCACGGGTATTGCGGCAGAATTGACCGAGCTGTACGGGTCTTTGGCGCGAATGCTGGTTGCCTATTATCGAGGAACGGGCAATGGAGCGTCCATGAAGGAAATGTTGCGTGCGTACTTGTCTAACGAGCCGTTCGACGAAGATATGAATGCGGCACTTCTCGGTTTGTATTCGGAAAACGGGGAATCGGGGCTGTTTCGAAGCCATTATGACAAATACGCCAAATTGCTGGAGCGGGAGCTCGGCATCGCTCCGTCGGAGCGTTTGCGAGAGATGGCCGCAGGCCTATCTATCATCTGAGTAATTGAATAAGGAGTGGCGAAGGGAGACGGGAGACATTCCGTCTCTTTTTTTGCGTGCTTGACGAAGGTTTCCGCATGTTCGCCGATCTTGTGAGAATTTTGGGAGTGATGCTTGCTAGTATTTGTCGTATCGAGGCATTTCGTATCATTTTAAATAGGGGAAGAGGTAGAAAAATGTTCGGAAGAAAAGCGATTAAAGTTGCAGGCAACAGGTTCCTCGCGCTTATGCTCTTTGCGGCAATGGCTGCGGGGCTTGTCGTTCCTGCAGGAGGTAAAGTTAGCGCGGCTGGGCCGATAGCGGAAATCATAAGTACGACTCCACCCAATGGGGAGATGGTTAGTCAATTAAATGGTTTGAAGCTTCTGGCATCCGCTCCTGTAGGCAATCCTCTAGTTAGTGCAACCTATCAGATCCAGAGGGCTAGAGACGGAAAATATATGGATGCGTCTCAAAATCCTGTATGGGTAACACCTCCTCTATCCGGGATACGCTTTATGGATGACCTCGAGATAGATAAAGGAATCTTCATCGCTGATTTCGATAGGGAGCAACTTAACGCGCTAAGCGAAGATGGATTCTACTACATCTACTATCGAGTAAGCTACCTCGACGGATACATGCTTAACCAGATATCCCGAATTCTGCTCGACAGGGCGCCGCATATCAAGGATCCAGTGATCCACAATGATGCGATCGGATTCGGGTTCACCGAGGGGTTGGTCGTGGAACCGCTTTTTAATTTTCAGAACAGTCATTTCATGGTCACGGTCAATGGAGCGCCGGCCGACATCCTGTTCGTCGCCCCGTCTCAGGCGAATGATAATGTGTTGATCCTGCTCAAAAACCGGGTCGTAAACACGGACGTCGTGAAGATAAGGTTTGATCCCGGCGGAACGACCCCGGTGAAGAATCAAGCGGGATATCCGCTGGGGACGGAAGAGATTGAGTTAACTAATACGTCCACAGGTTTATTCCAGGCTCCTCCGGCAGTAAGATGGCCGAATAAAACGGGTTACGAATTAAAAGCCGGAGATCCTATCGTTACCTTTACGCCTTCTCGGAGCGGGGCTAATAATATCGAGATTGCTTTCCCCAAAGATTCGGGGAATACGACGACTCTATCTAACGGCAACATCGTTGCTGCTGATTTCAAGATTCGGAGCGGTGCAGGTTCTATTCAGCCGCGGGTTGTCGTGCCCACCGCAAACCATTTGTACTTGTACCTTCCGGTTGGAGAGGCGTTGACGGGCGGCACTTCCTATACGTTGGAAATGTCCGATACGGCCGAAGGCAATGAAATCAAGCTTCCGCCGATCGAGACGACGGCTAGTACTGCCTATTTGGCGGCACGGATAGATGCAATTGTGGACGACGAGTATACGTTTTCGAATTTAGCTTTCTATAATAACCTACCTCCCGTCGCAAAAAGCGGCTTGTCCGTAACTCTGGAAGTAGGGGGAGACAGAGCTTACTATTCGGCTGAAGATTTGGCAACGGATCTGGACGAAGATGACATGACTCTTAGCGGAGCGACTTCAAGCGATAACAGCGTTGCGGAAGCCACCGTCGATGTGGACCGCTTGTTGCGGATTGATCCCGTTAGTCCCGGAAACGCAACCGTAACCGTAGAGGTCGAAGATGGAAACAGTCATCGGGTAACAGCGACGATCGCCGTTACCGTTACGAGGCCGAGAACTTCGGCGCTATTGCCGGAAGATGTCCAAGTTAAAAATCAAGCGAGCGGGGCAGACTCCGTAACGATACAAGGAGTTCCGTTACTAGCGGTAGTTAACGTCTATGACGTGCCGACCGGCGGTAATAGGATCGGTACCGCAACGCAAGGCGCCGCGACGGGCAGTTTGGTGGTGACGATCGCCGCGGGGATTCCAGGCTCTAAGATTTACGTGACGGTTCAGGATATAACGGCCAATTTGCTTGAGAGCGCCAGAACGGAAGTGGACGTACCTGCGTTCGTGGACAAGAGCCTTCTGGAATCTTGGATCGATTCCGCTCGGGAAAAAGTGAATAATGCCGTTGAGGGCCAGTCAATCGGGGAGTATGAAATTGGCTCGAAAGCCGATCTGCAAAACGCGATCAACATCGCGGTAGCCGTACGGGATAATCCCGATGCGACTCAAGCCGAGGTGAATCCACTTATCTCCATGATGATTGACGCGGTAAATGTGTTCGATAGTCGTAAGATCGTCGCGGATATGAGCGCGCTTATCGCGAAGGTTGGCGAGGCGATGGCAAAATATATGTCATCTAGCGAAGGTAATCTTATCGGGCAGTACGAGGCTGGGGCGATGGCTACGCTGCAGGCTGCCGCATTTTCCGCTTTCCAGGTTAGCATTAAGGTAAACGTCACTCAGCAAGAAGTCGACGCGGCGACCGTTACTTTGACCGCGGCGATAGCCGAGTTTGATGGCAAGAAAATAGGCGCGGCGTTAGCGGCGCTTCTCGTATCCGCTCAAGGGAAGCATGATGCGGCAACCGTAGGGGGGGCTAACGGGCAGTATCCTACGGGGGCGAAGGAAGTCTTGCAAGATGCTATAGACGAGGCTTGGGCAGTGGCGGACGATATTGCGGCTACGAAAGTGCAAGTAGATGCGGCAGTGGTTGCGCTGAACGCAGCAGTGGTGGAGTTCGAGGCGAAGGTGATAAGTGGAGTCGTGGTCGTAGACAAAGGAACCCTTACTAACGCCATTTCCGCTGCGCAAGCCACTTATGGGGCGGCGGTAGAAGGAACAGGGAACGGCCAATACCCGGTCGGCTCGAGAACGATTCTAAATGTAGCGATTACGGCAGCGAAGACAGTGGCGAACAATGCTAGTGCGACGCAGGCGCAAGTCGATGTTGCAGTGGTAGCGCTGAACGCAGCGGTCACGGCTTTCGAAGCGAAGAAGATCGTTATCCAACCTAGCGGCGGAGGGGGAGGAGGATCTTCATCCCAGCAGATAACCGTGCAACTGAGCGTGGAGAGCGGAGGCGTTGTTCTCGGTACTCTACCGTTAAGTAGAACAATTGATTTAAACGGACGCGCAACAGATAAGCTGGAAATCAAGAAGGATGCGACTTCCCAGTGGGTTGAACGATTGAAGGGTACAGGGGAACTACGCTTGATCATTCCCGATGACAAAGATATCGAGGATGAACTCAATGTAATGATTCCGCTGGATGTGGTTACCATGCTAGCGGCTAATAATCTTGAGCTAATTATCGTAACGAACAGCGTCGAAGTTCGGATGCCTGCAAGCTCTCTCAAGGGCTTCAAAGAAGCGATCACGTTGAAGATCACGCCGATTCGTGCAAAGTTAAAGCAGGACGAGATCAAGCGACGAGCAGATGGGAATACTAAGCTTAGAGATGAGGCAGGCAAGGGCGCTCTGAAGCCAATCGGCCTTCCGGTGGCGATCGAGACGAATTTCCAAAATCGTAAAGTGATGTTGACGCTTCCTATTGGCAGCGACAAATTAAGCGAGCAGAAGCTTGGTGACACGGGTATCTATGTGGAGCATAGCGATGGCACGCAGGAATGGCTTCTCCCGAGTCAAACCGCTAAAGGCCTGACGTTCGAAGTGAACAAGTTCAGTACGTTCGCCATCGTACAGGTAGAGGGTTGGCGCGAGCTCCGTATAGCTAAAGCTAAGAAAAACATTACTTTGCCCTATATTAAAGGCTACGCAAGCGGTGTCTTTAAGCCGGAGGCGAGCATTACCCGGGCAGAGCTGGCGGCGATACTGGCTAAGGTCATCCAACGCGAACCAACGCAAACCGCGATAACCTTTAAGGATGTTGCTGCAACGAGCTGGGCTAGCGAAGCGATAGATAAGGTCGTAAAGCTCGGTTTAATGAAAGGCTCGCCGAACGGCGACTTTATGCCGAACAAACCGATAACTCGCGCGGAGATCGCGGTCATAGCCGCAGTGATCTACGAAGGTGGCGCGCGCAATGCCTCGGAGAGCTTCACGGACATTGCAGGTCATTGGGCGAACACCGCAATCGTCGAAGTCAGCGCGGCCGGCATTTTGACGGGGTTCAAGGACGGAACCTTCCGCCCGTCTCAAGCGCTCAGCCGAGCGGAAGCGGTCGTGCTGATCAATAGGCTAATCGGCCTTGAACAGACGGCGGGCGGCGAGCCGCTCTACAAAGACGTTCCGGCAACGCATTGGGCTTACGGAGCCATCCAGGCGGCAGCACACTCATCCAAGCCGTAACTTAGTTACAATCCGAATCACTCTATGGCCTCTGCGTCGAATGACGCAGAGGTTTTTTATACGGATATGTTAATGTGGAGTTAATTGCATAAAAATAAAGATCATCATACAAGGGGAAGTGTGCTGATTGAGCGAACTCAACATTTTCAACGAAATGATTTCCATGACTTAACCATAAACGATGATCCGATCGGTGATAAGACGCCACTATATTGTGGTTAAGGCACTTTGAAGTGCCTTATGGGCAGCGGGAGGAAGGGGCATTCAAACGGTATAACCTATTCATAATCTCCAAAATGCCATATAAAGAGGACAAAAACCTCCATCGTGAGAACGCATACTTAAGCCTATAATAAGAGGCAGATGGAGATTGACCTAAATGATAGGGATGGTGGGATTCAAGATGAGTAAACCGCAAGTAGGCCTACAGTTATATTCCGTTCGCGACCGCAGCGAGAAAGATTTTCTAGCCACGATCAAGGAGATCGGAGAAATCGGTTACCGTAACGTAGAGCTAGCCGGTTATTACGGCCACTCGGCCAAAGAGGTGCGTCAAGCTTTGGCGGATGCCGGATTAAACGCCCCTTCTGCTCATATCGGGTTAACGGTGAACGATGCAGCGATCTGGGATAATCTTAAGAAACAAATCGAGTTCAGCTTGGAGCTTGGGTTGAAACGTTTTATCGTTCCGTATTATCCGCTTGGCGACGAGCCGACGTTGGACGATGTTTACAAGATGGCGGATACGATCGAACAGGCGGCTAAGCACGTAACGGAAGCCGGTTTGCAATTCGGATACCATAACCACGCGTTCGAGTTTAAGCCAGTGGAAGGCAAACTAGTGATCGATCATCTGTTCGAGAGAATTTCTTCGGATCTGATGTTCGCGGAATTCGATCTCGGTTGGGTGAAGGTGGCGGGACAAGACCCTGCGGCATACGTGCGCAAGTACGCAGGAAGATTGCCGGTCGTTCATGCTAAAGATTTCAAAGAGGATGGCACGGATACCGAAATCGGCAAAGGTTCGGTGGATTGGGATTCCGCGTTGACTGCTTGCGAAGAAGTCGGCGTAGAATATGTCATTATCGAGCAAGAGCGGTATGACGTCTCCTCACTGGAGAGCGCTAAGCTGAACTATGCATGGTTCAAAGAGCGCGGATGGATCTAAACGGCGATAGATAATTCGAAAAACCACTACCCTCGGGTAGTGGTTTTTTTGTATTGCGCGGTTTAAATGGAAAAGTACAGTTATTTGAGGGATATGCAAGTTGTGCAATGTCAGTTAAACGTACATAAAGTAGTGGGTAAAGGAAGTTGAATAGGTATTCATGGGAGTAAATCGAACATTTTTATGATTTTTGCCATACTTACAGAAAGGGAATTATGCTAAAATTAGAATTATGACAAAAAACGGCAAATTACTCATTTTTATTAATAGATTTCCGCTTCCTATCAAACCGGATTAAGAAGGGGGCTGCGATGAGAGTTTCCATCATTCTCTATGCGGAACAAGCGAGCCGGACGGATCCTTGCATTAAGAGTATTCAATTGCATACGGCCCGGACATATGAACTGATCATTATCAACCAACTCGCGGATCCCGCAGTGTTGGATCTATACCGGGACATGCCGGGATGCCGATTAATGACATGGCCCGGCAGGTTGAACGCCGCCGAAGGCTTCAAGATCGCGGCTGCCATTGCCGAGGGCGATTATCTGGTCTTCCTGCACGATCACGTCGTCGTAACCTCACATTTGCTGACCGATCTCGTCGAATGTTTGGAGAGCGATCCGGCCCTGGCGGCGGTTGCGCCGATGTTGAACGACATAGAAGGAGAGCAGAGGTTAGACCGGACTTATCCGACGATAGAATCTTTACATAAGCTCGCAAGAGGGCTAAGGACAGTTCGGTCGAGGGGCGCTCTCAAGTCGGACAAGTTGGTTGGACACCTATTGGCCATGCGGCGGGACGCATTTTTCGGTATCGGGGGATTCGATGCGGAGCGGGATGCCGACGGGATCGAGTTATCTGATTTCTGCGGAAGGTTAAAGCGGGCTGGATACGAGTTGGCAATCGCGCAGGATTGCGCGGCGATCAATAGCCATCCCTATGAGCAAGAAGGGGATCGCTTGGATCTCGGAGTGATAGACGCCCCGGATGTCCCGCAAGCGTCTGCTTCTCTTCCAATTACGGTCAGTTTGTGCATGATCGTGAAGAACGAGGAAGGAACGCTGGATCGCTGTTTGTCCAGCGTTCGCGGAGTCGTCGACGAAATCGTTATCGTGGATACCGGTTCGACCGACCTTACCCGATCGATCGCCGCCAAATATACGGACGACGTTTACCATTTCGAATGGGTGAACGATTTTTCCGCCGCTCGCAATTATGCTTTCAGTCTAGCGACCAAGGAGTACATTTTGTGGTTAGACGCGGATGATATTTTGCTTCCGGGCGATGCGGTTTCGCTTCGTGACACCCTATCCAAGGTGACGCGCGATGTGGACGCGATTTCGATGCCGTACCATCTTAGCTTCGATGAAGAGGGAAACGTGACGAGCAGTTTGCGACGGAATCGAATCGTGAAGCGGGAAAAGGGCTTTCGATGGGTCGGGCAAGTTCACGAGTATTTGGCGGTGGGCGGTAACATACACGAATCGATGGCCGCCGTGACCCATAAGCGCGAGCATACCCAGACGAGACGAAATCTGACGATCTACGAGGAGCGGGAGGAAAAAGGGGAACGGTTCTCCGCGCGCGACCTTTATTATTACGGCAACGAGCTTAAGGATCATGGATTGTGGGAAAGGGCTATCGATCAATACGAGAGGTTTCTAGAGTATGAGGACGGTTGGGTGGAGGATCGTATAGCCGCATGCGGCAAAATGGCGGATGGCTATCATGCTCTAGGGCGGACAAGCGAGGCACGGCAGATCATATTGAAGTCGTTCACCTATTCGTCGCCTCGACCGATCAATTGCTGCAAGCTGGGCTCCTACCATATGGAAGAAGGAGATTATGCAGGCGCGGTCGGTTGGTACGAGCAGGCTCTGCATATTCCGTCATCCGTGACTTCCGCCGCTTATGAGATACATGGTTATCGAAATTGGGTGCCGCATTTACAGCTATGCGTCTGTTACGATCGGTTGCAGATGACCGATCTAGCTCGCATGCATAACGAGAAAGCCGCTGCTTATGTTCCGAATCATGAGAGCGTACGTCGGAACAGGGCTTATTTTGAAGGACTTAACTTGAGTGAGAGCGAGGAGATTAACCGAGATGAACGAACGAGAACGGCAGAAGGAAATCAGGAAGTATCGCAAAATCATTCGGCAGCAGGATAATCGGGGAATGGGTAAGTCGAAGGCAATACTGACGGTTGGGGCGATCAGCTCCGTGGTGGGGATGCTCCCGTTATTGGGACTTGGGGCATCCAATGCTTACGCGGCGGCAGCGGATCCGCAGCGGTTCAAAGATGTACCGCAAACGTCGTGGGGATATTCGTCGATCTCGAAGCTTAGCGCCATGGGAATAGTGAACGATACGACCGGCGTGTTTCGTCCGGACGAAAAGGCGACGCGCCAGGAAGCGGTCATTCTGACGTTGCGGCTTCTAGGCGTGGACGTTCCTCCGAAAAGCTCGGCGCAGTCTTCTCTGACCTCCGATTCTTGGGCTAAGGATTGGATCGCGCTGGCTCTGCAGAAGGGAATCATCGTTGGGGCAGAAGAGAACGGCGAATCCTCTAATTGGGGAAAGGCGGTTGTTACCCGGGAATGGATGGCGAAGCTCATTATCCGGGCTCTGGGACAAGAAGCTGGAGCCGTTCAGTCGGCCGGGAACAAGTCGTACTTCACTGACTCGTCCCAAATTGCGGCTTCTTCACGCGGTTACGTGAACGCGGTCGTTAAGCTGGGTATCGTCAGCGGTTATCCGGACAGGACGTTCCGACCGGAAGCGCCCGTAACTCGATTGGAAATGGCGGCTTTCGTGTCGCGCGCCGAGTTGTATGCCGACACGGCGGATAAAGTCGCTCGCGGGATGCTCGTTCGGTTATCGCCGCACGACGTGACGATTCTGGCCGATTCCGGGGAGGCTTTGCATTTCGAGATGGATTCGAAAGCAATCGTTCAAGGAGTGAATCTTCAGCCGGGGCAAATGCTAGCGGTCGTCTATAATGGGGATTCCGCTTTCTATATCGAACCTAGCGCGAGCGTCTCTTACGTCTCAAGTCAGAAGGCGCAACAGGAGTGGCTGAAGTCGATTTTTGCGGGGGTGGTCGTGTTTGATACCGCCAAAGCTCCATCTTATGAAAAATATCAGGTCGTCACGTTCGAGGGAAGTACGTTTGTGGCGTTAAAAGCCGCACCGAAAGGATTGCCGGGACAATCCGCGGATTATATGGTTCTTGCCGCAGCCGGGAAGGACGGAGCGATGGGAGCTACCGGCGCCGTCGGATCGGCTGGAGCGACGGGGGCGGCCGGAGCATTCGGCGCAACAGGAGCTACTGGTGCTACCGGAAATACCGGTGCCCAGGGGATTCAAGGAATTACAGGTGCAACCGGATTGACGGGAGCGGTCGGGGCTAACGGAGCTACTGGTGCTACCGGAAATACCGGTGCTCAGGGGATTCAAGGAATTACAGGTGCAACCGGGTTGACGGGAGCGGTCGGGGCTAACGGAGCTACTGGTGCTACCGGAAATACCGGTGCTCAGGGGATTCAAGGAATTACAGGTGCAACCGGGTTGACGGGAGCGGTCGGGGCTAACGGAGCTACTGGTGCTACCGGAAATACCGGTGCTCAGGGGATTCAAGGAATTACAGGTGCAACCGGGTTGACGGGAGCGGTCGGGGCTAACGGAGTTACTGGTGCTACGGGAAATACGGGTGCTCAAGGGATTCAAGGAATCACAGGTGCAACCGGGGCGACGGGAATTACCGGCGCTACTGGGACTACGGGTGCTCAAGGGATTCAAGGGATCACAGGTCCAACCGGTGCAACAGGACCAACAGGACCAACAGGTGCAACAGGACCGACCGGGCCTTGATTTCAACAGGCAGAAAGCCAGCCGACGAGGGCTGGCTTTCTGCTTGTTGCGGGAGGTTGTTTTTGCGGGATTAAACGCCACGAGACTGGAATAGTTTAGATGCGTTTGGAGCATTAAGTTTGTTATTATAGGGAGAGAAGTTTAGTCGATAAGTTGGAATGGAATTAAAAATGAAGGAGTTGTGAGCAATGGACATCAGGCAGCTACGGGTAGATGATTTCGAGGAAAGGATGGCATTGTCGCAATTCGCGTTCCAAATGCGGTTAACTCCGGAGGATTTGGAGTCCAAAAAGCTTCTTTTCCGTCCGGAGCAAGATTGGGGAGCGTTCGACGAGCAGGGGGATTTGCTGTCCGCATTAACGATCATTCCTTTCGAGACGTGGATTCAAGGGCGGAAGCTGGCGATGGGCGGCGTGGCGGGCGTGGCGACATGGCCGGAAGCGAGAAGGCGGGGATGCGTGAGCCAGTTGTTGGTTCGAGGTCTGGAAACGATGAGAAATAACGGACAAACGATCAGCATGCTGCACCCGTTCGCTTTTCCTTTTTACCGGAAATACGGTTATGAACTGACTGTTGAACGCAAGAAGTATACGATCGAGACGAAGCAATTGCCGCCGCGTAAGGAAACGCCGGGGCAAGTTACGCGGATGACCAAGCCGGATATAGAAGTACTTGACGGTATCTACTCTACGTTCGCTTCGCGCTATAGCGGGACGCTTGTTCGGACTCGGGACTGGTGGGAGAAGAAGATCCTAACGAAAAAAGGGAATGTCGCCGTCTATTATAATGAAGGTAATGTTCCTGAGGGTTACGTGTTCTATCAGGTCGCGGACAGAGTGATGACGATTCATGACTGGGTGAGCACGAACGAGGTTTCGCGTCAGGCATTATGGACTTTCGTCGCCAATCATGACTCGATGATTAACGAGGTAACGATAATTGTGCCAATCGATGATCCGTTGCCGTTCCTGCTAGCCGATCCCCGGATCAAGCAGGAGGTTATTCCGTATTTCATGTCGCGGATCGTGGATGCGGAGGCTTTCGTTGGGCTGTATGCCTGGGCGCCCGGGGCAAGCGAAGAAGCGGTCACGCTTATTTTGTCGGATGAGCACGCGCCTTGGAATAACGGAATATTCCGGCTTGCTTGGAGCGCGGAAGGCCAGGGGCGGTTGGAAAGGCTAAACGGTCGATCCGAGGCTGAACACAAAAGCGCCGTGGCGTCCGATAACGGAGCGATTACGTGCGATATTCAAGCGTTGACGGCTATGCTTGCGGGCAATCGCCAACTTGCTCTTCTTAAGGAAGCGGGGCGTATTAGCGGGTCTGAGGCTTGCTTGGAGCTGCTTAAGCGGAGAATCCCCGTAACTATGACGCATTTGATGGATTTTTTCTAAGAATAGCGAAAAGGCTGTCAGTTGTTGCATTTTAAAGGGATGGTTGTCAACCAACTGGGCGGTGTGATAAAATGAAAATACTGTTTTTGTAACGGGATTTGGGAGGTGTAAACGATGGACGTCGTTCTCAAAATAATTTTGGTTATTTTCTCTCTTGGACTTATTGCAGTCGTTCTGCTTCAGAAGGGTAAGAGCGCAGGCTTGTCGGGCGCAATTTCCGGTGGAGCTGAGCACTTGTTCGGCAAACAAAAGGCTCGCGGTATTGACCTGTTCTTACAGCGTCTAACTATCGGGTTGGCGATTGGTTTCTTCATCCTTTCTTTGGTGGTCGCGTATTTCGTGAAAAACTAACGAAATGAGCTGAGGCAGGAAGCGTGAGCTTCCTGCCTTTTTTTGTGCTATCGCGCATGAGATGAGAATGGGTCATCCGGTTGCCGAGGACGCAAAGTGTGTATACTATACATAGGACGAGGTGATACGGATGCCGATGTGCACAGAGCAGGAGTTGCTCGATTTCATGCGGGAAACCGCCTATAAACCGTTGACTTATAAGGAATTAGAAAAACATTTTGGCATAGAGGACGCCGTTGAATTCAAGGCTTTCTTACGTATGCTGACCGAGATGGAGCAGGACGGGAAAATTCTGCTCACCCGTACGGAGCGCTATGGCGTTCCGGAACGGATGAATTTGCTGCGCGGACGTATTCAGTCCCATCCGAAGGGCTTTGCTTTCTTGATTCCCGACGACAAGGAGCATCCTGATCTGTACATTCATGCCAACGACATGAAGGGAACGATGAACGGGGATATCGTGCTGGCGCGCGTGTCCGCGAAGAACGAGAACGGCAAGCTGGAAGGCGAGATCGTTCGCATCGTTAAGCGCGCGGTCACCCAGGTGGTCGGCGTATTCCAGAATCACGAGAGCTATGGCTTCGTAGTGCCGGATGACAAACGGATTAATAAGGATATTTTCATTCGCAGCGAAGGTTTCAAAGGTGCCGTGACCGGCCAGAAAGTCGTCGTGAACATTCTGACGTATCCGGAAGGACGTTCGGCGGCGGAAGGCGAGATCATCGAGGTGCTGGGCCATAAGGATGATCCGGGCGTCGATATTCTTAGCATCATCCGCAAGCACGGCTTGCCGGAGAGCTTCCCCGGAGATGTACTGGCGGAGGCGGAAGCCGCGCCGGACACGATCACGGAGGACGAGATCGTTCAACAAGGCCGCCGAGACTTGCGCGATAAGACCATCGTGACGATCGACGGCGAGGACGCCAAAGATTTGGACGACGCGGTTAACGTCGAGCGATTGCCTAATGGCAATATCGTGCTGGGCGTGCATATCGCGGACGTAAGTTATTACGTGCGTGAGAAGTCCAAGCTGGACGAGGAAGCCTACAACCGGGGCTGCAGCGTCTATCTGGTCGATCGCGTTATTCCGATGCTTCCTCATCGGCTGTCGAACGGGATCTGTTCCCTGAATCCGCAAGTCGATCGGCTGACGATGAGCTGCGAGATGGAGTTCGAGCCGGATACGATGAAGCAGGTTCGTCATGATATTTTTACGAGCGTAATTCGGACAACGGAGAGAATGACTTACACGAACGTCCGCAAAATATTGAACGAAGAAGATCCCGAAGTAACCGAGCGTTATTCCAAGTTGGTGGATACGTTTAAGCTTATGCGCGAGCTGGCTATGGGGCTGCGTTCGATGAGAATGCGCCGCGGCGCGATCGACTTCGAATTCCAGGAATCGAAGGTCATCGTGGACGCGCAGGGCAAACCGGTTGAAATCGTAAAAAGAGAGCGTACCATCGCGGAGCAGATCATCGAAGAGTTCATGCTGGTGGCGAACGAGACGGTGGCCGAGCATTTCCACTGGCTCAAGGTTCCGTTCATCTATCGGATTCATGAAGAGCCTTCCAACGAGAAGCTGATGACGTTCATGCAGTTCGCGGGCAATTTCGGTTACGCGGTGCGGGGCAAAGGGAATACCGTTCACCCGCGCGCGTTGCAGACTTTATTAGAAGAGATTCAAGGGACGAAGGAAGAGACCGTACTCAGCACGATGATGCTGCGTTCGATGAAGCAGGCGAAGTACGATGCCGAGAGCTTGGGGCATTTCGGATTGGCCGCGGAATATTACTCCCACTTTACTTCCCCGATTCGCCGTTATCCGGACTTGGCGATCCATCGCGTCATGCGCGAGGTGCTGGAGAACGGAGGAACGTTGCCGGACAATCGTTTCGATTCGCTGAATGCGCGGATGCCGGACATCGCTTCTCAATCTTCCGAACGGGAGCGGGTAGCGGTCGATGCGGAGCGGGATACGGAGAAGCTGAAGAAGGCCGAGTTCATGCTCGACAAGATCGGCGAAGAATTCGTCGGCATTATCAGCGGCGTAACGAGCTTCGGGATGTTCATCGAATTGGAAAATACAGTAGAAGGACTCATTCGTCTTAGCGATCTGACCGACGACTATTACCATTTCCATGAGCTTCACATGGCGCTTATCGGCGAACGAACATCGAAGATTTACCGAATCGGCGATGAAGTGAAGATTCGCGTTGGGCGGGTAAACATGAGCGATCATACGATCGACTTTGAGATGGTCGACATGAAATCGCGCAGCGGCAGCCGAGTGAGCTTCGTCGATGCTCGCGGACCGGGCGGATTCGACCGGAAGCGGAAGAAGCTGAACGCGTCGGGACGTTTTGTCGGCGTTGGCGGCGGAGGCGACGGCGGTCGCGGACGCGGTGGGCGCGGCGGTAAACCGGGCGGCGGAAAAGGCGCGCGAACGGATGATCGCGGTGCAAACGGTGGTCGTAAAGGCGGCGAACGGACGGATGATCGCAGCGGTGCTAATGGAGCAGGTGGGAAATTCGGCGGCGGTCAAGGCAACGGCGGTGGCGGTAAGCGGAAGAGAAAGCCGGTAGGCCAAGGGGCTTTGCAAGCTAGAGAGCCTGTCGAGTCGATTGGCATTCAAGCTTCCCCTGTTACTGCGGCTGCAGCCGAGAATGGGCGTTCACCTTCGAAGCGCAAAGGTCGTGGCGGGGAACGGGACTCATTTACTCCGGAATCGACTGTTAATGCATCCTCATCCGGAGGAAAGCCTTCCGCTGGAAATAGCGGATCGGGAAGTTCCGGCGGCGCGGCTCCGGCCAGGCGAGGCAAGCTTGATATGTGGGGACTTCCACGTTCCGGCAATTATAAAGCTACGGACGATGGTACGGATGGCGGCATGTTCTCCAATCCGCGCAAAGGACGTGGAGGCGGAAACGGCGGCGGCTTTGGCAGCAAGCGCTCCAAGCCGTTCACGAAGGCGGAAGCTTCCGTTCCGAAGCCAAGCGGAGAAGCAAAGCCAAGCAGACGCAAGAAACCAAAAGAATAAGCTAGGAAGAGCCTTCCGGACGGAGTTGCCGGGAGGTTCTTTTTCCGCTTGGAAGACGGCTCGAAATCGTGACATATGCCATTTTACAAAGTTCGCAGTATCTTATAGGATAGTATTTAGTGTGTGTACGGAGATGTCGGGGAGGCTGACGGAATTTGAAACAATATTACCACGTACTAGGAGCCAAACAGTTCGAGAAAAACGAGCTGGAAGCATTGTTCGATGCGGCGCGCGATATGGAAGGCGTAGTCGCCCGCGGCGGAGACAGAAGGCATGAGGGACGGATTATGACGACGCTGTTCTTCGAAGCGAGCACGCGGACGCGGCTGTCGTTCGAATCGGCGATGAATCGTCTCGGCGGAAGCGTCATCGGAACAGAAAATGCGGCGCAATTCTCTTCCGCGATTAAGGGAGAGACGCTGGAGGACACGATTCGCATCATCAGCGGATACAGCGATATCATCGTCATGCGCCATACCGAGATTGGCGCGGCGAAACGCGCGGCGAAGGTCGCGACCGTCCCGGTTATTAACGCGGGAGACGGAGCTGGCGAGCATCCAACGCAGGCGCTGCTGGATGCCTACACGATTCGCAAGGAGTTCGGCAAGATCGATGGCTTAAAGATCGCGATGGTCGGGGATCTCGCGTATGGGCGGACGGTTCACTCTTTGAGCTACATTTTGGCGAATTATCAGGATGTGATGGTGTACTATATCTCTCCTGACAACGTACGGATTCCCGATAACGTGAAGAAGTACATGGACGAGAAAGGCATCCGTTACGCCGAGACGAACGATCTAGATTCCGTCGCGGGTTCCATCGATGTCCTGTACCAGACTCGGATTCAGAAGGAACGTTTTCCTTCGGTCGAGGAGTACGAGAAGGCTTCCGGCCAGTACATCGTCGATGCCGAATTAATGTCCCGGATGCGCAAGGATGCGATCGTGCTGCATCCGCTGCCGCGCGCGGGCGAGATTACCGAAGAGGTCGATTCCGATCCTCGCGCAGCGTATTTCCGCCAGGCCGTCAACGGCTTGTACATTCGAATGGCGCTGATCGACAAGAGCATCACGGAGTCTCAAGGGAAATAGGATAAAGCTGGGTTCCGTTCGGTTGATGGCGCGGGTCGGCGCGTGCTATAATGAATGTCCGGCAGCTATAGGTCGGCGCCATCAACGGTTATGGTAAGGGAGATGAAGGAAAATGGGCAAGAAAGACCAATTCGACAAGCCATTAGCTCAGAATAAGAAGGCGTCCCATGATTACTTCATCGAGGAAGCCATTGAAGCCGGTATGGTTCTGACGGGTACGGAGATTAAGTCTCTTCGCACCGGCCGCGCGACGTTAGGCGATGCTTTCGCAACGATTCGCAACGGCGAGATGTTCCTTCACAATATGCATATTAGCCCTTTCGAGCAAGGCAATCGCCATAATCCGGTCGATCCGACTCGGGCTCGCAAGCTCTTGCTGCATAAGACTCAGATCCATAAGATGCTCGGCTCCGTTAAGCGAGAAGGTTACACTTTGGTTCCTCTTCGCGTCTACATCAAGAACGGCTACGCCAAATGCCTTATCGGCATCGGTAAAGGGAAGAAGCAGTTCGACAAGCGCGAAGCCGACGCCAAGCGGGATTCCCAACGGGATATCCAACGGATTCTCCGCGAGAAGCAGAAGGTGTACAAGTAAAAAGGCACTTCTGGATTGCTCGTGAGCAGGTTTGGCGGTTTGGATATGCGGGCATGATGTGGTAGGGATGGCAACAATATTTTCGCATAGGGTAAGTCGCACGTGTTATAATAGATCAGTAAGCTAAGCAAGCTTGTACTTCCTTCGGGAAGGTTCCTGGCACTCCAACCGCTTCGGCGGCGGACGACCAGCATTCGGGGGCGTTTATGGATTCGACGGGGATAGAACGAGCGTGGGTAGCGGGTAGTAGGGCTGCGTCTGCTTCACTAACGCGGAAAGCCTATTAAACGGCAAACAACAAAACAACTACGCTTTAGCAGCCTAAGAAACTGTTAGCGTGCTTCTACCTTCCATCGCCCATGTGGCAGGCTAGGGGCTAACCTATAGTGGGATACGCTAGAAAGTCTCCGCCTGAGGCTCTCTAGAAGAAGACAACCAGGCTGACCCGAAGGGAATCCGGTGACGGGGAGTCTCTAGGGTGACATCAAAACTGTCACTACACCCGTAGAAGCACATGTGGCGTTGTCTTCGGACAGGGGTTCGACTCCCCTCGCCTCCACCATCATCAAAGCCAGCCGCAAGAGGCTGGCTTTTTTGCGTGGAAAAGAGGGGAGTCGATCCAGTCCGAAGGAGGACAATGGGGTACGTTCCGCGCGCAGGGAGCGAAGCGGACGAGCACGGCATCTCATTCTACCTCTAAGAACGTCATCCGCGAATTACCCTCGTCAGCAAATTTAATCATGAATGGGATACCCCTGAGCCGAATATAGAATCGCGACACAAGAAACCGACATGAAATAGTCGTGTTTCGTTTGGGGAGTAGAACGGGGAGTCTCCCAGTCCTAAAAAGGACATTGGGGTTCGATCGCGCGGAAGGTAGCGGAGCGGACTGAGCACGCAATTCAATTCCACCTCTAAGAACGTCATCGTCGAGCACTCTTCGTCAGCCATTTCAATGAGGAATTGGATACTCCCCTCGCCTCCACCATGTAAATCCACAACCGCATGAGGTTGTGGATTTTTGCTTTTCCTTGACCTGTAACTCATCTCGAATGAGTTACCGATAAATGTATTTTAGCATGTTGCGATTAACGATGAGTATTTACCCAAATTTCTTAATTGTTCGAAAAAATGTGATCGTGATTACAGATTGATAACCTTAGATGAATATATAGTAGTATAGTAGTAGAGGAAAACAGTATAGGATACTGTAGTTGTGAAATATGGAGGAATGGATAGTGAGAAAACTATCATTACTTAAAAGAAAGTGGCTATACGAGAAGAGTTTTCTAATACTTGTTATTATTGCGTAAAGTAAATTTCATAGCGTTGAGGCATTGAAGGCTCGTGTGAAGTTCATCATCGAATATAACGAAAAGCGAGTGAAAGAAGCGGATGATTAGACAGTGTAATTTTTTGTTATCGGTATTATTATTTATTTTTATGGCAGGAGTGACCTCTGTACATGCAGCCCCAACTAATTTAGCTTTGAATAAAACTGCAACAGCTAGTAGTGTATGGGGCGGTAGTCCTGCAAGTAATGCAGTCGACGGCAATCCATATACTGATTGGGGACCCTCATCTGCAAGCAGTCCTCCGTGGCTTAAGGTTGACTTAGGGTCGGTAACTACATTTAATAGTTATGTTGTACAATCACGCCTTGGTGAGTACATTAATCATGCAATCACTTTAGAAACAAGCAATGACGATTCAACTTGGACTGTAGTGGATACAGTGTCTGGAAATACTGAAGTAACTATTACCAAAACATTGTCACAAGCTGTCAGTGCAAGATACGTAAAAATTACTATTAATACGTGGACTTTCTTTCCTGACATTGCAGAGTTTCAACTTTTCAATATCGCATCTCCGACTGCGCCAATTGATGTTGCAGCTACAAAAAGTGATGGACAAATAACGTTAAACTGGAGCAGCGTTTCGGGGGCTACGAGCTATAAAGTGTATCAAGGAACATCCCCTGGTACGTACGATGCAGGTCCGGTAGCGACAGTCACCGGCACAACCACAGCAATAACAGGACTGACCAACGGTACAACTTATTACTTTGCGGTGAAGTCTAGCAACGAAAGCGGGGATAGCTCTTACTCGAATGAAGCGAGCGCAACGCCACAGGTTGACGCACCAACGGCACCAACAGGACTTACAGGGACAGCCGGTAACGAACAAGTGACGTTAAGCTGGAACGGTGTTTTAGGCGCAGTCACCTATGATGTTTACACAAGAACGGCATCGGGCACCTACGGCTTAACCCCGGTTGCGACAGTGAGCGGGGCGACCTATAGCTACACGGCAACAGGCTTGACGAACGGCACGACGTATTATTTCGTAGTCAAGGCAAGCAACGCAGGAGGCTACAGCGGCAACTCCAATGAAGCGAGCGCAACACCGCAGGTTCCAGTGCCTGGAGTGCCGGTACTGCTACCTGCCACAGCGAGCGATTCCCAAGTAAGCCTTACTTGGAATCCCGTAATTGGTTCCACGGGGTACAAAATATTCAAAAGTACGTCTTCTGGAGCTTATGGGGCGGAAGAAACCACGGTAAGCAGTTCGGTATACAGCTATGATGTAACAGGTTTGACGAATGGCACCACGTACTATTTTGTCGTCAAAGCAACGAACCCCGGAGGAGACAGCGCTGTTTCCAATGAAGTGATCGAAACGCCCATAGCAGTTCCGTCATCGCCAACGGGTGTAAGAGCAGTGGCAAGCGATGGACAAGCGACCGTCAGCTTCAACATCCCTGCAGTGAATGTAGGAAGCCCAGTAACAGGCTACGAGGTCACAGCCTCGTCGGGGAATATCACCGCAATGGGGGTGTCAAGCCCGATCAAGGTAACGGGGCTGTCAAACGGAACCACGTATACGTTTACGGTGAAAGCTGTAAATGGTATGGGTAGTAGCGCAGCTTCCGATGCATCCAATGCTGTGACGCCGAGGGCGCCATCCAGCAGCAGCGGAACACCAACACCGACTCCTGAATCTACGAAGCCTACGAAGCCTACGGAACCTACGAAGCCGACGGAACCTACGATTGATGTATTCAAAAGCAGCGTTGTTAATGTAGTAAACTTAGTTAATGCTATTGAATCCAAGGTAACGGAAGCTAAGAAAGCTAATGTTAAGATTGAACTAGCTGACGCTAAAGGACACTGGGCAGAAAAGACCATCGGTACATTCGTGAAACTGCACGTTATCGTTGGGTATGGGGATGGAACGTTCCGTCCTGACGGCAAAATCACACGTGCTGAGTTCGCAGAGATCATATATCGTGTATTCAATATCAGCGGTAGTGCTAATCATTCTGTTGCACTAAACGATGTTGGCAGTCACTGGGCTAAAGACGCGATCGAGAAACTCGCTAGCGCAGGGGTGCTTGCCGGTTATAACGACGGAACATTCAAGCCTGACCAAGCGATCAGCCGCGAAGAAATCGTCATTATTTTATCTCGAATTGTGAACTTGGATAGTGTGAACAAAGATGTTTCCAAAGGCAAATTTACGGATATGTCCACTGCAAGCTCTTATGCAGCGAATTTAATTAGAGATGCGGCAGAAGTGGGTATAATAAATGGGAAGAACGGTGGCGTATTTGATCCGAAGGGTAATGCCACACGCGCAGAGGCACTGACAGTCATTTTGAACGCACTGAACCTCAACCCTCAAATTAAGAATCTCTTGGATTCCTTGAACTAATGTCTGAGAGGAGCAGAAACCGGACTGACTTTCATAGATACAGCGAAGATCGGAAGCTGTGCGGAGAAAGCAGTCGCATAAGTGGTACAAGCAGGCATTGTGAAAGGAAAAGGCGATAACCAATTCGCCCCTCAAGACCATGAAGCAAGAACAGAGGTCGTAACGGTGCTATTGAACGTGTTGGCGCAAAAGAGCAAGTAAAGTAAAAATGTTCCTATAGCAAGGAAAATAGGAATTTTCCTGAATGACGCAGCCCCTTATCAAGTCGGGGCTGCGTTTTCATTACAATCTTTTATATGGCTGAAACCACACCTTCAGATCAATCCAATTGTTGTAAAGGGGCAGTGAGATGAAGGTCGTTATTATCGATGATGAAAAGGCGATGCATTTCATGATGAAACGAATGCTTACCGAGGTTGGGGATGTCGAAATTGTGGGGAGGCTTCATGGAGAAAGCGGCAGAGAAATGAAGCTAGTGTTCGTTACAGCCCACCAAGAATATGCACTGTTTGCGTTCGAAGTCAATGCATTCGACTACATCGTGAAGCCCGTTAAGCAAGATAGACTGCACAAAACCGTCCAAAGAGCACTTGCCGAAATGCTTTAAGAATGGTTATCAGTTGCACAGGGATTGGAAACATACATCCATTAGATCGATACGCTGACCATGGAATGATCTTAAACTATGCTACCTCGCCGAACATCCGAATCATCACACGGCGGCGAATTGTGGATTTGTACAGCCACGGCTCGCCTCCACCATCATCAAAGCCAGCCGCAAGAGGCTGGCTTTTTTGCGTGGAAATGAGGGGAGTCGATCCAGTCCGAAGAAGGACAGTTGGGTTCGTTCCGCGCGCAGGGAGCGAAGCGTACGAGCACGGCATCTCATTCTACCGCTAAGAACGTCATCCGCGAATCATCTTCGTAAGCAAATTTAATCAAGAATGGGATACCCCTGAGCCGAATAAAAGAATCGCGACACAAGAAACCGACACGAAGTAGTCGTGTTTCGTTTGGGGAGCTACAAGGGGGAGTCAGCCCAGCCCGCACGGCATGAGGGCTGGGTTTTTGCTATGCTTGCAAGCACTTGGGCTTTTGAAGAAGATTTTATGAACGCTATCGTATAGATGTTGCAGTTTTACATAAATCAGAATACACTCTTTCTAGACGCTATCGTACAGAAAAGGAGGCGAGTAGGATTCCAAAAGTTATTGTCACGGAACTTCAATGGATTGAAATAGGGATGAGGCAATTTGCGCAAAGCGGAGTAAATGGCTTAGTCATTGAAAAAATGTCATCAGAGTTAGGCTGCAGCAAGAGCAGCTTCTATTGGTACTTCAAAAATCGGAATGAGTTTATAACGCGATTGATAGAACGATGGGTCGAATTATCGACACAACAAGTTATCCTAAGTTCGTCCGAGCCTGAGAAGGCAGAGGATCAAATGACGAAGATGCTGATCCAAATGTTCTCTGGGACACGAAAAGGCGATTTTTTATTTTATTTAAGGAAGCTGAGTGAGGAGGTTCCAGTCTTTCATATAATGCTTGAAACGATCGAGCAAACAAGAATGAGCTATGCAACGGCACTCTTTAGAAAAGTTGGAATGGATCCCGAAGTTGCTGAGCAAAAATCTCTTATTTTATATCACTATTATTTGGGGTGGTATGAACGATTCAAGAAGGATCAGGTTGAAGATGAAGAACTATATCGTCATATTAGAATGCTGAGGGTACAATTATTGGGAATTTAAAGGAGGAGTACGATGGCGAGTGTTTTCACTTGGATTGTAGGCGTAATTTTGTTTTTACTGAGCGGAATTCATCTGTATTGGGTGGTAGGCGGGAAAAGAGGGTTTCTGGCAGCGATACCAAACGATGGTTCAGATATAAAGTTTCGACCGACGAAAATTGCTACAAGCGTTGTAGCGGGGGCATTAGCTTTAGCGGGTTTGTTTGTGTTAGAGCTTGGAGAAGTCATGGAGAGGCTGATATTCCCTGATTGGTTATTTCTTTATGGGGGTTGGATTTTATCAGGCGTATTCATTTTAAGAACCGTCGGGGATTTTCGCTGGATTGGATTCTCTAAGAAACAGAAAGGAACCTTGTTTGCCAAATGGGACACATTATTGTATTCCCCGTTATGTCTCTTTATCGGGATATGTTTGATTTTCGTAACAAGCAGTTGATGGAACGAAACTAGGGTGACATCAAAACTGTGACTATACCCGTAGATGCCTGTGTTGCGATGTCTTAAGACAGGGGTTCAAATCCCCTCGCCTCCACTATGTAAATCCACAACCGCATGAGGTTGTGGATTTATGCGTTTTATTGATCACAAGATCTTATGATCTTCTAGAAGAAATAACATTCGAGAGACCATAGAGAGGGTATAGTTTAATAACGACAGGAAGTTGCCAGATCCTAGTCGAATCCCCCTGTTGGAAGGTAGTGCTACAGAAGTTAACCTAAGTCATGACCGGTTGCTATGATGTAAGTAACTAGGAAAATATTTAAAATTACTATGATCACAGTAGAAAGCCAAGATAATACTTTAACCCAAGTTCGGTTTGCAAACTCTCCCATCTTCCTTTTATCGCTTGTGAATAATACGAGTGGAATAACAGCAAAGGGCAATTGTAAACTCAGTACCACTTGGCTCCATAAGAGTAAATCACCTGTTCCCTTTGACCCGGCAATCCACGTAACAACAAATGCCGGTACGACAGCTATTAATCGAGTAATCATACGACGTAGCCAAGGGGAAATTCTTAAGTTTATAAATCCCTCCATCACAATTTGTCCTGCTAATGTTCCAGTGATTGTTGAATTTTGACCAGAGGCAAGCAGAGCAACCGCAAATAATGTGCTTGCAATACCTACACCTACGGTTGGGCTTAATAGCTCATAGGCTCCTTCAATTTCAGAAACATTCAAACCGGTTCCGTGGAAGGCAGCTGCACCCAGAATCAGAATGGCGGAGTTTATTAAGAAGGCAATAAATAGTGAAATGTTCGAATCCCAGATAGAAAACTTCAAGGCTTCTTTTCGTCCTTCTTTATTTCGCTTATATTGCCTGGTTTGCACGATGGACGAATGCAAATAAAGATTATGCGGCATAACCGTTGCTCCTAAGATTCCTAAAGAGATAAATAACATCTCTGGATTTGTAACAATTTCAAACTTCGGTACATAACCGCCTAATAAAGCCGATATTTCTGGTTTGGAGACGATCACTTCAAATACGAATACAAAGAATATCGTCGCCATTAACACGATGATGATGGATTCAATAATACGAAACCCTTTCTTCTGTAAAAGCAACAAAAGCAGCACATCTAGGGTTGTAATTAAAATCCCCATTAATAAAGGGATTCCGAATAGTAAATTAAGAGCGATGGCCGATCCAATGACCTCTGCTAAATCACATGCAATAATCGCAACCTCCGATAAAATCCAAAGAATAAAGGAGGTTTTTTTACCAACTGCATCTCTAGTTGCCTGGGCTAAATCCCGGCCCGTCACAACTCCTAATTTTGCTGCCAATGATTGAAGTAACATCGCAATTAAATTGGAAATTAAAATCACAGATAATAAGGTATAGCCAAAACGTGCTCCTCCAGCAATCGATGTTGCCCAGTTTCCAGGATCCACATAACCTACAGCTACTAAGGATCCCGGCCCAGCAAAAGCAAAAAATTTCCGCCAAAATCTCGCCTTGTTTGGAATACTAACTGAATTATTAACTTCCTCTAAGCTTACATTAGAACTGCGTCGTAGCCATCCCGTATTTCTTTCTACTTGCTCAACTTGACTATTCATATTAACATCACTTCCTCACAATACTTATAATCTTTCCCAAGGTAAACTTTTTTTATATTAACCAAATTTTATTCCCTCGGGAAACTAATTGCAAGTTTTTTTACGTAATTTCTTATTTTAATTTTTGAGTTTGAATACGCTGGCCAACCACATGATTCATTTCAATTTTGCAATTACAAAACCTCCAAGAACTATAGATAATCCAACCCAAGTTTTCCAAGAGGGGATTTCCTTCATAAAAAGAAATCCCATTACAATTGAAATTAATATCTCTAATCCTTTTGATGTAGAAAGCACATATGTTAAATTACCCAGGGCTTTATAGCCCAATTTCACACCGTACCCAATCAGCATATTGGCAGTTAAAAACAATGGTAATGCAATAAGTTGAAATTTTAACATTGACCAAAACGCTAGATCAATATGTTTGCTTTGATACGAAAAAGTAGCATTAATAATGGTTAATCCGCCAATAAGGCAAGCGAAGCTGTAAAAGTATAACATCAAAAATAAACCACCCTTCGGGAGTCGTTAAAGAAATAACTACTGTCTTATGTAGTTATGAGTATTTTGCCCGAAGCAAACATTTTTATATACGACCATAAGGGCTTTGACCACATGAACTATGATATTATCCCCTTACAAAGGTGTTGCCTGCGCGACAAAAAATTTACCGTGGGCAAAAAAAAGAATTTACTTCTCTGCAAAAGTTAATTAAAATGACTCTAAACAAAGTTTGCCTGATACAAAAGTTATGCATCAATACAAAAAAATAATCATTCTCAAATCATGCTGTCCCTGAGTCTAGGGGCAGCATGGACTGTTTTAAGGGAAGTAATAACGATGATCATTCTCAATGAAAAGGGGTGTTTAATATGTCCGAAAGTGCTGGAGCTGTTCAAAGTATTGAAAAAAGTAACCAGACCATTACTCAAAAGCAGCTTAGGAATTGGATCGAACGTTACGGAGAAATGTCAGCGGCAATCGTAAGTGGAGGTTTGATTGGGTTTGCATGGGTGTTAGGACACTTTTCAGTCGGTATTTCAATTTGGCTTTATTTATTTGCTTATATCGTGGGTGGGTATGTAAAAGCCAAAGAAGGATATTTAACGCTTGTCCATAAAAAGGATTTAGATGTGAATCTGTTAATGATTATGGCTGCGATTGGTGCAGCATGTATTGGTTATTGGGCAGAAGGTGCTGTGCTAATTTTTATCTTTTCATTAAGCGGTGCTTTAGAAACACTTACAATGGCAAGAAGTTCAAGGGACATATCCGCGTTAATGGAATTAAAACCAGAAACGGCTGTATTAATTCGATTTGGTAAGGAAAAGCAAGTGCCTATTGAAGAATTAGCAGTTGGTGATGTTGTTATAGTCAAGACAGGAGAACGAATTCCTGCTGATGGTATAGTGACAGAGGGTAAATCTACAGTCAATCAAGCCTCCATTACAGGAGAGAGCATGCCAGTTGATAAAATAGTTGGCGATGAAGTGTTTGCGGGTACATTAAATGGGGATGGAGCTTTGTTTGTTGAAGTATCTAAATCAAGTGAATCATCATTGTTTTCTAAGATCATTCGGTTGGTCCAAGAGGCTCAAAATGAAATGCCGAAAACTCAACGTTTTATTGAACGATTCGAGCGAGCATATGCCAGGTTAATTATCATTTCAACAGTAATGCTTATCGCAGTTCCACATTGGCTAATGGGTTGGGATTGGAGTACAACCTTTTATCGTGCTATGGTTTTTCTTGTTGTAGCCTCTCCCTGTGCCTTGGTTGCTTCGATTATGCCAGCTATGCTTTCGGCAATATCAAATTGCGCAAGGAAAGGATTATTATTCAAAGGCGGCTTGCATTTGGAAACTTTATCTCAAGTGAAATTAATTGCTTTTGATAAAACAGGTACTTTGACATATGGGAGACCGCTAGTTACAGACATTGTACCATTCCAACCATTTACTGAATCCCAATTGCTTCAACTGTCAGCATCCATTGAATCTTTATCTACTCATCCTATTGCAAAAGCTATTGTACAAAAAGCAAATGAAATGTCAGTCATGCTAATGCGTCCGTCAGATTTTCAAGCTTTAACAGGTTGGGGAGTACAGGCCAAGATGTACGGGGATAATTGGAGGGTCGGGAAACCCGGAATGTTTAGTGAGGATTTATGTACTCAACCGATTAAATCTCATATTTATCAACTAGAGCAGCAAGGTAAAACGGTTGTAGTCGTGGCAAATGGGATAGGAATTGCAGGCGTTATTGCCTTGCAGGACCGTATTCGACCACAAGTGAAAAATACGATTTCTCAACTAAGGAGGCTTGGCGTTCAAGTTGCTATGCTAACAGGGGATCAAAAACGAACTGCTGAAGCTATCGCTCATGAGGCTGGTATTGATCTTGTGTACGCTGAACTTTTGCCAAATGATAAGCAAAATATCATCAGACGCTTGAAAGAGGAATATAGCCATGTAGCTATGGTTGGGGACGGGGTGAATGATGCCCCCGCATTAGCGACAGCTTCTGTTGGTATTGCAATGGGTGTAGCAGGAAGTGATGTAGCACTTGAAACAGCTGACTTGGTGCTTATGAATGATGATTTAGATAAGATAAAAGAGGCCATTGTGCTTGGACGGCGATTGAAATGGGTTGTTAAGCAGAACTTGGTTTTTGCAGGATTAGTGATTACTGTGTTGATTCTTTCCAATTTCATAATAGGAGTTCCCCTTCCGTTAGGTGTTGTTGGTCATGAAGGGAGTACTATTTTAGTGATTTTGAATGGATTACGCTTATTAAGGTAAGCCACAACTTTAATTTCATCACACTCCGGCGAATTGTGGTTTTGCACAGCCACGGTTCGCCTCCACTACGAAAAACCCGACCGCAAGAGGTCGGGTTTTTGTGTGGATAAAATTGGGGAGTCGCCCCAGTCAGCGGAGCGGACTGAGCACGCAATTCAATTCCACCGCTAAGAACGTCATCGTCGAGCACCCATCGTCAGCCATTTCAATGAGGAATTGGATACTGCCCTCGCCTCCACCATGTAAATCCACAACCGCATGAGGTTGTGGATTTTGCTTTTCATCAACATTTAGCTTCAGAATAAGCTCATCATGCTCCTTATAGACGATTACCTTCTCAACATAGCTTCCATTGAACTTCTTAATTTCTGGATTGCAATTGTTTTCATTATCGTAAGACTCCTTTCAGTAATTGAACTGTTTTGTTATAAAGTGTGAGAGCATTTTCTTTATCAAAAGTTCTCATCGAAAGACTTACTTCTTTTCTCTGTTTGTAGGCAGATAGAGAGGAGGTAGGTGGCTTCTCTAGTAATTCGATGATAGGTAGAATTGCTTCTTCTACCGGTTTACCTATGGTTTTATAAATTAGCTTCATCATGCTTCTCATAAATGGATTTTCAATTGCTTCAAAAGTTCCAGCGGTTTGAACAGCCCAAGGGTTAAAGAGAATATATTTAATTTTTCCAACAGTATCATTATGAGCAAAAGCAACGCCTAACAGATCATTTAAACGGCTGCCATAATACTTAGCTTTTGAGCCGTTATAATTATTTTTATTTTGGACATCCTCTAAGTTAACTGTGCCGTTCATTCCTGGAGCACAAACATTAAGAATAACAGGTTGATCCGCCTTTTCCAAAAGCTCTTTTAATCCATAGCCAAGAACAAATCTGCTTAAATACGATAACCCGAAGCTCAATTCAAATCCCTCTTGCGTTTCCGTATATTCTTTATTGGTCTTGTGATTGGTTGCGCAGAAAACAATGATATCCAAAGAATCAAACCGGCTTTTTACTTCTTCTACTATGCGCTTGTTCTCATTAACCAGACTTAAATTTGCTTGAAGAAAAACGGCTCTCTCCCCTGCTCCCAACCGGCTAGCTTCTTGTAAAAAAAGATTTCCTTTAGTGCTAGAACTGCCGACCACGATAACACGCTCGCCCATTTTTAAAAAGTGTGTTGCGATTCCTTTACCAATTCCATCTGTTCCACCTGTTACAAGTATAGTTTTCAACTATCATAACCCCCTTATGAGTGTTATATTAAACTAACACGTGTTGCCGTAACAGAAATATACACTCTGCAAATAAATGCATCAACCAACAAACAATGCGCGATTGTTGCTATAGCGACAATGCCGATAAAATGTCGGGTAAGGGGGAAGATATGGCGAATAAAGTAATGAATGTACGAATGACGCAAACGAAACAATCTTTAATCGATTCTTTCTTCCATTTGGTGTCCAAGAAGGATTTCGAAAAAATAAAAATAGAGGATATCACAAAAGAAGCACAAGTTAATCGGTCTACGTTCTATGCACATTTTAATGATAAATACGAAATGTTGGACTACATTATGGGGGACTCCGCATCGGAAGCCATAGTAAAATGTACTAAGGGCGAGGCGAAATTTGACCAAGACAGCATTAAGCAATTAGTGCTAGCGGTTTGCGATTTTTATCATGAACCAAACATACAATGCCGTACCAGTTATATAGGATTAGTCGTACCGCAATTAAAAGACAAAATGATAAACGAGTTGAAGAACTACTTGTCGGAAAGTCTTGAAAACATCTATACAGATGATGAGAAGAATATTTATGCGTCTATCTTTGCTCAAGCTATCCATGAAGGTGCCATTCAATGGGCCACTGGGAACATCACTATGAATAAAGAGGAAGTCGCTAAGAGGGTCGCATTGATTGTAGTAGGAGGATTCAGTCTTTCGAAGGAACATTAACGGTAACTTTCGATACATCATGCGCCTCCCAACATCCGAATCATCACACTCCGGTGAATTGTGGATTTACTCAGCCACGGTTCGTCTCCACGCAAAAAAGCCAGCCGCAAGAGGCTGGCTTTTTTGCGTGGAGCGAGGGTTTGTCGATTATCCTGAATCCGAAGGAGGACATTGGGGTTCGTTCTTCGCGCAGGGAGCGTTAAATGGGGTCCCCACAAGTCCCCATTAAATGAAACTCGATCCCACTTTCTTGTTCATCTGCAGGATTTGTCGGATTTGTAGATGTATTTCCGTGTTAAACCTTATATTATAAATATTAGTTTCCTCGGAATGTGAGTAGTAGTGTCCATTAATAGGGGTAGCCATGCAAATCATAGAAACCTAGAAAAGGGGAGCTGCTCCGTTATGAAAGGGCGATTGAGTTATCGTAACAAGCTCATCATTTCGTTTATGCTCGTTAGTCTGCTGCCTGTACTCATCGTGCAAATGGTATCATACTACGTCTCTAGCGATGCGATGAAACGAAAAATAGACGTTCTTGTGCAGGCGAATCTGACTCAAACCTCCAAAAATTTGGACACCTCGCTTCAAGCTTATGAGGATTTGTTATTTCAGATCGTTACGAACGATGATGTCATCCGACTGTTGCGTGAAATCAATAATCCTGCGGACGACGTGGAGCTTAGTAAACGCCAATTGGTTAATCAACTGGCTTCTTACTCCTATGCGAAGAACGGTATTCGCAGCGTGGCCATTTTTTCGAACAACGGAACCTTAATCAGCTATGATCAGCAGACGGGCTCACCCTACGATAACCTCTGGACCAACGTGCGCAATTTAACATCAAATCCCATCTATCAGGCGGCTGTACATAACCAAACCGGGAGTATTAAGACGATTCCTGAGAAAATGGACTCTATTAATTCGGAGGAACAATACGGCTTCCATCTTGCAAGAAAGTTAATCGATTACAATATGATCAGTCTGGACAGTATGGGGGTTGTTGTTATTACTGTCTACGAGTCTGTGCTCGCTCGCGCAATTAACCTGGATGTGCCGGATGTGGGACAAGCGCATCAAATCGATAACCGAAATTTTCTGACTGATGGCCGGGGCCTCATCATTTCTGCGGCAGCGAAGGACGACATAGGCAAGCATGTCGATGAGATCCAAACGAGCTCGACGATTAGCAACACTTACAGCAATCCCAATAGTGGCTGGACGATCTATAACCTGATTGATCAAAAGAAGCTGTTCAGCGAAATGTATGCCATGCAGCGTTTAAACCTGATTGTCGGTTTTGCTGCGCTGCTTATCGCGGCACTATTAATCTTCTATTTTGCCGGCCGATTGTCGGGCTCGATCCGGAAGGTTGTCAAAGCGATGAGAATTGCCAGTCAAGGCGCACTCACGGTCCATGTGGAAGAGCAATCTAAGGATGAAATATCCGCCATTGCTTTTAACTTTAACAAAATGATGAATACAATTAACGAGTTGATGGTAGAGGTCAAGGAAACAAGCGAGAAGCGGAAAGAGGCCGAAATCAGGGCGTTGGAATCGCAAATCAATCCCCATTTTCTCTATAATTCACTGGACTCAATCAATTGGCTCGCCATTGAGAAGGATGAGCATCAAATCAGCCATATGCTGAAAGGGCTCGCTCAAATTCTGAGATATAGTATTAAGGATAGCAACAAGTTCGTCACTGTAAGGGAAGAGCTTGAATGGATGGATCGTTATATTTTCCTTCAGCAATATCGGTTTCGCTCCTCCTTCTCCAGTACCGTTGAGTGTGACGAGCAAGCTATGGACTATCTAGTTCCGAAGCTGATCCTGCAACCTTTTATTGAGAACGCTATCATTCATGGCTTCTCTGGCGTTAAGAAGGGGGGAGAGCTGCGAATAGAGATCAATTTAATCGCTGCTCATTCCATTGAATGGACGATACGAGACAACGGGACCGGTATGGAAGCCGACAAGCTGGCCGAAGTTTTATCCGAGAGCCCGGTTCATTCGCAAGGAATCGGTGTGCGTAATGTGATGGAGCGACTGAGAATGTACTATGGGGAGCAAGCCTCCTGTGAAATTCATAGCCATATCGGGGAAGGCACGGAAGTCAGAATAACGATGCCCGCCATGCGGAGAGGGGATAATGAGCAATGAAAATCGTAGTCATTGAAGACGAGGATAATACCCGATATGGCCTTATTAATTTAATTAACAAGCTAGGCGAGCCCTATGAAATAGTGGGCGATGCAGATAATGGGGAGGTTGGACTGGCGCTGATTGAGCAAATGAAGCCGGACCTCGTCATCACCGATATTAGAATGCCGCAATTCAGCGGAATTGAGATGCTTGAATCTCTGAAGCGCAACGGGCACCGTCACCAAACGGTCATACTAACCGGCTACTCACAATATGAATACGCGAAAAAAGCACTAGGATTGGGCGTCTTAGAGTTTCTTGAGAAGCCGATTACTGCTCAAGATTTGAAGGATACGCTAGTTAAAGCACAGCAGGAGCTGATGCTTCAGCAGGTTGCAGGCATTCCACGGGGACATGCTGCCGCGCGATTGGAGCATTACCTGCAGCAGTCCGTCATACAGGAGCAGCTTGATCTGGCTTTACTGGCGCCGCTTGCGGAGCAAGCGGCCTTCTTCACAACAGATGAAGCTTATCACATGGTTTGCATCTATATTGGTCAAGCTCAGCCTGATGTCGCCGTACAGATTAAAGCTAGATTAGAGCAGCAGTTCCAACAGACTTGCCGCTATTCGGTATTTGTCGTCCCGCAAGAATCCTCGCTCGTTGCATTGCTTCAGCCCAGCATGACGGGCATAGATCTCGCTATGTTTATCCAACAGGATCTGAAGTCAACGATCCACTCTATAGCACCCTATGCAGGGATTAGCACCGTACTCCTCGCAGGATTGCACATGCTTAAAGATAAGTTCAATCTATTGAACTCCACTCGAAAATGGTTCATTGCGTTGGATGAAACTCGTACGGTTATGAGAGAGTCTGACATTGGTATAATCAGCATCGAGCCGTTCATTTTCCCGCATGCGCTGGAGAATAAAGTCAAGCTGGCGATAGCGGAGCAGAAATGGGAGCCTCTTGAGCGTTATTTTCAAGAATGGCTGCAATTTTGCTATGAACGTCGCTATGATCCGCAGCATATCATCGACGGTTCAGTGCGGCTGGTAACTGCAGCATTGCGGAGTGTCGGCGAAACGTTCGGCGATACATGGGCGTTCCATTTTCAGAAAGCATGGCTTCAGCCTATCTTGGCATCCCAAACGCGCACGGAACTGAATGCTTCAATCCAGCGGGTTGTAAAAGAAATGACGGAAATCAGCCAAGCGGTTCAATCCCCACCGTACAGCTTCATCGTGCAGAAAGCGCTTAAGCTTATCCACGAGCTCTACAAGGAAGGGATCACATTGGATGAAATTGCATCCTCCTTACAGATTACCCCGGAATATCTCAGTGCCTTGTTCACCAAAGAAGTGAAGAGTAACTTCTCCACGTATATCAAGAATGTTCGGATCAAGCATGCCAAAACCTTAATGCTAACAACCGAGCTAAAAATATTCGAAATTTCCGCTATCGTAGGGTACTCCGATTCGAAGTATTTCTCGCGGGTGTTCAAGGAAGTAACCGGACTGTCGCCTGCAAGTTATCACAAAATGAATCATGAGCTATGATAACGCTTAATTTGTGCTTAATATCGTCCACCTTTTTTAGATAATTAGAATTATAAGAACGCTTACATTGCTTTAATCTAAAGGTGTAGACAATACGCCATTAGGGGGAGAAACATGAAAAGAGCAAGTTTATTGCTAATGTCGTTGATGCTTATATTGACATTAGCGCTTACAGGCTGCGGTTCGGATAAAGCAGCAGAGCCAACAGAAAAGTCAAATGAAAGCGCAACCGCTCCAACTGACAGCAAGAAGAAATTGACGTTATGGTTTTATTTTGAAGGTAAATCCCAATTCGACATTATCAAGTCACTAACAGATGGCTTTACGCAGAAAAATCCGAACATCGAAGTCAAGCCTGTCTACATCCCGTTCGCGGATTTCAAGAAACGCCTTTCTGTAGGTCTGGCAGCGTCTGACCTCCCAGATATCGTCATCATCGATAACCCGGATCATGCGGCGTATACGGCAATGGGATTGTTCGCCGATATTACAGACAAGCTGGCGGATTGGCCAGATAAGGACCAATACTTCGAAGGGCCTTGGAAGTCGGCATCCTACGAGGGCAAGCAGTATGGTATTCCACTCGGAAGCAATAATTTAGCCTTGTACTATAACGAAAAAATGCTGGCAGATGCCAACGTTAAGCCTCCGCAAACTTGGGATGAGCTTCGCGTGGCAGCAAAAGCACTTACGAAAGGGAACGTGAAGGGACTCGGTATTTCCGCTCCGCAGAACGAAGAGGGAACGTTCCAATTCCTTCCTTGGTTGTTATCCACGGGCGCAACCTTTGATCATATCGCACCGGATGGAACAAGAGCATTCAGCATGCTGGCTGACTTGATCAAAGACGGCTCCATGAGCAAAGAGGTCATTAACTGGACGCAATCCGACGTGATGAAGCAATTTGCTTCGGGCAATCTTGCAATGATGGTAAACGGACCTTGGCAAATTCCGGATCTGACAAAAACAGCTCCTGATTTGAAATTCGGTATCGCTTTCGTACCGAAGGATAGCAAGTTTGCTTCCGTATTAGGTGGAGAAAACTTGGGCGTAATGAATGGTGCTAACGTAGATGAAGCGGTTCAATTCATTAAATACGTTGCAACTCCTGAAGTCAGTAAAAAATTCTCGCAAGATTTCGGTTACTTCCCGGCGAGAAGAGACGTTGCAAGCGATCCGTATTGGTCACAAAATCCGCAGTTGAAGGTGTTCGCAGAAAACATGGAGAACGCTCAGCCGCGGGGCCCACATCCGCAATGGCCTACGATCTCGAACGCCATTTCCGAAGCTCTTAGCAAATCGTTAACGCTTACCACCACACCTGAACAAGCTGCCACTGAAGCACAGGCGAAAATCGATAAAATACTAGGCAATAAGTAGAATGAAGAAAAGTGGGGTGCTCCGGAGCGATCCGGTGCTCCACTTTTTTTGAAAGGGTGCACAACTATGACCAATGCCAAAGGGCGCATCGCCGGTTATTTATTCGTGCTGCCGGCACTTCTCTATATGATTTTTTTTGTCGGATATCCCATTATCGATAACATCCGGCTAAGTCTTTTCGATGTCAACGTTATGAATCTCACTAAGGGGCACCAATCTTTTGTCGGACTTGATAATTACATTGAATTATTCAAAGAAGGCACCCTGCAAAAAGTGCTGAAGAATACGCTTATTTTCACAATCTCATGCTTGGTTCTACAGTTTATCATTGGACTTGCGTTCGCGATGCTCTTTAATCTGCAATTCCGAACTGCACAACGACTTCGAGGTCTTGTCATGATCAGTTGGTTATTGCCCGCCACGATAACAGCTATGATGTTCAAGTTTATGTTTAGCTCAGGCGGGATTATCAACGACTTACTCTTGAAGCTTCATCTTATCAGCAGCCCGATTGAGTGGCTTGTTAACTCAGGGACAGCGATGTTTACGATCATTCTGGCGAATACCTGGATCGGCATTCCATTCAATATGATGCTACTAACAGCGGGTCTCACCACCATTCCTAAGGATGTCTACGAAAGTGCGGCTATCGACGGGGCAACGGCTGTGAAACGGTTTTTCAAGATTACGCTTCCGCTGCTGAAGCCGGCTATCATGTCTCTGCTAGTGCTGGGCTTTATCTATACGTTCAAAGTATTTGATTTGGTTCTTATCATCACGAACGGCGGTCCAGTCAATGCCACACAGATGATGTCCACGTACGCGTACAAGCTTTCCTTTGATCAATTTCAATACAGCCAAGGCGCAGCCATCTCTAACGTGATGTTCGTCCTGCTGTTGATCATCGGTGTCATTTATTTGAGACTCCTGAAGAAGGAGGAACAATTATGAGGACGATGTTTAAACAGTCTCGTTGGTTACTCCCGCTGGTCAGCATCATCATTGTCGTTATCTTTTTGTTCCCGCTATATTGGCTTGTCGTCACTTCATTCAAGACGGAGGCTGAGATCTTCCGGTCACCGCAAACCTGGTTTCCTCAGGTGTGGCAATTCAAGTCCTATACGGAGCAGTTAACGGGCTCTTCCTTCGATATTGTGAATGGTTTCCGAAACAGTCTTGCCATCGCAGTTGGAGCGTTGCTCGTATCCACACTATTAGCAATTCCGGCGGCCTATGGCGTGGCTCGCTTTCGCTTTCCTGGCAGGCATAGCTTCATCCTTATATTTCTTGTCACGCAGATGCTGCCAGCATCCTTACTGCTGACGCCGTTATTCATCTTGTTTAAGCAAATTGGACTGATCGGAGCTAGCTATTGGAGTACGATATTAGCCAATGCTACAGCTGGCATCCCTTTTTCGGTCATTATTCTTAGAACGTATTTTGCAACGTTGCCGAAGGAGCTGGAAGAGTCGGCCAAAATCGATGGCTGCAACACGTTTACGACATTCACGCGCATTATGCTACCGATTGCCGTTCCTGGCGTCGTGGTTGCAATGGTTTTCTCGTTCTTGTTCGCTTGGGGAGATTTAATCTATGGCATGACCTTCATTGGGAATGAAGAGTTACGGCCAATTACTGCGGGAATATATAATTTTCTCGGCTTCCAGAGCACGTCATGGAACAACACAATGGCTTTCGGTACGGTGAGCATGCTGCCGGTTGCTTTACTATTTATATTTGTGCAGCGTTATATCGTCAGCGGTCTGACGAACGGTGCGGTGAAGGGGTAGATGGCATGGAATTCAAGTCAACAGCATTAAACCAGCCCATCGACATGAGCGCGGATTTCGAGGAGGTTGCGGACCAGTATTTCTTTCCTTCCCATGTAACGGCCTTCAATCCGGATGAAAAAACAGGAACCCTGATGTGGAAACGTCATATGCGCAAACCTAGATTATCTTTTAACCAGATGGATTATCCGTTCACAGAGACGCCTTCGTGGGAGTTTCCTGAAGAGTATGAGGAATCGCCAACAAGCGAGTTCAAGCTGACCTTCTTATCGGACAGGACGCTACGGTTACGAATTCATACGCGGCCGAGAGCTGATCGGCAAGCTGCTGTGCCGTCTCTCATGCTGAACGAATCGGTGGAGACGTTGTCCTTACCTTGGGATTGCGTCAGTACAGAGGAACAGATTGTCTATTCAAGCTCAGCAGGCTCTGTCGTTATTCAACGTAACCCGTGGAAAATCATTCTTAGGGATCAAACGGGTCGTGTCTTAACGGAAACCCGCCACTTTAGCGATTGTTCATCTTTACTGAATGCGAATGGCCTTCCTTTTTCCTTCAAAAGAAGCACGGCGGATCTAAGCAACCGAATAGCGGCAAGCTTCCTTCTGCGACCGGATGAGAAGTTGTTTGGAACAGGGGAGTCGTTCACACGACTGAACAAGCGCGGGCAGAAGCTGAATCTATTTACGACGGATGCTTTAAGCGCCCAGACGCAGAAGACATATAAACCGATTCCTTTCTTTATGAGCAGCGAAGGGTACGGGATGTTTGTTCACACCTCCACGCCGCTAACCTTTGATTTCGGCGCTACTTATGATGATACGAATACTCTCTATACAGGTGAAGAGAAGCTGGATTTATTTCTGTTCATTGGTACTCCCAAGGAGATTCTGTCTGAGTATACGAAAGTGACGGGCCGAAGCCCGCTTCCACCGCTATGGTCATTCGGTCTCTGGATGAGTCGCATTACTTATAGCTCGGAGCATGAAGTTCGCGAGGTTGCGCTGAAATTACAGGAGCATGGAATCCCTTGTGATGTCATCCATCTGGATACAGGCTGGTTCGAGACGGATTGGCGCTGCAATTACGAGTTTTCGGGGGAACGCTTTGACGACCCAGGCGTGATGCTATCTGATTTGAAAGAGATGGGGTATCGAGTATCGCTGTGGCAGCTACCATATTTTACTCCAAACAACTCTTTATATGATGAAATCCTGGATAAAGGTTATGCCATCCGCACAACCGACGGGAGGCTGCCAACTGAGGATGCGATTGTTGATTTCAGTAATCCGGAGGCCGTTGCTTGGTATCAGAAGCAATTGGCAAGCCTGCTTAACCTCGGAGTCGCTGCCGTCAAGGTCGACTTTGGTGAAGCGGCTCCACTGAATGGCATCTATGCTTCGGGGCAAAGCGGGTTCCATGAGCATAATCTGTATCCCCTCCGTTACAATAAGGCAGCCTCTGAAATTACGAAGTCTGTCAACGATGAATCTATCATTTGGGCACGGAGTGCATGGGCTGGCAGTCAGCGCTACCCGATTCATTGGGGAGGAGATGCAGAGAATACGAACAGTGCCATGGCAGCAAGCTTGCGCGCCGGATTGTCGCTAGGCTTAAGCGGATTTTCGTTCTGGAGCCATGATATTGGTGGCTTCGTCAATAGCAGTCCGGAAGAGCTTTACAGCCGCTGGCTTCCGTTTGGAATGCTGACCTCACATAGCCGCTGTCATGGAGCACCGCCGACAGAGCCTTGGGCCTATGGCGAGGAATTCATGTCCTTGTTCCGCAAAAGCGCGAATTTGAAATATACCTTAATACCGTACGTTTATACCCAAGCCAAGCTGAGCTCGGAGTCCGGTTATCCTATGCTCCGCACTTTATTTTTTGAGTTTCCAGAGGATGCAGGCTCTTGGCTTATTGAGGATCAATATATGTTTGGATCCGATATTCTAGTGGCCCCGTTTTTTGAAGCAGAACAGGAGCGTAATGTGTATTTGCCTTCTGGGGAATGGTTTGATTATCAGACCGGCCTGCGTTATGAAGGAGGACGTTGGTACCGAATTGCAGCAGGTGAACTGCCGATTATTATGCTGGTTCGCTCGGGTGCAGTCATTCCTCATGCAAAGCCGGCATTGTCGACAGCTTTCCAAGATTGGGATGATCTTGATTTCGTCTTATTTGAAAGGGATATCAGTACAGATGAAGAATATACAGCTTCTGTCTTTGACCCGCGCGATCAATCCCTGTATGAGTTGATTGTCACGAGCAGCTCTATTCGTGAAGTTTACAAGAATAAAGCCACCTCTGTAGTTACACGTGAGGGGTGGAAGGTTAAAGCTCGTAACAGTTTGGTTTAATTAATAAAAGAACAGTTAGGGCGAAAATAGATGCCTTAACTGTTCTTTTGTTATACCCTTGCGGAAATATTATGTAGAATGATGAATTGGATTTATGCCTAATTAATCCCGTTTAATACTTATGATGATAATTAAAACGTTATCTTGACAAAATGATAGAATGACGTGTTATTATTAATGAAATTGATAGACAGACAGTCGGTCGGTTTGTGGAGGGAGTGTAAAGATGAGAGTTGTAAAAGAAGCTGAGGAACGCAGGAACGAAATAATTGACGCAGCTGATGAGCTTTTCGGTCAGAAGGGCTTTGACGGCACTAGTACAAACGATATTCTCGAAAAGGTCGGAATCGCGCGCGGAACGTTATATCATCACTTCAAGTCGAAGGAGGATATTATGGACGCTCTGATTGAGCGGTATAGTGTCCGTCTTTTAGGAACGGCGCAGGAAATTGCAGCAGACAAGAGCATACCTGTAGTCGAGCGCATTATTCGCGTTGTTATGGCACTGAACTTAAGTGGCGGAAGCAGCATGGAAATTATGGAGCATATTCACAAGCCGCAGAACGCGCTTATGCATCAGAAAATAGAAAAGGTCATCATCAATGGCGTTACACCGATACTAACGGGAATCATCCACGAGGGCATCCAGCAGGGACTATTCCACACGCCGTATCCGTATGAATGCATGGAAATGGTCGTGATCTATGCGAATACCGTTTTTGATGAAGATATGGTTCAAATAACGAGCGAGGAGCGTGCTTCACGCATACAGGCCTTTGTTTTCAATGTAGAAAGGCTGCTTGGTGTCAAAAGCGGAAGTCTTAAAGACGTAATGCAGATGTTTGGCAGTGGATAGAGGAAGCAATGAATAAATCGGGAAAATCCTTCGAGAATTCATACAGAGGTGAAATATGTATTATAGAATTATCCGTAATGACATTTTAAAGAGCAAAGTGATATCACTGACGACAATGATATTTGTCGCTGCCTCAGCTATGCTTGTTTCACTCGCGGCGATACTCGTCGTCAATCTTTCTGGAGCGCTGGATACGCTAATGACGCAAGCGAAAACTCCACATTTTATGCAGATGCACTCGGGTGAGATTGATACTGCGCGGCTTACGGCTTTTGCGGAACAAAACAGCAACATCGATGAATTTCAAGTAGTAGAATTTCTGAACATTGATGGCGCACGGATTATAATGGGTGATAATTCGCTTGCGAATAGCGTTCAGGACAACGGTTTAAGCGTACAGAGCGAAAAATTCGATTATCTTCTTGATCTGGACGGAAACGTCATCAACGTATCTGACGGCGAGATTTATGTTCCGATAAGTTATATGAAAGATAACACTGCAAAGATCGGCGATACGGCAGTAATAAGCGGAAAAGAATTTACCGTTGAGGGATTTCTCCGCGATTCGACAATGAATTCTTCACTTTCCGCCTCAAAGCGATTTCTTGTAAGCGACAATGATTATGCGGAAATAAAAAACCTTGGAAATATAGAGTATCTGATTGAGTTCAGATTAAAGGATATGTCGGCGTTAGGCGCATTTGAGACCGCATATACCTCCGCAGGACTTGAAATGAATGGGCCAACGGTTACATATTCGCTTTTTAGATTAATGAATGCGATTTCCGACGGGATGATGATTGGGGTTATCCTTTTAGTAAGTCTGCTTGTCGTTGCCATCGCGTTCATGTGCATACGCTTTACGCTTCTTGCGAAAATCGAAGACGATTATCGCGAAATTGGTGTTATGAAAGCTATAGGGCTGCGAATCTCCGACATCAAGAAGATTTATCTAGCCAAATACGCGGCAATTGCGGCGACAGGCTCTATTCTCGGTTTTGCTCTTTCGTTTGTTTTCAAAGGTGTGCTTCTCAAAAACATAAGGCTTTATATGGGGGGAAGTGAAAATTCTTCTTTTGCTGTAGCTGTAGGAGTCATCGGCATATTACTGGTATTCTTTGCCATTACGGCTTATGTTAACGCAATACTGAAACGCTTTCGGAAAATTTCAGCAGCGGAAGCCATACGCTTTGGCACCTCCCAGGACAAAAACAGAAGTGATAAGCGTTTTACCTTGAGCGGAAACAGGCTGTTTAACGCGAATATTTTTCTTGGTATCAAAGATGTTCTCTCAAGGAAGAGACTTTATGCAACAATGCTAGCTGTGCTGGTGTTTTCGACATTTATCATGATTGTTCCGCAGAACCTGTACAACACGATTTCCTCCAAAAGCTTCATCAGTTATATGGGGATTGGAAACTATGATCTGCGCATACAGTTGCCCGGAAATATCGATAATATCTCTGGAAAAGTTGCTGAAATCGTAAAGACGGTGAAAAACGATCAAGCCATCTCAAAGGTTGCCGTCCTTACAACAAAAACATTTAAGGCAAAAATGGAAGACGGATCTGAGGAAAATATTAAAATTGAACTCGGCGACCATTCGATATTTCCTATCAAATATTCTAAAGGCAGAGCACCCGCCGCGGATGACGAAATTGCGCTTTCGACTATATACGCCGATGAGATGAGCAAAAAGGTCGGCGATGTTATTACGCTGGAGATTGAGGGACTGGAGAAAGATCTCACGGTAAGCGGAATCTATTCCGACATTACCAACGGCGGCAAAACCGCCAAGGCCATAATCACAGACAATTCGGCGGGCATTATGTGGAGCATTGTCAGCGCTGAACTTTCGGATAAATCACTTGTTGATGCGAAGGTTACGGAATATGCAGACCATTTTGATTATGCAAAGATTTCAGACATTGATGAATTTGTTTCACAGACCTTCGGCTCGACAATAAGCTCCGTCGAAATAGCCTCCAACGTCGCGGTCGCCGTTGCGTTGGTTATAACTATATTGGTTACCTTGTTATTTATGAAAATGCTTGTGGCGAAGGACCGATATTCTATTGCCGTAATGAAAGCGTTCGGTTTTACAAACTCGGATATTAAGGCACAGTATGTTTCGCGTACGGTTTTCGTTCTGATTGTCGGAATTGTTCTCGGCACGTTTCTGGCAAACACCCTCGGAGAGATGCTTGCGGGTTTGGTTATTTCTTCGTTTGGAGCGTCGACGTTTAATTTTGCGGTAAATCCTCTTTCGGCGTATCTGTTTAGTCCATTAATGATGATTTGCGTGGTACTCATCGCAACAATGATCGGCACATCAGGCGCGGGACAAATAAAAGTATCCGAAAATATTAAGGAGTAGACATATGAAGAAGCTTATTATCGGTGATCATATCGTAAAGTCTTTCGGCGAGGGCGATGAACAGCGTATTGTTCTTAATGAAGTGTCCGTTGAAATAAACGAGGGCGAGTTCGTTGCAGTTATGGGACCTTCCGGCTCGGGAAAATCGACGCTGATGTTTGCGTTGAGCGGAATGGACAGGGTTGACGAAGGAAAGGTCGTTTTTGACAGCGGGGAATTATCGTCGGCCTCTGAGAATGAGCTTTCAGATATACGTAGAACAAAAATGGGATTTGTTTTTCAACAGCCGACTATGCTGAAAAATCTAAATATCCTCGACAACATCATTCTTCCGTCAATGCGCGACAACAGAAAAAACGTCGAAAAAATTTTGGAGAAGGCAAGAGCGCTTATGAAAAGGGTAGGCATTGCGGAGCTTGAAAGGCGAGACATTACGCAGGTTTCGGGAGGTCAGCTTCAACGTGCGGGAATATGCCGCTCGCTTATGAACAGCCCAAAAATCATTTTCGGCGACGAGCCGACGGGTGCACTCAACTCAAAATCTGCGGAGATGATTATGGATATATTTTCTGAAATTAACGCGGATGGTACTGCGGTTATGCTTGTAACTCACGATGCCAAGGTTGCGGCGCGGACAAAACGCATTATGTTTATGCGTGACGGAAAAATCGTAAGCGAACTGAACCTTCCGAAGTTTGAAGGGACTGATTTGGATGGTAGGGTCGAGAGAGTTATGGTGAATATGAGGGAAATAGGAATATAATCTAGTATTATGGACGAATTGGTGACGGGGTGATACTTGGGTGACATCCAAGCCTAGTACATATGGCGTTGTCTTCGGACAGGGGTTCGAATCCCCTCGCCTCCACCATAAGAACACTGACCGCACTGAGGTCAGTGTTCTTATGGTGGAGTAAATAGGGGGATCGTCCCAGTCCGAAGGAGGACCATAGCTAGTCGTTCACTCCTACTCCATTTCCGTGTATACAGAAATGAGAACAACGGCTGTATCATCACCTATATTCTTGACCAAATGCGGCGTGCAGGCATTCCAACTAAAGGAATCACCTTCCTTTAGCTCGACCGAGTCTTCTCCCTGTTCGGCGTAGATCGTCCCTTTGATAACCATATGCACTTCCTCGCCTTCATGCGCCAATGGAAGTGGGCCGGTTGAGGAGCCAGGGGGAAGTTCAACAATCCGCATACTTATATTCCTTGTGGAGCTTAAGTGTGTTACTCGAAGTGCTTCGTTGCCGCTTGTGGTGACCTTTCGTTCATCCTTCCGTACCACCTGCATGCGTTCTTCTTTTTTAAGTAGCAAGTAAGCCAGAGGGACCTTTAGTGCAGTTGCAATATTTTCTAAGGTGGAGATGGAGGGGGAGGTCTTATTCGTTTCCACTTGGCTCATAAAGCCTTGCGATAACCCCGTTTCCTCACAGAGCTGGGTAATCGTGATATTTTTTCTTTTACGAATTGTTCGTATGGTCGTACCGATATCCATGAGTCTCAGCTCCTCCAATATTACAAATACAAAATATAAATTAATATTAGCAAATTTCTCGTTGACATTCTAGGGGGTGTGGAATATAGTGTCTATACAAATATTATTTTTGTATTGCAAATATATTAGGGGGCGTAATAATGAGTAAAACATCTTTGGTATCCACGTTAATGCGAGTAGTGTTGGGAATATTATTTGTAGCGCATGGCTACGATAAATTTCAAATGGGGCTTGGAAATGTAGCGGCATGGTTTGAAAGTGTGGGAACGCCTGGGTTCTTGGCATATATTGCAGGTCCGCTTGAATTGTTTGGAGGAATCTTGCTAATTATCGGACTCTTCACGAGATATGTATCAGGGCTCTTCATCATTATGCTGATAGGGGCTGTTGTGACGATGAAATGGTCATTAGGCTTACTAGGTAATGGACAAGGCGGCTATGAGTTGGACTTGGCGTATATTATGATAGCTATTCATTTGATGGTTTCGGGATCTACAAAGTTATCGGTTGATCACATTCTGTTTGCAAAAGGTAAACAATCGTAACACCTTTTACAAATTTAAATGGAGGTGAAGATTGCCATGCAAGATGATGTAGGAATTAAAAAATCAGGAGTCGAAATCGGTCTCTATACGCTAGGGGATATAGGTCCAAACCCTCATACAGGTAAAACAATTAGCGCCCAACAACGAGTAAAGGAAATCATCGAAGCAGCTAAGCTTGCTGACGAGGCTGGACTTGAGGTTTTTGGGGTTGGCGAACATCATCGGCTGGACTATGCAGTATCTGCACCTCCAGTTGTGTTGGCAGCTATTGCCCAAGTAACCAAACAGATTAAATTGACAAGCGCAACAACCGTATTAAGCACGGTTGATCCTGTTCGACTGTTTGAGGACTTTGCTACCTTGGATTTGCTTTCAGACGGACGTGCAGAAATAATCGCCGGTCGGGGAGCGTTTGTAGAATCTTTTCCACTTTTCGGATATGACACGAGTGATTATGATGCCTTATTTTCTGAAAATATGGACTTGTTTATGCAACTCAATGAAGCGGAGAGTATCTCTTGGACGGGCCGCTTCCGCTCTGCCTTAAGGCAGGCTGAAATTGCCCCCCGACCTGTACAAAGTCAATTGCCCATATGGGTTGGCGTTGGGGGTACACCGGAGAGCGCAGCGCGTGCCGGCAGGTTAGGCGTTGGGATGGCTATTGCGATCCTCGGCGGCGATCCAGTCCGATTTATGCCGCTTGTCGATATATATCGTAAAGCTGGTATCGAGGCTGGTCATGCTCTGGAGGATCTCAAAGTAAGTGTAACGGGACATGGATACATCTCGAAGACGACCCAACAAGCCAAGGACGAATTCTATCCTTATTATTCAAATTATTGGTCTTATGTTAACCGGCAGCGAGGGATGGGGGGGAGCATGTCTAGAACGGATTTCGAACACATGGCAGGCCCGGATACCGCCTTATTCGTAGGTAGTCCGCAACAGGTCACCGAGAAAATCCTTCGTCAACACGAGCTGTTCGGGCATCGGCGTTTCATTGCTCAGATCGATATTGGCGGGATACCGTTTAAGAAAGTAATAGAGGGCATTGAGCTCTTAGCTACGGAAGTAGCACCCATTGTACGCAGGGAAACGAGTAAGTGAGAATTTTTCAATCAAAACTCCCGCGAATTGTAGTTTTGTACACCACGGTTCGCCTCCACCATGCCAAACCACAACCTCATGCGGTTGTGGTTTTTTGTTTTCTATTACTTTTAGTTGTAACTTAGCAAAATGTAATCAGGGTTACAGATTTGTAATCACATTAGATGATATAACAATAAGGGAAGCACGCAACGGATAAATATCTATTAATGAAAAGAGGAAATGGAATGAATGTAAAAAAGTTGGTTTTATCTATGTCAGGCACTTTCTTATTGGGGATCATCGTCGGAGCTACCTTGTTGTATAATAATTCGGTTTACAACTCAGTTAAGGATGTGCTGAATGGAAATGCCACGCAGAATTCAGTAGGCAACATAAATGGGATTGGTGGTATGACACAGATTAACGTTAGCGGCATGGATCTTGAAACAGCGCTGATGGCTGTACAGAACAATCGTGCAAGTTTGTTAGAGAGTCAGTTGAAAGATCAACTCGCATCCGTACAAGCCCGTAATGAAACCATTATGAAACTGAACCAATTATCGGGAGTTATTAATGAGGCGCTAGGGAAGCTTCCTTCAGATGCTAAGGCTGATTATGCCGTGCAGCTTGCTGACAAGGGTGCCATGTTTACTTCTATGGGTATGGCAATACCGAAAACAAAAGGGGAACTTCAGAGCCGGCTGGGACAAATCAAGACACAGATTGATAGTGCAAGCAACAGTCAGCAAATGGAAATGCTTCGCCTGCAAAGTCTAACTAATAAACGTAACGAAGCCTTCGATGTTATGACTAATTTTATTAAAAAAATGCAAGATTCAAGAAGCAGTATTATAGGAAATATGCGTTGATAAGTTAAAGCCATGATATTCAATGCTGCAGCTTGAAGATAGTCGTCGCAGATCATCATCTGTGGCGGCTTCTTTTTGTTTTTAAAACCCATATTTTACCTAAAATTAAGTATGCATCCATATATTCAAGCGATACACTTAGAGTAAACAATTCGATGGGTGTGAATCGATATGATCCTTACATGGAAATTCAGATTTCAGTCGGTGACTGCTATCCTTGCACTGGTCCTCTTTTTTTCTTCTTTACCTGCCGCTGCAAGCGCGCAAAATGCTTTGTTGGACGAAGATTCCATAACCGCATACATGGACGATTACTTCGAGAGCCGTTTGGATCGCATTACTGGAGGAGTTGTCACGGTTGTCACCCCAGAAGGAGTGTTGTTCGAGCGAGGATACGGCTATGCAGATGTGGAAAAGAAACTCGCCATAGATCCTGGGAAGACCGACTTTCTAGTCGGGTCTGTTTCGAAGCTGTTCACGACGACGGCAATTATGCAGTTGGCGGAAGAGGGAACCGTGCGTTTGGATGAGGACATCAACGGGTATCTTCCGGCCCCCATTCAGACTGGCAAAAAGCTCATTACGTTGGAGAACTTATTGACGCATACCGCAGGGTTTGACGAGACGACTAACGTTCAGGGAGAGAAGTGGCCGGAAACGGGAGAACTGGAGAGCTGGGAAGTAGTATCCATTCCACCCATTGTCCGGGAGCCGGGGACCGTCAAGAGCTACAGCAATTTCGGGATGTCTTTGGCGGGTTATATCGTGCAGACGATGTCGGGGCAGCCTTTCGTCCAATATGTAACGGATCACATCACTAGACCGCTTGGAATGGAGCAAAGCGGGTTCCGCCTCACGGACGAAATGAAATCGAACTTGGCCCATACATACGACTCGAAGGGGGAACCCCTCCCAGGAATAGGAATGAGATCCTTATATGTACCTGCGGGCGCTTTTGCGTCGACGGGGGAGGACATGGGCAAGTTCATGAGAGCTTTGCTTAACGGAGGAGAGTTGGCTGGCAAACGGGTGATGAAGTCAGAGACGCTGACACTCATGACGGATTTGCACGCGACTTATGAGCCGCAGTTCGGGGGCATGTCTTACGGCTTCTTTACGACAATTCGCCATGGCCTCAAGGTTTGGGAGCACGGTGGGGATATTTCCGGATGGCACAGTGGACTATGGATAATTCCGGAAAATAATGTAGGGGTGTTCATTTCGATCAACGGTGATGATCCGTACTTCCGTGAAGAGTTCATAAATGCGTTCATGAACCGGTTTTTCCCGGCTACGGTTTCGGTGAATGCTTTATCGGACGTGAAGGCGGTACATCCGGAGGGACTATCGGCAGCCAAGTATGAGGGCACGTATATCTCCACTCGGTATTCCGAAGCCTCGATAATAAAAATCGATAGCGTGTTCAACGATAATTTGAAATTCACGTTAAAGCGTAAAGACGAAGATTCATTGACTCTCAGGGGTCAAGACGGTGAAAATATCGATTTTTACCGCAGGGCGGGAGGAGTGTGGGCCAGTACCGACAGCGCATTCGCTGCCCGAGAAACGGCTGACGGCTTCTTCCTGCAGTTTGCCGGCTCGCCGGCGGTCGACTATAGGAAGATGGATTGGTTCGAAAACGAGTATCTACATAATGGAGTTCAAGCATTGTTGTTTCTCGCATTGCTGGCCTGCGGGGTGCATGGAGCGGTAATTTGTATTCGCAAAAGGAAGTTTGTCACGTTTCTTCCCGCTGCGGCCTCATGGATCAACTTGGCATTCGTGGCCGGGTTAACGGTGCTTTCCGTGATGGACTTCGGAAATAGTACGTGGACGCTTCTCCGTGTGCTACTGGCGTTGCCAGTGGCGTCGATTCTGGTTGCGATTGGGGCCGCGGTAACCGCCGTCGTCCGCAGGGGGAGAATTGGCACGGAATCTAGGTTTTTCTTATGGATCTATGTTTCGACGATTGTGCTGCAATTCGCGTTCGCTTGGTATCTTGAATACTGGAACCTCTTCGGCTGGTCGGGGATGGAATAGGATGTAAATCCGCAACCGTTTGAGGTTGTGGATTTTGCATTTTCGCTAATAATAATCTCGTTTTTTTTATTGATGGTATAATTAGGATTACATACAGTTATTGATACCGGAGGTTTTGATAATGAACCCGCAATTATTACGAGACTTTCCGCTTTTCGAGCATCTTAATGATGAACATTTAGCTGAAATTTCTAAGTTATGCAGCAAGTGCGATTATTCCAAAGGCGAGTCTATCTTCTTTGAAGGCGATGAGGGAGATGAACTCTATCTAGTGATGTCTGGAGTTGTTCAAATCTATCAAGATAACCATTCCAGGGATATCATTCTTTCTATTTTCAGAGAAGGCGATTTCTTTGGAGAGATGGCTTTACTGCAAAATGAAAAAGTGCGCTCCGCTTCCGCGAGGACAATCGAGAAGTCTACCTTATGCATTTTGAAAAAACGTCATTTCATTACTTTAGTAAAAAGCAGGCCTGAAATCCTGATCGGCATTTTGGAAACAACTTTAGATCGTCTGCGGGATGCCAATAAATTAATAACGGACTTGACCATTCTCGACGTGCGTACGCGCATTGCCCGTTTGTTGCTGCGACTAACGGAACAACATGGCGTAGCCTCTGCCGATGGTACTTTAATTGATTTGAAGCTGACTCATCAGCATTTGGCAGATATGACGGGAACGGCGCGCGAGACGGTGACGAAATTATTGCTCGATCTACAAAACGAGCAATTGATACGTATTGACCAGAAGAAAATAATCGTGTGCAGCATGGATAGGCTTAGAAAGATATTGGAGGCAATTTGAGTTTAATTATTTGCAAAATGTAATCTGGGTTACTGTTGTTGATGGTGATGCGTAGTGAGTCCCCTGAAATATCCCATTATGCTAGTATTTGAAGATATCATAATTTCAACATAAGGGTTGGCGATATCCACCATGAGAAAGATGGCTACTATTTTATTGTTCGCGGTTATTCTTGCAGGTTGCAGTTCAACGGGTACAAATAATCCCAACAAGGACTCGTCGGCCACGGTGGTACGAGACGTAAGCTGGGGCATGACGATGGGGGAAGTTAAGAAGCGTGAAAATTCCGATCCTGTTGAGGAACATGCGGACGAAGGGTACCTCATTTACAATGACTCGTTATTCGGCATGCCTGTCCAATTGATTTATGACTTCGATAAAGACAAGCTTCACGGAGTGGAATACGACTTCGAATCGGATAATACTTCATTCGATCAGTTATTGGAACAGTATCTCTTGCTTCGAGAGAAGCTCTCCGAGAAATATGGGGATCCGTCGAAGGATAACTATGATGCCATGACCGCGAATCAATCAAACGATGAGATATTGGAACGAATGAAACGTTTGGCAGATTCCATTCAAACCGTGTGGATGATTAAAGACAAGAAGACGAAAGTAAAGCTGAATGTCAGCGATTATGGTGGAGGATCGAACTTCCTGTACATTGTTTATTCGAATAGTTCGGACGAGGAACAAGAAACTAAACTATAGTGTGAGGTAGCACGTTTAAATAAATACCAGGAGTAACCCTGATAAGACTTTGAAATAACAACAGAAAAGGGGATATGAGTCTCTCCCATGACATTTATTAGGAGCAAACAACGCGCTATACTTATTATTTCCGTTTGTGTTTTGATGATAATATCCCTCTTTCCTTTATCTACCTTATTAGTAGCTTCAGAGAGACAGCAAAATTTAATCTCCTGCGGAGAACATTGCACTTCCGTCGACATTGTCGTAATAGGAAGCGAGCTTCAAGGCATCCTTCTCGCGAAGGCCGCCCGTGACCTTGGCCGTTCCGTCCTCGTGCTTGACCCCCGTGGAAAACCTGGGGGAGAACTCATTCAAGGAGAAATGCAATTTCTTGACGAGCCTCATGACAAGAAAAAGCGTAGCCTTGTGCAAGGCGAAATGAAACGGCTTTTCGATGGTTATAAATCAGGCAAAATACGCAGTACGGCGGATTTTCAAAAGTACTACGATCAATTACTCAAAGGAATTCCCATTCATAATAACATTACGATTTCATCTGTCCATTCCGTACCGAATAAAGAAGATCAAACGCTTCAATCGATTACTTATCGATTGAAAAACGATTTAACGCTTTATACGGTGAAGTCCAGTTATTTCGTCGAGAATACCGATTTTAATGCGCTGACCAGCAAACTCGATGTCCGTCGTATTCCGGGGATGGAAAGCTTGGGCATCGATCAGGATACTCCGGATTATATGTCGGCAACGATGATGCTAAAGTTCAAGAAGGTGGATTGGAACAAGCTTCACCAATCTTCCGTGAAAGAATATCCGCTATCCCATCTTCAGGAAAAATACGGGAAAAACACTTACGTTGATTGGAATATTGCAACCGGATACGGAAAAGTTATGAGTCAGTACAAACCCAAAGATTCACAGCTTTTGCTACGAGGAATTAATGCTCTCAATCAAAAGAATGGCCAGGTAATCATAAACGCTTTGCTTACATATGATGTTGATCCTTCAGATGAGGCCTCCGTTCGGAACGCCATTCAAAAAGCCAAGGCGGAAGCTCCGTTCATACTCGAGTTTCTACGCAAAAAAATGCCCGGCTTCGAAAAGGCCGAACTAAACGGCTTTCCCGATTATCTATACATCCGTGATTATAATCGTTTTGAAACGGATTACATTCTTAACGATTCGGATATTCGAAGCAGTCGAATGTTCTGGGATAATGTCAGCATAGGCGGATATGCGATGGATTTGCAAGGTACGAAAAAGATTCCGTCCGGCATTGGGTTCGGAGTGCCGGATCGTTACGGCATGCCGCTGCGTTCCTTTATGTTAAAAGGATACGAGAATGTGATCGTCGTAGGCAAAAACGTCGGCGCCACAATCAAAGCATATGGAAGTGCCCGCATTATGGCGAACAACGGCTTAGCCGCGGAGACGATTGGCATCATCTTGGGGAGAGAGTTTAAATCCCATAGACTGAAGCAATTGACACCGCAGGATTTTACTAGAATCCATAAATATCTAAAGAAAGATTATCATATTAGCGTATAGAGATAACGAGCTTCCACGCTAGTATTGGTTACTCAGTCTTAAGCGTCTATCGAAAAGCAAATAAAATGGGGTGGTCCGCTAAGCGGGCCACCCCATTGCTATCATCATGTTATCCAATAACCGTCAGCTGTTTCGAGAATGAAGTCAGAACCTCGACCCCGTCCTGCGTGACGAGAACATCGTCCTCGATTCTGACGCCTCCGACGGAAGGGACATAGATACCCGGCTCGACAGTGAAGACCATGCCCGCCAGTAAGAGATCCTCGTTTCGCCCGTGGATGGACGGATACTCATGAATGTCCATTCCGAGGCCATGTCCGAGCCGATGATTGAAATAAGGGCCGTAACCCGCACTTTCGATCGACTCGCGGGCGGCGCGGTCCAAGCTGCCGAAGGTGACGCCCGGACGGATGGCTTCGATGGCTTTGAGGTTCGCGTCCAGCACGGCACCGTAAATTCCTTTTATCTCATCCGAGATGTCCCCCACTGCAAATGTCCGGGTAATATCCGAGGCATAACCGTCGGCGTATACGCCGAGATCGAACAAGAGCAGCTCGCCTTCCGCCACTTTACGGTTATCCGGGGTGCCATGCGGCAGCGCCGACTTAGCGCCGGACAATACCATCGTCTCGAAAGAAGGCCCCTGCGCCCCCAGTTTCTTCATCTGATATTCTAACTCCGCTACAAGCTCGATTTCCGTGACGCCAGGCTTCACCTTGGACACGCCTAAGCGTAGTACATCCTCGACGATAAGCGCGGCACGTTTCATCCGCGCGACCTCGTCCGCAGTCTTGATTGCGCGCATCTCACGAAGCGGAGAACCAATATCGACATATGTTGTCGCTTCGACCGCCGCGCTGATCGCTTCGAAGCGTTGGACGCTTAGATCCTCTTTCTCCACGCCAAGATTACGAATGCCGCGGGGCATCAGCTTGCTTAGGATTTCAATGGCATCATCCGTATCCGAATGAGCATGAATATTCTTAACAGAAGAGGCTGCTTGGGCGGCTTCGAAGTCGAGCGCCGGCAAGAGCAGCACTGCCTCTTCTCCTTTCGCCAGCAGCAGTCCAAGGAACCTTTCGTGGGGATCGGTTGCAAAGCCGGTTAAGTAATAGACATGCTTCGGAGAAGTAATCAGCATCGCATCCATATTGTTGTTATCCAAATAGGCATACAGCTTGTTCATTCGAGAAGTCATTTCTTCAACGACCTTTCCTCTTTATTCGTTACTGCTTATGAGCCGACCCGATGCACAGGGGCATGAAGGCCAAAAAAGTGCCTTGAATGAGCCGACTGGCGATGCACATGGGGCATGAAGGCCAAAAAAGTGCCTTGAATGAGCCGCAACAGCCTGGTTTGGGCACGAAGGCCAAAAAAGTGCCTTGAATGAGCCGCAACAGCCTGGTTTGAAGCACGAAGGCCAAAAAAGTGCCTAGAATGAGCCGCAACAGCCTGGCATGAAGTGCGAAGGCCAAAAATGTGCCTTGAATTGCTCCCGGGGGGTCTAAGCATTAACCTTTATTCTACTTAAACCGTTGAAGAGTAGCCAGCTTATGCCCATTGGGATATTCTTGCTTCCTCGGCGTCGGATGGGAATTCAAACTATTAGGTTCTGTCCCTCGACGATTCGGATGAATTGGCTGCGACCCGCTCAATGCGTCTTCAATCTTACCGTTACGGTATCCGTAAATAAGATCTGCATGTTTACCCTCGGACCATGTATGAGCGGGGGCTATCGCTACCCGGTAACGATGGGTGATCTCGCTTATCGTGCGATTCAATAGGTTAATCTCCTGATTTATTAATTATTATGAAAACGGTTGCAAAACAAATTTCGACATGATATAGTATGAATTAGAAACCGCTTTCTGATTTGAATAAAATTGTGTAACCGGTTTCTGAAACCGAAATTGGATTGGAAGAAATGACGGTGATAAGCGAATGAAACCCAATATTCAACATGTTGCAGAACGAGCGCAAGTCTCCAAGGCGACGGTATCGAGAGTGCTTAACGACAATCCTCAAGTCAAAGGAGAGATCAAGGAGCGCGTTCTTCGCGCGATCGAGGAGCTCAAATATCGTCCAAGCACGATTGCGAGAAACTTGGCGACGAACCGGACCAATACGATTGGACTGATCCTGCCGGATATTACGAACCCTTACTTCCCGGTACTGGCCCGGGGGATCGAGGATGCGGCGCACAGGCTCGGATATACACTCTTTATAAGCAATACGGATAATGATCCGAAACTAGAGCAGGATATTATTTACAAAATGGTGGAACAACAAGTCGGGGGAATCGTGCTTATCTCATCGACGCTCGACGAGCAGACAGTCAACGATCTGACGAGCTTGCAAACGCCTATCGTGCTTTGTGACCGACTAATCGAGAACAAACCGTTCGACGCCGTGTCGATCGACAATTATAAAGCGGCGCAAGAGGCAGTCCATTATTTGATCGGACAGGGACATACTAGAATCGCCCACCTAGCGGGTCCTAAAAATATTCAATCGGCGGTAAGTCGAAGAACGGGCTACGTAGACGCCATGCTTGCGGCGAATCTCGAGCCGTTCGTCAGCGTCGGCACCTTCAGCTACGAATCGGGGGTGCACCAGATGGGGGATTTGATTGAGGAATACGGACCGACGGCCATATTCGCCGCGAACGATCTTATGGCGCTTGGAGCCATGCACGAAATCTATCGCCGCGGATTGCGTGTGCCGGAGGATATTTCGATCTTCGGCTGCGATGACATTGCTTTCTGTGCCATGTCGCGACCGATGATGAGTACGATTTCGATACCTGCGTATCAGATCGGAGTTACCGCGGTGCAGCTGTTAGATGATCACATGAAGGGGGTGAGGTCGGGCTCGAAAAACGTGATTTTGGAGCACAAGCTTATACACAGAGAATCATGTAACGGGGTGGACCAGAAATGAGTGCTAGTATTGTAGTCGTAGGGAGCCTAAATATGGACATGGTGGTCAGCCTGAACCATCGTCCGGACCGGGGAGAAACCGTGTTAGGCAAAGATTTCTTTATGAATGCCGGCGGCAAAGGGGCCAATCAGGCGGTCGCGGCCCGCAAGCTCGGGGCTGAAGTGGCGATGATTGGGAAAGTGGGCAATGACTTGTTCGCCGATCAATTGCTTGCCAATCTGGAACAGGTCGGGGTCGATTGCAGCGCGATCGAGAAAACGGCCGAGGAAGCGACGGGAGTAGCGTTCATCACGTTGGACCCGCAAGGCGATAATAGTATCGTCGTCGCCGCAGGAGCCAATCTTCGGCTAACGCCGGAGGATGTGCGCAAGCAGGAGGGCCTGATTAAGCAGGCCAAGCTGCTCATGGTACAGCTTGAAATTCCGCTAGAGACGGTGAAGGAAGCGATTACGATTGCGAAGCGGCATCAGGTACCTGTTCTACTTGATCCTGCGCCAGCGCAGGAGCTGCCGAAAGAGCTGCTCGCAATGGTCGATTACATTCTTCCTAACGAGATGGAAATTGCCCAGTTGACCGGCGTTGAGGTTTCCGACCAGTTGTCGGCCAAACTTGCGGCTGTCGAATTAATCAACAAGGGCGTGTCGACCGTATTTGCGAAATTAGGGGAAAAAGGCGTCGTTGTCGTAGGCGCGAATCGAACCTTCTTCGTGGAACCTTATAAAGTCGATGCTGTTGATTCCACGGCGGCAGGAGATGCGTTTGCAGGTGCGGTAGGAGCGGCGCTCGTCAATGGCAAAGACATCTGGGCGGCCGCGAAATTCGCCTCCGCCATCGGTGCGATTACAGCGACGCGCAAGGGAGCGCAAGCTTCCATGCCGATGCTAGAAGAAGCTGAAAAATTCATTAAAGAGGCAGCACACAACCAGTGATCAAAGGGGAGTCTATCATCATGAACATGAAAAAACTCAGCACGCTCGGCGTTATGTTTCTTTCAATTGCATTAATTTTGGCGGCATGTGGAACGAAGAATAACGAGTCCAAATCCAGTGAATCTCCAGCAGCCTCTTCGACTGCATCGAACGGGTCCGGAGCGACTTCCGGCGGAGAGATCAACGCCCTTTACTATGTAAACAGCACGCTTGGCGACAAGAGCTTCTTCGATTCTGCGCAAGCGGGTATGGATAGAGCGGTCAAAGAACTCGGAATTAAGTCTAAAACGGTTGAAGGCGGCGCCAACTCCGCGGACTGGGCGTCAGGTCTGGAAGCGGTAGTGGCTAGCAAAAAATATAACGTAGTTGTCGTCGGGACGAGCCAAATGATTGATGTGACGAAGGATTTGGCAGAACGCTATCCGGATATTAAGTTCATCTTCTTCGATGATTTAATCGAAGGCGTTCCTAACGTATACTCGATGCTTTACTCTCAAAGCGAAGGTTCGTTCCTTGCGGGAGCTTTCGCGGCATTGGTAACGACCAACACGGAGCTAAAAGGCGCTAACCCGGATAAAGTCGTTGGATTCGTCGGCGGTATGGATATTCCGATCATTAACGACTTTAAATCGGGATATGAGCAAGGCGCTGCTTATGTGGACAAAGACGTGAAGGTCGTCACTTCTTATGTCGGAGATTTCGTTAACGCTCCAAAGGGCAAAGAGTTGGGATTAGCGCAAATCGATTCGCAAAAAGCCGATATCGTATTTGGCGTAGCTTCCGCAGCAGGTCTCGGTACGTTGGAAGGCGCTAACGAAAGAGGCGTGTACTCGATCGGCGTAGACGCTAACCAAAATCCGCTTTACCCTGGCAGCGTACTGACTTCCATGCTGAAGAACGTTGACCAATCGGTCTTCCGTGCTTTGGAATTGTTGGCCAAGGGCGAATTGCCTCTCGGCAGCGGCGAAGTGCTGGGCATTAAAGAAGGCGGCGTCGGTCTAGCGAAGGATGACTTGTACGAGAAAAACGTACCGCAATCGATCAGAGATAAGATGAAAGAGATCGAAGATAAGCTTGCTAAAGGCGAGATCACCGTAAAATCTTCGTTATAAGTAACATAGGAGAGGTGAGGTAGCCTCATCTCTCTTTCTTTTCACGGGGACCCCGTATACGAGTGAAGTCATTTTCTGGCTGGGGGGATAGACATGCCGATTTTACTAGAAATGAAAGACATTCATAAGGTGTATCCTAACGGAACAGCCGCTAATAAGGGCGTTGATTTGACCGTTCACGAAGGAGAAATTCACGCGCTTGTGGGAGAGAACGGAGCCGGCAAGTCGACCTTGATGAAAATTTTGTTCGGACTGGAAGCTCCGACGAATGGGACGATTGAATATAAGGGACAACCGATTAGGTTTAGCGGACCGAAAGACGCTATCCAGCAAGGCATGGGCATGGTGCATCAGCATTTTATGTTGTCTCCGTCCCTCTCGGTGTCGGAAAATATCGTACTTGGCAACGAGCCGAAGAAAGGCCCGTTCTCCATGTTTCGCGATCGGGCGAAGGAATATCGGGAAGTCGAGCATTTGGTTGCGACGTATGGCTTGAAGGTAAACTTGCAGGCGAAGGTAGAGACGATTCCGGTCGGGCAGAAACAACGGGTGGAAATTTTGAAAGTGCTTTATCGGGGCGCGAAGCTGATCATTCTGGACGAACCGACGGCCGTACTGACGCCGCAGGAGACGGATGAGTTGTTCGACTCCATTCAAGCGCTAGTTAGCGAAGGCCATACGATCATTTTCATTACGCACAAGCTGCGCGAGGTCATGCGCATTTCCAATCGCATTACCGTACTGAGAGCTGGCAAATCGATTGCGACATTGCAGACGAAGGACACGAACCAAGAAGAGATTTCCCGTCTGATGGTCGGGCGCGAAGTGCTGTTCCGCGTGAACAAAATACCCGCCGACCCCAAAGAAGTGGTGCTGTCCGTCCGTGATCTTGAGGCGTTGGATGACAAGGGAACCAAGGCGCTGCAGGGAATTTCTTTCGATATTCGCAGCGGCGAAGTTCTCGGCATTGCAGGCGTGGAAGGCAATGGTCAAACCGAGCTGGTGGAGACGATTACCGGGCTTCGCAAAGCGGTTGCGGGCAATATCCTGTATCAGGGTAAGGAGTTGCTCGGTGCAAGCGTCGCCGAGATTCGCCGAATGAAAGTCGGACATATCCCGGAAGATCGGCAAACCTCCGGAGCCAGCTTGACCTCTACGATTGCGGATAACCTGATTCTTGACCATTATCGGAATCCCGAGTTCAAACGGGGGATTTTCCTTAATCATAATAAAATCAAGCAATTCGCCCAAACGATGATGCAGGCGTATGACGTACGTGCCCAGAACGAGGAAATTATGGCAGGCGCGCTGTCGGGCGGCAATCTTCAGAAAGTCGTCGTGGCTAGGGAGCTATCGAAAAATCCAAAGCTGCTTATTGCCTCCCAGCCGACCCGCGGGGTCGATATCGGGGCGATCGAGTTCATCCATCGGGAGATTATTAAGCGGCGTGACGGCGGAGCGGCGGTCATGGTCGTATCGGCCGAGCTGTCGGAGGTCATGGCGCTGAGCGATCGGATCGCTGTCCTCTACAATGGCGAAATCGTGGCGCTTCTGGATAACACCCCTGATCTGACGGAACAAGAAATCGGCTATTACATGTTAGGCATCAAGAAGCAGGAACAGGAGGCGGTACGATGAAATCGTCCAGAATGGTTGTGCTGGAAGTTAGCGGAATTCTGATGGCGGTCATAACTGCGCTGCTGTGCGGATTTGTCGTTATTTTTCTGACGAGCAGCGAACCGTTTGCGGCCGTTAGCGCCTTGTTTCTTGACCCGTTATCCAGTTGGTTCAACGTGGGCACGATTCTAAACAAAGCGGTTCCCTTGATTTTAACGGGTCTCGCGCTCTCGGTCGTATTCCAATCGGGCGTATTCAGCATGGGGGCCGAAGGCCAATTATACATCGGCAGCTTTCTTGGGGCGCTTACCGCGGTGTACTTGCCGGGCTTAAGTCCATGGATTCATTTGCCGCTCGTAGTGTTAGCCGCGCTCATCGGGGGAGCTCTATTCGGGGCGATTCCGGGGCTGCTGAAAGCCTATTTGAACGCGAATGAGATCGTCACGACACTAATGCTTAACTTTGTGGCGATTCTGCTCACGTCCTATTTCGTCAATAATCAGTTTAAGTCGCACGGCGGCGGCTACGCAAAGATGGAAAACATCGATAAGAACATTCTGCTCGCCAAGATTATTCCCGGCACGAGCGCCCATGCCGGTATTCTGATCGCGCTGGCGGCCGTTGTGGTCGTATACTTGCTTCTTTATAAAACGTCGATCGGCTACGAGCTGCGGATGGTCGGGAAAAATGGACATTTTGCCCGCTATGGCGGTATCGCAACACGCAAAATCATAGTCATCAGCGTAATGATTAGCGGCGCGCTGGCCGGATTAGCCGGAATCGTGGAAATACTCGGGATTCAACAGACGTTCAAACAAAACTTCTCGGCGGGTCTCGGTTTTGATGGCATCATCATTGCATTGCTCGCTCGTAACCATCCCGTGGGCGTGCTCGTCGCCGGATTATTCTATGCGTATATCCAGGTAGGCGCCCAAACGATGCAATATGGGAGCGATATGCCCCGGGAGGTTGCGGTCATTATTCAAGTCATGCTCGTGTTGCTCGTAACGGCGCAGGCGATTTTTACCTTTATTAAACAAAGGTATGCCAAAACCGAGCAAAAGGCGGTGAAGTAAGATGGTGTGGCAAACCATTTGGAGCCAGATTATAGACCTTTCGCTGTTCGCAGTGCTGTTGCGCGTAATGACGCCGATCCTACTGGCTGCTTTGGGCGGGCTCATCTCGGACATCGGCGGTGCCATCAATATCGGACTTGAAGGATTAATGCTGATGTCGGCGTTTACCTCGATCGCGGTCGGCTCCAGCACGGGAAACTGGGCGCTCGGAGTGCTAGCGGGAGTTGGGGTGTCCGTTCTTATCAGCTACGGGATGGGATTTTTCTCGCTCAAGATGAAGGTGGATATCATCATAACCGGATTCGCAGTCAACATCTTCGGCTCGGGCTTTACGATCTTCCTGATGAGCAAGATTTTCGGCGTGACCGGGAACTATTCCCCGAGCAAGGCTGCGCCGATCCCGACTGTGAATATCCCGTTCATTGAAGATGTACCCCTGCTGGGCAAGCTGCTGAGCGGGCACAATCTGATGGTCTGGATCGCCATCTTAGCCGTTGTGTTCTGTATGGTTCTGATCTACCGGACACCTTATGGCGTTCACCTCCGTTCTGTCGGCGAAGCGCCTCAAGCCGCACAATCGCTAGGCATTCCCGTTACGCGGATTCAATATTCCGCGCTGGCATGGAGCGGCGTTTTCGCTGGGCTAGCGGGTGCCTTCATGTCTAATGGACTGACCAATATGTTCGTAAAAGACATGACCGGAGGAACCGGGTTTCTCGCTCTAGCCGTCGTACTGCTTGGTAACCGTAACCCGATCGGTATATTGTTCGGCTCGCTGATCTTCGGTCTCGCCAGCGCGTTAGCGACGATTGTTCAGACCGTTCCGGATGCGCCGATCCCAAGCCAATTCATTCAGATGATTCCGTATGTCGTAACCATTGCCGCGCTCGTGTTTTTCGCGATGCGGCAGAAGAGAAAGCTCGCAACTTTAACCTAAAGGGGACAGGACACGATGGGTATGACTGAAGCTAAAAAGATTATTATTGATTGCGACCCGGGACATGACGACGCAATTGCGATACTGCTTGCGGGAGCGAATCCGGGAGTGGAATTGCTTGGCATTACAACGGTAGCAGGCAATGCGGAAGTCGATAAAACGACCATAAATGCGTTAAAGGTGTGTGAAATCGCGGGGCTGCTGGATACGCCCGTTGCTAAGGGAGCGCCGCAGCCGCTCGTGCGCAAGCGGGAAACCGCGGCGGATATCCATGGGGATAGCGGAATGGACGGTCCGATACTTCCGACTCCAACGATGACGATGTCAGAAGAACATGCGGTCGACTTCATCATTAGGCAATTGCTAGCTTCGGACGGGGACATTACGCTCGTTCCAACCGCTCCGTTGACGAACATAGCGATGGCGATGCGCAAAGAACCCGCGATTATTCCCAAGATCCGCGAAATCGTTCTCATGGGCGGAGGCACGTTCGGAAATTGGACGCCTGCGGCGGAATTCAACATTTTCGTAGATGCCGAGGCGGCCAAGGTTGTCTTCGAGAGTGGCGTGCCTCTGACGATGTTCGGGCTCGATTTGACGCATAAAGCGCAAGCCACTCCCGAGATTCAGGAGCGGATCAAGCAGATCGGCAATCCGATATCGGATTTCGTCGTGGAGCTGTTGCAATTTTTCATGCATACGTACAAGGAAGTGTTCGGTTTCGAAGGCGCGCCGATCCATGATGCATGCTGCGTCGTTTATTGTATCGATCCGTCCATATTTACCTACCGCGATCTACGCGTAGACATCGAGACAAAAGGCGAATTCAGCTACGGGATGACGGTAGTCGATATGCTTGGCGTAACGGGTAAGGAACCGAACGTAAAAGTGGCGCTGGATCTCGATCAGGATAAGTTCTGGCAATTGATGGTTGATACGTTGTCGAAATATTCCAAGTCCAACTAGTTGATTATGACAGCGAGGTGAACGGGATGAAACCGATGATTCTGGATGTGGATACGGGTATTGATGATATGATGGCGATCGCTTATGCGACTCATTCTCCCGAAGTGAAGCTGATCGGAGTGACGACGCTGTTCGGGAACGTAACCGTGGAGGAAGCTACCCGTAACTCCCTCTATGTGCTTGAACTGCTGGGATGCGAGGATGTACCGGTGTACGCCGGCGCGGACAAGCCGTTGTCCCGGAATAAGGATGCGTACGCCAAGCACGTGCATGGCGATGACGGCTTAGGCGGCGCGTTGCTCGATGCTCTTCCTAAAGGTCGAGCCGAATCGCTTACTGCCCCGCAATTTATGGTGGAGCAGGCGAGGCGCATGCCCGGTCAATTAAACATCGTTTCCGTAGGTCCGATGACCAATTTGGCCGCGGCTATTCGTTTAGATCCGGAATTCGTGAGCTTGGTCGGTCAAGTCGTCATCATGGGCGGGGCCGTCACCGTACCTGGCAACGTTACTCCGCATGCGGAAGCCAATATCCATAGCGACCCGGAGGCTGCCGAGTTCGTGTTCGGCTCGGGGCTACCGATTAAGCTGATCGGGTTAGACGTAACGATGAAGACGCTGCTGCCGCGTACTCGGTTACAGGAGTGGCGCGACAAGGGGACCAAGATGTCGCACTTCTTGGCAGACGCGACGGATTTTTATATCGATGCCTACGAAAGATTCAGCCCCGGTATCGGAGGCTGTGCCCTGCATGATCCGCTAGCTGTTGGCATGGTCATCGACCCCACGTTCTGCCGGACGGAATCGATGCCGGTGAAGGTCGATACGGAGGGGGAACATACTGCCGGTCAAACCTATGCCGATCGTAACGTCGTCCCGGACGGGCGTCCGAGTATCGACGTATGTCTTGAGGTGGACGCGGAACGGTTCCTTGCTCATTTTATGAGCCGGGTAGTGTAAGAGATTGAAGCTGCTGCCACGAATCACACTAAAGGGGAGGAATTACGATATGAAAGCATGGGAGAAAGCTTACCGATTGATGCAAAACGCGAATCCGGTCGTACTGGACGAGGAAGAACAAACTTGGTTGGCCATGACTCAGGTGGAGCAATTTTATGATATGACCTTGAAGCTATTCTGGCATAGCAATGTTCCAGGTTCCGGAGCACCGGAGATGCTGGCCGTCGCTGCTGTGCAATCGATGCATAATATGGGCTATAAGACCGATCATCTTACTCCTCTGCTTGAGGCCGGAGAAGCGGCGTTCGACAAGAACGATATGTTGGAGCTTCAACGGATAACCGCCCGGCTGATGAACGAGTTGTCTCGTTTGCCTAAGGACGAAGGGGCCGAGTATTGGCGCTATCAGGCTTACGAGACATGGGATGCGTACGAGAAGAAGGCGAAATTCCAAGGTTATGAATCGTACAATGTTCATACGGACGATTTCGCATCCCGGATTAACGCAGGATGGGTAGCCCAGATTGTTGGCGGTGCTCTCGGAACCGCGATTGAAGGGTATACGTCGCAGAAGTTGCAAGAGAAGTTCGGAGACATTCGGGGTTATGTACGTAAGCCGAATACGTATAACGATGACATTACGTTCGAAATCGCCTTCTTGAGCGCGTTCGATAAACTTGGTTATGAGGTTTCGTCAGACACGATCGCCGAAGAATGGGTGGCGCTCGTACCGAGTGGCTGGTCGGCGGAAGATATCGCCTTGAAGAACATCCGGAGCGGGATCTATCCGCCCGAGAGCGGGTATTTGAACAACCCGTTCCGGGAATGGATCGGTGCCCAGATGCGCGGCGCGATTTGCGGCATGGTTGCGCCAGGCAATCCGAAAGAAGCGGCAAAGCTAGCTTGGAAGGACGCGGTCGTCTCGCATGCGAACAACGGGGTGCTGGGAGAAATCTTCAACGCGGTATTCGTATCGCTCGCTTTCGTCGAGAAGGATATTCGGAAAATCGTAGAATTGTCCGTAGACGCGATTCCAGCAGACAGCGAATACTATGCGTTCGTATCGAAGGCCCTTCAGTGGTGTCGCCAGCATAGCGATTGGCGTGAGACCTGGAAACTGTGCGAGGAAATGTTCAAAGAATACAACTGGATCCATGCCTATCCGAACGCGATGGCGGAAGTGGTGGCATTATGGTATGGTAACGGCGATTTCGACGAGACGCTGCACATCATTGCGATGGTGGGCCAGGACGTCGACTGTAATGCTGCGCAAATCGTCACGGCGCTTGGCATTATGAACGGACTTTCCTCCATTGACCGCAAATGGACCGATCCGATCGGAGACGTGCTCGACACGTATTTGCGCGAGATGAAGAAAATGAAGATCACCGAGCTATCCGATTGGACGGTATCGGCGGTACGGAAGCATCAAGCTCAGTAAACGGCGGGCAGCCATCACAGTGATTTTCTGTGGTGGCTGCTTATTTTTGTAGGCTGTTCAAATATAATGGAATCTCCTAATCTCATTGGACATGGGAAAATATGACTATGTATAGTATGATTATAAAAGCGGTGGTCGAGAAATGTATATTACGGAAGGAAGTGGGGGTTTGGAGTCGAAATTTTGTTCATTTTGCGGGCAACGATTAGATATTCCCGGTCAGCCTTGTCTCAATTGTAGCAAAGGAAACGGATTCCAAATTGGAGATAAAGTAGAAGAACAGATTTTTGGAACGACAGGAATTCCCGTTGAATTCTTAAAAGCATTTACAAAAAAAGACGTATATCTAGCAAAATGGGGGAAAAATTCGGGGTGGAACTGGCCAGCGTTCCTTTTCCCTCCAATTTGGATGGCCTATCGAAAATTATACGTTGAATCTGCTATATATTTTGGAATAATAGTTTTGCTCTCCATCATCGAGTCGTTTGTTGGCTATATGTCCAGCTCGATTTATTTGCTGATCTCGATTTTTGCAGGTGTTTACGGAAACAAGATTTACTATCGCAAAGCGAAGAAAACTATTGAAGAGATTATGGCCCTCCACGAAGATAAAGAAAGGCGGCTACTTTTAATAGGTAAGAAGGGGGGGACATCCGGTTGGGGAATATTTTGTGGGATTATGTTAGTTCTTGCCTCCTCGGTTCTCATGGTATTCGTTGATGAAACCGTAAATCCCGAAACGAGATCTGTGTTTTATTCCAAAGGCCCAGAAGTTATTTTTGCTGAAGACGCAGATGATCAATTAAATGCCATTCATCCAGGAACCACTTTCCCGCAAGGTACTGTTATGGTAATTCTTCGTTCCTATGATGATTTTGCGGTAAACAACATTAAAATAACGATTACGAAAAAGGTTGGGGGATCGGAGCTAATAGTAAAACATTATGATGAAGCCATTGACCCTAAATGGGGTACATTCGGCTTCGAATATAATTTCATTGAATCCGGACAATATGATATTTCGTTCACCAAGCCTTCCGGTGATTTAATCGGCTCAGGTCGAGTGAATATTGAGTGATCCCGTACAAAATTAAATCCTTTCCAATCCGCCCCCCTAGACACATAAACCGAACCGATATGGGGAATTCTCCAGTCTTCGTGTCCACCTCTTGATAGTCCTTTATATTATTAACAATCAACAACCTAAATTTGCACGGAATAATTGTTTTTAAGGAGTTAGATAAACCAATCCAAGGGATTGACAATAGAAAAAGCCACCGGAGGACCGGGGCTTAGTTTTATTGTGCCGTTTTATTTGCTTACGGTCGAAGGAGGGTATCCTTTGATCGATTTGAACACGTTGCTGAAATACGAAATATCGCGGAAGCCGCACCGATCGGCGACCTGCGTCACGGAAAATCCGCCGGTTGATAACAGCATTTCCGCGTGATTGATACGTATCAGGTTCAAATACTCCTTGAACGAATAGCCCGTGTTCTTCTTAAACAATTTCCCAAGGTACACCTGATGAAGGTTAACGATTTTGGACATACCGGTTAAATCGAGCTCCTCCACATAGTGTTGGTTCACGTATTCCAGTACTTTATTGACCCTTTGATCGGGTTGATGATGGACGCCGTTACGATAGGAGATCGTCAGAAGCCGATGCATGATCAGCATGAATAACGCCCTGGATTGCATGACGTATCCGGGTTGCTTGCCCATCCATACTTGCGTGAACTGTTTGATGTATCCGAATAATTCGTTCGTGATGATGTTTTTGGTCACGGTTTGGAGCGGGAGCGCTTCCGGGCTTCCGTGCGGCATCCAGTTGAAATTGAAAGCATAGGAATGCATCGGATTTTCCTTGAACGTATGCGCTTCGCGGACGTTGCCCATGGGGATGTAGATCACGTCGCCGGCTTCCACCGTGTATTGGACGCCATTAACGTAATAATTCGATTTTCCTTCGACGACGAACGTAAGGTCGTGAAAATCGATGTTTTGCTTAATAATTTCCCAATCGGGAAAACACCGTCTGTCGACAAAGTAATTAATGTCGGGGACGAAATGTTGCATCTGCTCCAAATCCAAGTCGAACACCGCCCTTAATGACCGAAAGTTGGTCTTACGAGTTCATCGTATCACCGAAATTGGACGAAATAAAGATTCAAATCAAGCAAAAGCGATTAAAAACATGTTTAATAATTACAATTAATATCTAGTTGCTCTATAGAAAATGTAAACGCTTAATTTTATAATGATCACATATTAACATTGCCATATCAACGGTTTTGCATGGCTAATAAATGAAATGCATATAGAGACGAGCATATTTTTCCGTCCAAAGTGCGCTTAATTGTTGCAAGTCAATGGAGGATTTTGGGATGGGAAATGACAACCAGACAAAGATCGAAACGACCTTCCACAGCGGGGAGCTGACGAGAGACTCTTATGAAGCTTGGCTACGTTATGCCCCGCTGCATCCTGATCAAGCGAAGGAATACGCGCCTTGGTGCGAAACGGTCGTCGTTGCTTCTTCCGGGCATGCTCAGCTTGTGGCAACGGCGTGCGAGGAGCTTACGAACGGTATCGGTTCGATGTTTGGCCGCAAGCCGCAAGAGGTTCGGAACACGGATCGCGAACGCTTTCTCCTCATCGGCACGCTGGATAGCGCCGATCTTCAAGGTATATTGGACGAGGCCGAAATGGAAGCTTTGGGCGAAGAGGGGTATGTGCTGCGAACCGTCGAACAACCGCAACGCCGCTTCATTGCCATTGCCGGCAGAACGGACAAAGGCGCGCTGTACGGGGCGTTTCATTTTCTCCGGCTGCTTCAAACCGGACAACGCATTAGCGATCTTCGCGTCGTAGAGAAACCAGCCGCCAAGCTGAGAATGATCAACCACTGGGACAATATGGACGGCAGCATCGAACGGGGATACGCGGGTAGATCGTTGTTTTTCCATCGGGGAACGTTCGTTGCGGATTGGAAGCGCATTCGGGATTACGCTCGGTTGATGGCAGCGGTCGGGTTGAACGCGATTTCCATTAACAACGTGAATGTCCATGAGACGGAAACGAGGTTGATTGCTCCCGAGCTGCTGCCTTCCGTGGCGAAAGTGGCGGACGTATTCAGGGAATACGGCGTCCGGATTTATCTGAGCATCAACTTCGCTAGCCCGATTCAGCTTGGCGGGTTGACGACGGCTGATCCGCTTGACCCGCAGGTTAGAGAATGGTGGGCGGAAAGATCAGCAGACGTGTATCGGCACATTCCGGATTTCGGCGGCTTCCTTGTGAAAGCCGACTCGGAATTCCAACCGGGGCCCTTTACGTACGGACGCGACCATGCGGACGGAGCGAATATGCTCGCCGAGGCGCTTCAGCCTTACGACGGAGTCGTGATATGGCGTTGCTTCGTGTATGACTGCCTGCAGGATTGGCGCGACCGATCGACCGACCGGGCCAAGGCGGCGTACGACCATTTTCGCCCGCTTGACGGGAGGTTCCGCGAGAATGTCGTATTGCAAATCAAAAACGGCCCTATGGATTTCCAGGTGCGGGAGCCGGCATCTCCGTTATTCGGCGGTATGCGGCTAACGAACCAACTGCTGGAATTGCAGATTACCCAGGAGTACACAGGGCAGCAGAAGCATCTGTGCTATCTCGTGCCGCAGTGGAAGGAAGCGATCGACTTTGACACGCATGCATTAGGCGAAGGCTCGACGGTAGCAAGAGTGGCAACCGGAGCATCGTTCAACCGCCCGCTCGGCGGATTCGCAGGCGTAGCCAACATCGGGGACGAGCTTGGTTGGACCGGACATATTTTAGCCCAAGCGAATTTTTACGGTTACGGCCGTCTTGCTTGGCATCCGGAACTAACGCCGGAGCGAATTACGGATGAATGGGTGCGGCTCGCGTTCGGGAACGATCCGTCTGTCGTCAGGACGATTAGCCGCATGCTTCTTGATTCCTGGTCCATATACGAAAATTACACGTCGCCGCTAGGAGTAGGCTGGATGGTCAATCCGGGTCATCATTACGGCCCGAATGTCGACGGATACGAATACTCCGTGTGGGGGACGTACCATTTCGCCGATTGTCATGGCATTGGCGTAGACCGCACCGTAAGCACGGGAACAGGCTATACGGGACAGTACCACGATATTCCCGCCGCACGCTACGAATCGATCGAAAGCTGTCCGGATGAGCTGTTGCTGTTCTTCCACCATGTACCTTATACGCACGTTTTGAAGTCCGGCAAGACCGTCATTCAACACATCTACGATTCGCATTTCGAGGGGGTCGAGCAGGCCGAATCGCTTGCGGAGGCGTGGAGCGGTTTGAAGGGGAAAGTAGATGACGACCGCTATGCGAGCGTGTTAAGCCGTCTGCAGCAACAATCGGAGCACGCGGCGGAATGGCGGGATGTCGTCAATACGTACTTTTACCGTAAGTCGGGTATTCCCGACGCGCATAACCGGACGATTTATTAAGCGGAAGCCAGTAATGAGGGCAGAGGGCCACGACAAATCTGCAAGCGATTACACTTGAAGGAAGCGGTGAGGACATGGCAATGGAAGAGGCGGCACTCCAAAAATCCATCTCTCGGGCCCCAAAGACAACTCCTCTATGGAGACACGTAAGGAAAGAGTGGAAGCTTTACTCGTTTCTGCTTATTCCAGTAATCTACTTTATCGTTTTCAAGTACGCTCCGATGATAGGGAACATTATCGCCTTCCGGAAATATAGAGGCGGTCCGAATATTTTCGGGACGGAATGGGTAGGTCTGCATTACTTTGAAATGTTCTGGAAGGACTCTGCTTTCTGGAGAGCTTTCTACAACACGATTTTCCTGAGCATCTCCTATTTGATCGTCCGCTTTCCGGTTACGTTAATCTTCGCTTTGTTGCTGAACGAGCTGCGCAGTATTAAAGTGAAGAAATTCGTTCAGACAGTCTCTTATCTGCCGCATTTTATTTCAATGGTAATCGTGGTAGGGATGATCAAGGAGATGGTCTCCTTGACTGGACCAATCAACACGCTGCTTGGTTATTTGGGGATAGAGAAGATTTCGTTCATCCAGCAGCCGGATTGGTTCCCGACGCTCTACATCACGTCCGGCATCTGGCAGGGGCTTGGCTGGGGCACGATCCTGTACCTAGCCGCGATGACCGCCATCAACACCGAACTGTACGAGGCGGCTAAGGTCGACGGGGCGAGCCGGTTCCGAAGGGCATGGCACGTTACGATTCCAGGCATCTTGCCTACAATCATGGTACTTCTCATTCTCGATATCGGCGGCATCATGCACTCCAACTTCGAGAAAGTGTTGCTGCTTTACAATCCGCTTACTTACGAGACCGGGGATGTCCTCTCCACTTACGTGTACCGGATGGGGATCGGCGGCAGAGACGGCATCGGCGGCAACTTCAGTTACGCGACAGCCGTCGGATTATTCGAAGGTGTCGTCGGTTTGATTCTGGTGACCATGGCGAACTTCGTCTCCAAGAAGACGACGAAGACGAGCTTGTGGTAGAAAGGAGCAAGACGCATGAAAGAATCATCCTCATATCGTGGATTTCTATTCTTTAACACGCTCGTAATGACGGTTGTCGTCATCTTTACCTTGTACCCATTCGTCTATCTGCTCGCGCAGTCTTTCAGTTCGGAGGGTGCTATCTATGCGGGGAAGGTCTTCCTGTTCCCGGTTGAGTTCACAACTACAACGTATGAGCTTCTTCTGAAAAAGCCTGAGTTTTACCGCTATTACGGAAACACAATCCTGTATTCGGTACTAGGAACGTTCATTTCGGTATCCGCAACGGCGATTCTGGCTTATCCATTGTCGAAGGAAAAGCTTCGCTTGAACAAGTTCTTCATCCCGTTCGTGCTCTTCACGATGTATTTCGGGGGCGGTCTGATTCCGAACTACGTCCTCGTCGCCCAAAAGTTGCAGATGCGGGATACGATTTGGGCAATCGTGATTCCCGGCGCCATTAGCGCCTTCAATGTCATATTAGTGAAAACCTTCTTCGCAGGTTTGCCTAATGAAGTAGAAGAAGCGGCAAGGGTAGACGGGCTGGGAGTTTACGGCATTTTTACGAGGATTGTTTTACCTCTCTCTAAACCAATTCTGGCCACGATGTTTCTGTTCGCAATGGTAGCTTACTGGAACGATTGGTTTACCGCTTCTTTGTACTTGAACACGAAGGAATCATGGCCTGTCTCCTTGTATTTGCGGCAGATCGTTGACAACTTCGTCAGTACGCAAGAATTTAGTTCGTCCGACGCGGCATCTACCCAGATTGCGGCGACGATTAAATCCACCGCGATGATCTTGACCGCTTTACCGATTATCTGCATCTACCCGTTCATTCAGAAGTATTTCGTGCAGGGGATGCTGATCGGTTCCGTGAAAGGGTAATGAACGGTTTCACAGAAAGGCTGCAACCGCGGACCTTAACTATATGTCTTCGAGCTGCAGCTATTTCTACCATTATAAAAAATTGAAAATTGGGAGGCGCAGTATGAAGACGGTTAAAAAGACAACAGGAGTTTTGCTAGCGGCATTATTGGCAGTCGGACTTGCGGCATGCAGCAACAACAACAACGAAGCATCCAGCTCGGCACCTAGTTCGGCACCGGCCAGCTCCGCTGCGGCCAGCGAAACAACGAAATTGGGTTACACCTTTGGGGAAGGCAACACGTTCCATTCCGATGAGCCAGTGTCTTACTCCATGATGTACAGCGATCACGAGGGGTATCCATACCAGAAGAACTGGAGACTTTGGAGTGCAATCCAGGAGAAAACCAACGTAACCTTCGACCTGACCCTCGCGGCCAGATCCGAGTATGAGAATCAGAAGGCGCTGCTCGTGAACAGCGGCGACGCACCTTACATCATTCCGAAAACGTACGACGAGTCGCCATTTATTGCCGGGGGCCAAATCGTCCCGATCAGCGATTATGTGCAATACATGCCTAACTACGAGAAAGCCGTCAAAGATTGGGGAATGGAGAAAGATCTGAAGGCCAAACTGCAGGCTGACGGCAAATACTACGTGCTTCCGGGTTTGTGGGAAAATGCGGCCGGCGGCTATTCCTATGTCATTCGGAAAGATATCTTCGAGAAGGCTGGCGTAGACGTCACACAAGAGGCCAACTGGACTTATGAAGACTTCTATGAAGCTATGAAGAAAGTAAAAGAGTCTACGGGCGCGAAGTATGTCATGTCGGATCGCTTCAAGGGCGATTCCCTGTTGAAAGTTGCAGGTGTTGAATATGGCGTAAGAGCCGGCTGGGATTTGGCTAACGGCTTGAAGTTCGACAATGCCGCGCAGAAGTTCTATTTCTCCAACTCTACGGAAGACTACAAATCCTTCCTCACCTTCTTCAACAAACTGGTTAAAGAAGGCATTCTTGACCCAGAATCCTTCACAGCAGAAGACGATCCACAACTTGCTAAATTCTATAAAGGCGATATCTTCGCCATGAGTGCAAACTACCAGAACGTGGCCGAGATGATGACGAAAATGCAAGTTCCGGATGCCGAGTTGTACATGATCACTATGCCAGGCGGCCCTAAAGGAAAGCTTCAAATCGAGGCTTCGCGTCTTGAGAACGGCATCATGATCAGCAAAAACGCGCTTAAGGATCTTGGCGAAGAGAAGTTCATCGAGATGCTTCGTTTCGTCGACTGGCTGTGGTACTCCGATGAAGGACAAACGCTGAGCTTGTGGGGCGTTGAAGGAGAAACCTACACGAAGGACGCGAACGGCGACATCAAGCTGAATTCGGACATTACGTATAACGGCCTAAACCCTGAAGCAACGAAGAAATTGAACTTCGACTTCGGCTTCGGCGGCGGCGTATTCGCTTACGGCGGCACGAACAAGCTGAGAACGTCGAAGATGTCGGATGGCGAGCGGGATTACGTCAACCGGGTCTTGGGACAGCGTCAAGCTCGTGAGATCGATCCGCCTGTTATGGCAACCGTTGACGAGAGCGAAGAGATGAACCTGATCCAGAAGCCTCTGATGGATTACGTGAAGACGATGACGCTGAAGTTCATTACCGGCCAGGCTGACATCACTAAGGATTGGGATGCTTATGTAGCCCAAGTCAAAGCGAGCGGCAGCGAACGGTATGCCAGCAAGGCAAATGAAATCTTTGAGAAAACGAAAAGCACGCTTGGCTATTGATGCTTAAGTAAAAAGGGATCTGCGGCACGGTCGATCAATTCGACGGGTTGCCGTAGATCCTGATTCTATTTTACCGAAGAAAGCGAGCACATCTATCATGAACCAAAAAACGCTTTTTAACGAAGGATGGGAATTTGCCAAAAGCGGCCTCGAAGCGACAGATAGTACCGGAGTGCACTTCCAACCGGTCGATGTCCCCCACGATTGGCTGATCTATCAGACGTTAAATCTCTACGAAGATGGTATCGGTTGGTACCGTAAGAGATTCACATACACGAAAGAGGCCAAGCGGATTCTCTTGTGTTTCGATGGGGTATATATGGACTCTTCCCTATACGTGAATCAACGGCTTGCAGGCGAATGGAAATACGGTTATTCCTCCTTCGAACACGAGATCACGGAAGCCCTCGTGGATGGGGACAATGAAATCATCGTGAAAGTCGTCTACCAAAGCCCGAATAGCCGATGGTACTCGGGTGCCGGGATCTATCGCAACGTATGGTTGAAGACCAGGGGTCGCAATTATATCGCAACGAACGGCGTTTATATAACGGCAAGACAGGAAGAAGATGGCTGGCAAGTAGAAGTCGACACGGATATGAACATCCACGAAGACGTGCTCATCTCGCAAACGCTGCTGTACAAGGATCATATCGTCGCGGCCGTCTCGGATCGGATTGCTGCAGGCAACCATCCCGTTGCCCACCATAGACAAAGGCTACCGGTCCCAAATCCTTGGTTATGGAGCACGGATGATCCCCATTTATACCGGTTGATCACCCAAATCCAACATGAAGATGGGGAAATCATCGAAACGGTAACCCAGCATATGGGTTTTCGGACGATCCTGCTCGACCCTGCGGAAGGTCTTCGGTTGAACGGAAGAACCATGAAATTAAACGGGGTTTGCGAACATCACGATCTAGGAGCCTTGGGAGCCGCGTTTTATAAAGAAGCCTTGAGAAGAAGGTTTGCAATCCTGAAAGAAATGGGCGTTAACGCGATTCGGACCGCCCACAATATGCCTGCGAAAGAACTGATGGACTTGGCGGACGAGATGGGCCTGCTTGTCGTCTCGGAAGCATTCGATATGTGGGAAAGACCGAAAACGCCTTACGACTACGCCAGATTTTTCAGGGAATGGGCTTCTGCCGACGTAAGAAGCTGGGTGATGCGCGATCGCAATCATCCGAGTCTGCTGATGTGGAGCATCGGGAACGAAATCTACGATACGCACGCGGACGAGAGAGGGCAAGAAGTAACGAGAATGCTTATGGAAGAAGTGCGGAAATACGATCCGAAACAAAACGCGGCGATTACCATCGGATCGAACTATATGCCTTGGGAGAACGCTCAGGCATGCGCGGATATCGTCAAGGTCGCAGGATATAACTATGCCGAAAAATATTACCGCAAGCATCATGAGGAGCATCCGGACTGGATCATCTATGGCAGCGAGACGGCCTCGATCGTGCAAAGCAGAGGCATCTACCGTTTTCCGTTTGAGAAATCCATTCTTGTCGACGACGACGAGCAATGCTCGGCTCTAGGGAACAGTTCGACGAGCTGGGGGGCTAAGTCGGCGGAAGCTTGCATTGTGGCGGAAAGGGATACCCCATTTTCCCTCGGTCAGTTTATATGGACAGGATTCGACTATATCGGCGAACCGACGCCTTATCATACCAAGAACTCTTATTTTGGACAGATCGACACGGCTACTTTCAAGAAGGATTCGTATTACATTTATCAAGCGGCATGGACCGATTACAAGACCAAACCGATGGTTCATCTATTCCCATATTGGGATTTCAACAAGGGCCAGACGATCGATGTTCGGGTGTGCTCGAACGCGCCTAAAATCGAGTTGAAATTTAACGGCAATACGATCGGAACCCATACGTTCGACCGCGAGCGGGGAACGCAGCTCGTCGGCTGGTGGAAGATCCCTTATGAAGAAGGCGAAATCAAAGCGATCGCCTACGATGAGAAGGGCGCCGTCATTGCGACGGATGCGAGAAAATCGTTCGGAGACGCGAACAAGATCCGGTTGCGCGCGGATAAGGATCGTCTGGTTGCCAATGGGACAGACTTGATCTTCGTCGAGATCACCATGGAGGATGACAATGGAAATCCCGTAGACAACGCGAATAATCGCGTCCAGGTCGAGGTTACGGGAGCCGGTCGATTGCTTGGACTGGATAATGGGGATAGCACGGACTTCGACCCGTATAAAGGGTTAAGCAGGAAATTGTTCAGCGGCAAGCTGATGGCGCTAATAGGAGCCACGTTAGAATCCGGCAAGATTAGGGTTGAAGTTTCCTCCGTCGGTTTGGAGAACCAAATTGCAGAATACGAGTCCCTTCCGGCAAGAGATGAAACGGCGACACTAGAGGGGGTTTCCGCGCGCATGGCGAATCAAGAGCTACCGTGCGTCATGGGCGAGAAAGAGGAAATTCCCGTTCGGAAGATCGAGATCGTAAGCTATTCCGGACAGTCGTTCGACGAATCGAGACAAGAGATGGTCGTGCGCGCACGGCTATACCCCGAGAATGCTTCTTACCGAGAAGTCGAGTGGAGCGTAGTCAATGACTCAGGGATCGCATCGAATATTGCCAGCTTAGAAGCATCCGGTCTTGAAGCGAAGATCACCGCGCTAGGGGATGGACAATTTCGGCTTCGTTGCATGAGTAAGAACGGCAGCGACAAAACGAAGCTCATCTCCCAGCTCGAATATAAGGCGACCGGTCTCGGCACGGCCTACAAAGATCCTTACGGATTCATATCCGCGGGACTCTATGATTATAGTAAAGGCGAGCTTGGTAACGGCAACGAAAGAGGCGTAGCGACAAGCAGAGACGAAGAAACCCAAGTCGGGTTTCGCGATATCGATTTCGGCTCTTATGGCTCGGATACCGTCACGATTCCCCTATTCGCCTTATCAAGCGACGAGTACGCGCTACAGATTTGGGAAGGAATGCCGGACGAAGAGGGTAGCGTGCTGCTAGCCGATGTCGTCTATCAAAAACAATCCAAGTGGAATGTGTATCAAGAAGAAACGTATCGCTTGTCCAGAAGACTCCGCGGTCTTACCTCGATTTGTTTCGTTCTCCGGCAGAAGGTGCATATCAAGGGATTTTCATTCGAGAAAAAGAATAGAGCTCTTGAGCCGAATAACGCGGCGGAATGCGATCGCATCTATGGGGATACGTTCACAGTAACGGACAATCGCATCGAAGAGATAGGCAATAACGTTTCCCTGGAGTTCGAAAGCATGGACTTTACGAGCGAAGGAGTTACGAAGCTTGTCGTTTGCGGCAGGTCGACGATCGATAAAAATACGATTCATATTCGATTAGCCAATGCGGAAAGCGAAAGCATTCAGCTTATCGAATTCGTGAAATCCGATGGATACGAACAGCGGGTATTCGAATTGGAAAAGGTGACGGGAGTACAAAAAGTGACCTTCGTCTTCCTTCCGGGAAGCCGCTTCGATTTCGGTTGGTTTCAATTTATTAAGTAAGAGCAGGCGTGCGGGACGATCCCGCAGCCAAGCTATCTGCAAAAAAGCATTAGGCGAATCTCATATATATGCATGTTTATATAAGCATGCATATATATTTGCCCGCGACAACTAAACCGGTTTGCGAGGAATGATATGGCGAACCAATCCCGTGGCAATAACCCGGTGCCCTCGATCATTCGGATGAATGGGCAATGACCCGCTCGCTGCGTCTTCAATTTTACCTTTATGGTATCCATAAATTAGCTCTGCCTGTTTTCCTTCAAACCACGTATGAACGGGGGCTATCGCAACCCTGCAACGATGGGCGACCTCGCTTGTCATCCGATTTAATCGGTTAATTCCCTCAACCGCAAGAGGGCTGTTCGGAAAGGGATTATATTGCGTACAGCAAATGACCTTAGCGCAGCTCTCTTTCTTAATGAACGTCAAAATGGCGCTAAGATTTCGACTATAATCAGACATCATTCGATTTAAATCCAGCTGTTGACTCGTATTCAACGATTGTAACGCCGTGTTAATTAAATCCACCCCGCCGATCCACACAGAAACAACAGCGGATTGGCTTATCATGGGGGATCCATTCCATTTTACAGCATCCAGGAGATCGTCGCTGCTCCAACCGGGTCGAGCCAGTACAAACACGTGAGCCTTATTTGAATCCGATTGCAAAGAAGACGCGGTTAGGTGAGGATAAGCTTTTGCCATATTGGAGGCATTTTCCCCGAAAGTAATGGAATCTCCGAGAGCGGAATACATCATAACAGGTCACCAACTCCATTATTTGATTTGTCCATTCAGAGTAAACCCACTCATAATCTGATTCCATGCAAAGTTAGATCCTCTCCAATCCGCCCCCCTAGACACGTAAACCGACCCGATATGGGGAATTCCCCAGTCTTCGTGTCTCACCTCTTGATAGTCGTTAACGTTATTAACGATCAGCAGCTTAAATCTACACGGAATAATTGTTTTTATTGCGGTATATATCTGTTGCGCTTCATTCTTGGAAGTGTCGGTTCTAATGAAACAGAGAGGGCCGTTCTTAGCCGCGGTTAACAATGCTCTCACGCGACGATTCATTTTTTGTTTGAAAAAAGGGTAAGTATCCGTCCATCGGTATCTTAACGGGAAATCGTGATAAGAATAGATATTGTAGTTGTTATCTCTTACGACGTACTGATCGGTATCTGTACCGATCACCTCGAGATGGTTGAATTCCATAAACCCTTGAAAACGATTGTGAATCAGACGGGATACATCGGTAACCGAGCGCGAGATAAACCAATCCAAGGGGCCGGCAAAAGTCCGCAATTGGAGTCTTCTTAACTGATAAGCGGTTTGACAAGTTGAACCCAAGCTAATATAAGCCCCGTAGGCGCCTATAACGTCACTCCATCTCATTGGGGTCGCTCCTTGTCTTCTTCAAATTAAAGCGGAGACAATTTTAATTAGTATATAAAAGCCCGTTTAGGCGCGTCACGGCAAAACACACCCCAGAACAAAAGAACAGCAAAAAAAGACGAAGCGAGGCACTTCGCCCTTTAGGATTTAAGAATGATTTTAAGGGAAGCAAGGGTGTTGATCGCGAAGAGTACAGGGGACTAACGCAGGGGGATTATGAAGCTAACGCCTCATTCGTAATCTTGGCAATATCGATAGGAGATCGGGATCCTTCGCTAACCAAATCGGGCAAAATATTTTGCAGGAAGTAATCAACGCAATAAAGCTTAATCCCTTTAATTTTAATCAAAGCGCTTCGATACATGACGATAAATTCTTTTTCCGTATTTCCTCGTTGCAGTTCCGTAAAGGCCTCATAAACTTGATCCATCTTATCCGCGACTTCCAAGATTAGACCTTCGACCGAATCGTCTTTGCCTTCGCGTAGTTGTCTACGGAAAGTAGGCTTAAATTCCTCTGGAATATGCTCGTCAATGAAATGGGCGACCATGCCTTCCTCTACTTTTTGCAGCATGGCGCGAAGCTCTAGCGAATAGTGCTTGACGGGCGTTTTAATATCACCGATAAAGATTTCTCCGTAATCATGACTACTTGTTATTTCGTATAGCTTTTTCCAATCCACGGCGACTCCGTTGCTTTCCTCGATATCCGCCAATGTTTTGGCATATTGCACGACCTTCCATGAATGAGCCGATACGCTATGCTCCTCGAATTTGAATTTGCCTGGGCAACGAATAATCCGTTCCAGATCGTTTAGCGATTGGAAATACGTATGAATTCCCATAGGTGGAGCTCCCTTCTTAGACAACGTTATGGAGTAGTTGCGACTTTACGTTAAGTATATATTCTTTTTGTTAATGGACGATTAACTCGAAGAACGGGAATTATTATCTCCAACCGCGGAAAGAAAAAAACCTCCGATAGGAGGCTTTCCGCATATACGCACATTAGTTTCCAGCCACTTGCAACGCCACGGCTGTCAAGAAGAAAGCAAATGCCAAGATCGCGGCCGAGGAACGAATCACATCTAATCGCTCCCAGCGACGGACGAGCGCCTTCCAATTGCTCGGCGGCGCATCGGGTTGCCAGGCTAGCGCGCCTTTGTTGATGGGGACTGTACCGATGGCCGTAACCAAGATGAAGATGAGCAAGGCGAATACCCCGGCGCAACGGAAGCCGAAGCCAGGCCCGGAGCTATCTAGAACGAGTACGGCAACCGCCGATATGGCAGTTAGTACAAAGAGGATTGGCACGAGCACGCGTAGTCTAAGTATGAGCGCTTGACGGACTTTAATCTGGGACGGTTCGTCGAGAGCAGCAAGGGACACATGCACCCCATAGCGAACCACGAACTCTTCGCCGGCCAGGATGCCAGCGAGCAACAAACTAATGAACTCCATAACGATGTTGGTCAGGGGAATGTCCTCCTTATAATTGCGTAAGGCTGTCTTCAAAACACATTTTACTTGCCGACCGGTAAGTTGTCAATTATAATTAAAAGTAGGAGCGAGCAAATGAAGAGAAGGGGGGCGAGAATCATGAATATGAGCGAGCCGGTGAAACGGACGGGGAGCGAGACCAAGGCGGAGGCCCAAAGTGTAGCGTTAGAGCTTTTCATTACGAAGGGGTATGAAGCGACATCCCTTCGCGAGATCGCCGAGCATCTCGGGATTAGTAAAGCCGCGCTATATTATCACTTCAAAAGCAAAGAGGACATCGTCAAGTCCATTGTGTCCGCCCGCGGCAACGAAGCAACAGAGCTCCTTGCCTGGGCCCGCAGCCAAGAGCCTAGTCCTGATCTTATGGAACGGACGGTACTGAGATGGGTGGATTCGACCTCGATAGACAAGCTGCGCGGAATCCGTTTTATGGTCGCGAATCCCGCCACGATGCGGAACATGTGGGAAGACTCCCGCGAGATCGCCAACGGGCTGGAGGCCCTTGCCACATTTGTCGCAGGCGACAAGGCTGACGGCAAACGGCTGCTTCTGGTGAGAATGGCGTTCATGAGCATCAACTCAGCAGTTATGGCTGCCGGCGGAATGCAGCGCACCGACGATGAAATCGTGGCAGCCGCGAGAGAAATGGCAATCGCGCTGATCCGTATTGTTTGCGAGTCCTAATCGATGAGTCGAGCTTAAGTAAGCGACAACTCTGTAAAAACCAACAAACCACACCCGCAGACGGATGTGGTTTGTTGTGTGATATAACGCCGTTACGGCAGTACGTTGCCTGCCGCGCGATAGATTTCATACCATTCTTCACGCGTTAGCTCTATTTCGCTTGCTTTGCAGCAATCCTTTAATCGGCCGATATTCATCGATCCGATGACCGGTTGCATGCGGGCAGGGTGACGCAAAATCCACGCGATGGCAATAGTCGTGTTGCTGACTTCGTATTTGTTAGCGATTCTGTCGATCACAAGATTCAATTCGGGAAACTTCTCGCTTCCAAGGAATACGCCCTCGAAGAATCCATATTGGAAGGGCGACCACGGTTGAATCGTGATATCGTTCAGTCTGCAATAATCAAGTACGCTACCGTCACGGTTCAGAGCAGCATCATTAACCATGTTTACGTTAATGCCGTTGGAGATCATGTTAGCGTTGGTAATGCTCAATTGCAGTTGATTGGCGACAAGCGGCTGCTTAACCGATTTCTTCAGCAATTGAATTTGTAGGGGATTCTGATTGGATACGCCGAAATGCCGAACCTTACCCGAGCTTTCGAGCAGATCGAAAGCTTCTGCAACCTCTTCCGGCTCAACAAGCGCATCAGGACGGTGCAACAGCAGAATGTCCAAATAATCGGTTTTCAGTCGTTTCAAGATGCCATCGACCGATTCCAGGATATGCGATTTGGAGAAGTCGAACGTCCCTTTGCGGATGCCGCACTTGGATTGCAGAATGATTTTCTCGCGAATGTCGTTGTTCATATGAATGGCATCCGCAAATATTTCCTCGCAGGCTCCAGCTCCGTAAATATCCGCATGGTCGAAGAAATTCGCGCCTTCTTCCAGCGCCGCTTGGACAAATCGCTCAGCTTCGGCTTTGTCTAGCGAGTCTATCCGCATACAGCCGACAGCTAATACGGGCACCTCTAATGTACTGCTTCCAAGTTTCATTGTTTTCATAACGGTTGTCCACCTCATTCAAATGTCATTGGGTAATTGCGGTTTTTGTAAGCAGTTAAGCGGGATAAGGACATTATAACCGTTAAACTTAGGGTAGAGAAGGATATGTCGCTATAACAGCACGGTAACTGCTTGTATATTGATCTTATATCTTTTATTCTTTAAAGGACTTTATAAGGAACAGGCATGGGCTCGCAGGATAATAAAAGGAGGAAAACAATTTGAGTACTCAGAATATTGGAGTCCCATTAGAAGGTTTTGCTGAATTTAGCCGAACGGTAGCCGCTGAAGGTGCGGTTCTATTAAAGAATGATAAACAGGTACTTCCGCTACGAGACGGCGACACCGTTTCGATTTTTGGCAGAACCCAAGTGAATTACTATCGCAGCGGCACGGGTTCGGGCGGAAGCGTCCATGTTTCCTATACGACCAATTTGTTGGATGGTCTTCGCGGTAAGATGAACTTTAAGGTTAACGAAGAGCTGGCTGCTGTCTACGAGAAGTGGATCGAGCAAAATCCGTTCGATAATGGCGGGGGCGGCTGGGCTGCGGAACCTTGGCATCAGAAGGAGATGCCTCTAACCGATGAACTGGTGTCGGAGGCCAGAAGCAAATCGAACAAGGCCATCGTCGTGATCGGTCGTACGGCGGGAGAAGATCAGGATAACGCCGACGCTCCGGGAAGTTATCAGCTCACGGCGGACGAGCAAGCGATGCTGAAGCAGGTAACGGCTTATTATGAACAAACCATCGTCGTGCTGAACGTATCGAACATTATCGATATGAGCTGGATGAACGACGAAAGTTACGTGCATCCGATTCCGTGCGCTATTTACTCATGGCATGGCGGCATGGAAGGGGGCAACGCGATCGCCGACGTTCTGGCCGGAGAAGTGACTCCGAGCGGCAAATTGACGGATACGATCGCTTATTCCATCGATGATTATCCTTCGACACGTAATTACGGCAATGAATTCAAGAACTTCTATCAGGAAGATATCTATGTGGGATATCGTTATTTCGAGACGTTCTGCCCGGATAAAGTTCAGTATGAGTTCGGCTACGGCATATCTTATACCACTTTTAATGTCGAGCCCGAGGAAGCTAAGCTGACGACCAAAGATGGACAAACATACGTAGCAATCGACGTAACCGTAACCAATACGGGAGCGGACTATGCCGGCAAAGAAGTCGTGCAGGTCTATTATGAAGCGCCGCAAGGAAAACTGGGACAACCGGCTAAAGCTTTGGCGGCATTCGGTAAGACCAAAGTTCTCCAAGCGGGTGAATCACAGCGACTAACCGTGAGCTTTCCTGTTCATTCTATGGCTTCTTATGACGACTCCGGCGTAACGGGTCAACCTTACGCTTATGTGCTGGAAGCAGGGACTTATCGCATTTATGCGGGGACGAGCGTCAAAAATCTGGCGGAAATCGGCGTCCAAGGGCAAAGCGGTTACGTGGTGGAAACCCTTCAAGTCGTCGAGCAGCTGCAAGAGGCGCTGGCGCCGACGGAAAGCTTCACGAGAATGAAGCCGGGCGCTCTGAGGGATGACGGTTCCTATGAACTCCTCTTCGTAGAAGTGCCTAAGCAACGGGTCTCTTTAGCGGAACGGATCGAGAACAATCTCCCCGCAACGTTGGAGCAAACCGGTAATCAAGGCTATCGATTAAGGGATGTTTACGACCGGAAAGTGAGCATGGAGGACTTCATCGCGCAGCTCAACGATCAGGATCTGGCCGCGATCGTCAGAGGAGAAGGCATGAGCAGTCCGCTGGTTACGCCGGGTACGGCTTCTGCTTTCGGCGGGGTAAGCGATAGCTTGTTCAATTATGGAATTCCGGTTGCTTGCACGTCGGACGGACCGTCCGGGATTCGCATGGATAGCGGGCAGAAGGCGACTCAGGTTGCGATCGGAACGTTGCTGGCGGCAACGTGGAATGCGGAACTGGTCGAAGAGCTTTATGTCATGGAAGGCCGCGAATTAGTAAGTAACAACGTGGACACCTTGCTGGGACCCGGCTTGAATATTCGACGCAGTCCGCTCAATGGACGCAACTTCGAGTATTTTTCGGAAGATCCGTTAATCTCTGGAGTGTTTGCCGCAGCCTGCACTAAAGGCATAATAAAGGGCGGCTCTAACGCCACGTTGAAGCATTTTGCCTGCAACAATCAGGAGAAACATCGCAGTAAAGTAGATGCTATCGTCTCCGAACGAGCCCTTCGGGAAATTTACCTGAAAGGCTTCGAAATTGCTGTGAAACAGGGTGGAGCGAATTCGATCATGACCTCCTATAATCCCGTCAACGGGCATTGGGCGGCTTCGAATTACGATTTAAACACGACGATTCTTCGCGGTGAATGGGGCTTCAAGGGTATCGTGATGACCGATTGGTGGGCCGTCATGAACGATGTTGCGCATGGTGGCGCGGCAGATCGGAAATATACGAACTGGATGGTTCGCGCGCAGAACGATCTGTATATGGTCGTTCCGAACTATGGCGCGGAAATCAATGGCTATGATGACAACACCATAGAGTCGCTGGAAGAGGGCACGTTAACCCGCGGAGAGCTTCAGCGTTCCGCCATGAACATCTGCGAATTCATTATGAACGCGCCGGTATTCTCTAGAAAACAGGTGATCGAAGAGAAGGTTGAAGCTTTCAAGGCCAATTCATCCTTGTCGCCTGAGCAAGCGCAGTCCCTTTCCGAGAATGCGCAAGTTAAACCGGCGGTAGCGGGATCGACCTTGATGAAAGTCGATCAAGCCGGTCAATACCGGATCATAGTCAGCATCATGTCTCCGGAGCCCGAATTGGCTCAAAGCGCATGTAACGTGACGCTGAACGATCAATTGATGACGACCATTCAGACGAACGGAACGGAAGGCAAATGGATCAGGCAAAGGCTTGTGAAAATCGAGCTGGAAGCGGGTCTATATGAATTGAAATTGGAATTCGTCAAACCGGGCTTGCAGATCGATTGGATCGAGTTTAAACAAGTGTAAGCCGAGACGCGGCGCTTTATAGGATTCGTATTACTAGGTCAACCAGAGAGTATTCTGGTTGGCCTTTTTATTATGGTTAAGAACGTGATATCGTGTTGCGGCTTCACCCAAACGGACACAGGAGTTCACTTGCGGCTTTTTACGGCTTTCGAAGCTTTTTTGCCGATTTTGTACGATTTGGCGAGCTTTACGCTCTTCGTGGCCTTAACTAATTTCATCGATTTGAGCGACTTTAACGCGGTTAAGGATTTCAATCCTTTCACGGCTTTAATCCCCGTTAATGAACCGATTCCGACGATGGCATCCATAAATTGCGTGACGGAAATCGATGTCCCTACCGCTAGAATGCTTAGCCATTGTTCCTTGAGAAACTTACGAAAGTCTTTGGTAACGATGAGCAGCACGGCTAACTCCGCAATGAAAAACCATAGAATATAGTGGGCAACCGCTTCGAGCGGCGCTTTGATCTCTGGGGAAGCCGCGGTGAGACTTACGATGGTGACGACTACGAGATATAAGGAGAGAAGAAAAGAGATAATCAGGTACCACTTTTTAATCGTTTTGCCGTTGGCCATGTCGAATTCCTCCTGCCTCAAAACAAAATTAGTGTAGCATGATTAGGAAGGGTAAACCACAATTTTGGACAGATCCTTTCAGGGCTAGCAGGGAGGCCGATCAGCAGCAGCCGGATAAGGTTAAGCGCCCGATGGCTTCGGGAAGGCTCGATCCTAGAGTGGCTCTAACCTTTGGCGGAGTTTTACTCGTTGTCTCGCTCGGCGCGGGGTTTTATCAGAACGTTCTGTTCGGGCTCCTGCTCGTTGCTTACTTCAGGATGAACGTCGCTTATTCCTTGAAATTGAAGCATTTCGTCATCTTGGACATCATGATCATCGCATGCGGCTTCGCCATGAGGGCGGTGGGGGGAGGACTCGTCATCCGAACGGGTTTCACCTCGTGGTTCTTGATGTTCGTGTTCTTCCTATCGTTGTTCCTGGCGATCGGCAAGCGCAGGCATGAATTGCTGCTGAGGAGGAATGGAGGCTGTATTTGATCGCACCATTCGTTGCTTAGCTGGTTGCCGGAGTTCTCAAATATGCCGTCAATCATTTTCGCTATGGCAATGCCCGAGAACGAAGCGGAAACGGAGGATTCCCGAGCAACCATACGACGATTATGACGACAACGGTCATGCTGATCGGGTTCAACGAAGGCTTCAGGAGTCCGATGTTCGGTCTGGGAACGGCTATCACCTTCATCGTGATCTTGGATGCTTCGGGCTTGAGGCGCTATGTCGGCCATCACGCTCGGTTGATCAACGGATTGAACCCGGAGGGGAAAAGGCTTAGAGAAAGCGTGGGGCATAACGCGGTTGAGATCATGGGGGGGCTTGTTCTTGGAGCATTGTTGGGGTATGCGATGAGTGTTGTGGGTTGAGGTTGTCAAAAGGAAAAAAACCGCGAAAGCATGATGCTGCGCGGTTTTTGTTTGTTTGATCGCTATCTTTAATCTTCCGTAGGGGGATCGGTGTGCAGCTCGGCATCGGGAGCGGTCCGTACCCAACGGGTAAACGCGACCTCTAGTCCGTCTCTGGTCGGTGCGCACAGGAAAGGCCCGGCCTGATTGCCGGTCGTATACGGAAAACGCGCCACTCGCACCGTGCGCCAGCCTTCGGAACGTGAACGGGCTCGAATAATGACCGCGTCCTTTATGCGCGAAGCGCGAATCGTCACTTCCTGCCCTACCCATTCGGGTACCGGCGCAAGCGACCAATCCGAATAACCGTCCGTCGCGACGACGGCTAGGTGCGGGATTCCGTCGTTCAGCTCGATCCCGGCCTTAATCCACTGTTCCTGACCTTGCCACAGCATCAGCCCGGCTTGATCGTACAATTCGGTAAAGGAATCGAGCCGGAAGCCGACTTCGATCGCATCACTGTCTTCCCAATCGGCAAGCAGCGCATGTCCATCCCTATGCTCGAACTCGTAGAGCGTTTTCTCCCAATAATCGCTCCCGCGCTTGGCCTCGACTTTCAGAATTCCGCCTTCATCTTTGGACGAGATAGGCTCCGTCGTCCATGTTCCTTTGCTCCATGGGATGCTTGAAGTGCTCATTGATGGGGTCACTCCTTTTTGAATCTTAAATTCTTATGTGCCTTATTTTATCATATGGGTGTTGGTTGGGGGGGCATCGGAAGCCGACCCTGCCGGCGGGATAGCCCGTCTGCGGAACCGAGCCATCGGAACCGCTTCTCGTACGGATCGCTTGAATAACGACAGATTAAACTCTACCTTCTTCTCCGCTGAATCAATCGTTTTACCTTTGCTTGATCGGAGACGACATGTTTGGATCTGTAATGATGTCCAACATGCAAGAAAACGACATCCGTACGGACGGAATCGGGATCATCGAACAGACGCCTACAGGAATTGCCTCTATCTTGCATACGCCTGAGGACAATTGCATCGTTATTCTTCCGGGGGGCGAACGGCGCGATTCCGGTTGGAGCCTTGAACAATTTCTTACTTTCGCCGTGAAAGCAGCTTCTCTGTCGGTGACTAAGTATGGTGCTCAGGCGGGGATGCTTGGGATTGGGGTAGTAGAGCGATTCTGATAGAGTATAAGAATCCATATCTCATTCTCGGTCGGGCTTTTAAGCTCAAGGATGACATTGGAGGGAAGCCGAAGTTAGTCAATCAATCAGACATTTCCAATTGCGCCATTAGCTGCTATATCCCCCCTAGTGAGCGGAGGCAAAGTGTTATCAAGACGGATCGTTTACGCACGAAAGATTGTAGAGAGGGACTGGTCTCAACGTTATTGCGGGTTCGTCATCCAGATTCCCGTTCAGTTGAGCTATAAAGAAAGCGTAAAATAATTAATGACACATAACTAACATTCAACTATTCTATATTTAGAACATTATGACAATTTTACTTTACTAATAGAATTTTAAGGGCGAGTTGCAAATGAAAAGTGGTAAATGGGTGCTCAAGGATTCTGGATATATATGTATAATCACAAATGATGATGAAACTTATTATCCGAGTGCTGAGGATATTTATTTTGCCCAATTTAGGACCGTTCTAATTGTTAATGGAATCAAAGTTGAAAAACCAAGTGATGATTTATCTAATATTAAATTTTCAAAGTTGCCTATGAGTCTAAAAATATTACTCCGTCAACATGTCCATGAAAATAGTATTTCAATACAAGCTGAAATAATAAGCACGCACAAAAAAGAAATGATTAAATTAAATACTATATTAGAATCAGGTATTGATTACATCCTAATAAATGATACGTGGCACCCGTTTGTGAAGGGTATATTTGAGGAGATAAAAAATCTCTTAATTCAGGCTGGAATTATGACTGTTGGAAAAATCACAATAAAACAGTATTTATATATTAGAAATACAGCATCTCATTTGTTGCAAGATGAAGTAGGTACGATGCTTCTCGACAAAAACACAATTCTTCCTGAACTGAGTGAAGATATTCCATTATTTGTCGGTAGATTGTATCCTTATCAGTACCAGGGGTATAGATGGCTTAAGATGATTTCTGAAGAAGAAGCTGGATGTATATTAGCTGATGAGATGGGATTAGGTAAGACTGCACAGGTGATAGCTTTATTAGCTTATGAGAAAACAATAAGGCAATCTGTTTCTCTAGTAATTGCTCCGGTCACATTAATGGAGAATTGGCGGAGAGAATTAGAAAAATTTGCTCCACAATTAAAAGTAATGATTCATCAAGGTACAAAAAGAACAGGATTTTATCAAAATCTTCAAAATTATGATGTAGTTATAACCACGTATGATTCCGTTTTAAGGGATCTGTCTATGATACAAATGATTAAGTGGAATTTAGTAGTATTAGATGAAGCTCAAGCAATAAAAAATCCAAGTGCTAAGAGGACAGTGGCGGTTAAACAGGTCCCTAGAAGGGTCTCGATAGCAGTTACAGGAACTCCAGTTGAGAATCGACTTACAGATTTGTGGTCAATAACTGACTTTGCGCTTCCAAGTTTTCTTGGAGATTTATCTCAATTTCAAAAAAAATTTTCAGATGATCTCGACGGTGCAAAGAGCTTAGAACCTACAGTTTCTCCTATCATGCTCAGAAGAAGGGTGAATGAAGTTGCAAAGGATCTCCCACAACGAATAAATATTCCTCAAGTATTAAAAATGGAAAAAAATGAAGCAATTAAATATGAAATGTTGAGAAAGCAAATAATTGATGAACATGGAAAGAATGCTTCACTAATCGCACTTATCAAGTTGAGGATCTATTGTACTCATCCAATGTTATATTCGGGGAAATCAGAAGATCCAGCGCTATTTATTAAATATATGAGAATGTTAGAAATTATTGAGGAAATTATTGCGAACAAAGAAAAGATATTAATTTTCACTTCATTTACTAAAATGAGTGATATTTTAGTGGGTGATTTGTTCAATAGATTTGGCATATATTGCGACTTTATTGATGGTAGGGTACCCATTTCGGATCGACAGCAGAAAATCGATATTTATTCAAAAATAGAAGATTCAGCAATATTAGTATTAAATCCGCGTGCTGCCGGCGCGGGTCTGAATATTACAGCAGCTAATCATGTAATTCATTATAATTTGGAATGGAATCCCGCGATAGAAGATCAAGCATCTGCTCGATCATATAGGCGGGGGCAAACTAGGCCTGTGAATATTTATAAGTTATTTTACGCAAGTACAGTTGAAGAAGCTATGAATGATAGATTAGAACGTAAAAGAATGGTTTCTGAAACTGCCATAGTTGGTATAGATGGCAGTAAAAATGACTATCTAGATATTTTAAAAGCGATGACTTTGACACCTATATAAGGAGGGATAAAGATGGAGTTATTAGTACATCCACAAGCAATATGCAAAGTATTGAGTGCAAATGATACAGGAGAAACCGGAGGTCATCAAGCAGGCATTCTGGTTCCAAAAGATGAAGATATCCTCTCTTTTTTTCCCCAATTAGGAAAGGAAACGAAAAATCCTAGATGTGTCCTGAGATTTGAAGATCTATCGGGAGCTATATGGAACTTTACTTATATATATTACAATAATAAGTTTTACAAAGGTACTAGAAACGAATTTAGATTGACGAGCATGACGGGCTTTATTAAATCGAACAATCTTAAAGCTGGAGATAAAATAATATTCCTTAGGCTTGATGATGGGAGGCTCTTAATTAAACATCAGAGGACAAATAAGTTAGAGAATGATACCGACAATGTTTTACGGTTAGGCACATCATGGAAGGTGGTTAACATATGAGCATCATTGACAGAAAAACATTGGTGGTTCAGCCAGATGCTAATAGAATGATTGAAGGTCTCAGAGATACTGGATACGAGTTTAACACTGCTATAGCAGATATCGTTGATAATTGTATCGCTGCTAAAGCTACTCTGATTGATATCAGAGTAAATATGGATTTTGTCGGAGATATTGAAGTTTATATCACCGACAATGGAATAGGAATGAACGAAGAAGGTTTGATCAATGCTATGCGTTATGGTTCTTCAGTGCGCCCTGATCGGGCGAGTTTAGGGAAATTTGGCCTTGGTCTAAAAACAGCATCGACTTCGTTTTGTAGATCCCTTTCAGTTACATCTCGTTCTAGCGAGAGTGAGACAATATTAAAAGCTCAATGGGATTTAGATCATGTATGTAAGGTTCAGGAGTGGCAACTTCTGTTCTTGCAACCAGATGAAATAGAATTAGAACTACTTGAGAGAATCTCAGAGGGAAATTCGGGGACAATTGTATCATGGGGTAAGGTTGATCGGCTCCTTAAATCATATAACGATCAAGGAGGATCACATGCCCGAAAAGCATTTGAAAGAACTATAGAGGGTTTGAAAGCACATCTTTCAATGATATTTCAGCGTTTCCTTGATCACAATTATATTAGTGTTAGTAACGTAGTTATTAATGTTAATGATGAAGCAATTACTGCATGGGATCCGTTTTGTATAACTGAGCCTTATACAGAGATAGTCGCAGAACAGAAACAGGTAGTTGAACTTCCAGATAATAGTACGACATCTTTTATTATTAAAGCATATGTGATTCCAAGAAGAGAGCAATTTTCTAATGAAGAAGCTGCTAGTAATGCTAAGCTTAATAATGATATGCAAGGATTCTATATTTACCGAGAGAATCGACTTATTCATTTTGGAGACTGGTTAGGCATGTATAGAAATGAGCCCCATGGGTCTTTGTTGAGGGTAGAGTTTTCTTTTGATCACACACTAGACGATGCATTCAATGTGGACATTAAAAAATCGAAAATTAGATTAAATAGTGATTTATATAACTGGCTAAAAGATACATTTCTTCCTGCGCCTAGAAGGGCGGCTGATCATCAATACCGCAAGGGAACTAAAAAGACTGTCAATAATGCTTCGAGAGGGGCTCATGATGGCTCTAATGCTGGTATAGGTGCGAAGGAAAAAGAAATTCAAATGTCTAAAATTGATATAACTGATTCAACGAAGAATGAAGTTGAAATCACCAATAAAAAGGGCAAATTCAAAATTAAGCTTCCAATTATGCAACCGGTTAGAGAAGGGGAGTTACATGTTGCTGCAGTCGATTCTTTAGATGACGGGTTACTGTGGGAGCCATGTCTAATTGATATGCATCATGCGGTTAGAATTAATACAGGCCATCCTTATTATCATAAAGTGTATGTTCCAAACTTAACATCAGGAGTAACTATTCAAGGGATGGACTCACTTATATGGGCTTTGTGCGAAGCTGAGCTAGGCACTATCAATGAAACGACAAAATACCATATCAATGAATTGAGATTTGAAGTTTCTAGACTTCTTAGGAAATTGGTGGAGGATTTGCCGGAACCGGAGCTAAATAATGGCGACGCAAATTAATGATACTAAGCTAGGTGAAATGCTGACGGATGCCTACGGAATAAATCTTGATTTAATTATTTCAGAGGATTACTTAGATTTTAGGCCAAGTGATCTATCCATTGGACATGGTTTTATTTTACGGATAAATTTTGGGTGGAGAAGCTTAAAGTTTGAAGTTATCCCGGAAAACTATTCTTCTCTATTGGTAAAGACAATGGGGAATGCTCATAAGAGCAAAAAAAGAGTATTTGAGACAATAGCAGGGTCATGCTTTGGAGCATCGAAATCTCAGTTCATAATGATGGTGAATAATACATATGTAGAACCAGACAATTATCTGACATGGCCAGATGATTGGCAACAAGTGCACTTGGTTTTAAATGTAATGCCAGTTGTATTAGATAGTATAGATGAGCAAGAGCGTGAGTCAATGCTCTTTGAATGGGCAGGGAAATTGCTAGGAATGGTTCTTTCCTTGCTGCCGCTTGAAGAAGAGAGTATTGAGGAAGAGGCTTTAGGGTTACCTGAAGGTGCATTAACTAGGGTTGAAGTTAATATTTATGAAAGAAGCTCAATTAACAGGCAAATCTGTATCATGTTGTGTGGTTGTATTTGTAAAGTGTGCGAATTTGATTTTGAAAGAACTTATGGTCCGATGGGTAGAGGGTACATACATGTTCATCATGTAGTACCTATTTCTAATTTAAGTGAGAATTATATTATTGATCCATCAAAAGATTTGGTACCAGTGTGTCCCAATTGCCATTCTATGCTTCATAAAAGAAATCCCCCTTTTCTAGTTAATGAGCTTAAGAAGATATTACAAAATAACAGAGAAGTGGACTTAGAATAGTAAGATACATCTGACGTTAACGAAGCATAGAGAAAGCTATATATTTGGCAGATACTGATTTCAGCTGGCATATTCCGAGGGGGGGACAATAATGTTTAAACTAATGGATAAAGAAACATTTCTAAAAAAATATAATATATCAGATGAGATCTTCGCAAAGGCTGATATAGATTGGTTAAGTTTGGAAGGGATATACAATGAATATAGTAAGTCTAGAAATGAATTAGAGCCGACTGCAAGAACACTTGCAGAATTTTTTTCATCAATTGAGAAAGCGCATTCGGTCAAGTATAGAATTAAAGAACCAGAACACCTTATTGAAAAAATAATTAGAAAAAGATCGAAAGGTCAGGATATTAATATTTTAAACTATTCTCAGGAAATAACTGATTTAATTGGAATAAGAGTTTTGCATTTATTTAAGGAGGATTGGGAGTATATTGATAAATTCATTGTTTCACAATGGATTCTTCATGAGACACCAAGAGCAAATATAAGAGAAGGTGATTCAAAAGCTAAATACGAAAAACATAATTGCGATATAATAATTCATCCTGCGGGATATAGATCAGTTCATTACCTTATCAAGTCCAATTTAATGATTAAACAAATAATATCAGAGATTCAAGTAAGAACAATATTTGAAGAAGCATGGAGTGAAATAGATCATAAAGTTAGGTATCCATATAACACAAGTAACAGAATATTGTCTGAATATTTAGAGATATTCAATAGACTTTCTGGTAGTGCAGATGAAATGGGTTCATTCATTAATAATTTAAATTCTAATCTTTCCGAAACAAGTCAAGATTACGAATCGAAGATGTTATTGAAGGATAATATAATCAGGGAATTGCAATTAGAAATAGAACAATTAAAAAATCAGAAGAATTTATCTAAAAATTATAAAATCGAGAAAGAAAGCAATCCAATAGTGCGAATTGAAAAAGTACTTGAACTAGATATAAGTTTAAATAGTCTAAATGAATATTTAAATAATTCACCTGCAGTGGAAAGATTAATTCAAATAATTCAAGTAGCTGGGTTTAGATATGAAGGTGAATATGGTGATACGGAGGAACTTTTACAATATTTCAAGGTAGTTGGATTACAAGAAATTAAAAAGTTAGATGAAATGCTAGTCTCAAGTATGGAAAGAATCCACAGATACTTTACCAATTTGCTTGTTATAAATGGAGCAAATTGGGAAACGACTCGTTCTTTTAGTATAATACTTGCTATTATCTTTAACTTTCCAGAAAAGTTCAGAGCTAAAATGCTTGAAGATAACTTTGGATGGAATGCATCCATAGCAGATAAGGTTATTGATAGTGCACAAAATGGGATTGAAAGATAGTTAGGATTGCTTTACTCTGGTATTGTCTCTATTAAAGGTAACAACGAGAAAAGTATATAACACTTGATTGAGGAAAAATCAAGTTGCCGATGCTGAGAATGACTAAATTTTTATTGTAATCCCTTAGCTATAGTGGTCTGAAGAATAAATTAGAGGGTCATGAGCTCAATTAAAAATAAACAATATTCCGGAAAGAAGAGAATGAATGACATGTCGATTCTGGAGAAGGCAATACAAGCTTGTTTAGCTAATCCCCTTGCCTTCTGTAAATTCATTTCTTCCAATGATGCAGGAGCTACTGGAGCGCATCAATTTGGTTTTTATATTCCACTTGATTCTTGGGAGATATTATTTGACTCTCCGGGAGTAAGAGGAGAGATGAAAGATAAGTTTGTAACAATCAAATGGCAGGATGACTTTGAAACTGATACAAGGTTCATATACTACGGACAGAAAACTCGGAATGAGTACCGAATTACCCGATTTGGGAGAGGGTTTCCATATTTGCGGGATACCCATGTCGGAGATCTATTTGTTCTTGTTCAAATTTCTTCTGAATATTATCATGGTTATGTAATTGATACTGATGAAGATATTGAGTTTTTTTTGTCTTCACTTGGTTTATCAGCAAGTCAAACAAACCGTATCATTAAAGGTGCAAACTCATTGCAAGCCACTTCAATCAGACTTGAACAGCTGTTCAATGAGTTTATAGTAAGCTTACAAATAGAGTTTCCAGATACAGTTCAAATGTCTGCTAAAGCAAGGGAGATTTACCAGAGGATTAATGTAAAAGCAAATCGTGAACACCCCGATAGTCTTTTGTTAAAGTGGTTAGATATCGAATATTCATTATTCAAGGCTATTGAAAGTAATCGATATAAAGAGCGGTTGTCAGCTCCTTTCCTAACGGTAGATGAGTTGGTAGACTGCGCCAATACTCTATTAAATCGTAGAAAAAGCAGGGCAGGAAAATCTCTTGAACATCATCTAAAAGAGGTTTTTACAATTAACATGTTAGAGTTCGGTACGCAAGTAATAACTGAAGGGAACAAAAAACCGGATTTCATTTTTCCAGGCGGGGCACAATATCATGATACGTTATTCCCAAAAGATAAATTGGTGTTCCTTGGTGCTAAGACGACTTGTAAAGACCGCTGGAGACAAATTATTAATGAAGCGGATAATATCAGGGTCAAACATCTTTTCACACTTCAACAAGGAATCTCAGAGAATCAGCTAATTGAAATGGAACAGCATCAAGTAGTTCTGGTGGTACCGAAGCAGTACATAGGTAGCTTTCCAAAATCTTTTCATGATAAGATCATGACCTTAGAAGGTTTTATTTCCATGGTTAAGAACAGATGATAATGTCTTAGTGCCACGTAGATACGTGGCTTTTCTTTATCTATTATTGAAATGAACTATTAAGGGTTTGAAAAATATATCTAACCCAGATAAGCTAGGAGCAGTATTCTGCAATGTAAGATGAGGAGGTTGAAACTGATGAAGAGAGAACTTCTTCAAAAAATTAGTCATCTTCAAATAGCCTTAGACGAGCTGAAAGATGTTTGGGATCGGTTAGACTGGTCAAGGGTCCCTGATGAGGTAACAGAGAATTACCCATTTCATAAAGACTTGGGAGAACTCTCGGATACCATTAAGCATTGGATGGAAACCATAAAAAAGTCATAGAAATACGAATATTTGTTTGTGTTTTCAGTATTCCCGGTGTAGTATGGGTATATATTTCTTCCCGGGAGTGATTAGCCACGAAACAAATTCATATCAAATTAGACGAAGAAATTCACAAGAAAATCCGGGAGCTCTCGAGTGCATCTGGAACTTCCCTGCAGGACTATGTAATATCTGCAATTTCCCATAAATTGAAAGAAACGGAAGCTGGTTATAATGTGAAATCGAATAAATTAAAATTTATTGATTTGTTTGCTGGTATCGGAGGAATGAGATTGGCTTTCGAGAAGGCTGGAGGTAAATGTGTTTTTTCTTCGGAATGGGACAAGTATGCTCAAAAGACGTATTTAAACAATTTCGGCGAATTGCCGGAAGGTGATATTACAAATATTGATGAGAAGAGTGTCCCTGATCATGATATATTGGTTGCTGGGTTTCCTTGCCAACCGTTCTCAATAGCTGGTGTCTCAAAGAAAAACAGTCTGGGGAGAGATCATGGGTTCCTAGACAAAACGCAAGGTACGCTTTTTTTTGATGTAGCCAGAATTATTAAAGAGAAGCGTCCCCGTGCTTTTTTGCTTGAAAATGTTAAAAACTTGAAGTCTCACGATAAAGGGAGAACCTTTAAAGTTATTTGTGAAACGCTTGAGAAGCTGGGATATAGTTTACATGTTAAAGTTCTTGATGGAAAACATTTTGTTCCTCAACATAGGGAGCGTATTTTCATTATCGGATTTGATACCAATGTATACGGTGGCTGGGAGAGATTTGATTTTCCTGAACTTGAAAAGCCTTTGAAACGAATGAATGATGTGCTGGATGATAGGGTGGATGATAAATATACACTTTCGAATAAACTGTGGAATTATTTACAGGAATATGCCGCAAAACATAAAGCAAAAGGTAATGGTTTCGGATTTGGTTTGGCAGACCCCGAAGGAATATGTAGAACGTTAAGTGCCCGGTACTACAAGGATGGATCGGAGATCCTCATTTCACAGGGGGATGACAAAAATCCCCGCAGACTAACTCCTAGGGAATGTGCGAGGCTTCAAGGGTACCCGGAGTCATTCAAAATAGTTGTTTCTGACACTCAAGCATATAAACAGTTTGGGAACTCGGTAGTCGTCCCATTAATAGAAGCAATTGCGAAACAAATGGTTCAAGCAATGAATATTCATCAACATGAAAAATCATATGAGAAAGAACCCGTGGTTATTTGAGTCCACAGTAAAATTTTTGAAGAATGGCTTCTTAGGCTTGTTCGTTATAAGGTACGTCGAGGACAGTCCTTCTGAATAGCCGCATTATCTATATCTGCTAGTAGCTCGACAATCCTTCAGATTGTCGAGTTTTTCTTTTATGACAACGCTGATTTTCCGAAGTGGATTACGGTATGCATTGAACAAAAATCGTCCCATTTCCAATTATTGGGGGGATTTTGTAAAGAAAACTAAGCTACTTTTCTCGGTTACTGATCTACTTCCCTTATATCATCCACATGTGCAAACATAACTTTAACTACATTCAAGGCCATTTGCTTTTCTTTTGGCGAACGGTTCGTGAGAAGTTGTCTGATATGATCGATATAATTATCGTCATTAGGAGTAAGAGATTCTTGGATTAGGTAGTCAACTGTAACTCCGAGTATATTTGCCAAATCTATAAGAGTATCTAAAGTTAAACTTCTTTCCCCTCGCTCAATCTGTCCAATATATGCGTCAGAAACTCCGATCAGTTCGGCAATTTTCTCTTGAGTCATTGCTAATTTCTTTCTTTCACTCCGTATTCTTTGTCCAAGCGATGCATAATCCATGACAACCCTCCTCACCCATTACACTAGATAAATTAAGAGGAAGATATAATAAACTAATAGTTGTTTTTACATTTACTATTAGTTCAATTATGATTAAAATGTACTTAGTGAATATTTAATTGATCACGGAGAATCTCAATTAATAATCTATAAATATTATCCCCGTTGTATTTCACTTTATTCCGAGTTAAAACAAGGAGCGAAATACATGAAAGAATGGATTAAAGAAGTAATTACAAAGAGATACGAAGCATTATCAGAGGAGGCTGAGAGTAAAGGGGAGTTAATGACATTAAGAGAACAAGCCAACACATATGAGAACTTGTTGATTAGAGCACTGTCAGATGAAACTCGAGAAGTCTTGAACAAATGGATGGAGATACATGACCAGATGGTCTCATTCCAAAAGCAATGGCTTTACATCAAAGGAGTTCAAGATGGGTCACAACTGGTGATCACCCTGGAGAGAGACTCTTGAATAGGTAGCATGATCTTAGTCAAATAGAGGTGGTCTGCTGTGTTTATTGAGCTCATCATGAGAAACGCAGATAGATTATATGTTATCCTTATCATCTTTGCCGTCTGGATGACATTATTAATACTCCTAGAAACGAGACATAGAAAACACAAGAAGAAAGTTAAATAGGCTTGTTTTGGCACCATTTCACTCCACAGACTCATAACGGATTTTAATGCCCCTAATAAATATTTTCTATTTACATATTGACAACCATAACCTTAACCCTTAATCTAATCATTATCTTAAACAGGAAGGAGGCCGTTGGACATGACCAGTCTTAACAATCGTCGTAATGCCGCACTGTCGCAACTAAATCGTCTGTTGATTGTCCATCGGCCTCTACGGGCCCAAGCAACGTAAAGACTAGGAAGCGCCCCTCATCCATCGCGGTGGAGAAGGTGGACACCTGTTATTTCACATTGTGCGAAGACCGTAAGCGATTGGGCTTACGGTCTTTTTGCGTTCTGATTTTCAATATTATTTTTACAATTAGAGAGGAAATGAACCCTTATATGAATTCAAACAACCCGTATTACCGGCGAATCGATCTCCCCGCGGGAGACTTGCACGTATTCGCCCACGACGATCTTTATCATGCCATGGGGGCCAAAGTGCTCGAGATGGCGAACAACAATCTGCAAATTCCGAATATCCGGTATATGAGTTATACGCCCGACGCTCATGTCGGAGTAGGAACGTGTATCGGTACGACGGCGGTATGGGGTGTGGAGGACGGGTTTGTGTCTCCCTCCATCGTCGGAAGCGATATTGGCTGCGGGATGAGGCTGCATCTGACGAATTTGCACGTGGATGAGCTCCAAGACGTGAAGCTCCGGCGCAAGTTAGTCAAAGCCATCGAGAAGCGAATTCCGGTGGAAAACCACGCTAGGGGTTATTTCTCCGATATCCGTCTGGAGGATGTGCTTCGTAAAGGGCTTCACGGCCTGCCAGGCAAGTATGTTCCGGATTCGTATACTCCGCGGAAAGCGACTTCCTTAACCCACGTCGAGTGTAGCCGGTTCCGATTTGACGAGAGCGTGCTGGATCGAATCCCCGAGCCGGTATGGCATCGGGCTCACCGACAGCTTGGTACGCTCGGTAACGGCAATCACTTCATAGAAATTCAGGCCATTAGCGTGAATGAAGACAACCGACATATCGCGGAACAGTGGGGGCTGCAAGATGGCCAAGTTGCGGTGATGATTCACTCGGGATCCCGCTCATGGGGCGGTGCGGTAAACCAACATAGCGGCTCTGAAGTTGCGAAAACCATGCACAAGCTGGGGCTTGGCACAAGCGATCCGAAGCTCGTCTATGCGCCGCTCGACAGCGAAGCCGGTCAGAACTATGCGAATCTCATGTATTCGGCGCTTAACTTCGCTGTCGCGAACAGGCACCTACTCGCGTTCGCCGTTCGCGATGCATTTCGAGAGACGTTCGGATCCAAAGCGGAGACGCGAACGCTATACGACCTGATGCATAACTACGCATGTGAGGAAAATCACGGGGAGGAGTCCTTCCTTGTACACCGCAAAGGAACGACTCGGGCATTACCAGCCGGTCATGTAGACAATCCGCTGCCTTACGCGGATACGGGGCACCCGGCTCTGATTCCGGGCTCGATGGGAACGTCTTCCTACTTAATGGTAGGTTCACCGGAAGGCGCGCGAAATTACCATTCCATCTGTCATGGCGCAGGCCGAATCCGTTCGCGCAATGCGACGAAACAACTCGTCACCGTGGATGAGTTTGCTTCCTCCTTGCGCATTGGGCAGGAGGATGAGATCGTCGTTAACCACCGGGGACTCGAGTCCCTGATCGACGAATCTCCCCAAGCTTATAAAGACGTAGATCAAATCATAGAAAGCGTCGTCGAGGCGCGGCTGGCTACCGTTGTAGCCAAGTGTCGTCCTTTGGCGGCAGTGAAAGGAGTGTAAACATTAAAATGAAAATAACATTTAAAACCACAGACCCGAAGTTCTTCGTACGGGCCGACAATGCCGAAGGTCACTCGCCGGATCCGCGCAGTTATTTCAACTATATTGCCACGGTTCAGGCTATCGTCGATTATTTGAAGGATCGTTTCGGAACCGAGTTTCGTCTCTACGAACAAGATGACGGCAATGAAATATGGAATGGACTGGAGGAAGATGTTAATCACGAGTATGAGGGGGTGGAGCATGCGGCCAGCATATATGACATGGTCGAAACGAGGGCGTTCGCCTACACGGCCGACCATGGACAGAACCGCGAGAGCTATGCAGTTCGGCCCGCCATTCGCAATAATTTGTTCATCTATTCGAAGCATCGTGTTGCCATGGCAAGAATTCCGAAAGTGGCGCAGCATGGCCTCAGCTACGAGGATCTTATTTTCAGCGAATCAGACGGCGATCTCGTTCTGTTTCTAGAAGACATGCGTTCGCGGCAGCTTGCGGATCGGAAGATCCTCGTCTTCACGGATACCCGGGACGGGCTGGAGCAATCACGAGAGTTGGCGACAAGCCCTGTCGCTCGGGCCGAGGTATTCATGGATGTGGAGCTCAAGACGCAAATTTACAGATCCATTGACGAATTTTTCTCCAAGGATCGATCCTTTTTCCAAACGTACGGCATTCCTTACAAAAGAGGGATCTTGCTGTACGGAAAGCCGGGTAACGGCAAGACGACGTTAGTCAAATCCATCTCGGGTTCGGTCGGGGCGCCTGTCGCTTACTGGCAGATCACTGAGTTTACCAACAGCGAGTCGATCCAAGAGGTGTTCGCCGCCGCCAATCAAAGGGCGCCTATGGTGCTAGTTATCGAGGATATCGATTCCATGCCTGCCTCCTGCCGTTCTTATTTCCTGAACACGCTGGATGGGGCAACGTCGAAGGAAGGCATATACCTCATTGGGACGACGAACTATCCGGAGAAAATAGACCCTGCGCTCATGAACCGGGCAGGCAGATTCGACCGGGCTTATGAGGTGAAGTTGCCGAATGAAGAGATTCGCCATTCCTATCTAGTTCACAAAGGAATGAATCGCCTCGTAGACGAGGAATCGGTCGCTCAGGCTGCGCAAGGAACGGAAGGTTTCACGCTCGCCCAATTGAGCGAATTGTATGTTTCCGCCGCTTTGCAGCTGCATTACGACAATGATGTAAATCTTAGACAGCTGATTGCCGAGATGAAATCGGACTACGCCAAAGGACGCAGCCGCGACTGGATGACGGACGGACAGCCTCGTAGGCTCGGATTCACGCAATCAGAATAGAATCACAAGTAAACGGCATTGTGGCGGAAGTGAGTCCGACGTGTCATCCCAAGGTTCTCTTTTTTAAACATGCCGAAAAATCTTGAAGGAGAACGCGCGAACATTGTCGAATCAAATAGTAAAAAAAGGGAAGTAAGTTGCACAATATTAGGCAAACCACTTCCGAAGGGGATTCGACATCATCATGTCTAGACTTAGAAGCCGCTTGGTATTCAAGCTATCGGTTATTATTCTGGCGATACTTATTATCCTGTCTACTACTTTAATATATATGCAAATACAGAACACCAAGAAAGCCAGCGAAGAAGCGATAGGCCAGTTCAGTATCCATACGGCGGAGGCTTATGCTGGTCAGTTTGATTTGAAATCCTATGAAACTTACTTGCAAGATGTCCAAGAGAACGATCTCTATTGGAGTATTCGGGAAGAGCTGAATCGTTATCGCTTACAGATCGGTGCGGTGTATGTGTATACGGTACAAATTGACGACCAAGGGCAGCCCATCATCCTGATCGATGGTCAGCCGAAAGGATCGGATTCGGCGTCTCCGATCGGTGAAGTGACCGATATGCCGAAGGATGCGGTTGAAGCGATTATGAACGGGGAGTCTGCCAAGTCAGGAATCATTAAGAATCCGGAGTATGGCGATTATATCTCGTCTTATGTCCCCCTTCGCGATTCGGCTGGAGCAATCATCGGGGCGCTAGGAATCGATACGGACGTATCCGTGTCGAAGACGATCTATCGGGATGTCCTTAAACAAAGTACGCCGGTATTTGTCTTGATGGGGATATTAGTGTTATTTTTCTTCGTCTTGATCGTGTGGTTCATGTCTCGTGCACTGCGACCGTTAGGCATTATCGTTAAGGGAGCGGAAGCGATCGCTCGTGGAGATGTGGCGGAAGCCAAAGCTCATATGAGTACCAAGCAAGTACGCTCGAATGACGAAATCGGACAAGTGTATTCGGCCATGACCCGGATGAGCGAGAGACTGGGAGTTACGCTTGGGGATGTTGTTAAGGATATGACGGCAACGACGCACAATCTTGTTCAATCTACAGTTCAATTTAGCTCGGAGTCCGAGCAAATGGTCAGCTTAAACGTGAAGCTCGAACAATCGCTTACGGAATTGGCGGATGGAGCGCTGCATCAACGTCAAGGGGCGGAGGAAAGCGCCAATTCGATGGAGGAAATTACTCTAGCCATTCAGCGAGTGTCGGAAGCTTCTGCTAATGTGTTGATCGCTTCCCAGGAAGCGTTGGAAACCGCCGAGGAAGGCAAACAATCGATTCATAGTTTGAAAGATCAAGTAGCCACAATGTCGGATGTTGCTTCACAGACGACGAATTCCGTACAGCTTCTCAATACCTACATGAATGAGATTGGACCGGTTCTCCAATCGATTACGAGTATCGCCGACCAGACCAAGCTGCTGGCGCTGAATGCCTCCATCGAGGCTGCAAGAGCAGGAGAGCAAGGAGCGGGCTTCGCAGTCGTAGCCGGGGAAGTGCGTAAGCTGGCGGAAGCTTCCTCCGTGTCCGCGCAGCACATAACGTCCCTGCTTCAACAAATCCAACAAGAATCGGCCCATATTGGCGAGAGGATGTTGGCGGGAAGCGAAGAGATGAGCAAAGGGACGGAGCTATCCAAACAAGCCGAGTTGCTGTTCAACCATACGATTGAACGGTTCATTATCGTGAACAATCAGATTCAGGAAATATCGGCTGGCGCGGAGGAAGTTCTAGCCGGTTCCGAGGAAGTTGCCGCATCGGTAGAGCAAATCTCTCAGATTTCCATACAGGCTGCGGAGAATACGGCAACCATTCAGAAGATGTCGGCAGATCAATTAGAAGCTGCGCAACGTATTGCGGATACGACGGAGCTGCTTAAGCAGAGAAGCGCCGGTTTGGAAGCTGCGGTTGAGAAGTTTAAGCTGTAATTGCAGCGTTGCGTAAGGAGGTTGTTGTAGTGGACACAGTATCTCTCGGAGAGATATATGAAGACGCATTTAGCCATAGCCAAGGTTTTCACAAAGAAAAGGCCAAGGCAGCTAGCGACGCTGTCTTGGCCTGCTTTTTACAACATGCTCCTGAAGCAAGGGAACTGTACGAGGATGTCTCCCGAAACGTCATTCAATACGGGAAAATACTAAATTGGGAAGTCAGCTTGACCAACGATGTTAAGTACACGGCATTTACGAGTGAATACATTAAAGACGTTACGATTAAAGTAAAACCAAATGTAAATCTTGCCGAGATGAATTCCATTGTTATTCACGAACTCGGAGAAGCCGATTATATCGCTCGCGGTCTGCCCGATATTATAGATCACTGGGATCGGGAGAATATAGGCGGGAGGTTAATCGAATTATTTAGTCATCCGCATGTCCTATCTTTAACCAAGGCGTATCGATTAGATCCTATAGAACAAGCCATGAGAATTTCTAGGGCTACTACGTGGATAACGCATGGCTACGTTAACGAATATCGTTACAAGTGGTCGATTGTTTTGATGCTGTCATGGGCTATCGTGTCGTTTCCCTCCCTTCTTCCTATTAGAGAAGAGCTTGACGGGTATCCGCAAAATAAAGAGTACGTGGATCGAATAGTTAGCATCTGCCAAGCCGCGGATACAATGGGATCTAAGCATGAGGTCGAAATTGCCATGCAAGAAGTGATTCGAATCCTGGAGTCATTAGGAATGAAAGGCATTGAGATGAAGAGTAGATAGGCTTTTTGGCTAAAATAAAGTGATTTGGATTAAATATGAAATCAACTTGGAGGAGAACCAAATATGAGAATTAATCCCAATGCAACGATACCCAATCTATATACTGCATCAGAGACTCCTAATTCTCCTAAACTGGAAAGCGGCAACCTATCGCAATTCCTTCAACACGATACCGTGGATCTTAGCAGTGTAGCTGCCCGTGAACTGCCAAGCGGGGTTATCGAGCATAAAGCTGCGCAAATGTACTTCAATGAAGATATCAAAGCTTCTTTAGACAAGGTACTTGCCGGGAAGGCTCCGGAAGTCGTTGAAGCGGTAAATCGTCTAATCGAATCCAATTTGTTTGCTGCCAACGTAGACTATAGTGCCGAGGAACGCTCTTCCTTAATAGAAACAGGCTTATCTCAAGCGAAATTTCTGGCGGATCATTATATGCAACCCGAAGAAGGGTCTGAATTCTTGGATACGATCAACTTGTTGGCGGCGGTTGCCACTACTCGAAAGGCTGACCCGGAGACAGGCAATGTAACCTACGTGGAATTACCCCAGAGACCTCGCGGAGCGCCGGATGATTATGTTAACGCAGGGGCATTAATGCAAAAGTATGATCCTGAAGCGTACGCGAAATTAAAAGAGGTTATCGCCAGCGGAGGAAATACAGGAAGCATACTCATTCAATTTGCCCAGAAGCTGCAGAAAAATCCGGATTGGGCGAAGGCTTACCGCGATAATCAAGATAAGGTAATGACGGGATTGCGCATAACGAAAATAGATAATCGATTTGAAAGCGTAAACGCAAATAACGTAAATGATTTCGTAGAATCGATGAAAACCCAAATTGCTCAGTCGTCTTTATCGAACAAGGATCTTATCTTGAACAATACATTGGCTTTCGCCCGTACGCTGGGAATGTAGCCAACTAAGGCCAAGGGAAGTCCCAAGGTAAATCGAATCGCTAAGCCTATATACCTCGTAGCAAAGGCGCCTGTAAAGGCGCCTTTTTCTTTGCGTGTTCGATCGCATTCTCGTTTGATTCAAGTAGCAGAAATTGGTTTAACCACGTAACCTATCAGAAAAAGGACGCAAGTTAATCGACAAAACCGACTAATTCCACCACGGTAATCATTCTCAGAGCGAGATAGTCGACAAAACCGACTAATTCCACCTCGATGCTCCTTCTCGGACGCAAGATAGTCGACAAAACCGACTAATTCCACCTCGGTAATCCTTCTCGGAGCGAGATAGTCGACAAACCGACTGATAGGGCTACATGTCCCGCATCTATTCGCGCACGAACGGCGACGACGGATCGACGATGCTGTATTTGAACATTGGGGAAGAGAATTATATAGGTTTAATAGCATAGAATATTTACGGGACGAGATGATTAACAAGCTGCTGTCCAGCCCCTTTTAATCAAACTCCACGCTCAAAAACAGGTCTTGTCTAACCCTTCATAACCCATGCTATAATTGGAATAAAATAACGGGCGAGGTGTTTCTCTGGTGATAGGTCGCAGCGGCAATCCCACATTGAATGACAACACGTTTGAACATACGAAGGGTTACGGTAGTACGGAGAGAATGACGATCGAAGGAACTGTGAACAAGGCGTTCATCATGCTCGCGATTCTGCTGGGCGGGGCATTCGTTACCTGGTCGATGTACTTCAACGGGCACAACGTTCTCCCGCTTGCGATCGGAGGAGGGATCTGCGGATTTGTCCTCGCCTTGATTATCAGCTTTAAGCCGACGGCTTCGCCTTATCTTGTGCCTCTCTATGCCGCGCTTGAGGGAATATTCCTGGGAGGAATATCGGCGAATTACGAATCGGCCTATCAGGGCATAACGTTGCAGGCGGCTTTGCTGACGATGTGCGTGTTTATCGCGTTGCTTCTTGCGTATAAAACAAGAATCATTAAGGCAACGGAAAATTTCAAGCTCGGAGTGTTCGCAGCGACGGCGGGAATCGCCTTGATTTATTTACTCAGCTTTATTTTAGGCATGTTCGGCGTCACGGTTCCTTATCTGCACGATAACAGCTTGATCGGCATCGGCATTTCGCTTGTCATCGTTATCGTCGCTGCCTTGAACCTCGTTCTTGATTTCGATTTTATCGAAAAGGGCGCAGAGCAAGGCGCTCCTAAACACATGGAATGGTATGGGGCATTCGGCTTGATGGTTACGTTGGTGTGGTTGTATCTGGAGATGCTTCGTCTTCTCTCGAAAATCGCGAGCCGGGATTAATCGTTAAGGTGCATAGCTTATAGGGAATCGACAGCCGGTGCCGTTAGGTGCCGGTTTTTTGATGCTTAATTATGATTTGTGCCATTAGATTTTAATTCCATTAAATGACTAAGAGAACCTATTAAACTCCCGTGCTCCCTATGCTTAATGCTATAATAAATTAAGATAATCTTAGTCCGATCCCTGAAGGATCGGTTACGCATCGATATGAGTAATGGAGGCCGCAGTCGTGGACACAAGACAATGGATGGCGATCATGCTGTTAATAGCGACGGCGCTTATGCTGTTCGTGGCGTTGCTATCTTACCGGAAACGCCAGCTTGATGTCGCGAGGACGATGATTCTTGTTATGCTGGCGGCGGCCTGTTATGCGCTGGGTTACGCTTTCGAGATTCTGAGCCCAAGCTTGCGGGGCGTTAAGCTGTCCCTTCAGCTCCAATACTTGGGCATACCGTTCGTCACGTCGTTATGGCTTCTTCTGATCATACAGTTTACCGGCGGGACGGCGCGATTGCGAAGTCGTCTTACCGTCATCTTGTTCGTCATCCCCACTCTGACCTTCATCCTCCAACTCACGAACGATTGGCATCATCTCGTCTATTCGGAATACATTCTAAGCGCGGATTCTTCGGCTTCTTCCTATACGACCGTCAAAGGCCCATGGTATAAAGTGCATGCGATTTACAACTATTTTATTTTAGCTTGCGGCATGTGGGCGATTATACCGATGTACTGGCGAATGCTGCCCCAAGTGAGGAAGCAGGCCGTTGTTCTTATCCTGGGAGCGGCTGCACCGGCATTCTTTAACGTCATCTACGTATTCGTGCAAGATATCGATTTTACTCCGTTCGGTTTCGCCGTATCGGGCATCGTCTACTTGTGGGGCATCTTCCGGTTCAATCTGCTTCGGTTAACGCCGCTTGCGTTGGCTAAAGTGTTCGATACGATTCGGGACGGAGTCGTCTTGCTGGATCATGAGGATCAGATCGTCAGTTATAATGTCGCGGCTGTTGAAGTATTTCCGAAACTGACCGCTTACCCGAGCTATCCCGTGCCCGGTAACGGCATCTTGTCGGAAATTCCCGGTTTGATGGAACGGATCGCCGCGGCGGATGGCCGGGATGAACGCTTCTCCTTGCAGTCAGATCAAGAAAGCCAGAACAAGCATTATATTTGCAGTCTTTCTTATATTCACGATACCGGCAATCATTCGATCGGTAAAATGTTAATGTTCAACGATATTACGGAGCTTATGGAGAATGAGACGCGCTTGCGCGAGACTGCCCGGCAGATGTCCCAATTGAACGCGTTCAAGGACAAGCTGTTCACCGTCGTGGCTCACGATATCCGCGATCCGATCGCGCATCTGGTCAGCTTGACCGAGCTGCTGGGCGAGGAGCCCGCGGACTCCGATATCCTCCATGCGGAAGTGTTCCGGGAGATTAAGGGACAAGTGCGCAGTACGTTCCATCTCGTCGACAACCTGCTCGACTGGTATCGCAGCCAGAACGGGGAAGTTTCTTTCCGCCCGTTGGAGTGGAACTTGCAACAAGTTGTCCGGCAGGCGTTGTCCCTAGCCGGGACGAGAGCCGGCATGAAACGCATTCGGATGACGGAGCGGGTCGACGAGACGTTGACGGTGGTCGCCGACAAGGAGATGCTCGATCTGATCCTTCGCAACCTGCTATCGAACGCGATCAAGTTCACCGGAATCGGCGGAGCGATCGAGATCGAAGCCGCCTTGGAGGGCAATTTGGTCAAAGTTTACGTAAGGGACAATGGGGCGGGAATCGACGAAGAGACGTCCAAGCTGCTGCGGCAGGAACAATTATTTTTCAAGGAACCGGGCGTGGAGAACGAAGGGGGCGAGATGAGATTCGGTCTCGTGCTAACCCGCGAATTTCTTCGCATCCACGGAGGGAGCCTCTGGTTTGACAGCGTACCCGGGAAAGGGACGACATTCGTGTTCACTTTGCCCGGATCGGAGAGTAGCGAGATGTTGATGAAAAGGGAAGCGGCGGTGGGAATCCATGAAGGTCATCTTAGTTGACGATGAACCCGTGATGCATCTGATTATGCGGAAAATGCTGGTCAAGCTTCCCGAGGTGCAGGTCGCGGGCGCTTTCACGGACACGCGGTCCGCGGCCGCGTTCCTGAACGAGAACGCCGATATCGGGCTGGCATTCGTGGATATTTCCATGCAGGGCGAGAGCGGGCTCGCGTTCGCGGCGGAGATGGAGCAAGCGGGTTGCCGGGCGCAGATCGTATTCGTTACTTCGCACAAGCAATATGCTTTACAGGCGTTCGAGCTGTCCGTGGTGGATTACTTGGTTAAGCCGGTGTCTCAAGAGCGCCTAGAACGAACGGTTAACCGCATATTAGCAGGTCGGGATTCCTTTCACGCGCGTCTGCGTGAGGACTCGGTTGCCAGTGGAGCGCGAGAGCTTGTCATTACGGCGTTAGGCGACTTCTCCATCCAGAACGAGTCGGGACGGGTGAAATGGATATCCAGCAAAAGCGCCGAGCTGTTTGCCTATCTTTTGCTGTATCGAGGGAAGCGGGTTGCCCGTTCCCGCTTGATCACGGATATTTTCGGTGGGATGACCCGGGATAACGCGGAGAAATATTTGAACACGACCGTCTACCAGCTGCGCAAGTCATTGGAGCCGTTCGGCATGCGGGAGACCGTACGTTCGGAGAATGACGGTTACGTTCTGGAGCTGGGCCACGCGGTCATCGATTACGAATCGTTCGAACAACAGGCGAGTCAACCGGTTAGCATAGAGCCCGGCAATGTGGAAAGGCTGCTGCATGTGGAAAGACTCTATACGGGCGACCTATTCGGTAGCAAAGCTTATGTGTGGGCAATCCATGAGACGGAGCGCTTGACCGAGCTGTATGCTTCTTTCGTAACAAGGCTGTCCGAGGTACTTCTCTCGCAACGCAATACAACCGCCGCCCACAAGCTGCTTGCTAAGCTTCACGTTCGTAATCCGCTGGACGAAATGGTCGTTCGCCTGCTGATGAAGATCCATGCGCAAGAGGGCAACAAAAAAGCGCTGAACGCTCAATACACCGATTATGTGAAGCTGCTAAGCAGGGAGCTCGGCATTCGTCCGTCGAAGGAGCTGCTTCTCATGTACGACTCTTTGGTGAGCAGTCTTATAGACAGCAAAAAATAAAGGAACTCTTGTTATTCATAAGGGAGGTTTATGAACAATGAAGATCGTCGTCGCGGGGGCGAGCGGAGTCATCGGGCAAGCGCTTATTCCGTTGTTGGTTAAAGCCGGACACGAAGTGATCGGATTCACTCGACATTCGAATCATGCTTCCGAGCTAAGGAGCATGGGGGTAGAGCCGGCTATCGTGGACGTGTTTGACCGCGAAGGCGTATTTGCCGCAATCCGCCAAGCGAAGCCGGCTATCGTGATGCATCAGCTTACATCGTTGAAGGATAGAAATTTCGCCGACAATGCCCGAATCCGCAAGGAGGCTACCCGTCATTTGGTAGAAGCGTCTCTGGACGCCGGGGTGCGCAAAATGATCGTGCAAAGCATTTCTTGGGTCTATTCGCCTGGAGAAGGGCCGGCTACGGAAAATATCCCGCTTGATCTGGAGGCGCCTCAGCCGAGGCAAGCTACGGTTGAAAGCGTCTATGCGATGGAAAACGCCGCTGCCGAGATGCCGGAGCATGTGATTCTTCGCTACGGTTTGTTCTATGGAGCGGGCACCTGGTATGCTCCGGACGGTTTCATGGCGGAGCAGGTGCGGCAGCGGCAATTGCCTGCCACGGAAGGCGTTACGTCCTTCGTGCATGTCGATGATGCCGCCGAAGCCGCAGCTCAAGCGCTCTATTGGCCGACAGGTTCCTATAACATCGTCGATCATGAACCGGCGGCCGGAACCGAGTGGCTTCCCGTCTACGCGGAGGCTATTGGCGCACCGCTTCCCATAACGGAACGGAGAAGCGGAAGAGGAGAGCGGGGCGCGTTAAACGCCAAAGCGCTGCAACAAGGCTGGAATCCGAGATACGGCTCTTGGAGAGAGGGATTCCGCCTAGCGCTCGGCAATACGTGAAAAAACCGACCTACTTAGGTCGGTTTTTTCACGCATTCATGCTGTTGCTAGGCTTATCCATTCATTAGCTTTCTCTTCAATTGTTCGAACTCGTCGGAGCTCAGTATGCCCGCATCGCGTAGCTCCGCGGCTTTTCTGAGCTCTTCGATCACGTTAGCGGCAGAAGAAGAGGAAGAAGAAGGAGTTGCCGAAGGTGTGGCAGGTTCGTCGGGAATGATTGCGGACTTATAATGATCGATAAGGTTCTTCGCGACTACCATGTTGTTATAGCTTGTTTTCGAGACGACAACAAGAGCGTTAGTATTGGCATATACTTGTTGGAGGCTGTCCATCGGATGGTCGAAGTAATCGCCCCTAATCTTGAACGAGATATAACCATGGCGATTGAAATAGAAGGACGGAGTCTTCTTAAGCTCGAAAGATTCAATCTCTTTCAATGGAATGACGGTGTCGGGTTTTCGATAAATTTTACTGAACTTGAGAGTGACTTTCTCCTCGTCCACGATTAAAACTCCATTATCCGCTTTGAACTCTTGAGTCATCCATTTTCTCCTCCTCTGGAATGATAACGATTAGCCCAATAATCTTCTTTTTAACTCTTCGAATTCTTCGTTAGTCAGGATGCCCGCGTTACGAAGCTCGGCAGCTTTCTTAAGCTCGTCGACGATGGAGACGGATGCCGCGGCAGGCGCTGCCGTCGATGGAGCGGGCGAAGCCGGGGCTGCGGCGGCGCTTTGCGCTGCGAAGAGATGATGTTCGATTAGCTGTTTGACGCGTTGCATATTGAGATACTGATTGTCGCTGGCGATGACGATTTTATTGTCGCTATCGGCACCAGGATACAGGAATTCGATATAGCCGGGATCGAAAAAGGTCGGTTTCTTAATCTCGATGCCCGTAATGTTTCTTAAAAATATTTCTTTTAAAGCTTTTTCGTTGGATGCGAACCGATTGAATTTAATCGTTACTTTGAAAGGCTCTACCATAATTAGGCCATCGTGTCCTTTGAATTCTTCGCTCATTGCGAACAGACCTCCCAACGGTAATATTCTGCTATGGGTTATTTTACCACATTAACTAAGGGCGGTGTAGGTACTACAAATAGTTAGTACTATGCGAGAACCTTCGCAACGAGGATGATTAGGTTAACCTATCCACTATTTCCTGCGAGGTGCCTTATGAATCCTGTCTATATCACAAGCATTGGAAAATTCCTGCCCGGCTCGCCGATCGGCAATGACAAAATGGAAGATTACTTAGGCAGAGTAGGCGGCAAAGGTTCGAAGTCGAAACGTCGCATACTCGAGCAAAATCAAATTCGCTATCGCCACTACGCTATGGATAAAGATCAGACCAGCCAGTATACGAACGCGGAGATGGCCTCTCTCGCCATTCATGACGCGCTGGAACGGAACGCCGAAGCTCTTCAAGACCGAATTGGTTTTCTTGCCGCAGCCACGACGCAAGGCGATCTGCTCGTACCCGGATTCGCCAGCATGGTCCATGCCGAAACCAAGCTTCCCGTCATGGAAATCGCAACTCATCACGGCGTCTGCGCTAGCGGAATGCATGCGCTTAAGAATGCCTACTTACACGTTCAATCCGGCGAGCATGGGACTGCTGTCTCCTGCGCCAGCGAGTTTCCAAGCCGCGCCTTCAAGCATACGCGCTTCGAAGCGCAAGCCTCTTATGCGGATAGCCCGGTGCCCTTCGACACCGATTTTCTCCGCTTCATGCTGTCGGATGGGGCAGGTGCGGCGGTGCTGTGCAATAAGCCTTCAACGAAAGGGCTATCGCTGCGAATCGAATGGATCGACAACCAATCCTACGCGAACAAATACGACGTGTGTATGTATGCGGGAATCAATAAGGATAACGCACGTCACGGTTCATGGCTCGATTATCCATCGATCCAAGAGGCGGCAGATGACGGGGCGGTTAACCTTAAGCAAGACATTCGGCTCGTGAACGAAATGCCGAAGGTCGGGGTGAATCGATTCTTCGAACTCGTAGAGGGCGGAAAGATTAATCCCGCGGCGATTGATAGGATGGTATGCCATTACTCTTCTCACTTTTTCCGCGACGAAATCTTTCGGCTATTGCAGCTTGGCGGTCTGACGATCCCCGAGGAGAAGTGGTTCACGAATTTGTACACGAAGGGGAATACGGGCGCGGCTTCGATCTACATCATGCTGGAGGAGTTGCTGAATACGGGACATCTGTCTCCGGGAGAACAAGTGCTGTGCATGGTGCCGGAAAGCGGCAGGTTCCAAACTTCCTATATGTTGCTGACCGTCGTCGGCTCATCGCCTTCCAAACAAGATATCGCTCGCTCGTTCGAAGAGCGTCAACCGGAGGCGCCCCATCTCGAATATGATTCGTCGGATTCCGTGCAAGAGCAGCTTGTGCGGCAGCTCGTTCAAGTATGGATCGATTTCGAACAGAAACTCGCCCAAGTTCCGATTATTCATAAGCTATACCATAACAAATTCACGCTTGACGATTACAAGGCGCTTATGGAAAATATCCGGCAGCAAGTCATCGACGGTTCGCAGTGGATTGCCCGGGCGGCTTCGTATATCGCGATCGAGCATATCGAGCTTCGCTCCGCTTTTATTGCCCACGCGCGCGACGAGCACCGGGACTTCCAAATTCTAGAGAGGAATTACGTCGCCGTCGGAGGAGATCTGGCAACGATTCAATCCGGAGACAAAAACATCGGCAGCGAGGCGCTGTCCGCCTATTTGTTCCAAAGGGCAAGTCGCGACAATCCGTACGATCTCATTGGAGCTATGTGGATTATCGAAGGACTAGGCTGCAGAATGGCGCGGTATTGGGGAGAGTTAATTCGCGATCAATTGGAGCTCAACGATGAGCAGGTCGAATTTCTGTTGTACCACAGCGATTCCGACGAGAAGCATTTCGAACGATTGGAGATGGTCGTTCAACATCCGATGCTTACGGCCGATGTGGCGGCGCGAATCGTCAAAACGGCCAAAACGACGGCGCGCTTGTATCTTCTTCAGTTAGAGGAGTTGGGTAACGTATGAGCGAAGCGGATTTCTTCAGAAACATGCCGCATGACAAGAATGATCCGAACCCGTTCTTGGCGATCTATCTGGACCAGAGCATTCCGTTTAACGAGGAGGCCAAAGCCGCTTACCTTAGGGATTGCTCGAGCAAGTCGCGGCAATTTCTGCTACCCGTGTTAAGGCCGTTCGCGCGTTTGATGATTATTGTGTTGCAGCTATACAAGATCGTAGTACCTAAAGCCTTTACTTCATCCAAGCTTCTGCATCGCGTGTTATATAGAGGAATGAGGATGTTCGTCAGCCCGAGTGCTAACTACATGATTCTAAGACATTTCTATCTTGGCTCGGAGGTGCTGCAATTTATTCGCGACAATGTGCCCGGAGTTCAAGTCGCGATGAATCCTTTGAAGCCGACGAACTTGGAGCCTGTGAAGGATGACCTATTTCTCATTCATGACCTGAATTTGTACAACTTCGTCATTAATCTCAACCGCGAGCTGCGGGAAAAGAATATCGAGGTAACTAAGCAGGATAAGCTCAATTTCGATGCGATCACCTCGACTCCGCTTCCGATCGAGGCGATGCCGAAGCGGTGGACCAATTTTCTTGACCTGACGACGGCGATCGAATGTTTTACGCCCGTCTACCAGATGTTCCTAACCGATAACGACTTCTGGCGTGCCACCAATTCACTCCAATTGGATGAAACGATCGGCATCTTGGCCTCCAAGATTATCGGTAGCAACGACCGGCTTGCTCTCATTAATAACAAACACCCGATGGTGCCGTTGACGACGTTAAAGGCAGGGTTTCGGCTAGTGCTTCACGGGCTGGCCACGGAACAGCTTCATGCCTTGCTTGTAGAGCTGAAGCATAAGCAGCGGGATTCGGATTCGTCTCCGTAATCCCGCTTTACCATCTTGCTTGCCGGGTAACACAAAGATTGGAATTGCTACTTGGGGACAGGTGTGGTATGATAAACACATTAAAGCAGTGACCTAATTCACATAACGTAGAGGGTTATTCTTTTAGGATTAATAACCTTGTACGCTATGTGAATTTTTTATTTCGTTAAATAAAAGGTCATGTAAATAAGAATAAGGTGGTTATCAGTATGGAAACAGGTACAGTGAAATGGTTTAACGCAGACAAAGGCTTTGGCTTTATCGAGGTTGAAGGCGGCAACGATGTATTCGTACACTTCAGCGCAATCGTCGGCGACGGCTACAAATCTTTGGACGAAGGCCAACGCGTAGAATTCAATATCACACAGGGCAATCGCGGTCCACAAGCCGAGAATGTCGTAAAACTGTAAATCAAGATTATCGCGCATTATGCCCCGAACATCTCGTTTGGGGCATTTTTGTTCGTTGGTCCGATCGTCGAGTCTATGGAGAAAGAGGGATGCAAATGTATTATTCTCGGAAAAAACCGCTTGAAGATATACCGAATGAATTAACCGCAATATGGGCTTGTTCGGATGAGAACTGCAAGGGATGGATGAGGGATAATTTCGCCTTTGCCATAGCTCCGGTATGCTCCTTATGTCAATCTCCAATGGTCAGAAGCGAGAGAATGCTGGCAGCGATTGTGAACACAAGTCCTAACCAACTCAAGAAGTGAACGGATTAGGTTTTTAATAACGGCATATTCAGGCATCTTCCCCGGCGTACTTGACGTCGGGCGAGGATGCCTTTTTTTATGATTGTAATTGTATGGAAAAATGACCTAGTATTATGATATGATACACTATGTATCTAGCTATTGTGATTTAAAAAAATCGTCTTGGAGGTCGTATTAATATGGAACTCACCAATAGTAAACGGCATCTCCTCACCGCGAGCTACATAGAAAAGAAATACACTGAGGAAGAGAAGCAAAAAATGGACGATCAACCTGGAGGCGGCATTCAAAAGGCGCATCTGTTGCATGCTCTGAATCTCACAATAGAGGACTTGTCTCGCCTTATTGAGCAAGTGCATCGAGAGCATTCGGACGGTCTAGAACATCTGGAGGAATTATTGAGAATCTCTAGAACGCTCATGTCCGAAGAGGATAAGTATTCCAATATGGATCTGGCTTCCAAGCTTGCCGAGATCCCGACGAGTGCGATCGTCCGGTTTGCTGAGCTTGCGCGTCCTCGTGACAGGAGCGATTCGATTCATGTCATTATCAAAGCTCTTGAAAGGCGCAGGGACATTCCCCCGGTTGGGAAATTGTATCTTGAGCGACTTGAAGTTTATCCGGTCGGAGAAGAGCGGGGCGAACTGATGTTTACCGTACCGCTCGCGCCATCCGAATCGGCAACCATCTCGCACAAGGAGTGGTCGACTTCTTCCCAAGAATTCCAAGAAATCGTCCAAGATTATTTCGAGAGTTATAGCGAGCGGGGCGTGGCGGAAAAAACGGACTCCTCAATGTCATCGGAAAATGAATCGCGCCATGCGAACACGCTAAATTTTGGCGCATCGGCCTCCTATAGCAATTTTGGGGTTAGCGTAACGACAAGCCTCGGCCTTACGAATACGGAAGAAGAACGAAAATCCGCCAAAGAATCCATGCAACGAAATCGCGAAGTTACGGAGAAGGCATCGGCAAGATCCAGGAAAGAGCACAAAGTAACGATGAAACTGGAAACGAAAAAAGGGGTGGAAGACAGTTCGTTTCGCACCGTCGCGAATCCGCATGCGGACAAAGCTTTGCGTATCGACTATTACCGATTCATGAGAAAATGGCGTACCGATTTGTTCCGCTATGGTCTGCGAATGACCTATGATATTACCATCCCTACGCCTGGTGCAAGAATATTCGCACGCTACATGCAGATAGCCGAATTGGACGTAGAGCTCCGCAAACCGTTTGTTTTTACGCTACAACCATCGGACTTGAAGGAGTCTAATTGGCAGAAAGAATCAGCAAGCGTAAATGCTACCTTATCGGCTCCACCTGAATGGATGATCGGACCCAAGTTATTGCCAATTCAAAGAATTGAATATATCCCTGAACCTGACGCACAAAAAACACTATATGGTCAAATAGAATTTGATGTACCCCCGGGCTATATCTTGCATAAAGCTTCGTTCGAAGCACAAGTAACGCCTTGGCCAGGAGCCCCGAATGGTCCCAAGTTCTACGTTTTAGACGACCAAGAGGTCCATCCTAATCTTTCTAAGGCACATCCAACCGTGTACAAGAGTACAGTTCCAAGACTGATCGGACAATCGGGACATCTGACGATTCCTTATCTATACGTTGGGATCAGCGTAGCTACGATTAGCTTAACTGTTACTTTTGAGAGAACGCATGCCCACTTTGCAAATTGGCAAATGGCCTCTTGGACAACGATTCGTGCTGCGGCGGAGGCGCGGTATCATGAAAGACTGGCGCGCTTTCAAGCCGAACGGGATAGATTATGGATCGAAATTTCCGGAAGAGATACTCTTTCTTTGCGCCGATTGGAACGGGAAGAGCTCTTGCGGTCTACGATGTTGTGGCTTGTGGGGCCGAGTTTCCCTCTTTCCACACAATCTGTCGATAATTGTATCGAGAAAGTATTTAACAATGAATTGCATTACTTTAAGGAAGGTTCCAATCAAATTTCACCGACGATGTATGGCGTGACGGATCTAGAAACGCTCGACGCGCTATCTTTCGGTGAGTTTGTAAAGTTCATACATCAAGCGGTCGAGTGGGAGAACCTACTCTACTTCCTGTTTCCTTATTTCTGGGGCAGCGAGAAAATCGGAAGAGAAAAATTATTTTTCGAGCATCAAGATCCGGAACACCAAAATTTTCTGCGTGCCGGGTACGCTCGAATCGTACTTACGATCCGTCCTGGATTCGAAGACGATTTCATGAGGCTTGTGGAGACCGGTAAGTTATCCGGGAAGTATAGCTCGCCCTACAGAGAAATATCGGAGATGGTCAAATCGCAAACGCTTACGAACTATTCCGGTATTCCGCCTGCCAACCCGGAAAAGCATGCGCGTCCTTTATTATATCCTCAGCAAAGAAAAACGTGGGCTATCATGGAAGAGGTCATTAAAGCCCTGGAAAATGAAAAAACAATAAACGGAAGCTATCCGCCGGACTTATCCGGTTTACCCGGGGCACCGTTCAAAGACGCATGGGGTAACGATCTGGTCTATAAGCTTCCGGGATCGGGAAACGAGTATGATCTGATATCCTACGGCGCTAACGGAGTGGAGGGTGGGGAAGACGTCAATGCAGACATTTCAGCCGCTGCCGGCGCTTCGCTAATAGCCAGTTGGTATGATTATACCCCGACAAGCGGGCTCGATATCGACGTGAAGTCCATACCTATCTGAACCATATGCGGCCCGTTTTATTAAAATCAGATCGAGGCGGGTGAGCTACGATGGGCGATCAGAGTCAACAAGTTTACCAACACATTTGTTTTGCGCCTAGCGAGTACTTCGGGAATGCTCCGGAATCGAGAAAATTCGGAGAAAAAATCGCCGAAGTGCCTATTATTATTGATTACTTAAAAGAAACCGGCGTTTTAACATTAAGTGATATCGTTAAAGACTTAGATCAATTAGGGCAAATTTTTATAGATGATTGGTGGGATAAACTAAATAAAGAGAAATACGTGGATATGTTGATCAAGCGACATAATCAACTTGCTAACAAGAAAGATCAATTAATGAAAGACAATTTCCAATGGCCGGATATCTCGACCAATAAAAGAAACCGCAAAGAGTATTATGAAATAAAACCAAATAGTCCAACCGGATTGTATGCCGGACAAAAAAAGATGAAAAACATTAAAGAAATGTATGATAGATATCGTTTAAGTTTTTATCGACCGGGTGTAACCTATCCCCTTAATAATAAGAAAAAAATCAAATTATTAAGTAAATTCGAATTGAACTTAAAATACCTCTTGGATTTGGAATTAGAAGAACTAGGCGTCGACATCTTCGAAATTTATATGGATTTAATAAGAGCAGAGGATGGACTATTGCTCTATAAATTTTGCGTGCGTTTTAGAATGAAAGAGAAAAAACAAAAACTCGCTAAACACGTAGCTGCACGCATACTCACGCATTTTATTAGAACGACAACCGTCGATCTGGGAGCCGAAACCATTCGAACGATCATGGTTGCAGTCAGTAAGCTTGAAATCGTCGAAATCAACGGTTATCCGGTAAAGCAGCCGGAACCCATTTCCGCGGTAACGAACGTGAATTATGTTCCGATGTTAAATCTCCGTTGGGGGGCGACCGCCGGAGAATTGGACAACCAACTGGATACGATCCGTAACGCGATGTTCTCCAGATTCATAGGAAAACCTAGGGAGAGATACTTCATATGCTCCGATAAAAACTATTATCAACAAGTTCACCTGATTCCTGCTCGGGCACGTGATCAAACAACCGCTGACCTCATGCGGGTGAAATATCAAATGGTGGGGTTTGGGCCAAGAAACATGGCCTATGTCGTACCTCGCATGACTAATTTATCTATTGCAGAGTTGATGCAAATGAAAGAATGGGACGAAATTAATAAAAAGCGCGAAAATCTGATGGCAGGCACAGTTTTTGTCGCAACATGCGTAGTCGTCATTACGGCTGCTTCTGTTGTCGCAATAGCCGGTGCTCCGATTGCTATCGTGACTGGCGCTACTTCTACAGGAGGGGCAGTAACGGGAGGGGCAGCGGCAGCAGGTGCTGTCGGAGAGGGAGTAGTGGCAGCTGGAGGGGCAACGGCAGCAGGTGCAGTTGGAGAGGGAGTAGTGGCAGCAGGTAGTAACGTCGTTTATCTTCCTGCGGCTCCCGTGAAAATGATCGCTGCGGCCGCATCCATCATGTTGCTTGCTGCTCCTTCCGATGCTAGAGCCGCCGTGCCGGATGAAGTTCTTACCGGAAGAGCAACCCATCCCCCAAGCCTGGCATCATGGGCAGTCGATCATACGAACGATGCTCGGGTGTTGAGAACATTGGGTGAGCAAGGCGTAAAAAAAGCGATTGAGGAAGCAGTTGCATTAGGGGATGTTGGTTTGATTTCGATTTCAGCCGCCCCCGTTTATGAAAGAGATTCACAGACCAACCCGGGTAATCGGATCGGCATGCCGCCTGTCGGACGTCTTTACCTTGTTAAGGTCAAAGATTCGATCGGCAAGCTGCCTACCATGTATCAAGAATTCCCCGTTTCGGAATTCGCTTCAGAGAAACAGAGGTTCAGTAGAATGCATTTTTTTGGCAGCTTTACAGTCGATAGCCCTAGTTACCCCTAAGGTTTGAACACCATTAGCAGAATCGAGATGAAAACGGCAAGATTAGCGACCCCTTCCAGCCAGGCGGAGCGTCTACGGTTTAGTCGGTACGCCTCAGGCAGATCATCGCCCTGCGTCTGCTGCAGCAGCTTAAGCTGCTGCTTGATGCCGGCGGGAAGTAGTCCGGCAAAGATGACCAAAATGACAAAGAAGATGACAATCGAGGCCACATACCACAGCTCTTGAAACAAAGATGTTTCTTGGAAGCCCAGCGCAAGACCCGAAAGAAGCAACAGCGTGCCACCGAGTTTCAACAAGATTGACGTCTTCTCCTGCAACGCAAGCGCGAACTTAGCCTGTCCCACTGTCCGGGCGCTGCTCATGATTAAGGGATAGAAGATGACTGCAGCTATGGCCGTCACTGAGGAGATGATATGGATGAACAGCAGATAATTATACATGTTTTTCCCTCCCGTTCTAGAAATGTCCTGTTTATGATGATACTGATCTAGTTTTGGATTGCCGTTCTTCTCGATACAACATCCAACCTACAACAAGCCCATATATGGCGGTAACAATATGAATCCAAGAAGGTGTTTGATCTTCCGCATTCGTTAATACCAATATTGCATCTACTATAGGCATTAAAATTGAAGTTAACATCACAACAAGTAATGCTTTTCTCATACGAAGTACCATCAAGACTAGTAAGAATATACCAATAAACAGATCACGATCTGCTTTTATATGAACAAGATATTTATCAGCGGTGTCATTCAGCGGTATACCAAAATCTCGAATCGCAGCTTCGGGTTGGATAAAACCTCTTACTCCTAAATACAACATTAACAGCGTAACAACACCCACTAACCAAAATGTTGCCGACTTTAATCCCCAATCAGATTTACTCATTTATTTGTCTCCTTTTTCCAATTCATTTGATTGACTTTATTGTATACCGGTAATAATATGCTGTTAAGAACGCACTTTAAAGTAAGGTGCTTACTTGAAAGTAAGGGAGTGATTTATCAATGATTCACCAGCGTAAATGTCCAATCGAGACTGTTATTCATGTTATAGGTGGAAAATGGAAGTCGATGATTTTATGGAATTTGACGGAATCAACCAAGCGATTCGGCGATCTGGAAAAACTCATACCTGATGCCTCCCAAAAAATGCTCGCGCAACATCTTCGAGAGTTGGAACAAGAAGGCGTGATTGAAAGAACGGTATATCCCACCATCCCTCCAAAAGTGGAATATTCACTTAGTGAATACGGCAGAACTTTGCTCCCTGTAACAGAAATGATGTGTGCTTGGGGAGACAATCATAATGAGCGAAAACGAGAAGATCCTGCTTCTTAGAGATTTAAAGGCCATCCCGATAAGGATGGCCTTTAAACTTGCTGCAGCTTGATCGGATAATAGTCGGATCCAGACATGTCCGCTGCGGTTTTTTGTAATACTGCACCGATTATTATCTGTATAGTGAATTCAGGAAGAGGACAACAATGGAAGTGTGAAAGGAGAGAGTGCCAGGTGGAAACATCCGATCCATTCGAATTTATCGATTTTACCGACGCAGCTGATTTGGAATCGTGGCTCGCGAGTCATTACGATCGACGAGAAGAGGTATGGCTTAGAATAGCGAAGAAAGATTCGGGCATCCGATCGATCACTATTCCGGAAGCGCTCGATGTCGCCTTGTGTTATGGGTGGATCGATAGTCATCGTAAAGGGTTCAACGAGGAGTATTACTTGCAGCGTTATTCGCCTAGGCGATCGAAAAGCCCTTGGTCCATGGTTAACGTACGAAAAGCAGAAGAGTTAATGAAGACAGGACGGATGAAAGCCCCCGGTTATGCTGAAATTCGTCGAGCGCAGGAGGATGGAAGATGGGACGCGGCCTATGAGTCGCAGAAATGCGCAACAATCCCGGCGGATCTTGCAGCGGCGTTAGAGCAGCATGAACAGGCCCGAAAAGCTTTCAGTCAGCTAGACAAGACCTCTCAATATGCGATCCTCCTGCCGCTCTTAAAGGCAACATCGGCAAAGAGCAGAGCCACGCAACTGGAAAAAGCGTTAACCAAACTGGAAGTCGTCCGATGACTATCATGTAGCGGTTAGTAGGCCGCGTTGTTATTCGGATGATTGGAAACCCAGTTCTTTCTTGTATTGCAATGGTGTTTTGCCAAGCACGCGATTGAAGTCCGTAATGAAATGTTGTTGACTGCTGTAGCCAAGATCATAGGCCATATCAGCCCAATCCGGGTGCTCGCATTCACGAATGAATCTCGCCGCCTCCAATAGTTTATTCCTCTGGAGCTTAATTCCGTTGCTTTCATGCGCGGAGTGGTCAATTGTATTCCATAAGCCAATATTTTTCGTGCGGATTACCTTCTTCAACGACTTTCTTCCAGCCCTTGCTCTCATAAAAATTGATAGCCGCATGGTTTTCTGATACGCACTTCAATCTAATCGGTTTTTTCATTTTTTCTATAGAGGCATGGAGCAATAAACCACCCGCACCTTTACCGAAGAAATCGGGGTGGACGAATAAATTATGAATAAAGTTATCCGGCAAATATAGAGAAGCAAATCCGAGGATTTGATTATTCTCCTCTGCCACAATAATATACTCTCCTTCTGTATGCTTATCAAAGTCTTCTAAAGTCATTGCTTCTCTATCCGCCCAATGAAAACTTTCACGACGGGATTCCGAATAGATCTTTCTTAAAGCCGGGTAGTCAAAATCACTGGCTACTCTAATATGCACAGCTTCACTCTCGCTTCTTTAATAGGTGTACCCTGATAAGAGAAATGGGGGGACATTACCCGACGAGCTCCCCATTAACCGCAATCCGGTTGGTGCCGTTGGACTTGGCGAGATACATCGATTGGTCCGCCACGCGAATGAGATCGAGCTCCGTTCTGCCCTCTGCCCATAGCGTACAGCCGACGCTGGTGGTCATCGGAAGACGAAGCTCCTTAATCCGCATCGGCGACTCGAGTTGCTCGATCAAACGCTTGGCAACCTGCAACAAGCCGTCGTAGTCGTTCTGCAGCCATGCCGCCACTACGAACTCATCGCCGCCTACGCGCGCGATCAGATCGGATTCGCGAACCGCGTTCTTGATGCGATTAGCGAATTCTACAAGCACGAGATCGCCGACCTCATGTCCGTAAGTATCGTTGCATTGCTTGAATTTATTCAAATCGAGGTAGAACACCCCGAATAAGCCTTCTTCTCGACTGGTCCGATTAATCCAGCCTTGGATTCGAACGCTAAAGCCTCTACGATTCAGCAATCCTGTCAGAATGTCGCGCTCCGTCAACTGAATAAGCTCGCTCTCTAGTTTTTCGCGTCTTTCGATTTCAGCTCTTAATTGAATCAATAATTGCTCGTAATCGTTCAGAATCCGAATTTTGTCGTCGTAGTTGATTTGCTTGCCTAGCTCCGAGCCCAGAGCGAGCGATAACAACTGCAACGTCTCGATATCGCGGCTGGAGAAAGTATCGATACGGCCGGAGATGACTTTCAACACGCCGACGGCGTTGCTAGATTCGAACAGGGGAACGCAGACCATGCTCCGCGCACCGACTTTCATAGTCGCTTCCTTGTTGACGCGATCGTCCTGTTGCGTATCCGGCGAATACAAGATATCCTTCTCCGTCACGCACAAGCCCGATAAACTGCCGTTCTTATTTATTCGAATTCCGAGATGAGGTTGCAAGGTGCCGCTAACGGCGGCATAAACCATTTCATCGCCCGCCAGCATCTCGATAGTAGAACCGTCGGCATCGGTTAATAGGCACATCCGATCGCAGATCGTCTGCATAAATAGCTTCAAATCAAAGTTAGATAACAGCATCTGCTGCTGGACTTCCATTATGACTTTAAGGCGACGGTTCTCAATCATCGTTCCTATTCCTCCATGCTCGCATCGTAATCTGTCGGATATCATTAGGTAACATGCTAGCACTTTTAAATAGGTTTGTCAGCCGAGCCTATCTATCGCTCAATCGCATAACGGAGTTGAACGACGCCACCTCCGAGGGGCTTGCAGTCTAACAGAGTTACATGTTTATAACGGTAATTTTCTTTGTCGATCAAGAGATTTAACCCCTTGCCTTCCAACACCGGCGCCACGTTGAAGATCACTTCGTCTACAAGATCTTCGCCGAGAAATGAATTGTGGATATCCGCGCCTCCGCTAATGAGAGCGGTTTGATGGCCCTTCTGCCGCAGGTAGTCCAAGGCTTCCTGCGGCGACCCCACAACCGTGACGCCTGGCATTTCCGAAGCATTTCTTGAAATGACGACGATGTCGACTTCGCCGAATGGTCCCGGGCCACCGTTTCCGCGCATACCTTCGAAAGTGCGACGCCCGACGATGAAATTTCCCGCTGCTTTGGCGAGTGTCGCGAAGTCGTTCAACGCTTCTTTTGTCGGCGGGTTCTCGGGACCGGATTGCGCATAATTGCCATTGGCTGTTAAGGTAGCCCACAAAATTGTTCTCATATTAGAATTCCTCCTCGTGTTCTTTTCCCTATTCTTCGGATTGCTGCGGCTACCCGGTCTGGCCGATCCTCTTGCACATAGTGCGAGGCATCTTCCAAAATCTCGGTTTCGTTCAACGGCAAGTGTGTTTGCCATTTGGCCATCTGTTCGAGAGGGAAGCCTGCGCTGTCCTTCGTTCCCCATAATATTTGCGCAGGCAAATCGTGCAAATTCGGCAGATTCGATTCAATGTCGGCAAGCCATGTTCGCGATTTGCGAATGTGTCTTGGAAATACCCATGTCGGTATTCTAGACTTCGGGGTCGGGAATGGGGCGGTATAAGCTGCTCGTAAGCTAACCGTCACTTTCTCGGCATAATGGATCCCGTGCGGAACAATCACTTTAGCGAAGAAGTTGCGCCGTGTCTGAAGCCACCGCCCGATCGGCCAACCCCCCATGGCAAGAGAAAACAACTTCATCGGTAAAATGTCTGCAGGCCAGGCCCACGTATTCATCACGACGATACCGCGCAAGTTATTCCGATGCCGTACCGCGTAGTTCAGGCCGATAGGACCTCCCCAATCTTGAACGACGACGATCAAATCCTTCAGATCCAACTGTCGAATCAGATGCTGAACGGCTTCCGATTGCTCTTGCGGCGTAAAGCGGTAACCGCTAGGTGCCTTCGACATGCCGAATCCGGGGTAATCGGGAGCGATCAGACGGAATTCCTCGCGAAGCTCTTTGATCACGTTCCGATAAAGATAGGACCATGTAGGGTTTCCGTGGAGGAGAAGAACCGTAGGTCCTTGCCCCTCATCGAGATAATGGATGCGGCCGTCGCGGTAGGGCAGCCAGCGATCGTTGAACGGGTACTCCGTCGGATCCAACTCAAAGGGTCTATTCATGATGCATTCTCCTTTCTTAAAACACTGGAATGAATTCCCTTGGATTGATTTACATCATAATGGGTCTATGGTACATTTGAAAAGTAGTTACATTTATGTGCAATAGTTTCAAAAAATGAACTATGGAGTGATTACGATGATGGATCGATCCTGTCCTGGCGTCGTTGAGCCGATCCTGGAGCTTTTGGATGGGAAATGGACGCTTCTTCTCTTATTCGAACTGTTAAACGGGACCAAGCGATTCGGGGAATTGCGCCGCAAGCTGCAACCGATAAGTCCGAAAACGTTGACAGACCGTTTGCGGCTGTTAGAGGAGAAAGGACTCGTCACGCGTACTCTTTATCCTGGCGTTCCCTTGCATGTCGAATATGAATTTACCGAGAGCGGGAAGGCGCTGCAACCGATTTTCGAAGCGATGTGGAACTGGACGCAGGAGCATGGTACGTACCTCAAAAAAGATATGGCTTTGGCAGTTTTGAACAATTAATAGATACATTGAATGTTATTACACTAGAGAAGGCACCCCGTAGGGTGCCTTCGTTCGATTTCGCCCATAACCAGGCAGTTTCACTGTTTCAATCGATAGCATAACCATAATCCGCTATTTTCAAGAGGTTCTACTTTTTCTAAAGTAAACTCAACCCCAGGTTGAAACGGATTGTCGCCATATTCAAATAGCGAAACGGAATGATTAGTTCCTTCTACCATCGGAGCTAGTATCAAACTTAATTCATCTACTAACCCGGCACTTAAGAACGAACCATTGATAGACCCGCCGCCTTCGAGCATAAATTCGGTTATGTTGTAGTACCGGTTGATTTTATCAAGCGCCAATTTTAAGTCTAACTTGTTGCTTTTTCCCGCGAATATATAGGAAACGCCGATTGCCCGAAGGTGTGCCAAATATGGATTGCTAACATTTTCGCTTAACACGGTGATGATAGGTTGTCCGCGGCGCTCTTCATAATCTTCACCGATCGTGCCTTGTTCCCATCCTAGTATGCCTGATGGATCAATGGCAATGGCGTATGCGGCAGCGGTTGTATCCGTAATAAAGTCTTCACGAGAAACATCGGTATTCGGATATTTAGATAAATCTAACTGTTTCCCATAGGTCACGTGGTTTTCAAAAGTTACGCGTCCACAAATCCACGCCTTAGGATTATATTTTTGATGAATGTTTTCATACGCTTGTCCAAAATAGTCCGAGCTTGGCGTTTCAAAGTAATTCCCGTCGATCTTTCCATCCAATGAAGTCACCATATGGCAGATCACTTTGTACTGTCGCATTAATAGTCTCCTTTCTCTTTCCACCATGACAAAGCAGGAGCCAACAACTCCCCATTCAAAGCAACGGTATCGCCGACTTGAGTAGCAATGAGATTCACATTTGTTTTCTTTGCTTCGATTAAGGCTCTTTCAATCGGTTCCGTCCAACTATGATAAGCAAGGGTAAAGGCTCCCCAATGAATCAACATCATATTTTCCCCATTTACATCCCTATGTGCCTTCACGGCTTCTTCAGGGGTCATATGGACCCAAGACCAGCGCCTATCATACTGTCCCCCTTCAATTAGTGCCAGATCAAAGGGGCCATACTTCTTTCCAATCTCCTCAAAATGCGTATCGTAGCCACCATCGCCGCTGGTAAAGAAACGGGTTTTGTTCCCTAGAATGACCCATCCTCCCCATAAAGTCGTATCCCGATTAAAGAGCCCTCTGCCGGAAAAGTGTTTAGACGGAGTCAGTGCAATAGTTAAACCTTGGAATTCCGTTTCATCCCACCAATTCAGCTCAGTAATTTTTTCTTTTGCAACGCCCCATCGGAGCAAGTGAGCACTTACACCATAAGGAACAAAAAAATGTCCGACCTTGTCCTTTAGCTTTAATATAGAGGGATAATCTAAGTGATCGTAGTGATCATGGGTAATTAAGACAGCATCGATTGGAGGCAATTCATCAATGATATACAGTATATCTTCGCTATAGCGTTTGCTTCCTGCAAAAGAAACAGGTGACGCCACTGGCCCCAGCATCGGGTCTACAAACAGCTTTTTATTATCGATACTGAGTAAGAAAGCAGAATGTCCGAACCAAGTTATACTATCTTCTTCACTTTTGATTTTGCTCCAGTCTAAATTCGAAACAGGAAGCTTACCGGAAGGCTTACGATCTTTAGCCCTTGAAATCGAATCCTTAATCAGTGAGAAATAATCGGATGCACGCATGGCTAGACTGGTAGGCACCTGGTTCATAAACTTCCCGTTTACATAGTTATCAAACCTGCGATATCGTTCTTTTTGGTCGTTACTTGGGTTGCCGCCGAATACTGAAATCATATTGCTTTCACATTTCCTTCCCCTTTGTACTCTCAATTACCAAACTATAATCAAATATTGAATCTTGATATATAAATGAACGTCTGTATATAATTTTAGGCAGAACCCGAAAAACATACAATTGTTAAAGTAGCTGGATTTGTTAATTAGTGAACAGATCAACGGTTTTTGTATAGTATCTACAGAAAGAATGGTGGACACTGAAATGGCTAAAGTCGATCGACGTATACGCAAAACACAGGAAGCCTTAAAGAATGCGATCCTTGAATTGATGGCTCAAAAAAATCTCGATGATATCACGATCCAAGATCTATCCGACAAGGCTAATGTCAGTCGCGGTACGATCTACCTTCATTATGCGGACAAATTCGATCTGCTGGACAAGCTGATCGAATCGCATATTAACGAACTTAGAGGACTGTGCGAGTCAGCGGCGGATTTGGATTTGGTAAGTGCGACGCTAATCTGGGCAGAATATTTTGAAAGTAATTACCCGTTCTTTTCAATGATGTTAGCCAGTAGAGGCGCTCCGCATTTCCGCAATCGATTCCTTGATTTTCTTGTTGAAGAGTTGAAGGGTGAATTGGATGTAACCAAGGGTAAAAATCAGGGGTTAGTTGAGGATGTGCTCGTTCAGTTTATTGCTTCGGCTCAATTGGGGGTAGTGGAGTGGTGGTTCTCTCATGAGAGGCCTGTCACCCATCAAGTCCTGGCGGAGCAATTGGGGACATTATTGGAGCGGAATATATAAGTCGCTACGCGTCCATAAGATATTTCCGCACCGGAAAATCCGGGCTTAAGTTACCCGGTATTTCGCTCGGTTTGTAGGCGTGGCTTCTTCAAACCATTACCCGTTAAATACCCGCTCCGTCTATCAACACGTTGTGCTCGGCCGACTCAAATTGGCTCAAGATTTGTAAGCGCAGGCTTTGAAATTCAGCTGATGCTTTTTTCCTCGGATACGATAAATTAACCGGAACAATGGAGCTGATTTCCCCGGGACGAGGCTTTAGTATAACAACTCGATTTGCGAGAAAAATAGCCTCATCAATATCATGTGTTACAAAAACCATCGTTGTTTGGTTAGTCCGCCAAATATCGAGCAGTACTTCCTGCATATGCGATCTGGTAAAGGCATCAAGCGCGCCGAACGGCTCGTCAAGCAGCAGAACCTTTGGATTCCGTAACAATGCGCGCGCGATAGAAACACGTTGTGCCATCCCTCCCGACAGTTCACGCGGGTATGATTTCTCGAAGCCTTTCAGCTTCACCAGCTCAATTAAGTTATCAACCTTCTCTCGGACATTCTTGTTGCGCAACGACAAATCAGCCGCTATGTTCTTTTCAACAGTCAGCCACGGAAATAACCGGTGCTCTTGAAATACAAATCCTTTATCAATCCCCGGTCCTGTGATCTGCTCGCCGTTAAGTCCAACGAAACCGGAATAGGTTTTGTCCAGCCCGGCAATGATGCGTAGCAATGTGCTTTTGCCGCATCCGCTAGGACCAATAACGGTCACAAACTCTCCCTCTTTAATATTTAAATTAATATCACGGAGTGCGTGTACAGTTCCTTTTCCTGTTAAAAACTGTTTATCTAGATCTCGAATATTGAGCAATGCCGATGAATTCACATGATCACCTCTATAAGTTTATATCCGACTAATAACATAGTAATTATAAGCTATCACTCCGCAATAAAGGGTGTCAATATGTATTAATCTAGAATAAAACGTGAAAACTAATGCAACTTGACAACTGGGAATAGTCGGTTTAGAATGAGTCGTGCCCGCTAATTATCAATCTGCATCATGCTTTTCCTTCCAATTCATACTCGTTTGTCAAACTTCTTTTATACCCTTCTACCATTCCAATGGCGATTGTATATTTGAAACACAAATTAAACTTCAAAGAGGGAGTGCATATTGAGCGTATCCAACAAAATAACTGCTAACGCAAAGACCAATAAAGCTCCGGGGAAATGGACCCTCTTGCTTCTGGCCTTGGTTTTTCCGATTTCTACTTTACTTATTTGGCAGTATTTAGGGGATTATGGACTGATATCGGATTTGCTTTTTCCGACTCCTTACACGATAGGGATAACATTCATGAACCTCGCTAAATCTGGTTTCCTTTGGGAACATGTGAGTATTAGTCTTTGGCGTGTGTTAACGGGTTTTCTAATCGGAGGAAGCCTCGGATTTTTATTTGGCATTGCCGTTGGCTTATTCAGACGAACAGAGAGACTGCTTGATCCGACTATTCAGATGATTCGCATGATCCCAAGCTTAGCGATTGTACCGTTATTCGTGCTCTGGTTCGGAATTGGTGAGTTATCGAAGACTCTCATTATTGCCGAAGCCACCTTTTTTCAGCTCTATATCAATACGTTTTTAGGTATTCGGAACGTAAACAATAAGCTGTTTGAAGTAACGTATGTGCTAGGATATAGCCGCTTCAAACAAATTATCCATCTTGTTCTTCCAGCTGCGCTGCCTAATATTTTGTTAGGCGTACGGATTTCATTCGGCATTTCATGGCTGGGGCTGGTCGTTGCTGAATTAATCGCATCAACTTCTGGGATTGGTTATATGATGTCCGATGCTCGACAGTTTGCAGATACGCCGGTGGTATTCGTCGGCATTATTTTGTTAGGCATTCTTGGTCTCACGGCTGACAGCTTAATCAGACTGCTGCAGCAAAAACTGCTCCGCTGGCAGGCTACCATCAACAGGTAAGGAGGGGAACTAATGAGTAGCTCAACAAACGAACCGCTGCATACAGACCGCGGGATTTCCAGCTGGCAGCGAAAAAGCAACCGCACTGGAGGCAGTGATCTCGTCTTGGGGCAAGTGAATGCAAATACTTCGGAGCCCTCCACCTCTCAAACCAGGAAACGCTTGCTCTTATTTTCAGTCGACTCCCTTCAAGGGCTCATATTGCCAGCTATTATTTTGACAGTATGGATCTTCATTGATTGGATCGGCAGCGTACCGAAAACACTTTTACCTTCACTAACTTCCGTCATAGAGGTTTTTGGGCGAATGTTGATTTCTGGCGAATTGTTATCCCATATCGGCTACAGTTTAGAGCGTGTAGTATATGGTTTTTTGACAGGCGGCCTGTTGGGCTTTGGGCTGGGCATTCTTGCTGGAATTATACGCAAGATCGATTATTTGATCGATCCTAGTATGCAAGTGCTGAGAGTGGTGCCGCATCTGGCCCTTGCCCCTCTCATTACACTATGGTTTGGCTTTGGGGAAGAATCTAAAATCGTCATTATAGCTTTTGGAGCGTTGTTTCCACTTTATATCAATACTTACATGGGGATTCGCAACGTCGATAACCAGTTATTCGAAGTTGCTGAAATTCTGCAATATAACAAATGGCAACGTATCACCCATCTTATGCTGCCAGCAGCATTGCCAAATATTTTTATGGGGCTCAGAACCTCTATTGCAGTTTCCTGGATCAGCCTTGTCTTGGCAGAATATGTAGGAGCCTATAATGGGGTTGGCTTTTTAATCAATGAGGCAAAGCAAAACCTCAAGCCCGAAGTGATTTTTGTTGGCATTATCGTTTTTGCCGTTGTCGGAAAACTTCTCGATACGTTGATTAAACTTCTGGAACGGACACTGTTGCATTGGCGGGATAGCTATCAAGGCTGATTCTATCTGGTTAATGCCGGTTCTTTGATACGTGAAAATGAGAATAGAAGGGGACATAAAACTGTGAAAAGAAATACTACTCAGAATCATCGAAACCTAACCCTGCGATTAACTATTACGGTCATACTGCTCTTTTCCATTTTTCTTTTACAAGCTTGCAGTGGGAAGTCAGGGGATAACAACACTGTTCCTACTGTTCTTAATTTTGGTTATATCGGCTCCAATACACTTAATTTACCAACAGGTGCGGAAGGCTGGGGACTTCATAAAGGCATTATTCAGGAAGAACTAAAAAAACACGGAATTGAACAAATCAACACTTTCGGCTTCCCTAATGGCCCGGATCAATCGGAAGCGCTCATTAGCGGGCGTCTTAACGCTGGTGTGATCGGCGATACGCCAGCCATTATTGCTTATTCGGGAGGAGCCAAGACGCGCCTTGTTGGTCAAATCAACTCCGGCCTTAAAGCATTTGTAATTGGTAAGAAAAATGGCCCTGTAACACTGAAGGATCTTGAAGGGAAAACTATCGCCGTTCCTAAAGGTTCTTATAGTCACCGGTATATTATCGGTCTGCTTAAAGAACAGGGTATCACCAATTATAAGCTCGTACATATGCTCGGCTCCGATGCAGCTGCAGCGATTGCAAGAGGCGATATTGACGCAAACGTAGGATTTGGTAAAGATGCCTTGGCCTTGATTAATCAAGGTTATCCAATACTTCATAAATCAGACGATACGCCTCATTTGGCAGGGTCGAGTGTATTGGTTGTAATGGAGGATTTCCTTAACAAATTCCCTGACTTCCCTAAAGTGTGGAATGAAGCTCGTGATAAAGCGCTTGCCGATTTGAAGCAGCATGAGACGGAATATTATGAATGGATGACTCAAATTGTAGGTATGTCAAATGAAGATGTAAGGAAGCTTTACCCTATCAGCATATTAACGGATCAGGCATTTACGGATAAAACAGTGAAGCAGTTGGAAGGGGTTAAAGAGTTTTTGATTGGAGAAGGGTTGACCAAAAAAGAATTTAAAATAGAAGATTGGGTGGCTAAATAACCACGATGAATGGATATCGAGTTTCTTAATGGTAGATAAATAACGATGAAAGGCGGCTGGATCATATGGGAACAGAAGCTAAAGAACCCCTGCAGCTTAAATCGGATGTGCTAATCATTGGCGGTGGACCTGCTGGAACTTGGGCAGCGATCACTGCTGCAGAACAGGGTGCAAGCACCATACTTGTTGACAAGGGTTACTGCGGAACTAGCGGCGCGACAGCCCCATCGGGAACTGCCATCTGGTATGTCAATCCTGAAGAGCAAGCGCGTGAACGAGCCATGATGAGCCGGATGGATATGGGCGGAAATCTAGCGGAGCGGCCGTGGATGCTGCGAGTCCTCGATCGGACTTATCAGAACATGCATCAAATTCGGGATTGGGGCTATCCTTTCCCCATCGACCAGACGGGAGGACCAAGTTACATTAGTGTACAGGGGCCTGAATATATGCGTCTCATGCGTAAAAGAGTGCAAAAAGCTGGAGTGCGCATTCTGGATCATAGCCCTGCACTCGAGCTGCTCGCCGACAGTCATGGTGTTGCCGGAGCTGTCGGTATGAATGAGCAGACACAACAGCCATGGCGCATTGATGCCGCAGCGGTCGTCATTGCCACAGGGGGCTGTGCATTCTTAAGTAAAGCACTAGGGACCAACGTCCTGACCGGGGACGGTTATCTGATGGCAGGTGAAGCTGGTGCCGAGTTTTCGGGAATGGAGTTTTCGACCGCTTATGCAATTGTACCGTATTTTTCATCGGTAACGAAAACAGCGCTTTTTCAATATGCTACGTTCTATTACGAGGATGGTCGAGTTATAGAAGGGGCCGGATCGCGCAGAGGTCGCTCGATCATTGCCAAAACGCTACTTAAAGAGCCTGTATATGCGTGTCTAGATCTAGCTGATGAATCCTTACAGATATCGATGAGAAAAGCGCAGCCTAATTTCTTTTTATCCTTCGATAGAATGAAAATTAATCCCTTTAAAGAGAAGTTTCCGGTCGCAATGCGATACGAGGGGACTGTTAGAGGCACGGGAGGCATCAACATCATTGACGAAACCTGTGCAACAAAAGTTCCGGGTCTGTACGCGGCTGGAGATGCGGCGACTCGTGAACTCATATGTGGAGGTTTTACAGGCGGTGGTAGCCACAATGCAGCGTGGGCGATGTCATCGGGATATTGGTCCGGGGAAGGTGCAGCCCAGTTTGCTTTAAAGCAAGGGGCCAATCGTTTCCGGCGAAATGCCCGCGGGTTAGCGGAGCTTTCAGGCGTTCCCACACAAGCAGCTTCTTCTACTAACCGGATAAATACGGAGGAAGTAGTTCAACTAGTACAGAACGAAGTGTTTCCATGTGATCGCAATTGGTTCCGTAGCGAACAGGGTTTGACAGATTCCCTTGGACGCCTAAATCAGTTGTGGTATGAAATCAAGCAGGGTGTTCGGACAGTCGAAGGCAGCAGACTCGGTGTTAGAGAAGTTGCGGCGATGACGGCTACAGCCAGATGGATGTATGAAAGCGGACTGGCAAGACGGGAGACACGGGGAATGCACGTACGCACGGATTACCCTCAGCGAGATACAGCTCAGCACTACCGATTGCTTAGCGGCGGCTTGGATCAAATATGGGTAAAGCCTAATGCTGCACCGTATAACAGCAATATAGAGGAGGCAGCAAAAGCATGATCGAAGTATTAAGTGCCGACCGATGCATAAGCTGCAACCAGTGCGTAAGGATCTGTCCGACTAACGTTTTTCAGGAAGTGAAAAACAGTATTCCCATCATTGCCAGACAATCCGATTGCCAGACTTGCTTTATGTGCGAACTATATTGCCCTGTAGATGCACTCTATGTGGTTCCTAATGCAGATAGCGTTGAGAAAATCCAGGAAGCTGCCGTCATTGAAGATAAGCTTCTTGGCAGCTATCGAGAACGAGTAGGCTGGGGAAAGGGCAGGAAATCAACAGCTTCTGATGATGAATCTTATCTCGTCTTGTTTCAGGCACGTGCTCATTAATTCCGTTTTGTGTATGGTGATAGAATCAGAAGGCAGCCAATTATCAGGCTGCCTTCTGTTTATTACAATGGGTCTTTTTTATTTGTTGAAGTAAAGGGTAGGGTTGTTACAAATAAAGGAAATCAAATCTTGAGTGTAGAAATAAACATGAAAGGTTTGCGGATGGCACACCATTAAAAGCTATGACGGAAAAAGCAAGAAAGGAAGAGGCCTATGATTACCATTTATGATTGGTTTGGCTATGATTTGCCGATTAAGGAACGTTATCAGTTAATAAAAGAAGCTGGATTTGATGGCGTTTTATTATGGTGGAGTGATGGCTTTGGTCGTGACTGCTTTGGTCGGAACGATTACCGCAACGGGCCGCAAATTGCGCGAGAAGCGGGTCTTTTTATAGAAAACATCCACACACCAGTCCATAACGAAAACAACCTCTGGCTTGACAATCTGGACGGTGAAACTGTAACTGATTGCTATTTGCAATGTGTTGCAGATTGCGCCGAATTTGAGATTCCGACAATGGTGGTGCACTTGCCCAACGAAAATAATCCATATAACACATTGGGACTGGATAGAATCAAGAGAATCACTGAAAAAGCTGAACAGCTTGGTGTCAATGTTGCACTGGAGAATTTATGGAACCTTACCAATTTGGCATATGTGCTGGAGCAAGTGGATTCCCTGCGTATCGGATTCTGTTATGACTGCGGACATCACTACCGTCATTATCCAGGCGATGATTTATTAGCCATGTACGGTTCCCGGTTAATGGCACTACATTTACATGATAATAACGGAAGTTATGCCCAACACGGGTTACCCTTTGACGGCACGATTGATTGGTCTACGACAATGAAAAAAATTGCGGAAACGGATTATACAGGCGCGACTGCAATAGAGGCCATGAATTGGGATTATGAGGATTTATCGGCTAAAGAGTTTTTACATAAAGCGTTTGAGCGAGCAAAAAGGCTGGAAGCATTAAAACTCTATAATCCATGAAAACGGAAATAATCTGCAACATTCTTTGATATATGCCCACGCTCTAAGATAATCGTGAGGGGGGATTAGTTTGTCGATGAAAAATATATATCCATTAATTATTATGATTTGGCTCACAGTTCTAACGATTTGGGCGGTAAATAAGCTTAACAATCAATCTCAATCAGTAACAGTTCAAGGGATACCTTTAACACCAATACCTCAACAAGTTTCTACAGTTCAAATGGATAAAGATACTGTATGGGTTATTGATGCAAACAGTAATTACATAAGAGTTATCACACATGATAAGGATGGTTACCATATAAGGGGATCAGAAATGGACTTTCAAGAACAGTAAATAAAGCAGTAAATACCATTAAGCAAACTGCCCTGGGTGCTGCATATGGTGCATTATCAGCACCATGCAAAAAGAAATTGAACTAACGGGGAACGATAGTTCAATAAACAACGATTAACAAAAAGAAAAGGATAGAGAATCAGATGTTGTCTGATCCCTCTATCCTTTCTAATTGCTCAAGTGCTTCCAATATCGCGAACAATTATTAAACCGAAAATTTCTCTATGCTTTCCTGCAACTTTTGAGCGAGATTTGCCAACTCTTTTGAAGAACCGGCGATCTCTTCGACGCTTGCAAGCTGTTCTTGAGTTGATGCGGATACACTATGGGTTCCTTCGGCGGTGGCTTGCGTTATTTGATACATTTCATCAAAAGCAGAAACCAATTGCTGCATTTCGAGCGACATTTCAACCGAGGAATCGGACACTTCTTTAATTTGTTCGTTTACTTCTTGGATAGACTCTTGGATTTGCGTGAAGGAAGCACCGGCATTGTTCACAGCCTCGATTCCTTCTAGAATCTCTTTCTCACCTTGAATAACCATCTCTATCGTTTGCATGGTTTCGGATTGAATGGCTCCAATCACCTCGGACACCTGTTTACCAGACTGAGCGGTTTGTTCGGCAAGTTTACGGACTTCGCCGGCTACGACGGCGAAGCCTCTGCCATTTTCTCCGGCGCGTGCGGCCTCTATTGCTGCGTTCAGGGACAAGAGGTTAGTTTGGGCAGCAATATCCGTGATAATGGCAATGATTTCTCCGATCTCGCTCGTTCTTTCTCCTAACGCGGTGACGACTTTTGTAATTTCTCCGACATTGGTTTGCACGGAAGACATCTGATTTACCGCTGTTTGAACGGCTGTCCCGCCCTCTGAAGCGACTTGAGACGCGTACTGCGCGGATTCCGTTACCCTAGAAGCACGATTCGCGATGTTTTTAGCTTCCTCGTCCATCTGATGAACAAGGGATACGCTTCCTTCAATGCTGTGAACTTGTTTTTCAGTTCCTTCCGCCAAGTTCTCCGTGATTTGAGCAACATGCTCCGTTACTTGTCCGGTTTGATCCGCGCTTGCAGTTAACTGCTCGGAAGAGGCGGCCACTTGTTCGGCATTCGTTCCGACATCGTAAATGAGATCGCGAAGATTGTTCGCCATTAGATTAAACGCTTTAGCCAATTCGCCAATCTCATCGTTATTTTTAACGGTTACATGAGTATCGCGCAAATCACCTTCCGCAATTTTAGAAGCCATCGCGCGAAGCTTTATGATTGGGATTGAAATCGCTCTGCTAATCGATACCGATGCAATTACTCCTATTACTAGAGTGACAAGAGTGAAGACGATTACTAATATTTTAGTCTGTCCGACTTCATCGTATGTAGCGCCGGCCTCGTTGTCCAAAGCCTCCTGCTTCATCTTTACGAATCGATTAGCCGTACTTGTAAATGCCTCTAGCAATGGACCTTGCGTAACGGACATTTCCAAATAGGACTCTGTATTGTTTTGGTTCTTGGCATCAATCATTTGTAATGCAGCACTGCTAAACTGATCCTGCAACAGATCCAAGCCGGCCAGGATTTGTTTGTCGCTCCGATCCGTGATCATCGTTTTAAGCTCTGTCAGAGCGACATTGAACCGGGCTTGCGATTGCTTGAAGGCATCCAAGCTTTTTTGGTCGTGGGTGAGGAGAAACATAGATAAGTTTGAATTTTCGCTTTCAACAGCAATATTCAAGTCTTTGATTAATAGAAGGGTTCTTGATTCGTTATCAATGAGATCCGTATAAGAATCGTTTACCTTCACCAAGTATTCATAGCTGGTCGTAGACATTATCGCCAAGAGTAAGAGCACTAGACCAAATCCGCCGTATAATTTCTTTCGTATCGTGAATTTTTTGAAGAAACTTCTCATTCGCCTGATCCCTCACCTTCTCCAACCAAATACTCTTTCGCTTGGTTCCTATATTGTTGTGCGGCTTGCACCGGAGTTAGATTCCCATCCGTTACCTGCTTAAGAGCCATGTCATAAGCTTTGCTGATAACGACATGGTTGGATGGGTAGGGAGGATCTATCGGTTTGGAGTTAGCTGTAAGGTAATCCAAGAATCGATATTGCTCTTTGCCTGTTTCATCGAGCTTTGCAGATAGTCTCGTTGCAATTTTGCTGGATACCGGGACTCCGCGTTCCCCATTCAATATATCGTTAGCGTCTTCGTTGTTTAAGAAGAAGTCAATAAACTTAGCTGCTTCTTCTTTATGGTTGGAATACGAAGACATAGCTAAAAACATAGAGGGTTTAATGAAATTCCCTTCATGCTCTTTTGTTATTTTCGGATAGGGAAGAAGTCTCAAAGATTGCCCTGAGATTTTACTCAATGTATTAATAGAGTTAGAGGAGACGGAAAATAATGCAGTTTTGCCGGACACGATGGGGTGACTCTCGTCGTTGCTCACTTTAGCGGATGAATTTCCAAGGAGCCCTTCGTCACGCCATTTTTTGTTCAACGCAAAATAATCGGCCATCAACTGGTCATCTTGATAACCGAGCGCAGTGGCATCCTTATTGTACATGGAGGCTCCTCTAGCTCTCATATAATAGAACACGTCGATCATATTCCCTAGAGGATAAAAATCGGGAGAATCGATGTTCTGTTTCAATAAACGCAACGTTTGATAGAGTTCATCAATGGTGTATCCTTCATTAGGAACGGGCACGCCTGCTTTTGCGAACAGTTGGGAGTCGTAAATAAATGTTGTAGAATTGTTGCCTATCGTAAGAGCGTATAATTGATCGTCTTTCATGCCTGGGGTTAAATAGGATTTATCAATATCCGCAAGGCTTATGATGCCGTCTTTCACAAAAGGATCAAGAGGTTCGATAAGATCGCGGTTGATATAGTTGAAGATAAAATTATAATCAGCTTGAATAATATCGGCAGTGGACTGGTTAGCGGTTTGGATTGCTAGTTGAGTAGCCATCTCGCCTGTATTAGCTAACACTTCAGTCTCGAAATTCACATGCGGATTATCCTTCTTGTAAAGCTCGATGACCTTTAGCGTACTTTCTTTTCTTCCTTCGGATCCCCACCAAACAAACTTTAAGGTCACTTGTTGGTCGGTAGATCCTTTTTCTTGCTCATTATTATCGGAATTACTGCAGCCAATAATGCCAGCAAGCAAAGTGAAACTTAAAAATGCCAAAGCTACAACCTTAATTGAGTTTTTCACTGTCATCACCCTTCTAAGCTGTTTATATATAATCTAGTTTGAATAGATTACATTTCATGTTGTTGAGGGATTTATTCCAAATATTTCTACAACCAAATGCCATTATAGATGCTTTATATGATTAAGAGAACGCAAAAATTTACATATATCCAATAAAATATATAATAATTGCATCTTAGTTAAGCATATTGATCTTTCGTTGTTGGTATTTACCTTTAAGTGGATATTCATCTGTTGATGAATCCGATCGAGCCATTCACACAATCATCGACAGCAGCAAGATGGTATGTGCGGCGAATCAAAAAAAGATTGACACTTTTTTCTAGATGCTTTATGATTTAGCACATTACCTGAGAGAGGAGACGGATGAATATGAAGAAGGCTGGATTGTATGTGAGCATCGAGTTTAATCACCAGTGGAATCCCGAGACGGATTACCGCCTAATTCCGCATGCAGCAGAACTTCGATCCGTCAGCAAACCTTTCTCTGAGGAATATTAAGCCCCTTTTCATAAGGGTCATAATGTTTGATTAAGAGCAACGGGCTGCTGGCATAGCAGCCTTTTTTTGTTGGGTTCGGGCGAAGGATCGTCCCCTCCCGCAGAAGAAGGCGACATGCAAGCAGCCCTTATTATTTTCGAAGAATAAGAGATATATTTCCAAAACTAAAAAATAATGGTTGACAACGCAAAATCGGCGATGCTATGATAAGCCTCGTAAACAAATTCGAAACGAAGAGGTGAAGGAAAATGAATAGATTCCCCGAGACGTTCGCAAGTAACGATACGCATCAAGATAAGCAGCTAGCGATCGGTTATACACGGCAGGAGCCTCATTTTACCGACATCGAATTTCATAATCAAGAGCTTTACGGACGCGATAGACGAACGGTTCTTCGGGGGAATTCCATACCCTGATCGGATACCGGCAAAATCTACATAAGCGTACTTCGTAAAGACGACTTGATGCCAAGTGGTCTTTTTCTATGGCCGAAATGCCGTGGGGAAAGGTCGAATGGGCGGAAGTGGTCTTTTTTCAAATCTACTCACAGGAAGGCAAGGGGATAACGATGAGAAACAGCAAGCAGCCTCACTATCAACCAATCGAACATGAGATCAATCGAGATTATAACGCCGATCTCTATGATTTCCTATTGCCTCATAACTCCTTAGGTAGTCGATATACGAAACAACGAAGCGGATCGCAGCGTGTGCGGCGAAGCTTATCTTCGTTGACCGGGTGATGTAATCCCCCATTCGTATCGAGCTACCTGAGATCCGGAAGTTCCGTTCTGCCGAAGTTGGCAGCAGCGGTTAGCCGGGGGACAGGTAGCTTTTTTATTACCCAAGGTCGGGTAGCTCCAATCGGTAGAGCGGTGGCCTGAAGAGCCACGCGATGGGGGTTCGAATCCCTTTCCGACCACCATGGAGACCATGGCGAAAAGGCGAACGCGACGGATTGTGACTCCGTTAGTACCAGTTCGAGTCTGGTTGGTCTCCCCAATATTGCCCGATAGCCAAGCGGCAAGGCAGATGGCTTTGAATCATCGATCGCAGGTTCGATCCCTGCTCGGGCAACCAATAACATTATGGATAGGCGTCATCAAATAGGCTGCTGTTATGGCGGTCGACAGATCAGCGGGGGATTACCCGCTACTATCCTCCATCGGGATGTAGCTCAGCTTGGCTAGAGCGCTTGCCTTGGAAGCAAGAGGTCGCAGGTTCGAGTCCTGCCGTTCCGACCATATAGGGATATAGCCAATTCGGTAAGGCAGACGGCTGTTAACCGTCCACATACAGGTTCGAGTCCTGTTATCCCTGCCAATCCGCTGTACTAGCTCATTTGGTTAGAGCACTCCGCTGATACCGGAGAGGTGCCTTGTTCGAATCAAGGGTGCAGCACCAATTATGGGAGTATAGAGCGTAATGGTAGCGTCTTCGGCTGTAAACCGAATGTGATGATCACCTTGGAGGTTCAAGTCCTTCTGCTCCCACCAACCCATGACTCCGTTGACAAAATGGCTTAAGTCACCAGACTTTCAATCTGGTCAGTGCGGGTTCGAGTCCCGTCGGAGTCCCCAAATTTACTTGAAATATTGGTGACAATCATGAATAGACGACAATACGCATTTGTTCACGAAACCTGCTTTCAGAACGCTTCGGAAAATCATCTGAACTTCGTCCCATTAATGATTCACCTAGTCAATTAATGGGGCTTACGAATGGCGCCATCCTGCGATTGCCGGGATTTCGGAATGATCCCGCAGTGCCGAAGCGCTCGCTTCCGGTATGCTGCAGAGATGGGCGGCGTAAGCCTCCCCAATATGGAGGTTCGAATCCTTCTCACATTGAAGATGTGAAGCCATGGCAGGCACTCGACTTTTAATCGAGCGTAACACAACTCCAAATGCCGGAATCGGAATTCTCGGCGCTTGCCTTCGGGCAAACCGCACTCCTGCCAAGCCTTGCGATCCGCGGATACCGGCGTAAGACAGAATGGCACCTAAGCGTTGAACAGACGATGGCGAGCAATCGATAAGCAATGGGATCGGTAGCTCCCATTCCATGCGGCGCTAGGAACATTCCCGTCCACCGCCTTAAGTTGACCTCCGCCGAAGCACGGGGAGAATTCCGGGGAAGGCACCCACCTGCATTTTAATTAGAAAAGAGGTAATCCAATGAAAGCTATTATACGAGCCGATGAACGGGGACTCCTGTTCAAAGACGGCAACTATATCAAATACCTGAAGCCGGGTACCTACCGGTTCTGGCCGTTGTCCGATTGTCAGGTGATCACGGTGAACGTAAACAAACCCTTTTCCGTCCCGGATCGGGACTTGCAACTGTTCTTGCAGGATGAGCAACTGTTGGGCGAGCTAGCCGTGGTAGACGTCCAAGATTACGAGTACGTGCTTCATTTCGAGGATGGTAAAATCACGCGACTTCTGACTACCGGCAAATATGCGTTCTGGAAAGTCTGGAAGCGCCACGAGTTCATTCGCGTCGATGCCCGGAATCCGGAAATTCCGTCCGAAGTGGATGTATCCGTTCTTGCGAGGTTGAATACCCTTTACCTGCAAACCTATGAAGTGGCAAACTACGAGAAGGGCCTGTTGTTCATAGATAGCACGTATCGGAAAACATTGATGCCGGGCAAGTACTACTTCTGGAAGGGCCCGATATCGGCGCAGGTGAAAACCGTAGATATGAGGCAGCTTCAGCTCGATATGACCGGACAGGAAATGATGACGGAGGACAAGGTTACGCTGCGTCTGAACTTCATTTGCCAATATCGCATCACGGATCCGCTGAAAGCGATGGAGATCAAGTCCTTCGAGGATCAGATCTATGTCCTGCTGCAGCTAGTCCTTCGGGAATACGTAGGAACGATGAAGCTGGATGAATTGCTGCGGACGAAGCAGGAGATCGGAACTTACGTGCTCGCTAAGCTGAACGGCAAGGGCGGGGAGCTCGGCGTAAGCTTTCAATCTGCAGGGGTAAAGGATATCATTCTTCCAGGCGATGTTAAGGAAATTCTGAACACCGTTCTAATTGCGGAGAAGCAAGCGCAAGCTAATCTGATCACCCGCCGCGAAGAAACGGCATCTACGAGAAGCCTGCTAAACACGGCCAAGCTGCTCGACGAGAATGAGACGCTATACCGCCTGAAGGAGCTGGAGTTCATGGAGAAGATCTGCGACAAGATCGGAAGCATCTCCCTATCTAATGGAGGCAACATGTTAGAGCAACTGAATGCCCTTATCTCGACAAAAGGGAAAACTTAGCTACAATGAAGTTCATATAGAGGAGTTGAAACGAATGGCATACCAAACGATCGCGGGGGTTCGCGTCTGGGGCAACCCGGACGAAGGCGCATTAGCGCAAGCCCGGACCTGCGCGGAAACCGGCAACGTGGTTCAAACCTTGCTGATGGCCGACCATCACAAAGGCTATAGCCAACCGATCGGGGGAGTCGTCGCGTACGATGGGCAAATCTCTCCATCCGGCGTCGGTTATGATATCGCATGCGGTAACAAAGCGGTGAGGACGAATTTGAACGTCGTTGACGTAAAAGGGCGAATCGGCAGCATCATGAACGAAATCGCTCGGAAAATCTCGTTCGGCGTAGGACGGGTAAACAGCGAGAAGGTCGATCATCCGTTATTCGATGATCCGGACTGGAGCGTCTTTTCGGCGATCGGACGCCAAGAGCACGATAAGTTGAAGGCTTTGGCGCGCGATCAGTTAGGGACGGTCGGAAGCGGTAATCATTTCGTTGATTTATTCGAAGAGATCGGAACGGGCCGTCTGTGGGTTGCCAACCATTTTGGCAGCCGCGGGTTTGGACATAAGACGGCTAGCGGGTTCCTTAATCTGGCTGCCGGAAGAGAATTTCTCGGGAAAGCCCCAGGAGAGAAAATGGATCAACCGCCGACTCTGTTGGATATCGACAGCGAGATGGGTGATATGTATTTCCGCGCGATGAAGCTTGCCGGACGATATGCGTATGCCGGACGAGACTATGTCATCGAGCAATTGTTGACCATTCTCGGCGCCGAATCGGATTTCGAGGTGCATAATCATCACAATTTTGCTTGGCGCGAGACGCATAATGGTAAAGAGGCTATCGTTGTGCGTAAAGGAGCGACGCCCTCCGCTCCCGGCCAAGTCGGGTTTATCGGCGGAAGCATGGGCGATATTTCCGTCATCGTGCGAGGGAAGGATACAGCGGAAAACCGCGATTCGTTCTATAGCACGGTGCATGGGGCTGGACGTACGATGAGCCGGACCCAAGCAGCAGGCAAAATGAACTGGAAAACCCGTACTCGATCGGGTGGCCAAATCTCTCCGGAGCAAATGGCTCAGGCCGTTCACGACTACGGCGTGGAGCTTCGCGGCGCAGGTACGGATGAAAGCCCGTTCGTGTACCGCAAGCTTCAAGAAGTGTTGGACGCTCATGCGGAGACGATCGACGTGTTGCACGTCTTAAGGCCGATCGGGGTTTGCATGGCGGGGGCTGACGAGTTTGATCCTTACAAAGATTAGTAGAAAGAAAACATGACCTTAGCAGGGTGTTGTTCCATGAAAATATAGTTATAGACTGACCTAGTTATACGAAAAAAACGGAAGCCTTGGATGAGAAAATAAAAGTCCTAGGCTACCGCTCTTTTTGAACTATCGGTTCCTGTTAGTGTAACGGGACTGTTACTTCTCGGTAAGCGGTTTTCAGTTCTTATCACGTTCATCGTTAACGGTTGGCTTACGATTAACACGTCCCTGTAAATAGGCTTTTTAGTACGGGCTTTATCATAAACTGCCCCCCTCTTACTTCTGCTTAGATCGTCATCGTCATCCGTTAGTTCAGCTATTTTCATGTTCACCCTTAAAATGGAAGTGCTCGTGATAAATATCATCCATACCTACTAACTTGCCGCTTTTCTTATGAAAATAAGCAAAATTGCGGTTCAAAGGCAGCTTGAGCAAATCATAATTAACGTCTTTTGGTAGCTCTTGAATTACTTCGACTGCCTTTTCACGAGTCGCGTAAAAACCGATGGGAAAGAAGTTTGGAAAACGTTTACTTTCTTCAGAAACAAAAATTCCCCACATAACATCTTTATCCAAGACTTCACTCCGTTCTTCTATTTCCCCACATTGTACCACGTTAAAGTTGCATTAAATTGTCCCTTAGCTGAGCAAGGTTACCAAACGATTCCGCAGTAGCCTCGTGATGTAATTTATTGAGTTCTCGGTTCCCGTTAGCTTTATTACACAGCAAACATTGAAATTGATTTCCCGTCACCCGACAGTGGTTCCACAACCATAATCAGGCATTAAAGAAAGTAGCTTTTCGTATTCCTCGCTATCTATGTTCATCAAATACTTTTTCATAGCTTCAGCCAACTCATCTCCATAAAACTCTCGTGTAATGTGTAGCAGCCTTGAAACCGCAGGTGGGTGCGTCTCACTTATTTGGGTCCCTGATAGATGCTGCATGTCTATGAAAAGATCCGTTAGCGTTACGAGCAAAAATTTACCATTCAAACCCTCGCGTGTCTTTGCCAGAACTTCTCTAACGATTTGGTATGCAAGATGGTCAGCTTGAAATTCAGCAAAATGAGAACGTTCTGTATGGTTGAGAAGTATATGGGCTAATTCATGGGAGACAATGAAAAGTTCCTTCACATAGAGGTAGTCTCCTCGTAGAAGTTCCGATTCATTATCTAGAAGAATTAGAGGACCTACTGGAACATTCTTTTCTCGGTAGTTCATGACGAGTTCAGCATAAAATAGGTTCACGATTTCAGTTGTCAACCTGCTTGGATCAACTCTATCGCAGAATGTTACATGTTGAGGTTCATGAGCTGCAATTTTATACTTAGTGCTCTGATTTAAAAATGTTAGCAATCCGTAATTAATTATTATGGCCTTTCCTTGTTCAACTCGTGCTCTGTTAAGTGGACTATTGACCAGCCCGATTGCCACTTCATTCATTAACCTAGAAGCATCTTCCTGATTGAGGATTGAAAGAATGTCCTCCCATAAGTGATCTAAAATTGCCTCAGCTTTCTCGGCATTAGCGACTTCGTCGTAATTGTAACCTAAAGCCTCAATTCTCTTTCTAACCTCGGCTTCATAATCAGGATGCTTTTGAAAAAGGTCGTATGTCAAATTTTCCTTATTCTTAAGTAGTCGCACTAAATCCTTTGCAGATTGCAACTCGTTGTCATTCGCCATAAAAGCCTCCAATTGTTTTTCAGCCTTTAATGTCACGAACGAGTCATACTTGTCGGTTTCTCACAAAAAGTTTGCTGAGCATTAGGCTCAAAAAGTAACAAAAACCTTTTTTAACATTCATGTATCAACGATACCACAATAATAAGAGAAGAGTCTCACCAAATCAACAGTGTCGCCTCTTTGTTTTTTTCGGGCTAAACTGCCCGTTAACTTAATAAAAACGGCAACCGATAGTTAGGTCGGCTGCCGCAGCATACTTATTAAACAAACGTTTCCCGTTAGTTGAATGATGTGTTTCGCAAACTCCAATAAATATCAGTCTTTTCATCACAAAAGAAACCTTCCAGACCAGCAAACTTGACTATCTTTTTTATTGTATCTTTATCCGAACAGAGTAGGGAAAAGTGGCTATCCCAATGAGTTGTAAGCAAAACTTCATTATTGTGAGTAAACAGATTCAAGTGTTGATTTCGCAATGCTTCATTATCATTAATTAAATCATCAATGTACTCCAATTTTCTTTCGGTGCAAAATTCATCCCCAGACCATATCCAGTCATGTCCTTCATGTTTTATTGATAAAAGCACCTTATTCATTAGAAACTCTGGAAAAAAACCTTCCATTGGAGCAATTAACTGATGTTTCTCACAAGTGTCTTGAATCTTTTTAGAGATTACTTCGTTTGCATATTCCTTTTTCAATCCCATGATTCGGGTTCTTAATCCAATGTCTAAATGTCTGTAACTTTCGATTTCTGATATTGTTAAAAACTGATTCCATGTAACCATTTGGCATTTTTCTATAATTTCATTTTTGCCTGGATATGTTTCTGGTTCAAATAAATCGTAGCCAATTGATATTGGTTTAATGAATGGATGATAAAAAATAAAAACTTCATCATAAATTCCCTTGTAAAAATTCTTTATAGGCGTATCTGCGGGAGCACAAACAGCATATTTATGAGGTTCAGGCAACACTCTCGTTTCACTCATTAAACCACCAACTTTCCAATACTTCACCACTATTATAACATTTATGGGTGTAAGCAATCCTGCCCGTTAGCTTAACGTCACTGCTAGTCTACAATTTTATTTCACTGAACAGAGATGTCGCTGATGTCTTGTAGGAGTGTTTTTCATTGCCTCAAGCGACGACTTGGAGGTAAAATTTACATAGAGAGAAAGAGAGAGGAACTTCTGCGATTCGATAAAATGGAGGCCCATTCATGCAAAATCAGATCATTACACCCGGGTATGTTCTAGGGGAAGACGGGGCGCTCCTGCAGAAAGGGTATTCGACGCGAGCCGTTCTGCGTTTTAATCGCAAGGCGATCAAGGCGAGGCCTTGGAGGATAAAGGAATGGGATTTCTATCAAGTATCGAACGATGATTACTGCTTACAGCTGACGATCGGTCATGCTTCGTATGTGGGAGAAGTGTCGTTCAAGCTGTTCGAGTTCCACACCGGAATCATGCATCAATTCTCCCATTTGCTTTTCTTTCCGTTTAACCGGCTTAAATTGCCGGAGTCGGGGGATCAGGAGGACATTACGTTCAAAGCCAAAAATCTGCTTATGCAGTTTCAGGTCTTTCAAGGCGGTCGCAGGTTAATCTGTCAAACAAGCGGAGGCAAATTTCCGAAAGTAGACATAGACGTTCAGCTGTCCCAGCCCGATCCGACGTCTCTCGTAATCGCAACGCCATTCGATGAGAGCGAGAAATGTTTCTACTATAATCATAAGATCAATTGCATGCCGGCCAAAGGGGTTGCGAAGATCGACGATAAGGTTTACCGTTTCGAGCCTGAATCTGCTTTCGGTTTATTGGATTGGGGACGGGGCGTATGGCCGTTCCATAACGAATGGTATTGGGGGAGCGGCAGTGGCTGGATCGAGGGCAAGCGTTTCGGCTTTAATATCGGATACGGATTCGGCAATACCTCGGCAGCAACGGAAAACATGCTGTTCTATGACGGGGTTGCCCATAAAATAAGCCAAGTCCATTTCGATCTGGCCGGAAACGGCGGTTATATGGCGAAGAAGCGGTTTACGAGCGACGACGGGCGATTCGAGATGGAGTTTACTCCGATCTATGACCGCTATACGGAAGCGAAAGCGTTGTTCTTGGATAATCGTTGCCATCAGATTTTCGGGGCGTTTACCGGACAAGCTGTTCTAGATGACGGAAGAGTGATCGAAGTCAAGGATTTGGTCGCTTTTGCCGAGCATGCGGTTAACAATTGGTAACATCATAGCTAATATTGGAAGGACAGAATTGAAATGTGGTATGGAAGCGGAAGAAAAGCGGGCCGGTATCTCCTAGTCATTGCGATTGTGATGTCGAGCCTATTCGTGCTAACGGCGTGCAATGGCACGGGTCAGAGTAAAATCGCATTAGAGGCGATAGAGGCCGGCGATCAAATGTTCGAAATGAAGGATTATACCGTTGCGATTACAGCCTACGATAATGCACTAAGGTTTGATCCAGACAACGAAGAAGCGCTGAGGAAGAAGGAACAAAGCCTTAGCATCATAAACGAGGCCAATGAACTGATCAAACAAGGCGATGAGGCTATTCGGAATAAAAAGCTTTCCGAAGCTCGCGAGATCTTCGCGAAAGCGAAGGAGAAGTATCCGTACAATGAAGATGACGGATACAAGCGGAACCTGTCGGTGTTCGAAATCGAAGACGTAGACTGGTATATCGATTTGATGGCCGAGATAGAGTCGGAATTTCGAGACATCTATGCCTCCGTCGATGATGTGAAGGGTCTAAAGTCAGAGTCCTTCGCGAAAGCCCTAAAGCAGCTTTATCCGAAGGCGCAGATGGCAGTTAGAGTAAACGTTAGACCTACCACTTTCGAAGGGTTGCAATATTATAAGGAACAGGATGAGGAGCTTACCGGCATGACGGCGAGGCTCGCCTTCTTTCGGGTTCTCCCCATACTGGGGGAGAGCGAGGAGGACTTTGTCAAGAACGTTGCGGATATGATTGAATATGCCCTTAAAGAAGGGATCTGAAGTAAAAACAAGCCGGCGGAGGAATATCCTCTGCCGGCTTGTTTTTACTTCACTGCGCCTTGCGTAAATCCGTTGTAAATATATTTTTGCAGAGCTAAGAAAGCAATGACGGTAGGGATGATGATGAGCATGACCGCCGCGCAGATCGTTTCCCAATGCGACCCGAACGGTCCCTTGAAGGCGAACAACGACGTCGATATCGTTCGGAGATCAGGGTCCGGCATGTACAGGAACGGAATATAGAAGTCATTGTATATCCCAATGCCTCTGATGATCAGCAACGTAACGATCGCCGGAGCCAATAACGGGAAAATGATTTTGGCGAAGATCGTGAAATAGGAGGCGCCGTCCAGCATTGCCGATTCATCCAACTGCGTCGAGATATTTTCCATGAACTGTATGAAGATATAGATCCCGATAATATCGGTACCCAAGTAGAGGATAATCGCAGATCCCATCGAGTTGAACAACCCGAGCGCATGAACGATTTTGAACAAAATAACCTGCGTCGTAACGCTCGGAATTAAGGCGGCGAACAGGAACGCGACCATGATCATGCCGCGGGCCTTAAAGGTAAACCGTTGCAGTACGTACGCGATCATCGTGCCGATCAGGATATTCCCGATTAAGGACACGGCCATAATAATCGCCGTATTCTTAAAGCCCGTCAGCATGTTCCCTTTAACGAAAGCCGTGCGGTAGTTGTCGAAATTAAACCAGTCCTGCGGGGGGGTTAACGGACCGGTGCCCATATATTCCTGCGAAGACTTAAAGGAAGCGAACAATACGACGACAAGCGGAGCTAGAGCGCAGAATGCACCTATTATTAAGGTGAGATATTTGAATGTGCGGGCTGTAGGGGCTTTTAAGTTTGCCATTCTATTTCTCCTCCTTAATAAAGGATTTTTGCAGCAAAGTCACAAAGATGACGATCAGGAAAAGAACGACGGCCATTGCGGAACCCATACCGTATTTGCTGTAGGAGAACGTGGTCGTAACCGTCTGAATGACGAACGTGTTACTGCCGTTGGAGCCGCCCGTCATGATGTAAGGAATTTCGAATGGCGCTACGGAGCCGCTGATGGATAGGATCAATGTGATCGCGACGATCCGGCGAATGCTCGGTAGAATGATATATTTAAATTGATGCCAGCGATTGGCACCATCGATTTCCGCCGCTTCATATAGATCATGAGGTACAGAAGAAATGGCTCCCAGCAGGAGAATGAAGGTAAAGCCCAAGTAACGCCACACGGACGCTCCAACCAACGAGATGTTAATGATCTTCGTATTAAGCAGCCACTTCGGGGGATCCGTAATGCCGAAGAAACCAAGAATCGTATCTAGTGTTCCTTCTGGTCTGAAGAAGAAGAGGAAGATTAAGCCGACGGCCACGCTGTTGATCATACTCGGGAAAAACAACACGCCTTTGAAGAAGTTTTTGCCTTTGACCGCGAAGCTTAAGATCGTCGCGAAGTATAAGGCAATGGCCAACTGAACAAAGCTGCCGCCGAAATAATAAATGCTGTTTAAGAAGCCTTCATAATATTTTTCCTCTGTGAAAATTCTTTTGAAGTTATCAAAGCCTACCCAATGGTAGTTAGGGGATATGCCGTTCCAGTCCGTAAAAGCATATTTGAACATGCCTACAACAGGTAAGTATCCAAATGTAAGTAATAGCAAGATCGGGACAAACGAGAAGGTAACGATGATGACGATTCTCTGTGCCTTATAGCTTAGATTCGATAAACTAAACATACCCGTACCTCCGCCGCGAAAATTATGGAGTATAGAAAATCTTAGGGGAAAGCACGTTTGCACTTTCCCCTAAGCGACGAGTTTCTTATCCCCGAAAGAGCTTATTTCTTATAGTTATCAGGAATTAACTTCTTCCAAGATTTATTCCATCTTTTGTCGAGGTCGCTCATGATGTCTTCGAAAGATTCGCTTCTGTTGCCGATCGCGGCTTCGATCAACTTTTTCTTGAATTCAGGGTTATGGATACCCACCTCGGAATCGTTGTCGATTTGCGTGCTGAGGCCGTTCAAATCATCCGGTCCCGGAGTGGATGTTTCCATCGTAACGCCAAGATCTTGGAAGCCTTTCAGAAGCTCGGGAACTTGCAGCTTGCCGTCAGGACCGAACTTCGCGCTGAATCCGCCTTGATACTTGGAAGCGTAGTCGGATATGTCAACAACCCAATGGATAAAGGCATTTGCGGCTTCTTTGTTTTTGCTGTGCACGTTAATGGACCAAGTGTAATCCGCGGCTAATGGAGCGGACAGTTTAGCTGCGTTCGTCGGGAACGGCATATAGCCGATATCGTCCGGGTTAGGACCGGCGGCTTGCATTTGCGTAATCGCCCATGAGCCCAGAACCATCGTGCCGATCTCTCCGCGATTGATCATACCTTTAGAAGATTCCCAGTCCGTCGTAGTCGGGTCGCTCTCGATTAATCCTTCTTTGGCGACATCGTACATCAGTTTGAAGATGTCGTTATAAGGTTTGCCTGGAGCCCACGGATTCGGATCTTCCAAAAATCCGATATTCGGATAGTTCGGGTCGCCGGATGCCGGTTGCAAATAATCCGCCCATTGGCTCAAAGTCCAATCGTCCTTGTAATTCGTATAGAGCGGGATAGCTTTCGTGTTATCTTTAATTTTGTGCATGGCTGCAAGGAAATCAGCCGGCGTGCGAGGCATATCCGTAATACCGGCATCTTTGAATACTTTTTTGTTGTATAAGATACCTAGAGTATTGATGGCCATTGGAATGCCGTAATATTTGCCTTCGTTACGTTTAACGTCGATTTGCGTGTAAACGGATTTGTCTTTTTCGTAGTCGCCCAGCGGCTCGAAGAAGTTCGGGAAGTCTTTCGCTTCGACATTGTTCGGGATTAACAGAACGTCGCCGTAATCCTCCGTACCCATCCGGATTTTGATGTTATTCTCGTAGTCTTGGATTGCCTCCCATTTCACTTTAATATCTGGGTAAACTTTGTTGAACTCTGCGGTGAATTCACCTTGCAGGGTGTCAACGATGTCCGTGCGTTGCGTAAGTACGGTGATGGAACCGCTTGGCTTGACGTCAGCGGAGCTGCTTTCGGTAGCTGCCGAGCTTTCGCTGGCGGCCTGTGTCTCCGAAGGAGAAGCCGAAGGGCTGCTATTGTTATTGTTGTTGCCGCCGCATCCTGAAATCAGTCCGGCTAGAAGAACGAAAACCATAGATACCGATAAAACTGTTTTCTTCACTTAAGATCTCCCCCTGAAATAAGCTTATCGATTAGGTTACAAGGCGAGTATAAGATGTCAGCGCTTACAAGTCAATCGTTATTTATTGCATTCGTCTGTCGCAGACTCTTCACGGAACCGCGATAAACGATTTTCCCTTTGATCGATACCCGTCCGTGGCTGATGTTCGGATGTTTGATCTTTCTGACGAGCATCGACACGGCCGATTTGGACATTTCCGGCATATTTACTTCGACGGTCGTTAGGTTTGGCTGCGTCAGAGTGGCGAAAATGTCGTTATCGAATCCCACGACGGAGCAGTCTTCGGGTACGCGGTACCCTTTTCTTTGCAGCATGGCAACCAAGTGAAAGGCGATTTGATCGCCGTTGCAGACGAATGCCGTCGGCATACGGCTTGGCAGAGCGATTTCGATATATTGGCCCTTGTCGTCCCGGTCGTTGATGAGGTAATCTTCGGGCGTCTTGATTCCGTGTTCCAGAATCGATTTGTAATAACCCAAATAGCGGTCCAGAATGCTGCTGGTCGCTTGAATGTTGCCGACGAAGGCGATGTCCCGATGGCCTAGTTGAATCAAGTGATTCGTTAAATCGTAAACCCCGTAGAAGTTATCGGTGATGACGCAATCGACGTCCGGCTGATCGGTATAGAAATCAAGAAATACAAGCGGCGTCCCCGTCTGTAAGAACATATCGGTGTAATCCCGGTTTGATTGCCCGAGAATAATGAATCCGTCGACTTTCTTCTCCAGATAAACCCGCGGAAGCGCGAGTTGTTCCTCGTCGTCCATACTCAGAATATGCATGATTCCGGAATAGCCGAACTCATCCATGCTTTTGGTCAAGGCTTGGTAAAATTGCATGTAAAAAGCTTGCGTAACACCGGTGAAGCGCTCGGGAATAATGACGCCGATGTTATAGGATAAGCCTTCTTTCATCGATTTGGCGGCCGCGTTCATCCGGTAGCCCATATCCGATGCGACCCCTTTGATTTTCTTCCGCAGATCGTCGCCAACGCCGTCTTTGTCGTTAATGGCTTTGGAAACCGTAACGGTGCTTACTCCGAGCTTGTCGGCGATATCGCGCATCGTAATGTTATGTTTCATAAATTGATTTCCCTCCGGCTTCAAACAAACGAGTGATAAAGATATAATTCGAGCCAATTCTATAGAAAGCGACAGCTATTTACTTACAAAATGCAGAAAAAAGAGTTATCGATTAAGTAAAAAATGCTTACTTTACTTACATTACTTTCGTTAACGAACTTTTGTCAATCGTAAGAGCCGCTATGCCGCATTTGTTTACAACAATTCATAGTTTCGCTGCGGTATCCTTTCCTATCGCTTAGGCAATACAAGTAATAGATTGTCTATGCGGAAGGGAAGGATAGAAGATGCATGCCATGTGGAAAGGGACCATTCAGATTGCCAAGTTTCAAATTCCGATCAAGCTTTATGCCGCGACGGAAGACAAAGAGATTTCCTTGAAGCAAACTCATACGGTTTGCGGAGGTTCAATCTCTCATTTGAAATTCTGTCAGGCTTGCGGAACGAAGGTCGAGTCGGAAGAGATCAGGAAGGGATACGATCTCGGTGGCGGCAATCTCGTCGAGCTGACGGAGGACGAGCTGAAAGGGATTACGCCGCAAGCTTCCAAGTCGCTTCTCGTTGAACAGTTTGCCGATGAAGAGGAAATTAGCCGAATTCGGCTGAAGAAACATTATTACATGGGTACGGATGAGGTGGGGGAGGAAGCGTTTAAGCTTTTTCAAGCTAGCCTCGTTCAAGCCAAGAAAATCGGGATCGGCTATATTACGTTAAGATCCGTTCAAAGCCTTGCTGCCGTATGGCCTTTAGGGGACGGATTAGTATTATCGACGATGCTGTACGAGGATGAGATCCGGGCGATGGAGCAAATCCATGCCCCTTCTAACCGGGCCGGTGCCCATATCAGCGAAGCTCATCTGTTCGTCTTTAATCAATTGATTCAGGCTATGTCCGCTACTTTCGTGGGTTCGAAATATGTTAACCGGTACGACGTAGCTTTGAGATCCCTTATCGACAATAAAATAACGAAATTAACGCCTAAAGATCGGATCAAGGATGAGCCCGAGCTGCAACGCAATGCCAATCTCGAAGATTTGCTGTCATCGCTGAATACGAGCCTGAATTTCGTGAAAAACGAAGATGATGTCTTTACGCAGTCGGACTTCAATCAGACTCATTAAGCGTAACTAATCGCTGGCGCCTTATCATCCGATATTGTTTGGATTACGATGTTTTCTAGCAAAGGAGCAGCCAAGTGATTGCAAAATATTTCATTACCGCCCTGTTGTGTATCCTCATGTTGACCGCGTGTAGCGAGGATGCTCCGAATAAGGAAGCAGGGGCCGAAGCCTTTCAGAGTTACGAAAATATTGATTATACGGTTCTCTACCCCGGTTCGTTCAAGAATGAGGTTCTTGACGACCGGGTTATTTTCGCGAGCGAAGCTCCTTCTGGAGGGATCGGGGAAACTTTCAGCATCGTCGTTAAAAAGTATGAGACGGAAGCGCCCTCGGTAACCCAAATGGCGAATACCTATAGCGCTCAGCAACTGGATGATTTGCGGAACTTATCAATCGAGAACGAGAGAAACGCTTATATTTTTCCGACAGGGACTTCCTCGGGGGTTCGGGCGCTCGAAAGTTATCAGGAATACGATGACAAGGAGACGGGGGAAAGCGTAGTTGCGTATAACTTGTTGGTTCCATTGGATGCGAAATTGTACATTTTATCTTATACGTGCTCTAAGGAAACTTACGAATCTATTAAAAATAACGTAGTTGCCAAGGTCACGAAATCTATTCGGATTAAGCATACGCCAGTCTCAAACTGGAATACGACGGATTTGGATATCGATACGAACGGTAATGAAGCCTTAGCCATCCAAGAATTGACGACCTTCAGAGTCTTGAATAACGGTGAGAAGGTATCGCCGGCCAAATTGTTCGAAGCGCCCCAGAACTATTATGGAAAAGCGGTTACCGTCACGGGGAAGGTGGAATACGTTGATAGTTTTAGTCCTATTGGCGGCATTCAGTCCGAAATCATTATCAAGACGTCCGACGGTACTCTGGTTGACGTACTGGGGATCAATAGAGCGAAAGAGGACTTGAAAATCGGCTATCCAAGGACTTTGACCGGTCTTCCGATCGGCAAGGGGGATGTCGCGGACTCGGAAGGCGTTATGCACACCTATATATTTCTGGTCTCGAATGAACGGTTTCTTAAGTGAATAGTCGGTTAGCGGGTTGGATAAAATATCCTGAAAAAATGCGGGGAAGAAGGTGCGGGATGCAAGAGCTTAAATTCGCTAGGGAAACCCGATGTTTCAAGGTGTCCAGGGTATTTCCCACCGACGTGAACAATCACGATACGTTGTTCGGAGGTAAACTGATGTCCTACATCGACGACATCGCCTCCATCTCGGCGTCTAAACTATGCCGCGTTACGGCAGTTACGGCCTCGACCGATTCCGTCGATTTTCTGTATCCGATCCGGCCAACCGATTCCGTATCGTTAGAGTCCTTCGTGACCTGGACGGGCAAAAGTTCAATGGAGGTGTTCGTCAAGGTGATCCGCGAAGATCTCAGGAGCGGAGAAAGGAAGATCGCGGCGACTTCCTTCCTCACTTTCGTCGCTCTAGGCGAAGACAATAAGAAGATCCCGGTTCCGCAGATCGTACCCGAGACCGAAGAGGAGCACAAGCTGTTCGAGACCGCCGAGCACCGGACGGAAATGCGAAAGCAGCGCAGGGAAGAAAGTAAGAAATTCGCGGACTATTTGGTTACGAAATATCCTTGGGAGTAGTACGGAGTTTGTGGAGGAAAATTCCATTTATTATAGAAATATTTAACGGAGTAAATATACGAGTCTAGAGAAGCCGACGGTTGATCTACTGTCCTTTCGACCTACTAACTCTATGTCTCACCTTGATAAAATGAAAGTTTATGCGAGCAGCATAGCTGCCGCGAAGAACAATCAAGTTTATATTCTTGAGAAGGACCCTAACAAGGGGTTTCAGATTAAGAAATACGATCCTCGTGCAGACAACAAGTTTACGGTTATTACGTCGATCGATCAAAAGTTTAATTTCGAATACACATTGAAGGAGAATAACAAAGGCAGCTTTGCTTATTCGGAGTTCGTTCCTAGAAGGCTTTTCTATAACGAGGCAACAGATTCCTTGTATTTGCTTGGGGAGAGCGCGGAGTCCGATTCGCCCGTTAGAATGCGGACGGTCGTTTTCTCTATTTTGCCGGAAGTCAGAATGGTTTCCTACCAGATCAATACCCAAGGTTACTACAATCTAGAAGATAATTTCTTTGCGTCCGTGGATGACGAGACCTTTTACTATGGGGACCCGCAATCTCAGATGATCTATTCTTCTGCTAAGGGGAAGGCTTTAGAAGTGGCGGATTCCTCCCGAACGGCGGATAAAACCCGGTTGTTCTCGACCGTTCGGGACGGAGTGGTCTACTTTTATGACACCAAGGGCGGAAAGATCTTCAAGTGGAACGGAAAAGCGGTGGAAAAGTTCGCCGAAGTCGCTTTAGATGTCACATCGATTCAGAATGTAACAGCATCCAACGGTTATTTCTATGTGCTGGATAACAAGAAAACCGTACATCGCGTAAGCCTGAACGGCGAAATATTGCTCTACGCCAATCTCGAAGACGTGTCTTTCCATACGGGGATTTACGGCCTTCCCGATACGCTCAACTGGCCGATAACATCGGAAGATGAACTAAAACTTGATCCCTACAAGCTATTGATGTCCGTCGATAACGACGGGAACCTTATCGTATTCGATTACGGAATCTTGAAGCGAATTAATATTTATCCTTAAGCAGGATCTTCTCAAGAATAAGTAAACTTAATACGCAGCAGCTTATCATTCATCGTCGTAGGAGTGTAGTCCTCATAGGAATAGCTATAGCTGGATAGCCCCTTCTGCGCGGAGAAAGCTTTTTTCATATCCGACTTGAACGTAACTCCATTGGTGTAACGAACGATTAATTGCTTCTGGCGCTTATCTACCGCGGATTTGATGAGGCTCGTTAACTCCTGCAGGCTGGTGGCCGTATTGGCATCGCTTAGGTAGACAAAACCGAGTTGTTCGTAAAGCTTCTTGTAAAAGTCAGCTTTCGGGGCACCTTTGCCAGACAATGAAGCCAATGTTTGATCGAATGGGGTTACCGCGGTCGGATATAACGCGGAAGGCTTCCACTTATGATCGATCTTAATCTGGGAATCCGTTAAGTTGTAATAGTTATACACGATCCGTCCGGCTTCATCCGGCACCGGGTCATCCCACGTCGTGTCGAGGTGATACCATTTGCCCCCGAGTTGGACTAGGTTCCAAGTGTGCGCGATGCCCCGCGAAGTGCCTTCCACGATCTTCACCGGAATGCCCGCTTGTCTCATCATTTCATAGGTTAGAAGAGCATAGCCCTGGCATACCGTCTCGCCGTTCACGATCCCGTCGTATGCGGAATAGGAAACGAGGCGCGTATCGTAGGAAAGGTTGGTCACGATCCAATCGTGAATCGCTTTTTGTTTCTGAAAGTCGTTCATTTCCGGAGTAAGAATACGCTTGAGCGTGCGGGTGACGCGTTGCTTCACTTCGTTGGTCTGGGCTAAGGTTTCCCAATAGGTGAATTTGAAGGTAATGGTAGCGATGTTTCCCTTGATCGTAGCATCGTAGCCATATGATTTTACAATATAATGTAAATAGTCGTCCGAGTAGAGGGCATGATTCAAGATTTCTTTCATATCCCTTTTAATCGTCCCTTCCTTGCCGGAAAAGGTAACTTTAAGGGACCCCAGTCGCTCGCTCCAGGCACGGTTAAGCTCTTGGTGGAGCTGATCCTGGGACAATGGGCGATCTGCGGCAAATACGTAAGCGGAAGGAAAGGGCTCGCATCCCGCCGTAAGCGGTAGAGCTCCTAATAGGATCGAGGAAGCTAGCAGCATTCTCATTTTTGTTCTCATATTCGCTCGATCCTCTCTCCGGGTTGGCCACGGATGGAATACATTGAATATAGCACATACAACGATACTTTGGCGCGGGGGATATAAAGTGAAAGCAGCATGGATTATCTCATTGGTGCGAAGTTGTGAACCGCACTTAATATTTCTTCCACACGGGAAAGTACATCTGCAGTTATGTTCAGATCAATAGCTTTTATGTTCTCTTCAATTTGTGTTGGACGGCTGGAACCAATAATGGCTGAGCTCACATTTGGCTGGCGTAACACCCATGCAAGAGCGAACTGCGATAAAGTAACACCAAGTTCGGCAGCTAGTTCTTCTAGCTTGACTGTGCAATTCAGCACATCTTCTCGCAAATAGCTGTTAATAACGCCATTTGTCTCGTTATTAGCTGCTCTACTGTCTTGTGGTATGGCGTGGCCGGGTTTATATTTACCAGTTAAAATACCTTGTGCAAGTGGAGAAAAGACAATTAAACCAATGCCCTCCAACTCGCACTGCTTGATAACGTTCTCCTTTTCAATGTAACGTTCGAACAAATTGTAAATGGGTTGATTTGAAATCAAAGGACGCAAATTTAATGTTTTGCCCAATGAAGATGCATTCTCTATCTGCGATGCAGACCATTCACTGACTCCCGAATATAGGATTTTGCCTTGGCTGGTCAAATCATCCAGCGCGCGGAGCGTCTCTTCAATTGGTGTCTCATTATCGAAACGATGACATTGATATAAGTCGATGTACTCGGTACCCAATCGTTTCAGACTGGCGTCGCATTGCTCCATGATATGTTTCCGGGATAAACCTCGATCATTTGGTCCTTCGCCTTGAGGGAAATATACTTTTGTAGCAAGCACATAACTACTGCGAGGGTATGCTTTTAAAGCATTGCCTAGTACTTGCTCGGCGCCTATATAGGAATTAGATGTATCGAAGAAATTAATCCCTAAATCAAATGCTTTTGAAATACAAGCGTTCGATGTTTCCTCTGCTGTTGCTGAGCCGTAAGTCATCCAACTTCCAAGACCAATTTCGCTTACCCTTAGTCCACTTTTGCCTAGTCTTCTGTATTTCATTTTATTGTTACCTCCTAGACTTTGATTCAAATAGAATAAAGGCTAAACTTAACTTCAGGTCAAGGGTCAAATTGATAATATGTGGAGGAGCTTCATATGGAGTATACAATTAAGCATGTTTCAGAACGATTGCGTTTACCTATTTCTACACTTCGCTATTATGACAGGGAAGGGTTAATGCCATTATTAAAAAGAACTGAGACGGGTACCCGTAAATATTCAGAAACGGATATTTCTTGGTTGGAGTTAGTTTGCTGCCTCAAAAATACCGGTATGCCTATAGAGGAAATCAAGGAGTTCATGGTGTTATGTTTGACAGGTTCGACTACAAGTGAGCAACGTAAAGAACTGCTCGAACAGCACAAAGCAAATATTTTAGGACAGATGGAAATGTTAAATCGCAGCCTAGAAATGATAAATTACAAACTGAAAAATTATAATAAAATAGGGATTTTTCATATAGATACTTACTAACTGTGAAAAAGGAGATATCACCATGCAAAAGCATCAAAATTGGGCACGCAACTACACTTATAACGTCACTGAAATCCACACGCCCGAGACTCTAGAACAAGTACAGGAAATCGTCGTGCGCAGCACCCGAATCAAGCCGCTTGGCACGCGCCACTCATTCAATGGTATCGCGGATTCTAACGGCGTCCATCTCTCGCTACAGAAGTTGAACCGGCTCATCGATTTTGATCTTAAACGGAACAAGGTAACCGTAGAAGGCGGAGTACGCTATGGAGACTTGTGTACATATCTTAACAATCACGGCTATGCGCTGCACAATTTGGCGTCGCTGCCGCACATTAGCGTTGCTGGTGCATGCGCGACGGGGACACATGGATCTGGCGACCGCAACGGCAGTCTTGCGACAGCGGTTCACTCCATGGAGATCGTTACCGCGGATGGGAACGTGGTAACCTTTTCCCGTGATCTGCAAAACGATGAATTCGCCGGAGCAGTAGTAAGCCTCGGGGGAATTGGGATCGTAACGAAAATCACGTTGGATGTCGTTTCGAGCTTTAATGTAAGCCAATCAGTTTACGAAAACTTGCCGCTAGTGCAGCTTAAAGATCATTTTGATGATATATTCTCCAGTGCCTATAGCGTGAGTCTATTCACCGACTGGAAGGACGAGTCGTTTAATCAGCTTTGGGTGAAACAAAAATTAACAAATTCGGCCCCTGTGCAGACGGAACCTTCGTTATTCGGCGCCACGCTAGCAAGCACGAGCAAGCATCCGGTTCCGGGCCTTGGATCGGAGAATTGCAGCGAACAGATGGGTATACCGGGGCCATGGCACGAAAGGCTGCCGCATTTTCGCATGGATTTTACGCCGAGTGCCGGGGACGAACTGCAGAGCGAATATCTGGTGCCCCGTCAGTACGCTTACGATGCATTGACCGCGATTCAAGGGATTCGCACGTCCATTTCGCCGCTGCTTCATATTTGTGAAATTCGTTCGGTTGCGGCGGATGAACTATGGATGAGTCCCTGTTACATGCAGGATTCTGTGGCGATCCATTTTACGTGGAAGGCGGATTGGCCCTCCGTTCAACAAGTGTTACCGGTTATTGAACAACGACTTCAGCCTTATCATGCTCGTCCGCATTGGGGCAAGCTTTTCGCGATGAATCCCGAACGATTGCAACAGCTTTTCGTAAAACTGCCCGATTTTCGGCAGATGGTCTCCCGTTATGATCCGCAGGGCAAATTCCGAAATTCATTCCTGGATCGGTATATAATGGGTTGCTAAAAAGAGCTGTGAAGCATCGGAAATTGAGCTTCTGCTCACCAAGGAAGAAGAAGGCAGTAGGCACATGGACTCGTTCCGTGTGCCTTTTCGTTTGTCTACTCTAGGATTGCCGCCAATGCTTGCGGTACACCAAAGGCGTAAGCGCTTCGCGGCTTCGGAACAGATTAATGAAGTGGCTGACATTCTCGACGCCGACGGCCAAAGCGATCTCGGCAATAGGCATGTCCGTGAAGCGGAGGAGCTCCTTAGCGCGGGTAATCCGAGTGTTAATCAAATACTCGTTCGGGGAGAAGCCGGTATATCGTTTGAATTCTTTGGACAGATGGTACTTGTCGATCGAGAAGGAAGCGGATACTTCGTCAAGAGACAGCCGCGCGGAATAATAGCGATCGTAATGATTCATGACATTCCGAATAGAAGCGGGAATGCCCGGATCGGATGACTCGGGATACTGGCCGGTCAGCAGCACTTCGGTAAGGAGGTCGACGATAACCCGAGAGCCCGACAATTCCGTCTGGATCGTCTTATGCTGATGCAGATCGACGATTTCCTGCAATAATCCCGGTATTCTAGACTCGCTAGGAAGAGTGATGACCGGACTCCCCGTAGAAGCGAAACGATCATAATAAGCAGGCGCGGAGCTCCCGTTAAAATGGATCCACAGCATCTCCCACAGATCGGAAAAATCCGTTCGATAATACTGGTATTTTCGACAATCGATATACACGAGCTGATTGGGCGTTACCGTATAGGTCTTGTTGCCATACGTCAAATATCCGGTACCGCCGGTCGTGTAGAGAATCAAATAGGAATCGAGATTTTCTCGTTCTGTATAGTAAGATGACATCGTACGGAACAGCCCGGCTTCCTGTACGTAGTACAAGGCGGCTTTGGCGAATGCGGAAGGCGTAGCGATCATTCGTACCGAATCTTCCGTCCAGTCGTGCGATGCCTGTTCCCGGTAACCGGTCATGCGGATCAACTCCAAGATACTATTATTTTTACCCAAGATCGTTGGATGTAAACCGAAGTGTAAGCCTTTACAATGAGGTACATAACGATTATTCCATAGGATCATGAGGTGGTAAAGATGTCTTTATTCAATCCCATCAAACCGGCTCGCAAGGCGCGCATCGGCCTATATAGCGTTGGACTGCGAGCGTATTGGGAGCAGTTTCCCGGGCTGCGCGGCCGGCTAGTCGAATATGGCAAGTTTATCGAGAACAGGATGTCCCAGTGGGGAGAAGTGTTCAATTACGGCCTAGTCGATACGGAAACGGAAGGACGCAAAGCCGGCGAGTGGCTGAACGGCCAGAACGTCGATCTGGTATTCTGCCATGCGGCGACGTATTCTACGAGCGCTACCGTGCTCCCCGTCCATCAATTGTGCCCGGCGCCCGTTGTCTTTCTAAATTTGCAGCCGACGGAACGCATTAATTACGACCAATCGACGACCGGCGAATGGCTGGCCCATTGCGGCGCTTGCCCGGTACCGGAGTTCGCCAATGCGTTCAACCGGGCGGGAATTGCGTTCCGGGTCGTGAATGGTATACTGGGTCTTGATTATACGCCAGAAATTTCCTTGACGAACGAGACGACCCATGTCAGGGCGGAAGCCATACGCGCATGGCGGGATATCGAGGAATGGATTCGAGCGGCTTCGGTTCCGCGTACGTTGAAGCACAGCCGATTCGGTTTCCTGGGCAATACGTACAGCGGTATGTTGGACATGTACAGCGATTTTACGATGATACAGGCTCAGACAGGCCTTCACGTCGAAGTGTTGGAAATGTGCGACCTCGATCGCATGCTAAAAGAAGTTACTCCGCAAGATGTGAAGAATAAGCTGGATGCCGTCCATAATATGTTCCGAATAAGCGGGGATTCCCCTTCCGATCCGATCGCAAGAAAGCCTAGCGATGAACAGCTGGAATGGTCATGCCGAGTTGCGGCGGCGCAGGAGAAGCTTGTGCGGGAATTCGATCTGGATGCCCTCAGCTATTATTACCATGGCGCGCCGGGCGGCGAATACGAGAAGCTTCAAGGCGGCTTTATCGTCGGTCATTCCTTGCTCACCGCGCACGGTATTCCATGTGCCGGAGAGGGCGATCTTAAGACGGCCTTAGGGATGAAAATCTGCGATATCGTAGGCACGGGAGGCAGTTTCTCCGAGATCGTCGTGGTGGATTACGTGGACGGAACGATATTGCTCGGCCATGACGGTCCTTTCCATATCGCCATATCGGAGGGGAAACCGATCTTAAGGGGAATGGGACTGTATCACGGCAAGCAAGGCACGGGGGTGTCCGTGGAGGCGAAGGTCAAAACCGGCCCGATTACAACGCTGGGTATGACGCAAACCGAGGATGGCAAGCTGAAAATGATCATAAGCGAAGCGGAGGCGACGGACGGCCCGACCATGAGAATCGGCAACACCCAAACTCCGGTTAAGTTCCGCATGCACCCGGATGATTACATGACCCGCTGGTTCGCGGAGGCGCCTACCCACCATTGCGCGATGTCGATCGGCCATAACGGTTCTTTGTTTGCTAAAGTGGGAGAGTTAATGCGCTTAAAGAACGTTACTCTATAATAAAATGTTCAGTTTGATATTCACGCTATCGGTTAGATATCCAGGTATAAAGGTGGAGAGTCTTTTGTACCGAACAATCGCGACGTTTGTAATCATCGCCTTATTCATTACTTCCTGCCAATCCGGATCAAGCACTCGATATGAACTGGTGTATTCGATGGAACCCGGAACCGCTACGGGCCCTCAACCGGTTCAGTCGATTGCTCCCGGAAATCGGTATAAGATCGGTTTCGTACCGAAGGGAAGCGAGATCGAATATTTCCGGTATGCGGCGTTAGGAGCCAAGGAAGCGGCAAACAATCTCGGAATCGACGTCATCTTAAGCGGTCCGGAAAGCGCGGATGCCGAGCGTCAAATTCAAGTTGTGGAGCAATTGATCGACCAGAAGGTCGATCTTATTGCCATTTCCGCTAACGACCCTGTCAAGCTGGTGCCCGTCCTGCAGAAAGCGCGGAAGTCGGGAATTAAGGTGATCACTTGGGATGCGGATACCGAGCCCCAATGCAGGGAGTTCTTCGTGAATATGGTCGAACCGGAAGTTCTGGGCAGACATCTTCTGGACACGCTGGCCTTATCGATGGGGGAGAAAGGCAATTTCGCGATCATGACGGGCTCGTTCGCCGCGGCGAATCTGAACGAATGGCTGAAGTGGATCAATGTCCAGCAAAGCGAATATTATCCGGATATGAATCTCGTGGCAACCGTAGCGACCGACGACGATCAGGAGAAGGCGTATGAGGTCGCTAAGAAGCTGCTCGAAGATTACCCTAATCTGGATGGGATTCTAGGCAATTCTTCGGTCGGGCCGCCCGCTGCGGCACATGCGGTGAAGGAAGCCGGGAAATCAGGCTCCGTGAAGGTTGTCGGATTATCGAGCCCCAATCTGATGGGCCCGTATCTCCGGGAAGGCTCCGCACAGATCGCTACGCTGTGGAGTCCGAAGAAGCTTGGCTATCTGACGATCATGCTGGCATACAATTATTTGAATGGGCAAATGCCGATGGACGGACAGGAGATCGACGGGGTCGGGAACATTCGTTTGAACGGGGATATGGTCATTATGGGAGAGCCGCTCGATTTTACAGCGGAGAATGTGAGCCAATATGATTTTTAAGAGAATGCGCGGACTCCACTTTCGGAATTATCCCATCGGCTATAAGCTGATCGTCACATACATTCTCCTGACGGCTTTCCCGATGATGCTCTTGGTTTATTTCTCCTACATCCAGTATGCAAGGTCGGTCGAAGAACAGATCGGCGAATACATGCCTAAGTTTCTCTATCAGGCGAACGCGGACATCGAGAAACGTATCGATGAACTGACCACGCTGCCGGAAATGTTATTTAACTCCGACAGTATTCTAGGCATTCTTAGGCGCTCGACTTATGTCAAGCGGTCTGATCTGAACAAGGACCAATACAATATGAATAGCTATCTGGCTAGAACCTACACGAACGGACGAAATGCCGATGTGCTAGGCGTATTTGTTATTTCCAATAATCGGGTATTTTATAGTTCCAAGGTGGGCTTCAAGGAAAGCAACTGGAGCGCGGGACTCAGCGATTACGTTCAGAATGTCGAGCTGGGCGGCAAGGCCAAGATTATTTTGCCCGGGGAGATGGATCTCCAGTTCGGTAGCGAGGCTCCCTACGTCTTCATTCTGAAGCAGATTTACGATGACGATAATCGCAAAAGCTTAGGAACGATGCTCATTGCGGTAGACCTTAGCTTCATCGATAACATCGTTCGCAATTTCGAGAAGAATGAGAGAGCGGATTTGTGGGTGATGAACCCGTCGGGTAAAATCATTTATCATACGAATCGGTCTCTTATCGGAACTGTTGATGGGGACAAGGCGCGTTATCCGGTGCTTAACGGAAGCTTCCGCTCCAACGGAACGGGGGATCAGAAACTCGTTAGCGTCAATCAAACCTCCAATCGGGGGTGGATACTCGTTCATAGCATTCCGCTTCGCGACTTGACGAAGAGTGCGGATCAGGTGCGGAACGTAACCGTGTTCGTAATTATCGGAATCATGCTTCTTACTTCCATCATCGGGGTCTTTATCTCCTACAACATGACGCGCCCCTTGAAGAAGCTGACCGGGTTAATGAAGTCGGTCGAGATGGGAGACTTCCAGGTCGATCTCAAGGTTCAAAGCGGGGACGAGGTCGGCATGCTGGCACGAAGCTTCAACTCGATGATCTCGACGATCCGCGAGCTGATTCAGAAAAACTATCAGATCGAAATCAGGCAAAAAGAAGCCGAGCTCTATGCGTTGCAATCGCAAATCAACCCTCATTTTATGTACAATACGCTCGAGACGATCGGGATGGCCGTAGAGGAAGGGGAGACCGAGCAGGTCGTGGATATGGTGACGCTGCTTGGGCGCATGCTTCGTTTCTCCGTATCGAACCAATCGAAATCCGTCACGATCGCGGAAGAAGTGCAGCATGTGAAGGACTACCTGACGATTCAGAAGTTCAGGTTCGAGGATCGAGTGCATTTCGATATCGTTCAGGTCATGGATGATCGGGACTTCCATGCTCTCTATAGTCCTAAGTTCATCCTTCAGCCGATCGTGGAGAATGCGATTAAGTACGGGCTGGAGAGCCGCAAAGCTTTGGATATTCATATCGCGGTCAGCCAGGAATTCGGGGCGCGTTCCGGGAAGCGGGATATCGTCATTCGCATCCGCGACAACGGACCCGGGATTCCAAGCGATCGTTTGAGCGAATTAGAGCAATCGCTGAAAAAAATCAGTTTCGAAGGACGCAGCTCGCACTTCGGGTTAATTAACGTAAACGCTAGAATCGTGATGATGCATGGGACGGACTATGGGTTGCAGCTCCACAGCATTGTCGATAAGGGGACAGAAGTGATCATCCGGATTCCGATGATCCACGGGGAGACGATCGTGAATGGAGAAGATTAGAACTTTGATTGTAGACGATGAAGCCCGTATTCGCCGCGGCATCGAACGGCTAGTCCATTCTTGCGGGGATGACTGGGAAGTCGTGGCCACGGCGAGCGATGGAAGGGAAGCCCTGGACTACTTCCTTCAGACGGATGGAGCCATCGATTTATTAATCACGGACGTGAAGATGCCGGAGATGGACGGGCTGACCTTAATCAAGGAAGCGAAAAAGCAATATTCGTTCTATCCGTTACTCATTAGCGGCTACGACGATTTTACTTACCTGCAAACGGCTTTGCGGGAAGGAGCGTTGGATTATCTTCTTAAGCCCGTCGACCGCGAACAATTCCGTATGCGGATGGCGGAGATTCGAACGATCATATCCAATGGGCGTTACCAAAGCCTTAAGCGCGGAGAAATGGTGCGGGAATCCGAGCAGTTGAAGAAAACAAGGCAAACTCAAACGTTAAGCTATATTACCTCCATGGGAATCGACATGGCCACGCTAGGCTATTGGGTTGACGAATTTCCGAAGGGGTCCTACGTACTGCTATCCATTCGTATGGATACGCTGCCCGTGAAGACGAGAAGTTATAAGCCTAACGATTGGAAAGCTTACTTCTACGCGCTCGAGAATATTATGGGCGAGCTGCTGGACAATCAATTCCGGCAGACGGACCAGCTCGGATGGAGCTGGCGGGGGGCGGAATCGGACTTCTGGATGCTGCTGTACAGCCCTGAGCCCGATTTCGATTGGGGGACCGCTGCTTACGATCTGGCGGTTAACATCCGTTCCGCTATCCAGACGTATACCCCCTTCTCGGTATCCGTCGCTTACGGAGACGGCTTACAGGATTTATACGTTCTACCCGAAGCTAAGCGCCAAGCGATGGCTCTCATGAACTACCGGTTCCTCCATGGAGGCAATCAAGTGTTCAGACCGGAGAGCTTGAATGAAGAAGGCAAATCTTCGGCTCTGAACGACAAGGATCTGTCTCTACTGGCCCAGAAGCTCAAGCGCAGCGTAGAACAAGGCAATCCGGAAGAAGCCGCCGACAATGCCAAGCTCATCTTCGATCAATGGGATCGTCTGGATTCTCCGGCTAACTTGCATAAGGCGGTTCAGAACGCGATCATCCTGATACATTCGACAGGGTTGGAGAGCCGCAGCGGGATCGAAGACTCGGCGTCCCTCGAGGACGAGCTTCACAAGGTAGAGAGGGCAAGCAATTTGCACGAGCTGAAGATGTGCGTGAAGCAGTTAATGGATCGCGTGATCGGAGATATTCGCAAAGCCCGCGAGAGCAGCAACAAGAAGCCGGTGGAACAAGCGAAAGGTTGGATTAACGACCACTTGGATCAGGACGTTACGATCAAGAAAATCGCCGATCAAGTGTACATGAACCCGACCTATTTCAGCGAAGTGTTCAAAATGCAAACCGGGGATACCGTGCTCGACTATTTAACCCGGCAACGAATTGAGAGAGCGAAGGAGCTGCTGGCCGACCCGCGCTTGAAGCTGCAGGATGTATGCTGTCGGATCGGTTATCAGGACGTTAAGTATTTCAGTCGTTTGTTTAAGAACTGGACGGGGCAAACTCCGTCTAAATTCAGAGAGCAGACGATCTTCCAAGGAGGAGACGGATATAATGAACCCGAGTAATAAGTTTGCATGGACATGGAAGATTAAAGAGGAATGCTTGGCGGAATACGTGGAGATGCATTTGTCCCCTTGGCCGGAGATCATGGAAGAGCATTCCCGCGCGGGAATTCGGAATTACTCCATCTTCCAGAACGGCAATCAGTTTTTCTATTGCTTCGAGTGCGACGACGTGGAGGCGGCTTTCGGGATCATCGCGGAAAGCGAGGCGTGCAGTCGCTGGAACGCGATCACCTCGAAGATGGTCGAAGGCTCCTTCGATTTTAAGGAAGCCGAACCTATAAGGCCGATGCGCGAAGTGTTCTACTTGAAATGACATAGCACCAGGATATTGACCCGGACGCCGATAATTGGCGTTCGGTTTTTTTGCGTTACCCGTGTTTTATCCCCCCAACCTGAATAATGTCTCCTATGGAGAAAGCGCTATCACCTGTATCTTTAGTTTACGAGAAAGAGAGGCACCTAGAGAGAAGGAGGAGAAGCGGGCATGGCCAATTCGGAATACGTGCTAGAGCTTAAAGGCATCACCAAAATATTCCCAGGGGTTAAAGCTCTGGACGACGTTTATTTCAAGTTGAAGCCGGGAGAAATTCATGCCTTGATGGGCGAGAACGGAGCGGGCAAATCGACCTTCATCAAGGTCATCACCGGCGTTCATTCTCCCGAGGAAGGCGAGATGTACCTGAACGGCCGGAAGGTGGAATTCCGCCATCCCACGGATGCCCAGAAAGCGGGAATCGCGGCTATTTATCAGCATGTGACCTGTTATCCCGATCTTAGCGTGACGGAAAACATATTCATGGGCCATGAGAAAATCCAACGGGGGACAAGGCGCATCCGTTGGAGCGAAATGCATGAGGAAGCGGGAAGCCTGCTGAAGGAATTAGGCGCGAGCTTCAGTCCGAAGACGCTGATGGGCGCGCTTAGCGTCGCCGAGCAACAGATCGTCGAGATTGCCAAAGCGCTGTCGGTGGACGCCAAAATCATCATCATGGACGAACCGACGGCGGCGCTAACGAAAAACGAGAGCGAAGAATTGTATCGGATCGCGGAACGGTTGAGGGATAACGGAGCTTCTATCATTTTTATCTCTCACCGTTTTGAAGATATGTATCGTTTGGCTAGCAAGGTGACGGTATTCCGGGACTCCCGATATATCGGAACTTGGAACGTGGATGAAATTTCGAATTCGGACTTGATTATCGCTATGGTCGGGCGAGAGATTTCGCAATTGTTCCCTAAGAAAGAAGCGGACATCGGCGAAGAGTTGCTCCGGTTGGAAGGGCTAGGGAAAACGGGCTACTTCGCGGACGTTTCGTTCTCGTTGCGAAGAGGAGAAATTTTGGGCTTGACCGGGCTTGTCGGCGCCGGAAGAACCGAGGTATGCCAAACTTTGTTCGGCGTGGAGCGCTTCGACAAGGGGAAGGTTTTCTTCAAAGGCAAGGAGCTCAAAGTCAGAAGCCCGCGGGACGCCATGGAGCAGGGAATAGGCTACCTGCCCGAGGATCGGCAGAAGCAAGGTTTGGTGCTGCAATGGGGAATCGGCCGGAACATTACGTTGCCGACGCTGAGCAAATTCGCGAACAAAGGCATGGTCAATTCCCGCAAGGAATTGGACGTCGCGAAACGGCTGGCGGAGAAAGTGAGCGTCAAAGCCAAGAGCGTGTTCGATCTCGCCAGTTCCCTGTCGGGAGGCAATCAACAGAAGGTCGTATTCGCCAAGCTGCTTACGGCCGAGCTCGACGTGCTCATCTTGGATGAACCTACTAAAGGGGTGGACGTCGGAGCGAAATCCGCGATCTACGAAATGATAAGCGATCTGGCGTGCGCCGGATACGGCATCATTCTCGTGTCTTCCGAAATGCCGGAAATCATCGGGATGTGCGATAGAGTGGCGGTCATGCGCGAAGGCCGGGTAACGGCAATGCTAGACCGGAAAGGCCTGACGCAGGAGGCGATTCTGGAAGCGTCGATGGATGACACGGCGCCAAATACAGACGGTAAGAGGTGGGCTGGAGCATGAAACAAACAGCAACGGAGTCCGCCGGATTGCAAGGGGCACAGGTAGGACCAAAAACGCAGCAACGTTCGATTAGCGCCATGATCGCGAAATTCCGGGAGCTGGGGCTGCTCGCCTTCATTCTCTTGTTATCGGTTGGCGTACAGCTTCGCAATCCGAGTTTCCTCACATGGGAAAATATAAGCGATATTGCTACGAATACGGCGATCCTCAGCATTCTGGCAGTCGGAATGATGCTGGTCATCATTACGAGAGGTATCGATCTATCGATAGGAGCGACGTTAGCCTTGTCGGGAATGACCGCCGCGTTGACGGTAAGCCATTACCCGGAACTGCATCCGCTGCTTGCGGTTGCGGTAGGAGTCGGAATCGGATTGGTATGCGGGATGGTGCTCGGCTTCCTGGTTGCTTGGGTCAATATTCTGCCGATCATCGCGACCTTGGGAATGATGAACGTGTTCCGGGGATTAACCTTCGAGACGAGCGGCGGAAAATGGGTCAGCGCGCATCAGATGCCGGCCAGCTTCAAAGCCATCGCGACGGGCTCGGTATTCGGGATTAACAATCTGATCCTGATCGCCATTCTTATCTACATCGTTGCTTATTATTTCGTAAGCCACACCCGTACGGGGAGACGGATTTACGCGGTCGGGAGCAACCCGGATTCGGCGGAGATCAGCGGGATTCGCACGGGCAGAATTTTGTGGCTGGTGTATACGATCATGGGCGGTCTATCCGGGCTTGCGGGCGTGCTATGGGTATCCAAATTCGCCTCTGCTCAAGGAGATACCGCATCCGGTTACGAGCTTAGCGTCATCGCGGCCTGCGTGCTCGGCGGGGTCAGCATCGCCGGCGGCGTAGGGAAAATATCCGGAATCGTGCTCGGCTCGGTCTTGCTCGGAATATTGAACAACGCCCTTCCGATGATCAACGTTTCGCCGTTCTGGCAAATGTTCATTCAAGGGACGATTATCCTCATAGCCGTGCTGGTCAATGCTCTGGTCAAGCGGGGAATCGACCGCAATCATCTGATGAGGAGGAAAATATAAGCCATGGAACCGAGATTGCTTGCGAACAAGAAGGATTTTACGCTTAAAGGCTTTTTCCTCCAATGGGAGTGGCTGCTGGTCGTCCTGATTATGGCCGTGTTCGTCATGAACGCGAATTTGTCCGAGTATTTCATGGACTACGATAACCTGAGGGACGCGACGATGGGGTTCTTGGATAAGGCCTTCATCGTGCTGCCGATGGTGTTCATCATCCTGATGGGAGATATCGACATCTCCGTCGGTTCGACCGTTGCTTTATCCTCCGTCATCATGGCCGATTTGTACAATCACGGAATGCCGATGGAAATGGCCATGGTTATTTGTTTGGCGGTAGGCACGTTATGCGGTTGGATTAACGGAATGCTGATCGTCAGATTTAAGGAGCTGTCCGCGGTTATCGTGACCTTGGCGACGATGATCATCTACAGGGGAATCGCTTATATCTTGCTGGAAGATCAGGCTTCGGGCAAATTTCCGAAATGGTTCAAGTTTCTGGCGTGGGACTATGTGGGCAGCATTCCTTTCATTCTTATCGCTTTCGTGGTGGTCGCCGTCGTTTTCTGGATATTGCTCCACAAGACGACTTTCGGCAGACGGGTATACGCGATCGGCAACAATGCTACGGCGAGCCGGTACTCCGGCGTTCAAGTAGATAGAATCAAGATCGTCGTCTTCACGCTTGCCGGGTTGATGGCTGCCGTAACGGCAATCTTCCTGACCTCGCGAATGGGAAGCACGCGTCCGAACATCGCGACGGGGTATGAGCTCGAAGTCATTGCGATGGTCGTGCTCGGCGGGATCAGCACGGCTGGAGGAAAGGGCAGGATGATCGGGGCGATTCTTGCGGTATTCCTGATCGGCTTCCTGCGATACGGGCTAGGACTCGTGAACGTATCCGCCCAAATGCTGCTCATCATCTTAGGTTTATTGCTTATTTTCTCGGTGGCGATCCCGCAGCTCAAGCAACGCTTCGCCACGGGACGCAAGAAGTGACTCGCGCTACATTACGGTCCGAAGACTGTTATGTATAGATGAAATTACAGACGAAAAGGGAGGAAATGAAAGTGAAAAAGTTTTTGGGAATCTGTCTGACGGCAGTGATGTTGATGGTACTCGTATCGGCTTGCGGAAGCAATAACGACAAAGGCGGCAATGAAGCCTCGAGCAGCCCGAAAGCCTCCGGGGAGAGCAAGGCGCCGTCCGGCGATGCGGGCGGCAAGAAGAAATTCGCTATCATCTTTAAGAATACCGGTAACCCGTACGGCGAGAAGGAAATGGAAGGGTACAAGAAAGCGATCGAGGAGCTCGGTTACGAAGCGATTCTGAAAGCGCCCGACCAACCGACCGCGGAAGCTCAAATTACGATGATCGACGAGTTGATCTCTCAGAAGGTCGATGCTCTCGCTATCGTCGGCAATGACCCGGATGCTCTTCAACCGGCTTTGGAAAAAGCGATGAAAGCCGGAATCAAAGTGTTGTCCCTCGATTCCGCCGTTAACGCGGAAAGTCGCTTGGTCCACGTGAACCAAGCAGATCCCGAGCTTATCGGACGTACGCTGATCCAAGGCGTAGTCGAGATGATCGGCGGATCCGGCGAAATTGCCATTCTTAGCGCGACATCCCAAGCAACGAACCAGAATGCTTGGATCGAGTGGATGAAAAAAGAATTGGAAGATCCGAAATACAAAGACGTTAAATTGGTTAAAGTGGCTTACGGCGACGATCTTCGCGACAAGAGCGTATCCGAGACGGAAGCTCTGCTTAAATCGTATCCTAACCTCAAGGGAATCATTGCTCCGACTACGGTAGGGATCGCTGCCGCGGGTAAAGTATTGACGGACAAAGGGCTCAAAGGCAAAGTGCAATTGACCGGCCTTGGCCTGCCGAGCGAAATGGCGGAATACATCGAAAGCGGCGTATGCCCTTGGATGTACCTGTGGAATCCGCTTGACGTAGGATACCTGTCCGGCTATGCGGCCGATGCTCTCGTTAAAGGAACGATTACCGGTAAAGTAGGCGACAAATTGACGGCAGGTACGCTGGGCGAGAAAGAAGTTATCGCGGACGGCGAAGGCACGCAAATCATGCTTGGCGCCCCGTTCAAATTCGATGCTTCCAACATCGCGGAGTGGAAAGCGGTTTACTAAGAATCGGATAGACCCATCGGATTGACGATGATGAGACCAGCTGCCAAGCTGGTCTCTTCTTGCGACTTGCGATGGGAACGTTATATAGAGGATATAGAAGGATTTTTCCGAAAATAGCGGCTGGACGAAATCTCATTATTTCTTAGCGCGTCTTATCGGGCGAGAGGCTCCCGTATGCGGTTTTCCATGGCTAAGGATAATCGGTACACTTAAAGGGAGAACATCATCCGGAGGTATTACAGCATGACTCACATTGAAATGTTAAGGCGCCGTAGCGAGATCCTGAAACGTAACATTGGATCGATGATCATGAAGGATAACAAGCAAGGGTTAACCGGACAAGAGAACCTGTTCTATCAAGGCATGGTTAGAAAATGGCATCAGAACGAGCATGAGATCAACTCCGCGAGTAAAAAAGTTTAATCATCGAATACCGATGGCCCCAATAGACTGCGAAGCGCAGCCTGTCGGGGCTTTTTGTTGCGATCAGAAAGCGTTTCGCTTGCGAAGGGCGGTGAAGCGGATTTATGAAACGTGGTCATGTGAATAGATGCGGATAAGAAATACCTGTAAAAATACATTTAGTCAGCGTGGAAAGGTTACTTATTAGCAAATACCTGTAAAAGTCCAGTTATTATCGCAGATGGGGGAAGATAGTCCGAGCATTCTGCCTAAATAGCTGTAATTTTCCCGTTATTTAATTAAATAGCGAGGATAACATGGGAAATAACTGTACATTTACAGTTATGGGGACGAGGTGAGTCTCATGGGGCACCCGACATTATCCATAGTCTAAGGTCTAGGCAAAGGATACCGCTGCCTAAGTTGCTCGCACATCTCCGCAATCTCCGTATCGTCTGGCATGCGAAACAAATGAGCCGCATCGGAACCCACAATCGCCGTACCCTCCGGCATGTGAATCGGATGAGCCGCATCAGAACCCGAGATCACAGGTTGGCTTTCCCGCAAATTCCGCACGATCGCATCCGCAAAATCTTCCGCTCCGCCAAGCCCGGTTACGGTTCTCTCCTGCAAGCTCGTCATTACCTCAGGCCGAACGACGGGATAGTCGTCCGGTTTCGCCCCGACGCCCGCACGATTGTAGAACTCCCTGACCAATTCGGCGCGCTCGGAACCCGATCCTTTTACGATAACGAAAGCTTGAATGATCATAGCCCGCACCTGCCTCCGTTGGGCAATTCCGCAAAATTTCAGACCGTCGATCTGCAAGTCGTAATCGCCCGGACAATAGGAGCCTGCGACTTCTCCCTTGTCGACCATGCAGCCGTACTCGGACAAAGTTCGGCGAATCAACGCGTACATCCGCTCGAAGTCCGCATGGAATCCTTGATCCGCCATTGCGCGAATGGGGAGGATGAGGGAGAGGTTAACGACGCCCGGATCGAGCGGAACGGCCGCCCCGCCGGAATGGCGCACAAGCACGGAATACCCCTGAGCTTCCAACCATCTAATCGCCTCTGCCGCTCCGGGCAACCGGCTATCTTTCGATCCGATGACGAACGCCCGAGGATGCCGCCAGAGATGGCAAACCGAAGGTCCCCCGGCTCCCGTCTGCCTGCCGAGCAGTTCGTCCAAGGCGAACGGGTAGCTAATGTCTCGGTGGGTGGTTTCCCTTGTCCGATCTAGAATCCGCGGATCTAAACGCATATTATCCATAGTAACTCCTCCGAAGCCGATACGCTTGTGTCTCGAACTAATCGCATGAAGTCATTATATCACTGACAAGCGTATAGTCGCGGCGCTTTTGGAATAGGACAATAGGAAGGGGAACATTGCAAAGGAAGGGATTACAAATTAGAATCAATTCATATCGCTTGCTTGTTTAGGCACGAAGGGAGTACTTGAACGTGGAATCTGCTTTAATCGGAAGTTTCATATCCGCAATGGCTACCGTCCTTGGAGCCGCTCCTATATTTTTCATTAAGAAGCTGTCCGAGAAGTGGAAGGATATTCTGGTCGCCTTCACCGCGGGAATCATGGTATCCGCATCCATGTTCGGATTAATGCCGCAAGCGATCAAGGAATCCGGTATCATTGCTCTGACCTTAGGCATGATGATCGGAATCGTCGTGCTCGACCTGATCGAGAAAAATATTCCGCACATCGACGTCGAGAACGACAGCCGCGTCAGTTCATTCGATTCCAAGTCTCTCTTAGTCATCATTGCTCTATTCATCCATAACATTCCCGAGGGGCTGAGCACAGGCTTCAGTTATGCGAGCCAGAACGAAGGATTAGGGCCGATGGTCGCGATCTCGATCGGAGCTCAGAATATGCCGGAGGGGCTTATCCTCGCGGTCTTCCTGATCAATTCGCAGGTGAGCAAGCTCAAATCGTTCGCGATCGTTTTCCTGACGGGACTCATGGAGGCCGTATCCGCATTGATCGGCTACTTAACGGCCAGCAGTATTCAGAATCTGATCGGTTTCGGACTGGCCTTCGCGGCCGGGGCTATGCTGTTCATCTCCTATAAGGAGCTTATTCCCGAAAGCCATGGCCACGGCTACGAACGGCCTTCTACGTATTCGTTCATATTCGGGTTGTTGATCATGGTCTATATTAGTCATTGGTTTGGGTGATTGAGCGGTAGATGGAGGTGTCGGCGATGAATTTGTATCAAGTGAAATCCAATCCGCTGGGGATAGAACGGATGGCAGGGTTTCTTAAGGATAACTACATAAGCATTGGTTACCCGGGGATCGGGGATTTGGACAATATCAGTCCGAACGAGCTCAAGGAGCGGCTGACTCAAGCGTACGAATACGAGGGTCAGGAGCTCTTAAACGGCGTGGATGAGCTGTCGGCTTTCGTGAATGAGATGCAGGATGGGGATTATGTATTAGTGTCCGAGAATGATTCCGTTTATCTCGGAGACGTTGGCGATTATTATTATGTGGATGCTTCCGACTCCGTGGAGGATGGATTATGCCATCGGCGCGGCGTGACGTGGCTTCAATGTATTCCTCGGTCGGAGTTGAATGATTACGTACGGGAATTTCTCGGCTATCCTGGGGCCATAAAGAAGTTCGAATATCCGATTTCATATGCGCAGTTGGAGCGAGGAATTGAGCCGCAGACTATGGAGAAGGCACGGTCTCCGGTAGATGATCATGCCCATGTCCATGTCGACCAGCAAACGATAGATGAAGCACTCGCTATTATGAAAGAAGCCATGAGAAGCGACGACGCGGACCGGCGCGAGCGCGCAGCCGCGGCGATCTTGCAATATGCGTCTTCTCGTTCGTCATCCTCCGCTTAATCGCATCAGTCTGTCGAATACCGGTCATGCTCCACTAATATTTCTCTCACGACATTCCTGACCATTCGTACTTGGTCAGGTTTTTGGTATCTTAGCGTCGATAATATTTCCTGCAAGTCCGCCTCGGTTTCGGTCCGTTTCTCTTCTTCGTCAACATAGGTAAAGAGTTGGGACAAGCTTACGTCCAACGCGGACGCAATCTTGGCAAGGTTAAGAAGCGAAATGTTCTTCTCGCCTCTTTCGATCTGTCCGATATAAGAGTAATGAAATCCACCCTTTTCCCCTAGCAGCTCCTGCGACATTTCCCGTTCTTTCCGCAAGGTCCGGATCCTTTGCCCAACAAGCTTAAGCACATTAATTTCCATCGAACGCACCTCTTTGATTAAAGTGTAGTGAAGCATCAAGGAGGAATGAATTAGTCGATGGATATAATTAATATGATAAATAGTATTCATAAGTCGTATTTAACGATATAATTAGGATGTTGGATTATAGTTTGGGATCCGGCTAATATTTATTGATATCATTTCCCGCGTGGCGGATTGTATTCATCTTATTTGCGAATGAGGGAAGAACGGTGCTGCTGCCTTTGTTGAATTCCAATGGGGAATTCCGATTATTGGACGTGCAGGAGATTGTCTATTTGCAGACGAACGGCTCCGGCGAGGTCATGATCTACTCTTACGACGACAAGTACAGAATGATTACCAAGGTGAAGGATTTGTCCTTGTTTCTCGGGAATTCGGGGTTCATGCGTACCGATCGCGGGACGATCCTCAACCTGGAACGAATCGATTCCTTCGACGGAATTCTGAATATCGTAAAGCTGCGAACGAGCAACGGAGAAGTGATCATGCCAATCGCCTATAAGATGCAGAAGCAAATTAAAGCTTACTTAAAAGGCGTGAGCGGGGCGAGCTTGGATCACGAGTAAAGATACGTCTTTTCATACAATTGCGGATGAATACAGGTTTATCGGATACGACATCTGTCCATTCTAGTAGTGAAATCAAATTTACTAGAATGGGTGATCTTATGCTCCTCTTGGGAATAGCCGGAGTATTAACATCGATAGCCTGCGCGGCGACCGTCGTTACGGGATTTATTTCTAATGTGGGCAAGGCATTAGGTATTGTGGTTGCGGCGATAGGGATTACGCTCGGTTTCACTGTCGGCTCGGTTGCGGCCAGCTCAGGAGCAACGGACGTGACGACTGCAGCGATTGGAATTGCAGCAGGCTCATTAACGGTAATCGCCGGCAACGCCGCGATTCGCAAGCGGCTTAAGAAAGCGGCTAACATGCAGCGCCATTACTAACTAGGTATACAAGAAGACACTGGCCCCAGAGGCCAGTGTCTTTATTCATTTAGCCTATCATATCCCGCCGCAACGTGAAGAGATCTTTCAACTCGTCCGTCGACAGCTCGGTAATCCAGCCCTCGGAAGAGGAGATAACGTTCTCGCTAAGCTGCTGCTTGCTTTCCAGCATCTCGTCGATCCTTTCCTCAAGCGTACCAAGTGAAATGAACTTGTGTACCTGCACGTCCCGAGTCTGGCCCATTCGATAGGCGCGATCCGTGGCTTGGTTCTCGACGGCCGGATTCCACCAGCGGTCGAAGTGGAAGACGTGGTTAGCGGCAGTTAAGTTCAAGCCGACTCCTCCGGCTTTCAGCGAGAGAATGAACACGCTCGGCTGATCGCCCGACGGAGGTTGCTCTGCCGATTGGAACTGCTCGATCATGCGGTCGCGTGCCGTCTTAGACGTACTTCCGTTCAAGTAAAGAACGGGCTCTTCGAGCTCTTGCTCTAGAACGAGCTTCAGCATCTGTCCCATGCCGATATACTGGGTGAAAATCAGGCAGCGTTCGCCCTCTTCGCGGAGCTCCCTAACCATAGCAAGCAGACGCTCCAGCTTCGAAGATCGGTTTATGAGCGTTTCCGTATCGAGGAGCGGACCGTCGGACGGCTTCGGAGTATCCTCGTTTGTCTCCGGCGCGTCCGGCAACGATTCCTTCGTTAGAAGGATCGGATGGTCGCAAAGCTGCTTCAGTTGGGTCAACGCCCCGAGAATCGCCCCTTTACGTTCGATCCCCTCGAGCTTCTGCATTTTCTCCATTAACTCATTAACGGTTTGTTCATATAGCGCGCCTTGCTCGGCAGTCAGATGAACATAAGTTTTCATTTCATTCTTATCGGGCAAGTCGAGTTGGATGGCCGGGTCCTTCTTCTTGCGACGCAGCATGAAAGGCTTGATCAGCTTCTGAAGATCGGCCGTCGTTTGTTCGTCTCTGTCCTTCTCGATAGCCGTCGCGAACCGGTTGTTGAACTCCCGGGAGCTGCCCAAGTATCCCGGGTTGATGAAGTCGTACAAGGACCATAGCTCGGCAAGCCGGTTCTCGATCGGCGTCCCGGTAAGGGCGATGCGATGCCTTGCGGGAAGGCTACGAACGACCGTCGATTGTTTGGTCTGGGCGTTCTTGATGTTCTGCGCTTCGTCCAAGCTGATGGAAGTCCAAGTCAGATCTTGAAGCGTTTCCTGGTCTAAAGAACAAGTCGCGTAAGAAGTCAGCACGACATCGGCTTGCTTGGCTTCCTCGATGAAGTCGTCCCCGCTGAGCCTTCTGCTTCCGTAATGAAGCATCACCTTCAGGGAAGGCGCGAACCGGCTAATTTCCTTCTGCCAGTTACCGAGAACGGAGGTTGGGCAAATAATCAGGGAAGGGAATTTGCCCGTAGCTGCGTCCGAGGGAGCGGTCTCTTGGATATGCAGCAGATAGGCGATGAGCTGCACGGTTTTGCCGAGGCCCATATCGTCCGCTAGGCAAGCCCCAAGCCCGAAGCGGCGCAGGAAGGACAACCAGGCGAATCCTTCTTGTTGATAGGGACGCAGCTCCGCGCGCAATCCGGTCGGTACCGGAAGCTTCGGGTGCTCCGTCTGCTGGGTAAGCTGGCTGACCAGCTTGATTAAATGCTCGTTAAGCTCGACTTCGAGCCGGATTCGTTCCGAATGCTCCGCCTCATCCCCGTCAGCGTTGGCCGCTTGCTCCACGACGGAGCCTTCGCTTCCGAGCAGATGCAACTGAAGCACGTCTTGAAATGAAAGGCCTTGATTCTTGTCCACGGATGCCATCGCTCTGCGAATTTGAGCGAGCAAAGCGGGGTCCAATTGAATCCATTGTCCGCGGAAACGGACAAGCCTGACGTTACGAGCAACGAGCTCCGCAAATTCAGCTTCGGACAGATCGACTTCGCCGATGGCGATCCGCCAATCGAAATCGATCAGAGAGTCGAGTCCGAACAACGATCCGACGTTGCGTCCTCCTTCGTCAGACGCAGAGCTTACCTTGGCGCGCAGACGAGGCTTCTTCCGGCTGACCGTTTCCCACCAGGCGGGCAGCAACACTTGCCAGCCCGCCTCTAGCAGATGCTGACTATCTATTGTCAAGAAGCGCCAAGCGGCTTCATCATCCATAGCTTCGGCGAATACATCGTCGCGGGCGCCGTTAAATCGATCATCCGGCAAAATGCCTCGCAGCCTATCCAACCAACTGCCGGAACGTAGCTTCACATGCGGTGTCCATACGCTCGGCCATGATCCGAATACGTCGCCGCCCGCAGTCATTCGGACGATTGCGATCTCTGCCGGGTCCCGCTTATCTTGCAGGACGAGTCGAAGCCGCCAATCGGATTGCTCCTCGTCAGGTTCAAGCAACTGCAAGGCCGGCCGGAAGGGGGCGTAGTCTGCTTTCCAACCGATCGTCACTAACCATTCCCGTTCATCCAAGCCCGTGTAATCGACCTTTTTACGAGAGAACAACAGCGGATACTCCCGTCTTAAATCCGAAGCCGTCGCTTCCGTGCCGTAATAAGTATGGAAGACGGTGGCGGAGAATGCCGCTCTTAGGCCTTCGATGAAGTCGGCTAGCTCCTCGGTTACTTCTAAGGCAGAGCGTTCGTCCTCGGTTAAGGCCTCTTCATCCCAAGTCCATTGCAGCTTGCCGGTTTGGAAAGCTTCGAAGTTAGGGATGTATCGTTTCTCTTGCAGGCAAGCCGCAAGAGCGGGCGCAATCTGCAGAAGCTGCCGGGCGACATCGCTCCAAACCCAATCTATGTGGTGAAGAAGCTTGGCTTCCGCGAAGAACGGGATGACCATCTCCGCCGGAAGAAGAACAAGCTCGAGTCCTTCGAGATGGCGGATTTCCAGTCCCGTTCCATAGAAGGAGGGCTCGTGCCATGCGAATAACGCCTGTTTGAGCGGGACCCCGGTCGCATAGGTATGTTCATTGTAGGAACCATGAATAAGAGCATTGCCATGCCCGTCGAAGATAACTTGAATATGGATGGATTCGGTATGTCTGTTCGTGGTCATGGCAGCAAGTTTCCTTTCCTGAGCTCCTCTTGTAGCGCGCGAAGACGACTATGCCGGGAAATAAACGAGGAAAGGAATTGCTCCCAGCTACTCTCTTGTTTTAATTTCTTGTACAGCTTAGACAGACGCTTCAGCAACTTTACCGCTGCCTTGTAGCTATCCCTATTTTTCACTAAAACATATCGTTCGACGGCTTGGTGATAGAAGGGCAAGAGGAGCTCGGGCGCGTTCTTCTCGATCGGCGCGAGCTCCGTCACCCGGAAGTCCATCGGATCGCTGTCCCGACTCAGATGGAAATCCATCCAACGCTCCCACTTGCCGTTCGCTAATAGCTTCTCCTCGTAGAGCGCGCGCGAATGCGGGAGCATGGCGACAAGGGTATCCCACATTTGCTGTTCGGCTTCGGGCAGATGGCTTACGGCTTGTTCCCAGTAGTCCGAGTAGGTACGCAGGCTCGTATTTCGGCGCAAGTCAAGATAAGGCGTTATTTCCCCTAACCAATTCGTTAGACGCGTCCATTGCTCCGCGTTCGAGAGATAAGCTAAGAAAACCAATAAATAATCCCCGGAGATACCGGAGATCGACTTCGCTTCATTCAGCAGCTCCCATGCTTCTGAGTCTCGGGAGAGATAGAGGTTCATCCCGGCTTGGGCGATGTTATACGCGAAAGGGGAAAGGGGTGAACCGAGCTCTGTGGACTCGCGTTCTAACAGTCGCAATTCTTCTTCAAAGCGAAGAGTGTCACTGGTAACCGGTACGATCCACTGGCTCCAAAGCTTCAGATAATGGGTAAGAAAATAACGGTTTTCGTTCGTTTCCGCTAGCATTTCCTTGCGCAAATAAGCTAAGCTTTGTTCAACCATCCGAGCGTTGGAAGGATCGGCGGCCGCAGGCGCAAGCTGAATCATTCCCTGCTCGATCGACTCTTGCAAGTCCGATGCGGCGTGATGGGTATGAAAAGCGAGATAAGAATAGACGTATCCCGATTGGTCCTGCGGTTGCTTCGTTAGCCTCGATAAGACGAACAGATGGGCATGAAGAATAAAAAATAGTTCGATCTCCTGCGGGAGGGAAGGCTTATAACGGAATATGGAAGCTAACGAATCGGTAACGAACTGGGTGTTCCGCGAGCTTTGCAACGTTCGTTCCGTAGCCAGCTCGAACCACGCATGCCACTCCGAGATGCTCAGTTGAGGGATGAGCTTTGCTTGCTGTTGCAATCTCGCATAGCTATCCGCAGCTTTTTTCGCTGCGAATTGCTTGGCTTCGTTGTAAGATTTCGCTGACGAGGCTATCGCTGATTGCGGCTTCGTAAGGGCTGTCGTCTTGGCATTCACGAGCGTGTGTACCGATCGGTTGTGCAAATGGGCATACTTCAATATCGCGGCAAACATGTGCTTGCAATTCCTGCCGACCGGACAGTTGCAACGGCTGGCAGAGAAGCTGTCGAGGTTAATCTCGACTTGATAATATTCGGATCCCTCGACGAGCGCCTTTACGGATCGTGGGGTGGGAATCGTAAGCTTTACTACGCAGCCTTGCTTATAATATTGAAACCCTCTGCTTAGGGTAACATCGCCGAAATGGTCGGCTACGTCTTGGACGAGCTGATTCCATTGATCGTCGTCCAATTCATAAGTAGGTATCATATACAGGTCTCCCGAATGACGTTAGTCGCTTTTGGATGCTATCATTATAACATTGAATGGAGTCGTATTCAGGATGAATGGATTGACAATTCCCGAGCAGGGGTCAAGCGAAGATTGTAGAATCTTGTAGGGAAAGGGGGGGCTAAGATGAGTGAATCGAAATATGAAAAGCATTATTCCGACGAAGGTTTCTGGGCCAAGCTGAAAAAAAGCGCCAAGGATGCGGGGAGCAAAGTTGTCTATAGCGGGCTGCTGCTCTATTATGCCGTTCAAAGTCCGAAAACTCCGCTTAAGGCAAGGGTACAAATATACGGGGCTTTAGGATATTTAATACTCCCGATTGATTTAGTGCCGGACTTCCTGCCTGTGGTCGGATACGTAGATGATCTTGGCGCACTGGGGTTAGCTCTCGGGGCGGTTGCGCAGAGCATCGATCAAGAGGTTAAGCAGAAAGCGAAGGATAAATTGAAAGATCTGTTCGGCGAAGAGGCTCTGAAAAGCCAAGAGGTGATGGAGGTCGATTCCGAAATCGTTGTCGACTCCAAAGACACCGAAGTTTCCAAAGACACCAAAATAGATTAAGTAAAACAAGCCTGTTCACATAATTGTCCTAAAACTTTACAAATAGCGGGGGAAGTGCCGTCTATCTTTTGTTATGATGTACCAAAAGATAAGACCCCAAGGAAAATATATCCTTTATTTCATCTGTAGGGGTATGAAGGGGTCTCGCGATGATGGGGAAGACACAAGGCATATTCAAACTGACGATTAAAAAGAAACTCCTGATCGTATCCTCTTTATTGTTGATCGTTCCGATTTTAGTATTGGGCGCGGTTACTTATCGTGTGTCGACGAACGAGTCGAGCGCGTTAATCGAGAGCGGATTAAAGAACAACGTTAGAATGGCAGGGCAAATGTTGGAATCCTTGGACAAAGCCGTACAGCACGGCTCCATGACGAAAGAAGACGCGGAGGAGAGCATGCGGGTCTTCCTACTGGGGGAGAAAAATCCCGACAACACGAGACCGATTAATCAGATGATCGACTTGGGCGAGAGCGGCTATTTCTATGTTCTGGACGAGAAAGGGAATTTGTTGGCTCATCCGACGCTCGAAGGGCAGAACATTTGGGACAAGCAAACGGCGGATGGCACTTACTATATTAGGGACGTCGTTAAGACCGCGCAGAACGGCGGGGGATTTACCTATTACGATTGGCCGTTGCCCGAATCGACTAAGGAAGCGCGGAAAATCGTATATGCGGAGTCAGCTCCGTCCTGGGGTTGGATTATCGCGGCGGGCTCTTACTTGCAGGATTACAACGGGGGCCAACGGGATATTCTGATTACGCTGGCGATCACGTTGGGGAGCTGCTTAATGATCGGTATTCCAATTCTCACGCTGTTTGCCCTGCATATTTCAAGACCTGTCGTCCGAATATCGAGGCAGGCGGAGAGAATAGCGGAAGGCGATTTGACGCAAGAGAATATTATTGTCTCCAGTAAAGACGAGATCGGACAGCTAGCCGACTCCTTCAATCGACTTATGCATAATTTGCGTGAATTGGCGGGAAGTCAATTGCTCAGCGCGAATGCATTGGCCGAATCCTCAGGTAATCTTACTAACGTCATAGGGGATTCGGTCAAGGCGGCCCATCAGACATCGGATTCTCTGTCGGAATTGGCGACTAATCATGAGATCCAAGCCGTCAGCATCGGGGAAACGTCGAGGGCGATGGAAGAGATGACGGCCGGTATCGGGCGGATCGCCGTCTCGGCAACGACGACGTTCGAATCTTCGGCGGCCATGCTGCAGGAAGCGGAGGATGGTAACCGGTTAATTACAAGGTCGTCGGAGCAAATGACGGCCATCAGCGATACGGTAGGCATTATCGGCACGGTTGTCGCGCAATTGGGTCAACATTCCCAGCAAATCGGGGATATCGCGAACATGATAAGCGAAATAGCGGGTCAGACGAACCTGTTGGCGCTTAACGCGTCCATCGAAGCGGCCAGAGCGGGAGAGCATGGCAAAGGGTTTGCCGTCGTAGCGGGAGAAATTCGCAAGCTTGCGGAACGATCAAGCGAATCCGCTAACCAAGTTACGGAATTGATCGATACGATAAGGGAAGACATTTCGGCTGCCGGAGAATCCATGCGTAACGGAGAAAACGAGGTAACTGCCGGAACGGTTTCCATCGCTCGGACGGGCGAAGCGTTTACCCGTATTCTTCAAGCGACGCGTAACGTGGTGGCGCAAGCCGAAGAGGCATCCGCCGCGGCTGAGCAGATGTCCGCAAGCGCCCAGGAAGTGGCGGCGTCCTTGCAGCAGATGGAGAGCGTTTCCTCGAACTCAGCGAGTGCCGCTACTATGATATCTGCGACTACGGAGGAGCAACTCGCGTCCATGGATGAAATCTCGTCTTCGGCCAAGCAGTTAAACCAAATGTCGGACAAAATGAAGCAACTAGCCAATCAATTTAAAATCAAATAAACGTCGAGCATCGCGATTTGGGCAAAGGGGCTACCCCGTAAGAAATCTTATGGGGTAGCTTTTTGATTTCACCTGGCGTAGCCGCTCTAAATGCCGCAAGAGGGTCGAATTCAAGGGTCGACGCAACCGGCTCTTATCCATTCACGTATAATAATGAGATAGAAGGATGGAAGTGTACTACTTAAGCAGGTCTGAGAAAGGAAGTTTATTGTGAATAAATCCAAAAGCCGCTCATGGCTGGTGGGAATCGGCGCATTTCTATTAGCGAAATTCAAATGGGCGTTCGCATTATTGAAATGGACCAAATTCGGCGGCACGTTCATTACGATGATGATAAGCTTAGGGGCCTATGCGGCTCTCTACGGCTGGAAATTCGGCGTTGCCCTTGTCTATTTGATTTTCGTTCACGAGATGGGACATCTTATCGCCGCCAAACGTAAGGGAATAGCGATGTCGCCGGCCTTTTTTATCCCTTTCGTAGGCGCCTTCGTATCCTTGAAGGATAGACCGCGGGATGCGGCAACCGAAGCATACATGGCTTATGGCGGTCCGCTTGCGGGACTTATCTCGTTCTTGCCTGCCGTAGTGCTGTATGAGACTACCGGGGAACCGTTCTGGGCATTGGTTGTTTTTCTAGGCGCGCTGATTAACCTCTTCAACTTAATTCCGGTATCGCCTTTAGACGGAGGGCGGATCGTGTCCGTGCTCTCGACGAAAATCTGGTTTGCCGGTTTGTTGGTGTTGGGCGTCGTCGTAGCGATCTCGCCTAGTCCGATCTTATTTCTCATCATTATTATTGGCCTGTTCTCTTGGTGGAATCGCGCGAAGGAAAATTACCAAGGCTCCGTGCTAGCCTATGAGAGAGAGAAGCTTGTTTGGTACCGGTCAGCTCTTCAAAAATGGCCAAGCCTGACGAGCACTTGGTCGGTTAAGCAATCGTTATCGGCTCAAATCGATGCTGCCCAGCAGAAGGAAGCCGGCATGCCTAAGCGGCTTTTCCCGTTCTTGCACGACGAGGAGCGTCTCGTCCGCGACCAAGCGAGATTGGATCGGCATTATGCAAGCTTGGCGCTTGCGGTTATTCAAGAATGGGAGCATCAGCCGGTGAAATACGAGGACTCTGACCCTTCGCGTCCGATTCCTTCCATGCTGCTCGAAGAAGCGACGGAGAGGACGGAAGAGAGAATCAAGCTCGTGGATGTAGAGCTGCAGCATTATCGGACCTATTACAAAGCTCCGGCTTCCGTGAAATGGAAAGTATTAACCGCGTACCTGCTTCTAGCAGCCGCCTTGTCATTGTTCATGTTATACGGTCACCGGATTATGGAGCTTCATAGATAATGGAAGGCTTTAGAAGACGGTTCGCGTATCCGATGTTACAATGGGAGTAGGGAATAGGCGTTTGAACGAAGTAAATCATGCGGCAGGGTGAGCTAACATGGAATTAGTTAATTGCAATAGGTGTGGAAAATTACAAGTTCAAAGGCCGGATACTCTGTGTAAGGACTGTCAGCAACTCTATGCATCAGAGGCACTTATCGTTAAGGAATACATTAAAATGAACCCGGGCGCTACGATAATGGATGTCGTTCAGCATACGGGATACACATTGAAAAGGATCAAAGAAATTCTCCGGTAACGGAGCATACGCTACCCCCGACTGGACGATCTCACGTCTAATCGGGGGTATTTCGTTTGAGCTATACTTTTCAGCAGAAGCAATCCGGTCCTGTCGGCTCAGAGCCATCAGGCTTCTTCTGCGAGCCGTCGTCGAAAGAATTCAAGGCATGCGTCGCGTGGCTGAGTATGGCTCCTGCCCGGGTAGACGCGGCGACAAGTATCGCTTCTAGCATTTCCTCGCGCGTACCTCCGAGCTCCTTGTATTTTTTGACGTGAACGTCAATGCAGTAGGGACAACCTGTAAGATGGGCTACGGCTATCGCGATAAGTTCTTTCGTTTTCAAGGGGACCGCATCGGTGGCGTGATAGACATCCTTCTCGAAGTTTAAGAAAGACGTGGCGGTTTGCGGAGCAAGCTGAACAAGCTCGGGTATACGTTTCAAATTCTCGGGTGCGTAATAAGGGTTCATCGTTATCCTCTCCCAATACGTTTAATCGTTCTATCCACGATTGTAAGGAGAGTAGAGCAAATCTTCCGTGACTAAGTCACGGTTAACGGTTGGAGAGTGCTCGGAGGGCATTGCGATCCAGGAGAACGATCTGTCCGCGATTTAGGGTAATTGCCTCAGCCTTGGCGAAGCTCTTCAACGTACGCGTGATGACTTCACGGGCCGTGCCGAGTTCGATCGCTATTTGCTCATGGGTTATGAACAAAGTATCGGCTTGCGGACCATCGAATCGGGAAAGTAGATAATCCGACAGTCGAGTGGGGATGGATTGAAACGCGACTTGCTCCAATAAGGTCGTGACATCGATAATCCGACTCGCCATTTCTTGGTATACGAACCGCTTAACCGGCTTGAAGGCATCCATCCAGCTGTTGAACGTGGGAACAGGCAGCACTAGAACTTCGGTCGGAGTTTCCACGGACACGGAAGCCTCGTATTCGGTTTCCCCTAGAACGCTAGCTAACATGAGCGAGCAACATTGACCGCCATTTACGCGATATAGAGTGATTTCTCGGCCGGAATTCGGACAGATTTTGTAAATTCGTATGGTGCCGCTAACGATAAACATCGTATGTTGTAAAAGATGGCCTTCTTGAATGGAATGCGGGGTCGAAGAATCTATGACAAGCAAGTCTGCATCCGTCCAATGAGCGTTCGGGATCGAGGAGAAGCATGGAAATATTTGCTGGATTCGATTTAGATGTTGAGCGTTCATTCGCGCACTCCTTAGGTGAAGACTTCTGTATCAGTATTCGCGAATGGATAACCAATTCCTGTTAGAAACCTTGATGGTCAATCTCGAATCGTATATAATTAGACCAACCGGTCGGTCTAAGGTGGTGCATTCATGGTTAAGGGACGCTCTGACGGTGAAGAAACGAAGAAACGGATTACGAATAAGGCTATGCAACTGTTTATCCAGAAAGGCTACGGAGCAGTCACGATGAACGAGGTGTGCAAGGAAGCGAGCGTAAGCAAAGGCAGCTTGTATCATCATTTTCCGAGCAAGGATGAGCTCTTCCTATACGTTATCGAAGAGGACTCGGAGCATTGGCAGAACGAATGGAGCAATAAGCGGTTGAAGTTGTCCGGAATCGAAGAGCAAATGTATGCCTTGGCGGAGCATTATGCCAATGATTTCCAGAACCCTTTGCAGAAATCGGTTGAGGAATTTTCTAGAAGCCGAGTCATTACGGATGACGTATTCGAACGTTTGCTGGGTATCAACAATATGAGCTCTCAAGCTTGTCGCGAAGTGCTTCGCGAAGGAATGGAAAAGGGCGATTTCGCGAGTGGCGATCTCGATCAAATGGTGTTCATCGTGAGCAGTATGTTCGAGGGCTTGGCCAAAATATATTATATGGTCGACAGAGAGCGGGAACAGGATAAGGTAAGAGAGTATTATCGGAGTGCGGTTCAGCTTGTGCTGAACGGAATTCGCGCCAAAGCTAGTCATTAAGAGCTTCTGGCGTTTCTTTTTACATACTAATTAGACCGGATGGTCGGTCTATGGTGAATGTTGAAAATCCAAATGCAATATATCAAACCGTAGAGGAGAAATGCACGCATGCATAATATCATTTTCGTAATCGTATTGGTGGCTCTTTCCGTTCCGGGAATCGTGCTGATGAGCAAGTATTCCGTTCGGATGCTGAAGGATAAACCGGAAAGCAAGAACAGCAAGTTATCGGATTCCGCTTTGTTCGCTATAGTTGCAGGGCAAACCTTGATCATCGTCGCTCTATGCGCCGCCGCGGGAGTGTATCTCGGTCACAAGGTCGGAATACGCGATGTTGTTCTCGAAGGAGTTGCACGCGGGGAAGCGCAATGGTCCGATCTTTATCGCCAATTGAAGGCCGGGGCGCTGTCGGGTATTTTGTGCGCCGTGGCATGGATCCTTGCGTACTATGGGTTCGTGCGTTCTCGCTTAGACAAGGAAACGGTCGTGGTGTCCGAGAGGTTGAGGAACCGGTTAAGCTTGTGGACTCGGGTAACTTCCGGCGGGATCATTGAAGAAGTTATTTTCCGTTGGGGAGCGCTAACCGTTACTGTATGGGCGCTATCCGGATTAAATTTAAGCGAACCCGTCTCTTCGTGGTTAGGAATCGGGTTAACGGGAATCGTATTCGGTTTGGCGCATCTGCCGGGCAATCTTCAAGAAGGATGCAAGCCGTCGCCGCTGTTCGTCGGGACGTCGATCATCGGTAACCTCTGGGTTTCCGTTTTCTGCGGATATTTGCTCTTTCACTACGGGTTAATCGCTGCGATGACGGTACATTGCTTGTTCCATATCATTTGGTATCCATGGGACAAGGCGGCATCTCGGAATAACGAGGCTACCGCTCATGCCGGTTGAACATGATGTTGTACAGGAGCGCGGAAAGGATCGCAATAGCGGTTAGGATGCCGAATGTCCACGAGAATCCAAGCCAATTGCTTAGCGGAATGGACATCGGGGCGATCGTGCGGCCTAGCGTGAACCGCAAGCTGGATGCCGCGAAATATTGGCCGCGCATATGATCGGGAGCAAGCCGGGAAACGAAGGCCTGCTGCGGCCCGGCGGACATGAGCTCGGCAAGCGTGAAGACGGCGATCGCCGCGGATAAGCCCCAGAAGGAAGACATTTGCCCGAACATCCAGATCCCTAGCGCATAGAATAGCGCTCCGCCTATGAATACATAGCGATCCCTAAAACCAAGCATCCATCTGGTCACGATGACAGTGAAAAGGGCGACGAGGAGACCGTTCTCCGACACGATGATTCCGAACAGCTTCTCTCCGGTGAGCTGCAAGCTCCAATCTCCATAAGAGAATAAAGTTGTAAGCGGGATGGTCTCTTTAAGGAAAACCGGGAACAGCAGATCGAGCTGCATGAAGGTTTGAGACAGCATTACTCCCGCGATAATGAAGAGCAGGAATACTTTGTCCGAGGCAATAATCTTGTAATCGCGAAGCTGATCGGTCAAGAATCGGTGCCAAGGACCGCCGGATTGAAGCCGAACACGTTTGGCGATATCGCCGGGCAGCGTTTCCCTTAAGCGTCGGCTCAGCACAGTCGCGAGAATAGCGCATAGCGCAGAGGCCGCCGCTAGGACGATGAACGGATAGTTTAAATACAAGGCCGATCCGATTAGCGGTCCAATGACGACGGCGATGTTAGCGGCGGTATAGAAGACGGCGAATACGCCGGAGCGATGTTGCTCCGGCACGACATCGGCAACCATTGCTTGGCTCGCCGGATAATAGATCGAGCTGAATAGGCTCGCTAAGGTGAATCCGGCGAAGCCCAGGATCGGAGCTGGCAGCCAAGGCGAAGAAGCAAGCGCGAAGATGCCGTATCCGACCGCTTGCCCGAAAGCCGCGATGACCATCATTCGTTTGCGGCCGAACCGATCCGCGCAATATCCGCCGGACAGATTGGCGATAACCGAGAGGGCCTGCGATAACATCAAGAGCACTCCCGCCCAGCCTCTGCCGAACGATTCCGCGAAGTAAATGGACAAGAACGGGAAGAACGCCCACAGAATGATATTAAAGGAAGCTTCCCCGACGAGCCTTATTTTTAAATTGCTATCCCAATCCTTGATTCTCATGATGCGAATAACCTCTAGTTGTAAGATATCCAACCATCATACTGCCAACGCATCCGTCGCACAAGGAGATCCGAACCGAACCATGTGGCGATATTAAACCAGTTTAGGATGAAAAGCCCAATTAGGAGATTTGGAAGAGAGTAGATTGGCAAAAAGCACCCGAAAAACGGGAAGGAACGCCTATGTACGGCGAAATGACATCATCCTTCTTCGTTTCGGGTGCTCTTATCGATTGTTTAAGGTTTAACGAGCATCATGTCTTTGACCGACCGCCACTCCGCCAGATGCTTCTCTAGGTCGTTAATGAGCGTATCGACGTCCTGAACGAATTGGGCTCGTTCCACGCCTTCAAGATCGGGCAAATCTTTAGGGGCAAGGGTGCTCGGAGCGGGAAGCGTCGCGAGTAACAGGTTCAGCATGCTCTCGATAAAGCTTTCCGAAGCTTGCTCCGTATCGTCGTGCCCATCGAACTCTTCATCCGAATAATAATCGAGGGCGGATGCGAGCGCCGACAACGGGCTTATCGATTTCTCGACGATGGTCGCTGTACCAGACTCTTGATCATTCCCCATATCCCTATTTGCTCCATCGATAGACGTAGGGGGTGTCTTATCTTTAACCGTCTCCTCTTTGGGCTCAGCGCTCTTCGCGCGCTCTTTCTTCGTCTGCTCGAACGAGGACCAAGTTTCTAGCAGCTGCGGTCCGGTCTTGAACAGCAGTTTGCCCTTCGTGCTATCCGAAATTTCCTTATCCTTGAACAATTTCGCAATTCGTTTAACATCCGGGACGGACATTTCGTCCTGCGCCATGATCAGCGCGAGTGAATCGCGATACTCCATCGATAAGTCCTTGAGGGGCATCAGTTGGTCCTCGGTCAGCTTGTCTTTGCGAATTTCCGTGCCATATACGATGAGTGCGCGAACGGCGTTGCTGAATTTAAGCAGATCTAGCTTATTCTTAATGTAATTTTCCGGCTTGCCGAGCTTGCTGGACAAATATTTCACGGAGCTGCTGAATTTCGGATCGGTCAGCAGCTTATTGAAAGCTTCGGCCTCTTCGATCGGCGAGAAGCCTTGGCGGGTTAAATTTTCCGCGATCTGCTCCAGGTAAATTTCCATTTCGTCGGTCACGTTCGATACGATACACGGAATCGTCGGGAGGTTCAAAGCCGAGCATGCCTTGTAGCGCCTATTCCCATAAATGATCTTATATCGGCCGTCGTTCGTCGTTCTTACTTTAATAGGCGACAAGAGCCCTAGCTCTTCTATGCTGCTCATCAACTCTTGCAGAGCCTCTTCGTCGAATTGATATCTCGGTTGTTCTTTATCTTCATCGATTAAGTGCGTAGGGATTTGAATAATGTCCATGCGTAATCTCCTATCGTTAAGGTCGTTAAAGGAAACGCCAATGGGAACATATGTATTATATAACAGGAGTTGATTCCTGGGAATAAAGGGCTGTTAAAGGGCTGTCAAAACTGGCAAAGCAAAAAGGTTGATGTTTGAAATCCACTCGTAATATGATAGGAGGACTGCAAGAGACGAGAGGTGCTCATTATGAATCGACTTCAAGACCCGCAAGCGATCGGGGCGAACGCATCGAAGAGAACGAATATCCTCTGGCTTGTCGTCCTGCTCGGCTCGCTCTCGGCGTTCGGCCCGTTGTCGCTGGATTTATATTTACCGGCTTTACCTCAACTTGCCGAGGAGCTGCACACTAGTTCCTCCTATGCGCAATTAAGCTTAACGGCTTGCATGATCGGTTTGTCCGTTGGCCAGCTATTCGCCGGAGCTCTGAGCGACTTCCGAGGTCGCCGAATGCCCTTACTAATCGGATTATTGGTTTATGCCGTATCCTCCGTCCTATGCGCCTTCAGTCCGTCAATCGGAGTGCTGGTGGCATTGCGTTTCGTACAGGGCTTGGCCGGTTCGGCCGGAATCGTCATCTCGCGCGCCATCGTGAAAGACTTGTATTCGGGGCCGGAATTAACGAAGTTCTTCGCCATGCTGATGCTCGTGAACGGAGCGGCTCCGATCTTCTCACCGGTCATTGGGGGACAATTGCTCAAGGTTACGCCTTGGGAAGGGTTGTTCGTCGTCTTGGCGGGATGGGGAGTCCTTACGCTATTGGCCGTGCTGTTCGGCTTGCCGGAGACGTTGCCTGTTAGCAAGCGAATGACAGGAGGGATTCGTGAAACGCTGTCCACGTTCCGTAGTCTTCTCCGCGATCGTTCATTCATGGGGTACGCGTTAGCGCAGGCTTTGGTCAGCGCGGCTATGTTTGCGTATATCGCCGGATCGCCATTCGTGTTACAGAACATCTACGGCGTATCACCGCAGATGTTCAGCCTATTCTTCGCCATTAACGGAATCGGCATTATTATCGCGGGGCAGATTACGGGGGCGCTTGCAAGCAGAGTAGGCGAGAAGAAACTTTTCTTAGCCGGGTTAATCATCGCTGCCGTCAGCGCAACCTTGCTGCTCGCGATGATCGTATCTTCAGCAAGTTTGACAGCCATTCTGATTCCGCTTTTCTTCGTCGTCTCGAGTGTCGGCATCGTAGGCACGACCGGATTCTCGCTTGCAATGAGTAACAAAGGACATGCGGCGGGAAGCGCATCGGCGCTGCTCGGACTGCTGTCTTTCCTTCTTGGAGGTCTGCTGGCGCCGATTGTCGGAATAGCGGGGAGCGCGAACGCGTTGCCGATGGGAATCATTATTGCGGTGACGGATATAGGGGCTATCATCTGTTACTTTATAATGGTTCATAAATACGAAAACATGAAATCGCAGGTTTAACGGATAAAGAATCGTGCGGTAACAACACGGCCAGCAAACCAAGACGAAACTAGAATTTCTAGGAGGACCTATGGAGCAACAAGCGATACTTGCGCTTGCCATCTTTCTGATTACCTACGGAATGATTATCGCGGAAAAAATCCATAGAACTATCGTGGCCATGCTCGGCGGGCTACTGGTTGTTGCGCTAGGCCTCGTGAGCGTGGATTCGGCAATCGTACATCACATTGATTTTAATACGCTGGGACTGCTCATCGGAATGATGATTATCGTCAGCGTTACGGCCAAGACGGGCTTATTCAGCTACATTGCGATCGTGGCGGCAAAGAAAGCCAAAGGAGAACCGGTCAAAATTCTGATCGCGTTAGCTGCCGTAACGGCGGTAGCCTCGGCGTTCTTGGACAACGTCACGACAGTGCTGCTGATCGTTCCGGTGACGTTCAGCATTACGCGACAGCTGAAAGTTCATCCGTTTCCTTTTTTATTTTCCCAGATTTTGGCTTCGAATATCGGGGGCACCGCTACCTTGATTGGAGATCCGCCCAACATTATGATCGGCAGCGCGGTTAAAGAGCTTACCTTTATGGCGTTCATAGACAACTTGGCTCCGATCGTCATTATTATCATGGCGGTTCAGCTTCCTTTGTTCGTTCTGCTATTCCGCAAAAAGCTGCGGACGTCCGAGGAGTACAAGCGCGGAATCATGGAAATGGACGAGAGCAAACTCATTACCGACCGTCCGATGCTAACCCGTTGCCTCATTATTCTAGGGCTCACGATCGCAGGTTTCTTCCTTCATCAAACGTTGCACGTGGAGTCATCCGTGGTCGCTCTGATCGGCGCTTTCCTTCTGCTGTTACTGGCGGGAGAGCATGCGATGGAAGAAGCCTTCACCAAGGTGGAATGGACGACGATTTTCTTCTTCGTCGGATTGTTCACTCTAGTAGGAGCACTCGTGGATACGGGGATCATTAGCGATCTTGCCGTGAAGGCGATCGATTTGACGGGCGGTAACGTTGCCGCTTCCTCCATGCTTATTCTCTGGATGAGTGCTATAGCGTCAGCGTTCATGGACAATATCCCGTTCGTGGCGACAATGATTCCGCTTATTCAGGAGATGGGGAACATGGGCGTGAGCAATCTCGAACCGCTGTGGTGGAGTCTTGCTCTAGGAGCGTGCTTGGGTGGTAACGGCACGTTGATCGGGGCAAGCGCGAATCTCATTACGGCCGGGCTGGCTGCCAAAGAAGGTTACCCGATCACTTTCGTTAAATTCCTGAAATACGGGTTCCCTCTCATGCTGCTCTCTATCGTGATATCCAGCGTATATATTTATTTGAGGTATTTGTTGTAGCGGACAGCCTCACGCGAAGCCGACCGGGAGGTCGGCTTCTTGCATCTGCGGCAGACCGTACTTGAAGTGACTCGGGGAAAGCGGTAAGGTAAATAATGACCGGGTTAACAGTTAGACGAATGAATCAATCGCATCTGGGATGACGATAGGAGGTAGACCAAGATGACTATACAATCGCAAGAAGATATAGAGCAATTAATGAAGATCGGACGGATCGTCGCGATGACGATCGAAGAAATGAAGAAAAGCGCCAGGCCGGGCATGACGACCAGGGAGCTGGATCTGATCGGCCAAGAGATGCTCGCGCGGCATGGCGCTACATCCGCTCCCATGAAAGACGTCAACTTTCCGGGCTATACTTGTATTAGCCTCAATGAAGAGGTTGCCCATGGTATCCCGGGAGACCGGGTGCTGCAAGCCGGCGACCTGATCAACGTCGACGTATCCGCCGAGCTTAACGGCTATTATGCGGATGCGGGGCAATCCTTTCAGATTCCTCCCGCAACGAACGAGATCGATCATCTATGCCAAGCGACCCATGCGACGATGATGAAAGTCATCAATAGCTTGAAAGCCGGAGTGAAGCTGAATCAAGTCGGCAAAATGATGCAACAAGAAGCCAGAAGAAGCGGATATCGCATCGTCGAAAATTTGTGCAGCCACGGGGTCGGCAAAGGGCTTCACGAGGAACCGTATGAAATCCTTCCTTATTATGAACCGAAGGATCGCAGGGTGCTGAAGGCGGGCCAGGTCATTACGATCGAGCCATTCGTATCAACGGGAGCAAGCTATGTCGTGGAACAGGCGGACGGTTGGACGTTGGCGGTTCCGGATCGCAGCCGCGTCGCGCAATTCGAGCATACGATCATTATTACGAACAATAAGCCGATTATCGTTACCGCATGTTAATCGGAACTCCTATTTTCAAGTACAATCCGGAGCGACCGTTCAGGGATGAGCCGGATCTTTACCTTCAATTCTGGGGCAAAGAGAAATGCGCGCCGGGCCATGCCGTCGGTCCGGGGGTTAAAGAGGTTTATAAAATTCATTTTATCCATCAAGGCAAAGGTCTCGTCCGCATCGGGGAGCGGGAATACACGCTCTCCGCAGGACAAGCCTTTTTGATCTATCCCCATTATTTGACTTATTACGAGGCAGATAGGGAAGAGCCGTGGGTGTATTCCTGGGTCGGTTTCTACGGCGCTCAAGCGCTTCCGATTCTTGCCCGAACCGGGCTCACCCCGGAGATGCCCGTATTTCCGATGGATATGCAGCTCATGCCGGGTTTATATGAGAAGCTTACGGACATCCAGTCCGACGAGATCAGCTGCGGACTAAGGCTGCAAGCGGCGTTGTATGAATTGATGTCCTCCATTATGGGGGCTATTCCTTTGGAGGCAAGGGAGGATTATCGCCCGACCAAACAAGATACGTACGTCCACCAAAGCATGGAATTCATCCATTCCCACTACGGGGAAGATCTTTCGGTTCAGCAGCTCGCGTCGGCTTTAGGGCTGGATCGTAAATATTTGTCGGTCATTTTCAAGAATGCGTTAGGGGTGCCTCCCCAACAATATCTACTTCAGTATCGCATGGACAAAGCCCGAGAATTGCTCGGCAAAGGGAAGTATACGGTCGGAGAGGTAGCCAGGTCCGTCGGTTATCCGGATGCGCTGCAATTTTCCAAGATGTTTAAGAAAATCAGCGGGGTGTCTCCTAAGAACTTCAAGCCATTCTGACATTAATCCATATTTATCACCCTTCATGATATAGGCTCGTCTTCGTCTTTCTTATACACTTCTTGTATATTTAGATTGCGAGGAGGAGTTAGAATGACTTATTCAGCGGATTCACAACGATACGACATGATGACATATCATCGCAGCGGGCGAAGCGGCTTGAAGCTGCCAGCCATTTCGCTTGGCTTGTGGCACAACTTCGGAGGAATCGATACTTTCGAGAATGGCAGGGCGATGATCAGAAGGGCATTCGACCTTGGCATAACCCACTTTGACTTGGCGAACAACTATGGGCCTCCTCCGGGATCGGCTGAAACGACGTTCGGCAGCATTCTGAAGGCGGACTTCTCGGCTTACCGTGACGAGATGATTATATCGACCAAGGCGGGTTATTATATGTGGCCGGGCCCTTACGGAGAATGGGGCTCCAAGAAAAGCCTCGTTTCCAGTCTAGATCAGAGCTTGAAGCGGCTTGATCTTGATTATGTCGACATCTATTATCATCACCGTCCCGATACGGATACGCCTCTTGAAGAGACGATGGCGGCGCTTGATCTGATCGTGCGCCAAGGGAAAGCGCTGTATGTCGGGTTGTCGAATTATTCCCCGGAGCAGACGAAAGAAGCTTCTAAGATCTTAAAACGCCTAGGAACGCCGTGTTTGATTCATCAGCCTCAATATTCGATGTTAACGCGGGGTCCCGAGAACGGGCTGCTTGATGTGCTGGATGAAGAAGGCATCGGCTCGATCGCTTTCTCCCCGCTGCATAAGGGCATCCTTACCGATCGTTACTTGAACGGAATCGCGCCGGATTCGAGAGCGGCAGGTCCGAGCGTATTCCTGAGGCCGGAAGAGCTGACCGAGCAGACTCTCGGCAAAGTCCGGTTGCTGAACGAGCTCGCGGCGGAGAGAGGGCAGAAGCTGTCTCAGATGGCGCTGGCCTGGGTGCTGCGAGGCGGGCGAGTGACATCGGCCTTGATCGGAGCGAGCAAAGTCGGCCAGATTGAAGATGCGGTTGCCGCGCTGCGCCATCCGAACTTCTCCGGCGAGGAATTGGCTCGTATTGACGAAATTTTGAAGTAAGGATTATCAGGCACACGGGGCACGAAGGCCAAAAAAGGTCAATTCAAGTCAATCGAGGCACCCTAAGGGGTGCCTTTTCGCTGTGCCCCTTTCGTTGCGCGATATTATATGATAGATTCAGGGAGTTATGGGTTTACATCCTTTTTATGTAAAGCGGAGGTTGTGCATGCGATGGGGAGTTTCGGCGCGTTAGGCGAGTTAAGGAAGAGAATCGCTAGAGTCTTGTTAATAGCGGTGATTTGCGTCTCGTCGGTTGGCGGGAATGCGCTCGCGAATGGAGGACCATCGGATACGGTGCCTAATGTCACTGGGGGCGGCATTCATTTTGTACAGAAGAAGAACGTGACTTTGACCGCGGAGGATCTGAGCTTCGTGATCGTTGGCGATCGGGTGCAGATCAACGTTGCTTATACGCTTACGAATCACGGCAAGGCAGACCAAGTGGCCTTTGCCTTTCCCGTGGATTATTATGAACAGGAGTACGGCTGCGAACCGAACTGCGATTATAAGGCAAGCGGGTTTCGGATTCTGGACGGCAACCAATCTCTTAATGTCACGAATGAATTGATTACAGCGTCCATTAATAAAATCATAGATGATGAGTATATTGTTCAGAAGGCTAGTAGAGTGTATAAAACGAATATCTCTTTCGCAAAAAATGAAACGAAGGTTATTAAGGTTAGTTATGCGGTTAATGCCGGTTACGTGAATTGGATGGATCCCTACAGCGTACTCGATCAGATTGGGGAACGGAAATTCAGCTACGATCTTACGCCTGCCGGGTACTGGGGAGACGGGAAAGTGGATAAGCTGAATATCACGTTCGATTATCGCGACATCGTTAAGAAAGGCGGTTCCCTGCGGAAGCTTACGTTGCCGTATGGACAAGCTTTGCCGGAGGGGATTTTCAAAGTCGAGCTTAAGCAAGCGGATTTGAAGTCTCTCGGTGAAATCAAATTTCAATACGAATACGAGGACTACTTGAAATCCAAGAAGATCAGTTCTAATCGCATCTCCTCGAAGCTCGTTTCGAGCATTAAAGCTTCCTCCGAGCTGGGGAAAAGTTACGATGCGAGCAAGCTGCTGGATAGAAGCTTATCTACGGCATGGGCGGAAGGGGCTAAGGGGCTGGGAATCGGTCAGAAGATCACGATAGAATTGAAGAAGAATACGAGTCTATCGGAATTGAGGCTAATGAACGGATATTTGAAGAGCAAGGAAACTTACCGGAATAATGCCAGGGTGAAGTCAATGCGCGTAGAAAGCTTAATTCGATATTCTCCTGATAAGGATTACCAGTGGATTACCAGAGAAGTTTATTTCGAGGATAAGCCGTTTAACGCCAAGGCGGTAGCGGATGGCAACTTGTATTTGCTATCCGATAAATTGGATTATTACGAGGGCGAAGTAAAGACGATCAAGCTGACGTTGCTCGACGCGTATCCGGGCACCAAATACGAAGATACTTGTTTGACGGAGTTATTATTGCTTTACTAGATTAGGGATAAAGGAATAGTCATTCCGAATGAAAGAGGTAACCAATAGATGTCTAAGCAAAAACATTACGTGGTATGGGTCGGCAGAAAACCCGGTGTCTATGCGAACTGGGCGGATTGCCAAGAACAAATCAATAAGTTCGACGAAGCGAAGTTTAAGTCCTACGAGACGAAGGCCGCTGCTGAACTGGCTTATAAAGAGGGTTGGAAGAAACACTGGGGAAGCGGGAAAACAGCTAGCTCCGGGGGGAGCTTCAAGCCTAGGTCGACTGGGGTTGAGACGACGGAGGAAATCGACTATAACAGTATCTCCGTCGACGTAGGGACTAGCGGAAATCCGGGACCGGTCGAATATAAAGGCGTGGATACGCAGACGGGCGCAGTCATTTTCTCCGTGGGGCCTATTCGCAAAGGGACGAACAACCTCGGGGAGTTTCTCGCCATCGTTCACGGTCTCGCTTATTTGCAGAAGATTGGCAGCGACAAGACCGTCTACAGCGATTCGGTTAACGCTTTGAAATGGGTGAAGCAGAAGGAAGTGTCGTCGACGTTGGTGCGAGACGAGTCGACTAGGGAAATTTGGGATTTGGTGGACCGAGCTGTTCTCTGGCTGAAGACGAACAAGTACTCGAACAAGGTTGTTAAATGGCAGACGAAACAATGGGGCGAGATTAAAGCCGACTATGGGCGGAAGTGAGATCGTTTCTCTTTAGTGATATATTTTACCTAATTAGTTTGATACTTTCGCGGTCGTATTCCACAACACGGGAGAACAATATGAGATTAAGGAAATATACCACGACTATAAGAGTTAGAGGGAGAGCGCCGATCGGGCGCTCTTCTTTTTTGTGTTTTGCTATGCTCCCCAACTGAGTTCCGTCGGCAATAGCGTTATGTAGGAGTCTTATTTTTAATGGAATCGTCGCCAACCGAATGAATAAGACGATCCGGCAACGTTATTATCGCTATGTCCTCTCCCAATAGACCGAACCTCAGAAATAGCGTTATTGCGTAACGCTATTTCAGTCGAAGTCATCGTCATGCGCACAAATAAGGTGATCCCATAACGTTAAGCGCGACAGTTCCCTTGGCGGACGTAGAGAATCGGCGCAGTAAGATGGGGATCGGCAACTATCTTTTTCCTCCGTCACCGTATCTTTTTTTACAAACTATATCATCCCGGTTAATTCCTCGGAAATAGAACAGTTCTATAGTTGTGAAGGGTAGAATACAACAAGACTAAAGAGACACCCCACAAAAAACCACATGGGAGGAAAAGGGAATCATGAAAAATCGGTTGAAGAAAGAGCTTGCCGTCGGGCTGATCCTTACATTACTCGTCGTGCTGCTTGCTGCTTGTGGAGGCGGAAACAATAATAAAGCGAATAGTTCGGATGCCAAGGAATTATCCTTAACCGAAATCGAAGCGAAAGCGAAAGAAGAGGGCTCCGTCGTCAGCGTCGGCATGCCGGACTCTTGGGCGAACTGGAAAGGCACGTGGGAGGATATTCAATCCAAGTACGGACTTTCCCATACCGACACCGATATGTCGAGCGCGGAGGAAATTGCCAAGTTCGATGCGGAGAAGGATAAACCGACGGCGGATATTGGCGATGTCGGCATTGCGTTCGGTTCCGTAGCGATCGCGAAAGGCGTCACTCAACCGTATAAAACTTCGCACTGGGACGAAATTCCCGCTTGGGCAAAAGACAAAGACGGACATTGGTTGATCGGCTATCAAGGGACAATCGCATTCCTTACGAATAAGAAGCTCGTAGCCAACCCGCCGCAAAGCTGGGAAGATCTGAAGAATGGCAATTATAAAATCGTTACGGGAGACGTGACGAAAGCCGCTCAAGCGCAAATGGCCGTATTGGCCGCCGCGATGGCTTTCGGCGGTGACGAGTCGAATATCGAGCCCGGACTTGCGTTCTTCGAGGATCTGGCGAAGAACAACAGAATCGCTAACGTAGAAGCATCGCTCGCTAATATCGAGAAGGGCGAAGTCGAAGTCACTCTACTATGGGACTTCAACGCTCTTAACTATAGAGATCAGCTTGGCAAGGATCAGTATGCGGTAACGATTCCGAAAGAAGGCAGCGTCGTCAGCGGATACGCGACGATCATTAACAAATACGCTCCGCACCCTAACGCGGCTAAGCTGACGCGGGAATACATTCTTAGCGACGCGGGACAGATCAATTTAGCTAAAGGTTATGCCAGACCGATCAGAGACAGCGTGAAGCTTCCGGACGACGTAGCGGCGAAGCTGTTGCCGAAGGAAGATTACGCGAACGCGAAGCCGGTCGGCGATTACAAGGTATGGGAAGATACGGCTAAGAGCATTCCGGAACAATGGCAGGAGCGCGTTCTCGTCCATATCAATTAACCGATTGCCGCTTGATGCGGCATGGATAGCAGCAATGGGGCGCCTTCGTCCGCGTGGCGAGGGCGCCCGTTTTAATACCGCCATAGGAGAGTGGAAGGCATGAAGGCTAGAAACCGCTGGATGCTGCTCGGATTGGTTCCCTTCGCTCTGATGGTGCTGGCATTCCAATTCGCGCCGCTCCTGTCTATGCTCACGGGAAGTATAAGCAAGTCGGGCGCTTCGGGTTTTACGTTCGCCCACTACGATAAAATCTTTCACAGCGCCTATTATTTGAAGGCGATCAAGAATAGCTTGCTGATCGCGGTTTACTCTAGCTTGATCGGGATTATCGTCGGGCTTCTCTGCGCGTATTCGATTACCCGATTTACGCCAAGGATCAGGGACAGGCTGCTTATGCTATCCAACATGACCTCGAATTTCGCCGGCGTTCCGCTCGCCTTCGCTTATATTATTTTGCTGGGCAATAACGGGGTGTTCACCCTTCTGTTCAAGCAGTGGGGCTGGGATATTTTCTCCGGTTTCAACTTGTACAGCTGGACGGGGCTTGTACTCGTTTACGTCTATTTTCAAGTGCCGCTCGCGTTGCTGTTATTGTATCCTTCCTTCTACGGAATTCGAGATCAATGGCGGGAAGCGGCGGCGTTACTCGGCGCTAGCAGATGGCAGTTCTGGAGAACCGTCGGGCTGCCTATGCTGACTCCGGCGATATTCGGAACGCTCGGTATCTTGTTCGCGAATGCCATGGGAGCGTATGCAACGGCATATGCGCTCGTCGGCGGCAATTACAATTTGCTGGCGATCCGGATTGGCTCCTTGGTAGCGGGAGATGTCGTGAACCAACCGGAGCTCGGCAGCGCGTTAGCGGTACTGCTGGCATTATCAACGTTGCTGGCTGTCGTCCTCAACCATAAAATGTCTAAGCGCTCGCAGCAATTTACCGCCTCCTATGCATCCAATCCGAACCTCAAGCGTTCCCGGTCCCGCGGTCGGCGGCAAGGCGATGCAGTCCAAGAGGGGGTGAATCCATGATCAAATCCAGATCAAGCTGGACGCATCGGACGCTTATGTTGTTGCTCATGATCTACTTGCTGCTTCCGCTGCTCGCCACCTTCCTATATGGATTCGCCAAGGAGTGGCAGACAACGGTTCTTCCCGAGAGCTGGACATTGGAATGGATCCGGGAGATGTTCAAGGATATCCGGTTTCTCGAAGCGTTATGGACGTCTCTATATCTCTGTCTTATCAGCATCGCATTAAGCCTCGCGGTGATGTTGCCTGCCGTATTCGTCATCACGGTGTACTTGCCGAAATGGGAAACGTTCATGAAAGGGTTAGTCGTGCTGCCGTATGCCGTTCCCGGAGTCGTGGCTGCTGTCGGGCTTATCCGTACCTATTCTTCGGGTCCGATCAATATTGCCGGAACGGCTTATATCTTGATTGGAGCTTACTTCGTCGTCGTGCTCCCTTATATGTACCAGGGGATCCGCAACAGCTTGCTTACCGTCTCGGCGGTTGAGCTGCTTAATGCCGCGGAATTGCTCGGGGCTTCTCGGATGAGAGCGTTCGTGACGATCATTCTGCCGAATATTTGGCCGGGCGTGATCATCTCGACGTTGCTTAGTTTCTCCGTCCTGTTCGGCGAGTTCGTGCTTACGAATATGCTGGTCGGCGGCCATATTCAGACGATTCAAGTGTATTTGTACCAACGGGTCGGGGAAAGCGGGCATCTGGCAAGCGCGATCGCAATTTCTTATTTCTTATTCATTCTGGTCATGTCTACGATATTGATGAAGTTAGGCAAGAAAATGAACAGGGAGGTGGAGAGATGAATACGTCGTACTTGGAGCTTCAGGGCATACGGAAGACGTTCGGGGCTTCGACCGTGTTGAACAATGTGGATCTAACGATACAAGAGGGCGAGCTCGTCACTCTGTTAGGGCCTTCAGGTTGCGGGAAAAGCACGCTATTACGTTGTATCGCAGGTCTGACCGAGCCCGATGGCGGGCGAATTATTCTTGAGCGCAAAGATATCGCCAGCCTGCCGCCGCGCAGTCGCGAGGTGGGGATGGTCTTTCAATCGTATGCTTTGTTCCCGAATTTAACCGTCTACGAAAATATGGAATACGGGCTTAAGATGAGAGGCGTCGCCAAAAAGGAAAGAGAGACACGGTGCGAGGAGTTGCTAGCTCTGGTTGATCTGGCGGATAAGAGGGATGCGTTCCCGCAGCACCTATCCGGCGGGCAACAGCAGCGGGTCGCGCTTGCGAGATCGCTAGCCGTGCAGCCGAAGGTTCTGCTCCTTGATGAGCCGCTCAGCGCGCTCGACGCGAAAATCCGTAAAAACTTGAGAATGGAAATCCGCGAGATTCAGAAGAGGTTGAAGATGACGACGATCTTCGTTACCCATGACCAGGAAGAGGCGCTGACGTTATCCGATCGGATCTGCATCATGAACAATGGGCATATCGTGCAGGATGGCTCTCCGGAAGCCTTGTATTCGACTCCCCGCACCGAATTCGTCGCACGGTTCATGGGCAGCTATAACGTATTAGCCAGAACGGAAGCCGTTCGGCTGTTCGGCCAAGGGGTCGGTTCGGCGGATAGCTTCGCATTGCGGCCGGAGTCCGTGAAGCTACTTCCGCTGCATGCGGAGGATAGCGAGGGAACGCAGGGGGATAAGCGCATCGTGGAAGGGACGATTGAATCGGTGAACGTCCTCGGTAATATTATTCGTTATTTCGTCCAAGCGGAAGGGGTCCGGTTAACGATCGATATTCTGAACGACGGACGTTCGCGCCGCTCGGAAGATGGAGGCGCGGTCCGATTGGTGCTCGATCCTTCCCAGTTGCTGCAATTGGAGAAGGAAGGAGCTTAAGAATGTCGGTATCGTCGGAACAACGCAAACGGAGTATTCTCGAGCAGCTTAGGCAGGAAGGCCAAGTGAAGGTACAGGAGTTGTCTCTTCAATGCGGCGTATCGGAAGAAACGATCCGAAGGGATCTTGTTCAGTTGGAGAAAGAGGGGCAAGTGAAGCGCGTTTACGGAGGGGCGGTAGGGACTAAGCAAGCCAACTTCGAACCGCCGTATTTGCTCCGCCAGAAAGTGAGAGCGGAAGAGAAAGCGAAGATCGGCATGAGGGCGGCCGAACTCATCAATTCGGGCGATACGGTCGTTATCGATGTCGGAACGACGACTTTGGAACTGGCGAAGGCGATCTCGGGCAAGGAACGGCTAACCGTGCTTACGAATTCCATCGCAGTGGCCTACCATCTCATGGAATCGGTCATCGAAGGACGTTTTTCGGGCAAAATCATCGTCATAGGCGGGCAGCTTAATCCGGAGCAGCAGTCCTTGTCCGGAGCGCTCGGAGAACGGGTGATGGAGCAATTTCGCGTAGATAAGGCGTTCATCTCGATTGGCGGAATTTCCGTGCAGCGAGGAGCGAGCGATTACGACTTGGACGAAACGATGCTTTCCCGGAAGATGGTCGCGGCGGCAAGCCAGACGATCGTGCTTGCGGACGATTCGAAGCTGGACAAGGAAGCGTTCGTCGAGCTCGCGCCGATTCGCCGGATCGATACGATCGTAAGCAACGTAGCGCCGCCTAAAGAGTGGATGCCGGCTCTGAAGTCGCACCGCATTCAATGGATAGAAGCAAAAGGAAAGGTGTGAAGAGGATGGCTCAACCGCAGTCTCCCAAACTGATCGTCGTCGTATTGGACGGACTTCGTTACGATACGGCCCGTAGATGCTTAGGTTACTTGGAGCACCTCGTCGAGCAAGGCGAGGCGGTCTGTTATCAAGTGAAGTCGGAGCTGCCCAGCCTCTCGAGGCCATTATATGAAGTGTTATTAACGGGTACCCCGGCATATACAAATGGCATTACGACCAATCATATTGTTCGTCTAAGCCTGGAGCAAAGCGTCTTTCATCTTGCTGCCGGAGCGGGCTTAAGGACGGCTGCCGCAGCTTACCATTGGGTCAGCGAGCTGTATAACTCCGCTCCCTTTAATCCGGTTCGCGACCGTCATCAGCATGACGAGAGCAAACCGATCCAGCATGGCGCCTTTTATTTCGAGGATCATTACCCGGATAGCCATTTGTTCGCGGACGCAGAATATTTACGCACGGCGTATGATCCGCATTTTCTATATATTCATTCCATGAATATCGACGATGCCGGCCATAAGTTCGGAGGGGAGAGCAAAGAGTACGACGGTTCCGTGCGGATGGCGGACGGAATGCTCGCCATGCTTGTTCCGGCCTGGCTGTCGGAAGGTTATCGCGTGATCGTGACGTCGGACCATGGGATGGATGCGAATGGCCAGCATGGAGGAACGGCAAGCGAGGAACGGCTCGTTCCGCTCTATATCGTCGGAGATTCGACCATCCCGCTGATGGAAGGGCAAACTCTTGCGCAGCTAAGCGTGGCTCCGTTAATGTGCCAATGTTTGGGACTGGAGCCTTCGCCGGCCATGACTATTCAAGATAACCCGTCGTTCCCGTTCGCGCGGAATACTTGGCGGGGGGAGATAGATGATGAAGGTTGATATGCATTTTCACCTAGAAGAAGGACCTTATTCGCTCCGCTGGCTTTCGCGCACCATGCAATCGCTGGTAGCTACGGATGTGAGCGCTTCTACAGGGAAAGGGCCGGGCCATACTCAGGATTGGGCGGAAGAGATGTCCGCGAAGCTCGATCTTCGAATGCGGCAAGGTTGCTTCAGCGAGGAATGGCTGGACCGCTACCTGGTAACGGGCCGTTCGCGAGGAATCAGCACGTTCGGAGTCGTCGATCATCTCTATCGATTTCGCGAATGTCGAAGCTATTATGAGAAGCACATGCTACTGGACGATAGTCCGATCGGGCGACTGCAGGAAGCTTGGCTTAACCAAGTGTGCGTCACCTCGTTGGATGAATTCGTAACCTTTATTACGAAGGCGAAAAAAGACCGCCCGGATCTCTTGCTCGGAATCGAGGCGGATTTCTTCGAGGGGGGCGAAGCGGAGCTCGGTCGGCTGCTCGCGGGGTATGACTGGGATCACGTCATCGGTTCGGTTCATTTTATGGACGGCTGGGGCTTCGACAATCCCGAGACGCAGTCGCAATTCGCGGATATGGAACCGATGGGGGCATATGGGCGGTATTTCGGGCTCCTCCGGCAAGCTTGCCAATCACGGTTGTTCGATATCATTGCCCATCCCGACAATCTCAAAGTATTCGGGTTTCGTCCGGACCGAGAAGCCGATTTGATCCCCTATTACCGTCATATCGCGGAAGAGATGGTTCTCGCCGGCGTAGCTACGGAGATCAATACCGGTCTCGCTTACCGTTACCCGGTCGCGGAAGCTTGTCCGAGTCCGTTGTTCCTGTCCGTTCTCGCGGAGCACGGCGTTCCGATAACGCTCTCCTCCGACTCCCACTTTCCAGACGATATCGGGCAGCTGTTGGATGAAGCCCGCACGGCGGCGATCGGAGCAGGCTATAAGGAACTGACCGTGTTCGAAGGGCGGCGGTCTCGCGGAATTCCTATCGGCAAATAAAGGTGAAATAACCGAAGAACGCTCCGGCGTTCTTTTTTTCTTGACATAAATATAACCAGTGGTTACTATATAACCAACGGTTAGTAACCGATGGTTACTAAAAATTTATAGTTATATTTGGGAGAGTGAATTTTATGTTCGCAGGACATTTCGGATTGGCGGCAGGGGTGCGAGCGCAGGCTCAGGAAGTACCTCTCTGGGCGCTTATGCTCGCTACTCAATTACTGGATGTGGCGTTTATTCCCTTCTTGCTAACCGGGGCCGAGACGATGGAAGGAGAACCGGGCAGCGGTTATGGAGATTGGATCATTCATGCGGATTACACGCATTCCTTGCTTGGAGCTTTAATGATCGCATCGTTAGCGGGCATGCTGGCGAAGCGGATGTGGGGTGTCCGAGCGGGACGAACGATAGGGGCGGTAACCTTCAGCCATTGGCTGCTTGATCTTATCGTTCATCGTGCGGATATGCCGCTATTGCCGGGCAACATCGGGCATCTTCCACTACTCGGACTGGGCGCTTGGAAGGTTGAAGGAGTATCTGTAGCTTTGGAGTTAATCTTGATTGTGGCAGGTCTCGCCTTGTACACCCGATCTGTCGTGAAAGCATCGGGCAGCGGTAAGAGGAAAACCGCTTACCTATCTTCAGCCGTACTGGGAGTTCTGCTCGTGTTATCTCTGGTTACGGATGTTGCGGGATTATTCTAGGGGAGGGCTGGAGGATGAGTTTTATAGTCTATTTACTCTTATTTACGATTTTGTGCGGATGGCTGGACTCGAGATGCTCCCGTTCGCAGGGATGAAGGCGAAATTGACTACTCTGTAACCGTTGGTTACAATTGGGGCAAAGAAACGGGACGGAGTGGGAAAAGGTGTTAACCAAACAGGAGCAACGCTCGGAAGAGACGAAGAAAAGCATTCTGCTAGCTGCGGGACGATTGTTTGCCGGCAGAGGCTACGATGTCGTAACGATGCGCGAAATTGCTAAGGAAGCAGGCTGCTCTCATACGACCATCTATATTTACTTTAAAGATAAAGAAGCGCTGCTTCAGCAGCTTTCGCTTCCGCCTCTTCAGAACTTAGCGAGCCAAATGGAGGAATTATTGGTTGGGAGCGGCGAGCCGGAGGAGAAATTGAACAACGTCAGTCTGGCTTTCGTTGAGTTCTGCTTATCCAATCGCAATATGTACAGTTTATTCTTCAACGTGAAGTCCGTTCGCGTCGATGAACAAGCTCCCGAACTGGAAATAAACAAAGTGCGGAATGAGATGTTCGGAAAACTAACGGGCGTTCTGCAAGCTTGTTTGCGGCTTGGCCGGGAGGATGAACGGTTGTTGATGTGCAGTCGAATCTATTTCTTTACTCTACATGGAATCGTATCGACCTATACGCATTCCGAAGAATCGGTCGATCAGTTGATGGGAAGATTGAGGCCAACTTTCCTGGCTGCTTTCGGAGTTCTGCTTAGCGGATTTAAAGAGATGTTAGAACTAAACAGAAACGGGATGGAGAGGGGGTAACCCTTGATCCATCCCGTTTCGTATCATTTGAAGGGGTTATTTCTTATATACGACTAGAATAGCGCTTCTTTGCTCGCTTAATTTAGTCGGCGTCACTTTGTTGATCGATCCGTAACAAATGTTAATGACTTGATCGTCGTTTAGTTCCGCTAGAAACTCGTTTACTCTTTTTTCTGCTAGAGACATATCTGTATCTAAGAATTCCTTAACTTGAATCATTCGTTGTGCACTCCCCTTACGAGTAATGATAACAATAGTGACCCCGCGAGTCACTGCGGATGCCAATATGCGTTCACCATAGCATGGTCGGTTACGGGTGTCAACTGATCTGCCAACGAGCTGCTGACTACCCCTTTGTTTTGGTGGATTTGCCTTGCTCCCGCAGCGTGTTTCGCTCCCAGAAGACGCCTTCCGAGTAACCTTGAATGGAAGGTTCGGCTTCTGCCATCTCAAGCCGCTTCTCGGTTAAGCAACAGTAGGTTTCGTCGATCTCGATGCCTACGTAACGCCTGTTGAGCTTCTTGGCGACGACGGAGGTCGTTCCCGCGCCGCTGAAAGGATCGAATACGACGTCGTTCTCGTCCGAGCTGGCGAGAATGATCTTCGCGAGCAGCTTCTCCGGCTTCTGGGTCGGATGGTCCGTGTTCTCGGGCATCGACCAGAAGGGGACCGTGAGATCGGTCCATAGATTGGACGGGTGAGTCAGCCTGAATTTACCGTCGGAGTCGTCGTGCCAATCCTTAGGATCGCCTTCTTCCGTACGGTAGGGGGCGATGACTTTCCGTTTTATTTTCACGCGATCGACATAGAACTTATACTCGCCCGATTTGGTGCAGTGCCAAATATCCTCCGAGGCATTCTTCCAGTTGGCAAGCGCTCCCCGGCCTTTCTCGCGTTCCCAGGTGATGCGATTGAGGATGCTCAAATGCTTGGACGCGACCTCGAAGATCGAATGGCTCGATCGCCAGTCGCCGCAAATATACACGGTTGCATTAGGCTTCAATATGCGGACGATTCGCGAAAACCAAGCGTCCAGCCAATCGGTATATTGCGAATGATTCATTTGGCTAAAGGTTTTGCCGTTGAAGGATTTCGTTAAGTTATAAGGCGGATCGACGAATAAGAGGTCGACGAATTCATCCGGCAAGTAATCTATAGCTTGGAACAGATCTTGATTAATCGTGTGGTTAAGGATCTCCTCGGGTTTTGTTTTCTCCGTTAAAGTGATTAGACGCGCGCTATACTTGATTCTCTCGGAGTCGTTCAGCGTTATCGTCCGGTTTCTCCCAGCCCTCGTTTTTTCGTTGTCCAACAACTAAATGCACCGCCTATTGATTTCTCTATGAACGATTTCCATTGTCGTATAAATGTAACTAATTCCCATTGTTAAAATCGAACTTTCCTGTGACTGATGCGTCTATATAGGGTAAGAGTACCTGATCCAAACTTATCTGTATAGATGAAGGAGCGAAGCGATGTGAAGAAGGTTGGAATGAATACGGGAAAAAGAACGTTAATCGCGGTGGCGGTTGGGGCGGCGCTAGTGTCTTCTTCATTAACGGTATCCCAGCAACAGGTTCATGCTGCGGGTTTTAACTCATACAAGAGCATTAATCAAACGATTGATGTCAATGGCGTTCGTACGAACTTGTCGGCGATCAACATCGATAGCACGACTTATATTGCCATTCGCAGCCTGAACAAGAGCATTGGGCTGAACACGGATTATAGCAAGGCAAAGCAAACGGTCACCGTAACCGGTCGGGACCGGGAGCTCGTACTTAACTTGAGGGATGGCAGCGCGGAATTGAACGATCAACAAATATACGGCTTGCCGGCGATTGTCCAGAACGGCACGACTTATGTTCCGTTTCGCTTCCTGCTGGAGCGAATGGGGTATGGAGTTTCTTACGATACGGCTACGAAAGTGATCGGGGTCGAAACGATTAAAGAGAATGACCTTAAGATTACGTCCGGCGTCATTAAAGAAGAGAGCAAGAATAGTTCGTTGCTGATTCATTATCCGCAAATCTCGGATTTCGCTGATGCGACTGTCCAGAAAAAGGTCAACGACCTGTTGAAATCGGAAGCGGAAGCGAACGCGAAGGCTGCACGGGAATCTATTAAAGAATCGCTCGGCGAAGTCACGGATGAGACTCTCCCGGATGTGACCTTCGATGGGACTTATACGATCACTTACAACGAACAGGGCAAACTAAGCTTGTATGTAGACTATTATATCTACACGGGCGGAGCGCATGGCTCGACTGCTCGCGTGCCATATACGTTCGATCTTGCAACGGGAGAGCTCCTGAAGTTGAAGGATGTTACGGGAGGTAACGCCAAGTATGTCTCGATTATCAACGCCAAGATTAAGAGCCTGATTAAGGCGCGCGGAATCTGGCTACTCAGCCCGTTCGAGACGATCGAGCCGGATAGGGACTATTTTCTGAAGCATAACGGCGTGGTTATGTACTTCGGACAGTACGAGTACACGCCTTACGCGGCAGGTATGCCGGAGTTCGAGATCCCGTACAGCGACTTCAAATGAATCGATCAAAGAGAAGCCAACCTTTCGGGGTTGGCTTTTTTTGCAACCCCGGAACCCCGGAACCCCGGAACCCCGGAACCCAGCAACCCGGCAACCCGGCAATCCCGCAACCCCGCAACCCGGATGAAATAAATGTATAAATACAGTTATTTTAAAGAAAACCCACTATGAAAACAGAGATAAATGTATAAATACATCTATTTCACCGCTAGTTCCAGAAAGTAGCCTATTTCGTCATAAATAAATGTACTTTCCCGTTATTTTGCTCTCTGAGCTATGAAACAGTTATTTAACTGTATATTTCGTTACTATTTAGGTCTTGCCACTTAGGAGTATCCCCAAAATACACACTACTTTACTGTTAAGAACGTTACTCCGCTTTATTTCCGCAAACGGCGACCAATATCGAGATTTAAAGCGGAAAAACCGCTCAACTTACTCCCTATGTGCCTTGTTTAGTTGATTTAAAGCGGAAAAACCGCTTTATTTACTCCCTATGGAAGCAAAGCCGACAGGGAGCCCTGTCGGCTTTGTCGTTAACCCGTTCGCTTAAGCTAGAGCTAAAAATTTATCGAAAGGTTTGCGGACGCCAGGCCAACGTAATCCCTAGCCAGAGTAACCGGCCGGTCGAACAAATTAGGAGCCCTCGCGCCTCAGCCCGCAAAGCCAGCCGTACAAACGAGAGGCTCTTGATCCGGTGAAGCGATCGTGATGTGTCCAAGCCGGACAACGAGAAGAACATGGATACCCGTGTTACACTCTATCTTTTGGGAGGAAGAATAGGAAGTGACTTGTTCCACGATAGGAATAACAGAAAGAAGCTGTTGGAAGCTCATATGGCGTGAATCCCTTCTTAGCGAAAATCGTTACGGATCTGGGTGACGGAATATAAAAGAGGGGCCATGCTGCCGAGGAAGGGATAGATAACGTTCCCGTTCCATCGAGAGTATGGCCCACTACGATTAGCGTAAGGGGGTCTTACTTAATGACTTCCGGTTCAGGAGCGTCGGCTCCGCGCGTATCCACGGTAACCTTCTTCATGACCGGAGGCGTGTCAGGGCGATCGTTAGCGTCTCTAGGCAACTTGACGATCTCGTTCACGACGTCCATGCCTTCGGTAACTTTACCGAACGCCGCATAAGCTCCGTCCAAATGAGGCGCATCCGCGACCATTAGGAAAAATTGCGAGCCTGCGCTGTCCGGATTTTGCGCGCGCGCCATGGAGAGGACACCAGCCGTATGCTTCAGGTTGTTCTCGAAGCCGTTCTGCGTAAACTCGCCTGCGATCGAATAATCCGGACCGCCCATGCCGGTACCGTCAGGGTCGCCGCCCTGGATCATGAAGCCCGGGATAATGCGGTGAAAGATCGTTCCGTCGTAGAAGCCTTTTTTAACTAGGGAAATAAAGTTGTTTACCGTGTTCGGCGCGACCTTCGGGTAAAGCTCGACTTTGATGATTTTGCCGCTATCCATCTCGATCGTGACGATCGGGTTATCGCCGGATGTGTCTACTCCGTTCATTGGGGAAGCCTCCTCAGTAGGTGATGGTGATGGTGATGGTGATGGTGATGGTGTTGGTGTTGGCGTGGATGCCGCAGCACCGGTGCTGGCTGTCGGGTCAGTTGAGTTTCTTGCCTTTTCCTTCGCTCCGCAGCCCGTTACGATAAGCAGAAGGGCGACTAGCGTAAGAAGTGAAAAGGCCAATCGTTTTTTTGCGACGTACAATTTCAGATCCCCCTTGTCCTCTTTGTCCTTTCGTATCATATCATTTGCTCGAAGAGGAATCCACCGGGGCCGCCCCTTAACGCCGTAAAACCACGGCTTGAGGATCGCGGTTCGGCAAATCTTTGTAAAATAAAGCCACCCCCAAATAACACTTCCATATGCCGATTTCGGTCAAATTATGGATATTTTATCTGGTAAAAGTACCTCATTCACGCGATTGGTAGGCTCAAGCTCTCTCTAGCTCGTTCTTTCATTTTTAGAGAGGTTATCTTATGAAAATAGGTGAAAAGAGCAGGAGTTTATTTTGTGTAAAACAGAGAAATAGAGAGCTAGGAAGAGCATGCTACAGGTTTTTACAAATGTAAGCGGTACGATTTACTTCGTTGAAGGAATACGCGTCTCTGCCGGAATTGGCATTGCTTTACAAAGATTAGGGGCAGGAGTAATATTCGATTCATGATTTTGATATTGTTCCATTCGTAATCGCTGAGTTTCCGTAACTGGAAAACGGGGGAACCAATCGATGGCGCGTGACCGGTGTGAGAGCCGGGCATCGTCATCCGGGGTGAATCCCGAAGCTAACTGCACCTAGGATGCAGACGCTTCGGGTAGGGCGACTCTCACCGCCCGAATCCGACAGCTAACCTCGTAAGCGTTGATGGGCGCATCCTATAGTTGATAGGGATGCGTGCAGTGGAGAGAGGATGATGAGCTTGTGACCGAATCGGCCGCAGGGTTAACCCTCTGCGGTTTTTGTTATGTCAATTTATCGCTGAATTGCCGGTAATTAACCGGAAAGCGGGGGAACCAAACGGATTCCGGAACGATAGGAATCCACGGGGTGAATCCGGAAGGCTGAAGCTTAGAGCTTCAAGCCGGAAGGTAGGGCGACTCTCACGCCCGAATCCGACAGCTAACCTCGTAAGCGTACCATGAGAGGCAACGTCCATCGTGATTGGAGGCGGCTTGTTAAGCCGTGCCCAGGAAGCCACGAGAAGAGTTCCTCGCAGTTCTTCTTCCCAAGGCTTCTTTTTTGTTGCCTTCTTTCGGAATTGAGACAGGAGATGAATGGAATGGGTAACCGGGATGTCGTGCTCGTATCGGCCCCGAATGTCGCAGGCGAACGATTCATGAAGTTATTGAAGCAAAGGAATATTCCGTTCGCGGCGATCGTGAATAACGTTTCCGAATACGAACGAATTAGAGCCCTCGGGGCAGAACACATCATCGTGGTGAATACGACCAAGGAAGATTCGTGGATGATCCCCGAAGTCGGCGTCGGTAAAGTATATCTTTTCGAGAAAAGCTTGAATTTATGCTGCCGGTACGTCCAGATTTGCCGGAGTTGGACTTCCAAACCTGTATACGTCATTACGGGTAGCCATAATCCTAGGAACGTATATAAGGGCTTGGGCGTCGATTACGTCATTCACAGCAATGCGCAAGATTATGCTTTTCTGATCACCGATGATTTGATATCGAGAACGTAAAGGAGGCTGTTCCATGCTCGATCTGTATATGGTTCTGATATTGGCCGGAACATTCGCTTTGTTCTATGGCTTCTTGGTTTGGTGCAATCGGGTTGTCGACGAGGCAGGAGGAGAGCGGAAATGATCATCGTATCGATATTTACCGTATTCATCTTTCTATATTTAATTTACGCCTTGGTGAACCCGGAGAAGTTCTAGCCGGCATCGATCGAGATGCTTGGTTGTGATTGAGATAGAGGAGGAAAGTCAATGGGCATTCTGCAAATTGTTATTGTCCTAGCGGTGCTAGTGCTGCTCGTGAAACCGGTCGGGACTTACGTATATCACGTATTCTCTAATGAAAAGAGCCGGCAAGACCGTATATTCGGACCGTTCGAGAAAATCATCTACGTGCTGATCGGGCTTAAAAACCGCGACGGGATGACGTGGAAAAAATACGCTTTAAGCTTTTTGTTAACCAATATCGTGCTTACCGCCGTCGGTTATTTGATTTTACGGCTACAGAAATACTTGCCGTTCAATCCGAGCGGCATAGATAACATGGAGCAGACGCTTTCGTTTAATACGATCATCAGCTTCATGACCAATACGAACTTGCAACATTACAGCGGGGAATCGGGCGTGTCCTATTTCTCGCAGATGGCCGTCATTACGATGATGATGTTCACTTCGGCCGCTACCGGGTTTTCCGTGGCGATGGCGTTCATTCGCGGAATTACGAGCAAGGGAGAGACGATCGGGAACTTCTTCGAGGATTTCGTCAAAGCGCATACCCGTATTTTCATTCCGGCGGCTGTCTTGGTTACTTTGCTGCTGGTTGCTCTGCAAGTTCCTCTGACGTTGAATCCGACGCTGACGATCACCACGCTTGAAGGCGCGGTGCAGAGCATTGCCATGGGGCCGGTTGCGGCGCTTGAATCCATCAAGCATCTTGGCACTAACGGAGGCGGATTTTTCGGGGTCAACTCGGCGCATCCGTTCGAGAATCCGAATTCGCTGACGAACATCGTCGAGATTTTGTCCATGTGGACGCTACCGGCCGCGCTTCCTTACGTATATGGACGATTCGCTAAGAATCGTAAGCAAGGCTGGGTTGTTTTCAGCGCGATGATGACTTTGTTCCTGCTGTTCTTGTCCTTGATTTATTTCTCGGAGCTGCGCGGTAACCCCGCGATTAACGCGATGGGAATCGATTCGTCGCAAGGAAGCATGGAAGGGAAGGAAGTTCGGTTCGGAATTCCGCAGTCCTCGTTGTTCTCGGCGGTCACGACCGCGGCGACGACGGGCACGGTCAACAATATGCATGACACGCTTACTCCGCTGGGAGGACTTGGGACTCTGGGAGAAATGATGCTCAACGTCGTGTTCGGAGGTAAAGGCGTCGGACTTATCAATATGTTGATGTACGCCATGTTGGGCGTGTTCCTATGTGGCTTAATGGTCGGAAGAACGCCGGAGTTCTTAGGAAGGAAGATTGAACCGAGGGAGATGAAGCTGATCGCCATCGCCATACTGGCGCATCCATTCATTATATTGGCTCCGACTGCAATCGCGTTCCTAACCGATCTAGGCCAAGGGAGCATTTCGAATCCGGGATCTCACGGGATCACTCAAGTACTGTACGAATATACGTCTTCCGCAGCCAATAACGGTTCGGGTTTCGAAGGATTGGCCGACAATACGCCTTTCTGGAACATGACCACCGGGCTTGTCATGCTGTTCGGACGCTATATTTCCATGATCGCCATGCTGGCTGTCGCCGGATCGCTGGTTCGCAAGCAATGGGTACCCGAGACGGTCGGCACTTTCCGGACGGACAACAAATTGTTCTATGGCATTTTAATCGGAACGGTATTGATAATCGGAGCTTTGACATTCCTGCCGGCCATCGTGCTGGGACCGATCGCAGAGCACTTGAAGTTAGGCTAAGGATGAGGTGAACCGTTCATGAGTGCTAATCGTAAATCTATGCTAACCTCCGCGATCGTGAGCCGTGCGGTCAAGGATAGCTTCGTAAAATTAAACCTGGTGAGCATGATGAGAAATCCCGTCATGTTCGTCGTCGAAGTCGGTACGGTCGTCGTTCTGCTGATGACGCTATTTCTCGGGTATTTCGGGACGAAGGATGATGTCGGATTTAACCTCGCGGTGTTCATCATCCTGCTCTTCACCGTCCTGTTCGCGAACTTCGCGGAAGCGTTGGCGGAGGGCAGGGGGAAGGCGCAAGCGGACTCGCTGAAAAATTCGAAAAAAGAGATCAACGCGAACAAAGTTGTCGGAGGCGTCGTTAAAGTTGTTTCGTCTGTTGACTTGCGCAAAGGCGATGTGGTGGTCGTTTCCCAAGGGGAGATGATTCCTGGAGACGGCGAAGTCATTGAGGGCTTGGCGTCTGTCGATGAATCGGCTATAACGGGGGAGTCCGCGCCCGTTATTAAGGAAGCGGGAGGAGATTTCAGCTCCGTGACGGGCGGTACCCGTGTCGTCAGCGATAAGATCAAGGTGCGAATCACAAGCGATCCGGGGGAATCTTTCATCGACCGGATGATCTCTTTGGTGGAAGGCGCTAAACGTCAGAAGACGCCGAACGAGCTTGCGCTTAACACGTTGCTGACTAGCTTAACGATTATTTTCCTCCTTGTCGTCGTGACGTTGGGGCCGATCGCAGGGTATTTGGATATAGAGTTGAAGGTTCCGGTGTTGATCGCTTTGCTCGTCTGTCTCATTCCGACGACGATCGGCGGTTTGCTCTCGGCGATCGGGATCGCCGGAATGGATCGGGTGACGCAGTTCAACGTGTTAGCCATGTCCGGTAAAGCCGTGGAGGCGGCGGGGGACATTAATACGATGATCTTGGATAAAACGGGGACGATCACTTACGGGAACCGGATGGCTAGCGAGTTCGTTCCGGTCGGGGGAGCGGATGTTCGGACGGTAGGGGAATGGGCGGCTATTAGTTCGGTGAGCGATGAAACGCCGGAAGGTCGCTCGGTGCTGGAATTGATGAAGATGATGGAGTTAACGTTCGATGTTTCCCTGGCTGCCGGTGCGGAGTTTATCGAGTTCAAGGCGGAAACGCGGATGAGCGGGGTCGATCTTCCGGATGGACGCAAGGTGCGTAAGGGCGCAGTCGATGCGGTGAAGAAATGGGTTGCGGCGCAAGGCGGAAGCATTCCTATCGATCTGGACGCTTGCGGCGATAGTATTGCTCGCGAAGGTGGAACCCCGCTAGCGGTCGCGGTCGATAATCGGATCTATGGCCTTATTTATTTGAAGGATACCGTTAAACCCGGCATGCGCGAACGGTTCGACCAACTGCGCCAAATGGGCATCAAGACGATTATGTGTACCGGGGACAATCCGTTGACGGCGGCAACGATCGCGCGCGAAGCCGGGGTGGACGATTTCGTGGCGGAGAGCAAGCCGGAAGACAAGATCGCCTTGATCCGCCGGGAGCAAGCGGAAGGCAAGCTTGTCGCGATGACGGGAGACGGCACGAACGATGCGCCGGCACTGGCTCAAGCGGACGTAGGACTTGCGATGAACAGCGGGACGATTGCGGCCAAGGAAGCCGCCAATATGGTGGACTTGGACTCCGACCCCTCGAAGATTATCGAGGTCGTATCGATCGGCAAGCAGCTGCTTATGACGCGCGGCGCGCTTACGACATTCAGTATCGCGAACGATATCGCTAAGTATTTCGCGATTATTCCCGCCATGTTTATTCTGGCGATTCCCGAGATGAGCGTTCTTAACGTCATGGGGCTTGGCTCCCCGTTGTCGGCGATTTTATCGGCATTAATTTTTAATGCCATTATTATTCCGTTGCTCATCCCTTTGGCGATGAAGGGCGTAGCTTACAAGCCTCTGAGCGCGTCGAAGCTGCTTAGCCGCAATATCATTATTTATGGCCTCGGCGGCGTCATCGTGCCATTCATCGGCATCAAGTTGATCGATTTGGTTGTTCATCTTTGGGTGTAGGAAGGGGAAAAATATGAGTAATCGAGCAGCGAGTTACCCCGGTGCTACCGGAGTTTCCTATTTCATAGTCGCCTTGCGAGCTAGTATCGTTTTTATCATTCTGTGCGGCATCATTTATCCGCTTGCGACAACGGGGATTGCTCAAGCGATTATGCCGCATAACGCAAACGGAAGCCTGATCAAGGATTCCTCAGGGAACGTGATCGGCTCCGAGCTGATCGGCCAGAGTTTCGCCGATCCGAAGTACTTCCAAGGCCGCGTATCGAGTATTGATTACAATGCGGCCGGATCGGGATCGAACAACTATGCTCCGTCCAATCCGGATATGCTGCAACGTACGCAGGATTCCATCGATGCCTGGAAAAAGAATAATCCTGACGTTCCGGTTTCCAAGCTGCCGATCGCTCTGATTACCAACTCCGGTTCCGGTCTCGATCCGCACATTACCCCGGAATCCGCCGAAGTCCAGATCCCCCGGATCAGCAATCTGACTGGCGTGGCGGTGGCGGAGTTGGAGAAATTAGTCTTGAAGCATACCGAAGGGCGCGACTTGGGCTTGTTCGGAGAACCGCGGATCAATGTGCTTAAGCTTAATCTTGATTTACAAGCTTTAATTAAATCATAGAGAGTAACAGCTTATGCTGAGGGATGTCTCTTCATAAGCGGGCAGGCTGCCGCTCTATTCTCCCGGAAGATGTATAGCCGGTAGATTAGAGCGGCGTGGCTGCTTTAAATCGGAAAGGAGAAACGAGGCAATGGAAAGCTTTCGCCGCAAGACGCCGGAAGAGCTGCTGCATTCGATCTTGAAAATCCAAACCGGCCGCTTAAAAATCATAATCGGTGCGGTTAGCGGCTCTGGCAAAACCTATCATATGCTGCGCGAAGGCCAGACGCTGCATAGCCAAGGCATAGATGTCGTCGTCTGCGCCGTATCCACGATGCGACGGCCCGAAACGGTGGAGCAATTGCAAGGATTAGAGAAAATTCCGAGCATTCACTGGATGAATGGCGCCGTGGAGAAAAAGGATCTCAATCTCGAAGCGCTGGCACAGCGCAATCCGGAGGTTGTTCTAGTAGACGGCCTAGCCCATAGGAACCGACCGAACGCTAGATTTCCCACGAGATTGGAGGATATCCAGTACTTGCTTGGGCGAGGCATCAGCGTCATTGCGACCGTCAACGTCTACGAGTTGGAGGGAGTTACCGAGCTTGCCCAGAGGCTAACGGGCATTGAAGCGGAGGCGACGGTCCCGGCAGACACGTTGGACCTTGCTGACGAGGTGCGTCTGATCGACGTCAGCCCGGAAACGATTTTGAAACGGATGGATGAGGGGAATCTCCCCAATCTAAACCTCAAGGATCCTAAGCTTCTGAAGAGAGGGAACATCGGCAAGCTGCGCGAACTTGCTCTGCGGCTGATGGCCGAAGACGTAAACGAGTCGCTGGAGAAGCATCGGGAGAAGCAAGGGCTAGTCGGTCCTTCCGGAGCGACAGAGCGCATCCTTGTCTCGGCGCAGTACCATTGGAACGGCTCGATTCACATACGGCGAGGACAACAAATTGCCAAGAGGCTTGGCGGAGACTTGAAGATCGTAACGCTGGTGAATCCGCGGAAGGCCCTCTCCAAAGAAGCGGCGCAGTTCAAACGTTCCATAGAGAAGCTGGCGAATAAAATAGACGCATCGTTCGAACAATTGCCGCTACCGACGAGACGCCGATTGCCCGGCACATTGGTCCGGTACGCGACTCTTAACAACGTAACGAGGATCGTGCTCGGCCATTCTAAGCAAAGTATGTGGCAAGATTTCTGGCAGGGCTCGATCGCGGACGGCATTCTGAGAAAAACCAAAAACGTCGATGTATTTTTCATAGCGGATCGGGCCGATTACGACGGGGAAAGAGTGCTACCTACGAAATCGACGGCCTCCCATGCGGACTCCGAACCTTATCGCCGTTTAAGCCCGGAGGAAATCGAGCGGAAGATCGGGCGGATCAAGCGCGGTAAATTCAAAGTTTATATCGGAGCGGCACCTGGCGTAGGAAAAACCTACATGATGCTGAGAGAAGGCAACGATCTGCTGCGCAAGAAAATCGACGCGGTCATCGGGTTGCTGGAGACGCACGGGCGAGCGGAGACGAGAGCGCAGGTAGGCGAGCTTCAGACGCTGCCCCGCGCGAAAATCAATTACAAGGGCACCGAGCTTGAGGAAATGGACGTTCCCGCGATCCTTCGCCGCAATCCCGAGGTTGTTCTGATCGACGAACTAGCCCATACGAATGTCCCGGGCAGTAACAACAAGAAGCGATACGACGATGTCCTCGAAGTGCTGGAGGCGGGAATTTCCGTCATCTCGACGATGAACGTCCAGCACTTGGAGAGCTTGAACGACGCCGTAGAGCAGATTACGGGAGTTCGCGTTCGGGAGACGGTACCGGATAACATTCTGAGGCTAGCGGATGAGGTAGAGCTCATCGATGTCGCTCCCAAAGCTTTGCAGCAGAGATTGCGGGAAGGCAAAGTGTATGCGATGGATAAGGTGGCGCAAGCGATCGGACATTTTTTCAAAATGGGTAATTTGATCGCACTACGGGAGATGGCGCTAAGAGAAATTGCGGATGATGTGGATGAAAGGCTCGAATCGTGGGAGCGGAACGGCTCGCTTAGAGGCCCGTGGAGGAGGCGGGAAAGCATATTCGTGTGCGTGACGACTAGCGCTAACGCGGATCGGCTTATCCGTAGGGGATTCCGTATCGCTCATCGCCTGAAAGCGGATTGGCATGTTATGTATGTTCATGTCGGCCAGTCCATAAGCGTTGAAACGAGCAAGAGAATACAAGCGTTGCAAGACTTGACCGATAGATTGGGCGGGAAATATGAGACCCAGCATTGCGAGTCTAATAAGCAATTGCCGGAAGTTATTCTGGAGAAGGCGCTTCAACATCACAGCACCCAGATGATCGTTGGGCAGTCCGCTCGCGGCTTCTGGCAATCGCTTCTTCGTAAGCCCGTCGTGAAATCGATTTTGCGGCACGGACGCCATATGGATGTGCTCGTCGTCGCCGATTATGATCCGAATATACGAATGGAGGACGATTAACGGGGTTCCCACGCAGGGTCAATTGTGGGTAAAATAGAAGGGAGGATATGTAGAGTCAGACATAATCAGATTTAAAGGCACAATGCACGGAGGAAGAGAGATGCCATTATTTTTCCGTTTGATTAAGAAATATCGCGTGGCTGCTATTACGGCGATCGTGCTTATGCTGGTCGAATTGGCGGTTGAGCTTGTTCAGCCATTGCTCATATCCAAGATTATCGACGACGGAATCGCTCGGCATGATGCGGGAGTCGTGCTCATATGGTGCGGAGTTCTGGTAGCGGGCACTTTGCTCGCTTTCGGCGCCGGGATATTAAGCTCGTTCTATGCCGCGCACGTTAGCCAGAGCTTAGGGTATGATATTCGAGAGAAGCTTTACGGCAAAGTACAAGCTTTCTCTTATTCGGTCTTCAATCGATTCGCGACCTCTTCGCTCATCACCCGTCTGACGAATGACGTTACGCAGGTTCAGGACACGACGTTCATGGGGCTGCGTTTCATGCTTCGCGTGCCGCTTGTCGTCATCGGCAGCATGATTATGGCGCTTGTCGTCCATGCCGGGCTTGGGTTTCTGTTGCTCCTGACCGTCCCTGCCCTGATCTTGTTTATCGTGTGGATGGTTAAGAAGGCGGCTTCCTTGTTTAAGAAGGTTCAACAACGGCTCGATAACGTTAACGGGGTCATGCAGGAGAACTTGACGGGCATGCGACTCATTCGCGTATTCGTTCGCAGGGAGCAAGAGGCCGCGAGATTCGCGCGTCATAGCGGGGAGCTCATGCAGAGCTCTGCTTCCGCGCTTCGGCTCACCGAGATAACTCTCCCCTTCATCGTGCTTATTATGAATGCGGGGATTATCGCGGTGCTTTGGTTCGGACAGCTCGAAATCCGAGCGGGAAGCGCCACGACCGGAGAGGTTGTGGCGATCGTGAATTATTCCCTTCGGACCGCGGGAGCTTTATCGGCGTTGTCCATGCTCGTTGCGGCTTTCTCGAGGGCGCATGCATCCGCGCAGCGCATCAACGATACGATGGAGACGGATGAAGAAACGCAACGGATTAGCGATGAAACGGATAAAATAGAGGAAACAATCATGGAAGGAAGCGTCGAGTTTGACCGGGTTGCCTTTCGATATCCGAATACGGCCGCTCCCGTGCTGGAGGACATCTCTTTCCGTGCGAGTCCGGGATACACGGTTGCGATTCTCGGGGCGACGGGCTCGGGGAAATCCTCGCTCGTTCAGCTTATTCTTCGTCTGTACGAGGAAGACGAGGGGAACATTCTCATCGACGGGCGTAACGTCCGGGAATGGCCTATTCGGAAGCTGCATGACTCCATCGGTTACGTGCCGCAGGAAGTTGTGCTTTTTACCGGGACGATTCGCGACAATATCGCATGGGGCCTCGAAGGCGTAAGTCTGGAGCAAGTGACGAAGGCAGCTCGGCTGGCGCAAATCCATGATACGATCGTTCAGTTGCCGAACGGTTACGATACTCTGCTCGGACAGCGGGGCATTAATCTGTCGGGCGGCCAGAAGCAACGGATTTCCATTGCCCGCGCGCTCATCCGCAGGCCGGCTATCCTGGTGCTCGATGATAGCACGAGCGCGCTGGACGTTCGAACCGAAGGCGCTCTCCTGCAAGCGATCAGCAGCTTGAGATGCACGACGTTCCTCATCACGCAGAAAATCAGCTCCACCTTGAACGCGAACCTGATTGTTTTGCTGGATGACGGACGACTGATCGCCCAAGGAAACCATATGCAGCTAATGGCAAGCAATACTTTGTATCGCCGCATTTACGAATCGCAATTCGGGGAGGAGGGTTCGCATGTGGGAAGCCTTAAGTGAACCCTTCCGCTATCGGAAGCCTACAAAGGCCGCAAAGGAATATAAGGAGCAAGAAGCCGGAGTCACGGTTAAACGCCCCAAGCAGAAAGCGAAAAACTGGCAAGCGACGCTCAAGCGAGTCTGGTCTTATCTTGCGCACCGTAAGGGACGATTAAGCCTTGTTTTGTTCATGGTTCTCTTAAGCTCGGGCTTGACCTTACTTGGCCCGTACTTAATCGGACGCGCGATAGATCATTATTTGGAAGGGCCGGGCGGTGCACCGTGGCTTCTATTCCTCGTTGGCCTAGCAGCCGTATACGTGTGTAGTTCGTTAGTTAGCTGGCTGCAAAACATATGGATGATCTCGATCGCGCAAGAAACGGTGTACCGGATGCGCGTCGATCTGTTCGGCCATTTGCATAAGCTGCCCATTCCATTCTTCGCTAAGCGGCAACGCGGAGAACTGATGAGCCGCATGACCAACGATATAGACAACGTCAGCTCGACCCTGAATAGCTCGGCGATTCAGATTTTTTCCAGCATCCTCATTCTCGTAGGAACCGTAATCGTGATGCTGCTGCTCAGCCCGCTTCTTACTTTACTGACCTTCTTGGTCGTACCGCTAATGGCGCTGGGTATGAAATGGATTACGCGTAGAACCGGCGTCCTGTTCAAGGAGCGTCAAGGGAATCTCGGGGATTTGAACGGGTATATCGAGGAAACGTTGTCCGGGCAACGCATTGTCAAAGCTTTTTCCCAAGAGGAGCGGGTCATCGAGGAGTTCGGGGAGCGTAACAGGCGGATCAAGCTGTCCGGATTCTGGGCTCAGGCCATTTCGGGATTCATTCCGAAGCTGATGAACGGGTTGAATAATTTAAGCTTCGCGATCATTGCCGGAATCGGAGGATTGCTTGCCATTAGGGGGGCGATCACCGTCGGGGTTATCATCGTATTCGTCGAATACGCTAGACAATTCACTAGGCCGCTGAACGATCTTGCGAATCAATGGAACACGCTGTTGTCGGCTGTCGCGGGAGCGGAGCGGGTGTTCGAAATCTTGGACGAAGACGAGGAAGCCAAGGATGAGACTGCAGCGGAGTCCATTGAATCGGTTCAAGGCGAGGTTGTGTTCTCCCATGTCTCTTTCTCCTATAATCCGGGAGAACATACGCTTAAGGACATCAGCTTCGAAGCGCGCCCGGGCGAAACGATCGCGATTATCGGGCCGACGGGGGCAGGTAAAACCTCGCTCATTCAGCTGCTCTCGCGTTTCTACGAGGCGGATTCGGGGAACATTACGGTAGACGGACATGATATCAAGTCCATACGGAGGGAGAGCCTTCGATCTCATATGGCGTTCGTTCTTCAGGACTCTTTCCTGTTCGAAGGGACGATTCGGGACAACATCCGTTATGGCAAGCTAGACACGACGGATGACCAAGTCGAGCAGGCGGCGAAGCTGGCGAATGCCCATTCGTTCATTTCTCGGCTTCCAGGCGGCTATGACAAAATCCTGCAAGGCGATGGCAGCGGGATTAGCCAAGGGCAGAAGCAACTGCTCGCCATCGCTCGGGCTATTCTTGCGGATCCAGCGATTCTCGTGTTGGACGAGGCGACGAGTAGCATCGACACGGTTACGGAAATCAAAATCCAAGAGGGACTGCAACGGTTAATGGAAGGACGCACGAGCTTCGTCATTGCCCATCGCCTCAATACGATTCGCCGCGCGGATCAAATTCTTGTCCTGAAGGACGGGAAACTGCTGGAGCGAGGCTCTCATGAGGAGCTATTGGCCAAGCCAGGACTCTATAGCGAGCTGTTCCACGGTCATGTTCAGTTGCAATAAAAGCACATAAGAAGGAGCGAAAATAGATGAGTTTTACAGCGGATGAAGTAGCGAACTGGATGTTCGGGGAATTAAAAAACAGCGGAGTGCTCTATCAAGAGGCAGCGGTTAACCATATTAAAGAGCATTTTGGCGAACAATTTATTTACGCTAACGATAACGGACACGAATCGATAGATAAGGAAGTCAAGAAGGCGTTTAAGAAGCTGCATGGCGGCAAAGCAGCTTGGGACAGGGATGCATTCTACTGGGGTTGGACTTCCGCGATTAAGGCGTGACGCGTTCAATAGGGTAGAGGAACCGCCGGTCGGAAACAGACGGGTTCCTCTTTATGATTGCTTTATTGAGCTAACGTTGGGGCTGATACGGCACTTTTTCTTCCGTACAAATAGTAGACTCCGACAATGCCGATAATCAGCACGACAATGGAAACATAACTTCCTTCTGCACCGAACGTACCGCCCGAGAGGGAGGAAGGCCCATTGTCAGTAGTATGCAATACGGCGGGAACGACGTCGGTTCCCGAAACCTTGAAGCCGTAGACGTACCCTTGGAAGTAGTTCCAGCTTAAATGAAGTCCGATAGACCACCATAATCCTCCGGTCACTTCACGGGCGACCGACATAATCACGCCTGCAAGAATAAGGACAATAATGGGGAACGGAGAATCGAAGGTTCCGGGGTTCATGCCGTGCAGAATCGCAAATAGGAGCGAGCTGGCTACGATGGCCATTTTGGGTCCATAATGATGTCGAATCAGACCTTGAACATAACCGCGGGAGAAGATTTCTTCAGAAAATGCAGCGCAAACATATAGCAAAATTCCCCATAATAAGGATTGGACCAGCTCTTGATTCCATTCGGCGGCCTCCCAGCTAATGCCTCCCATTGCCCAAATGATAACGGAAGATAGAGAAATCAGCAGGATCCCGCCAGCAAGACCATGAAGAGCAAAGACGGAGCTGCTTCTCTGTTTGAAACCTAATGACCAGCCCTTCTTGCGCTCGAACCATAAGTACATTGCAAGCGAAGCGATAATAAAGGCTCCCATCATCCCGAAATTAAACAAGTCGCCATACCCGATTTCAACCTGAATTTCTCCGTTTGCGTCTTTAGTGGCCGACGTTACGATTTGAAGCAATACGATGATGAAAACAATACCGAATACTAGAGCGAGACTTAGTAAGATTTTACCGATGACAGCAGCTGCAGATTTAATGATATTCCCCACCTTGATCATTTTGTGTTGTTCCTATCCATGAACATTTGAAATTATATCTTCCAAATTTAGGTTATGTCAATTACTGGATGTTATTTCTGGATGAGAACGGGAGTACTGACCTTAAGCTGATCATAGAGCCAACGGACTTCTTTATTGTGCATGCGGATGCATCCCGCGGAGACGTATTTGCCTATCGATTTCTCGTTGTTGTTGCCATGAATTCCGTAAGCGTAGGACGTTTTGCCGTTACGGGTGACATCCAAGCCGAGCCAGCGATCGCCTAGTGGATTCTTGGGATCTCCGCCTTTGATTTTCTCTTTGTAATAGGGCCGGTTTTTGACCTTCTCATGAATGGTGAATAAGCCTTCCGGCGTATAGGAGGGCTTCTTTCCCGTGGCTACGGGGAACGATTTGATTAACTTTCCTTCTTCGTAGAAATACAGCTTGTTAGACGATTTGTCGATGAGGATGAATTGCTCGTACTTGGCGAATTTTTCCGCTAGTTGGACGGTTTCCGCATGAGCGGTAACGACGGCAGGAAGGAGAAATAAGGCGAATAGAACAACCATAAAACGATACCAAAACGAAACGCGCATACCAATGGCCCTCCCCGTAGGATCTGACTATTATATATGCGCGAGCTCGGGGAATATGGTAACAAACGGGCGTTTCAATGGAACAAAAGGCGAGGGCTGAGCTCTGTAGTCAACAGAGCTCAGCCCTCAAACTGGGTTTACCGCTTCCTTAATTCGAAAAACTCGCAATCCTCTCTGGAGTGGTAGGCCAGGTCGCCGACTCCGGATTGGATCACGATGGTCTGGCTATCGTAACGAACGATTATGCCGTTGGAGTCGATAATGTGGTCGTTCTTGAAGACGCGCATGCGAGCTTGGCGCTGCATGGCTTCTTCGAAGTCTTGATCGGTTAGCAGACGGATGTTTAATGCCATAGTTACGGATCTCCTCGTCTTATCGGGCAAAGGAACGGTCGCTTCCTCGCGATAAGTTCTAGAAGTCTATTATACCTCTTCTACGGCGGGGGTTACAGGAACTGGGCTTTGGTTTGAACGATGATCTCGGATATTTTATGTTCGAGAGCGTCGATTTTCTGTTGCTGCGTTACGATCTGTCGAGTGAGGTTAACGAGAGTGGACAGAGAGTCGAGCGTGCCTTTGGTTTCGTTTTTCTTAATGGCATATTTGAAGTTCGTCCAGACGGGAGAACGGCTGCTTCGCGGCAAGCTGGCCGCGCTCCGTTGCGATTTGATCTGAACGGTGAGCGGGTCGATGGCGTCGAGCGACTTGCGCGCGGCTTTGATCTTCTCGGAGGTTGCCGATTTCATGGATTTGAGCGAAGCTTCTTTGGCTTTAATGTCTTCGCGGGCGAACTGGACGGACAGCTTCATGGTGTCGGCCTGGGTACGGAGAAGGGTGTTAAGCGTCTTGTTCTTTAAGGACTTGGCAAGCGAGATCTGTTTGTTCAGAGCGGCATAAGCGTCGAATAAGGGTTGATAGCGGACTTTGGTCGCTTGGACCTGGGCCGCGAGCTTGTAGATTTTGTCGGAGTTTATGTCGCGAATTTGCTTGCGCAACGCGGATAACTTCCCTTCGTTGTCGTAGTGAAGAGCTTTAATCTTCGCCTCGAGGTCTTTATCCTGCTTAAGCAGAATATCGAGATCGCCGTATAACGAGTTCAGCTTCGCGGCGGCTTGGCTATCGGATGCGGTGACGGTTTTGTCGAAGCTGAGCTTGATCGGAACGGACAGCTCGATGGCGGAGGTTGCGGCGGATACTAAAGCGGTAGGTAAAGCGGTCATGCAGACGAGCAACAACAAGATGAATGACACCCAACTGACGGACTTTCTTTGGAACATAAGAATGCCTCCTTTGGTTGACTGACGACAAAAAAGCACCTGCAAGAAAGGCTTAATTCAGCCTTCTCTTACGGGTGCTTCCGTCGTAAGTGTGGAAAAATATTGTTGTGTTTGTCCACTATATCGAACGGCTATCGGGGTGTCAAGGGCACGCTATGCATGCTTAGGGAAGTTACAGGATATCCTCATCCTGTTCGCTTTCCGTCTCCTTATAGACGGCGACTAAGACGATGCTGAGCTCTTCGCTTAAATTTTGTACCCGGTGAGGGGTGCAGGCGTTCCAGCTAAAAGAATCTCCTTCTACAAGCACGGCGGAGTCTTCTCCTTGCTCGGCGAGAATCTTGCCCTTAATCACCATGTGAACTTCTTCCCCCTGATGGGCGTGAGGAGCTTCGCCGGTCGAGGCGCCGGGCGGGAATTCGACGAGTCTAAGCTTCAAGCTCTTTGACGAGCTTAAGTGTTCAACCTTCAAGTTTTCGATACCGCTCGTTGTCGCCTTGCGATCCTCTTTGCGGACAACGCTCATCCGTTCTTCTTTTTTCATCAGCAAATAGGTCAAGGGCACGTTCAGCGCCTGCGCGATGTTGTCCAACGTTGCGATAGACGGGGAGGTTTTATTTGTTTCGACTTGGCTCATGAAGCCCTGGGATAAGCCGGTTTCCGCGCATATTTGGGCGATCGTGATTTTCTTGCGTTTGCGGATCGTGCGGATGGAGGAACCGATATCCATTCGTTGCCGCCCCTTCCTCACAAAATATTTGTAATACTAACTATAATTCGATATTAACAATTTTCAGGTTGACAATCTAGTCCTAAACTTATAAATTAGTTATACGAAATAAAATTCTCTATTGGTAATATAAATGGCGGAAAACAGGGAGGAAACGACCATGACAGCAACCTACGAATACGATATCCACCTGCCTCCGAACGCTGAGACGGGTAAAAAATACCCGGTTATCTTCACCTTGCACGGCAAAGGTTCGAATGAGCGGAACATGTTCGGCTTGGTGTCAGCATTATCCGATGAGTTTATTATTGTCGGAATCCGCGGCAACCTGACGCTAGGAGCCGGGTATCAATATTATGAGCTGAAGAGCTTGGGCAATCCGATCCGCGAGTTGTTCGATGAAGCTGTTAAGCAGTTGGAAAGCTTTATCGAGGATGCGACCGACAAATATCAGATCGACCCTCAGAGACGTTACTTGCTCGGATTCAGTCAAGGAGCGATCCTGTCAATGACGCTTGCGTTGACGATGGGTGATCGATTAAAGGGACTCGTGGCGTTAAACGGCTACGTGCCCGGATTCGTGAAAACGGAGTATGCGTTGACGGATATTAGCAAAGTGGCTGTTTGGGTTTCGCATGGCTTGTACGATACCGTATTCCCGATTCATATCGGGGAAGAGACGGCGGCTTATTTCGAACCGTTAACCCCGCAACTGACTTTCAAAACCTATCCGACCGATCACGGAGTGTCGGAAGACAACCAGCAGGATATCATAAAATGGATAAAGGAGCGTGAGAAGTGATGATCCCTTCTTATTTTATCGCCCATGGGGCGCCATCGTTAGTGTTGGACAAAGTCGATTACACGGACTTCCTTAAGAGTTATTTTGCATCATCGCATCCTAAGCCTAAGGCCATCGTGCTGTTCTCCGCGCACTGGGAAAACCGGACGCAGACGATCAGCGCCGTTCCCGGAACCTACCCGACGATCTACGATTTCGGCGGCTTCCAGGACGAGTTATATCAGATGAAGTACCCGGCCAAAGGCGATCGTTCCCTTAGCGAGGAAATCGGACGTTTGTTCAAGGAGCATGGGGTCGAGAGCGCCGTTGACTTAGAGAGAGGGCTGGATCACGGGGCATGGGCGATTCTGAAGCTGATGTACCCGGATGCCGACATTCCGGTCATCGCGTTATCGGTCAACCGATACCTGACGAATGAACAACAATACCGGATTGGCGCGGCGCTAGCGGAGCTGCGTGAGAAGGATATTCTTGTCATCGGCAGCGGGGGAACCGTTCATAATTTGCGGAGAGTGAATTGGCGGGCCGAGGAAGCGGAAGCTTGGGCGGAGACGTTCGACGGTTGGCTGGAGGAAAAGCTGCTCGCTTGGGATACTCAGGCGTTGTTCGAATATCGTGAAGTTGCCCCACACGCAGTAGAAGCCGTTCCGACGAACGAGCATTTCATTCCGCTATTCCTGGCAATGGGGGCTGGGGAACGAAACCGGCAAGCGAAATTATTGCATCGCAGTTACCAATATGGCACTCTTAGCTTAAGCTGCTGGCAGTTTAACTAAACGCGGCATTATCGGATGACGGAAAGGGTGTAGTTGAACATGGATTTGTTGCTGTCGGGTAAATCGGTTTTCGTGGCTGCTGCGAGCAAAGGCTTGGGCAAAGCGGTCGCGCTTCAATATGCTAGGGAAGGCGCTCGCGTGACGATCGCCAGCCGCAGCTTGGAGCAGCTCGCGCATACTCGCGATGAGATTAAGGAGCTGACCGGAGTCGAAGCGGCGATCCTGCAGATGGATGTATCCAGCAGCGAAGACGTCAGACATGCGGTTCGGACCGCTGCCGCGATGGGCGATGGCTTGGACGTGTTGGTTACGAACGCCGGAGGCCCCCAGGGCGGATTTTTCTCAGATATGGCAGACGAGGATTGGGCGAGTGGCTTCGAGCTCAGCCTGATGAGCACCATACGGTTAATCCGCGAAGCGTTGCCTTTCCTGAAGGCGGCGGGGGGAGGAAGGATCGTCAACTTGGCGTCCACTTCGATCAAGCAACCCATCGACGGGCTCATATTATCTAATGTTTTCCGGGCGGGGGTGCAAGCCTTAACGAAGAGCTTGGCATCGGAATTGGCCGGGGACGGCATCTTGATCAACACGATTGCGCCGGGCAGAATTGCGACGGATCGAATTACCGAATTAGATCAGAAAAGGGCTGAGGCTCAGCAACGTTCGTTCGAGGATATTCAAGCGGAAGCGATTAGGCAGATTCCTCTAGGCAGAATGGGCACGCCCGAAGAGTTCGCTCGGCATGCCGTGTTCTACGGCTCTTTCGCTAACACCTACGTCACCGGACAGTCTTTGCTCGTAGACGGCGGAATGGTTAAAGGGCTTTAAGTAGCAGAAGGTTGCGAGGTGATGGTGAGACGTTAAGCGACGGGAAGTGAATGTTCCAGCTATCCGTCACTAGTCGCTTCACCATCGCACCGTACCACGCCCGAATTAATCGATTTTACCGAGTAACTCCAAGCGAAACTCCCCACTACACGCGAATTAGTCGATTATATCGAGTAACTCCAAGCGAAACTCCCCACTACGAGCGAATTAGTCGATTATATCGAGTAACTCCAAGCAAAACTCCCCACTACGAGCGAATTAGTCGATTTTACCGAGTAACTCTAAGCGAAACTCCCCCACTACACGCGAATTAGTCGATTTTACCGAGTAACTCCAAGCGAACCTCCCCCACCGCGCGCGAATTAGTCGATCTTACCGAGTAGCTCCAAGCGACAGCTAGCTAAGCACCATGAATAATTCCCTAGTATTCGGTGCATTCTCAAGGATGCTTCCGGTCAATGGGAACAGAAGTCAGATGTCCATACATAATGAGGTGTGCGGATTGCGAGGAAACTGGAAATCGATCGTGCTGTGGTGCTGCGTTTCGTTGCTGGGCGCGGTTTCTCTCGCGATCGTGGCTCTTAGAAGAGGAGAGACGGTTAACGCGGTCTGGCTTGTCGTGGCGGCCGTCTGTTTCTATGCAGTCGCATATCGGTTCTATGCTCGGTTTATGGCGCGCAGAGTGCTGGAGATCGACGATACGCGCATGACGCCCGCGGAGCTGCACAACGACGGCAAAGATTTCGTGCCTACGCACAAAGGAGTGCTGTTCGGCCATCATTTTGCCGCGATTGCGGGGGCGGGACCGCTCGTCGGGCCGGTTCTTGCCGCCCAGATGGGTTACTTGCCGGGCGCGCTATGGATTATCGTCGGCGTAATCCTGGCCGGCGCGGTGCAGGACTTTATCGTGCTGTTCGCCTCGACGCGCCGGGACGGCAAATCGTTGGGAGATATGATCAAGGACGAGATGGGCCGGGTCACGGGTCTCATCGCGATGATCGGCATACTAGGGATCATGATTATATTGCTGGCCGTGCTGGCGCTTATCGTGGTGAAGGCTTTGGTCGGAAGTCCGTGGGGGATGTTTACGATCGCGTGCACGATTCCGATCGCCCTGCTCATGGGCGCATATATGCGATATATACGTCCGGGGCGAGTCACCGAAGCGTCGGTCGTCGGATTTATCCTATTGATTGCGGCGTTGATCTACGGGCAGTCGGTGGCCGAAAGCACGACGCTTGCTCCGCTGTTCACTTTTCAAGGGGAGACGATCGCTTATTTGCTCATAGGCTACGGCTTCGTGGCATCGGTTATGCCGGTATGGCTGTTGCTGGCGCCGCGCGATTACTTAAGCACTTTCCTCAAGATCGGTACGATTACCGCGCTTGCGATCGGCATTGTCGTGGTCATGCCGGATCTGTTGATGCCCTATGCTTCCAAGTTCGTGAACGGGACGGGCCCCGTCTTCTCGGGCAACGTCTTTCCATTCCTGTTCATCACGATTGCCTGCGGCTCCGTATCCGGATTCCACGCTTTGATCGCTTCCGGCACGACCCCGAAAATGATCGAAAGGGAATCGCACATGACGATGATCGGGTATGGCGCCATGCTGACGGAGTCGTTCGTGGCGATTATGGCGCTAATTGCCGCTTGTATCATTACGCCGGGTATCTACTTCGCCATTAACAGTCCGGCCGCGATCATCGGAGCGGATGCCATGCAAGCGGCTTCGACGATCTCATCCTGGGGCTACTCCGTAACGGCGGAGCAACTTACCACGTTAGCCCATGACATCGGCGAATCGACCGTGTTGTCGAGGACGGGCGGTGCGCCCACACTTGCCGTAGGAATGGCGAACATTCTGTCCAATGTCGCGGGCGGGAAAGCTTTGATGTCTTTCTGGTACCACTTTGCGATCCTGTTCGAGGCTTTGTTCATCTTAACGACGGTCGATGCCGGGACAAGGGTCGGAAGGTTCATGGTTCAGGAGCTAATGGGCACAGTAAATAAACGGCTCGGAAACACGGAGTCGTTCGCGGGAAATCTGGTCGCGACGGGAATTTGCGTGTTCGCTTGGGGGTATTTTCTCGTTCAGGGGGTAATCGATCCTCTTGGGGGCATTAATTCCTTGTGGGCGCTTTTCGGAATCGCGAACCAGATGCTCGCCGGCATTGCTTTATTGTTCGGTACGACGATTTTGTTCAAAATGGGCAAGAAAGCTTATGTTTGGGTAACACTTCTGCCTACCTCGTGGTTGCTTGTCGTTACGATGACCGCGGGATACCAGAAGCTGTTCCATGCCGAGCCTTCAATCGGTTTTCTAGCTCAAGCCAGGCAATACCAGACTGCGCTCGACGACGGCCGGATCATCGGGACCGCGAAGAACCTCGGCCAGATGGGGCAAATCGTGAGAAACAACTACTTGAACGCGGTCATTTGCGGAATTTTCATGCTCGTGGTCGTTACGGTGTTCATCGCCGCCGTACGGATGTGGTACGGCATTGCTTCGGGGCGACCGTATACGCTCCATGAAGCCGCTTATGCGGCGCGCGATTCCAAATCGAAGGAGGGCGTCAAATCCCGTGTTTAAACAAATAGCCGGCTTGTTGAAATATCGGCGGCAATTTCTCGATCTGTTGGTGGGCGTTCCTCATTACGAAACCTACGTACAGCATCGGAGAACGCATCATCCTGATGAGCCTATTCTAACTCGCAAGCAGTTTTTCTCCGAGGCGCAGGAAGCGCGATATAGCGCGAAAGGCGGCAAAATATCGCGCTGTTGCTAAGGCGCTTACCGGCTCGATGTCCCCTTTAGAACAGGATCATTTGCTCCTCGATACATTCGGGCGTATCGTTCTTGACGTTGCCCACGATCGGGGACACCGGGTAAGCCCGCATCGCATCGGCCGAGTAGGGGAGCAGCAGACTCGTGAGCTGCCCAACGTCATCGTTGCCCCGATTCAGCCATGACGCCTCGTCCTCGGGTCGCAGAATGACCGGCATCCGATCGTGGATGTCGGCCATTAGGCTGTTCGGAGTCGTCGTGATGATCGTGCACGTGCTGATCTTGCGGCCATCGGCCGCTGTCCATGTATCGTACAAGGCGGCCATGGAGAAGAGGGAGCCGTCCTTCATCGTAATGCGCATCGGCTGTTTTTTGCCCCCGTGGGGTTTCCATTCGTAGAATCCGTCCGCCGGCACGATCGCCCTTTTGCGCCGAATCAAGGCTTTGAACGACGGTTTCTCGAGGAGCGTCTCCGCCCGGGCGTTGATCATCTTGCTCCCGATTTTGTCGTCGGAAGCCCACGAAGGGACAAGCCCCCAGCGAAGCTCGCCGAGCTTATTTTTGTCCCCGTCATGAACGACCGCCATTACGTTCTGCATAGGAGCGACGTTATAGCGGGGCGTATGGTAGCGATTAGTCGGCAATTCGCTTAAATATCTCATCATGAGCTCTTCCATGGAAACCACGATCGTATATCTTCCGCACATCGCTTGTCCCTCCTTCCTTCCAGTATAAGCTTGAAAAAGCAAAAAATAAACATGGATAATAGAACGTGTGTTCGTATATAATGAATAACACGAACAATATCGAGAGAACTCGGAGTTCGTGCCACACGAGGAGCAGGGGGATGGGAATGAAACCTCCAATGCTGGATCAAGAGGAACTGAGAATGGTGAAGGAATCGATTCTGATTCCCGTTATGCTCGACTACCTCGAAAGCGATATTCACATGGCTCAGTCGGCGGGATTCAAGCTGGACATGATCTTAATCAGAGGCTTGAAGAAGGTGCAGGACGACATCATCAACGAGCATTATTCGATCAAGAAGCAGCTTCGGGAGCGCGGAATCAAGGTGCTTCCCGAGGCTCGGACGAAAATGGGCATCGAAGCGGACTATTTATGCAGGGGATATCAGCATCATATGACTTTGCTATGGGGCACGGTTAGGACCGAAGCGTTGAAAAAAGCGAGCGAATGCACGGGGGTTAAGTTAACGGATGGGTGAGGGTGACGGCGATGGGCCGCGGTGAGGAGAGGATTATCATGCTTGCGGACTGCCAAAGCTTCTACGCCTCCGTGGAGAAGGCGGGCAACCCGCAATATGCGAACAAGCCGCTAGTCGTTGCGGGAGACCCTGAACGCAGAAGCGGCATTATATTGGCGGCTTGCCCGATTGCCAAGAAATACGGGGTGACGACGGCCGAGACGGTGCGGGAATCGCTTGCCAAGTGTCCCGATCTCGTCATTATCAAGCCGCGGATGCAGTTGTATATCGATGTATCCATGCAGATTACGAACATTTATCGTACCTATAGCGATCTCGTCGAGCCTTATTCGATCGACGAGCAATTTATCGATATAACGGGGAGCAGGAATCTGTTCGGGTCGCCGCTAGATATCGCGCGGGCGATTCAGCAGCAAGTTCGGAACGATACGGGGGTGTATACGCGCCTAGGGATCAGCTACTCGAAGGTGACGGCCAAGATGGCGTGCGATTTATGGGCCAAGAAGAATGAGGAGGGCATATTCACGCTGACGAAGGCGTTGTTGCCGGAGATGCTATGGCCGCTGCCTATTGGGAAGCTGTTCATGGTCGGGAGCCGCATGACTGCTCATTTTACGGCGATGGGGCTGGCGACGATCGGCGAGCTTGCGCGGACGCCGCTTGCAGCCTTGAAACAGATGATGAGGCGGAAGTTCGGCAAGAACTGCGATATCGATGCCGAATTATATTGGCGGCTTGCCAATGGTATCGACGACAGTCCGGTCAGCCCATACACCCATGAAGAGGCGCCTAAAAGCGTAGGCCACCAGATGACGCTGCCGCGGGATTACCGCAAGTTGGAGGAACTTAAGGTCGTGCTATTAGAGCTGACGGAGCTTGTCTGCCAGCGCTGCCGCTCCCTTGGTTTTATGGGAGGCGTTGTATCCGTAGGGTGCCAGGGTGCGGACTTCGACCGTCCGACCGGATTTTACCGGCAGATGAAAATGTCTGAGCCGACGAACGTGACGAATCAAGTGTACGCCGCGGCAGTTAAGCTGTTCCGTCAACATTGGGAGGGCGTTCCGGTCAGGAAGGTCGCGATCGGCCTCTCGCAACTCGCCAATGAAGAGGAGTATCAACTATCATTATTCGACCAGCGGGACCGATTCAGGGAGCTGGAGAAGACAACCGATGCGCTGAAGCTGAAATACGGCAACACCGCCATTATGAGAGCCGTCTCCGTTACGGAAGCAGGGCAGGCCAAAGACAGAGCGGGCAAGATCGGAGGACATTACAAATGAGCAAAAAGCTGGAGAACAACGGGTTATGGGAATCGAGCCGGATGATGCTTCCGGAGCATAAGGAGCGGATTATCGCCGAGAATTTAGAGTTCAAGCATAAGCGTCCGCTAAAGCCGGTACTCGATGAGCAGGAATGGGAAGAGATTATGCGCGTTCTCATGGAGTCGCTAGGAATGAGAGTCGCGGCGCAATTTACGCTGTACCATGAATATGAAGACTGCGCGGCGATCGGCATCGTCGATAAGGTCGACCCGTATACGCGGACTTTCATCATAGACGGAGAACGGTTTAAGATGGAGGATATTATCGGGGCCAACTTGGAGTAGGGCGAATTTATGAGGCGTCTCGGCGAACTTTAGGCGAAATTAAAGCGCTCTTGCGGCGCTTTTTTTGTTTGGCGAGGTGGCTCAGGTGCAACTTTAATATCCATTTTCCGTCTTTATAAGCGCATAGCCTAGTGAGGGGGATGACGATAATGACCGTAACGACAATAACGAGAATGCTCAAAACCAAGTATCTCCTTGTACTCCTTTTGAGCTGTGTTGTATCCGGCTGTCACCCCTTAATCGAGAAAGAGAAAGGCGGGCAATCGGAAGCTCGCCAATCTGAAGCGCACCAAGCAGAAGAATCGACGATGGACTACGTTAACATCGGAGATAAACAATATATTAACGCATGGAAGTTAGTCGTAACGGACCCTTCTACGTTAGTGGAGTTTGGGGAAGTGGAACGAGGGTCTCGGCTGCCCCAGGGCACTCCCGCATATGAAATCGCAGGCTACACGGACAGAGATATAATCGCGGTAAAAGATGACGGTGGTCTGGGCCTAGTGGCGAATACAACGGGGTATAGCATTTATGTGTGGCATGAAGGAGCGGGACAGCCTTCTCACTATCCACATATTCCGGAGTCGCAGGTCGAACGAATAAAAATCTATAAAGGGACCAAGGAAATTCATACCTTCGAAGGGGAAGATGTACGCTCCTTTCTCAGTCTTATGAATCAGCCGGGCCCATACAATAAGTTTCAAACGGATCAGATGCCTCAATATACGTTCCAACTTATCTCGGACAACTCGCTAGCCTATCAATACGGGATATTAGAAAAGAACGGAAGGTTCGGATTGGCACACATCGAGAGTGAGCTGCCCGCGGAGATAGGACGTTTCTTTCAGGAGTGATGGGAAGTACAATGTGTTTTGCTGGATAAAGAACTCATCCTATGGATATCGAATAGGGGAATGAGGCTATAGTCCTAATTTTAAACGATGCATGTTATATATTTGTGGTATAATGGATAAAAATAGCGCTTTCAGTTATGTGGAACCAGTGTCATCAATGGAATGCGCGCAAAAGAGTCGGCCGTCGGAGGTCTAACATGTTCGAAAGAGTAATGCCCCCAATTCAGACATATGAAGCAAGGGACGGAAGATCGTTGTGTTACCGTCATTACTTGGCGGAATCGGATAAAATCATCATTCTACTGCACGGAATCTCGGAAGACGGGCAATATTTGCATCCGTTGGCCGAATTCATATCCAGAAGGAATCTGGCGCAAGTGATCGTTCCTGATCTTCGGGGATACGGGCTGCATCCGGTCCGCCGGGGCGATGTGGAATACATAGGCCAGCATGACGATGATATCGAGGATTTGATTAAATGGATTCGGCCGCAACTGCCTTCGCCACACACCTTAATTATGGCAGGGCATTCGGGTGGCGGAGCAAACGTGATTCGTCTAACTACCCGTAGGCTAGCTAACGAAGTTAGCGCCTATCTGCTGCTAGCTCCCGCCGTCCACCCGAAAGCGCCAATCAACCACCAGAAGGACCCTTGGAGCTCGATTCAGATCGAAATGCCAAGAGTCGTATTTCTTACCCTACTCAATGCGGTTGGTTTCCGGTTCTTGAATAAATGGATCGTTATGCGCAACGACAAGCCAGTCGAACGCAGACATGGACGCGAGACGTTAGAGCTCAGTTATAGGCTGCTGATGTCCAGAACGCCAAAAGCCAAATACGAACGTTATTTGCGGGCGATGACCCAACCGACTCTCGTATTGATCGGTGAGAAGGAAGAGGTATTTATCCCCGGGCAATACGCGCCGATGTTCGCCGAATATAACCAAGCGAAGGTGTCGATGATTCTAGACAGCGATCATGACGGCATTCTATCGAACGAGGGGACATTCCGGGAAGTAGAAAGCTGGCTTCAGGCGTTGTGATCATAGGCTAATCGAGGAAAACCCGATGCTCGTGTCGGGTTTTTTGGTTTTTTATCTAGCTGCGAGCATCGAAAGACACTGTAGTTGGGTAAAACCTAACTGAATGCTCTGAAAGCAGCTCACATGGCACTGTAGTTGGGAAAAACTTTACTGCCCGCTCAGAGAGTAGCTCATATGGCACTGTAGTTGGGTAAAACCTGACTGCATGCTCCGAAAGCAGCTCACATGGCACTGTAGTTGGGTAAAACCTAACTGCATGCTCTAAAAGTAGCTCATATGACACTGTAGTCCGGTAAAACCTGATTGCAAGCTCCGAAAGCAGCTCACATGGCACTGTAGTTGGGTAAAACCTAACTGCATGCTCTAAAAGTAGCTCATATGACACTGTAGTCCGGTAAAACCTGATTGCAAGCTCCGAAAGCAGCTCACATGGCACTGTAGTTGGGTAAAACCTAACTGCATGCTCTAAAAGTAGCTCATATGACACTGTAGTCCGGTAAAACCTGATTGCAAGCTCCGAAAGCAGCTCACATGGCACTGTAGTTGGGTAAAACCTAACTGCATGCTCTAAAAGTAGCTCATATGACACTGTAGTCCGGTAAAACCTGATTGCAAGCTCCGAAAGCAGCTCACATGGCACTGTAGTTGGGTAAAACCTAACTGCATGCTCTAAAAGTAGCTCATATGACACTGTAGTCCGGTAAAACCTGATTGCAAGCTCCGAAAGCAGCTCAAGCGGCGCTGTAGTCCGGGAAACCTAACTGCAAGCTCCGAATGCAGCTCACATGACACTGTAGTTGGGTAAAACCTGACTCCACGCTCTCAAAGTAGCTGCGCAAGACAAGAGATGGAAAGCGGAGGTAGTTGGAAATATTGGGCGATACGCGAGCGTCAAAATGAGGAGCAGCGAGGAGCTTGTGGCGTTGGGTAACTCAAGATCCTGAAGCGAGGGGATAACTGGGGCGGAGAAGGACAGATTAGTTGAAAGGTATCTAGTATGACTGCTTGCAAAATGCGGTGCGGAATGTTATTCTCTGTTTGAACGTTCATTCAAATTTAATTTCTTCCTATTTCGTTCAACCCATACCATGAAATACAGGATGTGTGCCGATGACTGACGCAGACAAAAGAGACAGAATAATAGCGGCCGCTTATACCGTATTATCGGAGAAGGGCTATGACAAGGCTTCGACCAAGGAGATTGCCGCTACGGCGGGCGTGGCGCAGGGGTTGATCAATTACTATTTCCCGAGTAAGGATCTGCTGTTCGCCGAAGTATTTCGCCGGGAAACGAAGAAGTATTGCGATTCGTTCAATCCTTTGCTTGAAGCTTCCGGTAATCCGGATGAGATTTCTAATGCAACGATAGCGCAGATGCTTGAGATTCCGAAGAGTAAAGCTCTTCAGCATCAGGACTGGTTCCGTCTTCGGTTCGAGTTATTCGCGATCGGACTCCGGAAAGAGAGTGCAACGGCCACTTTGCGTGAAATGCTTGCTACGGAGCGCGGTCATATTAGCGAGACGATCGAATCGCTCAGCGGATTTCCCCCGGAGCAATCGGAGACGATAGCCTCGATTTTGTATGCGGTATTCGAAGGTTTGGGCTTGCAGAAGGTCGCCGACCCTGACTTCAATTATGATGAAGCCTACGATACGCTGGCGGTTATGCTTGGCGCATATTACGAATTCGTTAGTAAAAAGAGGGAGTCTTAAAACGCTTCTTTCTTTTTATCGTTTATTGTTTGAATGACCAAACAATAAGCAACATATATTAATGCTGTGCAATAGGGAAGAACGAATAACACACAAAAAGAGAAAGACGGTGGAGAGAGATGCACGGTTTACTGCAAGGATGGGGAAAGGCGTTGTACAAGGTAAGATGGATAGTCGTCGTGCTTTGGATCGTAGGTTTGTTATTCGGAGGGTTTGCTTTCGGTAAACTAACGCCGCTGCTGAGCGGAGGAGGTTGGGATGTTCCGGGGTCGCAATCGCTCGCCGCGGGCAAGCTGCTGGCGTCTGAGTTCGAGGGCAGGTCGGCAAGCTCGCTGACGCTGGTCCTTAAAGATCCGAAACATGCGGTAGGTTCTCCGGAATATAAAGAGAAGCTGGAGCAGATCATTGAACGGTTGAAAACCGAGGAAGGCGTGTCGGGAGTATTCAGCATTCTGAATGCGTCGGAGGGAATCGGTTCCGGCCTGGTAGGCAAAGATCCGAATCTCAGCATTGCCTTCGTTGATATGGACACGAAATTGGATTTTCTGATTAACGAAGTGCCGAATTATCAAGAACGCGTAGTCGAGCAGGCCGCAAGCCTTGGGGCGGAAGCTTACTTGGTAGGCGGGGCGGCGTTCTGGGGCGAGAGCAGCGTGCAGAGCCAGGAAGGGCTAGCCAAAGCCGAAATGATCGTATTCCCGCTCATTATCATTATTCTTCTGCTTGTATTCCGTTCGATCATGGCTATGGTTACCCCTCTCATGGTTACAATCGCGTCGTTGCTAGTCGCCATGGGCATCGTATACTTAGTCGCCCTGCAAGTGGAGCTCTCGGTATTCGTCACGAATTCGGCGATGATGCTAGGGCTCGGAGTAGGCATAGATTATTCGCTCTTCATAGTTAGCCGATTTAAGGCGGAGCTTGCCGTACCGGGGAATACGAAGCAGGATGCCTTGGTGAGAACAATGGGAACGGCTGGCCATACCGTATTCTTCTCGGCACTCACCGTGGTTGCCGCTCTCTCCGCGCTTTTCACAGTACCGATAACGGCGATTAAAGCGATCGCGTTCGGCGGAATCGTTGTCGTAATCGTAGCCGGATTGGCTAGCTTAACGTTGTTGCCGGCCGTGCTCGTCATTCTTGGAACGCGCATTAACAAAGGAAGCCTTCCATTCCTTCGTCCTCGCGAAACGACGAGAACGAGCGGTTGGAAACGGTGGACGAACGTCATTATGCGCCGTCCGGTATTGTTCCTGTTGGTCACCTTGGCTGCTCTGGGTGTATTCGCGTACCCGGCTCTCGATATGAAGCTGGATGCTCCGGATATTCGCACGTTGCCAGCCGACACATCCGTTCGCCAAGGCTTTACGCTCATGGAGGAATCGTTCGGTATCGGAGCGGCTAACCATATTAACATCGTCCTGCGCAATGAGAACAGCGATCTGAGCTCGCCGGAGGCGCTCGCCAGAATCGCCGCGTTACAGGCAGAGCTTGCCAAACAAGATCACGTTATCGGAGTATCGGCCGTAACAAGCTTTTTCCCCGGGATGGAACCGGCTGTCGTGTCGGGAATCTTAAATGGGGGAGCGAGCGCGTTGCCCCAAGACGTTAGTTACATGATCAATCGCTATGTAAGCAACGATCGGCACACCGGAGTACTCGAGGTCGAATTGGACCAGTATGGTTCAAGTGATATAGCCAGGGACTTCATTAAGCATTTGCGTGACACGCTAATGCCTGGGTTCGAATTGCCGGCAGGGACAGCTTTCCATATCGGCGGAGAAACGATGACGGGTATGGATACGTCCAAAGCGATTAACGATAGCTTGTTGCCCGCGCTTGGAGTCATGCTTGTCCTGATCTTCTTGATCCTGGTTCTCTCCTTCAGAAGCTTGCTTCTGCCGCTTAAAGCTATTATTCTTAACTTGTTCTCGGTTGCTGCGACTTACGGAATTCTAGTATTCGTGTTCGCCCTCGGGTACGGTTCGGAAATTTTCGACGTAGAATCGAATGGTTACATTATTCACTTCGTTCCGGTATTGCTGCTCGCGCTCTTATTCGGTCTGAGTACCGACTATGAAGTATTCCTTGTAAGCCGGATTAAAGAGGAATATGACCGGACCGGGGCGCATGAGGAAAGCATTGCCGAGGGAATGGAGAAGACCGGACCGCTCATTACCGGCGCAGCCGTATTGATGGTAGCCGTATTCGCGGGCTTCGCTTTCTCGGGCGTGCTGCCGATTCAGATGCTCGGCTTCGGTATGGCTATCGCGATCGCGCTGGATTCCACCGTCATTCGGATGCTGCTCGTTCCGGTAACGATGAAGCTGCTCGGAAGGGCAAGCTGGTGGTTCCCGGGCAGACGGAAAGCGCAAATTTCGAATCCGCGAAAACGGAGTGATAATTCCCTCTCCCTTGAGAATAAATAATTAGTAGCGCTTACAGCGCTTCAATATAGCAAATGGAAGGGGAGCTGCTCAGTGGTCATAGCTGCGATATTGGTAGGACTTGTCGCTTTGGAGCATGTGCTCATTCTGTTCATGGAAATGTTCCTGTGGACGTCTCCCGGTGTTCGCAAATCTTTCGGAACGTCGGCGAGCTTCGCGAGGGAGTCGCGGTCGTTGGCCGCTAACCAAGGCCTGTATAATGGATTCTTGGCAGCAGGGCTAGCTTGGGGACTCTTTCATCCGAACGCCTCGACGGGGTACCAGATTCAGACGTTTTTCCTCGTGTGCGTCCTGATCGCGGCTATCTACGGAGGCTTCACCGCCAAGAGGTCGATTCTCTTCGTTCAAGGGATCCCGGCGGTTGCGGCTTGGATCGCGGTTATGCTTGCTTGGTGAAACACGCTATATACGGATTGAAATGAAAGCTTGTCTTTACGCGGATATTCATACGCGTGAAGGCGGGCTTTTTTTTAATGAACTCAAAACAACATCGTTGATTTAGGATAACAATCGTTAATCGCTTGCGTAGAAAACGAATTCGACATCCCTTAGCATTAAGGTACAAACAATATGAAGATGGTGATGATTTGAAAGACGACACAACTTCTTCGCTGTACGAGAAGGCCTCATCTTCCCCGCAACGGAACCTTAATAAGGACGCCGGAGTGTGGAGCAGGTTCGCCCGACAGTGGGACTACCAACTGATGATTCTTCCGTCTCTCGCGTTCATTATCGTGTTCAGTTATATCCCGATGTGGGGCGTTATGGTTGCGTTTAAGGAGTACAACCTCTTTACCGGATTTAACGCGAGCCGATGGGTCGGATTAGAGCACTTCCGCATTTTTTTCGAATCGCCGGAGTTCTGGAACATTATGCGCAACACGCTGGCTATCAGTTTACTGAAGCTGCTCGTCGGATTCCCGGCACCGATTATATTGGCGCTGATGTTGAACGAAGTTCGCAACATGGCATTCAAGAGAATCGTGCAGACCGTCACTTACATCCCGCATTTTATTTCCTGGGTTGTCGTCTCGGGCCTCATCTTCTCGATGCTGGCCGTCGACAATGGACCCGTCAATGACGTCATGCAGAAGTTTTCTTTGATTCGCGATCCGATCAACTGGCTCTCGATTCCGGAGTATTTCTGGGGAATTCTCGTATCCGTCGGGGTATGGAAGGAAGTCGGCTTCGGCTCCATCGTTTACTTGGCTGCCATAGCGAGTATCGATCCAGCCTTGTATGAAGCAGCGGCCATGGATGGCGCGAATCGCTTTAAGCAAATTTTCCTGATCACCATACCGAGCATCTCTCCGGTTATCATCATTTTCCTCATTCTGGGCGTTGGTAACATTCTGAATGCAGGGTTCGAGGACATCCTCCTGATGACCAAAAACTTAAGCAACGGAATCGTGATGCCGTACGCGGAAGTTATCGATACTTACGTTTACCAAATGGGGATACACAACCAACGTTTCTCCTACGCTACCGCAGCCGGATTATTCAAATCGGTGTTGAGCGTCATCCTGTTGTTCATCGCGAACGGCATCGCTCGTCGCTTGGGCAAAGCAAGCCTATGGTAAGTCAACAACGCATACTTCAGGAAACGGATGCGATACGATGAAACTCAACTTCTCGGATAAAGTTTTGCAAGTTATTATTTATCTCTGCCTTGCGGTATTGACGTTCTTGACGTTCTATCCGTTCTGGAACTCGCTCGCCATTTCGTTCAACGTCGGCAGCGACACTTCGCTCGGCGGGATCACGTTCTGGCCGAGATCGTTTACGCTGGAAAACTACCAAATCGTATTCAAAGAAAAGCTGATCTTCCACGCTTACGGGGTTACGATCGCGCGGACGGTTATCGGTACGGTCGTCTCCATGTTTTTCACGTCGCTGTTCGCTTACGGATTATCTCAACGAGGCATCGTTTTTAAGAAAGGCTACATGATCCTCTGCGTAATCACGATGTATTTCAGCGGGGGAATTATTCCGTACTTCATTCTCATCTATAATCTGCATCTATTCGATACGTTTACTTTCTTGATCATCCACGGGATGGTCAACGTGTACAACATGATCATCTTCAGAACGTTCTTCCAAGAGCTGCCCACAGGGTTGGAAGAAGCGGCCCGGATCGACGGCTGCTCGAATTTCGGAGTGTTCTTTCGCATCGTGTTGCCGATATCGGGACCGGTCATGGCGACGCTGGGACTCTTCACGGCGGTCGGGTTATGGAACGACTGGTTCTATCCAGCGGTCTTCATTAGCAGCCAGGAGCTCATTCCGTTGCAAACGCTGCTGGTGCAGATCGTAAACTCGGGAGCAACGAAGGTACTCATAGAAAATTTGAATACTTACGCGCAAAGTGCCGTTCAAGATTCCATCACAGTGAAGGCACTACAGATGGCCACGATGATGATTGCGACGTTGCCGATTCTTCTCATCTACCCGTTCTTGCAAAAATATTTCGTCAAAGGCGCAATGGTAGGCTCTATGAAAGAATAATATTTTGGTTATTCGCGGAGTCAGCATGCGGCGTCCGCTTATGACATATATAATGTGATTATTAGAGAGGGGAAAGGACATGAATTACAAGAAGAGCGCAAGCCTACTCACTGGCAGTTTACTTACCCTAAGTTTGTTATTATCGGCTTGCTCAAGCAACAACAGCCCATCTGCTTCCCAATCGGCTAGCACTCCCGCAGAAAGCGCGTCGGCACCTGCTTCCGAGAGCGCATCTTCAAGCGAAGCGGTAGCGGAAGGCGACTTGCAAGCGAAGGTTAAACCGGTGAAATTCTCCCTTTTCGTCAATTATGACTGGTATACGGCTCCGACTTGGGAAGAACGCCCGCACGCCAAATGGATTACGGATAACTTGAAAGTTACGTTGCAGCCTGTCCAATCCAACGGCGCGGCTGCGCAGAAGCTGAACACGATGATCGTGTCCAACGAGCTTCCTGACGTTATCGTCTCCGATCGCGGTAAAGACATCGATCGTTTGCAGCAAGCGGGCAAATTAGTCGCTCTTGATCCGTTCCTTGAAAAATATCCGGAGTACGTTCAAGCTGTCGGCGAACAAACGCTGAACATGCTCAGAAGCAGCGACGGTAAACTGTATCAAATGCCGAACTGGTTTATTAACGGCGATAACGGCAACGGTAACGGTGCTTATCTCGTTGAGAAGAAAATCTATAAAGCTCTCGGATCTCCTCCGCTAGAAACATGGGAAGACCTTGAAGCGTATCTTAAATTGGTCAAAGAAAAGTATCCGAACATCGTTCCGCTCGACTTCGGCGAAGTCCGCGGCGACGGCGTAGACGTTCAAATGGTGGGTATGCTTTACAGCGGTGCCGTAGACAACGTGACTCCGGTATTCATTTCCCCGGGCTCCGGTTCCGTGTTCGGCATTCCGAGCAACAATTCGTTGTCTTCCGTGTACCAAGATCAAGCGTTTAAGGATACGGCGTTGTATAGCAGCAGACTGTTCCGTCAAGGCTTGACTTCCAGCGATATGTTCACGCAAACTCGCGACCAAGTGCTCGAGAAGTTGAAAAAGGGCCAAATTGCCGTATTCGGCGCTTACGACGCGGTAGTCGAAGGCATCGGCCGCGAAGCGAATAACTTACTCAAAGCTAAAGATCCGGAAGACGGATACGAAGTCATTTGGCCGGTTCACAAGAGCGGCGTGGACAAAAACAAAGTATTCCCGTCCGGCTATAACACCCTGGGTTGGAACGTAAACGTCATTACGACCAACGCCAAGGATCCGGAAGCGATTTTCTCTTACTATAACTGGGCTTCCAGCCCGCAAGGCCAGCAAGTCATTTTCTTCGGTCCTCCAGGACTCTTCTACGACAAAGTAGAGGACGGAGTACCGATTCCGAACGATGCGTATATCAACCGCGATCCGAAAAAATACGACGAGTTGAAAATCGGAGAATTTAACTGGAGCGGTAATACGGCTTACGTCGATTCCACGAAGGCGAAACGCGAGAAGCTATTGCCGGACGAAGCGCAAGACTGGACAACGGTCGGCCAAGCTAATGTTTCGTTCAAAACGTCCATGGACGTAACCGCGTATTCCAATCTGGAGCCGGCTCCGAACACGGAAGAAGGCATTATCATGCAGCGCTTGAGAGATGCGCACAAGCAGCTGATTCCGAAAATCCTGTTCGCGAAGAGCGACGATGAAGTGCTGAGCCTAATCGAAAAAGCGGATAAAGAAGCAACGAAAATCGGTTACGACAAAGTACTGAAATGGAAAACGAACGTGTGGCAAGCTAACCTGAAAGCGATGCAAGGAAAATAATAATGCACCTATAACTAGGCGTTAAGAGAGGGTATACTCAATATACCCTCTCTTTTCTCCATGAAGGAGCGCATATTCCTATGTACAAAGCTGTATTAGTAGACGATGAGAATTACGACTTGGAAGGTTTACGGCAATTGATTCCGTGGAACGAGCTCGGTATCGAGGTCGTCTGCAGCGAGAACCGCTCGCTTGCGGCCTTGAGCTATATCGATCAACATCCGATTGATATTCTTGTAACCGATATCAAAATGCCGGTATTGACAGGATTAGAGCTGTCGCGCAAGGCGCTGGACAGAAACCCGAACCTCAAAACGATCTTCATTAGCGGTTACCAGGATTTCGAATATGCCAAAGAAGCGCTTAATCTCAAAGCGGACGGTTATCTCCTCAAGCCCGTCGACGATGATGAGATCGTGGAGCTGTTGCGGAAGGTCGTAACGGAAATCGAAGCGACGCGCAAGAAGGACGACGAACAATCCCGCTTCACGGAATCGTTCGCTTTCGTTAAGAACGATTTCTTGCAACATCTGCTAGAAGGAAGAATCAATCAAGACGCGCTTCCAGCGTTCTTAGCGCGTTATCCGTTAGATGTCCCGGTCGGCCAAGCTATCGCCGTGGTGATCGAACTGGACGACGTATTATGGAAGAACAAACAAGCGCCGGACGCGGGTCAATCCGAACTGCAAATCGCGGCTCGGACGATAACCGAATATATCGATAACCATCGACTGGGATCGTGGTTCGCGATTTCTCCTTCCCAGTTCGCGTTTGTTTATAGCAAAGAACCATCGCAAATAGAGGAAACGCTAGAAGAGCTCCATGCTTTCGTTAGCGATCGAACCGGATTCACCCTCACCTCCAGCTACGGCGAACCGGTCGAGTTTCCGGAGGGAATTGCCCGTTCCTACGTGCAGGCGAAGGAATTGATCGGCAACAAAATGTTCATCGGCAAAAACAGGGTCATTCCGCCGAGGTTGGCTCGGCTGCGAATCGTTAAGGACGCTAAGGATCTTAACGCGATATTGGATGAGATGTTCATCGGGGTCGCGAACTACGAGCTCGTTAAAATTTGCGATTGCATGGACGACCTGTTCGACAACGTGCGGTCGTTCGAGCATCCGGTCAAGGTGTACAGCTTCTCGATCCATATCGCATCCAAGCTGGAAGCGTACTTGAATACGGTTAACGAAACCTACGAAAGCTTGCTAGGCTGGGGATTCGAGCATCTGGACGTCATTAGGCAGTTCGAGACGGTCGAGGATATCAAATCCTGGCTTCGCAAGACGTTATTCGAAATATCGGAGAGATTGTTCGTTAAGAAGCAGAGCAAGAGCCGCCGTCTGATCGAGCCGATCGAGCGGTTCATTCAGGATCATCTGGCGGAAGAGATTACGCTTCGGGAAATCGCGAACAAGTTCTCTTACTCGGCCAATCATATGGGTTTTCTGTTCAAGGAACAGACCGGGGAGAGCTTTAACGAGTATTTGGTACGCAACCGGATGGAGAAGGCGAGAATACTGCTGCAGGTTCCAACGCTGAAAATCTATGAAGTCGCCGATCACGTCGGTTACAAAAGCTTGGCTTATTTCAGCAGATTGTTCAAGGAGCACTACGGCATTACTCCAGGAGACTATCGAAAGCAGAGTTGATACTCGTGTCCTTAGCGACCAAGACCAGATCCAATGCCTATATTCCGCTTCGTTACAAATTGCTGATCTCTTATTTGCTCCTCGTCATGACTCCCGTCATTGTGATCGGGAGTTATTCCTATATTTCCTCTGTCCAATCCAGCGAACAACATACGCGAAGCAATCTGGAAATCGCGGTTAAGCAGATCGGCAGCAACGTGGACTACCGGCTGGCGGATATCATTCGCGGCTCCGACGATATTTTCTCCGATCAAGCGTTGTCCCGTATTCTATCGGGATACTATTTGGATTATGAGAAATACACGATTATGACCCAGTACATCCTGCCCAAGATAGAGTCTGCGGTTAATTTGCCGATCCTGGATACGAAGCTCTCGGTCTACTTGAACAATACGAATATTAGCGAATTCTATTACATCGACGAGTTTTATTTCAAAGGGGAGAGGGAGAAGGGGCAGGAGGAAAGAGGCCGGCAATATTCCATCTTTCATCTGGATCGCATTAAAGATAAGGAATGGTTTAAGACTCTGCCGATGACCTACGAGGACAAGGAATGGAAACAAATAGACGATGATGCCGCTAAGGGCAATATCTCTTTTCTTCGTCCCATTATCAATTACGAGAACTTGATGTCCATCGGGTTAATCAACATGAACGTGAAGCTTAAGGATATTTTCTATGACGTGGATTTCACGAAATTGGGCGACGACAGCTTGCTGTTCGTCATTGATGGCAACAACCATCTTCTCTATGCCAGCTCGCGCACCGAAATGAATCCGAATTTACTGACGGTGGCCCAGGACGGTTACGTCGGCCAACCGGATGGCTATATGCAAATTAAGCAACCGATATCCAATATGAATGCTAGCATCGTGGCGTGGGTCCCGACGTCTTCCTTCCAAGAAAACTCGCAGCAGGTTCGCAATCTTACGATTCTGATATGTTTCGTGAGCTTACTCGTTCTCACTTTGATCAGTTGGCTAATGTCGCGGTATTTCTCCAAGCGGTTCATGAAGTTGATCCGTTCCCTTAAAGCGTTCAAGGAAGGGGATTTCCATAAGCGGATGGTCGTTCCGGGCAACGACGAATTCTCGCAGATCGGCGATGCCTTCAACGACATGGCTTCCAACATGGAGAAGCTGATCGATGAGGTGTACTTGAGCAAGCTGGAGAAAAAAGAAGTCGAGCTGCAGGTGCTTCATTCGCAGATGAATCCTCATTTCCTTTACAACACGTTCTCGTCGATTAGCCGGATGGCCAAGCTAGGCGAGATCGACAAAATGCACGAGATGGTGCGCGGATTGGCCAAGTTCTACCGCTTGTCGCTCAATAAAGGCGAGATGATCATCTCGATCGACAAAGAGGTACAGATCATCCAATCCTATGTCGATATTCAGAGAATCAAGTTCGCTGACCGGATTATCGTCGAATATGACATTGATCAAGATACGCTGGGTTACGATACGATCAAGTTTATTCTTCAGCCGTTCGTCGAGAACGTGCTCGAGCATGCCTGGTACGACGATGAAATCCATTTGTTTATCCGCGTGGCTCAGGAAGGCGACGAGATCGTCATGGAGATCCGCGACAACGGGATCGGGATGAAAGAGGAGACGATCGAACAGGTGCTTGATCCTTCCGAGAAGGGTGTCGGCTACGGCATTCGCAACGTCGATCAGAGAATCAAGCTCCAATTCGGCAAAACCTACGGCGTATCCATTACGAGCTCAATCGGGGAAGGGACAACGGTGCGGATCCGGTTTCCGAAGTATGCGCGATGAAGGCTCGAGAAGCTAAGAAAAAGAGCCATCCAATTGCCCCTCGCGGGACGACTGGATGGCTTTTTCGAATGACTAAGGTTAAGGATAGACTTCCAAATCCCACAGCGAGTAACCGTATTGCGTCCCGCGCTGCGTACCGGTCAACCGTACAATTTTAGCGTTAACTGGGGTGAAAGTAACGTTGTCGATGCCGCCGTCTCCGGTCGTCGTGGAGTAGACGGTCGTCCATGCCGTTCCGTTAGCGGACACTTCGATCGAGTAACTCTTGGCGTAAGCGCCTTCCCAGTTCAGGTAGACTCGGCTGATCGTCGCCGGGGTGCCTAGATCCACGCTGATCCATTGCGGATCGCTGTACGCCGATTCCCATCGCGTGCCGCTATCGCCATCCACGGCGTAAATTCCCCCGGATATCGGATTGGCGGAAGTCGCGGTCGTCTTCTGCAGGGCGAGATTGATCGCCTGGCCAGCGACGATGGCTTGCTGAACGGATGCATCCGTATAACCGCTTGCTTGCACGGTGATTGCATAATTTCCGGTTTGCGCGAACAAGGAAGCGCTGAGCGTCAACTTGCCAGCGGCTACGCTGAATTGCGAGGCGCCGATAGCGGTTCCGTTTAAGCTGACGGCTTGAATAGCGCTCCTCCAAGCGGTATTGTCCGCGAATGTAATCTCGATCGGTTGACCGACTTGGTTCAGCGTCGTATCGGCGGTCAATTGGGGCGAGGGTAGTGTAGCGGATCCGCCATAAACCTCGAATTCCCAAAGCGAGTATCCATACGGCGTTCCGCGAACGGTACCGTTCATTTTTACATACCTCGCGCTTACGGGTGGGAAAGAGATATCGTCGATGCCTCCGTCACCCGTAGTCGTCGAGTAGACGTTCGTCCACGTCGTGCCGTCGGTTGATACCTGGATCGAATAGCTTGTCGCATAAGCGGGCTCCCAATTCAGAACGACACGGTTGACCATTGTCGCAGCACCTAGATCGACGGAGATCCATTGAGGATCGCTGAATGCGGATTCCCAGCGGCTGCCCGCGTTCCCGTCCACCGCCAAGGCGGAAACCTGAAGCGGATTGGCCGAGGAAGCAGTCGGTTTATTCAGTGCCAGATTACTGCCGCCCGTTCCCCCTGACGGGATGATCGTTTGCGTCACGGCCGCGTCGGAATAGCCGACCGCTTGAACGGTGATGGCGTAACTGCCTGCTTGCCCGAATAAGACCGCGTTCAAGGTTAGCTTACCGGCCGCGATGGCGTATTGCCCCGCGCCAACGGTGGCGCCGTTCACCTTCACGCTCGAGATGGCGCCTCGCCATGCCGCGTTATCCGCGAAGGTCAGTTCGATCGGCTGACCGACCGCATTCAAAGTCGTATCGGCGACCAAGGCCGGTGGCGTCAACAAGCCCGGATTGCTGTTGTTCGTCGGATTGACCTTCGTCAAAGACTTAGCAGCCACTGTCGCCGTCCCTGTTACACCCGTTGCGTTACGGAACGTTACCGTCACTGGCGCGTTCGTCGGATTCCACACCAGTGCCGAATAGTTGGCTCCGTTTTTATACACCGTAGCGCTTGACCATCCCGTCGCCCATATATCCTTGGTACGCTGGCCTAACGTTGCCATGTTATGAACGAACCAGTAAGTGTTGAACACTTCGTTTTTTTGCATACCCGCCGTGTTCCACTTGCTGAGTACGGCTTGCGGATTGCTTAAAGATTGAATGGGCCATACGATATGGTACCAATCCGTCTCTGGGCCTCCGTTATCTTTGACGAACCCGTTGTACAATGCCGCCGCCTTGGCCGGATCGAAACCGTAGCTCGTCAAGTATTCGGATGTCGGCAGCCAGTGGATTCCATATACGTATACCGGATCGCCGTTAAAGAAAGTACCGAAGAAGTTCGAACTTCCGTAAACTTGCCCCGCCGTTTTATAAGGATAGTCAGGATGCCAGTTATCGTTATCGTAGTTGAACCAATATTGCTCGACGGCCTTGAGCTCGGTCGTAAAGCCGTAGACGGAGGCGTCCCGATATGCGGTATTACCGGTCAACATGCTCCACATATATTGTCCGACCCATCCGAACAAGGATTCGCCCGCCGCTTCCTGGTTGTTGCCGCTGTCGTTATCGCCGTATCCTCCTGCCCAGGAATGCCCCTCGTACGGATCGAAATTCCGGAAGAACGGATAGAGCGGGTCGGTTTTCGAAGGATTGGCGTAATCTCTGATGAGATGCTCGACCATCGTGCTATATTTGTCCTTGAAATCCTGATCGTACGTCGCAAGGACGGCAGAGGCGAACACGTAGTAGCCGTATGTGAAATGATGATCCGTGATTCCCGTATTGGCTCCGAATTCGCTCTCTTTGTAGTACATCGTGCCCCATGTCGGATCGTAATACAGGAAGTAACTCGGTTCACCTTGCGTATACGTATACCAATCGCTTAGAACGGTTTTCATTCGGCCGAGGAACAAGGACTTGTAATTGGCATCGCCGATCTGGTCGGCAATCAGTACACCCATAGCCAGCGGGTGAAGCACTTTACCTTGCCAATAGGCATCGGCCTTCATTAAATTCGCCGAAGTATCCTGATCTAGAAGGGCTAGATATTGAAGCAAGGATTGTCGGGAATAAGTCGGATCGGAAGGTTCGGTGAATTGAGGTACGATCCCATAGAACCTATCCACTGTCGTGAAAGTATTGCCATCGCGGAGCTTTAACGTACCTCGAATGGAAGGGTAAGTAAGAGCCGTTAGCGGCGAAGTTGTGATTTTCCATTGGTGAGGCAGCAAGGCCATTAACGTCGTAGTAGGGAATCCCGTACGCTTTTGCGAGGTCGTCACGTTAAAAGTGGTCGTTACGTCGGAGGTTGTCGGATTAAATCCCGGTGTCACCGTCGTATTGGTCACGAATGCGTAGGCATGTTGATAAAAATAGTTCAAATCGCTGACCGCGGGAAGGGTAGCCAAGGACAGATAGTTCTGACCGCCCCCTAATTGAATTTTGATTTTCGAGCCGACCCTCTTGAAGGTAGTGCCCGCCGGAGCGAAGACTCCGTAATGCCTAGTTACCGTAGAGGGGGTTGGAGCCCCGTTCAGATTCGTCACGGAGAAGCCGATGTGGTCTCCGGTAATCGTCGTACCGTCCGTCGCCAGAATCGCGTTGTTGCCGTCGTCGAAGAAACGCGTGGATGCAGGCAAATATAGCTCCGGGGTTGTAGGATCGCTGAACTCCGAGTAGAGATAGGGGGAGCCTTTGACGAAGGTCGTCTTCATCTTGTCGACGGAATTGTCGCTGAGCGAAACCGTGGCGGACCAATCGCCATACGCGATGATCTTATTCGACATGGCGGATGTACCGATGTTGCTGGCCATAAGGTATAGATCCGGATTTCCTCCCGCCTCTTGGGATCGACCGTTGACCCAGCCGGCCCCGGAATTCAGAACGCTTAAGCCTTGTTTCGTATATTTCGATTTGAGCGGCAGCGTAATAATACCGTCTCCCAGCTTCTTGATGAGGATCGACTGCCACCAATCGTTGGAGGGGAGGGGGGCAGTGATATTCGCGTTCTTGTAGAGAGGGTACTTAGGCTGGGGCATTGAAATATCGTTAGTGTAGTAACTTCCCTGTCCGGCCGCGATCGTCGCAGGAGTCGGCAACGCGGGAATGGTATAGCTCGGTTGAGGATCCCCGGCAACGTAGTCGTACACCGACAGTTCGAAGATGGAATAACCGAAGCTCGTTGCTCGGCTGATCCCTTTCATCCTGACGTATCGACCGCTCGTATAGACGGGAAGATCTTTCAGGCCTCCGTCTCCCGTCAACTCCCGGTAGACGGTCGTCCAGCTTGAGGCGTTGTTGGATACTTGAATGTCGTAGGCTCTTCCGGCCGCGGCTTCCCATTGGATCCGAATTCGACCGATCGTGCGAACGCTGCCTAGATCGACGTAGATCCATTCTCCATCCGCTGGATTAGACGACCATCTCGTCGCAGCATTGCCGTCCACTGCGTTCTGAGGCAAGGTGGAGCCTGGCGGAAGATAGGCCGATTGTTCGTAAGAAGATGCGGTTACAGGTTTGTTAAGGGCAACATTGGGTCCCAATGCGACAGGGGGCGGATTGGCTCCTCCCGTGCCGTAAACCTCGAATTCGAAGACGGAAACCCCGTATTGCGCCAGAAACCGTTCCGTGCACAGCAAGCGAACGTACCGCCCGTTGCCCGTAAGAGACAGCGTATCTACTCCGCCGTGACCGGCGGTTGTCGCATAGACGTCCGTCCAGGCGGATTCATCGTTGGATACTTGGATTTTGTAGGATTTGGCATAAGCGCCTTCCCATCGAATGATGACTTGATCAATCGCGGCGGATGCCCCCAAATCGATGTAAATCCACTGCGGATCGGCTCCCCATGCGCTACTCCATCGAGAACCCGTATTTCCGTCCGTTGCCAAGTCCGGAGTATTGTTGCCTTCCGTCGACGAGGCATACGCCGTTCTATCGAGCGATAACAAGTAAGAACCTGCGGCGTGTACTTTCCCTAAGGGGACGATTTCCGCGATACTTAATAAAAGGGAAAGGATAAGCACCAGAGAAGTCGTCCGGAATAAAGCCTTGCGAATATTTCTGGTAGTAGGTTGCATTTTTCATTTACCTCCTCGTGATATGAAATTTTTCGTAATCCGGTACGAACAAGAGTAGGTAACCCTCCTTCTGTGTAGCGATCAAGTTATATAAAGCGCTTTCACGCCTCTAAAACATAAGCGATTATTCCCCGGGGAACAATTGCACAAATCAACGATTTTGAGCGGAAATAAAGGAAGTTGGAGGGAATCAAGGGGGCGGAAAGGACAATTCATGAGGGGGAGGGCCAAGAGAGCATAGAGAATGTTTCCTATGCTATACTGAAGCCAAAATATTACGGAACCGTTCATAGGGGAACGGTGGAGGAAATCAGACATGAGAATACATATTGTCGTCGCGGATGACGATCCTTCGATTCGAGAGCTGCTTAGGCTAGTGTTGAGTAAAGAGGGGTACGTGGTACTCGAGGCCGAGGATGGCGCGCAAGCTTCCCGGTTATGCGAGAGGGAGCAGGTCCATCTGGCGATCGTCGACGTGATGATGCCGGGAGTCGACGGGCTTGAGCTATGCCGCGAAATTCGAGAGCATTACGATATTCCCGTCATTATGCTGACCGCGAAGGGACAGCTTGAAGATAAGGAGCAAGGTTACCTGGCTGGTACGGACGATTACATGGTTAAGCCGTTCGAGCCGAAGGAGCTGCTATTCCGTATCAAAGCGCTGCTGCGAAGATATCGGATGGTGTCATCGGAAGTCATCCGGCTGGGAAACGTGAGCATTGACCGCAAAGGATACGAGATCAGGATCGGCGACGAACCGATTACGATCCCGCTGCGCGAATTCGAATTATTAGCGCAGCTCGCCAGCCAGCCTGGACGAATATATACCCGGGAGCAGTTAATCCAATTGATCTGGGGAGCCGATTACGACGGCGATAGCCGAACGGTTGACGTCCATATCAAGCGGCTGCGCGAGAGGTTTGCCGATTGCCAAGGCGATTTCGTCCTGACCACGATTCGCGGATTGGGGTACAAGCTCGAAGCGAGGGAAGAATTATGAAGACGTTGTATGTACGTATCGTCCTTACGTTCATGGCGGTCGCTTTCGTGAGCGGCATGATCGGAGTATTGCTGACGAGCTTGTATTATCAGGAAAAAATAAAGACGAACAACGAGGATAAAATACTGGCCATGGGCCAGAGCATCCGCGCATTGTACGGGCAAGATTCCGACGTGAATCTGGACACTTACTTAACGGGGATCGCGGCGTTAGGCTTTCAAATCTACGCCGTCGATGGAAGCTTGAACGGGAAAATGTTCGGGGGCGCGTTCAAGCACGGCAAATTGAGCAACGAGGAAATTCAATCCGTATTGGATGGCGAGATCTACCATGGCATGAAGGAAGAGAACAATCGCCTCGAGATCTTTTCTTTATTCGAGAACAGCATTCGCAATACCGTAGGAATTCCTCTGCCTACGAGCAATGGACCGAACGCTTTGTTCATTCGTCCGAATCTGGAGCAACAGATCGGAGAAATCCGTATCATCGTCGCCGTGCTGCTCGGCTTTACTTTTCTCACGAGCCTCGTCATGATCGTCATTCTGACCCGCTTCATCGTCAAGCCGCTGCAAGTGCTGAAGAAGGCGACGCAGCAGATCGGCAAGGGGAATTTCAACGTCGGTTTGGAGAAGTCCCGCAACCGGAAAGACGAATTCGGAGACTTGGCGGAACATTTCGCGCGAATGGCGGAATCGATCCGGCAGCTTGATCGGATGAGACAAGAATTCGTCGCGAACGTCTCGCATGAATTCCAGACGCCGCTAACGTCCATTCAAGGCTTTGCCCGCGCCGTGCTGGACAAGCAGGTGACCGAAGAGCAATCCGAGCGTTATTTGACGATCATCGAGCAAGAGAGCAAGCGGCTATCCTCCTTGAGTAAGCAGCTTCTGAAGCTCGCTGCCTTGGATAAGGAAGACCAGCATCTTCAAATCGCGGCCTTCCGCCTGGACGAGCAAATTCGCGAGATCATCATTATGCTGGAGTGGCAATGGTCGGAGAAGCAGCTAAACCTAGAACTAGAATTACCCGAAGCGTCGATTGCGGCGGATGCCCATCTGCTGTACGAGGTATGGCTTAACTTGATCTCGAACGCGATTTATTTTACGCCTATGGGCGGTACGATCGGCGTAGAGATCGCCGATTGTGGTTCGGATGGAATCGCGATCGAGATTCGCGATTCCGGGATCGGCATACCCGCTTCGGAGCTTCCGTTTATTTTCGAAAGATTCCACAAGGCGGATAAGGCAAGAAATCGCTCCTCCACGGGGAGCGGCTTAGGGTTATCCATCGTCCACAAAATCGTCTCGTTGCATCAAGGGACGATCGAAGTCCGCAGCGAACAAGGCAAAGGGACGACTTTTACCGTTCGAATTCCCCGCTTGTAATGTTCCGTTCACCGTCCGTTCATTTACCTGATCGATAATTCAGGAGAACGAACGGACAGGAGGACGAGAATATGAAGTTACTTGGATTGTCTAGAGTCACGGGTTATGTCAGCAGCCGTAAGGGAGCGAAGATCAGTCTCCTCGTATGGCTGCTTCTTATTGTTGCGCTTAGCGTTGCCGCCCCGGGCGCGAAGCAAAACGCGATAAGCGCGGGGGAAGCGAACGTGAAGGATAACAATCCGTCCGCAGTCGCGCAACAGCTGTTGGATAAGCGTTTTCCGTCAACGGGCGGTATGCCTGCTTTACTCGTATTTCATAGCGATCAGCCGTTAACGGAGGGGCAATTAGAGAAAATCGGAGCCTACAGCGAATGGTTGTCTTCGGGATCTAAGCCGAAGCACGTTCAGAGCGTAGTTCCGTTCCAGCGATTGCCCGAGTCCGAACGGAGCCGCTTATTATCCGAGGATCGCAAGACGCTGCTGCTGAACGTAGAATTGCAGGAAGGCATGGAATCGGATAGCGTACTGGATACGTTAGACGAGATGAAAGCGTATTGGCAACACAACGGGGATGAAGCCGTCCAGTTCGAAATGACGGGTCCTGCGGCGATATCTGCGGATACGCTAAGCTTGTTCAGGAATGCGGATTTCGTCTTGATGTTCGCGACGGTCGTGCTAATCCTCGTGTTGCTGGTCGCGATCTACCGCTCCCCGCTGCTGGCGATTATCCCGCTTGCCGTTGCTGGGCTTGTCTATCAAGTCGTAGACCGCGTAATCGGGCTTGCCGGCAAGAACGGATGGTTCGTCATCGACAAGCAGTCGTTATCGATCATGATGATCCTGCTGTTCGCCGTCATCACCGATTATTGTTTGTTCGTCTTTTCCCGCTATCGGGAGCAGCTTGCCGTAGTGGACTCGAAATACGACGCGATGGGCAAAGCGATGGCTCGCGTATCGGAACCGATTTTGTTCAGCGGGGGGACGGTGCTCGTCGCGATGCTTGCTCTGTTCGCTTCCGTCTTTAAGCCTTATCATGGCTTCGCGCCAGTATTTTCAATCGCGGTTGCGGTTATTCTGCTGGCAGGCCTGACGCTTATTCCGGCCATCTTCGCGCTTGTCGGACGTAAAGCGTTCTGGCCCTTCGTTCCGAAAGCCTTAGACGACGTATCCGCCAATAAGCCGTCGAAGCGTCGCGTTGCGTTCTGGACTAAGGCGGGAAGGTTCGTTACGGAGAAGCCTAAGCGAGTCGCCGGAATGCTGGTTGCCTTGCTGCTCTTAGCCTCTCTTGGCATCGGGACGATTCAGTATTCCTTTAACCTGATGAAATCTTTTCCCGAGGATACGCCTTCCCGGGTAGGCTTCGAGCTGTTGGAGAAACAATTCCCTCCCGGGCAGTTGGCTCCGGTTACGATCATCGTGGAGAGCGATAAAGATATTTCCGCGGATGATGCTTTCTCGGCCAAAGTGAAAGCTTTGACGGAGGAACTGAGGAAAGGCGGGGGCGTCGATTCCGTATCGGAAAAAGGATTTTCCGAAGATAAGCGCGCTATGCGGCTGCAGGTCGTGCTAAGCTCCAATCCATACGAAGCGGCAGCGCTGGATCGTGTGGACGATTGGCGGAGCGATGAAAAGTCGATGCTGACGGCTAGCGGTCTTGATCCAGCCACAGTTAAGCTGCATATTGCCGGACAAACCGCGCAGCAGGCCGACGTCAGAAGCATGAACGAACGGGATACGGTCGTTTTGTTTGCGGGGATTACGTTGTTCATCGCTCTGATGCTAGCGTTCCAGACCCGTTCGATTAAGCTGTCTCTGCTCATGATTGTAACGATACTGCTGTCGTATGCGGCGACGCTGGGACTCACATGGACGGTGTTCCACAACCTGCTCGGTTTTGAAACCTTTAGCTATCGGATGCCCGTCTATACGTTCGTCTTTATGGTCGCCCTTGGCGTGGACTACAACATTATGCTCGTATCGAGAATCAAGGAAGAGGCTAAGGTTCATCCTTGGAAAGATGCGGTAAGGCGCGGCGTAGCTTCCACGGGAGGAGTCATCTCTTCGGCAGGACTCATTCTTGCAGCGACGTTCGGCGTGTTGATCACCCAACCGATGCAGGAGCTCTACTTGTTCGGCTTCGCAATGGCGGCGGGAATTCTCATCGATACTTTTCTCGTTAGGGGAATGCTGCTGCCTTCGATTCTTACTCTGGCTGTTAAAGATAAGGGAATCGAGCAGCGGGGAACGGCTGTCATTGAGTCTAATAGCAAACGGATTAAGCTGTAGGCGCAGCAAAGGACCGATGCCCGAGATAATCGGAAAAACCGCTTAACTTGGGTGAAGCTAGGCGCTATGCAGGGAGAACAGATACGCCACGAAGATAAGTCAACATAGAAGCGTATCGGCGAAAGACGCAGAGAGGTCATCTTCTCGTGCGTCTTTTTCGGTATCCTGTTAGGCTTGTGACCTGTGATATAATTGTATTGTTAACATCATGAAATCTCAGGAATCACAAATGGAGAGGAACGACCCTTGTTGAAGACGTTGGTCATAGCGGAAAAACCGGATATGGGCCGCAACATTGCCGCCGTCATTGAACCGAAGGCACAGAATAAGCGCTCGTACTTAGAAGGCGAAAATTACATCATTACATGGGCGATCGGCCATCTTATCGGGCTAGCTGAGCCTGACTTGTATGACGACAAATATAAAAAGTGGAGATTCGGCGATTTGCCGATTATTCCCGATGCGTTTAAATTGCTTCCGAACCCGAGGACGAAGGATCAACTGCAGGTTATCGAAGACCTTGCGGCGCGGAGCGGTGCGCTCGTTAACGCGTGCGATGCCGGGCGTGAAGGGCAGCATATTTTCTCGCTGATCGTGAGGCATTTGCATTTGCGGCAGCCGGTTAAGCGGTTGTGGATTTCCGACCTTACGGCGGAGACGATTCGCAAAGGCTTCGATCAATTGAAGGACAATACGGAGTACGATAACCTGACGCAGGCGGCCCGCGCCCGGAGCGAAGCGGATTGGCTTATCGGCATGAACGGGTCGCGCGCGTTCACGACCAAGCATAACGAGCTGTTATCCGTAGGTCGGGTGCAGACGCCGGTGTTAGCGCTGATCTATGATCGGCAGAAACAGATCGAAGCGTTCGATTCCTTGAAGTTCTATGACATTACGGGAATGTTCTCGCAACAGGCGACTAACTATAGAGGAATCTGGCAAGGCGAACGGCTTACCGATCCCGAGAAAGCCGAGGCGATTGCCGCTAAGGTGAAAGGCAAGACGGGAACGATCGCCAGCTACGAAGTGAAGGATACGAAAGAGTATCCCTTCAAGCTGTACGACCTTACGCTGCTCCAACGGGAGGCGAACGGAAAGTTTAGCTTCTCCGCCAAGAAGACGTTGGATACGGCGCAGGCTCTGTACGAGAAACACAAGGTTATCTCTTACCCGCGTACGAACTCCAACTACGTGAACGAGCAGAACATTCCGGAAATGCACAAAATTTTGGATGCGATGCGCAATTCGCCGGACTACGGGGATTTCGTACAGGGCGCAAACAAGAAGTTCGTTCATATTGGTAACAAGAACGTGTGCAATCCGACGAAGGTCGAGGATCACCACGCGATCATGCCGACGATGAAGAAGCCGCAAGGGCTGAGCCCGGACGAGCGCAAGCTGTACGATCTGATCGTGAAGCGGTTCTTATCCCATTTCTACCCGGCTGCCGAGTACAAAGTACATACCGTCATGACCGAAGTGGAGAAGGAAAACTTCAAGACGACGGTGAAGCAGCTGTTGTCGTTGGGTTGGAAGGTGATCTACGGCGCTGATTCCGCACCGAAAACCGGAGCGAAGGACAAAGGCAAGGACAAAGAGGACGGAGCGGGTTCAGCGGAAGAGGAGGAACAGGAGACGGATACTCCTTTCGAGATCGATCCTCAGCAACCGGTTGTCTGCGCGGACGTCGAGGTGAAGGAGAAGGAGACGCAGCCTCCGAAGCATTACACCGAAGGCACGCTGCTGAAAGCGATGGAAAGCGCGGGCAAGCAGATCGAGGACGAAGAGCTTCGGGATGCGATGAAGGATTCCGGACTCGGTACTCCGGCTACGAGGGCGGCGACGATCGAGCGGCTGAAGCAGGTCGGGTATATCGACATGCAAGGGAAGAAGATCGTCATTACGCCGAAGGGGCGTACTGCCATCGAGCTCATTCGCGGCGCGGGAATCGAGCTGCTTACGTCGCCGGAGATGACCGGACAGTGGGAGCGACGGCTAACCGAGATTTCCCGCGGACAAGCATCGGCGGAAGCCTTCATGGGCAACGTGAAGAAATTCACGTGGCAAATTATTGATAAGGTTAACGTTCAGCGGCCGGCGGCTAAGAATGCTTTTGCGAGACCGGAGCCTCCGGCCAAAGCTCCGCGAGGTAAGAAGGCGGCGGACGGGGAAGCGGCTCCGAAGAAGACGAGGAGCAGCGCCGGGTCGGCTAAAGCTGCGAGCGCTACTGCTGTTGCTTCCGCGCCTAGCGCGCAACCAAGCACAATCGGGATTTGCCCGAGCCCCGGCTGCGGCGGTCATGTTTTCATGGGGCGTAAAGGCTACGGTTGCAGCCACTACAAGACGGGCTGCGGCTTCGTCATCTGGAAGGAAAGCTTCAATCGGACGCTAACCGATACGATGGTCAAAGCCCTCATCGAGAAGGGCAAAACGGCTAAGCTGAAATTCGGCGGCAAAGACGGCGAAGAAAGCTTCGAGGCTCGGATTGTCCTGAAGAACGCTGTGACAGGCGAGCTTGAACTTGAGCGGGAATAGTTAATAGGTTAAGAAGCCTTCACTCCCTAAACGGGAGGTGGAGGCTTCTTTGCGCTTACGGCATGTTTGATCCAAGGAAATATCTATTTCCTCTTTCCAAAGTTGCCCTCTAGCGTTAAGAAAAAATGGTAGAATAAGAAAAGAACTGCAAGAGCAGATATGCACGCATCGCGGAGGATGGGTTAACATTTCACTCAAAGAGAACATCAAGCTACAGAACTTGTTGAATAAGACACCCATGGAAATGTCGGCTTTTCTACATATATCCATAGCTCTAACGAAATTGGTTCATACGATCCATAAACGGGAAACGGTCATCGGCAACTTGAATCCTGCGGGCGTTAACATCCAAACGGACCTGAAAGTAGCTGAGCTCTCGGACAACCGAACAATGGACTACGCCTATCTCTCTCCTGAACAAACGGGCAGAATCAATCGTGTTCCCGACCAGCGAAGCGATTTGTATACGCTAGGAATGATCTTTTACGAAATGCTTGCGGGCAGTTCGCCGTTTCAGGCAGAAGACGCGGAAGAATGGGTACGCGCCCATCTTACGGTCGTGCCGAATATGCCGAGCAAGCTGCGACAGGAAATGGCTAGTCCGCTTGACGGCATAATCATGAAGCTGTTGTCGAAGACACCCGAAGAGCGATATCAGAGTGCTTATGGATTATTAGCGGATCTTCAAACATGCGCATCATCTATGGAAGAAAGCGGAGAGATTAGCTCTTTCGAGATCGCTCGAGCGGATGAGGCCAGCCGCTTTCGGCTCCCTCCTATTCTTTTTGGACGCGAGACGGAAGAAGATCAGCTTCACGAAGCTTATATGCGGGCACGTGCCGGTTCGTTGGAGTTCGTCGTCGTATCGGGTCAGGCCGGAAGCGGGAAAACCGCGCTTGTCCAGAAGCTTCAGGTTCCGGTTATTAAGGATGGCGGACAGTTCATAGCAGGTAAATGCGATTTGATGAATCGGGAGCTTCCTTTCTCGCCGATTCTGCAGGCGCTTCGAAGATTGATTCGGCAAGTCTGGAGCGAATCTCCAGAAAGAGTTGCGAAGCTGAAAGAGCGGTTAACGGAGGCTTTAGGCCAAGGAGCTGGCGTTATCGTACAGCTTCTACCGGAAGCGGCAAAGCTTCTCGGAAAACTCCCTTCCGTGGAACAACTGGCTCCTGCCGAGGCAGCTATTCGTTTTCGCCGTTTGTTGCCTATTTTTATTCAAGTGTTTGCCAGCAGGGAATTTCCCCTCATTATCTTCCTCGACGATCTTCAATGGGCAGATCCGGCTACGATGGATGTTCTTCGATCGGTCGTACATGACCGGACCTTGCAACATTTATTAATGATTGGCGCATTCCGAGACGAACCGGTACCGGCTTGGGCCGTTAACGGGGAAATCCAAGACGCGGCAGCGGCATGGATCGAGCATTCCTTTTTTTTGAAAAGAGCCAATACTTCGACACAGCTCCGGCATATTGCACTCGATTGTCTATCCTACATCGATGTGAGACAATTCGTATCCTATCTTCTGAATGAAAATTCGGCACGTATCCGATCACTAGCTGAGTTCCTATACCATCGAACAGGTGGTAATTCGTTATATTTGCATCGACTTCTGGATAGTCTCTACCGGGAGAAAAAGCTTTATTACGATGAGGACCAGGCGGCTTGGCAATGGGATGCCGCTGTATTCACGCAGATCCCCGAGGATCCGGACATTCTCTATTTAATTGGAACCCGCATTCGCATGTTCCCTCCTGAAACGATTGAACTACTTGCCATAGCGGCCGCCATCGGCCATCGCTTCCATCCGTCAACCCTTGTTCTGGTAACCGGCCGATCCTTGCCTGATATCCGTAAGCTTCTGCATTCGGTCGAGGAAGAGGGCTTATTATCGCAGGAGATGGATGCCGATAACGCAGGGACGGACGACGCCTATTATACTTTTCTGCATGACCGGGTTCAGCAGGTTGCTTATCAAATGATCCTACCGGAGGAACAAGCGCGCTTGCATCTTAAGATCGGACGGGCCATGCGCGATCTTTCGCAGGACCAGCCCGCTCATTCTATCTTCGATAAGGTCTATCATATGAACTTGGGTCGCGGCGAGATGACGGATGACGCGGAGAGAGTAGAACTAGCGAGCTTTAATCTTCAGGCAGGACTGAAATCAAAGGCAACAACAGCCTATGCGGCTGCTTTGCATTATCTTGAAATCGGCTTGGATCTTGCTAGGGACGATGGGGGAGGGACGAATTCGCTTTCCTATCGCTTAATGCTGGAGATGCCCGAATGCGAATATATGTGCGGACGCGTTGATCGCGCGGAAGAGTTGCTCGATACTTTAATGAGCCGCACGACGGATGCGACTGAGCGTTCCCATATTTACCTAATTAGGATCACGATGAATGCTTATTTAAAAAGAGATCGTCTCGCCGTGAGCATCGGTCTGCAAGCGCTGGCGGAATTCGGCTGGAAGCTGCCGAGCAAGCCCTCCAAATCGCTTATTATTAAAGAAGTGGCCCTGACGCAGATCGCATTGAACGGCATGCGTAAAAGGTTGCCGCACCTTCCGTTAAATCGCGATTCCCATTACAAAGCGCTGTCGGATCTGGTCATGGCAATGTCAGCTTCGGTGTTTACATTTAGCTTGGAGTTGTCCGCCATGTTGTTTGCAAGGTTTGTTCGCTATGGATTGAAGCGCGGTAACAATGAAGCCTTCGCCTATGTTCTTGCGGGTTACGGCCTTGTCATTTCGAGAAACAAAGTTTCTTTCGCCCACACGGGGCTTCACTATATGAAGACAGCATTTCAACTATCATCCGAATGCGGGAGCACGGATTTGCTCTGTCGACTGCATTCTATTATGGGACTTGCCGTGAACTTACAGAATCCTGATAAAAGCGTAGAGCATTTTGAGCAATCCGTGCGCTATGGGATGGAATCCGCTAATCTGCCATTTGCGAGTATCGCGATGCTGATTAGTACGACGACCCACATCGGGGATTTAGATACATTGTCCGCGCGGGTAACGAATTATGAAGAAATTTCGCAGCAGCTTGTGGATGAAGTTACGCTCAACATCTTTCGTATAGCGAGATGGTATATGGCACAATTACGGGGAGAAGTTGGCGACAACGATGAAGCCATAATGCCGGTGCAGAACGAGCGCTTCGAGGAATCCTTGAATAACGAGGTCTATTATACGTGTTCCTGTAAGATCGAAATCGCTTATTTGTTCGGACGCTACAGCGAAGCGCTCGAATGGGTGGAGCAAGGAAAATTCAACACTTTCAGGCAAACTCGGATGCAAGTTCGCAAACAGCATGTTTATCATTCGCTGACGCTTGCCGCTATTCATGCGGAGGTGCCGGATGAAGAACGCAAAGACATCCGCTCTAAGCTTGGTCAGCAATTAAGAGAGATGAAGAAATGGTCGGGCTATTACGGATACAAGTCATCCATTTACTTGCTCATCTTCGCTGAGTTGCAGCGAATCGACGGAAAACGGGTGGCTGCCGCAAGAGGATACGAGGACGCGATCCGGGAAGCGCGCAGAGAAAGGGACAGATTGATCGAAGCCATCGCTTGCGAACGGGCATCCTTATTTTATAGGGAAGCGGGGAGTGCTACCGGAGCGGACGTTCTGTTGGCGGATGCAAGCGATGCCTATTCGGCATGGGGAGCAACAGCTAAAGCAAGAAAATTGAGAGAGGCGTACCCCGAGCTTCGATTGGCGACCGTTGAACGGCATGAGGATACGGTTTCCGTAGCCGATGAAGCAAGGGAAGTTATACCTGCGACAAATACGATGCAAATATTCGTTGACGAAAAAGCGCTCATGAAGAAGATCTCGGGGTGGTCGCGGTCCGGTGAAGATGTGATACACCTTTTCCTAGAGTCGGCGATTAGTGATTCGGGCGCGGAAAAAGGATATATATTGAAAAGTCGCGAAAATGGTTTATCTATTGAAAAGCAGTGGGGCGGAAGGGAACCTAGCCAAGGCGAAGGGTCTTATGCGGAGGCGATCGTACGCTATGTCGTCAAGACGGGGGAATCGGTCGTACTAGCCGATGCTTCCCTTAGTTCTTATGCCGCAGATCCTTATATTCGCTCCAGCCAGTCAAAGTCGGTTCTATGTATGCCTGTTCTTTTTCCGGGACAATCGCAATCCTCCGTGCTTTATTTGGAAAATAATCTGATTCCCGGCGTATTTACTTCGGAGAGGCTGGAAGTGCTTGAGCTTATGATCACCCGAATGGTGTACGTAAAGTCTTTGGAGGATTCCCGTGCCCAGATAAGTGTGTCTGGCGAATCGGTGAACAGTTCATCGCCAAGCTCGGCCAAAGAGTTACAGCCGCTCGTCGATTCATTGACGAACCGTGAAACGGAAATTTTGTACGCGTTGGCGGATGGACTTTCCAATAAGGAAGTCGCCTTTCGTTTCGGCTTAACGGAAGGTACGGTCAAAAATTACATCTTTCATTTGTATAGCAAGCTAGGTGCCAAACGGAGAGCTCAGGCGATCGCACGCGCGAGAGAGTTGGGGCTATTGGACTAGCTGCATAGGATATATCAAGGGAAAGCCAACAATTAGAGCTGCAAGCGCTCTGTTGTTGGCTTTTTTCGACTTTATTTGCGCAAAACTAACTTTCGTTAGGTTCTTTTTTCATAGTAGGGTGTTATATTTTCTCCGTGTGAAATGGGTATTTAGGCTTGATTGTACGATGATTCATAGTTGAAAAAGGAGAAATGATAATGCGAGTAACAAAGAGTTTGAGAAAGAGCTTATTATTGTTTTTATGTTTGGCATTAATCGCAAGCTGGGGTACGATGTTTAGTTCTACTAAGGCTTCGGCTGCCAATTCGCCTGTAACGCCTATGGGACAGCCCGTAGAACAAACCCTTACTGCGGGGGTAAATGAAGCTAGTTTCGGCGACTGCAGCGATGATTGCGCTACTGACCTGCTTCCGATCGGGTTTGATTTTAAGTTTGATTTGAACGGTACGTCGTACACCCAGTTATACGCCTCAACCAATGGACATTTAACCTTCACCGGTAAGTCTACGTCATATGATAATTCGAGAAGGCCAGCGGAATACATTGCTCCTTTTTTCGACGATTTATATATAAATCAGAATAGTAAAGTGTTATACGCGACAATCGGCGAATCTCCTAATCGCAAGTTTATTATTCAGTATACGAATATGCTGTCTATTAACAATAATGACGACACCGATTTATTCGGAACTTATCAAGTAATCCTAAGCGAAGGAACGAATAACATTCAATTCCAATATCCCTATCTTGTCGGAACTCATACCCCAGATCGGGCGTTTGGGCAACATGCTTTAATAGGGGTTAAAAATGCCGGAGGGGAAATACTATACTCTTTGAATCAGAAAAGTTTGGCCGAAAAACAGGCCGTATTATTTACTCCGGAAAAGGATGGAAACAGCGTTCTAACAGGCAAGTATGTTATCCAAAATAACCCGGCATTAGATCTTACGTTACTTAGCCTTGTTTCCTTGCCTGGAATTACGACACCGGTAAACCCGGTAGACGGTTCTTATGTCTCTTCGAGTGCAACCTTCCAATGGAAGGCCGTCGCCGGAGCAACTTCATATCGGGTGTTGATTGCCAAAGATGCCGAGTTTAAGACGATCGAGGTGGATGAAAGTAATATCGGGCAAACCTCTTATGACGTCGCGGGGCTGGAAGGCGGAGCTTATTATTGGAAGATCATTTCCGTAAACGATGTGGGTAATTATACTTTTTCGAACACTTATCATTTCGAAGTGCCTTTTGACGCAGATACGGCGTCGCCGCTAAACCAGCCTGTGGAAACGCTAATTCAGGGCGAGGAAATCCCTTTTGGCTATAATTATTCAGTAGCTATCGATTTACCGTTTGAAGTTCAAATTTATAATGGACGCTATAGTGAGGTCGAAATCGGCAAGAACGGAAATTTATGGTTTGATAATCAAGATTATTATAGTGAAATTGTACAACCACTATCTTATAACCAGAATAGTAAAGTCCTATATGCGACTATTGGAGAAGCTCCGAATCGGAAAATCGTGATTCAATATACGAATATGTCATTGAATGGCGGAGCCGGGTCTGGAACTTTTCAAATCGTATATCAGGAATCGGATAAATCCATTCAATTTCAATATCCCTATCTCATGGCCGCAAATTCCGGAAATGGAGCTAGTTGGATTGAACTTAGTAGCGAGAGTAATAATAATAATGATTATTGGAATTGTTCGTTTTCGGGGAAATTGGCCGAAAAACAAGCGGTTCGTTTTAGCCCTAACGGTCCGACAAGCTATGTTGTAACAAGAAATGCCGACTATAATCCTGTATTATTGATTTCTGCTGATTACCCTGCTCCGTCGACGCTTGTAAGTCCGGCGGATGGGTCCAGTTCGTCTACGGAAGTAGAATTCAAATGGAATAACACGAGCAGAGCAGATGCTACTTACATTTTGATTGTGGCAAAGGATGCCAAGTTTTCACCCGACTCGTTATTGAATCAGGGGGGACTGAATCAACCCATTACAGATACATTCTATACCCTGAGCGGCTTGGAAGAAGGGACCGTATATTATTGGAAAGTTCTTGCTTTAAATAATATCGGCTTCAGCCTCTCAAACACCTATCGGTTCACAGTACCTGACTCTAATCCATCGACAACAGTCGTTACTGATAACGTAAGCACGGTTACGTCCATGACGGCGACTGTGGGTGGCACCGTTGTTACTAGTGGAAGCAGCCCTGTATCGGAACGGGGAATCGTATATTCCAAGAATGCAAATCCGTCATACGGTGCTACTAAAGTGGTAGCAGCAGAAGGAACAGGAGCCTTTACGGTTAGTCTGGTTGGACTTCAATCCAGTACGGCCTACCATGCTCGGGCTTATGCGATTAGTGCGGGTAAAGTTTTCTACGGTCAAGATGTTGCCTTTACAACACTAAGCTCTCATGCGAGCTTGAGCTCGCTAAGCTTAAGCGGAGTAACGCTAGATCAACCCGTGAGTGGAAACCTCTATTCGTATACGGCGAGCGTGCCGAACACGGTAACGAGCACCGCTGTGACGGCTACCGTGCAAGATGCTGTTTACCGTAGCGTGACCGCTAACGTGTACAATAGCGGGAATACTCTTGTGTTTGGACCGATCGACTTGGCTAGCGGACAAATTAGCAGCCCAATGCCACTTAACGTAGGGATCAATAAAATAGAGATTGTCGTCTTGGCTCAGGATGGCAGCGGCACTACCTACACGGTAACCGTAACCCGTGCAGCTGCCCCTGTTACGCCTACTCCTTCAAGCGGAGGCGGTGGGGGATCGAGCATCGTTACATCTAAGGACGGGAAACTCATCCTTCCAGTAGGGAAAGCCGGTCAAGTCAGCCTGGATAATGATATCCAAATTACCATTCCGGCCAATGCTTCAAGCAAGCAATTGGAACTTACAATCGAGAAAGTATTGAGTACGCAAGGGTTACTTAGCAATAAAGAGATTCTGGCGAGCTCTGTTTACGAAATACTGAAAAATTTCAAGGAGAACTTCGATAAACCGGTTACGATCACCATTACGTTCGATCCGTCGAAATTGAAGAGCGGCCAGACGGTAGCGATCTTCTATTATGATGAAGTGAAGAAAGCATGGGTGAAAGTCGAAGGCGGCAAGATCAGCAAAAATCTCATCAGCGTGGACGTCAATCATTTCACCAAGTTCGCGGCACTTGTCGTGGACGAGAAAACAGGATTGCCTGTAACGGAGCAATCGACGGACCCTATAACCGATCCCAAAGCGGAAGTTAAATTCACCGATATTTCCGGACATTGGGCGGAGTCGAGCATCAAACAAGCAGTGGGTAAAGGGATCGTCAAAGGGTACTCCAACGGCACGTTTAAGCCGAACGCTACCGTGACCCGCGCAGAATTCGCGGTTATGCTGATGAATGCGTTGAAGCCGCAAGGGAATGGAGCGGAGCTGGCTTTCTCGGATAACGCGAAGATCGGAGCATGGGCCAAGAAAGCAGTGGCTCAAGGGGTACAAGCAGGTCTTATTAAAGGCAGTAATGATGGCAGCTTCCGTCCAAATGCAGAGGTTACGCGTGCCGAGATGGCCGTGATGATTGCCAGCGCTCTGGGTCAATCTATCGAAGCGAATGCTGCAACCGGCTTCGCAGATGACAAGGACATTCCAGCTTGGGCGAAGAGCAGCATTGCTATCGTGAAGCAAGCCGGCATTGTACAAGGGAAAAAGGGCAACAAATTCTCCCCGCAAGACTCTGCGACGAGAGCAGAAGCGGTAACGGTTCTGTTGAAGCTATTGGAACAAAAGAATAAGTAAAAGGTTATAAGGGGAGCCATGAACGTGGCTCCCCTTTCTTATGATCAGCCAATAGGGGCGCTATCAATACGGTAAAGTTTCGATTGAATGTTCATCGCAAGGCTATCGGCGGAGAATCGGCTCAATGAAGGCACTTTTTTGGCCTTCGTGCCCATGAGTATCGAGAATCGGCTCAATGAAGGCACTTTTTTGGCCTTGGTGCCCCATGAGTATCGAGAATCGGCTCAATATAGGCACTTTTTTGGCCTTGGTGCCCCATGAGCATCGAAGTCGGCTCAATGAAGGCACTTTTTTGGCCTTGGTCCCCATGAGTATCGAGAATCGGCTCAATGAAGGCACTTTTTTGGCCTTGGTGCCCCATGAGTATCGAGAATCGGCTCAATATAGGCACTTTTTTGGCCTTGGTGCCCCATGAGCATCGAAGTCGGCTCAATGAAGGCACTTTTTTGGCCTTGGTCCCCATGAGTATCGAGAATCGGCTCAATGAAGGCACTTTTTTGGCCTTGGTGCCCCATGAGTATCGAGAATCGGCTCAATATAGGCACTTTTTTGGCCTTGGTGCCCCATGAGCATCGAAGTCGGCTCAATGAAGGCACTTTTTTGGCCTTGGTCCCCATGAGTATCGAGAATCGGCTCAATGAAGGCACTTTTTTGGCCTTCGTGCCCCATGAGCATCGCGACTCGACTCATCCTTCAATGAAATCGCCAATGCCATAGCCGAGATCTCCTCGCAATCTCGAGGAATTGCAGGCACTGGTAGGGAACTTTAAGGTGTAAACGACCGAAAACGATCAGGGTATGACTTTATGAACCCTTGGCGACATATCTATGGTAAAAACCCGATCTAGGGATGTGGTTGCCATGAAGGATAAGGATAGGCGTTCGCTGCTCGAAAAACCAAATTTTCTCGTGCTGCTCGTCGATGAGGAACGGTATCCTCCTATTTACGAGAACCCGGAAATCAAACTATGGCGCAAGAGCAATCTCATTACGCAGGAACGGCTAAGATCTCATAGCCTGGAATTCCATAGGCATTATATTGGAAGCAGCGCATGCTGTCCTAGCCGGGCGACATTGTTTACGGGCCAATATCCATCGCTTCACGGCGTTAGTCAGACGACCGGGATTGCGAAGCGAGCTTTCGATTCGGATATGTTCTGGCTGGATCGCAATACGGTGCCGACGATGGGGGATTACTTTCGCGAAGCCGGATATCAAACCTACTATCGGGGAAAATGGCACATCTCCTATGAAGACATCGTCATTCCCGGAACGCATAACGGCCTTGCCAGCTACAATCCCGTCACGGGGGTGCCCGACATACCGCGGGAGGCCCTCTATGAGAATGCCGATCGATTGGATAGCTTTGGGTTCAACGGTTGGATCGGTCCGGAGCCGCACGGCAGAAATCCGAGAAATTCGGGTTCTTCCGCGGCGATCGGCCTAAGCGGCCGAGATGAAGTCTACGGTGCGGAAGCGGCCCGGTTAATAGAGACGCTCGACCGTCAACATCATGAGGACCGGGAAGCCCCTCCATGGTTAATCGTAGCTTCCTTCGTGAATCCGCACGACATTGTTTTGTATGGAGACGTTACGGCCCGGCTCCCCGTATTTCAGTTCGACGTCGAACCGATGCCGGAAGTCGCTCCTCCTCCGACCTTGGATGAATCGTTAGCCACAAAACCGCGATGCCAGGCCAGTTATCGGGATCTCTATCCGATAGCCTTGCAGCCCATTACCGATCAGACGCACTACCGCAAACTTTACTATCAGCTACAGAAAAATGCGGATAAGCAAATGCACAGGGTTTTCGAAGCGTTAACCCGCTCCTCCTTCTATGACAACACGATCGTGATTTTCACGTCCGACCACGGGGACCTGCTCGGGGCTCATGGCCGCCAGTTTCAGAAAATGTACAGCGCCTACGAGGAAATTTTGCATGTCCCTTTGCTCATATACAATCAACATCTTTTTCCCCGGAAAGATGACTGTCAGGCATTGACCAGCCATATGGATCTGCTGCCTACGATGCTAGGGTTAGCTAATGCCGATGTGACAGAGATTCAAGATCGATTGAGGAACAGATTCAGCGAAGTTCATCCCTTCGTTGGGCGTAATCTTGCTCCCTATGTGAGAGAACGTAATCCATCCGGTATTGTCGATGAACCGGTTTATTTCATGACCGACGACGATATAACCCGCGGCCAGCACCAAGTGAGTCCTTTGGGAATACCCTATTCCCCGGTTGTTCAGCCTAACCGCATCGAGACCGTCATCACGACCATTCAACGAAATGATAAGAAGGAATTGTGGAAGTACTCCCGATATTTCGATAATGTCCAGCCCTGGAACCCGCCGGCGGTTCAGGACGAATATGAGCTATATCACTTATCCGAGGATCCCTTGGAAATACGTAATCTTGCTTACGCGAATACCACAGAGTACACCCAGAGCATTCACCAACAGATGATCAAGCTGTTGGATGAACAGCGGCGACGCAAACGACTTTATCCTCAACAACGATAAAGTGCACTGAGCCCCATAAGCCTCCAATCCGAAGCAAGACTGCGGATTGGAGGCTTATTTGCCATTCTAGACCGGAAGAAATCCAACATTCGCATAGCGGAGGGAAATCTGATTAATACTATGGCGCAGTTGCCGATTTTGGATTTTCCGCAATGGTGGAAATATATTTCACGATTAAATTTATGGTGAAATTAATTCCATAGTCCCGGCATGGGACAGTTAGGGACAAAGATCAAAAAAGCGGTAGTCAAGATTCGCGTGGATACGATCTGAGAACGTTTAGGGAGACCTCTAGAAATAGGGGTCTCCTTTTTTGTCGCTGCCATCGATCCAAGGAATGTGCTTTACGAACAAAGAAGGTGTAGGTATGATGATTTAAGGAATAAATTGGTTTTTAATTTGGTGTGGGGGTAGGCCAAATATTATGCAGCTCTGGACGGAAGGGAAAACCTATTATACGGGAATCCGGATAGGGATGGCATACGCATCGGAAGATTACAGCCATGAAGATCGTGAGGTTCCGCTCGGTTACCGTATTCTCTTAGTTAGGGAAGGGACCGGTATGATGCAGGTAGGGGACGTTCTCTATCCCGTAGTCGCTCCGGGCCTCTATTGCCTGAATGATAAGGACAAAGTGAGGTTTCGGACAAGCGCTTCGCTGAAGAGCCTATCTTTATTGTTCGATCCCAGCGTAATCAATGATCAGATGACTCAGCTGTTGCAGGATCATTATGTAGGAAAGAACGGAGCGGGGACCGATTTTCAGGATATATGGATGTTGGAGCCTTTTATCGAACGTTCTTCGGCCTATTACGGTTGTATGCTTCTGGACAGTTCTGCCGCCAAGTACGTGGAGGAGATCTTGAACGAGGTCGGCAGCAACTTGACGGTTCAGCCCGATTCGTACTGGCCTTGCCGCAGTCGCTCGTATCTGATGGAGTTGCTATTCAGAATTCGCCTATTGTATCCGCGGATCGGCTATACGCCGTCAGCTATCCCCCAAACCGGGCCGGAAGCCATTAGACCGATCATTGAATATTTGCATACGAACTATAAATACAAGATCAAGCTAGAGGATTTAACTTCCCGATTCCATGTGAACCGGACGACGTTGAACGACTGGTTCAAACAATCGACGGGCCATTCGGTCATCTCTTACTTATGCCAGATCCGAATGCGCATTGCGGACCCCATGCTGCGCAATACGACGCTTCCCATATCGGAAATTATGGAGATGGTCGGGATTCGGGACGATGCCCACTTCATTAGGCAGTTCCGGAAATATTCGGGCCACTCCCCAGCCGAGTACATAACGAAGTATTGTACTATGCTTAGTTGATGAGGTCATAGGCGCTCCCTTCGGGGGCGCTTTTTTTGTTGCGTTGCAGCACGTTCTATGAAAGCTGTCGATAGTCAGGAACGTGCTGTGGATATTCAGTACACACGGGAAAAAGTTATTGTTAGAATTCAGAAGGGCCCAGAAATACGGAAACATCACCCTAAAAACGAAAGCAGGAGATAGGAATTATGAAGCGATTAAGAGTATTGGGATTTATTCTTCTTTTGTGCATATTAGGACAATCGGTTGTTGTTTCTGCGGCTCCACGGGCAAGTCGTGCGACTTCTTCTACGCTCAAGGTTACATTTTTCAGCGAGGCGATGCAGAAGGACATGAGGTTGAACGTCTACTTACCGCCTAACTATGATGGACAGGACAAATATCCCGTCTTGTACGTTCTGCATTCTTACAAGCTTAATGAAAACCATTGGTTCGATGCGTTGAAAATTACGCAAAAGGCGGATGCTCTGATCGCGAGCGGGAAAATCGAGCCGCTGATCATTGTTGCGCCGGAGATGGATAATAGCTTTGGCGTGAACTCTTCCGATAAGCCAGGGTATATAGCGGAGAGTGGGAAGCCGGGCGACGAAGGGGTGTTAACGACCGGACCTTATGAGGATTACGTAACGAAGGACGTCATTTCCTACGTAGATACTCATTTTAATACGATTAAATCACGCAACAGCCGTTATATCGGAGGTACATCGATGGGCGGATTCGCGGCGCTTCATATTGGCCTTCGCAATCCTAATCTATTCGGTAAAGTGGGCGGACACTCTCCAGCGATATTCGTCGGGCAAATGTGGGAACCGCTAGAGAAATTGGTTTACCCGACTCAAGACGTTAGAAAAGTAAGCGATCCTCTTAGCTTGGCGGCAAACCAAAAATTGAATAAAGTACAAATTTACCTCGACTTGGGCGACCAAGACGACTTCAAGGACGCCACTAAGAAATTAAGTGATATTTTCAGCGGGGTAAAAACGAAATCATTCCAGTTCCACGTAACTAAGGGCGGACACCATGATGATGCTTATTGGAGCAGCCAAGTAGACAACTACCTGCAATTTTACGCCGGACCGGAATCGGAGTAAGTAACGCATACCTCTCAATCGGCCTTCCTTTGGAAGGTCGTTTTTTTTAGCCTAGAACAGCCATTTCATCCAGTACGCTGCTTCCATTAATAATCCGCTACGATCTTCCGCATAAAGTTATGCAGAGCATAATGTCAAACTTTTCATCGAGAAAATGTCAAGGTATTGAAATTCCATTAATATTTCATTAATAAAAGTCGTTTTAATACTTGTTAAAATATAAGGAGTGAAAAAGAAGAAACGCTTTATAACATAGGAGTGGTGAGAAAGTTGCAGCATTATTTGCGAAGAAGCATGTCCATTTTTATGATCGTCACCTTGCTAATTAGTTCAGGGCTATTTGCACCGACTCCAGCTAAGGCGGATTCAGCCGAAGAAACCTACGTATGGACATTAACAAGTCCAGTGGTCTTGAGAGCTATTGCATATGGAAATAACCTTTATGTAGGAGCAGGGCTAAACGGACTTATCTACACCTCACCGGACTTAGTGACCTGGACGCAGCAGGATGTGAGTGCCCAGACCAATAAGGGAGTTAATACCGTTAAATTTTTAAATGGAAAATTTCATGCCGCAACTGGACGGGACGATGGCAGGACGGGAGCTTTTTTCATCTATTCAAGTGACGGCACAAATTGGAGTGCCGGGACCAGCAGTACAAACTATAATTCCTATGAATTTTCTTCAATTGCTTATGCGAATAACAAGTACCTGGCAACCTCATCTAATGGTGGAGGGATTGAACAATCTTCCACAGGTGCAGCTTGGAGTAATACGACAGTTGGAGTGGGTGCTCCCCGTTATTATGACATTACATATGTTAGTAACCGTTTTGTTCTAGTTGGCAGCAGTATAGACAACAGAGTTGGAGTAGTTAGACAGTCTGTGGACAATACGGGAACCACATGGGAATCAGACGTATCGCTTACCAATGTGAGTCGTTTAAATGGTATAGCGTCGGATGGCAACCAAGTCATTGCGGTCGGTGATGGCGGAACAATTTTTCGTACAGACGCTACTACAAGTCCTCTTCTACCAACTGTAGCCGTAACCTCTCCTGTCAACAGTACTCTTAATAAAGTGGCCTATGACAGCGGCAACGGCGGGCTCTATGTTGCAGTAGGCATGAGTGGTGCGATTATTACTTCAATTGATGGGATTAATTGGAAAATTGAAACAGCAACACCCGGGTTAGGGTATTATAGGGACGTCATCTTCGGGAAAAATACTTTCGTTGCTGTGGCAGGTAATGGCGTGTACATAAGAGGCGCAATGGTTAGCTTTGACAGCAAGGGTGGAACGACTGTGAGCAGCCAAGGCGTGCCAATTAATACTAAAGCCAATCAACCGCAAGTGCCGATAAGGACCGGCTATACTTTCGCTGGTTGGTATACCGATACTGAGACGACGTCACTGTTCGACTTTGAATCAACGACAATAACAACAAATATTACGCTATATGCAAAATGGACGTCGTTATTGCCGCTTTCAGCGCCTGCGAATGTGACAGCGATAGTTGGGGATCAGCAGGCCATGATATCGTGGAGCTCTGTGACCGGAGCTACTTATTATAATATTTATCAAGGAACTGCATCCAATACTTATAGTCACACACCAGTAGCGACTGTATCGGGCACTACTTATCATTACAACGCGATAAATCTAACGAACGACACAACCTATTATTTTGCAATCAAGGCGGGTAGTACAGAAAACAGCAGCACATACTCCAACGAAGTGGTCGTGACACCGGAAGCGGTTGTGCTCCCTACACTATCAGCAGTTAACGTATCCAGCGATAATCCGCATTCGGATTTAGCTAAAGCTGGAGACACGGTGACATTGACATTTACGGCGAATAAAGACTTAAACGGACTTCCTACCGTTGTAATAGCAGGTCATTCTGCAGACGTTGCAAGTGTTGGCAGCTCTGTTTACACGGCTAAGTATACATTCAGGGGAATTGAACCTGAAGGAGTTGTAGCGTTTACAATTGATTATGCGGATAGTGTTGGGAATGCTGGAAATACAGTAAGCACAACAACCGACGGAAGCAGCGTGATCTTGGATAACGTACCGCCATCAGGGACACTCCTTATCAACAGCGGCGCTTCGTCGACCGCCACGATAGCAGTCGCATTATCGGTGTCAAGTACAGATGGCAACGGTTCGGGAGATATACAGATGCGGTTTTCCAATGATAATGTCGACTGGAGTGCATGGGAAACTGTTGTCGCAACCAAAGCATGGACACTGACAGGCGGCAGCGGGACAAAGACCGTGTATATGGCGCTCAAAGATAAAGCAGGTAATGTGGCAACACAAGTGATTTCGGCTGCCATTGAGTTAAGGGCAACTTCTTCTGGCTCTTCTAGCTCGGGTGGCAACTCCTCACAAATTGAATTCATCACGGCGAATGTTGAAAATGCAGGCAATGCGAATAAAACCGTTGTATCAACAGTGATCATCAGACGTACGACAGACGCAAAGGGTCAAAAGAAGGACGACTTCAATTTCACAACGGAGCAAGTCGCTAAACTGGTGGAGCAGCTTGCGGCAGCCGGTTCTTCATCAGCTCGAATCGTGATACCTGATACAAAAGATGAAGTGTCGGAATTGAATGTTACTTTTCCGAAAGCTTCTGCTGAACTCTTGGGTGAAAATGGAATAGAGATCGAGCTTGTCACAAGTAATGTGCGAATTGACATACCAAGTGATTCGATGCAGGGATTAAAGGAAGATATTTATTTCCGTGTTGTTCCAGTGAAAGAAGAGGAAAAGCGCAAGGAAACTGAGCAGCGTGCAAGAGCAGAGCAGAAGGTACAGCTTGGAACTGGCAGCAAGAGCGCGGACGTAATCGGTCGTCCGATGATCATTGAAACGAATCTGCAAAACCGTCCGGTTACACTGGTACTGCCTTTGAGCGAAGTATCACTGACTAAGCAGCAATTAGACGATTTGGGAATTTTCATCGAGCATAGCGACGGGACGAAAGAGTTTGTCAAAGGCGAAATCGTCACCTATGGTGAGTCAGGTAAATTAGGCATTCGCTTTGTAATCAATAAATTTAGTACGTTTACGATTGTTTATATGGAAAATTGGAATAAGGTAGCAAGAGCAGATAAGACATCTCACAAAGCATTCGTTTCCGGATACTCAGACGGATTGTTTAAACCTGATGCCCGTATTACCCGTGCAGAGATGGCGACTATAGCCGCAAGGGTGCTGGATAAAGAAATGAGGGCAACATCCATCTCCTTTACGGATGTTCCAGCGGCACATTGGGCGAAGGATGCAATTGATCGTGTGACGAAAATGGGATTGATGAAGGGTTATCCGGACGGCAGCTTTAAACCCGAGCAAACCATCACACGGGCTGAAATGGCAAGTATGGTTGTCCGGATGAAGGGCGATATTGCAGCTAACTTCAATGGAAGTATGTTCCCTGATGTGGATGGCCATTGGGCGCAAAAAGCGATAGTAAGTGCGAAAGCAGTCGGCATTATTAATGGTTATCCAGATGGAACTTTCCGTCCGGAAGCAGAATTGTCCCGTGCTGAGGCCATTACAATGATTAGTAAGCTGCTTGAGAGAGGTCCGCTAAGCGGTGTGAATCCGAAATGGACGGACGTCCCTGCGACGCATTGGGCGTTTGGCTATATTCAGGAAGCTTCAATTAATCATGCAGCCGGTAAAAATACGGACGATGGGGAACAAGGCGTTCAGATTCCGTAGAAAGTAATTACATTGCGGAATTCAGTAAGGACACATTCTGTAAGCAACTAGACTAATGATCAGGCTATTGAAAAATGCACAAGCGTCTTTGGAGAGTTATATACGATGAACAGACGATGGGGCACCCAAAGGGTGCCCTATCAGATTATCTATGTATAACTTTGATTGTATCCAACCTCTACGATGTGATAGTTCTCTTTGTTCTGCGGATAAAGAGAACTCGCTAGCCTTCCGGCACAGGTGGTAAAGCAGGAGCTTCCCCGTTGATTTTGACACCGTCCAGTATCGTATTCTCCTTTGGCGGTTAAGTGCCGCGGCGCATTTTTCGCCGATAGACCCGCTAAGCTGAACCGTATCACAAGTAAAGCGAAGTTTCTTAACTTCTATCCGATCGTAGCGGATTCTCGTCTCTTACAAAGACTGTCCGCTGTCAACCGTGATGATCTGGCCGGTCATCGCATCCTGTTCCAAGGCCGCGCAGATCATGGATGCGATATCTTCAGGTGTCGAGATGCGCTTCAAGAGAAGGCGGGGTGCAAGCTTGTTCATTTGTTCTTCTCTTCCGACCCACCATCTTGTAGCGACGGCTCCCGGCACGATACAGTTAACCCGAATATCGGGGGCCAAGGCTTTTGCTAGCGACTTCGTTAGACCGTGAACAGCTGCTTTGGATACAGCGTAGGGAAGTGAAGAGCCCAATCCGGTCTGTCCGGCGATACTGCCTAGATTGACGATCGCTCCTTGAATATTTTCCTTCATATACGGGGCAACAGCCCGAGCGCAGTAAAACATGCCCTTCACATTCACATCGAATAATTCGTCCCATACTTCCTCCGTTGCCGCCTCCAAATTATCCATCGAAATATGCTTGGTGATGCTGGCATTATTAACGAGCAGGTCGACCGTACCGAATCGCTGCACGGCAGTTTGAACCATGGCCCGTACTTCTCCATCTTGGGATACGTCAGCTTGGATGGCTATAGCTCGCCCTCCCTCATCGTTGATCCTTTGCACGGTTTCATCCGCATCAACTTGAGAACGCGAATAGTTCACGATCACGATTGCTCCCCGCTTAGCCAGAGCAACACTGGTTGCCCTGCCAATCCCCGTACCGCCGCCCGTAACAAGGGCTACTTTGTTCATTAATTCCATCTAAAATCCACTCCCTCAGTTTTTTTACTTATATTGTAATTTGATTAACGGAATTTGTATAATTGAACTAACTGAACGTTTGGTTCAATTTTCTTGAACCGCATTAGGGGGATGGATCGTGGATCTCAAAACGCTGAAAACCTTTCAAATGATCGTGAAACACGGAAGCTTTAACCGTGCAGCACAAGAAATGAACTACGTGCAATCGACAGTTACGATGCAAATACAAAAGCTTGAATCGGAATTGGGTGTTCAGCTTATCGAACGGGGGAAAGAAGTCGGCCTTACGGAGGCGGGAAGGCTGTTTTATGACCAGAGTCTACAAATCGTAAAGAATATGGAGCAGCTTCGAGCAAGCTTATCGGATTTGAAATCCGGCGAAGCAGGGCACATACGCATTGGAGTAACGGAGCCTACGGCCAGTTATCGTTTGCCAGGTATTCTGAAGAAGTTTATGTCCATGTACCCGAAAATTCGCATCTCCTTAGAAATCTCGAGTACGACACACCTTACAGAGCAGATCCTTAAGGGAGAAATCGATTATTCGCTTTGCACGGCACCTAGCTTAGGGTCGGATTTATATTTCGAGCCCTTATTTAAGGAAGAGTTTGTGGCACTATTGCCCGAGGATCATCCGCTTGCGCAGAAAGCGGTCATTGAACCGGAAGATTTTCAGGAGTATCGTCTCCTCGTCACATCGGCGAGTTGTCCGTATCGAAGGAAGTTGGAGATGACGATGCAGGAGAAGGGGAATGTGACGCTTAACACCATGGAGATCGGGAGTATGACGGCGTTGAAATATTATGTCGAGAACGGGCTGGGGATCGCCCTTGTCCCTAAAATAACGGTGGAATCCGGTATAAAGGGATCTACGGTCAGGACGATCACCGGAAGCCTAATCGATATGACATTCGGGATCTTATGCAAGGAATCGGCATACCCGTTCCAACTGGCGAGTCAGAAGCTTTATCAACATCTAAAGCAAGCATTAACTTCTCATCCCGAAGGATAAGAGTCAATAGGACGTCGCTTTCCTACCTGCAGCCGCCAGCAGGCAGGAATGGGGCCTTGTACCGAATCGACATGCCGAAGGCACCCAAACGGGTGCCTTCTACTTCGCTCTATAGGATGATTAGGATGATACGGAGAGGCCCATTCAAGCAATGCGGGAAACGGTAAGCGCATATGGGATAGCCAGGCCTTTTTAAGAGTTTTCTAAGCCGTGTTTGTTTACAATTCGCTCGCTCTGGTTGGGATGGCCCTTACCTTCCGTAATCAAGCTGCGCAGGCTGCCGTTGATATAGGTGCCCCAGGAGTCCGAGCAGACGCTGTAGCATTCGTATGTGGGCACTAGACCTACGTGCGTAAAGCGAACCTCCGTTTGGTCGCCTTTCTTGGCGATTTCAAAGACAATGTCGGTGTCCTTCCACTCGCTCTTGTCCGTTACGAAGTTAAAGTAGTTGTCTGTAACGTGCCAAACAACCTTTTTACCTGGAATAAGCTCAGTGATTTCGATAGTGCAGCGGTGAATGTCTCGGTAGTGATGCTTAAATTCGCCAAGTTCGTCGGTTCTGCCTTCGAGATCTTCCGACCACCATCCGCGTGCGTTATTGATGGCGGCGAAGACTTCTTCGGGACTTTGGTCTACGGTAAAAGAAGTACTGTAATTTTGATCCATTCGGAAAACACCTACCCATTATTTGTTAACTTCACTAGTGAGTATAGATCATGTACTTGCGATATGCAAGTACATTTAATTGCAAAATGCAAGCACAGAGCGTATAATCTTGCTTATGAAAAAGCGACCGTCTACAGTTTGTCCAATCGTATATGCGCTCGACATATGGGGTGATCCATGGAGCCTAGTCATACTTCGTGACGTCCTTATCCATAACAAGCGGCATTACCGCGAGTTTCTTGCTTCGCGCGAGCGCATCTCGACCAATATTTTGAGTGCACGTCTTCAATCGCTCGTTGACGCAGGCCTGCTCGTCAAGACAGAAGGAGATTCAAACCGCGCACAAACTATGTACCGACCCACGCAAAAGGCGCTTGACTTGTTTCCGGTCGTATTTGCCATTATGCACTGGGGCCTGAAATACAACCCCAATACCGATATGACGATTCCGATCATGCAAGAACTAACAACAAACGAAAAAGGGCTGGAGTTGCGCCTTTTGCAGAATTTCGAGGATGTTACTTCTTAGCATAGGAATTCTTAAAGAAGCCCTTTAAGATGGGGCTTCTTTTTTAACTTGGAAAAATTGCCGTTACAGACTGAGTTATCCTGTTCGCGAATATTTTTGTGAATCCGGTAAGCAGCGGAAACACGCTCGCGCCGCGACAGGCGTCTGCTCAGCGGCCACGGTGGCCAAGACGCAGCAGTGACAGCACGCCGCCGGCAAGCAGCACGGTCGAAGCGACGATCAATGCGGTATGCAAGCCGCTGACGAACGAGTCGTTTGAGTTGGCGATCGCACCCAGAAGAGCAACGCCGAGCACGGCGCCGAGTTGTCGGCTGGAGTTAAGCGCTCCTGAAGCGATGCCGGCTTGCTCTTTGGGCACGGAAGAGACGACGGCGGCGATCAGCGACGGAATGGCGAAGGAAACGCCAAAGCCGGCAAGAAGCTGCGCGATCAAGGCGATGACATACGAACTGTTCTCTTTCGCCAAGAGCAGCACCAGCGAGCCTGCGGTCAGAAGCACAAAGCCGATCACCGCCGGTATTTTGGGACCGATCCGGCCTACGAGCCTCCCGGTCAGCATCGGGTTGAAGGTCGGTGGAAGCATGAACGGCAGGAACGCAAGACCAGCGGCGAACGTGGAGTAGCCGAGCGTCTGTTGGAAGTAAAGCGATAGCAGAAACAGCAGGCCGGAAAAGGCGAAATTAACCGCTAACCCCGCTGCTAGCCCCGTAGAGAAATTGGAAACGCGGAATAGGCCGAGCGGCAGCATCGGCGACTTGCCGAGTGCTTCGAACAGCACGAACAGCGCCGCACCGACCGCAGCAACGATAAAAGCGATTGTGACCTGCGGAGCGGACCAGCCGATCGCACCGCCCTGTACCAGGCCGAAGGTGAGCGCACCAACGGCGACGATAGCGGTAAGTTGTCCTCCAGCGTCGAAGCTAGCTTCAGGGCGACGAGACGTCTCGCGCGTTCCCGCTGCGGCTACGGCGATGCTTACGAGTGCAATGGGTACATTCAACAGGAAAATACTGCGCCAGCCAAACGAATCTACGAGCACGCCTCCGACGACCGGCCCGGCCGCCATCGCGATACCGGATATCGAAGCCCAGACGCCGAGCGCGCGGGCGCGGGCGGCTGGGTTCGGGTACGCGTGAGCGAACAAGGCCATTGAAGCTGGCAGTAACGCCGCGCCACCTATCCCGAGTAATGCCCGCGCGGTGATCAGCATGGTGAGCGAAGACGCAGCGGCAGATAGAACGGAAGCAGCGAGAAAGACGGTAAGACCCGCGATGAACAGCCGTTTGGCGCCGAAGCGGTCGGCCAGCGAGCCTGCCGCCAGCAGCAAGCATGCGTATACGATCGTGTAGGCGTTGGAAGCCCATTGCATGCCTGCGAATCCGCCGCCCAAATCGGATCTGATTGCCGGGAGGGCCACGTTTAATACGGTCATGTCGAGCAGAACGATAAAATAGCCGAGGGAAAGTCCAATCAACAGGAGAGAGTGCGTTGTTGGCTTCGTCGCATACGCTTGCGTAAGGGATGATTGATTCATGTCAGGCCGCCCCATTTCCAAAATATGAGTATTCTATGCGTTCTATAGTGTACAATGGAAAAAAGCACCCAACGAGAAGTGAGTTTATCCTGGGATAGAAACTCGTAGGATAGGGGGACGTTCAAGTGGAACAAACGAAGTACGATCGCCTTCTGGAGCTATCCCATTTTTTGCGCAGTCGCCGTGAACGCCTTACTCCGGAACGTGCCGACTTGCCGGAAGGCGGACGACGGCGTACGCCTGGACTGCGGCGTGAAGAGGTCGCCGCTCTGGCCGGCGTTAGTATCGATTGGTATACGAGGTTAGAGCAAGGAAGAGACATCCAGGTGTCAACGCAGGTGCTGGACAGCATCGCGCGCGCGCTGCGGTTGAGCGTCAATGACCGTAGACATTTATTCCACCTGGCGCTTAAGCAAGAGCCGCTTGAGTCACAGTCGCCGCGGCCTACCGTGTCTCCGGCGTTGCAGCGTTTTCTCGACTTGCAGGAGGTTGCCCCCGCGTTTGTCGTCGATCCCACGATTACGGTGATTGCCTGGAACAAGGCTGCATCCGCCATTTACGGCGATTACGCCGTGATGTCGGAGTTGGAACGGAACTCGGTATGGCGCACCTTTATGTCGCCATACATGCGCGAGCTGCTGAGAGAAGGTTGGGAAGAGCATGCAAGACGGCAATTGGCCCGTTTCCGTGCCGGTTACGGCCGGTTCGTAGGCGATCCGTGGTGGACGGAACGGATTCAAGAATTGATCCGGATCAGCCCGGAGTTTCGGCAGTGGTGGCCGGATCGGGACGTGCTTTACTCGCCAGAGGGGAAGAAACTCATCTACCACCCGACTGCGGGCAATCTGGCCTTTGAGAATGTGTCATTTCAAGCGAACGAGAATCCGGATCTGCAAATTAAAGTGAGTACGCCTTTGGCTGATTACGACACGGCAAGCAAGATTCGCCGGTTGATCGCGGAGAATGATGCGGCAGCAGAAAGGGCCACCTGACAGGCGCGATATCGAGTCGTCAAATCGTCGCTCCGCTATTCGTCTATATAAACAGATCAAGGCACCCAATCGGGTGCCTTTCGATTTCGCCGTCAGAGTGATAAGGTGAACCGTATCATAAGTAGGGCGAAAATAGAACGAGTCATTACTGAGACAGATGTTTCTTATAAAGCATAGGAATTTATGAGGAAGTGTCGAATTTATACCTAATTACTCATTTTCTGTCTATTTAATATGGAGGGCTACCGAATGATTGCTGCAACTAAGCTCCATATCCCGTATGAACGGAATGCGTTGGTTGTCCGATCGGAACTGCTTCTACTGCTAAACGAGGGCATGGATGCGAAGCTGACGCTCTTATTCGCGCCATCCGGCTATGGGAAAACGACGGCATTAAGCGAATGGGCCAAACAAAGCGGCAAGCTTGTTGCGTGGGTGTCACTGGGCAAGCAGGATGATGAGTGGATCACATTCTGGAAGACGGTCATCGCTTCGATCCAGAATCGTGTCGACGGCTTTGGCCAGACCTTATGGCCGTTGCTGGCGGAGGGGCCTTCTGCGTCTTCTGCGTCGATGGAGCCGGCGATGACTGTGCTGCTGAACGAGTTAAATCGACTGCCAGGCGAGCTGGTCATCATGTTTGACGATTATCATCTGGTGACGATGCCAGCCATCCAGAAGTCGATGAGCTACTTGCTCGAATACCTTCCCGACCATATTCATTTATATATCGCAAGCCGCAATGACCTATCCTTCCCGACAACAAGATTGTTGGCGAAAGGCGAGATGCGACGGATTACGATCGAACAATTGCGGTTCCGACCTGAGGAAGTATCCGATTTCTTCCAAGAGACGACGGAATTGAAACTGTCGGCGGAGCAACTCAATATATTGTACAACCAAACCGAAGGCTGGATTAGTGGCTTGCGTCTGGCGGCTATCTCCCTGCAACGGAGCGGCAATGTGGCTGAAATGATCCGTCAGTTCAGCGGTCAGCAGCAGCTCGTATCCGATTACTTGCTGGAGGAAGTCATTCGCGATCTGCCGGAGGCGATGCGCGGTTTTTTGCTGCAAACCTCCGTGTTAAGCCAGATGAATTACGCCTTGTGCGAGGCGGTGACCGGTCAGGCGGGAGGCCAGCAACAGTTGGAACAATTGGAACTGCTTCAGCTATTCATTATTCCGTTGGATGATCAACGCAGCTGGTATCGCTATCATCATCTGCTGTCTGATTTCCTGCAGTCGATGCTCGCTCGAACAGAGCCCGAGCTGTGGATTCAGGCCAATATGCGTGCTGCGCAATGGCTTGAAAATAACGGCTTTGCCGAACAAGCGGCAGAGCACTATTTGGCAGGGCAGCAGTATGATGACGCCGTTCGCCTGATCGAGGGTCATCTGCATGAATTTCTGATTGGCGGTAAAAACGTCGTCGTTGCTCGCTGGGTGATGCAAGTGCCCGAGCAATACGTATCGAGTAAGCCGTTCCTTGAGCTTTTTTATCTGTATGCGATGATCGGTGCTCGGCAGTTTAGCGGCCTTCCGGAACGAGCAGAACGGCTTCGAGTCCGTTTCGAAGCGATGAAGAATCTTATAGACGCTGACGTATGGCGCGCGACGATGGGAGAAATCTATTACATCTGCGCTTCCGCTGCCTACATTACCAAAGACCTTGCCAGCACAGCCGAATATTTTATCCGCGGTGATGAGCTTGCACCGGAGCAAAGCTTGTTTATTCAAGGCGGCAACAATAGACATTATGCTGTTGAAGAATTCGATGATCATCTGAGCTACATTAACAACTATCATGGCGCGACACAATTATTCATCAGGATGACGGATCATTGGCGGAATCACGTAAACCATCCGTATGCGTCGCCGATGTATGCTTCAAACGCGAAGCTATTGTGCGAGTGGAATCGGTTAGAGGAAGCGGAAGATTGGATCAACCGTATGAAACGTGCTGACAGACTCGCGCCAGTTCCTCGCAATTTGTATCAATTATATGTGGCGGCTTCGAGAATTCAACAAGCGAGAGGCCGTTCATTTGAAGCTGCGATGCTGCTAGAACAACTTAAGCTGAAGATCGATTCACCGGATTATGAAATCTTCCTACGCAAAATCGAAGCGGAGCAGGCGAGCCTTGCGGTGCGTCAAGGCGACTTGGCGTCTGCTCAGCGGTGGTTGAAGCAATGCGGGATGTCTTACTCGGACGAAGCAACGCTGGACCAAGTGCCCGAACAGCTGGCGCTCGTGCGCGTGCTTGCCGCCTGCGGACAGTTCGAGCCGGCGCTAACTCTCGCAGAGCGGCTGTATCATCTTTTGACGAAGGAAGACCGTCTGCGGGACCGCATTCATATTCTGATATTGCAAAGTATGGCGTTATATCATGACGGTCGGATTGAGCCGGCGATGGCGAAGCTGGATATCGCACTGCGTATCGCGAAGCCGCAAGGGTTCATCCGCAGCTTCGTGGACGAAGGCTCGGCGATGGCGGAGCTGTTGTCTATTTATGTGCAGTCGTATGGAGACAAAGTTGTGGAATCAAAAGAAGTGTCAAATTATGCGAGTCTCTTACTACATGCGCTCAACGACCACCGTGCTTCACCGCGAATGAAGATTCGATGTTTTGGGAGGTTGCGAGTAGAGGCAGAGAACGGCTCTGCAATCAAGTGGCGGACATCCAAAACCGAGGAGTTGATGGCCTTTCTCCTTCACCATCGCGGCGAGGCGGTGAGCAGGGATCGAATTCTCGATTCTTTGTGGGGAGAGGTGCAAGTTGAAAGGGCAGGGGCCCAGTTTAATACGACGGCTCACTATTTACGCAAGGCTTTAAGCCAAATCGGCCTTGATGGCATCGTTCAGCATGTGGGAGACGGTTACCGAATCGATATGGGTCAGTTGGAATGTGATCTCGTTGATTGGGATCGTTTGCTGGCTGCTCAGACGCAGATCGATGACATCAAGCTGCGGGACTTTGCCAGTGAGCTAGTTCAATTATATGGAGAAGGCTATATGGCAGGAACTTCATACGTATGGGCAGAGCCGACGCGAGTTCGCCTGGAAAACCAGTACGTCGCGACGTTGCTTCGCCTCCATGAACGTGAGAAGGAAAAGGGACAATATGATGCCGCTGCGGAACTGCTGAGGCAGGCACTTGCGCGCGATCCGTTGAATGATTATATTCATGAGCTGCTCATCCGCGTGATGGTGTTGGCAGGTGACCGCTTTTCAGCGATCAAGCAATATGAGGCGCTCCAGAAGATGTTGTTGACCGAGTTCGGGATGGAGCCAAAGGAAGCGGTCAGGAGACTGCTGGATATAAACTGAAGCATTTTCTTCTTGGAAGGGAGTATCCCTCAGTCATCGAGGATGACTGAGGGATACTCCTTTTCTATGAGCGAATTGTTTAGGGTTTGTTTAGACCTGCTGTGCTAAGTTGTAGCAGAATATCGACATTGTAGTAGTTATTTTGTCTAATTTTATCGGCGCCTAAACTTTCGAAAAATGCCTAATGGAGCGGGACAGTTACTAGATTGATCATAATATCGGAAGGATGTTGGACTTGAACAAGTGGCATAAGCGAACGATTAGCTTCTTACTTTTATTTTCCATGCTGGTATCGTTATTATCAACGGGGGCATTTGCTGCTCCAACAAGTGCGGTCGCCCCAACAGGTTCCTCTTCTACGCCAATAACATGGCATGATGCATCACAGAATGCAGGGACAGCGCAAAATACATTTCAAGATGTGAAATCAACGGATTGGTTCTATGATGCTGTAATGTATGTGCTGCACAATGGTATATTCACGGGTACGGGAAAAGACACCTTCTCACCGAAGGGTACAATGACTCGTGCTATGTATGTAACGGTGCTTGGACGAATCGCAGGTGTTGATGTAGGTAAATTCACCACTTCTGTATTTACAGATGTGCCGCTGACTGCTTGGTATGCGCCTTATGTGCAATGGGCAGTTGAGAAAGGCATTACAAGCGGTACGGGTAGCGACAGCTTCTCACCCAACGAGACTCTATCAAGAGAAATGATGGTGACGCTGACATTACGATATTTTGAAAATGAGAACATCGCTTATCAAACGGACGTCAAAGTAACGACGTTACCGAGTGACATCGCGGATATTTCTCCTTGGGCGGTCGATGCGGTTGTCAAGCTATGGCAGGCAGGCTTGCTTACCGGAGATGAGAATGGTAATTTCAAACCCAAGTCTAACGCAACTCGTGTTGAAGCGGCTGCTTTTTGCATGCGCAGCAACGAAGTTGTGAAGGTTTGGGCGAGCCAAAATCAAGTAGCTCCAACACCTTCGCCATCACCAACGCCAACACCAAAAAACGAGAATGCTAACAGCGGCGGTGGCAGTAACTCAGGAAGTAGCGACATTGCTACTTATACCATTACGTTTGTAACAAATGGCGGACCGGCTATTACTAACCTTAAGCTCCATAAAGGTGAAACTCTTAGCAAGCTTCCGGTTCCAGTGAAGCAAGGGTTTATTTTTCAAGGTTGGTATAAGGACAGTGATCTTACACGAATATTCGCCGATGGCAGTGCAGTCAACGACAACATGACGTTGTATGCCAAATATATTGAAAGCCTCAATGATGCCGTTCAAAGTATTCCGAGTATTACGGTTCTGGATCAAGCGCCGAGCTTCACGATCGAAGTGAACGATGCTACGGACAATATGACGGCAGACCAAGTGAAAGCTGGAATGAAGTTTGAATCGCCGGGTAATCCCCAATTTGCAGGCATTGAAGTAACCGGCTCGCATGGTCACTTCATTGTAGTTGCCAAAGGCGGAGCGTTCGGGGAAGGGAACACATACCAGCTTACGCTTACGGACGCCCATCTTTCTTTTGCAGGTCAAGACCCTACGACCACCATCTATGTTTTTGACATTGCCAAACAAGAGGTCGTGCAGTTACCGCTAAACCATGACATGGTTTATGTGCCGTTCTCGGATGTATCGAACATGACGGAGAACGGTACGGATGTGAACTCCCCATCGATTCCGGTTATCACTGCGGGGGTTGGCGATAGCGGAACAAGTCTGGGCTCAGTTAACGTTCTAAACGGTACTTTCGATTATGACGGTCATTCGGTTCAAGTTGGCGATACCGTTGCCATATATACAGGTGTTCGGCCTGATCAGCGTACTGTACATACAAGCGACGCCGGCAACGGCGATGTGGCTTATGTAGAGATCACGGCGAAAAGCGGCAACACCTACACCTATACCCATGCAGATCCCGAGAAAGTGTTAGTTAAACCGAATGTTCTTCCTGTGAGCACGACAGCGGACACGGATGGAAGCGAGACGAACCACTCTATCACGGTAGAGCATACAACGATGAACTATAGTAATAGTAAGTATGCGCCGCTGGGTCTAGATGAGCTCACCGTTGTAAAAGCAGGGGACTTTATCGCGTTCTACAATGGTGAATTCGGCAGCGGAGCCACTTCTGCAGGATACGGACTCATCACGTCGATCACGCATGCGGAAGATATGGATATCATTACTTATACAGATGCAACGGAGGAACAACTAGAGAACCCTCTGAATTTCTATCAGAAGCAAACGCTCGACGGAGATCAGTTATTGTCGGATGCCGAAGTCGCGAGTCTGGAAGGGCAAATCAAGCAGCAAGCCGTAGCAAGTGGATTCGTCAATCAAGCGGCTAATTATTTGTCCACTGTGGCGCTGCAAACCGACAGCTTCAAGCAGCAGTACAACGCGCTTGCACCGATGGCTGCAACAAACCCCGGCAAAAAAGTAAGCGTGGAAAATCTAACTATCGTACCTTCGATAGGCAGTAAATTGCAGCATTTTCCGGGATATACGGGTGTTAGCGTCTCTCTCCAAGTGAAGTGCGATATCGTCATTGATCCCAACAACGACAATAGAGATGTCATTATTATTCATCTGACGAGCACATTCGTCGAAGAAATGCATTTTGGCCTCAGTATTAATGGCCAGACGCAGACCCATAAAATTTTGTTCGTCCCTATCATAGATGACTATGTCATAACGGCCAATCTAGATGCCTATACGTACACAGGCATCACGATAACGGCCGAGATCGGCACCATCGCAAAGACTAATTTAAAGGATGCTTTAAAGGACTGGAATAAGATAAACAACGCAATAAACATCGCTCAGCAGATCCAAGCGCTGCTTGAAGGTGTCGATGATTCCGGGGCAATCTCCACAACTACATTGAAGAATAAGTATCAGAGCCTGCTGAAGAACGAGACGGAATGGGTTCCGTTCCTAAGCAAAGAACTCGTGAATAAGCGTCAAAGTGTTTGCGCGGGCCTAGTTCAAGTTGAATTTACGGCTACTCTTGTCGTCAGTGTCAATCCGAATCTGACGGTGGGTGCGGATTATAGTTATCAGAGCGCCAAGAGATATACGGCTACCGTGAAGGTTTATTCTTTTACAGGCAGCAGCAGCACCTTAAGTTTACAAGGTGATGGTAACTATCAGTTTAAGTTCTATGTCCTGGGTACTATAGGATTGCGCGCAGGTCTTCTAATGGAACTTAAGGCAGGTATTTTAAGTGTTAAATTGGATAGTATAGGCGTCTCTGTAGATGCGGGACTTTATATGAAATTATGGGGATATTTCTACTACCAACTGACGAATACGTCCGCCGGCAAGACGGCCGATTCTCTAGGCGCACTGTATTTGGAATCGGGAGTTTACTTGGTTTCCGCAGTCGGGGCACAGTTGGGCGACGGTTTGCTCTCCGGAGATGTTCCGCTGTACGAGAATGAATGGCTGCTTTATTCTGCGGGGGCACAAAACAATGCCGATGACTTCGCATACCCTCAGGATGATTCGCTTGGATTTACATTCGTGCCTGCTGCGACATCCTTCCAAGTTCCGGACAAATTGTTCACGATGAATGGGATGGATTTGAAAACAGGAGACGCGACTGCCAAAGTTTATGATCCATCCAAGTTCGATATCCAGGTGGATAATCCTGATTTCAAGTATAATCCGAGCACCAGGACGATAGAAGTTGTCAACAAGAGCAAGTCGGTGAGCGCGGGCAACTTGGTTATTACATGGAAGAATGCGCCCTTGGCTTTCAGCGCATCCCCAATAAAGCGCACGTTGCCATTGTATTGGTCATCTAGACAGGGTAATTATACGATCGAACTGGAACTGAGGAACGGTGAGATCAACAGAGTCATTTCTGCGCCATATAATGCAAGAATTGATGTTCAGGCTCCCGTATATTCAGGATATACCTTTGACGGTTGGTATACAGCCCTTGACGGCGGCGCGAAGTATACGATTTCTAACACAATGCCGGCGAAGGATCTCCACCTTTATGCGCACTGGGTGCCGAACACGAATACGCCGTATACCGTTGAACATTATCTGATAGATTCGAACAGCGGGAGTGCTACTCTTGCGGCTACAGAGAACTTGCAAGGAACAACAGATACGGAGATTAATATAACCTCCGACAAGTTCGCAGCCCAAGGCTATTTAGCAGGCGCTGTAAGAGGCGTGTACATTAAGGGTGATGGCTCGGCAGTCGCCAGAATTTATTATCAGCCGGTGAATAGAACGATGACTTTCAAATTGGGCTACGGATCTTCATCTGCCGGAAGTTCTGTAAGCGCGCCAATCGGGAAAGACATTTCCAATCGCATACCTTTAATGACAAGACCGGGCTATTCGTTCACCGGATGGTCGCCATCCGTTCCGAACGCCATGCCGAGTCAAGACACAACGTACACAGCGACGTGGACAGCCAGAAACGATACACCTTACAAAATCGTATACTTGCAGCAGGATATGGGAAAGGACCAATACGGATATCCCATCGGAGGTAACACATACACAATCGCTGATGTGGAATTATTAAAAGGAACGACGGATACGACGATCACCGCAACGCCTAAAAATTATGAGGGCTTTAGCTATGACAGCTATGCCCCAGGCACACTTCTCACGAGTACAATCGCGGCTGATGGGACCACTGTTCTAAAGGTGTACTACAAACGCAATTGGTATATCGCAACATTTGATCCGAACGGAGGTACGCTTACTGGCGGTTATACCAACCCAATTAACGTGTCGATTTATTATGGTCAGAACATGAGCAAATGGACACCTATAGCAACCAATGGAAATGCCGTGTTCATGGGATGGTCACCTTCCGTACCCGCGACAATGCCAGGGCATAACCTCAGTTTCACAGCACAATGGAAACAGGGTTCTTATGTGGTGGACCATATTAGGCAAGATCTAACGGGTGCATATACGATAAACGAAACTGAAACAATAGTTGCTCCAGCCAATAATACGGTTACCGCAACACCCAAGAGTTATGAAGGCTTCACGTATGACAGTGGCGTGTCGGGTACTGTCGCATCAGGGGTAGTGGGGGATTCGACGAATAGCCCACTTCAATTAAAGCTGTATTACACGCGCAACAACTATAAGGTGACGTTCGATGCTAATGGAGGTACGGGTGGAACCACTATTAATGTGGCATATGGTGCATCCACGTCCAACGTCTCTGCGCCGCAAGTGACAAAGGCAGGCAATGTATTCAAGGATTGGTCACCTTTACTTTCCACCATGCCTGGAACAATGCCCGCGCAGGATATTACGTATACTGCTCAATGGAAGACAGGCCCCTCAGTAAATTATGCAGGTATAACCGGTCAATCGTCTTATAAAGTGGGAGATACCCTTACGGCTATTGCCACCATAAGTGATGGTAATCCAGTAGGCGACCGCGTGGCATATCAATGGCAAGTAGAAACGGGTGTAGGGACTGGGGCGTACCAGAATGCCACTGGTTCGGGTAACACAACTTCGAGTTACACGATTGCAATGGCGGATATGGGTAAGAAACTGAGAGTTGTGGTCACCGGCGCAAAGGAAGCAACGGGAACAGAAACGAGTATAGCAACTAGTGCAGTGCTCATACCTGTCTCAGGGGTAACGATCAATAACGTCAATCCTGCCGTGGGAGATACCCTTGCTGCCAATGTCGCCATGGGAGATGGCAATGCAGCGGGCAACCGAGTGAACTACCAATGGAAAGTAGAAACGACGGCAGGGAGTGGAACGTACCAGGATGCAGCGGGCACGGGCAGCCAAACCGCAATATACACGGTTGCAGAAGCAGATTCGGGTAAGAAACTGCAAGTTGTGGTGACGGGTACATCGGGAGCATCGGGAACGGCAACAAGCGCAGCAACAAGCGCGGTGCCTGTTGGTGTCGCGGGAGTAACGATAGATAATATATATCCGACCATTGATGCGATCCTTACGGCCAGCGTAACGATGGGTGATGGTAATGAAGCAGGCAGCCGAGTGACCTACCAATGGAAAGTAGAAACGGCAGCAGCGAGTGGGACGTACCAGAATGCAACTGGGACGGGTAACGCAACAGCAAGCTATACGGTTGCAGCGGCAGACTGGGGTAAGAAACTGCAAGTTGTGGTGATGGGTGTAAGCCCGGCGACCGGAACACAAACCGCAACAACAAGCACAGTGCTCGATTCTATCTATATCTCTAGTATAACGATTCCCAATGTAAATCCGGGCGTTGGTTGGCGCGGTGTAAATGGTAGCGTCTATGCCAAAGTAACGATGAGTGATGGCAATCCGGCAGACGGCCGAGTAACTTATCAATGGCAAGTAGAAACGGCAGCGGGGAGCGGGACGTATCAGAATGCAACAGGTAATGTTCTCGAATCCCAGGGAGTCGGATTTTACTATCCTGAAGTAGGAGATATAGGCAAAAAGTTGCAAGTCATCGTGACGGGCGTAGGTCCGGTTACCGGAACAAAAACCGCAGTAACCAATGCGGTAATCGCTGGTTTTGATAATTATCCTACTATAGACAATACAAATCCTAGAGTAGGAGATACTCTGCATGCGGATGTCTTGATGGCGGATGGAAATCCGCCAGGCGGCCGCGTTACGTATCAGTGGAATGTGGAAGATATACCAGGAAGCGGGACCTTTGTGAATGCAAAAGGTGCTGACGCCAAGACAGCAAGCTACACGGTTCGGGCAGAATATGGAGGCAGGAAGCTGGCAGTTTCGGTTACTGTCGGCGTAGACCCTTTAGGAAGTGCCACGAATGCAGTGCAGATCGCTGATGACATTATACCTACATGGATCGTGGCTGCCCACGCAGCAGGATTGACGAATCTCACACAAGTATCTAACACGGAAGTATCCCTATTAGGCCCAGCTACATTAACGGGTAATTTGACAATCCCGGAAGGCGTAATGCTTATTGTGAGTGATACATTTGTGGTGAGTGCAGGCGCAACGCTTACCATCGAGGGCAATTTAAAGGTCAAGGGCAGTCCATCGTTTTCCAACAACGGCACCATTGTGATTGAGGATAATGGGATATTCGTCCAGGCAGGGAATAATATCACCGATGAACTTAGCGAGGCCATAACCGAATGGCTCGATAGCGGCATATTGATCGTCAACGGCGACGGCATAATTGGAATTATCCCAAGAGAGCTCTAAAAAAGCGATGAAGAGGGGCTTTTCCCGACAAAGGAAAAGCCTCTTTCACTTTGACGAACGTTGGAGGGCTACCATGAACAAGAAGAAGATTGGCGCCGTAGGTTTAGCCCTTGCCGTGCTACTGGGAAGTCAAGCGACGCCATCTCTGGCGGCGACGACATCCGCGCCGGCAACACAGGTCGTCTCAACCGATTACAGCGAAATGGATAAAGCGACTCAAGTATTGAACTACCTCAACTCCGTTCGGACGGCAATGGGTCTATCCGCTGTCAAGCTCAACCAGCATCTCACCCAAGCAGCCCAGAACCACGCCGGTTACATTGCCGCAAATGGCGACTACAACCACGACGAGAACCCGCACGGCAAGAGATTCACAGGGGTAACCCACGTTGATCGAATCAACGCAGTAGGCGGAGATACATTGAGTCAGACGTGGGAAATCATGACCGTGGACGAAGCCGATCCTAAGGCCATCATTGAAGAGTTTCTCAACACGGCGTACCATCGCGAGCCATTGATCTCGCCAGACGCCACTGAGATCGGTTTCGGTATGCAGGGCAGTGCCGTCGTTATGGAGATCGCTTGCGCGGCAAACACTATGGGATACGTCATGTATCCTTACGATGGTCAGACCGACGTGGTCACGACCTTCTCCGGGCATGAAATCCCCAACCCCATCGCGCCATTTGGGGTGGCTCAGTCAGGGCAGATCATCACGCTCAAGACCCCTTACCTGCTTTCAAGCATAGATGTAACCTTCACGAACAGATCAGGCGAGGGGGTACCGTTCTTTGAGCCTTTTACTGCATCGAATTACTGGCATATCGTTCCGAAGTCACCGCTAGCGTACAACGAGACCTACACCGTCACGGTAACGTTCACGCCTTGGACGGGTTCCGACGCGGGTAAGATCTTTAACAAGACTTGGTCTTTCACCACGGAAAACGATAACCCAACCAGCACAACCCCATCGGGTTCGATCTCAACTGACCATTCCAAAACGACAACCACTACTACAAGCATCATCTCAACCCCATACAGCCGAAGCAACATCGGCATCAAGATCAACGGTGAATACGTAGCGGTAAACTCGAAACCCCAAATGATCAACAACAGTATCTTCATTCCCCTCAGAGGGGTATTCGAAGTCCTTTCTGCTAAAGTGTTTTGGCACCAAATCGATCATTCAATCGAAATCACGAAGGGTAGCACGAAGATTCATTTGCAACTCGGCAACAAGACGGCAACGGTCAACGGTAAGAAGATAACATTAACATCAGCGCCGTTCACATCGAAGGAAGGTTCCACTTACGTTCCACTCCGCTTCGCCAGTGAAGCTCTCGACGCTAACGTCATATGGGACGCCGACAACTGGACGGCAGTCATCGACGCAAAGTAATACGTTCTGAGCAAGCAGAGTCGTGCTTCGGGGGCTAAAGATTTGATTGTGAAGCCTTTCGATAAGGAACGGGTTCTTATGGCTGTGCACAAGGTTTTGGAATAGACGCAGACGTACTTTGCGGAATTCCTTGTCGGGGCATGGGTTTGAATATAGGTGTAGGCTATGTGCGTGACAAAGAAAAAGCCCGGTCCACCTTATCGGTGGATGGGGCTGCGACGTTCAAACACGTCTGTAGCTGCCGCTCATCTTTGATCGTTGTTTTCATTGCTTGACCTTCTCGAGTACCGGAATAACATCCTCTCGAAGCATGCGTTCGGGGTCTGCCTCTTCTTGGGAAAACGCATTAAAAGTCATGACGATGACTGTTTTCAGGTCGGGAATGACACGAATAATTTGAGCGCCGTACCCGTTGGCTTCATAGCTGAAATGGCTTTTTCCATCGCTACCCTTGATGTCCGAAAGCCAGAACAGATAACCGTATTGATCTCCGGGTTCAGTTGTATTCGTGGAAATATGACGCTCCGTGGAGGCGACCACCCATTTCATGGAAACTATCTGATTCCCCTGCCATTTGCCTTTATGAAGATAAAGTAAACCGAACTTCGCCATATCGCGCGGGACCATAGATAAATTCGTTCCCCCTACGTTGATGCCGTTTCTGTCGGACATCCAGTCGTAGTTTTGGATACCGAGTGGCCCGAATAGATTACGATCTGCGAATTCTTGGGCGGACATCTTTGCCTTCTTGGTGATCATCGCGGATAAAAACTGGGGAAGTCCGGTGTTGTAAGCGAACTTGGTCCCCGGCTTACTCACTATGGGCTGCTTGATCGCAAAGTCGAATAGGTCCGGGCTGTTAATAAAATTTTGAAAATCATCATCCGCCGGCTTTAGGCCACCCGTCAACGTCAGTGCATTTTCGACCGTGATGTCTTTCTTGCGGGAATCTTGTTCATTTACGAAATATTCCGGCATGATTTCAGAAATTTTAGTATCCAGTCCTCCGATCAGGCCCTGATCGATGGCGATTCCCGTTAATGCCGAGACAATGCTCTTGGTAACCGAGAATACACCTTCAGGATTATTCGGGTCACCTCCGTTGTAATATTTCTCGAATACGATATTGTCATCTTTCACGATGAGCAAGCTTGTAATTTTCTTATTCATCGAGACTTTATTATCCAACGCAACCAATTGCTCGGCATCCATTCCCTTGTCTTTCGGATCGGCCGTTTTCCAGGTGAATTCTGTTGCATGTGACCTACTGAGCATCAAGTTACAGCCGGAAGCGAAGATACAGCAACAAATGCAGAGCATTGAGAGAAGCAAATATTTCCGCATGCAGATACCTCCATAGAATTTTAGGAAACGGTTGCAAAATAAATGAATACCAAAATATATCAAAAAAGGATAAGAGAAGTCTATAAAAAAGTAAGAGCTACTAAATTAAAGGCCACCTAGGTGGCCTTTTTTCATTAACGAAAACTTATCGAAACAAAGCACATCTTTGCCATAGAAATGCACCTGTATTTTCCAATTCGAGGTCATTATACTTAAGCCTATTACCACTTCAAGGGGATGCGCTTAATGTTTTTTCTCAAAGCCGTACAGACGAATATGAAGCAGTTCCTTCAGTACCGGAACAGCTTCCTGATTTCCATCGCCATTCATCCGTTTATTCTGCTCTTGAACATTTTCCTGTACCGGAGCATATTCGCGCACAATGGCGCGGAGCAGATCAAAGGGTACACGTTGACCGAAATGATATGGTATACGGCGGGAATTACGTTCGTCTGGATTTTCATCTGGAACTTCGCGGAACGAAGAATATCGGATTATGTCGTTACGGGAGACCTTAGCATTCATCTCCTAAAACCGATTAATATTTTCTGGTATGAACTGTCGGCGGCCGTAGCGCTTCGCATGACCGGCATCCTGCTGGAATTCGTGCCGGACATCATCGTATATAGCGTTATTTATCCGCCGAGTTTTCTGACCGCTCTGTCGCTGGCTAAGTTTGTTATCGTTTGCGTGCTGAGCTTCTGCTTGTTTTTCCTCATCAATTATTTGATCGGCATGACCGCGTTCGCGCTCAAAAGCAATTCGGGGCTAAACGAGTTCGTCTATATCTCGATGAATCTGCTCGGCGGCGGATTGCTCCCGCTTGACTTCTACCCTGCGTGGTTGCAGCGGATATGTGATTTCTTGCCTTTCAAATATATATTCTATTATCCGATTCAAATCTTCCTGAATAAAGAGAGCGTCAACTCCTGGAACGAGTGGGGTTCGATCGTACTGACGCAGCTGGCGTGGATCGCCGGGGGTTACTTGCTGTGCCACGTGCTCTGGAAGCTAGCGATTCGGAAGTTCTGCGCGGTGGGGGGGTGAGCCATAATGGCGACTACATTAACGGGATTGTTGAGGTTGTATTACTGGAACATGAAGCTAAGCGTGTCACGATCGATGGCTTACCGTTTGGACTTCATTATTGGCGTGTTGACTTCGATATTATTTTCCGGGACGGCACCGTTCCTGCAATATATCTTCTTCACGCAGACGAGAGGGTATCCCGGCTGGAACTTGAACCAAATCATGTTGTTCCAAGGAATATTGCTGCTGTGGCTCGGATTGCGCGAGACGTTGTTCGGCAACGTCATGGACGTAGCCCATCAGCTTGTGCGCAAAGGTGATTTCGACCGTCTGCTTGTCAAGCCGTATCCGCCGCTCGGCACGCTGTTGACAAGCGGGTTTAACTTGAAGGGGATCGGTTCCTTGATCTCGGGAGGAGCGCTGACGATTTACGCGTTCTCGAGGCTCGACGTTATGCCCAGTCCTTTGCAGGTTCTGCTCGCCCTTGTATCGATCGTTTGCAGCATTATCCTGTACATGGGCGTCACTACGTTGCTGTGTACGATGGTCATTATGCTTGTCCAAGTCGGCAGGCTGGAAGAGCTCGTCGACCGAATTCTCGGTTTCGGCGATTATCCTATCAATATCTATCCGCGATTTCTGCAACAACTGTTCCTGACGGTTTTCCCGTTCGCCATATGGGCGTACGTGCCTTCGCAGGCGCTTCTGGATCGTTTGGGCTCAGATATTGTGATGGCGGTGATCGGATGTTTCACCGTTTTCGCGATCAGTGTTTGGATTTGGAATCGCAGTTTGAATCGTTATACGAGCGCAGGGGGTTAAAGAGAGATGGGAGAGAACGAATACATTATCAACGTTACAGGATTGAAAAAGGCATTCAAAGTGTCCAAAAGGGAAGAGGGCTTCGGGGCCGCGATCAAGTCGCTGTGGAGTCGCAATCACGAGACGGTGTACGGCGTGGACGGCATCGACCTGAAAGTTCGCAGGGGAGAGATACGTGGACTGATCGGACCGAACGGCGCGGGAAAGTCGACGACGATCAAGATCATGTCGGGCATCCTTCATCCGGAGGAAGGGAAAGTCGATATCATGGGCTTCGTCCCGTGGAAGGAGCGCCAGAAGTTCGTCAAGAAGCTTGGCGTCGTGTTCGGCCAGAAATCGCAGCTATGGTGGGATTTGCCGCCGATCGATACGTATGCGCTCAACCGGGAAATGTACCATGTTCCGAGGAAGCGATACGACGAGCTTATTGATTACTTCAAGGAGCTGCTGCAGATCGAAGGCGTCGTTCATAAGCCTGTCCGCCAGTTGTCGCTAGGCGAGCGGATGAAGTGCGAATTCGTGTGCGCGATGCTGCACGAGCCTGAGCTGGTATTCCTCGATGAGCCGACAATCGGCCTCGACATCATCTCGAAGGAGAACATTCGCAAGTTCATCAAACAGGTGAATCAGGATTTGCGTACGACGTTTATTCTGACGACGCACGATTTGTCCGACCTCGAGAACTTGTGCGAGAATGTGACGATTATCAACAAAGGTAGAGTCGTATACGACGATAGCCTGTCCCAGTTGAACCGGTATTTTTCGCAAAAGAAGCTGATCGACGTTCAGTTTCAGGAGCCGCTCGCGCCGGACATGTTGAAAGAGTACACGCTACTCGCATCGGATGAATTGACGGCGACGATCGAGCTAGATCTCGCAGAGGGAGACTTGCGCCAGTTCGTTTACGAGCTGCTCGGCAAGCTGCCGGTACAGGACATCAACATCCGCAATATCCCGATCGAGGACGTCATTCGTGAAATCTATTCTTCCTGAGAGCGAACAGTTAGTAATCATAAGGCGAAAATTTTACGGCCTAAGTCCGAATTCACTTCGGACTTAGGCCGTAAACTTGAGGAGGCTAGGTTTGCCCCTTAGTCCGAACTAACGGCTACGACAATTAAATTATGCTTGACCTTCCGGTTACCGGAACCTTTATACTCAACTATAGAACGTTCTATTATTTATCGATAGGAGACGGGAACGGCGTGATGACGATCAGCCAGTTCAGCGAACGGACAGGACTGCGGCCTAAAATACTGAGATATTACGAGGAAACGGGATTGATCGTTCCCGAGCTTCGTTCCGCTAATGGCTATCGGCAATATTCGGACTCTCAGATAGAAACGGCGCAGCTCGTGAATAGCCTTCGGCAAGCGGACGTCGCCATGTCCAGCATTTCGCGAACCGTTACGGAAAATGGCTTTCAAGGAAGAGATGACCTACACCTTGATGGTCCCGGTCTTAAGCCGAAAATAAGTCTAAGGGGAGTGTTGGAGAATGACAGTTCAACATAACAGACTAAACATCACGGCGCTTGATTGCGTGTATTTACCCGTAACGGACGCGCGTCGTTCGGCGGAGTGGTTTATGAAACATTTCGGGATGACGGAAGAGGAAAGGGACGGCGAGCATCTACGTTTAAGACTATCCGGCGGTGCCTCTTTAGCGTTAATCGAGTCAGTGAACAGGAATACATATGAGAGCTTGCCCGTTCATATCAAATGCAATGACGCGCGTCGAGCACACGGAGAACTAGTGAAGCAGGCCGTACAGTGCACGGAGGCGGTAGACTGGCACCATTACGTGGACTTCAATTTCCGTGATCCGGACGGTAATCCGATTGGTGTCATTAGCGATCCGGCATGGGCGCCTCACCCGAATAATTATTTTCAGCTGGACGGTATTTTCTTGGGGTCGGCCCGTTTCGCATCGACTTTGGAATGGTACCTCGACGTGCTCGGAACGGATATCGAATACGACTTTACGGTGGCAACGAGCTCGTCTCCTGAGGCTAGGATGTGCTACTTCCGCGGTGTTACCTTTACGTTATTCGAATCGCCCGGAGTAGCCGTGGCCCACAAATTTTGCGATTATCGCACTTTGGATGCCGCGGCGGACCATGCCTTTTTGCTAGAAAAAGGCGTTCGGGTTACTCCTCTCCTCTCAATCGGTACGAGGCGAGGATTCAGTTTCTTCGATCCGGAAGGCCGGGAATTCGGCTTGGTCGAGGGTTGAATTAGGCTCCGCTAAAAAAAAGTTTTTCCCACGCGTAAAGATTAGCTGAGTTTTATCGTCTTATAGGCAAACGGGAAATGCGGAGGAAAAGAAAATGACGGAACCAACGCCGCTTCAGATGCTGGGACGCGATACTCGGCCGATGTTCGATCGATTCTGGGGCATTATCGCTCCTTATCAACGCGATCTGTGGAATTATTGCCGGAAGATTGCGGGAAACACTTGGGATGGAGAAGATCTGTATCAGGACACGATTATGAAAATGTTTACTTCCTTATCCTCCATCTCGATTCAATCGCAAGTGTTGCATCCCAAATCGTACTTTTTCCGCGTAGCGACCAACCATTGGATCGATAGCTGCAGAAAAAGGCAAAAGCATACCGCAGAAGAGTACGTTGAGGAATACGGGGAAGAGTCGAGCGATGCCCGCCCCGAAGCATTCGAGGTGTATGAATCGATCGAGCACCTGCTGGGTTATCTGCCGCCGAAACAGGTGGTTGCCATCGTTCTCGTAGAGGCCTTCGATTTTACGGCGAACGAAGCTGCTGACATTATGGGGACAACGGAAGGCGCGGTTAATGCTTTGGTATTTCGCGGAAGAAGAAACTTGCGGAAAATGAGGCGAAGCGAATCCGAGCATATCGAGAAGAAGCATGTGCCGGCTTGCGATGCGGTGATCGTGCAGAAGTACGTCGAGTATTTTAACGCGAGAGATTTCCATGGCTTAGCCGGGTTGCTGGCCGAACATTCCGTCTTTAGCTTCGTTACTCAAGCTAGCAAAGAATACGGACGCGATACAATTATTAATGCATCGCACAACCCGGCTCATTACGAGAACGAAGACATTCAAGCAGTTGTGACGATGTTGTGGGATAGAACTGTGGTTATTTTCTACAGAGTCGGCGAAGATGCCAAACCGCTAGCGCTAAATGAAGTGTTAACGATAGAGACGGAATACGAACATATCGTGGAGATCAAAGGTTATTATTACTGCCCTGAGTTTATGGAGGCTGCGGCTGACGAATTAGGGGTTCCCAGAGATAGTTAGAATAGAGAAGGCCCGAATTCAGCTCGATTAGAGCGAATTCGGGCCTTGCTTATGCTTAGTTCGAGATTCGTGCGAGTTCCTTGCGTACGATAGGCGCGACTCGGGTGCCGAGCAACTCAATTGCTCGCAACACTTCGCGGTGAGGCATCGTGCCGACGTTCACGTGCAGGAAGAAGCGTGTGATCCCTAAATTTCTGCGCAGCAGAAGGATCTTCTCGGCGACGAATTCGGGATCTCCGACATAGAGGGCGCCCCGAAGGCTGCGCGCGGCATCGAAAGCCCCGCGGTCGTAAGGCGGCCATCCCCGTTCTCGCCCTAATACGTTCATCTGGGCTTGCGTCGGAGGGAAAAATAAGTCGGCGGCTTGTTCGGTCGTGTCTCCGACGAATCCATGCGAATGCGTCGCGATTTGCAACGTATCCGGATTGTGTCCGGCGCGGGCTGCGGCTTCCTTATACAGGTTGACTAACGGAGCGAACCGCTCCGGCATTCCGCCGATGATGGCGAAGGCGATAGGTAGGCCCAAAGCTCCGGCGCGCACGGCAGATTCCGGATTCCCGCCGCTTGCGATCCACACCGGAAGCGGGCTCTGGACGGAGCGGGGATAAACCCCTAGGTTCTGGATAGCCGGCCGATGGCCGCCGCGCCAAGTGACCTTCTCCGAAGCTCTGATAGCAAGGAGCAGCTCCAAGTTTTCTTCGAACAATTCATCATAATCGTCTAAGCTATATCCGAATAGCGGGAAGGATTCGATGAACGACCCCCGCCCCGCCATGATTTCAGCCCGTCCGTTAGAGATGCCGTCCAACGTGGAGAAAGCTTGATATACGCGGACCGGATCGTCCGAGGACAAGACGGTAACCGCACTTGTAAGTCTAATTCGCTTAGTCATGCCTGCCGCGGCGGCTAAAACGACGGCTGGCGAGGAGCCTGCATAGTCGGCTCGATGGTGTTCTCCGACTCCGTAGACATCAAGGCCAACCTGATCTGCCAGAACGATCTCCTCGACTGCATTACGCAACCGCTCCGCATGGTTAAAGGCTACTCCCGTCACCGGGTCTTTCGTCGCCTCTAAGAACGTACTTATTCCAATTTCCATATTCATTGCCGAATCGGCCATTGTGATTCGCCTCCCTCAATACCTATAGTCTACTAAAAATACTATTGTTTCTCAACTAAAGTAAGTATATTTGGGGATCTTATTGCCACTAGTTTGCCGGAGGGGCTAAGACAACTTATTATAAGGTTATAGGCATAGAACAGTTGGAGGGTACGCAATGATTCTGAACGAGAAAATAAAAGCGTCGGAAGTGCTGTTAACCGGAATAAACGGTGAAGATTTAGGAATCGTCTCACGGGACGAGGCGCTGGCTATGGCTCGTCAGCTCAAGGTGGATTTGGTGTGCACCTCGTTGTACAGCAGTCCTCCTCCTTGCAAACTTGTTTCGAGAGGAGCGGCTAAGCAAGAGGCGACGAAGCAGAAGCAAGAGGAGAGGAAGAAGGATCAACCTATGAAGCTGAAGGAGATCCGGCTCACCGCGAATATCGAAGACCATGATTACGATACGAAATATCGGCAAGCCGAGAAACTGCTCGCCTCGGGTAACGCGGTTCAGTTGGTTGTTAAAGTACAAGGCAAGGAAGGTCCGAAAGCGAAGGAGTTGATAGAGCGATTGCTGAAGGATCTGGCAAGTGTCGGCAAGAAGGAAACCGGAATTCAAGTTAGCGGTAAACAAGCGGCCGTTCGGGTTAATCCGTCGTAAACGGAAGATTCGCGAATAGAAATGAGGATAACATCATGATTACGATTCCGGAAGATATAGTACGCGAAGTACGCGAGAATGCCGATCGCGGAGATCATGCGGGACAATTGACCCCGCGTATTTTGGACTACATTTATGAAGCCAAGTTATTCAAGTTATTCGTTCCGAAGGAATTGAATGGACTGATGCTCCCTTTGCCTGAAGCGTTGCGCGTGTTCGAGCAGGCATCGCGGATTGAAGGCAGTTTCGGCTGGTTGGTTACGATCGGCTCCGGAGGAGGTTTTTTCTCGGCGACGTTGCCTCCCGATCAAGCTAAAGCTCTGTTTAGCGGCGCGAACGCAGTCGTGGCGGGCAGCGGACATGCTAACGGAATCGCGCGACGAGTAGATGGCGGTTATGCCGTAAACGGACAATGGAAATATTGTAGCGGATCTACCTACGCTAGCGTGTTTACCGCCAATTGCCGAGTGGATGGCGGAGACGGGACGGAGATCCGATCTTTCGCATTCTTACCTGAACAAGTGAACATTATTCGCGATTGGAATTCCTTTGGATTGAAGGTGACGGAGAGTCATTCGATTGCGGTACATAACGCGTTCGTTCCAACTGAGCGTACTTTCGATATCATGAGCGCGCCTAACTATGACGACCCCATTTTCCGATATCCTTTCATGCCTTTTGCACAAACTTCTTTCGCTTCGGTATGTCTCGGTATATGCCGACATATGGTGGACGAGTCCCGCGCATTCGCCGAAGGAAAACGGGAAGAGTGGTCGAACACTCGTCCGGAACGTCTGGAAGGGTTACTCCGTACGCTTGGCGAGCAAGAGGCAATGTTGGAAACGGCAGCCGAACGGTTCTATGAAACGGTCGAACGGACTTGGGAACTCTTCGTCGGCCAAGGAGCTTTAACGGAGGAGCGGCAACTTGAAGTCGAGCAAGCGAGCCGAGGATTAGCTAGAAGTACATTAGCATATGCGCATGCGATTTTCCCGCTGCTCGGAATGGCCGTGCTAATGGAAGACAACCTGATCAATCGAATTTGGCGAGATCTTCACACGGTTACGCAGCATTCCGTGCTGGTTCAAGTTTGAGGATTGAGGGCGCTGTTGGCGAGAACCTGGTTTCAAGAACCTGTACTTAAGAACTTGTATTAAAGGACCTGTTCCCAGTGGATGGGTTCTTTTTTTGTGGCGAGGAACAGGCTCAAAATCGGAAAAACAGGACTGCATGGTGCAAAGTGAGCTGAAATGGTGCTGTAGTCAGGTAAAACCGGAGCGCCCCGAAGATGCTCGCATCTTCAAGGCGCTCCGCAACTTATATTTTCTCCACGTCGACCCGAGTGGAGAAGAAGGTCGCGCCGCCGCCCATGTCGGATAACCGCTGGGACGTCAACGAATTGACGGCTTGAACGCCTTCGTTGCCGTGCTCCCACCATAAGCCTTGGCATACAAGCACTCCGGGCAGCACGTTGTTCGCGACCTTGATCGTCATCCGGCATTCCCCGCGGTCGTTCCAGAGACGAACTCGATCTCCGTGCTGTAGTCCACGGGCTGCGGCATCTTCGGCGTTCATGTCCGCGGTCGGTTGCTTCTCCAGCCGCTTCAATCGATCCTGATTGCCGAAGGTCGAATTGATGTAACTGTGATTAGGTCCGGTCACGATTAGGAAAGGAAAATCCTCCGGTTCCTGAATCGGCACATATTCCGGTAGGGGAGGGAGTCCTGCCCGCAGCATAGCCTCCGAATACAGCTCTATTTTGCCGGAAGGGGTAGGGATCCGCTCTGGAAGCATCGTAGACTTCTCCAGCTTCATTTTCGCCCAGCCGTTCTGCGCGAGTTCCTCATAAGTGAGTCCGTTCAAATAAGGCGTATTGCGGTCTAGCGCCTGCCGGATCATCTGTTCCTCGGTCAAGTCGAACGCCTCCGGTTCGAAACCCATCCGCAAACCAAGCTCCTTGAATAGCGTAAAGTTGGATTTGCATTCTCCCATGGGTTCGATGATCGGTTCATGCAGTTGAAGGTACAAGTGCCAGTAGGAAGCGAATAGATCGAGATTCTCGAAGTGGCTCGTAGCCGGCAAAACGATATCGGCATAAAGACAAGTATCGGTTAAAAATAAGTCGTGTACGACGGTGAACAAATCTTCTCTCAGCATGCCCTGGCGCACTTGATTCTGATCGGGTGCAACGACCGCAGGATTGCTGTTATATACGAATAGAAAATCAACGGAAGGTTCCGCGGCAAGCAAAGCTTCTCCTAGCCGGTTCATGTTAATGGAGCGCACGTTACGATTCGGCATGAGATCGGGGCGTTCTAACTTGTAGCTATTCACTGCGGAATAGTGGCTATTGCCTTTGATCGCTCCGCCGCCGAGTTTCTCCCATTGCCCGGTTAGCGCCGGCAAGCAAACGATCGAACGAATGGTCATGCCTCCGTTGTCGTGATGCTGAAGTCCGTTGCCGATCCGAATGAACGAGGATGATGCGTTGCCGTACTCGCATGCCAGCCTTACGATAACGTCAGCCGGAATGCCCGTAATTTCCGCTACCCGTTCCGGAGTGTACGATTCCGCTTGAGCGATGAGCTGTTCAAATCCTTTCGTATACTTTCCGATGAACTCCTCGTCCGTCAACTTTTCCCGGATAAGCACATGCATCATCCCGAGCGCCAACGCGGTGTCCGTGCCGGGAATAATCGGGATGAACTCGTCCGCCCAGACGGATGTTCTGTTCCGGTGCACATCGATATGAACGATTTTGGCTCCGCGTTTACGTGCTTCGTTTAGGTACATGACTTGATGCATGTTAGTCGAAACCAAGTTGCAGCCCCAGATGAGCACGTACTTCGAATGAACCGTGTCCTCGGGATCGATTCCCATCGAGGCGCCCATTGTATACCGGTAGCCTTCCGATCCGGCCGCGTTGCAGATCGTTCGATCCAGCTGGCTCGCGCCGAGTCGATGGAAGAAACGGCGATCCATTCCCTCGGCATTGAGAATTCCCATGTTTCCATAGAAGCTGTAAGGAAGAATCGTCTCCGCTCCCTTATCGGCGATCGCTTTATTTAACCGGGTCGCGATCTCTTCATAAGCTTCCTCCCAACTCATCCTCTCGAATTCCATCGTTCCTTTCGGACCTACTCTCCTCATGGGATACATAAGTCTGTCGGGATGATAGACGCGTTCGTTGAGATGGCGGACTTTGTTGCAAATCGCCCCTTGGGTAACCGGGTGGTCGGGATTTCCGTCGATAGAAGCAATAACGCCATCGTTCATTTTTACATTTAAGCTGCAAGTGTCCGGGCAGTCGAAAGGACAGACCGACCGGACGGTCATGGTATCGGTTGTTGTTGCCATGCTTCTCTTCACGCTCCAATCTATACAGCCAGTATACCGTAAAATAAAGCGCTGAAATATCCGTTACGCAAAAGGAATTCCTTACCTGCTCTTGGCTAATGATGTGGATTTGCATCTCCGTGGCGCATTCAATTAGAGTTCGGAAAAACCCAACTACAGCCCCGTTTCACCCGTACCCAGTTAATAAAGATTTAAGAACCGATTTAGATGCGGTTAATTTCTGTCCTATAGTATAGAATCGGAGGGCATCCTGAATATGCCACCATTCAAAAAGGTAGTTCAATACTATAGAAACGAGGAGTTCCGATGCCGATCCGGAGGCGAATGCTGCTTTCTTACACGGTTATGATGCTCGTATCCGTGCTGTCGATCCTGGCGTTGCTGCTAACGGTGGCGATCGCCATTACGGGCGATTTGACCGGAGTCCGCAATTTATTCGACAAGCAGTACGCGCTTAAACCAATATCCATAGAAGAGCAAAATGCTTTCGACGAAGTAAGGTACTTAGCGAAGAAAACCCCGAATCGCCTATTTGACGCAGAGTTGTTGTCCACCCTCGATATCCGGTTGCCCTCGGTACAATCCGGCTTGATCGTGAGGGAGGACGAACGCATCCTATATGCCACGCCGGCACTTAAGTTGTCGAGCGCAGCCGTCGAACTGCCACCGTACGAGATGGTCAATATTAATGTACGGGGGACCTGGTCGGCGGACGATCGGTTTTTTACGTACGTGAAATTCGATTTTCTATTCCCTAATCAAACTCCCGGCAGTATTTACATCGTAAAGCAAGTCAGCCCCTACGGAGAAATGACGAGCGAGTGGTTTCCGGTCATGATCGCACTCTTATTGATATTGCCGTTGCTCGTGAATGGTTTGCTTAATTATTTCGTTTCGCGAAGCATCGTTAATCCTCTTAAAGAGCTGAAGCAAGCTACGGATCAAATACGTGAAGGAGACTTGGCGTTCGAGGTCCGCACGGGTTCTCGAGACGAGATCGGACAATTGTTTCATTCGTTCGAGGAAATGCGGCGGAGGTTGGAGCAGTCGGTCAAGCTGCAGCTACAATACGAGGAGAATCGCAAGGAATTGCTGTCGAATATATCCCACGACCTGAAGACGCCAATCACGACGATTAAAGGTTATGTGGAAGGGATTCGGGATGGGGTGGCCAATACGCCGGACAAGCTGGACAATTATTTGTCGACGATCTATTCCAAAGCCGTCGCGATGGATCGGTTGATCGACGAGTTGTTTTTGTTCTCTAAGCTTGATCTGGGGAAAGTTCCGTTTAACTTCGAGAAGGTGAATATCGGGCGGTATATGGAGGACTTGGTAGAGGAGTTGGAGATGGATCTGGCCGAGCGGCAAATCTCCATTCGATACCTCTCTCCGCATGGCGGTCCGCTGTATGCCAAAGTCGACCGAGATAAGCTTAAGCGAGCGATGTTCAATATGACGGACAACAGCGTGAAGTACATGGACAAGCCTCTTAAAGAGATTCGGATTACGTTATCCGTCCTGTCACACGATGAAATTCTCGTCGAGTTGAGCGATAATGGTCCGGGGATCGAGGCTGAAGCGGTTCCGTATATTTTTGAGCGATTTTATCGGGCTGAGCAGTCGAGGAGTTTGCAGACGGGCGGAAGCGGACTCGGGCTCTCCATCGTCAAACAAATCATTCACGAGCATGGCGGCAGCATCTGGGCCACGAGTCGGGAAGGCGAAGGGACGACCCTTTCGTTCACGTTAAAGCGATTGGAAGGGGGGACGGACATTTGAAAAAAATATTGATCATAGAAGATGAGCCGAGCATCGCCCAGCTACAAAGGGATTACTTGGAGATCAACGGGTTCGCCGCGGATATCGTGGCGGACGGGGATGCGGGGATTAGGCAATCGTTAAGCAATCAATACGATCTGATTCTGCTCGACATCATGTTGCCCAAGGCCGATGGATTCGAGGTGTGCCGGACAATCCGGTCGAAGATCGACATTCCGATTATATTCATTTCCGCCAAGAAGGAAGAGTTGGACAAAATTCGCGCACTTGGGCTGGGGGCAGACGATTACATGATCAAGCCGTTCAGTCCCGGCGAGATGGTGGCCCGAGTTAAGGCGCATTTAGCACGTTATGACCGTCTGAGGGGTGACCCTATAGCGCGGTTGAATGAAATCAACATCCGCGGATTGAAAATTGACCGCGCGGCGCACCGCGTATTCGTTAACGATAAGGAGATAACGGTAACCGCGAAGGAATTCGACCTCCTCACTTTTCTCGCCGATCATCCTAACCGGGTATTCAGCAAGGAGCATCTGTTCGAGCAACTATGGGGGTTCGATGCCGCAGGGGATCTTTCGACCGTTACCGTTCATATTCGCAAGTTGAGAGAGAAGATCGAAACGGATCCATCCGATCCTCAATATATAGAGACCGTGTGGGGGGCGGGGTACCGGTTTACGGTGTGATTCAACCTGGGAACTCTCCTATCGTTTGTAAGCAAGGGGTTTTTCGAATAAGTCACTCGACTTATCGGAAGATCTCTTTTTTATTTAAGGCGATTGCGGATGTGGCGATAGCGGCAATCGGTGCTCTTGCAATGATTTAATCAAATGATTGGATGGATTTAAGAAATGATTAATATCCCGTTTAGGCTGAGTTTAGAATGACCGCTTAAGATGAAGTCTGTGAGCAACGTTAAACAAATCAAGAGGAGTGATTCGCATCATGAAGATCAATAAGAAGATTGTTTCGATGGCGCTGGTTGCGGCGGTAGGCGCAACGGTTGCCGGACAAGCCTTCGCTGCAGAAGCAGATACGACGAATGCGGCTATGGCCGTTAATGGCGAAGCGGCAATGAATGAATTGGTGAGGCAGGGCGTGCTGAACGGATACGGAACGCAAGGGTTGAAGCCTGAGCAACAAGCAAGCCGCGCGGAGTTGGCTAAGATCGCGCAGCTAGCCTTCAAGCTAGAGCTAGGAAGCGCTACGGCAAAAACATTCTCCGACGTCCCTAACGGAGCTTGGCATTCGCAGTATATCAACGTCATAAGCGGACTCGGAATCATGAATGGAACCTCAGCCACTACATTCAAGCCTGCTGCACCTGTTACTCAAGCTCAGCTGGCGCTTGTAGTTTCTCGCATTACCCAAATAGATATGGCGACCGTTACTTCATGGCTGTCTCAATACTCTCCTCTGGCGGTCATAACCCGCGCGGAGATCGCGCAAGTCGTTACCTCCGCTCAGGAAGCTCTGGCAAATGCGCCGGTTAAAGTGATGCGCGTCAAGTCGCTTAGTAAAATGACGGTAGAGATTGTCTTGTCCAAGCCTATCGCCGAGGAAGAAGCGAATCTGGATTTGGCCCAAAAAAACTTGACTTTCAATAACGGTTTGCAAATCGTCAACGTCCCCCGGCTGAAAAGCGGCTCGATTTCGACTTATATCGTACCGGTAACGACTCAGAAGGCGGCTACGACATATACATTCTCCTATAAAGGCAAAATGGCTGGTTCATTCGCATCCAGCCAAGAGAATATCCGCATGGATTCCACGCGTTCTGTAACGTCGGACACGTTCGAGGTCGAATCGCTTAGGACTGACGGCGTGGTGGATTACGGGTATGTGATCCAAGCTTATGCTGGCGGACGCGGCTCCTTAGCCTTCGCGCTGGACGAGGACAATCAATACAACGGACAAGCCTTTCAAATCATTTCTTCCCTTAGAGATCGCGTGGCAACAATCACACCGCAAGGCGGTGAACCGATTGTGGCAGCCTATGTGCCGTTCACCCAATCTACGGATGGCCGCCAGGGTGCGAAATTCCGGTTGCCTGCAGGTCAATCTTTGAAGGTTGGAACTTCTTATACGGTAACGGCGGATTGGTTTACGCTGAAGAATCAGACTTTCGTGGCTCAGCAAGCCGCTCCACTCGTTATCGAGAGCGCCAAGCAAACAAGCGCCACTTCGCTTGAAATTACGTTGGCTGCGGATCCCAAAGACGAATTGTTCGCAGGACGCGGAGTCACGCTGACGGCCGATGATGGAACGGTGCTAACGGCGCAATATAAATTCCAGTCCCGCAAAGGTGCGGTCGGCGTATTCGATCTTCTTAACGACGGCCAACTGCAAGTCGGCAAAAAGTATGCTGTAACCCCGATAGGGGACTGGGCAACGGTTGCCAGCCCGGTTAACCTAGGACAATAAAAGGCGCATATAACCTTCTAAGAAGGGTAAACTAAACCAGCGGCGCTTGTAGATGAAGCGTCGCTTGTATCCGGCTATTGTTATAGGGAAAAAGGAGTTGTGTGGATGGTTACGTAAGCAGATAATTAAGTTTGCTTTTTATGAGGGAACCTGTTATAGTAAAAACTATCGAAATCGTGACCTGGATTCACAAAATGGAAAGGGTTATAATTTTGAATTAAACCCTCGCCATGTTGTGGATTTTTTATTCGTATGAATAAAAAAGTTCATGAGGCAATAGAAGTTGGAGGTGAATTACATGCAAACAGGTACAGTGAAATGGTTCAATGCAGACAAAGGCTTCGGTTTTATCGAGGTTGAAGGCGGCAACGACGTATTCGTGCACTTCAGCGCGATCACGGGTGAAGGCTTCAAAACTTTGGACGAAGGACAACGCGTTCAATTCAACGTGGTACAAGGCAACCGCGGACCACAAGCGGAGAACGTTGTTAAACTGTAAATCCAGTACAAAAATGCCCTTAACGGTTAGTTAAGGGCATTTTTTTAGGTTATGCTAATGGAGAAGGGGGCTCGTCCATGTACTCACGGAAAAAGGTGTTCGAAGAAATTCCTGAAGAAATGACGGCGATCTGGTCCTGTACGAGTGATGATTGCAATGGGTGGATGAGAGATAATTTCGCTTTCGAAACAGCGCCGACTTGCGGCATTTGCCACAAGCCGATGGAAAGCGGGATGAAGATGCTTCCTCAGCTTGTAAACACGAGCAAGGATCAGAAATCCACTCGTAAAGGCGTTACAATCGGATAACCAAACTTGTTGGAGAGCACCGCGAGAGGTGCTCTTTTTCTTTTTGTCTTTTTGAACCGGACGCAGGTCCTCGCAAACACGACGAATAGGAAATGCACCCCTAGAATAGGACATCATTGAAAGGTTTTGTCTCAATGTCCATTCCATGGGGTGCATTTCTTGTGTCCTGCGTTGGCTTCAACTAACTTTTCTTGGCGATAGAGAAGATAACGGTCTTGGTGTTGGCATCGATGCTAATGTTAACCGTATCGTTGCCGATAGTAACTTGCTTAGAGGATACGATCGTTCCGGCTTCCACATGGGTGCAAACTTCAGTAAACCATTTGTGGAAAGTAGCGGCGTTATATCCGAACAAGTAGTTAGAGAACGTTTCGACCGCTTCCTCATTACGTGCAAATGTACCTTCGCGAAGTTGAATCGTAATCCCGTAGGTGTTGTATAGAGGATCTAGCCATAAAGCGACTTCTTCCTGCTGCTTCGTTTTCCCGGAGGACGATGCCGTTACGCTGTCTTTCTCCTTCTGGTCTTTGTACAACCGAAGCGTCGTGTCCAGCAACTCATGATTTGCGCCTCTTAATTGACCTGCCTGCTTCAGCACGTCGTAGGCATCCCGCATTCTTTGGTCGGGGAATACGATTACTTTCGTTCCCCCGCCGATCGTAGGCACGGACAGTTGAAGCCGGTCCGCGGAGGAGTTTGTAACGGCGATTCTTTCTTTTTTGTTCGTGAGCCTATTCAGGAGCACAAGCGATTGCGCTCGGGTGACTTTGTCGCCAACACCGAAGTAACCGTTCGGATAGCCCTGCATAATTCCTTTGGCCAAAGCCTCCGCGATGAATTTCTGCTCGCGTTCCGATGCGCTCATTAAATCCCCGTACGATTGAGCGAGCTTCTGGCTGAATTGGCTATCCTCCAGAAATTCCGTTTCCTGAAGCGTATAGTAGATGATTTCCGCTACGTTCTCCCGAGTCATATCGCTTTGGAAATCGCTGTAACGGCTTCTGTTCAAGAAATGAAGATCGCTCGCGACATCAATGTAGGGTTTGGCCCAGTAGCCTACCGTAGCCGGTTTGAAATTATAATAACGGTAATCTTGCTTAATGATCGTCTGATTCTCCGAACTCAACGATTGCAAGAAGCTGGGCGTCCAGCTTCGTTCCCCGTTCTGATGCAGATCGGAGTAAGAGAGGATGAGCATCTTGATGAATTGGTCGACTTTAACGGGTTGATTGGGTTGGAAGGTTCCGTTAGGATAGCCGTCCAGAATCCCTTTATTGACCATGTCGGTTATCGTTTTCTCGGCCCAATGGCCTTTAATATCCTTGAAGGGCAATTGTTGTTGCGCATAAGCAATGCTGCTTGTGCAAAATAAGGTAATCATTAATGCAAATACGGTCAAGCGACGCATGAGGATCCTCCTGATTATCATTTGCCAAATGGTGGCTTTATAAGCTAATCATAATTGAGAAGGGTTTGATACAGCCGGGATGACTAATGTGCCGGGAGACACGTGCGGTCTTAGGTTGTGTTTCCTCTAGGTCCTAAGTCGTATAGCCCATGCGCGGCAACCATTTGACAACATTAAACATTCACTAGGTAAAATGCCGATATATATAGTACGAACCATGAAATGGGGGTGCTTCTTATGTCGAAGCCAACGATCTTCGTATTAACCGGTACTAGCGGATCAGGACGTAAAACGGTTGCCCGGAAGACGGGAGAGAAGCTCGGTTGGGTGTCGGTGCGATCCTGTACGACCCGCGTGCCTCGTAATCCAGACCAACCTGATGGCGATTATCAATATATTAGTCGTGAGCAATTCGATGAATGGGAGCAGGCAGGCAAGTTCGTACAGACGGTGATGATTGATAAGAACAAATACGGCGTACTGCTTCAGGATTTGGAATCGGCATTAACAGGGGAGCGGGACGTGTACCTCATTCTTAACCGGGAAGGGGCGTCTGCGCTTAAACAACGTTACGGGGACAAAGTTGTACGATTATTCATCTATGTGGACAAACAAACGGTGCGCGAACGTCTGGAAAGCAAAGGCGTCGGATACGAGGTCGTAGAGAACTACTTGGAACATTACATGGAAGAAGTAACTTATCGTAAATCGTGCGAGCATGTCTTCGAGAACGTGGACTTAAACCGTACGATAGAGCTCATTTGCGAAGCGGTCAAACCTTACAGACGTTAAATATAAAGCATACGCGAATAAACCGGCTGGTCATCCAGCCGGTTTAGTTCATGATGTATTTAAGCGGTCTGTCCTTCCCTTGCCGATTCGATTTTCAACTTCAGCTCAGCGCGTTCATCCACTTTGAGGATAGGGCAGTTGTAACATTTTGTTCCATTCTCTCGTTTATAATACATGCAGCATGCCGATCTTAAGATGATTTGACTCCCGGGACTGTAGGGGCTGTCAAGGTAACAAGGCGTGTGGTCGAAGGGGTTCTTCCTGCGATTAAAGGTTTCCCCGGGCAGTCCGGCCAACAACAAATAATCGGCGTCGATCACTTGTCGGAGAGGCCCTTCGGGAGTGATTTGCCGCAAGTAATCCATGACATATGCGATTCGGGCGCCGTATTGGTTCCAGATGATGGCTGGTTTCAATCCTGCCGCGGAAGCTGCCGTTTCAACGAGCGGATTCACGGTGTCGGAGAAGTAACGCGTCCATTCCTCTACCATAGCCGCATCTCGGTCGATCGTTGGCAGGTCGATCCACTTCAGCTCCTTGATTTGGAAGACGACATGGGCGTGATCATTATGGGCTTCTAATTGTAGCGTTAAATTGTCCAGGGAGAGATCCAATTTTCGATTATATTGGGACATGACGATCTGCTTGGTAGCCGCGAGACCGAAGAAAGCTAGGCCGATGAAAGAGACGGCGAGCTCGAGACCGATTCCTTTCACCAATATCGATCCCTGCTGTAATACTTCTTTCATTTTGTCAGCATGAAGTACGTCTGTCAGCGGGACGGATAGGATCGGATCGTCCGAGCCGCTGGTTGAGATATGGAAATGCTCTTCGAACATTTTCAAGTCCAAGGGGATTTCACCTACTCTGATTATGATAATCATTATCACTTGTGGGTTTAAGCATAACGTCGCGAGACCGTTTTTGTCAAACGAGTGACCAAGTCTAAATCTTATGTAAAAAAGTAACATCTAATAAAGACGAACCAATAGTGAAAGAGTATAATAAGGGGGCTGAATAGAAAGGGTGGAGGAAGTTGTTGGGTTTGAGAAAGAAGCTTTCGCCGCTTAATGCGGTCGTATGGACGCAATTCTTAAGCGCGTTCGCTGATAACTTGAATTTCTTTTTAATCGTAGGATTGGTCAAAAGAGAAGGCGCGTCCGATCCCGACGGGATGGTCACCTACATTCAAATGGCGTTCTTAATTGCCTATGTTATACTAGCTCCTATCGTAGGCGCGTTCGCGGATAAGAAAGCCAAGTCGCACGTCTTATTGCTAGGTAATATACTTAAAGCGACTGGAATCATGTTGTTGCTAGTCGGGGTTCCTCCCGCATTCTGCTACTTTTTCGTCGGAGTAGGCGCAGTCGTCTATTCTCCCGGAAAGTATGGCATACTCTCGGAATTAACGAATAACGAACGGGATCTGTTAAGGGCAAACGCGCAGGTAGAGGGATCTACGATCCTTGCGATCCTGTTGGGTACGGTTGCCGGAGGATTCCTCGCAGCGAATTCGGACCTGCCGGCTATTCTCGTTTGTTTATTTATCTATTTATTGTCTCTGAGCATGACGTTCCTCGTCCCGGTAAGGGCAGGAAATCCCGATATTCGTTATCAGCAAGCCGCAGGACAATTTTTCCGCGATGTATTCAAGTTGTTCCGAAGCCGCAGGAGCCGCTTCTCGTTAATCGGCACCGGGGCATTCTGGCTGACTGCATCGGTACTGCGTATTGCTCTTATAGCATGGCTTCCTTTGAATCTAGGAATCGAAGACACGGACCAACAATCGATGATTATCGGAGTAACGGCGCTCGGAGTCGTGGCTAGTGCTTGGCTGACGCCTAAGTTAGTGCCGGAGGGCAGGCTTTATCGGGGATTTTATTATGGAATCGCGATGGTTTCAGCCGTTATGGCCGCCAACTTTACGAACGAACTGTGGTTGACGGTAACGTTGCTATTCATTACCGGGGTGATGGGCGGTATTTTCCTAATCCCGCTGAATACGATGTTGCAGGAGGAAGGGAAATCCGCCATCGGCTCGGGCAGAACGATAGCCGTGCAAAATTTCGTGGAGAACTCCTTGACGGTTATCGGATTGTTCCTGTACTTGATGCTTAGGCAGATGAATGTGCCTGTCAATCACTCCGTAATGGGAATCGGAGCGGTATTAACGCTATTCTTCATCTATCTAGCTTTCCAAATCGGCGCAGTCCGGGCAAGCTACTCCCGCAATGAGATGAGATGAACGAGCTGCGGATTGGCCGTAATTTTAATGACCGCGTGGCCAGAGTCGTACTCAGCCGTTCCCGATCCGACTTCCGTTGAAGATTCCGTACCCAGCACATAGAACAGATCATCGGCGAGCGTGCGAATGCAAACTTCGCGCTCGTCTTTGCTGAGGCTCTCCCAGTCATTCGTTTCCATTTCGAAAGCTTCATAAAATTGAGGTACTGTAGATAAAGCGCGGGACAAGTCATCGAGAATGTGATCATATGCTCTTGTATATGCGATTGCCATAGGGGATGCCCCTCTCAAGTTTTGTTTCATTATACGCGACACTTTATTCTTTAGCCAACCTTTAGATGATCTCCCTTGATGTAACACTTTAACACTGAGTTTACATTCGTTATAATAAATGAGGTTACGGAGGTGAATAGCATGAAGTCTTCAAGGTTAGGAGCATGGATATCCAAACCGTTTATTTTTTTCACTCTATTGATGGTGATCAAGATCTACTTAGCGAGAATCGTCATTTTCGACAGTTCGTCGGCGTGGCTTCAACTCGCGACGGGTATTCCGTCGGTGTGGGTGATATTCTGCCTGATCGAGTGGCTTGCGCCACGGAGAAAATTAGGTGTTTATATAACGGTTAATCTCCTGCTCACGACGATCTTTTTCGCGGTTATCATGTATTACAAATATTTCGGGGTTATCGTTACTTACCATGCCTTACAGCAAGTGAACCAAGTAACGGAGGTGAGAGGGAGCGTTTTCTCCTTGCTTCACCCGTACTTCTTGTTTATTTATACAGACGTGGTCGTGTTCTTACTGTTATATATGAGCCGGCGGTTTAGGAACTGGGGCAGATCGCTTGCGGTTCGCGAATCGAACGTATGGATTGCATCCCTGTTCTCCCTATCTCTAATAACGTCAGTAACGACGGTCTGGACGCATCAAGACAGCATCAACGAGCTTAAACAAGCGGAGAATATGGGGATCTTGAACTACGAAGCCTACGCGGTATTCGCTAGCGCGACGCAAGAGGTGGAAGACCCTAGCAACGTAACGGAGGATGCTATCCGCAACCTAAAGGCCTGGCAAGAACCTGCAGTTCCGCTCTACTGGGGCAAGGCCGAAGGGAAGAACGTAATTGTTCTGCAGCTCGAAGCGGCTCAGAATTTCCTGCTCGATCTTAAGATCGACGGGCAAGAAGTCACTCCCGTTATGAACAAGCTGATGAAGGAACATTTCTATTTCCCGCATTTCTATCAGCAGGTCGGACAAGGCAACACTTCGGATGCCGAATTCGTCGTTAACACTTCGTTCTATATTCCTCAACACGGAGCGGCGGCTCAGGATTATGGAGATCGTGAGCTTCCGAGCATGCCTAAGGTGTTGAAGGAACACGGATATCAGACGGCGACGTTCCATACGAATGATGTACAGTTCTGGAATCGCAAAGAGCTTTATAAAGCCATCGGCTTCGATCAATACTATGATGCTAAGTTTTTCGGCAGCGACGATATGGTGTTCTTCGGCCCTTCCGATGAAGTATTGTATGATAAGACGGCCGATGAATTGCTGAAGATGAGTCAAACCGGCCAACCGTTTTATTCGCAGATTATCTCGATGTCTTCCCATCATCCGTTTAATATCCCGGACCGTAAAATCCGTTTTCAGCTTCCGGAGAGATATAAGAACACGTTAGTGGGGGACTACATCCAGGCTCAGAACTATACGGACTATGCGCTTGGGACGTTCATAGACAAGTTGAAAGCCAACGGCTTGTGGGACAAATCGGTGATCGTCATTTACGGGGATCATCTTGGACTGCCCATCTATTCGCTAAGCGATCGCGAGATGAATCTCATGAAAGAAATTTATAATCGCGATTATAAGTACTCCGAAATGTTGAACATCCCATTGATGGTTATAGCTCCTGGGATAACGGAGCCGAAGAGAATGGAGCAGACGGGCGGCCAAGTCGATATTATGCCGACGCTCGCTAACCTGCTGGGTGTTTCTTTGCAAGGGCATATTCATTTCGGGCAAGATCTTCTCAATACGACGCATAACTTGCTGCCGCAACGTTATTATCTGCCTTCGGGCTCATTCGTAAACGATAAAGGAATTTTCGTGCCGGGTCTCAATTATGATGACGGAATTCATTACATGTATGATGGCGGTAAACCAAGTGAGACCGATTCTACTGAAAGTGAATATAATCGTGCGTTGGAGCTTTTGCGATTATCCGACAGTTATGTCAGCCACTTGCCGAAGCATGAATGATCACTTGGCGTTATAGAATGATTAGGGGGGTCAGATAGTGGTACTTAAAAATATAGAATGGAAAAAGTACGCGCCGCTACTGTTGATGCTGGTTTTTCCGGTTCTGGGTTGGATGTACGCTTTGACCAATAATATAGAGGATCAAGAGGTTTACAGATTAATTACGAGCGTAGACGAGGCTATCCCGTTCATTAAATTTTTTGCGTTGCCGTATTCGATCTGGATTTTCTACATTTACGTTTGCTTGTTTTATTTTTTCAAGAAAGACATTAACGTCTATTATCGTTCGCTGATGACTTATGTCGTCTGCGCATTGCTCTGTTACTTGATCTATTCCGTATTCCAGACGACTGTGGACCGTCCGATGATTGTCGGTAGCGATCCTTTCTCTCATCTAATGAGATACATTTATAATCGGGACCAACCCTTTAACTGTTTTCCAAGCATCCATTGCTTCTCAAGCTATATGGTCATGAGGGCAATCTGGACCAGCAGCTTCCGCAATAAATGGAACGTAACGCTTATTACGGGGATGTCCAGCCTTATTATTATGTCCACTTTATTCGTGAAGCAACACGTAATCATGGATGCCTTGGCCGGCTTTTTCTTGGTTGAAGTCGTAACTGCGGGGATCATCTTGATCGAACGAAGACTTCGCGTTACGCGCGAGCGTCAGAAGAGCACATTCGGAGCTTGATGGATAACATAAAAAAGCTGATCGTCCGGGCGGAAATATTCTTCCTGCCGAGATGATCAGCTTTTCTTATTGATTAGGAACAAGTCAACGTAAAACGACATAAGCGTCGTAAGTGCTGCTTAATTTGGTCTATGCTGTAGCCCTTCTCATTCTTAATGTGGAAGTAGCCGAGCGGAGACATCGAGCAAATGATGAAATGGGCTGCCAACTCGGTATCGATTGTATGTTCGGAGTCCGGTCGGACCATTTCGATTAGAAGGTCGGATATGCTGTCTCTAAAAAAGTGGTAAACGGGAGTGTGGAAAAAGTTTCCTCGCTCATCGTTGCAGTTCATCTTCGATTCCATGGCCATCATCAGTCCGGAGATAAGTCCTGACTTCTCTTCAATGGCATCTACCCAGTGATCGATAATGCCACCCAGGCGTTCGACGGCGGGGGCTTGTCTGTTTTCTTCTAAGTATACACGAATAAGTTCCATAATCTGATTGCTATAATCATCAAGAATATCTAGACATAAATCGCCTTTGTGGGCGTATCTGCGATATAGCGTTGCTTGTCCGACGCCTGCAGTTTTGGCAATCTGATGCATGCTGACCGGTTGGACGCCATGTTCGTTAAAGAGATCATGGGCGGTCTGGAGAATCAATTGACGGTTTTCAACAGCGTCTTTACGTTCCCGACGAACGGATACAGACACAGAATCGCCCCCTCATTTCACTGAAATTTAACATTCCGCGTGTTGACATCCGGACAATTGTCCGGTAACATCGTGATTAAACGGACAATTGTCCGTTATTCATGCGGGTTTACCTTCGTAGGGTCCATATGTTTATATTGTACCGCCAAGCCATGGTGCGGTCAATGGAACGAGAGAGACTGCGCGGAGGAAGCTCCTTACTTAGGGATAGGAGGGAACACATGTCTTCGAAAGCAGCACCGGCAACAACGGAAGCCCCGTTCTCGATCAAAGCGATTTTGGGACCGTTGATTGCGATTGTCGTCGGTATTTTTATGGTTATTTTGGATGGTACAGCCGTTAACGTTGCACTTCCCAAACTACAGCAAGAATTCAAACTGTTGGACTTGTCGTTAGTCCAATGGACGGTTATTGGTTATGCTTTAGCCCAAGCGGCGGTTATTCCTCTGGCGGGCTGGCTGTCGGATCGATTCGGCGCTAAGAAAGTATTCCTGATCTCAGTCGGGTTGTTCACCATGGGATCTTTATTGTGCGCTCTAGCCAACACTGTCGAAACGTTGATCGCTTTCCGGATCGTTCAAGGTTTAGGCGGAGGCGTCGTCGTTCCGATTGCAATGGCGTTCGTCTATCGGTTGTCGCCACCAGGCAAAGTCGGCGCGGTTATGGGGATGATGGGAATACCTATCCTGCTAGGTCCTGCACTGGGGCCGGTAATCGCGGGATGGTTCGTAGAATATCATAGCTGGCAATGGATTTTCTTAATCAACATTCCAATCGGTATCATTGGAGTTTTCTTAGGCATTCGTACCTTGCCTAACATTCAGCGCCAGAATGTTGCATCGTTAGACGGACTAGGTATGATCTTAGGGCCATTGGCGTTTGCTGCGCTAGTATTCGGAGTTTCCCATGGCGGTATTGATCCGATGACGGGCAAATCCACATGGTTGGATTGGGAGACGCTGGTCGGATCTGGGGTCGGGCTCGTAGCTTTGATTCTGTTCGTTATCGTCGAGATTAATCGTAAGAACCCGCTTCTGGAGCTTCGCGTATTCCGTTCCGGAAACTTCACCAAAGGAATTATCGTGCAGTGGATTTCGCAGATCGCCATGTTCGGCACGATGTTCCTCGTTCCGTTGTTCTTGCAACAAGCGCATGGATATAGCCCGCTTAAAACCGGCTTGATCATGCTTCCTCAAGCACTGGCTTCGGGTCTGTTCATGCCGATAGGCGGTAAATTGTCCGACAAGTTCGGCGCCCGTCCTCTTGTCATTGCCGGGATGGCTCTGACGACAGTTGCTGCATTATTGCTGTCCAACATTTCTGGAGATTCCGGTGCCGGTTCGGTTATGCTGCCGCTTGGACTTCTTGGAGCCGGTATGGGATTGTTCATGATGCCGCTGAATAACCATCTGATTCAATCAGCTCCGCAGAATTTGGTCGGACGCGTAACATCGCTTACCAATGCGGCGCAGCAAGTCATGATGTCGTTCGCCATCGCGATCCTGATGACGATCTCCTCGACTAAGATGCAGAATCTGATGATCGAGCAGGGCAAGCAGAAGCCTGACGTAGATCTGTATGCATCGTCATTCGGTTATACGTTCTTGATCTTGCTCGGCATTGCGATTGTTGGAGGTCTCCTTGGCCTTATGCTTTCTAAGCCGAAAAAAGCCGAAGGCGATTCCGCGGCGAATGCCGAGATACCGATCATGGTAGGTCACTAAGGGTTAGAATAGAACGCAAAACAAAGGCAGCATCCTAGGGATGCTGCCTTTGTGGTATTCCGGTTCCATTATTTGAACAAGTAGAAATCCGTACCTTTAATCGCGTCGAGATCCGCGCGGTCCACCGCAAGCTCGGTCACTTCGCCCTTATCGGTTAATTTCGAAGTGTCGATGATTTCTTTCACGATTTCCGGCTCGTAGTGGGTCGGGCCCGCGATTTTGGGTTTAACCTGTTCCAGAACCTTGACCGTACTCGCGGTAGAAGCGCTATACTCGCTTACGTTCGAGAATCTGGAAAGGACGACATCGATTTTGCCAAGTTTCTTCAACTGCTCCGGCGTGATTTCATCTTGCCCGAAATCGCCGAAGTGGGCAATTCGCAAACCGTCTACTTCGAATACGTAGATGAAGTCGCTCGGTACCCCTTCGAAGTAAGTAGGGGTGTGGCTTGCCGGGATCGAAGTGACTTTAATATCCTTTACGGTAAAGGAATCTTCTTGGAATACGGATACTTTCGCGTCGGGAGAAGCATTAATGAAGCTCTCGTCGAAATGATCGCTATGCTTATGGGTGACGGTAATGATGTCGGCCTTTAGGATTTTATCTTTATGGTAGAGTCCATAGGGATCGGCGATGGCGACCGTGCCGTTCTTGGATATGATGGCATAGGTAGCATTGTAAGCACCGCTCTTGTCACCAGTGATGTTACGGATTAACGTTTTGCCTGTCGTGTTCTTCAGGGTGTCGGTATCGAAGGTCATGACGGGTTCCGAGCTCTCTGATGGAACAGCTTCCGAAGCTTGGGAAGTTGCAGGCGCGGCGCTTGCAGATGACGCGCTAGAAGCGCTTGGCGAGTTAGCTGCTGGCGACGCAGGGCTATCTGCCGAATTGCCGCAAGCTTGAGCTAAAAACAAAAAGGGAATACTGAGAAGCAACAAACGAGTTTTACCGAATCGCATTCGAAGACCCTCCTATGAAGTGCTGCGCATCTAGGCGCGGCTACGATTAATATCGTACTGGAGGCTGAAAGCGGATGATATAGCTAATCGTCAGCGATTAACTGACAATCGGAAATGATCGAATAAGCCAAAGCAAATAGGCTCCTGGCTTGTATATCTACTAGATACTTACTGCGGCATGCGGCAATATAAATTGCGGAATTCCGCAGGAGAAAGCCCGGAGTGCTTGCGGAAGGTGCGGATGAAGTGGGCATTGTCGCGAAGGCCGACTCGGTTCATGACTTCATCGGATGGCAATAACGTGTTTCGAAGCATATAACCAGCCATCTGCATCCTTATGGAGTTTAAGTAAGCCATAATGGACATCCCGGTGGAAAGCTTGAAATGCTGGTTTAAGGTTGTTTTGTTCGTATGGAATAGCTTGGTTAGGTCTTCGATCTTGATCTTGTCTTTGTAATGAATATGTAGGTATTGAACGACGGGTTGCAAGGTTTCCGACGCCGTTCCAAGAATAGGTTGAATTTGAGGCAAAGCATCGCTATAAGGACGGCGAAGTAGAGTGAGCAGTTCCATCAGAATGGAACGGGTGCGGCAAGGCCATTGAGCGTCCGGCTGTTCCGTTAAGTGCCGCTTAGTTTCATCCAATAGATACTCCGCATGTTTGGCCATCGAAGGATCGATCGGAACGATATTCGGATTATAGCGGTATTCCGTTACTTGCCTTTTGCGAAAGGGGTCGAGGTACCATTGATCTTGAATGTCCCGTACGGTGAATTCCGCGACGTTTTCTTGGGAAGGCTCGAGCATAAAGCGATCGTTGATCAAATTAGGGTGAAAATAAATCGATTTAGAGGTTATGTAGCAATCGGGATGAAGGCGAAAGGATTCGCTTTCGTTCAAGCAATAGAAAGCGGGACTAAGGATAGGAAAGGAAGTGCCGTCTATCTCGACAATGCCCGCGCCTTCCAGCACCAACAACAAATGATACCTTTCTCTCAGGCCTTGATTGAAATGATCGTTGTTGTCCGTACGGACCCACATCGGGTGGGCGTATCCGGAATGATGGAGAATACCGATCGCGGATAATGGCAAGGCAGTGCCTCCTTAACCTGTCTAGATATTGGACGACCCCCGCAGACGAGTCTGACGGGGGTCTTAATATTGAAGCGCAACCGCGCGATTCTTCCTGAATTCACTTTCACGAAAACAACGATAGCCCTACCTCTCCATCGTTCTTGCGGCTCCGAGGCCGCGCCAGTGAGAATTCGTGTTTCCTTCCAGCAGCCGATCTGATTTTAATAAGGAATGTGTGGGGAAACGGAGGAATATTACCCTTGTTAATGAGGAAAAACCTGAGGGTTACTACTTCTTCAATTTATAATTATATCTATTTATCTAATAAATGTCAAGGGCTTGCCTATATTAATGTCAGATTAGAGGGATATGGACAAGAAGGGCGAAAATTTATGAAGAGGTTACGATGTGCCGATGACAATGGATATGTTGAGAAACTCATACTAATTAAAGCAGGTGTAGATCCGATGGTTCATTATTTGCACGTTAAATGGTTCACAGATGTAACGCCGGTCAAGGAAACGTTGGAAAACGTTCTATCGCCCGTGTTCATGGGGACGGCAATCGCGGTCGCTTTATTATTAGCTGTGCTAACGCAGTTGCTTCCCTCGATTATGAAGCTATCGGGACTAGAGAAATTGGATCGACAGGTGGAGCGATTGCGACCAAGGTCTTTCCTTATTCTCCAGTACGGTACTGCGATAGCCTTGCTATGGTCTTTGTTAGAAGGCAGCTTGTTTGCTCCAGAGTTTGGCCAGCCGCATCAGGAGATCAAGATCGCCGTATATGCGACAATCGTATTGTTGCTAATTCCGCATCATATTTCTCTCAAGCTAGCCGCCTTAATCCTCATCGGACTTTACGTATACGATATAGGCGAATTCGGCTTGTTCCATATGCTGGATTACGGCTTCTACTTGGCCATCGCTGCGGCGCTCGCGTTCTATAAGACCGCATTCGAGAAGTGGTCGTTTCCTTTGCTATATTTGGGTACCGGTCTCTCGCTTTGTTGGGTGGCGGTAGAGAAATGGATTTATCCGGCCATGAGCCTGGATATTATCGAGAACCACCATGTACCGACCTTCGGATTCGATCCGGCGGTGTTCATCGTATTGGCCGCATTTATTGAATTCGTGGTCGGATATTTGCTGGTCGTAGGAATATTGAACCGGCTATTATCGATCGTCCTAACGCTGATCTTCATTATGACGACTATGCTGTTCGGCTATGTAGAGATCGTGGGCCACTTCATGATCCACGTGATCTTGCTGCTGTTTATTATCGAAGGGGTGAGTTTCTATAAACCGCCCGTCGAAATGCACAAGACGAAGCTGGACCGAATTGTTTTCGTAGCCTTGAATTTCTTGCTCGTGCTGGCGACTTTCTTGATTATCTATTATCGGTTTGCGTAGATCCAGGTAATTACGTGCATTGAGATGACAGGGCCGCTGTATACTAGAATATAAAAGGAGGAATGTTCATGCAGCAATTTGCGATTGTGGTCAAGGAAATCAGGACTTTTCTGACTTCGTTCCGGCTCGTAAGGTTCTTGTTGCCATTTCACCTACATATTCTTTTCGGCGGTCTCGGCGTTTTGTTCTTGGAGGAGTTGTTTTATCGGACGGCGTCCTACTCTAGCTACGACACCTTGAATACGCTGTTCAACGATATACCGCTACACTTGATCGCTTACTATGGTACTTTCGTAGGCATTTGGTTAACGCTGATCTCCAGGGACGTGAAATACTTGTGTTATGGGCTGTGGGGATATGCGTTCCTTGCGTTGTTCCCGTTCGAAGGGCTGGATTTGTCGGATATCGTTCGGGCAGCGATTTATGCTTTCGGCGGTTATGCGATATTCCGTTATAGCACAACCTCGGCAAGCGGATCGGATACGAAATCATTGAACGTCTGAATGCTTCTATAGTAAGTCATCGATCAAACCCGCCTATTCATTAGGCGGGTTTTTTCTCGTTACCTGAAAAAATGCAACCCCAAACGAAATTTGGACCCTTACGTGCGAAAGGAAACACTGATTATACTTATAAATATGAAAAGGCTTACAAGAGGATTGCGAGGAGGTGCGGCCGGAATGGAATCGAATGCGGGAATAGATAGCCCGATACACAAGCCTATGAACACGATGAAAGGGAGATCCAATCTCTTACGTAGAATTTACGGCCAGCGTTACCTTCAGGTGATGGCATTGCTCGGAGTCGCTTGGATGATCTTATTCAATTACATTCCGATGTACGGGATTATACTTTCATTCAAGGATTACATTGGAGTCGGGAATATTTCGGACGCGCCATGGGTCGGTTGGAGTCATTTCAAGGCGATCTTCGAAGACGATACGATGGGCCAAGTCATTAAGAATACGCTTGGTATCAGCTTGCTGAAGCTAATCATCGGATTTCCGCTGCCGATCGTATTCGCGTTATTCCTTAACGAACTTCGTTCTTTGAAATTCAACCGGATCGTTCAGACCATTTCTTATCTGCCGCACTTTTTATCTTGGGTTATACTAGGCGGAATCCTGACCACATGGTTATCGGATGTCGGAATTGTCAATGACCTTCTAATGGGGCTTGGGATTATTCACGAGCCGATCTACTACTTGGCGGAACCTAGTTATTTCTGGAGCATCGCTATTTCTTCCGACATCTGGAAAGAGTTCGGATGGTCGGCTATTATCTATATCGCTGCCATCGCAAGCATATCGCCCGATCTATATGAAGCCGCGACCATTGACGGCGCGGGCAGATTCCAGAAAATGTGGCGGGTTACGCTCCCGTGCATTAAGGGAACGATTTCGATCCTATTTATTCTGGCGATCGGTAATATCCTGAACTCGAATTTCGATCAAATCCTAGTGTTGAAAAATCAAGTGAACGAAAGCGCAAGCGGCGTTATCGACACTTACGTTTACGAAATCGGTATTCGATCGGGTAGATTCTCCTATTCGACCGCGGTCAATCTATTTAAAGCGGTCATCGCGCTCTTCCTGCTATTGATCGCGAACTCCATGACCAAACGCATGAATCAATCTTCTCTATTTTAATAAGGGGGTGAACCGGCCATGTGGACACGAGACCGCAGAACGCGCGGAGATATGATATTCGACAACCTCAACATGATCGGGATGCTGCTCATTTGCTTCGCAACGTTATACCCGATCTGGTACGTGCTCGTCAACTCGTTTAACGAAGGCAAGGATGCCATGACCGGTGGCAACATTTACTGGATCCCGCGGGATTTCAGTTTCGAGAATTATACGACCGTATTCAAAAACGCGGGGATCATGACCGCGATGGGGATCACGGTGGCCAAGACGCTCATAGGAACCGCCATCCATGTCTTCTTCACCGCAATGGTCGCCTACGCTTTCTCGCGCAAAGAGCTGATCTTCAAAAACTACTATATGATTATCGGCACAGTGACTTTGTTCTTCAACGGAGGCATGATTCCCACTTATCTGTGGTTCCGAGATCTCGGGCTGCTCGACACGTTCGGTGTCTATATCTATCCAGCAATGTTCAGCTTTTTCGATCTCATCATCTTCGTAGCCTTCTTCCGCGAGATTCCCGATGGATTGGAAGAGGCGGCGAAGATCGACGGGGCTAACGATTTCTCGATCTTCGTAAGAATCGTTCTGCCGGTCTCCTTGCCCGTCGTCGCAACGATAGCGCTCTTCCATGGCGTATGGCAGTGGAATGACTATTTTACGGGGTTACTGTATACGAATAGCGAAAAACTCCAGCCGATCCAGACCTTCTTATATAGGGTCATTGCCCAGTCCAGCTCGAACCAGATCGTAGGAGCGACCGGCGGGGCAATCAACCGAACCGTAACCGGGCAATCGATCAAACTTGCGACAATGGTCATCACGACGTTGCCGATAGTGCTCGCGTATCCGTTCTTGCAAAGGTATTTCGTAAAAGGACTCATGATTGGTTCGCTCAAAGGCTAGCGTAAACGCAGGTTTCACTATTCCCGTATGGGAAAATCATATAATACGAACAAAAGGGGTATGACAATGAAAAAGTGGCTAAGCTTAACCATTATCGTAGCGCTCATGATCACCCTCGTTGCATGCGCAGGCAATAAGAACGAACCGGAAGCAAGCGGCAGCCAGAGCGCAGCCGGCGAACCTCCGGCATCGAGTGAGAGCGCTAGCGTGGAACCGGCCTCGGACGAACCGGGTTGGAAATCGGACACTTCGCCGATTACGTTCGACTGGTACTTGAATTTTGCTTGGTTTCCGAACAAATGGGGCGTAGATCCGACTTCCAAATACATCACGAAGAAAACCGGCGTCACCTTGAATCTTATCGTCCCGGCCGGTAACGAGAACGAGAAGCTGAACGCTATGATCGCTGCCAACGATCTGCCGGACTTTATCACGCTTGGCTGGTATGAGGAAGGCGTGAAGAAAATGGTAGAAGGCGGACTTGTGGATTCCTTAACGGATTTGGCTAAAGAATATGATCCGTATTTCTTCAAAGTAGCGGATGCTGCCAAGCTGTCTTGGTACGCGCAGCCGGATGGCAAAACTTACGGATATCCGAACGCATCGTCTTCTCCGATGGATTTCCAAACTTTCGGCACGCAGTTTACATCGAACCAAACGTTCGTCGTTCGCAAAGATATGTATGAAGCAATCGGAAGTCCGGACATGCGGACACCGGAAGGTTTCCTTAACGCATTGAAGTTAGCGAAAGAGAAATTCCCTCAAGTGAACGGTCAGCCGCTTATTCCGATCGGCTTCCATGAATTCGGCGACGTGGGCAATTATTCATTCATCGACGTTCAACAGGATTCGTCTTACCTGGCTAACTTCCTTGCTCTGCCGCGCGAGAAGGAAGGAAAACTATATGACCGTACTACCGATCCGGAGTTCGTGAAATGGCTTAAAGTATTCCGCCAAGCGAACCAAGACGGCTTGATCTCGAAGGATGTCTTCGTTGACAAACGGGCTCAGATGGAAGAGAAAATCGCACAGGGCAGATATTTCGCGATGATGTATCAACGTACGGATTTCGCGGCGCAACAGAACGTTCTGTTCGCGAAGGATCCTAATTCCGTATACATTGCGGTTGACGGTCCGGCGAATGCGCAGATGGACCCGCCAACGCTATCCGGTCCGGCGATCTCCGGTTGGACGGTAACGTTGATCTCCAAGAAAGTGAAAAACAAAGAGAGAGCAATCAAGTTTCTTAGCTACCTGATTAGCGAAGAAGGCCAGAAAGATATGTACTTGGGCGAAAAAGGCGTGACATACGATACGATCGACGGCAAAGACCAATTCAAACCAGAGGCGTTTAATCTGATGAATACCGACCGTTCGGCATTCGATAAGCAATACGGTGCATCTCACACGTTCTGGATGCTGATGGACACGAACATGCAGCTGCAATGGCAGCCGCCTGCAGTAGAGCCATTCAAACAATTGGAAGACTGGACCAAAGGCAAAACGACCAGCTTCTCGCAGTATGACCTCATCACTCCGCCAGCGACTTCCAAAGAAGGCATTAACGCAACGAAGATTGCCAATGAATGGGGCAAAGCCTTGCCGAAGCTTCTTCTCTCCAAGTCGGATGCGGAGTTCGACCAAATCTTCAAGGATTTTGTAGAGAAACGCGAGAAAACAGGCTATGCGGAATTGGAAGCCTATCGCCAAGCGAAATACGAAGAGAACGTCAAGAAATTGGCGGAATTCATGAAGTAAGATGCAAAGCTAGTCCAGAAAACCCAGAAAACCTGGGTTTTTTGGACTTTTTGAGCGTTCAATGGCAGAAGCGCGTGATAGAATAAGATCACGACCGCCGCGAAAGAGATGTGACGTATCATGCCGCGCTACTGGAAGAACAAATGGGAGAAAATCAAGTTCCGGTTGGAGCAAACGACTCTTCAGAAGAGGCTTGTTATCGCCTACATTCTTATTATGCTCTTGCCGAGTCTACTGATCTCCATGTATATTTTCCGGGGATTAACCGGCAATACGGTTCAAGAGCTTCAGAAAAATAATGAATACGCTCTGGAAATCGAGCAAATCAATATCGAAAACAACATGGAAACGATGAAGAGGGCCGCGCAGAGAGCGATCGTCGACCAGAAGGTCATCGATTATTTAATGCAGCCGAGTCTGATGAGCGTACCCGATTTAATCGATTTGGATCGCTTCAGTTTGCAAAACATCGTAAGAATTCAATTTAACAATCCTAACATCGAACTCATTCGTATTTTCATGAGCAATTCATCGACCAACGAGATGTCTCCTATCCTTCTGTACGAGAGCCGGATCCAAAACGCCTCTTGGTATTCGCACGTGATGGAAGCCGATCAAGCCGATGTATGGGTATTCAGCCGATCGACCAAAGAACTGTTTAAAAGCCGGTCTGAAGAGCAAGAGGATAACCGACCGAGAATTTCCCTATACCGGGAGCTGCAATACCCGCAAGGCACTCACGTCGGCATCCTGCAGGTAGATATGTTTCTGACCAATTTCTTTCCGAATACGTTCAGTGCTTTGCAAGACGAACAGTCGCAACTGGTCGTTATCGACCGAAAAGGCAACTTCATCCGAAATCCTGCAAGCGGTTTCTTGGATCGGTTCGGATTAACGGATACCCTTCTGAAGCAGCAGATCGCATCCATCGAACCTGCCAAGATGAATAAGGGAAGCTTTGAATTCAGAGCGGGGGGCGTTCCCTTCTTGGCCGTCTATTCTTATATCGAGCCTCTCGATTCGTACATGATCAAGGTGGCTTCGCTGAAGCCCGTATACGATGGAATTAACGAAACGCGCAACCGTATCATTCTCGCTAACGTAGTCCTTCTGGCCATTTTGACGGTGTCTACCTATTATTTGAACTCTTTTATTTTGAAGAAGCTGCACGTGCTGACGGATTCGATGAAGAAGGTGCGTCAAGGGGACTTTGGTTTTGACATTAACATCCGCGGAGGGGGAGAGGTTGGCGATCTGGCCCATCATTTCCGTAAGATGCTGCGCAAGATCAACGAGCTCATCGCCGATGCGGTCAACAAGCAGGCGGCGGCCAAAGAGGCTGAGCTGGCTACGCTGAAGAATCAGATCGACTCCCATTTTCTATACAATACGTTGGAAAATATTAAAATGATGGCGGAAATCAACGATCAACGAAATATATCGGATGCGCTTACTTCCTTGGGCAGCATGATGCGTTATAACATGCGCTGGACGAGCGAATATGTTCGCTTGAAGGACGAGATGACTCATATCGGCCATTACATTAACATAGCCAATATCCGGTTCGACGATAGAATGAAGCTCGTTACGAACGTACCCGACAAGTATATGAACCAGGAGTTACTCAAGATGTCGCTTCAACCGGTCGTAGAGAACTCCGTCAAGCATGGGCTCGGAGACGGAGATTTGACTATCGTGATTGTTGCGGAAATAGAGGATGACGCCATGCTGATCTCCATAACGGACGACGGCGTAGGCATGTCGCTTCATCAGGTACAACAGTTGAACGAACGGATTATGAGAGCCAACGGAACTGTAGCTTCCGGAGAAGAGCATGGATATACCGGAAACGGGAACGGCATCGGGTTGGTGAACGTTCATAGCAGAATTCAAATGCATTTCGGCAAGGAATACGGTTTGAAGGTGGAGAGCGAGAAAGCAAGCTATACGCGAGTGACGATTCGTATTCCTCATTTTATTCTGGACGGGGGGAACTCCTCTTATGAGAACGCTACTAATCGTCGATGACGAGCGAAATATCCGAGTCGGACTAAAGGCGATGATCGAACGCGAGATGCCCGGCATGTACCATATTGCTTTGGCGGCCGATGGCCGGCAAGCGATTGAAAGTTATGGGCAAGAACCTGCGGATATCGTAATAACGGACATCCGGATGCCCGTTATGGACGGAATCGCGCTAATCGAACAGCTCGCGGGGATGCCGAATGGGCCAGCGCTGCTCATATTAAGCGGGTTCGACGATTTTCAATATGCCAAGGCTGCGATTAAGCATAAGGTCAAAGAATATATGCTTAAGCCGATCGTACGGGACGATTTGTTCGCGGCGCTAGGGAGAATCGAATCCGAACTTGTCCTAAGGGAAGCGATCCAGTACAAGATTAAAGCAACGGATAAATACCGAAGAGGCATGCAGGTAAATACGCTTCAACATATTTGGGCCAGACCGGGCATCGGGACCGAAGAAGTGCAATCGTTATGCTTAGAGGCGGGCCTTCTCAGTTTTGAGCCTGCGTATTACATTGGATTATTGGATTCAGCAGGCAATCAACGCAATTTGGTCAAAGGGAATGAATATTTAACCGGGTATGAACAACAAGGGTCATTTCTCTCGCTGGAAGACAAGGATGGCCGACTGGTCGTCTTGACGTCGGAGCAAGAGATTTTGCTAGGGTTAGCGGATTACTTGGGTGCCGACTCCGGGGGGACGGGAACCTTCACTACGGGCATAAGCAGTAAAGGGGAATCGATCGGACAGCTCCAATTGAAATACGAAGAAGCCCGGCAAGCGCTCAAGTATCGGATTCTTATTAGCCGATCGGAATCGGCGCTGATCCATTATGGGCAGATCACGCTAAGAGATCGTAATTATCGGGTTTCCGAAGATACGATACGTAAGCTGGCTAACGTGCTTGGAACGGATAGGGACAAGGAAATGAAGGCGTACCTTATGGAGCTATTCGCAGCCAAGGCGCTATGCGAGGCGGATATCGGCTACTTCGAAGCCGTAAGCCAAGCGTTGAACGAGAAAGTATTCGATCAGGTGTTCCATACTTACGGGGAAGCTTCCGTAGAAATCATTAAGATGTATAAGCTGGCCGGAAGCCTGTATAACTTTAGTCATATCCAAGACTATATCCATTGCGTTCAAGATCTTCTATTTGCTTTGAACGATTATATTCGTCATTTGAAATCCGTCCATGTCGATCAGAAAGATATGGGGAAGGCAGTGGAATATATCCAAGCAAACTATAGCAAAGACCTCAGCATGACGATGGTATCCAACCATGTCTCGCTTAACTACTCCTATTTCAGCCAAGCGTTTAAGGATTTCGTGGGAACAAGCTTCGTTCAATACTTGAAAAACTTGCGAATCGAGAAAGCAAAGGAGCTATTGGAGACCACGGAGCTTAAGGTGCTTGAAATTGGAGATCGCGTCGGATTCGAGAATACGAAACATTTCAACCGGGTATTCAAAGAGATGCAGGGAGTTACGCCGCTGGAATACCGGCAGAACAGGATCGACCGTCCGAGAGGAACGTTAAACGGATGAGCAGAGACGTAAAGGCAGCCATCGAGGCTGTCTTTTTTACTATATGGTTCGACTAACATTTGCCGAATTGAATTTTTTGCGAAGCAGGAGTATACTAAAGGTGCGGTGTTAAACGATCGTTCAAAACGATCGTTCAAAACGATCGTTTAATTCATTGCCAGGGAGGTGAATGGGCATTTCAAACGGGAACGATGGACAAATAGAGCAAATAGCTATCAAGGATGTTAAGAACGATATTCTTAAAGCTGCCAAATCGCTATTCGCTACTAAAGGTTTTGAAGGGACTACCGTTAGACAACTTTGCGACAAGGCGGGAGTCTCTCTGGCGCTTGTCTCTTATCACTTCGGCGGGAAAGATAATGTGTTCTATGCCCTGTTCGAGCCGTTAGATCGAAACTTCAAGAATATGACATATGATCTAACCGTTGCAGAGAAGGCGCTACGTGATTTTATACGAAGTTTTGTCATCTACCGCTATGAGGAGCCCGAGCTCATCCATATTTTGCAGCAGGAATTAATGATGCGAAGCCCAAGGCTGGACAAGCTAAAGAACGTTATTTTGCCCTCCTGGCAGCAGCTTCGGTCTATTCTGGAGGCTGGCAAGCTAGAAGGGACGATCCAGTTTGATTCCGTTCAATTTGCCGTCAATTTCGTAATGGGCACGCTCATCTTTTCGCTCAATGATTCATTCCTTAATCCATCGGAATCCGATCAGGACATAACGTCGGAGCAAGCAGCGGGTCTCGTTATTCGATTTGTTTTTAATGGTTTGAACCCAACAGTCATCAAGTAAACGCCTACAAGGGAGATGGATTTCATGAAAGCAGCTAAATTATACGGAGCAAAAGACATTCGCGTCGAAGAAGCGCAACTTCCAGCGTTGCAAGAAGGCATGGTAAAGGTAAAAGTCGAGTTCGCCGGAATTTGCGGAAGCGATATGCACGAATACATGGCAGGACCTTATCCGATTCGTAAGCAACCGGTCATCGGACATGAATTTTCAGGGACGGTCATTCAGGTCGGAGAAGGGGTTACGGATACGAAGGTTGGAGATCGTGTAGCGATTGAGCCGCTGATTGCATGCGGGACATGCGTGAATTGCAAACGAGGCTTTGCTAATCTATGCGTGCGCCAAGACGGTTACGGCTATACGTTATCCGGAGGATTCGCAGAATACGCCGTCGTAAAACAAGAGAACATATTTCGGTTGCCTGACAATATGAGCCTTGAACTGGGTGCGCTAGTCGAGCCAACCGCGGTTGCTGTTCACGCCGTTCGTCAGAGCCAACTGAGGTTGGGGGATACTGTTGCGATCTTCGGAGCGGGTCCGATTGGTCTTCTGCTGCTGCAATCGGTTAAGGCAGCGGGTGCTAGTCAAATCTTTATCGTTGAAGTTTCGGAAGAGCGGCGCAAGAAGGCGCTTGAGCTCGGTGCGACTCATGCCATTAATCCGATCGACACGGATGCGGCTCACTCTATCAAGGAAGCCACGAATGGAGGAGTAGACGTAGCCTACGACGCAGCGGGAGTTCAAGCTACATTCGTGGCGGGAGTTGGCTCCGTTCGGCCAGGCGGCGAATTCAAAGTCGTCAGCGTATGGGAGAAGCCGGTTACCTTCGATCCTAACATGATCGTGAGGTCAGAAGCCAAGATTAGCGGGTCTTATGCATATAATAACTTGTTCCCAGAAGTCATTCGTCTTCTCGCGAGCAGCGTAATCGATGGCAATGCGGTCATAACGAGCATGATTTCCTTGGACGATATCGTCGAGAAAGGTTTCGAGCTGCTTGCCCAAGATCGCAAGCAATGCAAAATTCTAGTGAATATGAACATGTAATCATAAACAAGGGCCCGGCATCGCTTAGCTGCGATGACGGGCTTTTTTATTTGTACGGCCCTTCAAGTATTCCTCTTGTTGATCATATGTCTGGGTAGCTTAAATTAAAAAATGACTAAGAGGGAATAGATAAAGAAATAGTGATAGTCATTCCTATGAAGTGATTTAAGTGTGTTCGACCGACTGTTCAAACAATATTCCCTTGAGTATCAAGACTGTTAACATTTTCGCCATTTGACTTTCGAACGGTCGTTCGATAAGCTTTGCATCAGAGAGATCAAGAGGAGGAATTGGAGAATGAAGAGCGTCATCGGGTTTTCATTAAAAAATAAATTTGCTTTATGGATGATTACGATCATCGTCATTGTCGCGGGGTTATACTCCGGCTTGACAATGAAGCAAGAGAGCTTGCCTAATCTTAGCTTCCCATTCTTAAGCGTCACGACGGTGTCGCCTGGCTCTGCGCCAGATGCTATCGTCAAGGATATTACCGAGCCATTGGAGAAGCGGCTTAAGAACGTTGAAGGGGTCAAAAATATCACTTCGACTTCGATGGAGAACGTTTCTTCGCTCTTCGTCGAATATGATTTCGGTCAAAATATGGACACTGCCGTAGCCCAGCTAAGGGAAGCGGCGGCTGACGTAGCACTTCCGGAAGGAGTTAAGGCTCCGGATATTTCGAAGTTCTCGATTAATTCTTTCCCGGTCATTTCCCTTAGCGCGTCAGGACAAGGAAGTCTGGAAAATCTAACGAAAATCGTCAGCGAGGAAATTCGGCCTGAACTCGAAGGCATTCCCGGCGTCGCTTCCGTGCAGATCGCCGGCCAGTATGTTCAGGAAGTGACGTTGAAATTCAAGAAGGATAAGCTCGCGGAGCTAGGCCTTAGCGAAGATACTGTAAAAGGGATCATCCAAGGTTCGGCGTTGAAAGTTCCGCTCGGATTGTTCCAATTAGATAAAACGCAGAAAACAGTAGTTGTTGACGGACGAGTAACGACGATCGATGATCTGAAGAAGATCGCGATCCCGGTCATTCCATCGGCCGCTACGCCAAACGCGGCAGTGCCAAATGGGAATGCGTCGGCTCCTGAAGCGGGTGCGGTCAACAATGCCGCCCCTGGAGCGGGAGGCTTGCCAACCGTTCAATTAGGGGATATTGCTGAGATTAAGCTGCTTGGCAAAGCCGAATCCATCTCGCGCACGAACGGCAGAGAGTCCATCGGGATCCAGATCGTTAAGTCGAACGATGCGAATACGGTGGATGTCGTTAACGCAGTTAAGGACGAAGCGGATAAGCTGAAGGCTAAATTCAGTGATCTTACGCTTGATGTTCTGCTCGACCAAGGTAAGCCGATCGAGGAATCCGTTCAGACGATGTTCAGCAAAGCCATATTCGGAGCATTGTTCGCGGTTATCGTCATCTTGTTGTTCCTAAGGAACATCCGTACGACGTTAATCTCCATCGTTTCTATTCCTTTGTCGCTCATTATCGCGGTTCTTTTCTTGAAACAGTTCGACATTACCCTTAATATTATGACGCTTGGAGCGATGACTGTTGCTATCGGGCGGGTCGTCGATGACTCCATTGTCGTTATCGAGAATATTTATCGCCGCATGTCTCTTGCGAACGAGAAGCTGAAGGGCAGAGAACTCGTGCTGGAAGCGACGCGCGAAATGTTCCTTCCGATCATGTCGTCTACCATCGTTACGATCGCAGTATTCTTGCCGTTAGGACTAGTAAGCGGAATGGTTGGCCAGATTTTCCTTCCTTTCGCTTTAACGATTGTTTTTGCCTTATTGGCTTCATTGCTAGTTGCCGTTACGGTAGTGCCGATGTTGGCTCACCAAATGTTCAAGAATGGGGTTAAAGCGGACAAAGCCCATCACGAAGAGAAACCGGGTCGCATGGCTAATGGCTATCGCCGTTTGCTTACATCTGCTTTGAACCATAAGATCATTACTTTAGTTATTTCTTTCGCCTTGCTTGTAGGCAGCTTGTTCCTCGTTCCGTTAATCGGGGCCAGCTTCTTGCCTGAACAAGAAGATAAGTACGCTATGGTGACGTATTCTCCGGATCCGGGCGACACTATCGAAGACGTGGAACAACGTGCTCTTGTTGCCGAGAAATACATTCTGGAACAATCGGATATTTCGAACCTTCAATATTCCGTTGGCGGGTCGAACCCTCTTCAGCCGGGACCATCGAAATCGGGATTGTTCTACATGCAGTACAAGAGCGATACGAAAGATTTCGCCGACAAGAAGGAAGCCTTGATCGAAGGGCTGCATAAGGCCGTTCCGACCGGACAATGGGCAGAGATGAATCAAGGGGGAGGACTTGGCGGAAGCCAATTCAGCCTTAGCGTATTCGGTGAAACCCTGGAAGACATTACCCCAGTGGTTAATCAGATCGCCGATCTTATGAAAGCCGACAGTTCTTTCGATAAAATTGATACAAGCTTGTCCAAAACCTATGATCAATACACGATTGTCGCCGACCAGGCGAAGCTTAGCCAGTATGGGTTGACCGCAGGCCAGATCGCAATGGCCTTAAGCCCGCAACGCGTTCGCCCGGTTATTACGCAGGTCGAGGAGCAAGGCAAAACGTATAACGTCTACGTAGACGTCGAAAAAGCGGAGTATCGGAGCGTTGACGATATACTGGATTCCAAGCTTCAATCTCCACTGGGAATGGCTGTGCCGATCCGCGACGTAGCTAAAGTGGAGGAAGGGACTTCTCCGAACTCGATCGCTAGACAGAACGGCAAAATGGTCGTTAACGTAACGGCGGACATTACGAAGTCCGACGTGGCGAAAGTATCCAGCGAACTTCAAGCGAAGGTAGAGAAATTAGAGAAGCCGGCGACCGTTGAAGTGCAATTCGGCGGTGTTACCGAGCAGATTAACGAAACGTTCACGCAGCTTGGCCTAGCGATGGCAGCGGCTATCGCAATCGTCTATCTCGTGCTCGTCCTAGCCTTCGGAGGCGGACTTGCTCCGTTCGCGATCATGTTCTCCTTGCCGTTCGCGATTATCGGGGGGCTTGTCGCATTGTACTTGACCGGCGAAACGTTAAGCGTATCAGCTCTCATGGGAGCGCTGATGCTGATCGGTATCGTCGTAACGAACGCGATCGTTCTTATCGACCGAGTGATTCATAAGGAAAAAGAAGGTTTATCGACTCGCGAGGCATTGATCGAAGCGGGCGGCATTCGTCTTCGTCCGATTCTGATGACCGCTCTCGCAACGATCGGAGCGCTTCTGCCGCTTGCCTTCGGATTCGAAAGCGCCGGCATTATTTCCAAAGGTCTCGGAGTAACGGTAATCGGCGGTCTCATCAGCTCGACGCTGCTGACCTTGCTAATCGTTCCGATCATTTATGAGATTTTGATGAAAATCAAACGCAAGCCGAAAAATAATGCTGCTTGACCAGTAAGTTAAGACGGGCTTGCAGAAGGAAGGTAGCAGGTCATGCAGGATAAAAAGAAGCAAATTCTGGATGCGGCGATTCATTGTTTCGCGCGCAAAGGTTACAACGCGACTACGATACAGGAGATCGTCGATGAGCTCGGCATGGCCAAAGGCTCCATCTACTTTTACTTCAAGTCCAAGGATGATCTTCTCATATCCATATTCGAATACTACAGCGAGATGATGCTTCATCGGATGGAGGTACTCCCGGAAGAAGCGGGATTGCCTCCCCGAGAGAAGCTCGTGTTGCAATGGGAAAGGCAGTTCCAATTTTTCCGCGAGCATCTGGATTTCATGATGATGCTCATTAAGGAACCGTTGACGGGATTACATCCGCACATTCAAGGGATGATGATTCGCCTGCGGGCAAGATCGCAAGTATGGAACGTGTCTAACCTTCTCGCGATCTACGGTAGCTCGGTAGAGGATTATTTGGCGGATGCATCGGCATTAATGTCGGGCATCGTATCGCAATATTTCGAGGCTATCGTATTTGAGAAAAAGAAATTCGACGAAAGCCGATTAAGTCGATTTATGGTACGGCGTATAGACGATCTTATATCCGGCATTATTCGTGCGAAGGAAACGCCGATCTTACCTCCAATGGATTTGGCCAATCTTCGGACTCTTGCGGGATTAACTCCTGAGATTAGCAACGCGAAAACGGATCTCATTCAAAAAATCATGGATCTCATCGTCGATTCGGATTATCCTGGGGATGAATCAACCCAGAGGGACATGTTAGCGGCCTTGGCATTGTTAAAGGAAGAATTCGTCAAACCGCTGCACAAAAACCATCTGATTATTCGGGCGATGCTAGCATTGCTTAAACAGAACTCTTCGGATCAGCTCGACGAACCGTTAAAACTTTTGGAGCAAAGCCTGTTAGGAAATCCAGTATAAAATAAAGCCCTCGAGCTCCCATAACGGAGATCAAGGGCTTTCGTTATTTTTTAAGCGCGACTCGGGCAGAGACTTCGCTTAGTTCGCCGATCTCCTCGTCGGTCAGACGGAAGGCCATCGCCCTGACGTTCTCTTGGGCATGGTGAAGCTTAGAGGCGCCGGGAATCGCGAATATGGAATCACCATGCGCATGAATCGTCCAGTTAAGCGCGATTTGAGTGGCTGAGGCGTTATATTGCTTCGCGAGTCGCTCGAGAACGTCGATCAAAGGTTTCGTGCGCTCTAAGCTTGCGGACTTGAACCCTTTCATCAAGCGGCGAGGTCCCGGGGTTTGGCGAATAAGCTCCGGATTAGCATGAAATTTGCCGCTGAGAATGCCTTGTTCTAAGGGGGAATAGGCGATAATGGCAACGCCTAGCTCTTGGGCGGTATCCAGAACGCCATCGCTCTCGATTCTGCGATCCAGCATGCTGTATTTCATTTGATTGGAAGCGAGCCGCAACCCATGCTCTCTTAATACACGGTCTGCTTCCTTCATCCGCTTAGCGTTGAAGTTGCTGACTCCGACGTTACGGATTTTTCCTTGTTCCGCAAGCTTGGCCATTTGCCTCATCTCGCTACCGACGGAAGAGAAGGAGAAGGGCTGATGAACCATATACAGATCGATCGGATAACCGCCTAAGCGGCGAAGCCTTTCATCGATCGTAAGCGGAATATTGCCGGCTGTTCGAAGGATCGGCCACCACTTAGTCGCGATATGAACGCCCTCGGCTAGACTCCCTGATGCATGAAGCGATTCCGCCAATATTTGCTCCGACTCGCCGCCGCCGTAAATCTCGGCCGTATCGAACCAGTTTATCCCGCCTTCTAGACTAACCCGGACGATATCTTGGACGAGGGAATGATCCAGCTTAGGCCAGAATCCTCCGACCAGTCCGCGTGCTTGGCTGAATTGCCAGCACCCAAGTCCTAGCGGGGAGAGAAGCATATCCGTGGTACCAAACTTGCGTAATTCAGGTTTCGACCGTTCATCAGGCATCTCAGCGTTCCTCCTCTGGATAAGTAAGGGAGACTTAAGGTTCAAGTGCGATATCTAATGTTAGGTCCAACGTATCGCCAGGTGCCACCGTGAGAAGTTCTTTTTTATCGTTCAGGGCTTCGTTCAAAGCCGTCCAAGGCTCTACGCAGACGAAGGGCTTGCCTTCTACCGACCAGAGCACGACATATCGGAACTGTTCGCTGTAAGTGAGGTGAACGCGCCGTCCTTGGGCTAACGGAAAGCTGATTTCCGGCTTGCGGGCGTCAAGCAATGCGGCTGATTCTACCATCCCCTCTAGAACTAACGATCCGTCGAAAGGTTTTTCCCGTTTATCGTTATAGTCCAGCATCCGAGTGGCATCGGTATCGTACATCAGGTTCTTGCTTTCGGTCGCGAAATAAGGATGGAAGCCGGACACCATAGGCATCTCGCTATCCGTGGACCGATTTATGTATTGCTGCTCGATGGCGAGTTTGCCGTCCTGAAGGCGATAAGTAAACCGCAATTCGAACTCGAATGGGAAGGCGGCAATCGTCTCGGAATTACTCTGCAAGGCTAGCGTGATGGACGCTGCGCCATCGGTGTTCGTATCGACGACTTCCCATGGAAAGATGCGCGCTACTCCGTGATTTTTCATCCGGTAGGTTTGACCGTTCCATTCGTATTCCCCGTTGACTAACTGTCCTGCGATCGGGAACAACACGGGAATTCCGCCCCTAATGTTCGCCTGCGGATTCAGGAAAGTGTCCCGATCCAAATAGAGGAGCTCGATCCCGTGCAGCTTGCAGCTCGTAACGATTCCTCCGCGTTCGGGGCAAATGACGACCGTGGAATTCGTGCTAACTTCCTTCAATTCATAGATTGGGAAACCGTCAAAGGATGGGGTGATTTGATAAGCGGGATTTGCAGTCAAAAGGTATTCCTCCTGTGTCTTGGCGTGCGTATTTATATTATACCAATATTGGTCAAGGCGCCCAATACGCTACTTATAACGGTATTCGTCATTTCCTGGGAAATGTTGTCGAATCTAGGGGCGATTGTGGAGATGTCGAGAGCGAGGGGGGATTACAAAGCCGACTTCCATATGCTTTAATAAGGGGAATTAATGATCTTAATGACCCGGCGGTGAGCCATCTTGAAAATCAAAACTAAGCTGCTCTTGTTGCTGTTGTTCTGTACGATCCTTCCGCTCGCCGTTAATGTGTTCGTATCGTTCCATTCGATTAATAATCGTCTGAAGAACGAGATGATCGCGCAATACAGGTCGCAGGCGGAACGGCTTAACCAATCGTTCGAGCTGTCTATTCGCGGCATGGATAACAATATTCTGAGCATCTATCAGACTGCCGAGCTATACAACTTCGTCACGGAAAATCGGAACACGGGCGAAGAGACGATAGCCAGACAACGGCGGGTGGAAAATCTGCTTAAGATTTTGACCCATTCGTTAAACGACTTCAGTAACGTCTATTTGTATTTAGACGCGAGCAATCAGATGTTTAAGGTCAACGCCAAGTATTTGGACGTACGGAATCAAACGCTGGCATCTTCGGACAGTCCGGCATGGATCGAGGAAGCGAAGAAGCTCGACGGAAATTTGGTTGTCGTCCGCAATTCGATTCACGGCGCGACATCCGAACAGCCCGTTCTATTCGTGGGACGGTCGATTCCCGACGTCATCGAGAAGAGGCAGGCCGGAGTCATCGGTATCGATCTGGGAAGCACTTATTTTCAAAATATGCTGGGTAAGGACTTCATCTTAGAAAACACGGAAATTCGCGACTCTGACGGAACGGTCATTTATTCGACGGTTAACGCGCCGTTAAACTCCGGCGATCAGTTGGAAATTGTAAGCGCGGCGAATGCCTACGGTTGGACGGTCGCAACGTATTTGTCGAAGGAGAAGCTTCAGGAAATCGCCTGGGATGCAGTTAAGCCGACGGTATTATGGGGAGTCGCTTTCCTGCTAGCGGGAATCGTACTCTGGCTTATGCTATCCCGGCAAATCTCCTTGCCTATCTATGGATTGGTGAAAAGGATGCGAGAGGTAGGCAAAGGGGACTTCAGTCTGTCCGGCTGGGTCACGAAGCGCGAGCGCAAGGATGAGATTGGTTATCTAGAGCTGCAGTTCCGTTCGATGGTCGAACGGATCGAAGAGCTGATCAAGCGGGAATACGAGTTGAAGATGAGCGAGTCCGTCGCGCAAATGCGCGCGCTGCAATCGCAGATCAATCCGCATTTTCTGTACAATACGTTAACCTCGATCTATTCCGAAGCTCTGGAGATAGGCGCGGACAGCGTTTGTAAAATGGTTAAATCATTATCGGCCATGTTCCGCTACACGACGGATCACAAGGACGATATCGTGACGCTTGCCGCGGAGATCGAGCATACTCGCAACTATCTCGCCATTCAGAAATATAGGTTCGAGCACCGGCTGGAGTTCCGGATCGACATTCCCAAGCATCTGGAGGAAGCACCGATCCTGAAGCTAAGTTTGCAACCGATCGTGGAAAATGCCGTCGTCCATGGCATATCGCGAAAAGGACAGGGGACGATCGTGATCTCGGCTTCGGAGGAAGACGGACGCATGATCGTGGCGGTGACCGACACGGCGGGCATGGTCGACGAGAACGAAGCGAACCGCTTGACGCTTCACGTGCGGGAAAGCGGCTCACTGGGGACAAGCGTGGGATTAGCGAACGTGCATAAGCGAATCCAATACTTGTTTCCGGGATCGGAAGGGATCGAAATCCGTGCAAGTCAAGGACAGACAAGCGTTTCGATAAGTTGGAAGGCGGGTGCGGCATCATGAGAGTTCTCATTATCGAAGACGAACCGAAAGTAAGAAGGGCGCTGAAAAGGCTATTGCTTGATATTGAGCCAACGATAGAATTTATCGGCGAGGCAGAGACGGGATTAGAAGGATTGACAGCAGTTCGTGAGGAGACGCCCGATCTGATTCTGCTCGATATGATTATGCCCGAGATGAACGGCAACGAGCTATTGGAGCGTATTCGCGAACTCAAGCTCGACACTCCGGTTATCGTCATTAGCGGGCACAACGATTTCGAATTCGTTAAGCATGCGCTCTCGAACGAGGCCGTCGAATATTTGTTGAAGCCCTTCGATCGAGAAGATATCGAGGCTGCCTTGCATAAAGCGAAGGAGCGGATGGACAAGTATCGATTCCAGCGCCAGACCGAAAGGCTATGGGAGGAAATGAAGAAGATGAAGTCGCAATTGCATCGCGCTTCCGTCTTAAGCAATCTGTACGAAGGGCGAATGCTGACGAAGGACGAGCTGGCGTTGCTCCCTGAGTTTGCGCGGGAAGGCTCCTGCGAGGTTCATGCGATTATCTTTAAAAATTACGACAAGGCGCTGCAGGAGCGATTCCGCAAGGATAAGGATTTGCTAGCGTATGCCATCGGGAAGTTGATCGCCGAATATGCCGAGCAGGTGGGAACAGAGCTTCTATCCGGTCCTTCAGGACGATACGATTGGTGTCACTGGTTGATCGCTCCCGCTTCAACCTCTTCCGATACTCTACTGAGAGGGCTTCAGGACGCGTTCGAGAAGGTGCTCAAGTTATGTTGCTTCACTGTTTCGTCAGGTGAGAGCAAGGCAATGGCGGACTATTCTCCGACGATCACTAGGTTAGAGGATTCTGCTTTCTACGCCGATCTATCTTCGTTGGAGCTGGATTCGGCGCTTAAGATGAATGAGCGGAAAGACCGAACGGTGTCCACGCCGGAATTGCAGCAGCTCGTTACCTTATTCGTCCCCAAATCTTGCCATCTCATTAGGCATGGGCTGGCGTTTCGCATCCGGGGAGAAGTGGAGGAATTGTTCGAGGCCGCGTCTTCGTCCCGGTGCATGTCGGCTATGTTCCTGTTCCAAGCTTGGACGATGTTGCAAACCCGAGTGGAAACGGAGTTCGGCTTCCGAGCGTATGCCTCCGAATCTCTGGACCGCGTAGAGCCTTTCGTGATGAAGATCGCTTTTGACAAGATAAAGGCGATGGAGCTTATCGAAGAATGCTTGAATTTCTTCATGCTCGCCGCAGGCGCCAAGCCTGAAGGGAAGGCATCCGCGAATAGGGCACTGGCGATAAAGGAATATATCGATATCTGTTATCGGGAGGCGATGTCGCTCGCGGATTTGGCCGAGCGCTTCTTCATCAGCAAGGAATACCTCGCCTCCCAGTTCAAGCGGCAATTCGGAGTAACGGTGGTCCAATACATTCATTCCAAGCGTCTGGATATGGCTAGGCGAATGTTGGAGGAGGAAGGGGAACTTTCCGTATCGGCTATCGCTTCAGCTGTTGGCTATGACCATTTCAGTTACTTCGACAAGCTGTTTAAGAGAAAGTACGGAAGTACGCCTTCGGAGTACCGCGCATTGTCCAACTAAGTTGATTAATATCGTGCTAATCTATCCCTTAATATTATGGTAGGTGGCCCCTCCGGATTTCCTTATAATGAGGATATTCAATCCGAGAGGGGTCATTATTTTGCGCAAAAACAATCTGCTAACCCTATCATCAACGCTCTTGATAAGCTTATCTATGGTGCTGGCTGGTTGCGGCAATAACGGCGGCAATAACGCTTCGCCATCATCCGAGCCCCCCGCTTCCACGCCGGCAAGCGAGAACGCTTCGCCAAGCGCAAGTTCCGGTGCGGGAGAACCCGTAACGCTCACGGCTTTCTTGTTCAATATGGACAAGCGCCAAGCGCTCGAAGAAACGTTCAAGAAGTTTACCGAGCAGAACCCGAACATTACGGTCGACTTGCTAGTCAACGACCAGGACTACTACACGGTGCTTAAGACGAAGATCGCTTCCAACGACATGCCGGATATCGTCATGGGCGAATACGGGGATCTGCTGGAGCTTGGCCAAGCCGGGCATATCCTCGATCTCGCGAGTGATTCTTATATCGGTAATTATTCGGAGCAAATCCGTTCCCAGATGACGACGCCGGACGGTAAAATCTACGGGATCCCGCTCGATATTTCCGGAATGGGTATTTACTACAACAAGGATTTGTTCAAGGAAGCGGGCATCGAATCTTTCCCTAAGACGCAGACCGAATTGCTCGCCGCGATCGATAAGCTTAAAGCCAAGAAAATCTCGCCTTTCGGGTTAGCCGTAGCGGACGGCTGGACGCTTGCCCATACGCTGTTCACGACGATCGCGGGAACGACGGATGACGTCAAAGCGCTCGCCGAAAGCGCGAAATCCGGGCAACCAATTCAATCCGATCGCCTGAAACAAGGCTTCAAGACGTTAGACGCGATATACGGCAACACAAATCCGCAAGCGGCTTCGAACAACTACAACGCGAGCCTGTCGCTTCTGGCGCAAGGTAAAGTAGCGATGCTCCAGCAGGGTTACTGGGCTTACTCCAGCATCACGGACATTCATCCGGACGTGAATCTCGGCTTCGGCGCTATTCCCTATAGCGATAACCCAGAAGAAGCTAAAATGGGCGTCAACGTCAACGTTTCCTATGCGATTACCACTAAATCGGCGCATCAGGACGCGGCTAAGAAGCTATTCGAATGGCTCACGACCAAGGAAGGGAACGCAATCGCCAACGAGAACATGAAACAAATCCCGGCCATCGAAGGCGTAACCGTATCCAGCAATCCGATAGCCGATGATATTCTGTCTTACGTGAACGCTCAGAAAGTCGTTCCGTGGTCGCAGGTGCTGATGAACGGCTCCACTAGAGTTGAAGCGGAGGCCATTATGCAAGGTTACTTCTTCAAGAAGAAAACGGCGGATGAAGTCATGACGGAAATCGCGGCCTCTTGGGCGAAAAAATAAAGGAATAGAGACGGAAGGACACCTCGCAGTGTCCTTCTACTCTTCTAGGAGTGGTTTTGAATGTCATCCGGCGCTTCTTCCAAATTAAGAAAGCTCGGAATCACGCTGTCTTTCATAGGGCCGATTTGTATTTTGTACGTTTGCTTTTTCGTCGTGCCTCTCGGCGGTTCCTTGATGTACTCCTTCACAGATTGGGACGGCCTGCAGTCTACGTTTCATTGGGTCGGCTTCCGTAATTACGCGGATATGTTCATGCACAGCAGGGATTTCCGGGATTCGTTCCTGTTTACTTTGAAATTTTCCGTGTTAAACATCGTGCTAGTTAACGTCTTCGGCGTGCTCCTCGCGCTGTTGGTCGATTCAAAGTTGAAATCGAAATACGCCCTCCGGGTCGTCTTTTTCTCGCCGAACGTCATTTCCTTGATCGTGGTCGGCTTTCTATGGAAATTTTTCTTCTCCTCCGTACTCTACGAGATGGGAACGAAGCTAGGGTGGGGTTTTCTTACTTATAGCTTTCTAGGAAATCCGGACCGCATCCTGTATCCGATCGCCGGCGTTTCCTTATGGTCCAGCGTTGGACTTGCCATGGTCATCTATTTGGCCGGGCTTCAAGGCATTCCGGGCGAATTGAAAGAGGCGATGCATGTGGACGGAGCGGGAAGCTGGACGCGTTTCTGGAAAATGACGCTTCCGCTGCTCATGCCCGCGATCATCTCCAACGTGTTCCTGACGACGACGAATTCCTTCAAGGTGTTCGATCTTATCCTGGCGTTGACCGGCGGAGGCCCCGCCAATTCCAGCCAAAGCTTGGCGATCAACATTTATCGCGAAGCGTTTACGGCCAATTCGTACGGCTCGGGCACGGCCCGTTCGATTATTTTCTGCTTGTTCATCGTTATCGTCATGTTGGTTCAATTCCGAGTTATGCGGAGCAAGGAGGTGAGTGCATGATCCGTAGAGGGTTTGGAGAAATCGTGGCGGTGCTTATCGCTCTGTTATTCCTGCTGCCGATCTTGTTCGCGTTACTGAATTCCTTCAAGACGAACGGGGAAATGCTTCGCTCGTTCGTGTCCTGGCCGGAATCTTGGCAATTCGGCAATTACAAGCAGGTGTGGAAGGACATGCACTATCCCCGCGCTCTGTGGAATACCGTGCTCGTAACGTTGTTTGGCGTTGGATTTACATTGTTGTTCAGCGCGATGGCGGCTTACCGGATCTCGCGGCTTCTGGCTGCTCATGTTCTTCACGCTGTCCATGATGGTGCCCTTTCAGACAATCATGATTCCGCTCGTTAAGCTGGCTTCGGAGCTGCATCTGATGAACTCGAGGTTCGGGCTCGTGCTTATGATTATCGCGTTGTTCTCTCCCTTTACTATCTTTCTATATCGCGGTTTCATGACCCAGCTTCCTGCCGAATTGGAAGAGGCGGCGCGAATCGACGGGGCGAACGTCTATCAGACGTTCTTCCGCATCATCGTCCCGTTGCTGGTGCCCGTTACCGCAACTGCCGCGGTATTAAACGTTCTCTGGGTGTGGAACGATTTTATCTTATCCTTCCTTATGCTTCAGCGAGAAAATGTAATGACTTTGCAATTGACCGTGTACCGTTACTTCGGAACGTATAGCCAGCAATGGAACCTTGCGCTCGTCTCGCTGATTCTTGCCGCGATTCCCGTGCTCGTTATTTATCTCATGCTGCAGAAATATATCATTAAAGGCGTTGCTGCTGGCGCAGTGAAAGGATGATCGGAATGCAACTGGATCAACAAGCGTTGCTTGCAAAGTGGAGCGCGACGAATAAGAGAGAGATGCCTGCCTTGGCCGGCACTGGGAAGGCGGGGAGCTACGATTCACAGGGCGTCGACTGTCCGTTCGTCTTTCGGCACAACGACCGATTTTACATGATGCATGTCGGGTTTGACGGTATCGGTTATCAGACGGCGCTTGCCGTGAGTGATAATCTGCTGGAATGGCGACATGAAGCCGTCATTCTGCCCCGTCTAGAAGGCTCGGACAGATGGGACAGGATCGGGGCGGCGGGCTCATGGATTTTGCTGGCGTCAAACGATGTTCGGGAAGTGCCGACGCTCCGCAAGCGAGATGGGCGATATTGGATGATCTATCATTCGTATCCGGGTGAAGGTTATGAAGCGGGGGGCGCCGTCATGGGGCTCGCCTGGACGGCGGATGAGTCGTTAAGGACGTGGAACCGCCTTGAACAGCCGATCTTTACTTATAAGAATGGCGGGGATTGGGAGAAGGAAGGGCTATATAAGTGCTGCATGCTGGAGCATGAAGGCAAGTATTGGATGTTCTACAATGCGAAAGGCTCTAGCGTATGGCCATGGAAGGAAGAGACCGGCATTGCAACTTCAGCCGACCTGCTACACTGGGAACGCTACGACGGCAATCCGATCATGCCATACAAAGAAGGGACATTTTACAGCCAATTCTACAGCGATCCTTGCATTCGTTATGACGGTGAGCGCTGGTTGAACTTCGGTTTTGGATTGGATGGGGCGCACGCGCAGGGGTTGTTGGCGGTTTCGGAAGACCTGCTTCATTGGGTGACGCTAGACAAGCCGTTGTTGCCGCATGGCTTAGCTGGCGAATTGGATGAAATTCATGCGCACAAATCTTCGGTCGTATTTTGGAACGGTGCGGTTTACCATTTTTACTGCGCATGCCGGCCATGGCGGGAAGGAGATCCGACGCGCGTCGAAGTATTCGAAGGGCAAGACGAGTTCAGATGCATAGCGTTAGCGACTGCCGGGGGCGAATAGCCCGCGGCATTTTTTCGATTTCGCAACAAGTTTGCCTCGAGCCTCGTATAATGTAGGTATGAATTTGATATAAGGAGAGTGGACGCCAATGCCCCCTTTACCGCCAAGAGCTAAGACGACGGCGTCGCGTAACAATAGTAAAGTTCGAAAGAGACAGCCTGTGCTGTGGAAATTGTTCAAGATTATGCTGGTGACCGGGTTTACATTTGCCTTATTATTCTCGGGGTGGTTTTTCTTAACGCCATCCGGAAACGAGTATCGCTATATGTTAGCCGACTCGTTAATTACGACCCAGCATCGGGAATGGGCGAAATACATTATTGGGGAGAAAGCTTTAAAGGAACGCATCGCTCTATACGTCAATCAATTCGAAGAGATGGGCGAGGAACGCGATACGCATACGATTAATGGAAATTCTCCCGAGGACGGTCTAAACCAAGGTGAATCCGATTCGGATAAGCTCACTTCCATCGAGGAAGTCGATGGCGAAGGATTCCACGGGTATCTTCTCTCGGTCAAAGATCCGAAGAAGATAAGGCTAGTCGTTCCGAACAAAAGAGGGCGCGGAGAAAAAGTAACCAGCATGGTTAAGCGGACGGGAGCCATCGCCGGAGTGAACGCGGGAGGATTCTCCGACCCGAATTGGCGCGGCAACGGATTTAAGCCGATCGGCCTCGTTATTAGCAACGGGAAAATTCTCTATAACGGCCTGGGCGATAATAATAGCGTGCAGATCGTCGGATTAGACAAGAATGGCAAGATGCTGGCGGGTAAATACTCCGTCAAAGAACTGATGGAACTAGGGATTGCCGAAGCGGTCAGCTTCTCTCCCCGGATCATCGTGAATGGCAAAGGCCTTATTCCTAACCGTTCTCAAGGTTGGGGAGTTGCCCCTCGAACGGTAATGGCGCAGCGTGAAGACGGGACGATCATGTTCCTGCTTATAGATGGACGCCAACCTGGCTATAGCATTGGCGCAACCTTGTACGATGCGCAGGAAATTTTGCTAGAGCACGGTGCCGTCATTGCGGCTAATTTGGATGGGGGCTCATCGACGGTATTGGTCACGGAAAACGGGGATATCGTTAACAAACCTTCCTCCTCGTCGGGGGAAAGATATTTGCCGACCGGCTTTCTCGTATTCGAGGACCCGGATGCGGTTGAGGTGCCCAATATATGGGCTGGCTTGAAGCCGTCCGAGATCGATGCGGGCAAATGGTAACCGGAATAGCCGAGAAGGATGGGAAATCCGACTCGGCTTTATCATTTTCAGCCACACGTTGACGCACTCGCTTGGATCATTTACCATAGAAATATAAACGCGCGTTTATAGAAAGAAGCTGAGCTTTTGAAGAAGACGGAAATCAATTCCATGGAAATTGCCAGACTCGCCGGAGTTTCGCGGAGTACCGTCAGCAGGGTCATCAATAACTATTCCAACGTTCCGCCTGAGACGCGCGAGAAGGTACTTAGGATTATTGAACAATATCATTATGTTCCGAATGCATCGGCGCAAGTACTCGCGGGCAAAAAAACGCGGACGATCGGCCTGTTTATGATAGAAGCGGGGCAAGTCTCCAGCGATATGCTAACGAACATGCTTATCGCGAGCATAATTGAGAACGCTTCCTCGCGCGGGTACTACGTTCTTACCCATATTCTTCGAAATGCTGAGGATGCGGAGAGCATACGGGGCGTCAAAGATATTTTCTACCAGCGCCGTATCGACGGAGGGTTATTCATTGGTGCGAATAACGACGAGCCGTTCATTGAGCAATTGATCTCGGAAGGCTATTCCGTCGCAATTGTCGACCAAGAGAAGCCGGGGTGTGAGGAATCGAATCGGATCGTCGCTAACTTCGATAACGAAAGCGGCATGATGCAAGCCGTAAAGTGGCTAGCGGGGTTGAAGCATCGGCAGATCGGGCTGATTAGCGGGGATATGAGGAGATATTCCGGACCTTCTAAGCTTGACGGGTATTACAAGGCGATGAAGCATTGCGGGATACCCGTAGAGAAGAAATGGATATTACCTGCCGGGTTCAACGAACAATCCGGTTATGAGGCCGTTAACGAGTTTATGAGAACGGGTGTCCCGCTTCCGACGGCAATGATCACGGCTAATGACAGCGTGGCCTTCGGAGCGATTCGGGCTTTGCGGGAGCATGGCATTCTAGTTCCTCAACATATCTCGATCATCGGATTCGACGACCATGCCTTAAGCTCCAGATTTCAACCTGCATTGACGACCTTGCGAATAGACTTCGGCGCTATGATGGAAAGGCTGACCAATTCTTTGATCGATCATATCGAACATCGCACAAGTGGGTTTACGAAGTTTGCGGTAGATATGCAGCTTATAGTTCGCGATTCATGCCGGGAAAATTAAGTTGAACCATAAAGGAGACGATCGAGAATGGACAAAAACGTGCTGGGAAGTAACGTCATTACGCAAATTGGGCTTCTGGTCAACGACATCGAGAAAACATCGCAAACGTACGCCGATTTTTTCGGTATCGAGAAACCGCAGTGGTTCTGGACCGATCCTGCGGACGTTGCGCAGACGGAATATCGGGGTAACCCGTCCGAGGCGAGGGCGAAGCTTGCTTTCTTCGACATGGGTTCTTTACAGCTTGAATTGATCGAACCCGACCAGCATCCTAGCACTTGGCGCGAATCTCTTGATCGGGACGGCGAAGGCTTTCATCACATTGCCTTTGTTATTAAAGGAATGAAAGAGAAGATTGCGGTTATGGAAGCAAGGGGCATGCCGCTACTGCAGAAGGGTGAGTATACGGGCGGTAGATATGCTTATCTCGATACTTTTAAGGAGCTTAAAGTACTAGTCGAGCTATTGGAGAACGATAGATAACTCGTAACGAGGGGAGATCTCTAAGGCAATGAATATTCTAATTACCGGCGCGGGTCGGGGTCTTGGTTTTCAATTAACGAAACTGGCAGTAGGAAGAGGACATCAGGTCGTGGCAGGGATCCGCGAAATATCCGATGCGTCGGAAGGGCTGCTGGCACTTGCGGTCCAGTTTCCCGAGCTTGTACGGATCGAGAAGATGAACGTGACGAGGGAAGAAGAAGTCGAAGCGCTCGCCGACAAGCTGGCAAGCGAATCCGTCGAGCTGGATGGAATTATTAACAACGCGGGAGTTCTGTTCGGCCGGGAACATAAGATCGACACGCTTCCGATGCACCTTGTCAGACTCACTTTCGAAGTGAATCTCTTCGGTCCGATGTACGTGATGAAAGCGATGTCTCCACTATTGAAGGATCATTCCAATTCGACCGTCATTAACGTTTCGTCCGAGGCGGGAAGCATGGCTTTGGCCTATGGCGGAGACTATCCTTATGCGATTTCTAAGACGGCACTGAACATGTTCTCCAAGCAATCCAACTGTGAGTTGAACCCGAGAGGAATCAGGGTTCTGGCCGTCCATCCGGGTTGGATGCGCACGGATATGGGAGGCGGCAAGGCTCCGCTCGATGCATCGGAAAGCGCGAACGGAATATTGGATATACTGGAGCGTAAAACCTTCATTAAAGACGAATTGTTTTTCGTGGATCATACCGGTCGTTCAATGCCTGTCTAATAGTCGGAAGGCGAGAACCAAGGGGCGGCAAATCGTCCTCTGAATCTCGTCTTCTTTTTTAGTATCAGTACATCATGAAGCCTAAAGGGCCGTCCTCGTCGATAATATCCTGGATCTCGTACACGGAGATGGGGAAGTAAGGAAACCCCCATGCGTACGGGACGATGGCGTATAACGGGAAGTAAACGACCAAGGATTTGTCCGCGATATAGAAATCTTGATCCGGAGTGATTCCGGGGTAATCAACAAGCAATGGAAGCTGTCTCGCTTTGATCTGGGTTTGGATAATGGCATTCAAGCGAGCTTCGTAGTTGCTGCCGGGCTTAAACAACTGGCCTAGCTTATAGCTGCGGCCCTTATTGGCATCGAAGGTGAGCGACTTCTGCAGCGTATTGCCGTGGGCGCCGCCCGTAAACGAGTAATTCAGAAGCGATAAGCTGAGTACGCCCCTTTGGTTGTTCTTGATCTCGAAAGTGCCGTCCATCTGCTGAATGTCCTTGCTGGGAAAGCCTTGCTCCTTCAGCAGATCTTGATTCGCCGCGGCAATCGCCTTATTCATAGCCTCTTGTGCCGCGGCTGTCGTGCCTCCGTTGACGAATGGAACGTTGATCTTAACGTTCTTAGCTGTCATCGTCCGGATTCGGATCGGCAGCATTAAGGTTTGGCCGTTCATTTTCATTTCCCTTTGCCGATATGGGCTGTTGTCATCCCAGCTTATGCAGAGGAGCCGAATGTTGCCTCATTCGATTAAGTATACAAAAAAATCCAGTCGCGAAATTCTTGACTTTTCGTTCGAAAAATCCTATCCTAATAAAGGATTTGCTGATGTAGCTCAGCTGGTAGAGCAACGCATTCGTAATGCGTAGGTCGGGGGTTCGAATCCCTTCATCAGCACCATGAATATTCCAACTAAGGCGTTCTTTCCGAGGTTATCGGGGAGGGCTCTTTTTTTTGTGTTTAATTCCATAAAATTAAAGGAAGCCCTCGATCTCTTATTGGAGATCCAGAGGGCTGTTAAATGAGCTTAAAAAATGGCTATCGATTAACCGTTAAGGATCGGTTTATCCGCAAGCCGCTTCGTAAAGACGACAAGCCTCGCTTCATGCTCCCGTTTTTTTCTGCTGTATTTCCCAGTGCACGTGATGAGATTGAGACGGGGCTCATCGATATGCCCGAAAATTCTTTTAATGGGTGCTTCTGAAGTTTGGAAGGATTCGACGGATTCAACGATAAATGGGACAGAATATCCTTTATTGTTCTTCACGTATACGGAATCGCCCTTCTTGAGTTTCTTCAGATTGAAGAAAACAGCCGGACCTACGTACGAATCGACATGCCCGTCCATGATGGCGTTTCCGATAGCTCCGGGTAAAATGCCATCCGATAAATATCCAACTTTTCCCGTGCTGTGCGGAACTGCCATTTGTCCTTTGTTTGTTACGCTTACGGGTTCGATCTCGGCATGAACGTCAATGGCGGGAATGTATATTCTTGCAGGAATAATTCCGTTGCTAGCCCATTTTTTCTTAGGTTGCTGGCTTTTAGGGCTGACGCTGGGAGCCTTGGATTCAACCACTTTTTTACCGGTGCTTGAATGATCTTCGGATAAATTTTGATCTGGTCTCACACTTGGCTTGCCGCAATTCGTGCTTCCGACGAGAATCGTTATCGTAAGAACAAGCAACGGCCATTTTTTCATCATGAAGAATAAGAGGGGAGGAGCATAATCCCCTCTTTACTCCTTTATTCCGTTTTTTCGCTTGCGCCGCCGAAGCCTGTTTTCGGCATTTCAGTGATGTCTTTTGCTCTCAGGCTCTTGGAGTGAAGGCTCTTCGAATGAAGGCTTTTGGAATGAATACTTTTCGCATGAAGTTTGCTTGGGTGGTGTTTATGTTTCTTTGTAGCATGAGCTTTCATTTTCTTCTCGTGGGTGCTCTTCGTGTGAACTTTGTGTTCGTGCTTTTTCTCCGCCACCGGCGCCGAAGCATAAGCTGCCGAGCCTGCGGTGAGAAGCATACAAGCGGATACGAACGTGATAACTGCCTTCTTCATGGAATAGCCTCCTTGGAATTTGAGTGAGGGATGTTTGTCCCCTGAGTCATTATGTCCTTCTGCTTAGCAGAAATGAGTGTGAAACAATTCCAATGTATGAGATCGTTGCATTTTCGAAAGCCTACAGTTATTGCGCATTCATCTAAGGACGGTGATTCATGATTAATCGGAAATATTTGCTGTGTTTTATAAGCCTTTCTGTGCTGCTCTTGAACAACAAGGCGGAAGCATTGCCTTTTAAAAAGGATCGTTACTATTATGAGAAAAAAGGGGAAATGATTTGGGAAGTTCAAACCGATCAGAAGATGATCGCATTAACGTTCGATGACGGGCCGGACAAGGTTCAGACGAATCAAATATTGGATTTACTCGATAAATACGAAGCGAAAGCTACCTTCTTCGTCATCGGCAACCGGGTTATGAAATATCCCGAGATCGCTAAGCGTATCGTACAAGAGGGACATGAGGTGGCAAACCATACATATAATCACGTTTACTTCAAACGTCCCTCTTCGGCAGGGCTCGTACAGCAAGAAATCGAACGTACCGAGCGAGTCATATTTCAAGCAACAGGTAAAAAATCTTCGTTGTTTCGTCCGCCGGGCGGCTTATACGACGATACGATCGTTCAGGTTTCCAACCGGATGGGCTTAGTTCCCGTCATGTGGTCATGGCATCAAGATACGAGGGATTGGAGCAAACCCGGCGCAAGGAAAATCGGAGATAAGGTCATACGAAACGCACGAAACGGAGATATTGTTTTATTCCACGACCATGTTCAAGGGAAAACGCAAACGATAGAGGCGATCGGAATCATTCTGCCTGAATTGCGTGCCAGAGGATATCGGTTCGTGACCGTTTCCGAATTGATTAAATCGTCGGCTTCAAAGGAAGTTCGAAAGTGAGGGTATGCATTTAGCGAGGATTACCTTGTATGAGGCTTCGGGGGAAATAGACCGTTCTTGTTTGGACGAGACGGTCTATTTTCGATTGTTTTTTAAAATCGTTATTTCCCTAAAAAAAATATGGATTTTGTATTGCAAACATCACGAGATGATGGTATTATCTTATCTTGTGAGCCATTAATACGCCGACTTAGCTCAACTGGTAGAGCAACTGACTTGTAATCAGTAGGTTGGGGGTTCAAGTCCTCTAGTCGGCACCATTTACGTCAATCGATCCTCGTTCTACCCTTCGGGTAGACGGGGATTTTTGTTTTGTGAAGAAATGGTGAAATTTGTCGAAACGCTTTACTATATAAGGAAAATCCTGTATTCTTGTCGAAGGGCAAATTCCAATTGGAATAATTTAACTATATAACGCCCGAACAAAGGGGATTAGGATCATGAAGAGAAATTCATCGAGAAAAGCATTAAAAATGTCTGTTGCATTAGGTTTGTTGGCACTAGCACTAAGTGCATGCGGAGGTTCCAAAGACGATAAGAATAACGCTTCTCCGTCCGCATCGGTTTCTCCATCGGCTTCTGCATCGGAAACACCATCCGCATCGCCGTCGGCTTCCGCCGAGGCATCCCCTTCCGCATCTACGGAAGCTGCTGCTGGATTCAAGACTTTCAAAGACGGTACTTACGGAACAACTTTCCAATACCCGGAAGATTGGACTTACCAAGAAAACATTGGTGGAGCAATCGTGGCATTCTTGTCTCCTAGAGAAAACGACAGCGACATGTTCCAAGAAAATATTAACTTCTTGATTCAAGATTTGGGCGGGCAAAAAGTTAAGTTGGCTGATTACGTAGACGCTACGAAACAGCAGCTGGGCGCGCTAATCACCGGCTTCAAACTCGAAGATGAGGGCGCAAGCTCCGAAGACGGCGTTGAAGCGTATAACCTTCTCTATAGCGGAAAACAAGGCGAGTACAACTTGAAATGGCAACAAAGCTTCGCGATCATCGAAGGCAAAGCTTATGTCATTACTTATACGGCAGAAGAAGGCAGCTTCGATAAATTTGTTGATCAAGCGGGATCGATCGCCGAATCTTGGGATTATTAATTCTCATGTATTGAACGACAACGCGGCCCTCTAGAGGGCCGCGTTTTTTGCATAAAGTCCTACTTTCAGCAGCGATACAATCCTCTGTTTTCCTTTTGAGGGGGGATGTCAAAATTCTTTACTATATAAGGAAAATATTGTATTCTTGTCGAATAATGCTGAATTAGGAAATAACAACTATTGATGCTCATTAGGGGGATATGGAGAATGAAGAAAAAATCATCGAAACAAATATTGAAAATGTCTATTGCTTTAGGAGTGTTAGCTCTAGCTTTGAGCGCATGCGGGGACGATAATGACGATTCTAAGAACGCGTCTCCGTCGGCATCCTCTTCGCCATCTGCAGTTGCATCCCCTTCCGCTTCGCCTTCAGCTTCTAAATCGGCTTCGCCGTCCGCAGAAGCGAGCGCATCCGCGTCATCTGAAGTTGCAGCGGGATTCAAAATGTACGAAGACAAAGCTTTAGGTATGACCATCCAATATCCGGAGGACTGGACTGTGAAAAGCTTGTCTGGAATTCCCGTTTTCATGGCGCCTCTAGAGAATAACAAAGATAAATTTAGTGAAAACATAAATTTCATTATTGAGGATTTAGGCGGACAAGATATAACGTTGGCGGATTATGCAAAGATTACGAAGCAACAGTTGGAACAGTATATTGAGGATTACGTGTTCGAGAATGAAGCGTTCGCGACAGCTGGGAACGGAAAAGAATACTTTAATCTGATATACAAAGGGAAAGGTGAAGGTGGAAAAAAATTAAAGTGGCTACAAAGCATAACGATCTCGAGTGGAAAAGCCTACGTAGTTAGCTACACAGCCGAAGAAAACAGCTTTGATAAATTTTTTGATCAAGCCAGAGAGATTGCAGCGTCTTGGACGTACGAGTAAACGATATCGACTAATGGAACGCGGTCCTCTAGAGGGCCGCGTTTTTGACATGACTTCCGACTTGCAGCAACATCTGCTTCGATTCTTGTTTCAACGCTTCTTCCCATATAATAGCCGCGAACATTCTACGTTGGATTTGCTCTAATCTCTTGTGGGCAAGTTCGTGCGAAACACCGAAATGCAGGGAGATCACGTCCGAAGCTTCATCCATTCGCTCTGGAAATTTGAGCTGTCTCAGCATGGAGAAGGGCATAGCCGCATACAATACGAACCGATTGGCCTCGGCTTCCTGACCTTCGCAGAATAGGCGGGGCATCGTTGTTTGATTCCCGGCATGCCGAAGAACATGGCACAGCTCATGCAGGAAGTCTTCCCATTGTGCGTCTCGATTTTGCCGCTGATCGATCAAGATGGAACGCATGCCCATGTACTCCAGGGCGCGGCTAGTATCCTTCAAGTAATGTACCCACACATCAAGGCGCGAGGCTACTTCTTCAACGTTCAACTGCGAAGGGGCCGTGATTCCGGATTTAAGCCACAACTGATCTATCCATTGTTCCAATGGCGTCGTTTGATAGTATCGGTACATAGTCCCGTCCTTCTTAATGAGAATGTATGTTCGTATTTAATGGGAAAAGAAAAGCCCTTGCGGGCTTGGCGCGTTACTAGTTATTTCCCTGTTGATCCCCTGGTTTCCTACCCTTTTCCTTCTCCTGTATGAACTCCCAGAAGCGGCGCATTTCCTCTTTACGTTCTTCCGGCGCATTCAAATAATCTTTGAAAAATACCCCGTGTTCGGGATTGCTGATAAATTCCTCGAAGGCCGGGTATTCGATCGTGCCGGGGGAATCGAGGAGGTCCGAGGATGCGTTGTCAGTCCGTCCGAGTAAGTAATCCGTCGACGTGCGGTAATATTCCGCGAAACGGCTGAGCATGTCGGGATCAGGCTTACGGTCATCGGATTCGTATCGGGAGAGCTGAACGTTGCTTATACCTAAGTGTTTGGCCGCATCTAGTTGCGTTTTGCCGAATTTCTCGCGTCGTTCCCGAAGTCGCAAACCCAACGACATTGTAATCTACCTTCTTTATTAGGATAGTTTTAGTATACCAGTGTTTTCCGTTTTGGTAAACCTTAAACTTTACCATTTTGGTAAAATATCGATTGACTTTGCCTATTTGGTAATATATGATGAGTGGACATTACCGAAATGGTAATTTTCAAACAGGCGTTCGCATAGTAGGCGTGATTTTTTTAGATGAAGCTTTTACTAAGTGATTTTCTTATTTTATTTGTTTGCCAAATTGGCAAAACTAAAAAAGGAGTGAACCTATGAATACTTATTCGAAAACCTACCGTGTCACCAATCTTGGACCAGCTACATTAGAGAGTTATTTGGAGACAAGGAGAACGCTGCTTCGCAAGGCGGATGAACTGACAGTCCAAATTAGCATGCTGGAGCCGGTTAGAACTCTTGAAGATATGAATGAGATTCTTACTATAGATAAGGATCGGCGATTGGTCATCGAAATGATCGCAAGCTGCTCTTATGTAATCGAATGGCTGCAGACGGGGAGGAGACCCGGTAACCAGAGAGGGATCGAACGCCGCGCGGGATATCAAAGGGAAGTGCTAACGGATCCGGCCAAGCTGCCGACGATTCCGAATAGTGGGGAAGCGCCCGGGGCTTCTAAAGAGGAAACAGAAGCGAGCCGATTTCGGCTCGAAGCCGCCCTTCGCGGATTAACGGAGAGAGAACGCAACTGCTACATGCTAGCCCATGGTGAATGCTACTCATTCTCTGAGATTGCAGCCCTGCTGAATATCAGCAAATCCAGCGTAGGCACCTACATGACGCGCGCCCAGCGGAAAGTCGCGGACAACGTCAACAGCATCGTTATTCTGGTAGGGTAAATCGGTAGTATAGGGTTGTCGTACGGTTGCCACCTAATAGTGAGAGGACAAATTGCTTGAGAGGAGGATGAACATGGCAATGATTAACTTACCTGATCGCTATGGGCTTCTGTTATGAGATCGGGTATCGAACAAAGGTTGATTCAGGCTATCCCGTTAATTGACGGCAGGGTCGTTGAAGTACATGATCCGGCGGATAACCTGGATAAGCCCTACGTTCTACTATTGCAAGGTGCTGATTCGATAGACACGCTTTGGACGGGATTACGAACCTCGTTCGAAATCTGGCCTTACGTATCCCAAACGGATTTCGCCGATGTAGATGAGCTATCAAGGCTTATCGTTACAGCGCTTGATGGACAAGCCGTCACGGATCCGGATACGAACGAAGCGTTTACCTGTCAATATGACGGGAATGTCGGAACCGACAAAGTCGACGCCGAGCGGAATGCTCTAACCCGGGGGCTTCGTTTTTCCGTCATCTCCGTGCGAAGAGGATCGGAACCGGCAAACTCGCAGGAAGATGCCTGGCTGGAAGCCCTCTCGAACTGGACCAAAGATTCGTTGGACAGCGATGACTGGCAGGTATACTGCGGCCAATGGCCTACCGACTACGTTCGGCCATCCATTCTTTGGAGATTGGAAGGCATTGAAACTAGCGCGAGTACAAGAGCGGCTACGATCGAGGTTCGCAAAAAAGCGATTGGCCATGTCATAGGACGAACGTTAAGCGAGCAGACGGCAGCTGTCGTGGAGCTTGCTCAAAGCCTAACAAGTGTCGTGAAAATTCCGCTAATGATGTCCGAGCGCCGTTATTTAACCGTGCTAAGTCCGATCGTCGATCTTGAGCAGGATACGTTGACCGAAGGGCAAATCTCGGTGTCATTATCGCGCAAAATCGATCGTCGACCCGAAACGGGTCCATTGATGAGTGCAGTCCATTTTCAATCCAAACTATGAACGAGGTGGTACGAATGGCGAGCAAGAAATCCGGAATTATCGAAACCCAATATAACCGGGATGAATTCATACAGAATGCGCAGGCGCTTTTTCAGGTCAAGCCGGAAATTGTCGCAGGTGCAATTCATCAAGTGGAGAAAGACCAACTTACTATCGATGAAGCGAAACGCCTAGTCGATCAATTTCTGAAAAGGAAGGTGCTTTAACATGGCAGGAGGAACTTGGAGTACGACGGACAAACCGGTTTTACCGGGATTTTATATGGCATTTCGCTCGGCGGCTACGGCGGCGATTCAGCCTGGTTCTAGAGGGGTCGCGATTGCGCCGGTGCGTGCGCATTGGGGGCCGATCAATCAATTCGTTGATATCTCTAGCGAAGTAGAGATTGCAAATGCGTTTACCCGATCGGAAGAAAACGGAGCAACCGCTTATAGTGCGCTTAAGCTTGCTTTGCTTGGCGGCGCCCGGAAAGTATTTGCTTACCGATTGGCAGATGGCAATGCGGCAGTAGCTACCGTTACGCTAGCAGACTCGGCTAGCACGCCAGTTAATGTGGTGAAGCTGGAGGCTAAATATCCCGGTTCTCGTGGAAATGACTTCAAGGTTACCGTTCAGGTCAATCCGACGGATTCCGGCAAGAAGGATTTGAAGCTGTTTGAAGGAACGACGCTTCTTCGCACCTTTACTTTTGCAGGCAATTCGGTTAAGGCTGCGGTTAACGAAATTAACGGCGATGCGGGGAACAAATGGATTACCGCTACAAACCTCGGAGAAGGGAACGGCACGTTAGCGAACGTTTCCGGTATTTCCTTAACAGGTGGTAATTCGGGTATTGCGGCAATCGCTAATGCGGAGTATCTGAATGCGCTAGCCGATTTCGAGACTCAGGATTTCAATGTCGTATTTCTGGATGGAGTGTCTGATTCGGGACTGCATGCAAGCGTTGCTGCATGGGTTGGCCGAATTCGGGATGAAGGGAAAGGCGTCATTGCGGTGTTTGGGGGATCTGCGGCGGACGATAAGGCTGCCGATGCGGTAAGCAAAGCAATTAGCCGAAGTGCGGCTATGAACCATGAAGGCATCGTAAATGTCGGAACGGGCGTTAAGTTCAATGGAACATCATACAGCTCCGCGCAGGTTACAGCGTATGTTGCAGGTCTGATCGCGGGACAGGGTCTCAGCCAATCCACGACTTATGCGCCGTCTCCTTTCGAAGACGTCACTCGCAGATGGACCCGTTCGGAACAGGAGCAAGCGGTACGTAACGGAGTTTTCTTGCTTGTTCATGACGGACGTTTGGTGAAAGCATTGCGAGGCATTAACAGCTTGGTGACGCTGCGCGAAGGCCAGAACAACCCATGGAAAAAAATCCGCACGATCCGCGTGATGGACAGTATTAACTCTGATCTTCAACGTACTGCGGAAGATGCTTATATCGGCAAAGTCAACAACACCGAAGAAGGTCGTCTGGCGCTGATCGGCGCTTGCAAACAGTACATGCAGTCTCTTGCGCAAGCCGGCATTATCGAAGCCGAAGGATACGACGTATATGTCGATACCGAATTTACGCCGGAGCCGGATCAAGTGTTCTTGAAGTGGGAAGCACGCCTGACGGATGTCATGGAACAAATTTTCAGCACGTTCATCGTGCGATAAGGAGGACGAACAAAGATGATGGATCCAACAAGAGCGATATTAGGTACGTACGGGCAAGTGTTTATTGACGGGGTGTGGCAGACGAACATCAACAAGCTTGAAGCCTCGGTCGAGGTGGAGAAGCGCGAGTTGAAGCTGTCGGGCAGCGAGTGGACAACGCATAAACTCGGCGCGAAAAAGGGAACCGGCACGATGAGCGGTTACAAGGTGACGAGCGATATGATTCGTCGCGGGTTCACTAAGTTTGACATCTATAATACGCTGGGCGATCCCGAAGCCTATGGATTCGAACGTGTACGCCTCATCAACTGCGTTCCGGATAAATTGCAGTTGGCCAATTGGACGGCGGGAGAAGAAGTGACGGAAGAAACGGCATTTACCTTCGAAGGGTATGAACTGCTTGATCCTATTGTTGCAAGTTAATGAAGAGAGGAGCGATTACTTTGTCTTATGAAAATCTAACGGATGAACAAGTGCTTCAGCGGTTACTGGATGCCGATTCTTTACCCGAACGAACGGTTCGATTGGAACGGATGGATATTCCGGTAAAACTTCGCGGTTTGACTGGTAAGCAAGTGTTCAGCATTCGCGAACGTTGTACCGAGCGCAAGGAGAGGCGTGGTCAGACAACCGAACGATTGGATGAAGAGTTGTTCAACGTATCGTTGATTGCGGCTTCTACTGTGTCTCCTAACTGGGGAAATCCACAGCTTCTAGCTAAGTTCAGCGCCAGTGGTGCTGAAGAAGTAATCAAGCGGATTCTTTTAGCGGGTGAGTTGTCCGCTCTTGGCGATGTCGTACTCGATCTATCCGGCTTTAACACGGAGCTTGAAGACGTAAAAAACTGATTCGATCCGGGGCGCTGGCAGGCATGCTTCATGCCTGCTGGGTTCGCCATCATCTGCGCCCCGGAGAGTTCTGGAGCTTGCCGCGCGGCGAGCAAATATTTTTGATGGCCAGCATGGAATTGGAATGGGAAGCGGAGAAGGCGATGTCGGCGAAGAAAGGAAGGTGATGGTATGGCTAAAGAGCAAATCGAGGTTGACGCCAATGGTCTCGAACAGACAAAAAAAGTGTTCAAGACATTGGAAAATTATATAAGTCGCTTCTATAAACAATTGAACAATTTTGAAAGCAAACGTGATGCTTTAGCGGGATTAAATAAAAATAGCGTTGTAAGTAATAGTTCTGTTTCAAGCGCCAAGAACCCAAGTCCTAGACTTCCGACGAAAGATATTATCATCGAATATAAATCTCCGCTAGGGCTGCATGATTTTCCATCACCATGGGTATCTAACCTCAAAACAACTCCACCATGGGAGTATGATTTTGACAAAATTCTAAAAAACAATGGTTCAGGAAAAACAGAAGACACTAGTTCCAAAGTGTATAGTGAGAATCTAAAAAAAGTTAATGATTTTGCACAAAAAGTAATAGATGCTGGGTTTAAAATCACAGCATTAAGTGACTATACTCAAGATCTTATATCTTCGAATCGTTCATCAATTGATAGAGTACCTATTTCTTCATTTATGAATGGTAGATTTATTAAAGGAATATTTACGGCTATTAATGTTATTGATCAAGCTATGCCTTGGCTTGATCTGACTAGCGATATGGTTGACGCGATTAACGCTAAGCCGGGAGAGGAGAGAAATAAAATAATAAGAAGATCGATTGGCAGTTCAATTGGTAAAGGATTAATGGCGGCAATTGGAGCAGTTCTAGGATTTCCAGAAGCTGGACCAGCTGGTTCATTTGCAGTAGCAATGACACTTATTCCAATCGGGGATGAACTTGGTGGCTGGGCTGGAGAAAACATTAATAAATATCCCGGAGTGGTGGATGTTTGGTTATCTAAAGACGGAAATATTGACAAAGTTAAAGAGCAATTGAAACAAAATTATGAGGCCCTAGGGGACCTATCCAACAAAGTAGGCGATCGCCTTAATGAAATAGGCGACAGGGTTAGGGCATTCCCGAATGATGTGATTGAAAGCCTCAATGAACTTCCTGACAAAATTATAGAGAGTGTTATTCCACAATGGCGGAATCCGTTTGGGTTCCATTTGTCCTCGTATTCTGAAGGCGTGCCTAATGGTATTCAAGGTTTGCCGTCTAGTAACCCTCAAATCGAACAAAACGCGAGATTGCTTCCAAGCTCCCCAGGCCCTACGGCTGTTAATGTAAACCTACCGGTAGGAGCTATTCAATTAACATATCAAAGCAACGATGTGAACATTGAGGAAATCTCAACGTATGTTAGCAACAAAATAGCAATTGCGATACGCCAAGCTTTAAATAACAGGGATGGTTATGTTGCTCAAGCATAACTACGAAAGTAGGTGAGTTCACTTGGAAATTAAAATCATGGAAATTAAGATCAAGGATCCTATTGAGGGTGATTTCATATTTCCGGTTAATCCCGAAGAAGTGTCAATCAGGAGGGAGAAGCAATATGAGACGGCAAATCTCCTGTCTCTTGGCGAAATCGACCTTGTTCAAGGAGAGAAGATTAAAGAGATAGCTTTCTCTTCCTTTTTTCCAAAAAATTATGATCAAAGCTATTGCAATTATACTGAAATCCCAGATCCTCAGGTTGCCATGAACCGGCTTACGGCTCTCTTACTGAAGAAGCGGCCAGTGTGGCTCTCCATCTCTGGGACAATCATTAATTCGCTTGTTTACTTGTCAGCGCACGATTCTACATTTAAAGGCGGAGAACCCGGCGACGTATACTTCGACGTCACGTTTCGGACTTGGCGTGACATTAAAGTAGGGAAAGTTGGTTCGGCTAAAGGATCCTCTCGCCCAGACATGAAGCCTGTTCCCAAGGTTTATATAGTTAAGTCAGGTGATACACTCACGGCTATTGCCAAACGCGAACTCGGAAGCAGCTCGAAGTGGCGTGAGATCTATAACGGCAACAAACTCGTTATCGGCCGTAATCCGGATCTTATTAAGCCGGGACAGAAGTTGGTGATGCCGTGAGTTACGAAGTAGTATACGCCAATAAATACGATCTTAGCGAGTTGATCGAAGACCTATCGCTTGAGGAATCACTAGAAGAGATCGCTTATTGCACCAATATGAGGCTAGTCGTGATGCCGGATTTGCCCAAAATTTCACCTGGACAGGAAATTCGCATCGCGGGTATCCCGTTCGGTAAAACGCGGAAGGAAAATCTATTGAACCCGGGAGTCGTATGGGAATGCAACAGCGTGAACACCGGCCGCAAGCACCTAAACATCACCGCTTACGAGAAAACGATTTATCTGGCCAAATCGGAAGATGAGCGTCTCATGCCGGCAGGGCAAACGGCTACCCAACGGATCAAACAGTATGCGAAAGAATGGGGAATTCCCGTAGGAAATATTGTGGATACGGGAGAGGAACTTGCAAGGAACATCAAACGTTCTCAGACGATCATGTCCATGATATTAGAGGATTTGAAGGAAACCGTCTACAAGGGTGGCTCGATGTATCGTCTCCGCATGACGGAGAGAGGTTTAGAATTGTTTGAAATTGGTGGAAACTCGGTCGTCTGGGAATTGGAATCAATTGAAGAAGTTACTCAAAATCGTACGCTCGAAGGCGCGATTACGAAAGTTAAGGTTATCGGTCCCCAAGAGAGCGAGAATTCCGTGTCCGAGCCATTGGCCGTGATGAGCAAAGATACCGACAAGTACGGTACGCTTCAGAAGTTAATCATGGATAACAAAATAGAAACGAAAGACCAAGCTAAGCAAGCAGCAACTAAAGCCCTGCTCGGCCTACAGGAAACCTTCTCGGTGACGGCTTTGGATATTAATACGATCCGTGCAGGAGACCGAGTTCGACTTAACGGATTAGAGCTGATCGTAACGAAGGTTCGTCATCAATTAGGCTACCCTGGTCGAATGGATCTTGAACTAGCCGCTGAAAACAAAGTCAGGAGGGATTATCTTGCCTGATCCGTTTAAGAAACTAGTATCTACATTAGAGTCCCGTATCTCCGGGATTGCCGCTAAGTCGCTATCCGGAATCCCTTCGGAGCTTGGAACGATTACAGAATCGGGATTAAAGCTCGATTCTTTCAAATATGCAATTCCCGATTATCTCGTTGCCGAATGGGTGACGCAGCTGGAGATCCCCGCTTTTTCTCTGGTAGGAATGATGACTGCACCCGTCAATGAAGATGGGGGCGCTGTAGGCGGAGCAGTGCCTTCGCAGCGAACGCGATTCGATTACGAGGAGTCAAAAATCGAAGAAGTACGATTGAACTGGTCGGCAAGCATGAAGCCGGGAGATCGTGTATTAGCTGTACCGGTTAATGGCGGCAAAGACGCAGTCGTAGTCTGCAAGGTGGTGAGTTCAAATGGCTAATTTATTTCCGGTAAGCGAGCTTTCCGAAGAACAAAATGAAGTGGTTAACGACAACGTCAGCTTCGGTAGCAGCTGGCGTTTTGATTTTGAAGCGGGGGAGTTCTTGTTGACACCTACAGGCAAAGTCGCAGGCTGCGAAGGCACCGAGGCATGGCTGGAATGGTGTAAAAAAGCTTTGCAAACCGAACGTTACCGACATCTAGTCTATTCAAGAAACTACGGTCAAGAGTTTAACGAACTCATTCGCTCGGGGCTACCGCGCTCGGCTATCGAAATGGAAATTCAGCGGATCACGACTGAAACACTTATGACTGATCCAAGAACGGCGAGCGTAGATAGTTTTTCCTATGAATGGATCGAAGACAGCTGCTTTTTTACCTGCACGATCACGAATATTCACGAGGAAACGATGGACTTTCAAGGAAGCGTGGTGAATTTCTAATGGCTGTATTGCCTAATTACTTAAAAGAACAAACGGAAGAGACAATACTCAAACGCATGCTTGATCGGATTCCTTCCGATTTGGATAAATCGGAAGGCTCTTATATTTGGGATTCTCTATCTCCCGCAGCCTATCAATTATATATGGCATCCGAATGGGCTCAGGAAATCTTAAAACGAGGCTTTGCCATGACCACATTCGGTCCGTACTTGAGGATGCGTTGCGAAGAGCATGGGGTTATTCCCCATCCGGCCGTTGCATCTACCGGATCTGTTAAGATCACGGGCGCAGCGGGAACGGTCATCTCAATCGGTACCCTTGTAGCAACGCCTTCGGATGAAATTACAGCTACGCAATCGATAGAATACGAAACTACGGAATCGGCGACTTTGGATAGCCAAGGTGAAGTTATCGTTGCGATCAAAGCTATTGAAGCGGGAGCAGCTGGCAATGTCCCGATAGGAGCAATCAGCTTGTTGGTCAATTCTCTGCCAGGTGTGACGAATGTAACGAATATGTCTGCTACGACCGGCGGTACTGCCGAAGAAACCGACGAATCATTGTTGTCGAGGTTTCTCATTAAAGTGAGACAACCCGGAACAAGCGGCAACAAAGCCGACTATCAGCAATGGGCATTGGAATCGCCGGGAGTGAGCCGAGTACAGGTTGAACCGCTGTGGAATGGTCCGGGGACGGTAAGATTGTTTCTTCTGAATTCGGAGAAGAGAGCGCCAAATCAAGAAATTGTCGATGCTTTGCAACAATATATTTCTCCTATGGTAGGTCAGGGTGAAGGTAAAGCTCCAATTGGTGCTAGCGTCACAGTATTGGCGGCTGTTGAAGTTCCTATCCATATTTCCGTTCAATTGACGCTTGCATCTGGAGTAACTTTGAACGAAGTACGGAGCGAATTTGAGGCGGGATTAGCTGCTTATATGGATCAGCTTGCATTTGTTGATCCGCTTATCCGTTATAACCGAATTGCGGCTATCTTGCTGGATATCTCGCGTATTGTCGATTATCAGAATCTGGTGATTAATGGCGGTAGCGATAATATCGATCTGCAGCTTGGGCAGGTTGCCGTGATCGGGACGGTGAGCATGAGTGAGTAATCTAACGATGAACAGCAATCGCGGCAAGGAAATGATGTCCTACCTACCGGATTACTACGCTACTTCGCGAGTTATGAGTTCCACCATAGATGCTCAAGGAACCGAAATGGACATGCTGTGGCGAGCAATGGATGGAGTGCTTGAACAGTATTTTGTCCCGACTGCTACATGGGGTCTTGATCTGTGGGAGTCTGAATTAGGGATCCCTGTAGATATTGCCAAACCTACTGAACAACGTCGCAGCGTGGTTCTCTCTAAGATGCGTGGAATAGGTACCGTGACGGTCAAACTCATTAAGTCTGTAGCGGAGGCTTATGATGGCGGTTTGGTTGAAGTTACCGTAAAGCCGGAGATTTGCACTTTTACCGTGAAGTTTGTGGATACAAGAGGTATACCTCCGAATCTAGATGACTTGAAGGACGTAATCGAGGAAATTAAACCGGCACATCTCGCTGTGGAATACGCCTTTACTTACACCCAGTGGGATGAGCTAAAACAAATGACATGGAACAACCTCAAGGATTTTACTTGGGGCGAAGTTATGACGAGGAGTTGGAGCTAATGGCTGATATAACGCCGAATATTGGATTAAAGAAGCCTCTAGGAAACGAAAGTGCCGATATAGTCATCGTTAATGAGAACATGGATAAGATTGATCAATCGTTGGGGGCGATGTCCACCGTTCCCACAATATCAAAGGTTGTATCTGGGGCGATTACGGAACTTAAAACCGCTATTGACAATGGCGGTGCCGCATTAAATACAGCCGTCGGGTTAAAGGCAGATATAACGTACGTGAATACTAGAACACAAGATGCGACTACATCGGCAAAGGGCGTTGTTCAATTGAATAACACAACGAACAGCACAAGCACGACACAAGCCGCAACTGCGGCAGCAGTTAAGGCGGCATATGATGCGGCTATCCTTGCAAGAACTTACGCGCCATAAGGGAGGGACTTTGAATGGCAGTAGAAATTTCACCTGGATATGTAATATCCGACGTATACGGCGCAAGGTTAACGACTGTATTGCCGAATGGAACAAGAATTATTGTTCTTAAAAACAGCAATACGAATAACGGAACAGCATTGTACTTTTATAGGTCAACAGACAATGGCAATACGTGGACAAAGTTTTATGATTTGGTCGCAACGACACGATCTATCACCATTGCTCCGAAATCTGATAATACGGTTCTCGTTGTTTATTCGCCCACAAGTAATGTTATATACCTTAATTTGGCTGTGGATGGAACAGTCCTCAAGACTTCTACCATTTACACAGAAATTAACGGCGGAAATCATACAACAGCTATTCAAGGTTCCGACGGCGTTATTCACATTGCATTTATGTCACAAATAGGTGCAAACTTGTTTTACGCTAAGTCCACGGATCAAGGAACAACGTGGGCAACAAGCAGTACCGGGCTTGCGTTGGTAGACCCAGAAATCGGCTTACGAAGTGACTTAAATCCTGTTATCGTCGGCCGTGCAGCTGGTCCGTCAATCTTGAGCACTTATTTTAATGGAACTTCTTGGACGCCTCTCGTCACGATACACAACGCCAATTATGCGGAGGCTGTAAGTAGAAAAGCATCAATGGTCGTAAAACGAAGTGGATCTAATATTGGTCGAATATGGACTTCTTTCTCTGCTTGGTCTGGCGGGTTTACTTACATTACTAACTTATATGCGGCTTATTCCGACAATGGCGGGGCAAGTTGGACAAAGATACAAGTAACTTCAGGTACGAACCTCTCTGATGCCTCTAATTTTATAGTCGAACTTCCAAGTGGCGATGTTTACATCGTCTATTATGGTGGACAAGCGCAAGCATTCCTTTATCGCAAGATCGCAAACGGAACGACTACGATTGGAAGCGCGGTTAACATAACTCCTATCATTGTGGGTGGAGTATCATATGGGGAAATGTACGGAGTAACTCCGACAATTTCAGTTCTTTATACTAATACTTCTTACGTGTCCCTTTTCGAAAAGGTTGACGTCAATACTATTCCAAACCTTCCAACGATATCGAATCCAACAGGTAATGGTTATGTTGTGAATCAAAGACCAAAAGTCACTTTTTCAGGAACAGACCCCGACGGAAGTGCGATGGTGTATGAAGTTCAAGTTGCGGCAGATGCTGGATTCTCTTCCGTATTGTACACGAAAGGAAGTAGCACACATACTTCTGAGTTTTCGCCTCAACCAACCGCTCCTTCCGGGGCAAGCATGACTTGGACACCTCCTACCGCGCTTGCGTACGGAACTTATTACATTCGTGTAAGAAGTCATGACGGAACAGCTTATGGTAATTGGTCAGCAACGCGAACGTTAGTTATTCAAAATCCAACTTGGTCGAATCTGAATATAGCGGATGCTGATTATGGGTTCCGTAAGGTTTGGATCGATGAATTGCGAACGAAGATAAATGCGATTCGTCAAGCAAGAGGACTTTCCGTATACACTTTCACAGACGCAACAATCACAACAGATTCGACACAACCAAGAGTAATTCATATTACAGAACTTCGTGCCGCCATAAAGGCAGTAACGGATTCTCTTGGGGTTTCAATTACGTGGACCGACCCTACGTTGACAGCAAATGAGTCAGTACGAAAGGGCCTGCATATCAAAGAAATCAGAAATGCAGCTGCAAGCGCGTAAACGTTCATGAAGTTGTGGGTAGAAATTATGGGTCAGCGATATGTAGATATAACTGGATTGGCATAAGAGGTATCCGCATAGGCGGAGCCTCTTTTATTTGGGGAGGTGTAGTGGTTGTCAAACGATGAGACAAGGGTATTGTCGGAAATACGCAAGCGCGTTTATCGACTTGAGACAAAGATTGATACAATGACCGACGTTCGAACGATGGCGGAGAATAAAACAACCACTTTTATTTTCATAAACTTTCAAAATTGATATCTACAATTTGGATAATATAGTCAAATTTAACTTAGATCGGAGGTGCCACCATGTCCAGCGAAGAAGCGCGCGTGCTCTCGGATATTCGGGAGCGCGTTGTTCGGTTGGAGACGAAGATCGATGCGATGACGGATGTGCGCGAAACGGCGGAGGCGGCGAGAGATTCGGCGCTGGAGGCGTTGCAGTCCTCCAAGTCGTCGCATTTACGCATAGATGAAATCGCCGATAACCAGCGTTGGTTGTGGAGGACTTTGGTCGGAGCTATTCTAGCTGCCGTCATAGCCGCCGTGACCAATCTACAGGGGGGGTGAATAAAATAATGAGTTTGGACAATCTCGATCTATTGACCGACAAGGTGATCATGCTGGCACCTATCGTCGCAGCGTATGTAGGCATCGCGAAGGAGTTCAGCGTTCCCAGTCGCTATTACCATCTCATCAGCCTGCTTATTGCGACGGTCTTTGTACTTGTTCCTAACACTGTCCAGCAAACGTTAACGACCATCTCCATTATTGGTTTAACGGCATCGGGAGTCTATCATTTCACCAAGAAAAGGGAGGAGCATCCGGATGGCAAAACTTAGTCAGGCGCAATTTATCGCAACCTTGGCTCCCATGGCCGTAAGAGCAAGAATAGAGGGATCTCCATTGTTCCCGTCGGTCCGACTAGCTCAGAATTTGCTCGAAACGGGGGGAGTCATCCACCCGTGGAACAATCTCGGCGGCATTAAAGTGGGGAGCGGCAAGCCGAATGCTTACTGGCACGGACAATGGGTACAGAAAGGCACGTGGGAAGTGGAAAATGGCGTGCGTACGGATACTTCGGCCCTGTTCCGAGCCTATGATAGCGTCTATGATTTCTACAAAGATCAAGATTTGCTGTTCCAGCTTCCTCGCTATGATCGAGTTAGGCAAGCTCTAACGCCTAATCGCCAAGCGGAAGCATTGCGTCTATGTGGCTATGCAACCGACCCGCAATATGACGCGAAGCTTATCTCGATCATTCAAGCCAACAAGTTAACTCAATATGACGAGCAAGCCAAACCAAACGAAGAGCCAGCAACACCAGCAACACCAGCAACCTACCCCATAATCGTTAACGGTGTTCAAGTCGCGGAGGGACAGCTGTTTGACGGTCAAATATGGGTTCCTGCCAGGGTTGTCGGCAACAAGCTTCAAATCCAGGTTGGTTGGAAGGATAAGGCGGTTACCGCGAACGGCAATCCTCTGGCCACCCGCGTGGTCGGAACCGATGGTTATGTTCCCGTTCGCGATCTAGCCGCATCCAACGCGTCGGCTAAGGTGAAATGGAACAAAGAAGACAAAAAAGTCGATATTACTTTGGCGTAACTACGGCAAGTGTCTCAGGATACATGTTCTCGTTCGTGATTTGCCTCTCTCTATGAATCTCGTAATCTCTTATACGGGCATCCACTCGGAAAAGTTGGATAGAAGTACCACCTCGCTAAGCTCTTGCATATTCTGTAGGCAATTATACTGCCTGCGTTAACGAATAGGGCAGATCATGAGGGGGCTGTCCCTGTGCCGCGAATTCCGAATTTTCCGCAAAGCCTGCTCAATGAGCATCTCAATTGGCACCACGCTCGGCATAACGTGGATATCAACAATCCTCCGACGGGGTATGGGCTTGAGTTTCTCCGATTCCATCGCGACTTTATTGGAAGGGCATTAGATTGGTACCGTCAGAATGGGCTTGATCCTAGCCTCGTGGACCCTTGGGTATCCGTTCCCGAGACCATTCGCCGAGCGCCCTGCTACGATCAAGCTGCCGAAGCTCGCATCTTGTTTCAACCGGAGTCCTTCGCTACGGCCGACGAGCTGGGGAGGTTTATCGAGTCATCGAATTTACATGCCTGCATCCATCAGGAAGCTGCCAGAATATATGGCGATCCAGGAATTAACGATTTCGATACCGCTCCGAGCATAACGACTTTCTATAATATTCACGGGATGGTGGACCGTTGGTGGAGAAATTGGGAGGGCTTAGGCCGATTCCGCGAGGAAGGCGGCTTTTGGTGCGGGAAGTTCGAAGGAGAAGGGGACGAAATCCTATTATATAGCTCGCTCTTCGGCGATTGGTGGCTAGGGAAATCCCGGCAAAAACAAACGATGGAGCAAGAGGAAACTAGAGTGGAGTGGGAGGTTGTCGGCGATAGCCGGGGGTTCGGCGCCATGACCAATGAACGCCTCTTTCGTATTTGGGACGCGGATGAGGACGGTAAGCTCGAGGTGCTATTCCGCCATCCTGTGCGGGACAGTTGGTTCGAAGGCAAAGTAAGAAATGGACGGATCGCGTGGCGACCCGTCCATCTTCAACTAAGCGGGGAAGGCTTTCATAGTTCCATTAAAGATCCCGCAAAAACTTAAACACGGAAATATAGTATCCGTAGTCCCGGTGGACGAAAGAGCTGCGGGTGATGACGGCATTCGCCGCCTGCAGCTTGCCGGACTGAAGGGCTACGCCATGGACGGTCGTTTCTGTCAAAGTGCCCTCCATAAGAGCGATGAGATCATCTGCATCCGCCTCATATAGTCCGGATACTTCCTCTTCCTGCAAGCGGAAATCCGTAAGGGGCATAGCGGTGACTAGCCCGTATACATGGCTAATCTCGGCATCTGTGTAAGGTATGCCACCGACGATGCCGGATCCATGCTCACGGACGATTCCATATTCCCGCAGCTGATCGAAGGTAACCCGAACCCCAAGCTCTTCCTCTAATTCTCTTAGCACTGCTTGAGGCGTTTCCCCGGCTTCCAAATGGCCGGCTGCGGTAATGTCTAAGCACCCCGGATTCGTATCCTTGTTCGCCGATCTTTGCTGGAACAAGATGGTTGCCTTCATCGGTCGTCCATGCGCATTGGCGGCGGATTCCTTACGGACAAGCCAGCAATGAACGGTGTGGTGCCACAATCCTTTCGAATGAACCTCGCGACGCTCCGCGATGCCTGTCCAGTTTCCTTCCTCGTCGTACACGTCGAACATTTCCACCATCGTTAATTACCCTTTAGCCGATGAAGCTTGCGTAACCGGAGTTACTTCGGATGTGCAATGAGAGCAACGAGATGCGGCAAGCGGAATTTCGGATAAGCAATAAGGGCATTCCCGGGTAGTCGGTTCCGCCGCGACCGGCGCCTCCGTCTCCTTCTTGCGGCTGAGTTTGTTCAGAAACTTAACGAGCAAGAACACGCAGAAAGCAACTAGGATGAAGTCGATCAGGATATTGATGAACTGGCCGTAAGCTATGACGGGAACCGCTTCCTTCTGTGCTTCGGTCAAAGTTTTAGCAGTTGTAGATTCTAAAGGAATAAATAAATCTTTGAAATCCACGTTCCCTAGCAATTTACCAATCGGCGGCATGACGACATCGTTTACGAGAGAAGTGACGATTTTGCCGAACGCCGCTCCGATAATGACCCCGACTGCCAAATCTACGACATTCCCGCGCATTGCGAAAGTTTTGAATTCATTAAGGGTTGACCGAAACATTCACATTACCTCCATTTTTAACCTTTTTTATAAAAGGAATTTGCTGCTACCCGTCGAATCCTAATACACAAAAGCTAAACATGTCAGTTTTTGCGAGGGATTAAATGATGAACGGTACCGTAGCCTCTTGGCCTGCTTTCTTTTTGCTGCTGGCACTGTTAATTAGCATACTCGCATCTTATACCATGTTCAACTTCATCGGCAATCTTAAGAGAACGAACGGCACATTTCGGCAGTTTTGGCTCGCTGGAGGCGCCTTCGTCTTCGGCGTAGGTTTGTGGGCCAAACATTTCGTTACTTTGCTAGGATTCAATGATCCGCTTAATTTCACTTGGGTTATGCCGGTCGCTTTAATGTTCATCATTTTCTTCTCGCTGATGGCTTTCGTCATGCTGACCTTACTAGGCGTGTTGAGATTTCGACTCGTGTTCGGGAGCTCGATTTTGGCATTCGGCGTAGCGATCATGAACTATTTTAGCGTATTGGGGCCGCAGATCGAACGGTTAGGCATCAACTATGGCGAGGTATTTTTGTCGCTTCTCTTACTTTTCATAGGCACTTACATCTCATTCTTATTGTCGGAAAGCACCTACCGCTACCGGAAAATCGTATCCAGCTTAATCCTAGGAGTATCGGTCGTGGCCGTGCAATTAATCGGCAAACAAGCGTTAACGATTGAATACACCGACGGCTTCTCTACTTCGGACAAGCTGAATCATGATATTAATCTGCTAGCACTAATCGTGGGTATAGGAACTTTACTTATCCTGATGTCGACGTTGATTACTTGGTACATCGACAAACGATTGAATCAAACGGACGAAAGTTACCGCCTATTAGTAGAAAACTCGTTGGATACGATCGCGATTCTGAAAGGAAACCGTTGGGGTTTCATCAACGCGGCAGGAATCAGGATGTTCGAAGCGAATACGGATTCGGATTTGCTAGGCAAATCCATTTATACTTTTCTGCCTGCGAAGGATCATAACGCGGTTAAGGAGAGGCTTCATAATTTAGTGTTCGTTGGGAGCGGCAAGCCGATCGAGCAAGAGTGGGTTACGCTCAAAGGAAAAGTGCTGCATACGGAAATCGTAGAAACGATAACGACGCTCGACAACGAACCCGCGGTCCAGGTCATCATTAGGGACATTTCCGAAAGGAAGAAAAATGAAGAGCTGCTGATCAACTCGGAGAAGCTTTACGTAGCCGGACAATTGGCTGCGGGAATCGCGCATGAAATCCGTAATCCGCTAACATCGCTCAAAGGGTTCTTGCAACTGATAGCCTCGGGGAGAAAAAATAACAACAGCTACTACGACATTATGAACGCGGAGCTCGATCGCATAGAAGATATAGTAAGCGAATTGTTGATGTTATCCAAACCCCAAGTCTATGAGCTTAACTACCAGGACACTCGGGTAATGATGAGAGATACGGTTACGTTGCTGGAGACGCAAGCTATCCTTCACAATATTGCGATCGAAGCGGAGTACGGTTCAGATCCGTTATGGATCTATGGCGTGGAAAATCAGGTGAAGCAGGTATTCATCAACGTGATCAAGAACGCCATCGAGGCGATGATCGACGGAGGAACCATTGGAATTAAGTTCTCCCGCGAGAACGATAGGGTTTACATTCGCATTAGGGACGAAGGCCCGGGGATAGACGAAGATCAACTCGCCAAGATTGGGCAGCCGTTCTACACGACCAAGGAAAAGGGAACGGGGCTCGGTCTCATGGTCAGCTACAAAATCGTAGACAATCACCAAGGCAAAATAGACGTGAAGAGCGAGATCGGCAAAGGCACGCTATTCGAAATAATGCTTCCGTTCCGTTATCCCGATGCCGCGATTAAGAAATCAAGTTGACGGGGGACGACGACGGCCGAGATCGGGGTTTGCCCGGAAGGCTCACCATCGCCGAAAGCGAGCAGGGGCGAGGGGGATTCGATAGAGACGGCGTTTCCGGATAAAGTCGTTACGAATCGCCGAAAGCGAATATGCTTCCCCCACAATACAGTCGGAAAGATGAGCAGCATGCGCAGGACACTGCAGTCGTGCACGATACATACATGAAGGTGCCCATCGTTCGGTTGAGCGGTTGGGCATATTTTTAATCCGCCTCCGTAGGTGGAGACGTTCGAGACGGCGGATAACCAGCCATTCTTGAATTCATGGACGTTTCCATCGAGCGTGACCTTAATAGGAGCGGGTTTGAAGCTCGCCATCGCGCGCAGTAATCCGATTACATAAGCGAGAGAGCCGATTCCGAGCTTGTTGCACCACCCTTTGTAGCTTGATCTGTTGACATCGTCCGCGACCGCAGCATCGAGTCCGACCGCTACCGCGGTCAGTGTAAGTTGCTTATGACCGTTATCGGACTTGGTTTCAAGCAAGTCTATCTTTAGGGTTTGTCCCGCTAGAATGATCTCCAAAGCTTTGATAGGATCTTTAGGAATGCCTAAAGACCGAGCGGAATCGTTACCGGAGCCGGAAGGGATAAGCCCGAAAGGAATGTTCGCTTCGGCGAGCAGAGGCAGAAGGCTGTGCAAAGTGCCGTCGCCTCCGATGGCGGCGATCGTTCTCACATTGTTGCACGCCAGAAGCTCGCTTACTTGTGTAATCGCTTCCATTTCCGAGTTTGCCACGACTTTAATATGGTCCGTACCTCGGTTTTGTAATTGTTCTTCGACTTTAGCCCATATTTTACGACCGCGGCCATTGCCGGAATTTTCGTTGACGACGAACAGAAGCAAGCGGTTACTCCCCTTTGAAGTTCCTTAATCATAACTCTCATTATAACATGTTATAATGGGAAGGCTTATCGTGTTTGCATGAGGAGGAAATAGAATGGCAGAACCGCTCAAGGCCATGTACAACGAGTCATTTCTAAGAGCGTTTATAGATATAGTGAAAAGGGCATACCCTTCATTTCCAGGTGAGACTTTCGTACGGCTGTCGCTTGGAGCGGGCTGGGACGAGCTGGAGCTGAAAGGGAGAATGCGCCGCATCACGGAGAGCTTGGGAGCGACGCTTCCCGCCGATTATGAACAGGCTCTCGATGTGCTGGAAGCCATTGCGGACGAATGCCGCGGCTTCCCGTATTTGATTTTCCCTGATTTTGTAGAGGTCTACGGTTTGGAGCATTGGGAGCGATCCGTGTCGGCGTTGGCGAAATTCACGCGAATGTCGTCGTCCGAATTCGCCGTAAGACCCTTCTTAAAAAAGGATCAACAGCGGATGATGGCGCAAATGTATGAGTGGAGCCAGCATCCGAACGAGCATATACGCAGGCTTGCAAGCGAAGGCTGTCGTCCTCGCCTTCCGTGGGCGGATGCGCTTCCCGCGCTGAAGCGGGATCCAAGTCCGATATGGCCGATCTTGGAGCAATTGAAAGCCGACCCTTCGGAATACGTGAGACGCAGCGTAGCGAATAATTTGAATGACATCTCGAAGGATCATCCCGAGCAGGTTCGGTCGATCGCGCAAGCTTGGATTGGCCATAACGAGCATACGGATTGGGTGATTCGCCATGCTTGCAGGGGGTTGCTGCGCGCAGCCGATCCGGAAACGATGGCGCTGTTCGGGATCGTGCCTCAACCGGATATCGAGGTGACGGAATGGTCGGTTAACCCGCTCGCCGTAGAGATAGGAGGAGCGACCGAATTCCGCTATGAATTGCTGGCTCCTCAAGGGGAATCGGTGAAGCTGAGAATCGAGCTAGCGGTTCTGTTCCCTCGCTCCACGGGTAAATCGTACCGTAAGCTATTTAAGCTCAGCGAGAAGACCGTATCGGGCGGTAGCGCTCTTCAGGGCGGCCGCCGATTCTCCTTCGCGGACCTGTCTACCCGCCGCCATTATCCAGGCATTCACCGGCTTACGCTTGTCGTGAATGGACAAGAAGTCGCTTCCGTTGAAGTTGAACTTTACGAAGGCGCGCAACCATCCGATTCGGACGCGAAGCGGACGGGGGGAGGTTCCGGAACCCGATGACCATCGGAGCAAGAGTACTGAAAACAGGGATCGCGGTCGCCTTAGCGTTATGGATAGGGGAGCTTGTCGGGCTTGGATCCCCTATGATCGCGGCTATTGCGGCTATTTTTACGATCCAACCGTCGATCTATCGCTCTTGGATGCAGGTTCTGGAACAAGTGCAGAGCAACGTGCTCGGAGCGATTATCGCCATTACAGCCGTGTGGCTCGTCGGGAATACACCGATTCTGGTCGGCCTAGTCTGTATCGGCGTTATTCTTCTCTGCATCCGCTTGAAAACCGAAGAGACGATCGCGCTGACTCTCGTTACTGTCGTCGTTATCATGGAAGCTCAAGGCCAAGGCTGGATGGTGGCATTAGATCGGTTAGCCGCGATTTTAACGGGAATGGTTTCGGCATTCGCGGTTAACGTTGCGATTGCTCCGCCAAGACATCGGAATCGGTTCCTGAAGCAAGTGGAGGAAGTTCAATCGATGTTATCCCGCTTGCTTAGGACGGTCGTGTCCAACGAACTGAAGGAAAATGTGTTCAGGAAAGAACAACACGAACTTCGTAACAAGCTTCGCAAGCTCGACGAATTTTACGAGCTATTTGCCGAGGAGCGGGTGTGGAGGAAAAATTCGCGGCAGAAGCGCGTTAGGCTGCTAGTCGTGTATAAGGGAATGTTGACCTCGCTCGAACGGGGATATGCGCTCATCGAAGCGGTTGAGGACCACTATTGGGCCGTGTCCACGGGTAAAGCTTGGAATCGGCTCATTGACCGGCAGATAGAGACGTTATGCGGTTATCATGAGCAATTGTTATGGAAATGGGCGGGGAAAATGAAGCCGGGAGCATCGGCCGCCGCTCCGCCCCCCGAGGCCTCCATTCTGTTGACGGAGCTTATCGGGGAAAATACGGAAAAGGATTTGAACGCTCGGGCTCGCCTGCTGGTCATCACTTCAGCGGTGTATACGTACGAAGAGCGGCTTCGGCGCTTGGATAAGCTGATGGAGCAATGGTTGCAGCGTCAGTACGATTTGGAGCTCCCGCAAGAGGACTAGCATCTACATACCCAAAAGGGCTAAACAGAGGAAAACCTCTGTTTAGCCCTTTTGGCGTGATGGACCATAAATCCGTTATTTCTTCCCGCGGGCCATTTGTCTGCGGGGGTGATCGATCTTTCCTTGTTTGTCGATATCGTCTTCTTTGGGGACGAGGCGAGGGTCTGTCCGGCCTTCATGATGGTTATCGAAGCTGAACTCGGTCTGCGTCCACTCGGTTTCACCAAGGATCAGATCGGCTGGGAAAGTATCCCCGCGTTTTAACGTAACCTCTTGTCCGGCCTCATTTTCGTATACTCCATCCACTTCGACTTTTTCACCGGACATGGGCTCCATCTTATTAGATTCGCTCATCATGTATTCTCCCTCACAATCCGTGTTTCGGAACGGCTGCCCTGTCGGCATTCGACTGAAGCTGACGAGCTCTCTGCTGGCCTTCTCCTGTTTGATCTGCCTCCGATTGAGCTTTGCTGGCCGCTTTCTGGTTGGCGGAAGGGTTTTTGCCTGACATGGTGGACATTCCTCCTTTGCTTTCGTTGCAACTTAGGTTGCCACGGGAGAAGGAGCGTTATGCTACGCAACAGGTCAATTGTAGTGGGATTCTAATTTGCGGCCGCCGAGCCACATTAGGATCAGAATCGCTATTCCCAGAACAATGCGCCATGGATTATCGGCCATCGCCTGCAGATCATGTCCGATGAAGGAGAGCCCGAAGGTCATGACGGCTTTACCAAGCGCCATTGCGATCAGGAAAGTATGTAATGGAATTTTCGATAAGCCGGATGCGATATTTACGATAACGGATGGCGAGAATGGGAAGCAAGCAAGCAAAAAAATCGGAGTAAAGCCTTTGCGTTCGATGTAGCTGAAAAACTTCTCGGATTTCGGAAATTTTCGGCGAATCCGATCTCCATAGCGATAGCCAAAACGTCTCGCCAGCATGAATACCACTAACGATCCGGCTGTTACCCCGATCCAAGAGTACAGAAAACCTAGCCACATTCCATATGCCGCTGCATTGGCCACAATGAATACGACAAGAGGCAGGATAGGCAACAAGGCTTCTAAGAAAGGAAGTAGGATACCGGGAAGAGGCCCGAACTGAGAATAGCGGTGGAGGAGATTTTTGATCTCCTCCAAATTTATGTCCTTCGCATAGGAAATCCATTCGTGCAGGTTCATGGTGTATGACATCGTCCAAATGAAATGCGCATTAAGCATACTCGAGCTCCAATCGACCCAGCCGGCTATAATTTTTATTTCGATCCTTTTGCGGGAGGTAGAGCTTCTCCCTTGAACAGCCGGAAAGGAAAAAATACGTAAAATAGGCTAATGATGATGAATAAAATGCCCGCCAAGCCTACGACGGAGGATTCGCTATATCTCGTTGCCAGCAAACCGCCGATAATTGGTCCGACCATGCCGCCGACTCCTTCCACCGTCGAGAATACACCCCAGCCGAGGCCTTGCTGGCCGGGAGGGACATAAGCCGCGAGTAAAGCATTCCAAGCGGGGAGTACCGCAGCGTAAGAAATGCCCAGTACGAATGCCCAGAAGAAGGCGAGAACGATCGGAGGCTGCTGAGTGAGGGCGAACAGCACGATCCCGAACGCTAGAAATCCAATGATAAGGAACCATTTCTTGCCGAGCGAATCGGACAGCTTTCCCATTGGAATCAGCCCTATGATCGTACAGCCACCGCCGATGATGAGCAGAAGAGAATAATGGGATGCGGTCATCCCAAGGCTGTTTACCGCGAAGCTTGGCAAGATCGGAAGTAACATCCCGGCTCCAAGAGTTTGCAATACCATTCCGGGCATTAACAGCTTCATATCGCGCAGTCGGCTCCCGAGAATGGCTAATTGTTGCTTGAAGGGGACGACATCGATATGGACGCTTCGCCCGCCGACGATGAATAAGGACAAGAGCAAAGCGAGAAGAGCGACGAGGGTCATTACCCAGTAAGTGAGATCAAGATCGTAGTCCAGCAATAAATTCGTGACGACGGGACCGCTCCCGAGTCCGACAAGCCAGACCGTATACAGGAATCCCATTTGCGTTGCCCGCTGATCTTCTTTAACCCTCGTTAAGCAAACAATCCATATCGGGGAAATTCCGATGCCGTATATAGCAGCGGACATAATGAATACCCAAGGGACATCTGCGAATTGCAATGCTGCAATCCCTATGAACGAGAATACTAAACCGACGCTGACAACGACGCGGATGGACAAGCGATCAAGTAAATAACCGATGGCCAATTTCAATCCGGTATCCGTAATATAGTGGGCGGTAATCGCCGCTCCGATCACGTCAAGATTTAGCCCTAGAGCCTTATCGCCGTAAATCGGGAGGAAGCTGATCAGTGCGGCTCCCCTTACGAATTCCACAAGAAACAATATGGACAGATACAACAGCATGTCCGATTGAAAAAAGGACTTCATAGAAGACTTGCTCACAAGTAGCTCTCCTTTAGAGGAACCTCAATCTGATTCGAAACCGAGACGGAAGCGGAAGCCTCTTCCATTATATGCAATTGATGAACAATATCCAAGGCGATGCTATCCGAAGCGCTTTTTTTCTTCAAAGCTTTCAGTGCGTTCAGCATCTCGAATCGTCTTCCAGGCTTATGGAATAGCTCCTTAACCGCACTTAATAGTTCTTCAATGGTTTGGCAAATCAGCGCGGCTCCTTTGTTCTGCAAATAACGGGCATTGTTGCGCTCTTGTCCAGGGACGGGGCGATAGAGGAAAAGGGGCAGTTCCGCGGTGATGGCTTCGGATAACGTGAGCCCGCCCGGCTTCGTTATCATGCATGAGGAGATAGACATTAATTCATCGATGCGTTCGACATATCCGAGCACGGTAACGTCTGAGTTGGTTTTGAAGTGATCCTTCAGCATTTTCTGTAAGGGTTGATGCCTTCCGCATACGATTACGACTTGGATGTCGCCATTTAAAATCATTTTTTGGCAGAACAACGCGATGTCGAGCCCGCCCATGTTAGCGGCGGCCATCAGAAGTATGATCGGTTTATGGGGATGCAAGCGATATTGGGTTGAGGGGACGGCGGTATCGTTCGTAAAGCTGGATCGAATGGGAATCCCTGTTGCGGCGACTCGTTGCGATTGGATGCCTAGTTCGCAGAGCTGCCTGCTTATATCATCCGTCGCGACATAATATTTATCCACATCGGGGTGAACCCAGCGCAGATGGAGATCAAAATCCGTTACGACGTTGTACATCGGAATTTTTCTGCCCATTTTCTGCATAATGAAGGGCAAAACAAGAATAGGGAAGGTGTGGACGATTGCGTCCGGTCGTTCTTTAGCGACAAGCTTTCGTAAAGTGACCGCGCCGAAAGAATGAAGCCACGTAGCGAACATCGAATCGGACTTCATGCCTTTGGTCGCTTCGTACACCCATCCGTATACTTGAGGCAGAACGTGGTAGCTTTTGTTATATACATAACGACTGACCCCATTGATAACGGGGTGCGACTCGGCCAGTAGATCGATCATTCTCACGTCGATGTTACCTTGCTGCATGAAGCTCTGTCTTAATGCGGTTGCCGCTTGCCAATGGCCTTCTCCAAAGCGTGCGTACAGAATGAATATTTTTCTCTGTTTAGCCATAATCGCCCTCGCTTATCCCCGTTAGTCGGAACGAATCGGTTCTTCGTTCACTGTAACGCCCGAGTGTTAAATGGGGATAAACGAGAGGGCGCGGACCCTAAAAATTAGATCAGAAGATTAAATAAAAGAGGATCTTTGTTGAGTTCGATAAACTGGAAGCCCTTTCCGTTCATGCGCGCGACGAGGTTCTCGTAGTCTTCCGGGCTCTTTAGCTCAATGCCGACGAGAGCGGGGCCGTTCTCCTTGTTGTGCTTCTTCGTATATTCGAACTGTACGATATCGTCATTCGGTCCGAGAACATCATCCAAGAACTCTCTAAGGGCGCCTGCCCGTTGCGGGAAATTGATCATAAAATAATGCTTTAAGCCTTCGTAAATAAGCGAGCGTTCCTTGATTTCCTGCATCCGATCGATATCGTTGTTGCCGCCGCTTATGATGCAGACGACATTTTTCCCGCGCAGCATCTCGTGATCCATGGCCGAGAGGGCCGCAACGGTCAGCGCTCCCGCAGGCTCGGCAACGATGGCATGCTCATTGTATAGCTCCAAGATCGTCGTGCAGACGCGCCCCTCCGGAACGAGAACAATCTCGTCCAGCAAGTCGCGGCAGAGGGCGTAAGTGAGCTCGCCTACCCGTTTGACGGCCGCTCCGTCCACGAATTTATCGATTTCGGTCAACGTGACAACATGTTGAGCTTCCAATGCCCGTTGCATGGAGGGGGCTCCTTCCGGTTCTACTCCGACGATCCGGGTGGAAGGGCTGATCGCTTTCATATAGGACGAGACGCCGGCAGCCAAACCGCCTCCGCCGATCGTTAACAAAAGCAAGTCGATAGAGGGTGCGCCGCCTTCGATGATTTCTTTGCCGACGGTTGCGTTACCCGCTACGATACGGGGATCATCGAACGGATGAACGAACGTTATTCCTTCTTCTTGGCTTACCCGGATCGCTTCGGCATAAGCATCGTCGAAAGTATCGCCGGTCAAGCGAATGTCTATCTTATCTCCACCGAATAACCGGACTTGATTGATTTTTTGCCTAGGCGTCGTGGCCGGCATGTAGATGATTCCGGGGATATCCAGCTTCTGGCATGAGAAAGCGACGCCTTGCGCATGGTTGCCCGCGCTGGCGCAGATGACTCCGTTGCGGCGCTCTTCCTCGGACAAGGATGCAATCAGATAATACGCACCACGGATTTTGAAGGAGCGCACGACCTGAAGGTCTTCGCGTTTCAAATAAACGTTACAGCCGAATTTCGCGGATAGAGCTCGATTGTGCTGCAACGGAGTGGGGTTTACCACATCCTGAAGGACGCGATGGGCGTTTAGTATATCGGCAAGGGATACGAGTGGAGTAGGATTGTGGCTGGTCATGCGTGATCATCCTTTCTGGGGTTTAAGTTTAAGTCAGAGTTCAAAAAGTCAGGTTTTCAGCACCGAGAAGGTTGAATGAAGCTAGGGACTGAGGAGCGGAGCGTAGGCAAAACCTACGTGAGCACCGGAAGGCCCGGCTGAATTCAAGATTCGATGTCGAATGTACTACTTGCGCTGCTTCGTGATCAAAAGATGACTTTTTGAACCACCTATAAGGGTATAAAAAAACCGCCCCTGTGAAAGGGACGGACGTTATCCGTGGTACCACCCTCGTTCCAAACTTTACATCCGATGGATGCAACGTTAGGCGCTCGTGTGTCGTATAGTGTATACGACGTCCCGTAACGTGGGCAAATCGTCTGCGCCTACGGATGATTTTCGGCGCCGCTTCTCGGGGAGGATATTGTCCTGGGTTTCGACCGTCGGCTTGCAGCACTTCGCCGACTCTCTGGAGATCGAAGGAACCAAGCAACGTGTTCCCGTCATGGAATGTAATTATTGTTATACGCTTCCGGTTCGCGGAAGTCAATGCCGATTTGCCTAATTTAATAATGCAAGCAAAGGAGATTCGGATGAAGAAGTTGTTCGTAAGTCTTTTTATTCTTGTGTTTATCGTTGTCATTGCGGGAGTCGGAGCGCTCTATTACGCAAAACCCGATCAGAGCTTGAATTTGGCTTATGAGAAGGTGCCGCTGAAAGACCGGGCAATCGATATGGTCAAGAGAAGATCGCCCGATCTCCTGCTGACTTCGGAGGATTTGAACAATCTGGCGAAGAAGTCTGTAGCGGACAATCCGCAAGTCGAGAAAGACGTAGTCGTGACTGGGGCGGACTTTGTTTTGCAAGGGGACCTACTCACAGCGGATTTGAACGTCATATGGAAGGACAAAGTTTCGGCAGGCATACAGATCACCTATCGCCTGACTTGGAATGAGCCGAACGTAGTGGCTAAGGTGGAAAAAGCCAAAATGAAAGGAATTACGCTGCCCAAATCTATGTTCTCCGACCGGGTAATCCCCATAGCAGAAGATTTGCCCAAACTATTGAAGATCAAGGATCTCCAATGGGAAGGAAGCGACGTCAGGGTGATATTTCAGAAGCCCTCGTTGAAGGATTTGCAACAGTTGATCGTTGGATAGTATTGGGAAATCATTTGCATGATGCTTAAATATAATTAAAGCCGGCTTTAAAACTTGTATTAATGGGCTGAAATAAACTAGAGTGATAGTGATAGAGATGCGATACATCATTATGAGAGTTGGTGCGTAATTTTGAAGAAATTAATATTTATGTTTAGTTGCGCGATATTGGCATTTTCATTAGCGGGGTCGGCATCTGCAGCTGAAAAGCCGAGAGCGGTTCAAGTCGAGTTGGACGGCAAAACCGTAGATTTCGGCTCGGATATCGTTTTTACTAAGGGTAAATCTTATGTCGAATATGCTGCACTATTCAAATTGTTAGGTTACAATTCCGATTTAGACCCTAGTACGAAGGCTATATATGCCAAAAAGGATGAAACGGAAATTGAAATATACATTGATGGGGACATTGCAATCGTTAACGGTATGACGGTTGCCAGCACAGGGGAAGTACTCCGTAGGGATGGGCGCACGTTAATCGGTCTCCGGTTTGCGGGAGCGTTAACCAACCATGCTGTCGATTGGATCAACCCCTCTAAGAAGATTTCGATTACATATACGGGACCAACGGATGCGGAGAAAGCAGCCATACATAACGTGTTTAATAAGATGCTGCTAGTCGAGGCAGCCGGCGATAGCGAGGGGCTATCCGGATTAATGTCGGAAGATACCGTAATGGATATCTCGAACGTTATGGAACGCTGGAAGACTTCAAGGACGAAAACCAATATCGAAAGCTTCGCGATTCAATCGTATAGCGACACGGTAGCCGTCGTTAATTTAGTTGAAAATACGGCGAAGGTCAGCGGCGACTTCTTCCCGGATAACCTGTCTAAAACACGCTATACGTTGCACAAGGACAAAGCCGGTAATTGGAAAATTTACAGTATCGAAGTGCTGGCACAGCAACTGACGAACATTCCGGGTCTATTCGAACAGAAGGCTACGGTTTCTGATGCGGATAAGACGGCGATGAACAAGCTTTTCGCTGACCAAGTAAAAGCTGCGAACGAGAAAAACGTTGCCGCTTACTTAGCGACGCTGGTCGACTTCGCGGAAAAAGATCAACTGAAAGGCACTCTTGATCAATTATTCGCAACGACGACTTTTAAAATAACGACCGAAAATTTGGTTGTCGTCCAATATAACGGCTCGGATAAAGCCACGTTGCTCATCTCTATGCTCACTGAACAGGAATCCGGCGGAGTGAGCTCCAAAACTCGCTCTATCGTCCTTAACGAAGCCAAGAAAATAGACGGAAAATGGCTCCTTCAAGCCGAAGCGTCCATTCTATCCAACGAACAACTTTAAGCAACCCCAAACAAAAAGAGACGAGTCCGAAGTCGCCTAGGCGTCACGGATCGTCTCTTTTCACGTTATCCCTTTGGTTCAGGAAAAGGATAATGGCAAAAAGGTATTAGATGGCGATTAAGGGTTAACGCATCAGCGATCAAGCTTGAATTCTTCGATGAGCGCAGGAACGACCTCGAATAAGTCCCCGACGATCCCGTAATCGGCTACGCTGAAGATCGGTGCCTCGGGGTCTTTGTTGATGGCGACGATGACGCGGGAACGGCTCATTCCCGCGAGATGCTGCACGGCGCCGCTGATGCCGCAGGCAATGTAGAGGTCGGGGGTGACGGTTTTGCCGGTTTGCCCGATCTGGAGGGCATAATCGCAATAACCGGCATCGCAGGCTCCGCGCGAAGCGCCGACCGCTCCGCCGAGCAGGCCCGCGAGCTCCGCGAGCGGGGCGAAGCCGGCGCTACTCTTCACGCCGCGGCCGCCGGCGACGATAATCCGCGCCTCCGCTAAGTCGACCGAGCCGGAAGCCCGCCGCACCACATCGCGCACGATCATGCGCGACTGGGGAGGGGCGAACGGCACGGTGCGGATTGGCGCGGCTGGCTGCCCGGCGACCGTGGCGGCCGGGGCGAAGTTATTCGGGCGAACGGTGACGACCGTCGTGAAGCCCGGCATAAAGGCGCGCCGCTCAAGCGCCTTGCCTGCGTGTAACGCACGCGTAAAGACGATGCGTCCGTCCGCGCCCCTAGCGGCGGCGAGCGCATCGGAGATTTGCCCTGCCCCGAGGCGAGCTGCCAGCCGCGGGGCAAGATCGCGCCCGATGGCGGTGTGGCCCAGCCACCACCGCGCCTCGGGCGCCAGTGCTCTCGCCGCCTCCAGCAGGGCGGCGAGGTGCACTTCCGGCGCATAGCGGCCAAGGCTGGGGTGATCGACGACGATCACCTCATCCGGGCCGTGCTGCGCCAGCATTCCCGCGGCGGCTTCGCCCGCGCCGTCCGCGCCAAGCAGCAAGACGGCGGTGAGCTTGTCGCTGTCTTGCATGCAGCCCTTGGCTGCGGCAATCGCCTCCAGCGATACTCGCCGCAGTTGGCCGTCGCGGCATTCCGCGACTACGATATGTTGGTTCATCGCTGCGCTCACCTCGCCTTCAATACTTGTGCTTCGTTCCGAAGCAGGGCAATCAGCTCAGCCGCTTGCTCCTTTACCGTGCCGCCGAGCTTCCGGCCTTCCGGCCGATCCGGCGGCGCCTCGCAACCTACGCGCTCCGTTCGGGCCGAGGCCTCTTCTCCCGCGAGAAGCTCCTTGGGCGTCAGCTCAGCCAGCGGCTTGCGCTTCGCCTTCATAATGCCGGCAAGCGCCGGATACCGCGGTTCGTTCAAGCCTTGCTGCGCGGTCAGTAAAGCAGGCAACGCCAACTCCCAGCTCTCGCTATCGCCTTCCGCATCGCGAATGACGTGTAATGCGCCGCCCTCCGCCCGGCAATCGACAATGGCACCCGCATGCGGCCAACCGAGAAGCTCGGCTACGCGGATGGCAACCTGTCCCGCACCGTTATCTACCGACAGATGGCCGGCCCATACAAGCTCGTATTCGCCCTGCCGGATGGCTTGGGCCAGCAACAAAGACAGAACCCTTTCGTCCGGCTCTCCAACCGTACGAATCCACACGGCCTCATCCGCGCCCATTGCCAGAGCGACCCGCAAAGTCTCCGCGGTTTTCTCGTCTCCCGCCGAAAGGACGGTAACCGTTCCCCCATCCGCTTCCTTCATCCGCAAAGCCGCTTCCAACCCATATTCGTCGTAAGGATTAATGACCTTTTTGACTCCCGAATTCTCGATCTTGCCGTTCCGTACCGAAATCGGTTCATCCGTTGCGATGACGGACTTGATCAACACCGCGATGTTCATGGCGTCCTCCTTGTAAACGGATTCGCAGAATAACGATAGTAACCGCCGAGCCATGTCCTTTTTTGCCGATGTGGGCATATGAAGGGTCGTCTCAGGAATAAATTTACGAGTATCAAGACGATTGAAGGGTCTCACTTTCATCGTATGACCTTCGAGGAAGGTTCAGAAGATCGCGATCGCTCCAAGGGGGGCACGAGCAAAGGGGAGCGAGGTGGGCAGCTCGATGAATGGTTGGCTGGTAGCGGCCGTCACCTTGTGCGGAATCGGGTTCTTCAGTTGGATTGTTGTAGGCAAGATCAGGCTTATTCTAAGCGGTGCGCCGGATAGGGGGATCAAGCTGGATTGGCGGCGCGCGGCAAGGGCGGGTGGGCAGGTATTCGGACATCGCAGGCTACTACAGGATCGCCGCAGCGGCGGGATGCATCTTGTGCTGTTCTACGGTTTCCTGATGCTTCAGCTAGGCGCGTTAGAGCTGCTGTGGAAAGGGCTAATCGGACAACCGCTCGCTTGGGCGGATAATGATGTTTTCTCGCTCATGCAGGAGTTGACGGTGGGTTTGGTTATGCTCGCGATTGTCTATGGGGCTTACAGGAGGTATGGAGAGAAGCTTCCGAGATTGCCTAAAGGCTGGAAGCCCGTGCTTGTCTTGATTTGGATTGCGGCGCTCATGCTGTCCGTTGCCTTCACGCTGGCGTTCGATCGATTAAGAGAACTTTCCCCTTCGTCGTTAACTGCTCCGATCTCGTCGGCACTAGCCATGGGGATGGTAAAAATAAACGGAGGAGCACAGGCGAATTGGGCGGAAATCGGCTATGAAATATCGTGGTGGGCGCACCTGTTGTTGCTGCTCGGTTTTCTCGTCTATGTTCCGCTCTCCAAGCATTTTCATATTTTTACGGCACCAGTGAACTGGCTCTTGCGACCGCTCGGTCCGCCAAAGATGACCAAATTGAATCTGGAAGACGAGACGGCGGAGAAATTCGGAATGAACTCGGTAGAAGATTTAACCCGTAAACAAAGGCTTGATCTGTTCGCGTGCGTGGAGTGCGGGAGGTGTACCGACGTATGCCCGGCGGCTAATACGGACAAAGGGCTCTCACCAATGCATCTGATGACGAAGCTTCGGGATACTTTACAGCGCAAAGGGCTGGAATTCAAACCTGCGGGCGAGGTGACGAACGGAAAAACGGCGGTCATGGATATTGGCGGAACGATGGCATGGCAATCGAGTGGATGGATGAAGAGCAGCAACCCGCGACCCATCGAGTTGATCGGGGAGGTCATTACGGAGCAGGAGCTGTGGGCGTGTACGACTTGCAGACATTGCGAGGAGCGCTGTCCCGTAGGCAACATGCAGTTGGCGCCCATACTGGAGATGCGGCGTTATCTCGTTCTAACGGAAGGCAAGATGCCCTCGGAAGCAAGGCGAACGCTGCAAAATATCGATCGACAGAGCAATCCCTGGGGCTTCCCGCGTCAGGAACGAACGGCATGGATGGAGGAGTTCGCAGCGAAGGAAGGTTGGCGAATTCCGACCCTTCGCGATAATCCCAAACCGGATTGGCTCTGGTGGGTAGGGAGCATGGGAGCATATGACAGGCGAGCCCGCAAGGTTACGTTCGCCTTTGCTAGATTGCTGAAGGAGGCCGGCGTATCTTTCGCCGTGCTCGGGACGGAGGAACGCAACTCCGGGGATACGCCGAGGCGGCTTGGAGACGAGTTTCTATTTCAAGAGTTATGTCGAACGAACATTGATACTTTCAAGCGGTATGGCATCACGAGAATCGTTACGACTTGTCCGCATACGTATCACTTATTTCGCAACGAGTATGCGGGTTTCGATTTTGCAACCGAGGTGAAGCACCATACGGAGCTATTGGCCGAACTGTTGGAACAAGGGAAGCTAAGCGCTAATAATCCTGTTCCGACGACGATGACGTTGCACGATTCTTGTTATTTGGCCCGATATAACGGGATCGTTGACGCCCCGCGTTCGATACTGTCCTCTATCCCGGCGCTCGCGACAAAGACGATGGCACGTTCGGGCAAGCAAGGGCTGTGCTGCGGAGCCGGAGGAGGCCGCATGTGGATGGAGGAACCGGGGCGGCGGGTTAATGAATTGCGCACGGCCCAAGCGCTCGCCACCGGTGCGCAAGTGATCGGTTCGGCTTGCCCCTATTGCCTGACGATGATGGAGGAAGGCTTGCGCAAGCATGGAGAAGAGGAGCGCGTCGAAGCGTTGGATGTTGCGGAATTGTTGGCGATGTCTGTATTTGGAATGGGGACATAATGACCCGAGAGGAGTGGGGACCTTGTGGAATGTACGGAAAGCGGCGGTTATCGGAGCGGGGGTGATGGGAGCGGCCATTGCCGCCCATTTGGCGAATGTCGGTATTCCGTGCCTGCTTCTCGACTTGGAAGGGCTGGCGGCGAAAGGGATCGCGCGGTTGAAGGAGACGAAGCCGTCGCCGTTGTACGAAGCTGAGTTCGTTGCCCGAATACGGCCGGGCGATCTGGACCGGGATCTAGCTCTGTTGTCGGAGTGCGACTGGGTGATCGAGGCGGTCTCCGAGAAGCTGGAAATCAAGCATAGCGTATGGAGGCGCATAGATTCAGCCTGGAGGCCGGGAATGATCGTCAGCAGCAATACTTCGGGCTTGTCGATTAATGAAGTGACCTCGGTGTGTAGCGAGTCCTGTCGCCGCCATGCGATGGTCACGCATTTTTTTAACCCTCCGCGATACATGAAGCTATTAGAGATCATCCCATGTGAGGATACGGATCCGCGAGTAGTCGAGGACGTCGCGTTATTTTGCCGGCAGCGGCTCGGTAAAGGGGTGGTGAAAGCCAAAGATACGCCAAATTTCATCGCGAACCGCATCGGAACTTATGCGATGCTAGTGACGCTTCAAGCGATGGAGAAGCACGGGCTAACGGTCGACGAAGTGGATGCCGTTACGGGGCCGCTGATCGGAAGGCCTAAGAGCGCTACCTTTCGCACGTTGGATTTGGTGGGATTGGATACGTTCCTGCACGTATGCCGCAACGTCAGAGAGAACGTGGCCGATCCCTTGGAAGCGGCTGCTTTCTCAGCGCCGGCGATTATAGAGGAACTGGTAGCCAAAGGCTGGCTCGGCGAGAAGAGCGGCGGCGGTTTCTATCGGAAGAACATCGCCGCTAAAGGTAAGGATCGAATCCAAGTGCTCGATCCGGGAACGATGGCTTACGTTGCGCGGAGCAAGGTTTCTTCACCCGCATTGGAAGCCGCTAAGATGGCGGCGGGAACAACGGAGAAGTTGCAGGCATTGCTAGCGGCGGCGGATCATGATCGTTTGGCCGCGTTTGCCCGGGACGTTCTGGAGGCGACGCTTTGTTATTCGGCGGAGAAGCTGGGCGAAATCGCAGACACCGCGATCGACATCGATGAAGCGATGAGATGGGGGTTCAATTGGGAGCAAGGCCCGTTCGAAACTTGGGATGCTCTTGGCTTGGCGGAGACGGTGTCCAGGCTTGAGGGAAGAGGAATCGCAGTTCCTACCCCGATCGCCGCTATGTTGAACAAGGACTCGACTTCCTTCTACGCTCGGCGTTCCGGAAGCCTGTTTTATTACTCGCAAGGCCAATACAAATCCGTTCAAGAACAACCGGAGGAATTGTCCTTAAGATCGCTGAGGGATCGCGGCAAAACGATATTCGCGGGAGACGGCGCCAGGTTAATCGATCTTGGCGACGAAGTCGCTTGCTTGGAATTCCACTCGCCGCATAACGCCATCGGACCGGGAGTGCTGTCCGCAATTCGCCAGGCGTCTGAGGAGGTAAACCGCAATTGGCGGGGGCTCGTGCTCGCCAACGAAGGTCGCAACTTCTGCGTCGGGGCAAATTTGATGCTGCTGCTTATGGAAGCCGAGAACGGGGAATGGGAGGAAATCGAGCTTATCATTCGCGAGTTCCAGACGAGCATGAAGTCGCTCCGCGTGATGCCTCGTCCGGTCGTGGCGGCTCCGCACAGGATGACCTTGGGAGGGGGCGTGGAAGCTTGCTTGCCGGCTGATCGGATTTTGTTCTCGGCGGAGACGTATTTCGGTCTTGTGGAGACGGGAGTAGGGTTGGTCCCTGCCGGGGGAGGATGTTTGGCAGCCGCCGTTATGGCGCAGGAACGAGCGGAGATGGCTGGATTGGATGACGTGACGGCGCCGATCTCTCAATTGTTCGAAACTATAGCGATGGGAAAAGTGTCGGAGAGCGGGTTTCATGCCAAGAGGCTAGGCTACTGGAGATCGGGCGATGGAGTCGTCATCCGCGAGGAGTCGAGAATCGCAGAAGCTAAGAGCGCGGTATTGGAGCTGGATCGCAGGGGCTATGCAGTCCCCTTGCCGGATAGGAACGTGATCGTTGGCGGTAGGGAAGCGGCCACTGTCCTGAAGCTGGGAGTATCCTCGATGAAGCGCAGCGGCTACATTTCGGATCATGACGTTCTCATTGCGACGAAGCTTGCCGAGGTGCTCACCGGAGGAGACGTGCCGGCAGGCGCGACCGTGCGGGAGCAGCATTTACTAGACCTGGAGCGGGAAGCGTTCCTCAGCCTATGCGGACAACCGCTTACGCAATCCCGCATGCGCCATATGCTCGCAACCGGCCAACCTCTTCGCAATTAATTGGGCCACCCTAGCGAGCGAGAAACCCAAACCCACGCTCCCATAGTCGCAAAAACCGACTATAGCGAGCGAGAAACCCAAACCCACGCTCCCATTGTCGCAAAAACCGACTATAGCGAGCGAGAAACCCAAACCCACGCTCCCATTGTCGCAAAAACCGACTATAGCGAGCGAGAAACCCAAGCCCACGCTCCCATAGTCGCAAAAACCGACTATAGCGAGCGAGAAATCCAAACCCACGCTCCCATAGTCGCAAAAACCGACTATAGCGAGCCAGAAACCCAAATCCACGCTCCCATAGTCGCAAAAACCGACTATAGCGAGCGAGAAACCCAAACCCACACTCTCATAGTCGCAAAAACCGACTATAGCGAGCGAGAAACCCAAACCCACGCTCTCATAGTTGCAAAAACCGACTATAGCGAGCGAGAAACCCAAACCCACGCTCCCATAGTCGCAAAAACCGACTATAGCGAGCGAGAAACCCAAACCCCCGCTCCCATAGTCGCAAAAACCGACTATAGCGAGCGAACATCTCGAAACTTCAAGGAGGGAGAGCTATGACTGGCAGAGAAGCCGTCATCGTCTCGGCAGTACGCTCGGCGGTTGGCCGAGGGAAGAAAGGCGGCTTCGCGCAGACGCGGCCGGAAGATCTGGGAGCGGCGGTGTTGCGGGAAGCGGTCCGGCGCGCTCCCGGTTTGCAGCCCTCCGACATCGACGATGTCATTTTCGGATGCGCGATGCCCGAGGGAGAGCAAGGGCTTAACGTGGCCAGATTGATTACGTTGCATGCGGGGTTTCCCGTTCATGTTCCCGCGGTTACCGTGAACCGGTTTTGCGCGTCGGGCTTGCAGGCGATCGCCCAAGCGGCGGCGGCTATTCAGGGCGGCGTCGCGGATACGATCGTCGCCGGCGGGGTGGAGAGCATGAGTCGAATCCCGATGACCGGATTCAAGCTTTCTCCGCATCCGGGCCTCTACGATGCGATGCCTTCCGCGTATATGGGCATGGGGCATACGGCGGAGCTTGTCGCCAAGCGTTGCGGAGTGACGAGACAAATGCAGGATCGATTTGCGGCGGAGAGCCATCGCAAAGCCGCTCTAGCTGCGGCATCGGGCAGATTTCAAGAAGAAATTTTGCCGATTCTCACAACGGTATCTACCTCCGATTCCGATGGGCAAATACAAACGAAACATCTCACCGTAGCGAACGATGAATGCGTGCGTCCGGATACGAGCGTAGAGAAGCTGGCGGGTCTTAAACCGTCTTTCGCTCTGAACGGAACCGTAACGGCCGGGAATTCCTCTCCCTTCAGCGATGGAGCGGCAGCCGTCGTTATGATGAGCCGAGAGAAAGCCGCAAGCCTGGGCATTCAGCCGCTTGCCGTTTTCCGCGCCTTCGCGGCAGCAGGAATTCAACCGGAGATCATGGGGCTTGGACCGGTTGAAGCCGTACCCAAAGTGTTGAAGCAGGCGAAACTCACGGCGGAGCAAATTTCCCTGTGGGAAATTAACGAAGCTTTCGCGGCGCAATGCCTGCCGGTCATCGACCGGCTAGAAATCGATCCGGAGCTCGTCAATGTCAACGGAGGCGGAATCGCGCTGGGGCATCCCCTAGGCTGCACGGGAGCCAAATTGACCGTGACCCTGCTGCACGAGTTGCAACGGTTAGGCGGGGGATACGGCGTCGTTACGATGTGCGTGGGCGGGGGGATGGGAGCGGCAGGAGTGTTCGAGGTCGTGTGAACCGGAAATCGAAGCTTGAATAAACTCCAATAAAGGAGGTGGCGCACGATGTCTAACGCGGTATGGGGCGGCGGCCGATTCGTTGTCGATGACGCGCAGCCGGGGCAAGTCGTGACGCCCGAGGATTTCACGGAAGAACAGAAGCTGTTAGCCGAGACGGTGCGAGCTTTCGTCGAAAGGGATATTAAGCCCCGAGATGCGGAGATCGAGAAGCTGGATTATGAATTAACGGTACAACTTATGCGCAAGGCGGGGGAGATCGGGCTGCTCGGCGCGGACGTACCGGAAGCGTATGGCGGATTGGGGCTGGACAAATCAAGTACGACCCTACTCGCAGAAACCTTATCGCCGGCTTCTTCGTTTGCTTTATCTGTCGGCGCGCATACCGGAATCGGTACGTTGCCGCTCGTTTTTTTCGGCACGCCGGAGCACAAAAAACGCTGGCTTCCGAGGCTGGCGACAGGGGAGTTGCTCGCGGCCTATTGTTTGACGGAGCCGGGCTCCGGATCGGATGCGCTTGGCGCCCGAACGACGGCTACCCTCGCGGAGGACGGCCAGCATTATCTTCTTAACGGTTCGAAGCTTTATATTACGAACGCTGGCTTCGCGGATTTGTTCATCGTCTACGCGAAGGTAGACGGCGCGCACTTCAGCGCTTTTATCGTGGAACGCGATACGCCAGGCTTCACCATCGGGCCGGAAGAACGCAAGATGGGCATTAAGGGCTCCTCTACTCGGCCGCTGTTTTTCGAAGATGCGCGAGTTCCGGTCGATCAGCTGCTCGGGGAGGTAGGGAAGGGTCACCTGATCGCCTTTAATATATTGAATATCGGCAGGTTTAAGCTAGCTGCCGGCTGCTTGGGAGGGATGAAGGAGGCTATTCAACTGGCTTCCTCCTACTCGAACCAGCGGAAGCAATTCGGGAAGAGCATATCCTCGTTCCCGCTGATCGCGGCTAAGTTAGCCGATATGAATACGCTTGCGTACGTGACGGAGAGCATGGTGTACCGAACCGCAGGCTTGATCGACGAATCGCTTAGCCAAGTTCAATCGGAAGGAGCGGACGGAGGCATCCAAGCGGCGAAAGCCATCGCGGAATATGCGCTGGAATGCTCCATCAATAAGGTGTTCGCCTCGGAAGCGATGGACGCCGTCGTCGATGAGGGCGTTCAAATTCATGGGGGCTGCGGCTACATCCAAGAGTACAAAATCGAAAGGCTGTATCGCGACTCTCGCATTAATCGGATATTCGAAGGGACGAACGAAATCAATCGCTTGCTCATTCCCGCCACTTTGCTCAAGCGGGCACTCAAAGGGGAGCTGCCTTTGATCGAGAGAGCCCAAGCGCTGCAACGAGAACTGCTAAATCCGTCTTCGCTCTCGGCGTCGGCTTCTACCCCATTAGCAAGGCAAATCGCCATCCTTTCCTCGCTGAAGAAGGTATTCCTCATGACGGGAGGACTCGCCGTTCAGAAGCATGGTCTTAGGCTTGAACGCGAGCAAGAGATCGTAGCGGCGTTGGCAGATGCCATGATCGAGATGTACGCGCTGGAAAGCGCAGTCCTGCGGGCTCGCAAACAAAGCGAACGAAGCCAAGCGGATAGTCCGAACAACTTGATCGATATGACGACGCTGTTCGCGGAGGAAGCCGTAGAGAAAGCCGGACAGCGAGCGCGAACGATACTGGCGGCGCTAGAGAAAGGAGAGAGCCTGAAGCTGCAACTTTCCGTATTGAAACGGCTGCTTAGATTCGAGCCTGTGGACCTATTCGCCCTGCGGAAACGGATTTCAGCCCGCGTCATCTCTGCGGAAAGCTACGTCGGACTGTGAGGAGGTGAGCACCGTGAGTGAGGTTACCGATCTGCAGGGGAACGAGCGTCCATGGCTCCAGCATTATCCCATCCAAGTGTCTCCGACTTACGAGTATCCTAAAGCCAACATCGCCCAAATATTGCTCGATTCCGCGCGCGACTTCCCGAATCATGAAGCGCTCGATTTTCTCGGCAGAAGTTATTCGTACAAAGAGTTATTGCGTCAATGCCGCAAGATGGCGAACGGGCTCAAAGCGCTTAACGTCGTCAAGGGGGAACGGGTGGCGATCATGCTGCCCAATTGTCCGCAGGCCGTCATTGCTTATTACGGAGGGTTGATGGCCGGAGCCGTCATCGTCCAGACGAATCCGATCTATACCGAGCGGGAGCTGCACTTCCAGCTTGCGGATTGCGGAGCAACGACGCTGATCACGTTGGATCTGCTCATGCCCCGGGTCGACAAGGCGAAAGAGAATACGAGTATTAAGCGGGTGATTGTCACCTCTTTGTCCGATGGCCTTCCTTTTCCGAAGAACGTGTTGTACCCCGTCCAGCGACGCAAAGAATATCCGAACCTTAAAGTAAGCTATAAAACGTCGGAGGGAAATTTGCGCTGGTCTTCTGTATTGAAGAAAGGCAAAGAAACCCCGATCTGCGAAGAAGTAGACGCGGACACGGAATTGGCGATGATCCAATATACCGGAGGAACGACCGGACAGCCCAAGGGAGTCATGCTCACGCATGCGAATCTCCTCGCCAATACGGTACAAGTGGCGGTTTGGTGCTATCGCTTGGAGCAAGGCAAGGAGAAATATTTGGCGGCGCTTCCCTTATTTCACGTATTTGGCTTGACCGTCTTGTTGAATCAAGCCATTTATCAGGCGGGATCGATCGTGCTCGTCCCTCGTTTCGATCCCCGGATGGTATTGAAGACGATACGCCGACGGCGGCCTACGATTTTCCCAGGGGCTCCTACGATGTATATCGCGTTGCTTAACCATCCTGAAGCGTTGGACAATGATCTTGGATCCGTGAGGGTGTGCTTTAGCGGCGCGGCTCCTCTTCCTCGCGACGTGCAGGAGAAGTTCGAGCAGAAATCGGGAGGCAGGCTGATCGAAGGATATGGGCTAACCGAATCTTCTCCAGTGACGCATTGCAATCCGGTCTGGGGGTTCCGTAAAGCCGGTACGATCGGAGTGCCTCTCCCGGACACGGATGTCAGAATCGTTGGAGAAGAAAGCTTGGATCCATTGCCTCTTGGAGAGATCGGCGAACTTGCCGTTAAAGGGCCGCAGATCATGTCCGGATATTGGAATCGTCCCGAAGAGACCGCGGCGGCGTTGCAAGAGGGATGGTTGCGAACAGGCGATCTCGGGAAGATGGATGAGGACGGATTCTTCACCATTATCGATCGGAAAAAAGACATTATTCTCGCGGGAGGATATAACGTATATCCGAGAGAGGTAGAGGAAATCCTGTTCGAGCATCCCGCGGTAAAGGAAGCCTCGGTGCTCGGCGTGCCCGATCCATATCGGGGGGAGACGGTGAAAGCCTATATCGTGCTGAAGCAAGGCTGGCAAGTATCGGAGATGCAGTTGAATCGTTGGTGCCGGGACCGCTTGGCGCCCTACAAGGTACCCAAACAATACGAGTTTAGGGAAACTTTGCCCCTGTCCCTCATCGGCAAAGTTCTGCGGCGCAAGTTAAAGGAAGAATCGGAGGACAGCAAGGAAAGTTAGTTTAAATTATACTAAAATATGGATGGGACGAATTGAAGGGAAACTTCTTTTTCGCTATAATGTACGTATGCGCGAAAAATCACCTTTCCTTTCTAATCAATAAGGAAAGCGTTTACAAAATAAGTTGTCGCATGCGGTAAATGATGGAGGTGAAGGTGTTGACAGAGCGGGTACAAGATTATATAGAAAGGGGGAACCGCATCAGGTTCAAGAGGGGGATTTTCCCTGCGATGATTAAAGTTATCGCATGCTCCGCGGTGCTGCTTGGAAGTGCTCAGCCTTATCGCGTTTACGCTGCCCAAGTTGGGGCAACGGCGGCGACGGTCAAAGCAGGCACGCTTCCTCTGCTCGCCGCTCTCGGATTGGGGATCGCAGTAGCCGTAGGAGCGGTCATTGCCTTTCTCCAGATGACGGCGAGGGGCAAGGAATCTTATAAATATTCGTCTAATACAGGGGATGACTCTGACCAGGAGCCCTTCGAAACCTTCGAAGAACAATCGTTCGACGATTGGAATGAAGAGGAAACGTTGCCGAACTCGGAAGCGGAAGACAGCCCTCTAACGGATTACACGATTCCGATTACGAAAGTTTTAAGTTACCCGGAACAAGCGGAGCTCGCGGAGGAATGGGAACCACGGCTATGCGGCCTTGAAGGAGAGCATGCCGGTGGAAGGTACCGCATTCTGAATCGTCGATTAACTTTGGGACGCGATCCCACGCAATGCTCGGTATTATTTCCATATGATGCAGGAGAAATCAGCCGCGTTCATTGTACATTGCGATATAATGAAGAAAGCCGTACGTTCGAACTTGAAGACAGCGGATCTTCTAACGGAACCTTCCTCAATAACGGCGAGAAGCTGAAGCCCGGTGTGCGTTACGAGCTGCGGACAGGAGAACGTTTTTCCTTGTCGGGCAAGGATCATTTGTTCGAAGTGCGGAGCGATTAAGAGTCGAAATGCAGGGCTAACGGCTTGAGTAACATGTGCCTATCGTTTTTTACTTTATCCTCCAGCCGAAAAATGGTATAATGAGAAAATGCAGGAACGTTTTCCTTTATGGTAACTAGCGGTGGAACATCGAAGCTTTAAGGACGAACCTTAATTCGGTTCTCCGAGTGGCGAAATACCGCCTCCGTTCCGGGAATTGCGCCGGGCCGGAATCCATTCCACTGGGAGGGAATTGCATGGCCAAACGCAGCCACAATGAAGTTCAAGAAAGTTTGCGAGAACTGACTAGAATTTTCCGCCCCAAGGATCCGCGCAAGTTCGTTAAAGATTACATCCGTAAATACAGAATTACCGGTGGATATGAAGAAGAGTTAACCATGCTCGTAGAACGCGAGCTGACTAAATTAAATACCCCTGCTTCGTGACGATGCAGGAAATAACCGACCCGGCGTAGGCGCTAGCCTCTTCCTGGTCGGTTTTTTTGCATGTCCGCCCGTAAAGATTCCGTACCGACCGGAATAGATATAGAGCATACGGGAGGTGTAGGTGTGGAAAGCAATGACAACGGCAGAACTAGAGCGAGCCGAATTCCGATACGGACCGAGGATGAGATACGTCGAATGGCTGCGGCGGGAAGGCTGGCAGGCCAGCTTCGAAGAGAATTGGGCAAACGGATAAAGCCTGGCATCGCGACGATGGAGCTAGACCGATTCGCGGACAATTACTTGATTGAACGTGGAGCAAGCGCGGCTCAAAAAGGGTATTACGGCTACCCTTATGCTATCTGTACAGCGGTCAACGAATGCGTATGCCATGGCATGCCAAGCGGAAGAGTGCTCCAGAACGGCGATCTTGTGACCGTTGATTTTGTCGTTGAGCTTGATGGTTGGCTGGCGGATACGGCATGGACCTTCCCTGTTGGCCGAATTACTAATGAAGCGAGGGAATTGCGTAACTCCGCGTACCTTGCGATGATGAGCGGAATCCTTCAAGCTCGGGCTGGACGTACGATTGGCGATATCGCCGCTGCAGTCGGACGAATCTCGGATAAAGGATCTTATGGAGTGGTGAGCCAATTCGGCGGGCACGGAATCGGCAGGTCCATGCATGAACCGCCCGAGGTTCCTTTCGTTGGAGCGGCCAGAACAGGAACTAGGCTTAAACAAGGTATGGTCATTACGATTGAACCGATCTTAACGATCGGGTCGCCTGAAGTCTATATTACCGAAGACGGTTGGTCTGTCGTAACCGTAGAGGGCGGCATAGCCGCCCAATTCGAGCATACGGTCGCGATTACTTCCGAGGGAGCCGTCGTTCTTACCCCATAATGATCCGAGCCGTGGCCGATGCTTTCGAGGCTATTGGCTCGGCTTTTGTTTGACATACAGGGGAACAGGAACTTGATTCCCGTTATTGAAGGTGTACTTGACGAGCGTATTAAAGTCCTTGGTCAATGGAGCGAGCGGTTTCTTTAGCCATGAGGCTTTAGCGAATTCCAGCGATTGATTAACGAATTCGCGATTGGCGGAGATGTGAACCTCCTGAACGCGAGGAACTTCTTTTCGGATCGTGTCTCCAATGACTTGTCGCAGTTCGGAAGATAAACTCCCGTAATCTTTATGCGTGAAATAAGAGTTGTATGGAGTGGCTACCTGCCGATTGTCCCATTTCGAGCTGCCGGTGCTGACGTTGTAGACCCCTTCGGTCGTACCGCTATTGTCTTGTTCATGCGATCTTGGGCCACCCCTAGCTTCCGTTCCGGTTGCCGACCAGTCCGTCATAATGCCGACATAGGCATTCTTGTCCGTTATGAATACAAGAGCGGTATTAATGCCGGGGAGAGAAGCGACTTTGTTGGAGAGAGCCGAGCTATATTCGAAGTAACGATTGTCGTGCTGTTTCGGATTCGCGGTGTGAGAGCCGTAGGAACGGACATGCATCATTTTCGGATCGTTCGCGCTCCTGCTGGCGTAATCGTTCGTGCTTTTCTGAAAATAAGATTTGTAATTGCAAGCGGTCAACTGTCCAAGCAATAAGATCATGCCCAGCAATAAGCAAGAACGTCTGGCTAACATGTGACTTCCCCTCCTATAGATTCAATATAGGATTAGGTTTTACCGCCGAATAAAAAGTATGCGCGCAAGTTCGCACATAAAACTCGGGCATATTGGCAAAAAGAAGGGAGAGGCGTAAAATGACGTCCGTTGTCGAGGGAGCAGGGTGGAGAGTAGGGGCAGGCATTGAACGAGATGTGCTTTTGAGCAAGAAATCCTTAGAACGGCGGCGTTTTTGACAGTTTTGAGAACAATTTGTGAACTGTTCGGTGAACATTGACAAGATGGCTGATCAATCCTTATATTTATTAGAGTGCTTGAAGAGCGTTTGTTGCTGATTACAGATAGGATCTTACTCCTGGCTTGGTCCAACATCCGTGTACATATAGAATTCGATTGCCTTCCGGGGAATCGATTTTCTATGATAACGTCAAAATGGGGTTGATATGATGAATCGGTGGCCTGTAATGAAGAGGCTGCTTCCGCTGTTGACAGGTTTAGTACTGTTGTTGTCGGCATGTGGAAGAGAAGACCTCTCAACTCTGAATCCGCAAGGACCAGTAGCTGAGAAACAATTAGATTTGATGAAACTGTCCATTGGCATCATGGCTTTGGTCGTTGTTGTCGTGTTCATCATCTGTATTTATGTGTTGATTCGTTTCCGTCGCCGCCAAGGCGATAAGACTATTCCTAAGCAAGTCGAAGGGAATCACACGCTTGAGATCATCTGGACGGTCATTCCTCTTGTCCTGCTCTTGATTCTTGGATTTCCGACCATCAGAGACGTGTTCGGATTAGCTAAGGATTACAGCAAAGACAAAAATGCCGTACAAGTAAAAGTAACTGCGCATCAATATTGGTGGGAATTCGAATACACCGATTACGGAATTACGACGGCTCAGGAACTGATCGTACCGACGGATAAGAAAATTTCGTTCGAGCTCGTTGCAGCGGACGTTAAGCATTCTTTCTGGATTCCGGCTATCGGAGGTAAAATGGATACGAACCCGGGTGTAACGAACAGAATGTACCTGGAGTTCCCTAAAGAAGGCGTGTTCCGCGGGAAGTGCGCGGAATTGTGCGGCCCTGCCCATGCCTTGATGGATTTCAAAGCCAAAGCGGTAAGCCCTTCCTCGTTCGATCGTTGGGTTGCAGCCATGAAAGCTCCGGCGGTAATGCCAGCGGATGCTGAGATCGCGGAGAAATTTACTTCCCAATGCTTGAGCTGCCACGCTGTCGGAGAGAATGGCGGTAATAGCGCACCTAACTTGACGGGCGTTGGATCTCGTCAAACGGTCGGCGGTATTCTTTATAATGACGAGGCCGGAGTGGAGCAAAACCTCCATGATTGGATTACGGAACCTCAGAAATATAAGATCGGCGCGATGATGCCGAGTGCGGAAGATAACAGCTTGACAGCTGAAGAAGTATCAAGCATTGCCAAGTATTTGGCTGAATACAAGCTCGACTATTAATCACGCGGGAAATTAAGGGGGTACGTGGCCTTGTCAGCACATGCACATGGACACACAGTCAAGCGGTATAGAGGCTTGATGGATTGGCTAACGACCGTCGACCATAAGAAGATCGGTATTCTGTATATGATTGCAGGGTTATTCTTCTTCCTGATTGGCGGTTTGGAAGCGATTATCATTCGGGTTCAGTTGATGAAGCCGATGAATGATGTCGTTGCCGGAGACACATTTAACGAATTAATCACCATGCACGGTACGACCATGATCTTCTTGGCAGCGATGCCGCTGTTGTTCGCGCTCATGAACGCGGTTATTCCGCTTCAGATCGGTGCGCGCGACGTAGCGTTCCCTTTCTTGAACTCCCTAGGCTTCTGGACGTTCTTCTTCGGAGGATTGCTCTTGAACCTTAGCTGGTTTGCAGGAACGGTTCCGGATGCCGGATGGACGTCCTATGTACCGCTCGCCGGTCCGACGTTTAACTCGGGACACGGCGTAGATTATTACGTCATAGGTCTGCAGATAGCCGGTATCGGTACTTTGCTTGGCGGTATTAACTTCATGGCGACGATCATTAATATGCGTGCGCCTGGACTGACTTTCATGAGACTGCCGATGTTCACATGGACAATCTTCATCACTTCCGCACTGATCGTGTTCGCCTTTCCGGCGCTGACGGTTGGTCTGGTAGCTATCATGTTCGACAGGCTGTTCCACGCGAACTTCTTCGAAGTCGCTAATGGAGGCAGCGGGGTATTGTGGGAGCATATCTTCTGGGTGTTCGGACATCCTGAGGTATACATTCTGATCTTGCCTGCTTTCGGTATTATTTCCGAGGTAGTTAGTACGTTCTCGCGTAAACGTTTGTTCGGATACAGCTCCATGGTATTCGCGACGGTGTTAATCGCGTTCCTCGGGTTCATGGTTTGGGCTCACCACATGTTCACGACAGGACTTGGTCCGGTAGCGAACGGGTTGTTCTCCATCGCGACGATGCTGATCGCAGTCCCTACTGGGGTAAAAATCTTTAACTGGTTATTTACGCTATGGGGTGGATCGATTCGGTTCACGACAGCAAACTTGTTCGGAATCGGATTTATTCCGACGTTCGTTATGGGTGGAGTTACCGGTGTTATGTTGGCATCGGCCCCTGCGGATTACCAATACCATGATACGTATTTCGTAGTCGCGCATTTCCATTACGTTATCGTCGGCGGTTTGATCTTCGGTATATTTGCGGGATTGCATTATTGGTGGCCGAAAATGTTCGGACGTATGTTGAACGAAACAATCGGTAAAATTACGTTCTGGACTTTCTTTATCGGTTTCCACATGACGTTCTTCGTGCAACATTTCTTGGGATTGCTCGGTATGCCTCGCCGTGTTTACACTTACCTCGAGGGCCAAGGCTTCGACAATATGAACTTCATTAGTACGATCGGCGCGTTCTTGATGGGCGTCGGAACAATCGCGTTCTTGCTCAACATCTTCATTACATGGGCTAAGCCGCGCAATGCGGCTGCCGATGCTTGGGAAGATGGCCGTTCGTTGGAGTGGACGATTCCATCGCCGCCTCCAGAGTACAACTTCCAACAAGTCCCGCTCGTTCGGGGTTACGATGCTTGGTGGAAGGAAAAGATGGAAGGGAATACGGCAATGACGCCGGCAGAACCGATCGGTTCGATTCATATGCCTTCTCCATCTATCTTGCCGCTTATTATGAGCCTTGGTTTATTTATCGCAGGTTTCGGGTTTATGTATGATCGTCTTATCGTTGCTGGCGCTGGATTAGTGATCACGTTAGGATGCATGGTCATCCGTTCCCTGGTCGACGATCACGGTTACCATATCGAACCGGAAGATCAGGAGAAAGGAGTGAAAGCATGAGCGCACATGATCACGCAGTAGATGGACAATTGCCGCATGAGCCCGAAAAAGCGACATTGCAGGCACGTAATAATATTTTGGGTTTCTGGTTGTTCCTCGGCGCGGAAACCGTATTGTTCGGAACTTTGTTCGCTGCTTTCTTAGCTCTACGCCATAACATCGGGGACGGCCCATCAGCCAACGAGTTGTTTAAGCTTCCGATGGTATTCGCGGCAACAATGATCTTGTTGACTTCAAGCTTGACGAGCGTATTCGCGGTTCAAGCCTTACATCTTCATAAGAAAAAGGCAATGGTCGGATGGTTGATCGTTACGATCTTGCTTGGACTCAGCTTCCTAGGCCTAGAGATTTATGAATTCTTCGAGTATGTCCATGAAGGTCATAAATTTACGACAAGCGCATTCAGCTCCTCGTTCTATACGTTAGTCGGGTTCCACGGCGCGCACGTTGCCTTCGGGGTAGTATGGATTTCACTCGTCATCGGTCAAGTTTTGAAAAAAGGTTTAACTGTCGTAACGGCGCCGAAAGTATATATTTCTGCTATTTACTGGCATTTCATCGACGTTGTCTGGGTATTCATCTTCACCGTTGTTTACTTGATGGGAAAGGTGGGCTAATCTCATGTCGAGCAATCATGACCACGCGGCTACCGGTAATGTAACTAAGCGCCATAAGGTAGAAGGACCGAAGAAACATATCGTCGGGTTCGTTCTGTCTCTTGCTCTTACGATAATCGCATTCGCAGCCGTTGCTGCAGGCGAGATCAATACAACGTTCACGTATATTATTCTTGTTGGGATGGCGGTTGTCCAAGTCTTCATTCAAATGGCATTCTGGATGCATATGAAGGATCGCGGACATCTGTTTCCGATTATCGGAATCATCTCGGGAGCTTTCGTTGTGTTCACTATGGTGATCATGGCAGTTTACTGGGTTTGGTGGTAACCAATTAGCAATAAACAGAAGAGAGGCGGGCCATAATCCGACCTCTCTTTTTTAATGAAGACAACAAAGCGCCAATGGATGGTTCGCTTAGTTGTCGCATTCTGAAGGGAGGCTGACGGTAATGTGGGGATTAGAGTACTTTTCCTTCCGCGACTTGTGGAGTCCGCTGTTCATGATCTTCATGATGGCGATTATCGTGTTGTATACGTTCGTCATTGGTCCTTGGAGACATCGTTTTGCGGGTAGTGCTCCGGTTTCTGTCTCTCGTCAACTGGCATTCTGGCTTTCGATTGTTTTGCTGTATTTAACGCAAGGCGGGCCTCTGAGCTTGATGGGGCACTTGATGTTTACTTTCCATATGACAAATATGGCGATTGCATACATTCTTGTACCGCCAATGCTGATATACGGAATACCGGACTGGGCTTGGAGAAGGCTCTTCCGAGCTAACTTCTGGAGAGGAAAAGTATTTCGTATCCTGATGAACCCGATTATCTGTTTAGGGCTATTCACGTTGCTGTTCTCGTTCTATCACATGCCGGATAACCATGACTGGATCATGACGCATTATACGGTGCACAGACTTTATTATGCGCTCTTACTGATCTCGTCTATCATGATGTGGTGGCATGTATACTGTCCGGTTCCGGAATGGAGACGCATGTCGCATATGCTCACGCTGGGATATATTTTCATGGGCGGTTTGCTTTTGACCCCGGCGTGCGCAATGATTATTTTCGCGAGCAGCCCCTTATTCGCGGTGTATAACGATCCGCAAGTCTGGGTGAAAGCGATGGGTTATTGCATGTCGGGAGATCCTTCGGAATTGCTCACCAAATTCGAAGGGCCGATGTTCTTTAACATGATGAGTGGCAAGGACGACCAGCAGCTGGGCGGTATCGTTATGAAGCTGTTGCAGGAATTCGTGAATGCGGCAGCCCTCTACACCGTGTTCATGCAATGGTATCGCAGAGAGCGCGCTCAAGAAGAGGATCAGACTCCTACCCCTATTGCAAAACCGTTAATAGATTAATATTAACAATCTGTGACGGAGCGCCGAAACGTTTGAACAAAGCCGCCTGGACGGGTACAATAGGTTGTAAAGCATGTAAAGACGATAGAGCGGGTGAAGGTAATGTCGTGGTATGATATTTTCCCGATGGTCAGCACTAGTTTTATCTTGATCAGTGGGATATTGGTAGCCATCGGTTGGCGATTGATTATTAAGAAAAAAAGAGAAGCGCACGAGAAGGTTATGATAGCGGCGGCTATTGCGGCTTCTCTGTTCTTTATCATCTATGTATCCCGGACTATCTTCATCGGTAATACGATGTTTAACGGACCGGAAAGCTTGAAGACGGTATACTTGGTTTTCTTGCTGTTTCACATCGTGTTAGCGACAGTAGCTGCGGTATTCGGAATTACGACGCTAACGCTGGCCTTCCGCAAAAGCTTCGCCAAACACCGCAAATGGGGTAGAATTACGGCGATGATCTGGTTTGCTACCGTTATCACGGGAGTAACCGTATATGTTCTCTTGTATATTTGTTACCCAGGCGGGCATACGAAGCCGGTAATCGACGCTATATTTGGTTAAGGTATAATCATTAAGAGCTCATGGACATAGTTGTCCGTGGGCTCTTTTTTGCGTTTAAATTTTTATTAGCAATGATTCATGATTCATGGACAAACCAAGTCATGATCTTCCCATTGTTCTAATATAGATAAGATTGAACGGTTGAACCGGCAATCCGGTTAGAGCGGAAAGGGTGAGGAGCATTGCTGCATATCGTTGCCTGCATTAAGCAAGTGCCGGATACGAAGATCATCAAGATGAACCCTAAGACCAATACGATGGATCGCTCAAGCGCCCCGGCGATCTTGAATCCTTACGATTCCCACGCGGTAGAAGAGGCGGTCAGGTTAAGAGCTCGTTATGGCGGGGTAGTCTCCGTTCTGACGATGGGTCCTCCTCCGGCAGTTAAAGCGATACGCAAATGTATCGAGATCGGAGCGGACGAGGGTTATATGATTACGGACAGGGCGTTCGCGGGAGCGGATACGCTTGCCACCAGTTACGCGTTGACGAAAGCGTTGGAGAAGATCGCGCTTATCCGCCCGATCGATCTGATCATTTGCGGGAAAATGACGATCGACGGAGATACCGGCCAAGTCGGACCGGGAATCGCCCGCAGGTTAGATATGCCGCCGTTGACATCGGTTAACAAAGTAGTCGAAGTCAATCGAGCGGAAGGTTACGCAATCGTGCACAGGAAGCTGGAGGACGGATACGAGGTCATCCGATCGACGTTGCCTTGCCTGTTCTCGGTCGAGAAAGAGATTAACGAAGTTCCTTATTCCACGCTTCCGAACATGCTTAGGGCTGCGCGCTACAAGCCTAATATTTGGGCGGTTAGCGATCTGGGCGAAATCGACAAGACGCAGCTTGGATTAAAGGGTTCGCCGACGATCGTAAGCTCGGTATGGGCACCTCAGAAGCCTCAGGGCGGGAAAGTGCTGGAAGGAGAACCCGAGGATCAAATTCGACAACTGCTCGATGTCGTGTTAGCTCGCAAGGAACTTTTCGAAGCAGGGGCGGGAGGGGGAGCGAATTGAACTTCGAAGATTATCGCGGAGTATGGGTGTTCATCGAAGAAAAGGACGGTGCTGTCGCAAAGGTATCTCTCGAGCTATTGGGTGCCGGTAGAGTGCTTGCGGATAAGAGGAAAACAGAGCTTGCCGGAGTATTGATCGGGGACAACGTTCAAGAGCTCGCGCAAACCGTGTTTGAATATGGGGCAGACAAAGTTTATGTGTACGACGTCCCGATCTATCGGTTTTATCGGACGGAGACGTATATGAGAGCCATGCTGGCGTGCGTCGAAAAGCATAAACCGGAAATTCTTCTATACGGCGCCACTTCTACGGGAAAGGATTTGGCTAGTGCGGTAGCCACGGACTTGCCTACGGGTTTAACTGCGGATACGACTCAGCTAGACGTGGAAGAGGATACGGGACTGCTTCTTGCCAGCCGTCCCGCGTTCGGCGGCAACATCATGGCGACGATACTATGCAAGAAATATCGACCGCAAATGGCTACCGTCCGACCTAAGGTTATGAAAGCGCTGCCCCGCAACGAGAAGGCGTCCGGCGTTATCATCGAGGAGTGCATTCCGATTACGGAAGATGATATTCGCACGAAAGTGCTAGAAATCGTTCGTTCTACGACCCAACACGTGCGGATCGACGAGGCGGACATTATCGTTGCCGGAGGTAAAGGGTTAGGCGGGCCGGCGGGATTCCAGGTCGTCCATCAGTTGGCGGAAACGTTAGGAGCGGCGGTTGGGGCTAGTCGTGACGTGGTGGAAGCCGGCTGGATCCCGCATCATCATCAAGTCGGCCAGACCGGGGTGACGGTCACTCCGAAAATTTATTTTGCCATCGGTATTTCCGGGGCAATTCAGCACTTGGTCGGCATGCAGAACTCTGGACTTATTATCGCTATTAACAAAGACCCGTCAGCTCCGATCTTCCAGTCCTCCCACTATGGAATCGTAGGGGATGCGCTAACGATCGTTCCTATGCTTACGGAAGCATTCAAAACCGCGCTAGGAAGAAAGGAAGAGGCCGATGCCGGAAAAGTTTGATGCCATCGTCGTAGGAGCGGGTCCAGCCGGAATTGCTTGCGCCTACGAGCTTGCCAAAGCGGGCGTGAACGTGCTGCTCATCGAGAGAGGAGAGTACCCCGGCTCTAAGAACGTCATGGGAGGCGTACTCTATCGCAAAATGATGGAGGAAATCGTGCCGGATTTCCACAAGGAAGCGCCGCTGGAACGTCCGATCGTGGAGCAAAGATTCATGATGATGGATAAGTCGTCGGCCGTGACGTTCTCGTACAAAGGAATGGAGTGGGCATCGGAGCCGTTCAACAATTTCACCGTGCTTCGCGCCAAGTTCGATCAATGGTTCGCTTCTAAGGCGGTAGAGAAAGGCGCATTGCTCCTTAACGAAACGGTCGTATTGGAATGCATCGTGGAGAACGGCAAAGTCGTTGGTGTGCGCACCGACCGTCCGGATGGTGAGCTGCGAGCCGACGTGGTCGTGCTGGCGGACGGAGTAAATTCCTTGTTAGCCAAATCACTAGGCTTTCATAAGGAGTTCCGACCGGATGAAGTGGCGCTTGCCACGATGGAGGTTCTGAAACTCGACAAGAAGATCATCGAGGACCGCTTTAACTTGGAAGAAGGCCAAGGCTGCACGATCGAGCTGTTCGGAGATGCGACCAAGGGCATACTGGGCACAGGATTTCTATACACGAACAAAGATACGCTTAGCATCGGCGTCGGCACGTTACTTTCGGGACTTATCAAGCATAAGATAAAGCCTTACGAATTGATGGAATACGTGAAAACGCATCCGATGATCCGGCCCTACATTCAAAACGCCGAGCCGCAGGAGTATTTAGCGCATTTGATCCCGGAGGGCGGGTATCATTCCATGCCGAAGGTCGTAGCGGCGGGAGTGCTCGTGGTCGGCGATGCGGCGCAGCTCGTCAACGCGATCCATCGCGAAGGCTCGAACATGGCGATGACTTCGGGCAGATTGGCCGCGGATACGATCGTTGCGGCAATGGGGCGCGGAGACTTCTCGGAGGCGTCGCTGGATGAGTACCGGAAGAAGCTGATGGGCAGCTTCGTCGGACAGGATCTGAAGAAGTATAAGGACGCGACCCACCATTTCGATAAGTTCCCTCAGTACTTCGAGCAGTACATTCCGATGATGAACCGCGCGGCTAGCCAGATGCTGACCGTGGACGGAGCGTCGAAGCGGGAAAAGCAGAAAAAAATATGGAGAGATATCGGTCCGGCGAAGCAGAAATTCAAGATTGCCCGAGATCTGATCCGGGCATGGAAGGTGATGAAGTGATGGGCGATCCGCAAGCTGTCGCCGCTAATGATAAGGCGGCAAGCATCGAAGAAAAGCAATATTTGCTCAGGTTCAATGCCGACACGCAGTCTCACTTACATGTCATGGACACGGAAATATGCATGACCAACTGTCCGGATAAAATTTGCACGATTTTCTGCCCGGCTGAAGTCTATAAGTGGGAGGAAGTTCGCATGCATGTCGGCTATGAGGGCTGTCATGAATGCGGAAGCTGCCGCATAGGTTGTCCGCATCAGAACATCAAATGGGTATATCCAAAGGGCGGGCATGGAATCGTCTTTCGACTCGGGTGACAGGGGTGGGGAGCAGGATGAAAGTTGGCGATAAAGTCGTTTATGTACAGGACGGCACCAAAGGAATCATCATCGAAATTCACGACAACCTGTATCATATTATTTGGGAAGACCATTTCAGCAGCTGGGAGTATGGCGAGAGGCTGAGGATGCAAGAGGCGTGACTTCAGCGCTTATTAGTAGGCGTCTACGAAAGTTCGTGACAATTCGCTGAGGTTGCATTATTTTAGTAGTAATATATTTATTTGGCGAGTGAAGCACACCGCGTTTATCCCCTTGTGGGGAAGACGCGGTTTTTTGTTGCTTACGATTGTCATGGAGGAGAGGGTGGCTATGTTTGATGAGCTTCACAAAAGATGGTTAGCCGGTCAGCGCAAGAAGCGAAGTGGAGAGTCGTTCCGCAGGTTGAAGGAAGGCCATGCTTTTGCGGAGAAGCTGTTCGTTGAGGAAGTTTGGTGGCCAGCTATTGGGAACCTGGAATTTCTTCAGGCGGAATATGAAGTGCCTAATCTTCGCAATAGCTCATACTATCTCGACTTGGCTTACATTCGTTCTCCTTATCGGCTCGGCTTTGAAGTAGATGATTTCAGCTCCCACGCGAAGAATATTACTCGGCGCGGTTTCGATTATGAATTGGACAGACACAATCAGCTTATGCATGACGATTGGCGTATTTTTCGGTTTTCACTTGACGCTATTAAAGAACGCCCTCTTCAGTGCCGCCAAAATCTGCTACAAATCATAGGGAAGCTATATGGAGGGATCCATCATCTATCGTCGCCCCTAACTTTGAAACAGAAGGAGATCATGCGATTGGCGAATCGATTAGCGAGACCGTTTACCCCTGAGGAAGCGTGTCTCCAGTTAGGAGCAGGGAGTCGGCACGTTAGAAATTTGCTGCACGAACTGGTGGGAATGGATTTGTTAGAAGTAACATCGGGTTCAGTCCGGGCTCGGAGCTACCGGGCAACCTTGCGAGGCAGGTCTCTTTTCCTCGGATAACGGCGTGGAGTACCGCTATTGCAACCTTAACGCCCTTTCATTCTTGCTTTAGCGGCACCACATACCTCTAAATACAGGGGGATCATCCCATTTGCAGGGGTTTTAGAATAACAACGGCACGGCATGCCGCTATCACGGAAAAATCACTGCCAAGTGGCCAAATAGCGGTACGGCGTGCCGCTAGGGTGAGAAAGTTACCGGTAAGTGACGTGAAATGATAGAGCACTTGAATCTAGGACGCAGGATTCTTGTCCGTTTATCTAATATTGTGCGATGATCTTGGATAAAGGGGGGCTGAACGAGATGAAACGACTCGGACTGTTATTAGCCGGAATATTACTTGTCTTAGGAGTTACCGCATGCTGGGGGGCGAACGAATCCGCGGATACGGAAGCGAAGGTTGGCGCGACGGAAGCGGGAGGGGGCATATCGCTTGTTTCTATTTTCGGGACGGAGCGCTTCGACAAGCCGATAGGGTTGGAGCATCGGTCAGGCTATGCGGATCTGGTCTACATCGTCGAGCAACCAGGGAGAATCGTGAGCAAAAACTTAAAGAGGCCTGCGGATAAGCAGCAGATCGTGTTGGATATCACGGATCGGGTTTACGATGCCGAAGGCGAGCAAGGGTTGCTCGGCTTGGCCTTCCATCCGAGTCATCCGAACCAGGCCTATGTCAACTATACGACCGAGACGCATACGGTTATCGCACGATATGAGGTATCGGCTGAGGATGAGCATTTGTTGGATCCCGCGAGCGAACAAATTCTGCTCACTTTCGAGCAACCGTTCCCTAACCATAACGGAGGCCAGCTTAGCTTCGGGCCGGACGGTTACTTATACATCGCGACGGGAGACGGGGGTAGCGGGGGAGACCCGCTTAATAATAGCCAGAACCTTAATAGCCTGCTGGGCAAAATCCTCCGCATCGATGTAGATCGCGCAGCGGCTAATCTTGCCTATGCAATTCCGCAAGATAATCCGTTCATCGGCCGCGGGATGCCCGAGATCTATGCGTATGGCTTACGGAATCCGTGGAGATTCAGCTTCGACGAGACGACAGGCCAACTATGGGCGGCAGATGTCGGACAGAATCGTTACGAGGAAATCAACCTGATTGAAAAAGGCAAAAACTACGGTTGGCGAATCCAAGAGGGGACGGAGTGCTACAATCCAGAATCCGGTTGCGAGCAGGACGGATTGGAGCAGCCCTTATTTACCTACGACCATGAGCAAGGGGTATCTATAACGGGAGGTTATGTGTACAGGGGGAATCGGCTTACGCAGCTTAAAGGCACGTACATGTACGCCGATTATGGTACAGGGTTGATGTGGGGGTTGCGCCTTCAGTCCAATGGAACGATTGATAATCGAATGTTGCTGGAATCGGATATGAATATTACGTCATTCGGTGAAGATGGGGCGGGCGAGCTTTATATTTGCACGCAGGACGGTCGGATTTTATCAATATTTTAGGTCGTTAAGGATAGACGCTATCGTTCTTTCCTACTATAATACTAATGATAAATAGGAAATAATTCCTATATTATGACAGTAGATATGGAGGATGACAAGCGCATGCAATGCACCCAGTGCGGTCAGATGAATCAGTCAGCTAAGTTTTGCGTGAAATGCGGTACGAGGCTGCCAGTGGAGGCGGCATCGGAAATGGCGGCTACCTCGGAAGTTGGGAGCTTTGATCTCCGAAAGCCGGCTAACGCTATCCCCCCTGCTCAACAGCCTATGTCAAATGCGAATACATATGCTAGCCAGCAAGCGGCTCCAAGCCAGCCCAACCAACAGCTTCAACAAGCGAAGCAAATCAGCAAGCAGTATTTTTCCTACTTTCTAGAAGTGTTGAAGAATCCGGTGAAAATCGGTCAAGCTTCGACTGCCGATCATATGACGAACGGCCTTATTACGATTGTTCTGTTTTCTCTTATCTTACCGTTTATCGCTTATTTCCAACTCAGGGAAAGAGCCAAGCTCTACGGCGGATTTCTGGGTAACAAACTCGATGTTCCGTTCGGCGACGTCGTCATTAAACCGTTTGTGTTTTTACTGCTGGTCGTTATGATGGTCAATTCGATTATTTTCCTCGTTCTTAAGATGGGGAACGTCGTCACGCACTATCGCGAAGTCATAGCGAGATTCGGTACTTTCATGATTCCATCGGCCACTTTCTTTTTCCTTGGCTTGCTGTTTACTTTCCTCAGCATGGATTCCGAAATTCTCGCTTGGATTATCGGCGCGGGCGTTTTCTCATGGTTCGTTGCCATTTGCTTTACGATTTATAGCTTTAAGAGAGACCATACGAGCGGGTTGGATGCCTTCTATGGCGTTATTATTACATATGCGGGTTCGATCCTCTTACTCTATCTGTTCGGCGACAATCTCCTTGCCAGCCTTCTGGATGGGCTTGGTAATCTATAATATCGTATAGGCGATATAGAAAATAGGTGAGGATCATAACAGAGATTCATTATTGCAAGGAATGCGGGACTAAGATGGAAGGGGAATATTCCTTCTGTCCGGAATGCGGTACGCCAGTCGCGCTTGATGCACAAGATCCGTCTCCCGATCCTTTGTCAGCGGGGGAGACTCCAGCCGATAAGCCAGTGAAACCGGCATTCGCGCTTTCGATGAAAGCCAAAATCCTAATCGCGAGCGGACTCGTCTTCGTCTTGTTGATCGTCGGAGCGTATTTCTTGGGCAAGTATATGTCCGACGAACAACGGCTCCTCGACCGATTCGAACAAGCGATCGACGAGGGTAAGCCGGACAAGCTGTTGGAGCTGTTATCCGCTTCTAATGAGGATATTCATCTGGACCAGAAGACGGCCAGCGGTATGGTCAATTACTTGAATTCGAATAAACAATCGTTCGCTACGCTTATGGAACAACTGAAATCCGAGGCGGAGCAAATCAAATCCGGCGAAGAGCAGGCCATGGATGCGGGTAGCGATGTTGCGTTCATCTATTTGACCAAGAAGGATAAGAAGCGCTGGCTTCTCTACAATGATTATGAGTTAAAGGTTAAGCGGTACATGATTCCAGTGCGGACCAACTACGAAGGCGCGAAAATCTTGGTCGACGGGAAGGAGACGGCTACGGCGAGCGGAGAGGATTCCGCGATTGAAGTGGGCCCGTTCCTTCCAGGAGTATATGAGATCAAATCCGTCTACGAAGGGGAATACACGACTCTGCAAAGCAAGCAATTGGTGTACCTATTTCCGTTAAACGGCAGAGAGAATTCCGTGGAGCTGATGCTTGAAGGAGATTACGTACAGGTTTATTCTAACAATAGCCTCGCGCGCATTTATATTAACGGCCAAGATATTAACTTGACCGTAGATGAGGGTCAGCGAATCGGCCCGATCGCGGTCGACGGCTCTAACAAGATGTTCGTGGAAGTTGAATATCCGTGGGGCAAGATGAGAAGCGAAGAGCTGCCGGTTGATAACGATCAATTGGAATTTACGGTCAACGGCTTGGACGACTCGGCCAAAGAGGAGATCATGATCGCGACCCACGATTTCATCTCGAGTTGGATGCAGTCCTTCAAAGAGCGAGCTAACGTGCTTCGGCATGCGAGCCCTAATCGGTCGGGCGACATTGACGAGTATTTAGCCGATATGAAGAAAAATAATGAATCCTATATCGGAAACCTGCATCGCGTAACTTTCGATCTGGATAGCTTCAGATTGAATCGGTATAGCGAAGAAGAGTATAGAGTTAACGTGAAGCTGCAGCTCGATTACAACGAAGTGTTCTATTTCAGCGAATACGAAACCGATCCGGTTCCGGTTGAAGGAACCAACAATACGGAATATTTGTTGGAGTATGCGAATGGACAATGGTTAGTGTCCGGGTGGAATGCGGCTTATGACGTAGGAACGGTAAATACGAAGGTATTCGAGTAAAACGGTTACGAAAAGCCGCCCTTGGTTGGAACTTCATGTTCCGATTCAAGGGCGGCTTTTGCGCAAAATAAGGGTTAACCCTTGTTAGCCCCGGCGGTCAATCCGTCTACGAGATATCGTTGCAAGAGCAGGAATAGAAGAGTTACCGGAACCGCGACCAATACGGCCCCAGCAGCGAACATCGTGAATTCGGTAGAGTTACGCTGGCTGACCATTTTATACAAGCCTACGGCCAACGTGCGTTGCTCTTCCGTACGGAGAATCAAATCGGCGAAAATAAAATCGATGAATGCTCCGTTAAAGATCATCAGGCTGGCATAAGTTAACATTGGCGTGGACAAAGGAACGATGACTGTCGAGAACACTTTGAAATGACTTGCGCCGTCTATCCTTGCCGCATCCTCCAAGCTTCTCGGAATCGTATCGAAGAAACCTTTGGCGACAAAAACATTGGCGATAATCGAGCCCGAGCTGTATACGAGAATCAGCGCCCAATGCGAATTCAACAGTCCCATGGCATTCAAGAGTACGAATATCGCGATCATGGCCATGAATCCCGGGAACATTTGCAACACAAGCATGACCTTGAGGGTTGTTCTCCTTCCCGTGAAGCGGAATCGCGAGATTGCATAGGAAGAGATGAGCAACAAGAAAGTGCCGAATATCGTCGACAGCACGGCGACCTTTAAAGTATTGAAAAACCAGATCGGATATTTGGTTTTATTGAAGAGATCCAGATAGTGCCCCAACGTAAATTCCCGAGGGATAAACGTGTCGCTGTATAGGCTGTTTCCGGTCTTCAACGAGGACAGAATAATCCATAACGCCGGGAAAAGGCTTAGAAAGGTTAAGGCTAATAATATCGCGTAACTAAGAACGAGCTTGGTGTTGCCATGGGATGATCTCATTGGATCATATCCTCCTCTCTGTAGGATCGGGTCCGCGTATAGCTCCAGATCGAGATGGAGGCGACGATAAGAAAAATGAAGATTCCGATGACGGATGCAAAGCTGAATTGGGATTGATTCAGGGCAAGCTTATACAACCAAGTCACGAGCAAATCCGTATGGCCGGCGAACTGATAATTCAGATTGACGGGTTCTCCATTGGTTAATAGGTAAATGACGTTAAAGTTGTTGATATTGCCCGCGAAGTTCATGATTAGTATCGGCGAGGTCGAGAAAAGAACCATCGGCAGCGTAATTAACCGGAACTTCTGCCGTGAGCCGGCCCCGTCTACCTCGGCGGCTTCATACAGGTCGCGCGGAATCGTCGTTAAAACCCCGAATGCGAGAATCATGACAATGGGAATGCCGATCCACATATTGACGAGAATGACGGTAACCTTAGCCCAGAACGGATCGGTCAGCCAGGGCAATCCCTTTAAGCCGAAATATTGCAGATAACCGTTGATCGGGCCGAACTGATTGTTGAACATATTGCGCATGACGAGTAAGGAAATCATATTCGGAATGGCAAAAGGAACAATCAGCGCCGTGCGCCAGAACTTCTTGAATCGGATGCGCGGTTGATGAATGAGAACGGCAATGAGTATGCCTCCGATATAGGTGGTGGCGGTAGCGATGACAGCCCATAGGAGCGTCCATTGGAGAATTCCTCCGAACGTATTGCTCCATACTTTCATGTTCAGCATTTTGGAGAAGTTATCGAATCCTACCCAATCGACAAGGTTGGCCGGGGGTAATATAGGGTCTGCAAAGTTAGTAAATGCCAGCAAGATCGAAAAGATTAACGGAAGAATGGTCAGAAATGTTATGACGATAAAGGGCGGCAGCAGGACCAAGTAAGCGAAGTGCTTGTCGCCTAATGCCGCTAACGATTTCCGGAACGTTGCCGGGGGTTTGCCATTGTCACGCAAGCGGCCGACGAGATATGCATCTCTAATATTTAAAACATAGAAACAAAGGAAAAACAGGAGAACGACGAGGGCGATGAGTCCCTTGATGAGCATAAAGATCGAGTGGTCCCCTTCGACCATCTTCATCATTTTGCCGACTTTAACGAATCCGCTAGGCTGTTCCCCGAGCGTAATGAGCCCGTGCAAATGATCGAATAGCTGGAACACCGTTAGATAAATTCCGGCAAGAGCGGCGATCAAGAATACGAGCCCTTTGCCCCACTGTCGGTTATATAATTGTCCGAGCCCCATCAGCGCAAAGGAGAGGAGAGCGCCAACCGTCTTGCTTTGCATGCTATGAACGACCTCTTTCCTTGAACGAAATACCTGCCTTCATCCCATAGAAGCATGGATGAAGACAGGCTAAGTTGCGGAGATTTGTTCCGGCTCCGGCCGAAGGGCTTATCTGGCCGCTAAGCCATCCTGAATGCTTTGGACCATCTTATCCAAGCTGGTCTTAATATCAAGGCTCGGATTGTCCCATAGGGAGATGAAGGTGGCCTTCAAAGCTTCCCATGCCAAGTCCGTTCCGGGAACGGATGACATCGGATGCGAGTTGGCGAACTGTTGGAAAAATCCGCTGACGTAAGGATCGTCCTTGATTTTAGGATCTTCTCCCGCCTCTTTGTTCGCGGGAATAGCGCCGGTTAATTCGAAGTTTTTCAACTGATTTTCTTTGCTGCTGGCGAAGCGGGCGAATAAGCGAGCGGCGACAGGGTAGCTGGTATATGCGTTAACATAGTAGGATTTCACGCCCGAGAAGGAGATGGAATCTTTACCGTTCGGGAATTTCGGCAAGGGAGCGACTCCGAAATTAACGCTGCCTTTGAAGGCGCCGACCGACCATGGGCCATCGATGTTCAGCGCGAGCTTGCCTTCTTTGAACAACTGCGTTTTGACGTCGTAGGAAATATCTCCCGCGTTCATCGGCAATATTTTCTTAAGCGATCTCAGGAATTCGAAGCCTTGTACGGTATCTCCCTTGTTAAGACCGATATCGTTGGCATTCGTATTGTTATCTCCGAACATGTATCCGCCGTAGCTAGCGATGAACGGATAGGAATAATAGCCAACGAATTCCCACATGATCGTGTACTTCTTCTGTTTCGGATCGTTAAAGGTTTCTGCGAATTTAATGATTTCGTCCCAAGTCTTCGGAGGCTCCGGGAACAAGTCCTTATTGTAGAACAGGGCATACGTCTCTACCGATTTCGGATAGCCGTACAGAATTCCGTTCTGAGAGGAAGCGTTAACGGCCGTTTCGACGTTCTCTTTGCGCGTTTCTTCCTCGAATACGTCGTTCGGAAGCAATAGTCCCGCTTTGACTGCCAAGCCGATCTGATCGTGCGGCAGCGTTAGAACGTCCGCGGCCGTCTTGGACGGTCCATCGGTCGACAGGCGCGAACCCTGATCTCCGCCGGCTACCTGCTCGACGGTGACGGGCACCCCGTATTGTTGTTCGAATGCTGCGCCGACTTCCTTCATGTACTCCAGTTGCTCCTGAGCTTCCCATACGACAAGCTTGGCTCCGGCTTCCGGTACGAGTTCTTCATCCTCGTTGGCTGCTTGACTTGCCGACTCCACTGAAGCTGAGCTTTCGCTCGGTGAAGCGCCGCTGTTGCCATTCCCGTTTCCGTTACTTTTTCCGCAGGCTGCTAGCATGGATACGAGAGCGACACAGATAAGCAAAGATCCCCATTTTTTTCCGTTCATTTTTAGCCACCCCTTCAGTTTGTCTTTGACATGGCATAATCCGGTTTTGTTAACCTTTTTTCGACAACAAAAAGAGGCACAACCGCTTCGCCACATAAGTGCCGAGGTTGTACCCCTAAAGGTAACATCGCCTTCATATTGTCATTGATTGGTTAGATCATACGACAGTCATAAAAGCGTTTGCAAACTGGAAATAACACGATAAACTCCCGTTTTTTCGTACTTTTCTAATGTTAGCTAGAGTTTTCTTGGTTTTTATCGTTATTTCTCAAGAATTTATCCGAAACGAATTGATTTATTTAGGCTCTTCCTTGAATTGGCTAAGGAAAGGCTTCGGAATATCCGTCTCGAATCGCATCGGTTTGCCAGTGACAGGGTGCTCGAAAGCCAGGACGCGAGCATGAAGGCCTAGCCGCGCGAACGGTTTCGTTTTCGCTCCGTATTTCTTGTCGCTGGCGATCGGATGCCCGAGATCTTGCATATGCACGCGGATTTGGTTTTTGCGGCCCGTCTCGAGATGGACCTCGAGCAGGGAGTAGTTACGGCTAGCTCTAATCACTTTATAATGGGTAACCGCGTGTTGGCCGTCGTTAGGCGTAAAGCTAGAGTACATTTTCAGCGTTGAGGTTTCCCGCAGCCATGAAGTAATGGTGCCTTGGGTTTTCTTTACCATGCCTTCGACTAGCGCCACATACATCCGTTCCTTGACGATATCTTTCCAACCGTCCTGCATTTTCTGCTGGATTTTTTCGTTTTTGGCGAACATCATGACGCCCGACGTTTCCCGATCCAAGCGGTGAAGGACGAATATCCGGTTCTGGGGATGGGTTAGGCGAACATGAGCGGTTAACTGCCGGTAAGCGGTGAGCTCGGTTTCTTGTTCCGTCGCGATGGATAACAGGCCGGCGTCTTTATTAATGACGATTACCGCATCATCCTCGTATAAAATTTTCAGTCCGAGAAGAGGCGGAGCAACCGTCGTCCGATCTTTGCGTACGGTAACGACTTGCCCCGGCTTCAGGGGATGGTTGTATAGCTTTTCTACGCGATCATCGACGGACACTTGGCCATGGGCTAGCAAAGATTTAATGGAATTACGGCCTTGCGGAGCTAGCTTATCCAGCAAGAAGAGCAAGAGCTCGCTTTGTTCGGTAACCTTAAGCTGCTTCGGAGGCGTCTGGCTCCGGTTAAAAGCCCCGCCGGATGAGCGGGGCGCTTTGTTTCCTTTTCTCATAGGGAATCTATCGTTCCTTTCGCGTATCTCAATGTCATGAGGTGGATCAATTATAACCTATTTCGTTACGCTCATGAAATTTACGGTATAGGAGAGGGGTTGATCCGAGCCGTCCTTGGATTGGAGTCCCAATATCGTTACCGTATAACGATCTCCCGCCAAGTATTCATCGATGCCGCCTGGACGGAAAATGATAGCGGAACCCGAACCGTAAGGGTTGTTCTCCACGTTCAAGTAGGCGCCTCGTTCCGTCACCTTATCGTTCATCGAGTTTAATTTCCACGTTCGATTATCCCGCAGCCGTTGGATGGATACTTTAACGTTTTTCTTCACGGGCTTCTTGAATTTCTCCATATTGAGGCTCACCGACCAAGCATAATGGGAACCGAATACTTCGACCGGAAAGGCTCCTTGAGCGGGATAAGCGACGTAGTTATAATCCGAAGCCTTAGATCTGCTTTGATCGAATACTTGCAAAGCCGAGTAAGACCATTCATCCTCCCCATTGGCCAAGCCGATCCCTATTTTCTTTAACAGGGGGTTAAGAATCCATCTGCGATGTCCGAGTACCGCCAGGTTATTCTTATCGGAATCCTCCATATAAGCGTCGATGGATCGGGATACGATATGGTCATCATAACCGTAAGAGGCATAAATGTTGGAGCTGGAAGTGGATTTATAGCCTTTATCGAAAAAATCTTTCGGCATGTCTGCCGGCTTCGCAGGCGTGTGGCTGAAGTTGCCCTCCGAAGCTAACAAGACGGATCCGTATTGGGCTTGGACGTTCAAATCGGCGGTGGAAACGACATCGTAGGTTAAACCGCTTATGAACCGATAGAAGTTAACGGCATTTACGCCATCTTGAATGTATTGCACATCTAAGGTACCCGGCTCATAGGGGATTGAGATCGATGGCTCGGTAAGGAAGGGATCGGCGTACGGTCCGGAAGGAACCATAAGCTTCTTCCATTGTTTGAAGATTTCTTGCGCCGTACGCACGGGAAGACCGCTCTCCGTATTAGCGGACGATGCTGCGAATGCTTGCACGGAATGCGAGGACAAGGCAAGGGAAAGGAGAAGCGCAAAAGACATGGCTATTGAGACTAGCTTTCGTTTCATGGTGTCAGCTCGCTTTCATAGAGGAAGTAGTCATCTCACTTTAAGAGATTCGCTGTAAAACAAATTTTTCCTGTCTACTTGACGAATATATCATCACCTTGTATAGTGTGTATATGGATATACACACATGAACACTGTGGGCAGGAGGCAATCCCAATGAATGACCGGCAAGGCGTTAAATATATCGGCTCCTACATATGGAGAAGGGAACGACTTGGCATTTTCTTCACTTTTTTGTTCGCTATCTACATGGGAGCGGTTATGGGGCCTAACTTAAATTCGATATGGGCTGGGGAAGTGAAAGCGGAGGGTGTGGCGAAATTCCTTTACGGAATGACCGATTGGCTATATTTGACCATGTTCCCGGTATACGGCATGGTGATGAACAAATCCGCATGGGGAATGTGGAAGGATGACCAATACTCCAAGCGACTTGCGCATTGGCGGGCGATGCCAATCCCGCTGGCCGTTATCGTCAAAGGAAGATTCTTGCAGATGGCGTTTACCTTGCCAGTCGTAGGCGCGGTATTCCTGGTTCTCCAGTATTCCGTATCCCCTGATCTAAGGGGGGCGATAACGCCTTCCCAGTGGCTGGAAAACGGACTTCTATGGATGTGTTATGGGTTCGCCGCCAATGCTTTGTACATTTGGTTCGAGCTTGGCTTCAGCGGTAGAAAATACGTTCAGTTTTACATGGGATATATGCTCCTAATGGCGATAATCGTTACGACCTGGACGTGGCAGGGGTTCCATTTGTTCAAACATATGATACAGGTAATCGATAACGGGAATGGCTGGATGCTGATTCTGATCATGGCGATCGCGGCTATAGCCGCCACTTGGATAGGATATAGAGCGACGGTCAATCGGATAAGGGGCAGGTCATTGACGTTTTAATTCAGATAAAGGTAGAAATGAGGTGAGCTTGTGTGGCTGCCGATACGCATAGATGAACAACGACCCGAACCTCTCTACCATCAAATAGAGGTGCAGCTTCGCGGGCTCATACTCGGCGGACAATTAATAGAAGGCACGCTTCTTCCATCCATACGGGAGTTAGCGGTTTCGCTGAAGTGCAGCGCGATTACTGTCCGAAGAGTTTATCAGGATTTGGAGAACGAGGGTTTGATCCGAACGCGGCAAGGAACAGGAACTTTCGTCGCGGGAGTCGGCTCGGTCGTAAGGGATGAGCATCGGTTGGAACGCGCGACAGAAGTGCTCGAACGCGCGGTCGATGATGGACTTCAGTTGCAGTGTAAGCTGGAGGAACTGGAAACCTTATTTCAACAGATCATTCATAGAAAACGCGCAGAAGGCAAGGGGGAATGACCATGACGCTTATGGATACGGAAACCGCGATTTCCTTGCGAGGGGTTAAATTACAGCATGATAAATTCGTGCTAGGTCCCCTCCAATGCGAAATACCTCGCGGAATGGTTACGGCGATCGTCGGACCGAACGGTTCGGGGAAGAGTACGCTGTTTCGAACGCTTCTAGGACTGGAGCCGGTTCAAGAGGGAGAAGCCGAAGTGTTGGGAATCCGCCTGAACGGGAACCAAGACGAACATTACAAATCCAAGATCGGGTTTCTGTCGGAAAATCCGCATTCCCATGAGAATCACTTTACCGCCGACGAGAAAGCGAAATTCGCATCGCACTGGTATCCGGGCTGGGATTGGGAGAGATACCGCAAGTACATGCGTCATTTTGAAGTCGATGGCAGCGTAAAATTAGCTAAGCTGTCCAAAGGAATGCGCCGCAAGGCGGAGCTTTCCATAGCGATGGCGCATGATCCGGAGTTGTTGCTGCTGGATGAACCCTCTTCAGGGCTGGACCCGTTCGCATGGAAAACGATGTTGGAAGCCCTGCAAAAGTACATGGAAGCCAGCAATCGTACGCTCGTTCTTGCCACTCATATCATGGAAGAAATTCGACGATTGGCCGACTATATTTTGTTTATCTACCGCGGACGTATTTTAGGCTTATTCGAGAAGGATCGCCTGTTGGACGACTGGAGAACATTGCTCGTGCAACGCGGGCAGGGGACGGGAACGGGCGGAGACGAGCTGCTGCGTACCCCGGGTTTCCAAGGGATGGCGGAGGCGGGATCAGGCGTATATCGCTTGGAAGTTAACGAACCCGTGCAAGGAGAAGAGTATTGTAAAGCTTGCGGATTCCAGGTGTTGGCTGCCCAACGCATGGAATTGGAAGATATTCTAAGCTGTTTAATCCGGAAGGAGGAAGCTAGACGATGAACTCACTTATAGTAGATCGTATTGTCAAAAATTATGGAGACAAAACAGCCGTAAACGGCCTTAGCTTCGAGGTTTCGGAGGGAGAAATTTACGGATTGCTCGGTGCCAACGGCGCAGGCAAAACGACCACGATGCGGATGATTTTGGGACTTATTTTACCGGATACGGGAGATATTCGTTACCTTGGCAAAGGTTACGGAAAGGAACAGCTCAGCATGCTCGGCTATTTGCCGGAGGAGCGGGGCATGTATCCGAAAATCAAAGTCAGCGACCAAATTATTTACTTGGCCCAATTGCGCGGGATGTCCCGCAAGGATGCGGACCGGAATCTTAAGCGGTGGTTGGAGAAGTTCCAAGTACCGGAATATTACAACAAGAAGGTCGAAGAGCTGTCCAAAGGGAACCAACAGAAAATTCAATTTATCGCTGCAGTCATTCATAATCCGAAAATTCTTATTCTTGACGAAGCGTTCAGCGGTCTCGATCCGGTCAACGTCGAATTGCTGAAATCCACGGTCAAAGAGCTTCGCGACGGCGGAACGAGCATCGTATTCTCCACCCACCGGATGGAGCACGTCGAAGAGCTGTGCCGTAACATCACGATCATGCACAAATCCAATCCGGTATTGCAAGGCCCGATTAAGGACATTAAGAAAAAGTTCCCGCAGGAGCGTGTTATCGTTGCAGCGGAACACGATCTGAACGGATTGGAGTCCATAGCGGGAGTTAAACAAGTCATCCGTCACGAGCATGGCGGTTACGAGCTGAAGGTGAGTTCTCCCGATGTAGGTCAACTTATCCTGCACCAAGCACTTTCACAGGGACCCGTAACGCGTTTCGAAATTATGGAACCGACGTTAAACGAAATCTTCATTAAGACGGTAGGTGAGAGCCATGAATAATAGCTTATTGACAGTTATGTCGTTCACTATGCGCAACAAGCTACGCAGTAAAGCGTTCATCATTATGACGATCGTGCTTGCGGTCTTGCTCATCGTCGTAGGTAATCTTCCGTATTTGATCGACAAGCTTGGCGGCGGAGATAAAGTAACGAGGGTCGGTTATGCCGAAGGGCAACAACCGCAAGTCGTCGAAGGGCTTAAAGATTATTTCGTGAAGCTTCCGGATGCTAAGCTGGAGCTCGTTCCAATCGGGACGGAAGCGGAATTGAAGGGTGCGCTAGAGAACGGTGATATCAGCGGGTATTTAACGTTCAAGGAAGATTCTGCGCTCGGATTTCCGAAAACGGTCTACAACGCGAAAAGCGCGTTCGAAGGAGGAACATCTTCTACGCTCGCGGCGGCGCTTCAGTTGGTTAAGAATAACATCATTATCAAGGATGCCGGTTTGAACGATGACCAGAAGACGCAATTGCTTTCTATGGTATCGTTGGAAACCAATAAGGTAAGCTTCTCGAACGAGAAGGGGAAAACCGAGGAAGAGCAAGGCATGGCTATCGGATTGACTTACGCGATGATCATTCTGCTGTTCATGGCGGTTATGATTACGGGACAGTTGATCGCGACCGAGATTACGGCAGAGAAAAGCTCGCGCGTCATGGAAATCATCGTGACTAGCGTATCTCCGCTAAAGCAAATGTGGGGAAAAATCTTAGGTACGTTCGTCGTCGCCATGATCCAAATCGTCATTCTGATCGGAGCATTCGTCATCAATCTGACGATGCCTCAGAATGCCGAATCTCTTGATAAACTAGGTATCGATCTAAGCGTGCTCGATACGAGTCTTGTCATCTACGCTATTCTGTTCTATCTCGCAGGGTTTTTCCTTTACTCGACGCTGTTCGCTGCGGTCGGTTCCATCGTTAGCCGTACGGAAGATCTCGGGCAAGCGGTACTGCCGATCACGATGATTACGCTCGTTGGGTTCTACGTTGCGATGTTCGGCCTTACTCATCCCGATCATATCCTGATTCAAGTATGCCAGTACATCCCGTTCTTCTCGCCGTTCCTTATGTTCCTGAGAATCGGGCTTGCGGAACCGGCATGGTGGGAGATCGCGCTGTCCGTCGGAATCCTGTTTGCCTCCATCCTCCTGATCGGCTGGCTTTCCGCGAAGATCTATCGCGTCGGGGTACTGATGTACGGTAAACGTCCTTCGATCAAAGAGATCGTTAAAGCTATGAAAGCTTATAAAGTCTAAGAGGAGGCTAATGAACGATGCTTAAGAAGATGACTAAGAATCAAGTTCTATTGATCCAGTTGGCGTCCTTCGCGATATTCATCGCGTTTCTGATCATGAACCGATACGATAGCAAAATACCGGATTTCGTGCAGGGGATGGCCTTAGGAATGTGTAGCGCCGGTTTCGTTATTGTTCTATTGAAGCATAAGGTTATGAAAGGCGAAGCCAAGTAACCTGTGTATCCTCCAGACAAAAAGTCCGACCTAGCCTTCGAGGCACAAGGTTGGGCTTTTTGCTTGTCAAAAGGAACTAATTCTATTACAATAAATCATGTACGATATATGATATTTGCATTAAAAGAGGTGGATACATGAAAAAAGGGCTAAATCGCTATGTTTTGGCGGATGAAATCTACTCGGTACTTAAGGACAAGATTCTTAATCACGAAATAGCTCCCGGCGAGAAGATTAACATAGATCAGCTAGGGCGCGACCTGGAGGTCAGCAATATCCCGATTCGCGAATCGTTGTCCAGATTGTCCGCGGAAGGGCTGGTCGAGACGATCCCTTTCAAAGGCATGTACGTTGCCAAGATGTCGCTGCAGGAACTGGATGAAATTTTTGAAATCCGCATGGAGTTGGAAGTGCTGGCAATCAGAAAATCCACCGGTAAAGTTCCGATCAAGCTGCTTAACAAGCTGGAGACGGATATGAATGAATGGCAAAGAGTCGAAATCGCGGACGACGATGAGAGGATTCGACACATCTCAGAGATGAACGAAGGGCTGCACGGACTCCTATTGGAGTGGTGCGGGAACCGCTCGCTGCAGAGCTTAATCCGCACTTACATAGAGAAAATTCAAAGATACTTGTCTTTGTCCCGTCAGCATTTGGAGCAGACGCTCGTTCATGAAGAGTGGGAGGAGCATATGCTGATCATCCGCGAACTGATTACCGGCGATACGATTTCAGCCGAACGGGCGCTGAAAAGCCACTTGGAACGCTCGCACGCCAGAACCAGAATCTATTTCGAATAATTTTTTTTACAATAAATCATACACGATACATGATTATGGGGTGAAGCACATGTTACAAAGTATTGAAGGCAAAACAGCCATCATCACGGGAGGCGCATCGGGGATCGGCGAGGCTATCGTCAGATTGTTCGCGTCAAAAGGGGCCAACGTGGTCATCGCCAACCGCAGTAAGGAGGACGCGGAGCGGCTCGAAAAGGAATTGTTGGCATGCGGCGCAAACGTCGCAGCTATTCAAACGGATGTTTCCAAAGAAGAGGACGTGAAGGAGCTCATCCTGAAAACGGTTCGACGGTTCGGGCACATCGATATCGTCGTCAATAATGCGGCGGCCATCATGCCCAAATATCTGGAGGAGTTTCAAGAAGAAGAATGGGATCGGATTTTCAACGTGAATCTGAAGAGCGTGTTTTTCATGGTCAAGCATTCGATCTCTGAACTGAAGAAGACGCGCGGCTCCATCGTGAATATGTCTTCCTTGAATGGCTTGATCGGGCAGAAGATGAACCCCGTCTACGCTGCGACCAAAGGCGGGATGAATGCTCTGACCAAATCATTGGCGTTGGATTACGCGCCTTATGGCGTCCGCGTGAATTGCCTTTGTCCGGCAGGCGTAACGACTCCGTTGCTGCAGAAGTGGATCGAGCAGCAGGATGATCCGATCGCGACCGTTCAGGCTTTGAACGATATGCACGCGCTTGGCAGACCGGCGACTTCCGAAGAAATCGCGGAAGCGACGTTATTCTTAGCTAGTTCGGCTTCAGGTTTCATTACCGGCGTTGCTCTTCCCGTCGACGGCGGAGCATCGCTAGGCTATTAATCATACAACTCAGGGAGATGGAACAGATGAAAATCACGAAAGTAGAAACGTTCGTCCTGCACGTCCCGATTACACCACCGATAACCGATGCCATTAACGTCGCGACCCATTGGGGCCTTGCGGGTGTTCGTATCTACACGGACGAAGGCTTTGTCGGCTACGGCTATACGGGCACCTGCGCGGAAGGCGACGACATGATCGTCGATACGATCGAGAAATACTATGCTCCTCTATTGATCGGCAAGGATCCGTTCATGGTCAAAGAGCTGTGGAACGACATGCGTTTCGGCAAAATGCACTGGATCGGCAGATCGGGCGTCACGCATATGGCGTTGGCCGCCGTCGATATCGCGTTGTGGGACATCATGGCGAAAGCTTCGAACAAGCCGCTCTGGCAGTATCTCGGAGGGGCGAAGTCGAAGGGGATTAAAGCTTACAATACCAACGGCGGCTGGCTCAACTGGAGCAAAGAACGCTTACTTAAGGACGTCACTGAAATCGTTGAACAGGGCTTCACCGGTGTCAAAATCAAGGTCGGCAAGTCCGACCCGCGCGAGGACTACGATCGCTGTAAGGCGGTTCGCAAAGCGATTGGCGACGATGTCATCTTCATGATCGACGTAAACCAGCAATGGAACATCAACACGGCGATGACTTGGGGCAAGAAGCTCGAGGAGTTCGATCTGTTCTGGCTCGAGGAACCGCTCAATCCGGACGATATCATGGGACATAAGAAGCTGGCAGACGAGTTGAATGTTCCAATCGCGCTTGGCGAGCACGTCTACAACAAATACGCGTTTAGAGACTATATTCACAACGGCGCGCTCGAGTATTGCCAGGTCGACGTCACCCGCGTCGCGGGCATTACGGAATGGCTTCAGGTCGCCGGACTCGCCGCTTCCTACGATGTGCCGATCTGTCCGCACGTTGGAGACATGGGACAGATCCATCAGCACCTCGTCGCGGCTACCCAAGGAGCGATTATGCTGGAGTATATCCCTTGGATCAGGCATATTTTCGTGGAGCCGGCGACCGTCAAGAACGGCTTATACGTCTTGCCGGAGATGCCGGGCGCTTCGACGGAGATCATTCCCGAGCTGTTCAAGGAGTATCGCGTAAGATAAGAGGGGGCGGACAAGTGAGATACGGCAGCGTGATTCATGTAAGAGCAGAGAAATTGCAGGAGTATAAGCGACTGCACGCGGCCGTATGGCCGGATGTTCTCGCGATGATCAAGGGGTGCCATATCGAGAACTATTCCATCTTCTATCGCGACGATTATCTGTTCAGCTATTTCGAGTATGCGGGCAACGATTTCTCCGCGGATATGGCCATAATGGCGGCTGATCCACGGACACGGGAATGGTGGAAGCTCACCGATCTCTGCCAGTACAAAGTATCGTCCGCCGCGGAGAACGACTGGTGGGCGCCGATGGAAGAAGTTTTTCACCTGGATTGAGGGAGGCGTGTTCGTTTGAGAATCGATGCGCATCAACATTATTGGCGGCTGGACCGTGGGGATTATGGCTGGCTGTCACCGGAGCTCGGGACGTTGTATCGGGATTTTTTGCCGGAGGATTTGGAGCCTCATCTGCGCGAGCGGGGAATCGACAAGACGATCGTCGTCCAAGCCGCCCCGACGCTGGAAGAGACGAAGTTCCTTCTCGGCTTAGCCGATCGCTCGGACTCGATTCTCGGTGTCGTCGGCTGGGTGGATTTCGAGAGTGATTCGTTCGAGGAGCAATTCGAGACGATAGCCAAGCATCCTAAGCTCGTTGGCATTCGGATCATGCTTCAAGATTTGGAGGATGCACGTTACGTGCTCCGACCTGCTATCTTGGAGCGGATCCGGTGGCTCGCGGATCGTGACTTCCCGGTGGATTTGCTCGTGAAGGAGCATCAGCTTCCCGCCATCGGCGAATTGGTCGAGCGGATTCCGCATCTGCGCGGCGTCGTCGACCATATCGGCAAGCCGAACATCGCCGCGAAGTCTTGGAGTGGGTGGGCTTCCGACATGGAGAGAATCGCGGCGAACCCGAACGTCTACTGCAAGTTGTCCGGCATGGTGACCGAAGCTGATCACGCGAATTGGACGGTCGAGGATTTCGGCGACTATATCGATTTTACATTATCGGCATTCGGGCCACAGCGGGTCATGTTCGGCAGCGATTGGCCCGTGTGTCTGCTGGCTGCATCCTATTCCCAGGTTGCGGAGATCGTAGAAGACCGGTTGGCGAATTTATATTCAGCGGATATAGCGGATGTTATGGGAACGAATGCACTGACATTTTATAAATTGCTAGAAGGAATTCGGGATACTTCCGTTCATGCGCGAAAGGAGTTTACATCATGAGAATCAAAGGCAAAGTCGTGCTCATTACAGGTTCAGGCTCCGGGATCGGCAAATGCTCGGCGCAATTGTTCGCCCGGGAAGGCGCGACTGTCATCGTGAATGACGTGGACACGGCTAAAGGAGAAGAAACGGTAGCCGAGATCCTAGAAGCGGGAGGAGAGGCGTGCTTCCTTCAAGCTGATGTCACGAATGCCGAATCGGCGAAGGCGATGGCGGAATCAGCGCTCGAGAAGTACGGGAAGATCGACGTACTATTTAACAATGCCGGCATCAGCGGCGTAGGCGCCTTGCACGAAATCGAACCGGATGTCTGGGAGCGCGTCATGAACGTGAACATCCGCGGTGTCTACTTGATGAGCAAATACGTTCTGCCGTCGATGATGGAGCGCAAGTCGGGCGTCGTCATTAACATGTCGTCGTGCGTGGCGGAGATCGGATTGGCCAAACGCGCCTCGTACGCCGCGACCAAAGGAGCGGTGCTCGCGCTGACGAAGTCGATGCAGGTCGATTATGCAGCGTACGGGATTCGGGTGAACGCTTTGCTTCCGGGGACAATAATGACTCCGTTCGTCGAGAATTACTTGAGAACCTCGTACTCTGACCCTGAGGCGGCTGTCGAGTCGATCAAGAAACGGCAATTGAGCGGGGAAATGGGTCGGCCGGAAGACGTCGCGCAGGCGGCGCTGTTCCTTGCGTCGGACGAATCGAAATTCATGATGGGTTCGCCGCTCTATATCGACGGAGGCGTCGTGTTCGGTAAAAATGCTTAATTAAGGAGACTTTCACATATGAAATTGCTCACATTCATCGAAGAAGGGTGCTATCGGCTCGGGGTTTGCTTGGAAGAAGGCGTGCTGGACATCGGAACGGCAGTGCGGGGGGAGGGCGCGGAGAACGTTCCCGTCACGATCCAGGAAGTCATCGAAGGCGGAGAAACGGCTATGGATGCGTTGAAGGCATTCATCGACCGTGCGAAGCTTTCTAACCGTTACGCATCCTACGTTCTGGAACAATCCGGGCTTAAGCTCGGACCTAGCGTCACGCATCCGAACAAAATCATTTGCGTCGGCTTGAATTATCGGAAGCACGCGGAAGAAACTAACGCGGCGTTGCCGGAGTATCCGATCCTTTTCAATAAATTTAATAACACGCTGGCCGGCCACTTGGAAGAGATCCCTTTGCCGCGCGTGTCTACAAAAGTCGACTATGAAGCCGAGCTTGTTGTCGTCATAGGGAAGAAGGCCAAGTACGTAAGCGAGGAAGACGCCTTATCCTACGTGCTAGGCTATTGTAACGTTAACGACTTGTCCGCGCGCGATCTGCAGTTGCGGACGCACCAATGGATGACGGGTAAGTCCTGCGACAAATTTTCTCCGCTCGGCCCCTATCTCGTCACGGCGGACGAAGTCGGCGACCCGAATCGACTGTCCATCAAGTGCACTGTGAACGGAGAAGTCCGCCAGCTGTCGAATACGTCCGACATGATCTTCTCTTGCGCCCAAATCGTCAGCTACGTATCACAAAACATGACGCTCGTGCCAGGAGACATCATTCTGACCGGAACGCCGGAAGGCGTCGTCCTCGGCAAACCGATCGAGCAACAAACGTACTTGCAGCCGGGCGACGTCGTAACAGTCGAGATCGAGAAGCTCGGAGCGATTACGAACACGATGGTTCGCGAGGAATAATTCGTCAAAATTTCCGTGGATCTGACGGGTCCCCTTTCACTTTGGACGCTAGCACTTACAAAGGTGCTGTAGCGTCTTTTTTTTCGCTCATTGTCTCGTTTTTTTCTGAACTGTCTCGATTTTTACGTTTATCAGGGAGAAGGCAATATTTATAATTTATAACTGTTAGCGCTTACAACATTAATATAGTCATAGATAGGGGTGCGGCATTCAAGCTGCACCCCATGTTTCCTAATATCGAACAACTTTAAGAAACGTTTTGGAGCAAATAGGTTAGGATATAATCGGTTATAGGATCCGATGCGGAGAAAGGACTCGAAGCCGAATGTTACGTAAGGTTTTTCATTCATTATTAATACGTCAAAAAATAATAGTTGTATTTATACCGCTTATTATTGTTCCGCTTTTTATACTCGGATATTTTACAAGCGATTTATTTACGAATTCTTTGGTTGAGAAAACCAAACAGAATGTCATTAATGAATCGACTTTGATATTAACGCGATTGGATACCATGATTAAAAATGCAGAAGGCGGAGCGAATGTAATGATGACGGATATCAATCACATTTACTCGAGCCTTCCTGATATAAGCAACCCGTTGCAAGAAAAAATGTTAAATAGCCAAATGCAGACGCAGTTTAGCATTAGTTTGCTAAATTTCCCCGATATCGATTCGGCTGCGTATATTGATTCTTCAAATCAATTATTCGTCTCCTACAGCCCGATAAAAGATAACGACAAAATGATTTTGGAGAGTGACCTAGTAAAGCAAGTAAATGAAAAGCCCGGCTATGGCATGAACTATTGGTATCCAATGGAGTATCGCGATTATATCGTTTCTAAATACGATGAACCCGTGTTGTCCATCGGGAAAAAGGTGTTGCAACTTGAATCCGGCTTGCCATTTGGCACTTTAATCGTAAATCTGAAAGAGAGCTCTATATCGAATATTTTTGCGAACGTAAATGCTGAATTCGGCATTGGCAGTAAATTCGTCATTTTGGATAGCGAAGGCAGGGTCATCTCGTCGCTTGATAAGGGAGAACTATTGTTTCCGTTAAAGGATGAGCCTTTAAGAGAGCTTGTCTTATCGAAAGGCTCTTTTTCTCAGATTATGGACACCGATACGGGAAATAACTTGATCACGAGCGTGATGTACGAAAAAATGGGTTGGCGGTTAGTGAATATTGTACCTGTCAATCAGATTACGGAAGACATTAAGAAAAACGGGATGTTAACCCTATTAATCGGAGCGATATGTTTATTGGTCGCTTCATTGGGTGCGGGAATGCTCTCGAAAGTGATTGTTAATCCCTTGATTAAATTGACGAAGGCGATGAGGAGAGTTAAAGAGGGTGACTTAAATACGGTCGCTCCAATCGATACGCCGGATGAAACAGGATTAATGGCTTCGGTGTTTAATTCGATGGTAACAAGGATAAAGGAGCTATTACTCCAAGTAGAAGCGGACCAAATCAAGAAAAAGGAAATTGAATTGGCGCTCATCCATTCTCAGATCAAACCTCATTTCCTTTATAACACGTTAGATTTAATTTATGTTTTGAATGATATGAACAAGCAACATGAAGCTAGAGACGCGACAAAGGCGTTAGCGGATTTTTACAGGGTTGCGCTTAGTAAAGGCAGCGAAATCATTTCGATAGGAGAAGAGCTTAAAAACGCTTGCGATTATTTGGCAATTCAGAGTATACGCTACTCCGATGTATTCGAGTTTAAACTGCAAGTAGACCATGAAATATATTCATATGAAATACCGAAACTAACTTTACAGCCTATACTCGAAAATGCGATTTATCACGGCTTAAAACTGAAAGACAATAAGGGTTCCATATGGATTACGGGATATAAAGAAGATAACTTTATTTTCATTCACATTGAAGATGATGGCGTGGGCATTGCCGAGGATAAACAAGAAAATATTCGGAGACAGTATTCTTACCATGATAAACCTGCCTCGTTCGGCCTGTTTAGCGTGCATGAACGTATACGATTGTACTTTGGCGAAGCGTACGGAATTTCCATCGAGAGTATAGAAGGAACAGGTACAAAGGTCACGGTCAAAGTACCGGCAGGGGGGAGGGATACTATTGTTTAAGGTTATGATTGTGGACGACGAAGCGTTATTCCGGCAACACATGAAAGAACGGATAGATTGGGAAAGCATCGGATTAAACGTAACTTGCGAGGCGAATAATGGAATTGTTGCGATAGAGCAGGCGAAACAACATAAACCCGACCTCGCTTTAGTTGATATAAGTATGCCTCGTATGGATGGTTTAGAGCTTGCGGAGAGGTTAAAACAACAGTATCCTAAAATGTTTATTATTTTAGTTACAGGTCACAATGAATTTGAATATGCTAGGAAAGCGATGCGTATCGGCGTATCGGATTATTTATTAAAGCCTTTTGACAACGAAGAATTCATGGTTGCGCTTCAGAAAGCCAAAAGCTTCATTGAAAGTTCGCGAGAAGAAAATGAACTCCCTCATAATTATGTGCCGCTTCTGCGCGAAAGTTTCTTAAATAATTTAATCGGACGGGATATCATAACGAGTCAAGAAGAAATAGAGCTTTCCTTAAGACGATTTCACATGCCGATTCCTCCGTTGGCATTCCGGGTTGTTGTAACGGAAATTGACCATTTGTATGAAAAGTGGAGTCATCCTAGCGAGATCATTCTTTGGAAGCATACAGTCGCAAATATGCTTCAAGATTTAATCAAAATTGAGGGCGTCAAATATGTTTTCAATGATTCGGAAGGCCACATTGTTTCGATATTAGGATTCCAACATGAGCAAGATCTTGCTGCTTATAATGGCTATGCTTTTGAAAAACTTGGACGACTTGTCGAAAGACATTTTAAATTCACCGTCACGGTAGGGTTCGGAAGCAAAGGTTACGGATACAAGCATTTACACCGTTCGTATCGCGAAGCTTTATTATGTGTTCAAAACAAATTGACGGCAGGTCAAGGCAATTTGATCTGGTACGATCAACTAAATAATAGACCCGAAAAGTTCAACTTTTTCCCTATTGATCTTCATGAATCATTAATATTTCAATTACGAGCAAAAGATTGGGCCGGTGTTAAGGAAGCGCTTGAGTCGGCATTCTCCTATCTGTCTAAAGACGGAGTAACCCTGGAAAGCGCACATACCATTATGTTTGGCCTAATATCGGTGTGCTTATCGTTCACCATTGAATCCGGATATTCGATTGAGGATATGTTTGGAGCTGGTTTCTCGCCTGGTCAGCACATGCAAAAGTTAAGTTCGATTCAACAAGCCGAAAGTTGGATTGTCAGTCTATTCGAAAAGGTAGCTAAAGCCTCGTCAGGTCCTAGATTGTCAAAATCCCTTAAACTATACAATGCTACTCGCTCTTATATTCAGGAGCATTACGTTAATTCCGAGTTATCGGTTGAGGGCATAGCGGCTCATTTTTTTATTGACTCCAGTTATTTGCGGAAAATTTTCAGGCGAGAAGGCGAAATCTCGGTTTCGGACTACATTACTTATGTACGTATGCAGAAAGCAAAAGAACTCATTGGCGGAGGTGCCGTGAAACTTCTCGGTATTGCTGAGCTTGTTGGTTACAACGATCCTAATTATTTTAGTAAGTGTTTCAAAAAACAATTCGGGTTAACGCCTTCGGAATACGAAAATCGGTTAGCAAGCAATCGATAAAAAAGCCGCCAATAGGCGGCTTTTTATAAGGAAGAAACTTATGATATGGCGCGATTTTTGCAGATAGGTCACGATCGTTACATTCCGTCCATATCCGAGCCTATTTATAATAAAGAAGTCAAATACAATGCTTTAACATCAGGGCAGGGGGGAACACTTTGAAGAAAAAAAAGGTAAATATCATTGTGGCTATGACGGTTTTTGCTCTTTCTTTATCTGCATGCGCTAAGGACAATAATGCAAATATTGTTCCGAATGAAACGGCAAGCGGCACTGCGGGGTCGTCAACGGCAGGTGAATCGAACGAGATAACCAAGCTGAAAGTTTATCTGAAATACTTCGATGATGACACTAAGAAGCCTTATGATTATGCAGTGGCCGAACTGAAAAAGGCTATGCCTAACGTCGAACTGGATCTTGATCCATGGCAACAAGATAACTTTCAAAAATTAAAAACTTATGCCGCAACAGGGAATATGCCTGATATCTACGATGCTGATTACGGTCTCATTAAAGCTTTCGCGGAATCGAAAAATATTGAAATTCTTGACAACGCACAAGCAACTAAAGATCTACTAGCAGATTTTAACCCTGGATACGAAAAATCATTGACTGCTGCCGATGGTCATACCTACGCCTATTCCGCAACGGGTACTGGCTTTCAGATTCTGTATTACAATAAGAAATTGTTTGCGGAAGCCGGCGTGAATGCGCCAATTAAAACTTACGATGAGTGGATTGCGGCGATCAAGAAATTCAAAGATAAAGGCATTGCTCCGATGGCGATTTTCGCCAAGGAGAAATGGATAACAAATTCGTTTTACAAAGGATTAGTTACCCGCGAGCAACCGGAAGGCTACTTCCCTCTGGAGCAAAAAGGGCTATTCCAGTTACCGGACCCTTACAAACTTGCTTCTAAACAGTTTGAAGAGTTGAAGCAGGCCGGACTATTCGATCCTAACGCGACCAACACCAACTACGATCAGGCTTCATCTTTATTCTATACCGGTAAAGCGGCGATGTTCGTGAACGGCCAATGGGAAATATATGCCGCGACCGAAAACTTAGGCGACGATGTAGATTGGATGTACTGGCCGGCTAAAGATGAAGAAACCTACGAAAACATGAAATTTTCTCTTAATGGCGCTCCTGCCCCAGGAGGATTCGCCGTTGCTCCAACGAGCAAGCACAAAGAGTTAGCTATCGAGGTTGCGGCATTCTTGGCAAGAAAATACGCGGAGTATCAGTATTTGCAGAAGGCGAATCCAATCGTATCGCTTAAAATCGATCAGCCTATATCGATAACGCCTCCTCCAATGATGCAACGTATTATCGATGAAGTTCTGCCTAATATTAAAGGGTATGCAAAGTTTAACGAAAGCACTGAATTAAATAACGCTCTTGATGACAATACTCAGAACTTAGTTGTAAAAGGATTTGGCAATAAACAATTCGATGAGAATATGGAGAGAATACTAAAGAAAATCAATAAATAAAAACGTCTCGCGCCGAAACGAAAGTTTCGGCGCGAGAACTTTCAAATGCAGGGAATGAACAACATGAAAACCCATTTATCCAATAAGAAAACTATAGCATTATTTACACTTCCAGCATTACTAATTTATACACTCATAGTGGCATATCCGGTATTGCAGGCGCTTTTCCGTAGTTTTTATGAGTGGAACGGATTGGGTGGCGGCACGTTTATAGGAATTCAAAATTATATTCAATTGTTTGAAGATCCTTTACTGATTCGTTCGCTGCGTAATGGGGCTCTGTTTGCGTTAGTTCTTGTTGTGTTTCAAATTGGTTTAGGCACTCTGTTGGCTTTAGTATGCGCCGACCCAAAAGTCAGAGGAAGAAAAATCCTCAAGACAGGATATTTTATTCCGGTTGTTCTGTCAGTAACGGTTGTTTGTCAGCTTTGGATTGCGATTTATGATCCAACGAACGGAATGATTAACAAACTGTTTCAATTGCTAGGAATTCCCTATCAGCAATATTGGTTAACTTCGCCTGCAGTATCGATTATTGCGATTGCTTTTGTAAACGCCTGGCAGTTTATGGGATTCCAGTTTAGTCTACTTTATGCCGGGGTCAAATCAATTCCTGAACAATACATGGAAGCGGCTACGATTGATGGATGTTCGAAGTGGAAGGCTCATCTCAAGATAACCCTTCCAATGATGGCGGAGACGTATAAATTCTGTTTCATTTTAGCCATTACTTCTGGCATCGGCGCATTCATTCAGATGCTGATCATGACGAGCGGTGGACCGGGAACGACAAACTACACCTTAACTTTTATGATCTATCGATATGCATTTATGGATTCCGAATACGGGTATGCATGCGCGGTTTCTATTTTTCTTGTCGTATTAAGTTTACTGGCAACGTTGATTATTAATAAGGTTTTCGATCGCGAGAAATTTTCGCACTAGCGGCAGAAAGGGGCGCACGCTTAATGCTACACGTCAGAAAAAAAGGTTTAAAGCCCGGACAACTGCTATTGCAAGGTTCGCTATGGCTATATTTCATCATTTCGGTATATCCGCTTTACTGGATGATTTCGTATTCCTTAAAAAATAACGATGAAATATTCATCACAAACCCATTCGGGCTGCCAACGCATTTTAGGATAGAGAATTATATCAACGCTTGGAATAATTTCAATATTCCGCGTTATTTTCTGAATAGTACTATCGTGTCGATAATCAGTACGGCCGGAATATTGTTGCTGGCTATTATGTTTTCATATGCAACGGCAAGAATGGTATGGAAATTAAGAGGGACAGCTAGAGCTTATATGATGATCGGTATGTTTATTCCATTGCAAGTGATCATGATTCCGCTTGCCGTTCTAGTAAAGGATTTTCATCTTATTAATACCTATGGAGCGCTCGTTGTTCCGTACATTGCCTTTGGGCTTCCTCTGTCTAGCCTAATCTTCTATGGCTTCCTGAGGGGGATTCCATTCGAGTTAGAGGAATCCGCCTGCATGGACGGGGCAGGAATCTTCCGAACTTTTTTTAGTATTATTGTTCCGATTGTTAAACCAGCCGTGGCTACCATTGCGATTTTACAATTTTTGAACGTTTGGAACGAATTTTTGCTCGCCTATATCTTAATCTCGGACGAAAGCATGAAGACGTTACCTCTAGGGTTACTCTTCTTCCAAGGGCAATACAGCACGGACTGGGGCGGGATGGGAGCGGTAATGACAATAGCCAGTCTCCCGACCGTCATTGTATTTCTATTCTTTAGTGAACAAGTAGAACGAGCAATGACCGTTGGTTCTGCAGTAAAAGGTTGATCATTGATACGCAGAGAGATTGAATAGTCGATTGGAGGATGAATGTACAACATGAAAGCAATGAAACTCCGGTACGAGAATGAGGCGAATGCATGGGCTGAAGGCCTTCCGATAGGTAACGGCAGAATGGCTGCCATCGTTTATGGGGGAGCTGAACAAGAAATATGGAATATAACTGAATTGACCTACTGGTCTGGCAAACAAGAAGCGATTAAAAGTCATTCCTCCGGAAAAAAAGATATTGCCGAACTTCGGAAATACTTCTATGAAGGGGATTACGAATCCGGAGAGCGGTTGGCCGGTGAAATACTCCAGCCTGTTAAGATGAACTTTGGGACTAATCTTCCTATGTGCAACGTTATATTTAACTATGAAGAAACAGGGATGAGCATATATCGTGAACTCGATTTAGAAGATGCAATCGCGACGACGTCGTTGAATGGAAAGAACGGAATCATTCATCGGGAAGTGTTCGCAACCCATAAGGATGATCTCATTGCGTGCCGTCTCTGGAGTGAACAGTCCGGTGGGGTTAACTTTAGTCTCCGACTTGAAGGCCATACAAACGAATTCGAAAGTTGGAATGATTCGGACCATACTTTAGCATTTCGGGGGCAAGCCTTGGAGACAGTCCACAGTGATGGAAAGTGCGGCGTACGTTGCCAAGGAAAACTTGTAGTACGGAATGATGGCGGTCAAGTGATTGGCGATTCCAATCGAATCAACGTTAAGGGTGCAAGTGAAGTTGTTGTTTACTTAGTCGTTAACACCGACTACGACCATCATGATGAAAGTTGGATTGAGCGTAGCGACAATCAAGTCAATGCAGCTCTAAAGAAAGATTTCTCTTTGATTAAACAGGATCATATCGCTGATTATCAGAGTGTGTACCAACGGGTCGACCTAAACCTGGGTGAAACGGATAATAGCAACCGACCGACTAACGAAAGAGTTAAACTTTTTGCGGCAGGAATAGATGACGATCCACAGCTATATGCTTTGTTTTTCCAGTACGGCAGGTATTTGACCATCTGTGGCGCGAGGGAGAACTCGCCTCTGCCGCTGAATTTACAAGGCATTTGGAATGACGATCAGGCCTGCCGGATGGGATGGACCTGTGATTATCATCTTGATATTAATACAGAGATGAATTATTACCCGATCGAGACCACCAACTTATCGGATAGCCATATTCCGCTCATCCGGTATATCGAGCGGTTGGCTGCTGCCGGCAAATCCACTGCCAAGGATTTCTATGGGTGTGACGGTTGGGTGGCCCATACGGTTTCTAACGTATGGGGATTCACTGCACCTGCATGGGAGACTTCTTGGGGACTGAACGTAACGGGTGGACTGTGGATTGCCATGCAGCTCAGAGATCATTACGAGTTTACCTTGGATGAGAAATTCCTCGAAGAAACGGCTTATCCCGTCTTAAAGGACGCTGCACTTTTCTTTATGGATTACATGGATGTTCACCCACAATACGGTTGGCTCGTCGTCGGGCCTTCAATTTCACCAGAAAACAGCTTCTATCCCGCAGATGGAAAACGGAATCCTCGCACCTTATCCATGGGTTCCACGCTAGATCAGGTACTCGTGAAAGATCTGTTAGATTTTTGTTTAGAGGCTGCGGAAAAACTAAATCTCGATGAGGAGTTTCAAACGCGACTTAAAACAACTATAGCACTATTGCCTCCACTTCAAATTGGAGCGAAGGGGCAAGTGCAAGAATGGCTAGAGGATTTTGAAGAGGCTCAACCGGAACATCGTCATTTGTCCCATCTTCACAGTTTGTATCCAGCCTATCAAATTACGCCGCAACATACACCGGATTTAAGCGTAGCCGCGCAAAAAACGCTCGAAATGCGTAAGTCGAGCGAAGGTCATGAAGATATTGAATTTACAGTGGCTGCTTTCGCAGGATGCTACTCGAGATTGCATGACGGGGATCGGGCGTATGAGCAAATTAATCATCTTATCGGTGAACTCTGTTATCCGAATTTGTTCACTTACTCAAAGCCTGGAATTGCCGGTGCCGAATCCATGATTTATGTAGCCGATGGGAATTATGGCGGGACTGCAGCCATTGCAGATATGCTACTGCAAAGCCATGCAGGAGAAATTCATTTCTTGCCTGCATTGCCTTCTAAATGGAGCGAGGGATACTTTTCCGGACTAAAGGCAAGAGGCGCAATAGAAGTGGATGTAAAGTGGTTGAACGGGAAACTGGATAAAGCAGTGATAAAATCCGCATTATCAGGTTCCACAACCTTAAGGTACAACGGGAAAGTAATTCCGTTTGCCTATACAGCGGGATCCGAATACCATATCGATAGTGAACTCCTAGTGAAAGAAGTCAGCCACAAATGAGGATCAACACAGATACAGGTCAGTAAGACGACAGCGATTGTGAAACGTAAAAAGCGGTTATTGAGTCTCGTATGGACCCGATAACCGCTTTTTGTTGTGGTCCTAATGGACAATAACTTTCGATCTCTTTTCTCGCTCAATAAATAGCTTTTTCCATCAAAATTCGATAAAACCTCATCGTAAAGCTCTGTATATTCAGTTATGGTGTAATGGCATATCAAAATATCGGGGGCTGGGGAAAATGAAATTCATATACGGGATTTTCAGCAGAATAGCGAACCGTAAAGTCGTACGCTTCTCCTCGATACAAACACGACTTTCTGTATTTTTCATGCTCCTGCTTGCAGCATCGATTGTAGTGACAAGTTCGGTGAGCTATCGTCAATCCAGCAAAGCAATGAACGACAAGATCGAGCTGTACTCCAAGCAGATCATCAATCAAATAAGCGCGAAAATAGATCTGGATATTGAACACGTGAAGTACGCGATAGAGGATATTTCTTCTAGTGAAGGGATTCAGAAAGGTTTAGGTAGCATGAAGACTGCGGGTAATCGTGCATACGTGCTGAATGATTCGATAAATAAGGAAATATCCCGTAAGCTTTCATTATTCAACTTTGTGTCTAGTATTGTCCTGTATGTAGATGATGCAACAACGATGGGCACATTCAATGGATTGAACAAAGATCAACTCAAGTCCATTGTCGCGGAAACGCCGGCTAATCATGATTATCACTTCGCTTTAATCGACGATACGACAAACGGCAAAGCCTACATTTCGATTAGTCGACAAATTAAGTCGTCCATTAATGGGGATGTTCTGGGAACTATTGTGTTGACGCTTACGGAGAAACATTTCTTGGATCTTTACAATAGTATCGATCTAGGAACGTCGTCGGATATCGTAATTGTGGATAAGCAAGGAAAAGTCGTGTCGAGTCGCGACAAACTCAAGTATCCCGTGAATCGCATGCTGACGGACACGGAGGTTTTTAATAACATCAAAAACACCGATAGCGAAGAAGGATTAAGTACTTCCTACTTCGGACAAGCGTTCGGCGTCGCTTCGCTTATTTCCCATACGACCATTGAGAGTAGCGGCTGGACAATTGTATCGATGATTCCCAAATCGTTTATTTATGCGGAAATCAATACATTGGAGAAGAAAATGATCTTGATCGGGGCAATGTGTCTGCTGCTTTCGGTCATGATAGCCTATATTCTTTCTCTGGGCATATCTATTCCAACGAAGCAGTTGTTACAACGGATGAATCAGGTTAACGATGGCAACTTGGCCATAAGCATAGACGATCCGAACAAAGACGAGATGGGAACCATTTCGAACTCTTTCAATGAAACGATGGGCACTATCAGCAAATTAATCGAGCGCGTTCGTTTGTCTGCAGAGAACATGCTTGGACAAGCGGAGCAGACGACTTCCTTTGCGAATAATTTTCGTAATAATCAGCATCATTTCGTTGCTACTATTGAACAAGTAGCATCCGGCGCTAATCACCAGGCCGGCGAAGCAATGGAAAGCCTCTCCAGCATGAATGAATTATCCGATAACATCAATACGATAGAATCGGATGTCAGTACGATATCTAGCGCAATGACCGGGATTGGGGCGGTTTGCGGGAGAGCTCAAATGATCGTCTTGTCATTGAATGAGAAGACGGACAAATCCAATGCCGTATCGCGAAATGTGAATGAGCACATCGGATCGCTCAGCGAACAATTGAGCACCATCACTAGAATCGTAGAAACGATAACTGCTATTGCGAAGAAAACAAACATTCTAGCTATCAATGCCGCTATTGAAGCCGCACGGGCAGGAGCGGCAGGTAAGGGGTTCGCAGTCGTAGCCGATGAGGTAAAGCGGCTAGCGGAGCAATCTCGAGATGCTTCTACAGAGATTTACCGTATCATCTCAGGCGTTATGGAGAAGTCCCAAGCGACCGTTAAGGAAGCCGATCATGCTATTGTACTGCAAAAAGAACAAAACGAGGCGATAGCGGAAACCGGTCGAACCTTTGCTCAAATTAATCAGGAAATAAAGCATGTGCTTGAATTCGTCTCTAATATTCGCAGATCATCTGAAAAAGTGCTCTATTCCAGAGAAAAAGCGTTCGAAGCAATTGAGGTCATCGTGTCGGTCGCGCAGGAAACCGCGGCGGTTACGGAAGAAGCCTTCTCTGAAATGCAGGAACAATTAAGCGAAACCGAGAAATTAGCTGATATGGCCCGATCAATGGGGGATACTGCGGAAGGACTAACCCATGCTGTTCTGAAATTCAAGACGAATAAGGTCGACAAGGCGGGATGAGCATGTATAAGCTGTTGTTCGTTGATGACGAAATCCTCGTAAGAAAAGCAATCAGTAACCAAATGAATTGGGCGGAATACGGTTTCGAGTGCATAGGCGTTAGCGAGGACGGGATTGAGGCTCTCGAATTTATCGAGCGTAACAGGCCCGACGTCGTGCTAACCGATATTGACATGCCATTTATGGATGGATTAGAGTTGACGAAAGAGTTATCGGAGAGGTATCCATTAATCAAAGTTATTATTTTAACCGGATACGACGATTTCGAATATGCACAACAAGCCATTAAAATGCAAGCAGTTGATTATATTCTAAAGCCAGTTACACCCGAAGATTTGGGCGGAGTCCTAGGCAAGCTGAGAAGCGAGCTCGACGTGACTAGAAGAGAGAGGCAAGATTATGAGCATTTGAAGCGTCAGCTAACGGAAAACATGCCACTCTTAAGAGAACGGTTTCTAGAGCGGATGTTAACGTCTCAAATGTCAGATAAGGAGAAACGTGAAGGATGGCAGTATTTCCAGACGAATTGGAAAGGCTCTCACGTAATAGAGCTGGTCATGGCAGTGGACGATTTTCTCTGGAGTCAAACAGTAACCACCTCCGACCAACAACTTATTTGGTTTGCCGTCTTTAATGTAACGCAGGAAATCATGAGCAAGTGCAGCGGAGCGGTTGTTTTTCGAGATCGGGACAATCGTGTACTCACGCTGGTGTCGGGTGTTGATCCCGTCGAACTGCAAGAGGAAGCGATGCGTAATGCGGAAGAAATTCACCATGCGGTGACTTCGATCCTTCCCGTTAAAGTTTCAATCGGAATCGGAGATGCATCCGAGCTTGGCAGCAACGTCTCGTTCGCTCATGAAACCGCTTTATCGGCACTCGAATATCGTTTCGCAATCGGATCGAATTCCATTATTCGATTATCGGATATGGCTCAGCGGAGCAATCGCGAAGCTTTCCCAATCATGTCATGGGAGAGTGAATTGATAACTAAGTTGAAGACCGGAACGATGGAAGAGATGGAGATTTGGGTGGCTAAGTTATTCGCGGTATTTCGCGATCAATTGTACCCCGGGGATATTTGCCAGATCTATCTTCAAAGGATCGTTCTTACTTTGATGCACACCCTTTATGAAATGAATAGCGATCTTGCGCAATTGCCGCAAAATGCAGAAAGTTTAACGCAAAAAGTCACGAAGTTTACGACGCTATATGATACGGAGGAGTGGATGAAATCCCTTTGTACGGAAGCCGTATCGAAGATCAAGAGCTCAAGGGAAAATTTTAATTTGTTACAGATTGCAAAGTCAATCGAGTATTTCAAAGCACAGTTTAATAATCCGGAATTATCTATAAAATCGGTATGCAACCATATAACCATGAGTACAAGCTACTTCAGCACGCTATTCAAGCAATATACGGGGAAAACTTTTATTGAATATGTGACGCATGAGCGGATGGAAAAGGCCAAAGAACTACTGAATCTTACCTCGATGAAAAGCTATGAAATCGCTTACCAAGTCGGATATAGCGATCCTCATTATTTTAGCGGAGCCTTTAAAAAGCATGCAGGGGACACGCCGACGGATTATCGTCTTAAAATGACAACGAAGAAAGCGTGATAGGGATGAATCTATTTACTAGATTTAGAAGCTTTCAGACGAATATCGTGCTTGCGTTCGTATTGGTTATTCTGATGACGATATTGATAATGAGCGTGACTTCATACTATTTGTCCAGAGATTCCGTTAAAACCAACACGCAAGCGTACACGTTGGAGTTGGTAAAGCAGGTTAATCAAAACATAAAATCCTATGTCAACGGAATGAAGTATATGTCGAGTCTCGTTGCGAATAATCGCAGTGTCCAACAGTACTTGTCTACGGAAAGTTTTGAAAGTCTCCGAGAGGAGAAGAAACAGAAGGATACCGTATCCGACTTTCTTGAGGCCATGTTCATCTCGCGTTCGGACATAGCATCCATCAATATATTCGGCAGCGACGATAAATTCATTTCCGGTAGAAAGGATTTTGAGCTTAATCCGAATTTTGAAATTAAAAGCATGAAGTGGTACAAGGATGCGATTGCCGCGAATGGAGCGGACGTCGTATCCTCTTCTCATGTGCAGCCCATCATTAAAGGGCGGTATCCATGGGTTGTATCGCTCAGCCGCGAGCTGCTAAGCCATGACGGGACACAGAAGCTTGGCGTGTTTTTAGTCGACTTAAACTTCAATGTATTGAGCGATATGCTGAAAGATATCAAATTAGGCGATAGAGGATATGTATTCATTATCGACAGCAGCGGAAAAATCGTCTATCATCCGCAGCAACAGCTCATATACAGCAATCTAAAATCGGAGTTGATCGATAATGTGCTCGCCAACACAAGCGGTACGTTCACGAGCGACGAAGGCAGCCGCAGTCGAATCTATTCGATTCAAGACTCGGATTTTGGATGGAAAATCATAGGCGTATCTTACGTGAATGAATTGGTCGCAAATCAGCAAAACATGCGTTCGTCCTTCATTCTTCTAGGGATTATTTGCATTGTAATCGCGATAATGATCTCGGTATTGTTGACACAGCGAATCAGTCAACCGATCAAGATGCTTGAGCATCATATGAAAGAAGTTGAAAAGGGTAATTTCGATATTCACGTGCCAGTGCCGAGGACGATTGAAATCGGCAGATTAGCACGAACGTTTAATATAATGGTTGGTAAAATCAAGGAACTCATGACGCAGGCTATTTCGGACCAAGAGCAGAAACGAAAAAGCGAAATCAAAGCATTGCAATCGCAAATTAATCCTCATTTTCTTTACAACACGCTTGATTCGATCATCTGGATGGCCGAGAGTTACAAAGCGAAGGAAATTACTATAATGACATCAGCATTGGCTAAGTTGCTTCGCTCATCGATCAGTAAAGGCGAAGAGCTAGTTCAAATCAGCACGGAAGTCGAGCATATTACGAGCTATTTAAAAATTCAGAAGATGCGTTACAGCAACAAGATGGATTACTTGGTTGAAATTAGCGAATCTCTTCGAGATTATCTATCGATTAAACTTATTCTCCAACCGATAGTAGAGAATGCTATCTATCACGGCATCAAGAAGAAACGCGGCTCCGGATGGATCATGATCAGATCGGAGGAAACGGAATCCGATATTTTGCTGATCGTAGAAGACAACGGCTATGGCATGGATAATGAAAAATGCAAATCCTTATTGCATCCTTCGACGATTCGTTCAGGTAGTCGCGGCGGGGTCGGCGTGCGGAATGTACACGAGCGGCTTCAACTTTATTTCGGTACTCAGTACGGACTAAGCTATACTAGCGAGCTAGGAGTCGGAACAGTCGTTACGATTCGCTTTCCTAAGGTTTTGTAGCCTAATATATTGAGGTGAATAACGATGCGGTGGAGTTTCCGGCGCTTCATCTGGCTCCTAGTAGCGGGTTTTATGCTCGTTGCCATCGTCGGCTTTTGGCTTACGCGAATCCCGGAGGATAAGACGATAGAAATACGGGTCGTCATTAAATCTACTGACGATTCAATTGAGTTCTGGCAAGTCATGAAAGACGGCATCGATATTGCGGCAGAAGAGTTCGGCGCTCACGTAATTGTTAAGGGCTCCAAAACGGAGTCGGACATTGACGAACAAATTGCGCTAGTAGAGGAAGCGATTGCCGAGCAACCTGACGCGATCATACTAGCAGCGAATGATTACGACCGGCTGGTACCCGTTTCCGAGAAAGTGATAAAAAGCGGAATCCGGCTATTCATTGTCGATTCGGGTATTAAAGCAGATATAGCAGAGAGTATCATCGCGACGGATAACTATAAGGCAGGTATAAAAGCAGGCGAGGAGATGAAAAGGCAACTTGGAAACCGACCCACTCAAGTTGCGATTATTAAATACGTGCTTGCCGCAGCTTCTGTGAGCGATCGAGAAGAAGGCGTGAGAGCCGTACTAGGTAATGACCCAAATATCGATCTACTGGATACCTACTACGCGAAAGGTCTTGAAGAGAACGCCTACGAATTGATGAAAATCATAATGAATGAGCATCCGGGCGTCGACGGTATCATCTGTCTTAACGAAATGGTGAGCGTTGGCGGGGGACGGGCATTTCAGGAATTGAATCTTAAGGATAAGGTTGTCATGATCGGGTTTGACAGCCCGATTCCTGTAATTAATCTGCTGGAAGAAGGCGTCATAAGGTCTACCATCGTTCAAAAGCCGTTCCAGATGGGGTACTTGAGCATTAAAGCGGCCGTTGATGCTGTTCAAGGAAAAAACGTACCAAAGGTAATCGACACTGGCTCGGAGATCATCACCAAAAATAATATGTTCGAGGAAGAATACCAGAAGCTTTTGTTCCCTTTTTACGATAAGTAAGGTTATCCAAACTAACATCTGTGTTTAAGCCGGGAATTTTTCCGGTTTTTTTGTTTTTATTGGCGTTTTTTCGACTAACCCAGTAGTAAATCACATGTAAGGATAATTGAGAAGCGTGTAAAGTAATCATCAACGACAAGAAATAGAAGATGGAATGAGGTGGGGCGATGCGCGAGCCTATCGTCGTCATGAGAGGAATTGAGAAGCATTTTTCCGGTGTGCACGCTCTTAAGCATTGCAAATTCGATCTACTGCCCGGGGAAGTTCACGCGCTTGTCGGAGAGAACGGTGCAGGTAAGTCGACGATGATGAAAATTTTGACGGGAGTGTATCAGAAGGACGAAGGCGAGATTATTCTCAGTGGTAATTCTGTCCAACTGCCTGATACTAAAGCAGCCCAGAAGCTCGGGATTAGCATGATCCATCAGGAATTGAACTTGGCTCCCGATCTAACGGTCGCGCAAAATATTTTCATTGGCCGCGAACCTCGGAAAGCGATCAAGTTATTCCTGGACGATAAAGCGATGAATAAGCAAGCAGCTATTCTTCTGCGGCAGATGAATCTGGACATCGAACCGACGACGCTTGTGTCGGAATTAACCGTAGCCAAACAACAAATGGTGGAAATCGTAAAAGCTATATCTTACGATTCGCAGGTACTCATCATGGACGAGCCGACGGCCGCGCTAAGCGATTCGGAAATCGAAGAATTATTTGCTGCAATCGCAAAGCTTCGTGCAAGAGGCGTAGGGATCGTTTATATCTCTCACCGGATGGCTGAATTAAAGCGGATTAGCGATCGAATAACCGTTATGCGAGATGGTAGTTATATCGACACTGTCATGACGGAAGAAACAACGATCGAGCGAATTATAGCTATGATGGTCGGCAGGGAAATTTACCATTCCACTAGCCCTGAGAATCACTGCAAAAGTACGGATATTGTATTGGAAGCAAGAGGATTGAATCGCGGAAGAGCGGTCAAGGACGTAAGTTTCCAGCTTCGAAAAGGCGAAATACTAGGCGTCGCCGGCTTGGTGGGCTCAGGGCGTACGGAAGTGGCAAGGGCCTTGTTCGGCGCGGATGAACTCGACACCGGCGAAATATTCATTCATGGCAACAAAGTCAAAATATCCGGCCCGCATGACGCAGTAGGCCATGGGCTCGGCTATTTATCAGAAGATCGCAAAAGATACGGTTGCGTGCTCGATATGGATGTGAAGTCCAATGTAGCTGTTGCATCGTATGAAAGCTTTTCGCGATTCGGTTGGATGTCGGACTCTCGCATTGCTCATATAGCCGAAAAAATCGTAGACAGCCTAAAAGTAAAAACGCCAAGCATTAATCAACAATTGCGAAATCTATCCGGCGGAAATCAGCAGAAGGTAATTATCGGTAAATGGTTGACCAAAAATTGCGACATCTTAATCTTCGACGAGCCGACGCGCGGCATAGATATTGGAGCGAAGAGCGAAATTTACAAGCTTTTAGACAGTTTGGTTCATGAGGGGAAGTCCATTATCGTCATCAGCTCGGAGCTCCCGGAAGTACTGAGACTTAGCCATCGCATACTCGTTATGTGCGAAGGGCGAATTAGCGGGGAGATCGTAAATGACGGGAACGTCTCGCAAGAGACAATCATGCAGTTCGCGACGCAAAGATACGAAGCAGTTTAATCGGAGGGGATATCGATGAATAAGACATTGGTAACGCAGAAATCGAATCGTTACCCTGTTGCCATAAAATCAGATTTATTACAGCAACTTCTCGCCTTTGGAAGCCTAATCGTTCTGGTGTTAGTTTTCTCGCTGGCATCGGATAACTTCTTTCAGTTCTCCAATATCGTAGGCGTACTGCTATCGACGGCAGTTGTAGGGGTACTGGCGCTTGGAGCGACTTTCGTCATCATTACCGGGGGGATCGACCTATCGGTTGGTACGGTAATGACGTTAACTGCAGTCATGACCGGTGTCAGCATTACCTATTGGGGATGGCCAATATGGGCAGGGCTTCTCGTTGGCTTATCGACCGGAGCCTTATGCGGCTTCGTCTCCGGCGTAGCGGTGGCAAGGATGAAAATTCCGCCTTTTATTGCAACGCTTGCAGTCATGATGATTGCCAAAGGGTTGGCGCTCGTCATATCGGGAACGCGACCGGTATACTTCCCGACTCCCGATAAAGGTTTTGGATTCTCGGATATATCGCTAGATTCCTTATTCGATAAGATAATTCCTGGTTTCAAAATTCCGAATGCTGTCGTCATCTTTTTCGGTGTGGCTATTATAGGCAGTATTATATTAAGCCGGACAATTATCGGACGTTATAATTTCGCGATTGGAAGCAATGAAGAAGCAACAAGGCTATCGGGAGTCAACGTGAATTTTTGGAAAATCGTGATCTATACCATTACCGGCATATTTACTGCAATCGCAGGTATTTTGATAGCTTCACGACTGAACTCTGCTCAACCGGCCCTTGGAATGGGATACGAGCTAGAAGCGATAGCAGCCGTTGTCATTGGCGGCACATCGCTAAGCGGAGGCAAAGGGTCAATACTCGGAACGGTCATTGGGGCGCTCATCATGAGCGTGTTGACCAACGGTCTCCGTATTATGTCTGTTCCGCAAGAATGGCAAACGGTGGTCGTCGGCTTCGTCATCTTCCTTGCCGTATACGCGGACATTCTCAGACGCAAGAAAGCGTCGTAACTAGGGTATGGTCTTCGTTCACGAAGATTATATAGATTAAACCAATCCACTGAAGGGGAGCGTTACCATGAAAAAGAGTTTTAAAAGTATGTCTGTAGCTACGCTTTTGCTAGCTGGCATCGTTGCTGTTACTGCATGCGGAAAAAATTCAAACGAGAACACAAGCAGCCCGTCGCAAGAAGCAAGTAAGACGCCACTTGCATCGAAAGCTGCAGTTTCAGAGACATTGTACATCCCGATTATTTGTAAAGGCTTCCAACATCAATTCTGGCAAGCGGTTAAGATTGGGGCAGAGAAAGCAGCTGCGGAATTCGGTGCGGAAATTTCGTTCGAAGGACCGGAAACGGAAGAGCAAGTCGACAAGCAGTTAGAAATGCTGCAAGTCGCGCTAGGCAAGAAACCATCGGCAATCGGCTTCGCCGCGCTAGATAGCAAAGCTTCTATTCCGCTCCTGAAGCAAGCGAAAGACAGCAACATCCCGATTATCGCCTTCGACTCTGGCGTGGACAGCGACATTCCAGTGACAACAGCGTCAACAGACAACAAAAAAGCTGCAGCTCTCGCAGCGGACAAAATGGCTGAATTGATCGGCGGCAAAGGTGAAATCGCTATGGTTGTCCATGACCAAACGAGCCGCACGGGCGTAGACCGTAGAGACGGGTTTAAAGAGCAAATCGAATCGAAATATCCCGACATTAAGATCGTCGATCTTCAGTATAGCGGCGACCCGCTGAAGGCAACGGATATTACAAAAGCTATCCTCCAGGCGCATCCGAACCTCAAAGGGATCTTCGGATCAAACGAAGGGGCGGCGATCGGCGTAGTTAACGGTGTTAAGGAAGCCAATATGGTCGGCAAAATAACGGCTATCGGATTCGACTCCGGTAAAGCGCAACTGGACGCCATTCGTGAAGGCCTTCTCTCCGGTTCGATCACCCAAAACCCGGTCGGTATCGGTTACGAAACTGTGAAAGCAGCTGTAGCGGCAATCAAAGGCGAGACGGTAGAGAAAAATATTGATACGGGTTTCTTCTGGTATGACAAAAACAATATCGACAGTGAAGAAATGAAAGCCGTTCTTTACGAATAATTTGTCGCGAAAAGCCTTAAAAAAAGCGGTTATCACACTCGACTTGGGTGTGGTAACCGCTTTTAAGCTTGCATGAATGGACAGAGTTGGAAGGGCTTAATGATCGATAATCTTAAGTTGGGCTTCTCTAAGTTTATTGATGTACTCGGGATCGGCTTGACTATCGGTAATCAAGTAGTCGACGTCGCCAATCGGGGCGATTTGAACTAAATCCTTAACGCCCAATTTGCTGCTGTCGACGAGAAAATAGACGGAGTCCGCGATTTCGATCATTCGCTGCTTGACGGAGGCATGCGCTTCGTTTGAATCGCTAAATCCTCTGTCGATGTGAAGTCCAGTGCAAGACAAAAATGCTTTGTTGACGTGGTATTCTTTCAAAATCCGTTCCGTAAGGGCACCGTGGAAGGAATAGGATTTACGAAGCAAGTTACCGCCAACGGCGATGAGATTAATATGCTCGCGGTTGCTTAGTTCAAACGCTACCTTCATGGAATTGGTAAGTACGGTTAATGGCATATCGGGAATGATCTTGGCCAAATAGGATACGGAAGTACTTCCATCTATCGCGATCGTGTCATGAGGTTGAATATGCTTCAACGCGATTTCTGCGATAGCCATCTTGTGCTCTACGTTCGTGTGTTCCCTTTCCAAATGCGGGGTAAGCGATAGGGGTTCCGATAACGAAATAGCACCTCCATGCGTCCGTTGCAATTTGCCTGCCTGGCTCAATAGATCGAGGTCTTTACGGATGGTCTCATCCGTTACGCCGAGTAGGGGGCTTAACTCTGCCACACGTACGCTGCCTTGTTGTTTTAGTAGGGATAATATTTTGTTTTTTCGGTCATGAACGGACATGTTGCTCACCTCGGTTTAGAATGTTTCTTTAATAAAACGGTGAAAATAGCCGAATTTATTTGGTTTATTTTAATAATGTCCAAAGTATACAACTGTAACATAGTCGATTTACTCAAGAAAATCAAGAAGTAGGGACGTATTTCGTCATGATAGAGATGTTTTTCTCAATAAAACGGCAATTATTCTTTGTTTTTATTGATTAAACAAAGAAAAAACAAAATAAATACTAGACAAAAACCAATAAAAGACCAATAATAAAGGGGTGATATTACCAAGTTAATTGAGGTGGTTTACCGAATGGGTGAGGAGACACGAGAAAGCGGAAATGCGCAGCGAGATCCCAAATTGTATTTGGCCGTTGATAATTGTTTTGCCTCGAAGCGATGGACAAAACCTGCGGAATGGATGACCTTATTGCAATCCATGGGCATTTCTCATGTAGAAGCAAGCGCAGACAATGAATGCGATCCTCTGTACATGAGCAAGGAATACTTGGACAACTGGGTCAGAGAAGTTAATTCCCATACTGAAAAGACCGGGGTAAGAGTCGCGAATATGTACTCGGGGCATGGAACATATACGACGCTGGGGTTGGCGCATCACGATATTTCGATTCGTGACCGGATTCAACACGAGTGGATCAAACCAATGGCGAACATCGCTGCAAGCGTGGGTGCGGGACTAGGATTTTATTGTCATGCATTTGCGGATGCCACGCTGCAGGTTCCAAGTGTTTACAAAGAAAGAGAAGAGGATTTGTATTCTAGATTAGCTGAAATATCCGTACTTTGCCGAGAGCTAGGAATTCGTGCGCCGAGCGTTGAGCAAATGTACACCCCTCATCAAATTCCGTGGACAATCGAAGGCTCTAAGAAATTATTAAAAGAAGTATTCGGCAAGTCCGCGTCTCCGTTCTATTTGACGCTTGATACAGGCCATCAGAGCGGTCAGCATAAATTTCGCAGACCGGAAATGGAAGAAATTCAACTAGAGGCAGAACGCAATAGACAGGACGGCACATCGCGACCGTTTTGGGTGGGCCCGTATGCAGCTTATGATTTGTTCGTGGAGATGTGCAAGTCACCGATTCATGAACAAACTGCTTATATGAATCGCATCAATGAACTGATGGATGGCTATCCGTATCTATTCGCTGAAGCCTATGACAGCGATACATACCGGTGGTTAGAAGAGTTAGGGGCATACTCGCCTATTGTGCACTTGCAGCAGACTACGGGGACTTCATCCGCGCATCAACCTTTCACGGAAGCCTGCAACAAGGATGGACTTATTTTCGGCGAACCGCTATTAAGGGCACTGAAGAGAGCCTATCAAAAGCCTGAAGATGTAGGGATGCCGCCTAGATGTGAGGATATCTATTTAACGCTTGAAATCTTCTCTGGAACGAGTGAATCCAACAGTGATGTATTGCGGAAAATGGAAGAATCGATCACGTACTGGAGGAAGTATATCCCACGAGATGGCTTGAAGTTAAGCGAAGCAATAGATCTGTTAGGAGAGAGATGAGGGTAGTTTGATGAGTAGGCTATCGACTGTACTCGCTTTTGACCTTGGCGCGGGTAGCGGGAGAGCCTTCATTGGTGAAATGATTAGCGATGAAGGCAAAACTCCAAAGCTCGAGATGCAAGAGATACATCGATTCCCCAATCCGGCTATTCATGTGGGAGATCATTTGCATTGGGACATTTTGCGTCTACTGCATGAGGTGAAGACCGGAATTCGTAAAGCTTATCAAGCGGGTTACCGGCCGGAGACGATTGGGATCGATACGTGGGGCGTTGACTTCGGGTTATTGGACATGAACGGCGAGCTGCTCGGAAATCCATATCACTACAGAGATCGACAAACTGACGGTATGATCGAAGAAATTAATGAGCGTATCGGTGCTGACGAGCTGTATCAACAAACCGGGCTGCAGAATATGCCGTTTAATACGATCTATCAACTCTATGCGATGAATCAAGCCAAGTCAGTGCCTTTAAGTGTTGCAAAGTATTTTCTGATGATCTCCGACCTGCTCGCTTATCTACTGACAGGTCGTATAACGAACGAATACACCATTGCGACGACTACGCAATTAATACACGCAACTCAACGCGATTGGAATACGAGTCTTATGGACTCGCTATCGATCCCCTCCCGGATATTTTCCGATCCGATCCAGCCCGGCGAGATCATTGGTCCGCTCACGGCGAATGTCTGCACGGAATTAGGCGTCGCTCCAGTCGATGTGATTGCCGCAGCTCATGACACGACCTCGGCTGTAGTCGCCATACCGGCAGGAGACGAGCCCTTCGCTTATCTGGTATGCGGTACTTGGAACATGCTGGGAACAGAGCTTATGGAGCCATTAATCAATGCGGAGACCGCGAGGCTGGCATTTTCCAATGAAGGAGGTGCTTATGGGACCTTTAAGCTGCTGAAATCAATCATGGGATTATGGATTATTCAGGAATGCAAGCGCGAATGGGAAGAAGCCGGAAACGCTATCAGTTATTCCGAGCTCGCGCTTCAAGCCCGAGAGGCTCCTGCATTTTCATGCTTGATCAATCCGGATGATCTACGGTTCTACTCTCCGCACGGCATGGTGGAAAGAATTCAAGCGTTCTGCCGGGAAACCGGACAATATGTTCCGGTGAGCGAAGGCGAAGTGATACGTTGCGTGATAGAAAGCTTGGCGCTGCGATACCGATATACGCTTGAGGAATTGGAACAAGTAACAGGTAATAGATTCGGCGGCTTGCATATGGTCGGAGGCGGTAGTCAGAATGAATTGCTATGCCAATCGACTGCAAGCGCCATTGGACGTCCAGTATGGGTTGGACCCGTCGAGGCAAGCGCGATTGGAAATGCGCTCACCCAGCTTATTACATCGGGTCATTGTCTGAATCTCGCTGATGCTCGCAGGCTCGTGAAGGATTCTTTTCCGGTAATCGTGTATGAGCCTCAAATAGATTTGCCTTGGGAAGAAGCGTACGAACGATTTATACAACTATTGGAGAGGTGTAAAGTATGACTACAAAAGCACGATTGAAACGAATGTTCAGCGAGGAAGGGAAATGCTTCGATGTAGCGATTGATCATGGTTTTTTTAACGAACACTCGTTCTTGGCTTCTATCGAGGATATGAAGCAAGCCGTCGAGACGGTCGTTCAAGCGAATCCGGATTGTATCCAACTAAGTTTAGGACAGGCAAAGCACCTGCAAGATATCCCTGGGAAACATAAGCCGGGACTCGTCCTCCGTACGGATGCCGCGAATATTTACGGTGCACGGTTACCGCGGTTTCTGTTCAGCGAAATTATCGACAATGCAATCGAACATGCCGTACGCCTAGACGCCGTTGCCGTATGCGTAAACCTGTTGTTATTACCCGACCAGCCAGAGTTGCACCATCAATGCGTAAAAAATGTAATGAAGTTAAAAAGCGATGCCGAGCGGTACGGAATGGTCCTAATGGTTGAACCGCTAGTCATGCTGCCGAATGAAGTCAAGGGCGGATATATGGTAGATGGGGATATTAACAAAATAATGCCGCTTGTTCGTCAAGCAGTCGAACTTGGCGCAGATATCATTAAAGCCGACCCATGCGACAATATCGAAGAATATCATCGCGTGATTGAAGTGGCTTCGGGAGTGCCGGTTCTCGTACGCGGGGGCGGGCGTGCCTCGGACGAAGAAATTGTTAACCGCACTGTTCGACTGATGGGACAAGGGGCATCAGGCATTGTCTATGGAAGGAACGTGATCCAGCATCCGGCTCCGGCACGCATGACTAAAGCTCTTATGCAAGTCGTTCATAAAGGTGTATCAGCAGAGATGGCATTATCCATTTTGAATAGAGGAGGAGTGTAATATGGCTGTCGATAAGTTGGAAAAAAAGATTATCCGCTTCGGAGTCATCGGATGCGGGTTGATGGGCAAGGAATTCGCTAGCGCCGCAGCGCGTTGGTGCCACCTTGCCGACGTGAACTTCAAACCTGAGATCATAGCGGTTTGCGACGCCAATCCAGTTGCTTCGGCATGGTTCGTTCAAGCGGTACCAAGTGTTAAATACGTATATGTAGACTATAAGGATATGCTCGAGAATGCTGATGTTGATGCGATTTATTGTGCAGTCCCGCATAATTTGCACCGACAAATCTACGAAGATATTATTCGTGCCGGCAAGCATTTGCTAGGAGAAAAGCCGTTCGGAATCGATGAGGAAGCGAATGCGAGCATTCTGCAAACGATTAAGGATCATCCGCAGGTCGTTGTTCGTAGCTCATCCGAGTTTCCATTCTTCCCAGGCGCGATGCAAATAACGAAATGGGTTAAGGAAGGACGATTCGGTCGCATTATAGAGGTGGAAGCCGGCTTCTGGCATTCCAGCGACCTTGATCCGAGTAAGCCGATTAACTGGAAGCGACGGATTGAGACTAACGGCAAGTATGGCTGTATGGGGGATCTTGGTCTTCATGTCTTGCATTTACCGCTAAGATTCGGTTGGCAACCGCGCACTGTTAGGGCGTTACTCAATAAAATCGTAGAAGAGCGTCCCGATGGACGAGGCGGAATGGCACCTTGCGAAACATGGGATAACGCGATTCTTGCTTGCGATGTGCAAACGGAGACGCAGCATTTCCCAATGATACTGTCTACGAAACGAATTGCCCCCGGACATGCCAACACGTGGTTCATTCGAATTCAAGGCACCGAATTTTCCGCTGAGTTTACGACCAAAAATCCGAAACAGGTCGCATCGCTACCCTATGTGCCTGGAGGTGCTCAAGCTTGGCACGTTACGGATGTTCCTTATAAATCTGCATATGACACGATAACGGGAGGAATCTTCGAGTTCGGTTTCTCGGATTCCATTCTACAGATGTGGGCGGCGTTCTGCGATGAACTCGCGAATGGTAGAGAGGGAATGCTGCAACCGTTTCAATGCGCGACTCCGGAAGAGGCGGCGGGAAGTCATGCCTTGTTTACTGCAGCACTGAAATCGAATCGTTTGGAAAGTACGATTCAGTTAGGTTAGACCCGATTATCACCAGACAGCTGCGACAAGTTGACGGTGAATCATGAAAATCTTGATGGCCAGATCGTTTGGTCTATCAAGGTTTTTTTGTCGACTGTCATTAACGTTCCTTTCTCCTCAAGTTTATATTAGAATGTTATCCATGTCTTAAGGTCAAATCAAAACGGATAGGGTGAACCTATTAAGATGAAACTTACAATCATGACATTTAACCTGAGGGTGAATACGCCGATCGACGGCGATAACGCTTGGCCTTATCGTATCCGTCATGCTACCGATCTCGTGCGGAAAGCCGAGCCGCTCATTATCGGGACGCAGGAAGGCCGGTACGACATGCTGCGCGATCTGGATCAGGAATTGTCCGACTATAGCCGGTTGGGCGAAGGACGGAGCGGCTATGAGAGCGGCGATCCGCGAATGGACGAGTGTTGCGCTATATTCTATAAGCACGATCGAATTAAAGTGATTAAGCAAGGCCAGTTCTCGTTATCCGAAACGCCGGAAATCCCCGGCAGCGTAAGCTGGGACAGCAGCTATCCGCGTTTCTGCACTTGGGCGTGCTTGGAGCGGATCGATGAACCTGGACGGCGCTTTTACGTCTACAATACTCACTTCGATCATGAAGGCCAGCTTGCCCGCGAGGAGAGTGCCAAGCTGCTTCTTGATCGAATCGCACGCTGCCAAGAGGAAGAGGGACTCCCTGTTCTATTGACGGGAGACTTCAACTCCTTCCCGGAAAATCCGGCGATCGTGACGCTACGGCAAAACCTTATAGATGCTTATCTGGCGCATCCGGAGCCCATCGGCCGAACCTTTCATGATTTCGAAGGGGGAGTCGAAGGCGAGCCGATCGACTATCTGTTCTTTACCAGGGACGTTGCCCTCTTGGAAACGACCGTTTATCGGGATGAATACGAAGGGAAGTACCCTTCCGACCATTATCCGATATCGGCTCAAGTGCTGCTTCCCTAAGCAGACATGAGATTGCGCGACCTATAATAAGGTGAAAGCCCGTACCCCATTAGGGGGCTATCCCAAGGGCCAGCTGATCGAGACGGAAGTTGACGACGCTTTCAATTCAAGACTATAATTAAGCCAAGTTAATAGCGTGAGGGAGAAACGGAGATCCACATCAATTGCTTGTCCGAATAGGAGGAGCATTTGTGATGTGGTTTTTTTTCGTAACTCGTTCAGCAAAGTGGAGGTTCGCATGCCATGAACAATCAAACCGTATGGCCGGCCGTCAAAACGGCCAAAGAGCTAGAGGCTGCATTGGCCAGCCCTCATCAATACGTCGTTCTGTTGGGTGGACATCTTGGTCAGTTAAGGATCTTGGTAGAGCTGGCGGAGCGGCATGGCAAGAAAGTGTTGTTGCACGCGGATCTCATAGACGGTTTGAAAAATGACGAATACGCAGCGGAGTATCTTTGTCAGCATGTACGACCTGCGGGATTGATTTCTACCCGGGCAAGCGTCATACAGAAAACGAAACAAAATAAACTCATCGCGATTCAGCGGCTATTCCTTATCGATACGGGAGCGCTTGAGAAAAGCTATGCGCTATTCGAGAAGACGAAGCCGGACTACATTGAAGTGTTGCCCGGCGTTATCCCCAGCATGATTCAGGAAGTTAGGGATAGGACGGGAATACCGGTTATCGCGGGAGGCCTCATCCGTTCGGAAGAGGATGTCCGTATCGCCTTGGAAGCGGGAGCGACGGCAATCACGACGTCAAGGCGGGATTTGTGGTAAGCATAACGATCGATAAGATGGCTGAGGAGGCCGAACGGGACTAGGGGGAGATGTGGCTATGAAACGTTACATGCTTGCATTGGATCAAGGGACGACTAGCACGCGGGCTTTATTGGTTAACGAAGAAGGCTGTATCGATGCCATGGAGCAACAGGAAATCGGCCTGCAATATCCGCACCCCGGGTGGGTGGAAGGGGATGCGGAAGAAATCTGGGCATCGGCGGTACATGTGATTCGGAGCGTCCTGGCGCAAGCCAATATCGGAGTGGAGAGCATCGCCGGGATCGGCATTACGAATCAGCGGGAGACGGCGGTCGTCTGGGATCGGGCGACGGGGATACCCGTATATCCCGCGATCATCTGGCAATCCCGCCAGACGACGGGGATTTGCGAGAGGCTGAAACAAGAAGGCTACGAGCAGCTTATCCAGCAGAAGACGGGTTTAAAGGTCGACGCCTATTTCTCCGGCACGAAAATCGCTTGGATTCTGGATACGGTTGATGGAGCGCGTGAGAAGGCTGAACGCGGAGAATTGCTATTCGGAACGATCGATAGCTGGCTCATCTGGAAGCTGACGGGCGGACGCGTTCATGTGACGGACGTATCCAACGCCTCGCGTACGCTCCTGTTCAATATCTATGAGAGAGTTTGGGACGAAGAACTTCTGAAGATCCTTAACATCCCGAGATCGATGCTGCCGGAAGTACGTTCCTCTTCGGAAATATACGGAAATACCGATGCTGGATTGTTCGGATGCGCGGTACCGATCGCAGGTGCAGCCGGCGATCAGCAGGCGGCATTGTTCGGGCAAGGCTGTTATGACCCGGGCAACGTGAAGAACACGTACGGAACAGGGTGTTTCATGCTCATGAATACGGGGACTGAAGCCATCCGTTCATCTTCCGGCTTGCTTACGACGATTGCTTGGGAAGTAGACGGCGTGGTCGAATATGCACTTGAAGGAAGCGTATTCGTTGCGGGCGCTGCGATCCAGTGGCTGAGAGACGGCATGGGCTTCATTGAGAACGCGGCGGACAGCCAGCGTCTCGCGGAAGCGGCCGTTTCTTCGGAAGGGGTATACGTCGTTCCCGCATTCGTCGGGCTAGGTACTCCTTACTGGAATAGCGAAGTGCGCGGGGCGGTTTTCGGATTGACGAGGGGAACTTCCAAGGAGCATTTCGTAAGGGCGACATTGGAGGCGTTAGCTTATCAAGCCAAAGACGTATTGAAGGCGATGGAGCGGGATTCGGGCATCACCTTGTCGAAGTTGGCCGTAGACGGCGGCGCGGTCAGGAACGATTTCCTCATGCAATTCCAAAGCGATATGCTGGGCGTTCCCGTCGTCCGTCCTGTCGTGAACGAATCTACGGCTTTAGGCGCTGCTTACTTAGCTGGGCTGGCCGTCGGATACTGGGACGACCGCGAGCAGATCCGTTGCCTTAAGCAAGTGGAGCGCGAATTCGAGCCGCATATGGAGCCATCGGAAAGACAGCGGCTATATGCCGGTTGGGGACGCGCGGTAAAAGCGGCCATTGCGTTCGCGGAGTAACGGTGCTATGATTGGCGTAAGTTAATATCGGTTGGAGTTCATGGAGAAACCACGATAATGGTTTCCGAGATGCATGTCAGATGCTCTCGGAGATGGTTAGCGTGGTTTTTTCTATTTTGGTCTACAGAAGGGGAGAGATTGTCATGACCGTAAACAATGCGAAAAGCCTGTCGTCTTCGAAACGACATGAAATATTAGAAGATATGCGCGATCGTCAAGTGGATTTGCTCGTGATCGGAGGGGGGATTACGGGCGCCGGCATCGCTCTTGACGCGGCAAGCCGGGGGCTTCGCGTAGCGCTAGTCGAAATGCAGGATTTCGCGGCGGGAACGTCTAGCCGTTCGACGAAGCTCGTACATGGCGGGTTGCGCTATTTGAAGCAGTTCGAGATCGGCGTCGTCGCGGAAGTAGGCAAGGAACGGGCGATCGTATACGAGAACGGGCCGCATGTCACGACGCCGGAATGGATGCTGCTTCCGCTGTACACAGGTGGTACCTTCGGTAAATTTTCAACGTCGATCGGCCTTCGCGTGTATGATTTTCTAGCGGGCGTTAAGAGAGGCGAACGCCGTTCCATGTTAAGCGCTAAAGAGACGCACAAGAGAGAGCCTTTGCTGAAAAAAGAAGGGTTAAAGGGCGGCGGATATTACGTGGAATACCGTACCGACGATGCGCGATTGACTATCGAGGTTATGAAAAAAGCTAGGGAATACGGGGCTCTCGCCGTTAACTATGCGCGCGTAGATTCCTTGACGTATGACACCGCAGGGCAATTGACCGGGGCAAAGGTTCGCGATGTGATCGACGGCAAGGAGTACGAAGTGCTCGCAACCAAAGTGGTGAACGCAACGGGCCCTTGGGTGGATGAGCTTCGGGAGTTGGATGGCTCCAAGTCCGGTAAGACGCTCCGTTTAACCAAAGGCGTTCATCTCGTATTCGACCAATCCCGGTTTCCGCTGCAGCAAGCCGTATATTTCGATACGCCGGATGGACGGATGGTGTTCGCGATTCCGCGTGCGGGCAAAGCGTATTTCGGGACGACGGACACGAATTATCAAGGCGAGATCGATCGCCCAAGAGTAACGAAGGAAGATCGGGCCTATTTGCTTAAAGCGGCGAACTTCATGTTTCCTGATCTTAAGCTAGAGGATTCGGACATTGAATCCAGTTGGGCAGGGCTCCGGCCGCTCATTCATCAAGAGGGGAAGGACCCGTCGGAAATTTCGCGTCGGGACGAAATTTTTCATGCGCCTTCCGGCTTGATCTCGATTGCTGGCGGCAAACTAACAGGATATCGGAAAATGGCCGAGTCAATCGTGGATGACGTAGTGAAACGGTTAGCGGATGAAGGGGCGAAATCCGGCGTGGGCGCTTGCCGCACCAAGGAAATGCCGATCTCCGGCGGCGATGTCGGCGGCTCGGACAATTATAGCCGATTCGTAATGGGTAAAAAACAAGTAGGGATTTTGAAGGGTTTCCCGGCCGAGGATGCCGAAGCGATGGCGAAATTTTACGGCTCCAACGTAGATTCTTTATTCGCGCTAATGGATGGCGAGAAGGAGCAGCAATGGGCGGAGCGGCATGGTTTGCCTTTAGCGATCGCGGCGGAGTTGCGGTATGCGATGGACGAGGAAATGGCGGTTAAGCCGCAGGACTTCTTAGTCCGGCGAAGCGGCTGGATGTTCTTTAATATGGCCTCTGTCCGTAAGTGGGGAGACCCTGTCATTGCGGCCATGGCGGAACGGGGAGGCTGGTCCGAAGATCAACGACAAGAATATGCGGATGAGATCGACCGCTTGATCGCGGATGCCGTTGAAGCCTAAGCCGATCGCGGGATTAGCCTTCGGCTTCAACGTTCACGACAGGTACCCGAAGCCGATCCTTGAATTGCTTGGGCGAGCAGTCATTATAGCGACGAAACATATCGTAGAAGTGGCCGATGTTGGAGATACCTACCGACTCGGCCACTTCTGCTATGCTCAGGTCGTCGTTGGTAAGTAACTGCTGTTCGGCTTTCTTGATTCGCTTGTAGACGACGAAGTCGGTGAACGACATGCCTACCGCCTTCTTAAATGTCTTAATGAAGTGGGTATAGCTCATGTTCACCAATCCGCTTATCTCGGACACGGATAGCTTCTCGCTTAAGTTCTGTTCCACGTAATCGACAGCTGGCTGAAGCCTGCCAAGCAGGCGGTTATCGTTATAGTTGAGTTTCATTTGGGTATCATATCGGAGAAGCAGCAGCAAAATATTTTTAATTCGTGCGGATACGGCGAGTTCATAGCCGATTTGCGCATCGTTCATTTCCTTGTAGATTTCGCGGATCAGGTCTGCTGTCTGGGCTCTGACGTCCGGATTGTCGCGATATACATAATTGAGCGAACTGAGCGGTCGAATGACTTCCGAGAAGTGTTGCATACTATTGATCGTGCTCAGATCCCAATATTTGCGCAGATCGATCTGGAATACGATATAGCTCAATTCGTCATCGTTGGTATGCATGGTCATGTGCGGCTCGGATGATCCGAACAAAGCGATATCGCCGCTGCGCAGCACGAGTTGCTCTTCCCTGCAGAAAGTCGTAAGCTCCCCTTCGTGGATGAGGAGAAGCTCCACCTCTTCATGGTAATGCCACTGACTATCGGTGTACCTCTTTTGCTTCCAATCCTGCTCTTTCCATACGCGAATGGCCTCTGGCGTAAGGTCTTTGGAGTCGATCTGCCAGATTCGCATCGCGAGAAATGGATTCTGATAGACGACTTGCTCATAACGCATCTCCGGATACATGGCAGGGCTCCTTGGGGTACATAGTTTGCGACAGGATCGCGTAACGTTATTTTAACACAATCGTTCTATTCCATGAAGGGTATGACAGAATACCGTAATAAATTAATCGAAAACGTAATCGATTGAATCTTCCTGCTCGCATAAAATGGAGATAGAACTAGTTCTTCGAATCAACCTAAATCAAGGGAGAATCCATCTATGAAACCATCCATCAATGTTACGGTCTGGAACGAACATCGTCATGAGAAAACGAATGAGAAAGTGGCCTCCGTATATCCCCAAGGGATGCATACGGCAATTGCCGAAGGACTGGAAGTAACAGGAAATATTCAAGTGGCCACTTTAGACGATCCGGAGCATGGCTTGTCCGAAGCCGTATTGAACGAAACGGACGTCCTCATCTGGTGGGGACATATGGCACATGATGAAGTTCAGGATGAGATCGTCGCAAGAGTACATCAACGCGTACTGCAAGGCATGGGACTAATCGTGCTGCATTCGGGTCATTTTTCGAAAATATTCAAGAAACTCATGGGCACGTCCTGCGATCTGAAATGGCGGGAAGCAGATGAGAAGGAACGCATTTGGGTCGTTAATCCGGGACATCCGATTGCGGATGGTATCGGCGAATATATTGAGCTTCCTCAGGAAGAAATGTACGGAGAACACTTCGACATTCCGCAACCGGACGAGCTGGTTATGGTGAGCTGGTTCGAAGGCGGAGAAGTATTCCGCAGCGGCTGCTGCTATACGCGCGGCATGGGCAAGATTTTCTATTTCCGTCCTGGACATGAGACATACCCGACTTACTACAATCCGCAAGTGCGCAAAGTTATCTCTAACGCCGTGAAATGGGCTGCGCCGGTTGACCGCGAGTATCCGCGTTACGGCAATGCTCAACCTCTAGAAACGATTAAGGAGAAAAACTAATGACGCTTAAAGTAGGAGTTATCGGGACAGGCGGGATTTTCAAATGGGCGCATCTACCAGGGTGGTTATCGTCCAAGGAAGTGGAAATCGTCGCGTTCTGCGACGCCTTCCGCGCTTCCGCCGAGGCTGCGGCTAAAGATTTCCCGGATGCGAAAGTGTATGAAGATTATCGGGAACTGATCGCGGATCCTTCGATCGATATTGTTGGAATTAGCACTCCGAATCTGTATCACTCGGAGATTGCCATCGCTGCCTTGCAGAAAGGCAAGCATGTATTCTGCGAGAAGCCGGACGCCGTTAATCCGGTCGAAGCGCAGAAGATGGCGGATGTGGCGCGCGATTCGGGTAAATTGCTCATGACGATGAGAAACAATAGATTCAGCGAGGAAGCCAAATTCGCGAAGAAAATCATCGGACAAGGCCAATTGGGCGATCTGTACATGGGACGTTGCGGTTGGATTCGTCGTCGGGGCATTCCGGGACGAGGCGGTTGGTTTACGACGAAGGAATTGTCCGGCGGCGGGCCGTTGATCGACCTTGGCGTGCACATGATCGATATGGCGATGTGGTTGAGCGGCAATCCGAAGCCGGTAACGGTATCGGGCTCGACTTATCGCAAGTTCGCTGACCGTCCGGAAGCAGATGGCAAAATTCCTACGGGAACGTTCGACGTCGAGGATCTGGCGGCCGGTTTTATCCGCTTCGATAACGGCGCATCACTGCAAATCGAATTCAGCTGGGCATCCAACATCGAGGAAGAGAAGAAGTTTCTCGAGTGGAGAGGCACTGAAGGCGGGTTCAGTCTTATCAATGACAAGCTTCGTCTGTTTACGGAGAACGAGGGCGTGCTGATCGATCAGCAGCCGATCTTCCCGGAAGCGGCGATTCCGCAGCATACCGCGAACATTCAACATTTCATCGGATGCGTGCTCGGGCGCGAGACTCCGATCATCACGCCGGACCACGGCGTAGACATGATCAAGATCCTATCCGCGATCTACGAATCCGCCGAGCGCGGGCGCGAGATCACGCTGTAAGAATTGTAGGAATTAATCGAGAAGCACACCAGCAGTGGCAACGATTGTTGCCGCTGTGGTGTGCTTTTTTTGTTTAGTCGCGTATTTGAGTAGTACGGCGAAACCTGACTGCACGCTCCTGAGGTGGCCAATGTGGCTCTGCAGTCCGGTAAAACCTGACTGCATGTACTAGAAGTTGCTCAAATGGTGCTGTAGTCCGGCAAAACCTGACTGCACACTCCCGAGGTGGCCAATATGGCTCTGTAGTCCGGTAAAACCTAAAAACCCAACTAATTCCCACCCTCCTAGCCGCTGTGCTGCATACGAACATCGAGTATAATGTAGGTTGATAAATAGAGAGAGTCGACGAACGATTTAACAACATTCGGAGCAGGTGACAGATATGGAAATGAAGTTTTGTTCTTCGTGCGGATCGGAAATGGAAACTCGCGATGTGGACGGTACGTTAAGACGGGCTTGCACGAAATGCAGCTTCGTTCACTGGGGAAACTATAGTATCGGCGTAGGGGCTCTTGTCGTCCATGAGGACAAGATGCTGCTCGTACGCAGAGCGCAAGAACCGGGCAAAGGGTACTGGACGAACCCAGGAGGTTATATCGAGCAGATGGAACCGATCGAGGAGACGATCGTCCGAGAGGTTATGGAGGAATGCAAAGTTACAGCGAAAGTTAGCGGCATCGTTGCCTTGCGGGATCAGCCGAGGAGCATCCATAACTTGTACGTCGCCTTCTCGATGGACTACGTGGGCGGAGAACCGACGCCGGATGGTATCGAGGTAGATGCGGCTGGTTTCTATAGCTTAGATGAGATGGAGTCCATGAACGTTGCGCCCTTCACGAAGTGGCTCGTGGACGTTGCGCTTCGCGGCAACCTGAGTGCCGGGCTTGCCGTCGACCGGAATCCAATCGTGCCTCTGAACGGCTACGGACTGTTCAGGGTGTAGCTTTAGTTCATTTGGCCAAAATCGCGGAACGCCGATCGCTCCCTACGTACTAGGTGACGATCGGCGTTCTTATGTTAGAATAATACTTGTGAAGCGATTTCATTCTTGAATTGACTAATCGCGACGTCCGTGTCTACGGTGTAGCCGCATTCCAGCCCGACGAAGCCCGAGAAGCCGGTGTTTTTGATAGCTCGCAGGATATTGACGTAATTGAGCTCGCCCGTGCCAGGCTGATTGCGTCCGGGGTTGTCCGCTATGTGATAGTGGTTGATCCGGTCTTGATATCCGATCGCGTTACGGATCACGTTGCCTTCGGTAATCTGTTGATGATAGACGTCGAAGACGAGCTTGACGTTCGGGCTATCGACTTGATCGATGACGTTGACGGATTCGTCCGATCGTTGCAGGAAGTGTCCTTGATGGTCAACGAGCCCGTTCAGCGGTTCGATCTCCAGCACGATGCCGGATTCTTCGAACAGCGGAGCGCAGCGTTTCAAGGTCTCTACCATTGTGCGGCGCTGCGTATCCCGCGGAACGCCTTCTAGCACGTTGCCTGTCTGCGAGATTACGGAACGTATATTCAGAATTTTGCAAGCTTCAATCGTTTGGCGAATGCCTTCCAAGTATGCGTCTCTCTGGGATTCGTCGACGAGACTGATGAACTTCGTGCAAGTGGCGTTAATGCCGACGCCTATCCGTTCTTGCTCTTGGGCCGTTCTCTTCAGATCGCGGAGTTCCCACCAAGCATAGTACTCGAGACCATGGAAACCGTGTTCTTTGACCTTTTCTAGGTGATAGACTTCGTCTTTGCCCGGATAAGCTCCGATACATAAGGAAAATTTCAAGTTTATTCATGCTCCCTTCGGCAGTAGATGACACCAGTAGTAATCGACGATGGATAATCGATGGCTTAGTAAGGCGCATGAACTCATTATACCCCTATGGTTTACCGATAGGGAAATAACATCCAAGGGAGAGTTGCTCAATGACGACGATTCAAGCTCTGGCGTTAGGAAACTACTCGGATGCGATCTATCATCCTTTCGAAGGCGTCGACAAGGAAATCGAACAGATTTTTCAGGGCAAAATAGACGTTCGAAGCACGGGAGATTATGGGATGTTGAATGAGGAGTATTTAAAGCCATACCGACTTTTCATCTCCTACACGGAATTTCTCGAGGAGAAGCTGCCTCCGGCCCGTACGGCCGCTCTGCTCTCGTTCGTAGCCCGCGGCGGCGGATTGCTAGCGATCCATACCGGGATTTCCTTGCAGAGAAATCAAGAGCTTGCGGCCATGATCGGCGGAAAGTTCGTGAGCCATCCGGAATTTACTTCTTTGCCGATCCGCATTCGCGAACCTCATCATCGGATTATGGATCGGGTTGAACCGTTCGTGGTCGAAGATGAACCTTACCGATTCGAGTTCGACCCTTTTATTCAGAAAACGATCCTTGCCGAATACGAGCATGACGGGGAGATGTGGCCCGCGGCATGGACGCACGAATTCGGGCTGGGCAGAATCGTCTATTTAATGCCGGGTCACCAATTGTCCGCGTTTAAGGTAGAAGCCTATCGGAAGCTGATCCTGAATGCCGGCTTGTGGGCCGCCAAAGCGATCTAAGGCTGGGGACTGTATACGCGACGGGCTCTACCGAAGAGATTGCGGATGAAGGTACCGATCTCTCTTCGGTAGGTTAGATTCGGATAGACTATGCCGCCATTCGGAGCATATCCGAACGTGAACCGCGGAACCGGGCACGGGATGGCGACGCCAATTGTCGGCCCAACAGCCGAGTCTGAAGGATGCCGATAGCCGCGGCGGGATCTGCGATATCGCGCATGGCAAGCTCGACGATTGCGGGGATGTCGCCCGCCCGGTAAGCGGATGCGATCGATCTGAGGTAATCCTTCAAATACGGTTCGGAAGGGGGCGGAAGAGTTCCGCTTTCCAATTCGGCACGAGCAGAGTCTAACGACTTTCGGGCGCGATGGAGAGCTGCTTTTACCGCCCCTTCCGTTGTTTTGAGAAGTCTGGCCGTCTCGGCAATGGAATATTCGAACACGTTCCGTAACAAGAAGACGGTTCTTTGCAGCGGCGGCAGATGCTTTAACAAAGCATGAAGCGCCATCTCGATTTCGATCTCGGTCAGGCTGTTCTCGGGTAACGCTGCCCATGCGCGCTCCTCCTTCAAGATGCGGGCAAGAACGTTTTTCCTCCTTGCTTGATCGATCCACGTATTTTTGGCAATCCTCAGCAATAACGCTTCCGGATTCCGATGTCCATGTCTCGTAAACAGGCTCAAAGCTTTGACCCAAGTATCCTGTGCTAAGTCCTCGGCATCCCATGGGGATTCGGTAAGGGAAAGACAATATCGGTTCAATGCCGTTCGCAGCTGCTCCAATTGTCCGCTGGATGGCTCATTTGCGGCAAGTATTTCGTTTTCCACCAAGTTCATCCCGCATTTCTCCTTTACCGGTCTTGCCGTCGGCGTTCAAGTTGACGGCTAAGCCGCAGATCCTTGCTATAGTAAACGAACGAAGGAGTTCAAAAGATACGCGGTAACGATCATTCGTTAGCGTTTTTTTTATTTTCTCCATTATAGCGTAACCTCCGTATCCTTCGCAGGAATTCGTTCGTTTACCAGAGGCAAGCGAACACTAATCAAGGAAGCGGAGGTACGAAGAATGACGAGTTACGTTCCATACGTTGTCGAGCAGACGAATCGCGGCGAGCGGTCCTACGACATTTATTCCCGGCTGTTGAAGGATCGTATTGTGTTCTTGGGGGCGGCGGTCGACGATCAGATCGCGAACAGCATCATCGCCCAACTGTTGTTCTTGGCCGCGGAGGACCCGGACAAAGAGATTAGCCTCTACATTAATTCGCCCGGGGGATCGACTTCGGCGGGGTTCGCCATTTATGATACGATGCAATTCATTAAGCCCCAAGTGCATACGATCTGCATGGGAATGGCCGCCTCGTTCGGAGCGATCCTTCTGCTCGCGGGGGCTAAGGGCAAACGTTTCGCTTTGCCGAACAGCGAGATTATGATTCACCAACCGCACGGCGGCGCGCAAGGGCAGGCAAGCGACATTGCGATCAGCGCCAAGCGAATCCTGCAGACGCGGGACAAATTAAATCGGATTACGGCGGAGAGAACCGGCCAACCGATAGAGAAAATTGAGACGGACATGGATCGCGATTATTTCATGTCGGCCCAGGAAGCGCTTGAATACGGGATTATCGATCAAGTGATTTCATCCCCGGATCAGGCTTTGCTAAGCTAACAGCGTTACGTCATCACTATCAGCAATCAGTGCTAACCCTAGCAGTGTGATATAAGGTTGTGGTTTTGGCACGGAAATTCCGATTGATGCCCGAGCGGGCGGCCTAGCCTCCCGTTCATCCGATTATTGACAGAGTAATCGTTACATGATACAGTTTATTCCATAATACCGACTAATTATATCGGAATAATTAATATGTCCACCGGAAGTCCGGCGACCCCTACTCCTATTTAAGGAGAGGGGTTTCTTTATTTTCGGGTAGACGAGGAGGCTAAATCGACTTGGAAATCGCGGAACAGATCGGCATTCAAGCTAAGGTTAAACCGAAAATCGCTTTAAGCGGCGTGGTCAGACTCACGCTCCCCGTCGTGGCGCTCGTCGTGGCGCTATTGTCGCATACGCTCATTCCGAGCGTCCAGCCAGTCGTATCCGAGCGGGCGTATACGATCGTTCTCGTTGCGCTTCTTGTCGTGTTCTCGGCTTGGGCGTTAACGGCGCTTTACCGCAAATCTTCTTATCGATCGCTGCTTTATTTCTCCGGCATCCTTACCTTTATTTTCGTGCTGCTGGCCGTTTGGGAGCTTCTGACGCTGAAGTCGGGTACGTTGCCACTGCCTTACTTTCCTTCGCAGGTCAAAATATTGGATGCGCTTATCAACGACAGGCATAAGCTGTTCATCTGTGTTCTGTATTCCCTTCGATTATTGCTCATCGGCTACTTGATCGGTGCATTTTTCGGACTTGTGACCGGAATACTGATGGGCTGGTACAAGCACTTTCAGTACTGGATCAATCCGTTCCTCAGATTTATTGGGCCGATTCCGGCGACGGCTTGGATTCCCGTCGTATTGATCGTGTTTCCGAGCAGCTTCACCGCCAGCATTTTCCTCATCGCGCTAGGTACCTGGTTCCCCGTTACGGTCATGACCTGGTCGGGCATAGCTGGGGTGAATAAATCGTTCTTCGAGGTCGCGCGTACGCTCGGCGCCAATGAAAGGTACCTCGTACTGAGAGTGGCTTTCCCGGCCGCTTTCCCGCTTATTTTCATCGGATTGTTCATGGGATTAGGCACCTCCTTCGTCACGCTTATCGTCGCCGAGATGCTGGGTGTCAAAGCGGGGCTCGGGTTTTATATTACATGGGCGCAAGGCTGGGCCGAGTATTACAAGGTGTATGCGGCCCTGTTCATTATGGCGGTGCTATTCTCGACGATAATCACGGTGCTGTTCAAAATTCGCGATCGTGTCTTGATTTGGCAGAAAGGGTTGATCAAATGGTAGCTGCTGCGATTAAAGAAGGGGGACGGATCACCGTTGACGGAGTGTCCCGCGTGTTCGAGGACCAAGGCAAAGGCGGGCAACCCGTCGTTGCTCTTAGCAAGGTCGATCTGGATATCGAACCGGGACAATTCATTTCCTTGATCGGTCCGAGCGGATGCGGAAAGTCGACGCTTCTCAGGTTGATCGCCGGCATTGATAATCCGACCTCGGGAGAGATCAAGCTGGATGGAGAGCTGATTAAAGATGCCCATCCCAGCAGGGGATTGGTGTTTCAAGATCCGACGTTGTTTCCGTGGAAAAACATTTGGAGCAACGTAGCTACCGGACCGGAGTCGCGAGGAGTGCTAAAGGAACAAAAAGGCGAAATCGACAAATTTATTGAGTTGGTCGGCCTGCAAGGGTTCGAGAAAGCTTATCCTCATCAATTGTCGGGCGGAATGGCCCAAAGGGCCGCGCTGGCGCGGGCGTTAGTTAATCACCCGAAAGTGCTGCTGCTCGATGAACCTCTCGGGGCTTTGGATGCTTTTACGAGGATGAACCTGCAGGAGGAGATTTTGCGGATATGGCGGGAGAGAGGGACGACGATGGTGTTCGTTACCCATGACATTGATGAAGCGGTGTATTTAAGCGATCGAGTAGTGGTTATGACGCCACGTCCCGCGCAGATCAAAGAAGTCATTAAGATCGATCTGCCGAGACCGAGAGTTCGCAACAGTACGGCGTTCTTCGAGTACCGTTCGCGAATATTGGAAAGCTTGCAGCTCGTACCGGAAATCGAACAGCCGGAATACATCGTGTGAGGAAAGAGGGATGGAATCATGAATAGAGTTAATAGGCGTATCTCACTGGCTGCCGTCGCGGTTATGCTACTCGTTACGTTGTCGCTATCCGGTTGTTCCAGTGGAGGAAACAGCGCCTCCGCGGCCGGCAATTCGGACGGGACGTTGGATATCCGCTTCACGACGGCACCGGAGAAACTGAGTGCCGCAGGAACTTCCTCGCTGAACCTTGAGATTAAGGCGAAGGCCAAACCGGTCGTCGGGGCATCGGTTATCTTCGAAATTTGGCCCAAAGGCGAAGAGCAGCACGCGCAATTAAACGCGAAGAGCGTGGAGGACGGCCTGTATTTCATCAAAGGGGAATTCTCGCAGGTCGGGGATTACTATTTGCTCGCTCACGTGACGACCGCGGAAGGCGTGCACGAGATGAAGACGTTCGAGTTTAGCATCCAATAGTCATAGAGAGTGGTAATACGAGATCGTAGGGGAGGGATTCCGATGAAGGGTCTTAGGAAATGGAGCGCGATGCTGTTGCTGGTAATCGGCTTAACGGCGGGCTTGTCTGCGGCGTCCGCCGAACCAAAAGCGTTCGTCGCGTCTTCGTCGTCGGGGGCGGATTTGCCGTCGTGCCATTACATAGACGAGGACGACGGCAAACCGATCAAGATCGTCAAGGCGTCTGCCGCCGCATCCGTATTTAAGCCGGCTGAGAAAGCTTCGGGCGATTCGGTAGGGGAGTTGTCAGGGATAAGGACCGCCGCAATCGTCTCGGTCACGGTGGGGGTTGCGGCGATCTTGTTCGGATACCTATTTTTCTGGTTTCGCCGGTTCAATAAGAGCTAAAGCGCGCGTTTGCAGATCGTCCCAGGTGAGCGCGCCGAGCACTCCATCTGTAATGATGCCTTGGCTGTCGATGAACAGGGTAGTAGGAATCGGACGGATCTCGTAGCTGGCACCCGTCTTTCCGTCCGGATCGAAAAGGACGGGGAACGTGAAGCCGTAATTTTGCGCAAATTCTCTAGCGGACTGCACGCTGTCGGTGGCGGTCAGATTGATGGCCACGATCTGCAGGCGGTTACCATATTGCTTGTTCAGCTTGACGAAGGATGGGGCTTCTTCTTTGCATGGCCCGCACCAAGATGCCCAGAAGTTGAGTACGACGGGTTTACCTCGTAGATTCTTAAGATCGTAGATTTTGCCGTCCAGGCCAGTTAACGAGAAGGATGGGGCGGTGTAACCGATTTGAGGTTTTTCCGGAATATCGCTAGTCGGATCTGCCGCTAATGCTGATGAACCAGCTTGGGCGCCTTTACTATTGTCGTCCAATTGCTGGAGTAGAACGAAGCCGGTCAGTAAAGCGACGGCGGCTACAATAATCCAATTTCGCCATTTGTTCATGCGATCCCTACTTTCTGTACGTGTTATCCCTATAATTCCTACTTGTTTAATATAAATTAACGCGAGGTGATTTTAATTGTCAACCGAATAATGCAATCCAATCAATTTTATGAGAAAAATTGTAATTGACAACGGCGATACATTGAGACTAATATAATCTTATAAATCCGCCCAGATTAGTATGAATTAATAAATTTCGTCAATCGTTGACCAGACAACTGGAGACTGATTTCCCGAAAGGGAACTCGGTCTCTTTTTATTTATTCGATAAGGAGATGAACGCATGGGTGATCAAGGGACGAACCAACCAAACGAAGCCGTAAGGAAATGGAGGTTCGATACGCTGCAAGTACATGCTGGGCAACAGCCGGATCCGGTAACGGGAGCGCGCGCGGTACCGATCTATCAGACGACTTCGTTCGTCTTCAAGAACTCGGAGCATGCCCGGTCGGTCATTAACTTCGAAGAACCCGGCAATACGTACACCCGGGTCGTCAATCCGACCAATGACGTGCTGGAGCAACGCATTACGGCGTTGGAAGGCGGCGTTGGAGCGCTGGCGGTTGCTTCCGGTTCGGCGGCGGTCACGTTTTCGATTTTCAACGTGGCGGGGGCAGGCGACGAGATCGTATCGGCGAGTACCTTGTACGGCGGCACATACAATCTGTTCGACGTCACGCTGCCGAAGCTCGGAATTACGACGCGGTTCGTTAATCCGGACGATCCGGACAATTTCCGCAAAGCGATCAACGGCAAGACGAAAGCCATATTCATCGAATCTATCGGAAATCCGGGGCTGAACATTCTAGATATCGAAGCTATCGCAGCCATTGCCCACGAGAACGGCATCCCTCTTATTGTAGACAATACATTCGGCACTCCATACTTGATCCGTCCGTTCGATTATGGCGCGGATATCGTCGTTCATTCGGCGACCAAGTACATCGGCGGCCATGGCAACTCGATCGGCGGGCTCATCGTCGACGGAGGCAAGTTCGACTGGACGAACGGTAACTTCCCCGGCTTCACCGAGCCGGACAAAAGCTACAACGGCTTGAAATACGTGGAGAAGTTCGGAGAGCTTGCCTTCATCACGAAAGTCAGGGTTCAGTATTTAAGGGATATAGGGGCCGCGATTAGTCCCTTCAACAGCTTCTTGCTGCTGCAAGGCTTGGAGACGTTATCGCTTAGAGTGGAGAAGCATCTGTCCAATACGGCTCGCGTCGTCGAGTATTTAAGCCGGCACCCGGACGTGGCGTGGGTCAACTATCCAACGCTAGAGGGCAATCCATACAAAGCGCTCGCCGATAAGTATTTTCCGAAGGGACCGGGATCCATATTCTCTTTCGGCTTGAAGGGAGACTTGGAAACGGCCAATCGCTTCATCGATCAGTTGGAGCTGTTCTCCCATCTAGCGAATGTGGCGGATGCGAAATCGCTCGTCATTCATCCAGGCAGCACGACCCATGCCCAGCTTTCGCCGGAGGAGCAGTTGGCAGCCGGGGTTCGACCGGATCTCATCCGACTGTCTATCGGGATCGAGGACGCGCAAGATCTCATCGACGATCTGGAGCAAGCCATTCTGAAAGCCGTAACAACGGCGAGCGCGAATCCGGTTTGATCGAGCTCTTATGAGAGGAGGGGAGCGGGGAAGAGAATCCGTACTTAGCTGATTTAGATAGAGGCTCTATACCAAAGGTTAGGGAGGACACAAGAAAGCTATGAAAAACCATTTAGCCAAACGGAAGTGGGTTTTATCCGCCATTGCTCTTACGATGGCTGTGGCCGTCCTTAGTGGATGCGGCAAAAACAACAATAGCGCCAGCCCCGCGACCGCGAGCGGTGACAACCAGTCCCCGGCTGCGAATGCTTCGGCAACCAACGCATCGGGAGACGGCAAGAAGCTTAAGAAGGTAACGTTCGCGTATGCTGGAGGAACTTGCGAAGCACCGATCTATTCCGCCGTCGAGAAAGGTTTCTTCAAGGAAGAAGGCTTGGACGTCGAGCTTGTGCAGATGGATTTCGAGACGCTGAAGTCGGGCATATCCTCCGGCAAAGTGGATGGAACCGTCGGAAACTTCGCTTGGTTCAAGCCGATCGAACAAGGCTTGGACGTTAAGATTACGGGCGGGCTTCACGCCGGATGTATTCAACTCGTTACGAGGAAAGACAGCGGAATCACTTCGATTAAAGAGTTAAAAGGCAAGAAAATCGGAGTCGATACGATCGGTGGCGGGCCGCAAATTACGTTGGCGATTACTTTGAAAGAGAATGGCATTGAATCGACGGACGTAGACTGGAGAGCTTATCCTTCGCAGCAATTGGCTACGGCAGCGGACAAAGGCGAGATCGATGCCTTCATCGTATGGGATCCTGCGGCTCAGCAAGCACTCGATTCCGGCGAGTATACCCGTCTTCTGAGCAATGGCCATGACGAACCGTTCAAATCCGGTTACTGCTGCTATTCCGTTATTAGCGGCGCGGTAACGAAGAACGATCCGGAGAAAGCGGCCGCGATCACGCGCGCGCTGCTGAAATCGGCGGAATGGGTAGGCAACAACGCGGCAGAAACCGCGAAGATCGAAACCGACAAGAAATACGTGGCAGCCGATGCGGCAACGAATGAGAAGCTGCTTGCGGCTTATCATTGGAAACCGGGCGTCATCAACGCCAAGAAGAGCGCGGAGTTCTTCATTAAAGAGCAGAAAGCGCAAGGCATTCTCGATGCTTCCACGGATGAGAAGGAGCTTCTCGACCGCGCCTTCTTCGAAGCGATCCCGGATTATAACGGCAACTGATCGGCATTGGGCAATCAAGGCTGAAGTGTCAGGGTCCTAGCGACTTTGACGCTTCAGTCGTTTCCATTGAAAGGAGGATCGAATAATGGGAGTTATCATCAAACCGATCGTCTATGAGAATGCCTCGCGCGAGGTTAAGAGGGAATACGAGAATCAGTACCGAACGTCCGGAATCGTCACGAATATGAAGAAGACGTTGCTTCATCACCTTCCCTCTTATCACGTATACGAGGAATGGTATAAGCTTCGAACGGCTTTGCTAGAGTTCATCAGCCATCGCGCGTTCGTCGTATTCTCTTACGCGATCTCGCTAGAGGGCGATTGCCTGCTGAGCTCGATCTATTTTCGCAAAGCTCTGACCGATCGGGGAGAAGATCCGGAAGAGCTCTTCCTCGACGATGAGGAGCAGGCTCTTGAGTATTATGGGAGACAGCTTTCGCGAAGTCCCAACGAAGTGTCGGATGCGTTATTCGCGCACTTGAGCCAATATTACTCTCCCGAACAGATCGTCGCGCTTACGGCATTCGCCGGGCAGATGATCGCGACGAACGTGTTCAATAGCGCGCTTCGCATTGAACTGGATGAGTATTTGCTGCATTTTTCAACTTAGATAAGAGGAGCGGTTGACGTGTCGCAAGAGCGTGCGGGGAAAGTTGTCGCTTTGAGATGAGCAAGCCGATTAAATCCTTCATCTGGTTCGATCTTGGATACACGCTTGTCTACAAACCGAGAGAGCGGATCTATCGAACTTATTTGCTCGAGAACGGAATCCATAGATCAATCGAGGAAATCGATTTGGCTTATCATCGGATCGACAAGCACTTCATGCGGAACTATCCAGGCGTGCTCGGGCGCGAACAGGAAAAGTTTTTTTCATGGTACTTAGGTATGCTGAACTACGAGTTAAAAGTCGATTTTAAGCTGCATGAGCAATACGTGCGATTAGAGGAACTGGAGAAGGCCCAGGGCTACACATGGGAACTGTATCCGTTCGTCATCGATACGCTGGAACGTTTGAAAAGAAACGGGCTCGGACTCGGCCTGATCAGCAATTGGGACGGCAGTGCTAGGGAATTGCTCGACCGTTACGGTTTGACGCAATTGCTGAATACAGTCGTCATCTCGTCCGAGGTCGGTTTCGAGAAGCCTTCGGAAGCGATATTCCGGCATGCTTTTCGGATGGCGGGCGTTACGGCGAAGGAGTGCCTGTATGTCGGCGACAACTACTACGATGATGTAGTCGGTTGCAGGGCGGTCGGACTCGACTCGGTTCTGATCAACCGGCTGGGCTATAAGGGAATCGAAGAGATCGAGCATTCACCAATCATGGCTTCTATCGCAACGTTGCCGGATTGGCTTAACCATACAGTGGGGGCGGGAACATGGGAATTCGACTAAGTATTCTGGATCAAACTTTGATCCACAAGGACGAGAGTCCGACGGAAGCTTTTCGGCATACGATCGAGCTGGCGCAAAAGGCGGAGCAATGGGGGTATCATCGGTTTTGGGTGTCGGAGCACCATGATTCGGATCTCGTCGCCGGCTCTTCGCCGGAAGTTTTGATTTCTCATCTGCTAGCCAAAACAGAGCGAATTCGGGTCGGCTCGGGCGGTGTGATGCTGCAGCATTACAGTCCTTATAAGGTGGCGGAAAATTTCAACGTACTCGCCTCGCTGAGTCCTTCCCGGGTTGATCTCGGCATTGGCCGCGCACCCGGGGGGTTGCCTCATTCCATCAAGGCGCTACAAGCGGGTAAGACCGATAATGCGACGTTGCCGGAGAAAATCGCCGAGCTTATCCGATATACGCGCGAGCCGGTTGGATCGGGCCATGCGTTGGCCGGATTAAAGGCAAGCCCGATTCCGACCCGTCCGGCGGATATTTATTTGCTCGGCGCAAGCCGTTCTAGCGCCGAGACCGCGGGGAGCTTAGGGCTGCCCTACGTATTCGCTCAGTTCATTAATAACGACGATGCGGAGGCGACTCAAGCTTTCGAAGCGTATCGCAGCCTATTCAAGTCCGCGGACGGCAGTCGGCCTGAGGCGATATTGGGAGTGCCAGTCATCGTGGCGGATACAGACGAAGAGGCGAAGCGTATCGCGGACGATTATCGAATCGTGAGGATTCATCTGAAGAGCGGCAGGACGATCACGGTCGGCAGCGTGGAGCATGCCGAGGAATACGGCAGGCAAGCTGAAGAGGAATTTACGATCGAGGATCGGCAGGCATATGTGATTTATGGTTCCAAGTCCGAGGTTCGCGCCCAGTTGCTTGAGGCGCAGCGGAAATACGGCGTAGAGGAATTTATCATTATCTCGACTATCCGCAACGCAGCCCAAAGGCTGCGGTCTTACGAATTGTTATTCGAAGCGTTCTCCGAGGTGGAGGAGGCGGCGACTGTATCGCAAGCTCCCCGAGTGTGACCCTTAATACGCCGCAGCGCCCTTGAGGTTAAGGGCGATGACGCCGGCGATAATTTGTACGATCCCAACGGCAGTCGTCAGACTCGCCGTTTCTTTCCTGTGGGGAGGGGGCGTGTTCTTCGATAACGGCAGCGTGTGCCGTTATTTGCTTGATATAGCCTCTCCTGCAGATAGATAGCGGCACGACGTGCCGCTATCTTCAAGGTCTACAAGGGAGGGGGGCAAATTGGGTTTCAATAGCGGCATGGGGTGCCGTTAAGGTGAGGAAAACTCGTGGAATGTTGGAGTATAGCGGCACGCTATGCCGTTATTGTATTTCTAGGGCATCGGTCGCTAGATCTGTTGCGGTTGAACGGTGAATCGATTGGAAGGGAGCGGCAATCCGATATGATCCCTTAAGGTATTTCCTTCGTATTCGCGGCGGAACAACCCTCTCTCCTGAAGTAACGGGACAACTTCGTTAACGAAATCCTCAAGTCCGTCTGGCAAAATCGGAGACATGAGCATGAATCCGTCCGCCGCTCTCTCCGTGAACCAGCGTTCCAGCGTATCCGCGATTTTGGCGGGCGTACCGACTAGATGGTCGCCGCTGAAGGAGCCTGTCAGCAAGGAGTAGACTTCTCTTAGCTTAGGATTTTCCCGGGCGATGACGGGCTGGTGTTTTTTGTAATCCGACTTGGTTTCCTCCAGCTTGTCGAGGCCGAGCTCCTTCGCTCGCGAATCCAAGGTGAAGCCGGAGAAATCTACGCCCTTGAAGTAATCGGCCAAGAAGCTAATGCCGGTTTCTTCCGTAATCAGCGACTCTAGCTGTTTGAGCTTCACATGCGCTTCCTCATCCGTACGTCCGATGATCGGGGAGATTCCTTGCAGAATATATACTTCGTCGGGATTTCGGCCTACTGAAGCCACTTTGCTCTTATAAGTACGATAGAATTCCTGCGCATCTTCGAGAGAATACTTAATCGAAAAAATAACTTCTCCCACCTTGGCGGAGAAATTCTGGCCCGAATCCGAAGTTCCGGCTTGGACGAGAACGGGATGGCCCTGCGGCGAACGGCCGATATTCAGCGGTCCTTCGACGGAGAAGAACTTGCCTTGATGGTTTAAACGGTGAAGTTTGCCACGATCGAAAAATTCGCCGCTTTGCTTGTTCTGAACGAACGCTTCGTCCTCCCAAGAGTCCCATAGCCCCCGAACGACATCGAGGAATTCCTCCGCACGCTCGTATCGGAAGCTGTGATCGAGATGCTCCTGCGCATTGAAGTTACGGGCGGTATTACCGGATAGGTCCCTTGTCGTGACGATGTTCCAACCGACTCTTCCTTTGCTAATATGATCGGCGGACATGAATAAGCGCGCAAGGTTAAACGGTTCGATGTACGAGGTCGAAGCGGTGGCGACCAACCCGATCTTGGAGGAAGCTCCGGCTAATGCCGAGATCAGGGTAATCGGCTCGAAGCGGTTGAGGATGTTCGGATGCGATTGCTCGTTAATGGCCAAGCTGTCTGCCAGGAAAGCGATATCGAATTTGCCGCGCTCTGCGGTTTGAACTAATTGCTTGTAGAAATCGATGTCATGGCTCGCATGAGCTTGCGCTTGCGGAAGCCGCCAAGAGGCAACGTGCATCCCCGTTCCGACCAGATAGGCGGATAGTTTCATTTGCCGTTTAATAGTCATCTTGTAACCTCCATTATAATTCATAGTATTTAAATGAGAATAGTATGATTAAAATGTAACATTTATGGAAATAGGGGTCAATACGGATTTTACCGCTGGAGGCGTAGCTGCTGTGGTATGAATTGTGCTTGACTGCTCCTTTCCTCCGTGACATAATGTACACGCGTACATTAATTATGTTAGTGAAGGATGGCAAACCATTTGACGAACCGTAAGGAAGTAGCCGAGCTGGCCGGCGTATCCGAAGCAACCGTCTCCCGGGTCCTCAACGGCATCGGTCCAATGAAGGAATCGACGCGAGAGCGGGTATTGGAAGCGGCCAAGCGGCTTAACTATGAGTTGAATGCCGTTGCGTCCAGCTTCGCTAGAGGGAGAAGCGGTAATTTGGGCGTCGTGCTTCCGTACGTGCCGAAAGTCCACTTGTTCTCCACGTACTATTTTTCAGAATTGTTGAGCGGAATCGGGGAAGCCGTTCGCTCGAAGGGGTACGGATTGCTGTTGCTGTTTCGGGACCCTACAGCTACTTATGACTATGTATCTTTGTATCGCACGCAACGGGTTGACGCATGCATCATTCTCGGGGCAAGCGCGATCGAGGCCGAGTTGGAAGGAATTAACCGGTTAGCGGAAGAGGAATTGCCGTTCTGCGTCATGGATCAGAAGTTCGATAATCCGCTCGTCAGCATCGTCGCCGCGGATCATGAGCAGGGGAGTTATGACGCGGTGAAGCATTTGCTCGACAAAGGCTTGCGCACAATCGGGTTTCTGAACGGATCTCCGCAATATTCGAATAGCTGGGACCGTATGTCCGGTTATCGCAGAGCGTTGCAAGAAGCGGGAATCCAGCCGGATGAATCGATCATGTACGAAGGAAATTATAGTCGCACGAGCGGCATTCAAGCGGCAAAGGATGTACACCGCGACCTTCACAAAATGGAGGCCATCTTCGTAAGCAATGATCGAATGGCTATCGGGCTCATGCAAGGTTTGCGGGAGTTAGGCTGTCGGTTGCCGGAGGAGCTTAAGGTCGTCGCTTATGACGATTCCGATGCGGCTAGCCTGACGGAACCGCCGCTCACGACGGTGAAAGTCCCTTTCTACGAGATGGGGCGACTGGCTGCGGAGCGATTGTTGGACAGATTGACGGATAAGGGAAATACGGAATCCGTCATTAACGAAAGATTGAAGACAGAGCTTAAAGTAAGAAAATCCAGCGGGAATTGAGCGGAATGGAGTGGGGGCGCAAATGAGAAAAGCACTTATCGTATGGGGCGGATGGGATGGCCATCAACCGAAGGAGGTCGCAGAAATTTTTCGCGGCCAGCTTGTGGAAGAAGGCTTCGAAGTTGAAGTGTCGGATACGCTTGAGGCGTTCTCGGACGGCGAAAAGCTGAAGGGGCTCGATCTGATCGTACCCGTATGGACGATGGGGCGCATTGAGCAAGCTTGGGTCAATAACGTATCCGCCGCCGTGCAGAGCGGGGTCGGATTGGCAGGCTGTCACGGCGGCATGTGCGACGCGTTCCGCGACAATACGGACTGGCAGTTCATGACCGGTGGGCAATGGATCGCGCACCCCGGCAATGACGGTACGGAATACAGGGTAGAGATCAAGGGCAGCTCCAGTCCGCTCGTTGAAGGAATAGATGATTTTATCGTGTCGACCGAGCAATATTACTTGCACGTCGATCCGGCTAACGAAGTGCTGGCGACGACTCGTTTTCCTATCGTGGCCGGGCCTCACTCGTCCAATAAGGCAGTCGATATGCCGGTCATCTGGACGAAACGCTGGGGACATGGGCGCGTGTACTATAATTCGCTCGGCCATCAGGCCAATATTATGGAAATTCCGGTCGTGAAGGAATTGATGCGTCGCGGTTTTAATTGGAGCGCGGAGGGCAAGGCATTAGCTCCTTCCGAATTCGACGGAGAAACATACACGGGCATGGCTGATAACCAACTCTAATTCGGGAGAAGAGAGACCATTATGGATAAAATTAAAGTCGGCATTATCGGTACGGGGAACATTAGCGGGATTTATTTTCAGAACGGGCAAAAATTCGATTCGATGGAAGTGGTCGCCTGCGCGGATTTGGATGTGGAGCGTGCGAAGGCGAAGGCGGAAGAGCACGGCATTCGCGGCTGTTCGGTAGAGGAGCTGCTAGCCGATCCCGAAGTCCAGATGGTCATCAATCTGACGATTCCATCCGCACATGCATCGGTATGTTTGCAGGCGCTCGAGGCCGGGAAACACGTATACGTGGAGAAGCCTCTTGCCGTTACCCGCGAGGAAGGCTTGCGGGTACTGGAGCTGGCTAAGCGGAAAGGGCTGCTCGTCGGAAGCGCGCCGGATACGTTCCTCGGAGGGGGGATTCAAACGTCGATTAAGCTCGTGGAGGACGGTTGGATCGGCACTCCGATCGGGGCGACGGCTTTCATGATGAGCGGAGGGCACGAAAGCTGGCATCCGGCTCCGGAGTTTTACTACCATAAGGGCGGCGGCCCGATGTTCGACATGGGTCCTTATTACTTGACGGCTCTGATCGCTTTGCTCGGTCCAATAAACCGAGTAACGGGTTCTGCTCGTGTCTCTTATCCCGAGCGGACGATTACGAGCCAGCCGAAATACGGTCAGAAAATCAAGGTGGAAACGCCTACCCATATTGCCGGAATTATCGATTTCGAATCCGGGCCGATCGGTACGATATTGACTAGCTTCGACGTGAAGGGCGGATCTCAGCTGCCGCGGATCGAACTGTACGGAAGCGAAGGAACGTTGATCGTTCCCGACCCGAACACGTTCGGGGGACCGATTAGCATTAGTCGCGCGGGAGCGAAGGAATGGTCGGACATCCCGCTTACTCATGGGAAAACCGGGAACGCGCGCGGCGTTGGCGCGGCCGACATGGCAAGAGCGATCCAAACGGGGCGCAAGTATCGCGCCAACGGGGAGATGGCGTATCACGTGCTCGAAGCGATGCACGGATTCCACGACGCATCCGAACAAGGCGCGCATTACGTCATGAAGAGCACATGCGAGAAACCCGCCCCTCTGCCGCTTGGTTTGACGGAATATAGCCTGGATTGATTGAGTATGTTCAAGTCCTGATTTGTAATCGGTTGTGCATCGGAACCCCCTTAGTTGGGGGTTCTTTAGATTTTCGTGTGAATTCGTTGACCCTTTTGATATAATCCGAGTAAAAAGACACCAAGAGAAATCTTACTCTAGATTTTTCGTCATCAGAATGGAGCATGGCAAACGCAATATGGACAACAAATGGATTTATTATTTGGGATTAATTGTGGTAGCAGCCATATGGGGAGCTAATTTCGGAGTGTCCCGTTCTGCTATGGATACCTTCGATCCGATCTTGTTTTCTTTCCTTCGTTTCGGCCTTGCGGTTCCATTCTTTTTCTTAATCTTGAAAATAAAGGAAGGTAACGTCGGACTACCTTGGAGAGTCATTCTGCAATTAGCTTTAATTGGTTTAATCGGGGTAACCGGTCTAGAAATCGCGGTTATGTATTCTATTAAATATACGACGCTAGCCAATGCCTCATTGCTAAATGTCGCTCCTTGGCCCATATTCGCCGCGTTATTCGCGCCGTTGTTCGTAAAGGAGAAGTTCACTAAGCGTCTCGGGGTCGGGGGAGCGGCGGCGATCGTCGGCGTAACCTGTATTATTCTCGGTGGGGAGGAAGGCTTGAATCTTTCTTCCGATCATATGATAGGCAACCTGCTCGCTTTCGGAATCAGCGTAGTCGGAGCGTTGTTTAATCTCTCGGTTATGCCGTTGATGAATCGATATTCCTCCCTTAGGGTCAGCACATGGTTTATTTTGTTCGGAAGCTTGTTCATGCTGCCGTTCACGGCCGGAAGCTGGGGTAAAGTCGACTGGGGAAGCTTAGCGGCAGGGCATTACACGGCGATCGTCTACAACGTGCTTATTTGCACCGTGTTTGCTTTCGTCGTCTGGAACGCGAGCATGTTCAAGATCGGTGCGGCACGCGCAAACTTCTTCCGTTACGTGGTACCGGCAGCCGCGGTAGTCGCCGGACTTGTTTTCTTCGACGAAGGCATTACCGTCTGGCAAATTGTCGGAGCCGTATTCATGGCAGCAGGCCTAGTGTGGATTAGCACGGAGAAAAAGCAAGCCGCAGCCGTAAACCCGATCTAGAGAAAGCTAGGCTATCCCATTCGCTCAGGACTGGCTAAAGCGGGAAATAAGCCTGCTGGGCAGGCTTAAATCTCCCGAAACGGCACCAAAGTAGAAAATAAGGCTGCTGGGCGGGCTTAAATCTCCCGATGCGGCACCAAAGTAGAAAATAAGCCTGCTAGGCAGGCTTAAATCCCCCAAAACGGCACCAAAGTAGAAAATAAGCCTGCTGGGCAGGCTTAAATCTCCCGAAGCGGCACCAAAGTAGGAAATAAGCCTGCTGGGCAGGCTTAAATCTCCCGAAGTGGCACCAAAGTAAAAAATAAGCCTGCCGAGCAGGCTTATTTTTTATGAATAGCTTCATCTAAGCGGACGAACATGCACCGGACGGTCGAAATAACCGTCAGCTCAGCTCAAGCGAGATCATTCTTTCCATTTTTTGATCACGGTCATCGGATCTATATACTTTCCTTCGCTAAGGACGGAGAAATGAAGATGAGATCCGGTAGACTCCCCCGTACTTCCCATCAGTCCGATCAGATCGCCGGATGCGACCGTTGCGCCTTCCTCCACGGAAAGCTTGTCCAAGTGCCGATATTCCGTGCTCCATGCTTTACTGTGCTCGATAATGATCGTTAGGCCATTTTTACTGTCATATTCAGCTTTGATGACTTTTCCGTTAGCGGCGGCATAGACTTCCGTTCCTTTTTCGTTCGCGATATCGATACCGTCATTCAGGGTTTTCTTCGAGGTGACCGGGTGAATGCGGTAGCCAAAAGGCGAGGTCATCTTGCCGGCGGTCGGCGCAATGAACGTAAGTTTAACCGAGCTCGTTTCTGTCTGGTCGACCGCGGATGGGGCAGTGGTCGCAGGTTGTTCAGCGGCTTCGGAAGGGTTACTCTTCCCGGAGGCGAATGCGGAAGGCAACGTAAATAGAGCAGCAACGAGCAGAATCGCTATACCTATGAAGGATATGCCTTTCTTGGACGGTTGATAATGACGGATCATGACAATCCTCCTCTTGATTTGATTTTTGTTGCCGTAAAATCCGACGCCGGCCGAGAAGGACCTTTGCTTAACGCCGATCTCCAGCAATTTGATAATGCTTGCCGCGTAGGATTCCCTGAGCTCCGAGGATCTCAGAACGCTAGCGTCGCAGGCGCTTTCTTGGTCGATCCTCATGCTGCGTAGCCCGTACCATACCGCCGGGTTGAACCAATGGAAGGACGCCAATAAATACGCAAGCATATTGACCGGGATATCTCTTCGTTTCAGATGGGTGAGCTCATGCCGAAGGATACACTCCCACTCGTTCGTGCTTAGCTGCCCGATTGTATTGCGAGGAATGAGCACGACCGGATGAATTATTCCGAATAGAGCCGGAGTCGATAGGAGGCTTGTAAGTCTCATCCGAACGCGAGAGCGAGTCCCGATTTCGCGAACGAGTCGGCTGAACAGCATGTCCAGCTCTTGAGGGACGGCGGTTGAGGCTTCTCGGCGAAGAGCTAAGCACGTTCTCAGATGCCCACTCGCAAAGACCAGCCAAGCGATTGCAGTACCTACAAACCACAGAATGGCTAGCGATCCGACAAGGACGAACTGTAATTGCCGACCCGACCCCGAAGATTCGATAACGGTAGGGGGCTCTGCGGCATTCACTGTGAAACCTTCTGAAGCTGAAGGTAATACCTCGTACTGCCAAGTTCCTTCGATAGGGGGGCTAGGGATTGGCGTGGCTAGCGTTTCGGAAACGGAAAACCAGCGCAATTCGTTTTCCAGATTACCCGGCAACCAGGGGAGCAGTAGCTTCGCGAGAAGCAGCATCCATAGGGCGTACTGCCAGGCAGGAGATAATTTTGTTCGAAAAATCTTGACCAGCAGTAGGAGAGCTACGATCATCGCGGAAGCTTCCAGAGAATTGACCAGCGTGCGCTCGAACAATCGGATCAACATCTCCATCGCTTATTGCTCCTTTTCCTGGAGCAGCGCCTTCAGCTCCTTAATATCCTCGGAAGACAACTTTTCATTGGCCAGAAAATGAACCATCATCGGCTTAAGCGAGCCTCCGTAGATTCGGTCGAGAAACGAACGGCTGGCCTCTTGGACGCATTCGTTCTCGTTAAGTAACGGGAAGTACGTATACTCGCGGCCGTCTTTATTGAATCCGAGCGCCTGCTTCTGTACGAGCCTGCCGATTAACGTCTTCACGGTTTTCGGCTTCCACGTTTTGCTTCCGCTTAACCGGCTGATAATATCGGCTGCCGTTAACGGAGATGTTTGCCATACGATGCGCATGATATCCCATTCCGCGTCCGAAATGTTAGGTGATTCGGGCATTGTTAAACCTCCTCAAACGATTGTGTTGCCATGTTCACCGGTGACTCGTCGTTGAAGATTACACTTGTAGTCTACAATCAGAGATTACAATTGTAATCGATGGCTGTCAAGCTTATCCTGTAAAATAGAACCACGTTCCTACTAATTACTAGTTTACAACTGGGAATAGTGTGTATTATGATGATGGAGAATATTACTAAATAGACTGGTTTGGAGGAAAGGCTAATGAAGAGCTTCAAGAGGGTAAAGATTGCGGTTATCTTGTTATCGGCGGTTGCTTTGCTTCTCGGATCCGTTAATCCTGGAATTAACAGCAAAGCGGAGGCGGCATCGAAGAAGAAAAAGATAACACTCCTGAACGTCTCTTATGACCCCACACGGGAACTATACGAGGAATTCAACAAAATTTTCGCTACCTACTGGAAGAAAAAAACCGGCCAAACGGTGGAAATCAAGCAGTCGCATGGCGGATCGGGCAAACAAGCCCGCTCGGTTATCGATGGCTTAAAGGCGGACGTCGTTACGTTGGCCTTATCACTGGACATTACGGAAATTCAGAGCAAAGGCTTGCTGGATGCACATTGGGAAGATAAGCTCCCTTATCATAGTTCACCGTATACGTCGACGATCGTATTTGTCGTACGTAAGGGCAATCCGAAGAACATCAAGGATTGGGACGACGTAGTCAAATCCGGCGTACAGGTCATTACTCCGAACCCGAAGACGGGCGGAGCGCCTCGTTGGACTTATTTAGCGGCATGGGCTTATGCGCTGAAGCATAACAAGAATAGCGAGTCCGCGGCTAAGGATTTCGTAACTAAGCTGTACAAGAACGTGCCGGTGCTCGACACCGGGGCAAGAGGATCGACGACTACGTTCGCGCAACGAGGAATCGGCGACGTACTGCTCACTTGGGAGAACGAAGCGCACTTGATTCAGAAGGAATTCGGCTATGACTACGAGATTATAACTCCGTCTTTAAGTATTCTAGCGGAGCCTTCGGTAGCGGTAGTGACCAAGAATGCGAATAAGAATGGAACGACGGAAGTGGCGAACGAATATTTGAGATATTTGTATACCAAAGAAGGGCAGAGACTCGTAGGTAAATACTACTACCGCCCGAACGATCCGGCCGTACTGAAGGAATACGAGAAGCAATTCCCTAAGCTTGAGCTAGTCACGATCCGCGATTTCGGCGGATGGGCTGCCGCTCAGAAGAAGCATTTCGCCGATAAGGGAATCTTCGATCAAATTTATAACCCGTAATCAATGAACCTCATAAGGGTCGCTAGAGCGCTTCGGAATGTTCCGGAGCGCTCTTCGATATTCGGAAGGGGATTGGTCCCGCCATTTACGAAATTTCTTCGAAAAATAGAGAGCATCGCCGAAGCCTACGGAGGACGCGACTTGTTCGATCGTCATCGGAGTAGAGACGAGCAGTATTTCCGCTCGTTGCATGCGTATGTTCAGTAAATATTGCATGGGTGACAAACCGGTCGAATGTTTGAACAGCTTGCAGAAGTGAGTGCGATGGTACCCCAACATCCCTGCCAAATGTCCAATGGAGATAGGCTGGGTGAATTGAAGGCTGAGATACTGGATGGCCTGTTTCACGATCAGGTCGCTTGCCGATGCCGGCTCGGAACCTCTATGATCAAGCTTCTTCAGTGCAATCCCGAATCGCTGAAGCAACAGACGAAGCCATCCTCCGGCTTCCAGATTAGTTAATTCGGGATATGGCACGGAATCGAAGCATAGGCGAAGCTGCTCATAATGACTCTTGATATTCGGGTTAAGACTTCCCCGAACGATAGGCTGCTCGGGCGAGATGCCCATCGCGCTCATGATTGCGGCAGCTCCATGGCCTTCGAAGCCAACCCATGCATAACTCCAAGGCTCATCTCCGTCCGCCTGGTAAGTGAACATTTCGCCTGGAAAGATGATAAACGTATCTCCAACCCCGCACCTATAGCTTCGGTCTCCGAGCAAGAAGTCGCCATACCCGGAGAGCACCGTATGAATGAGATAGTAATCGTGAATGGCCGGACCCATCTTGTGAAGCGGGACAGGTGCGGCTTCTCCGCTGAAGAGCACGGAAAGCTCCTCGGCGGTAGGAGAGGGGTTCATGCTAACCGTAAAAGAGTAATGCTCGGATGTCATCCGTTGCCACCTGCCTGTCGTCTTTTCTACTACTCTAACAAATAAACGACAAATGTCCATATAGATGCGCGAACCATCCATACTCATCCGAGTGCGTTTGCCTTACATTGAGAATAGCAAATCACTTTATCTATTCGGAGGTATTAGTCTTGTCCAAAATTACTTTTCTTGGCGCAGGAAGTACGGTTTTCGCGAAAAACGTGCTTGGAGACGTCATGCTTACTCCTGCCTTACAGGGCTTCGAAATCGCTTTGTTCGACATTGATCCCGTGCGATTGAAGGAATCGGAGAGTATGCTCAATAACATCAAAAAGACATCTGGGAGCACCTGCGTAATCCAATCCTTCACCGATCGCAAGGAAGCTCTTCGCGGGTCGAAATACGTAGTCAATGCGATTCAAGTAGGCGGGTATGATCCGTGTACGATTACGGATTTCGAAGTGCCGAAGAAATACGGCCTTAGGCAGACGATTGCCGATACCGTTGGTATTGGGGGCATTTTCCGTAACTTGCGTACGATTCCCGTCATGCTCGATTTCGCAGCCGACATCCGCGAAGTATGTCCGGACGCCTTGTTCCTGAACTACACAAACCCGATGGCCGTCTTAACCAATGTCATGAATACATACGGCGGCGTGCAAACGGTAGGCTTATGCCACAGCGTGCAAGCGTGCGTTCCGGAGATGTTCAAGCATCTGGGACTTAGTACAGAAGGTGTACAGGCGAAAATTGCGGGCATCAATCATATGGCGTGGCTGCTTGAAGTGTCTAAGGATGGGGTCGATCTCTATCCGGAAATCAAGAAACGAGCGGCGGAGAAACAGAAAGAGAAGCATCACGATATGGTTCGGTACGAGATGATGCTGAAATTCGGCTATTACATCACGGAGTCCTCCGAGCATAACGCGGAATATCATCCGTATTTCATTAAAAGGAATTACCCTGAGCTTATCGAGCGGTTCAATATTCCTCTGGACGAGTATCCGCGTCGCTGCATCGAGCAGATCGGCAATTGGGCGAAGATGCGCGAAGAGATCGTGAACGATGCCAATCTGGAGCATGTGCGCTCGCATGAATACGCGTCGTACATCTTCGAAGCGATCGAGACGGACGTTCCTTTCAAGATCGGCGGAAACGTCATGAACACGGGCGGACTAATCGCCAACCTGCCTCGCGAGGCATGCGTAGAAGTTCCGTGCCTCGTTGACCGTTCCGGAGTTAACCCGACGTATATCGGCAACCTTCCGCCGCAGCTTGCCGCATTGAACCGGACCAATATCAATACGCAATTGCTGACGATCGAAGCGGCGATTACGGGCAAGAGAGAACATATCTATCATGCGGCCATGCTCGATCCGCATACGGCCGCCGAGCTGTCGATGGATGACATTGTCGCCATGTGTGACGATCTCATCGAAGCGCACGGGGATTGGCTGCCGAAGTTCTCTGTGGTATAGTAACGAAGCACTAACTAAAGAAGAAAATCTGAAGTGCCATCGTATGATCGGCATCTCAGGAGAGGTTCGCGAACTCCCTCTATAAAAAACTAAGGAAAACGACCACGTTTCTTACCGATCGGGCTGCAACCGCCGTTGCAGCCTAGATCGTGAGTGAGGTGCCGTTTTTTTCATGTTCTTTAGTGATTTTGGGAATGGTCTCGCCGATCTCTTTCTTCTCATCCAGGAAGGGGATTTTTGTCATGCGCACGAAAGAAGAAATGCAAGATATCACGCTGCTCGGCAATCAAGGAACTCGGTATGTGTTCGAGTACGATCCGCAAGTGTTGGAGGCGTTCGACAACAAGCATCCGGGCAGGGATTATTTCGTCAAGTTCAATTGCCCGGAGTTTACCAGTCTATGTCCGATGACCGGCCAGCCAGATTTCGCCACTCTGTACATCTCGTACATTCCGGATCAGAGAATGGTGGAAAGCAAGTCTCTGAAGCTGTACCTGTTCAGCTTCCGCAACCACGGGGATTTCCATGAGGATTGCATGAACATCATCATGAACGATCTGATTGGCTTGATGGAACCACGTTACATCGAAGTTTGGGGGAAATTCACCCCGCGCGGCGGAATTTCGATCGACCCTTATTGCAACTGGGGACAGCCGGGAACCAAGTACGAGCAAATGGCCGAGCATCGCCTGATGAACCATGATCTCTACCCTGAGAAGGTGGACAATCGATGAGGGAACATATGGGGATGAAAATGCTGACGATCGTGCTTTATTTGTTGGCCATTACTTCCGCGAACGTCGTAACGGCTTCACTGGCGCCGATTCAGCTCGGTTATTTGATTATTCCGGCAGGATCCTTTCTGATCGGAGCTACTTTTATTTTCCGAGATCTCGTTCAGAATGCAATTGGCCGCAAATACACTTACGGCATCATTGCCGCAGCTATGATATTATCCGTAGCTACCTCCTATTACCTCGGCGATACGTTATGGATTGTCGGCGCATCCGCGCTTACGTTCTTGTTCTCGGAGACGACGGATACCGAAATTTATACGCGTCTTAAGCTTCCGATGTCCCTAAGAGTGTTATACAGCGGAATCGTTGGCGGCGTCGTAGATAGCGTCGTCTTCGTCATCATCGGCTTGTCTCCGCTAGGAGCCGGTTTCTTGCCTTGGAATTTGGTCGGATACGCGATCGCCGGTCAGATTGCCGTGAAAATCATTATGCAGTTAATGGCCGCGATAATCATTCAGCTCGTGCCGCGAACGCGAGTAAGTTCATAAT
>NZ_JAKRWM010000057.1 GCF_022352055.1 Cohnella mopanensis | reverse complement strand
CCTTGATCCTTGCCTTGACCCTGATTCTGCTCTTGCTTCGCGATGTATTCCTTCCAGCCCGGCATATACACCATCGTGAACGTACTGAACTTATTCGTGCGGAACTTCAAGCCCTGTAAGCCTTTAGAATAATCGCCCAATTCGCCCTTCACGAGCTCCTTCGTGCCGTCGTCATGCTCGATGAAGACGACAAGATTGCTCAGCAGTTCTTGGCGTTTCGCCGCATCCGCAGGGAGCGTGCCCAACGGCATCTGCAGGATGACCGGACGGTTCTCCATGTTCGTCTCGACGGTCATCGGACGGCCCCAGATTTGAATGTT
>NZ_JAKRWM010000056.1 GCF_022352055.1 Cohnella mopanensis | reverse complement strand
GCTTTAATCTCTATCGCTGTGTTTAGGTATAAGGACCATGCTCTCATAGCTCAGTAGGTAGAGTGCATCCATGGTAAGGATGAGGTCACCGGTTCGATCCCGGTTGAGAGCTCCAGATCCAATACCATTCACGGCCCCTTGGTCAAGCGGTTAAGACACCTCCCTTTCACGGAGGTAACAGGGGTTCGAATCCCCTAGGGGTCACCATCATACGGAGGCTTAGCTCAGCTGGGAGAGCATCTGCCTTACAAGCAGAGGGTCGGCGGTTCGATCCCGTCAGCCTCCACCATAATCTTTTAAGATTGGCTTACCGTTGGGGATTAGCCAAGCGGTAAGGCAACGGACTTTGACTCCGTCA
>NZ_JAKRWM010000055.1 GCF_022352055.1 Cohnella mopanensis | reverse complement strand
TTGCGCTAGCACCTGAAGAAGTCAGCGTCATCACGCCGGTAAGGGAATTGTAGATTGCCGTGATATTGCCATATGTCACTGCGCTGGTGTTGCTGAAGCCCAGCACATCTTCGCCCGAATGAAGGTTACCGGTAATAGCAACCGTCGCGCTGGCTAAGGTGTAATTATCCAGATCGGATACCGTAATTCCGGAATCAACGGCGATAGGCGTAGAGGTTACATTATTGCCTGCCGTAAAAGCACTATTCCCCCAGCTTGTAGTCACAATAGGCGACTGGTTCGTGTCAGCTACGGTGATGGTCTTCGTTGCCGTGTTGCTATCATCCGAGTCGTCATTTACGGTGAAGCTGATCGTGCGCGTCGCCGTATTCGGCG
>NZ_JAKRWM010000054.1 GCF_022352055.1 Cohnella mopanensis | reverse complement strand
TAGTTCCATATATCTCTTTGATCTCTTCAAGAGTGCTGCCAAACCCAGTAAAAGGATAGCGCCAATCGTACTAAGGATAATTGATGAAAGGTTCTGCGACCAAATTTCGTTCATAACGATGCCCCCAAAGCTATTTCCCTAGTATTTTACATGGTTCAAGGTTGATCGACAATATTTTCCTTATGAGAGAAGGTGGAGGATGAGCGGCGCTCAGGCCCTTCAAATCACTAGCAGCCGAACACGCCGGGAGGCAATTAACACTTTGGTAGGCTGTATTAACGGTTACTTATTACAATAGCCTCGACTATGAAAAAAACGATTAGAACCAGCAGCCCGTATCCGGCAAAACTTAAATTTCTAGGATGAAGACGAGGACT
>NZ_JAKRWM010000053.1 GCF_022352055.1 Cohnella mopanensis | reverse complement strand
GTACGAAGTGTACACGGCTGATGGAATCACTGTCGCGACGGATCTATCTACGGGCTACGTGGTGATCGTCACCGCGCAAGACGGAATCACGAAGGTGACCTATACGATCACCGTACAAGCAGCTCCGCCAAGCGGAGCAGCGACGCTGACGTCCACGATCGGAATCGTAAGTGCGGGAGGTACAGCGAACGAGACAATCTCGAATATTCCATTCGGCACGACGCTGGCCCAGTTGAAGAACGCTATTGTGACGGTGACGGGTGTGACATACGAAGTATACATGGGAGATGGAATCACTGTCGCGACTGATCTGGCCTCGGGCTACAAGGTGGTCGTCACTGCGCAAGACGGAATCACGAAGGTGACCTATACGATTACGGTACAAGCAGCTCCGCCAAGCGGAGCAGC
>NZ_JAKRWM010000052.1 GCF_022352055.1 Cohnella mopanensis | reverse complement strand
TGACGTTACATTGCTGATAACTGCTCCCGCCGCGTAATTCGTACCATTTCCATCCGCTTGGGTGTTCCAGCCTCCAACTACTTTCCCTGTCGGAGCTGTGATTCCCGTGCTATCCGGCAGCGCTGCGGAAGACTGACCGTACGTTACCGTCAGGGAATTCGGCGCTGTTCCTGTTCCGCCGTTTTCGTTGAAGCTGATGGTGGATGTTGATGTATTCCATTTCGCAAACAGCGGAATGTCAGACGTTACATTGCTGATAACTGCTCCCGCCGCGTAATTCGTACCCTTTCCATCCGCTTGGGTGTTCCAGCCTCCAACTACTGGCCCTGTCGGAGCTGTGCTTCCCGTACTATCCGGCAGCGCTGCGGAAGACTGACCGTACGTTACCGTCATGGAATTCGGCGCTGTTCCTGTTCCGCCGTTTACGTTGAAGCTGATGGTGGATGTTGA
>NZ_JAKRWM010000051.1 GCF_022352055.1 Cohnella mopanensis | reverse complement strand
GCACTCGACTGTTAATCGAGTTGTCACAGGTTCGAGTCCTGTTCGGGGAGCCATATGGAGAGGTGTCCGAGTTTGGTCGAAGGAGCACGATTGGAAATCGTGTAGGCGTCTAAAGCGTCTCGAGGGTTCGAATCCCTCTCTCTCCGCCACTATGTTTTCTCTGTAAGCATGGCCCCTTGGTCAAGCGGTTAAGACACCTCCCTTTCACGGAGGTAACAGGGGTTCGAATCCCCTAGGGGTCACCAATCTTCAAAAAGAATTACCATAAATTGAGGGTTGCAATACATAAGCGATATAGGTTATGATAAGAAATGTCGCTTCATAAAGCAACAACTTAGTTAACGACGCGGGGTGGAGCAGCCCGGTAGCTCGTCGGGCTCATAACCCGAAGGCCGCAGGTTCAAATCCTGCCCCCGCAACCAAATGAATCACCTCGGCTGAACACCGAGTTACTATCGTGGAGCTGTGGTGTAGTGGCCTAACATGCCTGCCTGTCACGCAGGA
>NZ_JAKRWM010000050.1 GCF_022352055.1 Cohnella mopanensis | reverse complement strand
TTCCGTCCGGAAGCTTCGGTGAGCCGTGCGGAGATGGCAGCCATGCTGGGTCGCAATCTGCCTACATCAGGCACGAAAGCGTTAAGCTTCAAGGATATGGCGAACAAGCATTGGGCAAGCCAAGAGATCAACGCGACAAGCGCAAACGGAATACTCCTCGGATTCAACGATGGTACATTCCGTCCTACGGAAGTTGTAACTCGTGCTCAGATGGCTGCAATCGTATCCAGATGGGTAACGAACGCTTGCAAGGCG
>NZ_JAKRWM010000005.1 GCF_022352055.1 Cohnella mopanensis | reverse complement strand
CATCCATCCTATATACTTCTTCGGACGGCGGCAAGCATTGGAACAAGGTTCACACTTTCGTTAAGACCCCATGACGGCCGTACTACCATAAGCTCAGCTCTTCGAGAGACGATAAAACAGGGGGTTCATCGATAAGGTTCAATTGAACCTTATCGATGAACCCCCTGTTTTATCGTCTCTCGAAGAGCTGAGCTTATGGTAGTACGGCCGTCATGGGGTCTTAACGAAAGTGTGAACCTTGTTCCAATGCTTGCCGCCGTCCGAAGAAGTATATAGGATGGATGGCTCCGTATTATCGTTGTTGATCCACCAAATATGCTTGGCATCCACGGCCGCGATTTGTTGTGAACCGTAACCGACGAATTTCGCTGGCAGGTTCACCCATGTTTTTCCTCCGTCTAACGTTTTGCCCATCGAATTCGGAAGATCGCAGGGCATACATTTGCCGCCCATGAAAGCGACTTGGGAATTCACGACATAGAGCGTGCCCGGGCCGGCTCCGAAATTATGGGGAACCTTCGTAGTTTTGCCTAGCTCGTAACCGGGAGCCGGACCGGAACCGGCTTGATTGTTGGCTAACACTGGAATCCACGTTTGGCCTCCGTCGACGGTATGGAGAAGCGAGTAGGACGTTTGGGACATGCCGGAATCACCGACTAGCTCGACCCAAGCGTCTTTCTTGCCTGCCGAGCGGATGACGACGCCGGTCACTGGCGACACCGTAGCGCGCGACATCGCGGAACGCCACGTTGCACCGCCGTCCGTCGAATGCATAATGCGGAATGCGTTCTCTTCATAAGTAACCGCCCAGCCATTGTTCCGGTCATGGAAGTAGGCATCCCCGACGAGAGAATCGGGAACAGCGAACGTGGTCCAAGTATGCCCCCCGTTCGTCGTACGCGCGTTGCCGCTGAATGCTTCCTTGGAGGATACGAAATGAAGGAACGCCTGATTCGGCACGTTGCCCTCCTCTATCCACTTCTTTCCTCCGTTCGTCGTATGCAGCAACTGCAAGCCTTTCGCATCCCCGATGTCGAGCGTGGCCCATGCTTCCTTGCTGTTCAAGGCAAATAATTGATTAATGATATACGGATGTTCCCATTGGGTTGTCCAGCTTTTACCGCCATCGTCGGTTCGCGCTATCCAACCTTCGCCGCCCGCCCAGCCTATTTTAGAATCGGCGAGCCGTAAAGCGGTAACCGGGCTGAAGGAAACTTGCTTGATTGAAGATGTTGGAGGTGCAGAAGGTTTAGGCGAAGCAGGCGTTGTGGAAGTAGGCGTGATCTCGGGTTGGGATGAGCTAGGGGGTGTGGAGGGAACTGCGTTGAAATTGCCGGAGACGTTGGCGCTTGCTGCGGAACCGGAAGTCGGTATTGCGCTCCCGTCGCCGTTTCTCGAGCATCCGACTAGCCATAGGAAGACCAACGCCGAAATAAAGAGAACCGTAGTTTGGCGCTTAGACATAAGGATCAACTCCCTTTCTTACCGAATTAGACGACGTCCGCGCGGGTAGAGTTCAACATTTTTGCTCCATACCGCGTTGAAAGCCTGCTAAATAACGTCGTCTAATGATTGTACCCAAGTTACGTCTCAGGTAATAAAAGGGAGTCGGTTCAGATCCGGCAAACTTCTCCCGGACAGCCGGGACAGCTAGGGCAATGGCAGATTTCTTGCAACGCTTTAAGCTGTTTGATGATGATTTTGCCGTAGCGGAAATCAAGAATGCCCTGTTCCTTGAACTCGTTCAGCATTCGGTTCACGCTCTCGCGAGTCGCGCCGATGAAGTCCGCGAGCTCGGAATGGGTGAGCTTCATATCGATGCGTATTCCGTACGATTCCATCACGCCGTAAGAGTTGCTTAGGCGTATCAATGTCGAGGCTAATGCCCCGGGCTTGCCGAAAAGGAGCAAATCGCGGAACTTGGATTGCGTAACCCGTTGGGATAGGGACATCCAGCTCATGAAGCTAAGCGCAAGGTCAATGTTGTGGTGCAGGAGTGCTTCGAGAGAATAACGCGAGATGACGCCGATCTCGGCTTGCTCAACGACTTCCGCCGTATAGCTGTATTGGAGCGTGTCGCTCCCGATAATATTCTCGCAGATCAAGTCTCCGGCTTGAAGGATAGTAAGGATGTATTCTTTGCCGTCTTCCGTCGATTTTCTCAGTTTCACTCTACCGCTGCGAATATAATAGAGGTTCTCCGTATCGTCGCCTTCCCAGAACAGGAACCCGCCTACTTGAACGCGCATAGGGACCATAATGCTCTCGAGCTGCTCGAATTGCTTCTGCGTGCAGAAGCCGGCGAAACCTTTGTTTCCCGTGGCCGGTTTATGTAAATCTTCTCGTTCGGTAGTCTTGACAGGACAATTAATTCCCATTGCTGCCATCCCCCTCGAATTTATCTTAACTCCATCTTACCTTGAGCAGGAAAACATTGTTATCGGGGAATACGCTGAATCCTTGCGGGGAATTCCCCTATTTTATTGTGAGGAAAATCACACCTTAGGGCAAAGATAGGTGTTTCCCCTCCGCGCTTTCAGGGTTTTCCCTGAATTACAAGCCTGCATCTAAGCGATAAAATAGAAGATGACACGGGTTGTGCACGGGGAGGGGAACGGTATGGAGGCTATAGAGAGGCGCATAAGGGAAGTGTTGAACGAGTTGAGGCAAGAAGTCGACTGCGAATTCTGTGCCCTTGCCGTGATTGACCGAAGAGAAAGGCATACTTGTTGGAGATGGGCCTCCGGTAACCTGAACGAGCGGTATCTGAATATCCGCACTCGGCACGGACAGGGAATTGAAGGGGAAATTATTAAAGTAGGCCGCGGACTGTCGTGGTACCGAAAAGGCTCCAAAGAGGCCAACATCCTTGCGAGTTCTTCCATATTGCTAACCGAGAAGCTAGAATCCGCCTACGCGGTTCCGGTCATGGCGGAGCGAACGATTAGCGGAATTTTGCTGGTCGGCGACCGGAGCCCGCGGGATTATGATGCTGCAGTTCGCGAAATAGTGTGGCTGACGGGAGCGGGAATAGCCGGATTCTTGGATGATTTGATATAGTAGTCTTATAAGGAGGCGGGAAAATGATCCGTATATTGCTGGTCGACGATCACGCCGTCGTTCGATCCGGGCTCGCGATGCTGCTAGGGGCCAAAGAGGACATGGAAGTCGTAGGGGAAGCAGCCGAGGGAGAAGAAGCGATCGTCAAGGCGATGCAGCTCCTGCCGGATGTCGTGCTCATGGACTTGAGCATGCCTCATGGGAAGGACGGGCTTAGCACAACGGCCGAATTAAAGAAGCGGCTGCCGAATACGTCCGTATTGATCTTGACGATGCACGACGACGAAGAATATTTATTCAGGGCTATTCATCTCGGGGCATCCGGTTACATCCTCAAGAGTTCACCGCATGACGAGATGATCAGCGCCATTCGGCATGTGGCGGCGGGCAATGCGTATTTGCACCCCACCGCAACGAAACGGCTCATGGGCGAATATCTAGAGAAGCTGAAGAACGGCGGCGATCAAGGCACTTTCGAGTCGTTGTCCGAGCGGGAGAAGGAAATACTCGCTAAGGTAGCTCAAGGCTATACGAATAAAGACATTGCCGAGCAACTCGTTATTAGCGTCAAGACCGTGGAATCGCACAAGAGCAACCTGATGGACAAACTCAATCTCAAGACGAGGCCTGATCTGGTCAAATTCGCGATGAAGAAGGGGCTGCTTAATTTTGACGCTTGATCATCACCGGTATGACTCCTATTCCAGCGATTCGCTGGAGGAAACGCTGAAGCAACTATCCGATTTGAAATACGCGTTGGATGAAGCTTCTATCGTGGCGGTAACCGACCGATCGGGCAGAATTCAGTACGTGAATGACAGGTTTTGCGAGATTTCTCGCTACTCCAGGGAAGAATTGCTCGGCGAGGATCACCGGATCATTAATTCGGGGCATCATGGCAAAGCTTTCATGCAGGAGCTGTGGCGCACGATTTCCTCGGGAAAAGTATGGCGCGGCGAGATCAAGAACCGCAGCAAGGATGGCGATGATTATTGGGTCGATACAACGATCGTTCCATTTTTGAACGATGAAGGCAAACCGTATCAATACTTGGCTATCCGGCATGAGGTAACGGCGAGGAAAAATGCCGAAGAGGAATTGCAATTGCTTCTCTCCCAGATGATGCACATTCAAGAGGAGGAGCGGAGACGGTTTTCCCGCGATCTGCATGACGGCATCGGGCAGAGCTTGTTCTCGCTTCTGATCTCCATAGATACGATTATTTCCAGCAACGGGTATGAACGGCTGGCAAGTTTGCGGGAAGAGGTTGCCCATCTGATGGCCGACGTTCGAGGCCTGGCTTGGGAGCTAAGGCCGTCTGTACTCGACGACCTGGGCGTCATTCCGGCATTGCGAACTTATTTGGATACGTATTCCCAGCACTACGGAATTCTCGTTCATTTCGAATCGGATTTACGCAGAAGGCTAAGCATTAAAGAGGAAACGACAATCTATCGGATTATCCAAGAAGCATTGATGAATCTTGGCAAACATGCGGACGTTTCGGATGCTTCGGTTAAGGTACACGATCGCGGTACGTACGTCGAAGTTGCTATCGAGGATCAGGGGAAAGGATTTTCGAGAAACGGCGGAACGAAAGGCGTAGGGTTGTTCAGCATGGAGGAGCGGGCCAGAGCGATAGGCGGAGAGCTGCGAATCCAATCCGAGCCCGGAACGGGAACTCGAATCGTGCTGATCCTTCCTCAAAGAGAAGAAAAGAAGGCGCGATGATAATATTCGCTACCCATACAGCAAATAGCCCTCGGTTACCCGATGGGCTATTTGGTTTTTGAGCGATTCCGTGTGCTAACCCTCTAGCTCCACGATGTGACGAGCGATCAGTTCGCCGTGATGGCGCCCGCTTTCAATGAAGATTTCGTTCGCCTCCCGCCCGGCGGCGATAACCCCGGCGATGAAGAGACCTGGAACGTTCGTTTCCATCGTCTCCGGGTTAAAGGAAGGAATCGTCGATTCGGAGTCTACAACCGCCCCGGCGTTCGTAAGCAAGGTTCTCTCCGGGCGAAACCCCGTCAATGCAAGCACGAAGTCATTGTCTAGTGAATAAGAGGGACTACCTGGTTCGTTCGGCTGTATCGTTACGCTTCTTTCGTCTATGGCTACGACACGGGATGCGAACAGCATGCGGATTTTGCCTTTGTTCACCATGCTTTCGAATAGCGGCCTCACCCAGGGTTTGATGCTCGGGGAATAGTGGTCTCCGCGATAGACGACCGTAATCTCCGCGCCTACCCTCAGCAATTCCATCGCCGCGTCGACCGCGGAGTTGTTGCCCCCGATTATCGTGACTTTCATCCCCGTATAAGGATGGGCCTCTTGAAAGAAATGAGTGACTTTCGTTAAATTTTCACCCGGAATGCCTAACAGGTTAGGGTGATCGAAGTAGCCAGTGGCCATGACGACATAGCGCGCTTCGTAAATGAGAGTTGTTCCGAACCGATCCGCCGTCTCTATTCGGAATTGTCCATTCGCTAGACGATCGATGGAAATCGCGCTCTCATAAGCACGAATACGGAGGCCGCGGCGAAGAACGACATCCCTATAATATTGCAGCGCCTCGCGGCGGGTCGGTTTATCATTCGGGGTAGTAAACGGGATGCCGCCGATTTCCAACAATTCGGATGTGCTGAAAAACTGCATGTAGGTCGGGTATTGGTAGATGGAGTGAACGACCGCGTTTTTCTCGATCAGCAGCGGCTCGAATCCGGCGGCTTGCAGCTCAAGTGCCGCGGATAAGCCGCAAGGGCCGGCTCCAATGACGATAGCTTGTTCTTGTTGCGTATTTTCGTTTATGGGTTTAGTCATATCGGGCATTCTCCAATATCTTTGTTCTTATGGTCTCTATTGTATCACGTAATGCGAATCCGTCCGAAATTTTGCCGGCAGGGGATAGCTCAGAGTGATTCATGAATTAGACACTTGAATTGTGATTTATTTCACATCGGTTGTTTGGTTTAAGAGTCATAATGAGGGTGTAAGAAAAAGACAAGAACAAGAGAATGGGAGATGGCCGCTATGGCAATGAAATTTTGGAGAGAAAACGTCTGGGCAGCGGTGGCGTTAACATTAATTCGTATCTATCTAGGCTGGCAATGGATTGAAGCGGGCTGGCATAAATTGACCGGAAGCGAAACATTCAGCGCAGCGGGATTCCTGAAAAATGCGATTGCGAATCCGATTGCCGACAAGGCGACCAAAGAAGCGATCTTTCCGACGTATACGGCTTTCCTTGAGAACTTCGCGTTACCGAACGTAAAGATCATCAACTTCTTGATTCCATTGGGAGAGTTTCTGGTCGGTTTAGGCTTGATCGTCGGGGGACTAACGGCGGCGGCCGCATTCTTCGGACTGTTAATGAACTTCTTGTTCCTGTTCGCCGGAACGTTATCGACTAACCCTTGGCTTCTGCTGATCGGAGTGATCGTGTTCATCGGCGGAGCGAATGCAGGCAAATTCGGATTGGATTACTACTTGCTTCCGTGGATCCGCAAAGGCTGGGCGGCATTGGCTAAGAAACGCAGTGCCAACCGTACAACGGCAGCGTGAGGATAATCACCCGCCGCGACCGCATCACAACTAAAACTGGCCGTTCCCTTCAAAGGGAACGGCCAGTTTTAGTTGTGTTTGCGACGATTATATCTCCTCGGGCGGGATCGCCGACAATACCCATTCGCACCACTGGATATTGGTTCGGCTGCTCATGAGCGCTTTGTGAAGTAAAATAAACGCGCCGAAGTTGGGGGAATTATGGGGCGGGAACCCGTTCTCCTGCAAGCCGCTTGCGGCTCGAATTTGGCTTATCCGATCTTCGAACCGCGAGATTTTGTTGCGATAATGCTCAAGGCGGGCGTTAAACAGCTTACGGGAGGTTGCGGGATCCACAAGAGAGATGCAGTAGGCTTTAAGCATTAATTCGTCTCTCATGACGGGATCGGACGCAGGCTCTGTAAGCCAATTTCTTAGCGATTCGATGCCTTTAGACGTTATGGAATAGACCTTCTTATCCGGCTTGTCGCTTTGCGAGACTAGTTCGTAAGTGACTTGATGGTTCTTCTCCAAAGTCGCGAGCAACGGATAGATTTGGCTATGCTTAGCCGGCCAGAAGGGTTGGATTTTCAACATGAGATCATACCCGGACAAAGGGGAGTGGGATATCAAGCTGAGCAACCCGAACGATAAGGTGTTCATGGACGAGCCTCCAGGCTAAATAAACTTTTGACAGACGGAAAATTCAGTAGTATGATAACTCTCCGTACCTTGAAATATGTAAATAAATACATAAAAGCAATTGGGAGTGTGGGAGAGGGAAATGAGCAGTAGCAACAACATTCAACAAATACGTTTTCTACCGGTAATGGTTGCAATTTTTATCGGTTCGTTCCTATGTATTCTTGCCTCGAGTACGATCAACATCGCTTTGGAAATTCTGAAAGACCATTTCCACACGTCGCTTGACACCGTCACGTGGACCTTGACCGGATTTATGCTCGCTATGGGCACGACTGCTCCTATCGTGGGTTACTTAGGTGAGAAGTTCAGCTATAAGAGGTTATATTTATTCTCGCTGATCGGTTTTACTGTCACGTCCGCATTGTGCGCGGCAGCTTGGGACGAAACGTCCCTGATCGCGTTTCGGGTATTGCAAGGTGCGTTCAGCGGATTGATCATTCCGGCTACGATGTCAATTATCTATCAGATTATACCACGCGAGAAGCAAGCGATGGCGATAGCCTTGTGGGGGTTGGCATCGATGATGGCGCCGGCCTTCGGTCCGACGCTTAGCGGATGGTTGCTGGAAAACTACGATTGGCAATGGCTGTTCCTGATGAATGTGCCGATCGGCTTAATCGCGATCTGGTGCGTAGCCGTCTATATTCCCTATTATCGGCTTAACGTTCCTAAGAGCTTCGATGCATTCGGGTTCCTTACGGTTATTTGCAGTAGCGCGGCGCTGCTTCTTGCATTGGGCCAAGGCCATAATTGGGGCTGGGATTCTTGGGAAATCATTTCGTTGCTCGTAGGCGGTTCGATTATGTTGATCCTCTTCATATGGAGAGAGCTTACGGCGCAGACTCCTCTGTTGAATTTGCGAGTGTTCAAGAACGGAAGATATACGCTTAATCTCCTTATCGCCAATATTTTAACCATTAGCTTATATTCGGGAACGTTCCTGACTCCAGTATTTTTGCAAAGAATTCAACACGTGTCCGCGATGGACACGGGACTAATCTTGCTGCCGGCATCGCTCGCCATGGCTCTGGTCATGCCGATCGTGGGAAAACTATACGGAATCGTCGGACCGCGTTGGCTCATGGTTGTGGGGATCATCCTGCTGACGGTCGGAACGTTAACGTTAAGCTGGCTAAGCATCGACGTATCGCATTCGTACATCCTGTTCTGGATGATCGTTCGTAACTTAGGAATCGCTCTAGTGATGATGCCTTCGAGCAATGCCGGGATGGAGTTAGTCCCTCGGGAGTTGTCGGGCCATGCGTCCGCGATCATGAACTGGACCCGTAACGTCTTCGGTTCGTTCGCGATCGCCGTATTTACGACCTTATTGGCTACGAGATCAGCCCATCACGGTATGGATTTCGCTATGGCGGGCGAGACGGATAAAGTTTTCATTTCGATGATGAGCTTTACGATGAGCGTTAACGACGTTTATCTCATTGCTACCTTCATCGCCGTCGCAGCGCTGCCTCTTAGCTTGTTCGTGGGCAAAGTAAAGCTGACGAAAGAGGGACAGACGACTAAGGAAGCGGCTTGATCGAATCGTTAGGAAGCCGGAAGCAAGGAGGAATGATATTCCTCCTCGCTTCCGGTTTTTTACGTAGTAGCGGGAAAAATGATTCACACAAGGCGGACAGCTATCACGCGCCGTCATCCTTGTGCAAGGATTCGTGCGAGGATCCCTTTGGTCCGCTGAGGCTTGGTTGAGACTGTGAAATAACTGTATAAGTACAGTTACTTGCATAAGATGCCTACTGTATTCCGAAATAACTGTATAAGTACAGTTATTTTCAATAGAAGGGGTGGTCTTATCGATGTTTTTGCAGCAATAACTGTATAAATCCATCTATTTGTGCAATTAGCTATATATTCGAGGTAAATACCTGTAGATATACAGTTATTTCGAGAAGGTACGCAAAGTGGCGGGCTCAACTTTCGATTGCTAGTTTTTCGGTTTGGTAATTTAAGCTAGAGGGTAGCGCAAGAAGTTTTTCATGCTATAATTAGGCGTTTGCTCCGCAAAGCGGAGCCGCGGTTCGCAAACTCCCGCGTTAACAAAACTAGGAGGATGATTCATATGTTTAATCTCGGGTGGGGCGTGTTATTCGTCCTGGTCAACTTTGCGCTGTTTTTGATTTGTTACAGGCTTTTCGGCAAGATGGGACTGTACGCTTGGATCGCGGCGGCGGTCGTGCTGGCTAACATTCAGGTGGTCAAGACGATCGGCATGTTCGGCTTCGTCATGACGCTCGGCAACACGATGTACGGTACGATCTATCTCACGACGGACTTATTGAACGAGAAGTATGGGGAGAAGGAAGCGAAAAAAGCGGTGTGGTTCGGTTTTTTCTTCTTGCTGATGTCGACGGCCATCATGCAGATGGTGCTTGTATTCGAGCCTCAGGAGGGGGATTTCGGGCAACCCGCTCTTCAGACGATATTCGGCTTAGCACCGCGAATTGCCTTAGGTAGCCTCGCTGCTTATTTGGTTAGCCAGTTCCTCGACGTGAGGCTGTTCAGCAAGCTCAAGGTAAAATATCCGACGAGAAGCCAGCTATGGATTCGGAACAACGGAAGCACTGGAGTAAGCCAGATGGTAGATACGCTGATCTTCTGCTCGATCGCTTTTGCCTGGGAATATCCATGGGATGTTTGGTGGGAAATCGTGATCACGACTTATGTGCTTAAATTCTTGATCTCGGTGGCATCGACGCCTGTCATTTACTGGGCGAGAAACTTCAAATTCAAATCCGAATAGGCGATATAGATTAACCAAACGAAACCCCCAAGTCCAATCGACTTGGGGGTTTCGTTATGGATTCAAGATGGCTGATCTTTAACACCATTGCCCGTCTTCAGGAATAAGTACACGATCTACGCAAGGGGTTCCCGCCAAGGCCGATCTTAAGTTCTCGCGTGACACCAAACAATGATTGATCGTATCCATATGGACGGCAATAACGATAGCGTTCGGCGCATCGGCGCAGACGGACTTAACATGCTCGGGAGTCATCGTAATCGAATCTCCGACGTTAAATCTCGCGCCGCCAGCGTTAACGACGACAAAGTCAGGTCGGTAGGTAGTCATAGCGTCTGCGACTTCTTCGCAATAGATCGTGTCGCCTGCGATGTACAAAGTAGGTTCTCCATCGGCTTGAAGGATAAATCCGGATACTTGCCCCATTGCGCGACCGATATCGCCGGTACCGTGCTGTCCACCCGTTAGATGCACGGTAATGCCCTCGTACGTGACGGACGAATACACCGCTTCGACTCGCTGGAAGCCGGAAGCCGCGATCATTGGATCGTCACCGGGCTGGCAAAGTATCGGCGTGGACTTCGGCAGCAGGCTTATCGCGGCGCTATCCCAATGATCCATATGAAGATGAGATAGCAAGATGAAGTCAGGCTCGGATAGTTCATCCGGATGAACTGGCAGGGAAACCATGGGGTTTCTGTACCCGTTGGGGCTATTGGGAATCGGCGGATTGATTTCTTTCTCGCTGAACATCGGGTCAATCAGAATTTGCTTGCCCTTATATTCCAGCCACAAGGTGGCATGTCTAATGAATTGAAGTTTCATAAGCAAAAATCTCCTCTACTAATAAATTCGGGCTCTGTTACAATTATAGAAATAATGAAGCAAAGAACGATACAAGAGGATGAAACGATAATCCGCTTTTCTTTTTCATAATGAAAGGAGTTACTTTACTTGTATAATCCTTTGCTGGATGAAACCGACCTGCGCATCTTGAGGGTGCTTACCGACAATGCCATGCGCTCCCACAAAGAAATCGGCGAGCAAGTCCATTTGACCGGGCAAGCGGTAGGGGCAAGGGTGCGCAAGCTGGAGGAATTAGGCGTTATCGAAGGATATACCGTGCGAATCGCGTCCGCCAAGTTGGGCTTGCCCCTTACGGCGCTTGTGACCGTCTTCTTGAAATCCAACACGGCGCATGAGGGCTTCTTAACCTTCGCGGCTAGCGATGAGAGAGTGGAAGAAATCCATCGGGTGAGCGGAGAAGGCTGCTACTGGCTGCGCATGAAGGTCGAGAATCACGGGAAACTGACGGAGTTTTTGGATGAGCTGCTCCGGTACGGCAATTATAAGCTTAGCCTATCGATCGGGCAGTTAAAAGGGTAGACGGTTGGAGAAAAGCCATCGGGGATGCGATCTCGGGTGGCTTTTTTTCTAATCGCATGCAACCCGTATGCGTCGAGGCGCATCTTAACTAGTAGGAGAGGGGGGGCCGATCTGGATCTCGTCCGCATGTTAGCAGAGAAAGATGAAACCGCGCTTAAGGAATTGATGGCGCTATATAGCGATGAACTGCTGCGGACTGCCTACTTGCTTGTTAAAGACAGGCAAGTTGCAGAAGAAGCGGTTATGGATAGTTTCTTGCAGGCGTATAACAAAATCCATCAGCTGAAGGAACCGGATAAGCTTCGGGGCTGGCTCCTCCGTATCGTCGTGAATCGTTGCCGAATGAGGATGCGTACATGGAACTGGAGGCGACTGCTTCCTTTTGCCGAAGTCGAGATGGAGGAGACGGAGCGGAGTCCGGAAGATCTGCTTCTAACCGAATGGCGCAATGAGCAATTAAGCGCAGCCATCCATCGGCTCGACTATAGATATCGGGAAGTTATCACTCTGTATTACTACAACGGATTTAGTGTTCTGGAGATTGCGGAGCACGTCAAGAGTAACGAAAATACGGTCAAAGCCAGATTGTCCAGAGGCCGGACGAAGCTTAAGCAAATGTTGCAGGAGGGGGATGGAGATGAGAACGAAGCGAGAGCAGGAGCGGGAGTTTATTAAAAATCGGCTGGATGAAGAGCTTGGTACGGTGCATTTTACGAGAGAAGCGGAAGTGTTGCGTCGGTCCCATCCCCGTTCGTGGCTGGAGCGGTTAAAAGCTTTGTGGAACAAGGAAATCGAAGTGCCTCTCTTCCCTTTAGGGGTGAGTATGGCCGTGATCATAGCCGTCGTGGCGTTAACTCCGTTGCAGAATTCCATGGACACGGATAACTCGCATGAGGAGCAAAGACAGCTTATCGAAGCTGGAGGCAATACCTATTGGAAGGATAATTACGAGAAGGCGGTGGCTATGGTTGAAAGTAACCCTCAAAGTTAAGCATCTCGTTCTATCGATTCTCTCAATCGGGCTTCTGTTGTCGTTGCTTCAATTTGTCGTTATTCCTAAGCTTCAGGTTCATTCCGCGGAGAAAAACTATGAAGAAGGAAGGATAGGCGGGAAGAAAAGTTTGTTAGCCGCCATAGACAATTCCGCAACAAGCGGTAAGAAGTGGGAACTTATCCGACAATATTTGATCGGAAACGATGGGGTAACTCTTGCGCATAGTTTCGATGTATACGTCGGATCGGGATGGACGCAGAGCGGCCCGATAGACAAGGAAAGCACAATTTGGAGTTGGGAGGATAAGCTTCCCTATCTGAAGTCGTATTTGACCGAAGGCCCTGCGGATCAGTATCTCGTAAGTGCGGCTCGGCAGCTCGCCAGTTACTATATGAGCGAGGACGAAGCAAGTGATGCTCTCGCGGCATTGGAATCGGCAGAGAAGCGGCTCACGGGCGATTACTTGAATCAGGAGAGAGCGCTGAAGCTGGAACGGGCGAAAATCTATGCGGGTCGCGACGAGATGACCAAAGCCGAACAGCTGCTTGAACAATTGGACAATACGAGGAATCCCGGAGATTTGGACTTTAATGGAGAGATCGTGCAAGTTAGGGCGCAGCTGATGATTCGGCAAGGCAACGTCCGTAGCGCGTTAGATAATGTCAACACCGAACTGGTCGCGCTTCAGAAGTGGGTGACGGAAGAGAAAGCGAAGTTTCCCGATATGGGCGATTTCGTTCCGGGAAAGCTCGATCAGCTGAAGTCGTTGAAGGCGCAGCTTGAACATGCGCTCCGGCAACAAGATAACGGCTTAAGTTCGACCGTATCGGGCGTGGTCAGGAAGAGCGACGGCACTCCGATGGCTCGCGTCGGCGTTTTCTTGCGAAGCGAACACGATGTTAATCACAGCATCATGGAAGGCGAGCCGTATCAGGTGCTGACGGATGGTCAAGGACGTTACGACTTCAAAGGAGTTCTTCCCGGAAGCTACCAACTCTATATCGGTTTACTATTCGAGCAGATCGATGGGTGGACATGGCCGACGATGAACGATGATTGGATCGACGTCAAGGGAAACGAGATCTTAACGGAGAATGTCGTCTTGCGTCCACTGATCGAGATTAAGTCGCCAATCAATCAGCAGGTTGTGACGGACAGTACCGTTAAGTTTCAATGGGAGCCCGTGGAGGGAGCGGCCTCCTATACGTTGTACGGAACTTGGCCGAGCAAGAGCGGAATAACGAGCGCCCTCATTCAGAGTCATATTGAGGATGACTTCGTCGAGCTTCCATCTGACACTTTATATGATTCCGTCGGCGGTATTTACTTGAACGAGGTAGACGGTAAAATCGTTCTCGATCCGGTCCAATTGCTCGGTTTCGCGAACCCGGACAGCCGATTTTCCTGGTACGTGGAAGCCTACGATCAAGAGGGCAGAATGCTGACGAGAAGCAACGGCTACCGGTTGAACGAAACTTCGATGGGAGCATTGCCTTTCTTCTACTTGAAATCGCGAACGCTTACCGCGGAGGATCGCCTATTTCTTGACGGGAAGATGGATGAGGCGATGAGCGCCTACAAGAAGGCATTCGAAAACAAACCCCAAGACCGGCATAGCTTGCGCATGATTATCCGGATATACGAAGGGCAAGCTTCAATAGATAGAGAGCCGACTTCGTCCGACGAGTCGGTGGCCTACTTAGAACGAATGGTTGAGCTAGAGCCGTCGGAAAGATATGTCTTCCAACTGTTTTATTATTATTACGATAAGAAAATGTGGGCTAAGGTCGACTATTATTACAAGTTGATGGCGAAGGAGAAGGGGTGGACAAATAGCTACGTCCAATCCGTATATGGAACGGCATTAATGAAACAGAGAAGGTTCGAAGAAGCGGCCGTTCAGCTTCGCGAGGCGATACCTAACGATCCGTCCCACCGATTTGTCGGCCATTACTTGGCGGTCGAGATTTATTCGACCGGCTCGCTGGAATCCGCTATGCGATTGGCGGAGCAATACCCGGAGCGGGCTCCGCTAGAGAAAGGAACACCGAACTGGAGCAAACTCGTCGGGGAGCTCGAACTAGAGAGCAAAGCTGCCGGAGACGGTTATGCCGAAGATATGAAACAAGCTTTGGATATTTATTTCGACGGAGACGAATCGCGATTGAACAAGTGGCTTTCCTCGACGAAGCATGCGGCGATGAAAACTTTCGTTAGAGCATTGGAAACGGTGAATTAAATAAGGCTAGATGAAAACAGGCTACTCCAGAAGCAGATCCCGGAGTAACCTGTTTTTTTATGACATAAGAGCTTCTTGCAAATGCCTTGACTTCGAGCCGCGCCCCTTCTAAACTTGGAATTCATAAGCGTTATCGCAACGGAGGGAATACCTTGGCTTCATTAACTGGATCGAAAACGGCGGCTCCGAATGCGGGGACGAAAGCCGTCATGCCCGTGCTTCTTGCCATTAGCTTGGTACATATGCTTAACGATTCCATGCAGGCTGTCGTGCCTGCCCTGTATCCGATATTGGAGGATTCGCTGGACTTGTCGCTGATGCAGGTCGGTTGGATCGGCTTCATGCTGAATATGACTTCGTCCGTTATGCAGCCGGTAGTCGGCGCGTTCTCCGACCGTCGTTCAATGCCTGCCATGCTGCCAGTCGGGATGGGGTTAAGCCTTATCGGGATGGTCGGAATCGCCTTTGCCCCGCAATTCTGGTACTTGTTGCTAGCGGTCGTGTTCATTGGATTAGGGTCGGCGATCTTTCATCCGGAAGGCTCGAGAGTCGTGTATTTCGCGGCGGGGGGCAAACGCGGCTTTGCCCAGTCGGTCTATCAAGTCGGAGGGAATGCCGGTAGCTCGTTAGCTCCGTTAATGACGGCATTCATTTTCGTTCCGTTGGGGCAGTTCGGAGCTATCTGGGGTACTTTATTCGCCGGATTCGCGATTGCAGTCTTACTCGGACTGCTTCCGTGGTATAAGCGCAAGCTTGCGGAATGGGAAGCCATACGGTCGAATGTGGCATCGGGAAAAGCAGGTTCAACTCTCGTCGAGAAAATGAGCCATCCCCGGGTCAAATTCGCAATGGGGATGCTCGTGTTCCTCGTATTCGCCCGTTCTTGGTACCATGCCGGCATTAGCAGCTTCTATCAATTTTTCTTGAAGGAGCACTACGGATTAACGACCCAGCAAGCGCAGATTCCGGTATTTCTGTTTCTCGCGGCGGGTGTGCTCGGTACGTACTTCGGCGGTGTGCTGGCAGATAAGATCGGCTTGAAAAACATGATCGTATTTTCGATAGCGGGTGCGGCCCCGATCGCGCTGATTTTGCCGCATCTCCCTCTATTCTGGGTGTACCCGGTCATTACCATTCTCGGGTTCGTTGTCCTTTCCGGCTTTTCCGTAAGCGTCGTTTACGCGCAGTTCCTCATGCCTGCGAACGTGGGGATGGCTTCGGGCTTGACGACCGGCTTGGCCTTCGGAATGGGGGCCATCGGAGCGGTTGCGCTAGGTAAGGCCGCCGACGTATTCGGATTGTATGATGTCATGTTCGCATGCAGCTTCCTTCCGCTGGTCGGACTTTTTGCGCTAATGCTTCCGTCAGACCGCAAGAAAGCCTGATCCCGTTAAATCGCCCCGCATACTGCCTAATCGGCAGAATGTGGGGCTTTTTTCTAGAAGATGGGAACATTAAGGGAAATCGTGGCGTCTATACGATTGAGGTGAATGATAAATGGGGAACAAGCGGTGCTTACTGCTAATGAGTATAGCTACATTGCTGTTCGCGGGGTGCTCGAAGGGGACGGAGCAGGCTGACGAGCCCAACTCTGCGGCGGTAATAGCGGACTCGGCTGTTCGCTTAGAAACGGAAGTTATTTCAAACGGACAGGATGATGAACGCGTGACGCCTAAGAGCGAAGCAAGCCTCGATCCGACAATGCTGGAGCGGTTAAAAGAGAAGAAAAAAGAGTCGATGGAACCGATAAAGGGCATTGTCGATACCCTGATGGATACAGTAGTAGAGGATGGGAAGCTTAATCTTAACTTTGCTGTCCATAATATTTCCGGCGATAACGTAGAGCTCTCATTCGGTGCGGGCCAACAATACGATTACGTCGTGTACAATAGCCGCAACGAGGAAGTATATAAGTGGTCGAATGATAAGGCGTTTACTTTAGCGCTGGTTGAACTGGATCTTAAGAAGGGAGATAGCTTGAGCTACGCCGAAAGTTGGGATCTTAAAGATAACGACGGGAATCCGGTATCCAAAGGCGCATATACGATTAAGGTATGGATTACGGCCCATGTCGCCATGAAGGACGCTAAAGTGTTTCCTGAAGGCATGTCCGCGGAGTCTGCGATTGAGCTGCCGTGATCGTCTTTTATCCGTATCCTTCACAAAAACCCTGCAACGGCCGATAGGGCTGTCTGCAGGGTTTGTTCGTTTACATGCAATCTTGTTCCACTTCAATTTTATCGTTACGAATCGTCACCGTGGAATGTCCCGAAACGTATTCCGTATAGCCGCATGCGATTGTTTCCCTTGATCGGCCGTTGGAATCGACGAATTTCTGGTAGATGACTCCTTCGCCGGTGAAGGTTAATTTGGGCTTAATCTTGGCGGTTGCGCCGGTAGCGATTATTTTCTCATAGCTATGCTTGGAGTTATCAGGGCTCCCGGACCGGATTCCGGTCTCGACGGATACGATGTCGGCGTCCGATTCGTTAACTATAGTGACGGTAAAGCTGCGAAAAGGTTCCAACAGATTCTTAGCTTCGATCACAATAAACGTAAGAAAAGTCACGGTGAGGGCAGTAGCTATAAAGATCAACAGATAACGTATCTGTTTGCTCATTATAGATCCCTGCGAAGCGCGCGAAGCACGTCGATGCGCGTTGCCCGTTTAGCCGGACGCGATCCCGAGAGCAGGGCGACGCCGAGAGAAATCAAGCAGGCGATAAGGGCCAAGTAAGGCGGAATCCAGGAGAAACGGAAGTCGGCAGGCACCTTCTCGTCCATGAATCCTTCAATGATCAGCGGTAAGCCGAAATTGACCACTATCGAAATAAGATAAGCGACGACCGTTCCGATAATGGCTCCGAGCAAACCGATCATGCTGCTCTCCAGCAGGAAAATACGTCGGATGGCGGAAGGGTGCGCTCCGATGGCTTTCATGATACCGATGTCCTGCGCCCGTTCGGTTACCGCCATAGTCATCGTATTGAAGATGCCGATAGAAGCAATGAGTACCGCGATGGTACCGACAAATCCGAGACCGATTTTCATAATGAGGAAAACAAGGTTAACCTGCTCCAGTTCATCGGCGATCGAATGGCTAATGTAACCTTGTAGCCGGATTTCTTCGGCAATGGCTTTCACGCGGTTCGCTCCATCGGCAATGACTTGAACCTCGTTATACTGGCGCGGTTCCTGCAAGCCGGGGGGCTCGTAGCCCTCAGGGTTAGCTTTGTCTGGCAGAATCCGAATAGCGCCCCACAGCGTCCCGGTGAAATTCTCGATCTCGGACAGCATTTCGTTGCCGATATACACTTTCGTATCCGTCTTCCATTCCCGGGAGAGTTTCTGGGCGATTCCGACGATCGTTACAGGGATCGTCTTCTTCATTTCCGTGCCATCATCCGCAAACTGGTGAATTTCTACGTTCATTGTTTGGCCAAGCCAATCCTTGGCGGCTGGAGGCTCCGTGCCGGGATTGTTGTTATCGCCCGACTGACGAATGTTGTAGCCGACGACAACCTCGTTGCCCTTCTGAGGAAGCCTGCCGGAGCTAAGCCCGAATCCTGCTTTCGTCTCGGCATCGAAGTCAACGTTAATAGCTCCGTTGCTGGCGATTTCAGTCCCTTCGACAGAGGCGATTAACGGTTGTTGCACATAATTACGGTAAGTAACCGCTTTGACGTGATCGATGGAACGCAAGTACTCCATGTTCTTCGGTCCGATCTGCCGGTCGACCTCATTGGAAGATTCGATTCCATAGATGTCTATGGCCGTAACCATTCGATCCCCGACGACTTTGTCCACGATGCTCTTCTGCAAACCGAAGCCGACGGAAGCCAGAACGATAAGGAAGGAGCAGCCCATGGCCGTGGCCAGTACCGTCATGAACAACCGGGTTTTGTTTTTTTTCATGTTTTGCCGGACGAACCGGAATTGGTCAGTGAGTTTCATAGGTGGTTGTTCCTCCTTTTCCGTAAGCGTTCAGCAAATGTCCGTCCTTCAACGAAATCGTCCGATTCGCGATCGAGGCTACCTGGTCATCATGGGTAATGAGGACGAAGGTCGTACCGCGATCTTGGTTTAGGTGCTGGATGAGCGCGAGCAACTGCCGTTCATTGTCGCTGTCCAGGCTGCCGGTAGGCTCATCCGCGAGTACGATCGGCGGATTCAGCATTAACGATCTGGCGACGGATACTCTTTGCTGCTGTCCACCGGACAATTCACCCGGATAGTGGCCGGCGTAATCGGCGATCCCGACTTGCTCTAGCAGTTCCATGGTCCGTTTCTTTCGCTTATCGGCAGAGACTCCTTTAAGCACGAGAGGCAGCTCTGCGTTCTCGAAAGCGGTCATGCTCGGAATGAGCTGGAAGCTCTGGAACATAAAGCCGAGATGGGCTAAGCGGAAATTCGCCCAATCCCCTTCGCTCAGGCCGGTGACGACTTGTCCCGCCAAGCGGATCGTCCCGGACGTAGGCCGGATATACCCCGACATCAGGTTAAGCAAGGTGGACTTCCCCGAGCCGCTCCGCCCGATGATGGCGACGATCTCCCCTTGCTTAACGTGAAGATCGATATTGTGAAGCACGGGAACGACCCGTTCCTTGCCTTTTTTGCCTATGGCGAATTGATGGTTGACTTGAATCATTTCGATCATTGAATTCCCTCCGTTCTTGTTTGATTATACAAGGACAATCCTTAACCCTTTGGAAATAACATCTGAAGAATTTCTTAAGATTGCGATTTGATGAGGGAAATGAAGTGGGGATAAGGGGGCGGCACAGTTGAGGAAGGAATTTTTACCGTAGAGTCGAATAAACTTTTGATAACGTTTTCTATCGTTCAGAGGAGGTTTATGCCAAATGAGAAAATGGGGGATAACGGTGGTTTTATTAAGCATATGGATGGGAAGCGCGGCGTCATTGTCAGGATGTACGGGAGGTTCGGGGCATACGGAGACGGTATCTCCGTCACCGTCCGTGTCTGCGGCAACCGAATCCGCAACCGAATCGGCATCCGCTACGGCTGAGATAGCGCCTTCTACGCGAGTAAATGACCTTAATATGAATGTACGAATTCACCTGAACCAGGCCGGTTACTTGCCGAGAAGCCCTAAGGTCGTCGTAATCGCGGCGGATGAAGATTTCCCTGAGCTTAAGATCATCGTGGAAAATATTCGCGATCAGAAGCCGGTATGGGAAGGCAAGATTCCCGCTGCAAGTCAGGATAATATCTCCGGTGACTGGGTATCTCAAGCAAATTTCGGAGAGTTGACGGACGAAGGTTCGTATCAAGTCAAGGTTGCGGGCAAAGTATCGGCGCCCTTCAAGATTAACAAAGAAGCGTACAAAGAGTTGTTTTATCATGTGGCGCGCTCCTACAGACTGCAGCGTTCGGGGGAACCGATCGATGATCCGCTTCTGGGATTAAAGCTGCTACCCGGACATCTCCAGGACAAGGAGGCAACTCTTTACTATAAGGATGAGCAAGGCCGTCAGCCGGTCATTGATGTGCACGGAGGCTGGTACGATGCGGGTGATTACGGAAAATACATGCCGGTAGCGGCGGTGACGGTAGCGCAGCTTTTGCTTGCTTATGAACTGCGGCCGGAGTTTTTCACGGATAACAAGTTTTTGCAAGATAGCGAGAAGTCGGGCTGGGAACATGCGGGAGAAGCGCCGGATGTGCTCACGGAAGTGAAATTCGAGCTCGATTGGATGCTCAGGATGCAAAGGAAGGATGGGGCTGTCTACCACAAAGTGAGCGGAGGGGCATTTCCCGACTTTATTGTGCCTTCCGAGGATGTACAAGACCGGATGGTGTACGGGATGTCGACTTACGGAACGGCCATGTTCGCGGCGGCGACGGCTATGGCGGCGCGGATTTACGAACCGTACGATCCGGTCTATGCGGCACAATTGCTGAAGAGTTCCAAGAAATCGCAGACGTGGCTCAATGAACATCCGAAAGCGTTTTTCCGAATGGATGAAGGACAGAACTCCGGTTCCGGTCCTTATGACAAAGCGACCGACCGCGAGGAGCGCTTCTGGGCGTTGGCCGAGCTGCTGAAGACGACGGGAGAAAGCGGTTATGCCGATGAAATGATGAGCCGATATACCGATTTGCTGCAAAGCCGTTCTTCCTTCATTAGCTGGAACAACGCACACCTGCTCGGGCAGTGGGCAGCGGCTACAGCGGCGAACTCGCCTCCGGCCGGTAAGGGTGCCGCAGTCGATGCTATCGTTCATGCCGCGGATGAGATTTCCTCTCGCGTCGGCAAGGATGGATACCGAAGCGCGCTGAGTAGCAAGGAGTATACGTGGGCGTCGAATAAAAACGCGCTGGCGGAGGGAGAAATCATGCTGCTGGCGAATGAGCTCAAGCCGAATATGACATTCGTAGATGCGGCTGCCGACCAGCTTCATTTCGTCCTTGGCCGGAATGCGATGGGGATGAGCTACGTAACGGGGATAGGGACTTTGTATCCAATTCATCCTCACCACCGAATATCGGCAGCAAGCGGAATATTAGTGCCCGGATTAATGGTCGGAGGCCCGAACCCATACATGAACGATCCGGTTCTCGAGAAGATGGCCGACCAGGGCCTTCCTCCGGCCAAGAGCTATGTTGACGAATTGCTCAGTTATGCGAGCAATGAATATGCGATTGATTATAATGCTCCGTTGTTCTTTACTCTTGCTTTCCTGAAGTAACGTTAAGCGGGTGATCGAAAGGCCGCATTCAGTTAGTTTTCAGTGGAGCCTTATGTTCCGTTAAGGTTTACTTCATCCTAATTTCAGAAAAGATGCGAATAATGGGTGATGTAAGACCAATATAGGAACAAGGAGGATTTACGATGAAAAACACGGTAAGAGCTCTGGGGATTACGGCTGCGCTTGCGGTCATGATTCCTCTCTCCGCTTATGCGGCAACGACTACAGGCAGCACAACGGGAGAGACGAAGGAAGCGACGGAATGGTCGGCCAAAGGCGGAGCATTCGAAGGGCGCGGAGGATTCGGACATGGCGGCGCAATCGTCAGCCAGGAAGTGCTCGACCTACTTAAGCTGGATAAGGCGGCATTAAACGAGAAGCTCAAAGCGGGAACAACGTTGTCCAAAATCGCCGAGGAGCAGGGCGTTTCTCGGGAAAATTTAAAGAGCGCGATGACGGAAGCCTATAATAAAAAGCTTGAAGAGCAGAAGCAGCAATACGCGGACAATTTGGACAAAATGATCGATTCGGATCTGAAAGCGGGCAAATTCGAAGGCGGGCGCGGCGGCGATCGCATAGACGGGGATCTAACAGCCGTCGCGAAAGTGCTTGGGCTTAGCGCGGACGAGGTGAAGGCACAGTTGAAGGCCGGCAAATCGTTAGCCGATCTTGCGGCCGACAAAGGTGTGGATGCGCAGAAGCTGATCGATGCGCAAGCCGCCACGATAACCGCGAGCATCAACGAAGCGCTTCAAGCCGGTAAGTTGACGCAGGAGCAAGCGGACAAGCAACTGGTCAACGTAGCTGACCGCGCCGAGAAAATCGTCAACGGCAAAGGCTTCGGAGAAGGCCGTCATCACGGCGGCAAAGATTTAGGCACTAAGGGCGATAAGTCTTCGGCGGGCACGCAAGCTACGGATTCCGCGAATTCTACGGACGCTAAGGCTTCGTCATAAGAATGAGAAAAAGACTTGTCTGCCCCCGGCGGTGTTCGGGGCAGGCAAGTCTTTTTTTAGTTCATTGTCATATGGCAGCAGTAAGCCTAATTTCGATGCCCGAAGGGTCTTTCACTTGCCAATAGCCATTTTCCTGAACGGAAGGGATACCGGCAGTTGTCAGCTTCGCGAGTACTCGATCCAGCTCTTCATCAGAAGGAAGCGCGATGGTGTAGTAAGCAAGTCCGGTTCCGTTCAACGGCGGCCGTGGCGCGCCTACGCCGGCCCAGATGTTCATGCCGATATGGTGATGGTAGCCACCGGCGGAGATGAAATAAGCGCCCATCATCTCCGCGGCATCCGCTACCATGTCGAACCCGAGAACATCGCAGTAGAACTGTCTGGATTTAGCAAGATCGCTCACGTGCAGATGGATGTGCCCTAGAATCGTTCCCTTAGATAAACCATTCCAAGGTTTATCCCCCGCCAATTCCAGCAGTCCCTTAATGTCCACCGGATCGGAGCCCATGATGTAGTTGCCTTCCGAGTCCTTCTTCCATTCCGAACGTGGACGGTCGCAGTAAATTTCGATTCCGTTGTTGTCCGGGTCGGCGATGTATAAGGCTTCGCTTACGAGGTGATCCCCTTGTCCGATATGGATTCCGGATTCGGCCAATGTACGCAGAGACAGCCCGAGATCCTCCCGGGTCGGAACCAGTATGGCAAAATGGTACAGCCCCGTTGCGGATCTCCTAGGAACGACGACGGCATTCGGCAGTTGTTCGAGAATGAGAAAAGTGTTTTTTCCGTCCACGGATAATTTCGCGAGACGGCCTTCTTGGCTTAATAACTGAAAGCCTACGACTTCCCGGTAAAACCGGATAGAACGCTCTAGATCGCTTACTTTGAGCTTTAACTGTCCGAGCACGGTGTTCTCGTGTATGGATTGAGACATTCGGCATTCCTCCAAATGAGATTATTATAGTTACTTACATAAAGTAACTATAATTATAGCACAAAAGCTCAATTTGCCAAACATGAGCTATTCAATCCTATTCCCACATAACATAGCAATAGCGAGCCAATGCGGAAAGGGGTTTGGAGGAATGGCGATTAAACCGCCGGCACTGCAACCGGGGGACACGGTCGGAATCGTGACTTTGGGCAGTCCGCTGGATGCAGACGTAATTAACACAAGGATTGCTTATTTGGAATCTCTTGGCCTCCAAGTCGTATTGGGCCGCTATGTGTACGAACAGAACGGATTTCTGGCGGGAACCGATCGGGAGCGCGCGGAAGATCTCATGGCGATGTTCGGGGATGATCAGGTAAAGCTGATTTTACCTTCCAGGGGCGGCGTTGGCGTGGCGGGGATATTACCCTTTCTGGATTTCAGCTATATTCGCCGTCATCCGAAGATCGTTAGCGGATATAGCGATATTACGGTGCTGTTAAATGCGATCGCGCAGTTCTCGGGAGTGATTACCCTTAATAGCCTTCTGCTCATCGATTTTAAACCGGAGAGTCCAGCCTACAACTTCGATCAGTTTTTTGCGGCGACCTCCTCGATTGTCGTGCCACGCGAGATCCAGAATCCGACCGGAAGGCCGTTAATCGGCAAAGTGCCGGGGAACGTCAACGGAACGCTAGTGGGGGGCAACTTGACTTCGTTCGTCGGCGCCTTAGGTACGCCGTTCGAGATCGATACGCGAGGTAAAATATTGTTGCTGGAAGAAGTGCATGAACCGGTCAACACCGTATACCGTTACATGGAACAGCTCAAGTTAGCCGGTAAGTTCAACGATTGCCGCGGCGTTATTCTGGGTGAGTGTACGGGTTGCATGGACGCGTATGGGCAGTCCTATGATGATCTGATCAATGATTTTATCGTTCCTCTAGGCAAACCGTTAATTATCAATTTGGCCACCGGCCACGGCGTATTTAAGGCGGCCATACCGATCGGTGCTTTCGTGAATATGGATGGCGGTAACGGTACGATTACCCTTCTTGAAACGGCAGTGCAGTACTGAAAAACATGCGGGAGATAGACGATTGCCATAAAAAGTTAACTCAAAAGTTTTGCATTTTCAAATAAATAGAATAAAATTATATAGATAGCTTAGTCGTTTCTTTATTATTGCTCCGCGGAATCGTACAGCATCATACAGTATCATACAGGGAAAGTTCCATTGGAAATGGAATACGAGGAGAGTGAATATATGTCTATCGTAAGCGAAATTATGAAACATAATAAGGAATTCGTTGAACAGAAAAAATACGAGCAATATTTAACGGACAAGTTCCCCGAGAAAAAAGTCGCAATCCTGACCTGCATGGATACGCGCCTTGTAGAGTTATTGCCCAAAGCGCTAAATTTGCGCAATGGGGACGCGAAGTTCATTAAGAATGCCGGCGCGATTCTGACTCAGCCTTTCGGCAGCGCTATGCGAAGCATTCTAATCGCAATCCATGAGATGGGAGCCAAGGAGGTGCTCGTGATCGGGCATCACGGTTGCGGCATGACGCAGCTCGACTCCGGGTCTCTCGTGGAAAAATTTAAGGCTAACGGCATTTCCGATGTCGTATTGTCGACGCTCGAAAACTCGGGCATCCGCATGGATCGTTTTTTAAGAGGATTCGATAAGCCAGAGGACGGCGTCAAGCATAGCATCGAGATGATCCGCAAGCATCCGCTTATCCCGACGTATATCCCCGTGCACGGTTTCTTGATCCACCCCGAAACAGGGCACCTTGAGCTGATATGCGATGGATATAAAGAATTAAAGGACGCATAAGCTGGTGAACGATAAAGAAGGAGTTTTCGCTTTTTTCGGGCGAGGACTTCTTTTTTTTGTGCGTATAAATCACTAGTGAATTCGTTTATTTCATATGTTCAGAATTTGTTGAGTCCTGTCGGGTATGATCGGAAGAAAGGTTTACGGCACGGGAGGTAGACGAAGTGGCAAAAATCATGGTGGTCGACGATGCTGCTTTTTTGCGGGCAATGCTTAAGGATATTTTGGTGAAAGCGGGCCATGAGGTCATATCCGAAGCGGCGAACGGTGAAGAAGCAATAGAGCGGTATAGGAAGTTGCGACCTGATCTTGTGACGATGGATATCACGATGCCTATCATGGAAGGCGTTGAAGCCGTTAAGGAAATCCGCAAGATGGATCCTACCGCCAACATCGTCATGTGCTCCGCGATAGGGCAAAGAAATTTAATTATTGAAGCTATCCAAAGCGGCGCTAAGGATTTTATCGTTAAGCCGTTTCACGCGAGTCGTGTCGTTGAAGCGATCAATAAGGCGATAGAATAAACGGCACCTTTAACATAATAAAGGAACGCTCACTCTAATTGCGATCTAAGTCCGATTGCTTGCTCCAAAGCCAATCGGGTTTTTGGCATGTGATCTATACGTGGCCCATGACTTTCCTGCGGAAGGCCAGGGGAGCGATCCCTTCCTTATTCGAGAAACAAAACGTGAAATAGGAGCCGTGCTGGAACCCGACTTCCTCCGCGATGCGACTGACGGACCACTCGGTCTGAACGAGCAGTTTCTTAGCTTGCTCTATCCTGTATTGCAGCAAGTAGTCCATAGGCGTCATTCCATATACTTTGAGCATGCACTTGGCCAAGTAATTGGGATGATAATTCAATTCCTTCTGCAGCGTGGAGTTACTCAATTTAATCGTATAGTTTTGCCGGATGAACAACTCGATCTTCTCTGCCAAATGGAAGGCGGTTCCGTCCGACGTCGAGGCAAGCTCGCGGTCCAGATGCTGAATGAACATTTGGAATGCGGTTTGCCTTTTCCAATTGCGCAGAGATCTAGGCTCATCCTCTAATTGAAAAAACTGATTTAATATTTCAAGCGTCTTCGGTTTAAGCATCGTATGCTTCGGGATAAAAATCGAACATACCTCGCTATGGTTCAAATACGCGGTTTGCTTATGGGCTGCGATGAGGGACGATTGGTTATCCAAGCAATTGTTCATCCCGCTGCATTCATCCCATGCCCCGAACGTATGAAAGTGAATCCAAATGATTTCCGTTTCCTCCAAGCAGGGCTCGGTGCCGTAATGACTGGCGTCGGGCCGAAGAATGAAGGCTTCCCCCGGTTCAATTCTCCATTCGTTCGCCCCTTCCGCAAGGCTTAAACTCCCTTTCGTAACGACGACTAAATCGAACACCCCGATGTTATTTCGACTAATATGACGTTCTCCCGCACGATAATAGGCACGGCCGCAATCGATGAAGTAAGGGACAGGCGGTGAGATGAAATGCAGGATAGGCGAGCTCAAATTTGACTCCTCCTGTTGGTTGTAATTTTTAAAAATGTGGTTGTAATTGAATATATAAATGCCGTGGTATTACATGTATTATACTCAATATAGCGCTTACATCATAGGTGGGATTTATAAAATAAAGGGGATTAATGGATGCGAAATTTATCCGTACACACAGCGGTTTCTCTTAAGAACATAATCATTCAGGATGACTTTTGGTCCCCTTATATTTCATTAGTCCGCGATGTCGTTGTTCCGTATCAATGGGAGGCGTTGAATGACAGGATCGAGGGGACGGAGCCGAGCCACGCGATTAAAAATTTCAAGATCGCCGCAGGTTTGGCGAAAGGCGAATTTTACGGAATGGTGTTTCAGGACAGCGACGTAGCCAAGTGGCTGGAAGCGGTCGGGTACTTATTGGAACTTCAACCGGATCCGGAGTTGGAGAACGTAGCCGATTCCGTTATCGAGATTATTGCCAAGGCACAGCACGCGGATGGATATCTCAATACGTACTTCACGCTCAAAGAGCCGAACGGCAGATGGACGAATCTAGCGGAGTGCCATGAATTATACTGCGCGGGACATATGATCGAGGCTGCCGTCGCTTATCACAAGGCAACGGGCAAAGATCGGCTTCTTAACGTAGCTTGCAGGTTAGCGGATTGCATAGATGAAGCTTTCGGACCGGAAGAGAGCAAGATCAAGGGCTACGACGGACATCAGGAAATCGAATTGGCGCTCGTTAAGCTATACCACGCCACTGGCGTTAACAGGTATTTGCAGCTCGCTCGGTTTTTCCTCGATCAGAGGGGACAGCTTCCTCACTTCTATGATCAAGAATATGAGCGACGCAAAGGGGAAACCCATTTCCCGAGCTTGAGAATGGCCAAGGACAGATCATACAGCCAAGCGCACCTGCCGGTTAGGCTTCAACAAACCGCCGAAGGCCATGCGGTAAGAGTAGTTTATATGCTCGCTGGAATGGCGGATGTCGCCGCCGAGACGGGAGACGAAGGGTTGCTGCAAGCTTGCAGGGCGCTCTGGAAAAACATCGTCACTAAACGGATGTATATCACGGGGGCGATCGGTTCGATGGCTCACGGAGAAGCGTTCACGCTGGATTACGATTTGCCAAGCGATACGGCCTACGCGGAAACGTGCGCATCTATCGGGTTAATCTTCTTCGCTCGGCGGATGCTGCAGATCGAGCCAAGAGGAGAATACGCGGACATCCTGGAACGCGCGCTGTACAACACGGTAATCGGAGGAATGTCCCACGACGGGAAGCACTTCTTCTACGTGAACCCGCTTGAGGTGTGGCCCGAAGCGAACCGCATAAACAAAAACTTCGAGCATGTGAAGGTAGAGCGCCAGCAATGGTTCGGTTGCGCGTGCTGTCCGCCTAACATCGCGAGATTACTCGCATCATTAGGTTCCTATATTTACTCGGTGAAAGAGAATACGGCCTACGCGCATTTATATATCGGAAGTCAGATTCAATTGGAGGTTGCGGGCCAGAAGGTTCATCTCGTTCAACAATCGGAGCTGCCATGGGAAGGAATCGTTCGGTTCGAGATCGGATTGCAACAAGCGGCCAGATTTACGCTAGCGTTGCGAATTCCGGACTGGAGCGGTACACCCGAAATTCGCATTAACGGCGATAAGCAGGTGATCACTCCCGATCAACGGCAGGAAGGGTACGTTCATATCGAGAGGGAATGGCTGCCCGGGGATGTTCTGCATCTCGTGCTGCCCATGCCGGTCCATTCGATGAAGGGCAATCCCCTAATCCGCGAAACGATCGGTAAGGTCGCCTTGCAGAGAGGCCCGATGGTTTACTGCTTAGAGGAAGCGGACAACGGCCCGAATCTTCACCAATTGGTCGTACAATCCAACGCCGATAAGCAAGTCGTCTTCGAATCGAACTTGTTGGGAGGTTTGCAGTCGATTACGGTTCCCGCTTACCGAATCCGGAAAGACGGATGGGCGGATAAGTTATATCAGGCCAACATCGACATGGAGCTAGAGGAGACGACCGCACGATTCATTCCCTATTTCGCTTGGGCAAACCGAGGCTCTGGGGAAATGAGAGTATGGGTGGCCGAGACAATGGCATCAACCAAATTCATATAAACGCTTCTGATTTGGATTCTGACTCTGGTCAGGGAGGGAAGTACATGGAATAGTCGTTCCGAAGTGCAACCTCGTAAAGCAGAATGAATATTCCCTGCGTATGTGGGAGGAATTGGTGAAAGAGCACGAATTATATAAGATGGAGGGTTATGTTGTAACGGACAAAGTCTGAGGGTTTAGGCAGTTATAGGGGTCAAACGGTTAGACATATAAAATCATTCAAATGTTGAAGGGAGAACGGGGCAATGAAAGCAGGAAAGAAACTTGGGGTAGGTCTGATCGCAGCTGCATTGGTATTCGGTGTCATAGGCTGTGGGAACAACAATGAGACAAAAAACACAGCTCCATCGGGAGAGGCTTCAAAATCGCCGGAGAAGACGCCTTCCAAGACGGAGAAGGTCAAGATTACCTACTCGATGTGGGGAACCGCGGAAGAGGGGAAAGTAGTCCAAGAAACAGCGGACAAGTTTAATGCCTCCCAAGACAAAATCGAAGTCGAAGTGCAAGCGATTCCTTACGAGAACTACATGACCAAGCTGAATACGATGGCAACGGCGAGCCAATTGCCGGATGCGGGGATGATGCGGGAGGATGGCGTCGTCCAGTGGTCCTCCGAAGGCATGCTGACTGATGTAAGCGCCATGTACGAAGGAAGCGACAGCAAGCCGCTGGATAGCTTGGCTTACACCTATCAAGGCAAGCCCGTAGCCTATGCGGCTACCAACGAAATCCTCCTCATGTATTACAACAAAGACATGTTCGACAAAGCGGGTGTGCCGTATCCTCCTTCCGCGCTGGATAAAGCATGGACATGGGACGAATTCGTAGCAGCGGCCAAGAAGCTGACGAATGACAAAAATGGTAAACATCCTGGGGAAGACGGCTTTGATTCACAGAGCATCGTTCAGTACGGCGCATCTGTCGAAAATCTGACGTGGCAGTTGGAAGCTTGGACGCTTACCAATGGGGGCGGTTTCTATAACGATGACGGGACAGATGTGAGAATCGGGGAAGACGCCAGCGTCGAAGCGATTCAAAAAGTCGCGGATCTGTACTTGAAAGATCATGTTGCACCGCTGTCCGTCGGACAGACCGATGACGGCATTCAGCGCACCATTATCGCAGGGACGGTCGCCATGGCCACGAACGGCCAGTGGAACGTAGGAACCAGCTTGAATAAGGCCAAGGAAGAAGGGCTGAAATATGGCGTAGCCGTATTGCCTTACATGAAGGATAAGGTTACCCTCAACACGGGCGGCGCTAATGTCGTATTCTCCCAGTCCAAGCATCCGCAAGAAGCGATGGAATGGCTTAAATGGTACACTCAAGAAGAAAACAACTGGGGACTCATCTCGTCGGGCATTTGGATGCCGGTGCTGGATAAGTGGTATAAGGATGAAACTCTCACCCATAAATGGGTCGACAATCCGAACTTCCCTCCGTACGATGAATACAAGTCTGCGGTAGTCGATTATGCGCAATCCTCCGCCGCGAGACCGGCTTCCTGGTTCTTTACGAATCATACGACGGAATTCAATACCTTGCTCGCATCGGTTCTTGGGGATGTTTGGACCGGAAAGACGACCGCCAAGGACGCCATTTCCAAAAATCTCGAAGCTTTGAAAGCAGCTAATAAAGGCGATAAATAACGGTTAGTAAAAAGGAAGGATGACCGCCAAGATCACGCAAGTGGCGGTCATCCTTCAAACATGAGGTGGGGAGCGAGATATGGAAACATTTAATAAACCGCGGCAACGCCGTTCCCGTATTTATTCGAGCGAGGCACGTGTTGCTTATATATGCTTGATTCCTGCCTTTCTCGGACTGATCTTCCTGACTTATTTGCCTCTTCTGGGGGTGCTGGGAATCAGTATGACGAATTGGACAGGGCTAACAAAACCCGAATTCATCGGCCTCCATAATTATATCAAGATATTTACCACTGACCCCTATATTAAAGAATCGATTATAGCGACGATCTACTTCGCCATTTTATCCGTAGTCGGAAGCATGATTTATTCGCTTTTCATCGCGATTCTGTTAAACCGTAAAATTCCGGCAAGAGGTTTCTTCAGAGCTGTATTTTATGTGCCGTTTGTTTTGCCGGCGGCCGCCATTTACGTAGGATGGTCCTGGCTTTACGAGGCGAATTTTGGTTTCTTTAACTATCTCCTCTCCGAGATTGGATTGAATAAAGTTCTCTTTATTGCGGATTCCAGATATGTAGTCCCTTCTCTTTCGTTGATATCGGTATGGCTGGCGGGAAACTTGATCGTTATATTTTTGGCCGGACTTCAGAACGTTCCAGTCGTTTATCATGAAGCGGCTGAAATGGATGGCGCGAATGGATGGAAACGTTTCAGGCATATTACCTTGCCCAGCATTTCGCCGATTATCTTTTACAACTTGTTGATGAGTCTGATTGCCAATCTCCAGGTCGTTACGCCGGCCCTTTCTCTGACCAACGGCGGCCCGGGCAATTCTTCCCGATTCATGACTTATCTGATGTACGATCAGGCTTTTGTCAATTACAAGTTGGGCTATGCCTGTGCGACGACCTTTATTATTTTCGCCATCCTTGCAGGGTTTACTGCTGTATTGTTCAAGACGTCAAATCGATGGATCTTTTCTGAGGGGGGCGACGACAAATGAGCGAAGTAGCATTCGGCAGACTAAAAAGTAAGAAACGCAGTAATCGAACGACGAACATCATAACGCTTGTAGTCGTCGTTTTCTTTGCCTGTCTCGTACTCTTTCCGATCTGGTGGATATTCCGTACGTCTCTTATGACGAATGCCGAGATTTACAAATTTCCGCCATCTCTAATACCGGAAAATTGGCTGTTCTCCAACTATGAAAAAACACTAAAAGTATTCAAATTTTGGAAATATTTATGTAATACGATGGTGATTATCGTTCCATCCTGTTTGGCAGGAACGTTTACGGCCACCTTATGCGGATATGCCTTTGCAAGGTTACGGTTTCGGGGCAAACAGTTGATCTGGGCCCTTTGCATCGGTTCTATGCTTTTGCCTACGATGGTTACGCTCATTCCGCTGTACATCGGGTGGACACGGGGGCTCGGGATTCATGACAGCTATCTGCCATTGATTCTCCCTTATTTCTGCGGCGGCGGCGCTTTTAATATCTTTTTGATCCGACAGTTTATCATGTCCATACCGAGAGAACTCGACCAAGCGGCAACGATCGACGGCGCCGGATACTTACGTATCTTGTTCAGCATTATTATCCCGGCGATCAAGCCTGCCATGATTGTCGTCGCGTTGTTTATTTTCATCGGCCTTTGGAACGATTTGCTCCAACAGATGATTTACATTAATACGAGTGACAAATACACCATAGCGTTGGGGCTTACCAATTTTAGAGGTCAATTAAAGTCAGACTGGTCGCTGACGATGGCGGCAACGTGCCTGTCCTTCGCTCCGGGCGTCATTTTCTACCTGGTTGGTCAAAAGTATTTCGTTGAGGGAATCACGATGACCGGAATAAAAAGTTAGCGAAATCTTATCCTCACGTGATACACGATAATACACAGGAGAGGGAAAAGAAGGGCGTAAGTGAGATCCCAGAAGGGCCAATATTTTATTAATACATTTTGATAGTAGACGATATCGGGCGAGATAGCGTAGGCAAGCCCGAAGATGATAAATCCCGACGGCAAGAGCAGAAACTTCTCGTCCTTGGTATTGAACAACTGGGACATCCCCTTCACGAATGCGAAGCCGTACAAGATCGTTTTGATAAAAATCGACATGATCCAAATAAAAGTCAAAAACGCTTCAACCCGCTCCAAGAAATTGCCGATGCTGATTTTTTTGGCTAAAGCATAAGTAGGATATCTCTGGTGGGCGGTAATGTACGAGCCGAGCACGAGCGTGCAGATTAGAATAACGGCAACGAGCACGATCCCTCCAATGAAGGCAGCAAGCGCATAATCCCTGTTCGCATGTTTCTTGCGGATAACGGACGGAAGCACCATGAGAAAGACAATCAAGTCAGCATAAGGATACGCGATGGTATAGATAGATCCTTTAAGAATCGGCTTGAAGCCGTGAGGGAGGATGGGGAATATTTGCTCCAGCTTGATTTGTGGAGTAAGAAACAACAAAAGGCAGATGAGGAACAGAAAAAAACAAGGAAACAACATCTCGGCAGACCGGGCAATGGTCTCGATTCCACCGCGAATCCCCCAGAGCAGTAATAGGACCAATATCAAATGGATCGCCCAAATAGGCGTCTCGGGCATCATCTGCGTCGTAATGAAATCGCTGATCTCGCGGCTCATGGCGGCCGTATTCATCAAGAAGTAGCACAAGAAGAGAAGGGAAACGACTCCGCCCGCCCACTTTCCGAGTATTTTCCTGTTGAATTCCATGAGAGTGAAGTTGGGAAATAGACGACTTACGTAATAGATAAGTCCTGCGATCAACATGCCGACGAAGACGCCAAACAATCCGCTAATCCAAGCATCCTGCTTGGCGGATTGGGCAATCAGGGCGGGAGAGACGAGAATGGAATCTCCGATAACCGCAAGAATAACGAGTACCCCTATTTGCCTAACGCTGATCTTTTCATTATCCAACCTATACACCCTCATTCAGCCTAAGAGATACGAAAACCACTCGTAGACAGGCTTATATACAACGATAACTATGTTTAACGGGCTCGGTATCCGGCTAACGCGGATCGCGAATATGCTTAGCAGCGTACCGGGGATCAGCAGTACGAAATACAAGAAAATTTCCTTCCGCCACTTTCGGCGAAACAAGGCAGGTAGCTCTAAAGCAGCGACCAAAGCCGACGCGGCCAGTACAACGATCGTCCCAAGCATGAATGTCACCTCTTAATGTCTTTCAAAAAAGTGTTCCCTGTCGTTCCCGACCTGCGGATCAAGCATACACCCGAGTAATTCACTTTCAATCGAACGAATTTTTCCGTCCAACGCTCGGATACTTGATCCCAATATTTCGGATTGGAACGGAAGATGGCTTGCCCGAAGCCGAAAATATCGGTTTTGTAACGGTTTTGAGCGGCTTCTACGGACTTTTCCATGAGCTCGAAGGCGGTATCTTTCATCTGCTCTTCGACTTTCTTGATCGTCACAGGGTTATCTAGGTCGATCTCGCAATTCACCTCCGCTATGTTGGCTTCGGTTTTGATGTGAATGTTGATGCTGGGCTCGCCGTCTTCGACGTGTCCTTTTATTTTGGTATTGTTCCGTAGAACCTCAACGGTAAGCTTGCCTCCGCCCGGGCAGGTCAAACTCGCTGCGGTGCTTTTGACGTTGTTCATAATCAAGTTATATCCTCTGCTCTCTTGTTCGTTCAGCCAACCTATCATCCGGGCTTTATGAAATACCGCTAAGTCGGATAAGACCAATCGAGTTGCGGGTTCAATTTCCTCTACGTTCTTAGGAGTTTCTCCTATTCGGGGGTCGCCTTGGATTTGGACTCCGGTCAGTACCGGATTCAGCCCTTCCGTTACCAATTGGGAGATCAACTGATCGAGGGTGAACGCGGTCGTAGGAGCCCAAGCATGCGAGGAAGCATCCAAGGAGGAATATAATTTGTTGGACGGTATTTTCTCCAGCAAAGTAAGCACTTTAAGCGTGTTTTCGGCGGTGTTGCGGCGGGCGATCATGATATAGAAATCCGTCCTGTTTTCCGCATCGCGGGATAGAAGGTCCAACACCTTGTCGACGCCTTCCCTGGCCAAAGATTCGCCAAGGATAAGCACGCGGATATGCGCTCCGTAAACTTTCCTTGGACTCAGGGTCGTTAACTTCCGGAATGCTTCGAATAGGGTCGGGGCCGTTGCCGCGTACAAAGTTACGGGAGAACGCATGGTTGCGGAGTTATAGCCCGCTGCCACCTGGCCGGGGTTAACGACTTGAACGGATAGCCGATATTGGTTTCCTACTTTATCGATTCCCGTTCCCAATTGAATGGCCAGGGTGTTCAACTCGCGACGGTTCCAGCAGCCCGTAGTCACCATCAGGAGCAATAGACCGCACAACAGACCAATACCGATCTTCTTCATGGAGAGTCGGCTCCTCATTGATCAGGTTTTTGCCTGATTTTATTTTTGTCGCCGATCAGTGCGGGTCTAGTCTTCATTCGGGGCCATGGATAACGGAAGAGCGTATCCTTCTGGTCTTGGGAAATAAAAGGCGCCAGAGGAGTCATGTAAGGGACTCCGAACGAACGAAGCTTACACAGGTGAAACAACAATCCGAGTATTCCTGCGAAAATACCGAAGATGCCTAACGAAGCCGCAAGACCCATAAAGAGGAATCGTAGCATCCGAACGGAGATCGACATGCTGCCTGAAGGCATTACGTAGCTGGAGATGGCGGTAATCGATACGATGATAACCATGACCGCGGAAATAATGCCTGCTTGAACGGCCGCTTGGCCGATGACGAGCGTTCCTACGATCGATACGGCTTGTCCGACGGTCCGCGGCATGCGAATACCGGCTTCGCGCAATATCTCATAGGTAATCTCCATCAGAAGAGCCTCGATGAAAGCGGGAAACGGTACGCCCTCCCTCTGGGCTGCGAGATTGATAAGCAGGTTCGTAGGCAACATTTCTTGATGGAAGGTCGTCACCGCTATATAGAGAGAAGGGGCAAATAGCGTGATGAAGAAGGAAATGTACCGTAACAAACGAATTAGCGTACTGATATCGAATCGTTGCGCATAGTCTTCGGGCGATTGAAAAAAATGGATGAACAGAGCGGGGACCAACAACACGAACGGGGTCCCGTCGACGAGGATGGCCACTTTTCCTTCCAGCAATCCGGCCGCGATAACATCCGGGCGTTCGCTATTGTACACGGTTGGAAATGGAGTATAGGTACGATCTTGGATGAATTCTTCGATATATCCGCTTTCCAGAATCCCGTCGATCTGAATACGATCCAACCGCCGGCGCACCTCGTCTACGACTTTGTCGCTTGCGATCGAGGAGATATACATTAAGGCGACTTTCGTTCGGGTTACGGTGCCGATACGCCTTGCGTCAACCCAGAGATTGGGATCCTTGATCTTGCGTCTAATCAGTGCCACGTTCCTCTGAAAATTTTCCGTGAAAGCTTCCATAGGGCCGCGAACAACCGTTTGGGTAAGCGGTTCGGTTACGCTTCTCTCTTCCACGCCGGATACGTTGATCCTTAGACTTTCTGTGTAGCCGGGCACGAGAATCACGGATTGGCCGGACAAGAGATTCGTTAACTGGGCATCCCTATCCTGCACGATTTCGATCTCGCCAGCGCATAAAACTTCTTCCGACAGGAACGTTAACGTATCGCGCCGCGACTGTAACAATGGGGAAATCTCAATGTTTCGCAGGGAGATCAGAGGCTGGATAATAAAGTCATGAAGAGATTCGGAATTCACGAGCCCGTCCATGTAAAGGACCGCCACCTGCAGATCGTCATTCAGCTTGATATACCTAATGATAAGATCAGGGCTGTTCCCCAAGGCCTTCTGGAAAAAATCGACGGATTTACGAAGTTGTACGGAATCCAATACTTATCAACCCCGATTCGTTGATTAAGGAAAATGATGGTGGAGGAGCGGTTTACCTATTATGTTCAACGGACAGTCGCTTATGCATTGATGCGCATTCATGGTATAGACAGAAAAGCGCTTTTATGAGATATAAGAAGAATGTAGTAAGAACAAACCGTTAAGGTGGTTTAAGCGGATGAGCCGGACAATAAAAGTGAATGCGATGTTCTCGGACCATATGGTGTTGCAAAGAGATAGCATAGTTCCGATATGGGGGGAAGGTAGAGACGGGGAATCGGTAACGGTAACTTGCCGGGGGTGCCGCGCGGAGACTGCGATCAAGGACGGGATCTGGAAAGCGGAGTTACATACGTTGGAGGCTGGCGGTCCCTATGAGCTGACAATTCAATCCGGCGATGAATCGGTCGTATTCCGCGACGTGTTGTTCGGGGATGTGTGGCTGGCTGGCGGCCAGTCGAACATGGAGTGGAGATTGAAGGATTCAAAGGGTGGCCAGGAAGAGAGCGCGCAGGCGTCGTTCGCGAATATTCGTTACTATGAGGTTCCGAGAGTTTCATATGACGATGGACTGGAACATCTTGCGGATTGGAAAACGTGTTCCAATGACCAGGCAGGTGAAATGTCGGCGGTCGCCTATTATTATGCGAAGGAGCTTGCGGGTACCTTGAATGTCCCCATCGGCATCATCGGCTGTAATTGGGGTGGGACATCGGCCTCCTGCTGGATTCCGAAGGAGGCGCTCGCCGGTGACGAGGAGCTTAGCGCTTATGTCGAGGAGTTCCAAACGACGTTAGATAGAGTAAGCCCAGAGGAGCGAGCCCTAGAGGAGAAGCAATATCTCCAAGCGGTAGAAGAGTTCAACCGCAGGCAATCGGCGGGGGCGATAGGCGAAGAGCTAGGGGATTATCCATGGCCGCCTCCGGTAAGCGAACGAAGCTTCCTCAGGCCGAATGGAATCTATTATACGATGCTTCGCAAGGCTGTTCCTTACGGCTTGAAGGGTTTTATTTATTACCAAGGGGAGAGCGACGATCATAAGCCGGTATTGTACTCCAAGCTATTAGGCGCATTGATTCGAACTTGGAGAAGCGATTGGGGAAATTCGGAGCTGCCGTTCTTATTCGTACAGCTGCCGGGATATGCGCAAGACGGCAAACCGCAAGGGGAGCAATGGCCGCTTCTAAGGGAATCCCAACTGATCGTCGCGGAGAGCGTTCCGCATACGGCAATGGCCGTAGTTTTGGATTGCGGGGAAGAGAACGATATCCACCCCCTGGATAAAAAGCCTGTAGGGGAGCGGTTGGCGTTAGTAGCTTTGCGTTCCGTATATGGGCGAGATGTGACGAGTTCAGGTCCCGTATACAGGGGGATAGGAGTCGCAGGCAGGAGGCTTACGCTTGCGTTCGACAGTTGCGCGGACGGGCTTGCTGCGTCTAATGGCGGTGAAATCGTCGGTTTCGAGGTTGCGGGGGAAGGCGGTATATATGTACCTGCTTCGGCATCGATCATCGGCGAGGATGAAGTCCAGGTTTGGAGCGAATCCGTCCAAGCACCGATTCATGCGCGGTATGCATGGGCCAACTATCCGGAAGCAAATCTGGTGAATAGCGCCGGGTTGCCCGCAGGTCCATTTCGATCCGTTAGATCAGGCCGGGAGTAAGATGGCGTTGTAATACGTTTTGTATCCGAAGGGGGATGCGGGTCGAAGTGGAAGGTGCCTATAAATCGAAGTTGAATGAAAGTCAGCTTAACCAGGTCATTCGTAACGTTATGAATAGCTCAATCCGTTCCTATTCCGAGCTATCGGATGGCTGGGCGAACAGCGCCTATTCGATCGAGCTTGAAGACGGCAGGAAGGTCGTGTTGAAGGCGCGTCCTCCGGAGGGCATCCGATTCATGCGCTGCGAAGTCGATCTGATGAAGACGGAAGTCCACGCGATGCGGCAATTATCGTCGAGCGGGGAGCTGCCTATTCCGCGTATCTACGCCTATGATCAGTCGCTTGAACTGCTTCCGGTCGAATACTTCATTATGGAACATTTGGAGGGCAGACCCTACAATCAGGTCAAACTTGATTTGTCGGAGGAGCAAAGGGAAGAAATCTATCTTCAGATCGGCAAGTTGAATCGCCTGATCAATGAAGTCCAAGGATCGGGATTCGGCTTCTATTCTCAGCCTTCCTTCCGGTCCTGGCGCGATGCGTTTGCCGAGATGATCTTCGGTGTCGTTGCGGACGGGAAAGACGCGGGGGTAACGATGCCGATCGCTTATGAAGAGCTGGAAAAGCTGATCGAGAAACAATTGGATTGCTTGAACGATGTCGTCGAGCCTAGATTACTCCATTGGGATCTGTGGGACGGCAATGTATTCGTCAAGGATGGCCAAGTAACGGGCATTATCGATTTCGAACGAGCGCTATGGGGAGATCCGTTAATGGAGCACTATTTCAGCCACTTCCATTCGTCGGAAGCGTTCAGGCAAGGTTACGGGTTGTCGGCAAAGGAGTCTTCGCAGCTCTCTAGAATAAAGCTGTACGATCTTTATCTAGATCTCATTCTTTACGTGGAATGCACTTATCGCAAATACGAGGACGAGCATCATGTGAACTGGACCTATGACAACCTCGTGCAAGGCTTGGCGCGATTCCAATCTTCATGAAATCTTCATTTAACGTTCATCATACCTTCATGCAGGTTACCTGCGTGAATGGTATGATTTTTTTATAACAGAACTTATAAGGAAGTGGACGATCATGCATAAAACAATCATAATCGGAACTGGACCAGCAGGATTAACGGCAGCAATATACTTGGCGCGTGCAAACTTGAATCCGTTAGTGATCGAAGGGCCTGAACCGGGCGGCCAATTGACGACGACAACGGAAGTAGAGAACTTCCCGGGATTCCCTGAGGGCATTATGGGACCTGAGTTGATGGCAAACATGCGTAAGCAGGCAGAGAGATTCGGAGCGGAGTTCCGTTCCGGTTGGGTCAATAGCGTGGACATGTCGAAACGCCCTTTTACTTTGTCAGTGGAAGGCATGGGTGAATTAACGGCGGAGACTCTCATTATCTCTACCGGGGCATCGGCGAAATATTTAGGCATTCCGGGAGAAAAGGACAACGTTGGACGGGGCGTAAGCACTTGCGCGACTTGCGATGGTTTCTTCTTCCGCAACAAAAAAATTATCGTCGTAGGCGGAGGGGATTCCGCGATGGAAGAGGCGCATTTCCTTACTCGGTTCGCGTCCGAAGTCGTATTGGTCAACCGCCGCAATGAGCTTCGCGCTTCGAAAATCATGCAGGATCGCGCCCGCAGCAATCCTAAAATCACTTGGAGCCTGAACCGCACGCCTCTTGAAGTCGAAAGCGGACCGATGGGGGTAACGGGACTTAAGGTTAAAAATAACGAGACGGGCTTGGAAGAGACAATCGCGACGGACGGAATTTTCATCGCGATCGGCCATACGCCGAATACGAAGTTTTTGGACGGGCAGTTGAATACGGATGAAACGGGATATTTGCTCGTGAATCCGGGGTCGACCGAAACGAACGTTCCCGGCGTATTCGCTTGCGGCGACGTGCAGGACAACAAGTACCGCCAAGCGATCAGCGCAGCCGGAACCGGCTGTATGGCGGCTCTCGATTGCGAAAGATTTTTGGAAAACTCCGAGCACTAAACGCTATTAAAGCCTAATACAAGGACCATCAGGATATTCTGATGGTCCTTGTCCGCGTTTAATGATCCGGTTCCTCCGCTACTTCGCAAGCTTGCTCGAAGGCGGCTTCATATTCCTCTTCGTTATCCTCGGCCAGCTTGCTTCCGAATTGACCAAGCTGGCTAGGGCTACTAGCCGGTCCGTCATTATCGGGTTTGTTATTTCGTCCCGCCAATGAAATCCCCACCTTAAGTTTTAATTTTTACCGCCGTTGTTGCCCTTCTTATCGGACGTTCTGGTCGTCGTATTTTTATTTGCGTGGCCTTGCTGCTTGGACATGGTTAGCCCCCCTTTGAATACCGAATGGGCTTACTTTGCGCTCAAACTCGAATATTGATTCCTTGATTCCCGCTTATCATTTTTTTCGTCTTAGATGTCACAAAACTACCTCCTCCAACGACTTATGTTCAGAACGAATTCATGGAGGGCTAAAACGATGAAAAAGGTTGACGTGGCGATCATTGGCGGAGGGTTAGCGGGACTTATTGCAGCTATTGAACTTGCGAAAGCGGGTAAATCCATATTACTGCTGGAAAAATCGGGCAATCTCGGCGGCAGAGCGATGACGGTTAACAAGAACGGAGCGTTGTTCAATCTGGGAGGGCATGCGCTATATGTTGGGGGAGAAGCTAATCGTATTTTCGAGCAATACGGATTAAAGCTGACGGGCAGTAAACCGTCAACCAAGGGTCTGGCCATATGGGATAATAAATTGTCGCCCTTGCCGGGAGATCCGAAAGGTTTGCTGTCTTCCAAACTGCTTGGCTGGCCGGGTAAGGCGAAGTTGATGTCTACGTTGGTAAAGTTGATGAGAGCGGACCCCGCAACCATGTCGAATATCAGTTTAAGGAAATGGGCGGAATCCGAGATCGGAGACCCGATGGTCCGTCACATCTTCTATGCTTTATGCCGGACGGCTACGTATACGACGGATCCCGACTACCAAGCTGCGGGACCGGTATTAAAGCAGGTGAGGAGCTCGCTTAAATCGGGCGTCAAATATTTGGATGGAGGCTGGCAATCCATCGTCGATCAGCTTCAGGAGATGGCCATCACTTTGGGAGTCGATATTCAACAGGGCAAATCCGCCGTCGAGATTAAGCACGATCATGGTAAGGTTCAAGGCGTAGTCTGCTCTGACGGTGACACTATCTTAATTACAAGCGTCATCAGCACAGCCCCGCCAGCGGCGACTTTCTTGATGGTTAAGGGGGCAGAAAATACCGTGCTGCGAAGGTGGAAGGACGAGGCCAGACCTTCGACTGTGGCAAGCTTGGATTTAGCTTTGAAACGCTTACCCGTTGCGAATAGCCATTTCGCCATCGGTCTGGACCAGCCGGTGTTTTTCTCCGATCATTCCAGAGCTGCGAGATTGAGCGATAATGGTACAATAGTGGTGCATTTGACTAAGTATAACGGGCCGGGACAGTACGATGCGAAGGCGGACGAGAGCTTGCTCGAGCAGACGATGAGCCTTCTGCATCCGGGATGGGAGCGGGAGGTCGTATCCCGCCAATATTTGCCTAACATTTCCGTCGTGCATGATTACCCGCATTTGGGACGAACGAAAGGCGAAGTAGGCCCGGAAGTTCCGGAAATCCAAGGATTGTATGTCTCAGGCGATTGGGCAAGCCACGGGGAGATGCTTGCCGATGCTGCTGTCGCTAGTGCTGTCAGGGCTGCGGGCTCTATCGTAAAAGCAACCAGCGGCGCGAACAATCGGACAACGATGGAAGGTGCTCTAGCGCATTAATCCGAAGGGAGAGGGTCTTTTGGAATCCAACAAGTCCGAACTAGACTATCAAGCGTACAAACCGCTAATGTTCTCTATTGCATACAGGATGCTGGGCAGCGTAATGGATGCTGAAGATATCGTTCAGGAAGCCTTTCTGGCATGGAACGAGGGTAAGCCTGGGCAGGTTCAGAACGCAAAAGCTTATTTATGTAAAATGGTAACGAATCGCTGCATCGATAATATTCGTTCTGCCAGTAAGCTGAGGGAGGCTTATGTGGGACCTTGGCTTCCATCTCCGTTAATCATGGATGCTTCGGAGGGGCTCGACGGTCCGGCCGCAACTTATTTGCATAAGGAATCCCTCTCCACCGCGTATTTATTGTTATTACAGCAATTGACTTGGATCGAGCGGGCCGTATTCGTCTTGCGGGAGGTTCTACAATACGACTACGACGAGATTGCCGACATCGTGGGTAAGAATAGCACCAATTGCCGACAAATCTTTCATCGCGCCAAAGGAGCCGTATCCGGGTTTTCTAGCATGACCGATGCGGCGCCGCCCAAATCGGAATCCCTCAGACAGAGGATAGAGCTGTTCGTTCAGGCGCTGACTACTGGTAATACAGGGCAGCTTGTGAACATCCTGAAGGCGGATGCCAGACTGTATTCCGATGGCGGCGGTAAAGTGACGGCGGCTATTCGTCCGATTCTGGGAGCAGAGAGAATATCTTCGTTCTTGTTGGGACTTCTAAGCAAAGTTTCGCCTGATTTTTCCTACCGGATTACCTCGGTCAACGGTCAACCGGGTATCGTCACTTATGTCGGAGAGAAGCCGGAGGCAGTTATGTCTTTCCGATTGGAGGAAGAAGCCATTACCGATATTTATATCGTGATTAATCCAGATAAACTGCTTCACCTACCTGATTTGTTGATAAACAAATATGAAAAGGGATCGTCCTCTTGATGAGAACGATCCCTTTTTTTCAATCCCATCTTCTATCCCAATGTTTTGTCGCCTTTTCTCCAGTTGATCGGGCACAATCCGCCGGATTGCAGCGCTTCGAGGATGCGGATCGTCTCTTCGACGCTGCGGCCGACGTTCATGTCCGTGACGACTTGATAGCGAATGATGCCTTCGGGATCGATGATGAACAATCCTCGATGAGCGGCGCCGGTTTTCTCGTCGAGCACGCCATAAGCGCGCGAAGTTTCTTTGGTGAAGTCGGATACCATCGGATAGCGGATCGCTCCGATTCCGCCTTGGTCGCGAGGGGTGTTCATCCATGCTTTATGCGTATAGACGCTATCTACCGAAGCTCCGATAATGTCGCATTTGAGATCCCGGAACGTACCGACCGACTCGTTGAATGCCATGATTTCCGTCGGGCAGACGGTCGTGAAGTCATAAGGCCAGAAGAACAGCATGACCCAACGTCCCCGGTATTCCTCGAGGCTTAGATTTTCGGACAACGTGTCCAAATTTTTGGTCGAGGGGAGATTAAACGAAGGGGCAAGTTCCCCGATTTTTGCGGTTTTTGTAATGGCTTCTGTCATCATGCATTCCACTCCTTATTTTTTATAATTAAACTAAATCTAACTATTGGCCATGAAAAAATCATACCCCATTACAGCTTGCGCTGCATGAAGGTATGATTAAGGTTTCATGAAGATCTCATGAACGGCATTTAGGAGTCGGCGAGACGATATCCGGCACCTCTAACGGTGGCAATGTAACGGGGCTCCTTCGGATCGTCCTCCAGCTTGTTTCGTAAGCTGCGGATATGAACGTCGACGGCGTTACTGCCACCGAAATACTGTTCTCCCCATACTTCGTTCATTAACTCTTGTCGGGATAGTACCTTTCCATCCGCCGCGATAAGCGTTCGAAGAAGGTCATACTCCGTTTTCGTCAAGTCGACCTTCAAGCCATTCCGGGTAACGGTCATGCGGTCGGGATCAAGGATAATGTCTTTGAACACATAGTTACGCGATTCTTCGACGGGTACGGTTTGCTTCAGTGACAGTTGTTGAATCTTCGCGATCACTTCCTCGATCGGACCGGGCCATTGAACGGTTTCCTCCCCAGGGAGAAGCGCGGAGTTCGTTCCGTTCACGAGAGCGAGAACGGGAGATCCTCCATCGCTCGGCCAAGCGGTTGCGGCCGTTGAAGGGGGCTGCGACGTACGATCCACGACGATAATGTTTCCTTGCACCATGTTAAGAAGCGGGTCGTCGGCATGATGAAGCAGAAGGACGTCGAAGCATTTGTCGGCAAGCTCCGCAACTAAAGAGCGTAGAGTAGCAGGACGTGGGCTAATGATCAGAATCCGGTTCGTGATTTCGCAATAGCCCTGGGCATCGGGTTGTATAGGCGAGATCAGGCTATCGTTTAAGACGGCGATGTCTGAAGACCCGTTTAATGGCTGGATTTGTTCGCGCTCTTGCATCCCTCGCACACTCCTTTGAACAAAATCTTCTCTTCGGTGATATCGTAACCGGTCTGCTCGGAGACGGAACTGAGCCATGCGGCCGGAAGTTCGGCGAATACTTCGTCGACTTTACCGCAGGAAATACAGACGACGTGTTGGTGGTTTTCGGTCCGCGCATCGTAACGGCTGGCATCGCCATGCAGCTTAAGCTCATGGATGAGACCTTCCTCGGTTAAATATTTCAGCGTGTTATACACGGTGGCGTAGGCGAAATGGTGTCCGTCGGCCTTAAGCCTCTCGATAATGTCGGAGGCGGTAGGGTGATCGTGGGTTGCGGTAAGTAAATCGTATATGGTTTTGCGCTGTACGGTCATCGCGCCCGCTTTTCTCATCGCAATCATTCCTTTAATTTAGAATTAGTTTAAGTTTAACCAATGTAAGGCTTGCCGTCAATGCGGATACGCAAAACCGCCCCGACAGCGCAAAGACTGTCGAAGGCGGCTCGTTACGAAGAGATCGTTATTGAAGATCTCGATATAATACCCGGATCAGAATATCTTGATTATAATTTCCGAAATGTTTGCCGAATACGGTTAAGCCTCTTTTGTTTTTCGACTTTTCCTCGACGGCCATCTTGAAGCGAATATCACTTTTGTAGTTCAAGGCGATCTGAGACATGGTCACGTCGGATATTCGGCAACCGTCGATGAAGCTTCCTTCGCCGTTAATCCGGATCAGCTTCAGCATTCCGTATTGATTAAGATGAGGAGGCCACCAATCGGGGTTGAAGGCTCCTTTCGTATCGCCGAAGTCGCCCGGGCTCGTCCAGGAGCCGATCTCGATATCGTTGACGTAGAAGTAGATGTCGGACGGCCAATTATCGGCGAAACCCGGTGCTTCCGAGCCGAGCTCCAAGGAGAATTGAAGCTCCTGAAACTCTTGGTTAGGCTTCAAATAGTTAGGAATGCGATATTCCAAATAACCTTCCGATAACCAGATGATCTCGGCATCCACTCTTTGCGGATCGGCGAAATAACGAGGATCGTCGAAATCTCCGATAATGCTGTCCTTGGTCGCCAACCCGCATGTCGGAACGGCATGATAATTACTGTAATGTCCGGTTTTCAATTCTACTTCGTACAGATTGCCGACTTCTTTCGTTCGTAGCTCTACCATGAGTTTCTCTTCATTGAGGTAACACATTTTCTGCAAACCGTGCTTGCCGACGACGGTGTTGATCTCGATCAAACCGCTTTCTTCAAGCTTCTTAATGTGCATGGTTATGGCGCCGTTGGTCAATTCTAATTTCGTAGCCAGATCGTTAAGATTCAGCGTCTGGTGTTCGGCGAGCAACTCGAGAATCTGAATTCGGATTTCCGAACTTAGAGCTTTGAAAATATTAAGACCGGACCGGAGCTCTTTAATATGAATCATTTCCGCAAGTCCTTTCCGAAATGAAAGTTCGATTTATGTACAGCTTACCATAAAGGATTTATTTATTATACATAAACCTAAAACATTATAAATGATTGTTCAACATCTGACGACAATAGGCTCCTTAATGTCTTGTGAATCTCTGTAGAATGAGGTTTAATTGTTGGGATAACTCGTTAAGCTGCTTAGCATAGTTGACCGTTTCGTTGCTTGCCTCCGTTTGGCTCTGCGTCATGGAGGCCGCATGGGACGAGGCGGCGAGCGATTGATCCGCGACTTTGCTCACGATATGCATGGATTTAGCCAAGAGCTGTTGCGCATTCTTGAACTCGTTAAGAGATTCTGTCGTTCTGTAAAGCTCGTCCATGAAAAGCTCCATATCCTTGTTTACGTCATCGAATATATGATTGGTCTGATGTACGGAATCGTTTTGGCTTTTGAACAACAACAGGGCGCTCCGCTGTTCTTCGACGATTTCGGACGCGCTCGTTTGTATGACGTCAAGCGTATCGGCAACGTTTTCGATCGACTGTTTGGATTGTTCCGCAAGCTTGCGTATTTCGTCCGCTACAACCATGAACCCTTTGCCGGCGTTGCCGGCGCGAGAAGCTTCGATCGTTGCGTTGAGCGATAAAATGTTCGTCTGGTTCGTAATTTGGTGCAGTACATCCAGAATGTTCTGAATGGATTTGGCGTGTTGTTGAAACTCGGCCATTTTAATACTCATAGAGCGATTAATAAATTCGGATCGGTCCGTCTGCTTTCTCAGGTCATCCAATATCGCTATCCCTCTGTCGCTAGATTGCTTGACGTGGGATGCCGAGCTAACCAATGTGGAATTGGCTTCGGCGAATTGTTGCAGCTTACTGCCGAATTGTACGGTAAAAGCGCTAACGTTATCGGATTCGGCCGATAGCTCAACTGTGCCCGCGGCGATCTCCTGCGAGGCAGCGGCAATCTCTTTGGCCGAGTTGTGGGTCGTTTCGGATAAGCTAAGCAGCTTGCTTCCGGCGTGAAGAACCTTTGAGACGGAAGCGTCGGTTTCCTGGACTAATACGTTCATGTTTTCCATCATCTGATCGAAGGAGAGGCCGAGTTGACCGATTTCATCCTTTCGCTTAAAGCGGGATCGAACGCTTAATTTGCCGTTGGCGCCTTCCAGCATAAGCCTTTTCATTGCGGACAAGGGCCGACTGATCATGCGGGTAACGAAGTAACCGATAAGGAGTGCGGCAATAAGGGAAAAGCCCGACATGATAAGCGTGAAGTTCAAAATCTTGGCGGCGTCCTTCACGATTCGTTCGACCGGAATTTCTTGAACGACGGACCAGCCCGTGACGGGGGACAAATAAGCCGCGGTCAGATGGTCATCGGAATAATAGGATTGTTTGCCTGTATCCATGTATTCTTCCGTCTTCTCAAGCGGATAGGGAGCACCCAGTTGATCGGTCGTGCGATCATATATCGTCGTTCCGTCTGCTCCGAGCACATACGCTTTGCCATAGCTTTGGAGTTCGATTAGTTGATCGTGCAAGCTGTCGGAATCGATCTCGATGAAAATAATGCCGAGCTCCTTAGCGGATTGAAGGCCTGTATACGCCCTGGCCATGGCAAAACTGTTCTTATAAGAATTGCTCGTGTGGGAATAACCGTCTTTAATGACCGGCAACCATGTAGGCTTGGCTCCATTATGGATGACCGTTTCGAACCACGGATTTTCCTTTAAGTCGGAAGGGCCGTTAAACATTCGCTCCGTTACTTTCAAATCCGATCCGTTAGGCTCTAGAATATGGATGGCCACGACGGAGGGGACGGTGTTGGATAATCCGTTCAGAAGCTCCCGAAGCTTGAGGTTCAGCTCTCGATAGGCAAGGGAATTGGCATCCGCCTTCTGCATTTTCAGAAGATTGTTCTCGATGTCGCGATTGGTCATGACTTGCCGGGATAAACTTTCGTATACGTTAAAATAATAATCGAGTTTTTGCCCCAATTGGACGACGGTTTGAACGGAGTTTTGCTCCATTTGGTCTTGAAGCAAAGTTTTAGAAGAATAGTAAGACGACAAACCGACGGATAAAGTGAAAATCAATATACTTGCGAACAAAGAAATAAATAATCTTGCGCTTAGCGTGGGTTTGAAGAGCTCTTTGATTCGAAACGGATAGGATTTAGTCATAGGGAACGTCCTTTGCCTGAGGTTAAAAGCTTATGGTTTTTAGTATTGTCTAAACTATATGATTATTATATGTAATTATAAAACATAACCGCACATTTGTTGTCAACACCAAAAAGAAATCGCTTACATAAAAAGTGGTTCAGTGAATAGCAGATTAGAATTTGATGCTTATAGGTTGTAAAAAACCTTGTATTATAGCCGTTGGTTGGGGATTTCCTAGCAGTCTCCAGTTGATTGAACGACCGCTTGAACTATGGTTCATACTATTCTAAATAAAATAGCGGTAAACGCATACAAATTTGCTGTTGACAACAAAAGGGAAGACGAATTATCATTAACTCATAAATTGTTTTATAAAAACCTAAAACGATTTATAAATCACATCATAACGGGGGAAACAAAATGCGTAAGTCTTGGTTTACGGTTGTAGCTCTAATGCTGTCAGTAATGTTAGCGCTTACGGCGTGTAGCGGTGGAAACAACAAAGAACCGGCGGCAAGCAAGCCAGCAGCGAGCGGGGCGGCTAGCGAAGCACCGAAAAGCGATGGAAAACCGACTAAAATCGTATTTTGGACGTTCCAAGAATTGCATCAAAAATATTATGAAGATATGGCGAAAAAATGGAACGAGAAGAACCCGGACAAACAAATCGAATTCGAAGGCAGCACTTTCCCATATGACGACATGCACAACAAATTGCTCGTTGCTCTTCAGACGGGCGTAGGCGCGCCGGATATGGCCGACATTGAAATCAGTAAATTCGCGAACTACTTAAAAGGTACTCCGCAGCTTGCGCCGCTGAACGATATCGTTGAGCCGGAGTTGAACAACCTGGTTAAATCCCGTTTCGACATCTATGCGAAAGACGGACAATACTACGGAATCGACTACCACGTAGGCGCATCAGTTATTTACTACAACAAAGAAATTCTCGATAAAGCCGGCGTAAATCCGGATGATATCAAAACTTGGGACGACTACAAAGCGGCCGGTAAAACCGTGCTTGAGAAAACGGGCGTTCCGATGACGACTTTGGAAACGACTGAGCAATGGTCCTTATGGCCTCTGATCGCTCAGCAAGATGGCGATTTCTTGGGCGCGGACGGCAGCGTAACGCTCGATAGCGACGTAAACATCAAAACCGTGCAATACATGCAAGACCTCATAAAAGAGAAAATCGCTATCGGCACTCCGGGCGGTTTCCACCACTCCGAAGAATATTGGGCATTCATGAACAAAGGCGGCGCGGCTTCCATCTGGATGCCGATGTGGTACATGGGCCGTTTTGTAGACAATATGCCTGATTTGAAAGGCAAAATGGTCATTAAACCGATGCCGGCTTGGACGGAAGGCGGAGCGCGTTCCGCAGGTATGGGCGGTACGGGTACGGTTGTTACTCAACAATCCAAAGTACAAGAGATTACGAAACAATTCCTTGCTTACGCGAAATTATCTAAAGAAGGAAACATCGAGATCTGGAAACAGCTTGGCTTCGATCCGATTCGATCCGAAGTTTGGGAAGCTCCTGAGCTTAAAGAAGCGAACAAATTCACGGACTACTTCGGTACCGATATCTTTACGATGCTGTCCGGAGTGAAAAACGAGATCAAGCCAGTTAACATCGGCGAGAAAACGCCTGCGATTATCGACGCGGTGAAGCGTTCGGTCATGTTCCGTACCCTGAATGACATGGAAGATCCGGCGAAAGTGCTTAAAGAAGTAGCGGAAGAAGTAAGAGCGCAATAAGGGAATCCTAATTGAAATCGCAACAAACAATCACTAGCCGCGTTGGCATCGGTCCAGCCTGGCTAGTGGTTCTTTCCAAGAAGGGGGATTAACGTGGTGAGCAAACCGTCCAGCACCGCGACCGCGAAAGCGCCAGCACCGAGAAAAACCGGCTTCCTGTACAACCAACGTTATGCACCATACGTATTCACGCTGCCGTTTGTCCTTACGTTTCTGATTTTCTTCACTTACCCGGTCATTTCTACGATCCAGATGAGCTTTCAAGAGGTTCTGCCGGGCGCCACGAAATATATCGGATTCAAAAACTATGAAAATCTTTTCAACAAGCACTACTACCGTGCGATTTACAACAGTTTGATATACACGGCACTGACGCTAGTCGTACTTATTCCGCTTCCTTTATTGTTCGCGGTTATGCTTAATTCGAATAAGTTGCCGTTCAAAAACTTTTTCCGTTCGACGTTCTTTATCCCTGCGCTCGTATCGATCGTAGTCGCAGGTACGATATTCCGTTTAATGCTCGGTCAATCCGAAGGCGCGATCGTGAACCAAATTATCGGCTTATTCGGTTTTGAACCCCAGAAGTGGCTGGCGGATGCGCGCCTAGGAATGATCGCTCTCGTATTGATGGCAACTTGGCGTTGGCTCGGAGTGAACATTATTTATTTTCTCTCGGGGCTGCAAAGCATTCCGCACGATATTTACGAGTCGGCTTCGATCGACGGCGCCACGACTTGGCAAAGGTTTATGAAAATTACGGTGCCGTTACTTAAACCGGTAACCATTTACGTGCTGACCATCAGCATATTCGGCGGTTTGTCGATGTTTATCGAGAGCTTCATGCTGTGGAGTGGGAATCGCTCGCCTAAGGATATGGGACTCACGATGGTCGGCTATATTTATCAACAAGGTTTCGAACAGAACAATATGGGCTTAGGATCGGCGATCGGTTTGTCCCTGCTGGGATTCACCCTCGTGCTGAACTTGATTCAGCTTAAAGTATTCGGGCTCTTCAAGAAGGAGGACTGACCGGTGAAAGAAAAAGTAAAAATCACCCCTTCTTCGATGTTGATGCTCCTGTTGTTTATAGCCGTTACGGTGCTAATGCTTACGCCTTTCTACGCGATCATCGTAGCTTCCTTCAAACCGGCTAAGCTGGCGATTAGCTCGGGCTTGGGTTATAAGATCGATTGGGAAATCTTCACCTTCGAGAACTATAAATCCCTGTTCAACGAATCCGCGGATAAGTACTTCATGTGGTTCAAGAACAGTATCGTCATTACCGTTCTTGCGACGGTTTTATCTTTATTTTTGTCTGCCTTCGTCGGATACGGACTTGCGATGTATGACTTCAAGCTCAAGAACGTTATCTTCGTGGCCATCCTGCTCGTTATGATGGTACCGATGGAAATCATTATGCTCCCGCTTTACAAGTTGATGATCAGCTTCAAGATGATCAATACGGTTTGGGGGGTCATCATTCCCTTTGCCGTAGCGCCGCTTCCGACTTTCTTCTTCCGGCAATATGCCAGCGGGCTGCCAAAAGATTTCATGGACGCGGGACGAATCGACGGTTGTACGGAATACGGCATGTTTTTCCGCATTTTTATTCCTTTAATGGTTCCGGCGTTCGGAGCCATGGTCATTCTTATCGCGCTTAGTAACTGGAACAACTTCTTGTGGCCGCTGCTTATTCTCAGGACGAACGATATGCTGACCATCCCGATCGGTCTCAGTACCCTACTGACTCCTTACGGAAATAATTATCAAATGCTGATAGCCGGCTCTGTGATGGCAATCTTGCCGATTTTGCTGCTGTTCGTATTTTTCCAAAGATACTTTATTTCCGGTCTGACGGTTGGCGGAGTTAAGGGATAACAGAAACGGACATAGAAAGAGGAGAGCACCATGACATCGACTGTTAAAGCGAAAATGATCGTAGACAAAGAGTTTCAAATCTCTCGTATCGATAAAAGAATTTATGGCTCTTTCATAGAGCATCTCGGCAGAGCCGTATACGGCGGTATTTACGAGCCCGACCATCCGGAAGCGGACGAGAACGGGTTCCGCAAGGACGTTATCAAGTTAGTGAAAGGGTTGAACGTTCCGATCGTCCGTTATCCGGGAGGCAATATGGTTTCCGGCTATAACTGGGAAGATGGTGTCGGGCCGCTGGCGAACCGACCTCGCAGGCTAGAGTTGGCTTGGAGGACGATCGAGCCGAATTACGTGGGCACGAACGAATTCGCCGATTGGTGCAAGAAGGTCGGATCCGAGGTAATGATGGCGGTCAACCTAGGAACGCGCGGCATCGAGGATGCTCGAAATCTGATCGAATATTGCAATCACCCGGGCGGTTCTTATTATAGCGATCTTCGTATCTCCCATGGATACAAGCAGCCTCACAAGATCAAAACCTGGTGTCTAGGCAATGAGATGGACGGTCCATGGCAAATGGGCCGGAAGACGATGGACGAGTATGGACGGATCGCGATCGAAACGGCGAAGGTTATGCGTTGGGTCGATCCGGATATCGAGCTCGTTGCCTGCGGAAGCTCGAATTCGAGTATGCCTACGTTCCCGCAATGGGAAGCGACGACGCTTGAACATACTTACGAGGCGGTTGACTATATTTCCCTCCATCAGTATTTCGGCAATCGCGACAACGATAGCGCGAATTACTTGGCTCTTTCGTTAGAGATGGATCGATTTATCAATACGATTATTTCCGTATGCGACTACATTAAGGCCAAAAAGAGAAGCAAGAAAACGATGAACCTGAGCTTCGACGAATGGAACGTATGGTATCACTCTAATGATGCGGATAAGCGGATTGATCCTTGGTCCATCGCCCCGCCGCAATTAGAGGACATCTATAATTTCGAGGATGCCCTGCTTGTAGGAACCTTGCTTATCTCCTTCCTCAAGCGTTCGGATCGCGTTAAGATCGCGTGTCTTGCTCAATTAGTTAACGTTATTGCTCCGATCATGACCGATAATGGCGGCGCGGCATGGAAACAAACGATCTACTATCCGTATATGCACGCATCCGTATTCGGTCGAGGGATCGCGCTCAATCCGGTTGTCGTATCGGACAAATACGATAGCAAAGATTTCACCGACGTCCCTTATCTTGAGGCGGCTGCCGTCTATAACGATGAGGCGGACGAAGTGGTCGTATTCGCGGTTAATCGCAGTCTGGACAATGGGTTGGAGTTGACGTGCGATGTCAGAAGCTTCGAAGGATATCGTATCGTGGAGCATATCGTACTTGAGAATCCGAATCTGAAAGCAGTTAACACCGCCGGCGCGGAGATGGTGAAGCCTCATAACAACGGCAATGCGAAGCTGGATGGCGGGATCATTAACGCCGTGCTGCCGAAACAGTCATGGAACGTGATCCGGATGCAAAAAGCGCATGCCTAAATATTCGAAAGGGGCGGCCAGCATTCTATTGTCGGCCGCTCTTCTCATAGGAGGCTGCTCCGGTGGAGCCGTAGTGGCGGAGCCGGTCTATCCAACCGCGCCGATAGATTACCCTCTCTATGATCTGAGCAACGTCGATAACGAACAGGAATGGCATGTTAGCAATGCGCATGATCCCTCGATCATTAAGGTCGGGGACACCTACTATGTTTTTTCCACCGATATTAAGGCCGCCGGAACTCCGCGCCCGGGCATCATGGTGCGCAAGTCGAAGGATCTCATTCAGTGGGATTGGGTCGGCTACGCGCTGAAGGGTGGCATTCCTTTGGCTGCCTCCTCATGGACGAAAGCGACGAATTTATGGGCTCCGGACATTGCGAAGCTCGGCGAGAAGTACTATCTCTACTATTCCGCGTCCGAGTTCGGGACGAATCGTTCCATAATCGGAGTAGCTACGAGTTCTAGCATCGAAGGGCCATGGACGGATGAAGGGGAAGTCGTGAGAACGCAGCAAAGCGATGCGCCGAACGCGATCGATCCTAATATCGCTATCGATGCGGACGGTCGGCCGTGGATGGCTTACGGATCCTTCTTCGGAGGAATCTATGTCGCGCCACTCGATCCGGCGACCGGGAAGTTCAAAGACGAGGGATTCGGGAAGCAGATCGCGAGCAGAAGCCATCAGACGGAAGAAGGCGCGTTGGAAGGTCCTTATATCATCTATGAACCGAAGTTTAAGAAGTATTATTTGTTCGTTTCTTATGATTCGTTATTTGCAGATTACAATGTTCGGGTCGGCCGGTCGGACAGCATCGAGGGGCCTTATGTAGATAGGAACGGTCATGAGATGAATGATTCCTCTTATGAGCCTCAGTACGAAATCGGTAATAAGGTGCTCGGAGACTACAGCTTCTCGGAGGGTGACGGTTGGGTCGCTCCTGGGCATAACTCCATCCTTCAAGATGGGGATCGAAGCTTCATGATCCATCATGCGAGAGGTCAATCCAAAACTTCATGGGCGTATTTGCACGTAAGGCAAATGATATGGACCGAGGATGGTTGGCCGGTCGTGTCGCCGGAAAGATATGCGGGGGAGACCATCCAAGCGATTCCCGAATCGTCCATTCCCGGTGAGTGGGAGCGGATCTATCAAGCTAAAGATGTCAATGGCCGCGTGCAAGGGAAGCCGCTCTCGTTGTCCTGGGATGGCGCGGCGGAAGGTGAACCGGGAACCGGCAAGTGGAAACTGAAGGGCGAGCATACCCTTGAAGTGACGTGGTCGCTCGACAATGGCGAGACAACCGTAGAAGCTCTGGAGCTGTTGCCATCATGGGATTGGGAGTTGAGGAAACCCGCCCTTGTTTTTACCGGAATATCGTCGGACGGTACTGGAGTGTGGGGGAAGAAGCTCGATTCGGGCAAGTAAGTCAGCGTGGAAGAGAAATTCATACTAAAGATAGAGTGGTGCTGAAGCATGGAGAATATAGAAAACAAAGTAAACGGTGAGAAGTCCTCCGGGAACGATGGGGGAGTTGCCGTGTTGACGGAATTCCGCAATCCGATCGTCGAACAACGTGCCGATCCTTGGGTATACAAACATACGGATGGCTATTATTATTTTACGGCTTCGGTACCGGAATACGATCGGATCGAATTGCGTAAATCGGCGACGATTCAAGGCATCGAGTCGGTTGCTCCGGTCGTCTGCTGGCGCAAGTATGACAGCGGTCCTATGAGCGCGAACATATGGGCTCCGGAAATTCATTATATCGACGGTAAATGGTATATCTACTTCGCGGCGGCTCATACGACGGAGACGAATGAAGGGCTGTTCGATCACCGGATGTACGTGTTGGAAAATGAATCTGCGGATCCGACGCAAGGAACTTGGACGGAAAAAGGGAAAATCATCACGAAGTGGGAATCGTTCGCGTTAGACGCGACGTCGTTCGAGCATAAGGGGATCCGTTACCTCGTCTGGGCGCAGAAAGACCCGGATATTAAGGGGAATTCCAATCTGTATATCGCTAAGATGAGCAATCCATGGACCCTTGAAGGGGAGCAGGTGATGATTACCAAGCCGGAGTACGATTGGGAGATCATCGGTTTCTTGGTTAACGAGGGAGCGGCGGTCATTCATCGTAATGGAAAAGTATTCATCAGTTATTCCGCTAGCGCTACGGATCATCATTATTGCATGGGATTGCTGTGGGCGGATGAAAACAGCGATCTACTGGATCCGAGTAGCTGGAGCAAATCCGCTAAGCCGGTATTCGAAACGAACGAGACGACGGGACAATACGGCCCCGGCCATAATTGTTTTACCGTCTCGGAGGATGGGCTTACGGATATTCTCGTGTATCATGCCCGCAACTATAAGGAGATCGTCGGAGATCCATTATACGATCCGAATCGGCACGCACGCGCGCAGATCGTGAGATGGAACTCGGATGGAATGCCTGACTTCGGCATACCTGTGGCTGACGTTAAGAGAAACTAATTATCCGACGAGAGTCGCAGGTGGGGTTTAATGCGCATGCAGGGATGGAACAAATCCTCATTAGTCGTAGCGTTGGCTATGCTGCTGACGATAGTTGCGGGTTGCGGGAACCAAAAGGAGGAGCTTCGCGACCCCTTAGTGGAGCAACGGGCAGATCCGTGGGTGTACCTACATTCGGACGGTTATTATTATTTCACGGGATCGGTGCCTGAGTATGATCGCATCGAAGTGCGACGGGCTAAAACTTTGAACGGGCTTGCCGGCGCTAAACCGGTAGGTGTATGGAAGAAAGAGGATAGCGGCGCGATGAGCAAGCATATTTGGGCGCCTGAGATTCATTATATAAACGGAAAATGGTATATCTACTACGCCGCCGCAAGAGAAGATGCGCCATTCGATCACCGAATCTACGTGCTGGAGAATGAATCGGCCAATCCGCTCGAAGGATCATGGACGGAGAAGGGGCAACTCAAGACGAACTGGGAGTCCTTCTCTCTGGACGCGACGACCTTCGAGCATGAAGGGACGCAATATCTCGTCTGGGCGCAGAAAGATCCGAGAATTGAAGGGAACACGAATATGTATATCGGAATATTGGATAATCCATGGACGCTTATAGGCAAGCAGACCATGATCTCCAAGCCGGATCAAGCGTGGGAAAGGATCGGCTATATGGTGAATGAAGGGGCGGCGGTGCTTAAACGAAACGGCAACATCTTCATCGCCTACTCCGGCAGCGCGACGGACGCTAATTATGCAATGGGTTTACTCACGGCTTCGGATTCAAGCGATCTTCTCGATCCGGAGAGTTGGACGAAGTCGGAGACCCCCGTATTCTACACGAATCCGGAAGCGAATCAATACGGGCCGGGACATAACAGCTTCACGACGACGCCGGATGGCAAACGGGATATTATCGTATATCACGCCCGTCCATACAAGGACATCGAGGGCGAGCCGCTGTTCGACCCGAATCGGCATGCGCGAGCTCAGGAATTCGGGTGGAACGAGGATGGAACTCCGAATTTCGGGAAGCCCGGGCAGGAACACTGATTTTTAAACAAAGAGACCGGATTATCGATCATCGATTATCCGGTCTTTCTTCTATACTGGAAGGAAAACCTTCCGCTAGGGGGCGCACTGTGGCAACGAGTGAATGGAAATTCGACTTCGGCATCGGCGATGCTGCGGCTGGATATACGAAAGTTACCGCGGATTGCGGGTATGATCAGGCGCAAGGATACGGCTTTACGGACGTGTCCCGGGTCACCACTCGGGACCGGAAAGCACCCGATGCGCTGAAGCGCGATCTGTGTATCCCCGCGGATACGTCTTTCCGAGTGGACTTGCCGAATGGGAATTATACGGTGTCGATCTTGATGGGAGATTGGATCGTGCCGGCTTGCACGACGTTGAAGGCAAGTCCGGGCAGACTGTTGCTTCATCTGCATTCCGTATCCGCAGGACAGTTCGTAAGGGAGACGGTCGCGGTATACGTGAGGGACGGTCAGATGAATTTGACGTTTTCCGGTCCTGCGCCGAGAGTGAATGCGCTTGAGATCCTAGCGGCGCCTCATGCAATCAATTTGTTTTTGGCTGGGGATTCGACGGTGACGGATCAGCCCGAAGATGGGTTTCCTTATGCTGGATGGGGACAGATGCTTCCGAAATACTTGAAGCATGATGTCTTCGTCGCTAACCATGCCATGTCCGGAAGGAGCTCGAAGAGCTTCATTGACGAAGGTAGGCTGGAAGCGATTTGGCAAGAAATGAAAGCCGATGACTATTTGTTCATTCAATTCGGACATAACGACCAGAAGCCGGACGAAGAGCGGTTCACCGATCCTTCTACGACCTATAAGCGTTACCTCCAGCAATATATCGATGGCGCCCGTTCGAGGGGGGCCCATCCGGTGTTGGTAACTTCGGTGCATAGACGTTTCTATGAAGAGAATGGACAGCTCATGAATACGCACGGTCCATATGTGGAGTCCGTCCGTGAATTGGCAGCGGAGCAGGGCGTTCCTCTCCTGGATCTGGCGGTGATGAGCAAGAATTTATTCGAAGAGATTGGCGAGGAAGAGGCTAAGTCGCTCTTCATGTGGGGCGCCCCGGGAGAGTTTGCTCAGTTCCCTGGCGGAATCGAAGATAATACGCATTTTCAAGAGCAGGGTGCGATAAGGATCGCGGAGTTGGTTGTTTCTGGCATTAGGCAGGCACGAATCTGGCCGTTGACGATGTATTTGAGATAAATGGGAATGCGTGGGAAACGAATCGGCTCGCTTTACAGAGATTGTCGCGGATGTCATACTTCTAATACTTATTTCGATTGACGGAGAGGATGACATCCAGCATGCAAAAGTGGTTTATATCCTTTCGGCACATGAAGATCAAAAATAAGCTGTCGATCCTATTCGCGCTCATTATTTTGGTTACGTTTTCATTTACGTTCCTCGTTCAGCAATATGCTTTCTCTATCTATGATAAACAGTTATACGACAAATCGTCGCAGGTGTTGAATCTGTCCTCGGCCGCGATCGAAACCAAGCTCAGCCGCATTGAGCAGATGTCTTACGACATCATCGCGGACATTCAACTGCAGAGTCAGCTCCTGTCCATTAAGGATGCGGATTCCGAGTATGACAAGCATATTTTGCGACAGAAGGTTATCGATCGGCTTCTGACTTACGCGGGTTCTGAGCCGTCTATTTACTCGATTCAGTTAATCGATTCGCAGGGGAAGGAGAACGGAGCGGGGAATGTAACCGATATTGATCCTCAGAAGAGCGAGCGAATCAAGAAACTGACTAGCGAGGCCGAAGGGGACAATCTATGGATCTATCCCGACGAGAAGGATCCCGCTCTCATATCGGCGAGGGAAATTCGCTCGTTCAGCAACACGAACTTCGATCTGCAATATTTGGGGACGCTGGTCATCCGGGTCAACATCGCGAAGATCGCTCAGCAATATTCGGCAGCGGAAGGGGATCTAATTCTCTTCTCCGGCGAGGAGGTTATCTATCCGAAGGAACCTCTGTTCAGTCTAGCTGAGGTTAACGATTCGTTCCGTGCCCAGAAGGGCTATTTTACTCAGAAAATGAAAAGCCATACGTATTTTATCTCATATACGAGATCTTCCAATACGGGATGGACTTATTTGAATATTACCCCTTTTAATCAAATTTTCGAGCGGGTTATTTTTATTAAAGAGCTTGTCGTCATCGTATTCGTTGCAATATTCGCACTCGTAATGTTAATAGGGGTTCGGTTCTCCAGAAGTCTGACGCGCCCGATCGATGGCTTGATTACCCGAATGAAGATGGCCGAGAAAGGGAATTTCGCCGGGGCGCATCTGCAAACCGCGGACGATTCGCCGATGTCGATGGACGAGATGGGGCTGCTGCATCGCACGTTCAGGCTCATGGTCGAGCGGATCAATACGCTGATAACGGAAAATTACGCTAATCAGCTATTGATCAAGGAAACGGAATTCAGGGCTTTGCAGGCGCAGATTAACCCCCATTTCTTATACAACACGCTGGAATCGATCAACTGGATCGCCAAGGTGAACAAGCAAACGCAAATTTCGAACATGGTGGAATCGCTAGGTTTCCTGCTTCGTAACTCCATTAATATGAAGGAAGAAATACTCACACTGGGGGAAGAGCTTGAAGTCGTCAGAAGTTACGTGACGATCCAGAAGTATCGATTCGATGAGAGATTGGACTTCAAGCTGGAGGTTCCCGATTACTTGCTGTCCCGCAAATTGCCTAAGCTGACGCTGCAGCCGCTCCTGGAGAACGCGATTCAGTATGCTTTGGAACCGACTATCGGGACGAGCCGTATCGTCGTTCGCGCCGAGCTTACGAAAGAGGGTCTCATCATCCTCGTTGAGGATGATGGTCCGGGCATGCCTCATGACACCCTTGCTCTGCTGCGTAACGGTGAAATGAAAGCGAAGGGAAAAGGGATCGGCTTACTCAACATCGATGAACGAATCAAAATCGCATTCGGTGAGCAGTATGGGATTCGGATAGATAGCGCCGCTGATACCGGCACTCGGGTGTTGATTGCCCTGCCGCGTGAAGAGGAGGTATAAACGATGTACAAAGTGATGCTAGTAGACGACGAGAAAATTATTATTGATGGCATATCGCAGATGATCGACTGGTCATCGCTCGGCACGGAGTTGATCGGAACGGCTCCTAACGGAGTAGAGGCTTATGAACGGATCAAGGAGCTTAAGCCCGACATCGTTGTGAGCGATATACGCATGCCGGGAATGGACGGGTTGGAGCTCGTAGCTGCCGTACATCAGGCTGATCCGGATATCCGATTCGTGCTGCTCTCCGGCTTCGGAGAGTTCGATTATGCGAGCCGCGCCATGCAATATGGCGTCAAACACTATTTACTGAAGCCGACGAACGAGAATAAGATCGCCGAAGCTCTATCGGAAATCGTATCGGAACTGGACTCGGACAAGCAACGGGAACGGTTCGTCAGCACGATCAAGCAAGGGCTGCAAAAGGCGATACCGCATTTGAAACAACAAGTGCTGAAGGAATTCGTCACGAACAAAACCTACGGGAGCAGAGACTGGGATTACTATCGCGAGCTATTTCAATTCGAGTTCGAACGTCCGGTGCGCTTGCTCCTGTTCCAGCTAGAGGGGGCAGTCGTGGAATTCGAGCATCTGTTCGCGGTCAACAACATTGCCGAGGATTTGTTGGATACGACGTTGCTCAGCACGACGATCGGGGATCACGTACTCGTCCTCGTCGAAGATACGCTAGATCTGCCCGAACTTTACCGGCGGATTCATGAAATTCGTGATACCTTCCAGCATTATTACAAGTTGGACGTGACGATCGCCTTGAGCGAACCCGACCGCATTACTCGAGCGCGCAGCTTGTACCAGGAAACGCTGCAGAGCCTGAACTACCGGTTCTATCTTGGCGAAGGGGGCTTGATCACGCGCAAGGATACGGGGGCGCGAGGGCCCGAGATGATAGGCAATTTTAACTTCGAAGAAGAGAAGTTGACGATGCCGGTACAGTCCGGTCACAAGGAAGAAGCCGAGCAGGCGTTGGCAAATTTAATGACTGGGCTTAAGCAGGCTAAGCTTGATATCCATGTGACGAAAACGTACGTCATCCAGCAGTTCGTCTCTTTGTTGCGCTTAGGTGACCCGCAGCAGATCAACCGATATTACGGACGGTTGTCCGAGCTTGTTGAGTTGAACACGCTGCAAGCGATTCAACAATTGTTGGAAGAGACGGTTCGCGAGCTCGTGCAGTATCACTATGATCGCAACGTGGTCAAGCATACTTCGATCGTTCGCAAAGTGATTGATATCGTGGACAGCCAGTTGGGAAATTCCGAATTGTCTCTTAACCAGGTAGCTAGCGAAATGCTCTACATGAACGCGGACTATTTAGGTAAGTTATTTAAAAAAGAAACGGGAGAGAAGTTTTCCAACTACGTCGTGAAGGCGAGAATCAAAAAAGCGACGGAGTTCATGGCGAAGGACCCGGATATAAAAATATTCGAAATGGCCGAAATGCTAGGCTTTGGAGATAATCCCCAGTACTTCAGCCAAGTGTTCAAAAAACAAATGGGCTGCACCCCATCCGAATATATGAAGCTTCCGGACAACTCTGGTTTTTGAACAAACAGCACGGTTTTTTGGATTACGCTTTCGGTCTATCCCGCTGATAATAGGAAATGTAAGCACTATCAATAATTACTCAAAGCTCAGGGGAGGACTAAAAATGAAAAAAGCACTAACGGGGTTAGTAATGCTTGCTTTAGTCATTAGCATGATCGGATGCGGCTCCAATAACAACAAAGAAGCGGCCAGCTCGGCACCGGCATCATCGCCAGCAACAAGCTCTGGAGAAGCGTCTCCTAAAGCATCGGAAGGCGATAAGAAGGATCCGGTTACTCTACGCGTCGCTTGGTGGGGCGGTCAAGCCCGTCATGACTACACGCTTAAAGTCATCGAATTGTACGAGTCGCTTAACCCGCACGTGACGATCGAACCTGAGTATGCTTCCTTCGACGATCACTGGAAGAAACTCGCGCCGAACGCGGCTGCAGGCAATCTTCCTGACGTCATTCAGATGGATATCTCTTACCTCTCGCAATACGGCGGACGCGGACAATTAGAAGATTTGACTCCGTATACGCAGAACGGCACAATCGATGTCAGCTCCATCAGCGAAGCTTCATTGTCCGGCGGTAAAATCGGCGATCAATTGTTCGCGATGAACTTGGGCTCCAATGCTCTCTTGGCTGTCATTGATAAAGAGATGCTGGAGAAAGCCGGCGGCACGATGCCGACGCAAGATTGGACGTGGGATGACTTCACTAAGCTTGGACCTATCATGAAATCGCAAGGCAAAATTTTGACTCAAGATCTTCGCCATGACGTATTCTTCCCGTTCTACCTGAGAGGCCAAGGCCAGCACATGTATGCTGCTGACGGCACAAGCTTAGGCTATACCGACGATAAACCGTTCATCGACTTCTATACCATGTACAAATCTTGGTATGACAATGGCAATCTGTTGTCTCTTGATAAATTGGCTCAGAAGAAAGGTACGCCGGAAGACGGCGAACTTGAGCTTGGTAACGCAGTCAGCACATGGGGCTGGTCCAACCAATATATTCTTTCATCCAGTGTAGCGAAACGTCCTTTCGAAATCTTGCCTGTACCAGGCTGGAACGACAACAAAGCTTTGTTCCTGAAACCGAGCATGTACTTCTCTATCTCCAAAAACTCGAAAGTCAAAGAAGAAGCGGCGAAATTCATCAGCTTCTGGGTTAATGATATCGAAGCGAACAAAATCATCATGGGCGAGCGCGGCGTACCGGTTTCCTCCAAAGTGAAGGAAGCGCTGAAGCCAAGCCTGACTCCTGATCAAGCTAAAGTGTTCGACTATGTGGCTTGGGCTGAACAGAACAGCAGCCAGATGGATCCTCCGAATCCGGTTGGAGCCGTCGAAGTCGACAAATTGTTGAAAGACGTAGCCGAACAAATTCTTTACAAGAAGACAACTGTTGAAGAAGGCGCGGCTAAGTTCCGTGAAGAAGCAAACAAAATTCTTGCTAAGAACAAAAAATAAGTTGCCTTAAGCAAGCCGGGTCTGCGATCGTCGCAGGCTCGGTTTTTTGTTGCGCACCCCGCACAGGATTACTTGCAAACGGCGATTTAAAGCGGAAAAGCCGCGCTATTCTAACGCTGGATCCAATTGACGGATACCCCCAACCTACCATGTCTGCAATTTGAACAAAAACAACGGTTTTTTGCATTCAGATGTGCGGTTCAGAACTTCATAATAGGAGTATAAGTAAACGCTTACGAGTCTGATATGCCCAAGGAGCTGAAATCATGAAACTACGCGAAAATAACCATGTGGTGGGCTACTTGTTCGCCTCCCCCTTCATCCTGGGTTTCCTTGTGTTTATCGTTTACCCGGTGTTCTCCTCTCTTTATTACTCCTTCACGGATTACAACCTGCTGGAGGCGCCAAGCTGGGTAGGGTTCGACAATTACCACAAGATGTTTACGGACGACGAGAAGTATATGAAATCGATTTCCGTCACGCTTAATTACGTATTTGCCAGCGTGCCATTAAGGCTCGCGTTCGCGCTAGGAGTCGCGATGTTGCTGAACAAAGCGATCTCCGGTATCGGACTATACCGTTCGGCTTATTATCTTCCATCGCTGATCGGCGGTAGCGTCGCGGTATCGATTCTGTGGTCGCAAGTGTTCGGAGATCAGGGGTTGGTCAACTCGGCTCTTGGTTTGATCGGAATCGAATCGGATACGTCTTGGATCGGTAATCCTTCAACGGCATTATGGACGCTGATCGCCTTGTCCGTCTGGCAGTTCGGCTCGTCGATGCTGATCTTCCTGGCGGGGCTCAAGAACATTCCGAAAGATTATTACGAAGCCGCAAGCGTCGACGGAGCGAATAAGGTACGCCAGTTTTTCAAGATTACGCTTCCGCTGCTTAGTCCGATTATCCTGTTTAACCTGATCATGCAGACGATCTCCGCGTTCATGACCTTCACGCCAGCTTACATTATTTCCAGAGGCGAAGGCGGTCCGCTCGATGAAACTTTGCTGTACTCCCTCTATCTTTATAAAAGAGCGTTCGTCTTCTACGAGATGGGTTATGCGTCGGCAATGGCTTGGGTAGCGCTGATCGTGATCGGTATCGTTACTCTGCTTATTTTCCAATCGTCGCGCTACTGGGTGCACTACGAATCGAAAGGAGACAAATAACATGGCGATCTCGCGCAAAAGATGGAAGTCGCTTTCTTATCATCTCCTCGTCGGCGGATTGGCGTTCTGCATGTTTTATCCGATTTTATGGCTGATCGTCAGCTCGCTAAAACCTAACGACGAAATTTTCACGACGGCGTATAGCCTGATTCCAAGCCGCCTCGAATGGGACAACTACGTAACCGGATGGGCCGGATTCGCGGGCAATTCTTTCGGAACGTTTTTCAAAAATTCGTTTATTATCGTTATTCTCTCTACGATAGGCGCGGTAGTCAGCTCTGGATTGGTTGCCTATGCGTTCGCGCGCATCCCGTTCTTCGGCAAGGGCTTATGGTTCGGATGCATGATGCTGACCTTGATGCTGCCGCGCGACGTTACGATCATTCCGCAATTTATCATGTTCTCGGAGCTCGGCTGGTTGCAGTCGTTCAAGCCGATCATCGTGCCACAGTTTCTAGGTATTCCGTTTTTCATTTTCCTGATCATGCAGTTCATCCGGACGGTTCCGGTTGATCTCGATGAGGCGGCGAAGATCGACGGGTGTAGCAAATACGGGATTTTCTTCAAGATCATCCTGCCGTTAATCGTGCCTGCGCTGATGACGTCCGCTATCTTCTCTTTCTACTGGACGTGGGAGGACTTCCTTCACCCGCTGCTCTATTTGAATAAGCCGGATTTATATCCGGTATCGCTGGCGCTAAAGCTTTTCCTCGATGGAGAGTCTCTTAACAACTGGGGCGGAATGTTCGCGATGTCGACGCTGTCTCTCGTACCGGTATTCGTTATCTTCTTTATTTTCCAGAAGTATATCGTCGAAGGTATCAGCACAAGCGGCTTAAAGGGGTAATTCACATTGGAGGGAGCAGACACCATGCCTGCATTACAATTTAACGATAACGAAATTATCGAAGTCATCGATCGCGTAGTAGACCGGACGTTCCGGATGGACTTTAGCTGGGATTGGCCCGGGGGCGTAGCTTTCTACGGAGTGTGCGAAGCGTATGCGGCAACGGGGAAAGCGGAGTATCTGGAGCGGTTAAAAGCTTGGGTAGACGAAAATATGGAGGAAGGGCTGCCTAAGCTGTCCGTAAACGGAGTATCGATCGGGCATTCGTTGCTTACGCTCTATGAAGTTACGAAGGACGAACGTTATATTGAGACGGCAAAAGAGATGGCGGAGTATTTGACGCATGAAGCGGTAAGGTTCGGGGATGGTATTTTCCAGCATACGGTCAATTCCGAAACGTATAATTTCCCGGAGCAAGCCTGGGTAGACACGATGTTCATGGCGGGGTACTTCCTGCTTCGGATTGGCAAGCTGTTGAATAGAGACGATTATTTCGCCGATGGATTACGTCAATATCATGGACATGAGAATGTACTTCAGAACGCCACGACCAATCTCTATTATCACGGTTGGGACAATATTGCCGGTAATCATATGTCAGGCGTTCACTGGGCGCGCGGCAACTCTTGGGCGGCGCTGACGATGGCGCGGGCACTGGATATCGTGCCGGTCGATCTTCCGAACTTCATGGTCATCGAAGGCTCGTTGCGCGACCAATTGAGCTCGTTAGTGCGGCTGCAGGATGAATCCGGATTATGGCATACGATATTGGATGATCCGACCTCTCCGCTGGAGACATCGGGATCAGCGGGGATCGCTGCCGCGTTGCTGACGAAAGGGCGCTTGTATAACAAATATACGCAACGATCCATCGACGGAATCGTTGCCCAGATCACGGAGGACGGCACGGTAACCGGAGTGTCTGCAGGCACTGCCGTCATGCAGGATGCTGCGGGTTACAAGGGGGTTCCCGACAAGCGTATTCAAGGCTGGGGGCAAGGGCTGACGCTGGCCTTCTTATGCGATGTGCTGAACGTTCGTAAAAATCCATATTGAATTCATAAGACGCGCTGTCGAGTAGACTCATCTCGGCAGCGCGTCTTTGCTGTACGGGGGTTGGTACCCCAGACGCAGGTTGCCAACTCCTGCCATTACGGAGCATAATGTACGTTAGAGGTGAGGCGAATTGCTTCGGATAATGGCGGTAACGGAAAAGCAGGAACTATTGGTGGACATTCCCCTTCATAACCTGATGAACGACAATATCAAATGGTTTTGGGTCGATTTCGACTGTCCAACGGACGAAGAAGTTCATCTTCTGGACAGTTATTTTCATTTTCATCCGCTAGCGATCGAAGACTGCATGCATCTCCTTCAACGGCCTAAGATAGACCATTACGAGGAGACGAACTTTTTCGTTTTGCACGCTCTGCATCCCGAGACGCTTAAAGCGGAGGAAGTGGATTTTTTCTGGGGGCCGCGAGGAATCGTAACGTTCCACTTGAGCCATTCGCAGGAAGTGGAAGAGGCTTGGCGCAGAATGCAGGACCCGGGTTTCCGCAAGGACAGGGACCATAACTACGTGGCTTATTTGATCGTGGACAAGTTAGTCGACAACTATTTTCCGACCTTGTATAAGATAGAGGATCAGCTTAACGAGCTGGAGGATCAAGGGGAGAACAGAACTGACATTCAGGAGAAAACCGAGCAGATTTATGATATTCGTTCGGATCTGCTTAGAATAAGGCGCACGGTTATTCCGATGAGGGATTTGTTATATCGGGTCATTAACTCCGACAAGATTCAAGGCGTTAAAGACCAATACGCTTATTTTACGGACATTTACGATCATTTGTTGAAGCTGACGGAGATGATCGAGTCCAATCGCGAGATGACGGCTGATCTTCGGGATAGCTATGACTCCTTGCGCTCGAATCGAATGAACGCGATTATGAAGACGTTAACGGTCATTACGACCATTTTCATGCCGCTAACCTTTATAGCCGGTGTTTACGGTATGAATTTCGTTAATATGCCTGAGCTTAAATGGACCGCAAGCTACTACGTCGTCATTGGAGTCATGATGGTTCTGGGCGTGGGGATGTATTTGTGGTTTAAACGCAAAGGATGGTTCGATTAATCGGTAGGGACATTTTCTATGGGATGATAATGTAACTAAATATTACATAAAAGAAGAATAATGAATTCCTTCTCAAAACTAAAGCCTAGTTTATGTTATATTATATAACATAAACTAGGCTTTAGTTTGGGATGCAGGAGGGATTGAATATGGGGGAAGAGGTTCGGTTGGATGTGATCATTAAAGGAGGAGAAGTCGTGCTGCCGGACGGGGTTCGCGTCGCGGATGTTGGGATCCAAGACGGCGTTATCGTAGCGATTGCCCCGGATATTCAAATTTCTTCTGAGCAAACAATAGACGCGCAAGGGCTTTACGTGATGGCGGGAGCCGTCGATGCGCATGTTCATCTGAATGAACCGGGATTGGGCGAGTGGGAAGGCTTCGAGAGCGGTTCGGCGGCGTTGGCGGCAGGGGGATGTACCACTTTTATCGACATGCCTCTTAATGGGCTCCCTCCGACGGTCACGGTAGAAGCGATGAATCAAAAGCTGGAAAAGGCGAAATCCGCGGGAACCTATATCGATTACGCGTTATGGGGCGGACTCGTTCCAGACAATCTGGACGATCTGGAAGCGCTGGCGGATGCCGGAGTGATCGGATTCAAAGCCTTCATGTCATCTCCAGGAGAGACGGGGGGAGGTTGCTTTAAACAGGTCGACGATATTGCGTTGTTCGAAGGAATGAAGGTCATCGCCGGTAAAAATAAAGTGTTAGCGGTACATGCGGAAAGCGAGGAAATCATCGTTGCCTTGTCCGAGAAATTCGACGGACGGCCTAAGAGAAGCGTGCGCGATTTTCTCGATTCCAGGCCGCTGGCTGCGGAATTGGATGCGGTACGCCGGGTGCTTTTGTTCGCGGAACGGACGGAATGTCCGCTGCACTTGGTTCATATTAGCTGCCCTCAGGCCGTCGATCTGATCTGGGAAGCGAAATTGAACGGCGTCAATGTGACGGTAGAAACGTGTCCCCATTATTTGATGTTTACGGAGGAAGACTTGGAGAGGCTTGGCCCCTTAGCTAAATGCGCTCGGCCAATTCGCGGCCTAAGGGAAAGGGAAGGGTTATGGGCGAGAATAGCGGAAGGCAAAGTCGATATGATCGCTTCCGACCATTCTCCCTGTCCCCCTTCGATGAAGCTGGACGGGGACGATTACTTCGCGGTCTGGGGCGGGATTTCCGGTGCGCAAAGCACGCTGGAGTTGATCATAGACGAAGGGCATTTTGAAAGGGGGTTGCCGCTTCCTTTATTGTCTAAGCTGCTCTCCGAAGGGCCGGCGAAGAGATTCGGGTTATTTCCCCGGAAGGGAAGGCTGGCGATCGGTTCCGATGCGGATATTGTCTTGGTGAATCCGGACGCTCCTTACGTCCTTCGGCCCGAGCATCTGCTCTATCGACATCGGCAAAGCGTGTACGCGGGGAACGAGTTCCGCTGTCGGGTCATGCTGACGATGAGCCGCGGCAAAGTCGTCTATACGTTAGATCGCGGGATTGGGCCTGCCCGCGAGGGGGAATGGCAACGCTCCAAGCGAGTGTCGTTGCGATCGTCTACCTAATGTCTTCTCTGTTGTCTCATCGGGTCAGATTCGTGTAGTCACACGCCCATATGGGCGGAGACGATACGATGTTAGAGAAGGAACCGCTGGAGGCGATTGCCGAGAAAAGACAGCTTAAAGCCTTCACCCACGAAGGGTTCTGGCATCCGATGGATACGTTGCGGGATAAAATGCTTCTAGAGGGCATGTGGAAATCGGGATCTGCGCCGTGGAAGGTGTGGCAGACATGAAGGCGGCGTGATCGAACTCATGATCGCTCTGGAGACGAAGGGCCTGCGAAAGCAGGTTCTTTTTTTTTACGATCCGTTGCCGAGTCGACGATTCTCTCATTCTTGCGTAGAATAGAATGAAATCAAACAGAGAAATAGACGGGGAGCGATAGGGATGGCGATTAAAGCGGTAGTTTTTGATTTTGACGGGACGTTGATGGATACGGAAACTTGCGCCTATGAGGCGTATTGCGGAATATACGCGGAACATGGGGTGCAATTCCCTTTCGATGCTTGGACGGCGGGCATTGGCACTAAGGCGGGAGGGTATGATCCTTTCGCGGAATTGGAAAGAGGCTTAGGAGTGCCGGTAGACCGGAATGCGATGAGGGAGCGTTATCGGAATGCGCATGCGGCGAACGTCGCGAAAGCGACGCTGTTCCCCGGGGTGTTGGAACGATTGGAGGAGGCGCGTCGATTGGGATTAACAATCGGACTCGCTTCCAGCTCGGACCGGGCTTGGATCGAACGTCATCTCGGGAACCAAGGAATCAGGCCGTATTTCCAGACGGTCCGAACTTCCGATGACGTGGAGCAGGTCAAGCCCGATCCGGCATTGTACAGGCTAGCCGTTGAAGATCTCGGCGTTCAGCCCCATGAAGCGTTCGCGATCGAGGATTCGGTTAACGGGCTGCGTGCGGCGAAAGCGGCGGGGCTCTTCGGAGTAGCCATTCCGAACAAGGTAACGGCCAGGATGGATTTCTCGGAAGCGGATTTGACCCTGAAGAGCCTGGAGCATTGTTCGTTAAAGGAAATCATTGACGCATTGGGACAGTCTACATAAATTCTACTTAATGAGTCCCCGATTGATTTTGTGGCGTCGGCCAGCGATCTGCTTGAACTGATCTTCTTGAGCGGCGTCCGCGAATCGGTCTCTCGGAACGATCCAGAATTGTCTCTTGTCTAAGAAAAGGTAGTAGAACTTGTCCGTCATCCATACTTTGTTAACGGACGCCCAAGTCGTATCGGAGCTAAGATCCTCGGAGTGAAGGCGAATGTCTTCGTCTCCGACGGATAAAGTGAACAGCTTGCTATACCTTGGATCTTTCGAAAACTTCGTAGGCTGCAGGTAGCAGGAAGTGAAGTAAGAGAAGGCGAGCACCAGCAATACGACTAATGCGATCCATAATAGTTTGGGGTTGGATGTTTGGGTGTACATGATGATTTCCAGCAGGACGATCGCTAGGCCGAGTCCGTTGGAAATCCAGAACCTAAGGGAGTTGTAATGATAACCTCGAATGGCTTTGCCCATATATTCATTGTACTTAAACGTGATGTCGATCAATGTGATACTCCTCCTTATTCTATGAAGCGGCGTACGTATGCGTTATTCCAATGAGGTTTTCGCGGTTTGCAAAGCTTGGATGATCCGTTCCAGCTCGTGTCGATCTTCGATGAACAGCGAAACGTATTTTGGGCGATATCCGCTGCTAGCGAGTTCGATATGAACCTGTTTTTTATCGGAATCAGCGCTAATATCAATGTTTTCGGTCGAATAAATCATTTGATTGGCCAGCAAGACAACCCCCCAACGGACAGAATACACAAACTATAACATAACTTCGCGAGGTTTGGGCATCCCGGGCTATTGTTAATGCTAGTACCGTACAACTAAGCCGCAGAGTCTTCGAAAAGGTACGTACAAGTCGATTGCTGTGGTATAATGTCCACATACATTTTGACAGGGTCGCGTGAAGTGGAGGTACCCCAATTGAATGCTCAATCACCCAAATATTTGCAGTTAAAAGAAGAGATTCTGTCATGGATCGCGAGCGGAAAATATCGTCCGGGCGACAAGTTGCCTTCGGAGAACGAGTTAGCGGAGCAGTACTCGTTAAGCCGCCAGACGGTGCGCCAATCGATCGGCGAGCTTGTGACGGAAGGATGGCTTGCCCGCGAGCAGGGCAAAGGAACTTTCGTAAGCAGGCAATCAGCGGAGCGCCGCAGCGTTTCTGGCAATCGTACTGTCGGCGTCATTACGACCTCCATCTCGGATTATATCTTTCCTTCGATCGTCCGCGGAATCGAAGCGACATTGAAGGATAACGGCTACCGCATGCTGTTGTCCAGCACGGATCACCGTAAGGATCGGGAGCGGGAGTGCTTGGAGATGATGCTTAGCCATTCGGTATGCGCGTTAATTGTAGAACCGACGAAGAGCGCGGAAGGCAACCCGAACTTCGATAATTATTTGGCCATTGAAGATCATGGCATTCCGATGGTGATGATTAACGAGTCCTATCCGGACATGGAATTTCCTAGCGTTCGAGTAGATGACGATGCAGGTGGCTTCATGGCGGCTAGTTACGTGATCGGTCTAGGACACCGGAAGATTGCCGGCTTCTTCAAAACGGATGACCTGCAAGGCGTTCGAAGAATGAAGGGATTTATCCGCGCTTGCAGGGAGCACCATATTCCGTCCGACGGAAGCCTTCTCGTGCGGTATTCAACGGAGGACAAGGAAGAACATCCGCATCGCATGCTTCGCGAAATGCTGCTGTCCGATCAGCCGCCGACGGCGCTCGTATGCTATAACGATCAATTGGCCATCTCTCTGCTGGATACGGTAAGGGAAATCGGTTTGCGAATTCCGGAAGACCTCTCGATTATCGGATATGACGATTCTTTCTTGGCCACGGCAACGGAAATCAAATTGACTACGATCGAGCATCCTAAGTCCGGCCTAGGCGAACAAGCGGCGAATCTTCTCATCGCGCAATTGGAGAAGGGCACGGTTCCGCCGAACAAAGAGATGCTGTATCCGCCTAAGCTGGTCGTTCGTCAATCGACGATGGAAATCCGTTAATGCTAACTATCGACACACCTGTACGTACAAGTGTATAATAAGATCAGCTATTGAGGAGAAATTTATCGTTGATATCTTGATCTGCGTAGGGAAGGGGAGTGTTTTACTTGTTAGAACAACTTAAGAAAATAGTATGCCAAGCGAATGCGGAGTTGCCTAAATACGGCCTCGTGACATTTACATGGGGGAACGTTAGCGGCTTCGATAGGGAGTCGGGCCTCATGGTGATCAAGCCGAGCGGAGTCCCTTACGAGGAATTGCAGCCCGAGCAAATGGTGGTTGTGGATTTGGACGGCAACATTGTGGAAGGGACGATGCGCCCTTCGTCGGACACCCCGACTCATCTCGTGCTCTATCGTTCTTTTCCGAACATAGCGGGAATCGTTCATACTCACTCGCCGTGGGCGACGATCTGGTCGCAAGCCGGGCAAGGAATTCCTGCGCTAGGAACGACCCAAGCCGATTATTTCTACGGAACGATTCCTTGCACCCGTCCAATGACGAACGCGGAGATCGAAGGCGCGTACGAGGCGGAAACGGGCAGCGTTATCGTCGAGACGTTCCATGGCCTCAATCCGGATCGGGTTCCGGGAGTGCTGGTGAACAGCCATGCTCCGTTTGCATGGGGCAAGGATGCCATGGACGCGCTGCATAATGCCGTTGTGCTTGAGGAAGTCGCGAAGATGGCTTATCACACAAGGCAATTAAACGCGGGAGTACCGTCCATGAATCAAGCGCTGCTGGACAAACATTATTTGCGTAAGCATGGCGCGAACGCTTATTACGGTCAACCGGGAGATTCGAAGCACTAAGTTTCGATCTGTGAACGATATCATTCATTCCTTCGAGGAGGCAAATCATGAGCCACAAATACGCTATCGGCGTTGATTACGGTACCCAATCGGGACGCGCGGTTCTTGTCGACCTGTCCAACGGACACGAAATCGCGGATCACGTCACTCCCTATCCGCACGGCGTTATTGACGAGACATTACCGACTTCCGGCCAACCCCTGGAGCACGATTGGGCATTGCAGCACCCGGATGATTACTTAGAGGTGCTTCGTCGCTCTATTCCGGCAGTTCTGAAGCAATCCGGCGTCGATCCGTCAGACGTGATCGGATTAGGAATCGACTTTACGGCGTGTACGATGCTGCCGATCGATGAGCAAGGCGTTCCTCTGTGCTTCAAGCCGGAGTGGAAAGATAATCCTCACGGTTGGGTAAAGCTATGGAAGCATCATGCTGCCCAAGACGAGGCGGACCGGTTGAATGCGATTGCCGCGGAGCGCGGCGAGAAATTTCTTCCCCGCTATGGCGGCAAGATTTCCTCCGAGTGGATGATCGCGAAAGTATGGCAGATCGTCAATGAGGCTCCCGACGTCTATGAAGCAACCGATTTGTTCACGGAAGCGACGGACTGGGTCATTTCGCAGATGACCGGCAATTTTGTGCGCAATAGTTGCACGGCGGGATATAAGTCCATTTGGCACAAAAAAGACGGCTACCCGAGCAAAGATTTTTTCAAAGCGCTAGATTCGCGTCTAGAAAACTTGACGGAAACGAAACTGCGCGGAGACATCATGCCGCTCGGAACCAAAGCGGGCGAACTGACGGAAGCGATGGCGCAACTAACGGGTTTGAATGCTGGGACGGCAATCGCGGTCGGAAACGTGGACGCGCATGCAGCCGTTCCTGCGGTCGGCGTCGTCACGCCGGGCAAGCTCGTCATGGCGATGGGAACTTCCATCTGCCATATGCTCCTTGGATCGAATGAAGTAGAAGTCGAAGGAATGTGCGGGGTAGTCGAGGACGGAATCATTCCGGGATATCTCGGTTATGAAGCCGGGCAGTCCGCGGTAGGGGACATCTTCGAGTGGTTCGTGGAGGAAGCGGTACCGGCACACGTGAAGGAAGCGGCGGAGAAGGAAGGCGTTGGCGTACACCAATGGTTGACCGAGCGGGCGGAAGCTTATACTCCCGGAGAGACGGGCTTGCTCGCGCTTGATTGGTGGAATGGCAATCGCTCCGTGCTCGTAGACACGAACCTGACGGGCGTCATCGTAGGGTATAGCTTGTTGACCAAACCGGAGGAAGTTTATCGGACTTTGCTGGAATCGACGGCATTCGGAACGCGTAAAATCATCGATGCCTTCCACAATAACGGAGTGCCGGTGGATGAAGTTTACGCATGCGGAGGATTGCCGCAACGCAATCGTCTATTGATGCAAATCTACGCGGACGTCACGAATCGCGAGATCAAAATCGCGGATTCCAAGCAAACGCCGGCAATCGGAGCCGCGATGTTCGGAGCGGTTGCGGCGGGAAGCGCCAAAGGCGGTTATGATAACGTCGTGGACGCGGCGAAAGCGATGGCGCGAGTGCGCGAGGAAACTTTTAAGCCGATTCCCGCTAACGTTGCCGTATACGAGAAACTCTACCAAGAGTACAGCGTTTTGCATGATTACTTCGGCAGAGGCGCAAACGACGTGATGAAACGATTGAAGTCATTGAAGGACGAAGCTTCGCGTTAAGATCATCTCGTAGATTACGCTTGAAGCGGACAATTGGCTTGAATATAAAACAAGGTTGGCAGGATGATCATCCTGTCCAACCTTGTTTTTGTTAGGAATCAAACATCTCTTCAGCCATCCGAATCAGTTCGTCGCTTGCCACGATACCGCTCATATTAATGTAAATTCCGCCTACGATGGCTTCAATCGCGCTGCTGCCGTTAGTCGTAGTAGAGAGTATAGCCGGACCGGAGCTTAGCTGGATAGGCTTGACGGTGACCCCTTCCCTCGGCACGTTCGTTCCGAAACCGGTGTTAGGTTCTATTTTTTGCAAGCTTACAAACATAAGCTTCTCTTCCTTCGTGTGAAACATATAAACGGCATGATCCGCTTTCTCGCTACCCTCGGAGAGGTACAATTGAGCCGTATCGAAGGAATACCCTGTCGGGATGTAAGGAAAGCTTGGCGCACGGAACGAGACTAACTTGCTCGCATGGTCGCGGCTATATACTTTGACCATAACGGTTGTGTCACTTACCCGCTCTACGCTCAACCCTTCCAGAGCCTCCGGGGGGGGAGGCGTCTTTGCTTTGGTGGCGGCCGTATCGTCGGAACGTCCGAAAAAAAAGCTTAACATGCCCGATGGATATTGTTTCAGCTTCGCATAGACGGGGTCGATGGCTCTTGCCGCTTCGTTGTCGCCGAAGAGTGTCGCTCCGATCAGGATAGAAGCGGCAACGAGGGATAGCTTTGATAACCTCGATCGGAAGTTTTTTCGAGTGCGGCGTGCCGCCAATTTTCTTTGTACCTTCAGCCAAGAAGGATGAGGGTCGATGGAATCGTCTTGAGGCTGGTTGGCGGAAGCCTCGAATGCGGCATCGAATATTCGCTCCATAGGATCGTTATTCATCGCGGCTCCCCCAATCCTTGAACAATTTCCTTTTCAGATAGCTACGGGCTCGATGAAGCTTATGCTTGACCGCGATTTCGGTATCTTGGATTTCATGCGCGATTTCTTTGTAAGACATCCCTTTTTTCCACTTCAGCTCTAAGATCGTGCGCTGCTCGGGTTTCATGTCCGACATATGGCGGGAAATTTGTTCTTCCAACGACTTGGCTTCAACCTCTTGTTCTACGGATCCCCCCGCTGCGATGTTCACGATCGGGCTATTCTCCCAAGCGTACTCCAAGCTGACATCGTTTCGGCTTTTTTTTCTTTTGCGTATATGGTTGATCGTATAATTTCGGGCGACGACTTTGATCCAAGCTTTCATATGTTCTTCATTCTCGGCTGCGGGACATTTGTTCAACGCTGTCATGAACGCTTCCTGAATAATGTCTTCCGTCACGGAATGATCGTTGACCATATATAGAATGGGTTTATACAGAAACCGATAAAATTCGCGATAAATTTCTTCCTGCAGCGATTGGTTTAACTTCGGGAAATTCGAACCAAGCAGCAGCAATAAATTCGTGCACATAAGGAGGACTCACCCAATTCCGGCTTTATGATAATAACGTTAATTTATGGTGCCAGTTCCAGTGTAATCTAAATAATTGGGCTAGAGAAGCTAATATTTCCAAGTGGCGAACAATCGTGGATCGATCTTGCGTTTGAGGCTTGGCATCGGTTAGCCAGCTAATTTTGTTTTCTTATCTCCGTTTTTGTATGATACGAATAGAAGGATGGAAAACAAAGGAAGGGGCTTGTCCGATTGCGTCGTTCTTGGGTTTGGAAAATCGCGGTAGCATGCATTATCGTGGCAGGTTTGTTATGGTTCGATCTGAATTACTTGAAGCTGAATCCGGAGTCGATTCGAACTTGGGTGTTATCGTTCGGATGGATAGCTCCGGTTCTTTATATCGGGATGTATATCGCTCGACCGTTTATTTTATTTCCCGCATCCGTTCTATCCATGGCTGGAGGTTTGGCGTTCGGGACATGGTTCGGGATGTTGTATACGTTAGTCGGAGCGGTTACCGGGGCTGTGCTGTCCTTTCTACTGGCGAGGAGAATAGGCAGGAGCTTTTTTCGAGGCAAAGAGGATCCGAGGTTGGAGAAAATAGAACGGGCAATGGAGAGGAAGGGGTTCATGATGGTACTCCTGCTGCGGATCGCTCCCTTCGTGCCCTTCGATCTCGTAAGTTACGCGGCGGGCGTAGCCCGCGTGCAACTAAGGGCATTTCTTCCCGCCACGATCATTGGAACGTTACCGGGAACTTTCGCTTATAACTTTCTCGGATCCAGCTTGACTAAGGGAAGCTGGCGGGAATTTGCAATTGCCGGCTGCGTCTTTGCCGTTGCCCTCTCCGTCCCTTTCCTGTTCCGCCGTAAAGTGGAACAGGAGATGGAAGGGGATTGAAAGCCTAAAGAGGTAACGGTACGTCACCTATCGGCGAATTCAAAAGTTCGGACCAGGGAAAGTCGGTAATGGCGGGAAACCGGGACTACCCGGTCTACCCGGTCCATTCGGATTGGGGGACATGCCCCCGCCGGGACCGCCCGGCATTCCCGGTACGCCTGATCCGGGGAACATGCCTCCGCCGGGACCGCCCGGCATTCCCGGTACGCCTGATCCGGGGAACATGCCTCCGCCGAGGCCACCCGGCATTCCCGGTACGCCTGATCCGGGGAACATGCCTCCGCCGGGACCGCCCGGCATTCCCGGTACGCCTGATCCGGGGAACATGCCCCCGCCGAGACCGCCCGGCATTCCCGGTCCGCCTGATCCGGGGAACATCCCTCCGCCGAGGCTACCCGGCACTCCCGGTCCGCCTGATCCGGGGAACATACCTCCGCCGGGACCGCCCGGCATT
>NZ_JAKRWM010000049.1 GCF_022352055.1 Cohnella mopanensis | reverse complement strand
CGCGACAAGCGCAAACGGAATACTCCTCGGATTCAACGATGGTACATTCCGTCCTACGGAAGTTGTAACTCGTGCTCAGATGGCTGCAATCGTATCCAGATGGGTAACGAACGCTTGCAAGGCGGACGCAGTTGCTTATGATACATGCGGCAAACTCGGCGGAGCGGTATCGTTCCAAGATGTGAACGCGAAGCACTGGGCAGTCGATGAGATCGGAGTCGCTGCGGCATCGGGCATTATGACTGGCGGAGCGAATGGAACGTTCCGGCCGGACGAAGCGCTGACGCGCGCGGAAGCGGTG
>NZ_JAKRWM010000048.1 GCF_022352055.1 Cohnella mopanensis | reverse complement strand
GAATAACTCCAACATGGCCAGGGTCGACTTAAAAATCGGCGGAGTGACGAAGGGTACATTCTACTTCGGCGGCAGCAATCCTGCGGTCTATACCCTAAACAATGTCAGCCATGGAACCGGAAATCAAGAGATTCAACTCGTTGTAACAGCCGATAACGGTACATGGGATGCTTACCTTGATTATTTGGAGATCACGTAAATCTCCAAAGTGGTGATAAACAAATTGAGTTTTTAATTTGAATTCTGATTACGAGGAGGTACTACTATTATGCTTAAAGGAAAACTAGTAAAAGGGGCAACGACCCTTGCGCTCTTCTGTACGTTGTTCTCCAGTCCGATTACGCCTATCGCAAGTGCTGCCGATGCCAACTGCCCGAACGGATACGTTGGCTTGACGTACGACGATGGCCCCAATCCCAGTAACACGACAAATCTGCTCAATGCGCTGAAGCAGTCCGGCTTGCGCGCTACGATGTTCAATCTCGGGCAAAACGCGCAGAGTTACCCGTCTTTGGTGCGAGACCAAGTGAGTGCTGGGATGTGGGTCGGTAACCATTCCTATACGCACCCACATATGACTACAATGAGCAGCGCACAGATGTCTTCGGAAATCACGCGGACACAGCAAGCGATCCAGTCGGCAACCGGAACCGCACCGAAGCTATTCCGTCCGCCGTACGGCGAGACAAACGCGACATTAAAGTCCGTCGAGAGCCAAAACGGTCTAACAGAAGTAATATGGAGCGTTGACTCCCAAGACTGGAACGGCGCCACTACCGCTCAGATCGTAGCCGCCGCGGGCAGAATGCAAAACGGCGACGTGATCCTGATGCATGACCAATACCAGACGACGATCCAAGCGATCCCGCAGATCGCGCAGAACCTCAAGAGCCGCGGACTGTGCCCCGGCATGATCTCGACCAGCACCGGTCGGGCGGTAGCGCCTGACGGCGGAGGTGGCGGCGGTACAACGAATCCTCCTGGCACCAGTACGAAAGTG
>NZ_JAKRWM010000046.1 GCF_022352055.1 Cohnella mopanensis | reverse complement strand
CGTGCTATTCACACTACCGGGGCACCCCTTCTCCCGAAGTTACGGGGTCATTTTGCCGAGTTCCTTAACGAGAGTTCTTCCGCGCGCCTTAGAATTCTCATCTCGCCCACCTGTGTCGGTTTGCGGTACGGGCACCTTCTCCTGGCTAGAGGCTTTTCTTGGCAGCGTGGGTACATGACCTTCGGTACTATGATTTTCCCTCCCCATCACAGCTTGAGGTATTAGTGTGCGGATTTGCCTACACACACCTCTCACTGCTTGGACGAGCTATTCCATCAGCTCGCGTCGTTCTCCTCCTGCGTCCCCCCATTGCTCATAACGGATTACGGTGGTACAGGAATTTCAACCTGTTGTCCATCCACTACGCCTTTCGGCCTCGCGTTAGGTCCCGACTTACCCTGGGCGGACGAACCTACCCCAGGAACCCTTAGGCTTTCGGCGGACAGGATTCTCACCTGTCTTTTCGTTACTCATACCGGCATTCTCACTTGAATGCAGTCCACCAGTCCTTACGGTCTGACTTCTACCCGCATTCAACGCTCCCCTACCCAAGACACATAAGTGTCATGCCATAGCTTCGGTGGTGTGTTTAGCCCCGTTACATTTTCGGCGCAGAGTCACTCGACCAGTGAGCTATTACGCACTCTTTAAATGGTGGCTGCTTCTAAGCCAACATCCTGGTTGTCTTCGCAACTCCACATCCTTTCCCACTTAACACACACTTGGGGACCTTAGCTGATGATCTGGGCTCTTTCCCTCTTGACAACGGATCTTAGCACTCGCTGTCTGACTCCCGAGTATACATACATGGCATTCGGAGTTTGACTGGACTTGGTAACCCTTGGCGGGCCCCGCACCCAATCAGTGCTCTACCTCCACGATGCTCAACCTCGAGGCTAGCCCTAAAGCTATTTCGGGGAGAACCAGCTATCTCCGAGTTCGATTGGAATTTCTCCCCTACCCCCACGTCATCCCAGAGCTTTTCAACGCTCACGAGTTCGGGCCTCCAGTGAGTGTTACCTCACCTTCACCCTGCACAGGGGTAGATCACACGGTTTCGGGTCTACGACCACGTACTTATTCGCCCTATTCAGACTCGGTTTCCCTTCGGCTCCGCCTCATCAGCTTAACCTTGCACGTGAACGTAACTCGCCGGTTCATTCTACAAAAGGCACGCCATCACCCCTAGATCGGGCTCTGACTTCTTGTAAGCGCACGGTTTCAGGTTCTTTTTCACTCCGCTCCCGCGGTGCTTTTCACCTTTCCCTCACGGTACTGCTTCACTATCGGTCGCCAGGTAGTATTTAGCCTTGGCAGATGGTCCTGCCGGATTCCCACGGGGTTTCTCGTGTCCCGCGGTACTCGGGATCCGTCTCGGAGAGAGAAGATTTTTGGCTACAGGGTTTTTACCTTCTGTGACGGGCCTTTCCAGACCTCTTCGCCTAATCTTCTCTTTTCTTACTCCATGTGAGACGTCCCACAACCCCTGAGAGCAAGCTCTCAGGTTTGGGCTTCTCCGCTTTCGCTCGCCGCTACTGACGGACTCACTATTGTTTTCTGTTCCTCAGGGTACTTAGATGTTTCAGTTCCCCTGGTGTGCCTCCAATGACCTATGTATTCAGTCAAGGGTAACTACCCATTACGGTAGCTGGGTTTCCCCATTCGGAAATCTCCGGATCAAAGCTCACTTACAGCTCCCCGAAGCATATCGCTGTTCGTCGCGTCCTTCTTCGGC
>NZ_JAKRWM010000045.1 GCF_022352055.1 Cohnella mopanensis | reverse complement strand
TCAGTTCCCCTGGTGTGCCTCCAATGACCTATGTATTCAGTCAAGGGTAACTACCCATTACGGTAGCTGGGTTTCCCCATTCGGAAATCTCCGGATCAAAGCTCACTTACAGCTCCCCGAAGCATATCGCTGTTCGTCGCGTCCTTCTTCGGCTCCTGGCGCCTAGGCATCCTCCGTGCGCACTTATTAGCTTAACCACACTGCGACTGTTAAGTTTAGCCGTAAGGCTGAACTTCAGTCGTCAGTGACAATTGTGACACTAGTAAGGCAGAGATGATACTCTTCTTCTTC
>NZ_JAKRWM010000044.1 GCF_022352055.1 Cohnella mopanensis | reverse complement strand
AACCCCTGAGAGCAAGCTCTCAGGTTTGGGCTTCTCCGCTTTCGCTCGCCGCTACTGACGGAATCACTATTGTTTTCTGTTCCTCAGGGTACTTAGATGTTTCAGTTCCCCTGGTGTGCCTCCAATGACCTATGTATTCAGTCAAGGGTAACTACCCATTACGGTAGCTGGGTTTCCCCATTCGGAAATCTCCGGATCAAAGCTCACTTACAGCTCCCCGAAGCATATCGCTGTTCGTCGCGTCCTTCTTCGGCTCCTGGCGCCTAGGCATCCTCCGTGCGCACTTATTAGCTTAACCAACTGCGATCCGTTAACGTTAGCCAAAGGCTAATGTTCGGTCGTCAGTACG
>NZ_JAKRWM010000043.1 GCF_022352055.1 Cohnella mopanensis | reverse complement strand
CTCCTGGCGCCTAGGCATCCTCCGTGCGCACTTATTAGCTTAACCACACTGCGACTGTTAAGTTTAGCCGTAAGGCTGAACTTCAGTCGTCAGTGACAATTGTGACACTAGTAAGGCAGAGATGATACTCTTCTTCTTAATTCGCGCTTTGTTTCGCTATCCAGTTTTCAAGGTACAAGTTTTCGATGACGGTTAATCATCGGAAAGTCTCATGGTGGAGACTAGCGGGATCGAACCGCTGACCCCCTGCGTGCAAGGCAGGTGCTCTCCCAGCTGAGCTAAGTCCCCATGGGAAGTATTCATTTATTAAAGAAGATGGTTGGCCTTAGTGGACTCGAACCACCGACCTCACCCTTATCAGGGGTGCGCTCTAACCAGCTGAGCTAAAGGCCAATATTTGCGCCCGCTCTTGCTGCGCTTCGTAACATTTCCTACCCTCTAGACAAGGATAAGAAAAGCCCGGCTTGGCG
>NZ_JAKRWM010000041.1 GCF_022352055.1 Cohnella mopanensis | reverse complement strand
TAATGCGCTGATTTTCACCTCGTCTTCCTCACGGCTGCTCAGAAATACGATCGGCGCATTCGTGTAGCTACGTGCGTTCATGCACCAATCAATGCCATTTTCATTAGCCAGCAGTACATCCAGTACAATCAAATCCGGCTCGAAAGACGCAAGCAGCTTCATAGCTTCTGTCCCGCTATGACTGTAGGAGGATATGAAACCCTCCCTCTCGCAATACGCCTGAACAATCTCGCATATATGAGGATCATCATCGACGATCATGATTTTGTGCGTGTCCACCACACCGTCACCTTCCTTCATTTACAATATACAAGGCAGCGATACATAGAATATCGATCCCGTCTTGCCGTCGCTCTCCGCTCGAACCGTCCCTCCACTTTGTTCTATATTCCGATGAGCTTAAGCCCAAACAAGACAAAAACGCAGTCCTATGGACTGCATGCGTTGATTAATCTGGTGGACCTTAGCGGGATCGAACCGCTGACCTCTACGCTCCCAGCGAAGCTATCTACCGCATGAGTCGGTTTCACTACCAACAATATGGACAATCCCGCCTGAATAGGTTTTTATCTAGTTAATAAAGCGAATTCACGACCCACCCGTTTGCCTGTGTCGGCATAACCGTTTGCATCAATGACTGGTACATCGCGAATTGCTGCACCTGGCGAGCCTTAGAGTTCAGCAAGCTGCTTGCCGGGACTTCATTGTAACTTTCCGCTGCTGATGATAGACGGTCAGCTAGGCCATAGTTGCCGCTAATCGCTTTCGTTGTTTGTTCGAAATTTGAGCTTAAGCTCATCATAATCTTCTCTTCATCCAGCTTGAGAGTACCATCGCCGTTACTGTGAATACCGATTCGCTCATAGGTAGATGAGCTGACTAACGATTCCATGCTTTTACGGGCAGATGAACTCATAACTCCACCGGCTTCTTTCAAGCGATCAAGCATCGTATTGTAACTCGACACCAGATCTTTAACTTGCGCGATGACTTTGTCTTCGTCCGGTTTGATTTGAATTTTCACTGCTTCCATCGATGGGGCCATTAGTGTCGCCGTAGCTTTGCCCTTCTCCAGATCAATCGTGTTCGACTGCGAAGTTTGAATTGCGCCGCCGTTCACGCTGTAGGACGCATTGGACGCTAGTTGCGTTGCATTCTTAACGCCGGTTGCCGACATCGCGTTGCCGGTAACATCTTCGACCTCGAAAGCCTGATCCGCTCCTGTCTTGTCGTTGCTTAACTCAAGCTTCTTATTGCCTGTTTTATCATCCGTTACAATACTGGCGGTTACGCCCGTCTTCGCTGCATTGACCGCATCTTTCAGCTTGGTCAGCGCTTGATCGTTCGTATCGTTATCAGAGATAACAGCCGATACCTTAGTAGTCTTGCCGCCTATCGTAATGTTGAACTGATTGATGCCTTTGCTTACAACGGACGTTTCTACTTTTGACAAAAATGTTCCACTGTTCGTTTGAGAAGTCGCGATCGCATTCACTTTAACTTCATAAGTTTTGCTCGCAGCTCCGGCCGATGCAGTTGCAGTAACCTTCTTACCGTCCGATGATTCCGCCGTCCTTGCTTGGAAGGATGAATTATCCTTCTGCATTAATTTTTGCGCCGATGATTGCATACCCTGCGCGGATTTCAAAAAATTCGCAATCCCGGTTGCTGCTGTCTTGATATATTGCTCATATGGATTGCTCTTCGAAACGAACTTTGAGAATAAAGATGGGTTCGCACCCAGACTATTGGAAGATTGGAAACTCAAAGGCGTCGTTCTGCTAATCGGATTCATCAAGTTATACGAGTTAATCGATAGCGTCATCCGTCTACCCCTCCATACTTTCGCACAATATATATTGTTAATTTCTGCTTCGACATAAATCTGCTATGGTTTCATCATCGTAATTTACGGGGTGATTATCCATCTGACCTCAGTGAGGCATACTTGCTCGATCGCACGAACTCGCGATGGGCTTCCTGAATCGTGTTCGCGCGCATCAGCAGCTCCTCGGAACCACCATGCTTCAGTTGCCCGGCAATCTGCATCAGCTTGAACGTGTTGTAATAGTTCGCATCCGCTTTGCTACGGCTATACTGCAATGCGTCCTCATACGCTTGGCGTTCCATCAAGAGGCTCATTGCTTGATTATGTAGATTGGGATCATGTTGCTGTAAGTAGTCCATTTGGACGGTGCTTAGCTTCTTGCCCAGCATGAGTAGATTTCGAATAGATGCCACACGCGACTGATCCTTCGTCGCACGTGCGTCCTTGCATTGCTGCATCGCTTTGAAATAATCACTGACCGGCTGCACGGAGTTTACATTCACGCCATTCCCCCCTAATTACAAATATCGTCACATGCAACGATGCCTCGATCCGAGTATCCGGCTGCATGTACCATCTCCCATGACAGCTAGCTTTTCTTCGTCAAAAACTTACAAATATTACTTCTAATTTATCATGGTTGATTGCTCTATATACGAAACTTAAAGAAAACTTTAAGTTCGGCTTGCAACGCACCAATGGTAACCCGCATATATCCTGTCCCCCGAATCGTAACAAAAAAACGGCTTATGCCTTCGACTCATCATCGTTGTCATCGCCGTAGTACAACTCGGAAAATAATTGAACGGTGGATTTTAATGGGGTGGTCCCCAGCTCTTCCTGCAGCAGCTTCGTAAATCGTTCGTAATGCTGCTGCATGGACATGCGGTCGCCCATCTTCGCGTAGATCCGAAGCATCCTTTCATTGATGTCGTCAAGGTATGGATTTTGAAGAAGGGCTCTTCGCAGACAATGCCCCGCCGCGCGGTGATTTTGTACTGAGAGATGGTAGTCCGCTATTCGTCTCATTAACTCAAAATAATCGCTTTTGTATTTTTCCTGCGCTTGCTGAGCCCAAAAAAAACCATCTTCCTCCATATAATTGCTTTTATATAGATTTGCTATCCTCTCGAATTCGCCGATAGAATCCGGCGTTATTACCATTTCACCGCTAGTAACCCGCTCAAATTCGGCGACATCACACTCTCCTCCGCGCGTCTCCAAACGATAGCAGTTGTTATGAAACTCCAGCTTGTAATTGTCACCGACACTCGCTATCTTTTTCCTGATTCTGTAGATACAGGTATGCAAAAATGCGGTACCTTGCTCCAGATTTGCATTAGGCCAAATATCATCCAGAATTTTCTCTTTCGTGACAAACGTATTCCGATGATGAACGAGATACGCCATCAGTTCGCGTTCCTTGGATGTTCTCCATTTTACCGGAAATGTTAGTTCCGCGTTCGCATCGCTTATCCATTCAAAACGGCCAAAACAGATAAATTGGGACTTCCTTGTTTGCCTCTCCTTTTTGAATTTATCTTGCTTACCGGCGCTCTGTTTTGACATAATCCGTGCGATAGTCTTGCTTAATCGTTCTGCTGTGGTTGGTTCCAGCACGTAATCGATGGCATTCGGCTCAAAGGCTTCGGCTCCATAATGATGACATGCTGTCACAAAAACATCGATTCCGGGATCAATCGCCATGATATGTTCGGCCGCTTCGATACCGTTCAAACCAGGCATTTCAATATCCAAAGATACAACATTCATGCGCTCCTGCAATAACTTATTTATCGCTTCATCCGGTTTCGTAAACATCCCGACATTCTCGATGTTTTCGATCGTTATCAACAGCTTTTCAAGCAAATCCAGTGCTGGTTGCTCATCGTCTACTAATATTACTCGCAGCATAAGTCACCTCATTAAATCGAAATTCGGAATGCGAATCATGACTTCCGCGCCCTGTCCGGACGTGCTTTTCAATTTATGTCGATTTTTCTCCTCCTACTTTATCATGGTAAATGGGATCACTTGGGAATTACAAAGAAAACTTTAAGTTCGCGCTTGCAACGCATCTCAAAAAGGACTTCATCGTGATGTTTGTGTTCAACGCCTCGCAGATATTTGCAGGGTACATGGGAAATACATCTCCGCTGCATGCTTTATCTTGACCGCGAACTTAAAGTTTTCTTTGAACTTCATCAATGGGTTAATCAACCATGATAAGATACACAGGATGGTCAGCTTGTATAGTATTGCTACTGAGCTTGCCCCTCCCTGCTACCTACGCAGCAAGAGCGAGGTTACAAAGTGAGACATCTAAGGGCATTGAGCGTGCCGATCTAAGCAAGTTTAAAGTCGCCGCTCAAGTTCCCGATTGGAGAAGGGATGAAGATCAATATATGGAAACCTACGTAAAACGGAATTATGGTAAGGCTATCGTTCAAAAACTCGAAAGCGGGCTTGCTTGTCTTCTCGTAATCTGTCTTCTAATGACTGCGCTTCTTGCAACTCCGTCATCGGCTTCGGCAAATATGAAGTTGGGTGACGTGGCAGTGGGAACCGCTCCAAACGCAGTCGCGGTGAATCCGGTGACGAACAAAATCTATGTCGCCAATGGGGGCGGCACCGTGACGGTCATTGACGGCGCGACCAATACGACGATACCGGTATCGGTGGGAACCAATCCAATTGCAGTCGCGGTGAATCCGGTGACGAACAAAATCTATGTCGCCAATGGGGGCGGCACCGTGACGGTCATTGACGGCGCGACCAATACGACGATACCGGTATCGGTGGGAACCAATCCAATTGCAGTCGCGGTGAATCCGGTGACGAATAAAATCTATGTCGCCAATAGTGGCAGTGACAACGTGACGGTCATTGACGGCGCGACTAATACGCCGACGTCGGTAGCGGTGGGTGACGATCCAAGAGCAGTCGCGGTGAATCCGGTGACGAACAAAATCTATGTCGCCAATGGGGGCGGCACCGTGACGGTCATTGACGGCGCGACCAATACGACGATACCGGTATCGGTGGGAACCAATCCAATTGCAGTCGCGGTGAATCCGGTGACGAATAAAATCTATGTCGCCAATAGTGGCAGTGACAACGTGACGGTCATTGACGGCGCGACTAATACGCCGACGTCGGTAGCGGTGGGTGACGATCCAAGAGCAGTCGCGGTGAATCCGGTGACGAACAAAATCTATGTCGCCAATCGTAATAGTAGTGACGTGACGGTCATTGACGGCGCGAACAATACGACGACGACGGTACAGGAGGGGGACGATCCAATTGCAGTCGCGGTGAATCCGGTTTCGAACAATATCTATGTCGCCAATCTTTATAGTAATGACGTGACGGTCATTGACGGCGCGACCAATACGCCGATTCCGGTAGCGGTGGGTGACGATCCAAGAGCAGTCGCGGTGAATCCGGTGACGAACAAAATCTATGTCGCCAATCGTAATAGTCGTGACGTGACGGTCATTGACGGCGCGAACAATACGACGACGACGGTACAGGTGGGGGACGATCCAATTGCAGTCGCGGTGAATCCGGTGACGAACAAAATCTATGTCGCCAATCAAAATAGTAATGACGTGACGGTCATTGACGGCGCGAACAATACGACGACGACGGTACAAGCGGGACAGAGTCCAACTGCAGTCGCGGTGAATCCGGTGACGAACAAAATCTATGTCACCAATGAGCTTAGCAACTACGTGACGGTCATTGACGGCGCGATCAATACGACGACGACGGTACACGCGGGACAGAGTCCAACTGCAGTCGCGGTGAATCCGGTGACGAACAAAATCTATGTCGCCAATCTAAATAGTACTGACGTGACGGTCATTGACGGCGCGATCAATACGACGACGACGGTACACGCGGGACAGAGTCCAACTGCAGTCGCGGTGAATCCGGTGACGAACAAAATCTATGTCACCAATGCGCTTAGCAACAACGTGACGGTCATTGACGGCGCGACCGATACGCCGACGATGACGGTACAAGTGGGAACTACTCCAAGTGCAGTCGCGGTGAATCCGGTGACGAACAAAATCTATGTCGCCAATGAGGGCGGCAACTCCGTGACGGTTATTGACGGCGCGACCGATACGCAGACGTCGGTAGCGGTGGGACACACTCAATCTGCAGTCGCGGTGAATCCGGTGACGAACAAAATCTATGTCGCCAATGAGGGCGGCAACTCCGTGACGGTTATTGACGGCGCGACCGATACGCCGACGTCGGTAGCGGTGGGACACACTCAATCTGCAGACGCGGTGAATCCGGTGACGAACAAAATCTATGTCGCCAATGAGGGCGGTAACTCCGTGACGGTCATTGACGGCACGGACAATTCGACGGTGTCGGTACAGGTGGGAACCACTCCAAGTGCAGTCGCAGTGAATCCGGTGACGAACAAAATCTATGTCGCCAATCAGAACGGCAACTCCGTAACGATCATTGACGGCGCGACCAATACGACTACGCCGGTACAGGGAACCACTCCATATGCAGTCGCGGTGAATCCGGTGACGAACAAAATCTATGTCGCCAATCAGAACGGCAACTCCGTAACGATCATTGACGGCGCGACCAATACGACTACGCCGGTACAGGGAACCACTCCATATGCAGTCGCGGTGAATCCGGTGACGAACAAAATCTATGTCGCCAATAATGCTAGTAATGACGTGACGGTTATTGACGGCTCAAACAATTTGACGACGGCGGTACCGGTGGGACACAATCAAATTGCAATCGCGGTGAATCCGGTGACGAACAAAATCTATGTCGCAGATATGTTTAGCGGCTCCGTGACGGTCATTGATGGCGCAACCCATACGACGACGTCAGTACAGACGGGAAGAAATCCAGCTGCAATCGCGGTGAATCCGGTGACGAACAAAATCTATGTCGCCGGTCGGAATGGCACCGTGACGGTTATTGACGGCGCGACCCATACGACGACGACGGTACAAGCGGGAGGCCTTCCATATGCAGTCGCGGTGAATCCAGTGACGAACAAAATCTATGTCGCCAATCAAAATAGTAATGACGTGACGGTCATTGACGGCGTGACCAATACAACGACGACGGTACCGGCGGGAGACACTCCAAGAGACGTCGCGGTGAATCCGGTGACGAACAAAATCTATGTCGCCAATCAAAATAGTAATGACGTGACGGTCATTGACGGCGTGACCAATACAACGACGACGGTACCGGCGGGAGACGCTCCAAGAGACGTCGCGGTGAATCCGGTGACGAACAAAATCTATGTCACCAATATGGTCAGTGGCTCCGTGACGGTCATTGACGGCGCGAACAATACGACAAAGACGGTACAGGTGGGAACCTTTCCACAAGTAGTCGCGGTGAATTCGGTGACGAACAAAATCTATGTCGCCAATAGTACTAGTAATAACGTGACGGTTATTGACGGCGCGACCGATACGACGACGACGGTAGCGGTGGGAACCACTCCACGTGGACTCGCGTTGAATCCGGTGACGAACAAAATCTATGTCTCAAATTTTTCTAGCGACACCGTGACGGTCATTGACGGCGTGACCAATCAGACGACGCCGGTACCGGTGGGAAGCCGTCCAGAAGCAGTCGCGGTGAATCCGGTGACGAACAAAATCTATGTCTCAAATTTTTCTAGCGACACCGTGACGGTCATTGACGGCGTGACCAATCAGACGACGCCGGTACCGGTGGGAAGCCGTCCAGAAGCAGTCGCGGTGAATCCGGTGACGAACAAAATCTATGTCACCAATCGTGATAGTAATAACGTAACGGTTATTGATGACGCCAGGCGTACAACAAATCCATTGGAAGTTGAAGTTACGCCACTGCCCAACAACAAAGCTTACGGAACGGATGCAACGTTTACCTTCCAGGTATCTAATGGTTATAGTCCATATGCCTCGGTCGTGCAAAGCGTGTACTTCCAGCTTGATACAACACAAGGACCATGGGTGCAAGCGAACCCGTCTGGCAGCAACTGGACTGGAACGGTGTCTTCATTAACGTACGGTCAGCATGAGCTTTTTGTTTTGGCTCTCGAAGCCCAGGGGAATGGAGTTCCCGCAGGAGTAGCCAATGCCTATTCCTTTTACTCGGTACCACCGAACTCGATAAGCCCAACGAGCGCGAGCTTCGACATACATACCAGATCAGCGGGTCATGCGGATGTATCGACGACATTTGCGCTCAACGGCAATACGCTGACAAGCATCGCCAACGGCGCGACGAACCTGGCAGCGGGAACGGACTATACCGTGTCAGGCAACACGAGTACCATCAGCAAGGCGTACTTGGCGGCGCAGCCGGTTGGGACGACAAGACTGACGTTCACGTTTAGCGGCGGAGCGACACAGACGCTTGCGATTACAGTGAGCGATTCGACGCCAACGATCAGCCCGACGAGCGCGAGCTTTGACAAATATACCGGATCGGCGGGTCATGCGGATGTATCGACGACACTTGTGCTCAACGGCTATAATTTGACTAGCATCGCCAACGGCGCGACGAATCTGGCAGCGGGAACGGACTATACCGTGTCGGGCAGCACGATTACCATCAGCAAGGCGTACTTGGCGACGCAGCCGGTTGGGACGACAAGACTGACGTACACGGTTAGCGGCGGAGCGACACAGACGCTTGCGATTACAGTGAGCGATTCGACGCCAACGATCAGCCCGACGAGCGCGAGCTTAGACAAATATACACCCGCGACTGTATCGACGACACTTGAGCTTAACGGCTATACGCTGATAAGCATCGCTAACGGCGCGACGAATCTGGCAGCGGGAACGGACTATACCGTGTCGGGCAGCACGATTACCATCAGCAAGGCGTACTTGGCGACGCAGCCGGTTGGACCGACAAGTCTGACGTTCACGTTTGTCGGCGGAACTTCAAAGACGCTTGCGATTACAGTGAGCGATTCGACGCCAACGATCAGCCCAACGAGCGCGAGCTTCGACAAATATAGTCCCGCGAATGTATCGACGACACTTGAGCTTAACGGCTACACGCTGATAAGCATCGCTAACGGAGCGACGAATCTGGCAGCGGGAACGGACTATACCGTGTCGGGCAGCACGATTACCATCAGCAAGGCGTACTTGGCGACGCAGCCGGTTGGACCGACAAGTCTGACGTTCACGTTTGTCGGCGGAACTTCAAAGACGCTTGCGATTACAGTGAGCGATTCGACGCCAACGATCAGCCCAACGAGCGCGAGCTTCGACAAATATAGTCCCGCGAATGTATCGACGACACTTGAGCTTAACGGCTACACGCTGATAAGCATCGCTAACGGAGCGACGAATCTGGCAGCGGGAACGGACTATACCGTGTCGGGCAACACGATTACCATCAGCAAGGCGTACTTGGTGGAGCAGCCGGTTGGAATGACAAATCTGACGTTCTCGTTTAGCGGCGGAGCGACACAGACGCTTGCGATTACAGTGAGCCATTCTTCATCTGCCGTTCGCAAGCTGGTTATCGACGTAAATGGTAAGACAGTTGACCCGGACAGCATCGACACCACGAAACCATTCGTCGCGTTTGAAGTAACGCCAAAGGAAGGTGCGGCCTATGTCAGTATTCCGGCCACTATTTTAACGGACTTTGCGAACAAGAACGCTGCCTTTTACTTCGATATCAATGCTCCCTACGGCAGCTATCAGGTGCCAGTCCAATTGGCATCGTTCATTCCCGGACTAGCCAACTTACTTGCTGCAAATCGCCTCAAGAGCGAAGATATCAGCTTCAAGATGACCTTGATCGATCGGTCCGGCGATCAAGAAATCCAAGCTGCGTTGGCGAATAGCTTGCCAAAGCGTAAAGTGATGGGCGAGATTGTCGATTTTAAGATGGATATTATCAACACGAATACAAGGCAAACCATTGGAAATGCAGACAAGCTCACGAAGGCGCTGACGAAATACATTCCAATGCCGAAGAGCATGAAGGATATGCCTGTGCAATGGGGAGCATTCCGGTATAACGAATCTAGGAAGAAATTTGAGTTTGTTGCCGCCAAATCGGTACAAATCGGTGGCATAGGGTATGTAACAATCAACTCGTATTTCAATACCCCGCACGTTATCGTCGAGAATGCGGCAACCTTTACCGATACGCTCATACATTGGGGTAAATCGTTTGTTGAGCTAGCGGCGGCGAAAGGACTTGTCGAAGGCGTTGGGAACGGACAGTTTGCACCCAACAAAACCGTGACAAGAGCGGAGTTCACCGCTATGCTCGTCCGGGCACTCGGACGCGGCCAATCGATCGGCAACGCAGCGTCTTATGTCGATGTGAAGTCGGGAGCGTGGTACTACGAGGAGGTAGCGACAGCAAAGGAGCTTGGCCTGCTGGACTTCGTAAGCGGTACAAGCTTCAATCCAGAACAACCTCTGACCCGTGAAGAAATGGCAAGTATGCTGGCGGCGGCCATAGAACTTGAGAAGCTGCCGCTTACCAAGGATTATGTAAGCTTGGATGGCTACAAGGACATCGCCCCGGCGGACTCCGCCTACTTGGAAGACGTTCGCCTGATGGTCAAGCTTCACATTATGACAGGCACGGGCGCGAACCAGTTCAGCCTGAAAGGTAAAACGACACGCGCGCAGGCCGCTGTTGTATTGATTCGGACGCTGCAAGTGCTTGATAGGATAGACGGATATAAGGAGTAATGATCAAATAAAATCCCGCTTGAGGCTAGTCCATTCAAGCGGGATTTTTTTTAGTTTACTTGGTTGCGAAGGGTCGAATACCGTGCAACCGGCTATCGTTATCTACCTGATAAAGCAGGAGGGCTGGAGTCAAAAGTTAACGCTATTTTCGCGCTTGCAACGCACCTCTGGCAACCAGCATATATCCGGCCCCCCGAATCGTAATGACTCTCTCAGGATTGGCATGGTCGGCCTCGATTTTTTTACGTAAATTGCTGATGTGTACAGCGACCGTTCTCGTATCCTCTAGACTCTCCGTTCCCCAGACGAGCTG
>NZ_JAKRWM010000040.1 GCF_022352055.1 Cohnella mopanensis | reverse complement strand
CTGTCCCGCTATGACTGTAGGAGGATAGGAAACCCTCCCTCTCGCTCACTAACGGGGAAGAGCCCCAAATGACGCAACTGGAGAACGGGTGGATCGAGACGGATGGACAACTCGTCAAAGTGCATCTGGCGAATCAGTTTTTTTACGCGGTGCTAATTCTGTTCATGCTAGTCGCCAGTGGAGCGGGAATTATGAGCTGATTCCGCATTGCTGCCCGGGAACGCCACGTCGAGCACGAGCGACGTTCGCGCATCGCAAGAGTTCCCTGGTTAAGCGAAATCGGATCATTGTTCACTCAAATAATGACAGATGCGAATTTAACAATTCGATATTATTTAGATAATTCGAACTAAATTCAAGAGCGCATAACGAAGCCTGTGCATGTTCCTCGAAATCCATGTTTACATATCGTTGGAGGCTTAGGGCGAAATCTTCCGGCTTATCTAAAGAGATCACCATCCCCCCTCCCGAACGAGCTACCTCTCCCCAAGGAGTACGATCCGAGATTACAACGGGACACCCCGTCTGCAAAGCTTCGAATATCGCGTGACCGAATCCTTCCCCGAGCGTAGGAAGAATAAATAAATCATAACTCCCTAAAATAGTTTTGACTTTAGCTGGCGTTACCGCTCCTAGATAATTAACCTTAATGTTATCGGTAAGCTCCCGGATCAAGGTAAGACATTCTTCCCAGTAGTGTTCATCCTCGATTGGCCCGAATATGTCGAATTGCACCTCTCCTTTAACATTTCGAAGAATAGAGATAGCGAATTTCAAATTTTTCATTTTGCATATACGAGATAAAAATACGAGTCTTAAAGAACCGCGTTGTTTGGGCATCTTCCTGAACACGGGTTCCTCTCCGGGCTTGGATGAAGATGGGAAATCCGGAGCTACGATCACCAGAGCTTTGGGTCCAAACACCTTGACGATCTCTGCTTCTTCTTGAACGCTTGAAGCTTGCCAGATCACATCCGAGTAAATGCCAAACCATTTCGCTAACGCTATGAATATCTTTTTCTTTAAGGGCTTTATAGATAATGCGCCCTCGGAAAACTCTCCTCTCGGAGCCAATACGGTTCTCTTTAGGTGCACTTTAAAGCATTTATTCCAGATAACGGGCAGTACGGAGTATTGGAATGAAAAAAAACTGTTTAAGTATACAACATCGAAATTCGTTTCGCGCATGATTCGTATGAGTTTTATTCCGTTTCGTCCCGATAAGTAATATCTGTCGGGGACTCCCGGGATCCAGCGATTTAGCGGAAGCGGATAAGAATGTTTATCGCCTAAGTCTCTGTCGGAAGTTATGATCTTAAACTTTACTTTATCGAATAAATGATCGACGGAATTACGGATCGTCGTAATCGGACCTCCCGCCTTATATCCTGGTTCGAAATACGGAACAAGCGTGAGTACCGTCTTTGGAGCGGCATTATCCCCCTCCGTCTCGCTCATGATTTCCTCCAGATCGTTCTATTAACGATCGAAGTAAAGCTCTGGATGAGCTTGATTACTTTGCCGGACACGTTTGCATCCGCATAATCGTCTACTGGGGAATAGGCTTCATGGTTATCCCACATTTGCCTGCATAGTTCAACCGATTGCAGAATTTCATTTGTCGTGATTCCGCCGATCAGAATGACGCCCTTATCGAACGTTTCCTGCCGCTCGGTAGAAGTTCTTATCGATACTGCCGGGAAGCCGAGAATGGAGGCTTCTTCCGGAAGCGTCCCACTGTCTGACAATACGCAGTACGCGTTTAATTGAAGCCTATTGTAATCAAAGAATCCGAGGGGCTTCATTGTTCTAACAAGAGGGTCGAAAATAAAATTTCTCTTTTCGATCATTTTTTGGCTTCTGGGGTGCGTCGAATAAAGAATTGGGATTTGATACCTACGGGCGATTTCGTTAAGCGCGTTCATCAAGGAGAGAAAGTTATCCACGTTATCGATGTTCTCTTCCCGATGAGCGGATACGAGAAAATAGCCGCGGGCCTCCAGCCCAAGGCGCTCGAGAACGTTGCTTTTCTCAATATTATCCCGATGATTTAATAAGATTTCGGTCAGAGGAGACCCCGTGACGAAAATATGTTCGCTTCTGCACCCTTCCGCGATCAAATTTCTTCTGGCATTCTCGGTATAGGGCATATGAATATCCGAAATATGATCCACGATTCTTCGGTTAATCTCTTCGGGGAGATTCTCATCGAAACATCTATTGCCCGCTTCCATATGAAATACGGGAATCTTCAGGCGCTTGGCAGCGATTGCGGATAACGCCGAATTCGTATCCCCTAGGATCAACAGCGCTTCCGGCTTAATCTCCGACATGAGAGCATAGGATTTTGAAATCATATTCCCCATCGTCTCGCCCAAATGATCTCCAATGCACTCCAAGCAATAATCGGGAGGCCTGATGCCCAGTTCCTCGAAAAACACTTGGTTCAGCGTATAGTCCCAATTTTGTCCGGTATGAACGAGTACGTGATCGAAGTAACGATCCATTTTCTTAATCGTTTCACTTAATCGGATAACTTCTGGTCTTGTTCCCACTATAGTCATTACTTTGAGTCGATCCATCGCGCATTTCCTTTCGATTTTTATAGTAATGCGGATACAACTCTTGGTGCTGTACCATCCAATTTTTCATGTCGGTGACCATTGTTTCGTATGACGATACGATAAATTCAAAGTCCGTCCTGTTGTTAATTAGAGATTTGTCCACAACGAGACTTTCGCTTGGATGAATGATCCTTTTGTTATCGGTGAAATGTTTATTAAACAGTTTTAACAACCCGAACTTATTAATAGACGTTTGATTAACTAGATGATAGATCCCGCTTAACTTAACGATAGACGCTTTTTCTATCGCTTTCGCTAGCGTTAAAGTCGAAACTCCTGTCCAAATCGCTTTGACGAATCCGGCCATTTCCTTCTCTTGTTTCATATACCAGTTCAATAATCCGATACCGTCGGGGTTTATGTCCGGTCCAACCAAAGAAGTACGAAAGGTAAGATCTTTATGGTTATCGATTTCACCAAGCGCTTTGGAACGATCGTATAAAGAAATTCCGTCCCGGTACGAGTGTTCCGAATATCCCCCCTGAAGGCCTGAAAAGACGCAATCCGTACTAACGTGAATAACTTGCGTGTTCGTGTCCCTCGTCATATCGCATAAGTGATAGGGCAGAAAACTATTAACGAACACTGCTTCGGATGGCCGGGAATCGGCTTCGCGATTTAGAATTCCCGAGCAATTGACGATTGTATCGTATTGCCCATCGCTTATAATCTCATTCAACTTCGTCAACTCTCTCACATCGCAAACAGTATGCGGAGCAAACGGAAGAGGCCGTCTGGTAATCGCCGTAACAGAATGGCCTTGTTCCCTTAAGTAAAAGGTAACGATGTGACCCGCCATTCCCGCAGCGCCGATAACTAAGTATTTAATGATACTAACCTCCCTCTTTGCTTAAGCGCTTCTTGTATGCAATCCAATGTCATTAATTTATCTTGTATTTCCTGCATTTGGAGCTGCTGAGTGCTGCTTGACGTGTACTCCCTGTCAAGATTAGGAAGCTCATCACCGCTTAGGTAATCGCTGCTGTAATTCAGATCCCGATGGTCGGCCGGAATTCTATAATAATTATCCAGTTCCTCCGTGATCATCGCTTCTTCTTTCGTGAGCAGCGTTTCATGCCACTTTTCTCCGTGCCGCGCTCCTGTAACGACAATGTCGTTATTCTCCTTGAGCAGATCTTTTATCGCCAGCGCCAGTTCGCCAACCGTGCATGCCGGCGATTTATTGATCAAGATATCGCCGGATTGGGCGTGCATAAAAGCAAACATAACCAAGTCAACCGCATCTTCCAAGCTCATCATGAACCGAGTCATATCGGGATGCGTCACCGTCATAGCCTGCCCGGCATTGAGTTGCTCGACGAACAAGGGGATAACCGATCCGCGAGAAGCCATTACATTGCCGAATCGGGTACACCCGATAACCGTATTTTTCGAAGTGGCAAGCCTTGACTTGGCTACCGCCAATTTCTCCGACATCGCTTTGGAGATTCCCATCGCGTTGATGGGATACGCGGCTTTATCCGTGGATAGACAGATCGCTTTCTTAACCCCGCTCTCGATAGCTGCGGTTAATACGTTTTCCGTTCCGATAATGTTAGTTTTGACGGCTTCCATCGGGAAAATTTCGCAAGAAGGAACTTGCTTTAACGCCGCCGCATGAAAAACGTAATCCGCATCGTAGAAAGCTTCTTTCAGACTGTGCGAATCTCTGACGTCGCCTATGTAAAATTTTAGCCTTCTATCTCCGAAATGTTTCCTCATATCGTCCTGCTTCTTTTCATCGCGCGACAAAACCCGTATTTCTTTAATTTCCGTTTGGAGTAATCTTCTCACGACCGCATGTCCGAATGATCCCGTTCCTCCGGTGATGAGAATCGTTCTGTCTGTAAACATTTTCGTCTCCACCTTAACGAAATTTTTGCACCAATTTATTCAGCCTTTCGATAAACAACATTTTTGAAAAGTGTCGATCATAATAGTTCCTGGCGCTTTGTCCGAATCGTTCATGCTTGTCTTTTTCGGAAGCAAACTGCCGAATAATGGCCGCCAGTCCTTTATAGTCTTCCGCCGCCGTGCAATATCCGCATCCCGCTTCCTCAATGACTCTTCTAGTCTCGCCATCGATAGCTCCCACTATCGGCTTGCTCGCAGCCATATAAGATTGAACTTTATTCGGAAGCGTGTAAGACAGCATAGGGTTCGCTTTAAGCGTGACGATCATAGCATCCGCCATATTATAGTAGAAGGGGAGTTCGTTTAAGAAAAGATGTCCATAAAAAGTCACATTAGTCACTCCCAAATCCTCGGCCAATTGCTGGCATTTTTTTCGGGACGTGCCGCTTCCGACAATATGAATGCGAATTCGATCCTCATCGAGTAACTCTTTAGCCGCATATAAGATGGTTTCCACACTTTGCATTTCTCCGATGTTTCCCGCGAAGACGAAATGGGTTTCCGTGTTTTCCACCGTTTCCCTTTTCATTTCTTCGAAGACCGACTCCGCAAAAACCGGAAGATAGGCGAGCTCCCGCTCTATGCCCAATACATTGCGGAAATAATCAGCAAATGGTTTAGAGCTAATGATGATCTCGTCGGAATTGCGGTATAACCATTTGCTCATGGCCAACAGAACCCGGTAGAGAAAGCCCCTTCCCCGTATTCCTCCTGCCGATACGCTGGCGGGCCATAGGTCGTGGCAATAGAGGATGAGGGGCTTGCCCGTAAGCCCCTTCAAAATGATTCCGGGCAATGCCATCGTTACCGGCGATAACTGATATACGATAATTAGATCGAACTTTTTGCTTAGGAAAAAAGATTGAATGGAAGCCATAACTGCAAAACTCAAATAATTAAGCGATAACGTAATCCGATTACGACCCCGTCCTATTATCGGCACTCGTTTTACGGTAACCCCGTGTATTTTCTCATTTCGTCTTTTGAATCGCCTGTATTCGGAATGGATGTTTCCCCCAGGATAATTGGGAAGGCCTGTCAATACGGTTACTTCTGTTCCGGAACGGGCCATCTCGAAGCACATTTCGTTCACTCTGAACTGTTCTGGATAAAAATACTGGCAAACGACCAATACTTTCACAAGAACTCCCCCTTTCCCCGATCAGCGCCTGCGCCCTCTCCAACTCCTTCTCTGTTTATCACTTTCATCATCGTAAAGAAAATAATCTTTATATCGAGCAAGGTACTCCTATTTACAAGATATTCGCCGTCAAAACCAACTTTGGCATCGATCGAAAGAGTGTCTCTGCCATTAATTTGAGCCCATCCCGTCAAGCCTGGAACGATAACATTCACGCCGTAGCGCTCCCTTTCGAGAATCAAATCGTATTGATTCCACAGCGCCGGCCGAGGACCTACCAGGCTCATTTCGCCCTTTAGAATATTAATGAATTGCGGCCATTCATCCAGGCTAGTCTTCCGTAAAAAAGCCCCGATTCTGGTTGTATGCTTGTGAATTTCGTGAAGCAGCAAGTGAGTTGGCACATCGCAAGGGGAGTCTAATTTCATCGTTCTGAATTTTAGAATCGTAAATGGTTGTTTGTGCTTGCCTATGCGTTGTTGCTTAAATAACACAGGTCCCTTAGACTCCATTTTTATCAAAATAACGATGATCAGTGACGCAGGCAGGAAACAGACAAGAGCAATTACTGAAATCACGATGTCGATAACCCTTTTTAATACCGCATATTTCTTCATCTTTTATTCTCCATGAACAGCCGCTCGTTGTCCGCTATTGGTATCGCCTCTATCGCATCCAGCAGTTGAAGCTGAGCTTGAAGGTTGTCGTTCAAACCGAAAACTCCTCGGCTCATTACGCGCTCGGTCTCAGGCAAGCGATCTATAACTTCAATTCTCCTTATAATCTCATTGGCTAGCCATCTGGCTTCTCTTAAATAACCGATACGTTTATCGTCCGACAAAGTAGAATCGGTTCCGAGCCTGAGGTCAAGCTCTATCGCTTTCTCGTAAAATCCGATCGTCCAAGGAAAGAGTTCGACCGCTCTCCTTACTTCCTCATGAGCACGATCGAGGTTCATCCTATCCATATCCAAATCGTAATTGATCTCAACTGCTTCGATGTTATAAGGATCAATGGCTTTCAACTTGTTCAAAGCGTACTCCGCAGTCCTCGAAAAGCTTTCGTTCTTCGTATCGCGATACATAAGCCGATTCAACTTAGCCATGGTTACAAGATATTGGGGATGTCCGGGCCTCAAGCTCTCCGCTTGCTCTATTGCGGATTGAACAGCATCGTATTTCCCCGTCTCGGCGAGCACGTTTATTGAGGATCGATAATATTCATCCGCCCTTAACGCTACAATACACTTGTAAATCATGAATATCGCTACCAGGAACAAGCCTGATGCAAAAGCCTTCGTTACTCTTCCTTTGCCCCAGATAACTGCTGTCGGTCTATTCGAGATGGCCGCCGTAGCTCCCAAAGTTAAAAAAACAAGGGAAGACAGATAAAAGAAGCTCATGTCAAAATCGACGAAGCTGTGACCTAGAATAACGATAGAAAAAACGGGAAATATCAACCACCGATTATCATCATTGGTTTCTCTGATCTTCTTCTTTATTTGACCGATCAATAAGACGAACACGTAGCATAGGATAGCAATAAGAACGATCCCGCCGAACAATCCAGATTCTAAATAAGTTTCTATATAAAAATTGTGAACCTTGGAACTAGAATAAGGATAACTTTTATATGACTCAGACAATACCGACCAGGCGCCGCCTCCGGCACCGAATACCGGATAATCCGCTCCTGCCCTTATTGCGTCTTCGTACAATGTATTTCTTAAGAAAACGCTAGTAGATTGAAGATTGACCCCCTCCAGCCTAGCGGCAATTCCGGCAGGCAGGATCTTGCTGAATGGAAAGTTGGACATGATCAGAACATATAACGCCAGACCTAACGAGACAAGAACGACCGGTAACGCCAAACGTCTAGGGCTCCATAGCTTGTCTGCTTTATTATTATCTAACCTGCCGAACCGCAGCCTTACGCCAAGAACAATCAAGCTTGCAATCGCAGCTATTCCCAGCACGAGCAGCCATCCGCGTAAAGATACCCCTGGCGAGTAATTTTCTAGCAATTGTCCCCTTGTCTTGACTGCAAAACCATATACGGCAAATGCAGCTATCCCGACAATCCCTAGTTCCATCACGCTTATGAGTTGTCGTTTCCAAGGGAGCAAAGCCAAATAGAAAATCAGAACGACAAATAGAACAAGCAGCGCCCCTCTGGAAAGGGTAAGCAGTAAGGACAAGAGCACAGGTACCAGCATAAAAGCATGAAAAACAAGATATCTTTTCTTTCGAGAGGATTGAACCATGATCAAGGCGCATATCGCTATCGCGATTAAGTAGGCCGCATAAGCGTTCGGGTACTGAAAGACGCTAGATAATCGATCTGCTAAAACCGCATCTATATAATGAGCGTTGCCGAACCAGTTCAGTAAACCAAACATAACGATCACATATCCTGAACCGATTAAAGCGAACAGTAATATCTTATAACTAGCGGAATGCCGGGTTATATAATAGCCAAGAACAAAAAATACGCCCCAACCCAATCTGACGAAAGCTTCGATGAAAGCCCATTGGCTCGTTATCGCCTCTAACGTCGCAATGAAATAGGATATCGGTATGATCCATATCAGAGCAACAAGAATGTCCCCGTGAGAAGCTATCTTCCAATCTCGATAAAGATAGAAGCAAATGAAAGTTAGACATACCAAGCTACAAACAAGAGCGACATACAAGGGTCTTTCGAAAGTGACTTCGTACCCAACGAACAAACCCTGATGAAATGGCGCGAGGAACAAAAAAATAACGACGAAAACAGACGTTGCCGCGAAGATCCAGCCAGTCGTTTTCCGATTAAGGCCGCCTTTCATCCCGCCCCTCCCTCGGTGCCGATGATCAATATGTCCCTGGCTCGTTCCAGTCTGATCTTGTCCTTGGGCGAATAGTCCCTACTCGAAAGAACTCCCCCTACCCCGTTGGCCATTCCGACAATTTGAGTTGGTTGTTGAATGCGGTCAACGATAATATCCCCCCGGTTGCCTATGATGCCACCGGCTATTAAGCGAATGGTATCGTTAAAGCGCTCGCCCCTTACATTCATGTAGAAATTCGATACGTCCGGACTGGACGACAGCAACGAGTACACAAAACCTAGTCTGACATCCATGCGATTGCAAATGACGCCGTTCTCCCCGCTTGCCTTCAGAAATCCCGGAGAAAAATTATTAATGCCCCCGTCAATCGCGATCCCGCCTCTCTTCACGAGATAAGCCATTTCCTCTTGAGCTACACCGTCAGCGGCAACGAAGGAAACCAACCCGTCAAATACAGAATCATTCGGCAAACTTTCAATCCCCTCAATAGAAGATCGAGAATATTTGGGCAGAATGGCATTCAATCCATCGGCAACCGTCCTCGCTTTGCTATAATCTCTGGAAAGCATTTTAATACTGGCATTCCTTTCGCACAGTCGCAGAGCTAGCTTCGCCGAGATATTCCCAGCACCCAAGATCAATATCGATTTGCCGCTTAATTGATCTTGGAAATGTTGCCTGACTAGCAAATCGGCGGCTTCTACGCTAGCATCGTTAGGTTTATAAGCTACGATGGAAGAATGCCGAATATGTTGAGCGGCGATTCCCATCAGATCCATGCTTTGTTTCGCTTCTACGTCCACAAGCACGATATCGACTACCCCATCCAAACGTTCAAAACAAAATACCGCATCGTCCGGCTTAGAGACTAGAAAGTTGATACACTCGAAATGCTCATAAGATCTCCTTGGCAGGACCAAAAACTCTGCCAGCAAACGTGAGGTCGAACCGACGGAAGCGACTTTTATTTTCGAAGATCTACGGATGTTATCGACTTCGGATAAAACCTGATTGAAAATTCCAGAATTCATCACCGATGTTCTCCTTCTGAACGCAAATAAACAATTAATCCAAGCCTTCTAGGTAAGCGTCGCACACCGAATCCGCATCGCCGAAACGAACCAGTTCCCCTTTATGCAACCATGCCGCTTTCGTACAAAGCTTTCTAACGGATTCCACGGAATGCGATACGTAAATGACGCTGGCGCCATTGTTCACGATCTCCGCAATTCGGGATTCGCATTTTTTCTGAAATTTCATATCGCCGACGCTCAAGATTTCATCCGCGATCAGAATATCGGGTCTGCTGATCGTAGCGATCGCAAAGCCAAGGCGAGCAACCATTCCGGAGGAGAAATTTTTTATCGGAATGTCGATGAAATCCTCCAGTTCGGCAAACGATATGATTTCATCGAAATTCTCGTTCATCTTCGCTCGGCTATGTCCGAGGATTGCGCCGTTTAAGTAAATATTTTCGCGCGCGGTGAGATCATAATCGAATCCGGCGCCTAGTTCGATTAACGGAGCTATGGAACCCCTTACTTGTATCCTTCCCTTGGCAGGTTGTAACACTCCCGCGATCAGTTTAAGCAATGTGCTCTTACCGCTGCCGTTCAATCCGATAATTCCTAACGATTCCCCTCTCATCATCCGCAGAGAGACATTTCGAAGAGCCCAAAACTCATCGATCGCCAGTCCCCCTTTAAGGGCGCGTATCAAATATTCCTTCAGGTTATCGGCTTTCTCTCGACTGATGTTATATAGCATCGAAACATCGTCGACCTCTACAAGCGTATCGGGCATGTTCACCCCTCCGTTCCAAGTCTTACATGTATAAAACAAACCGGTTTTGCGTCCGATTGAAAATGAACCAGCCAATGCCCAGCGAAGCGATCCCGCATAGTAAACAGATGAGGTTAGGAACCATTCCGGGCATAACCCCTTCGAGAATCAAAGATCTTAGGTAATCTATGTAGTAATACATGGGATTCCATTCGTAGATCCAGGAATACTTATCCTGAATAATGGAGATCGGATAAAATATGGGAGTCATATACGTCCATAAAAGCGCTAGTACACCATACAAACTATTAACGTCGCGGAAATAAACCGTCAATGCGGATAAGCTCAATGAAAGCCCGGTCGTAAATATAATCAGATAGAAGATCGGGATGAAACTCAATAACAAAGTCGGTTTGAAGGGCGCTCCCGTTGCCAACATCACCAGCAGCAATGCTACGAAAGCGAATCCTAAATTGACTAGCGAAGACAACACTCGGGAGAGAGGAAACAAATATTTAGGTATATATATTTTTTTCAACAATCCGGCGTTGCCCACAATAGACATAGCCGCCGACGTAGTAGCCTCGGTGTGAAACGAGAATATAATGCTTCCGGACAGAAAATAGACCGCATAGTTAGGCAATGTGTTAAATAGCGAAGAAAATACGATCGTCGTTATAATCATGGTCAACAAAGGATAAAGCAACGTCCAGAGCAGTCCCAGCACCGATTTCCGATATCTTACTTTTATATCTCGAATAACTAGTTCCTTGAGCAAATTGTTATATTTCCAAACAACAGAAAGCCTGCTGTAGAGCTTTCGCACGAACAAACCTCTCCTCGATGGTCATTTCAATGTTAAGCCTATCTCCTGAAACGTCTCTGCCAAAGCCCCCTCAGTTTAAATGTTGCCTTGCTTATCGTGGCGCGGAGCCCGTAGTCCCTAACGTGGTTTAAGAATTTAACAGCAATCGTCTCGATTTCATCCAATTGCGTTCGTGCCGTACGAACTTTAGGCACTGCGGCAATCAAGGCCGCCGACCGTTCGTATTCCTTGACGATCGTTCTGTGGAACGCCTTCTTATTATCGATCTCGCCCATAAAACGTTCGGCTAAGATGCGATTGATCTCATCCTGATCCGAATGGGATAACACAACCCGGATCAGATCTTCCCAGCGAGGACCGACTTGATCTATGGAATATCTCCCAACCATTTCCCGCGCATTCCTGGACATTCTCTTTAATAATTCCACATCATCGAATAAGGTCGATATCTTTTCCGCCATTGCCCGCATATCGTCCTGCGGAACGATATAGCCGTTCTCTCCATCCGCGATGATATCCTCTAAGCCGGGAATATCCACGATAACGGCAGGCAGTCCATAACTTCCGGCTTCGTTGAGAACTAACGGAAACCCTTCGCTATCCGAAGTTAGTACGAAGACGTCGCCTTGGCTATAGAAATCTTGCGTTCTCTCTTGTTCCCCGACGAATCGGACTTGAGAGTCGGATACTCCCGTTTTTCTAAGCAACTCGCCTATCGTTTCTATGGCATTCCGGGGAATTCTAGCTTCCGAATCATAAGGCCCTACAATCAATAACCGTGCATCGGGGTGACGTTCGAGCAGATGACCAAATGCGGCTAACACGCGATCCAGCCGCTTTATCGGATCTGAGAACCTTCCAACGGCGATTACCGTTTTACCGTTTCGTTTCTCGGAATCATAGTCCGGAACGGAGAACGAGGTGAGCCCTTGCATAACCGCGGCGTTAGGATAAGCCATTCCGTAAGCGTTGGCACTGAATCGAGTAAGAAAACACGACGCGTTCGCCTGAGCCAGCGCCTCGTTTCTGGCAATTACCGTAGGAGCCAATTCCGGAATTCTATGCGGGAAAAAATAATATTCCAACGTATAGGCAATCGTTCGGATGCCCGATTTCCTTAATACGGGGTATACGGCGGCTAACTCGGGTATGCTGTTATTGTGACCGATAAACAAATCGGGCGACAACAGACCAACCAGCTTAATTAGTCTCTCTATTCTACGATCGAAATCAAGTATAGGAATAAAAACTATTGAAGGGTCCAATTGATAACCGACATCTCGAATCGGCTCAAAAACGGTTAATATAATCCGGTATTTTTGGTGCGTCAGGTAATTGGTTAACCCTGAAATAAGCCTCTCCGCACCGCCGAATTGCCAACCGTATGCGTGAAATAACAATACCGGCTCAGATCTATCTTCGTTTAATATCGGCTGGATTACATTGATCAACAATTCCGATATATCGTTGAGTCTCGAGGTCCGAAAAATCGTTTCATCCAACATTCGTGCCGCTTCATGAATCTCATCGACCGTCTTTGCGAGTCGGCATGCGGCGATCAGGTTATTCATTCAAGTTACCCTCTCACCTTGGTCTTGATTTTTTGCCCCGCTTTGCGCGTGGCGACAAGAATACCGTCATTTTTGGCAGATACATAGAATCGCTTGCACCAACGAAGCGGTCTTGTCACTTTCCAGGAAATCGTATTGGAAAATTCCTGCGCCGCTTGTTGATAAGCCTCCGCTTGAATGCTTGCCCGGAAATTCTCCTCGATCTGCTTTGCGATTTCCGAGTGATTTTCCGACTCCGTCTCGAGCCCCTGCTGAGGCGCGTTGTACGACCCTTTGTTTTCTATTAATAAGGAGAGGTTTCTTTCGTACTCGCGAATGACGGTTCTGGAGAAACCTTCGTTATCTGCGAGAGGCACCATGAATCTATCTCTCAATAATGAATTCAGCACGTCCTGGTCTTGTACGGACAGAACGGTGTCAATGAGCCTATCCCATCTCTCGCAAATCCGTTGCCGGCTGAATCGGTCGACCAGTTCGTACGCTCGGTTACCCATTCGATCGCGCAAATCGAAGTCGGATAATAATTCCGATACTTTACGAGCCATAAGATCCAAGTCTTCCTGAGGAACGATATAGCCGCTTTCGCCGTCCGTAATCATGTCTTCCAATCCGGAAATATCGCTAATGACGCAGGGCAATCCGAAAGTTCCGGCTTCGTTCAATACCATCGGAATCCCTTCGCTCTCCGAAGTTAACAGGAGAACGGAAGCTTTCATGTAATACGGTTCGACGCTTTCTTGCTCTCCAACGAATAACATCTTATCTTTCGGGATCTGCAAGCGCGCAATCAATTCGCCGATCGTTTCTTTGGACCGGTTATCGGTTCGCACGTTTAATTTGTAAGGTCCGACCAGAAGCAATTCGGCCTCGGGATGGCTTGTCATCACTTTGGAAAAAACCTTCAAAATTCGATCCAATCGCTTGATCGGATCATTGAATCTGCCTACGGCCAACACGACCTTTTTATTCTTGGGTGCCTTTGTTGGAGATTTCGGAAAAGTGTTAGGAGTCGGCAGCAAAGCGCCATTATCATTAAGTTGGGCATAAACATTGGCGCTAAATGAAGTGAGCCATGTGACGGCGCTCGCTTGCTTGAAAGCTTCCGTTCGGCATTCAATGATGGGATACAGATCTTGAATGGCAAAGGGTAGAAAGTAATGACCGAAATTGCATGCGATGCTTCGAATTTCAAGTCCTCTTAATTTCTCGTATACGGGAAGAAGATTAATGTCGTAGTTCGGGCTTGCCAAGAACAAATCCGCGTCAAGCAATGAGCATACGACCGCCAGCTGCGCGGATAGATTCTCCATCGTCCCGACTCGTAATCGCACGTGCGTAATTTCTTTTGGTAGGGGGAAGCCTTCTTTGTTCAGAAGATCATTAGAAACGATAAACCAATCGTACTTGTCTTTTAACGCCCCGGTTATCGTGGAAAGTACTCTTTCGGCGCCCCCTCGAATCCATACCCCGCTATAAACGACTATTCTCGGTTTGCTTTTCTTCTTGTTTAACAATGAATTTAAATTCCGTTCCCAGTTGCATGGGGAGTGATTGATTTCCTTAATCCCGACATCCGCCTGAATCAAAGTCGAGACCAGCTCTATCTCTTTGGGATCATTCACCGACGAGCACAAATGTTTAAACAACCGATATGCCGACTTCTCGAATCCCATTTTCTTGAAAGAGTGATACCTGCTTTCGAGATACTTATACGATTGCCCGCTGTACAGTCCGACTTCCTCCATGGATAAATCCCGGATCATTCGACTCATGACGCGATCGGCTTCAAGCCAAAGTCCGTCATGATGCTTCTGGCTATCTTGTTCTTCGTGTTGACGGGAACGTACAAGCACTTCTTTAACGTGGATAAAGGGAACGTTGCCGGCCATGCGGAACCACATATCGACATCCTGGGTATATCGAAGCGCCGGATCGAACAATCCGAACCTCTCGAAATATTGCCGCGGAATTAAAAAGGCGCAGCCATGGAATCCGACTTCATGCGAAATGGCTAACAAAGAACGGGTATTGGAAGTCCCCTGGGGGGAAACGCGATAAGTATGAAGCAATTTTCCTGCGGGAGAGATATGGCAATAATCGCTGAATACAACCGCTTGTTCGCCGAATTGACGTAAAGCCACTATTTGCTTTTCGATTTTATCGGGCGTGTACATGTCGTCATGGCTTAACCAAGAAAAGTAGTCTCCGGTCATCTTCCCAAGACCCAAATTCAATGCCGTAGCCACTCCTCCGTTCTCTTTGGAAAAGTAACGGATTCTGTCGCCGTATGAGAGAGCTATTCGTTCCGTCTCGCCATCGTCGTTCGAGCCGTCGTTAACGACGACGACTTCAACGTTTAAATACGTTTGTGCCAAAGCGCAGTTTATGGCCTCATGCAAATAGTTCGCCCCGTTATAGACGGGAATGATAATGGATACTTTAGGTTCAGCCGACACGAATTCATACACCTCTATATGTAAGAATGCTCACAAAACACATAATCCGGATTCTCAAACCTAGCCTCGTTATTTTCGCAACTCGATTCCTGCAAATAACTCTTTCCAAATATGATCGCTATCGTTCCATAATTTATCGACGTGCGGAACGTTCACCGAACAAACGCGTTCCAACGGCCAGTCGTTTTCCTCGATTTCGTCCGCTTGGTCAGGGGCGAGAAACAGCAATACATAATCATTGCGCACGAGATCGTCCAGAATCTCTTGCAATTCCTTCGCTTCCTCGTACGTTCCGCCGCTTCGGACAAAGAGCAGTCTTTCGGCCGTGTCGGCTTTCTCTAAAAAACGAGCTACCCGGCGATCGTATTTGGTCTTGACGCTCGGATATGCCTCCAACAGCTTAGGATCGTTCTGCGCGATAAAAAAGTCATGATTGGAGTAAATGTCGTACAATTTGTCCTGCACGAGATAAAGTTTATCTCCCGCAGTTCCAATACACTCCATCTGATGGCGATCCATGAAGCCCTCGAACCGGTTCCGCAATAATCTATTAACGCTGCTTAGATTAGGAGAGCCTACCCAGTCCAGAACGCCCGAATAGGGTCTAAGTCCGTTTTTCTCCAGCTGAATGGAAATATAGCACAGTTGCCCTAAGCTAAAAATGTCGTCGTATTTTCCTTTAATGTCGGCGATTCTCAATGAACCTGCACTTCCTATCGTTATTTAGATAAAACGGTTCCTTTAAGGAGATAAGGACCAATGATTCTGGCCCTCGTACCGAGCGATTTGACCGTCAAAACAAAGTTCTGAAAAGACGACTCTTCCCGCGTACTTACATCTATCTTGGTTAAAGCGCTATTAAAGCAATTTTCTTGAGTCCATTCGACAATTTCGCCGTTCAAGTCTTTTTTTCGAATCATGATTTCCAATTCGCCCAGATCAGAGGTAATCGGTTTATCCCATCCGATTTCTATTTCAAGCACGATTCGATAGGAGGGATCTAGTTTATCTAGCCATAGGCCCGTAAGCACGACCTCCTCGTCTCCGATTTCAAAAGGCTCGAAAGTTCCATGCTGTGCCCCCGAAGAAACTGAATATTTCACCATATTTAATCTATTCTCCCGATTTTAGAATGCCAAAGATGACGGAATTGCTAAAATAAGCGTCTTTTACAGAGACATATCCAATAATCAAACTAAAACAAATAAATATGACTAAAGATCTTATCATCTTTGCAAACAAAGAAA
>NZ_JAKRWM010000004.1 GCF_022352055.1 Cohnella mopanensis | reverse complement strand
ACAATTTGTTTCGTATTTCGTTGTCGTCCGCGCTAACGGCGACTTGAATAATATATCACAGCTGACAAACCAATTGCAACACTTTTTATACTGGAAATTTAATGCAGCTAATCTAACCGAAATATCATATACCTATTGCCCTTACTTCTGTTATGCTATACATTAAATACAAGTAAACATATCAACATTGAGGTGATTATAAATGAAGGAAGTTCCGATGCGCTACGTGAAAGCCAATCAGACAGGAATCGTCCTATCGGTCATTCTCTCTTTCATCTTCCATCAGCCCTGGGTACTGGCGGCACTATGGGTTATACAAGTCGCGGGCATCCTGTCCGATGGCCGTTACAATCTATTCGTGATCATAGCGAAGCTTGTTCTTAAAAATAAGGGAGAAGAAACGCAAGCGGTTGAACTTCAACGTTTCAATAATACGTTGGCTATTCTCTTCCTTACCCTAGCGTTAGTCTCGTTCACCTTCGGATGGCAGATTGCCGCTTACGCCTTCTCCGCCATGTTGCTTCTGGCAGCGAGCGCCGCGTTGCTCGGTTATTGCATCGGATGTACCGTTTACTTCTGGATCAAACAAATTCGCGCAGGTAGACGGATTTGGCGCACTTAATCAAATCATTACAATAATAGAAGGAGCGAATCCACACGGATTCGCTCCTTCGTCGTTTCTACCGCATCCTTCCAAAATACCCGTTCGAAGAACCAACGTATAGCTTACCGTCCAGTACGGTCAACACTCCGTATATCTGATCATTAGGCGTAACCTCATGATACCCTATCCTTACGTCATGAAGGCGATTTTCCACTCGTCCCGTCTCGCCATCTACTATATAGACGTCTGGAACCCCCTCAACGAGAAGCTCATTTCGATATAGCTCCATCATCCCTCTCACCGCAAACTCGGTTTCCCAAATGATTTTCCCATCGGATAAGTTTACCGCTCTCGGCTTCCCATCTAAACAATAGAACAACCGTCCATTACGCAACAAGCCTCGATCAGCTTTACCCTTAACCGACCAAACGGCTTTACCTGATCTAAGATCTATTAATGAAGTTGAAATATCTTGGCTATCATATAATTTCTCTCCGTCAAGCGCCTGCTGTCTAAACATGTAGCGATCGTTAATCCCATCATAGTGAGTGCCGTACTCGTAAGTAATAGGTAATTCGAGCTTTGATCGACCTGATTTTGCATCTACCAAAATAAGCCGATCATCGGATCTCGTCCAATAACCCGTCAATTCATTCTGCGGAAATCGATTGTCTACGGTGAGAAGATTATCCGATGCAAGATACGTCGTTCGCTCCTTAAGCTCCCACTTGATCCCCCCGGTCTGCGGATCTAATGCCGTAATTCGGGAATCGATTAACATTTGGTTACCCGTTTGAATCGCTATAACAGGTAACTGGCTATTCTGCTCAACCAATCGCGCGGAGCCTTCAATCTTCTTATTCCACAGTAGGCGCCCGCTACGAATGTCACGTGCTTCAAGGCGAGTTGTTGCTTGATCCTCCCCGATTTTCTGTACATAGGCCAGAACGGCAACTTTGCCCGATACCGAATAGCTTTGATCGTCTATGGCGCTGTCTACCTTAAAAGTTTTACCCCATAGCTTATTTCCCGTTCTGGTGTCTATAGCCAGCAACTCATAACGGGAGCTATCCACTTCATTCTCGAACATTCGATAAAAGACAATGGCATTATTCTCGGGTGAAAAAGCGTATAGATGCATCCCGTATCCGAAATCGTATTTCCATACTTCTTTCCCCGTGTCACGATTCAATCCATATAGGTGCGATGCTTCGTGAAAACCGCTAAAGCCATTATCTTCTCCAGCCACAAGAAGGGTATTGCCCGCTTCGCGTATTAAATAGTTATAAGGCAATTCGGTTTTCGTTCTCCAGTCGTAGGTGACCTTAGCGGAGGCAACCACCGGCACATCCTTATCCGCAATCGATAGAATTCGAGCAGGTTGCTCAAAGTTATATTGGTTCCCGTTGCCGAAGTTAATCTCTCCGCTTCGATCCCGATAACGGTAGTTCAACAACGTTTGCTGATCGGACCAAGTCAGAACGAGCTCGGAAGTAGCATTCTCGTATCTCCACACTTGCAATGTTTTCAACTTCCCGGGTTGTTCGATATTGTCCGACCGTTCGATAAATTGCGGTTTACCCAGTATTCGCTCGATACGACGAGCCGTTGCGCCAAGGACAATCTCTGATCGGACTACGGCGGCCACTGAATCGGAGGAAATCATCTTGTAAGCATATATAGGAAGCCAAGCCTTTCCCGAAGATGACGCTTGATCTTTCCTTATCCACATTAATCCAGCATTAGAGCGATGATCACTGGTCGATGCAGTAGCGGTAACTCCATACCAATCTCCAAAACTGCGAAAAGCATATACGGTCTCGTTTTTCTGGATCGGCATAACGGCCAATTGCGAACCGGGATACCAATAAGCTTGACCATCCTGATTCACCGTCAACTCAAGCGGTTCGATATCTTGAACATCTGCCGCTTCTTTCGTTAAATACCATATCGGAATCCACGACCGAACCCCATCGTCATCTATCTCGGCGAACGTTTCGTTAATTGCCGTTACGGTAACCGGCCTGCTAGGCACGGCCAAATACGATAATATCGGCATCGAAGAACTTAGCATGTCGTAACCGGCCGCGCTTTCTGCAACCGATAGCTCCTGACCTACGCGGATGCCATATTTCGCAGCTAGGAGATTATCCTCGGATGAGGAGGACGCTAGCGCGCCTACGCTTGGGATATAGCTTCTTCTATTCCCTTGTTCATCCTGATCATAGAAAACCGCATATAACAAACGTTGATCCTGTGACCAAAATAATTGCATAGATGTCTTGTCGCCCTCTGAGTAAGTCCACAGTTCAACCGGCACCCAATCCGAATGCAAATAAAGAGATGAAGCTTGGACTTCATAAGAATGTCCAAAAACGTTATCAACCTCTTCCTTGGTCATATCCATCGACAATGCCGTTTTCACATTCTTATAGGTCATAGCCGCAAGAGTAGGGGACGGTGATGGAATCGGCGTAGCTGTCGGTGATGGCGTTCTAATCTCTATGTTCGATTTGTCGGGTTCCGCTTGATTGTTATCACTGTTAGAACATCCATTCAGAATAGCAAAAACAAGCAGCCCTACTCCCCATCGTCTAACTCGCGCTGGAAATCCGTCCATTAAGCAAACCTCCGCCTTATGATTCTTCTGACAAATTAGACGACCAAGGCTTTTAATTAGTTTCAATAATTATCCATATTGATTGCATCGGCACTACATAACACTTCACTTATATTAAATTATAATTATATAAAAATACATGAATATATCATGGCGGAAAATGAGACGAGACGCGGGTTTGCAGGCCGATATCGAGCATTCGAATGGAGTTATTGCAGGGGATTTGTAGAGGTAGTGGATGAATGTAGATGGAGATAGGAGTACTCGGCTCCGTTATGAATAAGGCCGTCCCGCAAGCCATTGTTATGGTTTACGGGACGGCCTCTAAGTTAGTTATTCATTCGCACCGCCAAGCAGGCGTACCAATTCCGCTTCGTCTTCCAATACTGGAACGCCAAGATCGCGAGCTTTGGTCAGCTTGCTACCCGCGCTTTCACCGGCGATAACAAGATCCGTTTTCTTGGACACGCTTCCCGACACTTTAGCACCCAACGCTTCCAGCTTTTTCGCGGCTTCATCGCGCGTCATGACGGTTAAAGTTCCGGTCAATACGACGGTTTTGCCGAAAAGAGGATGACTCGCATCCGCTGCAGCCGCTGCAGGAGCAGCTGCTTCTGCTTTCACGCCGTATGCGCGCATACGGGCAATGCTTTCCTGCGCCAGAGGATCGTGGAAGAAGCTATAGATACTCTCGGCAACAATGCCGCCGACATCGGGCAACCCAACAAGCTCCTCGGCTTCGGCAGCCATGAGACGATCCAAATCCCCGAAGTGATCCGCTAGCATTTTCGTCGTTGCCTTACCCGTGTTCGGAATGCCTAATGCATTAAGGAAGGAGGCAAGCCCTCGCGATTTGGATTTCTCCAGAGCCGCTAATAAATTGGTCGCTTTCTTCTCTCCGAAACGCTGAAGCTTAACCAAATCATCAAAGCTAAGACCATATAGATCGGCCGGCTCTCGAACGTTTAATTCGTCGTAAAGCTGCTCGGCGGTTTTCCCGCTGAAAGTCTCGATATCCATGCAATCGCGCGAAGCGAAGTGGGTAATCCGTCCGATGATCTGCGGCTTGCAGCCGAGACGATTATTGCAGAACAGGTGCGCCCCTCTCATTTCTAGAGGAGAACCGCATCCAGGGCAGACCGTCGGAACTTCGATCGTTCCGCCTTCTTCGTCATCTGCCTTGCCTAGAATTTCGGGAATCACGTCGTTGGAACGACGAATGAATACCCTCGTTCCCAATGCATGGGACAAGTTCTTGCGTTCGATATCCCCAATGTTATTAAGGGTGCAATTCTGAACCGTTACTCCAGCCAGCTCAACCGCTTCAACGCGCGCGAGCGGAGTAACTTTCCCCGTTCTGCCAAGCTCCCAAGATACCGATTCAAGAACTGTCGTCGTTTCTTCAGCTTCGAATTTGAACGCCACGGCCCAACGCGGGAATTTGTCCGTATAGCCGAGAGCTTCACGGGTTCTCATATCGGTCAGCTTAATAACTGCACCGTCGATGAGGTAGTCCAATTGTCCGCGCCGCTCCACGATCACGTCCAACTCCGCAATCAGATCCTCGATGTTGGAGAAGTAGGCAATGTAAGGATTAACCGGAAATTTGTTATCCCGCAAGAACGCCATCATCTCGCGATGATTGTCGAAGGATACCCCCTCGGCATAACCTACGTTATAGAAGAAAGCATCCAGCCTGCGGGAAGCCGTAACCTTAGGATCCAGGTTGCGAAGCGCTCCTGCCGCTCCATTACGAGCGTTCTTAAGCGGCTCAGCCGCTGTCTTGTTATATTCTTCGAGCACGGATAAGCGCATGAAGCCTTCGCCCTGAACCTCGATCGTCCCCTCGTCGAAACCGATCGTCAGCGGAACGGTACGGATCGTGCGAACTTGGGCAAGAATTCCTTCCCCGACTTCGCCATTGCCCCTAGTAGCCGATTGCGCAAGCCCGCCATCGCTGTAGGTCAAGTTCAGCGATAAGCCATCGAACTTCAACTCTAATACGTACTCCGCAGGAGGCAATTGTTGCTCTGGGTTCTTGGCATTGTAATCGGCAATCAAGCGATTAGCGCGAGCTGCCCACGCGTTCAAATCCTCGATATTTTGCGCCTTGTCCAAGCTCCATAACCGGGACAGGTGACGATGGGGCTCAAAACCCTTAAGAATATCCCCGCCAACCCTACGCGTAGGAGAGTCGGGCAATATCGTTCCGCTCTCCGCTTCCAGACGATTCAATTCATCGTAAAGAACGTCGTATTCTTTATCGCTGATCGTCGGATTATCTTCCGTATAATATCGATGGCTATGCGCGTTGAGTTCGACGACGAGTTTCCGCATCCGCTCCAGCAATTCCGTTTGAGCCATACTGGCTTAACCTCACTTTAATTCTTATATTTTGGTCACCGGGGCAAATGCGGCTAGCAGTCTCTTAACACCCGTCGGCGCAGGAAAAGCAATCTGCAGCTCGGCATCGTTGCCCGTTCCCTTGACGGAAACGACTGTGCCGACGCCCCATTTCGCATGCTGGACCTTATCTCCCGCAACAATCGCCATCCCGTCTCCAACCGGTTTGGCAGCGGAAGGCGTTTGCGGTCTTATTACCGGGCTGCCGCTACTACCGCTGTTGCCGCCATTCGTCGGCGAGATCGTCGGACGAGCGCCAAAGCTCGAAGGCGGGTAACCTCCCGTACTTGCCGAAGATGCGCGCGATCCATATCCCCCGCTACCGCCGCCTCCGCCCAATCGGGAGCCATATCCGCCGTAAGAACCGGAACGGCCTCCGCCTGCAGGCTCGACCGCTTCTTTCAGATCGCTTGGAATCTCCTCCAAGAATCGCGATGGCGCGTTCGTACTTGTACGTCCGTAGAGCAATCTCATACGCGCACAGGTCAGATAAAGTTTCTTCTCCGCCCTCGTAATCCCAACATATGCGAGCCTGCGCTCTTCTTCCATCTCCTCGTTGTCCATGAAAGATCGGCTGCTTGGGAACAAGCCTTCTTCCATCCCGACGATGAACACGACGGGAAATTCCAACCCCTTGGCGCTATGCATCGTCATGAGAATGACCGCATCACCGGCGTCTTCATCATCGTCGTCCATGGAGTCGATGTCCGCGACCAAAGCCAATTCCGTCAAGAATGAGACCAACGACTTATCTTCATTGCGTTTCTCGAACTCTTGCGTAACCGACAAGAACTCTTCGATATTCTCAAGCCGGGATTTGGATTCCAAAGTATTTTCGCGTTGTAGCTCCAGCCGGTATTCCGTAAGCTCGAGAAGCTTCTCCGTTAATTCCGTTACGGACAGGAACTCGACCATTGAGCTTAAATTACGGATGAGGTCACGGAACTCGGACAAGGCCGACTTCGCGCGGTTTTGGATGTCCAAATGATATAATCCATCTCCGAGCAGTCCGTCTCCTTCGTTCAGTAGACGAAGCATGGAAACGCCCTTACGGGTTGCTTCTTCCTGCACCTTCGCCATCGTCGTATCGCCTAGACCGCGCTTCGGCACGTTAACAACCCGATTAAGACTGTTATCGTCATCTGGATTGGATATTAATCTTAAATAGGAAAGAATGTCTTTAATCTCTTTGCGATCGTAGAACTTGATTCCGCCGACGATCTGATACGGAATTTCCGACTTGATCAGAATTTCCTCCACGACCCGGGATTGCGCGTTCGTCCGATACAAGATAGCATGATCGCTATAACGGCGGGCATTCTGACGGTTCTTGCGAATTTCCCCGGCGATGAAGTATCCCTCTTCATGCTCCGAATCGCCTTGGTACACCGTTATTTTGTCTCCGCCAGTCTGATCCGTCCATAGATTTTTGGCTTTGCGTCCCATGTTGTTCTTAATAACCGCGTTAGCGGCATCCAGAATGGTCGAGGTCGAACGGTAGTTCTGCTCGAGCAAGATGCTCTGCGCTTCCGGGTAATCGGCTTCGAAATTAAGAATGTTCGTTATATCCGCCCCGCGCCAACGGTAGATCGATTGGTCGCTGTCCCCTACCACGCAGATGTTGTGATGCTTCTCCGCCAACATTTTGCACAACGTATATTGCGCTTTGTTCGTATCCTGATATTCATCCACATGGATGTATTTGAATTTGTTCTGATAGAAGTCCAGCACTTCCGGAACGTCCTTGAACAACTGAATCGTCAGCAGAAGCAGATCGTCGAAATCGAGCGAGTTGTTGGCCTTAAGCCTCTTCTGGTATTGCGTGTAAACTTTAGCCACGATCGATTCGAAGTAATCCCCTTGCCTCTGATCGTACTGCGCGGGAGACAGAAGCTCGTTCTTCGCCCCGCTAATGGAAGCCTGCACCGCTTTAGGCTCGATTTTCTTAACGTCGATGTTATTGTCCTTCATGACATTACGAATAACCGATAGTTGGTCGGTAGAGTCTAAAATACTGAAATTAGAGCCGAAACCGATTCTTTCGATGTCCTTGCGCAGAATACGAACGCACATCGAGTGAAAGGTGCTTACCCAAATGTCTCTGCCTGACGGACCAATCAGCTTAGATACCCGTTCCTGCATCTCGCGAGCCGCTTTGTTCGTGAACGTGATCGCCAGAATGCTCCAAGGTGCGGCTAACCGCTTGGAGATCAAGTAAGCGATACGATGTGTGAGCACACGCGTCTTGCCGCTTCCCGCACCGGCCATAATCAGCAATGGCCCCTTCGTCGAGATGGCCGCTTCTTTCTGCTTCGGATTCAGTCTATTAATGGAATCGTCGATATCAATCGCATTCGTGTTATCCCGTTCAAAAAACATGCTCTTGCTCCTTTATCGAGAGGTTAACAGCGCTAACCGTTGCCAGCGCCGCATCCAGATTTTCATATATGATGTTGCCTACCACGACCGTATCCGCATGAAGCGCGGCTTGCGCCGCCCGTTCGGCACTGTTGATTCCCCCGCCATAGAACAGATGAGCCTGCTTGAGATTAGATTTAATCCGCTTAAGCAGCTCCATATCGCCGAAAGTCCCGCTATACTCCACGTACAATACCGGGACGTTCCAAAGCCTGTCCGCTACTTGGCTATAAGCGACCGCTTCGTTGGCAGAGAGGGACGCATCCGCTCCGGTCAGTCTTGCGACGGTAGAATCCGGGTTCAGGACCAGATACGCTTCGCCCGCGATTAAATCCCATGGGAGCAAATGTCCGAAATCGCGTAGAGCTTCGGCATGACGGCCGATTAGCCACTCCGACTGCTTTGTATTCAGCACGCTCGGGATAAAATACCCATCGAAACCAGGTACCCCGCACGAAGCATCGGATAGCTCGAACGCGCAAGGCACCTCGTATCTGCGAATGCGCGACATGAGATCCACCGTATTATCGAAAGTAACCCCGCTGGATCCTCCGACCAGAATCGCATCCGTTCCGGAAGTGCAGATCGCATCCAAAGTCTCGTCATCGATCGGCCTGTCGGGGTCTAGCTTAAACACATGTTTCCAATTGCTATAAAATGAGGGGAGCATATAGCCTCCATTAATCTTCTATGATTTATTTACTTTCTAGTCTACAGGAATTCTGTAGTTCTTCCAAGAAGGAATGAGCTGGATAGATAGGGGACAGCTCGGTTTTAGCTGGCGCGAGCGGTGTAAGACCGGTTTCCGGTCTTGCAAGTACTTCGCGCGCCGGGCGCGGCGGTGTAAGACCGGTTTCCGGTCTAGCAAGTACTTCGCGCGCCGGGCGCGGCGATGTAAGACCGGTTTCCGGTCTTGCAAGTACTTCGCGCGCCGGGTGCGGCGGTGTAAGACCGGTTTCCGGTCTTGCAGGCGCTTCGAGCGCCGGGCACGGCCGCGGCGGACGCAAAACACTCTACTACATCATGTACATTTTCGCCTTATCCTCCAACTCATAGAAATGAACTCGAACCCTCTCATCCGATAGGGGTCTAATCAAGTTTTTCTCCCTCATTTGCCGCAGCAAGATTAAACTAGACGTTTTGCCGAGCTGTAGGCAGTAACCGACATCCGTTAGCCCGAACGGACGATTTAAGCGAAGTGCATATCGGATAAGTTCCCTCTCGTATACAGGCAACACGTACTGATCCTTCTTCCCGATGCCCCCGTGCTTCCCCAAAATCCCATACAACGTTCGTCGGCACACTTCGGGTTTTTTATCTACATCATCTCTAGTGAAGGGTATGAACGGATAATCATGCTGCGCGAAGGTTCTTATTCGCATTTTCTCGAAGTCGAACCTATCCCGGGTAATCATTTCTGCATGGACGACGAAGCCCTCGCTCTCGATGATTGCTTGAATCGGTTTGTAGAAAAAGTCGCCATAAATTCGCACTCCGGTCAAGCTTACCATCTCATACTCCATCTCAATCCCCTCGAAAGAACCGATTACCGGCCATAGAACCTCCTTCAGAAGCTGCATTTCTCCCGATAAATTTTTACTTAACATCTCTAACCTCCTTCCATTTGCCGTACGCTTCTGTTCATTGAAATACTCTTCAAACTGCTTATCGAACATGTACATCGCCTCCTCTAGAGAAAATAAAAACGCCACCTGCTCCCCTAAGGAGACAAGCGGCGTGTGCTTCACGCTTTGGTCTATAACACTACTACTGCGAGGGTGCGTGATTACATCGAACAGGAGGGTGATCTTAGGCGATTCCTCACGGTCCAATTGTTCGCTCATTGTCCGAATCAGCGCCCCAGCTTCTCTTCCAAGTAAGCGCGCACTTCATCCTTTAAATCTGGGCGCTCCAAGGCAAAGTCGATGATCGTTTTGAGATAGCCGAGCTTCTCCCCGGTGTCGTAACGCTTCCCTTCGAACATATATGCGAAAACAGACTCATCCCGCATCAAACGATATATCGCGTCGGTTAATTGAATTTCTCCGCCTGCGCCGATGTCTTGCGTTTCCAATATATCGAAGATAGCTGGCGTTAAAATATATCTGCCTATAATAGCCACATTAGAAGGTGCTCTGCCGATCGCAGGTTTCTCCACGACGCCCCGCACTTTCAAGATCCGATCTCCGTTTCCGCCAATCGGATCAGGGTCCACGATTCCGTATCGAGATACTTCATTGTCCGGCACTTGTTTGACCGCGAGCACGGATCCTTGAACTTCGTCATAGACGTCCATCATTTGCTTGAGACAAGGAACATCCGATTGGATGATATCGTCCCCAAGCAGGACGGCGAACGGCTCATTGCCAATGAACTTGCGAGCGCACCAAATCGCGTGACCAAGCCCGCGAGGCTCCTTCTGGCGAATATAATGAATATCGATCAGGTCGGATGGCTTCTGAACCTCCGATAGGAGATCGAGCTTCCCCTTGTGGAGCAAACTTTGCTCCAATTCGTAAGAGCTGTCGAAATGATCCTCGATGGCGCGTTTGCCCTTACCCGTGACGATGAGAATATCCTCAATCCCGGCGGCGACCGCTTCCTCGACAATGTATTGAATGCCGGGCTTGTCGATAATAGGAAGCATTTCCTTAGGCATAGCTTTCGTAGCCGGCAGGAACCGGGTTCCCATTCCTGCTGCTGGGATGATCGCTTTGCGAATTCTCATGTACTGGCATCCTCTCTAGACTTTACGGTATAAGCTCACCGGCTTTCCGAGCAGACTCCTTCGGTACGGCTGGCAAACGTCCAACCCCGATGCAGACAACGCCTTGCGCATTTAGCGCGTGAGCATCAAGGGCATTTCTTCCATCCATAATTATAGGGCGATTCATCCAATTTTTAAAGTCGTCCGCTTTAATCTGACGAAACTCACGCCATTCCGTGACAAGAATCGCCGCATCCACGCCCTTCAAAGCTTCCTCCGCCGAGTCACATATCGTCACCGTAGAAGGCAGCGCTTTACGTGCGGAGCGATTAGCCGCCGGGTCGTATGCCGTGATCGTGATTCCCGGATGACGACGGTTCAACTCGGCAATGAGCCGCAAGGAAGGAGCTTCGCGAATATCATCGGTGCCCGGCTTAAAAGCAAGCCCCAGCAGAGCCACTTTGCGACGGGCGGGATCCGATAGTGCTGCTTCCAGCTTACGAATCATCCGCAGCGGAAGCATCGCATTCGCCCGAACGGCAGCTTCGACAAGCGTCTGAGGCGCACCCGCTTCATCCGCCATCCTAACAAGCGTTCGCGTGTCTTTCGGTAGGCAAGAGCCGCCGAATCCCATGCCAGCCGCCAGAAAGTGAGGCCCGATTCGCGGATCAAGTCCTAGCGAATTAGCGATGGAAGGATAATCTGCACCGGTTTGCTCGGCAAGTGCGGCTATCTCATTGGCGAACGAGATTTTAACGGCAAGATAAGCGTTCGCCGCAAGCTTGGCAAGTTCCGCGCTGCGACGGTCCGTCGACATAATCGGGCCTGGCAGCCGCTGATGTAGCTGCGTTAGCTTCTCTGCGGCTTCGACAGTCTCGCTTCCGATGACAATCCGCGAAGGCTCGAAGAAATCTCTCACGGCGCTGCCTTCCCTCATGAATTCGGGAAGTGAAACGACTTCAACTCGGCAACGCTCCGGCAATCGGCCATTGATCCGTGCTTCGGCACGTTCAGCAGTGCCGACCGGGACGGTGCTCTTAATCGCGATAATCCGTCTTGAATCGGATACCGGGCAAGCTTCAAATTGATCAAGGACAGACCAAAGCGCGGCTAACGACATTTCCCCCAAGTCATTGGCCGGAGTGCCGACCGCCAGGAATACGAGCTCCGCCTCCTGAAGAAGCTTCGAAGGATCATGTCCGAAACTGAGCCTACCCGCCGATACATTGCGTTTAATTAAATCTTCCAGCCCAGGCTCATGATAGGGAATCATTCCGTGAGATAATTGGGCGATTTTAGCCGTATCGATGTCAACGCAAACGACAGAATGCCCTAAATCAGCGAATCCCGCACCCGTAACCAGCCCTACGACTCCCGCCCCTACGACTGCCATTTTCATAGACCGTGCCCTCCTTCTATATGGATCGCTCACTAACCGCGATTATGCTTCGTTCCGATTGTAGCATCGGAATGAAAACAAACATCCGCGGTTGTGTTAGAAGGATGTAAATTATAGTGGCCACCTCAGCGCTCTCTAGCTGGCTTTTACCGAATACCATTCAGCAAAGCAAAAGCCCCGTTTCCTAATTATCAGGAGACGGGGCTTTCTCATTTTACTTCACCAATTGACCGCGAGTGACGCCAAGTTGGTTGGTCGCTTTAAGCTTCCGCCACACTTCGGTTCCACCGACTTTGCCGTCGATGGCTGCACGATAGAGGGCTAGCACCTCTCGCACCTTGTCGGCATTTTCCTCCAGGAACTCGACCCTGTAAGAGCGAACTCCCAGCTCCATGAACAGATCGAGGTACTCTGCACCCGATTGTTCGATCGCATTGTACACCGTGTTCCGACATCCTTCGTCTACACGTACGGGATGGGACATTCCGATCCGATCTTGTAGCGATGCTCGCTTCTCCTCGCATGGGCGACCGCAGTTCGTGAAATCCGTACCTTCGCTCATGAAGGTGCAATACACGCAATGCTCGGTATGGAACATTGGCATATGCTGGTGAATAACCATCTCCAACCGAGAGGTATCGGCACGGCGAAGCATATCGACCATCTGCTGAATGTTCAAATCATAAGAAGGCGTGACCCAATCGCAACCCGCTTCGCGGAAAAGATTAACGGTCTTATGGTTCGCCACGTTTAACGAGAAGTCCCCAATGATCAGCGGATGCTGCTCATTCGGCTTCTCCATCCGTTCCCTTAAATAATAGTAGAGAGCTCCGGTGTTACGGACGAGTACGGCATCCGGCTTCAAGTTCAGGATGTTGCGGTGATAGCCGTTCTCTCCAGGCATATGAATGCGCGGAGTAGCTAGGGCGATCCGTTTGCCTGCCTCGCGGCACACTTGAATGGCATCCGGGAATTGCTTAATGAATTCGAAGTCAGCGTAAATGAGAGAAACATCCGACTTCACGGCTGCTTTCACTTGCTCTAACGTCCTGCAGAGAACCGTCATCTCGACATCGCCAGGTTGAACGGAAACATCCTCCTCCGAAATGAAGGAATCCGCGAATTCATCTACTTGGCGCTTGATATACTTAGGCGGCTGCTCGCGCAAAATTTCCAACTGTTCCGCCGCTTCCCGGCGCATCCGGTTCAACTCGCGCATCGGAACGATAACTTCGCCCTTAAGCGCCACTTCTAATTGATCCAAATAATAAAGCGTGCCGCCCAGACGACCTAGCTGTTCATGCAACACTTCATGGCCTAACGGACGTTTCTCCGCGCGCTCCAACGGAATTTCCGATTCCACGGCAACTGTCGTCCCCTTGCCGATATCCGTCCAGATCGTGCGCATCGGCACCCCTTCTTGGCCGAATACCGATACCGCAAGCGGGAAAGTCCGATAAGGCTTCTCCGTCTCGAAGCTGCTGCGTAGCCGCTTATCCAGAGCAGGATCACTCGTTTTCCAAATCCGGTCTCCTTCATGGATACGGTTCAAATCCACGTCATTACGTCCCGGCACGATCTCGATACGCTCTCCCTCGGCCGCTTCGCCCTCCAGCTTTACTCCCGAGCTACGTACGTCATAGACGCGACCGCCCTCTTCCTTCTTCGTCGGATCGCCCGCATCGAAGACGATCCCATCTCCGCGCTTAAGAGGCGCTTCCAATCGGCAAATGACGGCGTCTCTTAAGATCTTCTCCACCGTACCCAAGTAGACCCCGCGGCTTTTCGGAAAAGTACCTTCCACGAGTTGTTTATTATTCGTGCCATCCAAGAAACCATGAGTGAAACCGCGAGAGAAGCTTTGTTGAAGCTCTCGCACCTCTTCCTTGGATGGATCGGACTCGTCTCCGGCGAAATATTTGTCGATCTCTTTGTTATATTTGCTAACCACATTCGCAACGTACTCGGGGCTCTTCAACCGTCCTTCGATCTTGAAGCTGGTCACTCCCGCTTCGATCAATTCCGGCACGATATCAATCGCGGCCAGATCCTTAGGAGAGAGCAAATAAGCGATATCCCCCATCGGCTGCTGCACGCCGTCTACCATTAGATCGTACGGCAAACGGCAAGCCTGGGCGCATTCTCCCCGATTCGCGGATCTGCCTCCCCACACCTCGGAAGTTAAACACTGCCCGGAATAAGAGACGCAAAGCGCCCCGTGAACGAACACTTCCATCGGCAGTTTCGCTTGCTCCCCGATTTTCTGAATTTGCTTCAGATTGTTTTCCCGGCCCAGAACGACCCGTTCTATCGCAAACGGCTTCGTGAATTCAACCGCCTCTCGAGAGGTGATCGTCATCTGCGTAGAGCCATGGATCGGAAAGTCGGGGGAAATTTCCCGAATCATCTTCACTAGCCCTAAATCCTGTACGATAACCGCATCCACGCCTGCATCTATACAAGCTTCAATCAGCTTACGGGCTTCCGGAAGCTCGTCCTCGAACACGAGGATATTAAAGGTAAGGAACCCTTTGACCCCGTACTTGTGCAAGAAAGCCATAATCTCGGGGAGCTCGTTCGTCTGAAAGTTGTGCGCGCGCGCCCGTGCGTTAAATTTCTCCACTCCGAAGAAAACCGCATTGGCCCCATTCGCCACCGCCGCCCGCATGCACTCCCAATCTCCCGCTGGTGCTAGCAATTCAATATCTTCACGCCGTAAGGCGTCCTTGTCCATCATCTGTGAAATACCCTCCAAACCGCGTATATACGCGGCACTCATCTCCTGCTAGTATACCAAAGTCCTCGCACAGGAGGAAAGAAAAGCGCAAAAAGCCCGCCAGGGACATTCATCCATAGCGGGCATCCTTCATGATCAATCAGTTATTGAGGCCTGTTAAACACGAACGAGTTCATAGCCTTTTCCAAGTTTTTAATATTATATTCGCTTCCGTTAGCGAGGTAATACGCTCCCCAGATCTGGTACACTTTACCGTCCTTCATGACAAAGTACGTAATCGTCCTGTGGGGTAACATCTCATCATTCGCCGTATCCTCGGTAATGACTCTTTTCGTAGTCTCCCCCGCGAACTGAACGACCGTATTCTCGACAATGCGCATTTTAGGCCGTTTGGATTGTTCCTGCTGGTAGTATTCGCTTACTCCCGCAGAAACCCCATCGAAGCTGTAGGTGTCATCCCATACCGCAATGCCGAAAAATCCGCCCGAGAAGCTATACTCTATCGACTCCTCGTCGAAGTTGATTTTCAATCCGTTCCAAGCCTGCGGTACAGTTACGCTGTATCGGTATTTGGCGCTCGTCTTCGTAACGGTTGCCGTGCGATCGACCATATCCTTATCGTCGGTAATCTCGCCGAAGTTTTTCTCCACCTTAGAGAATTCCACCTTGGTCGTACGCAAAACCGTCTCCAGCAAATTGCCGTACCGAGATGCCCCACTCGTCTCGTAAGCAACCTCCGTATAGTAGCGATATTCTCCTTGCATAGCGAATATTTCGTACTCTTCCCACCAATTCGACGTATCTAGCGAATACGAAAGCTTTAACGCTTTTGCCGGAATCCCGTTCCATGTCACGTCTTTCATTTCCAACTGCTTCCGGTACTCAGGGGCAAAGGTTTCTTCGAAGCGCGATTGTCTGCGTTTAACCCAAGCATCGAGAGTATCTCCCGCGACAACGGAGGTCACTTCCATGAACATATAGGCTTTATCGGAGTAGTACCATGGATACGAGGATTTATCATCGGTTTTCCACTCTTTCGGCAACTCGACGCTTAAACCGTAATCTTCGTCCTTAAACGTTTTGAAACCTTCGATAATCTGAGTCAAATCCTTGATCGTCTTGTCCGCACGGTTGAAATCAGTACGGAAACTATCCAACACGCCGGTATAACGTTCAAGTTCGGAAGAGGAGGACGCAGTCTTCCCGAAAACGACGATGTACAAATAATCATTCGCCTGAAAAGCCCGATACTCATAAAAGAATCCTTTTTTATCTTTCGAGATGATCTTCTCGTATGCTTTGCCTTTGTCTCCGATTACCGTCTTTTTGTCCACTACCTTCTCGGTTTCGCTAAAATAAGGGTAGATGGATCCGCGTTTTTCGTCCGCGGTAAGTTCGTTTTTCGCCTCTTCCACGAATACTCCCAAATAATACTCTTTTTTCACATCGCGGAAAACAAGGGAGTCGCCATCTTGAGATTGAGAGGTTTGGACCAGTCCGGTCGGGTAGTTCATGGACCAACCATAGTGGCTGTCTCCGATTTTCGATTTCCCCGCATCCGAGTCGATTGAGGCTTCGCCGTTAGTCGTTCCGCTGGTATTCGAACCCGCCTTAAGGGCAATGACAATCTCCTTCGTCGAGGCATCCTTGGACTGGTTCGCTTCGAAGGATTTCGCGATAACCGTAAGCGGAACCATCGTAACGCCCTGTTTGCTTGCGGGAGCTACGGCCAAAGCAGCTTGCTTCCCGTCGATCGTTGCAGATTTGCTCCCGATCGTTAAGACGATAACGTGTTTGAGATAGGTTAAGGTGATCACCTTATTGTCCTTTAACTTCACTTTTGCGCCGAATCCTTTCGGATTCGTGAATACGCTCAAAGGCACCATGACATTACCTTCCGACTGATACGGCGCTTGGATCTTGATTGCCTCGCCGTCGATTTTCATCTGGCCGCTTCCGACTTTCAATCGTATCTCCGCTTTAGCGCCGCTTTCTTCGGCGGAAACCGGAATTGCGCTCATCGCGAATAATAATGCCGCAATTAGAATCGCAAGCCAACGCTTGCTTTGGATCGATAACAACGATGACATGAATAAATACTCTCCTTAGATTCAACAGTTAATGAGCTAAAATGAATTAATGCGCTGAACTTTCCAATAAAACAAGCTTTCTAGTAACCAAATCCCCGTCCGACAAAAGAGTAATGCTTACCGTTTGACCGGGCAAATAGGACTTCAACAGCTCATTGAGTTCAACTTGAGTCGATACTTGCTTTCCGTTTAAAGAATAGAGTTGATCCCCGGTTTTAACTCCCGCGCGCGCAGCCTCACCGGACGGAGTTCCGATCACCGTCATCGGTTCCTCGGTAGGCAGCCCTACGACCGCCGACCAACTTTCCTCCAAATCCAAGCCCAAAGATGGACGTTTGACTTTACCATACTTATAGAAGTGACCGAGCACGTATTGAACGGTGTCGGCCGGTATCGCAAACCCCATGCTGTCGATATCGACGTCCACGAATTTCATCGAATTGATGCCAACGACTTCACCCTTCAAATTCACGAGCGGACCGCCGCTATTTCCCGGATTAATCGCCGCATCCGTCTGCAGCAAATTATAATCGGAAGATACCGATCGGTTCATTCCGCTTATGACTCCGACCGTTGCTGTATTGCGCAGGGAAAAGGACACCGGCGTGCCGATGGCGATGACCGACTCTCCAACCTGAACCTTCAGCGGAGAGGAAGCGAATACCGCCGGCTTTAGCCCTTTCGCATTGATTTTGACTAACGCCAGATCGCTCGTTACATCGATTTGCTTACGGGTACCCACGAACTCCTTGCCGTCCGACGTAACGACAACGATCTTGTCCATATCCTTGACGACGTGCGCATTCGTGACGATCCATCCGTCGCTCTTCACGATCACGCCCGTTCCGTGGGCGAGCGAGAACCGATTACTTGAATTTTCGTCGTTCGGCTTCCCAATTATAGCGACCACGGAAGGCGATACTCTCTTGATGACATCAGGGATAATCGAGGCTTTGACGTACACCTCTCCGTTGATCACTTTCGTATCGGTGTCCGTGTTCTTCCCTGCGGCATTTCCGTTTTCTATCGATACGGTTAATGCGAGTAATATTGCCAATGCGGCACATAGAACCAGATTTCTCCTTCTTAACCTTTTCAATTGTTTCTCTCCCAACATTTTCTAGTAACCAGATTAACTCTATCACAAACGAGGAATCCTGAGAATATGAATTATTGGGTTTATTTCCCTATATTCAACAACAAAAAAACGAGCCTCAGAACCGAAGTTCTAAAGCTCGTTTTATGTGGTGAATCGTTCAGCGTCCGACTACCAACCGCTAACCATTTTAAAATCCGCTGCCACAAAAATCAGAAGCGCTACTGTCGAAAATCCGATCGCCAGCATGTTTTTCCGAGGCCGTTGCAATAAGAGACGCACTAGCCCAATTCCAATAAGGACCGTGAATACGATCATAAAGATATCGAAGTGTGAGTATGTACTCTCAACAGCCTTCGTTGCTGTTTCGGCTAGAAACATAAAAGGGACCTCCTTTATCTGACCTGATAAACCCATCTTTTCCTATGTTAGCTTCTGAACGCCTTGGTTGCAAGTCCGAAGTTAATGCCGTAACAAGTTTGTCACACTTTCCCTCATCTTATTATAAGGAGAGGTTACAAGTAGTATCAGTAACTTTTATGATTCGTATTCCCATACTCTCATTGTCGCTTACCATAAACTATGGTACGATTTAAACACTATTCAAACAAAGGGTATCGGAATGGATTGATATTCCGATGAAGGGAGTCGCAACGATAAGATGGCTTATGAAGCGGTATGGATGGAACGCGATCCGTCCAAATTGAATAAATTCGAGTTCTATAAGATGGAGAAAGACGGTTTGGACATCATTCGCGACATCGTCGAGAAGTACTCCAAAGAGGGCTTCGCCTCGATCCCGCAAGAGGATTTCAACCTATTCAAATGGGCCGGCGTATACCAACAAAAACCGAACAACGGCCACTTCATGATGCGGATTCGCATTCCCGGCGGCGTATTAACAAGCGCGCAAGCTCGCGAGCTCGCTGCGATCGGACGCGACTACGGACGGAACCTGATCGACGTAACGACCCGCCAAGCGATTCAATACCATTGGCTTGAAATCGAGCAAATGCCCGACATCTTCAAACGCTTGGAATCCGTCGGCATGTCCGCTTTTGAAGCATGCGGAGACTGCCCTCGCACGATTGTAGGCAACCCGCTCGCCGGCATCGATCCTAATGAGCTATTCGACACGACTCCCGTAGTTGACGAATTCGAGAAGTTCTTCTTAGGCAATCGCGACTTCTCCAACTTGCCTCGGAAATATAAAATGTCCATTTCAACGAATATCTATAACAGCACGAACGCCGAAATTCAATGTTTAGCCTTTACCCCGGCTACCAAAGTCATCGACGGAGAAGAAGTATTAGGCTTCCACGTCATGGTCGGAGGAGGACTATCCGCTAAGCCTCACTTGGCGCGTCAAATGAATATGTTCGTAAGACCCGAAGAAGCGCTTAAAGTCGCTATCGGCGTCACGACATTGTTCCGCGACAATGGCTACCGGGAAAAACGCCATTATGCCCGCCTGAAATATCTCATCGCCGAATGGGGTGTCGAGAAATTCCAGGAAGAGCTTATTAAGCTGATCGGCGAAATGCCTTCCCTTGGCGATGATCGTACCATTGGATGGAACGCCGCCTACTTCGATGGCGTACACCCGCAGAATACGTCAGGCTTTAACTATGTCGGCCTTAACATTCCGGTCGGTAGAACGAATAGCGACGAGTTCGATACTTTAGCCGACCTAGCGGACAAATACGGCGACGGTACGATTCGTACGACTATCGCGCAGAACATTATGTTAACCGGCGTTGCGGACGACAAAGTAGAATCGTTACTGAAGGAGCCATTGCTTCAACGCCTGAATCCGAACCCGAACCTCTTCATGAGCCGTACGGTTTCGTGCACAGGTAACGAATTCTGTAACCTTGCGATCGTAGAAACGAAAGAATTCGCGCGTCGGGTCGCCCTTTACCTTGACGAGCATGTTCAATTGGACGAACCCGTACGCATTCACTTCATCGGTTGCCCGAACGGATGCGGACAGAAGCACGTTGCCGATATCGGCCTACAAGGCTCACTGGTAAAAACACCTGAAGGAATGGTGGATGCCTACGATATCGCGGTCGGAGGAACGCTCGGGCCTGGAGCCAAGTACAACACCGCTCTGAAAGGTCGCGTTAAAGCGGACAACGTCAACAACGTTCTGGAGCAGCTCATTAATTTCTACAAGGAATCCCGTCAATCCGGAGAATCCTTCCACCAATTCGTACAACGCGTCGGCATTGAGACGATGCAAGGCAAATTAACGGAAATTTTGTCCGTCGCATCTTAAGCGCCGTTCGCCATACTCGAAGATCTCCCGTTCGCGGGAGATCTTTTTTCGTTCCCATATGGAGTTAAACAGAAATCGTTGTTCCATACTAAAAGCGGATACTCGCAAAGCTTGTTGCTTGTTGCTTGTTGCTTGTTGCTTGTTGCAATACTCTACTCAGAAGGAGGAATCCCTCATGTACGAAGATCTGTACTCGCTAGCTATGCTTAAACCGGAGGAGGTCGAGGAGATCAAGGATTTAGAGCTACGGATGTCCGAAAGGACGGGCCAACGCATCAGCCTCGTAGCTTACCAAGCGGATATCGCGAGCGGCAAGCCCGATTAAAGTTCGTAACCAAAGAATGGAAGATGAATTTTCGTCCATACTAAGGGGGAATCCATTCATTGGGAGGAACCCACTGTGAAAAACAAACTGGTAACGATGATTTCGCTGATTGTGTTAACTCTCTCTATGCCTGCCTTTGTCGCCGCCGCGCCTCATGAGCACGAGCACCACCATTCCGGGCAGCCGCCTGTGCTGGACTGGAGCTCCTATCCCGCCGACATTCAAGCGCTTAAGTCTCAGCTTGATCAGATCCGAACGGAACAGAAGGGCTTATTCGAGCAAATGAGATCCCAAAGCGCTCAGATCAAAGATGCCCGTAAAACCCTGTCATCCGATCAACGCAACACGCTTAAGAAACCCGCCAAAATGCTTATCGAACAGATGAAGGTTACCCGCGATGCCATTCATGAATTGCGCAAACAAAAACATGAAGCTTGGGATAGCTTTCACGAACATGCTTCCGGCAAGCAATGGAGCTCCGCTAAAGAGGATCTTCAGAAAATCATCAAGCAAAAACAGCAAATTCTCGATAAGCAGCAATCTATCGTGAAGCTACAGAAGCAGTTGATCGTGCTGATCAACCCTTCTCACGAATCGCATATTCATATCGAAGATTAAAGAAAAAGACGAATCGTCCCGATATGGGCGATTCGTCTTTTTCGGTGCGGTCGATCCCCTTCCTCGCCTCTGTCTATTACCTACCTATTCAACATCCCAACCAAAACCTTCCGGTTTCGTATCATATGCAGGCAGTTTCGAGGGAGATACTTTCATAACCTTATCTAAATCCGTCTCGTATACAGCCCAACCATAATCGTACTGATCCAAGCCACTGCTGAACGCATAGGACACTAGAAGCCTCGTGCTATCTGGACTCCACTCGATGATTTGCAAATAGGGATCGAAGCGGTCGACCTTCTGCGGGTCCACATCGTAGCCATTAGCGGGATCGGCAATAATCGCTCCGATAATATCGGGTAAGATACGGTTGCCGGAATTCACATCGACTATTGCCAAGGCTCCCCAAATCCGTCCACCGTATTCGGCGCTAATCTTGTTTCCATCGGGAGAATAAGCAAGCTTCGTGATGCTTCCATCGAGCTTCGTTAGTCTTTCCGGTTTCCCGTCTTGCGCCACCCAGAGTTCTCCGTCGTTGAATTGGGATTCATGATAAAGGTGAAAAGCTATTTGATTATTTACGGGTGAATGGATGATACGATCATCTTCGAACGTTTCTTGAAGAATGGACTTCACGAACGTTGCGGCTTTCCGAACGTTATTTGATTCATCCTTAGTCAACTGTTCTAGGACATCCCTATCTTGCTGGTCTAGCTGAGAAGCGTATTTCAGGATTTTGTAAGCACAGAACCATCTGATGTCCGGATTGTCATGCTTTAAGCCGAGGCGAATATATTCCATTGGCGGCTCGGGATCTACGAAGGGCGACATCAGTAGGCCTTGCTTGCCGACTCCATCCCAATAATCGTTTACGCTCCCCACTCCAGCCGTGGATGTTTCTGTACCGACTTCCATTGAGGTTTCCGTTTCCGCTTGAGAGTGAGCTTGTTTGGTGCTTTCGGCTTTTGAACAGGAAGTCAGTAGAACGGCCCCGATAAGACAGGCAGCAACAAAGAAACGACGAGTCATTCATTAACCTCCTAAAATTTTACGAACCAGTTGCGTCCTATTCTTAAAGCCGTACTTGGATAACATCGTGTTAAGATGTTTTTTGACTGAGGCTTCGCTAATGTATAACGCCGCTGCGATTTCCGCGTTCGTCATCCCTTTGATTAGCTGATCGGCAACCTCCCTCTCTCTTGGCGTCAGCTCCGGAAGCTCATCCCCTGCCCTGAAAGAGGGTTGCCCTTCCTCCTCGCCGGTAGACAACTCGGGAATCATTTTACGCAAATACGAGGTGAGCTTGTGACTTCTAGTGTCGAGGACGAACGTAGATGCTAAGCGGTTATCGCCATACGCGTTGTGATCGCAGCCATTCGCTTTCTCGAAGCCTAGCCCTTCGCACGCATGATGGTAGTACTCCAGCGAAGGCGGGGATTGAATGACCAAACCTCCCGTTACGATTTTCTCGAACAAGGTATGAACAATGTCCGCGCGAAGCTGTTCATCCTCCAGATTCAGGACGTCGATTCCGTACACGAACCAGCCTGACGGGATCCCTTCCCCGACTCGAAGCTCTTGAAGCCGTGCATGACCCAAGCTTTGAAAATATACGCGCGATAGCGGATCCTCTGTAAGGAATTTCAATGTTTTCTCTTGAATAGGAACGATAGCGAATAACCCGACAACTTCACCGGTATGCGATCGGAGCAACTTCAACGCCTCAGCGTCGAGCCCCATCAGATCCTCTACATTCATGATCCTTAGTCGTTGCAAGCTTTGCTCGGAGGTCATCCCGAACCGGAAAATCGCGCTCGTCTCGGAATCCGAGCACCGGATCTTTAATGCCTTAGCATTTCTCTGCCTTAGTTGAATATAGGCATCGACTTCATGCCTGTTGCTAGCTTCGACGGGCTCCAGGTAATGGCTGGACTCCCTCGAATGACGTAGATGCGCCCTCAAGATGGGACTGGAAGAGAATCTCATCAACTGCGCGAACTCCCAGTCTCGTATGCGATGCACCGACAAGCCTTCTTCCACCAAACGCGCATAATGCCTAATAGCCCTGTCCCTGTAAGACGCGAACGTATCCGGCATTCTAACCTTAAAGGAGTTGCGCAAGGCTTCCCACACGATCTCCGTCAGCTGCCAACCGCTAGCTTGCCTCATCACGAAAGACAATCCAATCAACTTTTCGAACGTAATGGCAGACACTTCCCGGCCTGTAATTTCTCTTAATAAATCTTGATGAAAAGTTCTGGCAACTGAGCTTGCGTATAGAAGCTGACGAAGGTCCTCGTCTGGCGCCTCCGCCAGCCAATGATGGATCCTCTCGTCTAAGGGCTTCCAGCTTATTTCACAAGGGATGTCTACGGCTTCTACGGCTTCTACGGCTTCTGCGGCTCCAACGGCTCCCATAGGCAATAACAAAGAAAGCGATAACGGGTGCCCTAACGTCTTCAGCCAAATCGTATCGATCGCTTGTTCATCTTGAACACCCGATTCCAGTAAATAGGCGCGAACGTCCTCGTACGCCAGCTCCGACAGCGTTAATCTCACGATTAAGCTTTTCCAAGCGGGAGAATACCTCCAGGGGCCTTCCAACGGAAATCTACCGGCAATGACGATAAGGACTCTAGCATCTAGAAGCGGCAAGAACCGTTGCCTAAGCCAAAAGTCCAAGCTGCCGATTTCTTCATAACCGTCAATTAACAGTACGATTTTTTGTTTAGATGCTGAATCGTTAATCGCATTAACGCATGAATGTAACAGATCATCTTCACGATCGACTTCCCCCGCGCACCCCATATCGGACAGGATCATCCGGCAGAAGGAATCGCCGCTCCCCAGTAACTGGCGAACGTCGATGTACACCGTAACGACGCCAAGTTGACGGCCGATTCGTCCGTATTGATCCAGTAAATAGGTTTTGCCTATACCGGCCGTGCCGTGAATATTAAGGATTCGCTCGGGCCTCTCCGACATCCGCTCCACGAACTGCCGGAAATAATGTAACTCGAACTCGCGACCTACGAAATGATCATTCATGAGTTTAGCCATTCGTTGACCGATCGTTTCGCTCATGAGTTCACCCCGCTTATTCCCAATTTTATCAAAAAGTATACTATCAATGTAACCGAAAGGATAGCCTCAGATTAACGGACATTATGCTACCTTATGATCAGTTAGATCAGACGGGAGCTGAATTCAGGATGATAACAGAACTACCGATTAGCGGATCGGAAATTTTACTGCGAATGCTGCTACTGGAAGGAGTCGAATGCGTCTTCGGATATCCGGGAGGCTCCGTGCTCTATATCTATGACGCCATGCATGGCAATCCGGACTTCCGCCATATTCTGACCCGGCACGAACAAGGCGCGATACATGCTGCCGACGGTTATGCCAGATCGACCGGCAAGGTCGGAGTGTGCCTCGCGACTTCAGGTCCCGGAGCGACCAATCTCGTAACGGGAATAGCTACGGCGCATATGGATTCCGTACCACTGGTCGTCATTACAGGGAACGTCCCGACTGACTTGATCGGTACGGACAGTTTTCAAGAAGCCGATATCGTAGGGATAACACAGCCGATTACGAAGCACAACTTCTTCGTTCGTAACGTTGAGGATCTGGCTAGAACGATTCGCGAAGCATTCTATATCGCGCAATCGGGCCGCAAAGGCCCCGTGCTGGTGGATATTCCTAAAGACGTATCCGCCGCCGTAACGAAATTCTCCTATCCCGAGCAACTGCTTGTGCGGGATCTCACTCCTCGGGAACAAGTCGACACTCCTACGCAAATAGAATCCCTCTTAGCCGCTCTCCGCGCTTCGGAGAAACCTTTGATTCTTGCCGGCGGCGGAATCGTATACTCCGGCGCCTCTGATGCCCTAATTGAATTCGTTAAACGAACGGAGATTCCAATTGTTACTTCTCTCCTTGGCTTGGGGGGATACCCTAGCGAGGGGCCGCTGTGGTTAGGCATGCCCGGCATGCATGGCACTTACGCCGCCAATCAAGCGCTCATCCAGTGCGATTTGCTCCTCTCGATAGGCGCGAGGTTCGACGATCGCGTAACGATGAAGCTAGACCAGTTTGCTCCGCATGCCCGCATCGCCCACATTGATATTGATGCTGCGGAGATCGGAAAGCTCGTACCGACATCGATTGCCATCTGCGGGGATGCGAAAGATATTCTGTTGCGTATGAACCGTTTCTTAACCGATCCCTTACAGGTCAAGAGAAGTTGGGTCGACCATGTCATGGCGATGAAGAGAGAGTTCCCCCTTAGCTATGAAGACTCCGAAGAGGTTCTGAAGCCTCAATATGTCATTGAGATGATCTCTCGCACGACGAACGGAGAAGCGATCATCACGACGGACGTCGGCCAACACCAGATGTGGACTGCCCAGTATTACCGATTTAAGCATCCGCGATCCCTCATCACTTCCGGTGGGTTAGGGACGATGGGCTTCGGCTTTCCTTCCGCGATCGGGGCGCAAATCGGCAACCCCGGTAAAATCATCGTCTCGATTAACGGGGACGGCGGCATGCAGATGTGCGCCCAAGAATTAGCGATATGCGCCATTGATCGAATTCCGGTTAAGATCGTCATCCTCAATAATGAAACGCTAGGCATGATCAAACAATGGCAAGAGCTCATCTACGACAAACGTTATAGCCATATCGACTTGTCGGGAAGTCCGGATTTCGTCAAGCTCGCCAATGCCTACGGTGTACCTGCGGGGAGAGCAACAACTAAGGAGGAAGCGGAAAAACTGTGGCAGGAAGCGTTAAGTTCGCCCGGTCCGTTCTTGATCGATTTCGTCATCGCTAAGGATGAGCTCGTCTATCCGATGGTTCCTCAGGGTGCCGGATTACAAGAAATGATTGTAGGAGGAAAACCGCGATGATTTCCGCTAAACAGCATATTTCCGTGCTCGTCCGCAACGACCCGGGTGTTCTCCAGCGCGTGTCCGGTCTATTCTCTAGGCGTAGTTATAACATCGACAGTATCACCGTCGGCGTATCGGAGAAGGAAAACCTATCCCGAATGACGGTCGTAGCGAATGGAGACGACGATCAGATACGTCAATTGTGCAATCAATTACGCAAGCTGATCGACGTTATTCATGTGGAGCATCTCTCGAATAGGCCAGCCGTAGCGAGAGAGCTCCTGTTGGTCAAGCTGATCTCCGATCCGGCAACTAAGGCGGAAATGAACAGCATCGTTCAAACTTTCCGTTGCTCTATTATCGATGTAGGAATGCATTCGATTATCGTACAAGTGATCGGCGACAGGGAGAAAAACGATGCCTTCCTACAGCTTATTCGGCCATACGGCATCTTGGAGATTACGAGAACCGGGGAGACGGCGATGGCACGGGGATAAAGCAAAGGAGGATCGGGTGATTGATCTCACCCGATCCTCCTTTTATTTAAGCTTTCGCTAGCGCGGCTTCCGTCCGTGCCCGGTCTCTCTCCAATACAGGACCTAAATACTTGCCCGTATACGAGTTCTTGACCTTGGATACTTCCTCCGGCGTACCGGTAGCGACGATCGTCCCGCCGCCGCTTCCTCCCTCGGGGCCCAAGTCCACCAAGTAATCCGCCGTCTTAATGACATCCAGATTGTGCTCGATGACAAGTACGCTTTCCCCCGAGTCAACAAGACGATGCAGCACTTGCAGTAGACGATCGATGTCATCGACATGAAGACCTGTCGTCGGCTCGTCAAGAATGTAGAGCATCTTACCCGTGCTGCGACGATACAGTTCCGCTGCTAACTTCACCCGCTGGGCTTCCCCGCCGGAGAGCGTTGTCGCCGGTTGCCCCAGGTTCATATAGCCGAGACCGACATCCATGAGCGTCTGCATCTTCCGGTGAATTCGCGGGATGTTGACGAAGAATTCGGTTGCATCCTCGATCGTCATCTCTAACACTTCGGCGATACTTTTCCCTTTATATTTCACTTCCAAAGTTTCTCGGTTGTAGCGTTTCCCTTTGCAAATCTCGCAAGGTACGTATACGTCCGGCAAGAAATGCATCTCGATCTTAATAATTCCGTCGCCCTTGCAAGCTTCGCAACGTCCGCCTTTGACGTTAAAGCTGAAGCGACCCTTCTTATAACCGCGAACCTTGGATTCGTTCGTGATCGCATACACATCGCGGATATCGTCGAACACTCCCGTGTACGTAGCCGGGTTAGAACGCGGCGTTCGTCCGATCGGCGATTGATCGATATCGATAACTTTCTCCAGGTGCTCCAGCCCGTTTATTTCCTTATAAGCGCCAGGACGAGTCTTCGCTCTATTAAGATCCCGAGCAAGCGTCTTATACAGAATTTCGTTAACGAGCGTAGATTTGCCCGACCCCGAAACGCCGGTAACGGCGGTAAACACGCCTAACGGAAACTTTGCGTTCAAGTTTTTGAGGTTGTTTTCCTTGGCGCCTTTGATCTCGATCCAGTTGCCGTTCGGCTTGCGTCGCTCCTGAGGAACCGGGATAAACTTGCGCCCGCTTAAATAGGCGCCGGTTAACGACTTCTCGTCCGCCATCACTTGCTGCGGGGTTCCTTCCGAGATGACCTGGCCTCCATGAATACCGGCACCTGGTCCGATATCGATGATCCAGTCCGCCGCCATCATCGTATCTTCGTCATGCTCGACGACGATAAGCGTGTTTCCTAAATCGCGCATGTGGTTCAACGTCTGAATTAACCGATCGTTGTCCCGTTGATGGAGGCCTATGCTAGGTTCATCCAAGATATACAGAACGCCCATCAGACTAGAGCCAATCTGCGTGGCGAGCCTGATCCGTTGCGCCTCTCCGCCCGAGAGCGTACCCGCGGCGCGGGATAAGGTCAAATACTCCAAACCCACGTTAACGAGGAATCCGAGTCGATTGTTGATTTCCTTCAAGATCAGGCTCGCAATTGTGCGTTCCTTCTCGTTAAGCTCCAACGAGGAGAAAAATCTCTGGGCATCGCCGATCGACAACGAAGTCACATAGGCGATGTTCTCCTTGCCAATCGTAACCGCCAAAGACTCCTTCTTCAGGCGTTGTCCACGGCATTTGGCGCAAGGCTTAGCCCCCATATAGACTTCGATGAACTCGCGAATGCCTTCGGAGCCGGTTTCCCGGTAACGGCGCTCCAGATTATGAACGACACCTTCGAACGGTACCTGAGCGTCGCGCGTGTGGCCGAATTCGTTCTCGTAGCGGAAGCGAATCTTCTCGCCACCGGTACCATATAAGATGACTTGCATATGCTTGTCGGATAATTGGTCGACCGGAACGTCGGTCGGAATGCCGAAGTGGGCACACACGGCCGCAAGAAATTGTGGATAGTAGTTGGACGTACTGCCTGCCCAAGCTTCGAACGCGCCATCTTCTATGCTCTTAGAACGATCGGGAATGAGCAAATCGGGATCGATCACCATCTTCACGCCGAGTCCGTCGCATTCCGGACAAGCGCCGTAAGGCGAGTTAAACGAGAACATGCGCGGGGCAAGCTCATCTATGGAGAAACCGCACTCCGGACAAGCGAGATTCGAGTTGAACATAATCTCTTCTTTGTCGATGATATCGACAAGAATCTGGCCTCCCGAAAGCTTCAGGCCCGTCTCCAAGGAGTCGGCAAGCCGGGAAGCCACGTCTTCCTTCACGACGATACGGTCCACGACGACTTCGATCGAATGCTTCTTGTTCTTCTCCAGCTCGATACTTTCGGAGAGGTCTCGGATTTCGCCGTTCACGCGAACGCGCACGAATCCTTGCTTCTGAATATCCGCAAGTAGCTTAGAGTGTTCGCCTTTGCGGCCGGAGACGACCGGAGCGAGAATTTGCAGACGGGTTCGTTCCGGATACTCCATGATCCGATCGACCATCTGCTCTACTGTCTGGGAAGTAATCTCGAGCCCATGATCGGGACAATGAGGACGTCCGACGCGGGCAAACATCAAGCGCAAATAATCATAGATTTCCGTAACGGTACCTACTGTCGAACGCGGATTACGACTCGTCGTCTTCTGATCGATCGAAATCGCCGGCGAAAGCCCATCGATCGAATCCACGTCGGGTTTGTCCATCTGGCCAAGAAATTGGCGCGCGTAAGCGGACAAAGATTCCACGTAGCGACGTTGGCCTTCTGCATAGATGGTATCAAAAGCAAGCGAAGATTTGCCCGATCCCGATAGCCCGGTTAGAACAACGAATTTGTCACGCGGAATCGTGACGTCGATATTTTTCAAATTATGGGCGCGAGCGCCCTTGATTACGATTTTCTCGTTAGCCAAAACGAAAAAGCCCCTTTCGCGACAACGCGGGGGCCCTAACATTCATGCCAGCCGCAGTCGCACACAAAATAAGAATGTGTGTTCCCGTTCATTATACAGAAGTGCGGCTGGTCATGCAAATGATTTGTAAATTAAAGGAGATCGCCTAAATTACGATTACAGCAATTCTTTGCGGAGCTGCTCCGCCGATTTAGGGGACAACAAACCGTACGGTACGTCGAATACGGTTTTCGCGCCCTTCTGGCCCGATTGAGCCAAACGGTACGCCGCACGGGCATAAGCAACAAGCACGCTCGCCGTAAATTCCGGATTGCTATCCAGCTTCAGGCTGAATTCGATCAACTGCGTGTTGCCGTTATCTTGTCCGGTTTGTCCGCTGCGAATAACGTTTCCGCCATGCGGCATCTTGGAATGCTCCGCCCGAAGAACTTCCTCGGATACGAAGTGTACGACGGTCTCGTAATCCGCGAAATAGTTCGGCATGTTCTTGATTTCGTTCGCGACCGCATCGGCATCCGCGCCGTCTTTCAATACGACGTAGCATTCCCGTAGATGTTTCTCGCGAGTCGTTAATACAGGGTTGCTGCCGCTACGAACGCGTTCAACGGCTGCTTCATGCGGAATCGTGTACTGAATCCCGTTGCTTACGCCCTCTACGCGACGAATAGCATCGGAGTGGCCTTGGCTGACGCCTTTGCCCCAGAACGTGTATTCTTTGCCTTCCGGAAGTACGGCTTCCGCCAGCAAACGGTTCAAGGAGAACAATCCTGGATCCCAACCCGTCGAAATCACGCTAACATGGCCAGCCGATTGCGCCGCGTCATCCACTTTGTTGAAATATTCCGGTATAAGCGCATGCGTATCGAAGCTATCAACGGTATTAAAGTGTTTCGCTAATGCAGGACCTTGCTCCGGCAAGTCTTTAGCCGAACCGCCGCACAAAATCAGCACATCGATTTTACCTTTGTATTGCTCGATATTCGAAATGGATACCATCGGCGTTCCCGCTTCGATCGCTCCCGGATCGCGGCGCGTGAAGATCGCTTCAAGCTTCATGTCCGGATTTTGGCGAATGGCATGCTCAACGCCCCGTCCTAAATTACCATAACCAACTATACCTACTGTAATCGTTTTGCTCACTTGTATATTCCTCCTAGATAATATGCGGAATGATCGCCCTCATAATAAGTGCCACCGATAGCCGTCCATACTTTATAATTCCCGACATTTCGACACCCTAATTATTCTACATCAATCGAGAAGCCCGCAAAAGCACATTTTGTGAAAAAATTACAAATTTATTGATCATCTTTTTGTACTTTTTCGCCAGTTGCGCGCAAAAAAAACGGAGCGAATGAAACACCCCGTTTTTCTTGCCGAACCTTGCGTCACAGGCTTGCCTTCAACTCCAGCAGCGCATCGCGGAGCTCCGCGGCCCGCTCGAACTGCAAGCTCTTCGCCGCTTCCTTCATCTCGAACTCCAGTCGCTCGACCATCGACGCGCGTTCCTTCTTCGAAAGCTTGCTGAGATCTTCGGCCCCTGCCAAATAATTGTTCTTCGTCTCCACCGCTCTCGTCGCCTCTATAAGGTCCCGAACCTTCTTCACGATCGTCTGCGGCGTAATGCCGTGTTGCTCATTGTAAGCCGTCTGAATGGCCCGACGACGTTCGGTCTCGCCAATGGCTTTCGTCATCGAATCCGTCATTTTGTCGCCGTACATGATAACTCGGCCTCCCGCATTCCGCGCAGCCCGGCCGATCGTCTGAATGAGCGAACGTTCCGAACGAAGGAAGCCTTCCTTATCCGCATCCAAAATAGCGACCAACGATACCTCCGGTAAATCAAGGCCTTCCCTAAGCAGATTGATCCCTATGAGCACGTCGAACACCCCTAGGCGCAGATCCCGCAATATGGCCATCCGTTCCAATGTCTTGATGTCCGAATGAAGGTATCGTACTTTAATGCCGACTTCCTTCATGTAGTCGGTTAAGTCTTCGGACATTTTTTTCGTTAAAGTGGTCACGAGCACCCTTTCGTCCTTGGCGATTCGGTCGCGGATCTCGCCGAGCAGGTCGTCTATCTGCCCCTTAGTCGGGCGAAGCTCGATAATCGGATCCACCAATCCGGTCGGTCGAATAATTTGCTCGACTACCGTTGGGCAGTGCTCCAATTCATAAGGTCCCGGCGTCGCGGATACGAAGACGAGCTGTTTTGCTTTCTCCTCGAACTCCTCGAACTTAAGCGGTCGGTTATCCTTCGCGGAAGGCAACCGGAAGCCGTGGTCGACGAGCACGGATTTGCGTGCTTGGTCACCATTGTACATCGCCCGCACTTGAGGGAGCGTAACATGAGATTCATCTATTACGATCATATAATCATCGGGAAAGAAATCCATTAACGTATACGGAGTCGCTCCGCGTTCGCGGAACGTCATCGGACCCGAATAATTCTCGATGCCGGAACAGAAGCCCATCTCGGACATCATTTCCAGATCGTATCGGGTACGTTGTTCTAACCGTTGCGCCTCAAGAAGCTTCCCCGCTTCGCGAAGCTCTTCCAGCCTCTCTTCCAGTTCCCGTTCGATGTTGACGAGAGCCCGCTTCATTTTCTCTTCGCCCGTCACGAAGTGAGAGCCTGGGAAAATGACGACATGATCCCGTTGCCCGGTGATCTCGCCCGTTAGAACGTCGATTTCCGTAATCCGTTCGATCTCGTCCCCGAACATCTCCACGCGAATCGCCGAATCTCCCCGGGAAACCGGGAAAATCTCGATCACGTCCCCGCGTACGCGGAACGTTCCGCGCACGAAGTTCAAGTCGTTGCGCTCGTATTGTATATCGATTAATTTGTGAAGAATGGCGTTTCTCGATTTCTCCATCCCGACCCGTAAGCTCAGCCGCAAATCACGATACTCCTCCGGCGAACCGAGACCATAGATGCAGGATACGCTGGCTACGATAATGACGTCTCTTCTCTCGAATAACGAAGCCGTGGAGGAGTGCCGCATCTTATCGATCTCGTCGTTGATGCTGGAATCCTTCTCGATATAAGTATCCGTGGACGGGATATAAGCTTCCGGTTGGTAATAGTCATAGTAACTGACGAAGTACTCTACAGCGTTCTCGGGAAAAAACTCCTTGAATTCGCTGCATAGCTGCATCGCCAGCGTCTTGTTGTGCGCAATAATGAGTGTCGGTTTGTTGACTCTCGCGATCGTCTGGGCAATCGTATACGTCTTTCCCGTTCCCGTCGCCCCTAGCAAGGTCTGATGCCTCTTCCCTGCCGCAATTCCTTCCGCAAGCTGCCGAATGGCCTCCGGTTGGTCGCCGGAAGGCGAGAAATCAGACACCAGCTTAAAAGGCCTATGTTCCACTTCCGATACTTCCATCTCCGGTATCCCCTCGATAACAGAATGTGTGTTCCCATACAGTATAGCTTTTTCCGGTTTGCCCGTCAAAAATTCATCGCTCGGAAATCCATTATGCGAGAGGAATAACTTATTTTCTGATATGATATGGAAAAGGGCTTCCCCTTACTTAGGCGGCAGCAGAAGGAGAGCAGCACATGGGATTGTTTGATTTTATTAAGGGGCAATTTATCGAGGTTATCGAATGGCTGGATGATAAAGGCGATCTCGTGCATCGATTCCCCGCTTACGATAATGCGATCAAGATGGGTGCCAAGCTTATCGTGCGCGAATCGCAAACCGCGATCTTCGTGAACGAAGGCCAGATCGCCGACGTATTCGGTCCGGGAACCCACACGCTTAGCACGCAAAATCTACCGGTGCTGACCGCATTGAATTCTTGGAAATACGGCTTTAATTCGCCCTTCAAGTCCGACGTGTACTTCCTTAATATGACGAACTTCACGGATTTGAAATGGGGAACGACGAACCCGGTCATTATGCGGGATCCGGAATTCGGAATTATCCGTATGCGGGGCTTCGGCAATTACTCTTTCCGAATTAGCGATCCCGTCGTTTTCCTTAAAGATATATTCGGAACGAAACAAGAACTGACTACCGCAAGCATTACCGGATATCTTAAATCTTCCATCGTATCCGGCATCAGCGACATGATCGGAGAATCTAAAATTCCGGTAGCCGATTTATCCAGCTCTTACGTTGAGTTAAGCTCTCTCGCCGTCACTCGATTACAGCCGCAATTCTCTGCCATCGGGTTAACTTTAACGAGCGTAACGATCGAGAATATTTCGCTTCCGGAGGAAGTCGAGAAGATGATCGATCGCAAATCCTCGATGAACATCGCGGGCAACCTCGATCAATATATGAAATACCAAACGGCGGAGGCCATTCGGGAAGCTGCCAATCAACCGGAAGGCGGAGTAGCCGGCACGGGTGCCGGACTAGGCGCCGGTATGGCCATGGGACAGATGATGGGACAGATGATGAACCAGATGACAGGTCGTAACGCTGAACCCCAGTCCAATCCAACTCCTCAGCCACAATCGGCACCGCAACCCCCTTCAGCCCAGCCGCCATCGGGAAGCAAGAAATTTTGTTCCGAATGCGGCAGCAAACTGAATGAGAACGCCAAATTCTGCTCCGAATGCGGAAGCAAAACCTAGACGGAGGCTTACATGAACAGCCCAACAGCGGCCATTCGTTTTCCTTGCGCAAGCTGCGCGGGACCCATGGTGTTCGATACGGAAAGCCAGAACTTGAAATGCCAATATTGCGGTGCGGAGCAAACGATCGATACCGTCATAGAGCCACCCAAAGAGCATCCCTTCGACAGCGATGACGAAGATCTGGATAGCTTACTGGATTGGGGAACGGAGCAGCAAGCCGTCCATTGCGAAACTTGCGGCGGGGAAACGTTGATCCCTGCGGGCCAGACCACATCCGAATGCGTTTTCTGCGGTTCCCAGAAGGTGCTTCTCCAAGACGACTCGCGAAGTATCCGACCGGAATCCATCATTCCGTTCCAAATATCGCGAGACGAAGCGCTGCTTTCCTTCTCGGCTTGGAAGAAAAAGCGCTGGTTTCTGCCTAACGCCTTCAAGAAGCAGAATGTGAGCTCGCAGTTGAACAGCATCTATATCCCTTACTGGACCTATGATACGGAAACCTATTCCGTCTATTCCGCCGAGGTGGGCATTTATCATTATCGTACGGTGACCCGCACTAGAGTGGTCAATGGCAAAACGGAAACCTACACCGCCACCGAACGCTATACGGTATGGCATTCTACTCATGGCGATTACGATCGCAGCTTCGATGATATACTGATCCCGGCTTCCGGACATTACGATTCGAACTTGCTGGAGAAGCTGGGGGATTTCCATCTCAACGATCTCCACGTTTACCGTCCCGAATATTTAAGCGGATATATTTCCGAAAGGTACTCCGTTTCCCGCGAACAAGGCTGGAAAGAAGCACGGCACGTGGCCGACGGCCACATCGAGACGGAGATCAAACGGATTATCGGCGGTGATGAAATCCGCAACTTGAACATCCGTTCCACTTATGACGACATTACTTATAAGCACTTATTGCTTCCGGTATGGAACGCTAATTATTCTTATAAATCCAAGCCCTACTACTACATGGTTAACGGGCAGACCGGTACCGTTTCCGGCCACGTTCCTCGCAGCGCGATCAAGATTACTCTGTTCACGCTAGCTTGTCTCGGAATCGCGGGCGCAATTGCTTACTTTATTATGATCCAGCAGCAGGTTCAGCAATGAATTTGCTGTAAGGGCGGTGAGGCCAACAGGCCTTACCGCCCTTTTTCTACTCTCAAGTTGACAGTGCTTAACATTTAGCCTATCATCTAAATATAAGATTTAGATGATTATCTAAATATCAAATAGATAACCCGCGGACGGGGGGCGCACTACCTATGAATGATACTTTCAAAGCGCTATCCGATCCGACACGAAGGAAAATTCTCCAACTGCTGAAGGAAAAGGATATGAGCGCAGGAGACATTGCGGATCAATTCAACATTTCCAAACCGAGCATCTCGCATCACTTGAATATTCTAAAGCAAGCTCGGCTTGTCCAAGACGAACGTCAGGGACAGAACATCATTTACTCCATTAATCTAACCGTTATGCAGGAAGCCATGGGTTGGTTTCTCGGCATGATTGGAACAAAAGGAGAGTCTACGCATGACGAATGAAAAAGATACCGGCAAATTCCCCTGGTCGAGAAAAGACTGGATTTTGCTTGGAACTAACGTACTTCTGTTCCTGATTCTGTACTTTGCTTTTAACGACCGGCTACCGGATCAGGTTGCTTCGCATTATAACGTGTATGGCGAGCAAGACAGAACGATGGTCAAATGGAGCTTCTGGCTTATGTATGCCGGCCTTAGCGTAGCTTTGCCTGGCGTATTGTCGGCCTTGCGCTATATCGATCCTCGCAAAAAAAATTACTCCCGCTTCGAAGGCTATTACGGTCTGATACGTTGGGCGATCAGCCTCTTCCTTCATGGCGTCTTCTTTATGATGATCGTGGATCAAGTCGGTTATCACATCTCGACCGACAACTTTATCATTGGCGGATTAGGCATCCTATGGGTCGTCATAGGCAATCGAATGGGTCAGGTCAGAAGCAACTTCTTCATCGGGATTCGTACGCCGTGGGCGTTGCTCGATGAAAACAACTGGCGTCTCACTCATCGCATGGGAGCCCGGCTATGGGTCGCCGCTGGCCTAGTGATGTTCGCATGCGCGTGGTTCGTTCCTTCTGCTTGGGTCGCAGCGGTCGTGCTCATCTGCGCGGTAACAAGTTCGCTCATTCCCGCGGCTTATTCTTATTTACTGTTCAAACGCACGGCCAAATCTTAGTCGTCCCATTCAACGAATCGGAGGAATGTTTCTAATGAAAAAGCTATCATTATTCACTCTTGCAATCGTCCTGCTCCTTTCTTCGTTTCCCTATCAAGCTTCAGCCGCGGCATTCAAGTTAACGATCGATAACAAGCCCGTCGTTCTTCCCGACGCCCAGCCGTTCAAGCAGGGCAACGATATCATGATTCCCATTCGCCCTGCCGCGCAAGCGCTCGGGTTAAAACTCTCATTGGACGCGAAAACCCATGATGTCCTTCTAGCCAAATCTACCCTAAAGATTGCTTTCAAGCTGGACGATAATAAGGCGTCCATCGGAGAAAAAAATACCGTGTCTTTCGGAGCCGCAGCCACTGTTAAAAACAATCGGATATTCGTTCCATTATCTTTCTTCGAGAAGGTGCTCGGACTACAAACCCATTATTCGAAAGAAAGTTCGGAAGCCGTTATTAACTCTTCCAACGACGTAGACGCTACCATTCTAGCTATCGTTAAGCAGCTTTCAACCGGAGCTTACCAGCAGCTATCGGACGATCACTTCGACGATACGATCAAACAAGCAGTGACCGCTGAAGCGTTGAAAGCCGGGTGGGAGCAAACGGCTTCGATTGCGGGCCAATTCGTCGGCATCCAATCGGTTCAGTCGAATCCTAACGTAACGGAGCACAAAGAAATCGTCGTTCTACTGACATTCAGCCAAATCAATGTGGCTCTAACCCTCAATCTTAACGACAGCAACAAAATTATCGGCTTGTGGTTGAAGCCCGTTCAAACAGCCGTGGCTCTCCCTTCGAACTTAACGGAAAACGAAGTCATCGTAGGAGAAGGAACCGACTACCCGCTACCGGGGACGTTAACACTGCCTAAAGATGCCAAAGGCCCTCTTCCCGCCGTTATCCTTGTCCATGGTTCAGGACCGAATGATCGGGACGAGACGATCGGAATCAATAAGCCTTTCCGTGATCTTGCTTGGGGTCTCGCCCAACAGGGGATCGCCGTTCTTCGTTACGACAAAAGGACCTTCACATATGGCAAAAGTTTTACTCCCGATATGCTCGCCAAGTTTACGGTAAAGGATGAAACGGTCGAAGATGCCATTGCCGCCTCCAACTTGCTTAAAAAAGACAAGCGAATCGACGGTACGCAAGTGTACATCGTAGGCCACAGCTTGGGCGGCCTTTTGGCGCCTAGAATCGACGCCGACGGAGGAGACTTTGCCGGATTGGTCCTCCTAGCGGGCTCGACGCGTCCGCTATGGGAAATCATCGCGGATCAGAACGCAGCCGTTATCCAAGCCTTGGACGATAAAGACCCGGCCAAGAAGCAGAATGAAGCTTTGCTTGCCGTGGAGCTGGCGAAGGCGCAGAACATCCACAACCTGAAAGACTCGGAGGCGATGGCTCAAACCGTATTCGGAATCCCCGCCTACTACTTTAAGGAAATGGACAGCCACGGCGCCGCCGACCTCGTCAGCAAGCTTGTTAAGCCGATACTCGTCCTGCAAGGGCAGGACGATATCCAAGTGTATGCGGATAAAGATTATAGCCTCATTAAGACTCAGCTCAAAGGAAAAACGAACGCTTCCTTCAAGCTCTACCCAGGACTGAATCACTTGTTCATGAATAGTTCGGACACTTCCAGCAAGGTTAATGAGCAAGTCATACTGGATGTCGCCGAATGGATCAACAAAACTAGTGGCCGATAACCTTCAGTCCGATAACTGCCCCAACGACTAAGCAAAGAAAGAAGATCCTGCGGATTTGGCGGGACTCTCCGTAGATCAGCATCCCAACGAGAGTTCCGCCTACCGTTCCGATCGCCGTCCATATCGCATAAGCGGTTCCCATGGAGATGGATTTCATTGCGACCGATAATAGAACGAAGCTAGCCACGAATCCTCCGACAAGCAAGAGCCAACTTAGCTTGTCTTTTTTTTCTTTCAGCCTGTTCATGCCAAGCACGCCTACAACCTCGAACATTCCCGCGAGTACGAGCACGATCCAAGCCATTATTCCTCGACCTCCCGCGTGGCAGAGTCAGTAGTCATTTTCAATCCTGCAATGCCTATTATTAACACGATAATGAGAGCCAGCTTGGCTGCATCCAACTCAACATTGAAGAAAATGGATTCCGCTAATACCGTTCCTGCAGCTCCTATCCCCGTGAACACCGCGTAAGACGTACCTACCGGAAGCGTCCGGGTACAATAAATCAAACCGACAAAGCTGAGTAAAATTCCAATCGCCGTCAAAGACCATTCCCCTGCGGACGAGGCATGTTTCAAGCCCGATACCCAACCTACCTCGCATATGCCCGCCGCCACTAACAACATCCAATTCCGATTCATATTGCACCTCCATGTTGTATGTTGCCCTTACAAACTTACGGACAATATAAAAAACCCGAGAGCATCGCCGGCACTCCAAAGCAACAAATACGTCGCTTAGGTGCCGTCATCGATACTCCCGGGTTTTTATCCCGCCGTGTTCATCTTCGCTTGGAAGATGCGCTCTCTCTCGGACCGAGCCGATGCGAACCCGCATCGTGGAACCCTAGAAAGCCTATTTACTGATGATGTCATTCCAAAATACTTCAGGTCGCGCTTAGTGTCAACTGTTTTTTCGAGATGATGAACCACGCGGAGGCAGCCCCGGGTCTTCTTCAGGTTCATCCGGTTCCGCTGCGGCCAAAGCCGCTTCTTCTGCCGCTACGGCTTGTTCCGCCGCCGCTTGCATGGCTTCCCTGCGGGCTTTCATCGTTGGAGAATTTCCGAGCCTGCGAGCCCCCGCTTCTCTAAGACCCTGCCAAATAGAGGAGGAACGGGGAGCCGCTACGAATTCGACATCGTCATCCGGCGCGAGAATTAGCCCTAGCTGATAATGCTCGCCTTCATATCGAGCACGCTGAACAAACTTAAGATGTCCGTCCCGATTGGCGACCTCTAGCTTACAAAATGCCGATTGCCGCTGAAGAGCCGCGTGCAGCTCTTCTTTATTGCGAACGGCCGCCCCGTTTACTTTCCTGATCGTTTCCCCGGACAATAATCCGAGCTCGCTCGCAGGCGCATTCGGCAACACCGCAAGTATTTTAACGCCCGTCCAGTCTTGCGAATACTGCGGATCACGCCCCGCTTCTCGCATCCGGCTGAGGACGAGCAGTCCTTCATGCAGAACGAAAGCAGCAACAGCCGCAATCACGCTTAAGGGAGACCAGAATTTCGCCCCCGCTGCCAATGCGGCAATAACGACACCATATACCATGAGCATGTTGCCCGATGTCCGTGCCTTATGTTCCGGCCAATAAGAGGTCGTACGGTCGCTGAAGCCGATGAGCACCGGGAAGGCCAGCATACTCCAAGTGGACGCTTCATCTCCGAATAGAGGCATCCAAGGCAGCGTGAATCCGCCATCCGCTGAAGGAATGAGCCACAGAAGCGGAATCGGCCATACGCCGGACAACGCATACGCTCCCATCGGCTTGCCCCGCTTTCCTTGCAAGAACAAGGGAATCGCCAGCTTCGGACCTTGAAGCCTCACGAGGAAACCTTCCGCGATATGCAGCAAGCCAGCCATGAAGAGCAATCCGGGAACATCAATTGCCGCAAGGGTATGAACCACGTCGGACCAAGCCCCTTGCGATTGATCCATGCCCGTCCATTCAGACAATGCCTGAAGCAAACCAAGAGCTCCCGCCGCATAAGCTAAACATACGAAACGCAATTGGAACAGAGCTAAGATTCCCATGGCGATCCACAGAAACATCAATGTCTCGGACGTAAGATCTGCTCCGGCGCCCAGCCCAGCTACAGACAATACGACACCGACGGCCATACCTGCGATAATTCTCGTTAACGTCAAGTACAAGGTGCCGTACAACCTGACATGGAATAGCTTACGCTGCAGCGAGACCCCAAGCCGTGCATGCCACCAGACTAGAGCGATTGCAATATAAAAATACGGCTGCGTAAACAACCCTATAATGGCTTGTCCCGCTTCCCGCAACACATTCAACAGAGGATCCACTTGCCTCTTCCCTCCTTAGAGGTATTTCAAAAAGTCATATTTTGATCACGAAGCAACGCAAAGAACGTATTCGACATCGAATTAGCTCCCTAGTCAAAAAAGGAAGTTGACCTAAGTCAACCTCCTAGAAGTATTCGACAATAGCAAGAAAATTCCTTCATCGCTCGATTGTCTTATTATTTACGAAGCGACATCGATCAATTCCCTTGCTTTGCTTACAGCGGCTTTCCACTGTTTATCGTATTCCGGATTTTGCAAATTCACGTATAATACTTCCTCGAGCCTCTGCGCCGTCTCTTCGTCAACTTCACCCGTCACCGCCAACGATTCGCTCGCTTGGAAGCTCTCCAATGCTTGCTTCGTTGCTTCGCTGAAGTAACCGTCCGTTCGATCGGCGGGAAAACCGACTCCAGCTAGTATCGTTTGCAGATTCGCGACGGCTCCGCCGGTCATATCGTATTTAAGGACGTAGTCCCGTGGCAATCGCGAAGCAAGGAAATAATTCGGCTGGGGAACAACGACGTCCGGAACGATCCCCTTCTCGTTAATCCATGTTCCGTCGGGTAGTAGCCACTTGTAGACGGTCAACTTTAATAAGCTCCGATCTCCCAGTTCATCGTCGAATGAAACTTGCATCGTTCCTTTGCCATACGTAGTTTGGCCTATGAGTACCGCATTGGCAGATTGCTTCAGCGCTCCTGCCAATATTTCAGCCGAGCTAGCGCTGCCTTCGTTCACTAGAACGACAATAGGATACAATTTGTTGTTTTTCGCGCCTTTCAAAGCCGATTCGACTTGAAGTTGGCCGTTCCGATATTCATATTGCACGATCGGCTTACCTTTTGCCATGAGTTGATCCGCTACATTAACGACGGATTTAAGCAGCCCGCCCGGATTGTCGCGGACATCGATCACAAGGGCTTTCATCCCAGCGGATTCCATCGTTTGTAATTGTTCGGCAACTTGGACGGCGGTATCTTCATTGAATTGAGTGATAATCAGATGTCCGATTCCATCCTCTTCTACTGACGAGTGGACAGTTTCCAGATCGATGCGGTCTCTGACGAGTTCAAGATCAAGAGGCTCTGGAGCCCCGTTCCGCTGTACCTTCAGTTTCGCCTTCGTCCCCTTTGGACCCCGGATCTTGCTTACCGCCTCGCTTATCGTTAACCCATGAAGACTTTCTCCATTGATGGAGAGCAAGATGTCTCGCGGCTGCAACCCCGCTCTCTCGGCAGGAGATCCGCGTATAGGAGCCTCCACCACGATCGATCCATTTTCTACTCTTAGTTCGGCACCTATTCCGGTGAATGCGCCCTGCAGATCGTTTTTGAACTTCTCCGCTTCTTCTGCCGACTTGTATACCGAGTAAGGATCTCGTAACGATTCCAACATTCCTTGGATCGCGCCATCCATCAGTTTACTCCGATCCGTCTGCGAGATGAAGCCTTCTTCTATTAGACTAATCGCTTTATTGAATTTATCCAAATCTTTCTGCTGCAACCCTTCCGCAACCTCGGTCGAGGCCACGCCAGGTTTCCCGTTAGACGGCCTAAAGCCCCAGTCAGGAAACTCGAAAATAGCGTAAGTCGCCATACTGGCAGCAATTGCCGTCAGCACCATCATGGCTATGACGGTGCGACCTCGAAACCACACGAAATCCCCACTCCTCGAACTACGGCATATTGTTACGTCATGACAAGTCTATCCCAATTATCCTATTTGTGGTAGCGCAAAAATATAGCCAAATTGTTCGATAAGAAAACAGCCGTCACCCGACTAACCTGTCGGGGGATCGGCTGTCCCACATCCTGCTACTTCAAATATGGCACGGGATCAACGGGGTCTCCATTTTTGCGCACTTCGAAGTGCAAGTGGTTGCCTGTCGATTGTCCGGTTGAACCTACTAATCCGATCTTCTCGCCACGTTTAACGGTTTCGCCCGTTTTAACCTGAATCGCGCTCAGATGACCATATAACGTCAATAGCCCGCCTCCGTGGTCAATGATAATACAGTTACCATAACCGCTCACCGTTTGCGCAACCGTTACGACACCCGTCTCGGCGGCGTAGACTTGCGTTCCTTTGGGAGCGGCCATATCCATGCCGGCATGCAATTTCTTCTTGCCGGTAATGGGATGAATGCGATAGCCGAAAGGCGATGACATCCGGTATTCGGCTTTTAACGGCATTCCCAGCTTGCCGCCCTTATAGTAATTCTTAATCCGGTTTTTCTTGGCTTGAAGAGCTGAAGCTTGTTTGGCGAGTTCGGTAAGCTGCCGCTCGGCTTCTTCGCTGATTTCTTCCAAGTCTTCGATTTCCTTGGATAGCTTGGAGATCAGAACCTCTTTATCTTTCTCATCCTGCTCTAGCGTCGCCTTGTGCTCTTCCATTTCCTTATAGAGCTTCTTGACTTCGTCAAGCTCCTGCTCCCGTTGCACCTTCATCTGGGCAACTTCATCCGTATATTTCTTTTTCTCGTCCACGATATTGCGATCCTGAGAGGCGATCGACTCAACGGCATCGTAACGATCCAGAAAGTCTGAGAAACTCGTCGAGCTGAGCAACACATCAAGATAAGATACGGGACCTGCGGTATAAGCCATGCGTACCCGAGAGTCCATCAGTTCCGTGCGATTGTCGCGTTGCTTAATGGCTTCCTGCAACTCTTCCCCGGTTTGGTATAGCTTCTCTTCCGCATCGGTGATTTTTTGCTGGGTCGCTTCCAATCTCTTATGCACCGTATCGATCCGAGCCAACAGCTTCTCGATATCTCCCTTAGTCGCTTCCTGTTTGCCGGTTAGATCTTTAACCGAATTCTCCGCAAAGCGTTGATTATGTCCTGCTCGTTCCATTTCCTGCTTCAGCTTCTTTAAGTCTTGGTCGATTTTCTCAATCTCGGATAGAGCTTGTCCATTATAGGGTTGCATGATCAATCCGGCCATCATAAGCATGGCTACCAGAATCAATAATTTCTTCTTCACAAGAGTCCTCCTTGGAACCAGGTTTGACGCTCCCAAATAGGGGTTAAGAGATTAAGAGGCGATTACACCTTTAAATATTTGCGAACCGATATCGTACTGCCCCATACGCCTAATAGCGTCCCCAAGGCAATGATCGTTCCGCCGACTAGCATTCTAACCTCGTCTATCGAAGCGAATTCAATCATATATAGGCCGACGGTTGCGCTTGTCGTCTTAACGAGCTGAGAGTAACCGAATAAGAGGATTAGCGTGCTAAATAACGATCCGAAAAATCCGATAATCGCTCCTTCGATAAAAAACGGCCAACGGATAAAACTATTCTTAGCGCCTACCAGCTTCATAATCGATATCTCGCGACGACGGGCGATAATCGTCATCTTGATCGTCGTCGAGATGAGGAACATCGCCATGACGGCAAGTCCTAGCACGATAAATATTCCGATATTTCGAACGGCATTCGTGATGCTGAACAGCTTCTCGATCGTATCTTTGCCGTACTTCACCTTGGCAATCGACTTTGCCGGGTCGGTTAAGTTAATCGCTTCGATCTGCTTGGCGATAAACGAAATTTGCTGCGGGTTGAAGGCTTCTACTTCGAAGGCATCGGGTAACGGATTGTTTTCGTTCTCGTAGCCCTCCAGTGCCGCCTTGCCCTCTTCGCCCATGCTTTCTCGGAACCGCTTCAAGCCTTCTGCCTTCGGAACGAAAGTAACCGACTTCACTTCCGGAATCCGCTTGATCGTTCGTTCGATCTCTTCGGCCTTCGGTTGTTCCACATCTACTTGAAGGTAGACGTTAATTTGAACCTGATTGTCCAATTGATCGGCAAGCTTGCTCACGTTAAGCGCAAGCAGCATAAAGACGCCAAGAATAAACAAGGATACCGCGATAGAGCTCATCGAAGCGAATGTCATCCAGCCGTTGCGGCTCACATTCTTAAAGCCTTCGCGCAGATGTCGGAGTACGGTGCTAAATCTCATAGCCGTAGTCCCCTCTCTGCTGATCGCGAACGATGGTTCCCCGTTCAATGGCGATGACGCGCTTACGCAACGTGTTTACGATCTCTTTGTTGTGGGTGGCCATTACGATCGTCGTGCCGCGAAAATTAATTTCCTCCAGCAGATTCATAATGCCCCATGAGGTTTCGGGATCTAGATTTCCGGTAGGCTCATCGGCTACGATGACCGCCGGGCTATTGACGATAGCGCGGGCGATCGCAACGCGTTGCTGTTCTCCCCCGGAGAGCTGGGCCGGCAGGCTGCTCGCCTTATGCTTCAAACCAACAAGCTCCAATACCTCCATCGTACGGCGACGAATCAACCGACGAGGTGTCTCGATGACTTCCATGGCGAACGCCACGTTCTCGAAAGCCGAAAGCTTTGGCAGCAGCTTGTAGTCTTGGAAAATAACGCCGATATTGCGGCGAACATAAGGGATTTTGCGATGTTTCAACTTGCCTATATTAAACCCGTTAACGGAAATTTGCCCTTTGGTCGGCACTTCTTCCCGGTAAATCAACTTCATGAAGGTGGATTTCCCCGCACCTGAAGGACCAACTATGTACACGAACTCGTTGCGATCAATGACGACGTTCACGCCTTGCAATGCGGTAGTACCGTCGGCGTACGTCTTCCATATGTCCTGCATTTCAATCACGGTATCACTTCCTGTTAAGATTCAGACCTTAGTTACTTCGACATCATGCCTGATATTCCTCTCTTTGTCGATGTTCATCTGGGGAAAAATGTCGAGATTACATCCGTTATCCTTTGTCAGTCATGGCATTAAGGAAGTTTTTGAGAATTTTTTAATTTTAGCGAAAACGAATTGCAAATTGAATCGTCTAACTGTTTAGGAACATTTGTAAAAGAAGTTAACGAACTGGAGATGAAGGTTGCCGATATGAAAAAAGGTTGGCTAATCACAAGCTTATTGACCCTCGTGCTCGCCGGTGCTGGCATAGGCGGAACGATGAGTTACGGTAGCGACGACACGCTGCCTAAAGGGCTAAGCGTGGGCGGATTGCAGATCGGAGAAATAGCGCCCGATACGGCTTTGAAGCAGATTCAGGAAAGAATCGCCCAACTGGAATCGACCTTGGTCAACATCGAACCGGATAGCCTTGGCGATGTATCGTCGGAAACGATGAAACAGATTCCGTCCTTATCCTTAAAGCAGCTAGGATTAAAAGTAGAAGCGGTTGAGGCGATAAGCGCAATCGAGCAGTATCGAGACTACACTTGGTTAGAACGGGCAGAGATCCGATATCGGAACAGCTTCGATTCTGCTTATGGGGTCAACGTCAGTTGGGATGAAACCGCGCTTAAACAGAGAGTCTCGGAAGCCTGGGGCAATCTCGTCTCTGGCCGGTCAGAGAATGCCGCCCGCACGATCGATGATCAGGACCGCGTCATCTATACAGAGGATAAGCGGGGAAGGCAGTTAGATGTTCAAAATTTAATCGAACAAGTGAGAGAGCTTAAGCCCGCTTCGTTAGCTGGCGCTTCCGGCCAACCTCTTCTCCTGCAAGCATCGGTGAAGGAAACGTCGCCCGAAATTACGCTGGCCGGTCTGAAAGAGGAGGGAATCGTTCGCAAAATCGCCGAGTTCACGACTTCTTTCGAGACTAGCGGCGAGGGCCGTTCCCACAATGTCACCGTCGCTGCCAAGGCGCTCAACGATACGCTCCTCATGCCGGGCGAAATATTCGAATACGGTAAAATCGTCGCGAAAGCGGAAAAAGAATACGGCTATCAGGAAGCGCCCGTCATCCTCAAGGGCAAATTAACGCCAGGCGTCGGAGGCGGCATTTGCCAAGTCTCAAGCACGCTTTACAATGCGGCTTTGCTGACTGGATTGGATATCGTCGAACGGCGGAACCATTCGCTAGTCGTCCACTATTTACCCAAAGGACTCGACGCTACGTTCGCCAGCGGTTACGTGAACTTCAAGTTCCGCAATTCGACCGGCAAGCAGCTGCTGATCCGTACGGTCGTTAAGGACAAAACCGTCACGGTAAAGTTATTCGGCACGATGCCCGACAATGTCAGCTACAAGACGGAAACCAAACAATTAAAGGTCAACCCTCCGAAAACCGTCTATGTCGCCGATAGCAACGTCGCTTTAGGAAAACAAAACATTCTCCAGAAGGGCGACTCCGGTTACGTCGTAGAAGCCTACTTGGTGAAACTAGTAGACGGAGTATTCGCCGAGCGGAAGAAGCTGTCCACGGATACCTACCGCACTCAGGATACGTTGATCGCCGTCCATCCGGGCGATCCGCGTTTGCTCCCTGAAGGCCGCATCAATTCGTCTGATCCCGGAGCTAAGCCGCAAGAAAGCGAACCTCCGGTTCTCGTTGAGGATGAAAGTATCGTTGAACCGATATAAGCCGATTAAGAAGTTCAGTCCTATTGGGCTGATCTTCTTTTTTTCTGATCGTATGCGCGAACTAGTTACTCCCAGTTCTATATATACGGATGGATAAGAAAGTGCCTCTACCGAGCCGCATCAGCCTCGCATGAAGCTCGAAGTCCATAAAAGTGCCTTCATTCCCCTTGCATTCGGGAAGTAGTAACCGTATTACAACTATTTACTGAGATTTACTCTAGATCCACTAATTAATTGCAAAGATACATTTAAATCATCCGTTCATTGCATTAAGAGAGACATTTTACAGAATTAATTGTAATGGCGTGTTATTATCACTAATTAAATCTTAATGAGATGAATTAAGTGTATATGAACGTTATTCTCGATCCCCTCTACCGCGACGAACTAATCCCTCCTCCAAAAGGACTGCGTACGAGCTCGTAAAGCACGACCCTCCTTCCCGTCGAACCGAACTTCGGAACAAACCATCCTTGATTGCTTAATTTCTTAAGCAAACTAACCGCTCTGCGATAGTTCATCCGCAATTCCTTTGTTACGTCAATCGGCCTCAGCTTATAAGACAAAATTATCGCTAACCGAATAACCTCTCTCTCGGCGAAAGAGAGTTGATCGCCAATCATAGGGGTCGCATCGTAACGGCTCAACAACATTCGCATCATGGCAATAATTAATTCCGGCTGTTGATGAACGTCATCATAAGCAATGGATACAACGTGATAACCAAGCCCGCTTAGAAACAATTCTCTCTTGCATTCATTTCCGAAGCCTTGACGATCCATTTCTTTGACGTGTGAATTAAAGCCTTTTACTTCCAACAACAACTTGGGAGCGAAGGGCGGCATGTAAGTAAAATCCCCGAAATAAGACTTTCCCCGCCAATCCAGGATTTCGTATTCAGGATGCAGATATTCAAAGTTTCCTTTTAATGGCCACCAGATTTTTTGCAAAAACAATTTCTCTGCATGCTGATGCCCTCTCTCCAGTCGCCCTCTCCGTTCCCCCGTTCTGTTGTCCAAGTGGCTTTGGATAAATCGTTCATGCGCTTGTTCGAAATCCATTCGATTCCCTCCCCATCGGTTTCTAAATAAAAAAAACGCCCCAACCCATCCATCGCGGATGTATCGGGACGTTCTTCGTCTCTAGCTATGAGTATAACACCGAGACTTAGGAGAGAAAAGAAAGTTTACGCTTGAGCTAATCCCGACTTCGCCTCGTACACCGAAACCCACTCGGCCGTGCGGATAAGTTCGCCTTCTGCGCGGGTAATTGCCGCTTCAACTTGCGGAGTTGCCGTACCTCCATAAACGTTACGGGCGTTCACGACCGCTTCCGGTTGAAGAACTGCGTAAATCCGGTCGTCGAACAAATCGGAGAACTGCTTGAACTCATCTAAGGTCAGGTCGAGCAGGAATTTGTTTTGCTGAATGCAGTAAAGCACGGTCTTACCGATGACTTCATGCGCCTGGCGGAAAGGCAGCCCTTTGTTCACGAGGAAGTCGGCGATGTCCGTCGCATTGGAGAAGTCCTGATCGACGGCGCGACGCATTTTGTCTTTGCGTACCTTCATCGTCTCGATCATCGAGGCGAATAGCTGTAGCGCTCCCTGAAGCGTTTTAACCGTATCGAACATGCCCTCTTTGTCCTCTTGCATATCCTTATTGTAAGCGAGCGGAAGCGACTTGAGGACGGTCAAGAGGCCAACCAGGTTGCCATATACGCGTCCGGTCTTGCCGCGAACGAGCTCGGGCACATCGGGGTTCTTCTTCTGCGGCATAATGCTGGAGCCCGTGCAGAAGGCATCGTCGAGCTCGACGAACTGGAATTCGGTGCTGGACCAGAGGATCAATTCCTCGCTCAAACGAGACAAGTGAGTCATGATCAGCGAAGCGCCGCTTAGGAATTCTACGATAAAGTCGCGGTCGCTGACAGCATCCAAGCTGTTCTCGTAAACGCGGCCGAAGTTCAACTGTTGAGCTGTAAAATGGCGATCGATCGCGAAGGTCGTACCTGCGAGAGCACCCGCTCCAAGCGGAAGAGCGTCAATCCGTTTGTAGCTGTCTTGCAGGCGTTCAATGTCTCTGCCGAACATGGACACGTAAGCCATCAGATGATGCGCGAAAAGAATCGGTTGGGCACGTTGCAGATGCGTGTAGCCAGGCACGATCGTGTCTAGATTTTGCTTGGCTTGTCCGATGAGCGCCGCTTGCAGCTTCTGAAGCTGATCCACGAACTCGACGACCCGTTTGCGCAAATACAGATGCATGTCCGTCGCGACTTGGTCGTTGCGGCTGCGTCCCGTGTGCAGTTTACCGCCGACGGGTCCGATCTCCTCGATCAAAGCCTTCTCGATGTTCATGTGGATGTCTTCATCGGCGATCAGGAATTGCTGCTCCCCATTCACGATGCGCTCGCGTACTTTAAGCAATCCCGCTTTGATTTTCTCCACGTCTTCGGCCGGAAGAATGCCGCAATGTCCAAGCATCGTAACGTGAGCCAAGCTACCTTGGATATCCTCCATGGCCAATTCCTTGTCGAACGTAATCGATGCTGTATATTCTTCAACTAGCTGGTCCGTTTTCTTAGTGAAACGGCCGCCCCATAACTTACTCATGCTCGGTTTACCCCTCTCTTCTGTCACGCTAATAACGGCAAAAGGGGAGCCCCGGCTAACGAAGGTGCCTCCCGCATAGCCCCGCCTGGCGGGGGATGGTTCGGCAGGCTTCGCGCCCGGATCTCCCTTTTGTCTTTTATCAGTTAATGCCGGAAGCGCCGGTTACGCCCGAAGATACCTTCAGGCGAAGCGCGTTCAGGCGGATAAAACCAGTAGCATCGCCTTGATCGTACGCTTGCGTAGGGTCCGCTTCCATCGTTGCGATGTGCGGGTTGTAGAGGCTGACCGGACTTTTAAGCCCAGCTGCCATGATGTTGCCTTTGTACAGCTTCAGACGGACAGTTCCCGTCACGTTCTTCTGGCTTTCGTTAACGAGCGCTTGAATGGCAATGCGCTCAGGCGCGAACCAGAAGCCGTTATAAACCAAAGAGCTATATTTGGAGATCAAGGAGTCGCGAAGGTGCATCACGTCGCGATCCATGGTCAACGATTCCATTTTACGATGAGCGGTGAATAGGATGCTTCCGCCCGGAGTTTCGTACACGCCGCGGCTCTTCATGCCGACGAAACGGTTCTCCACCATGTCTACACGACCTACGCCATGTTTGCCGCCGATTTCGTTCAGCTTCTCCATGACAGCGAGCGGGCTAAGGCTTTCGCCGTTAATCGCTACGCAGTTGCCGCCTTCGAAATCAAGCTCGATATACTCAGCTTCGTCCGGAGCCTTCTCCGGGGAAACGCTGAGCACATACATGTCTTCGACATCGGCCGCGCTGGAATCGAACCAAGGATCCTCAAGCATGCCGCTTTCGAAGCTGATGTGAAGCAGGTTGCGGTCCGTGGAGTAAGGCTTGGAAGCGGACGCCGTAACCGGAATGCCGTGCTTCTCCGCATAAGCGATCATCTCCGCGCGTCCCGGGAACGCTTCACGGAAAGCCTCCAAGCGCCAAGGAGCGATGACGTCGATGTTCGGCGTCAGTGCCGCAGCGGTCAGCTCGAAACGAACTTGGTCGTTTCCTTTGCCCGTAGCACCATGCGCGATAGCCGTAGCGCCTTCGGCGATGGCGATTTCGACCATGCGCTTAGCGATCAGCGGGCGAGCGATACTCGTGCCGAGCAGGTACTGCCCTTCGTATAGCGCGCCTGCTTGGAACATCGGGTAAATAAAGTCTTTCGCGAACTCGTCTCGGAGATCGTCGATGTAAACTTTAGACGCACCTGTTTTGAGCGCTTTTTCTTCCAGGCCGTCGAGTTCGTCCTTCTGGCCGATATCGGCGGTGAAGGTGATGATCTCGGCGTCGTAAGTTTCTTTAAGCCAAGTCAGGATAACCGAAGTGTCGAGGCCTCCGGAGTAGGCCAGCACGATTTTGTTTTTTGCCATGGGAATGAAAGCTCCTTTAGATAAAATAATTCGGGACAGCATCTAAGTGTAAAATGTGCAACTATTTGTTCCATTGCGAGCGATACACCGCACTGAAGTGCAAAAAGTGCAACTAATAGCATTACTTAGTCTGGTCTAGCATCTCTTTTCAGTAACTAAGTGCACAAAATACATCTATACAACCAGAAACACACGTAGGGCAATAGTTAAGTGTAAGTAATGCAACTAAATCTTCTACACAGTGGTTCCGTCTCTTAATTGCCTAGAACGAGTAGTTAACATGGTCGCAGCCGTTTTCTACATAATCGCAGCCATGATCGCTTTCTGAGCGTGCAGACGATTCTCGGCTTCATCGAAAATAACGGAGTTTTTGCCGTCGATGACGCCTTCGCTTACTTCTTCCCCGCGGTGCGCGGGCAAGCAGTGCAAGAACAGGTAGTCTGATTTCGCATGCTTCACGAGCGCTTCGTTCACTTGATAGTTCTTGAAGGCTTTCTCGCGGATCTTCTGTTCTTCCTCGAAGCCCATGCTCGCCCATACGTCCGTATAGACGACATCCGCTCCTTCGATCGCTTCCCGAGGGTCTCTCAGGATGTCGACGCGTCCGCCGGTTTCGGCAGCCGCTTCCTTGGACGACTTAACGGATTTTTCGTCTGGATCGTAGCCTTCCGGAGAAGCGCTGGCGAAATGCATGCCGAGCTTAGCCGCGCCCATCATGAGCGAGTGAAGCACGTTGTTACCGTCGCCTATGTAGGCAACCTTGAGCCCTTCCAGCTTCCCTTTGTGCTCTAGAACCGTCTGGTAATCGGCGAGCGCTTGGCAAGGATGCGATTGGTCGGATAAGGCGTTGATGACCGGGACCGTCGCCCCGCGCGCCAGCTCAACGACATTACGATGACCGAATGTACGAAGAATCATGCCGTCCAGGTAACGGGACATGACTTGTGCCGTATCGAGTATCGTTTCTCCACGTCCCATCTGGATATCGTTGCGGCTCAAGAACAACGCTTGACCGCCAAGTTGATACATCCCAACTTCGAACGAGACGCGCGTACGCGTGGACGATTTCTCGAAAATCATGCCGAGAGACTTGCCTTTAAGCGGATGATACACCTCTCCGGCTTTCTGCTTACGCTTGATCTCTATCGCCAAATCCAAGAGGTAACGGATTTCTTCCGGAGTATAATCGACAAGACCGAGAAAATCTCTGCCTTTCAGTCTTGCTGCTATTTCTTCAACGTTTGCTGCAATAGTCATGGAAACCCTCCTCTGTTATAAAATAATTGTTCAAAAAGTCAGGTTTTAGCTTCCTTTTAAGGGCTAACGGACTTCGCCGCCGCCTGTTCCGTAAGTACGGATGCGATCAAGCCGACCGCGATATCGATCTCTTCGTGAGTGACGAGTAGGTTCGGTAGCAACCGGATAACGTTCGGACCCGCTGGTACGACGAGCAATCCGCGATTATGCAACTCCGCTATCGCTTCTCCGGCAGGACCGTTGCAAAGAATTCCGATCAGCAAGCCTTTGCCGCGCACCTGATCGACGTTCGGCAATCCGGCTAACTTCTCTTGCAACTGTCCAATCAAATAATCGGAAGCCTCGGCCGCGCGTTCGACTGCTTTTTCCTTGAGCATCGTCTCGATCGTCGCCGCAACGACCGCCATCGCGATCGGCGTGCCGCCGAAAGTCGTCGCATGGGCGCCCGCCACGAATGCCGGCTTTAAGTGCTCCTTCGCGAGCATCGCGCCAACAGGGAACCCGCTGCCGATACCCTTAGCCAAAGTGAATACGTCCGGCTCCACATCATAGTGCTCATACGCGAATAACTTACCCGTACGTCCCATGCCCGTCTGGACTTCATCCAAGATCAACAAAATGCCATGACGATCGCAGAGAGCGCGCACTCCCCGAAGGAAATCCGGATCGACGGGGATAACGCCTCCTTCGGCTTGAACGAGCTCCAGCATGATCGCAGCCGTCTTGTCGTTCACTGCCGCTTCCAATGCTTCAAGATCGTGAAGAGGCACATGGCGGAAGCCTTCCGGCAACGGCAAGAAGCCTTCTTTCACTTTCTCTTGACCTGTTGCGGTTAACGTCGCCAATGTCCGTCCGTGGAACGATTGGTTAAAGGTGATGATCTCGTAGCGATCGTTGCCCTTCACCTTCTGGTGATAACGGCGCGCGATCTTGATTGCCGCCTCGTTCGCTTCCGCGCCGCTGTTGCAGAAAAACACGGCATCGGCGCAGCTATTATCGACGAGTAATCTAGCCGCTTTTTCCTGATTCGGATTGCTGAACAAGTTAGACATATGCCACAGTTGATCCAACTGCTGCACAAGGGCATCCTTGACGGCATCCGGCACATGGCCAAGATTCGTTACGGCAAGACCGCTCATGAAATCTAAATATTCTTTTCCTTGATCATCCCATAGGCGGCTTCCTTTACCCTTCACCAAAGTTATGGGAAACCTCGCATAAGTAGGGAACAACGCGCTGTCGCTCATCTCAATCTCTCCTTTTTATACCCGATTCGCTTTACGATCTTACGATCCGCGTTCCGATATTGCCGTCTCTTACCGCTCGACTGAGCACGCGCTCCGCGGAGCCGTCTACGATCAGCACTTCCTTCACGTTGCCGTGCAGGCAGCTCATCGCTGCCCTTACTTTAGGAATCATGCCGCCGTATATTTCTTCGGTTCGAATCATTTCTTCGATATCCGCAAAAGTAACTTGAGGAAGCACGACTTTCTCGCCGTTCACCGTACGCATGATTCCCGGAACGTCCGTCACGACGATCATCGTATCCACGCCTAGCTCCGAAGCTACCGCGCCCGCCGCCGTATCCGCGTTGATGTTGTACCGTTGACCCGCTCCATCGATTCCGATAGGCGCGATTACGGGTAAATAACCTAGCTCGATAATGCCTTCCACCAAAGCAGCGTTCACTCCGGTTACATCCCCGACAAGACCGACTTCATTAGCATTCGCGACCGGTTTGGCTTCGATCAGCTTGCCGTCCGTACCGGAAAGACCGATAGACTTGGCTCCGTTCTGTTGCAGCTTGCGTACGATTTCCTTGTTGATACGACCGGCAAGCACCATCTCGACGACGTCTAACGTCGCTTCATCCGTTACGCGAAGACCGCTGACGAATCGGCTTTCGATGCCAAGCTTGCCGAGCGTCTCATTAATAGCCGGACCGCCGCCATGTACGATGACGGGTTGGGTTCCGCTAGCTTGCAAATCCCGTAAATCCTCGAAAAAGGCATCCGGAAGCGCTGCTAACGTACTGCCGCCGCATTTCATTACAAAACGTTGTGTACTCATGAATATCCGCTCCTTACGTCCGATATGCGGCATTGATTCGCACGTAATCGTACGTAAGATCACAGCCCCACGCCATCGCTTGCCCGCTGCCCATCTTCAGGTTCACGTTGATGCCGACGGTATCGCCTTTTAAGTACTCTAATGCTATCTCTTCGTCGAAAGGAACCGGCCGAGATTGCTCCAGCACAACAATGTCCCCAAGACGGATGTCTACTGTCCCCACGTTAACCGGTTGACCTGCCCGACCAACCGCGGCGATAATACGTCCCCAGTTGGCGTCCGCGCCGAATACGGCCGACTTCACCAAGCTGGAACCGATGATCGTCTTCGCGATCGCTTGCGCCGCTTCGTCGCTGGAAGCGCCGACGACGGTCGTCTCGATCAGCTTCGTCGCGCCTTCGCCATCGCGCGCAATCGCTTTTGCCAGCTCTGCGCACACGAAGCGCAAGCCGTCCACGAAAGCGCCGAAATCGGGATGGTTGCGCGTTAGCTCCGAATTTTCCGCCAAGCCGCTCGCCATCGCCACCAGCATATCATTCGTGCTCGTATCGCCATCGACGGTAATCATGTTAAAGCTAAGGTTCGTGACTTCGCGCAATACCTCTTGCAGTAACGGCGCCCCAATGCGAGCATCCGTAGTCACGAAGCCAAGCATCGTTGCCATGTTCGGATGAATCATCCCAGAGCCTTTGGCCGCACCCGCGATCGTGACCTGCCGTCCGTCCGCGGTCAAGGTTACGCAGCTTACTTTCTTAACGAGATCCGTCGTCAGTATCGCTTGGCAGAAATCGTCTGACCCTTGTACGTCGCCGCGCAGCTTAGCAGGCAATTTCTCGATGCCTGAATTGACGCGGTCCATCTTAAGGAGTTCTCCGATGACACCCGTAGAAGCCACTGCCACCTGATCCTTGCTTACTCCGAGAGCTTCTGCCGCGTTTGCCTGCATCGCCCGTGCGTCCGCTTCTCCTTGCGCACCCGTACACGCATTAGCGTTGCCGCTATTCACGATTACCGCGCGCAGCACGCCTCCCTCGCCCAAAGCTTCCCGCGTCACCTGAAGCGGTGCCGCTTGAAATAAATTCGTCGTATATACGGCAGCCGCAGCAGCAGGGACCTCGCACACAATAACTCCTAGATCGTGCCTATCCGTTTTTTTCAAACCGCAATGCAGGCCTCCGGCCTTAAAGCCTTTAGGCGTCGTAACGCCACCGCCCTCTACGATCGAATAACTCTGTTCTCCCATGATTGTTCGTCCGTTCCTCTCGTCCGCGAATTATGGATATACCGGCGTGAACTGAAGGCCGAGCGTCTCGTCCCAGTTCATCAACAGGTTTAAGTTTTGAATGGCTTGGCCGGCAGCGCCTTTAACCAAGTTATCGATTACCGAAATGATAGTGATGCGTCCGGTTCTCTCATCTACGGAGAAGCCGATATCGCAATAATTAGTGCCGAATACTTCCTTCGTCGCAGGCCAGCTGCCATTCGGACGCACGCGGACGAATTTGCGGCCCTCGTAGAATTGACGGTACAACTCTACGAACTCCGAGCTTACGCGTTGTTCCGTAAGAGTGGCATACATCGTACACATAATGCCCCTTGTCATTGGAACGAGATGCGTCGTGAACGTCGTAATAACGGGACGTCCCGCCGCTTCGGACAGTACTTGCTCGATTTCAGGCGTATGTTGATGCTTATTTAATTTATAAGCTTTGAAGTTTTCGTTAATCTCCGAATAATGAGCGCTAAGGTTCAATCCCCGCCCCGCCCCGGACACGCCGGATTTGGCATCGATGATGATGCTGTCCGGATTAATCCAGCCAGCCTTCACGGCCGGATACAAGCCGAGCAATGCGGAAGTCGTGAAACAGCCAGGATTGGAAATGAAATCGGAGCTCGACACTTGCTCGCCATATACTTCGGCAAGACCGTATACGGCTCGTGCGACAAGCGACTCATCTGCCGGCTCGTGTTTGTACCACTGTTTATACACATCGCCCGATTTCAGGCGGAAATCGCCGGACAGATCGATGACCTTCAGTCCCGCTTCCAGAAACTGCGGCGCGAGCTTCATGCTAATGCCATGCGGGGTCGCCAAGAATACGACATCCGCCTTGGAACGGATTACATCGATGTCGATTCCATCAAGAAGATCCGTACGGATTTCCGTTAAATGAGGGAAACCTTCGGCAATCGGCGTTCCCGCGCTGGAAGAGGAAATGACCGACGTAACGGTCACCTTCGGATGAGATTGCAGTAAACGAATGAGTTCGACGCCGCCATAGCCGGTAGAACCGACGATTGCCGCGCGGATTGATGTTGAATTCATAATAACTCCCCCATGCATAACGTTCATTTGCCATAACCATGCTTTTGGCAAAACCATCCTCATTGTACCTAATAACGACCCTGAATGAAAGAATGGATTATGGTCAAGTCCTTATCCGCAAAGGATAAGCCGGTAACGAAGCGTCCGAGATTAGAAATATGTATTATTATACATCCGGTGTATTATTTATTCAATGGTTAGATTGACTACTTGCCGAATTTTCATTAGGATTGCCTCTCATCATGGAACCCTTCTCCTAACACTTCAGCCGCATCTGTAATGATAACGAAAGCATCCGGGCCCACATCCCGAACAAGCAGCTTAAGCCTTACCACCTCGTTCTGCCCGACTACGGCAAGCAACACCGGACGCTCGTCCCCCGTATATCCGCCGAACCCTTGGAGCTTTGTCAGCCCCCGGTCCAATTCATGCAGAATCGCATGGGATACCAAATCCGGATGCTTAGAAATAATAAATGCCGCCTTGGAGTTCTCGAAGCCGGTCTGAATGAGATCGATTGTTTTGCTTGTAGCGAATAAGCCGATCAGCGCATAGAGAGCATTCTCTAGAGAAATGAATAGTCCCGCGCAAATGATGACAAGCCCGTCCATCACAGCGACGGCGAGTCCCAGACGGATTCCGAGCAGACGATGGAGAATCTGCGCCGCCACGGACAAACCGCCGGTCGAACCTCTCCCCCGGAATACAAGCCCAAGGCCTAGACCGACGCCCAGACCGCCGTATAAAGCACCGAGAAGAGGATCATGAGTGGGCGGCGTCCAATGTGAAGTCAGCAAGACAAACAACGGAAGCACGACGGAACCGATCGCCGTCTTAAGCGCATATTGCCTACCCATAACGACTACCCCAGCAATGAAGAAGGGAATATTAAGCGCCCATTGAGTAAGTGCCGGGTTAATGTCCGCAAGCGTGTCGAGAATAACGGAAATTCCCGATACTCCTCCGGAAGCGATTTGATTGGGCAACAGGAACAAATTAAAGCTGGCCGCTACGAAGAAAGTACCAAGGAGCATGAGTGCATAACTAAAAACCGTTCTCGTTCGTGACGAGAATCGGGGAGTCGTTCTTCGGTTGGGTATCGTAGGGATGGATCGAGTTTGATTATCGTTAGTAGACATGGATGTTCCTCTTCCTATCACGAGTAGTGTGGCGTTACGTGTTAGAATTACCGTTCCGGTTAGTTCCATTCAAAAAGATAAGCCACAGGAGTAATCCCCTGTGGCTTTGATGCTGTTATTGTACTTCTTGCTTAATTTGATTACGCAAATATCCATCAATGAAGGAATCCAAGTCTCCGTCCATAACCGCCCCTATGTTACCAGTCTCCACGGAAGTACGGTGATCCTTGACCATGCTGTATGGATGGAAGACGTAAGAGCGAATCTGGCTGCCCCATGCTATATCCATCTGTTCTCCCCGCACTTCGGCCAATTCCTTCTGTTGCTCCTGGATCTTCAGCTCGTAGAGCTTGGACTGGAGCATCTTCATCGCCTTGTCACGGTTCTGAATCTGGGAACGCTGCGTCTGGCACGCTACGACAATCCCCGTCGGCAAGTGAGTAATTCGGATGGCCGAATCCGTCTTGTTGATATGCTGTCCACCCGCTCCGCTTGCGCGGTACGTATCGACTCGCAAATCCTCGGGACGGATTTCGATCTGAATATCGTCGTTAATTTCCGGAACAACGTCACACGAAACGAATGAGGTATGTCTTCTGCCTGATGCATCGAATGGAGAAATCCGAACGAGTCTGTGAACGCCCTTCTCCGCTTTAAGGTAACCGTAAGCGTTGTGTCCTTTAACAAGGATCGTCACGCTTTTGATACCCGCTTCGTCGCCTGGAAGATAGTCAAGCAACTCGACCTTGAAGCCGCGCTTCTCGGCCCATCTCGTATACATCCGATAGAGCATTTGGGCCCAATCCTGCGATTCGGTTCCACCAGCTCCAGGATGGAGCTCTAGAATGGCATCCAGCTTGTCGTATGGTTGGTTAAGCAGCAATTGAAGCTCGAAAGAATCTACCTTGCCGGTTAAACCCTTGACGCTCTCCGCCCATTCGGTAGCCATCGATTCGTCCGACTCTTCTTCGAGAATCTCAAGCATATCCATCAAGTCTTGGCACTCGTTCGCCAAGCCCTCGAATTGGTCGACGACCGCCTTGATCGCGTTCATCTCTCCGATAACGGCTTGAGCCTTCTCATTGTCGTCCCAGAAGTTCGGATCGCTCATTTTGACTTCGTAGTTCTCGATCTGTTCTTTCTTCAGATCTAAGTCAAAGAGACCCCCTGAGTTGCTGAAGTCGCTTCGCGTTTCCACGAAGGTCTTGCTTAACGGATACGTCTAGCTCGAACATGTTGAAATCACCTCATAAAATCTTGTGCAAAGGCTTTAGGAATGGCATCCCTAGTTAGTCTATGCGCCCGTGACACAATTTGTATTTCTTACCGCTTCCGCATGGGCATGGATCATTGCGTCCTACTGCGCTTGCATCGCGGGTTTTAGGCTTTTTGGGACCTTCTTCCGCCTTCGTGTCGACGGCTTGGCCCTCGGCAACGGCTTCCCGTTTAGGCGGCGTATGGACTTGCGCCTTCATGATATACGTCGTGATCTCTTCTTCGATACGCTCGATCATAGCGAGGAACATATTGTGTCCTTCGAATTGATATTCGCGAAGCGGATCGTTACCGCCATAAGCGCGTAAGTGAATCCCCTGGCGCAGATGATCCATCGAGTCGATATGATCCATCCATTTGCTATCCACGGCACGAAGAACGACGACTTTCTCGAACTCGCGCATCGTTTCGATGGTGAGCAACTCTTCGCGCTCGTCATATAACTTCTCAACGCTCTCGTTGAGATACTCTATAAGCTCTTCCTTTTCCTTGCCCCAAAAATCTTCTTTGGTTACACGATCTTCCGGCAAGAAATGCTGATGCGCATAGGCGACTAGGCCGTCCATGTCCCAATCCTCAGGAACGTCCGTATCCGAGCAGTAAGTATCGACTGCACGCCCGATAACGGATCTAACCATTGCGGTAACAATCTCGCGGATATTGTCGGAATTTAGAATCGCCCGACGATCTCCATAGATTTTCTCCCGCTGAAGATTGATAACGTCATCGTATTGCAGAACGATCCGGCGGGTATCGAAGTTGCTGCCTTCTACGCGCTTCTGCGCAGATTCGATTGCACGGGAGATCAGGCGGCTCTCGATCGGAGAATCCTCGTCGAATCCTAGACGCTCCATCATCCCCATAATATTATCCGCTCCGAATCGGCGCATAAGCTCATCCTGCATGGACAAGTAAAATTGCGACGAGCCCGGATCCCCTTGACGACCGGCACGACCCCGCAGTTGGTTATCGATTCGACGGGACTCATGGCGCTCTGTACCCATAATATGAAGACCGCCAATATCCGCTACGCCATCTCCAAGCAAGATATCCGTTCCGCGTCCCGCCATGTTGGTTGCGATCGTAACGGCACTGTGTTGACCTGCACTAGAGATAATTTCCGCCTCTTCTGCATGGTACTTGGCGTTCAACACTTGATGCTTAACGCCTTTTTTCTTAAGCATCTCCGAAATGCGTTCGGAGTTCTCGATGGAGACGGTACCGACAAGCACAGGTTGTCCAGTTGCATGACGGCGAACGATCTCTTCTACGACCGCACGGTACTTGCCGTTCTCGGATTTATAGACGACATCCGGAATATCTTGACGAATGTTCGGACGGTTCGTCGGAACTTGAACGACTTCCAGTCCGTAAATGCGTTTGAATTCTTCTTCCTCCGTCTTAGCTGTACCGGTCATCCCGGCTAGCTTCTGATACATCCGGAAGTAGTTCTGGAACGTAATCGTCGCCAGAGTCATACTCTCGTTCTGTACCTCGAGCTCTTCCTTGGCTTCGATGGCTTGGTGAAGACCTTCGCTATAGCGACGACCGGCCATAAGACGTCCGGTAAATTCGTCGACAATGACGACTTCGTCTTCTTGAACGACGTAATCGACGTCGCGTTTCATAATAAATCGAGCTCGTAATGCTTGGTTTACGTGATGATTCATCGTCACGTGCTCATGAGCAAATAAGTTTTCGATATTCAATGCACGCTCTACCTTAGTTACACCTGCTTCGGTAAGAGCAACGCTGCGCATTTTGATATCTACGGTGAAATCTTCGGTATCAGTCAATCGGCTAACTAAGCGATCGGCTGCGTAATATAATTCCGTCGATTTCTGAGCTTGCCCGGATATAATTAACGGGGTCCGCGCTTCGTCGACAAGGATGGAGTCCACTTCATCGATGATGGAGTAGTGGAGCGGACGCTGAACCATCTGTTCCTTATACAACACCATGTTGTCGCGCAAATAATCGAACCCGAATTCGTTGTTCGTACCATAAGTGATATCGCAAGCATAAGCAGCTTGCTTCTCTTCATGGGAAAGGCCATGCAGGTTACAACCGACGGTCATGCCTAAGAAGGAATAAATTTGTCCCATGAGTGCACTATCGCGTTGCGCCAAGTAGTCATTAACCGTAATGACGTGCACGCCTTCGCCTTGCAAAGCATTCAGGTACACGGCCAAAGTTCCGACGAGCGTCTTCCCTTCACCGGTTCTCATCTCGGCAATCTTGCCTTGATGCAGCACCATACCTCCGATTAACTGTACGTCAAAGTGGCGCATGTTCAGCACGCGCTTGGACGCTTCCCTTACGACTGCGAATGCCTCTGGAAGAATGTCATCCAAGGACTCGCCTTTGGCGATGCGGCCACGGAATTCTTCCGTCTTCTCGCGAAGCTGATCATCGCTTAGTTGGGCGATAGTCGACTCCAGACCGTTAATCTGGTCAACGGTTTTGAGGAGGCGTTTCACCTCACGTTCATTGGCATCTCCGAATATTTTTTTGACAAGTCCCAACATTTAGGATGTACCCCTCTCTCTCGCGGGTCTAACAACATCTTCTCATTTTATCAGTTTGGAGAAATTGGGGCAAGGAAGGGTAGCTGGAAATCATGAAAGTGCAACAAAATACTATCAAAAGATCGAAAAACTTATGTCTTTATACCCGATAGTATCAAAAAAGCCCCGGCAGCAACGCGCCGAGGCTTAGGATTTATTATTTATTCAGCGGATTCGATCAATCCATACTTTCCGTCATTCCGACGATATACGACGCTTACATCCTTAGTCTCCGTGTTAGCGAAAACATAGAAGTTATGCCCGACTAGGTTCATCTGAAGAATCGCTTCTTCAACGTTCATAGGTTTCAGGTTAAAGCGCTTCGTACGAACGAGCTCTAAATCGTCTTCTTCATCTCTAGTAAGAGTCGTCACGCTATTTCCGTTGCCGAAGTCTTCCTTAAAGAGGGCTCTAGCCGATCCGGCTTCGCGGAAATTGCGATTGATTTTCGTTTTGTGTTTGCGAATTTGCCTTTCGAGTTTGTCCACTACGAAGTCAATGGATGCATACATGTCCTCTCTCTTCTCTTCGGCGCGAAGTAACGCACCTGGAAGAGGGATCGTAACCTCGACGGCCTGTTGGCCTTTCGTGACACTTAGGGTTACGTTTACATCGGATTGGGGAGGTGCTTCAAAATACCGCTCCAGGCGACTCAGTTTCTTCTCAACGTACTCACGCAAAGCATCTGTCACTTCCATACGTTGACCACGAATGTTGTATTTCATGGGGCACTCCTCCTTTGCATGACTCTATAATAACACATCCTAGGCGACCGTTTCAAAACATTCCGCAAATAATTTTGAATTTTTAGATAATTTAATTCATAGAGTTGTAACATATAAATTTGTAGTAAAAAAATCACCCTAAAAGGTTATTCTTTAAACATAAGCCAACGGCGTACTTATCCGTTGGCCATTGTAATCTTATGGTCATTCCGTTACTTTAATTCGCTTTAGCCATGCGTTCGGCCAATGCGTAATGTTATTTCGCAATTCGCTTTCGTTAAAAGGGATCTGCGGTACTTCCAGAACGAAATCAGAGTTTTTCTCAAGAAAATCCGCAACGGCTTCGACAGGATTATCATCTTTCCACTCTGTTCGCCCACGAGGCACATCATACAAATCCTGCATGACTCCATCCGTTGCCACAATATAAGAGCCCAACGTTACAAAGGCCTGATAAGCTTCTAATTCCTTAAGCACGTGCTCTCTTGAATGATTGGAATCTAATAGGACTAGAACAGATTCATTTGGCTTTATTTGCCGCTTAACCTGGTCTACGATATCATCGGCTACCGAATTCCCTTCAATTAGCTCGATGTAGGGGAACAATTCATGTTCTTCTATCGCTTTTCTATTATGCGGACGTATTTCCAGATCAACGCCGATGACTCTCCCTTTTCCGTTAAGTTTGCACAAACTCGCGTAGTAGACCAAAGAACCGCCATGGGCTACCCCCGTTTCTATGATCACATCCGGCTTCGTACGGTATATGACTTCTTGTATCCGCAACATATCTTCCGGAAGTTGAATAATCGGCCTTCCCATCCAACTGAAGGTATATACATACTTTTCATTCCAACCAACTTTAACCCAAAGATCGGATATCGCTTCAAATCCTTTCCTTGAATATAAAGATTCCGTCTTTGATTCTCCATTGTCCAGTGAAAAGGTAATCGTGTTCTTCTCCGTATCGATCTCATACTTCATCTTCAATCTTCCTCTCTTGTCTCCTGTTCTGCAAGCATTGTCTCCACCACTGGATCGTGCGATCTAGACCTTCTCCAATCCCAACTTTAGGAGTCCATCCCAAAGATCGTAATCGCGTGACATCGGCTTGAACTTGATCCGCTTCGTTCGGGTTTGCAATCGCGCCAAATCGAACCAGATTCGCTTTACCCAATCGATGACTAATATCATTAATGATGCTTCTCACTTCTACCGCATCTCCGGATGCAATATTAAATACGCCGTTCTGATTACTCCTTAATATCGCTACGAGAGCTGCCGCCGCGTCAGCTACAAACAAAAAATCCCTGCGGTGCTTGCCCTCCGTGCATTTTGCATCCTCTTCGTTAAGCAGTGAGCTGATGACCATAGGTACAAGCCTATTCTTCGGTTCATGCGGACCATACAAAAAGAACAATCTGCCCCATGCAAGACTCATCGATGTTTGTTGTGCATAGTGAAAAGATAAGTCTCTCATGTAGTTTTTGCATGCTGCGTAAGGGGAATCATACGTTAAATCGGAAGAGTATTCCTCCAGACTTCCACCGTTCCACTTATACTCTGCGCAACTTCCCGCGATCAAAGCTCTTTGCCCGCCGATTTGATGAAATATTCGTAATAAAGCAAGCGAGGCTTGAACCCATCTATAATTTTCTAATGAGCGCATGTATTGTCCGGGGGTCGCTTCCCAGGCCAAGTGCATTAAATATTCCGGTCGAATAAGCTGCAATAAGTCTTTGACTTGCCGTTCGCTAAACAAATCGCATTTATGCCACTTCGTTCCTTCGGTATCGGGATGATCCTGTCTGCTTATAGCATGAACCTCGTAGCCGTTCAAGATAAGTTCATCGACGACATGCTTCCCGACAAAACCGCTCGCTCCCGTAATCAATACTTTTTTCATGGTTGATAATCCTTATAACTAGTATCTTTCTCTGAAATGACTTCACACTTAAGCGGCCATTCAATATGAAATCGATCATCGTTCCAGCGGATACCTCTTGAGACGCAAGGTTCATGCATCGAGCCCATCTGATAGAAAACTTGCGTATCATTTTCCAGCGTTTGAAATCCGTGAGCGCAACCTTCGGGAATATACAACATGCGTCGATTTGCCGCACTTAATACCACGGAAATCCATTTCAGATATGTAGTAGAAGTAGGCCGCAAGTCAATGATGACATCGAACAATTTTCCTTGAGTGCAACTGACGATCTTGACCTCTTCAAATGGCGCTTCCTGATAATGCATTCCTCTGATGGTTCCTCGCTGCCGATTATACGAAATGTTGCTTTGTACGAATGTCGTATGCAATGAGCGAGAAGAGAACTCGTTCACACAGTATGTTCGCGCAAAAAATCCCCTCTCATCCTCTATCGGCTCGACGTCAATGATATAGGCGCCCTCTATTAGAGTCTCCTCGAATCTCACTCGATCACCTCGATCCGGGGTACCAGAACGACCCATTTCCCGCCCCACTCGCGGATAAAAGAAGTTTGCGAAATAATTTCCTCTCGCAGGTTCCAAGGCAATATTAACAGGTAATCCGGTCTCGTATTTTTCAATTTCTCGGGATGATCTACTGGAATTCGCGAACCCGGCAAATAATGCTTCTGTTTATGCGGATTACGATCCACCGTATAATCGAGATAATCCTTATCTATTCCGCAATAATTCAACAACGTGTTCCCTTTGGCGGGAGCACCGTAACCAACGATTGTTTTACCCTTAAGCTTTAATTCTGTTAGGAATTTCACAATATCGTATTTTAACGATCGAACGTTATTATGAAATTGATCATAGACGTTCATATTCTTAATTCCGTATGCTTGCTCCTCATCTAGAAGCTGTTTTACGCGATTTGAGATTTCGTCTTCCCGCTCGATATGGCGTGCGAATATCCGAAGAGATCCTCCGTGCGTATCCAACTTCTCGACGTCAACTATCGATAATCCATGTTTTTCAAAAAGGATACAAACAGTAGATAACGAAAAATAAGAATAATGCTCATGATAGATCGTATCGAATTGTACATCCTCAATGAGTCGAAGAAGGTGCGGGAATTCCATCGTTATGATTCCATCTCGGCTCAAGAGAAGTTTCATGCCGGCGACGAAGTCATTTAAATCGGGTACATGGGCCAGTACATTATTTCCAAGAAGAATGTCTGCCCTCCGATTCTCTTTAATCATCCTTCTCGCTAATTCAGTGCCGAAAAACTCCGTTATCGTATTGATCCCTTTATCCAATGCCGATTGCGCAACATTGGCTGCCGGCTCAATTCCGGTAACGGGTATGCCACGGCCTTTAAAAAACTGAAGCAAATAGCCGTCGTTACTGGCAATTTCAATCACTTCATGCTCTGGACTTAGACTGAACCTGTCTATCATCATGTCGACATATCGTTTGCAATGTTCCAACCAAGTATCCGAATAGCTGCTGAAATAGGCGTAATCCGTGAAAATATGTTGAGGGGACTCGAATTCTTCTACTTGTGCCAGATAGCAATTGCTGCAGACAAAGGTTTTCAACGGATAAGTCGGCTCCATCTGCCGCAAACGATCAAGACTAACAAAAGAGTTCGCAAGAGGAGAGCTGCCAAGATCGACTAACAGATGCTCTAATCCCGTTCCGCATAATCTGCAATTAACATTCATTGGTTCTTAACTCCCCGCATGCTCTATAAATTGCCGAATCTGGCCTATCGTAAACTCTCTCATATCTTGTTTGTTCATATATGCTTTATACCATTCCATCGTCCACTCTATGGCCTCTATATTTGATAAATGATTAGACCACCCTAAGAGCTCGTTGGCTTTCGTGCAATTCAGCACTAGCCGTTCCGTTTCGTAAGGCTGTTTCGCTGCTTCTAATACAACTTGAAGTCCGCTAAAATAAGTTTTCCCTTTCTCCACCAACTGCTCAACGGAAACGATCGACTCTTCCCCGGGACCGATATTCCAAGCTCCCGCGAATTGCTCTCCCGACTGCCACATTTTTTCGGCCAATTTCATATAACCGCGCAAACAATCCAGTACATGTTGCCAAGGACGGATCGCATTTGGATTTCTTATCAATAATGGCTTGCGGTCGATTACCGATCGAATTAAGTCGGGAATGATTCGATCCTCAGCCCAATCTCCGCCCCCAATGACATTACCCGCCCGCACCGATGATAGGGTTTTTCCGCTGTTCGTATAGAAGGAATGCTTATAAGCGCTCGCAACTAGCTCGGAACAGCCTTTGCTTGAACTGTATGGGTCTAGCCCTCCCATTCTATCGTTTTCCGAAAATCCATGCGGGGAACTATAATGAATGTCATAGCATTTATCGCTGGTTACGTTGACGATCGCTTTCAAGGATGGAACGCTTCTCAAGGCTTCAAGCAAATGCACGGTTCCCATTACGTTAGTTTGGAATGTTTCTACCGGATTACGATACGAGTATCTCACCAATGGCTGCGCGGCCATATGAAATACAATATCGGGGGCTACCTGATCTACATAAGCTTTGAGTCGCCCATAATCATTTAAGTTTCCGAACTCAGAAACAATTCCATCGTGAACGGAGGCTTGCGTATACAGATTAGCTTCCGATTCCGGTGGCAGAGCGAATCCAAAAACTTCGGCACCGGCTTCTTTCAACCAAAGCGTAAACCAGCTCCCCTTGAACCCGGTATGTCCCGTCAACAGCACTTTCTTATCGCTCCAAAAATTGGACATTTATTCCCATACCTTCCACGGTGCGTTTCCGCTTTCCCATAACTCTTCCAGCTTGGTCTTGTCACGCAAAGTATCCATCGGGTGCCAAAAGTGTTCATGAAAAAAAGCGGACAATTGCCCTTGTTTTGCAAGCTCTTGCAGAGGTTCTTGTTCCCACAATGTCCCTTCGCCCTCTATGTAGTCGAAAACTTCAGGTTCTAATACAAAAAAGCCCCCGTTAATCCAATTCCCATCCCCTTCGGGCTTTTCTCTAAATCCTACCACGCGTTCGTTGTCAAAATCGATGGCGCCGAAACGACCGGGCGGCCTAACCGCCGTTATCGTCGCTAACTTGTTGTTTCTTCTATGAAACTCCAACAATTCAGATAAATTCACCGTGCTTAAGCCGTCACCATACGTTAAGCAAAAGGTCTCGTCTCCCACATAAGGTCTGGCTTTCTGCAATCGTCCACCGGTCATCGTGGAATAGCCGGTTTCTATTAACGTAATTTTCCACGGTTCCGTGTTGCTGCGATGTATCTCCATTTGATTTGTTGATAGATCATACGTGACGTCGGAGGTATGTAAATAATAATTCGAGAAAAATTCCTTGATGACGTAACCTTTGTAACCCAGACAAATAATAAAATCGTTAATCCCATAATGGGAATATATTTTCATGATATGCCATAATATCGGCCTTCCGCCGATTTCTATCATGGGCTTTGGTTTGGTATGGGACTCCTCGCTAATACGGGTCCCCAATCCCCCAGCTAGAATTACCGCTTTCATTTCATTCGCCTCCCAAGGTGCAACATCATACCCCTGTTATTTTCCCGACTAATTGAGCGGCTCCATAAACATCGGTCACTCCAAAATCCATAGCATTCAAACAAAGGAGATTCCCTTCATTAAAACCTCTTCTGTACTCGAAGGCGCCTTGTTTAGCAGAACCTATTGTCTCTTTACGCTTCATAATGGTCGTGTCGAACCACTGTTGCAGCTCGGGACTATCGTTCAACGAATCATGCAATTTATTGAGGTCATCTTCGAACGTACTATGGCTTCTGATTAAACCGTCCGCGCACTTCTGAATCATTTTTTTCCTATCCATCTCCAAGAACTCGTCATCAGAAAAAAAGAGGTTCTTAGCATTTACAAAGGCATCGGCAATCGCGGATTCTACCGCTTTCACGTTCGGAATGACATTCTCTCTTTTGAACCCTGCTTGATTATTCAATCTAAGAAAATCGTTTTTGATCTCGTTAGACTTGCGGTCGCTCTTCCCGTGATGATAAGCAATACCATTACTGTTGCCCGATGCCCCGCCAATGCTCATCGGGATATTAACCGAGATATACTTTTTCTGTAAATAGGCAGCGGCAAACCCCGAGTATACATCGGGAATACTGCAATTAAATACGCTCCCTGTTATTTCGGCCATTTCGGTCAATATGTCGGCATGAATGACAGCATTGCAATACAACATCGGTAATACGGTATGGGGAAGCGCGTAGCCGATTACTCCTTGAATGACCTGCATCGAATCCATTTCTCTAAATGCTATTCTTCCTGAATGAAAGGGGACGATGCCAAGGTAGTTTTGAAATCCATCCATTGTGACATCCGGCCAACCATAGTTCAAATAGTTCCAATGCAAAACTTTGGTTTGGAGTGTCCCAAGAAGGCAATCGAGCATAGAAAGCGCATGTAGCAGCAAGCCATCATCGGACCCCAAAACAATGACGTATTCACCCGAAACTTGAGATATGGCAAAATTGAAGTTCTCGGTCATCGCTAGCTCACGACTAGGTCTTATATATTTAATCCTAGAATCCGCTAGCCGGTCGATCATCTCTTTCGTTAATTCGTTGCTACTGTTATCGCTCACTATAATCTCACAATCGTCGAACTGCTGATCCAAACAGGTTCTCAACGTATATTCGAGCGTATTATGGCTGTTCCTTGTCGGGATGACGATACTGAATCTAACTCTGCTTACTCTATCTTTTCTAGGGATGTAATTCTCAATCAATGCATTTTTATGTTTCCAATATTTTTGAGCTTCGGCGATCTCTCCCTTTTGAACAAAGAGACCCGCCAAATTTCTATTCAGCAGGGGACTTCCCCTGAAGAAGGTTTCACTGGACAGCACCTGTTTATAATAGCGTTCCGCTTGCGCCAGGTCCGCGATCTCGCAGTAATAGTTGGCATATTCGACATCCCGGACTAAACCTTCGAGTTTATCTATTTCGTTAGTTATAAGATCGTATCTTCTAGCGAGATAAAGTAATTTAATCGTGAGTAGTTGGTTGATTTGCTTCTGGTGATTTTTCTTGAGAAATACAATCTCCGACTTGAATACGTCTTCCACATTGGAATCGTTAAGTACGTTTTCTATACATTTCGCTACTTCACCGTTCAGATAGGAAGCATATGCATAATTTTGCAGAGTATATTCCGATCTTAACCCTAGATAAGCTTTCTCGCTAAGACTTAAAAACCTCTCAACATTCGTCTCCGCAAAAGTTGCAGCATATTGCGATAATAAGGGGCTTTCTTCCCTATCTGGATTTTTTTCAAAATCAGCTTGTAAACGAGTTATCATATTCTTTTTACTGTATTGTTGCGGTTCACGATAGAGAATCTCCATTAGGAGTCTAACTCGGTCACTAGAATAATCGTTCGCTAAATAAACATTCTCCTGATTTGGAGTTTTGGAAAGGTACTGAGCGATGGACGAAGTTAACACTGCGTCTGCTTTCTTTATCATTAATGACTCAAACTTTCTGTTTGGCCGGTCTTTCCATTCGCTAAACGTCGATAAAGAATCATCCGCGCATTCATAGACAATCTTAACGTTTCCTTTAATCTCGTTAACTATATTGATATCCGAAGCTGTATTACAAATAATAACAACTTCGTTCGTGGAATCATTAACTAACTTTTGTACCCATTCTTTATCATTCACTGCGATCTCATTGTCGAGATAAGTCCAAACCGTAGGAGTCATCACTTTGACGAATCCCCATTCCATGACTGCACCTTCATAAGATTCCTGTTCGATTAATTGTGGATTCGGGTTATTCACAGCCACTTTATTTCTTGAACGATTAATATAACTTACGCGATAGCCCGAATGAGCTAATGCCCGCGCCAGTTGAGTTGACCTCTCGCTAACAGACTCCCAGTTACAATTGGATAGGATAATAAAATCTTTAATGTTCTTTTGCTCTTCCTGCAAACGCAAACTAATATCTTGAATAATCGATTCTACTTCCATTTTGAAATCTTGATCTTCCGCGTACTGGAGAACATGACGATATAATCTGTAGGATAAATCCTGTTCATCTAATTGCTGATACAAATACGCTAAGTTATATAAGATATCGGGGTTTTGGTTGTTGCTAGCAAAACAATCCCACAACATTTTTTCCGCTTCTTCAAACTGCCCCGTCAATAATCGAATGATCGCTTTCATATTCGCAACATCCGAATCCGCTTTAATGATTTTCTCCAACTCTTCTATGATAAGATTAGCTTGGTCAAAGCTCCCTATATTAATTAATCCTTTAATCTCGTTCTTTATTTTTTCTTTGTACTCATGTAGTTGATCTTGTGCATCCACCTTTAATCACTCCTAAATCACTCAAGGTACTTCACTATTCATTATCGGCATATGTATCCATTCAATAAATCTCATTCACCTCACTTTTCCCTGTTAGTTATATCCAGTAAATAAAAAAACCCTGGATTTCTCCAGGGTGTTCGAAAATTATTATCACATGTAACCCATATCTTGTATGATTGTTCGACGACAATGCGTCGATATGATTACACTCTTGTAACGTTAGCTGCTTGAGGACCTCTAGCACCTTGAACGATATCGAATTCAACCGTTTGGCCTTCTTCAAGAGCTTTGTAGCCGTCCATTTGAATAGCGGAGAAGTGAACGAACACGTCGCCACCTTGCTCTGTTTCAATGAAACCGTAACCTTTTTCCGCGTTAAACCATTTTACTTTACCTTGCATGTGTTAAACATTCCCTTCATATTCAAATGACGTTAGACATAAGCATTTGTGCCTAGTCCACACTTCGAATAATACATTAGGTAAAGATTGGTGTCAACGATTTTTTGTAAGCGGATACACGAGGTTGATAATCTTTCTATTTCCGCCGAATAAATCAATATCCGTTATGAAAAATCTATTGTATCTGATATTATTTAGACAGCTCTCCATTCTATATCTTTCTTCATATTATTAAATAATGAGGGGTCGTACCGGCATGCAAAAAAACATCATTGTACTATCTTCATGTAAATGGGGAGACATTCTGCAACGGCCACATCATATGGCGAGAGCTTTAAGATCATTGGATCATAGCGTTCATTATATTGATTCTATTAGTTCCGCAGACCTCGCCTCCCCCTATCTCGAATCTAAAACCTTAGCTCGTCAAGTAGATGGTTTATGGATCTATCAAGTTCAAAAACAGGTTGATACCGACATTCAAGTCGATATCCAGCGCCTCATTCAATCGCTTATTGACTCTACGAAGCACGAATCTATTTTAGTATTATACTTACCTCGATATATTAATTACGTACAGGAACTAACAGGGAACTATAAAATCGTATATGACTGTGTGGATGATCATACGGACTTGGATTATTCATATTGGAGCACTCATGCCGATATTGAGTGGGAAAATCATATTATGAAGAGGGCTGATCTAGTTCTCACGACAAGCACTTCCCTGTATCTCAACAAATCGCTCGGAATCGATAAGGTCATATTATCTAAAAATGCCGTTGATCCTAAAGACTTCAGTTTTGAGGAGAAATGTCCCATTCCAGAAGAGCTGTTGGCTATTCCCTCACCTAGAGTCTGTTATGTAGGAGCTGTTGATAAATGGTTCGACCAAGACCTCTTCTATGCATTGGTAGAATTTAACCCAGATATTTCTTTCGTGGTGATCGGGCCAGTTAGACCCCAGCTCTTAACCCATTCATTTCCAAACCTTTATTTGCTGGGTATCAAACCGCATTCAGACATCAAACAATATTTGATCCATATGGATTTGGGCATCATCCCTTTTAAAGACGACATCGATCTAATCATCAACTGTGATCCGATTAAGAAATACGAATATGCAATCAGCGGTCTTCCCGTGATTTCTACAGCACTCCCAGAGCTCTACGATGACGAACCGTATTTGATACCCTGTGCGACGTTTGATCAGTTTCAATCAGCAATTCGCTTAAATATTGGACAACGGTGGGAACCCTCCCGGCTTGATCGGTATATCGGTTCCAACACTTGGCTTACTCGCGCTTCCGAGATGATGCATTACATTGATTACCCTTCTGAATTATCCGGGCTCAAGATTAATACGTTGCAGCAGATACAGTCTAATTGGAATAAGAACCATGCAATCTCTGCCCCCATTGTAGACGCACTACATGGTTTGTCTTACATAGAAACTGATTCTAATATGGCTTTGTCAATCCTTCAGGATGCCGTTCAGAATAGTAATTCTCTCTTTGTGGAAAAAACCCTTATTTTATGCTTGGTATTAACCGATCGATTGGAAGAAGCTATTGATCTCGCACTTAATGGACGAATGTTCAATGATCTTATGAAAGCTGAATTAATCGCTTATTTGAATCTAGAAGATGCCGAACTCATTAGAATACAATTATTAAACGGAATACGAAGATTTGATCAAGTTCGGCATGCCCTTGTGCAATTTAACCGAGACGAGACGTTCAAGAAGTTTCTTTCGGCCAACTACTTTGTTACGATTGGGCATTACGATGCCGCCATTCCGCTATACCAAGACATATCCAATAGCGGTATTCGAGAGTTTAGTCCCTTATTCAACATGAACATGAGTATCCTGCTCAAACATCAAGGACTACTGCAAGAATCGCAACAAATCCATATTGCGAGCAAGAGCATGGTAGACGAATATCTGAATCGTCCATCTCAACTCGTCAACTAATCGTATCTGTTAATTAGACTGGAGGATTTATGACCAAACTAATTTCACTGGACACAAGATCAGACGATGGCAAAGCATAAAAAACCCCGAATTTCTTCAGGGTCCATGGCAATACCGTTTTTGCGAGTAATCAACAACTTGGATGATCGTTCGACGCGGTCGCGCCTGCATTAACCGTTTTACCAACTTTCTTACTTCTATCTATCAATTCATAATCATGATCGCCATCAAGGCTACCAGATTCATTTCGGTTTTTTCCAATCTATCGACCAACCAATTCAAGAACTTCCTGTTGTGCTCGGTCGTTCTCGAGTAGGATTGAATAATAACCAACGCATTCTCCGGCGTCATGTTTCCATTGTATTTGCCCACGCCGACCATATGGAACTTTATCGTGGAGTATATCGAGATCAGCCGGATATACTGTTGAAGGGCGGTCTTCTCTTTCTCGTAAAGAAACATTCCTTCAAAAACGTAATTGACGACGAAATTCTCCATTATGTATCCGTGTGATTCCAAGAAAGGCTCATAGACGTTGCCGAGCCCATCCTTATATAATCCGACGATCTCCTCTTCCGTACCGTTATGCAGGTTCAATCCTTCGAACGTTTGTTCAAAGATTGTATTGTATCTCGCATGAAACATCTTGCTTCTTGAGCGATACTCCGTCATTTCCTTTAGTAACTTAATGGATACGTGTACCGAGTCGGATTGGATGTTCAACACGTTATGGAATAGTCTCTGTTCGATTTGAAAATTGAACTGTTGAATTAACGGCCCTATCGAAGAAAAGTTGCCGTGGCCGATTAATTCATCGAGTTTCGAACAGAACAAGCCGAGGATCATGAGTCTTTCTTTCAATAAATATGAACGGTTCTGAATTAGGGAAATGACAAATATCCGAATGTCCCAGAACGCAGATGACAATTCACCCTTGTTTGTATTTACGATATTAGAAGCGAGTGTTCCTCTGTCCAAGTCCATCTCGACGACATCGAACTCCATCGGATTCGGGTTCAACAACGCTAATCTAGCCGTTTCGGGACACGACAACTTGCTGCTGATCTCAATCCTCCCGTCGACCTGATTATACACTCTCGGATATTCGGAGCAGGTTTGGCAAAGCGCTGCTTCACCGAGTTTCGATTGCAAGCTACAAAGCTTCTCTACTGTCAAAAAATTGCAATACCCTTCTTCATTTTGCTTCATTACCGCATAATAATATTCCGTGGCATCTTTCTTTACCCGAATGATATTCTCCTTGATGCTCATCTGTAGTTCTTTGTCCTTCACTTTCTGATATCGCTTGTAAGCCTCCTTCTCGACGCTTATCGCCCATCCTCCACAGCATGTATCTTCGCATGCGCTCCCAGTACATTGGAATTGACGCATATATTGAGGAGTCATCACTTGGAACCCTTTTTTCATTGTAACTACTCCTTCGGTTGCGTTACATTCCTATTTTAAATTTCGGCTTTTTCCCTTCATTATTTAATAGAGGATCCATTTCCAGATTTATATATAAGTACTCTTCTTGATTCTGCTAATTGATTGACCGATATAAGGGATAGATCTTGTTAATTAAACTGGAGGATTTATGACCAAACTTATTTCGCTTTGTATGATCGTCAAAAATGAAGAAAAAGTGCTTGCCAGTTGCCTTGAAAGTGTTCGAGGTCTAGTCGACGAGATCATTGTTGTGGACACAGGATCAGAGGATGGAACTATATCGATCGCCCATCAATATACGGATCAGGTATATCATTTCGAATGGCAGCAGGATTTCTCCGCCGCGCGCAATGAATCGTTAAGATACGCTACTGGAAAATGGATTCTTGTATTGGATGCGGATGAATATGTTCAAAATACGGATCACGAGCAAATCCGGCAAATGCTTTATCAGCATAACGACCCAAGAACAAATGGTTTTACGATCAAAATCATGAATTTCACGGGTGACGGTGAAGATGAAACCAAAATCACGGAGTCGCCCGGAGCACGATTGTTCCGAAATGATCCATCTATCCGATACGCGAATCCGATACACGAGCAACTAAGATCCAATAAGGGAGCCTTGCATCTACCTTCGCTGGAGTTTACGATTTTCCATACCGGTTATACCCGTGAAATCATGCAACAGAAAAATAAATCCGAACGTAATATGACCATACTGAAAGCGATAGAACCTAATCGTTCTAATGATCCTTATTTCCAATTTATATTAGGGAATGAATATTTAGCCGCCGAGCAGACTGAACAAGCTATTCTTTCCTTCCAATTATCTTATCAAGGCAGTAAACCAGCGGATGAATGGTACTTTCATCTCCTGGATTGCCTCATCACGCTCGAAATCCAGGAAGGTTATTATCAATCGGCCTATACGCATATTCAGTCCGGCATTCAGTACCGTCCGAACCACGCGGATTATTATTGTTTGAAAGCCATTTTATTAGACACTTTAGGTTTCTGGGAAACTTCGATACTCGAGTTCAAAAAATGCATTCAGATTGCCGAAAAGGCTGAGAAGAATGGCATCCCTTATTGGGTTATCAAACCCACATACGGCAAGATTATTCCCTATCAGATGCTTGGAGAAATTCATAGGAAAAAAGGAGATTTAGCTAATGCATTCTCCTATTGGATCAAGACACTCCAATTGCAACCCAAAAATTATCGGCTACTACAACAATTAATCGACCATCTTCTAGTCTCGGAATCATCAGAAGATATCACGAAAGTTATGGAGCAGATTTACCCTTGCTCAGTTGCTATGAATACAATGCTTCTGTTTAAAATGGCTCTTCTTACCGGACAGCGTCCTCTCGTTCAGTTCTACCGGGATCACATAGATCGGTTTGGTATAACTGTGCCTTTCGAAGATGAAGTTGTGTACGAGTTATTGAATAATCGATTCGAGCTTCTAAAGAATGACACTTATCCCTCTCTCCCTGCACACATTGCCATTGCGGTTTCGCTTATAAGCAGCAATGCGGCTTATGCACAAATCGCTCAAGACCAACCCGATATCTGCCTTCAATTATTCGAACAGGCCATGCTAATTATGCAGAATCGAGAACAAAACGCTATATTGCTTTTAGGTAAAGAACAATTATTGGCACAATCTCTATTATTTTTATGGAAATTTCAGCACCACGATCTCTATTTCACTTTGCTGCAACGAATGGCCGATTCCCGAACACTTAACTTACTAGCCGAATCCTTCTACAGGATCGGGAGGACTAACGAGGCTCTTGATTTGTACAGCCTCTTATTGGACAACCAGGTCCTAGAAACGGAAGGTTTAAGAACCGTAGGACAATGGTATTTGAATATGGGGGAAACAAAAGAGGCTTATGCATTTATAAAAGCATCCGTCGAATCTAACCCTACAATAGATCTATTGGGCAGAATAAAAGAAAACTATTCCTCAGAAGAGGATAAGGAACTGCTCCATCTTTGGTACAGCCATTATCCAAATCTCAGAGATTTCTCAATACATTAAGATAAATATAAAAACACCGCTTGACCTCTAAGGTCAAGCGGTGTTTTTGATTGGAATTAATTATAGGTATACGTTAATGTGTTACTCTCTTGCTCATCTGGATTAACAACTTTAACCAATACTGGACCCGAAACCCCAGCAGGTACAGTCACTTTCACCCGGCTCGCACTTACATAAGTGACGTTTGCAACTGCAACTTTAACGCTACCGAAATAGACCGATGGTTTATTCGTAAAGTTTGAACCATCAATATAAATAATGTTCCCACCTGCAGCCGATCCGGAAGTCGTGGTCATGGATGTAAGCTTAGGTGCCGGTAATTGCGGCCCATTATCATAGGTCAAAGTGGTAGTGGCCGTTAGACCGCTAGAGACCGTAACCACCAGATCTACATCTCCTAACGTTGGGCTTGCAGGTACCGTTACTTTAAGACGCGTAGTACTAACGAATACGCTAGTCGCAGCTACACCGTTTATAGTTACTGTCGAGGCTGTATCAAAGTTTGTACCATCAACATAGATTATGTCTCCACCTGCTTTTTTCGCATGGTTAGGAGTTAGAGCTGTAATCGTAGGAGTAACCACGGTATATTGGAATCCGTTCCCCAAAGTTCCTTCACCACCATCCGGATTCGTCACCGTTACATCGACAAAACCAAGAGCTGGCGCTGCAGGTACTGTAACTTTAAGACGAGTAGCACTTACAAATGAGCTATTTACCGATACCGTACCGAATTTTACTGTCGCACCATTCTTGAAGTTAGTCCCATCGATGTAAGTAATTACTCCGCCGGTAGTCAATCCAGTGTTTGGTGTAAGCGATGTGATTGTAGGCGCTATGATAACAGGCGCCTTATATTCATATCCATTTGTTAATGTGGCCTCATTAGAATCATTCACAACTTTGACATCCACAGTTCCTAAGGCGTCTCCTGCAGGAATAGTTACTTTCAATCTCGTTTTGGATACGAAAGTAGTCGCTGCGTCCTTACCGCCAATAGTTACAGCAGAGATTCCAGTAACAAAGTTTGTGCCATCAACGTAAACAATGTCTCCACCTGCTAGTAATCCCGAGTTCGGAGTGATCGAAGTAATGGTTGGCGTTGGATAAACAATTGCATTGTAAGTAAAGGCATTCGGCAAAGTGTATGGCTTACCACTTAAGTCAGTAACCGATACATCTACTTGGCCAGCTATACTGCTAGCTGGGATCGTCACCTTAAGACGAGTTGCAGATACAAAGGTAGTGGTAGCTTCATTGCTGCCAATTTGAACTTTCATTCCATTCTTAAAGTTCTTCCCATCCACATATACGATTGTTCCACCCGTTACTAAATCCGAATTCGGAGTAATCGACGTAATTGATGGATCAGTCGAAATCGGCGTGTCATACGTAAATCCGCCGGCAACCACTACACTTGTTCCATCTGGATTCGTGAACGTTACGTCTACCGGTCCTGGCGCATCGCCTTGCGGTGCAGTAACTTTAATATAAGTAATATTCGAATAGGTCGAAACCACAGCAGGCTTATCCCCGAATTTAACGCTTAGTCCCTTCATCAAATAATTCCCCATAACTGCTACTATTGTTCCACCCGCAAGTGGACCGTTAGTTGGGCTCAAACTAGTGATGGTAGGATCCGCTTTATATTGATATTGGCCGATCGCTTTCTGGGCATCCGAATTTTTCACAGTCACATCTACCGTACCTTGAGCCCCTTTTGGAGCTGTGACCGTAATTTGCGTGTCACTCACAACAACTACATTCGTTGCACTCGTCGTGCCAAATGTAACCGTTGCACCCGAAGTAAAGTATTTACCATTAATCGTTACGGTCTCCCCACCGTTTGGATGACCTGAAGGTTGAACAATCGAGGTAATTTCCGGAGCCGGAAGTTTTACAATCAGATTAACAGACGGGATTGTTTTACTACGCGCTGCACCGGCATAATCTTTGTACGTAACTTGTGAAGCGGCTGTAGAAATTGGGAATGTTCCCGCTTTTGTCTTGTTCACCGGACGAATCTTATATTTGAAAGACAATGTACTGTTCTTCAATTCATTGAATTTCCAAGTCAATGTATTGCCAGCAACAGTCGGCTTAGGAATGTTATTGTCATAAGATCCTGGTACGATCTCGAAGTTAGCATCCACGATATCCGTTACCGTTACATCATATGCACTTGCCAGTCCGATTTCTTGAACAATTGCTGCATAAATCTGGCTAAGACCTGTTGAACCAAGAACAAAGTGATGATGATTTGCAGTTGTTGCCATATTTGTCATAAGAATATTCGGGCTACTGGTAACAGGATCTTCGTTAGGATTCAGAAGAGCGATTGTATAGAATATAATCCCTGCATCCTTCGCAGCTTGTGCCTTCAGCATCGCGAATTCGAAAGGAGTAGGTGACCCTACTGTTGCTGCTCCATCTGTCATCAATACAATTACTGGCTGAGCTTCTGGGCGATGGTCGGCCAACAATGCGATCGCTGCATCGATTGCTGCCCCTGTAGCTGTAGCTCCATTGGAAGTAATTCCACTAATATAGGTTTTTGCAGCATCTTTATCAACTGTGAAGGGAAATGATTTAGCATTGTCAGAGAAATCGACAACCGCTACTCTATGTTTAGTCAGATCCATAAGATCGACGAAACCTTTCGCCGCTTCTTTAGCGTTGGTCATTTTGTCTTCCCCATTGTTGGGGCCGTATGTAGGAGCCATACTACCTGACTTGTCGATAATAAGAACAACATCATTAGGTACGATTACATTCGCTGGCGGCGTACCTGTAAGATTCAAAGACACTTCCGCTTCTTGCAAAGTCGTTATGGAAGTTGGATTGACTGACTTCGTTACTGTCACATAATCATTCACTGCCGCTTGTGCTTTCGGAGCTACTAGCACCCCACTCAAAGCTAAGCAAATTGCCATCGAAACTGTGAGCAACTTTTTGAGATTTTTCACGGTTATTCCTCCATGTATGATGAATAATAATAAATAAAAACAATAGCAGGCAAGTTGCTATTGTTTGAATACCAAACGATCGGGCAACCTGGCGATCTATTCCTTATCTTGCAGGTAATTAGACCCATGGCTTTGCGTCACTACATCGCTGTAGTTTTGCCTATTATTTTTCTTATATATCTATAAAACTAGAAGATATTACTATAGTACTAAATTATTCAAACTCTTTCAATATAGTTGCATCAAATATTGTCGATAATGTGACAGTTTTGTTACACTATATTTCCACAGACACCACTTTTACCTATGTCTATCAATAAAATAACCCATTGATTGGATTTCTTCGCCCTGATAGGCATCTCGTGAGCGTTTACCGGAATTAATTCTAGCTAACTCGTTACTAGCTTCCGAGTACATCGCTTGGAATTTTTGCTTGATTTGATCTTCGAGATCAAGACACTCTCTAATAAGCTGTCGATCTTTGTCATCGTAGGAGTAAGTATTCGTATCCCGATATACATCAATCCGGTTCCGGATCTCGACTTGCTTATTCTGCAGAAAAAGAAGCAACTCGTCGTTTGCTTCTTCTTCCAAATCGATATTCGCGATCGCTTCGGTTGATTCTTTCAACTCTTCCAACCATTGATAAATTTGAGTCGTCATGATGGTTGTACCTTTTCCTCATTTTTTAGGCTTTTGAGGGCTTCGCCCCAAGTATCCCTAAGTTCGGTAAGCATTTGTACGCAATCCGTTGCAGTAGAAATATCTTGTCGCACATTAGCTTCTACGATCTTTTCATTGATATAGAAATAGAGTGCATTCAGTTGACGGGAAAGCTCGTACTCCATGTTTAGAGTAGATTGCAATTCTTCAATGATGCTCTGCGCCTTCATAAAGTTCGTATGCTTGCCGCTTTGATCCCGTCGTTCCAAGCATCCGATGGCTAGCTTAAGAAAACGGATTCCTCCATTGTAGAGCAGCAAAGTCAACTCTCCTGGAGATGATGTTTGAATTTTGGTATTCATGTAGTTTTCTTGCGCTTGAGGAATCACCCAAAACTCACCTCTTCTCGTCGATGATAGCTCCTACTGAAAGTTCCTGCAGTTTTTCAATTAAATCAATAAACTTTTCAGGCGGAACTTCACGAATGACCTCGTGAGTATCTTTATCCAAAATTTGAACGATAAGATCACCTGTAGATTTGTGAATTTTATAATTAAACTCATGTTCCTTGCCTTGTACATTTTTGTTTGCGGTATCGATCGCACTCATCAGTACTTTCTCGCTAACCGTAAGAATCTCGCTCTTACTTTTCTCCTTAAGGACCAGATACTCTCCGCTCACGCGAATAATCGGGTCTGCCTCTCTGGTTGTCGGTCGTTGTTGAATAGGCTGTGGATTCGACTGTATCTCCATTTTCTATTCTCCCTATTTATTGAAATTGTTGAGCCAACCATGAAGATTGGGCGTTGCCATTCGCAATAGCCTTTTCCATAGCAGAAAACATCTTATAGTACCGATCTTCTTTTTTGTTTAGCTTAGCGTTCCACTCCGTCACCTTCGTTTCAATCTTTCCGATCTGTGAATTGAGGCTTTCGGCAGTATTCATCCCTCCGCTTATCTTTCGTGATACCGAAATCATTGCTGTATCTACAATTTCAAATGCACGTTGAATAAAACCTTTCGCCGTATTATCAGTAGCGCTTTGTGCAGTAAAAGCTTGCACGACGGAATCCGGATTATCTTTAATTGCTTTCCGAAGCTTCGCCTCATCAAGAATGAGCTTCCCATTCTCGGGGGAATTTTTCATATATTGGGGAGTTGTGATTCCGAGCTCCGACAATGTATCGTAGTCAGAGTCAGCACCTGTCACCTTCGCTGATGCTAGACCACGTAATTCATTAAAGGCTTTTTTCATAATGTCATCGTTACGTAAGAGACCACTCTTAGCTTTACTCTCCCAGGCCGCAATGTCCGAATCTTTCATATCATTCTTCTGATCTGAGGTAAGCGGCGCATAACCTCGATAGACGTCTTCGGTAAGAGTTCCATTTAAGTTACTCACTAAATCGTTGTACTTACTCAAAATATCCTTAACCTTCGTAACCATCTCATCTTCGCTAAGGCGAACCGTATCGCCAGCGGCATCAAGCTTGTTCCAGCCCCCTGAAAACCGAGACGAAGATATGGATTCCCGGAACGAAGACAGTTTGAGGTTAATACTACTGTAACTCTCTTTCTTCCATTGCAAAGTTTGCTTTTTCTGTAGAAGCTTATCCACCGGTATATGCTCTGCCTTCATAAGCTTGCTGATCATGGAATCGATATCCATACCAGAGGTCAAACCCGTTATCCGCATTGTCATGCTCATCATCCCCAATCCCAAATTTACTATTAATATATATATCGAATAAATCTCCGGTTTTATTTAGCTTTTCTTTAAATGTTCTGTTAGTCGCTGAATGGAAGGCTGAAATTGTTGAACAGCTGCAAGTTTGTAGTACTCGCACGCTTCCTTAATTCTACCAGAAACCTCATAGAACACCCCTAAGTTATGTGCTGCCCGGTAACTTCCGCAACCACACACCGTCGTATACCGATCTGTATCCCCTATTGCTAATGCTTGTTTATAATGAGATTCGATTTGATTAAATCGTCCCGTCTCCATCGCAAGTATACCCAATTGAAAATACAAATCCGGAAATTTAGGATACTTACTCGCTAACGGTAACAGCAACTCATAGGCTTGATTGCTATTATTAAGTTCTTTCAGCGTATATCCGAACATCACGAGCAGTGGTGGATAATATAACCTATCGAATTGTTGCTGCATCACAGCAGCGGATAGCGGCTCATAGGCTTCCTTGAATTGATTAAGCGAATAGTATAATTTCCCAAGTTGATATAACATATAGCCATTATTAGGATCCTGTATTAATGCTTCTCTATATAAATGAACATAGCGTTCGAATTTCCCCTTGGATTCATACTGTTCCTTCGAATAACCATAATGGTTCAATTTAATCGCACTATGAATAGGTTGCGCGAGCTCTTCTTCATTATACAACTGCTCATGAACGTTACCCCGAAAAACATACTTCCCGTTATTAGGAAACAAGCGAACACCATGATGGACCGTCAAATCACCTTCAGTTATATTATGAATCATAACTGCACTCGCTTGATCCGGGAATCGTGCCAGGTGCTCGTTAACAGCACATTCCCAATTCTCGAATAATTGCTCATCCGCATCCATAATAAAAATGTAATCACCAGTCGCTTGCTTAACGGAGAAGTTACGCGCATCTGCAAAATGATGTCTCCACTCATATTCATAAACTCTCGCACCGGTTTCCCGCGCAATTGCTATTGTTCGATCCGTTGAGCCCGTATCGACAATGATTACTTCACAACTGATAGGAATACTGGTGAGCGCGCGACCCAATTGTAATTCTTCATTTTTTACAATCATACAGACGCTAATCTTCATAGGAAATTCTCCTTAAATAAAAAGAGGCCCACGTAAAGCCGTGGACCTCCCCAATACTTGTAATTAACGAAGCAATTGCAGTACGTTTTGCGGTGCTTGGTTTGCTTGTGCCAACATCGCCGTGGAAGCTTGTTGCAGGATGTTGAATTTAGTAAACTTCATCATCTCAGCTGCCATATCAGTGTCACGGATACGGGACTCAGCAGCTTGCAAGTTCTCAGCATTGACGCCAACGTTGTTAAACACGTGCTCAAGTTGGTTTTGGAACGAACCGAGTGTAGAACGACCTTTGTTAACTGTTTCGATTGCATCGTCAATTACCAGAGATTCTGCAAGGGCAGTAGTTTGGTCAGTCAATCCACCAAAAGTCAGAGTTTTAAGGCTTGCATCAGTGAAATCAATGACAACTGAATCTGCTTGACCACCCGATGTTTGAATCGTTACCGCAGTTGCAGTTCCATCAAGAACTTTAACTCCGTTGAATTCAAAGTTAGTTGCAATAGCATCGATTGCATTTGCCAACTTTTGGTACTCCAAATCCATAGCACCAATATCAGTCGTATTGTACGTTCCGTTAGAACCTTGAACAGAAAGTTCTTTCATGCGAGTCAGCATGTCGGAAACTTCGTTCATTGCGCCCTCAGCCGCTTGAACCATCGAAATACCGTCTTGTGTATTGCGCATACCTTGGTTCATGCCTTTGATTTGTGAGCGCATTTTCTCGGAGATCGAAAGACCAGCTGCATCATCAGCTGCACGGTTGATGCGGAAACCGGAAGACAATTTCTCGCTCGATTTACCCGATTGAATGTTGTTGAATACGAGGTTACGATGCGAGTTCATTGCGTTAAGATTGTGATTGATAATCATGATTTATTTCCTCCCTGAAATTGTTTTTCCACTTCCATGTGGAGTAGGCTTTTCGCCTTACATTTATTATTATCGGACGACATTCGAGTTTATTTTATAGCTTTTTAGAAAATTTTATATTATTTTTATTTTTTTTTAGTACTTTCTGACCATGTATGCAGAAGTTGAATATCATCTTTTGTCGAAATGGATTTCTGATTCGTTATTCGGACTTCTTCTAGCACTTCTTTGCGCAAGATGGCGAATTCTTTAGGGGCAACAATCCCGATTTTCACTTGTTCCCCCTCGATCGCTGTGATAATGATTTCGATATCGTTATGGATAATGATAGACTGGCCGCGCTTACGGCTTAAGATTAACATCCCTAATTCCCCTCCGCTGACACTGGGAAGAGCTTTGCACGTGTCGGATAGGCGCTCCCATTCAGAATGATTTGTCTTGCAACGCCTTTGGTCACATTGATTAGGAGTGGGGCAATCAAATTCAATGTTGATTCCTTGAAGGGTTTATGTATGGTCACCGTACACATCACCATGACGTCTTCATGAGATTCGATCTGAAGCTCTTGCTTAATATCGTCACTAATTGCAACTTCATATTCCTGATAAAACTCGAATGGGGAAACGATAATGAATTCCATCTCTTCATTCTCTTCGCTAGCCAATAGGAAAAAGGGATTGTCTCCTTCCACCTTCTTGAACTGAAAATAACGAAGCTGCTCAAAACCGACAATACTGCCTCCAAAATCAACTTTTTCAATCTGGATAGAGGAATTCAACCTAGTACCTCCTTTATTAAAAAACAAAGCTATAGCCTTGGCTATAGCTTTCTCAAGTCAATATATTATACGATGATACTTGAATGTCAATATTATTCTTCTGACGAAGATAGATATCCGTCTTTCCGGGCATGACTTGGATATCCGGCTTGTTAGCCGCGTACTGAATCTCCGTCGGAGATCCTTCAATTACCGTATTCGACTCTCCAGGCTGATAGGTTATTTCAACATTATCAACGTCTGGAACGACGGCTTGATAGTTCACGGGATTGGGTCTAAAGACATTATTTCGCGCAATTTCAGCGAAAGCGTTAGAAGGGTTTGTAATCATAGCCGTACGATTCCCCTCTGCTACGATCTCTGCCAACTGCTGATGGAATAAGGCATTGAGTTGACTCGTGACATAACTGCTCCATTCCAGGTTCGGACCTCTCATCAAAGCATGTTGCGCTTGTGAGGAATCAACGATTAGCTGTGCAGGTTCTGACGAGAAGTCCATCTTCGCAGCAGACTGTTGAATCTGTAAATCGCCGCTTGCTGATTGAATTTGCTGCTGAGTCGGGTACGTATCGATTCCGATTGCCGCATAATTCTGTCGTATGGATAGTCTTAAATCATTCATAATTGCCCCCTGATACACAATAAAGAATTATCTCAAATAATCGATAAGTGTGGGTTGCACGATTTTGGCGCCGGTCGATAATGAAGCTTGATACACGTTTTGCTCCAAATTAAACTTCATGATCGTTTCCGCCATATCCGCATCTTCCGTCTTTCCTTGAAGTTCGTTAAGATTTAGCGTCAAATCCTGTAGCCGTTGATCAATGAGTTCCACGCGATTCGTGCGAGCGCCGACCTCTGACCTAATATTAATAAGCTTATCATAGCGACTATTAAGATTCGAATATGCTACCCGGAGATCATCTTTGTTGGCCGGGTCCTCAAGTGCGCTCTCCAGGTCCTTCAACACTTGAAAAAGGTTGTCTGCATCCCCGGATGCACCGAATACTTCATCGCCGGTAACATTAATCGGTACCGTTACTCCGGCGGAAAAGCGCATGAGAAATTTTTCCGTATCCGTGTCTTGAGTCGCAGCATCCGCTGAAGTATACGGTTGTTTATCCGTCATCTGTCCGTTAAAGATATATTTGCCATTCAATGTATCGTTCCCTGCGGTTACGGCTTGTTCATAAAGTTGATGCATTTCAATCTTAATGGCATCCAACGCGCTCTGCGGATTGGTATCGTTCAACGCCTGAACCGTCAATTGTTGCGCGCGTTGAATTAAATCATTCACTTGTCCTAAGACAGTATCCGTATGGCTTAATTGCGAGAGGGATGTTCCAATGTTCTTGTCATACTGCTCGTTCATTGCAAGTTCGCTGCGATATCGCAGCGAGTATGTGATTCCGGCAGGATCATCAGACGGTTTGTTTAGCTTACGCCCCGTGGACAGCATATTCTGCTGATTTTCCATTCTAGAAAGATTATGATTGATATTCCTCATTAGATTGTTATGCATCATACCCGGCGTCACGCGAAGTGCCATGAGGTTTACCCCTCCTTATAGTGTCTTATTATTCAAACCGAAGCATTAACGTCCGACTATTCCCATCCCGTTAATAATCTTGTCCAATGTTTCGTCTACAGTCGTCATGAACCGAGCCGCAGCAGAATATGCATGCTGGTATTTGATCAAATCGGACATTTCTTCATCCAAAGATACTCCGCTTGTCGATTGTCTACGGCTATCTACTTGGGTCACGATATCCTGCTGATTCGTCGCTAAACGGGTAGCCGCCTGAGATTGCACCCCGAGTTGTCCCAACATGGACGCGTAGAAAGCATCGATCGTACCCTCGGCAATCCCGTTCCCGGTAGATGTAAGCGTGAATTTAATAGAAGTTCCTTTCAATCCGGCCATGAAATTGGCAAGCGTATTATTGCCCTTGACCGTTTCGTCCGAGCCGTCAATATTCTCCACGCGCATAGAAGTGGCGATTTGCATCGGATCGCTGGCTATGTCGGCGCTTAAGCGAAGAGATTCCGCCGTGATCGGACCGCCGCTGGAAGTGAAGAAGTCGCCCGCTAATATCGGGAGAGCCGGAGGAGAATTGAATAGATAACCCAGCTTGTGCAATCCGTTAATCCCTTGGACGGTTACTGGAAGATCGTTTGCAAGCTTAGTACCGAGGTACGTTGAGCCCGCCGGGATCGTGATATCGATATCTCCGTTGACCAACGTATTGGCCATGGCATCCAATTGTTCTTTATAATCCGCTACGTATTTATCCCTTGAGGTAATCAGTCCCGCGACTTCTCCGCCCATCAGGCCGCCAGTACCAAATTCCGTTACTAACGCTAAGCCATTGACCGGAGTCGCCGCATTCCCCTCTACCAGATTGATACCGCCGGTGTTAATGGCGTAGCCTTCAGGCGTGTTCGTTACGGTTACGTTCACGATATTGGACAACTGATCCACAAGATAATCTCGTTGATCGCGCAAATCATTCGGATTATCTCCATAGGCTTCCAGACGGCGAATTTCAAAGTTCAGGTTCGCTATGGAGTCCGTAATCGAGTTTATCTCATCCGCTTTAACATCGATGTTAGTCGTTAAGTCATTTTCCAGATCGGTTAAGTGTTTACTTGTCTCATTGAAGGCATCAACTAGCGCCAATGCATTCTCGCGCACAATTTTACGCCCGGTTATGCTTTCCGGATCTTTGGCCAAGTCGGTCCACGACTTCCAGAAATTATCCATTACGGTGCGAATCCCCGAGTCCGACGGTTCGTTAAAAATCGTCTCCAACTTAGACAAGGTGTCCGCTTGAATCTTCGCATCGCCTAAGCTGCGATTCGCGTTGCGGAATTGATCGTCCAGAAACTGCTCACGAATTCGAGTGATAGAAGTAAATTCCACCCCGGTTCCAAGCTGTCCCGGAATATTGCTTCGCATCATTCCGGGTGCTTCTATCGGTCTCGACGCCACTAGATTGACGCGTTGACGAGAGTAGCCCGGAGTATTCGCATTCGCGATATTATGACCGGTCGTATTAATGAGAGCTTGCTCGGTAAACAAGCTTCTCTTTGCCGTCTCAATACTATGGAAAGTCGATCTCATCACTACCGCCCCTTTAGACTCGTTTGTTGTAGATACCGGCCTGGGAACTATCCGGCGAATATCCCGTTGGATTCTTATATATGTAACTATCGTCGGCTTGAGGGACGATCAATTCTATCGAAAATTGAACGAAATCAATGGATTGACGCAATAGTTGCTGGTTGAGCTCATTTCTCTGACGAAGCTCGTTCAGATGGCCTTTCAATTGCAGCTCGAGGTTAGCGAGCCGAGAACGCTGCTCGGGATCGAACACGACTCCGTACAGTTGACGAAGGGTAATTCCGCCTTGGGGCTTCACTCCATTCTCGTTCAACAGCTGTGCAGATGCGGCGAGACGATCCCGGTCGAGCACCGATAATCTCTGAATGCACTTGGATTCCGACTTGATCGTCCTATTCAGAACGTCCAAATCGTTAGCCATGATGCCTTGCCGCTTCTCCGTTGCGATCTCGATTAACTGCTCATGCACTTCGACCAATTGTTCCAAGACCGTAATCACTTTGTCGACTGCCATGTTACTCCACCTTACTTCGAAAGCATTAATATTGAAGTTCCCGCCATACGATCACGTTAATTACTTGAAGAACGGAAGAAGCTTCTCCGCCAGCTTTCCGTTATCTACGAAATAGCTGCCCGTTGCGACTTGTTGCTTAAGCCCATCGATCTTCTTAGCCCGTTCGGCTTGGTCCGCGCGATTGTGAGACAACATCTCTAGCGCTTCCGCCGAAATGTGAACTTGATCCGATTGTCTTTTGCGTCCGTTCGCTTCCGTACGCTGTTCTGATTTCGCTTGGTAAGAATTAATGGCACCAATGCGCTGTGTTTCGTTGATTTTCACATTCTTCACCCCGATATATAAGAAAAAACCGATAATGTATAATTCTATTATCGGTCAATGATTATGAAATGTTTAGAGATACTATTATTTACCACGTTCGTGAGGACGATCGCCAATTCGATAAGCGCCTCTGTTCCTATCCTCATCCGGATTATGCTGCAACATCCCCGATGTATTGGCGTTTTTCACGTCTCGTTGCAACCGCTTCTTGCAGGAATCGCATAGGTGCGAGTCCCGAATCAGAACGCCGCAAGATTCGCACGGATAAGACATATTCGGAGCGTCAAGCAACGAAATCCGGCCTTCGCGAATCCACTTCGTGATTTGCTTGATGCTGATCTCCAGCTCTTCGGATAACTGCTGAATATCCATCCCTTTATTTTTACGTAAATGGTCGGCGCATCTCTCGTATTCTTTCTCTAAATCCGCATGGCAATTATTGCAAACGTCGCGAAAATTTTTGGAGAACAATCTCCCGCATTTTGGACAATAAGATAAATCCACTCTAATCATCTCCCCGATTTCCGACATCAATCGACCTCAATTTACTTGTATTGTACTAAATATTTCAAGTTCTCGCTATCGATTTGTTTGCGGACTTTCGTCCTAAACGGATGCCGATGGAGACGAAGTCGTAGATTCGACTGTACGTTTCGGTTCAGCGGAAGCAGCCTTCAACTGTGCAGGCACGCTGCCGAACAGTATCCAAGACCAGCTCGTCAGACGGCAAATCAAGGTTACGACAATCCAAGAGATCAGCAAGGCGCAGAGGAAACCGCCTGCGTACCACGCGTGATGTATCATTGTGCCGCCGCCATTCAATGGATACTTCCTGTATATCAGCAGTACCAACGGATGGAATAAATATACGCCGAACGAGACGATGCCCAAGTGACGAAGCTTCCCAATCCAGAAGGAGCTTTTCATTCTGCCGCCGATAAGGAAGGCGATCTGCATAAGAACGAGCGGAGTGAGCATCGTATAGATATCCCACAAGCCGTCATAGAGCGCGTTATGATAGGCCGTTTTGTACATTCTAGCGTTATAGAAAATCGTTACATACGAAATTCCGGCCGCTAACCACGCTGTCCACAAACAGATCCATACGGTTACTTTAGCCTTCGTTACGTTTGCTTTGGCAATCATGAGCCAGCTCTTGATCCGATCAAAGTAAATGCCGAGCCATGCCCCGAGAAAATATTGACCAAAATACGTCGGAGACCAACTTCCCCGGTTAGTCACTTGCCAATACTCTCTGTTGTATAGGAAAAATGCCCATTGTAATGCTAAACCTACGAGAACGGCCGATGCCGCCAACCACTTGAAACGTTTCATCAAAAACAAAAGAATCGGAAACAAAAGGTATAGCTGAATGCTGATGAACACAAAATACAAGTGCGTGTACGCTTGACCCTTCGAGACCTTCTTCAAAAAACTCGGCCACATCTCGGAAATATCCCACGCAAAGCCATTCTGATACCAACGCAATATGAAATAAATAATTGAAAATACCAAATAAGGCACGACGATATATAATAGCCGGTTGCGGTAAAATTTCGTGAAGCGCTGAACCGTAAGCGGTTGGGGGTAATAGTTATAGAACAGCACGAAGCTACTAAGAAGGATGAACGAAGTCGTCCCTATTTTCGAAAAAATATTCAAGAAATTGTATACGCCATACAGGCTCGCGCCTTTCATCGCTTCCGTAGCGAACGAGGTGGAATGCACCATCAATACTCCTAGGATCGCGATGCCGCGTACGATATCGATTTCCGTTAATTTAGCCCGCCGTTCCATAGCGCCTCCTTCTGGTGTGTTTCACCGAGTCTATTATTATTGCAAACAAAGTCTCTCTATCATAGCACAGGAAGAAATGTGTCGAAAAGAATATTCGTTTGGCATCGGTTTTTGATTATGATCGCGCCCATAATAACCCATAAACCTCTCTGGAAGCTTCAGGGAAAGCCTGAGTCAATACCCGAGCGCATTCGTCCAATGTGCTTCCCGTCGTATAGATGTCGTCTACGAGAAGAACGGTTCCGGACACCAAATCCGTCGGGACCGCCGCAAAATTGCCTCTCATGTCAACGACGCGGCTTCGCCGGGTTTTGAGGCTTTGCTTCTCGGTATGACGAAGCCGAAGCAGCATCGGCCGATACTCCAATCCGTACCATTCCGCCAATCGGATCGCTAATCTTTCGGCCTGATTATAACCCCGAGCCCGCAATCTCTCGGGCGCTAAGGGAACCGAGGTAATCACGTCGAATCCCGAAGGAGTAACTTCGCAAAGACGCTCATAAGCAAAAGCGAGCATCGCCGAGAGCACAGCCTCCAGCCCTTCGTTCCCCCGATACTTATAGAGCGCGAGCCAGTCCCTCATCTGAGGATCATATCTGACGGCGCATCGACTGAGGGCATAATACCGATTCTGTCGTCGAATGCAATCCTCGCAACTCTCCGCTCTGCCGCAAATCCGGCAAATCGCATGCGTGATCCAAGGAATAGACTTTCTGCACGTACCGCACAAAGACGTCAGTATACGCCGCGGTTCCGCGTGTTTGACCGGAACGACGATCGGGCTTGAAGCTTGCGATGCGTTCCTTCCGCATACCGGACAATCTTGCTGGGAGGGTGCAAACCAAGAAATCAGATTGAATAGCATTGTTAAATCTCTCCTATCTGACGAGGGATGATCTGCAAAAGTTACAAAACAACATTAGAGTGAGTCCTTAAAATAGCCTTGCCGTTTCGCGAGAGAGTTCATCCCTCGAATTTGTCGGATCGAGCTTCGCTGCGACAACGTCCACATCGGCGCTCCATAATACACGAAACCGCGCGGATCAACTGCCGAACGTCCGGCCCTTCCTGACATCTGAACAAGCGAAGCGGCATCGAACAATCGGTTGTGGGCATCGAGGATGTAGACGTCGCTCTTCGGAATCGTAACTCCTCGCTCCAATATCGTCGTCGTGACAAGCAATTGAATGATTTGTTTGCGGAAAGCGACAACTCTATCCGATCGTTCCGAGTCCTTAGACGAGGTGCCCGATATAGAATCCGGTTCGATGTTAAGCTGCGACGCGTACCGCCTTAACAACCGAACGGTAGGTTCCACTTGTTTAACATAAGGAACGAACAAGAAAATCTGGGCTCCTCGCTGAACGGATCGCCGTAGCGGCTTTAGCAACTTGGCTGGAATTCGCTGCTTACCGGTGAATTGGGTCACTGACGGGATGACCAGACGCCCCGGGACTGGCAGCGGATGGCCATGGTACCTCACTGGGACGCGTGCGGAGACGAGATTCCCCTTGGCAACGGCCCGTTGTAAGGGCAGAGGCGGTGTAGCGCTCAGGTATAGGGTGCAGCCTGTTTTATTGCGGCATTTGTCCGCGGCGAAATGCAGCATAGGGTCATTGTGATAGGGGAACGCATCAAGTTCGTCAATCAGCACAAGATCGAATGCTTCCTGAAACCTGAGCAACTGGTGAGTCGTGGCGAGCGTAAGCTGGCCGGTCTTCCAGCGTTCTGAACTTCCGCCATACAATACCACGCGCTCCTGATCCGGAAATGCTTTGGCTAGCCGCGGCTCCAATTCGAGCACGACATCACGGCGGGGAGTAGCGACTAACGCACGTCCACCCCGAGCAAGCACGGCTTCCAATAGCGGAAAAATCATTTCCGTTTTGCCCGCTCCGGTGACTGCCCAGAGCAGGAAGGTATGGCTAGCCCGCTCATGAAACGGAGTGTTCAAGAATAGCAAAGCTTGCGTGGCCGCGGCGCTCTGAGCTTCGCTTAGCCCCCAACGTAACGCCAGTTCATTAGCAATGCGGGGATGAGAGGATGAGACTTTATGCGAGAGAGAATCCCTCGTTGGCGCCTGCGAGGAACGGGTTCGCGACACTTTGGATTCGGCACTAGCGCGCGCTGGCGGAACGCCAATGATGAGCAGCTCGCATTCGCGGCTGCGTCCCATCGTCAGACAGGCCTCGCAATACGCGCAGGCCTGTCCGCAAGCGGCGCAAGCCGTACGCCGCAGCTTGTTCGGGCCGCTGCCGCATCGCCGGCAGGCCAAATCTTGGGCGTGGCGAGGCGCAGCCGCGAGCCCGAATGGAAGAGCGGCGCGCAGCCGCTCGACCCAAGCGCGGAAGCCGCGCAGCGGCGGAGCGGCTAGGGGTTGCGGGGCTACGGCAGCGGTTAGCTGCAGGGCCCCGTTAAGTGCCGCGTATTGTATCGCGGCGAGAGGATCGATGGAAGCATATCTCTTCTGCGCACCTTCAGCAAACAACTGATAGGCCTCTTCCTTTAACAAGGAGCGACCGGTTAATTGTATAGCTATCGATCGCGCTACCTCAGTTAGGTCGCTCGCATTGGACAAATACGCACTCCACTGAATTCTTTCGGTCGCTAAATCCAGGTAGCCAGATAATAAATAATGGTCCCCTGCCCTCTGAACGATTTGCCGAAATTCCTCAATCCACTCATTACTCGGCGCTTTCACCCCTTTCTTTCCTCCCTTTCCCAAGCCGCTAGCGTCTTGATCCCAACGTTCATTCAACTTTTTACGAGCATAATCCGCCATCCCGAGCGGTACGGGTTGTTTAAGCCGGATCATCTCTATTGCTCTGCCGTTCCAAAACTCTTTATCTACTTCCCAAGCAATAGAAAAAAACGCCATCATACTTGTCTCGCCACGAACCGCGTATAATACGACTTTCATGGAACAGCCTCCCTTTCTCTTGTATGGCCAACAACAAAAAACACACCCCCAAATCGCTATCGCAGCGATCCAAGAGTGTGCTTCACCCGGATTTCCATTCAGAACACGTTACAAGGATTGTATGACAAAAACGTCTTCTTCGCAATTCTTTTTCAGCACTCCTTATGTGCCATTTGAATCAAAGCGGTAGCCTGGAAACGTCGTCCGTACGCGCCAGTTCCACCCACACAACCCTTTGATCCGTAGTTTGCCGATGATCCGATGAACCTCCGTCTCTTCTCACCCATGCTATCCCATCACCGTTACGCGCAAATCGTTCCATGATTTTTCCGGTATCATCCGTAGATTGATCTAACACTACCGTTATCCCGATCTCTGTCCCAGTTCGTCTAGAGAACTGTTGCAACGCACGAATGTACCATTCAATTTGCATTTGGTGGTTGCCTGCGACAAGCACATAATGATGCGGATCTCCGCCGGAACCTCGACGAATCATCCAGTGTACGAGTGCCACAGCCGCAGCGTAGAAACCAACGATCCACAATAACTCGGGAAACATTGCGGCCACCTCCTTTAGTCTGAGGGGGAGTGACGAAAGGCTGATCTATAACCCATCTCAGCGATTCGTCTTCTCGTTCAACAATATATGCCGCAAGCGGTAGGGGAGTTCCGACAATCCGAGTGACCATGAAACCTCTACATTACAACAGGTAAAATGCAAAATCCACGGCCGCCCTGGTCATTGGCCAGGTCGCCGTGAATGGTGTGGATCGATTATGTATATAACGAATTAAGTTTATAGGGTTACCCAACCGTATTTGATCGAATTAATGACGGCCTGTGTTCGGTCATCCACTTCCATTTTCTGCAGGATGCTGCTAACGTGGTTTTTGACCGTTTTCTCGCTGATGAAGAGGTTTTCTCCGATCGTCTTGTTGCTCTTGCCTTCAGCCATCAAGCGAAGAACTTCGGCTTCACGGCGAGTAAGAGGGTTGTTGCCGCGAGGGATGAACTTCGTCACCGTCTCCCGACTAGCTGCAGCACCCGAAGTTGCCCCTATCTCATCCAAATAGGTCATGCGGCGAAGCTGATTAATCAATTTCCCCGTTACTTTCGGATGTATATACGCATGGCCTTCCGCAACCGTGCGAATGGCATTGATAAGAGATTCCGCTTCCATGTCTTTCAACAGGTAACCCGTCGCGCCCTTGCGAAGGGTTTCGAATACATAGCTCTCATCGTCATGTATAGACAAAATGATAACCTTAATCTCCGGAAAAATATCGCGCAATCTCTCGGTAGCTATCACGCCGTTCTCCGTCGGCATATTAATGTCGAGCAGAACAACGTCGGGCTTCTCCTTGTTACAGAACTCGAGCACCTGGATGCCGTCACCGCATTCACCTATGACTTCTAAGTCGCTTTCCATATTCAAAATTCGTTTAAGCCCTTCCCGAAAAAGCTGATGGTCATCGGCAAGAAGCACTTTGATCTTACGCGCTGCCGGTTTATTCTCCATGTGCGATTAACTCCTTTCCTGACTCCGCTTTAATTGGGACATTGATCCTAATACGCGTGCCTTGGCCTACGGCGGAATCGATATCGATTTTCCCTTGAAGAAGTTCGATTCGTTCCTTCATCCCGATTAAGCCGAAGTGTGTATGAGTGTTGACGCGGGACTCCACGACATCCAAGTGGAATCCGACGCCATTGTCTTCTATTAGCAGTTGAACGATGTCCTCATGAAAGATCATTTCAAGGGATACGAACGTGGATTGGGCATGCTTGTGAGCGTTGCTGAAGCCTTCCTGCACGAGTCTGAACAATGCGGCTTCCATGGCGCTAGGCAATCGTTTCTCTTTGCCCGTTGTCTCGAAAACAGTCCTGATTCTAGTCTTCTCCTCGAAATCCTGCACGAATTTGCGAAGCGTCGGCACTAAGCCTAAATCATCCAAAGCCATCGGTCGGAGGTTAAAAATGATTTTGCGTATTTCTTCCAACCCGATCCGAATTTGCGATTTCAAATCGATCAGTTCGCTACGAACGACTTCCAAATCTTTCGTTTCCAGTAGCCGTTCCGCGATTTCCGTTCTAAGCACCAAGTTGGCAAGAGATTGAGCAGGTCCATCGTGAATTTCACGGGCAACCCGCTTACGCTCGTCCTCCTGCGCTAGAATGATCTTTAGGCCGATCATTTGCCGGTTCTTCGCGGACTCTAGTATTCGAGTCACTTGATTCAGATCGCCGGAGAGATAATCTAGAACGACACTCATTTGCAGATTAATCGTATCGGCTCGTTCGATCGAAACTTCGACGCCCTTCACGCGCTGCTGCAGCTCGTCCCGGCGGGCCTTGAGGTAGATTTCCTTCTCCCTGTATACCATGAGATCAAGTTGAAGTTGCGTCGCTTTCTCATAAGCAGACTTTATATCATGCTCACTGAATCTAACGAAGTCCCGGCTTACTTCCGTTAGACGGATTCTTGCTAGACGATAGTCCCGCTCCAATCCGTCAACCCTGTCTATCGTATCAGTGGTCTCTCTTAAGACATTTTCCAGCTCATAAGTCAGGGTAAGCAGCTCGCGTCGGGCGACTTCGCAAATTTCAAAAACCTGGACTTTGCTATCTTCCATAACAGCGATGGCATTCTGGATTACACGATCTATTTGGCCTACATGAAAATCCATGAATACGACTCCCCTATACTCAGTGACGCCCGATTGAATACGTTACTTCCCTATCTACTTAAAGCCTCTTCGCATTTCGCTAGCAATGTTAACATCATACCATATTTCTTGTATTCAACGAGACAAGGATTAGATCTTCGGCCGAAAATTAATGAATTGTAATGGTTTGGGTTTTGCCAACCCAATCTACCTTTTGTCCTAATTGCTCGGAAATAATGCGCACCGGTACATATACGCTATTATTCAGGAGGACAGGCGCCGTGGCGACCGGTTGCCGAACCCCGTTAACCGTCATCGTATCTGTACCGACCCACAACTCTAGCATTTTATCGCCGCGAAGCACCGTCACTCTTTTCGTCTTATTGTTCCAGACGACCTGAGCCCCAAGGCTATCGGCTACGAATCTTAACGGCAAATAGTTGGTGTTGGTGCCCTTCTGCACGAAAGGCGCTCCTGGCAACGTAACCTTCTTGCCATCGACAGTAGCTTGTTTCTTTCCTACCGTCATAACAATGGTCGGCTGGACGGTTTTGATCTGATCCGGTGGATATTGCAAGGTCAGATTATCAAAAGCCAGTTGCCCCTGCACCGCGCGCTCGTCCTGGTCTTCTTCTTTGTTAACGATGTAGAGTTTCGTTAACTTCGCAGGTCCTTTTAACCCTGCTCCCGCCAAGTCCACCCGCAGGTTTTTCCATCCAGTCCAGTCGATTTGATCTGCAATCGTTGCGTAAGCAGGTTTACCGTTCACATCCGTGAACTCCGCCCTTAACCAATGCATGCTCTGATCGCCTAAGATGTCCAACGTAAGTGTGCTTGGTGTTCCATCGATCGTAATTCCTTTACCGTCATTAAGCACGGCATTGGCAAACCGCTTACCGGAACCTAGCGTGAAGTCATAGTCCAATACCAGCACTTTGGAAGTTTCGCGTCCCGGAATACCGGTTGTAATAGAGGTTGCGCCTACTGTTTCGACCGGCGGAGTGCCGCTGAAACTTACGTTGTAAGAGGCTTTCTCGAAATCTTCCAGCAAACGTTCCGTTCCCGGAGCAAGCACGGCAACCGCGCCATATCCGTCATATCTGGCAATCGCGTATCCAGCGGAAATATTGTTGTCTACTTTGTCTACGGTCATTTTGCCGTCCGCGGACATCGTTGCCTTGAAACCACGGAACTCCCATGTTACCGAAGATGCGGGAACCGGAAGCTGCCTTCCGTCCGTCAATTGGGCTTTTACAGGCACGCTTATTACCGCTCCTGGCTTAAGCACCGCTGTATTAGGCTCGACAATCAGCTTGGCAATCTGCGCTTCTCCGATAATTTCGAGCGAGAGCGCGTCCGACGCGTTACCCGATTTAACTTGCAGCTTTGCCGAACCTGTTTTCGTAGCTGTGAGAGTTCCATCTACCAAAGTACCCACTTGATTGTCGAGGCTCCAATTCGGAGTCAGTCCGCTAGGATCGATCGGATTATAATACGTATCATAAGCTTTCAGAGAGTATGTCGCTTGCTGTCCCATGAACAGGGTTTGCGCCCCGCTTGCCACAATGCCTTTCAGAGCGCCTTGAGGAGCCGTCGTATAAATACCAATACCATTCGTCACAAGACGTTGGGTCGTTCCATAAGAGGTTGGATGGGTAAGCTGGGCTTGAAACTCGCCAAGAGGACGGGATACCATCGTTGTCGAGCCTCCGCCATCCAGGTTGACCGCTTTCCACACGCCAAGTCCCGCGAGCATCTGTTGCAATTCCTTGAGCGTTACCCCTTTGCGTCCGCCATTTTCTTCAACGGTAAGCAGGTACGCCGTATTGCCGTCTTTGGAATACCCGACAGCCGTGCGGGCACGATCCGCGCCTCCGCTGACACCGCTAATATCCCTCGAGAAAGGAGTAGCCGCACCTTTGTCCATTAGCAAGGTATGCCCGCTCACCATCATTTGGAATTCGGAAGGGTCATAGATTTTACCATCCTTACTCTTAAGCGAGGCCGTCGTGTTGATCCTATCTCCAACAGCCAAGTTGGTAGTAATGAAATCGGCAGCCGTTCCGTGTCCTCTCAAAATAAACCCATTCGTGGGAATAGCTGTCTGAATCGCGCTTTTAGAGGATATCTCGGTAACTATATCATCAACGACCAACGCCTCAGTCGGAGTGGCGCCACTGTTCGCCGGACGCTCGGGAGCTGTCCAAGCACTCGTGTACATGTACAGCGAATTGACGTGGCTATAAGCTTTGTCCGGTTCCGTTCGGTATGCGGCTTTATTAAGACCCGTTATTGCGAACGTTGAACCGCCGGCAGTGGTTACTTGTCCGGTAAAAATGAAATTATCAATGATCGGTTGTCGATCCTTTGTCACTCCGAACGCATACATTCCTTGCAATAACTCCGTACTGACAAGCAGTTGCCCCTCATTAATCTGAGCTCCCATGGGCACGCCTTCGCTTGCGCTTCCCGTACGGAATACGTCTCCGTTAATGCCTGCAATCGCTCCTGTTTCCTTCACCATCGCGCCAACCGACTGTCTTGCCGTAACGCTTCCTTTCGGACCGCCCATCGCATTGAGTTGGACGTACGGATTTTTGAGATCTACCTGGAGCACGTGAAGTACTTCGGTTGGTTTAGTCTTGTCCGAGGGCACCCAAGCGTAGGTTAACTGTCGGACACCGGAAGTGACGATAGATTCGCCTTGCTGTACAAGCTTGTAAGTAACTGCAGCCTGCGTGGCTGCTTTAGCAACGGGGATGCTCCCCGCATTAACCGATCCGGTGAACACCAGTACTCCGGCGAGAAGCGGCAATATCAATCGAGTGCGTTTATGTCGTGCTTGCGAGTTGTGCTGTTGCTTTTCATTCATGAAATCAGGTTCTCCCGTAAATCTATTAGAATTTGGCTGAAGTGCATAGACTCCTAGTACGCCCTACTCTATTAGACTCTTTAAGAGGCGAAAAGTTACACCCGATAGAACGAAGTCGCTAAATTTTAATAGAATAATTTCCAATCGTCTGTTCAAACAAAAGAGGCAGCCGATTGGGGCTGCCTCTACGAATCTTTGTTATTTCAGTTGTTCTCTTTCCCGTTTGGTCAACTTGACCCATGTGAGCCGATAGGATTGCTCCATCATGTCTAGCACTTCTTGATCCGGTACAACGCCATCCAATACGACCGTGTTCCAATGTTTCTTGTTCATATGGTAGCCCGGTAGCACGGATCCGGAATACTGCTGCCTAAGCAGCCAAGCTTCCTCCGGATCCGCCTTCAAGTTGATGCTCTCATGAGCGCCTGATCTGCCTAGCAGAGCAAACATTTTGCTACCTACGAACAGAACCGGCAAATCAGGATCGAATGGATATTTCAGAGTCGTGCCCACCCACTCTAACCCTCGTTCGATCAATTGGGCGTGGTTCATAGGAAATCCACATATTCCAAGAACCGTTTGATCATAATCGCGGCTTCCGCACGGGAAGCATTACTTTGCGGATTGATCGTCTTCGTTGTCGAGCCTTTGATGAAGCCTGCGGTAACGCTGACAGACACGCCGTCTTTCGCCCAGCCGCTTACTTTGGCCTTATCCTTAAAGCCGTTAAGCGCAGTGCTGGACGATGTGGATTGTACGCCCACGTAGTTCATGGCCCGCACCAACATCGTAGCCATTTCTTCGCGGGTTACGTATGAATTAGGACGGAATTTACCATCCGTTCCGCCTTCTACGATACCTGCTTTGCTAACGGCTCCAATATAGGAGGCAGATGCGCTTGTGAGCGGTACATCGGCATATCTGGAGGCCGAAGACTTATCTCCGTTAAGCCCGATGCCTCTAGCCAGGAACTCCGCAAAGTCAGCTCTAGTAATATTTTTGGCCGGGGCAAAGGTCTTATTCGTGTCGCCCGTTACGATAAATTTGGAAGCTAATAAGGTAACATCGCTATTCGCCCAGTGCTTAGTCATATCGTTAAACGATACGTTCCTACGTACCACAACATATTCGCTGTTGCCCTTGCGCTTAAAACTAACCTTGGTTGAACCGTTGCTGTTCCCAAAGAGCGTTGGAACGTAAGACGGTTGGTTAGAATCGGAATCTAGTCGGACTACGGCTACATTATCCGTAGTACCGGTAAAGCCCGAAAGCACGAACGATCTCGTCACGTACTGCTCGTAATTGCTTACCGCCCGATAATTCGTTCCCGTTAATATGCCTGCGGAGAAATCCGCAGGTGTCGACATCGATTGGGCCCCGAGAATATTAAGCGTAGACAACACCGATGCGTTCTGAACCTTCTCGATGCTAATCTGCAAAGATGACGTGGTGGTGCTGCCGCCTGCCAAGTAAATCTCTTTGCTGTAGTTGATCGCCGACAATGGTATTTCGAATTGCATATCTCCGTATTCGAGACGGAATGAGGCGTTAGATGCTCTGGAAGACGCATCCATAATGGAGCTAATCGGTATCGCCACAAGCGCCCCTACTTCAGTAGCCGGCACCTTAAAAGTAATTCGCGGAGTCGTAACTCCACTGTTCTGCCTGATAGCATCATAAGCAGCGAGCAACTTCGGACCATCCAAGTTATATCGATTCATCGATTTCCCCGATGGAGTCGTTCCTGAATAGACCGACGAAGATTTAGAAACAACCAGTTGCACGCCGCCGTTGCCGTCCGATTCGACGTAATCCGGCAAGCCTACAATCGCGCCACCGCTACCGCCACCGCCTGTAGATGTAGACTGATTCGTTATGGTCATCTCGCTAATCCCGCTGACCGCTTGGTTCTGTAAATCCTTCAACGGATTACCCGTAGCCATATAGCTAAGCACGACACTCGTGCCGGTAGCTACAGGCGCGGATAGCTGCAGTCTCACTTGCGTACCCACAACGTTCACCGAGTTAATGTTAACGAAAGTCCCGTTAACCTTCACATAGTATTGCGATGCATAAGGTATCGAAGCGGTGCTGAGTGCCGCGTTATAAGTAAGCGCGATTTCATTATTGTAAACAGATGAAGCCACTAGCTGCGTAGTGGTCGCTGCAACTCCAGTAACAGGGTAGCTGTTAAAAGTAGCAGCTAGATTACCCGCCAAATCTTTTATTCCTTGACTTGTCTGAATATAAGATACATATACCACCGCATTGGTAGCGATAGACTGGCTCATCGTTAGTTCAACCGTGTTATTCACGATAGCGACAGATGAGATCACCGCCGTCGTCCCGTTCTTGACCACGGAGAAGTTGGATTTCAATGGTACCGAAGCCGTACTCAATCCTTCGTTATACGTTAACGTAATCTTCGTACCCGATGCAGTAGCAGTAGTAAGGACAGGCGGAACTGTATCATTCACGTTCTGAACATAGAAGTCGGTGAAAGCGGGAACCGCGTTGCCGCTTAAATCAGTTAAAGGTGTCGAACCAGGCGTATAAGTGACGGATACGGATTGGGTAGTGGTACTGCTTGACGGTAAAGTAAGAGTTACCACGGAACCGTTTACCGAAATCGCGCTAACGCCTTGCGAATATCCATTCAGTTTAACCGAGAATTGATACGTAGCACCGCTAGCTACCGTCGCCAATGACTTATTAAAGTTTAATGTCAATGTCGTGCCGTTCAACACGCCGCTTGACGGTTTGGCCAAAGTCGTGCCGGTAGTGTTAGTAACATCTTTAGAGGACAGAGCGACCGCCTTATTTCCCGATAAATCTTGAAGCTGTCGGTTGGTGTCTGGATCCTTCGTGTAAGAAACTTTCACGATTTGACCAACTGCTACTCCGGATTGAAGCGTTAACCGCACTGTTTTGCCGTTGATCGTTACCCCGTTTATTTGTCTCGGGACATCGTTTACCGTTACGTAATAATTAGCAGGATAAGGAACAACAGCGCTATCCAGCTCTTCATTATAGGTCAAAACAACCGTACTGCCATCCATTGCCGCACTAGTAAACACTGGTGCGGTCTTATCAGAACCGATCGTCTGGAAAGTCCAGCGATAGTCGTTCAGTATGCCGGGATAAGGATTCAAAGCCAAATCCGTTATTGCGCTGTCCGGAATACTCACGATATACGTGGATGCTCCAGTCAAGGGCACGGTCGGAGTCAAGATAACCTGACGTGAATTCGTACTGTCGACACTAATCGTAGCAGATACGGTGTCCTTGATCGCCCCAGACACAATACGATTCAAGTTCGCATTGACACCACGTACGGCAATTGATTTATCAAACAACATCGTTAACTTCGCATCCAGTTTTACACTGTTGGAGCCCGATGCCGGCGTTGTGCTTATAAGTTCAGGCTTAACCGTATCCGATGTCACCCTGAACCACCAGGTAGTAAAGTTTGTTGAATCTATGCCCGCATAGGCATTTCCGGACAAATCGGTAATTGCAAGGCTTCCGATTTGTACCGCGTAAGAAGTGTTCTTTACGAATGTCCCGCAAGAAGAATAGGCCGATGGGTTAATCGTAATCGTATCCGTGCCTCCACCGGAAACAGCGCCATTCGTAACGGGAATAGAGCAAACAACCGATTGATTAGCCACGTTGCGGATGACGATCATTCCGCTACCGGGTTTTACCACTTCATTAAACTTGATACTTAATGCGGGATTGACAGACGTAGTTGTGCTCCCGTTTGCGGGAGAGAAAGAACTAACTAGCGGCGGCGTTCTATCTACGCTTGACGCGGTAGTAAAATTCCAAGTAACTGCATCTACAATCCCTTCGTATATCGTACCGCCCGCATCCTTAAGCACTCCAGGATCCATCATAATGTAATACCCGGTGTTCGGAAGCAATGCTTGACTGAATGCGATGCTTATGGTCGCCGTTCCGCCTCCCGTGACGCGAAAAGCGCTTGTCGCCATATTAATCGTTTCAACTGTTTCATTCGTCAAAACCTTCTTCAAATAAATATTTCCGGAAGTCCCATTAACCATTGCCGTTCCGAATGTCATTGTTGCTGTGAAAGCGCCCGATGGCACGCTCGTAGCATCATCAACTGGATACGTATTTACTAGCGTTATTGGAGATGCAGACGTAGTGAAATTCCAAGTCAATCCGGGATAAACATTACCAACCATATCTACGAAAGTTCCACGTTCCGCTTGTACTTGATAATTTTTTCCGGAAACCAGACGAATCGACGGTTTAATTACAATTGTCGTTTTTCCGGTGCCATCCACTAATCCGCTTCCGGTTAATTCAGGAGACAGCACAGAAATGACTTGGGTATCGTTCGTATCTGTACGAATGATACGAATGTTACCGGAAGCAGCCATTACTTTTTTATTAAATACAAGTTGAATAGCGTCAGTAGCTACCATCGTTCCACCGGGTGCAGGGATCGGCGTAGCATTGGGAGAGGAAAAATCGCTTGCTACAACGCCGAAGTTCCAAGTTGTTGCGTTATTGATTCCGGCAAACCCTTCTCCCGAAATGTTCAGGAACGCGTTCGGACTGATTTCCACATAAAAGTTCTGTCCCGCCACAAGAGTCCCATTAGGGTTAATCTGAATCGTGCTTGCGCTCGTTGGGTCAACCGTAACATAGGCGCTTTGGGCTGGGATACTAAGGTCATAACTAGCTACTGCCACATTCGTATTCGAGTTCTTAATAGATACGACTCCGCCGCTAGCCTTCACGACATTCTCGTCGAATTTAATCTTTAACATGGCATTAGCAGGTACATTCACTTCATTATTGGCCGGATAAGTAGCCACTTTGATAGGACCACCGGGTGCTGCAAATGACGCTCCGGCTACCCACAGCTGAATCAATAATGTCATAATCATCGTGAGCGATAGAGTTCGTTTAAGTCGCAAAAAAATAACCTCCTGATGAACACAGTAATACACTATATTTCGGCATTTAGTACCAAAAAAATTAGGGACAAAGGACTTATTTACCCGTTTGCATTCAAAAAAAAGGCTCCCGCTCGCGCGGAAGCCTTTGCCTTCGTTGATTGAAATTATGCCAAAGCGCCTTGTTTCAAGGCTTCTACCCGATCCAAACGCTCCCATGGAAGATCGACATCCGTGCGGCCGAAGTGGCCGTAGGCAGCGGTCTGACGATAGATCGGACGACGAAGATCCAGCATTTTGATAATACCTGCCGGACGCAAGTCGAAGTTGTTCACGATCAACTCGACCAGCTTCTCTTCGGCAACCTTGCCTGTGCCGTAAGTATCCACGTTAATGGATACCGGGCTTGCAACGCCGATTGCGTATGCAAGTTGAATCTCGCACTTGTCGGCCAAGCCGGCAGCAACGATATTCTTAGCCACGTAACGGGCTGCATAAGCCGCGGAACGGTCAACCTTCGTCGGATCCTTACCGGAGAATGCTCCGCCGCCGTGACGAGCGTAACCGCCGTAAGTATCCACGATGATTTTACGCCCGGTTAATCCTGCATCCCCTTGCGGACCGCCGATAACGAAACGGCCGGTTGGGTTAATGAAGAATTTCGTGTCGGCATCCAACCATTCGGAAGGAACCTCAGGGTAAATAACATGCTCGCGGATATCATTCTGGATTTGCTCCAGAGTAATATCTTCGGAGTGCTGCGTGGATACGACGATCGCATCGACGCGAACCGGTTTACCGTCTTCATATTGAACCGTTACTTGAGTTTTACCGTCCGGGCGCAGGTAAGCGAGCTTGCCATTCTTGCGCACTTCGGATAAGCGGCGGGACAAGCGATGCGCCAACGCGATTGGAAGAGGCATCAATTCGGGAGTTTCGTTCGTTGCGAAACCGAACATCAACCCTTGGTCGCCTGCGCCGATATCTTCGTTTTCTTGTTGAATATCTTTGCCGTCACGGGATTCCAGAGCAGCGTTAACGCCTTGAGCGATATCCGCGGACTGTTCGTTCAAGGATGTCAGAACGGCGCAAGTGCTGGAATCGAAACCGTACTTTGCGCGAGTATAACCGATTTCCTTGATCGTGCGACGCGCGATGGCGGAGATATCGATAAAATCGGCTTTACTGCTAATTTCACCAATTACGAGTACAAGTCCTGTTGCAACGGAGACCTCGCACGCTACGCGCGCATAAGGATCCACCTCTAAAAACGCGTCCAATACCGCGTCTGAAATTTGATCGCATATTTTATCCGGATGGCCCTCGGTGACCGATTCGGATGTGAAGAGATGCTTGCCTTTGATCGACAAATTGTCCAACCCCCACATATAAAATCAGCCTTTTCCCATGGGAAAAGGCTGTTAAGATAAACCTTCGATTAATAATAATACCGGAATTGTCGAGGAGTGTCAATGTTCAGACACTTACTCCCAGTTAGGAATAACCGCTTTAGATAATCGTTTGTTGCGCCTGTTGAATGAGGCGTTTCGTGATTCCTCCGCCAAGCGAACCCGCTTCCCTCGAAGTCAGATCACCTAGATATTGTTGCCCGTAACTGGCCGAACTTATGCTTCCAAGCTCGCCGGCAAATTCAGTATCTAGTCCGCCAGTCTGAGCAGAGATAGGTACCCCTAGCTCCGCAGCAATCTCATACTTCATTTGATTAATCGCGTTCGCGCACTCCGGTACAACCAGTCTGTTGCTTCTTGCCATGATCATAAGCCTCCTTGAATGTTGATGAACCTAGTATGTGCCGGCTCAGCATGATCAAGGCGTATTACATTATGGGTCTAAGGGGAAAATGTAGGATATCTGGCGGAAGTTCCTCGAATATGGCCTTAGCAAACTCCAGGTATAGACTCCCCCATTTGAGGCATAATACTCTGCGAAGAATTGAGCCAAAAAAAACTGCCAAGCTGAATATCCACATTTAAGGAAAGTTTTAAGAAGATAGCTATTGTAATAGTTTATACTCGCCGCGAACCAGCACGATGATCCCTTTCGACTGCTTAGGATCCGCTTCTACTCCTCTATCCCCTCTAGGGTTAAGAATGAGGTGATTGTTCCCCACCGCTTTGCCTGGATTAATATCCAACCCATCGGTCAGATCTGACAATCCGTTCTTATCCGTACTATATGCGATCGCTTTGCCAGAACGTACGATTATCTCGCCGCCATCGGCGACGACCAACTTCGTACCCCATGGTACGGTTACGACTTCCAGCTTCGCTGATCCTCCGCCGCCTGTCGAACCGATTTTCTCCATTTCCTGCTTCACGAGCTTAGCAACCGCAGCGTCCACATATCCTTTAGTGACGATTGGATCGTCTACGGATCCCGGATTAGAGGTGCCATCCGCTTCCGCAGTCGACATAATCCCGATTGTTCCTAATGTTACAGCCAATACGGCCGTCGCTCCCCATACCGCGATTTTCTTCGGTTTCTGCAAGATTCATCTCTCCCGTTTCGACAAGTTCTATCATTTTGTACGCTATTTGGAACAGAGAAGTTGCGGTTTAGAAACATTAACTTAAACCGCAGGAAACAAAACTACTGAACCCGAAGATCGTAGCGCACCGCTCGGTTTGGGTTATTTAAGTTAGATAACTCCCATACTATATTAAACATCCGATTAATTTGGATGACCCTGTGATTATCTGAATCACTGATAAGCCAATCCCCATTTGGTAATTCTCTCGCACTGTTTGGTGACCATAACCCTTTATCGTACTTACGGACAATTTTCTTCATGGAGGGATTAATTTCGATTACACGATTGTTATGTTCATCTGCAATGAGATAGTTACTATTTTTCATTTCTTGGATCGAGTTCGGGTGATTAAATCCCCCCATCTCCCAAATGATTTTTTTAGATTTATAATCTATTTCATAAGCCTTATGATTAAAGTCTACTACAAGAATATTACCATCCGTTTTACGCCAAACTCCCCGAGGATAATAGAATGTAGGTTTTGACTCCCAAATGACTGTTCCGTTTTGTGATAACAGAATAACTTTGCTCGTCTCTGAATTTTCTACAGTTAAGATGTCGCCATCTGAAGTTACTTGTACGTCTCTAACCCCTTCGTTTAAGATCAGCGTTTCTTCACCTGTTTTTTTATTAATTTTTATTAATCGATTATAGCTTAATAGGGAAAGAAGCAATTCGTCCTTATTTAAGGGAGCAATCCCGAAATACGTTTGCTCCTCTGCTTTCCTCTCCCATACGACATTTCCTAATGGATCAATCTCCATAGCTGCCATCCCCATATCATCGGTAACATAAGTGTTCTCTAGGGGAATTTTAACGTATAAGAGATTTGGAGCAGTTGTAATCTGATGATAAATCGGAATGGTTTTTCCATCTTTATACCTTGATTTTTCATGGTTGTCCACTTCATGCCAAGCTCCGCGCTTAGCGACTTCATAAAAGTTATCGTTAGAAATGAAAGAATTGATATTATTCATATCTGTTGATAAGCCAGTCATGAGTAATATAGTCAGTGCAATAATAGGCTTTGTAATTCCCAAGAAGATTCCCCCTCCGGTGTAGTAACAGTAGGAAATATATGATAATATTAACAGTTTTACATATGAAGAGAGCCTTGGGATATCTATATCCTATAGAATCCCTATGAAGGCTTACGACTCCTATCGATTGGGTAGTAGGTATTTCAGATTATACTTACGTACTAAATAATTACCTTCATCCGCGACATAAACATAATTATCGTCTGCATATACAGCTGCCGGAAAATTTAGTATCGTCTCGTTATTTGGATCGAATCCTTTGCTCCCATCTCCAATTAAAGTACTTATTTGACCCTCTTTCACCACTCTGATTCTATTATTAAAGGTATCCGCAATGTAAACAATTCCATTATTATCAAATGCATTTAACGGTGTGTTCAATGAGCTCTTTGTTGCATCTCCGAAATCTCCACTATACAATCCGTTTCCTTGATACCCGGTGTATTTTGGCTTTCCCGCAAAAGGCTGAAGCGTGCCATCATGTTCCAAGATAGATACTGTGTTATTCCATGAATCTGAAATATAGATTACGTCCCCTGACACGGTAACGTCATGGGGTCTCATTAAGTAGGTTTTTATAGCTTTTACTCCATATTCGGGAGCGCCTTGTATTCCGTTACCTGCAACTGTCGAGACTATTCCAGAAGAAACGTCTATTTGTCTTATACGGTTATTATAAGTATCGGCCACATACAAAATATTTCTATTTCGATCGAATGAAATCCCACGAATTCCTTGAAACGTTGCATTAATGGCCTTGTCACCATCACCACTGAATCCATATGTTCCGCGACCGGCAGCGCCTGCGAATAGACTGACCTCTCCGGATTTGGCATCTATTTTCAATATATGGTGCTGTTCGGCTATATACATATTTCCTTTCTTATCTAGAGTTAATCCGGTAGGATAGTAGAATCCCGTATCCAGCCGATCCCCTCCAATAGTGGCCAGCTGCTGAACTCCATTCCCGGCGAACCTTGTAGTTACCCCGGTAGATAAATCATATTTAAAGACGCTTGCTGCGTGATTGTCTAATAAATACAAGGAGTCTTTGTATTTTTCCATTTTGATTATGCCGCCATATATGTTGTTTGATCCAACTGCCGGACTTAATTCACCCGTTATTTTATCTACGAAATTAACAGTCCCGTTATCGGAATCCGTAACTAATAAATTGCCTTTTGTCCCTTGTTGAATATAAGTTACATTGGCGAACCCGCTACTAAAATCTTCTACTTCGAACATGAAATTAAGTCTTTGTATAGACGTATGCATACTAAGGTATATATTATCTCCGTCTACAAGAATCTCCCCCGCAAGTCTAGTGGGGAGATCTAAACTTCGAATAAGTTCGCCGTTTTCAAACAAGAAAAGTTTTTGTAAAGAGATATCCGAAACTAATATTTTGTTTCCATTCTGATAAAAAGAAGTAGGACTTTGAAAATCAAACTTGTGTAGGAGCCTTTTCACGTTCCCTTTATTGTCTATATTGATTATGGATCCTATTTGATCTTCACTCGTAATTGTTAAAACGTACCCACCATTATTATCAGGATAAACATGTTTTGATGAACCGCTATAAGTGAAGATTGTAGATATTTCCCCAGATTTATCGACTTTCCGTAGAGAATGGTTACCGATATCTAGGAAAACTAAACTCCCATCCTTATCAAACACCATCCCTCCCGGAAGATTAAGCATCGTTTCCAGCCGTTCACCGTCTCCATTGTTGCCAGCAACTAATGTTCCTGCGAATATTTCACACAACTCTTGTTCGCAACGCCGAATTACATTTGAATGCGTATCCGATATATAGATAGCTTTATCTGGACCGATTACCGATGCTTCAGGATATAGCAATGAAGTTGATGCAGGCGCTGAACTTATATGTTTTTCAATACCAAAAATATTTTCCACCTTTAACTGCTTATCCGTCACTGAAAAATACGCCCAGTTACTGTATAAGCCCTTCATTTTATCTTTATTTATAGGTACGACTCTCCATTTATATGACCCGACAGGAATTTCATCAATTCGTGTATAGGTTAGTTTTCCATCCACATATTTGTTTTTGAAGACTTCACCTTTTTCATCGAACAACTGAAAAAAATATGAGTTTGTATCTTTCACGGGTGTCCAACTAAAATACGTGCTTCTTTGATCGATTTGTCCAAATGGATTCAACGCTTCGGGTTTTTGCTTTGTAAAATTAAAATAGACTACATCTTCAGAAGGAGGTTTCCCTGCAGCAGCAACATTTAATTTAATTGATTTCCCATGGTATAAGGATAAATCTAACGAGTACTCTGTCGAATAGATCCAATTAGATGATTGTAAATTATCATCCTCAAATACAGTCAACAAATAAGCTTGTGATTCAGGAATGCTATTCCATTTTATATTTAATTGTCCATCTTCAGTAGTGTAGTGTAATTTATATAAAACATGACTTTCGGAAATGGCGCTAGAATTACCTGAAAACGTCATCATTACTACCATCGCGATTGTTAATAATTGTTGAAGGATACCCTCACTTCCTTTCAAGAACTTTATTTAAATTTCTACATATCTTAACGATCTATTAGGTTTCTAACTACCTTCATTACATTTAAGGTAGATTTTCCAAGATTAGCATTCCTCCACTGGTTACTATAATTATCGGTTAATGCATCTATCGAAGCTTCTTCCAGTTGTTCAAGAGAAGTGATTCCTTTTGAAATCCCCATTTTAGAATAAGGCACATCTGGAGTATAGACAGATAAATCAACGGAAATAACCGGCTTACCCAATAATGCTGCCTCAAGTCCTACTGTCGAAGTCATGGTTACGACTAGATCAACAGCATGCAGCAATGAATGCAGATTGTCAATATTAACCTCTACTCGGTCCGGTAATTCCGAATACTTTATAGCTTCACTTGGGTGAAATCTTAATACCAATATCCAATCCTCATGATTTTTCACGCATTCCATCAATTGCTGCTCAATTTCCCGAGGTAGTTGCTCATTTCCAGGCTCTGGTTGAGAAGCCCATAGAATAACCTTTTTGCCCTCCCATTGCTTACGAGTCCTTAATGATCCACCTTCCTCCAGCAAGTGAACGTCTGCAAGACTATCAAACGCTGGATTTCCTGTGACGACAATATCATGTTCATCTCGGCCCTTCTTAACGAATACATCTTTAATCTGATTATTGAGCACACATACTTTATTAGCGAAACGCCTATCTCTAATCCATTCAATTTCTATAAATCCAAACAGATCAACTAAACAAATAGAAGGAATATTTAACATGCTGGCGCACATAATTAAGGCTTGCTCCGATCTCGGGGAGTTCGTTGCGACTACCAAGTCTGGCTTGACCTTTTTAAGAAGTCTCTCCATAACGGTCAATTGCAGAAACCCCTGCCTCCCCTTTTCTTCAAATATAGCTTTGGCTTCGACTTCACCAACTCTATTTACGAGATCCATATATGACAAGCCCATATAAGCTACCGATTCCTCGTATGATATCAACTTGGTATCTAACTGTTTGACCAGATCGCGCCCGATCCGAGAAGCAGCTTGATCGTTTGGTTCAATAATATCCTTGTAACCGATATAAGGAATCCCCTCAGCTTCGAGCTTCTTTCCTGCCGTTGTTAATCCCAAGACTTCGATTTCCCAATCGGTATGTCGTTGAACATACTTAATAACCGGTAAAATTGCGTTAATATGGCCTCCGCCATACGCTGCAAATAGTATTTTCGTCATATAAACCTCATTTTCATATCAATAGGATAAATCGGATTCATTAATAAATATATCGAACCAATACTCCAAAGATATAAGTGCTCTGATTAATCGCGTATTATTTTCTTTGCCCGATTGATGATTAGTTAGCATCGCCCTTACGAATCCTTGATTCACGATCCCTCTTCGAACTAAATTGCCTTCAAGCAATTTGGCTTCCGTGAATGCGGCAAGATCTTTTTTAAACCATTCCCCTATTGGAACGGTGAACATTTGTTTTTTTCTATAGACAAGCTCATTACCTAATAATGATTCTACTGCCTTTTTAAAAATGTATTTCGTTTCGCCATTCATTAATTTGTATTTCCCGGGAATCTTAAAGGCCATTTCAACCATTCTGACATCTAAGAAAGGAGTACGCGCCTCTAGAGAAACCGCCATTCCCATTCTATCCGGTTTCACCAAATTATTCCCAGGAAGCAATAACATCGTATCTATATATAACGCTTTATTTATTCGATCCATATGCGCGGATTGTTGGAATAAAGGAGCAAGAACATCAAACGAACTTACGCCGTTTAGATTCGTACGCTTATAATTTTCCGTTAGTAACAGATTTTTCTGTTCCTCCGTGAACAGAGAGATGTTGTCGAAGTACTTACTTTCGAATTGATGGTCATCAAGCTCGGCTTGTTGACCGAAGAAATGCTTGTACTTATCGTATCCGGCAAAAAGCTCGTCTCCCCCATCACCTGTAAGTACCATTTTGACATGCTTCGACGCCAACTGGGAAACCTTATATGTAGGCATAAATGAAACATCGCCGTGAGGTTGGTCGCAATGATAAATCATTTTAGACCATAAATTCAACATATTTAGATCGACTTTCTCCATCGTGTGATCTGTGTGAAACAAATCCGCAACTTGCTGAGCATAAGGAGATTCATCAAATCTTTCGTCATGGAAACCGATCGAGAATGTCTTGACTGGCCGGTTCATATGCTTGGACATAAGCCCAACAACCGTACTTGAATCAACACCACCGGACAGAAAAGCGCCAAATGGAACATCCGCACGCAATCTTATTCTCACGGCATCATCTAGAACGGATAAAAATTGGTCTATCCAATACGACTCGCTACGCTCTTCGCAAGTTATGGACGACAAATTCCACCACTGTTTGGTAATTACATCAGATTTACTTACTTTCATCCAATGTCCTGGCATAAGGTGAGTAATATTCTTAAACATAGTGAATGGGGGAGGTACAAAGTTATAACTTAAGTAATGGCTTAAAGCAGCGTCATTTACTTCTCTACGTATGCCCGATTTAAGAATCGTTTTGATTTCAGAACCAAACAATATCCTTCCATTATCATCAGAAACATACAATGGTTTTACGCCGACTCTATCCCTAATTACATACATTGCATCTTCTCGGGAATCGTAAATGGCAATGCTAAACATACCATTCAGTTTATCCACAAAATCGATTCCATGAACTTCATATAATCTCAAAATAACTTCAGTATCGGAGTTAGTCTTGCAAGGATATCCCTTGTCCGAGACATATTTAGCTAATTCGATATGATTGTATATTTCGCCGTTTTGAACGACAATGATATTTCCATCATCCGATATAAACGGCTGATTTCCTCCCTCGATATCAATAATCGATAATCTTTGATTTCCAAGCGCAACGCCTTTCCCTTCCCAAATTGCGCAATCATCTGGGCCGCGGTGTTTAATGCTGTCTGCCATGGATTGTAGTACGTTCCTTTGCAAGCTACTTCCGTCCCTACTATAATAACCAAAGATACCGCACATGGTTTAATAACTCCCCCTTTTTACAACTTGTTTTACCGTCAAGAACATAATCCTTAGGTCGAACAAAAAGTTGCGCTCTTTTACATAATTCAAATCAAGTTCTTTCCTTTGCTCGATCGTTGCATCCGAGCGAAGTGTTGCCTGAGCGTATCCTGTTATACCAGGTCTTACTTGATGTCTCATCACCCACTCCTCTTCGGAGTAGAATTCTTTTTGTGCTTGGAGATCCGGTCTAGGTCCTACTAAACTCATATCGCCTTTCAGCACATTGAAAAGTTGAGGCAACTCGTCGAGACTTGTTTTCCTTAGAAAAGCTCCTACTTTCGTGATCCTCTTGTCTCCTTTAGATGTGAAATAAGGCCCTCTTGCTTCTGCGCCGGATATCATACTGCGAAATTTATAAATGGGGAATTCCTTGCCGCGGATACCTACTCTATTCTGTTTAAATAGAACTCCGCCTTTTGAATTTAGAGCGATCGCAACAGATATTATTAACAAAAACGGCGATGTTAATAGAAGAAAAGTAAGACTCACGATCACGTCGAAACTTCTTTTCATGCACTCATCTCCTCGATAAAACACTTCTAGCTTTTACGAATTCTTCGACTTTGGATTTAAATAGTAATCTATCTTGTTCTATTTTATCAGGGTTACGCAATTTTAGTTCCTGTCCCAATTGACGTAACTGTTTGATTTCCTTCTCTAAATCAACATTTACAATCAACTCTTTTAAGTTTTTAGCGTTTCCATGAAACGACCTTGATAAAATCACCGATTCAGAGCCTAGCCTAGCATGTTCTGCCAATACTAACTCGCCGGATACGATCCCGCTGCCGAATCTTGAAATCCCTCCAAAACCGAACTGCAATCCTCGTAATTTAACGATTCCAGACATGTAATCGACTAAACCACTGGATAATATCTCAAACATGAAATCAAGCTTTAGCGCCAAATGTAAATCATTTAGTCCAAAGTAAATTTCGGAAATCCCTTCGATTTCCACAATACTATCCAATCGAACCATTGCCTGTGCGGTTTCAACTAGCGGAATTACATCGCATCTCCCATTAACATAAGCGCAGAATCTCTCTACTTCTTCTCTTCCATGGAACATCGGAAGCATTAAAATATCTGCCCCTACATCCAAAGCCCTTTCTACTTCGTCTCTCGTTTTATCATGAAAAGGATTAAGTCGAATTAGCATTTTTGCATCGGCAATAGATTTCTTTACCCGATATGCGTCCTCGAATGAATGATTACTAATAACGGTATCCAAATGACCTTGCCGTTCAACTTTCCCATTCCGTTCTAGGTCGACGAATATCCGATCCACGCCTGACTGGACGGCATATTCGGCGACTTCGGGATCGTTAGCTATTAACATTAATTTCATTGTTATCTATCCTCCGCTTAAACTTAATAAGTAGAATGGATCTATACTTCTCTACCGCCATAAAAGCTAATGAGAGAGAGAGAACTCCGCCAAGCAATGCAACAATGATTTGTACCCCAATAGAAGAAGGCAGAAGGAAACTTGCAATCATTACGATAGCGCTCGATAATCCCAATACGCAAATCATTCGAATGATATCCGCAGATATTAATACCTTAAAAAGATTAATCTTATGTCTTCTATATAAAAATATACTTTGCGTACCGAACAATAGCCAAAAAATAATTATATTAGACAACATTAAACCTTTTATTTCAAAATAATCAACAAACAATAGACATAACGGTATAAATAACACAACGGAAATAAGGCTAATGACGAACGGTACTTTCGTATCCCCTTTTGCGTTGAATATCATTTGGACTAAATTAGAAAGTCCCATAGCCGGTAGTGCCAATACACCCAGCAATAATAATCGCGAAATTTCTTTCACACTCTCACTTGAAAGATTGCCCCACCCGAAGGTTATTTTTACGATTTGCGGGCTAAACCACGCAAAGTAAATGCTTATCGTAGTCGCAATAACAAAGGTGAGCCCCGCCGAAACGGAGACCATAGATTGCAGTTCTTTCTGGTTCTGGTTAGCACCTGTCGATAATTCAGCTAGCTTAGGTAATAATACGATCGGGATTACCGTTATAACAGCTCCCATAGGCAACTCAATAATTTTATTGGCAAAATTTAAAATAGATACCGCTCCATCGCCTTCGAATGAAGCAAATCCTCTAGCGATCACTGGTATCAAGAACAAAAATCCGCTTGTAGAAACGACTTGAAAATAACGAAAAAGCATCTCTTTGTTAAAAATTCGTTTTTTATTATTGTTGAGGAAATCCCTATTTGGTAACCTAGGAACATTCAACATTTGAGAAACCAGTCTTACCATGGAGGCAAGTAAGATTGCCCATGATAAATAAAGTAACGCATGACTATGAGGAGATAGGACAAGAGCAAGAATAAGAATCGCGTTAAAAATGAACGTCCCCAAGGCGGGGACTAAAAATCTTTCGTCAGATTGCAAGTACGATGTGACCATAGCTGTCGCGGCCGTAATAGGAATCGACCAAAATACAATTTGTAAATAACCGCCTGATTCCGCGAGAGTTTCCTGACTAAATCCCGGTGATATTAAAGAAACAATTTCTTGGGAAAATAGCCCTAGCAAGATAGATATTAAACCAAAAGATGCTAAGGTTAATAGCATTCCTTCAAAGAACAATCGCCGGCCGTCAGCCGGATTCAATTTCTTGAACTCTGGAATAAAGACTGCGCTCACAACTCCGCCGATGAGTATAGTAAGAAATAAATCCGGTAACGTTAATATCGTAATCGCAATATCGCTGTCAGATGTGGCACCAAATTTAGAGGCAATTACCGCTTCCCGAAAAAAACCGGCGATTCTGCCCAGCATTATGCCCAGAGAAACGATAATTCCAGCTTTAATGATTTTTCTGAGCATTGGTTCCAACCACATCCAAACCTGTAAGAGTCGTTATTAACTTAGTAAAGAAAAGGCTGCTAAACAGAATAAGACTCGGGATTATCATAAGTGCTGTCGATACTCCGAATAATCCCCCAAACATACATATTGGCAATGAGAGGATAACAGGCAATAACATCGGATTACGATCTCTACAATACTTATATATTTTGATAGCCGGGCTCATTATTAGTAGTACAAAAACGATACCGATCACAATCAGTTTTGGGTGAGTATTCAGGATACTTCCCAGACCGTGTGTCATCATTTTGTATATCCCGTCAAATCCTCCCCCAAAGTATGAAATGTTTTTATTAGCCATTTTCAAAATGTAGGGTCCGATTAGCATAATAAAGAAAGCCGAAAAGAATAGTAAACCTATATATGAACGTTTATTGTGCTTAAGTATAATAAACGTACCTATCAGTATTTGAAGCAAAGTAATCATCATCGTTCCGCTACTAACCGTGCTAATGAAGAAACATACCGAATAAGCAAAATAATCGCGTATGGCGAACTTTTCTTTCGAGTTTATTTTGCCCATTTGAATATATATCACATATATTAATCCTACGAATGCAGCGATAAGCCTTCCATTCATTAAGGTCGAAAGAGCGATCGTTGACAGAACCGAAGTTATCCCAAACACAATAGGCGCTAAAGCCTTAACATCGCGATACAAATAACCTATAGATACATGAATAAGTACAAAAGCTGCAAATAGAACAGCGCCATAGAACGTAAAGGAGGTATCAATATCCCAATTCAACCAATCTGTAAGCAATACGGCAGGATAAGACACCATCAACCTCGGACCCCAAATGTGACCTGATAGCAGAACCTTAACAGGATCAGAATATATTAAATCGCGAATTTGCGGTAAAAATTCAAAATGAATGTACCCTAACCTGATCCCAGCTATGATGATATAAGTAAATAGAAACAGATTTACGAAATAAGCCCATTTACGATACATTACAAACAAGCCTAGGATGAAAGCAAGCATAACTAAAAAAAACAAGGGATAGATAGGGAATAACGTCATGTATACAGGAAATAAGATTCCTATAACAAGCACCAACAACCAACTACTTTTCCCCATTTCTCCACACCTACCCTAAATTGTGATTCACAAAGTTGTTCATGATCTTCAAGCCTACATGTCCGCTCTTCTCAGGATGAAATTGACAACCATATATATTTCCTGAGCGTATAACTCCAGTAATCTCATGATTGTAATACGAGGTAATCGCTAAAACAGTGTTCCGATTAGCTGGCTGAACTCGATAGGAATGCACGAAGTATACGGATGACCGCTGAGGTATCCCCTCTAAAACCGAATTGTCCCATGTATCCCCATCGGAACCGCTCGTTGTTAGCTCACTCCATCCAATATGCGGAATACGAATTTTATTCTCATTTTGATCGAGGTTAGGGATAGCGGATACTTTTCCACTGATAATTCCGAGCCCCTCATGTTCACCAAACTCTTCGCTAGAATCCATTAATAATTGCATACCTAAACATATTCCTAGAAAAGGTCGACCGCTCTTTACAAACTCCTTTATCGGAACTATCAAGTCTCTCGACGTTAAACCTTCCATCCCATCGGCGAAAGCACCGACTCCCGGCAACACTACACTATCTGAATCCATTATGACTTTAGGATCGCTGGATAATTTGATAGTAGCGCCGCACAGTTCAAGAGCGCGTCTAACGCTACTAATGTTTCCAATTCCATAATCAATTATCGTGACTGAGCGATCCATCTTCGTTAAAACTCCTAACATTGATGTTATTGTTAATAGCGTACTCGCGAATTTCATTCAGGGAGAAGCGATTATAATGCAAGACATCTGCCATTGCGACAGCATCAGCCCCGCTTTTACGTATAACATCGGAGAGATGCTCCAGCGTCCCCATCCCTCCGCTAGCGATGACTGGTATGTTAACTGCCGAGCTAACTCTCTCAACTAACTCTAAGTCAAAACCTTTCTTTGTACCTTCTTGGTCAACAGAGGTTAGCAGGATTTCTCCCGCCCCCAGTCTCTCGCCTTGAATCGCCCATTGTACGACATCAAGCCCAGTCGTTTCACGTCCATTATCGGTATAACATTCCCAGCCGTCCGCTTTTCTCTTCGCCTCTATTGAAAGCACCATACATTGAGATCCGAATTTTCGCGAAATTTCACTAATCAATTCAGGTCTTTTTGTAGCAGCTGTATTAACTGCCACTTTGTCCGCACCGGCACGCAACAATTTGTTAACGTCATCTACGCTGCGAACTCCGCCTCCGACGGTAAGAGGTATAAATACCTTATCGATTGTACGCGCAACAATATCCAATAGGTTGTTTCTTCCATACAAACTTGCCACAGAATCCATATAGATGAGTTCATCTATGCCTTCATTGTAGTACTTCTCGGCAAACTTTTGGGGGTCGCCAAGTACCCTCAAGCCTTCTAGATGGATACCTTTTATCAAATTCGGACCCTTGATGTCTAGCCTGGCAGTTAGCCGAACCTTTCTCAAATTAATCACACCCTCTATCTATTCTTCCCAAATCGCGGACTTCAACTTCCAATCATCGCCCGATTTAATCCATATATGATCCGATCTCCAACTATCAACGGCTTGCTCAAACTGTTCTTCGGTAATATTCGCGTATTCTAAGAAGTCCTTATAATATTTACTAGGGAATTCTCCATCGTATTTTTTAACTAGTGCTACCCCTTCTTCACGAGTAATCTTTCCATCTCTAATCTCGTGTGCAGTATCCGAAGTGCAGCGTCCAATGCCGAATTTAATAAACCCTAAGAAATAGTGGAATCCATCTATCTTGTCATCTAAGCTGGCATACTTGGAATAAGTTCCTTGCGATCTTTCCGGATTCGCGGAAAAACCGGTATTTTCCACGCAATAATAGTAGTTCTCTTGAGGGTCCCAAAATTTGTAGTAGCCATAAAAATGAATTTCCGTTTTGTTCTTTACGATTTGTTCGTACTGCGGTGCTAAGTAAGGACAAATGTCACTATCTGTCACGCCGTGTTCTTTCCAAAATTCCGGTGGCAATCCAGAAAAATAGTGTTTATCATGATCGGCAATTTCCCTAGTTGGCCGAAATGCGTTCTTCATATCTCCGCCATATTCAACCTCGCCATTCTCACCATACATAATAAGCGATACATTATTTTGAACCGCTACTTTCATTGGGAAATTGGTTTGACCATAAATAAAAGGTTGGAAGGGGTCGCCTAAGTGATTAAATGCCAGATTGGTCATCAGTCGATGCGTTTTGCCATTAGGAGTTCCCAGAATGTTATCGAATCCGGAGTGAATGAATGATTGTAAATTGGTGCGACCAATATCCGTTGGAATGTGCGGTGCCCATGTGACGGTTAATGGATTCATCCCGTACTTATATTTCAATTGATGCGCAACAAAAGAGCCATCTTTCCCTCCGCTACAAGGAACGATGACATCATAGGATCCATCGCTTTTACGATGCCGATCCAGCATCTCCATCAATTCTTTCTCGCGCAAGTCCCAATCTACCTTTGTCCGTTTGAATTCAGCATAATTACAAGCGCTACACACGCCATGTTCATCAAAAGTAATTCGCGGGCGTTGGTTAGAAATCGTGCATTTCTTGCAATACCGAATTTCCTCAGGAAGATTATACAGTTTACGCAAATCTCGTTTTATCATTATTTAGTCACCATCATTTCGAATATTTTTAGATCTAGTACCGTATCAATGTCGATAGATCTTTCTTTCGGCATCTTATAAGCAAGAGTTTCCTCGGTTACGAATACCTTTTTTTCCTTCAACCAATCCGTTCTTGCGAAATAAAGAGCTCCGTTCAACACATAGGCTTGGTTGATATCTTGCCGCCTTTGCTTTAACCCTTCATTACTTATTACTGGAGTATCTAATAAACTCGATTTGTCTAAGAAAAACATCCAGAACGGGCTTTTCTCAACGACTGTTACGGATACACAGGCAGGGGCTTCTTCGCTAATGCACATCTCGATGCACTTATCAATGTCGTCGGTCGTCCTAAGCGGTGAAGTTGGCTGCAGGAAAAGCACATAATCATAATGCTGACCGATAGAATCTACAGCATGCAACACAGCGTCAATTCCTGAAGCAAAATCATCGGAAAGTTCTTTAGGCCTTACAAACGGCACTTCGCAACCGTATTTTGATGCAATGTCCATAGTTTCTCGATCATCGGAGGACAGGATCAGTCTGTCAATGTATTTTGATTTTTTAGCTTCCTCTATCGTCCAAGAAATAAGCGGCTTTCCCAAGACCGGACTAATGTTCTTTTTTGGAATGCCTTTGGAACCGCCTCTGGCTGGAATCACAGCTAAAATCGTTTTTCCATTTATCACCCAAAGACCTCCATGAAATCGACGTTTGCTTTCTCGAAATCTTCTATTCTACCGATATCGAGCCAGTACTCACGTATAGGAAACACGGTAAGCTCTTTTTCATGATCACGAATCTGGGTAAACAAATCGGGCATGTCGTAAAATTGATCGCTCGGAATATAATCTAGTGCTACAGGATCCAGTACGTACACTCCCGCATTCACAAAGTACTGATGTATAGGCTTTTCTTCAATAGAAACTAATCTTTGTTTATCTATATTAACGACGCCGTAAGGAATTTGATACTCATAATCTCTAACGCACATAGTAGCGTAGGATTTATGCTCTTTATGAAAGGTAATCAGATTGTTAAAGTTAACGCTTGTTAACAGATCGCCGTTCATAATGATAAACGGTTTATCCGGTCTATGAGGCAATAAGCTCAATGCTCCGGCAGTTCCCATTCTTTTAGTTTCCCTTATGTAGCGAATGTTCACGCCCCATTGCGAACCATCCCCGAAATGCTGTTCGATCATTTCCGCTTTATAGTTAACAGTTAAGTAAAAGTTCCTGAATCCTTGACTTATAAACCTTTCAAGCGTCGTTTCTAACAATGGTTTGCCGCCGACTTTTAATAGCGGTTTAGGACACTCGTTCGTTAATGGCCTTAATCTACTCCCGAGACCGCCAGCCATTAATACTACCCAATTTTCAAGCTGTTGAGGCTTATGTAAATCTTCCGAGGTTTCCAATCGTACAATTCTCTGATGCCTATCTACGACTGGAATTTGCCGAATGTGTTTATTTGTCATTATCGCGCGCAAAGAAGCCTTTCCATCCTGCTCAAAGGCTATAGTAGGTTTATGATTCATTATTGTACCGACGGGTTCCGTCAAAGATTTCCCCTTCAATATCCCCCTGCGTATATCTCCGTCCGTGATGGTTCCTTCCAATACTTGATCTTCGTTAATGACCAAGACGATACCTAGTGAATTGGATTCCAAACACTCAATCGCATCTCGAATTGAACAATTATTACTCAGAAGTGTTTTTTTCCAATCGTCCATTTATCTTTTGAACCTCCCTTGCAGGTACCCCAACTACAGTCGTATGAGGTAAAACATCTTTAATGACAACGGCTCCCGCTCCGACGATACTTCCCTTACCCAGGGTAATCCCTTGGATCACTGTTGCACCTGCGCCAATATGAACATCATCTTCAACGACAACTCCGCCGCAAAGTATCGCCCCCGGAGAAACATGTACATGATTCCCTATGATGCAATCATGGTCAATTCTGGAACCTGAATTGACGATTACATTATCACCAATACGTGTACCGGGCTGGATAATTGCACCCGCCATAATTTGCACGCTTTCCCCTATATCCACATACTTGGATAGGATAGCAGTGGGATGAGTAACATTAGCAAAGGTGAAGCCTCTCTCATGGAACTCCTCGAAAAGTTTCTTCCGAATATTATTACGTCCCGTCGAGCCAATCGCGTTAATTAGACAAATATCTTCCTTATTATACTCTAAAATAACACTATCATCACCGATATAGCTTAGATTAAATAATTCCACACTGCCATCCAAGGCAGTAAATCCAATTATCGATTCCTCAAGCCCCATTAGAGACAATGATTCCGTGATAACCTTAGCATGACCGCCTCCACCCATAATGATTAGCGGTTTCATAGAATCTCATCATCTTGACTATAATCTTTAGTAGCTTCTTTACCTAGATACTCCCAATACAACATAGGCGATATCCCTCTGCCAGGTCGTTTGACTCCGAGGTTACTATGTGAAAAAACCTCACCTTGCTTAATTCCCTCTAACGCTACGATGCTTTTCCTTACAACTGTAATATTATTAAGTTCCGATTTGACTGGTGCCTTTAGCGCCCCACCCATTGCCAACTCGACATCTCTAATGGACTGGACCATTTCTTTTAACTCATGCGGTTCAAGCGATGCTTGATGATCTGGTCCAGGTAAATTTCTATCAAGCGTAAAATGTTTTTCGATGACCGAGGCACCTAACGTTGCGGCAGCAACAGGAATAGCAATTCCCTTCGTGTGATCCGAGTAGCCTACTTCTAATGAAAAGGCATGTTTCATAGTATGTAGGACCTTTAAGTTCACTTCTGCTAAAGGCGCCGGGTATTCCGTCGTACAATGAAGCAATGTCACATTCGACTTTAATAATTTCTGGCCTTCATCAGAAATATAAGCGTTTTGAAAGCCTGCTTTGCTTGGATCCTCAGTAGAGTTCATGTATCCAAATGCGAGAACGCCTAGCGCAGCCTCAATTTCAGACAACGTGCTCATGCCTGTTGATAGAAAGATGGGCTTTCCTGTCTTAGCTGCTTCAAGCAACAAAGGGCCATTAGTAATTTCGCCGGATGACAGTTTCAAACTTTTCACATTTAAGCGATGTATTAAAAAATGTAAACTTTCGATATCAAAAGGCGTTGAGATGAAGTCGATTGACCGTTGCTCGCAGTATTCCAATAGATCAAAATGATCCTGCTCGCTTAACTGCAGTTTTTTTAACATATCGAATTGCGATTCATCATTATCTGTCGTTTGCTTCTGATAGGTTGCTTTAGGGGCTTTCTTACTGACAAGATTCTCTGCTTTGAATGTTTGGAATTTCACCGCATCAGCCCCGGCATCTACTGCCGCATCCACCAAGGAGCGAGCCAATTCTATTGATCCGTTATGATTAACTCCCGCCTCAGCTATGATATAGGTTTTCTGCACTTAGATATTCCCCTTTCAATGAGGTGGGTAGTCATAGAAGCTTTTCTTTAAAATTCCGTCCAGTTTAATCGTCTTTAATACTTCTTTGATTTTCGATGAAGTTTGACCATCACCGTAGACATGGTCAACCGAGGCTAGTTCGTTTTGAAATTTTTCGGATATGGCATATCGTATTGAACTCGCAATTGATTCTTGATCTTCTGGGCAATCTATTACCGAAGCACTTCTCAAACGGCCGAGTTGTCGATCACCTATGTTCACGGTTGCCTTCTTAAATGCCGGAACTTCAATTATCCCGCTTGAAGAATTTCCGATAACAACATGTGAATATTGGATCGCACTTAAATAGCGCAACTGGCCCATTGAGATAAAAGCTATTGTTCTTGTGGGGTGTCGTTCGCAATACTCATCAATAAGGGCAGTAATAAGTCTTCCGTCCGTATCAGAGTTCGGTTTGGTAAAGATAATCCGAGCTTCCGGGAATTGATCTAATGCGAGCAGTAATTGACTCATCGCACCTTCTGGTCCATTACTATCTAGTGTTACAGGATGATAGGTTACAAGAAAATTTAATGATCCAAATTCGAATCCAATGGAGTCTTCCAGTGATCGCCGATCCATTAGTTTCAACTTATTTATATTCTCAATCCCTGGTGCTCCATAATTAAACACGAATGATGGATTTTCACCTAATTGTATCACTCTTCTACGATATGGTTCAGCGGCAGTAAAATGAATATGAGACATTTTGGTGATGGAATGCCTAATCGCTTCGTCGATGGCCCCTTCTGTCGTTTCCCCTCCATGCAAATGAGCAATAGGGATTCTACTAACAGTGGCGGCCTGCGCGGCCGCCATTATTTCATAACGATCCCCCAGGATAACTAACAGATCTGGCTTTACTCTATTAAACATCTCCCCAAATCCGATTACTCCTAGACCTATGGACTTCGTAATACTAACTGTAGTGTCGCTTGAAAGAAGTATTTCAATCTTTTCATGAATTTGAAATCCGTCTTTTTCGATTTGTTGATACGTGGATCCAAATTCCGGAGATAAATGCATTCCCGTTACGGCGACTATCAATTCCATTTCGGGATCTAGATCAATCTCCTTCATCAGCCAATACAATAAACCATACTCCGCTCGCGTTCCCGTAACTACGCAAATTTTCCTTCTTGTCATTCCAATCCTCCCAAGAATGAACTACTTGGAATATTGATCATTCTTTTGGACAATTTATCCGACGTATTAAGCTCCATTCTTGGACATTCCTGATACATTGCAAGCTTATGCAACAACGTCCATGCAGGTCTTGACATCAAACCATTATCATTCAGTTGTTCCAACACATGATCTCTCTCATTCTGGGTTTCAGCATTGAGTATTAATGTGTTAAGCCAGTAATTACTTCTGCTCTCAGGAGGTTCAGAGAAGAAAGTAACCCCGTCTATTCCCTGTAGGTTTTTTCGATATTGCTCGGCCAAGTTGCGCTTTCTTTCAAGAAAGTAAGGAAGCTGTTCCAACTGCGCGCAACCGAGGGCAGCATTAATATTCGGAAGTCTATAATTATATCCAACTTGATCATGAATGAATTCCCACCGATGGGGCACCTTCGCTGTTGTCGTAATATGTTTGGCCCACTTGCCGAGCTCCTCATCCTGCACGAGAATAGCCCCGCCGCCACCTGTTGTCATAATTTTGTTTCCATTAAAACTAATCGCGCTTACCTTACCAAAAGTCCCTGTATGTTTTCCTTGATAAAAAGAACCTAGGGATTCTGCCGCATCCTCTATAAGCTCTAGACCGTACTTTGAACAAACTTCGGCCAACTTATCCAACTGAACAGGATGACCGAACGTATGCATGGGCACAACAGCCGAGATTGGGCGTCCAGTTACTTTGTTATAACACCTTTTCCCTTCCATTCGTACAATTTCGCTTAGATAAGAGTCTAATTTTCCCCAATCAATTCCAAGCGTTATTTCGTCAACATCTACAAAATGAGGTATAGCACCGCAATAAGTGATTGCGTTTGTAGTAGCAACGAACGATAGGGACGGGCATATTACTTCATCCCCGGGTCGAACTCCACTAATCAGTAAACCAATATGCAAAGCGGCAGTCCCATTAACGACCGCTATCGCTCTAACAGAACCCGTATATTCAGCAAGCATTTGTTCGAACCGGTCAACATATTTACCTACAGAAGATACCCAACCCGTCTCCAAGCAATCTACGACATACTCTTTCTCGCGCCCTTGAAATACAGGCTCATGCAAACCCACGAACGACTTATCCGAATGAATGGCTGATCTTATTGCCCCTATTAATTTCGATGTATCTATTTTTTCACTCATATGTTATAGAAATCGGCTTTGTAGTTTTTGAGATTATCCGGATTCGTAAACCACTCTACCGTTTTCTCTAGCCCCCTTCTTAAACCATCTCTGTCAGCATAATTCGGTTCCCAATTAAGTAGACGTTTTGCTTTTTGATTATCAGCCCACAGCCGCTCTACTTCGCTTTTCTCCGGCCTCATTCGGGAAGAATCCGTTACGATCTCAATATCGCTGCCTATGATATCCGAAATTAATTTCACTGTATCTCCGATAGAGATCTCGTAGTTACTTCCAATATTAATGACTTCCCCAACTGAGTTTTGCGACTCCATCACGTCGATAAATCCACGCACCGTGTCCTCAACATAATTAAAATCTCTCGTCGGATGAAGAGAACCTAGTTTGATCTCTTTCTTCCCGTTAGCGATTTGAGTAATTACCGTTGGAATGACAGCCCTAGCGGACTGTCTAGGACCATAGGTATTAAACGGACGTATAATTGCTACCGGCGTTTGAAATGAATCATGGAATGACATAGCCATCTGATCCGCACCGATCTTACTCGCCGAATAGGGTGACTGACCTTGTAGCGGATGCTCCTCCGTAATGGGAACAAAACGCGCGGTACCATATACTTCGCTTGTAGAAGTGTGTACAAATTTGGACACCCCGGATTCCCTTGCTGCCTGCAACAAATTCAATGTCCCTTTAATATTGGTATCCACATAAGTGTCAGGAGAATGGTATGAATAAGGGATGGCAATCAAAGCCGCCAGGTGAAGTACGACATCGCAACCATTCATAGCTTGCTTAACTCCATGAGGATCTCTAATATCTCCCATAAACACATCTAGTGATGACTTAATTTCTTTAGGAGAATGATCTAGCCATCCCCATGAATTAAAGGAGTTATAAACGGCAAATGCCCTCACATCATACCCTCTGCGCACCATTTCTTCCGTAAGATGCGATCCGATAAATCCATCCGCACCCGTTATCAGTATTTTGCCTTTATGTATTTTGCTCATTTTTTACCTCCGCTACCGTGCGATCAATGGATTCTTTTATTCCTTGAACGTCATTAGTTAATTTGTTATATAAATCAGTGATTTCTTGTTCTCTATTCTGAAGCAGCATAGCCACAACATACACTCTTGCAACTTCAACATTATAAGGGATTGTAAAATCTTGCATGACGAGAACCCCGGTCGTATCCGATACCTGTTTATACTTCCCTTGCCACAAATAGATTTGACTCATCGTGAGACTCATCGAAGGATTTATACCAAATCCTCCATTTTGTACTGTTACATTTTCATTTTTTACAATAGACTCTTTAGTTTTTAATTCGGAATACAACTTCTCAGCCTCTGACCAATAGATGCCTTTATTTTCTGAACGGCTACCTACCGTGAGCAGCAATTTCAAATAGAGTTCATATTGTTCCTGATACCACGGAAAATCCGCTTCTCTTTTTCTTATCAGTTCAAGTGCCGGCTCGAGCTCATTAATCTGAATAAGAAATTGAATGTATTCGTTATACAACATTTTATTGTAAGGCTCAGTTTTTTCGAGATTCAATAACGTCTCTCTAGTTTGTGGAATTAATGATGCATCGTGATTTTGGTTGTACAATTGCCTTTCGATATTAACTTTTAACAAAGCGTATTCCGGGTTCCCGGGATGCATACGAACCGCCGAGTACAACTCTGTACCTATCTCATTTTTGCCGTACAATTTATCCATAGCAGTTTCATATTTAGAATTAGCTTGTAAGGAACGGGAAGATGTAACTAACAATGCGATAGCTACGATTGCCATTAACGAAATATAAGCACTCTTCCATATGAAAGCATTCTTATTAGCGCGGATTTCTTTAACAGTTCTTTTAGCTACTTCTGAGATATGAACTGAGGACCACATTATTCCCAAAGAAAGAAATACAATTGCAGCTAAATACGCGAAGCTTAACGTAAAATCAACCAAACTATGAATCAACAAAGCCATCGCAACGATCAGAAACGTAAACGAACTTGTCTCGGATAAGTCCGTTTGATAATGCTTCTTCAGATACTTAAACACAATCCAACCGATAAATGCCAGTAAGACAATACCACCGATTAGACCGACTTCGATGACATACTGGATGATAAAATTATGTACCTGATTGCTTGTATAAGGGAAACTTCTGTATTTTTCGTAAACCGCAGCCCAACCCCCGCCGCCAAATCCAAAAAAGGGTCTTTTAGCGATCACGCTTAGAGCATCAGAGAAAAATACAAAACGATCCGAGAATGCTGCCTGCGCAAAATCGAACGCAAATATTCTTCTTAAGTGGGAGGGGATAAACGGAGCTGCTTTATCAATTAATAGAGCGACATAACCCGCAATAAAAGCAAAGGCTATTAATGAAACCGGTAATATAAAATTACGATAAGTAGGTCGTTGGTTTTCCGTTATTTTCAAACAAGAAATCTTTTCTTTAATAAACCAGACAGCGCAAGCTACAATCATGGAAGTGAAAATCAATAACGCCCAACCAACCTGTCCACCATTAGTAGAGGGGGTACGTGCATTAAACAAGATTGTACTGATAGCTATTGAAGCTATTCCTGTTATTAATAATATCGCTAGAAGATTTATTTGTTTTTTCCAACCTACTAAACACATATAAACAAATAATACTACTAAGAAGAGAAGCACTCCTCCCCTTGATAAAGTGAAAAGCATAGAAAGCATAACCGGCACTAACATCAAACTGTACGAAATGTACTTCTTCCATTCCTTTAGCTTAATAATTTGATTAATGGTAATGAAGAATAGTCCGATCAAGAATGCTGCGTATGCATTTGGATATTGGAACACACCCGCTAAACGGTACCCAAAAATGGCATCTGTATAATTTACATTTCCAAACCAGTTCAAAAAGCCATGAATAACAATGAAGTACCCTGAAACATATAACGTTAATTCAACTATTTTTAAGTATTTTAGGTTTTGGGCAATTAACACGCCAGCTACGAATAATATCGCATAGAAGATCTGAAGATATACGCTATATAGCGAAAAGTACTTCGATACACCCCAGAATGCGGATATAACAAATGTTAAAGGGATTATCCACACCCACACTATAAGGTCTTTAAATTTAATAACACTTAAATTTTTCATGGAGTAAAACGTAACAATCAATAAAATCAAAGAAGCAACGATCAACGAGATATAAATCGGTTTATCAAAAGTGAAGCTGCCCCCTAGGAACAATCCTCTACTATATGGAGCAATGAGGATGAACAGTGAAATTATTATTGCTATACTCGACAATAATCCTTTAGACAGCGAACCATTTGTTGTACTCTGCAAAGCACTAACCACCTATTTGAGTGAATTTTTTTCTACCGTAGCCAAAACTTCAATTGATGATCGAATACTTTCCTGAACCGCCTCAATAGAACCTTGTATTCCGCTCCAATTATAAGTCGGCACTAAATTTGCGAGTTGTTGGCGTATTGCTAAGTCGCTTGTTTCTTCTGGATTCTTGACCAGCTGTTCTAACCTCTTCAACACAAATTCCATATGAGTAATGGAGATTTCTGAAGATTTACCGACATATATTCGATTATGTTTTGTCGCGCTTGCCCCTTCTTCGTTGGTCAGGATTTCTTCGAAAAGCTTTTCACCTGGCCTGATTCCTGTATATACGACTTTAATATCTTTGTCAGGCTCCATTCCAGATAAGCGAATTAAATCATGGGCTAGATCCGAGATTCTAACAGGCTGACCCATATCAAGGATAAAAATCTCTCCTCCTGTAGCCAATGCCCCTGCTTGAATGACCAATTGAACGGCTTCCGGTATTGTCATGAAGTAACGGACCATATCTGGATGAGTAACTGTAACGGGACCGCCAGCTTCGATTTGTTTTTTGAAAATAGGGATTACGCTCCCCCTGCTGCCTAGAACATTTCCAAACCGCACTGCAACAAAGTCCGTCTTACTTCTCTCGTTCATATGAAGAATAAACATTTCTGCTGCTCTTTTTGTTGCACCCATCACATTCGTCGGATTTACAGCTTTGTCTGTCGAGATCATTACGAATCGCTCCACATGAAACAGATCAGCGCATTCCGCAACATTTTTAGTTCCAAATATATTGTTTTTAATTGCTTCTATGGGGTTTCTTTCCATTAACGGAACGTGCTTATGTGCCGCAGCATGAAAAACCACTTCGGGCTTATGTTTCTCAAATATGCTCAACAGTCGCTGTCGGTCTTGAATGTCTACAATCAAGGTTTCAATATGTAGACTTGGATATTTACTTCTCATCTCTAACTCAATTTCATAAATACTATTCTCCCCATGCCCAAGAAGAAGCAATGTCTTCGGATCGAACCTTGCGCATTGACGGCATAGTTCAGACCCTATCGATCCCCCTGCTCCGGTTACTAATACCACCTTGTTTCGTATATAACCAGTTATTTGACCTAGATCCACGATTATCGGTTCTCTGCCTAATAGATCTTCTACTTCGACATTCTTAATAAGGTTAAGCGAAATCTTCCCATCTATTAGATCGTTAATTTTCGGAATTATTTTGATATGGCATCCTGTTGTTTTACATATTTGAAGGATATTTGCCTGTTCGACTCTATTGACTGACGGTATAGCTAAAATGATATCTTGGATGTTATACTTTTTAACCAACTCAGGTATATCATTACGACGGCCTGCTACCAAGAGTCCATTCATATGATATCCGGTTTTTCTCTCATCATCATCTGCAATAATTACTGGATAACTTTCCGAATTCGAGTTATACATCTCTTTAATAACCAGCATACCGGCTTCTCCGGCACCGAAGATAAGAGACCGTCTATGATGACTCTGGATTTTACCTCTGAAGCCTTTTATTTCACGCGTAAGTATCCGACTTAGCGTTACCCCTAATGCAATCAATACAAATGACAGGATTGTCGTACTTCTTGGTACTGTTATATAACGAGAAAAATAGTGATAAGAAATGCTATTGATAAGAAGATGATGAAGAATATAAAAACAAGCCGTAGCAAAAACAGTACCCTTCAAGATACTCAAGTAATCGCCCAAGCTTGCGAATCTCCATATTTTCCTATACACCTTGAAATAAGCATTGCATCCGATCGTAAGCCATAACATATTAATGATTACATAATCTATGTATGCAAAGTTGCCTTCCGAAAAGACAAAATCAAATCGCAGCAAGTACGCTAAGTATATTGCTGCGACAACGATTATGGAATCAATAAATATGAACATTAGCATCCTTTTGAGATTACCGTTCATGCCTTCACCACTTTTGTTCATTTTCGTTTTTCAAGTATTCTTTAAAAATTATGATAAGCAATGCAAACATTAAGCAAGCGATATTAACTAAAACAATAACCCCAATTCTGGAAAGCATAGATGTCTGATTACCGTCTTGAATAGAACCTAATTCAATGAATTCTTTATCTAGTTCAATTTCTACATCCTCATTATTCAACATCTTTGGCATTACCGTTGTTTTTTGGTTCTCAATACTCGTTAATAACTCCTCATATTTCTTTTTCTCTTTTTCTAACTTTAACTCTATCAATCTGGCTTCTTCTTGCAACTCGTTCGATTTATTCATCAATTGAACATAGACAGGGTTAATTTCCTCCCCATCGGCCACCTGGCCATCCATTTTTATAACATTCGCCAACTCGATTGTTACCGATGTTTCCTTTAAGGCTTTACCATTCAACTCTAATTTCATGTTCGCAATATCTAATGCGTCTTTATCGGCCTTTAAACCTTCTTCATAAATTAACTTCGTCGTTTTTGTATATTCATTTATCCATTCTGTTGCAAACTCTTGCGCAACCTGAATGGCGATGTCTTTAGCCGTTTGCTTGTTTGAGCCATTCACATTAATTTCTACATTATTTTCTGTTGCATCTGATTGTATTGTAATTACCTGCATCAACTTCTCAGGAGAATATAATTTTTGATCCAACTCTAGATCCTTAATAATCTTGTTTAAGCTCTTATTCTTGTTCAATACTTTTCTATTAACAAGATTAAATCTCGTTTGAAATTGATTTGCTTCTGTTACCGGAGTCAGTTGTATACTTAAGTTCATATTATAATTTGTTTTCACCAATAATAGGTTTAATGCTGTACTTGTTATTATTGATACCAACATAATTATTAACAGCAATTTCTTATTCTGATGTACATATTTCAATACTTTTTTCAAACTTAATTCTGATTTCAATTTTATCTTCTCCTAGACTTTAATCGCCTTAAGTTTTATTGATATATAACATTATAATTATACTCTCGATAACTAACCGAAACAATTATTATTTAACTATGTAAAGGCATTGGCAACTGCCAAGGCTCTCTTCATCAAAAAGCGAGCGGTTTAGCACCGCTCGCTTCCGAATTACTTAGACTCTGGCTCAAGTGTTCTATTTACCATCCACGGTATCGTCTGTGTAGCAACCAATTTCTTGTATCCAGGTTGCACTTGGTGATAAACATTAAATGTGAAGTCTTTAAGCAATTGAATTTTGAGAACGAACCTTTCATCGGTCCATGAAGTCTCAAAAGAATTCTTTCCGATAAGAAGCATACTGTTTTCATCCTTACCCGTACTTTCGTCTGAAGGCAACGGCACTTCTTTAGTAAAGGTAGTTTTTCCATCTGCGTCGACAATTTCAAAGATCAGCTTTTGATCCTTGGCATTAGTTTTGGCTAATAAATTTTGCTCTAATGTGTAATCCATGTTCAATTTCATTAAACCTGGGACGAAACTAATATAAGTCGCTATAAAATTAATAGATAGCTCATAAGGGTCAAGATCAATCTTTTGAAGATTTTTCTTTTCAATTCTTTCCGCAGGTAGAGCAATTGATACTGGATCTACATACCCTACCAGTTCGCTTTGCTCTTGGCCCGTCTGACCAGTCGAGCTTTGCTTGGTTTCTGTTATGGCTCTACCTATGATCAACTTCATGTTTGATGTGTCCGAGCCCTTTGGCACAGATCCTACCGCATATATCAGTGCTTTACCACCTTGTGGAATCTTATCACTCACGTTAAGAAACTTAGCAGGATAAGTCGTACCATCCGCTTTTTCAAAATAACCTGCAAATTGCTGAATTTCAGCCATTCGTTTTTCTAAACTTGTTAAAGAAACAAGCGCAACAGCTAGATCTGCATTAGTTCCCTTATAGGTCATCATATGCTTTACATTTACATTAGCTCTGTACCCAATATCGTTAATCTCATAACCTTTGTTCCAATCTGCAGTCCGAATCTGTGCGAATTTACCTTGATTAGTAAATTCAATCAGGTCAACCAATTCTCCCTCGGATCCACTTGTGGACTCTTTTTGTTGTAAGGTAAATTTCATTTTAGCTATATCAAAGGTGTATGGAACTTTAGCAATAGCTTGCAGCTTGATCGAGGTTCCAGGTTGAATTGAGATTTGTTTTGTATTGTTACTAACTGTTATTGGCTTTTCAACCGAATCATTAAATAAAATTTTCCCCGTCATGCTAGGGATCACTAAAGACTCAGTACCTTTATTGAACAATGTCAAATTACTAATCACTAAATCATTATCTTCAAGAGGTAATCGATTCATTGAATCTAGACTGATGTAGTAAACTCCGTCTGTGTTTGCAAAGTTGTACACCTTTCCAATTTCATCTACGGATTCCACTGTTGCTTTTGGTAGATTAAACAGGGCTAACGGAATTTTATCTTTCCCTTCATTTACGGGAAGAATAACAACCATTTTCCATCCCGTTTGTTTTGCCTCTAAAGGAATGGACGTTGAAAGTTGAAACTCTTTTTCACTTAATGGACTTAGTGCAGTGCCTTTTAGATTTTTGGCTGTTAATGGATACAATAGTCCATCTGAAGTTTGAATCGCTATTTCATATTCCGGTAAAGTGAATAATCTTTTTCCTTCATTCTTAATCGCTATCTTAATATCCGGTCTATAATACTTCTCGCTCTTACCGATATTGGATTGTTTAACTAAAAACGAAATCTTCGTATCGTCTGCACTAACAACCTTACTATAGTTAGCTGGAGTTACATGTATATATTTCTGAGGAACTGTAAAATTCCCTAATACTCGGGTATATGAAGCAACTGAGAAGTCCCATTTAATGACTTTGATCAGTAAATCAGTCAGTTTAATATTCGAGCCGACTTGACCGAAGAACACGATATCTTTCGACGATTTGGCCGCGATCTTACCTATATCTTTAGATGATGTTGTTAGCGAATATTTAGTTCCTGATTTTGTATATAACTCTAGCCAGTAATCAATGAAATTCAACTCAGAGTTACTGTTATTTTTGACTGTCAAAGTCATACTTAACAATTGCCCATTATTTGAAGGTATCATAACTAGATTATTCACTTCTGCGGTTACGTTCGCCTTCAATGTTACTGTCCCAAGCTTTTGGGGCTGAAGTGTCTTCGTTTTCTGTACTGTTCCTGCACCGTATACAGGATTAACTATTGAGAATAACATTAATACACAGATCAAACTTAAAAAAACTTTTCTGGCTCGTAGGTTATTCATTGCGATATCCTCATCCTCCATTTTTAACCTTATATATAATAGACGTTTGAAGATACCAATAAGTTTCGATCATTCTACTCTTTATTACAATACACTATTGTAGTGTGTTCATCTTTAAATAAAAAAAAGAGAGACCATTTCTGGTCTCCCTTTTCTATACCTCTTGATTACTTAACAGTTACATAGCTGCTTGCGGAACCATCAGCAGTGTAAGCAGTCAATTCGAAGTATTTAGCGTTGCCACCAACAGTGATGACACCGTTTTGATCCACGGTTACAGTTCCACCTTCAGCACCACTTGCAAGTTTAACATTCGAAACAGAGAATGTTACACCGAACAGGTAGTTGTAAGATGCTGCAGTAGCTTTTTCGTAAGCAACGCCATAGTTATCAGTTACTTTGATTTCCATTGCTTCGAATGCATTGTCCAAGTTATCAATGGACGGAGCGGATTTACCAGCAGAGATTTTAGCTGCAGTAATCAGATCATCTTTAGTGTTAACAGTGATCGTTTTACGCTCTTGAAGACCTTTGCTAGTTGTGTAAGATACAGCGATAGTTGTCGTACCTTTGTTGTTACCAAGTACTTTAGCTTTACCACCAGTAACCGCTGTTGCAACTGCAACTACAGGGTTGTTAGAAGAAGCTTGAGTAATCGTGTTTGGAATTGCTACAGTGTTACCAGCTGCATCAGTTGCGGAAAGAGAAATCTCTCTAGCAAATGCGCTTGTAGTAACTTCTTTTTGAACTGAAGCAGGCAAAGCAGCATCTTTTACATTCTTAGAATCTTGTGCATTGAACAGATCGGATACAGCGGACACAGTGTAGTTCAACGTGTCGTTTGTAGCTTCGATTTTTCTGGTGACTTTAGCGATTTCAGTTGTATTAACTACGGAATCACCTTTGATTTTAATGATTTGAGCAGTGAATGCCGCAGAATCGTTAGCACTCAAAGCAGCAGAAGCATCGAATTTAAAGCCTTTGTTGTAGCTTTCTAATTGAGCACTGTTAGCGTAGTCCGCAGTAGCACCTACAGGGAATCCTGCATCGCGATCTTTAATTGCAATCGCAGTGCTATAAGTAGAAGTTGTAACAGATACTTTGTAAGTTGTAATTCCATTGCCTGCAGCTGGAGCAGTAGTTACAACATTACCTTGTTGATCAAGGTTGAAGATTTTATCAAGTTGTTTACCGTATTGGTCGTAAACAGCAAACTTGAATTCACTAACACCAAGAGCAACCGTTTTTTGTTTAGCTTCATCGATCACTTTAAGTGTTGTAGGAACACGAGCGTCGCCAATTTGAATTTGTTTCGAAGCTACGCTGCTAGCGTTAGAAGTTGCAATGATAGCAGTTGCTACGATTGTCGTTCTAGGTTTGCTTGGGATGTAGTCGATTTTCAGTTTACCTTTGTTTTCACCGTAGGTAACGAAAGAATATCCATCTACACCAGTAGGAACATTCTCAAGTCCAGACACTTGGAACTTGATTCTGCCAGCATTTTGCGCGTTAACAAGATCATCAACGGAGAGTTGATTTCCAGCAGCGTCATATGCAGTTACAGGCACGTATGCACTTGTATCACCAGCTGCCACTTGGTTGGAAACATCGCCGAACTCAATCTTGTTAGCTGTTTTAGCGGATTGCAGAGAGAGTTCTCCAGTCGCAGTACCCGCTTGGTTAAAGATGTTGAAAGTGTACTTTTGGGTCTTGTCAACGTTTTGCGCCAGAGCAATCTTAACGTCTGCAATGTCGTCGTTGTTGGAATCGCCAACAGTAGCTTTCAGATCTGGTTCGTATCCGTTAAGTTGGAAACGAATGTCAGTGTCATCTTTGGAAGAGTAAGCGATAATGTTACCGTATTGGTCGAATTGGTTAACGGAGATAACCGCATTCTCGCCTTTGCCGCCAAGGAAGTCTTTACCATTGCTGTACTTAACAGGGCTGATGTCCATTTTGCTTACGAATGGATCAGTACCCATTTTGTAGTTTTTCGAAGCAGTAATGTGCGTATCGTTGTTAAAGATGTTAACAGCGATAATGCTGTTACCTTGATATACGTCTTGTCCGCCAGATGTAAGAAGTTTTGTGTTCAAAGTCAACAACAATTCGCCTGTGATAGCGTCTTTACCCAACTTCACGTATACATCGTTGTTGTTGCCAGCGTATACCGTGTAAGAACCAGGGTTAGCTGCAGCATTTTCATCGTATTGGTTAGATGCTTTGATTTTAACGATGTTGTTGGTAGAACGAGCCAAGTATTCGTTTGTGTTAACAAACTCGATTTTTGTAACTCTTTCTTTCTCTGCAGTGAATTTAGCAGATGCTGTACCGATTTCAGTTGCTTCCAAACCGCTAAGCGTTACAGTGTACTCACCTTCGCCAACTACAACGTCAGTAAGTTCCAATGTAGCGGATTTCTTGTCATCGGACCACTTAGTTGTAGTCGCAACGTCAATTGTTCCTTTTTTCAGGGACAATTTTGCTTTAGCAGTATCAACAGCTTTATCCAAAGTTACGGATACTTTTTTAACGCCAGTTGCTTTAGCGGAAGCTACGGAAGCTTTCTCAGGAGCAACAGGGTTAGCTGTGATGTACGCTTGGTATCCAACTTCAATCGCTTGGCCACGAGTAGCAGCAGCTTTGTAGTCAGTACGAGCGGAGATCAGACCGGAATCGATAGCAGCTTGGATGTAACCAGCAGCCCAAGTAGAAGCGCCTTCTACTTTAGCGTCTTTAACTTCTTCAAGCTTAAGGATTCTCGAAGCGATTACGATAACTTGCTCAACAGTAACGTCGCCTTTAGGGTCGAATTTACCGTTGCTGCCTTCAACCAAACCTGCTTTAGCAGCAGCTTCGATTGCACCGTACCACCATTGTTTTGCAGTTACGTCAGTGAAAGTTTTGCCTGTTTTCTCTTCGGAAAGACCTGCAAGAGCGATAGCGATTGTAGCGAATTGAGCGCGGTTCAGTTTGTCACTCAAACCGTCGTCGCCAGTTGTAGTACCTTTAAGAATGCCTTTGTCTTTCAGAGCTTGATATTTCTGTGCAGTTGTAAGTGCATCAGCTGCGGATGCCAGGGATCCGAAAGAACCGAATACCAAGGCAGCAGATAATAAAAGGGATAAACTTTTCTTCATAACCTTTTTTTCTCCTCCTCGAGAATGTATCTGTTTTGTTTGTGTGTGAAAATTATAGCTCGAATCTCTCATCGGTGTTTCACCCCCTTCCTTGAGTAGAGCATTGTCTATAATTGATGTCTGTCGGCATGTCTATTAGTAGATACATGTCGCAGAAACTTGTAAACGGTAGAAATAGAACGAGAAAAAGACAGAAATCAGGCAGGGTAAAATATGCCACTTTCCTCATTATACATGAGACAAACACCTAGCGTAAAGAAGATTTTCATAGAGAGAGTAGATGTGTAGTTCTTGAGTCCCTCTCAAAAGACTCATCATGTTAAACGCATACCGCGGATAAAAGTTGCGGTTTAAATCAAATTGTTCTAACTTTTTTTTGTCCCTACGTCTTCAAACCGACACTCCGGCATTATGTAAGGGCTTATTGCTTCTCTAGTATAGCTTGACCTAAAGAGTACGTCATTGGTAAATCATTTCCTATAGAACCAAGAATGAGAAATACAGAAGGGAGACCCATTGGCCTCCCGTTCTGCGTACTAGGCAAGCTTAGCTTAAGTTTTTAGGGAATAAGCTATTATACTTCTTCAACAACTCCACGGCGATTTTACCCGCCTCGGCACGAGTCATATTTCCTCTCGGATTAAAGGCGTAAAGTTTTTTCTTCTGGCCTTCAACAGTAACAGGTGTTCCGGACATAATCTTCGCCTTGGTCACCGCTTCGATTGCCGGTCTGGAGTAATAATGAATAAGTCCAGAATCCGTGAACGATTTAGCGAGACTCGATTCCAACTTAGTATCGTTTACAGGCGTTTTCAGTTTCATGGCCCTTGCGATCATGACAGCCGCTTCCTGACGCGTAATCCGGATTTCCGGACCGAAGAAGCCTTCATCTAAACCTGTTACGATACCCGCTCTTGCTGCTGTCTCAATATATTCGTAACTCCATGTGTCAGTCTTCGTTCCCGGAGAAATATCGAAAAACGTCTGACTGCCAGCTGAGTTCAACGGAAGGTTGAGACCTTTGACAAGCAACGTAGCAAACTCGCCGCGCGTTGTAAGATCATTCGCGCCGAACTCGTCCGTACGCATATTCTTCATGATGCCCTTGGAATACAATGCATTCAGAATATTGCGAGCCCACGTATGATTCGTAATATCCGTAAAGCCTTTTCTCAACTTAACGACATTGTAATAGCCGAAATCGTCGAATGGAACCGTAATCGTATGTTTCTTAGCATCTACTTTTCCGCCCATGTTCTCCCAGCTGCCGTTATCCGTATAACGGAATACCGATAAGGTATACCCTGCTTCGTCTACTACATTCGTATCGTATTTAAGGGTTAACTGGCCTCGTTTGGAAGGAATAACTTTACGTTCCAAAGGATATTGAGTGAACAATCCTTCTGTTGAATATGGCGCGAGTCCATTTGTAGCAGGTTTATAATCAAGATCGCCCTTGTTGCCATATTCCCCTTCTCCACCGCTTATCCAATAAATCGGTGATATCGGAGTGAAGTTTAATGTGTTGCTGTTATTCTTAAATCGGATGGCCAGAAGTTCAGGGATCTGGATCTGGCTTTTGTCCGAGAAACGCTCATCAAAATCGATATTGATAATGTTCCCATAATCGTTTCTTCTCTCAACGACACCGTCAAGTGGATCGGCAATCCCGAATAATATCATCGTATTATTATAAAGCTTGGTAACATTGGATGCATTAGGTTTAGCGGATTGCAATACCGTACCTTTAGGGAATGTAAGCAACACGTTCTTATCGAATACTTCGAATTTCTTATCCAGCTTCTGCATGAATTGACTATCGATTTGCACCGAACTTGAATAATACACTTGAACGGTATTATTAAGCGTCGTATCGGCACGCTTAATTTGAATTTTAATGGCAGTCAGCTTGTCAGGTTTAAGACCGACATAATCATAGATAAAGCGATTGTCGCGATCCGACCGTTTCGTTGCTTTCTGACCGCCGATAAGCACTTCGGTTGCACCCTCGGCTTCAATATCGAAATGCACGAAATTTTTATTCACGAGAATCTGGTTACCCACAGTCGGTTGCGGTGCTAGAACCCTATACGGCGAAAGCTCCCGGGTAACATTCAATAATTGGCTAGTGCGCGCACCCGTATCGTTGATTAGCTCAAGGTTATAAATGTGCGAACCTGGATTTATGAATGGAATGTCGCGAATCCTGAGAATAAAATCGTTCTCGTCTCCAGCCAAATCATAATAGAATTGCTGATTATTACCTGTGTAGTATGCATTCTGCTTAAGACCGAGATTACCGTCACCCTTCACAGGAATCGCTGTGTTAAATATGAGCTCGGTTCCGAGCTTCAAATTCAATATCCTAGCACCTGTACCGCGAATGACAATATCATATTTCGTTTCACTGGTTGTATATTTTCCATTAATCAATAAGAATTCCGGTGTGACTGCGAAAATCTTATTCATCTTGTCATCTGTATATGGCGGATCCGTTAATTCGCCTTGGGTAAACTCTTCACGGCCAGCTACACTTAACGTAGGCATTAGCTTAGTAATCGTAGATACATTAGTATCGATTAAATAGATACGAACTTCCTTAACGATTTCTTGAGATATACCAGCGCCATTCTTATTTACAGCTTTGAACACAATCCGGTTCTCACCGAATACTAGCGGACCTGCTCCCCCGATGTTAAGAGTTACATTAATGTCCGGTACCGTTAGTTCGGTTAAAGGATCCGTAGGGGTCACATTATCATCCACGCTGTCAATCAATACGCCGTTTACAAAATATTGGGCAGCTTCAATATTCTCGAAGCCCATGAACTTACCCGTTATCTTTAACGTATTCGTACCATCACGAGAATCGAATTTATACGTTTGTCCATCGTACAGGTTTTCGATATAAATATAGCTCTTATTAACGTAAGAAATATTTGCGTTAAACGATGAGGTTGAGTTAGCGTACTTAAATTGTACCTTTTGTTGACCATTCGTAAAATTCTGAATCAGATATACCTTCTGAGTCGCACCCAAATCTGAAGGATCCGCAGCTGGAGTTATCGTTAACGGTGTCGTGCTAAGAGGTAAATAATAAGCTTCTAAGTCAGCCGTTGGTACAACATTAGCGTCAACCAAGATGTAGAAATTCTGACTTTGGACTTGTGCCCCATCCAATGGTTCTTTATCTGCGGTAGCAAGATCCGATCCCGCAGTGTAATTAGGCAAATATTGCATTTTTGTAATTACGGTATCTCCCGGTACGAACTTGAATGTTCCTTGGAAAGAAGTCGTAAACGTAGTAGTAGTAGATGAACTAGTTGTTGTATCGTAAGTTACAGTCAACTTTACATCTTGCGTTTTAGAATACGCTCCAGCAGTAACTTTAAAAGGGAACGTAGTGTGGGTCTTAAAGGTTACGAGCCTATACTGCGGAGTAATGCCATCTGCCCCAGGAATAATAATGTCCGGAGTGACTATGTCAGCAGTAGTAACCGTCTCGACAGGGGCGCCATTCATGACATACGTTGCAGCCCCTCCAAAATCAGCAGAGCCATAGGGTACAAGCATGGTCACTTTCAAACCCGCTTCCTCACCAGGCACAGCTGGAGGCAACGACGCTGCGGTTGTAACATTAGGAATATTATTCAATATTGGATATTCAGCCGAATGGTGCACGAGTTGTACGTCCGTGTATGGCTTCGTCGCATCGAAAAAGTATAATTCGCGCGTCGTATTGATCGTATTACTACCGTTGGTAATCGTCATTTTCAGCTTATTCAACCCCGGTTTCAACGTCATCGCCGGAGTAAATAACGTACCATCGTCATAGATATAAGCCAGAATCGGCGTGCTGCCGTTCATGCTAACCGTTGCCGATGTTGCATTCTTTACAATACCTTGCAGTGTAATCAACTGAGCAGGAACGACTGCTTGGGTTCCTTCATTCAGATTTACAGTAGTTGAACCACTGATTACTTTAAGGCTTTCGATAAAGGGAACTTGATCAAAGAGAACATAGAACACATCGGAACGTTGGATCGTTCCTTGCATGCCCGAGAACGTAATTCTGTTCATCCCGCTAAACAAGGTCAGATTATTTGCTGTAAATCGATTCGTTTGCCCCGCAACTTCTTGAATGGAGCCTGTTGTGAAATGGTTACTATCAGGCAACCAGGTTCCGCCTGTTTGCAGATTCAGTTGTTCGACCTTAACTCCCATGGATGTTGAGGAAACATACGAGAATGTACCGTTTACCGTTAACTTTCCATTACTCGTGATATACGCGTTATCTCTTGTCAATTTATTAGATATATCGTCGATAGAGCGTAATGCAGTATCACGTAGGACAGTATTATCCGGAATAAAATAAGTTGCAGCCGAACCAGCCGCGTTAGCCTGCTGAATTAAATTAGCAGGAATTAGTGTGATAACAAGTGCAAATGCCAGAAACGCCGATAATAGTTTTCTCACGAAAAATCCTCCTTATGTATGGCTAGAGCCCTACGACTCTCAACTCTCACTTAGTAAACAATAATCTAGACCCACCCTTTGATTAAGATGATTTTGTCCGATTGCTTCCCTCCTCTTAGCGATATTCGCCTAATTCGGCATGTTCTACCATTAGACGACATGATGCCGCAAAAGTTCCGTACATTAGTTATCGGGCATTGACCGCTAATTCTTTAGATGAATTGACGAAAAAAAGACCCGATTGCCTGTCCTTAATCTCTTAAGGAGGTACAATCGAGTCTTTTTTGAGTTCGGACCGCTTATTTACTTGCCCCGAGATTCCGTGTGCGGCTTCATTCGGAGTCTAGCCAGAAGATCAAGCACCGGCCGCCGGGTCTGATCGACGATTCCGATTAACTCGGCACCGATTTGCAACAAGAATACGAGAGCACAGATGACGATGAACGTGATCCAGTTCCCTAATCCTGTATTGGATACGGACGATTGGATAACCGCGCACGTGCCAAAGAAGGTAGCGATTCCGTAAATAATCAGCACCGTCTTGCGATGGCTGAATCCAAGCTGTTGAAGGCAGTGATGCAAATGTCCTTTGTCCGGCGCGAAGATAGGCTTCTTATGAATCCATCGGCGGACGATCGCAAAGAAAGTGTCGGACAGCGGAACACCGATGATAAGTAGCGGCGTTACGAAAGATACGATCGTAATTTGCTTGAACCCGAGCATGGACAACGTCGCCAAGGCAAAGCCAAGGAACAGTGAACCCGAGTCTCCCATGAATATTTTCGCGGGATGGAAGTTAAAGAACAGGAATCCTCCAATTGCGCCAAGCAATATCGCCGACAGCAAAATAACGGTAGAGTTGCCCATAATAATACCCATGACTAAAATGGTGGCAACTGCGATACCCGACACCCCTGCGGCAAGCCCGTCCAATCCGTCGATTAAGTTAATCGCGTTCGTTACGCCGACGATCCAGAAGATCGTAAGCGGAATACTAAGCCATTCCCCTAACGGCTGCATGGCCGATCCGAATGGAATGTTCAACAAATCAATCTTAACGTCAAATCCGAATACGACGATACAAGCCGCACCGATTTGCACGAGCAGTTTAAGCTTTGCGGACAAGTCGAACTTGTCATCAAGCGCGCCAAGTAGAACGATCAACGTGCCCCCTACTAAGAGTGCACCAATGAGATTACGGTCGTACGCGCTTAGCATGCCTTCCGGCAGCCACGGCAATATAAGTAATATGCCCACGGTAAACGCAGCATAGATCGCAACGCCGCCCAGACGAGGCATGATTCTTGTATGAACTTTACGATGATTAGGCACGTCGATCGCACCGATGCGAACGGCCAACTTCTTAACGAGCGGTGTTAATACAAGGGCTAACCCCATCGCTGCAATAAATGAAATGAGTCCAATACCTAGCATCCAACCAGACACCATCTACAACTCCCCTTTTTCTGTACCGGAATGAATTATACTCCCGTCACAAGGAATCCAACAAGGTGAACATTCAGTCGTTTTCAGCCGTTTTTCATGATTTTCATCATTTTCATGAAAGTTTTCATCACGGATTGCTATGTTTAAGGACTTTATCTCCATCTTTAATCACTTTGAGCGCAAATTTAGGGAGAACAAGCATCCTTTTAAACCGGGTAGGCTGTCGTAATAGCCTATAGAACCATTCCATACCTAACTTGCGAAATATTGCCGGAGCTCGTTTAAGCTTGCCGGATACCACGTCGAAACTTCCCCCAACGCCCATCACGACCGGAACCCCGAGAACAGACTGATATTTCTCGATCCACGGCTCTTGATTCATCGTAGCGCGGGCCACGAACAGCAAATCGGGATTCGCTTCCCTGATGGCTGCTACGACTTCTCCGTCTTCTTTATCCGTAAAATAACCGTCCCGACGACCGACGAAACGAATTCCCGGAAATTGTTTTTTTAATTTTTCATGGGCAGCCTCAATAATGTCCGCGGAAGCCCCGAGCAGATACGCACTCCACTGATGGCGTTCACCCTCCCGAAGCAACTCGTGCATGAGATCGAAGCCAGCTACGCGCTCTTGCACCGGCTCTTTTAAGCGACGAGCGGCCCATACGACACCCGATCCATCCGGCACGACCAAGTCGGCGGTAGCCAGAGTGCGATGAAAGGAAGGATTGTCCAGCCCGACCATAAGCATGATCGGATTCCCAGTGATGACGCGATGAGGGCGTCGGGTTTCAACGGCATGCGCCAAGTAATTTACGGTTTCCTTCATATTCATTTTCGAAAATGGGACGCCGTACAGGGAAACCGTCGGAAACGGTTTCGTTTTGGAGTTCAAATGAGGTCACTCTCCAGCTAGTGTGTTTTTCTCTCTTTGCCGCTATCCCCTTCGCTCAGGAATTTTATTTGTGCACTTGGCACAAACCGTTATCCCTTTCGCCCAGAGCACTCATAGCATAGGCTTTTTCATTAAACGACTGAATTATCTGCCATTATAACGCCAACTGCGATAGGTTAACACTTAAAAAATTCTTTTTTTCGACCTTAAGGTGTCGAAGGCTGAATTTAAATCGCCTACATTAAGTACGTATGTAACTCACGATTTGTTGCGCAGGCTTAGCTGCCTCCAGCTTAAGACGTTGTATCGCAGCGTCGCTTTCTTGGTGCCATTGGCCAGGATCCCGCAAAATATCGGCCGCCTGCAAAGCCATAATATCCGGATCAAGTGAGTCTGTCGTGCCAATGGCACGCTGCCCGATTCGCTGCAAAAACTGATCGATCTTAGGGTCGTATGACAAACCCATAAGCGGAACGTTCTGATTCGCCGCATAGATGAGCGAATGCAGGCGCATCCCGATGAGCAGCGCGCATCTGCCGACCTCCCGCAGCATCTGCTGCGGGTCATCGTGCGCCGGGGCCAGCTCCGCTGAAGCCCCGGCTCCCGCCAGCCGTTCCATCACGTAGCGCGACGCATCTTCGTCCGCACCGCGATAGAACGGCAGGAAGCGCAGCCGGACGCGATGCCGTCCTGCCAGCGCTTCAAGCGCGGCAGCCACGCGGTCTAAGTCCGTGCGGTCGCTGCGCCAGAACCTGACGGACACGCCCACCACCGGTGGCGATTCCACCTCTTGCGAGCCGACGATCGCGTGGCTCGCTGTTTCGCCGGCGCCGTCTCCGGCCGGCAACCCCATTACCGGATCCGGCACCACGTCAATGCTGGCCGGCGGCACTCCAAACCTACGCAGCAACGTTGCCGATTCTTCATCCCTCACGGAAACGTACCCCGCTCGCTTGAATGCCCGCGCGATAAAAGGTTGCATTATTTTCCGGTTTACCGGCCCGATTCCTTGCGCATATACGAAGGTTGGCTTACCGCACCAACGCGCGATTGCCATAATTCCTAGATAATATGGAATGGACCCCAGTCCCGTCGCATCCTGCAGCAAACTGCCACCGCCGCTAATTAAGCCATCGCTATTCTTAAGCGCCCGTCTGATCTCGCCTAATTTCATCCGATGGACGGATTCCACTCCGTATTGTTTCGCAGTCCACTCGGGATCACTCGATAAAACGATAGGCACAACTTCAACTCCGGCATTGTTAGCCTCCGCTTTTAGCGCCGTTAGAATGCTTTTAAGCACTGCCTCGTCCCCGCTATTGCGAAATCCGTAATACCCCGACAAAACCAAACGGAACGATGTACGACTATTCTTGTTCTTCATTTCTGCGCGCTGTCCGATTTTTCCTCGCCCCTATCGCACCATTTTCCATTATAGGATGCTCCATTTTTCCCGCTCCTACAATCGACTTCATTAGCTCACTATCAACACTTTCATGCTCGACTCGTTCCTACAATAAAAAAATTTCATAAATGAATGACGATTTTCTCGTCATCCCAGACATTCCTGAACGAACGGGATAACGAAAAAAGAGTATTCATCTACACCTCGAAGCCTACTTCCTGAGCCAAAGGGATAACGTCAAATTAGAACTACATCCCCCACGCTAACAAGAGCGAAGGGGATGCCTATTAATCATCATAACTAACAAACTGAGCGGACGGGATAACTTAAGCCGCAGGAGTCGTGTGCTTCATCCATTTCGCCCAAAGTTTCTCGCCAATCTGCCAAACGCCGATAACAACAAGGCCAATCAAGACGCCAATTCCTAAGCCAAGGAAAATCCTGATTACGGACAGCAGCAACGGCGTATGAATATGCGCAAAAGTATCTACTAGAGAAAGTTGCGCGATCGTACCCGCAACAAGCAGCACCATTGCCCAGCGATATCTAAGCGCTAGGAATATACCCGCGAAAAATATCGGATGGCCAAACATGAACTCTTTAATACGAGGACGAACGCCGAACGTGTTTTCCATTAGTGAACGGAACTGCATTTCGATCCCCGTAACTTGTCCGCCATTACCCGTTCTGGACAGATAGTAATAACCTACAGCGCCGAGAGCGCCAACGCCGACAATCCACAGCACGGTTAGCGGCATTGCCAATATTTTCTTGGCATTCCCCACAACAGTATCCTCATTGCCATATAAGAACACATATAGCGCGACCAATCCAATCGGCACCAAGTGCAACAAGCTAACGCCGCGGAATTGCTGTAGTACCAAGCTGTACGAGATGTGATTAAGAAGCGCTACGACAAAAGGAATCGCCGCAAGCGACAAAATCGTCGTCCGAGCCAAGAGCAGTACTGCCCCGCCCAATCGCCGTATGCCGGAGATTGGCTGCGTCTCCGCGCTTTCCCTAAGCACTCTAATACGTTTAACGAGTAGCACGACTGAAGCGGTAGGTGCGGCAATAGCTGCGAATAGCGCTAAAGCTTGCACCATTAAAGTAGAGCTCAGAACGTATAATCCCGCTCCGCCAATCGAACCAATTACGAGAGCAGGCAATAGCAGCGAAGGGATAAACAATCCGAAAACTAACGCGATCAGCGCTATCGCTCCAAGAGCGGCAATTCCGCGTAAAATCGTTTCGGAAGGAGCCTTCTCCACGACGAAAGCTTTAGGTTGTCCGACTTCGAATCCGAAATCGTGCAACTGCTTAACGACGCCTACTGAATCCTCATCGCCCTGCAACACGTCGACGATATTGCCAAGCGGATGCGATACTTGACCTTTGATCGAGTCTCTAACCGCTATCGCGTTCAAATAGAGCAAGCGAATATTGCGGTCTTTCACCGCCAGGACGAGTCGATCTTCCAATACCGGATTTTTGATCACGGTCATCTCGCCTTCCGAGACGGAGTGCGCTCGGATTGCATTATAGCCCAGAAGATTGGCCAGCTTGGACATCCCTTTTTGCGGCACTTTCAAGTTCTCGAAGATCCCTACTCCGATGTTATGCTTTTTAAGTTCGCTCGCGAATCGTTGAACCCCGCCGAACTTGATTCCTTTCCCGAATCCGGTTACGGCTTCCCCATCGAATATAACTCTTGTAACTCCGAGCTCTTGGAACGATTGTAGCCACTTGTCCACTTCAACCGGATCGAACGGCACAAACCGATCCGACAGACGGGGCACAATCATAAAACCTTCATCCTTAAGCATCTTCATAGCAATCGGATTCGGTTGCATCGCATGGATATATGCGTCGTCATACCCCATGTTCAACCGCAAACCCGAATGGTCTTTGATCGTCCAATTCGTTACATCAGCCCCATGATGGCGGAATGCCCATTCAATGATTGGACGCAACACTTGCTCGTGCTCCGGTTTATTGAAGATCACGTATGTGCCGTTATCTTCAGGAGGAGAAACACGGTCCTCAAGCAAAGCCGCCTGAGTGGCATTATATACGTTGATCTCGCCCGCCCAAGCGAGCTCCTCCAACGTACTTTCGAATACGGCCATTCCATTAACGCCAGCATCCTTCAAGAGCTTTAGTTGCTCCTGTACGAAAGCCTGCGGATTCGCTTGCGTATTCCCCACTTGTAACAAATCGCGATAATCCATCACGATAGCGACTTCGTTCGCTGAGGTTTCTGTCTGTACCCTAGCGTACATGACCGGCAATGCTGCCAACACTCCTAGCAATACAACCCACCATAGCCATTTCGCCAATCTTGAATTCCATGTATTCAACCACTGAGGCACAACGGTCACTCCTTTATTTCATCTATGCCAGAGAATCAACCCGGACCATGACTGCTTCAGCGAGCTGCTTTAAGGAAGCAGTCGCTCCATCTAACCCTGTACCACATACCGCAAAATAAACTTTAATCTTCGGTTCCGTGCCTGAAGGACGAAGGCAGAACCATGAGCCGTCCGCGAGCAGGAACTTAAGTACGTTTTCCACAGGCAGACCATCTAGCCCTTTACCATAATCCAACACCTTAGTCACGGCAACGCCTGCGATCTCCTCGGGCGGGTTCACGCGCCAATCGTTCATGATCGCGCCGATCTGCTCGACGCCGTTCTTTCCTTTAAGAGTACGAGACTCCAGCCTTTCCAAATAAGTGCCGTGTTTATCGTACAATTCAAGCAATGCTTCATATAAGGTTTTTCCTTGAGCCTTATAATACGCCGCCGCTTCACAGATCAACATCGAGGCGACGACCGCATCTTTATCGCGCGCATATGTACCGGTTAAGTAGCCGTAGCTTTCTTCGTATCCGAATAGGAACGTATGAGAGCCTGAAGCTTCGAATTGCGACATTAGTTCTCCGATATATTTGAAGCCCGTGAGCGTACTGAATACCTCGCAACCATAAGATGTGGCGATATCCGCTCCCATCTCGCTTGTTACGATCGTCTTGATGACTGCCCCATTCTTTGGTAGCTTGCCCTGAGTTTGTAGATTCGATAGTACGTAGTTGATCATCAAAGCGCCGGATTGGTTACCGGTCAAGACAACATACTCGCCATTGTCATTTTTCACGACAGCACCCATACGATCGCAATCGGGATCCGTGCCTACAATGATATCCGCTCCGACTTCGTTCGCTAGCTTGATCGCCAGCGTGAAAGCTTCCTGCTCTTCCGGATTAGGAGATTTGACGGTCGGGAACTGTCCGTTTGGCAATTCCTGCTCACGAACCACGCTTACGTTCGAGAAACCTGCCTGCTTAAGAACCTGCTGAATAGGCACATTGCCCGCCCCGTGGAGCGGAGTGAATACGACCTTCAAAGCGTCGCCCGCGCCATTCTTGATGAACTCTGGCTGAACGATCTGAGACGCGACGACATCGACGAAACGCTGATCATCCTCGTCCCCTAACCAGATAAGAAGACCCTTCTTTTCCGCTTCCGCCTGCGTCAGTCTTTTCACTTGATCGAAGGAATCGATAAGACGAATATGATTGATGACTTGTTCAGCCTGATGGGGAACCAATTGTCCGCCGTCAGCCCCATACACTTTATACCCATTATACTCCGGAGGGTTGTGACTAGCGGTCACGACGATTCCTCCCGTCGCTTTCTGATCGCGAACCGCGAACGAAAGCTGCGGCGTCGGCCGCAAGGAACGGAATAAGTATGTGCGTATGCCATTCGCCGCAAGTACGCATGCGGCCTCTAGCGAAAAGACATCCGAGTTGTTGCGCGAATCATGCGCGATGACAACGGACGGGGTAGAAGATTGCCCCAACAAGAAGTTAGCAAAGCCCTGAGTGGCTTTGCCGATGACATAACGGTTCATTCGATTGGTACCTGCGCCCATCACTCCGCGGAGCCCTCCGGTACCGAACTCAAGATCGCGATAGAAGCGATCCTCGATCTCTCCGGCTTGCCCTTCGATTGCACGCAATTCCTCTTTCGTCTGGGCATCTATGTTGGGATCCTTCAGCCAAGCCTCGTAAATATGCTGTGGGTTTGCGGACATGGTTTTTCTCTCCCTTTTCTTTCTTTCTTTATTTATTTGGATCCGACAGAGCAAACATGAGCTCGCCTTCCGCTACGATCACATCGCCCACGCGAGCCGTTCCCCGACCTTTGCCGATTGGACCTTTTAGACGGGTCACTTCCAACTCCAAAATGAGAGTATCTCCCGGCTTCACTTGACCGCGGAATCTGAATTCATCAATACCCGCGAAGAAACCGAGTTTACCTTTGTTTTCTTCTAGCGCCAACATGGCTACTGTTCCAACTTGAGCAAGCGCCTCAACGATCAGTACCCCGGGCATGACCGGGTATCCAGGAAAATGCCCAACAAAATAGGGCTCGTTCATTGTAACGTTCTTAAGGCCTACCGCCCGTTTACCCGGTTCCAGCTCTAAAATACGGTCGACCAGCAAAAATGGGGGGCGGTGCGGGATCAATTCCTGAATTTGTACGATATCCAACATAATTAATTCCTCCTGATCTTGTTCTCCGGTCGCGAATAAGCGACTCCGGAGCGGTAAATAATACAACCATCCCTGAGGCGAGCTGCAGTCGCGAAGGTTGATATAAGAGAGCTTGCCGCCGCCCGCCGTTCTCCAGCCGGCGGCGGGCTCTTTTGTGGAGCTTACCCGTTAGGATACCCTATTCAAACTCTTGAATTTCATGAAATAAATAATCGATGTCACAAAAGATAAAGCAATTCCACACCATAATACGGGCACTCCGCCTGGCAGTTCCAAGAACATTAACACAATTGCAGCATAATAGATGACAGTTGTCGCTTTCCCGAACATGTTGGCAGGTACCGTTTTTAAACCACGGAAATGATAAATCGCTGATCCTATTATCATAACCAGCTCTCGGAAAGCCATGACGACAAATGCAGCCAATGGGATTACGTTTTTAATTAGAAGCGCTAGAATGACGGATAACATCATGAGCTTATCCGCAAGCGGATCTAACATACTCCCCGTGACGGTGACTTGTCCGCTTCGACGAGCAATGTATCCGTCTAGAAAATCGGTGCATCCTGCCACCAATAAGATACAGAGCGCTGCAATAGATTGATCGTTAAAATATAAAATCAAAAATAAGGGGATCAGCACAAACCGGGACATCGTAAGCATATTGGGTATATTCATTCCCGCACTTCCCCCATCTCTCTAAAGTTCCCAATTATTATAACGCTCGCCTCTACAAATGAAAACTCCCCGAGCAGAAGCCGGGGAGTTGCCGTCCCGGTTGCAAGGCGCAGGCCAGGCTTCAGCCGCCCTCCGCGAACACGAGATCATACATATGCTTCCACGTGCTGGAATCGAACACGTCCGACAGGGGCTTGTCCCCTAATACGGTGTATCCCACCACCAGCCCAACGATTAAAGCCATAATGCATAGAATAGGAATAATCAACAATTTAATACTCATCCAAATTATCCGGGCAATAACCCTTCCTGAGGATCTTTTGCCTTGTTCATTTGAACGGGTTGGTGCAGCCATGAAGATTTCGTCTCCTTCAGCGCACAACGTCGCGGACTTGTTTTCGCCTTAGTCCGTTTAAGATTATCCACGCAAGTTATTCGCCATCCCCATCATTTGCTCACTGGAGGAAAGAGCTCTTGCGCTCAATTGATAAGCTCGTTGCACGATCATCAAATCGGTCATTTCATCCGCTATATTCACATTGGATTGCTCTACGAAGCCTTGGCGAACGGCAACGCTGGACTCACCGTTAGCAAGTAACGTAACATCACGAACAACCTCATCAGGGTTAATGTTCTCCGGAATTCCAAACAGATTATCCGCAACGGCTCGCAGCAGTTCTGGATTGGTCACTTGCACCAATTTCAGTCTCCCCAGATTTAGCGGAGGATTATCCCCGCTTCCTACTGCAGTCAATGTTCCATCCGCTCCGATGGAAAGCTCGTAACCCGCCGGCACATGAATGAAATCATCCCCGTTACCCGTATCCCCAATGACTTGTTGCCCCGAGTTCGTTACGAGAATTCGATCACCGTTTAATGTCGGAGTCAGTTGAAAGGGGCCTTGTCGAGTAAACGTGCGGGGCCCGTTCAGATTGCCATCCGTACGAACCTCGAACAATCCGTTTCCTTCGATCGCTACGTCAGTCATATTCCCGGTCTCTTGCAGCACGCCTTGCGACATATCCGTCTGAATGGAAGTTAGTCTCGTTCCCCAACCTTGAGTAAATCCTAGTGGAGTCCGTCTCCCCGGTTGGTTGAAGTCTTCCACATGGGGATTAAGGCTTGTCAATATATCTTCGAATACGGCAGATTTACGTTTATAACCAACCGTATTAGAGTTGGCAAAGTTATCAGCAAGGATATCCAACTTCTGCTGAAGGGCGCCCATGGAGACAGACGCGGTGATCATCGAGTTATTCACTTAGGAGTTCCTCCTTATGGCGTGTATTATACCCGTCCAATCTCGTTAACGGCCTTATCCAAGCTGCGATCATACGTTTGAATGACTTTTTGGTTGGCTTCATACGCACGAAGCGCCGCCATCAGGTCAATAGACGACTGGGCAGCATCGACATTGGAACGCTCAAGGTAACCTTGACGGACTTCTACGCGATCTCCCACTGCGACTTGGCGAATGCCTGCGGCATCTCCTTGATAACGAAACCTTCCATCCCCTTGGCGTAAGAGGAAGTTAGGATTGTCCACTCGCATAATCCGCAATTGCGGATCTCCGTTCAGCGGCAAGTGCGTTATGGCGTCTATAAGTCTGCCATCTGCACTTACAGTGATTTGCTCCCATGGCACATCCACAACGATCGGTTGCCCGTTCGCGCCAGTTACTTCTAACCCGTCAGAAGTTATTAACTTGCCGTCAGGCGCGGTTTTGAAACTTCCATCTCTCGTATAAAGCTCTTCGCCTTGAGCGGAAGTTACCGCGAAGTAGGCTTGAGGCTTATATGTCACATTACCGTTCTGGTCCACGTTTTTACCGGATTCATCGAAGGCGACGCCGTTTACGAGAATATCGGAGACTAACGCTAAGTCCTGAAAGCGATAGGTTTCTTTCAAATCTCCTTGGCCCATACTGAGAAGATTTTCTTCAGCGAATACACCTGTGCTGAGCTTACCTACGTTTCCTGAAGGCGGATTAGCCCCGCCCATGACTGAGATCAGCATGTCCGGAAACGAGCGGCTAACGGCATTACTCCCTTTGAAACCGGGCGTATTCAGATTCGCAATATTGTTCGTAATCGTATCGTGACGCCGCTGTTGGGCCAACATCCCCGATGCAGCTGTGTATAAACCTCTTAACATGGAGCCATCCTCCTAGTTTGCACTGGTTAACCCAGCTTACGGGTCATCTTGTCAAGATGGTCGAGCATGATTCCGGTCCCTTTAACAACGCAATGCATCGGATCCTCGGCGATCAACACCGGCACTTTGATCTCGTCGGCCAACAGCGCATCGAGCCCATCGAGCAGCGCCCCGCCTCCGGTCAGGATGACTCCGCGATCAATAATATCCGCGGACAATTCCGGAGGGGTGCGCTCTAACACGGACTTAGCGGAAGCGACGATAGACATTACCGGTTCCCACAACGCCTCGCGAACTTCGTCGGAGTGAATCGTTACCGTGAGAGGAAGACCGGTCACCATATCTCGGCCCCGAATATCCATTTCCTCTCTCCGCCCGCTTAGGTAAACGGTTCCGATTTTGATCTTGATGTCCTCGCTCGTACGCTCACCGATTAGAAGCTTATATTTGTTCTTTATGTATCTCATGATCGCGGCGTCGAACTTGTCCCCTGCGACTTTAAGAGAAGAGGCGGTTACGACGTCGCCCATGGAAAGAACGGCAACATCCGTCGTACCTCCGCCTATATCGACAACCATGTTTCCGCTCGGCTGGAAAATATCCATCCCTGCCCCGATTGCTGCCGCCTTCGCTTCTTCCTCTAGGAAGACTTCCTTGGCGCCGCTTCTCTCGGCTGCTTCGCGGATCGCTTTCTGTTCTACAGACGTAATGTTCGTTGGAGCGCAAATCAGAATACGTGGGCGGCTGTACCAATTCCGGCCTCCGACGCGTTGGATAAATGCCTTAAGCATCATATCCGTCACTTCAAAGTCGGCAATAACGCCGTCCCTTAACGGACGAATCGCAATAATATTGCCCGGTGTACGCCCGACCATCCGATGGGCTTCTTCCCCTACGGCTAGCACCTTGCGAGTGTCGCTTTCAATGGCGACAACGGAGGGTTCGTCAAGTACGACTCCCTTGCCTTTTACGTGAATAGATACGTTAGCCGTACCCAGATCGATTCCGATGTCTTTGCTAAACATGCGTCTATTATCCCTCACCAATATGAAGTGTCTGATATTGTAATAGTATAATATTCGCCGCTTAAGCGTAAAATCCTTCTTTTCCTTTCGACATCGCCAGTAAAAATTATGACTTTCCCGCTGTCATAACTTCCCGTTTTTTGATTGTCGTCTTCTTGTATTTGATTTTGGTCGCTTCTCCTCCCCTTAGGTGCCGGATCGACTTGTGATACTCAAGTATGTGCTTTACCTGATCAGCCAAGTCCGGATTAATCTCCGGCAGCCGCTCAGTTAAGTCTTTATGCACCGTGCTTTTGGAGACGCCGAATTCTTTGGCTATCGTACGCACCGTATTGCGCGTCTCCACTATGCTTCGGCCAATCTTAATCGTACGTTCCTTGATGTAATCGTGCACGCTCCCGCCTCCCTGCTGAAATAGATTGGTACAGTATATGAGGGGCGCGGTCACTTATTCTATGTAGCCAAGCCTGACAGGCTAGGAAAGTCCCTTTTTTGACTCCAAAAGTAGGTCCAACAGGCGCGGGAGTGCTTCTTAAGCCCTAAGAAAAAAGACGGAAGGGGGCTCCCCTTCCGTCTTCCGTCCGTTCAAGTTCCGTTCAATTGTCGGTCTTGCCAACGATTACGACGTTCGTATGACTCTGCAATTCAAGCGTATAAGGAATTTTTACCGGCGTTCCGTCATGTTCGGTTAAAACCTGTACAAGCGGGCGCTGAATCGGACGCCGTTCCGTCTCCATTACCGTTGCTGTCTGCCCGTTGCTTAGCCATACAATCGTATCTACCGGATAAATGATGACGTGATTCAGAAATGCTTTAATCAAATTCCACTCAAAATCATAATTGCCTGATGCCAGTAAGTACTCAATCGCCTCTGCCGGGCGGTATGCGTTCCGATGATGGCGAGGCGACCCTATAGCACTGTACACATCCGACAGCCCTACGATTTGCGCGAACTCCGGAATATTGTCTTTCGCCATGCCGAGCGGATATCCCGATCCCCGATATCTCTCATGGTGGAGCAAGGCACATTGGGCGGACAGCAGCGGAATTTCTTTGATCCCTTTCAGCACGCGATAGCCTTCGCTTGTATGCTGACGGAGTATGGCAAGCTCAGACTCTTTCAATTCGCGATTGACTTTAACCAATTCCAACGGCAACCGGGTCATGCCAATATCGCTGAATAATGCCCCTAGCGATAAGTCGTATATTTTGGAGCTGTCGAATTTCTGCGCGCTTCCGATTACGGTGGAGCACAGGGTCACATTTAATGCGTGCTCTAACAACATCCGATCGGTCTGAATCATGACGCCAAGTTCTTCCGCCAATGCAGGCTGGAGGGTTATCTCCATCAACATATCGCGAAATTGCTGGCGGAAGTTGCCTTCCGGAAAAGGCAGCACGATCTGCTCAAGCATCAAGTTTCTGTCTACGAACTCCGTCACTAGCTTGAGCGCTTCCTTACGCGCGTTCTCGTTGTTTTTCATCTCGTCGATGTCCGGCCGAACCCAAGAATCCGTCAAGGAAGATCGCGTTTCCATAACGCTTGGACCCTTATCCCGATCGGATGAATCGCTTATATGAATAAACTTTATTCTAAGCGATTTGAGCCTATCAATATACTTCTCCGTTAGCACTGTACCTGCCTCTAGCATAACCAAGCCGTTGGTGCCTTGTACCGATTTCTCTAGTACATCCCCGACCTCTAATTCCGATACCCCAACAATCCTCATGGTAATCTACCTTTCCATCGGAATCTGATGAGTATTCACTAGTTGTTGGTAAGAATTATGACACATGGATCGTTCCGTTGTCGAGATTTGTCTGGTAAAAAACAGAAATAGAGCGACCCTATCGCTGTAATTGCGATAAGGTCGCCCCATATTCTCTGAATCCCTTACTTCGCAGCTTTGATCAGGTTGTTCGGATTAACCGAAAGACCGTTATTGCGAACCTCGAAGTGCACGTGCGCGCCTTCAGTTGGCTCCAATTCGCTTTGGCCAGCAGATGCGATGACATCGCCTTGCTCAACTTGGTCGCCAACTTGAACTTTAACATCTGTCAAGCTTTGGTAAACAGTGACCAAACCGTCTGGGTGCTCGATTTGCACTTCGTAGCCGTTGGTCGGAGTTTGGCTAGCAATGGTTACCTTGCCACTTAATGCAGCCAAAACTTCAAACGGTTCGGCATCCTTACGCGCTAAGTCTGTAGCCATGTGGGGCGAGAACGTATTCTTGTACTCCACCGTAGCTGCTTCGCGCTCTTCCACGGACGCCGTCGCATCATAGAACGGAACGATCGTGTCCATGTCTTCAATCTTGTTTACCGGCCAACGGAGAGTTTCCCCGTTAGAGATTACCGCGGATGCCTCTGGACTAGATTGTCCATTGGCAGTCGCTTCGTTCTCGACACCTGTCAGACTGGGAACGGATTTGTGCGAATCTTTCGCACCCGTTCCCGAGTTCAGCCAGAGAATCGTAACGATGATTGCTGCCGCGGCCATGTAAGCTGCAGGGAATACCCAGCGCTTGGAAAGGAACTTTTTCCATCCGGTAGGCCTGACAGCGGGAGACGAACCCGCAACTGACTTGTGTGACTCTTCGATTTTTCTTGGTGTTTTGTTGTTTCCTTCATTCATTATTATCATCACCTCAGTAAGCCATTCTTACCAGGTGACGGGGTTTTATACCTGTTTGTATTGAAAGATTACAATTTTTATAGTGACAACCTATTTATGCTCCATAATTCCAACCATTCGCAAGCTTCGAAACTTCCTTCACGCCCGCTCCCGAATAGTAGTATTCGACAATCTCGCGCGCAGTCTTACCCGCTTTAGCCATGCCTTCCGCCCCCCACTGGCTCATGCCTACGCCATGGCCGCTCCCGTAAGTGGTTAGGATGATCTTGTTATGATCAAAGGTCCAATCGAAAGCCGCCGAACGCAACCCTAGCTTGTGGCGCACCTCCTCACCGGTTAATTTCTTAGCCCCGGCCAGCATTTCTTTAACTCTCTTCCCTGTCGTCCATTCAAGTATACGTAGAGACCGCTGCACCTTGTCGCTTGTACTGGCGGGGATCGCGCTCAGCCCTAATTTACTATAAAAGTCCGTCAGTTCCATCTCCACGCTTTCACTCGCTCTAGGTGACTCCTCTTTATCCCAAGGGCTGGCGACAGAGCGTAGATATGGAAGCTTGGTAGCGAATACCTCTTCCGAGTTTTCTGTATATCCATTACTCGTAGAGAAAAATAGCGCCTCGATCGGTTCACCATGATAGACAATAATTTCTCCCTCGGTTCTCTTTACCGCATTCACAACCTTTTGCCAGCCGACTGAATCCCTTTTTTCTAGTTGATTCATTTCCGCCAACGAACGATATACTTGATGAGTCTGCGTGTCCGTCACATCTGCTTCCGACGTCGTCATACCTGTGCGATCTTTGGTTATTAGCCTACGAACAATATAGGTGCGTGCCGCAAGCGCTTGCGCTTCGAGAGCAGCCTCTTGAAAATCGATCGGCATCTCCGCCGCCACTATGCCCCTGACATAAGTCTCCAGCGGAACGGTTTCTACTTTATGAGACTCAGACAAGAGCACCCGAACTAGGGGCTGATCTTGTCCGGCTTCCCTCTCCTCTGTTATCTGCGTTTCGGCAATGTCGTCAGGCGTACTCACTGCTTTTGTTTGCGTTTGAGGCGAAGGGTGTTCTCCCTCTAGTTGACTTGGATAAGAGGCTCCCTTATGCAGAGCTAGCCATATCAACAAGGATGCGATTATCCCACTAGCGAATGCAATCCATAGAGGAAGGCCCGTTGCTTGCTGTTCTTTTCCAACTCTCAATTTCACGGCTCTACCTCGTCTATCCGATTTCGGTGGCAGCATATTCTCTTTGCGGACTATGCGGGTCAGCCGATGCTTTCAAAATATGCGAGATTCAGATCAGGTAGAACCTTCTTCGCTAGGCTTTCTCCTTCTCTTACTCTCTATCCCCCTCGCTCAGGGATTCGCTCTGTCATTCTCTTGACGTTTAGAGCCTCTCAAATTTCTTTTCTCTTTCACGCTATCCCCTTTGCTCAGAAAAAGTTACTTTGTCAAAATCACACTATCCCTACCACTCAGGAAAAAAATAGAAAAATTCACTTTAAATAAGAACGTATGTTTGATAAAATAATAACAGGAACAAATGTTCTCTCCAGGTGGAAAGGGGGAATTTCGAGATATGAGCCTAAGACATGACACCGAAGCATTCGACGCTTTCTGTAAACGTTATGAATCGGAAGAAGACTGTATAGTTGCCTTATACAATGCCAAATGGCCGAATGGATTTCGCTGCCCGAATTGTCAGTGCCATCACGCTTATCTTATTTCTACCCGCAGGCTCCCCCTGTATGAGTGCTATTCCTGCAAGAAGCAAACCTCTTTAATAAAAGGAACTATCATGGAAGGCAGTCGCACTTCATTGCGTTTGTGGCTCAGAGCCATTCATCTCCATGCAAGATCTAATAGCATCAACGCACTCCAACTATCGAACCTACTCGAAGTCACATATAAAACCGCCTGGTTGATCTGCCATAAGATTCGCTATGCTATGCGACAAGCGGATTCTATGATTTTACTCGCCGGAATCGTCAGGGTCACTGACGCTATATGTTATAAGAGGTTAACTAGCACGTTTGAATTACACAAGCAAGAACAACCATTACTCATAGGAGCATCCGGCTCTGAAGACGGGAACATCGGTTACTTAAAAATAGAGCATCAATCTAAGATGTCGCTTCGAGACAAATATGATTGCCCGAATCCAAAACCTTTTATTTTGAAACATGTTGATCCTAGATTTTCAGAAAATGTTATCATCACGCGCCGATTCGGTAAAACGATGAACAAAGCTTTAGTTTGGGAAAGCCACTATCTATCTTCATGGATGGGACGAATGTTTCGAGGTATTGGCCCCAAGCATTTGCAGGCCTACATAAACCAATACTGCTATCACTCTAATCACCCTAGTGTCGGAAGGTTCGGCATTCTACTAATCGACAGTGCAATTGCACATACGATTACTTACCCAGCACTAACTGGACGCCCTATCACTCACCGTTCATTAAACCGTTCGCGGGTTGCTTGGAGATCGCAAAAAGCGATCTGATCGGTGTCGTACTTTTCCTGAGCTAGGGGGATAGCGTGAAAGAGGAAAATAAGGGAGGGAGCAAGCCAAGCCATGATAACGAAGTGCGTATAAAATAAAAAAATCCCCCAGCCGTTGATGGCCAGGGGATCGGTAATAGACAGTATTAGCTAAGTATAAGAACGAGCCAATCAACAAGATCAGTAGCTACGTATGTGTCGGATCCATAAAATTAAACAGATTGCTACTCCTTGCGGAGACTAAGCAAGCGTCGGTTGAATGTTGCGGATAACGACTTCGGACGTTGCCGCAGCGCGTTGTTCTAGCTGCTGCATAAGTTTCTCCGGTTGTAGCGATGCTTGCTCGGATTCCTGCAGTACATCTTCCGGGGATGGAGCACGATAAATGTCTGCTCCTAAAGCAGCTAACTTATTTACGATGTTCATGTAGCCGCGTTCAATGTGGTGAATACCGCTAACTTCCGTACTTCCATCCGCGACAAGCGCAGCGCAAATCAATGCCGCACCTGCTCTAAGATCGGTTGCACATACACTTGCTCCGGACAATTTGGTACCGCCCGTAACAATAGCCGTACGCCCATCCACCTTGATCTCGGCACCCATCTTGATCAGTTCATCAACATGCATGAACCGATTTTCAAACACGGTCTCGGTTACAATACTCGTACCGTCAGCGACTAACAGCAGCGTCATCATTTGAGCTTGCATGTCGGTCGGAAAGCCCGGATAAGGCAACGTCTTGACATCGACAGCACGAAGCGGATTCAAAGCTTGCACCCGAATGCCGTTCTCGTCGCATTCGACGGTAGCGCCCATCTCCTCTAGCTTAGCAACAATCGGTCCGAGATGATCGCGAATGGCTCCTTCAACATACACATCTCCGCCTGTAATCGCAGCTGCGATCATGTAGGTACCGGCTTCGACGCGATCGGGAATAACATAGTGCTCCGCTGCATGAAGCTTATCTACGCCTTCAATTCGTATGACTCCCGTGCCAGCACCACGTACCTTGGCGCCCATCGCATTAAGGAAATTAGCAAGGTCAACGATTTCCGGCTCTTTAGCCGCATTTTCAATAATTGTCGTTCCGATTGCGGTCGTGGCTGCCATCATAATGTTTTCCGTAGCGCCAACGCTCGCAATGTCCAAATAAATTCTCGCCCCGCGCAATTTACCATCGACGCTAGCTTCAATGGAGCCTTGACCGAATCCGATCTCCGCACCCATTGCTTCAAACCCTTTCAAATGCTGGTCAATAGGACGCGTTCCAATCGCGCAGCCGCCCGGAAGAGAAATTCTTACTTTTCCAAGACGAGCCAGCAATGGTCCCATCACCAAGAACGAAGCTCGCATTTTTCTAACCAATTCATAAGGTGCTTCATAAGAAGTTAACGATTCAGCATGTAGTCGGACAGTTCCGTCTTCTTGCTGCGCGTAAACCCCCAAAGCCGCGAGCACTTGAATAATGTTCTTAACATCGTCCAGGGCGGGAACGTCATGAATGACGCTGGATCCTTCTTCCGCCAGTAAAGCAGCGGCAAGGATCGGAAGGACGGAATTTTTAGCGCCGTGCACGCGGACTGTTCCAGATAAGGTACGTCCGCCGCGGACGATGATTTTGCTCATGGGTGGTTCCCTCCGCGCATTATAGATTCATTCCGAAGTCTATTGGCAAAAGCTGCCCGACCCCGAAAAACCCAAATTTTATCATACCACTACCTCCGCCAATGACACAAGCGGCATTTTTTGGGGTAAAACTGCTTTTTCCGACTCTATTCGACCATTAATTGATCAAATCCAGTGGTTTAAATATTATTACCCAATCTTAACTTTACGTCACATCGTTTTTTAAAATAGATCAGCCCGAACGGAAAAGCCATTTCAACGTGCCAACCCAAGACCAATAATCAAGAACGAAGCGAGCAACTAAATGGCCAAGTCCTACCGCAATAAGCAACTGCAGCACTCTTGCCCGGGGACTTCGTGGCTGGCGCAAAATTTTATCAAAGTTAATTTCTTGCAATAACATCCAAGCGACTAACACGCATCCTAAAGTAACGAAGATCGAGAAAAGACCATCCCATCCCGCTAAAGCAAATGCGCTCGCTTCGTCATCCATTTAACGAACCCCCTTCCATCGTTTTCTCCGCTACGATCTTGGCACGACATCATCTAATTATTCACAAGTTGCAACCGAAGCCCATAGTACTGATTGCGATTATAACCGTCAGCGGTGATTTTCACGTAGTAAGTGCCGGGCTCTAGCTCCCTTTCACCTAGCAATGATTTCTGACCTTTGTCACTTTTCCATTTTTCTAGCGTTTGCAGCTTCTTGTTGCGCAATTCAACGTGAATAGCCATTGCATTCGGAATATTACTGATCGTAAGCTTCACTTTCTGTTTCTTAGTTAGTGTAAATCGATACCAATCCTGATCTTTTGCCGTATGGATTAATGCGTTGTACACTTTATTGATGGAAAGCGGAGTGGACGTTAACGGGCTCTCATTCGGCTCGTAAGAATCCTCTTTCTCGGTAATATATTCCAAAGTGGCAGTATATGTCCCGATTACTGGCATTGGGTTAGAAGAAACCGCATTGGAAATGCGGATGAAGTATCTTCCCGCCTTCGCATCGCTCATAGTCCATTGTTCGACGCCTCCGTCTCCTCGATCATCAATGACGATCTCCGTACCGCCGGCAGGCTGAAACCCGATTTGCGGATCAATTCGCGTCGTATCGGGTGTAACCGTTAACCTGATCATTCCCGGCTTCGGTAGCTTCACGACAAACCAATCCACATCACCGCGCGTATGAAAAGTTCCCGTCCATGTCTGGCTACGTGGAGGAAGCGTGCTTGCGGCTGCTGCGCTATTGTTCGGCTCCTTGGCGTCCGGATTCATTGTAAATACGGATTCAAGCCGATAAAAGTTCGTTATCTGTTTCGCCGTCGATGAACTTTGTACTTGAAGCCAATATCGGCCTTTGGCCACAGGCCATTGCTTGACCGCTACTCCACCTTGAACTTCTGTAGCCGAACGAAGAGGTGCAATAGTGCCCTTCCCATCATATAGCGACAGGCGAACTTCATTTCCAGCAACTTCATATATGCCACTGTAAGGTGCTTCAAACGTATACCAATCGGTATCCGATGCATTTTTCCACCTTCCAGTCACTTCTTTCCCCAAGGGAAATACGCTTGCTGCAGCTTTTGTATGATTTGGCTCCCGCCAGTCGATGATTTCGTCTGCTTGAATAGCTCTACTAGCCGAAATCAGCCCATACCCCATACTCGGGTTCCATGATTCCTTACCGCTATGTTGCGCTGATCTGCGTAATGCCTCCCGTATATGAACAGGTTCCCAATCCGGGTGGATCGCCATCAGCATAGCTGCCGTTGCGGCAACCTGCGGCGCTGCCATCGATGTTCCTTCCATCTCGATGCTGCCGCCATTAATCGTTAAGGTCTGAACCTTCCACATGGCGCTGATGTCATTCTCCGAGCCGGATGTCGATTGTGCGATTGGCTCTAATCCATCGGACCCGGCAACTGCGACAACGGTTGGATATGCCGCAGGGTACTGAACGGCAGCCTTGGCACCAAATACGGCTGCATCGTTGCCGCTTGCCGCAATGAGTAATACCCCGGCTTCTTCCGCATAAGCTACAGCTTCCCGCAAACTAGGCGCGTCTCTTCTTAAGCCGAGTGAAAGAACGATTATATCCGCGCCTTGATCGACGGCATATCGAATTCCCTGGGTCAGCTTCTCCTCGTCACCCGAGCCGAATTGATCCAGTGCTTTTACCGGCAGTATGTACCCTTTCCACCTGCCATCGTTAGGAGACATTTCCCCCACAGTTGCAATGGCAGTAATGATTCCTGTTACGGCTGTACCGTGGCCGTTATCGTCCTGGGCGGTTTTCCGCTCGTCGACTAAATTTTTCCCCTCAAGGAGATAGGGCTTCAATTCCGGATTATTAAAATCAACCCCGGTGTCCACGATAGCAATGGTAGACGTAACATTCCTGCTTAAAGTCGCCCAAGCTTCCGGAATCCCGATCGCCTTCAAATAAGCGGGAACTGGAGGGGCTATGGGGACGACAAGCTTAGGCGAAGCTGGTTGTATCGCTTGAACCTTAACAATCCCCTTCTTCTCGTTAGAGATCGAGGATTGCGTCGTCGGCTTGCTATCGGCCGATACAAAAAGCATTGAACAACAAACGAGCGTAGAAGCAAGCGCAATAGAACACCTCAATGTGAACTTGCGTGAGATTTGAATGAATCCCTTCCTATTAGGCAGCTTAACCACACCTTTGTTCCATTCGTGTAAAACGGTTTCGTCGTTGTATATAATAAAGTTTCTATTTTCGACAGCGATTCCCTTCTTTCCCGTCGAAAATCGGGTCTTAGGTCACAATTTGTCGCCCACAGAAGCCTTACAAAAGGAAAAAAGGGCAATCCTCAAGCCATACGACTTGAGGATTACCCTTCTGTTGAGCTTTTAATTAACCTTGAATGACGAGTAGATCCGCTGGAATAGAGAAGATGTGGTCGATTCCTTCCAACAACGGTACGGGCATAAATCCTAAAACCAAAGTCACAATCGTGCAGACCCATATCGTAATCGTAGCTGGAACCGACATTTTAAGCTTGGCATCCACCGTTCCGCTTCTCATGAACATTTGACGAATGAAGGAAAAATATACGGCATATGAGATAACCGTAGTCACAAGTATAACGGCACCTAGCCAATACGTATGTGTCTGGAACGTTCCGAACAAAATCAACAACTTACCCATGAACCCTCCGGTAACTGGAAGGCCAGCCAACGAACAGAGGAGAATCGTCATAGCAACGGCTGTCCACGGCGCGCGGTGGTACAGGCCGGCGAATCCCGATATCGACTCATTGCCGGAATCTCTAGTCAAGATCGTCAGCACAGAGAATGCACCTATGTTCATGAATGAGTAAGCGATCAGAAAATAGATAAATTCGGAAAACAGCGAAGCATGCATCTCCGTCAAATTAATCGCTAGCGGAGTTAACAATATACCTGCATTCGCGACACCCGAAAGCGCGAGCAACCTTTTCACGTTTTTCTGCCTCAACGCCCCGACCGTTCCAACGATCATTGCGGCGGCCGCCAAAACGGATAAAGCTATGAACACGTCTTTCTGCAAGAAGCTGCCGTCTGCCGGTGTAAGAAAAGCCGAATTCATGAAGATTCGATATAGCATTGCGAATGCTGCACCCTTCGCGACGACCGCCAAAAATGCCGTTACCGGAGTCGGCGCACCTTGGTAGACATCCGCAGCCCAAACATGGAATGGAGCCAGCGCTAATTTGACGGCGAAACCGGCAATCATCAAGAAAAAGCAAATATACAATAAAGCCTCGAAGTTCTCGATAGCGGAACCAAGCCCTTGCGCGATGAACGCGAAGTTCGTTCCACCCGTTAAGCCGTACAGGAATGACATCCCATATAGTATGAAAGCGGACGCCACGCCTCCCATTACGACATACTTAAACGCAGCCTCGCTGGACAGCCTGTTTCTCTTGCGGGTAGCCACCAGAATGTAAGTCGTAATACTCAGTAGCTCCAAGCCTACGAACAATGTGATAAGGTCCCCGGATGAGGACATCACCATTGCCCCCAATGCTGCAGGGAGAACAAGATAGTAGAGTTCAGCTTTGACTGGCACGTCTGTATCCCGAACCGTCCCGAGCGACGAGAATACGATGAAGAACGAAGCACCTAAAAATACCAATTTCAATAAGTTTCCAAAATCGTCTATACGATAGCTTCCCCCTAGAAGGGAGTAAAACTCCGGAGTACTATCCGCCGGATCGGTACCGTCACCCAACGAGAGCATAAGCAATACGACGAATGTAGCGGACACGAGAAGTCCGACAAGCGTCAACCAACCTATTACATTCCGATTGATTCGCTTAGGAAGCAAGAGATCGAGGATGACTAAAAGGATAGCGAAACCCGATAACACAAGCTCGGGGGCTAAGTACCACGTATCGCTCCACGACAAAGTCTGTAAAGCCTCCATGTTATCCCCCCATCCTCGTCTGAATTTGTTCCAGTAAGCCATTAAATCCGTTCTGCATCAGGTCCGTTAATATGGATGGATATACCCCTAACAATACGATAAGCGCCGCTAACGTAATCATAGGCAACGCTTCGATGAAGCGTGCATCCTTCATCTCTGCGAATCGCTCAGGCAACGGACCGTACGTGATGCTTAGAATGCTGCGAAGCACGTAGACAGCCGCGAACAGAATACCGAGCACCCCGATAGCCGTTAATATTTTCATCGATCCGAACAAACCGAGGAAGGAGAGAAACTCGCCCACGAAACCGGATAACCCCGGCAGCCCTAATGAAGCTAGACCAGCGATTAGCAATATCCCCGACATGAACGGAACGGCTTTCGCCAATCCGCCCAAATCGCTCAAATTCGTTGAGTTCGTGCGCTCATAAATACTGCCTACAATTAGGAACAGAAGCGCTGAGATCAGTCCATGGGAGACGGATTGGTAGATCGCTCCCTGCAAGCCGACTTCCTCAAGCGACGCTATGCCGAGCAGCACGATCCCCATATGGCTTATGCTCGAATAAGCAAGCACCAGCTTGAACTCGCGCTGCACGCAAGCGAGGATCGCACCGTACAAAATATTAATGACTCCGAGCACCGCCAATACCGTCGTCCATGACTGCAATTGCTCTGGAAATAAGAACGCCGCAAAACGAATCAATCCATATACGCCCATCTTAAGCAGGATGCCGGAGTGAATCATGACGATCGCCGGCGGCGCCTCCGTATGTACCCGTAACATCCAGGTATGGAACGGGAAAATCGGCACCTTGATCCCGAAGGCGATGAGCAAGAGCACGAATGCTCCCCACCTCGCGTTGTCCGACAAGAAAAATCCGAAGTATCTCGAGTTTCCCGTATCGATGTTCGCCAGAGCATTAGGATCGGACAAGTTGCCGAGCAAGACATCATAATTCGCGCTATATAAGAAATTCGACCCTTCCGATACGCTGAACCCTAGCGTTACGATCAGAATAAGGAAGGATATCAGCATTGCTGCCGAACCCAAACCGTTATATAACAGAAAACGGGTTGCTGCTTTTTCCCGTCCGTAGTAACCCCAGATGCCAATAAGGAAGAACATTGGGATAAGCGTCACTTCGAAGAAGATGAAAAATAGAATCAAATCCCGCGCTAGGAATACGCCATAAATCCCCGTCAACAGCAGCAGAAACAAAACATAATACGTTTTCCACCGTTTACGGATATGGACCGAAGCTAACACGGACATCGTGGACACGATTCCCGTTAGTAGCAGCAGCGGCATCGATATTCCGTCGACAGCCAAATGATAGTCGAAAGCAAGGTTAAACGATGCAACTCCGCCTTGCAATTTCATATCCAACACTTCTTTATTGAGCGGAATCGTCAACCATGTCGAGTGTTCGGTATAAACCCCGCCCCCAGTGGCCGGTTCATATACGGCAAACAACAACAAGACCAATACGAGTGGGATTAATGTAAAAATAATAGCTGTAGCACGAAGCCAATTGCTACGGGCACCTGGCAGCAATAAGACGATTAAAGCGCCGATTAGTGGCGTAAAAGCAATGAGAGAAAGCACCGGCAAGTTATCCAACATTACCAGAACCTCCTTCCGGCGATCGCGACAATCAGAATTACGATTCCGATGATTGCCGTAAGGGCATACGTTTGAACCTGACCGTTCTGTAACCTTGAATTAAGCCGCCCTAAAGCGGATACGGAGTAGCCGGACAAGCGTACGATGCCATCGACCACATATTCGTCGAACAACTCAAGCGCTTTACCGAAGCCTTGCAGCGGTTTGACGAACAACCACTGATATAGCTCGTCAATGTAATACTTGCGTTCTAGAACAGTCACAAGTCCTGGCATACGCGAGGATACCGCGTCGCGACGGATCGTCCCTTTGACATACATCAACCAGCCGATATAGAGACCTAACAAACCGACGGCGGCGGATACGACCATGACTAAGCCGCTTGCATGATGCTCTGCGTCGCCTCCCGTCAGCCAATGGCCGAACCAACCGTTAAACGGTGTCTCGACGAATCCGGCTACAGTGGCGAGAATAGCCAGTACGATAAGAGGAATCGTCATAACGGACGGGGATTCCTTCGCATGCTGACCTTCCCGCTGCTTGCCGACGAAAACTAAGAAAAACAATCTAGCCATATACAAGGCAGTAAAGAACGCTGCGATGATTCCCACGACGAACAAAATTGGCTGTTTATCCAACGCTGCGGTCAGTATCGCGTCCTTGGACCAGAAGCCCGAAAACGGAGGTATACCGGACAGCGCCAAAGCACCGATTCCGAAAGTCCATGCGGTTATTTTCATCTTGCCGCCCAATCCGCCCATTTCGCGGATATCTTGCGTATGTACGCTATGGATAACGCTACCCGCCCCAAGGAACAGTAAAGCTTTGAAGAAAGCGTGCGTTAACAAATGAAACATAGCGCCCGTAACGGATCCTACCCCTAGGGCAAGCATCATGTAGCCCAGTTGACTAACGGTCGAATACGCCAGAATACGCTTGATATCGTTCTGCGCCAACCCGATCGTAGCCGCGAAGATCGCCGTGAACGCACCAACAATCGCGACCGTTGTCATCGCCACCTGCGAGGCGTCGAAAATATCGAACGTCCGGGCGACGAGGAACACGCCAGCCGCCACCATGGTCGCCGCATGGATCAAGGCACTGATAGGCGTAGGGCCTTCCATTGCGTCAGGCAACCAAACGTGCAACGGGAATTGACCGGATTTTCCGACGGCTCCGAGGAATATCAGCAAAGCGATCAATGTCGTGATTCCTGTCGAGATCGCTCCGCCGCCTTGGGAATCGAACACGTTATGGATGGTTGTGAAGTCAAGCGCGTGACCTGGCATATACCAGAACAGCAGCAGCAAAGCAATCAACAACCCCAAATCCCCGATCCGCGTTACGATAAAAGCTTTTTTAGCGGCAGCTCTCGCTTCCGGCTTCTGATACCAGAATCCAACGAGCAGGAACGAACAAACGCCGACCAATTCCCAGAAAATATAGAAAGTCAGCAAATTATCGGACAATACTAACGCAAGCATGGAGCTCGTAAACAGCGCCACATAAGCGAAGAAGGTCGATATCCTCTCGTCTTTCTTCATGTACCCTTGCGAGTACAGGTTCACGAGAAAACCAACCAAAGTGACGACGACTAACATCATCGTGGAAAGGTTCGTCACCTCGAAACCGGCATGAAGCTTCAAGTTGCCGATTTCTATCCAAGTAAATTGGTTGCTGTAATCCTCCGCATTCCCGGACAATCGTTCAGTCGCGATACACAGCGACAGAACTAAGGAAGCGAATGTGGCGATCGTCCCGATCCATGCTCCGGTTTTACTCATTCCTTTGCCCATTGCCGTCAAAATCGCGAAAGCGGCGAACGGAAACACCGGGACGAGCCAGGCGTATTGCGCAAAGAAGGTGCTCATGGAAGTTACCTCCTCAACTCGTCGAATTCGTCCACGTTCACCGTTGCTCGGCTACGGTAGAGTACGATTAATACCGCGATACCAACCGCGGCTTCGGCAGCTGCGACCGTAATAGTGAACAAGGAGAAAATATGACCCGCTATAGATGGGTTTACCCCGTACTTGGAGAAAGCGATCAGGTTAAGGTTAACCGCATTGAGCATAAGTTCGATCGACAACAGTACGATGATGGCATTTCGTTTGGTTAACACTCCGAATAATCCGATACAGAACAGAACGGCCGCAAGCGTTAAATAGGAGGATAGCATGCTCATTGCGAGCTCTCCTCCTCTCTCTTGGCGAGCGCGATAGCGCCGATAAAGGCGACCGTCAGCAGCACGGATACCAGTTCAAACGGAATCGCATATTGCGTAAATAGCGCTTTACCGATTTCACGCGTATTGTCTTCTACGAACGGGGCAGATTCCGTAGGGAAATTCGCATTGCGAATACCATAGAACAAAATCCCGAACAGGCAAATACAACCGATTGCGGCTAATGTATCATGTAGCGGACGCCCCGGCTCCTTGCCCTCCCCGTCGTGTTTGGTCATCATGATCCCGAATATCATCAGAATCGTAATGGCTCCCACATACAGCAACACTTGCACGAATGCGATAAATTCAGCCTCCAGAAGCACATACAAGCCTGCGATAGATACGAACGTAAAGGCTATCGAAAGCGCCGTATGTACGACCTTCGTAAAGTTGATCGCCAATACGGCTCCGACGATCGCGCAAACCGATAATACGAAAAAAGCGACAAACTCGCCCGTAATCTCGATATCGAAATTTAACACCGTTTATTTGGCGCCTCCCTTCGGAGACCCGATATTATTGTTATCTTCGCGGATGTTCTCATTGTTCTCGTACAGCCATTGTTTGTCCTTGTACAAATCATCGCGGCTGTACGTAGCCAGCTCGAAGTTGTTCGTCATAACGATCGCTTCCGTCGGACAAACCTCCGTGCATAGGTCGCATAGAATGCAAATTTCGAAGTTAACGTCGAACGTGTCGATCACTTTGCCCTTTTTCTCCGGATCCGGATTGGCTTTGCCCGTCAGCGTGATGCAATCCGTCGGGCAGATGCGCGCGCACTGATTACATACGATACATTTGTCCGGCTCAAAATACTGAATTCCGCGAAATCGGTCCGGCATCTCGATCGGAACGTCAGGATACGCTAACGTCACCTTCTTGGTACCCATCGTTTTTAATGTAACTCCGAGACCTTTGAGCATTCCCTTCATGACTTCAGCCTCCTTATCCCATCAATTCTATGCCTAGAGCCGTTAAGAAAATATTGAGTATTGCGAGCGGGAGCAGCACCTTCCACGCCATTCCCATCAACTGATCGACCCGTAGTCTCGGGAAGGTTGCTCGAATCCAGAACAGGGAGAAGACGATAACCGCGAACTTGAGGAAAAACCAGAGAATTCCCGGAATGAAATCTAGCTGCGGGATCGGCGGATTCCATCCTCCAAGAAACAGGATCGTCGTTAAGCTAGCAATTGCGTACACGTAGATGTACTCCGTTAACATGAAGAAGGCGAACCGGAATCCGCTATATTCCACATGATAACCCGCGACGAGCTCTGACTCCGCCTCCGGCAAATCGAACGGGGTACGGTTTAGCTCGGATACGGCCGCGATCAAGAATATCCCGAAGCCGAGAATTTGCGGCAAGAAGTTCCAATGCCAGAAGTATCCGCTCTGGGCAATGACGATTTCCCTTAGATTCAAGCTTCCGGACATCATGACAACGCCGACAACCGACATAACTAGCGGAACTTCGTAACTAATCATCTGTGCCGCGGAACGCATGCCACCTAGCAAAGAGTACTTATTGTTCGAAGCCCAGCCCGCCACGACGATCGCGATGGTCGTAATCCCGGAGAGCGCAATGTAGTATAGAAATCCAACATTCAGATCCGCGAACTGCAGTTCCATCGTATAAGGAATGAAGGCCAATACGACGAAGGAAGGTACAAATGCTAATACGGGCGCGAGTATGAACAACCCTCTGTCCGCTTTCTTAGGAATCGTGTCTTCCTTCAGCAGCAGCTTGGTTACGTCCGCTACCGTTTGCAATAAACCTAACGGTCCCGTACGGTTGGGGCCTTTGCGATATTGCATCCATCCGATGAATTTGCGTTCGAAATAAATCGCATAAGTAACGAAAAAGATAACAACGGCCAACACGCCAATTGCAGCGGCGACGAAAATCCCGGCATTGCCCCAGCTTAACGGCTTATCCCAGAAGTGCTGCATTAGCAGTCAACCTCCCCGAGAACGATATCGATACCTCCGAGAATCGTGACCAAATTCGTCATGCTTTCCCCGACGAGCAGCTTGGGCAAAATTTGAAGGTTAACAAACGACGGACGACGGAATTTCAAGCGGTATGGCTCGGCTTTCCCATTCGATACAATATGGCAGCCGATTTCGCCTCGAGGAGATTCTATTCGCACATAAATTTCGCCAGCAGGCGGTCTTATGACGCGTGGAACCTTACCCATTGTTTCGCCTTCGCCCGGGAATTGTTCTAACGCCTGCTCCAGAATGCGCAAGCTTTGGGTGATCTCCGCCATGCGGACTTCATATCGGTCGAAGCAGTCCCCGTTCTTGCCGACCGGCACGTCGAACTCGAAACGATCGTACAAGCTGTAGGGCTCAGCCTTGCGAAGATCCCATTGGACACCCGTGCAGCGAAGATTCGCTCCGGACAATCCATAATCGATCGCCGTTTGCGCATCGTATTTCCCAATACCTTTAATCCGGGATAAAAATATCTCATTGCCGCTGACCAGGTTATGATATTCATCTAAGCGATTGTACATATCCTTGACCAATGTTTTAACCTTGGCGATCCAGCCTTCCGGCGCATCCCACTTTACTCCGCCGACGCGCATATAATTGTACGTCAGCCTCGCGCCGCACAGTTCGTTGAACAAACCGAGAATGCGTTCACGGTCGCTGAAAGCGTACAAGAAAGGACTAAGCGCCCCAATATCGAGCAGATAAGTTCCCCACCATACGAGATGGCTCGCAACCCGTTGCATTTCCATAACAATAAGGCGCATGAATTCCGCTCGTTCCGGAATTTCCAGCCCCATCATTTTCTCCACCGCATGGCAGAGTACGTAGTTATTCGTCATCGCGGACACGTAGTCCATGCGATCGGTATAAGGAATGATCTGCGTGAAATTCAAGTTTTCCGCGAGCTTCTCCGTGCCTCTGTGCAAATACCCCATCACAGGCGTCGCTTCCGTTATCACTTCTCCGTCTAATTTGACGACAATCCGAAACACGCCATGCGTGCTTGGATGCTGTGGACCAACGTTGAGCAGCAGTTCTTCTGTACGAATCACGCGTGCTTACACCTCCGGGTCAAGCGGAACGTAGTCTTTGCGTAGCGGATGGCCGACCCAATCATCGGGCATCATAATGCGCCGCAGGTCTGGATGGCCAGGAAATTCGACGCCTAACAAGTCGTAGATTTCCCTTTCGTTCCAGTTCGCGGTTTCCCAAATAGGAGTTACGGATGGAACCGCTGGCTGCTCCCGGTCCGTGCGAATCTTAATGCAATAGCCTTCGCGATTATTCAGGTTAAGCGGATAGTAGACGACTTCCATGTGGGTCTCGTAATCTACTCCCGAGACATTACGTAGATAATTGCAATTCAATTGTTCGTGATTACGAAATAATGGCGCTGCTTTCAGCCAATGCTCGTTCTTCAACACTAGCGTAGGAAGATGATCATTGGCTTCGTTAATATAAGCTTCATCAACGGCATCTTCCGCGACCATCTCTCTTATTAAAGCGACTACGCGATCCAACCTCGGTTGGTTCGGAGACGGCGGCTTCGGCGGCGCTTCTTCCTCCGTCCCAGCCTTCTCCCCCTCATCGGAAGATTTTGCCGCGGCGCGCCCCTCAGTACCTGCTTGAGCGGCTTTGGCGGCCGCTTGGGCCGCAACTGCCTTCGCTGCTTCGCGAGCTTCTAACGCAGCTTTACGACGGGCAGCTTTCTCTTCGTCCGTCTCTACGCGACGCGCCGGAGGAGGTGGTGTCGCTTCTTCCGTTGTCGCTGGCGCAGGAGTTTCCTCCGAAGCCGGTTTGGCGTCCGCTACCGGCTCAGAAGAAGCTGAATCAGAGGTAGCAACAGTGGCCTCCTCCGGTTCGCGCTTGTTATCCTCGCTCATCGGCTAGTCACCTGCTTCCCGGTTTTCGCCTCGTATCTAATTTTCTCTTGCAGCTTATTGATGCCATAGATAAGCGCTGCAGGATTGGGCGGGCAGCCCGGTATGTACACGTCTACCGGAACAATCTGATCGACGCCCTTAATAACTGAATAAGATTTGACGTAGGGACCTCCCGCTGTCGCGCAAGACCCCATTGCAATGACCCACTTCGGTTCCGGCATTTGGTCGTATAAGCGCTTCAGCAACGGCCCCATTTTCTTGGTCACCGTTCCTGAGACGATCATGACATCCGCTTGACGCGGCGACGTACGGAATAGGACGCCGAAACGGTCAAGATCGTAGTGCGCTCCTCCTGCCGCCATCATTTCGATTGCGCAGCAAGCCAAGCCGAAGGTAAGCGGCCACAAGGAATTGCTCCGGGCCCAACCTTTGAGTTGTTCGACGGTGCCAAAGAATACGTTGCGTTCTACTTCTTTCCGGTCTTCCGGCGATACGTTCGCTAAATCGAATTCCATTTCAGCACCTTCTTCCTCCAAGCGTACACAAGCCCCACTAGCAACAATCCTGCAAAGATGAACATCTCGACCAAAGCAAAGAGACCAAGCTGTTTGTAAGCTACGGCCCAAGGGTAAAGAAATACGGTTTCCACATCAAAAATGACGAACATCAGCGCGTACAGGTAGTACCTTACGTTAAAGCGGATCTGGCTGTCTCCTACCGGTTCATTTCCGCTCTCGTAGGTGGTTTGTTTCTCTTCCGTCGGTTTTTTGGGCCGCAGTACGGAACCAAGCCACAACACGAAAATAGGGAATATGATACCCAGGATGAGGAAGACTGTAACAATGACGTATGAATTGATGTATTTCTCCACTTCAACGCCTCCGCAAACAGGTAAATTTACCCCATAATTATAACAAATGCTCCCATTCAAGTCCACGAAAATAGCGTTTTCATTGGAAGCTCATTAGTTTTGCTTATAAGTACTAATAAACGCGAACATGCATAAGAACCGCCACGCCATTCATTCGCGCGGCGGTTCTTATGCAAAACGGATTCGAAGCCTCTTTTATCCTAATGTCGATTTCAGCATCCACACTTGCTTCTGCAGCTCTTCCACCTGCCCGATAACTACGTCCGCAGTCGCCGTATCTTTAGCTGCCTCGGCTGTTGCCGCCGCCTTTTCCAACCCTTGAATAAGCTCCTGCAGATCGGCAATCGTCGCGGTCAACATATCGTTCTCTGTCTTCGTCTTATCCGCTTCTTTGATCGTAGCAAAGGACAGAAACTCCTTCATCGTGGACACGGGTTTACCTTCGATAGCGAGAATTCTTTCCGCCAACTCGTCCAGTTTGAGCGCCGCTAGTTCGTACAACTCCTCGAACTTGGCATGCAGCACCGGAAAATGCGGACCTTTCACGTACCAGTGGAAGTGATGAAGCTTAATATAAAGTACGGACCAGTTCGACACTTGGGCGTTCAACTCTTCATGTAATTTACTCATGTTAATCCCTCCTGTGCGATTCGTCTGATCCCTTATTCTTTACCCTTTCCATGGACGTAAGAAACAAAAAATCACCCACTTTCGGATCCTAAGATCCAATAGTGGGTGATCGTTCCGCGAATTATTTCTCGCCAGCCGTTTCTAGACGGCTAATGGCACGTTGTAATGCCATTTCCGCACGCTGCGCGCTAATATCCGCTTGTTTCTGCGCTAGACGGCGCTCTGCGCGTTCTTTTGCCAAGCGGGCACGGGACACATCGATGTCCTCTCCCAGCTCAGCTGCTTCCGCGAGAATAACCACTTTGTCTTTGCGCACTTCCATGAATCCGCCGTGAACGGCAATAAATTCATTGGAATTGCCGATCTTGGCTTTAACCGGAGCAACCTTCAATGGAGTTACCAATGGAATGTGATGAGGCAGGATACCCAGCTCACCGCCCACTCCTTTGACGACGACCATGTTCACGTCTTTCTCGTAAACCTTTCGCTCCGGAGTTACGATCTCCAACCGTAAGGTACTCATATCGTTCCCTCCAAACCGGCGGCTGATTAAACCGCAGCAGCGAGTTTCTTCGCTTTCTCGATCGCTTCCTCGATAATGCCGACATTATGGAAAGCCGGTTCCGGAAGATCGTCATGTTTGCCTTCGAGGATCTCCTTAAAGCTACGAATCGTTTCTTTAATCGGAGCGTAAACGCCCGGAATCCCGTTGAACGCCTCAGCTACGTGCAGCGGCTGAGATAGGAACAATTGCAGGCGACGCGCGCGGTGAACGACTTGTTTGTCTTCTTCCGACAGCTCATCCATACCTAGAATTGCGATGATATCTTGAAGTTCTTTATATTTCTGAAGAACTTTCTTAACGCCTTGAGCGACAGCGTAATGCTCTTCGCCGACAACTTCCGGAGCCAAAATCCGGGAAGAAGAAGCAAGAGGATCAACCGCTGGGAAAATCCCCATTGCCGCGATATTCCGGTCCAAGTTCGTCGTCGCGTCAAGATGCGCGAACGCCGTAGCAGGAGCTGGATCCGTGTAATCATCCGCTGGAACGTAGATCGCTTGGATCGACGTTACAGAACCTTTTTTCGTGGAAGTAATACGCTCTTGAAGTTGACCCATCTCGGTAGCCAGCGTAGGCTGGTAACCTACCGCGGATGGCATACGTCCGAGCAATGCGGAAACCTCGGAGCCCGCTTGCGTGAAGCGGAAGATGTTGTCGACGAACAAGAGAACGTCTTTACCTTCTTGATCGCGGAAATATTCCGCCATCGTCAGACCCGTCAAGGCAACGCGCATACGCGCGCCTGGTGGCTCGTTCATTTGACCGAATACCATCGCCAGCTTAGCGATAACGCCGGATTCCGTCATCTCATGATACAAGTCATTACCTTCACGAGTACGCTCGCCTACGCCGGCGAATACGGAAATACCGCCATGCTCGGATGCGATGTTGTGGATAAGCTCTTGCATAAGAACCGTCTTACCTACGCCCGCACCGCCGAACAGACCGATCTTACCGCCCTTGGTGTAAGGCGCTAGCAAGTCAACGACTTTAATTCCCGTCTCCAGCATTTCCGTCTGGGTCGTAAGTTCATCGAAAGTCGGAGCCGCGCGGTGAATCGGGTTCACGTACGTACGATCTACTTCGCCTTTACCATCGATCGAATCGCCCAATACGTTAAATACGCGGCCTAACGTTGCAGGTCCAACCGGAATCGTGATGGGAATACCAAGGTCGACCGCTACCGTGCCTCTTACAAGACCGTCAGTGGAGGACATCGCTACCGCGCGTACCAGGTTGTCGCCAAGATGCTGCGCGACTTCTACCGTAAGGCTGATATCGCGTGCTCCAGCGGTTTCCGCTTTTGCTTCAATTTTAATCGCATTGAGTATGTCAGGCAGATGGCCGTGGTCGAATTCGATATCGACAACCGGTCCCAGTACCTGAACAACGCGCCCTTTGCTCATGGTTTTACCTCCTGAAGTGCAATTAAACTCTCTCCCCGTCGGGGCTTGAGATCAACCGTCACAAATTTTATTGCTGTGCATTCGCTCCGCCGACGATTTCCGCGATTTCTTGGGTGATTGCCGCTTGCCGCGCACGGTTGTACGTGAGCGTCAAATCTGCGATCATCTTCGTCGCGTTTTTCGTTGCGTTGCCCATTGCCGTCATCCGTGCTCCGAATTCGCTGGCTTTGCCCTCGAGTAACGCGCTGAACACAAGTGTCTCCGCGTATTTCGGCAATAACACGTTAAGCACTTCTTCGGCAGAAGGCTCGTATTCGTAATCCGCTTTGTCGCTTCCCGCTTGCATTTCGCCTAACGGAAGTATCCGCTTAAGCGTTGGCTCTTGCGAGATCGCGTTATGGAATTTGTTGTACGCCAGGTAAAGCTCATCGTACTTGCCGGCTTCGAAGCCTTGTACCGCTTGAGCCGCGATTTCTTTAATATCCGAGAACTTAGGAGAATCGGATAATCCCGTCACTTCACCCGCAAGCGGAATGTCGCGGCGTGAGAAGAAGTCGCGTCCTTTACGTCCAATTACGAATACGGCGTACTCATCCGGCGATTGATGATTCTCTTTAATCGTCAGCAGCACTTTACGGAGGATATTAGCATTGTAACCACCGGCTAGCCCGCGATCAGAAGTAATGACCAAGTACGCCGTTCTTTTGATTGGGCGGGTAAGCAACATCGGATGCTTGCTGCTTCCGGCCGATGAAGCGATGCTGGATACGACTTCTTTCAACTTATCCGTATAAGGGCGAGCGGCGACAGCAGCTTCTTGTGCCCTTCTAAGCTTCGAAGCCGCGACCATTTCCATCGCTTTGGTGATTTGTTTCGTGCTTTGCTTGCTTCGAATCGAGCGCTTAATTTCGCGCATCCCTTTAGCCAATCGTTTCACCACCTTATTGCCAGGCTTGCCTTGGGCAAACCCGGCTCAAGCTTAATGTTACGTTTAACGCTGCTATCTGGCTTAAACCGTTACGGCAAAGCCTTTCTTGAACGCCGCGATCGCATCTACCAAAGCTTTATCCGTTTCCGGAGTCAGATCTTTCGTTTCGCGGATCGAGCTGAAAATTTCCGGACGGTTTGCATCAACGTAAGCCAAGAACTCCCCTTCGAAACGACGAACGTCCTGAACAGGAATCGTATCGACATGTCCTTTGGTTACGATGTACAAGGAAACGACTTGACGTTCAACCGAAAGCGGTTGGTTAACGCCTTGTTTAAGAATTTCAAGCGTACGGATACCGCGATCCAGACGCGATTTCGTTACTTTATCCAGATCCGAGCCGAATTGCGCGAACGCAGCGAGCTCACGATATTGAGCAAGGTCGGTTTTAAGAGTTCCCGCAACCTTCTTCATCGCTTTAATCTGAGCGGAGCTACCTACACGGGATACGGAAATACCGACGTTAACCGCCGGACGTTGTCCAGAGTAGAATAGGTCTGATTCAAGGAAGATTTGACCGTCCGTAATCGAGATAACGTTGGTCGGAATATAAGCAGAGACGTCACCGGCTTGCGTCTCGATGAACGGCAACGCGGTCATGGAACCTGCGCCCTTCTCATCACTCAGCTTAGCGGAACGCTCAAGCAGACGGGAGTGTAGATAGAATACATCGCCCGGATAAGCTTCGCGGCCCGGAGGACGACGGAGCAACAAGGAAAGCTCACGGTATGCAGCGGCTTGCTTTGTCAAATCATCATAGATGATTAGAACGTGCTTGCCGTTGTACATGAAGTGCTCACCCATCGAGCAGCCTGTATAAGGTGCAAGATACAAGAGTGGAGCTGGTTCAGATGCGCTCGCGGTTACAACGATCGTGTAATCGAGGGCACCGTGTTTGCGAAGGGTTTCGACAACGCCGCGAACGGTCGATTGTTTTTGTCCGATTGCAACGTAGATACAAATAACTCCGTTGCCTTTTTGGTTAACGATCGTATCGATAGCGATAGTCGTTTTACCTGTTTGGCGGTCACCGATGATCAATTCCCGTTGGCCGCGGCCTACCGGAATCATAGCATCGATTGCTTTAATGCCGGTTTGCATTGGCTCATGAACCGATTTACGATCCATAACGCCCGGAGCCGGAGATTCGACAGGACGAGTTTCCGTCGTGTTGATCGGGCCATTGCCGTCAACCGGTTGTCCGAGCGCGTTCACTACGCGTCCGAGCAACTGTTCGCCGACTGGAACTTCCATGATGCGGCCGGTTCTTTTCACTTGGTCGCCTTCGCGGATTCCTTTGAAAGGTCCCATGATGACGACACCGACATTGTCTTCCTCGAGGTTGAGGGCCATGCCCACTACTCCGTTGGAGAACTCGAGCAATTCCCCTGCCATACATTTTTCCAAGCCATGTACGAGTGCAATTCCGTCACCAACCTGGATGACGGTGCCTACGTCAACGACTTGAATATCGGATTGATATTGCTCAATCTGTTGCTTAATCAGCGTGCTGATTTCTTCGGGCTTAATACTCAATTCGTTCACCCCTGTCTCCATTGCTTACTAATGGTATTGTTAAAATTAAATCGCTACCGATTGCAGCGCCTTATCCAAACGTTCTAACTTGCCTTTGAGGCTACCGTCATACAGCGTATCGCCGATACGAACAGTCAGTCCTCCAAGCAATTCCGGGTCTACTGTGTTCGTAACCCGAATGGTTTTGCCTACTAAAGTTCCGAATTTCTGAGCCAGTTTCGTTTTCTCTTCTTCGTTAAGCGGTTGAGAAGAGATCACATGTGCATCCGTGCGTCCAAGAGCATCGCCCGCTACTTGCAAGTAAGCAGCGAATACGGAGGACAACTCGCCTTCGCGTCCGCGCTCGATCAGCAAACTGACGAGATTAAGGACAATCGGCGAAGCTTCCGCTCCGAAAGCTTGAAGGAGCGTTTTTCTCTTCGTATCAAGAGTAATGTTAGGTGCCGAGAGAAACGCGCGCACTTCCGCATTGCTCTCTACGACATTAACGATCAAGCTGAGCTGAGCTTCCGTCTCTGCTACTAACCCTTTTTGTTGGGCCAGTTGAAACAGAGCCTTAGCGTAACGTTTGGCAACTACCGTACCGCGGCTCATGATTTATTCCCTACGTTTTGCAGGTATTGATCAACGAGTTGCTTCTGGGATTGCTCATCAACTTGTTTCTCAATGATTTTGGAAGCGATCAGGACGGACAGGCCGCTAACCTGAGCTTTCAATGCTGCAACCGCTTTGTTCTTCTCGGCTTCGATCTCACGAACCGCTTCGTCTTTGATGCGATTCGATTCATTACGTGCAGCCTGAACGATTTCGTCCGCTTGTCTGGACCCCGTCGTTCTAGCTTGTTCGATAATATCATGAGCTTCTTTGCGAGCTTGTTGTAGCGCTTGTTTCTGCTCTTCGATCAATCGCTCCGCATCGGCGCGGTTAGTCTGAGCGTTATCCATTTGTTCTTGTACGAGCTGACGGCGCTTCTCCATAACCCCGAACAATGGTTTGAACGCGAAGCGTGACAAGAGCCAGAACAAGATGGCAAAAGATACTAATTGGATAAAAAAGTTGGACCAAGTAATTGACACCGATCTACACTCCTTTCACACGGCTTAATTCAAGCTTCGTGCATTAACTGCAAAAGGAAGGCGTGGAGGCAAATCCGACTCCGCGCCTTACATTACGATAAAGTTGATTATTTCGCCCACATGAACGCAAGAACGAGGGAGATGATCGGCATAGCCTCAACGAGACCTACCCCGATAAATGCAGTTGCCGTAAGCGTACCGCGAAGTTCCGGTTGACGGGAAATTCCTTCTACCGTTTTGCTGAAGATCAGACCGTTACCAATACCTGCGCCAAGCGCACCTAGACCAAACACGATACCTGCTGCTACATATCCGTAAGTATTCAAATCCATTTGTAAATCCTCCTCGAATAATTGGGTTTTGTTTATTAGTGATCTTCTTCATGAACGATGGACTGCGAAATATAAACCATAGTCAACATCGTGAATACAAACGCTTGAATCGAACCTACGAAAATACTGAAACCTTGCCACACGAGCATCGCCGGAATTCCGATCCAGCCCATCCCAAGAATTACGCCGATCATGACCTCGCCGGCAAAGATATTACCGAAGAGCCGCAAACCGAGCGTCAAAGGCTTGGACACGATCTCGATCAAGTGAATCGGTAGAAACACTAGATTCGGATTGTGCGTGTAGTGCTTCAAATAATGTTTCGTGTTCTGCCGCAAACCTTGAACATGGGACAGTACGATAACGATTAACGCCAACGCCATTGTCATAGCGGCATCGGCTGTTGGTGATTTCCACCAAGACCAAGCCAGATGTTCATGCTCGCCCTTCACGATCAACTCATGACCGAATACAGTCGGGATATGGTTGCCGTGAGCTTCCGTGATAATGCTGAATGGAAGACCTAGCATGTTGGAAACGAAAATATACAGAATGAGCGTCAAGCCAAGCGCGAGATACGGCTTGCCTTTCTTCCACTCCATGTTCTGTCCGATAATTCCTTGAACGAATTCAACGACCCATTCCATGAAGTTCTGCAGCTTACCGGGGTTCTCGACCGACAAGTTACGTACGGCTAATCGGGCTAGAATGAACACGACAAGACTCGAAATTACGACCATCATAATAGCGGCTAAGTCGAACTCTATTCCGCCAACTTCGATCTTCGGTACTAAATGTTCCATGTTATCATTTTTCACCCCTTTCGTCAGTGGACTGTCCGTTCTGAAGACGGCGAATGGCGAACAAACCCAGTAACAGTGTCACCAACGGCAAAGCTAATATTCCTGCCGCCGTAGCCGGGAGATTAAAATCCATCACCCTAACGGAAACGATGGCAGCAGCTACCCCAATGGCTGCGCGGGATATGAAACCGAATCCCCTGCTTTTGATACCGGCGGCAGCTTGATTGCCGATGCGCGTCGCTTTCCAAGCCAAGTGGTAAGAGCTTAGCAATCCGCCGATCACACCGATCATGAATCCGCCGAAGATTGGCTTGTAATCCGGCCAAACGGCCAAACCAATGCAGCCAATGGACAAAAAAAAGAAAGTAATGCGCGTAGTACGTCTAAGCAAAGCAGGCAAATCGTCCATCACGGTCTTCCAGCCCCCGTATATTTCCGGATCAGCGCCACGGCCGACCCAATACCGGCTACCAGTCCGATCACTACTCCGGTTAAATACCCATAGCTAGTGCCATTCCGGTCATCATACACCGTTCCCAGCCACCAGCCGAGTCCGATGCATACCGCAAGCTCCACTCCCAAACCCGCAACAAGGCCAGCAGCCTTCCAAGGATTCTCGTCTTGAGGCAAATCAGGTTTACGTGGAGTTTCCGTCATGGATTTGTCGCTCCTTTGACGCTGCATGGGCAGTGAAAATCAGGCATAAGTAAGCCCTTTCTTCCCATGTTCCCGTTATATTGTATCGTTCGGCGATAACCTTTGTCAATTGATCGAAATTCAAACTTTATGTGAACAACACATTGACGAATCCTTATTTATCAAGTGTTCTCGGGCTTTCAAACCATACAGTTCCGCTGTACGCTGTACGTTCAAGCATCCACATCGGAATCCGTTGTTCGACAGCCTGCAAACCGTCCCATTTCTTCCATTACTTTCACCGAATAATTTACCGAGCAAAAGGTTCCGGACGAGCCGTTTTCTTAAAACTATGAAGGATTGCTTCAACGATCCGTCTCGATGCTTGTCCATCGCCATATGGATTCGCAGCTTGGCTCATCTGAGCATACAATTCTTGATCGCCCAACAATGCTCTAGTACGGTTATAGACATCGTCCTCTTCCGTACCGACAAGCTCTAACGTCCCCGCTTCGATACCTTCCGGCCGTTCTGTCGTATCGCGTAGCACAAGAACCGGTACTCCGTAGGAAGGCGCCTCCTCCTGCAACCCGCCCGAATCGGTTAGAATCAGATGCGTGTGCGGATAGAAATTGTGCAATTCAACAACATCCAGCGGATCGATAAGCTTAATGCGCGGGTGGTTGCCCAATATCTCCTGAGCCGGTTCTCTTACGGCCGGGCTAGGATGTACCGGATAGACGATCGCGATATCCTCGAACTCGTCGGCGATTCGTTTCACCGCTCGGAAAATCTGACGATGCGGCTCTCCTTGAGACTCGCGGCGATGAGCCGTCATGAGCACCAATCGCTTGCCTGATGCCCAGTCCAGTACAGGATGGGTAAAGTCGGGCTTCACCGTGTATTGGAACACGTCCGTAACGGTGTTTCCCGTAATGTAGATCTGTTCCTCGCTCTTGTTCTCCTTGCGTAGATTCCCCGCCGACCAATCGGTCGGAGCGAAATGCAAATCCGCGAGAACTCCCGTCAGTTGGCGGTTCATCTCCTCAGGATAAGGCGAAAGCTTATTCCAAGTCCGTAAGCCAGCTTCCACGTGGCCGACTTTGATCTGTTGCATGAAGGAAGCATAGCTCGCGAGGAAAGTCGTCAGCGTATCCCCATGCACCAGCACAAGATCGGGCTTAGCTTCTTTTAATACCGGCTCAAGTCCTTGTAGGACGCGAATGGTAATGTCGTTGAGAGTTTGGCTCGCTTGCATCACGTCCAGATCGTAATCGGGCTTAATGTCGAACACCTCTAGCACCTGATCCAGCATCTGGCGATGCTGGGCGGTTACGCAGACGATCGGATCGATCTGATCGGGATACTTCTGCAACTCCAAAATTAACGGGGCCATCTTGATCGCTTCAGGACGAACCCCGAATATGGTCATGACTTTGATTTTATCGCTCACGTCGGTTTTCTCTCCTTAAAAAGGTAGTTCAAAAAGTCATAGTTTAGCTTCTGACTTTTTGAACCGTATCTTACTTCGTTCCGTACAGACGGTCTCCGGCGTCGCCGAGACCCGGAACGATATAACCATGCTCATTCAACTTCTCATCTAAAGCCGCTAGATAGATATCGATATCAGGGTGTTGTTCCTGTACCGCTTTAACGCCTTCCGGAGCCGCGATCAAACACATCAGCTTCGTCGGACGGCATCCTTTGTTCTTAAGCATCGTGATCGCCGCGTTCGCCGAACCGCCCGTTGCGAGCATCGGATCGATGACGATCAATTCCCGTTCGGCAACGTCCGAAGGCAAGCTGCAATAATATTCGACCGGTTGCAGCGTTTCGTGGTCGCGGTATAAACCGATATGTCCGACTTTAGCCGACGGAATGATTTTCAATACACCGTCCACCATACCAAGCCCTGCGCGAAGAATCGGGATCAGGCCCATCATTCTGCCCGCGATAACTTTCCCCTCCGCCACTTGAACAGGCGTCTCTACTCTCACCGTAGAAAGCGGAACATCCCTCGTTATTTCGTAAGCCATTAGCATAGCCACTTCATCGACTAGCTCGCGGAATTGCTTTGTATTGGTCATTTTGTCGCGAATGAACGTGACTTTGTGTTGGATCAACGGATGATCGCATATGACGAGACGTCCCATTAGTTTCTACCCTTTCTTCTACGAACCGACAAGGCGCTTGTAAGCGGGCTTTCGGCCGTTATCCTATGTAGCTTGCCCGTACATTATATCATTGTCTCCGAATGGGTGCATAACATCCGTTAACGATCCTCGATTTTCGTCGAATGTTTCCCACTCGATCTGGAAAGACACCCATTGCTAGGCATTCGCATAACATATAAGAGATCTCTTTAGGAGGAATGTCCATGCAGGCCCGAACTACCGAAAGCCCTGCCCCAATCTATAAAGCGGATAGCCATTGGGCGGAACAAATTCGCAAAACCCGCCAGAAGCTCGCCGGCGTTTGCGGACAATGCATGAACCGTTCCGTCCGCGTACAAACGATTGATGGCCGTACGTACGAAGGCGTCGTCGTCGGCTCCGACCAGACTTATTTGCACCTCATGACCGGAGATGCCCGTTTTTTCGGCCCTTATGCCTCTAACGCCATCCTCACTTTGGTTCTGTTTGAATTGCTTGTCATCACATTATTAATCTAAGTCAACTAAGTCGTCACAAAATAAACCGGAACCCCCACACGGGTTCCGGTTTATTCGTTTATTCTATTTTAGTACGCCAAGTTCGGGTATAGCGGATATTGCGCAGTCAATTCTGCTACCAGTCCACGTGCTTTCTCAAGCGTTGCTTCGTCTTTCGGGTTTTTCAACGTCAAGGCGATGACTTTAGCGATCGTCTTCATCGCTTCAGGTCCCATGCCGCGAGTCGTGATTGCAGGAGTACCTATGCGAATTCCGCTTGTGATGAACGGGCTTGTCGGGTCGAAAGGAATCGCGTTTTTGTTAACGGTGATCGCAACGGAATCCAGAACATGCTCCGCTTCTTTACCCGTGATGTTCAGGTTGCGCGTATCGATCAGCATCAGGTGGTTATCCGTGCCTCCGGAAACAAGGTTCAGACCTTCAGCAACAAGCGCTTCCGCCAACGCTTTGGCATTCACTACGACATTGCGTGCATATTCCTTGAACGATGGCTGAAGAGCTTCGCCAAGAGCTACCGCTTTTGCGGCGATAATGTGCATGAGCGGACCGCCTTGCGTTCCCGGGAAGACGGCTTTATCGATCGCCGCAGCCCATGGTTGACGGCAAAGGATCATACCGCCGCGAGGACCGCGAAGGGTTTTGTGCGTTGTTGTCGTTACGAAATGCGCGTGCGGTACAGGGCTCGGATGCTCTCCACCGGCAACAAGGCCGGCGATGTGCGCCATGTCGACCATGAAGAGCGCGCCAACGTCGTTCGCGATTTTACCCATTTTTTCGAAATCGATCGTGCGCGGGTAAGCCGAAGCACCTGCAACAATCAGGCGAGGACGATGTTTGAATGCCGCTTTGCGAACTTCATCGTAATCGATCGTGAAGGTTTGATCGTCTACGCCGTAAGCAACGAAGTTATATAACAAACCAGATGCGTTCGCAGGGTTACCGTGAGTCAGATGTCCGCCATGCGCGAGGTTCATGCCTAGCACGGTATCGCCCGGCTTTAGCACAGCCAAATATACGGCCAAGTTGGCTTGAGCTCCGGAGTGAGGCTGAACGTTCGCATGCTCGGCTCCGAACAATTCCTTGGCGCGGTCGCGTGCGATTTGCTCGGGGATATCCACGTACTCGCATCCACCGTAGTAGCGTTTGCCCGGATAACCTTCCGCATATTTATTGGTTAATACGGTTCCCATCGTTTCTAGAACCGCTTCGCTTACGATATTTTCCGAAGCAATCAACTCGATGTTGTCTTGTTGGCGTTTCAATTCCAAATTAAGGGATTTGACGATTTCCGGATCTTGTTTGCGCAAATTTTCTAACATAGTAGTAAATCCTCCTAAATGTATATGATGGATATTTCATTAATCACAGGACGTCGGCGGAGCTTTGACTCCGGCAGTTCCACTGTCTTCCGTCGCTGTATAGACGGCACGCGCGCCACCGATCAATCTCGGACGAGTCATCGCCATATTCACTCTGGCTTGCCCGATCGAACGAATCGTCGGCCTTAAGGGTACGGCAACGGGGCGAAGGTGCATCCCGATCATCGTCTCTCCGATGTCGATGCCGGCATGAACTTGCACGGCCTCAACTAGGCAAGGCTCATTTAATTGACGATAGGCGTAGGCGGCCATTGATCCCCCTGCTTTCGGAACGGGAACGGCCGACACTTCGGTCCAGCCTTGCGCTTCCGCAATCTCTCGCTCGACGACAAGGGCGCGATTCAGGTGCTCGCAACATTGCCAAACGGCATGAAACCCAAGACGGGCCTGAGCCTTGCGGACGCCTTCGTAAATCTGCTCAGCTACTTTCTCGGTTCCTGAAGTGCCGATGCGATGACCTTGCACTTCGCTCGTGCTTACGCCCATGACGATAATATTTCCGGCGCGAACACCGCCCGTTACCGCCAGTTCTTCCAGCAACAGCTCGACTTGATCGGCTATGGATTGAGCATCCTGAGCCATGACAAAACCTCCTTGCAGCAAGCTCGAATGTCCCTCTAAAAGAAGTTCATAACCTCTCTAAGACAATACAGGTATTATACCTGAATCGGCCAAGCTCAAACAGTTCAGCTTCCCCGTGTGGGTAAAGACTCCCGGATTATCGCCTCCCATGACGAAAAAAGACAAAAAAGAGCAGACGTGCTTCCGCACGTTGCTCTTTGCCCAGGCGACCGGCCGTCATTCCGATGCTCCACCGTGGTATGCTCCACTTGTCGTCGCCAGTTACATCGGAACCTTGAAGTTGTAAGTTAATCATACCTAACGAAGCGCCAAAAATCAATCCTGTTCTTTTACGCTCGAAGCCCCGATATTAGCTATCCCTATCGAGCTTCTCAACGAGCGTCATCAGAATGTCTTCCATCTCGTCGGCGCACTGCTCATATACGGATAATGGGCCTCCGAACGGATCGGCGATATCGAAGTCAGGAATTCTGCGTTGAAGTTCGAACAAGCGCGCGCGCTCTTCCGGAGTCAGGTTCTGGCCTAACGTCTGTCTGACTTGCCATTCCGAATACAGCCTCTCCGCTTCCGCCACATCATCCATGACGGGATCTCCGCGTAAAGCGTATTCTTTAAGCGTGTATGTTTTGGACAGCGCTTCTGGAAACCGTTCCAGGATCGCCCTCTTATGGCCGGAAGTCATCGTGAGAATTAGATTCGCCCAGACTACCTGGTCCGCGGACAACATGCTGGATCGGTCAGGTAACGCCAAGTTCCGTTTTCTAAGCGCGGCTGCTGCATTCGGGGAAATCGGAAGTCCTTCAGCGGTAGCAACTCCGGCCGAACGAATTTCTAGCGGTTTCCCGTTTCGAGCGGCTAAATCCCTAAGCATCGCTTCGGCCATCGGACTTCGGCAAGTATTTCCTGTGCATACGATCAGAACCCTGTTCATTTGCTCCCCCCGCATTTCTGGATGTAACCTTTATATTAGAAATAATAGACCAAACGCGAACAAAATAACACCGCCAAGCGCTTCTCCAAATTCTCCTAGGGATCTACTTGCATGCCGCCCTATCAGCAACCCCATTACGCTCATCAGACCCCCGAAAAACCCGAACATCAGAACGGTCAAAAGAACATTGGTAGAGAACATCCCTAAAGACACCCCTACGGAAAACGAATCGATACTCACGCTGAAAGAAAATACGAGCATTCCCAACGAGGTACGATGATCAATCGAGTCTACCGTTCCCCCGCGAAGAGAGCTATACACCATATGCCCTCCGAGCAGAAGAAGTAACGCTCCCGCAACGGATGTCGCGATTCCCCCCAGCAATCCGCTCACATATTGTCCCGTCATCATCCCGCCAAGCGGCATCAGCACGTGAAAGAGGGCAATAATCATGCTCAACTTCAAAATATCGTAAAGCCGGACCCCTTTCAAGCCAATCCCGACTCCCAAAGAAAAGGCGTCCATGCCCAAAGCGATCGCCATCACGAGTATGGTTAACAATTGTCCGTATGACGCGGACACATCGAACATTGCTTGTCCCCCCTAGTGCAACTTTCGAGGCCAATTTGCGCGCTCGAATAGCTGTTAACCTGCTCTCATCCTTGTCCTCTTCCAACATATGCGGACAAGTGGGGGAACATGCAAGTGGGGGAGGGTGACCCTTCGTTAGTCGACCGTTATTTCGTGGCCACCGGCTGCTTTGCGCAATCGATTCATTAGCGCCGCTCCAATTCCCTCTTCAGGGTATCCCTCGGCCACGATGTAATCTATGCCACGTTCGTCGCATTCGCGCAAGAGAGCATATAGGGAATGCGCAGCCGTCTCAGGAGCGTGATAAGGCCCGCTTACTAATATGGCTTCGGCATGATAGCTTGCAGAATGCTCCTCACAACAGATGATCGCTACGTGCCGACCGCTCGCGGCCGCTTGATCGCCTTTCCTCTGTACGGCGGCTGCCAGCTTCTCCATCGGGCCCGTAATGAGTATCATTTCTCCTTTAGGCGCGTAATGAGCATACTTAACCCCGGGAGAACGAGGAGCCAGCTCTACCGAAGCAGTTGACTCAGAACCGGACGATTCCCGATCGTTCGGCGGCGAGATCTCCACGGTCGAGCCGATGATAGACTGTATTTGTTCTCTCGTTACTCCTCCCGGCCGCAGAATGTGAACCTTTCTTCCAACGACTCGGATAACCGTCGATTCTAATCCGACGCCGGTTGCTCCGCCATCTAGCACTCCGTCAATTCTACCATTCAGGTCTTCCAGTACATGGCTCGCCTGCGTAGGACTAGGACGACCGGAGCGATTAGCGCTTGGCGCCGCGATCGGACACCCCGACTGCTCGATCAACAGCCTTGCAAGCTCATGCTCGGGTACTCTGACGGCTACCGTATCTAAACCAGCCGTAACCAGAGGCGAAACGGCACCCTCGCGTACCGGCAGCACCAAAGTCAGCGGTCCAGGCCAGAAAGCTTCCATTAGAGCTTCTTCGACTTCATTCACATGCTCCGCTAGGCTGTAGACTTCCTTTTTATTCGCGAGATGCACGATAAGAGGATTGTCCGATGGCCGCCCTTTGGCCGTGAAAATCCGTTCAACCGCAGCAGTACTTCGCGCATTCCCGCCAAGCCCATATACCGTCTCCGTCGGGAATGCAATAACGCCGCCAGCGGCAATTGCCGCGGCGGCCTCCATAACTCCGAGCTGCGCTTGCTGCGCAGGCCAATATTTCGTCAATACGTTCATGTTGTGTGCCATCCTCGCGATCCTTAACTTGCAGACAGCTGATCTGCCTCATTTCCGTTATTATACCACACCCTCAAGAGAACAAAGCCGCGATGAACGCAAACAGCTTCTGAAGCAGCTCCCAGAGGAAGAACTTCGCTTTCGGCTCCGCTCCTTCCGAGGAATCATTCGCCGCCTTGCCTGTTGCGGATAGCGATTTAATATCGCCTGCCGGAGTTAGATCCTCCTTGGCCGTAGCTGCCGTTAAGCATAATGGCGGGAATAACACGCACCACCAATTTTTACCGCTTCCTTGCCCGAGCGTAATGCGAAGTGCCTCGTAATCACCCGCAGCGTACTTCTCCCCGTCGAACACTTTCTCGGGAAAAGGTACTTTAGCGAGCTCAACCTTAGCTCCGTAGGGCACGCCTGCTTCAAGCAACAAGGCGTCTACCCGTTTCTGGATTTTCGGCAAACGCTTCTGAATCAAACGATACGCTTCATCATAGGTGTCAGGCATGCCGCCCCAAGTTTGAATGTATGCTGCGACATCGTCGCGCACATTATTTTTAAGGGATTGATCCGATTTTCCGTCAGAGTTGGCGATAATGCGAATACGAATAGCGTCTTCAGGAATCAGCTTGTCGGTGCTAGCGGAAGCATTCCGTCCGATAAGCGTGGAAATTCCGATCAGGAATATGAATCCGATAATAATCCATTTACTCGCTTGATAGAATAGGGATGACAGGGAATGATGGCTAATACGCATAGATTCTCGCTCCTTGATGCACCCGTCGGTGCAGCGCTATGCGTTCCGGAACGTCTTAGCCATCATTATGTCCGGATTTTGATTCTATAAACCTATCAAATCAAACTCTTCACGGATTCAAGAGAAAGTTGGGAGGATAGGATTCGATTATTAATGCCAGTGCGGCGTAACACATCGGTATCTTTCAATAAATTACCTGTAAGAATACATACGGCCGATTCCTCTGTTCCGATAATTCGCTCTGCCAGAAGCTTACGAAGTCCCGCAACCGTCGCGGCCGATGCCGGTTCGCAGCCGATGCCGCTCCGGTCGATTAACGATTTGGCTTCGAGGATCTCCTCGTCCGTTACGGAACAAGTAACGCCTGAGCTGCTTGCTAGAAATTGTCTCGCTTTTTTCCAACTGGGGGGATTCCCGATATTCATAGCCGATGCAATCGTCGATGGCCGTTTAACCGGCACAAGCTCTTGCTCTCCCTGCGATATCAGCTTGTGAAAAGGACTTGCGCCTTCCGCTTGAACGAGCGCTATCCGAGGCAGTCTCTTAATAAACCCTAGCTCCCGAAGATCATGCAATCCTTTGCCTAATGCAGTAACATTGCTGAGCGCTCCTCCGGGGATAACGATCCAATCGGGCATTTCCCAGCGCAAGCTCTGAGCGATCTCGAACACGATGCTCTTCTGTCCTTCGATCCGGAAGGGATTAATCGAATTGCAGATATACCATCCTAATTCCTCGCCATACCGCTCATAGAAGCGGATCCCGTCATCGTATGTTCCGTCGAACTCGATGACCTTTGCCCCGTATGCCAACGTTTGAAGTACCTTGTTCATCGAGATTTGATCGCTCGGAACCAGAGCGACAGATTCAGAGCCTGCCAATGCCGCATACATCGCCAACGAAGAGGAAGTATTCCCAGTCGACGTGCAAGTAAAGCGGCTAAACCCGAGCGAACGCCCATGGGAAACCGCGACGGTCATCCCGTTATCCTTGAACGAGCCGCTCGGATTCTCGCTTTGCGCTTTAAGCCATATCTCGCGAATGCCTAACGATTGCCGAATCTGCTCGGAGCGATATAATCCGGTATTCCCCTCGTATTTAGTTACGATATATTCATCCGGCAGCTCTGGATGGATCAGTTCCTTATAGCGCCACACCCCGCTCGCGTAGGGGCCGGTGCGTTCCGAAAGCCTTTGTTGGAATTCGCACTTAAGCTTATCCGCGTCTACATTCGCGAAATCATGAACAACCTCTAACAACCCCCCGCACGAACATTGATATTCTACGGTCGATTGCGACATTTCCTTACCGCAGCCATAACATACGATTCTCATGAGAAATCCCCGCCTATTCTAGAAATGAGTTGCCTGTATTTTTGTTGTAAGTTTAGAATAGGAGAGAGTCATTAATAGATCAAATATATTAAAATTTGATTATCATAAATTTATGTTATGAATTGGATCGGAGAGAGGAATATGTTGAACCTTCACGCCATGCGTCTATTCCATCATGTGGCGAAGCTGGGAAGCGTCACGAAGGCAGCAGATCAGCTAAGAATTAGTCAGCCCGCCGTCACTTCGCAGATCAAGAAATTAGAGCGCGAGCTGGGACTGAAGCTGCTATCTTCTCAAGGCAGGGGAATCCTTCTGACGGACGTCGGCTCCAAGCTCGCCGAGGAAACGGCGAGGCTGTTTGCTCTAGAGCGAAATATCGAGGAGACTCTCGAGGAATATAAGCTTGGAAACACGGGGCGGCTTCAAATCGCAGCCACTTATCTGCCGGCCAATTTCCTATTACCCCATTGGATCGCTAGCTACAAGCGCCAATACCCCGGCATCGACGTGCAATTCACGACCACCAGCTCGGTTAATGCCGTCCAATTACTTCTTCATTACGAAGCCGACATTGCCTTCATCGGGGGAGTTCAACAATCGCATCCCCATCTGGAAAAAACGTTATGGCGCGAAGACGAAATGTGGTTTGTGGCCCATAAGGATCATAGATTGGCAGCCCAGAAAACCGTTCTTGCGGAAGTGGTCAAAGAAGCGTTCGTTTATCGCGAGAAAGGTAGTTTCTCGCGAGAACAGCTGCTTTCCTTATGTCGAATCCATCAACTGGATGCGCCCGAAGTAGGACTGCAAATGAATGGCTTTAGCGAGTTAATTCGTGTCGTGTCGGATGGGTACGGCATCGCTTTTCTCTCCGCGGCCGAAGCCCGGGATGAAGTAGACAGGGGAACATTGCGTAGAATTTACGTCACCGACGTTAAACAGACTAATCCTGTCTGCCTCTATCACCGCAGGGAGCCCCTGCAGCCTTCCGCTCGTCGCTTTCTTGAGTTGCGGGAGGGGGATGGACGTTTAATTCCGCCCTATGCTACCATACAGTTAGATCCGGAAGCACCGGTCAATCCTGACTTTTGATACGGGCGAGGAGGCCAGAACGTGGAAGAACCGATTTTGCACAAGATTCTGGATGTTGTGACTGGGCTTCAGACAGACATGAGCGAGATGAAACAAGACATACGGGCATTGAAAGAAGATGTAAGCGAGCTGAAAGAAGATGTCAGTCAGATTAATGCCCGGACCGAGCGATTAGAACAACGCATGGACATGACGTTCGATACCGTTGGCAAGATCAAAGAAGATGTCACTGACCTCAAAACAGATGTTGCCGAGATCAAGGTAGAAGTTACCGATTCTAAGCATAAACAAGAAAGACACGAGCTTCTTTTAGGTGAAATTGCCAAATCTCTTCTGGAACAAACCGCAAGGAATCGGCTTCCCAAGCCGATTTAGCTCTCAAAATAAGAAGACCGCATTATCCGATAACGGATGCTGCGGTCTTCTATTTATTTTACGGCTATGACATGCCTGTCGATCCCCGCATAGTCTTTCACGTAACGGATCTCGTCCCAATCCGCTGCTAGGCGAAGAAACTCTGCCACATCCGCTGCTTGTCCGGCTCCGACTTCCCACGCCACGATCCGCGGGAGCTTCTTCAACCGCGCTAACTGAGTAGCCATGATTCGATAAGGATTCAAGCCATCCTCCCCGCCATCCAACGCGAGTCGAGGCTCATGGTCGCGAACCTCCCGCTGCAGCCCGGAAATATCCGAAGATGGGATATACGGGGGATTAGAAACGAAAATATCGATGCCGGGATGCCCGTTATCGTCCAAGAAAGGCGTTAGCAAGTCTCCTTGAACGAAGGTAATACGAGATGCGACTTCATGTTTGCCCGCATTACGCTTCGCCATTCTAAGCGCATCTTCCGAAAGATCGGATGCGAGCACCTGCCACTGCGGACGCTCCTTCGCCAACGTCACCGCGAGAATGCCACTCCCCGTCCCAACGTCCAGCACCACGGGAGCTATCGCGGATGGCGAAGCCCATAATCGATCGGCGATCTCAAGCACCGCTTCAGCTAGCAATTCCGTCTCCGGGCGCGGTATGAGCACCGCCTCAGACACCTTGAACGCTCTACCGTAAAAGTGTTGCTCCCCGATTAAATACTGAACGGGCACTCCCAGAGCCCTGCGCCCTAGAAGTTCGTTCCATGCCCCCATCTTCCCATCCGGAAAAGGGTCGCGCCAATCCCGCAACAACGCCGCCTTGCTTAGTCCGAGCAAATAAAGAAGAAGAAGCTCCGCATCAGCGTCCGCTTCTTCGACTCCGGCTTGCCGTAATTGTTCCGCTCCCTGGCGCCAAGCATCGCTTAACGTCAAAGGCTTCGGCTTGCTTTCCAAGCTCACGCCAAGCGCCCCCTTGCTTACTTCATCTGTTCGCGTTCCAGTATTTCCGCCTGCTCCGCAAGCGTCAATGCTTGAACGATCTCTTCCATATCGCCGTTAAGCACATACTCAAGACGGTGAATGGTTAAACCGATCCGATGATCCGTTACCCGGCTTTGAGGGAAGTTATACGTACGAATCCGCTCACTGCGGTCGCCCGTACCAATCTTCTCGCGACGCTCGCCGGAATATTTTTCTTCTTCCTCTTGGCGTCTAACATCCATGATCCGAGTGCGCAATACTTGCAACGCCTTATCCTTGTTATCGTTCTGCGATTTACCGTCTTGGCAAGTCGCTACGATCCCCGTCGGCACATGAGTTACGCGAACCGCCGATTTCGTCGTATTAACGGACTGTCCGCCCGCTCCGCTGGAACAGAACGTATCTACGCGGATGTCTTTGTCATGAATGACGATGTCTACTTCTTCCGCTTCGGGCATTACGACGACCGTAGAGGTGGAAGTATGAATACGTCCGCCGGATTCTGTCTCCGGAACCCGTTGAACGCGGTGCGCTCCGCTTTCATACTTCATTTTGCGATAAGCATCCGAACCGCTAACCGTGAAGATAACCTCTTTGAACCCGCCAAGATCGCTCACGCTGGATTCCAGCATCTCCGTGCGCCAGCCTTGGCTGTCCGCGAACTTGGCATACATGCGATAGAGTTCCGCCGCGAATAAGTTGGCTTCTTCTCCGCCGGCCGCTCCGCGGATTTCCACGATAATATCCTTGCCATCGTTCGGATCTTTAGGCAATAGGAGAAAACGAACCAGCTCTTCGAGCTCGGTACGTCGACCATCGAGTTCTTCGATCTCCAACTTCACCATCTCGCGCATCTCGTCGTCCAGTTTATCTTCTTGCATCGCTTTGGCATCCTGCAATTGCGTTAACACTTGCTTGTATTCTTCATAAGCGCGGTATGCTTCCTCAAGTCCGGACTGCTCCTTGGCATAAGTCCGTAACCGCGTCGAATCGCTTACCACGTCAGGATCGCTTAATAACTCGTTAAGCTTCTCATATCGATCCGCAAGGATTTGCAGACGGTCTAACACTGTTCCTCATCCTCCGTTGCCTGTATTGTGAATTATTATACCACAATCAAGCCGATCCGTGCGGGACAGGAATAATCAATGACCATCGCCTATTTCCGAATGAAAAACCCGACCAAAGCTTTCGATTCCGGATCGAATACGAGCTTCAATGGTCCTATTAACGTATCTTGATCGGTGTTGTACATCACTTCAACAAGCTTGCCGTTAGCGGCTTTGATCTCTTCCAGTTTGTTCTTCTGTTCATCCGGCGTATTCAACAGTCGAATGTCCTTGGAATCAATGACCGTCACTTGCGCCTCGTCCTTCTTGGTCGTCAAGTGAATCTTCTCGCCGTCGGGAACGCTCTTCCACGCTAACTCCCGGTATTCTTGGATTTCCACAGGAGCGAGTTGCCCGTTGTCCGACAACACGACAAGATAATGCAGCGGGCTTTGAGGAGGAATGCTCTTCGTCGTGAACGGTCCATAGTAAGCACGAACCTTGTCCCCTGTTTTGAGGCTTTCGAACGCTACCGATTCCCCTTGAGCCGTCATTACGCTTGTTTCTTTGCCCGCAGTCAACTTAAGCGTCGGAACGGCAACTCCACTTTTCGTCTCTCCGAAAATAATCTGCCAGCCATCTTTCGTCTTCTCGACCGATTGAATGACATCTTCCTTCACTAGTGATTCGCCGCTAACAACAATGCGATGAGCGTGCGATTGCCCGGGATAACTCATGGCAACAATCGGTCCGAATTCGGCAGTCAAGCGCATACCTGCCTTAAGGTCCCCTGCCGCCACGGGTTTGCCATCCTTATCCGTCAATTCCGTATCCTTGTCCGCGAACAGAATCATCCACCGGTCGTCGCCTTTTCCGAGCAATTCGATCCGATAGCTCCCATCTTGCGCCTTGCTTACGTCCACAATGACGCCCATCATTCTCATATACTGCACGGCTTGTTCATCCTTCGCCTTAAGCTCGATTTCTTTGCCTTTCGAGTTCCAGTTCAAGCTGTAACCGAGCGCTCCCGCGACATCGCGGGCCGGCAAATAAGCTTTACCGTCAATGTAGACCGGATGAAGATCTGTATCTTTTCCGTCTACGGAGACGGACACCTCTTTATTCAACACGCCAGCAACCTTGCTGACTAATCCGCTAGCGCCGACAGCCGCGCTCGTTCCAAGCAGACCCACTGCTGTAGCCAGGATAAATAGCTTTTTCTTATACATGTAAGTTACCCCTTTCCGAATTTTTGCCTGATCATGGCTGGAAATTATTACTTCTTGCTTATTCAGTGTCTCAGACGACTTGTGCCTCAGAAAGGTTACAGCAACGACAAAAAAAGCAACCCGGCAGGATCCTCTCTGCTAAGTTGCTTCCTTGGATCATTTTTATACGTTGAAAAGGAAATGCATCACGTCGCCGTCCGCAACCACGTACTCTTTGCCTTCCAGACGCGTAAGCCCTTTTTCTTTGGCTGCTTTCATCGAACCGCTGGTCGTCAGGTCCTCATAAGATACGACTTCAGCACGGATGAATCCCCGTTCGAAGTCGGTATGAATAACTGCCGCCGCTTGCGGCGCTTTCGTTCCTTTGCGGATGGTCCAAGCGCGAACCTCTTGCACGCCCGCCGTAAAATAGGTGTATAAGCCAAGCAGCTTATACGAAGCGCGGATCAAGCGATCCAGACCTGACTCGGTCAAGCCAAGCTCTTCGAAGAAAAGCTCCTTGTCCTCGCCTTCAAGCTCGGCGATCTCCGATTCCACTTTAGCGCTAATGAATACGACTTCGGAGCCTTCCGCTGCCGCGAACTCGCGAACCTTCTGTACGTAAGGGTTGCCGTCGGCATTCGCCGCTTCGCTCTCGCTTACGTTCGCCGCGTATAGCACCGGTTTAATCGTGAGCAAATGCAGATCGCGAATAAGCAGCTTCTCTTCATTGGATAGCTCCACGCTTCTAGCCGGCTTCTCGGCGGTTAACGCCTCATGCATGCGTTGGAGAACCTCAAGCTCTTCGGCTACTTTCTTGTCGCCGCCCTTAAGGCCTTTGCGCGTCCGTTCCATCCGCTTCTCTACCGAATCGATATCGGTAAGGATAAGTTCCAGATTAATGACTTCGATATCGTTGATCGGATCGATTTTACCGGAGACGTGCGTAATGTTCTCATCCTGAAAACAGCGAACGACATGAACGATCGCATCGACTTCGCGAATGTTAGCCAAAAATTTATTGCCAAGCCCTTCTCCGCGGCTTGCACCCTTAACTAATCCGGCAATGTCCACGAATTCGAACGCGGTAGGAACGATCCGGTTCGGATTCACGATATCTGCGAGCTTCTGTAGACGCGCATCCGGTACTTCAACGACTCCAACGTTCGGATCGATGGTGCAGAACGGATAGTTGGCCATCTCCGCTCCCGCTTGGGTAATTGCATTAAACAAGGTCGACTTGCCTACGTTGGGAAGTCCGACAATTCCGCACGATAATGCCATGATCTAACACTCCTGATTTCTTGCGATCGCCGCCTCAAGTTCATCTCCGGCCCGATCGTCAAGCTGTTCAATTCTCACGCCATTATAACGGATGTATAGGGGAACGTCCACCGCTAGTCGCCATAAGTCGCATATCCCTTCTTTTTTTGACGTTATCCCCTTCGCTCAGAAAAGCCTAAGGCTCTGCATCCTCTTTTACGTTATCCCCTTCGTTCAGGAACCCATCGAAATTTCCGCTCACCAATATGCCCAGTGATCAAAGACCCATTCCTGAGTGAAAGGGATAGCGTCAAAGCTGCTCCCAGCATCACTCCAACCCAAGCTCCTTGCCGAGCTCATCCGGATCCAAAGCCGCTTGCGCCTCTTTAGGTACCGTTATCGCGGCGGTAACATTGTGTTTGCTATAGGTGCCTGCTAACGTTTGGTTAACTGTCGATTTCACTCCCGGCTCCAGCTCGATGTTCATATCCGACTCGATCCGGTAAGACAAAGGCCAGTATTGCTCGGCATCCAGAGTTACGATTACTTTAAGCTTCAGAACCTCGATACTCTTAACGATTTCCGTCTGCTCGACGGAGATGCCCAGAGTACTCTTGGAAAGTTCGGTCAGGAAAGCCGATGCTTCCGGACCGACTCCTTCGTAACGCACGGTTACTACTTTGCCATCCCGTTCAGCCTTTAAGGACTCCCCTAATTTTTGGACGCTGGCCAATGCCTGTTCAGGGTTTACCTGATAATCGGATAGCGTCGCAACATTCTCCGCCGCTACGTCCTTGGACAGCTTGCTCCACTCCTCGTATTCCGGGAGATACATATAATAGGCATCCGGCACGACGACGGCGCGTAAGGTCGACTTTTCCCCGTCAATCACGCTTTTGATCGTTTGATCGAGCTTGAGCGGATTCCGTTCAGCTCGGCCCTGCATGTCGATCTCTACGCGAGTGCTCCCTCCTTTCTCTCCCCCGTCCAGTTCCTGTTTCATTTGTAGCTGAAAGCCGTACTTATTCATTTTCAACGCAGCTGCCCTTCCTTTAATTAACCATTCCTCCGCGGAATCCGGCGTGCCTTCAGATACGGATGGCGGGCTTGCCGATGGCGAAGGCACCGATTCGCTTCGCGAACATGCTACTAGGCTGAGCAGGCTGAGCAAGATCGTGAGCATCCATACGAATGCACGTTGATTGCGGTTTACCATAATGAAAGAACCTCCTTGCGGATAACGTTAAAGGCGATTGCGCACAATGACGACGTAGAGAGGAGGGAGACCCCATGGAAAACAAATCGCACAAAGGCAACTACAAAGGAACTACGAACATGAAAGCAAAAAACCAAGACATGGCGTTCGTCAACGACACGCTGGAGCCAACCAAATCCGTCGCTCCCGTGCCTTCCATAAGGAAGGAAACGGATTAATCGCCCCTACCCAAGCAGCCTCTCCCAAAAGCAGCCCGGATTCGCAGGCAACCACCCCATGAGGGCGGCCTGCAAATCCGGGCTGCTTTTTCTTATGAACCGTCCTCTTCCTTATGCTACCCATTCTTGGGCGAGTGAACCCGTTAACGCTAACCTTTCACCCACGCATCCGAATCGTTGGCCTGCTCCAATGTCAGGGTGTCCGTGTACCGCTTCCGACTCTACTTCATTGAACCTTAAGAATAAAAGTCAAATCTCATCATTTTCCACCGGAACATCTTCGCGACTTCTGCGTCTAACTAATTACATCACTGCAAGGAGGAATTTACGTGCGTAGAATGACCCCGCTATTGAGTGCGGCTATTCTCGCTCTCCTGTTGTCTGGCTGCGGATCCGCTTCCAATAAAAACGGAGCAACCGATGCTCCTAAAGCTTTTCCATCCGCCGGTTCATCCCTCGGGATTGAAACTACAGTCAATACGGGAAGCGAGTCACCTGCTCCAACTGAGCTCGTTCCATCCAATACTCAAACACCCGATTCATCCAACGTCCCGGATGCCAAGCTAGAAACGGTCGCCCGAGAGGTTGTAGAATATTTGCGGGAAAGAGACTTAACTTCTCTAACCCCACTAATCGATTCGGAGCTTGGCTTGCGATTTTCACCGTACCCCCATATCAATACCCAAACAGACCTCGTCTTCCAAGCCGATGCTCTCCCTGATTTTAAAGACACGACGAAACAACTCTGGGGGACTTATGATGGCAGAGGAGACCCGATCGAGCTCTCGTTCCGGGACTACTTCGAGCAATTCGTATATAACAAGGATTTCGGAAATGCCCCTAACGTAAGCTTCAATAAAATCATCAGCAAAGGGAATATCGTGTTTAATGGAACAGAGGCATATCCGGGAGCGTCTTTCGTGGAGTTCCATTATCCAGGCTTCGATAAAAGCTTAGAAGGAACGGATTGGCAGAGCTTGATTCTCGTCTTCGTATCCAAGAACGACGAATGGAAGCTTGCCGCGATCGCGCACGGGCAGTGGGCGGTCTAACAGCTGATTATAAAAAGGTTGAGCCGGAGGAATGATCCTCGGCTCAACCTTTTTTACTCTGTCTAGCGTTATGCGGTTAACGCATGATCTTGGTCACGCGATCCCGTATATTCTTTGCGATAGGCCATGACGAAATAAGTCAGAGTCATCGCCATGAACAAGCCCGCGAAGCCGAGCAAGACCCATACATTATCCCACACGTAGGAATACTCTCCGCTGGATACGACAGCCTTAAGACCGGATACCGAGTAAGTCATCGGGAACCATAGGCTCGCTTTCTGCAGCCAATTCGGAATTAATTCCAGCGGGAATGTTCCTGCCGAGCTCGTCAGTTGGAAAATGAGGATCACGATCGCGATAAATCTACCTGGATGCTGAAGCACAGTAACCAAGAACTGAATAAGCGCCATGAACGTAATACTCGTTACTATCGTAAATAAGAAGAATAGTGGTAAGCTCTGCACTTCTAATCCTAACCCGTATAGCAGGACCAGATCGGCGATTATTGCCTGCACCGCGCCTATGAACACCATAGTAAGAAGTTTCCCTACGAACCAGCTCCAACCGCTCGTCGGCTTAATCGCAGGTTCCTTTACCGTATAGACGATCGTCAAGAGCAAAGCTCCAACGAACAAGCCTAACGAGAGGAAGTAAGGGGCGAACCCCGTTCCGTAATTCGGTACTTCAGTGGATTTGACGACGTCAAGATCTACCGGACTGGCGAACATATCGACGAAGGAGTCCCCTGCATTGAGGCCTGCGGTTTTCTCGGCAGCCTCGCTCAACTTGCTGGACAATTCGCCCGTTCCGTCCGTCAGCTTCAATAACCCTGCCGTCATTTCCTGGGCACCTACATCCAACTTACCCGAACCATCGACTAATACGTTAACGCCTTGAGACAAACTGCCAAGCCCTTGATTCAACTCCGTCGTACCCTTGTGCAGTTGTCCGGCCCCCGCAGCCACTTTCACGCTTGCCGCGCTAGCCTTATCTAATTGATTGCCGAACTGTACCAATCCGTCAGCAAGCTGCTCCGCTCCACCGTTTAGTTTAGTCGCACCCGCCAACAGTTGCTCCTGACCGACCTTAGCCTCTCCGATTCCGCCGGCAACCTGCTTGCTTGCCATAATCAACTGTTGGAATGCGGCATCTTCTTTCAATTCGGGATGGGCATTCACATATTGCTCAAGTCCATCGGCAACGCTTTTCGCGCCGGCTTCCAGCTTCACCGCGCCCTCTGCCGACTGCGACAGCCCGGCTTTCAGTTGGGACGCTCCCTGCTTCGCTTGCAAGGCACCTTGCTCCAATTTGCCGCCGGCATCCGACAATTGCGACAATCCGTCCGCGAGCGACCCGCTGCCTTGCGCTAACTCGGAGGCGCCTTTGTCCAGCTTCGCGCTTCCGGCAATCAGCTTATCCACGCCGCCTTGCATCGTTAGAGAACCGGATGCCAGATTGCTCAGGTTTTCCGCGATTAACGTTGCTCCGTCCTTGGCTTTATCCGTACCCGACGCAATTTCGCTAGCGCCATTGCTCGCTTGATTCAATCCATCGGCAAGCGTTTGTACCTGATCCATTACCGTGTGAGTATAAGCTTTGGTTACTTCTTTATTAAGCTCCGATTTCATTTTCTCGATAGCCGTGTTTCCGATTTGAGCAGCAAGGAAATTGTAGCTCTCGTTCGGCATGAATACGATCTGCGCAGGCGTTGGTTGCTCCGATGTGAGCGTCGTCGTCTTCTCCGAGAAATCTTCAGGAATCTCGATGGCCATATAATACGTATTGTCTTTCAATCCCGCTTGCGCCGCCGCCTTATCTACGAAGCTGTAGTGAAAGTTATTACCTTCCTTAAGCTTCTCGACGAAATCGTCCCCAATATGCAGCGTTTCGCCTTCGAAAACCATCCCTTGATCCGAATTAACGACCGCAACCGGTAAATCATCCATTTTCCCATACGGGTCCCAGAAAGCTCCTAGGAACATTGCTGCGTACAATACCGGAACCGTCAATACCGCAATTACCGGAATTAACACCTTCTTATTGCGGCCAATGCCCGCCATTTCTTTCACGAATTGCTTAATTCCTTTCATCTCCTACACCCCTATACGTTATGACTACTTTGTTCATTTGGTCATTTTAGAGCAAAAAAAGCGGACTACCCTTAGACCTTAGCCAACTACCCCTCGGCCAATCCGCGCATTAAGTACAGTTGGAATAGCTCCGTAATTTTCTCCTTCTCCAGCGGAGAATGGGAATGCTGCCACTCCGACGCCAAAGCCAAGTAAAGCTTGAACATGACGAATGCCGTCACCTCAGGATCGCAAATCTTCAGTTCCCGCTTATCGATCGCCGTCTGAATCTTGACTTGAATGTAACTGAGAATCGCGCCTTCCAGCTTGTTCAAGCCTTCGAGAGCTTTAGGCGTTCCCATGTCCCTTACTTCGTGAGCCATCTTCATCGCGAGCTGGTGCTTCTCCCGAAAATCGAGAATTTTGTACAAAATCCGGTTAAGATTATCGAAGAAGGAACGATTCGCGTCATATTCCCCGTCAGCCACCAGTTTCATCTCTTGAATCAATCGATTCATGATCTCGTCGAACAGCTCTTCCTTGTTAGAGAAAAAAGTATAGATCGTCCCTTTGCCCACATTAGCAAGCTTAGCTACCTGATCCATCGTTGTTGCTTTATATCCGAACAAGGCGAACGATTTAGATGCCGCATCTACGATAAGTTTTCTCCGATCCACGGACAACTTCACCACTCCTTCCCTCTAAAACTGACTATATGACTATATTTCATTTTTGGTCACTCGGTCAATAAGAAGATTATCATGATTTCATTCCATTTGCAACAGGTTACCAACAGAAAACATAAAAAAAGCACCGCGAACGTCTCGAAAGACGGTTTACGGCGCTCTTCTCTTATGCTTACATGTGGTTCTGGATTTTCGCTTTCAGGGACTCTTTGCTTTGCAAGCCGACAAGCTTGTCAACCGGTTGGCCGTCCTTGAACAGGATCAGCGTCGGAATGCTCATAACGCCGAATTGGCTAGCGAGCTCAGGCTCTTCGTCAACGTTGACTTTCGCGATCGTCGCCGTGCCTTTCAATTCTTCGGAAAGCTCTTCCACGATCGGAAGCTGCATTTTGCAAGGTCCGCACCAAGGGGCCCAGAAATCAAGCAAGGATACGCCTTGCGCTACGTTCTCAGTGAAATTGTCTTTCGTAATTGCAACTGCCATAGAACATCTCTCCTATCGTAAGTGGAATAATGGATTAAACCTATGATGATCGGGCACATCAATACCCGCTCCACCCCATGCCATACTTGTCCTCTAAGCTCGAGCCTTAGCCGTAAGCCTAGATAACATCGATCCGATCGTAATCGATTCGAAATAAGACTCCAACTGCTGATCCGCTCCGCAGAACACGGCATTCATGACGTCCGCCATATTCGAACCCACCAAGCAATCCGACTCAGGATCCCCGCTGCACCAGCTTGGCGCTAATGAGCCTGAAGCCATAGCCCTATAGACATCGGCCAGAGTCACTTCGCTCGGTTCCTGGGATAAACGGTAACCGCCCCCGGAGCCTTCCCGCGTATCCACGAATCCGTTCTTACGCAGGCAACTCATTACCTTGCGGACGCGAACGGGGTTAGTACAAACGTTGGATGCGATCTCCTCGCTCGAAGCCATCCCATCGGGTCGATGTGCCAGAAGCACAAGGCTGTGTACAGCTATGACGAATTCACTGTTCATGCACTTAGCCTCCCTGATGATTACTGTAATAATATCAATTACAGTTGTTGTTGTCAAGGGGCAACACGTTATGTAGTATTTCAATTCCGGCGTGCTTTTATGCTAGAAATTGAAGTGGTCCGGATCCGCGCCGAAGCGATGATTCTCATTCAACGCATCGATACGCACCATATCTTCCGGCTCCAGCGCGAAATCGTACAACTGGGAGTTCTCGACGATCCGGCTTTCCCGTACCGACTTCGGAATCGTTACTACGCCTAGCTGCAAATGCCATCTGAGAACAATCTGCGCCGGGGTTTTACCATACTTTGTTGCTAATTCATCGATCAATGGCAGCTCTAGCCGCCCCTGCATAAGCGGACGCCACGATTCCAACTGGATGCCCTCCTTGCGGCAGAAGGCGAACAGCTTCTTCTGCGTGAGAAGCGGATGCATCTCCACTTGATTAACCATCGGTTTGATCCGGCAGCTTCCCATCAAGTCGTCGAGATGATGGATATGGAAATTGCTAACGCCGATCGCGCGGACGAGCCCTTGGTCGTACAACTCCTCCAGTGCGCGGTAAGTTTCTTTATATTTACCCGCAACCGGCCAATGAATCAAATATAAATCCGCATAATCCGTATCTAGCCGCTCAAGGCTGCTTCGGAATGCTTTAAGCGTAGTATCGTAGCCTTGCTCGGCGTTCCAAACCTTGGTCGTAACGAAAATTTGCTCTCGCGGAAGGCCGGAAGCTCGAATGGCGCGGCCTACCCCCTGCTCATTCTCATACATCGAAGCCGTATCAATGCTTCGGTAGCCCGACTTCAAAGCGGCAAGCACGGCACTCTCCGTTTCTTGCCCATCTTTGGCGCGCCACACGCCGAGTCCAAGGCGCGGCATTTCTATGCCGTTCAACAATTCCACCGTCGAGTCTATATTTAATGGCACTTTAGAACCTCCTCTATACGCCCGTTTATCTTTTTCACATTTTACCATGATCGCTAAGGTTCAAAAAGCCAGGCTTCCGTTCCTCTACAAACATTGAATGCCGCCACTCAGTCTGCCATACTAAGAACACAGATGATTGACAACGAAGGAGAGGGAACGACGAATGAAAATCGATGTCTATTCCGATATGGTGTGCCCTTGGTGCCGGATCGGCAAAAAAAATATGAGCGACGCGATCGAGACGTGGCTAGAACAAACCGGTCAAACGGTTGAAGTAAGTTATCACGCCTATCAACTGGATCCTACTTTGCCGCCGGATGGCCTGCCTTTCAACAGCGTAATGGAGAAAAAAATGGGAGGAGCCGAACGCTTCCGGCCGATGCTGCAGCGGGTTACCGAAGCGGGAGCCGCCGTAGACGTAACCTTCAACTTCGACAAAGTCGAACGCATGCCGAATACCGTGCTGGCGCATCGGATTACGGCAATGCTTCCCGAAGAGGACGAGGTTTACTGGATCGATGCGGTTATGAAAGCTTATTTCGAGGATGGAAAAGATATCGCGAAGCTTGACGTCCTTCTAGAGATTGCCGCGGAATTGGGCCTCGATGCCGAAGAAGCGAAACGACTGCTGGATGAAGGTCAAGGCCTCGATACCGTCGAGCAAGACATGGAATCGGCCAAAGCCATCGGCATTACCGGAGTTCCGTTCTTCATAATCAACAACAAATACGCGCTTTCCGGCGCTTACCCGTCCGCCCAATTTATCGAGGCGTTCAAGAAAATCTCTCAAGAAAGCTAATCCGACCAATGAAAATGATAAGGGCCTTTAAGCGAGCTTCTTCCTTCGCTTAAAGGCCCTTTTTCGTTAAACCACTTTTCTCACGCCAGGTATTCGCCTGATCGACCAAGCAATCGCGAAACAAAGCGGCACGACTATACAGGAGGCGAGAACGAACTTAAGCAGTGGATGCCAAACTAGATGCCGAAGACCATAGCTAACGAAGGTCAATACGATCGCGTGGATAATGTAGACAAGAAGAGCGTTGTTGGACAACCACAAGAACGACCCTGTAGGAGACTGATTCCAGCGTTTGTGAAACCATGCCAGCAACACGTACGACAACCCAATCCCCAATATCGGATCAACCGCCGAATAGAACGCCGATTGCCATGTGAGACCTCCCTCGAATGATGAGGTGCCTTCACTTAATGCCCCTCCTACAATAAAGCCGATCGGTAGGCTAATAATCAGAAGGATCGAAACGACTCTCCACCTCCGAAACAGGCTCTCGGATAAGCTCTCAAGCCATTTCCCGCGATAAGCGGCAATGCCTCCCATGAATAAACCAATGTAAGCAGGAAAATAGGCTAATTGTAAGGATAAAACCGTTTCCCCCACAGGGATAACCATACGAACGAGATAGTTGGCAATAATAACGGCCGCGAGATAACCCACGATGATTCTGGATGTCAGCGGAAACGGATGCCCTAGGCTTCTTCCTCTCGTTAACCCTCTGAAGCAGGCATAACCAGCGGAAAACAAAAGAAGCGTGACAAGATACCACAATGGCCCTGCATGGAATTCCGTCAGTCCAAGAAACGGATGAGCCATTACCTTTGTCGCGAAGTAGTCCCCTATCGATCCGTTATAACCCGTGGCAACATACCTCAGTAAAGGATCCGCAACTATCATAAATACAAGAATAGGAATACCTAACCGGATCAGCCTATCTCTCATAAACCGAATTCCCTTCTTGCGGTCATAAGAAGCTGGCGTCATATACCCGGAAATAAAGAAGAACAAGCCCATAAAAAAAGATTGGTTCACTATCGTAAAAAGGGACAGCAGCACATCGATCAGATCATTGTCGTGTTGTTCGTAATAATACCAGCTCCCAGCTCCCCCATATGTAATGGCCGCATGATGAAGGATAACCAATACGGTCATAAACAGCTTCAGCCGATCCAAGTAATAAATTCGCATGTCCGATCCCCGTCTCTCTAGCTTTTCTTTAACGGTAGCATGGCTCTATCTTCCCTTTCACCGAAAAGATCGGATGCGGTCGCGCAAAAATATTTCGGTTTCCACGCTCCCCTCTTTCGGTTCTATCCATGGAAAATTGCGGTGTTAGAAATCGGCGAATGTGATAGAGTTAATCTTAAAACCGCAACCGCTTCTGATAGGAGGCATCGGTCATGAAGCATATTTTATTAGTGGACGACCACAAGACTTTCCTGGCGGGAACCGCCATCATTCTAGAGAAACACGGCTTTCTAGCGACAACCGCAACGAGCGGAAAAGAAGCACTCGACCGCATGGAGAGCGCTTCTTTCGATTTGTTCGTTTTCGATTTGAAGCTGCCCGAGATGAACGGGTTCGAATTAACGGAAGAGACGATGCGCAGAAAACCGGAAGCCATCGTCGTTATCTTAACCGGAGAAGACATTACCGATCATTTCGATCGACTGATCGCCATCGGAGTCACGGGAATTCTGGAGAAGTCGCTAGGCGAGCAAGAGTTTATCGCCAGCCTTCGCTTGTCCATGCAGCAATTAACCGTGCTCCCCTTGCCCCTTGTCAGGCAATTAAGAACTAAGGAATCCAATTCCATCAAAGATTCGTCGCAGTCCGGAGAAAACAAAGTCTTATCGGACAAAGAAATGACAATCCTCAAGCTGATTGCCGGAGGATACAAAAATAAAGACATTGCGGATAGACTGTTCATGAGCCAGCGCAATGTCGAATACTTAATCTCGCATATGTTCGAGAAATTAAACGTTAGTTCACGCCAAGAAGCCGTCGTTAAAGGCCTCGAGCTGAAATGGCTGACCCTCGATCCCTCATCGCTTACCTAACGTTAGATGGGCAAAGCGCATACGGCCTTCATTCCGTGGCTTGGCCGGGAATCCAACGAAAGCGATCCATCGACCAGCCGCACCCTCTCCGCAATCCCTTTTAGTCCGAACCGGTCGGAGGTAGCAAAATCAAGCGCCGTGTCCATCCCTTTGCCATCGTCCGCATATCGAATATAGAAAACGCTATCGACCTGTTCCATTTCCAGCTTAACGACGCGGGCATTCGAATGCTTCAACGCATTGTTGATAAGCTCTTGGACGATTCGATAGATCGTCGTGTTCTGTTCATCGCTTAACGGCTTAGAGGGCGGCGCGCCATGAAACTCCAGTTGGAAGTCCGCTCTGAGCCTCATCTTCTCTACCAGCTTGGATATGGCATGAACCGCTCCATGCTCCGATATAAAAGAAGGCATAAGCTCCTGGCAGGTTTCCCGGATCATAAACTCGGCATTATCCAGACCGGTGCGTATTTTTTCCTTTTCCCCATCGCTTACGGTCCCGCCTATCGTCCGGTCCAGCGATCTGCGGATATTTAATATTTCTTGCAGCACATCATCGTGCAAATCCGACGCAAGCCTTCTCCTCTCCTTCTCCGCCATTTGCATGAATAGCTTGGATAACCAAGGTTGACGCCGAGTGCGGTTTTGTTCTATTTCGATTAGCCGCCCATCTATCATGCGGAGGTAGTCATGGAAAATCGCGACATACTTCGCCATCAACACCAAGGCGAAACGCTCTCGTTCCTCGAGAGAGGCAAGCGCGGCATTGTCCGTGGAAACCAATAGAAAGAGCTTAGCGCCATCGACTCCTCCGGCCGCACTTAAGTGAACGGACGAAGAAAACCTCGTGTCGCCAGGGACGAAATTTCCGCCGGCTTGAAGAAGAGAAAGGATTTCTCTTTCTTGAGAAGGCCTTATCCCTCCTCCTTCAACCCGAATCTCATCCTTAGCCTCATTGAACTTCACCAAATGAAAGGAATGCGGTTGAAAGTAATCATTTCCTTCGCGAAGCGCGCTCTGCTCTAAATCAGCGATACGGTATGCGCGTGTAAATACGGTCAGCATTTGATCCAAGCGTTGCCTGGCGCGCACCTCCTGCTCCAAGTGCACATTTTTCGCCGTCAACTGCTCGTTAATGCTCTTATTCTCTATTAACGTTCGAATAAACCGCCGGAGAAACAATATTCCGAACACCGCGACCAGCTCCAGGAAAGCCCAAGAAAACGTATCTTCCAAACACTGCTCCCAGTATTGCGGTTGATAGCCGATAGAGTGCCCGATTAGATACTCTAGCAAGTCTTTGCCAAGATCGGGCAGCAAAACGATCATAAACAAAACGACGCCTTTGCCGACCCATTGTAGTTCGTCTTGATGCGTTCGTTGCCTTAATAGGGTAAAGATTCGCGCTCCGTAGAAGGCCATTCCGCAGAAGGCTATCGCAAGGAACATAAAATTCAAGAGGATAAAGATAGCTTCCCTACCCTCCAAGACGACAGTCGCTATTATTACCCCGGCAAGCCCTCCGCTTGACCTCACGAATAAGCGGCTCCATTTATTGTCGGTCATGCCCAGCATATATGCCATAAAGGCAAATGCCAACCAAACGATTCCACTCTTGATCGCAAGCGAGGCATAGGAAATGTCCGGAAAATCCCCGAACAACAGGCTTTTCTCTTCCCAAGCGACGAAAAGTTGCAAGGAAACCAAGAATGAAAAAATGCCTAAGTAAAGATAGCCCTTCTCCTTCGGAAGGACGGCTAACATTCCCAAGAACACGATCCCGATAAAAAGAAACAAGATCGAAAATATCGGCTCTTCAAGATGAGAACGTAACGAATTGATCTCTCCGGGAACTTCGTTCAGAGAATGCATCAAACCATAGTTCACCCATCCGTTAAGAGCGAAAATAAGAGCGGCTGCGGCCAACACGATAACGGTTGATTTGAAAATCTTCATTCGATCCCTCTCCGTCCACTTATTCCTATAACCGCGAAGACAGCATCGTCCCCGTAACGGAACGTAACGTTTGTAGAAACACGTCCATCGTGCGGGTTCTTAGATCGCCGTTACGCATGAGAATATGGAAGCTGCGTTTGAAGGGGAGCCCTTTCACTTCCAATAGCTTCAGGGTGCCGAGTCCGAGCTCCTTACGAAGCGCCCAGCGAGATTGCAAGGTTACGCCTAGACCGGCTTCTACCGTTTCCTTAATCGATTGCGTGCTGCTCATTTCCATTAACCGCGCCGGACGCAAGCCAAGCTCAGCGAACATTTTATCGGCCGCCGCCCTTGTCCCTGAGCCCTGCTCCCTGACTAGCCATGTCTGTTCCTCCAGAGCCTCTATGGAAATCGGCGAGCGATCGACAAGAGAATGCTGCGCTCCGGACGCCACGTACATTTCATCCTCGGCCAGCTTCTCCACCACGAGCCCGTTACCGATTTCCTCCCCTTCCACGATTCCTACGTCCAACTCCCGGTTGCGAACCTTCTCCGCGACATCGGACGTATTCCCGATCATTACGGCAGGACGAATATCCGGAAACTCCGTATTCAATCGCGCCAACGTTAGAGGAAGCATATACTCGCCGAACGTATAGCTGGCACCTATGGAAAGCGGACCGCCCGTATAGTGCATCAGCTCGTCGACCATTTCCTCCATCCTGCGATACAACCCTCCGATTTCCTTCGCGTGATGAAGGACGATCTCTCCCGCTTTCGTCAGCGCCACGGATTTATTGTTGCGTTCCAGCAGCCTGACTTTAAGACGCTCCTCCAACACCTTGATATGTTGGCTAACCGCAGGTTGCGTCATATGCAGTCGCTCCGCGGCGCGAGAGAAGTTGCGCGTATCCGCGACCTCCGAGAACACGATAAGCGATTGATCCATTTAGGCTATTTCATCCATTCATTAGTTATTACTTACTATAGATATAATTATAATTAATTTTTCTTATTATACAATCCAAAGTAATCTATAAATAACAGACCTACTCACTCCCGTTACATCATTGGAGGATTCAGACATCATGTTAACCAAACTCACTACCGCATCTACCGCCGAGCTGCCGCTTGCGCCCGCTCGCTTATACGGTATCCTGTTCACAATCGCATTAGCCGCGGCCGGCTGGGGACTGTCCCTGCTACCCGGCCTCGACCGTCTAGGACCGCTCGCCTGCACCTTGCTGCTCGCGGCGGCTTATCGCCACCGATTCGGCTATCCCATGACGCTCGGGGTAGGCATTCGTTTTTCTTCCGGAACATTGCTTCGCCTAGCCATCGTTCTATTCGGACTGAAGCTTAACGTCGCCGAGCTATTGCAACAGGGATTGCCTTTGTTAGCGCGAAGCGGCGGCACGGTCGCCTTCTCCTTAGTCACGGTATTGGCCCTCGGCCATTGGCTTCGCGCCGACCGTAAGCTAACGCTGCTGCTCGCGATTGGAACCGCGATCTGCGGTGCCGCGGCCATTGCCGCCGTATCTCCTTTGCTTAAATCTAAGGAGGAGGATACAGCGATCAGCGCAGGTTTGATCGCCTTAATCGGAACGGTGTTCGCCGCGGCGTACACCCTAATTCAGCCTTGGTTACCGATGGATGCCGCCGCTTACGGGGTATGGTCAGGCCTCACCTTGCACGAGATTGCCCATGTCGCCATGGCTGCAGCGCCCGCCGGACAGGATGCCCTTGCCGATGGATTGCTTGCGAAGCTATGCAGAGTCGCACTCCTCGTGCCGTTGTGCCTTGGAATCGTCGGCTTCTCGAAGCTAAACGCTCGCCGGAAGACGAACGCTTCCCAGGGATCAGACGAGGCTGATGGAAACGCCCCTTTTCCTTTCCCCTGGTTCTTATTGGGTTTTGTCGCTATGAGCTTATTCGGAAGCTACGTCCTTCCCGATGTTCTGTCGGACTCTTCCGCTTTATTGGATGATGTCTCTCTGTTCACAACGCTACTCCTCGGTATGGCCATGGCCGGTCTCGGCCTTAACGTGAACCTGCGCGACTTCCGTACTCGCGCCTTGCGTCCGTTCATCGCCATGCTCATCGCATCGTTACTGCTAGCGGGATTGACCTACGCTTCGTTATAAACAAGAACAGCCCAGAACCTTGTTCCAGTTCTGGGTTGCCTTCACTTGTTACCGGTATTTACTTGCTCTTCCGTTCCGTTATGGCACGGGCAATCCAGACGCCGGCAGCGCCGGCTTGGGCCAAGCCGCGAGTGACTCCGGCTCCATCCCCGCCGCAGTAGAGGCCGGAAATTTCCGTTTCCAACGTCTCGCTTAGCTTAGGGCGGGCAGAGTAGAACTTCGCTTCAACGCCATAAAACAACGTATGCTCCGAAGCTATGCCCGGCGTCACTTTATCGAGCGCTTCGACCATCTCGATCAAGCTCTTCATCGTGTTGTACGGTAGCACTAAGCCGAGATCGCCCGGCACCGCCTCATGCAAGGTCGGCTCGATGAACCCTTCCTTGATCCTGCCTGCCGTAGAACGCCGACCTCTCAGAATATCTCCATACTTCTGCACGATCACGCCGCCGCTGGACAGATCGTTCGCCCGTTTGCAGATTTCGCGGGCATACTCGTTCGGCTTGTCGAACGGATCCGTGAATTTGTGGGAGACAAGCAATGCGAAGTTCGTATTGCTGGAGCCCAGCGCCGGATCTTTGAAAGCATGCCCGTTCGCCGCCATGACTCCGCTATGATTTTCCACGACAACGTGTCCCGACGGGTTGCTGCAGAAAGTTCTAACCCTTGTCCCTACCGACGTATTGTATATAAATTTCCCCTCGTACAGATGCTCGTTGATTTCCCGCATGACCACATCCGAGGTTTCCACTCTTACGCCCACGTCAACTTGGTTATTAACCATCGCTAACCGACGCTTCTTCAGAATGGCGGTCAACCAGCCTGAACCATCCCGTCCTGGCGACACCACGACCGTATCCGCCATGATCTCCTCGCCGTTCTTGAACGTGATTCCGCATACCCGATGGGTTCCGTTTTCCTTCACCGTCAACAGATCGGTGACCTCCGCCTTATACCTCATATCGATGCGGCTTTCTAAGTAAGAATGAATCGATTTCAGAATCTCTAAATTTTGCTCCGTACCGAGATGCCGAACTTGTGCCCGCAGCAGCTTCAATCCCGCCGCGTAACCTCTATGCTCGATCGATTTCACGAACTCGGTCGTCGGGTCGGTCAAATTCAAAGTCGCTCCATGTTCTAGGTTGATCTCATCTACGTAACGGATCAAACCAAGCACTTGCGATGGCGCCAAGTAATCCGTCAGCCAGCCGCCGAACTCCGTCGTAATGTTGAACTTTCCGTCGCTGTACGCTCCGGCTCCGCCAAACCCTGCCGTAATCGAACAGGCCGGCAAGCAGCCCGCGAAATCTTTTTTACCCGCGGGAGGAGGACATAACTCGATCTTATTATCCAGTATCGGACAATGGCGATGCTTGATATCATGCCCCTTGTCGACTAACAGCACCTTCAGGTGGGGAGAGGTTCTCGTTAATTCGTAACATGTGAAAATACCGGCAGGACCGGCGCCAACCACGATAACATCATAAACACTGCTCATCCGTAATTCTCCTCCTGTTATGCCCCCGTAGCCGGACAACAAAAAAAACTCCAGACTGCCGAAGGTGTGGGTGTCCCACATCCTTCGTAGTCAGGAATTTAAGGTTCCCGGTAGAGACCCCCAGCCCATATTGCCGAGGATATACGAATGGATGAATCGATTAAATCATGATTGTTTCCATTACGTAGAGTAACTGATTTATACGTACGAGTCAAGAGGGTATTGCCCATAATATTCGTATATATTCGACTAAAGTGATAAGTTAGTTATAAAAGATGATATTTTTTATCTGTAAAACCGAACATTATTCTTCTTACCCCGTCTCCGCCAACCGAACATCGACCGTCACCTGAAGCGTCTGTCCCGCTGTCCCTCGGTATATGCCTTTGACCGGAACGATATCCGTATAATCTCGTCCATGGCCTAACTTCACGTAACGCCAATCGATCAGATTATTGTTCGTCGGGTCTATTCCTTGCCAACCTACACCAGGGATATAGACTTCCACCCAAGCATGCGAGGCTTGCTCGAAATCCGCATCCCGGCCTTGAAGATCGCCCACGAAGTGATATCCGCTCACATATCGGGCCGGAACCCCGCGAAGCCTGCATATCGCGATCAGCAAATGCGCGAAATCTTGGCAAACGCCGCTGCCTATTCCGATCAATTCGTCTGCCGTCGTCTGCACCCCGGTAGACAGAGGCTTATATTCGAAATCTCCGTAGATCGCGCTAGCCGCATTACGAACAAAACCGAAAACTCCCTCTTCCTCCCCGCGAATGCCCGAAGCATACGACTCTACTCTCGGGAGTAAAGAGACGTAGTAGGAAGGGAGCAAATATTCCGCGTTCCCGTCTATGAAGTCCTCGCTGCTCAGTCGATTCCATGATTCCTCGGGCCCCCATGCCGCGTTCCACAATACATCCCTATCCCTTGTAACCACTGTCGAATGCGAGGTGATGACCAATTCCCGATGCGGGGCATGAGCCGTGAAGGAATGCACCCGGTTACCGAAATAATCCTCATAAGACAACAGTTGAACGTTCGGTTCGACCACGAGCCGATTGTGGTAGCAAGCCTGTCTTTCGTCCGTCCGGGGCGTTAACCGGATTTCATTGACACTGTCCGTCACCGACGAATCGTAACGGTATTTCGTGACGTGGCAAATATCTAACTTCAAGCGATGACCTCCCGCCCTGGGGAAAAAAAATACTTGGCAACCGCTTCGCCAAGCTGCTTATTCGTGTTAAGCAACTGCTGAAGCACCGTTGTCAAAGTATCCACCGTGATGTCGTTTCGATCCAACCACCCCAGCTCCGAGCGCGCTTTGCCCGCTAAGCGGATCATGCGCTCAAGCGTGGAGCTGATGTTATCCGATTGGTCGCGCACCGCCTTCAAATGCTGATCGAAGGTAGCCAAGGAAAAGTGAATCGAACGCGGAAACGTTTCTTGCAGCACTAGAAAACGCGCCACTTCCTCCAATGTAATATCCTCCAAGTCCAACCTCCGGAACGCCTCGTATCCGCCTACCGACTTCAGCACCGCCATCGTATACGAATAAGATCCCTTGCGTTGATCCGGTGCGATATTTCCTACCGATTGCAACAGCCTGACGACGTTCTCCGATCGTTCCAAATATCTGCCGCTCTCCAGCATATGCCAAGACGCGTCCCGGATGGCTAGAGACATCGCGGTCCCTTGGAAAGCCGCTAGCCCTTCTTTCACCCGCTGGAAGAATCGATGCGGAGATTGCCGAACAACCTCCTCCGGTTGCACTTCTTTTAACCATAAATAAAACCCGTTCAGCAAATTCCATAGCTCAGAGGGGAGCTGCTCGCGGATCTTCTTGAGATTATCCCGGGCTTGCGCCACGCAAGAGACAATCGAGTTGGCCTGCGACGCATCCAAGGTAAGGAAGAATAGCACTTCGCGCTCCCGATAGGCCTCGTATCTCTCCTCGTATAAGGAACAATCTCCTATCGCTTCTGCGATCCTTTTCCAGATTGCTTCCGTCTCCTCGCCGCCTTCTTCGCGAAGATGATAATACACGTCAAGCAGCCGGGCATGATTTTCCGCACGTTCGGTGTACCGCCCGATCCAGAACAACGATTCCGCTATCCGATCCAACATAGGGCCCACACTCCTTATAGGCACATTGCCATTTATTAAACCTTATCTTTGCAATACCCATGTGTCTTTGACACCGCCGCCTTGGGAGGAATTGACGACCAACGAGCCTTCCTTCATGGCCACCCTCGTCAACCCGCCCGGAATCACGTGTACGTTCCTTCCGTCAGCCATGGCGAATACCCGCAGATCGATATGCCGATGAGCCATATGACCATCTAGATTAATCGGAGACGTCGATAGTTTGATTGTCGGCTGGGCAATATAATTATCGGGATTTTCTCGGATTTTGGCCGCGAACCTTTCCCGTTCCCATTCGGTAGACGAAGGTCCGACGAGCATGCCGTAACCGCCGGACAGCGACGTCTCCTTAACAACCATTTCTTCAAGCCTTTCCAGAACGTGTTCCCGTTCGTCGGGTCGGCTCATTAAGTAAGTCGGCACATTGTTCAAGATCGGCCGTTCGTTCAAATAATAACGGATCATCTCCGGAACGAACGTATAGATCGCTTTGTCGTCCGCGACGCCAGTCCCCGGAGCGTTGGCGATTGTAATATTGCCGAAGCGATAAGCGTTCATTAGACCCGCAACGCCCAGCATGGAGTCCGGACGAAACGCCAGCGGGTCAAGATAATCATCGTCGATTCTACGGTATAGAACGTCGACTTTCTTTAAGCCCGACAGCTTGCGAATATAGATCTTGTTATCCCTGCAGACGAGGTCTCTGCCCTCGACGAGCTCCATCCCCATCTGCTGGGCGAGAAAGGTATGCTCGAAGTACGCCGAGTTGAAGCTTCCAGGAGTCAGTAGCGCGATGACCGGCTCCGCAATATCGGTTGGAGCCAGATTCCGTAACGAAGACCGGAAATCGTGCAACGACCGATCGATGCCCCGGACCGAGTAAGAGAAATATAGCTCAGGAAAATCATGGGTCATGATAGAGCGGCTCTTGTATACGTAAGAAAATCCTGAGGGCGACCGCAAATTATCTTCGAGAACGTAATAGTCCCCCTTCTCGTCGCGGATCAGATCGATACCGGACGCCGTCACGTAAGTGCCGCCAGGTACGGGAAGCCTCATCATCTCCGTGCGGAAGTACCGGTTCGCCATAATCATTCGTCGCGGAACAAGCCCGTCTTTCAGTATGCACTGTTCATGATAAATATCCGTCAAGAATGCATTTAGCGCACGCACGCGTTGACGCGTACCTTGTTCTATCATCTCCCACTCTTCCGCGGGAATGACCCGGGGAATCAAATCGAAGGGAATCGTCCGTTCCAGCGCATCCGGTTGATCCCCGCCGGACAGGGTGAATGTGATCCCTTCTTCCAATAAGCGCCCGTTCATCCTAGCCTGTCTCGCTACCCGATCCTCCACCGACATACGCGCAAGCACTTGATGCACTTTGCCGTAATGCTCACGAACCTTAGCCCCGCTATACATTTCATTGTAAAAACGGGAGGAAGGCGAAGTAACCGATACTTCGTTCATCATTTCCATGGAGAACGGCTCCTTCTCCCCCACTGGGTTTTATTGTAATCATATTCCCAGCCTATATTAATGTCAATAATTCTTACATTAAATCGCATTAGTTTTTGTATAAATAACACATATCTAACATTAACGGTTATATGGTGGTTATGTACAATACACCAATAGCAATAGCCTGAATCGAGGGAATATGATAAAATAAACAAGTTACGTGAGAACGCATCACTAGAGAGGGTGGTTGTCACCCATGAAACCGCATTGCAAATTAACCCACATACGGACGAATACAGGCTTTCAACCTCATGGTTGAAAGCCTGATTTATTTTTTGCGCGGGGCAAACTTTCTTAGAAGGGGTAATCATTGTGGCGGATAGGCATCATTCGGGAATATTAGCGATATGGATCAGCTTGATTAGCAACATCGTTCTTACTCTTATTAAAATAGGGGCCGGCCTAATACTGGCAAGCCCCGTGCTTCTCGCGGACGGAGTTCATAACGCAGGTGATATCATCGCAACAGTGGCCGCGTTAACCTCCTCCATGGTATCCAAGAAGCCGGCGGACGACGATCATCCCTATGGACACGGCAAAGCAGAGGTCGTGGCTTCCGCATTCGTAGCCGTCATCCTTGTTCTCGCCGCTTTCTGGATCGGCTTTCAATCGATAAGCGCTCTGTTCGAGCCCCCTGGGGAAGAAAGCTGGTTAGCGCTAAGCGCCGCCGCGCTCTCGCTCATCTGGAAACAGGCCCTCTACCTTTATACGATCAAAATCGGTAAAGCAACCAATAGCAAAAGCGTATTAGCTACCGCTTACGATCACCTAGCCGATGTGTATGCCTCGTTGGCCGCCGTCATCGGGATCGGAATCGGCCTGCTAGGCGACCATATGAACTGGGAATGGGCAGCCTATGGAGACCCGATAGCCGGAATTATCGTTTCATTGCTCGTCCTCAAGCTTGCTTACGGGATTGGAAGAGAGTCCGTCGATATTTTGATGGAGCACAATGTCGCCTCGGAGAAGCTCGCACACTACGAAGATTTGCTTCGCACCGATAAGAACGTAAAGAGAATCGATCGGGTACGAGCCCGCGAACACGGTCATTACATTATCGTAGATATCCGCGTGGGCGTCCGCAACGACTACACCATTCAGCAGGGACACGACATAAGCAAACATCTCAAAAAACTGATCATGGACTTCGACCCCGACGTTATAGAGGTCATGATCCATCTGAATCCGTGGGAAGCCGGGGAACCGGAACTCGCTTCGAGATAAAATGAAAGCACGCCAAAAAAAAGAAGAGCAGAAGGTCGCTTTAACCGACCTTCTGCTCTTTCTTCATCCATTCGTAACTTAAAGCATACGTTATGCCACCTGATTGTTCGCCATGATCCAGATCGATCCCCCGACGATAGTCAGCACGATAATCAATCCGAGTATGAGAACCATCAAATTGTAGCGCGGTTTGCCCTCTTCCTTCAGATGCATGAAGAAGAATAGCTGTACGACGAACTGAAGAATCGCCGAACCGAGCAATACGACCGTAGCCGCCGTCCCTTCGAGCATATCGTTCAGAACGACGATGAGCGGGATCGCGGTCAATACGAGCGAGAATACGAATCCGATGACATAAGACTTTAGCGAACCATGCGCTTCGTGAGAATCATGAGCCTCATGCGCGCCGTGCTCCGGATGCTGCGCCATCTTACATCACCTCCATCAAGTATACGATCGTAAAGACGAAGATCCATACGACATCGAGAAAGTGCCAGTAAAGGCTAATGATGTTCACTTTCCGACGCGTTACGGAATTAATACCGTGACGCTTTAACTGAAGCATGATCGAAATCATCCACACAAGGCCGATCGATACGTGCAAACCATGCGTACCTACCAACGTGTAGAAGGCAGACCAGAATGCGCTCGTGGAAATCGCCGCGCCTTCATGGACTAAGTTCACGAACTCCGTTATTTCTAAAGTGATAAAGGACGCCCCGAGCAGAACGGTTACCGCCAACCATCCGATGAGCCCTTTGCGGTCGCCGCGGTTCATCGAGAGAACGGCTAATCCGCTCGTAAAGCTACTCGTTAATAGGATGAACGTCTCGGCGATTACGCCAGGCATCTCGAACAAATCCGCCCCCGTAAGCCCGCCAGCCGTACTATCGCTTAACACGACGAAAGTCGCGAACAAGGTACCGAACAGGATACAGTCCGTGATCAAGAAGATCCAGAATCCCATCATCCGAAGCCCTTCTAGATCGTGATGCTCCTCATGCCCCTGCTCGACGCCATGGGACGGAGCGGAAATAATAGGTTTTCCCGAACTCGCCATTAGATAACCCTCCTTGCCGCTGCTTCCGTGCGTTTGATTTCATCCACCGGAATGTAATAGTCGGTTTTATAATTGAACGAATGGGCAAGCATGCACGCCACGACTCCGATAAGTCCCGGAATCGCCATCCACAGCCAATCGAACACGAACCCGAATCCCGCTACGAAGAAGCACGCCGACATAATGAATGGAATACCCGAGTTTTTCGGCATGTGGATCGGTTCTATCTTAGGCTGCGGTTTAGGAGCATGGCCCTGCGCAATGCGTTGCTTCTCTTCCCACCACGCGTCTTTATCGTCAGCTCTTGGCAATGTCGCAAAGTTATACATCGGTGCCGGCGAAGGAATGGACCATTCAAGCGTCCTTCCATCCCAAGGATCTCCCGTTGTATCGCGTTCCATGAATTTAATGCTGTGCAGAATTTGCCACACTTGGAACAGGAAGCCGATCCCCATCAGGAAACCGCCGATCGTCGAAGTTAAGTTAAGCTCGTACCAGCCTTTATCCCAGCCGTAGCTGCTTACGCGACGAGTCATCCCCATCAACCCTAGGACGTACTGCGGCATGAAGCAAACATAGAACCCGATATTCCAGAACCAGAATGCCCATTTGCCGATTTTCTCATTTAGCTTAAATCCGAACACTTTAGGCCACCAATAGTAAAGACCCGCAAAATATCCGAACGCAACCCCGCCGATCAACACCTGATGGAAATGGGCGATCAGGAAGTAGCTATTGTGGAACTGGAAGTCCGCAGGAGCGACGGACAACAGAACCCCCGTCATCCCCCCTACGACGAAACATGGAATGAACCCGATCATCCATAGCATCGGCGTCGGGAAGCTAAGCTTACCGCGGTACATCGTGAACAGCCAGTTGAAAACTTTTACTCCCGTCGGTATCGCGATAATCATCGTCGATATCGCGAAGAACGCATTTACGTTCGCTCCCGATCCCATCGTGAAGAAGTGATGGGCCCACGTAAAGAACGAGGTAACGCTAATGGCCATAAGAGCGAACACCATCGATTTATAACCAAACAATCTTTTCTTCGAGAATGTTGCCACGACTTCCGAGAAAATCCCGAAGGCCGGCAGGATGACGATATAAACCTCCGGATGTCCCCACATCCAGATCAAGTTGATATACATCATCGGATTTCCGCCCATATCCAGCGTGAAGAAATGCGCGCCAAGATAACGGTCTATAAACAGCAGAGCCAATGTAATAGTCAGAATCGGGAAAGCTAAGATGATCGTCAAGCAACTGGATAGTACCGACCAAGTAAACATCGGCATCTTCATCAGTTTCATGCCCGGAGCGCGCATTTTCAGGATCGTCACGATAAAGTTGATCCCCGTCATCAAGCTCCCGATCCCGGAAATTTGAATACCCCAAATATAGAAATCTTGACCTACGCCCGGACTATGAGAAAGCTCGGAGAGCGGCGGATAAGCCAACCACCCCGCATCTGGAGAACCTCCGATAACGAACGATACGTTAAACAGCATCGCTCCGAAGAAGAAGAGCCAGAAGCTAAGCGAGTTCAGGAACGGGAACGCAACGTCCCTTGCTCCGATTTGCAGCGGTATGACCAGATTGAACAATCCGAACATAAGCGGCATCGCCATGAACAGGATCATGATAACGCCATGCGTCGTGAAAATTTGGTTATAGTGTTCCGGCGCAAGGAATTCCATATTCGGAACCGCCAGCTGCGTCCGCATGAGGAGCGCATCGACCCCACCGCGGAAAAGCATAAGTAATGATGCGATTACATACATGATACCGATTTTTTTATGATCGACGGTCGTTAGCCAGTCTTTCCACAGCCACGTCCATTTTTTGAAATACGTTAACGCGGCAACGACCGCTATAAGAGTAAGCCCGATGGATACGTCGGCTCCATAGATGAGCGGATCGCCCGTTACGAAAAATTCCGAAGCGAAGTCCTTAATTTTGTCCCACATACCGGCACCATCCTTTCCTTTTATTCATGGCCCACATGGCCTTCATGATTCATTGTCGCTTCGGCATTCCCATGTTCATGCTCAGTCGCGCCTTCGTTAGTCGTCTCGCCAGAGTTATCGGTATGTTCGGCAGAACCCGATCCATGATTATGAGCGCCGTATTTATTTACAATCTTATTGAACAGCCCTTCCGGTATCGAAGAGAAGGTTTCCACTTCCGACACGCCCGGAATCGCAAGCTGCTCATACCCTTCCGTCGTTAAGGCAGGAGACGAGTCTTTAACTTGTTGTACCCAAGCATCGAATTCCGCTTGCGAGGTCGCCTTCGCGGTGAATTCCATTTTCCCGAAGTCGCGTCCGCTGAAGTTGGCTCCCATGCCCATATAGTCCCCCGGCTCTTCGGCGATAAGATGAAGCTTCATCGCCATCCCAGACATCGTATAAATCTGCCCGCCGAGCTGCGGAATCCAGAAGGAGTTCATCGGAGCATCCGAAGTAAGCTGGAATTCCACCGGCACGTTATCCGGGAATTGAATGTAATTCACCGTTGCGATGCCTTGGTCGGGATATTGGAACAGCCATTTCCAGTCTAGCGAGGTGACTTGGATCACAATCGGCTTAGCTTCGTGTTCCAGCGGTTTGGACGGCTCCAGCATATGCGTATATTTAATCGTTACGGCAGCAAGTATCGCGATAATGACGATAGGAATGCTCCACCAGATCGTCTCCAGCTTCGTGCTATGTTCCCATTCCGGCTCGTATTTTGTCGCCTTTTTCGAATTGTGGCGATATTTCCATACGATGTAGAAGGTAAGGATCAATACCGGCACGATGATAACTAAACAAAGAACCGTAGATATAATAATCAGATCCAATTGATGCTTGCCGATCTCACCTTTCGGATTCAGCACGACCACCTTATCGGAACAACCGGCCATGAGAATCGTCATTGCGAACAGTGATAGGACGGCCGTTAGGCGCCGCAGCCCTTTCATCATTTCCATCTCCCCCATCTTCTTGCTACTTACCATTACCCGCAAATCCCGGCCAATTACCTGCCGCCTGCGGTTAACGAACTACAGTATTCCTTCTTGATGCATTCAACATATCAGAAATCAAAGTGATGTTCCGCACAGTTAACAAAGGCGACAAATAAACGTTGAAATTTCGCAATACATTGTTCACCGTTTCGCCGCATTGTGAATTTTATTACATACTTGCCTATATAAACGCATGGAAAAAGAGAATCACCGAAGCGATCCTCTCCTTTTAACTACACTATATATTCCCATTCATCTGGGCGATTCCAGCTCACCCTGCTCTCCAGTCCGGTTTTACCGGACTACAGAGTGAGTTTGCTCGCTTCGGGGCTCTCCAGTCCGGTTTTACCGGACTACAGGCCAAAATTTTGTCCAACAACGAGAAAAAACCGCCCAACGGAACAAAACGTTCCGAGGGCGGTTTTCAACTTACATCCTTTAGGCCAGCTCTTCCGTAGTTGCCGGAGCCACCGGGGAGGAATCTTGATTCCTCTGCATAAGAGGTGCGATTACGCCGAATAGCATAATCTGGCTTCCCCCGATCAGAAAACCGATTCCAACCATCAATCCGAGGTTACGGTCATTAAATTGCGCGAGGTTCATAAGGCAGCATAGAACGCCGACACCAAGAACGATCATCGCAACCCACTTCAGCATCCGTGACATTTCTTTATTTTTCATGAGGCATTACCCCTTCCGTGAAAGCGCTATATGTGAACATTTTAGCACAGACCTGTGACAAATTAAAGTCACAATTCACATGTTCGACAAAAATAGGCGAATACATCACATCCGGTTCCGCCTCACGACAGAGAAATCACTGTTCCGCAGAGCTTTCGGATACTGACGCCCCATCGCTCGACGCGGATGACTCCGCAGACGGAGACGGAGAAGCTTCCCCAGAGCTTGCTTTGGCCTTAGCTTCTTTTTCGCTTTCTTCCGTGAGCATCTTTTGGCCTTTGGCTTGCAGATTATCGAGCGCTTCCGATATCGTCGCTTTTCCGTCCGTCACATTCTGGAACTCTTGCTGGGTCAATCCATCGAATTGCATATAGAATTGCTGCGGTAACTTATCGTAATCCTTGTACATATTGTTCTGGGCTGGCTTCAAACTGTAGAAGGCTTCCATATGAATCCCGTCGCCCTTATCGATATGCTGAGTCCTCGTCGAGAAACTGCCGTTCTGCAGCTTCGAAGTCACCCTTGCGAAATCATCGCCGTTAATATAGCTCACGAACTTCCAAGCCGCTTCGGCGTTTGCAGAATTCGCATCGATTGCGAAGATTTGATTGACCGACATGCTGGTACTCTCATCCGGGCTCTGAGGATTAACCGGCACCGTAACAACGTCCCAGTTTTGAATGCCTTTTCCTTTATCTTTCAGAATATTCTTAGCTTCCTTAAGCTGCGTCATAAGGTAAGTACCATCTATGACCATCGCGGTCCTACCGCCGATGAACGGATCTCTCAGAAGATAATCTTCGTAGGAGCTCGCTCCTCCGTTCATCTGATTTGGATCCTCACTGTATAAAGACCCGGATTTAAGCGCCATATTCGCCGTCTCGAAAGCCGCTTTCCAAGAATCCGAATTGATCATTAATGTCTTCGCCGTCGGGTTAACATACGTTAAACCCTGAGAAGAGCCTATCATCATTCCGAGCTGATAGAGATTGGATTGATAACCCGCTTTCAAACCGTATACGCGCTCGTCCTTCGAGCCCGTCGTCGGGAATCTGGCCGCGAGCTGCAGCACCTTCTCCCAGCTCATCCGATCTTCCGGAAACGTAACGCCATACTTGGTGAACAAATCCTTGTTGTAATAGATCGCTTGACTGTAAAAATCCGGCGACAATCCGTATAGGATTCCATCGCTTTGTTGCTTAATATAATCGATAATTCCCGGAGCGAAGCCCTCAAGATCATATTTGTCTTTCTTGATGAAGGATTCCAGGTTGTACAATTTACCTTCGCTCGCCATTGTCGCGTATTCGGTCGCGCTGAGCATGAGAACGTCCGGTTTCTCTTGGGCGATGAAATCCTTCATCGCTTTCTGCATGTCTTTGCCCTCTTCGTAGGTAACGCTCTGCGTGGAAACGACTTGAATTTCGATATTAGGATACAGCGCGGAGAATAGCATCCCATACTGCTGATAGAAACTTCTCTCGTCGTAGTGCATGACTTTAATAGAGGTTTTGGTATTTTCCTTCGTTTCATTACCCCCGCCGCTGCACCCGGCAAGCACGCCTGCAATCAGGATCACCGTTATGATAACGATAACGAACTTATTAGTAGTACGCATTTACACACATCCTCATACTCATAGAATTGTAATCATTGTTTTATGCCCTATGTACTCTCTTCAACCCCCTTTTTTCACGAGAGGCATTCCAAGGTTTTACATATTGTACCATATGAAGGGATTGCCGTTTCTTAAGATAACCTTAAACCGTTTAACAAGTTTGATAAAACAGGGCATTTGTCCTGCTTTTGCGATTGTTCGATTCGGTACCTTGCATTAATCAGTACTGCGTGTTAATGTATAGCCACACAGCTATTGTTCATTATTCAGTACTGAGTATAGATACGGAACAATCAGAGAACGGAGGAACGGATCGTGGACATTAACACCCAATTCAAAAAAGGCGTACTGGAGCTCTGCGTACTCGTGCTTATCGAGAAGAACGACCGTTACGGCTATGAGCTTGCCGAAGCGGTATCGCAACATATCGAAGTTGCCGAAGGAGCCCTCTACCCCCTTCTTCGCAGATTAGTTAAAGACGGGTATTGCACCACCTACCTGCAGGAATCTAGTGAAGGCCCTCCGAGGAAGTACTACAAGCTAACCGAGCAAGGAGCGTTATACTCCAAAGAATTAATCGTCGCCTGGAACGCCTTCGTGCAAAATGTATCCAACTTGATCGAGCAAGGCGAGTTTCAAAGCCACTCCTAGCCTCGTTCACACGAGCTTCCCCGTCTAAAGTCGGGGATAGAGGTTAACTCCCGTCGGTTACGGGGCAAACGGAAGCAAGGTTAAAATGAACGAAAGGAAAGGGAGAATATTCCATGAATAAACAAGAGTTTATCGCAACATTACATCATTACCTCGCTGCGTTGCCCGAGGAAGAGCGGAACGAATTGTTGCGAGATTATGAAGCGCATTTTATTTACGGCCAGCAACATGGCAAAACGGAGGTCGAAATCGCTAGAGAGCTCGGCGATCCGCTGGTGTTAGCCAGGGAAATCGTCGGACCTGATTTTCTGCCGCCCCCTCCTTGGGTTGCACCCCAGCATGATACTGCACGGACTATCGGTGTTTCGATTGTGCTTTTCTTCCTAAACCTGTTCGCACTTCCTGTTTTCCTTACATTGTGGGCTGCATTTGTCGCGGTATGCGCTAGTGCGATCGCAGGCGTGTTATCGCCGGTCATGCTGGTCTTGGAAGGAGTTCTGTACGGAGGCTACACGAACTTTAAGCTCTTTATTTCGATCGGTATGGTCGGAGCAGGCATGCTTCTAGCCGCATTGGCACAGTTGCTCTTCAAGGGACTCCTCCTAATGACAGTAAAATACTTCAAATGGAATAACAAAACATGGAAAGGAAGATCGTAAGCATGAGAAAATTGTGGTACTTAGCCGCGATCTGCTTAATCATAATCGGAGGCGTGGGCGCGCTTAGCAGCGACTGGAGCACGCAAGACAAGAACATGCTGGCGTTGCAGAAAAAATGGGATTTCTCCGCAACCGAACTACGCCAACTGCATATCGTAAGCGACTACGATGTGAAAGTTAAGTTCGCGAAAAGCAGTGATGGCCGGAATTCAATACAGCTTAATGGCCAGGGAACGGAAAAGATGATCGCCCACTTGGAATCATCCGAGATCGATAATCAGAGCCTCAACATCGATTTAAGACGCAAACCCCAAAAATACATTAGTTTTTTAGATTTCAGCTTCGATAACGTCAAGGAAGAGCTGACGATTTCCCTAACGGATGATGCCCTTCTCGAATCGTTGAAGATCGAGCTGGATTCCGGAAATATCGACGTTACGGACGCGGCATTGATCCGAATTTCCGAAGCGGATTTATCTGCGGACTCCGGTAATATTACCCTCAGCAACTTCAAGAGCGACAAGCTTGTTCTGGATATCGATTCGGGAAATATCAAAGGGAACGGCGTAACCGCCAATGTTACGGCTTCCGCCGACTCCGGCAACATCCGGCTGGAGAACATGACCGGGCCAAGCAACTTATCCGTAGATTCAGGCAGCATTAAATTGTATAAACTAGATTCGGCGAACACGGATATTTCCGCGGACTCGGGCAACGTCTATGTTCAGGTTCCTTCCAGCTTCGCAGGATACTATGACCTGAAAGTAGATTCCGGGAACATCAAAGCCCCTGAACCGAAGCGGCAAACGACCGATTACGTAAGGGTCAAAGCCGATAGCGGAAATATCAAAATCGAGCAACAACAATAAAGGATAGACTAGCCTTCACACCGTAAATCTCGTTCACTACGAGACTTGCGGTGTATTTCGTAGCGAATGGATCAAGCTTCGACCCGCTCGCCAAGCGAGGGTCTTCTCCAACTTTAGTCGGGGTTTATTTCCAAACCTGAGGCGGTTACCGGAATATGGTGAGGGAGGTAGGATAATAGGAGAACAAGATAAGTGGGTTACGGACATAACCAAGGAGGTTATCCCTTTGTTTGCAATCGTTACCGGCATCATCTACGCAAGCGTATTATTCTTGATTATTGTTTCCTGGATAGCAGGTAGTAAAGCTTCTCGGCTACTATACGGAGGTTCTGCGGAAAGACTGAACCGCAAAACCCGTAAGCTGATCGTTTGGGGATGTTACGTCACTCTCCCGGCTACGGCTATGATTGTCGCTTCGCTCAGTATGACGGTATCGATGGACCCCGTATTTTGGGAGGATCGCATTCTGCTTCATATTCCCTTAGCAGCCGTACCTTTACTAGCCATATGGCTTTTAACGATACCAAGGCTTCTGAAGCTATGGAAAAAAACGCGAGGGACGACTGGCGCACCTCTTCCTCCGGACATTCGCAAGCAAGCGGCGCACCCGATGATCATCGTTCCTTATCAGGCTTCGGCACTCGGGGCTGCGACGATTTTCTACTATTTGCTCGTAACGCCCGTTCCTCTCGAATTGACGAATGCGATCGTCCCTATTCTGATTTGGCTTGCCGCATCTGCAGGCGTCTGGTTCGTACATAACCGCCGTTATGTCCAAATAAACCTCGCGGATGCAACTTTCCCCCTCAATCCCCGAAGAAGATTCCTTAGAGGTTTGGGCATTTTCTTCGTCGCGGCAGGGGTAACATCGCTTTATCTCGTCGTCGAGTACCAGAGCAGCAAGCTTCCTAAACAAATCAGCATGACGGAGGGGCCGATGGATTTCGGCGGGGGAACGGAATTTATACACGACGACGCAAGGGCAAGCTTATCCGTCGCCGCGCTTACCGGACCGCGGGATAGAATGCCGGACCGTCAGTTCACGTTGTCCGCAGCGAAGATGACCGTTACGTTAAGTTCCGGCGAGAAAGTCGACGCCTGGACCTTCAACGAGCAAATTCCCGGACCCGAGCTGAGAATGAAAAAAGGGGAATTGGTCGAAGTAACGTTGATCAACAAAGATATCGATGATGGCGTTACAATCCATTGGCATGGTCTCGTCGTCCCCAATGCCGAGGACGGGGTCGCCGGAGCGACACAGGATGCAATCTTCCCGGGTGAACAGCACGTCTATCGGTTCGTTGCCGAGCAGACGGGAACGTTCTGGTATCATTCTCACCAAGTATCGCAAGAAGCGGTGGATAAGGGGTTATTCGGTACGTTGATTGTAGAGCCTGATTCGATAGCGGAGCAGTCTTCCGAGGAAGATATTACGGTCATTACGCACGTCTGGGATGGAGCAGGAATGTCCATCGGGGACCATAGCGGAGTCCAGCGTAAGCAAGTGATTCCCGGCACGCCCGTTCGCCTCCGGCTCATTAATACTCAAGATTGGGTGCGGCAAAAATATGTATTGGTCGATACGCCATTCCAAGTGACGGCCATTGACGGGACGGACTTACATGAATCTGATGAGCTACAGACCACCTCGATTACCTTAACGACCGGAGGCAGAGCCGATCTCACGTTCCTCATGCCCGATCATCCCGTCTTCCTTAGCGTAGGCGGCAGCAAGAAGCTTGGTATCCTCTTAAGCCGTGACGGATCGGGAAATATTCCCGACATCCCCGACAATGAAGATTTCGACCCTCTCGCGTACGGGACGCCAACCGCCACTCCCTTCGATATACACAGCGACTTCGACCGGGAATTCGAATTAATCCTAGATAACAAACTAAGCTTCTATAACGGCCAATTTGGATTCCTCTATACGATAAACGGCGAGGTGTTCCCCGAAACACCCATGTTCATGGTCCAAGAGGGCGATCTTGTAAAAACGACCATCTACAACCGCGGTACAGTCGATCATCCGATGCACCTCCATGGTCACCACATGCTCGTATTGTCCCGCAACGGCGAGCCTTCCACCGGCACCCCCTGGTACTCCGATACGCTCGACGTCCAGCCAGGAGAAACTTATGAAGTCGGCTTCATAGCCGATAACCCCGGAATATGGATGGACCATTGCCACAATCTGACGCATGCAGCCGTAGGAATGTCCATGCATCTGATGTATGAAGGGATCTTGACCCCTTACTCGGTTGGAGAGGAAACGCGCAACCACCCGGAATAAGCGATGTTCATCCCGTTATTACAAGCCCTGCTCGGCGGCATAGCGCCCCCAATGAGGACGACTGCCGTCCACATCGACGATTCCGTATTCGTCCGAGAGCCCCCAAGAAGTGAACGCTTTCCCGGATTTGCCCATCAGATCTGGATCCGAAGCCAGCGCAGCCAAGCCCCGTCCGAGATAGAACGGCGTCTCCGATTGCAGGAAGTGCGGCTCCTGCTTCGCGGCATCACGCCAATTACTCTCCGCAACTCCGAAGTAGTCCAGCATTTCCTCCGACCGCAGGAAACCCGGAGTTACGGATATTGCCGCAATACCGTGCGGTCGAAGCTCTGCCGCAAGCGCCTCCGCCAGATGAATGGCCGACACCTTCGTTAGGCTATACGGCAAGTTGCCACGGTAACGGTAGTCGTAGCCGTCCGTCACCTCTACAACTAGACCCTGCCCCCTCCCCAAGAGAAGCGGTATCGCGTAGTAACTCGTAATCATATGGGAGTGTACCGCCCGACGCTGCATGAGGAGCGCATTATCCAATGAGCCCCCCCAGAAGGGAGTCCCCCATTCCGTCAGCTTCTCCCCGCCCCAGATATCGTTAACGAGTATATCCAATCCCCCCTCCGGAGATTGCCGCACCGTCTCGAACAGCGCCTTAACCTGGGATACCTCGGTATGGTCGACTTGTACGGGAATTCCTCTTCCGCCTTGCTCCGTCACTAATTCCGCCGTGTCCTCGATCGTCTCCTTGCGGCCGATATCCGAGGGAGCGCCTCTTACGCTGCGCCCGGTCACGTACACCGTTGCGCCAGCTGCCCCAAGCATCATCGCGATCGCTCTTCCCGCGCCTCTAGTCGCCCCGGCAACAAGCGCTACTTTACCCTCTAATGGCTTCATTTCATCCCTCACTCCTTTTTGTCTATGAAACAGTAATCTTGTTATCCATTACTTCTCTATCTTAATCCCGATAGATGACAACTCCTGTCATATATAGATGATATACTGGATGAGAAGATTATTTCTAAGGGGTGGTGAGGAACATGAGAGCGGACCGTTTGCTTATGATCCTTTCCTTACTGCAAACTTACGGCCGATTATCTTCAAGAGAGCTCGCCAACCACCTTGAAGTATCGGAACGTACCATTCACCGCGATATGGAAGCATTAGGTACGGCCGGCATTCCCGTGTACGCAGAGCGCGGATCGAAAGGCGGATGGACGTTGTCCGAAGGCTACCGCAATCAAATTACGGGAATGACAATCGAAGAGATCCGCTCCCTTATGCTGCTGCATTCATCCAGCATCGTGCGGGATTTGGGGCTGAATGACCAAGCTCGGACGGCATTTCGCAAGCTCTTATCAGCGCTCCCAGCAACGGCCCGAATGGATGCGGAATATGTCCGCGAACGCATCCATATCGATGGCGCAGGCTGGCACCCTTCGGCACCTTCCGGCCTTTCGCAATTGCATACGGTCCAGGAATCCCTATGGGCGCAGCGGAAAATACGGATAACCTATCTCAGCTGGGATTCCGCAACGGCTACAGAGAGAGTTGTCTGCCCGCTTGGCCTTGTCGCCAAACAAAGCATTTGGTATATGATCGCCCAAACGGACGAGGAAATTCGCACCTACCGGATTTCCCGCTTACAACGCGTCGATAGGCTCGAGGAAGCGTTCGACCGCCCGGACAACTTCGATCTTGCCGACTTCTGGGAGCAATCGACCGCCCGATTCAGATCCGGCCTCCCCCGATATCCCGCACAAGTACGGATCGCATCTGTGAGCTGGAGCAAATTCGTTCAAACCAAATACGTAAAAATCGTAAACCAATCCGAGGAACAAGGCGCTTGGGTGAAAGCCGAGGTAGAATTCCAGACATTGGAGTCTGCGCGCGATATTATGCTAGGATTCGGCAGATTCGCTCAGGCCATTGCCCCCGACCAACTGCGGACGGCCATTTACGCGGAAAGCAAAGCGATAGCCTCACTATACGAGAGTGAACAAGACTGAAGTGTAAGCATTCGGAATCCCTCAGATGTTGAAGCATAGAAAAAGAGAAGTCTAATCGACTTCTCTTCAAGTGAAATACGCCTATTTCCCATTCAATCATCCATCCAACTCGAGATTTCCAAGAAGTAGGCAATGAATTGATCCGACGTCATCGGGCGACCCGTGAAGAAACCTTGAATCCGGTCGCACCGTAGCTGTTGCAGACGCTGAAGTTGCTCCTCCGTCTCTACCCCTTCCGCCGTAACGGATAGGCCTAGGCTATGAGACATTTCAATGACGGCCTTGGCAATCGCATCGTCATCGGAGTCTTCGATCATATTCAAGATGAAAGAGGGGTCGATCTTGACGATATGGACGGGCAGTTTCTTTAGCCATAGCAGCGAGGATTGACCGATGCCGAAATCGTCTATCGCGATTTTGACGCCGATATCCACAAGCTCTCCTAGCATACGGATGCTATGCTCCATATTCTGCACTGCCGTATGCTCCGTAATTTCCAAGCACAAGTTGTACGGCTCGATTCCCGTTTCATTAAGAACCCTGCGTACCAGCTCGGGGAAGTTATCCTGTTGGAATTGCAAAGCGGAAATATTCACCGAGATAACCAATGAGGGCATCCCAGCATGAATCCATCTCCTGCATTCCAAACAAGCCTGCTCTAGAACCCACTGTCCGATCGGGATAATGAGACCGGTTTCCTCCGCCAGCGGTATGAACTCATCCGGCTGAATCGTCTGGCCATCCGGAGTATTCCATCTGAGCAACGTCTCCGCTCCGTACACTTTCCCTGTAGAGAGAGAGACTTGCGGCTGAAAATTAAGCGTGAGCTCGTTCCGTTCCAATGCGTATCTCAATCCATTTTCCATATTAAATCGTTCCACCTGCTTCGAGCTTAGCGCCGGAGTATAAATTTCTAGGCGGTTGCCGCCGTTTTCCTTCGTGTGGTACATTGCGATATCCGCAAATCTAATCAAAGAATCAACGTCCGTTCCGTCACACGGATAGATGCACGCTCCGATGCTTGCGGACAAGTAAAATTCCCGATCTTCCAGGAGAAAAGGCTTCATCAGCAACCGAAGCATCCGATCGGCCACTCGCTTAACTTCTTCTACTCCTTCGATCGGAGATAACAAGACAATGAACTCATCTCCGCCTAGACGCGCAATGACCCCCTGCTCCCCAACGCATTCTTGCATCGCATGCGCCGCGTGCTGCAGCAGTAAATCTCCCGTCTGGTGGCCTAACGTATCGTTGACGATCTTGAAGCGATCCAGATCGATCATCATAACGGCAAGCTTCTTCCCGTCTCGTAAGCGTTCTTCCATCGCAGCCTGCAATCGCTCTTTGAATAAGAGACGGTTAGGCAGTCCGGTTAACGCATCCTGATACGCAAGCTGAGTAATTCTAGCCTCGTTCGCTTTCTTCTCCGTAATATCGGTCAACGACCCGATAATCCGAGTCGCCTCTCCTTCGCCATCCCATACGATATCCCCCGCCAGGAAAACCCAGATGAATTGGCCTTCGCGATCGCAGATCCGAAATTCCAATTGTATCGGTTGATCTTTCCGATAAGGAAGAGAGAACGCGGAGATGACTAGTCTCCGATCCTCCGGATGGACAAGGCGCAGGAATGATCTGGAATCTTTCGTTAATTCCGCGGTAGATCTGCTCAGTATTTTGTGGGCGCGAATATTCCATTCAATTTTATTCGTCTCTAGCTCCCAATCCCATATGCCGTCATTCGTAGTTCTGGAGACGATCTCCAGCTTCTCGGCAATCGAGCGCACCTGCTGGAACAGCAGTTGCCTCTCCAGCGCAACGGCCAGAATCGTAAAGCTATGGCGGGACAGGTCGTTCGCCACGAAATTATTCAAAGGATCAAGCGGCCCGGCAAGCGCAATGTATCCCCAATTTTGCAGCTCCGACTTAACGGGGTGCAGAATGACGATATCCTCTCCGCCAGGCCGGGTTCCAGGCGGGAGATATTCGATCGGCGGAAAGTTCTGAAGTTGATATTTTGCCCCTTCGGGGGGCACGGCGTCCCCGTTCTTACTGAACACTTGGCGTACGACAAGATGCCTCTGGCCGTCCGAAGTTTCTTCCCACAAAGCCAAGCAGCCCCAATGCAGCAGGTTCCAGAACAGATTGGAAATATGAATCTTCTCTTCTTTGGTAGCGATAATTAAGCCACGGGTCATTTTGTAATTATTTACGGTAACGTTATGTAAAGAAGCCCGCAATTCGGAAAGGCTTCGCAAATAATGATCGAAATCGTCGGCTGTCTTGAATTGCAATCTCTCGCTGCAGCCGCAGGAAGATCTGACGACAAACTCCGCGGTCACGAAAGGCTCGTCTTCCTCTAGCGTCTGCTTTTCCAACATATCGAACACCCTGCGAACGGCATCTCGGGCCATACCCTCGAAAGGCTGTCGAACCGTTGTCAACGATGGATAACTTACCGCAGCTTGATGAATATCGTCGTAGCCAACTACGGCATAATCCCGCGGGATAGAATATCCTTTGATTTGCAGATGGTCAATCGCCCCGAGAGCGTTCAAATCCGTTCCCGCAACTATGGCCGAGAAGATGATCTCGTTTTGCAGCAACTTCTTCGCAGCTTGAATGCCCCCATTTACCAAGTTATCATTCGTCTTGATAACTCTCCGCTCGTCGAAGGGCAATCCCCTTTGTTCTAGAGCATCGCGATAACCCAAATAACGTTCGTGCAAATCGTATTGATCCAAGTTACCGATGAAAGCAATTTCCTTATGGCCGTGATCGGCAAGATGCTCGACTGCGGACTTCATGCTTTCGCGATTGTTAACGAGAACTGATTGCCCGTGCGCATGAGGAGACTGAAACCCTACGCATACGAAGGGTTTCTCGCTTCTACCTAGCAGTTCCAGAAAAGAAGCGCTTGCAGAAGGCAATATTAATATCCACGCATCGACGAGTTCGAAAGCTATCGGTTCTTCCAAGGATGTAATCCCTAGGTATTCATCCGCTACCTGTATGGCGACTAACTCCGCCTGCCTCTCCCTAACCGCGTCGAAAATATGAGGCAAAATCCGTCCGTAATACTCCCCGTCCAAGTGAGGTGCGATCACGCCTATACGCTTACCTTGAACCATGATGCCCCCCCGCCTTCTGTAAGAAGGTATAAGAAATTATGCGTATTGACAAGTTTCAACATTTTTCCTCGAATTCCTCTTTTCCATATGGATTTGTAGAACGAAAGCTGGCTCGAAGGCGAGGCTGATGGCGCGAGTGGCATGTGTCGTATTCCACATATTTGTTGGTCTCGATTCCCTCAAACGTACAGAACAAAAAAAACATGAAACCCTCGACGGAAGGCTTCATGTATCGATATGAAAGAGGGTCCTGTTATGGGCTCTTATTTCGAGGTAAGATTCATTCCACCCGATCCGCTTAAATATAACTTGCGAAACTTAAGATAAGATACGACTCTCCACGGAACGACATAACCGACTAATAACGTCATGAACAATGCAGCCATTGTTTCTTGATCCAGTCCGCTCAAATAATCTCGAAGCAGAAAGCGGATAACAAGCACTGCTAGGAATGAAACAAAGAACCCCATATTTTTCACTGCGTATATTTGCTGGTCGTCGCGACGCTCAAAATTGGTCGTGATAATAAGAGGCAAGGATAGGAGGCATCCGATCGCAAGCGCCGAACCCCACTCCCACGCAGGAGCATGCGCCTTCGCTCCGAAGATTAAGAGCAGGCTGGGAGCCAGGAACAGCATCGGCAGGATCAGGCGGGTTCCGTTCCCGCGAATAGGCCGGTACATTCCGCGAGCTCTACGCCATATAACCAATGCCGCCACCAATATTGCTATCGAATATACTGAATAATCCATTATGGTTCACCTCGTGTTTGGGATATATTTAGCATAAGGGAAATAGTGAACTTCCGTTAGTGACTATCGTCATATTCCGGCATGGCCAAAAGTAATGATCGTGCGATACGTCCGCTCTTATCCTAAAAACCGGATTTGCTTGACCTGAGTCACCCAACGGTCAACTGCCTTCCTCGCCTTGCCTCTATTATCCGGCAGCAGCTCGATACCGCATAAAGATGCGATAAGCTCAACATTATCCGAAACCGTTTTGTTTTCCGTATCGACATGATGCTTGAACGCTTCTGCCGACAACCCTTCGTTGCATCTGTCTACTTGCCGGAAAGCCCACGAACCGCGCCCTTCCCCCCGGCTTCTCAAGCGTTTTCTTATCGTTTCCTTGGATGCGCATAAAGCAAAATGATGAATCGTCACTCCTTCTGCGCGAAGCCTCCCTACAATCTCTTCGAAGTAGAGAGGATTGACCACCGTCATAGGTACAATAGTCACCCCTTCATACTCGCGATCAAGACGTCTAATCATCGAATAGTTAAACTCGCGCCATAAGGGATCATCTTGAAAATCATCATGGCGGATGGGCGAAGGGATGTTTTTCCGAATAAAAAAACCCGCGTTCTCCGGATCATAGACGAAAGAGTTAACCACCCTTCTATGTAGCTCAGCCGCCGTCTGGGTTTTGCCAGAGCCGAATGCGCCGTTAATCCAAATGATCACCTAATCCGCCTCATTTCCCGTTTTTCTCTTCTACCTGATTATACGATCGTTCCATAAGAAAGGTTGTCGCTGAAGAGACAATCGGACGGCTACTAATTGCGCCTCCTAATGTTATGATGGAGGATAACCACATAGTCGAGAGAACAGGAGCGAATGGGTCATGAAAGTAGTTATCGTTGGGGCGGGAGCAATCGGTGGATTCATAGCCGCACGAATGTTAGAGGCGGGGATCGATGTCACTTTAATGGTACGCGAGGGGAGAAAACGTTGGTTAGAAGAAAACGGACTCTGCGTGAAGAGCCCCATCGGCGATTATCGGGGTCATCCTCCGTTGCTAACGAGCGGACAATCCGGAGGACCGTTTGATCTCGCCATACTAGCCTCCAAAGCCTACGGGCTAACCGAAGCGCTCGCTCAGCTTCGGCCTTATTTGCACCCGCGTTCCGTCATCTTGCCTTACTTGAACGGAATAAAGCACATGGAACAAATACTGGACTCTTACCCCGGACAACCTCTTCTTGGCGGCGTCGCACGGATCGAAGCCACATTAGGAGATGACGGCGCCATTCGCCATCTGGCTCCTTATCATTCTTTTACATACGGGAATTATCGCAATTTCACATACAATGAATACGAGAACGTGCGAGCCGTCTTGTCCACCGCTCCGCTGTTTACCGAGAAATCGGATATCGAGCGCGATTTGTGGGAAAAATACGCGTTTATTAACGTGTTATCGGGCTTAACGACGTTGTTCCAAGCCCCCGTCGGGGACATCCGCGAGGCTCCCGGGGGAATGGACACCTTCCGTCGCGTTTTCAACGAAACGGCAGAAGTCATCAGACAGGCCGGCGGATCGCTGAATGACGATTATGTCGAGAAACAGCTGTTAATGGTTAGCAAAATGTCCGCCGGGAGCACATCGTCCATGTTAAGGGATCTTACGCAGGGTCTCCCAACGGAATCCGCGCACATCCAAGGGTATCTCGTGGAATTAGCCCGTCGTTACCAATGCTCCGTTCCTTTGCTCGAAGCGATTTACCAACGGTTGGCTATTTATGAGAAGTCTCGTTCATTAGCCTCGCATTAAGGAGCGGTAGCCCGCTCCTTCTTTTTATTTCATGCCGTGTTCCGAGCTGTCTACCGTAAATCCGATGCGCTCGGACGCTTCTATTGTAAGCTTGGCAGCATTCGGCTCATAGGAGATAACCGGGCAATCCAAGTCGCTTATCCACCATTTCCGGTGATACTGCTCCTCTTCGTTATCCTCGTAATAGAAGAAGTGAACTTCTTGGGCCAAGCTTACTATTTGTTCGGCCAACCGCGCGTCGACATTCCCGATATCCATTTTCCAACCGCGCTCCGACGGATCTAACGTGAATTCGCATCCCAGCTTAGCCGTATCCAGCAAAGCTCTTCCGACCCCGCCTTTAACGACTAGCTTTTTCGTCAACGCCATGATCGATCCTCCCCTTCTTCGTAGCCGGGAACCCCGACTTGAAGTCCCCCGTATTTCAACAACTAAATCTTAACACATCCAACAGCAGCTAACGAAACGTTCCCCATCACCACTCGTTACCCCGCCATCAAACCCAAATCGTCTAGCATCACCTTGCCCGGCCCATCGTTGAAGTAGAACGTAATTTGCGTCCATTCGTCAGGATCGAAATCCGGATTCTCTTTAAGGAAAGCTTCGACCGGAAGCTCGTAGGTTTGGTATACCGGCTCCCCGGCATCTTTAAACTTCCCATCGCTTATAACGGATTCCATTCCCGGCAGCCACGTAAACGCCGTAGCGACTTGGGGCTCCGTCTCCATAAAATCGTCCAGCGGCAATCTCGCTGCTTCACCTGCACGATCCGCCAGCTCTATGTCGATCGATAGATTGGATTCTACCGCTTCCGCCAACGCCTCCAATTGCTCTGGCCCCTCATACTTCTCGTCCTTTTCCAAATCTAACCCCATATTAGCCAGAGAGAACATTAGAATATCCTCTTCTCTCATTCCGCTAGCGGCAGTTGGACTCAAATGGATCGTGTATGAACCCTCATCCTCCCAGGCAAGCTCGACCCCGCGATCCCCTTTGCCCTGCCCTTGACGATTCAAAGCATCGGTTTGCTTCCAATCGGCCAGATCCGTCGCTTCCGCGCTTAAGCCGGGAGAAAGATTCGAACGGTTATCGCCCTTGAAATCGGCAATCCGTCGGAAGCTGCCGCTCTCGAATTGATTGAAATACCGCGTATCGGGAAGGAAGCTCAATCCGTTACGATAATCGCGGAACAAGGCTAGATAACGATCATCATCGTGTAATGCCGCCTCCAAAAACGCCGATACGTATACCTTGGCAATTTGACGTTGGTCATCCGGCTCGAGCAGTTCCTTCGGACGGATGAACAGGCCTGCCGGCCATGCGTTATCCGATTCGCCCCACTCCGTATTAAATTGGCTGTGGTTAGCATCTTCTATATAGAGGGATGCTTTGAACACTTCCGAATCCGCATCCTCCGAATAAGCAATTCGTCCATACTGCCTATCGCCGTAGAAATTAACCAAATCGGAATCTTTTGCGCCTTGAAGGGTCAAATAAGAAATATCTTCAAGCTCCGTCCATCTGTCCTCTACAACCGTATCCGTCGGCGCAAGCGCAACGATCGCCTGAACCGAGTAGCTGCTTGCTTCCGGTAAGCTAAGATCGTCCGCGAACCATGTGTTTCTCGCTGCCGCCATAGCCGCCGCTTGGCCTCCGCGGGAGTGCCCGAGTAAAGCAATCCGTCCAAAATCGACCTTACCGTAAAATTGCGATTCCGCCTGCTCGCTAAACTGCTGGATTTGCCCAATATGCTTCAACAGCATCCATGCGCGCAGCTTCATATCTTGCTCGGGAATGCCCGACCATACGGAATAATTCAAGAAATTTTCGTCGACCGATACGGCAATGATCCCTCTGCTCGCAAGTAATTTGCCCAAATATTCGTAACCGCCATCGGAAAACTTCTCCATGAGATGATTACCATGAACCATGAGCACGAGAGGAAATGGCCCTTCCCCGTCCGGCATCCACACTCTTCCGTTTAACGGTAGCTGCGCCTCGTCGAAGCCCCAGAATTTATCGCGCAACCACGGCCAGTCTTCAATATACGCCGATGCATCCACGGACGCGGATAACTCTCCGGCTTGTTCTCCATATTCGGCACGATGCCGATCATTCCCGCTGGCATAAGTGAAGTCACGAATAGCATAATCTCCGGTCGCAGAAGGATCCGGAACGATCGCAGCCAATGAGTGTACTTCGCTGCCTTTGGCATAGCCTACTCTATCGGCGCTATCCGCATCCGCTTTAGCGTCCGACATCGTCGGAAGCAGGCGAGGAAAGCCCGCCAGGGCGTACACGCCCCCAATGACAATCGCTGCAGTCACGCCTAGCGCGATTCTTCTGCGTTTTGGCCGAAGACGTACGATCGCTCCCGTTAGAAGCCCTAAACCCGCAGAGATCAGAGTGCTGGTAGCCGAGAAGAAAACAGCGGCTTTCCATCCAAATTCGGAAAAGTACAAGACGAAATAGACGACTACCCCGACATAGAGTATGCTCCCGGCCGTAAATCCGGGTATTCTTATTCCGGCAAGAGCTAGGATTGCCCCGATTCCGGCAGCCGCTAGGACGATTGCGATCGTATTCAAAGCAATGCCCGATACGACGTCGAAGATCACTCCAAAGCCGGTAGGCATACCCACTGCGGATACCCCAACGGCCAAACAGCTCAGCAACCACACGCAAACGATAGCATATTTGCTTATTCCCGTATCCCTAGCGTATGCACCCGACAAACGCCTTCTAAGCTCTATTGCAATCTTTTTACTCTTTTTGATTTCGATATATTCAACGTTCATAGATTCCGCCTCGATTAGATTTAGACCCTTTTCTCTAAATTAATTATAAACCTAATCGTCGGCGTTCACGTACTCCAAAGTCTAACAATCACTTATCAACAGAATTTTTAGACGCGGCATCAAGCTTAAACAGCAGTTTATTCATTTCATGGCGGCTCAAAGTTGCGGGGTCCGCGCCCGTCCCTACGCTTCCGCCAAGCTTCTCGAACAATTTCAGTTGCGTCTTGGTCGGGCGCTGCGCGTCTATGATTCGCTGGAAGTTGCCGCTTGCGACTTTCTTTCTCGTCTCCGGCTTTAATAGCTCGATAGTCTCGTACATAGCCGGAATCGCTTCATCGTAGGTCATATCGTAGGCACCGTCGGTGCTTAAGAAGAAGCGATCCGGGTACTGCTCGATAAGGTCGATATAAGATTCCGTCTTATAGGGGCTGGCCGGATTATAGGACGTAAAGCCAGCGAAAAAATCGATATAAAGGTTAGAATAACTTTCTAGCAACTTACCGATGGAATCCGCATCTTGATAAACGTTGGCATGCGCGAAAATAAAGAGGGTATCCGGGTATTGTTTCAACGCCTCCTCCAGCTTCTCGATTTGCATGCCGCTCGGCGGGTCGATATGGAGCAGGATCGGCGCGTCGTACTCGGCGCAAAGCTCATAAACCTTCGGAAGATTACCGTCCATCGAGTCCGAAGCTTTCCAGATAACATTAGCGAGTACGGGCGAGTTACTTGAAGCGGCGACTGTTTCCCCTACTCCGAGAAATCCTTTCTCCAATTGGTTACGTACCGTTTGCAACCCTTCCTCCTCGAACATATTAAAGCCGGAAAAGAACGGGTAAATCCGATCCGGATATTGATTATACGCTCCCCAGGCTAGCGCATCCGTAATCATCGCCGAAGGCTCCGATATGTTACCGAACAGTACGATTTTCCCGACATGGTATCGATTCCACGTCGGAAAGGATAATAAATATTTATAGGCGTCATGATTATGTACGTCGATGAGTCCAAGATCGGCATATTTGTCCGCCAATGATTCTGGACGAGATGCGGTCGGCCGCTCGTTCTCCGCGATAACCTGCGTGACGGCGGGGTCTAGCTTCTCCTCCCGATCGTATAAACGAATACCGAATACCAATAAACCCGCAGCAATAACTAGGATTACGAGGGCAAGCACTTTTCCCCGCCAATTCATATGCTCCGACATCTCATGACTCCCCAATCCATTCTTCATATCCACACTAGCTCAATTATAACTTTTAATGGAAAATTAAACGACCGCAAAAAAAAATGAAAAGACTATCCCCTTAGCCTTCGCGGCCTCGCGAGATAGTCCCTTCCGAGTTTAATCCAATGCCGGCGCTTCGCCGCTCGCACGCCTGCGAACGCCGCTGCCGAGACGCCGCAATACCTCCTGCATCTCTTCCGGATGCAGCAGCTCGATCGGCGATACTCCCTTATCGAATTGAAAGTTATCCCCTTCGATCAGGACGATATATCGCCCATTCATACGCGCAATATGAATATTGTTGCCGTAATCGTCCATATGTCCTTTAATCGAGACGTCATCCAGCTTGAACTTAAGCTCGAGATCGGGCTGCAGCTCGACAATCTGCTTTGTCGCTTCCACGACGCGATCATGGGTCCATTTTTCTTGCAGCTCTCGCTTTTCCCCTGCCGCCCACACGTCGAATTGCTGCTTCTCTTGCCTCATCGCGACGACTTCTTCCGTCTCCGCGACTTCCGCCGCGTCTTCGGCATTATAATACGGAATATCCGCGCCTTGCCATTTGGTCTCCATGTATTGGTTAACCATCTCCATCACCTGATCGGCGACGATCTCCGGCTTAGACTTCTCATAGCTGACGTATTTCAGAAAATCCTCGAAGTACCTCGCATGGGAGGCTTGGTGAATTTTCAGTTCCCACTCTTCGAGCATTCCCTCTTCCGGCATGTGCGGATACTGGATCGACTTGATATTCTTGGCGTTAATCGCCATCTCCACTTGAGAGATCAAGCTCTTCTCGTCGGACACCCGCGCGATCTTCGTCTCGAAATCGCACTTAAACAGGAAGAGAAACGGATCATCGTACAGATCGTTTAGCTTGGCCGTCGCCAAGACGAATGCCCCTCCCCTAACCGAGTTCGTATCCATATAGATGCGAAGCAGGTCGTCTCCGCAGTTGTGGAATTCCGCCTTGTCCGCAGCCGTTCTCAGACGTTGGAACAGGTTGTAGTTGGGGTTACTCGTCAAGTCGTGTCCCGGCTCCACTATGAACCGCCCGATCTTCGTCGGCACTTGTTCGGAGACGGCGTTGATCTCGGCTTTTCTTTTGGCGATCCGCTTGAACTCTCCGTCCAAGAAAGCTTTCAGCTCGCTATCCTGGTATTCCTCGTGCGTGAGCGTCTGATAATGCTTGTATTTCTTAGGGCCATCCGGGTCGGAGCCCTCATTCTGAATAACGAAGAACGATAAATATTGAACGGCAAATTTCATAATAAGCTCCCATTCGACGAGTCGGTTATCGTAAATCTATCGTAAATCCTAACCGAATATTATCAGGTTAGCTCATGCGCGACAACCCTTGAAACCGTCATCCCTATCCTCCGGCTGCTACGAATAGAAGATGTGATATACTCTTTTTGAAAATAGTTATTGGAGTTGAGCCCGTGCCGGATTGGTCTTACCAGACGTTGTTCCGCCCCCTATTGTTTCGATTACCTTCGAGAGTAGCGAGAAGCCTGACTCTTCACGCCATGCGTAGGGTCAGTCGACTTCCCGGCGGAACTTTGCTTATTAAAACTTTAGGACATATGGAACCCTCTCCGATATTGGAGGGCCATATTGCCGGAATTCCCGTTCCTACGCCCGTCGGATTGTCCGGAGATGTCGACCCGCAAGCAATCGCCCACAAAGCCGTTTCCCAATTCGGATTCGGGTTTATTGAAATCGGACCGGTTACCGTTCAACCGATACAGAGTACCGATCCCATTAGCAACGAGTGGCGGCAAGAAACGATTTGTTACCCCAGCGAGTACGAAAACGACGAATTAGAGAAAATGCAATCGTTAATCGATAACCCCGCCCATGCTCTGCCCCAATTTGTCAGGATCGCGCCGATGCCCGGATGTTCGGTCGAACAAGCCATCACCCAGCTCGGACAGCTCTTACATACTTTGTCTTCGGCGCAAGTCGCGGGTTTCTATATCGACGTCCTATCGAATTCAAGAACTCTCGAACACAATATCTACCTGCTGCAACAAATTACGAATAGGGCAAGAGCCTATTACGAACTCCATCGGAAGCCCTTATTTCTTCACATTCCTTTGGACTATCCAGAGACATGGCTGGAACAAGCGCTGATCGCGAGCGATCCATCGATTTGGTCCGGTTATATCATCGGAAAGGCTTTGCATGACAGCAACGGCGTAAAGGTAGGTCGAACAGGGACCATCTCCGCCTTAGCCGTATCCAAAGTCAGGTTACTGAGAGCTTCAATCTCTAAAAGCAGCGTTATTAAAGTATCCGCCGGTATCCATGAACCGCAAGACGCATTGCATATGATTCATGCCGGAGCCGACAACGTCCTCTTGAACAGCGGTCTCATCTTCTCCGGCCCCGGATTACCCAAGCGAATCAATGAAGCCATTATTTACGACAAGATTAAACAAGAGCCGTTACCGAAAGAGCCGAGTTTCTGGAAGCATTGGGGATGGATGGCCTTGCTCGGGATAGGCATGATGATCGGCGGAGCCATCGCTTGGTTAATCGCGGAATCTTCGGTTGTATTGCCTTACGACGAAGCTTACCTTGGCATGTCGCGACTGGAGCTCCAACAGATTAACGAGCATCTTCTGCACTTCATGTCCCATGACAGAATCACGTTAGCGGGAACGATGCTTTCCATCGGCATCCTCTACTATCAATTAGCTAAGAACGGATTAAAAAACGGACTGCACTGGACGAGAACCGCATTAATGGCATCGGGAATCGTTGGGTTTCCCAGCTTCTTCCTCTATTTGGGATACGGCTTCTTCGATCCGATTCATGCAACGGCGGTCGCCATCCTGTTTCCGATGTTTCTTCTCGCGATGCGCAGGAATCCTGATCAACCTTCTCGTTCCCCCGTTAACCTGCGCAATAGCCGCGAGTGGAGACTCGCGATGTGGGGGCAGCTTTGCTTCGTAGCCCTGGGTATTTCGCTTAGCATAGGCGGGATCGTCATCGCCTGCGTCGGGGTGACCAACGTGTTCGTCCCTCAGGATTTGGCTTTCATGGGGGTAACCCCGCAACAATTGGACATTGCCAATCCTAGGCTGATCTCGCTAATCGCTCACGATCGCGCCGGATTTGGCGGGGCCTTGTTCTCCAACGCCGTCATGCTCCTTATTGTTGCGCTGTGGGGCCTTCAACAATATCAGCGCTGGCTTTGGTGGACATTGCTGGCAGGCGGATCCCCTGCCTTTATCGCGGGACTCAGCGTGCATTATCATATCCGCTATACGGACTTCCTGCATTTGTTACCGGCCTATTTTGCCTTCGCCCTCTTCATTGCGGGGTTAATCTTACTGTTCCCGTATTTAATGAAGAAGGACATTCAATCCTCCGACGTCAAGCGCAATTATAATTCATCCGTTTGGGAATAGTATGAAGGTGAACTCAACTTTAGGAGGGACCTTCTTTCAGATGGACGATACCCATGAATTCGTAGAAAAATTGCACGACACTCAACAAAAGGATAAGCAAAACCGACGCCGCCAAGGCCGAGGCAAAGATAGCGAGAAATCCGGACAGAAGCTTCCGGGCAAGCAGCACAGCACCAATAAGTAGGCCGGCGAGAATGGGGGAGGATCGAGCCTCGATAAGCCCTCTTGTCCCGAAAGCGGTAATTTCACATTAGGAACTTAAACGAAAAAATGTTGGTACAGGGATTAGTTCTGTACCAACATTTTCGTTTTTGGTCAACTGCAGCTTTCTTGAGCAGGTTGTGTGCAAGTGAAAGCCACTTGGCAGCTTTAGTTTTACACAGTCAGTAGGCTTCTCCTCCGGTACGCCCAATGGTTCGTAGGGCCCCGCCCATTGCCGATGCCGATTCCGTCCTCGATCGCCGCTTGGATGAACGCTTTGGCTTGATTCATAGCTGCCTCTATATCCATTCCCTGTGCCAGTCCAGCGGTCAAAGCGGCGGAAAAGGTGCAGCCGGTGCCATGCGTATGTTCCGTCTCCACTCTCCTGCCGGCAATCTCGGTAAAACCCGTTCCATCGAACAACAAATCCACGGCTTCCGTTCCCGAATCGTGACCGCCTTTAATAATGACGTATTTGGCACCGAATCCCGCAAGCCGCTTGGCCGCTTCCCTCTTATCCGATACATTGGCGATCGGGATACCGGTCAGCTTCTCCGCCTCGGGTATATTCGGCGTAACGACTTCGGTTAACGGCAACAGCGATCTTGTCAGCGCTTGAATGGCTTCTTCCAACAGAAGCACGGAGCCGCCCTTGGCGATCATCACCGGATCAACGACTACTTTCGTCCATCCGAACTCCCGTATCGCTTCCGCCACCGCCGTAATAATTTCTCCGCTAAACAACATCCCCGTCTTGAGCGCATCGACCCTGATATCGCTACCTACAGAACGGATTTGCTGGATAACCGCTTCCGGGCTTAACGGATAGACGGCTTGTACGCCATTCGTATTCTGCGCCGTCACCGCAGTAAGGGCGGACATTCCGTAAACGCCAAGCTCTTGAAAAGTTTTTAAATCCGCTTGGATGCCCGCCCCCCCGCTGCTATCGGAACCCGCAATCGTTAATGCCCGGCTCACTTTACGCTCAAGTTCTTTGTCCATGTCTGCCTTCAACTCCTCTCCCTTATCCTCTATCCGAACCTTTCTGGATCAAAAGCCCGATTATAGTCCGGAACCCGCTTTTCCTCGACGTAGTCGGCGACAAGCTTAGCCGTTGCCGGACTTAGCAGAATGCCATTGCGATAATGCCCGACCGCCAGCACGACGCGATTCGAACCGCTTAACGGGCCAATCAACGGTAACCCGTCTTGAGTGGAGGGGCGCAATCCCGCCCAGCGATGAAAAGGGGGTCTATGCTCAAGGAAAGGAAAAGCTTGTTTATTCCATCTCCTCAACCTGTCGATACCTTTGTCCGTTACGGATGTATCGAAGCCGGCAACGTCTTCGGAAGCCCCGCACACCAACGTAGAGTTTTCTTTCCCCACCAAATAGCCCTGATTGCTAAACACCATATGCCGAACGGGTTTATCTTCCGTTTCGTAAGCGCATATTTGTCCGCGAATCGGATATACGGGGATTTGAATGCCGAACGTATCTCCATGCTCGCGAGCCCATGCCCCGGAACAAACGATCAATCGATCTCCGCCGAACGCGCGTTGGTCCGCCGATTGGACGACAATTTCGCGCTGCCACTCGACAATCGCCAGACTCTCCAGTTGGTCGAAAATGCGTACGCCGATGAATCGGCAGGCTTGTTCAAGAGCACGCACGTATTCCGGAGCGTAGAGATGGCATTCCTCCGGAGTATGCAATGCCGCCCTTACGTTACGCGACAGCATCGGTTCGATCCGAAATAAAGCGTCTCCCTCTAGGAGGGTACCGGTAGAACCGAATTCCTTCTGCCAGAGAAGCCTTCCTTCGAGTGCCAACCGATCTGCTTCATGATAAGCGATATAGAGGCTGCCCGAAGGGGTATATTCGAAAGCCATGCCCGAAACCCGTTTGACCTGAGACTGCCACTCGGGATACAGGCGAAGACTTTCGACGCCTAATCGAAAAAACTCGTCCGGCCCCTCCAGATTTTCCGAGTAAGGCGCCAGCATTCCGGCTGCCGCTCCCGATGCCTGTCCCCCGCAGCGGTTAATTTCCAGAACGGTGACCTCATGCCCCCGACTCCGTAATTCGAACGCGCAGGACAAGCCGATTACCCCTCCGCCCATGATTACAATTGTTTCCGTCATCCCAGGACCATCTCTATCTCTCCTATTGGTAGCCTTATTTCGTTACTACTTAGGACATCACCACTTACAAGCCCCATTCACTTACAGAAAAACAGTGCCTTCATTGCGCCGCAACAGCCTCGCTTGAAGCACGAAGGCCAAAAATGTGCCTTCATTGCGCCAAAACAGCCTCGCCTGAAGCACGAAGGCCAAAAATGTGCCTTCATTGCGGCAAAACAGCCTCGCTTGGAGCACGAAGGCCAAAAATGTGCCTTCATTGCGCCAAAACAGCCTCCCTTGAAGCACTAAGGCCATAAAAGTGCCTTCATTGCGCCTCAACAGCCTCGCTTGTAGCACGAAGGCCATAAATGTGCCTTCATTGCGGCAAAACAGCCTCGCCTGAAGCACGAAGGCCATAAAAGTGCCTTCATTTCGGCAAAACAGCCTCGCTTGTAGCACTAAGGCCATAAAAGTGCCTTCATTGCGCCTCAACAGCCTCGCTTGGAGCACGAAGGCCAAAAAAGTGCCTTCATTGCGCCAAAACAGCCTCGCCTGAAGCACGAAGGCCATAAAAGTGCCTTCATTACGCCAAAACAGCCTCACTTGAAGCACTAAGGCCATAAAAGTGCCTTCATTGCGCCTCAACAGCCTCGCTTGAAGCACGAAGGCCAAAAATGTGCCTTCATTTCGCTTACACTAGGGAAACCTAAGTAATAACCCTTATTTCAGCTTAAACTCATCGAAACCGCTGCTCGCCGATGCATATCGTTTCTTCGAGATTCGTCCTGACAAATACGCGAGCCTGCCCGCCTCGATTCCCAGTCGCATCGCTTGCGCCATTCCGACGGGGTCCCTCGCCTTGGCTACCGGAGTGTTCATCAGCACGCCCGATACGCCAAGCTCCATCGCTTGAGTCACGTCGCTCACGGAACCAAGGCCGGCATCTATGATTACGGGAACTTTCGCCTCTTCGACGATCAAGCCAATATTGTAGGGATTCAGAATCCCCAGCCCGGTGCCGATAGGCGCTCCTCCCGGCATGACCGCCGCAGCGCCCGCCTCTTCGAGACGTTTGCACATGACAGGATCATCCGGCAAATAAGGCAGAACCGTAAAGCCTTCCTTAACGAGAATTTCCGTCGCTTTTAACGTCTCGATCGGATCCGGCAGCAATGTACGCTCATTCGCGCTGATCTCCACCTTAATCCAATCGCTCAAGCCGGAGGCGCGCGCCAGCCTGGCAATCCGTACGGCTTCGTCTGCCGTACTCGCGCCGGAAGTATTCGGAAGATACCGATAGGACTCCCCCTGAAGATGCTGCAGGATAGAGTCGTCCTCGGTCGCTTCCAAGTTGATTCGTCGGATGGCAAAGGTCAGCACCTCTGCTCCCGACGCTTTGATCGCTTCCATTTGAACATAGGGATTGGGGAAAAGTCCTGTCCCGATAAAAAACCGGGAAGACAGCTCATGGTTACCAATACGCCAAACATCCTTCTTCATCTGCTCATCCCCCTCCCACGAAATGCACCAGCTCGATTTGCATTTGGGTCCGCACCTCCGCGGTCGCCCATTGCTCCTTAGTCAGCACCGCTCCGTCCGCCTCCACGACGACCGGCTTGCCCTCCAATCCGAAATGCGCGATAACATCTTGGATCGTACGAACGTCCAACTCTTGCCTAAATCCATTGATGACAAGCTCCATACTCTCACCCCTGCCTATTCAACTTGCTTAAGAAAGCTTCACAGGTCCCTTTCACATCCGTACTGCCTACAATTTCGCTCACCGCGCATATTCGCGTCGCCCCGGCTTGAAGGACTTCGTCCACATTGTGCAGCTTAATGCCCCCAATGGCCACAAAAGGAATCTTGATCGTTCGAGCGACCTCCCGCACGTACGATACGGTCACCGGAGCGACGACATCCGCTTTGGTTGCGGTTGGAAAGACGGGACCTACTCCGATGTAATCCGCGCCTTGCTGCTCCGCGAGCAATGCCTCTTGAAGAGCGTGCGTGGAAATTCCGATGATTTTGTTGCCGACGATCTTCCTAGCTTCGAGCAACGATAGATCTTCTTGACCCAGATGAATACCGTCCGCGTCGACCTCCAGCGCGACATCGATATGATCGTTGACGATAAACGTTACATCATGCTTAAGCGTCAGTTCCCTTAACGCTTTCGCTTTCCGCAGCAGTTCCCGCTTCTCGCTTGTTTTATCCCGAAGCTGAATGATATCTACGCCTCCGAGAATCGCCTCCTCCATGACCTCGATCAAATCCCGACCGGGATGAAATTGTTCACCCGTTATCGCATATAAGCGGAAATTCCTCATCCTTTCCTTCCTCCTCCCATTCAATTCCCGATATAACGGGCATATAAGATTTTGGCCCTGACCAAATCATCCGTACCTTGCACTAGCACGCGTCCATCGGGAAACAACACAAGCCGTTCTCCCTCGGGAAGCTGTGCCCTTAGCAAGTAGGCATTCAAGATAACCTTCTCCGCTGCGGGCTCCAGTCTTTCGCGCCACTGCTCTAAATCCAGCTGACCTTTACCCGCAATCTGAACCGTCCCCCGCCCGCACAAGGAGACCATCTCCTCCTGCTCGGCATAATCAAGCGCGGGATATTGCTTCAGCTGACAGCAAGGACAATCCCTCAAGGGCTCTCCCAACTTCATTTCGTAATAGCGGTTTTCCCACAAATCAAACGTGAGCAGGCTGTCCCTTCTTTTTCCCCCGGCATCCACCAAAAATTTCAACGCTTCGACTGCCTGATAAGAAGCGACGATATCGACAACCGGAGCGATTACGCCGATCGTATCGCAGGTTTGGCCGCCGGCATCCGCCGATTGAATGAAACAGCGCAAGCACGGCGTTACACCAGGCACAAGAATTGCGCTCATTCCCCTAGAGCTGACGGCTCCGCCATAAGTAAAGGGGAGCCCCTTGCGGAAGCAAGCGTCATTAAGCAGAAATCTCGTTTGAAAATTGTCCGTGCCATCTAGAACAAGATCTATGCCCTCCAGCAGCGATTCGATATTATGAACGGTGACATCGGCAACGACCGGCTCCAGCCGAACGTCCGAATTGATGATGCTAAGCTTCTTCTCGGCGGCAATCGCCTTCGGATATCCATTCCGTACATCCTCTTCGTCATACAGCATTTGCCGCTGCAAATTGCTTTTCTCTACGTAATCCCGATCGACCAAACGCACCAAACCGACTCCGGCCCGCACCATATGATTAGCCAGTACGGTTCCCAGAGCTCCCATGCCCACAATGCACACCGCGCTATCCTTCAGCTTCCGCTGACCCGCTTCGCCGATCGGCGCGAACAGCATCTGCCTGGAATATCGTTCATCCATATAGAGGTCCCCCTTCCGCTACAAATTCACGAATGCTTGCTCCGCTTTGACCTCTTTCGTCAGTTGGCCGTGCTCCGCCAGCCACTCGATGACCGAGTTCCACGACTGTACGGACTGGCTGCCGAAGGGCTCCGATCCTGCATCCATCAGGGGAAGCAAAATGTCTAAGCTCATCTTCTCGATATCCGCATCCAACGGAAATTCCTCGCTTTGCTTGTCCAGCAGGAGCTGCAAAGACTGCTCCGGGTGACTTACGGTATATTCCTGTCCTTTGGCGGCGGCAGCCATGAATTTCTTGAACGCTTCTCTATTGTTCTTAAGGCCCTCTTCGCTAGCCGTCAGCACAAGCTCATAATAATCCGGAACCCCGTAATTCGAAGGGTCGAACGTAATCAGCTTCTCGCCTTCCTTCTCCAGCAGCAGTTTCTCGTGATTTACGTAGCCTCCGATAATGGCGTCTACTTTCTTGGTCGTCATCGCAGGAATCAGATCCCATCCGACATCTATGTAATTTAGCTTGGAAGGATCGCCGCCGTCCGATTTCACCATCGTATTCACCATGGACTCGTCGAGAGGCACGGAAGGATACCCGATCTTCTTGCCGACCAAATCTTTCGGACTACGAATCCCCGCCGATTCCAGCGCGAACAATTGATTAAGCGGATGCCTGACAATCGCGGCCACGGATACGATCGGAATGTCTTCTGAGCGAGATACCGCTACTTGCATTTGATAACTAAGCGCCAGATCCGCCTTCCCCGTCGCTACCAGCTTGAGAGCATCATTTGTATCTGCGGGCGTCTGAAGCTTGACCTTCAACCCCGCCTCCTTAAAATATCCCTGCTCCTCAGCGGCATATAGAAAGGTATGCACCGCGTTCGGATACCAGTCCATCAGCACGGTAAGCTCCGTCAGCCCGGGCTCCTTCTGCTTATTCGAGGCACATCCCGTAACCCCGACCCATGCTAGAATAAGTGCTATAGCTAACCAACCGCTCTTCTTCCCATTACGAAAAATCACAGTAACTTTCCCCTCTCGCATTGCGAATCTTTATTTTTAAGCGACCGGCGCGGGGCAAGTATCGCTCGTTCCGCCCATTGAACGGACAAGAACAAGACGATCCCCATGAGCGACAGCAACAGAACCCCCGAGAATACCGCCTCTCCGCGCAACAAATTCGATGATCGCTTCGTATACATGCCCAAGCCCGATTCCCCGCCCAACCATTCCCCTAGCGTTGCCCCTCCGACGCTGATCGCGGCGGCCATCTTCAATCCGGTAAAAAAACCAGGGAGTGCGGACGGAATCTTCCATTTGAGAAAAAGCTGGCGTTTGCCTGCCCCCATCGTTCGCATCAGTTCTCCGATATCCGGATCGGCAGCGCGGAACCCGTCCGCCGTATTCACGGCTATGGGAAAGAAGGTGAACAGAATCACGACGGCCACCTTGCTCCCTATTTCATACCCGAACCACATGACCATAATCGGAGACAAGGCGATAATCGGAATGGTCTGGGACGCGACGATCAACGGATAAATCGTCTTCTTGGCTAGTCCCGAACTTTCAATCCATACCGCGGCTAACGTACCGAATACGGCGGAAATCCCCAGTCCGAGCAACGCTTCCCCCAGAGTTACGGCAAAATGCTTGCCGAGCAGCCGTCCGTTATCCCAGATCGAGAGCAATACGTCGGAAAGCTTAGGGATGATGTAATGCGGGATATCGAAGAATGTCGTTCCGGCTTCCCAAATAGCCGCCAAAAGCAGTACAAATACGAGCACAGGTGTACTTTTCGCAAGGCTACTTTTCATAGGCTTCTTCCTTTCGAGTTGCCGCCGTCCCATTCGAAATGTCCGAGTAACTCGCGTTTCAGCCCTATGAAATTCTCGTTCATCACCGTTTCATAGGTACGAGGTCGGGGCAAAGTTACCTCTATCTCCTTAAGAATGGAAACGGGGGACTTCGCAGCCACAAGCACCCGGTCGGATAGGAGCAATGCTTCATCCGCGTCATGGGTAATGAACAGAATGGTTTTGCGGTGTTGCTCCCAAACCTGAAGCAGCCATTCCTGCATGCTCACGCGCGTCATAGCATCCAAGGCACTAAAGGGCTCGTCGAGGAGAAGCAGTTCGCCTCCCCCCAGAAGAGAGCGCAGGAACGATACTCTCTGACGCATTCCGCCGGACAGTTCGTCGGGGTACTTATATTCCGTCCCCGCCAACCCCATCTCCGGAAGGAGTTCCAGCACCCGGCGGCGCGCTTCCCGCCTCGTCGTCCCTCCAATCTCCAGGCCGAGCGCGGCGTTATCCAGCACGGTTCTCCATGGCATGAGCGCATCTCTCTGGGGCATATAGCCGACCTTACCCAGCTTAGAAGCCGCGGCGGCGGAGTCTTGCGACTCGCCGACCGCGATCGTTCCTGACTGGGGAAACAGAAGACCCGCCACTAGGCGGAACAAAGTCGTTTTCCCCATGCCGCTTGCCGCAAGAACGCTAACAAACTCTCCTTGCTTAATATCGAAATCCAGCGCCTCGAACAAGGTCGGTTCTCCGGGGAAGGAATAGGTTAGCCCGCGAACCGACAGCGCATTGTGCCGCTCATTCTCATTCGCTTCGCTCAAATCGGCCACTCCTCTTGCCTGTAAGCCATATCCCAGAACATATATTCCAGCTTCGAGGCCTTGACGAAGTGTTCCTCTAACCGGGCTAGCTCTCGCTCCGGCAACCCTTCCGCCAAGCGGTCCATCAAGCCGATACTCCAATTGGTTAATGCCCCGAACTCCTCGGAGCTGTACATCAGAATCCACTCTCGGAACAGCGGATGGTCCAACGCTCCCGGAAATTTTGCGAATGCGATGCCGATCTCGCGGTAACTCCACATGCAAGGGAGCAAGGCGGCCACCACCTCGGCCAGCGAGCCTTGCATCGCGGCGTCCAGCATATACTTCGTATACGCAACGGTTGTTGGCGAAGGCTGGGTTTGTTCCAGTTGTTCCCGCGTCACGCCGAAACGCTCGGCATACTGTCTGTGAAGCTCCATCTCCACGGTCAGCGTGGAATGGAACAACTCCGCGAATCGGGACATCGTCTCTAGGTCAGGGGACTTTAGGCTGCCGATAGCGAACATCTTGGCATAATCGATCAGATACACATAGTCCTGCTTGAGATAATAGATGAACCGCCCAGTATCCAGCGTCCCTTCTTTCATCTCGACCAAGAACGGGTGACGATGGCTCATTTCCCATACTCCATGGGCTGAACGGTACAATCTTTTGCTAAACCGACTCATGGATACAGCCACCCCCTATCCACTTGATCTTGGTTAATGAATGATTCAATCATCTCTTTCGCTTCCTCCTTCGATCAGGAAACAGGCGAGGACAATACAAAAAAACCATTCGAGAATACACGAATGGTTACAATTCGACATGTTCTCTACGCCAGCATTACCTGGATCAGATTAACGGTCAGGGAAATAAGTTCCCTATCTCAGCCAGACTTCATCCAGCACCCGTGCATCACTATTTAATTAACCCCACTATAGCTTACATGGATATTTTAGGCAAGAACAACTTCACCGGCTTTGTTACCTACGCTCATCATGGCTTTTCGCGTTCGTGCAATTACTTACTTAAATAGAATCCGTCAAAGTAAGGAGCCATATCTTCCCGATCGCATCCCGACAGCACATATTTCGCGCCCTTTTTCTCGATACCTTGACAGAAAGCTGTCGTTTTCCGAATGGAATTACCTCCATATGAATCCCATGCACGATCATAAGTAAACTCAATCGCCTGTCCATCATAGACGAAATCCCGAAATAACGGGGCTCCCTCAAGCGTATAGAAAGTCAGATGCACTTCATCCGGAGTTCCCTTGTTCACATGATCAACGAACTTAACCCACTTGTCCTCATTCCTATATTTCCCGTACATTTCAACGATTTCGCCATTTTTAGCCGCCTGCTCCGGAGTGTAAGGTAATGCATAGATACGATCTCGGAGTTCGTTCGCAGCTTCCTCAGACAAAGTATAGCCTGTTCCGGTATCCGAGGCGAGGGTGTACATGGCCTTGCTCTCCGGGTTGGGCTGTAACCACAAATGAAAAGCTTGCCGCTCTCCCTCGCCTAAGAAGACCAGGTCCAAATCAGCCTTCCCGATATCTAGTTTGCCTTCCATTTTAGTAGCGGAACGAAAGCCTTCGGCTAATAGCGCCACTTCATCCGGCTGATCCACCACGCCAAATAAAGCAGGATTAATACTCCCCAACCGATGGGAACGACTGATCTCGACTTTCGTCACCGCAAACTCTTCCCAGTTCACCTCGGCACTGACGACGGAGTTCGTACTCCCCGATTCGCAACCAGCAGTAAATACGACCAGCGCAACTAGCCCTATTAATTTTATCAACGCAATCCACTCCTCTGTGGAAATAGACGCATTTAATGGAAAATCGTTGCAGATATCACCCCTATTAATTAATGCCCGTAGAACAAAGAAAAGAAGCCCCTTCATCATCGAAGGTGGCTTCTCTCAAAAACGGCTTAATGCTTAATCTGCGACTGCGCAAGCCGTACTAACAGATGCGCAAGATTGTGTTGTTCCTCTTTCGAGCCGACTTTCCACAGTTCCTGAAGCAGATGCTCCTCGCTATTGCGCGGCTCTTCATGGCTCGCCAAATAGTCGGCGACTTTCTGAGCGACAGTAGCCATCTGTTCTTCTCCCATGCCAAGGCTCTCTGCCATTTTGATTCGCTTGCCTAAGTAACCTTTGAACTCGTCGAAGTTCTTGAGAATACGGTCCCTCTCCGAAGGATCGATCCTCGAGATCGCATTGTCCACCTTGCTTGGATTAATATCGCCGTCTTTGCCGACGACATGGTTATGCTCGGTCATCTGATTGCCTCCCAGCGTGGAATGATTGTGCACTAACCAGTTTGCCCAATCGAACGCCGGTTGACTCTCTATAACCCCTGATTCGTTAGATTCACAACCTCGAACAGGCTTATTCTCTGCTGCGTCTTATCCTCGTATAACCACGGACCTTCTACGCGATCCACGAATAACACTCCGTTAAGATGATCGATTTCATGCTGGATGCAGCGAGCCAAAAATCCTTCGCCCTCCAACTCGATGCGCTCCCCTTGCCGGGTTAATGTCGTAATCTTCACATAGTTGGCGCGCTTAACGAATCCATGATAATTAGGAAAGGACAAACAGGCTTCAGCCCCGTCTTGCTCTCCGCTTAATTCCACGATTTCCGGATTTATGAGTTCGATCAAGCCCTCGCCGCAATCCATTACGATGATCCGCCTAATAATTCCGACTTGAGGAGCGGCAAGACCTGCGCGTCCTTCGGACGCGTAGAGCGTCTCCGCCATATCGTCCAGCAGCTTGATGATTTTCGGCGTCATTTCTTCAACGGGTTTAGCCTTCTTGCGTAAGATGGATTCCCCAAAAGGTACGATATTCAATACGGACATTTGCGTAGATGCCCCTTTCGTTTGTAGCATGCCCTAAATCGCAATTCCGCGCCTACTATACCATATATTCGAATTCCCTCTCAACGGCTAAATTCTTTTTATTCCATGCCCCTGGAGTCGACTATGGACAGCCTCTAATAGATCATGTCTCTCGACCATTCCCCTGACAAGGGCGAATCGGGAAGGATAGGAAGCTTCAGCGCTTGAACCGCGGCTTGCAAATAATGTGTACCGTAAGGAAATTCCTCTCCGTTCCGTCCCGGCTTAACCGCCAGAGGCAACTGCCCGGCTTGGTCTTCACCCAAGCGTTGCAGCGTCTCCAAGTCCCGTTCATACAAGGAAGCATCCCATCGAATCTGCGACAAGACCCCAGCCACGATAGCTGCCGGAAAACCGCTCGCTTCGGAGATGATGGCGGCAGCCCGGGCAGGTTCGCCGCGAATAAAATCATGCGCTCGAAGATGGGCTTTCAAGTAGGCGATCACGACCTCTTCGTTTCCTTGCACCCAATTTCCATCAGCCATCAAGCCGGTCAAATAATCTCCGCCCACCCCTTCGGAGAAAACGGGAACACCCGCCCCGATCGACTGTACCCAACTCAAATAAGGCTCCCACAGAACGCTCGCGGCAACATTTCCTTGCATAATGCCTTGCAAGCAATCTCCCATCGTACGATGAACGACCGGCGCCGACTCCAGTCCATAGGCGCTCGACCATTCCTGCAGCCGGTAAGACGCGCTAGAATTGCCCACTGTGGCAATCGATGCTCCGCTTAGCTCCTCCGTCCGTTGAATCGCGCTCCCGGCAGGAACGACTAGCGAGATGCCTCCCCCATTCCGCGTCTTACCGTCGAAAGCCAAGAACAACGGCTTGAATCGCGGCAAAATTCGGCTTAATGCCCGGCTCGCGATCATGGGGTAATCTCCAATGGAAGCGAAATGAATATTTCCGCCGATCAGTTCCTCCACCAGCTCCATTCCGTTCGGAGCGTCGACCCAATTCACCTTAAAGTTTACCGACGGCGCCATTCGACCTAGCTCGTCTTCGAATAAACCCAGCTTCTTAATGACAAGGGTGCTCCATACTAATGCCGCGCCGCTTTGATAGCCGACCGTAATGATTCGTACGGATGGGGCTTTCTTAGGAACCCTCTCTTGTTCTTGCGCATGGGAATGAAGATGAACCCAGGCTTGCAGCTTATGCTTGTCGACCCATATTTCCTTGCCGATCTTAATGTGCGGAAGCTTCTTATCTTTGCGCCAACGGTCGATGGTCGCCCGGCTAACGCCCAGAATATCCATAGCCTCTTGGAGGCTCAATAAATCGAAACGTTCGTTAAGCACCTTTACACCTCCGTGGCTTATTTTAATTCTTACTATTTTTATGGGAATTATAAGTAATTCTTATCTTATACGAATCCTTAGCAAACATCAATAAACATGGGAAAATATGGTCAAACTCCTCATTGTTCCTCATACTTCCTCATCTCTCCTCCATGTATTGACAGGGACAATTCAGGGTGATAATTTCTTGTTAATAAATTCAAAGTAAGTTTATTGGAATTGTTAGTTTTAATAAAAATAAGCTAGGTGAGGGGTAGTGAGGAAAATGAAGAGCAACAATCGGAAACGCAACAAAGCGATAAACGGGGTAATCGCCCTAGGACTGGTATTTGCACTGACGCTGCTGTCGGCATGCGGCTCCAACAATTCGAATAACAAAGCAAGCTCGGCTAGCCCAAGCAAGGAAGCAAGTCCAAGCGCAGTGGCGGCTAGTCCGTCCGCGGCAGTTAGCCCATCCGTGGCCGTGAACAAAACCATTCGCATCGGTTATCAGAAGTACGCCTCCATCAATATTTTGAAAGAAAAAGGGGGGCTGGAAGAGAAGCTGAAGGAAGTCGGCTACAAGGTAGAGTGGACGCAGTTCCCGGGAGGCCCTCAACTGTTGGAAGCCGTCAATGTCGGCAGCATCGATATCGGCAACGTTGGCGAAGCGCCCCCGATCTTCGCGCAAGCAGCAGGCACGCCGCTCGTCTATGTAGGGCACTCTCCCGCAAGTCCGAAAGCCGAAGCCATTCTTGTTCCCGAGAACTCCCCGATCAAGACGGGAGCCGATCTGAAAGGCAAGAAAGTCGCGCTAAACAAAGGCTCTAACGTTCATTACTTGCTCGTGAAATATTTGGAGAAAGTAGGCTTAAAATATTCCGACATCAATGTCGTGTTCCTTCCTCCCGCAGACGCTAGAGCCGCATTCGAGAGCGGCAACGTAGATGCCTGGGTCATATGGGAGCCGTTCTACTCCGCAGCTCAGTTGGCAACGAAAGCGCGCGTATTGGCGGATGGCGAAGGGCTTGTCGACAACTACGAATTTTACCTCACGACCCGCAAGTTCGCGGAAAACGATAAAGCGGCCATCGACGTTCTATTCGAGCAATTGAAGGAATCCGATCAATGGGCCAAAGATAATCTAAACGACGTAGCCAAACTGCTCGCCCCCGCGCTCAATTTGGATGTCCCGTCCTTGGAGCAAGCTCTCTCCCACCGTAATTTCGGCATTGAACCGATTACCGACGACATCATTGCCGCGCAACAGAAAATCGCCGATGCGTTCTTCGAGCTCAAGCTGATCCCAACGGCAATCGATATTAACGACGCCATCCTGAAATAACGATTTTACCCTACCCCACCCGGGATTGAGGAGACACGCATATGGAACTTTTTTGGTTCATTCCTTTGCACGGCGATGGTAGATATTTAGCAACCGCTAAAGGAGCTAGAGCCGTCGATTACGACTACATCCGGCAAATCGCGCAAGCCGCGGATCGGCTAGGCTATCATGGCGTACTGTTACCGACAGGCAAAGCCTGCGAGGATGCTTGGATCGCAGCCTCCTCCCTTATCCCGGCGACTAGCAAGCTGAAATTTCTAGTCGCCGTGCGTCCGGGGTTAATGTCCCCTTCCACCGCGGCGCGAATGGCTTCTTCGCTCGACCGGTTCTCTAACGGCCGGTTGCTCGTTAACATCGTCACGGGCGGAGATCCCCATGAGCTCGCCGGGGACGGAATGTTCCTCTCGCACAAGGAAAGGTACGAACAGACCGACGAGTTCATGACGATCTGGCGTCGCCTCATGCAGGGGGAGCAAGTGACCTATAACGGTAAATACTTGCGGTCGGAGGAGGGACAATTGTTATTTCCTCCTCTGCAAAAGCCATATCCTCCGGTCTATTTCGGCGGTTCATCTCCCGCGGCGCAACAGATCGCGGCAAACCATGTGGATTTCTATCTCACTTGGGGCGAGCCTCCGGAAGAAGTCGCCAAGAAGATCGCCGAGGTTAGGCGGTTGGCGGAAGCCAGCGGAAGAACAGTTCGCTTCGGCATCCGGCTTCACGTGATCGTCCGGGAGACGGACGAAGAAGCTTGGGCGGCGGCCGACCAACTCATTCGTTACGTGGATGAGCAGACGATCGCCGAAGCGCAGGGCATTCTGGCCCGGTACGATTCCGTAGGTCAGAAACGGATGGCAGACCTGCACAAGGGCGACAGATCCTCGCTCGTCATCGGGCCTAACCTGTGGGCGGGAATCGGACTCGTAAGAGGCGGTGCCGGAACCGCGCTTGTCGGCGATCCGCAGTCGGTTGCGGCTCGGATCAAGGAGTATTACGAGCTTGGCATCGAGACGTTCATCTTCTCCGGATATCCCCATCTGGAGGAATCCTATCGGGCGGCAGAGCTGTTGTTCCCTCTGCTTCCCTTGAAGGTTCGAGAATCACAATCGCAAACCTCGGCTATCGAAGCTTTCGGCGAACTTGTGGCTTACAACAGACGCCCGGGTAAAGTTACGGGCCCGCAGGGTGGAGGATCAACGCATGAACTTGTTCAGCAAACTCATCCATAACCGATTCGCGCCTGCTTACGTGCCCGTTCTCGTCATTGTCGTCTGGCAGTTGTTAGGCCAGCTCGGATATATTTCCACGCGCACGTTGCCGACTCCGCTCAAAGTAGCGGAAGCCGGCGTTGCTCTGGTAAAATCGGGCGAAATCTTCCATTACATCTGGGATAGCACGCGCAGGGCGCTTATCGGTCTAGGCATCGGCGGCGGGATCGGGTTTCTGCTGGGGCTGCTTAACGGGATGTCCTCCACGGCTAACCGACTATTGGACAGTACGCTTCAGATGGTGCGCAACGTCCCCCACCTCGCCCTTATTCCCTTAGTCATTATTTGGTTCGGAATAGACGAGAAGGCTAAAATTTTCTTGGTCGTTCTCGGCGTATTCTTCCCGATCTACATGAACACGTTGCACGGGATACGTTCGATCGACCCCGGCCTGATCGAGATGGCTAAAGTATACGGTCTTAGAGGCTTCGCGCTGTATCGCGAAGTCGTATTGCCCGGGGCCTTGTCGTCCATTCTAGTCGGGCTGAGGTATGCTTTGGGTTTCATGTGGTTGACGCTTATCGTCGCCGAGACGATCTCCGCCAATTCCGGCATCGGCTACATGGCTATGAACGCCCGGGAATTCATGCGAATAGATATCGTCGTCTTCGCCATCATCATCTATGCCATTCTGGGAAAATTGTCGGACTCCGCGGCCAAATGGCTGGAGCATACGTTGCTGCAATGGAATCCGAACTACGCCAAGCGTTAACGGAAGGAGAGGAGCCTATCCATGAGTAGAACATTTTCTAAGGGCGCCCGACTTCTCGTTCGCGGTGCATCTAAGAGATTCGGAGAGAAACCGGTGCTGCAAGGCATTGATCTGGATATCCCCGCCGGCCAATTCGTCGCTATCGTCGGGCGAAGCGGCTGCGGCAAAAGCACGTTGCTGCGATTGATTGCCGGATTGGACAGTCCGAGCGAGGGTGAGCTCTCCGTTGACGGAGAGGGCATCAAGGGCATTCATCCCGATACGAGAATGCTGTTTCAAGACGCGAGGTTGTTGCCTTGGAAAAAAGCGGTAGCGAACGTGCAAGTGGGCGTTAAATCGAGGAACAAGGAGCTAGCCTTGGAGGCGCTCGCGCAAGTCGGGCTAGCCGATCGCGCCAATGAATGGCCCGGCGTACTATCCGGCGGACAGAGGCAACGCGTCGCCTTGGCCCGGGCGCTCGCCGGTTCGCCGAGGCTTCTGTTGCTCGATGAGCCGCTAGGCGCGCTCGATGCCCTTACCCGTATCGACATGCAAGAGTTAATCGAAAGCTTGTGGGAGGAGCAGCAATTCACTGCCGTGCTCGTCACCCACGACGTCAGCGAAGCGGTAGCCTTGGCCGATCGGGTAATTCTGATCGAGAGAGGGCGCATCGCGCTGGACGTGAAGGTCACGCTTGATCGGCCGCGCGAGCGGGACAGCGGCTTCGCCCACTTCGAGAAGCTGATCCTCGACCGGATTCTTGAGCGCAGCGAGAACGACTACACTCGGAATAAGAAGCTGTCCTATTCGATATAGTCGCTTTTTGCGACGATGGGAGCAAGTCCGGCGGGTCGGCGCTCGGTATAGTCGCTTTTTGCGACGATGGGAGCGAGTCCGGCGGGACCGCGCTCGGTATAGTCGCTTTTTGCGACGATGGGAGCTAGTCCGGCGGGTCGGCGCTCGGTATAGTCGCTTTTTGCGACGATGGGAGCTAGTCCGGCGGGTCGGCGCTCGGTATAGTCGCTTTTTGCGACGATGGGAGCGAGTCCGGCGGGTCGACGCTCGGTATAGTCGCTTTTTGCGACGATGGGAGCGAGTCCGGCGGGTCGACGCTCGGCTATAAAATCAGCCCCGCCACTCCTCCGGCAGCAAGCGGGCATAATGCGGTTGCAGGTAGCGGTCGTCTATGAGCATGAGCGCTCCCCTGTCCTTTTCCGAACGGATTAAGCGGCCTCCGGCTTGCAGCACTTTGTTAATGCCGGGGTAGACGTAAGCGTAATCGAAGCCGTTGAGCCCCTCGTCATCGAAATATTTTTTGATCAGATTTCGTTCCAAGCCGATCTGCGGCATGCCCACTCCAACAACCGCGACTCCGCGCAGGCGGTCGCCCACCAGGTCGATGCCCTCTGAGAAAATGCCGCCCATGACCGCAAACCCTACGAGTGTCTGACGATTGCCCGCATCGAATGCCGCCAGAAAGCTTTCCCGTTCCGCTTCCGGCATATCGGATGTTTGCAGTAAGGCACGTATATCTCCTCCGACCGCAGCAAACTCCTCATAGACTCCGTTCATGTATTCGTAGGACGGGAAAAAGATCAGATAGTTACCCGTACGCACCCGCACCAGTTCCAGAAGCGCGCTTACGAGCCGAGTCTTCGTCCGTTCCCGGTCCGCATATCGGGTAGAGAGAGGAACGATAGCAACCTCCCATTGCTCCTTCGCAAAAGGGGAACCCAACGTAACCGAATAATCCTCAGCATCCGCCCCTAGCATCTCCATGAAATAGTTAAGCGGAGATAACGTGGCTGAGAAGAATACATGCGCCCGGTACCCTTTCCCCATCTGCCGAAGCAAATGCGAAGGATTCAAGCAGAACATTTTCAACCGCACGTCGTTCCTAACGACTTCCGAATAGGTGACGTATCTCTCGTCATATAGCTTACCGATTCTCATGAAGCTAAGCGCGCCGAAGTAAACCTCCAACAGCTTCGTGCTTTCCGCGCCGGAGCCGCCTCCGGCAAGCTCCCGTTCCGCTAGGGCAACGAAAACTTCTACTAATTCCATAAGCTCAGCAGGCGCTTCCTTCGACACCGTTACTTGGCCATCCGATCTCTTCTTGTGCTCGATAAACCACTTATTGATTGTTTTGGCTGCGGAATGGATATCCGCGCGAACCCCTTTGAATGCCCGCTCCAACTCGAGAAAATCCCTTTTCTCCAACGCCGCCGAATACATCTCCCGAGCACGGTCGATCAAGTTATGGGCCTCGTCCATCAACAAGACGGTTTGATGTCTATGCTCCCCGGACAACCGCTTCAAGGAAACCCGCGGATCGAAAATATAATTATAGTCGCACACAACCGCATCCGCCCCGTACGCCGCATCTAGGGAAAGCTCGAAGGGGCAAACCGTGTGCTTGCGGGCATATCTCTCGATGACCTCGCGGTTCATCAAGGTTTCGTTGCCGAGCATGTCGAGAATCGCGCCATTAATCCGATCGTAGTATCCATCCGCATAGGGGCATTTGTCTACCCGGCAATCGACTTCGTCCTGGAAACAAATTTTCTCTTTAGCCGTTACCGTGACTGAACGCAGGCTAAGTCCCTTGGTCTTCATCAGCGACAAGGCATCCTCCGCCGCAGTTCTCGTAATCGTTCGGGCCGTCAGGTAGAACAGGTGCTGAACCTTCCCTAAGCCAATCGCCTTAATGGCCGGGAATAACGTCGATATCGTCTTCCCGATGCCCGTAGGGGCTTTGGCGAACAGCTTCCGGCCTTCGTCGATCGACTTATAGACGGAACCGACCAGCTTCCTCTGCCCTTCGCGGTATTCCGCGAAGGGAAAAGCCAATCCCGATATGCTCTCGTCCCGGGCGCGCTTGTTCCGCTGGAGCAGACGCGCGTAAGGAGCATAACGCTCTACGATCTCATTCACGTAAAGCTCCAATTCCTCTAAGGTGGCTTCCTGCTCGAACCGCTTCTGCTCCTCCGTGTCCACTTGAACATAAGTTAAGCGAACGCGCATGTTCCGCAGGCCGCTTTCCACGGCGTACATATAGGCATAGAACTTAGCCTGCGCCCAATGAACGGGTCGCGAATCCTCAGCCGTCATCGCACCGATGTCCTTCGACGTCGATTTGATCTCGTCCACGGTTACGCAGCCATCCTCACCGATCAGTAGCCCGTCGCATCGCCCGTCCACGACGAAAAGGAGATCTCCGCAAGGAATCTCCGCCTTCACATACACTTCCTTGCGATCCAGTTCGCCGTATTGCTTCTGTATTTTCTGATGGGCTTTCGTACCCTCCGCAAGCGAACTCGCCGCTTGGAATCCGGAGTCGAGGCTGCCGCTCCGAAAAACGTACTCGACCAACCCCCTGACGGAAAGCGCCACCCAATTGGATAAATCAGACATCCGCACGATCCCCCAACGAATAGAACATTTGTTCTACCATTGTATCACAACTCCCCGGGAACGTCGTAAAGCCAGTCGTTACTACTTAGATCATCTACTGTAGGGGAACAAAGGTACTTTTTTGGCCTCAAGCGAGCCACACGAAAAAAGAGCCACGCTAGGCTCTTTTTCCAAGCTATCAATTATTTGAAAAAGGCAGGCAAGTAAGGCTTGTTTTGCTCCAGCATCTCGTCCAGCATCGCTTTGGCGACTTTCACCGAAGGCACTAGAGGATGCGAAGCCATCGCTTGGAGAGCAATCCCTCTGTCGCCCGTAATCGCCGCTTCGATGGTCAGTCTCTCGTACGTTTTGACGGCGTGAATTAACCCTTTCGCTTGCTCGGGCACTTTCGATACCGGGAGCGCAATCGGCCCCTTGCCGGTGACCACGCAATTCACTTCGATAGCGGCGTCCTCAGGCAGAAAATCGAGAATGTTGCCGTTCGTCACGTTTAAAGTCTGAATATCGCGCCTGTCGTTGTACAACGACACCATCAGGTTAACCGCTGCCTCGGAATAGTAAGCCCCGCCCCGCTGCTCCAACTGCTTCGGCTTCTCCTGCAGATCCGGATTCTTGTACAACTCGAACAATTCTTCTTCCACGCGCTTCACGACTTCCGCACGCGTCCCGTTCGCCTTCAGCGACTCCAACTGCTCTTCCAGCATTACGTCGGTCAGGTAGAAGTATTTCAAGTAGTAGGAAGGGAACCCTCCCAAGCCACGCAGGAAATCGAGATCCCACTCCGTCGCGGGTACGTTCTTGCCGGAATACTCTTCCCTTTTATCGAGCAGCTCGGTCAATTTGTCCTCGCCCTCTACTTCGATGCGCGTTACCCAGTGCAAGTGGTTCAATCCGACAAACTCTGTATAGATCTGGTCAACTGTCGTGTCGTATTTCTTAATTAGCCATTTGTGCAGACCGATCGGAGCGTTGCACAGACCAATGCTCTTCACCTTGGAATGGCGCGCGATCGCTTCCGTTACCATCCCCGCCGGATTCGTGAAGTTAAGCAACCACGCGTCGGGCGCCAGCTCCTCGATATCCTTGCAGATGTCCAGAAGCACCGGAATCGTCCGCAGCGCTTTCATCATGCCTCCCGGTCCCGTCGTTTCCTGTCCGATAACGCCGTATTTGTTCGGGATGTGCTCATCGTATTTGCGCGCTTCCAGCAATCCGACCCGCATTTGAGTCGAGATGAAATCCGCGCCTTCGATAGCTTGCCGACGATCAAAAGTCAGATGTACTTCGATCGGAATCCCCGACTTCGCCACCATTCTCTTGGCAAGCTCTCCGACAATCTCAAGCTTATGTCTACCCGCTTCTATATCAACAAGCCATAGCTCCCTAATCGGCAATTGCTCATAATGATTAATAAAACCTTCCACGATTTCCGGCGTATAAGACGAACCCCCGCCAATGACCGCGATTTTCAAGCCTCGTGCTTTTGCCATCTTACCCAGCTCCTTGTAGGTGTTGCTATATTTGTTCAATCTGATAAGGATCCAATAAAGAGTTAAGCCAAGCTGTATTCGGATATCATCCGCAGCCGATTATAGATGGGTTCCGGCAATGCGATGCCGCTCGCCTCCACCGCTAGCCATAAAGCCCCGATCACCGGCTCCATTTTCAGCTTCGCGATACTCGCGCCCGGTGCGACTTTCTTCACGGCTTGCTCGATGTAACGAGTGATGAAGTCCCCTTCCCCACGGGTTACGATGCTCCCCGCAAGAACGACGTCGAACGCCTCGCCCTCCATGCCCAGACGCTTGATAACCGCTTGCGCGGAAGTACCAAGCTCTTCGCCTTGATGGCGCAAAATACTCTTGGCAACCTCGTCGCCTTGGCTGGCCGCTTGAAACAAAAGCTTGGCCACGCGGATCGGAGGCACCTTGTTATGATCCAAATAATCGTCGAACATCGCTTTCACGTTGTCGTATCCGAGATCGTCAAGCAACAATTGCGTTAAGAGCGTCGGTTGCTCTCGGCCATCCCATGCGCGAATAACGGAACGGAAAACCTCTACGCACAACGAGCCCCCGCCGCCGAAGTCTCCGAATTGATAAGTGAACCCGCCGCATTGATAGAACTTCCCTTCCGGGTTAACTCCCGCGCTGTTCGTCCCGGTCCCGCAGATCAGCACGACCCCGTAAGGCCGATTCGTCCCCGCTCTTAGCGCAATCATCGTGTCGCAATTAATCTCGTATCTAGGAAATGCTAGCTCCGCGATCATGGGCCGCAAAATCTCGTAATCGATTTCCCGGTCCGCCCCGGCTAAGCCGAAGTATGCGAATTCGATATCCGTTCGGGATAATTCAGCTTGCGCTAAAGCCATTTCCACCGATTCTCGAATATTCCTTCTGGCGATCTCATAGCCGACTTGATGGTTCCCTTGGCCGCTATTCCCTTTACCCACAATCGTACCCTGTTCATCAACGATGAGCGTATACGTTTTGCTTCCGCCTGCATCGACGCCCAAATAGTACTTCAATTCGCTCACTCCTGCCGTCTAGAGGCCGGTTCCGGAGGGTTGCCGCAGTTGCTCTTCGGAACCTCCTCTGATGCCTAGCCTTATGTTTTACGTGCTGTCGTTTCTCTAATGATGAGTTCCGGTTCAATCTGTATCGTTACATTTCGTTTAGTCGAGTCGTTAATCGCCGCTAATAGCAATTCCACGCCTGCAGCTCCGATTTTGTCCGCGGGTTGCCTGACCGTCGTAAGCATCGGACGGAATTCCGAAGCGAAGATTTGATCGTCGAAGCCGACGAGAGAGAGATCTCGGGGAATTCTGACCCCTTTGTTCAAACAAGCATTAATGACGCCTAGAGCGATATAATCATCCGCGGCGAACACCGCAGGAGGCAGATTGCCGGACTCGATCCACTTCATCGCAATGTCATAGCCCGAGGACATAGCGAACGTTCCCCGTTCGATGCGGAACGGTTCTAATCCGGCATCCTTCAAAGCGGTCAAATAGCCTCGTTCTCTCTCCCTGCTGCTTAGATACGGATCGGGTCCGGCAATGTGCGCGATTTCCGTATGGCCTAGATCGATCAGATGTTTCGTCGCCTCGTATCCGCCCTTGTAATTGTCCACGATAATGGAAGTGACGGAAGGATTTTTACGCGAGTTGTCGATCATAATAAACGGAATTTTCTTTTTCTTAAGCTCCATAACATATTCGTCTTCATCTACCGGAGACAATAAAATGACGCCGTCGACGCGATCCTCCTGAAACAAAGAGCGATGAAACGCATCCTCGTAGCTCTTCGAAATTGACAACGCCAGAAAATAACCGTGCTCCGCGAGCTTATCGTTAACCTCTTTCACGACCGCATCGAAGAAGGAGTCGTGCAGGGTCGTCAAGGTGAGCCCGATGATCCCCGTTTTCCCGCGCGCTAAGCTCCGTGCCGAAGCATTCGGGTGATAATCGAGCTCCTTCATCGCCTGCAGTACTTTTTCCCTATTTTTAGGCCGTACCGAATCTGATTGATTGAGCACGCGCGATACCGTAACCACGGATAATCCTGATTTCTTTGCCACATCGAAGATACTGACTTTCATCGCCTTACGCTCCTGTACGAAATAATAATTTGTAATTAACGTACCATAGTTGGAGCAAATTTTACATGAGCCTGGCGTCGGTAATGTCGCTTGTTAAGCTTCTACTTATTCACGCGGGCAAGCAAGTCCTTGAGCTTCCCTTCGATAACGGGGAGCGCATCCTCTACTTTCTTGTCGCCGTTCTCGACGCTGGCCAATTCGTTAATGAACAACTCGTTGATCTGCGAGTAATTCGAAATGAGATGGTTGTAAGACTCGAAACCGTATTTGTAAGCTCCTTCGAATACTTGCTTGATTTGCTCGGGATCGATGCCCTCGAAGTTATTGTAATATTTCTCCGCGGCCTTCTGGTTAACCGGCGGATTGCCTCCGCTCAGTTCGATCGATTTCTCTTGCACCTCTGCCGTGATCAAATATTTAATCCATTCGAGCGCTTCCTTCGGATGCTTGGAGTCTTTCAGCACGAAGAGCGGATCGACGTATAGGACGCTTCTGACCTTCTCGTTCGGGCCTTGCGGAACCGCGGCTACGCCTACGTTAAAGCTGAAATCGCTCGATGCCGCCAAGCTCCAAGAACCGACGACGGACATCGCGATCTTGCCGGATAGGAACGGATCTCCGAACTGTCCCGATACGGACTTGGAGAAAGCCGGCGTCGGTGATACCTTCTGATCGTAGATTAAGCCATAGATCTTCTTGTACGCTTCGACGACTTCCGGCTTAGTTAACCTAATTTCGGATGGTTTGCCGCCGTTCGTCCATGTATCGTCGGAATAGACGTTCGCGCCGAAATATTGCGGCCTTTGGTCCCTCTCGCCGAAGCCGAAGTCGACGCCGTACTGCGCATCAGCCAAATTTTTGGAGTCCACCGTCATCTTCTTCGCGTAATCGACCATTTTATCGAACGTCCAGCTCTTGTCTTCGTAATCCGTCGGCGGATACTTCAACCCGGCTTTATCGAACAAGTCTTTGTTGTACAGCATGACCGTAACATAGCTGTTAAGCGGAATTCCGTACGTTTTGCCGTCTACCTTGTAGATGTTCATGACATCTTCCGGAATGTCGTAATCGGCTCCGCTAAACCCAGTGAGATAAGGAGTTAGATCCATCAGCATGCCTTTGTTGTAATATTCCATAAAACCGCCATAACCCCAGTGGGAAGTCACGTCCGGAGAGTTCTTCGCGGCGATGGAAGACTGGAGCTTGGAATCGAACTGCTCGTAAGGAGCCTTGGTTACTTTGATCTTGATATTCGGATGTTTGGCTTCGAAATCGGGAATGAGCTTCTCGACGAAAGTCCGGTCCGGCGAATCGATCGTGTAGTGGGTGATCGTAACCGTTTCCCCTTCTTTGCTCTCTTTGCCTTCTTTGCCGCCCCCGCTCGAACACCCCGTTGCGATTAATCCGAACGTCAGCGTCAAGCTTAATGCCAGCTTCCCCTTTTTCATCCTCATGTTATCCCCCTCATTAATGTTGGTACGGAATATGTGAGTGATTACTTGATGCCGGTAAGAACGATACCTTGGACAAAACGCCTCTGCGCAATCGAGAAAAGAACGATGATCGGAAGCACGGACAATAGCGAAGCCGCCATCATTAAGTTCCAAGGCGCTATCCGGAACTTGGAGCTCAGCATCGCCGCCATTCCGATCGGCAAAGTGAAATTTTCTTGCGAATCCAAATAAAGCACGGGCGCAAGCAGATCGTTCCAACTCCAGATGAAGGAGAAGATCGCCACGGTAGCGATTACCGGACCGGACAAGGGAAGCGTCAGGTTCCAGTAAAGCCGGATTTCCTTGCAGCCATCGATTCTTCCGGCGTCATACAACTCGTTCGGAATCGACGTGAAAAACTGCTTCAATAGGAAGATCATATAAGCCGACGCGAAAAAGGAAGGCAAGATAAGCGGTAGTAGAGAATCATGCAAACCGAGCTTCGTGAAGAGCAGAAACTGCGGAATCATGATCGCCGGATAAGGCAGCATCAACGTACTCAGCACGAGTACGAACAGGAACTGACTGCCTTTGGCCTTATAACGGGCAAATCCGAAGGCGACGAACGATGAAGAGAACACCGTGCCGATGACCGTCGCGATCGCCACAATAATGCTGTTCAAGTACTGCCTGCCGAATTTGATTTCCTCGTTAACGAACAATTCCTTGAAATTGTCCCAGGCAAAATGCTTCGGAATGACCGTCGGCGGAAATACGAGCATCTCTTTGGTCGTCTTGAGAGAAGTCGACAACATGAATCCAAGGGGCATAATCATCGCTATCGTAACGATCAACAGAATCAGAAAACCGACGATCGAAGCAAACTCTATTTTCGTCTTTTTCCGTCTGACGGGTTGTTGCTTCGCAAGCGCGACTTCGCTCATCGTTCACGCCCCCCTTCGTAGTAAACGTAACGATTCGACAGCTTCATAATGACGAAGGTGATGACCGTAACCGCGATCAGGAGGATCCACGACATGGCGGAAGCATAACCGTAACGGAAGTTCTTAAACGCGTTGATATAGATGTTGTACACGTAGAACCAAGTCGAATAGTTCGGACCGCCTTGCGTAATCGTATAGGCTTGCGTGAACACTTGGAACGATTCGATCAAACCGATGATCAATTGGAACAGGAACACCGGGGAGATGAGCGGGAACGTCACGTTCCAGAAAGTGCGAAGGCGGCCCGCGCCGTCCAGCTTCGCGGCTTCCAGCAAATGCGCAGGGACCCCCTGCAGCCCCGCCAAGAAAATCAACATTCCGCCTCCCAGACCCCAGAAGGACATGATGATGAGAGCCCACATCGCGTATTTCTCGTCCAGGAACCAATGGATCGGATCGATTCCGAACAGCGATAGTCCATAGTTGAACAGTCCTGCCTGAGGATTGAATACCCAGAACCATAGCAGTGCCATCGATACGCCGGAGATCATGCTCGGAAAATACATCGCCGTCCGGAATATGCCCCGGAACGGAATTTTCTGATTGATCAGCATCGCGAAGACCAAAGATAGGAACAGCGTTAACGGAACGCTAATGAACGTGTACTTCAAAGTGACTTTGACGGAATTCCAAAACTGCTCGTCGTGGAACAACTCGTTGTAGTTGCCGAATCCGATAAATTCGGGCGCATGGATGATGTCATATTCCGTAAAACTGTAGTACAGGGAAGCAAGCACCGGAAATAATGCGAATACAATAAATCCAATCAGCCACGGAGAAATGAAAAAATAGAACCATCTGCCCTCACGGCGGCTTTCCCTCGTTGACTTCACTCCATGATCCCCCTTCATTGACGGGTTGGCGTATAGCGTTGTCACATTTCGAATAAAGTTAAAGCGGTTAAACTTTTGAATTAAAAAAAAGGATTCCTAATCGTCTTCAATAATTATATACAAGCTCACTCCTTAGATATTTTTATTATTCAAAAGTTAAAGCGGTTAAACTTTTGATTTTATTATATTACGAACTGAAAACGCTGACAAGAAGAAATTATGATGTACTTCCGGAGATGCCTATCCTATCTTCCATTGTTGATTAGACCACACCCCTCTGGCGTTCATTGTCGTTTGCCATCGCTTACACTAAAATGATAACAAACGAATGGGAGGGCTTAATCATGTTCGCATCGCATAGGAGAGATCAAATCATAGAGTTGTTGCACCGGGATAAGCAAGTGTTGGTGAAGGATCTGGCGCGGATGTTCAACGTTTCCGAAGGAACGCTGCGAATCGACCTGAGAATACTCGAAGACGAAGGCTTGCTCGAGAGAACTCACGGCGGCGCGGTACCCTTGAGAAACCCGTCTTCCGTCCGGGATTTGCGCGACTACTCTCGGAGCGATCTCAATCATGTAGAAAAGCGGGCGATCGGACAGAAAGCCGCCAATCTCGTCACAACGGGGCAATGCGTAATCTTGGACGCCAGTTCTACCGCGCTGGAGCTTGCTAAAGCGTTGGCCGATCATCATTATTTGACGGTCGTAACGAATGGCTTGGAAGCGGCGATGACCCTGAATCAGAATCCGCGCAACAACGTTATTCTCATCGGAGGCGTGCTGCGGGCGGGCTCGAAGACCGTCGAAGGCGTACTTGGCAAAGACATCCTGGCAGGGATCCATGCGGATCTGTTCTTCACTTCCGCGGAAGGGGTCAGCTTTCAGGAAGGGATGACGGATTTCAGCTTGTACGAGGCGGAATTGAAGAAGCTGATGGCGGGAAACGCCCGCAGAACGGTCGCATTAGCCGATCACACCAAGCTCGGACGAAGATCGATTGCGACTTCCGTACCGTTTAACGATATCCATACGTTGATCACCGACAACCAAGCGGATAAGGATTTCCTTAAGCAGATCAAAGGCACGGAAGTGCTGATCGCCGATTGAATAACGCAACAAACGAACGTTCATTCGTAAACGAATATAAACGCAAGCATACGCATTCAATTATTGACAAACACTCGCATCCGAATGGACAATTAATAGCAAGGATTGTGAGTTCAGGAGGAATGCATCCATGCAACCAGACACCATTGACGGCTTCATTATTGATTTGGATGGTACGATATACCGGGGAGCAACGGCGATTGAAGGCGCTCGCGAGGCACTTGAATATATCCGCGCTCGCGGCCACAGGGTCGTATTCCTAACGAATCGGGGAAACTACTCCCGAAGAATGTGTAAAGATAAGCTTAACGCCATGGGCATCGCCGCTTCCGAGGAGGAAATCATTCTTACTTCCACCGTCACGGCCGCTTATTTGCTGAACGCCGCGCCGGACTGTAAATGTTGGTTGCTCGGGGATGAAGGCCTGCGCGAGGAGTTGTCCACCTGCGGCGTTGGGCTTGCGGCCAAACCCGAAGAGGCGGATTGGCTAGTCATCACGCTGCACGAGAAGCTGACTTACGCGGATTTGAATTCGGCTTTCCGCGCCGTTCGCCATGGCGCGAAGATCATCGCCACGAATGAGGACAAAACGTTCCCGGGAGACGACGGAGACGCGATCGACGTGGCCGGAATGATCGGAGCCATCGTGCATGCAACGGGACAGGAAGTGTCCGTCGTCATTGGCAAACCATCCGCATACATGTCGGATGCGGCCTTACGGGCTTTGCAACTCCCTCCCGAGCGCTGTCTTGTCATCGGGGACAGCCTGAACTCCGACATCCGGCTTGGCAAGCAAGCCGGCATTCGTACCGCGCTCGTGCTGAGCGGTTCGACCACGCGCGCGGTAGCGGAAGCTTCCGAGATCCAGCCGGATTATATTTGGGAATCGATAGCGGATCTTCAACAATCAAACGCAATCAGGGAGGCATGAAAGATGTCATTCAACGGACCTGTCCGGATTGAACCGGGGGCCATCCAAGCCGTCGTTCCTTATCTGAAGGAAAACGGTTATCGCCATATAGCCATCGTAGCGGATGACCGCACTTATGAAATAGCAGGCCGAACGATCGAAAACGCCGCCACGTCAGCCGAAATAAGCGTTCGAACCACTCTTATCCAGCCGGATCGGCAAGGTGACGTTATCGCGGACGAGGCCTCCCTCATTCAGTTGATTCTCGATCTTCGCCAGGCAGCCTCGGAGATCGTCATCGCCGTAGGTTCCGGTACGCTCCACGATATCGCCAGATTTTCGGCCTACGCGGTCGGCATCCCATTCGTATCGGTTCCTACTGCGCCTTCCGTAGACGGATTCAACTCCGTTGGCGCTCCGTTAATTATCCGGGGAGAGAAGAAGACGATAGGCGCGATAGGCCCTTCCGCGATCTTCGCGGATTTGGACATCCTCACGAAGGCTCCAAGCGAGATGATCGCGGCCGGATTTGGCGATATGCTAGGCAAATACACTTCCTTGTTCGACTGGAAGTTTGGCAGTCTTGCAGGCGGGGAACCTTATTCCGAGGAAGTCGCGGATCGCACGAAGCGCGCCTTGCAACTATGCGTCGACCACTGCGACGAAATCGGCAGCAGAAGCGAGCGCGGCATCGAAATTTTGACTCGCGCGTTGATCGAATCGGGATTCGCTATGCTGCAATTCGGCCAATCGCATCCCGCTTCCGGCGCGGAGCACCACCTGTCCCACTATTGGGAGATGGAGCTGCTGCGTTCCGGACGGAGACAGGTGCTGCACGGAGCCAAAGTCGGCATCGCTTGCGGAGTCATATCCGACCTCTATCATCGTTTGGCTGCAGACGAGCCTTCTTTGTTCCCCGACGAACACCGAGACTCTATCTTGGAAGCGATCCGGGACATTCCGAGCGGCAATCAGCTTCGCGAGCTGCTGACGAAGGTTGGAGGCCCGACCGAGCCCGATCAGTTAGGCATCGATTCGGAACTTCTGAAGAGCAGCCTGCGGGAAGCCCACCACATCCGTCCGAATCGATTTACCTTGCTCAAAGCTTATAACGAACGGAAATAGCAGCGCCCCATCGAATTAAAAAAAGCCGTCCCGCAAGCCAACAACTCGACTTGGCTTAGGGGACGGCATTTTATTCGAATTAGCTTGCCTGCAAACGGCGGATTCTCTCTTCTAAATCCGGATGAGTCGAGAACAACGCGCTGCGTTTCTTGCCGCTGATCTGCAACGTAGAGATAGCGGTTTGTTGGCTGTCTCTCATTCTGTCTTGGTAAGCTTGCAGCCCGCGCAAAGCGTGGATCATCTTGTCTTTACCCGCCAAGTGAGCTCCGCCGGCATCCGCATGGAACTCACGATATCTCGAGTAGGCCAGGACGACCATGCTGCCGAGAATGGAGAATACGATCTGGAAAATGATAACGGCGATAAAATGGACGATCGGCGCAAGCTCGTCTTTAACGAATCGGGATACTGCCCAAGCAGCGATACGGGACAGGAATACGACGAATGTATTCACTACGCCTTGCAGCAGCGTCATCGTCACCATGTCTCCGTTCACGACGTGCGCGACTTCATGGGCGATAATCGCTTCGACCGCGTCTACATCCAACTCGTTCAGCAATCCGGTAGATACGGCGACGAGCGAACGTTTCTTCGAAGGTCCCGTAGCGAAAGCATTTACTTCGTGGGAATCGTAAATCCCGACTTCCGGCATGTGCATTAAGCCTGCCGCGCGGGACAGGCGGTGAACCATCTCAACAACCTGACGCTCGCCCTGCGAGAGATGGTCGTTCGGATTCAGGACGCGGACGCCCATCATCCACTTGGCCATCATACGGGACATGGCAAGCGAGATGAATGCCCCCGTAAAACCAACGATCGCGCTGAAAATGAGCAACGAGCCCATATCGATACCGCCGGACTCATTGAGATACGAGCCTACTCCGAAGACGGAAAGGATAATGCCGATGGTCAGCATGACCAATAAGTTCGTTAAGATAAACAATAAAATACGTTTCATTGTTTCCTCCTAAATTTCAGTAGAGTAGAATACTTTTTCTTCCTGATACTAGTTTAACTTGATTTCTCTATAGAATCTACGGTGAGGATGGCCTTTACGTTTCAGTAAATTTACGGAAACCGTAAAAAAAGGACAAGCGCGAGTGCCTGTCCTTCCCCTTGCTTCACATATTCACCGTGTTCTACAGCCGATTGAACCCTTCTTCGCTCAAGTACTCCCGGGCTTCCTCATAGGACTCGAAAGCCATTTCGAGATTGAGGCCCGAGAAGATGTACCACATATCGTCCTCGAATTTGAGAACCAGAATATTCCGATCCGAATCGAACCACTTCTCCTCTTGCCCTTCCTCCCATGAAGAATCCCCGGTTAAGGATTGAATCGACTGTTCGACGAGGGAACGAAGCTCCTCCGCGCTATAGTCGCGTACGTTTACGAAGCCTTTATCATCCGTATCGACCCCTTCAATCTCCCCCGCGAAAATATACCCGTTGCCGTTCGGGTGAAAATGGAAGCCGACGTTCTTCTTCTCGATCACGCTTCGCTCATAATGAAAATTCACGCGACCTAGGGATACGTCTCTCCGCTCCAATTGAGGAAAAGATTCCATAATCGCGAGCTTTTCTTGAAAACTTAACATAAGTTCATCCGCCTCGCTGTCTATTGTTTATTCCGCTTTATGTCCGGCTGTCGTGCCGTTATCCATGCCTAGTTGTTCCCCCATGTCGGGATGCGGTTGCGGCAAACTTCTCGTGTCACGCGTAAAGCGCGATTCGATCTTCTTGCTTACCCACAGCGATGCGCCTACGAACAACACCACGTAGATGAGCTCGAACGGACGCTCGATAAAACGGCCGAAATCATGTCCGATAATCGATACGGACATGACCATGATCGCTTTCCCGAACACGATCGCGATGAAGAACGATCGCAGCCGCATCTGCGCGATGGCCGCAGCCATGTTAATGACTACGAAGGGCCCGACCGGGAAGAGGCTGAGCAGGAACACATAACTGAATGCATTGCGCCGAACCCATACTAGGCTTTTCTGCACCTTCGGTTTCTTCGCCCAACGCAAAAAGTAGGGATGCCCGGCTACTTTCCGGACAACGATGAACGTAACAAGGCAACCGCTCACGATTCCTAACCAGGAATAGAGGAAGCCGAGCCATAAGCCATATACCGCCGCGTTCACACCAACGATAAGTATCGTCGGCAACGGGGGCACGAATGACTTCATGAACGTCAAGGCAATGCCGGGGAAAGGGCCGAAAGCCCGATATTGTTCCAATAGACTTTTCAGATTGTCCTCTGTCACGTTGGACAGAATGTCCGATATACTCATCTTTTACGCATGCACCTATTCCTGCTTATTGGGAGACTTTCTTTTATGTAACTCATTATAGCATTTGTTCGGGCTCAGTTCTCACGTATGTCTAATTTCAATGAGCAATAAGGATTTATCGTTATTACTTAGGTTTCCCTATTGTAAGGGAAATGAAGGCACTTTTTTGGCCTTCGTGCTTCAAGCGAGGCGGTTGCGGCAGCAGTAACGATTTACAGAATTAAAAAAAGCGGCTGGCAAAAGAGAAAAACGCTCTCTTCCGCCACCGCTTTATCTTCGCTATCTCATTAACGAATCCTTCGCTAACTGTCCCTGCAACTCCTCCAGATAACTTCTGGAGCTCAGGATATCGCTTTCGTTTACCGCCTCCATAATAAGCGGCGCGCCCGGATTAACCTGTTCTAATCTTTGCAGGTATAATTCATAATTCATTTGCCCCGCGCCGGGAGCCACCGTAACAATCTGTCCATTCGACATGAGGATGCGGTCTTTTGCGTGACAAGCTACGATCCGATCGCCCAGCAACCGGAACGCTTCTTCAATCACTTCATTCTGAGCCCCCATATTAGCCGAAGTAAGCAAATTCCCGGGATCTAATACAACGCCGAAACTGGAGGAAGTAACCTCATCCAGCATCCGCTTCAGAACAACCGGCGTATCGATGAGATGTCCGTTAGCGGGTTCCAATCCGATGCGAACTCCCCATTTGTCCGCCTCTTCGGCCAATTGTTCAAGCGTGCTCCGCAATATTTTCCACTCTTCCTCGCTTGGCGTCCCGTTCCATGGCCCCCCTGTTTCCGCCGCCACGATGGTGCAGCCGAAATGCCGGGCATGACGCAGCAGCTCTTTGAACCGTTCCCTATTCAAGCGCAACTGCTCTTCGTCCCGATCGAACAGGTGCAAGTAACATCCCAATACCGACACCGTCGCTCCGCGCTTATCGAACGCTTCGCCTATAGATTGAGCTAAGCCAGGGCTTAGCTGCCCCGGCTTGCTGAAATCGAAATCGCTGATCGCCTTCCACAAGGCGAGCTGCACATGACGAAACCCGTTCGCCGCTACTTTGGCCGCCAGCTGCTCATAGGGCAAATAGCCAAGCAGATGAGCCAGAATGCCGATGTTCATCCGATCAACGCCCCGTTTCTAACGAGTCCAGATCATTCATTGCTACGCACGCCATGACGAAAGCGCCTACCCCGTGAAGATCGTTACTGCTGGTCGGCCGCGTCACATAATTCTCGTAATCCCCGGCGGACGTTCCGATGCAAATGTCCGGAACAATAATGCCGTCCTTATCGTCGAACTTCAGCCTGCCGATCAAGCCTCTGTATCCTCTATTCGCCGCATCAAGGCAATCCTGTTCCACGACGCCTTGTTTGATTGCCTTCGCTATCGTATACACGAACAAACTCGTACAAGAAGTTTCTAGCCAATTATCCGCAAGATGCCCCTTATCGACCACTTGGTACCATAGTCCGCTTTCTTGATCCTGATAACGGATAAGCGCATGGACGAACTCCCTTTGCACTTCCACCAACTCGGAGCGTTCGGCACTTTCAGGCGGCAACAAGTCCAGAAACTCCGCCAAGGCAAGCCCGTACCAACCGAGCGATCTGCCCCACAATTCCGGCGAACAGCCCGTCTCGGCATCCGCCCAAGGCATTCTCCGCATCTCGTCCCACGCATGATATAACAGTCCCGTACGCTCATCCTTCATATATTTACGCATCAACCGCTCCTGTTGCAGCGCTAGGTCGATTAAGCTGTTGTCACCATACGCGGCTGCATATTTCAAAGCGAAGACGCCGCCCATGTATAGCCCATCTAGCCACATTTGTCCGGGATACTTGTCTTTATGCCAGAAACCGCCCTCGGAAGTTCGATTTAACGTGTTAAACAGCGATCTTAATTTGTCGGCCGCTATCCGGTACTTGCTCTTCCCCGTGAGCTTGTCGAGTCGAAACAACAGCAACCCCGCTTGTACCGCATCCAATTCATCCCGCGCAAAATAAAAGTTGCCGTACTCATCCACCAAGTCATCCACGTAATCTTGAATATATCGCACGTAGCGTGAATCGCCCCCCGCTTCCGACAACAGTTCCATTCCGCACAGGAACACGCCCTGATGATAATGCCACCTATGGGCAGGAGGAAGCTCCCCCGCTGCGTAATTATCCATCAGAGTGTCGCAAGCTGCCGCTGCCCACTCTAGAGGCGTTCGCGAGATTTTATGCGCGTTTTGCATGTTTTCCTCTCCCCTCTCTGTACTTACCCCTTGATTGAACCTAACAATGCCCCTTTAGCAAAATGCTTCTGCAAGAACGGATAAACGATCATAATCGGAATCGTCGCGACCACGATAACGGCCATCTTCACCGTCTGATCCGGTGGCGGGACTTCCCCGTCTAGACTGGCACCGTGATCAATGCCGCTGGCCAACACGACGATCTGCCTCAACAACACTTGAATAGGCCACTTGTAGCTGCTGTCCAGGTAAAGAATAGCATTCAAGTACGTATTCCAGTAAGTTACGGCGTAGAACAGGGAGATCGTTGCAAGCACGGGCATGGAGAGCGGAAGCACGATCCGGAAGAAAATCCCGAAGTCGTTACACCCGTCGATTTTGGCCGACTCTTCCAGCCCCTCCGGTATGTTCTGAAAGAAGTTCTTAAGAATGATCAAATTAAATGCACTGATCGCGATAGGTAGGATTAGAGCCGCATAACTATCGATCAGATTTAATTCTTTAACGACTAGGAAGGTCGGAATAAGACCTCCGTTGAACAGCATCGTAAAGACGACGCCGAACATCACAACCTTCCTTCCGTCCAAATCCTTGCGAGACAAGCCGTAGGCCATCATCGAGGAGATGAAAATACTGAACAACGTTCCGACCAACGTAACAATAACAGAGACCAACATCGCCCTGAATATGGTGTTGGTGGAGAAGATAAACCGATAAGCATCCAAACTCCAGATCTTCGGTATGATGACGAACTTATTGACTGCCAACTCGGCGCTCGTGGTGAACGAGCCTCCAAGCACGTGAATGAAAGGCAGGAACGATACCAGAGCAAAAATGAGCAGTATCGAATAGATGAAAAAAGAGAATATTCTCCCGCCTAACGTACGATCCTCTACCATCTCTTGTCCTCCTCCTGCCTATTAATAAACGCCGTCTTCTCCCATTTTACGAGCAAGCCGATTGGCGCCCATGACCAGAACGAGTCCGATGAAGGATTTGAAAAATCCGATCGCCGCGCTATAGCTAAATTGACCTTGCCTTAAACCTGCCGTGAACACATAAGTGTCGATAATTTCGGCCACTTCGCGGTTCATCGAATTGAGAAGCAAATATACATGCTCGAATCCCAGCTCCAACACGTCGCCGATTTTCAGGATTAATAGCACGATAATAACGCTTCGGATAGCCGGCAGCGTAATATTCCAGATTTGTCGAAAGCGACCTGCGCCGTCCATACGGGCAGCTTCATACTGTTCAACGTCTATAGAGGCAATTGCCGCCAAATAAATAATCGTACCCCATCCTGCTTCGCGCCAGATGACCTGAATAATGTACGTCGGCCTGAACCAATCGATGTTGAGCAGGAAATTGATTTTCTCAAACCCTAAATAAGCGATTATCTCGTTAATGATCCCGCCATCCTCCGTCAACATAACGAAGCTAATGGATGCGATGATGACCCACGACATGAAATGGGGAATGTAGATTAGAGTTTGCACTGTTTTCTTAAATATCGATATCCGAACTTCATTGAGCAGTAGAGCCAGAATGATTGGAACCGGGAAGAAAAAGAGCAAGTTCATACCGAACAAAATCAACGTATTGCTTAAAATTTGGAAGAAATCAGGTTCCGTGAACAAACGCTCGAAGTGTTTAAATCCTACCCATTCACTGCCGGCGATGCCTTTGAAAGGTTTGAAATCCTGAAACGAAATGATCAGTCCATACATGGGCGCATATTTGAAGATCAAGAAATACAATAAACCAGGAAAAATCATGACATATAGCCACTTATTCCTCTTCAAACGCCTGCTTAATTCACTGCCTTGCGACTTGCGAACCGGAGACGGCAACGATACTTCCCCTTGTCGAACGCCCACTTCCTGCATAACATGCATCCTTTCTCGCAATAGTCGAAGTTGGAAGATGGAAGGGCTCCCCCGTCCCTATGGACGGGGACGAGCCGCTAGTACAACCCAATCAGTTCATCGGGTCAGTCCGTCACTTCTTAGCTGCTGCATTAATTTCATCGATGATTTTTTGTCCGCCACGCGACTTCCAGTTGTCGACCATCTTCTTAAAGCCTGCCACGTCGATACTGCCGTAAATGTACTTGTATGTCGCATCTTTAATGATATCTTGCAATTGAACGCCTTGAGCCGTATAGGTCGGGGAATCCAATGCCGCAGCCGGATCGGCGATGGCGATCTTCGCATTCTCGATAGTGAATTCCTCTGCGTGAATTCTAGCTTCCAACGTATGGTAAGGCTCCAACTGGCCGTTCGTTTCCGGCTCTCCGATCAAGCTATCTTTGAAACCTTTGACTTCACGCTCGATTTTATCCTTGTTGTCCGTCTCTTTCGCTTTGCCGTCTACTACCTCATAGTGGACACCTTCAATGCCCCAGAAAAGCGTGTTCGCTACTTCAGGAGTCATCACTTTGTCGTAGAAAGCCAAAATTTTCTTCAGTTCCGCTTCATCTTTGACCGCCGATTTCGGGAATACCAAGACGTTGTTATAACCAGGGATCGACCATGAAGTCGCTTGACCGCTCGGTCCTTTGATAAGGGCAAGCGTATCTACTACCGCATCGGGTACGTTCTTGACCAGGTCTTTTTGCAACGCATTCACGTCTGACATGGCGCCGATATACATCCCAGCATTACCACTCGTGAATAGGCTTACTTGATCGGTTTTGCTCGTTGCCGCGAAGTCTTTGTTCATGAAGCCGCCGTCGCGGAATTTTTTCAAATAGTCCATGGAATCGATATATTCCTGGAACATGAATTCCGGTAGCAGTTGGCCGTCTTGTTCGCCCCAGTTGTTCGGAGTGCCGAACCAGGAAGCGACCGTCTTGAAGGCTCCATAGACAAGATCGTTGCGATCCGCGAGTCCGACCGTGTTCGCTTTTTTGTCTCCGTCCGGATCATTCAATGTAAACTGCTTAGCCATTTCCAGTAGCTCATCTACGGTTTCAGGAGCTTTTAAGCCAAGCTTATCCGCCCAGTCTTTCCGGTAGATGATCCCTTGGCGGGCGAGCGGTCGTCCAATGTACAGCGTGTACAGCTTGCCGTCTACTTTTGTATTGTTAAGCGTAAATTCTTTCAGCTTGCTTAGGTTTTTAAATTCACTTAGGTAAGGTCCGATTTCCCAGAACTGACCGTCCCTGATTGCATCCTTCAAGAGCAGGAACGTAGCTTGGTTTTTCAAGTACGTGACTTGCGGCAATGAACCTGTGGCGAACGAAGCGTTTAACTTCTCTTCATAAGTATCCGCAGGGAAGAATTGATAAGTCAGCTCTGTATTCGTTAATCTTTCGATTTCCTTCTTCACCGTATCCGGTGGGGTTTCAGCAATGTTAAGAGGAAGCATGATCGTAATTTTCGTCGGTCCTTCCGACTCCGGCGCTTTCGATTCCGCAGCCTTGGATTCGCTTGGGCTGCTACTCGAGGATGCCGCTGGCTTTTCCTTATCCTTGCTTGCGCATCCCGCAAGCACTGAGCTAATTACCAATACCAAGCTAAGCAGGACCGATACGCTTTTTCTCTTCATACCGCTATGACCTCCAAAAGGGATTGTGTGATACAACTTCGACTTTAGAGGCCGCCCGAAATTACGTATACAATCATTTGCTCACTTTGCCCTACTCCGATCAGGTATCTAACATAATGATTACTTTGCGAGAAGATGACACTGCGGTCCAAAATAAAGAAGGCCCATGCGCATTTCGCATGGACCTTCTCTATTTCTATGACGTTATCATTGACGACTACTCGGAAACGGTTATCCGCAATTCCTCTTCCTTGTCGGACTTATAGTCGTGTTTCGTATAGACAAGTTCGGAATCGCTCGACCATTTCTCTGGATAATAATCCGAGTGATCGTCGGCTGGAATCAACACACGTTCCGTGAAATCGGACAAATCCATTACCCATAGCTCCACCGTTTCACCGACTTCGTAGCCGCTCTTCTCCTCCGAACTTATTCCGCTCGTTCGCGCGTACACGGCCCGCTTTGAATTCGGTGAAATCAAAGCCTCGTTCACATAGCTGAAATATTGGCTCAACGTCCCCGAGGCTACTTGATAGAGTTGTCCGCCCCTTAAGACGCTTGTACCCGAATCGAGCAACAAAAACTTCGAATCGGAAGACCATTCGAAATAATAAGTGTCCGGTTCTCCGGGAATTTCGACCGCGGATTCGTCGCCTACTTTCCAAACGTAAGCTTTGGATTCATATTCGTTTCCTTGGCAGTACGCAACGGTTCGATAGTCCGGCGACCACTCGATGTTATAAACATTCTCTTGGGCATACAACTTGAGTTCCAACCCATTCATTTGCTTTAGTTGCGCCGGATCGACGGGATTGCCAAGCGGCGCCTCCTTAGCTGCAGGATAGGTCGCGGAATCAAACGCGTTGTAATAGACGACCTGACCGTCCTCTCCGTTCACGTATACGTCCCCGGTTGCGTAATCGTAATAACGATAGTCGCGGGCATAATTATCCGAAGGCCACGGCGTATAATAAATGAACCGCTTGCTATCCGACAACTCCCCGTCGTACGCACCCCTGGTAAAACCCTCGACCTGGCGAATGAGTGCCAGAACCGGATAAGGCGTCGGCTTGTCGCCTTTTTTCAACTCTCCCAATGCCTTTTCCTTGCTCTCCTCGCTCGAAGCTGCATTCTCCGACGGGGAGGGTCCTTTGCTTGTCTCAACCGCGGCCGCCAAGGAGGATGGTGGCGTTGACGCCAAGCTTGACGAGGACGCCGAGACTTCCATATCGGTCTTATCCGATCCTCCGCACCCTATTAATGTAAATAACAAAGTTACAATGATGCATAAATAAATCGCGCGTTTCAACTCCATTCACTCCCAGCCCAAAATATCCTATATTCTTACAATCATACCATATGAGTTTTTTAAACCTAACTCCCTTATTCAATATCCCACCCCACAAATAAGTGGAAATATACAGTTAAATGCAATGAAATCATCAATTTATTTAATATAGATGGAAATGTACAGTTAATTCCCTCCGCCAATCCAGAATAAAGCCTACTTAGTCCGAAATAGATGAACTTTTCCCGTTATTCCTTTGAATTCGTTGCGGAGGATGTAGGTAACTGTAGAAATCCATTTATTTCGTATAGGGTCAGAATTGAAGATGTGAAAACGAGCGATTCTAACCTTTCTGTCCGATTTCACAAAATAAAACGGCAAAGCAGGAGTTACCCTGCATTGCCGTTGCCGAAATAATCTTGCGTATACTCCTGAACGACATTGCTGCCGCCGCTTCTTTTCCAACGCTCTATCTCCTGCCGGTAACCGGCCTCGTCCAGATGCCCTAGAATATAGTTGTATGTGGCGTCGGATATGATCTTATATAGCTCGACGTTTTTCTCGTCATAGGTTTTCGATTTCAAACCTACCGTCGGGTCGCGCACGATAAACTTCTCGTTGTCCTCGCTCAGTCGCTCGGCCATTTCGGTCAGACTGTCTTGCTTAGCCACCTTCATAATATTCGGATTGCTCAAATCGGCGATCATCAGCGTATAGAGAACGCTTAACTCGTTCGACCTGAGCTCTTGGCTTTCGAGCGGCAGCTCGACCTGGTTTCCTTCGACCTTATAATGGCGTCCTTCGAAGCCGTATTTCATTAGGTTGGCGACGTCTTTCTCCATCGACCGATCGAAGAAACTTAAGATCTGCAGCAGTTCCTCCTCCGTTTTAATAGCTTTCTTGGAGAAGAGGTATAACCCATTGAAATTCGGGATCGACCATATTTTGTACCCATGCGGTCCCTCTATTCGATTGACCAGCGTAAAGCGAGCCGCCGGATTCACGACCTTGGCCGCGTCTGCAAGCCTTTGGGCATCCAGCATACTTCCGATATAGACGCCTACTTTTCCGCGAATGAACAGGTTGCGCTGAACCTCCTTGCTCGTGACCGCGAACTCTTGGTTGATAATGCGCTCGTCATACAATTTCCGCATGAAATTCATCGTGTCCATGTAAGGCTCCGTCTCGAATTCGGGAATTAACTCATGGCCGGATACCGTCCAGTTATTCGGGGTTCCGAAATACGAGCTTAATGTTTTGAATACCCCGAAGATCAAGTCGTTGCGGTCTGCAATCCCGAACGTATCCGCCTTACCGTTCCCATCCGGATCCTCATAAGTGAACGCTTTCATGACTTCGTACAGCTCGTCGATCGTCCGCGGTTTGTCCATCTTCAGCCGTTCAAGCCAATCTTCCCGGATAATAACCCCTTGCCTGGACGAAAGCCTTTCCGTATATAATCCGTAAACTTTGTCATCCAAGGCAGATTGATTTAGAATATCCTCATTCAGTTGCCTCAGATTAGCGAACTGGTCCAAATACGGTCCGATCTCCCAGAAGGCTCCTGAACGCACCGAATTTTTCACCAAATTATAATCCGTATATTTAACGAAGGTCGCTTTCTTTAAAGAATTGGTCATGAGAGACGTATTCATCTTGTCCGAATAGATGCCGTCAGGTACCCATTCAATGTCCAAGTTCGTATTCGTCAGTTTCTCTATTTCATCAATAATGGCAGGATCCGGCGCGTGAGGAAAATGTAACGGAGCCATAATACTGACGACAGGACGGTCATCGATGCTCGCTTGATTATCCTTCCGGCCCATGCAGGAAGATAACAAAAGACTCACTAAAGACAATAAGATAAGCAGCGCGCAACCTTTACTACGGAAGCCGTTCGGTTTGCCTGACACCATGGTAAACCCCCTTCAACAAGCATGAATACGCGATAATCTAAGAAGATGATTATAGACTAACGAGATGATTATTGTCCCAACCGGGTCGGATGATTACAATAATACTATCTTCGAAGATAAGGTGTTGGCTCCTATGCGCTCTTTCAGTTTCCTGACCAAAATGACTATCTTCGGATTCCTGTTAAGCACGCTTCCGGTTCTTCTCATCGGTATTTTTTCGTACGCGACTTCTTCCAGCGAAATTCAGAACCATGTCAACAAGGGGAAATTGCAACTTCTCGTTCAAATCAATGCCAATGTAGAACAAATTCTGACGACTGTCAACCACACGCTAAACCAGACGATTAACTCGACCGTGCTCAAAAAAGCGATGGGCAACCCATTAACTGTAAACGATTTCATGGTCTACGATAACATCCGCAGCGAGCTTCGCCATATGCAATCCTTCGATACGAAGGTCGAGGACGTGATCCTCGTCAATCAGCGCCAGAACTGGATGATTAAGAACTCCGGGCTCTATACGTTCGACCAATACGAGCATTATGACGCCTTGAACGAGCTGGCGAAAGCGAACGACCTGAGCAATTGGACGCTAAATCCGACAAGCTGGTTCTACAGTGAAGAGAACTCATCCAACGTCATCTGCGAATATAGCATCAGCTTGATCAAGAAGCTTCCGTTAACGGGCTTGGAGAAATCCGGACTTGCGATAGCGAACATTCCGACCTGTAGCCTGCAAGCTCTGCTGAACAACGATCCGGAGCAGCAGGACCGGATGATGATCGCGGACGAAAATTACCGCGTTCTTATTCACCCGGATCAATCCCTGATCGGCAAGCCGCTCTCCGAGACTGGCTTCGATGCCTTGGACGAATTAGATAGCCCTTCCGGGCAATTCAAGACGAAGTTGAACCAAAGCTCTTATTCCGTCGCCTATTACCGCTCTCCGTTTAACGGCTGGATCTACTTGTCGTTTACTTCGATCGCTAGCCTCACGCAGGAATCGAACAAGATCGGCATGTATACGTTAATCGTCTGCCTAATCATGTTGGTCATCACCATGGGATTGGCGTGGGTCGGCTCGCGCCGGATGTATTCTCCGATTCAAGTTCTGCTCAAGCAGATCGATAACGGACTTCCGGGTATACGCAAGCGCCGATCGAATGAATTCCAAGTGATCGGCGAGCAGCTGCAGCATTTATTCCAATCCAAGTCCCGTCTGGAGAAGGAAGTCCATCAGCATTTCGGCCAAGTCCGAACGTTCTTCCTGATCAAAGCGTTCCAAGACAACGTCAAGCTCAGCGAATTGCCGGAGCAGCTTCAGCGATTCGGATATGACAATCAGCTTCGGGAGTGGCGCACGATGGCCGCGCTTACGCTGCAGATCGATACGCTTGAAGGAACCCGATACGAGAAAAGGGACATGGAGCTTCTCCTGTTCGCCATCCATAACATAATCGAGGAAATGATCCCGGCCGCCGGGAGGTTATCGTCCGTCACGATCGATTACACGGTAGTGACCTTACTAGGCAGTACGTCCGACGATTCCGCGGAATTCAATAACACGTTATATTCGATCACCGAACAACTGCAGCAAAATATCCAAAGCTATCTCGCTCTGCAAGTCAGCATCGGGATGAGCCTTACATTTGACTCCTTCTCCAGCCTCGCCATCGCCTATCGCGAAGGCTTGGAGGCTTTGAAGCACCGGCTTAAGCTGGGCAAAGGAATCATTATTCAATACGAGAACATCAATTCCGGCAATCATTATTTGAACATGAACTACCCTAACCATGTCGAAAATGAATTAATAGACGCGATCAAGCTCGCCGAGAAGGATAAAGCCAAAGAGCTGCTAGGGCAGCTTCTGCTACCCGTATTCTCGGCGGAAATGTCCCCGCAGGAATATCAACTTCCTCTGGCGCGGCTGCTTAACAACCTGCTGATCGTCATGCAAGAGTCGGGAATCAGCTTGAATCAAATTCATCCGGCTAACGGCTCCTTATTCGAGGAACTGTTGGATTTGAACACGGTGCCCGAGATCGAGGACTGGTTCTGGACGATCGTCATCTACCCGATGGTTCGGGTTTTCCGTGATAGACAGGAAGCGCAATACCATAATATATCCGAGAAAATTATCGATCTCGTCCAGCATTATTACGATACCGATTTGACGTTGGAGGATTGCGCTTCTAGGCTTCACTATAACGCTAATTATTTAAGCAGCGTATTCCGTAAAGAAACCCAGATTTCTTTTACCGAATACTTAACCTCCTATCGGTTCAATATGGCTAAGAAATGGCTAGCGGAAACCGACATGCCGATTAAAGATATCGCGTCCCGGCTACGTTACAATAACCCGCAGAACTTCATTCGCTCCTTCCGCAAGCAGGAGGGAATGACTCCCGGGCAATATCGGGATCGGAAGCTCAATAACTGATCGGCGCGGACATCGGAAAATAGAGACAACCAACAAAGGCTATCCAGCGGTCTAACAGACCGGTTGGATAGCCTTTCGTACATGAAAGCTGCAATTATTGTTTATCTTCTAGTTGCTTAACATAGCTGTCGGACAGATTAAGCAGCTCAAGAGCGTGCTCGTACTGCTCTTGCGCCGCTCCGCCTTCTGCGTCATTCCGGGGACTCAGCGGATAGTTCGTTCCATCCTCGTACGATATTCCCGGCACGAACACATCGTTATCCGTAATAATCGAACCCGAAGGAAGGAAATGCCTCATCGGCAATACGTTCGCGCTTTGATTCAACAAGTCCTGTCCGAAATGAATCTGATTCGAGAGCGATACGCCCGTTAAGTTAGCGACCGTCGGCAGAATATCGATCTGCCCTCCCGTGTGCTCGATAACGGCCGGATACGTAACTCCCGGAGCATGCATGACGAGAGGAATATTGAACATATCGGCATAGCCGTATTTGTGGCCCAGCAGCTCTTCCATCGCTTCATTTTCATCATTATCAAGCGAATATACGGGCAGTCCTTGATGGTCGCCATATAGGAGAACGATGCTATCGTCCCACAATCCGCTTTGTTTCAAGTTATCGATGAATGCCCCCAGCGCCTTGTCGGAATAATTCTGGGATTGGATATACCGACCGATCAATGTATCTTCCAGCTTCTCAGGAAGCTTCAACGTGACCTTCTCTTCGGGAATATTATAAGGATGGTGCGAGCTCATGCTGATGATCTGCGCGTAGAATGGCTTGCCGCTTTCGCTGATCTTCTTCAGCTCATCGAACGTTTTCGTATAGAGGACCTCATCCGACGCCCCGAAAGCAACGTGATCTCCGTCCCCGAAGAAACTTTTGTCGTAATACTTTTGCCATCCGATCGCATCGTACAGCTCGCGACGGTTCCAGAACTCCACGTCGTTCGTATGGAAGGTTGCCGTCGTATACCCTGCCGCTTCAAGCAACTTCGGCAAGCTCGGCAACTCCTTCTTCACGTTGTCCGCCGTGGCCGCTTGGTGCTTCGGCACGTAAAGAGACGTATTCACGACATACTCGGCATCGGACGTCGTTCCTTGGCCGACCATCGTATAGAAGTTATCGTAATGGAAGTTTTCCTTAGCCAGCTTGTTCAAGTTCGGAGTCACTTCTTGTCCGTCTATGTTTAGTCCGATAAGGAAGTTCTGGAACGACTCCATTTGAATGATAATGACGTTTTTCCCTTTGTCCGCTCCAAAGTATTGCGGACTAGACTCGTTCTTAACGCCTTTCAAGTCATCGATGACGGGCTGAGTGATGTCCTCCATCTCCACCAGCTCCGCATCCTCCGTACTATCGGCGAATATCGTGTATATCTCATAGTTCAGTATGCCCATTTCCTCGGCCTGCTTGTTCTCGTTCATGCTAGCCCGGTTAGGCCAAATGCTGAAGAAACACAGGACGATCGATACGAGGAACAGTGCGGACAGAGCCGTTCTGCTGATCGGCTTCAGGCTTAGTTGAATCTTCTTGGACTTCTTGTTCAACCATAACGGAATGGCGATGAGTACGATGACATCTACGAAAATAAGCAAATAATAGGGGTCCATGAGCGAGTAGGTGCTGTTGCCGACCTTGGTCACTTTATCCGCTTGACTCAGTGCGTGGTACGTTACGATGATCCCGTAATATTTGTAATACATGAGTACCGTGAAATAGAGTAGCGTAAACAATAGATTGGCTATCGTATAGTAGAGAAGCTTCCTCTTGCTTGCGAACCATTCAATCAGACAGAATACGAGCCAGAAGAACGGAATTTCCGTCAGCATCGTTCCCCAGGAAGGCCCGTCTTCGAATACAACGAACCAAGCCAAACTACATTTGAACAACAGAAGCAAAGTAAACAGCGTAAACCGTCGGTTACCCAACTTAATCAGCAAGCCCATTCGTTTCATCCCTTTCCGCAAACCGCCACGCTACTTAATAATCTACTAAAAAATTGCACCAAAGTTCCTGAAGATTTTCTTAAAAACGACAAACAATCCGCGATTCGTTCGCGGAAAGGACAAAAAAAGAGCTTTACTCATTCGCTCCATTCGATATATTAGTTATATAATCATAACAATTATAAGTCAATATCTATTTTGCACGGCAACCATGCTATACTTAATTTAATCCATACCTACATATCAGGGGGTGAGCTTAATGAGAGCGGAATTATTGGACACGGTATCTGAGTGCTTCTTGACTTCGCTTCCTTTAATCAAGAAGAAACTGTTCCGTTCTATCTCTCTTGACAATATCCCTTTTCAATTGTCCCGATCGAATCTGGAAGTGCTATTAACCTTGTTCGAATTACGAAGTGCGAGCGTATCCGAACTATGTAACCAACTGCGTATTTCGCGGCCTAACATGACCCCTCTAATCGATAAGTTGGTACGTCATGAGCTGGCGGAGAGAACTACGAGCACGGAAGACCGCAGAGTCGTCCGAATCGCGCTCACGGCTAACGGAGAGCGGTTATGTCAGGAGTTGCGGAAAAGTCTGACTGAACGAATTCGGATAAAACTCGGTTCATTGGAAGACGAAGATCTGCTTGAATTGAAAAAATGCATGGGCACCTTGCAGTCCATCGCTTCGAAAATACAAGAGTGATTGTCCCGAACGACAAAGAAGCGAAGAGCCGGTAATCCCGACTCTTCGCTTCTTGTCATTCCCGCTTGGCCAACTTCTCCTGCGCCAACCGGATCATCTCCCGGACCATCGCGCCTCCGATTGTGCCGCCTACTTGCCCGGCTTCCTCCGTCGTCAACTGGCCGTTGCGTCCTGGTTGCAGCGGGATGCCGAGTTCCTCCGCCACTTCGTATTTCACGTCGTCGGGCCTTGCCGGATTAACGGCATAGCCTTCCCGACTCATGACCTCCGCCTTGAAGGCATTCACTCCTTCTTCGGCACCCGGCACGACCAACTTCCTTCTTCTTGCCATCATCCATGCACCCGCTTCCGGTCGAATCTTCGCGAATGTACCTTCTCGCTTCGCTCCTATCGTACCCGGTTAAAGCAGAAATATTCGAAAGGCGGGAACGTCATATTTCAACTCCCTATTCGAACATTTTATGCACTAATCATTAGCCAAGTGGATATCTTCTTCGTCTGACTCGACGTACCGTTTGAGAGCGTCCAGCTTATTTTCCCAGAACCGCTCGTAGAACGACAACCAACGTTTGAGCTCCTGCAGAGGATCCGTGTCCAGTCGATATCTCGTTTCCCTACCGACTTTCCTTTCCTTAACAAGGCCGGCATCTGACAAAATACGCAGGTGCTTAGAGACAGCCGTGCGCGTCATTGGAAAATGGCTGCTAATCGCGGTCACAGGCATCTCCTGATCAACGAGCAATCTAAGAAGCCCTCGCCGGGTCGGATCCGCGATCGCTTGAAAGACATCATGCTTCTGAGGGGCAACCGAAGCGTTAAGCTTGGACATAAGTCCCCAACTTCTGCACCATTCCGACCCAGCCTTGGCTCATGCGATCGCGAACGACTTCATGCGGCTCCCCGAATTCCGTTGCCCCTTCCGCGGACCAACCACCGTGGATCAGGGTGAATTCCGTCTGGTCTCCCCGCTCGGCCAGCTCGAACGTGAGCGTCCAATCCTTGCCCCAATTGAAGGAAAGGCGGTTGGGTGGATCAATAATCGTCACTTTGCACGGCGACTTCCCGAAGGGCCCTGCATCCAGATGAAATTCGTGGCCTACAACCGGCTCGAAATCATTCTGCATAAACCAGGCAGCAATCCCCTGGGAAGAAGCGACGGCGGCCCACACCTTCTGGATCGGGGCATTGAACAGCTGTGTCTGACGGATGTCGGGCAATTGGTGTGGCAGTGTATTGGACATGAGATTACCTCCTAATATAGGAAACCTTTTGGTTTCACATTAAGTATACGAAACCTTTTGGTTTCATGTCAACTTCCGCCTCTGACCGCCCCACGTCAGCACACGCCGCATGAACATCCAACTTAACAGCGGAGAACAGCCGATGAACAGCAACAGAACGTTCAAGACGAGAGGCTCTCGGCTTACGTAGACCGTGCCCATGAAAATCGCCATACCCACGATCCTTCCCACATTCAGCGCCAATTCCCTGGCCACGACATACTCCACTCGCTGCCGAACGCTATCCTCGTCTTGTCCGATCAGATCGAACACCGCCGAGGTCATCGGGAGCATATAGAGAGGCAAGAACAAAGCGGCACCTACGCCAAAAATAAGCAATGTCGTAAAGCTGATCCCGAAGAAGAGCGGAACGATTACCGCGATCAGCGCGATCGCACCGATCATCATGGCATGATTTCGCCATGCGGGCTTAAGCCATTTTCCTATGGAGAAGAAGCTGATGAACCCTACTACCGACGTAATCAGCGCAAAGTTGCCGAGCTTCAGCTCGCTTCCCGTCTGAACATAGACGAGAACCCCGATCATGACGCCGAAGACGCTTTCTCTAATTCCCTGGCTGGCAAGCGCCCCCAACGCAGGACGCCAGGCCGTATTTAGATTGAGCAAAATGCGGTAGGGCCATCTCCAATCGTACTGCCCTTCCGTATTCCTGTTACGAAGAAAAAAGCTCACAGCGATGCCGACCACGAAGATACAGAAAGAGAGGATGAATATCGCCCTATATCCGCTTGTTCCCCCCATGCGCGAGATCAGATAGCCGGAGCACCAAGGAACGATCATGCCTACGACGGAACCGACCACGCCCGCCCAACCATTAAAGCGGTCCCGATTGTCTGCATCCGTAATTTCGAAGTATACGACATTGAAGGCCAGCCAAAATAACCCGTTGGCTACGCCTTGCAGCACTCCAAGCAAACCTATGTAGGATAAAGCATGTCCCCCCAGCAGAAGCACCGAAGCATAGAAAGCCGCGGAGAAACCGATCCCAAGCCTCAACACAACCATTTTGTTCCCTTCCTTCACGCCGTTGCCCGCGATCCAGAACGTAAGGGCCATGGAAAGGTGACTGAGCAATGTAAACCAACCGATATTCAGAAAGTTGTTGCCGGCTTTCCATATATAAACGCCGAAATAAGTGCCGGATAACGCGCTTGCCGTAATGAAAAGGCCGTTCACTGTAAGTAATAGCAGCGTCTGTCGATCGAATTTGCCGGAACGGCTCCGCGAATGTCGTTTGGCGACAACCATCTTTGTCCCCTCCGTGGCGAAATGTTTTTTTACACCGTAATAAACTACCCAGAATAGGCGCAAAAAAACAACCCGAAAGGATTCTGCCACGCGTTCATGGGCGAAATCCTTTCGGGTTGTTTTATTCAGGCCGCTCTATGGCGAACAGTTCACCCAGCTTAGCATAAGAGTTTCCCGCAAGCCGGCTGACCGGCGCGAGCTTAACGGGGTCTATATGGCCGTTCTCGTACAACGTCTCATCCATATGAAAGCATACGATTCGCCCGATCAGCAGATCGCAGGCCGGCGACTGCGCATCGCCGCCAAGCGGGATCACTTGTTCCAGTACACATTCCATGCGAATCTTCGCTTCCGCGACTCCCGGAACGGCAATCTTCTCGCTAGATATCGGAGTTAAGCCAGCCAAGGCAATTTCGCTTTCTTCCGGCGGGAGATTGGCAGCCGTTTCATTGATTTGCCCGATGTAAGACTCATCCGAAATATGAACGACGAAAGCGCCTGTCTCGATAGCGTTCCTGGAAGTGTCCTTGCGTTCCCCGTTCTTCCTCTGTACGGATATCGAGATCATCGGAGGATTCGCGGTTACGATATTGAAATAACTGTACGGGGCCGCATTCAACACCCCCTTAGACGATAATGTGGTAACGAAGGCGATCGGTCTCGGGATAATGCTCCCTATTAGCAGCTTATAATTATCCCGCTCGCTCTGGCTTGCAGGATCGATGTTCATCATGATTGAACCTCGAACTTCGTCCCGAACCATACCGCCGCCGAATCTACTTCGGAAGCGGTTAGACGGTGGCCGAATCTCTCCCAATGAACGGTAACGTCGGCTCCGGCCTCGGACAACAACCCGTTCAGCTCCTCCGTCTCTTCCGGCGAGCAGATCGGATCGTTCGCTCCCGCGCCGATGAAGATGGGAACCCCCGTCAGATCGGGCAGCTTCATATCACGGATAGGAACCATAGGATGATGGAGGACGGCTCCTTTCAAGGAGCCTTCATAGTGAAACAATAGGCTTCCCGCGATGTTAGCGCCGTTAGAGTAACCGACCGCCACTAGGTTATGACGGTCAAACCCGTATTCCGCCGAAGCTTGATTCAAGAAGTCGTATAGCTCCTTTGTCCGAAACTTAAGATCCTCGATATCGAACACCCCCTCGGCCAATCTTCGGAAATAACGCGGCATTCCATTTTCCAGCACATTGCCTCTTACGCTTAGAACCGACGATTTGGGTGATATGACCTCGGCCAATTGGAGCAAATCATGTTCCGTTCCGCCCGTCCCATGCAGTAGAACGAGCAGCGGCGCTTTGGGATCTATCCCTTGCTTATAGATATGCTTCATTGTTGATCGGCCTCCAATACTCGCACTTGAATAGGCGGCAGCCCCTCTTCGATCTCCGCACGATGCGCTTCCAACCATTCCGGCAACATCAGCTTGTTACCCATCGTCTCCGCAGGCTCATCCCGAGAGAATCCCGGAGGATCTGTCGCAATCTCGAACAATATTCCGCCTTCTTCCCGGAAGTAGATCGCATTGAAATATTGCCGATCGATGAATGGCGTTGGACGAAAGCCGCTCTCGTCTACTAGACTTCTCCAACGAGCATGATCCTCGTCGTCTTGCGCCCGCCATGCAATATGGTGAACTGTACCGGCTCCGCCTGTTCCCGGCGACATCGGCGCCACGTTCACGTCGATTAGATTGCCCAAATCTCCCGCCGCTTGGAACCGGACAAAGTCGCCTTCCTCGGAAATTTTCACTAGACCCATCACCTGCTCCAACACGGCAGCGGTACGCGCCGGGGCCGTACTGAACAACACTGCGCCGCCGAAGCCTTTGATCGCTTTGTCCGCCGGCACCCCACCGAACGCCCACTTGCTCGCGGCTCCTTGTTCGCGTTCCACGATCTCGATCCTTAGGCCGTCCGGGTCTTCGATCTGTACAAGCTCTTCCCCGAATCTGCGCGTCAACGTCATCGCGATTCCGAATTTCTCAAACCGCGATTTCCAGAAATCAAGACTCCCCATAGGAACGACATAGCTCGTGATTCCCACTTGTCCGCCCCCGATTCTACCTTGGCGCGATGTCGGCCACGGGAAAAAAGTAATGGCCGTTCCCGGGCTCCCCGCTTCATTGCCGAAATAGAGATGGTACACTTCCGGAGCGTCGAAATTGATCGTCTTTTTCACTAACCGTAAGCCCAATACACCCGAATAGAAATCTACGGTAGCCTGCGCATGCCTTACGAAAGCTGTAACATGGTGAATTCCCGTTGTTTGTTGTCTCATTTTGATCTTCTCCTTGCCGCTAAGGCTCTATTTTAATTGCTAAAAATTAAGAATCTTTAATTTGAGATATATGGGATAAAAGGAGCGGTTGCAACCGGGCCATAGATCCATGCTGTCGCAACTCGCTACTTGAAATCTTCTTCCGCATATTTACCTAGCTTCTTGAGAAGCTCGTGCGCGACTTTCTTCTCCTCGTCGGTCAAACCGTTCACCGCTTTATGGATGATCTCGGTATGGAGGGGGAACACTTCGTCGAGCAACCCTTTGCCTGACTCGGTGATTTCCGCGTAGACCGTTCGCCGATCCTCCGTGCAAGCTCTGCGTTGTACGAAGCCTTTCTGTTCGAGCTTATCCACGACGTACGTAATGTTGCCGCTACTCATAAGCACCTTGCCGCCGATCTGCTGCAACGGTTGAGACCCCTTATGGTATAACAGCTCGAGAACGCCAAATTCGGTGCGGTTTAGACCATAGCTCTTAATATCCCGATCCGCGTGCGCATTCACCCATTGGCTTGCCCGGCTTAAAGCGATGAAGAGATCCAGCGAGGCATCGCGTTTGTCCGCCATCTCGTTCTTCCTCCTTTCGCATCTGCTTTCCTTCAAATTCATTTATCTTAAATTTAAGATAATACAATTTTAATGAATTGTCAATCCCCGACTATAAGAAAAAAGCGGATAGAGCCCTCATTCATCGAGGCACCCTATCCGCTTCAAACATCATTAACCGAGGTTATCTACCGGCAAACGCGTTGAGCATCCAAACCTGTTTCTCCAAACCCGTCTTAATGCCCAGAAGCAAATCCGCCGTATCCTCATCGTCGCAGGAGTCCGCGATCTTAATTCCTTGACGCAGCTCCCCGACTAATAACGAGAAGTCCTCCGCGAGAGCGGTCACCATCTGTTCCGGAGTTTCTTCTCCAGTCGCCTCCTTGACGGTCGCCAAGCGAAGGCTGTCCGCGTGCGTAGCCACCGGATGGCCCCCGACGGCCAGAAGTCTCTCGGCTAATACATCGATGTGCGTAGCCGCTTCAGTATATAGCTCTTCGAACTTCGCATGCAGCGTGAAAAATTGCGGCCCCTTCACATACCAGTGATAGTTATGCAGCTTCATATGCAGAACGTTCCAATTGGCAATCTGCTGATTGAGAACAGCGCTTATCGTAAGCGTGTTTGCATTTGCGATCATGTGAATTCCTCCATTATTTTAATTTATATTTAATCTAAATATAAATTAATAGTAACACGGGAATGGTCGTCTTTCATGAACATGGCATGAAGGTTCGATGAAGATTAGATGAAGCTGCCTTTCCGGATAACCAATCAGACGGTTAACGCCGCTGTCTCCTTTGGAAGAGAGGGCGTCGTTTCTCCTTTGCGCAAGTACTTCTGCCCTCTCCATCTGTGAAGGACAAGAATGCCGCGTACTAATTCATCCGTTATCATGCAGCAGTAAATGCCGATAAGACCCCACCCCGCATGAATTCCCAGCCAATAAGAGCAGCCAGTCGCGATAATCGACATAGAGACGAGCGACGTTACCATCGTATAGCGAGTGTCTCCAACCGCATTAAGCGCATTATTCAGGGACATGTTAAGCACCTTGGCCGGCTGCAGGATCAAATTAAGCACAAGCAATGACTGTCCTAGAGAAAGGATGACCGGATCATTCGTAAATATCCCCAGCAGGTACTTCCCTAATAGAAGCAACAACAAGGCATTCGCGGTAACGACGGCAAGGCTAATATAAAGCGCCCTGTAGGCACCTTTGTAGGCTTCCCGGGTTTTCGCCGCCCCATACAAATGGGCTATCTGTATTTGAACCGCAAGAGCAAAAGCATAGCCGAGCATAAAACAAAACGATTCCAGCGTATTCATGTATGTCCTTGCCGCGAGCTCCTGGGCACCTAAAATGGCGAGAAAAGTATAAATCGCAAGCTGCGAGAATACCCAACCGGACATATTGACCCCGAGCGGCCAACCGATGCGGATGATTTCCTTGAATAACTTGGAATTGAATATACGCCACTCGGCAAGCTGAATCTTACGCTCGAAAGAATGAATGAACACGTAGAACAATAGAATTACCGCGAATAAACGGCTGACGTTACCGGATACCGTTACACCGAAGAGACCCCATTCCGGGAAACCGAACATTCCGAAGATCAGCACGTAGTTCATGGCGATATGGATAACGTTCATGGCGATCCCGATGAACATCGGCGCTTTCGTATTACCGGTATTCCGAATGGCCGTGCTGAGCGCTGCGATCATAGCCGATAGAAACATTCCCCCGCCGAAGTAGGCAACATAGTCCTTCCATAGCGGAAGCAGATCATCGGATAGATGGAGCATCCTCGCCAAAGCATGAGGCTGGGTATATAACAAAACGCTTATCGCTATTCCAATCAGGGTGCTTACCGTGACTCCCATAATCGCGATCGTCCGGGCATCTTCACCGCGTCTGGCCCCGATTTTCTGAGCGATCAGAATTCCGGCTCCTCCGGCGATCGTCATGAACAAGGTCGTCAAGGCGCCGAACAATTGTCCCGCCAACCCGACGACCGCCACGGCGTCATCCGATATCCGGCTAACCATGACCGTATCTACCGTTCCGAGCAGCGTCTGCAAAAATACTTCGATGAATATCGGCCAAGCTAAAGTCCACAGACCGAATGGGTTGCTCGTTGATTTCACTATTCCAACTCCTATGACATTCAGGTCGTTATCGAAAATTTCGGTTCGACTTCTGATATAAAACACATTATAGTGTGAATACAGAAGATCATGTGTTAGTTTTCAAACCGAAACTTTCATTTTACAAACCTGTATTTAGGAGGGGTTGCGCTTGAAACTGTTAGAGTTCACCCTGCCGCCTCTGCTCCATTACATCGCAAGTGGCTTTGCGGAGTTTACGGTCGGAGATCGGCATATGAACAGACGCAACATCCAATTATTCGATCTGTTGGTGGTCAAAAAAGGATGTCTCTATATCGGGGAAGAAGAGAGGAAATACGAAGTGGGTGCGGGGAACGCGCTTATTCTTCGTCCGGATTGCTATCATTACTCTACCGATGGATGTAAAGAACAGACGGATTATTACTGGTTGCACTTTCAGACGACCGGAGCCTGGCAAGCTACCGATACGATTCCGCTTCTTCCATCTCCGGAACCGGTTGACGAATCAAGTGACTCCTATAAATTTGATACTTTAGCATTCCCGCTAGCGCTGCCCCAATTCGCCAAGCTGGCTCAACCGGGCAAACTCGAAGAGATTCTCGAACAGATGATCGCGATCGGCCCGGAAGCTCATCTTCGTTCCTCCCGCTTCAAGGAACAGCTTCTGTTCCAAGAAGCGCTACAGTTGCTAGCCGCCAGCATCGAGTCGCAGCTCGCCACGCCCGCTACGGCCTGCGCCGAACAAGCCGCCGCCTATCTGCGAAGCCATTACCGGGAGGAAATTACCGCTCAGGCGCTCGGCGAAAGCTTAAATTTCCACCCCGTATACATCGCCCGCTGCATGAAAAAAGAATATGGCCAATCCCCGATGGATTATTTGCTTCGGTACCGGATCGAACAGAGCAAGCTGATGCTCATGCAAACCGACCATCCGATTGCTAGGATTGCCGAAGAAGTCGGCTTCAACCAAGCGCCCTACTTCAGCTCATGCTTCCTGAAGGCGGAAGGGTTATCCCCTCGACAATACCGCCAACGTTTCTCATAAGAGGAAGCCTGTCTCTTAATTGAAGTAGTTGAGCTCGCAACGATAACCAAGCGGAATAATCTCGGATACGTACCTGCGAATAATCTCTTTCTCGATCTCCGTAACGATGGTCATCGTATGCACGTTGAAATGCAAATACCCCGTATTGAAATCATACCTGCTGAATGCCATCCCGCCGCTCGCCAGCATCGTGTTAATGATAGCCACGATTCCGTATTGGTCTAGATCCCGGGTCATCGCCGTCTTCACGATGCTTTCCGGCAAGTCGTACACCTGCGGAACCCGATCCTCCTGAATCTTGGAGTATTCCTTGACCTGATAACAGACATAGGATGGCAAGTAGCCGGAAGCAAACCGTTTCAGCGTGGCAGAGTCCTGCTCGGACAACTTCAAGTCATCGTTCCATGCATATAAGGTGGCCATGTTTTTCCCGCTCGTATAGGCTCTTACATATCTCAACTGCGGATTGTGCTTCTTAATCAAATACTCGGACAACAAACGCGTTCCCATCGCCATCTCTCCTTATTGTTCCTAATTAGGAGCTGTCACGCTATGATTGCGCTTTCATTAATACTGTCGTCTTCTAGTCTATTCGCGTCCTTTAACTTTCAGACAACGATATCCATACCGGAATCGGGCTTTTTTTGTTATCATCGAGTAAACGTTCTCATTTCCGTTCGATCAACTAGTTTAGACATCAAGGAGAGGTTAACATGCCCAAGGACGGCCGCGGAAGCATTAAAGTTTGGATTCATTTTTTCGTCCCCTACGCGATATTGCTAGCGGGATTTCTGGCCGTTGGATTATATGCTTACGAGAAAACCTCTTCCCTGGTCGAGAACCATTCCAAGGAGACGGCTTATGCGGTTATGGAACAGACCAAGGAAATTATGGACCGCCGCTTCGAGGAACTCGAGACGATTACGGAGCAGGTAGCCAGCAGCACGAAGGCGCAGTCTTTTCAATATGTGAACAAGCCCTTCTTCGGGACTAACCCCGTACGCATCCTGGAATTGAAGAAGGATCTGTTCGACTATTCCCTATTCAACCATTTTATTTTGGACTATTACGTCGTTTATCCGCATAGCGAGGTTGTCGTTTCTCCTCGCAACTCCTACTCTCTCCGCCAATTTTACGATCTGGAATTCCATTACGATGACCAAACCTACGAGGAATGGCTCGGAGATCTTAGAAATCGGGGCAGCTCGAAAACTTTCTACCCTGGCCGACTCGCTGTGTATAAAGGCAAAAGCCATTCCGTTGTATCCTATATGCAATCTATCGGTTCGCAGACGAGCTCGGGAATCGTTCTTATGCTCATCGACAACAACCAGATTCACAGCTTGCTTCACAAGCTTGATTCCAGCAACGGCGGCTTCGCCTTCATTACGGACGGCAAGGGCGAGATCATCAGCCGGACCGGCACTCAAACCGATATCGGCTGGACAACGGACCTGAGGGACGGATTCACTCCTCTCGATATTGACGGCCATCGCATGCTCGTCACGAAAACAACGTCAAGCTACAACGGCTGGACCTATTTATCCGCGCAGCCGGAAGCTTACGTGCTCGAGAAGGTGCAATACTTCAAGCAGCTTATTCTAACCATTATCCTAATCAGCTTGGTTATCGGCCTGCTGGCAGCCTTGCTATTCTCTTATCGCAACAGCCGTCCGCTATGGATGCTTCTGCGAGTGCTCCCCTCCCAACGCGCCAATGCGGGAGTCGCCCCGAACCGTATGGTGTGGGACTATGTGCGCTCTTCCGTGACTAACTTAATTCATAGCAACGATTTTCTGTCGGAAAAAATGGATCAACAGGTTCCCCTCATCCGAAGCGGATTCTATGACCGTCTGCTCAGAGGCCATTACTTGTCCAATAAGGACATCGCGGTCGCCATGGAACATTCCCGCCAAGCGTGGGAAGGCGATTATTACGCTGTAGGTATACTCGTTATCGCCGGTTATGACGGAACTTACAACGAAGAGATGCTGACCGAGCTCGATTTCCGCAAAATCGCCATTCGGGACGTTATTTCCAAAGCTTACGGCAAAATGATCTCGTCGCACGATCTCGGAGAGAATCAGATCGGCCTGCTTATTAACGGAGATTCGGAATCCGCCTCTACCTTCTTGGAGGAGATTCGCCATACGCTGAAGGATCTTCATGGCCGACTTGCCCATTCGCTTAACGTACTCACGTACATGCCTGTCGGCGGCTGTTACCTTCAGATGACGGAGATCAGCCGATCTTATGAAGAAGCTCGGCTGCTGTTGCATAGAGAAAGCTGGTCCGAGGAACGGTCCATTATTTTCCATGACGACGAAAGCTCCGCGCTTCCCGCGTATTATTATCCGCCGGACGTCGAGCTTCGGCTAATCAATCTAGTTAAGTCTGGGAGCTTACCGGAAACCGAGGCCTTACTGGAGCAAATCCGGGACAATAATCTCCATCAGAACAACTTGCCTACCGCCGTGTATAAGATTCTCGTTAACGAAATAACGGGGACGCTGCTGAAGTGCTGCGAGCAATCCGGCGGCGAATCCGACCGCCAAAGCGATGAAGTCGAAGCGGCCTTGCTTGCCTCCGAATCCGGACGCTCCCCGAAAGCGGCTTTCGAACAGCTAACCGCCGCTTTCCTGCAGTTGTGCCGCAAGCAGCATGACCGCAAGAAAAGCCATAATAAACAATTAAAGGACGATCTTATTCGTCATCTGGAAGAACAATACATGCAAACCGACTTGAGCCTAACGACGCTTGCCGACCGTTTCAACACATCGGAAGCGTATATTTCCTATTTTTTCAAAGAACAGACCGGCGTCAATTTCTCTGACTACCTGGAAACGGTCAGAATGACGCATGCCAAACGAATGCTGAGCGAGAGCGAAATGCCGGTTAACGAAATATCCGCGTGGGTCGGATATTATTCCTTAAACTCGTTCAGCCGTGCTTTCAAAAGAGCCAACGGCCTTAGTGCCACGGAGTTTCGCAGAAATTCGCGTAATGGAATCTAAACAATTGAATAACGTCTGAATACGGAATAAAAGCGCTTTCATGACTTTCTAAAATCGTGCATAGTCCTTGAATCTGTCTGATTTACGCAAACGCTTACATCCCCTATACTTCGAATCACCGGCCGGATACACCAAGTCATACGCCGAGGGGGGATCGCAGCTGAAAACTTTATACGATGTACGGAAAGGTTGGCAGTTGTATGCGCTGTTCGCGTTGCCGCTTCTGTATATCATCGTGTTCAAGTACGTGCCGATGTTCGGAAGCGTTATCGCGTTCAAGCAATTCACTGTTACGAAAGGCATGTTCGGAAGCCCGTGGGTAGGATTCGCGCACTTCGAGCGTTTCTTCCATTCCTACGAATTCTGGCGGTTGCTGAAGAATACGTTGTCCATCAGCTTCTATACATTGGCCGCAAGCTTCCCGTTTCCGATCCTGCTAGCTCTGGGATTGAATTACGTGAAGAACGAGCGATTCAAGAAAACGGTGCAGATGGTCACCTACGCGCCTTACTTCATCTCTCTTGTCGTCGTGGTCGGGTTGCTGTTCCAGTTCCTTGACCCTCGGACAGGCATCGTGAACACGGTGCTCGGATGGTTCGGAGTAGACGCGATCAATTTCATGGGCGAAGCGTCGATGTTTCAATCCATCTACGTCTGGTCCCACGTCTGGCAGAATGTCGGCTTTGCCTGCATCATCTACTTGGCGGCGCTTGCCGGAATAGATCCATCGCTTCACGAAGCGGCCGTCATGGACGGCGCGAACAAAATCCAGAGAATGCGGCACATCGACATCCCTGGCATCCTGCCTATCGCCGTTATTCTATTGATCCTGAATACGGGTCAAATTATGGAGACGGGATTCGAGAAAATCTTAATTATGCAGAACGCCCTCAATCTGCGGGCATCCGAAGTTATCGACACCTACGTCTACAAAGTCGGCATGGTTTCCCAAGCCCTTAACTTCTCTTATGCGACTGCCATCGGTCTGTTCAAAGCCGCCATCGGATTCATCTTGCTTATCATCGTGAACCAAACGGCTAAGAAAGTCGGGCAGGAAAGCTTATGGTAAGGGGGACGAAACCGTGAACAAGTCCAGTATTCGGGAATCGGGCAGCGACCGCGCATTCACGATCGTGAATTACATCGTACTTTCGATCGTGCTAATCGCCGTACTGTATCCGCTCATCTATGTCGTTAGCGCTTCGTTTAGCTCCAGCTATGCCGTGCTTTCGGGAAAAGTATGGTTATGGCCGGTAGATCCATCGCTAGATGGTTATAAAGCCGTATTTAAGAACAAAAATATTCTTACCGGTTTTCAGAATACCGTCTTCTATACGGTGGCGGGTACGCTCATTAACATTATCATGACGATAATGGCCGCCTACCCGATGTCGCGGAGAGATTTCCGCGGACGAAATATATTCATGCTGCTCTTCGTCTTCACGATGATGTTCAGCGGAGGCCTCATTCCGACTTATTTCGTCGTGAAAGACCTGCATATGATCAATACCGTCTGGGCGATGCTCATCCCGACCGCGCTCTCCGTATGGAATGTCATTATTATGAGGACTTATTTTCAGACGACCATTCCTCACGAGCTACTGGAAGCTTCGCAGCTCGACGGTTGCAACGACTTCCGCTTCCTGCTCCGAATCGTCATCCCTTTATCGGGACCTATCATCGCCGTCATCGCGCTATTCTACGCGGTCGGCCATTGGAATCAGTATTTTAATGCGATGATTTACTTGAAAGACCCGCACTTATATCCATTGCAGCTGATACTAAGGGACATTCTTGTCCAGAACGAAGTGAAAATCGACATGCTGGGCGATGTCAAATCGGCCGCGGCCCGCCAAGGGCTTCGCGAGCTGTTGAAATATTCCCTCATCGTCGTATCCTCCGTGCCTTTGCTTCTGATCTATCCGTTCGTTCAGAAGTTTTTCGTGAAAGGCGTCATGATTGGATCCATTAAAGGTTAAAGCGTAACAACCACTTCGCAACCACTATTGGAGGGTCTATATGAAGAAGTCATTGTTCACCCTAATCGCGGCAATCTTGATGCTCTCGACGGTTTTATCCGCTTGCTCGAGCTCCAACAACGAGAATAACGCCGCATCCAGCGCTCCGGCGGGAAGCGCCAGCGCCGAGAACAGCCTGCTGACCGAGCCTGGAACTTATCCGATTACGAAGGAAAAAGTAACGCTTAAAGTGATGGTTCGCGGCAATCCGCTCGTCGAAGATTTCTCTACGAACGAATTTACCAAATGGTATGAAGAGAAAACGAACGTGCATATCGATTGGGAAGTCGTTCCCGAGCAAAGCATGCAGGAGAAGCTGAACCTTGTGCTCGCGAGCGAAGATTATCCGGACGTGATTTTCGGGATGAACGTGTCCCCCGCGCAAGAGATGATCTACGGTTCCCAAGGCGTATTCCTTCCGCTGAATGACCTGATCGAGAAACAAGGCACGCAAACGAAGAAGCTGTTCGCCGATCGCCCGGACATCCAAGAAGCGATTACGGCACCGGGCGGCAACATTTACTCCCTGCCCGAAGTCAACGAATGTTACCACTGCTCGCAGAGCCAGAAAATGTGGATCTATAAGCCATGGCTCGAAAAGCTGAACCTGAAAATGCCTACGACGACGGAAGAACTGTACAACGTGCTGAAAGCCTTCAAGACCCAAGATCCTAACGGCAACGGCAAAGCGGACGAAATCCCGTTGTCCATCGCTCCTAAATCCTGGAGATCTTCCATTGATGCTTTCTTAATGAACTCCTTCGTGTATAACCCGATGTACGGCACGACTAAGCATCTGTACGTCCAAGACGGCAAGCTTGACGTCTCCTTCACGAAGCCGGAGTGGAAAGAAGGCTTGAAGTACTTGAACAAAATGTACTCCGAAGGCCTTATCGCTCCTGAATCGTTCACGCAAGACGACAACCAACTCATTCAGATCGGAGAAAATCCGAAAACCGTCATTCTCGGCGCATCCACCGGCGGACACCAAGGCGTATTTACGCAATTGTTAGGAGAAAGCGGCCGTTGGAGCGAGTACGTGACCGTCCCTGTCTTAAAAGGCCCTGCCGGCGTGCAATACGCGCCGACCGACGCGACAAGCTTGACGACAGGTTCTTTCCTCATCACGAACAAAGCCAAAAATCCGGAAGTCGCTCTCCGTTGGGCGGACGGATTATATGAATACGAACACACCTTGCGCAGCAACTATGGCCGTCCGGACCAAGAATGGCGCAATGCGACCGACGGCGAAGTCGGCATTAACGGACAGCCGGCCAAATGGTCCGAGCTCAAATCCTTCGGAGAAGTACAGAACGTGAACTGGGCGCAAACAGGTCCTGCCCTTCGCTCCAACGAATTCCGCCTAAGCGCGGTCAGCAAAGGCGAAGAAGATCTCGAAGTCATTCTGTACAACGAAACGAAAAACAACTACGAGCCTTACAAACCGACGAACATCGCAACCGTTCCTCCGTTGTTCATGACGAACGAACAAGCGACTGAGGTCGCCGATCTTTCGAAAACCGTCAACGACTACGTGGACGAGATGCTTGCTCGCTTCGTTATTGGAGATGCGAATATCGACAAGGAATGGGATACCTACGTGAAGACGCTTGATAGCATGAACCTCAAGCATCTGCTCGAAGTTTACCAAGAAGCTTACGACGCGCAAACCAAATAAGAAAGTCGCGGGGGACTCGTTCCATGGAAGTTCCATGGGCGGGTCCCTCCGATTCACATGAGCATATTCACTTGGGAGGCTACTAGTTATGAGTACAAGAGAAGAGAGAACGCGGTTATTCCTGCAAGATCGATTCGGAATGTTCATTCACTGGGGGTTGTATTCGATTCCGGCCAGGGGAGAATGGCTTAGGGGCAACGAGAAAATGACCTTCGAGCAATATAAGGTCTACTTCGACGAATTCGACGCCGCCCGGTACGACCCTAAGGCTTGGGCTCGGGCAGCCAAGGCGGCCGGGCAGAAATACGCCGTCTTAACGACGAAACACCACGACGGCTTCTGCTTGTTCGACAGTCAGCTCACCGACTTTAAAGCAACGAACACGCCTGCCGGACGCGATCTTATTCGCGAGTACGTCGATGCTTTCCGCGAAGAAGGCATCAGCGTCGGACTCTACTATTCGATTATCGATTGGAATCACCCCGATTATCCGGGTTACGGCGACCGTATTCACCCAGATCGCCACAACGAAGCCGCCAAGGACAAGCCGATCGACTTCGATCGTTACCTGGAATACATGCACGGCCAAGTAAGGGAACTGCTCACGAATTACGGCAAAATCGATATTATGTGGTTCGACTTCTCATACGACAACATGACCGGAGAGAAATGGAAAGCGACCGAGCTCATTCGCATGATCCGCTCCATTCAACCGGATATCATCATCGACAATCGTCTCGGTGGAGACATCCGCGCAGCGGAACCTGAGGAATACGCCGGAGACTTCTACTCGCCGGAACAGATCATCCCGCCGGGCGGCATCGTGGACGTGAACGGCGTTTCCATACCGTGGGAAGCTTGCATTACATTAAACGATAACTGGGGTTACCATTCCGGGGATCGCGAATATAAATCTCCATCGCAAGTCATTCGCACGCTGGTCGAGTGCGTCAGCAAGAACGGCAACCTGTTGCTTAACGTCGGACCGGACGCCAAAGGCGAGATCACCCGCGAGTCCTTGGACGTATTGGCCGAAGTCGGCGAATGGCTGCGCCTGAACGGCGACAGCATTTACGGATGCGGGGCTTCCGAGCTGGCGAAGCCGGAATGGGGCCGCTACACGCAGAGAGGCAACAAGCTGTACGCGCACGTCTTCGATCGCGGCATCGGGCCGACTTATTTCGCCGGCTTGAAAGGCAAGATCAAACGGGCTCGCTTGCTTAAGGACGGCACGGAGCTTAAAGTCGAACTTCCGTGGATGGCGGAGCAGTATTCGGACATCGATAGCGGAGCGTTCATTAACTTGAAGGGCGCGATGCTTCCCGACGAAAGGGATACCGTTATTGAATTGGAGCTGCTTCCATGACGAGCGGGGCCGAGCCTTTAGTTCTGGAATATCGGGGAGGTCACTTGGAGAATGTTCACTACGGCCATGTTTGCGGCGTAGAGGAAACCGGGCGGATCGCCTATCATGCCGGCGATCCGGAATGGGTCACGTTCATGCGCTCCGCGGCAAAGCCGATTCAGGCGATTCCTTTCTTCCTCGAAGGGTTCGACGACCGATTCGGCTTTACCTCCGAGGAGCAAGCGATCATGATGGCTTCGCACCGGGCTCTCCCCTATCACGTGGAAGCTCTCGAAGGGATGATGAACAAGTTAGGCTTGGACGAGCAATCGCTCGTCTGCAAGCCTACTTATCCTTTGGACGCGGATGCCAGAGATGCGTTGGTCGCGGAACGCAAGCCGCAGCGACGGATCTATCACAATTGCTCGGGCAAACATCTCGGCGTTCTCTCTTATTGCATCGGAATGGGTTATCCGCTGGAAGATTACTATACCGCGGATCACCCGGCGCAGAAACGAATTACCAGCATCGCGGCCGAGCTCTCGGAATGTCCCGTCGAGGACATTCGAATCGGCACGGACGGCTGCGGCTTCCCTGTATTCGGCATGCCCCTTCGGAATATGGCGTTAGCTTTCCTCAAGCTCGCTTGCCCCGATCTCATTGAAGACGAACGGCTGCGGCAAGCGGTTGTGAAAGTAACGTCTCTCATGAATAAGTATCCGACGATGATCTCCGCGGATTATCTCATCTGCCCTAACTTGCTTATGGACGACAATATCGTCGCCAAGGGCGGCGCCAAAGGCATTTACTGCTTTGCGCTCAAGAAGGAACGATTGGCGTTCGCATTGAAAGTAACGGATGGCTCCGAGGATGAATGGCCGATTGCCGTTGCCTCGATCTTAGAGCAGATCGGCTACGGCAACAAGGATACGATCTCCCGAATGTACAAGATCGGTTCTCCCGACATACGCAATGATAACGGCCTTGTCATCGGTGAAAACCGCAGCGTATTTACGCTGCGTTAGGAGTGAGAACTATGACGGACATCGATTGGAATGACGAAACTACGCGACGGCAGGACGCGCTATTGCGCGACTTGTCGTCGCTGCTTGCTATCCCGAGCGTGAAAGACGAACAGTCGGCAACTCCCGGAATGCCGCTCGGAATCGAATCGGCTAAAGCGCTGGCTTTTATCCTGGACTTAGCCGGACGGGAAGGGCTTCGAACCGCGAGTATTGACGGGATTGTCGGATATGCCGAATATGATGCAACCGATGAGGAGACGGGCGCGGATTACATTGCGGTTCTGTGCCACGTTGACGTAGTACCCGCAAGCGGAGAGTGGACCTCCCCGCCCTTCGAACCAACTCTTCGGGACGGCAGACTCTACGCGCGCGGCGCTCTTGACGACAAAGGACCGGCTATTGCCGCGTTATACGGGCTTCTCATCGTGAAAGAGCTTGGGTTGCCGCTCCGCCATCGGGTTCGCCTCATTGTGGGGACGGACGAAGAAACTGGTATGAATTGCATGGACGTCTATAATCGCCATGAGCTGCCGCCCGTAGCCGGATTCACGCCCGATGCGGACTTCCCGATCGTCCATGCGGAGAAGGGACAAGTGAATTCCCGGATGACTTTGCGCTTCTCGGAAGGCAGCGCTCGGCAGAACGAATCTGGGCTAGTCGGCTATAGACTCCGCTCTTTCCAAGCAGGGACGGCCGCCAATATGGTTCCCGATCGCGCGGAAGCCGTCGTTCAAGGATCGCCCGCTCAGTTGGAACGGTTAATCACGGCTTTCTGGTCGTATTGCGCCAACAAACAGATCGTAGGCTCAATGGCCTCGGATTTAACTGAGCAGAATGCCGCCGCGATTCTCCGCATGGAAGGCAAGTCCGCTCACGGCATGGCTCCGGAAACGGGCGACAACGCGGGCATTCGCTTGTTGGAATTTCTATACGAACAACCGTTTACCGGTGATGACCGCCGATTTATACATGCAGCGGTCGAGTTGCTAGCGGGAGACACTTCGGGGACAGCCCTTGGGATTGCATGCTGCGACGAGGTGATGGGACCGCTTACCGTCAATATCGGATTGCTCCGATACGAACCTCATAATAGGGATGCTTATTTCCATTTGAATATTCGCTTCCCGGTATGTACGGAAGGAGAAGCGATCGTCGCGAATATCGCTTCCCGGATTGAAGGATATGGCTTCGAATTGACGCCCCCGATCCTCAAGCCACCGCACGTAGTCCCGTCCGACCATCCCATGATTCCTACGCTGCAGAAGATATATTCGGAGCATATCGGCATGGAAGCGACGCTCTTATCGACCGGAGGCGGAACCTACGCTTGTAAGCTGGCGAGTTGCGTTGCGTTCGGTCCGCTATTCCCGGGCGAGCCGGATACCGCCCATCAGCAAGACGAATCGATAGCGATCGACAGCTTGATGCAAGCAACGGCCCTCTACGCCAGGGCGATCTACGAACTAGCTAATTTGGATTATTCGCAGCGGAAAGAAGGTTAATCGCGTCTATGAATATTACGGTCGTTAACCGAGAAGATCGCGTTGCAGATGAAGTCGAGATCATTCTCTATCTGGTCATGGAGGGAGACGCTACGCCGTCCGGGCTCGACTTCGAGCTTAGGCCCGCAATGGTCTCTGCAGGCAAGATCACCGTTGTATACGGCGCAAGGGGCAAGCAGCATCGAATGCTCGTCGGACTTGGCTCAGTTGCCGGTTTCGATGCCGAACGGTTACGTCGAGCAGCCGGATGCGCCGCCCGGGCGATCGGGACGGAAGGCTATCGTTCCGTTGCCGTTGCCCTGGAAGTCTCGGCGGATAATCTTAATGAAGAATCGTTCATGGAGGCTTGGGTGGAAGGCTGGCTATTAGGCCGTTATACATTTGATAAATACAAACAAACTCCACAGCAGCAGTCCATCGAGCGGATGTTTCTCATTAGCGAGAATAAAGAACCCCAATCCCTTAACCGTATGATCGCAAGGACGGTTCATCGCGCGGAAAGCATCATGCTCGCAAGAGATTGGTGCAACGAGCCTGCGAACGTGATGACACCCGGGTACTTGGTCGAACAAGTCGAGCGGCTGTTCGCGGGACGGAATGTAGGGACGAGAATTTACCGGGGCGAGGAGCTCGAGCAATTCGGCATGAACGGCCTTCTGGCCGTGGGACAAGGCAGTCGGCACCAGCCGGCTCTTATCGAGCTTACCTACTCGCCCAATCCCTCCCTTCCGCTGCTTGCCTTAGTCGGCAAAGGGATGACGTTCGACATGGGCGGCATGAACGTTAAGACCGGACGGGATCTAAGCGAGGCCCGTTTCGATATGGGCGGGGCATGCGCGGTCGTCGGGGCGCTGGATTTCTTACTCCGTAACGAGTCCCCCGCCAATGTCGTCGCCCTTATCGCGATTGCCGATAATGTTCCGGGAGCCGGAGCACTGCTGCCCTCTTCGATCATTCGTTATCCGAACGGATTAACCGTGCAGGTCGGCAACACCGATGCGGAAGGTCGGCTAATCCTTGCCGATGCGTTGCTCCATGCTCAACGGCTAGGCGCCGAAGAGATCATCGACATCGCAACGTTAACCGGAAGTATCGGCCATGCGCTCGGACTTCGGGTAGCAGGGGTATGGGGACACCGGAGCTGCACGGAGAAACTGCAGGGCATTGGCGAACGCAACGGCGATCGCGTATGGCCGATGCCGCTCGTGGACGATGACGAGAGCCTGCTGCGAAGCGAATATGCCGATCTAAACAACATTAGCTCAAGCGCTTACGGAGGAGCGGTTGCCGCCGCCCTATTCCTACGAAAATTTATCGGCGGCTCCGTCCGTTGGGCGCATATCGACATGGCCAATACCGTTCAGGCTTCAGCCCACCGGGGATATGAAACGGCGGGCGCAACGGGATTCGGAGTCCGCTTGCTAGCCGATTACGTAATGCACAATAGTAGCCTGCACGGGGAGGGAACCGATCTATGATTCTCGAAGTTATTGCCATTAGCGTCTCCGATGTGAGAGATGCCGTCCGTCTCGGAGCCGACCGGATCGAGCTGGTGACGGGCATCGCCGAAGGCGGGCTAACGCCGAGTCTCGGTTTGATCGAAGCTGCCGTTACGGCCGCGGCTTCGATCCCGGTTAACGTGATGGTTCGTCCTCATAGCCAATCGTTCTGCTATAAGGAAGACGACCTGGGCGTGATGGTACGAGACATCGAGACGATTCGGCAGACCGGCGCAGCCGGTATCGTGCTCGGCACGCTCACCTCCTCCGGAGGCATTCATATTCCCGCTCTGGAGAAGCTGCTAGTCGCCGCCGAGCGTCTGGACGTTACGTTCCATCGTGCGTTCGACGAGATACAGGATCAGCTTAGCGCATTGCAATCCATAGCCGCTTATCCGCAAATCAGCCGAATCCTCACCTCTGGCGGACAAGCTCCCGTTCCGCGGGCGATTCCTCGCCTTCGCGAATTAAATGAAGCGGCACGGCATACGAACCTGCGCATTCTCGCCGGGCATGGTCTGACTCCGGATGCATTGGATGAAGTACTAAAGGAAACCGGCGTAACGGAAGTTCACTTCGGCTCCGCCATCCGCGAGGACAATACGTTCGCAAGTCCGATCTCCGCGGTAAAGATGCAGCATGTCCGGAAGATTATCGACTCTCGCTCCCTCATCTGAGGCGATTTTTGACGTTATCCCGTTCGCTCAGGCGGGTATGCCCGACGTTTTCTGAGCGAATGGGATAACGCGGACAGCCGAAGTTTCATACTCGCTCCGAACTTTGGTAAAATAAAAGCAAGGAGTTGAGCCAAACGTGAAAAACGAATTGATAACTAGATTTAAGACCTATGTGCAAGTAGATACGCAGTCCAACGAGAGCAGCCAAAGTTGCCCGACAACGGAAGGCCAATTAACGCTTGGCCGGATGCTGGTCGAGGAGCTGAAGCAGATCGGCATGCAAGAAGTGACGATGGACGACAACGGTTATGTTATGGCGACTTTGCCTGCGAATACGGAGAAGAAAGTCCCGACGATCGGCTTTCTCGCCCACATCGATACGGCAACCGACTTTACCGGCAAAGGGGTTAACCCTCAGATCGTCGAGAACTATGACGGCAACGACATCGTACTGAATGAAGCTCAGCAGATCGTATTATCCCCTCGGGATTTCCCGGAGTTGTCCGGTTATAAAGGGCAAACGTTGATTACGACGGACGGTACGACGTTGCTTGGCGCAGATGACAAGGCCGGCATGACGGAGATTATGACCGCGATGGCTTACCTGATTGAGCACCCGGAAATCAAGCACGGACGCATTAGAGTCGCCTTTACGCCGGACGAGGAAATCGGAAGAGGGCCTCACCGTTTTGACGTCGCCGCATTCGACGCAAGCTACGCTTACACGATGGATGGCGGCCCCCTAGGCGAGCTGCAATACGAGAGCTTTAACGCCGCAGTGGCACGGATTACATGCACGGGGAAAATCGTTCATCCCGGTACGGCCAAAGGTAAAATGGTGCATTCCGCGAAGATCGCGATGGAGATTAACAGCCGGCTCCCTGCGGAAGAGGCCCCTGAGTACACGGAAGACTACGAAGGCTTCTTCCACCTGATCTCCATTCAAGGCGACGTGGAAGAAACCAAGCTTCATTACATTATTAGAGATTTCGATAAGGAACGGTTCAACGGGAGAAAAGCGCAATTGACCAGCATTGTGGAAGATCTGAAGGCCGCTTACGGAGAAGAGCGTATCGTGCTGGAGATCAAAGACCAATATTTCAATATGCGCGAGAAGATCGAGCCGGTTAAAGAAATCGTAGATATCGCCCACCAAGCGATGGTCAGCCTCGGCATCGAGCCGATCGTGCGCCCGATTCGCGGCGGGACCGACGGCTCCCAGCTTTCCTATATGGGCTTGCCGACTCCGAATATTTTTACAGGTGGCGAGAACTACCATGGACGGTTCGAATACGTTTCGGTAGATACGATGATCAAAGCCACTAACGTGATTATCGAGATCGCTAAACTTTTCGAGCAGAGGGCGTAACGTCTGCTGGCTCGAACCGGTATACGTCAAGGTCGATGCAATCGTTCAAGCCGAACTCGACGCCTTCGTTAGCCAGATAGTGCTTCTGCATATACTTTCCTTCTCCCTCTTGAATCGCGATTTCCCCTTTCGCGTTCACGACTCTATGCCAAGGCAGGTCATGCTTCGCGCTTAGCGAATGCAGAATTCTAACGACCTGTCTGGCCCCTCTCGGGCTTCCGGCGCATGCCGCGATCTGTCCATAAGTCATGACATATCCTTCTGGAATGCTTTTAATCATTTCAACTACCCGTTCCGTAAAAGGCTGCATGCTTCCACACCTTTCCTACCTAGAGATAAGTAAGCCCATTTTAGCATATCCGCATGCATTGGGACGACCCGCCCATCACCCTCACCTTTCATAACGTTCAAGCATTCTCACGGCTTCTTCCTGAACTTTGCGTTGAAGGCTCTCTGGCTCTAGCACCTTAGCTTCCGCTCCCCAACCTAGCACCCAATGCAGCACATCCTCGGGAGCTCTGACGCGAAGAGTAACCAGCACCCCTTCAGGAACGTCTTCCGTTGACGCCAGATAGAAATTTTTGGACTCTTTTACCCGATCCGCGATTTCCAGGCTCGCCAGAACGCGCACTTCCATCGAACGATCGTTCGCAGGAACGTAATTGCTCATACGAAAATCCGGAGGTAACGCGAACGTTTCCTCCAGATCCTGTAGTTCCGTCATGCGAGATAGCCGAAAATGCCGAATTTCTTGGCGAAGCTCACAGTACCCTACCAGCAACCATGAACCCAGCACGAACGATAGCCCGTAAGGACGAACGGTACGAACGCTTCTCCGGCCGTCCTTCTCATCCGAAGTTACTTTGAGATATCCAAAGCCGACTTTCCGCCTCGCCAGTATCGCCCGGCGAAGCTGGGCAATGCTTTCTCTTTCCGCCTCGTCGACGACTTCCTCGCGAGCCACGACGGGAAGTTTCATCGTTTCCCTCAAGGCCTCCGCTTCCAATCGCACGTTTACGGGAAGAACGCCTTCTATTTTGCTGCGTGCCGTCCGCGCCCGCTCCCCGTATTCCCTATCGAATCTCTTCTCGATGAAATCCGCGCCGATCATCAAAGCCACGGCCTCGTCCGCCGAGAAGCTTACGGGAGGCAGGAAGTACCCCTCCATCAACGAATAGCCCGTGCCCGGGGCACCGAAGATCGGTACACCCGCTTCGCTAAGCGCTTGGACGTCCCGGTAAATTGTCCGCACGCTCGTCTCGAACGTGTTCGCCAAATCCTCCGCCCGTTGCATCCCCTTGCGCTGAATTTCCAGAATGATCGCTAACATCCTGTCCGTTTTGTTCATGATGCCCTTATGCCCACGAACGACTGCAAGCGGTGCAGTTGTTTGACATGATGGCGGAAATGCATTTCGACCATATTGAACCACTCCTTGGCATTAAGTGCACCCAAGCGGGGATGGGCCGCCGTAACATCCGGCGGTATTTCCTGCAGCATCGGCTCGATTTCTTGCATCTGTTGGAGGATATTCGACAAACCGCTGGTCAATTGTTCTTTGCCATTCGGTTGGAGAGGCGTGTATTGCGGCGAAGGAGGTACCGAGATTTTCGCATCGGGAAAACCGCCGTTCCGAAACACCGCTTCGCCCGCATCCGTCTTGACTCCGACGACGGCAGTCGCATCCAAGGCCTCTTCGCGACAGAGCTTAATATTGCGTAAGCTCATAAACTGGGTCGCGTTAATCAGATGGATATATACTTGCCCCAGAGACCATTCTTCATCGCTAGGCTTGCGGCATAGCTGTTCCTCGCTTACTCCTTCGAGTTGCTCCAAATAATAAGAGACCGTTTCTTCCAATGCATGCAAGCTTTCCTTAGTGTTCATTAACCGTACACCTAACCTTCCGTTGATTTATTTTAATAATAAACAACCGCTACTGACAACAGTATGTCAGTAGCGGTTGAGCTTTTTTTATGCTATTCGTCGCTTCCATCAAGTATAATCCAACTATTAAAGAAATCGTGAGGTGCTCATGATGCTTACACAAGATGTCGTAATCGGAATCGACGGCGGAGGAACCCATAGCCGGGCAATGGTCGCCGACCTTTCGGGAAGAGTGCTCGCTTATGTAGAAAAAGGGCCCGCCTCCCTCTACAAGGATTCATCCGCTGCTCGCAACGTCCATGACGCGATTACGGAAGCGTTAGAGAAAGCGGGCAGAGGCAAACAACATGTTCGAGGAATCGCTGCGGGAATTGCAGGGTACGATTCGCCGGCCGACCTCATCTGGGTCGAATCTCTCACCGAAGTTCCTGGAATCACTTGTCCGAAGTGGCATGTTAATGATGCCATTGTCGCTCACTATGGCGCATTGATGGCAAAACCCGGTATCGTGGTCATCTCCGGGACGGGCTCTAATATCGTAGCGGTCACGGAAAGCGGCCAACAACTGAGCAATTACGCCTTCCATCATTATGCGGCAAGCGCTGCTCGTTTTATTGCTTATAATACCGTTCACGAGATTCTTGCCGGGAATACGGACGCCTCCGACGAGGGGCTCATCCAAGCGATGCTGGAGCATTGGAATGTCCTATCGCTGCCGGAGTTTTACAAGTTGGCGCAGCAAGGGTTCGATGATGACCGGCAGCAACGGGACAAAACATTCGGCCAATTCGCTCCGATGGTTACGCATGCCGCGAATCAGCGCAGCTCGGTAGCCGTTAACGTGTGCGATCGGGCTATTCATCAAATCAAAGTCGGAATCGAACTGCTATCCCGCGCCTTTGCCGGAAATACGGTCGAGGTCGCGTTTATCGGGAGCGTCATTAACAGCCCTTATTTCTCCAATCGGTTAAGCGAATTGCTCCTCGCTGGCAATCATAAGCGGTTTACCGTCGCGAAACCGATTTTGTCGCCCGTCGCCGGGGCAGTTCTGCTCGCCATGAGCAAATTAGAGCAACCGATCAAGGAAGAGATGATCCGTCATTTGCGGGAATTCGCGTGAGGCTCATGCCTATCCTCCCGGACGATAGTAAGGGTAATCCATCTTCTTCTGCACTTCCCTGGCAACGTCCGCATTCGTCAGGGATTCGATCAGAAATAAGCCCAAATCGATTGAGGCCGATACGCCCCCGCCGGTAAACACGTTGCCGTCGCGTACATCACTCCGAGAATCCCCATCCATGTCACCGCTTCACAGAACCCTGAAAAATCCAGCGTCGTCATCCCGTCAAACAAAACAAATGCCATTTTCATCGCCTAACACCCGCCCTTTCCTGGATCATGAGGATAAAGAAAAAAGCACTCGATCCAAAGATCAAGCACTTTGCCCAGGCGTACGGCCGATATCTGCGCGCTCCCTCATGGTTATCCATGTTTACGCCAGTTACACGCAGCTTATTGATTTATAATATTTTACATCCTATTTCTAGAAATGGTCAACACATGGTTTACTCATGTCTCCACCAAGCGTCTGTCGGATATCCTTCGGCTCTAATGTAGACGACCTCTCCGATTCTAGGTGTCGCAAGGGCGACATCACGTGCTCTCGCCGTCTCAGATGCATGTTCAACGGGGTCCGTCCAACCGTGCAGCGCAAGCGTGAAGGCTCCCCAATGAATCGGAACCATGACCTTTCCTTTCACATCGATGTGCGCTTGGACGGTTTCCTCCGGCATCATGTGGATCGCGGACCATCGCTCGTCGTATTGCCCACACTCCATGAAAGTCATATCGAATGGTCCGTATTTATCGCCGATTTGTTCGAAATGCGGGCCATAACCGCTATCTCCGCTAAAAAAGACTTTAGCCTGCTCGCCGATAATGACCCAGGAGCACCACAAAGTGGTGTTTCGATCCCCGATGCTTCTGCCCGAGAAATGGCGGGCCGGAGCGGTTACCAGCTTAAGCCCGTCGAACTCTAACTCTTCCCACCAATCATGCTCGGAAATGTTCGCACGGTTCACACCCCATCTCTCCAGATGTGGAGCAACTCCGAGCGGAACGAAAAATCGCTTCGTTTTATGTTTCAATTTGAGAATAGTGCCGTAATCCAGATGGTCGTAATGATCATGAGAGAGGATTACAGCATCTAGCTCAGGCAGGTCCTCAATCTCGATCGGCAATTGACGACTGTAACGTTTGCCTCCGAATAGTGCGAATGGAGATGGAGTTCGTCCCAACATCGGGTCTATGAAGATGGTTTTTCCATCTATATGCAATAGCACGGCCGAGTGACCAAACCATATCGCCTTGGCATGCTCCTCATTGGATTGAATTTGTCGGGCCGTTAGCGGAACAGTGGGTACGGGTAATTTCGGCTTCCCGTTGGGATTGCCTTTTATGAAATCAATCATAACCTTGGTCGTTTCTCCTATACTCATGCCCATATCCGTTGGAATAGGATACTCGAATCTCCCATTGATACGATTAGGGGATTCCTCCATCCTCCGTTTGCTTTCCCGTGACGGTCGTCCTCCAAGAGGAGGATAAAACCTCAGTACCAAATATACGATTACGGCGATTACGACGATTCCAGCGACAAATCCGATTGCCAGCTCCATGACGACTTCCCTCTTCTCCAGGTGATCAGCGACTTCTTAGACCGCCTTACTTTGATATAGCTAATCGTATACTGATTGAGAGAAGAAATCCATTGGCTAAAACGGCGTGGAAGAAGTGGGCGGGGCTCGGCGGGCTTGGCAGGCGGAGCGCTATCGTCGCTTTTTGCGACAATGAGCCGGGCGGGCTTGGCAGGCAGAGCGCTATCGTCGCTTTTTGCGACTATGAGCCGGGCGGGCTTGGCGGCCGGGCGCTATCGTCGCTTTTTGCGACTATGAGTCGGGTACGCTTCGCGGGCGGGGCGCTATCGTCGCTTTTTGCGACTATGAGCCGGGCAGGCTTGACGAGCCGGGCGCTATCGTCGCTTTTTGCGACAATGAGCCGGGTGCGCTTCGCGGGCGGGGCGTTATCGTCGCTTTTTGCGACAATGAGCCGCGGGGGCTTGGCTCGCGGGGCGCGTTCGATCGGAATATAGAACTAAAAAACGCCTCGCCCCCGAAGGGACGAAGCGTTCATATTACCTACAGTTCCTTTAATCGGAGTCCTTACCTTGATTACCGTAGCCATTCCCATTGGAGTTTTCTGGCGTTGTTTGCGGCTGTTGGCCACTTCCATAACCTTGGTTGCCTCCATTGCCCTGGTTGCCCCCATACCCCTTATTGCCTCCATTGCCTTGGCCGCCTCCATACCCTTGGTTGCTTCCATTGCCTTGGTTCCCACCATACCCCTTGTTGCCTCCGTACCCCTTCTCCTCCTTGGTCTTACCTTGCTCCTCTTCCTTAATCTTGCCTTTCTCCTCTTCCTTAGTCTTACCTTGCTCTTCTTCCTTAGTCTTACCTTGCTCTTCCTCTTTGATCTTGCCTTTTTCCTCTTCCTTAGCCTTGCCGTGATGTTCTTCCTGCTCTTCCTCTATTCCCTGGCCTTGACCGCCGCCTTGGCCTTGTCCACCACCGATGCCATGACCGCCTCCTGCTCCGCCGCCATGACCGCCTCCTGCTCCGCCGCCTTGGCCGCCTCCTGCTCCGCCGCCTTGACCGCCTCCTGCTCCGCCGCCTTGGCCGCCTCCTGCTCCGCCACCTTGACCGCCTCCTGCTCCGCCGCCTTGGCCGCCTCCTGCTCCGCCACCTTGACCGCCTCCTGCTCCGCCGCCTTGGCCGCCTCCTGCTCCGCCACCTTGGCCGCCTCCTGCTCCGCCGCCTTGGCCGCCTCCTGCTCCGCCGCCATAACCGCCTCCTGCTCCGCCGCCTTGACCACGTATTCCTTGACTGCGTATACCTTGGCCGCCACTACTCCCGACAACCTTCTTGCTGGAGTAAGCATACACTAGCGAAGTGAATGTCGCTTTATCCACGTTGCCCGTAACGGGCATGCCATGCTTCTTCTGAAAGTACTTTACCCCCCGAACAGTAGCCGTGTTATAGTATCCGGTAATCGGGCCCGAATAACTGCCGAGCGATTTCAGCATCCCTTGAATAACGAATACGTCGGGACCGTGCGCGCCCTTGCCCACCGCAGAGCTTACGTCGGGCATGCTTACCATCAGCGTAAGGACAAGCGCAACCAATCCCAACCATTTTCCAAATAACGACAGTTTTCTTACTCTAGAGCTATATGATCTGATGCTTCCATTTTCATGTTCCATCTTCGTTAATGCCCTCCTAATAATCCATTAATTTTGCTACCGCACTTACTATTCCCAAAATGTATTTTTCATCCCTCTGTTCTGTTATAAAAGCTGAGCACTTCGCTCCATCTCCACTGCTCGTAGAAATCCGCCCCCGCGTCGATGTTCTTAATCCACACTTGAGGCTGCTTGCCTCCTCGGCCCGAGATGAGCACATTGGATTGGCTTCGGTCTGATCTCACCCACCCGAGCTCGTTCACATACGGAAGATATTGCGGATTGAAATCCCCGTACTTAGCGGGAGGCTGACTTATGGGCTTGTTACGCGGACCTTGCAGCTTGATCTCGACCAGATTAGGAAGCGGTTTGGTTGCCGGGCTGCCGGTACTCTTCAGCTCCTTAGCTCTGGATACGACAATGTGCTGCAGCCCTTCCCAAGTAAAGCCCTGATCGACGTAACCCGACGGCGTATAGGAAATCGGCTTGCCAGTGGGCGCCTCTAACACTTTAAGCTGCTTATTGCTCGTAGCCTCTCTCCCGATGCCTCCAATGTACGCGAGCTTGTCCCCTCGATCCGCCCATTTAAACCATTCGTTATTGTTAACCATTTGATCGACCTTCCGGAATCCCTGGCCATCCGAGGCTAACAAGCATAACGTGTTGCTATCGGCAGACAGCGATGCGGTAGGCGTTGCGAGAAATGCGATCCATTTCCCCGATGTCGAGTATTTGAACCCGCTCGTTCCTACGGCAAAGAAGTCATCCGATTGCTTCGGCAGGACAAATAAGGTTCTACCTAAGCTTGCTGGCTTTCCCTCCGACGCAGGCTGTCCCTTCGGTGCTGCAACCCCATTACCCGTTAAAGGAATCTCGACAATTCGGACGGGCGTCCAACCGTCGGGAAGCAGTTCGGTTACGGTAGAAGCGATAAATCCATTGCCCTCCGGCAGCCAAGAATAGTTGCCTATTCCTTCTGCGATTTCGGCTTGCCGATCTGGCATATTCGGAGAGACCCATACCAACTTCTGCTCCAGCAGGAACGCGAGGCGATTATGGTCGGGGGACCACTGATAATTGCTTCCTCCCGTGCGAGAGACAAGCTGGCTTCTGCCAGTAGACGCCTGCAAGAGCTTAAGCTCTTGCTGGTTTTCACCGGTCGAATACGCGATCCACTCTCCGTCGAACGACCATTTCGGATTCCGAACGACTTCCCCTTTAGTCAATTGTCGCTCGGCGTCTCCCGTTTTTACCCATAGATCGCCGCCTCTTACGAACGCCGCTTTAAGGGAATCTTTCGTCTTCGCTGCGACGATGGCCGGATTCACTAGCCCTACTATTAGGGCAACGGCAAACAATGCCCAACCTAAACCGCGAATTACGCGCATGATCCGTCACCTCCGGAATTTCAATTCGTGATGCTGCATGACTAACCGTTCTACGTTGTCCCTAAGCTGGAAAATGTATTCGATAATCGCGCCTGAACGCAAAAAATCCCCCGAGGGAATGCCGATCGTCGGCATTCCCCTGAGGAATTGATGTTTCGATCATGTATCGTTATCGTTCGGACTTCTAACTCAAATCACGATCTCTTGAATATGAATATGTCGCTCTTGGCTAAGATCTAGGAAAGCCCCCTCAATTCTGATCAAGGGATTCGTATCGTCGTGAGGGTTAATGTAGACCACTTCTCCCCACCGACCATCGGTCAGCTTCACCCGGCTTCCGACAAGATGCCTGACCATCATTTTCAGAAATACGGACACGACCTCCGGGTCTAGTTCGCCAAAAGAGCCTTTGCGCATCTCGTTGATCACTTCATGAAATGGCAGCGGTTCGTGATACGGACGTTTCGACGACATGGCATGGAACACATCTGCGACGGCAACGATTCTGCTGAAAGGATCTACCTGGTGCTCCTGCAGCTTAAGAGGATATCCCCTCGCATCCGATCTTTCATGGTGCTGAAGGGCAACAAGAGAAACACGAGGATTTAACTCCGGCGTGTTCTTAAGAATTTCGTAGCCATAAGTCGTATGCCGTTTGATTTCTTCGAACTCTTCCGCGGTCAGCTTACCCGGCTTGAGCAGAATGTCGTCCGAAATATGGACTTTCCCGATATCGTGCAGCGTTGCGGCCATTGTCAGAATAGACAATTCCGATTCGCTCAACCCCATCCATCTGCCGATCAACGTAGATAATACGCCGACCCCGATATTATGCTGGTGGGTATACTCGTCCTTGGCTTTCACGGACTCGAAGAGCTGGAACACATCCGAATGCGAGGACATCTGCTCTACAATGGGAAGCAGCTCATTGTTGATTTCGGACATCGGTAGCTTCTTCGTCGCTTTAACCTCGTCGAATAAATCTTGAGAGAATCGAGAAGCTTGCTTTACTAAATCCGTCGGATTAAACACGAAGCGTTCCGTATTCTCGTCCAGCAGCATAATCTCCGATTGATGGATATGATGTTGCTCGAGCAGACGGATATACCCTTCGTCAATCGTTGTTCTGGCAGGAACGAGCAACAACCCTACTGCATTCAAGACGTCGTTTTTGGATTTTTTGCCTAGCAGCATATCTAAATTCAATTATCGTCATCCCCGCTCAGTCAGACATTCGGAATAAACCTTCATTTACAAAATATACCTTAATATTCGAGATTATTCTACATAATATTCCATTATACACGACTCGCTGATCATTTTCTTAACAATTCCCTCGCTAACGTAAATGCAGAGCTTACTTTCGATGCTTTGCCGTACTTGCGAATATATTCGTAGTCCGTCAGTACAACCCCGGCATCCTGAATCGCATAGGCGAAATCGGCGTCCAGCATGAGTTTGTATTCCCATACCCGCTTCTCCCAATCCGGAATATCGGCTAGCATACGAGAATGATCCACAGCAGGATGAATATAGGTTTCACTAATTCCTTCCGGTAGGTCGTACATCTTCGCGATCATCGACTGCTTGAAGCTTTCGTATGTCTCGCCTTCCTGAATGTGAAAAGGATGAGAAAGAAGATAATCCGGAATCGCCACCCCAAGCACGCCCGCAAGCGCGGAGGCTTTAATAGCGGCCTTCTCTACCCCTGGAATCGAAGATAACAACGGATCTGCTGGATGGACTTTACGGAAGAGCCGGAACGGCAGCTTCCACTTGGCGCATTGTTTCAGTACTTGGAGGATATGGCTCCGGCCCGTAGCCGTACCATATAAGCTGCCCATATGATTATCTGCATGCGTGGGCAGTATATTGAATCGACGTACCGCCTCATACTGAGCGGCCAGTTCTTTCATGACCGCCCCGGTATCGGCATGGCGTTCGAATTGTTCGACCGTCTTATGCATATTACCGCTCTCGTCGTGAAGCGAAGAATGTCCCGTTAGGCTCTTCCAACGGATCGCATCGAACTCGCTCGTAAGCGTAAGATGCAACCCAACGTTGGCCTGCCCTCTGCGCCTGCACCAATCCGCCGCTTCTTCGAACCCGGGAGCCGGAACCATCAATGTCGCAGATGAAACTTTGCGTTCTTCCAGCAAGTGCATGATCGCTTCGTTCATCGGCGGGCTCTGGCCGAAATCGTCGCAATTAATAATAAGGCGCTTAGGACTCATCGGCAGGCTTCCTCTCTATTCTCACGAAGAACGAAATGATAATAGAAATAACAAGCAAGCCAAACGGAACTACACTAATCAAATATCGGAATGTCGCTTCCGGGTTCGGTCCGGGATTGTCCCCGCTCTTATATCCGAAGAAAATGCCTACAATAAGAAAAGCCAGAGCGGAGATCAGTCCGCTGGAGCGAATGATAAAACCGCTGACCGCCGTATAGATTCCTTCGCGCCTACTGCCCGTCTTGGCGAAATCCTGATCGATAATCGAGCTATTGACCATCGGCGGCGACACAAGGAAACCCGCCAAGCCGAATCCGACCAGCACCCCCGCGATAATCCCGGTTGCGAGATTCGTTCCGAACCATAACGGAATAACAGATAGCGCATAGGTGAAGAACGACAACCTCCAGCCTTTGACCGGGTCCATTTTACGAAGCAACCAGTACCATGCGCCTACGAGCGGGATGACCGAGACGAACACGGAAGCGAGTAAAATCGTATGTTGATTATCGGGAATTCCAAGCACGTATTTCGCGTAGAAAGGTAGAGTCGCGCTGAGCAAGCCGTTCACGGTCTGCGCGAATGAATTGGCGAAGTTGACCAGCCAGAACGTTTTGTTCTTCAAAGTTTGCTTGAATGCCTCTTTGAATCCGAACTGCGGCGTTCGGCTCGCTTCCTCGTCTTCCTTAATAAACCGCAAACACAAGAGCATGAATATTGCGAAAACGAGAGCGTATATGATCGACATATTGCTAAAGCCCATGGAATCGAACAGCAGCGGCGTAAGCGCCGTACCGATGAGCAGGGCGACAATCTGAAAGCCTTGTTGGACGGCGGATGCTTTCGTGCGGAGACGATCTCCCTTGAATAGCTCCGGGAATAACGCGCCGTAGTTCACCCAGATGACGGTGGCGACCGCTTCGTACAATACGAGAGCGATGAGAAACCAAGTAAACAGTCCCATCTCCGATAAATCCTTCGGAGGAGAGAACACCATGATGAACGTGAGCATGAAGAGCGGAATCGCGCCGAATAACCATGGACGCCTACGTCCGTATTTGGTCTTCGTCCTATCGGACCAGTAACCGAATAAAGGCTGGTTAACCGCGTCCCAAATGAGGAAAATCGTTCGTGCTAGAGTTGCTAACCCCAGACCCAATCCCAGCTTATCTACGTAATAATAGCTGTAAAAAGTGCTGAATGCTTGACTGGGAATCATCATCGCCAGCATTCCGAAGGCATACATCATCGGGGAATTCATGTACCGTTGTCTCATGGAACACCCTCCGCCATTCGATTATATTGTAAACGCATTCATAAAAGGATTGCTCTAAACCTTCTCCTCCGAATTCCGCTTTCCTTCCCTATATATTCATCTCCTTCTAGCATATGCACGTCTTTCTCTTTTTGCCGACACGATTCATTTTGACGATTTTATCGATATAGTCAGATGCCAACGGCACTTTACAGGCCGTCTGCCCCACATTCACGTGAACTTTGCCGATCTGGTTCGCCACCCTGACCGCTTCTTCGTGAAGCTGCGTTACATAGGTTCCGACGACAATGACAAATGTGTTCATGTTGTAACGGACTCTGTTCCGCTCTTCATGAATGCCTGCCTCAATGTGCCGCAGCAACGTTGCGATCTCTTCCCTATCTAATTGTTCATCTGGCGTGATGGAAATATAATTCGCGTAAGTGCTCCAACCGCACGTCGCAATCTGTTCATCAGACGATTGGATCCACTCTCTGGCGAGTTCGACCGCATAAGGGCTTTCCGCCGCGACTCCCGCGACCGTATACTCTGCGATCATGTACCAATAGGCCTGCCTTGCCCACTCCTGCAACATTTGTTTCGTTGCCGTCTTCGGATTAACGGTCAAGCCTGCCAAATACATCGCATCGCTATTGCCGGTCGCGTATAAAGCGCGTGCAACCTCTTGATCTTTCTTAACTTCCTTGACCAGCTTCTTCAGATCTCCCACCCGAACGCCGAATAACGGCTCCTTCGCTCCATGACGAATGAAGGTGCTTTTCGTCTGTTCCGTGCCTAGCTGCCCTAATTTCTCCATAATTTCATTAACCGTTACCGTCATCTTGCTCCCCCGTTCCTGCTGCGCTTATTCCCTCGATGCTTATTTATTCTTCTCGGGGCAGAGGATCTCCTTCCGATCATTGCGTGATTCCCGTGTTCACGATTTGCAAGGATACACGAATATCGAACGGAATTTGAGGATACTCTTTGATCCAATCGAGCTGCTTCCATAGCTTAGGATGATACGACATAAGCCTGCGTGCAATGCCGAAACCGTCGTGTTCCGCCTTTTGCATCTTGTGAACGATCATCTTAGAGTCGTCCGTCAGTTGTTCCGATAGGATCCGCTCCAAGTTGTTCATGACCGTGATGTCATAAAGGTGATTACTCGGATCCTCCACGACGGTGACCCTCAGCTTCAAATGAAGCTTCACGCTGATATCTTGTTTGTTCGAGACCTTTACTTTGAGCTTACGTTGTATTTTTTTAACGTCTATGGTGACATAATCATAGCTATTCGACGCGTTTATTTTTTTTGACTTCAGCGTCATCCTTAGATCTCTTCCCATGGAGTCGGACAATAGAAGATACAATCGCGATTCGTCCGTGTTTAATATTTCCGTCATTTTGGTTCCGCTGAACAAAGCGATGCCGTTCAAACTCGGCATTCCGCCTTTGTTTACTAAATAAGGGAGCGCGAAATCATATCCCCGATCTAACGGATGGAGCGTTTGGATATTGATCCGGGGAATGGCGGTCGTCTGCTCCATGCCTTTGAGAAGGTCGTCGATATGCAGGCCGATCGTCTTATTGCCGATCTTCCTGATACGAATTAAATCCTCCGCTTTCCCTTTCGTTACCGCTACTTTGGCATTTAAGGGGCTCTTAGGATCGCGATAATACACGTCGAAGTAAGGCAAGAAATCATGGTTTCTTACGAACTCCTCTCCCAATAAAAGCACACGTATCTTGACCGGGGAATAGCCGCCGGATACTTCTTGATTCAGCAGTTCCCTTGCATGTTGCGTGCTTCGCGCCAATACCGAATGAACCTCACTGGAATCATTGGCTCCCGATTCCGAGACCTGGATATCCCGAATAGATACCGTTGCCCGAAGCAATCCGTCAATCCCTTGATCAAACCCGCCTATACTTACGTTTCGCTCGTTCTTTAACAATTGCTGATCCCAGCATCCGCATAGGATAAGGATGGCGGATCCGATCACTATCCACGCTAAACGCCGTCTCATCCTTCCGCCCCCTCCTTCCCCTTGATTCTAAACAAGTAAGAGATGCAGAGCAGAAGGAATGGGAGAACGACGAGAGCGATGGCCGCTATGATCCCTACGATAATCTGCATTTTATTGATCAGCTCCTGATCATGAGGGTAAAGCGAAATACATAAGATCAAGAGGGCAACGTAAGGAACTGCCCCGGCATGCTTTTTCTTGCCGAAAATAGATGCAACCGCTTTAGCTCCCATGTACAAATAGGCCATGACCGTCGTGATAACCACAACTGTCCAAATCGTCAAGAAGTAGAGATCGGCACGCTCGATTACCGTGAACGACAAAGCCTTCACCATATACAATACGGGCTGCGGGATAATTTTAAGCTCCTCGGGACTGAACACGATCAGGCACATAAATACCATAAAACTGTATACAAGGGTTGAGAAAACACAAGCAAAAAGGGTTGCCTTCAGAATCCCCTTGCTCCCCCCCTTCACGTAGGGATAACAGAGCAAAATCATTTCAAAGCCGTACAACGAATTCATAGATCGCAGCATCCCCTTGAGGACGTTAGATATCCCGGACTCGTTGATCGGCAAGATATACAGGATGTTAGCGTCCTTGTACGCGTATGCGGCAATCAGGATTAAGACAAAGATCAATCCGAAGGTAAGCACGAAAAACCGCGCGATCAATCTTATATTTTCCCGGGCCATATAGAGTGCCGTCGCGAGCATCAGCCCCAATATGACCCAACGCGGTGTGATCGGGAAAATCCAATCCCTAACGACATCGGTGAATAGTACCAAAACCATGCTGCATTCCAAAATAAACGCCAACCCATAAAAGATTTGCACGATTTTACCCGCGAACTTCCCAAGCAGCTTCGGCAGAAATTCGAATAAGGTCATGGTAGGAAATCTTCGGTTCAATCCCCACATGACCACGCTAAGCAATAATGCCGCCATCCCGGCCAGAAGGATCGAAATCCAAGCATCATTGCGGGCAACGGATTCCACGGATGAGGGCAGGAATAAGATGCCCACGCCGATCTGCGCTTGAATAACGACGATCATAAACTGTCCCGCAGTAATCTTTTCTTTAGCCGCGATCATCGCCCGTCCCCCCCTTCGAGCGTTTCTCTTGAACCAATTGCTGAGGGTTCGGGTCAATTGGGCGTTCATTCAGCTTCCAGAATGGAAGGCGAACGAATGAATCCTTCCAATCCCTCAGACGCATGGGAGAAGCCGGCGCAAAATAAGGGGAACCAAAAGACTCAAGCTTGCAGAGATGTATCAAGATTAACGCGAAGCCGATACAGATGCCTAGAAAACCGAGCAGAGACGCGGCGATCATGACCGGAAACCGTAACAATCGAACGGAATAACTCATTTCGTGGGAAGGAACGACGAAGGAGGCGATCGCCGTTAAGGCCACGACGGTGATCATCGGATACGATACGAGCCCGACCCGGACGACCGCATCCCCGATGACCAAGCCGCCTACGATGCCGATCGATTGGCCGATTGGGGCAGGTAAGCGCATCCCCGCCTCTCTCAGCAACTCAATCGTCAGTTCCATGAACAAAGCTTCTAGAATAGGAGGGTAAGGAATTTTCTCGACGCTGCCTTTGATTTGGTAGAACAGTTCCATCGGGATCACTTCGTAATGGAAGGACACGACCGCGATATAGTAAGAGGGTAGAGCAATCGCTATGAAGAAGCTGAACAATCGCAATAACCTTATGAATGAACCCGCCAAGGAGCGGCTGTTATAATCATCAGGCGATTGATAAAACGTGAAGAAGGACACGGGCATGATCAAGGCTGCCGGAGTTCCCTCCATGAGAAGAGCAACGCGTCCCTCCAACAGATTGGCCGCTACCCGGTCCGGCCGCTCCGACTGCAAAATTTGCGGAAATGGAGAAAAGGATTGATTCTCTATGTATTCAAGTACCAGAAGTCCATTCATAACATTATCCGCGTCGATCGCCGTTATTTTACGATCGATCTCCTCGACCAGCTCCGGATTAGCTAGATCGTTCAGGTAAACGATGGTTGCGTCGGTCTTGGTCATCTTGCCTAACGAGTATTTGCGTACGACCAAGTTCCGACTATTAATCTGCTTGCGAACGAGTTGAAGATTAACTTGCATGCTTTCAATAAAACCGTCGTGAGCCCCTTGAATCGCTTTTTCGTTCGCAGGCTCGTTTACGGCTCTGTTATTGATCTGATTCACTTGGACGGCATAGCAATCTTCGCTTCCCTCCAAGAAGAGGACGGCATATCCTCGAATCATGAGATCGATAGCCTTCTCCAAATCCGTATGCTTCTCCACGGAGGCGGCCGTCAGGTCCCGATCCGGATTCGCATCTTGCGCCTGAAGCAATGGCTTAAGGATCAATTGATGGATTTTGTCCGAATCGCAGACGGAATTAAGGTAGAGAAGGTACGCTTGCTTCTCAAAACAAGGGATTGAACGATTAACGAGATCCTCCGTATGGAAAAGGGCTTGGTGCACGTATGAAATGTTTTCTTGAAGCGTGGCTGCAACTTTCTCTTCAGTCGGCGGGGTCCGTCTGACATTTGCTGCGCGAGCACTCTTATGCCGATTGTTAGAAAATACTTTACTGAAAAAGCCCATACTTGCACCCCATGTCTCTAATTCAATTCAGGATATTGTTTCCAGACAGGAGTACTCTTATTCTTGAATGAATAGCGCTTCATTAGCTAGGAATTCCGCACATTAAAAAGGCCGCCACGATTGTGGCGGCCTTCCGTCATTAAATTATAAGCTGGCCGTCAGGATTTGGACCACGTCGTCCTTCGACAGTTGCTTGAACGTGCCGATCGGGCCGAATTGCGTGGCTTCTTCGGCCATCCGGTCAATATTCTCGTCGTTAATACCGAGTTCACCGAGCGTCGTAGGAGCTCCGATGCGCGTGAAGTACGCCCGGGTCGCCGCAATGCCTGCAAGCGCGATTTCATTGTCGGTCTTACCCGTAGGATCAACGTTCCACACCCGCACCGCGTACTGCACGAACTTGCTCACTCGCTCTTTGTACACGTGCTTCATCCAGTTCGGGAAAATGATCGCCAATCCCGCGCCATGCGCGATGTCATAGATCGCGCTCACCTCGTGCTCGATTCCGTGCGACGCCCAGTCAGTCGTGACGCCGTTCGGCAAGGTGCCGTTCAATGCAAAGGTGCCTGCAAGCAGCAGATTTGCCCTTGCATCGTAATCGGAACCGTCGGCGATTGCTTTCTCCCCGTTCTCGATAACGGTAAGGAGAATGGATTCCGCGAATCTTTCTTGCAGCGGGATATCCGTTGTCAGGCTGAAATATTGTTCGAACACGTGCGACATGATATCTACGATACCGTTAACCGTCTGATTCGCGGGCACGGTATATGTAAGCTTAGGATCTAGTATAGAAAATTTAGGATAGACGAATTTGCTGCCCAAACCGCGTTTCTGCTTCGTCTCCCAATTGGAGATAACGGCATTGCCGTTCATTTCCGATCCGGTAGCTGCAAGAGTCAATACAGTGCCAATCGGCAATGCTTCTTGAATAACCGCCTTATGAATCGTGAAATCCCAGACATCCCCGCTATATAGGGCTCCCGCCGCAATCGCTTTAGCCGCATCGAGTACGCTTCCGCCTCCGACCGCGAGCACAAATTCGATTTTCTCCTTCCGGCAAATCTCGATCCCCTTATTCACGGTAGATAAACGCGGATTCGGTTCAATACCGGACAACTCGTGCACGGTCGCGTCAATCGCGTTCAACTGGAATAGAACGTCTTCGTAGAGCCCGGATGTCTTAATGCTCCCGCCGCCGTATACGAGCAAGATCCGCTTGCCATAAGGTTTAACTAACTCGCCTAACTGTTTAACCTTATCCGCTCCGAAGACCAGCTTCGTCGGATTGTACAATTCAAATGCGTTCATGCTCAGTATTCCCTCCCAGGCTCATTAGTTTAGAGTTCCAATCCTTAGTGTACCATTATCTCCGGCGACAAGCACATCTTACCGGGTATATCGTTGAATTTGCACCTATGTATTCCACAGCTCATATTCCATGTACAATAAATCCTATACTCAAATAAATAGGGAGTTATCGTATGGTTGCGGCGCTGGCTTTTTTCGAAGGGTTTTTGTTTTCCTTGTCTTTATGTTTCGACCTGGGAATGGTGAACGTCGCGATTATGAAAACCGGAATGGAGAGAGGTTTCAAGCCCAGCTTCATGATCGGATTCGGTTCCTGCTTCGGGGATTTGTTTTACCTCACTCTAGCCCTTCTCGGTGTGAGCGTTATTTTCGAATATCAAGCAGTAAAGTGGGGGCTCTGGATAGTCGGATCCGGCGTCCTATTCTATCTCACTTATAAAATGCTACGAGAAACGTGGAAAGCCAAAACGCTCGATGCCAATCAGACCGTTGTCGTGGAACGTTCCCTCTTCCGAGATTGGATTGCCGGAGCAGGGCTGGCCATGGCGTCGCCTACCGTTATCGCATGGTTTGCTTTCGTTGCGGGTCCTATCATCGCAGGCTCGAAGTTCAAACAAGAAGGCGGACTTCCTTACTTCATCCTAGGCTTCTTCGCTGCCGGATTGCTCTGGTCGCTTGCCGTTGCCTGGATGAGCAGCCTCTCCGGCACCTTATTCAAGAAGTCAATCGTCAGGGTGCTAACGTTCCTTTCCGCGCTTCTGTTCTTATACTTTGCGATTAAAGTTTTCTACACCGGGCTGATGGACGTATTAGGATAAGGCTTGCCGGAGGGCGTATCGTTAGTGAATGATCGAACGGTAAACCGTTTGCTTGTGTCTAAGCAGCAGAAAGGGGAACAACCATCAGGTTGTTCCCCTTTCTTCATGCAGTTGCGATTGTGCGTAACTCCTATCGAACAATTAAAGCTCCCAACGTGACGGCACCTGCTAATCTACTCTACATCGCGAAGAAGTTTCTCTACCGCCGTCAATCTCCCGCGAATTTCCGCGAGCTCTTGAATGACCTTGTCTTGCCCTTCCTTAGCTTGCTGCTGGGCATGGAGCGAGGACTCCGCAAGCTTGCGGTAATGCTCTTCTCTAGCAATATCCCCGCTATTCGCGAGTTGCAGGTGCTTGGCCTTATACTTCTGTTGGATCGTAACAATGTAAACCGTCATCCCGATTAACATGAACATGAAAAACAATCCCATTCCAAGATATCCATACATATTATCGCCCATTTAATTTTCCTCCTTAGTATGGGGGGCCTCAGTGCCCTCCGCAGCTTTATCGTGGAGTGTTCTGACCGCTTCGGTGATGAATTCCGGCGTTATTCGATAATCAAACTCGGCTAGCTCGAAATACTTCATCGCTTTACCGTCATCGGACAGTTCCAATTTTCCGATAACGAGCCCTGCCGTTTCCAGTCGTTGCAAATGCATATAGAGTAACGGTCGGCTCATCTTAATCTCTCTTGCAAGCTCGCTTACGTATTTGCGCTTTTCCCTTAAGGAAGCTACGATTCGTAAACGATGAGGGTTAGCCAAAGCTTCGAACACCTGCAGCAGCTCGTTCCCTGTTACATCCATCGTGATTACTCCAATTCGTAAATCGTATTTACTGATGGCCCAATGCGCGAACGATAATCTCCCATCGCCGCATTCCACCTTTCCGAATACACGTCAATTTATTTATAACACCTGTAATAATATTATTACAGGTGTATTGTTTTTGTAAAGCCCATAACTAAATGAATATGAAAAATATTACAAAAAACCGATCAGCCTCCTCGTAAGGAGTGCCGACCGGTTATGCTAGGGATTATGAATTTTAGTGGGCGGAGCCCGATTGGTCGATATGCCGCAGATGCCTGCGATTAATGAGAATAAAACCAACCGAAGCAAGGACGAAGCCGCCGCCTACGTAGAACGGAACGTGCGGATTGTACCATTCCGCCAATTTGCCCGCGAAGAACGGTGCCGCCGCTCCTCCGAGAAACCGCAAGAAGCTGTAAGATGCGGAAGCGGTCGCTCGTTCAACCGGGGCTGCCTGCATGACCGCCGTCGTGATCAGCGTATTGTTATTGCCTAAGAATGCACCGGCAAGTATGACTGCCACGATAACGACTTCTCGGGTCGAGGTCCAAATCCCCATAGCGACAAGAGTAAGCGCGAATAGGGTTAGCATCAGGCACATCGACTTGATCGTCCCGAGCTTCTTCTCCAGTTTCGGAGCCATGAACACGGAGGTCAGAGCCAACAAGACCCCCCATCCTAAGAAGACGTAACCTAAGCCGCGTTCTTCTAGATGCATGACGAACGGCGAGTAAGCAAGCAAAGTGAAAAATCCGAAATTGTATAACAGCGCCGTAATTCCGAGAACCAGGAGCGCTGGGTACTTCATTGCGCGAAAAGGATCCAATATAGAGGTTTTCTGTTTCTTGGCCGACGTCGGTGCTGCTGCCTTCGGTGATATGTTGTTCGACGTGCCCGGCATCATAAGCAGCAGCATGAAGAACGCGAATACCATTAGACCCGCAACGCCATAAAAAGGTCCTCTCCACGAGATCGATCCCAATTCTCCGCCAAGCAGCGGCCCTACCGAAATGCCGAGCCCAATTGCGGCTTCATATAAAATGATGGCTTTAGCTACGCCGGATCGGGAGAAGGATACGATCGCCGATAACGCGGTGGCGACGAACAACGCGTTACCTAACCCCCATCCCCCGCGGAGCCAGACAAGCTCCCAGATCCCATTGGAGTTTCCGCCGAGCGCGGAGAACAATGCAATGATAATAATGCCGCACAGCAGCGTCCATTTGATCCCAAGCCGTGAAGATACGACGCCGGTAATCAGCATGGCAACCGCCATAACAAGGTTATAGCTCGTAAATAGCAACGTAACGTCGCTTGCCGAAGCATTTAGCTTATGGGCGATAGCGGGTAAGATCGGATCGACTAGACCTAAGCCCATGAAGGCGATAATACATGCGAAACCGACAGCCCAAACTGCTTTAGGCTGGTTGAGTATACTCTCATTACCGATTTGTTTATCCATAATGGCTGCTTCTCTCCTCCGTTTTTCTCTACGCTTAATTATAGAAACAGCTAATCATAATGTATAATACATAAATATATATAAAATCATTTATTTAAAGCTATTAATGTGCGTATGAGGAGGTCATTTACAGTGGAAATGCTGCAGCTCAAATACTTTCAAACCGTCGCCCGCCTTGAACACATGACCAAAGCGGCGGAGCAGCTTCAGATCGCGCAGCCTTCATTAAGCAAGACAATAGCTCGGCTGGAAGAAACCGTCGGCGTCCCCTTGTTCGACCGCCAAGGACGTCAGATCCGGCTCAATCAATTCGGTAAAACGTTCCTTGAACGCGTCGATCGAGCCTTTCGGGAGTTGGAAGAAGGCGGGCGGGAAATCCGGGATATGGCGGGGTTGCACAAGGGAAGTATAAATCTTGGAGTGTCTATTACGAGTGTTCTTCCCGAATTGATCGGAGCGTTCATGAAGCAGTACCCCCAAGTTCATTTTCGCCAGACGCTAGGGACGACGGCTGCAATGAAACGACAACTGGAAGACGGCGAAATCGACTTATGCATTTCCTCGATTGCGATCAGCGGCCCCGATCTGGAATGGAAAGCGCTAATGACGGAGGAAATTTTCATTGCCGTTGCTCCCGAGCATGCCCTCGCCGAGCGGGAAAGCATTCACCTGCATGAACTCGCGCAAGAGTCTTTCATCAGCATGAATATCGGATTTTCGTTCCGGGATTTGACGGACGACCTCTGCTCTCAAGCCGGATTTACGCCCACCATCACCTTCGAGGTCGACGAACCGGAAGGAATCGTCCGCCTCGTAAGCCAAGGGCTTGGCATCGCCTTCCTTCCCGCGCTTGGAATCAAGGCTCGTGCCCGCCACTCCCTGAGAAAGATTCGGATCCTGGATCCGAATTTCTATCGAACGACCGGACTCGCTTGGTCCAAGAAGCATTACTTATCCCTCGCCACGCAGCGCTTCCGCGACTATATCGTCGAAAGTTATGAACAGATACAGAAGGAGATTTAAACTGGCCTTCGGGCACGATGAGTGCCTAGCCACTGCCCGATGAAGGCACTTTTTTGGCCTTGGGCACCATGAGTGCCTAGCTACCGCCCGATGAAGGTACTTTTTTGGCCTTGAGCATCATGAGTGCCTAGCTACCGCCCGATGAAGGCACTTTTTTGGCCTTGAGCATCATGTGTATCTAGTATTCGTTCGGTATAGGCACTTTTTTGGCCTTGGGCATCATGTGTATCTAGCATTCGTTCGGTATAGGCACTTTTTTGGCCTTCGGGCACGATGTGGTCGCACATCATAAATCTCGCAAAAAAAAGGCAGTACAGGCACGATGTTAATCGTTAGCCTGTACCGCCTCATTTTCGGCTTCGCGGAGCTTGCAATGGTTAATCTTAAGCAGATACGGAAGCTTTCTCTCCCTTTTGCAGCTGGTACATTTTATAGTAACGTCCCTCAAGCGCCATAAGCTGATCGTGGGTTCCGCGCTCGACGATCTCGCCGCGATGCAGCACGAGAATCTGGTTGGCATCGCGAATCGTGGATAGCCTATGAGCGATGACCAGCGTTGTTCGGCCTTCGCTAACGACTTTGAGCGCGCGTTGGATCAAGCCTTCGGTCTCGCTGTCGATGCTGGCCGTCGCTTCATCCAGGATGAGAATCGATGGATCGAACGCGAGGGCGCGTGCGAAGGAGATAAGTTGCCGCTGACCGGAAGATAGCGTGCTGCCCCGCTCCACCACTTGCTCGTCATAGCCTTTCGGAAGCTGCTCCACGAACGATGCCGCCCCTACGTCTGCCAACGCTTTTTTGACCCGGTCCAATGAAATGTCCTCATTGTACAAGCTCACGTTGAATTTAATATCCCCGGCGAAGAGGTAGGGGTCTTGAAGTACGATGCCCATATGCTTGCGCAAGGCTTGCTTGGATAAGGACGAGATGTCGGTTCCGTCTATGGTGATCTTACCCTCGCCCGGCTCATAAAATCCTAACAAAAGATTGATGATCGAGCTTTTGCCCGAGCCCGTGTGGCCGACTAGCGCAACTGTCTCGCCTTTGCTCGCCTCGAAGGTAATCCCCTTCAGCACGTTATCTTCGCCATTATAAGCGAACGTGACGTTCTCGAACTTCACCGCGCCTTCCGGGCGTGTGGCCTGATCGGCATCTTCGACATCCTTGCCTTCCATATCCATGATCGCGAACACTTTATCTGCGGATACGAACGCTCTCTGAGCATTGGTCAGCTGGTCGAATATTCCGATGATCGGGTTAAAGACGCGTCCCAGATAGTCGATGAACGCATAGAACACCCCGAACGTGATCGCCGCGTTCTCGATCGAAGCGCGTCCGAAATAATAGATGACGAAAGCCGTGACAAGGCCGCCTATCGTGCCGACGATATTCCGCGACGATAACGAGAACACGCGGAATTGCTTCACTTGGTTCACGTAACGGTCCTCGTTCAACTGAGTGAACTCCGCAAGCGTCACCTTTTCCCGGCGGAAAGCCTGGATAATCGGCATGACGGCGATCGATTCGTTGATCATCGCGTTCATATCGCTAAGCCGAGCACGCATGATGGTAATGTACTTCTGCGAGTATTTCAGATGAACGTACATGATTAAGGCAAACAGCGGCGGAAGTACCAACGTGTACAGGGCTAGCCGCGCATCCAAAATAAAGAGCGCCACGAAAATACCCGCCAATTGGATTAAGCTAACGACGAATGTCGCCATGAAGCTCATGAACAAATCGCGGATGGCCTCGGTGTCGTTGGCAACGCGCGATACGACCTGCCCTACCGGAGTATTATCGAAGTAACGGAGCGGAATGCGCTGGATATGCCGCATAATGTCCATCCGCATGTTCTTGATAATACGCAACGCGGTAGATTGTAAAATGTAAGATTGCGTAAAATTGCTAAAGCCGGCAAGGATCAGAAGTCCGATATACAGGGCCAATAGCGTAAGGACGGGGGCCATATCATCCGTCCGTACGGATAAATGCTTGTCGATGATCGTCTTGATAATATAAGGCCCGCCAAGCTCTGCGCCTACCGCGCAGCAAAGAACGATCATCGCTCCCAATATTCGATACTTATAGACGAGAGCATAGGCGAGAAGCCTTCTCGCGGTGGAACGTTTTGGATTCATTAGGGCCTCCTTCTATAGGGTGGGCGTTCGTGCGCATATCGTTGTTACTCTTCCAAGCTTGCTTCCATCTGCTGACGCTCCCACTGCTCCTTGTACCAGCCGCCGTGCAGCATCAGTTGCTCGTGGGTACCCTCTTCCCGAATCAGGCCTTCATCGAGCACGAGTATCCAATTCGCATGGCTGACGGCGGATAAGCGGTGCGTCGTGATCAGGGTCGTTTTGCCGGCGCGCTCTTTACGAATTTGCCCTACGATCCGGCTTTCCGTTCGGGCGTCCACCGCGGATAACGAATCGTCTAATAGCAATATCTCCGAATCGATCAATAACGCGCGCGCGATGGCGAGCCGCTGCTTCTGTCCGCCCGACAGCATCACGCCGTTCTCCCCGACGATCGTCTCCAGCCCCTCGGGCATCTGTGCAATGTCCTGAGTGAAGGAGGCCATCTCGATAGCCCGAGCGATTTCCTCCGGCGTTGCATTAGGCTTACCGAGCGCGATGTTGTCTCGTATCGACTTAGACAACAATAAGTGTTCCTGCGGAACGTAAGCTATCCAGCGCTTCATCTGGTCTAGCGCTATGTGCTCGACAGGAACATTGGACACGAAGAGCATTTCCGGCCCAAGAGAATATTGCCTTAACAGTTGTTTCAATAGCGTGCTTTTCCCGCTTCCGGTTTTGCCGACGACGCCTAACGTCTCGCCCCGTTCTAACCGGAATGAAACGTTGTCTAAGCTCGGTTGCGACGCGGTCGGATAGGTGAAGGTAAGAGACCTCATCTCGATGGACGATGGGAGTTCTAATGGAATCGGTTCTTGCGCATCCCGCAAATCCGCTTCCTCCGTCAACACTTTCTGGAGTCGGTCCGCCGATGCGCTTCCCCGTTGCAGCACGTTAATGAATTCGCCGAAAGCGATCATAGGCCATATTAGCATCCCTAAATAAATGTTAAAGGAGACGAGCTGCCCTAGCGTAATTTCATCATGAAATACCAAGTAGGAACCATAGCCGATTCCGATACAGTAGCTCACGCCGACGATAAGCGAAATCGAAGGTTGGAACAGCGCATTCAGAATGGACACCCGTCTGTTCTTATCCATCACTTCCGTCGTCATCCGATCGAACGCGCTCAGATCTCGTTCCTCTTGCACGTAGGAACGAATAACCCGAATACCGGATATCGATTCCAGCACATGCTCATTCATCCGACCGAAGGATTCCTGCGCTGCGAGGAACTTGACGCGAACTTTGGCTCCCAGCTTGCTAATGACAAGCACGAGGAGCGGCAGAGGGAGAAGCGCTGCAATCATAAGCTTAGCGCTGATAAAAGAAAGCATCATCACGATGACGACCGAAGCTCCCACGAGCGTATTGACGAGCGTCATCACTCCGTACCCCGCCGTCTGCCCGATCGCCATAATATCGTTGGTCGCCAGCGCCATCAATTGACCCGTGCTGTTCCGTTGGAAGAAGGCCGGCGTCATTTTCGTGAGGTGCTTGAGCAATCGCGCCCTGAGCAATTTCTCGATTAACACGGAATTACCGAATAAGGTCGTAATCCATATGTATACCAACACGTATAAGAGCAAACAGAGACAGACAAGCCATAACACCGTTCGATTTAATTCCCCGGATGTCAGCGTCCCTTGCTTCATGACGTCGATCATATTCCCTATTAATCTGGGCGGGATCATAGATAAAAGGCTAACCGTCGTCATTAACCCGATCGCAATCGCGTAGCTCCCCCATCTTTCCTTGAAAAACCATTTAAGACGAATAACGAAAGACAAATCTTCCCCTCCCATTTCCATTTTTTGCACATGCTTCGATATTACCGTTTCGTCCTGATGAAGTCTACGCGAACACTTAAATTTCGCTTGAAGATTTATCCCCCGTTCTCCAACCGCGTGTCGCCTTTTCCGTACCCTCGACATACTTTATACTTACCGATTCGCCCACAAGAAAACGTTCAACAAAGTTAGGGGTATGGAGCCCATGAACGACCTAAGAGCGCCAATCTCCATTCCGGAAGATGCCGCGCCCCATCCCGATTCTAATCTGGAATGGTGGTACTGTTATGCCTTTATTAACGGAGAAGGCGGCAGGCGTTACGCCCTGATGATCACCTTCTTCCGCGTCGGGGAGCTCCCTCGGCTTAAAGGCCACTATTTGATCTACTCCCTCATCCGTCTGGATCGTCCCGGCCATATCGCCCGCTCCTTCTTGGATCGCACATTGTTCTTTCAAATGACCGGGCTGTATCTTCCTTCGTATTTTCTGATCAAGCCGAACGATAAGATCACTTGGGGGCAATACGGCACGCTGTTCAAAGGGAAACTCCCCTCTCCCCATTCGTGGATTAAAGACGTATCGGTCGGCTCCCGTCCGACTCAACTTCAATGCGACCGGGCGGATTTAATCTTCAAGGACGACACGAGCCAAAATTTTACGCTCCGGATTCACGACCAAGAAGCCCGAATAGAACTCGAGTTCACGCCTAGCAAACGGCTGACGGCCATAGACGAGAAAGGCACGCTTAACGGCCTCTATTACTATTCCTCTACCCGTAATTCCGTTAAAGGACGAATCCATCATGAAGAAGGGACCGAGAGGCTGTCCGGGGAAGGCTGGTTCGACCATCAGTGGGGACGTAATTACGAGCTCCTGAAAGGCGAGGGTTGGAATTGGTTCGGACTTCAATTAGACGATGGCCGGGAGCTGCTCATCAGCCAACTGCACGCGGCCAAATCCGCGGTTCCTCCTGCTCCTCCGACCGCCATAATCATTCTGAAAGATCGTGCATCGATCTCCGTGAACGACACTAAGTTACAGCCGCTGAGAGTGTGGAGAAGCGCCAAATCCGGCATGTCCTATCCGATAGAGTGGCATATCTCCATTCCCGACTACCGTCTCGAGCTGCATGTCGCTCCCGTTCTCGACAATCAAGAAATGCCGATTATCGGCCCTATCCGCGCCATCTGGGAAGGCGCCTGCGTCGTAACCGGCATGGACCATAATAGCCATAAGCCGATCAGCGGCAAAGGATTCGTGGAGCTGGCCGGCTACGCCAAATACGCTAAACCGTAATCGTCTATCCGATAAACAATAGACTGTCCAGCGGTCACCCGTATTCAACAAAACCCTCCTAAGTCGCCATAGTAGCGTCTTGGAGGGTTTTGTTTCCCTTCTATTCTTCGCCTTCGACGTAATGCTCCTTGCAGAAGGCCGCTAGTTCCGCTTCTTCTTCGGTCTCCAAGTCGAGATCCAGATGGCGATCCGTCGACTTCTCGATCAGGTCGTAGTTCACGATGCTCCCCTGTTCCCCGTCGACCTTGTATACGACCTTAATGTATATCCCTTTATCGGAATAAATCTCGTCGTCTTCCTCGATCTCTAGATCGATCAGGAACTCGTACCGTTTGCCCGCCAAGATTTGAAAAGGGTCCTTCACCAGTTCCACGCTGTATTCGTTGACCGTAAGCATTACCTCATCCTTCCATGTTCCAATGCCTCCATTATACACTGAACCAAGCGGACGGACGAGCACCCTGCCTACCGATCCTGCTTGAACAGACGAGACAACTCCTTCTCCGCCCGATAGATCGACCCGTTGAAGGACGGCCACTTACGATCCTCATTCGCCATCAAGGCCACCCATCGCTTTTCTAATAGAGGTTTCATGCCAGGGTCCTCCTGCTTGCTTAACTTCACCAGCGCCGGAATCGCATCCATCGACAGATTGCTTATGTACTCCCGGTCGATGATTCCGCTATCCCTGAAACGCTCTATATTTTTCTCGGCGATGATCCTGTCCATTCCTACATAATTGACGAGTACGTATGCCGCCAAGCTAATAACGATGTAACACTTGGCCAACGGAACGATCGACGTTCTAATCCGGAGTGCGGCGATAATCAGCAATAGGGCTAAGTAGATCATGAACGCATGCACCAGAAAACGAATATAGGTATACCCGTAGACCTCTTCATAGAGAACGAGCCGCATGTAGGCCGAATACAGCATGACCCCTGAACAACCGATCATGATATAGAGCAGAAGCGCGTTCGTCCTCTTCAGTACGCCGTTACCCTGTCCGCCCCCATAAACTAACGACACCATCAATATGGCAAAATTAATGACCGTTACGGTCACGAGCTCAACGAAACCGCTTCTCGCATATTCCGCGTAAGTTTTCCCGTCCGGCAATGCGCCGTCCCATGCACCGAATAGATAAGAAAACTGAACCGCAACGAATAAGACGTACACCGCGTTTACCGAGATAAGCAGGGTAACCAAGATAACGGGATCGATCTTGAAGCGAGCGCCCTCGGCTATTCCTTCTTCCGCACCCGACTTCACTTGGCGCTTTGCGCTCCGTTTCGGCTTCACGAATCCCCAGAAGTAACCGAAGAACAAGAAGCCGAACACGATGATCCATACCCCTCGCATAATGCTCTCGCCGAGTGAAAGCCTGTTCCACCATTCCGGAACGCCCGTGAGCACTCGGTTGAACACGCCGTCCGCGTTAGCTAACAGGTTAACGACGATGATCAATAGCGGCAGAGCGATAACGAGCCCGATGAGCACCTTTCTCATTACGCTTTTGTGCTCCGCGTCCACCTTCCTTACGGTTGAAACCTTTATAATCCGGAACACCGTCGGGATATGGCGCAAGCTCTGTGGAATGAGATGGTCGAGCGCTGCTCCCACGATTCGAATGTCCCACCAGAAGATGTTTTTCGCACCACGCGTATAGGCGAGATGGATGAAAATAAGCGACGGGACCGCCACCATGTTCAACAGGTAGAAAATCAAACTATCGAACAGCGCATACGTCATGGAGAGCAACAGGATGACCACGAACAAAAACCAACCGAAACCGGTGATCTCCCGCAGCTTGTCTTTCCGGTCATGGAACAAATAAACATACAGCAGGATAACGAACAAAGGATAGGATACCCCAGGAATGTTGCCATAGAACAAATATTGATGGACAAAGGCGAGGGCGAAAGCCCCGATCAAGTCCACCATGGATCGTCCTAACCAAGCTTTTCGATTCGTACTCACGACGATACCTCCGCTTCCTGACTTTCTAATGCCTATTGTAGATGCTAAAATAGGAAAATAAATAGAAATAACAGGTCTGGAAATTTCCTATTTTAAAATAGAGCGGGGTACCGTATGAAAATTCATCAACAGTTCCTTCAGCTTCATTCTCGGTTCGGAAGCGCGGCCTCCGTCGATACCACGTTGGACGAGATTGGCCGAATGCTTGATTGCACCCCTCGCAATGCGACGAATATCCTCCGTTCGATGAGCGATAACGGCTGGATCGCATGGCATTCCTCGCGCGGCCGCGGTCGCCGATCGACGCTGCAGTTCCTCGTGCAGCCCGAAGAAATCGCGGTTCAGTCCATGCTTCAAGCCATTAACCGCAAAGACATTACGCGCGCGATCGATCAGGTCAGAATCCATCGGCAGTCTTCCACGCTGCAGGAGCATTTGCAAGGCTGGCTGCTCACTTATTTCGGCCACCATACCGAGATGAGAAGCGATCGGCAAATCGACACGTTGCGCATTCCCATTCGTCAACCGCTGCATACGGTCGATCCTCTGTATATGAATCTACTAGCCGAATCTTTCGTTTCCAGCCATATATTCGACGGTCTCGTCCGTCGAAACGAACGTCACGGCGAAATACTGCCGAGCATTGCTCATGCATGGGAAGTGGATTCCGGCCGCACGGAATGGACCTTCTTCCTGCGCAAGGAGGTTCTGTTCCATCATGGTAAAGTGATGACCGCCGAGGATGTCGTGTACTCGTTCGAGCGGTTGATTCGGTCGTCCCGCAGGACGCTGTATAGCTTTATTTTCAAGCAGATCAAGGCCGTGCGAGCCCTTACCCCGACAACCGTAACCTTCCAGCTCGAAGAGCCTAACGAGCTTTTTCTCCCGTTCTTATGCACCAGCCGGGCGGCTATCGTTCCGAAAGATCTCAACCAGTTGGGTAGCCTGCGATTCGGCACCGCCCCGCTAGGTACTGGTCCCTTCAAAATTACCGAGATGAACGAGGGGCAATGCGTGCTCGAGGTGTTCGCTCCGTATTTCCAAGGGAGAGCCCATCTGGACCGGGTCGAGATCGTTCACGTTCCATGGGCTACGGAGGATGCGGGAGCGTTCGGGCATTCGGACAGCCTATCTCTTTTTCATGTTATCCCGAACGCCTCGGCCGCCGAACATAACTGGAGCCACATCCACTCGGATACGACCGTCAGAAAATTTATCACCTGCAACACGCAAAAAGCCGGACCGTTAACCGATCCGACCGTTCGCGCTCATCTATTCGGTTCTCTTGCCGGGGATTTGCCGCCGATAGACGGCCAAGCCCCCTCGCCAACCGTTATTCAAATCGCGACGATCCCGCCCTATAAGCCGGATGCCGAAGTCTTGGCCGAACGGCTTGATAAATCCGGTTACGCCTGCAAAGTCGTATCCGTCTCGCCGGAGGAATTCAAAGGGGCAATTCGGCTGGAGTCCGATTTGATCTTGTTCTCCTTGTTCCGCGATCAGGACGAGCAGCTCCGGCTCGTCGATCTGTATCTCACCATCGCCGAACACGTCGATTCCCATACCCGAATCGATATCGAGACAGCCCTTCATCGCGTGATCAGACAACCCGATCCTCTCGTTCGCTCGGGCGAATTGGACAAAATCGAGCAGCTTCTGATGAAGGAGCATCAGCTGTACATTTTATCGGAGAAACCATTGCCGACTACTTTCCTCCCCTCCGTACGGGGAGTCACCTTCAACTCTCAAGGCTGGGTCAATCTTCGCACGATCTGGTTTCCTCCCGTGATGCCCGAATAACTCAGTTCTCCGCATCTCCTGAATTCCTTCGGGAGGCCGAACAATGGTTAACGGCACGGGGTGCCGTTATTTCAGTGCCCCGTCTTCCGGTGCTCGTTCTCGTAGACGTCCGGACGGCGGTCATAGAAAGGCGCGACCGCGCCGTGAGCGCGGTTGTCGCGCAGTTGGCGGAAATCGGCTTCCGCCAATACCGTCATGTCCAGATTCAGCTCGCCGACCTGAATGATACCATCCGGCGAGAACGGCAAGTCGCATGGCGTGAACAATCCTGCCTGGCAGTAACCGGCATCCACCTGCGGACGATCCTCCGACAAGGCTCCCACTAGCCCGCTAAGCACGACGAACACCTGGTTCTCGACCGCTCTCGCCTGACAGCACAGCCGCACCCGATGGTACCCGAACGCGCTATCGGTATAGGAAGGACAGAGAATCATCTCCACGCCCCGAAGAGCCGCAGCCCGGGCCAGCTCGGGAAACTCGATATCGTAACAGGTCAAGATCGCCATCTTGCCCCACTCCGTCTCGAAGACGTTCAAGTCATTGCCAGCCGTCAGAGGCCAACGAATCTGTTCCTCCGGGGTCAAATGCACCTTACTCTGAGTCTCGACCCTACCGTCCGGGAAGAAGAGAAACGCTTTGTTCACGTATTCTTCTTCGTCTGTTCCCGTCGTCTCTTCATCCGCCTTGCAAATGTGAGTCCCGGCAAGGATCGCTATCCCCTCCGCCTCGCTTAACTGCCGAAAAAACCTCCTGTACTCCTCGGTTTTCAGGTCCAGAAAGTAGCACGCCTCATCATGAAGCATCGCTGGCTGAAGGCTCAGCAAATGCGCGGTTAAATATTCCGGAAATACGATCATTGCAGCGCCTTGCTCGGCTGCGTCGCGAACCTTCTCCGCGATTCCCGTCCAAAACTGTTCTTCCGTACGGATATCCGTAAGACCATACTGTGTCGTAGCGATCGTTAGCTTTTTCATAAGCACCTCTATCAGATTAGGAACGAATTTGCAAAGAATAAATATCCGTCCGGCGATCCCGAAACGATAATGCATCCTTGGATTTACGATACCGCTCCAGCGTTTCCATGTCTACCTCGGCCATGATGACCGTTTCGGTGTTCTCGCTGCATTCGCCCGCGATCCCGTCGCGAGGGAACGAGAAATCCGCCGGCGTATAAATCCCCGATTGCGCGTACTGTACGTCGACATTGTCTACGTGGGTTAAGTTCCCTACCGTCCCTGACGTAACGATATAGACTTGATTCTCGATGGCGCGAGCCTGAGCGCAATATTTAACCCGCAGGAACGTCTGCCGATCCTCCGCGCAGAAAGGCACGAAAATAATCTGGGCCCCTTCCTCCGCCACGATCCGCGACACTTCGGGATACTCGATATCGCTGCTGAGTTGAATCGATATTTTGCCGCAATCCGTATCGAACACTCCCAGCTCAGAGCCGCCGTTAATGCCCCACCACTTGCGCTCGTTCGGAGAGATATGAAGCTTGTATTGCTGCTCGATCGTCCCATCCCGCCGGAAGAGATGAGCCACATTGTATATGCGGTTGTTGTTCTCTATGAAATGGGAGCCGCCTACGATATTCACGTTATATTTGACCGCCAGCTCGGAGAATAGTTCCACGTACTGACTCGTATATGTGCTTAATTTTCGTACCGCCAAGCTAGGCGAGCGCTCATCCAGGAAGGAGAGTAGCTGCATCGTGAAATTTTCCGGGAAAACGGCGAAATCCGATTTGTAGTCCGAAGCTACGTCCACGTAATGCTCGCATTGGGTGGCGAATTCGTCGAAGGAATCGATTTTTTTCATCATATACTGAATGACGCAAATGCGGACTGGAAAAGACATTTTATAATGAGTTTTGTTGATGCTAGGCTTGTATTCGATATTATTCCATTCTAGCAAAGCCGCATAATTCTTGGAATCCGCGTCGTCGGACAAATAATTCGTAATGATCCGCTTCAGCGTAAAGCCGTTCATCATCTGGAAGGTCAGCACAGGATCGTAAATGTTCTGCTGCAGCACTTCCTCCGCATACTCTCTTGGCGACATTTTATCGCTATAGTGGTGGTACCCCGGAATACGGCCGCCTACGATGATGCTTTTCAGATTCATCTGCTCCGCTAGTCGCTTCCGCGCTTCATAAAGCCTTCTGCCGATCTTCATGCGCCGAAAGTCAGGATGTACCATCACTTCCATTCCGTATAAATTCCCGCCTCTTGGATTATGGTTGCGAATATAACCTTTGTCCGTAATTTCCGAATACGTATGCTGCTCCAAATAGTCGTCGAAATTCACGATCAGGCTGGAGCATGAGCCGATAATCTCGCCGTCCAGCTCCACGCAGATTTGCCCCTCGGGGAAAATGCGGATATGGCTCTCCAATTGATCTATCTTCCACGGTCCCATGTTCGGGAAACAAATATTTTGCAGCTCGATGAGCTTATCGAAATCCTTGCGTTCAATATTCCGGATAATGATCTTCTTCTCGAACTGGGATATTTGATCGGTTGTCATAAGAATAGACTCCTTTATAAGTACATTTAACTTTATTGTACCCATAAGTTTCATCCTCCTATTATCCCGTTGTAGTAAATATGTAATTTTTTCACTTTGTTTGGCGAACCGGCACTACCTTTGTCACCCGCACAGGGAGTAGTCCAACAATCTCGAATAAGGTAAAAAAGGCATACGAATGGAGTGATAGCCATGAATACGATGAAAACAAAAGATGCGGCAGTGCTGCTGGATATCAGCCAAACAACCGTCAAACGGTGGGCTTCGCAATTCCCCTCCGATTTTCACAAAGATCATCTGGGCCACTATGTGTTTACCGGCCCGCAGATCAATTTGCTTCTCTATATCAAGGATCGCATCGAACAGGGGACGACCTTGGATCAAATAAAGCTGCCCGTTAGCCCGAAAGTCGATTTGCTAGGTAAAACGGATATTCTCCCGATGCCCAGGGACGAGAAGGAATGGATGGTCAGAATAAATGAGGTCGAGCGCTCGTTGCAGCAGAAAGCCGATGAAGTCGTATCGGCGCAGGTGCTTCAACATCGAGCGGAGCTGGACGAGCTTCGCCAGATGGTCGCTCAGCTCGCTGCCAGCGTAGAGACGCTCCAAGAAAAAGGCGTCAAATCGGTCACCCCACGCGAAGAGTTTTGGTCTACAATGCCCACTATAGCCGCCGCTACTCCCCCGAAAAAGAGGGGGTTTTTCCGAACCTTTTTCTGAACGTGTCGATCTGACAAAAATATTTCAAATTCGACCGTTTTTTCGCTAACTTTTTCTCATCTGTTTCGTCTAATTCTATAACCAAAAAGAACAGATAGCGAAGTCGGTCCGCGCAGGCGGGGATGGGGATCTCTCCCGCGCGGACCATCCCCAAGCGCCTCTCGGTTTCTGGCTGGAAAGAGAAGCGGTGGAGGAACGGTTATGCGAAGACAACATGCAATCAAAAGGCGTGCCCTACTGGGCATGCTACTTATCATTCTTACTGTAGGATTATGCGGTTGCTCCAGCCTACAGCAGTGGGAAAGCAGCGAATTAATGGGACATGGGGTAGCGAATGCCGCTACGCCGACGGAAACAGCCTCGCCCGAAGCGACGGCTCCTTCTACGGAATCCCTAACACCTACGGAAACGGTCAAACAACCTCCGAAGACAGAGATTCCCCCGGAAGTAAACAAAACCGAAATCTATAAAAATCGCAAGCTTGTCGCCCTGACGTTCGATGACGGCCCCGACGGCAAGTATACGACGCAAATACTGGATATTCTGCACGAACGCAATGTGAAAGCGACTTTCTTCCTCGTCGGCCAGCAGGTCAACAAATATCCGGAAGTCGCCAAGCGTATCGTAGAGGATGGCCATTCCGTCGGCAATCACTCTTGGTCTCATCTGGATCTGACTAAGCAATCCTCGAAATCTCGCGACCAGGAAATCGACAAAACCCAGAAGGCCATCCTCGATGCCACCGGAGTGACTCCCGTACTCATGCGAGCCCCTTACGGCGCGATTTCGAAATCCGTGCTGGATTCCGTTCGGGGTCGCGATATGAAGCACGTCTACTGGACAGTCGACACCAAGGACTGGGCCGGAACTTCCGTCCAGACCATGTACAAGAACGTGATGGCCAATACCAATAAAGGTGGAGTCGTGCTCATGCATAGCTTCGGCGGACGCAAGCATGCGATCGAGCATACGATCAAGCTTCTCCCCCTCATCATCGATGACTTGCAAGCTAAAGGCTACGAGTTCGTAACGGTTGATGAGCTCATTGCATCGGGTCAGTCTCGCGCTTCCGTCATTAAGTAACAATGAAAATAGCTAGTCACTCCCTTAGATAGACAAGGGCCGTGACTAGCTATTCTTTTTTGTACACATAGACTCGGGTGCGGTACAGATCGCCGCAAGTGATCACCTTTGCCGGTTGCCACCCGGGGAGCGCGAAGCATACGCTGATTACGCTCGCTCCGGGTGCCAATTGTTCGCGGAAGATCGGACCTAACCGTTGCATGGCACCAGGATAGAGGTAACAGATGACTAAATCTGCCCGAGCGTAGGAATAGGAATAGATGTTGCCTTTACGGAAAGTAACCGCAACGCCGGAAGAGGCAGACCGTACTGATCGAGGCTTCGGATGAACGCCGAACGCCAGCCACGCCATAGCTTTCGACACCCACAGAGGAATCGGGGAATTCTCGATCCCGACTAGCCGAATTCCCTTGCACGAGCGCGCCACTTGAATTCCGAGCGTTCCCCACCCCGATCCGGCTTCCACGATCAATCCCAACCCGGCGAGTCTCTTTACCTCGGACACCACGACACGACTAACCCTCTTTGAGGTAGGCATCGGCGAAATCCCGTTCCGCCAGCTTACTATTACGATAGAGATCAAGACGCTCAGAACGATTAGGATCAACAAAAGCGTCATGGTTTCGTAGATTCCGAGATTCATGCTTGCCTCCAACTCATTCGCGAAAATACGGTAAACGCGTTAACAGCCGTTGTGCTGGAATTATAGCCTAAGAGGAGGAAGGAAGCCAGCTCGAAATTCAGTTCATCCCATCTACCTCATAAAAATACAAATTGACCCCTTTACATTAACGCAACGACAACGTTTACAATGGGAATACGGGGTGATTGACGTGCAAATCAAAGAAGTCGCCAATAAGCTGAACATTACGCCAAGAGCGGTACGTTTCTATGAACTTAAGGGTCTCCTATCACCCTCCAAGCAACCGGACAACCGTTACCGCACCTTCACCGAGCAGGACGTGTGGAGATTACAGACGATCGTCTCCCTCCGGGAAGCCGGGATGTCCTTGGCGGATATCAAGCAGGCTTTGGAAAAATGGGACGAGAACGATAGGGAAGAGCTGCAATACTACCTGGAGCTCCAAAGATCGGTCATGATGTCCGAGTGGCTGCAGATCAAACAAGTAATAGAGACGACCGACCATATGATCGATCTGCTCAAAGCCGAGCAATCATTGCCGCTAGACCATATTTTCTTGCTAGCCCAAGAGTCTCGTAAACTCAGGGAGCAACGAAGCAGCTGGAAGGATACGTGGGGATTCAACCAACTCGCTCCGACCCACGACGAACGGGTAGCTACCAATGCGGGCAACTATGCGGATTACGATCAAGCATTGGATCTCATCGTGCAGCGGGTTCAACCCGCTCGTAATGAACGGGGATTAGACATCGGGACTGGGACAGGTAATCTTGCGTCTCGATTAATGGAACGAGGAGCCGCCATGTCGGGTGTCGATCAGTCCAAAGAAATGCTGCGCTTGTGCCAGAAGAAACATCCCGCGCTGGAGACAAGAATCGGAAACTTCCTAGCGCTTCCCTACCTGGGAGAGCAGTTTGATTTCGTCGTATCCAGCTTTGCATTCCACCATCTCGCAGATGAACAGCAATGGCTCGCTTTGGATGAGATGCGCAGGGTGCTTAAACCCGGAGGACGCATCTGCATCGCCGATCTCATGGAATCGAATGAGAAACCTAGCGGTAAACAGGAGTACCCCTCCGTCCTAACGCTGACGGACTGGTTCGAGAAGCACGGTTACCGTACGACCATTCAACCTATGAACGAATGGCTTCATATTATTTACGCCTATAAGGAGGATCGCCATCATGCCTGATCACGATAGTATCTATAAGCAGGAAGCGTTGCAATATCACGAATTAATCGCTTGCCAACCGAACTTAAAAGAGGTTATCGAGGGAATCAGACCCAACGGAGGACTGGACATCGTTGACATGGGGGCAGGCACGGGAAGGCTTACGGCCTTACTCGCGCCTGAGGCCGGAACCATCGTCGCGCTTGATGCCTCCGAGGCTATGCTTCATGTGACGGCTAACCGACTGCGCGAAGCAGGTCTGACCAACTGGACGATTCAAGTAGCCGATCATCGCCAGCTCCCGCTTCCCGATCAAAGCGCAGACCTTATCGTCTCGGGATGGAGTATCAGTTACTTAACCAATACGGACGTCACGGATTGGGCAAACAACTTAGACAAGATCATCTCCGAGATCAAACGCGTGCTTCGCCCCGGGGGAACGGTCATTATTTTCGAAACGTTGGGCACGGGCCATGAATCTCCATCCGCTCCCGATTTCCTGCGGCCTTATTATGCCAAGCTAGTCGAAACCTACGGCTTCTCCCACCGCTGGATCCGAACGGACTACTCCTTCGACGATGTGCAACAGGCCGAGCGGTTGGCCCGCTTCTTCTTCGGCGATGAACTCGCCGCAAGAGTCGTCGAGCAACAGCTTGTCCGTTTACCCGAATGCGCTGGCGTTTGGTGGCTTCAGTTGTAATACGAATGAGAAAAAGGAGCCTCCCCATATCGAGATAGGGGAAGCTCCTTATTGATCTTGTATAACGGAACAATCAATAACTGTAAAAATACAGTTAATATCTTAAGCAGTTAGCCACGCCAAATTCGAACAACCGCGCCGTCTTCGCGGACGGCAGTCGAACCGTCAACGCCCCGCTCTCGTCGTTCCAGCTCCAGTCGGTATTTACGCCCTGCGGATAAGCGCAGCGAACGTTCGTCTGCAGACCGGCAAGCTGCGCGAGCGGCAGTCGCACCTCCGCTTCGTCTCCGCCGATTCTCCATACCGCCAAGTAAACGCGATCCTGATGGCGGAGGCCAAAGCTCACCCAATCGTCCTGTTGCGTAGGTAACCCAAGCGGCCAGAAAGGAAGCGCCTCGCGAATATCCTGCCGGATCGTCTTGTAATAATCGAGCGCTTCCTTGACCAATTCTCTGCGCCGCGGACTTAATTCCGCCAAGTGGCCGCTCTGATGCACGCGAAGAAGCAACGCGTTCACCATGTTGAAGATAACTTCCTCGTCATCGCCCTCCCGCAGAGGGTACGACCATATCGCGGATTGTTCAGGCGTCAGCGCCGCCGGAGAGCTTGCCGCGATGGCTGCGTAGTTAACATAATCCTCTTGGTCGCTCGTAGACTGTATGCTATGACGGCTCAGCATGGCGTAATCCATCCTCATGCCGCCGCTCGAACAATTCTCGATGACCAAATCCGGATAACGCTGGAAGATTCCGTCGAGCCAAGCCAAGTAGGCCCGATTATGCTGAAGCAATCCATCCCCAACGCTATCGGAGGCAGCTTCGGTTCCGATGCCGGCATTGATGTTGTAATCCATCTTAATATAGCCGACTCCGTAATCTTCGACCAGCCGGCGGATGACTTCGTTCGAATGGGCGATGACCGCTGGATTGCGGTAATCGAGCTGATAGCGACTGCGATCCTTCACCCGTACGCCATGCCTCATGAAGAACCAGCTATCATCCGCATCCGCCAGCTTCGGACTGTTAATGCCCATGACTTCAAGCTCCAGCCATAAGCCCGGAATCATCCCCTTGCCGCGAATATAGTCGAGCACGTATTTAATCCCTTCCGGGAATCTCTCCGCCGATGGCAGCCATTCCCCGACTCCGTCCCACCATTCGCCCGGCGCATACCAGCCTGCATCGATGCAGAAATACTCGCAGCCCACCTCTGCCGCGGCATCGATCAACGGCAGAAGCTTAGCCGTCGTCGGCGATCCCCACAAGCAATTCATGTAATCGTTGAAAATAACCCGAAGCTCGCGATTGTCGGCGTTGTCCCTGCGGATTCGGCGTCTGTAGGTCGTCAACTGCGCGATAGCTTGTTCGAATCCGCCGCTTACTGCGCCGACGGCCACCGGGACGGAGACGAATTCCTCTCCGGGCTGAAGCTTTTTCCACCAATGGTTATCATGTTCGGTCGGACCGCTGATCAGCAATGTCAGCAGATCGACTTGATCGATGATTTCCCAATGCCAAGAACCGTTATGTTCGATTTGCCAGAAAAGGCTCGAGCCCGCTTCCTTATTCTCCAGCACCGCCATCGGAATATGCTCCGATGCGGACCAAGAGCCGGTATTGCTGCAGGACACTCGCTTCGATCCCCTATCAATGACATGTGACAACCCAAGCTCGGGAAGCTTGTACGTTCTCCATTGCAGCTCGCTTTGCCAGCCGTTATGGGCGAGGGAAATTTCCATCTTCTCATCGCGATCCTCGATGCCTTCCTTGTCCAAACCGGTTAAGGCAAACGAAGAAACATACTCCACTCCTACCGGCTCCGCGCCCGAGTTCTTAAGCACGGTCCAGCAACGAACCGTTTGAACGCCGTCATAGAACTGAAAGTGTTGTGCCGCCTGCAGCCCGGTCACCGGATCGTTCAGGAACAGTTCGAACTTGCGTCCCGTCTCGTTACGGGTATCGATATGCCATTCATAGACCATCCGTAAGCCCGGGTAGGTTGCCCGATGCGTCCGACCATGATATTCCGCGCGATCTTCCCCGGTTAATTGCAGCTCCATTAGGCGGAATCCCGCCTTTTGATCTTCTTTGACGACGTCCGGTGCCATCGGCTCCGCTCCAAAATGAAGCAATCTGACGTCTCCCGCATCCGTAATCTCAAACCGCAAATGAAGCCCGTTTTCCGATATTTCAATAGCTTTGCTCAACTCGGTCACTTCCTTCCTGTCTCATCCATCCTAACAAACAAAGCCTCCAACCCCACGGTTAGGTGGTATTGGAGGCTGGGTTGGGTTTCTTATTCAGCAGAACCGAATTGGATCCATGCTTTCTGAATTTCATCGACCGCTTGGTCTTTTGTTTTGCTGCCGCCAATGTAGGCCTGCATCAATTCGCCGAACTTCTGGTGGAAAGTATCGAGCGAGTAGTTTACGGACAGGTCTCCGGATTTCTCCGTTTTCAAGATTTCTTCCATTTGCTTAGGCATATCCAGATCCGGCATTGGAGCATCTTTGATCGGAGGAATAACTTTCGCTACCGTAGAGAACCACGATTTGCCGTAGTCCGAAGTATACAGCCAGTTAAAGAACTCGATCGTTTCTTTAGCTACTTTGGAATCTTTGTTGATGCGCAAAGCTTGATCCGCACCCGTGATAATTTGGGATTGCTCGGCTTTATCGCTAACCGGATATCCTGCGATGCCCAGTTGGAAATCAGGGTTGATTTTCTTGATCGCTTCTTCGTCCCATGCGCCTTTACCGGTCATGAATGCCGCTTTGCCGGAAGCAAAGTCGCTTACTTCAGCATTGCTATCGCGCTCAAGCGGTTTGTCTGTTCCGTGTTTAACCGTTTGGTCGATAAAGCTGAAGAAGTTATTGTACAGAACCGGGTGGTCTTTGAAAGTTGTTTCGCCTGCGATGAATTGATCGACAAGCTCTTTCGGAGTGATGTTCGCATCTTGTGCAGCAGCGTCAACGAAGTGTTGCGCGATATGTTTCCATACCCACCACTCTTTGTACGCGTTAGCGAATGGCGTAATGCCTTTGGCTTCCAGCTTAGTGATCGCGTCAGCAAGCTCAGCAGTTGTCTTAGGCGGGTTCGCGATCCCTGCATCGGCTAGCAATTTCTTGTTGTACATGAGCACGAACAGGTTTCCTTTGATCGGAAGTCCGAGAACCTTGCCGTCAGTGGAGCTCATGTTCGAACGAACCGCATCCGTCATAGCCGCAGCAAGCGGCTCATTCGTTAAGTCCGCGCTGTATTCAGCGAAAGTATCGATATCTCCGCCAGCCGTCGTCTGGAATACATCCGGCGTAGTGCCGGCTGCGATTCTCGATTTCAGAACCGTATTGTAGTCGGCTTGCATGATCTCTAAGTTAATCGTTACGTTAGGCTTAACTTTCTTATATTCGGCGATATAAGCATTGAAAGCGTCCGTGTATTCAGGAGAGGCAGTGAACATGTTAATCGTGACCGCTTTAGAGGAATCGCCACCTTCCGGCGTCCCGGTTGCACCGCCATTGTTGGCAGCGTTATTGTTGTTGCCGCATGCAGCAAGTATTCCCACCATTAGCACCAAACTAATGGACACAGCGCTAAATCTTTTTAACATTGTATTGCCCCCGTTTCATTTGTTGAAATTCGACTACGATGCCTATTCTAAATAAAAACCCGGAGGATAAGAATGTACATTAGTGAAGAGTTAAGGGTAAAAAAGTGGTCGAATGCGGCTTGTTCACTTTTTATCCATTCGTCTGCGTATCCCGATACTCCGTCGGCGACACGGAATAGTAATTGCGGAAAGCTTTGCTAAAGTAGTTCTTATCTTTATAGCCGAGCATCGCGGAGATGTCTTGTATTTTCAAGGTCGGATCGTCTAGCAGCAGCTTGGCCTTGTCCATTCTCACCTTCTGTACATACTCGTGAATGCCGACTCCGAACTGCAGCTTGAAGAGCTTCATCAAGTATTCCCTGCTTAAATAGTATTTCTCCGTGAAGAGAGAAATTTTGATGTCCTCGAAGTAATGGTTGTCGATATACGCCTTAATATCCCCGACATCGAACGGTCGGTTGGCCGTTAACGAACCGCGTATTTCATTCCCGTAGTAATCCAACAGGCGAAGGAGCAACTTCTCGTACTGATCGAAATTCGCGAAATCCGCTCCGATCCCGATATCCCGCAGGGAGTTTTGACCGCTGATCGGCAATCTTTCGGGCGCCACCTTCAGATCTATAGCCATATCGTTCATCAGAATGACGAATTCCTGCAAAGCCCGGTCCGCTTCGCCGATGCTGAACATTTCTCCCGTTCTCCACTTCATGACGTAATCGTCTAGAATGCTCTTGGCATGCGACAAATTCCCATTCTCCAAGGCGCCCCGAATAAGCGGGATTCGGCCAATAAGCGAATGGTTATCCGAACTCAGGTTTATTTCCGGGACGTTATTCACGACGACTGCCTTATTCAATTTGAGCAAATCGATTCCGTTAATGGCCGTCTTAGCGGATTCATAAGAGAAAGAGAGCTTCATTACATCGTCGCAAATTTCGCCTATCCCGACGGCTACGAGCGTACCGAACAGCTCGTCCAACGTTACGACGACCCTCTTCATCTGATGAACGGAACGGAAAACCATGTCCTCCCGATAACCGCCTTTCATCGTAAAGACGGTTATCATCTCTCGCTCCAGCTTCGGATTGGCGAAGCTGAAGATTTGATAATCATCTCCCGTGATCTCGTTGATAACATTCGAGATCGCGAAATGCAGCAGGTCCACATCTTTGTTAAACCGGGTATCGCTAATCTCCTCTAAGTTAAGCACCCGAATGACGACCACGGAAAAGCGGTTCGCTGGATTGTCCGCACCGATTAAGGGGAGCATCGCATCGCTTAATGGATTTTTGTTGCTTCGTTCGATAATCGAGAGATAAATTTTTTCTTTCAGCTTGGGCAAAGACATATTCAGCGTAATGTTCTTGCTGATGGATTCACTCTCCATCTTCCGCTTGGCCTGTAACACATTAATTGCCTTCAATAGCGCTTGGTTCAGATCCGTCCGATTGACCGGCTTCAGCAAGTAATCCACCACTTTGGAACGTATAGCCTGTCTCGTATATTCGAAATCGTTGTATCCGCTGATGACGATCGTCAATAAATCGGGATAGTCCCGCTCGATAATCTGCAGCAGCTCCATTCCGTTGAGCTCCGGCATCTTCATATCGACGATGGCCAGATCGATTCGGTGCTCCGCCAGCATCGCCAATCCCATTTGCCCGTTCGTCGCTTCGAGGACCTGCCCGACTCCTAATCCATCCCAATCGCCCAATATGCGGATGGCTTCACGCAAAGGTTCTTCGTCATCAATAATTAGAACGTTAACCATCATAGCCACTCCCCCGCGGTAACCGCATTTCCATTTGCGTCCCCGATTGATCCGTCCGTATGCGCAACTCGGCGCCTTCTCCGTAAAGCAGCTTCAAGCGAGTGTTCAAGTTAACCAATCCAATGCTTTCGTTATCTTGATTCCGCTCTTCCCAGTCGCTTCGGAAAGATTGCAATACGGCTTCGAGCTTGCCTTTCTCGAATCCGGGCCCATCGTCATGGACGATAATGACGTATTGGCTTAACTCCATACGCGCCGATATCGTGATCGTTACCGGACTCGATACGATCTCCAGAGCGTGCTTGATCGAATTCTCGACGAGCGTCTGAATAGACAGCTTCGGAAGCTTTACATCCATAAGCGTTTCGTCCCAATCATACTGAATCTGCAACCGATCGCCAAACCGGGCCTTCTGCAATGCCAAATAGCGTTCGATATGCTTCAGCTCTTCCCTGGCGAATACGACATCTTTGCCGCTGATGCAATATCGGAGCGTCAACGCAAGCGCATCAATCATCTCCGCGATGTCGTAACGGTCATTCTTCAACGCTTTGGTAGAAATCGCCTGCAGCGCATTGTAAAGAAAGTGCGGATTGATCTCGGCTTCCAAAGCTTTAAGGATCGCGTTTTTCTCGACTAGCTTCATTTTGTACCGTTCATTGATCAAATCATTCGTTCTCTTTACCATTTGGTTAAAATGCCGGGAAAGATACGCGATCTCGTCCCGCCCCTTTACCTGCGCCACCGCCTCGAAATCCCCGGAGCTGAAGCGGCTCATCTGATGGGATAGCTTCTTGAGCGGCCTTGTGATGGCGTTCGAAGTAAAAGTGACGAGCACGACGGATATCAGAAGGAATATAAAGCCGATCATGAAGCTTAAATTCCGGGTCGTCGTCGCCGCTTCGTATATTTGCTTGTAAGGAATCGGCTTGATCAGCTTCCAGCCCATCGTTTTCCCTACGTCATAGACGACAAGGTCCTTGCGGTCGCCTTGCACCCATGTTACTCGACCCGCAGGGTTGATCTTGAGCTGTTCAATGAATCCGGCTTTTTTCGTAGCATCGTAGTAATCCAGATCATCGGTATAGAAAACCTCGTCGTCCGGGTCTAGAAACAACAGATGCTGTCCCTCGTTGAACGGGACGTCCTTGAGTATATCGTTGACCGCCGACTTATCGAAGTAGAACGAAAGCACCGCTTGCGGTTTGCGGGTTACGATCGTTCGCAGAACCCTGTGATACGCAATGAAGCTGCCACTCGTATCGATGGCATAACCGGTCGCTGGCGCCGCACCGATTAAAGATTGAAACAGGCTGCTCGTGGGACTTTCTAATACATCCTTGTACCACGGCAAACTCCCCATATCCGGAATAGAACCCGTGCGTACCGTGATGTTATAATTCTCCTTCGAAATGGAATAATACTTCTGCCTATCGACCAGATAGAGGCAGATCGTGTTCAGATCCTTGCGGGAAAAATACAAATTACGCAAATAATCCTCCAAATACATTCTGGAAGAATAATCGTTTTTCTCGTGAACAAGAGCATAATTCAACTCATCATACTTGATTTGCGGCAATGATAATTGCTCGATGCCTTCCAAGTACCCTTCCAAGTTCTGATTGACCAAGAGTAAGTTATTCGTCGTGCTGGAGATGCTATTATCGACCGATTCCTTCTGTAAAATCTGATACGAAATAATGGTCAGAGACGCCACGACAAGAATAATGATCGAGGTAAACAACAGAATAAGCTTGTTCACCAATCTCCTCGAAATTCGTTCGTACAGGGAAGCCGCCGATCTGACTAACCTTCTGATTAATTGCTTTAAGTTGTGCATCTGTCTCCGAGCCACCTCATTCCGTTCACCTTTTTACCCTTAAATGATTTCTTAAATCCATTTTTTGCGGCAAAAAGACTGTTTTATAATACTCAGTATAGTAGATACCCTACCGTCATGTCCTATCGGGGCAACTAAATGGGACTAAGAGAGGTGCTTATATGTTTAAAAAGTTAGGAAGAAAATGGAGCGAAAAGCTTGAGTTCGGCGTCTTCACTTTGCCGGTGCTTATCTGTATCGCCATTGCCTTCTATATTCCCTTTGCCATGACCATTCGATACTCGTTGTTGAAATGGAACGGGATATCCAAACATCCGAAGTTCATCGGGCTGGACAACTTCAAGCAAATTTTCATGGGTGATGCCAACTTTACGAGTGCGGCATGGTTCACCGTGAAATATGCGATTCTGTACATCGTTCTCGTCAACGTGCTCGCGATCGGGCTGGCCGTCATTCTAGACATGAAGCTCAAGAGCTCCACGTGGCTGAGAACCGCTTTTTTCATTCCATACATCTTAAGTCTCGTTATTGTCGGATTCATCTGGAAGTTCATCTTCATGCAAGGCTTCGAATCGCTCGGGGCTAGCACGGGGTGGGGAATATTCAAGCTGAGTTGGCTAGGGGAACCCGGGCTCGCGTTCATATCCATCGTGCTCGTCTCCATCTGGCAATCCATCGGGTTCTACATGGTTATCTACATTGCCGGCTTGCAGTCGGTGCCCGAAGATTTGAAGGAAGCGGCAACCGTCGACGGAGCAGGCCCGTTCCGCCGGTTTATCAGCATCACGCTGCCGCTGCTTGCGCCATCGATTACGATATCCGTATTCATGGCTTTAACCAACTCCATCAAAGTTTTCGACGTGATCCTCTCCTTGACGGGCGGCGGTCCCGGCGGAACAACCTATAGCGTCGCTTACGATATCTACAGAGATACGTTCCAGAACAATATGTTCGGATACGGTACGGCCAAAGCGCTTATCCTGTTCGTAGCCGTATTGATCGTAACTCTAATTCAACTGACGCTCTTCAAAAGAAGGGAGGTCGAAGCCTAATGAAAAGCAGCAGAGCAGGGCGCATCGCACTCGAAATCGTCATGGTGCTTCTCTCGATCCTCTTCCTGTATCCGCTGTTCTTGGCGATTAACAACTCGCTCAAGAGTTTCAGCGAAGTGATGAGCGATGTTGTCGCTCTTCCGAAGCAGTTGGCTTTCGAGAACTATTCCTATGTATGGTCGTTCATTAACTATCCGCGGCTGTTCCTGAACAATACGATTATTACGGTAGTCGGGCTAGCGGGTATTATCCTCGTCTCTTCGATTGCTGCCTATAAGCTATCTAGGACGAAAAGCCGGTTTAGCGCCGTCTTGTACGTGATCTGCATAATGCCGATGTTGATCCCTTTCCAGTCGATCATGTTGACCGTGCTTCGTCTGGCTCAGGACATCCATCTCAACAACAGCACATGGGGACTCGGTTTGCTTTACTGGGGCTTCGGCGCTCCCCTCGCGGTATTCATCTATCACGGCTTCGTGAAGGGAATACCTAAGGAAATCGACGAGAGCGCGACGATCGACGGAGCATCCGGATTCCGCTTGTTCTTCAGCGTCATCTTCCCGCTCCTTAAGTCGGTTACGACTACGATCATCATTATCGACGTCATGTGGATTTGGAATGACTTCCTGCTCCCGCTCTTGATGGTCAACGGCTCGCCGTCCACGAAGACGCTGACGCTCGCTGCCTACACGTTCGTAGGCCAATACACGTCGGACTGGCAATATGCGATGACTGCCATGGTCATGGCCGTGCTGCCATCCATCATCGTGTTCATCTTCTTGCAGAAGTTCATCGTGAAAGGCGTCGTCGCCGGCGCTGTAAAAGGTTAAAAAAACAAAAACAGGTCGCATCCAAGGGAAACCCTCTCCTGATGCGACCTGTTTTTGCATTTGCGCTTAAGCTACTCGGAAACAATTTTGTCCAGCGTAATATCCCGACGTTTGCTCAGATCGATGTATTCTCCCTCGACCTCCACGATCGGCCGGATGGGGTCCTGAGCGCTCACCATGACGATTTTCCCCTCTCTTCCATCCGACAACACCACCTCGTTGCCGATCAGAATATCCATGATTCTCTTGAGAAAACTTAGCGTAATGGCCGGCTCCAGCGTTCCGTAAACATTGTCCGACAACTCCTTCAGAACCTGATAGAGCGGCAGCGCGCTTTTATATACCCTCTTGGACACCATCGCGTGAAACACGTCGGCTACAGCGACAATCTTGCTGTATACGTCGATTTGGTTCGCCTTCAGGCCGAACGGATAACCGCTCCCGTCTTCGCGCTCATGGTGCTGAAGCGCCACGTAAGCATGGCGCTCGGGCAAGCCAACCGAGTTTCTCAAGATCTCGAAGCCGTGTAGCGTATGCTCCTTCACGATGGCGAACTCTTCTTCCGTCAACTTGCCCGGTTTGTTCAGAATCGCGCTAGGAACGCGGGATTTCCCGATATCGTGGAGGAAACCCGCCGTCATCAGCTCCAGCGTTTGCTGATCGTCGAAGCCCCGCGCCTTGCCGATCAGCTTAGACAGCAGAGCCACGGCAATGCTATGCCGATAGACGTACTCGTCATGAACTTCAAGGTAAAATAGAATTTGATTCAGATTCGGGTGAGTGCTCATGGCAAGGATCATAGGTATGATCTTGCTCTGCACGTCCTTATAGGGAATCCGATCCGTCTGCTTGGCAAAAGCGAACAACTCGCGAACTTCCCGGATCGTTGATTCAATGAGATGGGTTAGCTGAACCGGCTCGACATCCTGATCGGACAACGTCACTCCCTGCCGATTAAGTAATTGAACTTCCCTGTCCGTCAGCACGCGCATATTCGGGACGATTAGAGTACCCTGGTCGTTATAAATATTTTTGTTAACCCGCATTCCTATGTATACTTTCTGTCGCGAAAGCGGCATATTCACCCCACCAAGCATTTTTCTTTATATGAATTTTGTTCTCGAAATGAACCTTTATCCGTTTCTCTTCAGTATTTGAATGTCGAAAGTAACCTGATCAATGGGCTCGAAAAAATCCTTGCAGTATTTCCCGATACACACTCTGCCCGAATACATTTTATGCACTTGGACTTTACGTTTGGCTTTCAGGACGGAGATAGCCCCTGTCTGCCCGCCGATGATTTTCGCCAGAATACTGTCGCCAGCTTCGAGCCGGGAGCCTCTGCAGATCGAATGGCTGGAATGAAAAACGATGTTTCTGGCCGAGAATAGCTCACAAAGCAACACGCCATCGCGATGGACCACAATATCCCCGTTCGATTTCAATTCGCTGTTCTGGCTCTGGCTTATACTGATCTCCACGTTCTCTTCCTGCATCCTGGCCACTTCTTTGTGGGTATCCTGCAACAAGGCGAGAAAGCTCTGAACATATTCGTAAGTCGCCGACTCGATTAGCTTGGTAGGCTTCGAGAAAATATTCGACAGATCCTTCAGCTTCTCGTATTCCGATTGCTTAATATGCTGAATATTGGAGATGACCACGTGAAGCTCTTTAATAGTCGGTACGATCTCTTTCATCTTCGTTTCCAAGAGAAGCTGGACGATCTGCCCGTAGCGCACGCTTTGCCTCTTAGCCTCCAAAGCTTGCTCCAGCATTCTGGAAGCCGCCAGCAGCTTCTCGATATAGTCGCAAAGCAGCTTCGAAGTATGATAGAGACGGTTGAACAACACGCCAAAATAACCCGAATATAGCTTGCTGGCAACAACATTGCCCCTCACGTTGATGCTTCCCGTAGCCGTAATCGTTGAATTAAACACATTGCCGTATATGTAAACGTTGCCCAACGACTCGATAATCATATTGTCCGTCACATCGCCGTAGACGACAACGTCGCCCGAGAAGACGATGTTCCCGGTAGCGATTTCCACGTTGCCGGAGACGACATACGCGGTAGACACGTCGAACGTTTTAATTTTGCCGCCAGTAACTCTTGGTCTTCCTTGCGCTTTGGCGATGACGACTCCGTCGGACGTCAATTCCACGGTTGGCTTTCCCATGATGAAGATATCCTTCGGCGGAGTGGGCAACGTTAGATTCCCGAGGACGTCGTAGCCGGCCACCCCCTCCTGCATCGGAATTTTCCGTGCCATGACCTCGTCCTTCTGCACGGTGGGAATCCGCAGGTGATTGCGATAATCGATCGAGCCCTCTACTTCGAAAAATTCGCTCGTTACCTGCTGAGGGAAGTAGATTTCGAGCTTGGCATCCTGTCCGTCCACTGGCTCTTTGCCACTCGCTACGACAATCGGCTTATACGTCGGTTCCAGCAGTTCTCGCTGAATGGCCGCGAATTCGATTCTCGCTTTGACCGACTTTGCTTCAAGCTCGGAAATAACGTCCGCAAGTTGTACCGTCTTCAGTACAAGTTTCTCGTCATCCTGCGCCCTTACGATAACACGCTGAGCGGGACCCGCATCGACGAGCGTGGTCGCATAGCGCTCTATCGCATGTACAAGCAAGTATGCGAACATCTTGTCTTCGCTTATCGTGATCTCAAACAAGGGCAGCTCTTCAACCTTCCAAGTAACCCGATCCGCAGCCTTGACCGGAGACTCGCAAAGCACCTCCTCATCGTTGACGTACAGCTTGACTGGGCTCATCGGATAGATGACGGCGCGCTCCCCGCCTCCCGTCGGGTCCTGGACGGAAATCTGCTGATTGCGAATACGAATCGTTCCGGCCTGCTTACTCGGCGGGTCGTCGAGCTCCCCTTCCGCCAACTCGTTGTCGCGATCGATGTTCAATTGATGAATCAGCGTTCGTAACTCTGACTCGGTGATCTGTTTCTTCAAAATCTACACCTCTCGAGGAGAAATTCTGCAAACAATAAAAAAGACACCTTCCGAATGGAAGATGCCTAACGCCCCATTCGGCAGCTTGGCGACCATAGAACTTCAGTTCCTTAGGCCCATAGCTTTGCGTCCCTTTTTTTCAAAAGGTTTGCCTTTTCGTGCATGCGTGTCGTTGATGTATGAAAAATGCTGTTATTTATGTGAAAAAATGTGCCTTTATACACAAACGATTCAAATTTATTATAAGACTATAGTCTCACTTTTTACAAGAAGTTTATCGACAACCGCCATTTTCTCTACAATAAGCCCGATTTAATGGGGCTACAGCTTCACGATCCAGCCGAACGGATCGTCGATGATGCCGCGCTGCATGCCGGTCATGAAATCGTACACTCTCGAGGAGAGGGGACCGGTTTGACCGCCGTTCAGCGTCAGCTTGTCGCCTTGCCAGTTCAACTCTCCGATCGGAGATATGACGGCTGCCGTACCCGTTCCGAACGCTTCCTCCAACGTGCCGTTCTGGTAAGCTTCCACCAACTCGTCTATGGAGATCGTTTTCTCCTCGACTTCAATGTTCCAGTGCTTGAGCACCCGGATGACCGAATCCCGGGTTACGCCGTCCAATATGCTCCCGTTGAGCGCAGGCGTGATGACCTTGCCCCCGACCTTGAAGAACACGTTCATGCTGCCGACTTCCTCGATGTATTTCCGATGAACGCCGTCCAACCACAGCACTTGCGAATACCCTTTTTCGGTAGCTTCTTGCTGCGCTTTAAGTCCTGCCGCATAATTCCCACCGGTCTTGGCATTGCCAACCCCGCCGGTAACGGCTCGGACATATTCCGACTCCACGTATATGCTGACCGGATTAATTCCTTCTTCGTAGTAAGAACCGACCGGCGACAAAATGATCATGAAATAATATTTCTCGGACGGCGATACGCCCAATGTCGCTTGCGTAGAGATGACAAAAGGACGGATATACAGAGATGTCCCTTGCTCGGAAGGAATCCAATCCTCATCCACTCTGATCAGCTGCTTCAGCGCTTCCATGACCAAATCCTCGTCTAGGGAAGGGATGCTTAGGCGGGCATTCGAGCGATTAAGACGCTGCAGGTTCTTGAAGGGACGGAACATCAGAACCGGACCTTCCGGCGTTTTATACGCTTTCATTCCTTCGAATACGGTTTGTCCATAATGGAACACTTTGGCTGCCGGATCTAACGAGATCGGCTGATAAGGAACGATCCGAGGGTCATGCCACCCCATACCCGCATCGTAATCCATGATGAACATGTGATCGGTGAAATACTTACCAAAGCTGAGTTTTGACGTTTCCGGCTTTTGCTTGGGAGCAGAGGTACGCTCTACTGTTATCTTGAGGCCCATTCGAACATCTTCTCCTTACTATTTTCGCTTATAGTTGAATGATAGCAGAGCATTAAGTATATTGATAATATCTGTTTTGTCGGTTATCCATACCTTTAAGGTATGGAAGCGAAGGGAGCCATTACTCGAATGGACATGCGCCAACTGCGTTACTTCCTGGCTATCGCGAACGAGGGGCAAATTACCCGCGCGGCGAAGCAGCTGAACATGGAGCAACCCCCGTTAAGCCGTCAGCTTAAGCTCATGGAGCAAGAGCTCGGCGTAGTGCTGTTCGATCGCAACGGGAAGCAATTACAGCTTACTCAAGCCGGAGAGCTTCTTCGTCAGAGAGCGATCTCTCTCTTGAATCAGTTCGATGAGACCATCACCTACGTTCAAGAGCTAGGCGAAGGTGTTCAAGGCGTGCTCTCCATCGGAGCCGTCGTCTCTTGTATTTCCTTATTGCCCCCGGCCATACGACAGTTCACGATGAACTATCCGCAAGTCACCTTCAAAATCCAAGAAGGAGACCATTTCCTGTTAGGCGAGCTACTCGAAAGCCGCGATCTGGAGCTAATCGTGACGCGCCTGCCTTTTCAATCCGATTTTCAATCGCAGCACTATTCCGTATTGCCTCTGCCTTCCGACCCGTTCGTCGCTTTGCTTCCGAGCGAATGGTGCGATTCGGCAAACCAACGAACGATTACCCTTCAGGAGCTGGCCCGCTTTCCATTCCTTACGCTTAAGACCGATAGGACGACGGGAATGCACGATCGAGTGTTCCACGAATTCAAGCAGCATGGCTTGGAGCCCCGAATTATTAGCGAGTGCTCCAGTGTATCCATTACCGCATCGCTCGTCGCCTCCGGGATCGGGGTTGCCATTTTGCCTGAATCGGTTATGAGCTCCTTCGCTTCCCCCCACATTAAGCAATTAACGATTGCGAACGCCGAATTCCAAAGCGATGTCGGGATTATCTGGCTGAGGGATCGTCACCTCTCGAAGACCGCCCGCCATTTCATGGACATGTTCGTCGGCTAACCTTCGCTTCTCCGGTTCACGATGTCTCGCCTTCCGAAGACAGGTATAGATTTCTATACTTGGCGGGCGTGACTCCTTCCTTCTTCCGAAAAGTGGCGACGAAATGACTAACATCGTTAAAGCCCGTTCGCGCGGCAACCTCTTTCAATGGGAGATTCGGGTTCGTGATCATAATATGCTTGGATTCCCGAATCCGCAGTTGGATAAGGAAAGAATACGGGCTCATCCCGAACGCTTGCTGGAATAGCTCGCTTAAATACGAAACGCTCATCCCGGCATGCTCTGCCATTTCGGACAGTCCGATGTTATTCGAATAGTTTCTTTTTAACCATTGGACGACCGGGCGAACTTTATCGAAGGTTTGGGACAAGGACGGCCGATCGTTACGCATGCCGAACTTCTTGAGCATAATTAGAAAATGATATAGCTCCTTGGACGATTCGAGCCTGGAAAACTCGGAATCCACATCGACCTTCTGCAGCATGAGCCCTATTAAGTCCGATATCGATAGCTGAGTATCGGTATATACGGCGGACATGTTCATATCCAAGGAATCCAGAATCGGATCGACTGCCGCCCCGCCGAACGTAATATAGACGGTCGACCACTGGTCCGATGCCGGAAAATAGGAATGCGGCGTAAACGGCGTCAGCAATACCCCTTTACCGGGAGTCATCGCAATGCGCTCACCCGAATGAATGAACACTCCTTCTCCTCTTACCGTTTGAAGCCAATGAAAGTAAGGATACCCCTCCGGCCTTGTAAATATAAGCTCCCATGCGCTATAACCGATGCTCTCTATATATACGGGGAGAGAACGTTCCAGAGAGGTAAACACGAATCTCTTATTCTCGTTGTCCCAGTTCATCCTGTCCCTCATCCCGTCATTCGGATAGTCATGCTCAACCTAATTATAATAATCTTTCCTCCGGTTGAACATTCGCAGAGGTTGTCGGACGAGAAAAGAAGCCCCCTTGTTGGAAGCTTCCCTCGTAACAATCTATTCATCCTTGAAAACACGCAGCGAATCCAATTTATTCCCCGCATAATCGAACATCGTCAGATTGGACCAGTTGTTCTCGTGTTCCACGGACCACTGCGATTTAGATGGAATCCAGCACGGTTCCCAGTAGTAGATGCCGATGCCTCGATTGTCCGGCGTGGACTTAATCATATCCATAAGCGTCCGAAGAAAAGCCTCTTGCCCTTCCGGACTCGCAGGGTAACCCGGACACAGCCAATCTTCCGTATTGAAAATAAGGGACTTATCGTCCGGAGGCGTCATCGTCCATGGGTATGCCACTTCGACGACGACGATATCCTTGCCGTATCGGCTGGCCAGGTCATCGAGGTTTTCCTTCAATTGATCCAGCGTGCCATGCCACCAGGAATAGTACGAGAGTCCGATAATATCGAAATCGACGCCTAACTTGAATAACCGGTCGTAGAAATAACGGCTTCCTTCATTATCGCCACCCCGGTCGACGTGGATCATGACCGGAACCTTCTCCCCCTCATCCAACGCTTCGTTCAACCCAGAGATTCCGGCTTGGACCAATTCTGCAAGATTGCGCCATTGCTGATCCGTGTTCCACTCTCCGTCCACGCGCCCGTCCATCCATATCATTCCGTTCGTGATCTCATTACCGATCTGGATCATGTCCGGCAGCGTTCCTTGCTCTTTCAACTCCGCGATCACGTTCCGCGTGAACTCTCTAACGGCTGAGGCAAGCTCGGGGAAAGACAGCCCTTCCCAGGCCTTCGGTTTGAATTGTTTGCCCGGATCGGCCCAGTAGTCGGAATAGTGGAAATCGAGTAGGAAGTGCATTCCCTTCTTCTTAATCCGCTTTGCCATCTCTTTTGTTTTTTTCAAATTGACGTAATCGTACTTCGGTTCATTCCATAGTCGCAGCCTTGCCGAGTTCACGCCATTCTCTTGCAGAATATCGAGTACGTCCCGCTTTTGCCCATTATCGTAATAGGCGCCGCCCGCCGTCTCTATCTCATCCACGAATGAAATATCCATCCCTTTAAGAAAAGTCTTTTCTATCGTCATCGTTCTCACTCTCTCCCATTCTAGTTGGCAAGGAACCGGCTCCGCCGATCTTTGCTGCCAGCTTCCCCCCCAAGTATAGATGAGCTAAATCTGATTTTATATATAACAAAACCTTGAGAACGATATAAGAATATTATGCCGGACATCAATAAGAGCCACCCCATAAGGATGGCTCTGCATCTAATCCCACCAACTATTTGCCGATAAATTGCTGGGTCCAGTAAGCTTTGCCGTTCTGCACGATGTATCCGACGCCCAAGTGCGTGAAGGAGCCGTTCAGAATGTTCTTCCGGTGTCCTTCCGAATTCATCCACGACTTCACGACCTCTTCCGGGGTCGGTTGGCCCATGGCGATATTTTCGCCTGCCGATTGGTACTGTACGCCGAAACTCCTCATCATCGCAAAAGGGTCGCCATACGTAGGAGAATCATGCGAGAAATAATTGTTTGCGGCCATGTCTTGGGATTTGGCTCTCGCCGAACGATTAAGACTGGAGTCGTCTCCCGCGCAAGCCGATAGCCCCGCCTTCTGTCTTTCCTGATTCGTCAACGCCAATACTTGTTTCTCATAGCCGTCCATGCTCTCATTGGCCGGAAGCGTCACCTTTTGGTCCTTCGGAAGCGGACTGTTCAGGTTGTCGTTAGGCGCTTGGGTTTGATTGCCGCCGCTTGTATTGGAATTACCGTTTGGATTCGCATTGCCATTTGGGTTCGTATTGCCATTCGCATTGCCGTTTGGATTCGCATTGCCGCCGAGTTGCTCCTTCAAACCCGGATTGAGGCGTAACAACTCGTCAATATCTACATGATAACGCGCGGCGATATCCGAGATAGACTCGTTACCCTGAACGTTATGCTTGTTAACAGGGAGATTCGTCTCTACCGAGCTGATATGCGAACGCGGCAACAATTCCGATTGCTTGGAGTGTGTCCTCATCGGAGTAGCTTGCCGATTGTAAGATCCGCATCCCGCCAGCAGTAAGACCAAGCAAAATACCATGACTATTCGTTTCATTAGCTGTCCCCCTTATCTGGATGATTATAATTTCCCCCTTTCTCACGAAAACATGCCAATATTCAAATCCCGTTGCCGCCGGAAAACAAAAAAAATCCTCATCGGCTCGGACATGAGCAGATAAGGATTTTTTGCTTGCGTTTATGTTCCCATACGAGAAAAGATATTATTTCGCGGTTACGCCGCCATCGACAGGCAGCTCGATACCGGTCAGGTAAGATGCCGCATCGGAGGCCAAGAACAACACCGCTTCAGCCACTTCGGACGCGCGGCCGACTCTTGGCAATGCGGTCTGAGAGAGGAACCATTGAAGCATCTGTTCGTTATTGACGAATTCCGCGCTCATCGGCGTTTCAATAAACCCTGGGTGAACCGAGTTGACCCGGATATTATCCTTTCCGAAATCGACCGCGGCCGCTTTGGTGAGCATGCGAACGCCACCCTTGGAAGCGGTGTAAGCTCCAGCGCCGCTACCACCGGTTAAACCCGCGATGGACGAGATGTTTACGATCGAACCGCCCTTGTTGTCGCGCATATGCGGAATGACGTATTTCATCCCTAGAAATACGCTTGTCAGGTTGATGTTAAGCACTTTATTCCACTGCTCGACAGTCGTTTCCAGCAAGCCGGCCGCGTGGGAAATCCCCGCATTGTTGACCAGAATATCTACTTTGCCGTACTTCTGGATCGTACCGTCGACTACCTTAGTCCACTCTTCTTCCGTAGCCACGTTATGCGAGAAAGAGATCGCTTCTCCGCCGCTTGCTTCTATTTCTTTCACGACAGCCTGAACGGCAGCTTCGTTAATATCGGTAGCAACAACCTTGGCGCCTTCCTTAGCGAACAACAACGCTTCTTCGCGTCCCATTCCACTTCCCGCACCCGTAACAATCGCAACTTTGTTATTCAGCATTCCCATGGTTTGGCCTCCTAGGTGATGTTTCTAAATTCGTACAATCAAATAGAATAGACAACTGTTCGCCCAACCTAAGCGATATCTTACGCGATGATAGTTTGACTATCACTACGATATTTATTATACCACCTTTAGATCAAATATCAAACCTATCTTGTGAACGAGGGAATGCGAAGGCTATAATACTCGTAACCAATGGAACACAGGAAAGGTTCGAGCGCGAATGGATCCGAAAACAAGATATCAACAGGAACGAAACGATAACAAACAACAACGTCTATTACATATTCTTGCCTCAGCCGAAACTGTGTTTATCCTCAAAGGCATTGAGAAAACAACGATGCAGGATGTCGCCAAGGAAGCGAATATCGGCATCGCGACTTTGTTCAGGTATTTTCCCAAGAAGGAGAAAATGATCGTCGCCGTCGCCGTCAGACGAATCGAGACGGTTCATGAAGCCTTTCGTTCTATTGCGACGACTCCCGTTAGTTGCTTGGAGAAGATCGAGAAACTGCTCGACTTTTTCATCTCCCAGCTTCAGCAGCCTGATCAAGCAAGCATTAAGTTCATGGAGGATTTCGAAAGCTATGCCGCGCATTCTCCGGAGCCGTTGGAGGATATCGAAAGTTTCAACACGTTGTACCGATCTATCTCGCGCGAATTCCAGAAGATCATCGAAGACGGAATCTCGGATGGATCGATTCGGTCCGATCTGCCGATCCCAGAAACCTTGACCACCGTCATCAACGTATGCGGGATATTCTCCAGAAAACTTTCCTTGCACAATAACATCCTGACGTTCGTATCCGATCTGGAATCCGATCAGCAGCTCGCCATTCTGAAGAAAATCATGCTTGAATATTTAAGAGCTAAATAAATCGTTACTACTTAGGTTTCCCTAGGCTGCTACGGCGCAATGAAGGCACTTTTTTGGCCTTCGTACTTCAAGTGAGGCTGTTGCGGCTCAGTGAAGGCACTTTTTTGGCCTTCGTGCTTCAAGAAAGGCTGTTGTGGCTCAATGTAGGCACTTTTTTAGCCTTCGTGCTTCAAGCGAGGCTGTTGCGGCTCAATGTAGGCACTTTTTTGGCCTTCGTGCTTCAAGAAAGGCTGTTGCGGCTCAATGAAGACACTTTTTTAGCCTTCGTGCTTCAAGCGAGGCTGTTGTGACGCAATGAAGGCACTTTTTTGGCCTTCGTGCTTCAAGCGAGGCTGTTGCGGCTCAATGTAGGCACTTTTTTGGCCTTCGTGCTTCAAGAAAGGCTGTTGCGGCTCAATGAAGACACTTTTTTAGCCTTCGTGCTTCAAGCGAGGCTGTTGTGACGCAATGAAGGCACTTTTTTGGCCTTCGTGCTTCAAGCGAGGCTGTTGCGGCTCAATGTAGGCACTTTTTTGGCCTTCGTGCTTCAAGAAAGGCTGTTGCGGCTCAATGAAGACACTTTTTTAGCCTTCGTGCTTCAAGCGAGGCTGTTGTGACGCAATGAAGGCACTTTTTTGGCCTTCGTGCTTCAAGCGAGGCTGTTGCGGCTCAATGTAGGCACTTTTTTGGCCTTCGTGCTTCAAGTGAGGCTGTTGCGGCTCAACGATAGTAACGATACGTCTAAGAAAAGGCAAGCAACCGACATACGCGGCTGCTTGCCTTTTGGCTTTTACCTTCTTCGATAGAGCGGCCGAACGCTATTTCAGCAAGGCCTGCAATCTGACAATGGACGACACGGATTCCGCTCGGGTCGCCGGGGCAAGGGGAGCGAACTTATTGTCTCCCTTTCCCCCTACGATAATGATGCCTGCTTTCTCAGCAGAGGAGACGTAAGCTCTTGCCCATTTAGGAATATCCGCATCGTCCGCATAGGACGTTACCGTTTCCTTATTCGGCAGCAGTTTCGATGCCTTGAACACCATAGCCGCCATCTCCGCATGGGTAATGTTCTCGTTCGGCCTGAACGTTCCGTCCGGATACCCGCTAATGATTCCAAGCACAGCCGCCTGTGACACCGCCTTGGATGCCCAAGCACCGATCGATTGGCTATCCTTGAACTTACGAGTAGTTCCCGCGTCTGTTGGTCCTAACCCGTTCATCAACATCACGGCAAACTCGGCCCGCGTAATATTCCCGTCCGGCTTGAACGTCCCGTCCGTATATCCTTTCGCAATGCCGAGCGATACGGCTTTCTGAATATCGTCCTTCGCCCAATGACCGTTCGTATCGGTGAAGGCAGCGGTTACGACTGGTGGCAATGGCCCTCCCGTGACGGTAACCGTGCATGTGGCGATAAATCCGCCCTCTTCCGTCTTCACGATCACCTGAGTGGTACCTGCCGCAACCCCCGTTACATTACCTTTATCGTCAACTGTCGCAATAGTCCGATCGTTACTGCTCCAGGATACAATCTTATCCCCGGCATTATCCGGCAGAACCTTTGCCATTAACGGTTTGCTCTCACCTACAGATAGAGCAAGCTCGTTCCGATCCAACGTGACGCTGCTGACGGGAGATACGCCGTAACGAATGGCGAATAGACTGCCGCCGGCCTGTACGTAAACCGTATTATCTTTGCCTGCAATGGGTTTGGATATGGAGGACTCGCTAGGACGAGGATCAATGAAGTACAGCCATTTCGTCTCTCCCGTCGGATTCAAGGCGATAAGCGTGCCATCGTTCATAAGGACGTAGATCGTTCCATCGGAATCGATTGCAGGCTGTTGTGCGTAGCCATCTAGATTTATACTCGATTGGTTTTTACCATTCTGGTCTAACTTAATCAATCTGGTCGCCATAACAAAGTAAACGTTGCTGTTCTGTCCAACTGAAGGAGCGCCGACTTGCAGAGGGCCATAGGACCACTTCTGTGAACCGTCCGTATTCCATGACACGATTAAACCATTATTCTTTGGGGGGATTGCAGCATAGATTGTTCCATCCGGACCAAGAACGGGCGAGCTATAATTTTCTTTGGTGTCTATAGCAACCGCGTTTTTCCATTTCAGTGTTCCATTCGGCTTAATCGCGAACAAATACCCGCTTTGCGACATCGCATAGACCGTACCGTCGGAACTTGCCGCGAGCGAGGTAACGATAGAGCCATTGGTGGCAAACTTCCACTTCAACGTCCCTAATACCGAATCGAAAGCTTTTACTTCACCATTTAGCAACCCTACGAATAACGTGCCATCCGTCCCGAATGCAGGAGAGCCTAACATTGTACTCTCCAGGCTAAGCGTTTGTTTCAATACCCCGTCTGGTTGAATGATTAACAATTGGTTATCATCCGTTGCCAAATAAATATAACCATCCGGTCCGACGGTCGGGCTACCCGATGGTGCGCTGTTCGTCTTATAAACCCATTTCGTATCTCCTCGCCGAGCGAGCGCCCGCATGCCCATTTCCGAAGCATTAGGAGCGGACTTGAAAGACAAGTATACCGTTCCGTTCTCTCCGACCGCGGGATCGAAAACAGGAGCAGGAAGATCGTACTGCCATTGAAGCGTTGCAAATGCTGGTGGCTTTGAAGCGTCGGATTGAATAGGCTTCAACTCGATAGGCAGCTTGTTCGGTATTAACTTAATTTGCGGATCGATCGTCATTTTCGCTTCGAGCTCAAGCGGGGCGATTGCTATTGAACTAAGTACCGCTAATGATAACAGAATCGTAACGACAGGCTTGAATCTCATGGAATCCCCACCCTTTCAACACCTTATTTTATCAGCTAGAGTAAAATATACCTATTATCCTAAAGTTGTATATCAATGAAAAAAAGCACGATTTCCGCCGAATTCATTCGGAAATCGTGCCCTCTTATTTCAGTGCATGCAAGGCACCATCGAAGCTCGTATAGTAGATAATTCCCTTGGCTACGGCGGGGGTCGTCTGTATTTTATCGGAGTCGATTTTCCAAGATAACTTCCCTGTAAGAGCGTCTACGCTGTACAAATAGTCTTTCACTTTGCCGTTCGAATACGCATAGCCGGAGCCGAAGATTAATTGTCCTTTCTCGTACGCCGGCGCGGATAACACATTGCTGCTCGTCTCGAAACGCCACTTCTCCAAGCCCGTCTTCGGGTCTACTGCAGCCATGAAATACCCATTGGAGTTGCCTACATAGAGAGTGTTACCCTCGTAGATCGGCGAGGCCACCCAAGCGGGTGCGACTTGGTACCACAGCGGATTGCCGCTTAGCGCATCGATCGCATACAGCTTAAAGTCGCGAGCGCCCGCGTATAGCACGCCTTCATGAAGCACTGGAGTAGACTGAATCGCTTTATGCCGATCGTTCGGGGGCGTTTTGTAGGACCATCGCAGCTCGCCATTCTTTTTGTCTACTGCGTAGATATACCCTTCCCAATCGCCGAAGTATACCGTCTTATCGTCATGAATCGGGGAGCTTTTAATGGGAGCCGTTGCTTGGTACTCCCATAATCGCTTCCCTGTATCGACGTTAAATGCTAGCAATTCGGCATTCGCGTTTCCGATATAGAACACGTCATCGTCGAGAGAAGCGGATGAGTCGTAATAATCCCATTCATCCTGCTCTCCCTTAACAACCGGATCTGCGGCGGGTACGCTCCATATTAGGGAACCCGTCCCGGCATCCAGCCGATAGACGGTGCCTGCATGGCTTTGAAACACGATCGATGACCCGCTTAGCTTCGGATTCGAGCGGATCGCACTATCCGCTGTAAAACTCCAGTCCTTCTTCCCGGAGGCGGCATCGACCGCATACAGATGATGGTCGTCGCTGCCGAAGTAAACCTTCCCCGCGGCTATTAACGGAGATGATGTGATCCTCTCTCCCGTTTGGAACTTCCATAGCTCCCGGTGAGACGTTGCGGAAAATAACGCAGCCTTCCCGGCGTAAAATACCAAATAATTTCCCGATTGCTCTGTCCAATAGGACATATCGTGTCCGCCGGAATTCGGAACCCATTGCGCATCGATCCCTTTGGCTTCCAGAAGCTTGTATAGGCTATGATCCTTCTCGGCTAATCCGTCCCCGGTCCCGACGTCCACATATACTTGGACACCGTCTAGCTTATTTTTCTCTGCCAGCTTAAAGGGATCTCTTGTCTCGCGTAGCTTATCGTTCGGAAAGAGCCAGTCCCGCTGGCTTATGAACTGATCGGTTGGCGTGTAATTCCAGATTGCCGCGCTATGCGCGCCGATCTTGCTGAAGATGTCAGGGTGCGTAAATCCGAGAACCAAAGCCGCGTACCCTCCCATCGATGCACCGCCGACGAATCGGCCTTCGGGCGAAGTCTGCGTATTATAGTTGTTGTCGATATAAGCAACAACGTCCTTAGCGAGATAATCCCCGTAAGCCCCCTCGTCCACTCCGCCGGGATTGACTCCTTCCCCCGGCTTCGTGTTTACGCCAAAGCTATTCCCGTAATTCGGGCTGACGATGATTAACGGATCGATTTTATTTTCCAGAATCAATCGATCCGCGGTTTCGTTCAGATGTAAGTAAGTGAACCAAGAGTCCCGGTCTCCACCATACCCGTATAACAAATAAAGCACGGGGTATTTACGGCTTGCGTCTTTCGGGTCATAACCCGGGGGGACGTAAATAGACAAGCCCATTACCTTATCTAGGGCGGCACTACGAAATTCGGCATGAATGACTTGCGATGTTGCGGACTGTGCGATTGGCGTGCTCGCAGAGGGTTCGTTCTGAACAATTAAGCTTTTATTATCTGAGGTGCATCCACTAAGAATGAAAGAGCTTAGACAAATGACCATCATAACGATAACCGAAACTCTCAATCCATTCCCACCTTTTCTCCAGCTATTCCATGAAAAGAGTATAGCAAGGAACATTCGGGACAAGAGCAGGACAGGACAATACTGTCCTCGACAATATGTTAGAATGAACTAGAGGTGGTAAAATGATCCAGAAAATAACGTTCGGGGATCTATTAAAGGAGCTTCTGACGATTCGGGGATGGTCTGCCGCCCAGCTGGCCATGACGCTAAACATAGACGCCTCTTACGTCCGCAGATGGATCAGAGGCAACCGAACGCCAGCGCTGAATTCCAGCTACGTCGAGCAGATCGCGGATGCTCTGTGCGACGGCTTGGACAAAGAATATCGTAAAGCGATTCTATCGTCTTTAAGAAAAGTGTTAGAGGAAAAACAAGTTCCTATCCTGGACGATGATGAACGTCCTATTCAAGCCGGAGTGACGCGGCTTCTTCGCGAAGCGCAGGTGCATACCCTATCACTGAATAACGAATCTCGAATCAGCCGCAAGCCAGCCGGCTCCCCGAGCGAAATATCGGAATTGCTGATGCTGTCCCATCGCGGCAATCCCCGCTTCGTCACGAGAGGGGCATCAGCCAATCCGCAGGAATCTCCATCCGTTTTAGGACAAATTCCAAAGGTCATTTCGGGCAGGAAAAACATCCTTGCGGCAGCCATAACGATGCTGCAGTCGGCTCTCGATGACGAGAACTTTGCCGGAGGCGGAGAAATCGCGCTTACCTTCCAGAGCGAAAGGGAATATTTCGAAGGCTATCCCGAGCTTCACAACGAATGGCAATATACGATCGTCCGGGCCCTTAGCAAAGGCTGGTCCGTGCGGCATCTGTGCAGATTGAATAAGAACGTCCAGCGGTCGCTGCGGCTCGTCAATCAAATTCTGGATTGGACGAACTACTCCGGCGCTTATTCCTTGTACTACTTCGACAAATACGGGATTGACTTTCCTCCGTACGAGATCATTCTGGTCAACGGAAAGGGAGCTATTCTGGGCTTTGCCGCGGACAATTACAAAGAGATCGACGCCGGTCTCTACCTCGACGAATCGGAAGCCGTCGACATGATAGAGAGATACGTGGGACAGATGTTCCTGAATGTCGAACCTTTGATCAAGATTCTGAATCAAGAGGAATACTTCGAGTTGAACCCGGCCAAAGATCGGAAGTCCGGGAATCATTTGCTGAGCATGCAAGATCTCTCGTTTCTTACCGTGCCTTATCCTTTAATGGAGAAATACTTGCGAATATCGATTCCGGATGAGGAAGAGCGCGCTATACACCTTAAACGCATAGCGGACACCTTGCAGTCGTTCCATAGAGATATAAAGCATTATAAAATGAGGCACATCTATCCTATGAGAGCATTCGAGGAGCTCGTTACTAACGGAGAGTATCACCATAACGTGTTCTATCGGCCAACGGGCGAAGAGGATATCCGAGAGCATCTACTGCATTTGTTGGAACTGTTAACCACGTACGAGAAGTTCGAGATCGCCCTCGTCGACGAGCACAAATACAAGCCGCTGAGCAAAGCGCAATGCGATATCAAAGGCGATCATACGATCGTCATCAGCGTCATGCCAAAAAACGAATGGGATCACAAAGTCGAATTGATCTCCATCACGGAAGGTACGATCGTAAACGCGTTTCAGCAGCACTTCGACGATTGGTGGGATCGGATTAACCCCGTGCATCGGGATAAGGCGTTCGTCATTTCTTGGATCAAGGACAAGCTCGATTTGCTGTGATTCATGTCTTGTCGGTACTAAGTGACCCGGCTACAGTTGATCTACGATAGCCCAGCAGCAATACGATCGAGCAAACGCAGATCACGAGCAATAGATCGTACACATGCCGGAATGCCTGAGCTAACGGAATAGAAGTCTCATATTCAAGCAGAAGCCCGCACACCGCAACGGAGATGGAACCACCGAAAAATTGGATGAGCTGCATCAGCCCCATGCCTGCGCCGATCTTATTTTTCGCTAAACGATGGGAAGTTTCATTGTTCAGGGAGCTCAGAGTTGCCGATAGCGCAGGCGAGAAAAGAAGATATCCGCACAAGATCACCAGAGGAGAAACGGCGGCTTCCAACGAATAGACCGCCAGCACGACGACAAGGATACCATGTCCTATGAGCAGGAAGAGCAAATTGCCGTAACGGTCGATCCATCTTCCTACGAAACGGGTTAAGAACACCGACAGGATCGCCCCAGGCGCGATGAACAACCCGATAGCCATCGGAGATTTACCGAACAACTGCGCGAGTACGAGCGGCATAAGAAACAGATTGCCTAAATTAACGATCAAAACGCAGAAACCAATCATTAACAAAGTCGGGTAACCTTTCACCTTCAACAGGCCGGGATCGATGAACGTATCACTAGCTTTGCGCAAATACCAGAAATGCATAAGGAAGGATACGAGGCTGAACGCAAACCACAGAATCGATTGTTGGGTCACCGCAACGAGCAGCGATGCCGCATTCGCGACCGTGAATAGCGCTCCTATAATATCGAACCGGGCAGGCTTCGGCTCCTCCCGAGGGAGCAAACGAAGCAGCACCGGGAGAATAAGCAATACCAGACAAGTAACCGCGAAAAGGCCATTCCATCCAAAGTACTCGCTGATCACTCCCCCGACGATTGGACCGAGGCCGAAAGCCATCGCGCTACCCGCCGAGATCATTGCAATTGCCCTTCCGCGCCTTTCAGCGGGAACGTAACGGCTAGCCAGAACAAGCCCCAAGCCCGCCATTGCGCCCGCTCCCGCCGACTGTAGAATTCTGGCCGCCAACAAGACGCGGAATTCATGCGCGAAGATGCCTATAATTGAAGAAAGACCCAATATGATTAAACCGACCGCGAGTAATCTCCTTATCGGCACGATATCCGAGAGCCTACTGTAAATCACCGTCGATAGCGCATACCCGATGGAATAGCTAGAGATGATCCATGAACCGAGATCCGCAGTAATCTGAAGATCCGTTATAATGCTTGGAATGGATACATTAAACATAGTCGTATTCATAACGACGATAAACAACCCGGCAGCCCATATCGGCAAAACAATTTTGTCATTCATAGATGATTCAACCTCAATTCGATTCATTCAGGGATTTTGCCCTATTTTACTTGTAAAAATCCATTTCCCTTTCGACAGAGTTAACCTTTAATTGCACTCCCAATCTGCTAGTGTACTAGGTAATTACGATTAAGGGAGAGGAATGGGATGAACAATGGATTAAGATACGCCCTGTCCGTAAAGCTGTGCGTGTTATTCATGATCGCAACCCTATCCGTCGGCACGTCAGCCGCATCTTACCCCGATCATGCCTCGCTAGTCGCCGCGCAACCAGAGCCGAAGAAACCTGAAACGTTCCCAACCTTCGAGTTCGATGAGGGCGACGTTGCGATAAAATGGAACCCCGAACTGGATGCGAAAGCATGGAAGGTATACCGCTCGGAAAACAACGACGACTATCTCTTGCTGCATGATTCTTTCCTTGAAGAACCGAACTACTTAGACCAAACCGCCCTCGCGGGTAAAACGTACTATTACGTCGTAGAAGGATTCGACGATAACGAGCAACTTCTATATTACACTCCTCCGATGAAAGCCATCATTAACCCCGCCCAATTGCAACCGGCTTCCGGCAACGATGTCACCATCCTCTTGCGAATCGGCAGCCGTACCGCTAAGGTCAACGGCCAAACCCTTACGCTCTCCGTCGCTCCTACCGTTATCGATCATACTACCCTCGTCCCCCTCAGATTCGTGACCGAAGCATTGGGCGCGGACGTGAAATGGAATGGCAAAGAACAGAAGGTGACCCTTCTAATGAACGGAAACCAGATCGAGCTATGGTTAAATGACAGTATCGCCAAAGTTAACGGAAGCCAGGTTGCCCTATCCGTTCCGGCCAAGCAAATCAATGGCTCCACGATGGTGCCCCTCCGATTCGTCAGCCACAATCTCCAGCTTAAAGTCGCCTATGCCAACCAAACACAAACCCTTACCATCAGCTCTTCCGGTGTCTCCGATTCGTCCGCCGCCACAGATGACAAGCTGCCCAATGCCGGAATCGACAAGATGCTAGCCCTATTAAAATCCGGAAAGACGAACTCCGGTCGCTCTCTGCAGAATGGGCAAGTATACGGAAAGCAATTCCACATCTCCTTCCAAGACTATAACGAACAAACTAGAGAGTTTGGAGGAACGCTGGAGTGGATGGACATACCCGAGATCGACACCCTCAAGGGCAAGGTCGAAGGTAATCAGTTGGTGATCCGCCAGGTTAGCCGATACAGCAGCCTCGACGATAAGACCTCGAAGATCGACGGTCTCATCACGGTAACCGTAACCGACGCCAATCACATGAGCGGAACGTGGAGCGTTTCAGGCAACAAATCGAGCGGTACGATCCGATTCACCCTTAACCCCGAAGATATGTCCATGTTCTTTCACACTTACCGGGTATACAGTCCAAGCTCCTCCGCAACGTCGGAAACGGAGGAGGATTATACAACCCTAACGGGCGTAGGCTCGCTTAACGGTGGACTGCTGATCAAGAGCAACGGTACCTATGAATGGAACAGCCTAGTAGACGGCAAAGTCATCAGAGGTAAATGGGTAAAAACCGGTGATGTCGATTGGCCGCTCAAGCTGGTACAAGGCGAACAGGGTAACGATTGGAGCGTCGCCGAAGCGATTCATGAGACGGGCGCGTCCATCTACTTATGGGACGGAACCCACTCGCTGAATGCCAGACGAATTCAAAACTAGACGACAAAAACAAGGTGAGCCCCGCTACCGGGGGCTCACCTTAATGCCATACAGGCTATCGTTATTATGTCGTTAAAATTTCAACATTATAGTTAATGAACAAACCGGACTCAATGACTCCCGGTATGGACTTGATTTCTTTCTCGTAGTCCGACGTAATTTGATTAAAGCGAACGTCGAGGATCAGATTTCCCGCTTCCGTAATGACGGGACCATCCTTGGATACGGCCAATCTGAGATTGATGTCGTTCGCGCCCAGCTTGAGCAATTCCTCTTCGACCAGGTTTACCGCTCTTGGATCGACTTCGATCGGAGTCGCGAACTTTTCTCCTAAATACGTAACGAACTTAGACGAATCCACGAGAATATAGTTCTCGGGGGAGCTCTTCATGACGAGCTTCTCCGCGAACATTGCGCCGCCTCTACCTTTGATCAGGCTTTTCTGCGGGTCTACTTCGTCCGCACCGTCGAACGACCAATCCGGTCTTACGTTCAGCAAAGTCGACGTGTTCAAACCAAGGATGGAACAGGTTAGCGACACTTCATGCGACGTTGGAATAGCGAGAACGCTCAGGTTCTGCTCCTTCACCTTCTTGCTGATCGCCAGCAACGCCAAGAAGGACGTCGATCCGGAACCGACACCGATAACGTCTCCGTTCTTCACGCGCTCGGCAATCTTGTCCGCTACCTTTTCCTTTTGCTCTTTATTTGAAATTTCTCTCGACCACTGCAAAGTGGTCGCAATTTTATTGTCCCAAATCATGAACAAACCCTCGCTTCGATTAATGTGGACGTACCCGTAACCTGACATTTATTATAGCATGTTTGCCCGTTCCCGTTGCAATCCCGACCTATTTAATGATATGAGTTTTTTACGCTGGAACCTCGAGAGAACCTACCGTCAGCTTATAAAAAAACACCCTAGAGGGTGTCTATGTTGACGCGTTTATGCCGCTTTTTCGGATTCCATTCGGTCAGCGCTCTTAGCAAAGAACGGTAACGCACCCCATTTGCTCTCGATCAGGTGAACGGCGTACAGCGTAAGCAGCAGTCCCAGAAGCGCGCCGCAAACCGATAGCGGAATCGCCCATATGAAAGTAGGCTGGACGAAGAAGGGAACGAAGGAAACGGCCAGAATCGGAGGCGCGTTCCATTTGAGCTTCGTAATAAGCGTTATGACGATAATCGTATTAATGAACAAGGAGATCACTCCCGGGTGCAAGTACACTATAATCGTTCCGATCACCGAGCTTACGATAGCTCCGAAAGCGATCTTGCCGAGCTCCACCTTACTAAACGGCTTGGAGATAAACAGCAGGCTGAACGCCCCTATCGTCGGAAAAAATAGCGAATGCAAGGAAGGAATGTGCGTGGAAATCCAATAGATGACTACGATATAGAGACAGATTGCGATCATTTTTAAGTTCAACATTTCTCATTCTCACCCAATGAGCTATTTTATTCCCCTTATCGGATCACGTCAATGGGTGATTATAGTATCGTTATTCTGTCGCTTAAACGGTGTGCATTTCACGTAAGTCGCTAAAGTCTCCATCGGATTGCCTATTCTAACGCCCGTCTCTTCTTGAACCAACTTCGCCGCTTCCACCATGGACAATTGGGCAACGGAAATCGCCTTCCCATTCCCCTCTGCTAGAACTTCGCGCAGATATTCCGACAGCACGTGCTTGTATTGTTCATTCTGTCCCTGCATGATCAGCTCGAAGGTGTCGGGAATGACCCGAACCTCGATTGTCGGCTGTTTACCCATCGCGGTGGCATATTCGTTCAATCGCTTCATCGTACCTTCGACCGTTGCCGGATTCGTGAAGAGCAGCAGTTGCTCTTCATCCTGATGGCATACGAAGTTGAAGAATGGCTCGTCAATCTTAATAATGGGAACAGTGATGGCGAGTTGATCTTCTTGAAGAAGGGCAACGTAATTCGTACATGTAATAAGAATAGCATCCACGTTAGCTTGAGCCATCCATACCAGTTGCTCCTTCACTTTCCTTTCGGCATCGGATAAGCTGAACGACTCATCTGACGAGACTCGATAGACTAGAGCGGGGTCAACAAAATGCAGAAGCTCGGCCTCGACCGTGGAAAATGTCTTTTCTATGTAACTGATATTAGAATAATGGGCATGTAAGCAACCGATCCTTGGTTTCAAGATGACCACCCTTTATTTTTTCTTGCTATTCTAACACAACTCCTCGTGATCAGGGATGATGCTACAATAGTAAAAGAAAGAGCGAATACCCAAGAGTTCGGCATTCGCTCCCGCAAGGAGGTCTAAAAATGATACTGCATAAAGGCGAGGTGCTCTTTCGCCAAGGCGAATCCGGCTCCCTCTATCACCTCAAGAGCGGTCTTCTGAAAATCGTTCGCCTACACGAAGACGGTACCCCGGTCATGGTGAATATCATCGTCCCGAATGAAATCGTTCCCCACCATTCGTTAATTAGCCCCAATCCGAATTACGGAACGGCGATCGCGCTAGTCACCTGCGAAGTCGACGTCCTGTCTGCCAAGGAATGGTATCGGGATCTCGAAAGCAACCCGGACAAATGCCGGGACATCGCATTGCTCCTTCAAGATAAGCTGCGAATGATGCAGAGACGAATCGACCAATTGACGGAAGTCGCCCCCGCGGATAAACTTCGCAAGCTCCAAGCTTGGTTTCAGACCTTCTTCACGGACGTGATCTTAACGGAATTGCTCACTCAAGACGAGATCGCCCAATTCATCGGCCTCCGCAGGGAAACCGTAAACCGGTTGCTTCGTTCTCAAGCGAGCTCCAAGTTGCCCGCAGGACCGAAAAACTCATAGTGCACATCTGCCACAGGCACTCCCCACTCCTGTAAGGAACGATAGATCGCCTTCATGAAAGGCACAGGGCCGCAGAAATAGAAGCTGGCGTCTCGGGTCGGAATTGCGGCTTGCAACCAAGGCAAATCCACATAGCCTTCCTTATGGTAAGCATGCACCGCTTGATCTCGTTCCGTCGGCTTCTCATAACACCAATAAGCTTGTACTTGCGAATGCTTGCTGACAAGCTCCTCTACCTGATCTTTCATCGCATGCAAATTCCCGTTCTGCGCGGCGTGGATAAACGTCACCTGACGCTTTGGCTGCGTGTTCGCCAAAGTCTTGAGCATGCTGAACATAGGAGTCAAGCCAACTCCTCCACTTATTAGGACAACCGGGCGTTGATCATGCTCATTCAGAGTGAAGTCTCCAGCTGGAGCCGAAATCCGCAGCACGTCATTCTCGCCTACCTGTTGGTGCAAGTAGTTCGACACTTTGCCCGCCGGATGATCCGCGACGGCGTCTTCCCGCTTAACGGAAATACGATAATAAGGCATTCCTGAAACATCGGAAAGGCTATACTGACGAATATGCGTATTCTTCTCCCCGGGGATCTCAACCTTAACGCTTATATATTGCCCCGCTTCATAAGCTGCGATGCCTTTGCCGTCTTGCGGTACGAGATAGAAGGAAGTTATGACGTCGCTTTCCTTAACCTTCCTTGCCACCGTGAAGGCTCTAAAGTCCGCCCAGCCGCCGTCCTGCTCCTCCGACTGTTTATACATCTCTGCTTCTACGCTAATGAAGGCATCCGCAATGATCCCATAAGCCTCCGCCCATGCTTGCAGAATCTCATCCGTAGCCGCATCCCCGAGCACGTCTTTAATGGCAGCTAGCAGGTTCTGTCCAACAATCGGATAATGCTCGGCTTTAATGCCTAAGCTCCTATGCTTGTGTCCGATCTGCTTGACTACCGGAAGGATCGCTTCGAGCTTATCTATGTGTACTGCTGCGGCGTATACGGCATTCGCTAGCGCGGTTTGCTGTCTGCCCTGCTTCTGGTTGGCATGATTGAATATATTCAACAATTCGGGATGTTTAGTGAATAACATTTCATAGAACCGCTTCGTAATGGCCGTCCCATGCACCTCCAGAACCGGCACAGTGGATTTGATAATTTCAATGCTTTTTGCGCTTAGCATTCTGTTCCTCGCCCCTTTTCTATTTCGGAATGACCTAAGTATAGGCGTGGACTGCCCTCCTACTTGTGATTTCAGTCACACCAAAATGGGACAAAGTATGGCAACAAGGAAACCCGTATCCTTTCCGTGAAAAAGCACCGAAGCAGACCATGCTCCGGTGCCCACGCGCTCTAGCTCTGGTTTCTGTTATATGAGGGGTTGACTTATTTTCTGTTTTCATTTATCTTTAATTTAAGATTTATAAAATAAAGATATTTGATCAGAAGAAGGGAGTTCGTGAAAATGACTACATTTCGCAAAATAGAGGGAACGTATACGGGAGCGCCTTTCCACATGGTCGGAGACGGTTTCCGCGTATCCAACTACTTTCCGTCGGGAACCGATTTCGGCGAGCGCTTCAGCCCTTTTATATTAATGGACTATAACGCTCCTTACACTTTCCCGCCATCCGCCTCGGTAAAAGGGGTAGGAGCGCATCCGCATAGAGGTTTCGAGACGGTAACGATTGCTTACGAGGGATGGATCGAACACCACGACAACCATGGTAACCATGGGGTTATCGGTCCGGGAGACGTACAATGGATGACGGCCGGCTCCGGATTGCTGCACAAAGAATATCATGAGCCGGAATTCTCCAAGCGTGGCGGCCTCTTTCAGATGATCCAACTGTGGGTGAACTTGCCTCGCGAACATAAGATGCATCCGCCGAAATACCAAGAGCTGCTGAAGAGCGATATGGGTAAGATCGATTTACCGGAAGGCGGCGGAAGCGTGAGAGTCATCGCCGGCGATTACAACGGAGTGAAGGGCCCCGCGCAAACGTTTACCCCGATTAGCCTTTTCGATATCGCGCTTAAAGCGAACGGTAAAGCTCAATTCGAGCTGCCCTCCTCGCACAACACAGCCGCGCTGGTGCTCAAGGGATCGGCGAAAATCAACGACTCTAAAGTCGCCGGCGAAGGGGAATTCACTTTGTTCGAGAATACCGACGGGGAGATTCTCATCGAAGGCCTATCCGACGACACTCTCGTTATCGTGCTGAGCGGACAACCGTTGAATGAACCCGTTTTCCAACATGGACCTTTCGTGATGAACAGCCGCGAGGAATTAGTCGAAGCCTTCAAGGACTTCCAATCGGGGAAAATGGGCAGCTCGGACTTCTGACTTGGCTAGTCAGGTTTTGCCGGACTACAGGGTGGAATGTGCGGCTTCGACTCGCTCTAGTCAGGTTTTGCCGGACTGCGGACGAAGATGTTGATCAAATAAAAGAGCTGCCTCGACAGGTTGTGATCGCCTGTTGGGACAGCTCTTCTCTCTTATAAGCCCTTAATCTTGAGTACTTCGTATTTAACGACTCCCACGGGAGCGACGACACTGATGATATCGCCTACTTGCTTGCCGACCAATTCTTTACCGAGCGGGCTCTCGTAGGAAATTTTGTTCTCCATGACGTCCGCCTCGGCGGGGCCGACAATCTGATATTCCAATTCCTCGGCGTATTCGAGGTCGTTCAAGACGACGACCGCTCCGACTTTGACCGTAGAATGATCCAACCCGTCGGAATCGACGACTTTGGCTTTATTCAGCATTTTCTCGAGTATGATAATTCTCGTTTCCATGAATGATTGGTCGTTCTTAGCCGAGTGGTATTCGCTGTTTTCCTTGAGATCGCCATAGCTGATCGCCAGCTTGATACGGGCGGCGAGCTCCTTGCGCTTTACATATTTAAGATCATCAAGCTCCGCTTGCAGCTTGGCTAAACCTTCTTTGGTAAGAATCACTTCGTCGTTCACATTAGACATGATGTACAGCTCCCATTCGCTTTCTTCTGTATCCCATTTTAACCTATATTCCCTATAAGTACACTTTAATCGCTGAACCAGGCTTGCTTCATACGAATTACGCCTTCCTCGATTTGGCCTTCGTTCAGCCCTCCGAACCCTAGCATGAGATACGAAGATGGACATAACGATGCATCCATCCAGTGATGGATAGGCGAATAAGCTTTAACGCCCCGCTCCAACGCTCGTGCGATTAATTCCCCGCTGTCGCGATTATGCACGTCAAGCAATAGATGCAGTCCGGCTTTCTGCCCTATGATCTCTACCCGTTCCCCCATGTGATGATGGATGGATTTTATTAATATTTGGTGTTTGGTTTGGTACAGCTTTCTCATCTTGCGAATGTGCCGCTCGTAATGGCCATCCCGCATGAAATTTAGCATCGCTTTCTGCAGCAGCGGCGACACGGACTGGCTATACGGACGAATCCCTTGACGGAAAACAGCCGCAAGCTTTTCCGGCAATACGATATAACTCATGCGCACGGCGGGAAAGAAGGATTTGGAGAACGTCCCTAAGTAGATGACCCGATCGCCGCCGTCCATTGCCTTAAGCGCCGGAATAGGCTGCCCCTGATAACGAAATTCGCTATCGTAATCATCCTCGATGATCATGCCCTCGTTCTCGTATGCCCATTGCAGCAGTTGGCTTCGTTTCTGCACGGGAAGCACGCTTCCTAGCGGAAACTGGTGCGACGGCGTTACGTATACCGTACGAACGGCTTGCTGTCGCAAGGCATCGAGGTTTAAGCCGTCGGACTCCAGAGGGATCGGCACGATCTCTCGCCCATGGTTCATAAGCACCGTTCGGACTCCGTCATAGCCCGGATCCTCCATGCCCACCCGACTTGGCAACGGCAATACTTGGCAAAGCAGGCTAATCGCAATTTGCGTACCCGACGCGAGGAAGATCTGGTTCGGCGCGCAGGAGACACCTCGGAACTGGTATAAGTAGAGTGCAATCTCCTCGCGAAGTTGCTCGTTCCCTTGCGGATCGCCATAGCCGAGCACCTCGTATCCCTCGGTACCAAGCGCGTCCAGCAGACACTTCTTCCATGCCTTCATCGGGAACTTAGCCAGCTCGACGTTTCCATATTGAAAATCATACAAAACTCCCGGCTTATCCAACCGGGAATGGGACAACTCCTCCTTGCTCCTTGAAGCAACCGAACCGTTAACCAGCGTCATTCGCTCTAGAGGGAGCACGCGCAACCCGCTTCGCGGCCTGCTCTGCAAATAACCTTCGGCAAGTAGCTGCTGATAGGCCGTTTCCACCGTGTTCTTACTAAGCATTAAGTGAGCGGATAGCTGCCGAAGGGAGGGCAATCGGGTATTTTCCCGTAGGGTTCCCGTTAAAATCTCTTGTTTGATATAGCTATATAGTTGCTTATAGATTGGAATATCGCTTTGTTTGTCCAGTATCGGAGATAGTCCTATCATTTTCCCACACCCCAACTGTCCCTATGAATGAATTCAAATCTGTCACTTTCAACTATGACAGTTTGTTATTAGAATGATCTTACCACATCAGCGAGAGAGGACGGGAATGAAAATGAACCCCCTGCGAATGTACAAAAGGGAATGTAACGACCTGCGTAAAATCAACGCTTTCCTGGAACAAGCCCGAACCGGCTTTCTCGGACTATCTTCGCAAGACGTGCCTTACGTCATACCGCTGAATTACGTCTGGCGGAACGGCTCGATCTATTTCCACGGCGCTGCCGAGGGTAGAAAAGTCACTATACTCCAGCGCAATGCCTTGGCTTGCTTTACCGTATGCGAAGATCGGGGCACGGTCACCAACGTCATACCCGCCGACACGGACACCGCCTATATGAGCGTCATGGTGTTCGGATCCGTCTCGTTAGTCGCCGATCTTGAGGAGGCAACCGACGTCATGCAGGGCATGTTGGACAAATACGTGCCCGGATATTACGATAACCCCCTATCCAAGAGCCACGTCGAGAAATACGTTTCCTCGTTAGGAAGCAAAACCGCCGTGTACAAGTTAACCGCCTCCGACATTACCGCCAAAGAAAACGAAGCCCAAGAGGGTCATCTGTTCTACGCGGGCAAGACTCAGCATGATGAACCGGATTAAGCATAGACGGTTTATTTCCTCCCTCATTAAAATAAGGCACCCCGACGGGGTGCCTTTGGCCGTTCAACTGATGAGCCTCGCTCATACTTCCTTAATACTTTTATAAAGCAACAGCCTCTTCCACGGACTTCATATGATGCATAATGAATTGGGAAACGACCATGGAAAACAATTCTCTAGTCGAGCACGTATTCGTCTTTTCTTGAATTTTAGCCATATGGTTTTTTACCGTTTTCTCCGTAATGAATAGCTCGGTCGCCAACAGCCTGTTGCTATAACCGTATTTCGACAGGCAATAGACGACTTCTTGTTCCCTTTCAGTTAAACCATAGCTCTTGGAAAAGTGAGCAACGACGTCCGATAAATAGGATGATTCGTGCTGCATTACAAACAGACACCTCGATTTATACTTGATAGACTTAGGATGAGTTCCCCACAATTAACAATCATAATATAAAATTGTTAATTAACTATTTGCTCTTAATGGATATTCTATGTCATTAAGTGGGCTTTTCACTAGGAAACTCATCCCTAAGCAGTAAGTCGGGGTCTGCAGATCGTGCAAATCGCTAGTGTAGCAAGACTTCATCCAGCTTTAAAATCCCCACTAGACCATTTTGGGCTATTCCGATACCTACGAGATAATTGACATCTATGCCCCCCACCCTCTCAGGGGGCTGTTGAACGTCCGAGAACTTCGTCACTTGATTCACGCGATCGACGATAATTCCTACGGTATCCTCTAGATGATGAACAACGATAATTCGCGTCGTTCTGGAATAGTCCTTCTCTTGAAATCGTAACATATGCCGTAAGCTGACGACCGGAACAATCTTGCCCCTAAGGTTAATGACGCCTTTAACATAAGGCGTCACGTTAGGGATCGGAGTGATATCCTGAATTTTAATGATTTCATGAATATCTCGAATAGGAATCGCATATCGCTCTTGCTCTATGTCGAATTCGATGTATTGTTCATATGAAGCTGCCTGCATGCTCTCCCCCCTATATCTTGAAAATAGATACGGAGCTATTCAACTCCTCCGCGAGTTGTGCGAGAGATTGGGCAGTCGAAGCGGTTTCCTCGCTGCTGGCCGCCGCTTCTTCCGTGGCCGCCGATATGCTTTCGATGGAGAGGAATACTTCGGACGATTGAGCGGCCTGTTGTTCGCTCGCGGCGGCGATTTCCGCTACTCTGTGAGCGCTGTCATTCACCATCGCCATAATATGTTCGAAAGCTTCGCCGGTTTTCTGCGACGCAATAACGCCATCCTCCACCGCTTTCACGCTCATCTTGGTGTTGCTCTGCATCCCCTTAATAATTTTCGTAATTTGCTTGGTCGCCTCGCCGCTTCGTTCGGCCAGCTTTCTTACTTCGTCCGCGACAACCGCGAATCCCCGGCCTTGATCGCCTGCACGGGCTGCTTCTATAGCCGCGTTCAACGCAAGCAAGTTCGTCTGTTCCGCAATGTCGTCGATGACTTCGATAATTTCCCCGATCTTGTTCGAATCCTCTTCGAGCTTTGACATCTGCTCATTGACAATAGACATCCCGTTAACCGAAATCTGAACGACCTTACCTCCGTCTTGGGCGATGTTCATCGTTTGGTTGGATAGCTCCGACGCTTGCTCCGCGCTTCGCGCAACGGAATTAATGGCTACGGAAAGCTCCCGGAACAGCTCATTCATCAGTTGCGCGGAGTTTGCTTGGCTCATGCTTCCGCTGGCAATCTCCTCCGTGCTAGCCGAAATCTGCTGGGCAGCAGCAGATAGGCTTTCTGCGGAAGCCAGGATCCCGCCGACGGTCCCTCTTAGATTAAGCACCATAGCGTTAACGGATACTGCCAATTTCCCTATCTCATCCTTCGTGTCGATATCTGCCGTTTCGCTTAAATCGCCTTTGGCTACTTTGTCCACCAGCAGTACCATTCGATTTAACGGCCGAGAGATCATTCGGGAGATCACATAGCCGAATACGACGCTAATAAGCAGCGCCGCTATGATGACCGCCACTGTAATGGATCGCGAGGATTCGTATAGTTGTTCCGCAGCCTTACGGTCATCCCCCGCTATCTTAATGTTGGTAAGCACAAGGTCGACTACAATTTCCTCTAACTTATCGCCCGTTTCCTTAAACCCGCTATTGAGCAAATAATCCGTGAATTGCTCCGTATTTACATTATCCATGTTCATTTGAAGCGCTTCGTCCAAATAATCATTGTACTTTCCCCATAAAGGAGCAAACTTCTCCAGGTCATCCTTTTCCGATTCGGATAACTTATTCTGACTAAATTGGTTAATTCGCGTTTCTATCGTTTTTACTTGATCTAGAATTTGCTCCTTAAATTGCTTGTTCTCCGCCACGGTTCTAGCTATGATGTTCATATCTCTCAGGTCGACGTTAATATTATGATAGAGTGTCTGAACATAGCTCAGATCATTAATCGGCACAAGGTTCGAATCGTACATATTATCCAGAGATCGATCCAGTTTACCCAGGTTATTCAGACCGAACAATCCCGTAAAAAGCAATAAGATCGCAGATACCGTAAACGCAGTCGTCAGCTTTACCGCCGTTTTCCTATTACTGAACCATTTCATGATCCAACACCCCACCATCGCTAGATTTTCCCGAGATTTATTTAAGCGCTCTTTCCACGGACTCCAATACACGATCTGCTTGGAACGGCTTTACGATGAAATCCAAAGCTCCAGCTTGAATCGCCTGAACGACCATACCCTGTTGCCCCATTGCGGAGCACATGATGATTTTAGCTTTCGGGTACGCTGCTTTAATCTGTCTGACGGCCTCTGTTCCTTCCATGACCGGCATCGTGATGTCCATCGTGACCAGGTCCGGGTGTAATTCCTTGTACTTCGTAATGGCTTCGCTCCCGTCTCCGGCCTCGCCAACGACGGTATGCCCGCCCTTCTGCAAAATATCCTTAATCATCATCCGCATAAAAGCCGCATCATCTACGACTAGAATGTTTCCCATAGCAAACCGCTCCCTATTGTTGTAAAAGTAGAATCATATTCACTTCACCGACATCGGCTATATGTACAAGTACCGAGATTCCCTTCTCGAATCCAAACATCTGAAACTTTCCCACCACGACCGTAGGAGGCGTAATATCGATTTTATGCCCTTTTTGAAAAAGAATAGATGAAGTTTTGCCTGCGATCATATTGGCGATTTCACCCACGCAGCTATGCAGCATCTCGCCTTCAAGGGGCATTCCGAACATCGCCTCGCCTAACTTGCTGAAGGCAGGGGATTCTCCTTCAAGCACGATTCGGCCCGACACTTCTCCAGTAATGCCGATCAGTACGCTCATCTCAATCTGTGTTTCCGTTTGCTGAAAGGCTTTGGGCGGATAAATCTGCGTTACCCTCGGGATAACCTGACTTAACGATTCCACAGCGCTGTTCACCAAATCTCTAACGCCTTCCTGACTGCTCATCTGTACCCTCCTTACTAGCTATGATCGGTTCATAATTCTTAAGGACTAGCTTGATCATAAGCTCGCCATACCTATTGGTAACCGAAAATATATGGCGTGCTCACGCATTTCTTTTGCGGAACCCTGCATAGGCGCGCAAGAAAAAACCCATTCGCCGGAGATTGCAAATGGGTTCCAAGTTCCTATCGAAATTCTACGGTTGTTCTAGTCATTGAATAAAGTCCGCATCCGTCAAAAATCCCATTTGTTTCGCTTTGAGCGCCGCTTCGACTCTGGATTTCACGTTTAACTTGCTAAATAGATTCGTTAAGCAATATTCCAGTGAACGTTGGCTCATCAGAGCGAGCTCGGCAATTACCTTATTGCTCTTTCCTTTGGCAATTTCCTTCAGTATTTCGTATTCCTTATTGCTGATCGCCAGTGCCGCTTGTTTCCAATCCTTCGTCTCCAACGTCTGTAGCTTTGCTCTTCGCAATTGCTTCACCAACGAGATCGGCAAGACGGCTTCTCCCCGCAACGCGCACCTTACAGCGGTTACGAGTTGCTCGCTATTCGAGGTCTTGAGGATAAAGCCGCTTATCCCGGCTTCGATCATTAAGTTAAAATGATTATTAAATTCAAAGCCCGTATAGATAAGAATGATAGCATCAGGCCTCATTCTTAACACCTTCTTAGCTAGATCGATCCCGTTAACTTCCCCGATATGCAGGTCGAATAGCATAGCATCATACAGTTGGGCATCGATTTTCTCCAATGCCGCCTCGACCGAATTGGCTATCGATACACTCATATCGCCTTCCTGTTCCAGAATCATTCTAGTCCCTTCCATAACCGATGGATGGTCGTCCACTAACAGAATATGAATCATGCTGTCTACTCCTCGAGAAGTTATTCACTCTGCCTTATTCCCGAGTGGGGATAGTAATGAAAACCGCCAGCCCGTTATTAGCCGACGAGCTGAATTCGATAGTCCCATCCATACTCCGCACTCTCTCCTTCATTCCATAAATACCCATTGTATGGTAAGAGTCGATCGTCGTCCTAATGTCCATTCCAATTCCGTTGTCTTCATAAACCAGATGAATACGATCGGGCAAACTCGACAATGAGAGTCGAACTTCCGTTGCCTGAGAATGCTTCGTGGCATTCGCCAGCAACTCTTGCACAATCCGATAGAGGCCAATTAACTGCTCATCGCTAATTCTATGATTATATTCAACCGTGTCGAATCGGATAGCATAGTTCGTGCGCAATTGCGTAAAATCAAACAACGCTTGCAGCGACGATGTCAGACCTTCTTCTTTTAACAAAGGAGGTCTTAATTCATTACAGGTGAGACGAATTTGATAGATGACGTCCAATAAGCCCTCGGCAATTTGTCCCAATTGTTCCCGAACGTTCCCAGTCATGGATTCATCCATCATAAGAAGGTCCAGCTTACGATACCAAATAATTTGCTCTTGTAACGCCGCGTCGTGCAAATCCTGCGACAGACGCTTGCGCTCGTTCTCGGATACATTAAACAGCAGCCGGAGTAGCCACGTTGGCGCCACTTGCTTCGCTGCGCTCTGTTCCAACTCCCTGCTTAAGTCTTCTATTAATAAGAAATTATCGAATAGAACGCTGACATATCGGGCAATCGTCTGCAGCCATACTCTCTGCGTCTCTATTTGTAACGTCGACGGTTTCTCGTCGATACAGAGCAAGTAGCTCTTACTTCTAATCTCCCCGATTTTTAAGTAGTACCCCTCATCCGTCTCTATAATTTCGCATAATCTATCGTTATTGTTTTCTACCTCTCTTAAGCAGACCCGGCTGGCTTTCATAATTTCCCGAACTTCTCTTACCAGGCGCCGCTCTAGCTGGCTCACTTTCATAACCCCGAATAGATCAAGTGAAAATTGATCCAAGCTCGTTAACAGGCGGCAATGCCGAAGCTCGCTTTCGATCAGCTTCTTCTCGATCTTTACTTTCTCCGTAATATCCCTTCCCAGGGCGATAACGCTGATGACTTCCCCTTCATTACAGAAAACGGGAGTACTTAGAGTTTCAAGATAGATCGTCGTGCCGTCCGCATGAGGAATCCGATAGCGCATCAGTCTATCGTTCTTCGTCTCAATAAGCTTGCGGATTTCACTGTTCAATGTTTCCCTGTCCTCGGGATGAATATAATTCGATAGATTTTTGCCGCTAAAGGAATCCTCTGCAAACCCCAACACTTTCCCGCAGGAGGGAGATGCAAACAAGATGTTCCCTTGAAGATCGAGCATGCCCATTATATCCGTCATGTTATCGGTTATTAACCGATATTGTGCATCTCGATTAGCCAGCTCCTGCTCGATGTTCTTCTTAGCCGTAATATCTTTACAGATGACGAATGCGCCCTCGGCGCGGTTATTGACGAAGATCGGGATGAGCTTCATTTCCCAATGAAACCTATTGCCATTCTTATGGCGCGACGTCATTTCGAACGCTTCGGAGTTGCCTTGCAAAGCCATCTCGAAATACTTCGTCATTAGCTGTATATTATCATCTCCGAATACTTCATCCATCGAGAAATCGGCCCCCTCGCCTAGCAGCCGTTCTCCGGTTATTCTCTCGGCCGAGGGATTAATATCTACCACGTTTCCGTGCAGATCCAATTCGCAAATGACATCGAGATTGTATTCGAATAACGATTTGTACCGCTGCTCGCTTCGTTGCAGCTCATGCTCCATCGTTTTTCTTGCCGTGATATCGATAATGAACCCTTCGAATCGAGTGATTTCTCCCCGCTCGTCCTCGTTAGGAATAACTCCCACATGGACCCAGCGAATCTCTCCGTTCGCATGCCAAATCCGGTATTCGCTATGGTCTGGAATCCCTCTTCGTATGTTTGCCCACAACATTCTAAATAACGGTAAATCGTCAGGATATACACAATTCATCCAGCCGTCCACATCTCTAAACCTATCTATCGGATATCCGGTCATTCTAGTCAATGCTTCGAATGCGCAAACGAATGTATGGGTGAGTAAATGATACGACCAGATTGCCGCATCTATCATATTGATCATCTGTTCGAACAGTCTGTTCTGATTCTCTAATTGCTTTCGGTCGGCTATATCTACGCTGTCGATTGAACTCATTCCGCGGCCATCTTCTCCTTATGCCTGAACCTAGTAGAGTCATTGTGCTAGCCCCTTCTGACCTTTACATAATTCGACCTTATCGTCTGCTTTCCTTCATATAAAAATTAGTACTAATAGAATGCGGAATCTCATATCGTTAGACTAGGTCGGACAGGGATTAAAATACTTACAAATGGAAGACGTTATCTGTTAGAATAAGCTTTAGTAAAAATCATATGTTATCGATGAGGTGCCCTTGTTGTATCAAGGGGTAACAGGGAATCGGGTGCAAATCCCGAGCGGTCCCGCCACTGTAATCGGGGAGTTTCCTCCACTATGTCACTCGGCCCTTGGGCCGGGGAAGACGGAGGCAATGCCGATCCGAGAGCCAGGAGACCTACCTAATCGATTACACCCTATTCCTTCGCGGAGAGGAGAGGTGTGCGTATATTCAACTGACAACGGTAGGGCTTGTTGTCTTTTGCTGCGTACCCCTAGACCATCCCCACGGATCGGTCTTTTTTGTTATGCGTTAAACATTGTTAAGGAGGAAAATCGCATGAAAGCAAGTCAGAGTATTCGATTATTGCTAGTTGTCCTTGGGCTCGTTGGGTATTTTCTAATCAATGAGCCTCAATCGGCGTATGCCATGCACATTATGGAGGGTTTCCTCCCTGTCGGCTGGGCTGTCTTCTGGTGGGTAGCTTTTATTCCGTTCTTCGTATTCGGCTTGAGAGCGCTTAGGAAAATCACCAAGGAAACTCCCGAGCTTAAGCTGATGCTGGGATTAGCCGCAGCTTTCACCTTCGTGCTATCCGCTTTGAAAATCCCTTCCGTTACCGGCAGCAGCTCGCACCCGACCGGGACAGGCCTCGGATCAGTCATGTTCGGACCGCTTCCGATGAGCGTGCTGGGCTCCATTGTCCTTCTTTTCCAAGCCGTTCTTCTCGCCCATGGCGGAATTACTACGCTCGGCGCCAACGCTTTCTCCATGGCCGTCTGCGGTCCGATCATTGGTTATTTCGTGTATAAGTGGTTGATGAAGGCCACTGGCAGGCAGAATCTTGCGATTTTCTGCGCTGCGGCGCTTGCCGACCTCTCTACCTATGTTGTTACCTCAGTGCAACTCGCGCTTGCTTTTCCATCCGAGAGCGGCGGTTTCATCGCTTCGTTCTTGAAATTCGGAGGCATCTTCGCCGTTACGCAAATTCCTCTCGCGATTAGCGAAGGGTTGCTCACCGTCTTGATCTGGGGCTGGCTGAAATCCCATAGCACGGATGAATTGTCGATTCTTCAACGCAAAATGAAAGGAGCTGAAACTGCATGAAATTAGCTACGAGAAACATTCTGCTACTTATCGGCGTCGTTCTGCTCGCTGTTGTTCCCTTGATTGTGGTCAATGGCGAATTCGGAGGAGCAGATAATGCCGCCGAAGCGCTAATCCAAGAAATTCATCCTACATACGTGCCTTGGTTCTCCTCCTTCTTCGAGCTTCCTGCCGAGACCGAGAGCATGCTATTCGCACTGCAAGCGGCCATTGGCGCAGGTGTTATCGGATACGTTATCGGTTACTTCAAAGGAAAATCACGTAAAAAGCCGAACGACGATGCTTAAGCTGATTGACTCGCTCTCTTACGGCAACGCGCTGCGTTCCGCATCCCCCTTGTGGAAATGCGGCTTCGCAGCGATTTTGTTCCTGCTTGCCTATTTAACGCAGCCCCCGGTTCAATTGATGATCGTCGTCTGGATGCTCATCTGGATAACCTGGCATGCGAAGATTCCCGCCAAGCATGCTTTGCTGCTGCTCGGAGGTTCCTGCTTGTTCTTCATTGCCAGCCTTCCGGCCCTCATCATTGAGATTAAGCCCTGGACCGTATTCCTATCCCAGAGGGGCATAGATTCCGCTGGTTATTTGTTCTGCCGTATGCTCGCTTGCTTGTCCGTTATGTTCTTCCTGATCTTAACGACTCCCTTCCAACAATTGCTGCAGGTAATGACTAAGCTGAAGATTCCCTCTCTTGTGTTGGAGCTTATGTTGATTACATATCGGTTTCTGTTCCTATTTATGGACACCGCGCAAGAAATGTACGTTGCTCAGAAAGCGCGAGGAGGACATAACGGATTTCGAAACAAGCTACGCGATATGGCCATTTTGATTGTCCGATTATTCATTAAATCCATGCACCGATATAAGGGGCTATCGAATGGTCTAATCTCTAGAGGCTTTACCGACGAGATTCGCTTGGCTCCTTACGAAGCGGCGCCATTAGCCCATCGATACCGATTAGAGATCGGGATGGGGATTATTATTTTACTGCTAACGGATAGTTGGCTGCGTTGGGGGGTATAGGGATGGATTCCATATTGGAAGTAGAGAAAGTTCATTACAGCTATCCCGGTACGAAGAACGAGGCTTTGCGAGGATTGAGCTTGGCCGTACCCCAAGGCAGAAGAACCGCGATCTGCGGCCATAACGGTTCGGGCAAATCGACGTTATTCCTCCACGCGATCGGAATCCATCGTCCTGTCGCCGGACATGTTAGGTGGAAAGGCGCAAACATCGGATACTCCGGAAGCGATCTGCGAGAGCTGCGGAGGAAAATCGGGCTTGTCTTCCAGGATCCCGAGCAGCAATTGATCCTAAACACGCCCTATGAGGACGTTTCGTATGGACTGCGCAATGCCGGGCTTCCGGAGGAGGAAATCCGGCGTCGCGCGGAGCAGTCGCTAGCTGCCATGGGGCTTCAAACATGGGCTCAAACACCGATGCACCAGTTGAGCCTTGGCCTGAAGAAGAGGGTAGCCCTTGCCGGCGTGCTGGTGTTGGAACCGGAGCTGCTGCTATTGGACGAGCCGACCGCATACTTGGATCGTCAGTCCGAGCTTCAGCTTATTGAACAGTTAAATCGGGTACATGCGCAAGGGATAACCGTCGCGATGGCCACGCATGACATGAACCTAGCCTATTCTTGGGCGGATTGGATACTTGTCATGGATAGAGGCCAGTGCGTGATGGAAGGCTTGCCCGGCGAAGTGTTCGCCCAAGAACAACGAATTCGTTCGCTGGGATTGGACTTACCTATTCTTTACGAGGTGTGGCATGCCCTTCCGTACTCTATCCGTAGAGATTCCGTGCCTCCTAGGACGATGGATTCTCTAAGAAGCCTGCTAAAAGAGTTACCGGCCTTAATATGAACGTTAAAAAAAGCGATGGCGCAGAGGAGGGTGCTTCTGCGCCATCGCTTTTGCCGTTCGCGTAGGTATTTAAAGTAGATCCCCTAGCGCTTTAGCCTGCACGTCCAGTTGTTTCGCGGCTTCGCCGATCCCGACGAATTCGTCTACCGCTTGCTCGATCCGGCGTCGGCTCTCCGTGATCATGGTCTGCGTGTGAACAGTTCCGGTCCCAATCTCGTGCACGTAGGTGGCGATTCCTTCGACGAACGTGTTCACTTCTATGGTGGCATCCTGTACTTGGCCGGCAAGCTTGCGAACCTCATCCGCAACGACGTTGAATCCGCGACCGTATTCGCCCGCATGAGCCGCTTCGATCGCTGCGTTCAAGGCTAACAGATTGGTCTGCGCCGCGATTTCGCGAATGCCTTTCACGATTCCTTTGACTGAAGAAGCCTGACGCTCCAAAGACTGAAGCGATTGCATGTTAGAGTTGGACTCCTCCACGACTCGCTCGAATGCCGATGCCGCTTCACGGCTCCGGGCCACCCCATCTTCCGCCCGCTTCAAGAGGCCTTCTGCCATTCCTAGCAATTCGCTCGAAACTTTATTAGCCGCGTGCTCCCTTGCCGTAATATCCGTTGCCACCTTAAGTACCGCGATCACTTGGCCATCATCGTCCCGGATGGGGGTATACGTAGCTTCAAGGTAAAGAATCCGTCCGTCCTTGGCGACCCTCTCCAGCTTCTCCTGAAAAGCTTTCCCATTCCGGAATCCTTGCCACAATTCCGCGTACGATTCGCTATTCGCGAATTCCGGTTTACAGAATTGCCGGTGTCGCAAACCGATCATCTCGGCTGCATCATAGCCCATAGCCCGCGCGAAATTATCGTTCGCCCATAACACGTTCCCTTGCAAATCGAATTCGATCAAGGCGAGCGAACGTTCGATCGCCGCCAAGACGGAGTCTTTCCCCAGTACTTGGGTGCTATTATTGCGGATAGCGCTTAGTTGACTCATTTAGCCAATCTCCCTCTGTCCTACTCGGATATGCGAATCGCCTTTTTCATATCTTCGTAACTAAATGCTCCTAGATAACGCTCTTCGATTACGCCCGAGGGAGAGATAACATATGTCGTCGGATAGGCGCTCACCTTATATTGCTTCAGAACGGCGCCCTTCTCGTCCAATACGACGGGAAAGCTCAAGCTTTGCTTGTCCGTATACTGCCGCACATGCTGAGCGTTGCTTTCCTGACTCGTCGCGTTAACGGACAAGACCACGACGCCATCGTCTTTGTACTTCTGATAGAGCCTCTCCACATGAGGCATCTCCGCTTGGCATACCCGACACCAAGTCGCCCAGAAATTCATCAGCACCGTTTGGCCCCGATAGTCGGACAGCTTAACCCGATTTCCTTCGAGATCCGTCAGTTGGAAATCTGGAGCTTGCTGGTCCTTGCGAATGCCGATTTCGGCTCCTCCCGCCGTTCTTTCCTCTGTCGAACCTACTCCCTCTCTTACAGTGTATACCACCATCGTTGCCACGAATAGGACTAAGAAAGCCTGCACCGCATATCGCGGAGATGGGCTGAGCAGCACGGTCAGCACGGCACCGGAAAACACGAGCACCAAGTACGTAGCAATCCCCGCCGAATCAGAGAGCAGAACGAAAGCTAATGACGTCGCCGTCGCCCATCCCGCTCCCCATGTCGCGATGACCGCCGCGGTTTGACCGGTACCGAGTCTTCTAAAGTGGCGCAATCCCACAAACAGGACAACGACAATCGATGCCAGCCAAATCCCCTTTGTCCCCCCGCTAAAAAACAGCAAGGAAAGCGGATGGTCGATCACGCTAGCCGGATCGAATAGAAATAAGCTCCCCTTCCATACGGCTACCCATAGGAACACGGAGTTCCAAGCATCGGAAACGATTCGTTCCCGATCCGGGTGCCGGCGTTGCCTGTAATGTACCGCAAGCACGCCTGACATGCCGGCTATCAAATATACGAGCAACTCGATATTAAGAACGAACGTGCCTACTTGCAAATTCGGTAGCGACATAGGGCTTCCTCCTCCGAATCCATCCTTACGCGATAGGCGTACCGTTGGCCACCGGTTGTTCCGGCTGCAGCAGTACGACATCCCCTTCCTCCGGTACGGCTCCGAGCACGAGCACCTCGGACTTGAACCCCGCGATGCGCCTCGGCGGGAAATTCACCACGGCTGCAACTTGTTTGCCGATCAAAGACTCGGGCGCGTATCTATTCGTAATTTGCGCCGATGAAGCCAGAACTCCGAGAGACCCAAAATCAATTCGTAGCTTGATCGCCGGTTTCCTTGCTTCGGGGAATGGCTCCGACTCTAAGATTGTACCTATACGTATATCTAAAGCGGCAAAATCATCTATTGTAGCCATAATTAATTCCTCCAATTGCGAATCGTGAATATAATGGCGATCCGCTGATTCGCATGTATAATATAGTAAAGCCTCTGACGTACCCACAAAAGAACGGAGAGATATTGCATGAAGAAATACGGATTGCCCGCGCTAATCCTTCTCATGGGCTTGCTTTATATTTTTGTCATTCCCAAGGAGCCGCAAGGAGTTAAGCTGCTGTTTAAGCTCATCCCTATGGCCTTAATCATCGTCTATGCTTATTTTCATTTTCCCGCTTTCGGTAAGCGCTATCATTGGACGATGTTGGCCGGATTAGTCTTCTGCATGATGGGAGACGGCTTGCTCGTATGGTTCATCGTCGGATTGTCATCGTTTCTTATCGGGCACCTGTTCTATATGACCGCGTTTTTCAGCAAAAGAAGCCTATCGAAGCTCCGCGTCGCAACGATCATTCCGATAGCGTTGTACGCTGCGTTCATGGGCAACGAGCTGATCCATGCTTTAATTCGCGACGATAAGCATACTCTCATAGTACCTGTCATCGTGTACGTCGCCGTCATTTCCTTAATGGCGTGGTCCGCCATCCTATCCGGCAACAAGCTGGCGATCGCGGGAAGCCTATTGTTCGTAACCTCGGACTCCATCTTATCGTGGAACCTGTTCGTATCCGATGTGGCCTATTCGGGCGTATGGATTATGACGACCTATTACGCCGCCCAATTTCTAATGGCGCATAGCTTGAGACCGCAAACGACCGCGATCTCTCCTCCGGCGGCCGTTCACTTAAGGTAAACGGTAAACCGCGAACGGTTTGCCGTAAAGGAACGGCGTGCTGATCTCCTCCAACGCATGCGAAACTTCGGAATCGAGTTCAAGATTTACGCTGCGCAAGTTATCCTCCAATTGCTCGGTCCTGGTAGCGCCGACGATCACGGTCGACACCGCTGGCCTTCCCATGAGCCAAGCAAGGGACAATGCGCTAGAAGTAACGCCTTGCTCTGCCGCAAGCTTGCCCACTTGCTCGGCGAGTTCAAGATTCCTGTCCTCTAGAAATCTTCCGAAGCTGGGGTCCGTATTCGCTCTCGATCCGGCAGGCTCCCGATCAGACGAGCTGTACTTACCGCTTAGAATGCCTCCCGCGAGCGGGAAGTACGGGATGATGCCGACCCCTTGGTCCAAACATACCGGTACTAGCTCATGTTCGGGAGTACGATCGGCAAGCGAATAGCTCGTTTGCGTCGATACGAACCGGCTAAAGCTTCTAAGCTCGCTAATCCCGAGCGCCTTCATTAACTCCCAAGCCGCATAGTTGGAGGCTCCGATATAGCGGACTTTACCCGCGCTCACCATATCGTCTAAAGCACGTAAAGTCTCCTCGAGCGGAGTATGCGGATCGAAGGTGTGGATTTGATAGAGATCCACATAATCCGTATTCAAGCGTCTTAGGCTGCTGTCCAGCTCTTGCTGCAGATGGTAGCGCGAAGATCCTCTCTCGTTCGGTCCGCTCCCTCTCGGCAGCCCCGCTTTCGTCGCCAAGACGGCATTGTGCCGCTTGCCCGCCAGTGCCAAGCCGATGATCCTCTCCGACTCGGTTCCTGCGTAGATATTCGCCGTATCTATGAAGTTAATCCCCTTATCCATCGCGTGATGGATAATCCGAATGGATGCCTCTTGATCCGCTCTCTTCCCGAAAGCGTTGGTACCCAAGCCTAAAGCCGATACCTCCAACCCGCTATTTCCCAACCGACGATATTTCATCGCTGGCCCTCCTCGATCATTCCGTAATCAGTTCGATACGGCTTCCGCTTTAATTTGTTTGCTGCGCAGCTGTCCGCAAGCGGCATCGATGTCCACTCCGTGCTCCAGACGAACGCTGCAGCTTACCGACTGCTTCTTGAGCGTATCGTAGAACGCGCTCACCGTCGAACGCTCGGGTCTTTGATATTGGCTATGCTCGTCAACGGGATTATAAGGAATCAAGTTGACGTTCACGAGCGGCCGCCGTTCGCCGATTAATTCGGCAAGCTCCAACGCATGCTCCCGCTGATCATTGACATCCTTCAGCATAATATACTCGAACGTGATTCTCCGGTTTGTTTTATCCAAATAGTAGTCGATCGCCTTCATTAGCTTCTCGATCGGAATCGCCTTGTTAATCTTCATGATCCGCGTCCGCAGCTCATCGTTCGGGGCATGAAGGGAAATCGCCAGATTAACCCTGAGGTCGGCATCGGTGAAATCGTATATTTTGTCGGCCAGGCCGCTCGTCGATACGGTGATATGTCTTGCGGCAATCGCCAGCCCTTTCTGGTCTTTGACGGTCAAGATGAAATCCACGAGGTTCTCGAAGTTATCGAAAGGTTCGCCGATTCCCATGACGACGATGTGACTGACCAGCTCGCCCTTATCCGCGGAATCCAGATGATGTTGAACCATCATCAGTTGCTCCACGATCTCTCCGCTGGATAGATCGCGGCTTTTCTTGATCAATCCACTCGCGCAGAAGCTGCAGCCGATATTGCAACCGACTTGCGTCGTCACGCAGACGGACAACCCGAATTTATGCCTCATGAGTACGGTTTCGATCAGATTGCCGTCCTTAAGCCTGAACAGGAACTTGATCGTCCCGTCCACGGATTCCTGGCGCAGATGCTCGCTCAGCGAATGAATGACGAAATGATCCGCCAGCAGTTGCAAGCAGTCTTTATTCACGTCGGTCATCTCGGAGAACTCCGTAACGCGCTTCCGATAGAGCCAATCCCACACTTGCGAGGCCCGGGATTTCTTATGTCCTCTCTCCGCTAGCCAAGCGACTAATTGGTCAAACGTCAATCCGTATATAGATTCGTTATTCATTCATAACCCTCATTTCAGTAAATAGCCGGAGCTTGCATGAGCTTGATAACATTGTCCCAGAAATGTTTCGGATAAACAAGCTTGCAAAACCAGTTCCCCTGCCAGAAGAAAACGGCAATCGGGGATTTCTTTTGTAGGAAAAAGACTGAATACATCCTTAAAGCTTCAAAAACTATTGACAGTATCTCCTCATCACTTTAGAATGTGCAATGTAGTGAATATGATAATCATTCTCATTAGATTGTTGTGATCATACAAGTTGATCGGCAATTCACCTACATATACCCTAATTAAACAAAGCATGCAGATGCTTAAAGGAGAAAATCATTCCATGAAGAAAGTATTAATCCCTTTTGTTCTGACCCTTGTGCTCATTCTTAGCGCTTGCGGCGGCAAAACTGCCAATAACGAAAGCAGCCCTGCTCAATCCGAGCAACCAAGCGCATCGTCTTCTGCTCCTGCTGAATCGGCTTCCGCATCAGCAACTACTGAACCCGCAACAGGTACGATCGTTTACGAATCCCAGACCGGCCCCGTCGACGTCCCGGCCAACCCGCAGCGCGTCGTTGTGCTCTCGTCTTTCGCAGGTAACGTAATGGCACTTGGAGTACCTCTTGTCGGAGTAGACGATTGGTCTAAAATCAACCCTAAATTCGAAGATCGGCTGAAGGATGTTCAATCCGTTACGGATGAAAGCTTGGAAAAGATCATCGAGCTGGACCCGGACTTGATCATCGGTCTAGACAATATTAAGAACATCGATAAATTAAAACAAATCGCCCCTACGGTTACTTTCACTTATGGCAAAGTCGATTATTTAACCCAACACCTGGAGATCGGCAAACTGTTAAATAAAGAAAAAGAAGCCCAGGCTTGGGTCGACGATTTCAAAGCCCGCTCCAAGAAAGCCGGAGAAGACATTAAAGCGAAGATCGGCGCGGACAAAACCTTCTCCGTCATCGAGAGCTATGACAAGCAGCTGTACGTCTTCGGCGATAACTGGGGCCGCGGCACGGAAATTCTGTACCAAGAAATGAAGTTGGCTATGCCTGCTAAAGTTAAAGAAATGGCATTAAAAGATGGTTACTACGCCATATCGGCGGAAGTTCTTCCCGAATACGCCGGCGACTACGTCATCTTCAGCAAAAATCCGGACGCGGACAACGCTTTCCAAAATACGGATACGTACAAGAACATTCCCGCGGTTAAGGCAAACCACGTGTTCGAGGTTAACGCGAAGGAATTTTACTTTAACGATCCGTTGACGCTCGACTACCAATTGGACTTCATCATTAAAAACCTGCTTGGCTAAGCTTTATCCCTCAGGAGGAATTCTTGAACAAAGAATTCCTCCCTAATTCTATGAAGAGAAGATGAGAGAACGATGACGACTACGAAACGCCCCATTCCCTTCGTGTATAAGCTCCTTGGGAGCTTCCTTGTGTTTATTGGCATGTTTATTATTTCCTTGCTGTTCGGCGCGAAGGATACCTCGATCCATGATCTATGGCTTGCGTTGACCTCCAGCCATACCAGCGATGAGATTCTGGTCCTTCGGGAGCTCCGTATCCCACGCGAGATCGCGGCCATTCTCATCGGAGCCGCGTTTGCCGTATCCGGCGCGATCATGCAGGGCGTGACGCGCAATCCGCTGGCCGACCCCGGATTGTTGGGACTGACCTCCGGTGCCAACATGGCTCTAGCGCTGGCGTTTGTCTTTATCCCGGGGCTAAAAACTTCAGGCATAATGCTTGCCTGCTTCGTCGGAGCCGCCTTGGGAGCAAGCCTTGTACTGGTTCTCGGCTCCATGCGCAACGGCAGCCTGTCCCCCACCCGGATCGTGCTGGCCGGCGCCGCCATTTCCGCTTTCATGTATGCGATCTCGGAAGGCGTAAGCCTTACTTTCAAAATATCGAAAGACGTCAATATGTGGACGGCCGGCGGACTTATTGGAACGACATGGGCCCAATTGCAAACCATTGCCCCGGTCATTATAGGCGGAGTACTGCTTACGATTTTCCTGTCGAATCAAGTAACCATTCTAAGCTTAAGCGATGAGGTAGCGGTCGGCTTAGGCCAGAAGCTCGTTCAGATCAAAGCCATCTTATTTATCCTTGTCGTATTGCTGACCGGCGCATCGGTCGCGCTCGTCGGGAACATGGCTTTCGTAGGCCTGATGATTCCCCACATCGTCCGTCCTATCGTCGGAACCGACTATCGCTATATTATTCCGTTCTCCGCGATTACCGGAGCGTCATTCATGCTGCTCGCCGACACGCTCGGGCGCACCATTAACTTACCCTACGAAACGCCGGTGGCAGCCATTGTGGCAATGCTGGGCTTGCCTTTCTTCCTGTTCGTCGTGCATAGAGGAGGCAAAGCTCTCTCATGATCTTATCTGCGCTGGTTAGAAAACAAAGACTCATTCTATTGGTCTGCCTGGGATTAATAGCGGTTACCGCCGTACTCGGAATGGGCTTAGGGTATTCTAAACTCTCCTATGACCGTCTTATCCCCGTGCTGTTAGGACACGGAACCTTCAAGGAAGACTTCGTCCTGTACTCCGTCAGATTGCCGCGGATCGCGATTACGTTGCTTGCCGGCATGGCGCTCGCCTTATCCGGCTCCATCCTGCAGAGCGTCACGCGCAACGATCTGGCCGATCCCGGCATTATCGGCATCAACTCCGGTGCGGGCGTCGCGATCGCCTTGTTCTTCTTGTACTTCCCGATCAAAGTAGGATCATTCACCTACTTTCTTCCGGTCGTTGCTTTTGTCGGAGCTTTGGTGACCGCTTGCCTGATCTATCTGCTGTCCTATAACCGAAACCAAGGCCTTAACCCTATTCGGCTCGTGTTGGTCGGGGTCGGATTCTCGATGGCGCTATCCGGCATTATGATCGTCATCATCTCGTCCGCCGAGCGTCAGAAGGTTGATTTTATCGCCAAGTGGATCGCGGGCAACATCTGGGGAACGGACTGGCCCTTCGTGTGGACTCTTCTCCCGTGGCTCATCCTGCTGATTCCCTTCACGCTATACAAATCTACCCGGTTGAATATACTAGGGTTAACCGAAGCATCGGCGATCGGCGTCGGATTGAAGGTGGAGAAGGAGCGTCTCGTCTTGCTACTGGCCGCGGTCGCAGCTGCCGCTGCGGCGGTATCCGTCACGGGAGGAATCGCCTTCATCGGACTGATGGCCCCGCATATTGCCAAAGCGCTGGTAGGCCCCCGCAACCAACTGTTTATTCCCGTCGCGGTACTATTGGGAGGATGGCTGCTCTTGGTCGCCGACACGATTGGACGCAATATCGTAGACCCGGACGGCATCGCCGCAGGGATCATGGTTTCGTTGATCGGCGTTCCTTATTTCGCGTATCTGTTGTTGAGAAAATAAACAAAACCCGGCAGGCCATGTCCTGCCGGGTTTTGTGCGCTATGGGCGATGGTTAACCTTCAATGTCATCGTCTACCGATACGCTTAATCTCATCGGAGATTAGCGCGAACCCCGCCGCGATTTGCGACTTCTCCACCCCGATGATGCACAAGCGAATGCGATTGTCTTGACGAAACTCGGGCAGAAGATGCTGGTCCACATTGGTGGCATAAATTCCTCTAAGATTTAGTTGCTCGATTAATACGGATGCTCTCATTCGGTTCGGAAGAGTAAGGGTAATAAATACGCCCGATGACGGGGAAGTCCAGCTTACTCGATCCCCTAGCAGCCTACCGCACATTTCAACCGCATAGCTCATTTTGTCGCGGTAATGGCTGCGTATTTTTGCCGCGTGCCGCTTGAACATTCCACACTTCAGGTAGATTTCGAGAGCGCCTTGGGACAAGATCGGGCTGGAAATATCGCTCGCTTTTTTGTATTCCACGAAGGGCTGTACCAGCGACTTGGGTAGAACCGTCACTCCTAGCCTCAGCCCGGGCAACGTTGTTTTGGAGAAGCTCTTGATGTAAATAACCCTCGAATTTTGATCCATCGCGAACAAAGGGTCGGATTTCGTGTCATCCTCCAGATCCGCCAAATAGTCGTCTTCGACGATATACACGTTATACTTGTCCGCCAATTCCACGATTCTTTTTTTCTGCTCCGTGCGATAAGAGGCACCCAGAGGATTGAGAAACCTCGGCACCGTGTAGAAAAACTTAATGTCCCCGCTTCGAAAATACGACTCCAACCGTTCAAGATCAATCCCATCTTCGTCTCGTTGAAGGCCGACTATCCGGCAGCCGTGAAGATTAGCCGTATCCATAAATCCGAAGTAAGTCGGTTGTTCGATCAGAATGCTCCCTCCGCCGACGGGAAAAGGCATTCGCGTCAGAATGGCAAAGGCCTGCTGGGCCCCTGTGACTACGCAGATCTGATCCGTATTCGCGAAGATTTGATGATCGTTTAAATGCCTTTGCAACTCCGCCCTAAGAGATAGGATGCCTTGGGGATCCGTATAGCCGAACAGTTCTTCTTTGTACAGCGATACGGCTTGCCTTAAGCAATGCTCGAAATCCTGAAAGGGCAGGAAATCCCCCCTCGGCATGACTGACGCGAAATTAAAAGTCGGAGGGCTAAGTACTGCGGATGCAGTGGCTTTAGTCTCAACTATATAATAGCCGCTCTTGGATACGGAGTAGACAAGATCCTGCCGTTCCAACGTTTGATAGGCTCGCGCGACGGTATTCGGACTGCAGCGGAATCGTTCGGCAACGTCCCTGATGGATGGCAGCTTGACTCCCGGCTTGATACTTCCCTCTTCCATTTCTCGCAGTAGATGCTTAACGATTTGCTCATGCTTAGTATCCATAGTCACGCCCCACTGTATTAATACAGATGCGATAAATTGTACTTTATAAAATTTTCCACAAGGTTAGAATTTAGCTTATTCCAATCTTATTCGGATGTAAAGATAGACGTGGGAGAGATGAAGCTCATGACAAAAGACAGAGGATATGCGTGGAGAATACTAGGCTACTTGTGGGTACTAGGCTTCGTTGCGGCGATCAGCCGGTTTGTCATTTCCTATTATCAGCAGGAAATCACCGAAGCCCTGACGGTGAATCGGACGTTCATCAGCACGACTTGGTCGTTCAATGTAGCCGTTGCCGCCATTTGCTCGCCGCTTGGGGGCTGGTTAACGGATAAGTACGGCCCCAAGAAAGTGATGGTCTTAAACGCCCTATTCGGCGTGCTTTCTATGCTTACGGTTCTGACTGTTAATTCTCCTATCGGCTTCTTCATAGGTCTTGGCATATTAGCCGGACTATCCGGAATAGGCGCAACAACAGGATACGTGTTGGTGTCGAACTGGTTTTCCCGCCATCGCGCGAAGGCGCTCATGATCTTGACCAGCTCTAGCTCGCTTGGGTTAGCCATCTTAACCCCTTTATTCGTAAGCAACAGGGATTGGTTGGATTGGATGACGGCCTTCTCGATTACTTTCTGGATCGGGATCGTATCGATTCCGCTCACGATTCTGATTATCAAAGACCGGATGGAGGAACCGACCGATCAAGCTTTGGATGATACAGCGGCAAGCTCCAAATCGCAGAGCAAGCCCAAATGGAACCTCTCTATTTATAAGGAAATGATCGCCAACCGGACGGTGCTATTCGTCGTATTTGCCCTGTTCACCTGCGGATTCAGCATGGGAACGGTAGAGATGCACCTGATGGCCATTCATCAACACGCCCATGTCGAACAGGTTATGTTCGCCTCATCCTTGAGTCTCCTAGGTTTGTTGGAACTGGTCGGTGGGATGCTGTTTGCCTTTATGCTCGACCGTATTTCAAGAACGTTAGCCTTATCATTCTTATATTTCATACGTGTGGTTGCGTTTATTGCCCTGTTCCTTCATTTCGGTCTTTCCCCAATCTTGTTCTCCATCATCTTTGGCGCGAGTTACTTAGGGGCAATTCCCGGGGGGATGCTCGTTGCGGGCGAATCGCTTGGCGACCGTTCCATCGGCCTACAGATCGGAACCCTGCTTATTTTTCATCAGGCGGGGGCGGTGCTCGGGTCTTTGTCCGGAGGGATTTTATTCGATCTAACGAACAGTTATCAATGGCTTATCGGTTTAAATATGGTTTTCAGCGCCATAACCGCCGTAGGATATTACAGGATTTATCATACGGCGTCTAGAAATAAACCCCTGACGAATAGCTTATTTATTACCGATTAGCGTGAAAATATGACTTTCCAAGCAAAGGAACATGAGCCTATGGAGATGGAGCATGCACTACCTGCCTTATATGAAGGAATACAAAGGCTTTCGCCTATTCCGATTGAGGAATGGAACGTATTCCGACAATTCGCCTTCCCTAAAACCGTTGCGAAGAACGCCCATCTCGTCAGGGAGGGGGAGCAAGTCGACTCTATCGCGATCTGTATGAGCGGCTTGTTTCGGCTCTACTATACGACGCCTGACGGAGGCGAATTTAATAAGAGCTTCTGCGCAAAGCACGAATTTCTCGCCTCCTACAGTTCCTTGTTACTGGGAACGTCTTCTTTTTTCTCCATTCAAGCCTTGGTGGATAGCGAGCTGATTGTCGTTCGCTATTCCGATTTCCAATCGTTATTTACCCGGCACGTCTGTTGGGAGCGGTTAGGGCGCATCTTAACCGAGCAACTCTTCGTGAAGAAGGAAACGCGGGAGCGCGAATTGCTCCTATTGTCCGCCGAAGAGAGATACCGGCTATTTAACGCCAAGTATGGGCATCTGGCAGAGCAAATTCCGCAATACCATATCGCATCTTATCTCGGAATTACTCCAGTCGCTTTAAGCCGAATTCGCAGGAAATTAACCTAGGTTAAGGAACGGCTCCGTTTTCTGCTCTATATTGGGCTTAGGAAAGGGAGGATGTTCTATGAAACTATCCGGTCAAACCGTGCTCGTCACGGGAGGCGCCTCGGGAATTGGATTAGCGCTTGCGGAACGGTTTATTCAAAATGATAACAAGGTCATTGTTATCGGGCGTAATCCGTTTAAGTTAGATCAATTGAAAGACAAGTATCCCGGCGTCACGACCTATTGTTGCGATCTAGCCGTCAGAGATCAATTGGATACGCTCGTTCAACAGCTTCGCGACTACCATCCGGAGCTTAACGTCATCATTAACAATGCAGGCATTCAGCACAACTACTCCTTCGTCGAAGAGCCTGCCTCTACGGATCGAGTCGCGGAGGAGATTACCGTTAATTTAACCTCTCCGATCGAGCTCATCGGGAGGTTAATACCTGATCTCCTTCCTCATCAGGAAGCCGCAATCGTCAACGTCTCCTCCGGGTTAGGCTTCGTACCGAAGAAGTCCGCTCCCGTCTACTGCGCAACTAAGGCAGGATTGCATATTTTCACGAAAGCCCTTCGTTACCAGCTGGAAAATACGAATATTAAGGTGTTCGAGATCATCCCCCCCGTCGTAGATACGGAAATGACCAAAGGCAGAGGACGGAATAAAATATCCCCCGACCAGCTTGCCGCTCAGTTCTTAGCTTATTATAGAAAAAACCGAACGGAGGTCCCGATCGGCAAAGTTAAGCTGCTCGTGCATATTCAACGATGGTTCCCTGCGCTTGCGGATAAAATATTGAAGAATAGCTAATATGCCCGACCCCTGCAACCCCTATTGGAGCCGAGCGGCTAAATGCCGTATTTCGTTGCTTAGCCTGCGATTGACGGGATACGCTTCTTCTAAGTAGCTTAAGATGCGAAGAGCCGATTCCGGAACTCGGTCGTAGCCCTGGGTCATCTCTCCGATGACCTTCGCAAATCCCGGAAATCTAACTTCCAGGCGACGTTCGTTGCCGAAAGGATCAGGAAAGTAACCGACCTCTGACTCTAACAAATGTAACACGGATAGGATGCTGTCCACGGCATAGCTTTGAACAAACCGCATCGCGGACAGCTTCTCGCCTCTAGCAAACCGCCCAAGCCCCACATAGAGATTAGTTAACGCCTCGTTTAAGGGAAAATCAAGAGCATCCCTTCTCAGATTAGCTACTACTCCGGACACTTTAAAACTTTGTCCATTCGCGTACGAAGGAGCCGTCCAGACGATTCTCCCCCCGGTATAAGAAGCGTTATCCAACTCCGCTTCCTCGAATATCGCATATTCTCCGTAAATCCCGTCTTCGAACAAGATTTTGCAACCAACGTCCGAATTTTTGAACTGATAGGCCAAAGGATGGACGTCCTCAAGCCAATCTAGACAATCGATAAATCTCTTCGCATAACCCGGTTTTACGATGACGAAGAAATCCAAATCCGAGTATTCATCTAACCGATCTAACTCGCTGCCTACGGAACCAAGCCCCAATAATAACAGCGCCCCTTCTTTCGCTTCCAGCGACTTGCCGATCTCGTCGAGCCGGTTCAACAGCCGTTTTTTGAATTCCGCGACCATGCGAATCCTCCTCAAGGGTTTGAACTATGCAAAAAAGGGCTCAACCCACTTTGCAGCGAGGTTGAACCCGAAGGTTGCATTGCCTTTATGTTCTTGAGATGAACTTACCACCGCATCCCATTACTGTCAATCCTCTAGTCCGTTAAGACAAGAACAATTACCGTCTATGAGGACGGCTGAACATAGAGAATCTCGACGTTGATATGCCCCTCGTTAAGATGATCGATCAGAACGGTTAATCGAAACTCCCATGTCGCCGTCTTTCCCGTCGCGGTAATGCCTCCGTCTATCGGATCTTGTTCCTTGAACTCGTACCCTTTTTCCTTCATAAACGTACGGTACGGGGCAATAGATTGCTCGACATCGGTCTTAGTATGGTACGAAACCGAATAAGCCATATCTCCCGGAGCCGCGGCGCTATTTTCCGTATAGATCAGGTTCTCGGCATCGGCAGGTATCGGTAGATCCTCGGGAAATCCAGATGGACGCGCTTGAGGCGTGGACTGTAATTCCGGTATGGCGCTTTCGGACGCGATGGCTTCTTTCCCTTTTTCTTTTCCTGCTTCTTCTTTGCCCCCGCAGCCGGTAACGGCTCCCAGCAACAGAACGCATACCATTGATAGCCGCATGAATTTTGCTTTTATTTTTGTCATTGGTGCACCCCCCATGTCATTTTTCCAATAATTGTATCGTAGCATGGAGGGTTGGTCGCGAATATTATCCGAAAGTTGTATTTTTAAGTCGCGTGAGAGACTTAATGAGCTGTAGCCATGGCGTCCATCTCTGCCTTCGGGTCATGCCTCTCTCCGCTCATGAGACAGGCAGCGGCTATGGCAAGGACTGCGGGAATCAAACCCCATGCGAATATATTTGAGATAGAAGAAGACAACCCGCTTGAAACGGTATCCAAAGCTTGCTCCGGAATGAGCGCGCGAGCGGATGGGTTCATTAGAACATACGGGTCTTTGAAATCGATATTGTGAGCTACCGCGGTCATCGATTCGTTTCCTGCAAAGAGATCGGACAGCTTACGCGTCATCGAATGACTCTGAAGGATGCCGAAGATCGTAATTCCCAGCATCATGCCGAGCGAACGAAGGAAGTTCAAGGTCGAAGTGGCCGATCCCCGTTGATTGGGCGCTAACGAATGCATTGCGGCATTCGTCAAGATCGAGAACGATGCTCCTATTCCAAGTCCGACCAGAATCATATACAAAGTAAGAACAAGACGAGAAGTGTCTGGCGATATCGTCGTCAATAAGCCAATCCCCGCCACAAGCAGCAGCAACGTTGAAGCCATGATCGATCGGTAAGATAATCGGTTCATTACGAATCCGCCTCCGGTTGCGGTTACGACGGTACCTAACATCATCGGCAGAAGCACATACCCGGAGTTCGTGGCCGTTCCTCCCAGAACACCTTGAATGAAGATAGGAATATACACCGAAGCCGCGATGAATGCCGCCCCGCTTAAGATAGCGATCAAGTTGCTCGTAGCATATAAACGGTCCTTGAACATCCGGAATGAAATAATCGGCTCTTCGGCACGCGTCTCCGCCACTAGGAACGACACGGTTAGGACAGCGAACCCCGCGAATAAACCGATGATCTGAACCGAATCCCATGCGTACGTTTTACCGCCTAGCTCCAATGCGAAGATCAGGCATACGATCGCCCCGACCAGCGTCGCGGCACCGAGCCAATCAATACGCTGTTTTCGGTGCTCAAGCGATTCTTTGTAGTATTTGCTAACGAGGAACAACGAAGCCAATCCGATCGGTAAGTTGATGTAGAATATCCATTCCCAGCTTATGAAATCCGTAATGTAGGCGCCCAGCAACGGCCCGAAAATGCTCGACAAACCGAAGACGGCACCGAACATCCCCATCAGCTTACCGCGCTTATCCGGAGACACCGAATCGAACATGATCGTAAAAGCGATCGGAATTAACGCCCCGCCGCCAATTCCTTGAACCGCGCGATAGATGCTAAGCTCGACGATGGAATTTGCCGTTCCGCATAGAACGGAGCCCAGCATGAACATGAGAATCCCGAAAATAAAAAACCGTTTACGCCCGTACATATCGGACAGCTTCCCGAAAATCGGCATTCCAGCCATCTCCGCTACCATATATGCAGAGGTGACCCAGACGAATTTATCGAGCCCTCCGAGCTCTCCCACGATCGTTCCCATTGCGGTCGCGACGATCGTATTATCCATTGAAGCCATGAGGATCGATAGCAACAGTCCGGCTATGATCATCCCCATTTTATTATTACGATTTGTCATTTCTAATCTTCCTTTCAAGGTCGTTTATCATTTCTAAATCCATCATAAACAAAGAACACTGACAGCTTAGTGTCAGTGTTCAAGAGGAATGATTAATAATGATTTTTAAGCGAGCGCGGTTTCATGCGCATTAGTGCCGCCTCGCGGCACTATTCTGCTCGCCAGCGCGGTTTCACGCGCATTAGTGCCGTCTCGCGGCACTATTCTGCTCGCCAGCGCGGTTTCATGCGCATTAGTGCCGCCTCGCGCCACTATTCCGTTCGCCAGCGCGGTTACACGCGTATTAGTGCCGTCTCGCGGCACTATTCTGCTCGCCAGCGCGGTTTCATGCGCATTAGTGCCGCCTCACGGCACTATTCCGCTCGCGAGCGCGGTTACACGTGCATTAGTGCCGCCTCGCGGCACTATTCCGTTCGCGAGCATTAACAATAGAAGCTGCTCGAAAGTTAATCACTTTCGAAACAGCTTCTTAATCGCTTCTTATGACTCCGACACAACCGTGAACCGGGCGTTCATATGCTTAGGATTCTCGATTTCATCCACGACCGCGATCGCGTAATCCGCGTAGCTGACATGGCTTTCACCTTTGGAATTGACGATTAGATTGTCTTGGCCCGTGACGTAAGATCCCGTCCGCTTGCCTTCCGGATTGAAGAAAGCCGCCGGACTGAGGAACGTCCACTTAATTCCGCTGGCATTACGCAAATCTTCAAGATTTTTACCTTGATTGGAAGCGGTCGGCTTATAGATATCGGGGAATTCAGGCGTGTCGATCAGCCGCACCGACTTTGCTTCGTCCACGAAAAGGCTTCCCGCGCCTCCTACGACGATGAGCCGGGTAGCTGGCGTACCTTGTAAAGCCTGAATTAACACTCTTCCGGCTTCAACATGCTGATGCTCCTGACCAGGTGCTGCTCCGAATGCGTTCACGACCACATCGAACGCACCGAGTTCCTGAGACGTTAAATCAAAAATGTCTTTCTGCATAACCGTTACTTGAGATTGTTTAACTTTCGCCGCATCGCGTACAATAGCTGTCACTTCATGCCCTCTTGCCACGGCTTCCTTCGAGATTTCCGCCCCTGCTTTTCCGCTTGCTCCGATAATTGCGATTTTCATTCGTAAACGCCTCCTAATTAATATGGTTTAACGACATGTTGTAACCACTAATGTTACAACAATACCAAAAAAATAACACCGACAAAAATGCCTAAGCTTTGGACTTGATCTGGTCGGCAGAACCGTTACCCATCCAGCTTTCTTAAGTTGTCCCAAAACTCTTCGGATAATTACAGGATCTTCATCGCGTTGTAATCATTATAGTTACAACTCATCCCTCTGTCAATCTCCTATAAGAATAATCATGTCCTTCACTATTTCTGTGCCTAAATAGGAGGAAATGGTAGAATATTGTCGAATTTCATTTTTAATTGCATTATAATACGCCTCTTCCAACCGAGAAGAACAGTGACAGTGAGGGATAAGATGAAGTTGGCGAATTGGCTAAAAGTCCTGCGACTAATTGCCCTGATGTTATCGCTTTTTGTACTCCTACCTCAATTATCACAGGCACAGGATCGCCCGATCATCATTCAACAATGGCAAGTGCAATGGATTCCGGACGATGCCATATCCGACATTCCCCCCTCCGCTACGGGGCATTGGCAAGACGCTAACGTCGAGAAGCCTTTAACGGTCATTCCTACCGGGATGCAAGGAATGTGGACGCGTATTTCCGTACCTCCAACGAGTAATTGGCAACGGCCAGGCTTGCTTGTCGATCGGTTATATGGGCTTGAACTAACCGTGTATCACGATGGGCAGCTCCTATTTGAATCTAAACGAGATTTTAAATTCGACAGAAATAAGCTCTTACTCCCTATTCCTAGTTCCTCGGAATCCGGGGAATATTATGTTCGCATTATTACGACGAGCGACCGGGTAGGTTTGACCAGTGAAATTCGAGTCGACGATTACGAGAAACTATCCAAGCGTTTCGTCCTCAAGGATCTGCCCGATGTATTAATTGGAGTATCGATCGCCGTTCTTTCATTAATTATGCTGATCTGCTCCGGCTATTTGCGACGGAAACAGCGAAGCTCTTGGATTTCGCTTTGCTTAATTGCTCTGACAACAGGAACCTTATTCATTGTCTATTCCCCGTTACCTTACATTTATCTCCATAATTACGGGGCCTTGATGTTGATTCTGTTTGACGTGTCCCTGTTCGTGCTCATCCCTTCGTTAAATTATTATATTGATCAGGTTTACGAAGGCCAATTCCGATTTTTCACGAAATTCCGGCTTGTACAAGCGGGGTACTCCATCGTCTGCTTACTTGCTCTACTCATTTATACGGCTACGGGCGAGCAACATTATGAAGTTTCTTACTTAATTCTGAACGTCATTATGGGCGCTGTCATTCTCATGCAACTTCCGCTTATTATCATCTTGTCGATTCTGATCGCAAAACACGGCAACAGAGACGCTCTCATTTTATCGGTCGGATTGATTCTTTTCGCTTTATTATGCGCAGTCGACTTGATACTCTACTATTGGAGCAACAAGATCTATGTTTTATTTTTGTGGAAATTCGGGGTCGCGATCTTGTTTTTCTCCTTGGTCATTATACTCGCAAGACGTATCTCCGCCGACTACGCCAAACTTTTCACCTATTCCAAAGAATTGGAACTATATAACCATAGTCTTCAGCGTACGGAGAAAATGAAGATCATTAGCGATCTCGCCGCTTCCGTAGCGCATGAAGTACGCAACCCTTTGCAGGTAACTCGCGGATTTCTTCAATTGCTTGCAGAGAAAACCGACGAGAAGAGCAAGTCCTATTTCGAATTAGCCGTTAACGAGCTCGATCGGGCTTCCGATATTATTACCGACTTTCTCACTTTCGCTAAGCCCGAGATCGAGAAAATTAATTTGCTGAACCTCTCTCAGGAGCTTAAGAGCATCGGAGCGATCATGATGCCGTTGGCAGCGATGAACGGCGGAGTCCTCGTCTGTATCGCGGAGGGCGATCTCTATATTTACGGAAATTCTTCGAAATTAAAGCAAGCTCTAATCAACATCGTGAAAAATAGTATTGAAGCTATCGGAAATGGGGGAGTCATTAAGATCGAAGTAGTCGCCGAAGTGGATGAGGCCGTCGTTCGGCTTTCGGATAACGGTCAAGGAATGGAGCAGGAAGAAGTCGCCAAGCTGGGAGAGCCGTTCTTCTCTACGAAAACCAAAGGTACCGGACTTGGCTTGATGGTGACCTTCCGTATTATTGAGGTTATGAAAGGGACAATAACGATTCACAGCACCAAAGGAAAAGGAACCGAATTTGTCATCCGGTTCCCCTTAGTCGCTAACGAAAACATACTACCAGGGAAATCTCACGTTTGAATCACCGTCTGCAACATCCTCCGGACTTGGAGGAAGGGCAAGATAGTACAAGGATGGGCTTTCTTCAACCACTTTCAGTTCGATTTCCGCTGGAATTTCTAAGCCGAATGCCTCTTTAACCGCCTTCTTAGGTTCACTTAGCAGGCTTTTCTTGAAAGCAGGGTCTTCCCAAGCCTTTTTGATGATCTGTACCTTCAAAGATTCCAATGACATGCGGACACGACCTTCCCAATATGTGGTTGATTAACACCTTTATCATATCATGCGGTTATGACAAAATCTCTCATTCTTTTGATATTTTCGACAAAAAATAGGACAAAGATCCTCCGGATGCCAGTTTTATAGTCGTCTCCTCCGCCAACCGGGCATCTTCCCTAATTTCTTCGGCTAGGGAAAGCTGGAAAGCCGTTAAGCTCTCGGGAACGAAAGGAATCGATCCCAACCTTTTCCCATAAGCCTCTGCTAGATCTGCTAGGCAATCGAGTGCATGAGCGCGATAGATCGCTTGTTTTACCTTTCGCTCATCGAGAGGCTGATCGGGCGGTATGGAAATCCGTTGACGAACAAGCGTGAGGAACGCATTACAGCTCTCCTCGGACAAATCCTCCCGCCAATCCTTCCAATCGTCCGCTAGCTGCAACGTTGCCAGCACAAGATCTATTGCCGTCTCTAGCTCCGGCAAGCTATCTCTCCCCCCGGACAATTGAAGCATGCCCGCCGCGCATAGCTTAACCGGAGCCGACTTTGCCGCAAGCTTGCCGGGATCGTACGGATCGGCCTGTTGCTTATTTTCCTGGGATACGGCTACTCCCCAAGCTTCTATATAACGCCTGTAGTCTTTCCACATCGGCGATTCCGCGGCAAAATGCCGCCCGTAGCGCTGCCGAAACAGGTCTTGATAGAGCTGCCCGAGCACGAGAGCATCGCGTATCTCTACCTTATTCATCAGAGCTCCCGCATCCATAACGTCATCCATCAAGAAAAAATGAAGCATGGCGTATATGTTGCCGATAGCCAGATCTTCGCACATGACGTCCGAGGACCCGGAAATTCGTTCTTTAAGCCAGTAGGGTAAGAGAAAGGTAATATAATTCGTGCTAACGTTACCCTCTGTCGGGTTGACCTTGGCAAGCAAACCAAGACCGATCTCGTTCAGAGGCGCGGGGAACAAAGCGATCTCCCGCTTCGCCTCGGAGAAGATAAACTCGATCTCGCTTTCGAAGCGTTCGCGCCATTTCATGGATGAGTCTCCTATCCATATCTTCGTTAGTATTTTATACCATTATATCAATGAACTGTGCGCTTCGCTGGTTATCTCTTAATTCGTCATCATTCCCTTTTTTGTTAATGCAAACGTTTGCGCATTTATAAAAGCTGGGTTAAGATTAGGAATATTATCTCAATTATTGCTAATCGAACCTTAGAAAGGGCGGCTACTATGAAACAGATAGAGGCAAATAGGTCCAAGACAAAATTCAATCTTTTGTCTGCGTTTAGTTTTCGCTTGTCGCAGCTCAAAGTCACTCATCGCATGATTCTGCTCCTGGTTATGTTGACGATCGTTAACATCGTAGCCAGCGGCTTCGTCCTGTACCAAAATGATATTGTGCAGAAGGAAATGAACAAATCGGATAAGCTCCGGAAGGTTCAAGAACAGTACAACGTGATGTCCAAGAAATTAGAAATGTCCACGTTCATGTATATCGAAATATTAGAGTCCTACACGGCTTCGAAGAAGGATACTGTCGGCACTAACTTAGAAGAGGTGGAACGCGCGCTCCCGCAATTAGAGAGTAACCTCAAAGAGCTGGATACCGAATTGGGAGCTAAAGATTTTCGCGAGTCGTTCGAGTCGTTGGCCGCGAGATCTCTTCTAGGATATAAAGCCCTGAAGAAACAATACGATGCCTTTGAACTGATTATGGAACAAGAAATCAAAGACAAAATGCGCCGCGATCTACTTACTTCATACTCCGACGTTCTCAGCAAGACTGACATCGATGCTCAAGCCAAGTTCGCGAAAGCGACGGAATCGCGGGACAAAGCGCTATCCAAGGCCATCTCCTCTTCAAATACAAGCGTGCTCGTTAACATCATCGTTCTTGCCCTGCTTCCTGCTCTAGCTATGACGGGACTGATCTATCAGATCAGAAGAAGCCTTAGCGCGATTACCAAGCATATTGAAGCTTACAAGAATAACGACTTTACATACGACCGCGTTCTCGTTTCGAAAGATGAATTCGGGATCATTGATCGTTCATTAAGAGAGATGGGCCAAGAATTACGAGAGACCCTCTCTTCCACGGTTACAGTCAGCCAGCAGGTTCTCGACGTGGCACTGCTCATGTCCACCAGCCTGGCCGACAATAAAGAAGCTTCCCAAGCGGCAAGGCAAGAGGTTGCCGCCAGCAAGACGCTCGTCTCGTCGCAAAGTCAATCCAACGCTTCCATCTCAGCCGTCACGGAGGAAGTATCGGCAAGCTCCCAACAAATATCCGCGTCCAGTGAAGCCATCAATAACGATATGAAGGAAATGCGCAAATCTTCCTATGAAGGCAAAGAGAAAATGAACGAAGTCGTTCAACTCGTCACCGCAACTTCCAAAGAATTCGATGAGCTATCCTCCATCCTGCACTTGATGACTGAAAGATATGGCAAGGTTGCTCAGTTGCTCTCCGGAATCAGCGATATCACATACCAGACGAACCTGTTATCGCTCAATGCGTCTATTGAAGCTTCCAGAGCCGGAACGCATGGCAGCGGCTTTGCGGTCGTAGCCGGAGAGATCCGCAAGCTGTCCGGACAGACGGACGGATTGTCCAAAGCGATTGCCGAAGACCTGAAACAGATTCATGCCGATCTGAAGCAATGCGAGAGCAGCCTGGACTCGTTCGCAGGATTAATCGCCAAGACCAAAGCCATTTCCGAGACATCAAACACTACGTTCCACAGGTTAGAAAACCAAAGCGGCGAATTAGCCGTGAAGATGGACGAAATCGCCTCAGCGATTCATGAGATTTCGGTAGGAATGACGACGATCGTGGAATCGGTAGAGGAATTGAATGAATCTTCCCTTAACATCAATGGGCGGATGAACCAGGTAGGGACCCTTTCAGAGGAGCAGTATCAAATATCGGACAAGCTGATGGCAATGGCCGACAGCCTGAAAGGCGCTTCCCAATCGCTGCGTCAGAAGACCAACTCCTTTACACTCTAACTACCTAATAACGCCCTCCATGTGCCTTGACGGCTCACGGAGGGCGTTTATTATAGCTAGTTCTCATAGACATGCAGGATACCGTTTTTCGGAATTTTCAGCTTGGGACCCTTAAAGCCCCTACGGATTAGTTCTTTGCGAATATAGATCATCAATGCCGCATGGCTTACGATCAGCACGTTCTCCTCACCCGAAGACATGATTTCGTCTAGAATCTTTGCGATCCGTTTTTCCGCGTTCTTAATATCCGAACGGGTTTGGCGACTGAATAACCAAGAGAACCGAATGAGGATAGCCCACCCTAAGAATGGAAACTTAAGCTTGGTCTTGAACTTCGGGGAGGGTATTTCCCTCAGCTCGGACTTCGCGTGGACGGTTCCGTCGTAAATATGCTCGGCGGTTCGCCTAGCTCTGGACATGTCGCTGGAAAAACAACGATGCCACTGCGTTCCACCGAGATCCGTAGATCCCATTTCAATATCGGCGAGGTCGTATTCCTGAAACCATTGCGTCACTTCGTCAGCGCTGAATCGTCTCCCCTTCGGATACTCTTTCTTCACTTTAAAATGTCTGACTAAGCCGATTTTCACGATTATCATCCTTTATACAGACATGTGGGGAAGCAGAAGCTCCGAAATCCTACTGAACTGACCGTCCCAGATTTGATATTTGCAGATCACCTTATCCGTATCCGGCGAACAATTGGAATGGATATAACAGCCATCGATCCCTGCCCGACGCGCTCCTTCGATATCGGTTGTGGAGTCGTTTCCTATCATAATCGCCGAAGATAGGTCTGCTCCATATTCACGAACGAGATACTCGTAAAATAACTTGTCCGGCTTGCAGATTCCCGCTTCCGAGGAAATCGCAATCCCATCGAAATAATCATATATCCCTAGTAAACGCAACTCCGCTTCTATGAACGTCTTTTGCCCGTTGGAGAGCAAATACACTTTTTTATGATTAGCTTTCAAACTCTTCAGCAAATCTTCTACGCCATCATACAAAGCTAATCTTCTGATGGACAGCATCCGGAACCACCGCACCGTCTCTTCCGCCCAGGCCGGGGTCGCTGCGCCCCCTCTTCTACGGGCCATCTCCGTAAATGTCTCATGCATGTCGAAATCGGGATGCTCGCATTGGATTCGGGGCGCAGCCATCTGCCGCTTAATCTCTGCCTGAAAATCTTGCGCCAGCTCCTCAGGCTTAGCAGGCATACCGTTGTACTGGAAATGTAAGCTAAGCCGTTCCCACAGCTCCGGTGAATCCTCATCCGTATGGATATCGATCAATGTCCCGTATAAGTCGAAAATATAGGTATTATAGATATTCGATCTTCCTTTCATCTTCCTCATGGTTTCAAGTTAAGGCCTGCAGCCGTATAATCGCCTGAGCCCTATCAACGACCTCTAGCTTACTGTAGAGAGTGCTGATATAGTTCCTCGCCGTCCCCTCGGCAACGTGCAACGTTTCGGCAATTTCGCGGTTATTCAAGCCCTGCATGATCAGCCGAGCGAGTTCCTCTTCTCTATCGGTAAGGTTGATATTGTCCGATTTGGATATATGCCTAATCGCATATTCCTCCGTCATCTTGTTCATCCTCACTGCCAACTTGGCTGCGACGGGAGCCGGAAGAATAAACTGCCCGGACACCGTATCGCGGATGGAGGCGATCATTTTATCCCCATCCATATCCTTTAGCATGTAGCCGTTTGCCCCGTTGGCCATAACCTCTACGATGTAATCGGTATCGATAAAAGTGGTCAGCATCAAAATGGAGGTTTCGGGACAGCTCTGCTTGATTCGTTTCAGTGCGGCAATTCCGTCCATGATAGGCATCTGAATATCCAACAGGACAAGATTGGGGTGGGAAGCTTCCGCCATCTCGCAAGCTTCCAGCCCGTTCTTGGCTACGCCGATCACTTCCATATCGTCTTCCAAATCCAGAATCATTCTGAGACCTTCCCGCGTCAGCATCTGATCGTCGGCGATCACTATCGTGATTTTCTTCATTCCGAATCCCCCATCCTTCGCATCGAATATGGCAAATCGATCCTTAGCAGGAAGCCTTCATTGGGCCGGGAGTCGATCGATAAACTGCCTCCGAGTTGTTCCACGCGGTCTTTCATCGCTTTCAAGCCGAAACCCATCGCAATCTCGTTATTGCTCTCCCCGTTATTCCCTAGCCTGAACCGCAAGATCGTTCCTTCCGAATCCAAGCTGAAGCGAAACTCCGTGCTACCTCCATGTCGTATTCCATTAGTCAGGCCTTCCTGCAAGGCATGGTAGATCGTCTTCTTCTGGGCAGTCGATAATTCGGGCAACCGATCAATCGCTGCATGAATGATTACGCCCGTATTCCGCTCCGTATCTCGAATCAATTGATTCAACATAGCTGCAAGGTCGGTATACTTGTCCTCCTTCAGCATATGGACGGAGCCGCGGATTTCGTTCAGGCTATGGCGGACGAGATCCTGCGCTTCCTGCAGTCGCATTGCGGCACTTTCCGCGTCCTTATGCATCAAGCGCTTCCCCGCTTCAATCTGGATAACCGTCGAAGTAAGCGTATGTCCGACGATGTCGTGGATTTCCTGAGCGATCCGATTCCGTTCCTCATAGACGGAAGCTTCGGCCAAAGCCGTCGACGTCTCGAGCATCGACCGCTCCAGGCTGCGCGTCCTCTCCTCCACCTGGTCTTCCAAACTATTCTTCAGCTCTTGAATGCCCGTGAACAGCTTGGCATTCGCGATAGAGATAGCGGATTGCGCCGCGAGCAGCTTCAAGACGTCCAACCTCTCCGACGTGAACACGTTAGGCGATAGCTTATTCTCCAAATAGAGCATGCAAATCAGCTTATTCTGATGCATGATCGGTAGGCAAAGGATGGATTTCACCCCATTGTTCCTCACGTACGGATTACGGACAAACATCCCTTCTTTGGCCGCATCGTGCAGAACGACTTGCTCTCTCGTTCTGATCGAGTATCCGACAATGGCTGCGGGCATCAAGTCATGTTGTTCAATCGGGATGGACTCGATCGGAATGGACCCGATATTAAGCTCCTCTGCCGTCCCGAACACTTCGACCGACCATCCTCCATCCTGTTCGAACAATAGCGCTCCGAAATCCGCCCCCGCATTATGAAGCATCGTACGCATCATCGTGTCCAGCAAGCTACCCATTTCCATTTCGCCGGACAACACTTGCGCGGACTGGGCCACGGACAAATAATCGATGCGCTCGATCCCCGACTCCCGCTTAATGTTCAGAAGATGGCCGTATTGTCGCTCCATATCGGCCGCTTTCACCGTTGCCCCCCATTGAAGATACGCATCATACGCTTCCGTTAAATAAATTTTCGCCAGATGCAGCTTGCCTTGACGAAGACCGTATTTCCCGCAGCATTCCGCGGCTATGGCTACATCATGGATAAGGCCGTAGGTTCGAGCCGATTCGATCGATTGGGCGTACAATTCTTCCGCTCGCCGGCTTTTCCTCTTTAAGCGGGCCATTTCGGCTAGGATAAGCAGGTATTTATGCCGATAGTTTTCGGGGCAGCGCTTGGCGTATACTTTTGTGATTTTCAGAGCTTTACGCATTCGTGACCAGTACTCCCGTTGTTTCTTGGCAGGAAGCTCCTCATAAAGCTGCGCCCAGACAAGCACCTCGTAGGTGTATTGATGAGCACTATCAAGTGCGTTCGTACGCGATGCCATAATCGCCGCCGACTTCTTCAACGCCTCGTTCGCTTCTTCATACCGACCTAAGATATAACCCGTGATATAGCGATACCCGCAGACCATTTCCTCGATCAATTGGGTGTTATCGCCTTGAACCGATTCACCGTAATCCGGCTTGCTTACATCCTCGATCGGGAACGGATCTCCGGGCGCACGATTTCCCGCGAGCCGCTCATAAATCGCGATGAATACAGTCGCCTGCTTCCATAATAACTCGTTGTTATGGCGGCGAAACTCTCCGGAGTACGCAAGCAATCTTTCGTAGATTTCCCTAAGCGGACGGCCGAACAGAAACATCGAACCGCAACTAATTAGCACGCTCTGATTCCCTTGCCACAGATCGCCCGACTCCAACCCGACTTTACCGGCATGTTCGCTGAACATATCTAGCAACTCCGGTTTATATTTGCGCCAACTGTCGTGACATAGCGAGAACGAGGTAAGCGTCTTAACGTGCAAACCCGGATACGGTCTGGATAAATCATAAGCCAACATGCCCCATTTGAATGCTTCTTCAAAGCGATGGAAGGTAAAGCACTGGTACATGGCATAACCGACAAATCCGATCGAAGCCTCGGGAGTCATCCCCTTATCCAACGTCATCTCGACCATCGCGAACGTAGCCGCGAGCCATTTCTTCTTATCCGTAAAGAACAAAGCATTGCTCGCGTGAACTAAAGTCGACATGGCTATCTTGCTAGCTTCGTTGGTCATGGGGGGCAAGCGGGTGATCGACTCGATCGTATGCTTGCGAAGCTTGCGGTTCAACCGAAGCCCTTGGCGCAGCAACTGAACCGTCTCGCGTTGAAACTTGATATTCAATAAATCCAGCGTTTGAAGTCCCAATGAGATGACTTCCGCGTAATTGTCCTGGCTGGCTTCCAATCGAATCATCAAGTTGTAGACATGCGCTTTGTCCATATCGGAGGTCGCTTTCGTCAGCAACAGTTGAAACAATTCATTCGCCGCCTCGAAATGCGAGCATAGAAACTCCAGTTCCGCCTGCTCTCGGAATGCGCGAAAGGCGAGCGAATAGTCGCTATGCCAATCGACGTCGGCCAACAGATCCGCAGCGCGACGCATATATCCGAGCGCGGTCTCGTATGCGGTAGATTGCTTGGCTTTCAATCCCGCCAGCAAATTCAGGTCAGCCAATTCCAACCTTTGTTCCGGACGTTCAAGCCGATTCAATGCCCTGTTCAGATGGTTAACCACTTCGAACTCGTTAATGTCCCCGACCGTTCTCATACGTTCTGCCAGCGATGTACCTATTTGCAAATGAAAATCGGAACGCTCATCCTTATGAATCAGCGCGTAAGCCGCTTGCTGAATCCGGTCATGCTGAAATTTGTACTGTTTGTCGACCTCGCTAACGACTTGCAAGTATCCTTCGCGTACCGCGTAATCCAGAATGCCCGATAATTCGTCAACGGAGTGTTCGACAAAAGGGAGCAGGCTCTCCAATGCGAACGGGCTTCCTAAGAATGCGGCCCGACTCAGTGCTAGCGCGCTAGGAGCAGGCAGATGCTTAAGCTTCTCCGAAATATAAGCAGCGGCATTATCGGCAACGTTAGTCTCGGCTATACGCAATAAATCCCATTTCCATCGTCCGCTGAATTCATCGAACGCAACCAGTTTGGCCTCGAATAAATCTCGGACAATTTGCTTAAGAAACAGTGGATTTCCATCCGTTTTTTGCAGCAGGACCGAGACAAGATCGTCAGCATCCGCTTCGATGTCTCTCATAGCATCGCTTAGAATCTGCTTCAGATCCGCGGATACAAGCGGGTTTAGATGAATGCGGCTCAGTGTCGCGCCTCGCTCCGTCAATCGAGATTCCATATGGCTAAGCGAATGCGGCACCCTAAATTCCTCTTCCCGATAAGCCGCTATGACAAGCAAATGTTTCGTCTCCCAATCTTCCAACAGATGAACCAAGTATTGGAGCGAGGCTTCATCCGCCCACTGAAGATCGTCAAGAAACAGGACAAGGGGCCGTTCCCGGGACGCGAACAGCTGGAAAAACCGATTCAGAATGAGATGGAATTGACGTTGAGCCTCAAGCGGCGGCAACGCCTGTACCGGCGGTTGCGGTCCGATCAACAATTCCATCTTGGGAACCCGTTCGACCAGGATCTGCGCATAGCCCTCTAATGCGTCCAGAATACGTAACTTCCATACTTCGATCTGCAGCTTGCTCTCCGTCAATAGTTGACCGACCAATTCGCCTATCGCCTGAATCCATACGTCGTACGGTGGCGCAGCACGGTGGGGATCGAATTTCCCCATCGCGAACAACCCTGCGTTAGGCACCGCCTTGCGAAGGGTTTCCATGACGAAGAAGGTTTTTCCGATTCCCCCTCCGCCGCTGACTTCGACCAACTCCACGTTTCCTTCTGCCGATCGTCTCAGCGCGTCGAGAAGGCGTGCCTGCTCGGAGCTTCGACCGTAGAACAACGAAGGAAGGGTCAGTTGATTCGGAATGTCCTGCATGGCAAGCGGGAACGCTTCAACCTTCCCCATTCTTTCCAGCATGGCCAGACAAGTCTCCAGGTCCGACTTGAGTCCGTACGCGCTCGCATACCTAGCATCGGGGCTCTTCTCCATACATTTTCCGATAATGTCGGACACTGCCCTAGGAATGGAGGCATGCTTATCGTGCAGCGATTGAGGTGCGATAGCAAGATGATGGTAGACGATGTTCAATACGTCTTTTTGCTCAAACGGAAGGCTACCCGATAGCCATTCGTATATAGTAACACCTAGCGAATAGAAATCAGAACGATAGTCCTGAGTCACTCCGGTTCTGCCTGTCTGCTCTGGAGAGATATAAGGCAGGAGCGTATCCGGACGATCCGTTAGGGAAGACAACGGGCTCTTATCGGATTCAATAGAACAAAAGCGAATATCGATGAATCTGGCTTCGCAGGTTTCCGGATTGACGAGAATATGACTAGGCGTAATTTCATGGAGCGTAACTTTCTCACGATGAATCTGCATCAGACTGCCGGCAACGGCTATTGCCACGCGAAGAAGCTCGGCTAACCCCGCATCGTCTCCGCGTAAGCGCATAATTTGATCGAGCGTGTTCCCCCCGATATCTTGAAGAAGCAAGATCGGACGATCCGATTCCGTCTCCAGATCGTACGCTTCCAGCGCCCCCCTGCCGTCCAGCTTCCGAAGCATGTCGTACTGATGGCGAAAGGCCGAAACCTGTTTCTCGTCCGGATACGCGTCGCGCGTCGTCATGGCAATGACACTCAGCCGATCCTCGTAACGTTGCAACCGATATAAGCTGATATCCGCTTGGCTTCCGAGCCTCTCTACCGTTCGATAACCCTGCAATTCAAACATCATGTCAAACTCCCCGGCTGCATCGATTGTCGGATCTCTCATGATCAAGTCCTTTCGCTTATTATATCATCGGTACTAGTAAAAACGATCAACCTATTGCTCGATAAAAGAGGCTATTCCTCCGGTGACCGTTACGACACCTTAGAAATAACCTCTTCTATTTAATCCTTTTACTTACTCTCTTGCGCAAGCATCTTCAACAGAACAGTTACAGCCTCTGCTCTCGTCGTGGTGGCGTTAGGATCGAACTTGTTGCCGCCTTTGCCTTGCATAACTTCAAGCTTGGTTAACGCCCCGATTGCGCCTTTTGCCCATGAAGGGATAAGCTTGTCGTCTACAAAGCTTGTTGCTGTGTTCGCTTCAGCAGTCAGCTTAAGCGCACCGGCAACAATTGCTGCCATCTCAGCGCGAGACAGCTCTGCGTTCGGACGGAATGTACCGTCCGTGAAGCCTTTAATGATGTTTGCTTGCACCGCTTGCGCGATCGCTTCGCGAGCCCAAGCACCGATCTTCGCTTTGTCCGCGAAGCTTAGTTCCGCCGCTTGGCCTGTCGGCTTCAGCGCGTTGTTCAGCATGACCGCGAATTCGGCGCGCGTCACGGTCGCGTTCGGCTTGAACGTTCCGTCCGTATAGCCTATTACGATACCTTGCTTCACGGCTTCTTTAATATTCGCTTCCGCCCAGTGGCCGGAGATGTCGCTCAGCTTGACCTCTGCAGTCGGCTCTGTCGTTTCCGTCGACGTCGATTGGTCCGCTACCGGTAATCCCGTTTTCTCATCCACGACAAGCACCGCGAATTTCGTGAAATGATTAACATCAGCGCTGATGCGATCGCCTTTGATCTTGCCGCCTTCAACCTTCACCCACGTTTTCTTCGCTTCATCGTAGTAGAAGATCGCTACCGTTTGGCCGTGCTTTATTTTCGTAGCATCGAATTTCAACGTCAACGTGACCGGCTTGCCGAAATTTTCCGGGAAATTCTTCAGCACTTCATAGATCGCGCTGGCCGTAATTTCTTTATTGCCTAGCAGACCTTGCGCGTTCAGCACTTTTTCGATCGTCAGCTCCAATTGCTTGCTCGACGCATTGGCCGGAACGGAAATTTCGATATCGCCGTCCAGGCTCACCTCGCCCGCTCTACCGGCCGGAATGGTGATTTTACCGTTCTTGGAGGTGACCGGACTGGCTCCGCCACCGCCACCGCCTCCGCTCGAACTAGAAGGAGCAGACGCCCGATTTACCGTGACTGTATAGGTCGTGCCGCTGCCATCAACGGCGATGACGACAATTTCGACTTTATTAATCCCTACGTTAAGCGGAATCGCACTGCTTGTTACTCCGCTTGCCAAGTTAATCGGGCCAGTCACCAGCGTATTCGCGCTATTGTATACGTTCGCGGTCAAGCTGCCGTACTCCGCTTCTAGTACCGTAGCCTTTATGGTGGTGCTAGACACAGAGTAAGGTACGCTTGCCGTATAGGCATAGACGCTTCCGCTCACGGATTCACTTAATGTAACTCCGCTAAGGCTCAACGAACTCAAGCTTACTTTAGAACCTAACGTCGTAAAAGCAACCTCTTGTCCGTAGGTAATTCTGCCTTCGCTAATCGCATACGCCCGAACATGATAAGTCGAATTGGATTGAAGTCCGGTAAGATTAACCGTATAAGCTCCTATTCCCGCCGTTCCGGCTTTCACTTTAACATCACTATAAGTTGGATTAGCGTTCAAGGAATATACGATTCCTCTTTCCTCGATCGTGCCGTTCCCGGTGGAAGTAACATTACCCCCGGCAGTTGCCGTCATCGTAGTAACCGAACTTATATTACCGGTATCGACGGTTACCGTCGATGACGATGACGATGCTGTAATAAATCGATAAGTATTGGAAAAAGTATATTGGTTCCCATTATTGAAAGCGATGACTTTCCAATAATATTTCTTGCCTTCTTCCAACCCGCTCACGCTATAAGAAGTGTCCGTCAATCCTTCGGTATCAAGCTCCAATACCGATTTGAATTCAGCATCCTCTGCGATTAACAAGAAGTAACTGGCCGGATTACTCGAATTGCTCCATTGCAAGGTAACTTGGGTTGACGTGCCGGAACCATCCGCAGGACTTACAAACGTCGAAGGGCTCGGGAAGGAATTAGGGATTAACAATATAGGTTCATATTGAGCGTTCGCTTGTTTGATTAGTTCATAACTACCCGAACCATCCGGGGTAAACCGGATCGCCTGTTTCTCCGCCAAGCTTTTCTTCGAAGAGGAGTACGCAACCTCATCGTCGTCAGTCCACATTCCAATCCATGCACTGGAGCCGAATGCTCGATCGCCGGCGCCTAATGCAATTAAGTGTGGATATTGGAATTGAACGACATTCGTCGTTTCATAGAATATCACTTGGTATGTTCCAACAGGAGCGTCATTTATCGTCATGTTCGTGAATTGAATCACGAATTTCCGATAGGGCTCTGCTCCTACCGTCTTATAGATGACCTTGCTTGCTGAACTAAGTATAGGACCGTAATGAGGGGAGATTCCGCCTTCAGGATAATCACGATCGCCAAACAATAGCTCTCCGCCTGTCGTAGCATAAATCTCATCGTATTCCGTTCCAAAATACTTAAATTTGGAATTTGGACCGAACCCTATCGGAATGCCATCGGAAACATAGTCGCCCCAATCGTCGGATTCATAAAAATTCGCGACTTCCGTCCCGTTATCCAATGTCTCCACAGGCTGGTTCACGGGTTTCGGGCTGTCATCGGAAGGCACTACGAATCGATATGAATTTGAAAAGGTGTAACCATTGTTATTCTCAGCGGCGATCTTCCAATAATAGGGTTGACCTTCTTCCAGTCCGTTAACATCAAATGAATGCTGCTGGATCCCGTCTTGATCTTTCACCGCATGAATAAATTCGGCATCCTCTGCGATCAGCAGACGATAGGAAGTTGCCCCGTTCACGGCGCTCCATTGGAAAGTAATATTCGATGACACAAAAGAGCCATCTGCCGGGCTTACCGGCACCGGAGTTCCCGGATACAAATCGGGAATCAATAAAATCGGTTCATAGACGACGTTAGCATCATAAGCGGCATAGGCTTCTATGCCGGCTCTGTTAGTCGTCTGCGTATAACCATTCGATCCATCAGGCGTGAACCGAATCGCTTGCTTCTCCGCTAGGCTTTGCTCGTATTCGGAGTATTCAATGCTGACCGATGGACCGCTTATTCCAATCCATGCATCGGAACCAAATGCTTCCTCACCGTGAGTTAATCCTACAAGATTCGGATATTGAAATTGAATAGAATTATCCGATTCATTGAGTATGACTTGGAAGGTGCCAAAAGGAGTCGAGCTGTTTCTTTGACTATAGGTCATCATATTCGTATATTGGATCACGAATTTTCGATTATGCCCGTCCCCAATCGTCGTATATAAAACCTTGCTCTTGGTAGTCACATATAAGTCATCGTCGAAAGGAGCAATCTTTGTGGAGTTAGGGGAATCAAATCTTAAACTACCATTCGATGAAACATAAATTTTATTGTAGATATCCCCAAAGAAATTAAACGGAAACGGCAAATCGATCACATCCGCATCTCGATCGTCAGCATAATCAGCCACAGCTCCGCTACCATCTCGGAAAATCGCTTCCGTACCGCCAATCAACGTCTCTACCGGCTGATTCATTGACGTTAAAGATGACCCGCTTGCCGCAGAGACCCTGGATGGATTAACTCCCGTTACCCAGCTTGCCATTAAGACAAAAGATAGAAGTAATAGTAGAATTTTTCTCGAATCGTTTTTTTTCTTCATTGAAGTGTCTCCTTTTGTTTTTTACAGTCCCCTTTTCCAACGATACGTAGGACATCTATCCCACTATAGTTTCTATTGATCTCGGTATGTAGTGAGCGTTGTCATCTCTTTGTCATGTGACAAAGTGGATATTTCTTGCTATTTCGCCCATAAAAAAGAGGCTATTCCTTCGACTGTCTGTTCGACTGCCTTAGGAATAACCCCTTATTATGCAACCGTATTTCACTTCTTCAAATGATAGGGAACGGTTGTTACGATAACATTTTTACGATAGAGCAGGCGAGTACGGATCATTAAGCTGGTCTGGTTATGCAGGATATTATGCCAGCCTTTCTTGGGAATAAACTGCGGAATAATGACCGTAACCTGATAGTTCGACTCGCTCGCTTTGCGCTGTACGGTATCCACGAACTTCAACAAGGGCTGAATCACCGACCGATAGGGTGAATGCAATGTCACCAATCTCACGTCCGGCTTCCAGTTGCTCCACTTTTCTTCGAACAGAACCGCATCTTCTCTCTCGAAAGGGACGTAAACCGCGATAATCTGTTTGGCGGCGAGGGATTGAGCATAGTGAATGGACGACTCGACGACGTGCGTGATTCCGGCTACGGGCAAAATGATCACATTGCCTTCTATCGGGATTATGGGCTCGCAGGTTGTAATGCTTAACTGATCGCCGACGGATTCATAATGCTTCTTAATCCGGTGAAAAACAAAGATAATAAGCGGCAAGAAAACCAAGACCGACCAGATCTGCGCGAATTTCGTTAAGAAGAACATCAAGGTGACGATTAGACTGATCAGCGCCCCGATGGAGTTAATGATTAGCTTCGGAATCCAGCCCTTCGGCTTCTGGCGGATCCATTTGACGATCATGCCCGTCTGGGAGAGCGTGAACGGGATGAACACCCCCACCGCGTACAGCGGAATCAAATGCTCGGTTTGACCCTCGAATGCGATAATGAGAATAATGGATAAAATGCCGAGAATAATGATCCCGTTGGAATAGCCTAGCCGGTCTCCTCTAATCGTGAACATTCTGGGGATGAATTTGTCTTTGGCAAGATTAACCGCTAGCAAAGGGAAGGCCGAATACCCGGTATTGGCGGCAAGAATCAAGATTAAAGCGGTCGTGCCTTGAATGAAATAGTACATGAAGTTTCGTCCGAAGGTGTGCTCGGCGATCTGGGAGACGACCGTGACCTCGACTCTAGGCGTTATCCCGTAATCATAAGCCAGAAATACGATCCCCGAAAATAAGAGGGCCAGCAATCCGCCCATAGCCAGCAAGGTTTTAGCGGCGTTATTGGGGGCCGGGTGCTTAAAGTTCGGAATCGCGTTCGATATCGCTTCCACTCCCGTTAAGGCGGAGCTGCCCGAAGCAAATGCCTTGAGGAGCAAGAACAAGCTGATGCCCGCCACCGGCGTACCGAGCGGCGCATGCAAATCGGCCGGAACGTTGCCCGCGGCAACGTTGTATAGGCCTACCCCGATTAGAATAAACAAGGCCAGGACAAACAAATAAACCGGATAGGCTAATATCGAGGCGGACTCCGTGATTCCTCTTAAGTTCAAGACGGTTATAAGCAGGACAAAAATAACGGCGATCATTACTGTATGCTCATGCAAACTCGGGAAAGCGGAAGTGATAGCATCCGTGCCAGCCGACACGCTAACGGCTACCGTGAGGATATAGTCCACCAACAACGAGCCTCCCGATATCAAACCGGGATATAAACCAAGATTTTCCTTGGATACCACATAAGCTCCGCCTCCATGCGGATAAGCAAATATAATTTGCCGGTAAGACAAAATCAATGCCAATAACAACACCAATACGCCGACGGCAATGGGGATCGAATACCAGAAGGCTACGGCGCCGACCGTGATTAAGACCAATAAAATCTGTTCCGGACCGTAAGCAACGGATGATAACGCATCCGAAGAAAGGATGGCTAGCGCCTTAGCCTTAATCAGCTTCTGCTCGCCTAACTCCGCCGATTTCAACGGTCGCCCGATTAATAATCGTTTTATTAAAGATAGCAATTCTCTCACCGCCAAATCGAATTCCCATTAGTGATACTATTTCCACTTGCCCTGTTTTGAACCGCGCAAAAAAACCGCAGAGATCCCTCCCGCGGTCTGAATTGAACCGAAGTTGTTTCACCTCTCTAATAACGCTTACGAGGTTAGCTGGCGGATTCGGGCTTTTAGAGAATTAGCCCTACCATGACGCTTAGATCAGCATCACGGATTCACCCCAGGCGACGAACGAACGTCCGCCGAAGTTGGGTCCCCCGTTTTCCTTACGGAAACTCAGCGAGTCTTGATATAGGTCTTACAGGTTTGATCATATATCGCCTGATCGAATTGTGTAAAACAGGAAACTGCGCCTAAAAACATCAAAATTGACTATGTTTGAGTCATGAATGCGGATACATAGGGTCGGCTCGCGAGCAATTTGTCTAAATGATTAGTTATCACCGTTTCTTGAGTTATCGTCTCAGAAAAGCGAAAAAACCACACTCCGATGAGTGTGGTTTTACTTGGCAGGGACTATTTCGTAATAACGAGCTTACCGCCTGCAGCTTGGTCTGCGACTTGAATCAGAAGCTCGTCGGTTGACGGGTTATACAGCCAGCCTTCCGCACCGGCAGCTAACTGATCCGCCGTTAGGCGTTGCAATCCCTCTACTAAACTGGCAGTGAATCCACAACGACGGAACGAGAAGCGAAGCAGCTTGCGCGTAGGCTTAAACCCGCTCGCGGCGGCGTAACTCCAGTTCAATTCAATAGTCTTCGGACTTCCGACTACATTAAGGGACAACTCGGAATACGACCCCTGACGATAGTCGAAGCTAACGCCGTCATCTTCATATAGTGTATATGCGGTTTCGAAGCCGGTTGACGCTACGGCTCCGTAGATGTGGAACGTTACCGACTCATCCGACTCGTTATCGGCGCTTTGCTTAAGCGGTCCCTCGGCGAGGATCGCCCCTGCCCGAACGTACATCGGCATGATTTCGAGAGGAGCATGCGCCAGAATCGTCCGGCCTCCCTCGTGAACTTCTCCCGTCCAGTAGTCGATCCATGTTCCCGCTGGCAAATAAACGGAACGGTGATCGGTATCCGGGCGATATACCGGCGCGATCAAAATATCTTTCCCCAGTAGGAATTGATCGCATAGGTTCGTCACTTTCGGATCCGCCGGATACTCGAGCAGCAACGGACGAACGATCGGCAAGCCGGTCGTTGCGGCCTCTTGGAATAGATTATAAAGATGAGGCATGAAGCGGTAGCGCAATCCGATATAGTCGCGTACGATTGCCTCGGCCTTGTCGCCGAACGACCATGGCTCCTGACGAACGGTACCGATCGCGGAGTGGTTGCGGCAATACGGGAAAAACGCGCCCATCTGCGTCCAACGAACGAGCAATTCGCCCGAAGCGTGATGCGCGAATCCGCCGATATCCGGACCGGCGAACGGTATGCCGGACAATCCCATATTCAGCACCATCGGCATCGCCATCGCCATATGCTCCCAGAAGCTGCGATTGTCGCCAGTCCATACCGCAGCATAACGCTGAATGCCGGAATAGCCGGCGCGCGTAAGCACGAATGGCCGTTGTCCATCCAATTGGCGGCTAAGCCCTTCATAGGTTGCCTTGGACATCAGCATCCCGTACAGATTGTGCAGCTCTTCGTGGGTACGCGGCTTGCCATTGTTTCCGTGCATCGCATCTAAATCCATCGTCTTGCTCTCGTTGAACAAAGCCGGCTCGTTCATATCGTTCCAGATGCCTTGAATGCCAAGCTCCGTATAGTAGCGATGCAGATCTCCCCACCACTCCGACGTCCGGTCTTCGGTGAAATCCGGGAAAGCGCTTATGCCCGGCCACACTTCTCCTAGCACGATATCGCCTTCCAGCTTCTTAACGAAGTGGTTCTCCCGAACGCCCTCTTGGTACACTTTATATTTCGGGTCTTTCTTCACGCCCGGATCGACAATAGGGACGATTCGAATGCCTAATGATTTCAGCTCCGCCATCATCGCTTCGGGATCGGGGAAACGCACCGGATCGAAGGTGAATACGCGGTACTCGTCCATATAATGAATATCTAAATAGATGACGTCGCAAGGAATTTGTTTCGCACGGAAAGATCGGGCTAACTCCAGAACCTCTTGCTGATTCATATAGCTGTAACGAGACTGATGATACCCGATTGCCCATTTCGGCGGGAGATCGATCCGTCCGGTCAGTACTGTATAACGGGAGACGACATCTTTCATCTGCGGCCCGTTAATAAAATAGATATCGTATGCTCCTGTTGAACAAGAAATCGAGAATGTCGTGTCCGAAGCACGCATGTCGAAATCCGATCTTCCGGGGTTATCCAGGAAAAGTCCGTAGCTTTGCTCGCCATGCGTATGAATCAATAGAGGAATCGATTGATAGAGCGCTTCGATCTCGGGCACATGCGGCGCATACACATCCGTATTCCAGTTCGTATAACGTTCGCCGCGTTTGTCCAAGAAACCCGTCTTCTCGCCCAAACCGTAGAAATGGGATTCGTTAGGCATCTCGTAAGTGGCGCTTATTTCGCCTCGCGCATCCCAACTGACCGGATTCTGACGTGCAATCGTTTGCGCTTTGAGATCTTCGATCAAGAAGCTGCATTTGCTCTTGTCTACGATCAAGCGAATCGTGGACGTAACGAAGATGAATTTAGTGTCGTTCTCTTGCGTTTTAACTTCCACATCGCTTACTTGCGGCAATACCCCGGGTGTCGTGGAGAGATCCACTTGCTCGCCCTGAAATATTTTTATCCGGAATACATCGTCCGTCAGAAATAGGATGGCCGCATTTCCTTTGTTGCCTCGGCAAATGAACGTGTTCCCGTCCTGCTCGAGCGACTTAAAGTACCCGATGCTTTTCCGTAGCGCTTGTTCTTCCGATGACCCGAACTGATCGGGTCGTATTGCTGAACTTCCTTCCATGTCCTTTACCTCCGTGTGATTATGGAAAGAGGCGACTACCGATTACCCGGCGCGCGCCCCTTTCCATAGTTTACTATATTTGATTATACTTCTTTATTTTGTTTTTAGGCTATCCCATGCTTTTTGCAATCCATCGAACAGCGCATTTTTATCCGATTTACCAGCGACGTAAGCTTGAATTTGATTCCCGAATTCGTTCATGCCGCCATCCGGGAACTTATTGAAGTTCCAGCTAAGCGCTTTACCTTCTTGGCTGTATTTCACGACCTCGGCTCCCAGATCGCCTAAGTCTTCGCTTGTCGCTTCAATGCTCTTGAATGCCGGAATGAATTTGAAATCCTTCGCGATATATTTTTTGCCGATATCGGAAGTGACAAGCCAGTTGAGGAATTCTTTCGCTTCCGGTTTTACCTTGGAGTTCTTGTTCACGACCCAGTTGTTCGGAACGCCAACATACAATTTATCGTTGTCTTCCGCATTGTCGTTGATAGGCATTGGCAGAATTCCGATGTTCAGATCCGGGTTAATGCCGTCGATCTGTACTTGCGTCCAGTTCCCTTGTTGCGTCATCGCGGCTTCGCCGTTCGCGAATAGGGTCATCTCGGTGTTGTAATCCGTCGTTAACGGATTTTTGTTGCCGTATTTCAACGTCAGATCAACCAGCTTCGTCCATTCGTCGAAGGTCGCGTTGCCGGGAATTTTCTCCGTGCCTTCGTTTAGCCCTTTAATGAAAGCATCCGGATCCTTCTGATGCGCGAATGCTACGTTAATCGTGTGGTTCCCAAGAACCCATAGCTCTTGATACCCGTTCGCGAATGGCGTAACGCCGATCGCTTGCAGTTTCTTAGCCGCTTCTTCCAGCTGAGCTAATGTCGTCGGAGTTTCCGTGATGCCTGCTTTGGCGAACAGGTCTTTGTTATAGACGAAGCCGTAACCTTCCAGATTCATCGGTTGGCCGTAGATTTTACCGTCCTTGGTCATCGGCTCTTTCGCAACGTCTACTGTATCCGCCACCCATGGCTGATCGGACAAATCTTCGAGTTTATCGAACCAAGTTCCCAAATCCCTGTAACCGCCGTTGTTGAAAATATCGGGTTCTTCGCCGGAAGCGAATTTCGCTTTTAACGCCGCGCCGTAATCCGCGCCGCCGCCTACCGTTTGAATATCCAGCTTGATGCCGGGATGAGTGCTTTCATATTCCGCTTTAAGCCTGTTAAGCGCTTCGGCGATTTCGACTTTGAATTGGAAAATCTTAATCGTCTTCGTTGCCGCCGTACCGCCGGACTCGGCATTGTTGCCTTTGTTGTCGGCTTCTTTGGATCCGCAAGCGGATAAAATCATCGACAACGCGAGCGTCATCACTAGTGTAAGCTTGATGTTCCTTTTCATGGTGGAGCCTCCCTATTCTTCTGTGTAGTTGCTTAACGAAATCGTTTACTTCTTCATTGTAGAGCGTCTAATTCCGCTATAGTAGGCAGGATATTGATCAAACAGGTAGACGGGAGTGACCTCCTCTTAGCCCTTTACCGCACCCGCCGTAATGCCTTCAATGATGTATCTTTGCATGAACAAGAAGAAAACGATGATCGGCAGAACCCCCATGACAAGCGCAGGTAAAGCTAGATCCCACTGCTTGGTGTACTGTCCGAAGAAAGCAAAGGTAGCGATCGGAATCGTGCTAAGCTTACCCGACTGAAGGATAAGCGACGGCAACAGGTAATCGTTCCAGATCCAGAGCGTGTTCAGGATAAATACGGTTACGAGCATCGGTTTCATGAGCGGGAACACCACGCGATAGAAGACGCCGTAGGCATTCGAGCCATCGACCGTCGCCGCTTCCTCGATCTCTAGCGGAATCGATTTAACGAATCCGTGGAACAGGAAGACGGACATCGGTACGCCGAATCCCAGATAACAGATAATCAATCCCGGGATGCTATCCATAAGACCGATCGTGCTTGTCACCTTCACGAGCGGAATCATGATCGATTGGAACGGAACGACCATAGCGGCTACGAATATGACGAACAAAAATCTATTAAATCGGCTGTTATTCCGCACCATGTAATACGCGGCCATTGCGCAAATGACAACTAACAACACGTTGCTAACTACCGTAATAAGGACGGAATTCCAAAGCGCCGTCGGAAAATTCGTAATGTCGAAAGCGCGGGAGTAGTTGCCCCATTCAATGGATTTCGGCAGAGCGGCGGCGCTTGTGAGCAAATCCCCGAAGGTTTTAACCGAATTGACGAACAAAAAGTAGAACGGAACCAAGAAAACGATTCCCAGCACGATCATGAGGATCTCCGTGACGATCGTTCCCGAGCGATAGCGTTTCGTGATGTCCATTAGGCTTCGACCTCCTTGCTTTTCGTAAATTTCACTTGAAGGCTCGTAATGACAGCCACAATGACGAAGAAAATGATGGCTTTCGCCGTTCCCAGACCATATCTGTTTTTCGAGAAAGCTTCGTTATAGATGTTCATGGCAACCGACTCGGTAGAGCCGAATGGTCCGCCCTTAGTAAGGGACAAGTTCAGATCGAACATCTTGAACGACCAAGAGATCGCCAGGAACAGACAAACCGTGGCGGCCGGCATGATGAGCGGAATAATGATCGAACGCAACACCTGAAATCTGCTAGCTCCGTCGATTTCCGCGGCTTCCAGAATATCTTTGGGTACATTATTGAGCGACGAGATGTAGATGACCATCAGATAACCCGCCGTCTGCCAGACGAAAACGATGACAAGCGCCCAGAAGGCGGTGTTCTCCGTCCCGAGCCAAGGGAGATTAAAGAAGGAAATCCCCGTTGCGCTGCCCAGAGCGGAGAAGCCTTTGACGAATATAAACTGCCAGATAAAGCCGAGCAGCAATCCCCCGATCACGTTCGGCATGAAGAAAACCGTCCGCAGAAAGTTCCGGGTCTTGAGCGGTTTCGTTAGCAAGTACGCCAGAAAGAAGCCCGCTACATTCGTAATGACGACGCCAAGGATCGTAAATTTAGCCGTAAACCAGAACGAGTCGCGAAACGAGCTGTCATGCATGAAAATCTGTTTATAATTATCGAATCCGACACCCGTAGCCTTACCCGATATCCCGTCCCAATCCGTAAAGGAATAATACAATCCCAGCACGAATGGAATCGCGATAATCAGGATGAAGAATAGGATAGCCGGACCCACGAACACAACCTGCTGAGTCAGTCGCGAAGTTTTTTTGTGATTCATCCCGTTTTCCCCTTTGCGCATTTCTTTTTTTGCCTATAATAATTATGCTTAAAGGTAACTGACAAAAAAACGGACGATCGTGAACCAAAAGGAGTACGATATTGATCTTATTGATCTTTGAATCGATCCCTGCGGCTAAGCGATCGAGATACGAGATGGTCCAAGATGAAGTCTCATAGCATACGCAGCAAGCTTATCCGATTCATGTTAATCATTACGGTTATCCCTTTAGTGCTATCCTTGGTAATTACGCTTATCCACACAAGAGAATCCATTAAGGAGCAGTCCGTCAACGAGAACGCCCGGCTTATTTTTCAAGGAAAAACCAATCTCGTCAACTACTTGAACAATATTAACCGCGCTTCCATCGTCGTTTATTCGGATCCGCATTTTCTTAATAATTTGTCCAAGAGCACCGACGATTACCAAGCGATCGCCGAGATCTATACGACCTTGCAGAATCTGCAAGGTTCTCTCCCGGATATCCAACAGGTATACTTGCACTCCCGTCAGACGAACCAATCCACGCTGATTACGAACAGCATTCCAAGACGGGGAATTCGCGATACGCCTTATGAAAGCACCCTGAAATACGATACGGCCTCGACAGGCATCGAACCTCCCCATTTGGTTCACAGCTATGGATTCCCGCCTTCTCCGAACGATTACACGGACAGGCTGGTCTTCACTTTCTATAGACCGATTGTTCGCATCCCGTCCACGACCCAGCTTGCGATTATGGCTATCGACGTGAAGTTGGACGGAATCGCCGCGATCTGTAACCAACTCTACGATTCCGGGGATGAACAGCTATACTTGCTGGATAAGAACGGCACCGTCATCTACAGCGGGAACCTGGAGGAGGTCGGCAAGCCGCTCGCCAATAATGAGTTCAAGGCTATAACCTCCAATAATCAAGCCGGATTCACGGACGGTCCCGATGCGATACAAGTGTATGAGAAGTTGGAGGTTCCTTTTGCGGAATGGACTTTAGTCAAACAGGTTCCCCATAACATCCTCTACCGCAAATCGACCGAGCTGATCACGATTAACGCCATCATCGCCGCCCTTGCTCTCCTTGCGGTTATTCTAGGCACGCTATTCATTTCTTTTCGAATCACTCGGCCCATTAAGCAACTCGCAAGCTACATGAATCAAATTCAGACCGGGCGCTTAGAGGTCGATATCGAGGTAGATAGCCAAGACGAGATCGGCTCCTTATCACGGCGGTTCCGGCAAATGATGGACACGATCAATAATTTGATCCTCCGTAAATACAGGCTCGAATTAGCGAACAAGAACAATCAGCTTCGGGCTTTGCAAGCGCAGATCGATCCTCATTTTCTGTATAACACCTTACAGTCGATCGGTACGGTGGCGCTCCAGAACGACGGACATCGCGTCTATAATCTGCTTGCTTCGCTCTCCGATATGATGCGCTACAAAATGCGCAGCGACGAGGCGATGGTAACTCTACAGGAGGAAATAGACCACCTTAAGCTCTATCTGGATTTGCAAAAAGAGCGGTTCGACGAGCAATTCGATTTCACATGGGACCTAGATCCGGCTAGCTTGTCCGCTACGATTCCCAAGATGACTTTGCAGCCGTTGATCGAGAACTATTTCAAACATGGACTGGATCCTAAGCTGGGCAAGGGACGATTGTCCATTCGCAGCCACGTTACCCCTGCCAACCGTCTCGTCATCGAGATCGAGAATAACGGAGCTTCTATTCCTGATCTTAAGCTCAAACAACTGCAGGAAGAGCTAGCTATGCTGAAGGACGAGAACGAGGAAATCGGCCCGCAGGAGCACGCTTCGATCGGACTGTACAATGTGCTTATGCGACTGCGGCTATACTCCGTGGATACCGCCAACCTCTCGATCGAGAACGTTGAACCGCACGGCGTGAAAATCACCTTAGAATATGCGTGGGAGTGGAGTGATCCGGCTTGAAAGTATTGATCGTGGATGATGAGAAGCACGTAAGGAATGCCATTAATATGCTCGCGGACTGGGATCGGCATGGCATTACCGAAATCTTGCAAGCCTCGGACGGAGAAGACGCGGTGTCCCTTATCCGGGAGAAGGCACCCCAGATTGTCCTTACCGATATGCGCATGCCCCGCAAAGACGGGGCGGAGCTGCTAACTTGGCTACATGCCCATAATCCCGAGATTAAAGTTATCGTCATTAGCGGATATGATGATTTTGAATTGGTTCGACATGCCGTTCGTAACGGCGGAATGGATTATATCCTGAAGCCGGTCAAGGCCGATGCGCTAAACGAAGCTTTAGGCAAAGCAACGGAATACTGGCGCAAAGAGGAAATAAACCGGCAGCGATTCACGCAGAAGAGTATCGAAGTCAACGAAATGAAGCCGCACTACGCGGACAAGCTGTTGACCGATCTCGTTACGGGGCAAGGCCGAAGAGAGATTCTGAATCAACTCCGAGAAGAATTCAAGTTGCCGTCCTCTCTCTCTTCCTGTTCCGTCGCGGTGATTGCGGTCTCGCAGTTGGACCATAAATTACTTGCCAAATTCAATAATCAGATCGCTCTGATCTTCTTTACACTGTGTAACATATGCAATGAACTGTTGAAATCGAAAGGAATTTCCTTTCGCCATCTGAACAGTTCCGGTGAGATCGTGATCCTTTACTGGGACGAGCGAGGTTCATTCAACGCCATGCTGGAGGAAATTAATCAAGGAATCTATTTGACTCTGCGTCGTCATGTTCATTTCGGAATGGCTACCAAACGGACGTTTCCCGACGACATGCCACGCGCATACCATGAGGCTTCTAAAGCTTTGTGGAGACGCAATTTGCTTGAACCCAACCGGATGCATTCCTTTAGCGAAGAAGGAATTCCTTCGAGTCGCCCGCTTCGTCTAACCGCTATCGAGGAACAGCTCCGCCTTACCGCCCTCAGCGGCAATCGTGAACGAATCGAGGCTGTCACCAAGATGTGGTTGGAGGATTTGCAACAGTCGGGATCGGTCACCCCGGAACAGCTCATTCAATGGGATAAAGAGTGGGATTGGATGCATACGCAATGGATTGAGGGGGATAACGACAAGGGCGTAAAAGTCGAAGAGAGCGATGAATTCTATACGGAATTATCTATTCGGTTGCCCTTGAACGAAGAGGGGCTGCTAGCTTGGGAAGACCTTAGAATGGAGATGGAGCACCGCTTGGCAGCCGTCTCCAAGCTTCTCACCCAGCAGCATTCCAAGGATCAATACTTCATTCACGACATTGCCAAGTACATGGAGTCCCATTATCAAGATGAGATCTCGCTTCAAGATATTGCGGCGCGCTTCTTCTTAAGCCGGGAATATATCGCGCGTAAATTCAAGCAAGAATACGGCGTTACTTTACTCGATTACCTCAGTCGCATACGGATCGACAAAGCCAAGCTGCTATTGCACAATCCCCATCTGCGCATTGCCCAAGTGTCGGAGATGGTAGGCTACCACGACGAGAAATATTTCAGCAGGGTGTTCAAGAAGCTGGAGGGGATCAATCCCGGGGAGTATCGCAAAGAGCAGACGCTTGACTAGCTGGAACAAGGGAGATTCCGCGATTTAACCCGACTCGTTAGGGTTATTTCGGCGGAATCTCCCTTTTGCGCGATTTAGCCCCGAGTTACTTCGTTAAGTCTACGAATCCTTCCCCAAACACGTCCCTTACATCGTGAATGGTAATGAACGCTTCTTTGTCGACCGCTCTTACGATTTTCTTAAGCATGCTCACTTCCTGCTTGCTAATAACGATATAGAGCAGCTCCTTGGGCTCATTGGTGTAATAACCCCGTCCATAGATGACGGTTACGCCCCGATCCATGATCGCGTTCACTTGCTCGGCTATTTGATTCTGGTTCTTGGATACAATCGTAACCGCCTTCTTCGGGTTCACGCCTTCAATAATGAAATCCATCGTCTTCGTTGCGATATAGAGCATCGCGATGGTTAACATTAGGCTTTGGGCGCCAATAATGAAATATGAGGCGAAAACAACGATCAAATCGAAAAACAATAGCGCATAGCTAATATTCCAATCCAAATATTTGTTCATGATTCTAGCTAGAATGGTTGACCCCGCGGTTGTTCCGCCAACCCGTATGATCATTCCTATTCCGATCCCCGTAAACACGCCGCCGAATATCGCATTGATCATGAGCTCGTCCGATTCGATGTGCCAGCTTTTCGTAAGATGCAGGAATAGGGAGTTAAATAGTACCGCAATAATCGTATATACCGTCGTGGTCTTATCCAAAAACTTATAACCTACAATTAATAATAGAGAGTTGAGGATCAAGCTTACGAGTCCGGGAGACCATTCATACAAATAGTACGAAATAATCGTTATTCCCGTTACCCCGCCTTCTCCGAACTCATTCGGAATAATAAACAAATTGACGGCCAAAGCGAACATTAACGCCCCTACTATTAGGAGAAGAATATCTAAGATGCGCTTTTTCATAGGATGTGATGCCCTTTCTTGCTGAGTATTGAGGTATTGAGGTCGTACATTCGCGGCGTGGACTGTTAATCTTGCAGGCTTAAGAATATCATTCCTTATAAAAAAGTAAACAGCCTTTTTTATGAAAATGGGGATGCCCGATCTTGCCGGTTCTTCACGCAGTCGCTTTTCGTTCGCGCATGGCCGGACATTGTTTGTTCGGACATCTCGATTCTTCCAACCAATATGTAGGTACCGACCAAGTTAGCGCGGCACAACCCGTAAGAAGACACCTCTCACGTCAAGGTGTCTTCTTACGGGTTATTTGGTTCCCTTAGCGTGTTTAAGAATAAGAGCAATGTCCCGACTATGCGCCTTCGCGGAGGCATTTTTCTCCGATTTGGCTTTAGCTCTCTCCATTGCGGCCAAAGCATCCGGATGGGTAACCGTAAGCACGCGGACTTTACTGCCTACCATCTGCTGAATCCGATGTTTCGCCTTCTCTAACGTATCGTCTTTCTGCCTATGGGAACGAACTGCCGTACTTCCGCTCGTATGCTTATTACTCGTCCCCGAGCTCCCTGCGTTAGGGCTTAACAACTTGCTTTGCAGCGGGTGAATTCCCGTAGCCCTGTCTTTCCGCTTGCCAATGACGATTTTATTCCCGATCTTCAGTATTCTGACTCCTTGAATCCCTTCATTGTAGAGCATGGCTTCCAACCTGTCCGAATATCCGCCGGCATTCAGCCCCGAGCTTCCCAAACGGCTATGGATGGAAGTTCCCATGCCGCTATAGGTCGTACCTTTTCGATTGGTCGTGTTGTATTTGGGTCCGTTATAACTCGGAATAACCGAGCTTTTATGCAAATTCCCATCCTGTACCGTTCTCGGCGCAGTTTTCAATTGCATGGACTTCTGCGTTGTTCCGGATTGCGAGGTTGCACAGCCGGACATCAGGGCAACCGCGCACAAGACCGGAAGCGCCGCCCGTAATCCTGTTTTTACGCTCAATTGAAATCCCTCCTTCGATTCAATTTCTTCCGACATTAGTTTTTCTCCGAGGACCGTCATTATTTATGGAGGTTTAAGGGAATGCTCTAATTGGCGGCAACTCCCTCGAATGAAATTCGAAACATCCGTATATCAGGAGGTAAACCATCATGTCCAATTCCACATCCGATCAATCAGACCGCAAGGAGCAGGCGCCGGCTTCGAGTTCGCGACGAAATTTCCTTAAGGGTACCGGTCTTGCGGTAGGCGGTTTAATTGTCGGCGGAGTCGCCGGCAACCTTATCCGCCCTTCGACTAAGAACGAACCTTCTCCTTCCGCTCCTTCATCGCCGGAAGTCGCGGAGCCTGTAGCCGTGAATTATAACCAAGCGCTGATGTACTTCAGCCAAGAGCAATTCAAGATCGTCGAAGCTGCTACGGAGCGAATATTCCCTAAAGACGATCAAGGACCCGGAGCCCAAGAGCTTGGGGTAGCTTATTTCATCGATCACCAATTAGCGGGTCAATGGGGAACGAACGGACGCGAGTATATGTCCGGTCCCTTCTTCGCGGGTGAGACGACGCAAGGATATCAGGGGCATCTAAGACGGAGAGAAATCTTCGATATCGCCCTGCGGGAAATGCAAAACTACAGCAACGAGAAATACAAGAAAGATTTTCCTAAGCTCACCCCGGAAGAGCAGGACGCCGTATTGAAAGCTTTCGAAAGCGACGAAGTCAAGCTGACGACGATATCGGCCAGCGGCTTCTTGCGGACGCTGATCACGAGCACGATGGAAGGCGTATATGCCGATCCGCTCTATGGCGGCAATACCAGCATGGATGGTTGGAAAATGAAAAATTACCCCGGCACCCAAATGTCGTACACGGATATTATCGAGAAACCGGAATTCGTCAAAATACAACCCGCGAGCCTGCGGGACCATATGGCACAATAAAACAAAAGAGGGATCACAGTGGCCAAAAAATTGCCTAAAGTGGATGTTGTCATTGTCGGGGTCGGTTGGGCGGGCGGCATTATCGCCTCGGAATTAACGAAAGCCGGTCTTAACTGCGTCGGTCTTGAACGCGGCAAAGAACGCAAAACCGAAGACTACTATATGGTGCATGACGAGCTGCGTTATGCCCGCCGTTACGAGATGTTCCAGGATCTGTCCAAAGAAACGATCACATTCCGTCCGAACGAGAAAATCCGGGCTTTGCCTATGCGCTCCTACGGCTCGTTCCTGCTAGGAGACGGACTAGGCGGTGCCGGCGTTCACTGGAACGGCATGACGTTCCGCTTCTTGCCTTACGATTTCGAGATTAGATCCAAAACGATCGAACGATATGGGAAAAACAAGATTCCCGCCGGTATGACCGTACAGGATTGGGGCATCACTTATGACGAACTGGAACCGTACTTCGACAAGTTCGAGAAAATGACAGGCCTCTCCGGTGAAGTCAATCCTCTCGGAGGCAAGCGTTCGAGCGATTACCCGACGCCCCCGATGAAAGTCTCTCCGGTCATGAAGCTGTTCCTCGATGCTTCGAAAAAATTAAATTACCACCCATTCGTCATGCCTTCGGCCAACTTATCGACGGATTATACGAATCCGGACGGTATCGAGCGGGCTGCATGCCAATACTGCGGCTATTGCGAGCGGTTCGGCTGCGAATACGGCGCCAAAGCCGATCCCGTCGTGACCGTCATTCCCGTTGCGAAGAACACCGGCAAGTTCGAGATCCGCACCCATTCCAATGTCAGACGGATTCTACATAAAGACAATAAAGCAACCGGCGTCATGTACATCGACATGACGACCGGAGAAGAAATCGAACAGCCCGCCGACATTGTCGTGGTGACGAGCTACGTGTTCAGCAACGTGAAGCTGCTGCTCACTTCCAAAATCGGCAAACCGTACGATCCGGCAACCGGCAAAGGGGTCGTCGGCAAAAATTACGCCTATCAAGTCGAGGCGGCCGCAGCGGTCGGTTTCTTCGAGAGCAAGGAGTTCAACCTGTATTCCGGAGCAGGCTCCATGGGCGTTACGATCGACGACTTCAACGGCGATAACTTCGACCACTCGAATTACGAGTTTATCCATGGGGCGAGCATATCGTATTCTCAATCGGGGAACCGCCCTATCGCCAACAATACGGTACCGCCAGATACCCCGGGCTGGGGACAAGCGTTCAAGTCGTCATCGCTCAAGTATTACAACCGCAACGTATCCGTGTGGGCGGAAGGCTCTTGCATGCCGTACCAGCATCATTTCCTCGATCTGGACACGACTTACAAAGACTCGTTCGGCGATCCACTCGTGCGGATTACGTTCGACTTCGAGGAACGGGACAAGCACATGGTGAAATTTATGGGCGACAAATGCGGGGAAGTCCTCAAGGGAATGGGGGCGGATCAGGTCGTCGTCTACAACGAACAAGGGCCGTATGAAATCACCAACTATCAATCCACGCACAACACCGGCGGCGTCATTATGGGTGCGAGCCCGGACACTTCGGCAGTAAACTCCTATCTGCAAATGTGGGATATGGAGAACTTGTTCGTGGTAGGTGCCTCCGCATTCGCACATAACAGTGGCTATAACCCTACAGGTACGGTTGGCGCCTTGGCATACCGAGCGGCGGACGGCATTCTGAAGTATAGCAAAAGCGGCGGAAGCCTTGTGTAGCGGACAAAATAAAGCAGCAGACACGGTCGACCCGACGTCTGCTGCTTATTAACGTCTAAAACGCGGAATGTTTCCTCTTCAATAAGACATTTAACTTCTCCGAGAACAGGAACATAGCCGCAGCCGATACCGCGATATACACCGGGAAAATTCCGATTGTCGTATGGGAAGCCAGGAACCCGAGAGTAGGAGGCATAAGCGTGCTTCCGGTATAGGCTACGGCCATTTGATAACCCATTATAGTCTGGGAGTTCTTTTTCCCGAATCGCACCGGAGTTTCATGCAGCATGCACGGGAATATCGGCGCCAAACCTAACCCGATGATCATAAATCCCGCAAGCGAAAATCCCGACGGCAAAGGCAGGACTAGAAGCACCGCCCCGGTTAAAGCAATGATTTGGCCTCCACGAATGAGCATGCGGTTACTCAACTTAAACGTAATAAAGCCGGTAACGAATCTACCGATTGTAATGCCCGCGAAATACAGGGAAACCCATAGTGCGGCTGAAGATGCGGACAAGCTCTTCACATTGACCAGAAAGCTGCTTCCCCATAGGCCTAGGGTTGCTTCCAATCCGCAGTAGAACAAGAAGGATGCCAAAGCAAGCTTGATTCCCTTCATCCGCAAGGGTTTAACAGGATGTCCATCTTCCTCATCATTCGATAAACCATCTGAGTCCTCGTGTTTTTGACTTCCACTAACGTTACTGTTTTTCGCCACTCGATCCCATAAGGGTAGCGTGAGGAACAGGATGACAACCAGTACCAACTGAATACCCGCAACCGTAAGATAGCCATCTCTCCATGAAGATTGCCCCGAGATGAATTGGGCCATGATCATCGGTCCGAGAGTAGCGCCCACTCCCCAGAAACAGTGCAGCCAACTCATGTGGTGCGCTTTGTAATGCGAGGCGACGTAATTGTTCAATCCGGCATCGACGGAACCTCCGCCTAGCCCAAGCGGAATGGCGCAAACGATCAGCCACAACAGCGACGGGGAAACGGAAAATCCTAATAGGGCGCCCGCAGTCATGATGCAACTGACAAGAGTGACTTTTCCCGTGCCGAACCGTTTCAATACGGTGCCGCTCGCTAAGCTGGACACGATCGTACCTGACGCAATGATCATAAACAACAAACCCGCCGTGCCAAGCGACGCGTTAAATTCAGTTTGCATAACGGGCCACGCCGCTCCCAATAAGGAATCTGGCAGTCCCAAGCTGATGAACGCTAAGTAGATAATCAATAAAAAGTAAGTAGCCATTATATTCCCCCGTTTATGTGATTCATTTCATGGAGGGTGCGGAAATCATCAATTGGAGCCCGAGATGCCGCAATCCGTTTAAGTAATCTTGCTCCAATTCGCTCATCGCTAGCTGCGGCAGATGTTCCGCCGGAATATAGGCAGCGCTCCTTGTAGCGATTCGGCTAAGAATGGTTTCGTTCACTTCATCATGACAGAAGATAATCGTGTGAGGGTTAATAATAGCCGTGCACGAAGCAACCAACCGGCTAACGGCATCGATTCCTTGCTCTTGGAAATTTATTTTCTCCAATCCTTTACCTTCGGTTAAAGCTTGTTGAAAATTCCGATCATCATATAACGGAGTGTATGAAACCTCCCCCGAGAAAAAGGTGCTGCCCCTTACCACGAGTCCATTGATTAGAATACCGGCACCCGGACCGTTCTGACCGAAATACAAATAGACCAGTGAAGGATTGTCTTTCGTATTCATATTGTCGTAATAACCTAGAATGGCAGCATTCATATCGTTCTCGACGACGACGGGAATAGAAAATCGTTGTTCGAGCGTTCCCTTCAGGTCGAAATGACGAAACTGTTCGTAATCTGGTATATGAATAATCCGGCCATGATTGACCGAACCTGGTATGCCTATAGCGAGGGAACCGATCTTGGGATATTTAACGATGATCTCTTCAATAAGCTTCGTTAAGCTCCGAATATCGCTTCTTAGGACGCTAGAAGCTTTACCTTGTTCCTTCACTTCTCCCACGCTATTAAAAACCGTGTAATTCGTTTCCGATTTCTCTAAAAATATTGCCAACCCCAGCATGTATTCCGGATTGTACGCATATCTCATTGCTCTTCTCCCGCCGCTGGAATCATCAATGCCGACTAGAATAAGCTCCCCCTCCTTCTCCATTTGGGTCAGAAACTTACTCGTGGTCGGGAAGCTGATCCCCAATTGGCGGCTCAAATCCGCTTTAGTTGCGCTTCCAAGCGTAAGAAGCGCTGCACGTATGCCGCTAAGGATCACTTTCTTCATCTCTTTGGGAGTGGTAGGTAATTCATTCACTTCAGTTCACCCCTTGGGCTTTGCACTTATTAAACGTCTTTAATAAGTTACGACAATCGTAACAGAAAAGATTAGCGATGCCAATACTTTTTCTGAGCCTGTAAGCCATCCCGGGTATGTTTTCATTTCCTTTTGCCTATCCTTGAAGTGACTATTTTAAAAGTCACAGGCTGCTCAGAATAGGGTGATCATTGTGTTTGGAATATTTAATTTCTTGAGGAGAACACCCCATTCCAAATATCGCAAGTCAAATAAACCCCTTGCTTCTCAAGAAAATCCTTCTCTTAGCAACAAGCTCTCCGCTAACCTGCACTACCTTCATCAATTGTTTAATCTGACTCCCGACTTGGTTATCCGGCAGGTTCACTCGGATCAGGGCGCTACTTACGCGGCACTCGTATATTTGGACGGCATGGTCGATAAAGCTTCGATTCACAACAACATATTGCGCGAATTGGCCTACAAAACCCCGGATGAGATCAGCGTAGGAAGTATTCATAAGGCATCCGATTGGAGACAGGTAGAGGACGCTATTTTTCAAGGGAATAGCGTGCTTTTTGTCGATGGGCAGCCGGAGGCCACCGTCTACGGTACGCAAGGGTGGCCTCAACGAGCGGTTGAACAATCTCCCGTCGAAGCCTCGCTTCGCGGGGCACATCAAGGCTTCGTGGAAACCGGGAGTCAGAACGTCGCAATGATCCGCAGGTACATTCCCAACAGGGAGCTGAAGATCAAAGAGCTGACCGTTGGGCGACGAGGGAGAACGAAAATTTCGATTCTCTATTTGGCTGATGTCGCTCGTCCGGAAATTCTCCAGGAGCTCGAAACTCGCATCCGCAAGGTCGATATCGATGCGATCATGAATACAGGAGAATTAGCGGAATTAATCGAGGATAATCCTTTTTCCCCCTTCCCGCAGCTTATTCTGACGGAAAGGCCGGACACTGCGGCATCTCATATCCTCCAAGGAAGGTATATTGTCGTCGTCGATAAATCACCGACCGTCATGGCTGCTCCAGCTCATTTTTTCACTTTTCTAACAAGCGTCGATGATCACAATAGCCGGTGGATGATCGCCTCCTTTACTCGAATCCTCCGTTTTGTAGCCTTATTTATTTCCCTCTTTTTGCCCGCCCTCTACATCGCTTTGATTTCGTTTAATTACGAGGTCATTCCCGTACAACTCATTCTCTCGATTGCCGAGACGAGATCGCGCGTTCCGTTCCCTCCCATCTTGGAGGCCATGCTGATGGAAATCACGATTGAGATGATGAGAGAAGCAGGGATTCGTCTACCCTCGCCGATTGGACAAACCATAGGCATCGTGGGGGGAATCGTAATCGGCCAAGCAGCTGTCCAAGCGGGGATCGTCAGCAACATTATGGTCGTTGTCGTGGCCACTACCGCCATCGCGTCTTTTCTAATGCCCAACTATGACATGGGTGCAGCCATTCGGCTTCTTCGGTTTCCCATGATGCTTCTTGCTTCGATGTTCGGAATTGTCGGAATTGTTACGGGAGCAATAGCCTTAGTTGCGCACCTCGTGTCTCTGGAATCCTTCGGAATGCCTTATGGGAGCCCGCTCGCTCCATGGAGATTTGCCGAGATGAAGGATATGTTCATCCGCGTCCCGATATGGGCGATGCTTAAGCGACCTAAGAGCACGGGTGCCACTCAAACCGTCAGACAGAAAAATCATCGAGGTGACGAGGACTCTTGAAGAAAGATGCCCAGAACGGGATCACGTTCATGCAATATATTTTTATTATTCATGGAAGCCAAGTAGGGACGGGGGTATTTTCTCTTCCGAGAATTCTAGCGGACAAAGCGGGGACGGACGGATGGATATCCCTCTTCCTAGGATGGGGCCTGAGCGTAATTGCTAGCATTCTCATCGTGCTTATTTTTCGCAAATACCCGAATGATACGTTGCCGGAGCTTATGATCCGTCTTTTCGGCAAGATAGTAGGGAAGATTCTAATCCTCCCCGTTATTTTTTATTTCGCCTTCTTTGTCTGGACGATTCTTACTTCGGCGATGTTGTTTATTAAGCAATGGTTTCTACCGATGACGCCGGATTATGTCGTCATGTTTCTATTGATTGCCCCGGGTTATTTGGTTGCTAGCCGTAGCTTGCGCATATTAGGCCGATATTGCGAGCTCGTCTTTTACATGATGATTCTGATGTTCTTTCTGTTTTTGTTCCCTTTAGGAGACAGTCATTGGGTTCACTTGCTTCCGATTATGAAAGAAGGTTGGCTTCCTATCTTTCACGGAGTATTTTCGGCAATCTATTCTTTCCTTGGTTTTGAAATCGTGTTTTTTATATACCCCTATTTGCAGAAAAGGTCTTTGGCGATCCGCGGAGTCATCATTGCCAATACCCTTACGTTGCTCTTCTATTTGGAGGTCACCCTTATTTGCTTCGCCTTCTTCAGTCCCGACGGAATTACGGAATATAACCAGCCCGTATTCAACTTATTGAAAGTCATCGATTTCAATTTTTTAGAACGGATCGACATGCTGTTTTTGGCACTTTATTTGTTTGAACTTTCGACCGCTTGGCTTCCGTTTACGTTCGGAGCGATCTTCAGCCTGGGGTTTCTGTTCGGAACGAAGAATCCTGCTCGGTATGCCTCCCTATTGTTCCTGCTTATCGTCGTGCTTAGCTTCTTCCTTCACCCCTCATGGAATCAGAACGATCAATGGATCATTTTCTCCGGTCAAGCAGGACTATGGTTCGCTTACGTGTTTCCCGCTATTCTATACCTCTATGTTCTTATATACAATCGACTTCGACGGAGTGAATCCTTGTGAAACGCGCTTATCTCATCTGTCTCCTGCTTTCGCTGTGCGCTCTTCCGGGTTGCGTGGATCAGACCTATATCGAAGATATCTCGCTTTCCTTGTTGTTGGGAATGGATCTCGACGAGAAGAACCGGCTTGTCATTTCCTCAACCAGTCCGGTCTTTAGTAAAGAAGCGAAAGAAAAGGAAGAGAACACTATCGTTCATGCTGTCTCGCTTAGACAATCGAGAGAAGAATTCGACTCCATGATTACCACTTTGACGAGTCGCGGCAAAGTACAACTGTTGCTCATCGGGAAACGTATACTTGAGCACCCGGACTGGTTCAAGCTCCTCGATGCTTTGTACAGGGACGGAAAGAACACGACGATGTCTCGGGTCGTTCTTGTAGATGGTTCGGTTGCGGATCTTATTAAGTTCAAGCCTAAAGATAAGCCGATACTCCCTTTATATTTGTTGAAGTTAATCGATACCGCCCATGATCAGAATATTACGGTCAAAACGTCGCTTCAAGAGCTTCATCGCCAATTTACGGAGAAAGGCATGAGCCCTAGCTTCGCAGAACTGAAAAAAGACGGTCAAATCAAAGTAAAAGGTACGGCTCTCTTAGATCGTTCAGGTAAATACAAAATGACGCTCAACGCCGATCAAACCAAATTGTTACGAATCTTGCAGAATGAAACAAGGGGAGTATTCCCTTTTACGATCCACCTTCATGAACAGCCTAACAAGGGGTTTTTTCAGGAAAACATCACGAGTTTCTATCCGAACTTCATTAAAGTCAAAATCAAGGCGGATTATAAGAATGGCGGTTTTGTATTCGATATTAAAATTAAAATGGGAATCAGTATGACCGAGCGGATATTTAACTATAACGTTAGAAAGCAAGCTCCCGAATTGGAAAAGCAAATTCAGGAAGAGCTTCAGAATCAAATTCGACAAATGCTCGAAAAAGTCCAAGCGGCGAAAATCGATCCGTTCGGACTCGGCCTATATGCAAGAGCCTATGAGTATTCCCACTGGAAAAAGGTTCAAGATGCCTGGGGAGTAGCTTTCTCCGATGCGACCGTGAATGTCAAAGTCAAAGTCAGAATACGGGCGATGGGCTCCACCACTTAAACCACTTAAGGGTAGCCTCCATTCCTTGCCCTCCATAGGCAAGAGCTTAAAGGAAACAACGCAATTTATGTCGAATTTCTTAGTATGATGATGCGAATAAAAAATAATGCCACCCTAAAAAATATAACGGCAGTTTTATTAACCGTTCTCGCTCTCCTTGGTCTGCGATGGGCTTGGTCCGATATGTTTACGACATCGGATCAGCCTCGCGTCGTCCATGGAGTACTCGACATGCGCGGCTTGGACTTGAACAGCTCGCCCCCGATCGCGTTAAATGGCGATTGGCAGTTATACCCTTCCCAATTTGTATCTCATCAGGACGTGCAGCAGACCGCGGAGCCTCGTTACGTTCAGGTTCCGGGAGATTGGAGCAGCGGGCTTGCGAATGGCTCGGGTTCCTCGTACGGATATGGTACGTATAGGCTGCGCATTCTCATTGATCCGCTTAAACAGCCCGTCGGCTTCTGGCTCCAAGGCATTCAAGCCTCCTCGGCAGTCGAAATAAACGGGATTACCGCGAATAGTTTCGGCAAGCTCGCTACGAATGCGAAGGAATATACCCCGAAGAATGTCTCCTATACCGCTTCCTACTCTGTTGAAGGAACGACGGAGATCGAATTGCTTATTCGTGCGGCCAACTTCGACGAGCCTTATAACGGCGGGATCACGCGCTCCATTCGCTTCAGCTCTCAAGCCGCGATAGACTATTCCCGTTGGTACTCTATCGGATTTCAATTGGTTGCGTTCGTGGTTCTCCTGCTTCACGGGTTGTACGCTTGTATCCTCTTCGTCTTCAATCGTCGTGAACGGGCTTTATTCACCATGGGGCTGCTAACGCTGTCGGTCGGAATAGCGGTGATTATCGGTCATGATAACCTGCTCTTATTATGGTTGCCTATCAATTATACATGGGCGATAAAGATCCGATTGCTCTCCCTCCTGTGGCAGAACCAATTTATTCTTCTTCTTTTCAGAAGACTCTCTTCTGCTCCTCCGCGAAACGGATGGCTTCGAGCATACACAGCCGCGCTCGTTTCCCTATCGGGAATCCTGCTGGTCGCGCCCGCTTCATGGGTCAATGGAACGGTCGACTTAAAGATCTTTCTCGTCTTCTATTTAATTCCCTTCGCTTGGTTTATCTATATCGTAGGGACGATGATCTTCAAGAAGCAGGCTGACAAGGACGTCGTCTTCTTGCTGATAACCGCATTGGGAATCATGTCCAACTTAACATGGAGTATAGCGGAGTCCGCTGTGGACATTACCACCGTTTACTATCCTATCGATATTATTGTGGCCCTTATCGGTTTTTCTGCTTACTGGTTCAAAAAATACTTCCGTCATTCCAAAGAAAATACCAAGCTCAATGAACAGTTAAAAAAAGCCGATAAGCTCAAAGACCAATTTCTCGCCAATACGTCGCACGAACTGAGAACGCCGCTGCACGGCATTATGAATATCGCTCAGACCGTTGTAACCAAGGAGAAAGAGAAGCTGAATGAGAGCAGCGTTAAGGATATGGAGCTGCTCATTACGATAAGTCGCCGCATGTCGCATATGCTCGGCGATCTTCTCGATGTCGCGCGTCTCCAGGAGCATCGCATTGTGCTGCAGCAAGAACCCTTGCTCATTCAATCGATCGTTCCCGGTGTTATAGGCATGCTTAAATTTATGATTGGGGGCAAGCCAGTCCAACTCCATATGAATATTCCGGAATCGACGCCGCCGGTAATGGCCGATGAGAAAAGGCTCGTTCAAGTGTTGTATAACTTGTTGCATAACGCCTTGAAATACACCGAGGAAGGCACGATTTCCGTATCCGCCGAGACGCGGAACGGACAAGCCATCATTTACGTCTCCGACACCGGGGTCGGCATGAATGAGGAAACAAAAGCGAGGGCCTTTCTTCCCTATGAACAAGGGGCTTACGGGATAAGCGATGGACGAGGGATCGGACTTGGGTTAAGCATTTGCAAGCTGTTGGTACAATTGCATGGGGGGACATTGTCGGTTCGCTCCGAACCGGGCAAAGGCTCCGTATTCAGCTTTGATCTGCCTTTAGCGAAATCGTCGGATCTCCCGTCGATGCCAAACCCGCTTCAGCTTCACCGGCTAACGGATGAAACGGTTACTCCGCCGTCCGGGTTGATCGTTCCGGCCACCGCAATCGACGAGGTGGCTGCCTCCGCACTGATTCCACCGCTTCTGAGTGGCAGGAAGATGAATATTCTGGCGGTCGATGATGACCCCGTTAACCTGAATGTGCTTGTCGGAATTCTCTCGACGGAGCCGTATCGCATCACAACGGTCCATTCCGCCCGTGAGGTATTGGAATTGCTGGACACCGAGCAGTGGGATCTCCTGATCGCCGATGTCATGATGCCGCAGATGTCCGGTTATGAGTTGACGCAGAGGGTAAGGGAGCATTATTCCGTATCCGAGCTTCCGGTTCTGCTGCTGACCGCGCGTAGCCAGCCTGCCGACATCTACACCGGATTCTCGTCGGGAGCCAACGATTACGTGACCAAGCCTGTAGACGCTCTGGAATTAAAATACCGAATCCGGGCGTTGACCACACTGAAACAATCCATCAATGAACGTTTACGTATGGAGGCCGCGTACCTTCAAGCCCAAATCCATCCTCATTTTCTATTCAATACGCTTAATTCCATTATGGCGCTAAGCGATATTGATACGGCGAAGATGCGAAACCTGGGTGATTCTTTTGCATCCTATTTGCGAATCTGCTTTGATTTTTTAAATACAGGGGAGCTGGTTGAGCTTACCCGCGAATTGGAGCTTGCCGAAGCCTACTTGTATATTGAGAAAGTGCGGTTCGAGGACAGACTGTCTATCGTATGGGAAGTTGAACCGGACATCCACTTGCTTCTCCCTCCTCTAACGATACAGCCCCTAATCGAGAATGCCGTCAAGCACGGCCTTCTAAGTAGGCATATTGGCGGTACGGTTCATATTCGGATTTCTCGCCAGCAAAGCTTCGCGCTCATCGAAGTGCGAGATGACGGAAAAGGGATGGACCAAGACAAGATCGATCAACTGTTAAGTCCCACCCTGAAGGGAAAAAGCGGAATTGGACTTTCCAATACGAATCGGCGATTGATGCAATTGTACGGTCACGGCTTGTCTATTCACAGTAAACCCAATGAGGGAACAACCGTTTCCTTTGTTATTCCGTGCGACCCTTAAGTTTATTGGTAGCGGGACAGCAACTCGGACAGTTTCCTCCGGATGGCATCCTTCAATTCCGCCGGCTCCTCCAAATGCGCTTTGTCCCCTAGCTCGATAAAAAACTCCGTATAAAAAGGAAGGTCACCGCGGGGCACTTCCGTATCGATCACGCCGCTTCCGTCTTCACGCACTTGCAACATCGGTGTAAGCCACAGCTCGGCTTCGCAGCGCTGGACAGCGGATCGACTTAGCTCCGCGCGAAGGCGAACAGGCTCTATCGGCTTTACAGACTCACGTCTGTTGAGGTGAACATCGCCTAGGTCGAGCGGCTTTATGCCGGATTCTTCATACGCAGCCTCACGAATTCGGTCACATCGAAACACACGGAAACCTTGGCGCAGAAAGCAGTAGGCCGTACAATACCAAAAACCGTTATTCGCGTAAATGTTAACCGGTTGAATAGGGCGGCTATCTACGCCCTCCCCCTTTGATTCGTACTTGATGGCGAGCACTCTCTGGTGTACGGCCGCATCGAGGAGAATAGCTAGATAAGGAGCATCGCCGCGCCTTGTCGGCGTAATGAAGTCGACCCGGTTCTTCATGCCGTCGATCCGATCTCGGACATCTCCAGGCATATGGAGGTAGAACTTACTAAGCGCAGAGGCGGATTGCGCTTCGAACGGCAATGAGGAGTAATGGCGCAAGGCGTGTACGGCAAAGAACATCGCCACGGCCTCTTCCTCCGTAAATGCGATCGGAGGCAGCACCCTCTCCCTTACGACTTGATACCCTCCATGAGGACCTACCTCCGAATAAAGCGGCACCCCTAGCTCGCTCAACTCCTGCAAATCCCTTAGAATCGTGCGCTTAGAGACGCCGAATTCGTCAGCAAGCTCTTGAACCTTGAAGCGCCGCTTCCGATTGACGGTCATCATCAATTCCATTAATCTCTTCGACTTAGGCATCCGGACGACCTCCTTAGCGATAAATAGCTGAGTTGGTGACATGTTCTGTCACTATTATGACTTATGATCATCTCAGCAAGCAACTTAGCCAATAGGAGTGATCGACCATGCTTAAGTATACCGTTTTATTCTTTCTCATCATGTTCATGATCGGAACCGATACATTCCTCATATCGCCCTTGCTCCCAACGCTGCAGACACAGTTCGGCGTGTCGACGGGAAATGCCGGGTGGATGATTGGTGCCTACACGCTAGGCTCGGCCGTATTCGCCTTGATCGCCGGACCTCTTTCCGACGGATGGAACCGCAGAACCGTTATGCTATGCGGCTTGCTCGGATTCTCCGTCTCGACGATTCTGTGCGGCTTCGCGGACAGCTTCTGGACGATGTGCTTGTTCCGCCTCCTTGCCGGCGTCAGCGCTGCTTTCACCGCTCCCCAAGTATGGGCTTCCATCCCGGCCGTCATGCCGGCGTCCAGCATATCGAAGACGATGGGCATTGCCTTCGGGGGGCTCGCCGCTGCCCAGGCACTTGGCGTGCCGATCGGAAGCTGGCTCGCATCCGGCAATTGGTCCGTACCGTTCTGGACGATTGGAATCGCTTCGTTGCTGTTAGCCGCCGTCGCCTTCATCTTGCTCCCAGACATGAGGCCTAGCGTGCGCAAGGGCGAGCGGACATCGATCCTTCGCCGATATATCCCGCTGATCACGAGTGCCAAGGCACGAAGCGGCTTTCTTGCCTACCTGCTCCTTCACTTAGGGAGCGGTACCGCATTCGCCTTCGTAGGCAAGTGGCTGGCAGATCGCTTCGAGCTCCCCATCGGGCAGATCGGTACCGTTATGATGTTCCTCGGGCTCGGCACTCTAGCTGGAAGCCTGATTAGCTCATATGCGACTCGAAAGCTAGGCAATACAAAGGCGGTTGCAGTAGGGATGTCAATGCTCGTGGTACTATACGCGGTGATGCCCCGTCTGGCGAACCTCCCTCTCGTGACGATCATTTATTTGATCATTTTCACTACGCTTGGGATCATCTTCCCGATCGTCATGGGCGCGCTCACTTCGCTTAACGCCTCTATCCGGGGAACGATTTCTAGCTTAGCCAACTCCACGATGAACGGCGCCAACACGCTCGGCGCGTGGGTAGCCGGCCTGCTCTATGTCCAGCTCGGTGGCTATTCGTCGATCGGCATCTTTTCGGCGGTTTGCCTAGCGCTCTCGATAGGGACATTCCTTTTCAGCGGCGTCTTAGGGAGTAAAGAGGCACGTATAGGTCAGGAGTCGGTATCCGCTTCTTAATCTCAAAAGGCAAGAGCAGTACCTCGACGTTCATGTGCCGTCGAAGATCTGCTCTTGCTTTATTTAAAGTGATTTTACACGTCAGAATTTTCCATTATATGATAGAATATAATAAATGTTTGGGTCTCTATCTATTCCTGGTACATACATGAAAGTAAATCATTTGGAGAGGCGTGTCTATCGATGTCGCTATTGAAGATCAATGTCGACCGCGTCAGGGATGAAAACGGCGATGTTAAGAGAATGTTCATGAAAGTATCCAATATCAAAGGCGGCGCAAGCTCGCTCCGAAGCGGCATCGAGGCCGGCATTGTCGCCCGAAGAAATATCGGGTATAGATTAGTCAAATCCAACCAAGCTCTTGCCGAATTGGAGAGGCGTCTAAGCGAACTGGATTCTTTCGTTCTTCAATCGGCAGAGAGATATTGGGATACGGAGAAGCGATTAGCCGTTCAAGCCTCGTCGATCCGAGGATTGGAATCAAAGGGATCTTCCTTTTTTGGCAAGCTATTTTCCGACCTTGAGTCTTCGGTTAGAGAATCCGATCTCGGCAAACTACTAGCCTATGGGATGTACGAATATACTCATCCTACCTATCGGACTCCCGCGGAGTATATCAAACAAATTGCCGAGTTGTTAAAGCAGGTTGCGATATCGAATGCTGCTACTTACAAAGATCCTAACATTATAGTTAATGATAATATCTCCGCTAGCGGGTTTGTCAAAGTTATCGATAAAGGCGTTACCTATTATGGTGGCGATCAAGGGTGGTTCTCGAGAGAAACCCAGCGATTTGGCGGTTGCGGTCCTACGGCTGCTGCTAATATTCTTGCCTATATGGCTATGAACGATCCCAAGCTCGCTAAGCTGTACGGATATGATCTAACTAATATTACAAAAAGCGACTATCAAAAATTTATGGAAGAGGTTTACGAGTTTGTGACTCCGACAGAAACTCCCTTCGTTAGCGATAGAAGCGACCAGGGTAAATCAAGCTTGGGTTTGCCTCCATCGTTAGGCATTACCAGTTTATCGAAGTTTGCGGGAGGAGTAGAAGATTACGCGCAAAGCAAAGGAGTCAACTTGAAAGCTCACTGGAGCAACGAGGAACCTACTTTCGACAACGCGGTATCTTACATTAGATCCGCATTAGCATGGAACAAGCCGGTTGCGCTTTTGAACATGTTCGACGGCGTGGACATGCAATACACGGACCCTAAGAATAATGCTATAAGATCTACAACCTATGAACAGCACTGGGTAACGATAACAGGAATGACGGAAGATAAGAAGACGGGCGAGGTTACGCTGGAAGTATCCACATGGGGCAGTAAAGGAACCATTAACTTTAACGAGTTATGGGACAGTGACTGGACCTCGAAGTTCTTCCCGGAAGGTATCATCTACTTCGATCTCCTTAAAGAATCATAAAATGGATGCCATTGATGAACAACAGGAGGGCTGACATTTGAACAAGAGAATGAAAACAGGATGGATCATTGCCATAATTGGTCTTGCGTTCATCGCTGCTATCGTCATAAAGTTTATTACCGATGATATAGATGTGGCTGGATGGAGAGATTTTAAGAAAGATATTAAAGGCGAGTATGAGGTATTAGATAACATATCGATTAACAGTTCCACCCCGATTCGCACCTTCATTTCATTTTACTTAAACCATGATTGCAACCTGGAAGAGATCCTACCGATATTCGAGGAAACGAGGAAATACACGGCCTCCAAAGACGTGATTATGGATCTGCAGAAACTGCACAAATCAAAGTTTAAGAATAACTTTGATGAAATCGTTATTGAATACTCTTATTTCGACAAGTCTAGCGACTATTACTCCCAATTTCGATTTTCATCTATGGTGAATAACGATTCCTCCCTCGGCCCTTGGAGCATAGAACGGAATAGCAAACCGCTTGGCGACTATGTTGACGGTAAGTTCATCAAATACGAAGCGCCCTAACTATCCCTTGTGCTATCTCCAGCACAATAAGTTTCGAATAGCCAAGAACCTCTTCGACCCAGTGTCGAGGAGGTTCTTTAACGTTAGGCTCCAGCTCGTCTCTCTGAGTTCGCAGCATACCCAGATTTAGATGATCTCATCATACCACGAATTGGAATTTCATCTTTCATTAAACAATTCCATCCGTTAATTGCGCTTCATGCGCTTCCTCATTCGCCGTGTGCAAAGACAATTTGCCATCTTCCATCCGATATACCTTATCGCAATATTCAAGCATACGTTCATCGTGGGTAACCATTATTGCTGCTTTCCGGCGTGACTTCACCTCATGCGCGATAAGGCTGACCACTTCATGCGCACGCTTGGTATCCAAGCTTGCTGTCGGCTCATCCGCCAATATGACGTTGGGATTGTTTATTAAAGCTCGAGCGATCGCCGTCCGCTGCTTCTCGCCGCCTGACAGCTCTTCCGGAAAGCTCTTTAGCTTTGAGCCAAGCCCCAATTCTTCCAGAAGCTTAAAGGCGAATGCTTTATCCTCCCCTTTAACTTTCCCGGACATCTTTTTCACGATAAGCAATTGATCAAGAACGTTTAAATACGGAACCAAATTCGAAGACTGCATAATAAATCCGATTTCTTGCAGCCTGATATTAGAAAGTTCGCGCGCTGAAAGCTTAGACATATTTTGTCCATTCAGCTGGACATCTCCTTCGGAGGCTTTGAGTAGCGCTCCCGCAATCGATAAGAAAGTACTCTTGCCTGAACCGGACGGTCCGACGACAGCGACAAACTCGCCCGGCTCCACCGTTATGGACACTTGATCGAGTGCCGTTATTCGATTGCTGCCTTCGGCGAAATGCTGTGAGACTCCACTAATTCGCAATCCCTTTGTCATTATTCAACCCTCCCCAGCGCCTTCAGCGGATCAATCTTCATGATTTTACGAACGGATACCAGCGAGCTTAGCACAGCGATAATAAGCAAAATGACGGAATAATTAACGACAAGCCCTGTATCGAGTTTGAATGGCATACCCTTGGGCATAATCGCCGCAGTCCCATAAGTGAGCAAGATTCCGACTACGATACTAGTCAACGACAGCACGAATACTTGGGATATAATCGCTTTACTCAAGAAACCGCTACTCGCACCGATCGCTTTCATAATGCCGAACTGGCTGGTCTTCTGCATCGTAATTACGTAGAAGAATACTCCAAGCACGAATGCGGAGATCGCCAGCAAAAAGGCAAGCATCATCATAATGGAGCCGTTCTCTTCTTTGTAACCAGGCATTCCTTGTACGGCTGCCGCACGGGTAACCGTATCCGTACTCGAGAGCTTGCTATTGATTGTGCTTGGATCGATATCTTTACCTTGCAGCATAATCGCGTTAACGGGATCCGCAACTCCTTTATCCGAACCTGGCGCCGCGAAGGTGATCTTCCGCCATTCAGCCATCGGAGTAAACACCACCGCAACGTGGTTATAGGTCTGATTCTCGACAAACCCGATAATCGTCAACGACTCCGTCGAACCATCTAACTGGAAAGTGTCGCCGAGTCTAAATCCGTCATCCTTCATCGTCACGTTCGCGATGACATCGGTCGGGTGGCCTGAAGATAATCCTTTCCCCTCGACGATAGCTGGCTCCAAGAAGCTGCCCGGGTTAATTCCTATAATCGCGATGTCTACCTTATCTTCATTCTTGGTACTTTGACCCTTAAGTGCCGTCGCCATCGTACTTCCCATTGGCGACGCGGCCCTTACATTCTGCAACCGCTCCGCTTCCGCCACCAAATGTTCGGACAAGAGAGACTTGCTCATCGAAGACTGCGACCCTTGTTCGAAGACGACATAGTCGGCTTTCATGTTCTTGAACGTCGACGCGGCAAGCGTCGATAAGCCATTGCCCAAACCTGATAAGATGAACACCAACCAAGCGATTAGCACGAAAATAATGACGATCATTAAAAATCTCATCTTGCTATGCATCAATTCCTTCATCGCCAGAAACATTCTAATTGCCACTCCTCATCTCCACGTTTTTTTGACACTAGTGTCATTTTAGAAACAACACTATCCCCGCCTCATCTATTAAACAACATAAATGACACTAGTGTCAAATTTGGTGCTAGATTAAAACTAGCTCCGAGCGCCTCCGATCCACATTTCAAACAAGAGCTTGCTCCACTCCGGCGTAGGGACATTCATCATATTCGGGGTATTAATCAGGTTGAAAAAAACACCGATAAGCGCCGGGAGTGGAATATCTCCTCTTAGATTTCCTTCCTGACGTGCGCGTTCAAACAAGCGCGTTAGTTGAACTTTGAGCGTCTTATGCGCTTGCTCGACAAATTCAAGGTCTCTCGCCGCACCGGGGGAATTTGCAGTATTGATTTTATGAGCGTCTCCTAGAAGCTGATGGAGCGTAGATTCTTCTACGTAAATGTGAAGTAACTGCCGGAGAGCGTCCATAGAATCGGCCTCATCGATGGTTGACGCATTTTCTAATACTGTTGCTATCACGCGCTTCATACAAGCGGCAACAATCTCTTCCTTATTGGAATAGTATTGGTAAATCGTGCTTCGGGCTCCGGTCAAATGCTGTGACAGCAATTTAAGATGAAACCCGTCGTAGCCATGTTCCAGCACTAATCTCTTTGTGGTGTCAAGCAACTCTGTTTCGGTAAAAGATTGTTTTCTTCCCATTGGATCGCCTCCTATATCAGTTTAGCATACGTTCATAAGCAGTTGTAAGCTCAGCTTCAATCCCATCCCAAGAGGAATACCGCAAGTGATGTCGAAATGAAGAGTATGATGCCAACAAGAAAAATATGGATAGTATGCGTACTGTTTTTGACAGCTTTGACGGGTTTCCGTTATTTGTGGCTACACCAAAACTCGGCTAGTCCCAATCCGGTTGCAGTTAAGGGCGTATTGGACTTGCGGGGCTGGGACTCTCTGAACGAGCATTCCCTTTCTCTAAACGGAGAATGGGAGTTCTACCCTGGCGAACTCCGTTATCCCAACGGTTCATCCCCGTCCGATATGCCCTCTCCGAGCAGGTTGATCCAAGTTCCGGGCAATTGGACATTCGACGATCATCCTTACGGCAACGATAAGTATGGCTTCGGCACTTACCGCTTAACCATTCTGGTGGATCCCGACAAAGGTAAGTCTTACGGCATCCGCGTACCGAGCAGTAAAAGTTCATCGGAAGTGTATATCAACGAACGGCTTCTAGGCCATTCCGGCCAACCGGCCGCGAGCAAAGAGAACTATACGCCGTTAGACGTTCCTTATACGGCGTACTTTACATTGCATGACGAGAGAGAGATCGAGCTCGTCATCCAAGTGTCGAATTTCGATGACCCCCTCAATGGAGGGATCTTGCGTTCGGTTAATTTCGGACTGGAAAACACGCTAAGAGCCGACTTGAGCTTTTCCAGGGATATGGTGTGGGTCGCTTGCGTCGCTTATGCGATTCACGTTCTGTACGGCTTTATCTTGTACCTGGTGGGAGACCGGGACAAGAAACTGATTTACTTCTCCCTGATGATTGCTTTCATTATTCTCGCGACGCTCATGGACGGCGATAGATTATTGTATTCATGGGTTCCCTTCACGTTGGAGTGGGGGTTGAAGTTCATTTATATTGCTATGCTATCCGGCGGGTACCTGCTGCATCAATTAATCAAAGACAAGCTGCCGATATTGCTGCGAGGCAGGGCTTCTCTTGCTTATGAGCTGTTATGCGGCATTGCGCTATTATCCGTATGGGTTTTGCCTTTACCCGTTGTGCTTTCTCTGCAAGTCTTGTATTTCGTTCTTATGTTCATCCCTTGTCTTTGTATGCCGGTCATCATGTACAGATCGACGACCAGAATAGACGCGAACAATATCTTCTTGCTCTTGGCGGCCATAGCGGCGATCAACAGTTTGATCTGGCTCGTCATTCTTAATGCGTTCAGCATCGAGATGATCTCTTACCCTTTCGATCTTATCATCGCGATGATTTGCTTTTCGGCGTTCTGGTTCAAGCGCTTCTCCCGACTGTCGGAGGAGTCTCGTCAACTGGCGGATACGCTTCAACAAGCGGACAAGAAAAAAGACGATTTCCTGTCGACCGTCGCCCATGAACTGCGCAATCCGCTGCACGGCATTATTAACATCTCGCAATCGGTCTCGGAGAGAGAACAGGACAAGCTCGGAGTGAATAGCGTTAACGACCTGCAGATGCTAGTTCAGGTCGGCCGACGTATGTCCTATATTTTGAACGATCTGCTGGATATGGCCCGATTGAAGGAAAACCGAATAAGCCTGAACCTTACGGATATATCCGTCCACGGCGTAGCTTCAAGCGTCATCGATATGCTTCGTTTTATGACCGAAGGCAAGCCGATCCAACTGATCAACCGTATACCGGCCGGTTTCCCTCTTGTACATGCCGACGAGTACAGACTGAATCAAATCCTGTTCAATCTACTACACAACGCCGTCAAATATTCGAATGCGGGCGAAGTAGCGGTAGAGGCGGAGGTGCAGGCAGGCTGGGCTAGCGTATCCGTTACGGATACGGGTATCGGGATGGATACGGACATGCTGGGCAAGGCATTCGAGCCCTACGAGCAGGCCTCAACGGAAGAGGCTTCGCTCAGGGGCGGATTCGGACTCGGGCTCAGCATCTGCAAACAGCTTGTCGAGATGCATGGAGGAACTCTGACCGTCCGCTCCAAGCCGAATGAGGGGTCCGTATTCACATTTACATTAAAGCTTATCGCGAATGGAACTATTGAAGAGTTGGCGGCACCGCTAATAGCGGCGACCGCTATCGTATCCGAAGGCGACAGTGCGGTTGATAACCTAACGACTGTTTATGTCGAACAATTTAACACCCCGTCTTCAGACCGGATTCGTTTGCTGGCTGTCGATGACGATCCGATTAATCTCAATGTGCTGAGAACGATTTTCGCGGAGGAGGCTTATGAAGTCGTCACTGCGATTAACGGCGATGAAGCGCTCGCGCTGCTGAAATCCGGCCGGTGGGATTTGATCATTTCCGATGTGACGATGCCGATCATGTCCGGTTATGAACTGACCGCGCGAATTCGTGAACGGTTCTCCATCACGGAGCTCCCCATTCTTCTCTTGACGGCGAGCAATCAGGATAGGGACATTGAGGCGGGATTTCTCTCCGGTGCCAACGACTACGTCACGAAACCGGTGAATGCGACGGAGCTGAAGATTAGAGTCCGATCATTAACGAATCTGAAGAGATCGGTCAACGAACGATTGCGGATGGAAGCGGCGATACTGCAAGCCCAGATCAAGCCTCATTTTATGATCAATACGTTTAACTCGGTATCCGCCCTAAGCAAGATAGATACGGCCAAGATGGATAAGCTCGTCCAGGAATTAACTAATTATTTTAGGCTCGGCATCGATTTTCAAAATACCGATCAGTCCATGCCACTTGACCGAGAACTTAATCTTATTCGCTCTTACTTGTATATTCAGAAGGAACGCTTCGAGGAAAGGCTTCAGGCAGTGTTGGAAGTCGACGCTGACGTGAACATCCATATCCCTCCCTTGACCATCCAGCCGCTTGTCGAAAATGCGGTTACGCATGGGGTATTAAAACGAAATGCCGGCGGGGAAGTCCGAATTCGAATTACCGATCTCGGCCGATCCGTCGAGATATGCGTATCCGATAACGGCGTAGGAATCGAAGAAGAAAGGGTCAAGAATATTCTGGATCGGCAGTCGACCGGGCGCTCGGGAATCGGACTGTTGAATACGGATAGGAGATTAAAACAGTTTTCCGGCAGCGGCTTGAGAGTTGAGAGTAAATTGGGTTCAGGAACCTCGGTTTCGTTTATCGTTGCTAAACATTATAAACAGTAGCCCTTTCCAATGAGCTAACCATCAAGCACAGAGCTCGGCGATCAGCCCAGCCCTGTGCTTTACTCTTATCGCTCGCATTATTTGCCGATGCGCCGTATCACGCCTCGTTAACCGGACGCTGCAGCATTTGAGCAATCCCGTTCCCAAACGACCAATCTTCGAATTCCGTATCGACGAGCACAATGAAGACATCTTCTTTTCTCATGTAAAGCGTCGTCGATAATTCCTCAGCCAACGTCGCATAAAAGCTTGATTTCTGCTCCGTTGTTCTGCCGGATTTCAGCGTAATTTGGATATAAAGCAGGCCGCTGCTTCGTTCAATGTTCAAATAGTCGTGACTATAATAAAACTCCCCCGGCTTATGCGCATGGAAAACCTGGAACAAATCATCCTCCGGCACATGGAAGTGCTGAATTAATGCGCTCATGATCGCTTGACTTATCCGTTCGAGCTGGTGGGTCTCGTATTGCTGTTCCAAGTAGCTGACTCTGATGAATGGCATCTCATTTCACTCCTTCTTCGGGATGTCCTCATTGTACGCCTCGAAATTTAATCTGTATAATTGAATAAGATAATGATCTCGATCAATTATACAGATAGAGGTGACATCGATGGATCTGAAAGAACTTACGGCTTTCAAGACCATTCTCCAAGAAGGAACTTTCTCGCGAGCTGCGGAGAAATTGAATTATGCGCAGTCTACCATTACAAGCCAAATTCAACGTCTGGAAAAAGAGCTGGGCATACAGCTCTTCCACAGAGGATGGGATGCGCAACTGACAACTGCCGGGCAAGTCTTCGCGGAGGAAATCGACAAGCTCATTCAGCATTGGAACTACGTAACGGAACTGACCAAAGCTTTGGGGCATGACGAGGTGGGGACGCTTCATATCGGAGGAATCGAATCGATGATGGGCACCGTCTTTCCGAACGCCTTACGCAAATTCCATGAGCATAAACCAAAAATCGAATGTCACTTCGTCATGGGGAACACCGATTCCCTCTCGCAATCCGTCCTGCGGAAGGAGCTGGATTTCGCCATCTGCGGCGAGCCTACCAACCTGTCTTCCTTTCACTTTGAACCGCTTTATCAGGAGAAGATCGCTTTTATCGTTGACCGCAATCATCCTTTAAGCGGACTAAGCCCTATTCCATTCCAAGAGATTCTAGAATATCCGATCATAGCCGGAGGAAGCACTTGCTTGTACTACCTTCGATTAGCCAAACAATTTTCGAGGTTCGAGTCCTCACCGACTCTAAGCACCGTAAGTCAGATTTCTGCCATTCCCCATTTTGTAAGGCAGACCTCTTCGGTCGGAGCGGTACTTGATTCGACACATCTAAATAAGGATGTCGTACAGATCGAAGTTGAAATGAGCGAGCCTTTCATTCAGATTGGACTATTGCAGCCGCGCAGCCGCGAATATCTAGAAGCATCATCGAGAAGGCTGTTCATGCAGTTCGTAAGAGAGGACATTGACGGGAAGAGCAAGCCCGCTAAAGATAAGTAACCCCTAGACGTTCGTTGAAAATAAAGTTTTAGACTGACCCAAAAAAAGGAAACAACGGCAGCCTTGGACGAGAAAAATAAAGTCCTAGACTACCGCTGCTATATTGAGTTATCGTGTCCCGTTAGTTCAATCTAGACTGATGTGGATCTTGTTCATTGCCAAGCCAATCAGGAGTTTTAATCCGAAGATTTTCTTCAGAGCGGTTGATGTGCTCACGAATATCTCTCACGCCTTCCGAACAGAGGGCGAGTAAAATACGTCACAATGCATATGCAGAATTTTGTCCCAGTTGCCGGGATTGGTCGTGTCTGGAGAGCGGTGCTCCAGAATTGCCTGATATAGGTCGGTTTTTTGTTCCAAATGGGCAACGTGCTGTTTGGCTTCTTCGAGCTTAACGAGCGCCGCTTCTTTATGCTCCATCATGAGTGTGCAGCGTTGCGGAATGGTCGAGTCCCCTTCGAGACAGAGATCGACGTACATTTTAATGACTTCAATCGGCATCCCGGATTGCTTGAGGCATTTGACGCCATGCAGCCAGTTGATCGATTCTTCGTCGAACATCCGAATGTTGTTTTGATTGCGTTGTACGCTTGGCACCAGGCCTTTATCCGTGTAAAAGCGCACGGCGTGCTCGGTGAGTCCCGTTATCTGGGCGGCTTCTTTGACCGTATACATGTGAAATCCTCCTTGGAAAATAAATTTTTGAATACGGCTTGACTTCGTGTAACACGAAGGTACTAAGCTTATTGTAATGCAAATCAGCCGTAAGCGGAATCCCCGCTGCAGTACCCGATTCCCGGGATACGCGCCGTTTGCTGTTATACATTTGAACACTGGGAGGAGTTACAATGCAAACCGTAACATTGAACAACGGAGTGAAAATGCCGATCATCGGCTTCGGCGTCTACCAGATTCCCGACGCTGAGGAGTGCGAGAACGCGGTATATGAAGCGCTGATGGCCGGTTACCGCCTGATCGACACGGCCGCCGGTTATCTGAATGAGGAAGCGGTCGGACGCGCGATCAAGCGCAGCGGCGTACCGCGTGAGGAGCTGTTCATCACGACCAAGCTCTGGGTTCAGGATGCCGGCTACGAGAGTGCCAAGCTGGCGTTTGCCAAATCCTTAAAGAAGCTACAGCTCGAATATCTCGATCTATACCTTATTCACCAGCCGTTCGGCGATTACTACGGCTCTTGGCGTGCGATGGAAGACCTGTACCGCGAAGGCAAGATCAAGGCGATCGGTGTCAGCAACTTCCTGCCCGACCGTCTGATGGACCTCATCGTGCATAACGAAATCGTGCCCGCCGTCAACCAGATCGAAACGCACCCGTTCTACCAGCAGACTGAGAGCGCCGCTTTTATGAAAGAGCAGGGAGTTCAACACCAGTCGTGGGCGCCGTTCGCTGAAGGACTTAACAACATGTTCGGCAACGAAGTGCTGGCCTCGATCGCAGAAAAACACAACAAGTCCGTCGCCCAGGTCGTGTTGCGCTGGCTTGTTCAGCGTGAAGTCGTTGTAATTCCAAAATCGGTGAGAAAAGAGCGGATCGTCGAAAACTTCGACATTTTCGATTTTGAGTTGAGCGCGGACGATATCGAACAAATTTCCGCCCTCGATACGCAGAAAAGTCTTTTCCTTTCCTACCACGATCCAAAATTCGCCAAGATGCTGGGCACCTTGAGAGTCGATCTGTAAACCTTGATCGAACGGTAAACTCATCACGCGTTTATCCTCATCTATTAAGAAAGGACAGGACAGGGCGGCCCCCTGTCCTGTCCTTTCTTTAATTGAATTGCAAATTCTAAAATACCCTCAGGACATCGCTATTTGGAATGCGCATAAGTGGCCGTCTTCTTGATTCTTCGGCGCGGCATCGGAAAATTCAATAATAAGAGTCCCGTTACGAAGATCAGCGTACCGCTAATGATGTAGATGGTGATAGGGTCTCGGAAAAATAAATAGGACCACAATATCGCAAAAAGAACGGTGCAATTGCCGACAATCGCGACGACGGCGAACGGCACCCGCTTGATGGCTTCCGCAAACCAGAAAAAGCTGAGGCCTGTAATGACGCCAAGCAGCACCAAAGCCACCCACGCCCACACCGTAATCGGACCGATAAAACCGTGGGATTGGATCGGGATCGGAGCGGCGACGATTATTGTACTCATTAAGAAAACGGATAAGTTCATGTTGCCGTTGTCCATCGTCTTAAGGAGCATCCTCTGGCTTAATACGTGTATGGCAGCACCGATGCCCGCTAGCGTGAACAACAACGTCGTTAGACCGCCACCTTGAGCAAGCTCGTTAAGCGGCGTACCGTTCCAACCGACAACGATGACGCCGGCAACGCAGAATATCGCGGCCATCCAGCCGCGGGTCGATATTTTTTCCTTGAACAGCAGTCCCGCCGCAAGCAAAAGAACGACGGTCTGAACAGGCTGAACGAGAATATTCCCGTAGGAGTATCCGATTTTCAAGGCTATATTCTCAGCCGCATAATTAGCCGCTTTCCCGATTGCGCCAATCCAGATCCATTTCATCCCCAAGCGGACCTGAATTTTACCATCGCGAATAAACAGATAAATACCGAGACAGATCACGCCGAAAAAAAAGCGCGCGAACGAAATAATGGCGCTGTCCACCATCGTCGATGCCGTTTTGACAAGTACCCCGACAAAGCTCCATGCCAATGTCGCTAGCAGGAGCAGAATATAACTCAAGAAGGTACACCTTCTTCGCTGATAGATTTAAGCAAAAAAAGAGATTGACCCTCTCGACCAACCACGAGAACGGGGCAACCTCTTACGAATCGATTATTTGCCGAGCTGCTCGCGCCACTTGTATTTTGGCTCCCAGCCGAGTAATTTCATGGCTTTCTCGCTATTGAGCAGCGCTTCATGCCCTTCAAGCGGAGCGCGGAAGTCGGTCACTTCCGGATAACGCGCGGCCATCAGCTCGCGGCTTGGAACAGCCATGCTTGTCTCATTCGATCCGAGATTAAGCGCAACGGAACCGAGTCCTTCCGCTTCAATCGCAAGACGGCAAGCTTCTGCAGCGTCACGCGTATCGATATAGCTCCACAGAATCCGTTCGCGCTCCTCCGGGTTATTGATCCACGATGGGAACCGTTCATACCACTCCGGTGGAATCACGTTGCCCAGACGTAGCGACACGACTTGAATGCCGGATCTGCGGTAGAACATATCCGCCGTCAACTCGCCCACCACCTTGGACAAACCGTAGCTGTCCTGCGGCAGTTGCGGATGCGCCTCATCCATCGGCACGTATTGCGGACCGAACGGATGAACGGCAAAGCAAATTCCGTACGACGATTCGCTGGAAGCGATAACCGCTTTCTTGATCCCGAGCCCTGAAGCCGCTTCCAAAACATTATATGTAGACATGACGTTGTTGCGGAACGTCGCTTCGGGCGGTACCATACCCGCTCTAGGAATTGCCGCCATATGAACGACCGCATCCGCGCCGGCTAGCGCACCGTAAGTCTGACCTAAATCTTCAAGATCCACGATGAGCGTAGGGCACAGTGGCTCCTCCGGTTGGCGTGTATCGACGTTCAGCACCTCATAGCCATGCTCAACCAAATGCCTAACGACCCATCGGCCCAACATGCCGCTTCCGCCGGTTACGACTACTTTTTTAACTTTATTAGTCATCGAAATCTTCCCCTCCCTATCTCAGATGCTAGAAAGTTGCCACAGACAACAAGTTTAGATTAGCAGACTTTGTTTATGCGGTAAACAATCAAATTCGTTAGTCCTTGAGTATAAACAGTTCCTCCACAGGAACTCCAAATACCCTTGCCAATTTAATGGCTAATTTCGTACTCGGAATAAACTTGCCGTTTTCGATTGTATTGATCGTTTTTCTAGTCACTCCGACCCATTCTGCCAACTGCTCTTGGGTAAGATTCATTCTGGCTCTTTGTACTTTGATTGTATTTTCCAGAACATCTTCATTCATCATATTTAACCTCTTATTATTCTTTATCGAATATCAGGTAGGATACGAGGGCAGCTGTAACTCCAACAATAATTAATATATGCAAAGTAAACTGAGCTTTCAAATCAACAAATAAGCTTAGAACGAATAACGTAACAATGCACGCCAACAAAACCCAGAACGCCGCCGTAAAACTCTTAATTCGAATCGCTTGAATATACTCATCGTTTAACGGACCCGCCAACTCGCGTTTTTTTCGAAGAAGCCGAGAAAATTGTACGAGTCGTACATTGTAATATAACCATACAAAACAACCAATGGCGGAAATCATTGAACTCCAACCGGATACGATCGGGTTGAAATTAAAATATTGAAATAAAAGCGGAAGCTGCCATGCTGTAAAACCAATCAAGCTACCTATCATGATTTTACGCCTTTTCATATCCAATTGCTCTATCTCAGATACCAAGTGTTTCGCCCCCTCAATAATGTAACATATATTACTCATTATATAACCTTAGGGTTACACAAACAAGAAGATATTGTCATTTTATTGTCGGGATATCGCACATACAAAAAGAGCTTCTCCAGCTTTACGTAGCGGAGAAGCTCTTCGACATGTCCTTGCGTTTGTTCCTATTTGTTCCTATTTGTTCCTATACTTCCTCAACCGTTTTTCTTTCCACGACTACACCGGTTGCTTCTTCCTCGGCTTGCCCCGTGCGTTTAATAAAGAAAGAAAGCAACAGACCGACAAGTCCAATTCCAATGATAACAAGATACGCATCATTAATTCCTTGAATAGTCGCCTCCATCTTCATGACTTCCATGGAAGAAGCCGCCGAGCCGCCTGCGGCGACCATATCTTGAAAATGGGATTTGGTACTGGTAGTCATCACCGTGACGAGCAGAGCGGTTCCTATTCCACCGGCCACCTGCTTGATGGTGTTGGAGATCGCCGTACCATGCGCATTCAATCTAGCCGGTAACTGGTTCAAGCCAGCCGTCGTGATCGGCATCAGGAACATCGCCATCCCGAAGCGTCGTCCCGTGGACATCAGAACCAAATAAGTGTAACTCGTGGAATCGGTCAGATTCACGAATCCGATTGTGGTCAAGATCGTAATCGCCATCCCGATAATGGACAGCCACTTCGCTCCGAACCGATCGAACAACTTCCCGGTAATCGGCATCATAAATCCCATCAGAAGCGCGCCTGGAAGCATCAAAAGTCCAGACTCCATTGCTGTGTATCCACGTGCACTTTGCAAATATAGAGGAAGCAGCATCATATCCGCATACATGACCATCGTAACCACAATGTTAATAACGGTCGTCAATGAAAACATATTGTACTTGAACGCCCTGAGATCGAGAAGCGGGCTCTTGGAGACCAATTGTCTCCATGTAAACAAAATCAAAGAGACAACTCCGACAACAATAGACAGTACCACTTCCGCGCTAGACCAGCCTTTGCTTCCGGCACTGCTGAAGCCGTAAAGAACAGCACCGAATCCGATCGTCGAGAGAACGACGCCCCAAACATCGATTTTGGGATAGCTTCGTTCAGATGCATTTTTCAAATAAATAAAGGCGACGGCAATAACGATAATGACAAACGGAATCATTCCGTAGAACATCGTGCGCCAGGAATAATGCTCCATGACATAACCGGCGAGCGTAGGTCCGATAGCCGGGGCGAAAATAATGGCGAAACCGACCATCCCCATAGCCGCTCCCCGTTTGTCGGGAGGGAAAATGGTCAAGACGACATTCATGAGCAGCGGCATGATAATACCGGCGCCGGCTGCTTGAATCAAGCGGCCTGTCAGCAAAATATCGAAGTTGGACGCGACTGCTGAAATAATGGTTCCGACGAGAAAAATAACCATGGAACTCTGGAAAAGCTCACGGGTCGTAAACCGTTGCATGAGGAATGCCGTGATCGGAATAAGAACCCCGTTTACCAACATATAGCCGGTTGTCAGCCATTGCGCCGTAGACGCCGCAATGTCAAAATCGACCATCAACTCCGGCATTGCCACGCTCATAATGGTCTGATTCAGTACGGCGATGAACGCTCCCAGAATCATGACGAACAGCAACGGGCCTTTCTTAATGGTACTGATGTCAAAGCTTGAATTATTACTCATCCTGCTCAACCCCTTTAAATTCGTACAACTAATTAACACATTGTTGTATAATAAACTCAATGTTCAAAATTATAATCAGCTGATCTGTAATTCACAAGCAACAACTTTTTGATAAATGTTTATTAGTTTACGGTTCATCTGTTTCTGTCGTCTATCCGTATAATAATTTACAGATCAGCACAAAATTGTAGTCAAACTCGGGCTTTTCGATCCATGAGAAGGGAAATGAGAGTTCATGTCAACAACATCATCACGTACGGATCCGCGTATACTACGCACGCGCCAATTGATTCGAGATGCCTTTATCGATTTACTTCAGGAGATTGAACTCGAGAAAATAACCGTAAACCGTATTGCGGAACGAGCCACGATCAATCGCGTCACCTTCTATCTTCATTACCGGGATATTCCGGACATGCTGGAGAAGATAGCGGATGACATGATTCATGAAATTCATGTTATCTTGGACGATGCTCCGTATCCCTTCCAAGCTGACGTGGACTGGTCCATATTGGTGAAAGTACTTGAACATATCGGGGACAACTCCAAATTTTACAAGGTGCTGCTCGCTTCCAAACGAATCCCGGTATTTACCGACCGTCTTACGAAGCTGTTCGCGGATATCATCACTAGCAGAGCCGGGAAGAGAGACATGTCCCCGGCTCTAGCGGATTTGAGCATTCCGAGAGATATTGTCATCTGGTACGGCTCCTCCGCCTTCATCGGTACCATTGTGTGCTGGCTTCGCAACGATATGCCTTACACGCCGCTTTATCTTGCCAAGCAGCTTTCTCAACTATTCCGTCTACATCACAATACGACTTAAATTTCTGTAACTACAATCCTTTATTGCTCCACCTCATATAAAGACGAATCCAATGCCTGGATATAGGGTGTCCATTCCCCTGTCGTATAGAGTAGAAGCCGATGCATCGCTCGCGTGCATGCGGTATAGAAGAGCTTGCGTTCGCTTTCCCGATAATACGTCGCCGAAGAAGCATCGTAGATAAGCACGGCGTCGAACTCGACACCTTTGGCGAGATAGGCAGGCATAACGGCCGCCCCCTTCTCAAAGGTGATTGTCTCCTTCGTAATGAGCCGCAGAGTTTCGCAACCCTGTGCCGTCAATTCTTCGTAGGCCTCGCGGCTCTCGGCCGCGGTCTTCGTAATAACGGCGATCGAGTCGAAGCCTTCAGCCTTGAGCGCCGCAAGGTCTTCTATGATTCGCGACGTCCGCTCTTCGCCGTTGCCAACCTTCGAGAGGTACGGTTTCCTGCCGCTCCTATCGAACGGTACGATCTCTCCGCTTGATAACAGCGACTTCGTAAACTCCACGATCTCCCGGGTTGAACGATAACTTCGGACAAGGCGGATCAGGCTCGTTTCGTCTTCGCCGTAAAGCCGGATCAACGGCGAATCCGCCTCGTGCAGATTCGTTGCTTGGGGGAAGATCGCTTGGCCGAAATCGCCGAGTACCGTCATGCGGGCGCGAGGAAACAGACGTTTAAGAAACGCGAATTGGAACGGCGAATAATCCTGGCCTTCGTCGACAAAGAGATGCCTCACCTCCGTGTTCGTCCGAGCGCCCTCGACGAGTTCTTTTAAATACAGGAACGGAGTCGCATCCTCATAAAACAGCTCGAGCCTACTCAGCTTCTCCTTTGTTTGCTTGCAGATTTCCGGCCACAGCTCGGGCACTTCGGTCTCGTTCGTCATTTTCCGATAAGCGGCAGCATCGCCGAACAACTGGCCGTACAGCCCAATCGCGTCTATGAACATGAACCGTTTTGCATCCCGCTTCAGCGGTTTGAAGTGCTCCTTCACGATCATCCGGCGAAGCAGCTCTTCTTCCTGCATGGCATAGTCGAACACATTCTCTTCCCCCTGCTCCTTCCCGCGAAAATCGCCATAGACTTCCACATATTGCTGAGTAAAATCGAAGACCGCCTCTTCCCGCTGGTACTTCTTGAGCAATGCGCCGTAGGCTTCGGCATATTGCTCGTTGTCGAGGTAGTCGAGTTCATCTTGAACCCAGAGCGCCTCCTGCTCCCGACGCTCCAACGAAGCTAGCTCTCGCAGTAACCATTCCCGCAGCAGAACGACGCGATTAACCAGACGAATGGAACTATCGTAGCTGTAAAATTGCGATTTCATTTGCTCCGCGGTAATCAACTCGCGTTCTCGGAAAAGGATACCGCGGAATAGCATGCCTTCCTTCCCCAGCCACAGCGCATAACTTTGGAGAGCTTGCAGGAAAGCTTCGGAAGCCTTATATTGCATTCCGTTCAGCCGCGCTTCATACCCTTGCGAAGATGTCGACGTCAGTACATATTCGATCTGCTCGAACGGGTCCTCTAGACGAAACGCGGAACCAAGCCAGTACGCAAGATATTCCTGAAAGGTCGTCTGCTGCATGTTCTCCTCGCCGAGCTCGGGAAGGACCGTGGATACATAACTGTTAAACATCGGATTAGGCGAGAAAAGAACGATCTGGTCCGCCTTGAGCTTATCGCGGTGTTTATATAACAAGTACGCTACCCGTTGCAGCGCCGCGGAAGTCTTCCCGCTGCCGGCCGCCCCCTGCACAATGAGCATACGGCTCTTGTCGTTGCGGATGATAGCGTTCTGCTCCTTCTGGATGGTGGCCACGATGCTCTTCATTTGCGCATCCGCGCCCTTGCCAAGCACCTGCTGAAGCAATTCGTCGCCGATCGTTACGCTTGTATCGAACACATTCTGGAGCTGACCGTCGCGGATCTGGTATTGCCGCTTCAGCATCATCGTACCCGTGATTTGACCGCCCGGCGTTTCATAGGCGGAGACGCCGGGGGAATAGTCATAGTACATGCTCGCAATCGGCGTTCGCCAGTCATACACCAGGAAGCTCATGCCGTCCGTATCGACGAAGGACGATACGCCGATATAGATTGGCTCGCTGAAGCTCATGCCGTCCTCTTGAAAATCGATTCGTCCGAAGTAGGGAGACGGCAGCAGCCGTTGCATGTTTTTCCAACGCTGCATCCGTTGTCTATGACTGCGCTCCCGTTCGGACAACAATGCTTCTTGCTGTTTTATGCTGTAGAAGGTCTCTTCGAAATCTTCGTCCGTACTCGTATTGACCGTAACTTCCTCCCAAAATCGCTTGCGAAAGTCCGCCACCTGATCGCGCAGCCCGGTCACCTCCGGTTCCAGTTCCGCGATTTCCGATCGCAGTCCCTCCGTAACCAGATCCAGCCGTTCCTGCTCTTGCTGCCAATCCTTCGCGTTTATCATCTTCTGAACACGCTCCTTATCAGTCAAATTTGGAGAAGGAAAAGAACGTTTGACAAACCGTAAAACCATGTGATAATATTAAGGTATAGATAAGATGCAATAACTCTGTTCAGATAATAAAAATTTCGACAGTGCCCTTATCATAACATAGCGCTTCTTTGCGTGCAATCTATTTATATCCGAGAACCCGGCAAGCTTACCGGGTTCTTTTTTTATTCCGCTTATCAGATCGAGAACCGCAAAAAGAGGTAAATCGCATCCGCGGATGACGATTTACCTCTTGTCTAACAAAACTCATTCAATATTTTCGAAATGAGATCGGCTGTTTCTCAAACCACTCCTCGCGAATCATCCGATGGCAGCTTTGGAATACGCTCTCGATCGCTTGCGTTGAGAACGCCAGTATTCTCAGGGTAAACCCCGGAATCATAAGCATGGATAACCCAAGTCTGACTTGGCTTTGTCCTACATCCAAGCTTTCATGCAGCTTATCGAGGAATTCCGGGGTCGCCTGCTGCCCAATGACAATCATCGAGCCATAATGAGTGTATCCCTCCAATAAACCGATCCCCTGTATATTCTGCGCTCCAGGGCAGAGACGAATATGATCGAATACGACGAGATGGTCGTCCAAGTAAATCTCGGTTCTGAGCTTGAGGGTGTCGTAACGGAAAACCGAACCGTCTGGAGCCCATCCCGGCGTTATCAAGTCCGTATAGATCAAGGTTGCTCCCGACTCCATACGGATGACTGTCGATTGTTCATAGTGAGCATCTTGATAGGCAATCGTATTATCGGGCAAATACTCCAGAACGCTTCCTCTTGCCAAGTAAATATCTATTTCTTGAATGACCGGCTTCCCTCGGGATCGGAATATCTTGTTGGAGGATAGGGTCGTAAGAAGAAGTTCCGCCTGTTCGGATAGACGGATTTCCGCTTTGTAACGATCGCCTCCCGCGTATCCTCCGCCAAGAGAAACCATATACAAACAAGGTTGTCCGCTACTATCGAGGTAAATAGGCGGATTCACTTTCCATGCCCCTTGCGAATAAATTTCCGACGCGATCGATTTCTCCCGATGCTTGCGGGCTTCAATCCGCAGAAAGCCTGTTAATTCCGCCACTAGTCTAACCCGCCCAGCAAGACGCTCTTATTGATCCACTCTATGACTTTCGGCAGTCCGACGTCTTCCTTTAAGTTGGTGAAAATATAAGGTTTGTTGCCGCGAAACGTTATCGTATCGGCCTCCATCACTTCTAAGCTGGCTCCGACATAAGGCGCCAAGTCGATCTTGTTGATGATGAACAGATCGGACTTAATCATGCCTTGACCGCCTTTGCGCGGAATCTTCTCCCCTTGGGCCACGTCAATGATATAGATGGAGAAGTCGACAAGCTCCGGGCTGAAGGTTGCCGCCAAATTATCGCCGCCGCTTTCCACGAATATTAATTGCACGTCCGGATGTCTTTGCTTTAGCTCTTCAATGGCCGCAAAATTCATCGATGCGTCTTCTCGGATCGCCGTATGAGGGCACCCGCCTGTTTCTACCCCGATGATTCGGTTCGTTGGCAGCACGCCATTCTTCATTAAGAACTGGGCATCTTCTTTGGTATAAATATCGTTCGTGATGACTGCCATGCTAATCTCATCGTGCAGCTTACGCGTGAGCTTTTCTACAAGCAACGTTTTGCCCGCGCCTACCGGGCCGCCTACCCCGATCCGAATCGGTTCCATGACACCCATGACAGTCTCCTCTCTTAATTACACTTAATTACCCGTTAGATTAGGACATAAAAAGACGGTAACCCAGCCTTTCATGTCTCATTTGAGAGAGTTCCAGCCCCGGTGACGTGATGCCTAAGTCTTCGGGGTCCAATCCATTGATCTGCTCGACGGCATGAATCAGAGGAGCCTGCAGCTCTTGAAAGAGCCGTTGGCCTTCCGTCTGGCCAAGAGGAATGGCCCGTACGCCGTTCTGAATCAAGCTCGCTACCGAAGCATATAAGTAAGAAATAATCGCTACCGATTTGGGAATCTTCAAATGATGGGTGATCCATGCAAATACGATCGACGAGTGCCCCCAGCATTCCTTATCTCGGATTCGTTCGCGATAGAGTGCGAGCGTCGGGGAAGAATACAGCTCGGTGCCCAGATAGAGCATTCTCTCCGCCATCCGCTTGTTCCCTTCCCGCGTCTCGGCGGCTTGATTCTGCACGCAGATCTTGCGATCCAGTGCCCATATCGTTTCCAGCTTTCCCTCTTCGAGAGCTTCATAGGTCAACCGACAGGCAAGTCCATCCGTATAAACGAGCTGTTCCTGCAAGTAAACCTGCAGCCATTCGCTAAACGTTTGCTTGCTCATCACTTTGTCGTCCTGGATGTACGTTTCGAGACCGAAGGAATGACTGAATGCACCGGTTGGGAAGTTAGAATCGCACAATTGCAGCAGGGACAGTAAAGAGAGGCTAGTGTCTGTGTTCAACATGACGAAAAGCTTTCTTTACGGCCATCTTCTCGCGGGAATACGGAATGCCCTCATTCTGCAACAGTTCTTCGACCAAATAGTCATACTGCAGAAGCATTTGATCCCTTTCGAATTGAGCCGGAAGATGCCGGTTTCCCAGCTTGTGGGCTATTTCTCCCATCTCCTGAATGGTGCGCGGATGAATGACAAGCAGCTCGTCCGGTATGACGTGGATCACAATCAACGAATGGTCATCCATATAGAGAACGTCCCCATGGACGAGCTCCTTCGACTGACCTAACGAAATGCCTAACTCATTGCCGTGATCCGTCACAACCCGTTGAATTCGTTTAACCAAATCATCGCTTTGCAGAAATACCCTTTCCATATGGCGTCTATTTCTTTCTTCCGCATTCAAACTCTCGATATGGGAGACCACTTGATTGATTATCACAAGGCTTCACCTCAAAATAGGAAATAGCGTTGGGCCATCGGTACGACATCGACAGGCTCGCTAGTGATTAATTGTCCATCTACCTTAACTTCAAACGTTTGCGGATCAACCTCGATCTTCGGTGTTTCTCCATTCAGCTTTAGATCCTTCTTGGTCAGGTTGCGAACTCCGTAGACCGGAAGCACCTGTTTCCGCAGCCCCAGCTTTTCCTTAATCCCTGCCTCATAGGCAGCCTTGGATACGAACGTGATCGAACTGCTCTGCAGCGCTTTGCCTAAAGCAGCGTACATCGGGCGGTATAAAATCGGCTGCGGGGTGGGGATTGCGGCATTGGCATCCCCCATCACGCTGTTAACGACAAAGCCGCTCTTCATGATCATTTCCGGTTTGACTCCAAAAAAAGCCGGATGCCACAAAACCAAATCGGCTACTTTCCCGACTTCAATGGAACCGACGTAAGAAGAAATGCCATGCGCAATCGCCGGGTTGATCGTATATTTGGCTACAAACCGTTTCACTCGGTTGTTATCGCCAACCCCTTCGTCCCCGGCCATTTTCCCTCTCTGCTTCTTCATGCTGTCCGCCGTTTGCCAAGTACGGCAAATGACTTCGCCAATGCGGCCCATAGCCTGGGAGTCGGAACTCATAATGCTTAGCACGCCTAAGTCTTGCAAGACATCTTCCGCCGCTATCGTTTCCTTCCGAATTCGCGAATCGGCGAATGCCACATCCTCCGGAACCTTCGGGCTAAGATGGTGGCAGACCATGAGCATATCCAAATGTTCCTCTACGGTATTAGCGGTGTAGGGCTTTGTCGGATTCGTAGACGCAGGGAGAATATTGGGCAAGGCTGCCATCGTGAGCATATCGGGCGCATGCCCCCCTCCTGCGCCTTCCGTATGAAACGTATGAATGACCCTGCCGGCAATCGCTTTTATCGTGTCTTCGACAAATCCGAACTCATTAAGCGAATCGGCATGGATGGCCACTTGAACATCATATTGGTCCGCAATGCGCAAGGAATGGTCGATGACGGAAGCCGTTGCTCCCCAATCTTCATGGATTTTGAATCCGACGGCACCGGCCAGAACCTGCTCGACCAACGCCTCTTCCGAGGAGGTGCTTCCTTTCCCGAGTAGACCGATATTCATCGGTATCCCCTCCATCGCCTCAAGCATGCGATGGATATTCCACTCTCCGGGAGTGCACGTCGTCGCTTTCGATCCCTCCGCAGGCCCGGTGCCTCCCCCTATCAGCGTAGTAACGCCCGAAGATAAGGCGGTTTCCGCCTGAAGAGGATTAATAAAGTGAACATGCGTATCTATGGCGCCGGCAGTCAGAATCAGTCCCTCGCCGGCAATCGCTTCCGTCGTCGCACCGATAATCATATCGACGCCATCCATGATGTACGGGTTCCCGCTCTTGCCGATACCCGCGATTTTACCGTCTCGGATTCCGATATCCGCTTTATATATACCGGTATAATCAAGAATAATGGCATTGGTTATGACAACATCCATCACTCCATCCGCACGCGTCGCGGACGGTTGCTGTCCCATTCCGTCACGGATCGATTTTCCGCCGCCGAATTTACATTCATCCCCGTACCGCGCGTAATCTTTTTCTATCTCTATGAATAGGTCTGTATCTGCTAATCGGATCGCATCTCCTGTAGTGGGTCCAAACAGATCTGCATATTCTTTTCTAGTTAATCGCAGACTCATGCGATACCTCCTAATGATCTAGATAGCCTTCTACTTTATTGTTTAGTCCATAAACGCGACGTTCCCCTGCCAATGCGACAAGATTTACTTTCTTGGCATCCCCCGGCTCGAAACGGACAGCCGAACCGGCCGGAATATCCAGACGCATGCCGTAAGCCTGATCCCGAATAAATTGCAAGGCGGCATTGACCTCATAGAAATGAAAATGGGAACCGACTTGAACGGGTCTGTCCCCTAGATTCACGACTTCTAATTCGTGCGTCTTTCTACCCTCGTTGCATAGGATGTCGCCCTCTCGCAATACGTACTCGCCTGGCAGCATAAGCAACATCCCTTTCATTTCGTGTTTGTGGTGTTATTTAATCGGAAAATGGACGGTAACTAGTTTCGTTCCATCCGGAAAAGTAGCTTCTACCTGTATATCGTGAATCATTTCCGGAACTCCATCCATCGTATCGGCCGCGGTTAAAATCTTTGTTCCGTCTCTCATTAATTGGGCGACGGTACTCCCCGCGCGCGCGCCTTCCATGATTTCATATGTAATCAACGCTACCGCTTCCGGATAGTTCAATTTCAGGCCTTTTTCCTTCCTCCGCCTAGCAACGTCAGCCGCGACGACGATCATCAGCTTTTCTTGTTCGCGCTGCGTGAGTTTCAACGGACTTCCCCTCCTTCAAACCGATCCTACCCCAATCGTCCCCATTAATTGGAAGTGTTATACGGCATTACCTCATTTCACTGTCTAATGGCGTATACTCTTCCATTAGGGTATGAACCCTTTGTTCCATCTGCTCGATATGATGGTCTTCCGGTTTCGGTTGGAACCAATGAATTTCTCCGCCATCGTAGTGACCGGTATAATCAATACCGTCCTTATGCGCCGTAAAATGCCAATGGCTGTTAACCGTTTCATCAAGCGAGGGTCTCACTTCAAATTTCTCGAACAAGGGAATCGCCTCCATTTACTTTCTAAAGCTTAGGCAATACTTTTCTCAAGCTGAGGAATAGCCAGGTTACAATAACAAACGGCATCGTAAGCGCCGGAAGTCCATAAGGGATCATTACATCCGTAATGCTTGCCATAAGGGGCACCGTTAGAATTGCGGCGACGATTCCTGCCGGAATGGAGTTGTGCCTCCGATCCTTAAAAACTACGGTTACGGCCATGATGGCGAGGACCGCATTGTATCCATACAACCCCGAGTTAAACGATGGAGATCCCGCCCCCAATCCATAAGCCGTTAAGCTAGATAGGACTGTCCCTACTACGGCATACAGTCCCATTCGCCAGCTCGCCCAAAAAATTCCGATCAAAATCAGAAAGGAGGAATAAATATTTTCCAAGAAATAGATTTGGCCGACTCCCTCAATCAATTCCGTCGCTTCGAAATGCCCCTCCGCTTGCAACTTCCAATGAGAAAGATCCTGGGGAACAAGATTTGGGCTTAATTGAATGGACGCCAATCCGAAAGAGGCAAGCAGAACCGACCAAGTCAGCAAAATATACGGAAACGTCAGAATCGGGACTTCCATAGCCTTCAGCAAATGCATCAATGCCGCCGTAAAGAGAACGGTAACGGCAGCTCCGGCTAGAGCGATCCCCCACCGCTTCTCACCGCTCAGAAACAAGGATAAAGCCAGACCCGTTAAAACCGAATTGTATCCGAATAAACCTTGATTGATAACCGCCTTCTCAGCCCCGCTAACGAGAGCGATCCCGGTTCCAATTCCAGATGAAGCCAATGCGACAAGCCCTAACGGGACGGATGCGATCATGATGGCGAAGAGAACGATCAGTCCCGTAACCGTATTCTCAATCAATAACACCTGTGAAATTCCTTTTAGAGATGCTGATATAAAAGCCGCCGAGGGGCTCTTTCTCCAAATCCGAAACGCGCTGTCTTGAATGAAGAACCCCTCCCTTACCGAGTTGTCGCGCCTTCCGGTTCCTTAGAACGTATTTTTTAACAACCCATACATTATTATTCAGACTGACTTGCTGGTTGGAGTCCCTGGCATGATAGGGAAGGCACATGGCCTCCGGTTCAACCAATTCGTAATACCGCACACGATTTTGATAGAATCACTCCTTCATTCGGAAGGCTTGCCTGCCTTATGATCAAAGTGCAACACCTTAAAATCGCTGAAAAAAAGGAGGAATGCCTTATTTAGTGCAATCGCTTACATTTGTATAAAAAACAGAAATACCCAGAAAGGGATGGATGAGAAACCGAAGCTAACCTGTATGCACTTAAGATGACTTTCATTTTGAGAGGAGAATGAAATTTATGAGAAGGCAAGGACGAATAGTAGCCTGGGTCTGTATCCTAACCCTTATGGTAGGAACATTCCTAACAACCGTTGCCGCGCCTAACCCTGTCCAAGCGGCCGGAGGTCCGAATCTAGCCGCGGGCAAATCCGTGACCGAGTCCGGACACGCCGACGTTTATGTCGCGTCCAACCTCACGGACGGCAATTCAGCCACGTATTGGGAGAGCACCAACAATGCCTTCCCGCAATGGGCCCAGGTCGACCTCGGCAGCGCGGCTACAATCGATCAAGTCGTACTGAAGCTGCCGTCAGGATGGGAGAGCCGGACGCAGACTCTGTCCATTCAAGGAAGCACGAACGGAACGAGCTTCTCAGATCTCAAAGCATCGGCTAGCTATACGTTTAATCCGAACGCCGCGAATACGGTGACGATCAACTTCGCCGCAACCAGCGCGCGCTACGTGCGGATCCTTGTCACTGCGAACACCGGCTGGCCGGCCGCGCAAATCTCCGAACTGGAGATCTACGGCACTTCCTCGGTTGGACCCTTGGCCATTCCGGGCAAAATCGAAGCGGAAAGCTACAGCGCGATGAACGGAATCCAAACCGAGACGACGTCGGATAGCGGCGGCGGGCTTAACGTGGGATGGATCCATGTCGGAGACTGGATGGATTACAATGTGAACGTACAGACCGCCGGCACGTACACCGTAGAATACCGGGTAGCCAGCAATGGCTCCACGGGCCAGCTCCAGCTTCAATCCGGCACCACGACGCTGGCCACCACGACGGTGCCCAACACCGGCGGCTGGCAAAATTGGCAAACCGTCACCGCGAGCGTAACGCTTGCCGCGGGACAACAGACGCTTCGAGTATTTGCCAGCGGATACGACTTCAATATCAACTGGATGAATTTCGTGCCGGGCAGCGCCCTAGACAACCAGCCTCCAACGGCCCCGGCCAATCTGGCTTTCACGCAGCCGACTTCGGGCACGATTAACCTGACTTGGAGCGCCTCGACGGATAACGTCGGCGTCACCGGGTATAGCGTTTACGCCAACAGCCAGCTTCGCGGCAGCGTGAACGGATCAACGCTCACTTATACGGATACTCAACCCGCGAGCGCAACGGTTACCTACTACGTCATCGCCAAGGACGCTGCCGGCAACTCATCTCCGCCGAGCAATTCAGTAACAAGGAACGGTTCGGGCGGCGGCAACGATACGAACTTGGCCATCGGCAAACCGATCACGGCATCTTCTTCCACCTTCACCTTCGTAGCGGCGAACGCCAACGATAACGATACGAACACCTATTGGGAAGGTAACGGCCATCCAAGCACGCTCACCGTAGATCTTGGAGCCAATGCCAACGTCACTTCGGTCGTGGTTAAGCTGAGCCCGTCCAGCGCATGGGCAACGCGTACGCAGACGATCCAAGTGCTTGGACACGACCAGAATTCCACCACCTTCGCGAACCTAGTCTCCGCAGCCTCGTATACGTTCAACCCGGCTTCGCAGAATACCGTGACAATTCCCATCGGAGCGACGGCGAGCAGCGTACAACTCCGGTTCACCGCCAACTCCGGAGCACCGGGCGGGCAAGTCGCGGAGTTCCAGATCTTCGGCACTCCGGCGCCTAATCCGGACTTAACGATCACCGGCCTAACCTGGTCGCCTACTTCTCCGGTGGAGACCAATGCCATTACGCTTAGCGCAACCGTGAAGAATGCCGGTTCGATCGCTTCTCCGGCTACGAGCGTGAATTTCTATCTCGGCAACGCTCTTGCCGGGACGGCTTCCGTCGGCGCTCTCGCAGCAGGTGCCTCGACGACCGTCTCCGCGAATGTCGGACCGAAGGATGCCGGCTCTTATACCGTCACCGGCAAGGTCGACGAGAGCAATACCGTCATCGAGACCGACAAATCGAACAACAACCTCACCTCGTCTTCGCCGCTTGTCGTCGGTCAAGTCCAAAGCTCCGACTTGATCGGAACCGTTTCATGGACGCCGGGCAATCCGAGCGCCGGCAATACCGTGACCTTCACCGCAAACCTCAAGAACCAAGGAAATATCGCTTCCGCTGGCGGTACCCACGCAATCACCGCAGTACTGAAGAACGCGGCGGGCGCCACCGTTCAAACCTTTAACGGGTCATACAACGGGACATTGGCTGCGGGGGCATCGGCCAATGTAACCTTAGGCACATGGACGGCGGTTAATGGCAGCTATACGGTAACGACAACGGTCGCGGTGGATGCGAACGAAGTCGCCATCAAACAAGCGAACAACATAAGCACGTCCAGCTTGTATTCCGGCCGCGGCGCCAACATGCCGTTTACGATCCTGGAAGCCGAGTCTTCCTCCAACAGCACCAACGGTACGAAGCTCGCTCCGAACTTTACGCCGGGCGACTTCGCGGGCGAAGCTTCAGGGCGTTCGGCCGTATATCTGGACGCGACCGGCAAATACGTGGAATTTACGCTGACCTCGCCGGCCAACGCTTTCGTTCTCCGCAATGCCGTTGCCGAGAACACCACCGGAACGATTAGCATTTACGCGGATGGCGTGGACAAAGGCAACTTTACCGTCACATCCAAGTTCTCATACGTCTATGCGACTCCGACCACTCTTGGACAGCTTGGCTATGATAACACCGGTTCCAAAGCTTATTGGCTCTACGAAGATTCGCAGCTCATGCTCGACCAGGTGTATCCGGCCGGAACCAAGATCAAGATTCAGAAAGACGCGGGAGACGTCCCTTGGATCTACGTGGATATGATCGAGACGGAGAATGTCGCTCCGCCCGCTTCGAATCCGGATCCGAGCAAATACATTCAAGTGTCGAGCACCAAGTCGATCGAGCAAGCGTTGACCGAATTCAGGCAAGACCCGTCCAAGAAGGGAATTTTCATTCCGGCTGGCGAATGGACCATTACGTCCAAAATCTTCTTGTACGGCCGGGCCACGGAGATCATCGGCGCAGGCCCATGGCATACCAAGCTGACGGCTCCGCAGAACCAAACGAATACCGATGTCGGATTTAATATCGGCTCCGCGGCTAACGGCTCGACCATCAAGAACTTGTCTGCGTGGGGCAACTATATTTACAGACAAGACGGTCCCGGCAAGTTCATCGACGGAAACGGCATGCAGAACGTCACCATCGAGAACATCTGGGCCGAGCACTTTATCTGCCTGTACTGGGGAGTGAACTCATCTTACAATACCTTTAAGAACAACCGGATCAAGAACTTATTCGCGGACGGCATCAACATGACCAATGGTTCGTCCTACAACATCATCGACAACAACTATGCCCGCGGAACCGGCGACGATTCATTCGCCTTGTTCAGCGCCATCGATGCCGGCGGCTCCTACAACGTGGGCAACAAGTACACCAACCTCACCGCCACCAACGTTAGACGCGCGGCCGCTTTCGCCGTCTATGGGGGCCAAGACAATCTGTTCCAAAACCTGTACGGCGCCGATACGTTGACTTACCCGGGCGTGACCGTCAGCAGTTTAAGCTTCGGGTACAACACGCTTGGATTCGGCACTCTGGATACCGTTATTGACGGAGTTACGCTGGACCGCACGGGCGGAGATTTCTGGACCAGCGTCGGAGCCGACGACAAGATCAACGGTTACCAGAACTTCGGGGCCATCTGGTTCTTCGGCGGCGACAGAAACTTCAAGAACATCCTGGTGAAGAATATCGATATCAATAACCCGGTCTATTTCGGATTGATGTTCCAGTCCAAATCCCCTGAGAACCTTCCGATGCAGAACGTTCGCTTGGAGAACATCACGATCAACAATCCGTCCCGCTATGGCATTAAACTTGTCGCCAAAGCGGAAGACGGGCAAGGACCGGTTATCGGCGCGGCGAGTTTCACCAATGTCAAAGTGAACAACCCCGGTGTCACAGCCATTTACGGCGAGAACAAATCCCCGAGCTTTAACGTCATCAGAGTGTCGGGCAACAACTGGTAAGCTGATTTAATTTAATCCGAAGCCCCTGCCACCGAACCGGTGGTAGGGGCTTTTGCATCCATTCTAAAATCTGTTTAACCATTCCATGATTGTATCTACTGATTCCTTATATCTCTGACCTACGAGCAAGCCTGTGTGTGTCATGTTCCATAGCTCTTTATATTCAGCACGGAGGTGCTCCGCTGTCACTTTACCCCGACGGTCGTCATCATCCGAGTTTACTGCTTTGATAACCAAACACGGGCAAGTAATCGAGCGGCTTTCTATGGATATCCCTTTTGCTTCGATCGAAAAAACAAATGCGCTAAATGCCTTCGATGACTCCATTGTCAAATACTTGACTTGAAATGCAATGTCATCTGCCGTTTCATCCAGGCTTGAAAGCTCTTCACGGACTGGGGCAGGCATGATGATACCAGGTGTCGTCTGGTCTAACTGTTCGTAGGGTACTTCTTCAAAAACTTCTCTGCTGATGACCGAATCGATCAGTACCAACCCGGCGATCTCGACGGTTTCAGCCAGCTTCTGGCTCAAGATCCCTCCCATGCTAAATCCGATAACAATGGGCTGAACGCCGCACTCGGCGATAACCTCTTCTATATCCTCCAAATAATCTTCGAAAGTGATCTTAGTCATATCCATGAGCCTACTTTTGTAATGGCTTCTCATGTTCATGACATAACATTTCCATCCTTCTCCGATAAAGTGTGGAATGTATTTGCTCCACATCCAACTTCCCGTGAAAGCTCCGTGTACAAAAAGCAAAGGAGGTCTATCGTTAGACCCTTTCGGTAGGTTCTCTCCTTCGAATATCTCTAGGAACAAATCGTTTTCCCCAATGTATTTCTCCGTATGATCGGGCAATTCTTTCGTAAAATCTCTCACGTTATCCTCTCCTTATCATATAGTTTGACATCAAACTATATAGCAAAAAAAATTAAAAGTTGCCATAAACCTTCTTTAAAATCTTAAGCAGCTCTGCTGTTTCTTTATCAGAGACGTTTAGGTAAAACGTGTCCAACATTTCTTTAGATATGGATTCAAAGATCGGTTCCAGTTCAGATCCCTTAGGGGTTAAGGCAACATAAACAACCCTCGTGTCCTCGCTGTCTCTTTCCTTAGTCACATATCCAAGCCGAACCAGCTTGTCGACAAGTGCCGTGACCGTAGATTTATCCTTATTAATCTTGTTAGAAATGTCCGCCATAGCGAGCTTGGGCTTCTTAAATAGCGCATAGATGATATCGCCGTGCGAAGTCCCGATACCGTCTATCCCCTGCTTCACCATCTCCGCAATGATGAACCTATTAACCTTTTCTCTGATTTTGGAGATTAATGAAATGATGTCTCTAGTTTCCATACCCATATTATGGTTTGACGTCAAACAAATGTCAAGCTGACTTAGGTGAGAGCTCTAGTCAGATCTATATCATTTCGTTCTCCCATATTGTTTGGCAAAAGAAATAATCCGTCGATATAATCCCTTATCCTTTAAGTGCTTCAGCGGATAAATTTGGGGCCTCGTGTTCACTTCCAGAATCCACGGCTTTCCTTCGGAGTCCAGCGCGATGTCCAAACCAAGTTCCCTGAATCCCTTCATATGTCGATCAAAGCAATGCCCCGCGGAGACGCCCATCCGCTTCAGCTTCGCTTCCATACGTTGAATGGAGGCTGCATGATATCCTGCAGCTGACAAGGTTGAACGAAAGAAGTCAATTTTCCCTCCTTGATTATAGTTCGTAGCGACTTTTCCCGGCCGCCCTATTTTCGTAAATACAGCCGTGCTTACCCAGTCGCCAGCATTCGTTTTTTGAACCATAACGCGAATATCGAAGGGACGCCCGCTTGTCTTGGCTAATGCGATTCCCTTCTGCAACAAGTACGGCCTACGAGCGGAATACCGCTTCAAACTATTGAACAATTCATCTTTCGTAGAGTATACGGCTTTGCTGGAATTGGATTGCGTTTGATACCCTCGTGCCCGTTTTTTTATCCGTATAATGTTGGCCCCGCCGGAACCGTTCGTAGGCTTAAAATAGACGACGGAATGCGAGGTTAACATCGTAGTTAAATTGTGTTTATTGAACATCATGGTTTGAGGGATATGTCTTTGAAAATCTTGCCGCTTTAACAACCATTTGGTTTTTGTCCATTTACTGCCGATTGTACTGCTTCTATATTTCGTCAAAGTCTTCACATCTCCCATCTTGGCTAAGAACCGACTTGAGTGGCTTAATATATATATTATGCAGCGACAAAAATCCGAAAGACGGCTCTCAACATAAATCAGCACCTGCTTATAAATCCCGCATTAAATAAGCCATCCTCTGTGGGATGGCCTTTAGTCGTAAACCAATTTAATATATGAGACTATTTCCTTCATCGAAGTCAAGCATGAGATTCATATTTTGTATAGCAGCGCCTGATGCCCCTTTACCTAAATTATCGTATCTTGAAATAATATTTATCTTGTCTTTTTGTCCAAAAACAAATATTTCTAGCCGGTTCGTATTGTTACACTCAGATATCATAAAGTGTCCTTCATCGAGGTAAGCTTCCGAATCATACGGCATCACATGCACGAATCGCTCCGTTTCAAAATACGCCGATAATGCTTCATGTACATCTTTGGCGGAAGAGTTTCTCGGCATAAGCCTACTCATTAAAGGAATCGACATGGCTATTCCTTGTGCGTAATTAGCTTTAATAGGCGTAAATAACGGCTCATATAAAAGCCCTGAATACAGCAGCATCTCCGGGATGTGCTTATGATTGAGTTGCAACGAATAATGTCTTGGAACATTGAGTTTTTTTGCGGCGCTTGCCGTTGGATTCTCATATTCCTCGATCCCGCTTCTTCCAGCTCCCGAATACCCTGTCACCGAATAACACGTAACGGGATAATCCGGTTGAAGAAGGCCGGCTTCAATCAACGGCCTAAGGGTAAGAATAAAACCGGTAGCATGACAGCCGGGAACGGAAACTCTTGAAGCGGTTCTTATTAAATCTCTTTGTTTTTTTATCTCGGGCAAACCGAAAACCCAACTTTTATCCGTTCTAAAGACTGTGCTTGTATTAATGATTTTGGTTGTTTCATTATTCACAAGCGCAATGGACTCTTGTGCAGCCGAATCGGGAAGACAAAGGAAAACGATATCTGCTCCGTTAAGGAATTTGCTTCGTTCTTTGGGATCTTTTCTTTTGTCGGTATCAATCCTGAGTACCTCTATGTCCGATAGCTTCGATAAATACTCAAAGATCTTCAAACCGGTCGTACCTTCTTGGCCGTCAACAAATACTTTATAGTGCATAATCATCCTCCTTAGCGAATAAATATTCCTTTTGGTGATTAATTATACATATTTTTCTCGATTTGACCATAGGAATAAAATATTCCTCATGTGGAAGCCTAAGGTTTGAATGACTTTGATAATATGGAGGGAGGTTCCCACATGGCCAACAATGATAATCAGCCAACAAAAGCGGAAGTGCAGACGACTCCTTTAAACAAATTGCCTATCCCAGGCGAGAACGACACGGAATTTTCCGCCGAGGAAGCGGCACAAGTATTTGAACAAAACCCATCCTCGAATCGCGCTTCTGAAAACCAGCAATAAGATTGGCATTCTATCGCAAATACCACTCCATCTATGGAGTGGTATTTGCGACGTTTAAAGTTTATTTTTGAGCATCAAGAATAAACATCGATGCATCTTGTCCCATGAATATTTTATTTCCAGTATAAAAGGTTTTGGATTGAATATTCCTGTACCCTATTTTAGTCATCATGTCGGTTAGCTCATCTCGATTAAATCCGTTATGAACGATATCCGAAACTACTTTTTCATTTTTATTAAAATCTACGATAAGCAAATGTCCTCCTTCATTGAGAACATCAAATAATCTGGATAAAACGAATTCAACATCAGGAATATGGAGGAGAACCTGAGCCATAAAAATATAGTCAGCATGTAAATCCGATAGACCTTCCTGTTCAAAATCAAAGCATAATGTATCTGCATTCTGAATATTAAAATCAGAAATTTTTTGCTTTATTTGATTAATCATGTTTTGGGAAGTATCCAGAAAAAGCATAGAATTAAAATCGTTTAACAAGTCCATTCCGACAAGACCCGTTCCACACCCAAAATCTATAGCATTCTTACTTTTAGCGTCAACCAAATATTCACGAATGGCATCTGATGATACCTTTGCAATTTGAATTCTCTCCGGAGTGTCATACCTATTAGCTATCATTTCAAACTTATCCGTATTTCCCATTATTATCTCTCCTTTCTGCCTTAAAATAATCCTGATTACTACAATATAGAATAATATTCTATCGAAGCGTTAGCATTAAGTCCAACGGCTCGGAGTCAGAGCGTTAGAATTCCTCGCATCTTTCCGTGCAAGTAAAAGGCCCTCCGGGTTCGGAAGGCCTCAACTTCAAGCTATTGCTTACTCACCGGTTCCCACTGGGCGCCGGTTATGGGTTCCTCGAACATTTGCCGTCCTTCGTAGACATATCCGCGAACATAAGATTGGTACTCCTCATTGTCGTCCGGAACGTCCGCGTTGAAGGAAAAGAAGGTTAAACCGCCCTCTTCCCAGCCATAGCGAAGTTGCAAAAACCGCCATTGAAATTGCGAGATGGCAAATCCATCGTCAAGTTGCTGGAAATTGCTTAAATTAATCCCTTCTGCGGTAGAGAAGGAGGAGGATGTGAATTCGATCTGCCTGACGACATTGTTGTCCAATTCCAACGTAATCGAGTTCTTCGCCGACTTGTACGTCATCTGACTCTCATCCGCTTCCGACGGCTTCCCTAGAAGCTTCGTCACTTCCTTCTTGGACATTCCAAGCGAGATTTTGCCTACCGAACGCCCCGGTACGATGAGATAATCGTTCGTTTTGCGGACATAGGAGCCATCCACGGTAACGAATGCGCCAAAATCGCCTTCGCCCTTGGTCGACACCTCAAGATGGCCATCGACGAGCGCCATTCGTAATTCGAAATGATTGTCATCGTCTCTAAATACGGCCTCATCACCGGATAAGAAGGCAATACCTTTATCAATCTCGCCATGATGGCCATCCATCGTCTTAGCGTTGGTCACGTGGAAGGCATTAAGCGAAAAGGTTAGTTGCTTGTCCTTCTGGCTATGAATCGTAATCGTTGAAACATCGTATTTGGTCGCTTGCTGCCATTTCCATTCCCCGACCCAAGCGGATTTATCGACCACCGGCTTATCCGCAGGAGCCGCTTTCGGCATTACGCTTTCCTCCGGGGCTTTCATCGGAGATGGGACATCCCGAGGTTCGTTAATCGGAGATGCCGTTGCCGGCGTCTCCGTCTGCATCGAAGGGGATTGAACCTGGGGTTGCGCATTCGTACAAGCCGTCATAACCGAGCACGAGAAGGCTAGCATAAGGATTTTCATTTTCCATTTCATATCATCAGCACCTGATCCTAATTAATAAACCTATAGTATCATAAGGCTGACAAAGTATTCCATGAATTTGTTTCCCGAGCCATAGTCCAGCAATATCTCGCTCGTTGTAAAATCTTATTTCTTAATCATATGGAAAACTTGCTCCACATCTTTGTCACCGCGGCCGGACAGATTGACGATGATGATCTGCTCTTTGCTCATCGTCGGAGCGAGCTTCTTCGCGTAAGCGACGGCGTGCGCGCTCTCCAGCGCGGGGATAATGCCTTCCGTCCGAGACAGCTCCTGAAAGGCTGCTAGTACTTCCTCATTGGAGATCGTCACGTATTCCGCCCGTCCGGTCGTTTTCAGGTTGCTGTGCTCCGGCCCGATGCCCGGGTAATCAAGACCCGCCGCGATTGAGTAGGTCTTCTGCGGATTGCCTTCTTCGTCCAGCAGCACCAAACACTTAAACCCGTGGATGATTCCCGGAACGCCTTGGGTCAATGTAGGCGCTTGGTCCGGCTCGACGCCGATTAGGCGGACCGATGGCTCGTCCAAATAATGAGCGAACGCGCCGATCGCATTGCTTCCCCCTCCGACGCAGGCGATGACAGCGTCCGGCAAGCGGCCTTCCTTCTCTAGAATTTGACGCTTCGATTCCTCGCTGACGATAGATTGAAAGTGTTTAACCATGGATGGAAACGGATGCGGACCGACTGCGGAACCGAGCAGGTAGAACGTGTTCTTATAATTCAGTACGAGATCGTTTAACGCTTCGTCCACGGCATCCTTCAGGCGGCCTTGCCCTTTATGAACCGGAACGACGGTCGCACCGAGCAGCTCCATCCGGAAAACATTCAGCGCTTGCCGGCGCGTATCTTCCTCCCCCATGTAGATGATGCATTCCATATCGAACATGGCGCAGGCTGTCGCCGTCGCGACGCCGTGCTGCCCGGCGCCCGTCTCGGCGATAATCCGCTTGGCGCCCATCCGCTTGGCCAGCAGAATCTGACCGATGACGTTGTTTATTTTGTGCGCGCCCGTGTGGTTGAGATCCTCGCGCTTCAGATAGATTTTCGCGCCTCCCCAAGATTCGGACAGCCGCTCCACGTAAGTCAGCGGATTCTCCCGCCCGACGTATTCCCGCAAATAATAACGGTATTCCTCGTTGAATTCCGGATCGTCTTTGTACATGTGGAATTGTTCGCTCAAGTAATCCAGCACTTCCTGTAATTCCGGCGGCACGAAGCTGCCTCCGAACTCCCCGAAATACCCTTCTTGCAAAAGTTCCCGACTCATCCTTCAACGACCTCCAATAGAAAATAGAAGTTTTATTCTGTTTCATCGTATCATAAATACTGGATTACTTTTATCAAAATGTTCTGACCCTATCGGCGAATATTTGACATCAAAATCGCAATAATATATCTTGGTTGTAGAGTATCTTGATCGCCAAGATTAAAAAAGTTAAAGGAGGACTATTGTTGTCAAGTAATCGACCAGAACAGCCTACGGAGCAGCAAGAAAACCTTACGATGAGTATGCGCGGATTGGGAACCAGAACGGTACTCTACCAGCAAAGTGTAGCTGCTTCCTTAGGGCTTTATAATAATGACTTTTTATCCGTCGACATCCTGCATGAAAAAGGTCCTGTCACCGCCGGCGAGTTGTCGAAACTAACCGGGCTTACGACGGGCAGCGTTACCGCGTTAATCGACCGACTAGAAAGAAACGGGTTTGTTCGCAGGCAACATGACCCCCTTGACCGTCGTAAAGTGATCATCGTCCCGCTTTACGAGAATAAGGAAGATGTCAGCAATACGTACCTTCTGCTTCACACGGCGATGGTCAAGCTGGCTTCATCCTATACGGATGAAGAACTAGAGCTTATTACAAACTTTTTAGGCAAAGCAAGCAGCGTTCTCGAGGAACAGATTCATCATCTTAATTCAAAATAACGCCAAATGATAAGGATGAGCCAAATGGCAGTACTAGTCATCTATGCAACGAAAACAGGAGCAACAGAGCAATGCATAAAAGTATTAGCGGAAGAGATTTCGAATTGTACGATCTGTAACATCCAAATGGAGAAGCCCTCTATCGAGGATTTTGATCGCATTATATTGGGTGCTGGAGTTCGAGACGGGAAAATTTACAAAACCATTCGCGACTTTATCAAAAAAAATCATAATGAATTACTGAAAAAAAGAATTGGGTACTTTATTTGCAATGAGAAGCCAAAGGAGACAGAAGAAATAATAGAACGGAATATTCCCGCCGATCTTAAAGAAGCTGCTATTTGCATTGATTCGTTTGGCGGTTATAAGGCTTATGCTGCACCGAAAGAAGGCTCCGATCAACTGAAAGGAATTTTCGTGGATAAAATAAAAGCTTTTTCCCAAAAATTTATGAGCTGATCTCATTTACTTCTATTGCCTTCTTACTAAACCGATACGCAACAGTAACATTTTCTATGATCTCAGTATTCTGGTAGGCAAGGGAACCCTCAAACTCTAAAGTATCATTGTCTTTCCACGCTATGTTATTGGCATAGCTGTAATTCTCATGATCCGTGCGAATCCAGGTATCTAATTGTTTCTGCGCACCGTATTTGACTCTTGCCGATTCTACTAACTCCGGACTGAACATTCCCTCTTCAACATTAATAATTTGAACGAATTCGCTTTTATTAGAGCAGGTTACTATCGCAACCAACTTCTGATTTGGTGAAGGAATTATTTCCGTAATATACATAGAGGGTGTAGAAAAGCTTAAATACTGTTCAAGCACATTGTCTTTTATCCTCCAAAGGACATTCTGACTTCCATAATCCGAATAATTGTTAAACAACGTAAAGATCATACTTCCGTCCGCTAACTTATGAATATAAGGGCTCAGATAACTTTGTGACAGAATATCTATGGCGAAAGCAGCCGCATCGGCGATTTTTTGATTATCGTTTGCCAATAATGGCTGAAGTTCTTTCAACGCTTTTTCTCTCTGCTTTGGATCATTAAAGCATTCTACGAGCCTATTAATAGCAATATATACATATTCATTGTTATCGCTTTTTAAAGCTTGCAGAAACTTTTCCGCATCATATTGAGTAACAGGCGCTAACTCCATGTCCTCAGCTGTTAAATAACGTATATATGGCTCTGTATTTTGATTTTTATAATAACCTCTTGCTAATAAAACCGTGGAGGTTGAACTATAAAGGATAAGGCACGCAACCAAAATAACCCACTTTTTGGAAATCCTTTTTTTCTTTTTCTCTATTCCGCTATGACCGGCCGCTTCAATTAAGTTTTCATCAATGGCTCCGAACTCCCGATATAACTCTTCCTTTTTCATAAGGTAACCCCCTCTTTGCCAAGATGAACTTTAAGTTTATTTCTTGTCCGGAATAAGATGGACTTCACTTTACTGCTGCTCATATTAAATCTCATAGAAAGATCCTCTATCGAATCGGAGTACCAGTACCTCCTAATAAATAGATTTCTGGCATGCTCATCTAGGGCATATAAAAATTGATTAATTAAGTTTGCTATCTCACCTGCTTCATACTCTGTTTCTACAGTGCCAGGGGTAGCTAAACATTCTTCTAATTCCGTTAGAATGACTTCAAACTCGCGATTACGCTTTTTCGCCGTATTATAGCCATGTTTATCAAGCGCGATATTACGCGTGATCCTCCCTAGAAATACGGAGAACTTCCTAGGCATATTAGGCGGTATTGCATTCCACGCAGCCAAGTACGTATCGTTCTCGCACTCTTCAATATCCGAACTATCGGAAAGTATGTTTCTTGCAATCACTCTGCAGTATGCCCCATATTTATTCTTAGTCTCCAAAATGGCTTGCTGCGAACGCTGTAAGTATAGGTGGACTATTCCTTGATCTTCCATCCGTTAATCTCCTTTTGCAAATCTTCTTATCCCTTGATCATTAAACTCCTTTCTATGCTCCTATCTATATAGTAGAAAGTCCGCGGAATCGGTTGCGCTTGTACTAAAAATCGCCGTCCGATTCCCGACAGGGATCGTGAACGGCGACCATTTTAGAGTCATCACATAAGTGGCAGTTCTTCCGGAAAAGGCCGATATACCTTTGCAAAGCTAGTAGACCAATTCCGCCAACACATTGCCAAGTCGGTCAAGCTGCTGTTCATTAGCTTCTGTGCAGATCGGCCTAGCTTGTTCAAACTCCTCTTTATTCTTGAAAAGTTGACGGAAAGTGACCTTGGTGCGGCCTTCGAAGCTCTCGAAGGTTCCCGTTACCCGAAATTCGTGGCCGGATAGATGATCAATCACGATCCTCTCTGGCGGCACGATCTCAACAAAAACGTTATGGTTAGGATAATCCACGCCATCCGATCCGTGCATGGTGAACCGCCACGTGCCTCCCTGCCTCATATCGCATTCGTGAAACGTATTCGTAAAGCCTTTCGGCCCCCACCATCGGGCTAACAAATCAGGGGTTGTCCAAGCCCGAAATACGAGCTCCCGCGGGACATCGTACTCGCGTGTCGCCATAAGTTCATATTCACCTATAGTCTTGTTCATTCATCCCCTACTAATACCTTGCCCAGTGCATCCAACATGACGTTTGTACCGTGTTCCCGCACTTCCGGCGTATCGTGCCCGTCGAAGAACGCACCTTGCTCCGTGAAAATCAGCTTCGTGCCGCCCTCCACCTTAATAAGCTCGATCGTTGTGATCGAGATGGAGATGCGTATATCGCCCGAATCCAGAGTGTACGTATAGACAATGCGCTGCTCGGGAACAAGCTCTTGGTAGATGGCGTCGAAGGTAAAGATCGGCCCTTCCGGCGGCCCTCCGCTGCTGTACTCTCGCCCTCCAACCTGGAAATCGAAGATTTCCGGCTTCGAAAACCACTTGGCTTTTGCAATCGGGTCTGCCCATGCGTGATAGACTCTCTCCGGCGCAGCGGAATACGTCCGCTCGACGACGAAGGTTCCATGCTTGACGAATCGTTCGTTCATTGATTTTCCTCCTTATGTTTCGGAATTCCGCTATCCTCGGCAAGAAAGTTTCCCAACAGGTCCAAATGTCGCTCCCAACTCGTTTGCCGTTCAATGACCGGTTTCTCATAATCCTTCTTCATCGCTTGCAGAAGGCTCGTGAAATCTTCAACCGTTAATTCCGTCTTGCCCTGCATAAGCTTGGATACGTGTCTGAGCTGTTCCAATAGTTTCTGCTGCAGTTTGATCTGATCTTTGAGTTGATTGATCTGCAGGTTGACGATCTCAAGCGGACTGATCTGCCCGCCAATTAAGGCCGACTTAATCTCCTCGAGAGATAACCCTAGCTCTTTAAGCGATAAGATCTGGTGCAATCGCGACAAGTCCAAGTCGTTGTACAGCCTGTGACCGGATTCCGTTTGTCCCGACGGAGAGAACAACCCGATTTGATCATAGAACCGCAAGGTTCGTACAGTAAGCCCCGTCAGCTTAGCGAGATCCCCGACCTTCCAATGTTTCTTCATGAACCATCTCCACTCTCTGGTGCTAGCTATGTACCGGTAGCTCCATTGTAAAACATTACGTTACGTAAGGTGCAAGTGAAATTGTGTTTTACGTCAATGCAAGGTTAGTTCGGGCAACAATTTCATCAATAAAGCATTGTAGCGTGTGCGTTAAATACGAATCTTTACGCCGTATAAATATAGTCGTGATCTCACGATAAGGTTCAGGTATGCTATGGCAAAACACGGTACCGTTGGCGACCAAATCGGTAATGGATGATTCCGGTATAATCGTGATTCCAACTCCGGCGGCCACACTGCCCATGATCGTTCCGAACGTTCCAAACTCCATAATCTGTTTGGGGATAATGCCTTCCACCTTCATCCAGCTTTCCAATCTCCCGCGATAACCGCAACCTTTGTTGTATAGCAATAGCGGCTTTGTTGTGATGTCCTCCACGGAAAAGGAATCACCTTTGGTAACGAGGACTAGCTTTTCCTGAATAACCTCAACCTGCTCGATTAATGGATGTCTGATGGGGCCAGTAACAAACGCTCCATCTAGCTTCATATCAATAACCTCATGCAGCAAAAGATCGGTAACTCCGGCTTTTAATGATATTTCAACGTTTGGATACTTACTATAATAGGAGGATAAAATATCCGGAAGAGCAACTACGGTTTCCACGATACCAATGTTTAGAACACCGGAAGGATTCGAATTGTCTTGAAATGTGCGCTTTATTTCCTCGATTCTCGATAGAATGTCCCTTGAATATTCCAGCAATCGCTTTCCTTCCGTGTTTAAGATCATCCCGCGCTTGTGCCGATAAAATAATGGCGTCCGCAGCTCTTTCTCCAGTAGCTTAATTCTTGCTGTCACATTCGATTGAACGTAATTTAACTCCAGTGCCGCCTTGCTGACACTTCCATGTGCTGCAACGGTCTGGAAAATTTTTAAATCATTAAATTCCAATACGGCCGCTCCTTTTCACTGCTCTTCATTCCAATACGAATATCTCATCTCGTTGCTATCATTATAAATGATGATAATTATTATTTACAATCATTTTACTAAAGCCTTTCAACCCCCTATGATGAATGAGTTGCATACATTGAAGTCGGCTGATTCATGCTAGGGAGAGACAATTCATGTTAAAAAAACAAATCGTCATCGGGTCCATGCTATGCCTCATCGCAAGTATGTCTTGGGGAGCTATGTTTCCCGTTGCACATCTTGCATTACAGCAAATTGATCCATTCTATTTTTCATTTATCCGTTACTTAGCAGTCGGGATCATCCTCAGCGTGTTGCTTTGGATGAAAGAGGGGAGAAGCTCGTTTCGCTTGGAGGGAAGAGGCAAAGCCTTGTTGTTCTATGGTACGGCGGCATTCACGGTCTATAACATGTGCGTCTTCCTAGGACAGCATCTCATGGGGGAATCAGGTACGGTCGCTGCCTCGATTATGGAAGTCCTCATGCCGATGATATCCATCATGGTCTTATGGTTCACAACTAAAAAAGCCCCAAATAAATACATGCTCACGAGTGTGGCTATCGCGCTTGCCGGTGCTTTACTTGTTATCACCAACGGGAACTTGTCCTTCTTCATGATGGCTGGGCAACATCTATTTCCACTGTTACTTATATTCGCGGGAGTGGTAGGATGGGTCATTTATTCAATGGGGGGAAGTCGATTTGGGAATTGGTCGATACTACGCTATTCTACTTTAACTTGCTTAATAGGAAGCGCAGTATCTTTTGTCATCGTTACTCTTGCCTCCGTATTTGGTTTACTTCCCGTTCCCACCTGGGACACGATCCTATCTATTAAGTATGAAATGTCCTTTATGATCTTATTGCCAGGGCTAGTAGCCTTGCTAAGCTGGAATTTAGGAATCAAGTTGTTATCCCCGCTCAACGGAATATTATTTATCAATTTTGTGCCCATTACCACATTCGTTATTATGGCTTTTCAAGGCTACCAAATTAGCATTTTCGAATTTTTCGGCACGCTACTCATTATCTTTGCACTATTACGAAACAATGCGTACCAGAGAAAATCCAAATCCATTCTTCAAAATGAACCCAGTACTACTGCTCCTGCACTTAATCTTAAAAGCGAAATCATTAAGGCTGCCCCATAAATGTGGGACAGCCCCAGGTCGTCGTATAATTCGGAACACGGTCAGTTAAGCTATCCATCTCCCCACTCCTCTTGCAAACATACACCTTTAAAAAATTTTTCTTGCTCAACAATCCCTATCCTGCTAATATGAAGTAGCATGAATTTTGGAAAGCTAATATTTGAATTATCTAGGATCTTTCCAAGCAGATAATCTTTGACCACTTCCATTAAGAAGTTAAGGCCATACGGACAGCCGGGTCAAATGCCGATTGGCAACTTTCGTTGCTTTATTGATTGAGTTAAAAGCTCAAATTTTATAAGTTGGTTACTTTACAACCAGTGCATTTGCACACAACTTGTGAAACGGTCAATAAGAGTGGTAAAAGTAATTATTTGCTATATAGACTCTGATCCTAACATGATATTTTTGAATATTAAGGGCTTTTCCAAGAAACTATGCGTTTTTGGGCTGAATGACAAGCACTCAAGAAGTTTGTCCAGTCATGTTTATTGGAACCGTCTAATTATTTAATTATATCAAAGCAAGTGTGATGCGCATGATGCGTGTTTCGCTTGCTTTTTTTGTTGCCGTTTTTACATTTATTAGAAATTTACTCAAGATAGGAGATCGAACAATGGGAAAAGCACTTGTCATTGGCGCCGGTGGCGTAGCATCAGTAGCAATTCATAAATGCGTTCAAAACAGCGAGGTTTTCCAAGAAATCTGCATCGCCAGCCGTACGAAATCCAAATGCGATGAGCTGAAAGCAAAATTGGAAGGCGGCAAAACCAAAATTACGACCGCACAGGTCGACGCAGACAACGTAGATGAGCTGATCGCTCTGATTAATGAAGTCAAACCAGATATCGTTATGAACCTGGCTCTGCCTTACCAGGATTTAACGATCATGGATGCTTGCCTGGCCACCAAAACGCACTATATGGATACGGCAAACTATGAGCCGGAAGATACGGCTAAATTCGAATACAAATGGCAATGGGATTACCGCGAACGCTTTGAGAAAGCCGGGATCACAGCTCTTCTGGGCAGCGGATTCGACCCAGGCGTAACCGGTGTATTTTCCGCTTATGCGCTGAAACACTATTTTGACGAAATCGAATACATCGACATTCTGGATTGCAACGGCGGGGATCACGGCTATCCTTTCGCAACTAACTTCAACCCGGAGATCAACATCCGTGAAGTGTCCGCTAACGGACGCTACTGGGAAAACGGGGAATGGATCGAAACGAAGCCAATGGAAATCAAACGCGGTTATAACTTCGCTGAAGTCGGCGAAAAGGACATGTATTTGCTTTACCATGAAGAGCTCGAATCCCTTGTGCAGAACATGCCTGGATTGAAACGTATCCGTTTCTTCATGACTTTCGGCCCGAGCTATCTCATGCACTTAAAGGCGCTTGAAAACGTAGGCATGACTTCCATCGAACCGATCGAATTCGAAGGAAAACAAATCATCCCGCTTCAATTCCTGAAGGCCGTTCTCCCGGACCCGGCTTCCCTGGGACCGCGTACGGTGGGCAAGACGAACATCGGCTGCATTTTCAAAGGAAAAAAAGACGGCCAAGACAAGACTTACTATGTCTACAATGTTTGCGACCACCAAGAGTGCTATAAGGAAGTGGGCTCCCAGGCCATCTCCTATACAACCGGCGTTCCTGCCATGATCGGCGCTGCGATGGTTATGACCGGAAAATGGAATAAACCGGGCGTATTCAATATCGAAGAGTTCGATCCGGATCCTTTCATGGAAGAGCTGAACAAATGGGGACTCCCATGGGTAGAAGACTTTAATCCGGTGCTTGTTGACGCGTTGCCTGAGGAAGCTAAAAAACCGGAGCTCGTACGCTAATATGAGGTTCGAGGAGTTACCGACGCCCTGTTTCGTAGTTGATGAAGCGCTTATTGAAAAGAACCTGAAAATCCTGAACGGCATTATGCAGCGTACGGGAGCCAAAATCGTGCTGGCGCAAAAAGCTTTTTCCATGACGGCTATGTATCCCCTCATTGGAAAATACTTAAGCGGCACGACTGCGAGCGGTTTATTCGAAGCGCGGCTGGGTCATGAGGAAATGGGCAAAGAAAATCACGTCTTTGCCCCTGCCTATCGTGAAGATGAAATCGACGAAATCATATCCATTTGCGATCATATTATCTTCAATTCCTTCTCTCAGTTGGAAAAGTATAAAACGAAAGCTCTTGTGGCAGGCAGAAAAGTAGGCCTTCGCATCAATCCGGAATGCTCGACCCAAGAGGGACATGAAATTTATGATCCTTGTTCGCCGGGATCAAGATTCGGCGTAAAACGGGAGGAATTCCGTCAGGAGCTACTTGAAGGCGTCTCGGGATTGCACTTCCATACCCTTTGCCAGCAGAACTCGGACGATTTAGAGACTACGCTGAATGCGGTCGAGGAAAAGTTCGGGCCATGGCTGCCGCAAATGGAATGGATCAATTTCGGTGGCGGTCACCATATCACAAGAGACGACTATGATGTCCCGAGACTCGAAGCTTGCATTCAGCGAATGCAGGATAAGTACGGCTTAGAAGTCTACCTTGAACCTGGAGAAGCCATCGCGCTCAATGCGGGCTATATGGTCACCTCAGTACTGGATATCCATAGGAACGGCATGGAGATTGCTATCGTGGACACATCGGCTACATGTCATATGCCGGATGTTCTGGAAATGCCGTATCGTCCGCCGCTTTTCGGTTCTGGCGAAGCCGGCGAGAAGCCATACACCTATCGGCTTGGCGGTCCGACCTGCCTTACGGGCGATGTAATCGGAGACTATTCCTTCGATCAGCCCTTAAAGAACGGCGACAGATTAGTGTTTGGAGATATGGCGATCTACTCCATGGTCAAAACCAACACCTTCAACGGCATGCCGCTGCCGGCCATCGCCGTGCAGGGGGAAGACGGCAATTGCCGCATCGTTCGCGAGTTCGGCTATCAAGATTTTAAGATGAGACTAGCTTAATGAATAACCAAAGCCTTAACCCTGCTTCACAAGAAGGGTTAAGGCTTTTTGGACTTAACGGTTATAAAATGGTTATTCCTTGTGCATTTCCACGCCGTTTAAAACAAGTCTATGCGTGATAACGGCATTCAAGGAGTCAGATACCGAACAATATTTCTCGGTTCCCATTTGGATTGCTTTCCAAATACGGTAATCCGGAATATCTCCGTCCACCTTGAAAGTAAGTTCAATGGTAGCAAAACCTTTAGGAGGTTCTTCTTTACGAACTCCATCGGTTATAATCTCAATTTCCCTGATCGAAGGCAGGAATTGTGCCAAAATCATAGTCACATCAATTCCAATGCAGCCAGCCAAACTCGCCAATAGCACCTCTACAGGCGAAGCACCGTTACCCTCTCCACCCCATGCGGGCGTTGCGTCCATGTTGATTGTGTAACCGGAAGGTCCTGTAGCTTGAAAAAACTTATTACCTCGCCATACAGTCGATACTTGCATAATTAATACCTACTTTCTTCACATTATTTGTTGTATAAATGACAGGCGGTATAACGATTCTCGGAAACTTGGAGCCATTCCGGCTGAATGCTGCCGCATTGTGGCATTGCTTTAGGACAACGAGTATGGAATACGCATCCTAATGGCGGATTGCGTGGGCTCGGAACTTCTCCAGAAAGTACAATTCTCTCGCTTCTTTTTTCCGGATCCGGCTGGGGAATGGCAGAGATAAGCGCCTCTGTATAGGGATGAAGCGGATCGGAGAACAGTGATTCCGAAGGCCCGGTCTCCATCATCTTCCCTAAGTACATGACCCCGACATGATTGCTAATATAACGAACGACCGACAAATCATGCGAAATAAACAGATACGTGAGCGATAGCCGACTTTGCAAATCCTGCAGCAGCGTCAGCACCTGCGCTTGAATCGATACATCCAGCGCCGATACCGGTTCATCGAACACGACGAATTGGGGCTCGAGAATAAGTGCCCGAGCAATACCGACTCGTTGACGCTGTCCCCCCGACAATTCATAAGGGTATCGAAGGGCATGCTGTGGCGTCAGACCAACAACTTCTAATATTTCATCTACTTTTTTCGTAATCGTCTCGACTGGATATCGATAATGGGTGCGGAGCGGCTCCTCCAACGTGCGACGGACTGTCCACTTGGGGTCCAGAGAACCGAACGGATCTTGAAAAACAATCTGCATATCCGTCCTAAGCTGCCTCATGGATTCAGCGTCTAGCCCCGTAACCTCTTTTCCATTAAAAATGATACTCCCGGACGTGGGCTCTATTAACCGCAACACGGTTTTTCCTAGCGTTGTTTTTCCGGAACCGGATTCCCCTACGATCGCGAACGTTTCACCCTTCTCGATTGTGAGGGATATCCCATCCAAGGCTTTAGCCCTGTTGCTCAAACGGCCGAACAAACCCGTCTTCACGGGATAATGTTTTTTCAAATCCTTAATCTCAAGAATGGGTAACATTCGTATCCTCCCTATAGAGATGGCACTTGCATCTATGACCGTTATTAAAGTCATAAAGCGCGGGCTCGGTATTCTCGCACACGTCCATTCTAGAAGGACACCGTGAGGCAAAGCGGCATCCGGTAGCATATTCCGATGGATGGGGAACTTGTCCGGATATCGCTTGCAGACGCTTCATCTCTCCTGAGAATCGGGGCATAGAATTCAATAGACCGACTGTATAAGGATGCTTAGGCTCCTTAAACAGCGATTTGGCGTCCCCTTGCTCAACGATTTGTCCTGCATACATCACGCATACCCGATCGCAAATTTCGGCCACTACCCCAAGGTCGTGGGTAATGAGAATGATTGCGGTTCCCCGTTCTTTCTGGAGCTTCCTCATTAGATCAAGAATTTGGGCCTGAATCGTAACGTCTAATGCGGTTGTCGGTTCATCTGCGATTAGGATCTCCGGGTTGGAAGCCATGGCCATCGCTATCATCACCCGCTGGCGCATGCCGCCAGATAGTTGGTGCGGATAGACTTCCATGATCTGCTCCGGTGCGGATATACCGACTTCGCTTAGCAAAATAATCGATTCCTTATGAGCCTCTTTCTTACTTTTCTTTGAATGCTGACGTATCGATTCCCGAATTTGGCGACCAATCTTAAATACGGGATTCAAGGCCGTCATCGGTTCCTGAAAGATCGTAGCAATCTGATTGCCGCGAACTCTTTGCATCTGGGATTCAGACATATCTAACAGACTCTGCCCGTGCAGACGTATATCCCCTTCCGCAACCCGAGCCAGACCGCGAGGCAGTAATCCCATGACGGATAAGGAAGTTACACTCTTCCCGCTGCCCGATTCCCCGACAATTCCAAGCGTTTGTCCTGGTTCAAGCTCCAAACTAATGCCACTTACCACCTGAATTGGACCCGAAGCATTGGCGAATTCTATAGACAATTGATCTATTTCCATAAGCTTCGTCATACCCAAGCCTCCCCTAAGCATGTAAAAGTAGGCAAGACCCCCTTTATGGCTCGGGGGTCTTAACCTTATTTGTACAGTGAACTGAAACGAGCAATCTCGTCTGAGTAGAAAATATAGCCCTTTACATCCTTGCTTATTCCGACAATTAAATTGCTCTCATAGAGGTACGCCCACGGAGAATCAGCCGTAACCTGTTTTTGGACTTGTTTGTAGAGCTCGCTACGCTTCGCATCATCCGGTTCTACATTAGCCTTTTCTAATAACTCATCGACGGTATTGCTCGAGTAGCCCGTGTAGTTAGAAGCGCCATTACTTTCCAATAAAAATCCATAGTGGTAGGAAGGGTCATTGACTAATGAAGTATATTTGCCTAGATACGCTGCCGCTGCTTTATTGTTAATTAGCTCGCGGTATTGCGCAGGTGCCACCTTATTAATATTTAATGTCACGCCGATTTTCTCAAGCTCCGATTTGAGCAGAACCGCGATGTCCTCGTAATCTTGCGTGGAGGAGTTAACGGTAAGATCAAAGGTAAAGCCATTCTCGTAACCAGCTTCTTTAATTAGCGCCTTTGCTTTCTCCAAATCGTAGTTGTACTCATAGCCTTCGGAAGAATAATCCGGCGATTTACTCGAAATCGAGCTTTTCAGCGGCGCCGCTTGACCGTACGCAACATCTTGGATGAGCTTATTTTGATCGATTACAAAATTAATAGCTTGTCGTACTTTTAACTGATCGAACGGCTTAAATTTGGCGTTCATTCCAAGGTATACAATTCGGTTTGAGGACTCCGAGTTAATGGTCACTTTATCATTCTTTAACAGACTTTTTACGTCCTTGGCCGGAATATCGAAAGCGACATCGACTTCTCCTTTTTCGAGAAATAATTCTCGATTAGAAGCTTCCGCCACAAATTTAATAATGACCTTTTCGACCTTCGGAGCACCTTTCCAGTAATCTTTGTTAGCTACGAATACCGCTTCTGTCGCCGGATCCCATTTCTCTAGCTTATATGCGCCGGAGCCTGCGGAATGCTGGGTCAAATAATCGTCAGGGTTGCTCTTGGCAGCGGATGGATCAACGATAGAGAACGAAAAGGTGGCTAAGTATTTCAGGAACAGGTGATTAGGAGCACCAAGCTTAAATTCCACGGTCTTATCATCAATTTTGGTAACCGATTTAATGTTTGCAAGCTTATAAGAGCTACCGCCTTCACTCTTAGTCTGTACCCGCTCAAACGAATACACGACTGCATCGGCATTCACAGGGTTGCCACTTTGGAATTTCACTCCGTCGCGCAGGGTGAATGTGTATGTGGTTAGATCATCAGAAATCTTCCAAGACTCAGCTAGAGAAGGAACGATTTGATCGGTACGCCCCATCGTTTTTCCGTCTACTTCTTCCGTTCCGCTCGTAACCAGTTGATCATATAAGGCGAATGCGTAAGAAGCTGAAGTCAAATCGCCTGCATCATGCGGATCCATCGTTTGTCCCGCACCCTGCGAATAAGCGAGCGTAATTGTTTTCCCTGCCGCAGATTCAGTAGATGCTGTTGAGTTCTGTCCCTCAGTGCTTGCGGCTTCTTTGGGATTTGAGCTTTTGGCGCAACCTGATAGAAGCATTACAACGATTAATGTTGAAATAAGGATATAAAGTTTTTTCTGTTTCATAACTTCCACTCCCAATATTAACTTATTTATTTATTTGGATCTTGGAGGACCGACCATGCGGATCAAGAGCATCGCGCAATCCGTCTCCGAGTAAAATAAAACCGAATACCGTTGTAGCAATCGCGATGCCGGGAAATAACGTCATCCACCATTCGCCCGACATAATATAATCGCGTCCGTATGAGATCATCGCTCCCCATTCAGCGGTAGGAGGTCTTACTCCTAGACCGAGAAAGCTAAGGCTTGAAGTTATTAATACGGCAGAACCAAGCCCAAGCGTGATTTGGACAATTAATGGCGCAAGCGCATTGGGTAAGATGTGTTGGAAAATAATTGATGCATGCCGAACACCTAGTGCTCTGCTGGCTTCAATAAACTCCTTTTCCTTTATCACTATCGTTTGCCCATACATCAATCTTGCGAATTCCGGAATAGCGACAATGCCGACCGCAAGCAACGCGCCGAGAAGCCCTGGACCAATGGATGCCGCAAGTGCCATAGCCAGAATTAAGGATGGAAAAGCCAATAATGTATCCATCACACGCATGATGATGTTCCCGACTTTTCCTCCGAAGTAGCCAGCAATAGCTCCAAGCGGAATCCCAACGACACAAGCGATGCCTACCGATAAGACCCCCGTCCACATGGTAACTCGAGCTCCATAGAGAATTCGGCTGAGGATATCTCTGCCAAAATTATCGGTGCCGAACCAATGCGCCATATTCGGCGACTGCAGTTTATCTTCCGTTCGTATTCCGTTCGGACCGTATGGCGCAATCCAAGGGGCAAGCAAAGCTAGTACAACCCATAACAGGATGAATACTAATCCAACTAACAATAGTCGCCTTTGACTCAATGTTTTCCATAGTGATCTATTCATATCTCACCCGAGGATCTAGTACCCCATATAGCAGTTCTACGATTAGATTTAAGAGTCCGTATAATATCGCACTAATAAGCGTCATCGCTTGAATAGGTGCATAGTCTGCGGAAAGAATGGATTCTGTTACGTAATTCCCTACTCCGGGCCATACAAAGATCGTCTCAATAATGACAGCCCCGCCGAGCAGTGCGCCAAATTGAAGGCCTATTACTGTTAGAGTAGGTATTAAGGAATTAATAAGACCGTGCTTATAAATAACAGCCCGCCCCGATAATCCTTTTGCCTTAGCCGTTCTCATAAAATCCTGTCGGATAACCTCAAGCATGCTCGCTCGAATCATTTTCGTCACGATTGCCATCGTACCCATACTCAGGCAGATTGCGGGCAGTAACAGATGATGCAGAGAACTTTTAAATGCAACCATATCCCAGCTCAGTAAGCTATCCGCTACATATAAGCCTGTGATATGTGTTGGCGGATTAACATTACCGCTAATACGCCCTATAGGAGCAGGCAGCCAGCCAAGCTTTGAATAAAACAGCGTAATGAGCAGCAGACCAAGCCAGAAGATCGGAACCGATGAACCAATAATGGAGAGAACGCGGGAAATATGATCAACAATAGAGTTTTGCTTAGAAGCCGCGACAATCCCAAGCGGCACTGCTACGACCAATGCTATAGCCATGCTTGCTAACGTAAGCTCTAATGTGGCAGGAAAACGCGAGACAAAATCTGAAGCAACAGAGTGCCCCGTGTGCCAGGCAAATCCTAAATCTCCCTTAAATAATTGTTTAATATAGTCCCACAGCTGAATGAACAACGGTTCATTGAAACCGTACTCCTCGCGAACCTTATCTACGAACTCCGGAAGAGCTTGTTCTCCCGTAATCATCAAGGCGGGATCTCCCGGCAAAACCCTTGTCAAGATGAACGTGATAATGATAATTCCGGCAACGCTAGGAATCATCATTGCTATACGTTTTAACACGTATCGCATCACTCACATCATCCTCCTTATACTTACGGTTGTCTGTCGTCATACTCCTAACAATCCAAAAAATTCAAAATGAACGGTCTCTGCGGCCAGTTCTTCCACCGTTCGCTCTGCCAATTTGGAATTGGGAAGAACAGGACCAAACAACCACCTTGCTACGGTTCCCTCGATTAGACTCATCAGCAATGCCGCACGCATTTGAAAATCCAAAGATGCGGGTAGCATACCTAGTTCCACCGCACGCTCGATATTGCGTTTGAACGCTTCCTCCATCTCGATGCGCGTTTCCCGGAACGCATTACGAATCGCTTCTTCTTCTCCATTACCTGTAAGCAGCAATTCCATAAAGTAACGATTTTCCTGAGCAAACCTAAAAATATCGGTCAATAGACGCTGTGAGCCCTGAACCATTTCTTGAACAGTACCTTCCCCACTGCGATAGCCTTTTCTTATGACTTCAAGCAACTGTTGCCTTCCTGATTGAATAATTTCAAGCGCAATAACTTCCTTGCTCTTGAAATACCAGTAGAACGTTCCTTGCGCCACTCCAGCTTCATTAACGATGTCAGAAATTTTGGTGTTCTGGTACCCATACTTGGCAAATCTCTCAACCGCAATCTCCATTAATTGAAGTTTTCTCGTATCCCTTAGTGTAGGCTGGTTATTGTTCAAAATGAAAATAATCCCCTTCCAGATTGACTGGTCAGTCAATTATTTTAATATCATATAGGTTTAGTCGGGTATTGTCAAGGAACAGTTCATACAAAAAAACTACAAATCAATCCTCTGACGTGACTAACGGTACATTACGGCAAGTTTACAGCATTAAAAGGCGCATCTCGTCTTCTCTTCCTCATTTTTCCTTTCCGTAAATTTACTCATAAGGTAACATATATATTCAGAAGGCTACTTTGGGAGGATACATAAGTTGACAACATTTCGTGGAAACATTTTCATTACCCTGTTAATCATCTGTGCTCTTTTACCGTTCTGCGCATTTGCCAGCGCCGCCAACGGGACAACACCGGAAAAAAGCAACTATTACTTCGTCTACAATAGCTCTAAGGTCGACTCCAAGGACCTCGCGGCTATCAAGCAATACGTCGCTAAGTTCAAGAACACCAATAACGTTTTATTCGATGCAAAAAATGACAAGGAAGCCGCCAAGCTCTACGATGCCCTGAAAGCCGACCAGAAAAAGCGCGGCGGCAAAGTCGCCGGTGTCCAAATCTTCGGCCTGGCTAGCGACGTCCCTTCATTTACCTATACACACAAAATGAAACCTTCGGCGGGCAATTTCGAATGGAACGGCGTCGAGGAGGACAAGACCCAGAAGTTCGTATCCGACTTCCTCTACTCCACCTTCAAGAATGACAGCAAGTACCTGAAGGACGTCTCCGTCTACGGTATCGTGCAGAAGAATCTTCCGATCAGCGTTATCCCGGAGTGGCCCGTCTCTCGTTTGCCGCTGACGAAAGGTGAAATTGCCAAGTACATCGGCAACTACGATGCCTACCGCAAGCAGATCGAAGGGAAATCCGTTCCGACCGTCGCCCTTTCGGCCCCCTACCAGATCCAAGACGGGAACGCACAGGACGATATCGCCCTTTTCATGAAGCGCCTGAAGGAAGAAAAGGAATTCGGTCTCTTCAAAAATACCGACCAGCGTTTCTACTATAAGGATCTCGCCGCGAATCTATCCAAAGAGAACAAGGCCGGAGTAATGGACCTTGTGGTAGGTAGCCAGGGTGACAACGAAGGGGCGACGCAGAAAAAAGCATATTTCTTTGACCGCAAGGGTGTCGCCGGACGGAACACGAACTACTATACGGCCTTCTTCTGGGGCTTCACCGCCGCCAAAGGCCTGAACGCGAACAGCATCGTCCACGACGGCCTGGCTAAGGGCAAAATGATCAATCCCATCGCTCACACCGTTCCGACGTACGACAGGGGGGTTATGAATTACCTGTGGCTTCCGATACCCACGCCGGAGGGTGAGACGGGAGACGACTGGCACGACTACGTCGCAGTAAACAAGGAGCTTTTGAAGCAGGATAATCCGTTCTTCTTCGTCTACAAGTACTACGAGGCGATCGACAGCGGGAAAACCCGCCTGCAGAGCTTCTTCGAAGCGAATGCCGCCTACGCAACTCTGACCGTAGCCAACAAGAACACTCCACGGTTCTTATTCGGGTTTGAACAAACGTATTCCGCGTTCGGCTTTGAAAACCTGTTCTCGCTGCACTACCTCGGCTTGGCCGACTACTGATCCGATATAGTCATGAATGGTGTCATATGACAAATTGTAATGTAATGAATTCCTCTGTCCGGAAATGCCGAATTAGTCGAGAATGGAGATTGTTATGATGGTAAATAGTCATTTGGAAAGAAACCTTATTCAAAGAGTCTGCGTAGGGGATATGCTCACAAGAACCACCCAACGTTTTCCCAATAAAATTGCTTTAGTTGATAGGGATGTCGTATTAACGTATGAGGAATTTAATGGAAGAGTAAATCAAGTCGCTCGCACCCTTCTTCAAAGGGGTTACCAAAAGGGCGATGTTGTAGCAACCCTGTGTGAAAATACGAATGAATTCGTCATCACTTATTTTGCATGTGCGAAGTCCGGTTTAGTCGTCATGCCTCTGAATATAAAGCTGGAGTTAGACAACCTTGTTTATCAGTTAAACCAATCTGAAACCAAAGTTCTTGTTTTCACGCAAAGCTCGAAGGATAAGGTGGAGATCTTAATCGATGAAATTCCTTCCTTACAAGATCTCTTCATGACAGAAGTCGATGAAGAGTTTATGTTAGGTGGAAAGAACATTTTCCCTTTCTCGCAACTGGAGTCCGGGGATGCTTCAGAAATTGAAGTTATGATTGAAGATCGAGACACATTGCAATTAATGTATACTTCTGGAACCACTTCAAAACCGAAGGGAGTAGAGACAAGCCACCTTGCCATTTATTTTTCTACTATGAGCACAGCTTTGCAATATAAGTTGGATCATAATGATTCCTCCATTGTTATGTTGCCCTTATTCCATGTAGGGGGATTAACCTGTATCCTTCTGCCGAACATTTTGGTAGGCGGGACGAATGTGTTGATAAGACAATATAATGCATCGAAGATATTGAATGCTATGGAACAATACAGGACGACTTGGACGATGCTTTCTGCCCCGATGTGGCTTGAAATTTCTGACCAACCCGGTCTTTCGGCAAGAGATTTTTCTTCCATGAGACTATGTGTATGCGCTATTGCGACTTTACCGCCTGCAAGACATCAACAGGTTAAAAGTATATTTAATAATGCTACTATTATACTGATATCAGGGCAAACGGAGTTTACGCCACCGAATACAGCACAGCGACCCGAACATGCGATTTCAAAAAGCACTGCATGGGGGGAGCCTGTTGTAGCCCAAACCGCTAAAGCAATGGATGACGATGGCAATATATTGCCTCCTGGAGAACTTGGAGAATTAGTATACCGTGGTCCTCAATCAATGACATGTTACTTCAAAGATCCTGAGGCAACTGAGAGCGCATTTAAATATGGATGGTTCCATTCTGGCGATAGTGGTTTTATTGATGAAGAAAATGTGGTTTGGTTTGTTGATCGCAAGAAAGACATAATTAAAACCGGAGGCGAAAATGTAGCTTCGGTTGAAGTCGAATTAGTTGTTAGAAGCCATGCGAAGGTAGCAGAATGTGCTGCTGTTGGTTTACCTCATGAACGTTGGAGCGAAGCCGTGACTGTATTCGCAAAAATAAAAGAAGGAGAATCCGTTCCGGAAAATGAGTTGATTGATTTTTGCAAAGAACGATTAGCCGGTTTTAAAGTGCCTAAAAAAGTTGTCTTTATAAATGAATTCCCCATGACGGCGAGTGGAAAGATTCAAAAGCATGAATTGAGGAATATATATAAAGATCTCTATAATATAAAAGAAGTAAATATATAAGTTGAACTTATGATACGGTTCACCATGCTAGCTGTAACGGCAAGTTTCAGGGCCATCCTTTGCGGGATGGTCCTTTCTTTGAACCTTGGCGGTAAAGTCACTTCCACTCATCTGCCAAACAAATAATCGATCGCTGCCGCCTGCTTCGGCTCATAAATATGGACGAATCACCTCTTTTGCTGATCACTAATTTGACTTAGAGTTACTGTAGAAGATTGAAAAAGGTATGTGATTCCAATGTCGATCAAAAGAGACAAATGGTTGCAATATCGCATCCTTCGCAAGGGGGCTTCTCTTGCCGCACGGTTGCCGGAAACTCGGTTGCTTAAGCGGAACGTTTTATCGAAGATGCTGCTTCAATATCACAGCGTCGTACTGAAACCGCGCGACGGGCGTTACGGAAGGGATATCGTTTTCATCAAACGGAACGGCGCGAACGCCTATCGTATTCATAACGAAAAGAATGCAGTCACGATGAGAAACACCGATAAGGTACTCCAATGGCTCCATAAAAATAACAGGGGTCGCGGATATATTGTCCAAAACCGTCTACAGCTTGCTCAAATTCGACGCAAGCCGTTCGACATTCGGATCATGGCTCAGCGGAGAAAGGGCTCTTCATCCGCATGGAACGCGACAGGCTCGTACGCGAAAGTGGCGGCGCGAGGATATCTCGTCACGAATGTGACTAGCCGCGTCATTCCCGTGCTTGAGGCGTTGAAATTAGCCCGAATCGGAGATCGGAGCTTGCTTGTCAAAGCGGAACGGATCGCACTATTGGCTGCCAAGCGACTGGGAGAGCGTTACCCCAAGCTTAGACAAGTCGGGTTCGATATCGGCATCGACAGGAAACGTCGGATTTGGATCATCGAAGGCAATTATCAACCCGACTTGCGCCCTTTCCGGCTCCTGAAAGATTCCTCGATGTATCGCAGAATATTATGGTACAAGAAACTTTAAAGCGAAAAAAAGACGACTACCCTTGTATCTTGGCTGTCGTCTTTTTCTGTTTGTTACCTCATCATGATCATGCCCGCTTTAGAATTCACTTGCGTCTCTTGGCACTTACAACACGCGTCACTTGAAACTGATTTACCCCTACCTGTATAATGGCGAACTTGCTGAAAGAAGTGCCGGAAGACGTATAAGGGACCGCTTCAATATTTCCACTTGGCGTTTTGACGGTTGCGGTGATTCGAGTCACCAAACAGACTCCACGGCTAGAAGCTATCCAAGTCTCGTCACGCTGAACCGAATAATTGTCGTCACTGCAAAAGATCGATGCATACTCAACTTTTCCAGACGCATTAAAGGATGTAGAATTAAAAATCTGAACGGGGTCGTAACCTTTAGGACTCCTATTTCCCATACCCAAAACCACCTTTCATATTGGCATAGTTCAGTAAATGCCGTCGAATCGTTTTGGTAAGGTATAAATGTGGACAAGATAAAAAAAGTACGTTCATCCAGTGGTCGCGAGGATTCAGCAGCTTTTGATGCTGTACCTCAAACGAAAGAACCACCCTCGTATTTAAACAGGTGGTTCGAGAACAATAGCCCAGCTTCCAAACGATCAATTCCTGAAACTCAGCCCTCTTTCTCTACAAAATGCCGCCCCACGGAGTAATATTCATCCTTATTCACGGCATCGTCCAGCCACTTCATCAGCTTCACCCCGTCCTGTTCGGCTTTGTAGAAATGATTTAATGGGGAGAGTGTATGTGGTGTCCTGCCCGTCTTCCCGTTAAGACCGTAATCTGTGATGTAATAATAGTAGCCTGGCAACACTTCAGTTAGCTCTCCGGCAGATTGCAGCATGCGGGCCGACCAGCGATGCACATATTCGCCATCATCCGAATCGTCACCATTCAGATCCTTTTCAAAGTCGAATAGCAGTTCATCATAAAGCGTATTGGACTGCAAAAGTACCGCGTTGTCCGGGAGCAGCTTGCGGTTCGCCGCGAATACGGACGATATCAAATCGCCGTGGGCTTCATAACCAAAGGTTTCTGCAAAGTTGACCTTCCATTCGTTATCGATAATATCCGGCCAGCGGTCGGCATTTAAGTAGGAGCCGTCCGAATATTGATAAATGCGGGCATCCGGGTAGCGTTTCGCAATCTCAGGCGCCCAGAAAGCAGCTCCGAATCCTCCGGCGCTTTCTCCCGCAATGAGGATCTTCTCCGGCGTAGCGAAATGGTTTGCAATCCATTCCAGTGCTGCGTGCGTATTGGCTTGGCCGTTGTAACGCATTGTAAACGGCTTGCCTTTAGCGTCCGTATATTCCTTGGATGCATTCCCGATATGCAGATCACCAGTAGAATAAGGGATATATACAACATTCCAATCCTTGAACGGATTGTCCGGGTTATTATTTTTCAACAGGCCGCCAAGCGTACTTACTTTAAAGAATGGAATGTTCGGAAAGTAATATTTGATCTCACCGTTCTTCATTACATTACTCAGACTGATCGGCTGTCCGGCAGTCACCGCATCCCAGGCCACACCGCCCCCTGAAAAATAAATGATCAATTTATCTTCAGCAGCTCCACCCTTATTGGCAAGTAAATAGTATTCTGAACCGTCGGCCGAAATGGCTTTTGCATCCTGGTCAAACTTGATTTTATTCCAGACATAGCGCTCCGCAGCAGCCCATTGATCCGGTTCAGGTTCAGCAGGCTTTTCAAGCATGAAGAAATAAACATAACCCGCCACAACACCCAAAGTAAGTACAATTCCGCCTATCGCAGTCAGAAGAATCTTGTTGATTTTTTTCACTATTTTCTTTTGTGCCACACAAAGACCGTCCTTCCGACCCTAAAATAGCCCACAAGTTTTTCAAATAAAAACAGACGGTATTCACTACCGTCTATAACGCACTGACCTCGGTCATCTCAATACTACTTAAGCAATGTAAGAATTTCTTTTACAAAATTATCAACAAATGATCGTTCAGGACGAGATTTCATGATCACAGTAAGTCCTATTAACGATACGACTAGTGTCTGTGCTAAACCCTTCGCGTTAATACCTGTATCAAGCTCACCTGAGCGCAAACCTCGATCAATCGTTTCTTGGAATATTACTGAGAGATACATCTGATGTTCTCTTGTTAGGATTTCAAATTTCTCATCATGAGGAGCAAGTTCCACCAGCGAATTGATGCAAAAACACCCCCAGTTCGGACTTTTTCCATATTCTCTCGCCACCATATTTTCAAAAAAGGCACGGAATGCCTCTTTAACGGAAGAATTGTTTTGAAGATTGGCGCGAATATAGGCGGCATGGGAACTCGTATATTTTCGCAACGCAGCTTCGAATAATCCTTTTTTGTCTCCAAAGGTGGAGTATATGCTTGGACGCTGAATACCCATTCTTGATGTCAAGTCGCTTAAAGAGGTAGCTTCAAACCCTTTTTCCCAAAATAGTTGCATAGCTGCATCCAATGCCTTTTCCTCATCAAATTCGCGTGGTCGAGCCATAGCAACCCCCTCTTTCCATATCGATCGGTATATTATAATTGTATGTTGTGAAGATTGCCTTGTCAATTAGATTGAGCTTTTCAGCTCTTTTCAGTCTGCCCTTTACAGCTATTTCTTGACAGTCATCTTTTTCGAGAGTTATATTTATCAGGCAATATTTGATACCAATCGGTATTTAATTTAAGGAGGCGTTATCTTTGGGGAACTTTGTAAAAGAACCGAAAGTCATTCCTGTGGATTATACAGGCAACCACGCTGAACCAGTTCAAGAGGCGCTTATAGCATCAGAATCAGTGCCCGCATCTTTAATGACTCGCAATGTTGCACTCCTATTTGCAATCGCCTGCGGACTGGCAGTCGCTAACATATATTACGCGCAACCCTTGCTGGACGCTATTTCAAACGAGTTCGGTATTACTCATTCATCCGTCGGCATCGTCATTACAATCACTCAAGTCTGTTACGCACTGGGACTGCTATTGCTTGTGCCCCTCGGTGATTTATTAAATCGACGTTGGCTGATCGCTGGACAGATGCTAGTATCCGTCTTGGCTCTGTTTGCGGTTGGTACCGCTCCCACCAGCATGGTGTTATTCATAGGCATAGCCTCGGTTGGATTACTTGCCGTAGTGACACAGACGCTCGTTGCGTTCGCGGCAACTTTGGCTGCCCCAGCCGAACGCGGGCGTACCGTGGGTGTTGTGACAAGTGGAATCGTAATTGGTATTCTACTGGCGCGAACTTTCGCTGGCATATTAATGGATTTAGCCGGTTGGCGTTCTGTCTACCTTGTCTCTGCGGTAATAACGCTAATCGTGGCATGTGTATTGTTTAGGATACTGCCGCATTATGAGCACAAAAGAGAATCATTATCCTACTTACAGCTACTTCGTTCGCTGCTCACGCTGTTCGCACAAGAACGAATCTTGCGAATCCGTGCTACACTATGCCTGATGATTTTCACCGCTTTCAGTATATTATGGACTCCTCTAGTGCTGCCTCTCAGTGCTCCGCCGCTTTCTCTTTCACATACTGCGATTGGAGCGTTTGGTCTCGCTGGAGTTGCTGGGGCGTTAGCCGCGGCGCGAGCAGGTCGTCTTGCCGATCGAGGTTTAGGGCAAAGGACCACAGGCGTGGCATTGATTCTGTTGCTTATATCATGGTTGCCAATAAGTTATACTCAACATTCGCTTCTCGCCTTAATCGTCGGTATTGTCCTTCTTGACCTGGCAGTACAAGCCGTACATGTCACCAATCAGAGCATGATCCTTACTTTGCGCCCTGAGGCACGCAGTAGGCTTACTGCTGGTTATATGATTTTCTACTCCATTGGCAGCGCCACCGGGTCAATCGTATCTACCAGTATCTATGCTTACTCAGGCTGGAATGGAGTGTGCTTGTTGGGTGCAATTGTCAGTGCTTTGGCTCTTCTATTCTGGGCATTGACCCTTCGCCTTAAATGATTAAATTCGGGCGTTTGCAATTGATTGAAATTAGCGCCGTCGCACACGCGGACTAACTCGGCTACCGTGGTCGGCGCAACAGGGGCGGTGGGGGCTACATCTTCTACATTTTCTGCTGCCAAGTATTTAGCTCTTTTGAAAGCCCTCTATCTCAAGAGGAAAACAACCCCAAAATAGAACCATGATAATCCGAAAAATCAATATGTCCCCCTAAAAAATACCCAATTGAAATAAAAATCGCACACCAGCACAGAGCTCCCAAGCCCGAGTAGAGTATATATTTCCGTGGGTTCATGCCACTCATCCCTGCCAGGTAACAAGTCAGATGGCGGAGCCCTGGAATATAGTAGCCGATGCATATTGCCCAGGGGCCGTAACGCTCGAACCAGCTCTCTGTTTTCTCTATCCTTTTGGGCGTGAGCCTGACCCATTTTCCATACTTCCACAGCAACGGCTTGCCGAACTTCCGCCCAAGGGCGTAACTGCACAGCATGCCACTCATAGCCCCGAGGACGCTTATCACAAGGGATACCGGGAAGTAAAGCAGTCCAATTGAAGAAAGATAGCCAACAATCATCATGAGAATCTCATCAGGCACAGGCAAACCAATAATGCCAAGTGTAAGGCATAGGAAGATGGCAATATAACCGTATTGGATAACGATATCTTGTATGAAAGCGATGATGTCCACACTCCAGTTCTAATGGTTTTGGGCAATCGCCCTTTCACGTATATTAATTCCTCCCTTGTCAATAAACCTAGTACCGAATTGTCACATGACGCTTTCAAAATGGCTCGATGTCATGGATGACGAAATGCAACTTGTTGGTGTGACAACTCCTTTGCCATACTGGGCTCAGCCGATTGTTAAGCGGCAAATCTAATGGTCAAGGAGACATCATTTATGAAGAAATGGACTCGCTCGAAACTCGCAGTTCTGCTATTAACTGTCGCGCTATTAACTGCTACGGCCATTACCGCCGTTACCGCTTATATGCGACCAGGGAACGCACCTAATACTCCGCAGGCTTCCGCGCCAGTTGCATCTGAGGAGGTCAGCCCGGAGGGGCCGCGGGATGCCAAGGAACTGGAGGCCTTTGCAGATGGCATTTTTGCGGACGCGATGAAGAAGTATAATACGGTTGGTTCTAATTTTGCGGTCGTATCGAATGGGAAAGTGCTGCTAAGCAAAGGTTACGGTTATGCCGACAGGGAAAATAAAACTCCGGTAGACAGCAGCACCGTATTCCAGATTGGTTCTGTGACGAAGCAGTTCACGGCATTGGCAGCTATGCAGCTGGTCGATAAGGGAAAGATTGATTTGCATCACGATATCCAGGAATACCTGGGAGGGATGAAGGTACCGAATAAAACAGGGAAAAAACTGACGATGTACGATCTGCTTACGTATACCAGCGGCTTTGACAAACCGGATATCCTCTCGGGATCGGAACCGGAATATGTGAATCAATTCTTCCCGATGAAGGAGTCTCTGGAAGCGAATATGCCGACTGTTGTCAGGACTCCGGGGGAAGCGTACACCTACGATAATTTTGGGTTCACACTGGCGGGGTACGCAGTAGGGGAAGTATCAGGCATGTCATTCGCCCAATATATGGAGGAAAATATTTTCAAGCCGTTAGGCATGAACTCGACGAATGTGCGGTTTACCCCCGAATTGCTCAGCAGAATGGCTGCCCATTATGGGCCAAAAGGCGAGCTGATCCCCCTGGAGGGATTCAAACCAACCGATCGACCAAGCGGCGGCATGGTATCAAACGCAGATGACATGGTGAAGTACCTTATGATGCATCTGAACAAAGGAACGTATGAAGGCAAAGAAATCTTAAGTCCCACGGGCATCGAGCATATGCACACCTACCAGGTGTTCCCTGACAAAGAATTCCCTGTCACAACCATCGGATTCGAAGGCTACTTCAAAGAGAAGATGAATGGTCATCATGTGGTTATCAAAGGGGGAAATGTGACCGGTCATTCATCCTTGATTGTTATTCTGCCGGAGGAAAATACAGCGTTCTACATGTCCTACAATAACGACTCCATGATGAGTCTCGACGTGTATGAGGCATTTATGAATCATTATTATCCGAGAAAAGAAGAGGCTCCACAGACATCCTACTCGCCAATCAATGAGCAGCAGGCTAAGGACTACGCGGGATTGTACCAAAACACGCGTCTTGGATCCATAAGGACTCAGGTTTCCTATTCAGACGGAAAATTGGTTATGGAGACAGGAGATCTGGGCAAGAGTACGCTGAAAATGATCCACCCTTTACTCTTTGAGGATGAATCCGGCAATAAAGTGGCCTTTCAAAAAAATGGGGCAGGCCAAATCACCTATTTCTATTACATGCAGCTTCCGCACTATGTGGGTTATGCACAAAAAGTAGATATGAATGCGCCATTCACTGATGTACCTGCGGACAGCAAGTATTCGTCTTATATTCATAATCTTCATGCTTTGAAGGTCATGGACGGAAAGACAACCACCCTCTTCGATCCGGATGGAACGATAACTCAGGGTGAGTTCTCGGAGTTGCTGCTGCGCGCCCATGGCTGGGATACCATGCCTTATACGGTTGAACCAAACAAGAAGCAGATGATGTCCGGATTGCCTGATTATCAGCCTGATTCTCCTGTCACCAGACAGATGGCGGCAGTTATGATCCAAAACCTGAGACAAGCTGAGCCTGGAGCCAAGGTTACATTGCGTGGCGAAACGGATGCCTGGGCAGTCGAAGCCATCACAACCCTTGTATCCCAAGGCATCATGGACCCGGATACCAAGATCAATTCGGACGGCTCCATCAACTTCCGTTCCAAGCAGTTGCTGAAGCGGCAGGAAGCGAGTGCCTTATTGGATCTGGCATTTGATTACTACACATTGCCAATTCTGAAAAAGTAAAAATCGGCCTTTAAAAATCTAAATGGCGGGTGTTCGATCATACGAAGTAGAATCACTCCGTAAGTCGGCATCCGCCACCATAATAAATAACTTGGGGGTTATTCCAGAAGCCCAGCCTCCCTGGCTTTTTCCACCGCTTCCTCCCGGTTGCGGACCCCCAGCTTCAAATAAGCCGATGACGCATAGTTTCGAACCGTACCATCGGATAAATACAATTTGGAAGCAATGCTTTTATATCGCAGTCCTTTGGACACGAACTGTAAAATTTCAAGCTCCCGCGGCGTTAACTCATAGGCCGATGACTCTTTGATTGGCGAAGGATCATCCCCGCTATCGTCCGCTTCCAGTTGGGCAAACAATTTGTGCGACATGCCCTGATCGATCAGCGTGCCCCCGCGGTAGACGGTGCGTATCGTTTCGGCCAGCTCTAACGGCTGCATGGACTTCAACAAGTATCCGTCCACCCCGCTTCGCATCGCTTCCAGAGCCTGTCTGGTATCCTCGAACGTGGTGAGAATCAGAATGCGGATGTGGGGCCACGTTTCTTTTATCGTACGGGATGCGGAGATTCCATCCACATTCGGCATTTCCAAATCCATAAGCACCAGTTGCGGCTGAACCTGCCTGCACAGCTCGATCGCTTGCTCGCCATCCTCTGCCGTCCCGACAACCTGCAAATCCTGTTGCTCCTCCAGCAGAGCCCGCAGGCTTTCACGGATAAAGGGCTGGTCATCGACGACCAACAGGCGAATAACTTCATCCTTAAGCTCCGTTTGTCTGGGCAGCGTACAGGTAACGAGAGTGCCTTCTCCCGGCTCCGTATAGACGGCCACATGGCCTTGCAAATTCATCGCCCGCTCCTTCATGGCGCTCAAGCCGAAGCCCTCCCTCCCATGCTCCATCCCGCGGCCGTTATCTTGAATTTCCAGTCTCGTCTGCTGGGGCTCGAATTGCACGGAAACCTTAATCTCTGTCGAGTGTCCATGACGCACGGCATTCGTCAACGACTCTTGCAGGCAGCGATAGAGTGCTGTCTTCGCTTGCTTCATTACAGGGTATTCCTCCCCGTAGGCATGGAAACGAACCGTCACCTTGGCATGCTCCTGAAACTCCTCCGCCAGCTTCCTCAAAGACTGAAGCAGCGGGAGCACCTCATGCGGCGATTCGATTTGATGCACGTAACCTCTGACCTGCTCCATGTTTTGGCGGGTCAAGTTCAATAGGGAATCGAGCCTTTCTGTTCCTGTATCCGTTGCCAGCTCAGGACGCAACGTTTCCAATCCCATAATGAGCGAAGTGTAGGCATGACCGACGGTATCATGAAGCTCTTTGGACAGCCGGTTCCGCTCTTCGGCAAGCGTGATGCGCTCGATTTGGGACAGGTACTGCTCCAGCACGGCATTTTGGTCGCTGATAATTTCGCCTTGACGATGATTAAGCACGAGTAAATGGAAGGAGAATCCGAAGACATACGCCAACCCGATGTGAACGGCCATGACCCAGTATTCACTCTGCTCTGCAAGCAGCTTGATTATGGCGGGCAGGAGCAATATGGATACAGGCCCTGACCAGAGATAGGCCCTTTGCGCGCTGTGGGCAGCAATTAAAAAGGCATACAGCAGGAATGAGAAGTAGGCTTGCGGAAAAAATGAAGCCAGATACAAGCACAACCCGCCCGAGATCACGATTTCGGTAAGCAGGTAGTATTTATAATTGAGCTGCAAGCAAAGCCATGGAACGGAAAAAGCAATCAGCTGCCACAGCATAAGGACCACAATCGGCAGCGTGAAATGTTCTTGCAGCTCTATGGTCGTAAACACAAGAGAAATGCTGCATACCAGGCGAATTATGAACATGAGCCAGTCGTACCAGAACCATTGCTTGACCATATCGAACAAAACCATCAACCCCTAAAAACCTTCAGTATGACATTACGTAACTAGTATTGAGTAAACGGCTATAGAGTAAACTATACCATCCGACAACTACGAGGCGATGCCGGGCATGGCGTCTACCGGTTCACATGCTTGATCATCAGACGCGTGTAGCCGCCTATCAAACGCGCCAAGCGGCCCGCAAGCCTGTAGCTCACCATCATCAATAAGACCCCTGTGGCCGACACCATCACGGCTTTGGCAACCGTATCTACTGACGCCCCCATAAAGGAAAGGTTGATAAACGGATAGAGGAACGGGACCGCAATCAATACAAGCGGCGCCGCGTAGAGCAAGGTCACACCGATCAGACTTAAAATCCCTACCGGAAATTTCAACAACAGCCAGCCAATTGCGATCCAGTTGCGTAGGTTCATCAGCTCCTTTTTCGCTTGAACCCAGTTGGACACATCGGAGTTGACGGATTTAACGCACGGCTCGGTGGTAATGTCCGTATAGATCTTGGTCTGTACTCGTTCAAATTGCAGGAAGGCGGTCGTCGTCCGCAAAACCTGAGTCAGGAGAGGAACCCCCGCGACGGTAAACGAAAGGCTCAAGCCCAATGTAAGAGCGACCAGATAAAAGCTGAAGTAAAACAATCCGGTGACGAAAGTAAGCAGCAGGAAATAGCCGTTTTGAACAAAGCTGACGACGGTTCTGGCCATCAAAGAGCCCACATCCTTTCCAAGTAGTAGATGTATTCTACGGATCTTGATGTCAAATCCGCCAGTGTCATAATGTCATGTGACACAAAATGAACGGAGCTACCGCCAACATACTCTCCTCTTTGCTTATAACTCACAGCAAGAGCTATCAAGAAATCAATGCAGTAAAAAGACACTGAGATTCTATTCATCAGTGTCTTTTTTGTTGATACTTATCCACCAACATCATCAGAGGGTTGTCATTTAAAGCAACTTAATCAGCTCTTCTAGCTCATCAACCAATCCTTTTGCAAGTTCAAAATCAGTATTCTTTAAAGCCAATTCTATTTTCATTTCAACTGATTTTTTACTTTGTTCCGCTTCTAAATAGTCTTTATCAAAATGACTAGCATAAATCATCTGTCTAAACTTTCGGATACTCATTTTTCTAATTGTCTTATCGTCAATGATTAATACATAGTCCATACCATTTACAACAGAATAGAAATCATGAGATATCATGAGAATCGCACCTTTATAGTCTTCAATGGCTTTTTCCAGCGCGATTTGTGTATAGGTGTCTAAATGACTTGTCGGTTCATCAAGAAGCAATACGTTTGCTTTACTGGCAGAAACTTTAGCCAACTGAAGAATATTTCTTTCTCCACCAGATAGAGAAGCTATCTTTTGATTAAGGATTTCTCCTTCAAAGCCATAGTTTGCAATATACGATTTGATCTCATCATAAGTGTTAAACCCAGCCTCAATGAATTCTTCAAGAATTGTATTAGAATCCTTTAGCATTTCATCTTGAAGCTGAGATAAATAAGCCACTTTAGCATCCGCATTTATTTCAATTGAATCATGATTATTGTTAAAGATTTCTCGAAGTAAAGTCGTTTTTCCGGTACCGTTTGGACCGATAATAGCCACTTTATCCGTAGATTTTATCTCAAAGTTAACATTGTCTAAAAGCAACTCATCAAAGGCAAGACTATAATTACTGACATGTATAACAGTGGTATCTTCAATTTCATTATCTATACCGAAATTGATAGTCGGCTGCTTAATATCAACAAATGGCGCTTTAATTCTACGTGCTTCCAATCTTTCTTGAAAACTAACTCTCGCTTTTAACGCTCTACCTCTAGAGGCTTCTGCATTATAAGTTGCAATAGCTCTTAGATTATTGATGATTTTCTCGTTTCTCTCCATTTCTTCTTCCTCAGCGACTGCGAGTTCTTGTAACTCAATTTTTGTCTGTAGTAATGAGAAGTTATACTCCATATATCGCCCATCAAACTCTTGGATCTCCGTGTTTTCAAGGTGAATAATTTTGTTGAAACAATGATTCAATAGATATCGGTTGTGCGTAACAACGAGCAGCATTCCTTTGTGAGTATTAATAAGATTTCTAAGCGCATTTAGGTTTTCAAAGTCTAAAAATACATCGGGTTCGTCCATAATCATTAAGTCTGGGCTATTAAGCATTTCCTTCATCACTTGAATGAGTTTGAATTCCCCACCACTCAGGTCGGATACTCTAAGATCTTTTAGCTTCATAAGGTTTGCTAGATTGAGTTTCTTATTAATGTTGCTTTCAAAATCATCCCCACCGATTAAATCAAATGCGTCTAAAGCTAATTGATACTTTTCGAGTAACGGCTCAATATCCGATGATGTTTCCATTTCAGTACAAATAGATTGTATTTCATTTTGTATCTTAATAAATTTTTCTCCGATATATTCAAAAACGGTTGTTTCTTTCGTTCTGTCTAGTGGAGAGAACTGACTTACATACCCAATTGTGCAATCGGGGTCCATCTCTAATTTGCCATCGAAAAGATATCTCTCTGGGTCCATCAGTATATCTATTAATGTACTTTTCCCACTGCCACTTGTTCCTATAAAAGCGCAATGTTGATCATCTTCTAACGTAAATGAAATGTTTGTATATAGTTCTTTTTGCGGAAATGAGAAGGATAAGTTTTCAACTTTTATCATAGTGTTACCTTTCTTATAACTAAATTGGTGACTATTGTTGGATTTATGAAGAGCATAGATTATAAGTTTACCGTCGTTAGAGTAACACTGTTTACACCCAACTTCAATCGGATTTGTATCCCATCCCTTGGGGGGTCAAAGTTCCTTGATCAAATAATGATAAGGCGAGAATACCTCCTGACGAATAGCCTAACTGTTCCACTTCACTTCATTCCATGCCAGCTTCAAAGACTGGCCGAAGATGTCGTTAAACCGTTCCATCGCTAGTACCGTGTCGACGAACCGCCCCGCTGAAGTCCTCGCTCCATATCCTGGAAACACTATTCGCCCTACTTATGGTACGGTTCTCCGCGCTGTCTATAACGGCAAGTTTGTTGATTTACTTAGCTTCTACCTTCGAAGCAATTGTATCTTCATTAACTTCATACCAATTCACATTTTCTTTTTGCTTTTGTGCTTCACTAAAGTTATCAAATTCTGCGTCTGTAGAAGGTACATTATTGATTTGATAACCACCATCATCATGAAAACTCAGGAATGTATATTTATTGATCAACCCAAAAAACTGTATTTTGGCATATCCATCTCCATCGCCACCAGAATAACTATATGAACCATCTTTTTTAATCTCGTATATCCCTTGAGCCCCATAAAGATATCCATATACAGTGCCATCCTCATAATGCAACACTACACCGTTTTCGCTTCCGCCATCATAGAATCTTTCCACTACTACCTCAGGTTCACTGTCACCATCCATGTCTACTACTGTAAAATGAAGTTTAGGTTGATTTTCGTCACTAGTGTTAAATAAGCCATCAATCAAATAGTCTTCTTTGTTAACATTGTTGCTATCATTTATGCTAAAAAATTTGGCTTCATTTCTTAATACCGCTCTGTATGCATCTAAGGCAGAACTCTTATCATGGTCATGACTATAATACCTATGTATTAGTTCAAGTGTTCTATTCTTTGTAGCGAAAAACGACCAATAATTGTATTTAACAGCGTTATCAACATCATCTTTCGATTTTGGTTTGTAATCATGAACAAGTTTATCTCTTTCTTTTATCCATAAGCGTTCTTCGTTTATTAATTTTTCAATGTCGTCCGCTGATAGCTTTTTAATTAAAAGAGAATATATTTTATTCAATTCTTTATCCCAAGCTTTTAGAGAATTGCTTGTTATATCAACCATATCTGCGCTGTGATCCATGTAATATGATTCTGATTTCGAGTCATTTTCTTCTAAATATTTTAGTCCCTTAATATATTCCTTGTAAGGAGTAGGAGAGTCATTATCAAAAATGTATAGATTGTCCTTATTTTCCTTAGTTGGTTCATCAGTTAATTTAGGCAATTCTTTAGTTTGAGTTTGATTTGTAGGTGATATTGATTCATTTTCGTTATTGCTAGCGTTATTAATATTTGTTTCTTTAGGTTCAGAATTACACCCTGAAAACATCATAGAAAATACAATTAATAGTAAAAGTAATACAATGTTCTTTTTCATCTTTTCTCCTCTGTTATATGATTAACAACCATAAGGTGGACAACATTTATAATTTTACCACATTTTTTAACATGCCTAATTCAAAACTTGCCCTTATTTGTGATACGGTTCAGCGTATCATCTATAGGGCGAATTATAATATGGTTGTAAAAACTTTTCTGGCGCCTTATTGTAACTTTAAGGCTAATCACCTGTATTGACATATTGCAGGACTTAAAACTGACTGCATAAGCCGAAAAATCAACTCACACGACAGGTCTGTCTCAATCAGATTTTGTTGAGTCAATTCGCAAGAGTCAAGTTAAAAAGAAAGACCATCCAAGTGGATGGTCTTTTATCAGAATATTAGTGGCTTTTGGGGTTTATTGGTTTATTTGGCCGCCATCTACCGTGTAAATGGATTGGGACACATAAGAGGCGTCGTCGGACAGCAGGAAAAGTGCTACATTGGCTACTTCTTCCGCTTCGCCGTATCTTCCCAAAGGCACTGCAGCACCAAATGCTTTTCTTGCTCCTTCGGCATCCTCGGGAACTGTATTTTTTTCAATATTACGCATCATTTTGGTATTAATTACACCAGGAGCCACAGCGTTCACACGAACGCCGAACGGAGCCGCCTCTAATGCAACCACCTTCGTCATTCCGATGACTGCATGTTTCGAGCTGTTATAGCCTACAAATCCGGGAGAACCGATTAGCCCTGCCCCCGAGGCAGTATTCACGATACTTCCGAATCCTTGCTTCTTCATAACGGGTACCACATATTTTAGACCTAGAAACGCGCCTTTGACATTCACATTAAACACGAGCTCGAACGTTTCCGTAGGATAATCCTCTACATTTGCGGTCGTACCTTCGACTCCTGCATTGTTGAAGAAACCGTCGATTTTGCCAAACTTTTCAAGGGTTGCATCGACGTAGGCCCTAACCTCTTCCTCCTTGGCAACATTGGCTTGAAGAGCGACAGCACTTGAATCATCAAGGCTAAGCTCAGCGATAACCTGTTGTACTGCGTTCAAGTTCAAATCCACCAAGGCAAGTTTTGCTCCTTGCTCTGCAAGTTTTTTGGCTGTTGCTTTCCCGATCCCGCCTGCTGCCCCGGTAATAACAATGACTTTGCCTTCAAATTTTCTCATGAGTATTCCCTCCCGTAAGTGTAAAGTGTATCTTGTCTCGATGCCATAGACTCTATTATTGAGCTGTATAGCCGCCATCTACAATCAGACAGTTGCCCGTCATGAAAGAGGAATCATCGCTAGCCATGAACAGTACCCCTTTTGCCATTTCTTCCGCTTTGCCGAGGCGCTTCATCGGAGTGAGCGCAGATAAAGCCTGCTTGCTCTCTTCCGGAATAATCGGAGTATCAATGAACCCTGGACACAATGCATTAACGCGGATATTGTGTTCTGCATATTCAAGTCCGAGAGAACGCGTTAAGTTTACCACGCCGCCTTTAGCTGCGTTGTAGGCTGCCGAACCAGGCGAACCCACCCATCCGTACATGGATGCCGTATTAACGATCGCGCCTCCGCCGGTTTTCAACATCTCACGGATCGCTTCTCTTGCTACTAAGAATACGCCATCCAAGTCAACGTTTACCGTGTTGCGCCACTCGGCGTATTCCAAATCATGCGTTGGATGAACGCGCCCGATCCCTGCATTGTTGAATACGACGTCCACTTTGCCGAAAGCTTCTACCGTTTGTTTGAAAATATTTGCTACTTCTTCTTCGCTCGTAATGTTTGCTTTGATGAATAGCGCTTCCGCATTCTGCGCCTTTAGTTCGTTCTCGAACGCCTTACCTTTTTCTTCATTCAAATCAACAAGAACCACTTTTGCTCCTTCTGAAACAAATAAACGCGCTGTTGCTGCACCGATTCCCGATGCTCCACCAGTAATCACGGCTACTTTGTTTTGCAGTTTGCCCATCGTTGATTCCTCCAGTACAATCTTTTAATAGCGCTCATCACCACGTATCACGTGAATAATTGTGCTATTTTGTTCACAACTTAATTGTACTCTTCTCCTCACAGTTAACCAATCATCAAGAAAAACTGAAATGTCGATATAGTAGACACACAGCGTAAAACTGTCTTTTTTGAGAAGGAGACTTTTCATGAATAACGAACAAATGGTGACATCTCAGCGTCGAAGCAGAACCCAAGAACATTTGAAAACTGCCCTTATTAAGCTCATCAAAGAAAAGGGTTACCATTCTATTTCTGTAAAAGACATTGTAGATGATGCAGTTTATAATCGCAGCACCTTTTATGTCCATTACCAAGATAAAGTTGAACTAGCTGAACAACTACTCACTTCCATGCTTCATGGATTGGAAGATGCCGTAGGCAAACCCTACGTTCCCGGACAAAAAGTATATACGACAAAACTAAACGTCCCGTCGTTCAATATCGTTACCTACATTTATGAACACAAGGATTTTTTCGAGCTTATCCAATACGATGATACTTTACCAAGGCTGCATACGGCTTTCCCGCAAACCATTCTTAAAATCTACAAGGAGCAATTTGTTTTCGAAACGATCAATAACATCCCCGTCAACATGGATTACTTTAAGCTTTATACCGCCTACGGCTTCTACGGGCTTATTCTGAATTGGATCAAAAACGATTTCAGGGAACCTCAAGAAGAGTTTATCCAAGAAGTAATTGATTTAACAAAAACACATATTTACTCGGTAAAGTATGTAGGGAATTAGCGTGGCCCGGTTTCGAGAGATTATCAAAAGACAAGGCTGCTGGAGCCAGAGACGGACAGATGAAAAGAGATAAATAGATTAAGTAACTACTTTGTTCTGCTACGGCCTGCTCCGGTCTCGGCACGCCGTCTGCCAATAGGTTCGCTGACGGATCGACGAGCTGACGGCGAATCTCATAGTGGATCATCAAGCTGAGAATGCACGCACGCTCGGTGGGTAAACACCGGAATCTCGTCGTACAAATCGAGCGATATTGTAAAAACCCCTTCAGGACAATTGCCCTGAAGGGGTTCATCGTGCAATCCTCTAAGCGACTCCACTTAGAATTTCGCCCTACTTGTGATACGGTTCTCCTTAACAGGTCTATCGGCGAAAAAAATGGCGGCCCTATGGTCGCCAAGCGTTATTATTAAATTTTGCTTGCTGCAAGGTAATTCTTTGTCTCGATGGCTTGATTGCTTCAATATTCTCCTTTAATCACGAAGAACGAACCTCGGATGGTCCCAGCCAGTTTGGACTTCTGTCTTGCAAATTTGAACTTCTTCTCTTCCAGCTCCTTAGGTACTTCCATTCCCTCAGATAGCTTAAACCCTACGGCCCGTTTCTTGGGATCGTCCACCGTATACAGGACGTTGACCGCTAGACCGTCCTCGTAAAAGACGAAGGCCCATTTGATATTTTCTACTTGAAAACGCGATGTTTCCAGCGGTTGGGCCGCAAACTCAATACCACGTTCTTCTTTCAAAACTCGTTTCACATAATCAAGCGTCTCCTGGCTTTCGCCGGCTGGTACGATCGTAAATTCGTGCTTGTATTTGTTCATGAAGTACCGGGCTTCATTCGCACGCAAACCAGCTAGTGCTTCTGCTACCGGCGAAGATTCCAGGCCTACCGTAGATACATTTTTAAAATCAACTATAGTGGACATTTCCTCATTCCTCCTGCTGATTTCGTTTACTTCTCCACAACTGGAATCCACATTTCCCCATATACGAGGCTATCTCGCTGCCCCATCTCAACCGTTGCATTGGGCCCGCCAACATAGGCGTAATTATCGGCTACTGGCAAGACTTGACCAAAGGCAATGCCAGTAAGCATGCTACTCAACTCATCAGCCGAATTCCCCTCGCCTTTAACAACGAGGTATTGTCCCTTAGGAAATTGGATCACTCTGTGTTCTTCCGGTACCGATGCATCTGTCATCACGCCAGCATAATACATCATCTTGTGATTTACCGCTTCGTTTACGGCAAAAATATAATCGTTCGCAGCAATCGCCTTTAACGCATCAAGCCTTCCATCCTGCTCCACTGACCGCCAAAAGCTTTCCTTCTCCTTATTCATGCCGGCATAATCCGTGTAATCGCTCTTCAGCTCCGTTCCAATACCCAGAACGATAAAGCTGTCTTTTTCCTCAAAGTTATACGTTGCCATGATTCCAGCTCCTTTTTTGAATGAATCCATCCATTGATTTGTTTATTCACTTAATAGGTTTATCATAAGCCTCAATCATGTCAAAATATGATACTGTTTAGAGTTCAGCCAATTGTGCTCTCCAACAGCTCACTACCTAAATATTAGTGTCTTTGGTAGAGAAAGTCTATCGGATTCAGGAATGGGCTGGCGTTGATTTCACTTCCATTAGAGTCTGCGGCTTTTCGGGCGCAGCGCCCAGGAGGCGATGCCAAGCGCAGCATAGAAAAGTGGAAGAATAACATGGAATCCACCATCCCCATAATCATGAGCGAACACATGAGATAGGGCCGCACCTGTCATTAGAAAAAAGATACCGCTATAAGCCCATTCCTTAAGCCGAGGGAAACCTGGTATTACGATCGTAATGACTCCAAGCAATTTCCAAGTCCCGAGAATGTTCGTGATATATAAAGGGAATCCAATATCGGTCACTAAATCGACATTGCCGCCATATCGCATCAATTGCCCGATCCCGCTTAATGCAATAGAGAATGCGAGAATAATGGTGACGATCCAATAAGCTGCCGTCCTTCCGATAGGACGGGATTCAACCTTCGCAATCTTTTCATTACCGGTAATAGTACTCATTCCAATTCCTCCTTTGATCTCTTTTATTTCCGCACAACTGGAATCCACATTTCCCCATAAACAAGGCCGTCTCGCTGCCCCATCTCAACCGTCGCATTGGGTCCACCGACATAGGCGAAACTATCGGCTTCTGGCAATACTTGACCAAAGGCAATGCCGGTAAGCATACTGCTCAACTCATCAGCCGTCTTCCCTTCGCCTTTAATGACGAGGTATTGTCCCTTAGGGAATTGGACCACGCTGTGTTCTTCCGGTACCGATGCTTCTGTCATGACGCCGGCATAATACTTCCTTTTACCGTTTACCAATTCGTTTACAGCAAAGATGTAGTCGTTCCCAGCGATAGCCTTTAAGACGTCAAGCCTTCCATCCTGCTCTACTGCCCGCCAGAAGGTTTCCTTTTCCTTGTTCATGCCGGCATAGTCCGTGTACGCGCTCTTCAGTTCCATTCCAACACCTACAACGATAAAACTGTCTTTCTCCTCAAGGGTATATGCTGCCATCATCCCAGCTCCTTTTTTCATTTGATTAAATCATTTGTTTTTTTACTTGATGGGTTTATAATAACGATAAATCATGTCAAAATATGATACTGTTTAGAGGGCCCGATGAAAAAAGTAGAACGGATTAACATCATCATGCGGTACATCAACAACCGCGCCCATTTTACCATTTCGGAAATCATGCATGAGTTTAACATCTCCCGTTCGACAGCGATTCGAGACATCAGGGAAATTGAATCGATGGGAATGCCTCTGGTCGCCGAAGTCGGGAGGGACGGGGGCTACTTTGTGATGAACAACTCCGTCCTGCCCACGATCCGCTTTACCGATAATGAGATTAAAGCTCTTTTTATCGCCTTCATGGCCACACGCAATCTGCAACTCCCTTACCTCAAGAGCCGCCACTCTTTAGCAGAAAAATTGCTCGGCCTCATCTCTCAAAACCAGCAAGATGATCTTGTTCTGTTAAATCAAATCTTACTCTTCGAAGGTACCAATCCCCACAATCCTGACCTGCTTGATCTATCGGATCTGCCCCATCCGATGTTAGAACAACTCATCCAGATCCTTCTTGAAGACTGTTACTTAGTGGTTTCCGTCGAAGAAGGAAGAGAAATAAAGTCTTATCCCATCTATCTCATGCGCCTATATCGTGAAAAAAGCTCTTGGCAAATCGAAGGCTTCAGCCTAGAGGAGGGAAAGAGGCGGATTATTCCAGTCGACAATCTCACCGATGTTAAACCATCCTCCGAGAAAAAAAGAATAAGTAAGAAGAAGATTGTAGAACAACTAAGCAAGCAGGAAGAAGCCATCAACCTAGTCCTCGAACTTGGTCCCAAGGCGATTGCCCAGTTCAAAAAGTACCATCCTTTAAAAATCACAATTTCATACACGAATCCTTATCAAACTACGGCTATTTTAAAGACGTTCATCAATGTTCATCATCCGGATGAATTAACCGAAATAACAAATTGGCTGCTTTTCTTAGGTGGAGATATCAAAGTCAGGGAAATACCGAAGGAAGTTGTAGAAGGATTGCAGGAGAGGGTGGATGTGTTGGGGAACAAGTAATTGACCATAACTACCGCCTGTAAAGTCCATTGAGATAAAGCGATCGTGATCTCGATTTATTATGAACGAATATCGTCGAAATTACAGATCGCAAGAACTTCAAAACAATTTTGCAATTACTTGTGGTACAGTTTCAACGCACCATAAGTAGGGCGAAAATTAAAAGACATACAAAAAAGCACTCCTACATCCCCGAGAGTGCCTTTTGTATGATTTATTCCCTTCTTAGCCGCTTGCCGTGGCGATCAACCGCGCCAGATGGCGGGTCGATCGGTATAGCGCGGCTTCGGCATTCTCCATGCATTCGGCCAGCGTCGCCGGGCCTTCGGCAATGGAGAAGCAACCTGCGAAATACGGCGCAAGCCGCTCGCTGTCCGGTCCAAGACTGCCGGACAGCAGAATGGCTTTCGCCCCCGATTCGCGGGCCAGCTGGGCGATGTGGAGCGGAAGCTTGCCGTACAACGTTTGCCCATCGCTCCGCCCCTCGCCCGTGATGACCCAGTCCGCGTCGCGGATTTTCTCCCGCAGCCCGACATAAGCTTCAAGCACTTCCGCGCCGGGCATAAGCTTCGCCCCGAGCGTTAGGAACGCGAAGCCAAGGCCGCCCGCCGCTCCTGCGCCGGGCTCGTTCCGCATCGGAGCGCGCCCCTCCTCGACCTTGTCCGCGTAAGCCGCCATCGCTTCGTCAAGCCGGCGGCATAATTCCGGCGAAGCCCCTTTCTGCGGGCCATAGACGAACGTAGCCCCGGCTTCGCCGAGCAGCGGATTGCTCACATCGCACGCAACCGTGATGCGTGCGGCGGCGAGCCGCGGGTCAAGTCCGGTGAAATCGACGGACGCAATCTCGGCCAAGTCCGCGCCATAGCCGCGCAGCGGATTGCCCGAGCGATCGAGGAAGATCACGCCAAGCGCCCTAAGCATCCCAATTCCGCCGTCGTTGGTTGAGCTCCCGCCTAATCCGATGATGAACTCCGCGAAATCGGCATCCAGAGCCGCCCGGATCGCATCCCCCAGGCCGGCCGAAGTTGTGCACAGCGGATCGCGATCCGCCTCCGGCACCATCGGCAGGCCAAACAGGTTCGCCGCTTCCAGCACGGCGGCTCTTCCGATCGTTCCGTAGTACGATCGCACGGGCAAGCCGAGCGGCCCCGTCACTTCCACGAACCGCTTCTCCCCGCCACCCGCCGTGACGAGCGCGTCCACCGTACCCTCTCCCCCGTCCGCGAGCGGCAAACCAATCGCTTCCGCGCCTGGTAGTTCGTCTCGCACGGCTTGGACCATCACCTCTGCCACCTGCACGGCGCTGAGGCTTCCTTTATAAGAATCGGGCGCCATCAACCATTTCATATTCGAGAATCCCCCTTTCAACTTTGAACAAAAAAGGCCGCCCGGCCGATTCAGGCCGGGCGGCCTTGCTTCCGTTTACTTCGAGTAACGAACCGAAACTTCGGGCACGCCGAGAATGCCGGAAGGAATCAAACCATACGCTTCGGAATACGACTCCCCTTGCGTTAGAAAATGGAATGGCCTGTATTCAGGAATTCGCGTTGGCACGAGATGCAGCGGACCAAACGTATTCCTCCGCGTCAGCACGACTTCCACGCCAATCGGTTCGCCCTTACGAAGCTCCTCCGTAATATCTGCTTCATACGGCTGCCAAGCGATCATCTTCGTCTCGCCCCCGAATGCGGCACCCACTTTCACGCACGCGGCATCGAACGCCGGCAATGTCAGCGTCGCTCCCTCACCATCTTCCGGCAACGGGCCGAAAGCGGCGGAGGCGATGAGATAGCGAATTTTGCCCCCATAGAACGGGAAGCCTTGTTCGGTCAAATCGCCAAACGAGACGGTTTCGGGCAAGGCGACGAGCGTTCTACGCACGCCGTCCAACCGAACGCCGAAATCACCGAGCAAATAGACGGCCTCCAAGTTGGTTTCGTTCCGGAAATCAGTCCGCAGCTCCAATACGTTCTCACCCGTCCGCAGCAAAGCACGCGGAAGCTTGATCTTCTTGAAGCAAGGATCGACCCACCAACCGTCCATGTCCGAACGATCTAAGGAAATGCCGTTAACGGCGATCTCGAACAAGTCTGGACTCTCGATCGCGATCTGCAAATCACTGTCCGGCAAGACAGCCACCGAAAACGCAAATCGCAAAACAAGCGGCGTTGCCAGGGCATTAAGCTCTTGATGATAGAGCGCCGCATACCAAGGTTGAATCATTCGTCCGCCTCTTAGCGGTAGCTCCAATTCGGTCCGGATGCTACGGTCTGCCTGCAAAATTTCGGCTTGCCTGCTCCATTCCCCATCGCCGATTCGGTAGCTCGCCATATCCAGGACGCAGACATTGCTCTCGCTCAGGCGATAAGGATAAGCTTCGTTCAGACGATTTGACGCTGACGATTCCAAGATCGGAGCCGCCAGCTCTGCCGCAGGCGCCACGCTATCAATAACATACAGATGTTCCTCGGACGGATGGAAACGAACGTTCCAGCTCAACTTTCCGTCGCCCGCTTCGCAAGCAACAGCTTTCTTGTCGCCAGTCTTGCAATCCCACTCTTCAATAGCACCGGTGATGCCAAGTTCAACCCGAATGTCATAAGCGACAGCCGGATTGACGTTGAGCAACGCGAAATAGAAGCGTCCGTTCTCGTCCTCGTTCAGCCTACAGAAAATCTCTTCCGCCGGAAGTCCCGTCGCAGCGTCAATCACCTGCATAGGAACACTCTGTCCGGCGCGGCATGCGTCAACGATACCCGGTCCGTCGAATGGGACGGAAACCGCCTGCTCCGCCAAACGCACGCAGCGGTCAGAAGGCAATGCATCGACGTACTGCGGAACCTCTCCCGCGAAAATGATTTTGCCTCCGGCTGCGGCGAACTTCTCCAGCGCAGCAACCGTGCTTTCGCGAATCGTGATCATTCCAGCGACGAGCACAACGCGGTACGCTGCTTGTCCGACCCAGAAAAGAGGATCTCCCTTAACCGCGTCTTCAATCGCGTGCAACCGCCCGAGCATCTCTTCGTCGGCGTAGTCGAAGTCGATCTGCGCCCCGGAAAGCCAGTGGAATGTATCCCGGTATTGGTCTTCCAGCTTCTGCACGTCCGCAGACTGTGTCTTCATATCGATCGACCAGCCCGGATACACTTGGCACCAGACGCTTTCAACCGGATTCAGCACAAGCACGTCGCATTTGCGTTCGCCCTGGGACAACGCCAAGCCAAACCGGGAGAAATACGTCTCCACGAATTCGTAATCATCCCACCAGGCCGACTGATAGGAGATGCTTGCCGGGTAATCCCGTTTCGATTCTCCCTCCATCGTATACCAGGACAAATGATGATTGCGGACGTTAATGCCAAAGAGTGTCTGCCAATCTCCAACCGCTTTATGGGACTCGAACGTCATTTGCCAGCCCGTGCAGCCGTACAACTCCGAGAGCAGCCACTTCTGTCCGAGCTGTCTAGCTGCCGAAGACAGCTGCTTCACAAGCCAATAGTTGCGGTTTCCCTCTCGCAACACATCAACGCCCGGATCGTCCTGATACTCATAGAATCGCATCGCCGATCCGAGGTAAGCCGTCTGAGCCGTCAGCGTATCTTCGTGCAGCATATGGCCGGTCAGGCGCAGCCCGTTCTCACGGGTCCAGTCCTGCATCGGTTTCAAGTAATTCTGGATGAAGAGACGTTGCGTAAGCTCGACATAATGCCATTTCACTTGGGAGACAAGTCTGCCCTCTGGCTTCAGGAACAATTCCGGCAGCCTGCTGCGCAGGTCGTAGCCGAAAGCCCGTTCGAAATCTTCGAATAGCGTATACGTCCACGGTGCGCTCCACAACCGGCGTTCATTCGTGATGCCGAAGCCGTCCATAAGCGCCCCGCGATGCGGTTCATCTGTAAACACGCCTTTGATCGTGCGCCCGAAATGCTTGCCGACACGCTCTTTGTAACGGTCATGCGTAATTTCGAGGTAACGGTCCGTCGCATCGCGGTTCATCGTATCCACGTACGTATATCCGTTGTAGAAGCTATCCTTGTTCATCTCAACGATAGCGAATACAAGTACCGATGTACCCGCAATCGACAGCTCTCCGCGCATCAACTGAACGGCGTCATAATAAGCAACGCCTTCGAGACGGCACGCGTACACCGCGATATAATCATCCGATTCCGGCCAATCGAACTCGGCCGCGGGCACAACCCGCAGTTCGATGAACTTCAAGCGGAACCGAGGCTCCTCCGTGACCATACCGCCAGCCGTGCCGCTTGGCCAGCGGTCTTCGTCGTAGATCCACACTTCCATGCCAAGCCTCTCGGCCTCTTCCGTGCAAGCTTCTACAAATTCGAACCATTCTTCTCCCAAATACTCGGTTACAAGTCCCGTCCGGGAGTGGATGAAGAAGCCGCCCAATCCCATCTGGTGAAATACGTGAATTTGCCTTAGCAATTCTTCTTTTTCTAACTTGCCATTCCAGCTCCAAAACGGTTTGCCCCGGTATTCGTTGGGAGGCTGCAAGAAAAGCTCATATATACGGTCGGTCAACGTTCCTCTCTCCCATCTCTCTCCCCGGATCAGCCTTTATTGGCGCCGGCGGTAATGCCTTGCACGAAATATTTCTGCATAAACAGGAACACAATGACGAGCGGCAGCATAACCATGCAGATCGCCGCCGACAGCGGTCCCCAATCGGTTGCAAATTCAGATTGGAACACGATGATGCCAAGCGGCAGCGTCTTCAGCTTTGCTGTCGACAGCGCTACGGTTGCCCATAACAGCTCGCCCCACAGCGAGACAAAGTTGAAAATAATGACGGTCGCAATTGCCGGCATCGCCAGCGGCACCATGATTTTCCGGAACGTAAGCCATTCCGAAGCACCGTCGATCCGAGCGGCTTCCAGCAGCGAATTCGGAATCGTCTGGAAATAGTTTTTAAGAATATAGATGGCAATTGGCAATCCCCATCCGGCATAAGGCAGAATGAGTGATATATGATCACCGATGATGCCCATCTTGCTTAACATCAGATAAAGCGGCATGATGAGCGATTCATGCGGAATCATTTTCATCGCTAGGAAGAACATTAAAATCATTTCAGCATACGGAAGATTCAAGCGGCCAAGCGCATATCCCGCCATGACCCCGAATACCGCAATGACAAGCACGGCGCTGACAACGATGATCGCGCTGTTCGTAAAATATTCTCCAATCTGTGCGTCAAACCAAGCCGATGAATAGTTGCTCCAGTGAATCGTGCTCGGAAGCGCCCATACGTTGGCATAGAAATCACTCGTGCTTTTCAACGAGTTAATCGCCACGAACACAATCGGATAGATTGTAATCGCCACGAAAAAGAGTAAAATAATTCGCGTAATCCAGCTTTCGATACGCTCGGAATTTTGGCTAAATTTCATGGTTCTCCCCCTTAAAGAGGCGTTGCAGCAAGAAGATGACCAGAATGCCCGCCACGGAGAACAATAGTCCGATCGTTGCTGAGGAGCCGAAATTGCTGTACGTGAACGCCGTTTTCATCATATAAATCGGTACGGTCTGCGACACCGTTCCCGGTCCGCCCCGCGTCATAATGTAGACCAAATCGTAAGTCGACACGAGCACGATAAACGAGAATACTGTGGATACTTGCAGCGACGGGCGAATGAGCGGCAGCATAATCGAGAAAAACTGACGAGGATAGCCCGCTCCATCCAGCTTGCTGGATTCGAATAATTCCGTCGGAATCGAGATCATCGTGGCGAAGGTAAGCATCATCGTCAGCCCAGCCATTCTCCATGCGCCGATGAGAGAGATAACCCACATCACTGTATCCGGATTGGAGAGCCATGCGCGCTGCAAGTTCTCTAGGCCGATGAGCTCCAGTATTTTATTGATCAAGCCCATCTCCGGGTTCAGCATAAACGTGAACAGCAGCCCGATAATCGCCAGCGGGATCATGACCGGCACGAACAGGACGACCCGATACGCCGAGCCTTCGAACTTGCCGACTTTGAAGACACAGGCCGCGAGAAGGACGCCGAGAGGTACGGCGCCCAACGTGGAGATAATCCCGATAAAGAATGAAGCTTTCATGCTTTTCCAAAAATAATCATCCGCAAAAGCGGCTTTAAAGTTGTCAAACCCGATCCACTTCGCGGCTGCAAAGCCATTCCAATCCTGAAAAGCTATAAGTAGGTTGGACAGAGCCGGCAGCAGCGTCGTCGCGATAATGGCTGCAGCCGCCGGAGTTAATAACAAGATGCCGAATATAAGGTTGCGTCTCGTCGGATGTTGAGCCATTCCGCATTCTCCTTACTTAAAGGCGTTCTGGCGCAGTGTATCCAATTGGCCGAGCACGTCTTTTATTTTTTGTCCCATTAAGAAGTTGGGAACCATTTCGCCTTCATAGTAGCTTTTCATCTTCGCTTCTTTCGTATGGAACTCGAACGGATACAGATCCTCGGTGAACGTCATGATCTGCTGCAGCACTGGGTTCTCAACCTTAATCGTTTGGTTCGCCGGCGGATAGCCATGCGCCAAGTGAATCGATTGAATGTCCGATCCGAGCAGCGTCTTCAGAACTTCGACAGCTGCATCCGGGTTGCTCGCGTTAGCTGGAATGAAATAACCGTTGGCTCCGCCCAGCAAGACCGTCTCAGGACCCATCGCTGGCCACTTCACGACTGTTACGTCGAATTCGGCTTTTTCGGAGATCGACAGCGCCGCTCCGGCTACTTCAGCCAACATGCCAACTTTGCCTTGCAGGAACGCGGCATTGATCTCGTCTCTCGTAATATTCAGGGCGCCTTCACCTGGATACCAGTAGTTCTTTTTATACAAATCTCGGATGTTGTTCAGCGCCGTTTCGTAGTAGCCGCTGTCAGCAGCAACTTTACCGGTAGCTAGTGCTTCGAGTTTGCCGTCGCCGTTCGCGAGACTCATGACGCCTTGACGGATCAACCAGCTTTGACGGTCAGGCTCGGAGCTGACAGCGAATGGCGCCGCATCCGTCTTCGTCTTGATCTGCTCGTTGATATCCATAAATTCTTGCCAAGTCATTTCTTGCTTCGGCTCTACGCCCGCTTGCTTGAAAATTTCGTTGTTTACGATAAGCACTGGGTAAGCGCTTCCAAAGGGCACGTTATAATACTTGCCGTCGATTTTACCAAGGTCTAGCAGTTCCGGCGTGAACGTGTTTTTCCATTCGCCGTTGTTTGCTTCGAGATACGGCGTCAGATCAAGCGCCAGTCCGTCCTTAACGAGGTTGCCCATGTTTTGCGGCCAGTAGAAGTAGATGTCAGCCGGGTTTCCGCCAGCAACGCCAGTCCGAATCGATGCATCGATCGTTCCGGTATCAACCTTCAGCAGCTCGATATCGTATTTCGGCATTTTTTTCTGCAGCTCGGCGCCCATCTCTTCCATCGAAGTGTATGCCATGTTCATGCCGAAAAACTTGATTTTCACCTTTGTATCGTCCTTCCCGGACGATGCCTGGTTCGAGCCTCCGCTTGAAGCTGGTGCTTTGTCTGCTCCTCCGCATGCGCTGACGGTAAGAGATAATGCGGTTAAGAGGGCAAGAGCGAATATATTTTTCTTTTTCATTAATTAGAACCTCCCTGATTAGTTACATCGTTAGTCTTGTCCGGCTCGTCGATATAATCGATTCCCGTCTCCAGCAGTTCGGCCGCTTCCTGACCATTCAGCTTCGAGGTCAGCAGCTTTGCCAGCACGGTCTGCCGGTAAAGCGCGGGCGCGTCCATGTCTCTCTTAGAAAGATGAGCCATGATCGTCGTGAAGTTATCGACAGCCCTGTCATAGTTCATCAAATCCTGAATGACTTCCTGCGGTTCGATATCTTCGAGTATCGGAATCATCCCTGTCGCATCCCCCAGCAGCTGCTGCGCTTCGCTCGAGTTCAAGTATTTCAGGTACTCGACGGCTTGCTCGGGGTACTTGGTGTTCCGGGATATCGAATACGTCGTCCAGTTGTTGTAGCTGGTCGGGGCGATGCGTTTGCCTTCCGAATCCGGTACGTAAAATTTCCCCACGTTTACTCCACTGTTTTCGTACAACAGATTGTTCCAGCTGCCATCCACAATCATCGCGGCGGCGCCATTCGTGAACGAGAGCTGCCATCCGACTCTGTCCTGGGTCACGTAGTCGCGGCCAAAGTAGTTCTTTTCCGCAAAATCACGGAACGCCTGCAGTCCTTGAACGAACTCGGGATCCGTCAAGCGGACGCCGGGTTTATCGTTCATAAGCGCTTCCGATTTCTCGGAGGCGAACAGCGCCATGAAGACGTAGCTAAGCCACGAACGTTCCTTGTACTCCGTGCCGGGCATAGAAATCGGGGTGACGCCTTTGGACACGAGAACGTCGAGCAGCGTGACGAATTCATCCCATGTACGAGGCGGATCAAGATTGAAGCGTTCGAAAATGTCCTCATTGTAATATACAAGTTGAGTATCCATGAAAGCCGGCAACGAGGAGTAAAGCTTGCCTTCGATCGTACCGTACTGAACGGCGCCTTCCGGATATCTCCGCAAGTCGAACCCGTAATCATCAAGGGGCAGCAAGTACCCATTCAAGGCGAGTTCTCTCATCTTGGTTGTCTTGTTCCCTTGCACATAGAAGATGTCGGGCAGCTCATTGGACAGTACGCCAAAATCGAGGCTTTCGGGTGTTTGAACAAATTTGTAGTTAATGCGGATGTTCGGATGAAGTTTCATGAAGTTCTCGTTAATGCGTCTGAACGAAGCTTCCAGCGCAAACTGGTTGCCTAGGTCTCCCCATACTTGCAGCTGGACCTGGCGGCTATCGACTTTCGGCTTTGCCTCCTGCTCTCCGGACCGCAAGGAATCTACCTTCGAGCACCCGGCCGCTAGAACAACGACCAGCAGCAGGAATACCGCAGCATGTAAGCGCTTGTTAAACGAAACGTACATAGACCACCACATTTCTTTTGCTCTCCGATGTCTTTGATTGTAAGTTCGATCCGTGTATTGTTCCATGCACAGTCCCCTCGCTTTGATGCCAGATGTTCCGCTCCTTCACCCAGCCGATTCCCGATCTTCTGATTACGTGCACAAATTTACGATTTATGCTGGCTTTTGAATTCCGAGACCGTTAGTCCCGTGGTTTTCTTGAACACTTTCACAAAATAGTTGGCGTTCACGTAACCAACCAAGGCAGCGATATCCTCAGTCGAACGGTCGCCGTTTTTCAGCAGTTCCTTGGCTGCCGCGATGCGGACGCTCGCGACGTATTCCGAGAACGTCATCCCCGTTTCCTGACTGAACCGCTGGCTGAAATAATTTTCGCTCCAATAGACATGAGCGGCCGCATCTTCCAGGCGGATAGGCTCGGCGTAACGTTCGTTCACGTAAGCCTTGATCTTGATAAGCCACGTTTTGTTCGCTCGCACGGAAACGATCAACGCGTTCGTCCGCTCGAAAACAAGCCGGATCGCCGTGATCCAGTCGGATTTGCGTTGCGGCCGATCGATAAACCGTTCTAGCGGCCAAAGATCTCCGAAATGCTGCTTGATCTTCTCGACATCCAAGGCGTAATGCTCAATCAGGAAGTCAGTCACCTGTGTCGCCAGCATGCCGCCGATTCGGAGCCAATCCTTTGGCTGGATAATCCCCGCTTCCGTAGAAGGTCCATCTAGCCAGGCGACCAACTCATCGAACCTTTCTTGCTGAATGTGTTTTTTCAGCGTTTTATAGATTTCAATCCATTGTTCTTCTGTATATTTGGTCCATTCGGCCCCGCCAGTCTCGAACACAATGGCGTTCTCCCCGTAAAACAAAGAAGCCAGCGCGCTCGTCGCCCCACGGTACATGCCTTCGTAATTTGCGAACAACGACGGCCCGCCGATACCGATCGCAAATTCCGTATTGCACTTTTGCCGCAACGATTCCAACAGGTTCTCGCAGAACGGCGAGACATGCTCCCGCAGCGCTTCCTGCTCCGGCAGCTCTTCCCCGGCGTAAAACAGCGCATGGACGACAGAGCCTCTCGCTCCAAGGTAATCGGTATGCCGATAACGCTCCAGTTCCTCTTGCACGAGGAATGAATACGACAGCGGATGGCTTTCCTCCCGCCAGGATGGACTATTCGGCACAATCATCATCCAGCAGGCATACGGTCCGAGCTCGGCGATCCGCTTCTCTAATTCAGGAAACACTCCCGACGGGACAGGCTCAGAGCTCCGATTTCCTGCCGATTCCGCTCGCGATGCTGCGGCAAGCAGCTCCTCTTTTTCTTTCTTCAACCGCTGGATTTGCTGCCGGGCCTCCTCCTCGCCATTTCCGTTGTTCTCGATTTTCAGCCCGTCGAGCATCTTGATCAATTCCTCAGGCTCCAACCGGTGCTTCTGAATGTAATCTTGCACGCCCAGCTGGATAGCCGTACGCGTATATTCGAAATCGTCGTAACTGCTCAGGATGACGATTGGAACGCGGGGCGACAAGCTCCGCACGTTCTTGATGAACTCCAGACCGTCCATGACCGGCATGCGAATATCGGTCAAGATCGCGTCGGGCATCGAACGCATGCAAGCATCGAGTGCTTCCCGCCCATTATGGTAAGCCCCCGATACGGTATAACCGTATTCCTCCCACGGGATAATCGACTGCAAGCCGACCCGCACCAATGATTCGTCATCTACGATGATGATAGTATTCATCTTCCGATCGCTCCTCGTATTTAAGAGTTACTTCAATCGTCGTCCCTTGGCCAGCTTCACTGTCGATCGACATGCCGTAAGGATAACCGTAATGCGCGACAATGCGTTCATGCACGTTCAAAATGCCAATATGCTTCGTCGTTCCCTGCGGCGCCGAGCCACTCAGCTGCTGCCGGATTTCGGCCAGCTTGTCCGGGGCGATGCCGATGCCATTGTCTTCAACAGTCAGCTTCAGCACGCTTCCGCGAATCGACGCGCGGACCGTTATCTGCCCCATCCGGTCGAGCGGCTCTAAGCCATGAATGAGCGCGTTCTCAACAATGGGCTGGATGATGAACTTCGGCACAGAGGCGTTTAACGTTCGCTCCCCGATATCCGTCGCATACGCGAACTGCCGATACCGGATCTTCTGAATAGAGATGTAATCCTCAAGCTTCTCCGCGTCTTCTCGAAGGTTCACGAACTCGTTGGCGTCTCTGAGCGTATAGTTCAGCAAGCTGGACAAGGATTCCACGAGCGCTTTAATGTTGGATTGCTTCTGCAGGATGGCGAGCCAGCGGATCGAATTGAGCGTGTTATACAGAAAATGCGGAGACAACTGCTTGCGCAGCGCTTCGATCTCCGCGGCCCGCTTCTTCTGCTCTTGGCTGACAGTCTGCTGGATCAGCTGTTCGATCTCGTACATGACGGAGACAAAAATATCGTTCATTTCCCGAATTTCAATTGCTCCCTTGAACTTCACTAGCTTGCGGGGACTGGCGGACTGAACGCCGGACATCATATTACTCATGAGCTTGCGGATCGGATTCACAACGTCGATCGCGAGATAGCGGGTGACGACAAGCCCAAAGACGAATACAACCGAGATGATGAGGATCGTCAGGCGGATCATCCGGTTGATCTGGGCGTACAGGTCGTCCATCTTCAAGGAAGCGGACAGCGCCCAGTCTTCCCGGATGTCGGAATAATCGAGATGAAGGTCCTGATAGTTGCCCGCATCCCCACCCTCGTTGCCGTTGTCGACAAGAATGCGACCTTCCGCCGTCTGTAGCCGAATCAGCGCGTTCTCATCCAACTTCGTCTGGTTAAAAATCGAGCGAATGGCTTCGACGTCAATGACAATCGTCAGAATGCCGACCTCGTTCAACTTGCTGTCCCGCACCCATCGGCCTACCCGAAAGGCTTCGAACTTTTGGAAGCTGTTCGAAAAACTGGCTGGCTCGAACCAGACGGCGCCGCCCCGATTGTTACGGACGGCCTGCTTATATTCTGGGTTGCGTATGCGATACTGGCTCACTTCGTTCTCGTTGTAAAGGTAAATCTCGCTGCCCGTGTCAAGCACCATCGCAACAATGAATTCATTCATGTTGTTGTTGAGCCAGTAATGGTTCATCCAGTTCTTGATCGCCGTCGTCTTGTCGAGCTGCTCGAACGTCGTCACGTCTGTGCGCGACACGAGGTCAAGCAGTTCGCTATCGGTAATCATCTGTTTGCCAAGCTCTTCGATGGAGGACAACCGGTAGTCCATCTGCTCGACCATCAATCCGACCAAATCGGCGGCATAGTCCCGGGAAGCTTCCTTACTCGAAGCGGTATAGCTATGCATCAGCATTAAGGAGCCAAGCAGCGTCGGAATAACGATGAGCGGCATGTACACGAGCACTAGCTTGTGTGGGAGTCGGATACCGTTCCAATATTTTCTAAACCATTTCACGATGAATAACCTCGCCTATGTTGGAATAAACGACTTTTTTCGACATAATCATATTCACTATAGCAAGCAAAACCGAATATAGTCACTTGATTTTGAAAACTTGGTTAGCGCTTACTAGATTACTTGCAAGTAGTCCCTGACCTATATATAGGTCAGGGACTACTTTTTGTATATATGCAAATTTTGTCTTTTTGTCGTACACTTTCGGATAAAAGCCGATTAGCAAAACTAGGAGACCACGCAGCGTGGGATATGACACTTGCTACCGCTTGGACGGCAACGAACGCCTTCGGCCCTTCGCTTGATCCAGAAGCTGCGAAGAACCCTGGCGCGTTAAAAGAGTCCATATCCAGAGCAGTCGCGTTGATGATTCAGGCAGATCGCGCTTAAGACAGAGCAGAAAGCAAAGAAGTACATCGCCACATGAGCGATGTACTCCAAGTCATATACTGTCTGTTGGATCGTCGTCACTTGCTGAATAAAGATCATCGATAAAGACTTCGTTCATTCGCTCTCGGCTACTAACGTTCAAGCGTAAAGCCGTTTAACCGATAGCAGCATCTGTAGCTAACAGCGTCCGCAAGCAGGATGTGCAATCTTCTACCAAAAAAATTAGTCATTACTTGTGATAAGGTTCTCCGTATCACCGTAAAGGCGAAAAATTCAGGGTACCCATGATGATGGATACCCTGATCTTCTCCCACTAATTCGAAATTAGTCCAAAACCTTTACTCAGCCAATCTTGTTTCTATAAGTCCTCAAGCTTTTGCATTAATTCGTAATACGATATTATGGGAAAATCAAGTTTCTTATATCTAGAAGTAAATAGTTTGTTAGTCACCATATAAGGAATAACCACATAGTCCGTAGTTTCTAACTTTAACACAGATGTAACTTTACCCAGATTATTCCTTATATAGTCGATCCTCCTCTGGAATTTCTCATCGTCTCTATGTTGAAAGAAAAAGCTCTTTTGCTGCATTTGGTCCTCGTAGATAGACCCTACTTTTTGAAGAACTTTGCTCTCGATTATCCATATTTCTTTATTAGATTGATTAACAGCAAGAACATCGTAGTCACCTAAGTTATCTGGAAAACCACATTTGGGATATCTTGATGCCAATTCGAACTCTGAAAAAACAAGATGAAAACCCACCTCATTAAATGCACTTGCAATGTCCTGAACCATCTCATCTTCATATCTTTTTTTCCAATTTGTAAGCACTGTTTTCACATTTTCTAAGCCAACTTCATATGGTAGATACCATTCTAGAAAACCACTTCTCCAAGATGTGGATAATTGCCTAATAACAACTGGTGAAAAAATACATTTGCCGTCCTGCAATAATATAGGCTTAACATCAAATCTGTTATCCCGTTTTTCACGCTCCCAAAATGGTAATATATCATGAATTGTACCATTCAAATGTTTTAATTTCTCGCAGTCAATTGTAATAAAACGTAGTGCATTTTCAGCTTTCTCTAGACTATCATCTTGGGGTTCTATTAAAAGTTTAAGGAAATCTGTGATCAATTCATCTGTTTGAACTTCAAATACGTTTGGATAAACTTCTTTAGCAAATGGCTTATCTACAACCTCTAATTGTAGGTATTCCAGTAAGGATATTAATATCCCCAGTTCTATTCCGGTATCGTCAAAAAAAGCACTTGCGGATTGAATAAGAAAATCTTTATCGGTATCATCTTGTTTAATTGTGTAGTGTTCATGCTTATATTTACGTAGAAGCATATCCTCTTGCAGTAGTTCGCTATTCTCAGAAATTATAGTTTCAACCTTATATTCCTGATCAATTTCAATTAATAAATCAGTTTCTGAATAATGAGATATATCAGCGTTATCTTGTAATACAACAAGCCAGTCAGCAAAAGCCAAAAGATTTTCAAATTCATCTATTTTACAATTGGTAGTGGTATCTCTATGTTGAATCCCAAGATTACTTTCTAACAGATACTGAGCCGTTCTTAAATTACGTCTATACTCTTCACGAATGTTTCTAGTTTTCTCCTCGAATTCTTGTTGAACAATAGGATCCAAATCATTGAAGCTTGAGTACCGCTTGAGATTAATTATTATTCCATGCAATTGAGTAGAATAATAGTTCAAAGCCTTTTTGTGTAAATCTTCTTTGCTATACCGTGAAATATGCTCCTCAAAAACTCCTACAATAGCTGTTTGCATTTTTCTAATACCACGAGTTGCTGACTTTCCACGATATTCTCCTGGTTCTACTCCTGCTGAGAAACAAACTTTGGCGATTTCTTTCCTTGCCTTCACAAAATTCAGTGATTCCATTTGGAAATTAGGTGCCCTATCAGAATAATAGTAATCTTGTTTGATAGTAAAGACGCCAACTTCTTTTTTTAGTGAAGAATCCGTATTAACCGCCGATTCCAAATCCGCAAAAGAAGATTGTAAATATTTTTTTAATGGATGTATTAGCTCTAAAAAATAAGTGGATTCTATACTTTTATCAATAGCATTCATCATAGCTGATAGCAGTTCATCTAGATTTGCACTATATCGAATAATTATCGTATCAGTATCGACATAACTATCACTATAAACATATTTCTTGTTACGATCTAAAGTAAACCCAGAAAGGTCAACTTTTTTTGCATAATGCATAGGCATAAACATAACTTGCAGTACTCTTCCTTTTAGAAAAGGTAATACGGCAAGCATTTCCCCGTATCTATTAAACAAGCGTTGATTTAACTCATCAATTGTTCTCAATGCTGTATGATTATTTGGTGTGAAATCTTCACTAATAAAAAACTCTATATTATGTGCTAGAAAAAGGAATGTAGAAGTTCCAATCATCTTTGCCTCACCACCAAAACCTAGACAGCTTTTATGTTCAAACTGTGTATACCCCAACTCCCCCTCTTTAACTTTCCAACTAAAAGGATTAGAAAACATTTTGGATTGTAGATTAAACGGAAAATGAGCCAACTTCTTTGTGTAGTAATCAAATACATAATCATCAGAGCTTCCATATGAAACAGAAATTTGATCATACTCAACAGCACCTGATGCGATATGTTGATGTGCATTTTTCCATGAAAAAAACAAATTACTCTTCCCACCGATGACCATTATTCGTGCTTTTTCTGTTCTGTCATATTCTATAAAGTCCAACAACTCGTTAAAGTCCTCCATAAAACCTAACATATAAATCAAATCAAGAGCAGAACACGAGAACAGATCTCCAACTTCGCCAAAAAATGATCCATGAACAGATATATCTGTGAATGGTTCAATCAGCAAAAAATGTACTGGCATTTCTGCCGAAACATTAATTGCATACCCCCCATTTAGTTCTTCTCTATAATACGTTTCACAGAGTAGCAACTGATTTCTTTCGTGTAACGAATTAAATGTATCGATTTCAGCGTTGATGCTAACATCATTTTCAAAATCACCTTTATTTATCGCAACTAACACTCTATCGTCGCTGATGGTCATAAATGCTAGCTGATTTTTCGTGTAAGGTTTCCCTGTCTCCTTATTAAAAATTCTAGGTGCAATGAGAACTCGTGAACGGTCATTATTTGAAAAATTAAAAGTGGTTTCTATCAACATTCCAAGTGTCAAGTTAATATGGCGATGATATTCTTCCCTTGTTGCCAAAGAGAGGAGCTTTTTATAGAAATCGACCAATATTGATATATTATAAAGTGAATAGTAGTCTTCCTTATAAACGAAGAAATGCCGCATTTCGATTGGACATTTTTGATATCCCATAATTTGAAATACTTGTTTTGACAATTCTATAAATTCTATTGAATTAATAAGGCAATTCACTGCTAGCCAAAACTGCTCTGAAGGCATTTCAAACACGATATCGTCAGAAGAAGAATCATTGCTACCAGCAAGTGTATCTATTATCTTTCGGTTATAAAGCAATATGGTATTAAGGTCTTCATTCATGTCAATAACTTTGGCCAATATAGGAAGATAATTCATCGCAGCATATACTTGTTCGTGACCAGTACCAAGGATTATTGGAAAGCTCTCGCCACCAACATTGATTTTAACTTCGCCAAAGTCATTTAATGTCAAGTCTTCTCTATATGTTATCGGTAAATGAATAGCAATCGAATCAAAAAACGCTTTAAACTCGGAATACTCCTTTATATTTCGACTTCCGAACTCTTTAGTATTACTTAACGATAGATTTAATGTTAATATTTGGGCCAATGCCGAACGATTATTTGCCCACGAGTTAATACAAAAAACAGCTTTTGTAACATCATCTATGGTATAAAGGGATATGATTTTCTCAAGTTCCTTTGATTTAGCTTCAATATATTCAAAATCAGAAACACTATTTTCAATTGGTATTGTATTTATATTTGAGACACTACGTTTGGGTTTATCAATACAGCATGTTTTGTACTTCTTTCCACTTCCACAATTGCAGGGATCATTGCGACCAATTCCCATTTTTATTTCCTCCTAATATTAAATTAAGTTTCATAATCTCCGAAGTTGATTGAACAGCATCAATTTGAAAATACATCTGATTAAAAAAATAGGAGCAACCACGTGGGCTACTCCTACTAGAAATTATTCACTTTCCCCGACCCCGTAGATACATCTGCTGGTTTCTTAAACGTGAGCGTAATGAATGGTGCTGTAATATTAAAACCTTCAAACCATCTTGCTGCTTGTTTTCCCATGCGCCCCCCCCCCCCCCCCTTTACGAACCTTTCCAACTACGGAATCGCTCTGCCCGTTGTTTCGGGGGGCCTGTGAAGTAATGGTCGGGGAAAATGAATAATTCACCTATATTATACCAAATAGTATATTTATGATCAAACTCTGAACTTTTAATTTTAAAAAAAGCTACAATCACTTGACCACTGGGTACACAAGAGCTTGAATTGAATATATAATAATGCATTACAAAAATTTGAAATCAATTTTCGCTCTACTTATGATACGGTTCAGCGTATCATCTATAGGGCGAAATCGAAAGGCACCCGATTGGGTGCCTTCATTTATTGTTCTTTAGTAAACCAAACTTAATAAATCGCCATTCAACCGGTTTATTTAATCTATCTTACTATCTTACTATCTTTTCTGCGATTGAATACTACTTTGTAGATCAAGAACTGCAGAGGATAAATTCTAGGTTACAATTGCATAGTATACTACCTTTTGAATTAGTGGCATAATACCCTTCACCGAGTTTTCATGATCTGGCAACATTCTATTAAACCAATTTTCTGTTTCTCTTCGGTGAGCAACAGCATTTCTAAAAGAATATAATAGTCCACCCAAAACTCGTTTTCCATTTACTTCATTGCTATTCCAAAATTTAAAGTCTGATGTTCCTGCTATGCTAGCGGTATTCTCTATTTTTAATTTAAAACTCGGGTCCACAAAGCTAATAATTTCGTTATACGAACTAGAAGTAATTCTATGAACAAGTATCTCCTTAGCGCAAGATGCTTCGGTTATTGCTTGAGAAACTTTTCTACTAAATTTATCTGCTCTAGGTGTAGTCGTAACAAAATCAGTAATTAAATACTCCACCAAATTATCAAACATATGTTCTACTATATGCCAGTAGCGGAGAATTGCATCAAATGGATCTTCTGCTATGGAAGCAAATCTAAACATCCTTGATCTTTCAATAGAGAAATCTGTAGGAATACTGAGACTTACCAAACCAGGGATAATATCATCTTCTATTTGGGCACAACCATTATTAATCGAATGATTCCATTTTGATCGTGGTTTAAATGCATGGAGACCAATAGCGGACAGCTCCAGTAATACTGCTTCTATTTCTATTTCTGATTGTGTAAATAATCTTACATATCCAGCAAATGAGGAAATGGAGTCGATAAGATTTCCGCTTGAATTAAATCTAACTATCCATTCCGAGGGATTTTTCAAGATAAACTTACAAACTACTTCATCACTACATAATGGGTTTTGGATAACTTCGGCTACTTTACTCGTTCCATTGAAAAATTCCCATTTTCCCGCATCTGTTATTACTAGAGGGTCTGACGACCATAATATTAACACTATATGATTATTATGCTCCACCCCTTCATGACTCCAATAATTTGCTGAAACGATTTGATGGGTGCTAATAAAGATATTAAGCATTTCAAAGGGTATCAGCGTCCGAATTCCAGTTTCGCCGAACTGAAGCGAAACAGGTCCATTTGAACCTGATGCGACTTCATTTTGAAAATCGCTTACTAAATTAGTATAATATTCATCTACTTCACTTATTAAGTTATATGTCGACAATTCAGGAGTTTCAACAAGTCTAGATATCACGTCTTTAAGCATTGGATTTTGATTCCCTTTTGATCGCTTTATTCCAATAAACTTCAAAATCTTCAGCCACAGGGTTGGATAAATCTAGCCCCTCAATGAATTCAAGAAATGCCCTATAGAAAAGTCTTCTTTCGAAATCCCCTACTCGCTTTGATTGTATCTGTTTAGTTTCTGCAAACCAACTTAACCCCAACGGGTCTTCGGTTTCTTCTTGAAATATCGAAAGCAACACTTCTTCAGCTTTTTTCATGTGTTCATGCCCAAATTTCAAATAACCCTCGCCCCATGCAGCAGATATCCCTACAAGAGTTGGTTGTGATCCTAATACTGAATAAGCATTATTATTTTCGAATCCAAATTCCTTTAAATTAGTGTAATTTTCATGAATGCTTTTATCCAACGAACCGATAATAAATGCAAAATGTTTTATCTCTTCATCAGTGTTTTCTAATTTGTCTGAATGACTTGATAAAAAATCTAATTTCTCTAATCGTTGGGCCACTTCGTTGTTCTTATCCACTTCGGGATCTCCACCAATAAATGCTAAAAACGCTTCTATTACATCACTAAATTTATATTGACACATTCCGTTTCTATTTCTTGTTTCCTTTCCCTCTTCAAACAATTCAAGCTCCACTATTAATTCCTTTAGCTTTGTCTTCAGTGGAAAATTCAATATTTCTAATTGATGACGAAGTGACATAGTTGTTTGCCCCGCATTCAAGACAACCATCCTATATAGTAGCGCTAATATTGGGATGTTCACCCACATCTCAATTCGTATCTCTGATTTCAGAAATCGATCTAATTCTTCTCCGTTTAAACTCTCCTTAACTTGAATAAAACAGTTTGTTCTTTGAATTCCATCAAGTATTGAAATATTATTTTCTCCAATACCTTTTATAGCCTGCTCTATTTCAGCGTCTTGGGCTCCTTCATTTATCTCAACCGGATTAATAACAGCAATAGATAACGCTGGAACTGTAGTTCCAACTTTAAGATCCTCTATTAATCTCTTAAAAACTTTATTTCTGGAAGGAGGTAGAACTTTTCTTTGATAATAACTACTTCTCATTTTATTTTGGGTCAAGCCTATGTATTCTTCCATAGAAACTGTTACTAGTACAGAAAGTGCATTTAACTTTTTATCAAATGCTTTATGAATTAATTTCACTGATTCCAAACTAATCACCCTTTCATTAAGACGGTTAAATTTTACATATAGTATAATCGAAATACTAGTTCAGTTCGATAAGAATCAACATTTCACCTTACAATTGTTCTCATATTTAGACGTTCATAAACTATTCAAAATCTTTCATGGTGGACATTCTATAAGTATCCACCTGACGTCATTCATCAAACATATTTCTTCTCATTTCAAGTCACATTCCTTAAAGTGGAATGTTTTAATCAACCAAGCTCGTTTAAATGCTGGTATTTAATTTTAGTATCAAATTACGCCTTATTTATGGTACGGTTCCCCCCGATTAATCTTAAAAGCCCGATAAACCTGCTCCAGCAACAACACCCGCATCAACTGGTGAGGGTAAGTCATGCGGCCGAAGCTGAGCTTCTTGTCGGCGCGCGACAACACCGCCGCCGACAACCCCAGCGAGCCGCCGATGACGAAAGACACAGCCCCTCCGCCGTAGACGGCTTGCTTGTCCAGGTGCGCGGCTAGCTGCTCGCTCGTCCATGTCTCTCCGTCAATGGCGAGGGCAACGACGTGCGCGTCGGGCTTTAACGCCGCGAGGATACGCTCCCCTTCGCGAATGCGTACTTGCTCCTCCTCTGCCGGGCTCATCGAATCCGGCGTCTTCTCGTCCGGCAGCTCCCGGATATCTAGACGCGCGTACGCCCCCAATCGCTTAGCGTATTCCTCTATCGCTCCCGTCCAATATTTCTCCTTTAACTTTCCTACGCACACCACTTGAATCTGCATATCTTCTTCAGCCCCGCTCTCGTCATCTGTACTTTCATCGTATCATAAGCACCCGACTCTCCCAAGCCGGATCGGAAACCATTCCGAACAAAAAAATCCCTATTCTCAATGGAATAAGGATAAAATTCTCTTCTGTTACAATAGGCTTCTTCTTATTGTGCCCTCTACATAGTTCCGTTGGTAATAATATTCTGAACCCGTCCGACTTGGCCATCCTGCAATCGAACCTTGATTCCATGCGGATGCTGAGGCGAGTTCGTCAGCAAATCTTTTACGATTCCGCGAGTCAATTTGCCCGTTCTCTGATCTTGCTTCAATACGATATCGACCTCAAGCCCTGGCTTGACGTCGCTGCGGATCTTACCGTTCCCTGCCATACTCTCGTTCATCTCCTGAGTCTCTGCATCTAGTAAGTCCTATCGTACCATATGCGGCCCCGTAATGAAAAAGCCGGCCCTCTCTCCAAGGAGAGCAGGCCGCCGAGTTATAACCTTCATTTATGCCGTTTGTGCAACCGGATTCGGTTTCGCTTTGGCCTTCTTCACGCTTGAAGCGAGCAGAACGACTAGGAATGCACCGCCGATTAACCATAACACGGTAGCATTGGAGCTCACCGAATCTAAGCCGCCGAAGTACATGACCTCGCGCAATCCCCCGGAGACAAACCGGAGAGGAGTCCACGAATAGATCCAATTCTGCGTCGTCTGCGACAAAAACTCCGGAGCCATGTTCAGGACAGGCATCGAGAAGAACATTAACAGCACCAAGATCGCCATCGCCGGCATCCCGATCCAGTTCAGCAATGTGGACTGAATAAGGAAGAATACCGCGCCTCCCAGCCATAAGAACAGCCAAGTATCGACCGCTTGCGCCAGCTCCATGCCGTACCAAGAGGAAGCCATCCATACGAGGAAACCGGATGCCGCGCCTACGATTGCTAGTCCAGCTGGTGTCTGCGACAAGATTACCGTCCATCTACGCGCACCGCCCGCTAACGTCTTCTGGATCGATAAGAATAAGATCATCGCTGTAACCAAGCTACCCATCCACATAATCTGTGTGAGCAATCCCGGCGCATTACCGCTCGCGTTATTCACGCCGACTGCATGAACGCTTTCTTCCTGCACTACGATAGGCGCAAGCAACGCTTGTGCCGTAGCTACCGGAACTTGCCCGCCGGTCTGCTGTCCGATCTGCCCGAGCAATTGATTCGATAGCTCTAAGCTAACTGCTTTCATCGCCTGCCCTAGAACTTGCTTCACGACCGTCGCGGCTTGCGTATTCATCCCATCGTTCGCGATGATCCTAACGGTAGCCGGCTTAGGGGTCGGGGTCGCAAGCGACAGCAGCCCGCTGCTTAAATCGGCAGGAATCACTAACGCGCCGTAGTATTCATGTTCATCAAGTCCCACCCGTGCTTCTTCTTCCGAACCGACGATTTCCCAGTTCACCGGAAGCTGCGTATTCGCCGTCAGCTTATCCTTAATCATTTCTCCTACCGCAAGAGCGCCGCCAGTCGGAAGATCCGCCGGCTGATCGAGTACAACAAGTGCCACGGGAAGCTCTTTAGGCTTTGTACCCAGCACCGATCCCATCATCGCGGCACCGAACACGATTAATACGACCATGACGATAATAATCCCGATCCACAACAGTTTTTGCTTAAAAATAGCCACTCTCTCTCCACCTTCTCTTTGTCTATTTTAATGAACGTGATGTTGATTAATGATCATTGTGTTCATTATAATAAGAGTACAAGCGACAATTCAATAATCATATTAAGGCTCATTTGTTCATTAACCATCACCCGAACAAGCTTCTGTTTATTATCTACTCCATGGAATCGAAGGAGATGCCCCGATGTCAGATAAAATAGATCGTCGAAAGGTCCGTACGCAGCAGCTGCTACATGGCGCGCTTATTGAACTTCTTCAGGAAAAGGGTGCAGAAGCGGTTACGGTCACCGATATTTCAAACCGGGCCGGCATTAACCGAGGAACTTTCTACCTGCACTACCGGGATGTCGCCGACATGCTTGAGCAATGGAAAGAAGAAACATTCGATCTCATCCGAAGCAGAGTACGCCAATTAGACGTCATGGAATTATCCGAATATGCCCGCAAGGATGAACCCTATCCAAGAATGGTTGAGCTTTTCGAAGAAATCGCCCGTAACGCTCCTTTTTTCAAGCTCATGTTCGGCCCTAAAGGCGATCCTGCATACATGACACAGTATAAGGATTTAATGATTAGCCATATTTTCAGCAAAATGAATTACTATAAGCCCAATGGAGACGGTTTCCTCGTACCGATGGACTATTTAATCTCCTATATCGCTTCCGCTAATCTTGGATTGGTCATGCACTGGATACAGACGGGGATGAATGAAACCCCGCAAGAGTTAAGTCTTATCTTAGTGCGCATTTTCAATCACGGACCTCTCGCGACCGCGGGGTTAAAGCTAGAGCCTTGAAACGAGAAAAAAAACGACTCCCGTTATTAACTAACGGGAGTCGTTTCTATGTCTATCTGTTTATAGGTGCGGAGTCGCGGCTTTTATCGCAGTCAATAATTCCGTGAGGGCATCTATATAATCTTGTTTGGATGCATTCGGGTTATTTAAAACGCTTCGCGCTTCCTGAATTCGCGTAACTAACGACGTCCCAGGAATCGGATTTGCAATTCCTTCGGCATAATTAACCGCATTTAGAAGCGCCACCTCTACCGTCGGTAACCAGATCGATACGACTTTCGTTTGAGGATTGTGCCCCCCAACCGAAACTTCGATCGTTGCTTTATACTCGATAGACGCATCCGAAGTATTAAACGCGGTAAGCTTCATCCAAGATGAATCGCCCGCGATTTGCAAATACGTGGCACCTGTTACGGTTACGGATTCCAAGTTCGTAATACGGAAGTCGGTCATGGAGCCCAATATCCCGTCAACTGTGTTTAAGTAAACAGCATCGTTCACCGAAGTATCGTCCCACACCTCAAAATCAATGAATTTATTGGCTTGGCTAGCCGCGTATGCTGCTTCGGATGCTACAGCAACGGAAAGCTGAGAGCTCAGCGCTTTACCAACACTTTTGACCGCAACCTGAATCGTACTTCCATTGGTCCCGAAATCCTCGTTGGAGATGACGATGCTATCATCGCCGGGTGCAACGGGAACAGAGTTATACGAGGTCTGATCGGCTTTGTAATAATACACGACATCCGTATCGGAAAGATTGTTAACCGTCAGTACATCGTTAGCGCCGTAGTTATTCTCGTAAGTTACTTCGCTAGCCAATGGCTGTCTGCTTATGCCGGAGTCCGTCATCTCCGGAGCGGTAATCGTCATCACGTTCCGTTCCGTGAACGTAATGTTCGCACCGTCGATATTCATTTGGAAAACATCCCAGTATCTTTCGTCCCCATCGCCGGTAGGAATAAGGTAAGTCTTCGTTGGCGTCGTTGCCGCTCCAACATATACTTCTACTTTGGCCCCGGATTTGCGGAGCGTGCTGATACCTGCATAATGATGAACGTAGAACTGATAGTTCCCGTTAACGCGTTGACGGATCGTCGTCGTTTCAGGTCCGTAGCTTTCTACATCGTCGATATCCAAATCCGCAATCTTCACGCCGTCCACGACATGTTCTTTTTGATTATACCACGTGTGGTAAACGCCACCCGCCGGGCTTGGTCCCAACAAATGCGAATCTTCATCCCGCGGATTTTCTCCCCAGCTTAACACGATACGAATTTCTTGCTCTTGAGGAACCGTTACGATCGTGGCATTTTGTCCAGGATTGTAACCGCCTGCGGATAACGAAACTCCTACGACATAAGTTTTCAGATATCCGGCTTTTACGACTTCGCCATAATAAACGCCAGGGCTGACCGTAACCGAATATTTACCGGTCGCGTTCGTTTCCGCTGTAGCAACAACCTCGCCCGTTGCATTTCCAAGTCCTTTGCGGAACTTGATAATTACGCCCGCTACCGGTTGGTGGTTCGCATCGATGATCGTACCCGAGAAACCATATACGGTTGTACTAGGGGTAGACCCGCCGGAAGAGCTAGATCCACCGCCGCCGGACCCGCTGTTTGAGCTAGTGTTAGTTGTCGTCTGGCCGTTAACGGTTGCATGGACTCCGTTGCCGACAATGACGTTATTTGGCCTCTGGGCAATCGTTGAACCTTCAGCATTAATAGTAGCCGTCCCAATCGAGCCTTGGCCGGAAACATTAGTAAGAGCATTAAGGATCAAAGAGACGATATTAGCGCCGGATCCAACGCTCAGGTTCGTATTAGTAGCGGATTGTCCGACTAATAGTTCGGCAATCGAGCCTTCTTCCAGATTGATCTGAAGAGACGTCGCGATAACGTCAACCGTCTCGAATCTACCGGATAGAGTGACTTCCGCGTTAGCCGGAATCGCTTGAGACAACACAAGATCCCCGAAACCGCTGCCGGTCAATTGGGATTCTTCCAACCGCGCTCCGGATTGAAGCGTGATCTGTTCAACTGTCGTCGAACCTTCCGCAACGATGCGGATACTGCCATCTTTCTTATCGACGATTACCGTTAAGAGTACGGAATCCGTAATGTGAATACTGTTCTTGCCGCCGCCGTTAATAATCGTCTTGCCCTTGACGGTCACGTTCTTAAGGAAAACATCGCCTTCGCCGATGCCGGCCGCTAAGACCAGGTTGCCTTCAATCACGATATTGTTCAAGGTTACGCCGGAAACCGTAACGGTTGCCGAGCCTTTGATGGTTTCCGTTGCATCTTTAGAGCCGTATTCTCCCGCTTTGTCATAAATCTTGGCGAAGTTTTGTTTCGGTACGGCGCGGTCGATGACCGCCACGGCTTCCGCTCTCGTTAAACTATCCTGAGGACGGAATTTCCCATTGCTCGCGTTCATGTATCCCGCGTCGATGACGGCGCCGATCGCGGACTTGCTCTGCGCGGACAGACCAGCCGTATCCTTCAATTTATCGGCGCTTTTCGATGAGCCTAGCTTCTGGAGCTTGGCCACGATAATGGCCGTCTCTAGACGCGTAATCGTCTTCTTAGGCTTGAAGGTTTTGTCTGGATAACCGTTTATATAACCCGCCGCTTTCGCTTTTGCCACATCCGCGTAGTACCAATCCTTCGCGGATACGTCCTTAAAGCTAATTGCCGCTTGTTGTGTAAATGAGTTCGCTCTGTTCACGAAGCTCGCGAATTCCGCTCTGGTAATTTGACTGTCCGGTTTAAGAGAACCATCCTTGTAACCGTTAATGTATCCTTTTTCGAGCCATGATTTCATGACCGACTCGGCCCAATGCCCTTTGATGTCGTTGCCTACGGACTTCTCCGACGTTTCAGCAGCGAATGCTGTTCCGAATGAGGACAGCACGATGCACAGGGAAAGAAATACTGCAAAAGCTTTCTGACTGAAGATTTGACTGAACTTCAATGTACGGACCCTCCGATAAAAAAATAGTAACATTGTGCTATATTAGCTCCCTCGTAAAACAGGTCAAAAGAACTACATATAGTCACAAAGTTCGACATTCATAAATATACCATGTAAATTCAGGGGATTGTTGGGAGATCGGTTTTTTTAGATAATCTTTAACTAGTCTTATAGAAACCCATAATAAAGACGGGTACTTGAAGAACGGACACCAGAGACCTTATTGGCTGAATAAACCACAGTTGCTGGTTGCTTACGGACACTACAGACCTTATTTCACACCAATTCATGCGTTTTGGAGCCATTACGAGCAAATAAGGTCATCTGTGTCCGTTTGAAAGCGATTCGACCCTCAAAATTCACAAATAAGGTCATCTGTGTCCGTTTGGGTGAAGCCTAACTAAACACGTTGTCATGTTCTTATTTACAAGAAAAGCTCAAATTTCATAAAAAAACGGCCTCCAGCTTCTATTCCGAAGCCGAGACCGCTATTCCTATTGTCTATCTGCCGCGAGATGATCCGCGACCGCCACGGCCGCCTCCGCCGGAAGGCCCTTTGGCACCTTTAAAGCTACCGCCCTTGCCGCCGCCGAATCCGCCGCCGCCGCTCTTCGGCCCGGACGATCGCCCGCCACCGAAGCTGCTTGCCCCGCGCGATTCGGTCTTGCGACCGCCTTTGGCACCGCCGCCGCTGAATCCGCCTGCGCCAGAACGTCCGCCAGCCCCGCCGCGACCTTCTCCATTGCGGTCGAACCTAGCGTTCTCCGCTGCCCGCTCGGACAATCGCTCGGCGGAATTCCGCCTGCTCGATCCGCCGCCGGAGCCTGGGCGACCCGCCCCGCGTTCATCCGCCGAACGCCCAAAGCCGCCCGTTGAGCGGTCGGAACTCCCCGATCGGCCCGTGCCAGCAGCACGTCCGAAACCGCCACGCTCGCCGGCCGGCTTCCGCCCAGCTCCCGCATTTCCTCTGCCGCCCGAGAACCCGTCGCGTTCTCCGCGCTCGCGGAACGTAAATCCGATCGCCTCATCCGCTGCCGACGATGACGCATCCGTCGTCGTTGACCGGCCGCTGCGCCCAGCCTTCACCGCATCTCTGCTCTGCCCGCGATCTACCCACTCGCCCGTGCTCGAGCGGTTGCCCATGCCCGGCTTCGCAGCTGGAGCACCGCGCCGCTTATCGCCACCGCGTCCGCCGCCAGCTCCGCCACGCGCTTTACTCGCGCTAATGCTCCGGCCTTTCGCCGCGCCCGTGCTGCTCCCGCGTGAACGGCCACCGCCGTCACGGCCAAGCCCGCCGCTGCTTCGCGTGCCTTCCAGTCCGCCTCCGCCAAGAGATGCACCCTCTTCGCTTCTGCGCTCCATCGTCATCTGAATCCCATTCTCGATATCCGCTAGCTCGCGGCGGTCTTTCGGCGCGATCAACGTGATCGCTAAACCTTTCTCGCCCGCGCGCCCTGTCCGGCCGATCCGATGAATATAACTCTCCACATCCAACGGGACATCGTAGTTGAATACATGGGTCACGCCTTCCACGTCCAACCCGCGAGCCGCGACATCCGTTGCGACCAGCAATTGCAGCCTCGCGTCGCGGAACCGTTTCATGACTTGTTCCCGCTTCATTTGGGACAGATCGCCATGCAGCTCATCCGACGAATAACCCATCTCCTGCAAAGCCACGTTCAACGTATTCGCCCGCCGCTTCGTCCGGCAGAAAATAATGCTCAAATAAGGCTGAGTCGCTTCAAGCAAGTTCACCAAAGTGTCCTGCTTGTTCCGGTCGGATGTTTCCACCACCCATTGGCGAATATCCTTCACCGTTACGCGCTCGGTCTTGACCGTAACGTGCTGCGGATTACGAAGAATTCTTCCGGCCATTTCCCGAATCGATGCCGGCATCGTAGCCGAGAACAGCATCGCTTGCTTCTTATATGGAGTCTGCCGAAGAATCTCCTCGACTTCCTTCAAGAATCCCATGTGAAGCATCTGATCCGCTTCGTCCAACACGAGCATTTTCACGCCGTCCAGCTTAATCGTTTCCCGACGCAGATGATCGAGCAGCCTTCCCGGCGTCGCTACGATCATATGCATATCGCCCTTCAGTTTGTGTAGCTGAGCTTCAACGTCCTGTCCTCCGTACACGGCCAGAACCTTGATTCCGTCTTCCCGCGTCAGCAGCTTCTTAATCTCCGCCGTTATCTGTATCGCCAGCTCCCGCGTAGGCGTTACGATCAGCCCCTGCACCTGAGGCACGTCCGTCCTGATCTTATCGAGCATCGGCAGCACGAACGCCAACGTTTTCCCTGTCCCCGTCTGTGCTTGGCTGATGACGTCATGACCAGCCTTCACGATCGGAATCGTTTCCTCCTGCACCGGCGTCGGCGTTACGATCCCCATCTCTTTTAGTATCGCAACACGGCCCTCTGACACGCCTAATCCCGCAAAATCCGTCACTTGATCCACTCCATCCTATATTCCCTGTTTCATTGGCTCACTAAACCCAAACCCAACGCATCCGATCCGATTCTTAGGCCATTACCCTCTATCCTACCACATCCGGGCAAGCGACATGTACTGTTACCCGTATTCCGCATAAGACAAAACCCGCGTAAGCGTTTAATTAATCACGCTACGCGGGTTTTACTCTCCAACTCCTATGATCCAGATCATGCCGGAACGAACAAGACATTCCCGCAAAACTCGCAATCCTTGGACTCGCCCGGAACGACGCGGGAGGCGGAACCGCATCCGGAGCAAGTAATCGGCTGAGTAGCAACCGGGCTTGCCGATCCTCTCGGTCCATTCACGACAATCTCGCTTCTCGTCGCCGTGGCAGGGGTTCCCGATGATGATCCCGTGCGGCCACTGAGCTTAACTACCCTGTTCGCCGGATCTAACGTCGCGCCGAGCAATTTACCGGAAGCGATCATGTAACTGAGATCCTGGGTCACGTTACGCACGTTCTCGCCCGTTAACTCGGAAATTCGATCCAACGAATCGACTCCTTGGGCTGTCGTGATATTATAATATAAATTGTACAAATTGGTCATTTTCTTCTTCCTGCTTGCTCCCAGCACGTAGAAGACAAAAGCCGGAAGCCCGAGAACAATGGCGAAGACGATGAGAACCGCCGTCACATCGGACGAGGTCATCGTAGATGACCCCGCTGACGCAAGAAGGATGATGCCCGCAACCGCCGCGAAGAAGGTTACGAAGGAATGTCCCGTCAACCGATAATCCATCGCTCTCAGGTGATTATATTTGAAATGCACCGCAAACCTAATAATTAACAACACGATCCCCACCGGGAAAAAAATAAACATTGTCGCCAGAATAATAGCGCCATGAATTCTAGGTTGATCTATCGTCAAGATACGTTCCCCCACTTATCCCTTCAATTGAATGAGCCTTTGATTCCTGTTCGTGACCCCATTTGAAATATCGCGAATTTCCCTGCCAAGCCTCTCGGCTTCCCCGTCCATTACCTCTGCCTGCACAAGCTTGCTAACCTTGCCTGCCAATAATTGAATTCCATTCAGGATATCCTCTTCCTCACCGGTAAGAGTCGGATGCGAGGTTGGATCGCTATACCGAATCTTCTCGTCCAATTCCTTGATTCCCTTCGAGAGCCCGCTTCCCGCTTCATCGTCCCAGCCTTCCAGCTCTTGTTTGATGGAAAGAAGCGTATGTCGCGCATCCGGCACCCATTGTATCGAGGAAGAAGAAACTTCATCATCCTGTTGTTCCGCATGCCGCGTATAAAGGGTGACCAAGCTCGCCATGATCGCTGCCAGAGCCAATCCGATGAAATGCAGCAGACCATAAGAGAAGGTCGAGATATCGAGCGCCAGCGAAAATACGATGATGAATACGATTACGGCAATCAGATATAGTCCGGCTATCACGCTGTAAGCCAAATATCCCGGAATTAACGATCTCTTCCCGTTGCTGCTATAGTGCAGCGCTAAACCATATATCGCGGTTTCCGCCAAGATCAGGCCGCCTAATGATATCCAAGTGTGGCTTGTCCGGGAGAAAGGCAAGCCGATCAGGAATATGACCGCTAAAGTAAGGAATATGGCCAGTACGTATATAAGGGTTACAATTCTTGCAAAGTCCCTTTTCTTATCCATGCCAAGCCTCCTAGTCGATCAATTTATTGCCGCACTCCAGGCAGAACTTCTGGCCCGGCTTTACCTCATGCTGGCATTGGCCGCATTTCAAGCTCGTGCTCGTTCCGCAATTCGCGCAGAACTTACCTGCCGGATCAACCTTTTCGCCGCAATTACGGCAAGGGACTCCGCCAATCGTATGATTGCACTTCGAACAGCTTACGGCGTCTTGGGCATTGTCCGTGCCGCATTGTGGACAAGCGTTATAGGGATCTCCGCAATGCAGACAGAACTTGGCGCTTGCGGGAAAAGTCTTGCCGCAAGAATTGCAGGCTACTTCCGCGGATTGTGGGGCAGCTGGAGCCGGAGCCGGAGCGATGTTCATTTGATTGGTCAAGCCCGACATCTGGTTTCCGACCGCTCCTCCTATTCCGAACCCCATCCCTAATCCGATTCCCGCTCCCATGACGTTCGCGCTGCCGCTGCCTTCGTTCCTCGCGGCGCCTTCTAGCGTATCGAAAGTCCGTTCTTGCTGATAGGTGTATCCGAGAATTTCCATTTCGGCCTTCTTGGATAGCGCATCCTTTAACCTCACGGTTGCCGGATCATCATCCGGAATGTTGATGGAGTCGACGAAGAAATTAAGAATTCGAATCCCGAATTCCAGGAAAACAGGTCCGATCCGTTCCTCGATGTGCTTGGAGATTTCCGAAATATAGGCGTTAATCTCCAGAACGCTGATTTTCTTGAACACTAAGTACGACGAGATTAGCTCGTTAATGTTCATCATTAGCAATCCGCGGAAATGTCTCGTCATCGCTTCCTTATCGAATACCGGAATCGTTCCGATCAGCTTCAATAGAAACTTCCGCGAATCCTCGATCTGCAGGCCGAACTGCCCGAAGGAACGAACGGATACGATAATCTGATACTTAGGGTCTTGCAACTGCAGCGGAGACGCCGTTCCCCATTTGACGTCGAGAGAGTTGATCTTGTTGACGTACCAGACCTCGGCCGAGAACGGGGATCTTCCTCCGAAAGGAAGATTTACGATCGTCTGCAGTCCCGGTATATTTTGCGTGCTTAACGTGTGCCTGCCCGCTCCGAACAGATCAAGCGCCTTGCCGCCTTTGAACAGTATCGCTTCCTGAGTCTCGTTCACGATCAATTGCGTCCAGGTTCCCAACTCTTGATTGGGATATCTCCATGCGAACACGTCCGCAGGTCCATCGAATTTGACGACTTCAACGATTGCCATTGCGCGCTTGCCCCCTTCATTAATTAAATCGCCTTTTAACGTACCGCCGAACAATTTCAAGCACGATTCAACAAATTTCGATTCTCTTTTCTATTCTACGTTTAATAAAATTTTCCTTTGAAACATTTGCCACAACATCAAAAAGATTCTGAATAATTCCAAAAAAACGCAAAAAAAGCCCGGAAACCCCTTTTTCAAGAAGGTTGCGGGCTACTGCACGTATAAACGAACTACCTTCGTCCATCCTAGTGAGAGGTAAGAGTCCAGAAGATCAGGGTTTCCCTGCATCCTATGGAATTACCTCTTAAAGGAGGTGAATAAGCCATGGCCAAGGACGTGCTCTGCGAAGTGAATTCCTGTAAGCATTGGGCGCCAGGCAACGCCTGTAACGCTTCCTCTATCTACGTTGTGAACAATCGGAACAAGCAGGCTTCCCATTCGGAAGAAACCGACTGCAAGACGTTCGAATCGAAAATCTAAGATGTGCCCCACACATCCTGCACGGCAAAGGCATCCAACCGGATGCCTTTTGCTTTGTTCCTTAGTATTGTATCCAACATTGAGAACTATTATCACTCATATTCGTTTTACCGAATAATTCATGTATTTATTTTCGATGCATCTTAAACTCCAAGAACAGCTCGTTGTAGTGGGATAGCATCTTTTTGCCGAGGTTCTCGTACACTTCCAGCTTCTTCGTCAACTCGGGATTCGGATAGAAGCGTTCATCCTGCGAAATCTCCTCGGGGAGCAGCTTAAGAGCTTCGGCGTTAGGTGTCGAGTAGCCGACATATTCCGCATTCCGCGCCGCAATCTCGGGATCCAGCATGAAATTGATGAACTTATGGGCCCCTTCGATATTCCGCGCGGTGTTGGGAATGACCATATTATCGAACCACAGGTTGGAGCCTTCCTCCGGAATGACGTAATCCAGCTTCTCGTTCTCCCCCATGATCTCCGACGCATCTCCGGACCAGACGACTCCGACAGCCGCTTCTTCTCCCGCAAGCAGCATCTTGATTTCATCGCCGACGATCGCTTTAATGTTAGGCGTCAACGTTCCCAGCTTCCGCTTCGCTTCCTGCAAATGCTCTTCATTCGTATCGTTAAGCGAATAGTTAAGGCTGTTCAGCCCGAAGCCCATCACTTCGCGGGCTCCGTCTACCAACAGGATACGGTTGCGGAGGTCTTCGCTCCACAAATCGTTCCAGCTCGTGAACGTCCGTCCTCCAAGCAGCTCCGAATTGAAAATGATCCCTACCGTCCCCCAGAAATACGGGATGGAATATTCATTATCCGGGTCGAAGCTCAAATTCATGAACCGGGGATCGATGTTGGCGAGGTTCGGAATTTTCGAGTGGTCGATCGGCAGCAGCAGACCTTCCTCTTTCATCTTGCTGATGGCGTATTCCGATGGGATGCTGATGTCGAACGTCGTTCCGCCTTGCTCGATCTTCGTCATCATCGCTTCATTGGAATCGAAAGTCTGGTAAATGATTTTAAGCCCGGTTTCCTTCTCGAAGTCCGCAATAATGTCGGGGTCGATGTAATCCCCCCAATTGTATATCGTAAGGGTATTCGCACCCGAGTACCCTTGCGACGAGTTCAAATACGAAGTGAAATACATGAGCCCGAGGGCTACGACGAATACGGCCGCGAACAGTCGGACTAGCTGCTTCATGGCTGCGTAACCCCCCATTCCGGCTTGCGGCTACCGCGACGGTTCAAGAAATAGTACCCGACGACAAGAGTGATCGTGAATAAGAAAATCAAAGTCGACAGGGCGTTAATGGACGGTGATATTCCTTGGCGCGCCCGCGAGTAGATTTCGACCGACAAGGTTGAATAGCCGTTCCCCGTGACGAAGAAAGTGACGGCGAAATCATCGAGCGAATACGTCAGCGCCATGAAAAATCCCGTGAAAATACCTGGACGAAGGAACGGCAGCACGACTTTGGTCAGCACTCCCCATCCGCTGGCTCCCAGATCCTTGGCCGCGTCGATTAACGTCGGACTCATCTCCTGCAGCTTCGGTAGCACCATGAGTACGACTATCGGAATGCTGAACGCGATATGCGACAGGAGCACCGAAGTAAATCCGAGCTTAATGCCGATCATCGTAAAAAAGATCAGGAACGACGCTCCGATAATGACATCCGGGCTCACGATGAGCACGTTGTTCATCGCCAGCAGCGAGTTGCGCGGCCTGCTTTTCCGTACCCGTTGGATGGCCAGCGCGCCGGTTACGCCAACAATCGTCGAGATCGCCGAAGATAATAACGCAATGACAACCGTGTTCAATACGATGATTAACAGGCGGGTATCATGGAATACTTCCTCGTACCATTCCAGCGTAAACCCATCGAATCCGTGCATCGTACCCGCGCTATTGAACGAGTAGTACATTAAGTATAGGATCGGGGCGTATAGAACCAAGAACACGACTACGAGATAGAGCTGGGCGAGCTTGCTGTTTTTTTTCATCGGATCGAATTCCTCGCTCCCCGGTTACCCGTCAACATCATGATGACGGCCATTACGATAATTAATAGGACGGCGATCGCGGAGCCCATCCCCCAGTCCTGAGTGACGAGGAAATGCTGCTCGATTGCCGTACCTAACGTGACGACCCGATTGCCGGCAATTAGCCGCGTTATCATAAATAGGGACAACGCCGGGATGAATACCGCCTGGCAGCCCGCCTTCACGCCGCCAAGCGTGAGTGGAAACACGACACGCCGGAAAGTTTTCCAAGGGGAAGCACCTAGATCCCTGGCCGCATAGATCAGCGAAGGATTCAGTTCCTCTAGCGCATTATAGATCGGTAAGATCATAAACGGGATAAAGATATAGACGGATACGAACACGAAGCTGAAGTCGGTAAACAAAATTTGCTGCGTGCCGATGCCAACCCATTCGAATATCGCGTTAACGAACCCGTATGTGCCGAACAAGCCGATAAAAGCATATGTTTTGAGCAGCAGATTAATCCAGCTAGGCACGATGATGAGCAGCAGCCAGAGCTGCTTGTGCTTCGTGCGGGTTAGCCAATACGCCGTCGGATAGGCCACTAGCAACGAGAAAACCGTGATGAGCAGCGCATACCAGAACGAGTTGAACGTCATCCGCAAATAGACGGGCGTCAAAAACTTCTGAAAGTTGTCTAGCGTAAAATTCCCTTCTACGTCGAAGAAGGAGTTGTACACGATCAGTACGATCGGTGTCGCCACGAAGAGCAGCATCCAAGCCGCATAAGGGATCAGATACAGGTTGCGTGTCTTAGTCATCGCGTGCTCCCACCGCCTTGTCCACCGCCGACAGCTTCGTCTTCATGATCGCTGTAGGCTTCCAAACGCCTGTCGAACTCTTCTTCCGTTTCGCCGAAACGCATGACGTGTATCGCTTCGGGGTCAAACCGAAGACCGATGCTCTCTCCGACTACGGCTTTCTTGGTGGAGTGCACTAGCCATTCGTTGCCCGCTTCGTCATATCCGCTGATCTCGTAATGAACGCCGCGGAAGAGCTGACTATCGACCTTGATCAGCAGATTGCCTTGCTCCTGAGTCGTGATTTCCAAGTCCTCCGGACGGATCATGATCTCGACCGGCTCGTTAGGAGAGAAGCCTTGGTCGACGCATTCGAACGATTTGCCCGCGAATTCGGCGAGGAAGTCGCTGATCATCCGCCCTGGAACGATATTAGACTCCCCGATAAAATCGGCCACGAACCGGTTGATCGGCTCATCGTAGATGTCCGTCGGAGTTCCGCTTTGCTGGATTTCTCCTTTGTTCAGGACGAAGATCTCATCCGACATCGCGAGAGCCTCTTCTTGGTCATGCGTAACGAAAATAAACGTAATCCCGAGCCTCCGTTGAAGCTCCCTGAGCTCGTATTGCATCTCGGTACGAAGCTTCAAGTCGAGCGCCGACAACGGTTCGTCGAGCAGCAAAATTTCCGGCTCGTTCACGATCGCCCGGGCTATCGCCACGCGCTGGCGCTGTCCTCCGGACATCTCGGATATTTCCCGATCCTCGTACCCGTTAAGATTGACGAACCGTAGTGCTTCCTTCACCTTCTCGGTAACGACGGCATTCTTCAGTTTCTTAATCCGCAGGCCGAATGCGACGTTCTCGAACACGTTCAGATGCGGGAATAGCGCATAATCCTGAAATACCGTATTCACTTGCCGCTTATCCGCGGGAACGTCGTTGATCACTTTGCCCTTAAAGTAAATATGGCCCTCAGACGGTTCAATGAACCCGGCAATAAGCCGCAAAATGGTCGTCTTGCCGCAACCCGATGGACCAAGTAACGTATAAAATTTCCCGCGCTCGATTTCAAAACTAACGTTGTCCAATACGGTGTCTCGGTCATACCTTTGCGTTACGTTATCGAAGCGAATAATCGTCTTATCAGTCATGTCGGCGTGGCTTCCTTTTCCGCGGGGTCTTTCCCGCCTAGTCTACTGTTGTCTTCATTATACAAAATGTTCAGGTGTCAACCAATGCAGAAAATGGTGCGCCCTTTCCCGCCCTCCTCGCACCTGCAGTCCGGTAATTCCTGACTCCGTGCAAAAGGAGAACCCCGCAGCTCTGTTCGCCGCAAGATTCCCCTTTTCCCCAACTTTTATGCCACGATCTCGGCTGCGCCTTGTTGTAGCTGATACATCGCGTAATACTTTCCGCCCTGCTGCATCAGCTCTTCATGGTTGCCCCGCTCCGTGATCCGTCCCCGATCGAGGACGAGGATCTGGTCGGCCGCCCGGATCGTGGACAGCCTATGGGCGATGACGAACGTCGTCCGCCCGCGCTTCAACACGTCGAGCGCAGCTTGAATAATCGCTTCCGTTTCCGTATCGATGCTAGCCGTCGCTTCGTCCAGGATGAGAATCGCCGGATCGAACGCTAGCGCTCTCGCGAACGAGATGAGCTGCCGCTGTCCCGCGGATAGCGTACTGCCCTTCTCGATGACCGGTTCGTCCAAACCTCCCGGCAGCTGCATGAACATGTCGTACGCTCCGACGTCGCGAAGCGCCTGCTCTATCTTTTCCCGGGAAATAGACGGATCATCCAAACTAACGTTCGAAGCGATCGTTCCCGTGAACAAGAATGGATCCTGCAGCACTATGCCCATATGCTGACGGAGCTGCTGCTTCGTCAGTTCTCTTACGTCGATACCGTCGACCGTAATCGTTCCCCGCTCCACATCGTAGAAACGGAACAGCAAGTTCAGAATCGAGCTTTTGCCCGAGCCCGTATGGCCGACTAGAGCTACGGTTTCCCCCTGCCGCGCGCTGAACGTAATGTCCTTCAGAACATCCTCGCCGGGTTTGTATCCGAACGAGACGTTCTCGAAGTTTACGTTTCCTTGGTACCGCTCCATCCGGCTGTCGGCTACCTCGATTCCCGGTTCGTCCAGGAGCGTGAATACCCGTTCGGCCGATACGCGGGCAACCTCCAGGTTGGATAATTGGTTCACTATGCCCACGATCGGATTCATCATCCGGTTCATGTAATCAATGAAGGCATACAGAACGCCGACCGTTACGGCCGTGCCCAGCCAATCTCCGGCGAACATCCACACAACGGCAATAAATAACACGTTGCGGAATACGTTAACTAAGTTATGAGAGGTGACGGAGTTCAAAGTCAGTAGTTTATTCTGATATTTGTAATACTCGTCGTTCATCTCGTGAAACTCGGCCATCGTTTCCTTTTCTTTACGGAACACTTGAATGATCGGCATTCCTTGAATCGATTCGTTGATCATTCCGTTAATATCGCTAAGGCGCGACCGAATGACGTGATTGTATTTCGCCGCGAACTTGCGGTACACCACGATCCAGACATATAAGATCGGTACGAACGGTAATGCAATAAGCGCTAGATTCGTATCCAGCAGGAACAGCGCGCCTATAATAGCGGCAATATAGATAATCCCCGAGAAAAAGTTCGCCAGAACCGACACGTACAATTCGCGAATCGCTTCCGTATCGTTAGTAACCCGAGCCACGACTTTACCCGCCGGCAAATTATCGAAGTACTGCACCGGTAGGCGCTGAATATGCCGGAACACATCGTTGCGCATCTTGCGAACGATCCGGTTCGCCGACACTTGCAACAACAGCCTCTGCCAGTAGGCAAGTACCGCACCGATCAACAGCAACCCTACATAGCTGATTGCCAGCAAAATAATGCTCCGAAACTCCGGTTTGTAAAATTCATAAGTGTCGCCCGCGGTAAGTTTGAGCGCAGGAAATACCTGCTTCCCTGCCACTTCCGTCTCGATCGTAAGCTGTCCGCCTTCGAACGTCCGCTTGCCGGTCTCAGGAACGCCTGCGGCATCCACGAAATAATAGCTTCGTCCCGATTGCAGGACTCGCACCTCGCGGCCTTTTGCCTCCTCCGCCGAGAAGTGGTCTTCTCTTTTGTACCAGCCTCCGTCGTAGGATACCGCGTACTTCTCTTCTTGCTTCGTTTCATACCACGGCTTCTCGATCCCCATAATATTCGTATCGATCATCCGCTTCGCGAGAAAGGGGCCGATGAGCTCGACGCCTACCGCAAGCAGCAGTAATACCAACGCCAATATAATCGGTTTCTTGTAATTCAAAGCATATTGAAACAATCGTTTGCCGTTATTCCCCATGGTTAATGTCACCTTCATTCTTGTTAGACTTTATGTGCAACTATGCTTCTACTACGGAAGCGAGTTGCTGCCTGTCGTATTGTTCCTTATACCAGCCACCTAATTGAAGAAGCTGCTCATGCGTGCCTTCCTCCGCGATCCGGCCTTCATCCAGCACGAGAATCCAGTCGGCATGTTGTACCGCCGTTAATCTATGAGTCGTAATAATCGTTGTTTTCCCTGCACGCTCGCTGCGGATGCCCTCTAAAATTTCGGTCTCCGTCTTGGCGTCTACCGCGGACAATGCATCGTCGAGCATCAGAATCTCGGGATCGGCGATGACCGCCCTCGCGATGCTGACGCGCTGTTTCTGTCCTCCCGATAAAGCAACGCCCTTCTCTCCGACAAGCGTCTCCAGTCCGTCCGACAAGAACGCAACGTCCTTGCGGAACGAGGCCAACTCTAGCGCACGATTCAACCGTTCCTCATCGCCGGCTTCCTCTTCCGTTCCGAACCAGATGTTCTCGCGGATCGTTCTGCTGAACAGAATCGGTTGCTGCGGCACATAACCGATCCAGCTCCGAAGCCGATTTAATTCAAGCTCGCTCAGGGAAACTCCTCCGACCGTCAGATTACCCTGCCCCATCGGATATTCGCGCAGCAACTGTTTAAGCAGAGTGGTTTTGCCACTGCCCGTTCTTCCGACGATGCCGAGGGTTTGGCCTCTGCGAAGCGAGAACGAGATATCAACAAGGTTGTCTATGGACGATGATGGGTATCGGAACGTTACGCTATCGAACGCTATCGATTCCGGCACTTCCAGCGCTACCGGGGCTTCGGTTTCTTCTACGTCGGCATTAACGCCAAGCGTTTCATTAATCCGATCCAGCGAGGCGTTACCGCGTTGCATGATGTTAATCAATTCGCCGATCGCAAACATCGGCCAGATGAGCATACCGAGGAACATGTTGAACGATACCATTTCCCCAAGTGTGATTTCCCCTTTGAATACGAGCACCGCCCCGTAACATAACCCGATTAAGTAACTTAGGCCAACCAATATTTTGACCGTCGGTTCGAACAACGCATCGATTTTGGCTACCCGGATATTGTTGTGGAATACGTTGTTTGCGGAATCGCTGAACCGTTTCCGGTCTGCTTCCTCCTGTACGAACGCGCGGATAACCCGCACGCCGGATACCGATTCGAGCACCTGATCGTTCAAGTTACCGAAGGCATCCTGCGATTTCATGAACCGGTCATGGATCTTCTTGCCGAAATGCTGCATGAGCAGCGCCATGATCGGCAGAGGGAGCATTGCGGCTAACGTCAGCTTCCAGCTGATCAAGCCAGCCATCACCACGAGAATCGTTAACATGAACAAGGTCGAATCAATAAGCGTCAGAATCCCGAAGCCCGCCGTTACCGACACGGCTCCAAGATCATTCGTTGCGCGAGCCATCAGGTCGCCCGTACGATTACGCTCGTAGAACGTGGGGTTCATTTTCAACAGATGCCTCATAAGGCGTGATCTTAGAAGACGCTCCAGCACGAACGCGCCGCCGAACAACTTATACAACCACACGTAACTGAGCCCGTAACTGGCAGCCGTTAAGGCAATCCAGAACACTAGCAGCTCGGTTAGCTTAACTGGCGATAACGTCTCCTGGCGAATGCCATCGATCGCTACCCCGATGAGCTTGGGAGGAATGACGTCTATAATGCCTACGATGATCAAGAGCACGATAGCGACCGCATACCTCTTCCAGTGCATACGGAAAAACCAGCTTAATTTCTTCAATACGATAAACATATCTATGTGTTCACACCCTTCTAAATGAAGAACAAAAAAGGCATACCGCCGTAAGCGATACGCCCCAGAGAATGGTTCCCCATCCTCTGACGCCTTCGAAGCAGAAACCGGCCACAAGACCGATTTAGCTGCCGAAAGCGATAAAAAAGGCGCACGATTACGTCTCCGTAACCATGCGCCTTACCACGCCATCTTAAGAGAATCCGCCATTCTCCCAGATCGTCAGTGGTTATTCGCTAGAGGGTTACGTCCATTCCGAACTTCTACTCCGCCAAATCGAAGATTAATCGTGTTAAGATCTCCGTTCCTCATCTCGTAACCCTCCCTTCCGTTCATCAAAGTATATTTGTCACTTTACCATCGCCCCCCAAATGCTGTCAACGGGGTTTTAGTAAAAAAAGTTATTCTTTTTTTGAACCCTCTTACGAATTATTCCAATTTAAAGCCGCAAAGACTTCTAAGAATAACAAAAAACCGCAATCCATATGGGAATGCGGCCTTATATCCTACTTTTAATCAAACCACCAATACTTCCGCCTTATTCGCGCACCATTCGCAATGTTCCGGGGCGGTCCAAGCCGAAAACTCCGTCGAACCTAGGCTAACCAGATCGGGAGCATCTTCGTATTCATCTACAAATTTGTCGATCGCGAGCTCGACATGCTCACGGCATACACAGTACATGGTTTAATTCCCTTCTGACCCTGCATGAACGGGTGGCTTAACGCTCATCTGGTTGTTCTGCTTTTTCCTCTAATTTAACGTCAATCGTATTTTTCTTCCCATCGCGGTAATACGTTACTTTCAACGATTCCCCGATTTTTTTGGTGTTATACAAGTATTTGCGTAGATCCATCGTGCTCTCGATGGGCTTGTTGTCCAAAGCCACGATAATGTCGTTGAATTTCAATCCCGCATTGAGCGCGGGTCCAACGGACTCCAGCACGATAACCCCTTCCGTGACGCCATCCGGAACGACGGGAGTCGCCACTTCAAGCTCTTCGCCATCGGGGTCATCCGTAGCTTGCGCACTATCGAGATACAAGTCCAGATCGACCGTATAAACGCCCATGTACGGTCTTACAACCTTGCCTTGGTCCATAAGCGAGTTAATAATCGGCATCGCATTGTCGATCGGAATCGCAAAACCTATGCCTTCGACGCCCGTATCGGCTACTTTCATACTGTTGATGCCGACTAGCTTTCCGTTCAAGTCGACCAGCGCCCCGCCGCTATTCCCTTGATTGATCGCCGCATCCGTCTGAATGACTTCCTGCTCCCAATCGTAATTGCCGTCCTGATTAATCGAAATCGGTATTATTCTTTTCGTTGAAGAAACGATCCCTTGCGTTAACGAATCCCCGAAACCCAGAGGATTACCGATAGCGATGACCATCTCGCCTACGCGCAGCTTGCTTGAATTGCCGATTTCCACGACCGTGTCGATCCCATCGGCATCCACTTGCAATACCGCGAGATCGGTGACGACGTCTTTACCGATAATTTTCGCGATCTTCTTATTTCCGTTAACGAGCACCGCCTGAACTTCTCCGGCATCCTCGATGACATGCGCGTTCGTGATGATGTAAGCTTTACCGTCTTTTTTCTGAAAAATAACGCCCGAACCCATACTTGCATTGTAGGGAAGCTCATTAGCGCCCAATTCAGCGCCTCCCTGCATTTCCAAGGCTTGATTCGTCAAATTAATGATGCTGACAACCGCGGGTCTCACTTTCTCCGAGGCGGATATGATCCGTTCCGACGTTTCCACTAGAGACTGTCCGCCAGCCAGTGCCGGCTTAGCCTCCGATTTCTCATCGCTTCCGCCATTCAAGAGTACGAACAGTAACACAACCAACAGAGAGCTGGCCATTGAAGAAATGAAAGCAACCCGGAACATTGACCCTTGGCGGTATCCTCTAGCCGGTCGGCCATCATAACCCGTTCCGGCATTGCGGTAGCGCCTCTTCACCCGCGTAGAGTAGAAATCATCATCGAACAAGCTCATGGTCATGCACCATCCTTATTATAGGGGAATCTCCGATTCCCCATGCCGCTGCTGGTAGTCCTATTAAGCGGTTGTTTAAACAGTCATCCTGACTTTTTAAACTTCTACTATTAACCATCATATCTATTTATTAATCTTCTATACTAATCGTCCAAAAGAATAGGAATGTTTATAAAGGTTTTGACTAGAATAGTAATAGAATAAGGACGGACAAGCAAGTAAATTCCTCTCATCATTCTCATGTAAAGAAAGGAAGGATTCCCAATGAAAACTTCGGAATATAGCTGGCATTTCCTTGATCTCGCTTCACAGGTGTCCGATATGAAAAACGACCACTACAGGCAGCTCCTTGCTATCAGTACATTAATAGAGCTACTAGTCGAGAAAGGCCTCCTCACTCCGGACGAGATCAGGGATAAAGCGGCTGAGATGGAAGCCGATCTGGATCGTCAGCTTCTGTTATAAATTTCTCATTTGGCTTTAACAATATCCCATGGGGTCGGCCGGTCGTAATACGTATCGCATAGGGCGAATTCGTCCTTCTGGTAGAAGAAACCGTTATCTTCTAATACTGTATTCACGGTGAGTTTGGCTAAATCCATAAGGTTATGTTCCTGGCTCAAATGCGCCAAATAAACTCTTCGCAAGCTGCCCGTCAGCAGCCTGCATAACGCTTCCCCAGCCGCTTCATTGGATAGATGGCCGGTATCTCCCAAGATACGCCGTTTAATATTCCATGGATACCTGCCCATCCTCAGCATGTCTACGTCATGGTTGGATTCCAGTACCATGACGTCGGAATTTTGCAGCTGGCGCATGACCTTATCGCTGACATAGCCAAGATCTGTCGCCAAGCTCAGCTTAGCTCCGTCCGCTTGGAAACAGTAGCCGACCGGCTCAATCGCGTCATGCGATATCGCATACGATTCGATTCTTAGGTCGGCGATTTCCATTACGCTGTCCGTAGGCATGATTTTCCGTTGCTCATCCGGTATTTCTCCGATCGTTCGAAGCATCGCGCCCCAGGTTTTCTCGTTGGCATAGATGGGAAGCTGGTGCTTTCGCGCGAAGGCACCCAACCCCTTAATATGATCGGAATGCTCGTGCGTCACGAAGATCGCATCCAGCTCTTGTCCGGTCATCTCTCTTTCTTTCATCAACTCTTCTATTTTCTTGCCGCTTAAACCGACATCAATAAGCACGCTGGCCGAATCCGTAGACACGACGGTCGCATTACCGGTCGATCCGCTGGACAATACCGTGAATCGAAGTCCCATGATTGCTTCCTATTCCTCTCCCGAGCGAGCCTCCATACCTTTAGGGATATACGAGAGCATCGCCTTTCTCTGTCGTAACCTCTCCGCTGATAGCATTCACGTAATACACTTCTTCTCCATTTTCTAGCAAAATCCTCCATGATGGTGTCGAAACCTGGGCTCCGGCATCGTCGAAAATTTCCCCATGATAACCCAAGCGTATTTCCTTGATTACCGAACCTACCGGCAGGTTTCGTTCAATGACTTTGGCTAACGCTTTAGCGGCGGACAATACCTGCTGATCCTTCACTCCCGTAGAAGGCTTGATCTCGATACGATCCTGCGAATACGCTCTTATTTTCTGTTCGCTGTGAAACAGATTTAGGTGAATATCGAACATGGGCCATCCGCCCTCCATCCGATTAAAGACGAAGAACACTCCCTCGCGGCTGGCCGGTTGATCCAACGTGTAGCTTTTTAACTCCGGAATGACTCCTCCAAGCGCACCGACAAGCTCTTCCTGGGAGAAAACAAATCTTGTTTCCGAAGTTGGAATAATTGCCGTACGGTCCTTAATGTTCTCCCCCGCGCGTTGCTTGAACATATACGTTAATTCCCTCATGGCTGGCGTCTCCGTCGGAATCTTCGCATTGTCATCCACCTGAATGTTCTTCTCTCGCATGATCTGCAACGTTTCGGGAGGGAGGGATGTCCAGTCTACCGCCGTGTTTAGTCGTTCCCGCCATTCCTTCCACAGCTGATACCCTAGCACCACATTCAACATGAGAAAGGAAATAATCAATACGCTCTTGGCTCGTCTCCAGTCCATCCCGCGCCTCCTCCCTAACTTAAGTCTTATCGGTATTATCTAACTCACGATGACCGGACTTGAATCCGATACGATGACAACTTCGCCGCTGAATAACCTTGCCGCCCAAACAGGGCTCAATGTAACCTTGTCGTCCTTCATAACCGGCCGATAGGCCGGGAATAAAGCTTCGATATTCCGCCCGTTCGAATCCATACCGTTAAGGATTACCCGCAACGAATCGCCGCCCGGAAGCTGTCTGTTGCTCTTGTTAGAGACTTCTTTCTCAAGAATCACCATCGACCGGTTATAGGAAGAAACAACCCCTTGCTGCAACGTTAACTGCATGAACCCGAAGTTGGTCGCGTTGCTTGATACAACGGGAATATCTCTGTAATATTGCCTGAAGCGGATGACGGAGCTTCCCGTCTCCGATCTAGCCTCCTTAACGAACTGATGCTTCCCGTTCCAGCCGCCATGTTGATTCACGAAGCTAATGGCGGCCATAACGTTATCGACAAGATCGCTTTCCCCGTCCGTTGGCGCCACAGGATTCGTATAGGAGAGCCATGTTCCGCCCTGCTCTACTTTCAGTCCTATTTTGCCATCGGTATAAAATTGCGGCCCCGTTTTGCTGTCTTGAATCGTTCTCGTGATCGCCGGATCGAAAAATAAATTGTCCACCATCTGTTCCGTAGTGTACCGATCGAACGCGACGTCTAGCTCAAGCAGCCTTGTCACCGGTTTCTCGGGAAGATAGAGATTGCCGTCCACGGTCGTATAAGGATCCCAATATTGCCCGAAACCGACGTAACCCTCGACATCGCCGATCGTCAAATCCGCCCGTTGAGCTTCATACACGTAACGGCCGTCAGAGCTGAAGAAATACGTTCTTACTTCCTCGCGGGCTTTATTCGTATAGATCCAGATTCGATCGATGGAATCCCCGAAGAACAGAAAGTCGCTGTCGATCTTAAATCCTTTCTCCTTCTGCAGCAACTCGAACGGGATCGGGCGCCCGAACCGCAGCTCCACTCCTTGGTACTCTTGCCGAATTTGCTCCCAATCGACGGAATTTACGGGAGCGCGCTGCATCCCCTTGAACTCGCGAATCTTCAATTTCGTCAGAATTAATTCGTAGTAAGGGCGCGTGCTCGGATAGAACACCGTATGCTTGTCGTTCCCGAGATGCAGCACGAGCATCTCCGGGAAGATCATGTTATCTACCGACAATTCCGTGCCGAGCGGCTCCGTCTTCACGTAATCCTGTTCGGTCTTCACTTTGGCTTCCAAGTACGGTTTGCTATAAGCCAGAGAGTAGCTTTGGACAAGGCTGATAACGACAAGAAGAAAGAGAAGAACCGATTTTGCTTTCTCGATCACGCGGGCTCACTTCCTTCCGACAAGATCGGCAGCAGTACCGTTACGACGGTACCCACATTCGATTCCGACTCAAGCATAATCGAACCTCCGTGCGCCCTGACGATTTCCCGGGCAATCGACAATCCGAGTCCCGTGCCCCCCATATTCCGCGAGCGGGCTTTATCCACCCTGTAGAAGCGCTCGAAAATCCGGTTGAGATCCTTCTTCGGAATACCAATTCCGGTATCCTTAATCGTTATCGCCAGCTGTCCTGCTTCGTTGCCCTTCGCAGAGATATCAATAGAACCTCCGTCTAGCGTATATTTAATGGCATTGGAAACGAGATTATCCAGCACTTGGTCAATTCCGTCTCGATCTAGCCATGCTGTCTTCTGCGCGTTATCTACTTTAACGGAAACGGTAATGGCCTTCTGCCGCAACTGGAAAGAAAAGCGGTCCACGACCTCTTCGAGCATCTCCGTTAAATCGGTCTTCTGCCTACGAAGTTGATTGCGCCTGGAATCGAACCGTGACAAATGCAGCAGGTCCGTCACAAGCCTGATCATCCGCTCCGTCTCGCTGCGAATAACGCCAACGAAACGGTCCGCAAGCGGCGGCTCATCGAGAGCTCCGTCATCCAGTGCTTCGGCATAGCTCTTGATGGTCGTCAACGGCGTTCGTAGTTCATGGGATACGTTCGCCACGAACTCCCGCCTGGATTGCTCCAATTTCTCCATCTCCGTAACGTCCTGAAGCACCGCAATCGCACCGGCGACTCCCTTGTCTCTTCTGCGAATCGGAGTAAGCGTAACCCGGAACACCAGATCCTCGTCTTGAACGTCAACCCGATTAAGCAGCAGGGATGATTCGTTCCCATCAAGGGTGTCCGCGATCGGGGCCTTCTCAATGCCTAGCGCTTCGGATAGCGTGATTCCATCCTCCAGCTCCGTGAATCCCAGCATTCCCCGTGCCCTCCGATTCGTAACGATTACCCGTCCCAATTCATCGGTAGCCAAGACGCCATCGCTCATATTGGAGAGAATCGAAGCCAGCTTCTCCTTCTCCTCCTCATTAATCGACAGCGCGTCGCTAAGACGGTCAGTCATATCGTTGAAGGCGACGCTAAGCTGGCCGATCTCATCCTTGCCGAATACGGGAACCCGTTCGTCGAACCGGCCTTCCGCCACCGCGGTAGCCTGACGGGTTAACGCCTTGATCGGGGAAGTGATCGTGCCCGCGAGCAGTACGCCCAGAATGGCAGTGAGCCCTAACGCGATTAACGTCGCCGATACGAATATGCGGTTAATGCCTTCCATCGTCTGGTACAGATCTTTCATCGAAGCGACGATGTAGATCGCCCCAACGATCTTGCCGTTACTGAATACCGACTTGGCAATGATCTTACTCCGAGTATTATCCTCGTCTATAATTTCTTCTTCGTTATCCCGAACCCCTTGAAGGGCTCGGCTGACGAGCAATGACGTATTCTTGCGTCCGATATACGATTGTTGCGTCTGCTTAGAAGTAGCGAGCACTTTACCACCCGCATCGAGAACTTCTATTTGCGCGCCGCTAATCGTATCGAAGTTTCTGACAAGCGCGCTCAACATCGCTTCGGTACTCGCTTGAGCGTTCGCATCCTTACTGTCGAAAGACTCGGATAAGAAAGTCGTCAACAGATTGGCTTGCCTATTTAAATTGTCCGTGAAGGAATTGATCAAGGAATTCTTCATCGTGCTGATGAAGTACACCCCGATCAACTGAACCGCGATCAAGATGAGCAGCAGCACCATCATAATCAGCTTAATCTGAATGCTGCGGAACAAGCGAACGCCTCTCATCCGTAATGACCGCCCGTCATCTTCGGATTGCGCACCAAATAACCAAGGCCGCGTCTGGTCATAATGATCTCCGGACGGCTTGGATCGTCCTCAAGTTTCTCCCGGAGCCGGCGAATCGTTACGTCCACCGTCCTCACGTCTCCGAAATATTCGAATCCCCATACGGCTTGCAGCAAATGCTCGCGAGTCATAACCTTGCCGCTATTCTTCGCCAAATAATGAACGAGCTCGAATTCCCGATGGGTGAGATCGAGCGGTTGATTGTTCTTATAAACAACATACATGTCCGTATCGATAAAAAGATTGAATAATTTCAAGCCTTGCCGCTCGTCTTCCGGCTTCGCTTCCTCGTCCGCGCGGGTAGGCTCTACCTTGCGCTGGCGGCGCAGATGTGCCTTAACCCGGGCTAACAGCTCCCGCGTGCCGAACGGCTTCGTTACGTAATCGTCCGCGCCAAGCTCTAGCCCCAGCACCTTATCGATTTCGTTGTCCTTGGCCGTTAACATAATAATAGGCGTGGACAATCGCGTCCGCACCTCGCGGCATACGTCCATGCCATCTTTGATCGGGAGCATCAGATCGAGCAGGATCAAGTCCGGCTCCTCTTCGAACGCAAGCCGAACAGCCGCCTCGCCATCGAATGCGCACACGACCTCGTAGCCCTCTTTTTCAAGATTGAACTTCAGAATATCCGCAATCGGCCGCTCATCGTCGACGACCAGAATCTTACCCAACATATGCGTCACCGCCTCCCGCTTCTCGGAAGCTAATCTATAGTTTATCTTACCATAACGCGGACAAGACCCCAATGGCGTTTCATGGGATTCCTCATACAAAAAAAGCTTTCCCAAGCCCATTCGGACCCTAGGGAAAGCTTTCTTCATTATAAGTAACTTGTAGGATTCTTTAAATTGCCGTTCAAATACACTTCGAAGTGCAGATGGGTTCCGGTTGAACGCCCCGTGCTGCCCATGATGCCGATGACATCGCCCTTCTCTACGATCTGGCCTTTCTTAACATTAACGCTCTTCATATGGCCGTAAACGGTTTTGAATCCATTATTATGGTTAATAATAATTGCGTTTCCTAATCCGCCTGATTTGTAACCGGCAAACTCGATTACGCCTTCGTCCGCGGCTAGTATGTTTTTCTTCCCGGTGATGTCGATGCCTTTGTGCAACCGTCCCCATCTTGCGCCTTGATAGCTTGAGATGCGAGCGCCTAGCACCGGCCAAGAGAATTTACCTGAGCCTTCGCCGCGAATGACCTTCGTTCCTTTGAGAATAACGGTCGCGACCGGAGCCACTAACACTTTCTTGGCAATTTGCTCTTCTTCGATAAGCGAACCGTTGCGCTTGACCAACTTGTATGTGACTTGTTGCTTGCCTTCCGAACCTTCATGAAGCACCTTCTGCTGCCCCAGCTTCATAGACTCGCTCTTCTGGTATTCGATCGGCGGTTCAATAACTTCGATCTCCGTCACTTGCTCTTCGGAATTCACGTTCAAGATCGGCGGCTCTTCCTCGGACAGATCCAAGACGTCCCCGATATGTATGCTGTCGTTCTTGATCCATTTGTTGTTCTGGTATATAAGCTCCTCGCTAATATCGAGCTTCGAGGCAATGCATCCGATGCAATCGCCCTGCTTCACTGTATACTTCCTAGGAATCGGTTCACCCTCCGTAAGCGTGGCGAACAGTTCCTCCGGGTCCGACAGCTTCACGTCGTCGCTCAGATCGGACGCGACCATCTGGACCTCTTCTACGAAGCTGACCGACGTAATCATTCGCTGCGGTTTATCTTCTTCGGTAGATGCAGCTACCGCCGGAGTTGCCTTCAAGGATAAGGACTGTACTTCGGTCGCGGCATTCTTGGCGATGAGCCTGGCCGGCGCGTACTTATTCTTCACGCGCTGCAACACCTTCTTGGCTGTTAGCTCGTCCCGGACGACACCCACTTCCTCGCCGTCGACAATGAGCTTGACACCGATAGAATGGGTGTGGAGCATGCCTTCGAGACGAGTCAGCGTCGCTTCGTCGTCGGTCTTCTTCATGTAAGCCCTTTCAGACGTGAAGGTGACCTGATTCGCATCCAACACATGGCGTACGGGTGTATCTGCATTCTCGAGCTCTAGAGCTTTAGCGGCAAGTAATTGCTCGACCTTCTCCTCGCTGCTAATCTCTCCTATCGGTTTCCCTTCTAGAAGAACGTTATAATATTCTACGCTATGGGCTTGCACATATTTATGTCCGCCGATACCTACCGCGACCACTGCGGCAACTCCGCATAAGGTTATAACAAGAGGTTGGCGGTAATGTTGAAGTAGATTGCTTAGAATAGAGTGCGTCGGATTATCGGATTGAGTCTTCCCTTTCAATTGCGTGAACCGAACATGCCGGAAGGTTTGCCGCGTAGCGGTAATCATTTTCCGGATTCGATCCATTCCCCTGAAAACGGCCATGATCTTCTCCTTTTCCCTTGCTTTCGATATTCTTTTTCCCGGTTTTGGCAAAGCTTGTACCTCACTTTAGCATAGGTCTGACAAATCTATCAACCTTTTGAGCGGATTAGAATTATGAAAAATGGAAAGAGCCACCGGTTTACTTGCCCGGTGGCTTGTGTTAATGTAAGCGTTTTATTTAGTCTGGAATCACATCTTGCTCCGACTTCTTAGTCCCTTCGAGAACTTCCATCATTTGGGCATACTCCTCGTCGGTTAAGGCGGCTTTAAGCATCCCCTTTACGCTTGCTAGCTCCTCCGAAGTTAATCCTCCCTGCAAGGAATCCGATAGCTGTTTTAGCTGTTCCTGACTGAGCTTCGATACGACCATGGCATACAGCTTCTGTCTTTCCGAGTCGGTCAATTGTCCTATTGCGGCTTCACCGTTGAACACGGGAACGGTGCCATCCTCTTCCAAGTTACCCTCCGGTGCGGGACCTGGACTAGGGCTTGCTTCACCATTCGGTTGTATCTCTTGGCCTTTATTCGTAACCGGATCGGTTACCGGATTTCCGTCGCCCGAAGACTCATCGGATGACGATTCGCCCCCTAGCTCTCCACTCGCTTGCGTATGCCGAGGTTCATCCACGTTATTTCCAGAGGGGCTTTGACTTGCTTCTTCTTGAACTTCTTTCTTCGGTTGCTTATCCGCGCCCCATAATGTCCCCCATACCCCCGATAACGCTATCGGTTGAATTTCTATCGGCAAATCTAGCTGCTTAACTACCGTTTCCATGTAGCTGTTCACGATATAACCCGTCGTCCATATGCACAAGAAGCTGAGCAGCAATGCTGTCGCTCCCATCCGGACCACCCAGCTTACCCACTTAAACATCCCGATACCTCCTGCTATAAGGTTTTCATAGCTTTTAGTATGGGCAAACCTATCTAGAAACATTCATAGGGTTCATCTGCTTCTAAGGGTAGATAGCTTGAATGGGAGATTCTCGTAGATCTCCTGTATGACGAACACCCCCATCACAATCGCTGTTAGCTTCCAAAGGGAAGACTCCTGCGTGCGAGAGGGGTGTTCATTCGTGCTTTCCTGTGCAGGTCAAACCGCTTCCCACAACTTAACGAGACGGTTCTTTCTTAGTTGAGAGTGATCGAGATCTGCTATCGATACCATAAAATACAATTCTAAAAAAATAAACAAATAACATCGCTAACGGGTGTTGCAACAGCATGGCAAGCAACACTGGAATTCCGACGATCGGCGAGAAGTATGCTGCCGCCAACACAACGCCGACCGTGTAATTCCTCACTCCCCCGGCATATGAAATAGCAATTTGAGTACCCCGTTCTGGACTAAACCAAGTACTTAATGCATAACTCGCCATATACCCCAGTACCATTACAAGGAAGATCGCAATCATCAGTTTAACGATATGCTCGCCCAGAACATCCAGTTGCCCGGATATTGCCGCAGCATTCAACAACACAATGGCGAACAGGCAAGCTTTGCTTGAGAGAGCGGATCCAGTCTCAAATCCATTGGAAACCTTATTTCTTCTAAGCCTCTCCCCTACAGCCAAACCAAGCCCGGCTGGTATTAAAACAAGCTTGACTAAGCTCATCATTAAACTCCCGCTGTCCAAACTAATATGTGAGCTTAATACCACCGCGAAAGATGCTGGTACGATGAATGGGCTTAGAAATGTATTCAATGTTACAAAAGCAACGATCGATTCCATATTTCCTTTATTATAAGAAACCCAGAAAATCGAAGTGACACCCATCGGGAGCAGAACACATATCGTTATCCCGATTGCTAAATCCGGTTCGGTTACGAATACAGCTTCGGCTGCCCTCCATACCAACCAAGGAAGGAACAATTGAATAACGACAAGGAAAAGGCAGAACTGAACCGGCTTGCGAAACACGCTCCCAAAAGATCGATAATCCGCCTTTAGAGTTGAAATAAAGGTTAACAACATGAACAGGTAGGGAGTTATATTAGATGATAGAACCGCAAGCCCTTGACCGCTCAATATGCCGATGAAGATCAATGCAGGCATAAGTAGAAAAATCCATTTATCCAGCAAAGAGTTCGTCCTGCGCAGCAATGGCATCAATTACGTCCCCTTAGACCAGATTCATGACGATAAGCCGCTCTTCCGTCATTTCCTCTATTGCATATGAAGGCCCTTCTTTGCCCGTACCGCTGTTCTTAACACCGCCATAAGGCATTTGATCGACGCGATAAGCGGAAGCATCGTTAATTATCAAGCCGCCAACTTCGAGCTCTCTTGCCGCCTTCATGGCAAATCCGAGATCAGAAGTGAATAAACCGGCCTGAAGCCCATAATCGGAATCGTTCACCTTGGCAATGACTTCATTTTCCTCACTGTAAGTGTCTATAGCAACGACTGGTCCAAATACCTCCATGGAGTACACTTTCATCGTCGGCTTCACGTTAGTTAAGATCGTCGGATAATAAACAGAACCTTCCCGCTTCCCACCGATCGCAAGGGATGCTCCTTCGATCACCGCTTCCCGCACCCAGCTTTCGACTCTCTCCGCTTCCCGCAGGCTGATCATAGGACCGATATCGGTTTTCTCCTCTTGCGGATTACCGACGATTAGGCGCCTGGTGCGTTCGATCAGTTTAGAAAGAAATTCTTGCTTGATCTTTTCATGTACGAATACCCTTTGAACGGATATACAAACTTGGCCCGCGTTATTAAACGCTTTTGTTGCGATCATCTCAACCGCTTGGTCCAGATTGCAATCCTTGTGTACGATATTGGCAGAGTTGTTGCCTAGCTCTAATGCCACTTTACGAACTCCTGCATGCTGCCGTAGCCATTCGCCTACCCTTACGCTTCCCGTAAACGAGAACATGCGCACTAACGGGTTAGCGACAAGCCAGGCGCCGATTTCCGGCCCGAATCCGGTAGCTACGTTTAGACGGCCTGATGGCAAGCCCGCTTCTGCGAATAGCTCAGCCAATAGCAACGATACTGTCGGCGTTACCTCCGAAGGCTTCAAGATGACCGCATTTCCCGCCGCTAACGCAGGTCCAACTTTGTGACACACTAGATTCAATGGAACGTTAAATGGCGTAATCGCCGCAATTATGCCGACAGGAACCCGAATGGAGAAGGCCATTCGATTCTCCGATCCGGGAGCCGCCTCAACCGGTACGCCTTCCCCATGAATCCGTTTCGCTTCCTCGGCAGAAATCAATAACGTTTGCGCAGCCCGGTCAACCTCGCCTAGCGAATCTCTAATGGGCTTGCCGACTTCTTTCACAAGCACCCCAGCAAATTGTTCTCTTCGTTGCACAAGTAACTCTGCTGCTTTCGACAAAACTTTATACCGATCATAGCTGCCGAAAGGCTTACGCAACGCATCCTGCGCGCATTCAACCATCCGGGTAATATGTTGCTCTTCCGCAACGGCAATGGTAGTTACTTTCTGTTGCGTATATTTATCCAAGACATCCATCGTCCGAGACGTCTGCTCCCAGCTTCCATTTATCCATATTCCATAGGTTTGATGCATAAAGATCACCTCAAATTCATAGTAACATCACTATCTTTAAGTCTTTAGTTAAGCGAATTCTTTGGATTTCCCCGCGCTGCCAAACAAACGGATTTTCTCCTGCACCTTCAGCTTCATTCTCTCTCTGCCTTTGCCGAGAGAAACCGCTAGGTGATATTCTTCGCGATCGGCGTCGAGAATGTCCTGCATGCCAAGCGTGAAGGTTTGTCTTAGCTCTGTATCCACGTTGATTTTGGCGATGCCCTGTGCAATCGCTTGACGGATTTGCTCATCCGGCACATCCGATCCTCCATGCAGCACAATCGGCCGATTCACGGCTTCGCTAATTTCCTTCAACCGATCCAATGCAAGCTTAGGAGGTTTCTTATACATGCCATGCGCTGTACCTATCGATACCGCTAAGTAGTCCACATCCGTCGCTTCAACAAAGGAGACAGCTTCATGAACAGAGGTGATCATCGCATCTTCCTCCGCTACGGTGATATCATCCTCGGTACCTCCGATTTTGCCGATTTCGCCTTCCGAGCCTATGTTCAGCGCGCGCGCCACCTCGACCACTTTGCGTGTCCACGCCGTATTCTCTTCAAAAGAGAGAGCCGAGCCGTCAAACATGACGGACTGGAATCCTAATTGAATCGCCTGAATCGTCTGAACGTATTGGCGGCTATGATCCAGATGAATGCACACCGGTACGCTAACGTCTTTGGCTAATGTATCGATCATCACCTTCATCGCTTCCAAGCCAATATGATGAATGACCCGCTGACCGATCTGGATCATGACCGGCGACTGTTCTTCCTCGGCAGCCATGAGAATCGCTTGGATCGTCTCTGCATTATGTGCGCTGAAAGCCCCGACTGCATACTTACGCTGCCAAGCTTGCTTTAATAATTCCGTTCCGGATATAAACGGCATATTCTCATCCTCTTCCTATCTAATAAGTTCAATGTCGTAACTATATTGATCGCTTCGATACTTGGTCTTCGTAAACTCAATGGGATGTCCATCCAAGCCGTAGCTTAATCGGGTCATCTCCAGCATTGCTTCGCCTGCACGAATACCTAACTGATCGGCTTCCGGAAGCGTTGCGTTAATCGCCGATATTTTCTCGTTTGCCTGCTTCAGATAGACATAATTGCTTTCAAGAATTTCATAGTATTTAGCCGTATTTAAATCATGCTTCAGAAGAATTCTGCCAATCTCCTCCGGCCAGCAGCTTCTTTCTAAAGCGATCGGCGTATCGTTGGCGAACCGGATTCGCTCTATTAATAAAACGGACTCTTTGTCCCCAAGCTGAAGCATCGACTTCTCGTGGCTTAACGTCGATAATATTTCCGCCCTGATTAACCGGGAATGCGGAACCATCCCCCGCTCCATGACTTCTTCCGCGAATCCTCTCAACCGCCCTAGATTGCTGACCAGCTTCATCGGCAGAACGATCGTGCCCTTTCCTTGGCGCTTTTCCAGCAACCCATCCTGCACCAGCATCGTAATGGCTTGGCGGATGGTCGTTCTGCTAACGTTAAACATATCCATCAGCTCTTGCTCTGTCGGAATAAGAGAATCTGTTCGCCAGGTTTGATTTTGGATGTTTTTCAGAAGCTCCTGCTTGACTTGCAAGTAGAGCGATTCATTTTTCTTGGGATCGACCGAATTCGGGGTAAATAGTTGATTCATTCTTTATTTCCCTCCACTTGGCCGGGTATGGAGCAATAGACTCTCCAAGAATTGGACCCAACCAGTTGTAATATTCAGGCAAATTCGCTAAGTATGAGGCAGGTAAAAGTCTCTCCCCAGAGCGGGCAACTTGCTCGAGAGGCACTTGGCCCACTGTATAATTATAGCATTTTGTGTTTTGCCTTTGAATATTCACCATTAGACCGGATAAATCCTCTTTTATATAGAGAGCTGCCTGCTTGCCTACTTCATAGGCTTCCTGGCGATCCTGAAGAGACACCGCATAAGATGCGCTGCGTTGGTTCATGCCCAGATTCTCAGAACGTACATTAAAGCCGAATTGGTCTCGAATCAGTTGCTCCATTCGACTCGATATACCCCCTAGAATTTGTCTGCCATTCACAACGTTTCTTTCAATTTTATCCTCGCCGGCGAAGGAAAATCCTTCGCTGACGACAATCGTTGCCGTACCGTTTACCTTAACGGTTTCCCCTACGCTCTTCAGAAACTCCTCGCTTGAGACCGCAATCTCCGGGATATAAATATGATGAGGCCCGTCTTGATCGGATGACCGCAAAAATCCGCTGCTAAGCGCTAGCCACCCCGCGTTTCGCCCCATTGTCTCGATGATGCGCACTTGCTCGAAATTTCTCATCGCTTCTAGATCTTTCACGATATTTCTTACCGATAGCATCACATACTTGGCCGCGCTAGCGAATCCGGGAGCATGGTCGGTCTCGCACAAATCATTGTCCACTGTCTTAGGAACGCCTATAGTCTGAAGCTCATAGCCCATCTGCCGGGCCATGTCCCCCATCCGCTGCAACGCGGCCATCGTGCCATTGCCCCCGATAAACGCGAGCGTATGAATATCGTCCAGCTTCAACTGATTGAGCGCACGCTCCATTAAATCAGAAGAGAAATCATATCTGCCGGCTCCTAAACATGCGCCAGGTACAACGGCATGCTGTCTAATCCATTCGTATCCGCTGTGATTTAACTGCCCGTAATTTCGTTCAACCAAGCCTTGGTAACCGTCATGGACAGGATAAATCTCGCTACTCCCATATAATCCTTCTACCAATCCAACTAGACTGGCGTTCAAGACAGCCGTAGGCCCTCCGGCTTGACCAATGGCCACTTTACGCATAGCTAATTCTTCCTTTCAGTCAAACATAGATGACGGTCGGGATATTAAGTTGTCTGCCAAACTCTACTAAAGTATCCGCTACATCGTCATATACAATCGCATAATGAGGCTCGAACCCTTCTATCATCAAACTGTTCAGCGTACTGAGCACTGGCGTGGAAAGCGCGACCTCCACAGAGGTGCCATGGAATGGCTGCGGGACATCGAGTGCCTCTCCCTTCATAATCAGCAACCGGTATCCATCCGGCGTCGATCCGAGCCTGAAGATGGTTACCCCTCCTGGCTTCAAGCCGAAATCCATCGTAAATCCAAGCTTGCGGTTCGGGTGGACGCCTGCCCGCGCTCCGGTATGAGAATGGGCCAATGAGTACGCTCCCGCCCCGCAATGCCAGAACACGACCGAATTACTCTCCTCGTTCACATGGACGAGATCCCCCAAATAAGGTGCGCTTCCCCGGCTCAACTGATGAAGAATGTACATGGAAATCGCGCCATGAATATCCGATTCGCAAGAGGCCATCACGCCAACTTCCGTAAGCTGTGAAAGGGTAGAACAAGCGGCCGCTCCAAGCTCAGTGAAGAAATCCGGCCAGCAACGTACCGCAACCGCTCCAATGCGATTGGCTTGTATATAATCTTGAACATACGTATAAAATTGAGCGAATCTGACAACCGTTTGCTCTGAACGGTTCAATCCGACTACCTGCTCCTCGGCGCGTGTGATCGCCGCCTGCCAGCGATCTTCCTCCACCTGAAGCGATTCCTTGAAGGCTTGGTGCAAATCCAGCTTGTGAAGGCGAACGCCTAATTGGTCCCGTAGCATAGATTCATTCGCATCCGAGAAGAAAAAGCCCGGCGGATGATCCCCAATGACACCAATGGACAGCTGTCCCAAATCCCCAATCAGCCGTTGAACCTGCACTTGTCGAAGCAACTGCTCCTGAAGAGCCGTCTCGTCAGGATTACCGAATACGAATGCGAAAGGACGGCGATGATTTTGCAATACATTGCAGGTGCTGTTACCCCCGGTTAAGGAATTAAGACGAAGCCGACCGCCTACGCTTGGCTCTCTTACGGACCAGACGATAAAAGGCGCTTCCGTAAAGGCTAATACTTGACTAGCAAATTCACCATCCGCGAACGTTACGCTTTGGTAGAGTACCGAATCAAACCTCTGACCCCGCACCGAATCCAGAAAAGCTTGCAGCTCCTCGATCGAAGTCACGATCGCTTCAGGTTGATAGACCGTGTCGCATTGCTGGATCAACCATTCCGACGATGATTTCCATACCGCTTTCGCCGCTTCCATATCGAATGTGCGGCGTCCGATTGGCAAATAAAGAACAGATGACGTTATCATTAAACTTCCCACCTCTGGAATCTCTTGATGTTACCTTGCAGCAATTTGTTCAAATAATTGGGTATTTGGCGAGCCCTTCCGATAAAAGACCGGGGGATAACCCAATGGTGCATCCACAGTAACCGTGTTCCTGCCCGCAAAGACCGTTCCGCTCCATAGATGTACCCATTCTCCGGACGGTAAGTAAGCTTCTTTAGAGGTTTGCTCGGCTTCGTACACCGGCGCTACGAGTAGATCCGGACCGTACAAATATTCATATTGCACGTCGTACCCCTTCTCCTCATCCTCATCGTGCATAAACAAAGGTCTTTGGAGCGGAATGCCCTGCTGCGCATTTTGGCGTACCAATTCCTTCGTATAAGGAGCAAGCATGACATAAACATCTGTCATTCGGACAAGGTGCTCCAACGTTTCTTCATCGCTGTCGAACTGCCAGCAATCATAAGGACGATTGCCTTCGTGCGTTCTCATTACGGGGGTGAATGCGGCCATCTCAGCCCAACGCATAAACAATTCCTTCGAACGCTTGGTGCCGTGAAGGCTTGTATAACCGCCAATATCGCTATGATGCAAGCCATTACCGACTATCCCAGACGACAGTGCTGCCGGAATGACTGAAGCCAGCCCATCATCCAGAGTCCAGTCCACGCTTTGATCCCCAGCCCAGAGCAAGGTGCAGTACTTCTGAATGCCTGTATACCCAGCACGCATGAAGTAGACGATTTCTCCTAATTTACCCGCTTCTTGTACCGCTTCATAGTTCGCTTTAGCCCACAAAACCGGCCATGCATTATGCATAATCGTAGCTTTGATTCCATTATGCAACACAACATCCGTAGGCAAATACTCCCCGAAGTCCGCCATCCATCCGTCCAGACCGAAGTCAATCAGATTTTCCTTAATGACCTTCTTGTACCATTCGAAAGCGTTCGGATTGGTAAAGTCAACCACGCCGCAATAGAACTCGCCGAAATCGACTAAATAGGTATCCCCCGACTCATTCAATGCTAAATATCCTGAAGCCTTGGCCGTCTGAAACAGATCTCCTTCAATCGCGACATAGGGGTTGATATATCCCAAGAACCTTATCCCTTGCTGCTTCCACTCGCTGATTTTACTATCAAGAGCAGGATATTCCTGGGGATTCCATCGCCAGTTCCACATCAGACGTTTGCCGAACGAAGTGATCCGCTTGCCCTGCCAGTCCTGACACCATACGCCGCCGACACGCAATCCTTTTTCCAGCACTTTCGCCAGCTTCTGCTCTACGACTTCCGTACCGCCCTGAATGCCCAGCCATATTCCGTTATACGTCCAGTCCGGAAGCTCCGGCTGCCGCCCGAATAAGCCCGTAATTTTCTCGACTAGCTCCAAATAAGAAGTGGCTGTCTCAAACAGAATGTATTTAGGAATCTCCCAAGTTTGAAGCTCATGATATTGCTCGTGTCTGAAATCGAAATCCGCGTAAGCCGTCGTCTCAACATGACAATAGTATTTGTGGCTAGAAACAAACGTAGGTTGCGGATAATTCGTAGTATAGTAATCTCCGCCGGCTTGATCCAGCACGTCTGCTTGCCAGGTCACATACGTTTTTTTATTTCGCCCCACTCCCGGCTCGGAAGTCCAGAGAGGAAAATTTTTGCCTCTTAGGTTAAAGTGCGACAGCTGCTCGCCGCAACCGAACACCTTCTCGGAACGGTCAGCCACCACTCGAATCCATAATCGGTTCAACGAAGCCGCCGCGTTGTCAAATTCGAGTTTTAATCGGCTATCTACGATTCCGATATTCATTCGAAGGATCGGATCAAGTCCAGCGGCAATCGAAAAAATAGCGGAATAGCCCTTCTCGTGTTCGGTAATCTCGCAATGCCGAAGAGGCATTCTTTCAATAACATAATCCTTAATGTCGAAGTTGCCGCGATACATCGATATCTTTTCTTCTCCCGTACCCACATACAGCATCGGAGATGCGGAATCATGCCGCAGGAGCTTCAATCCGTTATATGCAAGCTCGAATCCATCTGGCGACCGATGGAGAATTAGGCCTTTCGTTGACAGCTCTTCTGTTCTCAATTAAGTTCACTCTCCAATCGATTGAACAAAGATATTTGCTCCTACTATGCCCGGGAGCGCCCCTCTTTCGATCAATACTTGTCGTTCTGGATGTGCAAGCAACCACTTATTCCTCATAAATAACCGTTCGTCTTCTTCCGTCACGCGGTTAACCTCACCCGCCAGGGGATCATTCGTGCCTTTCAGCAGAATGACCACGCATTTGAATCCTTCTTCGGTCACTTTGCATGGCGCGAAGTGAAGCGTCGTCTGGTACATCTCAATCGCTGTCCCTCGGGGAACGAAGAATGCCTGAACCTCATCCGAATAATAACGATTATCTCTAATTCCCCTTGTATCCCCAAGAAGCAAGATCAGGTCTGTGGCCGCGACATTAATCTCGCTGCATTTATGGTACTCCAACCCATTCAAAGTAGAATTTCTACCATTGCAATATCCGATTTGAATGTCCATTTCTCCGTAGAAATTGGATTGCAGAACCGACATTATCGGCGATTGCTCGATAGGCTCCGATGAAGCAACATATAGGTTGCCTTCTTCAGGTATCGTCGTATGTTCCATCCTTTGAAGCAAATCGGTAAAATCGTATCCGTGGATCACTTTGCCGAAGGGCTTAAAACTGTCGTCCGAAACTACATGTATTGTGAGGTGAGAGTTTAACTGTTGTATGCGTTCGTAGTTGCTCAATCCTTTACCCTCCCTATTTATAGAAAGCGGTTTGCTTAATGGTCGCTGATGGAATTATCCTTTAATGGATCCCGCCGTAACGCCTTCTACAAAATAACGTTGAAGAAAAATATAAGCGATCACGATCGGTGCAGAGGCGATAATCACTCCTGCGAAGATAACTGGGAAGTTCGTCATAAACTCTCCCTGAAATTGCAGTAACGCCAACGGCAATGTTTTCTTGCTTTCGGAATTGATGAGGAGCAAAGGGAACAATAGATCGTTCCATACCATTACGCTCAGAAATATGGCCGATGCCGAAATCGAAGACATAGATAAAGGCAATACGATCCGGAAGTAAGACTGCCACTCGCCGCATCCGTCGATTGCAGCCGCCTCGATCATCTCCTTAGGCATCGACTTCATGAAGCCAGATAGAATGAACACAGCGACGGGCATGAAGATCGCGATGGATACGGCTATCAGGCCACCCAGTGAGTTAGTTAACTTCAAATCTGCTACAAGCTTATAGATCGGAATCATGTTCACTTGTGGCGGTACCATCATTCCTGCCGCGAACAGTCCGTAGATTACAAGGGATCTCCACCCGCTAAATCGATAGATCGCGTATGCAAGCATGCTGGCAAACAACAAGATACAAAATATCGTCGATAACGTGACGATTAGACTGTTCCCGAAATAACGGCCGATAGATTGCTCCTTAAACATGACAACATAATTATCTAATGAGAAAGTTTTCGGCCAACCAAGCGGATTGACGAACAATTCGGTCATCTGCTTAAAAGAAGCCAGCACAACAATTAATACAGGCAACAGGATGAGAAGACTGAACATCAAGAGCACGATTGTCTTCATGGTCTTTCCTGTCACGGTGTCTTTATTCCGATGATTCATGGAGTTCCTTCCTTTCCTGCCCGCGTATCAATAGGCACGATTTCCCCTCAACAACTTGAATTGGCCGATCGTAACGATCGCAATAATGACCATGAAACCCATCGATTGCGCAGCGGCATAACCAAACTCCGAACTCTGGAACGCCGTATGATAAATGTAGGTCGATAAGATTTCCGTTGAATAAGCGGGACCACCGCCCGTAAGCGCGAAAATCAAATCAAAGGCTTTGAAGGATTGAATCGTCGTGTACGCCACGACAATCGTCGCGGCGGGAGCGACAAGCGGCCACGTCACATTACGAAAAGCTTGCCAGCGATTCGCGCCATCCAAATACACCGCTTCATAGAGCTCTTCGGGGATCGATTGCAATCCGGCTACGAACAGAACGATCATCTGGCCGGTATGCGCCCATACTTGAACGAAAGCAATCGAATAGATCGCCATGGCGGGATTTCCTAGCCAATTGTTCGAAAGAGCATCCAAACCAATGTTTCCTAGAAAGCTATTAATGACTCCCACGTTCGGGTTGTACATAAATCCCCAGATGAAGGCTACCGCGATCGAAGAAATAATCGTCGGGAAGAAAAACAATACCCGGTAAATTACGTTTTTCTTCGTATTCTTGGTCAACAAGATCGCGAAGAAGAGTGATAGAATCGTTTGAAATACGACAACGCTGATCATAAATTTCATATTATTCTGAAATGCCCTGACAAAAATACTATCGCCAGTCAACATTCTTGTATAATTGTCGAGGCCAATCCACTTTCTCTCCGAAAAGCCGTCCCAACTGGAGAAGGATAAGATCAATCCATTGATTGTCGGGTATACAAAGAAGAGCAAATAGATCGCCAGCCCCGGCAATATGAACAGGTAAAGTGATTTACTGTGTTTCATATCCATCCTCCGTCAACTAGAGGGGGATGGATCAATATGCTCGCTGGCACATGGAACATCCCCCAATCTGGATTACTTCTTCAAGTTTTGGTCAATAATTTTTTGTGCATTTTCAGCTGCTTTAACCGGATCTACTCCACCAATGACTTCCTGAATAGAAGAGGTTACAGCCTTCTCAATGGCGGCGACAGAAATCAAATATCTAGGATGAAACCGCGTCTTCTTAGAGGTCCAGCTCACTGTTTCTTGAAGCTCTGAAGTCGAATAATTGACCCCGTTCACCGTCACGAGCTGTCCTGTTTCGTTTGCGTACTTCTCTGCGTTCTCAGCTTGGCTCAAAAATTCGACGAACTTCTTGGCCGCATCTTTTTTGCTCGATCTCGCAGAGACGCCAAGCAAGAATGTGGTCGTATGAATACCTTCGTATACCGCTTGATCAGCAGCCACCGTAATTGGAGCAAGAAGTCCTTGCTTCAGTTCAGGGTTGAGCGCAAGGTTAGAAGCCAGCATGTATGATCCCGTTGCCAACATCGCTGCTTTCTCTTGTGCGAACAACGAACCGGCAATATCCTTGCTAGTACCTAGCGAATCCTTCTGGAAATAGCCTTTATCGTTCAATTCCTTAAATTGAGACAGCGTTTTCACAAACCATTCATCTGTAACTTTCGCTTGGCCAGTCTCGACTTTAGCCCAAATTTCTTCGTCCGTGTTGTTGTTCATCATCATCGAGTTCATGAATTGACCCGGACCAATATCCGCACCTGGGAAAGCAATCGGGACGTATCCGTTCGACTTAAGTGTTTCGCAGAGAGCAAGGAACCCTTCCCAATCTTTTGGCGGAGTCAAGTTTAATTTCTCGAATATCGCTTTATTGTAAATCGGCTGATTGTATACTAGCTGGTAAGGGAAAGCATATTGCTTGCCGTCCTTTTGTCCTGCTTTGATCAAGTTCTCTGTATACTTGGATTTAAAGCCCACATCCGACAAATCCGCATAGAGACCCGCTTTAAACATAGTCTCGAATTGTGCGCCTGGATAAGATGCGAAGACATCTCCCGCTGTCCCGTCAATTAACTTTGCTTGCGCATTGGCTAAATATTGTTCAGAAGGGAATATGCTCATTTCCACTTTGATTTTTGGATTTTCGCCTTCGAACTTCGCGATCAATTCATTGAAAACTTTGGTGTCTTCCCCGCGCCAATGAATAAAGCTGATTTGAACTTCTTTTTCGTTATCCACAGACTTAGGAGATTCACTTGCAGACTTGGATGGGGCAGAACTGTTTTCATTTGGCTTGCTTGAGTTTCCGTTATTCCCACATCCTGTTACAAACATGGCCAAAGCAATCATAAATACCGTAGCACTAAACCATTTTTTCATTCTTGCACCCCTTAATGATTATTTGTTATAAAGCTATCAAGTGATGTTTGATAATACATCACTATCTTTAGACCTATTGTAGTGATGATTGAATGCGTTTGCAAGAGTTTTTTTTCGCTATGTAACAATAAAAAAATGGGGTTTAATGCTGCAAACTGAAACAAGCCGACTCCTATTGAATACAGGAATCAGCTTGTTTCCTAAGTCTCCCGAGAAGGAAGCTTCCAAGTTCGCGATAAACAGCATCCGCTAATAACTAACTTTGATTTTTTAGGACCTCACATACTCGTCACGCCGCCACTCCCGCCCTTGCTTGCGAATTGATCGCGCGCTGCTTACGGGAACGCTTATAGTACAGCAATTCATACATGACCGGAACAACGACTAACGTTAACAAAGTTGAGCTTGCGAGTCCACCGATGACGACGACCGCCAGCCCGCTCGAGATGATGCTTCCTCCGCCTAAGCCGATAGCCAGTGGAATGAGGGCGCAGATCGTGGCGATCGCGGTCATCAGAATCGGTCGCAGCCTTGTTCCTCCCGCTTCGATCAGCGCATCCCGGATGGTCATCCCGTGCTCGATCTGCTGTTGCACGCGCTCGATCAGTACGATCGCGTTCGTAACGACGATACCGATCAGCATTAGGAATCCGATCATGCTGGACATAGACACCGGTTCGCCTGCGACCATCGTTCCGACTAAGCCGCCGATTAACGCGAACGGCAAGGAGAACAGAACGGCGAGAGGTGCTCTGCCTTCGCGGAACGCGACAACCATTACGATATACACCATTCCAACGGCAACCAACATCGCCATCAGCATGTCGCTCATCATTTGGTTAATATCCTCATTGCTTCCGCCTAGCGAGTATTCAACTCCGGCTGGCAATGTCAGTCCTTTCAACGCCTTTTCCATTTCATTATTCACTTTGCTTACGTTCTTATCGGTAATCGTAGCTGTTACAGTGGCGAATTCGGACCCGTTCTTGTATTGCAAAGTGCTAGGCAACTGCTTCATCTTCACGTCGGCGATATCCTTCACCTGAATATCGGTACCGAGCGGAGTATGCAGCTTCAGTTGGCTTATATCCTCTACGGACGCAACAGAAGCCCCGTTCAATGACAGATATAGATCGCTCGCTTTGGAGCCGTCTCCGATACGGCCTGCGTTAGCTTCCGTCAGGAACGGCCGCAACATCATTGCAGCTTGAGCTGCCGATAGCCCGTATTGGGATGCATCCTTCTGGCGGACCTCGATCGCAACGCCCTTCGTTCCATCCTGAAGGTTGTTGCTTACGCTATCCATTCCTTCAAGGCCGCTAACCGTCGAGGTTATTTGCTCCGTTGCCGCACGAATATCATCGGTCGATGATCCCGTAACCGAAATGGCTACGCTTCCCCCGCCGCCCATATCGTCTTTAATCACTTTGAATTCCGCGCCATCGGGAACTTTCACCTGCGCGCTGATTTCATCCGCGAATTGATCCAAGTCGGCATCCGAACGCAATCCGATAAACCAGTCCGCCCCGTTGGGTAAACCACTAACCATGCCGCCCCCAATGGCAACGTTGGAATTCTCAACGTCTTGATGCCCGCGGATGATGACATCCACGCGTTCGGTTTCCTTCTTCAACGTATCCAGTGCAGTTCCTTTAGGCATCGTCATACTAGCAAACATATATTTATAATCCGTCTGCGGAAGCAGAACAACCCCCACTTTACCCGCGAAGATCGGAACCAGGCTGCCCACGAACAACAATAGGGAAACGACAATCACGATCGTTTTATGTCCGAGCGACCAAGACAGAACACGTTTGTACCCGCGGCTCATCGCGGACTCCTTGGCTTCTTTCAACTTGACGTTCTTCATCAATGCCCAAGCCATCAGAGGAACTACGGTTAAAGCAACCAAGAGCGAAGATATCAGAGCGAAGCCGACCGTCAGGGCGAATGGGCGGAAAAACCCGCCGATCATTCCTTGAAGCAAACCCAATGGGGCAAATACCGCAACCGTAGTTAGCGTTGAAGACGTAATCGCGCGGCCAACCTCCATCGTTCCGGACAAGATCAAATCCTTATTGATTTTCTCTCCTCTCATCCGCCTAACGATATTCTCGATAACGACGATACTGTCGTCGACTACGCGCCCTGTGGCAACCGCTAAGCCCCCGAGGGTCATAATATTCAATGTCACGTCCGTAAAAGTCTTCAAGCAGATCATCGCGATCAACATCGACAACGGAATGGACACGATCGCGATTAACGTCGCCCGGAAATTCCTCAGGAAGAACAAAATCAGAATCGAGGCGAACAATGCGCCGAGCGCGCCCTCGCGAGCAAGCGTATTTACCGAACTTTTAACGTCCGTGGCCCGGTTGTACATGATGAAGGTTTGAATCTTGCCGGTCTTTTCCGCCTCTTCATAAGCTTTAAGAACTTTATCCGATACTTCCACCGTATTCGCGGTTCCGGACTTTACAATGTTCAAGGTAACGCTCGGAGTTCCATTCGTCATGCTAATGACGCTTAGGTCTTTGCCTTGTTGGATTTGCGCAATATCGGTTAGCTTTACGTCTCCTGCCGGCGTTAAGCTCCAATCCTTCAATTGCTCGATCGATCGTAGATCGCCTTCCACGAATACGGGTAGCGTACTTTCGCCCAATGTCGCTTCTCCAAGAGGAACGCTCAAATTGTTAGCCTGCAGGGCGCCCATCACTTGATCGTAGGAAATCCCTTTCTCGGCCATCATCGGCGCGTCGAGCCTTATGTATACGCCGTCGTCTTTCAGACCGAGATCCTCTACGTCGCTAACCCCTTCGATCGCTTGCAGTTCGGGAATGAGCTGCGATTTAACTATCGTATTGAACTCCTCTTGCGATACCCCTTCGCTAGCGGCCACCGTCGTATACATGATCGGCTGATTAGTCGTTGAGAAGTAGATCACTTCCGGTTTCTGCACGGCATCCGGGAGCTTCACGTCTCCGATGGCTTGCTTCACCGTCTCTTGTTTCTTCTTCATATCGTCGCTATAACTAAATTCCAGTTGCAACATGGAGACGTTATTTGCGGACTGGGAAGTCACGTTCTTCACGCCCTCCACGTTCCTAAGCACTTTCTCTAGCGGCAACGTTACATCGTTCATGACTTCGTTCGGGGCCGCTCCCGGATATACCGCCGATACCATAATGCCCGGGAACACAACCTCCGGCTGCTGCTCCTGCTTGAATTGAGTCGCCGAATAAATACCGCCAACCGCGATCAGAATGACCAGCAGTACAATCGCCACCGGATTCCTCAACGAAAAATTCGTAAAAAACTTCATCTACAATCTCTCCACTTCTCTATTTTATTCGATTGATCATCACCATCTCGATCGGGAAGCCTACGGATTTGATTGTAATTTGTTTCCACAAGGGAAAGAATGGTCTTGAGAATGTTTTTGAACCTAGACCTGCGACGGAGAAAGATCAAGCCTTTCGACGTGTTGTTACTTACTGTCACCAAACAAAAAATCGCCCTTCAGCTAATGGGCGCGATCTCCGCCCCTTTAGCTGAAGGGCAATTACATTTGCCTTATCCGGCGATCCAGTTGTTTACTTTATCTTCGTTAGCAGCCACCCATTTCTTAGCCGCATCTTCTTCGCTCATTCCCCCGAAAATATCGACCATCACGGATTCCATATCCGCCGGAGTCCATTCAAACTGATCAAGAAACTGGTAAGCGATCGGTTGATCTTCCTTTAATCCCAAGCGTACCAGCGTATGAATCTGTTCATCTCCGCCGTATACGTTCTTAGGATCTTCGAGATACTTCAAGTCCATTTCGGCGAACATCCAATGCGGCGTCCAGCCCGTAACGATTACCGGCTCCTGTTTGGCATATGCATCCTGCAGCACCTTGGCCATCGCCGCGGAAGAGCTCTCCAGCAGCTTCCAGCCTTTCAGATCGTACTCCTCGATAGCTTTGCTCGTTGCCGTCATGATCCCGGCTCCGGGCTCGATGCCCGTGATCGTGTAGTTGACGGACTTGCCAACCTCCCCTTTCAGATCGTCGATCGAGGAAATATCCATATACGCCGGTGCGGCTAGCCCAACCTTCGTCCCGTCCAGATTCGCTCCGAGATCCTCGAACTTATCTTTATTCGGCTCGTAATAATTTTCACCGTGAGTACTAGGCAACCAAGCCGCAACCATCGCATCGGCGCTGCCGTCCGAAATGCCCACGTACATTGGGCCCGCATCTACTTGCAGCATCTTGACCTTGTAGCCGAGCTTGCTTTCCAGCACTTCCTTCACCACGTTCGTACTGGCGATTTCCGAATCCCAAGCCACGTAAGCAAGCGTAATTTCTTTTTTATTGGACGTAGAGTTGCTTCCGCCTTCGTTATCCTTCTTCGAGCATCCTGCCAACACAAGCGTGACGATCATAACCGCCGCTAACATCAAGTTTAAATTTTTCTTCACTAAGCCACTCATCCTTCTCTTTTTTTATTTACAAGATTCTGCGTGATACGATCCAGAATAATCGCAAGCACGACGACGGCTAATCCGGCTTCGAAGCCGACTCCCGTCTTGGCTTGGGTAACCGCCCTGTACACGTCCGCCCCAACCCCCTGAGCTCCGATCATCGATGCGATGACGACCATGGAGAGCGAAAGCATGATCGTCTGGTTGATACCCGCCATGATCGTCGGCGCCGCAATCGGAAGCTGAAGCTTATAGAGCTTCTGCATGGGTGTAGAGCCGAAAGCGTCCGCGGCCTCTACCAGATCGGCAGGAACTTGGCGAATGCCTAAGTTCGTTAACCGAATAGTAGGCGGGATACCGAAAATAACAGATGCGATCACGCCGGGAACGACACCAAGGGAGAAGAAGGCAACCGCCGGCAGCAAATACACGAAAGCCGGCATCGTCTGCATGAAATCAAGCACGGGCGTGACCGTTTTCTGTACCTTGTCGTTCCTTGAGCACCATATCCCTAGAGGCACGCCGAACAAGATGGAAATCAACGAAGCCGTCAACACAAGCGCCAGCGTCTCCATCGTGTGCTCCCAGTATCCCAGGTTGTATACGAGAAACAATCCAATCAGAGAAAATAGGGCGAGTCTCGTTCTTCCGATCCAGAAAGCGATCACCGTTATCAAAGCGATCATCAGCAACGGGGGCAAGAAGTTGAATGCATCGGCCAATCCGTTGACCGTGGAACCGATAACCAGCTTAATGCCTTCGAAGAGCGGTCCCGCGTTTGTTTCCAACCAAGCTTCCAGCGACTCTATCCATTTACCGATAGGAATTTTAGGCACGTTCATCGGGACTCACCCGCTTCCGAACCGGAATTTCCGCTAAGTGCGGAAAGTACGGCTCCGCGAATAATAATTCCAAGCAAACGCTGCCTGTCATCGACGACGGCGACCGGAATTTTCGCGCTGCTCACGACATCGAACAATTCTCCGAGAAGCACGTCAGGCGATACGATCGGCGTATCCCGAATAAGAATCTCATCCAACGCCTTGCCTGATTTAATAGCCGCTGCCGAATCTTCGGCCGTAACGACTCCGATAAGTTGCCGGGATTTATCGACGACATAGAGATTGGAAATCCCGCGATCCCGCATCAACTGCAACGCTACCCTAGGCCCGCGATCCATCGTGATCGTTTCGGCGCGAATCATTACGTGAGAGGCCGTCAGCACCTTGGACAAATCGACATCTTCGACGAACCGTTCCACGTACGCGTTCGCCGGATGGGTCAGAATTTCCTCGGGCGTACCGATCTGAACGACTGCTCCATCTTTCATCAAAGCGATCCGATCTCCGATTCTTAGCGCTTCGTCAAGATCGTGCGTGATGAATATAATCGTTTTCCTCATCGTGTTCTGGAGCTCCAACAATTCATCCTGCATATCTTTGCGGATAAGGGGATCCAACGCGCTGAAGGCTTCGTCCATCAACAGGATGTCCGGATCATTGACCAATCCGCGAGCCAGCCCGACCCGCTGCTGCATTCCCCCGCTCAGCTGATCAGGAAGCTTATCCTCCAAGCCTGCCAGTCCGACGAGTTCCAACGTCTCCTTGGCTTTCTTCCGCCGCTCCTCTTTCGCTACGCCTTGAATCTCAAGGCCGTACTCCACGTTCTCCAGTACGGTACGATGGGGAAATAGGGCAAACTTCTGGAAGACCATGCTGATCGTCTTACGTCTGACTTGGCGCAGCTCTTCCGCATTTAACCTCACAATGTCTTTCCCCTGAATTAGAACTTGTCCTGAAGTGGGCTCGATCAGGCGGTTCAACAATCTGACCAGCGTTGATTTACCGCTCCCGGACAAACCCATGATGACGAAAATCTCGCCGGGCTCGATAGCGAAGCTGACCCGATTCACCCCTACCGTTTGCTTGGTTTCCTTGGCAATGCGCTCCTTAGACCATCCTTGGTCCAACAGGCTATAAACGCGCTTCGGATCATTGCCGAATACTTTGGTTAACGATCGGACTTCTATGATCGCCATAGCAATCCCCCTTTCGATAGTTCTCATCTTTCTCATATAGCCGCTTAATCAAGTGTAGCCCTCGTTCGCAAAAGGGGTCAAAATGGATATACGACCGTATAGAGTATACAGTTTTAACTTTACGTACAATATTAAGTGTATACTCTGATTTCCTTACACTTCCTCCCGGACCATGATCTTTACTTAAGCGAGACTCTTTTCTACAATAAGAACTAGGGTTTATCGTTTCGCTAACCGAAGCGTTTCTAGATAGGGAGTGTACGGCATGACGCCATTCGACGGATTAAATGAACAACATATCAAGGTGATCGAAAAATCGCGCAGACGCGTCGTCGATTCTATCGGTAACAACATGGATCTATACGGTGTCACTACGTCTATTGGCCATTTGTACGGCATGATGTATTTCCATGACGCTCCCGTTACGCTGGATGATATGGGCGAGGAAATGGGAATGAGCAAGACAAGCATGAGTACCGGGATGCGCACGCTCGTCGATCTGAAAATGATCAGTAAAATTTGGGGAAAAGGCTCAAGGAAAGACCTCTACGAGGTGGAGGAAGATTGGCATCAAGCATTCGTAGATTACTTCTCCATCAAATGGCGCAAATCCATGGAGATGAATATAAACGCATTAAATAAATCTCTGGCGGAAATGCGCAAGCTCCGCGAAGAGAACTCAGATAACGAGAAGCTCGTCTCCCAAGCCGATTTCGATATTCTCAAGATGACGCAAGCCCTCAATTACTACAAATGGCTGGATCGTTTTATCGATGCGTTGGAATCCGGGGAAATTTTCGATTGGATTCCCAAAGAGGGGGAATAGCCATTGGGCGCAAGAAACAACAAAAGCCGTTAGTGGGATTTCCACTAACGGCTTTCTATATTGTATTCCTTATTCTCCGTAGATCTTAGCCACTTGGTTCGTTTGCTCGCGGTTACGTCCAACCGAGAAAATCGCGATTGGAATTCCGGTAAGCTCCGTAATCCGAGTAACGAAGTTACGAGTGGTTTCCGGCAAGTCGCTAAGCTTCTTAGCGCCGGAAATATCCTCGCTCCAGCCCGGAAGCTCCTCGTATACCGCTTCGCATTCCTCAAGCAGCTTGAGGTTAGCTGGATAGTGCTCCATTAACTCGCCACGGAATTTGTACGCCGTACAAATCTTAACCGTCTCAAGCCCTGTCAGTACATCCAGAGAGTTGAGCGACAAGCCCGTAATGCCGCTCACGCGACGGGCATGACGCACGACAACCGTATCGAACCAGCCTACGCGGCGCGGACGGCCGGTAACCGTACCGTATTCATGTCCTTTGTCGCGAATCCATTGGCCGAGATCGTTGTTAAGCTCGGTCGGGAATGGGCCGTCCCCTACGCGGGTTGTATATGCTTTGGCAACGCCGATGACTTCTCTGATCTTCGACGGGCCAACGCCGGATCCGATACATACGCCGCCAGCGGATGGGTTAGAGCTTGTTACGTATGGATACGTACCTTGGTCGATATCAAGCATAACGCCTTGCGCGCCCTCGAACAGAACTTTCTTGCCCGCATCGATCGCATCGTTCAGAATAACCGACGTGTCCGTTACGAATGGGCGAAGCAGTTCCGCGAGTGCTAAGTAGTCCTTAATGATGCTATCGGCATCCAACGGCTCCCCGTTGTACATTTGCGTAATGACTTGGTTCTTGTCCGCGATGATGCTGCGAGCTTTCTCTACGAAAGCATCCGCAACCATTAAGTCCGCGATACGAATCCCGTTGCGAGCGGCTTTGTCCATGTAGCATGGGCCGATCCCTTTGCGGGTAGTGCCGATTTTGTTGTCCGCTTTGCGATCTTCTTCCAAAGCGTCAAGCACAAGATGGTAAGGCATAATGACATGAGCGCGATCGCTGATCTTCAAATTATCCGTTGAAAATCCGTTGTCGCGAATATATTGAATTTCTTCCACCAATGCACCGGGATTGATGACCATTCCGTTGCCGATGACGCACAATTTGTTTTGATTAAAAATTCCGGAAGGAACCATCGTCAGTTTGTACTTTTTGTTCTCTATAAGGATAGTATGTCCGGCGTTATTTCCACCTTGATAACGTGCGACGACATCGGCTTTCTCTGCTAGAAAATCGGTGATTTTCCCTTTGCCTTCGTCTCCCCATTGCGTACCTACAACAACGACTGTTGACAATGCAATCCCTCCACCCGGAGTGTTCCTCACGCCGGCATGATAATGCCACCCGAAATCGCATATCTCGCGATCAGGCAGCATGATTAGTTTAGCAACTGTGACTAGGGAAGTCAACGGAAAAACGAACAATCCCGCAACCACCTATATAATTGTTCGGAATTCGGTCATGCTTTATCGGTTTAAGCACTGCCAGCATAGGCTTCTCCGTGCGATCGGTCAAGACTGACGAATTTATTGAAATTTTTCAGGAACACGAGCTCGACCGTACCGACGGGACCGTTCCGTTGCTTGGCGATAATGATCTCGATAATGTTTTTCTTCTCCGATTCCTTATCGTAGTAATCGTCTCGGTATAAGAACGCTACGATATCGGCATCTTGCTCGATGGAACCGGACTCCCTAAGGTCGGACATCATCGGACGTTTGTCTTGGCGTTGCTCAACGCCCCGGGAGAGCTGAGACAACGCGATGACCGGAACTTCCAGCTCACGCGCGATCTGCTTCAAGGTACGGGAAATTTCCGATACTTCCTGTTGACGATTTTCCCCGGCTTTGCCCCGGCCTTGAATAAGTTGAAGGTAGTCGATGAGAATCATCCCTAGCCCTTTCTCTTTCTTCAACCGTCGGCATTTCGCCCGAATATCGGACACGGTAATTCCCGGCGTATCGTCAATATAGATCTGTGCCTCAGAGAGCGCTCCGATCGCCATCGATAGCTTCTCCCAATCGTCCCCTTCGAGATGCCCCGTCCGCATCCGCGTAGCGTCCACGTTGGACTCCGCGCACACAATACGTTGAACAAGTTGGGGAGCCGACATCTCCAGACTGAAGATAGCCACCGTCTCCGAAGCGCGCACAGCCACGTTCTGGGCTACGTTAAGGGCGAAAGCCGTCTTCCCTACGGAAGGACGTGCAGCGACGATAATCAGATCGCTGCGTTGAAATCCGTTCGTCATCTTGTCCAGATCGACAAAGCCGGAGGGGATACCCGACACCCCGCCCTTATGGTTATAGAGAAATTCGACCTTCTCGAATACTTCCATAAGCACATCGCGAATGCTGATGAATCCCGTAGCCGAACGTCGGCTGGAAATTTCCATAATCCGCGCTTCGGCATCGTTAAGCAGAACGCCTACATCGTCTTCCGTCGCATATCCGTTAGAGACGATTTGCGTCGCCGTACGGATCAATCTCCTGAGGATCGACTTCTCTTCCACGATCTGAGCATAGTATTCCACGTTCGCGGCCGTTGGAACCGCGTTCGCGAGCTTGGTCAGATACATGATCCCTCCGACCTCTTCCATCTGCCCGAGATCTTGCAGGCGGGCGGTTAAGGTCACGAGATCGATAGGTTGATTGTCGTCGTTAAGGGCAACCATCGCGTCGAAAATGCGCTGATGGGAGACGCTGTAGAAATCCTCCGCCTTCAATCGCTCCATGGAAGCAATCAGCGCCTCTGCTTCCAGCAGAATAGCGCCTAGAACAGCTTGCTCCGCCTCGAGGTTCTGAGGGGGTACGCGATCGTATAATATCTGCTGATCCCCGCTTCCGTTCATCGGATCATTCCTCCACGACCTGTACGTTTAGCGTGCCCTTTACATCCGGATACAATTTCACTGTCACTTTCGTAACGCCTAGCACGCGAATCGGATCTTCCAGCTCGATTTTCCGTTTGTCGATCGAGATCTTCTGCAATTCCAACGCTTCCGCGATTTGTTTGCTCGTAATTGCTCCGAACAGGCGACCGCCTTCTCCCGCTTTCGCTTTAATGACAACCGTCATCTCGGACAGACGCTCAGCCAATGCCTTGAACTCGTTCTTCTCGTTTTCCTTCTTCTTCTGCTCGGAGGCTACCTGTTGCGTTAACGTCTTCTTCGCGCCTTCCGTAGCGATCTGAACTACGCCTTTAGGTAATAGGAAGTTACGCGCATAACCTTCGGATACCTCTTTAATTTCGCCCTTTTTCCCCTGGCCCTTCACATCTTGCAAGAAAATTACTTTCATTCGAATAACCCTTCTTCCTTATCGATTTCTTCTAGTACTTGCTTTAATTTCGCGGCAACTTCCGTTACCGGCCCTTGAAGCTGCGCGGCTGCATTCGTGAAATGTCCGCCGCCCCCGAGTCGCTCCATGACGATCTGGACATTAATCTGTCCCAGCGATCTGGCGCTGACTCCGACAAGACCGTCCTGCCTCAATCCGACTACGAACGAAGCTTTAATTCCCGTCATATTAAGAAGCGTATCCGCCGCTTGCGCAATAAGCAATTGCGGCAGTTGCTTGCTTGAATCCGCCACGGCGATCGCAATGCAGTGATGATAGGTTTCCGCGTTTCGTATGATCTCCGCTTTGCGGATGTATTCTTCCAGATCTTCTTTCAGCATCCTTTGGATAAGCACCGAATCGGCGCCGTTACGGCGCAGGAACGATGCCGCCTCGAAGGTTCGGGATCCCGTGCGGAAAGCAAAGCTTTTGGTATCGACCGTAATGCCCGCGAGCAAAGCAGTCGCTTCCCTCACATCGAGCACCACGCGTTCGTGGATGTACTGAAGCAGCTCCGTTACGAGCTCGCAGGTAGAAGACGCGTACGGCTCCATATAGACGAGCACAGCCTCGTCGATGAACTCCTCGCTTCTGCGATGGTGATCGACGATAACGATCCGATCCGTCCCCTGCAATAGCTTAGGTTCCGCAACCATCGTTGCGCGATGCGTATCCACGACAACCGCGAGCGACCTCTTGCCGATCAAACCAAACGCTTGCTCTGGCGAGACGAACCGCTTCGCTAGCTTCTCATCCTCTTTCAGCATTTCCATCATCCGCTGAATCGCAGGATTAATGCCTTCAAGCACAATATAGGCTTCTTTGCCGTATAGCTGTGCTGCCTTCATGACCCCGATGGCCGCTCCGATGGCATCCATGTCCGGCATCTTGTGCCCCATGATAATGATATTGTCGCTTTCCTTCATCAGATCGCGCAAAGCATGGGAGATGACCCGCGCCCTGACCCGCGTCCTCTTCTCGACCGCATTGCTCTTGCCGCCATAGAAGCTCTGGCGTTGGCCGAATTTTACGACCGCCTGATCCCCTCCGCGTCCAAGCGCAATGTCTAAGCTGCCTTGTACTAAATGTCCTAATTCAATGACGTTGTCCGCTCCGGAAGCGAAGCCGATGCTTAATGTCATCGGCAGCTTCTGCTCGATCGTAATCTCTCGCACATCATCTAACAGCTCGAACCGCGATTGCTCCAAGCTCTTGAGCGTAATCTGGTTCGTGATGATCATATAGCGGTCGGAGGATAACCGACGTAGGAAAAGTCCGTACTTCTGCGCCCACTCGTTGATCTCGCCGGTTACCTTGGATAACATCAGCGCCCGCTGTTGTTCATCCATCCCCTGGGCAACCTCTTCCAGATTGTCCATGGTCACGATACCGAGCGCCAGCTTCTCCTCGTCATACCGTTTCTTCAGCATCCAACGATCCGTAATGTCTAGGACGTAGATCATTCGTTCGTTCACGCGAGTCAATAGCTCGAATACGCGTCCGCCAATCGTAATCTCGATCGTCGTATCCTTGTCCTTATCCTTAGCGGATTGCTGCTGCAGAGCGGGAAAATGCGTGGCGAGAGATTCCCCGACTATCGAGGCTCGACCCACAACCGTCCCGATGAACGCGTTGTGCCACTGGATTTCCTTGTCCTCATTGTAGATAAGAATACCGAACGGCAGCTGTCCGATGACGTCATTGCCAACGCTCTTGATCCGATGGGATAACGTGAGAACGTAGTCGTTCAGATCGTTGCGGAACGCCTTCTCCGCGAAGATGCCATATACGGCTACGACTCCTCCCAACGCCAAACCTAACAAACCGAGCATCCATTGGTACCATGCTAATGCAACTGTTAAGATGAAAATGAGCACTAACGCCCAGACGATATGCATGCCGTGCCAACGCTGCACGAGAAACTTGGGCATATCCGCTTTCGCTCCCGTCTAATGGTGGAATCGTACGTTGCGCAATTCGCGCGGCGTCCAACTTCTCACCTTATTTCACGAAGTATTTGCGCAGCGGAAAGGCTGCGTCGATTAAACCAATGATGTGAAGCGGGGGAAACAGCAGAAGCGGTATGCACAATAACATTGGAACCACTTTCGGCCATTTCTTGGCATCTGCCAGAAAGAAGAAAAATCCCAGCGCTTGTACCACGAAGGCAAGCTGAAGAATCGGAAACAAATTCGAGATCACGACCGGCCAATACCCGCTCGACTCTTCCGACATGAAGAGCAGGGCGATAAACGCGATCAAGTAATAGAACACTAAGCTTCTCGGTACTCTCCAAGTTTTGGCTTTAGGTAAAGCCGGTGCTTGCGAGCCAACCGTTCGTAACGCCAACCGGGAAAGTCCGTGGGTCACAAACGTGATGAAGAGCGCAGAAATCAAGAGCAACATCGGCATGAGCCTAATGACGGCATCCGCATACTCTTTCGCCGTCGCGGCAGCCCAGCCTTGACTGACGATTTGAGCCGTTTCGAATTGTCTGAAGTTTTCCAACAGCATAGCGGTAAGCTCCGCTTTCAGATCGATATCGAACATCGCGGAGAATAGAGCCAATTCAAGCAATAGCTGTGCCAGAACGATTACGAATCCTACCGTGACCGCCAGTCTGGCCGGTTTCTCCCTTCGATAGAGATGCCCCATCGCTAGCGACGGAACAAGGAAGAAAAAAGCGAGCGTGAGCACGAGCGGTCCATTTCCGCCGGATAGCAGGAACGCAATAATCCCTATGGGGATGAGGTGCATAATGAATACTTTGGGCTTTAGATAAGTGTACAGTACAACGAACGGTGTCATTACTAAAAATAGCGTGATGAAATTCAAAGGTGTCGCAAGCGTAAGCAGCAACAGTACAGCCGCTGCACTCCAGACCAGCGACTTCCAGCTCATGTTCAACCCATTCACCTCTTGCGGATATGTTCGGACAGTTCGAATAAATCTGGCTAGCTTGTCCGCAATTTTCTCTGCAGAACCCCGGAAAGCTGCAAACTTCATTATATCATAAAACCCTAATCACTCGGCAAGCATGCGAAAACCCGGAAGCGATGCGACGCGACCGGGTTTTGCGTATATTTCTGAGTCCTATTATGCTGCTGCCAGCTTGTAGTTCTTGTCTTCCTTCGTGAGCTGCCAGCCCTGGGCCTTAAGCGCCGAGACGGGCACATAATTGCGGTTGCCTACGGACAACAACTCCGTGGTGCTTCCGTTGTCCCATACCAGTTGGTAACCCCGCTCCAGCATGAGTTCCCCGACCTGCGGCTGCGGAACGTCGACTTTACTTGCATTCGCTCCGCTGGCCACCGTCGCCTGATGCTTAATTTTATCCCATTTCACCGTATATCCGTGCGCTTTCAGCGCCTCAAGATCTACATAATTGGCGTTGCGGTATTCTAATAATGACACTTCGCTATCATCCCAAGCCAAGGTCGAGCTGCCAGCCTTCACCCGGAGAAATTCGCTCTTAATCGGCTTACCTACGCGAATGTCCTTGTGAATGCCTTTCTCGTCCAGCGCGACTTGTCCGTCTACAAGTACGTACTCGATTCCCTCGGATACGATCTCCGGCTTATCGACCGTTGACTTGTCCGAAATCTTGTTATAGTCGAACACGACGATATCCGCGTCCATTCCTTTGGCTATGCGCCCCTTCTTCTGCAAGGCGGGAGCTTGTTTCTCAAGCCTCTGTGCAGGCATAAGCGACATCTTGGCAATCGCGTCGGATAGCGATATGACTCCCTGCTCGCGAACGTAAAGTCCGATCGTTCTGGCGAACGTGCCGGATGCCCTTGGATGGTTATTGAAGCCCGGCTCCAGAATCGCGTCGCTTCCGATCATGACATAAGGAGCCTTAAGCGAATCGATTACATCTTGTTTCGGAATCGCGTAAGCGACCGCCAGCTTGCCTTGCTGCTGATATTTTCTGAACGTTTCCGCCGTGAGCCGTTCCTTCGTTCCCGCGATCTGCAAGTCCTTGTATGTAATGCGGAACCGTTCTTGCCAACCTTCGTCGAACCGTGCCGAGTTCAAATAAGTGCCCCAATAATCGTACGGATAGATGCAGGAAGTAATGTCGAGCCCTTCCGCAATTGCGTCCGACACCATCTTGAGCGATTGCGTCATGGAGAATGTCCCGCCGGTGCTGTTAATATGGTCAATATGCACTGCCGCGCCCGATGCGCGGGCATATCCGATCAGCTCGTTCATCGCATCGATGTTCGTGCCCGGCTCTTCCATATCCGAGTATCTAGCGTGAAAATATACCGGTACGTTATATTCGTGAGCTAAATTCATGAGGGGCAATATTTCTTTGTCGTTGACGCCTGGAACGTATTCCAAGCTGAACGAAATCCCCAGCACTCCATTATTCAGCGCCTTCTCCGCTTGATCGACCAGCGTCTGCGTCTGCTCGGGCTTGGCCGTATCGTAACGGCTCAGCTTAAATTGATTGCGAGCTTGAGTATAGAAGAACGATGCCCCGAAGTGTACCGGCGGTTTGTTGCGTTCATAGTAAGGATACCACTTCTCGGGGCTTGCCGTTCCGCCGTGCATGGCAATGTTCGACGTCACTCCGTCGGCGATCTTGTTCCAGACGCCGACCGGGTTCGGATCATAGGACAGATTATCGATGAAGCCTGGCGCCACGACCAATCCCGTTGCGTCTATTACGCGTTTGCCCTTCAGCTTCTGATCGGTAACCAGAACGATTTGGCCGTCTTGGATCGCTACGTTAAGCCCTTCTTGATCGAGTTTCGTCTCCGGATTAATGACCCGTCCGTTCGAGATCACCACGTCATACGTCTTACCGAGCTCGGATGACGTTGGCTGATCGATCGTACTCTCTTCCACCACCGCAGCCGGATTGGAGGCTGAAGCTGACGGCTCATTGCCCGTGGACTGTGTTTCCCCTCCAACTGCCGCACCGTTGGCACTTGGGCCGGAGGAGGATACCCGGTCAGGGTTCGCGTTTCCGAGCAAACTTTTGGCTGCCCAAATCCCCCCAGCTATTATCACTACTGCAATAACGATCATGAATGGGAAAAACTTGCGATTGCGTAATTTTTGCCGGCTGTAGGTCATCGTTCCTCCATAGTTGTCCAATATTTTCCTACGCTTCCCTCTTAACCCCTTTTTCATTCGAAGAGTATGGAAGAAGCAATTTCTCACAATAATCGATAATATCGCTCCGTCGCACGATACCGATAAAACGATTCATGTCATCTACGACCGGCACGAAGTTCTGCGTCTTGGCTAACGAGATTAGATCTTCCATGTTGGCGTCGATCCGGACAGCCAGAATATTCATTTTTAACGGAACGTCGCACAAGGCTACCCGATGCAGCTGATCGAAGCTAAGATCGGGGTTGGCTTTCAAATACCACAGGAGATCGCCTTCCGTAACCGTCGATTTGTACTCTCCTGTTGTGCTAATAATTGGTACAGCCGTATAACGATGACGTTCCATTCGCTCCAGCGTTTGGCGCAAAGTGGCGTCCTCGTTCACGCATACTACCTCTTGCTTAGGCAAGAGAAAAAAAGCAATGTTCATTCCTGAGTTCCTCCTCCGTCGAAGTAAAACGGCAGTGAACCTATTATATCATGCGAAGCTAACGATTCACCATTGTTGATGGCACATCTTGTCAATTTATGCGGCATCGTTGCCGGATTGCGTCGTGGACTCGGGTTTATTAGGCGTCGTTAACTCCGATACTGAGGTTTCCGGGTTCAGCCATGACGCAATCGTTGCCCGAACTTGGTTCAGGTCGTCCTCGTCCGATACGTAGTACCACAAATTTTGCGAACCCATCCGCTTGCCGGTTCCTTTCAGCGTATAGCTCTGGATTTCATGGCCGGTTTGCAGGAATTGCTTGGCCAGCGCGTTCATAGATTCCGGCGGCAAATCCGTCGCGAAGTTATCGCCCACGATGTCCAGCACCTCTGGGATCTTGTTCCACTGCTGCAAAGAAGAAGCGCTGTGAATTAACTCCTCGAGAAATACGCGATTCCGTTCCGTACGGGACGTATCGCCGCCGGCATCTTCGCGATAGCGAACATAGTTCAACGCCTCAACGCCCGTATAACTATCTTTATTCGCTTTTACGGTAAATTTCTCATGGTCGGCGCCTTTGTTCACGATATCTTTGCCGATCGGCAGATGAATGCCTCCCAGCGTATCGACGACTTTAATGAATCCTTGGAAGTTAATCGTCGCGTAGTGGTCGATCGGCGCATCGAGCAGCTTCTCCACGCTGTTAACGGCCATCTCCGCCCCGCCGAACGCAAACGCATGCGTAATTTTATCCATCTTTCCTTTACCCACGATGTCGGTATACGTATCACGCGGGATAGACACCATCAGCACGTTGCCGTCTTGCGGACGCACTACGGTATAGATCATCGTATCCGAACGGCCACGCTCCTTACCCCTCGCATCAACTCCCAAGAGCAGCATGCTGAACGGTTTATCTATCTGAGGCAGCGCTTCGGATACCGGTCGGTCCGTAAGCGGTTGATAAGAGTTTTGGAAGCTTGCTTCTACTTTGTCCGATAGGAAGATATCATAGCCCCACGCGGATAACGCTCCCCGGTTGGCATATCCAACCCCCGCCAGTATAAGCACAGCGGCAACGGTTGATACGATAATAATTTTAAGACGACGATAATTGCGCATGAATCCTCTCTCCTTCTTCTATTCCTTCTATTTATCTCTCTGTTTGTTTTTTCGACACGACGCTAAATATACGATTCACAATATATGATTGTTACATATTAACCTTAAACTTTCATTAAACTAATTAAATAGATTCCTAACCAGCCAACATCAACCAGGCAAAACTCGACTAAAGTATAGGTTCTAAACACTCCTCAAGACTATGATGGAATAGACCTCTTATCCCGTATACTTCATTCATGAACATACTCTAGGAGGTTGAAACATCATGCAGGAAGCCGTCTTGCAGCTTCGGAACGTAACGAAGACGATCGGCAGACGTACCATAGTAGACAATTTGTCTTTTGAAGTGCCCGCGGGGGAAGTATTCGGTTTTTTAGGACCGAACGGTGCCGGCAAAACAACTACGATCCGTATGATCGTCGGATTAATCTCAATGACTAAAGGCGAGGTCCTTATTAAGGGCGTTTCTGTTCGCAAGCATTTCGAACAAGCGATGACCCATATTGGAGCTATTGTTGAAAATCCCGAGATGTATAAGTTTCTAAGCGGGTATCAGAATCTCGTTCATTACGCGCGGCGTCATACCGGCGTTACGAAAGAACGGATCGCGGAAGTGGTCCAGCTCGTGGGCCTACAGAATCGGATTCATGAGAAGGTTAAACGATACTCTCTGGGGATGAGGCAACGCCTTGGAGTCGCGCAAGCGCTCTTGCATCGGCCTTCCGTTCTAATTCTAGACGAGCCAACCAATGGACTAGACCCCGCGGGAATTCGAGAATTACGCGATTATTTGAGAAAACTGACGCAGGAAGAAGGAATATCCGTTATCGTCTCTTCCCACTTGTTGTCGGAGATGGAATTGATGTGCGATCGCGTGGCGATTATTCAAGGCGGCAAATTAATCGATGTCCGCTCCATGCAGGAGACACGGGAGGACTCTTCTCAATTAAAGCTTCTTATAGATGTGAATAATCCTCAGCTCGCTTATCGCGTGCTGACCGAATCTTTCACGGATATGAGAATCTCGATGAACGGCAGCCAGCTCGAAACCATGACGGAAAAGGCTCGCATACCGGAAATCACGAGAAGGCTCGTCCAAGCGGATCTAGATGTGTATGGGATCTCCGCTTCCCAGAAATCATTGGAAGACCGCTTCTTGGAAATGACCGGAGGTGAGATGGTTGTCTAGTATGAGAAATCTGATTCGCAACGAAAATATGAAAATTTACCGTCGTCCGCGGACTTGGGTCATGATCTGCTTCCTCTTGCTGGCGATAGGCTTGATGAGCGGTTTGATGAAATGGGACGAAAGCCGCAACAATCACTCGAATTGGCAGCAAAACTTAACGGAGCAGAATCAGCAATGGCAGAAGCAGTTGCAAGATGATAAAAAGATGGATTCCGATGATAAGGAGTTTATTTCCGAGAAGATCAAGACTAACGAGTACTATCTAGCCAAAAATATTAACCCTAACGAGCTATCGCTATGGGATTACGTCAACGGCTCGGCAAGCCTCATCATGTTGGTTACGATTTTGACGGTCATCGTCGCGGCGGATATGATAGCGGCAGAGTTCTCATGGGGAACGATTAAACTGTTGCTGGTCGGGCCGGCTTCGCGCACCAAGATCATGCTTAGCAAGTACATCTCAACGATGGGTTTCGCTCTGCTGTTGCTGTTGATTTCCTTCGCGGCCGCATTCGCAGCCGGAGCCGTGCTGCAAGGCTTTGACGGGCTGACGCAACCTTATTTATCCGTCGGGCCGGACGGTATCGTGCACGAAAGCTCCATGATCGTGAACTCTATCCAGAAATACGGCTATGCTGTCGTCTCACTGTTGATGTACGTGACGCTGGCCTTCATGATCTCGGCCGCTTTCCGCAGTTCCACGATGGCGATCGCTTTCTCGCTCTTGTTTATGCTGGTAGGCAATACGATTACGATGATTCTGAGCGGGTACAGTTGGGTCAAATACTTGCTCTTCGCCAACATCGACTTAACGCAATATATAGAAGGATCAAGTCCTATCCGTCCGGAGATGACGCTCGCTTTCTCGATCTCGATGCTCGTTGCTTATTATGTCGTATTCCAGCTTATTTCTTGGCTGCTGTTTACTCGCCGCGACGTTGCGGCTTAATTTGAAAAAAGAAGACCGTCAGGCACCCTGACGGTCTTCGTTCAGAAAATTGAGTATGGTGTCCGATAGCCGTTCCGGGTATTGCTCCATGATGACGTGGCCTGCATCTTCGTAGACCTCAACCTTCATTTTCGGCAGGGCAGTCTTGTAGGCTTCGAATACGCGCTGTGGAAGCATACGGTCCTTCTTCCCGTATATAAGGAGTGCTGGAAGCTTGATAGTGGGAACCCCGTAGGATATGGCGCCTGTATCGTCTTCCGCTAGTGTCTTCGTAATGATCTTAGCCAAGTTAGGATGACTATATGGTTTCGTCCAAGCCTCCAAGAACCCTGGCGTTATATGTTCTACGGGTAGACCAAGCGTCCTCGCCATCATCGCCGGCTTCATAGGTCTCTTAAGCAGGAAACGAAACATCGGTGTCATTATCCCGATTTTGGCTAGCAAGCGAACCGCCTTGGAGATACCGGCACGAAATCCGTCAGGAGCAATAAAGGAAACGCTTGCCAATAGCTCAGGCGCCTTCACCGCAACATGCGCAGCAATCTCGCCTCCGAGCGAATGACCGATAAGATGAGCCGGACCGACCTTCAGTTGTTGTAGCATTTCGATTAAGCGATCTGCATGCGCTGCTTTGCTATATACGGCTTCTAGTGACTTATCGCTGAATCCCATACCCATAAGATCGGGGATAATCACGTGATAATGTTCTTTCAATAAACTAGCCACGTTCCTCCAGCAATAATGGTAAGCGGCGGTTCCATGTAATAAAATAACCGGAGGTAGGGCGTTATTCCCTTCCGAACGAACATATACCTTTCCTTCCTTTAACTGAATCCAAGCTTCCACTCTACTATTCCTCCTCGTCACTATCATTCGCGGCTACCGCTATGATTGTTTGTTTAATGGCTTCCAACGCCTTAAAATGCAGCTCCCACTTCGGACTTAGCTTTCGAATCAAGCTCCAATACCGCTGCACTTGCGGAGGATTCATCATCTCCGAACGCTGCAGAAATTGCGTTGCGGTTTCCGACGTCAACCGGAGTTTCAGTCCCGATAATAATGAAACGTACTCGGCCGCAATTGCCCGCATTTCCTCCGCGTATCGGGAGAGTCCGGCATGCATCGCCGCTTCGGCACGGGCTGCCAAACCCAGATAACTCGACTGCCAATCGGACGGTGTAACCTGTTCGCTTTCTGTTTTCGTATAAAACATCGACATCGCTCTTTCAACGTGAACGCGGAACCCCTGATCCTCTAGCATCGCGAGCAGTTCCATCCATGCCGCATATTGATCTTTTGTTAACCGAACAGGGTCTGGGAGATAACCAAGCAGTGCAGTTAACATTTGCTCTTTCCATGTCTCGGGGGTGTGGCTTCCGACAATTCCTTGGTCGATTCTCTCGCGAATGAACTCTTTTTTCTGACCGATTCCCTTGTTCATAAACCGAGTAATCTCTCGAATATAGTCCAGCATATTATCGGCGGATGCGGATTGCCTTGTTGCTTCAAGAACAGCCTTCAGCTCTTGAAGATGATCGATTTGCCGATCCAGAGCATCGATCTGCCAATCCAAATACACAGAAACCGGCTTATCGTTATGAAGGATGGAGCGTATATCTTTAATACTGTATCCTATGTGACGGAGCCCCAAAATCAGCTCCAATTCCCATATTTCCAATTCCGTATAGTAGCGAAATCCGGATTCCGTCACTTTTGCCGGTCTCAATAAGCCAATCTCATCATAATATCGAATCGTCTTAACCGTGGCGCCCGTCATGGTAGACACTTCACCGATGGAATAGTTTTGTTCACTCATCTTGTTCCCCCTCTCAGAATAGTATAAATTCTCCAGTAACGGGAGAGTCAAGAAAAAATTGTCAGAACGACAATAATTTATCCTACAGGGAAATTGAAGTTTGTAATGCCGATCATAAGCACCAAGAAGACCGTCAGGGTTGCCTGACGGTCTTCTTGGTGCTTACGGCTTTTCTATAGTGCCCACATATACAAAGGTACGGCGTAGAGAGAAGTTAATATTCCCGCCGCGCCCATGGAGAAGCCGCTAATGCCGCCGGCCAATTCCGATTCGCGGAGCAACCGGGCGGTACCGATACCGTGCGAGGACGTTCCGATCGCCGCGCCAAGAGAAAATGGATCACCGAATCCGGCCATTCGCAGCAGCTTCGGTCCGATCATGCTGCCAAGCAAGCCAGTCAGCACTGTCAACACCGCTCCAAGCTCCGGTTGTCCGCCAAGTTGGCGGACGACCTCGATCGAGATCGGAGCAGTCGCGGACTTCGGCATCATCGTGAGCATAAGCTCCTTCGTCCCTCCGAGCAGCCAGACGAGCGCACCGGCGCTAGCCATTGCGCTCATCGTACCGACCGCGATCCCGCCTAAAATTGCGGGAAGCTGCCGTCGAATGTACGCCGCGTGCTTGTATAGGGGTACTCCTATCGCGACCGTAGCCGGTCCGAGCCAGAACTCGATCCAGCGTCCGCCGACCGCATAGGCTTCATAGGGAACGTCCAGCGCTGCAAGCAATAGCATCACGCCGACGCTCGCCGCCAACAGCGGATGCAGCCATCGCCATCTGGCATGAAGCGCTTGGGCCCCCAAGTAGATTAATACCGTTACTGCGATAGCGAATAGCGGTTCGCCGAACAAAGACTGTTTCCAATCACTCATCGGTTTCCTTCTTTCCTTCCGTCCACGACTTTGTCGCCCAGCCGGTCACGAATAACGCGATTAACGTGCTTCCGAGCCAGCTTACCCCGATCGTCAGCCATTGTTCCTTCATTAAAGGAAAGAACAATTGGCTCGCCACGATGATCGGAATGAAGAACAGCATCATATGCCGTAACAGGAAGTTCGCCGACACTTCTACCCATTCCAGCCGAATCCAACCGGCGAACAGGGAGATGACAAACAGCAAAAGTCCCAACACGTTGGCGGGTAACGGAAGGGACAAAGCGTGCTGAAGTACCATGCCGAGAAGGTGGAAGCCGAGCAAGATGCCGATTCCGAGCATGTAATCCCCTTCTCTAACTTCCGTTTATCTTATTGGGTCCATGTCGATTGTATAGGAGTACATATTCTCGTGCAAGTCCGGCTACTTATAGAAAAAAAAGGCACCCCGAAGGGTGCCTCTTGTTTCATTACTACTCAGTCGTGTAAGGAAGCAAAGCCATTTGACGTGCGCGTTTGATCGCTACAGTCAACATACGTTGGTACTTCGCTTTTGTTCCTGTAACGCGACGTGGCAAGATTTTGCCGCGCTCGCTGATGAACTTACGAAGCAAGTCCAACTCTTTGTAATCCACGTGAGTGATTTTATTTACAGTGAAGTAACAAACTTTCTTACGTTTGTTACGGCCGCCACGGCGGAATTTACGAGGCTCACGTTCGCCACGGTCTCCACCGCGATCTCCGCCACCGCCGCCTGTACGGCTGTGTGCAGGGCGCTCTTCACGTGCTGGTGCTGCTGTTTGTTGTTCGCTCATTTGTTATCCGTCCTTTCCAGTTAAAATGGCAAATCATCGTCCGATATGTCTATCGGTCGCCCGTCATCGGCGAAGGGATCACTATTGTTACCGCTGTTGCGTGAGCCAGAGCTGCGGTTGCCGCCTCCGTACCCGCCTGCGCCAGAGTTCGGGTTGCCACCTGCTCCTTCGTCTCTTCCTTGTCCTCCGCCGCCCTCGCGGTTGGCTGATTCCAGGAATCGAACGTTATCGGCAATGACTTCCGTTACATATACGCGTCGGCCTTCGTTGTTCTCGTAGTTCCGCACTTGAATGCGGCCTTCCACGGCGGCCAAACGGCCTTTACGAAGATAATTGGCACACGTCTCGGCTAACTGTCTCCAAGTTACGATCGGGATAAAATCCGCTTCGCGCTCTTCTTTACTACCAGAGAACTGACGGTCTACCGCCAAAGTAAATTGGGTAACAGCAACGCCCGCAGGCGTGTAACGCAATTCGGGATCCTTGGTCAGGCGCCCTATGAGAATAACTCGATTCAACATCGCGGCTTCCCTCCACTAGACATGACATTAGGCTTGCGGCGGTTATCCGCCTGGTACTGTGCGGTTACTTACGCGATTTGTTCTCTGACAACGATATGACGGATAACTTCATCCGTAATCTTCAGAACGCGTTCCAACTCAGTCACAACTGCTGACGTCGCCGAGAAATGAACCAACACATACGTCCCATCGCGGTGTTTGTTGATCTCGTAAGCTAAACGACGTTTACCCATAATGTCGTGTTTTACGATCTCTCCGCCGTTCCCGATGATGCCCTGGAATTTTTCCACGACAGCTTGAACGGTTTCTTGTTCCACGTCCGGACGGATGATGTACATCAACTCGTAGTTGCGCATCTTCCGTTCACCTCCTTAAGGTCTTTGGCCCCCCACTTTGTATACCGATGAGCTTGTCAACCGGCTGGGAAGCAAGGAGCATGCTTCTAATTGCATGCCTGAATACTTTATCACAATGGCTCGAATATCGCAAGGAATTTCGCGCTACACTATCGACTAAGGCAGGGGGTGATGGCAATGGGTGAACAAACGCAGTTCGAGCCGGGTCAACGGGCTCCGAACGATGGAGAGTACATGGAGGTCGGAGAGGACTCTTTTCACATGGGAATTAACAACCCGCAGCACGTCGTATTGCGCAAAGGCGAGAAGTTCCCTGAAACCTCGAACCACAATCGCAAGTGGAAGAAAATGAAACAGTTTCGATAATTGTTGATCGCTACGTATATTGTGAGATCATTCGGGCCATTCTATATTTCGGCGACGGAAAACGAGAGGTGTGGTTCCCTTGAACGACTTGGGCGCAACAACGCAAGAGGAAACGTTCCAATCGGAGTAGGCTACGGAAGCGAGGCGTTGTGCTAAAGACTATTCGTCTGCAACACACTGAGTTTAGATTCCGGACAACCGAAGCGCTGAGTTAAATCAGCAACGTCAATGGTTACGAATTTCGAATGCAACTCATTAAACGTCGCCCGAAGAACCCTGCGAAGGGTTCTTCGTTAGTTTTAAATTCGGTGACTCTTGTTCGCGTCCGTAGCTTCCTATAATTCCGTTTTGGGGGATTTTGTTCATCGCTTTCTATCGCACCCATTCCGTTGAATCTCATAATCTTTTTTCATAATTGGGGTTTCATGGCATTAATCCCTGTTATACAATAACAATAGTAATTATTGTAGAATTTTGTATTTTTAAGTCTTTATATCGGGAGTGGTGTAGCGAGTGAAGCGTTTATTGTCATTATTTATGGTTTTCAGTATCGTTTTGACGGGTTGCTTTGGGGGCAATTCCGACTCCGCGCAGGAGAAGAAAGACATCGTTGTCACGGAGCTCACTCCGAAATTAATTGAAACATCCGTGAACACGGTCTATGACCTTAAGAAGAAATACGGCTCGGATGCAGACAAGTCTCTTATGCCTATGTATAACGTAGCTAGAGATGAAGTATTTACCTTTAAGTTTAATAGTCACTTCGACATTCAACCTACTGAAGTCATTACTGTACATACGGACATTAAAGCATTACCGGAAAGCAAAATCCTGACATTAACCAACTGCGAAGATTTAATAGAATGCAATACGATTACCATTAAACCGTTGAGTAGCGTTTTAGTTTCTAGCGACACTAAAGGTGGAATTGGAAATTCAGGATGGGGTAATGCTCCTGTATATTACATACGCATTAACTATGATCTAGAAGCCACCACGCCAACAAAGTTAAATAAACCAATGATTGTACCTTTTACTATCAAATCCGATCTCTCCTCTCCGACTCTGAAATACGAGATCGACGAGAAGGGTAATTTCAAGTTGGTATGGAACGAAGTTGCGGGTGCTACATCCTATAAGGTATACAACCGAGCTACGCATGCTTTATTGGATACGGTCAATCTTCCGGTAAGCGGACCTGAGGAAGGGTATGTAGGCAGTTATCCCCGATTAGAATCCGAGACCAAAGACACCGAGCTTTCTAATTTCCTTTCCAATACTAAACCTAACTCTCCATCGGATTTGGTCAGTTATCAGAATCTTGGCATCAACGGAGAGTATTATGTAACAGCTGTACAAGGGGACAAAGAATCTAACTTTAGCAATGTAGTCAGCACGATTAAATTGTCCTCTCTGATTCCTGTAAGCTTAGAAACGAACATAAGTTTCAAAGAATACGATAATCTAAACTCATTCCCCAAGATCGCTGATGTGAAATTGGTTGATGGCTTCATCGTACAACGCGATTTTGTTTATGATTTCGCCAATGCAGAACTATCGGATACCGGCAGAGCAAACGTTACTTATTCCGTTAAAGGCACCGATTTTAGAGGGTACGTTACGATTACAAACACGACAAAGTCAGCTCTGCTGGATGCTTCCGGTAACCACGGCCAAGATCAAACATCCGGTTACGTAGCTCCTCAGAATACAACGGATTATGTGCCTTCTCCGGATGTTCCTAGTATCATTGATGCCGTAGAGAAACCATCCAATGAGGAATCCGCAAGCAGTCTCACGGATAGTCAAATCACGAATACTAAGCAAAAAGTAGATGAAGGAGACAAGGAATCTGTACCTGCTCCCGCATTAATCAAGGATACTAAGATCAATGTGAATTCTGCCGTTGAGGAGCTTCTCGCCCTAAGCTTAATTGAAGCGAAAGAGACCATTTCTCTCAAGGCATTTCCCGAAGTACAGAATTATGAAACCCTGGAGGACATCTTGTTTGAAGTCATCTATCAGAACCCTCTGATCCTAGGAGTTAAAAGTTGGAGATATGATTACGGCACGTTATCTTTACAGATTAAGTTTGAGGACTCCGCAGAGTCTATTAAGAAGAAACAACAAGAGATCATTTCCGAAGCGAATAAAATTATTGAGGGTACGATTAAGACGAATATGTCCATCGAAGAGAAATACAAAGCCATCTATGATTATCTTAATGATAATACGAAATACGACATGGCAGCCTTAGATAGCGCTAAAGAGAACAACTTCCAGGTGATCGATTCGAAATTCAACGACTCGTTCACGACATACGGAATCATGGTCAAGAAGGTCGGTGTATGCGCTTCTTACGCTTCTGTTTATAAGATGCTGAGCGACTTGGCAGGCTTGGAAAGCATCGTGGTAACAGGCGATATGGGTGGCGTTCCACATGCATGGAATAAGGTCAAACTCAATAATAGCTGGTTTCATGTAGATTCAACTAACAACGATACCAATAGCGGTATACCTTATCTACTGTTCAACTCGAGTGATAAGACAGCCGAATCTCTCCACTTTACCCTATCTCAAGAGTATTGGTTGGATTCCGAGATTGACCAGTTCAATTCAAGCGACGGCTCCAAAGATTACTATGTGGTCAATGGTTTAGAGGTCTCTACAGCTAATGATTACGGAACCAAACTCGAGCAAAAAATAAAGGAAGGCAGCACACACATCGTTATTCGCTTAGCTGGAAAAATCGATGAAGATGATTTATTCAAACAGACAATGAAAGCTTTAAGTTCTCTCACGGAGGACAAGTTAGAAAACGCGCAGATGGGTTCATTGAGTCCATACATTGTCGTCAAGTATTGAGATAGGCTTTAATAATGAGAAAGGGCTTCGAAATGCGAAGCTCTTTTTTTTCTTGTATTCCATCGGTATTCGTACTTATAACTGTCGGTTTGACCAAAAAAAAACCTCCTACGCCATATTTCACGTAGAAGGTTCGGTAATCCGCTGAGCACTAACGAATCAGTTAGCGTTCTAACCTATGTATTTCGGTCATGCAACGCGCATCTTTCGTTCCAAGAACGTATTGCTGACGTTGATATGCCGGGTTATTTGGAGTAATGGCGGAGAGAGTGGGATTCGAACCCACGCACGCCTCGCGACGCCTAGTTGATTTCGAGTCAACCCCCTTGGGCCTCTTGGGTACCTCTCCGCAGCAAGAAAAATAATAACACATTTACACTGGACTTGCAACTGGATCGCGTCTCCAGTTTTCCATAAGTTTCTTAGCCTTCCCCATCACCCGGTTGACTACCGCCAACCGATCTCAATACTTTCTTCAAGCTCTTCTCGAACTTAGCTCGAGGCAACAGAATGCTGTGCTTGCATTGTACGCATTTGATCCGAATATCCATCCCCATGCGGATAATCTCCATCTCGTTAGCTCCGCATGGATGCTGTTTCTTCATTAGCACAATGTCTCCAAGCTCGAACTGTTTACGCTCCAATACGATCCCCTCCCCCGCTACCATTCGCTTATGAACCGCCTGTTCTCTTCATGAGGTTGCTTCGGCTCGGCTTGCTTCGAATGCTTTTTTCAACTCCGTATTGATCAAACGCGTCACTTCGCCCGTCGTATTCGGTTTGCAGCGGGCGGTTATTCTAAGAGTCATTTGATTTAAGGCAAGCGTCTGAATGCCGAGAACTTCGGGTGTGGCCGTAATGTTGGGGCTATGGATTTGCGTTAGCACGTTGCGAATCGTAGTCATCATCTCTTCGATCGTATTCTCATAGGCGATCGTAATATCGATTACCGCTAACAAAGGGTTAACGGAGAAATTCGTCACTTCGTTAATCAGACCATTCGGAATGATATGGACCTCGCCCGTCCAGTTTCTAATTCTCGTCGCGCGTAGTCCGATCATCTCGACCGTTCCCTTGAAGTCCTTAGTCTGAATGACATCGCCTACCGCAAATTGATCCTCCAAGATAATGAAGAATCCGGTTATAACGTCCTTAACCAAGCTCTGAGCACCGAAACCGATGGCTAGCCCAATAACACCGGCCCCTGCAAGCAAGGGCGCTAGCTGGATGTGGAACTCCCCAAGGATCAATAAAATCGCTATGAAGTTAAAAATATAGGAAGAGGCGTTTTTCAATAACCTTCCCATCGTCTGAACACGTCTCGTCCGGAGCTTCAATCTCTTCGATTTTTTCATGTTCGTCACATGATCGATGAATCGGTTCACGAGCATGAGCACAATTCGGCTTATGACGATAATCAGAATGATCCGCAGAAGTACCATAGCCGCCGCGGTCCACATATCCGTATCCTCGATCATATTCATAATCTTCTCGAGGAAATTACTCCACAAGTTTCCTTTGACTGCCGCTTGTTCTTCCATAAATAATACACGCATAAGGATTTAATCTCCTTTTCAAAGCCGTTCAAGACATAACTCAATGAATCTCGTCGTAGCCTTCTATTGTCTTCTCGAACAGACCCCGGATTTCTACGTTCTCCGAGACGATAATTTGTTTGACTTGAACCAACTCATCGCTTGGAAATGCAATCGACAATGCACATCCGGCCGTAATTTCCTTAGGTGTTGGACATATATCAATCTCGATATCCGCATACTCCAATAGCATCTCCGCCCGAAGTGCTTGTTGAGTTGAATCGAAGGCGATCAGAAGCGTGTCCATTCCGCATACCTCCCGTACACAATTGACGACTAAAATGGTTTCCCTATAAATCTAACCTACAAATCTTTGCCTTTCCAATCGTCCAAGTATAAATATGATCTTTCGTCCATATACTAGTAACATACTAGGGTAGGAGGCGAATCGGACGAATGAACGGCGCTTGGGAGAAACGTCCGGGCTCCGCACCGGAATCAGCGGCGCTCTCTTTAAAGATTCCTTTTAACGAACCAACCGTCTTGCAAAGATTATCTCAGAAGCTGGAGCACTATCTGGAAGTTTTACCGCAAGAGCGTCGGATCGTCATCGTCTGCGTTGGCACGGATCGCTCTACGGGCGATTCTCTGGGTCCTTTAGTCGGAACGGCATTAGCCCGGGAATACAGTCCCTTATTCGACCTGTATGGCACGCTAGAAGAGCCGGTACACGCCATGAACTTAGGGGATACCTTGCTTAAGATCATGCGAAGCTCTCGTCAACCCTTCGTCATTGCCATCGACGCGTGTCTTGGACAAGTATCCAGTGTTGGTTGCATTCAACTCGGTTCGGGACCCGTTCGTCCTGGAGCCGGTGTCAACAAGGAGTTACCCCCTGTCGGTGATATCCATATGACAGGCATCGTTAACGTCGGCGGATTTATGGAATATTTCGTCCTTCAGAACACTAGGTTAAACCTCGTCGTTAAGATGTCGGAAATTATAGCTCAAAGTCTCCTAAACGCAGTACATAAGACGCGTAATAACTCGGTTATCCCTTTTGCATTGCCTGACTGATTGCAATCTTTTCTTCCGGAGTCAGCATGTATGCAGATTGGCCTTTGTCGATTGGCTTAGCGTACAAGAACGTTTGTTCTCTCCCGTGTATTCCCGTAATTACTACTCCGTCCTGTTCCTCATTCACGAATGCGACAGAGAAGCTAAGATCGCTGCCCGAATCCGAAAATGCATTAAACCGATGAACGCTGATTCTTCCTTTCAGGGTGGATAAGCGTTTTTCTTGTTGTTCAAGTTTCTCGTTTTGGTTCGTTTGTTTATGGTCTACGGAAGCGATTCTTTCATGCAGTGCTTGCATGACGTCTTCCATATTATGAACTCCCGTTTCCCCGACCATCTTGCGCTGATTTTCTCTAACTTTTCGAAGCTTGCTTGTCACGACTATGAGCCATACTAACAATATTAAGAGAATTAACCCTTCGCCTGCTGCAACTGCCATTGCAATTTGATCATTCCAACCATCCATGATTTCTGTCTCCCCCAGTGTCTCACTCGCTGTTATTACTTATTATTTTTTAGTGTATCGCTAATTTCCTTAACCGCTGCGATCATAGATACGATTTCCGATTTTTCCGTAAAATATCCCGGACTCGCCCTAACCGCTCCCGTCTCGAAGGAGCCTGCGGTTTCATGCCCTAAGGGTGTACAATGAAATCCGGCCCTCACTGCGATACCAAACTGCTGATCCAACAAGAAAGCCATTTCGGATGGATCTACTCCTTCTAATAGAAAGGAGACGATAGCCGTTCTTTCCACGCCGACCTCTGGACCTAGCAGCGTAACACCCGGTATTCTTTGAAGCCCCTCCATTAACTCATAGGTTAGTTGTTGCTCCTTAGCATGAATGACTTCTGGGGTCTCTTTTAGAATATAGCTGATCCCCTCTGATAACCCTGCCATTCCTACCGTATTCTGCGTTCCGGCTTCATATCGATCCGGACGTACTAGCGGTTGTTCAGGAGCTTCCGACTTACTCCCCGTCCCCCCGTGCATTAACGGCTCCAGCTCTAACTCGGGATGTATGTATAAGCCGCCCGTACCTTGCGGACCTAACAATCCTTTGTGGCCTGGAAAAGCTAACAGATCGATTCCCATTGCTTCTACGTCGATCGGCAGGACTCCAGCACTCTGCGCTGCATCTACCAACAATTTAACCTTCCGCCTACGTGCAATTTCCCCAATGTCCGACACAGGGGTTATCGTCCCAAGTAAATTCGAACTATGGGATACGGCGATTAGTTTCGTATTCGACTTTATCGAGGCTTCCACATCTTTTACGTTCAAGAGTCCTTTTGCATCTGTCTGGACATAGGTGACCTCGATCCCTAGCTTCCTCTTCAAGGCCTCTAACGGCCTTCTCACCGAGTTATGCTCAAGGCTTGTCGTGATGACATGGTCCCCCGGTTTCAACAGCCCTTGAATCGCAAGGTTTAGCGCATGGGTCGTATTCAACGCGAATGCTATATCATTCGGGTTATTCACTCGAAATAACCTAGCTAGCTTCTTGCGCGCCTCGAACAGCACCCGACTTGCTTTCACAGCCATCGCATGACTTCCACGGCCTGGATTAGCTGCGCTTTCTCTCATGCTTCGTTCCATCGCCTCAATTACCGATGGCGGTTTTGGCCAACTTGTCGCGGCATTGTCCAAGTAAATAATGGGTTTATTCTGCACTTCTTTTCACCGTCCTAATACAACAATAGCATACCTTAGTTTAATGCTTCCTTAGGAAGATTACAACTTAGGTATGCTATCAAATATCCTGTTACGCCATTGCTTTTAGTAGCTCTAACAACCGCTCCAAATCGCTTTTTCCGAAGTACGACAATTCAATTCTACCCTTATCTTTATTAGGCTTAATTCGCACCGTCGTTTGAAACTTCTCGCGTAACGTCTCTTCTATTTCTTCAAGGAACGGGTCGCGTTTTTTAGCTTTCGTTTTCGCCTTAACGTTGACCTTCGTTTCGGTGTTTTGCACCGCTTCCTCTAACTCGCGTACGCTCCATTCACCCGCAACCGTTTGCTTCGCTAATTGGCGTTTCAACGATTCATCTTTAATTCCAGCCAATGCCCGAGCATGTCCCATAGATAATGTTCCACGTGAAACATAATCTTTGATCTCATCTGGCAGCGATAGCAACCGGAGGAAGTTCGCGATGTGAGAACGCGACTTCCCAACCTTCAAGCTTAGTTCCTCTTGCGTAAGCTTGAACTGATTCATAATCGCTTGATAAGCAACCGCAACCTCTAGCGAATTCAAATCTTCCCTTTGTACGTTCTCGATGAGGGCGATTTCCATCACTTGCTGATCATTATACGCTCTCACTACCGCCGGGATTGTAGCATTCCCGAGCAATTGCGATGCTCTGAAGCGTCTTTCCCCTGCGATAATTTCAAAACCCTTTAGAGCTTGGCGAACGACGATCGGCTGGATGACCCCATGCTCGCGAATGGATTCCGCCAACTCTTTGATCGCTTCTTCTTCAAAGGTTTTACGAGGCTGATACGGATTCGGCCGAAGCTGCGGCAACGGAATCTCAACGACCTTATCATCCTCTTTAATCGATAGAGAGGTAATTAAAGCATCTAATCCTTTACCTAGCCGCTTGCTCATACGAGATCACTTCCTTCGCCAACTCTAGATACACTTCTGCACCTTTGGACTTCGGATCATAAGTAATAATCGACTGCCCATGAGAAGGGGCTTCGCTTAACCGCACATTACGCGGAATAACGGTCTGGTACACCTTTTGCTGAAAATACTTCTTAACCTCTTCGATAACCTGAATCCCCAAGTTCGTCCGCGCATCAAACATCGTCAACAGCACACCCTCAATCTGCAAGGACGTATTCAGATGTTTCTGTACGAGACGAATAGAGTTCAGCAATTGACTCAAACCCTCCAACGCATAATACTCGCATTGAATTGGGATAAGTACGGAATCAGCGGCCGTTAAGGAGTTTATCGTCAGGATTCCAAGGGAAGGCGGACAATCGATCAATACATAATCATAGTCATTCTTCACAAGAGCCAACGCTTTCTTAAGCCGTATTTCGCGCGACATTGTCGGAACCAATTCGATCTCCGCGCCAGCCAACTGAATTGTCGCCGGAATGATTTTAAGATTAGGGACTTCCGTATCTGCTACAGCTTGTTTAGGATGCACCTCATTAATAAGCACATCATATATGCAATAATTGACGTCTGCCTTATTGATTCCGATTCCGCTTGTCGTATTGCCTTGGGGGTCGATATCGACGATGAGCACTTTCTTGCCTAACGAGGCAAGACATGCACCTAGATTAACCGAAGTCGTCGTTTTACCTACTCCGCCTTTTTGGTTGGCAATCGCAATAATTTTAGACAACCTAATTCACCTCAGTATGAATTACACATGTAAAACGGCATACCATCCTATGAATACGTATAGTCGTTTACTTAGCTGATTGGACTTGCTTGCATTAAAGAAACAAAAAGCGGCCCCATGTCCATCACTAACCGTACAACCGCTTTTGGGCAGCGCCTCTCGATCGATCATGGGGATCCGCAATATACTAACGCTTAGGAATTCGAATGATGATTTCATAATGATCATCGCAATCTTTTTCACTTGCCTTGATAGGTATACCCGAGCCATTCACCATGTCGACGGATTGGCGGATCGTATTCAGCGCCAAACGTACATCTTTAGTGAAAGAGATACGCTTCCTCTTAGGCTTCGCAACCTCGAGATAAAAGGCGATGCGAATTTCAGTCTGTTTAACGTTAAGGTCTTTTTCGATAATTTCGTTGAGAACCTTATTTTGCATCTCTTCATCCGGTAAGGACAATAGTGCCCTACCATGGCGCTCAGTAATTTTTCTTTCCAACAACGCCATTTTAACGGTCTCACCCAATTGCAAAAGGCGGATTTTGTTAGCAATCGTGGATTGGCTTTTACCCAACCGCTGAGCCAAACTCTCTTGAGTCAATTGATGCAAATCAATTAGCTTCTGGTAGGCCATCGCTTCTTCAAGAGACGTCAGACCTTCGCGCTGCAAGTTTTCAATTAAAGCAACTGAAGCTGCCTGTGAATCGTTAATCTCTCTAACAATCGCAGGAATATACTCCATGCCGAGCTTCGTAACTGCGCGCCAGCGGCGCTCGCCCGCAATAATTTCGTACTTGCCATCACGAATTCTAACAACGATAGGTTGAATAATACCGTGAGTCTTAATAGTTTGACACAGTTCATCGATTCGATCATCATCAAAGATCGATCTGGGCTGATAAGGGCTCGGAACGATCTCGTTGACTGCTATTTGTTTGACTTCTTCTTGATTGCTACGGTCTGATAAACCGAGCAGTCTTGAGAATTGCTCTTTCATTTCTCTCGGATCACCACATTAAGTAAGATAGGGCGGAAATTTGCGTCCATAGTGACGAAAAAGCGCCGCTATAATGTGCCGTGAGGCGCATAAGCGACACGCTAATCTGTTATCTATCTTATTCGCTATCCCAACCCGTTTCTCCTGCTTGTGAAAAAACTTTCACAACGAGAAACCCTTTATTCTATCTGTCTTAATGGATCTACCGATCTCGCAATTACTCTATCTAAGAATATCATGTTTATTAATGTGGCGTAAACGTAAAAATGTTCCACGTGAAACAATTATCACCCATGGGAGGGAGATGTTTCACGTGGAACATTCATGTCTTTGTAGCTTGTTTATTTGGCGCTAAATAACGAAGGTTTGACTAGCGGCGTTTTAAGTGGAATGCCCGCTTTACGAGGATAGGCGGCTGGCGTCGGCTCTTTCTTCGCACAAATCACCAAATGTCTGTCCGCTCCTTCTGTCGGCAACGTCAAACGCTTAACATCTTGAATTTTGCCATTTAGCTTGGCTAGGCTATATCGCCCCTCATCCAACTCGGCGGAAATATCAGTGCCCTTCATCGCGATGAACAATCCGGCGGGGCGAACGAACGGTAAACAAAATTCGTTAAGTACCGCTAGTCGGGCGACCGCTCTGGCCGTTACAACATCGTAATGATCTCTATGTTCCCGCTTTCTGGCGGCATCCTCAGCACGACTGTGCAAACATAACACTTTCGTTAAACCAAGCTGGGATGTAACTTCCTCCAGAAATTTAATTCGCTTAGCCAATGCATCGATAATCGTAACTTGTAAATGAGGGTAAACAATCGCTAACGGAATGGAAGGAAATCCGGCACCCGATCCAATATCCGCTAAGGAGGACGCTTTGTCAAACTGCGTCACTCCTGCAATCGTTAAGGAATCATAGAAATGCTTCTCGTATACTGCATCTCTCTCCGTTATCCCCGTCAGGTTCATTTTTTCATTCCACTCGACTAACAGAGAATAATACGTTTCAAATTGGGATAGCTGTTTGTCTGTTAACTGTATCCCTAAGCTCTCGACGGCATGCTTAAATTGCTGTTGAATGGTATCGATCATGATCCGTGAGCCGCCGCAGTTACTCGATTATAATGTTCCAAGTGCACTAGTAATATCGATAGATCCGCTGGCGTCACGCCTGCTATTCTTGACGCTTGACCGATTGATAAAGGTCGGATTTTGCCGAGTTTTTGTTTTGCTTCCATCGCTAGTCCGTGAATAATGTCGTAGTCGATGTTGTCGGGTATACGTTTTTTCTCCATTTTCTCCATACGATCGACCTGCAACTGCTGTTTTTCGATATATCCCGTATACTTCACTTGAATTTCAACTTGTTCCTTCACGTCTTCGGATAATTCGATCGGGGAAGGCTGCAAGCTCTCGAGATGGCCATAATTAATCTCCGGCCGGCGAAGTAACGTTAAACCGTCAACCGTGTTGTTAATCGGAGTGGAACCAGCTTTCGCCAGCATCGCTTGAACGGCTTCATCGGGACGGAACCTAGCTTCTTTAAGTCGAATGATCTCCTCTTCCACCCGGTTCTTCTTCTCAGTGAATTTCACATATCGAGCCTCGGTAATCAAGCCGATCTCATAGCCGGTAGGCGTTAACCTTAGATCAGCATTGTCGTGGCGCAATAATAAACGGTATTCTGCACGAGAAGTAAGCAAACGATAAGGCTCGTTCGTCCCTTTAGTGACGAGATCATCGATCATAACGCCAATGTAACCTTTGGAACGATCGATAATAACCGGCTCAGCCCCTTGCACCTTGCGCGCAGCGTTAATTCCCGCCATAACACCTTGTCCCGCTGCTTCCTCATAACCGGATGTGCCATTAATTTGGCCCGCGGTAAATAAGTTCTGAACCAGCTTCGTTTCCAACGACGGCCATAACTGAGTTGGAACGACCGCATCATATTCAATGGCATAACCGGGACGCATCATCTCCACTTTCTCCAAACCCGGAATCGATCTCAGAATTTCGACCTGAACTTCTTCCGGCATGCTCGTGGAAAGACCCTGCACGTAATACTCTTTCGTATGTCTGCCTTCCGGCTCTAAGAAAATTTGATGCTTCGGTTTATCGGCAAACCGGACAATCTTATCTTCGATCGATGGACAGTACCGCGGACCTGTTCCTTCTATTAATCCTGAGAACATTGGAGCGCGATACAAGTTATCGTTAATAATCTGATGCGTTTCTTCGGAAGTATAAGTTAACCAGCAAGGAATCTGATCATCGGAATGCGCCATATATTCCGTTTCATAAGAGAAGTACTTAGGTTTGTTGTCTCCTGGTTGAATTTCCGTCTTGCTGAAATCGATCGAATCCTCATGCACCCGAGGCGGTGTCCCCGTCTTAAAGCGCGCCAATTGAAATCCGCAACGCTTCAATGATTCGGATAGCTTAACCGCCGGCTGTTGATTATTTGGTCCGCTCTCGTACATCAACTCGCCAAGGATAACTTTACCTCTCAAGTAAGTGCCCGTTGTTAATACAACCGATTTAGCGCCGTATACCGCCCCAGTTTTCGTTACGACTCCGACGCATGCACCATCTTCGATAATTAAGTCCTCAGCTAAACCTTGACGTAACGTCAACCTTTCTTGCAATTCGATCGTCTGCTTCATCGTATGCTGGTAAAGGAATTTATCCGCTTGCGCTCTAAGAGCATGTACGGCCGGCCCTTTACCCGTGTTAAGCATACGCATTTGAATGAAGGTCTTATCGATATTACGACCCATTTCCCCGCCAAGAGCATCTATTTCTCGAACGACATGGCCTTTGGCCGGTCCGCCTACCGATGGATTACAAGGCATGAATGCAACCATATCCAAGTTGATGGTCAACAATAGCGTTTCGCACCCCATCCGAGCCGCAGCTAATGCTGCTTCGCAGCCGGCATGCCCAGCGCCAATGACAATGACATCATAATCCCCTGCACGATATGTCATTACGGTTCCCTCCTTATTTCTTAGTATATTTATTTCCCTAAACAAAATTGGGAGAAAATTTGATCAAGCAATGAGTCCCCCGCAGCATCTCCAAGAATTTGTCCTAATGACTCCCAGGCAGCGGCTAGATCGATCTGGGTCAGATCAATCGGCACACCGTCGTAAGTCGCTTGAATAGCATCTTCTAAAGATTGTTTCGTCTGATGAAGCAATGCTATATGCCTAGCGTTACTCACATAAGTAATATCCCCTGATTCAACAGCTCCGCTGAAGAACAAACCGGATACCGCCTTCTCCAGACTCTCTATTCCATTGCCTTCTTTAGCGGATAAATATACGATGCGATCCTTAGCATAATCGCGTTCTACCTCTGCAATATCCAATTGGCCAGGCAAATCAATTTTATTCACCACGACAATCGTCGAACGATCCTTCAATTGATCAAGCAGCTTTCTTTCATCCTCATGTAGCTCTTCGTGATGATTCAATACGAGCAGAGTGAGATCCGCATCGTCCAACGCGTCGCGCGAACGCTCTACCCCGATCTGTTCCACCTTGTCGCTCGTCTCGCGAATACCCGCCGTATCTAGAAGCCTTAACGGAATTCCGGATAAAGATACCGATTCCTCTACAATATCACGAGTCGTACCGGGAATGTCAGTCACGATCGCTTTATTGTCGCGAGCCAACGCATTTAATAAGGAAGATTTCCCTGCATTCGGTCGGCCAACGATAACCGTCACGATACCTTCTCTTAGTATTTTGCCTTCGTTCGACTGAATTAACAACTCTTTAACTTGTTTAAGCACCGAGCTGCAATTGTCGCGAATAAAATCGGACGTTACGCTTTCCACGTCATGTTCCGGATAATCTATATTGACTTCCACGTGCGCCAATAATTCGATTAATTGCTGGCGCATCGGGATGATTTTTTTAGACAATGCTCCGTCTGCTTGTTTCCTAGCAACCTGGAAAGCCCTGTCGGACTTCGAACGGATCAAATCAATGACAGCCTCTGCTTGCGACAAATCGATTCTTCCATTAAGAAAAGCACGCTTCGTGAATTCTCCCGGTTCCGCTAATCTGGCGCCATGACGCAATACCAATTCCAGAACCGACTTTACCGCGACAATTCCCCCGTGCGTACTAATCTCGACGACGTCCTCAGCCGTGAAAGAACGCGGCCCTTTCATGACCGTTACTAATACTTCATCTAATACTAAATTCTGTTGCGGATCCACGATCCATCCATACTGCACCGTATGGGTTGGAACTTCCCTTAGATCAAGCTTGGATTTGAATACTTTAGCTACCGTATCTACCGCATTCTGACCGCTTACCCGGACAACAGCAATGCTGCCTTCCCCTAAAGCGGTAGCAATCGCGGCAATTGTATCTTCGTTCATCTATTCACCTCTAACGGACGTTATACAAAAACGCAATGACCCCCCAACGTTGCGGAAGCCATTGCGCGGTCACCCTATGTTTACTTCAGAGCAATTACGATTCTACGATTCGGTTCGTCCCCTTGGCTGAAAGTTCTCACGTTCGGATTGGTCTGCAATCTGGCGTGAATGATCTTCCTTTCCGAGGAGGTCATCGGTTCAAGCATTATTTCTTTATGAGTGCGAATGACCCTCATGGCCATTCGTTCCGATAACGCTTCTAAAGTCTGGCGACGGCGTTCACGAAATTGCTCAGCATCGAGAACGATACGAAGATGATGGTCAGAGTGGCGATTTGCCACAATGTTCACCAAGTATTGTAGAGAATCCAAAGTCTGTCCTCGTCGACCGATTAGAATGCCCAAGTCGGAACCCGTAATGTTAATCCGCACTGCATCATTCTCATCCAACCGCTCAACAGAAACGGTAAGTTCCATTGCTCCCGATACTTCGCGAAGAAACTTCATCGCTTCTTCGACGCCATCAGGCAACAATTCCAACTCCACTTTTGCTTCTCTGGCTCCAATAAGCCCGAACAAGCCTTTGTTGGCTTGCTCCAATACTGTAATGTTCACCCGGTCTTCTTCAACGCCCAATTGGGCAAGACCTTTGCGAACCGCATCTTCTATCGTTTTCCCCGATGCTAGGAGCTTTTTCATTTTGACCGTGCCTCCTTACCTTTTACCCTTTTTTGGTTTTGGTTTAGAAGCTTCTTCAACTACTGGTTTTGGAGAGTTCCGGTACATAAAGTAATTCTGAACGATCGTGTAGATATTACTGTAAATCCAGTAAAGAGGCAGAGCAATAGGGAAGTTCATCGCCATTACGAAAATCATGACCGGGAAAATGTACATAAGACCTTTCATCGGTCCGACCATCGTTTGTTGCTTAGACATCATCATGGATTGAATCAACGTCGTACAAGCCGCAACGACAGGAACGACGTAATAGTACCAATGTCCCGAACCACTTGGCGATGTTCCAAGTTGGAGTCCCAGGAACGTATGATCCCTAATCTCGATGTTCTTGTAGATCGAGTTATACAACGCGATGAAGATAGGCATCTGAACGATAAGCGGTAAACATCCCGCCAATGGATTAACTTGGTGGGTCTGATACAGTTTCATCATTTCTTCTTGTTGTTTCTTCGGATCGTCCTTGTACTTCTCGCGAAGCTTCTTCATTTCCGGTTGAAGGGCTTGCATGGCTTTCGTGTTCTTGTATTGTTTAATCATTAGAGGAAGGATTATCGTCCTTACAATAATGGTAAGCAATAATATCGACAAACCATAAGAACCGCCAAACCAATCCGCGAAAGTATCCAGCATGGTCGAGAACCAATAAACGACGTTTCTGGTCCACCATGAGCCGCTATCGGCCATTTGTGCCGTAGATATTGCCTGAGTTGCCGGCGTACAGCCCGATAACAATGTCATCAGTGACAAAGCACCGATAACGATTAACCATTTGCGATTTCGCAACAAAACTAAAAACTCCCCTCTTGAACGCCCGACATGCCGTAATGTGAAATTCATTTCCAAACTGAGTGTAATCAGTCCACAACAATAACTATTCATGTCCACTATACCATAAGAAAGAAGGCAAAGAAAAGCTAAGGCTTACCCACCTGCCTAAAGCTTATTTGCCTTGTTTTCCGTTCTGGTTATTCGGACGATTACCTCGCGGTAACGTTGTTATTTTACCTTTGGCACCCTGATTGGAACCTTTCAATAAACCCGCTTTCCGCAGGACATGCAGAATGCTTCCCTCCATCTCTTTATATGGAAGAGATAGCGCGGGCTTGCGGACGATCAAGATTAAATCCATGTCCTCCAATAGCTTGGACGCGTTTAATCTGACAATTTCCTTCACCATTCTTCTTAATCGATTCCTTACGACAGCACCGCCTAATTTACTGCTCGCGGATACTCCCATTCGGAAGGTACCCCGTTGCGACCGTTTGCGCCAATAAACCACAAACTGCGAGTTCGCGAACGAACGGCCGTAACGGTAGACCACATTGAAGTCTTCTCTTTTCCGAAGGCGCAGCTTCCTATGCATCTCACACCGCTCCATCCGAACCGGAAATAGCCAGCATTCTGGGAACCTGACTTTGAACGATTAATCTAAAGAAAAAAAGACCACGTCGAGTGGTCTTTCATTAACTAGGCTGTCAATACTTTACGACCTTTATGACGACGAGCAGCAAGAACTTTACGACCGTTCTTCGAGCTCATACGGCTACGGAAACCGTGAACCTTCTTACGCTTGCTCACATTCGGCTTAAATGTAGGACCCATGATTCCAACCCCCTTACTTAAAAACTCACGTCCATTTATTAAACCATGAACGGGCCCAAAAGTCAATGAAAAGCCATTTCTCTTCTATAGAACTTATTAACATGTGCATAAGCTTTAACCTTGTTAACGATTGAAGTTGAACATTGTCGAACTCCCGCACATCTTATCAACAATATCTTGTGCTGTGCACAGTTTTCATCCACAAGTTCTTGAAATTGTGGATAACAGGGTGAATTTCGTTGAATTTATAGGGTTTGTCTGCTATGATTAGTCAAGACTTTCCCGGTGGATACCCACTATTTTCCCTCGTTTTATTAACACCCTGTGCATAACTTTGTGAACAAACCCCCATATTCGTGGATATCCCTATAAATAATTCAGGGAACATTGTGGATAACTGGTCGTAACACAAATTCGGCCTTACGTTCTCCGCTTATTTTTTGTCCTTATGATGGGTTAAAGGAGAGAAATTGTCGTGGACAACCGCAACAATGAGGTCTGGCAACAAGTGTTGTCGGTCATCCAAACGAAACTCAGCAAGCCCAGCTTCGATACCTGGTTCAAAGCAACGAAGGCTTCCTTCTTAAGCGATAACGTTGTCGTTGTTACCGCGCCGACAACTTTTGCCGTCGAATGGCTCGAAACGCGGTACACCAAGTTAGTATCATCCACGCTTTCCGACTATATTGGTAGAACCGTCGAAGTTAAATTTTCAATAGAAGAAGTACGTCCGCCCGAAGCCACGGAACCGGCGCCTCAATTGGAAATTACTCGCCAGCCTGCAAATGAAGAACCTATGATGCATATGTTGAACCCGAAATATACGTTCGACACGTTCGTCATCGGATCGGCCAACCGTTTTGCGCACGCAGCGTCCCTCGCCGTAGCGGAATTGCCAGCCAAATCTTATAACCCGTTTTTCATGTATGGAGGAGTAGGATTAGGCAAAACGCATCTCATGCACGCCATCGGACATTATATTCTCGAACATAATCCTCATATGAAGGTTCTGTACCTTTCTTCCGAGAAATTTACCAACGAATTCATTAACGCGATCCGCGATAACAGGGGCGAAAGCTTCCGTAACAAATATCGCAACATCGACGTTCTGCTCATTGACGATATTCAGTTTCTGGCCGGCAAAGAGGGAACGCAAGAGGAATTTTTCCATACTTTTAACGCGTTGCATGAAGAGCACAAGCAAATCGTTATCTCCAGTGACCGACCGCCTAAAGAGATTCCGACGCTCGAAGAGCGGCTTCGTTCCCGTTTCGAATGGGGATTGATTACCGACATCCAACCGCCGGATCTCGAAACGAGGATCGCTATTCTTCGCAAGAAAGCGAAAGCGGAAAATCTCGATATCCCCAACGAAGCGATGATGTATATCGCCAACATGATCGATTCCAACATTCGGGAGCTGGAAGGGGCTTTGATACGTATCGTGGCCTATTCCTCGTTGACGAATCAGGATATTTCCGCTCATTTGGCGGCTGAGGCGTTGAAGGATATTCTGCCGACAGGACGAACTAGACTCGTTACGATGCAAGATATTCAGCAGCGAGTCGGCGACTACTACGGTTTGAAGCTGGAAGATTTCAAGGCGCGCAAACGGACGAAAGCCGTCGCATTCCCTCGGCAGATCGCCATGTATTTATCCCGCGAGCTAACCGATTACTCACTTCCTAAGATCGGGGACGCTTTCGGAGGCCGTGATCATACTACCGTTATACATGCTCACGAGAAAATATCGCAGCTGCTCAAAGTCGATCAAGATTTGTACAAAATTATCAACAGCTTGACCGAGAAAATCAAAAATTTAACGTAATCCGACACCAAACGCCTATGCACAAAGAGTCCACATGTGGATAGGCGTTATTTTCGAGCTTTTTCGCTGTTATCCACATATTCACCGCACCTACTACGACTTAAAGATTTAAACATGCTACAATACATGCAATAACGGCTATCGCCGACTTGTTACAAACTTAACGAGGTGAACCCATGAAGTTGACGATTTTACGGGGCGAATTAAACGACGCCATTCAACATGTATCCAAAGCCGTTGCGTCAAGAACGACCATTCCAATTCTGAGCGGCATTAAATTAGATGCCAGCTTAACCGGAATTACCCTTACAGCGAGCGATACCGACATTTCTATACAAAGCTTCATTCCGCTTGAAACGCCCAACAAAACGATTGCAACGGTAACCCGTTCCGGCAGCGTTGTATTAACAGCGAAGTTTTTCGTTGAAATTATTAAGAAGCTCCCGCACGAAGAAGTTCATATCGAGGTAGGCGAACGATTCCAAACGTTAATTACGTCCGGAGCGACGGAAATCCAGTTAGTAGGATTAGACCCTGAAGAATTTCCAGTTCTGCCGACTGTACAAGAGGATCAAGTGGTTTCCATTCCCGGCGACTTGCTAAGAGACATGATCCGTCAAACCGTATTTGCCGTAACCACCAACGAATCGACGCCTATTTTGACTGGGGTATTATGGAACTTGAATGACGGGGTATACAAATTTGTTGCTACCGACAGACACCGTCTAGCTAGCCGTTCAGCGCCGGTAGAATTATATGACGTTCGATTTTCCAATATTGTCATTTCAGGTAAAACATTGAACGAATTGGCGAAAATCGTCCCCGATCAGAATGTGATGGTGGATATTGTCGTAGCGGAGAATCAAGTGTTGTTTAAGCTCGGCAACGTGCTCTTCTATTCGAGAATGTTGGACGGGACTTACCCGGATACTTCCAAGATTATTCCGCAAAGCTTCAAAACAGAACTCGTCCTGAACACAAAATCGCTCAGCGATTCCATCGATCGCGCTTACTTGCTCTCGAGGGAAGAAAAAACGAACATCGTACGGCTGGTAACAACGGACAATGGAGGAATCGAAATTTCCTCTAGTTCATCCGAGCTGGGTAAAGTAACGGAGCAATTAAACGTTATCCAAATGCGCGGCGAACCGCTCAAAATCGCATTTAACTCCAAATATATGCTCGACGTTCTTAAAGTCATTGATAGCGAAGAGCTATTTATCGGATTTAACGGGGCAATGAGCCCGATCATCATTAAGCCGAACGACCACGAGAACAGCTTGCATCTGATCCTGCCGTATAGAACGACGAATTGAGGCGCTTAAGATGAAAAATATCGGAATCTCGACGGATTACATCACGTTAGGTCAATTTCTTAAGCTTGCAGAATGTATAGGGACGGGCGGAGAAGTTAAACACTTCCTGCAGGAAAACGGCGTTAATATTAACGGTGAGCCTGACAATCGTAGAGGACGTAAGCTTAGAGTCGGAGATCTCGTTGAAGTGGAAGGTTGCGGATCTTTCACGGTAACGACCCGATAATCCTAATCTGACGGTTACAAAGTCAGGTGGAGAGGGAATAATCCATGCAGTTAAATACGTTGGAGCTTCACGGGTATCGCAATTATGAGTCGTTAAAGCTTTCGACAGAGGGCGGGGTCAATATTTTCATAGGGCCTAACGCTCAAGGCAAAACCAATCTGATCGAAGCGATTCATGTGCTGAGCTTAACGAAGTCCCATCGAACTTCGAAGGATAAAGAATTGATTGGTTGGGGCCAGTCCTCGGCGATCATTAAAGCCCAGATGAGCCGTAAATTGGGCGATGTCAGCCTTGAGTTGCAGTTGTCTGCTCAAGGCAAGAAAGCCAAAGTTAATGGACTAGAGCAGCGCAAGCTTAGCGGTTTCGTGGGAACGCTAAACGTGGTCTTGTTCGCACCGGAAGATTTGGATATCGTCAAGGGAGCACCGGGCGTGCGCCGCCGATTCATGGACATGGAAATCGGCCAGGTGCATCCCGGTTATTTGTATGATCTCCAGCAGTATCAGAAAATTTTGCAGCAGCGGAACAATTACCTGAAGTCGACCGACATTCATCGCGCCTCTCCGGAAATGTTAGACGTGTGGAATGAACAACTCGCGACGACAGGTGTTAAAATGATGCAAAAAAGGAAAAACTTTATCGTACAGTTACAAAAGTGGGCGGAGAAGATACATGCCGGCATAACCGGCGGTACCGAACATTTTACGGTGGAGTATAAACCCTCGTTCGGATCTTCGATTGGTATGGATAACCAAGATCAAACTTCATTATTCGGACAATTTATGTTAAAGTTAACACAGAACAAGGAACAGGAATTCAGACGGGGCATGACGCTGACCGGACCGCATAGGGACGATCTGAGCTTCGCCATTAACGGGAAGGATGTTCAATCGTTCGGATCCCAAGGCCAGCAACGCACGACGGCTCTGTCATTGAAATTGGCGGAATTAGAATTAATGCATGAAGAGATAGGGGAATACCCGTTGCTACTGTTGGACGATGTACTCTCGGAGTTGGATCAAACCCGTCAAACTCAACTTATCGAGACATTTCAGAGCCGAGTACAGACTTTCATAACGACAACAGGTTTGGAAAGCGTCAACATGAGTCGGTTGAAGGAAGCTTCTATTTTTCACGTAAGAGACGGCAAATTGCTGCGCTAATGTAGGGAGGAACTCCGTGTATATCCATCTAGGCGGGGAAAAAATAATTCGAACTTCGCAGCTCGTAGCCATCTTTGATATTTCCATCGAGCAATCTTCTAAGCTGTCGCGGCAATTCGTCGTTCATGCGCAGAAGAACAAGGAAGTGGAAATGATCGGAGAAGAAGATCCTAAATCGATAGTCGTAACTGAGCACAAAGTTTATTATTCCCCAATATCGACGTCCACGCTTAAGAAGAGGGCGCATTATTTGGAGGGATAAGTATAGACGATAATCGCCTTCCCCAGGAAGGCTATACGTTTATATAAGGACTTATAGGTGAGAAACATTTATCTATATTTTCTGAAACGATAACTAGCAACGGCTACGTAAAGAAGGCGGTGGAAGGTTTGTCCGTTAATTCACAGCAAAACACTTACGACGAGAGTCAGATTCAAGTACTGGAAGGTTTGGAGGCGGTCCGCAAACGTCCTGGTATGTACATCGGTTCTACCAGCGGTAAAGGATTGCACCATCTTGTCTGGGAAGTCGTCGATAATAGCATTGACGAAGCGTTGGCCGGCTTTTGCAACCGGATCGATATCATTATTCATGAAGACAACAGTATTACTGTTATCGATAATGGCCGGGGAATTCCAGTCGGACTAAATACGAAGCTGCAGAAATCGACGCTGGAAGTTGTTATGACCGTGCTTCATGCAGGCGGTAAATTCGGCGGCGAAGGATATAAAGTATCTGGTGGATTGCACGGGGTTGGAGTATCCGTAGTTAACGCGTTGTCCGAGCAAGTGATCGTAACCATTAAACGCGACGGTCATATCCATCAGCAAGAGTATCGCCGCGGCGCGCCGCAGTACGATATTAAGATCATCGGCGATACTGAAGAGACGGGAACGCAAACTAGATTTAAGCCGGATCCGGAGATTTTCACCGAGACGACGGTGTACGAGTACGACGTGTTGGTCGGTCGGATTCGCGAGCTCGCTTTCCTGAATAAAGGAATTCAGATTAATCTCAAGGATGAGCGTACGGGCATGAGCGATTCGTTCCACTATGACGGAGGAATCGTGGAGTTCGTCAAGTATTTGAATCGCACGCGCGAGACGATGCATGAGCATCCGATCTACGTGGAAGGATCCAGAGATCATATTCAATGCGAGATCGCGATGCAGTATAACGACGGTTATTCCGAGAATTTGTACTCCTTCGCGAACAATATCAATACCCATGAAGGCGGAACGCACGAATCGGGATTCAAGAGTGCGCTTACCCGGATTATTAACGATTACGCCCGTAAGATGGGCTTCGTTAAGGAAAGCGAATCGAATTTGTCCGGCGATGACGTAAGGGAAGGATTAACGGCGATTATTTCCGTGAAAATCCCCGAGCCTCAGTTCGAAGGCCAGACGAAGACGAAACTCGGAAACAGCGAAGTGCGCGGAATCGTGGAATCGTTGTTCAGCGAGAAGCTTCTGCAATTCCTGGACGAGAATCCGGCAGTTGCCCGGAAGGTTATGGAAAAAGGACTTCAAGCAGCTAGAGCTAGGGAAGCCGCGCGTAAGGCTCGCGAACTTACCCGTCGGAAGAGCGCGCTAGAAGTTAGCTCGCTTCCGGGTAAATTAGCAGATTGTTCGTCTAAGGACGCTTCGATCTCCGAGATCTATATCGTGGAAGGGGACTCCGCGGGCGGTTCGGCTAAGCTAGGTCGCGATCGTCATTTCCAAGCGATCTTGCCGCTTCGGGGTAAAATCTTGAACGTCGAGAAAGCTCGTCTGGACAAGATTCTCTCCAACCTTGAGATTCGCGCCATGATTACGGCTCTTGGAACCGGGATCAGCGATGAATTCGATATTACGAAAGCCAGATACCACAAAATCATTATTATGACCGATGCCGACGTCGACGGTGCCCATATTCGGACCTTGATCCTAACGTTCTTCTACCGCTACATGCGTAAGCTGATCGAAGAAGGATACGTTTATATCGCTCAGCCTCCGCTCTTCAAGATCGAACGTAACAAGACGGTGCGTTATGCGATGAGCGAGAAGGAACGCGATGTCATTATCGCCGAGTTCGGGGAAGGCGCTAAGCTGAACATTCAACGTTACAAAGGTTTGGGAGAGATGAATGGAACCCAGCTTTGGGAAACGACGATGGATCCAGACAGCCGTACGATGCTGCAGGTTAGAATCGAAGACGCGATGAAGGCGGATCTTATGTTCGATACCCTAATGGGCGACAACGTTGAGCCTCGTCGGGAATTCATTCAACAATATGCGAAGTTCGTTAAGAACCTTGACGTATAAGGTCAACGAATGAAGAAGCAGGGGGTATCTCTAGGTGAGATACCCCCTGCGAACTACACTTTGCGTTTGCGGACTCTGAATCGGCCATAAGCGACCGCATAGGAATAGATGGTTCGGAAGACGGTTCGGCTAGGCAACTTCTTGAATAGGAACGGATCCGGCAACGTATTGACCTCGAGAATCCAAGGTTTCAGGTTTTGGTCGACGGCGATATCGATTCCGATTTCTTTAAGGCCTGGGAATCGTTTCTCCAATGCGTTAGCGATATCAATTCCCCGCTTGCGCAGACGAGCTTCATAGTGTTTCCATTGTTCCTCGGACAGGAAATTGTTCATCAACTTTTTTACCGGCATGGGCGTACCTCCGGCATGATAGTTGGTTACGATCTTGCGAGGATGGGCGACGCGTCCGATCATTCCGGTAGTTTCCCATTGAGATTGAAGGTTTTTCTGGACCATCACCCTCAGGTCGAATCTCCTCCCGGAGTGCGTAAGCAGATGAATCCCTTGCTGTGCTAAATAGGGTTTGTTTTTCTTCACAAGGATGAGCTTGTTGAACATTTCGTCGAAGGAAACGAAGGAGTATTTGGTTTCTTCGGATTGGAACCGATAAGGAAGAGGGGAGCCGGCCTTTATCTCTACGCGAATGACTCCATTGCCGAAAGTGCCGTTAACCGGTTTTACATAAATCATCCCATGTTGTTCAAGCATCTGAGAGACGGTCGACCGCCCGAAATCATTCGTGGATGGGACATCGTTTCTAAGATCGGGATCGGCTAGAAGAGCGTCGGTCTTAGCTCTCTTGCTACGGACGCGTCGAATGGACATACGGGTATCATCCAACCTTTCCCTTCGTCAATATGGTATAATGGAATTATTGTATATTTTCTAATCTATGACGGAAATGGCCTTGCGGTGTTATGGTGCAAGAGCAAATTATCCGCTTGTATATTGGTTAAGGAGGATCTTCATGTCGGAAGAACAACGCTCCCAAGTCCGAGACCGCGATATTGGGGTCGAGATGCGGGAATCGTTCATGGATTACGCAATGAGCATTATCGTTAGCCGGGCTTTGCCGGATGTTCGCGATGGCTTGAAGCCGGTTCATAGACGTATTCTGTATGCGATGTCGGAACTCGGAATGTCTCCGGACAAGCCTTACAAGAAGTCGGCGAGAATCGTCGGCGAGGTTATCGGTAAGTATCACCCGCATGGTGACTCCCCTATTTACGAGGCCATGGTACGGATGGCGCAAGACTTCTCGCTTCGTTACATGCTCGTCGACGGACATGGGAACTTCGGTTCCGTAGACGGCGACTTTGCGGCGGCTATGCGTTACACGGAAGCGCGTCTATCCAAGATCGCCATGGAGATGCTCCGTGACATCAACAAGGAAACTATCGATTACAGACCGAACTACGATGGCGAAGAAATTGAGCCCGTCGTATTGCCGGCAAGATATCCAAACTTACTCGTTAACGGGAATACCGGTATCGCAGTAGGGATGGCAACGAATATTCCTCCTCACAACTTGCGGGAGGTCATCGAAGGAACGCAAGCTTTGCTTCGCGATCCGGAGCTGACACCTTATGATCTGATGGAGTACATTAAGGGGCCAGACTTCCCGACGGCGGGTCTAATTCTTGGTAAGGTCGGCATTCGACAAGCCTATGCAACGGGCCGTGGATCGGTAACGATGCGTGCGCGGGCTTCGATCGAGGAGAATAACGGCAAAGCACGTATTCTCGTTCACGAAATTCCATACCAGGTCAATAAAGCGAGACTCGTCGAGAAAATCGCGGAACTCGTGCGCGAGAAGAAGATTGACGGAATTACCGATCTTCGCGACGAATCTGACCGTAACGGAATGCGTATCGTCATCGAACTTAGAAGAGACGTAACGCCGACGGTTGTGCTTAATAACCTGTACAAGCAAACCCAAATGCAGACAAGCTTCGGGGTTAACATGCTTGCGCTTGTGAATAACGAGCCTAAGGTTCTTAACCTAAGAGATGTACTTTATCACTACATCAAGCATCAGGTTGAGGTCATTAGACGGCGTACGGAATACGATCTGAAGAAGGCGGAAGCGCGGGCGCACATCTTGGAAGGCTTGCGCATCGCGTTGGATCATCTGGACGAAGTCATCGCGCTCATACGCGCATCGCGGACTGCGGAAGAGGCTCGCGAAGGCTTAATTACAAGATTCGGACTCTCGGCCGACCAGGCTCAGGCGATTCTGGACATGCGTCTGCAACGCCTCACCGGACTGGAACGCGAGAAGATCGAACAGGAATATAACGAACTGCAAGTGAAGATTGCCGAATATAAAGCCATCTTGGCCGACGAGCAACTCGTAAATGCAATTATTCACGATGAGCTCGAAGAAATTAAACTGAAATTCGGTGATGAGCGTCGTACGGAAATCACGATCAGCGACGATGAGATTCTGGACGAGGATCTTATTCCGCGCGATGACGTTGTCGTAACGATGACTCATACAGGATACATTAAGCGGCTTCCTGTTTCGACTTACCGCAGCCAGAAGCGGGGGGGAAGAGGCATAATGGGGATGGGAACCAAAGATGATGATTTCATTGAAAATCTATTCATCTCCAATACCCATCACTATCTCTTGTTCTTCACGAACAAAGGCCGCGTATTCCGGATGAAAGCCTATGAGATTCCGGATTTAAGCCGAACGGCTCGGGGTACGCCGATCATCAATTTGATCCAGATTGAGCAAGGCGAGACGATTAATGCCGTCATCCCTGTTGAATCTTTCGAACCTAACCAGTTCCTCTTCTTCGCAACCCGCAACGGTATCGTGAAGAAGACGCCTCTCGATGATTACGCGAACATTCGTAAAGTCGGTTTGATCGCCATTTCCTTGCGCGATGACGATGACTTGATCGGCGTTAAGCTGACGGACGGAGAACGCGAGATCGTTATGGGAACTAGCCAAGGAATGTCCATTCGCTTCTCGGAGCAAGATGTTAGGGCTATGGGGCGCTCCGCAACGGGAGTTAAAGGGATCCAATTGGATGAGGACGACAAGGTCATCGATATGGATATCGTAGCTCCGGAGCAAGAAGTGTTGATCGTTACGGCGAAAGGCTATGGTAAACGTACGCCTATGACCGAATACCGGATTCAGACTCGTGGCGGTAAAGGGATTAAAACCTTGAACGTAACGGAGAAGAACGGAGTGATCGTCGGGTTGAAGGTTGTTCATGACGACGAAGACTTGATGATCATGACCTCTTCCGGAACGTTAATTCGTATGAGTATGTCTGGCATTAATACGATGGGCCGGATTACGCAGGGCGTTAAGCTGATTAATATTCGCGATGATGATTCCGTAGCTACGGTTGCGAGAGCTCCGCGAAGCGATGATTCGGATTCAGAAGAGTCGGAAGGCGAAACGGAAGCGGAATCAGAAGACAACAACTAGTTGTCTTCCTGGATTGCCTAGGGAGGAAGCAGCATGCCGATTATTCCAATTACACAAGTGCAGATTGGCGATCGATTGGGCAGTGATGTTCAAACCGCTCTCGGAAGCGTGCTGCTGCAACAAGGCCGAACGCTTTCGGTGAGGGATACGGAAATTTTACAAGCTTTTCTGATCCAGAGCGTAGATGTGGTACGCCACGGTTTAGAAGAGCAGAAGCAAGACACGGCTGCAGATGAAATGGCTGCGTCTGTCGAGGTTGTTAAACTGACCTCCTTGCAACTTGAGTTTCTTAATATGGAGAAACTGTTTAAGCGGATTATGTCCATGTTGAGTTCGGGGCAGAAGCTTCCGGTGCTTGATTTGCGTAATGGTCTCAATGCGCTCATTGAACATATGGACGATTACAACGTATTGACGTTCCATGCGCCGCAACCGGCGGGCCCGGTAGACGTTATGGTCCGGAATAGCGTGCTCTCCGCGATGACCTCTTATCAATTGGCTAAGTGGAACAAATTCCCCGAGAAGGATTGGCTTCCGATAGCCATGGCGGGATTGTTGCATGATATAGGCAATGTAAAGGTCGATCAAGCGATATTTAACAAGCCTACCCGACTGACTTCTGAAGAAATTCAAGAGATGAGGCAGCATACGATGTACGGCTTCCGTTTACTAGAAGGAAGCACATCGATGAATCAAGGCGTATGGCTGACGGCGTTACAACATCATGAACGAATTGACGGCAGCGGGTACCCGATGAAGGTTAAAGGGGAGAAAATACATCCGTATGCCAGAATTGTCGCGATAGCCGACATGTATCATGCGATGACTTCCAATCGGAATTATCGCAAGGCGGAATCTCCTTATCTCGTACTAGAAGAGTTGCACTCGGGTTCGTTCGGTAAGTTAGACCCTTTATACGTGCAAACCTTTATAGAGAGAACGACGCAATTTCATAACGGCGTATTCGTGAAATTGAACAACGGGAGTATCGGCGAAATCGTGTTTACGGATCGCAATCATCCAACCCGGCCGATGGTATCGGTCAATGGACAGATCGTGAATCTGGGGCAAAACCGTCAGTTGTTCATTTGCGAAGTATTCTCTAATTAGCTGAGTTAATAATCGGAACGTTGGCCTTGCGCCGACGTTCCGATTTTTTTGTTGTTATCTAGTAATTTATACGCGCAATAGTTAACGTATAAAGAAATGAAAAAGATTCAAAAAAACAGTTGCATCTATCTTCTGGACGTGATATATTATTTGAGTCGCTGTTAACGCAGTGCTCAACGAAAAACGAAACAAATTGTTCTTTGAAAACTGAACATCGAGCGTAAGAA
>NZ_JAKRWM010000039.1 GCF_022352055.1 Cohnella mopanensis | reverse complement strand
GACGGAATTGCTAAAATAAGCGTCTTTTACAGAGACATATCCAATAATCAAACTAAAACAAATAAATATGACTAAAGATCTTATCATCTTTGCAAACAAAGAAAGACGCAAGCAGCTTCATGGCTTCTGTCCCGCTATGACTGTAGGAGGATATGAAACCCTCACGCTCGCAATACGCCTGAACAATCTCGCATATATGGGGATGACGATCATAATTTTGTGCGTGTCCACCACATCGTCACCTTCCTTCATTCACAATACAAGGAAGCGATAAATAGAAGATCGATCCCGTCTTGCCGTTCAAAGACTTAGCGCCAAGCTTACTTGGCACTAATGTCTTTTGTACTAAAAGTAAAAGAAAATTCGACAACGGTTTACAGACGAAAAAATCAAACTAAACACCATGGTGATGATTAAAAACCTAGATAATATTTTTTCATGATGTCATCCCAAATATCGTACAGAATTCGACAAATACTACCCTCAATTCACCACAATTTATGTCGATTTTTCTCCTCCTATTTTATCATGGTAGATGGGACCAATTGTGAATTACAAAGAAAACTTTAAGTTCGCGCTTACAACACACTTCTGCCAACAGCACATATCCTGCCCCCGAATAAGCCCTTATAAGTTAGCAAAGTGTAAGAGTATGCTTTAGATATACAAAATCAAAAGGACATAGTTTCCTTGACTCAAAACGACAAGAGGAATAGTGAATGTTTTGACAACTACTATTAGCAAATGGAAAATAGAGCTGGAATCTGCATGCCACAGAATCTCTTGGAAAGCGATCATTTGACGAGGATGGAAAAGCGCAGACTTGTGTTGAGGAATTCATTACATGAGGTCGATTGCAAAGCTAGCGGAAAGAACAAAAAAAGGGTCAACAGCGTCTAGTAATGCCCCAACGCCGTGATCCCATTTTTTCAACCGAGTAAGAACGATCCCAAACCCGAGCCGGGCAAAGTAAACCCCGAATATTTTACGAATATTTCGCCCGATTAATAGTAGGCTACCAACCTTAACGCTATGTTCACGCTTGCAGCGCACTTCTGGCAACCAGCATATATCCGGCCCCCCGAATCGTAACGATTCTCTCAGGATTGGCAGGGTCAGCCTCGATTTTTTTGCGTAAA
>NZ_JAKRWM010000038.1 GCF_022352055.1 Cohnella mopanensis | reverse complement strand
CGGGGAACATGCCTCCGCCGAGACCACCCGGCATTCCCGGACCGCTGGGTCCCCCTTGCCCTCCGATCAAACCTCCCAGCAAGCCTCGTTCTTGCTCTTGCGGGAACACCCACCATGGAATCTGACGGGTGGGGTGTGTCGGTTGCTCTCCATTCTGATGCAGGTGGACGACGTCATCTTTGGATGACTCTTTTTTATTGTTTTTGCCGGAAGAGACTTTAATTTGATGGTGTGCGGATTGGCGAGATGAAAGCTTGGCTTTCGGATCAGCTGGAGCTTTGCGCAATAGCGGCTTCACGTCCGGCGATCGTAACTTCGACATCGTTGTTCCTCCTTTGCCCGTGGGCATCTGACGATTAATGCAGGATATGCGCCCAACTTCATTCGGGTACCATATTCCCCTCCGTAGCCTTCGGAGTAATCGTTTAAGGAGGTTAAAAGTAAAGGATGTATTTTTGCGAGTGTTATTGTTAAAGTAGAATGATAGCGAATGATGTAAGTTCAGACATGAAGAAGGGGCTGCTGCAACCTATGAAATCCGGAGTGACTATGCGAGATATCGCGGATAAGCTGGGAATCAGCGTAGTTACTGTATCTAAAGCGCTTAGCGATAAAGATGGCGTCGGCGAAGAATTGAAGCGCAAAATCAAAGATCTGGCCAGCGACATGGGCTATCGATTAAATGTGATGGCGAAAGCCATGAAGGAAGGATATTCCTACAACATAGGGGTTATCATAGCGGAACGATTCACGGGTGTAACCCAGTCCTTTTACCAACAATTTCACCAACATATCGTTAAGTCGCTAGAAGAGTATCACTATTCCGCGATTCTTCATCTCTTATCCGCTGAAGACGAAGAGCAGTTCGTCATGCCTTGGATCTATAAGGAAAAGAAAGTGGATGGATTTATCATTCTAGGCAATGTTCACAAAAACTATATCGAGATGCTCCAACGAGCCGACATTCCTGTCGTTTTTTTAGATTTTTACACGGATCAAGAACGAATGGATACCGTCATTACCGATAACTTCTATGCCATGTATGAAATGACGAACTCCCTCATCAACCTCGGACATCGAAAGATCGCGTTCGTTGGGAATTTGTATTCTACCAGCAGCATACAGGATCGTTTCTTAGGTTATTACAAATCGTTGCTGGAACATAACCTCAAATTAGATGAGCGGTATATTATTAACGATCGTGACGAGAAGGGGCGGTTTATTGACATTCAGCTGCCGTCTGAAATGCCGACCGCGTTCGTATGTAACTGCGACCGCATCGCTTATGAGCTCATGGTTGTTTTGAAAGAAAAAGGCTATAAGGTTCCGGACGATTGTTCGGTTGTCGGTTTCGACAATGATATTTTCTCGACTCTATGCGAGCCGAAATTAACGACCGTCGAGGTTAATATGCCTGAAATGGCAAGAGTTGCCGCGAAGTTTTTGATAAAAAAGGTGAAAAATAACAGCTTGAGTTTCGGAAGAGTACTCATCAAAGGTAAAATCGTTCACAGAAATTCCGTCAAAAAGTTGATTCTCGTAAATGATTAACCGATGAGAGCTGCAACAGGTCGTCGAAGGGCGGCTTGCTGCAGCTTTTTTTGCGATTTATATCTTCGTGCGAATTAAGGTAAAATAAAGGGAAGACGGGGATCGGAACGGGAGGTCATGTAATATGTCAGTGATTGGGTGGATGGTTGGTGGAGCCGGAGCGGTAACGAGCAGCGCTGCGGCGGCATTGTACGGTTTAACCGTCAAAGCCCAACGGCCGCGAATCATACCGAACGAACAGACACCGCCGGTACCTTATGAATCGACGGAGTGGCAAAGCGGAGGGAAAACGGTGAAGGGCTGGTATTTGTACCATGCTGATCATCCGAATCCGGGACCGGTCATTATTATCGCGCACGGATGGGGCTCCAACCGGTCACGGGTGCTAAGATACGCGCTACCTCTGTACGATGAAGGCTACTCGATCTTAATGTTCGATGCGAGGAGCCATGGGGAAAGCGATTATTATAAGACCCCGACGGGCCTGCAATTTCGCGACGACCTGCTCACGGCAATCGCATGGCTGTCCAAGCGGCCTGATGCGGATCCCGCTCGCATTGGAGTACTCGGGCATTCGCTTGGAGGATTTGGCGCGGTGCTCGCGCTGGATGAAGAAGCTCCGATCGCCGCTCTCGTCACCGATTCGATGCCGGTTAAGTTCTCGACGATGATCGGAGCGGAGTTGAAGCGAAGGAAACTTCCGCAGTTCCCGTTGGCGCAGCTCCTGCCGCGAATGATGATTTGGCGCAGTGGGATTCCAATGTCTATGATGAGACGGGCGAATCCGGCTAGAATTCTTCGCGATAACGCTCTAGGCCGCAAGACGCCGGTATTGCTCGTCCATTCACGCAAGGACGGATTCATTCCTTCAACGGAGCTTAGCCACGTTTTGTCCCGCGCTCCCGATTTGCCTCATTTGTTCGTGGATGCCGAAGGCCATAGCGCTTCGGATCGCGATCCTGCATTCTGGCCGGCTGTGAAATCGTTCTTCCGAACATCGCTACAAAAAAAGTAGGCTTACGGCAACGAGCCGCAAGCCTCAAGGTATATATTATTGAAAAGGGGGGTCATGTTTGTATTGTAACCCCTTAAGATGAAGAGAAGATGAAGGTCATATTACGGTTCCATTACAAAAGAGAAAGCGGTACCATCATTCAGTTGGTATCGAGCCAAGTGTTTACAAACGGTTACCCGACACTTCCTCGAACCCCGTATCATCGAACCGCGTAACTTGCCGCCCTTCGGCAGCGTCCAAAAGCCGCGCTACGATCAGGTTTCCCCATTCTTCCTCGTGCTGCGATAATACCGAAGTTAATTGCCCGTTCACGATGGCTTCCTGTATTTCCGGGGTGAGTCCGAAAGTTAGGGCGTACCGGGCCAATCCTTTGGCCTTCCATACGAGAATGGAGGCCGAGCCGGATACAAAGTCGAGGCCTACAAAAGCGTCGAAGTGCGGATGGGCATCAATCATCTCTTCCAGATCTTGAAGCGCGCGGCTCTCGCTCCCTTCATTGTAGCGAACTTCGAGCACTTGTATTTTCGTTTTATTGTTGAGATAAGTGAGCATGCCCTCTAAACGCTGATCCATGCTGAGCGTCCGGCGAGTTCCGGTTTCCACGATAACCATGCCGCTTCCGTCCAGCAGCTTATCCAGCGTTTCTCCCATTTTCTCTCCCGACTGCATGTTGTTTGCACCGATGTACGACAGTCGTTTGCTTCCCGGAGAATCCGATTCGAAGCAGATGACGGGAATGCCGCTATTAACCGCCTTATCGATAATAGGTGCGAGTGCGCTCGCGTCTATCGGATCGATGGCAATCCCATCCACTTGCTGGCGGATCATCGTCTCCATCATTCGGATTTGTTGCTCTAAGTTCGATTCTCCGGGGGCCTTGACGATGAGGCGGACGTTTTTCTCCGCGGCTACTTTTTCGGCTGTCCGCGTAATGGTTTCGTAGAATGGGTGCGTCATCGGATATATAATGCCGAACGTGTATGCCGTTCCAGTGCTTCTCGCAACGGGCGAAGCCGCGGTTGAGGAGGGAGAGACCGAATCCGTTCCGTTGCTGCAAGCGGATAGGATCGAGCAGAGTGCAATGATTAGGATGAGCCAATAATGGGCTTGCTTATGCCAAGCGCTCCGGGCTGTCATGGTACTCTCCTTCCGCGGATCGGCTTCCGGGCATCCCTTGCCGGCGAAATTCCCGCGTCGTCATGCCGGTCATTTTCTTAAACAGATTGGAAAAATAGTGCGCGTCGTTATAGCCAACTTGATAGGCGATCTCGTAGGATTTGTCATTGGTCGCTTGCAACAGCTCCATCGCTTTGCGAATTCGGGTTTGCGTTAAATATTCGATGAAGGTTTGGTCGGTTTCTTGGCTGAACACCTTGCTCAAATGGCTCGGACTGACGCGAACGTGTTCGGCGGCGTCTTGCAACGATAACCGATCGTTCACATATTGCTGTTGGATGAAGCTTTTGACTTTGGCGATGATGTCCGAGTATTTGTTGGCCGCATCGGCCCTCCATGTCCACAGTTGCTCCAACAGATCCGCCAAGAAGCGGCAAGACTCCTCCCAGCTTGAAACTTTGCGGATTTCCCCTTGCAGCTCGGCAACGAGGGAGTCCGATACTTCCCCTGAGCGGAAGCCTTTCTTCGCTTCTTGCAATGACTCCAGCATTAATTCGTTCAGCAGGTAATAGCCATACATAGAAGTTTTCCAGTCCACCTCCATGAGATTGGCGGCGAAGTCGCGAACGAACTCTTGGAGCTGGGAGACGGTTCCGATCTTGAGAAACTCGATGAAACGAGCACGGTCTAAGTAGGCGGTCGTTCCGGCCGAACGACCGGCCGCGTTCCACAATTCCTTCTGATTGATTTTCGTTAGCCGATGTAGATTCCGGTCTTCCTCTGCCTCCAAGAATGAAAGATGGATGCCCTGTAACCGATCTTGCACGCTTCCGACTCCGAACGAAACCGCGCATGGAAGCTCGTTCTCGAGATGAGGGACGAGCTTATGGCGGATATGATCAAGGGTAGCCGTTAAATCCGAAGCGGAATCTCCATGAATAATCCACACCTTCTCCGTCCGGCTACGTTTGAAGCTCCAGCCGGAAACGGTGTCGGATAACTTATCGTCGATGATCCGTTCCGCCTGCATGATCGAAGCGGCATCGGTATATTCTGCAGATTCCGAGCATCTCAGATCGCAGATCAAGACGGCATAGCGCGATGATATCACGTTCAAGGACAGTGAAGCCGCCGCTTCGATGGCTTCGGTCGTAGTGATGAGCCCGCCGCACAAGTCGCCGAAGAGCTTCTCCCGGGTGTAAGCTTTACGCTCCTTCAACCGGCGCTCATGGTCGATTTTGTCCCCGACGGAATGCAGGAGTTTGATCAGATCAAGCGAATGAACGGGCTTCAAGCAGTATTCTTCAACGCCTATCTGAAGGGCGGATCGGGCGTAGCTGAATTCATCGTGACCGCTAAGAATAATAATCTTCGTATCCGGCAAACGTTGGCGGACGATGGAGCTTAGCTCAAGGCCGTTCATGAAAGGCATCTTAATGTCGGTGATCAGAATATCCGGCGCCCACTTCTCGATCAGGGGGAGCGCGACTTCTCCGTCCGGCGCATCCCCGCAATAGATGAAGCCTTCCTTTTCCCAATCGATGCAAACCCGAATATTTTCTCTAATGACGATTTCGTCGTCTACGAGCATGACCTTTTTCACCGATAGTCACCCCTATTTCTTAGGTATCCGAACGTAGATGCAAGTCCCCTTGCGTTCTTCGCTTTCGATTTGTAACCCGTATCGTTCCCCGAAATATAGCTTCAAGCGCTGATGAACGTTTTGCAGACCGAATCCGCCGTTTTTCCCGTCTTCGATGCCTGTGTCGCCCGAATCGTCCGGTTGCGAATCGCGTGGTTGCTCCAGCTGTTCGCGGACCGCCTCCAAGCGATCTTTCGTCATTCCGATTCCGTTATCCTCGACGAACAGGACGATATCCTGAAGATCGACATACCCGCCAATGCGGATCAATCCTTTGCCCCGTTGATTTTTGATGCCGTGGTACAGAGCATTCTCAACCAGCGGTTGCAGAGTCATCTTCAGAATCGGATACATCTGGAGCTCGGGGCTCACGTCGACTTCGTAATCGAGAATATCTCGGTAACGCATTTTCTGGATAATCAAATAGCTTTGCACGTGATCGAGCTCGATCTTGATCGAAATCCAATCGCGGCCTTTATTCAAGCTGATGCGGAAAAATCGGGATAAGGCCTGCACAAGCTGGATGACTTGCTCGTTCTTGCCCGCCTCGGCCATCCAGACGATGGAATCGAGCGTGTTATAGAGAAAGTGAGGATTAATCTGGGCCTGTAGCGTCCTGAGCTCCGCCTTCTGGATATGCTCCTGCTCGCGGATGCTCTGTTCGAGCAGCATCTTGATTTTCTCGATCATCGTATTGAAGCTCGTGCCTAGATCGGCGATTTCATCGTGTCCCGTTGGCTTCACCTTGGCGTCCAAATAACCGGAGGCGGCTTGTCGCATCTTGCTTTTGAGCAGTTGGATCGGCCGGGTTAGACGCGAGGTGATGAAAAAATAGAGAGTAATCGTAAACAAGATGCTTAAGGCAACGCTTACGATAATGAGCGTGCGGATTCGGTTGGCATCCTCTACGATCTCTTCAAGCGGAGCGCTGCCGACGATTTTCCAACCGGTTGCTTGCGAAGTGGCGAACACGACGAATTTGGAAGGATCGGATGAGGAGTCCACGAAGCTGTCCCTCTGGTTGCCGGTATGTTTACTTAGATTAACAGGCTGGAACGGATCCCCGGATTTAGCGAGCGCGGAAGGAGTAAAGATCGGAATTCCCCGATCATCCGCGACATAGAACAATCCGGTCTTGCCGATCTTCACATTATCAGAGAACCGCTCCACGACCGAGTCATCCAAATCGATGACGATGAAGCCGACGACCTCGTGGGTGATCTGCTGTTTAACCGTAGCCATGATCGTAATGACGTTACGGTCGGGATAGCGGAATCCGTCCAGCCGGTCCCTATCGGAAGATTTCGTAGGCGGAATATTCAGCACGTCATTCGGCTCCGTCATCAAATGCGCGAAGTGGGAATTTCTCAGAGGGTTGTAATCTAACTGAAACACCCCTTTGCGTTCGCTGATTCCTCTGCCATATAGGTTAATCATCGTCATGTTGAGCACGCTTTCATATTTGTACGTCTGACGGTATAAATCGAACGTCTTTAAGATGAACTTGGCGTCCTCGTAGGTTTCGCTCTGAGAGAACAGAAAGCGAAGCACTTGAGGGTTTTTCTCCAGCTCGAGCAAACGGCTCGTATCTTGGAACAAGACGTCGATGTCCAAGGCGAGGCGATCCGCGACGAGCATCGTAGCCGCCTTGCTATGGCCGGATACCGTGTTGAATGATTTCTGATAGGAAACGAGACCGACCGCGATGAGCGGAATCGACGTTAATATAACGAACATCGTGAGCAGCTTGGCTCGCAAGCTGGAGGTAATCTTCCGAACGAAAGGCATTCCGCAGCGTTCCTTCCTTAGTTGTGGCATTCGCGGAGAGACGCGGTCCCTTTGCTACTAACTATAGCAAAAATCATCCATTTCGTGGGCTTCCTATTCAGACGTGAAGGCAATCTCCAACTTTTGAATAAAAATTTACAACAAAACGAGTCCCATAGGCTCAAACATCCCATAAAAACGCAAAAAACGGCTGCGATCGTCCATATAATCCACCTCTGGAAGCGCTTTATAATGAGCTCACGCCAACAAATGGTGAACGAATGGGGAGGAAGTTACAAATGAAAAGTTTTAAGAAGTGGGGCGTTTCGCTCGCCTTGGTCGCTCTCATGGTCGTTGTTTCCGCTTGCGGCGGCAACAACAAAGGAAGCAACGCGAGTTCGTCACCGGCCGAAAGCTCGAAAGCGCCAGCTACGGAAAGCGCAAGTCCAAGCGAGTCCGCACCCGCATCCTCGAATAAGAAAGTCGTTCTCGGTTTCGCGCAAGTCGGAGCGGAAAGCGGCTGGAGAACGGCCAATACGAACTCCATCAAGGAATCCGCGGGCGAGGCCGGCTTCGATCTGAAGTTCTCGGATGCGCAGCAGAAGCAAGAAAATCAAATTAAAGCGATTCGCTCTTACATCCAACAGAAGGTTGACGTTATCGCCTTCTCGCCCGTCGTCGAATCCGGATGGGACACGGTGTTGAAGGAAGCTAAAGATGCGGGAATCCCGGTCATTCTGACCGATCGCTCGGTCGATTCCAAAGATACGTCCTACTACAAAACGTTCATCGGCTCCGATTTCGTGGAAGAAGGCCGCAAAGCAGGCCAATGGGTACTCGATCAATATAAAGATGCCCAAAAAGACGTCAATATCGTTGAGTTGCAAGGCACGACGGGTTCCGCTCCCGCCAACGACCGCAAATCCGGCTTCCAGGAAATGATCAAATCGAATGACAAGCTTAAAATTATCGCTTCCCAGACGGGTGATTTCACTCGCGCCAAAGGGAAAGAAGTTATGCAAGCGTTCCTGAAAGCGCACAAAAACATCGACGTGCTGTATGCCCATAACGATGATATGGCACTTGGCGCGATTCAAGCGATCGAAGCGGCTGGACTTGTTCCGGGCAAAGATATCGTTATCATCTCCGTCGACGCTGTTAAAGATGGAATGACCGCTGCCAGCGAAGGAAAAATCAACTTCATCGTAGAGTGTAATCCGCTTCTTGGACCGCAGTTGATGCAAGCCGTTAACGATGTTCTCGCTAACAAGGAAATCCCGCAACGTATCGTAACGGAAGAATCGACGTTTACGTCCGAGCAAGCCAAAGAGGCGCTTCCGACTCGTAAATATTAATCGTTCCGTCGCAAGTTCGTATGTTAGATGAGCCGCTCCGCTACCGATGGATCGAGTCGGAGCGGCTTTTTCTCTTAAAGGAGGAAGGAACATGATCAACATGATCGATCGGCAGCCGATCCTGCAGATGAGTGGAATATACAAAAGCTTTCCCGGCGTTCGCGCGCTGAAAGGCGTCGACTTCAGATTGTTCGCAGGAGAAGTGCATGCGTTGATGGGAGAGAACGGAGCGGGGAAATCGACGTTGATCAAAACGTTGACCGGAGTGTACTCCGTCGATGAGGGCAAAGTATTGCTGGACGGCAAGGCGATTCGCCCCCAAAGCCCTCAGGATGCTCAAGAGGTTGGGATTAGTACCGTCTATCAGGAAGTCAATCTTTGTCCGAATCTAACGGTGGCGGAGAATATCTATATCGGCCGCGAGCCGCGCCGGTTCGGGATCATTCAGTGGAAGGAAATGAACAAGAACGCGTCCGCGCTTCTATCGGAACGGCTTAGTCTCCACATAGATGTTTCTTTGCCACTGCAATCGTATTCGGTAGCTATTCAACAGCTAATTGCCATCGCGCGCGCCTTGAGCATTTCCGCTAAGGTTTTGATTCTAGACGAACCGACTTCAAGTCTCGACCGGAATGAAGTGCAACAGCTATTCGCCATCATGAGAAAGTTAAAAAACGAAGGCCTCGCGATCTTGTTCGTGACGCACTTCCTGGATCAGGTCTATGAAATATCGGATCGGATTACGATTCTTCGCAACGGGGAATTCGTCGGAGAGAGCTTGGCTGACAATTTGCCTAGGATCGAGCTCGTCTCTCGTATGATCGGCAAGGAGTTGAATCTGCTCGAAGAGATGCCGAAATCGCAACACGAGGAGCATGCCGAAAGCGACGACATTTGGGTAGAAGCTTCGAATCTTGGCCGTACGGGGGCTATCGAGCCGTTCAACCTCGTTATTCGCCGCGGGGAAGTTGTTGGATTGGCCGGATTGCTCGGGTCGGGACGTACGGAAATCGCCCGCCTATTCTTCGGAGCAGACAGGGCGGATCAAGGGAAGCTGAAGTTTGCGAAATCTAGCGAGGCCATCCGTTCTCCGCGGGACGCCATCTCGCAGGGGATCGGATTCTGTCCCGAGAACCGGAAGATCGAGGGAATTATTGACGATTTGTCCGTTCGAGAGAACATTATCTTGGCTCTGCAAGCGACTAGGGGCTGGTTCCGGACGATCAACCGCAAGAGGCAGGATGAAATCGCTGAACAATATATCGGTACATTAAATATCAATCCTCCTAACCCGGAGCATCTGGTGAAAAATTTGAGCGGAGGCAACCAACAAAAGGTCATTCTGGCCCGTTGGCTTCTCATGCAACCGGAACTGCTCATTCTGGATGAGCCGACCCGCGGAATCGATGTCGGGGCGAAAGCCGAAATCCAGAAGCTGGTCATGTCGTTATCGAAGCGGGGAACGTCCGTCTTGTTTATCTCGTCCGAGCTGGAGGAAGTGCTTAGGGTGAGCGGGAGAATTGCCGTTCTTAGGGACCGTAGGTTGGTTAAGGAAATCGAAGGTCAAGACATCAGTCCGCATCATGTGATGCAGGCCATCGCGGGAGGTTGAGCCACAGTGAACCGGATCATGAAACATCATTTGTTTTGGCCGCTTACCATGCTGGGAGCACTGCTATTATTTAATCTCTTCCATTCTCCCGATTTTTTCTCCATTAAGATGCAAGGCGGGCACCTGTACGGGAACATGATCGATATTCTGAACTTCGGCGCTCCGCTTATTCTCGTTGCCGTCGGGATGACGCTTGTCATTGCTACCAAAGGAATCGACTTGTCTGTAGGGTCGATCGTCGCCATAGCTGGAGCGATGTCCTGCATGACGATCAGCAAGGGAGAGGACCAAAATTCGTTGAGCCTTGTTCTGATGGCTGTCGGACTTGCCCTTGTGTTGTCTTTGGTTCTGGGCTTGTGGAACGGATTGCTGGTGACGGGAGCTGGAATTCAGCCGATCATTGCGACCTTGATCCTTATGGTAGCCGGCCGGGGAATCGCTCAGTTGATTACGGATGGTCAGATTATTACGCTCTCCAGTCCGAAATACGCATATATCGGCACGGGCTCCTTAGCGACGCTGCCGTTCTCTATCTTCATCGTCGCGGTGGTGTTCGCCGCCGCCTCGCTGTTAACGCGGAAATCGGCGCTCGGCCTTTTCATTGAATCGGTCGGCACCAATCCTCAAGCTAGCCGATTGGCGGGCATTCGCTCGAATATCGTTATCGTGGCCGTCTATATGTTCTGCGGATTATGTGCGGGCATCGCAGGACTGTTGCTGAGCTCCAACGTATCCAGCGCCGATGGGAACAATGCGGGTCTGTGGTATGAACTGGACGCCATTCTGGCGGTCGTCATCGGCGGTACTTCGCTGAACGGAGGCAGGTTCTATTTGTCCGGCACGCTCGTGGGGGCGTTGATGATCCAGACGCTGTCCACGACGATCTATTCCGTTGGGATTGCTCCGGAAATTACGCTCGTCGTGAAAGCTTTCGTCGTATTGGCCGTCTGCTTAATCCAATCCGAATCGTTCCGCAAAGCGGTCATAAGGCGTTGGAAGACTCGACATTACCCGGGGGAAAAAGAGGTGACCCGACATGCTTAACCGTAAATTCATTCCCATTCTAGTCACGATCGGCTTGTTCGCGGTGATGCTGGCTGCGGGTTCCTTTCGGTACACCGGATTCTTCTCCTTGCAGGTCGTATTCAACCTGCTCATCGACAACGCATTCTTGCTTGTCGTCGCGGTGGGCATGACCTTCGTTATCATTTCCGGAGGCATCGATCTATCGGTTGGATCCATGATCGCGCTGACGACGATGATATCCGCTAGCCTCATTCAGGAGCATGGCATGCCGCCGATTGTCGTCATTCCTATCGTATTGGTCATAGGGTGCGCTTTCGGATGGGCGATGGGCGCGATCATTCACTATTTTAAAGTTCAGCCGTTTATCGTCACGTTGGCCGGAATGTTCTTGGCCAGGGGGCTGTGTTATATCATCAGTCTCAATACGATTACGATCAACAACTCCACTTACACGGCGATTGCGCAGACGAAGGTCACGCTACCGGGCGGAAGCTTCATTTCGATTAATGTCATTATCGCATTGATCGTTGTCCTGCTCGCGATATTCGTGGCGCATTACACGCGTTTCGGACGTAACGTATATGCGCTGGGGGGAAGCGAACAGTCTGCGCTGCTTATGGGATTGCCAGTCGCACGTACGAAGATCGGCGTTTACGTCGTGAGCGGTTTTTGTTCTTCTCTCGCCGGAGTGATCTATACGTTCTACATGTTGTCCGGATACGGGCTTCATGCGGTTGGCGTTGAGCTTGACGCGATCGCGTCCGTCGTAATCGGAGGCACATTGCTGACCGGAGGGGTCGGGTATATTGCCGGTTCGTTCTTCGGGGTCATGATCTACGGAGTCATTCAGACGATCATTAGCTTCCAGGGGACGCTTAGTTCCTGGTGGACCAAAATCGTAATCGGTTTGTTGCTGTTTGTCTTTATTTTGCTCCAAAGGGTGCTGAGCGCGCGCCGCTCAACGGTCAAATCTTAGAGAAGTCGGCGTATTCTACTAGTGTGGAACTTTTTGGTATAATGAACGCACGTAAAGGCTTGTCTAGGCAAGCGTACTGGGGGGCCGGCATTGTGACAATCGGGTATAAAAGCTTGCAGGGGATCATGGCTGTCATCCTTCTACTACTCTTCTCGGGCTGCGATGGCTCGTCCTCGCCGGTGACCTCCCAGCCTCCCGCGCAAACAGAGAGCAGTGACAATGCTCAAGACGATATGGGGGAGATCCCTATCTCTTCCCAGCAGGATATTACTCTTGGATTTTCCCAGCTCGGCTCCGAGAGCGATTGGCGGCTGGCCAATACGCAGTCGATCCAAGAAGCGGCTGCGGAAGCGGGCATTAAGCTTGTGCTAGATAATGCGGAACAATCTCAGGAGAAGCAGATCGAGGCGATCCGCAGGTTCATCGAGCAGAAGGTCGACGTCATTGCGATCGCTCCAGTTGTCCAATCGGGGTGGGAGCCGATTATGAAAGAAGTGAAGCAGGCGGGGATTCCCTTGATTCTGTCGGATCGTTCGGTGGACGTTGACGATTCGTCACTATACGTGACCTTCATAGGCTCCGACTTCACGGAGGAAGGGCGTAAAGCCGGCAAATATTTATTGGACAAAATGCGTGATGAAGTTGGCTCAATCGGCATTGTCGAGCTCAAAGGAACGGAAGGCTCATCGCCTTCTATTGAACGGGGCAAAGGCTTTCGCGAAATTATGGCCAAACGGGAAGATTTCAAAATATTAAAAAGCGAATATGCGAATTTTACGCAAAAAGAAGGCAAGGAGGTCATGAAATCGTTCTTGAACGACAAAGGACGCGACATTCGCGTGCTATTCGCCCATAACGATGACATGGCTCTGGGAGCGATCGAGGCTATCGAGGAATACGGGCTCACGCCCGGCAAGGATATTATTATCATCTCTGTAGATGGAACCCGTAAAGCATTCGAGATGATGGCGGAAGGAAAAATCAATTGCGTAGTGGAGTGTAATCCGCTGTTAGGCCCGAACCTCATGCAAGCCGTTAAAGAATTGATGGCAGGCCGAACGTTGCCGAAACGGATCGTGACGCCGGAAAGCGTCTTTACGGAAGAGATGGCGGAGAGGGAAGTGTCGAACCGGAAATATTGACTCACGCAACGAAAGAGGAATAGCGGCTTTCGGCTACTCCTCTGTATTCTTTATTGCATGGCACCCAACCGTTGAACGATTTGAAGCGCCTGTTCGTAATCGGCCTCGTCTACGACCGCGGTCAAGAGAATGTCATAACCGTTCACGCGATTGTCCGCCCCGCCCGAGCTAAAGCCGCTTGCGCTGACGCTTGCAGCGACCAACGTCGCTTCGTCCTTGTCGTCGAAATCGCCGCCCATCGTTAAATAGGCGAGGCTATTGAAATCTCCCCTCATCAGGTTGAGTCGATAGTCGACTCCTTCACCCGGATATCCGGTAAACCGATCGATCTTGGATTCCGCAATCCGCAGCTTCTTCAACTCGCCTACCGCTTTTTCCGCCTCCCAAGGTGTTTTGAAGTACGCGAGTATCGCACGTTCACCCAATGCAGATCTCCCCTTCGCTCTAACCATTTGGCCTATTACCCGATTATTCAGAGTTAATCTGATCCTTGCAGCGGAAAGTTATACGTCATCGTCGTGCCGGCTGGGAGATAGGTAAAAAAAGGAGGCTTGCGGCAACGGGCCGCAAGCCTCAAGTTTATATTTCAAAGGGGGGTCATGTATGTATCTTAACCCCTGAACATGAAGAGAGGATGAAAGGAATATTACGTTATGATTACAAAAATGATTGCTAGGGGTCTGCCGCCTTTTATTCGGTGCGGCAGACCATGGCAGCGTTGCTCATTGATTTAAGCGTCCTCTCGTTGCTCCCGCATGCGCGTCATCTGCTGCCAGACTGATCCGGCGGCTTCTTCGCCGCGCTCGATGCGGGCAACCGCCATCTCCGCTTGCAGACGCACCTCAAACTCCGATTCGCTCGCCGTCGTCCGGCGAAGGGCTTCCAATGCGGTATCATCCCCCGCCTCGTACAAGAACCGTGCAGCGCGCCAGCGAACGAGCTTGTTGGAGTCTTCGAGAGCTTCGACCATCGGAGCGATCGCGATCGGATCGCCGATATCGGACAACGTATCGCCGGCTGTTCGGCGCACGGAACCCGAAGAATCTTTTAAGGCCGTGAATAGATGAGGGAACGACTCCGGCGTGCGTAGATCGCCTAGATAGATGACGGCGAGCCTGCGTACCGACATCTGGCTGTCATGAAGCGCGCGGGCGACGACCGGCAAATCTTCCGGCGTTGGCTTCAATCGTTCCAAAGCGGCATATCGTTCTTGCCACTGCTGGGAATCGAGAGCTTTCATAACCTGTTCTCCCGTTAATGGAGAGGGTGGAGCGGGAGGCGCGGCTTCCGGGCCTGCGGCTTTCGCTTGCTCGATCAAATCGCGTAAACGCAATTCGGAGTATGCCGCCTCAAGCTCTCGCTGCACCTCGTCCAGGATCTCCTGCGGTTCGCCATAACGTACTCCGAGATCCTCGAGCATACGCTCGCGGATCATCGTCGCTCCCGCAGCCTCGGACACGGCCTTCGCGAATCTCTCGGGCATCGCCGCCCGAAATTCTTGGCCGCCGCTGCGCACCCGAATTTGCATCGGGATGCCACGGAACATTTGCACGCGGACGTGAGCTTCGCCGAAGCCTCCCGCGTCTTCTCCCGGACCTGTCAACGAACCGCTGGCCGCGATTCCGAACGCTTCTCTGACCCCGTCAAGGATGGCGGCCCAATCCGCATTGCCTCTGCGGTCCAGAGCAAGAAAATCCGACGTATGGAATATCGCTTTAACGCCGGGAACCTCTAACAGCTTCGCGATTAACGGAGGTACCGCCGTCGAATCTTTGCCGTAATTCAGTTGAACGCCGGGATCGAGCCTAACATCCACGTTCAGCTTCATTGTATTTGGACTTGGGGTTGGCTCGATGGATAGCAATTTCATGGAATACCCCTCGCTTTCTTCTTTTACTCCACAATACCGCAATCGAGCCCGAAATGCCAAAAACTCATCGTATTCCTAGCCGCCAACCGAGCCATTTAGTCAGGAAAAACCGGACTACAGCGCCTCGCAACCACCAAATGTGCCGTGCAGTCAGGAAAAACCGGACTACAGCCCCTCGAAACCACCCGAAGGATTTTCAGTTCCGTGCATAATAGAGGAAAAAGCATTAGTTATGGTTACATGTAAAATGGGTAAGGATTTCATGAAATCAGAACGAGCAGGAAGATAGATCAGGCGAATTTTCTCCCCAACCTTGGTACATTTCGGAGTTTCCTGATATAGTATACATGAGCACATCATCGGAGGGATTCCATGCTTAGAAGACGCTTCGGAAACTTGGATTCTATAGGTGCTGGCAAAGCATCAAAGGATCAATTCGACCGTTGGCGTGAAGATCGGTTTCGCAAGTTGCGCAATAAGGGATACGGACAATGTATTCCTAATGTTGAGCCAGACCTGCGATTTCTACAGCATAACCGAAGCGAGCCATCCATCACATGGATCGGCCACTCCACGTTTCTCATTCAGATGGCGGGCTTGAACATCGTCACGGACCCCGTATGGGCCAGAAGAATGGCATTTCAGAAAAGACTAGCTCCGCCAGGTATAGAATTGTCGGACATGCCATCTACAGACGTCGTCCTCATCTCTCACGCTCACTATGATCACCTGCACATGTCGTCCTTGCGTAGGCTGAAAGGTCCGAAGAAAATGATCGTACCGGCCGGTTTGCGAAAAAAGCTTGTCGTGCGAGGTTTTCTTCAATCCCAGGAGCTACATTGGTGGGAACACGCAACGTTCCATGGCGTGAAATTTACTTTCGTTCCGGCTCAGCACTGGACGCGTCGCAATCCGTGGGATATGAATACGTCTCATTGGGGCGGTTGGGTGCTGGAGATCGATCATGGTCCGACGATCTATTTTGCGGGCGATAGCGGATATTTCCGAGGATTTAGCGAGATCGGCCGCAAGTTCGATATCGATATTGCGCTGTTGCCGATTGGAGCTTATGATCCCGAATGGTTCATGGCGTCCCAGCATGTTAGCCCGGAAGAAGCTTTGCAGGCTTTCCTTGACGTGAAAGCGAAGTATTTCGTACCCATGCATTACGGTGCATTTAAGCTTTCGGACGACACTCCCGCCGAAGCATTACAGCGGTTGGAGGCGGCTCGGGTGCAGCTCGGCATCCCTGAAGAGAAGCTGTTGTTGCTGCAGCACGGCGAGACGTTACGTTTTGGAAGCCATAATCTAGAAACCCCTAAAGAAAAGGATGGATTAGACTCATGATTACCGTATCCGGCGTAAGCCTACGTTTTGGCAAACGCCCCCTATTCGAAGATGTAAACATTAAATTCACGCCTGGCAACTGTTATGGTTTGATCGGAGCAAACGGAGCGGGGAAATCCACGTTCCTGAAAATACTATCGGGCGAAGTGGAATCCTCCTCGGGAGAGGTTCACATTACCCCGGGCGAACGTTTCGCCGTTCTGAAACAAAATCATTATGAGTATGATGAGTTCAACGTGCTAGAGACAGTTATTATGGGACACGACCGTCTTTACAAGGTCATGAAAGAGAAAGACGCGATTTACCTGAAAGAAGACTTCTCCGATGAAGACGGCATGCGCGCGGGTGAGCTTGAAGCGGAATTCGCGGAAATGAACGGTTGGGAAGCGGAGAGCGAAGCGGCCGGCATGTTGAATGGTCTTGGCATTACGACCGAGCTTCATGACAAGAAAATGGCTGAGCTAAGCGGTAACGAGAAGGTTCGCGTATTGCTCGCGCAAGCTTTGTTCGGCAATCCGAATATTTTGCTGCTCGATGAGCCTACCAACCACTTGGACCTTGAGTCCATCAACTGGTTGGAAGATTTCTTGTCCCGTTATGAGGGCACCGTTATCGTCGTATCCCATGACCGTCACTTCTTGAACCAAGTTTGTACGCATATCGCGGATATCGACTATGGAAAAATTCAAATGTACGTAGGTAACTACGATTTCTGGTACGAGTCTAGCCAATTGGCTATGAGGCTCATGCGCGATCAGAACAAGAAGAAGGAAGACAAAATCAAGGAATTGCAAGAGTTCGTACAACGGTTCTCCGCGAACAAATCCAAAGCGAAGCAAGCGACGAGCCGTAAGAAGCTATTGGACAAAATTTCGCTCGACGACATCCGTCCTTCGAACCGTAAGTATCCGTTCATTAACTTCAAACCTGAGCGCGAGGTAGGCAAGCAAGTCGTGACGGTCGAGAATCTCTCGGCAACCTTGGATGGAGAGAAAGTACTGAACGGCGTAAACTTCGTCGTCAACAAAGGCGACAAAATCGCATTGGTCGGTCCATATGGTCACGCGAAGACGTTGCTGTTCCAAATCCTCGTTGGGGAAAAAGAGCCTGAAGAGGGTGCCGTAACTTGGGGCGTTACTGCGACTAAAGCGTATTTCCCTAAAGAAAACTCGGCTTATTTCGATGGGGTGGATCTGAACCTGGTCGAGTGGCTGCGTCAATATACTAAAGATCCGGACGAATCGTTCATTCGCGGTTTCCTTGGCCGGATGTTGTTCTCGGGCGACGAAGCGTTAAAGAAAGGTTCCGTCCTGTCCGGAGGAGAAAAGGTACGTTGCATGCTTTCCCGCATGATGCTGACGAACGGTAACGTGCTGCTGCTTGACGAGCCGACGAACCACTTGGATTTGGAGTCCATTACGGCGCTCAATAACGGATTGATCGACTTTGACGGTCCGATCATCTTTACCTCGCATGACCATCAGTTCATGCAGACGATCGCCAACCGGATTATCGAGATTACTCCGAACGGCATCATCGACCGGATGATGACTTTCGACGAGTACTTGGAGCATCCGGAAGTGCAACAGCTTCGCGCGAAGCTCATTCCAGAAGAAGATAGATAATTAGTAGACGCTTGCCGACTCTGTTCGGCGAGCGTTTTTTTGTGAGGTTAGAATGAGGGCGCCCGCCATAGTCGCAAAACGCGACAATGGAGAGGGAAAGCGAAGCCGCTCTGCATCGGCATAGTCGCAAAACGCGACAATGGAGAGGGAAAGCGCAGCGGATGCCCCGTCATAGTCGCAAAACGCGACGATAGAGAGGGAAAGCGCAGCAGATGCCCCGCCATAGTCGCAAAATGCGACGATGGAGAGGGAAAGCGAAGCAGATGCCCCGCCATAGTCGCAAAACGCGACAATGGGGGAGCAAGGGCTCGCTCCAAAGAGACCGTATGTTTCGAGTATAGGCCGAACGGTTACACTATTGCGATGGTTGCAAAAGAGCAGAGCCAATCGTATTGGATGGTGTAAACGGCGAGGAGGTGCTACGGATGTCGAAGGATATATACGAGGATATCAAAAAAGGAGAGAAAGGCGCATGGGTCAGTATTGGGGCCTATCTCATCCTTTCTTCCTTGAAATTGGCTGCGGGCTGGGGGTTCGGCTCGGAGGCCTTGACGGCAGACGGATTTAATAATGTCACCGATATCGTAGCTTCCGTGGCCGTCCTGGTCGGTCTTCGCATCTCCCGTAGGCCTCCGGATGCGAATCATCCGTACGGTCATCTTCGGGCAGAGACGGTCGCGGCGCTGCTTGCCTCGTTTATCATGGCGACGGTCGGCTTACAAGTCGGACAGGTAGCGATTCGCAATATCGCGATAGGACATTACGGCGCGCCGGATATCGCCGCCGGATGGGTGGCGATTGCCGCAGCGATTGCGATGTTCGGCGTCTATACATATAATGCCCGGCTAGCTAACCGCATCCGCAGCCAGGCGTTAATGGCCGCCGCGAAGGACAATCGCTCGGACGCGTTCGTTAGCATCGGGGCGGCGGTCGGCATATTCGGAGCGGTTCTCGGTTGGCCTTGGCTTGACGCAGTTGCGGCCGTTGCCGTGGCCGTACTCATTCTCAAGACGGCATGGGACATTTTCTGGGCAGCGACACACGATCTGACGGATGGCTTTGATGTTGGTCAGTTGAAGACGCTTAAAGGAGTCGTTGAGCGAACGGAGGGAGTCCGCGGAATTAAAGACATTCGCGCTCGCCTTCATGGGAGCACCGTGCTTGTCGATGTTATCGTCATCGTGGATTCCGCATTGTCCCTCATTGAGAGCCATAAGATCAGCGATGCGGTAGAGCAGAGGCTTCAACGGAAACACGAAATTTTGAACGCGCATGTTCATGTCGAGCCCGAGGTGTAGGTCTTAAGTAGTGAATACAAGGTTAATCTTTCTCATGAAACGTGCAATAGTCCATGAACGTCGCCGGATGGCGGCGTTTTTTATTTCAAAATGGTCATAATGGGCTGGTAAGTTTGGGGAAAACGATCACCCAAGGTCCTCTGGCGACGCGGGTTGACGTTCCTAGGTCCTATGGACTAATGGAACCTTGTGCCCATTTCGGGACTTGGTCGATGGGTTCCGCGCCGGATGGAAGGCACTAGACATGCCTCTATAATAAAGCAAGTAAGGGGGATCCCCCCTTAACGCCGTATCCAGAGGAGGACTTCGCAAGTGAAACGGACTTTGATGTATCTCTTGGTGGCGACGATGGTTTGGTCGGCATTCCCCCAGCCCCAAGCGAACGCCGCAGCAACGACAGGCACAATCCAATCAGGGGTTAATTTCCGCACGGCGCCCAGCACTTCAGGAGCTGTTATTCGTATGATAGGCAAGGGCGAGGAAGTAGTCGTACTTAGCAAAATCAATAGTTATTGGCTGCAGGTGAAGGATTCTTCCGGAAATGTGGGTTACATTTCTTCCGACAGCAAATATTTAAGCGTGAATAGTTCATCCGGCTCGACTGGCGGCAACGGAGCAGTTACCGGTGGCAACGCTACGATCGTAAGCAGCGTTTCTTTCCGGACAAGCCCCTCGGTTAGTGCTTCCCGTATCCGTTATCTGTCTAAGGGAGAGAAGGTTACGGTAACCGGACAACCTAATTCTTCTTGGTACGCCGTGACCGATTCCAAAGGTCAATCCGGCTACGTGAGCACGGATAAACAATACATTGCGGTGTCGGGGTCGATTCCAGGTCCAGCACCATCGCAGCCTTCTACTGACCCGGGTTCCAACCAGGTAGAATCGATCATAGCCGCAGGCATGAAATACTTGGGAACGCCATATGAATACGGGTCTAGCCGCGATAACACGAATACGTTCGATTGCTCGGATCTCATCCGGCAAATGTTCAAGGACGCTATTGGCGTCACGTTACCGTCAGATTCGCGCGGACAAGGCGAATATGTAAGGGGCAAAGGCGCGGTTACGACGGATTGGCACCAGCTCAAGCGCGGAGACCTGATGTTCTTTATGGATTACAAAGGGACCAAAGCTTCCAGTTACTCCGGCAAAAAGCCATTCGGGGATAAGATCAGCCATGCGGCTATCTATCTAGGAGATGGCAAAGTGTTACATACGTATTCGAAAGAATCGGGCGGCGTTCGTACGGACAGCATCTCGGGCAAGCATTGGGAATATCGTTTCCTCTACGGCGGCAGCGCATTGTAGTACTAATAATTAGGTTATCCCATCCGCTTTCGGGGCTTCTTGCCTCGAAGGCGTTTTTATTTATTCATTGTAGAAAACGATTTCGAAGAAGATACAATACGCAATAACAAGGTTACATGGCGCACATTTTTTGTGTTCAATCCGTTTTATAATGGAATTGCTTACAGAAAACCATTTCCAACGCCGAAGGAGGGAAAGGGATAACTAGAGACAGAGTTCGGATAAACGGGAGGGGATTTACGATATGGATTTCAAAATGGAACGGGGGATACGAAAATGTTGATAAACTCATGCAAACGCGGGGGGATTGTCTTATTGATTGCGGCATTGGCCTGCTCAATGCTGCTTTCGATCGGGATCGGCAAAAGTTACGCGGCCCCGACCGGTTATTATCATACATCCGGCAACCGCATTGTGGATTCGGAAGGCAATCCAGCCATATTTAACGGGATTAACTGGTTCGGCTTCGAAACGGCTAATTATTCGCCTCATGGTTTATGGCAATACTCGCTCGACAGCTTCATGGACAAAATCAAGGATCACGGCTATAACTTGCTTCGGTTGCCGTTCAGCACTCAAATGTTCGATCCGGGGGTTATGCCTTCAAGCATTAATACGTATACGAACCCGGATTTAATCGGGCTAACGCCTCTGCAGTTAATGGACAAGGTTATACAGAAAGCGGGCGAGAGAGGCATTAAAGTTTTCTTGGACCGTCACCGTCCGGACTCGGGAGGCCAGTCGGAGCTCTGGTACACTGCACAATACTCCGAACAGCGTTGGATCAGCGACTGGGTTATGTTAGCGCAGCATTATGCGAACAACCCGACGGTCATCGGCGCGGATCTTCATAACGAGCCGCATGGCACGGCGAGTTGGGGAACCGGCAACGTATCAACGGATTGGAGATTAGCGGCGGAACGCGCGGGTAACGCGATTCTTGCGGCTAATCCGAACTGGTTGATTATCGTCGAGGGCATTCAATCCAACGTACAAGGCGAATCCGGCTCCTACTGGTGGGGAGGTAACTTGAAAGGCGTGCGGAACAATCCCGTGCGACTTAATGTTGCCAATCGCGTTGTCTACTCCCCTCACGATTACGGCCCCGGAGTATCCGCTCAAACCTGGTTCTCCGATCCGACATTTCCGAGTAATATGCCGGCAATGTGGGATTCGTATTGGGGATACATCCACAAAGACAATATCGCGCCGATTCTAGCCGGGGAGTTCGGCGGCAGAAGTGTCGATACGGTTAGCGCCGAAGGCAAATGGCAAAACAAGCTGGTCGATTACCTTAAAGATAACGATATGTATTGGACGTACTGGTGCCTCAACCCGAACAGCGGAGATACCGGCGGTCTGCTGCTGGACGATTGGGCGACGTGGAACGCACCGAAGCAAGCGATGTTAGATCGGCTCATTAAACCGCTTGTCGTTAATCCGACAATTCCGGCGGCGCCGACCGGT
>NZ_JAKRWM010000037.1 GCF_022352055.1 Cohnella mopanensis | reverse complement strand
TGGTGCCTCAACCCGAACAGCGGAGATACCGGCGGTCTGCTGCTGGACGATTGGGCGACGTGGAACGCACCGAAGCAAGCGATGTTAGATCGGCTCATTAAACCGCTTGTCGTTAATCCGACAATTCCGGCGGCGCCGACCGGTTTGACCGCGACGGGTGGCAATGCGCAAGCATCGCTTAGCTGGGTCGCTTCGAGCGGAGCGGCAAGCTATACGGTCAAACGCGCGACGACCAGCGGCGGCCCGTACACGAACGTGGCAACGGGCGTAACGGCAACGAGTTATACGAATACCGGACTGACGAACGGGACCGCATATTACTATGTGGTGAGCGCGGTGAATGCGGCAGGCGAAAGCGCGAATTCTGCGCAGGTAACCGTGACGCCGAGCGTCGGAACGACAATACCGGCGGCACCGACAGGCTTGACCGCTACGGGTGGCAATGCGCAAGCATCGCTTAGCTGGATCGCTTCGAGCGGAGCGGCAAGTTATACGGTCAAACGCGCGACGACAAGCGGCGGCCCGTACACGAACGTGGCCACGGGCGTAACGGCAACGAGTTATACGAATACCGGACTGACGAACGGGACCGCATATTACTATGTGGTGAGCGCGGTGAACGCGGCAGGCGAAAGCGCGAATTCTGCGCAGGTAACCGTGACGCCGAGTGTCGGAACGACAATACCGGCGGCGCCGACCGGGTTGACCGCGACGGGTGGCAATGCGCAAGCATCGCTTAGCTGGGTCGCTTCGAGCGGAGCGGCAAGTTATACGGTCAAACGCGCGACGACAAGCGGCGGCCCGTACACGAACGTGGCTACGGGCGTAACGGCAACGAGTTATACGAATACCGGACTGACGAACGGGTCCGCATATTACTATGTGGTGAGCGCGGTGAACGCGGCAGGCGAAAGCGCGAATTCTGCGCAGGTAACCGTGACGCCGAGAGTCGGAACGACAATACCGGCGGCGCCGACCGGGGTGACCGCGACGGGTGGCAATGCGCAAGCATCGCTTAGCTGGGTCGCTTCGAGCGGAGCGGCAAGTTATACGGTCAAACGCGCGACGACAAGCGGCGGCCCGTACACGAACGTGGCTACGGGCGTAACGGCAACGAGTTATACGAATACCGGACTGACGAACGGGACCGCATATTACTATGTGGTGAGCGCGGTGAATGCGGCAGGCGAAAGTGCGAATTCTGCGCAGGCAAGCGCGACGCCGAGCGCAGGCAGCACCGGCAATTTAGTCGTGCAGTATCGTGCGGGGGACACGAATGCGACCGATAATCAGATTAAACCCTATTTCAACATTAAGAATAACGGCACGACGGCCGTGGATTTGAGCACGTTGAAGCTCCGCTACTATTTCACCAAGGATGGAAACCAATCACTTAGCTTCTGGGTGGACTGGGCGCAAGTTGGCAGCGCGAATGTACAAGGCGCATTCGTCAGCGCATCGGGAAGCGGAACGGATACGTACTTGGAAATCTCGTTTACGTCTGGCGCGGGCTCGATCGCGGCAGGTGGGCAAAGCGGTGATATTCAGGGGCGGATCGCCAAATCCGACTGGTCGAACTTCAATGAAGTTGGCGATTACTCGTATGATCCTACGAAGACGGCATATGCCAACTGGGATCATGTGACGCTTTATCAGAGCGGGTCGTTGGTGTGGGGGATCGCGCCTTAAGCGCGATGTAAACTCAAACCGTTTTCCGGCATTTGCCGGAAAACGGTTTTTTGTGTGGATTGGCTTATCTCAAACGGTTACATAAGCGGCGTAAACAAGTTACATCACGCACATTTTACAAACTTCCTCGGTTTTATAATGGAAATGTACAGAAAACCTTTTCGTAAAGGAGGTAGGCTCGTGCGGAGTATTTCGACAAGATGGCGAATTTAGCAAGAAAATCGGTTAAGGAGGAATTGATAATGGTTCAGAGCATTTACCGTAAGGGACTTATCTGGTTGCTAGCGGCAGCTATGATCTTGTCCGCCTACGCAAGCTTGTGGATCGCACCGAAAGAAGCTTCCGCGGCAACGGTATACGAAACGCGATTCATGCAGTTGTACAATCAAATCAAAAATCCGGCTAACGGTTATTTTTCACCTGAAGGAATTCCTTATCACGCCATCGAGACGCTGATGAGTGAAGCCCCCGACTACGGGCATATGACTACATCCGAGGCCTATAGCTACTGGCTCTGGCTGGAAGCGTTATATGGTAAATATACCGGCGATTGGACTCGGTTGGATGCCGCATGGGCCAACATGGAGAAATACATCATTCCAATTAATGAAGGCGATGGCGTCGAGGAACAGCCTACTATGAATTACTACAACCCGAGCAGTCCGGCAACCTATGCGGCCGAAAAGCCATTTCCCGATCAATACCCTTCGCAGCTGTCCGGACAGTACTCCCCTGGAGCTGACCCGCTGGACGCTGAACTGAAAGCCACCTACGGCAACAATCAAACCTATTTGATGCACTGGCTGGTAGACGTAGACAACTGGTATGGCTTCGGCAATACTTTGAATCCTTCCCACACGGCGACGTATGTCAATACGTTCCAACGCGGGGAAGAAGAATCGGTATGGGAAGCGATAACCCACCCGTCGCAAGATAACAAAACGTTCGGTAAAACAAACGAAGGCTTCATGTCCTTGTTCACCAAAGAATCGGCGGTTCCCGCTGCCCAATGGAAATATACGAATGCAACGGATGCGGACGCCCGAGCCATCCAGGTTATCTACTGGGCGAAGCGGTTCGGTTACAACAACACGGCTATTCTGAATAAGGCGAAAAAGATGGGCGATTATTTGCGTTACGGCTTCTACGATAAATACTTCCAACAAATCGGCAGCGCCAAGAACGGGACGCCGACGGCTGGAAGCGGCAAAAACTCAAGCATGAATCTGTTAGCCTGGTACACCGCTTGGGGCGGCGGCATCGGCAGCAACGGGAACTGGGCTTGGCGGATCGGCGCAAGCCACGCTCACCAAGCTTATCAAAACCCGGTCACCGCCTATGCGCTCGGAACGACGGCTGGTGGTTTAGCCCCATCATCCGCAACGGGCCAAGCGGACTGGAACGCCTCGTTGACGCGCCAGCTCGAGTTTTATAACTGGCTGCTATCGGTGGAAGGCGCTATCGGCGGCGGCGCAACGAACAGCTGGGGCGGCAGCTACAGCGCTTATCCGTCGGGCGTTAGTACTTTTTACAATATGGCTTATCAAGAGGCGCCGGTATATACCGATCCCGATTCGAACTCTTGGTTCGGCTTCCAAGCATGGCCGCTTGAGCGGGTAGCGGAAATGTATTACATCCTCGCTTCCAGCGGGGATATTACGTCCCAAAATTTCCAAATGGCCAAAAACGTCATTTCCAAGTGGATCGATTGGTCGACGGATTACGTCTTCGTAAACCAGAAACCGGTTACGGATGCCTCAGGTTATTACTTGAACGCAGCCGGCCAGCGCGTTCTCGGCGGCGCGAACCCGGTCATAGCGACAACTTCGGCTCCAGGTGAATTTTATATTCCCGGCGGCCAAGAATGGACGGGGCAACCCGACACATGGAACTCATTCGCAACTTTTACGGGCAACCCGAACTTCCATGTCATCACGAAGGATCCAAGCCAAGACGTCGGCGTGCTGGGCAGCTACATTAAAGCTCTCTCCTTCTTCGCGGCCGGTACGAAAGCGGAGACGGGCAACTTCACGACTCTAGGAAACCAAGCGAAGTCGCTCGCGGATTCCTTGCTGAACGTTGCTTGGAACTTTAATGACGGCGTGGGCATCGTCAAAGCCGAGGAACGCGCCGACTACTCCCGTTACTTCGAGAAAGAAATTTATTTCCCGAACGGATGGTCCGGAACGTACGGTATGGGCAACACCATTCCCGGAACCGGCAGCATTCCGTCCGATCCGGCAAAAGGCGGTAACGGCGTGTATATCAGTTATCCGCAGCTTCGGCCGAAAATTACGCAAGATCCTCAATGGTCCTATTTGACCAATCTTTATAATACTTCATGGAATCCGACCACCAAGAAGTGGGATAAAGGTACCCCGACCTTTAAGTATCATCGTTTCTGGTCGCAGGTCGATATCGCTACGGCCTATGCGGAATACGACCGCTTGCTCGGATCGTCGACGCCAACGGTACCGACTGCGCCAACCGGCGTGATCGCGTCGCCGGGCAATGCGCAAGTTATTTTGAGCTGGACGGCTTCCGCAGGCGCAACGAGCTACAACGTCAAACGGGCGGCGATTAGCGGCGGACCGTATACGACAGTTGCGACAGGAGTAACCGGAACGAGCTACACGAACACCGGACTCACCAACGGTACGACTTACTATTATGTCGTCAGCGCGGTGAACACGGTGGGCGAGAGCACGAACTCCGTGCAGGTTAGCGTAGTGCCGGCTATTCCTACGGTTCCAGTGGCGCCAACGGGCTTAACCGCGACGGCGGGCAATCAGCAGGTCGCCTTGAGCTGGACGGCTTCGAGCGGCGCGGCGAGCTATAACGTGAAGCGGGCTACGACAAGCGGCGGCCCATACACGAACGTCGCGACCGGAGTGACGGCAGCGACCTTCACGAATACGGGCTTGACGAATGGAACGACCTATTACTATGTCGTCAGCGCAGTGAACTCAGTAGGAGAAAGCGTCAATTCCGCACAGGCAAGCGCGACTCCGCAATTGGCCATTCCGGCGGCGCCAACGGGATTGACCGCAACGGCGGGTAACGCGCAAGCGACTTTAAGCTGGACGGCTTCGAGCGGTGCCGCGAGCTATAACGTGAAGCGGGCAACGACGAGCGGTGGTCCATATACAACGGTGGCAAGCGGCGTGGCAACGACGAGCTATACGAACACGGGACTCACCAACGGCACAACGTATTATTACGTCGTCAGCGCGGTGAATGCTTCCGGCGAAAGCTTGAATTCCACGCAAGCGAGCGCGACTCCTCAATTGCCGAGCACATTAAAAGTGGAATATAAAGTCGGTGACACCAGCGCGACGGACAGCCAGATGAAGCCGCAGCTTCGGATCGTGAACACGGGCACATCCTCCGTACCTCTCAACCAACTGAAGATTCGCTACTGGTATACGAAAGGCTCGACGCAGTCCGAGACTTTCACCTGCGACTGGGCGGGCGTTGGATGTGCTAACTTGACGGCAACATTCACATCGATGAGCTCGCCGGCTACGGGAGCGGATACGTACTTGGAGATCGGATTCACGACGGGTGCAGGCTCCATCGCTGCGGGAGGCAATAGCGGCGAAATCCAAAGCCGCATCAATCTGGCTAATTGGAGCAACTACAACGAAGCGGACGATTATTCCTATAACGGAACGCAAACCTCTTACGCTCCGTCTAGCAACATTACCCTTTATCAGAACGGCACATTGATTTGGGGGAACGAACCGGGCGGAACGACGCAACAACCTCCGGCTGTACCGGCAGGCTTAACCGGAACAGCGGGCAATGCGCAGGCCGCGCTCAGCTGGACGGCTTCGAGCGGCGCGACTGGCTATAACGTAAAGCGTGCAACGACAAGCGGCGGACCTTACACGACGGTAGCTACCGGCATAGCGGCGACTAGCTACACGAACACGGGACTTACTAACGGCACGGCGTACTACTACGTCGTAAGCGCAGTGAACGCTGCCGGCGAAAGCGTAAACTCTTCGCAAGCGAGCGTAACGCCAGTAGCCCCTCAACCGCCAGCGGCGCCGACCGGCCTGACGGCTACGGCGGGCAATGCGCAAGTTGCGCTTAGCTGGACGGCTTCAAGCGGCGTGACAGGCTACAACGTGAAGCGCGCGACGACGAGCGGCGGACCGTACACGACGGTAGCTACCGGCGTTGCGGCGACTAGCTACACGAACACGGGCCTGACGAACGGCACGACCTATTACTACGTAGTCAGCGCGGTGAACGCTGCCGGCGAAAGCGTGAACTCTTCGCAAGCGAGCGCAACGCCGACAGCTCCTCAAGGGCCTGCAGCTCCGACCGGACTGACGGCAACGGCGGGCAATGCGCAAGTTGTGCTTAGCTGGACGGCCTCGAGCGGCGCGACGAGCTATAACGTTAAGCGAGCCGCAACGAACGGCGGACCGTACACGACGGTGGCGACCGGAGCGTCGACGAGCTACACGGACACGGCACTGGCGAATGGAACGACCTATTACTATGTGGTTAGTGCCGTGAATGCCGCAGGCGAGAGCGCGAATTCCACGCAAGCGAGCGCAACGCCGCAGAACGTCACGAGCAGCATCGTCGCCCAGTATAAGGTAAGTAACGCCAATGCGACCGACAACATGATTAATGCGATCATCAACATCAAGAACACCGGTACTTCCGCCGTTAACTTGAGCGACTTGAAACTGCGCTATTACTTCACGAAAGACAGCAACGCAGCCTTGAACTTCTACTGCGACTACGCTCAAGTCGGAACGAGCAACGTCAGCGGCGCATTCGCGGCGATCTCCCCGGCGAAAACCGGAGCAGATACGTACCTCGAGATCTCATTTAACTCAGCGGCCGGATCGATCGCAGCGGGAGGTCAGAGCGGGGACATTCAAATCCGCGTGGCGAAAGCCGACTGGACCAACTTCAATGAGATCGATGATTACTCGTTCGACGGTACGATAACGTCTTATACGAACTGGAACAAAACGACGCTCTATCAGAACGGCACGCTCGTATGGGGAATTGAGCCTTAAAAAACCTGAAGGAGTTGGGAAAAATGGCAATGGCCATAACGAAAAGAACCGGAATGTATATCGTAATCCTCTCATTGGTCATAAGTAGCTTCATATCGATGGGAATCAAGAGCGCTTTTGCTGAATCGCACGTCGACAACCCGTTCGTGGGGGCGACTGCTTACGTGAATCCCGATTACGCGGCGTTGATCGACACGTCGATCGCGCAAGTTACCGACAGCAACTTGATCGCGAAAATGCAGACAGTCAAAACGTATCCAACCGCTGTCTGGCTTGACCGCATCGCAGCGATCGCCGGTGGCGCGGCGAACGGAGGCCGTAAGAGCTTAGCTCAAACCCTGGATGCTGTTCTTGCTCAGAAGCAGGGCAACACGCCGATTACGGCAACTTTCGTTATCTATGACTTGCCAGGTCGCGACTGTCACGCGTTGGCGTCGAACGGAGAACTTCCGTTAACCGCGGCTGGTTTGCAAACGTACAAAACTCAGTACATCGACGCGATCGCCAGCATATTCGCTCTTCCGGCGTACAAGGACATCCGGATCGTCACGGTGATCGAACCGGATTCGCTGCCTAACCTTGTAACCAACCTAAGCGACCCGGCATGCGGGCAGGCGAACTCCACTAACATTTATCGGGATGCAACCCGATATGCGCTAGACAAACTGCACGCTATCCCTAACGTATACACCTATATGGATATCGGACACTCCGGATGGTTGGGCTGGGACAGCAACCGTCAACCGACTATCGACCTTTTTACCACAGTTGTAGCTGGAACGGCTGCGGGTCTTGCGAGCGTTGACGGCTTTATCAGCGACACGGCGAACACCACTCCATTGGAAGAGCCGAATTTACCTAATCCAGATTTGTCAATTAGCGGGCAGCCACTGAAGTCTGCAAGTTACTATGAATACAATCCGTACTTTGATGAAGTGGATTTCACGGCAGCGTTGTACTCCGGCTTCGTGGCGAAAGGTTGGCCAGCCAGTATAGGCTTCTTGATCGACACTTCCCGTAATGGATGGGGCGGTCCGAACCGACCGACGGTAGCTAGCGGAACTACCGTTAACGCCTACGTCGATTCCGGCCGAATCGATAAACGTTACCATCGCGGGAATTGGTGTAATCCTAGCGGAGCGGGGATGGGCCAACCGCCGCAAGCAGCGCCTGCGGGATATGCTGCATCTCATCTCGACGCATTCGTATGGGTGAAGCCGCCGGGAGAGTCGGATGGCTCGAGCTCGGCAATTCCGAACGACGAAGGCAAAGGTTTTGACAGAATGTGCGATCCAACCTACACGGCGGCCTCAAGCGGCAAATTGACGGGCGCATTGCCGAATGCTCCGGTGTCGGGTCACTGGTTCCACAGTCAATTCGTGGAGCTGATTCAAAATGCTTATCCGGTTATCCCTGGTGGAAGCGTCCAAGTGCCTGCGGCACCGACGGGACTGACGGCAGCGGCAGGTAACGCACAAGTTACGCTGAGCTGGATGGCATCAAGCGGAGCAACGAGCTATACGGTTAAACGCGCGACGACAAGCGGCGGGCCTTACACGAACTTGGCTACCGGCGTGACCGCGACGAGTTATACGAACACAGGCCTGACGAACGGAACGACGTACTACTACGTCGTTAGCGCGTCCAATAGCGCCGGATCCAGCGCAAACTCCACGCAAGCGAGCGCGACGCCGATCGCAGCTCCAACGGTGCCAGCGGCACCAGCGGGACTGACGGCAACGGCAGGCAACGCACAAGTTGCGCTGAGCTGGAC
>NZ_JAKRWM010000036.1 GCF_022352055.1 Cohnella mopanensis | reverse complement strand
AGCGCGACGCCGATCGCAGCTCCAACGGTGCCAGCGGCACCAGCGGGACTGACGGCAACGGCAGGCAACGCACAAGTTGCGCTGAGCTGGACAGCATCAAGCGGAGCAACGAGCTATACGGTTAAACGTGCGACGACAAGCGGCGGTCCTTATACGAACGTGGCTACCGGCGTGACGGCGACAAGTTATACGAACACAGGCCTGACCAACGGCACGA
>NZ_JAKRWM010000035.1 GCF_022352055.1 Cohnella mopanensis | reverse complement strand
TACGAATCCGGTGCAAAGCGGTAGCCTGTATTCTAGAATCAGAGAGTTTGCATTGTATTAGGATTTTTCTAAACAATATATATGAAGCTATTACAGAGACGCCGAACATTTTCGGCGTCTCTGGGGATCAATAGGACGCCAAGGGGGAGAATCAAAGTGCATCATCAAGAACCATTTACTTTGTTTATAATCCAGCATTCGCATATCGACATCGGGTATACAGAGCGTCAAGAGGTTATTACAGAGTACCACAAGCAATTTTTAGAGCAGGCGGTTGAAATGGCGCTTTCTCCAGCACAGCAAACTCGGGACATCAACTCTAAATTCAAATTTATGTGTGAGGGGTTTTGGGCGGTCGAGCAGTACTTGTCAAAAACGGGTAGCGTAGGGAAGGCGCGTTTGGTAGAAGCGCTGAGAGACGGTTCGATAGAATTGAGTGCGACATATTTGCATATGACTGAGCTTCTTGATGAAGGCCACATGAGAGACCTTTTGAAACCGGCAACGGTATTCGCCCGTGAGACGGGTGTGCCACTGCATAGCGCCATGTCTTGTGATGTTAATGGATTCTCCTGGGGAATGGCGGATGCGCTCTTTGATTCAGGTGTGAAATATTTGTCGACAAATATCAACACGCATCACGGTGGATGCCCATTTGGCAAACCCAATGTGCCGTTTTACTGGGAATCGCCAAAAGGAAAACAGATTCTCGTTTGGAATGGCTTGGCCTATCATAAAGCGAATTTGTTAGGACTTATTCCTGGATATAATCCCGTTGGTGACCCTATGGTTCCGGGACTGGATTTCAGCGACTCTTTTGGTTATGTGGATATTCAGGACATTTCTTATGCCGAGAAAACGCTATATTCACTTGTAGATGGACTCCGGAATATAGGATATGAGTTCAGCTTCTTACCCATCATGGGATCGGGATTGTATACCGACAATAGTCCTCCGACCGACTCCTATTGCGATTTGATTAAAGAGTGGAATGATAAGCATGGAGATAAAATCTTGATAAGAACTGCGAATTTATCGGAATTTTTCCAACACCTTGAAAAAGAAGCACCTAATATCCCGGTTTATAGTGGCGATTGGAATGATTGGTGGACGGACGGTGTGATTTCTACACCGCTGGAAACAACGCTCTTTCGCAATGCTCAGCGTATGAAACGGATAGCGGAGCGATTGGATCCAGAAGGTAAATTTGTCTCTGAGGAAGAATGGAAACACGTAACGGAAGCACTTGTATTATATGCAGAGCATACTTGGGGCCACTCCGCTTCATTATCCAAGGCCGGCGATTTCCGAGTACAGCAACTGCATATGCGTAAAATGAAGTATGCCATTGATTCGGATGAGTTTGCATGCAAGGCTTTGGATAAGGTGCTTGCCGGAAAGGGCCAAGGCGATTTCACCGCACGAAGGCCATTTAGCTATAGAGTCATCAACCCGTCGATCGAAGCGAAAACTTCGCTTGCCTATTTGCCACTGGATTATTGGGAAACGCCGATATTCAAGCAAGGGTTTCGTATTGTAGACGAGCAAAGTCGTGAATACGCTTTTGAACAAGTGAATCACTCACTTCGTGGTCAAGAATTATGTATCCAGCTTGTGATGGAACCTTTGGAAGAAAGAGAATTATGGATCGAGTTCTCAGGCCCTGTCCCACAAACAGGTGTTTTATCCGCTACTGTTAAGAACGCTGAACGTTTCGAGAATAACTTGATACGCGTGGAGTGGGACGAGAAACGAGGTGTTCATACGCTAATCCACAAACCAAGTGGTGCGTCGATATTGAAGGATGGGAACGATGGCCTCGGTTCACCGCTTTATCAACTGTTCGAGGGAGGCAATCGTCAGAATGCCGCCGGATTCGGGTACTCGGCTCGCACGATTCCAAATGATGAAATTTACCACGGTCAGCTTAAGCGGATAAGTAATATCGTCAGCAACTGCCATTTCGAAACATGGGCGTTTGAATACGAGGTCCGCGGCACACATTCCTATTTGGCAGAATTCAAATTTTACCGCGCGCTCTCCCGGTTTGATGTGTCGATAAAAATGAACAAAGAAAATACGCTTGATCCGGATGGGGTGTATGTTGCATTCCCATTCCAAACGGAGCAAGGGGTATGGCATCTGGAAAAAGCCGGTGCAATTATTCGGCCTGGAATGGATCGACTCCCGGGAACTTGTGTCGATTATTTCTCTGTGCAAGGTGGAGCGGCGTTAGTTGGTAACCAAGTTGGCGTCTTGCTTAGCATACTTGACGCACCAATGGTACATATCGGCAAGCTTCGCTTATGGGATTTCACGGAGCATATTGAACCGACAGGCACATTATACTCTTGGCTGACGAACAACAAATGGGAAACGAATTTTAAGGCCTCTTGCGGTGGGTATTATGAGTTCCGTTATACGATCGATGTGAGCCAAGAATATCAAGATTCAGACAGTGCAATTCGCGCTGTCCGGGAGAATAATTATGAATTTATCGCTATAAGAAAATAGAATTACAGGGTCTAATCGGTCCTTACTCTGATACTTGAGTGCTCATTTTAATTCTTTCTTGATAAACAAAGGTTCGATGTCGATTTAACGACTAAAGTACTGCAATCAGGACTTCCGCGTGGCGTGTCGCAAGTGTTATCTTTCTGTACAACCAAGCAGCAAAGGAAGTGCAGACATGCCCGAAACGGTATTGAACAAAAAGTGGAAACTATTCGTTATTCATCACTCCCATACGGATATTGGGTATACAGAAAGACAGGAAAAAATCGAGCGATATCATGTGGATTTTATCCGACAAGCTCTCCAGATCTGGGAAGAGGTCAATTCAGGTAAGCGTAACGAATGGAAGGGATTCAAGTGGACCTGCGAGACGTTCTGGGCGGTTGAACGTTTTCTGGAGAAAGCCTCTTTGGACGAGAAGGAGAGGTTTGCAGATGCTTTAAGGCACGGAGATATCGAGCTCTCTGGTACATACTTAAACCTGTCCGAATTGATCGGTTACGATACATTATCCAATAAGCTCCAAGCAGCAGGAAACTATGCGCAATCAATCGGTGTAACGGTAAACGCCTCCATTACCGCGGATGTTAACGGCTACAGCTGGGGATATTCGCAAGCGCTGTACGACGCAGGCATCCAAAATCTGTATTCCTGCGTTCATACGCATCACGGGATGTTTCCGATTGGAAGGAAACAGACGCCGTTTTATTGGGAAACACCGAGAGGAGACAAAGTGCTCGTATGGAACGGCGAGCATTATATGATCGGTAATGATCTAGGGCTGCTACCGAACGGCAGCTTTTCCTACACAATTCAAGACGAATTCTATACAAATGGAGCGGCAGAAGATCATTGGAAGCTGGCCGAGACGAGAATTCAACGTTATCTGGAACAACTTGAATCCGAGTTATACCCCTATGACTTTGCGATCGTCAACGTCAGCGGCTTGCTCACCGACAACGCGCCACCGAGCGGTACGATCATGGAGTTCATTCATGAATGGAATGAGAAGCACGGGGATCGCATCGAGATCGAAATGACCACGCTTCACAAGTTTTTTGAACATGTTCGAACGCAATCCGTCTCGATTCCGGTATACAGGGGGGACTGGCCAGACTGGTGGACCGACGGTACAATTTCTACTGCTGTTCACACGCAAGTCTTCCGCGATGCTCAACGTACGATGCAATTAGCCAAAACCTTAAGCGACACAAACTCGCTGACAGAGTCTCGAATCTCCGATGCAGAGCATCAATTAATGATGTATGCCGAACATACGTGGGGATACCATTCCTCCATCTATGAACCATGGCATCCGATGGTGCATGCGCTTGCTGTACGAAAGGAAGCTTACGCCGCCAACGCAAGCCGACAGGCGTATGAAGTCTTGGATGAATTGCTTTACGGCAAGGGGGCGGCAAATCTCGCGGCAGGACTGCCTTTTCGTTACAAAGTCATCAATCCCTATGAGCATCCCATTCGGGACACGGCGCAATTTTATCTTGAAAATTGGGAGCCTTCCCTATTCACAGACGGATTCGAAGTGTACGAGGAAACAAGCGGCCTGACGGTGCCTCATCAGTTGGAGAAGGTTAGCCGGGGAATTCGGATCACGATTTATCAAGAATTGGCCTCGAAAGAGGAGCGCTATTACCGGATTCGGCCACAAAACCGGTCGACGGCCGTAACAACAAGTAGCATCCGACTTATGGGCCTGGATGGAGTAGATGATCTACTTGACCTGTACCCCGCGGTCGATTCGAGAGGATCGGCAAACGGCATCATGATTGCAGAGAATTATATTGAATCCCCATTTGTTTGCATCCGCTGGGACAGCAATGGAATCTACTCCTGCATCGAAAAAGCATCAGGACGAGAAATGATTCGGACAGATGCACAGCATAGGGCTTTTACACCGGTATACGAGTTGACAAAAGCACCTTCGGAATCGCAGATGGCGGATGTTCGCCGCCGGATGGGGCGCAATCGGAAAGGGATAGACGTACAAAGGCACGTCGGAAAATGGAGTGGCGCCAATTCCATTGTCCAAGGGGAGCTTTACGGGGTTGTAGAGCTCAAATACCTGTTGGAAGGGACAAGTTATTACTCTTTATATTTGAAAGTCTATCGGGATATGGCAAGAGTCGACGTATCTGTCCGTTTGCATAAGAATAGCGTTTGGGATCCTGAGAATGTGTATATTTCTCTACCTTTTGGAACCGATTCGCAAAACGAACAGGTATGGCTTGATAAAGCAGGTGCCCCGGTTCGCCCGGGAATAGACCAGTTGCCGGGAACGCTCATCGATTATTACTGCGTCCAAGAGGGGTACGCCCACCTGTCCGACCGGTTCGGACTTCTTGTATCCACTCCGGATACACCGCTGATTCAGACAGGATCGCTGGAGTATGAAACGAGATTGCTGAATGGTCAGGGAGGTGCGAGAAACGCCGACCGTCCGTTATATTCCTGGGTTCTCAGCAACTATTGGGAAACGAACTTCAAAGCGACGCTTGGCGGCTTCTATGAATTTCAATACAAGCTGCAGTGGGGAGAAGAGTGGGACACGGCGGAGAAGGCTTTCCAGAAATGTTTGGAGTTGAATACGGAGCTGCCCGCTTTTCGAACGAAAGAAGATCTCGAAAAAAGTCCGAATCAATCCTCAATCTGACACTTGAAACCTAACCGGCACGGTCCAGGCAACGTTTAAGACAGAAGTCTCGATCATAGATCGGGACTTCTTTGTTGAATATGATCATTTGTGTTAGAATGAGTGAAAAAAAGTCGAGGTGTGGATATGCTTCCCTTGCAAAGAAAACAGATGCTCCTTAATTATTTAGCGCAACGCGGCGCGGCAACCATGAAAGAGATGAGCGACCACTTCGGCGTGTCGGAAATGACGGTCAGACGTGACCTGAGCGCGCTGGAGCAGGAAAACCGCGTACGGCGCTCGCATGGGGGAGCAGTCTTCCTTGGCGCATTGCCCACAATCGAGGAGCCGGAGGCTTCCGTCAAGCAAGCACGCAATCGCGATATCAAACAGAGGCTGGCCGCCTACGCTGCGGAAACGTTCGTACGGGAACGCGACGTCATTATTCTGGAGAACGGGACGACCGTGTCCCGAATGGCAGAATCGCTGGGCGGATACACGGAATTGACTGTGCTGACGAACGGGGTGGATACGATGAACCTATTCCGCCCTTTCGTTACCGATAGAAGAGCGATGGTTTGCGGCGGCGGCATGCTTCGCGAAGTGTCGGGCACGTTCGTCGGACCGCTGGCGGAGCAGTTTTTCGCGAGCTACCATGCGGACACGCTGTTTATTTCGGCATTGGGATTCACGGTTGAGGACGGTTTTACCGATCCGAACCTGATGGACACGCAGGTGAAAAAAGCAATGATCCAGGCGTCCGACAAAGTCGTCATGATCCTTGATGCTTCCAAGATCGGAAACCGTTATTTTACGACGGTAGCCCATTTGTCCGATATCGATATCTTCGTTACCGATTCAGGTATCCGAGATGCGGATCGGGCGTTAATCGAAAGCAGCGGCGTGGAATTGCACGTCGTATCTATAAATTAGTGTCACTATATGTTCATTTGTGATAATATGTGATATATTATGTTAAAATGAACATGGAGGTTGATCAACCGGTGAACAAATCATATGACAAGTACCCGTTTACTCGAATCGAAAACATGGACAACGAGGCTTGGGCCGGATACAAGGCAATCGGCGAGCGGATTCAAGAGGCGGTTGCCGCAACAGGCAAGAAGCGTGCGGTCGTCATCGTGGAGTGTTATCCGGGGGTCAGGCAGGATGAAATCGTCGCGGGGTTAGCCGATTCGCTCGCTTCCGCTCTGATTCTACGCTCGGAGGATGCGGCGCTGGAGCCGTCCCAAGTGGATCACATTGTCGAGCGATACATGACGGACGATCGGGTATTCGGCTATATGGCTCCGTTCAGAATTGATGAATTTTATGATCCGGCTCGAGTAGAGGCGATGCGTCGTCAGTTGGACGAAGCGGAGAATGGCATAGCGATCGTAATCGGGTTCGGCGCTTCGCTGATCGCCGAAGGCGATGTCGTTGTCTATGCGGACTTGGCCCGTTGGGAAATTCAGCAGCGCTACCGCTCGCAAGAAATCGGCAACTGGCGGACGAACCGGGTTGAAAACGATATTTTGCGTTTATATAAGCGCGGATTTTTCTTCGAGTGGCGGATGGCGGACCGGCTGAAAAAATCGTTGCTGGGCAAAGTTGATTTCTATCTGGATACGAACGTCAAGGATGCTCCGAAGATGGTCACGCGGCAGGCACTGTTTGCCGGATTCGCGCAGACGGCAATCCGGCCGTTCCGGCTTGTGCCTTATTTCGATCCTGGCGTGTGGGGCGGAAAATGGCTAGAAGCAAACATCGAGCTTCCCAAGCGGGAGCATCCGTATGCATGGGGCTTCGACGGAGTTCCGGAGGAGAACAGCCTCTATTTTCAATATGGAGATGTCAGGGTAGAGCTCCCCGCTATTAATCTCGTCTTTTTCGAGTCGATCAAGCTGCTTGGGGAACGGGTTTATGCGCGATTCGGCGCCGAGTTTCCGATTCGCTTCGACTTTCTGGATACGATCGGCGGGGGGAATCTCAGTCTGCAGGTCCACCCGACGGTGGAGTACATCCGTGAGCAATTCGGCATGTCCTACACGCAAGATGAAAGCTACTACATTCTAGATGTCGAGCCGGGAGCAGAAGTGTATTTGGGGCTGAAGGACGGCATTGAACCGGAAGCGATGCTGGCTGACTTACGCAAGGCGGAAAAAGGCGGATTTACGTTCCCTGCGGAGAAATACGTTAACGTATATCCTACGGACAAACACGACCATTTCCTTATACCTGCCGGAACGGTGCATTGCTCGGCTACGGGCTGCATGGTGCTGGAAATCAGCGCAACGCCGTATATTTTCACATTTAAACTATGGGACTGGGATCGTCTCGGCCTCGATGGCAGACCGCGTCCCGTTCACGTGGACCATGGCAGCAAAGTCATCGATTGGAGCCGGTTGACAGATTGGACGACATCGCAGTGCGTCAACCGGATCGATAAGGTGAACGAAGGAGAAGGCTGGACGGAAGAACGTACGGGGCTGCACGAGCTCCAGTTCATCGAAACCCGTCGCTTCTGGTTCTCGGAGCCGGTATTGCATGAAGCGAACGGCAGCGTGCACATGTTGAATCTGGTCGAAGGCGAAGAAGCGACCGTGGAAAGCCCGACCAACGCGTTCGAGCCGTACGTCATCCGTTATGCCGAGACGTTTATCGTCCCTGCTTCCGTCAACGCATATACGATTCGGCCGAGCGGCCCGAGCGCGGGCAAGACGGTCGGCGTTATTAAAGCTTTCGTAAGAGAATAAGGAGGGCGAGAGACGATGGATCGAAACCTCATCCTTGCTTTCGACGTAGGAGGAACGCAGATCAAAGCCGCTGCGGTCATTGGCGGAGCGATCCTCGAAGAGACAATCTCGCATTATGATTCGCACGCCAACCGAAGCGCCGAAGAGATTGTCGCGCACTTCGCGGACATTGCCGTCGATCTCCTCGCGAAAGCGGGGGAAGAGCCGTCGCTCATCGGAGGGATCGGCATGGCATTTCCCGGTCCTTTCGATTACGATGCGGGTGTCAGCTACATACGGGGGCTGAGTAAATTCGAGTCTTTGTACGGCATTCCTTTTGGAGAGCGCTTGGAGGAATCCATTCGATCGCATGGGATGCTGGCTCCTCGTCTTTCCTCGTCCTTCGGCATCCGGTTCGAGAACGACGCCGCGCTGTTCGGACTCGGTGAAGCCGGTTACGGTGAAGCGAGTGAATGCAACAGAGCCGTATGCCTGACGATCGGTACCGGACTCGGTTCCTGCTTCCTGGAGAACGGACGTTTGGTTCAGCGTCGCGACGACGTACCGGATCAGGGCTGGCTTTATAACGTTCCCTATCAAGACAAGATTGCTGACGATTGGATTTCCAGAAGGGGAATCTTGCAATTGGCTTCGGAAATGAGGCTGGAACCGGATGGGCTCGACGTCCGGGATTACGCGATAGCGGCCCTGGACGGAGACCGGCTTGCAGCCGAGCTGTTCGAGACGTTCGGGAGAAGGATGGCTTCGATTCTCGCTTCTTCGCTTCGGGCATTTACCCCAGACCGCATCGTAATCGGGGGCCAAATTTCCAAAAGCGGGATTCTGTTCGTGCCGGCTTTTAAGAAAGAATTGGAGAACGCGGGAGTACTTGCTGATGTGAAACTAAGCAACAACACGCTAAATAGCACGTTTAAGGGCATTTATAACTTAGTTGAAAACAAGATATGAAGCGCCG
>NZ_JAKRWM010000034.1 GCF_022352055.1 Cohnella mopanensis | reverse complement strand
GCGGGCGCCGCTTTTTGGATAAAGTGCAGTCAATTTTACGCATTTTTGCATTTCGCACAGTACCTTTTTTATGCCGCGAAAATGAGCAGTATTCAGACGTCGGACGATTCCCGTATGCTCGTCGTATTGGCGTAAATACAGGAGGGGATAAATATCGCACAGCTATTCGATATGAGCTTGGAGGAACTGCGGAATTATCGACCGCGGTTGACGAAACCGGACGATTTCGATGCGTTCTGGGAGCATGCGCTTGAGGAATTAAGCGAGACTCCGGTGCAGGTGCTTGAGCGAATACCCGTGGAATATCCGAGCGATCGGGTGCGCGTGTTCCGAATCGCGTTCGCCGGCTTCCGCGGCGCTCGGATCGAGGCTCTTCTAGCTTTACCTGCTGCTGAGACAGGGACTTTGCCGGGACTGGTCACCTATCACGGCTACAATTGGTCGCCCGATGGCGACATCCACGAGACGGCCACTATGGCGCTGCATGGTTATGCCGTGCTCCACATGCTCGTACGCGGTCAACAGGGAGGTAGCGCCGACAATGTCGTACCTTCTCATGGGCACGTGATAGGCTGGCTCACCAAAGGCATTCTCAGTCCGGAGCAATACTATTACCGTGCCGTTTATATGGATGCCGTACGCGCCGTGGAAGTGCTCGCATCGTTATCGGAGGTGGACGCCTTGCGGATCGGGGTAGCTGGCACGAGCCAGGGAGGAGCCCTTACGCTGGCCGCGGCCGCATTTTCGTCGATTCCGATTGTCGCGTGCGCGGACTACCCGGGATTCACGAACTTCGAGCGCATACTCGACTTTGCGTTCGACGAGCCTTATCGGGAGTTCGGTGAATTCTTCAAGCGTAACTCCGATCCTGAAGTCGAGGAGCAAGCGAGGCGGACGCTCGCTTATCACGATATTATGAATATCGGGATGCGAATTCGTTGCCATACGTGGATCTGTATCGGCTTGGTCGACACGGTGACGCCTCCGTCCACCGTTTTTGCCGCGTATAATCATCTGCAATGCCCGAAGGATATATCGGTCCATCGCTATCATGGACATGAGTTTATCTCGAATGCTCATACGAGGAAGCTGCTAACGCTAAGGGAGCATTTGAAACCGTAACGTCGGTAACAAGAAACATCTGTGTAAGTATAAACGTCTCATATAGAAAGAGGGAGGGATAGTTTGAACAAGCTAACATTTATTCCAATATTGCTGCTTATAGCAGTCACTTTGACTGGCTGTCATGTATTCGATTCTAATAAAGATTTGCCGATTGAGATGGTAGCATTCAACAGCCTTACTGACGAAGAACAAGATCTAATTCCGGTAAGCCCTAAAGATTCAATCGTAAAAAAAGTGACTGTGAATGATGAAATAAAGTCCGTAATTGATAAAAACTACAATAAAGATGAGGTATATTGCGTTACCTTCAATAATACGGAAACGAATGCTTCCGGAAATCTTGTCGTATTTATTGATTTGGATAAAAAAACAGTTATTGGGTAGACTGACGACCCCTTCCGCCATCAATCGGGAGGGGTTATGTTTTTGAACTCTCTATTAATGAGGGTGTAAACAGCCCTGTGGAGAAAGCTTTGTTTACGAAGCACTCATTTTGCTACATAATAAAAAAGGATTCAGGCGGTTAGGATGGCCGGAATAATGGTACAATCAACAATATAATTGAATGATAGAACAGGACGGGATCCACTTGAGTATAAATGATGGGAAAAATGAATTGCCCGAGAATTACGAACAGTTAAAAATAGCCGCGAATCGGACGTCCAATTGGAGAGAACGATTGGCTGCCGTGGAACAATTAGGCCAATGGCATAACAAACAAGTCATTGATGTGTTATTGTATAGAATGAATAACGATACCGTATATCGAATTCAAGAAGCCGCGTTCCGTCAACTCGAACAATTAGGTGAAGCCGTTCAATTGCCGTCTAGGAAGAAAGGCGATTTGATTGATGGACTCACTAAAATATTGGTTAGAATTAAGAAAAGCTTGCCCAAAGGTCATTCTTTTCCTGATTTTAAGGATAAATTAAAAAAGATGAGACTCGATATCTATGACACCTATGAAGGCGAATTGGACGCGGAATTCGATAAGTGGCTTGAAAGCAAGTGGACATCATTAAGGACATGATGGAATGGAACCGATAAAACAGAAACTTGAGGTGGTTTAACTGAAAAAGCAGAAGCCGATGTCGTTTGATGATCTGTTGTTGGAATTGCAAGGTCAGAAAACAATTCAAAAAGATCCGAATCATATTTCGTTAGAAGAGTTGTTTAATGAATCATTCATGAAAGAGTACTCCAACTCCAAAAGCTTTGCGGAGTTTCTGGAGAAAGGTAATTTTCAAGTAAGGGTCCAAGAAGATGTAGCTAACATTCCGGACGAACTTTTTGATCGGCATGTTGCGAGGGACACGAATTTTGCGGATTGGAAATCCATGCTTGATAAAGCCACGCTGGAATACGGAAGCAAATAAAAAATGATTTATCGTTCGAATAGCCTGCTCCGCTTGTTAATGACAAGCGTTGAGCAGGCTTTTTTATGGATATACGAATTCATTCTATTCCTTCAGCTATTAATTGGAAATATTAAGGTGACGATTATATACTAAGATCATTAACGAAATGGGAGCCGGACTAATGAAAAAGTTGTTATTGTTTGTCATTGTTATGTTATGTGCGACTGGGTGCTCGGATGATGGAAAAGCAGTAGACTCGGTTTCTACGCAAATGGAAAGCGCGAAGGTAGCTACCGGACAATACGAAGTGACATTAAACGGTGAAACCTATAAAGCCAATGTTGTTTCCGATAAAATCACCTTAACAAACGGGACAAAATCATATGAATTAGAGATAGACGAATTCGACGCAACGTCATTAGAAATCGAGCAGCTTTCAAGCTCGGAAGGTCAGAAAAACATTATGATATCCGCTCCCACAGGGGGCAGCAGCGGCATAGTTATCTCGGCGGTCCTAAAATTAAATAAGGATAAAGACGTAATCGAATTAGATAGAGATGTATTTAGCCTAATGAATAACGCTTCTTTTTATGACTTGGACAGCAAAGTGAAAGACAATATACTGCATGATTGGATTGCCAATCAACACATGGGTTTTCATACTGCGGATTTTGATGATTTTAAGCTCGTTAAAGAGAATAACGGAACCGTAAGATTTCGATTGGGAGAACGTCCGATTATACTAACCGGCTCGGCGAAGGTTCACTTTGATTTTGATAGCCGTAAATTCCAACTGGATGAAATCGATAAAGTTTCTTTTGAAGATATTAAGGGCAGCTCATGGTGTGAAAACGTTAAGGAACAAGATGATGCCCAGTATGGAAAAATCCTCGCCGTAGATAATAGTCAGGGATATAAAAGTATTCTGGAGGGCGGGAATGTGTATAATCTCGTAGGTTGCGGCGAATCTTTAGATAGACCGCTAGCCGCGGGAAGGTTCTACTTAATCGAAGCTATAATAGATTACGATAAATCTGCCACGAATTCATTACTAGATACTCTCCTAACTTATAGAGTAAAGACGGATATAAAGGACGAGAATGGGAACTCCGCTTATACCGTTGCACTTATTAAAGGAATTACGGATGAGACAATATTAGGCAGGCTTCGGGAAGGACTTAGTAAAAGCAATATTATACAAGCAGAAAGAACGGAAACGCTGCTCATGCACGGTAATGATCTAACGATAGACGAGCTGGATCATATTATCCACGACGGCGAGAATTCCGTATCGGTGAACTCGAATATTTCGTTTTACACTTCAGGTCGGCTTTACTCGACGGAAACGAATAATTGGACCGGAACGGCTCTTGGCAATGCACTCGACGCTAACAACGTGAAGCAAATCGAATGGTTATTGAAGAACGGAGCAGACCCCAATATACCTATGGGAGATTATGAGTTCTCAGTATCGCCCTTGAAATACTCTCTAGAATCGGATGATCTCACGATAGCGGAGAAATTCCTTAAATACGGGGCGGACGGCGACGAATTAGTGCCGATGATGCCGGGCCGGATTTCCTTGAACGCTTATTTTAAGGAAAGTCCGGAAATTACACGGCTACTGAGTAAATACGGATTTAACAAATGGTATTTGGAAGACCCTGACAGTAATCTGAAGCTGGACACTAGGGAAGAAATCATGGGATTAATAACGCTAGAGCAATAAAGGACTCCAAATCAATTTTTCGTCGATCTACAAAAACCGCGAAGGCACGATGCTACGCGGTTTTTGTTCTTTTTATTCAGCTTCTTGAAAATCCGGCATCTGTTGCGTTGAAAGGGTAAACCATGCTGTCGATATGTTGCTGTCCTATTCAGGTGCAATACTACCGAAATATAAATTGCCTTATACTTGTATGGAGATGAGGTGAAAGAGATGGAACAAAAATTATTTGACCTCGTATACGAAGCGGTTGTTAACCGTGAATCGACTTACGAAGGCGTATATTTTACGGGAGTAAGGACCACGAAGATCGTATGTCGACCTACTTGTCGGGCCAAAATTCCCTTTGCCAGTAATGTGACGTTTTACTCCTCGCTAGAAGATGCGCTTCAAGCGGGTTTTCGGCCTTGTAAACGGTGTAAGCCCGAAGCGAACGGAGCACTTCGACCGAATGCGGCTTTGGCGGCACAGGTAGATGCGATTATCGAGACTCAGTATAAGGACAAGCTGACTTTGACCATGTTGGCAGCTTCACTTGCAATAAGCCCCTATCATCTGCAGCGAATATACAAGGAAGTGAGAGGATATTCACCTGCGGAAAAAACCGAGAGGGTTCGATTAAAGCACTCCCAGAGACTCTTAATAGAATCTAACGCCAGCATCGCGGAGATCGGAGAGGCCGTGGGCTGCGGCAGTCCATCCTATTTCGCCTCTTGGTTTTCCCGGAGAACGGGTATCTCTCCATCGGGGTATCGGAATGGATTAAGAGGAGGAGATTTATTTGATAACCCGTAAGAAATATCGACAAACGGTAATCGGCTTCCATCAGCCATGGACACTTATAGCGAGTGAGCGCGGAATCAGCCAATTGTTGTACCCTCCTGAAGTTGCGACCTTAGCCGGGTTGAATCAAGATGTCGCGCATATGGTCGAGGATCGCAGCCTTTTCGATGAATTCGGCATCATTGAATTATTGGAGCAGTATTTTGCGGGGGTGCCGGTCAGCTTCGATAAGGTTCCTCTGGATGTAGAAGGGACAAAGTTTCAACAAGGAGTATGGATGGCCCTCAACCAGATCCCTTATGGCGATACCTGGACGTATAAGCAGCTTGCGAATGCAATCGGAAAACCGTCAGCGCTACGGGCAGCAAGTACGGCGATAGGGCGCAATCCTTTGCCGATTGTTTTACCTTGTCATCGGGTCGTCGGTTCCAACGGTACGTTAACCGGGTTTAGAGGAGGGCTTCAAATGAAGAAAGATATTCTTGCTTTGGAGGGGGTCATACATTTGGAGGCCGTTGGACATGAACGATTCCGGTTTTGAAACGCGAGGTTTAATAGGGTCGAATAGTGATAAGAGGAAAGTGTAGCCAATATGTAAATCCCTGTTAAAATAAGATGAAGACGAGTATCGAATAGAAAGGAGATTATTATGGAATCCAACAAAATCACCTTTGAATCCATTGATGATTACATTTCAAAATTCCCTCGCGAAGTTCAGGAAATACTTGAAACGTTAAGAAAAACGATTAAACAATCGGCATCTGACGCGAAAGAAAAGATTAGCTATCAGATGCCAACATTTGCGCTGCACGGAAATCTGGTACATTTTGCGGCCTACAAGAATCACATTGGATTTTATCCGGGCGCGGACGGAATTGCCGCCTTCAAACAGGAGTTGTCGGAATATAAAGGAGCAAAAGGATCAGTCCAATTTCCTATTAATAAGCCTCTGCCTTACGAGTTGATAGGGAAGATCGTTCGATATAGAGTTGCCGAGGATGTAGCGCGTGCGGAAAGTAAGCTGAAAAAGAAGAAAAACTAGCGTAAAGAGGATATGGAAGGAAATTGTCGAAAGCTAATCTAACTTAGTTATTCATCCTAGGGTTGGAAAGGCCGAGGAGGGCAACATTTGAAACAGAGTTTGAGAAGTCCGCTCGCTTCCATCATGCGCCAGTTTCAATCGGATCGATTCGAATATTCGAAAATCTTATTCCTATTCGGTTACTTATTTTGCGTTGTCTCTGCGGCTACGGTCGGTCGAACGGCAGCGGATACTTTGTTTCTCAGTCAATATGATTCCTCGATGCTCTCCTATATGTATTTGCCGCAAGCGGTTACATTATTGCTAGTAGGAATAATCTATCAGCGGATATGCGGTCGATTTCGTACGGATCAATTGGTTGCCGTTGTCATCCTAATGGCCGGTTTGCTGGCACTAATGTCAAGAATAGCCATTGGTATGGAAGTGAACGGGATCTTGCCCGTCATTTATATCGGATACGATGTACTAAATTTTCTGATGATCGTAAGCTTCTGGCAATTCGCGACCGCTACGATGGATCAGCGTAAAGCCAAGCGCACGATCGGATGGGTGGGCAGCGGCGGAATTCTAGGAGGAATATTAAGCGGGTTCGGCCTTAAGCTACTGGTGCAACCTCTAGGTACGGAAAACCTCATTTATGTCTATGCGGGATTCCAGTTGCTGAGCTTGTTATTCGTCCTATTAGTCAACCGCAAAATATCCAACCGCTCAGAGGTTTTCAACGTTAAGAATACCCCGAAGAAACCGGGGCGAGCGACGGAGAAGCAGCAAGGACTATTCCAAGCGGTTCCTCATTTGCGGTATGTGGCCATAGTAGCAGGAACGATAGTCATTTCGCTAACGCTTATCGATTATCAGTTCAAGATTATTCTTCGTGGAAGCTTGCAGAACGAAGCTTTAGCCGGTTTTATGGGAAGCTTCTACGGCTATGCGGGAATACTGGCGCTTCTGGTGCAATTTTTTATGTCTGGCAAATTGATTACCCGGTTCGGAGTGACAACGGCTATTCTCGTGTTCCCCTTCGTATTGTTTACGGGAAGCGCTCTGCTGTTGATCATGCCTGTCGTTGCGATTGCCACGATGGTGAAGGGTAGCGACAAGGTGTTGGGAGACACGGTATATAGCTCCGTTAGCCAATTGATTATGTTTCCTATTCCACCGGAATGGCGAGGGCGGGCTAAAGGCTTTCTGGATGGTATCGTTCGGAATGGAGCCAAGGGAATTGCGGCAATCAGCCTATTGCTCTTATCGCAGAAATTATCGATCGAACAATTCAGTTATATTATTCTTGGCTTAATTACGTGCGGTATGGTGGCGGCTATCAAGATTAAGAAGGCGTATCTGCGGATGCTGCTAACCACGTTACAGTCCAAGACGATGTCTATGCGAGATGATAACGTGAATCTTATGGATCCGGCTAGCATTCAAGTGATGGTTGAAGCTTTGCGCGGTTCGGACAAGCAGCAAGCGATGTATGCTTTTCAATTATTGCAGGGGCTCCCCGAGTTCGATGTGAAGCCTTATATGGGGGAGTTGCTGCAGCATCCCTCGGAAGAAATCCAGATCGCCATTTTGCAATCTATTCAATTAACGGTCCCTCTTGAAGCGGAGCCCCTTTTATATTCCCTCATGGATTCGCCGATAATACGTATTCGGTCTAATGCGATACTAGCAATTGCTGCTTATGCGAAAGAATCGAATATGGAACGCATCGTTGATTTGTTGAAGGAAAACGAATCGCAAATCCGCTCGGTAGCCATTGCGGGATTGATTAAGTATTACGGGATAGAAGGCATGTTTCATGCTGTGGGAGCCTTAAAGGAAATGCTCGGCAGCGAGCGCGAGGAAGAAAGAACGGCAATGGCTAACTTATTCGGGGTAATCGGGATATCCAGCTTCTATAAGCCCTTAATCCCGATGCTGGGCGACTCCTCCGACCGGGTAAGAATAGGCGCGTTGAAATCAGCCAAGAGTTTGCGTATTCCGGAATTGATTCCTTATATAGTTCCACTACTAGAAGAAAGCAGTACCAGACAGCAGGCGATCGAAGCGATGGCTGCCTATGAAGAGAACGGGATCATTCCTTTGCTTAAAACCTATTTATATGCCGATCAAGATCATCTGCACATCCCTCGCGTACTGGAAACCATAGGAACGGCCAAAGCTTTCGATGCATTGCTGGAGGGCTATAGCCAATTGACAGTAGATATGCGAGAGAAGGCAGTAGAATCGGCCGCTCGAATGAAGAGCGAAGGTTGTTCCATTGATCCTGGTTATGGCGAACAACTAGTTATGATGGAAATCGCATTATATTGGGAGTGGGTGAAGCACAGGCTAAATCTTCCTGATACGGATAGGCTTAAATTGCTTATTGAAGCGATAGAGGAAACGATAGCCCGTCAGGTCAGAACCCTATTCGAGCTACTGGCCTTAGTATACGATGCGAAAACGATTCACGCCGTCTATGCCAACTGGTCGACCGGCGATGTCAGGCAGCAGGCCAACGCTGCCGAGGTGATCGATCAACTGCTGACCGGAAAGCTGCGTACCGAGATGACGAGGATCATTACGCAGAAAACTACCTTGCGGGAAGGGGCTTCGGAACCTACGCTCGCCGAGACAAGCCTTGATTGGTTACAGGGTCAAGCTGATCCATGGATGCGCCGATTAATCGATCATGTCCATTCGCCGGGAACAGAGCTGAATGATGAATCGCTGGAACGTGTTCATCTGTTGAAAAACGTATCGTTATTCTCCGAATTACCCGGCAGGGATTTATTTCATATTTCCAAGCAGTTGGAGCCTGTTCATGCGACGATAAAAACTCCGATTATTACGGAAATGGATACGGGAGATTCCCTCTACTTGATTAAACAAGGAACGATGGGAATTTACCAACGAATGGTGAAAATAGGCGAGCTAAGCGCGAATGAATGCGTGGGAGAGATGGCCGTCATTTCGCACGGTCCAAGATCGGCAACGATTATCGCCGAGGAGGATACCGAGCTATATCGGCTCACTTCCCAAGCCTTCTACGATTTATTGTTCGAGAGAACAGAGATTGCGTTGGAGATGATGAAGCTGCTTTCTCGTCGTCTCCGTTCCATGAATGCAAGAATACCCGTATCGGAGGTCACCCTAGCCGCAGAACATGAGGCTGCTGCAACGGTTGAACTTGATCATGACCATTCACAGAATGAAGTTCAAGAGAGCAACGAAACGATAGTACGACGCATGTTGACGTTGCAGAGAATTGGTCTGTTCGCACATTGCTCGCAGACAGACTTCTTGCATCTGGCACATATGGTAAAGGAGAGCGTATACGAAGCGGGGGAGCCGATATGCCGAATAGGCGAAGATGGCGATACCCTGTTCGGTATTATTGAAGGGCAGGTTCAAGTTCATAAGGGAAGCGAGTCTTTGGCGTCGCTTGGCGTTGGCCAAAGCTTCGGAGAGATGGCCATTATCGATGGGGAACCTAGGTCGGCCGATTGTAAGGCAGTCACTCGAACCGTATTAATACAATTGAGCAGGGAGCAGGTCATCGCTTTTTGCTTCCAACGCATCGAAGTTCTTAAAGGAATTATTCGCGTTCTAGCCGAACGGTTTCAGCAATCGCGGAATCGCGATATCGGCAAGGGTTAGCGGATGATAAAAAGGATATAGCATACTAGGGAAACGGAGCTCATTCTCTTGCGAAAAACGGTCATTCTCATACTCGGTCTCGCATGCGTCATCTTGTTTTATTTTACGTTCGTATCGGCGTATAAAGTGTTTCGTTCCGAATGGCAATTGCCGCGAACCTCAGCCCATAAGCAAGCGCAGTATCGCCTTGTTCTGATTACGCAAGAGCTGGAGACGCCGTTCTGGGTCAAAGTCGGCGGAGGCGCGATCGAAGAAGCCCAGAAGAACGGGGCGAGCATCGAAGTTTGGGGAAGCTACAACAAAAACCAAGAGGATTTCTTGAAAAAAATCGAGATCGCCATCGACTCCAAAGTAGACGGAATTATCGTGCAGGGTCTGGACACCGAGGAGTTCAAAAACTTAACGAAACTGAAGGCCGCCTTCTACGGCATCCCTATCATTACCGTGGCGAATGACGTGCCGATGGCGGAAAGCCTTAGAAGGACTTACGTAGGATCGGATCAGTATTTGGCAGGCGAATTGATTGCGAAGCAGCTGCTATCCGACATGGGACATACAGGTAAAGTCGTCCTTATGGGCGACAGCCGTCAGGAGTATTATCAAGAGCAACGATTAAAAGGCATCTATGACGTCCTGAACAAATATCCGAATGTTCGGACGGAATATGCGGAAACGGCTGACACGAGGCAACAGGTCATCGCTACGACTCAAGACCTCATGAATCGTTTACCCGATTTAGATGCATTTATAGCCGTTAATGCGAATATCGCGGAAGCAATGATTCAAGAGATCGGGAGGCGCTCCAAGGTCGAGCCTTATCATATCTATTCCTTCGACGATAGCCCGGATACGTTCTCTCTGCTCGTGCAAGGTAAGCTCGACGGGATGATCGAGCAATCCCCCGAGACGATGGGCAAGATTAGCGTGAATCTTATGATTAAATGGTTAACTGGCGAGATGGTCCCTCTCAATACGGACGGATATCTCACCGATATTCGGATGTTGAAGGCGGCGAACACGCGATGAACAGCATCCAGAAGAAAATATGGACGTTGGCCGCGGTCGTCTTGTTTATCATGATGGCAATCTGGGGCGCTCTCACCTATTACAACCAGAAAACCCAAAATCAATACAACGATATTTTGCAACGGTATTTACGGATGAACGAAGTGACGAGCGCGAGCCAGCAAACGATTACGGATCTGAACAACTATTTGCTAGCGCCGAACGATGCCAATCTCGTGCAACTGAATGAGAGCAAGGAGAATATCCGTAAAGCAAGGCTGGAGGTCATCGACCTAAGGAACGTGGATAACGATTTCGCGTTGACCAACTACATGAACTTGATCGATAGCCTCGTCGAGACGACGGATAGATCGCTGATGTTCCTGTCGGAGAAGGAAACGGAGGATTCCGCGAAAGCTTTCTCGGAAGCGACGCGTATATCCAAATACATCTCCGACATGACGCTCACCCTTCTCGACACGGAGCTGAAGACGTACGATCGCTTCTATCGAAGCATTATCGAGCAATCCGCCGAATTGAAGAAGCTCGGGATGTGGTTGCTGCTGCTCATTACGCTCTTGCTCTTATTGTTCACGTATTGGTTCTCGTTAAGCATTACGAGACCGGTGCTGAAGCTGACGCAAGCGGCTAAGGAGCTGTCGCGGGGACGGTTCGATTTGCAGATCGAGGTAGAGTCCAACGACGAAATTTCCTTCCTCGCGAAGATGTTCGATCGCATGCGCATCAATATTAACAACTTGATCTCGGAAATCCAACAGAAGGCGCAGCTCGAGAACGAACTGCAACAGAATAAGCTCCTGTTACAGGAAAGCCAGCTACGCAGCTTGCAGAGCCAGATCAATCCGCACTTTTTGTTCAACACGCTTAACACGCTTTCCAAGAAGGCGTATTTGGAAGGCTCCGAAGAAACGAGCGATTTGCTCGCAAGCGTTGCTGGATTGCTCCGATACAACTTAAAACGGTTGGATAGGTCCGTTACGCTATACGATGAAGTGAAGGTACTGCGGCAATATATTGAAATACAGAAAGCAAGATTTACAGAACGCTTGCAGTTTCATACGGAAATCGACGAATCCTGTCTTCATTATCAGATTCCCGCCCTTACGTTACAGCCGATTGTCGAGAATGCAGTCATCCATGCGGTCGAGCCAGAGGAGAACGGCGGCACGATATGGTTTCGCATTATCGATGGGGAAGACCGGGTAACCATCGAGATCGAAGACGATGGACCGGGGATGACGGAGCTTAAGATTAAGCAAATCCTAGAGGAGCACCCGGTCGAAACGGAAGGACATTCCACCGGAATAGGATTTAGCAATGTCGTCAGGCGGCTTCGCCTTTTCTATGGGTACGAAGATGTCATAGGGATAGAGAGCGGTTCAGGTTCAGAGCGCGGTACCAAGATTATGATGAAAATATCGAAAACAAGGGGAAACGAATAGTATGATTAAGCTCCTGATCGTAGATGACGAGCAGATCGAGCGGGAAGGGCTGCAAGCGATATTGCAGAAAAACTTTGCGGGGCTTGCTATCGAACATGCGAAAAACGGGAAAATCGCCATACAGATGGCCGGTGAGTTCCAGCCGGATTTGATCTTCATGGATATCAAGATGCCGGGGATAAGCGGACTAGAGGCGTTAGAAAGAATCAGCGCAGACTATCCTAGCATTAAATTCGTTATGGTAACGGCGTACGATACGTTCGAATATGCACGAAAGGCGATCAAGCTTGGCGTTAAGGACTATTTGCTCAAGCCGAGCAAAGCTAGCGAAATCGTGGCGACGGTCGGCAAAGTTCTGAAGCAAATAGAGGAAGAGCGTAAATTGATAGAAAGGAACAGGCTCCAGCAGGATGTGCTGCAAAAAGCATTGCCGCTCGTCGAGACGGACGTCGTTACGCAATTATTGTTCGATCACGTGCATGAAGTCCATTTGGATGAACTGGTCGGGCTGCTAGGCGTTGGGACGACGAACGAGAAGTTCGCTTTGATCGTCTTGCTGCCGAATGGCTCGGAAAGCTTCTACTCAGCGGTTAAAGATAAGGTTAGGCAGACGGGGAGCGGTTGGGTTGGCGCATTGTATGGCCGCCAAATTCCGATCATCGTGTTCCGGGAACCGGATCGTACTTTCCGTTCTCAAGCCGTATCCTTGGCTAACGAAATTCTTTCCGTGGCGAAGTCCGAAGTCGGCACGGGCTGGTTCGTCGGGATCGGGAACGCTTGCGGGACGCTGGATCAGATCAGACAGTCTTATCAAGAAGCGCTAATCGCTTCCATGGATCCGACGCTACCCGTGAAATACCGTTTTTATTGCGATACGCCTGTTCTAGGCGTTGCCCGCGAAGGCCATTTTGCCAAGCAACGGGAAAAACAGTTCTTCGATCAAATCCGGCTTGGGCAATGGGAACAAGTCCGCGCGGACATTATGGATTTCATTCGACGTTACGAGAATGAAGGAGCCGATCTGCTGCAAGCGCAGCAACGCGTGCTGGAGTTGCTCTGGATTGCTTCGCGGGTGTTGATCGAAATGGGTGTCGAAACGGATATGCCCTTATATTCTTTTCAGTCGCAGGATTATCGGCAGTTGCGCTCCGAATCGGGTCTCCTGCTTGACCTAATGAGGCAGTCGTACGTGAAACATTATGAACAGCTGGAACCGGATACGATTCAGCAGATTAAGCAATATATCGTCGAGCATTCCCATAGGGATATTACGCTGGATGCGATTGGCAAGAGGGTCGGTTTAAGCCCTTTCTACATAAGCAAAATGTTCAAGGAGCAGCTCGGAGTCAATTACATCGATTTCTTAACCGAATGCCGGATCGAGAAGGCCAAGAAGCTGATGAGCGATCCGGACAAGAGCCTAAAGGAAATAACATTCGAGATCGGCTACCACGATCCGAATTATTTCAGCAAGGTGTTCAAAAAAATGTGCGACGTCTCGCCGACGGAGTATCGGAAGACGCTTCTTGGCAAAAAAACGGACGGTTAATGCGACTCAATACAAAAAGGAGGGGAAGTCGTTGAAGCTGGGAATGCTCGTTAGGCTTAGGGTTTGCGTATGGGGGCTTATTTGCCTAACTGTCCTATCGGGTTGCCTAGGGAATGAAGCTCAGAACAACATCCAAGAGTCGGGTACTCCATCCATGCCGGCAGCGGCGACGGGATCAGGCGGCGGCCTTGCGCCCGCCAGAGACAAGATCAAAATCGGCTTCTCCATGGATACGTTTCAGGAGGAGCGTTGGCTGAAGGATAGAGACCTGTTCAAAGAAGCGGTCGAAGCAATAGGCGCGGAAGTGGAAATTATGGTGGCGAACGGCGATGAAGCGAAGCAGAATTCGCAAGCCGAAACTTTGATCGGACAAGGCGTGGATATCCTTGTCGTCGTTCCACATAACGCCGAGGCGACCGCGGCGATCGTCAAGAAAGCCCATTCGGTCGGGATTAAAGTACTCGCGTACGATCGCCTAATCAAGAACTCGGAAATCGACATGTACGTTTCCTTCGACAACGAAAAGGTGGGGGAGCTTCAAGCGCAAGCCATTACGAAATTGGTCCCCAAAGGCAAGTACGTGTATATCGGGGGGGCCGATACGGATAACAATGCCCATTTATTCAAAAAAGGGGTATTTAATGTTCTCCAGCCTTTGATCGACAGTGGAGATATTACGGTCGTATATGACCAATGGTCTAAGGACTGGAAACCCGCTAACGCGCTAGTGAACATGGAAGCGGCTCTTAAAGCCAATGACAATCGGATTGACGCTGTCATCGCGGCGAATGACGCAACGGCGGGCAGCGTCATTCAGGCGCTTGCGGCGCAAGGGCTTGCGGGCAAAATTCCGGTCGCCGGGCAGGACGCCGAGCTTGCGGGCGTACAACGAATCGTCGAAGGTACTCAAACGATGACGGTGTATAAGCCGATCCGGGCGTTGGCCGAAACGGCAGCCGCGCTTGCGGTCAAGATGGCGATGGGCGAGAAAGTAATCGCGGATAGTAAAGTGAACAACGGGAAAATCGAAGTGCCTTCCGTTCTCCTTTCCCCGATCGCGGTCGACAAGCTTAATGTCGATGAAACGATCATCGCGGACGGCTTCCATTCCAGGGAAGATGTGTACAGGAACGTGAAGAAATAGCGGTCGCGCTCATGATCAGGCATCTTAAAACCGTCAGGGGATCTGACGGTTTTTTTAGGCAGTGCGCCTTAAGTAGCTGAGTCCCCCTAAGTTGCAGGATCGCCATAAAGTTGCTGAGTCCCCCCTAGATTGTTGAATCACTCCAGGCTTGCGGACATCAGAGCCTTTATTCTAGAAATCGGAGCGGTTTTCGGGATCCTGCGGACCTGAGAGCCGTTAAATGGTCAAGAATACCCCAAATTTCCAAGATATATGGTGAATAACGGCGCTCATGTCCGCTACGAGCATAAATACTAGGGTAATCGCACGAATAACGGCTCCTATGTCCGCAACACTCACCCACGCACATGAGGATCAGTCCCATACTAGCACAACATGCCAACTCAACCGCTACCCCAAGCACTAAGTTACTCCAAGCACCAAGCTACTCCAAGACCAAGCGACTCCAAGCACCAAGCTACTTCAAGCACCAAGCTACTTCAAGCCCCAAGCGACTCCAAGCCCCAAGCGACTCCAAGCACCAAGTTACTCCAAGCACCAAGCGACTCCAAGCACTAAGCGCTCCCATTCACCAAGCTACTCCGCCCACCACCCATGTGCCACTAACGCTCATACGCGAAGCTTATAGGTGCGGGATCGTTGTTCGCCGCCGCTTGCTACTTCCAGAATGTGCAGATCCACAAGTTTGTGCAGCGTGCGACGGGCGTGCCGGTCGGTTACTCTGAGGTGGTGAGCAAGCTCGAGCGGAGTAAAGGGCCGAAGCAAGCGCCGCGCAAATCTGAGCGTTTCGGCTTCTGAGCACGCTAACTGGGAAGGGACATCGGAGGCAATGAACTTCCCGATAAAAGCTAGAACGAGCTGCTGGCATTGTTGAGGTTCATCGATAATCGACGGATAAGCGATCGGCAAGAACGTCCAGCCATCCAAAGACAACAAACAGTGTCGTCTGCAAAGATCCTTAAATCGCCTAACGTCAAGATCTCTGGCGTGTGGTCCGTAGCCTTGAATTTCTATCCCGCCTTTGGCGCCCCCCGGCATGTAAGCTAGATCCAAATAGCGATAGCCATTGTTGAAGTCTCGTACTTCCCATTCCGGAAATAGGTGCTCGAAATGACCGACGGTAGGAAACCAAATGGAACGCAAAAATTCAACCGTCCCGTGCCCAAGTCCCTTATTCAGCAATTCTCGTCTCCTATGATTTTTTTACTCCGAGATATGGGTGTTCATCCACTCGTCCAATTTTTCTTCGAATCGTAACATAGCTCCCAGACTCCTCTTCCGGTTAATGAAAAAGCCGCTTCAATACGCTTGCCCCAAAAAATGGGAACAAGGTATCGAAGCGGCGTGTTCTTCACGACCAACTTTATATTCAATAGTATAGTGCAGGCCGAACGATTCGGCAATCCGTAGGATAGAAGCGGTCTGGCATGAGGTAATAGAAGCGCGCTGCAATGCGAAGCTCAAGGGGTGAATACATACTGTAGCCGTAACATAACAAAAAATTGCTAGGCGTAACAAATTAGTAATTATGATATTGTCCATTCTGTCGAAGCAAGTCGAGTAAAATTTGATTATGTAGCTTGGATACAAATCCCATTAGAGTAGGAGTTTTACTCGATGACAAAAACGGATAGACGGAACAGACGCTCGCTCCGCCTAAAGTGGATGGCGCTGATCTCGGCTGCGGTTCTCTTGTCGCTGCTTGGGTCCACTTTCATGCTTTTTACGACGGTCAAATCCTCGCTCTATGAAACTTTCTCGAATAGCAACGCGGTGCAAGTTGAAAGCGCAACCAGAGAAATCAGAATGATGACCGAGCAATACGAGAAGTCCGTCGAACAGCTAGCCAAAAGCATCGAGATCGCAAGCCGATATCCGGAAGACTCTGATTCAGCGATCGATCTTTTATTGCAGGAAAGGCTGGCCGAAGATCCATCGCTGCTACAAGTTTACTTCACGACAGTTCAGACGGGGAAGCCTCATCGTTTTCCAGCTTCTAATGATCAAGAAGACGCAAGAGAAACGAAAGCTTACAAGCTAGCTCTACAAAACAAAGAAACGTCTTGGACGGATGTTCATCAAGATGCAGCGACGCAAAAGATGATGGTCTCTATTACTACGCCCATAACGATAGAGGACCAACCGTATGGCATCGTCGGATTCGACATCGACTTGAACGGTATTGGAGCTCTACGAGAATCGAATGAGATGTTTGGACATAACAAGCTCGTTATCTATGATAACCAAGGCTTGATCGTGACGTCGTTCATGAAGGGAATGGAAGGCAGGAACATCGATCCGAACGCAAGCGGTAAAATCGAAGGCGCTCAAGACGTTATTCTAGATTCGGCTAAGATGGCGGAAGAGTTCGGGTGGGTGCAGGAGATAACCAAGGGGAAAAAGAGCGGGATTCAGTTTCAATGGGAAAACGTCCAATATAGCGGCGAAGTGTCGTTCGTCTATTCTATGGATTGGAGCGTTATTTCGTTCGTCGATCATAAAGCCCTTAATAGCAGTTTATTCGGATTTTTCCAAATGAGCGCAATTGCAGTAGCTATAGGTTTATTCATAGGCGCTTTTGCGGCCTACTATATCGCTACCCAGCTGCTTAGAATCATAAAGCAATTACGTTCGACCATAGCAATGACGGCGGAAGGGGACTTGGTTTCGGAATTCGTATATAAGAAGAATGATGAAATCGGGGATTTGGCGATTAGCTATAATTCAATGCTTCATCAGATAAGAGCGTTAATCCTAAGCGTGAATGATAGCGTAAATGCCGTGGAGACGACGGCAAGCCGGGTGAGGTTCATCTCCAACGAAAACGTGGTTTCCGGCATGGAAGTCGCCCGTTCGACGGAGGAAATCGCGATGGGGGCTGCCAATACTTCAACGGAGGTCGAGAAAAGCTCCGTAGCGGTACATCGGTTAAGCGAAGAAATCGGAATGCTCATCGGGCAGTCCAACGAGATTAAGCTGGATCTAGAGGATTCCGGCCAACAAGTTCGGAAAGGCAATGCGCAAGTGGAAAATTTGGAGTTGTCATATGTTCGATTGGAGCGAGCCTTCCAGCAAGTAACCGTCATGGTGGACGAATTGAACGAACGTTCGCAATCCATTTCATTGATAACGAAAGCGATCTTTACTATCGCCGAGCAAACGAACATCTTGTCCATTAATGCGTCGATCGAAGCCTCAAGAGCCGGGGAGCAAGGCAGGGGATTCGCCGTCGTAGCGAACGAGGTGAGAAATCTGGCGTCGCAAGCAAGGAAATCCGCTAAGCAAATCCAAGAAACCATTTCGGTCATTTTATCGCAAACCCATAGCCTTGTGACCGTCGTTAGCGACACGAATGCGGTTAATCAAACCCAGAAAGACGCAGTGTCCCAAGTCAGCCAAGCGATGCAAAAAATGAACGATTCGATAGGGAATATGATAGTTAAAGTTCAAGAGGAATTAAAGACGATATCGAGCATCGAGGGACAGAAAGGGGTTGTGGTCGACTCGATCGAGAATATTTCATCGGTATCCGAGCAGACGACCGCTTCGACTCAGGAGATCGCTTCTTCGGTAGACGACCAAGTGTCCTCCATTAAGGAAGTGTCCGAGCACGCGAACCATTTAGTGGAGTTAGTTGCCGAACTGAAACACTCCGTGTCCAAGTTTAAGGTTGAGAATGAAGCCTAGAGAGACCATTTCAGCGCGAATAGGATCAATTCCTTGGTTCCGCTCCGCCTACCCGGCGGAGCTTTTTTTGTACAAGATTACCCATCCGCCCCTCATCCTATTCCCGTCTGCAAAAAAGTATAGACGGTCGTAAAAGAGTGCTATTATATAGCGCTTTCAACAAGTAATTTCGGTGATATAGTTGACCTTGTTATCAGATGAAACAATTTGAGAGGGGTAACAAAGATGAAAAAAAGCATCAAATCGATTTCATTAACGCTCGTTATTATGATGTTGGCCATTATCGTAGCAGCTTGTAACAAAAGCGGCGACAAAGTGAGCGTCGGTATCGTATTGCCGACCAAAGACGAAGAAAGATGGCTGCAGGATGAGCAACGGTTCAAAGACGCGCTGAAAGACACCAAATATACGACTGAAATTTTGTTCAGCCAAGGCTCCTCCGCTAAGGAAAAAGAAAACGTAGAAACATTGATCAACAAAGGCATCAAAGTATTGATCATCTGCCCGCCGGACGGCGACGCGGCCGCGGCTGCGGTCGAGGCGGCCAAGAAGGAAGGCATCAAGGTCATCTCCTATGACCGCTTAATCACGAAGACGGATGCCGTCGATTACTACGTGACGTTCGATAGCGTCGAAGTGGGTAAAGCGCAAGGGCAATACTTGGTCGACCACGCCAAAGGAAACGGCCAACCGCTGTACCTGTACGCCGGCGCCGCAACCGACAATAACGCGTTCCTGTTCTTCGAAGGTGCGTGGAGCGTGCTCCAACCGAAGATTAAAGACGGCACGTTCAAGATCGCGAACTCGGCTGAAGCAGTTGCCCTGCAAGGTAAAGAAACGCTGTCCCGCGACGAGATGAGCAAGATCGTTGGCCAAGTGACGACGAGCTGGGATCCGAACGAAGCTAAAAACAAAGCCCAAACGCACTTGACTGCTGCGGGCGCCGACATGAAAGGCGACGTCGCCATTCTCGGCCCGAACGACGGCACTGCCCGCGCGATCGCCGATGTTTTCGCTACGGATAAGGCTGTTACAAGCTACGTCATCTCCGGCCAAGACGCCGACAAAGCTTCCATCCAGTACATTATCGAAGGCAAACAATCTATGACAGTGTTCAAGGACGTTCGCACGCTCGTTAAAGACGCGATCGGCATGGCGGTCGACCTCCTCGATGGTAAAACACCGGCCACGACGGGCGAATACGACAACAAAAAGATCAAAGTCAAAGCGAAGCAAACGAAAGTTATCGTCGTTGACAAAGGCAACGTTAGAAAAGAGCTCATCGATTCGGGTTACTACAAAGCAGACGACTTTACCGGACTATAAGCGCGAACGAACCATAGGACGAAGCGGAATCGTGATAGACTCGTCTATCACGATTCCGCGATTGTAAGAAGGCGTTCGGTTAAGGGGGCAGGATGATGAAGGACTACATTCTTGAAATGGACCGGATCTCCAAGGAGTTTACGGGCGTCAAGGCGCTTACGGATGTTAACTTCAAGGTCGAGAGGGGCGAGATTCACTGCCTCATCGGAGAAAATGGCGCCGGCAAGTCCACGCTCATGAAGGTGTTGAGCGGCGTTTACCCTTTTGGCTCTTATAAAGGAGATATCGTATACGACGGGGAAGTGCAGCAGTTTCACAAGATCAGCGACAGCGTGAAGGCCGGCATCGCGATCATCTATCAGGAGCTGGCGCTGTTCCCTGACCTTCCTGTCTACGAGAACATTTTCGCTGGAAACGAAGTGATGCGGGGCGGCGTGATCGACTGGAATCGCACGATCGTCGAAGCGACGAAAATGCTGCAGAAGGTGAAGCTGGACGTCAATCCCGAAACGCTGATCAAAGATTTGGGCGTCGGTAAGCAGCAACTGGTGGAGATCGCCAAGGCGCTTAGCAAAAACGTCAAGCTGCTCATTCTGGACGAGCCGACGGCTGCCTTGAACGAGAACGACAGCGAGAATCTACTGAATTTGCTGCGGGAATTGAAGCGGCAAGGCATCACCTGTATCATGATCTCGCACAAGCTGAAGGAAGTTATCGCCATCGCAGACAAGGCGACCGTGCTGCGGGATGGCAGGACGATCTGTACCCTCGATGCCTCCAAAGGCGAGGTCATAGAGAGCGTCATTATTAAGAACATGGTCGGCCGGGAGATCGAGGACATCTATCCCAAGAGGAATAACAAAACCCCCGGGGAGACGGTTCTGGAAGTCCGCAATTGGTCCGCCTATGACGGTCAATTGGGCCGGCAGGTCGTGAAGGAAGTCGATCTGCACGTTAAAAAAGGCGAAATCGTCGGAATAGCCGGCTTAATGGGCTCGGGAAGAACGGAGCTCGCACTGAGCCTCTTCGGAAATCCAAGGTCCTATAAACTGAACGGACAACTCGAACTGAATGGGAAGCCGATGTCGTTCTCCCATTCGAGAGATGCCATCCGCGCCGGCATCGCCTACGTGACGGAAGATCGCAAAGGGGACGGCCTGTTCTTGATCCAGGATATCAAGAACAACGTAACCGCGGCGAACCTAAAGGGCATTTCCTCCAGCGGCATTATCAACGACAACGAGGAGATTCGGGTCGCCGAGCGTTATAAAACGTCGCTGAACGTAAAAGCGCCGTCCGTCGAACAGATCGTCGGCAACTTGAGCGGAGGCAACCAGCAGAAGGTCTCGCTCGGCAAATGGCTGTTCGTCGGGCCGAAGCTTCTCATTCTGGATGAGCCGACGCGGGGAATCGACGTCGGCGCCAAATTCGAAATCTATACGATCATGAACGAATTGATCGAGCAAGGCATGTGTATCATCATGATTTCTTCCGAGCTCGGAGAAGTGCTTGGAATGAGTGATCGCGTGTACGTCATGGCCGAAGGCAGAATCAAGGGCGAGCTGCCAATCGAAGAGGCCGATCAAGAAAAAATTATGCAGCTCGCTACGCAATAGGAGGCCTACCACATGAACGTAATCAAGGAAGCGAAGCCGTTGGGGCCAGCTAACCTCGGCAAGGGATCGAAGTCGCTAGCGCATTTTAACATTCGCGAATATGGGATGTACATCGCCCTGATCGTCATTATGCTTACTTTCTCGATCTTGACGGACGGCTTATTCATGTCTTCCCGGAACATCAGCAATCTGCTCGACGCGACCGGCTATATCGGCGTACTCGCCGTCGGTATGACGCTCGTCATCGTCATCCGGCACATCGACTTGTCCGTCGGGTTCGCCGCCGGCTTCATGGGCGCCATCGCCGCGCTCCTGCTGACGCAGGCGGGCTGGCCCGTGTACGTCATTTTGCCGGTCATTCTCGTGCTGGGCATCGTGGTCGGCATGTTCAACGGGGTGCTCGTCGCCTCGATCGGAATTCCATCTTTCGTGGCATCCCTCGCGGGCATGCTGATCTTCAGGGGCGCTCTCCTACAAGTGACGGAGAAAACCGGGACGATCCGCATCGACAACGCCCACTTCAACGCGATCGGCAACGGGTTCATTCCCGAGATCACCGAAGTGGGCGGCTTGAAACTGCTCTCGTTGATTTTAGGATTGGCTGTCATTCTCTTCTACTTGTACAGCGAATTTTCCAAGCGCAGAAACAAGGTCAAGTATCAGTTCGAAGTCGTCTCCAGGCCGATCTTCCTCTTGAAATTGATTTTCGTCTCCGTTGTCATCGCTTATCTTACTTGGATTTTAGCTGGTTATAACGGATTTTCGTGGACGGTCGTCATCATGCTGCTGGTCGTCGTCGTTTATCATTTCCTGACGACCAAAACCGTGCTCGGCAGACAAGTCTACGCCGTGGGCAGCAACCCGGAAGCCGCACATTTAAGCGGGATTAACGTCAAGAAGATCACGTACATCGTTTTCGGTTCCATGGGCTTGCTCTCCGCACTTTCCGGCATTCTGTTCACGTCCCGCCTGCAATCTGCGACGACGACCGCGGGCACGCTGTTCGAGCTGGACGCTATCGCGGCCGCTTATGTCGGGGGCGTCTCGTCCGCCGGCGGAGTCGGCAAGGTGACGGGTTCCATTATCGGAGCGATCGTCATGGCATCGCTATCCAACGGGATGAACCTGCTCGGCGTCGGAATCTCGTACCAATACATGATCCGCGGCGCCATTCTGGCTGCGGCCGTCATTTTCGACGTCATGACGCGTAGGAAGAGAAGCTAGTTCAATATGCGCAAGTAAGCCGTCCCGGCTCTATCCGCGATATTATGCGGGGAGAACTGGGACGGCTTTTTGGTGCCCTATAGCTCGGAATTCGGGAAGCAAGCGACGCTTGATAAGAAGCCGTTCTATGCAAGAAAACGATTTGGATTATTCTAGAACAAAGGCCGTCCGGGCTCCCGTACTTATGTATCCTTTAGTTTAGATTAAGTTTCGTTTAAGGATCGTCCTCCATGATAGAGTCATAGAAAGCAACAGGAGGATGATCATCATGAACGAAAATCACACACAGGACACTCACGAAATGGACAACCGTAGCGAGCCGGTTACCGTATATTATTACGATTCCTCGAAAAACTTATCCTCGATGCAGTCGTCTTATGAAAATGAGCTGGCTGTCATGGATCGGACGCAGTCTGAGCGAGGAGACGAGAATTCGCGCAACAGAGGCAGGAACGGACCTTCATTTAAAATGATATTCGCGTCTTTCATGGTCGGAGCGATGCTCGTCGGCGGACTTTCATATACGGCGGATAAACAAAATTGGTTCAGCGGCGGCGCGGGAACTGCGGCAATCGCTAGCGGCAGCTCTCCAGTGCAGAATTCAGGAGTGACAACGGCATCCGTTAGCGCTAACGGTATTGCAGCAGTCTACGAGAAAGCGAACCCGGCAGTCGTCAAAATCGAAAATTACGCGCCGGAAACGAATTCGACGAGAAACGGAGCAAACTTTCTCTTCGGCGGACGCGGGAGCGGCCGCGAGCAGCAACAGCAGAGCAGCGAGCCGGTGTTGATGGGCTCGGGGTCGGGTTTTTTCTTCAATAAGGACGGCTATATTTTAACGAATGAGCATGTGATTGCGGACGCAACAGAGCTTAAGGTTACCGTACAAGGCTATGATGAGCCGCTTACTGCGAAGGTTGTTGGCTCCAGTTACGATCTCGACTTAGCGGTGTTGAAGGTAGAGAGTCCAGACGGCAAAGCGTTTCCCGCACTGACGCTGGGAGATTCGGATCAAGCGAAAATCGGCGATTGGGTTATCGCGATCGGTAATCCTTACGGATTTGATCATACGATTACCATGGGCGTTCTAAGCGCGAAAGAACGGCCGATTACGATCTCGGATGAACAGGGCGATCACAAATACGATCATCTGCTGCAAACCGATGCTTCCATTAATTCGGGTAACTCCGGCGGGCCGCTGCTGAATGATCGAGGGGAAGTCATCGGCATTAATACGGCAGTGAGTTCCGAAGCCCAAGGTATCGGGTTTGCGATTCCGACATCGACGATCAACAATGTGTTGAATGAGTTGATGGGCAAGGCTAAGTCTTCCTGAACATTAACCGCGGTAGGATCATCTTGTAAGTTTAATTACGCTAGAGGGAAGAGTGTCATTCTTCTCCCTAGCGTATTTTTTTGTTCTGTTGCAGAAGCGCAAAGCAGTTTTAGCCAAAGCTGCGTTCAAGGCGGACATAAGAGTCGTTATTTGTGAAAAGAACGGGTATTTAAAGATTTTACGGACATGAGAGCCGTTATTTACCCCAATCTGTGGGGATTTTCGTAGATATGGGGCAGATAACGGCTTCTATGTCCGGAAGTTTAGTTAGTTTGGGGATAAGATGATTAATAACGGCTCCTATGTCCGCTTCGAACACCTCACGGCGATTTTGTTTCTGATTATTTCTGCCGCGGTTAAAGCGACTGCGAGTTAAAGGAAATCCGAACGATCTGTCAAAGCTAAGCAAGTGTCTAATGAGGCTGATTTTCCAGCAACATCTTTAGCAGCTGCGTTTTCCCCGTAACCCCAGCCTTCTTATAAATTCTTCCAAGATGCTTTTTGATCGTGACGGGAGTAACGTTTAAATTTTCCGCGATCTCTGCGATGGAGTCCGTCGACAGGATCAACTGAAAGACTTCCCGTTCTTTGGCAGTTAGGCCGAAAAGCTCTTCGGGGAACCTAGGCGGCGCGGAAAGTCCTGCGCTTTGAAGCCAACCGTCGAAATACTTTTGTTGCCTCGCGCCGCGTAAATCCAACTGAAAGGTGGGGGAGGGGGCCATCGGTCCGAAGTCGTCATGCGTCGCCCCTTCTACCTGTACGAATCCCATGCGCCGGGTAATTTCCTGGTGAAAGGGTAGCGGACTGGAGAAGATCAGTAGATTCGGCCTGACCAGCAAAGAGACGAGCAATCGCATAAGGGCGGCTCGTGCCGCGATGCTAGCGTCCTTCCTCAAATCGAGATGGTAAATAAACCGTCCGGCAGGCTGATCGGGAGGCGTACGGAACTGCTCCAGGCTATTCGGGTCGAGCGTGCCGAAGTAATGCCTCGAAACGGGCAAGGATTGCAAATAGGCCAAGGAATCGCGATGGATGGGAATGAAGACGACGAGACCGACCGTTTCCCCTTCCGGGTTTTTGATCATACGGATCGTATCGGGACCCAAAGAAATTAAACGTGCGGGTTCCAGATGGTCGAAGGCTGACTTGTCGTGCTGCGCGGGAATTTCCATGCGATGCATTTGTCCGGTTTGAGGGTGGAAGTAGCTGCGTTCGTACCCGGCTTCAGTTCGTTTGACATCCTCGATATAGCGTTCGGCTTCGGCAAGATTGCCTTCATGCACCGTTTCGTAATCATATTCCGCGTCAGGCGTATCTTCCAAGAAGGTCGAGAGCAGGACGGAGTCCTCCAAGACGTAGATCAGATCAGGGATCGTATCCGTCAGATCCCGGTAGGGGTTCGGATGGATGATTTCCCGATGCAGATAAGCAATGCTCCCGTTACGAAGCTGCTTGAATCGCGCGGGAGTTCGTGCGCGAATTTCCTTAGCAAGCGCCGTGCGCAGCAACGCATGGACGCGGTACCCCGTCTTTCCCTTACGAATGAAGGAAAGATCCGTCAGCTTGCGGAATTCGTCGCCGGAGACGGGATCGTGCAGCATCTCCTCCAGCAACTCTTGATTGAAGGAGCGAACGAGAGCCGCGGCCTCGACGAGATCACGCAGGGTATCGTCCGGTACCTCTCGCAGCCATCGATAGGTCAGTTCCCGAAAAAGGTTGTCTCTCCTATCGTGGTTATCTCCCGCAACTAGCTCCTCAAGCGGCAGTCCGACCGCAAGCGATAGGGTAAGCGGATGTCCCAAAGTGAAAGCATGCAGTCTGCGGAGCGTCTCTTCGCCTGCGATGCCGAACAGTGCCGCGTAGGAATCGCAGGCGGCAGCGTCGAAAGCAGAGACGGGAACGGATGTGATCAGGCTGCGCCATGCTGGCGAAGCGATCCAATTTCCTTGAAGCGGCTGCCTGCCGGAGAGGACGAACAGTACGCCGTCGGACGTATTCGGAAGGAAGCTTTCTCGAAGCCACCAATCCAAATCGCTTAATTCTTCGTATGTATCGATGGCGATGACGAGCGGCTGGCTTTCCGTCAAGAGGCGTAACCGATTCAGGCAATCTTCGACGGAAGCTTTCGTTTCCTCGCCGGTCGACTCTATCAGCAGAGAGAGGATCTTCCTGCTCAGTCCTTGGGGCGTATGCGGGAAGTCGCCGCTGTCAAGCAGGAGGAACGGAATGCCGAATGTTTCGGCATACCTGCGGTATTCGTCGAGCAGGAAGCTTTTGCCAATGCCTCCCGTTCCGTAGACGTTCATTATTTTCGACCGATCGCTTGCTTGTTTCAGGAAGTCGGCGAACAACTCCTTTTCCCGCTCGCGGCCTACGAAGAAGCGGCTCTCTAACCTTTTGATCCGATTTTGGGCCATCGCCTGACTGTTTGCGTTCTTTTCGGTCATCTTTGTTGTGGGCCTCCGGAAAGGAAAGTATTTACTCGGGGATACTATTATTTTGCCTATGGCGATTGTTATGATTGTAGTAAATCTATCGAATATTGTAACATGCGGGATCGAAGGATGTGTTGTTTTAAGCAATTGTTAAGAGCGATTCAGTAGACTTAAGAGCGGAAACAGGGAGGTCGTACCTTGGCAACTCTAGTTAAAGATAAATTTCTCATCGTTCTTTTCCTGCTAACCGTTTTCGTAGGCTCCGCGATGTGGTTAATAGCGAAGCCGGATCAAGCGGCACCGTCGGTCAATCAGGGCGTACTGAATCTGTCGGATTGGGATTATCGAAATCACGGCAGCATCGCTTTGGACGGGGTTTGGGAGTTTTATCCCAATCAGTTGCTAACGCCAAGCGAGACGAAAGAGAACAAAAGCTACATCCGCGTACCCGGAAAATGGGACGGCTTGAAGGATTATGCGGGGCAAGCGATGGAAGGTAAGGGGTATGGTACGTATCGTTTAGTTATTCGCAATGCCCCGGAGGGGCAACTGCTGGCGATAACCAAACACTATGTTCGTTTTGCGGACAAGCTTTACGTAGACGGCGCGTTGGTCGGACAGTCCGGACAAACGGCTACGACGCAAGAACAATATACCCCAAGGAACGTCCCTTACGTAGCCTACTTCCAAGCGAAAGGGAACGAAGTCGAAATTTTATTGCAAGCGTCTAATTTCGATTACAAGGACGGCGGAATCGTCGATTCGCTAACTTTAGGCCTAGGGAAGGACGTTCAGGTCAAGAAAAGTCTGCAGGATGGGCTTGAACTGATGGGGGCGGCCATTCCGTTCATTTTTGCCATGCTCGTTATCTGCCTCTATTTATGGTTCCATAAAAATCCTTTGTTCCTCGTGTTCGGCGTCTACTTCTTATTCGTTGCGGTTAGCGTCATTACGAATGGAGAAAGATTGTTTCTGCATTTTTTCCCGGACATTCCTTTCGAGCCGGCATTTAAAGTCAAAACGATATCCGTATTCATTACGCCGGCAATCCTTTTCGCTCTATCCTGGTGGCTTATTCGAAGATCGGGTATTCGTAAGTTGTTTCTCGGTTCGGCGATAGTCGTTTTCGCTTATTGCGCCGGAATCCTATTGCTGCCGTTCCGCCTATATTCGGAAATACAGGAAGTTATGTACTTCGGGATTGCGCTCATCTATCTCGCTTTGGTCGGATATTTGCTTTCGACGTACGTGCGCCGGCAATTCGGAATATTGGACAAGCGACAATTCCAATTGTATTTCACGGCGGTATGGTCGCAACTTCTGTTATACATGAATGTAATCGTGAGCAGCGAGAACATGACTTCCATGTTGCTCAATAACTTCATCTTTATTTTTTTCCTAGTTACGATCGCCATTCTGCTTATTCATCAATACGTCGGTGCGTATACTTCGATGCAACGGTTGACGAATCAGCTTCAGATGGCGGACCGGATGAAGGATGAATTTCTATTGATTACTTCACATGAGTTGAATACTCCGCTGAACGGCATTATGAATCTATCGCAAGCGCTTCTGAAAGAGCCATTCAAGAAATCTGCCGAACAAGAAATGAAAGATAAGATGCAGCTCATTCGTAATACAGCCTATCGTATGTCTAATATGGTCAATGACATTATAGATGCTGCCCGGATCAAGGATGGCAAGCTGGAAGTGGTGCTGAAGCAGGTCGATCTCGTTACTTGCGTTTCCGTCGTTATGGAAGTGTTCGGTTTTCTCGCCAAAGGAAAAAATACACAACTAACGCATCGTATCTCTCCAGAGGCGAGATACGTAATCGCGGATGAAAACCGATTAATGCAGGTCCTATACAACTCGATTAATTACAGCTTGAGACATATTCAGGACGGTATCGTTTCCATCGGGAGCAGCAGCGAGGGGGAAAACATTGTTGTGCGTATTCGTTCATCGGTCGAAAACTTGGGAGAGGATAATGTAATCCGCGATGAAATGGAGCCTAATGGGGACAATGGATTCGCGGTCGGCCTTTCTATCGCGAATGAGTTAGTGGGAGTAATGGGGGGGACATTCATTCCCCACAAAGCAGATGGAAGTATCGAAATTGTTTTGCCGGCAGGAATCGGAGACGCAATGGAGGAGATTGCCGTCGGCGTGGATGAGAAGCCGATCAGTCCAACGGCTATTATTAATCCCGATACCCGACAAGTAAAAGAAGGAGCGTCCAAAATTCTAATCGCATCTGCTGATCCGGTAGACGTTGAGCATCTCTATGGCATGCTGACATCCGAAGGCTACGAAGCTCTTTGCGCAGGAACGGATAAGGAAGCGTATGCGCAGGTTACGCGTATCGATCGGCCAGACATCGTGCTCATTGATGTTATGCTTCCGGGTTCGAACGGATACGAGCTGTGCCGCCGGATCCGGCAGCATTTCACGCAAGCGGAGATGCCGGTTCTCCTCATTGGCACTCGCAACACGTCGGCGGACATTGAAGCCGGCATCTCCGCGGGCGGCAGCGATTTTATTACGAGGCCGCTCGATCCGGGAGAAATCCGGGTTCGCTTGAACACATTGCTATCGATGAAACGGTTGGTCAAAGAAGCGGCCGTGAACGAGATGGCGTTTCTTCGATCGCAGATTAAACCGCATTTTCTATATAACGCGCTTGGAACGATCATGTCCCTGTGCTATACGGACGGTGTACGGGCGGGCGAGCTGCTGAGTATTTTCAGCCGATATTTGCGGATTATTTTCCATCTGGACAATACGGAGGAAACCGTCAAGCTCAGCAAGGAGATCGAGCTGATCCAAGCCTACGTCGATATTGAGAAAGCGAGATTCGGAGATCGGGTCAAGGTGGAGTTCGCTGTTGACAAGAAACTATACGGATGTCAGGTCATGCCATTGACGATCGAGCCTTTGGTCGAGAATGCCATCAGACACGGCGTTTCGAAGAAATTAAGCGGCGGAACCGTTCGACTGACGATTCAACAGGAAGGCGAGTTCGTACGGGTAGACGTAGAGGACGACGGGATGGGCATGACGCCGGAGCAAGTGAAGACGATCATGGAAATCGGCAAGCAGGAGCAAGGAGTCGGCTTCCGTAACATCATGCGCCGTGTAGCGCATATGACCGGCAGGCAGCCCGTCGTGGAAAGCGAACAAGGGGATGGAACGAAGGTTACGATATGGCTTCCGTTGATTTATTCTTAACGCATTCAACAATCAATCAGATAGAAGCTAGGGCCCATCCAATAGGACGGGCCTTTTTTGTGTTGCGGAAGGATGTTAAGCGATTGTTAAGCGGTTGCGAGTAAGATGATGTCGAGCAGTGTCGAAAGTTAGCTGATTAAAATTTTCAATAACATCCAGCAAGTCATCTATGATTAGGGAGTGGTTATCGAATGATTTCGAAATTAATTTCAAGCATTAAACCTAAGCTTCTCGTATTACTGAGCGCGATAGTGTTCTTCACCTCAGTTACGTGGGGGATCGGCGCCAAAGAAGCATCCGCATCGGCAGTGACATTGCCGGGCTGGAGCGGTTGGCAAGAGGTTTATGGCGTTACGCAAGACCCGTCAACGGGCAGAATATTCGCGGTAGACATGAAGGCCAAAGTCGTTCGCGTCTTTAACCAGGATGAAAGCTTGCTTCAGACCCTCACAGGGCCGGGTTTTTTTTACCCCGATGAAGTAGCGATTGCTCCTGACGGGGATGTATACGTGACGAATATGTATACGAATAACACCATCATTGTATTTCGATGGGACTCGGCGAGTAATAGCTATGTTTACAAAAAAAACATCTACATAGGAAATCCCCCCTTTTATGTTCAACCCTATGCTATCGATATTGACGCGGACGGTAAAATATACGTTCCGAATTCCGATGCGGGTATCATTTACGTCTTGAACGCGGACGGTAGCCCGGATTATCAAATTCCATTATATAAAGCTATGGATGTCGCTTTCGATTCCAGCGGAAATCTTTATGCGCTTAGTTTCTATGGACATACGATTGTCAAGTTTGCTAAAAATCCAAGCAGCGGGAAATATGACCTTCCTGGGAATGTTTTCTTCGGGGTTACGGATCAAGAAGGCGCGCCTTCCGAGGGCAAGCTTAAAAATCCAGAGTCTATCGATGTTGGACCGGATGGCAGCGTGGTAGTTGCCGATAGTAACGGAACTTACATCTTAAGGGCTGACGGTAGTGTATACAAAAAGCTTACTGATCGGTTAGACGTGTATGCCTCCCATGTTACCGTTTTGCCTAATGGCAAGATATGGGTAAGCATCAATGATAATACCCCTGTCGTTAGGAGAGTACAAGAATATAAAGCTGATGGAACTTATGTACGTTACCTCGGAGATTTGGAATTGGCGCCTCCCGTTGCCGGGGCTGCGGCCGCGATTGTAACGGAGGAAGGTAAGACTAGCGTGACGGCCTCGGTATATGGCACGAATACGCTTGCCGTAAAGATTTCCAGCAGTCCGATCGATACGCCGCTTGTCGGAGACCTTCCGCCTAGCTCGGCCGTTGCTTATACGGCAGGAGCTCAAATAACGGGTATCGATACGTTCACGAATAAGTATATCGGTCTATACGAGTTGGATTCGTTCGGTACGATCTATCGGTTCTCGTTGCTAGTACTGACGGATGGCAGCTTGACGGAAGCGGAGTTAGGAGGGAACGGGAACCCTCTCTATATTAAAATTAATGCGCTTGGAGAGATCGAACCGTACGTATTACAAGATGGAAATTACGTAGAGCAGTATTATGACGGGAATTCTTTGGGGACAAACCTGTTTGTCAAGAACGAAGCAGGCGAGACGTTGCATTATACCTCCCCTTATTATATTAATTACAATCCCGGGAACGCATCGAATCTCGAGGGGGGAAAAGTTTATAAAGTCGACGGCAGCACGGTCGTCGTCGTGTGGACGCTGGACAATGGCAAGCTGAAGCTGACTCAGACGATTCGGTACAACCCGGGAGAAATGCTCTACGAGAAAAGCTGGACACTGCGCAACTTATCCGCTTCCGCCAGTTACTCCGACTTGAAGTTGATTCATGGCGGAGATACGACATTCGGTGGAGAGGACGCTGCATTGGCCTCTTGGAATGCGGATTTGAACATGGTATATCTTCGCAACCATGAAATGGATAAATACGGGATTATGGGCTATTACGGCAGTGAGTCTACGCCAGCTTCTAAGTATTTCGGAGGAAGTTATTACACGGGTAGCATTCAAGCTATCAATGGCGATCTGTCAAATGTGACGGATGCGAATTTCGTGGACGCCGGATATCAACTTCAATGGAACCAAAGTTCTTTAGACGCCGGACAGGAATGGAAGATTGTTTCTTATGAGCGTTGGACGGGACCGGGGGCGGTTCAAGTGCTTTCGCCGGAAGCAAAGACAGTAGATCCGGGGCAATCGGTCGGCTACAAATTCGTCGTGCAGAACTTAATGGCGAACGCAAACGGGACGCCGATCGATTCCAGCTTCGGTCTTGCGGTGAACTCCGAGCATGGCTGGCCGACAACGCTACGCGGCGAGGACGAGATCGTGCTTACGGGCGGGGATGCCAAGATTGTTTGGGTGGACGTAACGGTGCCTGCCGATACGGACAAGCTGAGCGGTGAAGTTACTTTGACTGCAACGGCGAAGACGGGGAATGCGCCTACGGGGACGGGCAAAGTGAGGACTATCGTGCATCGCGAACCGAACGTAGCCCCGGTTGCAAGCAACGTAACGATCACGGGACTTGCACAGGTCGGGCAGACGTTGACGGGAAGTTACTTCTACAGTGATGCGGAGCATGATCTTGAAGGCGTAAGCACGTTCAAGTGGTATGCATCGGATGATGCGAACGGATTGAACAAGACGGCTATAGCAGGAGCGACGGGCAAGACGCTCGCACTGACGGCGACTCAACAAGGCAAATTTATCTCGTTCGAAGTAACGCCGGTGGCGGCGACTGGAATGCAGAACGGATTACCTGTGGAAAGCGGTAAAACCGCCGCCATTGCTCCCGTAGCATCTGTCACGCCGCCGTCCGGCGGAGGTGGAGGCGGAGGTTCCTCGACGGAGGAAATCACGGTTGACGTAGAGACCGGAAACAGCGGCAACGCCGTTTCCAAGACGAAAGTCGTACGCGAGACGGCTTCCGATGGCTCGAAGAAAGACCGCGTTACGCTTCAGCCGTTAGCGATAGAAGAAGCGATCGCCAAAGCCAAGGAACTAGGCTCAAATACGATCCGCGTCGTCATTCCGGATGTACGGGATGAAGTATCCGAAGTGAAGGTAGATATCTCTAAAGCTGCGCTGCAATTGCTTAAGGATGCCAAGGCGGATCTAGAGCTATGGACAGGCAACATGAAAATCATCATTCCAGCCTCGTCGCTGGGTGCGTTTAATGAAGATCTGTACTTCCGATTCGTACCGATCAAGGAGCAATCGAAGCGCCAAGAAGTCGAGGATCGCGCTAAGAAAGAAGAAATGATCAAGCAGATCGCCCAAGATAACAACATTCAAATCTGGGGCCGTCCGATGACCGTCGAGACGAACATG
>NZ_JAKRWM010000033.1 GCF_022352055.1 Cohnella mopanensis | reverse complement strand
CGGCAAGCCGATCGACAATACGGCGATCTATATCGTCGGCGAAGGCGATCAGGCGCAACCGATCGGGGTGCCGGGTGAACTGTGCATCGCGGGTGTGCAAGTGGCGGCAGGGTATGCAAACCAGCCGGAGCTGACGGCGGAGAAGTTCGTGGCGAATCCATTCTTGCCGGGGACGCGCATGTACCGGACGGGAGATTTGGCCCGCTGGACGGCGGACGGTCAA
>NZ_JAKRWM010000032.1 GCF_022352055.1 Cohnella mopanensis | reverse complement strand
GCATCGCGGGTGTGCAAGTGGCGGCAGGGTATGCAAACCAGCCGGAGCTGACGGCGGAGAAGTTCGTGGCGAATCCATTCTTGCCGGGGACGCGCATGTACCGGACGGGAGATTTGGCCCGCTGGACGGCGGACGGTCAAATTCAATACTTGGGCCGAATCGACGATCAAGTGAAAATCCGGGGGTACCGGATCGAGATGGGCGAGATCGAACGAACGCTGTTGACGCACGAAGCGGTGTCGGAGGCGGCAGTCGTAGCAGCGGAAGATGGTATCGGCGACAAACGTCTAGTCGCGTACATCGTAGCTGATCGCGCTTTTACGTCGAGCGAGATGCGCCAACATTGCGGGGAGCGATTACCGGACTATATGATCCCGGCGCTGTTCGCGCAGTTGGAGCGGATGCCGCTGACAGCGAGCGGAAAGGCGGACCGGAAAGCACTACCTGCGCCGGAAGAGGAAGTGGCCACGGGCGTGGTGTACGCAGAGCCGACCACGGAGATGGAACAGCAATTGACCGAGTTATGGGAGGAACTCCTACAACGGGACAAAGTCGGCATCGACGATGATTTCTTCGCCATCGGCGGTCACTCGCTGAAGGCGGCGACGTTGGCGGCGCGCATAGGAGAATGGAGATGCGCTCAAGTATCGGTAAAAGATATATTCCTGTATCCGACGATTCGCAAACTATCCGGAAAATTAGAGCTGAAATATGAAGCCGAAGCCTTCTATTCCTCCATTCCCCGGGCGCCGGAGCAGCCGCACTACGCGATTACTCCCGTGCAGAAGCAAATGCTTCTTCACGAATCTCGCAGTCCCGGCAGCTTGTCTTACCATATGCCGTCGGTGCTGGAGCTTGAGGGAAAGCTGGACGAAGACAGGCTGAAGGAAGCATTAACCCAACTAGTAAATCGGCATGATTCGCTTCGAACCTCCTTCGGCCAATCGGAAGGTCAATCGGTACAGATCGTTCATGCGGAGACGAACGTTGATCTGGAAACATTGGACGAGGAAGCGTTCTTCTCGGGGATCGAGGGGAACTGGGAAGCAGCGGCGCAAGCGTGGCTTCGCCCGTTCGATCTAACCCGATCGCCGCTCTTTCGCGTCGGACTTGTAAGGATGGCGCCGGAGAACCATCTTCTGCTCCTCGACATTCATCATGCCGTATCCGATGGGGTGACGTCGGGCATTCTCGTAAGCGACCTGATTGCGCTCTACGAGAACCGGCCATTGCCGGAGGTGAAGGCGCAGTTCAAAGATTACGGCGAATGGATCGCCAAGCTTCGGAACGAATCGGAGTGGGATCGAATGCGGAAATATTGGTCATCGAAGTTCGCAGACGGCATACCGGACTTCGAATTGCCTTATGACCGCGACAGACGATCGATATCGGATCTTTCGGAGCTGGACAAAGCAGACCGGTATACGTTCCGCATTGAAAGTCCTATGAAAACAGATTTGGAGCGTCTTGCCTATCGGACAGGGACGACCATGTTCATGGTTATACTTGCATCCTATCAAGCATTGCTTGGTTGCTGGTCGGGGACAACGGATGTCGTGACCGGAGTGCCATCAGCAGGTCGAATGCATCCCGATTTGGCGCAGACCGCTGGATTGCTGCTGCAAACGTGGGCTATACGCAGCCGTCCCGAATCTACGCTTTCTTTCGAAGAATGGCTTGCAGAGGTGAAAGTAAGTCTCCTGGAAGCGTTCGAGCATCCATGGCTGGCCGCAGAGGATCTTACCGAGTTGCTTGACGAGCGGGGGCTTGTTCGTTGGGAAGCAACCCGGAATCCGCTGTTCGAGACGATGTTCGTTATGCAGAACACGGATCCAGCGCCGTCCCACGCGGAGGAACTTGCGTGGCGTGCGCTGCCGTGGAATTTCACCGGAGCTAAGCTTGATCTCGTGCTACAAGCGGAAGAAATAGAAGGGGCATTAGTTTTTGCCTTTGATTATCGTTCCTGCTTGTTCCGCGAGGAGACCGTTGCCGAGATGGCCCGCGAACTGCTGAAGTTGCTGGAAAGAGCGGCGGCATATCCCTTGCAGAGCCTTGGCCAATTAACGGGAATCGAGGCGATGCGCGAATCATCGGATACGGATGACGATCTATTCGGCTCGGGATTTCAGTTCTAGGTCACAGTTAAAACCGTCATTAGGCTGACCAGATATTATTACTGGTTGGCTTTTTTTTTGATTTATTTAATAGACTCATCACTGTTAATTCAATCAAGCGAGTTAATAAATTGTTAAGAAACTGTTCATGGGCGCTTCACTAATTCCAAGTATCGTTAGTTGTGTAGATCGATGACGACTTATTAAGGGGGATTAGGAAGTGAACGCAAACGTAAAAGAAAAACCGATTTCCAATCTTTTGAACAAGGTGCCGGAAGTGACGATTTATTTCTGGATCATCAAAGTGATGGCGACCACGGTCGGGGAGACGGCCGCCGATTACTTGAACTTCAACTTGAGCTGGGGATTAACGAATACGACGTTGTTTATGTGTGGCGTTTTCCTCCTTGCTTGGATCGTTCAGATGAGAGCCAAGCGCTATGTTCCTGGCATTTACTGGCTCGTTGTCGTTCTGATCAGCGTCGTCGGGACGTTGATAACCGACAATCTCACTGATAATTACGGCGTGCCGTTAGAGACGACAACGATTATTTTCTCCGTTGCGTTGATAATCGCTTTTACGGCGTGGTTCAGAGCCGAGAAAACGCTATCGATTCATTCCATCTACCCAGGAAGACGCGAGGTCTTTTATTGGCTGGTCATCTTGATTACGTTCGCTCTGGGAACTTCAGCTGGCGATCTGCTGTCGGAAGGCATCGACCTGGGGTACGGTTGGTCTACGGTACTATTCACCGCGGCCATCGCGATCGTGACGTTCGCTTATTATCGGTTACGATTGAATGCGGTAACCGCATTCTGGATCGCCTACGTACTGACTCGGCCATTCGGCGCCTCCGTGGGGGATTACTTGACGCAGTCGAGGGATGATGGAGGGCTCGGTCTTGGTTCCGAACTTGTGACCGTCTTTTTCCTGATTACGATCGTAGGATTGGTCGTTTATTTGACGAAGTCGAGAAGAGATTTCATTCTCGAATCCAGGACGTAAGGGGGGAGATCCCATGAAATCGGACGCGAAGGTCATGATCGTCTATTCTTCCTTCGGGGACGGACATTTGCAAGCCGCTTTGGCGCTTAAACAATCGTTCGCCTCCAGGGGCATTCACGACGTAAGATTAATCGATCTATTCTAGGAAGCTCATCCGCATATCAATGCGGTCAGCCGTTTCTTCTATTTGCAAAGCGCAATCTATGCTCCCCGAATATACGGTTTTCTCTACCGCTTAACGAATCGCAAAACGAGCGTATGGCTCGGTAGCCTTTTCCATTCGATCGGCAAGAAGCGCCTTCTCGAGTTATGGAAGGATGAGCGGCCGGATTTAATCATCCACACGTTTCCGCAACTTGCGGCGGATGAGCTAAGACGTCATGACAATCACGGTATACCGACGTTTACGGTGATGACCGATTATGTTCTTCACAGTCGATGGATTCATCCAAGTACGACGGGTTATTTCGTAGCGTCCGAATCGTTAAAGAAGGCGCTATCGGCAGCCGGAGTACCCGACCACCGAATATCCGTAACCGGCATTCCGCTTCGGGAACAGTTCTCGAAGCCCGTGAGTCGAGAAGATTTGTGCAAGCAATACGGATTAGACTCATCGCGGCGCTATGTTCTAATTATGGCGGGCGCCTACGGCGTGCAAGCTTCCGTTCGATCGATGATCGACGTCGTCTTGAAGGACACGGAATGTGATCTGATCGTCGTCTGCGGCAAAAATGATAAGCTCAAGTACAATGTAGACGCAGCTTATGGAGGATTAGACAGAGTGCGCGTGCTTGCCTACGCGGAGAGAGTGCATGAATTAATGGTTCTAGCCGATTGCATGTTGACGAAGGCGGGCGGCATTACGTTAACGGAAGCGCTGGCCTTGTCGTTGCCGGCGATCGTATACCGGCCGCTTCCGGGTCAGGAAAGGGGAAATGCCGATTATTTAGTCGGCATAGGCGCGATCGGTGTCGCCTATCGTAAAGAACAATTATCGGTGCAATTGCGACTTGCTTTGGATTCTTCGCACGCCGAGCGCATGAGAGAGGCGATGGCGGAAGCGTATCGCGGCGATTCCGCGCAGCTCATATGCTATGAGGCTTTATCGTTCGACGGGCTTGTCGATGGGGCAACTCCGGGTATCGTAACTTCGGATAGAAAGGCCGTTAGCGTACATGTTTAATACTCAATGGAGAAAGCTCGTACCGGGTTCCATGCTCCCGGCCGCCCTGTTATTGTTCGTCGCGGAATGGTTAAGAGGCGCTTATCTGATCTCCTTCTTGCCCTATTATTCTGTTCAGCATGCGAATGCTGCCGCTGCTTTCGTCGGGCTTGCCGTCTCCGCTCATTATTTGGCAGATAGCGCGATCAAGACTTTCGCAGGTTATTTGCTCGATCGATATTCGCCCAAAATGGTTCTTCAGGTCGGATTCGCTTTAACGGTATGCGGACTAGTTTTATCGTTGTCGACCGGTTTCGGTTGGATGACCGTCTTATCGTCCGGAATAATGGGGATAGGTTTATCTCCGATATGGCTTGTCGGCGTGAGGCACGTAAAGGAGGAAAATCGGGCTGAGCGCATGGGGATCTTATATGCCTTCTGGATGGCTGGCTTAGGCTTGGGTCCCGTTATGCTGAATTTGGTGTTGGACGGGGGATTGGGCATCGGCATTATCGCGCTGTCGGCGTTCCTTACGACAGGATGGCTCATCGTTTGTCTTTGCCGATTCCCTCTCGAACATGTCGCTAAGCTCGGACGCGTGTCGGCGATGGAACAGTTAAAGTTGATGCGAGAAAATTTGAAAAACAACCGAATAATTGTGCCGGCTATCTTGCTGCAAACGATGGGGGCCGGAATCATCGTTCCGTTCCTGTCCAGCTTCGCATCTCAGCGATTGGCGTTAACGAATTCTGAGCTTTCGCTCGTCATGGTTCTGGGAGGCGCATGCGTTGTCTTGTTGCTAGTTCCGATGGGGAAATGGTACGATTCATCCAAGAGCAGATGGTTTCTGGTGTGCGGTTTCGGACTCTTCGCGGTTTCTTTAGCCGGGCTGACGACCGTAAGTTCATTAACGGGAGCAACTATGATGGCGGTCGTCATGGGTTTCGCCTATGCGATGCTCTTGCCTGCATGGAACGCTCTGTTGTCCCGTCACGTTCCCGCCCAATCGCCAAGCATGGGATGGGGGATCCTTTCATCTTTGGAAGGTATGGGAGTCGTTGTCGGTCCGTTGATCGGCAGTTGGGCAGTGGCTAAGGGAAGCTTGGCATCTCCGTTTCTGCTATGCGCCTGCTTATACGGGATAGTCGGGTTATCTTACTTCCTTATGCCCGCCGAACTATTCGGTAAAAGAAGCTCGGTCGAAATAGGCAAAGCTTAGCACGATTCTTAGACGAGGTGCGCGATTGTCATGTCGATTCGATTAAAGTTGATTTTGTCCTATTTAGCGATGCTTATCGTACCTCTCGTGCTTCTGGTCTTGACGGCGATGTTGCTTGTCGTCGTATATCAAGGAGACCTGCAAAATTTGAAGAAGCTATACGAAACGAAAATCGAAGGACTCGAGGAAAGCGACTATCACCGCTTGATCAAGCATGCGATCGAACAAGATCCGGCTTTGCTCAAAGATCAAAAATATTTAAATGATTTGTCGGCCGAACTGACGAGCAAGGATACTTATCTCTATATCCGCTCGGGAAACCGCGTATTATTCGCTTCCGATGGAATTCAATCCAATACGGATCTCATCTCGGAATTACCGGCATTCCAGCGTTCCCGAGATCGATTCGTATCTCCAACGAAGCCTTACGGGAACGAATTTTATCAATTCGTCCGATACGACTTCGGAAGCGTCGATACGGTTAACCTTTATTTGATCACGAAGGTCGATCCGTTCATCTATTTTGCTAGAAAATATTCCCCATACTTGTTGGTATCGGCCATAGTTATACTCGTGCTGACAAATGCGTTATTGACCTTATATATGTCCAAGAAAATTATCAAGCCGCTAATGGAGCTTCGAAAGTCCGCCATGCAGTTCAAAGACGGCAAGCTCGAGACGCCAGTAATGATCAAAGGTAAGGATGAAATCGGCCAGTTAGGTACGGCATTCGAAGAAATGCGTTCCCGGCTTCGCGATTCCATAGCCGTTCAAGCGCAGTACGAGCTGAACCGCAAGGAGTTGATCGCGAACATCTCGCATGACTTGAAGACGCCGATTACTTCCATTCGGGGTTATGTAGACGGATTGCTGGAAGGCATCGCCGATTCCCCGGAAAAGACGGAAAAATACATGCGAACGATAGCGGCGAAAGCGGTAGAAATGGATCGTCTGATCGATGAGCTGTTTTTATATTCCAAATTGGATTTGCACAGCATGCCTTTCTCCTTCGAAACGGTGAAAATCGATGATTTCTTGAACGACTTGGCGGAAGAATTGCACTTCGAGTTAGAGAAAACGGGCGTGAATTTCGTATCCGATATTCAGGTCGACCCGGATTCCGCCATCACGATCGATGGGGACTCGTTCCGTCGGGTTCTTAACAATATCATTCAGAACAGCTTGAAATTCATGGACAAAGCGGATAAGGAAATCCGTCTGGCTGCGAAGACGGAGCGCGAGTTGTTGCTCGTCATCGAGGATAACGGCTCGGGGATTCCTAATGAAGCTCTGCCTTACGTATTCGACAGGTTCTATAGGGCGGAGCGTTCGCGAAGCGCCGAGACGGGAGGTAGCGGCCTCGGACTTGCGATCGCGAAGCAGATCGTATCCGCTCACGGCGGGAATATCCGCGCGGAGAGCGAAGAGGGAGCCGGATCCCGTATCATAATAACTTTGCCGATCGCAAGGAGGGACTGAACCGATCATGAAGAAAATTTCGATCTTGATCGTAGAAGACGATAAATCCATCGCCGAGCTTCAGCGCGATTACTTGGAAGCGAGCGGCTACCGCACGGAAATTGCCGACAACGGAGAGTTGGGGCTTGAGAAAACGTTAAGCGGGCAATTCGATCTGGTCGTGCTCGATGTGATGCTGCCGAAATTAAATGGCTTCGAAGTGTGTAAACGAATACGCGAAGAAGTCGACATTCCAGTGCTGATGGTAACGGCAAGCAGGGACGACATCGATGTTATTCGGGGATTGGATCTCGGGGCCGACGATTATATGACGAAACCGTTCAAACCAGCGGAATTGGTAGCGAGAATAAAAGCGCACTTGAATCGGTATGAACGGTTGAAAGGAAGGAAACCTGAATCGAGCGAAATCGAATTCCGCGAGCTTCGGATCGATCCGGAGTCGAGGCGGGTATACGTTAAAGAAGAGGAAGTCACGTTAACGGTCAAAGAGTTCGATTTGCTCTATTTTTTGGCGAGCCATCCGAATCGGGTGTTCAGCAAAGACCATTTGTTCGAGCGGCTATGGGGAATCGATTCCATGGGGGATACGCAAACGGTTACCGTCCACGTCCGAAAGCTCAGGGAGAAGATGGAGAGGGTTCATCCGAATCTCAACTTCGTCGAAACCGTGTGGGGAGCAGGGTATCGATTTCGCGGATAACCTGTCTATGCGAAAGGGGTTGATCGTAGGGCACCGTGTCCCGGGATCAACCCCTTTCTGGTATTATTCAAGCTTGCGAATCTCGAATACGCTGCCGTATCTTCCTTGATAGACCGGTTGTCCGAAAGCACTAGTCCATTGCTGAAGCAAGTTCCCGGAAACGGTGTTGTGCGCGATAACGTAATCGGGTCGATCGGCCTTGACGATCTCGGGCAGCTTATCCGAGAAGCCGTACATCGACCGCTCGAACGCGGTCCAACCGAAGGCGCCCCTGGAAGCATCGGTCACGAACGGATCCTGCCTGCCGTCGCATAAGACGTTCGCTCCGCGGAACATAACATAACCGGAAGCGCCGTATCGGGCGAGAACTTTAGGCCGAACGCCGGAAGAAGTTTGCGCCATCACGTAATTCATTTCGTCTACAGGATAGTCTTTGGCATCGGTCTTCGGAGGGAAAGCAAAGACGAATGCCAAATTCAAGATCAACCCGACCGCCATGCCGGCAAACGCGTAACGCGGGCCAAAAGAAAAGCGGAAGTTCAGCGTTCGGCGCAGGAGAGGGGCTTTCTCCATTGCGGATGCAGCGAAATAAAGGATAAACAACCATAAGAACAAGTTTTGTTTGTAATTCGACAGGCCTAAGTATGCAATTCCGATCATGAGGAAAATCCGGAAAACTTTCTTGTGCAGGGAGAACGGAATCACGAAAGCAAAGAAGATAAGCGCCAGGATGATCGGGATGTTCTGCCAATTTCCGTAATCAATGGGCTGCCATTCGTCGATCAAGAGATTGAAACGATTTTTCGTAACCGCAAGGATGTAGAATAAGCTGCGATATCCTCCCGGATTAAGCAAGCCGGCTAGAGCGGTTATCGTATAGATGGCAAGGTCGCGTTTACGTCCTTGCCTCTCGAACAATGTTTCCGCAATTTGCATGCCCGAGAACACCGCGATGACTAGCCACACTCCAGTATGTACGTTCGCGATGGCAAGCGACAATAAAACCATCGCTGCCCCGTATCGAACATCCCCCGACATTTTGTAACGCCTCATCCAGACGAAATACCAGACAATGAGGAATGCAGAGATCATTTGCGGACGACTCGTAAAATAAACGTAATAAATCCACGCGCCGGCTAATGCTAAGAAGAGCATACAAAGGAGGGGCAGGCCTTGCAGATTTTGTTCTTGCCTGGACACCTCCATTAACCGATATAAGCCAACGATAAGCAAGGCGAAGCTAGTCGCGGTCAATAGATAAGTGCCGGGCCAACCAAAAACCGTATAGAGCCATCCTTCGATGATCTGAAACCCGAATTCATGAGGGATATAGGGCAAGTTGTCCCCGTAAAAAGTATGGATCGCATGATGGAGGATCGTGCCGTGCTCGATCATGTAACGACCGTTCTCGATATGCCAGAACGTATCCGGATCGTTATAGGAATTCGAGGGAAAGAGCAGCAATATGACGAGCGCGGACAGAGCCGCGCTGGCCCATAGACTGAATAACCGTTTATTGCTCATTGCCGGGGTAAAAACTTCAGCTTTACTGTCAACGAGCGGTACAGCTTAATGAGTCCGTTCGGCAATACGTCCATTTTTCCGTTCGTGCGGTAGACGGAGTAGCTAACGATAAAGGATAAAACGATGGCCCCAAGGATGTCTCCCGGATAGTGGACGCCTACATATACCCGTGCAATCCCCGTCAAGAGGGCGAGGCCCAGCAGAATGTAGCCTAATTTCTTGCGAACGAACCATACGCTAAACGCAAGCGAGAAGGCAAGCGTGGCATGATCGCTCGGGAACGACGCGTCGGCAGCGTGCGGGATGAGTTGATTAACTTCGTGCGCAACGAACGGTCTAGGATGGTTTATCGCCGGGGAAATCAACAACGATCCAAGAAGCAGGGCAATCGCGGTCGATAATCCCGCGTAGAAGACCAGTTTCTGATTGGCTGGCTTAGCCGTAATCCACAAAGCGGCCATCACGATCAGGATGATCCATACGATATCCTGCGCGAAAAATTCGAAAATATCGTCTATCGTATCGAATCTAGAAGCGAATTGATTGAGAAAGTGGAACAAGTTTTCGTTCATGTGCGGAAGATCTCCTTTTGTATTTTTGTAAATACTATATCTCCTTTATATTAACTATTTATTAATTCCCTTAAGTATCCATTCATTTTACTCGTCTAAAACAACATTGCCGAAGATAGGAAGAGAGGCTGGCGATATTCATGTGCATATGTCTATTGCTACCTTCTAGCTTGCTCAGCATAATGCCGCCTTCCAATAAGGAGAAGGCAAATGTGGCCAATGCATCGACATCCAAATCCGTCTTGAATTCACCGTTTTTTATGCCATCCTCAATAATTGCTTTTATCATATCTAAGGTAACGAAAAGACCTTGCTGGGCTCTATGTCGCAAAGTCGGGTGAGTGTCGTCGCTCTCAACGGCGGTGTTCTGCAAGGGGCATCCGCCGATGAAAGGGGGATTGTTCACGACGTCTTCATAGACGCGGAAAAATGCGAGCAATCGGCCTGTGGCGGACTCCTCGTTACCGATAGCTTCGGATAAACGGTTGCCGACAATAGAAGCGGCATAATTGTAAGCCTCAAGAGCAATTTCGTCTTTATTGTGAAAGTGGCGATAGATGCCCCCTTTTTGGATGCCGGTGGCGGCAATAATATCGTTTAAAGATGAACCGGCGAATCCTTGCTGATTAAACAGTTCAGCAGATTTCATAATGATGTGTTCCCGTGTTTTGTCGCCTTTTTTCATGAGTCCTCCGCTCGAATAATGTTCTAATTATTCATTATAACAAATGATAAGATTGCATCTTGCCATTTATTGGTTAAATGTTACAATCAAAAGATACCGAACGGTATCTTTTGATTGTTTTTCTATTTTACATTATAAAGGAGAGTAGTGCCATGTCGATTAAAGAACAGTTGGAACAAGCGAAGACGGGCTTTATTGCTCGAGTGCCCGAAGAGGCTCAGATGAACATTTTTCGACACATCCGGGAGCAGCAGCAATCCGGTATCGTTTTTGGATTAAAGGAAGGAGACGAAGCTCCGAATTTTACTTTGAGCAATCCGCTCGGCGAGCAAGTAACCTTGTATGACGAGCTTGCCAAAGGTGCTGTTGTCCTTATATTCTACCGCGGTAGTTGGTGTCCGTACTGCAATATCCAGCTTAGGGGTTTCCAGCTATTATTGTCCGAATTTCGCAAGCATGGCGGGCAATTGATCGCCGTCTCTCCGCAAAGCCCAGACAACTCGATATCCCAGACGGAGAAAGAAGAACTGACGTTCCAAGTGTTGAGCGATACGAATGGCCTTGTTTCCGAAAGTTACAACCTTTTATTTGAATTACCCGATTACCTTCAGAATACGTTCATATATACGCTTAAGCGGGATTTGACCGAGTTCAATGCAACCGATCGCTGGGTGCTTCCCGTACCTGCCACTTACTTGATCGACAAGGACCGAATAGTCCGTCACGCTTACGTTAACCCTGATTTCATGCAACGGGTGGAGCCGCAGGAAATGATCGATCTCTTGAAGGAAATTGAGGCAAAATAAAAATATGCGAATTTTTGCCCCGTCTGTGCGGATGCACATACCGGATATTTATCTCAACATACACTAACCGGGTGATGTAACATCACAATAACTATTGGTGGTGATATACATGGGTTATGAAGTCGGTGGTGTTGGTGCCGGAAGTTGTGGAGGCTATGGCGGCGGCATGCAAGCAGCTGCATTCGCGCTGGTACTCTTCATTCTGCTGGTAATCATCCTTCGCGCTGGAACAGGCATTTACTAATCATTTGATCGTCGCGTAACCTTATCCCATCATGCTATTTAGCATGATGGGATTTTTCTTTTTGAAACGTTTCATGCTCAGGCTTGTTGAATTTACAAAATGCCTATGATAAAATACATCTAATTTAATTACGGGAGCTGAAGAGAATGTGATTTTTCTTGCTAATCATAATAAAACAATTAAAGCGATCGTGATCGCATGTTTTATTTTGTATGCAAGAAAGTTACACTTCTTTTCACTCAAAAAATATATCCATGTCTAACTCTATAGCGGGTTGGATTAACTGTATTTATTTGAGCTACAAGAAAGTAACTTTCTTGTAGCTTTTATATTTTCTAATGCAGGAGGATTATTTTATGTCATTAATTAACGTTACCAATCTAACTTTTGCCTATGAGGGCAGCTACGATAACCTGTTTGACAACGTAAGTTTTCAGTTGGATACCGATTGGAAATTAGGATTTACGGGAAGAAACGGTAGGGGAAAGACAACATTTCTCCATTTGTTGCAAGGTAAATATGATTACAGCGGAAAGATATCTGCTCAAGTCGGTTTTGAATATTTCCCATTTCATGTCGAGGACAGGCAAAATAACACGATCGATATCATTGGAGACATCGTTCCAGACTATGTTCACTGGGAATTAATGCGGGAGCTTTCATTGCTCAAAGTGTCAGAGGATGTTTTATATCGGCCTTTTGATACTTTGTCCAACGGAGAGCAGACGAAAGTGTTGTTGGCTGCCTTATTTCTCAAGGAAAATCGATTTTTGCTAATTGATGAGCCAACCAATCATCTGGATAGGGAAGGGCGAGCAATCGTCAGTCATTATCTTAATTCCAAGAGCGGATTTATACTGGTGTCTCACGATAGATCCTTTCTCGATAACTGCGTGGACCATATCCTGTCCATCAGTAAGACGAACGTTGAAGTTCAGAGAGGAAATTTCTCCGACTGGTGGGAAAATAAAAAGAGGCAAGATCAATTCGAACTGGCAGAGGACGAAAAGTTAAGAAAAGACATTAAGCGATTGTCGGATTCAGCCAAGCAAAAGAGCAATTGGTCGCACGCAGTGGAAAAAACGAAAAACGGGACAACAAACTCCGGTTCCAGCGTAGATAGAGGATATATTGGCCACAAGGCTGCCAAAATGATGAAACGTTCTAAAACAATCGAGAACAGACAGCAAACGGCTATCGATGAAAAATCTAAGCTTCTTAAAAACATCGAAACCTCCGACAGCTTAAAAATTTCCCAACTTGCCTATCATAAAAACCAACTAGCTGAACTTGAGCACATATCGATCTATTACGATGAGATGTTGGTGTGCGCAGACATTAGTTTTACTATTGAGCAGGGGGAGCGAATTGCGCTTTCAGGGAAAAACGGCTCCGGAAAATCGAGTATTATCAAACTTATTCGCGGTGAAAATATTAACTATACGGGAACGTTCAGAAAGGGAAGTCAGCTAAGAATCTCGTATGTTTCACAGGATACCTCGCATTTAAAAGGCAACTTAACGGACTATGCTAGAGATAACGGGATTGAGGAAAGCTTATTTAAAGCCATTTTAAGGAAGCTTGATTTTTCCAGACTTCAATTTGAAAAGGATATTTCTACGTATAGCGGCGGCCAGAAGAAGAAGGTGCTCCTTGCCCGAAGTCTTTGCGAGAAAGCTCATTTGCATATTTGGGATGAACCGCTTAACTTTGTCGATGTCATTTCGCGCATGCAGATTGAAGAATTATTGCTTGAATACGCACCAACCCTTCTTTTTGTGGAGCATGACAGTGAATTTTGCCTTAATATCGCTACAAAAATCATTGAACTTGCTGCTCCGGACGTTTAGCAGGTCGTAAATACTAATGTCAGTCGATTAAAACCGCGAAGGCTTGATGCTACGCGGTTTTTGTTTAATGTTAAGCTTACTCCCTGGTCATTTGGCTCTTGACATCATAATAAGTAATAACTATAGTGGTTACAACGGTGGTGATAAAGCTTGAAGCAAATAAGCACGCGTTTTTCAATGGCGGTTCATATCCTTTCCTTGATTTCCGTTAATCCAAACGTGACAGGGGACTTCATTGCGGGCAGCGTAAACACGAATCCTGTGGTCATCCGCAGAATTATGGGAATGTTAAAGAAGGTAGGGCTGGTGGATGTGCGACCAGGGGTAGGAGGCGCCTCACTGCTCAAGCCGCCAGAGGAAATTACGCTTCTTGACGTTTATCGTGCTGTAAATGTGATTGAACAAAACCAATTATTCCGCGTTCACGAAGACCCGAATGTGAAATGCCTAGTCGGCCGGAACATCGAGTCAGTCCTTCAATCGGAATTGAAAGAAGCTCAAGCCGCTATGGAACAAAGGCTAGCCCAAACGACTTTGAGTCAACTTACTTCAAGATTCAATTAAATGAGAGCTCCCCCAAGAGCTTTTATTTTATAAACTTGTTGTAACTATAACAGTTATAACATAAGATATTACAACAAAACCTACTAGGAGGAATAACAAGATGAAAATTTTAGTTACGGGTGCAACAGGGAAATTGGGAACGAAAATCGTAGATACGTTATTGAAATCCGTACCCGCAAGTCAAATTGCGGTTAGCGCACGCAATCCAGAGAAAGCAGAAGGGCTCCAAGCTCGAGGAGTAGAAGTTCGGCACGGGGATTTTGACCGCCCGGAAACATTGGATTCCGCCTTTGCGGGAATCGATCGGCTATTGATCATATCTACGGACGGGGACAACGAGACTAGAATACGTCAACATACTAATGCGGTAGCGGCGGCACAGCGGGCACAAGTTGGATTTATTGCCTATACGAGTGCGCCAAATGCAAGCGAAAGCAAGTTGTTCCTTGCTCTAGTCCACCGCGTAACGGAAGAAGCCATCGTCCAAACCGGAATCCCGTATTCTTTCTTGCGTAACAACTGGTACTTGGAGAATGAGATCGGTAGTATTCAAGGTGCACTGGCGGGAGCGCCGTGGGTGACGTCTGCCGGAGAAGGCAAGGCAGGCTGGGCAGCGCAACAAGATTACGCGGAGGCAGCAGCAGCGGTATTAGCGGGAGATGGGCATGAGAATACGGTCTACGAGCTTTCGGGTAAATTACGGACTCAAGCTGAACTGGTGTCCGTTATTGGAACAGCAATAGGGAAAGAAGTACCCTTGCTGCAAGTCGATGATGCCAAATATGCCGACATCATGAAAGGTGCAGGCGTACCCGATTTCGTCATCCCTATTCTCGTAGGGATCCAGCAGGGCATCCGGGAAGGGACTTTGGAAGTCGAAAGCAACGATTTGGAAAAATTGCTCGGTCGTCCAGTTGCCCCAATTAGCGAGGCACTGACACAAATCATTCATAGGATTATTTAAGCTTAGGAAAATCAATCGGTACGGATAGTCGAAGGAATCCTATCGGGTGTCATGAATATGCACGGCCTCCAACCCGCGTGAATCGCGGGTTTTTTGGTTATTAGTTATAGCCCTTATGAGTCATTTTAAGCACCTTTGAAGCAGGGTATAGTTAGCTTGTGATACGACAAATCTATTGGGGTGGAATCGGATGAACAGTCAAACCAAGAAAAACTCGTGGATTTTTTATGCGTGGGCAGTATCGGTAGTCGCTACTCTAGGAAGTCTATATCTCAGTGAATATTTGCATTTTACGCCTTGCAGCTTGTGTTGGTTTCAGCGAATTTTCATGTATCCATTGACGATACTGTTAGGCTTGGCTTCCGCTCGCAAACATACTTTTATAGTTACATATGCCTTGCCGTTGGTTATTATAGGCGGCCTGATCTCATCGTATCATATTTTCGTACAAGAGATGCCGCACGAGGGGGCCACTGCGTCTTGCGGACCAGTATCGTGTCAAGAGGATGTATTAAATGCTTTTGGATTCCTTACGGTTCCTATGTTAGCTCTAAGCGCCTTCATTCTCATTTTCGTGTCTCTATTGCGGGTTAGACATTATGAAAAAAGAGAGAGCCATTCCAATGAGGCAACTCCGTCATGAGCTATCTGTCACAAGAATGACATCGGTTATAGCCCTATCGAGTTATGTAATAAATTGGGTTCCGTTCTAGAATAGTAAAGAAACATAGTTGTTGAATCGGGGTGAGTAAATGAAAAATAGACTAGGTAGGATGCTGTTAACTTTAAGCGTGGCTGTAGCCGTATTATCGGCTTGTTCTTCATCTACGATCAAGGGGGACCAAGATCCCAAGGCTGTAAAAGTTGATCTAATCACGGTACCTGCACAGGTTCATTCGGGGGAAGAAACGAAACTACAAGTCACTATCACGGGTTTAGTGGATGAGAAAAACACTGAAGTTCAGTTTGAAATCCGCAATACGGATAATAAGAGCTTACCCGATTTGATTCAAGAGGTTGAATCTTTGGGGAAAGGACAATACACAGCTCCGTATGTATTTAAGAAAGCGGCTAATTACGATGTTTATATCCATCTATACAATCAAGATATTCATATTACGAAAAAGAAACCCGTGGTTGTGAGGGAATGAAAAACAAATTCATGAAGTGGATGAGACTAACAATTGCAATCCTGTTCGTTTCCGTTGCTTCTTCGTTGTTCGGTTCGGCTCAAGCGAATACAACGGAAGCGCCTGCAAAAGCGTTACAGCTGCTGATAGACAACGCAATGCCAGGCGATACGATCGTTCTAGAAGACGGGAAATACCTTGGACCGGCTATCATAAATAAGCAACTGACGATCAAAGGGAGTCGCCACACAGTCGTAACCGCTGATGGTAAGCCTACGGTTATCGATATTCGATCTAATCAAGTCGCAATTGAGGGAATTTCGATAGTTCAACGGTTAGCAGGTGATTCGTCAGCCATTATCGTTAACTCTGATCACGTATCTCTAGACAATCTTTCGATCGAGACACGCGGATTTGGCATTTTGCTTCGAAATGCGAACGAAGGAATAATCAAAAATAACCGGATTGTGTGGTCAGGGGCAAATAACAACGAAAGAGCAAGCATGAGTAAGAAGAACAATGGCATTGACCTTTACGATTCTCATGACAACAGGATTGAAGCAAATGAAATATCGGATATGAGAGACGGGATCTATCTCGAGAACAGCCATCGTTCGAACGTCGCGAACAATCTCATATACCGCTCGCGTTACGGTATTCATTGCATGTATACGGATGGGACCCGCATTATAGGCAATCAAGGGGAGTATAACGTCACGGGAGCAATGATCATGGGAGTTCGAGACGCTGTCGTTTCCAATAATTCATTTCGGAAACAAAGCGAGAACGTGAACTCACAAGGCCTATTATTGTTCGATGTCCAGACCTCACTAATTGAAGACAATGTAGTCGAAGGTAACCGGGTCGGAATTTATATGGAACAATCTTCAAACAACGAATTAAGAAATAACTCCGTCCTGCGAAATTTCATGGGAATCCAATTTTTGGAGTCGAGTGACAACCGATTTAATCATAACCAGTTGATCGCAAACGTGATCGAAGCCGAAGCGCTGGAGAGCAGCGGCAATCGTTTGGATAGTAATTATTGGGACTCCGTTCAGGGGCTGGACGTCAATGATGACGGATTGAGCGATATCTCCTATGCGATAAACCCTTTTTATCAACGGTTGATTCAGAAGACTCCGGCTTTTCAGCTTTTTTTTCAATCTCCAGGAATGATTTACTTGAGCAATTTGTTTATGAACGATAAGGATAATTGGGCAACGGATCGTACTCCTCTGATGAGCCTACCACCCGCATTGGCGGATAGAACTAATCTTCCGCAAGAAACTCGATCCTACGTGTGGATCGCAAGTTTGATTTTACTAAGTGCTTCACTAACCATCATATACAAAGGGGTTCATAGAAAATGAAAAAATGGACATTGGGTTTAACTCTTGTATTGGCGATTGCAGTATTGACTGCTTGCGGAGGGAAAAAATACGAGGCGGTTCCCATTAATGAAGAAGTCGATGTATGCGCTATTTGCAAGATGCAAGTCAAAGACGATGCTTACGCCACGCAGCTCACGACTAAGGATGGGAAAACGTACAAATTTGATGATATCGGCTGCATGAATGAATGGAAGAAGACGAACGGAACGGAAAACATCGGAATGGATTATGTCCGCGATTATAATGACAAGGAATGGGTTGAATACAAGAAAGCGACTTATGTATACGATGCATCGCTTCGCACGCCCATGGCGTATGGCATCGTAAGCTTCAAGGACAAGAAGGCCGCTGAAGATTTCATCGCGGAGCAAGGCGTAGGGAAGCTGATGAAAGCGGATGAGCTGGTCTCTCACACGTGGGAACAAAATAAAGAAAGTATGAACATGGGAGATATGCACGGTGACGGTGATATGAACAGTGTTATGAGCGGCGATTCTATGGAAATGACGGAGAAATAATGATGGCCGATATGCTGCAGGTCGCTAAGCGCGAATTAAAAATCGGTTTTCGGAATCCATGGGCCTATTCCTTCTTGGCCCTGTTTTCCATATTCAGTCTTTGTTTGATATTCATTAACTCCCAGAACATTGTGCAAGGATACTCGGGAACAACGGGTTCTATGCTTAGCCTCATTCTTTACTTGCTGCCCTTAATGACTTTGTTTCTTGGTTCCTTCTCCTTAACCGCGGAGAAGGAGGAAGGGAGTTGGCAATTATTATCCACTTATCCTCTCGGCACGTTGTCGTTCATTGCGGGTAAATATATCGGCTTATCCGTTGTTCTGATTACGATCGTCGCCTTTGGATATGGAGTTCTGGGGATCGTTGGTCAAATTGCGGGGACCGGCTTTGACTTCGAAACCTACTTCTTATTTTTGGCATTCTCGGTTGGATTGGTATTATTATTCCTGGCTATTGCCATGATCGTAGGCTCTCTATCGAGAAACCGATGGCAGGCGATGACAAACAGCGTTGCCATTTGGTTTTTCCTCGTTGTAGGTTGGTCTACGATACTGATTGCGATATTAGGAAGCTTGCCTTACTTGTGGATCAAACCGATCTTGGTCGCTTTGACATTCGTTAATCCAGCGGAGTTAGTCCGGTTATTCGTCGTAATTAAGCTCGGAGGAGGTTCCGTCCTCGGGCCGGAATATTATGAATGGGTAAATTGGGTACGCCAATCTTCCGGTACTTTTCTATTCTTGGGCGTCTGTATCGCATGGATTGTTATATCTATGGGTTTAGTCTATTGGATATGGGAAAGGGGGCGTTCGCGTGGATGAACCGCTCGTTAAAGTATCCGGCATCAGCAAGACGATCAAGAAGCAAACGCTCGTGGAGCCTATCGATCTGAAGATCCATCGAGGAGAAGTCCTTGCCTTATGCGGAGGCAATGGCGCAGGGAAGAGTACGATACTCCGAATGGTTGCGGGAATCCTTCAACCTAGCACTGGCGAGATTAGCGTAAATGGACTGGCGTGGAAAAAAGACAGGGCAGCATTCGCTAAGCAAATTGGTTACATGCCCGACGATTACCAATTCAGCGCGGGTTTATCTGCCTTCGAAGCTTTGTCCTTCTGGGCGGCCTTGCGTTCCGTACCTAAGCAACGTGTTCTGGATACAATGGCGATGGTAGGACTCGAGGACAAAAAAAATAATAAAGTGCTTACGTTCTCTAAGGGCATGCGGCAGCGTCTGTTGTTCGCCCAATCCCTATTAGCCAACCCTCCGCTTTTGATTATGGACGAACCTACCAATGGACTCGATCCATACTGGATGAGTGAGTTCGTTCAATTGATTAAGGACATCAAACAGGCAGGTCACGCGATCGTTTTTTCCACTCATCAGCTTCCGGTAGCGGAAGACGTCGCGGATCATGTCGTATTTCTCAATCAAGGAAGAAACTGCGGTGAAGGTAGCGTAGAGCACTATCGCGCTCGCTTCGGTAATCATCCTCTACATGCGGCTTTCCAAGAGGCGCTCAGATGAGACAACGAACAGGAAATCTTAATATCGTAAGTGTAACAACTGTTGTCATTGCTCTAATTGCCCTTATTTTCGTTGTCAGGCTGCTCATATCGGAACACCGATCCGAGGATTTGCAAGTCAAGGGGAGCATCTCCATCGGACGGGAAGCGCCTGACTTCGAAAGGATAAATACAGCCGGAGAGCAGGTGAGCCTTGGTTCCTATCGGGGTCAAACCGTTCTGTTAAACTTCTGGGCGTCCTGGTGCAAGCCTTGCGTCAAGGAGATGCCTCTTATAGATGAGCTTTTCCGCAGTAAGGAAGTAGATTTTCAATTAGTATCGGTTAATGTAGGCGAAACTAGAGGAACGGTTAACGAATTTCTGAAGCTACAGGGTATCGCTTTTCCCGTCGTCATCGATGCTACCGGTAAAGTCTCGACGCTGTATCGAATAGTTGGTCTGCCTGCAACGTTCGTGATCGCTGCCGATGGGAAGCTTCGACAAGTCGGGATTGGGGAAATCACGAATCGAGACCAATTGCTGTCGATGCTGCAAACTTGATAATCGACCAAGGAGGAAAAGTTTATGAATCCATCCATCCGAGTTCTTATCGTAGATGACCATGCTCATGCTAGAGAAGGAATCCGAACCATTCTCCGTTCCGATCCGAATTTTGAGATTGTCGCGGAAGGGAATAGCGGGCTTGATGCCATTCGATTAACGGAGGAATGGATGCCGGACCTCATCCTTATGGATATCAATATGAGGGAGATGGACGGGCTCGAGGCAACCAAAGAGATCAAGTCAAGATTCCCTTACGTGAAGATCGTCATGGTTACCGTTTCCGATGACATCGCGCACTTATTCGAAGCGCTAAAGAAAGGAGCGCAAGGTTATTTGTTGAAAAATCTAAATCCGTCCGCCTGGCATGAATATTTACGAGCTGTGGTCTATGATCAGGCGCCTCTATCCAGAGAATTGGCTCAACGGATCCTGTTGGAATTCTCACAGAAGGAAACGTTAAAGGCGATAGATAGTCCATTAACGACCAGGGAACAAGAAATATTGAGATGGGTTGCCAAAGGCATGTCCAATAAAGAGATCTCCTCCACATTGGATATTTCCGAGCATACGGTCAAAAACCATCTCAAAAATATCCTTCACAAGCTTCATTTGGACAATCGCGTCCAGTTAACCCGTTATGCGTACGAGAAGGGCTATTTTCAAAATTGATTACAGAAATAACCGTGTATCACACTAAAAGCCCGACTCGTTAAGCTGAGTCGGGCTTTTTTCCTTCCATGCCTTACTTATGGGATGCGAGCCAGGTGGTGATCGTTATTAGTTGATCTTCAGTCAAGCGATTCTCGAAGGCCGGCATTCCACCGCCGCCTCCCGATATCTTCTTGTAGAGTTGTTCTTTGGTCATCGATGCGCCAATATGCGCGAGCTCTGGACCAACTGCTCCTTGCATCCGATCCCCATGACAAGCAATGCACATGTTTTTGTATAATTGCTCTGATGCAGGAGCATCCACGGCTCTTTCAGGTACCATAAATTTTGTGCCTCCAGTAGCGGATTCTTCTTTGTCAGGGAGCCCCGTGCTTATTAAATAAACTCCGAAGACGCAAGCTAAGCCTACCAGCACAGCCAATAACCGCGTATACATTTTATCCCTCCTTACCGGTACGAATCGGATTTTGTTTGTTCGGAGAGAAGCGAAGCGATATCCTTCATGATTTCTTCGCTTTTCATTCCTTCTCCCATTTCATAGACCTTGCGAATACGTTGTTCGGAATCGATTAATTGGAGGGAAGTTACCGTATGTACGAATTGCCCTTCGCCTAAATTTTGCACCATAATGCCATAATCAGCCGCGATTTTCTTAGTTTGCTCTTCATCGCCCCGAAGGATGCGCCATCCTGAACCATCCATATTTAATCTCTGCGCATATTTACGCAATACTTCCGGGGTGTCGTTCTCTGGATCGAATGTCACCGCGACAAATTGGACTTGATTCCCGAATAAACCTTTCTGCTTCAGTTGTTCTTGAAGTTGAACCATCTTGTAGGTCGTCAGCGGACAAATATCAGGACAGCTCGTGAACATGAATTCCATCAGGACGACTTTACCTTTGTTGGAGCTTGCGTTCACGGATTGGCCATCCCAGTCCTGCAAGACGAAATCAGGCGCGGATTTCACGACAGGCAAAGCGGATTTTGAGCCTTCTGCTTGATAAATAAAGTAAACGGCTAGACAGATAACAATAACGAGCAGGGCTAACGGAAATAAATAGTTGCTCATTTTATTACTCAATAATGAAATCCTCCTTTGGTTAAAATAAGTTATATCGGACGAGACCGAACAATCGGAATCAATTAAAGTATAAGCGGAAAGGAGGATCGTCTAAATAACTCGAAATAGCTAGTCGGCTTACGGTTTATGACAGAATCTTGACAGTTATAATAAATAAACGGAATTGCTAGACGGATTTGCAAGAGAACGGAGGGAGCGATAATCCATCCTTTTTCTCTCATAACTTCATACCCGATACCTTCTTGTCATAAGAATCGTTAAGGACAAGTTTGACTACCGGGGTGAAGGCATTGAAATTGCCGCTTCTTTTCAAGCAAACCGCAATACGTAGCAGCGCCATATTTCTTGTAAAAATTTTCGGTTTGATCGGAAGGATTTTCCTGACGCGGTTGGTTGGGGCCGAAGGAGTGGGGCTTTATCAAATCGCTTATTCTTACTATGGATTGATTCTGATGATAATCACGGGAGGACTACCGACAACTCTTGCTTTATTTACCGCGAAAAATAGAGATCAGGGATGGTTGTTGTTCAAAGCGTTCTCATTAACAATCATAGTTGCAGGTGGAATAAGCAGTCTGCTTACCTTTTGGTTTTCTTCTGATATCGCACGTTTACTAGGTAACTCCGAGCTTGGATTTGCAATTCGGTGTATAGCTCCGGCACTTTTCGCCGTTCCGTTACTCAATATGCTGCGAGGCTACCTGCAAGGGTTAGAACGCTTCGGGATGATTGCATTATCGGAATTAACGGAACAAGCTGTACGTATTGCAGCCATGCTCGTTTTTGTTTTGTTGTATCTCCCTAACGGATTTTCAGCCGCGGTGGGAGGGGGAATCCTCGGAACATTCATGGGTGCTTTGTGCGCCTTCATTTTATTGATATTCGCTTGCGCGTTTTCTCGAAAACCTATTCAAGCCATCGCTAATCCGATCGAAACCACTCGCGTAAATTCCGCGTTCGCTGTAGTCTTTCAAACTTCTTTACTCATTGCACTAACGAGACTTCTTATTCCCGCATCCGATCTAATCGATGCCGTATTGATCCAAAAAAGGTTACAAACAGCAGGCCATTCCGCTTCTGAAGCCATGGCTATGTACGGCGTGCTCTCAGGAATGGCCGTCATTATCGTCTACATGCCGACCCTGCTTACGTCGGCATTGTCTCATACAATCACTATGAAAATCGTGGCCGATTGGCAGGACGGCCGAATGAACCAGTTTTACAGACGAGTATATGCGGCTATGGAATTGAGTTGGATATGGGGGTGGGCATCGGGCTTGTTTCTCTATCAATACTCAGAGGATATCTCTTCGTTATTTTTCGGCACCGCCGAAGCAGCTAAACCGATTCAATATTTATCGTTCATTCCCTTAATCGTTGGATTCCGCGAATTAACGACAAGCATATTGTGGGCTCAAGATCGTAAAAAGGTACCTTTAGCGGGACTTATTGCCGGGATATGCGCGACGATTATTTTGCTATATTTTCTTATCCCAATCCCGGGATTCGGTTACGCGGGGGCCGCAATCGCTTTAACGTCCATGGAACTCGTTGCGGCGGTATGGAATTTACAAGCGCTAAAGCTGGTTCGATCGGTCTTTTTTCGTCCTTCTCTGCTTATTGCGGATTTTTTGTTTCTAGCTGGAATCATGATTTTCGCATCGTTATTATCCCTATCTTTTCTAGGCCTTACTTCATCGAAGCCAATGGCACTGGCTCTAGAGATCGTCATTTACCTCGGAGGAGCTGGCATTTACATGGGCATACGTTTCCTCTACAAAATAAGGCAACAGCTCTGACATGCAAATAGATGCTAATCCAAAATATGGATAAGCTGATATCGGGTGTTTTGGTCCCAACCCAAATCGAACGGCACCCTATGTCGATCTGCGGTATGGGAATTCACTAATGGATAGCCATAGTCATCATATCCGACTAATATGCCAAAATGGTCCACGTCATTGCCATGAAGAATATAGGCAATTAAATCGCCGGGCTTTAATTCCCCAATGTCGCCGTACGGATGGTTTGCGCTCGGTTTCGTTATCTCTTCGAAAGTTCCTTTGGCGATTATGCGCACATATCCTGAGTTTTGAAGAAACTTGCTAAAACGATCCGTCTGAATCCAAGTATGGCTCCCCCCGGATCGAAACCAATACCTCCAGTTGGCGGTCATCCGTAACCCGCCGCCTTCAATGGGATCGCCAATAACCTGCGATGCAAAATTAGTGCAGTCTCCTCCGTCCGAGGTATAATCCCGATACTTCTTATTGTAGCGATAGTTGTTTCCGGCCCCCCAAGCGGCACCTGCGTATTTATTCGCATAAGCTACTGCGCGGTCGCGATGGTAACCGGATTTAGCTTTGTTTAGATGCATTGGCCTCGAATGTTCATGGATTAAAGGATTAGGAAAACGATCGTCTGTGTCGGATATTAGCTTCGGATTCTCGTTAAGCGGATCGGAATACCACTCTCGGAGGACGTGCCATTTTCCGTCTTTTTGGATCAATGTCAAGGCATGACGGGTTCCGATACCAAACGATTGGTAAACAGAGAAGGGCTCTGGATACGTATACTCTAGTTGTTGAGATTGGACGACGGATACTTTGGCGAGTTTTCCATCCATGCGAATGCGGGGAACACGAACATGGCTTTGGGCACGCACGAATTGAACTTTTCTGCGAGCCGCCCAAGCGTTAACGTATTCCTTTCGAATCTTCTCCTGATTTAAGGCGTGCCGGCTTGCTTTTTCCGTAGAGAGATAGAAATTGTTTAGCATCGTATCATCTTTACTCAGCAAAAATCGGGAACGAGCATCGAATAAATCCTGGACATATTGAACGATCTCAAGCTCCGTTTTCGATTGGGATACAGCAGCGTCTACAGGGCTATAAGGATTCAATGTAAAAAGGATTACGGTGATTAGGACCATAATTCGCTGCATTGTAAAGAACATTGTGAAGAACATTCCTCCCCCTGACGGAAATGATGATGAGTATGTTAACCGCTAATGTGGAATGATATTCGCGAATACAACCAAGGAGTGATCGATGATGAAGCGAATGATCAAATCGGTTATAATAATGGCTACTTTCATTTATTTCTTATATCCCTCTATACCGGCATCCGCTGAAGGAAACCAACCTTATCATTTTGGTTTTAAGAAAAGCAGCGGGGGGAATCTCCCGTCGATTGCCGAAGAAGGCTTTATGGACAAGCTGCAAAAGCATGAAGCGATCTTTTTGGGAAATACGGAGAAGAAGGAACTGTATCTGACATTCGATAATGGGTATGAGAATGGTTACACTGCCCAAATACTCGATGTGTTGAAGGAAAAGAAAGTTCCCGCGGCTTTTTTCGTAACGGGCCATTTTGTTAAAGATCAGAACGAATTGGTGAGAAGAATGGTTAATGAAAACCATTTAATCGGCAATCATTCATGGAGCCATCCGAATATGACCCAAGTGTCCGCCTCACAAATAAAGGACGAGCTAGAAAAAGTAAGACAGGAAGTCGCTAATTTAACCGGCCAACAAGAAATGCGTTTCGTAAGACCGCCTAGGGGGATCTTCAACGACCGCATGCTAGGTATTTGCCGGGAGCTTGGATACACTAACGTATTTTGGTCGATTGCTTATAAAGATTGGGACGTGAAGCAACAGAAAGGATGGATGAATGCTTACGAGAATGTGATGAAACAGCTGCATCCCGGCGCAGTAATCTTGCTGCATTCCGTTTCCAGCGATAACGCTAAAGCTTTAGGGAAAATCATCGATGATGCCAGACAAAAAGGTTATGAATTCAAAAGCCTTGATCAATTGGACGTGAGAAAGTATCGTTAGTGGCCTCTAGGGTCGGGGAAGGAGCGAGGGGTCTGGAATTCTTTAGTCGTCTATTGGAACACTATGGTTACTGGGTTTTATTTTTCGCTCTTATGCTTGAATTAATTGCTCTGCCTCTTCCAGGGGAATTCATAATGACTTACGCGGGGCTTATCGTCTACGAAGGCCAACTGAATTGGTTCATCTGTATTTTGGTTGGCGGAATTGGAACCTGTATCGGCGTTACTATCTCCTATTGGATCGGATACCGGCTGGGAACCCCGTTTTTCGAAAAATACGGAACGCGATTTCACTTTGGTCCCGATAAGTTGAGAAGCGTGTCTGGCTGGTATCAAAGATATGGCAACAGATTATTGTTGATCTCATACTTTATCCCCGGCGTGCGTCATATCACCGGCTTATTTTCCGGTACTACCCGAATGTCATTTCGACAATATGCCATTTACGCGTATTCAGGGGCTTTTATTTGGGTAAGCACGTTCATTTCTCTTGGAAAGTTGCTTGGACCTAAATGGGAAATCTATCACCACGCGATCAATAGATATTTGATTCTTATAGGTATCATTTTAATAGCCATTTATCTTTGCATTCAGGTATACCGCAAAAAGAAAAAACAAATCCGAGATCAAATGATCGGCATCCTGAATCAAAGCTTCGAGCATTACAGGTCCATGGGTAAAGTGAAGTTTATTATCATTGCCGCTTTAGCCGTTTTTGTTCTATTCCTCTCGTTGCTAATCGGTTTGATTGAGGATTTACTCGCGCATGAATTTGCTGTGTTCGATGAAGTGACACAATTCCTTATCCATAGAATCTTCGATCAGAGCTGGATAGGGACCATGAACGAAATCTCGTTATTAGGATCTTACATATATTTAGTGCCAGTGTTCATCCTGACCAGTGTGTGGATTAGTTTCAAAGGGAAAGACCGGTTTCTTGAACTGAAAATATTAGTATTCGTGATTCTCGGAGGATTGGGGTTAAACGAAGGTTTACGGCTATGGTTTCCAAGCCAACAAACGATGCTTTCGTTTTCGGTTTATGGATTTGCGGCTTATTTGCTTTTTCGTCATTACGGGGGAATATTCGTGCGGATAGCGGCCGTATTAGGGGTTATCGTTATTTGTCTTGCGGTAGGAATCAGCCTTATCTTCTTAAACGTTCAATATCCGAGCGATGTAACTTCGGGTTATATTATTGGTGGAGTCTGGCTTAGCATGAATGTCATTTTGTTGGAGATTTATCGTATGTTGCTTAATTTTAATAAGGATTCCGCTTAGCGGTGGATGCCTTGCCCTTTTACTTATTCCGGTTGTCATAGGGTCTCGCAAACGAAACAAGGCATCCGCCGTATCTGATAAAATCTCGTTGAACTAGAGATCAGCGGAGGCTTGGATCAATAGGAGATCGTAACTGGCAGCAACGCCTCCCGGTATGCTGAACTTCTCCTCGTATACCTTATACATGTTAGCGAACAAGCGTCGCGTGCTGAGACCACGCATTGAAACGGCTTCCGAAGCGCTGGCTCCCATCGCTTTAACCGAATGAAGAAAATCACTTGCCGAATCATACTTTTCCGTATGAATCGTACGTTCATATTGAATGTTTGAAAATCCAGATTCCTTAAGCATGTTAAACCACTGGACTGTCGTGTGGAAAGACAGCCCATGCCGTTGCGGTTTAATACCGCTGGCTCGATAAACTTCATTAAAGGCTTCATGCATCTCGCCGAAAGTATCCGGTCCGAATGTCGTGAAGAGTAGCAATCCTCCTGGACGAAGCATGCGTCGAAGTTGGCCTAACGTCTGCAAGGGATCGGCCAGCCATTGGAAACAAGCATTAGATACGATGAGATCAACCGTGGCCGTCGGAACATCAGGTGCCCATATCTCCACATCAGTTTGAAGAAAGCGTAAACGATCCGATGCCGCAGCTGATCGAATACGTTGTTCAGCCAATTGGATCATCACAGGGGCGATATCGATTGCCGTAATACTCGCAGTAGGCCATCCATTGACAACCATCTCGGTCAGATTCCCCGTGCCGCACCCGATCTCAACAATGTCGAGTCCGTCTAAGTCCTCGTTCTTCTTCCAATCTACTAACGATTTTGAAAGAGCGTCCGACATCATACGCTGTACATGTGCATGAGCGTCATACGAATTGGCATTACGGTTAAAATGACGCCGAATATTATTTATGTTGCTGCTCAATCCACCAGCTCCTTATTTCGCAAGTGATATGATCTTCTCTTCCCAGGAACGGGACATGTCCGCACTCGGGGATGGTGAGTAACTTTGCTTTAGGTAAATGCGCTTTAAGCTCCAATGCAGCGCCATAGGGACAAATCTTGTCTTCAGTTCCGTGAACTAGAAGAACCGGACAATGGATGGACTGAAGTTGAGATAGGTATTCCTCGCTTCGCAAAATCTGAAGGCCTGCGATTAGAGCGGGGGTCGTCCAGCTAGCGATGGGAGGGAGGCTTTCAACAATACCGGCTTTGGATTCTCTCTCCGTACCCAGGAGATGACGAAAGTTTAGTTCAACGGCTTGTCGATCTTGTACGAGCCCTGTCATCATCTTCCTAACGTATGCATCTGCCCAGCCGAGATCCGAATTTTCTTTGGAGCGAGTAAAACAGGCTGTTGCCGCCATTAACACAAGTCCGTCAGCGAACCCTTTTGCCGCTAGTCTTAGCGCAAGTAAAGCCCCGAGAGACCACCCTCCAATCAATAGCTGATCTTGCAAAGCCCTTGTCCTGCAAGTTGTTTCAGTTCGGATCAGCATTTGCTCAGGAGTATCGACATCGCTGTAATCAACGGAAAGATGATGATAATCCGGCAGTCGTTCGCGAATCCGATCGAAAACCGTACTCGGCATGCTCCAACCGCTCAACCATAAGATCGTGCCGTTCTTCATGGATTCAACACTCCTAATCGAAATCCGATCGTGCGGATGAGTTCGGCGGCATCATTGAGTTCCTTATCGGTATGAGCAGCAGATAAGGAGAAGCGGATTCGGGCAGTGCGATCTGGCACAGTAGGGGGCCGGATGGCCACCGCGTCGATACCTGCCGCTTCGAGTTCTTCGCTGAACCGAAGAGCCTTATCGTTATCTCCAACGATCAGCGGAACAATAGGAGAATCTCCGCAACCGATGTTAAAACCGGCGTCGCTAAGCGTGGAACGGAATAATCGGCTTGCCGCAGAGAGTCTTTCTCGGCGCCATTGTTCGATTTGTACCAAATCTAAAGCTTTTGAAATACCGGCTACGATGGATGGAGGCAGCCCGGTGGAATAGATGAGCGGTCTTGCCTTGTTCACTAACCATCGAATTAAGGTGTGGCTGCCGCAAATATATGCACCGTAGACGCCGAATGATTTACTGAATGTGCCCATATGAATATCCACATCATTTTGCAGCCCGAGTTCATGGCATAATCCCTCTCCGCGGTTCCCGTAGATTCCTCCGCTATGCGCCTCATCGACCATCAGCATCGCTCCGTATTCGCGCTTAAGCGCAGCAAGTTCACGTAAGGGGGCATGGTCGCCATCCATCGAGAAGACAGCATCGGTAACGATCAACTTTCGTCGTTTATCACGGTACTTATGCAATAGCATTCGCAAATGTTCTATATCGTTATGGCGGTACCTGGCATGCTCCGCGCGGCTTAATACGATTCCGTCCACAATGCTCGCATGGTTGAATTGATCGCTGAACACAACATCTCCACGGCTTACAAGCGCGCTTATCACACCTGAATTAGCCATATAGCCATTGGCGAAAACAAGAGCTGCTTCGCAGTTTTGCCAATCGGCCAGCGCTGTTTCAAGATGACTATAGGGCAGACGGTTACCCGTCACAAGGCGCGAAGCCCCTGAACCTGCTCCTTCCGTGAACAACGCTTCGCGCATCGCTTCGAGTATGGCAGGATGTTGAGCGAGTCCAAGGTAGTCATTAGAGGATAGGTTGAGCAGCATCCGTTCTCCACGCACCATATAGCCGGTAGATTCGAAGACGGGTTTACTAATACGCAATGTACGCTCCAACGAAGCTCCGGCTAATAATTCAAGTTCCTGATCCATCCAATTCATAGTCGACACCGCCTTAAAGGGCGTTTAATTCAATCTCAAAGCCCAAATCTTCAATGATTTGATGATCAGCCGACACGTCTTGGCCTTCCGTCGTTAAATAATCGCCTACAAACAGCGAATTCGCGGCGAACAGCGACAACGGCTGTAACGTACGAAGGTTAACCTCGCGCCCGCCCGCTACGCGGATTTCTTTAGACGGACAAATGAAACGAAATAGGGCTAGAACCTTAAGCGCCTTCATCGAAGGCGTTCGGCCTGCATGCTCCAGAGGAGTTCCCGGAATCGCGTTCAGAAAATTGATCGGAATCGAATCGGCATCAAGTCCGCGTAGCGCGAAAGCCATTTCCACAATTTCTTGATTCGTCTCGCCCATGCCTATAATGACGCCGGAGCAGGGGGACATGCCATATGATTTTACCTTCTCCACGGTTTCAATCCGTTGATCGTAGGTATGGGTCGTTGTAATGGACGGGTAGTTGGCTTTGCTCGTGTTTAAGTTGTGGTTGTATCGATGTACGCCGGCTTCGGCAAGTCGTTCGGCTTGACCATCCTTCAGAATACCCAGGCATGCGCATATTTTCAGCGGCATAGTCGAACGGATTTCTCTGACCGCATCCACCACTTGATCAAGTTCCTTGTCTGTCGGGCCTTTCCCGGCCGCTACGATGCAATAGGTTCCGGCTTTCCTTGCCAACGCTTCGCGTGCTCCTGAAAGCAACGTATCTTTGTCGAGCAGGGTGTATTTCTGGACAGGTGCCGTCGACACGATCGATTGCGAACAGTATCCGCAGTCCTCGGGGCACAGACCGCTTTTAGCATTGATGATCATGTTAAGTTTTACTTTTTTGCCGTAATAATGTTTTCTCACCGTAAAGGCAGCTTGCATGAGCGGCAATATTTCATCATTGTCGGCTTCGAGCACAGAGAGGCCTTCCTCAAGCGTTAACAATTGCCCGTTCAAAGCTTTGTTGGCAAGCGATTGCCATGCCATCTCGACTTCAGTTGTTTTCATTTTAATCATCCTCCCATGAGTTGAACTGCTATTGCCTCTCGAATAGGCGCGAAATCTATTGTATTTCGTCCGGTATGTATCAACGTCTCTGAAGTCGCTTCCGCGTGTAATCGGGGAAGCCGACCGAGAACCTTAAGTCCGCTGAACTGTTCGATTAATTGTGCATTCGTAGCGATGCTCGGATCGTCATTCGGCTCCGGTAATTCGCCATCGTTCAATAGGACGCCAACAATCGGAATTCCGCGATGCCGAAGGAAGGAAGCGGTCATAACCGTATGATTAATCGTCCCTAGACCGGAACGGGCCACGATTAAGGCAGGAATGCGAAGCTCCGAGATTAAGTCCACAACCATAGCCTCATTGGTCAGCGGCACGGCGACGCCGCCCGCGCCTTCGATAATTAGCGCGTCGTATCGTTTAGCGAGCGATCGGCCGGCGTCGATGATGATCTTCAGCGTTAATGTCACGCCAGCTTGTTTTGCGGCGAGCAGAGGAGTAAGCGGAGCTTCGAATGTAAATGGCGCGACTGACTCTGGCCGTTCGTTAATTCCCGTGCTATGCAGCAACCGTTCAGCGTCGGTAAGTCCGCTGCCAAGCGGTGCTCCGGATTGGATCGGCTTCCAGACGCCGGCATTCAGCCCCTCGGCGCGGAGCATAGCGGTAAGGGCTGCCGTCACAACCGTTTTCCCAACGCCGGTGTCAGTACCTGTCACGAATAATCCCCGTATCGCTTGATCATTCATTTTGTTCATTTCGCTCCGCCGCCTTCAGTGACGTGACGGATAGATTCCACCAAAATATCCGTCATGGCATCCAGTTCAGCTATATTGCTGGCAAGAGGAGGGATGAAGACGATCACATTGCCGAGCGGCCTCGTCAGCATTCCGAGTTCTCTGGCCCGCAAGCTCGCGAGTACGCCTATTCGATCTTCCCAATCGTACGGCTCTCTGGATTCCTTATCGCGTACTAGCTCTATTCCAACCATGAGTCCCTTTTGACGGATTTCACCGACGTGCGGGCGATCTTTAAGTTGTGCGAGCTTATGCTCGACCAATGCAGCTTTTGCACTTACTCCTTCCACTAATTTGCGCTCTTCAAATAGCTTTAAGCTGGCCAAAGCAACGGCACAGCCAAGCGGATTGCCTGTGTAGGAATGACCGTGGAAAAATGTTTTCTGTTGTTCATAATCGGCATAGAACGCATCATACACCTCGTCGGTCGCAAGCGTCGCAGCTACAGGCAAATAACCGCCGGTCAGCCCTTTGCCGATCACCATCAAATCAGGCGAAACATCTTCATGATCACATGCGAACATAGCGCCGGTCCGGCCAAAACCAGTTGCCACCTCGTCGGCGATGAGCAGTACGCCATATTGGCGACATAGGGCAGCCATCTGGCGTAAGCAACCCGGGGGCATGACAATGATGCCGCTGGCTCCTTGCACGATGGGCTCCACAATTAGAGCCGCAATCTCATCCGCTTGCGTCTCTAGTAAATTACGCAATGCGGATAGGGTCGATTTCAATGCCTCCGCCTCGCCGCCCTCATGGCGATAAGCGTAGGGATAGGGAATAACGTAAGAAGGAAATAGCATGGGGCGGTACACGTCATGATACAGAGGAATCGCACCGACGCTTACCGCGCCGATCGTATCTCCGTGATACGCTTGATTCATCGTAATAAACTTCGTTTTACCCCGTATCCCCTTGTTATGCCAGTATTGAAACGCCATTTTGATTGCGATCTCGACACCGGTCGCTCCTGAATCCGAGTAAAAAACTTTGTTTAATCCTTCCGGAGTGATCTTAGCCAATTTCTCTGCAAGCTCGATTGCCGGTATATTGGCCATTCCAAGCAGGGTGGAATGGGCAACGCGGCCTAACTGTTCCGTAATCGCCTGATTCAGCTCCGGCACGTTGTGGCCGTGCACGTTGAGCCATACGGATGAGAAACCGTCATAATAAGCGCGCCCTTGGACGTCATACAGCATGATGCCTTCACCGCGTTCGATAATGAGCGGATCAGAGTTGTTGTAGTCTTTCATTTGAGTAAAAGGATGCCATAAATACTGCTTATTCATAGCCGTTAACCGTTCGTAATCCGTAAGCACAATGATCACCATCCATTCGTTATTCAATTGTTAACCACAATACAGTTGTTTGGTTAACAATTGAATGTCGCAATATTAGCAAACAAAAACGCCCTTGTAAAGAAAAAAAAGAACCAATGCGATGAGGATCGCCTTGATTCCATATGTTTCAGTTATTTTGCTATCTAGTAATAGGTTCGGATAGTTCTCTTCTTAACAGGGAGATTTCGTGTTTATAGGGTGCATCTTTGTACTTTATTTCACCAATGGATGGCGTCTCCAATAGTTTAGGAATAGGTGCGAGTTGAGGGTGATGCACGATATAATCAAGAGCCTTTAGACCGATGTGTCCATGCCCGATATTTTCATGGCGATCTTTTCTTGAGCCTCGTTCATTTTTAGAGTCATTAATGTGAAGGACTTTCAATTTGTCTATCCCTAACACACGATCAAACTGCTCAAGCACGCCGTCAAAATCATTGACGATATCATATCCGGCATCGTGAATATGACACGTATCCATACAGACGGATAAGCGTTCGTTATGGTAAACTCCATCAAAGATTTTTTCGAGCTCTTCGAAACTTCGACCGCATTCCGTGCCTTTACCAGCCATCGTTTCCAGAGATACCTGCACGTGGCTATCCTCGGTAAAAACTTCATTTAATCCGTTAACAATTTGCTTGATTCCTTTATCGCTTCCGGCACCCACATGTGACCCTGGATGCAAGACCAATTGTTCGGATCGCAAGCTTTCGGTCCGTTTAATTTCGTCTTGAAGAAAGGTCACGCCGAATTCGAAAACCTCTTTGTTTATCGTATTTGCCAGGTTAATGAGAAAGGGTGCATGAACGACAATGTTAGATAGGCCATGTTGTTTCATGTGGGCGTGACCGCGTTCTATATTATATTGATCAATCGGTTTACGTTTCGAATTTTGCGGGGCACCTGTATAGATTAAGAAGGTTGAGGCACCATAGGAAGCAGCTTCTTTACTAGCTTGCAATAACATCTCTTTGCCACCCATGGATACATGGGATCCTATTAATAGGGTCATTACATCCACTCCACTTAGATTTAGGACTTTAGTATTAACATATCAGCAGCAGCACGAAAATGAAAATGGGGATGGATGGGAGTAGAGGGGAGAGTAATCGAGAGGACGACTTATTCTATATGCTATAATATTAGCCAGCAGGATTGTACTGTAAAGAAACGTGCACCTACTGTAAGTATTAGAAGCAACGAGTTTGGCAATAATTTATGTGCATCGAATGGGGTTATTACTTAAATTAGGGAGTGGATATCTTTGATTAGTAAACTCGGTCAAATTATGTTGTATGTCAATAATCAAGATAAAGCACGAGAATTTTGGACAGAAGTAGTAGGCTTTAATGTTATTTCCGAAGAAGATAACGGTCAAGGATTGAGATGGATTGAAGTCGCTCCTGCAAAGGGTTCGGAAACTAGCATCATTCTTCATAATAAGGATTTCGTTGCCAAAATGTCACCCGGAGTAAATCTCGGTACGCCTTCTTTAATGTTTTTTACGGAAAATCTCGATCAATTACATACCGACTTATCCAATAAAAAGATCAAAGTCGGTGAAATCGTAACTATGCCTTCCGGAAGAGTATTTAACTTTGCGGATTATGAAGATAATTACTTTGCCGTACTGGAGAAAAACAACTAAATATATTGTTTTTGCGGGCGGCTGACAATTTTGTCAGCCGCTTTTTTTTGCATGAAGCCGCTTACTCGTACCGCAAACCATTCGATAATTCATCCAAACGTTCCCAATCTATTACGAATATGTTTTTCTTCTCTTTCCTAATTATTTTCACATTCGAAAGCTTCTTGATCACTCGATTAAGATGACGAGGCGTAGTGCCAATCAAGGATGCAATCTCAGGAATATGCGGTGTCTGAATTTCTTTACCGAAACCATTCTGCAGTCGAATCGTTAACAAATAGCTCGCAAACCGTTCCTCTACAGAAGCTAACAGATTAATTCTTGAAGCCGTTGTACAGGTTTGGAGCTTATAAGAAAGATGCTTTAGAAGCTCATTCAAAAAATGGGGATCGCGCATTAATTCGATTTCAACAGTACGTTTGTCGATAAACAGAAAACTCGTCGGTTGAACAGCTTCAACTTGTGACTGTATCTCTACTTTTTGTATCAGTTCGATATCTCCAAAGACCGATAAAGGATGGCAAAAGCGTAAAAGTAATGATTTACCTGTCCCTACACTGGACGATACCTTTGTTTGGCCTTCCACTTGGAAATATAGTCCCGCCAGTTCATCTCCTTCCTTAAGTACTAACTCGTTCCGTTCATATACGCGTAGTTGAATGGGGAGGGTGTCAGGTTCAGGAAATATTCGATCGAGGTTATGCTTTGAGATATAACGCTTTATATTATCTTGTTCTATGATGGATTTCATTACGTGCTCCTTTTTTGGGACATCGGTCCTTTTTATTATACAATAAGCTGATATGATTGGAGAAAACGAGAGAGGTCATACAATGAAATTTGTTTTTGATTTGGACGGTACGATTTGTTTTAAAGGTAAACCAATCACCGAGAAAATATTGGGAGTTTTGGATTTGCTAGAACGTAACGGTCACTCTGTTATTTTTGCCTCAGCAAGGCCGATACGAGACATATTCCCCATATTGGACAATCGGTTTCATGCACATACAATGATCGGGGGGAACGGATCACTGATTTCTCAGAAGGGTCAGCTGATATTATCCACGCCATTTTCCGATCATCAAATCAATGCAATCAAACAACTTATGCTCGAATATGAGACCACCTACCTCATCGATGGAGAATGGGATTATTCCTATACCGGAGCGCCGGACCATCCCATCTTAAACAATGTGGATCGTGCTAAATTAGCGAAAATAATCCCTGTGGAGGCACACTCATCTATTGTGAAGGTACTTATACTTTCAGCAAGTAACATGAGTCAATTTGCCGAAAAGGTGTCTGCGCTCAACGTAGTTGTACATAACCACAAAAACGAAGACATACTCGATATAAGTCCCGCCGACGTTCATAAATGGGGCGGTCTGATGAAACTAAACGTAGAGAAGGGGAGTTACATCGCATTCGGCAATGATGCCAATGATCTTTCGATGTTCATGAATGCGAAGCACTCCGTCATGATTGGACATCATGAGGAGCTAGCGAAGTATGCAACAGAAGCCATTCCTTTGGACGACAACGTAGAAGATCGAATCGTCGATAAACTACATCAACTTGTATCACAATACAAGGGATGAGTACTTGAAACCTCTCTATTCCCGAAAGGGAATGGATGAGGTTTTTTTTGGTAAGTGCACAAGCAAATCGTACTTATTGAACATCGAGGAATGTCAATCATGAGCTGTTCATATATTGGAATTATTACTTCTTGTCCTCATTGCTCACCTGCCCCTATTCTAAATCCTGTTAGGAGGCTTCTGTCCTTGGAATGCTTATCCATATTGGGCATAGGTACAGCCGTTCCAGCTTATTGCCTAGATCAAGATGATGTAGCGCGCCGATTGAAGGAAGCAATGAAAGAACGTCCAGAAGACGCAAGGTGGGTAGATCGCGTTTTTGCCCACGGCGGAGTGGATACACGATACACATGCGAACCTAACCTATTGGAACCCGCGAATCGATGCCGGTATATTCCATCGGTTTCCGAATTAAATATACCTTCGACCGATGAACGTATGTCCCTGTATCACAAGGAATCCATTTTAATAGCGATGAAAGCAGCCCGAACGGCGCTTACTGACAGCCAAATTAAACCTAGCGATATTACCCATCTCATTACGGTGAGTTGCACGGGATTATATCTTCCGGGATTGGATACGGAGCTTATTTGGCGCCTCGATCTAAGTGGCGACGTACATCGAGTTCCGTTAACTTTCTTGGGGTGCGCCGCCGGTCTTACTGCGCTTCGGGTATCTGAAGAGATCGTTCGCATGGATCCCAACGCAAAAGTTCTAGTTGTAACCGTGGAATTGTGTAGCCTTCATATTCAGCCCTCATTTGATAAAGAACATCTCTTTACCGCCGCTCTTTTCGGTGACGGCGCTTCGGCGTGCGTAGTTGGGATGTCCGATCCAGACTGCCAGGGCGGATTTGCCATACAGAAGTCCCATACGGTTCTGTTTCCGAATTCCTCTTCCAAAATGAAATGGACGGTAGGAAATTTCGGATTTCAATTGTATCTTTCTCCGGATATTCCAAGGTTAATTACAAAAGAAGTGCCCGAGGCTTTCAAATCGTTTTGGAACGACGAGGCTTTACCGGCATTATGGGCGATTCATCCGGGAGGCAGGGGGATTATCGACTCCCTGCAAGCAGCATTCCATCTCACGGATTCGCAAACGGCAGCCAGCAGGTCCATCTTACGCGAATACGGCAATATGTCGTCAGCAACGATATTGTTCGTATTGGCACGATTGAGAGAGGATCAACTTCGGACAAATGAAGGGGTTAAGGATGGAATCGCATTAGCATTCGGTCCCGGCATGACAGCCGAAATGATTCGCTTTACGTATCGTCCATGATAGGGGGAAGCGGACTGCAACATCGCTCGCCAAAGCCGGAATTGATGGATGACTTTACGAAAGGCGGAGACCAACTTCAAGAAGCATTACGGCATTTGCGAAGGCTGAACTGGATTTTCGGAGCAAAGGGTCCGGTACTTTATGGGGTTAAACGTTTATGGAATCGTTCGGGAAGACCGGATAGATTAACGATTCTTGATGTCGGTTCCGGTTCCGGAGACATTAATCGCCATCTATTGAAATGGGCTGACAAACAAGGCGTGAAGATCAGAATCATTCTAGCCGATGTAACCGAGGAAGCTCGAGCGGAGGCAGATCAACTGTTCCGCAATGATTCGCGGGTCATATTCATAAAACAAGATTTATTTAACCTTGAGGCCGGACAGGCGGATATCGTGACAGCCTCCCAATTCGTTCATCATTTTCCGTCAGAATTACTTCCGTCTATTGTGGAGAAGATGCTTTTGGTTTCACGATTCGGTGTCGTCTTGAACGACATTCACCGGCACTGTATTCCTTGGGTAGCCGTTTGGATTGCGACCCGCTTCCTCTCGCGGAATATCTATATCCGTCATGACGGACCACTATCAGTGGCCAAAGGATTTCGCAGCGCGGATTTTCGTCATCTCGCTAAGAGTGTAAATGGTTTAAGCTTGACATACAGTTGGAGGCCGCTATTTCGTTATTCCGTCATTGTTCCTAAGCAATAGGAGGCCGAGCCTAATGAAATCGGAATTTGATGCTATCGTCATCGGTGCTGGAATAGCCGGGAGCAGTATGGCTTATTCGTTGGCCAAGCAGGGTTGGCAGGTGGCACTTATTGATAAAGACACGTTCCCTCGCCATAAGGCGTGCGGAGAGTTTCTATCGCCAGAATCGTTAGGAACACTGAAAGCTCTTAATTTGGATGGAGTAGTCGCTTCCCTAGAACCCTCACCTATCACCAGGGTACGTCTGCATACGGATCGCGGCGTTTCCCTCGAAATTCCCCTATTCGCACCGGCGATGGGGTTAAGCCGTCAAGCGTTGGATGCCAGCATTCAGCTATCGGCGCAGCAGAGAGGGGTTAGCGTGTACACCGGAACCACTGTGACAGAAGTGACGAAATCTTGGACTGGGCATCATGTTGAGCTCTCCTCTAAGGACGGAAGAACACAGCTCTATTCCCATACCGTCATCGCAGCTTGGGGAAGGCGACCTTTGCATGGTTTTCAAGGCTCTGAGCAGAAGCCTTCCAAAAGGTCTTACGTGGGAATTAAATCGCATTACACAAGATTCGACTCTGACCCTGCAGTCGATCTTTATTTTTTTCAGGGTGGATATATCGGTATTGCTCCAATCGAGGGAGGACGTTTGAATGTTGCGGCACTCCTCGCTAATCCCGTTTTCCATAGGCTGGGCGGTACCGATGCTATCGCAAGCATTCTGAAGAACGCGGGTGAACGGATTCCAACTCTGCGCAGAAGATTGGAGCAAACCAGCGCGGTTCCCGGTTCGCATGCGGCTACTTTCCCTGTAATCATTCGTCCAGAGCCGAAAGGATGGAATGGAATTCCGTGTGTCGGCGATGCGGTTGCGGTTATTCCTCCGTTCTGCGGGGACGGAATGGCAATGGCCTTGCGTTCAGTAGAGCTTTGCGCACCGATAGCGAACTCCTATCTCCAGGGAGATTGTACCTATTCGGAATGGAGAAATACGTATAACGAGCGGATCAAACAGCAGTTTTCCGGCGCGCTTAGATGGGGGAGCCTGATGGAACGCTTGCTTACGAATTCCGCGCTTTCTTCTTGGTTACTTCGATTAGGCTCGATGATGCCGGGAACAGCGGAGAAACTAGTTCGGGCGACTAGGCTTCGGGGAGGATTGTGAAAGGGAGATGGAAATGAAAAAAAGGGTTGTGATTACAGGGATGGGCTGCGTTACCCCAATCGGGTTAGACAAGGAGTCCACCTGGCATAATGCGTTGAAAGGCGTATCCGGCATTCGGAATATTACGGACGAACGGATGGATGAGCTTTCGGTTAAGCTGGTTGCGGAGATCTTGGGTTTTGATCCCTTACAACATATGGACGTTAAAGAAACCCGGAGAACGGACCGCTTCATCCAGCTTGCCATTGCGGCAGCCGACGAAGCCGTACATGACAGCGGGTTAGTGTTGGGGGATAACGCAGACCCGCTTCGCACGGGGGTATGGATCGGTAGCGGAGTCGGAGGAATCATGACATTCGAAACGGGAATGCGTGAGGTTGTTCAGAATGGCTATGGTCGGGTATCTCCGTTTGCGCTGCCTATGTTCCTTCCCAATATGGCGGCAAGCCGTGTAGCGATTCGATTTGGGGCTCGAGGCGTTACGGGTTGTACGGTAACCGCTTGCGCTTCGGGATCACAGTCGATTGGCGAAGCCTATCGAGCCATACAAAGAGGCGCAGCGGATGTCATGATTACCGGAGGCGCGGAAGCTCCCATTTGCAATATCGGATTAGCCTCTTTCTCCGCCATGAGAGCTCTGTCGATGCAAACCGATCCGTCGCAAGGAAGCCGTCCATTCGACAAGAGGCGCGACGGATTCGTAATGGGAGAAGGCGCGGGAATACTCGTTCTGGAATCATTGGATCACGCCCAAGCTCGCGGAGCGGAAATACATGCTGAATTGCTCGGTTATGGATCCTGCGGAGAGGGCTTTCATATCGCAGCTCCTCGCCCTGACGGAAGCGATTGGAAAAGGGCTATGATCTTAGCCATGGAGGATGCCGAGCTCACTCCGGAGAGGATCCAGTATATTAATGCCCATGGTACGAGCACTCTTCTCAATGATTTGACGGAAACAAGAGCGATCAAAGCCGTGTATGGCTTCCATGCTTACAATGTTAGTATCAGCTCGACGAAATCTATGACAGGCCATCTGCTAGGCGCATCGGGCGCAGTGGAAGCGATCTTGTCGATTCTCACGCTAAGAGAGGAGATCATTCCTCCAACCATCCATTATGGGGAGCAGGATGAGGAGATGGATCTTGATTACACGTCTAATGTATCCAGACGTAGGCAATTGGACAACGTTATGTCCAATACTTTTGCATTTGGCGGACATAATGCCGTGTTGATATTCGGCAAATGCCAACAATTGACCTCTCCGAGAGGGCTTTGGCATGATGTACCGTAAAATCACTTCGTTAGTAATTCGGTATCGTTCTTGGGTCATGGCGTTCTGGATAATTCTGACGAGTCTCTTAATGCCGTTCTCTGTACAACTGCCTAACATACTAGGCGATCACGGTCTTGTGACCAAGGATCAGTATGCGCAAGTTCAAGAGATATTGTCCCGAGAATTTCGAGTGCTGGAAGAGCCTGTCGTTCTTTTATTTAATAATGACAAGGGAATGCCCCTACGATTATTTCATTCCTTTATTTCACGCACTTTGGATCAAGTGAAGAGGGTTAGCGGTGTCCAGGTCTCGTCATCTCCGCTTGAACGGAAGGGGATGGAGAAGGGGAAGTATGCCTACGCTTTAATATCCGTACTTCCGGGTTCCTCTACTGATAAAAAACGAGCAATCGAGCAAGTTCGTGAAGTCGCCTCAGGAGATCGAAACTTTAATGTTACGCTAACTGGAAAGCTGATCATCCAGGAAGACGTGAACCGCCTAAGCAAGCAAGATTTGAAGGCGGCGGAACGGATCGGAGTTCCCGTTGCATTCGCGATCTTGTTTATAACATTGGGAGGTATATTACCGGCTGTCATTCCCATCGTTGCCGGCGCCATAACTGTGGTCATTGCTATGGGAATTATGTATGCCTTAGGTTCATACGGTGGAATGAACTTGTCGGTCTTTGTATATAATGTGATCCCTATGGTGGGAATGGCCGTATGTATTGATTTTGCCCTGCTGATGGTCAGCAGGTTCCGAGAAGAAAGGGTTAGTTTATCCGTTAACGAAGCACTGTTGAAAACAATGGCTACATCCGGAAGAACGATCGTTATATCTGTCGGCTGCGTCATCCTGGCTCTAATAGGAACGTTATATATTCGGATGCCCATATTCAATACGGTTGCATTGGGCACTCTTGTTGTCCTAGCAGTGTCGTTGCTGGTCAACCTGACATTCGTTCCGGCTCTTCTTTATACGTTTCAACGAAGCATCATCGCCAACCGTTCTAATCGTAAGCTTCGAAGAGGTAGAAGTACTTGGCAAACTTTCCTTTCTGCTGTGATGAAAAGGCCTATCGTCTCGGTAACTTTGGCCATTTTTATACTATCCGTTTGTTTGTATCCTCTCCATACCATGCAAGTCAGCGTTCCGGGTCCAAGGTCGCTTCCAATAGATAACGAGTCTCGAATAGCCGCGGAGATCGTAACGGAAAGCTTCCAACCCCCATTCGTATCGCAGGTGTCTATTCTCGTACAGGGAAATGACGACGGGGAAGGGGCGGGTCTCCAGAACCGGCAAACCATAGCTCATATCGAGCGGGATCTTGAACAAGACCCCAGAGTCATGGCAATGAATATTGAACAGTCAACTGTAAAAAAAGGACTTAACCTTATAACGGTGTGGCTGCTAGGGAAAGAAGCATCGATAGAAGTGCAGCAATGGGTTCGAGATCGCTCCAATCAGCTTGCTAAGCTGGACGTCCTTATCGGAGGAGAGCCGAAATATCATCAGGAAGTGCATGATGAAGTTTATACCCGAGTGAAATACGTTCTTCTTTTCGTTATCCTTACCAACTTGATCGTCTTGTCCGTTGCTTTCCGTTCGATTTTGATCCCGTTAAAAGCCGTCATCATGAATCTTGTCAGCATAGGAGCATCGTTAGGCATTATTACGTGGATATTTCAACTGGGGCGGTTTGGAATTGAGGCTACGGACATTGCGATTATGATTCCCGTGTTTATCTTCGGATTGACCTTCGGGATTAGTATGGATTACGGCATATTCCTGCTATCTAGAATTCAAGAGAGCTTCAAGGAAACGGGGAATAATGAACAAGCCATTCACAACGCACTGACAGCTTCAAGTAAAATCATTACTTCCGCCGCAGCGATAATGATTGCCGTAACGGCTCCGTTTGCTCTTGCCGAAGTTTCCGGGGTAAAGCAGCTTGGAATCGGCATCGCATCCGCCTTATTCATAGATGCGACGGTCATCCGTATGATCTTGGTGCCATCATTAATGAAATGTTTCGGAAAATGGAATTGGTGGATGCCATTTGTGAAAAACTAAAAATAGTAACCCATTCCCATTTCGGCAAAAAAGGAGCCCCATTAATGAATCAGCTTCCCCAATTTCCTCAATCGTATTGGACGGCATCGGTTGATAACCCGGAGTTTCCTAAGCTTACAACGGATTTGCATGCGGATGTTGTTATCGTAGGTGCAGGGATTACCGGAATAACCGCGGGTTATTTACTTTCCAAAGCAGGAAAAAAAGTGATCATCCTCGAGGCCGGGCGAATTCTTAATGGAACAACCGGTCACACGACCGCTAAAATTACCGCTCAGCACGATCTGATATACGATGAGTTAATTCACCATTTTGGAGCAGAGAAAGCCCGATTATATTATGAAGCGAATCGTGATGCATTGAATTTTATTCGCGAGACCGTTCAATCGGAGGATATATCCTGTGACTTGGTGGACGAGCATGCTTATATATACACCCAATCGGAAACCACGATAAAGAAGCTTGAGCTAGAACGACAAGCTTACGAGACGCTCGGGATCGTTGGCGAGCTTAAGGATCGTATCGACTTGCCTATAGATATTAAGTCCGCATTAGTCATGAACGATCAAGCACGGTTCCATCCTCTTTCTTACTTAATGGCATTAACTAAAATCCTCGTTCGTTCCGGGTCGCAAGTATTCGAACAAACAACGGTCATGAAGGTGGAAGAAGGCGAGTCCCCGGCTGTTGTGACTGAATCCGGCAACCGTGTTCGTTGCGAGCATGTGATATCGGCTTCCCATTTTCCTTTTCTCGATTGGAAAGGATTTTACTTTGCCCGCATGCATGCCGAACGTTCCTATGTTCTGGGAGTCCGAATAGATCAGGAATACAGCGGGGGCATGTATCTCGGCGCCGACAACCCGAAACGTTCGATTCGATTGGTTACCGACGGGAAGGAGCCTTTGATACTAGTTGGAGGAGAAGGTCACAAAGCCGGTCAGAGTAAATGTACGATCAATCATTACGAGACGTTGCAGTCGTTCGCCGCATCTGTATTTAACGTGAAGGAAATCGCATACCGCTGGTCTACTCAGGACCTGGTCACGTTGGACAAAGTCCCTTACGTAGGACGAATCAATTCAAGTACCGATAACATTTTCGTTGCAACGGGTTACAGAAAATGGGGAATGACGAACGGTACGGCTGCCGCCCATCTACTTAAAAATATGGTCCTAGGAATTGAAGATCGGTATCAAAGCGTATTTGATCCTTCTCGGCTTCATGCAGACCCCGATATTAAAAGCTTTGTCTCGAATAATGCGGATGTGGCCAAGCAACTGATTTCCGGAAAGTTGGAGATGGTTGATCGTAGCCTAAGCAGCATTGGTCTAGATGAAGGCGCTCCGGTCCGGGTAAATGGCAAGCGGGCGGGTGCTTATCGCGATCCCGATGGTGCTTTGCACGTAATCGATACAACTTGCACGCACATGGGGTGCGAGACGCACTGGAATGACGGAGACCGCACTTGGGATTGTCCTTGCCACGGTTCCAGATTTTCTTATACAGGGGAAGTCATTGAAGGACCCGCCAAAGAGCCTTTGGCCAAGATCGAGTATCCCGGAGAAAAAGAAAGCATGTAGCGCTGAGAGTTTCAATGTTACTGTTTGCCGTCAGATGTTCGATATCCAGGCTATGTAACTTTCAACCCGCGTAAGTCGCGGGTTTTTCTTATTATGGGATTATGAATTCGAAAAATTAAGCGCTTGACATTTCTTTGAGCTCATACGGGTACTTGACACCCGTGTGCTATATTATAAAAAGAAATTTTCAAGGAGGAGGCCGCTAATGTTTCAGCATAGCAATCAAAATTATGAAGGAATAAACTTCAGTACGCAAGATTTAAGGTACGGCGAGCTAATCAGTTGTACGTTTAATCGTTGCTTGTTTGCTAACGGATCACTAGAGGAGATTACATCGATCAATTGTCGTTTTATCGAGTGCGACTTTCGCGGAGCATCGTTAAATAGCTCCATTCATAAAGAATCTGCGTTCGAGAATTGTATTTTTAACGGAGCTAATCTGTTTGTTTCGAAATTCGAAAGATGCAAAATGACGGGTTCTGATTTTTCCGGCTCTAATATGGATGGGATCACGATTGATGAAGGCGATTGGTCCTATACAAATTTGCGGCTCACGAGATTAGCAAGACAAGACTTACGCGGGGTTAAATTTTATGAAGCGGATTTGTCGGGGGCCAACTTAGAAAAAGCAGATTTAAGAAATTGCGATCTAACTATGGCATCACTGGCAAAAGCTAAGTTGCAGAGTGCGGATATAAGAGGGGCTAAACTCGATGGGGTAGATTTTACAACATTCCCCGTTGCAGGTATGAGAATGGACAGAGAGCAAGCTGTATTGTTCGCGTTGGCTCATGGAGCCAAGGTAGATTGAAGCTGCTTCAGGTATAGCAACGTATAGGCGGTAAATGGCACCGGTACTTAACGAGTGCCGTTTTATTGCTTTGAATATTCCTTGACAGGAATATTCCCCATAAAGTATATTTAATTCAGCAGGAAGATGATCATAGTGATGAAGGAAGGAGTTGAGATGCTACCTAGAGACCATCACTTAACGAGGTGAGCGACATGTCAGGAAACAATCCGGGCATGGAAATGACGACATTAAGCGCTTTGTCCGAACCGAATCGTATGAATATCGTCGAACTGTTGCGTGACGGTCCCCTGACAGTGGGGGAGATCGCCGAGCGGCTGGATCTTCGCCAACCCCAAGCCTCGAAGCATCTGAAGGTGCTTAGCGAGAACCGGATTGTGGAGGTGCAGGCCGAAGCTAACCGCAGAATTTATAAGCTGCGGCCCGAACCCTTCCAAGCATTGGATACATGGGTGCGATCCTTCCAGCGTGTTATGGAGGAGAGATTCGATAATCTGGACGATTACTTGCGTGAACTGCAGAGCAAGGAAAAACCATAAAAATATTCAACAATATTAGGAGGAATTTCAATGTCTAACAATCCAATGGTTTCGAGAGTAGAGAACGATCGGGTGCTGGTGCTGGAGCGCGTTTTCGACACGCCGTGCGATCTCGTGTTCAAGATGTTTAAGGAGGCCGAGCATCTCAAGCGTTGGTGGGGACCGAGAGGCTGGGAGATACCGGTATGCAACGTCGATTTCCGTCCGGGTGGCGTTTGGCACTATTGCATGAAGTGCATCGATCAGAACCTAGGACAATTTTACGGCATGGAATCTTGGGGCAAAGCCGTATATAAGGATATTGTCGAGCCGGAGACGATCAGCTACACCGATTACTTCTCGGATGCCGAAGGCAATTCGAATGACGACATGCCGTCGACCGATGTCACGTTGGAATTCATTGATCTTGGCGGCAAGGCGAAACTGGTCAGTCGTGGTGAATATGTATCCGCGGAAGCTCTCAAGACTGTCATGGACATGGGTATGCTACAAGGGATCACCGAAACTTGGGACCGACTGGAAGAGCGTCTGAACGAAGTCGGGCGGTAATGGATTTTGAAACCATAAAATGCAAAAGAACAGCGAATCCGCTCAATTGCGGCTCGCTGTTCTTTTACATAACACTTGGTATTTTCAAAAATACAAGATAGGGCCAATATTACTATGGGAAAAGCCAATGCCGATGCTAATATATTCACATAAAATAATAGCATGTACAGGCACCGTAGAAATAAAACAAAGGAAGTTGATCTTATCATGGCTTGTCATATCGGCAGGATAATTATTGTGAAAAACGAAGGTACGGTCATATTTGGAGATAACGCCAACCTTTCCCCAAACGGCACTTCCATGAATAACGGGGGATCACCCGCAGGTGACTCAGGAGAGATCTCACTGGATAACAGCCGATTCAGTCTGACTATACCTCTCGATTCGCAAGTTCCAGAAGTCATGGAATCGAAGTTTAAGAAAAAAGCTAGAAATTGCCGCATTGTACAAGGCTCAAATGTTAAACGAGGTCACCGATCATCGGATACGTAACCAGGTTGCGGAGTTCATTCAAACGGCAGCAGCATTAAAACAAGGAGCCCTCGTGGGCTCCTTGTTTTAATACTGCTGCTATGCGACGCTATTCCCCAAAATACATTTAAGTCATCCAACCGCTTCGTTTGTTACATCACTTTAATAACGAGGGACTGGTCCACATCTTGAATGGAGCCGCGCCCGGATATAGCTAATTGTAACTCGGTTTCCGCAATTAAATGGTTAATGACTTCTTGTACGCCTACTTCACCTGCAACAGCTAATGCGTATGCATAAGGTCTACCAATAAGTACGGCAGTAGCTCCAAGAGCGATAGCTTTCAATATATCCGCCCCTCTACGAACGCCGCTATCCATCAAAATAGGGATTTTTCCTTGAATGGATTCACAGATCGAAGAAAGAGAATCCAAAGTGGCAACTGCGCCGTCAAGTTGGCGTCCTCCATGATTAGATACGATGATACCGTCGACCCCGTGCTCTAAAGCCATAATTGCATCATCCGGATGGGTGATCCCTTTGATCAGCAAAGGTAATCGGGTTTGTTCACGAATGAATTCAAGCTCCTTCCAAGTGAAGCAGGTGTTATTGCCTTCTTCTAATGCTTTCAACGCAGCGTCTTTCGTATTTTTGTCCGGTGCTTCTTTAAGCTTCGAGCAAAACACGGGATCCGAAAAATAGTTGCCCATGCCTTGCCCAGTAAGGAAGGGGAGGTAAGCGTTTTGCAAGTCCGTTTCTCGCCAGCCAAGCAGGGTGGAGTCCACTGTGACGACGACGGCCGAGAATCCGGCAGCTTCCGCGCGTTGCAGAAAACTTTTGGTCAAATCGCGGTCTTTAGGAGGATAGAGTTGAAACCATCTTACGCCATCTCCCATTGCTTCAGCTACCTTTTCCATAGGTACGCTTGAAACATTACTTAGAACATAAGGAACTCCTGATTTTGCCGCAGCTTTGGCGGGGGCCAATTCACCATCGGGATGTAGAATCGTATTGACGCCTATCGGTGCCAATAGAAAGGGGACAGGAATTTTTTTGTCGAATAACGAAACCGACAGATTACATTTGGATATATCGCAGCATATTCTCGGTCGAATTCTGTATTTCTGAAAGGCTTCAATATTGCTGCGGTTCGTATCGCCTGCACCAGCAGCTCCATATACGTAACCGAATGGCGCAGCCGCGAGAATTTCCTTTGCTCGCTTTTCCCATTCATTGAACGATACGGGTAAAAGCCTCGCAGCTTCATCTCCGCATTGATAAATATTCATCTGAATATCTTCGCTATGGATCGCCAAAGTTACACCTCCATGGTTTTTTAGCGTAATGGTTAAAGTGGACATTCACTGTATTAAAGTTACCTTGTTTAATAATTTTAAACCTACAAGGTCGAGTGCCTATATTCGTTTTCTGAAAATATAGTTATCTGATAAGATGAGCGGGAGAGGCGAGAGCGGAATGAAAACCGCTTGCCCTGGAGTTCACTCCACGTAGTGAAGTATATTTGAAAAAACAATATCTATTGGAAGCGAGGTACTTACAAATGGAATATGTGAAACTTGGAAATACTGGCTTGGATGTATCCCGAATTTGTCTTGGCTGCATGGGATTTGGCGAGGCGGGGCGATGGGTTCATCAGTGGGTGCTTGATGAAGAGCGCAGTCGTCCGGTCATTAAAAAAGCTCTAGAGCTAGGCATTAATTTTCTGGATACCGCGAACGTGTATTCCGACGGTACGAGCGAGGAGATCGTTGGACGCGCTCTTAAGGACTACGCTAATCGGGATGAAGTTGTCATTGCAACCAAGGTTTATAACCGCATGCATGAAGGCCCCAATGGCGCCGGACTATCCCGAAAGGCGATTATGAGCGAGATCGATAAAAGCCTAAAGCGACTAGGAACCGATTATGTGGATCTGTACCAGATACACCGCTGGGATTACAATACGCCTATTGAAGAAACGATGGAAGCTTTGCATGATTTGGTGAAGGCAGGGAAAACAAGATACATAGGTGCTTCTGCCATGTACGGATGGCAGTTTCTAAAGGCATTACACGTAGCCGAGAAAAATGGATGGACCCGGTTTGTATCGATGCAGAATCATTTAAACCTCATCTACCGTGAAGAAGAGAGAGAAATGCTGCCGCTGTGTAAAGCTGAAAAAATCGGTGTCATTCCATATAGTCCGCTTGCAGGAGGAAGATTGACAAGAGATCCGCAGGATAAGACGCATCGTTCCGAAACCGATCAAATTGCGAAACAGAAATACGATGCGACTGCAGATGCCGATCGATTGATCGTGGATCAGGTTGCGGCTATCGCAGATAAACGCGGCGTAACCCGTGCTCAAATCGCTATTGCCTGGTTACTGCAGAAAGAACCGGTCACGGCTCCCATTATCGGTGCTACGAAAATATCCCATCTCGAGGATGCGGCAGTTGCTCTTTCGATTACGTTAACTCCAGAAGAAATTGCCTCAATGGAACAACCGTATGTGCCGCATCGGATAGTTGGACATCAATAATGAGCAAGCGAGTCGGTTTCGCCGACCAAATCGAGAGGACTAAATGTTGCTAAATATAATCGATTGAAAATCCACTTATTACCATGTTGCATTACTTGAATTATCTCGATCGTCACCTTAAGCTGTAAAGGGTAAGAAAAAGGCAGCATGAAACAATCGGAGGGTAAGTTCATTGACTGAAATGAATAAAGTATGGTGGAAAGAAGCAGTCGTTTATCAAGTCTATTGGAGAAGCTTCTATGATTCTAACGGAGATGGTTACGGAGATCTGGAGGGATTGATTCAAAAGCTTGACTACATTCAAGAGCTTGGAGTCGATGTCATTTGGTTGAATCCAATATACGAGTCTCCTGACGCGGATAACGGATATGATATCTCGGACTATTTCAATATCATGCCGAAAGCCGGCACCATGCAGACATTCGAAAAGCTGCTTACTAGCGTCCATGAACGAGGCATGAAGTTAATTATGGATTTGGTCGTCAATCATACATCCGACAAACATCCATGGTTCGTGGAATCCAAGTCGTCCAAGAAAAATCCAAAAAGAGACTGGTATATATGGAAAGATGGAAAAGAGGACCAAAAACCAAACAACTGGCGATCCTACTTTGAGCCATCGGTTTGGGAATGGGACGAGAATACGGAGCAATATTATTTTCATTCTTTTGCCGTCGAACAGCCGGACCTGAATTGGGAAAGTCCGGAGTTGCGTCATGAAATATATCGGATGATGAGGTTTTGGTTGGATAAAGGAATAGACGGGTTCCGTTTGGATGCAATAGCTTTATTGGCTAAACCAGAAGGGTTTCCTAACGTTGATAACCCCGAGGACATTAGTTATTTAACGAATAATGCTGGACTGCATTCCTATATACGAGAAATGAATGAACTCGTTCTAAGACATTACGACATATTGACGGTAGGCGAAGCCGCATTCGTCACTCCTGAAGAAGGATTGAAATATGTCGGAGAGGATCGCCACGAGTTAAACACATTGTTCCATTTTGAAGTGTGCGATGAAATGCCGAATTGGGATATGCTGCGATTTAAAGAAATTCAGAGACGTTGGTACGTAGGACTGTGGGGTAAAGGATCGAATTCTCAGTTTCTGAATAACCACGATCACACAAGGCAAGTTACACGATATGGAAATGACGGTCCTTACAGGGAGCAGTCCGCAAAGTTATTAGCAATAATGCTGCACACCCTTCCAGGAATTCCTTATATCTATCAAGGCGAAGAAATTGGAATGACCGGCGTTCGCTTTCCTTCCATTGAACTTTACGATGATATTGCAATGAAGAATCGTTACGCTGAGGAAGTCGGGAAAGGCAAAGACCCGCAAGGGGTTCTCCAAAGTCTTCAACCTTTAAGTCGGGATAACTCCCGGACTCCCATGCAATGGAATGATTCAATGAATGGCGGGTTTTCGACAGGCAAGCCTTGGATCAATGTGAATCCGAATTACAAAGAGATAAATGTAACTAGAGATCTATCTGATTCGAACTCGATCCATCGATTCTATCAAAAACTGATCAAATTACGTAAGAATAATACAGCAATGGTATATGGTCAATTTGAAGAACTTCAAGAGTGGGCGGAAGACCAACATCTTTATGTGTACACCCGTACACTGGGCGACAATCGATTGTTGATTATCCTTAATCACTCGGACGACCGATCGTTCCTCCAATTGCCATCCGAATATCAGAGCTCCGTTAGCGAATTGTTGCTATCCAACTATGCGCTTACTGATATTAATTCTATTAAAGGCACAATAGAACTTAACCCTCACGAAGCTCGAATTTACAAAGTGGCAGTTAAATAAAAATCAGATGGAGGTTAAACATGGAGCTCCCTAAACAAAAATTCACCACGTTTCTCATGTTCGATGGCAAGGCTGAAGAAGCAATGAATTTTTATGTGTCGTTATTTGATTCATCGAAAATTACTAACATTCTACGGTATGGAGCAAATGAAGCCGGAGTTGAAGGAACCGTAATGAAGGCAACATTTTCTCTAAACGGACAAGCATTTATGTGTATAGATAGTAGCGCTAAGCATGGATTCACGTTTACTCCTGCGATTTCCATATATGTTGCATGTGATTCCGAAGACGAGATAGATCGAGTATTTGAGAGTTTATCTCGCGATGGCTCTGTTCTCATGCCTTTATCATCTTATCCCTTTAGCCAAAAGTTTGGTTGGGTTCAAGATAAATATGGTGTTTCGTGGCAATTAAACTTATCAAAGTAACTGAAACGGAAAACGATAGTTCATTAACACAGTCGCGTAACTAGCGACTTTTTTTTTGTATCGGACAGATTAGTTGAAAGTATAATATAGGTTAATCTATAGTGTATTGGTTAGGATGGACAACAGGAGAAGAGGGAACGAATGCCAACAATACTGATTGCTGACGACGATGAAAATATACGCGAACTTGTCGGTTTGTTTCTACGCAACGACGGATTCGAAACAGCAGAAGCAGCGGACGGCAAGGAAGCACTGAACGTCTACGCCTCAACGCATGTCGATCTTGTCGTGCTTGATATTATGATGCCGATTATGGACGGTTGGACGTTATGCAAGGAGCTTAGAAGAGCCAATCCTGATCTTCCTTTGCTTATGCTGACTGCGAGAGGCGAAACATGGGAGAAAGTGAAAGGGTTCGAACTTGGGACGGATGATTATTTGACGAAACCATTCGATCCGTTGGAGTTGACGGCTCGTGTTAGGGCATTGCTGAAACGATACCGGATTGGTTCCACGCAGACGATCCAGTTCGGCAACGTCATCCTTGATCGGCAGACCTATAAGGTGATGAGAGGGACGGAGTCGCTTACGTTGCCGCTCAAGGAGTTCGAGTTGCTGTATAAGCTTGCCGGAACACCCGGACAAGTCTATACGCGCGAGCAGTTGATCGATCAAATTTGGGGGATCGATTACTCTGGAGACGATCGTACGATAGACGTACATATTAAGCGCCTGCGTGAACGGTTCGCGAGTACACCCGATTTTCGTATCGAAACGGTGCGCGGGCTTGGATACCGGCTTGAGGTACACGAATGATCAGATCCTTATATACAAGAGTTGTGCTGACATTTCTAGTTTCCGTGATCGGGGGCACGATCATTGCCTTTTTTGTGGCAACTTGGGTATTTGAAGATCAATTGAACGAAAACTTGCAAATCACCTTACTTGACTTTGGCCAGGATATCGTCCGGATTTACGAGAAATTACCGTCGGATGAAGCTGACTCGTTCGTAAGCGGAATGAAGCAACTCAATTCTTATCACATTCGAATTTACGAAGAAACGGATCAGTTCCAATCCTACGGAGCGCTTAAAGATCAGCATGTTTTCATGGTGACGAAGGAACAAGTCAAGGAAGTACTGGATGGGGAAGTTGTTCAAGTCAAGACGAATGGCATTGATCCTATCCTCTTAGGGCTCCCATTGACAACGGAAATGGGTACGAAAGCGATGTTCGTGGAGCCGATCTCACCTTCTTCCTCCTCATTTCTGATCAAGTGGATTATTAATTTTTTGACCTATTCGTTGATTGCTGGAAGCTTATTGATTTTGGTTGCCGCCATGTTCCTGATAAGACCGATCAAAAAGCTGACACAAGCAACTAGGCGTATAGCAGCCGGTGATTTCGACGTCAAGCTGAATATTAAACAAAAGGGCGAGCTGGGTACTTTGGCTCGCAGCTTCGAAGAAATGATGCACGATCTGCAGCAGCTTGAGCAGATGCGCAAGGAATTCGTAGCAAATGTGTCGCACGAAGTTCAGTCGCCGCTTACCTCGATATCCGGTTATGCCATTGCACTCAAGCAAGTAGACCTCGCAGATCACGAGCGAAGCCGATATCTTGATATTATCATCGCTGAAGCGAAACGGATGTCCAAGATGAGCGATAGTCTGCTAAAGCTGAGTTTGCTGGAATCGACGTCACATCAGATGCGATTGGTTACGCTCAGCCTTGATGAACAGATCAGACGGGTCATCGTCGCGCTCCAGCCGCAATGGTCGGCTCGCAACATCCGTTTCGAGCTCAATTTGAGAGCCGTTACGCTAACGGCTGATCATGATCAGTTAAACCAGGTATGGACTAACATACTCGGCAATAGCATCAAATTTTCCAAGAACGGCGGCGTTATTACCGTCAGCATAAAACAAGATATCAAAAGCGTGACAATCCGAATATCCGACACTGGTATTGGAATTTCCCTAGAGAATCAGAAGCGTATATTCGAGCGTTTTTTTAAGTCCGATCGTTCCCACAGTCGTAAATATGAGGGTAGCGGTATGGGACTCGCCATTGTAAAACAGATCATATCGCATCATCAAGGCGATATCCGAGTGGAAAGCGAACTCGGCGTTGGAACGAGCGTCATCGTCACCTTGCCAACTACAATTCCGGCAGAGTAATCATGTGACGCCGCAGTATTTTTTCGCTAGTTCATACTCCGTTCATATTGACGTCATGGGGAGTACATCTTCGTCGTATAAGCTTTCCTTAGAGGTTCGATATGGAGCCAAATATGAGGATGACGACAGGAGAAGATGCGGGTGAAATTACGAGAGGGAATGAAAAAAACGATTAAATTTATACTTAAAGCAATAGGAATAATAGTTATAGCACTAGTCCTTTTTCTAGCAATTGTTTTTATAGTTAATAAGATCTGCAACAAAACAGAGCAAGAAAAAATACAATCCTATGGTCAGTTAGTACCTGTAGATGGGAAAAAAATGAATGTTTTGATTCAAGGAAAAGGCGAAGAAACAGTCGTGCTACTACCTGGTTATGGAACAGCTGCGCCGGCTCTTGATTTTAAGCCGTTAGTGGAAGAACTATCTCCATTTTATAAAGTTGTCGTGATTGAGCCTTTTGGTTATGGATTAAGCGAAGATACCGAAAAAGCACGCAGCACGGAAAATATCGTAAATGAAATTCATGAAGCTTTGCGGAGTCTAAAAATTGACCGATATATTTTAATGGGTCACTCCATCGCCGGCATTTACGGATTAGACTATGTGAACAAATATGAAGATGAAGTGAGTGCATTTGTCGGGATCGATACCAGTGTACCGACGCAAGGCGGTATGGATGCTGAATTTCCGATAAAAACGTTTAAACTACTCAAAAAATCAGGTTTAGCCAGGTTGATAATAAAACTGAGTGCTGACCCCTATGCTGGTCTACCTTATGATGATGAAACAAAAGAACAAATTAGAATGATTACTCTCAAAAACCTTTATAATTCCAGTACTTCGAATGAAATGGAAAATTTTTATACTAATTTTATGGCAACTGAAAAATTAACATTCCCCAGAAATCTGCCCCTTATTTTCTTTATACAAGCGAATAATTCGGGAGTGGATAGGTGGATCCCTCTGCATGAAGAGCAAGTAAAAGATTCCGCGCATGGAAAAGTGATGACAATGGAAGGAGAACATTATTTGCACCATACGAAATCGAAAGAAATCGTTGAGAACTTAAAAGGATTTATGGAACAAATAAAATAAACAATGAACATGCTAAATGAGGAGCTTGCCAAGGGGCGGCTCCTTTTTCATTTGCAGAAATAATAGACAACTTGGGTTATGCTATAAGTTTTTTACAGTTTATACTAAATATTTTCGGGTGAAACATTAAGGAATGCTTTGATAAAATATTACTTGTAACCGCTTACAAAATAAATGTTGGAAGGAAGTGGGAGAGTCGGCCTGCTACGGGCTGTACAGTATCATAGCAAGACTAGATGCATTTCAACCAAAAAGGAGGAATTCGAAATGAAACAGAAAAAAGTCAGGTTTATTTTAACAATGTTACTTTGTTTTACGCTTGCATTGCCTGCGGCGATCGTACATGCGGCAACTACGATCACCTCGAATCAAACGGGTACCCAAGACGGCTATGACTATGAGTTGTGGAAAGATTCCGGGAACACAAGCATGACTCTCAATAGTGGAGGCGCGTTCAGTGCCACGTGGAGTAACATCAATAACGCGTTATTCCGTAAAGGCAAGAAATTTAATGCGACTCAGACGCACCAGCAAGTTGGAAACATCTCAATTAACTACAGCGCAACTTTCAATCCGGGCGGCAATTCCTATTTGACTGTCTACGGATGGACGAAGAGCTCGCTCGTAGAATTTTACATCGTCGATAACTGGGGCACGTATCGTCCGACCGGAACGCAGAAGGGCACCATTACCGTTGACGGGGGGACATATGATATCTATGAGACTACTCGAACCAACCAACCTTCCATTGAAGGTACTGCAACTTTCAAGCAGTATTGGAGCGTTCGGCAGTCCAAACGCACGAGCGGAACGATATCGGTAAGCGAACACTTCAAAAAGTGGGAAAGCTTAGGAATGCCGATGGGTAAGCTGTACGAAGTCGCACTTACGGTAGAAGGTTATCAAAGTAGCGGAAATGCCGACGTAACAACAAATGTACTTACGATCGGCGGCAGCTCCGGCGGTGGCGGCGGTACAACGAATCCTCCTGGCACCAGTACGAAAGTGGAAGCCGAGAGTATGACCAAAGGCGGTCAGTACACCGGGAATATCAGCTCGCCGTTCTCCGGAGTCGCGTTATACGCCAACAATGATTTAGTGAAATTCACTCAGAATTTCACTACCGGCACCCACAACTTTTCACTCCGTGGCGCTTCGAATAACTCCAACATGGCCAGGGTCGACTTAAAAATCGGC
>NZ_JAKRWM010000031.1 GCF_022352055.1 Cohnella mopanensis | reverse complement strand
TCGTTGTCGTCCGCGCTAACGGCGACTTTTATAATATACCACAGCTGACTAGTACTTGGCAACAGGTATTTTTTGGTTACCGTTGTTGTCCGTTATTTACTTCGTCCGCTCGTCCCCTCTAAAAGTGGGGCGAAAAATAATTTACCACATAGAAGCACCGTAGGTCAAGCATTTCTTTAAACTTTTTATCTTTGCAGTTTTAACCCCATCGCATAACGGGACAATTCCCGAGGGGGAGCAATGCGCGCATACATCCGGAATACGATCTTGTAACGTTTAGAGATCGCCTCCTTCACAGGGCCGTCCAGCCTACGATCGCTCATGTCGAGCAGCATCTCATCCATCTCTTTACGCAACAAATAGTCGAACTCCTTGCATTCCTTATCCGTAAACATCATACCTAGCATAGAGTGCGGACCTCCTATGAACAAGCGGCTTTTTACCGTCAATCCCCCCTAAGGAAGGAACTTCTCCGGTACGTTCTACTGTTATGCTCTTTTTTCGCCGCGTTTATGACAGGTCCACCCTCATGAGCTCAACTTTAACTGACTAACCAAAAAGCAAACTTTCAATCAAGCCAGCGACTATCAACAATACAACAACAACAATTAAAGCCGGCACCGCTCCGGTTGCCGTTCTTACGAAAGGCTGCCAAGACTGCGATTTGCCTAAAGCCGATCCGAACATCCCTTTAAGCAAAGTCATACCGAAACGCATGCCAAATGCTGCAGCCAGAAAAATAGCCGTCAATTCGATGATTCCATGAGGCAATATCTTCTGGATAACCACCAAACCTACGTTTTCGCCTTGCTTAGCCACTTCGTCAAGGACATACCCCATGAACATTCCGTTCATCACTAACATGATTACGGGCATTATTCCAACTATGATCCCTAAAGCCATCATCATTAAGGAAACATAAATATTGTTTAATGTGATACGGGCAAACGCCGCTAGCCCCGGGTTATCCGACTCCTGAATTGAATTCGCTATCGAACGCATACCTTCAATTTGTTTCCCTAATAGTTCATGGGGCGCATTGGGGGATCCTCCGATCACAACTCCCGCAAAAAACAAAATAATCGCAAAAATAAAATACGGTCGGATCTCTTTCCACGTCAACAATAACCCTTGGCGCGTAAACATGCCTGCATCTCCCCTCAAACAAACCTTTTAGAATCATCTTTATCGTTAGAGTCCTCTTCATATGAATAACTCTATGGGTCAAGCATACATTGATAGTATTCAAGCCACGACCTGTCCGTCCTTAGCAAGGGGATAGGCGTAAATCCTTACTCTGGAAGGAGCAGATTCATTCTATGAACCATTTTTTCGTTTTTAACGGACGACGAATTAAGAAAGTATTTTTCCTCTCGGTAGCTGCTATCCTGTCGATTGCGGTTATCTGGGTTGAGAAAAACAATCTGAGCGTATTCGCCCCCCACCCTCCGGCCGCAGTATACAGCGTACCTACCGAACGGAAAGTCATCGCTCTCACGTTCGATATCAGTTGGGGCGAGAAACGAGCAGATCCTATTCTTGAAGTTCTCAAAGCCAAGAACGTGAACAATGTTACTTTCTTCTTGTCGTCGCCTTGGAGCAAGACCCATCCGGATATCGTCAAGAAAATAACGGATTCCGGGTATGAGATAGGCAGCCATGGCCACAAACACGACAACTATAGCCAGTACAACGATGAGGAAATTCGTAAACAGATCACGATAGCCGACGGCATACTTAAAGATATGACCGGCAAGGCGCCTAATCTGATCCGGATGCCGAACGGGGACTTCGACAAAAGAGTGCTCCGAATCGCCGAAGAGCTCAATTATAAAGTCATTCAATGGGATACCGATTCATTGGATTGGAAAAACCCGGGGGTGGACACCATCATCAACCGCGTAGTAAACAAAGCTCACCCAGGGGACATCATTCTTCTGCACGCCAGCGACTCTTGCAAACAAACGCATGAAGCTCTGCCGGTTATCATCGACCAGTTGCGCGCTAAGGGGTATGAATTCGTAACCGTATCCCAAATGATTAACCAAACCGAGATGAACGGTAAAACAGTCGAAGACCGATCCGCATGGAATGAGCTCGCTTCCCCTTATTTTACTTAGCGGGGGCAACGACCGGGTTGGGGTTTGCTGCAGCCGGTTTCGCTAAAATTTTATGCAATTGCATGATTTGATAAGCATTACAAATGAATAGCGGAATTAATTGGTACAAGAGCGAAGAAATATCGCCCGTTTTGAATACAGGAACGGATTCCATGGCGGTGATCGCCACAAGGAAGAAAATCGTTGGAATCCAGGCACCGGAATTGGTTTGGTTAACCTTCATCCAGGCGACGAGTGAGGATACGATAATTAGCGCCAATGGGACCGTCCAATAAGTATGAATCGGAAAATTCGTATCATATGTCCAGTAAGCGATCTCCGCCAATACGAATAATGCGATGAATCCTTGGATGGCCACCCAGGAATAAGGTCGCTTAAATATGCTGCGAGCAATATAATTCAGCATCATATAAGCGAAGAAGCCCATATGGGAAAAGGCGCCAAACGTCATTCCGATCAGAGCCATCATAAGAATGTAGGATAACCACCCGCTGGCCTCCACATTTTTAAAATCAGGGTTGAACAATTGGATACTGACACTGCCGATTACGGTAACGATAGCCCCGATCAATATGGCCGTACCGAATAATTTCATCCATTTACGTAAATTCAATTCCAGTAACCTCCTCTGCATGATCAACATTCATTTTACCATGATCCACATAAAAAGCCATGAACATGTCCTTATATTCACAAGGTTGTCGAAGCATACTACAGCCATTACCCTATAGAAAGGGAGCTGATCGGTATGCTTCTTCGATTGCGTTGGTATGGGGGCTTATTGAGTATATCGTTGTTATCGTTGTTGCTTGCCTCATGCGGTCAAGAATCGGGGGGCAACAGCGGAGGCCAGATGAGCTATAAAGAAGTCAAAACGATGGTTATTGATATTCTTGGCTCCGAGGAAGCTCAAAAAGCAATGGAGAAAGCCTCCACGGCCCAATATGGCGAAAGCACCTTACAGATGAAAAGCATGACGCCTTCAGACCAAGCACAAGTCAGGATCGCCGTAAAAGACGTTCTAACCGCCCCCGAATACTCCACCGTACTGGAGAAAATCATGAAAGACCCCAAATTCGCGGGGGAATTCGCCAAAGCGGTAAGCAAGGACAACAAGCAAATCCATAAAGACTTAATGAAAGACCCAACTTATCAGAAAGAACTCGTCAGTATGTTCAAGACGCCGGAGATGGCTAAAATTTTAGCCGATTCCATGAAGACGGCCGACGCGCGCAAAGTTATCATGAGTTCGGTAACGGAATCGATGGAAAATCCGCTCTTCAAGCTCGAGATCATGAAATTACTCCAATCCGTCGTTAAGGAAGAGTTAACTCCCGATCAAGATAAGAAGAAAGAAGAGAAAAAAGGCGGTCAAAGCGAGGATAAGGGCGGGGATGCGTCTGCAAGCAGCAGCGCATCAAGTAGCCCATCAAGCAGCGCATCGGGCGGTTAAAGATAAAGCGGTTGAACGAGTGAGTCGCCTCACGAATCGTTCAACCGCTTTTTAGCGCTTCATCATTTATTTCCCACAGCGTTCAATAACCGCTTGCGCTAGCTGCAAATATTCTTTGCCGATTTCCGAATCCGCCTTGTACACTGAAGGTGAATAATCAGGCTCGGACGGATGGTTGTCCGGCGCCCCAAGCGGGAACTGCGCCAATAGAACGGTGTTAAGCGTCTCGGCGAGCTTGCCGCCGCCCCCACGTCCGAAAACGTATTCGCGGGTACCCGTTTCCTTGCTCTCGTAATAAGACATATTCTCGACGACGCCAATAATTTCATGATTCGTTTTGATCGCCATCGCGCCCGCTCGCGCCGCAACGAATGCCGCAGTCGCATGTGGAGTCGTAACGATGATTTCTTTGCTTTGCGGGATCATCTGATGAACATCCAAAGCGACGTCGCCCGTTCCCGGCGGGAGATCAAGCAACAAGAAGTCCAACTCCCCCCACTCAATCTCGGCGAAGAAATTGCGCAGCATCTTGCCAAGCATTGGGCCTCGCCATACGATCGGGCTATTATCTTCCACGAAGAAACCCATTGAAATCACTTTAACGCCGAATCGTTCGACCGGCTTGATTTTATTCCCGACTTGCTCCGGCCTTTCTTCGATGCCCATCATATCGGGCACGCTGAACCCATAAATATCGCTATCGATTAGACCGACTCTCTTGCCTTGGCGCGCTAATGCAGCGGCCAGGTTAACGGTGACCGTAGATTTGCCCACGCCGCCTTTACCGCTCGCGATAGCGATAAACTCTACTCCGCTCTCCGGATGAAGAATGGTATGCGATTCAAGCCCTTCTCCATGCCCCTTGACCGGAGGCGCTTGCTTCTCGCTAGCTTGCGCAGCTGGCTGAACCTTAGAATCGGCTTCCGTCTTCTCCGCGTCCGTCATGGCGCGGAAGCGGAAATGCGGATTCGTTACGTCTATACCGATTAACGCTCGTTTTAGATTTTGTTCCACGCTTGCAGATTGCTCCATGCTTCCTGGATGAAGCACGATAGACATAGATACATGAGCTTCCTTGACTACAATGTCCCGAACCAAACCAAGATCGATTAAGCTATGTTTAAGCGTTGGCTCAAGCACGGGTTGAATACAAGCTAGAACGGAATCTCTGGTGACCACGAATTCGACCCCCAATATTTGATTTACATTTATGTATTATAGCACAGGCTTGTCGATATCACCGGACGCATATCGTAAAACCCCTCTATAGATGGAAGCGGCAACCTTGCGCTGATACTCTTCATCCGCGAGCAAGTTCGCTTCCTCCGGATGCGAGAGGAAACCGACTTCCACAAGAGCGGTCGGCATATCCAGTGTTTTGAGCAAGTAGATCGTGTCCGCTTTTTTGGCTATTCGTTGCGTGTTTCCCAACATATTCCGCAATTCGGCTTGAATGACCGCCGCCAAACGCTTTCCTTCCTCATTTTTCGTGGAATAAAAGGTTTGCGCACCCGACCACCTCGGAGACGGTATGCTATTCATATGGATGCTGATCGCCAGGTCCGCTTGTTGCTTACGCACACGATCGGCCCTTTGCAGGAGATCCTCCGTCTTTCGCTTAGAGTATCCTTTCGTTTCAGGTAGCGCGAGATCATAATCCCCTTCCCGCGTAAGCTGGACAACGGCTCCCGCCTGCTGGAGATAATCCCTCAAATACAATACGATTGCTAAGTTCAGATCCTTCTCGATTACGCCGTCCCGACTAACCGCCCCTCCGTCGGCACCGCCATGACCGGCATCGAGTGCGATTATTTTACCTGATAAAGGCAATGACCAATGGCTCCAAGTTCTAGAAGAAGGAATTTCGCTAATAAATACGACTGCGGTTAACATCATTAAACAAACCACGATACCGAGCCTTAATAGAGCCCGTCGAGTCATCCATACAACCAGATGCTTTCGTTTTAAGATCATCCATAAGCGTTTACCATATCCATTAAACAATAAAATCCACCTCGCCCCGGGAAAACTCCCTACATTTTATGGGACAAGGTGGATATTTATGATTTAGATTGCGTAAGTTTTGCTAGCTTCTGCCATACCTTCGATCAGAATCGTAGCCACTTCCGGTCTTGAGAATTCAGGAGGCGGACAAATTCCGTCGCGCAACAATGCACGTACCTTCGTACCCGACAGAGTCAGATGATGTTCCTTGTCATGCGGGCAAGTTTTGCTGGAAGCCATATTTCCGCACTTCGTGCAGAAGAAGCTGTGTTCGAAGTACAACGGCGTAATGCCAAGTTCTTCGGCAGGCAAGGACTTCAGCAGATCTTGCGCTTCGTAAGTTCCGTAATAGTCGCCCACGCCTGCATGGTCTCTACCTACGATAAAGTGGGAACAACCGTAGTTTTTGCGAACTAATGCATGGAAAATGGCTTCCCGAGGTCCAGCATAACGCATTGCCGCCGGGAACACTCCAAGAAATGCCCGATCGGACGGATAATAATTTTCCAGAAGAGCTAGATAGCTTTTCATCCGCACGTTGGCTGGAACATCATCGGATTTGGTCTCGCCCACGAGCGGGTTAAGAAACAATCCATCGACGATTTCCATAGCTGCTTTCTGAATATATTCATGCGCTCTATGCACGGGATTACGAGTTTGAAAACCAACGACGGTTTTCCACCCTTTCTCCGCGAAAATACGCCGAGTTTCCGTAGGGTCAAAGTAAAATTCATTGAATTTCTCAGGCACTGGACGGTTCAATACTTGGATCGATCCGCCCACATAGTTGTCAGGACGGTCGAATAGCTTAACGACGCCCGGATGCTCCATGTCGTCCGTCTTGAACACTTGAACCGCTTCATGACGCTTGTTTACCTTGTAAATGCTCTCGACGTTCAAGACAGCGTACACGACGCCATTATTCTCGCCGACAAGCGCTGCCTGTTGTCCGACAGTCAAGCTTGAAGCTTGGTCGTCCGTAATCGCAAGCGTGATTGGAATGCTCCAGATCGCACCTTTAGCGAGTCTCATATTGTTCACGACTGACAAATAATCGTCTTCGTTCATAAAACCGGTCAACGGGCTGAATGCACCGACGCCGATAAGGTCAATATCCGATATCGTCCAAGTGTTCACAGGGATAGATACCAGTTTCGTAGCTAGAGCGAGCAGTTCATCCCGTTGTTGCCCCTCTACTACTCTGTTGATCAACTGTCCGCCATGCGGTTGAATTGCGCTCATGTGCTGAGTAGCTCCTTCTTGAATCGTTATAGATTTACCCGTTTGTTTATTTGTGAAGCCCGCATTCCGTTTTCTCGTTACCTGCCCAACGTCCAGCCCGTGGATCCTCACCAGGCATAACCTGCTTGGTGCAATGTTCGCAACCGATACTTGGATAGTTCTGATCATGCAACGGGTTATAGATGATATCGTTAGCCTTAATATATGCCCATACTTCTTCCGAAGTCCAAGCGGCGATTGGGTTGAATTTAACGAGCCCGAATTTGGTATCATATTCAACCTTCTTCGCATTGGCGCGAGTAGGCGCTTGATCGCGGCGAATTCCCGTAATCCAAGCTTCGTATTGCGAGAGAATGCGCGTCAACGGCTCAACCTTGCGCAGGTTGCAGCAAGCTGTCGGATCGCTCTTCCATAACTCTTCCCCATGCTCGGCTGCTTGCTCTTCCGGAGTCAGCTTGGATTTAACTTCAACGAACTTCAAGTTGTACTTCGCAGCCATCCGATCGCGTGTTTCGTAAGTTTCTTTGAAGTGAAAATCCGTATCCAGGTAGAAAATATCCGTGGATGGGCTAATCTTCTGAATCATGTCCACTAGCACAACATCCTCTGCGCCGAAGCTGCATGCGAAAGTAATGTTAGGGAACGTTTCAATTGCCCATGCGATGACCGTTTCCGCCGACGCATTCTCGAACTCCTCCGCTTTTTGGCGAATGAGGTTTTCTTTTTCGATCAAGTTCATCAAAATGACCTCCCGTGAAATCCTACTATTTAAGTATGAATAGATAATATTATACGCTTAGAGGCGTAAATGTTCAATCTCTTACATAAGAAAATGCCTTTCCCACCATCATAAATAATGGGAGAAAGGCATCTGGTAATAATCGATGAATATTAACGTTTGGAGAATTGAGGAGCGCGACGAGCGGCTTTCAATCCGTATTTTTTACGTTCTTTCATACGTGGATCACGAGTCAGGAATCCAGCTTTCTTAAGTGCAGGACGAAGCTCAGGATCTGCTTTAAGAAGAGCACGGGAGATACCGTGACGGATCGCGCCAGCTTGACCGGAAGTACCGCCACCATGAGCCAATATAAGAATATCATATTTGCTTACTGTGTCAGTCAGGTTCAACGGTTGCTTAACGATCAATTTCAAAGTTTCCAAATCGAAGTAGTCATTGATTTCACGTTTGTTGATAACGATGCGGCCTTCACCCGGCACGAGTCGAACCCGCGCTACGGAGTGCTTGCGGCGACCCGTTCCTAAATATTGCACTTGAGCCATTCGTAAGTCCTCCTTTTTTTATCCGCGAAGTTCGTAAACTTCAGGTTTTTGGGCTTGATGTGGATGTTCAGGTCCAGCGTAAACGTTAAGTTTACCTTGAAGCTGGTGACCCAGTTTGTTCTTAGGAAGCATTCCGTATACAGCCAATTCGATAATACGAGCAGGCTTTTTGTTGAGCATTTCCTGTGCAGTCGTAGTTTTCAGACCGCCTGGATAGTGGGAATGCGTGTAGTATTTCTTCTGTTGCAATTTTTTTCCTGTAAGAACGATTTTCTCCGCATTGATCACGATTACGAAATCACCTGTATCGATATGAGGGGTGAATTCCGGTTTGTGTTTGCCGCGGATAAGGGCAGCAGCTTCGCTAGCCAGACGACCGAGTGTTTTGCCTTCGGCGTCGATTACATGCCATTTACGCTCGACTTCAAGCGGCTTAGCCATATAGGTTGTACGCATGAAACATCCTCCTTCGGGTTACTTCCCTGCTTTTATGTGGTACGACTATTACAATCATTTACGAAATTACATCATAGTTGGTTGGGTATTGCTTGTCGTTCGTTGTAGGTTGAGTAAGAGTTACTCGGATGAGAAGTCCTTTCAGTCAAACTCACCAAAAAGAGTGACATTCCTACGCTGGGGCCGTGGGTAGCCACGCAGAAAGCACAAAATTTATTGTACATGAAATCGGGCGAATATGCAAGTTATTTATTATCGAGAATGAGCTTGCTTCTACTGCCGGGATCCAGCTCCGCATATCGCACTTCCCACAAAGATAGGCCATGCGGAACGGCCGTTGGTCCAGCTTTGGCTCTGCTCTGTGCAGCCAGTATATGAGCCATGTCTGCAGCCGATTTCTTGCCCTCGCCAATCTGGATTAACGTACCGGCTATGATTCTTACCATGTTGTATAAGAAGCCCGTCCCCGTAACATACAGATGGATCACTCCACGCTGCTTACCTGGATAATAACGCTCGTCCCACGATTTGCCGCTGTCGTTTAAGTAGTTCGCCGAAGAGAACGGATCCTTCTCCATTTCCAGCCTCGCATCAAGAATCGTGCGGATATGGCTTGACTTGGTAGATTGCGGCGATGTGAACGATGAGAAATCATGCTCTCCCAGTAAATGCCGAAGACCAGCGCTCATCTCTTCGAAATCGAGCGGTGTGGGATGATGGAATTCATATCGCCTGCGAAATAAATCGGGAACACGGTTGCAATTGATCGTGTAACGATAAGTTTTGCTTAAAGCATGCCGTCTGGCATGAAACTGATTGGATACGCTTAATGCGCACTGAACCACGATGCCTTCGGGCAATCTTGTATTCAACGCTATAGCCCATCGTTCGACTGGTATCGATGAAGCTGTCAAGAAGTTAACGATCTGGCATCTTGCGTGGACGCCGGCATCCGTTCTTCCGGAACCGATTGCTTTCACGCGCTCGCCGGATAACATGTAGATCGCGTTCTCCAGCTTATCCTGAATCGTGTTGCCGCTTGGCTGGCTCTGGAAGCCATAATATTCTGTACCATCGTAACTTACGACGAGAGCGATATTCCGCATTCTCTCATCCCCTCCGAATACGGAATCGTACCTAAAGGCGGCTGTGAAATGCCACAAAAAAAGGATGATCCGAATGCTTGATTCGGTCCATCCTTCTTTGCTCCGTTCTTACGCGCGATCTACGAGCTCAAGATACACCATAGGAGCTGAATCTCCACGGCGAGGTCCTAGCTTCAGGATGCGAGTATATCCACCTGGACGTTCCGCATAACGCGGAGCCAGCTCGGAGAACAGTTTTTGGATGGCGTCTTGTTCACCGTTAAGGCTCTCACGACGCACGAATGCCGCTACCTGACGACGAGCATGCAGGTCGCCGCGTTTAGCGAGAGTGATTAATCTCTCCGCGATAGAGCGCACTTCTTTAGCTTTCGCTTCAGTCGTTTGGATACGCTCGTACAGGAACAGGTCGGTACACAGATCACGGAAAAGAGCTTTCCGCGAGCTGGAATCGCGACTCAGTTTTTGATAAGCCATTTGTTTTCCCTCCCTCTTGGTGCGAGTCATGAAGCAGCCCATTTACGAGGCTGCGTTCGTTCGTCACATGCTGCTTATAACGATGCTATTCCTCGAAACGCAAGCCCAATCCCAGCTCTTCAAGCTTCTCTTGAACTTCTTCCAAAGACTTGCGGCCCAAGTTACGAACCTTCATCATGTCTTCTTCCGTTTTCGTGATAAGCTCTTGAACGGTATTGATGCCGGCACGTTTCAGGCAGTTGTAGGAGCGGACGGAAAGATCGAGCTCTTCGATAGTCATCTCAAGCACTTTTTCTTTCTTGTCCTCTTCCTTTTCCTTCATCGTTTCGGTATCTTTGGCCTCATCCGTAAGACCCACGAATAAGGATAAGTGATCTGTTAGGATTTTCGCGCCTAGGCTAACCGCTTCTTCAGGACGAATACTGCCATCGGTCCATACTTCAAGCGTAAGCTTGTCGTAGTTAGTTACTTGACCGACGCGAGTGTTTTCGACTTGATAGTTCACGCGGGTAATCGGCGTATAGATCGAGTCGATCGGAATGACTCCAATCGGCTGATCTTCCTTCTTGTTACGATCCGAAGGAACGTATCCACGTCCTACTCTGGCAAAAATGCGCATGTGAAGACGTGCGCCAGAAGCCAGTGTAGCGATGTGCAGGTCCGGATTCAGGATTTCCACATCGCTATCCGCGCGGATATCACCAGCCGTAACTACGCCATCGCCTTCCGCATCGATCTCAAGCACTTTTTCCTCATCGGAATGAATCTTCAGAGAAAGACGCTTCAGATTAAGGATGATTTGCGTAACATCCTCTATTACACCCGGAATCGTGGAAAATTCGTGAAGAACTCCATCGATCTGTACCGATACGACGGCTGCGCCCGGTAAGGACGACAACAGAATCCGACGAAGCGAGTTGCCCAGCGTCATCCCATAACCGCGTTCAAGCGGTTCTACGACGAACCGACCATATCTCTTATCATCCTGAAGTTCTACAGAATCGATTTTCGGTTTCTCGATTACTATCATACCAAAACCTCCTTCAAACGTCGCTGACGTTGCCTTTGTTCACCCATGCTAAATGGTTCAGCCTTTAATAAGGAGAAATGTTTATGGGGTAAACCATGTAGTATGCCTAACCGTTACAACCATTATTCTCAAGTTGTTCTTGTTTGATACCACATTGCAACGATACTATACGCGGCGGCGCTTCGGAGGACGGCATCCGTTATGCGGGATTGGTGTTACGTCTCTGATCATGCTGACTTCAAGACCAGCTGCTTGCAACGAACGAATCGCAGCTTCGCGGCCAGCGCCAGGACCTTTAACAGAAACTTCTACCAAACGCATTCCGTGTTCCATCGCAGCGCGGGCTGCAGACTCAGCTGCCATTTGAGCAGCGAACGGCGTGCTTTTACGGGAGCCTTTGAAACCAAGGTTACCGGAGCTTGCCCAGGAAACCGCGTTACCATGTGGATCCGTAATCGTCACGATTGTATTGTTAAACGTGGACCGAATATGTGCCACACCGCTGTCGATGTTCTTCCGATCACGACGCTTGGTACGTACGACTTTCTTGCCTTTTTGTGCCATGTTAGTTATCCCCCCTTATTACTTCTTCTTGTTCGCTACAGTACGACGTGGACCTTTGCGTGTACGTGCGTTCGTTTTCGAACGTTGTCCGCGAACCGGCAGACCGCGGCGGTGACGGATGCCTCGATAGCAGCCGATTTCAATCAGCCGTTTGATGTTTAGTGCAATTTCGCGACGAAGATCGCCCTCGACCTTTTGTTCTTTGTCGATCGTTTCACGAAGACGAGCGAGCTCATCCTCAGTCAGATCACGAACGCGAGTGTCGGGATTGACGCCCGTTGTAGCTAGAATCCTCTGGGAAGTTGGCTTACCAATTCCGAAGATATACGTGAGGGCGATTTCCACGCGCTTGTCGCGCGGGAGGTCAACACCAGATATACGTGCCATTGTTAGGGGCACCTCCTTCTATATTAGCCTTGTTTTTGTTTATGCTTCGGATTCTCACAGATAACCATCACGTTGCCTTTGCGGCGAATGACTTTGCATTTTTCGCAAATCGGTTTGACCGAAGGTCTCACCTTCATGATAATACCCTCCTTAGTGTGTGACTGAAATAGCGTCTCCAGACGTCGCATGTCAGTCTCACGAATGCATCCAACGAAGCGGCGCCTTGCGATCGCGTGTTGGTTGACACGGTCCGATCGAACTTGCGGTATGACATTTGGGTCAAAGCCGTTCGAACGATTCGTGCATAGGTAGACCGAACGAACTTATTTACGGTAGGTGATACGGCCCCGCGTTAGATCATAGGGTGATAACTGGATTACCACTTTATCCCCCGTTAGAATCCGTATGAAATGCATCCGAAGCTTTCCGGAAACATGCGCAAGGATTTGATGTCCGTTCTCGAGTTCCACTTTGAACATGGCATTCGGTAGCGGTTCAATAACCGTTCCTTCCACCTCGATGACGTCCTCTTTGGCCACCGTCATTCTCCTTTCTCTTCAGCATGCGTTTCGAGCCGTTGTTCGATTTGTCCGATAGCGTACCGGAGCTTCGCGTTGGTCACGCGTCCGGTTTCGCGAAGGCTATTCGCTACTTCCTCGCTTCGGGTCCCGATCGGTTCGAGATGCAGCACGTTTTTGCGTTTGGGCCGATCGAAGCGGCGTTTATCACCGTCAGCCACGAGCGCGAATCGCTCATCGACGAGGGCGATCACGATGATGAGCTGCCCTTCGTCTCTACCACGCCGGCTTCTCACGATATCTCCGGGCTCCAACTTAACGTTTACCGTCATAACATTCACCTAGCTTTACGCACGGGTTAGAATTTCGTACCCGTCTTCGGTTACGGCAATCGTATGCTCGAAATGCGCGCACAGCGATCCGTCCACTGTGACGACCGTCCAATTATCGGACAATGTCTTCACATAACGTTCTCCCACGATGACCATCGGTTCGATCGCGAGTGTCATTCCTGGTTTAAGCCGCGGACCGCGGTCAGGAACGCCGTAATTCGGAATTTGCGGTTCCTCGTGTAACTCAGCGCCTACGCCGTGTCCGACATATTCTCTGACTACCGAGAAGCCCGCCTCTTCGATCACTTTCTGAATACCGTGGGAAACGGTAAACAGCCTCACGTCAGGACGACAAAGCTCCAATCCCGCGAAGAGCGAAGCTTCCGTAACATCCAGAAGACGTTGCGCTTCTTCGGAAATTTGGCCGACTCCGTACGTCCAAGCGGAATCTCCGTGATAGCCATGGTACTGTGCGCCGATATCGATGCTGATGATGTCGCCTTCTACTAGCTTCCGCGGACCAGGAAACCCGTGTACGAGTTCCTCGTTCGTAGAAGCGCATATGCTGGCCGGAAAACCGTTATAACCTTTGAAAGAAGGAACGGCACCTTGACTGCGGATGAAAGTATCGGCTATCCGATCTAATTCGGCGGTAGTGACGCCAGGTACGACTGCCTGTTTCATCAGGCGATGCGTCTCTGCAACAATCCGTCCCGCCTCACGCATCAAGCTCAATTCTTTATCAGACTTGATTACGATCATGGCCGATTACCCTCTGAGAAGGGAAGCGATATCGGTCGTAACCGCATCGATATCCTTCTCCCCGTCTACTTCACGGAGCGAACCTTTGTCGCCGTAATACGTCAGAAGCGGAGCCGTCTTGCTCGTATATTCATCAAGACGGGTACCCACTTTTTCTTCCGTATCATCAGAACGCTGATACAGCTCTCCCCCATCCTTGTCGCAGATGCCTTCCTGCTTAGGAGGGTTGAAAATAACATGATACGTCGCGCCGCAAGATTTACAAATCCTTCTGCCTGTCAAGCGAGCTAGCAAGAAGCCGCGATCCACTTTCAGGTTGATGACATGGTCGATCTTACGACCCATTTCGGCAAGCATACCGTCAAGCGCTTCGGCTTGAGCGATCGTCCGTGGAAACCCGTCCAACAAAAATCCTTTGGCACAATCATCTGCAGCCAAACGATCGCGAACGATTCCATTCGTCACTTCATCCGGAACGAGCAAACCTTGGTCTACGTACTCCTTGGCTTTCTGTCCGAGCGGAGTGCCCTGCTTCATGGCTAAACGAAACGCATCACCGGTCGAGATGTGCGGAATGCCGAATTGCTCGACGATCCGTTCTGCCTGCGTTCCTTTACCGGCGCCAGGAGGCCCCATAAACAAAATGTTCATTGTCGTTCCTCCTGTCCGTCTCGATGGTTACTTATTGATAAACCCTTTGTAGTGACGTTTGATCAATTGACTCTCGATTTGTTTCATCGTTTCAAGTGCAACCCCGATTACGATTAAGAGCGAAGTACCGCCCACTTTAACCGAATCCGGCAATCCGGCCAATGAACCGAAGAATACAGGGATAACCGAGATGATCGCCAAGAATACCGCACCTGCTAGCGTAATGCGCGTAATAACCCGCATCAAGAAACCAGCCGTTGGCTTACCAGGACGAATACCAGGGATATATCCGCCGTTCTTCTTCATGTTATCCGCTAGTTGCTGCGGATTGAATTGAACGAATGTGTAGAAGAAAGTGAAACCGATGATCAAAAGGATATACAGAACCATACCCAGCGGAGCAGTATAGCTCATGTTCGTCATTATCCATTTTGCCCAAGCATGTGTTGACCAAAATGAAGCAATTGTATACGGGAACATCAATAGCGAGATTGCGAAAATTACGGGAATAACGCCGGCGCCATTCACTTTAAGTGGAATATGCGTCGATTGGCCGCCATACATTTTCTGTCCGACAACCCGTTTAGCGTATTGCACCGGAATTTTCCGTACGCCTTGTTGAATGAAAATTACGCCTGCGATAATCAGGATGATTACGAGCAGGATGATGATCATCTTCACAATGTTCAGGAACAATTGACTGGAATCCGTGAACTGACTAGCGTAGATGTCGCGAGCATGCTTCGGAATAGCAGCAACGATTGCTGCAAAGATCAGGATCGAGATACCGTTGCCGATACCTTTTTCGTTGATCTGTTCTCCGAGCCACATGAGGAACGCGGTACCCGCTGTCAGTACGATCGCAATCATTAAATATGTTGCTGTACTAGGATCAATGACCATATCGTAACTATACATTCTGTTAAAACCGATAGCCGTAGCAAAGGCTTGGATAAGCCCCAAGATGATCGTTCCATAACGAGTAATCTGCGCCAGCTTACGTTTACCGTTCTCGCCTTCCTTCTGCCATTCCGAGAACTTCGGAATGACGTCCATGGAAAGCAATTGAACGATAATCGAAGCCGTAATATACGGCGTGATCCCCAAAGCGAATATGGAGAAGTTGAACAACGCACCGCCAGAGAACGTATTTAGAAGGCCGAACAGGTCAGTGCCTGATTGGTCGGCCATCGTAAGAACGTCCTTGTTAATGTTCGGAACCGGGATGAAGGATCCGATTCTGTAAACAAACAGGATGAAAAGGGTAAACAGGATCCTCTTACGAAGGTCCTCGACTTTCCAAATGTTAGTGACGGTCGCGAACATTAGATCACCTCGGTTTTACCGCCGGCGGCTTGAATTTTTTCTGCTGCAGACTGAGAGAACTTATGAGCTTTAACAGTCAGCTGCACGTTCAAATCGCCATTGCCCAGAATTTTAATTCCGTCTTTTGGATTTTTGAGAATTCCTTCGTTAAGAAGCAATTCTGGAGTCACTTCTGTACCCGCTGCAAAACGGCTCAGCTGGTCAAGATTGACAATCGCAAAGACCGTAGCAAAACGATCATTGTTAAATCCGCGTTTTGGTACCCGACGGTACAAAGGGTTTTGTCCACCCTCGAATCCGGGACGAACTCCGCCGCCGGAACGAGCATTTTGCCCTTTGTGACCGCGACCTGACGTTTTGCCGAGTCCGCTACCAGCTCCGCGTCCTACCCGCTTGCGGGTGAACTTCGAGCCTTCGTTCGGAGATAGCTCATGCAATTTCATCGTAAGTCGCACCTCCTTGAGAGTTTTGCTTTAATATCTTAAACTTCTTTAACTTCGATCAAATGGTTAACTGTGTTGATCATGCCACGAGTAGCGACATTATCTTCTCTTACTACAGACGAATGCAACTTGCCGAGTCCTAGAGTTTTCACCGTTTGACGTTGATTCTCAGGACGGCCGATCAAGCTACGAACGAGGGTAATTTGAAGCTGTGCCATCTGTTTCCCCTCCTTAACGGAATAGCTCTGCTACGGTTTTGCCGCGCAGTTTCGCTACGTCTTCGGCGCGTTTGAGGCGGGATAAACCTTCCAACGTCGCATTGACCATGTTAATGGAGTTGGAGGAACCCAGCGATTTCGTCAAAATATCGCCGACTCCAGCCAGTTCGAGCACTGCGCGGACAGGACCGCCCGCGATAACGCCCGTACCTTCTGATGCTGGTTTCAGCAACACTTTGCCGGCGCCGAAACTTCCCGTAACGGCGTGTGGAATTGTAGTTCCAACGAGTGGTACGAATACTAAATTTTTCTTTGCGTCATCGACGCCCTTACGGATTGCGTCTGGAACTTCGGAAGCTTTACCGATACCAGCGCCAACCCATCCTTTGCCGTCTCCGACAACGACGAGTGCGCTGAAGCTAAAGCGACGTCCGCCTTTGACGACTTTGGAGACACGATTGATTTGAACCATTTTTTCGGTCAGTTCCAATGTATTCGGATCTACACGCAAGTCGTTTACCTCCTTGTGTCAAAAATGAATTAAAACTGTAATCCGGCTTCGCGAGCTGCGTCAGCCAGTGCTTGAATACGTCCGTGATACAAATATCCACCACGATCGAATACGACAACTTCGTATCCTTTATCTTTTGCACGTTTAGCGATCAACTCGCCAACTTTACGCGCAGATTCTACGTTACCGCCGTTGCCTACATCAGCAAGTTCTTTGTCAACTGTAGACGCGGCAGCAATGGTGATGCCTTTAACGTCATCGATCAGTTGAGCATAGATATGCTTGGATGAACGGAACACGGACAGACGTGGACGTTCACTTGTCCCGCTGATTTTCTTACGTACCCGAAGGTGCCTTTTAAGACGAGCTTTGTTCTTATCGGCTTTAGTAATCATCCGCATAGTTCACTCCCTTCTTGATCAATGCTTAAGCGGCGTTAAGCCGCTTTAAGCTTATTTCTTTTTACCTGCTTTACCTTCTTTACGAAGGATACGTTCGCCTTCATACTTGATCCCTTTACCTTTGTAAGGTTCAGGTTCGCGTACGGAGCGGATTTTAGCAGCAGTTGCGCCGACAAGTTCTTTGTCGATGCCTTTAACGATGATTTTGTTTTGCGCCGGCACTTCGAACTCGATGCCGCTTTCCGGTACGATTTCGACCGGGTGAGAGTAACCCACGTTCAATACCAGCTTATCGCCGGATTTACTAGCACGGTAACCTACACCTACCAGATCAAGGTTTCTGATGTAACCTTCGGTTACGCCGCTTACCATGTTGGCAACTACGCTGCGAGTTGTTCCGTGCAGCGAGCGGTGAAGCTTGTTATCGGAAGGACGTTCAACAGTAATGACATCGGACTCGTAGGAAACCTTCATATCGCTGTGCAGAACGCGGGACAAAGTTCCTTTCGGTCCTTTAATCGTAATTACGTTGTTGTCCAGGTTCACGTTCACGCCGTTAGGCACCTGAATCGGTTTGCGTCCAATACGGGACATAGGTACACCTCCAATCGTGTGACAGTTAAATTACCAAACGTAGCAGAGCACTTCGCCGCCGGCTTTCCCTTGACGGGCTTCCTTGTCGGTGATAATGCCTTTAGATGTAGAAATGATCGCGATGCCGAGGCCACCCAGCACACGAGGAACTTCTGTAGATTTCGTGTAAACGCGCAAACCAGGTTTGCTTATGCGTTTAAGACCCGTGATAACACGCTCGTTGTTTGCACCGTATTTCAAGAAAATGCGGATCAAACCTTGTTTGTTATCTTCTACATATTCAGCGTCGCGGATAAAACCTTCACGTTTCAGGATTTCAGCAATTTGCTTCTTAACCGTAGACGCAGGCATTTCCACCGACTCATGACGCACCAAATTCGCGTTGCGAATCCGCGTCAACATATCTGCAATAGGATCAGACATAACCATGGGGTAAACCTCCTTCCCGAACTAGGCTGATTACCAGCTCGCTTTTTTGACGCCAGGAATCTGGCCTTTATATGCCAATTCACGGAAACAGATCCGGCAGATCTTGAATTTTTGCAAAACGGAATGCGGACGTCCGCAACGTTCGCAACGCGTGTAAGCCTGGACTTTAAACTTCGGCGTACGCTGTTGCTTGATTTTCATCGACGTTTTTGCCACTTGCTTTCACACCTCCATTAGGAACCTTTTGCTCATTGACCGGGCAATCGTCACTTCGCAAACGGCATACCCAATTGGGTGAGCAGCTCACGCGCTTCTTCGTCCGATTGTGCTGTCGTGACGATGACGATATCCATCCCGCGAACTTTATCAATCTTGTCATACTCGATTTCCGGGAAAATCAATTGTTCTTTCAATCCGAGCGTGTAGTTACCACGGCCATCGAACGATTTCGTCGATACGCCATGAAAGTCACGTACGCGAGGGAGAGAAATGTTGAACAATTTATCCAAGAAGTAATACATACGCTCGCCGCGAAGAGTTACTTTAGCTCCGATCGGCAAGTTCTCACGCAAGCGGAAGCCCGCGATCGATTTTTTCGAGCGAGTGATTACTGGCTTTTGGCCGGCAATCTTCTGCATGTCCTCAACTGCAAAATCCATGATTTTGGAGTTCGAAACCGCTTCGCCGACACCCATGTTGATGACGACTTTCTCGATTTTCGGCACTTGCATGACGGATTTGTAGCTAAACTTCTGCATCAGAGCAGGAGTAATTTCATTCAGGAAACGTTCCTTCATTCTTGCTGCCATGAGTCACAGTGACCTCCTTTCCGTTCTTACTGCGATTAGTCGATCATTTCTCCGGAGCGTTTAGCTACCCGGACTTTTTTGCCGTTATCAAGCGTCTTAGTGCCAACGCGAGTTGGCTTGCCGCTTTTAGGATCGATATGCATCACGTTCGATACGTGAATCGGCGCTTCGCGCTCGATGATACCGCCTTGTTGATTCGTTGGGTTAGGACGCGTATGGCGTTTCACCATGTTGACGCCCTCGACAAGCACGCGATTTTCGCGCGGGTATGCAGCGATAATGCGGCCTTTTTTGCCTTTGTCTTTGCCCGAGATGACGATGATGTTATCGTCTTTTTTCACGTGCAGTTTATTATTGTGCGATTCAAGCACTTTTTTCAGACGGGGCATGGGTACACCTCCTTGAGTGTTTCTCCATCGGTGCGTTCCGGATTAAAGAACTTCCGGTGCCAGGGAAATGATTTTCATAAAGTCGTGTTCACGAAGTTCACGAGCTACTGGTCCGAAAATACGGGTACCACGCGGGCTCTTGTCTTCTTTAACGATTACAGCAGCATTCTCGTCGAATGCGATGTAAGATCCATCTTTGCGGCGTACCGAACGTTTTGTACGAACGATAACACATTTGACTACGTCGCCTTTTTTGACAACGCCGCCTGGTGTTGCTTGTTTGACGGAACATACGATCATATCACCGATATGTCCTACGCGGCGTCCTGTACCGCCAAGTACGCGGATACACATCAATTCTTTAGCGCCGGAGTTGTCGGCAACAGCCAGACGCGTAAACGGTTGAATCATCGCAAGGTCCTCCTTTCAGTCACAGGTGAGTCGCTTAGGCCAATACGGCTTTCTCGACGATTTCGACCAGGCGCCATGTTTTGTCTTTCGACAACGGGCGGGTCTCCATGATTCTCACGGTGTCGCCGATTTTTGCATCGTTAGTTTCGTCATGCGCTTTGAATTTCTTCGTGTATTTAATCCGTTTGTGGTAAAGGCTGTGTTTTTTGTACGTTTCAACAGCTACCACAATCGTTTTATCCATTTTGTCGCTGACGACTTTACCAATCTGCACTTTACGATTGTTATTGCGTTCGCTCATGGTAATCCTCCTTTTCCCGGGTTTTAGCCGATGCCGAGTTCACGCTCGCGCAAAATGGTTTTAGCCCGAGCAATTTCTTTCCGCAAATCGCCTAGGCGGTGCGGGTTATCCAGTTGGCCAGTAGCCAGTTGGAAGCGGAGGTTGAACAGCTCATCCTTGAAGCCGGCGATCTTCTGTTCGAGTTCCGCCGATGTCAGGTTGCGAAATTCACTGGCTTTCATTTGCTTCACCACCCAGTTCTTCACGTTTCACAAACTTCGTCTTGATCGGCAACTTGTGTGCTGCAAGACGCATCGCTTCACGTGCGATCTCCTCGGATACCCCTGCGAGTTCGAACAATACTTTGCCCGGTTTCACAACGGCAACCCATGCTTCTACGTTACCTTTACCGCTACCCATCCGAACCTCAAGAGGTTTTTGGGTAATTGGTTTCGAAGGGAAAATTTTGATCCAAACTTTACCGCCCCGTTTGATGTAACGAGTCATCGCGATACGCGCTGCCTCGATTTGACGGTTTGTTACCCAAGAAGGCTCCATAGCTTGCAGGCCGTATTCACCGAAATGAACCTCAGCACCGCCTTTAGCTTGGCCTCTCATTTTACCGCGGTGTACTTTGCGGTGTTTTACGCGTTTAGGGACCAACATGATCAGTTGCCTCCTTCCTCAGCAGCTCTTTTCTTCGTCGGAAGGACTTCGCCACGGTAGATCCATACTTTTACGCCGATGCGGCCGTAAGTCGTATGTGCTTCTGCCGTTCCGTAATCGATATCAGCGCGGAGTGTGTGCAATGGCACTGTTCCTTCGCTGTATCCTTCTTGACGAGCAATTTCCGCTCCGCCCAGACGACCACTAACGGATGTTTTGATTCCTTTCGCGCCAGCGCGTTGCGTACGTTGCATAGCTTGTTTCATCGCGCGGCGGAATGAAACGCGGCGTTCCAATTGTTGCGCGATGCTCTCGGCAACCAGGATAGCGTCCAATTCCGGGTTTTTGATCTCGGAGATATTGATGTGCACTTTTTTGCCGTTCGTGATTTTCGTAAGTTGACCGCGAAGTACTTCTACTTCAGCGCCGCCCTTACCGATTACGATACCCGGCTTAGCAGTGTGAATCGTAACGTTAACGCGATTAGCGGCACGTTCGATTTCGATTTTGGATACTGCAGCTTCTTTCAACTTCGTCTTAAGGAATTCGCGGATTTTGACATCTTCGATAAGAAGGGTGCCGAAATCTTTGTCAGCATACCATTTGGATTCCCAATCACGGATAATGCCGATGCGAAGACCGACGGGATTTACTTTTTGACCCACACGTTGTCCCTCCTTATTTCTCAGATACGACCAGCGTAATGTGGCTGGAGCGCTTGAAAATACTGAATGCGCGACCTTGGGAACGAGGTTGGAATCGTTTCATCGTTGGGCCTTCGTTAACGAAGGCTTCGGACACGACCAATTTGTTCACGTCGAGCTGGTAGTTGTGTTCAGCGTTCGCAATGGCAGAGTTCAACAATTTCTCCAGAACCGGAGATGCCGAACGCGGAGTGTGACGCAGAATAGCAACAGCATCGCCGACTTTCTTACCGCGGATCAGGTCAACGACCAGGCGGACTTTACGAGCCGGAATGCGAATGTTATTCACAACAGCTTTCGCTTGCTGAGACATCGATGTACCTCCTCCCTTACGTTACGTTCGTAGCGATTAACCAACAACTCGCGAGCTGTTTAATCAATCGTACTTCGTAGGGTTAAAATTAACGCTTGCCCGTTTTTTTATCATCGTCTGTATGGCCTTTGAATGTACGCGTCGGCGCGAATTCACCAAGCTTATGTCCAACCATATCTTCCGATACGTATACTGGCACGTGCTTGCGTCCATCATATACCGCGAACGTTTGACCCACGAATTGTGGGAAAATCGTCGAGCGACGAGACCAAGTTTTAATAACTACTTTCTTATTCGAACCGGACAGTTCTTCCACTTTTTTCAGAAGATATCCATCCACGAAAGGTCCTTTTTTCAAACTGCGACCCATGGAATGCTCCTCCCTTCAACGCGGCTTGAGAGTTTGCCGTTCACGCCGCTAGACAGTTGATTCTTACTTGCTGCGACGACGAACAATATATTTGCTCGAAGCTTTTTTCTTCTTGCGAGTTTTGTAACCGAGCGTCGGTTTGCCCCATGGAGAAAGCGGGGATTTGCGACCGATTGGAGCGCGGCCTTCACCACCACCGTGTGGGTGATCGTTCGGGTTCATTACAACACCACGAACTGTAGGGCGTTTGCCTAACCAACGATTACGTCCAGCTTTACCAATGTTCAGCAACTCGTGATCTTGGTTACCAACAGTACCGATTGTTGCACGGCAAGTTTTGAGAATGCGGCGAATCTCGCCGGATGTCAAACGAATGGTAACGTAAGTTTCTTCTTTACCGAGCAATTGAGCGCTTGTACCGGCTGCACGAACCATTTGGCCGCCTTTACCTGGTTTAAGCTCAATGTTGTGGATAACTGTACCCACTGGAATGTTCTCGAGTGGAAGTGCATTACCCACTTTGATGTCGGCAGTTGGACCGGACATGATCACATCGTTGACTTTAAGGCCCTTCGGTGCGATGATGTACGTTTTTTCTCCGTCTGCATAGTTGATCAGAGCGATGTAAGAAGTACGGTTCGGATCGTATTCAATCGTAGCCACGCGGCCGGGAATGCCGTCCTTCGTGCGTTTGAAGTCGATGATCCGGTACTTACGCTTATGACCACCGCCATGATGGCGAACGGTAATTTTACCTTGGTTATTACGGCCTGCACGTTTGAACAACGGTGCGAGCAAGGATTTTTCCGGCTCTGTTGCCGTAATCTCTTCGAACGTTGCGATCGTCATTTGACGACGGCTAGCCGTTGTCGGATTAAACTTTTTGACTGGCAATTGGATTCCCTCCTTACTTTAGAGACTTATTATACAGAGGTTTCGAAAAACTCAAGTGGTTTGCTGTCTGCGGAAAGCTGCACGATTGCTTTTTTCCATTCAGAAGTATAACCGCTATGTCTGCCGTAGCGTTTAGGCTTAGCAGGCATTCTGAGTGTATTAACGCCAACGACTTTCACTTTGAAGATCTGTTCGATGGCTTGTTTGATTTCTGTCTTGTTCGCTCTCAAGTCAACTTCGAAAACGTATTTGCGCTGGTCCAAGAAGTCGCTTGTGCGTTCGGTAACAACCGGCCGTTTGATTAGATCGCGGGGGTTTTTCATTACGCGAACACCTCCTCAACTTTAGCGACTGCATCCTTCGTGATGATCAATTGATCATGTTTCATCACGTCAAGCACGTTGATTCCTTCAGCGGAAACGAATTTAACGCCTGGGATATTACGCGCGGACAGGGCCACGTTATTATCAAAGTCAGCCGTTACTACTAGAGCTTTACGGGATACTTTGAGGTTGTTCAAGAGCTTCGCGATGTCCTTCGTTTTCGGTTGGGACAAGCTCAGCTGATCAAGAACGATGATTTGGTTATCCACAACTTTGCTGGACAACGCAGATTTGATTGCCAAACGACGAACTTTACGCGGCAATTTGAAGCTGTAGCTGCGTGGCGTTGGTCCGAATACGATACCGCCGCCTTTCCATTGCGGCGAACGAATACTACCTTGACGCGCGCGGCCAGTTCCTTTTTGTTTCCAAGGCTTGCGCCCGCCTCCGCGAACTTCCGAACGACCTTTCGTATCGTGCGTGCCCGAGCGAAGCGAAGCTTGTTGAAGCAATACAGCACTGTGCAGTACGTGAACGTTCGGCTCTAAACCGAATACTCCTTCTGCCAGATCCAATTGTCCAACTTCTTTGCCGTCTACATTAAATACAGTAACTTTCGGCATGAGTGGTCCTCCTTTCCTCAACCATTGTGAATTATTTCTTCACCGATGTGCGGATTTTGAGATAACTATTGCGTGCGCCCGGTACGGAGCCTTTGATCAACAATACGTTACGCTCAAGATCGACTTTAACGATTTCAAGGTTTTGTACAGTGATCGTTTCGCTACCCATACGACCGTGCATTTTCTTACCTTTAGGTACGCGGTTTGCATCGCGAATCGTCGCGAGTGAACCGTTACCGCGGTGATACTTGGAACCGTGCGTCATTTTACCGCGTTGGAAGCCCCAACGTTTGATTGCGCCTGTCGTTCCTTTACCTTTGGAAATACCCGTAACGTCAACGATATCGCCTTCGGAGAATTGGTCAACTTTAAGTTCTTGACCAACTTCCAAGTCAGCCGGAGTAAGTCCGCTAACTTCGCGAATGAAGCGCTTGGGTGCCGTGCCCGCTTTTTTAGCGTGGCCGATGGCTGGTTTAGTTGCTAGCTTTTCGCGTTTGTCCGCGAAGCCGAGCTGTACTGCTTCGTATCCGTCGTTATCCACAGATTTCTTTTGCAATACGACGTTCGGAGTTGCTTCTACCACAGTAACCGGCACTACATTGCCGTCAGCTGCGAATATTTGAGTCATTCCGAGTTTACGTCCCAAGATTCCTGACATGTTGACACCTCTTTTCTGATGGTTCTGATTTACTTCTTCTTACAATTAAAGCTTGATTTCGATATCAACGCCGGACGGCAGATCAAGACGCATTAGCGCATCGACTGTTTGCGGCGTAGGATTGACGATATCAATCAAACGCTTGTGCGTACGCATTTCGAACTGCTCACGCGAATCCTTGTATTTGTGCACCGCACGCAGGATCGTAATGATCTGCTTTTCGGTCGGCAACGGGATTGGACCGGATACACCTGCACCAGTACGTTTCGCCGTTTCTACGATTTTCTCCGCGGATTGATCCAGGATACGGTGGTCGTAGGCTTTCAAACGGATACGGATTTTTTGCTTAGCCATAGAATTCCCTCCTTCATTCGCCCAATTTTGGAATCGGACATACTCCGTGAGAATAACCCCACATTCACCCATTGGCATCCTATATGGCAAAGGGGCCGGGTGTGTCGGCAACCTCTCACATCAACGCACAGTCACAGACCAACATTCACTATTATAGCGATCTGCCCAACCGAATGCAACAAAAATCTTTAGCATATTTTCAAAGATCGTTATATTATTCGCACAGCAGCAAAACAGCAAAAAAACACCGGCATCATTCCTAAGAATAAGCCGGCGTTTGAATCGGGTCTTAACCTTTAGGTTTAACGGCTAAAGCCGCAAGAAACGAGAAAATGATCGCCGCTGATATCCCCGCGCTAGTTACCTTGAAGATCCCGGTGATAATCCCGATCCATCCATCTGCCTTTAATTCCTCTAGCGCGCCATGAACCAACGCATTGCCGAAGCTTGTTATCGGAACCGTCGCTCCTGCTCCAGCAAATTTGATAAGCGGTTCATAAAGTCCGACTCCGTCTAGGGCAGCTCCCAATACCACTAATAACGTCATCGTATGAGCTGGCGTTAGTTTGATCACGTCAAAACAAATTTGTCCACAAATACAGATTGCTCCGCCAATAACAAAAGCCCATAGATAGATCATCGTTTTTCCCCGCTCTCAATGGAAACCGCATGCGCGATACATGGAATGCTTTCGCCTTGTTGAAAGGACAAAGGAGATAATAATGCTCCCGTCGCAACGACAAGAATTCGTTTTAATTCCCCTCTGCGCATTCGATTCAACAAATGTCCGTAAGTAACTACCGCCGAACAGCCGCAGCCGCTGGCACCGGCCTGTACCTTCTGCTTTTCATAATCGTAAATCATCATTCCGCAATCGTAATATTCCGTCTGCTTCATTGGTATCTTATGCTTCTCGAATAAATCCCAAGCAAGCTCATAACCTATCTTCGAGAGATCGCCGGTTACAATGAGATCGTAATAGCCGGGTTCAATTCTGAAGTCCCGCAAATGGGCTTGAATGGTATCGACTGCCGCGGGAGCCATTGCCGCTCCCATATTAAACGGATCCGTTAGCCCCATATCGATGACTCTGCCGATCGTTGCTGAAGTCACCGTCAAACCTTCTCCATCTTGCGAAATGACGGATGCGCCGGCACCCGTAACGGTATATTGCGCAGTCGGCGGTTTTTGCGATCCGTATTCCGTAGGATAACGAAATTGTTTTTCGACCGAGGCATTATGACTACAGGCACTAGCCAACACATTCTTGGCTGAACGGGAATTCACGAAATTAGCGGCGATCGCCAAACTTTCCATTGAAGTCGAACACGCACCGAACACTCCAAGATACGGTATAGCCAACGTTCTAGCGGCAAAGCTGCTGCTAATAATCTGATTCATTAAATCCCCGCCGACATAGAAATTGACTTGACCGCTTGTCATTCCAGCATTCTCGATCGCAAGCTTGGATGCTTCCTCGAGAAGGGTTTTCTCTGCCTTCTCCCAGCTATCTTGGCCCAACATCAAATCTCCGTGCACGATATCGAAATCGCCGGCTAACGGCCCCTGTCCCTCGAAAGGTCCAACTACGGTTGCTGTCCCTTTAATGATCGGTTTATTTTCAAATATCCAGCTTTGATGTCCCTGTAGCATTCTTAATGTCCTCCTACACCACTTGGATTAAATAGAAGATGCAGAATACCGACAATGAATGCCGCAACGGTGCCGTACACAATAACCGGGCCCGCTAGCGTAAACATCTTCCCTCCGACTCCAAGGACAAGTCCTTCGCTGCGATGTTCTATGGCAGCCGACGCCATTGAATTGGCGAAGCCCGTAACGGGTACCGCAGTACCCGCACCCGCCCATTGCCCCATTTTATCGTACACCCCTAATGAGGTTAGCAGCACGGAAAGGATGATCAGCACAGCTACCGTGGGGTTACCTGCTTTTTCTCTGTCGAATCCTCCCCAATGAACGAACATATCCGTTATAGCTTGACCTATTAAGCAAATCATTCCTCCGACAAGAAAAGCACGAATACAGTTTTTAATAACTGGCCGCGCCGGTTCCCTTTTCTTCGCCAAATGCTTATACTCCTGCTGTACGGGAGTAAGCTTCTTCTTCGAGTTATTCGACACGAGTATCATCCTTTACCGATAAAGTACGGGTCTAACCTCCGAAATGATCTCTCCCATTTGGATGACGCACTGTTCATACATATCCTTTGCTTTTTTGTTTCTCGTTGTCATCCCGAACAGCATGAGATCCGCTTCGCACTTTTTCAATGTCACGAACAGAGATGCTTTTTCTTGCGGAAAAGGTACTTTGATTTGATCGTCGAACAAATCCACGTACAATTGTCCATAGGTGTCGACTTGACCAAGAAAGACGTTTTCGAGGGCTACCCCTATCTTTTCCAGTTCCGTATTCAACCATTGGCGACTGAGTCCCAGTGTAGCCAATGGCTCGTCCATTATTTTTCCGTCCATAATAACGGCCTGCGGTTCCTGTTCCGGGCCAACCTTGATCCCCAAATGCTTAGCGGTTATCGGTTGATTCTCTCGAGTCAGCAACACATTTATGTCACCGCTTGATTCCATAATCGCGAATTCAACATCCGCCACTCTAAAAGCCATCTTCTTCCTCAATTGCTCCATAAGCTCGTCCGTGGTCAGTCTTTCCTTTTTCAAATTGTCCTCTAACACTTTTCCATCTTTAATAAGTACTGTCGCTTTGCTGTCGAGAAAATCTCGCATTTTCTTGCTTTTTAATTGGAGAAAGCCAATCCCCAAAGAAACAAGCGACCAAACCGTTAAAGCAACGACTCCCAAGTACCACTTTGTCTGTAGATCCATCGATACGTAAGCAACCAAATTACCGAGCGTTATTCCCGTAATATATTCGAACAAGGAAAGTTGCGAGACCTGTCTTTTACCTAGGATTTTCGTGATGGTGAAGAGCACAATCACCGCTACTAATGTACGAACAGCAATTTGCATGACATCTGACAAGTCGGTTCCCCCTTAGTCCAAGGCTTTAACATAACAAATTGTTTGTAATTATCACCTGCATTATGAATGAGGTCACCACAAATCATCTTCCACTACAGGGAGAAAAATGAAACGGCAATTCGCGCATAAAATCACTCCTCGGACTTGATAATAAACCCGTTAACGATTGGAGGTGATTTCAATGACAGTAGCATCTGACGTAAAAACATGCTTAGCTTCGTTAAAAAGCGCTCAAGCAAGTCTTGAAACGTTTGCCTTGGCCACTCAGAATCAAGAAGCTAAAACCTTATTCACGAATGCGGCCGGGCAAACCGAGCAAATCGTTCAGCAGGTGGAAAGTAGAGTTCAGCAATTAGAAAGCGAAGAACCTCAATATAAAGGTTTCTGAGTCCAAGTGCGTCCGCTTGATCCAATCTCCGCTAATTTTCATATTAAAGTGAGACAACCTGGGGGGCGTGAGCCCTCCTTTATTTATTTCATCATCCTATCTAGGACATTATTTTCAAATAAGTCGCCGACTCCGCTCATGCCTCGTTCCTATCCGCCATATAGATAAGACAGGCTTTGTTGAGGGGAGTGTTCGTGTTTGCTTTCTCTGCAAAAAACAATAACGATAGTCGTTGGAAGTTTATTGATCGCGATCGGAATCGATTTTTTTCTCATGCCTATCAAAGTGCTCGATGGGGGCTTTATCGGATTAGCGCTAATAGGAAATTACCTGTTCCAAGCCAAAGCCGGGATTATCCTCATCGCACTCAGCCTCCCGGTTTTTATATATACTTGGAGGATGGCCCGCGGCATGTTCTTTCATAGCCTTTTTGGAATGGTTCTGCTTTCTTATTTCATCGATCTATTAGATGCTTTCAACCCTTTAGGATCGGCCGTTCACGCTTATCCTTTCGTAGCTTCTATAATAGGAGGCACGTGCATTGGTATCGGATTTGGCATTCTATTAAGAATAGACACGAGTACTGGGGGGATGGATTTGCTTGCGAGTTTGTTGGCCCCGCGTTTGCGGCTTAATGTCGGCGTACTTATTCTGATGATGGATGCCATCGTGATCATTCTGGGAGGGTTGCTCTTCTCCTTAGACACTTTCTTTCTATCCATAGCCACGATAGTTTCTGGAGGATTAGCAACAAGCTTGTGTACAAGCAAGTATTTTACTTATTGAGGATCTAACTGATTTCAACTTCGAACGGACGAAAAAAAGGCCAATCCAGCAAGATGCTGAACGGCCTTTTATTTGTGTTGCTTATTATTTTTGGATCGAAGCAACCGCGCCAGCGCCTACAGTACGTCCGCCTTCGCGAATAGCGAAGCGAGTACCTTCTTCGATAGCGATTGGGGAAATCAGTTGAACGGTTACAGTGATGTTATCACCAGGCATAACCATTTCTGTTCCTTCTGGCAGGTTGATGATGCCAGTTACGTCTGTTGTCCGGAAGTAGAACTGCGGACGGTATCCTGTGAAGAAAGGCTTGTGACGGCCACCCTCAGCGGAAGTCAGAACGTAGATTTGAGCAGTGAACTCAGTGTGTGGTTTAACGGAACCTGGTTTCGCGATTACTTGGCCACGCTCGATGTCTTTACGGTCTACACCACGAAGCAATGCTCCGATGTTGTCGCCCGCTTGAGCTTGATCAAGCAATTTGCGGAACATTTCTACGCCCGTTACAACGGATTTGCGAGTTTCTTCTTGCAAACCGATGATTTCAGCCTCGTCGCCAACTTTGATGATACCACGCTCAACACGGCCTGTAGCAACTGTACCACGACCAGTGATTGTGAACACGTCCTCAACTGGCATCAAGAAAGGCTTGTCAGTTGCACGCTCAGGAGTTGGGATGTAGCTATCGATTGCTTCGAATAACTCGATGATTTTGTCAGCCCATGGGCCATCTGGGTTTTGCAGAGCTTCACGAGCAGCACCGCGGATGATTGGAGTGTCATCGCCTGGGAATTCATATTCGCTAAGAAGATCGCGAACTTCCATCTCAACAAGCTCAAGCAACTCTTCGTCTTCAACCATGTCGCATTTGTTCAAGAATACGACGATGTAAGGAACGCCTACTTGACGGGAGAGAAGGATGTGCTCGCGCGTTTGCGGCATAGGACCGTCAGCAGCGGATACAACCAGGATTGCTCCGTCCATTTGAGCAGCGCCAGTGATCATGTTTTTAACATAGTCAGCATGTCCTGGGCAGTCAACGTGTGCATAGTGACGGTTAGGAGTTTCGTACTCAACGTGTGCTGTGGAAATTGTGATTCCACGCTCGCGCTCTTCAGGAGCTTTGTCGATTTGGTCAAAAGCTACAGCAGAACCGCTACCGTATTTTTTGTTCAATACCGACGTGATTGCAGCCGTAGTCGTTGTTTTACCGTGGTCAACGTGACCGATTGTACCGATATTAACGTGTGGTTTGTTACGTTCGAATTTAGACTTAGCCATGGATTCTGTTCCTCCTTAATATTTAAAAGGATTATATTTGGTGGAGGGCGAGGAATGCAAGAAGCATTCCCACTTCCCTTCCGCTTACTAAGACATTACGCGCCTTTGTGTTTCGAAATGATTTCTTCCGAAATCGACTTAGGTACTTCTTCGTAGTGGGAAAGTTCCATCGAGAACACCCCACGGCCTTGCGTACCGGAACGAAGCGTTGTGGAGTATCCGAACATCTCTGCCAACGGCACCTTCGCACGGACGATTTGTGCGCCGAAACGCATATCCGATCCTTCGATGCGGCCACGGCGGGAGCTCAGCATGCCCATAACATCGCCGAAGTACTCTTCGGGAACCGTTACTTCAACCTTCATGATTGGCTCGAGCAACACAGGATCACATTTGTCCTTCGCTGCTTTAAGCGCCATCGATCCAGCGATTTTGAACGCCATCTCCGAGGAGTCGACGTCATGGTACGATCCGTCAACGATAGTGGCTTTGATATCCACAAGCGGGAAGCCTGCGATTACGCCGTTTTTCATTGATTCTTCGATACCAGCTTGTACTGGCGCGATAAACTCGCGTGGTACTACGCCGCCGACGACTTTGTTCTCGAACAAGAAGCCTTCGCCTGGCTCACGCGGTTCGAACTCGATCCAGCAATGGCCGTATTGACCGCGTCCACCAGATTGGCGAACGAACTTGCCTTCGACTTTCGCAGGTGTACGGAACGTTTCACGGTAAGCAACTTGCGGTTTACCAACATTCGTCTCAACTTTGAATTCGCGAAGCATACGGTCAACAAGGATTTCCAAGTGAAGCTCACCCATACCGGAGATGATCGTTTGGCCTGTTTCTTCGTCCGTATGAGCACGGAACGTAGGATCCTCTTCAGCGAGCTTCTGCAGAGCGATACCCATTTTATCTTGGTCGGCTTTCGTTTTAGGCTCAACCGCAAGTTGGATAACCGGCTCTGGGAAGTTCATCGATTCCAGGATTACAGGATTTTTCTCATCACACAGCGTGTCTCCAGTCGTTGTATCTTTCAGACCAACGGCTGCAGCAATATCGCCAGAGTGAACTTCATTAATTTCTTGACGACTATTCGCATGCATTTGCAGAATACGACCAACGCGTTCGCGTTTGCCTTTCGTCGCGTTAACAACATATGAGCCTGCGCTCAGAATACCGGAGTATACGCGGAAGAAAGTCAGACGACCAACATAAGGGTCAGTCATGATTTTGAATGCAAGTGCAGCGAACGGCTCGCTGTCAGAGGATTTACGAACTGTCTCCGTACCATCTTCTAAATGACCTGTGATTGCAGGAACATCAAGAGGGGATGGCAGGTAATCAACTACAGCGTCCAACATCGGCTGAACGCCTTTGTTACGGTAAGAGGATCCGCATACGACTGGGAAGATTTTCACTTCACAGACGCCTTTACGAAGAGCCGCTTTGATTTCCGGGATAGTGAGTTCTTCACCTTCCAAGAATTTCATCGTCAATTCTTCATCCAGTTCTGCAACTTTCTCTACCAAGATAGCGCGCAGTTCTTCCACTTGAGCTTCGTACTCTGCAGGAATTGCAATTTTCTCTGGGTCTTTGCCTTTGTCATCAAGGTATTTATAAGCAACCCGTTCAACCAGGTCGATCATACCTATGAAAACATCTTCAGCACCCATTGGCAATTGAATCGCTACAGCATTTGCATTCAAGCGGTCTTTCATCGATTGAATAACATTAAGGTAATCCGCACCGATGATATCCATCTTATTGACATAAGCAATACGCGGTACGCTGTAACGGTCAGCTTGACGCCATACCGTCTCGGATTGCGGTTCTACGCCTTCTTTGGCGCTAAATACGCCAACGGCCCCATCCAATACGCGCAGGGAGCGCTCGACCTCTACCGTAAAGTCAACGTGACCCGGAGTGTCGATAATATTGATACGGTGACCCTTCCACTGAGCGGTAGTCGCGGCAGACGTAATCGTAATACCGCGCTCTTGCTCTTGCTCCATCCAGTCCATTGTCGCGGCGCCTTCATGCACTTCGCCGATCTTATGAACACGGCCGGTGTAGAACAAAATCCGTTCCGTAGTCGTGGTTTTACCCGCATCAATATGCGCCATAATCCCAATATTACGCGTATTTTGCAAGGAGAACTCTCTAGCCATCGATATAGTCTCCCTTCATTTGTCTCGCTTAAGCGAATCCTACCAACGGTAGTGAGCAAACGCTTTGTTCGCTTCCGCCATTTTGTGAGTGTCCTCACGTTTTTTAACGGCTGCTCCAGTGTTATTGGAAGCATCCAGAATTTCAGCTGCTAAACGCTCTTCCATCGTTTTCTCACCGCGGTTGCGGGAGTAGTTAACGAGCCAGCGCAGTCCTAGGGACGTGCGGCGTTCAGGCTTAACTTCAATCGGAACTTGATAGTTCGCTCCACCTACACGGCGAGCTTTAACTTCAAGCACCGGCATGATGTTCTTGATTGCTGCTTCAAAAACCTCCATTGGTTCTTTACCGGAGCGCTCTTGAATCAATTTGAACGCATCATATAGAAGTTGTTGGGCTACGCCCTTCTTTCCATCGATCATGATACGGTTTACAAGACGAGTAACAAGTTTGCTGTTGTACAGCGGATCCGGGAGTACATCCCGTTTCGGAACTGGTCCTTTACGTGGCATCGAAGTTCCTCCTTTCTCATTCATGTTGTTCTGCGTCAAGCGATCAAGTCGCTCTTCCGCTTATTAGGATTTTTTAACTTTCGGTCTTTTCGTACCGTATTTGGAACGAGCTTGTTTCCGGTTGTTAACGCCAGCGGTATCCAAAGCTCCGCGAACGATATGATAACGAACCCCCGGTAAGTCTTTAACCCGGCCTCCGCGAACAAGAACAACGCTATGCTCTTGCAAGTTATGGCCGATCCCCCCAATGTAGGCGGTCACCTCAACACGGTTGGTCAAACGGACCCTAGCGTATTTACGAAGTGCGGAGTTCGGTTTTTTCGGAGTCATCGTACCTACACGAGTGCACACTCCGCGTTTTTGAGGAGCGCTCAATTCCGTTTCAACGCGTTTCAATGCGTTAAAACCTCTTTGAAGTGCAGGAGATTTCGATTTCACGACCTTCGATTGACGGCCTTTACGAACTAACTGGTTAATTGTTGGCATGCTGCCACCCCCTTCCCGTAAACGGTAGAAAAATAATGAGTAAACGACTTACCCGATACCCTTTTGCGAAGCCCACAGATCCAGGTGGTTCATTTTGAGAGACGAGAAAGGGCCCGACCAGTCATCTTCGCACATGAAAATCGCTTTTCCGTGGTCTTTGACCGAATCAAACCCAACAATCTTATTCTCCGACGGCTATAACTAGCAGTTATGCCGATGCAATGTCGCACTCTTTGCTTAGGTTCGCACCGTATCGATGCACGTCAGTTTGACGTACGTCTGGCACACACTAGAACATATTATCACTTGAATTTGGGTGTGTCAAGAAGTTTAACTCCGCAAGCATCCATCAATCAAACCAGCTTTCTTTTCATCTTGATGAGAAACAGCCAAAATAGCAAGCCACTATAAACCAACGGAGAAATCAACGAAACGACAACGCCGGAATAGGCCGTCTCCTCATAATTATTAAGCATGTCCATCGTTCGAAACACCGGGGGAATGAGCCATGATAACGCCTTAATAGAATGCGGCGAAGAATTCTCGATTCCAGCTCCAGCCAAAGACAGCGCGATTGCAAGGAATATCCCTAGAATGGCATAGCTCAATTTCTGAACCCATTTATTCGTAAATAAAATGGAGAGCGCTATTCCTAATATAGAGAGAATGCTATGACTTAGCAGCGCGATCACCCATTCCGATAACGAAGGTTGCCTATCGAACTTATTGAACAGGATCGGGTACAGGACGCAGATGATCGACAATATGTTGACGATGATAACGATAACGAGTAGTTTGCCATAATAATATTTCGATAAGCTTCCCGTATGCATGACCGTAATCTGTTGCTGTGTTCCGTCTTCGACGTCGATATATCCGAATGCTAGCCAAGCGGACACGACAAATAGAAACGTGGACGTTAACGAATAACTGGGCATAACCGGATTAGGAACAATGCTATAAATGAAAAATAAGGTAAGACTGAATATTAATAGAGGAGCTACGTATCTGTAGGATCGCAAATAATATTGTAAGGAGTATGCCATCGTTGCCGTCATACGACTACCACCTTCTCAGTCTTAACCGGCACCATCGCGCCTAACGTTGGGCTCTCAGGCAGACTAATCACCTTAATAATGGCCGCACCCGCTTGAAGAATGGAACGCAGGAAAGCATCGCTATTATCTGCACTGATTTCTACGCGCCAATGAGTATTTAACCGCGACCATGTTCTAACGCCTTCTCCGTCCGATAGGCATTGACGCATTTCGTTTTCCCCGAGGTCAAAAATGATTTCTTTAACAATCGTTGCGTAAACGGGAACCCGCTTATCGCTAGCGATTCCCCCATCGGCAAGTTCCACGACGCGATCGGCAATTTGCTCCATCATCACCTTCTCGTGCGTTGTTAATACGATGGTCATTCCTTGCCTTTTAATTTGTATCAGAACATTCATCAGTTCCTCTTGGGTTCTCATATCCAAACCCGACAAAGGTTCGTCGAGTAGCAATAAATCCGGCTTCTCCAACAACGCTTGCATCAGATTAACTTTCTGGAGCATTCCCTTAGAATAGTTACGAAGCTGTTGGCGAATGGTCGGATCAAGCCTAAGCTGGCTCATTAAGTCTGAGATTCTTTCCTCTAGCCGTTGCTTATTCATCCCTCTGATTCTACCCATGTATCGCAAATACTCCGTAGCCGTGAATCGTAACTTAGGAAATCTGTCCGGTGCGAATCCGATCGAGAGCCTTTTGTCTTCTGGCGCTTCTATCCTTCTCCCGCCATTAATGGCTCCTAGACCGCTTATTATTTTCAATAAAGTGCTCTTCCCCGTACCATTGTTTCCGACAATGGCCATGGCCTCACCCTCGTGAACGTTAAGCGATAGGTCTTTCAACACTTCTTTATGTGCGAAAAAGCACGAAATATGGTCTAACGTAACTAAAGATTTAGTCATGAAAGCGGCCTCCGCGCGAAGATGGGTGTAAAAAAGGCGAATACCGTTGCCGGTATCCGCCTTGTAAGCTTACATGTAATCGAATTACTCTACGCCAACGGGCTCGAGCTCAGCCGCTTCGTCTGTCGGTTCGTCAAAAGGCGACACGACTCGAATGTTGCGGTAACGAGCCATCCCCGTACCAGCAGGAATGAGTTTTCCGATAATGACGTTCTCCTTGAGTCCAAGCAATCTGTCGACTTTGCCTTTGATAGCTGCATCGGTCAGAACGCGAGTCGTCTCTTGGAAAGATGCCGCCGATAGGAATGAATCGGTCTCGAGCGACGCCTTTGTAATACCGAGGAGCACTGGACGTGCAACCGCAGGCTCTTTGTCCGCAAGAATAGCGTCGCGGTTAGCCGCTTCGTACTCGTGCAGATCCACGAATGCTCCAGGGAGCAATACCGTGTCGCCTGGATCAACGATGCGAATCTTACGAAGCATCTGCTTGATCATAACCTCGATATGCTTATCGTTGATTTCAACGCCTTGGTTACGGTAAACGCGTTGTACCTCTTGCAGAATATAATTCTGCACGCCGCGAATACCTTTGATCCGTAGCATTTCTTTCGGATCGATCGAACCGTCGGTCAATTCGTCTCCAGCTTCAACTTGCTGGCCTTGAATGACGCGAATACGCGAACCGTAGCTGACCGGATAGATTTTGGATTCTGCTCCGCCCTGCAACTCGATTTCACGGCGATCCTTCGTTTCACGAATTTCTTTAATTACGCCGTCAAGCTCGGAAATAATCGCTTGACCTTTCGGATTCCGAGCTTCGAAGAGCTCCTGGATCCGCGGCAAACCTTGCGTAATATCGTCTCCGGCAACACCGCCGGTATGGAACGTACGCATAGTGAGCTGAGTTCCCGGTTCTCCGATGGATTGCGCGGCGATGATACCGACCGCTTCCCCGATCTCGACTTTCTTGCCTGTCGCCAGGTTGCGTCCATAACATAGCTTACATACGCCATGACGTGCACGGCAGCTAAGTACGGAGCGGATCTGAACTTTCTTGATGCCAGCGCGAATGATCTCTTCCGCGATTGGCGTATCGATCAGGTCGTTGCGATTGGCGATAATTTCTTTCGTCTCCGGATTGCGGATCGTTTCGAATGCGTAACGGCCTTCGATACGGTCGAACAAGTCCTCGATAACCTCTTTGCCATCCTCGATCCGGGAAACGGTAATTCCTTTGTCCGTTCCGCAATCGTCCTCGCGGACGATAACATCTTGCGCTACGTCTACGAGACGACGTGTCAAGTAACCGGAGTCGGCTGTTCTAAGAGCTGTATCGGCTAGACCTTTCCGCGCTCCATGCGTCGAAATAAAGTATTCCAATACGGTAAGGCCTTCACGGAAGTTCGATTTAATCGGCAACTCGATGATACGACCGGATGGGTTGGCCATCAGACCCCGCATACCGCCCAATTGGGTGATCTGCGATTTGTTACCCCGAGCTTTGGAGTCGACCATCAACATAATGCTGTTGTAGCGATCCATCGATTTCATCAGAACGTCTGTAAGTTCGTCCTTCGTTTTGCTCCAGATCTCGATTACGCGATCCCGGCGCTCTTCGTTAGTAATCAAACCGCGGCGGTATTGCGTAGCAACGACGTTAACGCGTTCTTCGGATTTCGCAAGAATTTGTTGCTTCTCCTGAGGAACAATAACGTCGGATACGCCGATCGTAATCCCTGCGCGCGTCGAGTACGTGAATCCAAGCTGCTTGATTTTATCCAAAATAACCGAAGTTTCTGTCGTATGGTAAATGCGGAAGCATTCGCCGATAATGTTACCCAAGTACTCTTTACCAACAGCTCCCGGTATTTGCGGATCATCGATAAATTTATCCAGGTCGGCGCCTTTTTCATAGATGAAATATTTATCCGGCGTACCTTTAACGAGGTTTTCTTTCGTTGCCTCGTTGATGTAAGGGAACGTATCCGGGAAGATTTCATTGAAAATGATTTTACCGATTGTCGTAACAATCAGCGCTTCCTGCTGTTCCGGAGTAAAGGTCTTCTTCTTCAGCTCTTTAACCGGAATGATTACGCGAGCATGCAGCGAAATGCCTGCCGTGCTGCGTTGGTAAGCGGAAACGGCTTCGTTAACGTTAGCAAAGCGAAGGCCCGTTCCATAAGACTTATTGTTATCCATCGTCAGATAGAAGCAACCAAGTACCATATCCTGCGATGGAGTTACGACAGGCTTACCGTCTTTAGGGTTCAAGATGTTACCCGAAGCTAGCATGAGCAAGCGTGCTTCCGCTTGTGCTTCCGCGGACAACGGAACGTGAACCGCCATTTGGTCACCGTCGAAGTCGGCGTTGTACGCCGTACAAACGAGAGGGTGAAGCTTGATAGCACGGCCTTCGACCAAGATCGGTTCGAACGCTTGGATACCAAGTCTATGAAGCGTAGGCGCACGGTTGAGAAGCACCGGATGTTCTTTAATAACTTCTTCAAGCACATCCCATACTTCCGGACTAACGCGTTCTACTTTGCGCTTCGCGCTCTTGATGTTATGGGCTAATCCTTTAAGAACGAGTTCTTTCATAACGAACGGCTTGAACAACTCCAACGCCATCTCTTTAGGAAGACCACATTGGTACATTCTCAAGCTTGGTCCGACAACGATAACCGAACGTCCGGAGTAGTCGACCCGTTTACCGAGCAAGTTCTGACGGAACCGGCCTTGTTTCCCTTTCAGCATGTGGCTGAGGGATTTCAATGGACGATTACCCGGGCCCGTTACTGGACGGCCGCGGCGACCGTTATCGATCAACGCGTCGACCGCTTCTTGAAGCATCCGTTTTTCATTCTGTACGATGATATCCGGAGCTCCGAGATCGAGCAAACGTTTCAACCGGTTGTTCCGGTTAATAACGCGGCGGTACAGGTCGTTCAAGTCGCTAGTCGCGAAACGGCCTCCGTCTAGTTGAACCATCGGGCGCAATTCCGGAGGAATGACCGGAAGAACGTCGAGAATCATCCAGTCCGGCAAGTTGCCGGAGTTACGGAAAGATTCCACCACTTCAAGACGTTTGATCGCGCGGTTGCGACGTTGGCCTTGCGCGGTGCGCAAATCTTCTTTCAGCATTTCGAGTTCACGATCGAGGTCGATATCCTGCAACAGTCTTTTGACCGCTTCGGCACCCATCCCCGCATGGAATGCATATCCATACTTATCCCGGTAGCTGCGGTATTCTTTCTCGGAGAGAAGTTGTTTCTTCTCCAGAGGCGTATCTCCAGGATCCGTTACGACGTAGGAAGCGAAGTAAATGATCTCTTCGAGCGAACGAGGAGACATGTCCAGCGCAAGTCCCATACGGCTTGGAATCCCTTTGAAGTACCAAATGTGCGATACGGGAGCTGCTAGTTCGATGTGGCCCATCCGTTCGCGACGAACTTTCGCACGCGTAACTTCAACTCCGCAACGATCACAGACAACGCCTTTGTAACGAACTCTTTTGTACTTTCCGCAATGACATTCCCAGTCCTTGGTTGGTCCGAAAATTTTCTCGCAGAACAAACCTTCTTTTTCCGGCTTCAAGGTCCGGTAGTTTATCGTTTCCGGTTTCTTGACTTCGCCTCTTGACCAAGACCGGATTTTGTCCGGGGAAGCCAAACCGATTTTCATGAACTCAAAGTTATTGACGTCTAACAAGGAGCAAGCCCTCCTTCATCGTTGCTAAGATTTCAGATCTTAACGACGGCCCCGAAGGCCCGGCGTCATGCGATTGCGAAACGTAGCCTAAGCTACGTTTCGTTTATTCGACACCGACTTCAGAGCCCTCTAAGTTAAGGTTTAGCTTATCTCCAGCGGCATCTTCTTCGTCGTCCATTTCTTTCATTTCGATCTCTTGCTCGTCTCCGGACAAGATCTTCACGTCCATACCCAAGCTTTGGAGCTCCTTGATCAATACTTTGAAGGACTCAGGAACGCCTGGTTCTGGCACGTTCTCGCCTTTAACGATCGATTCGTAAGTTTTGACACGACCGACCACGTCATCGGATTTCACTGTCAAAATTTCTTGTAGCGTATAGGCTGCACCGTAAGCTTCCAGTGCCCAAACCTCCATCTCCCCGAAACGTTGTCCACCGAACTGGGCTTTACCACCGAGCGGCTGTTGCGTAACGAGCGAGTAAGGACCTGTAGAACGAGCATGGATTTTATCGTCGACCATATGCGCGAGCTTGATCATATACATAACGCCTACGGTAACTTCGCGTTCGAACAGTTCACCGGAACGTCCGTCGCGCAATTGCCATTTACCATTACGTTTCATGCCTGCTTCTTCCATGGCGTCGAAGACGTCCGTTTCACGAGCTCCGTCGAATACCGGCGTAGCGGAGTGAATGCCGAGAAGCTTACAAGCCATGCCCAAGTGAACTTCGAGTACTTGACCGATGTTCATCCGGGAAGGTACACCCAGCGGATTAAGAACGACCTGTACAGGCGTACCATCTGGCAGGAACGGCATATCTTCTTCCGGTAAGATGCGCGCGATAACCCCTTTGTTACCATGGCGTCCGGCCATTTTATCGCCTTCGGAAATTTTCCGTTTCTGAGCGATATAGGCACGAACCAATTGGTTAACTCCAGGAGGCAGCTCATCACCGTTCTCACGGGTAAACACTTTAACGTCAACGACGATTCCGTCCGTACCATGCGGTACGCGCAGGGAAGTATCGCGGACTTCGCGAGCCTTCTCTCCGAAGATAGCGTGTAGCAAGCGTTCTTCCGCCGTAAGCTCCGTTACGCCCTTAGGAGTAACTTTACCTACCAGGATGTCTCCAGCGCTAATCTCGGCGCCTACGCGGATGATTCCGCGCTCGTCGAGGTTGCGAAGCGCGTCCTCGCCCACGTTAGGAATATCGCGGGTAATTTCTTCAGGTCCCAGCTTCGTATCACGCGCTTCGGACTCGTACTCCTCGATGTGGATCGAAGTGTACACGTCTTCGCGCACCAATTTCTCGGACAACAGGATAGCATCCTCGTAGTTGTAGCCTTCCCATGTCATGAAGGCAACGACTACGTTACGTCCAAGCGCAAGCTCGCCCGTATCTGTTGAAGGACCGTCTGCCATGATGTCACCTTTCTTGATAACATCGCCACGGCGGACAAGCGGTCTTTGGTTAATACATGTTCCTTGGTTAGAACGCATAAACTTCTGCAGCTTATGTTTAACGATGTCGCCTTTAACTTCTTTGCCGTCGATAATCTCGACGCGGCGCAATTGGATTTCATTAGCAGAAACTCGCTCGATGAAACCGTCATATTTGGATACAATACATACCCCGGAGTCTTTCGCAGACTTATGCTCCATTCCAGTTCCTACGAAAGGAGCTTCCGGAATGAGCAACGGCACGGCTTGACGTTGCATGTTGGATCCCATGAGCGCACGGTTGGAGTCATCGTTCTCTAGGAACGGGATCATCGCCGTAGCGACGGACACAACCTGCTTAGGAGATACGTCCATGTAGTCAACGCGGTCACTCGGCAGCGTCAGGATATTATCCACTTGCTTGTTATAACGCACAATGGTTTCCTTCTCAGCAAAGGAGCCATCGGGATTTAACTTCGCGTTCGCTTGCGCGATGATATAGTTATACTCTTCGTCCGCAGTCATGTAGACGATCTCTTCCGTAACGCGATTAGTTTGCGGATCGACCTTACGATAAGGTGCCTCGATAAAGCCGTATTCGTTAATTCGCGCGAAGGTGGACAAGGAGTTGATCAACCCGATGTTCGGTCCCTCTGGCGTCTCGATCGGACACATCCGACCGTAGTGAGAGTTATGAACGTCCCGAACCTCGAATCCTGCGCGTTCGCGCGTCAAACCGCCCGGTCCGAGCGCGGAAAGACGACGTTTGTGCGTCAATTCGGCAAGCGGATTCGTTTGGTCCATAAATTGCGATAGCTGGGAAGATCCGAAAAACTCTTTGATTGCCGCGATTACAGGACGAATGTTGATCAGAGCCTGAGGCGTAATCGCATTCTGATCCTGAATCGACATCCGTTCGCGCACAACCCGTTCCATACGGGACAAGCCGATACGGAATTGGTTCTGTAGCAGCTCGCCTACGGAACGAAGACGACGGTTACCGAGGTGGTCGATATCGTCCGTGTCGCCGACGTTCTGCAACAGATTCATGAAGTAGCTGACGGAAGCGATAATATCCGCAGGCGTAATGTTCTTCACCGACTTGTCGATGATGCCGTTGGAAATAACCTTAACCACTTTGCCATCATCAAGAGGCGAGAACACGCTCACGGCTTGCAGAGGAATATCTTCCGCTTCGTAAACTCCGCCTGTTACGCGATAGTTTTTGAATCCGACGTTCTTCTCCAGCATAGGGAGAATTTGATCCAACAGTCTACGGTCAATCATCTGGCCGGCTTCGGCGATAATTTCGCCCGTGGATGGATCCACAAGCGTCTCCGCTAAACGTTGGTTAAACAATCGGTTCTTAATATGCAGTTTTTTGTTTACTTTGTAACGACCGACATTCGCCAGGTCATAGCGCTTAGGATCGAAGAAACGTGCAATCAGCAAGCTGCGCGCGTTCTCCAAAGTCGGAGGTTCGCCCGGACGAAGACGCTCGTAAATTTCGATGAGCGCTTTCTCGGTGGAATCCGTGTTATCCTTCTCAAGCGTATTGCGAATGTAATCATCTTGTCCTAGCAGATCCAGAATCTCTGCGTCGGTTCCGAAACCAAGCGAACGAAGAAGAACCGTAACCGGGATCTTCCGTGTGCGGTCAATACGCACATAAATGATATCTTTAGCATCCGTCTCAAGTTCGAGCCATGCTCCACGATTCGGAATGACAGTTGCAGTGTAATTTTTCTTACCGTTCTTATCTACCTTCGTACTGAAGTAGACACTCGGGGAGCGCACCAATTGGCTGACGATTACGCGTTCTGCACCATTGATAATGAACGTACCCGTTTCGGTCATGAGCGGGAAATCGCCCATAAATACTTCTTGCTCTTTCACTTCACCGGTTTCTTTATTAAGCAATCGAACTTTAACACGAAGTGGAGCCGCATAAGTAACGTCGCGTTCTTTCGATTCGTCAACGGAATACTTCGGTTCACCCAAGCTATAGTCGATAAACTCCAACACTAGATTGCCGGTAAAATCCGAAATTGGCGAAATATCCTGAAAAATCTCGCGCAAACCCTCGTCCAAAAACTTCTGGTACGACTGTTGCTGGATTTCGATCAGGTTCGGAACGTCCAACACTTCATTAATGCGGGCGTAGCTGCGCCGTGTACGGCGGCCATACTGAACAAGATGTCCTGCCAACTTAACCTCACCCCTTAAGTCTGCTTCAACACATAAATAAAGAAAAGCCCTTATGCGCCGGTTGGCGGCACAATGGCAACTCATCCTGCCTTTACCCCAAAACAAACCCATTATACGTCAACTTACGTTCATTTATTCCTGGGAAAGGATCAGAGTTTACAAGTCTATTGTGTTGAAGACAATTAGCCCATCCTAATACTGACATTTTTTAATAATACCACAGCCAAAATGTCAAGTCAAATATTTTTCATTTTTACTTTCGAGTACAGCGATATAGCCTGAATCCCTTATCCTTACCGACTTCTACAACCTGTTCCTCGCCATAGATCTCTTCAAGCTTCGCTCTTGCAGAGGGCGCCCCTTGTTTGTTCTGGATAACGACCCAGGTAGAGCCGCCAGGATTCAGATGTTGCCAGGATTCCATGAATAGCTGATGGACGACGACTTTCCCTGCCCGAATGGGCGGATTGGAGAGAATCACATCGAAGGTTTCTGTTGCGACCGCAGCGAACAAATCGCTTTGCGCGAAGGATACGTTGCGGATTCCATTCGCTTGCGCATTGTGGCTTGCAAGTTCAACTGCCCGTTCGTTAATGTCGATTAGCTTGACATGTCCTTGCGGCGCAAGGCGGGCAGCAATTAATCCAATCGGGCCATACCCGCAGCCGATATCCAGCACTTGGGCGTCAGATGGAATTTCCATCTGCTCGATAAGCACCCGACTGCCAAAGTCCACCCCGTCCCGCGAAAACACGCCAGCATCCGACGTCAAGCGGAGGTTAATCCCTCGAAGTACCGTTTCGAATGCCCGTCGATTGCTCGCCGACTTGGGTTTATTCGAGTAGTAGTGATCGTTCACGCTAGATCCCCCAAACTTACAGCGTAGATCGCCTTTACTAAGCATAATCAATTTTCCATACGAACAAACCCCTCGAAGAAAATCTTCAAGGGGTTTGATGATCTGCTTCTTACTTAACTTCTACTTTAGCGCCAGCTTCTTCAAGCTTAGCTTTAACAGCGTCAGCTTCTTCTTTGGCAACTTTTTCTTTGATTGCTTTTGGAGCGTTGTCTACGAGATCTTTTGCTTCTTTCAGGCCAAGACCTGTGATTTCGCGAACAGCTTTGATTACGTTGATTTTGGAAGCGCCAGCGTCAACCAAAAGTACGTCGAATTCGGATTGCTCTTCAGCTTCAGCAGCTGCTCCGCCGCCTGCAGCTACAGCAACTGGTGCTGCAGCAGTTACGCCGAATTCCTCTTCGATTGCTTTAACCAGATCGTTCAGTTCGAGAACAGTCATCGCTTTGATGGCTTCTAAGATTTGCTCTTTGCTCATTTGAATATCCTCCATTATTTGAGATCATATGATCTTCTTAATTTGGTAATCGATGGTCTTACGCGCTTGCTTCGTTTTTGTCCGACACCGCTTTGACAGCGAGTGCGAAGTTGCGAACTGGTGCTTGTAGAACGCTAAGCAACATGGACAGCAAACCTTCGCGGGACGGAAGATCCGCAAGTGCTTTTACTTGAGCAGCGTCGACGAAACGTCCTTCAACTACGCCACCTTTAACTTTCAATGCATCGTTCTTCTTAGCGAAATCGCTAAGAATTTTCGCAGGAGCAACAACGTCGCTACCGAAAGCGATAGCCGTTGGACCCGTCAGAACGGCATCAAGCTCGCTCAGTTCAGCGCTTGCAGCAGCACGGCTTACCAAAGAGTTTTTCAACACTTGGAATTCAATGCCGGCTTCACGCAATTGCTTACGAAGCAAAGTCACTTGAGCTACGTTCAGGCCGCGATAGTCAGCTACAACTGTACAATTGCTCTCGCGAAGTTTCGCTGCGATTGCATCGACTTCCTGTTGTTTGGCTTGAATGATTTTTGCATTTGCCATTGTGTACACCTCCTAAGTCTTGGCATTACCGTATTATCGTCTTCCAACGAGTCAGAGGCATAAGAAATGCCCCCGCAGACATCGCGGAGGCATGACGTGATCTCGCTCTTATGATCAAAATGCGAAGCACTTTGCATAAAAGAAAAACTCTATCCACACACCTCGGTAGGAAATTAAGCTCACGCGGCAGTTTACTGCGCGCTGCACCTACGGTCTACGGTATCCATATTCATTTATCAGCTTCATCAGCTTATCATTAAGATCAACCGATGTCAAAGACAGTTTTTACCGTTCGATTAGCTCTTCAGCTTATCGAATTAGCGATATACCGATGCATTAACGCGAGCGCCTGGTCCCATCGTCGAAGAAATCGAGATGTTTTTCAGGTATACGCCTTTGGAAGATGCAGGTTTCGCGCGGCTCAGCGCTTCGATCAAAGCTTTCAAGTTTTCGTCGAGCTTCTCGGAGTCGAACGAAACTTTACCGATCGGAGCGTGAATTTGTCCGGCTTTGTCCAGACGGTATTCGATTTTACCGGCTTTAATCTCAGCAATAGCTTTTGCAACGTCATTCGTTACAGTGCCTGCTTTAGGGTTCGGCATCAAACCTTTACCCCCGAGAATACGGCCCAGTTTACCGACTTCGCTCATCATGTCCGGAGTCGCGACGCAGACGTCGAACTCGAACCATCCTTGTTGGATTTTCGCGATGAGATCGGCATCCCCTACATAATCCGCGCCAGCTGCTTCAGCTTCTTTCAGCTTGTCACCTTTTGCGAATACGAGGACGCGTTGCGTTTTGCCAGTGCCGTGAGGCAGGACGACTACGCCACGCACTGCTTGATCTTGTTTTCTCGGATCTACGCCGAGACGGACAGCTGCTTCGACTGTTTCGTCGAATTTAGCTGTAGCTGCTTTCTTCACGAGTTCGATTGCTTCCAACGATTCGTAGGTTGCATCGCGATCGATCAGCTTAGCGGATGCTGCATATTTTTTACCGTGTTTAGCCAAGTTGTTCTCCTCCTTTTGTGGTTTTAACGGAAGTTTCCTCCCACAAGCGGTTCTAGGAACCGCAGTACGATTGTACTCTTTAGAGTCGCAATCGATTAGTCTTCGATAACTACGCCCATGCTGCGAGCAGTACCTTCGACCATACGCATAGCCGCTTCAACGGACGCCGCGTTCAGATCTTGCATTTTTTGCTCTGCAATATCACGAACTTTAGCACGTTTAACAGTAGCTACTTTTTTCTTGTTCGGCTCGCCGGAACCTTTTTGGATTCCTGCAGCTACGCGAAGCAATACTGCAGCTGGCGGAGTCTTTGTTTCGAATGTAAAGGAACGATCCTCAAATACGGAAATAACGACTGGAATAACCAATCCCGCTTGATCCGCTGTACGAGCATTGAACTCTTTACAGAATTGCATGATGTTAACGCCAGCTTGACCTAGTGCAGGACCGATTGGCGGCGCAGGGTTAGCTTTACCCGCGTTAACTTGCAACTTTACCAATTTGATGACTTTTTTTGCCATGTTGCACACCTCCCTGACCCATAATGCGGTTTAACGGAACTTCCGTCCCTCCCGCTCATTCAAGAAACCCATACACACAAAGATACTTATATCTTTTCCACTTGAGTGAAATCCAACTCAACCGGGGTTTCCCTGCCAAACATGTTAACGTGCACCTTAAGCTTGCTCTTATCGGGCAGAATTTCTTCTACGGAACCGACAAAGTTAGCAAAAGGACCAACCTTAACGCGGACGTTCTCTTTCAATTCGAAATCGATAACCGGCTTAGGCTCATCCATACCCATATGTTTTAGAATTCCTTCTACTTCATCGGGAAGAAGCGCCGTCGGTTTCGATCCGGATCCCGTGGAGCCTACAAATCCGGTTACTCCCGGAGTATTGCGGACCACATACCAAGAATCGTCCGTTTGGACCATCTCGACAAGAACGTAGCCGGGATACACTTTACGCATAACCGTCTTTTTCTTGCCATCTTTGTTGACGATCTCTTCTTCCATCGGAACAAGCACACGGAAGATTTTGTCTTGCATACCCATAGATTCCACGCGTTTCTCCAAGTTAGCCTTAACCTTGTTCTCGTAACCGGAGTACGTGTGCACTACATACCATCTTTTCTCCATGGAAAAGCCACCTTTGGTTCCAGCGTCAGATGATGAGATCGACGAGGGATGAAATACCGATGTCCAGACCCCAGAAGTAGATCGTTACCAGCAGCACAGTCACAATAACGATGATTGTGTAGCTGACAAGTTCTTTCCGGCTGGGCCAACGGACTTTCTTTAATTCGTTCCAGCTATCGGCAAAAAACGAAAAAAAGGACCCAAAGTTTTGTTTCATCTTGGCCAGGAAAGTCACGTTCATACCTCCTAGGAGTTAACGCGTTTCGCGATGAGGATGATGTTCATTGCAAAATTTGCAGAACTTCTTCAACTCGATGCGATCGGCGTGTGTCCGTTTGTTCTTGCTCGACGTGTAGTTCCGTTGCTTGCAGTTCGTACAAGCTAGAGTGATGATTACGCGCATCCCATTCCACCTCCCGGGATCATAACTTCATAAAAAAAGACAACCATTCAGCGGAAACCCCAGCTTGGCGAACCAAGGCTGCTTCGGTATCGAGGCTTAATGACAAGTCATCAAGACAACAATTCCTGGTGTTTCGCCGATGATTCAGAGCCAGCGCATAAGAAACCACGTTAAGGTTACTAAAATAATTTATCACAGGGGGAAATCGATGTCAACGAAAACCGTCATTAGCCTACTATTGGAAGTCGAACGATAGGCTTACAATTCCCGAACGAACTCCCTCTCGTCCTAGTATCCTTGTAAATATTCTGCCATATTTCCGAGGTTCTAACCCTATTGCTCAAAAAATGTCTCGGCACAGAGTATTCCCGTACGCCCCTCCACCGTATGATAACGGCATTAAAAAAGCAGCACGATTATTCGGCTGCAGTAATAATTCATATGATGGCTTGAACATTAGTGGGCAAGATCCCGCACTTCCAAATAACGCTCCAACTTACGCTTAACGCGTTGCAAGGCATTGTCGATCGACTTCACGTGCCTGTCGAGGTCTACGGCGATCTCTTGGTAGGAACGCCCATCCAAGTAAAGCATGAGCACCTTGCGCTCCAGGTCGCTTAAGATTTCCGACATCTTGTCTTCGAGCCCGTAGAACTCTTCTTGGTTAATAATCATTTCCTCGGGATCGCATACTCTAGAACCGCATATGACGTCTAGCAGCGTCCGATCAGAATCTTCGTCATAAATCGGTTTATCCAAGGAAACGTAAGAGTTCAGGGGAATATGCTTCTGTCGCGTTGCGGTCTTGATCGCGGTAATAATCTGCCGGGTGATGCACAACTCCGCAAAAGCTTTGAACGAAGCCAGCTTGTCGCCCTTGAAGTCTCGAATCGCCTTATAGAGGCCGATCATCCCTTCTTGCACGATATCTTCCCGTTCCGCTCCGATCAGAAAATAAGAACGCGCCTTGGCACGTACGAAATTTCGATATTTATGAATGAGGTACTCCAACGCTTCGCTATCGCCCATGCGAACGAATTCTACGATGTCCTCGTCGGCCTTGAAGTCGTACTCACGCGTTGCCAGTCTCTCCAAGTCGACGCTCATGAACATTCCTCCGGTCTGCATTGGCCTACTGGAACCTTTTGCTCTATCAAACTATTAACAATATACTTGATATGGCGCATAGCGTCAATGGATTTGCCGTTTTTCACAGCTCGTCCACGGTGGTAAAATTGTAAATAATAGCCACGATTCCTTCAATTTTCTCCCAGACCTCTCCTCATCCGTTCCAATCGGCGTTGCACATCATCGGGCAAAACTTCGTCCAAAGGATTTTTCTTAAGCTGCGTTTTGCTTTGAATAGCCGATTGAATATCCGCTCTGCTTTGGCGTACCTCCAGCCGTAGTTCCCGCGCCGACAGCCGAAGCGCGCCGCGGCCGAACGCGACATGCTGTTCGACCAGATCCGAAGTGGCGACGTAAATATTGCGCTTCACCGACGTCCACTCTCCGACCAAACGCTCGATGCATTCGTCGGCGGTTTCACGCTCGCGCGTATAGACGACCTTAAGCTTCTTGCGATGGCGATATTCAGCTCCAACACCCGGGACGCGAAAGGCATCGAACACGACGATCAAGATAAGGCCGGCGTAGCTTTGGTAATCCGACAACATCTCCAGCAACCGGTCTCGCGCGTCTTCCAGCTTCTCGCTTTTGAGAACCGCGAGCTCCGGCCACGCTCCGATCATGTTATAACCATCGACGAGCAGGACGTCCTCGCGTTGGAACATGCGTTTCTCACGCATGTTCCGTAGTCGAATGACTTGTCGAAGCGCCTCTTTTCTTCTGGGCTTCAGCACGCTGACGAACGACTTCGTACAAAATAACTCCCGCGGCGACTGACGCGTTGAGCGAGTTGATCTGTCCGGCCATAGGAAGCGACAGGATGAAATCGCATCTCTCTCTAACTAAACGGGATAGCCCTTGCCCCTCGTTACCGATCACGATGGCTAACGGACCGGTTAGGTTCGTCTCGTAGAAGCCTTCCTTGGCGCCTGCATCCGCTCCAGCGATCCATAGCCCCGCTTCCTTAAGCTTCTCCATCGTCTGCACCAGATTGGCTACCCGCGCCACTGGAACGTACTCTACCGCACCCGCGGAAGTTTTGGCGACGACCGCCGTCAACCCTGCGCTTCTGCGTTTCGGAACAATAACGCCATGTACCCCCGTGCAATCGGCCGTCCGCAGAACGGAACCGAGATTATGGGGATCTTCCACTTCGTCGAGCAACACGATGAGCGGCGCTTCTCCACTCGCAGCTGCACGCGCAAGAAGCTCGTCCACTTCCACATAGGCGACGGCCGCCGCTTGAGCGACTACTCCTTGATGCTGCATATCTGGAACCAATCGATCGAGCTTGCTCTTGTCCACTTGCTGAACGACGATTCCCCGCGCCTTGGCTTCTTCCATGATCGGCAGTATAAGATTTTTCTGGGCTTGATTCGACATGAATATTTTGTTGATCGAACGCCCTGCCCTCATGGCCTCCAACACGGGATGCTTGCCAGCCAAGTACTCGTCGTCGCCTTTCAAGGCGCTATCTTCAGCCCATACCTCGTTGTCGGCAGCCGATTCCTTCGCGGGAACCGTCGAATGACGTCTTTCTTTATCCTTGCTTCCATTGCTCGAAGAGTTCCAGCCGCCTTTGCGCTCGTTAGGCTTAGATGGCCTAGCGCCGTTCGCAGAGCGATTACCCGGCGCCCTCGGATTGTGATTATTCATTTTTCATCTTCCTTTATCGTTTATTGCGACCCTTGCAAACCGGTTATTCCGGTTGATGTGAGAATGCCAATTCGATTAGTTGCTCCAGACGTTCCTTAGCCCCTTGATAATAAAGGTAACCCACTAGACATTCCAGAGCCGTCGCATGTCGGTAGTCCGCGGGATCCGCGTTCTTCGGAGGCTGGCCCGACTTGGTGTTGCGGCCCCGCCTCACGATGTCCGCCTCCTCTTCCGAGAGCAACGGATTCCACTTTTGCAGAAGTTTTGCCTGAGCCGCGGCGGATACATACGATGTCGCGGCGCGGTGTAGCTCATGAGGCTTGCGTTTAAACCCGGCGATTAACCTCTGGCGGATATATATCTCGAACACGGCATCCCCGATGTAAGCGAGCACTACCGGGGAAAGTAAATTCACGGGAACGTCCGTAGGGACAACAGGCGAGATGACGGGGGCTAGAGACAAGCTTTCCCGTTCCGTCATTTGCGCCGCCAACGTATGCCTTGCGGTGTATCTTCCAGTAGAATTCCCTGGTCCGCCAATAAATCGCGAATCTCATCCGCGCGAGCAAAATTGCGGTTAGCGCGAGCCGTCGTTCGTTCAGCGATTAGCGCATCAACCTCTTCGTCCAGCAGTTCGGCCTCTTCGACCGCCGGCAGCAATCCCATAATCGCATTCATCCCGTCTATCCGGGCGAGAATGAAATGCAAATCCGTTTCGCTTACGACTTCCCGTTGCAAATAAGAGTTCACTTCGGAAACGAGACCGAACCAGGCGGTTATCGCATCCGGGGTACTGAAATCGTCCTCCATCCGGGAATGGAATTCGGCATTGATTTGCTCGAGCCGCGCTTGCAGATCCTTATCCTCGGCCAAGGAAAGACTGCCTTTCGCCACGGACGACAGCCGGTGTTTGACATTGTCTCGGCAGTTGGTGAGCCTCTCGATGCTATTGGTGGCTTGACGGATCGTCTCGTCGCTGAAGTTAAGAGGGCTGCGATAATGGGTCGCCAGCATCAAGTATCTGATCGCGTACTTGCTAGTGCCTTTGAGAAGTTGCCTGACGTTAACTCCGTTACCTAAGGATTTCGACATTTTCTCGTTATTAATATTCACGAAACCGTTATGCATCCAATATCGGGACAACGGCTGACCGGTCAAAGATTCGGATTGGGCAATCTCGCACTCATGATGCGGGAATTGCAGATCATGGCCGCCTCCGTGGATATCGAGCGTATCTCCCGCGTATTTGCGTACCATCGCGGAGCATTCGATATGCCAGCCCGGACGACCGTCTCCCCAAGGGCTCGGCCAATGAATTTCACCGGGCTTCGCCGCTTTCCATAACACGAAATCCTGCGGGTTTTCCTTTCGTTCATCCACATCTATTCGAATGCCGTATTGCAGCTCGTCGAGATTTTTGTGGGATAACTTCCCGTATTCGGCGAAGGTCCCCGTACGGAAATAGACGTCTCCGGCGCTCTCGTACGCGCTGCCTTGATCGACCAGCTCTTGAATGAACGCCACGATTTCGTCGATCGTCTCCGTCACCCGCGGGGATATCGTTGGCGGGAACGCGCCGAGCGCTTCCCTGTCTTCCTTGAACGCCGTGATGAACTTCTCCGCCAACTCCGGCACCGTAATACCAAGCTCCGCGGCTTTACGGATCATTTTGTCGTCAACATCCGTGTAATTAACGATGTAATTCACTTGCAAGCCGATCGCTTCCAAGTACCGGCGAACGACGTCGAAGAAAATGACCGGTCGCGCATTGCCGATATGAATATAGTCATATACGGTCGGGCCGCATACGTACATATTGACCTTACCCGGCTCGCGCGGTATGAACTCTTGAGGCTGTCTCGTTAGGCTGTCGTATATTTTGAGATTCACGTTGCGTTAGCTCCTTTAAGTTCCTTGGAATCGCTTGTTTCCTCGGAATCGCTTAGTTCTTTGTTGCCGTTCGTTCCGCTAGTTCTAATTCGTTCTATCTCGGACCGCAATTCGTTGATTTCCTTCTGCATGAACCGGAAGGTTTCGATCAACGGGTCTGGCAAATTCGTATGATCCAACCGATCGCCGATTTTTTTTCCGTTGCGCTTGACGATTCGACCCGGGATGCCGACAACCGTACTATTGGGCGGCACTTCTCGCAGCACGACGGAATTGGCCCCGATATTAGAGTTATCTCCAACCGTGAACGATCCAAGTACTTTCGCGCCGGAAGCAATAACGACCCTGTTGCCGATCGTCGGATGTCGTTTGCCTTTTTCTTTGCCCGTTCCGCCTAATGTGACTCCCTGATAGATGACGACTTCGTCCCCGATCTCGCACGTTTCCCCGATCACGACGCCCATACCATGATCTATGAACAGTTTATTGCCGATACGTGCCCCGGGGTGAATTTCGATTCCCGTAAAGAAACGGCTAATCTGGGAAATCATGCGTGCGACGGTATACCAACGATGACGATAGAAGAAATGAGCGAAACGATGAGACCAAATTGCATGTAACCCCGCATAAGTGAATACCACTTCAAACCAGCTTCGAGCAGCAGGGTCATTCTCGAAAACCGCATCGATATCGGATTGGACTTTCCGCCATATTCCCATATCCTGTCCCCCCCTTTGAACAACTGTCTGAGATCCATACAGCATTACGGCTACACGCAATATCCGCGGGAATAAAAAAAGCCCCTGCAGCTTATCGCTGCAGAGACGTCATGACGTGGTCCCACTCTGCTTGAGCATGCGTCCGGATGGACTCCGCTCCTCATTGGATGAATAACGGGATCCCCCCGGCACCGCTTACCCCGTACAAGCCTGCAATAACGCGAGCCTTCTCACGATACTTTAGGTTGTCCGATCAGCGGCGCAGCTCCCAGGCGCAATTCGGTTTCGCAGGAATGGGCGGCTCTCAGCCATGACCGCCTTCTCTGGACATTCGTTAAACGAAACTTACTTTCCTGTTCGTCGCACATTTTCGATATAGCTCAAGTATATCCCAACGCTTCTCAGGTGACAAGAGATGCCACGCTATGCGCGAGTCATGGCCTCACTTAGCCAACTGCTGATTCAGACGCTTCAGCACTTGTCCGCGGCCCAGCAACCAGATGGTGCCGTTCAAATCCGGTCCGTGCGTCTGCCCGGTAAGAGCCACGCGGATCGGCATGAACAATCCTTTACCCTTCACTCCGGTAGCCGTCTGAACGCCTTTGATCAGGCTCTTCATATTCTCGACCGTGAAACCCTCTTCGCCCGCCTCCTCAAGTCCGGCAAGGAAAGCCGCCAGCACGGTAGGAACGGTCTCTTCGGCCAGTACGGCCTCCGCCTCATCATTGAACTCAAGCGACTCTTGGAAGAAAAGATCGGATAGCGATACGATCTCGGCTCCGAATCTCAAGTGATCCCGGAATAGAGTCACTAATGCGGTAGCCCATTCCATTTCCTGTTCGTTCGGCACCTCTGGCAACCGGCCCGAAGCCTTCAGGTGAGGCAGGCATAGCTCGATAACGCGCTCCGGCGAAGCTTGCTTCAAGTAATGCTGATTCAACCAGCTAAGCTTGGCCGTGTCGAATACCGCAGGACTCTTGGAAAGACGGTTCGCATTAAAAACTTCAATGAGCTGCTCGCGGCTGTAGATTTCCTCTTCCCCTTCCGGAGACCAGCCAAGCAACGTGATGAAGTTAAATATCGCTTCCGGCAAGTAGCCCAATTCGTCGTACTGCTGAATGAATTGAACGATGGATTCGTCCCGTTTGGAAAGCTTCTTGCGTTGGTCGTTCACGATCAGCGTCATATGGCCGAACTCCGGCGGGGTCCAATCGAACGCTTCATAGATCATCAATTGGCGAGGAGTGTTCGTGATATGGTCTTCGCCGCGCAAGACGTGCGTGATCGCCATCAGATGATCGTCAACGGCCACGGCATAGTTATAGGTTGGAATTCCGTCTTTCTTCACGATAACGAAATCGCCGAAATCGTCGGCACGGAACGAAATTTCCCCTTTGACCGTATCGGTGAACGTATACACCCGGTCTGTCGGGACGGTAAACCGAATGCTTGGAATTCGTCCTTCGGCAGCAAGCTTAGCTCGCCCTTCAGCGTCAAGATGGCGGCATTTACCGGAGTATTTCGGCGTTTCGCCGCGCGCGGATTGCTCCTCGCGTTCCTGTTCCAGTTCCGCTTCATTGCAATAGCAAGGATAAGCGAGCTGACGATCCAGCAATTGTTGCGTGTGAGTATTGTAAATATCGATACGCTCCGTCTGGCGGTAAGGGCCGTAATCGCCTGGACGGTCAATGCTTTCATCCCAGTCGACGCCGAGCCATTTCAGATAAGTGAGCTGACTTTCCTCACCTCCGGCTACGTTACGTTTCACGTCCGTATCCTCGATGCGAATGATGAAGTCGCCCCCATGGTGGCGAGCGAATAAATAGTTGAAAATAGCCGTTCGTGCATTACCGATATGCAAATGGCCCGTTGGGCTAGGCGCGTAACGTACGCGGACTTTCGTAGACATGATTGTTCCTCCTAAAATAAACTGGCTTGAAATGCGGAGCTACGTGCGGAGAGCCTCTCAATCTTTAACGAGAAGAACAACCGCTTGAGATGCTATGCCTTCGCCCCGTCCGGGAAATCCAAGACGTTCAGTCGTCGTTGCTTTCACGTTGATCTCGGTTTCATCGCACTCCAACACACGAGCGATTACCTTGACCATCGCCGGAATATACGGAGCCATCTTAGGCGCCTGAGCGATGATCGTCGCATCCGCGTTGCCTAGCCGATAACCCCGTTCCTTGGCCAAGCCCCAGACGTGTTCTAACAATTTAACGCTATCGGCATCCTTAAATTCAGGATCGGTATCGGGAAAATGCTTGCCGATATCTCCGAGAGCAAGAGCGCCGAGTATCGCATCGCTTATCGTATGTAGAAGCACATCCGCGTCCGAGTGGCCTAAAAGCCCTTTCTCGTACGGAATTGTAACGCCTCCTATAATGCATGGGCGTCCCGCAACAAGCTGGTGTACGTCGAATCCCTGTCCAATCCGAATCATTCCCTTACCCCTTCCTCATAACGCCTCGCGAGCAGAAGCTCGGCAATCGGCAAATCTTCCGGCGTCGTAATTTTAATATTCGCGTAATTTCCTTCGACGATAGCGACTTTACGGCCTAACCGCTCTAGCAGCATCGCGTCGTCCGTCGCCGAAGCGCCCACTTCCTGCGCTTGCCGATGCGCGTGCATCAGCTCAAGACGCAAAAAAGCCTGCGGAGTCTGCACGCTCCACAGCGTCTGGCGTTCTGGAGTCGCGACGATAAATCCGTTGCCGTCCGAAACTTTGATCGTATCTTTAACCCGAACCGCTAACGCGGCCGAACCATGCTCTTCCGCCGCCAGGCAACAAGCTTCCACTTGCCCGGAAGTAATGAGCGGCCTTGCCGCGTCATGGACGAGCACGCCTTCCGTGTCCAGAACAGCTAAGCCCGCATATACGCTATCTTGCCGCTCCGCTCCGCCCGGAACAATTAATTTTACTTTGCGGAATCCTTCGCTTGCTATGATCTCGGCCGCCTTCTTCTGTTCTCCCGAAGTCACGACCAAGACAATGGAAGACACGACGGAACATCGTTCGAAGGCATCGAGCGTATGTGCCAGCACCGAACGACCGGCCAATTGCAAGTAGGGCTTGTTATCCGCGGCTCCCATTCGAGTGCCGCGCCCCGCCGCTACCACGACTGCTCCCCAATCCATTCCTTATGATCCCCTTATAATTGCAAATCGCAACGAAAGTTGCCTTGATGACAAACGAAAGACGGGACACTAGAGCGCGTCCCGCCCGTAATCTTAATATCATACCTCGTTACAGCGCTTTTTCCAATAGCTTCGGCTTCGCGAAAATCATTCGTCCCGCGGACGTCTGCAGGACACTGGTCACGAGTACTTCCATCGTCGTTCCAATGAACTCTCGTCCGCCTTCCACCACGATCATTGTGCCGTCGTCCAAATAAGCGACGCCCTGCCCGTGCTCCTTGCCGTCCTTAATCACTTGAACGACGATTTCCTCACCCGGAAGAACGACAGGTTTAACCGCGTTAGCCAGATCGTTAATGTTCAGCACCGACACGCCTTGCAGCTCGCATACTTTGTTCAGGTTAAAATCGTTGGTGACCACTTTGCCCTGCATCGCTTTCGCGAGCTTGACGAGCTTGCTGTCCACTTCCCCGGGCTCTTCGTTCGCATCTTCGTAAATGAGTACCCTAACGTCTAATTCCTTCTGGATTTTATTAAGGATATCCAATCCCCTCCGTCCCCGATTGCGCTTAAGCAAGTCCGAAGAATCCGCGATATGCTGAAGCTCCTCCAGCACGAATTCAGGAATGACCAGCGTTCCTTCAATAAAGCCGGTTTTGCAAATATCTGCGATTCGTCCGTCGATTATGACACTAGTATCCAAAATTTTATGTTCTTCGAACCGCGGCCCCTCCTTAGGAGGAACCTCTGCCGTTCTGCGCGACCGGAACCAGTCGCCCAGCTCGTCCTTTTTGTGCGTACCGATTTTCAGACCGGCGTATCCGAGCGTTAATGCCGTTCCTGCTGCCAATACTTGTCCCACATGGGGGACATTCGACGCGTAAGGATACAGGAATGAGGAAAGCGTAAGTCCGAAGGTCAAGCCGATCAAGCCAGAAAGAAGATCCGATACAGGATAGCTGGACAGCCTATCAATTCCCCGCGACAAGGAACGAGATAAAGGCGTAGCGATAGAGGTCGCAAGCAAAAATCCGGCAAAAGCCCCGATCACCGCGCTGAACGTCCCGCCGCCTGCCGATGCCCCCAGCAATGTTCCCATCCACGGCTCATTCACAGACACTGACGAGGCTGACATTTGTTGGCCAAGCAAAGCACCAATAAAAATGCCTATAATCTGAATTACTCTTTTCATCATCATGATAAATCACTCCCTTTCTTAACTTGATTCCAAGTTTTCTTTAATAGTATGTTCCAATTTATCGATTACTAACCTCATCTTCGCAAGTTAATGATCGACAACTTCTTTTGAAATCTCTCAGCCCTTGATCTATAATGAAGAAGGAAAAGTAAATTAAAGGTAACCGAGGTGGAACGGATGAGCTCACCTACGCTTCATGAATTTCAGAGTCAGGTGTCGGAATTGTTACTCCGTCATCGCAGTCTGCTCGATGTTGTCACGAAGTTCAGTCAATCCAATGCATCCGTCAACCGGGCCATATCCAAATCGATCACCGAATGCGGATGTATTGCTTTAAACGCACGAAACCAAGGCTTCTCCGAGGAAATGCCGCTCGACCAAGCGCATCGCCAATCGAAATCCCACATGGAAGGCGACTTGTGCGAGCAATGCAAAGAAATCATTCGCAGCGAAATGGGCAAGAATCTTTTCTACATGTCCGCAATGTGCAATCTGCTAGATATCAGCCTGGAAGAAGTTGTCGCCAAGGAAGCTGACAAATGTTCTACGCTTGGCTGGTTTAACTTAACTTAATATTGGAATAAAAGAAGCTGCAAAAAGTCACTCCGACTTTTTGCAGCTTCTTTTAATTCTGTTCTAGCCTAGTTGAGACAAAAATATTTGCAAATTTCGTCGCATCAGCCTCATCTGAATCACCTAGGCCAAAAAAGTACCTTCATTTCCCTTACAATAGGCAAGACCGAAAAAAAACGGTTTAAGATCTGGGGTCTGACTATCGTAGGTCTATTGGTATTAGCGAACAATTAGCCGAAAAAAAGCATCGATTATCTCCCAACCGCTGGGGGAGACATCGATGCTACGAATACTCATGCAAAATTAAGCGCTATGCTTGGATTGCTCCTGCTCTTCTTCCGCCGCTTTCCTGCGCGCTCTTCTACCTGAAGGGAGCAGTCCATCAACGTTTTTTTTTAGGCCCCATAAAGCATAGAGAAGCAACAGAGCCAGAATGACTTTAGGAATCGCCTCTTGGAACATATAAGCGAGCACCGCGGCTCCTAAGACAACGACGGGTATCGCCCACATTGCCTTCCTCGGCAAGCCCAGCTTCTTGAAATTCGGATATTTCATGTTACTAACCATTAAGAAAGACAGAGCGACCGTACTGATTAATAACAAAGAATAATGCAGCTCGTGGTGGAACAGCGCCAATGTCGCTAACACACCGCCCGCCGCAGGAATCGGCAAACCGATAAAATAACCTGGAATTCCGTCAATGACATTAAACCTTGCTAATCTTAAAGCTCCGCAAATCGGGAAAATCGCCGTGACGATCCAAGCAATCGCGGGATTCACGCCTTGAAATGCAGCTTGATACATAATGAACGCCGGAGCAACCCCGAAAGAAATGACATCGGAGAGGGAATCCAGCTCTTTGCCGAACTCGCTTTGCGCATTCAGAGCACGAGCTACGCGTCCATCCAATCCATCCAGCAACATCGCTATGATAACCAGAAGAGCAGCCGTGTTCGAGCTGTTCGTTTCGTTGTTAAACGCCAAAATAATGGCTATCACGCCTAAAGACAGATTGCCTATGGTAAAGATATTCGGTATCGATTTCGTAATCATGTTTGCCACCTCGACTTTACTATACCCTATTGACCAGAATGTTAAGCGCGGCCTTCCGGCGCATTCATTCGAGATGATAGCGGAGATCTAAACATCGCCTAAAGGGTGCGCTTTCTTAAATCTGCGCAAATTGAAGAACATTTCCAATTGTATTCCCCTTATATCTGTCTGTCAACAAACACCTGCTCTTGGATCCGTTTCAACCCCTCTTTAATCGCTCTTGCCCGAACCTCCCCGATCCCGTCCACTTCGTCCAATTCTTCAATGGACGCCATGACGATATGCGGCAAAGCACAGAACCGTTCGACCAAATTATGGATGATAACACTTGGCAATCGGGGAATCTTGCTAAGCATCCGGTAACCTCTAGGCAACAATCCTTCTTCGACGACGGAGCTCAAGGATGGATATCCGAGAATGCGGATTAACAAAGCGGAATCGAGAAGCTCCTCAGACGATAACTTTCGAATAGCCGCCTGAATTTCACGCACTTTCGTTTCCCCGTCATCCTTGGCATAATCCCTAAGCAGCAGCCATGCTTCTTCCTCGGCCGCCCCGACCAACTCTTCCTTCTGCATGCTGATCAATCTACCCTCGTTACCCAGTTCCAGCACATAGCGGTTAATCTCGTTGTTGATCCGCAATACCATCTCGGCACGCTGAATGACGTGCGCGACCTCATGCATCGTAACCAGTTCTTCGAATTCCAGCGCAGACAAGTTCGTCAGCGCTTGAGTGAAGACCGCACGATATTTCTCTAACGTCTGGATCGCTTGATTCGCCTTCGTCAAGATGACTCCCATCTCTTTAAGCGCATAGCGGAGTTGGCCTTGGTACAGGGTAATGACGTTACGGCGCTGAGAGATTGATACGACGAGCTTCCCCGTCTGCTTGGCGACCCGCTCCGCCGTTCGGTGGCGAATTCCCGTTTCCGACGAGCTGATCGAGGAATCCGGGATTAGCTGGGTGTTGGCGTACAGTATCCTTTTGACGTCCTCGTTAAGGATGATGGCACCGTCCATCTTGGCCAATTCATACAAATAATTGGGGCTGAAATCGCAGTTGATGGAGAAGCCGCCATCCACGACTTCCATCACTTCCGGACTGTAGCCCACAACGATGAGCGCACCGGTTTTGGCCCGTAGCACGTTCTCAAGCCCATCGCGAAACGGGGTGCCTGGTGCCACCATCTGCAGCAGCAAATTCATCGTTTTCTCCTGTTGAGTGCGTTCCTTATCCTTAGGATCTCTATCTTTATGATCTTTCATGTTGTCATCGATACCCCCCTATTCCAAAGCGGCTTTAAGAGCTTCCGCAACCGTTCTGACGCCGATCAGCGTAATGTCCTTGGGAGCCTGCCATCCCTTCATGCTCGCCTCCGGCAAGATGACGCGTTTGAAGCCTAGCTTATGCGCTTCCTTCACCCGCTGCTCGGCTCTGGATACCGCTCTTACTTCCCCCGTAAGGCCTACTTCGCCGAAGATGACGTCGAACGGCTTGGTCGGAGAATCCTTAAAGCTTGATGCGAGGCTCACAGCCGCCGCTAAATCCGTTGCCGGTTCATCTAGCTTAACCCCGCCCGCTACATTTAAGTAAGCATCCTGATTTTGCAGGAACATTCCCATGCGCTTCTCGAGAACCGCGATGACTAGAGACATCCGATGATGATCGAAACCGGATGCCATCCGTCGCGGCGACGGAAAATGGGTCGGAGAAACGAGAGCCTGTAATTCCACCAACACCGGTCTCGTCCCCTCCATGCTAGCAACAACAGTAGAGCCCGATACGCCTAACGGCCTTTCCGACAGGAACAACTCGGACGGATTCACGACCTCTCGCAAGCCGTCCTCCGTCATATCGAATATTCCGATTTCGTTCGTGGAGCCGAAGCGATTCTTGACCGCGCGCAGAATACGATAAGTATGATGCCGTTCTCCTTCGAAGTAGAGCACGCAATCGACCATATGCTCGAGCAGGCGAGGCCCGGCGATTGCTCCTTCCTTGGTCACGTGTCCGACCAATACGGTGGCCACTCCGTTAATCTTCGATATTCTCATAAAATGAGCCGTGCATTCCCTGACTTGAGCTACGCTTCCCGGAGCCGAAGCGACTTCCGGGCGATACACGGTTTGGATGGAGTCGATGACGAGGAAATCCGGTCCCACTTCCGTTATCGCTTCCTCGATCACCTCAAGATTCGTCTCGCACAACACGTACAGCTTATCGTTCAGCGCCCCAAGACGATCGGCCCTCAGCTTCGTTTGGCGAACCGATTCCTCCCCGGACACGTAAAGCACCTTCAAACCTTGCGTAGACAAGGAATAAGAAGCTTGCAGCAACAGCGTCGATTTACCGATGCCCGGGTCTCCACCGACCAGCATTAACGAGCCCGGCACGAGCCCTCCTCCGAGAACCCGATTCAGCTCGGACAAGCCCGTGGAAATCCGCGGCTCTCGCCCACTTTCTATATCTATGATGGCACGTGCTTTTTCTTTCGTCCGGAGTAACTCACTCCGTCCAACCGGTGCTTTGATTTCCGTCTCGGTCTCTTCGACCATGGTGTTCCACTCGTGGCAGCCTGGGCACTTGCCCATCCACTTCGGGGATTCCGTCCCACATTGCGTGCAGGCGAATTTTGTTTTGACCTTGGCCATTGAGATAACGGCTCCTTTATCGCTTCTATATACGAGAATTTTACCATGAAAAAGGACTCTCCGCACGGACGCCGATGAAGGCGTTGCGGAGAGCCCTTTAATTATTTATTAGGATCAGGCTTTCGTTAGCTCGATTCCGTCTTTCTGTTTCACGACAAGACCGCCGTTCTCCTCGTCGATGAGAAGCGCGTTGCCTTTCGTGATTTTGCCAAGCAACAAGTCTTCGGACAACCGATCCTCGATATGCTTCTGGATCGCTCTGCGCAATGGACGGGCTCCGTATTGCGGATCGAAGCCTTCCTTCGCCAGGAACGCCTTAGCGGATTCCGTAAGCTCGAAGCTAACGTTATGCTCGACAAGGCGCTTGCGAAGATCGTCTGCCATAAGCGTTACGATCTCGGCGATATGCTCCTCCGTAAGCGGGTGGAACACGATCGATTCGTCGATCCGGTTCAAAAACTCCGGACGGAATGATTTCTTCAGCTCGCCAAGCACTTTATCCTTCATATTCTGATAATCGCGGCCGGCGTCTTGAGTTGCCGTGAAGCCGAGCGTCGAGTTTTTCTTGATTTGCTCTGCCCCGACGTTGGACGTCATGATGATCAGCGTATTGCGGAAGTCTACGGAGCGGCCCTTTGAATCGGTCAAGCGACCGTCTTCGAGTACCTGCAGCAAGACGTTGAATACTTCCGGATGGGCTTTCTCGATTTCGTCGAGCAATACGACGGAGTATGGCTTGCGCCGTACTTTCTCCGTCAATTGGCCGCCTTCTTCGTAACCGACGTATCCCGGAGGCGCTCCGACGAGACGCGAGGTGGAATGCTTCTCCATATACTCCGACATATCGATCCGGATAACGGCATTCTCGTCGCCGAACATCGCTTCCGCGATCGCTCTGGCAAGCTCCGTCTTACCGACTCCCGTTGGTCCAAGGAAGATAAAGGAACCCATAGGGCGCTTCGGATCCTTCAGGCCGGCACGGGCCCGGCGAATCGCTCTGGATACGGATTTGACGGCTTCGTCTTGACCGATGACGCGATCGTGAAGGATGCTCTCCATCTTCAGCAAACGCTCGGTTTCTTCCTCCGCAAGCTTGCTGACCGGAATGCCGGTCCAGCTAGCGACCACTTGGGCGATATCCTCAGGCGTAACTTCGGAATCGGTTCTGCCTTGTTTTTCTTTCCACAAGTTTTTCGTATGATCGAGTTCTTCGCGAATTTTCTGTTCCGTATCGCGAAGGGCGGCAGCTTTCTCGAACTCTTGGCTCTGAACGGCTGCATCTTTCTCTTTGCGGATATCCTCCAGCCTTGTTTCCAACTGTTTCAGGTTTGGCGGTACCGTGTACGAGTTCAATCTTACTTTCGATCCCGCTTCGTCGATCAAATCGATCGCTTTGTCGGGCAGGAAACGATCCGGAATGTAACGATCGGACAATTTCACCGCGGCTTCGATCGCTTCATCCGTAATTTTAACCCGGTGATGCGCCTCATAGCGATCGCGCAGGCCGTGCAGGATTTGGATCGCTTCCTCAGGCGTCGGTTGATCTACCGTAATCGGCTGGAACCGGCGTTCCAATGCTGCGTCCTTCTCGATATATTTGCGGTATTCGTCCAGCGTCGTCGCTCCGATACATTGCAGTTCGCCGCGAGCAAGAGCCGGCTTGAGAATGTTGGAAGCATCGATCGCGCCCTCCGCGCCGCCTGCTCCGATCAACGTATGAAGCTCGTCTATGAACAGGATCACGTTGCCGGCTTGGCGAATTTCGTCCATGATTTTTTTCAGGCGGTCTTCGAACTCCCCGCGGTATTTCGTGCCCGCAACGACGGAACCCATATCGAGCGTCATGACACGTTTATCGCGCAGCGTCTCAGGAATTTCGTTGTTTACGATTTTCTGCGCAAGTCCTTCGGCGATAGCCGTTTTACCTACACCCGGCTCCCCGATTAGAACCGGATTATTTTTCGTCCGGCGGGACAATACCTGAATCACGCGTTCGATTTCCTTCTGCCGGCCGATGACCGGATCGATGTTGCCTTCTCGCGCGCTAGCAGTCAGATCACGGGCAAGACCGTCCAAAGTCGGCGTGCTTACGTTAGCGGACGGACCGTGATTCTGCGACACGCTTTCGTTGCTGCCTAGCAATTGCAGAACTTGCTGGCGTGCTTTATTTAAGCTGATCCCTAGATTATTCAGAACGCGAGCCGCAACGCCTTCACCTTCGCGAATAAGACCGAGCAAAATATGCTCCGTGCCAACGTAGGTGTGGCCAAGCTTGCGTGCTTCATCCATGGAAAGCTCGATCACTTTCTTAGCGCGCGGAGTGTATGCGATATTCGTGGGCTGTTCTTGCCCGCGGCCGATCAGCGATTCGACTTCGTCTTGGATTTTCTCCAAACCGAGGCCTAGCGCGATAAGAGCTTTAGCTGCGATGCTTTCCCCTTCCCGGATCAACCCGAGCAGAATATGTTCTGTACCGATATTATTGTGTCCCAAACGCACCGCTTCTTCTTGAGCCAAGGCCAATACCTTCTGTGCACGTTCCGTGAATCTACCAAACATCATGAGACACACCTCCTATAAAGTTAAGAATAAAACATTTATGAAATAGTTGCCAGTCGTGATCGGATTAATTCCGCTCTTGATCTATCCCTGTCTTCCGGACCCATTGCTTCTCCGAATGTCATCTGCAGAAATCCGGGCTGCGTCGACACGAGAAGTTCGTTCAAGGTTGTCTGGTCCACTTCCGGAAGCAAACCTAGATGAACGCCCAGACGGATGTCGGACAACCGTTGCGATGCTTCTTTAGAATCCATGATCATCGCTTGGGACAACACCCCGAACGATCTGCGAACCCGATCTTCCACCCGCAGGCGGGATTCGGATATTAGCTTACTCCTGGCCGACTTCTCGTGTTCGATCATTTGACGCGCGACCTGAAATAAATTTTCGATGATCTCTTGCTCGGATTGGCCAAGCGTAATCTGATTGGATACTTGGAACAGATTACCCGTCGCTTCGCTACCTTCCCCGTAAAGCCCTCTGACCGCAAGACCGACCTGCGTAACGGCGGATAAGATCCGGTTAATCTGGCCCGTCATGACCAAAGCCGGCAAATGCATCATGACCGATACCCGAATTCCTGTCCCTACATTCGTAGGACAACTCGTTAGGTAGCCATGTTTCTCGTCGAAAGCGTAGTCCACCTGCTCTTCGAAGATATCGTCGATCTTGCTTGCCGAATCCCATGCCTCGTGCACTTGAAAGCCGGAACATAAGCATTGGATTCGCAAATGGTCTTCCTCATTGATCATGACGCTTATATCTTCGTTAGGACTTAAGACTAACGCCCCGTTGCGGGATTCGTTCGCCAGATTCGGACTGATCAGGTGCTTCTCGACAAGAACGAGCTTCTCAAGCTCGGTTAGCTCGGATAGCCGAATTTGTTCGATTTGGCCCAATCCGTTTAACCGTCCGCTATCCGCCACGCCGAGCAACTGCTCCATCACGGAGTGTGATTGGGTAGGGTCAGCCATTAGCGGAAAAGGCATATTGCGTATATTGCGAGCGATGCGCACTCGGCTGCTGATCACGACTTCAGAATCCGGACCCTCGCCGTCCATCCATTGACTGAGTGCTTGCTTGACGAATTTCCGATTGGTCATTGTGTCCCCCTACCCTTCAGCCGCTCATTTCTTTCTCGAGCTCGCGAATCCGGTCGCGCAGCTGAGCTGCGGTCTCGAAGTCTTCACGTTCGATGCGCCCTTGCATTTCCTTCTTAAGCCGATCGATCTCCCGCTTCGTCTTAAGCCTTCCTCCTGCCCTCTTCGGCACTTTGCCAACATGCACCGTATTTCCATGTACCCGTTTAAGCAAAGGATCAAGCCTTTCCGAGAATTGCTTATAGCAGTGGCTGCACCCGAACCGGCCGATTTTGCTGAACTGGGTGTATGTCATTCCGCAAGTTTCGCATTTGGCCGCAGGAGGTTTAGCCATAGGGTTCGGATTCGGGTTCTCGAAATCAAGCAAGCCCGAGAGCAAATTGTGAATGGAAAATCCGCTCGAGGTTCCGGGAATAAGCTCTCCCTTCTCCCTAGCGCACGATTCGCAAATGTGCAATTCCGCCTTCTCTCCGTTCACGATTTTCGTAAAATGAAGAGTTGCCGGACGTTTGCCGCATTCTTGGCACTGCATCGGACAAGCCTCCTTTCCTCATTTCGCCAGCAGGGCAATCAATATCGCCTTCACGAGCTTAGCCCGAATCTCATCCCGGAGCGGCAACTTCAAAGCCAATACATCCCGGGAAACAGCGGTCTTGAGAAGGCGGGCTTCTCGCATCGTGATGAACCGAGCTTCCTCTAATTGATAAATAAGCCCTTCCGCTGTCGTCTGGTCGATCTGCTCGCCAACCGTCTGTTGGATGTGGCGCTGTACGGCTTCCAACGAAGGCAGACTCACTCGCTGAATCCGAATATAGCCTCCCCCTCCGCGTTTGCTTTCCACGAAGTAGCCCTTCTCCAGCGTAAATCTCGTGCTGATAACATAGTTGATCTGCGATGGCACGCAAGAGAACTTGTCGGCCAAGTCGCTTCTTTGGATCTCAACCGAGCCTTCCGAGCTGCTCTGCAATATTTGTTTCAAGTACTCCTCGATCAGATCTGTTATGTTAGCCAACGTCCAACCTCCTTTCATGGATGAAAGCCGACGGATGAGCGCTTAAGACCTCTCTATCCGGCTCAGCATTTAGGGGCTGATCTGACTTTGACTTTCTTTGACTATAGTTTTATTATACGCCGCTTTTCGGAAAATGCAACGCGTTACGTAATCCGTTATCCAATCCACTTAATCTTAGTATGTAGGTGGCGCAAAAGCTTTATTCAATTAAGGAACAGCGAATTATGATCTGCTTTGTTATCCCATAACGAGCTTGGCCCCCTCCGGTTAGCAACCAAAGGGGATTCATGTATACCGACACCAGGTGCCGTTATTCATGGAGGGATTTCCGCTTTGCTAAGTTGTAATGGCACCGGGGACCGCTATTTCAAAAACAATCGATCGTTTCTTCGAATTTCAATCCAAATAACGGCGTGGCGGACTCTAACTTCGAGAAAAATGACGCTTTGCTTCGGAATAACAGCACCCCCGTGCCGTTATTCCGTAATCGTACGAAATAGTCCGGCTCAACAGAAAGAGTTCATAACTTCTAATTCCCTCGCTCCGACTTCGATCATCCAGCGGTTAATTGCACACGCATCATGCTCACCCTCTTACGACCCCCTTGTTCTATGTTTGCGGGCTCCAATTGGAATCCTCATAATTTCCCACGCAGTTGTTCTATCGCTCACCTAAAGCCTTCCTCCAGTCCGATAAGAGGCTCCCGTCGGGGAAATGAATAATCATCGCTACTTCCGCTCGGGTGATAAAGACTTGCGGTGCAAGCTCGTTCCCTTTTCTGCCTGAAATGACTTCCGCCCGTAGGCAGTCGACCATGGCGCTCCGGAAGCTTATCTAGTAGAGGCGTCATTGCAATTGCCTTCGCCATGATGACGGCGGCTTGTTCACGAGTAATCTGCTCATTTGGCCGGAAACTTCCGTCCTCATATCCACTAATTAATCCATATTCGTAAGCGGTATGAATAGCCCCGTTATACCAATCGGTTAGGTTAACGTCTTTGAATGGCGTTGCTCCTCGCTCAAGCTTTAGTCCCAGTCCTCGTACGACAATTGCGGCATATTCGGCGCGGGTGATGTTCTGGTCAGGGCTGAACATTCCATTTCCCTTACCTTCAATGACCATGCGCGAACCCATTTCGTTAACGGCACGTTTCGCCCAGTGCTTCTCTACATCCTTGAATTCGATTGGATTCCAACACAAGTGAATACGCAAATAGGAAATAACTAATTTATGTAACTAAATATTTATAACGTATAACGCAAAAAGACGAAGTTCCTCTGGGAAGAGAAACTTCGTCTAAATA
>NZ_JAKRWM010000030.1 GCF_022352055.1 Cohnella mopanensis | reverse complement strand
GTGACAACCCACCTCTGAATGTTATAGCTTTGACCTAGATCTACCATCAGCCACTTATAATCAGAAGAGTTCGCCCACAAGTTTGAGCTCCAGAATGTGTTTACATCCCCATCCACGGCAGTTGATGCATATCTTCCATCGTTCGTGAATTCATCTGTAGCACTGGCAGCTTTATTAAGCGCTAAATTACTCGAGTTCCCATCTGTACTTATCGGCTGCCCCATTAACGTCAAAATGTTCGAATAGGGAGTTCCGGAAGGCGCAATATGAATGGTCTCGTTCACGGATGTAGTAATCGTGATCGTGCTTCCCGACAACGTCCCGGCACTGCTCCCGTTCCGATAGATTTGCAAAGTTTGACCGGGCCAAGGATTCACGAACGTTAGGCTTTTCCCCTTTTGACTGATCACCCTCATATACTGAACTTGGTTGTTCTCGATGCCGCTAGATACCAGAAAGCCTCCATCGGTCAAAAAATCACCGAATTTTGCCGGCGTATTCGTCGGCCAATTTGCGAATAAATGTAGCGTTCCTTGAAAAGATTGGCTTAGCATTTCGTGTAGCGTTAGAGGGGTATTTGCTAAGGTTTCCAGACCTCCTCCGTTTTTGGCCACGTAGAAGTTATTGTAGCTCGACAACCAAGTTGTTAATTTGGTCAAAATAAGATTAGGATCATACCCTACCCGAACAGCCGCTGGGAAGAACATGCTGGAATGTCCGTCGGAATTAAAAACATCCTGAATCGCTGCTTCTACCGTGTTATAGGCAATTTGTTTCGTAGCAGCGTCGCTGTCCGCTCCGATCTGATTCGCCGGGAATATCATCTGCGTACCAAGAGCGCTAGTCGGTGCGGCAGACCCGATTTCTGTGAACCTGTAAATGGTTTTACCGTTGTAAGTATAGGTTGGATAGGCGCTGAGTTTATCCAAAATATTTTGCCATGTCGCTCTCTTCGACGCATCTAAGTTCAAATCCGTACTCATATCGATAAGTCCTTTGAACAGATATCGAACAAGGGCGAGAGATGTCGTGCCGTTCGTCTGCGGATACGGATCGTTTTCATTCTGAGCGTCGTTTTGGATAACATACCTAGTACCGTCATAAACCAAATAACTTTCCCAGAACAATCCAGTTTCTTTCAAATAAGCGTACACTTTGTTCGCATAAGCTGTATCTCGCGTATAATAAAAGCGCATAAGCATGTTGGTCGCGGCGAAGACGGCATTGGACTTCTGGTTAAGATAAGACGCCGAATCCCCACTTCCGTTTGGTAGAGGGCCGATGCCTACCGGGTAATAAATCCCGCTATATCCCAAAGCCGATGCTGAGGCTTTCCCTTTTGGGATCCAATCCAAAAGCGGTTGATCGTAACTGTCCGAAATATCGACGTGATTGGTCGGATAGAGGGCGTAATAAGGCACTTCATAATTGTAGTTTAGATGAAAGTCTCCGAGCCAATCCATGTCCCTGAAAATCCAATTTCCCCAAAGACCTGCAGCGTATTCGTTGCCCCGAATAGATGAACCTAATAAATAAAGTGAACCGTACCAATTTTTTTCAATCACTTTATTCGGAATGTTGACAAAAGATCTGGACCAATAATCCATCCACCAGCCTTGATGCGACGTATTTAAATTATTGATGTCGGACTGGGTTTTCGTATTAATGTTGTTTATGGCGTCTGTTTGGTAATTCCCGCTGTCGCTATTACTCATAATGGATGTAATCAGTGTATAATTTCCGCCGGGCTGGAGGGTGAAGTTCAGGTTGTTGCTGCTAATCGTCCCCGTCGCACCTATAATTCGTGTTGCGATCCTCACTTTTCTTGTATTTACTTCTCCAACTTGATCCGTGTTATCGGCACGGACATCCGCGTATAATACGTCTCCCGAAGAGCCGTATGTAATTCCGTAATTATTATAGTTGCCTGCATTAAACGAAATGCTGACGTTTTTCGAAGAACTTCCGGCAAAAGAAATCTTCGTCACGAATAAGTTGCTCGACGTATCCGTAGCCTGCATCCAGCTCGTCGTATTAATCATTTCATTATTAAGAGTGTACTCGCCGGTCACTTCGCCAGATGCGATCAACTGCTCCATGTGATAAGATGCGCCGCTCATATTGGGAATCGATACATTCATTCTAGCCATCGCTTTAACGCGGCCCTCCGACAATGACCAGAAATCGTTTTTGCCAAGAACATACGTTAATGCATTAATATTCCCGAGGACTGCAACGCCGACATCGCCATTCCCGAGCAATGGGGCATCCGAAACTTTAGTGGGGTTTGTGATGCTCGGAGGAGTATTAAAAATACCTTTGTATTTTCCAACGATTCTTAAAGCTTGGCTTGACGTGATAGAATCAGCGGCGAATGTTTTTTTCTCCGGCATAGCGAGTGTGGAGACTAAAGAAAACAGCATGGTGAGGATGATTAATTTCCTTAACATTAATGGCTTGGAATTCTTCATAAACGTCAACTCCCCTATCGAATTTTAACGTCTCACGAATTGTAACCGATTGCACAAATGGATAATAAATGATTAAGCATTCTCCCTGCTATCGAATCGGAAAGGCTGACGATCATGGGATGAAAGTCAGCCTTCCGCGTTAACCGTATGAATTACTTTTTGCCGTTGACAGCCGCCCACGCGTCAAGCTGTTTTTGCTTCTCGGCGATAATCTTGTCGATCCCTGCCGCTTTGAACTTTTTCATCATACCCGGAATAGTCTTTTCCGGATCAATCGCCCCCATGAACAACCCTAGAGCGTATTCCTTCTCGACGTTCGCGCATGCCGCGATTTCGTTCTTCACCGGCACGGCATCGAAATGGAAACCCAGCGCGATCGACGGTTCGGAAGAATCGTTATACTGCTTCAATTGATCGACGAAATCGACAGGATAGGATTTGTTCAGAAGCTGAATATAGGAGTTCTGCCATTCCCAAGTCAGATTTGGATTGTAGGTAAGATTATCCTGATCGGCTCCCGGCGGGAGGTCGATTCTTCCGTCCGGAAGTTTGACATAGTTGCGACCCTCGATGCCATAGTTCGTTAAATTCTGCAAATACTCGTCGCCCATGAGCAGATTGATGAACATCATGGATCTTTCCGGGTCTTCTGCCGTTCTCGGGACCGAAGTGGAAACGAAGTAGCTGCTGTACGTATCCAAAATCGGGTTGCGAAGTACCGCTTTCGTGAATTCGTATTTCGAGCCGATACCTACCGACATTTCGGATTCAATTCCGACCTTCGCTTGGCCGACAATACCGTGCAATTTGTTTTCTTGCAAAGCTGCCGTATGATTGAATCCTGGAACTGCTGCGTCTTTGTTGATATAGCCTGCTTTATACCATTCGCGGGTCGTCTTCAAATTCGCGAGCACTTCCGGATCTTCGTAAGGGTTAACGACTTTAAGATTGTCGTTGCCTTTCAAATATCCCGGACCATCGCCAAGGATCTGGTATCCCATCGACAGGAAGTCGACATTATCCGCGGTTTTAACCGTGAAGTTCGGTTCTACTTGCTTCAACGCTTCCCATAGCTTCGTCATATCGGACCATGTATGAATCGTCGACATATCGAAACCGGCTTTCTCTACGAGATCCTTGCGGACAACCGGGCCGTATGCGCTGCCGAGAATGTTGATGAAAGGTACGCCGTATAGCTTGCCGTCGAATTTGGCGCCTTGGATCAAGCTGTCCGGCATGTATTTCTGAATGTCCTTTCCGTACTTGTCATACAAATCCGTCATATCCACGAGAGAGCCCTTAGCAATCATTTGTGGAAAATTCAAAACCGACCCTGTGCTGAGAACGTCGATTTTTTCGCCGGAAGCGATCATCATTTCGACCTTTTGAGTGAAAGATCCCCAGTCCAGCACGTGCATTGTCACGGTAGCGTTGATTTTTTCTTTGGTGTATTTGCTGATCTCATCGCTGATCAACTGGTTATCGACTTCTTCTTTGTTGCCGACGTAGTACCAATCAAGATGAACTTCTTTTTCCTGAACCGCGTTCGTACTTTCGGACGAGGAAGCCGACCCGGATGCTGCCGGTGAGGCGGCTTGAGACGATGCGGCCTTAGATGAATCAGCATTCTTCGAATCGTTGTTGTTTCCGCAACCCGCCAATAAGAGCGAGAGCGAAAGCGTGAAGGCCGTAAACAGGAAAAGCGGTTTCTTAAAAGTCCTTGTTTTCATGTTGCCCCTCCATTAAATGACTTTTATATATTTGCTAACCGTTTGAACGGATATAGCCTAGCGTAACTAACCTTTGACGGCGCCTACTGTGAGCCCCTTGACTAAATACCTTTGCAAGAACGGATAAATCATAATGATTGGGCCGATGCCGAGAATCGCCATCGCCATCCTTGCGGATTCACTCGGTCTTACGGTATCCGCTGTGTTACTGACGAATGAGCTCGTATTCAGCACGTCGATACTCGCATTTACTTTGTACATTAGATACTGCAGTGGGAACATCTTCTTTTGGTCAATGAACAACAACGCATTGTACCAGTCATTCCAATAACTCAAGCTTAGGAATAAAGCGACGGTAGCCAGACCGGGCATCGCCAATCGGAGCGCAATCTGAAAGAAGATTCTGAACTCCCCGGCTCCGTCTAGCTTCGCCGATTCGACGACCTCTTTTGGAATGTTGTGCTGCATGAAAGTTCTAAGAATGATGACGTAAAATCCGTTAACCACTTGCGGGAGGATGAGCGCCAAATACGTATTTTTGATCACCAAGCCTTTAACGTACAAGATGTACCATGGAACGAGTCCCCCGTTAAAGAGCATCGTGAACGCAATGAAGAACGCGAAAAACTTCCGGTAAGCAAAGTCGTTCCTGGATAAGGGATAAGCGTAAGCCGCGGTCAATAATACACCGAACAACGTTCCGCTTAGGGTGACGATCCCGGATACGGAATAGGATCGAAAGATCGCCGCCGTATCGGATAAGACAAATCGATAGGCATTCAGGTTCAAGGATTCGGGGAAGAAGGAATACCCGTTTCGCATGATGCTTCCTTCATCCGTGAAAGAGATGATGAGGACTAACGCGATCGGAAGAATGCACACCAGACAATATAGAACGAAGAAGATGTGTATAACGAATTCGGCCTTCCTGGAAATGGCACCGGGTGGTCTCAAAGTTGCTGCCATAGTCAAACCTCCTAGAATAATGCGCTGTCTCGGTCCAGTTTTTTCACGACGAAATTGCTCGTTAATACAAGAACCAATCCGACGACCGCTTGATAGAAGCCTGCAGCCGAAGCCATACCCAACTCGCCTGTGACTGCCAGCGAATTATACACGTAAGTATCGATGACGAGCGTCGTGTCGTACAACGCACCGATATTCATGGTCGTCTGGAAAAAGAGTCCAAAATCCGAGTAGAAAATCCGGCCCAATGCCAGAAGGTTCATGATGATGATAAAGGGAGCCAAGAAAGGCAGCGTAATGTACCTAATTTGTTGCATTTTCGAAGCTCCGTCGATTTGAGCAGCTTCGAAATACTCGCTGTTTATGCCCGTAATTCCCGCCAAATACACGACCGCGTTATAACCTGTCCATTTCCACATGACGATGATCGTTAGGATTAACGGCCAGTACTGCTTGGATGAGTACCAATCGATCTCCGCAATTCCGAACACTTTCAATATTCCATGATTAGCGAGTCCGTAGTTGAAGCTTAAGAAGGCATAAACGAGATAAGCGACGGCTACGTAAGAGATGAAATAAGGGATAAACGTAAGGTTTTGGTACAGCTTTGCCTTGCGCTTTCCCGTAACTTCGTTCAGTAGGATGGCCAATAGGACAGCCAACACCGTGCCGAGAACCATGAATAAAACGTTGTACAAAATCGTGTTGCGGGTGATGATGAAAGCGGCATTCGATTTGAACAGGAACTCGAAATTTTTAAAGCCTACCCAGGGACTCGCTATCAAGTTTTGAATGAATCCCGGTTTTGTATACTTGATGTCTTTGAACGCGATAAAGGAACCAAGCATCGGTATATAGTTGTTGACGAGTACGATGACGAACGCCGGAAGCAACAAGGCGAACAATGCCGAGTTCTTTCTGATTTCGCGGATAAAGCTTCTCCCTACCAATGGATTCCCCCCTCAGCACCATGCTTAACTATGTATTGATTCTACTAGGGTAAGGCCTTACGAGGAATAAAGATATCTATAACGGTGTTAAAAAATCTATCGACATTAAAAAAAGCTTCCGGATTTCCCAGAAGCTTGTCGCGCCATCCGTTACTCCTTTAGGAGCTCTCGATACTTTTGCGGATGGATGCCTGTCACTTTTTTGAACACGGTACTGAAATATGTGGCATTCTCGAAACCGACCATTTCGGCGACTTCCAGAACTTTCAAATCCTCCGATTTTAGCAACTCTTTCGCCGCGTCGATTCTCACTTTCGTGATGTACTCCGTAATGCCCTCACCGGTTTCTTTCTTGAATATGAGACTTATATAATTCGGCGATAGGAACACATCTTCGGCTATGCGTGATACCGTGATGTTTTTCATATAGGAATTCGAAATGATTTCCTTGATCTTCTGAATAAGCTTGCTGTTCTTTTGCGTATATTTATGTGAAAAGTGATCCGTCAAATCCCCGAAAAAGGCAAGCAGAACGCTTTTCAATTCGACGGCCTCACGTTTGTCGTAGATCACTTGGATGACGGTCGAATGTTGAGGCGCTATCCGGTTCATGTCTTCGCCGATTTCATAGAACGTTCGGGAAGCCATATGGATTAGCTCAACGCAGACGCTTTGTACGTAATCGATCGGCAAGTCGCGGGTAGAGCAAAGCTTGTCGAATATTTCTTCCAATACGGCCGCGGCATCCCCGCTTCTCCCTAACTTCATATCGCTCACGAGTTTGCTTTCGGCTTCGTGGAGCTTTGGAAATTCTATCCCGCGGCTTCCCGGGCGAACATCGGCGAAGTGAAGGATAGAGTTTTTGCCGGTATAAAACTTAAATTTGATCGCCGCTTGCGCCTCCCGATAGGAATCCTGCAAATCTACGTAGGCATTTACCCGGCTTCCGATTCCTGCCGAAACCGTCATTTTTAAATACTTATCAACGTTATCGCCGATTTCTTGGCATATACTCGCCAGCAGATCACTTCCTCGATCCCCATGTCGAAAAACGATGACCGTTTCGTTCTCGTTCATGCTGAAGGAAAATACCGCTTCTCGTCCGGCGATTTCCTCCGCGATGTTGAGAATGGAAAAGGACAATAGTTGCCTATTTTCTTCGCTGTATCTTTCGATCGCTTGTTCGTAATCGTCGATTTGCAGCACCGCGACGGACCAATTCCCGTTTAATTCGAAGGGCATTCCGAAAAATTGCAATTTGTCCCGAACTTCCTTCTCGCTGCCGTACATCCCCTGCGTCAAATTCGCCCAAAATTTCTCCCGAAGCAAAGGCATATTTTCCTGCAGTTGGCGCTTCAATCTATCGTTGTTTTCCTCGCGGTTGCGTTCTCTTTCGATGGAAGCGACGATTTTGCGGGCCGTCTCCACCAGCTCGGGGATTTTGATCGGTTTCAGAATGTAGCCGTCCGCGTTTATGTTGAGCGCGATTTTCGCATAGTTAAAGTCCTGCGCCCCGCTGATAATGATGATCCGAATGGGATGATCCAGCTCTTTCAGCTTAAGCCCCGCCTCAAGCCCGTCCATTAAAGGCATTCGGATGTCCGTTAGGAGGATATCCGGCTTAAGCTCCCGGCATAGGTTGTACGCCTCTTGGCCATCGGCGGCAAGGCCGATCACTTCTATGCCGAGTTCCCCCCACTTGACCAAATCCTTTAACCCTTCCCGGACGTTATATTCGTCATCGGCTATGATCATTTTCAGCAAAGTCTTTCGCCTCCACTAAGGTAGTCGTCGCCGGCAGCGTTACTGTCACGATCAAGCCGGGCTCGTCCTTATTGCGGTATTCGATACCGAACTCCGGTCCGAAAACCTGCTTAATTCGCTGATCTACGTTAAAGATACCGAACGTTTTGTCTTGATTACCTTCGTCCCTAAGCATCGCATTCAGTTTTTCCGAATCGGCGCCGACTCCGTTATCTTCGATGTCGATCTCGATTCTATCCCCCCGTTTTGTCGCCGTAATCGCGATATAACCATTCCCTGGTCTTCTTTCGATACCGTGAATAAGGGCGTTCTCGACGAGAGGTTGTAAAATCAGCTTGACCGCTTGGTAGCCGTAAACCTCAGGCTCCGCATGAATCTCGTAACCAAGGCGATCGTTGAATCGTATCTTTTGAATTGAAAGATAACTTTCCGCTTGGCGGATTTCGTCTTCGATCGAAATGATGTTTTTTCCTTTGTTTAAGCTGTATCTGAAAAAGTCCGAGAGGGACGTCACCATATGGCTGACGTCGGGCACGTTGTGCCGCAAAGCGATCCAATTGATGGAATCCAGCGTGTTATAGAGAAAATGCGGATTGATTTGAGCTTGAAGTGCTTGAAGTTCCGCTTCTTTTTTCTTGTTCTCGCTGAAGTAGAGCCTTTTGATGAGCTCTTTGGTTTGCTTTAGCATGACATTATACTGGCTGAATAGCTGCGTAAACTCGTCTTTGCGTTTGTACTGGATCTGGATGTCATAATTGCCTTCCTGTGCGTACGACATCGATTTGATGAACTTGCGGATGGGATTCGTTATGTTATTGGACAATAGAACGGCAATCAGCGCAGCGATTACCATACATAAGACTAACACGATATACATCGTCCTGCGGAACGCGATCAACTTGCCGTTCAAATCGCCGACCGGGGACATCGATACGACCGTCCAACCGAGCGAGCCTATCTCGCGATAGGAGACAAGCATTTCTTTTCCCGAAATCGACTGCTCGAACGTACCTGTTTGTCCCACTCCTCGAATAATGTCATGAACGTAAGGAGCGCTAGCTATACTACGCCCGATCATCGAAAGATCCGGACTGACCAAGACATTCGCCTGACCGTCAAGAATCATGACGGAACTGTTGACCGAAGGTTTCAACTGGTCGAGCATACCGGCAAATTCAGAGATATCGACATCGATCGTTAGGACACCCACAAAAGGGATCGTTACGTTCTTCAGGCCGAACAGCCGTTTAGCCAATCTGATACTGTACCCGCTTCCGCCCGCCTTCGAAGGAGCCTGCAAACTGCTAATCGTATATTGCGCTTTCGGAGGAAGCTTCGCATACCACTTCTCGTCTTCGATTTCGCTGGTCGACCCAACGTTGCGTGAGAAATTGTATTGCGTATACTCCGGCCTGTTCAGCATATAGAGCGTAGGAATGAACCGTGAACCGGAACGGTTTGGCAAATCGTAACCGTCAATGATTTTATTTAACGTAGCCAATTCGTTCACGAAATCGACTTGATCCGACGGTCGATCGGAAGATAAACGATCGATCATATCGGGGTTCAAATAAATCGAATTCGCGGCCTCGTCCATTTCTTCGATCTTTTTAAGCAAAACCATTTCTACCATATTGAGATTCGTTTGCACCGAGGTGTTGATATTTTCCGTTATGGTGTGGTAAGACTGGTTATAGATCGTGACGGAAATGATCGTCGTCGGCAAAATGACAAGCATTAAAAAATATAATAAAAGCCTGTATTTGAGACTGATACGATTCATTCCCGACAACAAGGCCAGTCTCGGAAACATGGCATTAAGCCCCCCAAAAATAGGTTGATTGACAGATCATTTCAATTATAAGAGGGATGGATAACCTTGAAAAGAACTTTCGGGCTTGCGCGAACCTGGTTGATTGCCTTCTGTGCAATATCCGCGATCTCAGGATGCACACGACACGATAGTCCCGATTCAACTATCTCGAGGACCATTGAAAAACCGATCACCAAGATTTCGATGGCGGTTCAAGCATTCGCGGATACGGAAGAGATGGAACGTCAAATCGCCAATTTCAACACTTCCCATCCGGATTGGCTCGTAGAATTGATCAAAATTCCGCACGATAACTACGATATCACGCTGAATCGGTTGATGACATCGGGCAAAGGCCCGGACGTGTTTCAATTAAATACGCTTTGGTTGAATTCGTATATCAGCAAGGAATGGCTGCTCGATCTTTCAGACGAAAGCTTTGAAGGAATGACTTATCCTAAATGGGCAACGGAATACACGAAGCAAAAAAACGGACGGTATTACGCGATACCGACCGGTATGAACACTCTTCGGCTCATTTATAACAAAGAGCTGCTTGATGGAGCCGGCTGCGATTCCACTCGGCCACCCTCCACCTTATCCGAAATGAAAGATTGCGCAATAAAAATATCGACGGCGGGCACCGGATTCCGAAGATACGGCTTTGCTCTCCCGGGTGGAGACGACGAGACAGGGTTTCGCCGACCTTTGGAAATCGCGGGTACGCTTAGCGGGGTTTATTATTATGATTTTCGCAAGGGAAAATTCGATTTTTCCGTGTACGAACCGTGGTTCCGGACGATTCTCGAGATGAAAAGCAAAGGCGGCTTGTTTCCCGGCGAGATTTCGCTAAAGAACGATACGGCTCTATCCCAGTTTGCTGAAGGAAATATCGGGATGATGTACGCAACGAACTCCGATATTGCTCAATTGTTCCGCATGAACCCCATGAATTTCTCCTGGGGAACCACGATGCCGCCGCTTTTGGATTCATCCAAAGCCGACAAAGGCGCGCTAATGATCGACATCGAACCGCCGTTCGTCATCAATACGTTTACGGTACATAAGCAAGAAGCTTTCGAACTGTTGCGGTTTCTTCTCTCGCGAGAATTTCAAGGCGCATTGTACGAGCAGGGTGACGTGATCCCGACGCTTACTACTATTACGGGGAACCCGCAATATCAAACTTCGCCACCCAATTTGGAAGCCTTTCTTCCTCGCTCGAACGAATCCCCTTACCCGAAAGAGCCTAAGTTCGGATTGGCGGACTCGGGATCTTCGGTCGCTTCGTCGATCTGGGGTGATGAAGCGCGCATGAAAACCTACAGGGAAATCCTGCAAGGAGCCAAGCAACCCGATTCGGCGCTGAAAGAGATGACGCAAAAATTTAACACCTCATTGGATCTGGCGATCTACAATCAACTCATCGGCGAGAATCAGTATGTTTTTCCGAATTTCGATCCGAAGAACCCGTTAAAATATGCGAATACGCCGGATGAAATCCGAAATGGTTCCGTTCTTATCCATTAAGCTCGGCACCAGGCAGGGGAGCAACCGCAAAGTCAAAGAACCAAGAGGTTGAGCGAGAACTGATCGCCTAGCCCCTTGGTTTTTAATGTGATATAGCCACCAACTATGTTGGGATTCTAAGTCTATGAATTGGGTCCATACACTTCAAACTCATAGATTCTTGCTGCAGGGTCATCAGCTAGCGAAGACGGCGTCGTTACGTTCAACTTAATATATCGAGCTGATACATTGGATATATTGTCAACCGTAACGCCACTTGTATTATTGTTTACAGTGACCACTGTACTCCAGTTTGTACCATCGTTGCTGACCTGAATGTTGTAAGCTTTCGTATTCCAAGCTGCAGGCTCCCCGCCTTCCGATGCATGCCTGATGACAAATTTGTTTGCGACTTGAACGGAACCGAGATCGATTTGCAGCCAACGGTTGTTCGATCTGGAACACCATTTGCTGTCAAAGAATACGCTGCCGTCCACGGCTTTGTCTGCCGTTTGCGAGGCCGTGCACGAACTATCGGCAGTAGCAGGTTTAGCTAACGCCAAATTTGGGGGTCCGTATACCTCAAACTCATAAATTCTTGCCGCAGGGTCTGTGGTTTGCGTAGGTGTTGTAACGTTCAACTTGATATAGCGAGCCGATATTGACGTAATATTGTCAGTCGTAACGCCACTCGCATTATTGCTTACATTAACCACTGTACTCCAGTTTGCACCATCGTTGCTGACCTGAATGTTATAAGCCTTCGTGTTCCAGGTTGCGGACTCTCCTCCTGCCGACGCATGCTTGGTGACGAATTTGTTTATGACTTGAACGGAACCGAGATCGACTTGTAGCCAGCGGTTGTTTGATTTGGAGCACCATTTGCTGTTATTGATTACACTGCCGTCCACGGCGTTGGCTGCCGATTCTGAGGGATCGCACACACTGTCAGCCGTTGCGGGTTTATTTAATGCCAAATTCGAATTATTTCCACTTCTTCCTTCGGAATATTTGAAGAATTTCAACGTATGTTCATCTTTAATTAAATAGAAGTAAAACTCTCCATTCTGGGATATAAAGGGTACTGCACCAGTGTTATAAATATGTTCCGTGCCATTACGTGCAACCAAGAGATTTTTATCGCTCCATGGCCCCCCTGGATGATCGGCCACCCTGAAATAGGAGTTTCCGTCCACGCCCTCCATATAAACAAGCACATATTTGCCATCTAACTGGCCACCCTGTGCTTTAAACAAAGATGGATCATTGCCGACAGGTCCGATATCGTTACCGGATACGTCTTTTAAGGCAGCAGCAGTTTCATATAGAGATGTCCAACCCATACCATTCCAATATTCTCTTGCATTAAAATCTTCGAAACTGTTTCTGGGGACTCTAGAGAGAACTAATTTGGAATACTCGTTCCAAGCTCCGTAGGTAAACGTTTCATCATTACCGAGCATATAAATATATCCATCGTCGTCGTCCCACAAGCTTAAGTTTTCAAAAAATTTAATGCGATAGGTATTGCCGATTTTTGCATCACCTGAATTAGGAGAAAATCCGCTTGGAATGTCCGGATAATAGAGATAAGGTAACGCATCAATTGCCTTAAGCGAGCTAAAATCAATTTGCCCATTCGTTACTGTATATCTCAAAAGCTGTGCCGCATTTGCTGCATACGGAGTACAGCAACCAGCTGTACCATGAACGACAAAATACACATAATTACCTAATGAAAAAGCTGCCGAATTCCAACTCTGGTTATTCGGGTATAAGTTTCTGATTGACGTTGAACCAGCCTTGGAAGATAAAACCAACTTATTGCCTGAGGTATCATAAATTCGGACTGCACTAAGGCCATACATGTCAGAACTTCCCCAGTTACCGTCATTGGAAACAGGATTAAATGTAATTTTCACATATCTGGCTGAAGTTGAGTTCAAATCAATCATTTTGTTGTAGGCAGTGGGTGCCGTA
>NZ_JAKRWM010000003.1 GCF_022352055.1 Cohnella mopanensis | reverse complement strand
TCCAGCCTCCAAATACTTTTCCTGTCGGAGCTGTGATTCCCGTGCTATCTGGCAGCGCTGCGGAAGACTGACCGGACGTTACCATCATGGAATTTGGCGCTGATCCTGTTCCGCCGTTTCTGTTGAAGCTGATGTTTGGGGCTATTGTGGCGTTGATGTTGTCTATGCTGATGGCACCGTTCACCGAGAACGTACCGTCAGTCTGCGCCTTGAACATGTCGATGCCCTGGAACGCGCTGTTGAACGACACGTTGAACGTTTCCATGGTGTAATCGCCAACTATTTTACTTAGGACGGCGCCTGCCACCGGCAAGCCGTTCTTGTAGCCAATCAACTGCATCGTGCCGTAAAATCTCCCGTTGGACAGATCAATGCCGACATCCACCGAATTGAGGGTAAACAGCCTGCCATCGTTGGACTTGGCAGTCATTGCCACCAAGTTGCTAGAGACCGTATTACTCCGGCCGTCGATGCTGATGGAATTCGGAATCATGCCGTAATCGGACCAAATAACGCAATCGGGTACGCTGTTGGTGGAAAGCAACGTGATGTCCCAGCCGTCGACGTTGTAGGCGGTCAGGCCGGAGCCGGCCGAACTACAACTACCCACGCTAGTCAGCTGGAGTATGCTCAGGTTATCGAAAGTGGTGATGCCGCTGATTGGAGTTGCAGCAAAGGCTTTTCCCCCAGACAGATCAGGCAGTAGTGCCATCATCAACAGAAAAACCAGCACACAGGCTATCATTTTTTTTACCTTTTTACGCATTCTTTTCCCTACCTCTCATTGTTCTCCTCCGATAAAATCCATTCTTGCTGCTAATTTGCGAAGACACCTTTACACAACTATGCGCCACAAGCTCTTGCCATTGATTCTCCATTTATTGTCATAGTCCACCCTACGCTGAACTCTGCCGTCTGCACTGGCTCATAAGAAGTACGACATAATACGACAATCTACCATCCATTCTATCAAATATTTGGTAAACAGAGAACATAATTCACAACTGAAGTGAGGATAAATTAGAAATCAAAAAGACGACCCATTTCGATCGTGGTCGTCTCAGTTCAAACAAAAGGGTATCCTAATCTTTTTCTAAATACAGTTCCCTGCATAGAAAAAAGACCCGGTGTTTCCGTTTAAAAAAGAAGAGAGGGAAATCATCCCTCTCTCCTTTCATTAATTACACTTACTATATCCGCAATTCCCGCAAGTCTTACATCCTTCAACGTTCAGCAGCGAAGCCGATCCGCAGGAAGGGCACAAGTCCTTCGACGTATAAGCGACTCTCGATTTCTCCGAGAGGACGTTATAGCCCGTTACCGGAATGGGTGACTCATGGGCTGCTGCGTGCTCATGATCGACGATGCCGGCATGAGTTTCGAGCGCTTGAGCGACGGCGTCCGCGATGGACTCGACGCGATTAGGACCGAAGCCGACCGCGCCGGAGCCTCCGATGCCTTTAAGATGCTTCACGAGAAGCTCCACTTTGTTGCCGTGATCGCCATAACGAAGGAACAGCGAGCATACGCGGCCGAGCGCTTCCGCCATGGCAAAGACGTCGGACCCGGCTTTACCTACGTTCAGGAAAATTTCTCCCGGCGTTCCATCGATATCGTTAACGGTAATGTAAGCCATACCGAACGGAGTATTGTATTTGTAAGTCGCCCCGCGCAACACTTTCGGGCGGCTCTTATATTGCTTGTCGAACACTTGCTTCTGCTCGGGAGTCACGCTAACGTTCAGCGCCGCGCTCAGCGTTTCCGCCGGAGTCGATTCCGCAACCGCTACTGCGCTAGAGGATGTATCCTCTGCCGCAACTGTCGAAGCCTCTTCCTTCTTCTCGTCCTTAGCCGTGCTTAGAACTTGAACGTCGCGGCTGCCGTCGCGGTAGATCGTTACGCCTTTGCAACCGAGCTCGAACGCCATCTCGTACAGCTCGGCGGTCTCTTCGATCGTGAAGTCGGACGGGCAGTTCGCCGTCTTGGAGATCGAGCTGTCGACCCAGCGTTGAATGGCAGCTTGCGCCCGTATGTGATCCTTAGCGGACAGATCCATCGCGGTAACGAACCACTCCGGAAGCGCCTCGCCCGGATGGGCGTCCTGCCATTCTTGAGCAATCGGAACGAATTGCTTATCGAAGCCTAAGCGGCTCTGACGGAAAAATTCGAATGCGAAATACGGCTCAATTCCTGTGGAAGTACCCACCATCGTACCCGTAGAGCCCGTGGGCGCTTGGGTAATAACGGTAACATTACGCATTCCCCGTTTGGAGATGGCTTCGCCGACTTCCGGATACACGTCGACCATATTTTTCATGAATCCGCTTTGCATGAACGGCTCCAGATCGAACGCAGGGAAAGACCCTTTCTCCGCAGCGATCTCGGTGGAAGCCAGATAAGCCTCGCGAGCCATGAATCCGTACAATTTATCTAAAAATTCCATGCTTTCCGGGCTACCGTAACGAATTTCCAGATGAATCATTAGCTCGGCAAGTCCCATCGTTCCAAGACCTACGCGGCGCTCGTTCTTCTGGTTTTTCTCGTTTTCCGGGAAGTGGTATGGCGTCGTATCGATGACGTTGTCCAAGAACCGAGTGGAGTAACGAACGACGCGGGATAACTCATCCCATGCGACGTCGTGCTTCTCCGCATCGTAGAACTTGGACAGGTTGATCGCCGACAAGTTACATACTCCCCAAGCAGGCAACCCTTGCTCTCCGCACGGATTCGTACAAATTATCGGGTTGAAGTACCAGCTATTCGACATCTGGTTGTAGTATTCCATGAATACGACGCCCGGTTCAGCGGACTTCCATGCCCCTTCAATGATGCTATTCCATACGTCGCGAGCGCGAACGGTCCGATAGTGGATAACGTTCTTGCCGAGCTTCTTCCACTTATCGAGATCGCCGTCCCACAGCGCATCGTATTCGGGATCTTTGGAATCCGGGAATACCAAATCCCAGTTCCCGTCTTCCTTAACCGCCTTCATGAAGGCGTTGCTGACGCAGACGGACAAGTTCGCGTTCGTGACTTGGCCCATAGTCTGCTTAACGGTAATGAAATCCTCGACGTCGGGATGCCAATCGTTAATCATGAGCATCAGCGCTCCGCGACGGCTTCCGCCTTGTTCGATCAGTCCAGTCGTATAGCTGAACAATCCGCCCCACGATACCGCGCCGCTGGAGGAACCATTCACGCCCTTGACGATCGAACGGCGAGGACGAAGCGAGGACAAGTTGATGCCTACGCCGCCGCCACGCGCCATAATTTCGGTCATCTCGGACAGCGTCTGCATAATGCCGCCCCGGCTATCATGAGGGGACGGGATAACGTAACAGTTGAATAGCGTCAGCTCATCGCTTGCGCCTGCCCCCGCCGCGATCCGTCCGCCCGGAACGAGCTTCCAATCGTCCAATAGCCAGCGGAATTTCTCCGACCAATCTTTCTGTTTCTCGGCGGAATCTTCCACGGATGCCATCGCATTGGCAAGCCGCGTCCACATTTCCTCCGGTGTCTTCTCAATAGTCAACGTCAGCTTCTCTACGGTAGATTCAACTAAATCTCCGTTCCGCAGCTTAACGGTTACATTCTGTCCATCCCTTTTGACGACTTCCCCAACGTCTTTGGCAGGAAACTTGGGATCATCCTTCGTCAGTACGAGGACAACGTCTCCTACTTTCGTCTCATTGGTATCGGCATTTTTCCATGCATAACGATCCAAAAATATTTTCTCGCTAAGTCCTTCCAACCGTCTTGCCTGCATCGTTTTCAATCCGGTTCATCCTCCCGAATATTAGAATAAAAGCGCATTTCATACGGCTCGCAGCACGTTTCATGTATGTAAAATCGTACAACATATTGTGTGCGAATCCTATTATACTACACCACATCTGGTGCTTCTATAGGGCATTAAGCATAATCATCGAATTGTCGCGAAATAGCGAGAAAGCGCTCGAAATATGGGGAGCATTTCCACTTTTCGACGATATGGTTTTGAATTTGCCCCGTTTGCTCATACTAGCAAAAGAACAAGATAACTACGCATGAACCTGGCTTACGTAACTTATTATGAGTTTGCGAAACTTGGCGTACTCCGCGTCAAGCGATCGCTCAGGAGGACTTCCGTTGCAAATCCCTTTCTCTTCTCCTGCCGGGCCTCCGTCCGGCGCGACTTCACCTGCCGCTCCATTGTCGCCTGAGCCGCCCGCGCTACCCGATATGGAGGAAGGGTCTGCACCCTTCGTTGCCCAACCGTTCAAGTCTCCCGCTAACTACTCTCCCGATCCGGCGCCGCGCAAGCTTCATCCTCTCGTAGACATGCATGTCGACCGGACCGCTTTCGAAGAATTGGAGCGCCGAGCCGAACGCAATGGCCCTTGGGACGATTGGTCGCTGTACCAACTTGCGCTGGAAGCGGAAGAAGCGTCCCTTGTGACCGACTTCCATGCCCTTCAATGCCTTACGCTTCTCCCTCATTTCGAGCCGTTGCCTCACCAGATCGATACCGCACGCAAGGTGCTTCACGAGATGAGAGGCCGCGCGATTCTGGCCGACGAAGTCGGATTGGGCAAAACGATCGAAGCAGGCCTCATTCTGAAAGAATATTTAATCCGCGGCTTGGTGAAGAAGGTGCTCATCCTCGTCCCGGCTTCCCTTGTGCTGCAATGGGTTCGAGAACTTAACGGCAAGTTCGACATCCCCGCCGTCGCACAGCGCAAAGCGTATACGTGGGACAACGATATCGTCGTCGCCTCCATGGATACGGCCAAGCGGGACCCGCATCGGCAATTGCTCCTCGATAACGAGTTCGATCTCATCATCGTGGACGAAGCCCATAAGCTGAAGAACAAACGAACGGGCAACTACCAGTTCATTAACGAGCTGCGCAAAAAGTATTGCCTGCTGCTGACCGCAACGCCGGTCCAGAACGATCTGTCCGAGCTTTATAACTTGATTACGTTGCTCAAACCCGGCCAGCTCGGCGGAGAAGGCGACTTCGCGGCGAATTTCGTCGCCGACCGCAGAGTACCGAAGAACGAAGCCAAGCTGCATGAAGCGCTTGGACAAGTCATGATCCGCAATCGTCGCAGCGACGGCGGAGTGGAATTCACGAAACGTATCGTGACGAACGTTCCGCTTCGTCTCTCTCCCGAGGAAATGGCTCTCTACGAAGGCGTTACCGACTATGTCCGCAAGCATGCAACGACGGAGAACGGCGATTTGACTAGCATGCTTTCCTTAGTAACGCTGCAACGCGAAGTGTGCTCAAGCCGAGATGCCGTATTCCTCACCCTGATTAATTTGTTCAAGAAGACGGAAGAAGACTCCCCTCTTCGCGCCCGGATCTGGGAGATCGTCGAGCTCATCCGCAGCATTAAAGCGAATACGAAAGCGGAGAAGACGATGGAGCTTGTCCAGAGCATGAACGATAAGGTCATCATTTTCACGGAATACCGCGCGACCCAAGATTATTTGCTTAAGTTTTTCAAAGAACACGGCCTATCTGCAGTCCCTTACCGCGGCGGAATGAACCGGGGCAAGAAAGACTGGATGATGGATCTCTTCCGCAGGCGCGCTCAGGTCATGATCGCTACCGAAGCCGGAGGCGAAGGAATCAACCTGCAGTTCTGCCATCACGTCATCAATTTCGACCTTCCATGGAACCCAATGCGGGTGGAACAGAGAATCGGCCGGGTTCATCGCCTAGGCCAGACGGAAGACGTACAAATCTATAATCTGTGTACCCTTGGAACGATCGAAGAACATATCGTACACCTGCTCCATGAGAAAATCAATATGTTTGAATTGGTTATCGGAGAGCTGGACGAGATCATTCAACAGTTCGAAAAAGAGGATTCCTTAGAGCACAGATTAGCCCAATTGGTGCTGGAATCGACGGATGGCGAGGAATTGCGAAGGAAGATCGACGGGCTCGGAGACACTTTGCTCGCAACGAAAAATCAACTGCATCGGGAGAATCAACCATGAATCCCAAACAAGTCCAGAAATTCGTCGTATCGTATTTGGATTCCACCGGATGTCATTTTATCGAGAAGAGTCCTAGCCAAGTCACGGTCAAGCTGTCCCCCGACGCCGATCGGGCCTTATCGAACCGACCCTATTATTGGAGCTTCGTCGATCGGACCGGAACCGCTCCGGAAACGATGACCTACCGTTGGTCGTTCGAGAGTCCCTCTATGGCGGATCGGACTAACGCTTCTCCCGTCTCATACGTCATGACCGAATCGGGCAGGGTCATTCAAGAGGACGTGTATTTCGGATCCAGACGGTTGTACCAGCTATTCGATTCGGCCTTGTTTGGCGGACGGTGCGTGACCTTATTCGAGGAGCCGCCTCGCAGCAAGATCGACCCGCTTAGCTCGCATCCTTATACGGCATGGCTCGGCGTTAACTTCAAAGTCGGATTCGAATGCGATATGAAACGGGAAGAGCTCTATGGTTGGGGAATTTCTTTAGCGACGGGCGTGATCAACGAGAAGTTCATGGAAACGTTGAAGGATAGGCGGCTGACTCCCCGTCTTCCTTCTAATGTCCATCTTATGAGGAACGGCTTGTCGTTACGCAAAGGGATGAGCCAGCTTGAGCTGACGATGGAACGCAAGCTCAAAAACACCGATTTCAACTGGGCGGTGGAAGCGGAGCAAAGACGACAAGACGAGCTTGAGCGAATTCGGCAGTATTACGTCCCGATGCTGGACAACATGGAGCATCCCGACCAGAAGGAGCAGAAGGATGCAGTATCCGCCCGGTTCCAACAAAGAGAAGCGGAAATCGACTGGCAATACCGGCCAAGGGTATCCGTAACCGTCATGAATTGCGGAATTTTTCACCTTCCCGGCATTCACTAGGGGCTTACAACGTTAATACGTCCTTAATCGGCAAAATTAGAACTTCGAAGCGCGAGTTTCGCTGACAAGTTGTAACAGTCTCGGCAGGGCAAGTCCATTACAATAAGAGCGCAAATACGTCAATCCTTACCTAACTCCAACAAAATGCAGGTGATGAGCTTTGATCGTTCGGCCAAATCCGCCCAGAAGGCGAGCGCTAACCCTTCTGTTTGTCGCGTTACTGATTTCATTGTTCATAGGGGTAATCCCTATGCGGGAGGCATTCGCCGCATCCGCCGCCGTGCAAGCCAGGCTTCCTTCGAAGCTGGAACAGCAAATTCAAGAATGGGTTGCCCGTCTTGCCGAACAGAAAGCCTTCAAAGCATGGCAAACAGCCGACCCGCAGATCGAGGCACTCGGTCCGGGTACGCACAGTTGGCTTGTGTTGTTTACGAAAGAAGGCAAAGATATCGGCTATATGGTCGTCCATGCCGTAACGGATGGTTCTTTCCAGCTCGGTGAATACGGCATCGGTTCCTATACGCTATTCTCCCAGCAACGATTGAAGCAATCCCTTGTCGACGGCGGCTTGCTTACGGATGAGAACCAACCGTTCAAGACGGTCAAACACTATGTCCACCCGTTCGCAGCCGCTTGGGAAGTTACGATCGGCCAAGAAACCGTATGGTTGGACGCGAAATCCGCAGAACAATTGCCCGTTAATAGTACCCAGTGGAAGAAGATGTTCCCCAATCCTGACAGTAGAGCAGTTTCGAAAGCGGGTTTACGTACCGTAACGATCCGGCTCAATGAACCGTTCGATCCTTATGAGAAACTTCCTTGGCTCACCAAAGAGACGCCCTTCTCCGTGAAAGACGTCTCGAAATTGCAGAAGCGCTTGAACAACAACCAGCATCTGCGTTATGTAACGGAACCGTTCGGAGATACGATGCTTTACGCTGTTTCGGTGATCGGTTATCAGCGTTGGTCGAACGGCCGTTTGGATTTGGCAATGGATATGGAAGGAACCCGCTTCATCCCCTTAGATTCGCTAAGAGGCAATGGACTATTTTATCGATAAAGAGTCGTTCACGGAGCGCACCTCAGGGTGCGTTTCTTGATTTCTGTTCGTTCTGCTCCCCCACCACATCATAATTCCCATCGGAGCCATTCCGAACCATCTCGTTAGCCACGGTTCACGGCTTATTTTCCTGTTCGGCTTCGTTTCTTCCGCATCCGCTTCGGTCGGACTGTCTATATATTTAACGACCTTCTCCGTCATGTACTTCAAATACTCAGAGCTATCCATCTTTCATCGCCTCCTTGACCTTAGAATGCCCCAAAACTTCGCTGCTCAATCTCCGGTCCGACTAACAGGCAAAAATCGATCCAACGCTTGTATGAGTCAGTCGAATTTGTGCCACGATAACGGGTATCGAATGTAATTCATCGAGGACAAAAGGACGGAGGCGAAGCCAATTTGTTTCGCATGATGCTTATCGTGATCGCAATCCTAATGCTTACCGGCTGGAGAGGAGAGTATGAACCTCCGAACGTGAAGCGTGCCTTGCCGACCGCCGATGTGATCATCGATGCCGGCCACGGAGGTATCGACAGCGGCACGCATTGGAAAGATGTGCTCGAGAAGGATATTAACCTGGCTATATCCCGTAAGCTGTATTTGTTGCTTCGCAGCAAAGGCATTAAAGTCATTCTTAACCGTACCGGCGATTACGCGCTTAGCGACGATAACCGATGGCACCTTACCCGTTCCAGGCATCGGCGCGATCTATCCCAACGCCGGGGCTTGTCCGATGAGATCGGATCCTCTATTTTCGTAAGCATTCATGTGAATTGGTCCAAAGGGAAGAAAAGAGGACCGCTCGTTATTCATCAGGACGAAGGCCGCAGCGCTATGCTGGCCAGCTTCATCCAGATCAACTTAAATCAGCAGCAAAACAGGTTCCGCCTTCCGCAAGTGGCTAACAAATATTATTTGCTTAACCGGGTACAAGTGCCCAGCGTAATCGTGGAGACGGCCTTCCTCAATGATCCCGGCGATCGAGCGATGCTCACCTCCATCCCCGGGCAGAATCGGTTAGCCGCGGCCATAGCAAGCGGAATTGAAAGCTACTTTACCTTCTGTCCTTGATCGAAAGGCTCTGGCATGGGGAGCAGCTGCGTTAAACGTACGAATACCGCTTTGCTCTGCAAATCCGGAATCGAATTTTTCAAGACGCTTGAAGTGAACAAACCCGGAGCGCCGACATGGCCAATGACGATACAGCGTTCGTTCTGCGCCAGAAACTTCTTCACCACGGAAATCTGATGCAGGACATGATTCTGGGTATAGACGTCATCAAGGAACACATCGTTATGGAGCGTAGCGATACCTATCTCTTCGGCTATCTTCGGCACGACGGTTTTATAGGAAGTACGGCTATCGAGGAAAAATAGCCCCTTCTCCTTGCATACTTGCAGCACTACCCGCATGACCCGCTTATCCGCCGTAGCCTTGGAGCCCATATGGTTGTTCATCCCGATCGCATGCGGAACGTCCGCAATCGCCGCCTCGACGCGCTTGCGGATTTCCTCGTCGGTGAGATCGGTTGTAATCGAACCGGGACCCAGCCAACTTTTCAAGCCTCTGACGGGCTCCATAGGAAGATGCACGATGACGTCATGGCCTTTGACGTGCGCTGCTTCCGCGTCTCGCTTCGTCGTTGGAAGGAACGGCATGACAGCGACCGTCAGCTTGATGGGCAAATCAAGCATTTGCTCCGTTCCTTTCATCCCGTTGCCGAAATCATCGATCACGACGGCAATTTGACGGGATACGGACTTAGCGGGCCTATTCACTTCTAGAGGGTCGAACCCACCCGCTTGAGCGGGAAATGCCCCTATCAGCATACCCGCGCAAAGAACGGCTGCCATTTTAAATCGGAACGTTGTCTGCTTCATTTTCATCGTTTAATCCTCCATCGTGGGCATCGTTAATACGACTCTCCACTCAGTATGGAGTGAAATGGAAAAATTTATGTGCGATCCGAGATATTCGGCGGAATTCAAAGACCTCCCGACGGATTGCCGGGAGGTCTTTAACATAACCATTCATTTTATCCTAGTAACCTAGGCTTGCTTTTGCTTTTTTCCATTTCGCGTTAAGCGCGTCAAACTCCGCTTGCATGTCTTTGGAAGTCAAGATTTTTTGGATGTACTTCCCGCCGTACAGGTCGATTTCCGCTTTATTCGCGATTTCGTTGAATTTAGGGTCTGAAGCCAAGCTTTCGATGTAGTTAGGCTTAAAGGTATCGAACTCTGCCAATTGCGGGTTGTTCGACGATTGGGATTTGTATACCGGTAAGTAGCCGCCAGCGTCCGTATACCCGGATTCTTTAACGAAGAACTCTGCCCATTTAATAGCCAACTCTTTGTTTTTGCTGTCTTTGCTTACGCCGATGAAGTAGTCAGGACCGCGCGGTACGTTGTAGCTACCGCCTTTGTTGTCGTAAGGAAGCGGGAAAAATCCGATATCTTCCGAATTCGCGCCTGCACCGATAAGTTGTGGAATAACCCAGTTGCCCAGGAAGTACATTCCCGCTTTGCCCGTAGCGACTTCACCTTTGGACATTTCCCAGTTATTCGTCGCTAGATCTTTTTCCGTATACCCTCTTTTTACGAACTCGCGTCCGATCGATAACAATGTTCCCCATGCGTTGTCCATTTTGTATGGTGCATCATCGGTTACGAATTGGTCGAAGAAATTGCCTTGTCCGGCAACGTACCATACGCCGTTCTCGCCCCAGTTCGTAATCGGCCACATAGCGCCGACGTTCATGTACAACGGAACGATATTAGCCGCTTTCAATTTCTCGGCAGCAGCGTAAAGCTCGTCTAACGTCGCCGGTACTTTGTCGATGCCAGCAGCTTTGAATGCCGATTTGTTATATACGATACCTTGGGTATTAACGCCTGTCGCGATACCGTAACGTTTGCCATCCCATGCTTTGATGTCCGGGAAATAAGCATCTTCGAACAAGCTGTCCGGCAATGGCTCATAATAATTCGGCAATTCGTTAAGCGGAAGGCTGGAATCCAGGAAGCTTACGTCCCCTGCTTCGCCTGTCGTCAAGCGAACTTTGATTTCTTGCGCATAATCCGTGATCGCAACCCATTCGAACTCTGCCTTAGGATACTTCTCTTTGAATTTAGCCGCATATTTGTCTAGTGTGCCGTCGTTCTTCATATCCGTACGCGTGGTAACGAACGTAATCTTGCCGCCCAGATCGGATTCGGCTGCGGATCCGCTGTCGCTGGATGCAGGCTCGGACGCTTTCTCGCTAGCCGGCGCGGACGAGGAAGCGGAGTTATTGTTGTTGCTTTTTCCGCATGCCGCGAACAACGTCATCGACATCACCAAGACCAATGCGACTAATAAATTTTTCTTCATCTCGATAAATACCCCCAGATAGATAAGTTTTGCGAGCCGGGAACACGAATCGTGGCATCGCTTACATTACCTAATTATAAAGTTAATTCCGGTGTTGAAAATGCTCTCATTTTGTTTTTGTTGTCTCGAATTATGCTAACATTTTCATTTATTTAGGTGCCGGTATTAACGTTTGTTAGCGTTTATCATGAGTTGTTTTTTTTCAAAAAACAATATTCGGGAGATTCCATAAGCTCCAAATTCCGCCGAATAAGCTCATGGCGCTGCTCGACGCATGCTCTGGAACGCAATGGATCCTCCGGTGTATTCATGCAGTAATCGACAAGCTTCTCAACGGTAGTCGAAGCGGCGTGAATTCGGGTATCCGAGGAAGCATAGTAAATATGAACGTGATTGCCGTCCTGAATGACGCCGTTGCAGAATACGACGTTGGATACGTCGCCTACCCGCTCGATGCCTTCCGGCGCAATCAAATGTCCCCCAGGGGAATGAATGACCTTGTCGGGGTGACGGAGGTCCGTCATGAACGCATAGATGACATAACGCAAACCCGCCGCCGTATTCCGAACGCCGTGAGCGATATGCAGCCAACCGTAGTCGGTCTTGATCGGAGCCGCCCCTTGACCGTTCTTGACTTCCTTAATCGTATGGTATTTCTTCTCATCCACCAGCGTTTCTTGCTCCAGAACGGCCGGATTCATGCTGGCCGACAATCCCCAGCCGATACCGCCACCCGCACCGGTATCGATGAATCCGTCTTGTGGCCGCGTGTAGAATGCGTATTTACCGTCGACAAATTCAGGGTGCAGCACTACGTTTCTCTGCTGCGGAGATGGCGTCTTCAGATCGGGCAATCGCTCCCACGTCTTGAGATCCTTCGTGCGCACGATCCCCCCTTGAGCGACCGCGCTGGACGTATCCCCCGGCCGGGCGTCCGGGTCCTTACGTTCGCTGCAGAACAAACCGTAAATCCATCCGTCTTCATGCTGCACCAAACGCATGTCGTACACGTTGATATCCGGGTCCTCCGTCTCGGGGAGAAGTACCGGGTAATTCCAGAATCGGAAGCCTTCGGCCGGGCTGTCGCTCTCGGCTACCGCGAAGAACGATTTGCGGTCAACGCCTTCTATCCGAACCATCAGCAAGTATTTGCCGTTTAATCGAATTGCACCGGGGTTAAATGCCGCGTTCACGCCGATTCGTTCCATTAAATGCGGATTCGTTTCCGGATTCAGATCGTAGCGCCAATATAACGGCGTATGCTCATTGGTAATGACAGGATGCTCGTACCGGGAGAACACTCCGTTCCCATTGTGCGCGAGAGCGTTTTTCCTATTTACGACTGCCTCATGATTGTCCGCCAATTGTTTCAAAAGATTCATAAATTCACTCATCGATTTCCCTCCGTTGTTAGGATGTGCTTAATACGTTCCATGGCCTCGAAACAAGCGCGGCTGTTGTGATACGGACATTTCCACGCGCTAACCTTCGGTTCGCCGGCGATCGGCTGGCCATCGCGGGTAACCCCCCAATGCCATTCCCCATTCTCGTCGTCCCGAATGTAGCTTTGAATGAACGCCCAGCTATTTTTCGCGGCTTCCAAAAACGTTTGTTCTCCCGTTAGCTGATAAGCGTTCAGATAACCGACGACCGCTTCCGCTTGCGGCCACCAATCTTTCGTATCGTCCAGATGTCCTTGCCCGTCCGATTCGTTCAGAATGGCCCCGTCGAAGTCCGTGCCTTCCGCCAAAGTTACTCTCGCCATTTCGATCGCTTCTGCCTTGACTCTCTCCGTGCGGATATCGTCCCCGAGCACTTCCGCCGCTTCCAGCAACAGCCAGCTTCCCTCAATGTCGTGCCCATAAGAGATGTGCGACGTCTGCGACACCCAATCCTCGCTAAAAAACAACTTGAAGTGATGATTGCCGCCGTCTACGATCTTGTCCAGATGAATATCGATAAGCCCGGCGAGCTTACCGCGAAGCCCTTCCGGCTTCCAAATCCGATAAAGATTCGTGTACGCTTCCAGCACATGGAGATGGGTGTTCATCGACTTAGGCTCATTCATGTCTTTGCCGCTTAGGCTCATTTCCCGGGTTGGCGACCAATCGGAAGCCATGGCTTCGAAATAGCCGAGATGCACGTTATCGTACGCATGCTTCTCTAATAGCTCGTAAAGCTCAACCGCCCAGCGCAATACTTCTGGGTCAGGAAGCGCGCGGTAAAATTCCGCTAAAGCATAGATCGTAAAAGCTTGGCCGTATACTTGCTTTTTCGGTTGGGTCGGCGTTCCGTCTACATCCACCATCCAATGCAGCCCGCCGTGCTCCTGGTCGCGAAACTGATTCCAAAGCTCATCGTAAGCTCTTCGCGCCATTTCCAAATATCGTTCATCGGGGGCATGCCGATACGCGCATGCGAACGTCCACAATATTCTGGCGTTCAAGACTAGACCTTTGTCCGCTTCCGGTTTCATAGTCATATCGCTGGAAATCTCGCCGATGAAGCCTCCGTGCAGCTTATCCTGCGTATGCCGAATCCAGAAGTTTAGTATATTCTCCTCTAGTTCCTGACCGATCTCGTCTTTCCATTGCTCCAACTGCCCGAGTTGCATTTACCGCACCCCCGAAGTCTGTTCCGACAGCGATGTATAATACCTTCGAACGACATCTTCGGCTTTTTTACCATACATGCAGTAATCGTCATTGTTAGACGCTTCTTGCGGTTCGTATAATTTAGCCGGCCAATCCCACAACATATAACCTTGAACCCAATCCCTTCGGCCGCAGCTTTCGAACATCGTTTTGTAGTATTCGCTCTGTTCCTCTTCGGACGGAGCCCCGACCCAATTCCAATCATTCGGCTTCATGCCGGAGCCGACTCGGCTCGGACAGCCGGCTTCCATGAAGAAAAACGGCTTATCCCAAGCTTTCACCACCGCTTCGATTCTGTCCAATTGCGTTTCCCATTCCTTAACCGGGTAATATCCGCTGGAGGAAATGATATCGACCGCATCCCACCATTTCACTCTCTCCTCTTGATATTTATCGCAATTGTACGTGATCAAACCTTGATATACGTTCCTGACCTCGCCGATAAGGGCGCGCCACTCGGCTTCCCTTTTATCCGCTTGAACCATCTCGCAGCCGATGCATAACATCTCGCAGCCTTCTTCTTCGGCAATCGCGGCATAATGCATAATAAATCGTCCATATGAGGCGAACCATTGCCGCCAACTCGGTTCTCCGGGAATTTCGTCGTCGAAAAAGCCGATATGCGCGCGCCATGTCCCATTGTTACAATTCACGACCGGCTTTAAACATACTTTTAACCCCAATGCCTTCGACTTCCGTATGGCCCATCTGACTTCCTCATCCGTAACCGTTGGCGAGCCCGGCCCTTGAAAAAGAATATCCGTCGATTGCGCGTTGTCCTGAACGGCCGCCAGAGCGATTCCGACCCAATTGACCCCGATGGCTGACATCTTTTCTATCGAATGCTCCGCATCAGGGGTATTCCAGGTTCCGCGCACCCCGGTCCATCCCCAAGTCATGCCGCATACCGTTGCTTCCCAGGTTTTCATTTACCCGCTCACTCCTAAGCTGATTGAAATAGATCCTTATTATGATTTTGTTATTAATAACAAACATAATTATTAATAACAATATAATTACGATTCTATCACCGCCGGCTGGATTGTCAATCACTCCAATACCGTTTTTTTGCATAAAAAAAAGCTGTTTCCGATTTAGAGTTTTAGCTCTTATTGTCGGAAACAGCCATTTAGAAAAGTAACGCTAGACAGACCCGTCGGCGGGAGCCTTTCCAGTGGAATCCCGCAAAATAAAATCGCCCGTGAGCAATATTTTTTCCTTCGGACTATCGGGATGTCCCACGCGCCTAAGCAGCATCTCGACTGCCCTATACCCAAGCGCTTCTTTGTTTACATGTACGGTGCTCAGCGATGGCTGCGCTAATACGGCATCCTCGATATCGTCGAAGCCGGTAACCGAGCACATGGAAGGCACGTCTACGCCAAGCCTGGTCAGAACGGTCATGACGCAAATCGCTAACGAGTCGTTCGCGCACACGAAGGAAGTCGGAAGCTCGCCGTTATCTTGCATTTTCTTGAGAATCAGATGGAGATTGTCCGTTATTTCCGAACGATTATCCCCTTCGAGCGCCAGCAGCTCCGCATTCTGATTCAAAGGAATGTTCGACTCCTCCAAAATAGAACGGAACCCTAGCCAGCGGTCGTAGAAGCTGTGCGAATAACGAATATTGCCGACGAATTGAAAATGAGTGTGACCCATTCCCGCCAAATAATTCGCGATTCTTCTGGAGCATTCGTAGTTATTCATGAACAAAACATCCGATGGAATAAGCGGATCTTCATGATCGATCAGTACGAAAGGAACGCCCCAATTACGGATATCGAGCAGCAATTGATTCGAGATGAGGCCTACTCCGATCAATCCAACGAGCCCCTCCGGATTGATTAACTTGGCCAAGTTCTCTTGAACGTGCTCCGTAACGATAACCATTCCGAGCCGGTTAGAGTCTAGAACGGTCGTAATCCCGTCAAGAATTCTGCCCCAGTAATAAGACTGTCTGTTCTGGTACCGTACATTGGGAATGAGAACGACGATCGTGTCCCTTTGATCGAGCTTTTTTTCCGTATTTCGTTTAACCGACGGCCTTGTTTTCTTCTGGGCGAAATACCCTAACTGCGTAGCCGACTGGATGATTTTTTCTCTAGTTTCCGTGCTAACGCCCGACTTGCCGGATAGAGCCTTAGATACGGCGAATTTCGAAACGCCTACATAATCGGCGATTTGTTGCATCGTAACTTTTCTCATCGACATGACTGCCTTCACTCCGCTCTAAATGGACGAATTAGGTTATTTGTTATAATAACATATTTCATTTGTTAGCGGAATTTGTTTGGTTTATTTTACTGCACCATTAGTCACGCCCGAGAAAATAAATCGCTGAAGCAAAAGGAAAATCACGACAGTCGGGATAAAAATAACCATAATCGCGGCGGAAATCAGATTCAATTGAGCAGCGTTGGGCCCGACGAATGCGGATATGGCCGTCGATACGACTTGCAGCCTTTGCGATTGCATGAACAGAAACGGTACGGTGTAATCGTTATAAATCGATATCGTCTTCAGAATAACGAGAGTAGCCGTTGCCGGCCCGAGCATCGGGAATATAATCGAACGGTAAATCTTGAATAAGGAAGCTCCTTCTATCATCGCGCTTTCGTCCAGATCCCTCGGAATGCTTTTGACGAATTGCAAATAAATAATGATCTGCAGAACGTCGGCGCCCATATACAGAACCATGGCGACAGCGAGCTTATTGTACAGCATTAATCCTTTTACTACGCTGAATAGCGCGACTTGCGTCGTAATCGTCGGGATTAGCTGCCCGATGAGAAACATACCGACGATTGAATTTTTCAGCTTGAACTCAAACCGGCCGACAGCGTATGCGACCATGGATCCTAGCAAAATATTACCGCAGACCGCGACTAGAATGATCGTTCCGATATTTAGGAAGCCGATATCCAGCCTGCCGACCTCGAATACGCGCGCGAAATTATCAAAATTGAAGAAATTATCAGGCAATCCCAAACCGCTCGTGTAATATTCCTTCTGGGTTTTGAATGACCCTACGAAGACGGAATAGATCGGAAACAGTACGATAATCGTAGCGAAAATCAAGCTAACGTACTTAAACACTGTAAATAGAGGATTCTCGTAGCGATCCATCGTCATTCCTCTCCTTTGAACAGAAATTTGCGTTGAATAAGAATGAGCGCGACAACCATTAATAACAACACAACCGACATCGCGGATGCGAGACCGAACTTCTGATAGGAATAGGCCGTATCGATCGCTTGCAGAATGAACGTATTCGTTCCGTTTACCCCGTTCGTCATAACCTTCGGAATATCGAATACCTCAAGCGCTCCCGTAAGAGTCAAGATCATCATTAATTCGATAACTCGTCGAATGCTCGGGATCGTGATGAACCGGAAGCTTTGCCATCTCGAAGCCCCGTCGATTTTGGCCGCCTCGTACATATCGTCCGGAATCGATTGAAGCGCTCCGATAAAGATAACCATGTTTAAACCGAGAAACTTCCACATTGAAACGAATGCTAACGCGAAATTGTTGAATCGAGTGTCGGCCAGCCACAATTGCTGCCACGACTCCAAACCTAAAGAACCAAGAACCACATTAATGACGCCGTATTCCGCATGATAAATATTTTTGAACATAATAGCAGTCGCAACGCTATGCAAAATATATGGCAAGAAAATTATAGCCCGAAAGAAATTCCGTCCGCGGACTTTGCCTGTCAGAATAATAGCGAAATACAAGGCGGCGGCCAATTGGACAAGCCCGCCGATGAAATAATACAAGTTGTGCTGAAATACGCCGAATAATTCCGGGCGAGCGAACACTTCCTTGTAATTGTCAAGGCCGATCCATTTCATGTCGTAACCGAGCCCGTCCCACTCCGTGAAGCTGAAATAGAGCAAGGCCGCCGCCGGATAAAACGTAAAGGTGAACAGCAGCGCGAGCGGTATCGTGAGAAAACCGAATAAGATCATATACCGTTGTGTCTTGTAGCTGAAGTTAAACATTTTAGTTCCCTTCTTTCCAATGCAATCGTCGTTTTATGAAATGATACCGTTTTCACGAAACTAATTATACGATCATTTGTTATGTAATAAAAAGGGACTACGTTTGTTTTCCTTGTCTTGAATTTAGATAACGCGAACCTAATTATCCTATCTGATCCGATCTCGATATTCTTTCGGCGTGCATCCGACCGTTTTTTTGAAAATTTTGTTGAAATAAGCCGGATCGAAATAGCCGACCTTTTCTCCCACTTCATAAGTTTTGAGCGCTATATGGTCTCTCAGAAGTTCTTTCGCCCGATCGATCCTCACGGAAATGAAATATTCGGTCAGCGTCTCACCTGTTTCCGTCTTAAATAACTTGCTTAAATAGCTTGGCGTCAAAAAAACTTTTTCCGCTAAACGGTTAAGCTCCATCTCTTCCGTGTAATGATTCCGAATATAAGCTTTAACCGTCTCAACGACTCTGTTTTCTTGACGTGCCAGTTCCTTCTCCGATAAGCGTTCAAACATTAAATCGAGAAAATACGAAGTAAACGCTCTCGCGTTCGCAAAGCTTTCCGGCCGTTCAACGATAGATTGGGGCTGTTGCGCCAGATGGGCTAACAAGGCAACGCAAGCATCAAACAAGTCGTCCCATTGAGGCCTGCGTTCTATAATCTCTTCGGCCCACAGTTGCAAAGATTCGCGGGCGCGGGCGTAGTCGGTCAACGTAAGAGCCTCGCGGAACGCTCTATCAATCATAATGTAGGGATTTGCGTACGACTCCTGCTTCTTAGGCAAATCCGAATAGACGGTATACCCTTTTTTCGCGCTCGAATACCAGCCATATTGAATAGCCTTCTCCGCCTGCAGGTAAGACTGCCTCAGCCAATTAGAGCCATTGAATACATCGCTGCAACCCAATTGCCCGCAACACGTTGCCGGCAAACGATAGATCAGCGTTTGGGCAAGTTCCTTCGTCGTATCCGCGTGATCTCTGTCGCCGATACATACGATCGCCACGGTCGTCTGCTCATCGCGTTCAACGAAAAACCACTCGCGCGGCGAACCCGCCGAGGCGAATTGCCAATTCTGCTTCGTGACGGCCGGCATGCCCCTTAGCACGAATACAGCGAAATGGCCTTGCAACGAGGGAAACGCCGTTAAATATCGAGATGCTGCTTCCGTCATATGCGTAGGCAAATCTTCCGGATCGTTCAAGAGCAGCAGCTTCAGATGATCCTCGACGCTTAACTTATTCTCGTTCGCTTCTAGTTCCAGTTCCGACTTTACCTTCCATAACAAACGCTCCAATTCCGTCTTGTCCACCGGCTTCAACAAATATTCCATGGCCCCGTAACGAAGCGCTTGACGCGCATACGAGAAGTCGTCGAATCCGCTTAAGATCGCGAACTTCATATCCGGGCGCAGCGTTTTGACCTTCTCGACAAGCTCCAATCCGTTTAACATTGGCATTTTAATGTCCGTAATCAGAAAATCCGCTTGCACGTTGTCTATGTCTTCCAACATTTCAATCCCGCTGGCATAAATCCCTCTCACTTGATAATCCTCGCCGATTTGGGAGATGAGTTTGACCAAGCCTAGACGAATACGTTCTTCGTCATCGACGACGATTATGTTAACCATGAAGTAATTCCCCCTCTTTCGGATTATCGGGAAAGCGTATAATGACTTTCGTTCCCTTCCCTTTGCCGCTCTCTACGCTAATGCCATACATTTCTCCGTATCTTAGCTTAAGCCGTTCGTGAACATTTCTTAAACCGATGCCTCTCCCCTTCTCGGAATTGTCGCTTCCATCCAATCGCGACCTTAACCGGAATAGCGCGTCCTCGCTCATTCCAATCCCGTTGTCTTCAATCGTGAAGAGGTGATTTCCTTCTTCCCGGCAGTAACTCATCCGGATTTCCATTCCTCTCTTCGACTCGTCCATTCCATGGTAGACGCTGTTCTCGACGATAGGTTGGAAAAGCAATTTCATAAGCGGCATATTCAGGTTCATAGGCTTATTCGGAAATTCAAATGTGAACTTATTGCTGTATCGGTAGTTCAATAATTGGATATACATCTCCAAATGGTTCAACTCCTGGGTGAGAGTCGCCGTCTCCATACCCGACCCTATGCTGTATCTCAATAATTTTCCCAAGAGCATAGCCATGTCGCTAACTTCCGAGTCATCGTTGATCACGGCCGTCATCCGAATCGCTTCCAGCGTGTTATAGATGAAATGCGGATTGATCTGGTTCTGCAGAGCTTCGATCTCGGCTTCTTTCTTTCGTTGGCCGACTGTATACACATCGTCGATGAGCGACTTGATCCGGACGATCATCCGGTTAAAGGCGTTACCTACGAGTCCCACTTCATCACGTTGCCGAACCGGAAATACGACATCAAGATTTCCGTTCTGCACTTCCTTCATTAATCGAATAAGAGAGCGCAGTGGCTGGGTCAAGGCAAGAATCAATACGAGCGAGATGACCAAGGCAAAACCAATAATCGCAATCGCAGTCCATTCCGTTATGTTTCTCGTCTTGACGGCTTCCCTCGTCAGTTGGCTTTCCGGAATGGTAATTAGTATTTTCCACCCCGTCCTAGGGGACTGCTTATAGATCGTCAGGATATGCTCGCCGTTAAGATTGCCATGATAACTTCCAGCTTGTCCGCGCGCTTGGATTAACAATTCATTGTCCTTAAAATTTTGACCTAAATATTTTTTCTCGCTATCAAAAACGACCCTTCCCTCTTCATCCACGATCAGCGTCGTTCCGTGCGTATCCCGGTCCAAATCTTGAACGAATTTCTCGATTACGCTAATGTTCGCGTCGATCGCGATCATTCCGATTTGCTCATATGTGGGGCCGATGATCGCTCTAACGACCGTAAACACAAATTGTCCGCTTTGATTCGGACCCAGCACTTCTTGCGTGCTGACTAACACGGGCCTGCCGTGAGCTTCGCTTGCAAGCGTTTTCCACTTTGGATAAACCGTTACCAAGTCATTGCGGACGCCGCCTCCGCGAACTACGAAATAAGGATGATCGTATTGATCGAACAAATATACCGTATTCGTCCCTTGCTTGATCGTATTTAGAAAATAAATACTGTCCCTGATTTTCCCGCCGATGCCGAATTGCTCAAAGCCGTCCTCCGGCTGTAAAACCGGCAATTGCTCCTTTTCCAACATATCATCCCCCTCCGGTATCGCATTGCCGGAGACGCGTTTTTCGTTAGACAGACGCTCGAAATATTCGTTGGACAAGACCAGGTTATTCATGATGTTGTCTACATAGGAAGGAATAATAGATATTTTCTTCATGTCTTCCATATAATCGTCAAGCTTGCTGATTACGATATCCGAAACTTGGGAAACATAGGTCACCGTATTACTTTCGATTGATCTTTGGTAGCGTTCGGAAGAAAGATAACTGAGAATGCCCATTGGTAAAATAATAAGAAACAAAAAAACGGTAAACAATTTACTTTCCATTCTTTTGACGGGCCATTTCAAGATTTTTTGTACTCGTACGATCCATGATCTCATAGCTGATCTCCCCTACCGAAATCGCATTCCATATCCATTGAATGAGTTAATAGTCACTTTCGTTTACACAGTTTAACATAATTTTATGCTAACAAATACGACTTTTCCCTAACTCGTTGGCAAATGTTAAAATGATCGAAGAGGGGGATGCAGAATGGAATTACTGAAGAAAAAAATTCGCGAAGAAGGAATCGTCCTTAGCGATCAAGTGTTGAAAGTGGATTCGTTTCTCAATCATCAGATCGATCCTTCGCTCATGCAGGAGATCGGCAGAACTTTCGCAAACCGTTTTCGCGAAAGCGGCATTACGAAGATCGTGACGATAGAATCGTCCGGAATCGCTCCGGCGGTTATGGCTGGACTTGAGCTTGGCGTTCCGGTTATATTTGCCCGAAAAAGAAAATCTTTGACGCTTCAAGACGACTTGTATACGGAGAAGGTATATTCGTTCACTAAGAAGGAGGAAAGCGAAGTTTCCATCTCTCGGAAGCTCATCACTCCTGACGATCGAGTATTACTTATCGACGATTTCTTAGCCAATGGAGAAGCGGCGTTAGCGATGGCGCGAATCGTTGAACAGGCATCCGCCAAAGTTGCAGGAATCGGAATCGTCATCGAGAAAGCGTTCCAGAACGGAAGCTCTAAGCTGCAGGAGATCGGCTATCGGGTAGAATCGTTAGCTCGGGTCTCTTCCCTTAATAAAGGTTATGTCGAATTCGCGGATTAACGGATCGAGGTTATCGCTCATTAAAAATCCCCGCCCGCCTCTGATGGCGAACGGGGAACGTCGTACTCGGACAAAGTTAACGAACTTCGTTGTTGCTACGGCTGCGCATGCCGGCTAATCCGAACAAGCCAATCAACCCTAACCAACCCCAGCTAAAACCGCGTCTGGTCGTCGTCGTTTCCATTGCTCTGACGTTATGTTTCCCACGTGTCGTTAAATTCGTCGTACTATACGGCCGGTAAGCATTCATTCTCGTCGAGTCGTACGTTCCGTAAGTGCCATCAGTACCATAGGTGCTGTAAGGTCTGTACGTTCCATCTGTACGATTAGTGCCTGTTCCTAGACCGGTACCCAAGAAACCTGTTCCTAGCCCCGTGCCCAATCCAGTTCCCGTTTGGCTGCCGTTCAACCGATTGTAATAGTAGCCGTTGTTCGTCCCTGTCGTTCCTGTCGTTCCTGTAATCCCTGTCGTTCCTGTAGTCCCTGTAGTCCCTGTAATCCCTGTCGTTCGTGTAGTCCCTGTCGTTGTTCCATTTAAAGTGCCGTTCGTCGTACTCGGGTAATAAGTTTTATTAATGCCTGTCTGTCCGCTCAACGGAGTATTGTCGACGTTCATCTTGCTCGAGGTTGTTTCGGCGAAAGCAGGGACCATGAGTACCAGGGAAAGAGAAGCGAACAACATGAAACCGGACAAAAACTTTCTCAAAATGAAAACCTCCTCAAGGATAATGGATTACCCCCTTAAGGTGTCCCCGCAGTATCGATTTATTCTGTGGAGTTTAACCAAATCAACTAATCATTGTTTGTGTGACCGCCTTATTAAACGGTATGGGTGCCGTTGCATTCGCGCTTGTACTTTTGGTAATCATCTTGCGTGCTGGTTATTAATGAATTAACCGAATAATTTCATGATCATCCCACCAACCGTTAAAGGCTGGTGGTCTTCTTCGTTTTCAGGAATAAATCCCACATATCGCCAATTTTCGACTTTTAGGTTAAAATAAAATCATCTGGAACGTACCAGAAAATACATAGACCTAAGGAGTGGGTTGGGAAATGAAGAGAAATATAATTAAAATGGCCTTATTAAGTACGCTCGTTTTGGCATTAACGGCATGTACGGAGGCAAATATTGCGAAGGTAGATTCTAAACCGTCGGCAGCCGCACCTAACGAAAAGGAAAGCCCATCACCTGAAGCATCACCAGCTAATGAAATTTACAACCTAGGCGATTCCGTCCAATTCGATGATTTGATTATCACCGTAAACGGGATTCGCGAATCCAAAGGTAAACTGTTCGTACCTGACGAAGGCGAAATTTTCTTGCTTGTAGACGTGACAGCCGAGAACAAGGGATCCGAAGATGCTAACGTTTCCTCCATGCTGAACACCAAAGTCGTGGACGGTGATGGATTTAACCATAGCCTCACTATTGCCGAAGATGGTAAAGGGAGCTTCGATGGAACCGTTGGCGCTGGAAGGAAATTACGAGGAGAAATCGCTTATGCCGTACCTAAAGATGCAACATTGGAATTCATCTATAGCGATCCTTTCAAAAAAGGACAAGCGATCTGGAAGCTGAAATAATAAATATACTTAACCGCACAACAAATATAATACAGGGGCTGTCCCAAAAGTAGTTAAGTTCACTTATGGAACAGCTCACATATGGTTTATTGAATGAACAAAGAAACCGTTCCTTTCGTAAATGGTAGGTCGCACTTCCATTTTACTAAAAAGCGGTTTCTTTTTGCGTCTTTATTGGCTTTTCTTGCCTCAATCGATTAGAAAAAGAGGGAATGTATCTCCTGTAGGAGCGACAGCGTTTGCCTTTGAAATCGTGAAATCCCCTTGTTAAGGGCTTAGGTGAATCAGATTTCACGATTTCGACAGCAACCGGAAGGAGATACATCCCCTCCAAAAGCTACAATCGACATAAACAAAAGAAGCCGCTCAAAAGTTTACACTTTTGAGTCAGCTTCTTGTTATACGTTCATTGGGATCAGGATACCGCTTTTCCTACCCTTTTGCATGGTTTGTTGTTATTTTTGCAGGTTTGATAGACGCCCCTGAAATCCAGACGATGATCGGTCACTTGAAAGCCGTATTCGCGAGCAATTTTTTGCTCCAAATCCGTCAGCCAATCCTCTTCGATCTCTTCTAACGCCCCGCATACTTTACATACCAAATGATGGTGCATGTGGTCATGCCCTTCCATGCGAAGGTCGAATCGGGCTACACCGTCCCCGAAATTCATTTTTTGCACGATATGCAATTCCGAGAGAAGCTCCAACGTACGGTAAACCGTAGCTAGACCAATATCGGGAAATTTCTGTTTGACCAGCATGAACACATCTTCGGCGCTTAAATGATCTTTCTCATTCTCAAGCAGCACCTTTAACGTGATCTCGCGTTGAGGAGTTAATTTATAACCTTTGACCGTTAATTGCCGATTAATTTTGTCGATTTGCTCCACGATATCCATCTTGCAGGAACACCTCCGCTTCCAAACTACATGAGCCGGTATATTTCTATCATAGCGGAGTTATGCAGAAAAATCAAAAAATATACGCTTAAAGCAATCTTGAAGCCCACCCTCAACTTTGTTATAATCCCTATTAATCATAGTAAAATACTCAACTTTATGATATGGGGTGTCCCATTTGATTGAATTCAGAAACCAACAATATCGCTGTACTTCCGAAATTATCCTCGATTTGATTAGTGGCAAGTGGAAAATACTTATCTTAAGCTTCTTGGCGGAGCATACGTTTCGATTTAACGAGTTGCAAAAACGGATACCCGGAGCTACCCAGAAAATGTTGACCATGCAGCTCAGAGACTTGGAAAACGACGGCCTGATCGTACGCAAAGTATATCCGGTGGTGCCACCGAAGGTCGAATATTATCTATCCGATCAAGGACAGCGATTAGCTCCGATGTTGCAATTGCTTTGCGAATATGGAGCGGATTATGTCGATCGCTTTAGATTGGATCAATGAATCAGGAACTTCGCGCCGAATCCTTTGCCCGCATGTTTAGAAGCAACGATCTCCTCGGTATCTCCTCGCTCAAGCACGATTACGTTCTCTGGATAAAGCTTGCCGAGCAAAGCCCATCTCAAGAGTTCATTACCGCCCGTCCGGATCAAGTGGATGCCCGAAACATGCGTCACAAGATTCGGTAAGCCAACAATTTCTTCCGCCTGATGGCTGATGATTTCCGAATGCTTCTCTACCGCATTTTCCGTTGCGATATTCGCGTTCGTGAGCGGTCGATATTTGAACCGATGTCCTCTTAGCGCTTGTCCTAAGTCTACGGCATAATCGACAGTATTGATGCGGAACCGATAATCCAAATGAACCTTATCTTCCTCTTTTCCAGCCACATGAAACTGAGCTTCGTTTATTGTCCGTAACTTAGGTTCCTTCTCTTGATGAGAATACGGAATACCTGCACCCGCTTGGCTTCGGGAAGCCGAATAATAATCAGGGTAAGCATAGTCGAATGCGATGGGCCATGGGGCTTCGCCTGATTCGTCCACAGCCGTCCATACCGGATACCAATGAAGCAAATAAATCGGAGACTCAACCAATGGAGAAGCTAAGCTCGCCGGAAGAATGGTGCCTAGTCGATATTGGAAGCCATAGCCGACGGATGGCAATTCAACGCCCAGTACGCTTTGGGCATACCGCACAAGTAACTTATGGGAGATCGGTCTCAACATGAACTCGGAGATAAATGCAGAATGCGATTGTTCACGATCGCGCAGTCCTTTCGTACTTCTATCGCGGAGCTCGATCGGAATCTCCTGCCAGTTATCGAACGGAAGATAAGTATCCCTTAAGAGCACGATCTGATGTAAATACTCGTTGAACAGCTGCATAACCGCCGGGCTGCCCGCTGGACCGGTTAGCATATTCGTGACCTCATGCGTCCACAAATGATGATCGCAACGGCTTCTGAATAGTAGGCTGCCTAATATCTCTTTCCCATAACGCTTTAACGCCAATTCCTCGGAATCGAACTCCCTTGCCCAAGTCGTCAGGGTCACTCCGATGTTATGTGCCTGACGGGCAAGTTCAGCCCTTGCTTTATCTTCCACGATGAGCGAGCCGATAGGCAATGACGTTTCTCTGCCGGAGATGGCAAGCGTAGCTTGAATATTGGCGAGTAACGCCTCCATGTCAGTTGACTCCCCAAGCTGGACCTTAACGGCCGCCAGTAACGTGCCTAATTCCCGAACGATCTCTTTCGCGCGATAGACGCCATCCGGGAGATCCCAATCCCACCCCTCGATTGATTGCGAGCGTGTTACCGAATCTTTAACTTGATTGCCAATGAGATCGTCGATCTCTAACGCCTTTCCCCAGCTAACGCTGTGATTTCCTAGGCTCAGACGATAATTTGACACGAGCTCACCACGCCTTCTTTTTTCCTAAGATTATCAACCCGCCGCCGCTTTGAATAGTACGCACTTTAATGTAAGGAAGGATCATTTCGGTAGGTTAGGATGGAAAATGATACTGTGTTTGCGTATGTAAAAAGAACCGGGAAGAAGTTGAGTTGCCTCATCTCCGTCCCGGTTCTCTTTTAAATGGCCTTAATCGCAGAATAACGGCACTAGCTGAATACCATCAGGCGATATGCGCACGAGCCCCTTATCGGATATTCGCAGCGTCGGAATGACGACTAACGCCAGCAAAGACAACGTCATGAACGCATAATTGAGTCCGCAACCGGCTTCGACTAGAGCACGACTAATCGCGGCTGATTGCTCTGACGCGACCTCGTATGGCTCCGCGGACATAAGGCCGGCGATGCGCAGCGGAAATTGCGTCGTCTTCCCCGCCGTTACGACCGCAACGCCTCCTTGCATGGCGATCACTTCGTTGGCAGCCTGTGCCATCAGCTCGTCGGAGTTACCGATTACGACCAGGTTGTGACTATCGTGAGCTACCGTCATCGCAATCGCCGCCGGAATGTTAAAGCCTACATTCGCCAAGACGCCAACCGAGCTGTTACCCGTTCCATGATGCCGCTCGAATACAGCGATTTTGCACAATTGTCCGGCTTTATCCAGGTGCAAGCGTGAGTCTGCTACGGGTAATTCCACGATCTCTTCCGTCGTCTCTACATGGTTCTCGATCACGCCGATTACACGTACGGAAGCTACTCCCTCTTGGATCGGTGCCATAATGTTGAACTGTTCCGCCGCGATGTTCGCCGTCATATGTACGGAGTTCATCACCCGTTGCGGATATTCATATGTCGGCCATTCCACGCTCATTCGGCCTTTCTCGGCCACAACCGTGCCCGCGGCAATCGTCATTACTACATTCACATCCGCTAGATTTCCATCCAACAAAATCATATCGGCGTAATTTCCGGGCGAGATCGATCCAACGTCTCTCGCTACGCCGAATCTCTCTGCCGTATTTAAGGTTGCCATTTGAAATGCGGTAATCGGCTTCAACCCTTGTCGGATGGCATCGCGAACGACGAAGTTCATATGCCCTTCCTCACGGAGTGATTCCGAGCTTCTATCATCCGTTACGAGCATCATCCTCCGCGAATCGAGTCCATATTCCGTATGTGCCTTAACCGTTTGAGCGACATCATGCCAAGATGAACCCCTCCTCATCTTCGCATACATGCCGAGGCGAACGCGTTCGATCACGTCCTCCGGAGTCACGCATTCATGATCCCCTGTCACGCCTGCTGCCGCATACACCGGAAGTCTCCAGTCGGTTGCCGGCCATGTGAAATGGCCGTCGACAAGCTTACCGGCTTTTAACGTCTCCTGCACAATTCCCATCATATTGTTATCGCCGTACACAACCCCCGGGAAATTCATGACCTCGCCGAGCGCGATCATGTCGTTCCCCCAAGTGAATGCTTCCGCTACTTCCTTGGGACCGATCGCCGCACCTGTCGTCTCGAACGCGGGACCCGCTGCGGGGACGCAAGAGGCCACTTGCATGTAAGCAGCAAGAGGAGTTTTCCTCGCTTCTTCGAGCATTAGCCGGATTCCCTCGATTCCGAACACGTTAGCCATCTCGTGCGGATCGAAGAATCCACCCGTCGTACCCATCGGCAATACCGCGCGCGCGAATTCGGTCGCGGTTAATTGTGTGCTCTCGATATGACAATGTCCATCTAAAAGTCCCGGAGCGATGTATTTGCCTTCCGCGTCCACGATCTTCGTTGTTTCTCCGATCATATGCGAAACGTCCTTACCGACATAAGCGATTCTGGACCCTTGGACGCCTACGCTCATCCCTTTTACGATTTCTCCGGAGCAGACGTTCACTAACGTCCCGTTCGTAATGACCAATGTTGCCTTCTTATCCCCTCGCGCCGTAGCTACTAAGTCTACAACGTTGTCTGCCAACGGTGTTCTCTCGAATTGTTGCATCCTTAACTCTCCCTTATCTCGAACGTATAAATCCATTATGCCACAAGGGAGCCTTAATCACGCCATCTCGCCTAGCATTTAACTCGACATCAGAAAAAAGTGTGGGTACAAGGGTAATCCCCCTATACTCACACTTTTTCATCTTGCGCTAAATTTCTGAATCCTCCAACGTTAAAACCACATTTCCCTTTTTGTGCCCCTTATCCACGTAGCTATGAGCTTCGACAATGCGCTCTAACGGGTACCTTCGATCGATAACGGATTGGATCTTCCCCGCTTCGATAAGCTCTTTAAGGAAATCTAAACTTTCCTTATTCTCGTTTGCGATCCCGGATATCGCTTTTTTGCCACTAACCATCGAAGTCCATAAAATTTGCAAAAGCTGAGGAAAATCCATGACGACCATAACATAGAGCCCTTTTTCCTTTAGCGTGCTCTTACATCGGGACAACGAAGATTTGCCTACCGTGTCCAAAATAATATCATACGTCTTACCGCTTCGAGTATAATCCTCTCGGGTATAATCAATGACGTGGTCGGCTCCGAGAGACTTCACCAATTGTACGTTCGTACCACTGCACACTCCGGTCACTTCTGCCCCAAAGCACTTGGCAAGCTGTACCGCATATGTCCCTACGCTTCCTGAAGCGCCAATGATCAGAACTTTATGGCCGCTTTGGATATTTCCTTTTCTAAGAAAAAACAATGCACTTGATGCCCCGACGGGAACGGCAGCGGCTTCCACATAGGTCATATTTGCCGGTTTTAGGGCCACCGCTCCGTCTTCAGGCATACAAATGTATTCTGCATAGGCACCGAACGCAAAACCGCTCACCGCAAAAACCTGGTCGCCTTTCCGAAACCGTTGAACCTCTTTGCCGACGGCTTCGACTTCTCCCGCAAGCTCGATCCCTAGTATCGTTTTTCTTGGTTTTCTAATACCCATTACGAATTTAGAGAAGGGCCAGAAAGGCAACGTTTTCCGGGTCCCCCTTCGAACTCTAGCATCTCCGGCCGATACTGTAGTCGCTTTGATTTTAATGAGTATTTCATTGGCATTAATCATAGGCTTTTCTACTTCTTGGAGTTGAAGCACATCCGGAGGCCCGTATCGGGTGTATACGATCGCTTTCATAAAGCTCCTCCATCCTGATTATGTTCTACGGTGAGAACTACATTCCCCTTTTTACGCCCCGTTTCTACATACCTATGGGCCTCGACAGCCTGCTCCAACGGATAACGTCTATCAATAACCGGAACAATCTTCCCTGCCTCGAAGAGCTCTTTAAGAAACACTAGATTTTGTTTATTCTGCTTTAATCCCGCAGCCGTGAACTTTGCCTTTTTGCCGCCGAATATTGAAGTCCACGACATTTGAAATATGATCCCGAGGGTGGGGACAGTCGTGAGATAGACCCCTCTTTGTCTTAGAGCGCCTTTACAACGTGAAAATGAACTTTTGCCTACCGCATCGAAAATAACGTCATAGTCGAAACCGCTTTTTGTAAAATCCTCTCGGGTGTAATCAATTACGTGATCGGCTCCCAGAGACTTTACCAAATCTACATTCGTCGTACTGCATACTCCGGTAACCTCTGCCCCAAAGTACTTTGCAAGCTGGACCGCATAAGCGCCTACCGCTCCGGACGCGCCATTGATGAGCACTTTATGTCCACGCTGAATATTTGCCGTATCCCTTAGGAACGTTAGTGCGGTCGGTGCGCCCTCACAAATACCTACTGCATCTTCAAAGGTGGCATTGGCCGGTTTAACAATGACCGGTTTATTTGCAGGCAGACACAAGTATTCGGCATAAGCGCCAAAACGTTTCGTACTCAAACCGCAAACAGGGTCTCCGATTTCGAATAGGTCTACGTCTTTGCCTACCGCTTCAACTACGCCGGCTAGCTCAACCCCGAGCACGCTATACTTCGGTCTTGTGAAACCATAAATTAAGCGGACAATAAACGGATCAGCTTTCCGAAAGGCGCAATCCGCCGGCGTTGCGATTGCCGCAAGTATTTTTATCCGTATTTCATTCCCCTTGGGAACAGGCTTTTCTACCTTATGAAGTTGAAGGACATCCGGTGGTCCGTATTTCGTGCATACGATGGCTTTCATGAGTCACCTCCAGGATACGATTAGCAGCGCGACTCTGATGAAGCAACAGCGCGTACACGTAGTATATCTACCAATCAAGGGTAAAGGATAGACACTTTGGTGTTGATTAAGGTGTGGTTTAGAATGATCAAGTCAACAAACCAAGCTCGCGGGCGCGCGCTACAGCTTCGGTGCGCCTTTGAACTTGCAGTTTGCCATAAATTCTGCGGTTGTGCCCTTTGACGGTATCTAGGGCGATGTAGAGTCTCTCGCAAATTTCGCTATTCGAGAGACCTTGGGCAATCAGCTGTAATATTTCTAACTCGCGTCCGCTTAATGGCTCTATCAGGGGCAGGACAGAGAGCAAAGGAGATTCGCCTTCCGTTCTCGGCTTCTCGCTTTCTAATACGGCCAACAATTTACCTATGTAGTCTGGCATTTTCCCATGAGCGGATGCTTCGGTCAATAGCATAGACATGCGGTCACCTTCGTCGACGAAAATACGAATGAAACCGCCGGGCTCAGCCATCGTCAGCGCATCTCCCAGCAGTTGTACAGCTTTATCCATATCGCCATGTGCACATAGAGTGACCGCCTGCAAAACCATAACCTTTAGCCGTTCATTCTTCCAATCTTTTGCCTCCATTTGTTCGCGTATTATCCCCAGCATCGCTAGTGCTGTTGAAGTGTCTCCATGGGCCAAGTGAACCCGGGCCTGAATTAGCGGGAGATCGTGGGCTTGAGCCAGTTGAGCGGCTGCCGTCAGATTGCCTTGGCGAAGCAAGGTAAGTACTTCCGTAGCAACAACCTCAGGTATCCGATGCACGAAGTTATGCTGGATCGCAAAATGACTAGACCTAGCTATATTAGCCGCAGCGCCTGCCGCGTCTCCTCGGGCAAGGGTTAGACGGGCGAGAAATTCCTCGCCGGCTACGAATCGATCCGTGTGTTCCAACAACCGCGCCAGTCGGATGCTATGTTGCCCGTGATGCTCCGCTGCGTCTAAGTCGTTCCATTCGTACAAAATACGGGCCAAGCCAAGATGCGCTTCGCAGACGAGCGGCAACGGTGAATCCCCTGCTCGTTGCAGAACTTCCCTGTAGGTTTGGGTTGCCAAATGGAGTTGATTGTCAGCCTCTTGTATATTGCCAAGACCAATCGAAGCCATAAGGGTAATAATGTGATGGCCAATCGTTTGGCTTGTATCTATCGCTTTGGAATAAGCTTGGATAGCCGCGGTCCTGTCACCCTTGAGATGATAGGCATATCCTAGTGTCCAAGTCGTAGCCGTGCGGATAGGCACGTTGTCGGGGTGCAAATACTCCAGAGCGCGACGCGACTGGGTAAGAATAATATCCGCCTCGTGTTGGCTAACCGCTAACGTCGCCCGAATGGAGGCAATATGTCCGATTAGGTCTCGGATGTTAGGAGCCGGACCGATGTCTTGCAGCACTGCTTCTGCCGCTTGCAGTTTTTCTTCAACTCCAATGATTTGACCGTCGAACAATAATACCGAAGCATATGCCACCGACAACGAAGGTCTCGCATGCAGATCTCCTGCCGGCAGCGACTCCAGCCATTTCAGCATGGGTGCCACGGCGCCTCGAAAGTATAGCGGCATTCCATTGCCTTCCATTATGCGTGCGGCGCGCTCAACATCATTGGCCGCTACTGCATGTTGAAATGCTTCTATTTCCAGGCCATTGTCTTCATACCATTCGCTGGCTCGTATGTGTAATTCGGCCTCTACGCTGTTTTCACTGTTCTTAGACCGGAAAATGCTCTGTTGCAGTTGCAGTTGTAGTCGCTGACGCAGTAAATCCGCAAAGAGATGGTGATAACGAAACCATCGCCGCTCATTGTCCAAGGGGACGATGAACAAGTTGGCACGTCCAAGGTATTCTAAGATTTCTTGCCCCGATGATAAAGGTTCGAGGTCCATGGGAGCAACCGCATCGCAAAGCGACCCGCACATTCTGTCGAGGATTGAAGTGCGTAGCAGGAAAGCCTGTATGCTTGGGGACTGCAGTTGAAGCGCCTCTTCGACCAGATAATCCAGCACGAAAGAGTGATTGCCATTGAAAGACTCGATGAAGCTGGATGTATCTTGTTGTCCCTGCATAGAGATGGCGGCTAATTGCAGGCCCGCAATCCAACCTTCCGTGCGGGCTTCAAGTAGGGCGATTTGTTCCGAAGAAAGGTTAAGACCCATCGCATGATTAAGAAATCCAGCGGCTTCTGAATGGGTAAACTTCAAGTCCGCGGCGCGCAGTTCCGTAAGTTGATTACGAACGCGTAATTTAGCTAGCGGCAGATGGGGGTCTTCGCGGGTAGCTATGACCAAGTGCATGTTCGGTGGCAAGTATTCAAACAAATAAAGCAAAGCGTCATGCACCGGTTTGGCACTTATAACGTGATAGTCGTCAAGTACTTGGATGAAGGGGGCCGGAATGGACGCGATTTCATTAATCAGAACTGTAAGTATCGCTTCGGCAGGCGGTAAATTCGGCGATTGGAGCATGCCAAATACGCCTTCTCCAATCGTTGTCCCTAATGTCTGCAAAGAGGCAACGAGATAAGTAAGAAAGCGCGCAAGGCCGTTATCGCCTTCGTCCAATGATAGCCAAGCAGCTGGTCGATCGCAATGGGCTAACCATTCGCTAACCAGCGTCGTTTTACCAGAGCCTGCCGAGGCTGAGATAAGGCTCAGCTTCCGTTGCCGGCCGTCATCGAGACGCTCGATCAGGCGCGGGCGAAACACCGCGTTAGGCCGCGGCTGCGGTATATAAAGTTTGGTGGATAAAATTGGTATGCTCATAAACCAATTATATTTGTCCTGTCTCTCTACAGTCAATTACGATACTGTGCCTAATCTATCGAACGAATTGTCCTACACATATCTTGGAATAGAAAAAGAAGCCTTGCTCAGCAAGGCTTCTCGGGATTGTAAGT
>NZ_JAKRWM010000029.1 GCF_022352055.1 Cohnella mopanensis | reverse complement strand
CCCCAGTTACCGTCATTGGAAACAGGATTAAATGTAATTTTCACATATCTGGCTGAAGTTGAGTTCAAATCAATCATTTTGTTGTAGGCAGTGGGTGCCGTACCGCTTGCTTGCGGAATCTGAAACGGATAACCGCTTCCTGTGAACTCCGTATAGTTGTTACCATCTGTGGACGTGAATACTTTGATGTTTTTTAAGCCTTTATTTGTATTTGACGGCTCATTATAGTTCCAAAAATAAATTTTACCCAGATTTCTCGTCGCATAAGCGTCAAAAATAATGTTGCTGTTATTGACTGACGGATTATGGTCTGAAAGCCACATTCTAAGATTATTCGTATCATGCGTGTCCGTTGTGTTTCTAATTCCGCTCATTCCATAACCACTGACAAGGTTCCAGGCAACCGTTCCTGAGTAGCCGCTTTCCGCCTTTTCAATTCCCCACATAGGAGAAAAATTTTGCTTTTGACCGTTTGTTCCCCAATACCAGTTGATTAAAGAAGTGTTCGCGGCAATACCTGTGAATTGTCCCAGCGAGCTTCCGTAGATAAAATTACCGTTAATATAGGAGTCAGCAAAGAAAATCGCCGAACTAGTTGTCGCGGTTCCCTGACCTTGGCGGTTTTTAACTCCAAATGGAACCCATTGAAAACCGTCTCCCCCATGACCCGTATTATTGAATACATTCTCCCATTCAAAAGCTGGCGTCACCTGGTATGTGCCTTCATACGGACCAGCTGCGTGAACACTCTGTCCGGGAGCTGGTGTAACCGCTCCCAAAACAAGAGTCACTACGGACATTAATACCACGGAAATCAATTTTCTCAACCGTGCATTTAACATAATTCTCCTCCTCAAAAGGAATTTTATAGGGTTAATGGGGGTGCATATTGCAGGTATATGCATCCCCATTTGACCTACGTTTAAGAACTTGGTCCGTATACCTCAAACTCATAGATTCTTGCAGCAGCGTCTGTAGTTTGTGTAGGCGTCGTAACGTTCAACTTGATATATCTAGCCGATATTGCTGTTATATTGTCTACCGTAATGCCACTTGTATTGTTCGAAACGTTAACCACTGTATTCCAGTTCGTACCATCGTTGCTAATCTGGATATTATAAGCCTTCGTGTTATACGAAGCGGACTCCCCTCCTTCCGAAGAATGCTTGATGACAAATCGGTTCACTTGCTGCGCAGCGCCAAGATCGACTTGCAGCCAACGGTTATTAGATTTGGAGCACCATTTGCTGTTATTGATGACACTGCCGTCTACGGCTTTAGGTGCAGATTCTGAAAGATCACACGAGCTGTCAGCCGTTGCGGCTTTATTTAATGCCAAATTTCGAGGTCCGTACACTTCAAACTCATAGATCCTTGCAGCAGGATCTGTGGTTTGCGTAGGCGTTGTAATGTTCAACTTGATATAGCGAGCCGATGTTGACGTAATATTGTCAGTCGTAACGCCACTCGTATTATTGCTTACGTTGATCACTGTACTCCAGTTTGTACCATCGTTGCTGACCTGAATATTGTAAGCCTTCGTGTTATAAGAAGCAGACTCCCCTCCTTCCGAAGAATGCTTGATGACAAACTGGTTTACTTGCTGCACGGAACCAAGATCGACTTGCAGCCAACGGTTATTAGATTTGGAGCACCATTTGCTGTTATTGATTACGCTGCCGTCCACGGCTTTGGCTGCCGATTCTGAGGGATCGCACACACTGTCAGCCGTAGCAGCTTTATTTAATGCCAAATTCGGACCTTTTACACTTTTCCCTTCAGAATACTTGAAGAATTTCATCGTATGTTCATCTTTAATTAAGTAAAAGTAAAACTCTCCATTTTGAGATATAAAGGGTACAGCGCCTGTGTTGTAAATATGTTCATTGCCATTTCGAGCATACAAAAGATTTTTATCACTCCACGGTCCCCATGGATGATCGGCCACCCTGAAGAAGGAACTTCCATCCACGCCTTCCATATAAACCAGAACATATTTGCCATCCAACTGGCCACCCTGAGCTTTGAAGAAACCAGGATTATTGCCGACTGGCCCCACATCGTTACCGAATACATCCTTTAAGTTAGCAGCGGTTTCATATAAAGACGTCCAACCTGTGCCATTCCAATATTCTCTTGCATTAAAATCTTCAAAACTATTTTTAGGAACTCTTGAGAGAAGTAACTTGGAATACTCGTTCCAAGCTCCATAGGTAAACGATTCATCGGCGCCAAGGGCATAAATATAACCATCGTCATCTTCCCAGTAGCTTAAATTTTCAAATTGTTTAACCCGATAAGTATTGCCGACCCTTGCGTCATTTGCATTAGGCGAGAAGCCGCTTGGAATATCCGGATAATACGCTAAAGGCAATCCGTCAAATGCTGTGAGCGAGTTAAAATCTATTGCGCCGTTATTTATTGTATATCTCATGAGCTGAGTTGCATTGGCTTCATACGGAGTACAACAGCCTGCTGCGCCATGAAGGACAAAATATACATAATTACCTAATGAAATCGCCGACTCATTCCAACTTTGATTATTCGGATATAAATTTCTGGTAACCGTTGAACCGGCCTTGGCAGATAAAACCAGCTTTTTACCTGAGTCGTCATAGATTCGGACAGCGCTTAGGCCATACATATCAGGATTTCCCCAGTTGCCGTCATTGGAAACAGGATTAAATGTAAATTTCACATATCTGGCTGCGGTTGAATTCAAATCAATCATCTTGCTATAGGCTGTAGGTGCTGTCCCGCTTGCTTGCGGAATCTGAAACGGATAACCGCTTCCTGTGAACTCCGTATAGTTAACACCATCTGTGGATGTGAATACTTTGATATTCTTTAAACCTTTGCTCGTATTTGACGGCTCATTAAAATTCCAAATATACATTTTGCCCAGGCTTTTAGTCGCATAAGCGTCAAAAATAATGTAGCTGTTAGCGGCTGACGGAGAACGGTCTGAAAGCCACATTTTACGATAGTCCGTATCATGCGTGTCCGAAGTGTTTCTAATTCCGCTCATTCCATACCCGCTGACAAGGTTCCAGGCTACCGTTCCGGAATAACCGCTCTCCGCCTTTTCAATCCCCCACATTGGGTTATAGCTTTGCTTTTGACCGTTTGGCCCCCAAAACCAGTTGATTAAAGATTTATTGGCGGTAATACCCGTGTATTGTCCCATCGAGCTTCCATAGATGAAATTACCGTTAATATAGGAATCAGCAAATAAAATCGCTGATTTTGTCGATGCTGTCCCCTCGCCTTGACGGTTTTTAATCCCAAAAGGAATCCATTGAAAATCGTCTCCCCCATGGTTCGTATTATTGAATACATCATCCCATTCAGGAGCAGGAGTCACCTGATACATGCCTTCATACGGGCCTGCGGCGTGAACACTCTGCCCGGGAGCAGGTGCAACTACTCCCAAAACAAGAGTCATTACGGATAGTAGTACCAAGGAGATAGATTGTCTCAACCATTTCTTTAACATAACAATCCTCCTAAATAAAAATATCAACATTCGGCTAACAAACTTCCATACGGATTAAGAAAGTTTTGATTTCGTAAGGTGAACAGTCGAACACAATCGTTCCGTCCGATCTCACTTCGCCGAGCGGTCGCTCCATCAGGTCGGTTTCCTGCCAGGACAGGATACGATAGTCGCTCGATAGGTTCACGGTCACGCGGGCTCCCGTAAATTCGTGCAAGCGCACGATCATGGCATCCGCGTCTTCCGCCTTCTTCACCGCGTCGATCGCCACATTATCGCGGTCGAGCCGCAATAGCGACTTCGACTGCTGCATCGCCTGACCGGCCGCGACGGTTAGCGGTTGATTCAATGCCCAAGCTTCCTGCACCGTCCGCCCGGCGACCCAATCCCCTTCGTGCGGCAGCAGCGAGTATGTGAACGCATGGCGGCCTTGGTCCGCGTTCGGATCCGGGAACGTCGCCGACTTGATCAAGGACAGGCGGATGACGTTGTCTTTGATGTCGTGTCCATACTTGCAATCGTTGAGCAAGCTGACGCCGTAACCACGTTCGGATAAGTCCGCCCATTGATGACCGACCGTTTCGAATCGCGCGTAATCCCAGCTCGTGTTCCAATGAGTCGGGCGCTTCACGTTGCCGAACTGGATGTCGTACGTCGCTTCCGTCGCCCGGATGTCCACCGGGAACGCAGCTTTCAGCAATTGCTGCTTCTCGTGCCAGTCGACTTCCGTTTCAAAGTCGATGCGCCGGCTACCCGCGTAGACCTTCATCCGCTGAATGACGGTCGAATCCATGTAACGCCATTCGAACCGGACGACCGCGGACAGCGCATCGCAAGAAAGTAGTTCAACGGATCGCAAATCCTGCACTTCGCGCCGCTTCTCTTGATAGAACAAGTCGATGTCCCAAGCCTCGAACATTTTCGGTTTATCTTCGAATACTTGCAATACGTTGCCGCGTTCGCCCTTCGCGAGCACTTCGCGGCCCGCGGCCTTGTCGTAGACGCGCATCAGCTGTCCTGCTTCGTTCCATGCGATCTTGTAATGCGGCGTCGTCAGGCTCGCGCCATCAAACGCGAAAGCTTCCTCTGCCGCCGCAGCCCTTCCCCCCGCCTCGAAGCGGATCGTCGTCGCGCTGTACGGCTTCGCGTTTTCCAGCAGCACGGTCCAGCCTGCCTCATCCCGTACGGCGCGCAGCTCGGCGCCGTCGGTCGTTATCCATCGGCCTGTATCCGCGGCTGGACCGTTCGGGATGTGCACCGGCTCCGAGCGCGCAAAGAATGAGCCGTTAAACACTGTCCACGTATTGGCGTCGGCCGAGATGACGGCATGCGCGCCGTCGCGCCAAACGTCCTGCCCGATCCGCTTCGCCTCCGCGTACTCGAGACGAGCGTCCGCATACACTTCCGGAATCGAGGAGCCTGGGATAATATCGTGGAACTGGTTCCGCAGCACCGTTTTCCAGCCTTCGTACAGGCTTTGCTGACTGTACCCGGACCAGTCGCCCGCCACCAACGCGGCGAACGTCTGCATCCATTCTGCTTCGCGGAATAGCTGCTCAAGCTTGCGGTTCTCCCGTTTGACGAATGCTTGGCTCGTGTAGGTTCCCCTATGGTATTCGAGATACAGCTCACCGTCCCACACGTGGACGTATTCGTCCGTGGACGCGACCGTCTCGCGAAGCTTCGCGAAGTATTCGTCGGCGCGCCCGGTCGTCACTTTCGGCAGCCCCGGTATCCGGTCCAGCCGACGGCGCGTTTCCAGCATGTCACGGTTCACGCCGCCCCCGCCGTCGCCGTAGCCGTAGGAGAGCAGCAGCTCTTGGTTCACGTTTTTGTCGCGATAGCTGTCCCAAATGCCTTTGACCGAATACGGCTCGATTTGGCCGTTATACGTGTACCACCAGTATGCGGCTTCCGGCATTTCCGGCGTTGTCACGAAATGTGTCAGCACCTCGGTGCCGTCGATTCCGCGCCAGCGAAACGTATCGTGCGGCATCCGATTGTATTGGTTCCAGCTGATCTTGGTCGTCATGAACGTGTCGATACCGGACTTTTTCAAAATTTGCGGCAACGCCCAGCTATACCCGAACACGTCCGGCAACCACAAATACGTGCAGTCCGCGTCAAACTCCCGTTTGAAAAACCGCGTGCCGTACAAAATCTGGCGCACGATCGATTCTCCGCTCGTCAAGTTGCAGTCTGCCTCCAGCCACATCGCGCCGCCAGCTTCCCACCTCCCTTCACGAACGCGTTCGCGAATTTGTTTGTAAATCTCCGGGTAATCTTGCTTGATATATTCATATAATTGCGGCTGGGCTTGGAGGAAGACGTATTCCGGATATTTCTCCATCAGGCGCAGCACTGTGGAAAAGGAACGCGCCGCCTTCTCACGGGTATGGGTGAGGCGCCACAGCCATGCGACGTCGATATGCGTATGTCCGATGCAGCGAATGGTCACTTCATGCGATTTATCCCACGTTGCCGCCTCTTGCTCCAAGCACGCCTCGGCCGCTTCGACGGAAGCGTAGAACGTTTCAGAGCCGGGCCGCGACCAATCGATCAGCTTAAACGCGCGGTTGACAGCCTTTAGCAGCTTCTGCCGCTCCGGCTGGACGTCCGACAGCTGCTTCACCGTTTCGAGCACCGCTCGACCCAAGTAATAAAGGCGATCCGCCGCCTCATGCAGCAAGGCGAGGTCCATCCTGCGGATCCGGTGCTCCTGGATTTGCGGCTCGCCGCCGCCTTCCAAACCGGACCACAGCCGGAAACAGATGTCGATTTCCTGCCCCACCCAAGCGTCCGGCAGGAATACCTCCCGGTGATTCGAATCGACGCCTTGAAACGGTACTCCGTTCACATACATCAACGATTCGAAACCCGAATTATGGGAAGTTCCGGTCGTGCCCAAGTCGAACAGCCCCAACGCGACGCGACCTGCCCATTCGGCAGGCACGCTCACCTTTTTCCGCAGCCATGCGTAGAGATCGCGGCCTTCCCAGCGATAGCCGTTGCTGACCGTTTGCCACTCGCCTTGTTCTGGCGGATGAGCGCCATTCCGTTGTTCCTCATCGACGAGGAACAACCATTCCTCTAGCTTTACAAGGTCTTGATAGCGATATTTCTCCAATTCGATCAATCTCTGCGTTAGTTTTTCTTCCGTCCAAAACATGGTGCATTCTCCTCCTGAAAATAGTGAACGGGGATGCACATGCATCCCCGTCTAAGCTGCGATTACTTTGATGCAAGGAACGTATCGATTTGTGTTTGAAGTTCGGTTTGAATTTTCTTCAGAGGTGCTGCCCCTTCGCTTTTGAATTTTTCCCAGATTTTATCCGGATCGAGCACGCCGTTGAAAATGCCGGCGTAATATTTAGCCTGAACCGCACCGTATTGAGCGATTTCATTTTTTACCGGCGCCGAATCGAATGTGAAGCCCGTTAATATATCCTTCGTAAAATTGTCGGAATCTTTGATAAAGTTGTTTGCATTCATCGTATCGTCATCATCCGTATCGATCGTTTTTTCCAAGACTGGGTTCCAGATCAAGCTAAATGAAGCAAGACCGCCGCCGTTAACATCCTCTCCAGGTACAAGCTGTTGGAATTTGTTATCGCCAACTTTCTTCCAGTCTGTCCCCTCGATACCGTGTTCGACCAGCATGTAGTTTTCCTCATTGGCGTTAGCCCAATCAAGGAACATCATTGCGCGTTCTTTATTTTTGCTTACTTTTGGAATTGCTACGAAGTTATCTTGAGTAAATGTAGAAATGTTGTTGCCTTTCGTAAAGTCAAATAAGCGGACTACCTCAAGCTCTGCATTATCTCCTGCCTGCTTCATTTGATCCTTCGTATGGGTCAGTCCAAAGAGCATGATAGGGGCTGCCGCCGCCTTGCCTTGCTGCAGGGAATCTCCGGTACCGAGTTTGGTTGTCAAAGTATCTTGATTAATGATTTTATCCGTATACATTTGACGAGCCTGTTTGATCATGTCCCATACTTTCGGTTCCATTTGATCAAATAAATTGTTTACTTTGCCATCGTTGCCTTTGAAGTTGAGAACCAGGTCGGCCCCGATCACGCCGGTCGGGCGCATTTGAAGCTCTGTATCGACTCGGACTTGCCAGTTCACCGTTGAATAAGAAATATCGCTGGGGTGCGGCCAATACGGAGTAATGTTCGGATACTTTTCTTTCACCGCGTACAAGTACTTCACCAAATCATCCCACGTTTTGACCGGGGACAATCCTAATTGTTCACGCAGATCCTTGCGGATGTTGATGGAATGGCCTTGCGTGAGGTAAATCCCCAAAGGGATCCCCATGATTTTGCCGTTGAATTTGTTTGCATCCCATACTTGCTCGGACCGATTTTTCAATACGTTAGCTCCATACTTGTTGAGCAAATCGCCAAGATCTTCATAGTACCCCGCAGCAATCATTTGGTTAATATGCAGCCAAGGCGCATCGAAGATCAAATCGATATTTTCACCGGAAGCCAGCATGACTTTGGTTTTCTGATCCAAATCGGACCAATCAACGTAAACAAAATCGATTTTCGTGTTTTGGCCATCCGACGCAAGTTTTGTCTCAACGGCTTTTTTAATGGCATCGTAGTTCGAAAGCTTCTTTCCGGGAACGACGATTTTCAAAGTGACCGGATCGCTGCCGGCACTTTTCGATGCCGTTTCGTCCGCATCGTTCGCCGCAGACGGTGTGTTCGTCGCTGCCGGTGTGTTCGTGACGGTTGCAGAATTCGATTTACTGCACCCGCCAAGCACGACTGTCAGACAGAGTGCGGCGGCAAGCATGAGCAAAGCTATTCTCTTTTGTTTCATACGGATAAGACCCTCCCAAAATTGTTTGGTTTATTATTTCCATCGGCGATTACCGATAAAAACCATCGTTAGCCTTTTACGGCTCCTATCGTCAAACCTTTCACAAAATACTTCTGTATAAACGGATAAGCGAAAATGATCGGTCCGATTGTAACGATAACCATGGCAAGTTTAAGTCCTGTTGAAGGCGGCGAAATCCCATAAGAAGCCGTAAGCCTCAGCGCATCGGCTGAACCGAGAAGCTGCCTGAGCAAGATTTGCAGCGGGTATAAATCCGAATTATCAATGAACAGCAGACCAAGCCACCAGTCATTCCAATATTGCAAAGCGTAAAACAAGCCGACGGTAACCATGACCGGCGTAACGATCGGCCTTACAATTTGGAAAAAAATACGCCATTCGTTCGCGCCGTCTACGGTCGCCGACTCGTTAATCTCATAAGGGAGCGAGCGGTAAAAGGAGACGAAAATAAAAGCCAGAAACGGATTAACGAGATAAGGCAAAATAAGCGCCCAAAACGTATCTTTCAGATGAAGCCAATTGACGATCAATAAATAAAACCCGACCAATCCTGTACCGAAAACCATAGGTATATAGGTCATCATGGATAGCAAATTGTTATATTTGATCTTGGGATGGGCAAGCACATAGGCGAATGTTGCCGTTACCCAAAGCGCGACAACCGTTCCGACGCCGGTTACGATCAGCGTTACGCCATAGCTGCTTAAAACCTGATTGCCCATAAATAAATACCGATAGGCTTCCAAGCCGAAATGGCTTGGCCATAACTGAAAGCCATCCTGAATAAGCGAGCTCTCAGTAGCGAACGAATCGATGAAGACGATCCAAAATGGCAACAAACATGCGATGGCGAACAATAAAAGAACCGAATAAATGATGAAGCTTAAGAAATGCTCGAGAAACGGTTTTTCATTTCTCGCTGTAGGGCTCGAAGCAATTTTCAAGTTCTTCTCCATGTGCACTCCCTCTTTAATAATCCGATTCAGAACAATCTTGAATCTTTGTCGATTTTCCGCACGATCGTGTTGAATATTAGAATGGTTACAAGCCCCATCATGGATTGATAGAGTACTATCGCCGACGACATACTGAAATCTCCCAATTGTCGCAAAGCGCGATACGAGTAAGTATCGATAACGTCCGTACTGGAGAACAACACGCCGTTGTCTTGAATAATGGCGTAGATCATGCCGAAATCCCCATAAAAGATTCGCCCGATTCCGAGGAGCGTCAGTACGATAATGGTCGGCCTCAATAATGGAAGGGTAATTTTCGTAATTTGCTGCAGACGCGTTGCGCCGTCGATTTTCGCGCTCTCATAATATTCGCCCGAAATACCCGTGATCGCCGCAAGCAGAATAATCGACAAATAACCTGCATTTTTCCAAGCCCTTATAACGGTTAGGATCATCGGCCAAATCCACGGTGTTTGGTACCAATCCACCTGATCTATCCCAGTCTTAATCAACAGGTGATTGACGATGCCGTCCGTGTTGCCGAGTATCCCAAATACCATTAGCGAAACGACGAGCCAGGAGATAAAATAGGGTAAAAACACTACGGATTGCAAAAAACGTTTAAATAACGCATGGCGTACTTCGTTTAAAAACAGCGCCAGCAAAGTCGCGATTCCAATTTCGGCGATTAGGAAAAAGGAGTTCAAATACACGGTGTTCCACGTAATATGAATCCAATCCGGATTTCCGAAAAAGAATCGGAAGTTTTCGAAACCTACCCACGGGCTGCCCCAAATCCCTTTTGCCTGCTCGAATCTTTTAAATGCAAGTAAATGACCTGCTAGAGGTAAATAGGAAAAAACGAATAAAATGAGTAGTCCAGGTATTGCTAACGAGTAAATGTAGCGATGCTTGTAGATTTCTCTAATCAGGCTCATTCAGTTTCCTCCTTTTCTTATTGGTTGCACCGAGAATAGCATTCGCAGCGCGACGCATGGAAGTCCTGATAACGGTTCTAGAGTCGTCAAATCGGCATCGAACCTTAGTTATACACAGAAAAATCGGAATGAACACTCGAGTATCAGAATGAGGACCGATTAGATCTTGAGGGTTTGATATAATAAGAGTAACTATGTATCCTCAGGGGGGCATGTATGCAACTTGTCGCTTTCCAGCGTATTTATTTCCGAAACTTCATGCTGTTCATGGCAGTGTTCATCATAGTGTTTCTGCCGTTTATTTTTTTGATTACGACACAATTTTCGCGTTACGCCATCGAAGAGGTTGACCGCACGGCGCATACCAAAGTCAATGAAATACGGGATAATACCGAGTATGTGCTGGAAAAGTTTAAGGGCTATGCTTTAAGCATGTATGAAGATCAAAATATTCAGTACTGGTTATTAGGAGATCGAAACGACCAACTTTTGGCGGTGGCCGCCATGAAATCACAAAACAACTTTATGTATAATGAGCCTTTCATCTCCAGAACCTACATTATTAATTCACTTACCCAATCTGTGATTGACTCCAAAATTGGTAAAAGCGCTTTCAAAGATTTTGAGGATCAAGCGATACTTGAGAAAGTTACCCTAAATAATGACATGTACTTATCGTTTTTTAACCACATCGTGGACGATACGGAATATTTGACAATGATTGTACCTACATCCCCTAATAAAAAGGAATACGGATATCTGGTCCTGTTGATAGACAAAACAAAGCTCATGAATTACTTGTTCGGTCCCAACCTCGAAGAGACTAATGATGTTAGTATTTTCACCGCCGACGGCCAAAGAATTATGGGAGGTGCATTCCTCGAGCTGGATCAAGCCATCGATAAGAGCTTCCGCTCTAATAGGGAAAGTAAAATCGAAATTGAATTTCAAGGCGATCGATTTTATATCAATAAAGCTGTATCCGACATGTATGATTGGAACTTTTACTATGCAAATAATTACGGTTATATCACGCAGCGAACCAAAGCTTTTAAGGAGAAACTCCTGACTTTTTCGTTCTTATCGCTAGGTCTTATTGCGATTCTGTTTTTTATTAGCTCTCGTCGTTCCTTGGGCTCCCTCTCGCAGTTAGCCGAAAAAATTATAGAAAAATACAAGGCGGACTTGAGCGGCAAGAATACGATCTCTTCTATTCTTGCCAACAGCGAGATGAAAATGATCGACCGGGGACTTGAAGCGATATTATCCAATGTAGAGCAACTGCACTCTTCCATTCGGGATCATCGGGAATTAATTCGTTCCGAGCATTTGAGCCAATGGATATTTCAAGGCAATCTCAATCAGAAGAGCCGTCGCTTTTTTTTGCAGGAAACAAAGCTGTTGCACATGAATTACCTTTATTTATCCGTCATTCGCATTGACTCTTATCTGGCTTTTTGCGATCAATACGACTTTAATTCTCGTAAGCTGTTGAAATACGCCATTCGAAACATTTCCGAAGAAATTTTGCATAAACGGGGGATCGCTGCGGAAAGCCTGGATCTTGGCTCCGACCATCTTGTTCTATTGATCGGTTCCGAAGAACAAGATCCCGTCACATTGCTGCCGTTGCTGAACGATATCCAGGAGCATATCCATTCCATTACCAAAATCAGCGTTTCCCTTGCCATTAGTAACGCAACTTCTTCACAAGACGACTTGCGCATTCTTAATCAACACGTCTATGAATTGACGATGCTGAAATTCCTGAGCGGGGAAAATCATGTCTTTATGGAAGACGAATACGAGGATTTCGTGCAGTCGCTCCCCACGACTGAGTTCTCTTCGCAAGAATTGATCCAATGTATCCAGAATGGCCAATTCGAGCAGGCGATCGACAAACTCCAACAACTGATGAAAATATTCGCGGGCTGTTCCTATTCGGACTGCAAACTGAACATCATTCATCTCGTGTACGATTTGACGAAAGCGTTCAATAAGCTCAATGCGATTCAGAAATTTAAAGGGATTCATAAAGTTCTCGAGAGGTTCGGCACCTTGGCTCAATTGCAAGCATGGCTTGAGGATGTCATTCGTGAAATCATTTCGGAGATGACGATACCCAAAGTAAAAACTCGGCAAGAAAAGGTCGTTCATGAGATACACGAATATATCCGCACACATCTGCAAGACCCTCAATTAAGCGTGGAACGCATCGCTGAACATCTTTCCTTTTCGATCAGTTACTTGCGTCAAATGCACCGGGAAGTCACAGGTATGACCATGTCCGATTATATTTTGACCGAGAAAATTGCGCTCGCGAAAAAACTGCTTACGTCCACCGACTTGACCATGTACGAAATCATTGAGCGGTCGGGCTTTCTTACAAAAAGCCACTTTTTCGCCGCTTTTAAGAAACTTACAGGGTTAACGCCAAAGCAATATCGGGAAAGCCAACCGGGTATCCCGTAGTCTGCAATAAATTGGGTCTGCAATAAATTGTCGCCTCATAGAAGAGGGCAACCAGAATCAATATCTGGCTGCCCTTTAGTTTTATATCATTTACATTTTCCATTCTTGATCTACGTCAAGACCACGTAAACATGCGCCAATTGCTTCGATCCGAGATTAACCGTTAGGTTCTGTTCGTTTACCTCGTCGATACCGGCGCGGAATTGCTCAAGCGCGTCCGTCAGGCAAGCGGCTTCGATCGCTCTGCCCGGGAATCCGATCCGCGACCGGGTTGCGCCGTCCGTGCAATTCGCGAGCCGGACGACGATGCCCAAACCGTTGTCGGAACGTTTGACGTCGAACAAATGAACGCCTTCGTCTCCGCTCAACTCAATGAGCGTACCTACTTCTTCTTCCGGGCATACGACCGCGGGGACCGAAAGCACGGGCGTAACGGCCTGAAGGGCTTTTGCCATCGTCGCCGCGGGGTCGAATTCCCGGAACGTCGACAACACGTAAGTAAACGAGTTGAAGCCCGGCTGGCGAGCGCGGAAATTCGTGTCCCAATAGTTGTTCATTGGCCAAGCTAGCAGCAGCGGATTGTCGTGGCGTTCCACCTGCTTCTGTTCCTTACCGAAGTGGAAATCCCCGACCTGCACGAGCGGCGCGTCGACGCAAACGAGCGTGACTCCGTGCCGATCGTCGGCAACGGAGACGCTTTTGTCTACCGTCAAGTAATCCCTGCATACGCCGGGCAACTGCTGCGCGTCCAATTCGACGAATTGTCCCGCCGTATCATAATGGCAGCGCCACTTCTTCAAGTTCAGCGGAAACGCGAAATACGTTCCTTCCGGAGTCGTAATATCCTGCTTAATAAAGCTGGCTTTCAGCTCGATATCGCCGCGGTTGCCGAACAAAGTAATTTGCTGCTCTAACTCCTCGACGCCCGGCGCATCCCACCTCAGAATCAACGATGCGCAGTTCGCCCCTCGCTCAACCCGGCAAGAGAGCAACTTAGAATAAGTTTGCCTGCGAGCTTTCCACTCATGATTCCATACGCTGATCCCTTCGTTCCCTTTCGCCGTGTCCCGCGGGAAGATCGCGCTGCGGTTATTGCAGTGAAACATCGGATCGACGGTTTCCTGAACGTATTGGAACAGCGTCCACGGACTTTCGGAATCAAGCGTCTCCCAGTCGTTCCGCTTATCGAACAGACTCGTAATCCGCCCGGTCAATGGGTTAAACCTCAATCGGTGGAATGGCGTCTCGATTCGCCCCTCCTCGACGACTTCTTCGCGTTCCCAAATTCCTTCCCCGTTGACTACGATCTTGCCCGGGAACACTTCGACCGAAGCCGACGGATCTGCCGGGTTCAATTCGCGCAAAGGGATCTTGCGCCAACTGAACGGCGGAAGCTCGACGATGCCGTAGCTCGTATTCAGCGGATTCCGTTCGTTGTTCATCAGGACGTGGCGCATGCGATCCGCCGCCAGATGCCGACCGGGTGTCGTGAAGCTGGAAGGGATTTGGACGTCGTGCATGATCGGATAAGACGAAGGGTTCACCAGCAGCAGCCCTTCCGGTTCCTCGGATTGCGGCGGATTATCCGCCAACTGTTCCAACCGCGTCCCTAGCAAATAACCGGTAAGGCTGTTCGCTTGATAAGCGTAATGCGCTTTGTGCATCCATTGAATATTGGTATTCGGATGATGCGGCTCGCTGATCGAATTAAACGCGCCCCAGGTGTGCTCGTCGTACAGCATGATTTGTTCCCATGCCTGCTTCTTGACCCGCTCATACGAAGCATCTTCTACTTCTCTCCCGAACGAATCTAGCAAATCGACGGCCTTCATTCCTTGCTTCGTTCTGCGGTTCAGCTTCGTTTCCTTGGCCGCGCTTCCCGAACCGAAATTCCAGTAGTCGGTCCAATCCCCCGTATGCTCTTGCAGGAGATCTTTCTTCGCATTCACTCGATCCCTTAATTGCTCCGGCGTGACGAACGAGATCGTAGGCTCGCGACCTTCCGCGTTCCACTTTCGAATCAGCGCCGCGAGCTCGTAGTCCGGCGGGTTGTTATCGTAAAGCGGTAAGTTCGTCGCGGTCAAGTAGACGAAATCGAACGGATAGTCCGGGTTCGCTTCGATGCCCGCCAAATATTTCGCAAGGCCTTCCGCCATAACGCCCGTATCCTTCGCGTTGACGTTGCACACTTGGCTGAAGATGGAATAATGTTCTCCGTTATACGTAAGCAGCTTCCGGCCGTCCGGCGCAACCCATTGAAACGCGTTGGGCCGGGATAGCGGGAATCCGCCGAAGTGAATGTTGATGCCCATAATGAAAAAATCGACGCCGGCATCGAGCAGCAGCTGCGCATATGGCCAAGGCTGGCCGTTCACGTCATGATGGATCGCCGTTGTCATTTCGATACCGAACTCGGAACGAAGCCTGGCGATCGGCTGCAGCATCCTTGTCATCTCTTCCGCCGTGCATAACGGAGTCGCATGCAGGAAAGAAGCCGACAGGTTCATTTGCCCGTTGCGCAGAAACCGCTTCATGCGGTCGACCTGCTCCGGACGGGCCGTCTCCAGCCATAACAGCACCGGATAACTGGACTCACACGTCCAGCGGAAGCGATCTCGTTCCTCCCATTGTTCCGTTTGCTCGCACAACTGCAACGCTTCGTCTATATACTTTTTTTGCAGTTCCAGCAATATCGGTTGCGCGTGCGTGTAGCCGACATCGAGATGACTGTGGTGCAATACGAGAACTTCTTTGATCTTCGGCATATGATTCCTCTCCTTGTCATCGCAATGGCCGCTGACTTTCTCCTTGTGAGAAGGCCAGCGGCCATTGTGCTTAATCCCGTTTATATTGTGCTTAATCCCGTTTATTTGGTAGCTTTCCAGGCGTCGATCTGCGACTGCATCTCGGACATGATCTTATCCAGGCCGGCTTTCTTCAGCTTGGCATTCATCTTAGGCAGAGTCGCATCCGGATCCGCGATACCGGTAATGAGACCGGCATAAAATTCGTCGACGACGGATGCCGTTTGCGCCAGCTCGCTCTTCACGTTGGTCGGATCGAACGAGAATCCGAGCAGCTTGGAAGGAATCGACGCGGCGTTTTTGTCCGGACCTGCCGGATACCATTTCGGCTGCGTCTCGCTCGTGCGGTAGGAGTTGAACATGTTGCCGTATTCCCAGCCGGAATCGATCCAATAGCCCGCATTGTCGGTCTTCTTGATCAAGTCGTCGCCGACTTTCGTGTAATGAGTGCCTTCGATCCCGTAGCTCATCAAGTTGAACAGCTCCGGATCGGAATACATCAGGTTGTAGAACATCATCGCCCTGGCCGGATCTTTGGACGTGCGCGAGATCGCCGTCATCGTCGCGATGATGGAGCCCGTGCTCATGTACGGCTTGGAAAATTCGACCGCGGCCACTTTCGACGCGTCGCCTCCGCCCCATTTAGCGGCTGAGTTGGCAGCCGAATCCGGATTGATAACCGTAAACGTGGAAGTGACGTATTTGCCCGCAAGCTCATCGGAAGTTGTGTCTTTCAGCGTTGCTGCGTCTTTACGGATAATGCCCTTCTGATACCATTCGCGCATTTGTTTCAGAAGATCGGAGAACTCCTGCGTTTCGTACAGGTTAACGACTTGGGTCGCGTCATCGTTGATACGTACGACGCCAGGGTTTTTCGAGGAGAAGGATTCGAGACCGATCGCGGACCCGTAGTTATTCATAATGTCTACATCGCCTTTAAGGCTGAACGGATATTTGTCCGAATCGCCAGCTTTGACTTTCTCCAGGAACGGAGTCAGGTCGGCAAGCGTCTTGAATTGATCCGCCGTGTAACCGTATTTATCCAGATAGTCCTTGTTAATCAGAACGCCCGGCGTTCTGGCTAGAACTTGCGTATTAATGATAGCGTACAGCTTCCCTTTCACTTTCGCCGCATCCCATGCAGCCTCCGGTACTTGTTTCAGGATGTCGGGACCGTACTGCTGCAACAAGTCGGTAATATCGAGAAAAGCTCCCTTGTTCACGTTCGTCAGATAGTCGTTCGTCCAGTTGGACGTGAAGATCAAGTCCGCTTTCTCGCCGGAAGCGGCGATCGCTTGCATCTTCTGATCGTAAGTACCCCAGTCGACCAGTTTAATGTCCAGGGTAGCGTTGATTTTCGCTTTGGTGATCTTGCTCATGGCGTCTTGAACGAGCTTCGCATCAGGGAATACGCTTTGCGGCAAATACCACGTGATCTCGTAAGGCGCAAGATCCGAGGCAGGACTTGCTTCGGAGCTAGGCGCTTCCGAGCTTGCGGATGAGCTGCTTGCCGCTTGCGACGGCTCAGACTTGTTGTTGTTCCCGCTTCCGCAGGCACTAAGCAATAAGCCGACGGATAGCATAAGTGCAAGCGATACCGTACCAAACTTCAACCCTTTTCTTTTCATAGATAACCCTCCTGTGTTCTATTTATTATCATCCGAAACCGGATCGATAATCTAGTATAATTTTGTTGCCATCAGCCTTTGATAGAACCGACCGTCAACCCTTTGATCAAATATTTCTGGAAGAAAGGGAAGGCGAACATCATTGGGCCTGCCGCCAGAATCGCGATTGCCATACGCGAGGACTCGGTCGGTATGGTGCTCATGTCAACGTTCATGCCCGCTTGCATGCTTTTGGTCAGAAACTCGATGTTAGTCATGATTCGCTGCAAATAGTATTGAAGCGGAATCAGCTCTTCACGCTGGATGTATAGCATCGCCAACCACCAATCGTTCCAATAAGCGAGCGCATAGAACAATCCAACGGTAGCCAACGCCGGCTTTGACAGCGGGAGCACGATCCGTGCGTAAATCCCGAACTCCGACGAGCCGTCTATCTTCGCTGCTTCGATGATCTCGAACGGCAGCCCGTCCATGAAGCCTTTCATTAGCATCGTAAACCAAGCGCTGACGCTATAAGGAAGAATAAGAGCCCAGATCGTATCCTGAATATGCAGCACGTTCGTCGCAATGATGTACGAGGGAACGAGGCCCGCATTGAACAATAAGGTGAAGAAGACGAAAAAGGTCGTTAGCTTGCTGTAGCGATAATCCTTGCGTGTCATGACGTATGCAAGGGAAGACGTCAGTAGCAGGGCAAGCATCGTTCCCGCCACCGTTACGACGATCGTGATCAGATAGGATTGCAGCAACGCCTTCGGCGTCTGAAAGATGTATTCATACGCTTGGAAGGAAGCGTGCTTCGGAATAAGCTGATACCCGTACCGCGCGATGTCCCCGTCGTTCGTTAGCGACACCGATACGACATACAGCAGAGGGAAAATGATCAAGAGTGATAGGAAAATGAATAATACGATGATCCATGGCTGGTTGCCGGCTTTCTCTACGTTTAATTTGCGCATCGCTTCTCGCCTCCGTCAGAACAGCGCGTTCTCTTTGTTGAATTTGCGAACGATCAGGTTGGTCGAGAACACAAGCACCAATCCGACCACCGCTTGGTACAGGCTGGCTGCGGAAGCCATGCCGAGATCGCCCGTAACCCGTAGCGAACGGAATACGTACGTATCCACGACGTCCGTCGTCGAATAAAGCATTCCTGCATCCCTAGGGATGAAATAGAACAAGCCGAAGTCCGAATAAAAGATCCGTCCAATGTTCAAAATGACTAGCAATGTAATGAGTGGAACGATGAGCGGAATCGAGATTTTCCGAATTTGTTGGAATCGGGAAGCTCCGTCGATCGAGGCAGCCTCGTAATAGGTTGAATCGATCGCGATCAAGCCGGTAAAGAAGATAATCGCAGTATAGCCGACGTTCTTCCACAAATAAGTGAGCGTTAGGATGAACGGCCAGTAACCGGGCTTACTGTACCAATCCACCGGGGTAATGTTCATCCATTCCATCGTCTTGTCGATTACGCCGTATGTCGGATTCAACAAAATATAAGTAACGAACCCTACGACGACCCATGACAAGAAGTAAGGGAAAAACAGTACCGTCTGAAAAATCCGCACCCATTTTCTCCCGAGCTCCGCCATCAGCAATCCGATTACTACGGCGCAGAAGATGCCGACCGCGATGAAGACCCCGTTCAACAGAAGCGTGTTCCTCGTAATGCGCATCGCGTCTTGCGATTGAAAGAAAAACTTGAAGTTTGTTAATCCGGCCCAATCGCTGCCCCAAATTCCTTTGGCATAATTGATGTCCTTAAAGGCGATTACGATACCGAACATCGGTAGATAGTAAAACACGAATACGATGGCCATGGCAGGCAGGCTGAGGAAAAATAAGCTTTTGCCTCTCCAGAAGTGTCTGCCCTCGTTGCGTAGCTTCGTTAATATTCTCACCGCGCTGTCTCCTTCTTTCGGCGTTAACGTTCGCCGTTTTGTTTGTGATCCGAGCATACGAAATTTGCTGACAGTCTGAATACTGTTCATTTTTGGAACGTCAAAAATGTACTGTACGAAACGCAAATGCGCGGAAAATCGACTGTACTTTATTAAAAAAAGCACCGCCGACACGGGTCGGCGGTGCTAAAACGGTGGAAAAAGCGATCTATTGCGCTCATTTCTTGGCCATATATTCTCTTGGCGTCATTCCGAAATTGGCCTTGAACAGCTTGTAAAAATAGCTTTCGTTCTCGATGCCGACCCTGCGCATAATGTCTTGGATGCTAAGCTTGGAACTTTCCATCCATTCTACCGCTTTAGCTAACCGCACCTGGTTGATGTATTCCGGGATAGACATCCCTAAATGCTCCTTGGAGATCTTGCTCAGCTTGTAGGAAGATAGACGCATCATATCGGAAATGCCGGTCGCCGAGAGCGTGGAATCAAAATAGTTGGTATCGATGATTTCCTTGATCGTGTCGGCCGCCACCCGATTGCCTTCGTGCGCGCTTTCGTTCCCTTCAATGCCGATCGTGCCGATTGCTTCCAGCAAGTTACGTTCGAACCCTTCGATCGTCTCTTCCTCGTAAAGCTCGCGATTCAGCAGTTGCTTCGGAATGTTGATCGGCTCCTTGCGGTTTCGGTTCATCTCGTAGATCGCTTTCTTCAAATGGTGCACGACCTGCATGCCGACGATCATAATATCGCTGTACTCGAGCTTGCGGATTTGGCGGAAAAGCTCGCGGAACTTCTCCTCCGTCTTCGCCGGATCTCCCTTCTTGAACGTTTCGACGAACCGGCTCTCCGTTTCCAGCGCTTGCTCGATGTCCGCATCACCCGTACGTTCATCGATAAACGCCTGCGTGAACACGGACATACGCCCGAACACGTAACGGTACGCGCTGTTCGCGAAAGAATGGCTGTACGCTGCGGCGATCGCCGTATATTCGGCAACAGGCTCGCTTACCGCGGCGGAAAACGAGACGCCGTAATGGCGATGGATGTACCCTTGGGCTTCCGCGAGCAATAGCGCCACCTGCTCCGCTGCCTCCTTACGTTCATCCGCGTTGAGCAAAATCGTAAACGAATCGTCTTTCATATCGACGGTTTGCGCGACGAACGCCTTCGACAGTACCTCGGACGTAACGTTTGCGATCGCGAACCTGAGAAGCTCGCGCTGGGCCAAGCTTCTTTGCATGAATAGCTTGTAATCGTCGATCCGCAGCACGCAGACTAGGAATGGCTTCTTCCTGGAAAGCGAAGCACCGAGCTGCTTCAACACGTCGTCGGCTTCGGCTACGCTCATGCCGAAACTATCGACGAGCAATTTTTTCAAGAAATACAGCTTCATGACGTTCGTATTGTTGTTCTTCTCCAGATGATATTCGTACAACTGCTCTTTGGACTTGCGGTAGACTTCCGTCAAATACGCGAATTCGTCCCGCGCATCGGAACGAAGCGTCCTATCTTGCGCGGTGCCACCCATCGACGTCTGTTCCATCAGCCTGCGAACCGGCGAGTAAATGCCTCGGGTGACGGATAGCGTCAGAATCAGCGCTCCGATGAACACGGCGGCCGTGATGAGCAGAATCGTATCCAGCAACTGCATCAGGTTAGCGTAAGCTTCTTTGTAAGGTCTCGCTTCAAGTATCGTCCAGCCCATATTTTCCAAGTGAATGTACGAGAGGATGTACTTCTCGCCTTGCACGTTTTTCGTGAGGAAACCCGAAGCGGCGCTCTCGGATTTGCCCGCCTCCGATTGCGCGTAAGCCTCCCGAATGTTGACGGCGAACGGATTCGAAGCGACTGGGCTCGACGGATCGGTCTCGATCAATTGATTGCCGCTGTCCAGCATATACAAGAAGCTGTTTCCCTTGGAATTGTTCCCGTTAAGGGCGCGGATACTGTTGACGAGCCAATCCAGCTTGATATTGAGAATGACGGCTCCATCCATCCGGTTCCGGTCATCCACGTTCTCGTACATGATGTAGCTCAAGACGGTAATGAATTTCGGATCGGGTCCATCGGATACTTTCAGCTTGCGCACGATTGCTTTTAAAGTGGGAATTGTTTCAAAGGGGCGCAGCGTCTGATCCAGCTCGGCATCGTTATGGAACAAGTCCCCGAAAGTGGAATAGTAGACATTCTTATGATTGTTATAAATATAAATCGAGTGCAAGAACGGATTATTCGCGATAATCGTGGCGTTCAGCTTGTTGATCGTGTTCAGGTGATCGTAGGTTTCGTCCTCCGTCAAATACATAAGCGCCTTGATTTCGTTATTGCTATACGTCGATAGAGTCAGATTGCGGATCGTCGAATCCAAGTAATCGATATTGTATTTCATCTGCGACAAAATCTTCTGGCTATTCTCGTATTCGCCTTTGAACACTTTACGTTCGACGCTATAGTAGATCAGCGCGGAGAAAGAGCATACGATCAACAAGATGACGCAGGCGATCCACAGGAAAATTCTCAGCCAATACTTCTTCTCTCGGAATAATCGCAGGAAATGCATTCTCAGTCCCACCCTATGTTAGCTTCGTTACTAGGTCCGACGGAACTTCCGTAATGGATTTCCGCTTTGCAAATATTGCCCGGCACGGAGAGATGATCCTTGCCTTCCAGCAAATTCATGAGCAGCTTTGCCGCCGTTGTTCCCATATCGTAAAAAGGCTGATTCGCGCCAGTCACGTCGAGTTTCAGCCTTCGATTCAAATTGAGCGCGTCGTAGGTGACGAGGGAGACGTCTTCCGGCACACGGAGGTCCAGTTTGCCGAGCGCCGCGATAACCGCTTCCGCGATTTGGTCGTTCGCGGTGAAGACGGCTGTGCAGCCTGTTTCTTTGATTTTGGCCCCCGCTTGATCCGAGAATGACTCGAACTCATCCTCGAAATCCTCGAATTCGGTAGGGAGAAATACGTCCAAGTTCGGATCGAACACGATCCCCTCGTCCAGATAAGCTTGTTTCATCCCGAGCAAACGCTCATGGAACGTGCTTAAGTCCGCATTGCGCAGAAACACGATTCGCCGATGCCCCTGATCCAATAGCAGCTTGGTCAGCTTATAAGCGCCTGCGATATTGTCGCTCGTAACGAACGGAATATCGATATCGTACTGGTGACGGTCGAGGAATACGACCCCCATGCCGCTCTCCGTCAACCCTTCGTATATTAAGCGGCTCCGCTCTTCCTGTTTCCGGTCGAAAATCGGACTGAGGATGATGCCGTCGGCCCTTTTGGCGACTGCGCTTATCACGAACGACTCTAGCTTATCCAAGCTCCGATCGTCGCTGAAGCTCAGCAGATGGTAACCGTGCAGACGCAGCACGTCCTCTATTCCCTGCAAAGCAGTCGCCCATAGCGGGTTCTCGATTCCGATTACAGAGGCGGCAACGAGTCCGGTGCGACGATCATGGCGTGGGGAGACGATGCCATAATCTATGAACGTCCCCCTTCTGTTATCGCGCTTCAATAACCCGTCGGTGCACAGTTCCCTGATCGCTTTCTCTACCGTATTGACGCTGGATTTATAGGCTTTCGCGAAGTCGCGGCTAGAGGGCAGACGCATATCCCCTAGCCATTCCCCTTCCATGATTCGCTGCTTAATGTCATCTTTAATTCTCGCGTACAGGTAGCCAGACATCAGAGAAAGTCCCGCCCCTTTCTAGTCTGTCTATGAATAAATCGAATATATTACACTTGTATCATCTGTGTCAATTTAAGTTCAATGGTTACCCCCGCCATAAGGCCTCGTCCTTCTAGCTTCCTCCATGACGTCCGCTAAACTTTTGCCCTCTTCTCTCATTTCGTCAATGTGCACGTCCGCTCTGATGAGCCCTTTATGAAGGATAATGGCACGATCGATTACGTTCTCGATCTCATCGATCAAGTGCGTCGTGATCAGCAGCGTCTCATCACCCTTCAAACCGGACATCATTAACTTGAGGGAGTCGCGCCGCGCGAAAATATCTTTTCCAACGAACGGCTCATCCATCAAGAGATATTCGGCCTTCTTGGATAAGCCTGCGCTAATCTCCAGCTTCATCTTCTGCCCTTTGGAGAAAGTTTTGATCTTTCGATCAAGAGGAAGCTCGTATAATCGCAGCAAACTATTGTAATAGTCCTGGTCAAATCGGGGAAAAAATTCTGCCAGAAATCGAGCGTAGTTCTGAGGTGTCATATCCGGCAGAAAGCTGCCTTCTTCCGTAATAAAGGCCATTCGCTCGTATTGTTCTATGTTAGGCTTGCCTTCAATTGTAATTTCGCCGTTCTGCAGCTCGCCGATGCCCATAATAGACTTAAGCAACGTCGTCTTCCCGCTTCCGTTCTCCCCAAGAATGCCTACGATTTCACCCTTGGCGATCGTCAAACCGTTAATATAGAGCAAGGCGTTGCTCGTCGGATATCGCTTATCCACATATTTCAACTCTATCATTAAAGTCCCCTCCGTCTCCCGGGCCTATTCGACTACCACATGCGTAAAATACCTATATTCCATCTGGTCGTAGCTGAATCCGCCTAGCGAGGCCGGCAAGTTATACGCCTGTATGTTGTCTTCGTCCAGTTCAGTGACCAACTCGCCCTTATAGATCAGTTCCGAATGGTTATACGCGTAAATGTACAAGTGCTTAGGGGAAGCGATATCATACGCTATGCGGGTTTGTTCAGTTAACGCTTCCCGGTAGGACTTGATGACGAACAGCTTGCCATTCCGGTAACACATGTACGTAATTCCGCTGAAAGTATCTTCTTTTCCGTCTTCGAAGCCCGCATTCGTCGTATCCACGACTTTTACTCCGTCGGTGAAGTCCATCGTCAGGATCGTCCTATGTAATCGATCCCGCTCCGAAGAGCTGCGAACAAAGCTTAGTGTCAGCCTATTGTGGTCAGCATCCGGATAGGCTTCGTATTCTTCATAATAACCCGCTATGTCCTCAGGTCGATCATCGCCCTGTCTCGCTGGTAAGTAAAACCTCGGAATAGACGTTTCCCCTAACAGTTGTCCGCTTTCGTTATCGTAGCTTCTGATGAAGAGCTTGTTATTTTCAACCGACAACAACGCCAATCGATGGCCTACGGCTTCCAGACCGAGAATTTCAATTCCCGATTGTCCGTCCGGCTCCTTCGCCTCCAGGTTGATATCGACGATTTTACGAGGGGCAAAGGCATCCCCATAATCGATTGAATTGAAACCCCACTCATGGAACTTAAGCTCGTAGATTCCGCTTGATCCCGTGAAATAAGAGGATACCGGGACCGTATAATAAACTTTGTCTCCGACCTTCGCCAATCCGTACTCCGTGCGGTTCGCATAAGTAACGGAATTGTCCTGTCTGTCAGGATTTCGATAAGCGATCGACGGATTGACCTCGGTCGAGCCGAGCGGAACGGAGTAATAATCTTTGATTTTTCGGGCTGTAATCGTATAAGAGGGAATACTGTTCTCGATACTATACTCCATCCCGTCTCCCGTCCTCTTGGATCCTCCAAAGCGGTACATGTCGGTCCATTTCGGCTGCCTGAAAATTTCCGTATTTGCGCTGATCTGTCCCTTTTCCACCCGGAACAACGTCCGGTGAACCCCGTCCCGCAGTTGTCCGCTGATCGTAACGTCTTGTATGGCTTCCCGGCTGCCGACCAAATCCTTTATCTCGAATTCACCGTTATCTTTTAACCTATACGTATAAATGGCCATTACGATTAGAATTGCGATTGCCAAGGCCATAGCGGGGATGGCAACATGCTTCTTTAACTTTTCCATTTCGACTTTCTCCTCCCAAGGCCTAAAGCTAAGCAACCGCGCCTCTTTTTATTATGCGAAGACTGTGCCAGACGAAAAAGCCGCTAAGGACTAATAGAGAAACGCTGCTAACGTATAAGCCCTTAAGCTCGCTATAATGGATCTCTTCACTCATGCGATAACCGATCACGTTGATCGTAATCCAGATGGCTGCGACGATAGGCGCAAATCCGTAATACTTCCTGCTCCGCTCGCACAAAGCCCCGTAATAGAAACCTGTCGCGGCGACCAAAAATATCCCGAACGTAGATAACATCCGGCTGAAGCTTAACGGCAATAACAGACGGAAAAATTCTGACCGAATCATCGCCAGGAAAAATCCGTTATGCATGACGAACTGCCCGTCGCCGTAACTTCCTACCTTATCCGCATAGAGCGCATAACCCAGACGGATACTGATCAATTGAGATGCCAGAAGCATAAGCAGGCAAGTCGCGAACACGAACAACTTGCTGAAATACAACGCTTCTCGCTTCACCGGAAGCGTCAAATAATTATAGATGCTCTTGCTGCCCCAATAATCCGCGTATACCGTCTTCAAGAGAAAGGCGAAGATCAAGGCAAGAAATATCACAAACCACATCACGTTGCCTGATGATATATACAAATCCTCGAATCGGGCATTCACGGTATGCTCATTATAATTTTTCAACTTATTAGGCAGAACGATCAGCGGCATTATGATGGCCGCGATGCACAGAATCGCGGTGAATACGAGCCACTTGGCAAACTCGATATTGATCAAACGGTATAAGCCTTTCATTTCACAATAGCACCTCGATTGTATTATGTGTGTAGTACAACCAATCTAAAAAAATTTATTCCCAATGTTTGCTGATGAGCTCGACGACCGTCTTGAACGACAAATTGACTTCTTTAGCCGAATCAATGAATGATTTGACGAGTTCCCTGGTCAGTTCATCTTCTATCTGGCGTAAAATGTTCTCATCGACATAAATCACGCTTCCTAGCGTGCTGCTAGTACGCACATAACCTTCATCTTCCATGAGCTTAAACGCCTTCTGGACCGTGTTCGGATTAATGCTCAACTGGGCGGCGATCTCCCGCCTGGACGGCAGCTTATCGCCGGAAACTGCCCTGCGCAATAAGATTTGCCGCTTCACGTATAAGGCTGCTTGCACATAAACAGGATCCTTATGATTTAATTTCAATTCATAGAAATTCAACACGCCATCTTCACCCGCCTCAGCTCTCTTTTGTATTATCATACTAATACAACTAAAATGTCAACGGTGGATGCCTCACTTAAGGAGGCATCCACCGTTATTCATTTAACTATTAGAAAAGATATAATCCAGCAATTCATTTACATCTACCGTCGCCAGTCCAATACTTGTATCGCAGCAGCCATAATACATATACAGCGTGTCTTCTTGAATAAGATTTGCCGTTGGAAAAACGACGTTGGGTATAACAAGACCGAATCTTTCGTAATACTGTTCCGGTTCCATAATATGAAGTTTGGATCTTGCGGTCACCTTCTGAGGATCGTCAAGATCAAGCAACAAGGCGCCTACACGATAGATGGATTGGGCATCCACTCCATGATAAAGCACCAACCATCCTTTATCCGTTCTTAATGGTGTAGCCGCCGCGCCGATTTTGCTTCCTTCCCATTCGAGGTTCTCTGCTACAGCGACTAGCTCAGGCTTGGACCACTCCAGTAAATCTTCCGAATAGGATATCCATATGCCCGGCACATCTGTGCCGTATTCCTCCCCGACATACTGCATAGGCCTTCTCAATATTGCGAATTTCCCGTTTATTTTCTCCGGAAATAAGGCGTTATCCCTGTCGTCTATTTCTTTGGGGGTTGTATAGCATAGATGCTTAAAGCTTACTCCGTCCTCGGAGATGGCGATTCCTGAACGAGTGATCATCGGCTCGACATGGTTAAGAGCCCACTCCGGATAATGATTCGGATAATAGTCCGGAACCGCTATTCCGGTTGGCCAACAGTCGAATCGATAGGGCTGCAGCGCATAACACATATAATAAATTCCATCTATGATTACGACCCTGGCATCCTCGACGCTGCCTCCGGGAAATCCGAGCATATCCGCTGTAAAAATAGGTTTGTCCCCTACTAGGCGAAAATCGATTCCGTCATCGCTTTCCAACAATCCAATGCTGGTCTGGAACGGCTTGAGAGATCCTGCCGCCCTCTCGTACATAAAATATTTCTCGCCATTGAATACAACCCCAGGATTAAAGGTAGCCACTTTTCTCCAATCATGAACTCCGGGAACTACAATGGGATTATTAGGATGTCTTGTTACTTTCATATTCGTCTCTCCCCACTAGATGTGAAGCCATTAACTGCATCAACCTTTGACGGCTCCTGCAGTCATGCCCTGAATGATATTTTTATTAAAGATAAAATACACAAGCATGACGGGTAATATAGATAGGACCATAGCCGCCATTAAGGTTGTATAATCCGACGTGTACTGGCCATAGAAGTTGGTCAGCCCTACTGGAAGCGTCTTTAAAAAACTTTTGGTTACAAGCACGAGCGAGAAAGGAAACTCATTCCAAGTGTCCAGGAAGGTTAAAATAATGACCGTGGAAATAATCGGTTTGCATATCGGCAGCACGATTTTGGTCATTGTATAGGAGGTTGAAGCACCGTCCATATACGCAGCCTCGTCGAGTTCTACCGGCACTGTCTTAATAAAGCTTTCCAACAAAAAGATAGGCAGCGACAGCCTTATCGCGATATAAGGGAGAATCAGAGTGTAAAACTTATCGTACAGTCCGAATATTTTAAATTGAAGAAACAACGGGACGATTAGGCCATAGACCGGAATGAGCATACCTGCGATGAAAAAGGTATAGATCAAATTCCTGCCTCTGAATCTAAATCGCGACAAAACATAAGCGACGCAGAAGGATAAGAAAACAACGCAAACGACCGTAACTAAGGTGTTAAGCGTACTGCTGATGAAATATTTGTACATTTCACCTTCCACGAATGCCTTGTAATAATTGTTAAATTGCAGGTGGGTAGGCAATGAAATAGAATTGAGCATAAAATCGTCCTTGGTTTTAAGCGACGAATAGGCGATCCAAACAATCGGGAATATGCAGGATAATGAAAAGACGGCCATGATTGTATTAAATACAAATCCTCCCGCTCTCCTAAACATTCGTACGGGCACTACTTCTTCACCTCCGCCAACCACTTAAAGACTAGAACGAGCCCAAAGCTTAATATAAACATTCCTATCGTCACTGCGCTGCCATAGCCGAGCTGCATGCTTGTAAAAGAAGTTTTGTATGCGTACTGGGCCAGCACCATAGAGCTTGTCCCCGGACCGCCGCCCGTTAATACGTAAATATGGCTGAACACTAACATATTAGATGAGATGCTCAACATGATAACCACTTTTATCGTGTCGTATATGAGCGGGAAGGTAATATAGATAGCTTTCTTAATGCCGGTACATCCGTCAAGCTCGCAGGTTTCGTAAATATCTTTGGAAATCCCCTGAACTGCGGACATAAAAATGATCATAGGGATTCCTAAAAATTGCCAAATTAACGGTAAGGTTACGGCATAAATAACGACTTTGGGATCGTCCAGCCAAGGCATGATATAACTATCCAACCCGACGCTCTTTAAAACCGTATTCACGATCCCATAATCTTGGCTGTACATCATTTGCCAAATGAAGCCTACGACTACTGCCGACAAGACGACCGGAAAAAAAATAACCGTCCTATGGAACTCCTTTAGCCTCATCGCTTTCGACATAAAGAGCGACGTCAATATAAATGCCAAGCTCATTTGAAAAACGATCGTAAATAACAAGATAATCAAATTGTTATGGAACGATTCCCAAAAAAGGCTGTCTTTCATAAGAAAGCGATAATTATCAAATCCTATGAACGCCTTAGTAGGTCCGCCGGTCCAATCCGTAAGACTATAATAGAAGGAAAGGATAAGAGGGATAATCATGACAAAAGTATAGATAGCGATGCTGGGAACCAACAGCCATAACAAAGTGGACTTTTTTATTCTTAGTGAATTCCCATGATTCATTGTATTTTTCTCCTTAAACACGATTTGGGAATCCTTGGATTCCCAAATCGCGTTGAACGTTTCCTGTCTCTAATGCTTATCTAATGAACTCTAATTCCCCTAGTTTCCTTTCTCATATTCCGTTTGAATCCTCTTAGCGAGTTCTTCAGGGGATACCGAATTAATAAGCAGATCCTGCAGCCCTGCATTCATCTGGCTAATTAGAGCAGGACTCAAGTAAGAATCGTAAATCGGCGTAAACTGCAATTCCGCTGATAAGTCAGCATATTTGACAGCCAGCGACTTCACATTGCTCTTGTCATAATCAGCAACCTTATAGGCAACAGGCTCGCCCTTCTCGGCAAGATCTTTGGCAAATTCCGCTCCGCTAATTGCCTTCAACACTTTAGCGATAGCCTCTTTCTTAGTTGCATAACCCTTCACGCCCACCGCGTAGCCGGATCCTGCGCCGCCCGAGGTTGCTTTCGCCGCGCCCTTCCCTCCATCAACGGACGGGAACACAGCGACTTCGGTATTCTCAGCGATTTCTGGTGGTGCGGCCATTACGGCTCCGATTGCCCAACTTCCTTCGAGGAACATCGCAGCCTTTCCATTGAAATAAACCGTCTTCTGTTGGTCGTTGTTGATACTGTTCATATCTTTATTAAAGGCGCCCATTTTAGCTAATCCTTGTAGTGCCGCCAAGCCATTCACGAATTCAGGGTCCGTGAATTTTGCGCCAGCTTTGTTATTAATGCTTGTAAACCAGTCGGAACCGGTAAATCTGTCTCCCAACGCGCTTAGAACACAGGAATTAGCAACCCACTGTTCCTTATTCCCTAGGGCGATTGGAGTAATGCCTAATGCTTTAATTTTCTCGATGGCGCTTTCAAACTCAGCCCAAGTCGTTGGGAAGGTTTCTACGCCAGCATCGGCAAATATCTTCTTGTTGTAATAAATGACAGAGGTCGCAAGCATGGAGAAGGGAACGCCATAGATATGTCCCGCCGTGCTTAAATCATTGAAAGACGTAGGTAGAAACCCTTCTTTCCATGCCACGTCATCGGCAAGAATTTCATCCAATGATGCAACCGTCTGATTCTTAGCGAACATAGCCAGCTCCGAGCCTTTACTAATAAAGATGTCCGGGAGATCATTAGAAGCAGCTAACGTTTTCAGCTTCGTATAATAGGCATTCTGATCTCCGATGGATTCTTCTTCAACGATGATATCGGGGTTTTCTTCTTGAAACTTAGCAAGCGCCGCTCTTACGGACGTTGCTATGTTTTCCGTATTATCCTTCGCCCATAGATTCATAAAAGTGACTTTTACTTTCTCGTTCGAAGACTTCGAGGCCGGCGACGGATCAGCAGCGGCTTTGCTAGGTTCTGGTTTAGTTGCATTATTATTCGAACCTCCGCAACCTGCTAAGAACGATACGGCTAATGTTAATACGATAAGTAGACTCACAAATTTAGAATAGTTTCTGTTCATGACTTCCTCCTAATGAGTATTGAATTTGTTTAATTCGCAGGCCTGCTTATTTCTTTACACTCTGATCTTAAGCTCTGATCATCGTTAATAACAGGCGACAAATCTATAATAATATCCGTAAATTATCCGAATTACCTTCAGTGGCCAGAATGGTCGCATAGAGGGTTGAGTTATTCGATATTATCGTCTATTATTACTTTCTAATTGGCGATAATTGGGGTGAACGGCATCATTAAAAAAGTTTTTTTCAGCCTACAGTATAAGTTTATGATCTTTTCCCTGCTCATCACGATCATCCCCCTCATTGTTGTAAGCGCTTTCTCTTATATCAAATCAACTGCCGTTATTGAAGATAAAGTTAGCTTATCTAATTTTAAAACAAACCAGCAAATTGCTGAAAATATTAACTTTGTTTTTAACGAAATGATTAACTCTTCTACCTTTTTGTTGCAAAATAAAGAGTTTATTAAAAATCTCAGGCGATCAAAAAGCGAGATCCTTCAATCTCCGAATTATTTATTAGCCGCTCAGAACGCCGTAAACAATTTCGTAGTATTCAAATCCAACATTGAATCTATCTATGTAAAAGGGCTGAACGGCCTGGTGTTCGACTCTGCAAGCAACACCAACCTTATCAATGGATCGCTGCAGCAGCAATTGTTCGAACTGCGTGGCGAAGGACTATTGATCGCGGACGAGGTGACAAGTTACGACAATACCCGAATAAAAGTCATATCTTTCGTAAAGGTCTTTAAAGATATCGATGATCTTTCCTCCAATCTAGCGATTGTCAAAATCAATATCCTCGAGGACGAAATTTCTAAAATATATAAAGACAAGTTGTTGAGTTCGAATAGCGATTTCTTCATCATCGACGAGCATAAAAATATTATTTCTTCTTTGAATAAGGATAAGCTAGGAACGAAGCTAGACCACAAGCACGATGATCCGCGGCTGTATTCGGGAGAAAGCGGCTATTTCAACGCCTCTTTGGACGGCCGCAACTATATTGAAACCTATTATAATTTGTCCCGTCCAGGCTGGAAATTAGTAAACCTGGTTCCTATGGACGAGTTATCCAAAGATTCTAAAACGATTAGAAATTTCACGCTTTATGCTGTCGCGGTTGGCTTCGCCTTATGTTTTTTTATGATCATTCTGTTTTCCTACAAAGTTCTAAGTCCTTTAAATCAAATAAGAAAAGCAATGAAGTTACTGGAACACGAAAACTTTAATATTAATATCAAGGTAAAGGGCAATGATGAAATCGCGCTTATCGGCACAAGTTTTAACCAGATGTCCAAGAAATTAGGCGAGCTCATAAATGAAGTGTATACCGTTCAAATCAAACAAAAAGAGGCAGAGCTAAAAGCGCTTCAGGCACAAATCAATCCCCATTTTCTATACAATACGCTGGATACGATTTATTGGATGAGCAGAATGGAAAAGGCTCATGAAAGCTCCAAACTTGTTCAAGCCCTTTCGAAGCTGTTCAGGCTGAGCTTAAATAGCGGAAACGAATTTACGACCGTAGAAAATGAAATCGATCATCTAAAATACTATATCACCATTCAAGAGAAACGTTTTGAGGATCTGATTCATTTCAGCATCAGCGTTTCGGAAGAAGTGCTCCAATGTAAAGTCGTCAAGCTTGTTCTCCAACCGCTTGTTGAAAACGCCATTAAACATGGAATTGAAAAGAAAGGAACCAAGGGAACGATTGAGATCAAAATCTATAAGGAAAACGAAGATCTAATCTACATGATTGCGGATAATGGCGCAGGCGCGGATGAATCGGAATTGAATTCGTTGCTTTCAAAGGTAGAAGAAGGAAACCGGGGATTTGGAATTAAAAACGTGAACGACAGAATTCATATTTATTTCGGCAGCCATTATGGAATTAAATTTACGACATCACTGGGGAACGGCACCATAGTAACCGTAACGCAACCGTTTATTATAGGGGGTTAGCACATGATCAAGCTCATGCTGGTTGACGATGAACCCATCATCAGAAAAGGAATTCGCACATCGATCGAATGGGACAAGGTCGGAATTGAAATCGTCGGCGAAGCATCGAATGGCGCGGATGCAATAGAGAAGGCTATGCAGTTGAAACCCCACATCGTCATAACCGACATTAGAATGCCGATTATGGACGGTCTTGCTTTGTCAGGTCAATTGAAAAATCAACTACCCGGTACTAAGATCGTCATTCTTAGCGGTTATGAAGATTTTGAATATGCAAGGGAAGCGCTCAGCCTTGGAGTTACTGAATATTTACTAAAACCCGTTGGCGCGGAGGAATTGATTTCCCTCATTACAGTACTTAAGGATGAAGTCATCGAAAAGGAAACCCAAAAGAACATTCGCCTTTCGTATGATTTAGCAATTAACGAAAATTCCCCTCATATCAAATCTAATTTTATTATTAAGATATTAAAGGGAGGATTTCCCGACGCCCCTTCCATATTAGAAAGGGCCAAAATATTGAATCTAAACCTAACGGATTCTGAGTACATCGTCTTTGCTATAGATATTGATGATTCTATTAATACGATTGAAGATAGGTACATGGCCAATAAAAATTTACTTCATTTTTCCGTGATGAATATTGCGGAAGAAATATTGCTTTCGAAAGCATCGGGACTGGTCTGCTACAGCGACTCCGAGCATTTAATAGGTCTTATTAATGCCAAGAACGTTACAGAAACGTTCATGAACAGCATATTCGCCGATATTCAGTACTGGATTAATAAGTATTTGCGCTTATCCGTTTCCATCGGCATTGGTGAAATGAACAACAGAATCATGGATATCAACAACTCATACTCTGAAGCCTACGCCGCCTTAAGACACAAAATATATAAAGGAAAAAGCAGCATTATCCATTATAGTGAAGTTAAAGATTCTCAATTGTCCATGTCCACCCTATACCCATCCGAAGAAGAAAAAGCCATTCTACACAACCTTAAGACGTTAAATACAGATGGTTTATATGAGACGATAAACATGATTTTCTCCAAATTTCGCTCGAGCCATATGGCTGCCGAAAGCATCAGAAACATATGCAGCAGGTTGATCGTGATCTCGATCAGCAGTATCGAAGAGATGGGCATCAACATCCAGAGCAGCTTGAGCGCTGATTTTAACCCTTATACCGAAGCTGGGAAATTTGAGATTCTTGACGATCTGCAACAATGGGTAATCTCTATTTTTGATATCATCATTGCTCACCTTCAGGATAATAAAACTTTAAAGTTTAAAAGCATCATTAGTCTTGCCTTAAAATATATAGAGGAAAATTACCAAAAGGATTTAAGTCTTAGTGATATAGCTAGCATCGTTTATGTCACACCTAATTATTTAAGCCGTATTTTTAAGGAGGAAGTGGGAATCAATTTTACAGGCTGGCTCAACCAGTTCAGGGTGGAGAAAGCCAAAGATTTACTTAAGGATGCCGGAGCCAAAACCTATTCGGTTGCAAATCAGGTCGGCTACAAAGATTATAAATACTTTTCTCATGTGTTTAAGAAGTATACGGGTTATTCTCCATCGGAGTATAAAGATATTGAAAGATATCAATAGTCCACATAAAAAGAGGGGGTTGCTGTATGGAAAGAGCAGAGATTGTGGCACTTATTTCATTATTGGTATCCATCTTGCTTATTGTTAAGCTAATACGCATGCAAGCCAGCATCAATGAATTGAGATACGATGTCGCACGTCTGGAGGGCAGACCGGAAGCTTATTCCTTATCCAAACAAGCAGCCGAGGCTCCCGTTTACGCGAATCCCCAATATCCCTTGGAACTTGCCCCGGAGTTGGAGCAGCGGCTACAGCTTCTGCTGGCAAGCGGCAAGAAAGTAGAGGCCATCAAACAATTAAAGGACGCCACCGGTCTTTCTTTGAAAGCTGCCAAAGATTACGTGGATGCTATGAGAAATCGCTAGGATAATAATTTCAAAATACGAATTACTTCCTGTTCCGCGAAAGCCAGCGCCGCTCACCCAGGTGACGGAGACGGCGTTATTTACTCGTCACGACACACACGAAAACCTTGATCAGGTCCCACCCCGTTCGCTTCGAAATTGCTCAGATAAGATAACTCGCCGACGTCGCCCATCCAACCGCCGCCCTTCACTACCCGGGTGGAACTGCTATTGCTTTCCAAGTCTCCGTACCCGTTCCAGCACCATTCCCTTACATTACCTGACATATCGTAAAGTCCTAACTCGTTGGGTTTCTTGACGCCGATAGATTTTGTTTTATTATGGTTGTTTTCTACCATAGGCCAGTTCCATTCTCCTGATAAGTATTTATCTCCGGCGTTTTTCCAATACCATGCTACTTCATCTGCATTATTGCTTCCGCTGTAGGTGTAACTCTTGCTCCTCTGACCTCCGCCTGCAGCATATTGCCACTCCGCTTCTGTCGGCAATCGGTAGCCTTTAGCTCCCGCATTGAACGTTACTGTCCATTTTATATTATCGTTTTCACTCTTGTTTTTCGGGTCTTTATTATTCTTGTCGATATTGTAATACGGCGTTAATCCCTCTTTTATGCTCCGTTGATTACAGTACTCCACAACGTCGTACCAGCTTACCATTTCTACCGGCAAATCGTCGCCTTTGAATTCTGAAGGATTACTCCCCATTACCTCAATCCACTCTTTTTGAGTTACTTCATATTTGCCGATATAAAAGTTCGATAATGTTACATTTTTCCCATAGTAGTTGGACTTTGCGTTCATAAAAGTCCCGCCTTTGACTTGTACAAAGTTATCAGGCATTTTATCAGGCTTTATATCAGACTTTTCTTGCGAACAAGCGCTGATAACAACCATTATTGCTATTAAAATGAAAAATAACAGCTTTCTCATTGATATGTCTCCTTTAAACTGATAGGAAAAATTATAGGCCGCGCCGGCTTACAATTTGCCTCCGGCAACGTCGAAGGCCGTTCCTCTTACGGGAAACGGCCCTCAACGCGTCCGGACTAACGGATCAAAACTAGAGGGGAACGACCTTCTGCCTGTCTCCAATTCATAGAGGTTCCCTCCGTTCCCAGCCGCGCCCCTTCAATCTTCTAAAAGATAATATTCAAGTAGCATGTAGGTTGTAGCGTTTTTTGATAGTTAAGGCCGCCGTCTGCGAGACCGGCCGGCCTTAACAATATCAATACTTTCTCATGACTCCGGAAACGGTCAGGCGCCCGTCAATTGCCCTGCTTGCAGATGACCTTCTACCACACCGTTACGTTAGAGCTACCGCTGCTTTGATATCCCTCTGTCGCTAGCACCTGGTAAGACCAACTGCTTCCCAGATTCATTCCTTTACTCTTCCATGCGTTAACGTGGTTGCTAAAAGTGATAGCGACGTTGCTGCCGGTCGCTCTCTTCGACTGGCGGACACTCCAGAACTGGGTGAAAGTTTTTGTCCCGTCAATGGAAGGAGCGTTGACACGCTGAGCCGTATAGATGTCGTATGTGCCACCATCACTGGACACGGTGCCTTTAAACGTTCCAGTAGGTCTATAAGTGCCCCAGCTATCAACGACGTAATATTCGATGAGTGAGTTTCTCGTCCACCCATAGAGAGTCAAGTACCCATTGCCGGATGGCGCCCAGACGCCGGCATTGTAGTTTATTGTCCTAGATGGCGATCCGGTATTCCAGCCTTTACCGACTACAAAATTACCGGTATTCGACCAGTTAACACTGTAATTGCCACCAGATCCATTCGTAGCATTTACTGTCCCGCCACCATCGGTCCAATTTTGCCAGTAGTCTGTCGCTGCATTTGAGGTTGCTGCAAACAAGCTAAAGCTCATTGAAGCCGCAATAAATACCGTCAAAATTTTCTTATTAAATTTAAACATAATTTACCTCCTAAAATATTTTTATTTGTCGCTACTTACCTACATACTACTGGAATATTACCTTTATAAATCTCTCCCCTTTCATTTTTTTGTCGGTAGATTAAAAGACAATTTATGTCTTCAATGTATAAATTATAGAAGGTAAGCGCATACATTACTACTTAACAAACTAAAGATGTACCCCTATATTATTAACAACTTTTAGAAACCGTCGAGGAACTGAACGGGTCGACTTTTACAGACTACGGGGATAGGAGTAGAATACAGGTATTCCTTCATGTCATACAAAAAAAGCAGTGATGATCGATTGAATCCGACAAACGGAGCACTGAGGAAAAGAACGGATTTTCTGCTGAACAAGTACTTCACGGGAAACTCGATGGACTACAAGCAAATATTCGGGATCACCTTGCCCATATTCGTCGATACCGCGTTTATCGTCCTGATGAGTATTCTGAATACCGCGATGATCAGTTCCTCGGGCGTCGCCGCGATCAGCGCCGTTAGCACGGTGGACACGCTCAATATTTTCATCGTCAGCATATTTATCGCCGTAGCGACCGGAGGAACCGTTATCGTCGCTCAGTACAAGGGCAGCGGGAATCGCAGAATGGTCTGCCGCGCCGCAGCGCAGGCGATTACGGCCGTGACCTCCTTCGCGCTGTTGATTAGCGTCATCGTCATTCTCTTTCATAATCAAACGTTGGACCTGTTGTTCGGCAACGTAGATAACGACGTATTTGAAATGGCGACCCTATTCCTTATAGGCAGTTGCATTTCGTTTCCGTTTCTAGCCGTGCAGCAGGCCGTCGCCGGAGTATTGAGAGGCGTCTCCGAGACGAAAGCGAGCCTGGTTCTCTCTCTCATTATGAATCTTTCCTATCTCGTTCTGAATTTCGTCTTCATCAAAGGCTTCGATATGGGAATCATCGGGCTCGCGATTTCTCTAATCGTAGCCCGAGCAATCGGCGCGGTCGCTTCGATCGTCTATTTGCTCAAGTATAACCATACGCTGCACTTCACCCTGAAGAGGCTGCTGAAGCTCGATGCGGGCATTCTGAAAAAGATGATGTTCATCGGACTCCCGTTCGCTGCCGAGCAGATGTTCTTCAACGGGGGAAAACTGTTAACGCAAACCTTTATCGTGCAGCTCGGCACGTTGGCCTTGACCGCCAACGCAATCAGCAACTCCATCTCGATGCTCCTTCAAATCGGAGGCAGCACGCTGAGCGTCGCGATCGTGACGGTCGTCGGCCAGTGCATCGGAAGCCGGGATATTCAGGATGCGAGGAAGTTTATTCGCTCGTTCCTTTGGTTGTCCGTCATTCTCTTTCTCTTGCTCGCCGGTATCATTCTGCCTCTATTCCCGTTGCTGGTAGACTTGTACGCTTCACCCGACGAGATCGTACCTTCGATCTTTAAGCTTGTGCTGCTGATCTCCGTCGCGCAGCCTATCCTGTGGGCGCTCAGTTTTATTCTGCCTTCGGCCTTGCGTGCGGCAGGCGACTCGAAGTTCACGTCGATCGCTTCGTTGCTTTCCATGTGGCTGTTCCGGATTATCCTCGGTTATATTCTGGGCATCACCCTCGGCATGGGGATTATCGGCATCTGGGTCGCCATGGTCGCGGAGTGGGGCGTGCGCGGAGTGATCTTCTGGTTGCGCTTCAAGGGCGACAAGTGGTATAAGCATAAGTTGGTATAAAGAATAAGACCAACAGGAATCTCTGTTGGCGAAGAACCTATTGTTTAACACCTTACATATTTGCGTTTGAAACCCAGTTGGCTTTTAGCTACTGCTTTTTGAATATTTTCTGCAGCGTTCAGAAACTTGCTTTTTGTCTTGTCCCGTTTGACTTCTACCGGGCCTAATGCCTTTGCGGTCTCGACCGCCTTATCATGGAGCGGCAGATAGGATACCCCCACGGTGTAAATAAAATTATTCATCGCGTATTTAGCTCGTTCGGGACAATCGTGAATCGTATTTTTAACTAGTTCAAGCAGATTAGCCAACTTACTTTCGGAAAATTCACCGTCCGGTCGATTGCCCAATAGCCAGCAGTAACAACTCCAGCCTGCCGACATTCTCAGTTCTTCGCCGCTTGCGATCCATTTATCGGCAACTCCTTGCGCAATTTCTGTTTCTGCCAAGGTTACTGCAACGACATAATCGGACAGCATATAAAAATAAGCCGCATCCATCCAGCGCTCAAAATCCGCTTCCGTCATTGCTTTAGGGTCGGCAATGATGCCGGCAAAGTACATGGTGTCGTAGTTCCCCGTGGAGTAAAGTTGTTCGGCCAACGGTTGATTTAGTTTAATTTTCTTGGCGATCGGCTTCATATCGCCCGTTGCCACGCCAAAAAGCGGCTCGTGCGCGCCATTGGAGATATACATTTTCTTGAGTCTTTCCTTGCCGAGAGCTTCGAGCTCCTGCATGACCGTTTCTAAATTCATTGTTTAACACTTCCTTCTTTGTGTCGGTTCAATTTTATATCCCACGCGTTTTATGGCTTACCCCCGGCTCGAATACGCAAAGCTTGCCCACAGCGCGTACAATATCGGCTACTCGGCGGTGAATACGTGCCACATCCCGTACATAGCAAATCCGCGTGACTCGATGAGGCTCCAACTCGCGTGTCTTCAGGATTTAAAGCACGTAATGTGCCAAATTCAAGCTGTCGTCCACGTCGAATAAGCCCTAGTAATAAACCAATGCCGATAGCCCCAATAGCCCCCATTGCAAGCAGTCTGAGACTTCCTGATGAGTAAGAATAATTCCACAGCGTATGAAGGCTTATAGAGACAGCGAAAAAACCGAGAAACATCCCTATTCTTGCCCATCGATTACGTTGTTGAATATGTAATGCCGTATGCTTCGCTAAACCCATCCACAGTCCAACCGCAGCAATCGCTGTCCACGTACCGTGTCCGAATGGAGATAACAACGTACGTACCCACAACACAACGAGCATCGATAATGAAGAATCCGTTTGTAGATTTGTCCAGCCATACAATATGCTCTCGATCGCCGCAAACCCCATACCTGCCGCGGCGCCGAACACAATAGCATCCATCAAAAATCGAACCTGATTACTACGCAAAAGAATGAAAAAAACGAGTAGCTTACAGCCTTCCTCCACAATCGCTACGATTATCGGGTTATAGAAAGAGCCTAGAAACGGCGGGGCAACAGATGGAGCAACCATCCACAATTTTTCCAAAGCAAAAGCGGCCGGGATCGCCACAAGCCCAGTCAATAGAAAGATCATCGCTAAGCGATAACCGCGATATCCGAGGATTTGTTGATTTCTTACATAAGCCACGAAAGTAACAGGCCCAAACAAGCCACCCATGAGCAAAACAGCGATTTTTATCCCAAGATTCGAAACGAAAAAGGCTAGAAACGATAACCCAACAAATCCACAGCCTAACCACAGTAAGTATGCAATCCACTTGTCTTTTACTTGCGGCAGTTGATCTTGCTTTTCTTGTTCCGCCTGTTTGAATTCTTCTGGATTATAGGATGCGGTAACGGATTTCAATAATGCTGGATTCCGAATACTTAACATGGTCAATAATTGATGCTTCACAGGCTTATAATAAGTTAATATCGACTCAAAGAACGACTGGTCCAGCGTTAATAGCTCACAATCTTCAAGCGCTTTTACTTGATAAAATGCCGGCAAATCGGTCAGCAATTCCGTTTCCCCGAAAAAGTCGCCTTCCCGAAGGACCGCATGTTTCCCTTTGCTGCGTATTTCTACACTTCCGCTATTAATCATATATAGGGAGGTTATCGCTTCACCTTGACGCACGATCGTGTGTCCTTGCTTGACCGTCTCTAATTGCGAGATCTCGGCAATCCCTCTTAACTCCGAATCGGGAATCGTCGACCAAATCGTCGCTTTCCTTAATAAACTATGGATATAGCGCAATCGTACATTAACTAGCATACTTTGATAGAACAATGGACTTAGATCCGCTAATCGTTCAAACAAACTATAATCAAGCCGAAATGCTACTACCTGCTCCATAGCTACAATCGAAGCCGAGCGAGGCTCTCGCCGAATGAGTCCCATCTCGCCAACGATTTCACCCGCTCCTAGCTCCGCTAGTGTTAGAGTCTGTCCAACAAGATTCCGACTGGTTACTCTCACGCGTCCTTGCACAAGAATATAACAATCCGATGAGGGGTCATTCTCTACAAATAAATACGATTCCGGCTCGAAGGTGTGAACTTCAATCGTACGTGCAACCATTTCGATTTCTGGATCCGGAATCCCTTGTAACAAGGGATGTTGCCGCAGCCATTTCTCAACAGCCTCTAAGTCCACTCATTTCCTCTCCCTACCTTCTTATACGCCTATTTTACTATTATCGCGGTTAGAGTGTATATCATAAAAAATAGGATTGCAGATCAGGTATACACGATACCAGCCCCGCAATCCTATTCACTCAACTCGCTCAAACTAGATTAGCGCATATTCCCAATAATTGAACTACGAGAATCCTGCATCTTTTTAACGAAATTAGTCATGACATCAAAAGCTTCGTTACGTTTGTTCGTTATCGACTGTAACCTTAGCATGTCCATTTGTTGACTATTACCTAGCGAATCAATCAATTTCTTAACAGAATCAATCTGCGCGTCTACTTCGCCCTTCGTCTTCGGTGTTCCCATCATTCCAGCAGCCGAATACAATTGACTTAAATTGCTTTGTTCTTGGCTAGTGACTACTGCATTAGCTGCTGCACTCGCGCCCAATCGGCCTTGTACTTGATATAATCCCGACAGCATAGAATTCATACGGGCCAGCTGTTCATTTCTCGCTTGTACGGCAGCAATTTGCGATTTCACTTGTTCTTCTAGTAGCTGCGATCGTTGCGCTTGTACCGCCGCAAGGGCTTCTTCAATCCCCATTCCTTGTAAATCCACTGACGTAATTCCCGCTACCGTGTTTTGTACGTTCTCTCCCGTGATCGTTTCCTTCACCGCATTATACACATCGTCATTATACAACAGAGCCCCCCCTGCCAATACGCCAACAACAAAAGTGCTTAACGAGGATAAAATAAGCTTTTTATTCATCATGAACTCTCCTTCCTCAATTCCCATGTCTAACAAACCCCGACAATAGTACCGACAACATTTTACCATATATTACTTATATCTGATAGAAAAAAGCAGAGAAAGCTTCTCTGCTTCGACAAAACATCTCTTCTTTTGCAAACTACTTAAATCAGACGAAAAAAGAGGGGCAAATTGCCCCTCTTCCTTCTCCACATCCCCGTTTGATGTCACCCTTTGACCGAACCGCCCATAAGGCCTCGAACGAAGTAGCGCTGCAAACCGAAGAACACGGCCAACGGCATGAGCATCGAGATGAACGACGCCGCCGTCAGCAAATGCCAGGCGTCTCCTCGCGATCCGGCCAAATTGGCTATCTTCATTGAAAGCACTTGTACGTCCTCCTGTCCGCCCAGGAAGATAAGGGAAACCAAATAATCGTTCCAGACCCATAAAAATTGAAAGATGCTGATCGAAGCGATCGAAGGAACGGCCAGCGGAACGATTAGTCGGGTGAAAATCGTAAAGTTCGTCGCTCCGTCCATGAACGCTGATTCAAACAAATCTTTCGGGAGCTGGGAAATATAAGAATACATAAAATAAGTAGCAAGCGGCAGACCGAAGCCCGCATGCGCGATCCAAATGCCGAGAAACTCCCCGTTCAAGCCGAGCGCGGCATAATCTTTGGATATCGGAATCAATGCCACCTGCAACGGAACGACGAGCAGCATGATGACGATAACGAACAACGTTTTGCGCAGAGGGAACTTCAACCAAGCAAAAGCGTAGGCCGCGAACGTCGCGATTAGAATCGGAATGAGGGTCGCGGGTATCGATACGACGAGCGTATTAAGGAAAGCTCGGGACAAATCGCTGCCCTTCTCTTTCTTCACGCTACCGTCCGGCTGCTTGAGCTCGTAGGTTTTGCCGGTCAATACGCCCTCGTAGTTGTCTAACGTAAAGTTTTTGCTCATCGTCCAACCGGGTTCCTGAACATTGATCAGGCGAGCGCGGCGATTTTCCCAAATCAGGCGGGAACCGTCCGGCGCTTTGATCCCTGCGCGAAGCTGCTCGTCTGTATACAAGGTGCCCTTCACTTCGATCTGCTGTTGGAGATCCGTGTCTTTGGGCAGCTGGATTTGCTCTTTTGTCAGGTTTCCCCTATGAGGTACGACCGTCCACCATCCGGATTTCAAAATATCGGAAGCCGGCCTGAAGGAGGAGACGAGCAAGCCGACCGTCGGAACGAGCCAAATCAAGCAAATGATCGCCAGCGTAATATTAACGATGCTTTTGGAGCCTATACGGCGCGTTCTTCGTTTCATATTAGATTTCCCCCTGTCTCCGCATCTGACGTAAATTAAATACGATCACGGGAATGACTGCGATCAGGAGGACAATGGCAAGAGTCGAACCGTATCCATTGTTCTGAAACATGAAAAATTGCCTGTAAAACTGGGTCGCGACCACTTCGGTATCATACTGACCGCCCGTCATGACCATAACGACGTCGAATATTTTTAACGTGAACACGATTATCGTTGTCGTTACCGATAGAAGCGTCGTAGCAATGAACGGGATGATGATGCGGAAAAAGATGCGGAATTCTCCGGCGCCGTCCATGCGCGCTGCTTCCAATATTTCTTCCGGGACCCCTTTGAGCGCGGCCGAGAGAATAACCATCGCGAACCCCGTCTGCATCCATATCAGGATCGCGATCAGAAACAAGTTGTTCCAAGGCTGCGTCATCGTCGTCCAGGCTTGGGGTTCTCCCCCGAAGGACACGACGATCGCGTTCAGAAGCCCGATCTGATCATCGCCGGGCTGATAGTAATAAATGAATTTCCAAATGACGCCCGCCGCAACCATGGAGATGGCCATCGGCATGAAGATGATCACCTTGGCCAGCCTTTCGAAGCTGCTGCGATCCGCCAAGACGGCGATCAGAAGCCCAAGAACGATGCATGCCGTGGCGCCGAACACGACCCACAGCAAATTGTTGCGAAGAGCCGTCAACAAGATCCTGTTGGTGAATACCGCGACATAGTTGGCCAGTCCGACAAACTTATCCGAGTTCTCGTCTTGAAAGCTCATAACCAACGTCCGGATCGTAGGGATGAGAAGCAGCCAGCCAAGCAGTCCGATTGCCGGACCGATGAACAGAAAGGGCTGGATCCTTCGTCTCCACGTATTCGAATATTGTTCGATCACCCAGTTCAAGGACCAATAAATCAGGTATACTCCACCGACTCCCCACAGGATGGCTAATATCGCATAAACGACCGGATGTAACGCGCTGTCCCGAAGGAAGATGAAAATACGCCAATGCACGAATAGGTTCAGCAGCGGTACAAGAACGGACCACATGGCAATTAACGGCACGCCGCGTTTACGAGCGGAAGCGTTTAGCATCATCGATCTTCCTTTCATAAATAAAAGACGGAGGGCTTCTATCGGAAACCCGTGGATGCCCTCCGTCCGTTCGTTTATTGCCTGTTATTTCTTCCAGCCTGCCTGAATTTCCTCTATGGCCTTATCAAGACTAACCGTACCGCTCACATAGTCGGTCATGCCTTTCCAGAACGTACCCGCGCCGACTTCGCCAGGCATCAAGTCGGAACCGTCGAAGCGGATCGTCGAGGCGTTTTTCACGAACTCAGCCATTTTGCGCTCTACGTCGCTCGTATACCAGGAAGGATCCGCATCGTTCATCGGAGCGATAACGCCGCCCGATTGAATCCACGTTTTGATCGATTCGCCGGTCGTGAAAAATTCCATAACCGCGCGAACTTCCGGACGATCGTTGAACATGGCGTAGATGTCGCCGGCTACCAATGCCGGAGTGCCGTATTGTGGGTCGATCGAAGGAAGCGGGAACCAATCGTAATCTTCCCCGGATTTCAAGCCTTCCGGGAAAAAGCTGGTAATAAAGCTTGCTTGGCGGTGCAACCAAGCTTTCGGCGGGTTATCGAACAGCACTTTCGGCGCGTCACCGAAACTTGTCGTTACGATCGATTTCGTGCCGCCGTATACCGCGCCCTTTTTCAGCCAGATATCGGACATTTTTTGGACCGCGTTTTTCACGATCGGATCGGTGAAAGGCAGCTCTCCTTTTACCCACTTGTCGTAATTCTCTCCGGAAGTCGTACGCAGCATAATGTCTTCAACCCAGTCGGTAGCTGGCCAACCGGTAGCCGCTCCGGATTCGATGCCGATCGCCCAAGCCGGATCTCCGTCCTTGGCGATTTGATCGGTTAACGCCAACAGTTCATCCCAAGTTTGCGGTACTTTATAGCCAGCCGCATCGAATTCCTTCTTGTTGTACCACACAAGGCTCTTCACGCTGCTGCGCGCCCATATGCCGGCCATGATTTTGCCATTCGCGCCGTCCATTGTCGCCATGTCCAGCCAGCTCTTGTTGTAATTAGATTCCAACTTCGCCTTGTCCATGAACGTCGAGACGTCGATAACTTTGCCCGTCTTGGCGATATTCGCGAGCAGGCCCGGCTGAGGGAAATCAATGATATCCGGAGCATTGTTGCCATCGACGCGCACCTTAACGGTAGCTTCGAATTCTTTCGTACCTTCATATGCGATATCGATACCGGATTTCTCTTCGAAAGCTTTGATCGCTTCCTCGAACTTCACTTGGTCTACGTCCACGAATGGACCGAACATCGTTACTTTGGTGCCTTTATACTTACCTGCCAATGCTTCTTCAAGCGGGCTTCCCGCCTGGGAAGGCTTAGCGCTTTCGGAAGCCGAAGGTGCCTTGGAGCTTTCCGAAGGCGCGCTTGGGCTAGAAGATTCGTTGTTATTGCCGCCGCAAGCGGAGAGAACCATGGAAACTGCCATAATCGAAGCAATGGTCAAGCCGAACTTCTTTTTCATAATCAATTAACTCAGCCCCTCTTTTAGATTAGTTAATGATTGCCCGCGATTGCATGACTCGTGTATGCGTTTCCAAAACTTTTTTCTAACACCACCTCCTTCAATGAAATGTATATGCTCGATTCTGAAAAGCTTTTCATAATGAACTAAAATAAATTATGGAACGATCAACCTTGTGGAGGCGCGTACCACGATTTCGTGGGGCACGATTTCTCGCAATATATCATCCTCTTCGCCGCTAATTCTCGCATGCAGCTTCTCGACGGCCCTATGACCGATGTCGTACATCGGCTGAGCAATAGTGGTGAGCTTCGGAATGCTCGTTCTTGACATTCGAATATTATCGAAGCCTATTACGGATATGTCCTCCGGCACACGAATTTTATTCTCGTGAAGGTAACTCATCAATCCGATCGCTAGAATGTCGGATGCCGTAAATATTGCCGTAACATCTGGTGCCTTCTTAAACAACTCCTCTGCCGCAGCATAAGGATCGTGATCGAATTCGTTTATAAAGCAAATGTTGTCTTTGCTAAATTCCAAGTTATATTCCCTCATTGCCCGGACGAAACCTTGATACCGGGTCATTCCGGCAATGCTGTCGCTTAGGTCGAAGCTAATCATGCCGATGTTGCGGTGACCGGAGTCAATAAGGAATTTGATCGCGTCATACGCCGCTTGCTCGTCGTCGATCTTAACGGAAGGCAATTCATACTCCATCGAGTGGGTGGAGACGAGAACGACGGGCATATTCAGCCTTTGCAATTCTTTATAATAGTCGGGGTATATCGGATTGCTGGTGTAAAGAATTCCGTCGACCTGCTTCTCGTAAAAGGTGTTCAAGTAGGAGAACAATCGATTTCGATCTGAATCCGTATTGCAGATGATAAGACTGTAGCCCAATTTCTTCGAGGCATCCTCCATCCCTCGGATGATATCAGCATAGTAGGCGTTCCGAATGTCGGGAATAACGACGCCGAGCGTATGGGTCTTTTTGTAGATCAGCCCTCTGGCTAGCGCGTTAGGCTTGTATTTGAGTTCCTCGATGGCGTCCAACACTCGCGTTTTTTTGCTTTTCACTACTGTATCGGGCGCATTCATAACCCGGGATACGGTACTGATCGAGACATTGGCCAACTTAGCGACATCTTTAATCGTAGGTTTCATCCATACCTCGGCCTTTTTTGGATTTGAAAACCTTTTCATGATTTCTTGAAACCAATGATAACGCTTTCAAAAATAGCTGTCAAGCGTTTTTTATGTTCGTGAAGTACGCTTTGAGAGAAGCGTTTTCGGCCGTTGATAGAAGCGCCTGCTGAAGGGTATAGAGACGCAGAACAACATAAATTAGCTGCAATAGGAGTTCGCGTCCCCTACTTTTGTCAGGCACCCAGCTTAGCCATTGAAAGAAGCTAACGCATAATTCAGTTCAACGTCCTGCCCTTCGATATATTTCATCTTAAACGTTTGCTCGTTCATGGGAACCGTAATGTCGGGAGCCGCTCCGCCTTGTCCGCGTTCATCGCTATCGCCTTGTATCGTTTTGTCCCGATTAAGGGATCTGCCATCCGGGAACCGCACGACATATCCTCCCGGCATTTTCATTTCTATAGGAGAGGACACGACGCCGAACGAACCGTTCGTAGACGTAAAGCCGATAATCTTGACATTGGGCATTCCTTTTAAGATCAGTGGCAGTCCTTCCCCAGAGCTCGCGGTGTTATGATTAATGAGGACGGCGATTTTCCCTGAAAAATAAGTCCCAGAAGGATGAACGGTTCTCGTTTCGGCACGGTTGATTTCGAAGCGTCCCGTATTCCGATTGTAGTAACTGACGTATTCAAAGAGCTTTTTCTCGTTCACGAAATGCCCTGCCATTCGGGCAGCAAGATCATCGTCGCCGCCCGGATTATCCCGAAGATCGATAATTATTCCCTTTATACGTTTCTCTTGGAACTCTTTCAATTTATCTTCCAGCGCTTGCGCGGGATCGGATTGCGTTGTTCCCGGAAGGAAATAATTGATTTTCACGTACCCGTATTCCTTCTCAAGGATCCGGCCTACCACGGGAGGATCTTCTTTCTTTGGCTTTAACTTCGTTTTCTTCAAGGTCTCGTAATGATCGTCGTAGGCTGTAAACGTCGCAGTCCTGTTGGCTTGATCGTCCGGATTCCGAAATTCGACTTGGATTTCTTTGCCGATCGGAGCTCTTGCCAAGAATCGACCTTGATTTTGAATCCGATCTCCTTCGGTTGCCGACGGGTTCTCGCTCCAGGACGTTTGGTCCAAGGCTTTCCAAACGTCCATCCCATCCCACGAAAGGATTTCGGCTCCGAGCTTGATTCCGTTCTTGTCGGCCGGGCTGCCCGCTAACAGCAAGCTAACCAACACCTTGCCGTTATCCAATCGAACCGCGCTAATTCCGACTCCGCCGCCGGCTTCATTTTTAAACGCGTTATTATCGTCGTACAGATGCTCGTTCACGATTTTAATATGACCGTCACGGAAAGAAAAGAGGTAATCTCTTAACGTTTTATAGTAGAGGTTCGGATCTTGGTTGATCTCCGCCTGGAGGAATAAAGGCTCGTATTTATTTCTCTTTGCTTCCCAATCGATGTTTTTCCATTCTCCGAAAGGATATTCGGCGGACAATCTTTCGTTCATCGAGATGAAAGCTTTGGAATAGCTCTTCTCGCTTAAATCGCTCACCGGATTGTATCGTACTTCACCCGCAATGGTTAAAGCCAATAACGTAGGCAAGGAACCGAGGACGCAAACGATAACCATGACGGTCCGAAATTTCGGGGACAGCGGCTTAACGGCCGGTTTAAAGATCGTTCTAACGGTGCATAAGAAAAGGATGGCCGTTGAGGCATAAATCAGCAGAGCAAGTATAGAGGCATCGCCGTTGATAAGGCTTATAGCCGCAACGATGACGCCCGCGCTCGGAATAACATTAAACCACCGGTTATTTTTGATAAGGGGCAAAGCATACCCCAGCAAGACGAACAGGTTTAACGCGCATAAAATCATTTCCCAGACAGTCAACCATTTCAATGAATCGATAACATCTTGAATAAAGCTCATCGTTCCTATTCCTCCGATCGGTTCAATGTATTTCGCAATGAGCTTATTGGAGAAATATGAACGGAGCGTGAACTCATTTTTCAAAGACGGACTCAGATGAAAGATCAGCGGGAAGCGTCACGGTGAACGTTGTGCCCAGACCGACCGTACTATCCACTCCTATGCTTCCATGATGACGAGCGACGATTTTTCGGGAGATGGCAAGACCGAGACCATTGCCGTTCCGGTCTAAGGCCCGCGACTTGTCCGCTTTGTAGAAGCGCTCGAAAATAGAGCTTAAATCCTCCGGAGCAATTCCAATCCCGGAATCGCTTATCGCAACGGCGATCTCATGTGCATGGGGTCGGCTGATCGCGATGAGGACTTGTCCGGCGCGGGGCGTGAACTTGATGGCATTCCCGAGCAAATTCATCCAAACTTGATTGAGTTGATCCCGGTCGGCCGATATTCTGACACCGGCACCTGAAGGGGACTCTATAGCGACGCATATGCTTTTGGCCGACCACTGGGGCTCGCACGCGACGATAATTTGCCGAATTTGCTCGTTTAGGTTAAATGATTCCGTCTCGAACGGATGATGATCCGATTCGAGGGAAGCGAGCTTCAGCAGGTTATCGCCGAGTCTGGACAACCTGTCGCTCTCGGTAACGATAATATCCAAGTATTGAACGCGATCATCCTCCTCAATAACCAGATTGCCATCCTTCAAAGCTTTCGCGAATCCGGAGATGGAAGTTAACGGCGATTGGATTTCATGAGACACGTTCGATACGAAATCTTGTCGCATCCGCTCCATTTGCTTAATTTCCCTTGCCATGTCGTTAATGCTCCGCGAAAGAGTTCCCAGCTCGTCTCCGCGATTGATTTTCAACTCAACCTCGAAATCGCCTTTTGCCAATCGCTTAGTTACCTCCGTCATCGCTTGAAGAGGCTTCACCAGGTATCTGCCGGCAACGAGTATACACAAGCTTCCGATCGTCAGCATCATGAACAAAATGGCTAAGAGCAAACGAATGATCGTGATTTCGTTCTTGGAAGAGCTTTGCAAAAATAAGGCATAACGTTTTCCTTCGGACGTAAACGGAAGGCCGATGAACGTTCCGCTATCTTTTCCCTGCGAACGATACCGCTCTCCTTGCAGCACCTTGCGAACGGATTCCGGGTTAATCTCTTCTGCCTCCTTTCCCTTAGTCGGAATATAAGAGTTCATCCCGCCGTTGTCGTCGTAAAGCCGCAACGTATAGGAAACCAATTCGGCCATATTCCCCATGAATGCATCCAAATCCGGAGGATTCGTTTGTTCGTACACGCGAATCATACGATCGCCGGCCGCGATCATGTCGTTTTTCCCCGTAGCGTTTAGATCATTCTGGAATAGAGCCAGGGCAAGGAGAAGGGATGAGATCAAGCTGATGACGATGACAATCAGAAAAGTTAGTACGACGCGAACGTATAATGTTTTCATCCCGGATTCACCGCCAGACGATAGCCGACGCTTCGTGCCGTTTCAATGCGAAAATGGCGAACGTCCTCGGCAAAGCGTTCTCTTAGCCGCTTGATATGAACGTCGACGGTTCTGTCGTCGCCTTCGTAATCCATGCCCCAAATCTGGGTGATTAGCTGCTCTCTCGTAAAGATCTGCCCCGGGCGGCCGGCAAGCACGAACAGCAGTTCGAATTCTTTCAGAGGCAAAGCTAATTCCTCGTCTCCCCGCAAAACCTTATACGTTTTCCGATTGAGCACGATTTCACCCAACGCGATGACCTGGGACGAGGCAATACGGTATCGCTTCAGTAACGCTTTAACCCTCATCACAAGCTCAACCGGATCGAACGGCTTCGTCATATAATCATCGGTCCCGAGCTGGAAGCCTTTTATCTTATGACCCGATTCGCCCTTGGCCGTTACCATCAAGAGCGGAATGTCGGGATCGCTTCTCCGAATCGCTTTGCACAAATCCCATCCATCCATATGCGGCATCATAATATCGAGGATGACGAGATCGATTCCCGATCCTTTGACGATGGCATGCGCATCGATGCCGTTGTCCGCTTCGGCTAGATCGAACCCTTCATTCTTCAAGTAAAGGCGCATCAAGGCCCGAATGTGCGGATCATCGTCCACGATAAGAATTTTGACCATTTTAAACAATCCTCCAATAGAAAAAAGCACAACATAAAAAAGCAGCCAAACGTTCAATACGGCTACTTTAAAGAATAATACATTTTCTGCATTTCTGGAGGATAAAAACTCCAATAAAAGTAAATAGGTTTCTGTTCTGCGGGCATCGAGAATAATAATCGCCACAAATCCGTAACAACTTGCTCATTGTGCATAATTGCCCATTGGGCAATAATATAATTATGAAAAGAGGTGAGCGCTTAAGCGTTCTATGATGAACAATCAAAGCTTACGCCATATGAAGAGGGAAGCAACCGCAACTGCGCTTGCCGATGCAGCTTATGCTCTTGCCCTGGAGAAGGGCATGGACGGATTCGTTGTCGAGGACGTCGTGCAGCGCGCAGGCTACTCCAGAAGAACGTTCGCGAACCATTACTCCTGCAAGGAGGAGGCGGTAGCGGCTGCGGCTGTCATCTTTCACGGCGCCGAAGAAGTATCGGATTGGATTGAAAGTCTAAACGAGAATATGACCCCGCTAGATATTCTGTACCATTTAATGAAGCTGCAACTAACCGCGGAACATCTCGGGAAATTGTACCAGCTTATGTCGCTGTCGAAGGAGTATCCGACGCTTAACCCCTATATCCTCAGCGCATTGCGTCGTTTGCAAATTATGGCCCAACAGACGCTAAACGAGTTATCCCGAGACCGATATCCGGCAGGGTACACCCATCTTCTCGTCGGCGCCGTTTACGGCGCGGTGCTGCCTTTGCTTGACGGCAGCCTGAACGTCCCGTTGCCGGTTCAATCGTCCGTGGAAGCTTCGAAAGCCGATACGTTCGATCATTATTTGGACACTATGTTCGGCTACTTGCGCAACGGATTCTAACTCGAGTAATTTCCACATGCAAAGGAGAAACGTTAACGTATGTCAACTTTCCTGTACAGGTTAGGTAAGTCCGCCTATTCTAAACCATGGTATTTCATTACTAGTTGGATCGTGATCTTGGGCGTTGTGCTCGCCATACTTGGAGCGAACGGAATACATGTCAGTTCGGATATGAAAATCGAAGGAACGGAATCGCAGAAGGTGTTGGATCAGCTTACGGAACAACTGCCGGAGGCTTCGGGCGGACAAGCCAGCATCGTATTTAACGCGCCGAAGGGCGAGCGCCTGGATACGCCGGAGCGTTTGGCCTCCATTAACAAAGCCGTTAATGAGATTTACAATCTTGACTATGTCGTTAATGCGATAGAATTGGCCGCAGCGGCCGGAGCCTCGATGTCCGACGGCGCGCAAGAGAACGCATCCGCGCAAGCAAGCTCAAGCGAAGCGCCTCCCTATGGCCCTCTGATCGTGGATGGTGTCCCGGTACCTGGGGTAATGCTTGCATCCGATGGCAGCGTTGCCTTGTTCCAATTCCAATTCACCGTTCAGCAAATGTCACTGCCCAAATCGGTTCCCGATTCTGTAATCGAGACTGCTATGACCGTCGAACAGACGGGCATTTCCGCATTGCCTAGCGACTCGCTATCGGGCAAGCCGGCTATCGGCTCGACTGAAGCGATCGGTATCGTTGTTGCCGCCGTCGTCCTGTTCATCACGTTAGGTTCGGTTGTCGCGGCAGGCTTGCCGCTTCTGACTGCATTAATGGGAGTAGGAATTAGCGTCGGTGGAGCGTATGCCTTCTCGAAAATGTTCCATATGACCGATCTCACGCCCGTTCTGGCACTTATGGTCGGGCTTGCCGTCGGAATCGATTACTCGCTGTTCATCGTTAACCGGCAGCGCCGCATGATTCTCGATCAGCGACTAAGCGCTCGGGAAGCCGCAAGCAGAGCGGTCGGCACCGCCGGGAGCGCCGTATTTTTTGCCGGTTTGACCGTTATTATTGCGTTATGCGGCATGCTTGTAATCGGAATCGGCTTCTTATCCGCGATGGCGCTTGTTGCCGCTTTGGCCGTCCTCGTCAATGTTCTCGTTGCCCTAACCCTGTTACCTGCTTTGCTCGGGCTGGTAGGCGAGCGCATCTGCTCGGCTAAAGCCCGCTCGAAGAACGGTTCCCAAGCGAACAAAGCATCACAAGGTCTCGCGCATCGCTGGGCAACCGGAGTAGCGAATAAACGCTGGCTGATTATTGTTGGCGTCATTGTCATACTGGGCGCAGCGGCGATTCCCGTCGCCAAGATGGAGATGGGCATCCCTTCCGGCGCTACGGCCAATCTGGACACGGCATCCAGACAGAGCTACGATGCGATTTCGGACGGTTTCGGCGAAGGCTTCAATGGTCCGCTCCTCCTTGTCGCCGAGCCCAAAGGCGCTTCGGACACCATCACGCCGGAAGCGCTGGGCGGGCTGGTTCAGGAACTTCAGCAGCATGACAACGTTAAGCTCGTAACACCGATGGGCGTAAACAAAACCGGAAATATGGCGATTATTAGCCTTATTCCGCAAACAGGACCAACGGATGCAGAAACCAGAGAACTGGTGCAAGAGCTTCGAGCTTCCGATTCGAGCATGGCACGGACGTATGACATGTCGATTGGCGTTACTGGATTTACCGCAATCAACATCGATATGTCGTCGAAGCTGGCTGAGGTATTCCCTCTCTATGTCAGCATCATCGTCATCCTTTCGCTGATTATTCTGCTGCTCGTATTTCGCTCGATCATCGTTCCGGTCAAAGCGACGGTCGGTTTCCTTCTCAGCGTGCTTGCCACATTCGGGATCACTACCGCCGTATTCCAATGGGGATGGCTTCATTCCCTCTTCGGCTTTGACACCGGCGGCCCACTGCTCAGCTTTATGCCGATCATGGTTACCGGCATTCTATACGGGTTAGCGATGGATTATCAGGTGTTCCTAGTCAGCTCCATGCGCGAATCTTACGTCCATGGACATCATGGAACGGAGAGCGTCGTTCACGGCTACAATCAAGCCAGCCGCGTTGTCGTGGCTGCAGCCGTCATTATGGTATCCGTATTCGCAGGCTTTATTTTCGCTCATGATATCATGATCAAACAGATCGGTTTTGCGCTGGCGATCGGTATCCTTATTGACGCCTTCATCGTCCGCATGGCGCTCGTCCCTGCCGTCATGGCGATCTTCGGCGATAAAGCCTGGTGGCTGCCGAAATGGATGGATCGCATGCTTCCGAATCTGGATGTCGAAGGCGATAAGCTGCTTAACGAGCTGAAGCAACAGGAAGACTCCGCCGACATTAAGAGTAAACCTAGTCAGACTTACTAATTTTTAGTAGAACAGTGAAATAGAAACGCCGGAGAACTTCCCTTTCCGACAGGGGGTTCTCCGGCGTTATTATTCGTTTATACGATTCTTCGGGGCGGTTTTGCCCTTTAGGTTCAATCATTCTCTTAATCTTGCTTATCTTGCTTATCTTTCTTACCATTCTTATCTTTCTTATCATTCTTATTTTTCTTGTCACTCTTATCTTTCTTATTATTCTTATCTTTCTTTTCTTTCTTTTCTTTCTTATCCTTCTTGCCTTTCTGATCTTCTTTACTGCTATTATCTTTATTAAATTTCCCTGTCGAGGGACGCTTAAACTCGGATACCGGAACACCCTTTAAGGCCAATGACATCATCTCTTTGAAGATTAAAGCCGGATATTGCCCACCTGATGTCGTTAAATAATGCTTGCTGTCCGTATTGTCGTAGCCAAGCCACACTGCCCCTACCAATTCCGGCGTATAACCGACAAACCAAGCGTCTTTGGCACCTCCGGTAATCCCTGCGAACTGTTTACTCTGCGGAAGCTGCGTCGTCCCCGTTTTTCCCGCTACCGGACGATCCATTGCCGCGTTCTTTCCCGTTCCTTCTCGGATAACATCACGCAACAGCTCTGTCATCGCGTAAGCATTCTCCGGTAACAAAACCGTTGTCGATTGAACCTCGGCTTCAGCCAGAACTCTTCCATCTGTCGTAGTGATTTTAGTGATCGTATGAGCCGGAACCTCTGTTCCAAGATTAGGAAATATACTATAGCTTTGCGCCATTTGAAGTGGAGATACCCCTTGGGATAGACCGCCTAGCGCCAAACTTAGATTATTATCTTCTTCAAGCGGAATACCGAGCCTCTCAACAAATGATTTGCCGGTGCTCAGTCCAATTTCGTTCAATAACCAGACCGCTGGAATATTCCTCGAATGGATAACCGCATCTCGCAGGGATACCTGCCCCAACGTTCGATGATCTGAATTTTCAGGCTTATAACCATTAATATCTAGCGGACCATCATACAGAATCGATTTGGCATCATACCCCTTTTCCAGAGCAGGCGCGTAGACCATCAGCGGTTTGAATGCCGAACCGGGTTGTCTAACTAGCTGTGTTGCATAGTTGAACCCGCGAAATACATGTTCACCCCGTTGCCCCACGATTCCACGAACACCGCCAGTAGACGGGTCCATAATAACCGCTCCGCTCTGCACAAGTTGATCGGGGGCGCTTATTGGAAACAAGGAATCATTACGGTATGTTGCTTCCATCGCATTTTGAACGACTGGATCTAGCTCCGTGTAGATGAGAAGGTTTCCTGCTAATAGCTGGCGCTCGGTAAATCCATATAATTCAATAGCCTCATCGATCACTTCATCGGTATACGAAGCATATTGACCTAGCAAATGATTTTGCTGATCTGAGGGAACCTTCTCGAGTACATGAATGGGCTCAGCTATGGCTTGGTTATACTCATCATTCGAAATAAAATCTTCATCGCGCATTAAGCTGAGCACAAGATTTCTTCGCTCCAACGCGAGCTCCTTATTCTTAAGCGGAGAATAACGACTGGGTGCTTTCGGTAGTGCGGCCAATAAGGCGGCTTCAGCCAACGTCAAATCCTTCGTATCTTTGCCGAAATATCGCTTAGCTGCTCTCTGTATCCCCCATTGACCTTCACCGAAGTAAATTTGATTCAAATACATTTCAAGAATCTGGTCCTTATTATAGGAAGACTCGATCTTGAGGGCATAGGCTGCTTCCGTCAGTTTGCGCGAGAACTTTTTTTCACCGGTTAAAAATACGTTTTTGGCGAGTTGCTGGGTAATCGTACTCCCGCCCTGAGCTGCGCCACCTTCCTTGACATTACGGAAAACAGCCCGAATAATGCCGAAGGCGTCCACTCCAGTATGATCGTAATATCGTTTATCTTCGACCGCGACGATCGCTTGCTGCATATGCAGCGGAATTTGGTCGAGCGATACTTGCTCGATTTTGACGGAAACCATTTGGGAGCTTGGTTCCCCATTCCTATCTATCAATTGTGTCGGAGTTAGTAAGGGAACGGCCAGCTTCTCAATATCAAGAGAGCTTATCCAGTAGGCTCCGATAGCCACAAGTGACAATAGTCCGAGAAGTATTCCGACTATCAAAATCCGAAATCGGCCCAGAAATCGAAAGACGCCGGAGCGATCCGGCGCTCTGGACATTTTGCGACCATTACCTTGTTCCTCAAGTAAATTCTGTTCTGCCATATCTGTCTCCTGCTGTAGTTAAACCTATCGTCACCCTGAAAGAGATGGCTTTCAAGTCTATAATCATAATGGGAAAAGTTCATCTTGAAGTCAAATGAAAATTCTACCATACGCATAGCTACCGGGTTATTTGACAAGCTTGCCCCTCTTCAAGACAAACCCGTTCGATCGCGATATTCTTGAGGAGTCATATTCGTAAACGTCTTAAACAGCTTAATGAAATGCGGCACTGCCTGATAACCTAAGATATGGGCGATCTCATAAATTTTTTTGTCGCTGCTGCGCAGCAAGTGCGAGGCCAATTCCATCCGGTATCGTAAAATATATTCGCTCAAATTGTTTCCCGTTTCTGCCCGGTATGCTCTCGACAAGTAAGCGGGATGAAGACCGATGTGCGCCGCAAGCGTCTGCAACGATAAATTATTCAAATTATCGTTCATGTTCCGCTCGATGAATTTATGGACCTTGTCGACTAATCCCGATTGCTTCTCGGATGAATCTTCCGATTGTTCTCTAAGACATCGAAGCATCAAGAATGCCCACTTCTCTAGCTGATTCAGCGAGGGGGCGGCCGGCATGAGACCGAAGGAGGACGGGCCGAACTCGCTAAGCAGCTTTCCTTTCTTGTGTGCCATATACTGATACGCGTTGGCAATGGCAAAATACGCTTCATTGGCATGCTCGGGAGGATAGTTCACGCTTTTCAATTCGGCGAATATCTCGGTTAGCTTCTCCTCTGCATGTCCCCAGTTCCCCGTATCGAGCAAATGAATTAAGAGGGGAGGTCGATACAGCGAAGTCAGCGTTCCGATCCGAGCCTGATCGAGATTGCCCGCGATCCGCAGAAATACGCTTTGCCGCTTGTCTTCTATTAACCTCATTCCATCGATTACCGATCGATACAGTCCGGGAACGCCTTCGGGAAACGACGTCCAGTTTTCTGCCAGCACGACGGAAATGCTACCGCTCAAGAGGGATTCCGCCTTTTTCTTTAGTTGCGCCGCCAGGACGTCCATCGTATTCTGAAGGGTGTGCACGTTCGCGTTGTTTCCCTCTTTGGCCGATACGATAAAGACGAGGTATTCGTTATGATCTCGGCAGAAACACAAATGAAAGTCGTCTCTAAACAATTCCTCCGCCATATTCGTAACCGCGTATTCGATAAGCCCTTTATCCAATCTTTCATATTCTTGAAGCTTACCCTCCAGCCTTACGAGGAACAAACCTACTTTACGATCCAGGGAGAAAGGCAAGTTTAAGAGGAAAAGCTTCCGTTCCAACTCCGCGTTAGGGATAACGTTGTACAGCAGCCGATTCAGCAGCTCGCCCCGCAGCGCGGGCAAATTTTCCCGAAATGCGTATACATCGCGTTGCTGCTGTTGGTGCAGCTTCGTTTCACAAGCGATTTCTTCGGCTAGTTTGCCTAGCGTCTTCCTCATTTGATCCGGGTTAACCGGCTTCATCAAGTACCCGGATGTATTATACGGGACTACGCTTTGCGCATATTCGAAATCGGCATACCCTGAAATGACGATAATTTTAACTTTACGCCCCAATTCGCGGATCTCTCGAATCAACTCGATCCCGTTCATCTCCGGCATCCGTATATCCGTAATGACGATATGGATGTTTTGTTCCCGATAGAGCTTTAAAGCCTCTTCACCGGAAAAAGCTTTATGAATACGCCCGATACCAAGTTCGTCCTTCGGAATCGTAGCGGCTATACTGTCAACCTGAGAGGGGATATCGTCTACGATCAGAACTTCAAACATTGGAATCTCCTCCATCCTTAATTATCAACCCCACGCGAAGTCCGCCTAGAGAAGAATGTTCGATCAGAAGCCCCGAGGATTGTCCGAAGTAATGCCTTAGACGCTGATGAACGTTCCGCAGCCCAAGGCTGCGATCCGCGTTCGATTGCAACTGCAAGGAGTGCCTTAAAGATTCCAAATCACCTTGTTGCATGCCGATGCCGTTGTCTTCTACGACGAGTTCCCAGCCGTCCTCGATCCGGTTGCCGGTTATGACGATTTCGAATTTCCCTTTCTTGCCCTCCATACCGTGCACGATCGCATTCTCGACAAGCGGCTGTAACAACAACCGAGGCATTAGAATAGACATCATGCCATCATCGATATGTTCATGAAATTGCAGACGCTCGGACTGCATCCGATGGATTTCCAAGTAATTGCGAATCAATTCCATTTCCTCGGCCAAAGAAGTCAATTGTTGCTCCGTCCTGGTCGTATATCGGTAATACTGGCTCAAGTGTTGCGTGAAGGCGACGATCGCATTCGTCCGTTCAAGCTGCGCCATGCTTTGAATATAGGCGAAATTATTATATAGAAAGTGCGGATTGATCTGCGCTTGCAAATGCTTAAGCGACGACTCCTTGGCATGAAGCTGCTCTGCGTACACCTTGTCGATTAGCGTCTGAATATCTTCGGACATCAGGTTGAACTGTTCGATCAAATAATGAAACTCATTGTTCGACACGCGCTTGATTCGATGACCGTACACGCCCCGCCGCAACGATTTTACTGCCCGGATTAGATCGTTGACCGGTTTCTGTACATTGCGGTACAGCAATGCCGCGGAGGCGACGCCCATAACTAGCAAAAGCAAGCTTGCGGCATAGAACATCCGTTTACTATCAACGATGGGCTCAAGAACATTTTTCATCGGCTGGAAATCGACCATATACCATCCCAATGAGGTTGAAGTTACGTAATTGACAAGATACGGTTCATTGTTAAAAGTCAATTTGACAGACCCTTCGGTCGGGTTTTTCGCTTTGATTTTATCGAATTGCTCTGCCATGGCATGGATCAGCTTGGGATTCGACTCCCGCGGCATGATCGATTCATAACCCGGATGGTAGAGAAAAGCTTGGCCGACGCTGCCTTGCATAAAACTTTCAAGCATTTTCACAAGATTTTCGGACGAGAACGTGACTTCGACGTACAAATTCGGATCTCCCTGTTTGGACAGCAATTCGAATGGCGTAATTAAATGCCGCACGAACGCTTTCTCCGATCCTCTGTCCATCTCGATCATGCGATAATCCCAACGCTGCTCACTCGAATTCCTGAAGTATTCCGCATCGTAATTCTGCTTCAAATTCGTCGACACGACAACACCTGAGAGCGGTGAATATACGGTAAAATCGTTATCCCACTCGAAGGAGGTGGACTGCATATCCAACTTCTGCATCAGAAGCCTCTTCGATGCCAACAAGGTATAGGCCGTTTCGGGAGAAGGCCTGAGCTGCAACTGCACCGCATCCGGGTCGGTCGCGACGACGAAGGCGGCTCTCCATAACCGGTTCGCCTCGACGTCCATCTGCTCCACGAAAAACCGGATCCGATTCAGGTTGACCTGAAGCAGCTCCTGTTCGACAACATCGGTACTGGTCTTATTAGAAGAATCGAATATGACGATAATCGGGATAAGCATCAAGACGATTACGATCATTACTTTCGTGAAAATATTCATTTTGCCGATCGTTCTGCGTATGATTCTGAACATGGAGCTCACCCGATTCGATCCTATTTTGACGATTCTGAAAGTATAAAACCCACTACTAAATCCCTCTAGGACTTCACCGAGCCAAGTACGATTCCTTTAACGAAATACTTTTGCATGAATGGGTAGACGATCAAAATAGGCAATGCCCCGATAAAAATTTGCGCTGCTTTAACCGTCCGGTTGGAAAAATTGTCCACACTAGCCAATGTTACACCGACCCTGGACAAATTGTCACTCACAATCATGGAATGCAAATAAGTAGCAAGAGGGTACCCGTTCGGATTGGACATGTAGATTACGCCGTCAAACCAAGAATTCCAATGAAATACCATCGTAAACAAAGACAATGTCGCAATGGACGGCATCGATACGGGCAAATATATGCTCCATAGCACTCTCAGGTGGCCTGCTCCATCGATATAGGCGGCCTCTTCCAATTCCTGCGGAATCGTCCGGAAGAAATTGAGCATCAGAATCATGTTCCATACGCTGACGGCCGAAGGCAATACCAAGGACCAGATTGTATCGATCAGGTGCAACTTGCTTACCAATATATAAGAAGGGATCAACCCTCCCGAGAACAGCATCGTAAAGACGAAAATCCAAATGTAAATTTGACGGCCCGGGAATTTGTGGACGGATTTCGATAAACTATAAGCTGCCATCGTAACGACGGCCATCGACAGCACCGTACCTAACACGGTACGCTCTACTCCGATCCACAAAGAGTGGATGAACATCTCGTTGCCCAATGTCTTCACATAGGCATCCGTCGTAAAGCCGATCGGCCAGAAATTGACGATATTCGCCGTTGCCGCAGCCCGTGAGCTGAAAGATAACGAAAGTACGTGAAGAAGAGGAAGAATACATATCAGCGACAGCAGGCTAAGAAAGATCGTGTTCGAGATTGAAAATACGGAATACCCTCTAGAGCGATAGCGCATGGTCGTCCTCCTTAGAAAATCCGGTAATTGGCTAACTTGAAAGCCATTCTGTAGCTAATGACGATCAAGATGAAGCCGATCGCCGATTTGAAGAGTCCGATCGCCGTTCCGAAGCTGAACTGTCCGTTGTTCAATCCTTCCCGATAGACGAACGTATCGATGATATCTCCGTGCGAATATACGAGAGGATTGTATAAATTCAGGATTTGATCGAATCCGGCATCCAAAATCCGGCCGAGCGACAACGTGGCGACGACGATGACGATCGGTAGAATGAGAGGAACGGAGATCGATTTGACTTGTTGCCAACGGGAAGCCCCGTCGATTTCGGCCGCTTCGTACAAAGCCGGATTGATGCCCACCAGCGTGGCCAGGAAAATAATCGCGGAAAACCCGAATTCTTTCCACACATCGCTCAGAACGACCGTAAATCGGAACCACTCTCCGTCACCTAAGAAAAAGATGCTCGGGATGCCGAATGAATTCAACGCACGATTGACGATTCCGCCCTCCGTCGAGAGAATATCGATCAGAATGCCGCCCAGGATAACCCACGACAAAAAGTGCGGCAAATAGACTAGCGTCTGTACGACTCTCTTAAAAGCCATTTTGCGGACTTCGTTGAGCAACAGCGCGAAAATAATCGGGATGATTAAATTTACGATCAACTTGAGCGCGGCAATGATTAACGTATTCCATATGATTTGCTTGCCGTCCGGATACGAGAACAGATACCGGAAGTGCTCAAAGCCTACCCAAGGCGAACCTTTGATCCCCAGCCACGGCTCGAAGTCTTGGAAAGCAATTACGGCCCCGAACAAAGGAACATATTGAAAGACGATGACCAATGCTATAGCCGGCAACAATAGCACATGAAACGGCCAAGTTTTCCGCCAATACGCTGCCATTACGCACCCCTCCTATCATCAGAAAAATAGAGGAGGAGCGAGGCGAGCCAAGGCTGCCCTCTCCTCCGTCTTCAATTATTTCTTTCTTCAAATGCGTCCAGCCATCATTATTGGTTTTTCGCGTACCATTCGTTGACTTCGTCCGTAATCTTCTGACCGCCGTTATCCAACCATTGTTTTACGAATTCGTCGAAATATTCGATCGGTTTTTCTCCGTAAATGATTTTGAGATAGCTTTCCGTTGCGAGTTTCTTCAGCAGCTCGCCTTTGGATTTCATCGTAGGCGTCATCGGGCCCGTAAAATAGTTTTTGCCTTCGGTGATGTTTTGGTTAATCCGAACGCCAGCGGCGTCAAGTTGTCTCTTCTTCAATTGCTTGATGTCGAATTCCAAAGCCGTTGCCGGCTCGGCGTTCGGATCGGCTAGAAACTTCTTGACCGCTGCAGAGTTGGAGTGCGGAATGCTCGTAAAGTTGCCGAGAATATTCGTCATCATGTATCTAATGTCCATCGTGCCGCCGTCTTTCAGCGGCCATTGGTCTGCTGGAACGCCAGCCGCCTCGTAGTTGCCTTTGACGATTTTTCCGTCCCATTTCACGTAATCGTACCCTTCGTGATAACCGTCTTTCCAACGCGGATCGAAGTACGGATCGCCTTCCATCTCCAATTTCTTCGCGTATATTTTGTTGAAGTATGCGAACCAGGCTTCGATATTTTCGAAGTCTTTTCTGAATACCGTGAAGCCCTGGGTCAGCGGTTTCTCCGCGCGTCCCACCAAGCCGTTCGGACCAACCGGAAGCGGATACGGCTCGAAATCGGCTTTCGGATCGTTCTTGGTCGCGTCTCCGAGCGGCCAATCGCCCATCCAGAACGGGCCGAACATGATGCCGGCCTTGCCGCTGGCTACCAATTCGGAGGATTTGGACGGATCCTTGATTCCGGCTTCTTTATCCAGATAGCCTTTGCTCATCCAGTCTCTCATCTTCTGCAAATACAGTTTGGCGTCCGGATGAATCGCACCGTAGCTCAGCTTGTTGTCTGCGCCTTTGTTCCAGAATAAGCGCACATCGTAAGTATTGATCATTTGATCGGTGAGGGCGGCGACGATCGCATCCGTCTGACCCATCCAAGTCCAAGGCCCTTCTTTAAGCGGCACGGCCAAACCGGTCGTGTCGTTCTTACCGTTCCGATCGGGGTCGTTCTCCGTGAATTGTTTGATAACGTTTTCGAAATCATCCAAAGTTTTGGGCGGTTGAAGACCAAGAGTATCAAGCCAGTCTTTACGAATCCACATCACGGTGCCTTCGTCACCCATGAAGAAAGCTGGCAATCCGTAAATCTTTCCGTCTTTCTTGACTTCTCCTAGCGCGTAACTATACTTCTCCAACAGCTTCTTGTACTCGGGATGCGCGTATTTCTCGATGGCTTCGTCCAAAGGCATCAATTTATCGGCCGCGAGCAAGCTTTGCAGCGGATCGTTCCCGGCGGCGAACGCGTCAGGCAACTTGGCACCGCTGGAAAGCAGCAAGCGAAGTTTCGTATCGTAATCTTCCGGTTTCGTTACGATAAAATCGAATTTTACGTTGATCCCCATATTTTCTTTCATCCAGCGAATGTTCGCGTTGTCTTCCATGGACTCTCCAGGCTTGAACGCATTTCCCCTCGAAGCGCCATCGTCTAAAATGGCAGTCGTAATGGTAACCGGAGGGTCGAACTTCTGATTCCTCGGATCGGTCGGCTCTTCCGTTTTGCCGGATTCCGACGCGGACGGACTTGCCGATGCGGATGAACTTTTGGGTGCAGATTCTGAATTGTTATTCTTCGAACAAGCGGCTAAAGTCGGTAATAAACCAATTGCGATTGAAAGCGTTAACAATCTTGCTACTCTCAAATAACGGCTCATGTTTTACCCCTTTTCTACTTAATGTTGGTACATTTTTCATTATGTTGTCATAGAAGGGTTGTGTATATATTCGAATTTTAACGCAATATCAATAATCGTACATTTGTTTTCAGTTGTAAGAGCTTGTTTGAGTCTTGGGTAAAAGATAGATAATCTCTAACTGGGCAATAAATAATTGGAAGAAGCCTCCTTTGAAGCAGCTGTTTCGATTAATGTACCCATAGCCAACTTGTCGCAGCATTTTACCGGAATTCCTACTGCGCCATAATAGGCTCCGGCAATTTGCCCATAAACCGCGCCAACTATTTGTCTACTAAAAAGCAAGAAAATTCTACATCAATTTTAATTAATTTTAATTAAATAGAACAAAAGTGGTACATGTTAGTGAAAACAATGAATAAATGGGTTCATATACAAAAATTTATCTACATGTTAGCATGAAAGCGAAATCATTAGCTAACGTATTGCTAATTTATTATTGGAAGGGGAGAGTAATAATGAAAACCTGGGTCAAACAAGCAAGCGCTATGATTCTAGCATTCACTCTGCTGCTTGGGTTGACGACCGTGCCCGCCGCTCATGCGAGCACCCCGCTTTTCACGATTGAAGGAGAAAACGCTCAGCTCAGTTCCGATCTTCAGGTGGCAACTTCAATATACGGGACTCCCAAACCCGGATATTCCGGAAGCGGATTTGTCTGGATGCAAAACTCCGGCACCATAACCTTCACGGTGACCGTTCCGGCAACCGGCATGTATTCGATCTCCACCCGTTACATGCAGGAATTAAGTCCTGACGGCAGACTTCAATATCTAACGATTAACGGCGTTACCAAGGGATCGTATATGCTGCCCTACACGACAACGTGGTCTAATTTCGATTTTGGCATTCAAAAGCTGAATCAAGGAGTCAACACCATCCAAGTGAAGGCCGGTTGGGGATTCGCTTATTTTGACACCTTCACCGTAGACTATGCCAATCTTGATCCTTTGCATGTGCAGCCGATCCTCACCGATTCTCAAGCCACACCGGAAACCCAACTATTGATGAACTATCTGACGGGGGTTTACGGCAACCATATTCTCTCCGGCCAGCAGGAAATTTACGGAGGCGGGAATAACGGAAATTCTGAGTTAGAGTTTGATTGGATCCATAATTTATCTGGTAAATATCCGGCGATACGCGGCTTCGATTTTATGAACTATAATCCGTTGTACGGTTGGGAGGACGGGACGACCGCTCGGGTAATCGATTGGGTGAATAACCGAGGCGGGATCGCAACAGCCAGCTGGCATATCAATGTGCCCAAGAATTTCACCGCCTATCAGCTCGGGCAGTCTGTGGATTGGCTGAACGCCACCTACAAGCCAACGGAAACCAATTTTAATACAGCCAATGCGGTCGTTCCCGGTACGAAAGAATATCAATACTTGATGTTGGCCATAGATGATTTGGCGCAACAGCTGAAGATTCTGCAAAATAACGGGGTACCGGTTATTTTCCGTCCCTTTCATGAGGCAGAGGGCAACGGCGGGGTGAATGGGGAAGGCGCGTGGTTCTGGTGGGCTAAAGCAGGCGCAACGGTGTACAAACAGTTATGGAATTTGCTCTACACCAAACTTACGCAGACGTACGGGTTGCACAACATAATCTGGACCTATAACAGCTACACATATAGCACTTCCCCCGCATGGTATCCCGGCGACGATAAGGTAGATCTAGTCGGCTATGATAAATACAATACGGTCTACAACCGTTATGACGGTCTGTCCGGCGTGCCCAATGAGGATGCCATCACTTCGACTTTCTATCAGCTTGTTAATTTAACCGCCGGTAAGAAAATGGTAGCCATGACGGAGAACGACACCATCCCAAGCTTACAAAATCTAACAGAAGAGAAAGCGGGATGGCTCTACTTCTGTCCTTGGTACGGCGAGTTTATCATGAGTGCCGCTAATAATTTTCCTGCCACACTGAAGACGCTTTATCAAAGTAGTTATGTAATCACGTTGGATGAGCTGCCCAACTTAAAGGTTACCAATCCAGCCCAAAACTCATCCATCACGCCAACAAGCGCTACGTTTGACAAGAAGACGGCTAACCAAGCCGATATCGCTGTCACGATGACGCTGAACGGTAACACGCTAAGCGGCATTAAGAACGGCTCTGCTTCCCTCGTATCCGGTACGGACTACACCGTATCAGGCACAACTGTCACGATTAAGAAAAGCTACCTCGCCGCGCGAGCAGTCGGCACGACGAACCTGACGTTCGACTTCAGCGCAGGCACCGATCCGGTGCTCGCCATATCGATCGTCGACACGACGCAAACGGCGAACAACTCAACCATTACACCAACAAGCGCAACGTTTGACAAGAAGACGGCTAACCAAGCCGACATCGCTGTCACGATGACGCTGAACGGAAACTCGCTGAGCGGCATTAAGAACGGTTCTGCCTCCCTCCTATCCGGCACGGACTACACCGTATCGGGCACGACCGTCACGATTAAGAAAAGCTATCTTGCCGCGCAAACGGTAGGTACGACGAGCCTGACGTTCAACTTCAGCGCAGGCACCGCTCCGGTGCTCGCCATATCGATCGTCGACACGACGGTCGCCCTGCCGGGCGCACTGACGTTGACGGGCACGGCTGGCAACGCGCAAGCATCGCTGTCGTGGACGGCGTCAGCGGGCGCAACTTCGTATAGAGTCGAACGTGCAACAGGCAGCGGCTCGTACACGGCGTTGGCAACAGGTCTGACGGGCTTGACTTACACCGATACGACGGCTGCTAACGGCACGACGTACAACTATCGTATCGTAGCGGTCAATACAGCTGGCACAACAACCTCCAACGTCGTCTCGCTGAAGCCGACGGCGCCGGCTACTGGAAGCTTCAAGATTCAAATGTACAGCGGTAACACGGACGCATCCAGCAACACGATCGCTCCACGCATCAATATCGTGAATACGGGTACGACGGCGCTCAATCTTACGAACGTCAAGTTGCGGTACTACTACACGATTGACGCGAACAAAGTGCAAGCGTTCTGGTGCGACTGGTCGACTGTGGGCAGCAGCAACGTTACGGGTACATTCGTGACGATGACCACGCCTAAGACGGGAGCTGACACCTACTTCGAAGTCGGCTTCACAAGCGGTGCAGGCTCGCTGGCGCCAGGCGCATCTGCCGAGATTCAGATTCGTATCGCGCGTACGGACTGGAGCAACTACACGCAAACGGGCGACTATTCGTTCAGCGCAACGGGCTCCAGTTACGTGGATTGGACGAAGATGACCGGCTACGTGAACAGCACTCTGCAATGGGGCATCGAACCGTAAAAATAGATTCTAATGAACTGGTCTAATCAGTTCGTAGCAGTATCATTAAGGAGCTCTCCCGAATTTCGGGCGAGCTTCTTCTTCACACATAAAGAAACCTTAAGTTCGCGCTTGCAACGCACCTCTGGCAACCAGCATATATCCGGCCCCCCGAATCGTAACAATTCTCTCAGGATTGGCAGGGTCAGCCTCGATTTTTTTGCGTAAATTGCTGATGTGTACAGCGACCGTTCTCGTGTCCTCCAGACTCTCCGTTCCCCAGACGAGCTGAAACAACGCATCGACACTG
>NZ_JAKRWM010000028.1 GCF_022352055.1 Cohnella mopanensis | reverse complement strand
TCATACCGCATATCAACCAGCGTTGCAACCCTCAATTTTTACCAGCTTGCTAGAAGCGATTCTATTAACGGTTATTTCGGGAGTTGCTAGCCGACGAGTGTTTGCGGCAGGAAATATAATATATCATGTTTAATTTCGGTTTGCATCAATCAAAATATTCCATTTCCCTTAATGTCCTATGAACCCTTCGCCGTTGGCAACTCGATCTCCAATGTCGTTCCTTCGTTCACGACGCTTTGAATCGTGATCTTCCCCTTATGCGCTTCCACGATTCGGTTGCATACCATCAAACCTAATCCCGTTCCGCTTTCCTTAAGCGAGAAGAACGGTTCGCCGATCTTCTCCAGCCTATCCTCGGGGATACCTCCCCCCTGATCGATGATTCTAGTCATGATCATGCCTTCATTCTTCATGGATATCGCAATCTCGATTTGACCGCCTTGCGGCATCGATTCGATGGCATTCTTCAATACGTTCATATAGACTTGTTTAATTTGATTGGGTTCGCACTCAATGGAGGAGATGGGGAATTGAATATTCAGATTCATCTGGACGTTATAAAGAATCGCTTGTGGTTGCATAAAAACGAGGACCTGCTCAATTAGCTCGGGAAGATCGCAAGCTATGAAAGTAAGGGCCTGCGGCTTAGCCATGCCGAGAAATTCGTTAACGATATAACTAATTCGATCGATCTCAACGAGCATGATATCTACGTAATCCGTTTTCTTGTCTCGCAAAAGCTGCATGAATCCCCGTAGTGCCGTTAAGGGATTTCGAATTTCATGGGCAACCCCCGCAGCAAGCTCCCCGGCTACCGAAAGCTTGTCCGATCTTCGTATCATCTCCTCCGTTTTCTTGCGTTCCGTCAAATCTCTTATGACGATCTGAATGATTGGATTGCTCTTATCCCGATGCATGCAAATGGACGATACTTCTACGTCGACAAGCTGATCGTCCTGGCATTTCAACTTCATTTCGATAAACTCCATATAATCGTCGCTCTGAACGACTCTTGTCATGCGGTCCAAAATAACCGTGTAATCGTTCGGACTAAAGTAGTTCAAGATCGACTTGCCGACGAATTCTTCCATTGTCGACCCTTTTAGCAACTTGATCCCCATGTCGTTCACGAAAACGATAATTCCACCTTGATGCAGCATGATCGGTTCAGGAGAAAGTTTCAGTACGCGACTGAATTCTCTCTCCTTATACGCTAGCTCCGTTTCTGCTCTTTTGCGGTCAGTCATATCCCTGCACAATAATTGAACCGACCGAACGCCTTGGAAGTCGATAGGAACGGCGATGCTTTCCACATAGATCACTTCGCCGTCTAATCGAATAAGCCTTTCCTCCGCCCGCTCGGATAACGTGCCATCTCGCAGGCGCGCATAAATGTCCTTGGGCAGCTTATCCAAATCTTCAGGGTGTAGAAACTTTGAAATAGGTTCGCCAATTACCTGCTCTGGATGAAGCGCCCCAATAAGCCGCAATGCGGACGGATTAGCGAATACGATCACTGAATCCTGGTAAACGATTATCGGTTCGGGAGAACACTCCACGAGTACCCGATAGCGTTCCTCGCTTTCCTTCAACTGTTCCTCCGCCATTTTCTTATCCGACATATCTCTCTCGATGACGACGATCGCGATCACGTTGCCATTTTCGTCATGAACCGGCGAGATCGAAACGTCAGTGAAGAAGAAACGCCCGTCTTTTCGGCATTTCTTGGCTTCTATTACCGTAACCTCTTCGCCATTAACGATCCGTTCGAATACTTTGGTTGCTTCTACCAGCTCCTCCGGCATCAAAGGCATCGGATTGCCGATGACTTCATCCCTTGACCAGCCATGCAACTCCTCGAACTTCTTGTTCACCTCTAACACGATCCCATTAATATCAATGATATAGACGGCATCGGAAGTAAGATTTAAGAAGGAGTTAAGGACAAGCAACTTATATTGAACTTCTGACATTAGATTAGACTTCAAGGTCATCACCCATGGCTTAGAGTCATTTACATAGTACGGGAACGCTATTTTACTCGTACTTCACAAGGATAGCATTGCTAATCTGACGGCCAGGCACAGTCAAATACTTACCTTCTGCATATAACCCGCTAGAAGCCCCTCCATCAAGGTTCATAGCTTGATAGGCTCCGGCTTGTTTCATAATTTCCGCAAGCTGGGGAATGGTCGCTCCGCCTAACGTAAGAAGAATGAGCTTATGGTCCCGAGTAATTCCGAGCGCGCTTCGTGCTCCTCCGCCCGTTAATATTTTTGGATCTTTGAAGCCTTCCTCCACGACATTAAGATTGACTTTCCCATCCTTCACTAAGCGGGGCCCTGCCTGCACCGCACCTTCCAAAGTAAATTCATCATTATGCTCCCTGTAATAGGAACCTGCTATGAGTTTAACAAGGTTATTCTTATCGAAAGTAAATATCGTCCGGCGGTCGCTTAAGTCTTTGCGCTTATGCTCGCCGTTGCTGATCACGTTTCCATAGGGGGTTTTGAAGTTCGATTCCGTGTAAGCGTCGAAGAAACTGCCATTGATGGCAACGACGGCGCCTTTCTGCGAAGCTATGGTTTTCAAGTCATCTACTTTACCGATTTCGTCATGAGCCAGTGCGACTTCTAATCTGATCTTCGGATGCATGAGAGAGATCGTAACCATTTGCGCGGTAAAAGATTGGCGTCCGACCTTGAACGTTTTTTTCTCGCTGCTGATTGGTTTGGTTTTACTAGGATCTAATGTTTGCTTAATGACAGGCAGCTCCGCGCTTTGTTCGCTGGAGATGATCTTTACCGATGCCGTATCGCCGTTCCACTCGCGCTTCAGATTCAAATGGTCTGTCACGAAACGAAGCGGCACGTATTGTACGCCTTGAGCCGTGTAAGGAAGATCGGATAGCTGAACCTGTTCTCCGTTAACGGACGCTTCCTTCTGACCGATCGTCATGATGAGCTTGGATTGCCCGAGCTCCATATCTATTCGTTGTTGCGACGAATTCCAATTGACATTGACTCCTATGGCACTTAATACCTTCGTCGGAACGAAAAGCGATGCCGTCTTGGGATCTTGATAACTCAAATACTTGCGCTCCGTGGAAGCCGCACTCGTTGAAACGAAACATAAACAAGAGACAAGCATAAGAAGGACTATCTTTTTCACTCGCATAAAACCCCTTACCATCTAGTTGTAATCATACCTTCCTTTTATCGGATAAATAGGCAGGTGAAGTAACATTTAATGAAAGAAAAAACCCAGCGCTCGTAAGAGCAACTGAGTTTATAGCAAGAGTTACGCATCGACCTTGATATGCAGATCATGCTCGATTCCGTACATGTACGGACGCGCGGTGCTCGGTAGCGGCTTGACGACGACATATGCCGGGTCGTGCTTCTGCTTGCGCAGCGCCGTGACCACTTCCTTCAATGCAACCCATAATCCCGGCCGGGCCGCCGGACAATCGTCTTTCATCTCTGCGTGAAGTTTAGCGAGCGCATGGTACGGTACCATCGGAAACATATGATGCTCCGTGTGATAGTTCATGTTCCAGTACAAAAATCTAAGAATCGGGTTCATGTAGATCGTCCGCGAATTCAGCCTATGGTCCAGCACGTCCTCGTATAAGCCGAGATGCTGCGTGACGCCGAACGTGATGACCACGATACCGCCGAAGAAGGAAGGCAGGAAGATGAACATTGCCGGCAGGATGCTGCCCGCATAGACGCAAGCTCCGATGATCGCCAAAATAATGAGCATGTATACGCGCGCTTCCCAGAACGTCTTGTTATGCTGGGACTCCGGAATATACTCCTTCTCCTGCGTTTCCAGCTTGCCGAACGTATGAAGGATGAATCGCTTAATCTCAACCGGTCCGCCGTACAGATGGAATATCTGCATCAACAGAATTCGCCATACCGGAGGCCTCTCCGTAATAATCTCCGGGTCCCGCCCGACGATGATCGTATCGGTATGATGACGCGCGTGGCTCCACCGCCACGGGGTTGCCGACCTTAGCACCATGAAGGAAGCGACCTGATAGATCACTTCGTTCATCCACGGCGTCTTGAATGCCGTACCGTGTCCGCACTCGTGCCATCTGGAATCCCCCGGCGTCGCATACAGGATGCCGTAAGCGAGAAATGCCGGAATGGCCCACCAAGTGCCCCAGGAAAGGAAAGCGAGATAGCCCAGAATAGCAAGGCCGCCGAACCAGATAATCGTATCCCGGATGGCCGGACCGTTCCTTCTTTTCATAAGCTCCTTCATCTTCGCTCGCGGAATCGGGCTTGTGTACCACTCCGCCGTCGCCAATCCTTTTTCTTGAGCCCGCTTATTTTCCGGACCCGTAATCCTGTAATCTCTCTTCTGCACAACGATCGCCATGCTCTATTCCTCCCCACTCCTCATGCCGTGGCAAATTTCATGATTTTCTCTTGATCCGCTTCATGGTGGGCTAACTCCGTAACGATCTCACCATTTCTCATAACCAAGATTCGATCGGCCAACGTTAACACTTCCGGCAATTCGGACGATATGAGCACGATCGCGACATTCTCTTGCACCAATTGATCGATGATTTCGTAAATTTCCGATTTGGCTCCGACATCCACACCGTGCGTCGGCTCATCCAAGATCAACAGCTTCGGCTTAGTAAGCAACCAGCGGGCAAAAATCGCTTTCTGTTGGTTACCGCCGCTGAGGAACCGGATCTCTTTCTCGATGTCGGTAGTCCGAATGCCCAATTGCTTGACGTAATCTTCCGCGGCTTGGGCTTCCTTTCTCCTGGACACTAAGAAGTATCGAACGAATTTGCGCAATCCGGCCATGCTGATATTTTCCCTGACGGTCATTTCCGCGAAAATCCCTTGGATTTTCCTGCCTTCCGGCAATAATGCGATGCCTAGATCGATCGCTTCCATCGGAGATCGGATTTGCACTTCTTGACCTTCGAACAAGACGCGGCCGGCCGTCCTCTTATCGACTCCGAATAGGCTTTGAACGAGCTCCGTTCGCCCTGCGCCGACCAATCCGGTAAGCGCCACGATTTCTCCGGGGTATATCTTCAAATCGACGTTGTTGACTTTCGTTCCCGAACATAAACCCTCTACTTGAAGAATCGGTTGCGCATCCGAGAGGTTCGAGCCGTATTCCCGTTGAAACACCTTTGAGAAATCACGTCCGACCATTAGCGAGATCACCTCACCGGGGGATGTTTCTTGTACGGGTAAGGTCTTGATGTATTTACCGTCGCGAAGAATCGTAACTTCGTCCGCAATAGCAAAGATCTCGTCCATCCGGTGGGAAATGTACAGAATAGACACGCCCTGATCTCGCAAATCGTTGATGATGTTCAGCAACAGATCGGTTTCTTTCTTCGTTAAAGAAGCGGTCGGTTCATCCATGATCAACAGCTTGGCCTCTAGCGACAGAGCTTTGGCGATTTCCACCATCTGCATCTGAGAAATGCTTAGGTCCTCAATCATCGTTTCCGGTTCAATGCCTTCTATCTTGATTTTGTCGAGCAGCTTCTGGCAAGCCCGCTTCATTTCCTTATGCCGGATGAACCCCATATTGTTGGTCATCAGCCGACCGATATAGATGTTCTCCATTACGCTAACGTTAGTAGCAAGCGATAGCTCTTGATGAATCATCACGATCCCGGCTTCCTGGGCTTGTCTCGGATTTTTGAAGACAACCTGTTGCCCGTCGAATCGCATGCTGCCATCGTCTGGAGGATACACGCCGGAAAGAATGTTCATGAGCGTAGATTTGCCTGCGCCATTCTCCCCGGCTATCGCATGAACTTCACCCTTCCGCACCTGCAAATTCAATCCATCCAATGCCTTCACGCCGGGAAATGATTTAGAAATTCGATCTGTTTGGAGCAGATAGGGTTTGTTCATCCGCTTGTACCTCCGCTAACCTTCTGTCTGATTTATTATTCGGGATATAGCTCATTCACGTTCTCTGGAGTGAGAACATCCAATTTAACCGGGAGGAAGTCAGCCTCGGGTTTCTCGCCCGCCACGAGATAGTTGTACATGGTGACAACGGAATCGAAGCCTTGACCGAATGGATCTTGAGCGATGGCTGCCGCAATCTCGCCGCTGCGGACATATTTAATGTTTTCAGGAATATGGTCGTAGGCCACGACTTTCACTTTACCCGTAAGCCCAAGATCTTGGATCGCTTTGGCCGCTCCGAACGGTCCGCCCGCAGTGACGTAGATTACTTGAAGATCCGGATTCGCCGTAATCATATCCTTAGTCAAGGAATAAGCGGTTTCCGCTTTATCTTTGTTCTCGAATTTACCGACGATCTTGATGCCGGGAACCTTCTCGCTAATGTAATCCAACGCGCCATTCATTCTTTTCTCATGCTGGGTAGCGCCGAAGACGCCCGTAATGACGCCGACTTTACCGTTTCCGCCTGTCAGCTCTTCGATCTTCTGACCGGCTAACTGCCCTGCGGCATAAGCATCCTGGCCCATGAAGGCAAGACGTTTGCTAGGTTTGGCACCTTCCGCGACAACGGACATAACCGGGATTCCCGCATCTATCGCTTTGTTGATGACCACTTCCGTGCCATCGAAGATCGGAACGACGACAATGGCATCGTATTTCTGCGTAATCGCTGTTTCCATAGCGGAAACGACGCGGTCCGCCGTCAAATCGTCACCCATGACGACATAATCGACTGTCGTATTGAAACTTTTCAAATAATCTTTAGCCGCGTTAGCGCCGTCTCTGACAGGGAACCAGAAAGGATTGTTCTGGAACGAGAGAAACGCGATCTTGAGCGGTTTGTCCGGCATTTGTTTCACTGCGGCAAGATTCGCGCCTTTAGGCAGCTCCACGTCGGGAGCGGCTGCCGGGCTTGCGTTGCCGGAAGCCGCCGGCGTTGCCGAATTGCCAGCTGATTCGTTGTTTTTACCGCCGCATGCGGACAATACGATTACGAGCATTAATGAGAGCATAATTACGAGTGACTTTTTCATTTTTTGTACCCACCTTTAGCTTTTTATAGGTTCCTATTAAGCATTCGAAGATCTGTTCTTAATGCTATCAATAGCCACGGCTCCAATGATCACGAGTCCGATGGTTACGACCTGCCAGTAAGCTGATACTTGGAGCAGAACGAAGCCGTTCCGAAGAACGCCCATGATCGCCGCCCCCATGACGATTCCGATGATGGAACCTTTCCCCCCGGACAAGCTCGCTCCGCCGATGACGACAGCGGCTATGACATCGAGCTCGTAGCCGGTTCCCGCAGCGGGTTCCGCGGTGTTAAGCGTCCCGGATACGATCATGCCCGAAAGCGCGCAAAGCGCTCCCATAATGACATAAACCATAATTTTCATCTTATCTGTCTGGATACCCGATAATCTTGCGGCTCTTTCGTTGTTACCGATCGCGAAGATGTTGCGTCCCGGCAGCGTGCGGGTTGTGAACACGTAACCGCAAATAGCGACCACGAACATAATGATAACGGATACGGGAACGTTCCCAATGTGTCCGCCGCCTAAGTAGGTAATGCCATTATCGATGGAGATCGGCATCCCTCCCGTAATGAGTAGGGACACGCCCCGGGCAACGCTCATCATTCCTAACGTAACGATGAAGGGATTAATTCGGACTTTCGTGATAAGCAGCCCTGTTACGGAACCCGCCATGCACCCGAACAAAATCGTTATCGGAAATACGAGTACCGCCGGAACCCCCATTGCCGCAAGCGATGCGGCCAGCACTCCCATGAGTCCGAGTAATGCGCCGACGGATAAGTCGATGCCCCCCGTAATAATGATTAGCCCCTGCCCGACAGCCAAGATGGCAATGACCGAGAATTGCCGGAAAACGTTAAAAATGTTTTGCCAAGTTAGAAAAAAAGGACTTAAAAACGAAATCACGATACATAGAACGAGCAATGCGATAAAGATGGGTACTTCTTTCCTTTTACTTATGCCGCGAACATACTTGATGGTTGCTTCCATGCCGCCACTCCCCTGCTGACCATCTCTGTTGAGTCATGATCTTGATTACTAGAATCAAATATAAAGGGTTTCCGGGCGACGGAATATAAGACGGATTAGACATTTTGCATGACGAATTAGACCAGTCTGCCTGATCAGCCAGTGAACGAATGTAAGCGCTATTTATTATGCTATACTATTTCAAAAGGTAGGGTGATCCATCCATGGCGGGCAGACAGAATTTGCGATTCAAGCTTCTTTCCTTACTCGTTTTCCCCTTGAGCATCTTCCTGATCACGACCGTTGTCGCGATTGTCCGAATGAGTTCCATGACCGACGAGCTCACGCAATCTTTATACGTGGAAACGTATCAAAGCGGCAAATTGATAGAGAATGCTTCCAATAACATGAACAAAGCCCTGGTCGCGCAACGCACCTTGATCTTCACCGATTACAAAAGCAAGAAGTACCAATCCATCTATGAGGATTACAAGTCTAATGTATTGAAAGCAAAGGAAAATACCGAGCTTGCGAAGACGTTTATCCTCCAGAACGAACAGAAACGAAGATTAACGGCTTCGACTTTCGAGCCTAACGTGCCTAATCTAATCGATAAGTACTTCAATGCCTTTGAGCAGTGGGAAACCCGATCGAATACGATTATCGAATCGATGTCCACCCGCGGCTTGCGCGGAGATGATAAGTTGGTATTCCAAGGGCTCATCCTCGACGAGGCGATTGCCGCGGATGAGAAGTTCAACTCTTCGAGCGCCATTATTAAGGAAATCGAAACCATTCTCGGGCAAAACTCCGTGTCCGTCAAAGAAGCGATACAGAAAAACAAGCAACAGCTTCAATTTTATTTGATCCTGATCGCCGGGCTGACTTTCGCGATCGCGATCGCGATTAGCCTGCTTGTCAGCCGGAAAATATTGAATTCGATCATGGAGCTAGTCCATCTCACCAAACGGGTAGCTCGCGGAGACCTGTCGACCGATCATACGGTTGTCCGCACGTCGGACGAGATCGGTTTGTTGACGACTAGCTTCATTTCCATGTGCAAACGGCTCAGCGACTATATCAATATCGTTTATATCAGTAAGCTCAGGGAAAAGGAAGCCGAGCTTCGATCGTTGCAACTGCAAATTCAGCCACACTTCTTGTTCAACACGCTTGAAGTCATTCGCATGAAAGCCGTTAAAAACGGTGAAAAAGAGCTTGGCAAAATGGTCAAAATATTAGCCGATATTTATCGCTGGAACGTAAAGGGCAAAAGCTCGATCGTGTCGCTGGAGGAAGAACTCGAATATACCCTCTCTTATATGAATCTACAAGAAATGAGATTCCAAGACCGGTTGCGCGTTCTAACCGAAATTTCCTCGGACGTTAGGTCGATGGGAGTCCCTAAGCTCATCATCCAGCCGTTAATCGAAAATGCCATTAGCCATGGGTTCAACAATAAGGCGGAACACTGCGTCATCCGACTTGCCGCATATCGACGAGAGCATGATGTAGTCATCGAATGTACAGATAACGGCGATGGGATGGAACCCGAGCTCATGAGTAAATTGCTGGATCATCTGAAGGGGGATCATGGCAAACTCGATCATATCGGATTAAAGAACGTCCATAGCCGGATATCGATATTGTTCGGCGAGCCCTACGGAGTTACCCTTCAAAGCATACACGGAAAAGGATCGACCATCACCCTTACCCTCCCGGCACAAACTTATCAGGAGATGAGAGAAACTTATGTTGAAGGTATTAGTCATCGATGATGAACTCGATATTCGCGAAGGATTGGCCCATATTATCGATTGGACGACCTATGGCTTCGCGATTGTGGCCGAAGCAGCTAACGGGAAGGAAGCGTTGGCTTATCTCGAGAAAGAAACGATCCATCTGATCGTTACCGATATTTCGATGCCCGTCATGAACGGTTTGGAATTCATTAAGGAATTGCGTGCTCGCGGTTGGCAGCATAACGTGATCGTCTTAAGCGCGTATAACGACTTCGGATACCTCAAGGAAGCGCTCAAATACCGTGTGGAGAATTACCTGCTGAAACCCGTCGACGAAGATGAGCTAGTAGCCACCTTGTTGCAGGTCAAAGAAGACATTCATTATGAAATAGCCTACAACCTGCAAGAGAAGGAAAATCTAAATATTCTTCGAAGCAAAGTCCTGAACCGACTCGTTACCCGAAATATTTCGCACATGGAGTTCATGAACAAAGCCGATTTCTTGCAGATCGACTTAGCTGCCGCATCCTATCGGGTCATCTTAATCGAACTGGAGAGCGCAACGGAATTGTTCGAGCGCTCGGGAGAACGGTTTGATCATCTAAAGCTGTTCTCGGCGATGAATATTTGCCAAGAGCTGCTGGATGCACGTATGGACGGCGTGTTATTCGAGGATTCGCATCAGCACCTTATTTTCATTGCAAAGTTTACTACAAATAGTCTGATGTTTTCTTACGAAGCTATCGCCGATGAAATGAAAGATGCCCTCAAACGGTATGCGAAGCAGCCCGCTTCGGTTATTATCGGCCCGGAAGTCCACAATGTCTCCGACATACACTTGTCTTACTACAAAGCATTGGAGCTACTCGAATATAAATTTTACCTCGGCAGGGAAGCGACGATTAACGATCAGCAGGTTCCTACCTGTAATAATGATAATCAAGTCGCCCTAGAAAATCGGTTCCGGGCATTGGAAGCTTGCATAATGGCGGACGATGCCGAAGGCTGCCTCGCCATCACTTCCGAGCTCTACGACACCTTCAAGTTGAACGCCAAGATTGGCAAACCGTTCATTCAACATGCCACCTTCGAATTGTTCATGACTGCCTTGAAGCAGGTTAAGGAAGCCAATGGCGACGTCACCCAAATATTAAGTCGACCCGAGCAGTTATATAGCAATATTCAAGCCCAGCAAACAATCGACGACATGAGAGAATATCTGGACAACAACATCCATTCCATCATGCAATATTTGATCTTGCTGAAAAAAGGCCGTCCCGTTAAGGTCATCAAGAGCGTCATCGAATATATCCAAACCAACTTCAATCAAGAGATTACGTTAAAGCAAGCCGCCGAGACCGTCTTCATCAATCCGGGATATCTAGGCAAGCTGTTCAAGAAGGAGACCGGGCTTAGCTTCCATGACTATCTCAATAAAGTCAGAATCGACAAAGCCAAGGAACTATTGCTTACGACCAATCAGTTCGTGTATCAGGTTTCCGAGAGGGTTGGCTACAAAGACTATAATTACTTTCACAAGACGTTTAAAAAATACGTGGGCACGACGCCTTCGGATTTTCAATGAGATTAGCTATCCACCCAAAACCTAAAAAGCGTCGGTTCAGGAATTCCCTCCTGTACCGACGCTTTATTCATTATCTGTCTCTTGAGATTTTATGATAAAAACCAAGTATTCCTGCGTGGAATGCTAAAATATTAACTTCTTACAGTAAGCTCTATATTTTGTTGGGTACTGGTCAGCCGTAAAACTAGTCATAATAAACGATACGAGAAAGAGTAAAGCGCTTACATTGAGGCGTTTGCGAAAACGTTTCTTCTGAAATGCTTAACCTTCACTCGCTGATTGATCATTTACTATAAGGGGGAAAAGAAGAATGTGGAAAAAGCTACACACCTTACTAGCCATTATCTTGAGCATTGCGATCATCGCTCCTCAAGGTTGGGGAATTTCAACCACTAATGCTGCTACCGTAGGGGATACGGTCATGAGTAGCAATTTCGATACCGGAACCGATAGTTGGTTCAAGCGTGGATCGGAAACCGTTGCGCAAAGCACGAATACCGCCCAAAGCGGTGCTGGTAGTTTGATGACTACCGGCCGTACCGCAACATGGAACGGTCCTGGCATTAATGCAACAAGCGCTCTGCAGCCAGGCGCAACTTACGACTTCTCCATATACGCCAAATTGAAAGAAGGCACTGTTGGCTCAGCAACTGTTGAGCTGTCGATTAGCCAAGAAGGTTTACCGGACAATGATCCGGTTCGTTATGCCAAAATTGACTCTAAGTCTGTAACTGCGGCAGATTGGGTTCTAATTCAAAGTCAATTCAAAGTAGATGATAGAGCTACTGGCTATCAAGTTTACGTACAATCCACAGATAATGCTACGGTTGATTACTATGTGGATACGTTTACGGTCAAACTTGTTTCGCTGCCGACTAGCACGCCGAATCCGGTAGTGAAGGTTCCCGTTGTCCTGTATCACAAAGTTAACGACATTGCGGAGTCCGGAAATGATTATCAGACGACTACGGATTTGTTCAAAAAGCAGATGAAATATCTTGTAGATAACGGATATACCACGTTATCCGCACAGCAATACTTCAACATTATAAGCGGCATCGATACTCCGCCGGCCAAACCGATTCTGCTTACATTCGATGACGGGACGCCGGACTTCTATAACAATGCGTGGCCCGTATTGAAGCAGAACAACATGAAAGCGATTCAATTTATTGTTAGCGATTGGATTGGAGACAACAAATACGGGATGACGACCGCTCAATTGCAGGAGTTGGCGGGTGACCCCAATCTCGATCTTCAAAATCATACCCAATCCCATAAAAATCTGACTACCGAGATGGACAAAGTTGCTGCAGAGGCCGACATTGCCGCGGGGAATGCATTCCTGAAGAGCATTACGGGCAAAGACCCGTGGGTCTTGGCTTATCCTTACGGATCTAACAATGCGGATGTCAAACAGGCAGCGACAAATAAAGGCATCAAAATCGCCTTTAAAGTGGGCGACGGCATTACAACGCCGAATAGCGACAAATTGGCTTTGGGCCGTGAAATGGTGCTGATTAACGATACTCTAGCTACCTTTGCCGCGAAAATAGGCGGACCGACGCCTTCAACTGAACCCTCCGGTTCCGTCGTCTTGTCTCAAAGCTTCGAAGACGATGATGTAGGCGGGTGGAGCAAACTGGGCTGGGGACCAGCAGGAACGGCTGTCGTTTCTTCAACCTATGCCTCTGATGGCACCAAGTCTCTGAAATTTACGGATCGTGTTTCGAGAGGCAGCAGCCCGTCGAAAAACCTGACGAGCCTGATGCAGTCCGGTCACACATATGATCTGTCGTTGAAGGTTAGATTGGGTGCTGGAAGCGATACGCTCCATCTCGCCTCCAAGGTTGATTCACCTGCCCTAGGGAATGAGATTTATCCGTGGTTGATTGGTAATAAAGAAGTTACCTCCACCGCATGGACTACATTTGAATTGAAAAATTATAAAGTTCCGTCGAAAACGGCAGAATTCCTCATTTGGTTGGAATCCGTAGATACGTCGACATCTACGGCGGATATCTTTATTGACGAAGTGGTCATTACAGATTTAGGTTTCCAGTCCGACTTTGAAGACGGGCAAGGAGAATGGGTACGTAGAAACGGTGCCGGCAATATCAGCATATCAACGGCTGACAACCATACGACGGGCGGAACCCAAAGCTTGTTGACCACCGTCACCGAGCAATATGACGGACCGCTGTTGAATGTTTTGGGTAACATGCACAAGAACAATAAGTACAGCTTGTCCGCATGGGTAAAAATGGCTCCGGGCCAGTCTTCTACCGTGCTACGGCTTTCCGTTCAGAGTGGGGACAGCTCCTTTACTAACGTTTCGCCGAACGTCACAGTTACGCCGGACAATTGGGTACAGTTGACCGGTACCTTCACGGTCGCCACCACCCCTAGCGTGTTGAATGCTTATGTCGAAGTAGCCAACAGCTATGCGGATGCCAGATCGTTCTATATGGACGATTTCCAATTATCTTTCATCGGTGCCGTGGCCGGACCTTTGCCAATTCAAACGAACATCGATCACCTGAAAGACTTGTATGCCGATAACTTCAAGATCGGTGCCGCGGTTGAGCCTGAACAACTCGAAGGCGAAGTTCATAAGTTGCTGGACTATCACTACAGCTCGATCGTTGCCGAGAACTCCACGAAGCCGGGCTCCTTGAACCCATCGGAGAACGTTTGGAACTGGACTGCACCGGATAAGATCGCCAATTATGCGAAGGATCACAACCTGAACTTCCGTTTGCACACCCTTGCATGGCATGAGCAGGCTGCTGATTGGATGTTCAAAGATGCTACTAACAAGCCACTTGCAGCAACGCCAGAAAATAAACAACTCGTACTAAACAGACTAACGACTTATATTCAAACCGTGTTGCGTCACTTCAAGGACATGGATGTTACCATCAATGCCATTGATGTTGTAAACGAAGTCATCGACGAAGGACAACCGGACGGCATGCGCAGGAGCGAATGGTTCCGTCTGACGGGGACGGACTTCATCAAAACTGCTTTTAATGTCGCACATCAAGAGCTTCCGAACGCGAAGCTGTATATCAACGATTTCAATACGCATGATCCTAAGAAACGCGACTTCTTGTTCAATTTGGTTACTAAGCTGAAGGGTGAGGGAGTTCCGATTGATGGAGTGGGTCACCAAACCCACATTAATATTAGCGGACCTTCCATTCAACAAATATCCGATTCCATTCGGAAATTCGCTGAAGCCGGATTTGACAACCAGCTTACCGAGCTTGACGTTTCGATCTATACGAGCGGCAACACTAGCTACGATCCGATTCCGGAAGATATTCTTGTCAAGCAAGGATACCGGTTCAAAGAGTTGTTCAAAGAGCTGGTTCGACTGGACAATATGGGTATAGCGGCTGGTAATCCGGACGGCTGGATCAGTAACGTCACGTTGTGGGGCGTTGCGGACGATCATACCTGGCTTCATAACCGGGGAGAGACACGTCAAGACGCTCCATTCCCATTCAACAAGCAATACCAAGCCAAATACGCTTATTGGGGTATGGTCGAGGCGATTAAAACGCTAACGCCTTCACATCTCCCCTTAACGGCAAAAGCAGCAAATACGGCACAAGGTACCCCGGTTATTGATCGTGTCACGGATTCCGTTTGGAACACGGTTCCGGCAATGAAAACCGAGCAATCAAGCACACTTGAAGCAGACGTTAAGACTTTGTGGGATTCACAAAACCTCTACGTTCGAGTAGCGGTAAAAGACACGACCAATACGACAACGGATCAAATCGAACTGTTTGTCGACAACAATGGCATCCAGAAGCTGATATTCCCGCGTAACCATTCTTCTATTACCGAGGTAACAGGTGGTTATGTTCTGGAAACAGCCATTCCGCTGAACGGAACTTTAGGCAAACAAGTGAAGTTTGATGTAAGAATAACCGACAAAGGTATTAACGACGGAACGGAGCAAGGCGGTAACGGCATTATCGTATCCTGGAGCGATCCGCGGGGTGCTCAAGATAGCGATAGCTTAGGTTATGGCGTACTGACTTATATCGAGGCTACAAAACTAGCTATCGCTGCCTATGGAACGCCTACAATCGATGGCGAAATGGATAGCATATGGGCCGATGCGCCGGTATATACAACGGATGTGAAGGTTGAGCAGAACAATAATGCGGTCGCAAAAGCTCAATTCCGTACGATGTGGGACAATAAGAAATTATATGTTTATGCCGTTGTAACGGACAGCGTGTTGAGCGATGCCCCTAGTAATCCTTACGAACAGGACTCGGTAGAAATTTTCGTTGACCAAAACAACGGAAAAACGACCTCTTACGAAGACGATGACGGTCAATACCGCATTAACTTCAAGAACGTTAAAACTGTGGGCGGCCATGCAACAAGCAACAACTATACTTCCGCCACCAAGTTAATCTCTGGAGGTTATGTCGTAGAAGCGGCTATTGAGCTCGATAAGATTACACCCGCTGCCGGAACCTTGATCGGGTTCGACCTGCAAGTGAATAACGACCAGGATGGCGGCTCTCGTGACAGCGTATTTATATGGAATGATCCTACGGGTCAATCTTATACGAATACTTCTAGATTAGGAGTAGTTGAATTCAAAGGGCCTAACCAGGGTTCCAACCCCGGTAGCGGGGGATCAGGCTCAGGATCGGCAAGCCAGAGCACTCTTACTGTGGATGCTAATGGCAATGTAACGATAAACGTAAGCGAGCAATCATTCGCCGAGGCATTGAAGAAAGTCAAAGCCGGCCTCATCGGGTTCGAATTCAAATTGCCGACCGACGCCAAAAGCGTAGTTGTCAAAATGCCGGTCAAACAAGTGAAGGCCGCGATCGATACTGGCGTAAAACAGATTCAGATCGACTTAGGCTGGGTTAAGCTGGAGCTTCCTAGTTCCTTGTTCACCGACTCGAATCAGACAGCCGACGTTGAAATAAGCGTTAGCAAAGTAGATCCTTCCAGCTTGCCGGAAGGAATTCGCAGCAAGGTTGGAGACAACGCAGTATTTGACTTCAACTTAAGCGTCGGCGGGAAACGAATTAGCGATTTCGGCGCGAACAAAGCGGTTCTGGTGTCCATTCCCTACACCCTGAAACCGGGCGAGAATCCGGGACAAGTCGTAATCTACTATATTTCGGATAACGGCAGCCTCGAGATCATCAAGAACGCGCATTATAATCCTGCTAAGGGCGCGGTTGAATTCAAAGCCAAGCACTTCAGCAAATACGCAGCCGTAATGGTTCAGGTGAAATTCAACGATCTAAATCAGACAGCATCGGCTAAGATTAGCATTTCCGCGCTGGCCGCCCGCGATATCGTCAAGGGCGTATCGGCTGACTCCTTCGCTCCGAAGAAAAAAGTAACGAGAGCGGAATTCGTGCAGATGCTTGTCAGAACGCTTGATCTTCGTGCTAAGGATGGAAGTAATCCTTTCAACGATGTTAAGAAAGGCGAATGGTATTACGATACCGTTATGACGGCTCATCAATTAGGAATCGTCAAAGGGAAAAAAGACGGATCCTTCGGGGTTCAAGAAGAGATCAGTCGTCAGGATATGATTGTCATGACCTACAGAGCACTAGCTGCTGCGGAACTGACATTACAGCCTACTAAAGAAGCAACAGCTTTCCCGGATGCTAAAGCCATTGCCGACTACGCGCAAGAAGCAGTATCCGCCATGCAGCAAGCCGGCATCATTAAAGGGTTGGCCGACAACAGCTTTGCTCCGAAAGCTACAGCCAATCGCGCACAAGCAGCCGAAATTCTGTATCAACTGCTTATCCAAATCTAATCATCCCCTGAATAGCATAATCGATTAACAAAAAGAAGCTGACTCAAAAGATTTCACTTTTGAGTCAGCTTCTTCAAGGTTTAACGGATTTCGCGTTGATGCTTCTATATTCCTTCGCGCTATAGCCGATATATTCTTTGAAATTCTTGTAAAACCAGTCCAATTGCCGGTAACCGACCTCATGGGCGATTTCATATATTCTAAGGTCAGTTTCGATTAATAATGCCTCGGCTTTCTCCATCCGCACCTGAACCAAATAATCGTTGAAGGAGATCGACTCGTAATTTTTGAACAATTTCCCCAAGTAAGCCGGGTTTACAAATAACTGTTTGGCAATCGTCTTCAAACAAACGCCTTGCCCGCATTTCTTCTGCAGAAGCTCTTTAGCCTCTTCCACGAGCGAATGACTTTCCATCTCGCTAACTTGAACCTGGACCTTGGCCGGGGGGTAAGCATTCGTTGCAACTGTATCCCCGTTCCTGTCCCTCATCCCAATACCCCCTTTATCCATTTCCGGTTTTCGGCAAATAAGATCAAGATTCACGAATCGAGTAATCGTTGGGTAGGTGACTCTTATATCTCCTATTGTAAAAATAAATAGATATCCCATGCATTACAGAAAGTATAGTCTTTTCTTCCAAAAGTATAGGACTACACTCTAGTTCCGGATAAATAAAAACACACGCCTGAATGGCGCATGTTTTGTCTGAGTTGAACGTCTGAAAATACAGTAGTCGTAGGACATCGTGCTTGCTAGACATACCGGAACACCGGATCGATAGGATAGAACTGGATAGGAACATCAGGAAACATAACACTGAGACGCCCGGCCAGCAGCTTCATCCCTGGCTGTTCGCTCTCTAAGTGGCCGAGTACGAGCAAAGCCTTGCTCCGGCGCATATGAATGGCGTCTCTCACATATTCCGGAGTCTCCCACTCCGGTCCTTCTCCGTATAAAATCAAATCCACATTGTGTCGTTCAAATAAAGGGATCGCAAGCGCGCCTCCCCCCCGGTATCCCGCGAGAATACCTATTCGTTCGCATTTCATCGACAAGTTACCTACGGAACGAAGCGCATCCATACCCAGCTGTTTTTTGACATGCCGAGCGACCTCTCCGACGGTTGTAGTCGGAAGGGTGACTATGGATGCGGCAGGTAAGTGCTCGGTAACGAATGTCTGCCAACCGAGTTCAAAGAGCAGCCCTTCCATGATGCCGTCCGGTTGATAACGATGCCAGTAATCGTGAAAGCGATAAATCGCAAGTCCGCTTTGTTCGATAAGATCTTTCTTGAAGGCGCATACGAGTCCATTTGCTTCTAACGGTAGGTCACGATGGCTATAATAAGTTCCTTCGTGCGTAATAATCAAATTAACGCCGCTGCGGTAAGCCTTCTCCACAACTTGTCGCGTAGCCATGAACGTAACGGCGATTCCCGTAACCTCCATATAAGGGTTTCCGGTGATTAATTGGTCGACGCTGTCCGGGATGGTACAAATGGACTTGGTTAGCGCGTCTATGACGTTCTGTATCGTGATCGCTATGGGATTCACCCGCCATTCCGATGAGTTAACGATTGCTGCGTAAGTCGCTCTATTCGCTCCTATCGGAAGCGAGCATTTCGCTTACCGTCACAAGCCGATATCCTCTCTCGTCCAAAATTCCGAGAAGCCGTCCGAAAGCTTGGAGCGTCTGCGAGCGATCTCCGTATCCGTCATGGAATAAGAGTATATTACCTTGTCCGATGTGTGCAAGGGATTTATCGAGGATGTAATCAGCGCCTGGCTGTTCCCAATCCCGGGTTTCCGTATTTAATGCGCCTATCATTTGATAGCCCTCACCCTTGGAGATCGCTATAACCTCCTCGTTATAATCCAGATAAGGAGGTCGGAACGTTAGCGGTCTTTTTCCCGTCAACTTGCGAATGAGCGTGTCGGTTCTTTTGAGTTCCTGCCTGCATTCGTTCGGGCTTATCCGCGTCAAGTAGGGATGGCTGTAAGTATGATTGCCGATCTCATGTCCCTCTTTATCGACTGCTCTAACCACATCGGGGTTGGCTTCTATTTGTTCGCCGATCATATAAAATGTCGCTTTCCCGGATACCTCGCTAAGCATGGTAAGAATCGCGGGCGTGTAGTCTGCGTTGGGTCCATCATCAAAGGTAATAGCGATTTCTTTGCGCCGCGTGCGCACCTGACGAAGGATAGCAGAATTGTCCAAGCCTTGTCCCTCCTAAAAACAACTTAATGACATGCCTAATTGCAAAGAGCTCCCGGGTTACCGGGAGACTCTAGCAATCTATCCGTATGCGCTTATCGTTCCGCGAACCAAATCCGGTAACGCCCGCTCAGAGCCAACAAGCTAAACATGTAAAGACAATTGTCGTAATAGCGTCTGTCGCCCGTGCGTACGGGAGTATTCCAGAACAGATCAACGTTCGACTTTGCGAATGGACCTTCCGGATGGGCAAGTGAAGCCATCGCGTTCGTAGCGACGAGCCCGACCGGATGAAGCGATTTTTCCTCGAACGGCTCGCCTGAGATCGTATACCTCCGATAATCCTCGGAGTGCTTGTCCGCGAAGAAAGCCTGAATATGATCAGCTTCCTTCCGCATCCATTCGCTGGCGCCGAACCATTCGGCATCGAGACCCACATTGGCAGCAACCCGGTAAGAATCGCTGAAGAAGTGTCCGAAGCCGCGCTCATCGTTAGGCGTTCCATCGTAGAATGCGTATTCCGGGGCCAGCCCGGTAACCGGATGGCATGCCAATTTCAAATACTCTCTGCTGGCCGTCACGGCTTCCTTCCAGAACGGCCGATCCTCCGCGTCCGCCCACAGGGCGAATAACTCGTAGAAAGCTGGAAGATGGTAGGAAGGATCGGTATATTCGCAATTCGGGATGAATTTAATTAATCGATTATGGCGGTTCCACATTGGGTAACCTATTCCGTCCTCGCCCTTGTGGATGCAGACACGCAGCAGTTCTCGCGCTTTGGCTCCGTAATCGAGAGGCGGTACTCCTTCTCCCCACCGATGCGAAGCGAATAATAACGCTAACGCGAAATACTCTTCACCGTCAGGCGCTGGGCCATTCGAACGTTTAGAACCGTCCGTATTGCAGGACCAAGCGAAATAGCCAGCATTTTCTCCGGAGGACATAAACATATGCTTATACGTCCATCTCCAGAGTCGATCGAATATTTCCTTACGATCGAGCTGTACGGCCATCATCATCCCGTAGGACATGCCTTCCGTCCGGACGTCGTTGTTGCCGGTGTCTAGCATGTAGCCCATGTTTTCACCGGCCGGATAATAAATTCTCGTAGCTTCGTTGTCACCGAACAAGAGCTGCCACGTCTGTTCGACTTTGATGGCGATTTCCTCTTCGTCGTATCCGTAATTGAGCAGAAGATTGCGATATTTTCCCGAGTGATAAGCACCTTCATGCTTCGATGTTTCCATTGACACTTCACGCCCCCCTACTTATTCCGACACAACGCGCCAGAAGCTCGGTTTTGGCTGGCACTTCTCATCGAACAGTAACGGCCAGTTTTTCCGACCCCGAACCGGAAAATCGTCAAGCCAGGTGTAATCGTCCGCAGCCCCCCAGAAAGTGACCGAATCAATGAAATTCCGGTATTCCCGAAGCAGACTGAACACGGCTTCATACCTTCGAGCTTGCAACTCCATCATCTCTTCGGTCGGAGCGGTCAGATCTACTCTCCTGTCTTCGAACCGGAATACCGACATGTCCATCTCGGTCAAGTGCAGCACTAGGCCAAGTGAAGCATATCTTTCGATCGCGGCGCGGATATCATCCAACCCCGGATCATATAAGTTCCAATGGGCTTGCAAGCCGACGCCATGTACCGGAACACCTTGACTACGCAAGGATTGCAATAGAGTGTAAATCTTATCCCGCTTCAGCGGATGTGACTCGTTGTAAAAGAGCAGCGCCTTCGGATCCGCTTCGTGAGCAAATTCGAAAGCTTTGGCGATAAAGCTCGGTCCGGCAATATCAAGCCACTTGGAAGGGCGGAGCAGTTCCGGTCCTTCGTCCGCAATGGCTTCATTGACGACATCCCAAGCATAGACGTCCCCTTGGTAACGTTTCACCACAGTATTGATATGGGATTTGAGACGGGCGAGCAGCGTGTCGCGGCTAACCGATCCTCCATCGCTGCCCTGGAACAGCCAATCAGAGGCCTGATTATGCCATACGAGCGTGTGCCCTCTCAGCTTCTTTCCATGCTCGCGTGCAAAACCGACGATTCTGTCAGCTGCTTCGAACGTATACGTATCCTCCGCGGGATGAATTCTCTCGAATTTCATTTCATTTTCGGCGGTTAGGCTGTTGTAGTGATGGGCGATCAGATCCCCGGCCTGAAAGATCGTACGCGGATTGACTGCAGCCCCGATATCGAAACATTCTTGGAATGCTTCATACAATTTCGGAATGCTTCGGTTTATGTTTTCTACCAACTGTACTATTCCTTCCTACTTAACCCTTCACGCCGCCGACCGTCATGCCTTTGACGAAATACTTCTGCAGGAACGGATACATGAGGATCATCGGAACCGAAGCTACAATCGTCATCGTTGCGCGTACAGCGATCGGCGTAACCGCGTTGGCTGCCGCATCCGGATTCGAGAACGCGCTTGAAGCCGATGAAGCGGCGCTTGAGTTCTGAAGAATTTTTTGAAGCTCGTATTGCAGCGTACTGAGATTGATATTCGACGAGTTATACAAGAATACATCAAGCCAGGAGTTCCATTGATATACTGCCGTGAACAACGCTACCGTCGCAAGAACGGGAAGACAAAGCGGCAGAACGATGTTGAAGAACGTCCTGAAATCTCCCGCTCCGTCGATTCTCCCAGACTCTAGGATGCTTTCCGGAAGGCCGTCGATGAAAGATCGGATAAGAATGAGGTTAAAGACGCCGATCAAACCCGGCCAAATATATACCCAGAAACTGTCGACCAAGCCTAAATCGCGAATGTTCAAATAGTTCGGGATAAGTCCCGGGTTAATGTACGCGGTCAGGACGAAAGCGATCGTGATGAACTTCCGCAGCACGAAGTCTTGCCGACTGATCGTATACGCGACCATCGCCGAACAGAATACGGTTGTTATCGAACCGATGACCAAGCGAAGAACCGAGATCAATGTCGCATGAAATATCGTCGACTGGTTAAACACATATTTGTAGTTCTCAATCGAGAAGTCTCTCGGCCATATATAGATGCCGCCCCTGATCGAATCCATCGCTCGGTTGAACGATAACGCGAGCGTGTTCAAAAAAGGATACAAGGTGACGAGCATCAGCAAGCAAAGGAAGGTAATATTTAAGGTGTTGAAAATTCGGTCTCCTAACGAAGCATTCCTGCGGACAAGCTTCTTAGGTGCGGTTCCTGTGGCTAAATTTGCCATCCGGTGATCCTCCTTTAGAACAGTCTGCTCTCGCCTGCGCGCTTCGCAATACCATTCGCGATGAACAGCAATACAATGCTGACGAGACTTTTAAACATACCTGCTGCGACAGCCAGGGAGAAGTTGCTTTGATTAATACCGTACGTCAGAACGAATATGTCAATGTTCTCGGAATAGTCGATGTTCATCCCATTTTTAAGCAGGTATTGCGCCTCGAATCCCGATTCCATCAAATTACCGATGTTCAATATAAGCAAGACGACGATAACCGACTTGATACCCGGCAGCGTAACGTTCCACATCCGTCTGAAACGTCCTGCTCCATCCATTTCCGCCGCTTCGTATTGTGAGGGATCGATCGTAGCCATCGCAGCCAAATACACGATCGTATTCCACCCGAGGTCTTTCCACACGGTCCCAAGTCCTAATATGGTCCAGAAATCTTTCGGAATGCCCAGGAACAATAATTCTTGGCCTTTCTCGATCATTCCCAATTTAATCATCAACACATTGATAATGCCATCCGGCGCAAGCGTCGCTTGAATAATCCCTGCGGCAACGACCCAAGAAAGAAAATGCGGCATATAAGTAACCGTCTGTACGACACGCTTAAACAAAATTCCTCGCAATTCGTTGAGCAAGAGAGCAAGGGTTATCGCGGTTATGAAGCCAAGAACGAGATTGATTCCGCTCTGTGCGAGCGTATTTCTCAACACACGAATAAATCGGTCGTCGTGAAACAGAAACTTAAATTGATCGAAACCGATCCATTCTTGTTCCGAGAAGCTTTTGTTCGGTCTATATTTTTGAAAGGCTGTCGTCCAACCCCATAACGGCAAGTATTTGAAAAGAAAGAGCCATATGAGAAATGGAACGGACATCAAGACGAGTATCCGTTGTTGCACGAGTTTCTTGAAGAAAAGCTTCAGTCCCGTCGGCTTTTGATTAGACGTCATGGAAGACGTTGCTGATTTGATGTTGCTCTCCATTTTCATTCTCCTTCCGGCGGACCTTACTAATGGAATACGCGAAAGGCGGCTTGTGCGAGCTAACAGCACGCATAAGCCGCCCTTTCGCTTATTACTAATATTAGGTTACTTGGCAGCTTCGATAGCGGCTTTAATTTGTTCCGTATACCACTTTTCATATCCAGCCGTGTCAAGCTTGCCGAACGCGGCTAAGTATTGGTCCCAAATTTTATCGAATTCGGCCGGTTTCGCCAGGACGAGTTTCGGGTAGTACTTCTTCGTAACTTCGTCTTTCGTCGTTTCCCAAATTTGTTCAGGCGAGCCTTGCGGTTTCGGAATCCCCCAAGCAGGGTACCATGGACGGTTATCCGGAGCAGCGAAGAGCTCGGAGTACGTTTTGACGCCGTATTTGTCGAGAATCGATTTGTCCGCATCCGTCAAGTTCATTTGGAATACTTCTGGTTGGTAGCCAGGCGCGAACGCGTTGCCGTCAGTCAGCGTGGAGTTCGTGCCGTATTGCGGCCAATCCCAATTGTAGTATCTGAAGCCGAATTTCAAATTGAACGGCTCGTCGATTTTTTTGATTTGCTCAGCCGTACGGTAGAAGCGGCCTTTGTCGTCCACTTCGTACGTTTCGCCTTTGATTCCCCAGCTTTTAAGGATTTGGTTCTCTTCTTTCAGCAAGTTATCCCAGTACGCCATGATCCGTTCAGGATCTTTCGCGCTTGTGCTAATGCCGATACCGCGGTTCATAACGAATCCCGGAGGATCCAGAAGCTGGTCTTTAGAGCCATCCCATGTAAGCGGCATCGGGAAGTATACGAAATCGTCTTGCGTTGGATCCTGTCTTGCAGCGTCTTTCAGCAGGTTGCGGGCATTGGCCGATTGCCAGCCGTAGTCGAAGAATCCGACGACTTTTTTGGAAGAGAGCTTCGCGATATATTGGTCGAAGTTGTCTACGAAGGAAGCTTTGTCGAACAGACCTTTGGAATTAAGATCATTCAATTTTTGCAACCAACGCTTCGTGGAGTCGGTCGTGTAATACGTTTTGGCTTCGAACGTCGTCATGTCGACTTCGACGTTACCGTCGTTCGGATAACCGTCCAAGTGCATCGGTACGTTGGAGGTCGAGAAGAATCTCCAGTCATGCGTCAAGGAAACGAGTCCGGTCAAATTTTCGTCTTTATGTTTGGCTACGAAGTCTTCGATCAGTTTCGTGTATTCGTCCAACGTTTTGATCTTCGGATAACCCGCTTCTTTCAACACGCGGCGTTGAATCCAGAAAGCGCCTTGGTTGATTTCAGGATCAGGCGTATAGTCGCCGACTTGGCTGGAGAACGGGATGAAGTAAATTTTGCCGTCCGCCGCTTTCATTTGGTTGAGATATGGGCCGTAAACGCGCTTGACGTTCGGGCTCTTATTAATCAAATCAGTCAGGTCAATAAACGCGCCAGCGTCAAGAAGCTGGGCGATACCGTCATCCGGATCGATGACGTCCGGATAGTTGTTGGAAGCGATCATCGTACCGACTTTCGCTTTCAGGTCGCCTACCAAGTGTTCCATCTTGAAGTTAACGCCAGTTTGATCTTCGAGGATTTTACCGATTGTCGTTTCGTTCATATTAGCGTCCGGAGCGTTCGCTACGCCGTTGAAGAACGTGAAAGTCACTTTATCCTTAGGCGTTTCAGAAGCTGGAGCGCTTTCAGATGTTGAAGGACTGCCGTCGACCGTGCTTGGCGCAGCAGTGTTCCCGTTATTCTTGTTGTCTTTCGAACAAGCGGCGGTGAACACCAAGATTGCGGCCATGCAAGTCAATAATAATTTCTTAGCCAATTGATTCGAGCCCCTTTCAAAGATGTTATTTATTTTTTTGTAAGCACTTTCATTATAAAAGCAATCAGGGGCCTTGTTTACCCAATAAACTATAGATCATATTGTGAAAAATATATATGTCAATGCAATAGCCTATCATTCGACTGGAATTTGCAAACGAATGTACGTTCCTTTACCAGGTGCGCTATTGATCAAGAGCTGGAAACGGTCGCCGTAAATCAACTTCAGTCGGTAGATGACGTTCTGCATGCCGATTCGCTCCCCGATGACCTCCTCGCTTTCCAGATAGGAGTAAATCCGTTTCACCCGCTCCTCGTCCATCCCTATGCCGTTGTCCATTATCGCTAGTATCAATTTGTCCGCTTTCCGTTCGATGCGGATATCTATTTTTCCACCGTTCTTAATCGGCTCGATGCCATGTATACTCGCGTTTTCCACAAGTGGCTGAAGCGTCATCTTCGGGATTAACTCCTCTAGGCTCGCCTCGTCTGCTTCGATCCGATAATTCAGCTTATCCCCGAATCTGTATTTCTGAATTTGAAGAAAACTTTCAACCAGCTCCAGCTCATCCTTCACCGTTACTAAATCATTGCCCCAAGTTAAAGATTTGCGGAAGATTTTCGCCATGTGATGAATGATCTTGGCGGTTTCCTTCTCGGACTTCATTAAGCTCCTCATGCGGATCGTTTCAAGCGAATTGAAGAGAAAGTGCGGGTTGATCTGGCTTTGCAAGGCATGAAGCTGGGTCTGATTCCGTTGCAGTTCCAACTCCTTCTTCTGGATATCCGCCTTATACACATCGTGGATCAGACTACTGATTTGCGAAGTCATTCGATTGAATTCCGTCGTTAACTGACCGATCTCGTCCTTCGTCTCCTCGTTGTCGATCGTTTCGAAGCTGTGATTTTTCACGCGTTTCATCTGTTTCAGAATCCGAATGAGACGAACGTTCAGCGAACGCGTGAACCAAATAATGATCAAGGTCGGAACGAGGACATTCGGGAGCGCCATATAAATAACGAATTCTCTGGATTTTCGCACCTCCTCAAGCACTTTCCATTCTTGGAATTCACCGCTGATGCGCCAGCCTTGGAGGTATTCCACGGAAGGAAAGTTTTCTTCCAGCACGATAGCGCCATCCTCCGTTGCATGATGAGCCGTGTCGCCCTGCTCCTCATTCTCATCCGGCGAGGATTCATATTGCACCACATCGTCCGCGAGTAAGATTACATTTCCTTCGAACATCAAATTGCTGAACACTTGCTTGATCAGCTCGGGATGGAGATCGATTTTGATCACTTTTTCATAGTGGGCTTGTCCGACCGCGGTGTTCATTTTACGAACGATGCTGATCGTCGGTTGAATGGTCGAGTTAGAATCGCGTACGATGATCGGATTAGAGGTTCTGGAGCTCTTCAGTCTCTTATACCAGTCTTCTTTCTCTATATCCGAGATCGCAAGAACGGATCCCCCGTAAATAATCGTATTGTTGTCCGTGAAGAGACTGATGTTCTGGATCGCTCTATACACCGGCGCGTATTTCTCCAGCATATCCGTGATATAAGAGTGATAATTAAAAACATAGTCCGATGAGATATCATATTGCTGGTCCAAATAACCGTTTAATATCGAGTCATTGTATAGAACGGTTGAAATTCCGACGACTACGTCGATTTGATACAGAAACTCATTGCGCATCTGCTCGATAGCCAGCGACAAATCTTGCATCTTCTGCTTCTTAACGTTGTTCGTCGTAATATTATAAAAAATGACGTTCGTGAGAATCACCGGAACAAGGACGGATAAAAAGTAAATGATCAGCATTTTATTTCTAAGTCTTATATTGTGGAGCGCGCCGCTCAACTTCATAGTCCTTGTTCCTCCTGCAGCCGTCTAAGCTTTTGCGATCATGGCATTCTTATATTCGGTCGGCGTTTTTCCTTCTACCTTCTCGAATTGGCTGACGAAATAATCCGCGTTGCCGAATCCGACGTTCGCGGCGATCTCGTAAACCCTCTTATTGGTTTGCCTGAGCTGCTTCTTGGCCTCGTCTATTCGGATATGAAGCAAAAACTCATTGAAATACACTCCGTATGTTTTCTTGAAGAGCTGGCCCAAATAAACCGGATTCATATAAAATCGCTTGGATATGCTTTTCAGGCTCATATTCTCGTTATAATGATTTTCGATGTAAAGCTTGATTTTTCCGATATCTCCCTTTCCTTTGGAGCATCGCAGTTCCGAGATATAGCCAGAGCATTCGGATAAGAAATCGATAAACAGCCGTTTCACGCCTTGCAACGTTCTTGGTTCATGTTGCCATTGCATAATCGGCTTCAGGTTCACGATCGTATTCTCGCTACCTTGCATGGTCTGAATAATGCGGGTAATTCCATGCACGCATCTGGATATCGAGGATGTTATCGATTCCGGAGTGAATCTGTGTTCTTTGAATGCCTCGAACATTTGGTCTACGTGTAAGGCCATAGTTTCCTTATCATTCAATTCCAAGCTTTCCATCAATCCGGAAAATAGCGATGTATCGATATCCCTTAACTGTAATACGACGTCCTTGGTTTCTTCGTACAGCGTTATGCGCCGGGCCTCCAAAGCGTATTTATAGGCCATCGCTTCTAATGCGGTCAAATACGAATTCCTGACGAGCGTAAGCTCAGGGGACGTCGCCCCCACATAAATACGTACCTCTCCCTCGATCTTCTTGCTAATCGCCCGGAGAAGCTCTTCGGCGAGATTTATCGCACTTTCCGTTCCCGTCTCTAACGCCAGAAAACCGATTTCCGATGAGCTGCGCGCATATAAGAACGGCTCCTTTCCAGGCGAGCGTCTGGCCAGAACCGATCCCGCTGCCTCTTTGGCCATCTCCAATCGTTCCAATCGATCGGCCTCGGTTAGCATCGTCGGAGCATCGTTCAATTCCAGCGTAAAATAGCGCATCGGCTTATCTTTCGACAGTCCTAGCATCCGCGCAGCCTCCGATATGCCCGTATCGTCCAACTGTCCCGACAGCAGCCGCTCGAACAGCGAAGAATGAATGAGACGATCGCCAGCTTCCGCCCAAGTTGGCTTGCTTGACTCCGCGATTCTTTGTAAGGTATCCGTCAGTTCGATCTCGTCGATCGGCTTAAGCAAATAATCCTGAACTCCGAACCTAACCGCTTGTTGAGCATATTTAAAATCTCCATAACCGCTAATGATAATGAACTTCGTTGATTTGTCTCCGCGTTCCCTTATGGTCTGGATGAGCTCAAGTCCATCTATAACGGGCATTCGGATATCCGTGATGACCAAATCCGGCACAAGCCGCTCGATGAGTTCAAGCGCTTCTTCGCCGTCTTCCGCTTCACCGACAATTTCATAACCATATTTCTCCCAAGGAATAAGACCTAATAGACCTTTGCGCGCGAAATATTCATCGTCGACTAATATCGTTTTTTTCACTAGATGTCCCACTCCCGGCCTCTAAAATGTAATCGCTTCCATAATTAAGAGACAGAAGATTCATGATTAGAACAATTGAATTAGACTAACATTCTAATCGATGAATCAAACCTTTGTATACCATATAAATTAAAGATTTTTCTTTGAAAACTTTACATCGAACGATTCAAACTACACTACGGGGTAAATCCCGGCATTGCTGCCGGGATTCCACAATCGTATTCCATCATCCTTTTACGGATCCTGCCGCAATGCCCTCGACGATCCGATTGCTTAGTAGGAAGAACGCTAGCAATATAGGTAAAATGCTGATCATGAGCGTTGCCCCGATAGCGCCCCAATTGGTCGTATACTGTCCGACGAAATTTTGCACGCCGACGGTGAGCGTCTTCAGGTTATCGGAGCTGATGAACGTATTAACGAAAATAAACTCGTTCCAGTTGTAGATCATATTGATAATCGCCGCAGTCACGATCACGGATGCGGTCATCGGAAGCACGATTTGGAAAAATACCCTATTCACGCTGCACCCGTCCATTACGGCCGCTTCTTCGACTTCCCTTGGCAGCGCATAATAGAAGCCTAACAAAATCATAATCGTAATCGGCAAGTTAAAAGCCGTATAAGAGAGGACGAGGCTCGCTTGGTTGTCCGTCAGATGAAGCTTCTGGAACAGGTTAAATAATGGAATCAACGTGGAATGGACGGGAATCATCATTCCGACCATGAACAGTCCGAGCACGAACGGCCGCAGCTTCCATTTCATACGCGTTATCGCGAAAGTAACGAAGCTAGCTAGCAGGATCGTGAGCGCGACGGACACGACTGTTATCCATACGCTGTTTATGAAGTATTTGCTAATATTGCCCTGAGACCAGACGCTTTCGTAGTTCTCCCAACGAAGCTTCGTCGGCAATGAGAACGGAGGAAGATTAAACACTTCTTGGTTGTTCTTGAGCGAGAAGAACAAAAGCCAGACGAGCGGAAGAATCTGTACTACGGACGCTATGATCAGCACCGCGTACAAAATTCCGTTGACGATTCCGCCCCCGATCGAGCGGGATGTAGAGTTCGTGCGGCTGCTTACGGCCATTTTGGCGGTTGTCATTCGGATTTCCTCCTCTTACGAATATTGGATCGAGTCTTTCGTTTCGGTTAGCTTGCGAATTCCCCATGTAGCCACCAAGCAAATGAGAAGCAGGAAGAATCCGATCGCGCTGCCATATCCGAATTCGAATCCGCGGAACGCCTTGTGATACATATACGAGGCCATAACCTCGCTCGCTCCGTTCGGTCCTCCATCGGTCATGACATAGATCAAATCGAAATATTTCAGCGACCCTACAACTGCAAGCACGATCGTCACCTTAATAACCTCGGAGATAAGTGGAATCTTAATCCGCAAGGCAATCTGTATCGGTGAAGCGCCATCTATGCGAGCCGCCTCGATAAGAGATGCGGGAATGTTCTTGAATGCCGCGTAATAGATTAAGATGTAAAACCCTGCGTATTGCCACAAGATCGGAACGAATAATGCACCTAGCACGATTGAGGGATCCGCCAGCCATTCAGGCGTTTCCTTTACTCCGAGGGAAGTCAGGAAATCATTAAGAATCCCCGTTGTCGGATGATAGATTTTCAACCATAGCTGCGCGATGGCGACGGATGACAGAAGCATGGGAAGCAAATAAATTTTACGAAATAGATTAGCTCCGCGAATGTTGCCCGACAGAACCAACGCAACCGCCATATAGACGCTCAGGAATACCGTTGAAAGAACCGCGAACAAGAAGGAATGATACACGCTGCTCCAAAACTTCTCGTCGTGCAGAAGGGTAGAGTAATTTTCTAAACCGATAAATGTCATCGGACTGATTCCGTCCCATTGCATAAGCCCGTAGTATCCCGTTAATACGATCGGCAAATAAATGATAGCAATGATCAAGAGCAAAGAGGGAAGCACGTAGAGAGCTATAATTCCTTTGTTTGACATGACTTTTTCCATATGGGTTAGCCTCCTTATGCTATGCAAAGAGGAAGGACATAGCCGGAACGCTCCGGTACGTCCTTCCCCCTTTCATTACCCGTCTTTATTTTCCGGCTTTCAATACATCCTCTTGTTTCTTCGCGAATTCCTCAGGCGTAACCGCTTTGCCGAATAGCGCTTGTACGAGGTTATGATGCTCCTCGGAGGCGACTGGTTTCATTTGAACGTCCGCATAAAGCGTAACTTTCTTAGCTGTATTCAGCTCGTTCAGCAAGTCGATGAACATTTGCGGAAGTTTGACCGTAGTCGTGTCGACTTTCGTTGCAGGGATGATGCCCGCATCGGTTACGGAGTGCTCTCCCCACTTCTGAACGAAGAAGCTTACGAATTTCTTAGCTTCGTCTTTGTATTTGGACTTCTCGGATACGAAGAGTCCTACGCCTACTCCGCCTACCCAATCGGATACATCGCCTTTGCCGCCTGATACCGTCGGGAATTTGAAGTAGCCGATCTTGTCTTTGAATTCTTGCGGTACGTCCGGATTCGTCGTATAGTTCGGCACTTCCCATGTTCCCATTGCGTACATAGCCGCTTTGCCGTTCATGAATTCGGATTTGGCCTCGTCGTTAGACAAGCCGTTAAAGCCTTTGACAAATGCCTTCATATCCACAAGTTCCTGTGCTTGCTTAGCTGCTTCGATCAAGGATGGATCAGAGAATGTGTTGCTCGCGATCGATTTATCGAGCAGATCCGGTCCTCCGAAGCGGTCGACAAGGTACATGTACCAGAACGAAGCCGTCCAAGCATCTTTAGCGCCAAGCGTGATCGGCGTAACGCCTTTATCATTCAAGGTTTTGATAATGTTCTTGAGATCATCCAGAGTTTGCGGAGGTTGCAAATTGTTCTGGGCGAAAATTTCTTTATTGTAATACACCGGAACAATGTTCAATTCTACCGGGAGACCATACGTTTTACCGTCGAACGCATAACCGTCCGTCGTCCCCGCGACGAATTTATCTTTCAGATCGCCTTGGAGAAGATCATCCAGCGATGTGAACATGTTCCCTTTCACGTAAGGCTCCATGAATCCGGCTGCCCACGTAAAACCTACGTCCGGAAGATCGTTCGAAGCCGAGAGAACTTTCAGTTTGCTCTTATATTGTTCGTTCTCCAGCACTTCCGTTTTAATCGTGACGTTCGGATTAGCGTTCTGATATTCTTCGATGATTTGCTTGATGACTTTGTTCTGCGCGGAGTTGCTTCCGTCCGGCCACAAGTGCATCAGCTTAAGCGTAATTTTCTCATCCGACGACTTGCTTGCGCCGCTATCGCTGCTGCTCGGCGAGCTGTTCTTTTTGCCGTTGTTGGAACCGCTTCCACAAGCGGTAACGACCAATACCAATGCGAGAATCAAAGTACATGCGGCTAACATTTTTCTTTTCATGTTTCTTTCCCCCTTGGCGGTATGAGAAGGTTGTATGCGCTTTCCTTCTGGATCCAGTGTATCACCGGGCAACCATCGGGAATAAGGGTACAACGATTAGATATTAGTCCACTATTTTTAGGTAGCTATTCCTGTTCCGATATTTCCGAACGATACTGGCCAGGACTACACCCTTCGTATTCTTTAAATAGCTTGTGAAAATATTTCGTCGTCTGGTAGCCTACCCTTTCGGCGATTTCCGCTATCGGAAGCTTCGTGCGAAGCAGCATTTCCTTGGCATTCTGAAGTTTTCTCCGCGTGACGTATTCGCTGAAGTTCATATGCATTTGTTCCTTGAACAAGACGCTGAAGTAACTCGGATTTAATTGGATATGGTCGGCGACCTCCCGCAGTCCGAATACTTGTCCCATATGCTCGTCCACGTACAAGAGCGCATCTCCGATAGGCTTGCTAAGAGCGGAATAGTCCTCCTCCATGAGCCTTGAATCTACGATTTTGCTCATCACGCTGACGCGGTTGCGTTCCTCGCCGGCTTCGAGTGCCTGTTCGACCGCGGCGATAAGCTTATCTTTGCTTATGGGCTTCAGCAAATAGTTAACGACGCCTAGCTGGATCGCCTGCTGCGCGTAATCGAATTCGGCGTAACCGGAGATCAAGATAACAACGGGTTTATGCGGAAGTTGCTTGTCCGCGATTTGGCTCACCAAGCTGAGGCCATTGATCCCAGGCATACGAATATCGGTAATGATGAGATCGAATTCCTGATTGTCCAATAGCTCAAGCGCGGCAAGCCCATTGTCAGCCATCACGATCTGATAGCGCCCGCTCTCTTTGGTTTCGAGAATTCTCTTCAGTCCCTGCCTCGTTCTCGGCTCATCGTCAACGATCATAATCGTTTGCGTTCTCATAACTGCCTTCCGCTCCTCTTGGAATCGTTAGAATGACCCTCGTTCCTTCTCCGCTTCGGCTGTGAATGGCTATGCGACCCGGCGTTCTCGCATCGTCAGCGTAATAGAGCTTGATTCTACGATAAACGTTGCCGATTCCCATGCCGGATTTTTTCGTCGAAGGAACCTGGCCGTACTCCAAGCTTTCGGTAACCGACCGTAGCGTCGCTTCGTCCATTCCCGCTCCATTATCTTCGACGGTGATTGCAAGCTCGTCTTCATTCTCGGTTCGCGATACCGATACGATGACCGTCCCCCGGCCGATATTATTTTCCACGCCATGCAGGATGGCATTTTCCACGAACGGCTGAATCAGAAGCTTAGGCAGCCTAACCGAATCGAATTCGGGCAAAGTGACAATGTCCCACGTCAGTCGTTCTCCGAAACGCATTTTCATGATCAGCAAATATCTTTCGATATGCTCCAACTCATCTCCCAAAGACACCCATTCGTCCTTATTCGGCCCCACGATCGTGTAACGAAACAGATCGGACATCGCAACGACGAACTCCGCAAGCTCATCCTCCGCTTTTTCCTGAAGCGACCAGTACAACGCCTCCAAAGTATTAAACAAGAAGTGCGGATTGATCTGCGCCTGCAGCGCCTTCAGTTCCGTTCGGCTTTGCAACAACTCTTTCTCGTATACGAGCCGGATCAACTCGTTGATGTTGTTTACCATCTGGTTATAAGTGTGGTTGAGCTCATTGATCTCTATCGTCGACGTAACGATATCCGTAGGCTTCAACACGCCTAACCGGGTACCCCTCATCGTCTTGATCAGCTTAAATACCGGTCTCGTGATGATAGTCGAGAGCAACAAGGAGAGTAATATGAACAGCAATGTTCCGATACCTGCCGAAACGAAGATCGCCGTCCGCAACACGGTAATCCCCTTCGTAATCGCGCTGATCGGGGTGAGAATGAACAAAGTCCATCCGGTTACATCGGACTTCTGGCTTACCAGGATATACGATTGTTTACCGATATTTACCGTCTGACTCTCGGATCCTACCCAAGCGGCGGCATCGGCTTTGGAAATCGATGGATCATTCGACGCAATAATTTGTCCGTCATTGCCAAGGAGCAACATCGTCTCGCGTTCGCCTTCGCCGGACAGCGGCTCCTGGAAAGTGAACACGTCGGGTTTAATCCGTACCAACAAATAACCTCCCGACGAGAAGTTGTTATCTATCAGGCTGATTCTGCGAATGGCCAGAACGGAATCCTTATCCGCCGGATCGATACCAAACCAGATAATGCCGCCCTTCTCTGCCGTTGTCTGGGCGATTCTCTCCTCGCTGATCTTGTCTTCGAGCTGGGCTTCATCGAGAGGAAAGATTCGCTTGCGGTCATAGTTATAGAGTTCCACGGATTTAACGCCGTCCGAGTAGATTTGAATCACATTTACGATAGGCGGAAGCGCCTGCCGCTCGGTAAAGGTCGCCGGCTGTCCGTTTAGTTCTTTAAGCAGTAGGCTTTGAACGTATGAATTGGTCGAGACCAACGTCGTAAGCGAATCGATCTGTTCGAGAATTCCCTCCAACCTTCCGTTCGCTTGAACCGCCGTTTGCTGAATATGCACTTCCGCCTTGTTCTTGAGCAAGGTGGATACGGAATCGAACGTAACGATCCCGACAACCGCGAGAATGATGATCATGACGAGAAGAAATCCGAACAGCATCTGGTTACGGAGCGTATTGAATTTGATAATCTGGCGCAGCCACACCTCGATCAACCTTTCCTCCGGCTAGCGGAAATGGATTGTTTCGCTATTGTTGCACCATTATTCCCAAGCTGTAAAGAGTCGAATGCGGCAAAGCGAGGAAAGGCGCCTATAAGTTACTGAACGTAACAGAAACGGGACGGTGAGGGTTCGCACCCACTCCTTCCCGTTTCTATCCCTTAACTACGTATTACTCTTCCAGCCACAACACGTTGGTTACGCCCCTTGGATAATACTTGCTGCCGATAATTTCCCCGGACAGAATCTGGTCGCTCCAGCTCCAGTAGGATAACTCGGGATGCGTCAGCCATCCGACGTGAGCCGCGTCTGCCGCGCGCCCGGAATCTCCGAAGGAAACACCCATAATTTTTCTAGCGATAAACTGGGACAAATAGATTTTACTAAGCCACGAATTGTTACTCGTAGAGCTCAGCTTCCAACCTCCGTCTTCGAATAAACAAACTCCAGGTACGAGTACCGTATCCAGATGGGTTCTTAAAGCTTGCAGATAACTCGCGAAACGGCCTTCCGGTTCGAGAGCCTCCCGACATCCCGTCGTATACGGGAAAATAAGGCCTTCGATCGCGGGAATGATCCGGGAATCGTTCCCTTCGCCGATAACCGCGGGAATATAACCGCCATCCGTCAACTCGCCGGTCATCGTAACGGCGCAGCGCTCCGCTTGCAGCCCGGCTTCCTTGGCAAGCTCCGTTAAGCCGCGGCCTAGGAACAGCTTCTCCAAAGCTACGTACGCAGCCCAGCATTTGCCCGCCATATAAATATTGTTCCTGGATTGCCCTAAGGAGACATCTAGGCTATCATACGTCGTAATCTCGGCCCCGCCCATCGTGCGGGAGCTGTCCAAGCTCATTAAGCCGTTGCGCTTAAACGGATCTGGATTATCCCTGTTCAGCATGCTTTGGAAGCAATTCTCCAAGAGCTTCCATCGTTTGCCTAGCCATTGCTCATCGCGGGTTTGCTCGACGTAAACAGCAGCGCATAGAATCCAGTTCACTAGCTGCTCATGCGTCATGTGTGAGAAACAATCGTCGATGCCGAACATCTCGTAAGAAGAATAGGAAGGTCTGGAGAACACGTTTCCGACGCCCATGTCATGCGTAAAGCTGATCCCTCCGGGATGAAGCTTCTCATCGCCCGGGAATCTAACCTCATCGCTGTAACTGTACCTGTCCACGAATTGGTCGAGCACGTTCTTAACCGTCCACGGATTCATTTTCATCTCGAAGAAAAGTTGGTCGACCGTCAGATCGAACGTGTTCATCATCCGATATTCGCCTTCATTGACGACCCAGATCGGATTTCCTTCCTTGTCTGCGAGTAGCTGCGAATTCCCGTAGTAACTACGGAAAGCGTGACGCATCATGAACTTCTGATCCTCGCTGAGCGAGGCGTCGGCGATCGTATCGTCCGAACTCACGCAAGCTTCCGTCAGCTTATCGAAGTGTGATAGGGCATACTCCGCGACGGCCTCTATATTCGGGAATAAGCGAGTATAATAGTAACTCGTCTCCAACCCGGAAGTCGCAACCCCGCCTCGATAGAAACAGATGGCGAAACGTGTCGTCTTAATCTCTCCCGGTTGTACGTCAATGACGACGGTACCGGTCATTCCTAGACCGAACGTCCAGTTTTCCTTCAACTTGGCTCCAAGTATTCTTTCCATGCCGAACCCGAGCGCAGAATTCGCCGCCGGATCGTCCGTTGCGATAGCGGTTAGCAAGCCTTGTCCGAAACCTGCCAGCTTGCCGTCGGTAGTATCATCCAGTCTGCGCATATTCGAGTAAGGATCGTTGCCTTGATAACCGAAAAATGCTTTCCGGCTTCTCGTCCCGGATCGATTATCGATCGTCAACTCGGCGAATACCGCAGGAAGCAAGGCATCCCTAAGCTCCTCATCGGAAGCGGTAGATGGATCGGGCACGGAACGAACTGGCGAATATACTCGGAAAGTCAAATCCCCCGCTTGCCAAGTGTCCGTCCCCAGTCGGAACTCCCGCTGAATCTCTTCCTGCGGGAAGGCAACGATTCGTGTATCGCCTGATTTATTTTCGGTTTCTTTCTCGACGTCGTATCTCTTACTTTCATCGACAGCGTTCGCGAAAAACGGAAGCGCGTGATAGAGTTGGTTTCCATTGTCCGCTTCTACGCCGACGTAAATATTTTGGTCCGCCGGCTTACCAAGTTCGAGGCCTAGTCCTCCCTTAGCTCCTCTAAATCCGAGAGTAAAGCTAGCGAAAGCACCGATTGGCGAGTGATGAGCGTTATAAAACTTGTTCATTCAATATTTCGCTCCTTTGCGTTAATATGGCTTTCTCCCAAATTAACACCTAGACTCTAGCAGAACCATGCTCATTTCACGCTAACTTTTTACCCAAATCGAGCCGATCCCATGTATAATAATAAAACGATTACAAATCCATGGAGGGAGTTGTCGGAGATGGACAGCAGCTTACGTACAGGACAGAAAAACAGCGTAATGGAGCAGTTTATTCCCGATCTCCGATCGACCCACTATATTTCCTTCCTGCATGTCAGGGAAGTCAATGCGGATTGGGTTTACCCTTCCCACGAGCACAAACAGTACGAGATCAATTATGTGTTGAAGGGCTGCCAAATTATTTATATTAATGGCAAAGCTTATCACCAACAGGCTGGGGATTTCGCGTTGATCCGTCCGGGAGATATCCATTCCAGCAGCGTTGGTTCCCCCGAGGGCTTTACCTACCTTTGTTTGCATTTCGAGCTGGACGACCGACCGCTTCTGCATTTACTCCGAACGACCGAGCTCTCGCTAATTCCTGGCACGTCGCCGGACGGTGAAAGCCTCAAGCCCCTACTCGAGCGGCTAGCCGATTGGGTCGTATCCGAACAACGCTTCGACCTGACCGCGCGGGCGCTCGTACAGTCGTTATTTTTCCAGATCATCGCGCAACTCTGCGTTACGCTGAACGCCTCGAAGGACAAACAAGACGACAACAAGCTGCCTCACTGGGAGACAGCCCATCGAATCGAATCTTATATTCAGGCGGCGGCCAAACAGCCGATCTATCACGGGCACCCCGACCAAGGTCGGCTGCTTATCAGCCAGATCGCCCGAAGGTTAGGCATCAGCGAATCGCACTGCAATCGCCTATTCAAGAAAGTATACGGCATCCCGCCGCGGCAATACTTATCGCGCATGATCCAAGAAGAAGCTATGCGTCTGCTGCGGGATACAACGTTAAATATCGATCATATATCCAATCTGCTAGGTTATACGGATATCGCCCACTTTAGCCGCCAATTCAAACGGTGGACTGGCGAATCTCCCCGCAGCTATCGGGATAGGCAAACGAACCACGCGTCGCTCTAACTCAGCCTTCTCGGAATTACTTGAATTGAGCCCAATATTCGTCCAGGACGTCTTTAATCTTCACGCTTTGACCATTCGAGCGGAGCGTGCGTTCCATCGCTTCCATTAAAGCAAGCGTCGTAACGGCTTCTTCGATATTCGGCGTAGGCGTAATCCCTTGATCGAGACATTCCGCGAAATATTCGATGTAATTCTGATATTCTCCCGCGTGGTGGCTAATGCCTTCGAACCGGAAGTAATAATCATGCATATCATCCATTGAATGCACCGCAGGCTCCTCGTCTTCAAAGTGCGTATGGTAACGCAGGTTCGGATATTCTCCCCTCGTCGTCCCTTTCGTCCCCCGGATCGTGCAGCCTATTGCCGTCTCTGCCGCAAGGTCCAAGATCGGGAGCGTGTAACTCCCGGACACCGTAGCGATTCTGCCGCTCGAATCCCGAAGCAGGAACCTTACCGTATCCCACGTCTCAAGTCCGAATGCCGCGTTATTGGCGCTGCTGCGCCCGAAACCCATCACTTCCGTGATGTCCGGAAGGTACCAGCGAACCATATCCACGGCGTGAATGACGAAATTGTACATCCAACTGAAGCCCTTCTGCCTGCTCCAAGCTTTCCCCAAGAACCATCTGGCGTCGGTAATGTAATAAGCCTCCACGGTCTCGACGTCTCCGTTACGTCCCGCCTCGAAGTCTTTGCGCTGCATCTTCATCGGCTCGAAGAAACGCGAGCTTTGGCCGATGAATACATGCTTGCCCGTCCGCTGTTGTACGTCCATCAGCTCCTTCGCCCCTTCGAGGGAAGGAAGCAGCGGCTTCGTGCAGATCACGTGCTTGCCCGCTTCCAGTGCTTGGCACACATGTCTGAAATGGAGCTGGTCCGGCGTATAAATCGCGATAACGTCGATGTCCGGATCTTCCAGCATTTCATTATAATCCGTCGTCCAATCGTGGAAATCGAATTCTTTCGCCCGGTGCTCGCACAACTCGCGGTTAAGATCGCACACTTTGGCCAGCGTCCAACGACTGCTGCTCAGCGCCGCGGACATGATGCTGCGCCCCTCCCCTAAACCGACTACGCCCATTCGATATGTTGATGCTGCCATTGCCTTTCATCCTCTCTGTGTCTTCCCTAGCAAGTATGGTGCAGTAATCTCTTAACCTTTAACGGAACCTGAAGTCATGCCCGAGATAATGTATTTCTGTCCGAGCAAGTAAATCACGATAACCGGAAGCGTAGTCAACACGATATCGGCGGACACAAGGTTCCAACTGACTTGGAATTGCCCGAAGAAGTTATAGACCGCCAGCGTCATCGGCCATTTGCCCGAATCGTTCAAATAGTATAGCGGGAGAACGAATTCGTTCCACGCGTTCATGAAGTTCAGTACGCCGACGGTGGCGACTACTGGCGCGAGTAGCGGAAGCACGATCCTGTAAAATAACTTGAACGGTGAACAGCCGTCGACGATCCCTGCTTCATCCAGCTCCCGTGGGACCGATCCGATGTATCCGTGCATAAGAAACACAGTGAAAGGAAGCGAAATGACCGTCAACAGAACGATAATCCCGAACTGGGTGTTAATGATATGCGTATATTGCATAACTTTCGTTAACGTAACGAAGTTGATCGGCATCGCGATTCCCAGAACGAGAAAGAAGTAAAAGAATTTGTTCAGCTTCGTCGGATTCCGCGAGAAAATATAAGCCGCGACCGAGGCTAAGGCGATCCCCAGAATGGTTGACGTTGCGGAATAGAGCAAGCTGTTCAAGAACGAAGTCACTAATTTCCCTTGTTCGATAACGACGGAATAATTGCCCCATTCCCAATGAGTCGGCAGACTCAGCTTCATGGGAGCGGCTTCCGTCTGCGTCTTGAACGAGTTCACGACGATAAGAAGCAACGGCGTTAGCATCGTGAGGCTAAGCACCCATGCCAATCCGTTGATCAGCACGCTACGAACGTTCTTGTTCATGACTGTTCCTCCCCTTTGGTCATCAAGCGGATGACAAAGTATCCCGCAACGGTCATGAACAGGAACAACAAGGTAGAAAGCGCAGTTCCCACGCCATAACGTCCCATCGAGAATTCCTTGAATATGGCCGTGTAAAGCACGTCAGTCGCGTAACCCGGACCTCCGTTCGTGAGCACGTAGACCGCTTCGAATACTTTTAAGCCGTAGAGCAAGTTAAGTACGGTCGTCACGACAAGCGCCGGCATGAGCAATGGTAAAGTCACGAATCTGAACTTGTGCCAAATATTCGCGCCATCGATAGAAGCCGCCTCGTAGTAGGATTTAGATATCGATTGCAGGCCGGCGAGCAGGATGATCATAATGTATCCGACGCCTTTCCACGTATCGACCGCAATGATCGACTTAAATGCCCAATTCACGTCGACCAGCCATTTTTGAGCGAGAAAATCCAATCCGATAAAACGTAAAGTTTCATTCAGGAGGCCTGTCGCCGGATTGAGCACCGACTTGAATACGAGACCGACGACGAGCATCGGGATAATCGCGGGCATGAACACCATAACCCGATGAAAGCCTTTCATCTTAATTCCTTCATTTAATGCTATCGCCAGCAGAAGGCCGAGCGCCGTCTTAAGCACGACGGTCGATACCGTAAAATTCAAAGTGTTGTAGACATAGCTCATATAATGTTCGCCGGAGGAGAACAAGGTTTTGAAGTTGTCCAGCCCAATAAAGTTAATCTCGCTCGAGTAACTGTTCCAGTCCGTTAGCGAGTAATAGAAGCCCATAATTCCAGGGATGACCAGAAACACGGTATAAACGATGAGTGTTAAGAGCGTAAAGTAGAACGGATATGTTTTGTTCCTCAACATGATGCTATCAACTCCGCATGCTCATGGAATTCGTTAATACATGACCCTAATCCCGAATGCGTATTACCAGGATTAGGGTCAGTCGTTTCCATTCGCTATATTTTACTTATTCCAGCCTTCGTCCTTAGCGATCTTAGCCATGTCGCTTCTGCGTTTGTCGATGCTCTTGAGGACATCCACAGGTTTCGCGGCGCCGCCGAACATTCCTACGATGTCTTTGCCCATATCCATCCATTGCGGGTTCACGTAGTTTACGTAATCTTGAATGTCTGTTCCTTTGACCGGGTAAGTCTCATGAAGCTTCTTCTGTTCATCGGTATATTTGTCCTTAAGCCCGGTGAAATTTAAGTTAGAGAAAGTTGCAGTGTTGTCCATCAAGTATTGCAGATTCTCCGGTTCCGCCAAGAAGCTCAAATATTGCTTCGCTTCTTCGATATGCTTACCGCCGGAGTATACGAATTTACTCGGACCGCCTGGATTGACGTAATAGAATTGGTTATCCGCCAACGGGATGACGAAAAATCCGAATTCCGTTGCTTTCAGCTCGGGATTGATTTTCTCGATTTGCTGAGGTAGGTCTTGGGTCATCACCGACATCGCGTATTTTCCGGTTGCCATCTGGTTAGCCGTATCGGCGAAAGTATCGGAAAGCGTGTTGTCGCCGAACAACCCTAAATCGTACAATTCTTTAAGCTGCGTAAGGGAAGCGGCCATAGGAGCGCTAGTCTCGAAGTTCACTTTGTTCGCATTCAAATCGTTGTAGAGGTTCGGTTGCAGCTTGTCATACTGCGGTCCTGGCTCGGCAAACCACAATACGTGATGCCAGCCGTCCGCTACCGGCTCATAGATCGGCGTGATTCCGGCTTTCTGGATTTTAAGAGCCGCCTCTTTGAACTCCGCGTACGTAGTCGGAACGTTAATGCCTTGTTCCGCGAAAATCTTCTTATTGTACACGAGCACGTAGCTGTTTGAAGTATCCCAGATCGTCTGTGCGTACACTTTGCCGTTCAAGGACAATTGATCGATGGATAATGGATCTTCCCGTTTTACCCATTCCTGGTCGCTCAGGTCGACCGCGTTTTTCTCGGCGTTATAATTGAGACTGATTTCGCTTTTTCCGCTTTGGCCGCCGAACAGATCAGGGCCTTCACCTGAATTGAGCTTCGTTTTCAGTACGTTGAAGTATTGGTCGGACGGAATGATCTGATAATCGATATGGATACCCGTCTGTTCCTCGAACTTCTTGGCCAGCTCCATTTCCGCGTCCTTGATCCAATCTTGGCTGGCAATATAAGTCAATGTAATATCTTTCTTCGCGGCTCCGGAGCTAGCAGCCGTTTCCGAAGCATTCGGCTGAGACGCGGATGGCGAGGATTCCGTTTCTTTCTTGCTTCCGCATGCCGTCACCATAATGGCGATCAGCATAATGGCGGTACACATGGCGATAAACCTTTTCACATGATCACTCCCCTTGTCGTATACAACGATAAATTGCGATGAATCCGTTTACATATCTGATCTGTAGCAGCCCGCTTTTGTTTTGGACTGTCTTCATTATAGGTTCGGGGAGAGGGAGAAACCATGGAGAAAACGGTTACATTTTATGTACTTATTTAACCCTCCCAACATTTCGTTTTTGACAAAAAGAAAAAGCGACCTCACAATATGAATATGAAAACGGTATCACTATGGCTTGGCGGAGGGCAATATGTGGAGAAAAATGCGGAACATCCAGACGATTCTTTTTGCGACTTATACGCTGATCATCATTATCGTCTTCACGATTCTCGTCGTCTGGGTTTATGTATGGGTATCGGAGCTCATCAAGAACAACGCTACGGACTCCCTAGTAAATGTAGGCCAATCCATGCAAAACCAGATCGATTCCGAAATCCGTAAGATGAACGACGTCTCTCTTAACGTCATGTATTCCAATCTGGTCAAAAGCCAGTTCCTCGCATATTTATCCGAAATAGACAAAGTGCCGCACTCTACCCTATCGTCGGGTACGGAGCAACCGGCCACGATTCCGGGGGCGTCAGCTAATTCCATTCAAAGCGCCAAAGAGCTTGCCGAAATTTTAACCGCAGCAATCGGTCCCTCGAGAGCCGCCGAGCAGCTGTATTTATACGATTTCAAAGGAAAGGCTTACGGAAACGGCTTCGATAACGGGGAACGCTCCTATAATCCTAATTCCACGCCTTGGTTCCAAGCGGTTATGGCTACCCAGGGTAAATATATTACTTTACCGGTGGAAGACGCGGAAATGTCCAAATTCATCTCTACGCGGGAGAAGCAGTACTCCATGTCTCTGTTTCGCCAATTCTATGACAATTACAACGTTCCGATCGGGATCGTCGAGGTCAAGCAATATTACAACCGCATCTTCAAAAGCGTCCTGAGCTTCGTCAAACAAAGCGCATACGGGGAAAGCGTACTCGTTTACGACGACGTAGGGCAGATCATCTACCCGCTCAAAGCCGACCGCAGCCTGTACGAACCCTACATTCATCAATTAGTCGAGCGGCAAGCATCGAACGATAGCACGTACGAATCTTTCCAAAATCCGGTCACCGGGGATAGGGAGCTCCTGTCGCTTCATCGATCCGATCAAACGGGCTGGAGCACCGTCGTTATCGTGTCCGAGAAGAAGCTGCTCGCTCCGTTGGCCGATTTTACGCGTAAAACATTGCTAGTTGCTCTAGGTATCTTACTTTTTGCTATTCTACTCTCTTTTATCGCGGCCAAGAAAATCACGTTTCCAATCTATAGAATCCTCCGAACCGTGCGAAATATCCGCCTTGACGATCTCGGTTCTGGACGCATCGCCCAGCAGGAGCTGAATAGCGGACTCAACGAGCTGGACCAACTGCACGAAGCTTTCGTGAACATGAGTTCGAGATTGCGGCAGTCGATGGACGAGCTGCTCTTGTCTCAATCCCAAGAAGTACAATCGAAGCTAATCGCGCTCCAGTCGCAGATGAATCCGCATTTCCTGTACAATACGCTGACGACGATCAGCGTCATGGCCGAAGAGAACATGAACGAACAGATCGTCTCGATGTCGGAAAATATGTCGGATATTTTGCGCTATATCTCATCGGAAACGTCCTCTGTCGAGCTTGGGACGGAAATTTTGTATACGCGCAAGTATCTCGAAGTGAACGCGATTCGTCATGGCCAGAAGCTTAAATTTTCATTCGACATCGACGATGCCCTCAATCGGATTATCATTCCGAAGCTCGTCGTACAACCGCTCGTCGAGAACTCTCTCAAATTCGCCACTCAACAGGAGCCTCCGTGGAACATACGCATAGTTGGCGTTGTGGACGGCAACGAATGGCGGATTACGGTATCCGACAACGGACCGGGCTTCAGCGAAGAGAGTATGAAAACGCTTAGGGACCAAGTCGACGAGACCTATCTGACTAACGTTACTCCCGTTTTGCAGTTGGGCGGCATGGGGTTGCTTAATATTTTCATCCGCATGAGACTCACTTATGGTTCGGATTCCGTGTTTCTCTTCGGGAATTCCTCGTCAGGAGGAGCTGAGGTTACCATCGGGGGCCACTTGGAGAAGGGGGAACAAACATGACGAACGCAGACAACTCCATTCGAATCGTCGTTGCCGAGGACGAGGACTTGATTCGCAACAACCTGATCAAAAAAATCGAAGGCATAGACGACGCATTAAAGGTCGTATATGCCGCCGAGGATGGCAAAAGCGCCTTGAACTATATTCGGAACAACGCCGCCGACCTTATCGTGACGGATATTCGCATGCCCGTCATGGACGGGCTTGAATTGATCAAATCGCTGCAATCCCATTACCCGCATATTCGCAAAATCATCACGACCGGCTACGCGGATTTCGAATACGCCAGGCAAGCGGTTCGCTACGAGGCTAGCGAATATCTGCTAAAGCCTATCAAATCCAGCGAGCTTCAGAAGGCGATCTCGCGGATTCAGACTTCGATCGAAACCGAAAAGTCTAGATATAATAAGAACGTTGCGGAAGGTTTGCGCGTACAAGGGGCGGTGTCTTCCGAGGATATCGTCGGGCAGGTGCAGCATTACTTGAGGGAGAATTTTACTAGGGATATCAGCCTGGAGGAAATTTCGAGGCAATTCAACTTCACGCCTTCTTACTTGAGCAAAATCTTCATCAAGCATACAGGAGAAGCGCCCTCCAAATATTTGATCTCTCTGCGCATAAACGAAGCCAAATACTTGCTTGCCAATCATCCGAGCCTCTCGGTCAAAGAAGTCGCCGAACGCGTCGGCTACCCGGATCAGTTTTACTTTAGCCGCTTGTTCAAGCAGGTAGCCGGATGTACGCCTAAAGAGTATCAGAAGTAGAAAGGGTAACACGCTAAAAAGTGGTGGGCAGCAGGTCGCTGCTTCACCACTTTTTTTGTTTAGTGCCGCGTGGCGGCTCTAATTCGTCCAACTTCACACTTGCTGCTCCATAAGTGCCGCGTGGCGGCTCTAATTCGACCAAATTCACACTTACTGCCACCATAAGTGCCGCGTGGCGGCTCTAATTCGTCCAACTTCACACTTCCAGCCCCATTAGTGCCGCGTGGCGGCTCTAATTCGTCCAACTTCACACTTACTGCTCCATTAGTACCGCGTGGCGGCTCTAATTCGTCCAACTTCACACTTGCTGCTCCATTAGTGCCGCGTGGCGGCTCTAATTCGTCCAACTTCACACTTCCTGCCACCATAATTGCCGCGTGGCGGCTCTAATTCAACCAACTTCACACTTGCTGCTCCATTAGTGCCGCGTTGCGGCTCTAATTCGTCCAACTTCACACGTCCTGCCTCCATTAGTGCCGCGTGGCGGCTCTAATTCGTCCATCTTCACACTTACTGCTCCATTAGTACCGCGTGGCGGCTCTAATTCATCCAACTTCTCACTTGCTGCTCCATTAGTGCCGCGTGGCGGCTCTAATTCGTCCAACTTCACACTTCCTGCCTCCATTAGTGCCGCGTGGCGGCTCTAATTCATCCAACTTCACACTTGCTGCTCCATTAGTGCCGCGTGGCGGCTCTAATTCGTCCAAAATCACACTTGCTGCTCCATTCGTGCCGCGTGGCGGCTCTAATTCATCCAAAGTCACACTTCCAGCCCCATTAGTGCCGCTAGGCGGCTCTAATTCGTCCAAAATCACACTTGCTGCTCCATTCGTGCCGCGTGGCGGCTCTAATTCATCCAAAGTCACACTTCCAGCCCCATTAGTGCCGCTAGGCGGCTCTAATTCGTCCAAAATCACACTTGCTGCTCCATTCGTGCCGCGTGGCGGCTCTAATTCATCCGACTTCACACTTGCTGCTCCATTAGTGCCGCGTGGCGGCTCTAATTCATCCAAATTCACACTTCCAGCCCCATTAGTGCCGCTTGGCGGCTCTAATTCGTCCAAATTCACACTTGCTGCTCCATTAGTGCCGCGTGGCGGCTCTAATTCATCCAAATTCACACTACCAGCCCCATAAGTGCCGCTTGGCGGCTCTAATTCGTCCAAATTCACACTAGCTGCTCCATTAGTGCCGCGTGGCGGCTCTAATTCGTCAAACTTCACACTAACTGCCTCCATTAGTGCCGCGTGGCGGCTCTAATTCATCCAACTTCACACTTGCTGCTCCATTAGTGCCGCGTGGCGGCTCTAATGGTAAACGTTACTGCTTCTTTCACCGATAACGCTCATACGGTTTCCACTGGGACTGCGGCGATACCGAACTCTGTGACGGCCACGGGTTTGCCGTAACCCATTGATCCGCTTGTTGCGAGACCTCTCTCCATATCTCCTCGATGTCGGCGTAGGAGAGCCTCGGAATAGGAACCGTGACCGCCTTCACCGCCGTCTGCGATTCCGACTTCATTCGCGCAGCTGCCTCAACCATGCTCTCCAGACAAGCTTCCATGATCATCTTGCCCAACTCCGGATTAGCCTCGCCCGCGTCGGAGCCCAACGCTAATCGACCGCCCGTACCCGCCAGATCTCCCAATCCCGCTCTGTCCATTTCCACGAGTTCCGGCCTAATGTACATTAACTGCGAGATTTCGTATTTGCCGGCATGATCCCCTTCATAGAGCCCTTCCACCAATTCCGGGTCGCTCCGCACCCATACCTCGACCTCGTAGCGCTTCATGAACGCCTCCGCCGCAAGCCTCAGATCCTTCTGGTTTCCTCCGCTATGTCCGGACAGGACCACGATTTTCCGAAATCCCGCATTCACGAACGTTCTCAGCTGATAGAGAAACAAATGGATAAAAATAGCCGGAGGAATGCCCGTCATCAGGGGATTCTCATCCCCTACTTCATCCTCTAGCCAACGAGCGTGATAACCCGTTTCGTGGATATGATAGCCCATGGAGGGCGCGACTACGCCGCCGACCTTCTCGGCCGTTCGCAGGCACAACCATTCCGCTTTGAGCGTATCCAGGCCGAACGCGCTGACTTGTCCGTGAGGCTCGCACAGTCCGAGCGGCAAATAGACGATCGGACATTCGTCCAATCGTCTATTAAACTCGTACGGCAATAGCTCGGACCACAGCGTTTTACTGCCAGTACTTGGTTTCATAGAAATTTCTCACCCATCTGTGATGTTGTCTGATTTCTTCGAACACTTCCTCCGGCAACGGCTCGCGATCGACTGCCGCAATGTTCTCGTCCGCATATTGCGGAACGTGCATAGAACTGATTGCCGCGGTAACCCCGGGGTGATGCAACACGAATTTAATAGCCAATTCCGCAAGGCTGTTCGCGTATTTCGGCACGAACGCTTCTTTCAGCCGGTTAACGCGTTCAATGTAAAGGTGGCGCGGCATATAATCGAAATACGATTTGCGGAAATCGCCTTCTCCGAACACGGTATCTTCTTTCAAGAATCCCGTCAGTCCGCCTTCATCCAATATGCATCTCGCGATAACCGCGACGTTGTTTTCTTGGCAAATAGGGATCAGACAATCCAGCGGCAACGGGTCGAAAATGTGAAATACCGTCTGCACGGAATCGATCTTTCCGCTTTGAACGAGGGACAGAACGATGTCATGCCGTTGATCGGGTACGGAAACGCCGATGCCGCGGATTTTGCCCTCTTGTTTTAACTGCAGCAATTCATCCATCCAATAATCTACGTTATCCCATTGCGGCCAATATTGGTGCAACTGCATAAGATCGATCGTGTCGACGCCAAGCAATCGAAGCGAGGTTTCCGTGCTTTCTCTAAGCCATCCTTTCGGAAAAGCCGTCTCGACGGGAATCGGTTTACCCCAGCCAAGATTGCCCGGGCCTTTGGATTGAATCTTGGAGGCGATGAACGGACGTTCTCCCTTCCATTCGCGCAGCGCTAAGCCGAGAATACGCTCCGACTCTCCATAGTTTCTTGCGGTATCGATAAAGTTGACGCCCTTCTCCAAGCTGTGCAAGACCGAACGAACCAGTTCCTTCTCGTCATATTGGCCGAATACTCCGCCCAAGCCCATTGCCCCGAATCCTAATCGGGACACCTGGTTCCCTAATTTACCGAATGCGTTATATTTCATGGATGGTTTCATTCCTTTCGCTTAGCGCCCTATATTTACGCGCGCAGTAGCTCCTTCAATCTTCTGGATGGATCCGACAGAGCGGCTAACTCGGGCCGGACTTGCTTCTCGATCAACATTTCCGCTAATCGAAACTCCTTCGCAATGCCCCCGGATGGACCCATTCCGCTTACGGAAACGAGCCTGCCGTCGGTCGCGACATGGAAGAACAGCTTGCCCGCCTCGCCTAGATCTCGCTCCACGGTTGTATCCGTAGTCTCGGACAGCCCCGCTACTTGCAACGTTTGGTCGTATTGGTCGGACCAGAACCAAGGTAATGCCGAATAAGGTACAGCCGCACCTAGCATATTGCCCGCGACGTGTGTTCCTTGATCCTGCGCGTTACGCCATGCTTCCAACCGAATTCGCTTTCCGCCATAGAGCGGATGCGGGAAAGAACAACAGTCGCCCGCGGCGAAGATGTCCGGATCGCTCGTCACGAGCAGTTCGCTTACCTTCACTCCGTTATCGACCTCTAACTCGCTTGTGACGGCCAGCGTCATCTCGGGAATCGCTCCGATTCCCGTAATAATGACATCGCAGTTAACCGTCGTTCCGTCAGCCAAAGAGATAACGTACTCTCCGCTAACTTCCTTGTCCACGCTTTCGATCATTACGCCGATCTTGAATTTAACTCCAGCCGCGCGATGCCTTTCCTCGACCATAACCGCGATCTGTTCCGGTACGCCGCGCATCAATATTCGAGGAGCCACTTCCACGAGCGTGACCTCGCACCCTTTCGTTACCGCGCTAGCCGCAACTTCAAGGCCGATAAAACCGCCCCCGATGACCGCTACTCTTTTGCCGGGTTGAAGCTGTTCCCGTATTCGAATCGCATCCGCGAACGTACGAAGGTACAGCATCTCCTCCGCAGCGTTCCCTTGGACGGATAGTTTTCTTGGATTAGCGCCCGTAGCGAGCAGCAATCTCTCGTAAGGTACTTGTATCCCACTCACCAGCTCGACATTATGGGCTTGCCTGTTAATCCGTACAGCTGCATCGCTCGTAAGAAGACCGATGTTATGTTCGTTCAATCTATCGCTACCGAGAATCGTGGTCGGAGCCGGTTCACCCGCTTCATAGAGCTGGTGCTTGGAAAGAGGCGGGCGCTCGTAGGGATGCCACCTCTCGTTGCCGATCATCGTAATTGCACCCGTCCAGCCTTGCGTCCGAAGCTCCACCGCTGCGCGCGCTCCCGCTTCGCCTGCTCCGACGATAACCATTCCATAGTCCTTCATAGTCCTGCTCCTTCAACATCAAATCTGGATATATACCTTATCTGCCTCGATCTTCACGGGATAGGTTTTAAGATCCACGCATACCGGCGCTCTCTTGGCTTGACCGGTTGCGATGTCGAAGCGTCCGTTATGTTTGGGACATTCAATCACGTTACCCATAACCAATCCGTTAGATAAATGAAATTTCTCATGCGTGCAATACCCGTCGGAAGCGAAAAAATCTCCCTTTTCCGTGCGATAGATAGCGAAAGTCCTGTCTTCATGGTCAAACCGAATGACGTCCTCAACCTCGATATCGTCCACTTCGCAAGCTTCAATCCATTGTCCACTGCTCATGACCTTCACTCCTTGCGATAATCTAGTTGAAACTTCTATGAATAAGAGAAACCGCGATTCTTACCTCAATATAAACAATTTTAAGTACCCGGAATACGAGGTGGATTAGACATTTTACATGACGGATTAAACGAATTCGCTGCTTCTTGCCTCTCCGGTTACGCCTCGACCTTGATGTTCAGATCATGCTCGATTCCGTACATGTACGGACGCGCGGTGCTCGGGAGCGGCTTGACGACGACATAAGCCGGGTCGTGCTTCTGCTTGCGCAACGCCGTGACGACTTCCTTCAATGCCGCCCATAATCCCGGCCGTGCCGCCGGACAATCGTCCTTCATCTCCGCGTGAAGCTTAGCGAGCGCATGGTACGGTACCATCGGAAACATATGATGCTCCGTGTGATAGTTCATGTTCCAGTACAAAAATCTAAGAATCGGGTTCATGTAGATCGTCCGCGAATTCAGCCTATGGTCCAGCACGTCCTCGTATAAGCCGAGATGCTGCGTGACGCCGAACGTAATGACCACGATACCGCCGAAGAAGGAAGGTAAGAAGATGAACATTGCCGGCAGGATGCTGCCCGCATAGACGCAAGCTCCGATGATCGCCAAAATAATGAGCATGTATACGCGCGCTTCCCAGAACGTCTTGTTATGCTGGGACTCCGGAATATACTCCTTCTCCTGCGCCTCCAGCTTGCCGAACGTATGAAGGATGAAGCGCTTGATCTCGACCGGTCCGCCGTACAGATGGAAAATCTGCATCAACAGAATTCGCCATACCGGAGGCCGCTCCGTAATAATCTCCGGGTCCCGCCCGACGATGATCGTATCGGTATGATGTCGCGCATGGCTCCACCGCCACGGGGTTGCCGACCTCAGTACCATGAAGGACGCGATCTGGTAGATCACTTCGTTCATCCACGGCGTCTTGAATGCCGTGCCGTGTCCGCACTCGTGCCATCTGGAATCCCCCGGCGTCGCATAAAGGATGCCGTAAGCGAGAAATGCCGGAATGGCCCACCATGTTCCCCAGGAAAGGAAGGCGAGATAGCCCAGAATAGCAAGGCCGCCGAACCAGATAATCGTATCCCGGATGGCCGGACCGTTCCTTCTTTTCATAAGCTCCTTCATCTTCGCTCGCGGAATCGGGCTTGTGTACCACTCCGCCGTCGCCAATCCTTTTTCCTGAGCCCGTTTATTTTCCGGACCCGTAATACTGTAATCTCTCTTCTGCACAACGATCGCCATGCTCTAATCCACCCCGCTCGTATAAATATCTAACAGATAAGCGCGATCGCGCTTATCTGCAGACAACTTTGCTTGCTTACATATCGATTAAACTCCGTTTTTCTTCAGCTTCCCGTCCAAGAACTTCTTCGCGCGCGGAATGTCCGCTTCGTCCAAATGCTCGATGATGATCGGAATGTTCGGATGCAGCTTCCCGAGCCTTTGCAAATACAGATCGTAATTCAGAATTCCAAGACCTGGAGCTGGAAGTTCGACTGCTCCTGCGCCGCGGAACGTATGCGATTCGTCAGCGTCGATGTCCGCATGCTTCTCTGAGGTATCTTCTGCCGGCTTGCAATCCTTCGCATGAGCGATTTTAATTTTATCGCCCAATGTATTGAAGATGTGGTTAATCTGATCGTCGACATGATTAATGTTATCGCCCGTGAAATAGTTGGTTGGATCCATCAGCAATCCAAGCCCCGGATGGTTCACGTCATGGAATAAGCGAGACAACTGTTCGACAGAGCCGATGACGTTCTGGATGTAGTTCTCTACCAGGAAGACCGAACCATGTTCGTATGCGAACTTCGCGAGATCTTCGAGCGTCTTGCACACTTCCTGATAAGCTTCTTCCGTTCCGTTCTTCGGATCCCATACCCAGTCGCTCTCGACGTTGTAAGTTCCCGTTTCACTGATGACATAAGGGGTTCCGAGATCGCGTGCGAATTTTAGCAGATTTTTAAGTCCGCTAATGTTCCGCTCGCGTATCTTCGAATCGGGATGAATAATATTCGTATAACCGGAGATTCCAACAATCGGCAGATTCGCGTCCCGGAATGCATCACGAATGATGTGCGCTTTCTCTCGAGTCAGGTTATGCTCATTCACGTCCATGTCTTTGAACGAAAGGTCCAATTGAACGCTGCTGAATCCGTCTCTCTTAATTCTGGAAATGACTTCTGCCAAAGAATGAGGATAATAACCGGTAAAAATACCTACTGAGATCATGTGCAAGTTCCTCCCTTAAATGGTTTGTTTATGAGTTGGATTGTGTAACTTCGCTGAAGGTTACCGTGCGGCTTTCGGCAATGGATTTGTAACAAGCGTCTACGGCGGCCATCGTATTCAGGTTATCCCTGCCGCCGATCTCCGGCTCGCTGTCCGTCTCCACCGCGCGAAGCAATTGCGCCATCGTTCCTTGGAAAGCATCCGGAAACCATACTTGGTCCCACGTCGGCCGGAACCATTGGTTCGGCGACTGCTTTGTCGTAAATTCGAGCGTACTCGGCGTTCTTTCGGGATGAGGCCATCCGATAGTACCTTGGGCCATTCCGTCCAGTCCGACGACTCTCCATTTGATATAGATGTCCTTCTCGGCGCCTTCGCCCGGCCAAGCCCAAACGTCGTCTAGACTCGTAGCCATGAGTTCGTTGCTGTACTGGAACGTATATTGGGAAATCCCGTCGATGTGCTTGAACTTCGTTCTCGGATCCTTGCGCGCGACAGCTGTAATTTTCTCCGGATCGCCGAACAGGTACCGGAACGCGTCGATGTGGTGGATGCCCATGTTGAGGATTTCAATTCTCTCGTATTGATGAAGGAAATCCTGCCAATGAGGGATCGCCCGCATTTCGATCGTCGCCAGCACGGGGTCTCCGAGATAACCCCGGTCGAGCACCGTTTTGAGCGCCCGGATCGATTGGTCGTAGCGCATATTCGAATTTACTCCGATTTTAATGCCCGCGGCTTCGCACAATTCGACGATCTCCCGCGCTTCTTGCGAGTTCATGGCTAGCGGCTTCTGGCACAGAATTCCTTTGATATGCGGTTGCTTGACGGCCAACCTCACGACTTCGAGCTGCCTGTCCGGGGGAACCGCGACGTCGAGAATCTCGATCTCGGGATCTTGGACCAGCTGTTCCCATGTCTCGTGTACCTTCGGAATATTCCGCAGTTCGGCAACCGCCTTCGCATTCGCGTACGTACGCGATGCGATTGCGACGGGATTAAAGCCCGCATCCTTGTACGCGACCAAATGACAATCCCGCATGATGAATCCGGAACCGATGCAGCCGATCCGGTAATCTTTGCGGTTAGGCATTTCCGGTTCGATGTTCAAGTTCAAGTCAATTGCGCTCAATCGTTGTTCCTCCTCTTCAGCCAAGCCGTTGTTATGTTCTAATCATAAAATTCCGAGCCCTCTAAGCCGACTCATAAAATCAACTTCTTAGGAGTGTTTTTTATACCTGTTGAAGCGCTTACTTTTGTTGGGTACGCGGTAATGCGCCGAACGTAAAAAAACCGCCGGGATTCCCTGACGGTTTACACGATGGAACGGATTCTAGAATCATTGAAGGCTGCACATTGGGAGTAAATTGAGCGGGTTTTCCGCTCTAGATCAACTAAACAAGGCAAAACAACAAAAAGGAGCTATTTCACCGCGTCTTCCGACGAGGAAATAGCTCTCTTAGAAAACTGCCTTTCCTACTCCACCCACATGCTCGTGCTGAAACTAAATGTTTCTCCCGCTTCGATGCCCCGCGCACCCGTCCGTTCTTGCTCATATGGAAGGTTAAACGCATCTGTAACGTACGTGTACGGTTCGAGCGAATAAGCGGATGACCAATCCGGACGGAAGAGCAACACGTAAGGAAACTCCGGTCCGAATCGATAGGCGATCGTATACCCTCTGTCTTTCATTTCCATGCGACAGGTGCTTTCCCCGCCAGACAGAGTGAAGAGGTTGCAGCCCAGCTGCGGATAGTCGGCAATAGAGACGCCTTCTTTCAAACAAAGGCTGTAGTCCGTCACCGACGGCTCCCCTGCAACCAGAGCTAAGTTCGTCACCGGCCACTCCGCCGTCGCGGGTACTTGTAGCCTAATCTCTTCTCCGCTATCGAACGGAATAGAGAAATACGGATGGAGCCCGAACGCTAACGGCGCCTCGTCTTCTCCCTCGTTCGCGATCGTCCCGTTCAACTCCAATCGTCCTTCTAGCAACCTGACCGTAACGGTAAAGATCAGCGGGTGAGGAAAATAAGCCATGATGTCAGGATGCTCGGCATAGCGGAATTGGCTGATCACGTAAGCTCCGCCTTCGTCCGATGCCCCCGTCTCGATCACTTCCCAAGCTCTCGAACAAATCTCGCCGTGCAGATGAAAGTTCGGCGGCTCGTTCAACGGAAGACGATATTCTCTACCTTTATAGGTCAATCGGCCGTTCTTCACCCGATTCGGAGGGAATAGAATCGGCGTTCCGTATTGAAAATCGGTTAGCTCAACGTTCTTGAACGAACTCACGCTGGCAGGCGGTACGAGAACCTGCCGTCCTCCGCTCTCGAAACGATAGAGATTGTTCCCGACCTCGGGAACAATCTCCGCTACAGAATCGCTTCCTGCATCCGTTAACTCAATAACGGCCATTCCGTCTTTCATTATTCGGTTCGCTGCATATCGATCCATTACGCATCAACCTTTCGTCATAACTTCATCATGTTGTTTTCTGCCTGCCATAAGCAATGAGCAAGAGCAACAATATGATACCATAGACGATCTGCCGCCCGCCCTCGCTAATGTTCAGCGTGATGAGAATACTGCTCAAGGATGTCAGAAGAATAGCTCCCGCAACTGTACCATTATAGCTTCCAAGTCCGCCCGTTAGAGCGATTCCTCCGATGACGACCGCAATGATCGTAGGCAGCATGTAAGTCGCTCCGATATCGAGGAAAGCCGTCCCGGTATAGCTAAGGAGCATCATTCCGCTTATAGCCGATATCGCTCCGCTTGCGCCGTATACGACCGTACGGACGACCCTGGTTCTTACGCCGGACAGCTCCGTCGTTAGCCTATTGGTACCCAAGCCGTACAGCAGCTTGCCCCATTTCGTCCGCGTAAGGAACACGGCAACGATAACGGCAACCACGATCCATAGAAACACGAGATTAGGAATACCCGCCGTTCTTCCGGTACCGAGTTCCTTAAGGAGCGGAGAGGCCATTCCTTTCGGTTGGCCGTTCGTGTAGACGAGAGCTCCCCCTTGAATAACGCTGGCCATCGCTAGCGTCATGACGAGCGGAGGTACCTTGAAGTACGAAATGCCTATCCCGCTGACGCAGCCGATCAGAAATCCGACCGCCAATACGATGAGGATAGCCAGAGGCAGGTTCCCGTCCAAACCGCCAATGATCTGCGAAGACATGACAGCTCCGAAAGAAGCCATCGCGCCCACGGATAAGTCGATGCCTTCGCCGCCGGATAAGACGACGAGCATCTGCGCCAAGGCAATAAACCCTAGCAAAGCGGATATGTTCAACACGTTCATAATGTTGGAGAATTCTCCGAACCCCGGGGAGATGATCTGCCCCGCGATGAAGATCAATACGGCGAGCGCGTAAGCGATTAGCACCTTAAAATTGCCAAGGTTTTTGACGCTTTTCAGCGTCAGGCCCGGGTTTCGCGCTTCGCTTGTTTGCAATTGGCTCATGCTTATGGTCAACCTCCCGATTAGGCAAGCGCCTTCTTCCGAAGCGTCGGAAGAATGGACAGCGTCAGCGCGAATATAATGATCAAGCCCTTAATCAAATCTTGGTAGAAGGAAGACAGGTTCGCGAAGAAAATAATGTTGGAAATGAATCCGAGAATGAGAGCGCCCAGAACAGCGCCGATCAGGTTGCCTTTACCGCCCTGGAGACTGATTCCTCCGATTACGACGGCCGCGATCGAGTTCAACGTATACGCCCGGCCCATGTTCGCATCGCCGGTTGCCGTTTGAGAGACGACGACCAATGCCGTCAACACGATAAAAATACTGCTGATCAGAAAAGCGTATAGTTTAACCTTCTTCGTGTTGATTCCGTTAGCGTAAGCCGCTTGCTCGCTGCCGCCGACGGCATAGATGTAACGGTAAATTTTCCGCCTCTGGATGAATCCCCAGATCACCAACCCGATGATAATGATCACCAAAGATACCGGCAGGATAGAAGCGATGTTCGTTTGATAAGCCTCGTAAAAAAAGGAAGGAATATACCCGCCGGGCTGCGGCATAATCAGAAGCGCCGCCCCGTAGCAGATCGCCGACACCGCGAAGGTGGAAATGATCGCCGGGAGCTTCAAATAACCGACCGTGATCCCGTTTAACGCTCCGACCGCGAAGGTCGCAACGAGCGAGAGACCGATTCCCACGAAGACGCTTGAAGGCGAATCGTTCATCGTCGCGGCCATGATAACCGTCGACAAAGTTACCGCCATCCCGAGGGAGAGATCGATTCCGCCGACCAGAATGACGACCGCTTGCGCCATGCTGGCGAGTACGAGCGGAGTAAAGCTGGCCAGGTTGGATTGAAAGACGTCAAAGGTGAAAAATCCGGGCTGCAAGTAGGCATTCACGGCAATCACAATGAGAAAGATAATAACAATCGGGAACAAGCTATGATGTTGGAGCTTATGCAAGCGATTTTGTCCTTTCAATTCGACTCACCCCAAAGTAGAGATAAACTAGTTTCCCGCAGCCTTCGCCGAACGCAAGGAAGCAGCCACGAAGCGTTGTTCGCTGTAATCGGAAGGCATCAATTCATCCACGATCTGATCCTCGAACAGAATGAATACGCGATCGCAAATATCCATTAATTCTTCATGGTCGCTTGCGTACAGAAGAACGGAAGTTCCCTGTTCGGCCAGTTTTCTAACCGTGTCGTACAATTCCTTCTTGGCCCCGATGTCAACGCCCTTAGCCGGATCGCTGAGCAGCAGCACCTTAGGAGATAACGGGAGCCATTTGCCCACGACGACCTTCTGCTGGTTGCCTCCGCTTAAGTATTGCACGACTTTGCCGGGATCGTTCGGAACGATGTTCACTTGGCCGATGACTTCATTGGCCTCCGCCTTAAGCTTCTTCATGTTCAGGAAAAACCCGGTTTTCTTCGTTGCGAATTGCGGAAAGATCAGATTAAGCAGCACATCATGCTGGAGGAACAAGCCTTCCTTATGCCGATCTCCCGGTACAAGGACCATTCCCTCCCGAACGGCATGTTTCGGATGCCGCAGCTTCAGCTTTTTCCCGCCTAGCGAGATTTGCCCCTGCTTCGGCTGGATAAGGCCGGACAATACGAGCAGCAGCTCTTCTTGCCCTTGCCCTTGAAGTCCTCCAAGGCCGACGACCTCGCCTTTCTTTATATCAAAGCTCACCCGATCCTTCGATTTGCGGAGCATGAGCTCCCGGACTTCGAGCATCTTTTCCGACTGTATGGCGCTACTCGCAGAAGCATTGTCTTTGGCATGCCGATGTTCTTTGCCGGATATCATGGAGACGATCAGGTTCTCGTCCTTGGCTTCGGTTTCGAAATCGATGGCGCCGACGGTTTCCCCGTTACGGAACACCACTACGTAGTCGCAAATGGTTTTGATTTCCCACAAGCGATGGGAGATAAAGATAATCGAGGTATGATTCGCCTTCAACTCCCGCATGACGGCGAACAATTTCTCTACTTCGGACTGCTCAAGCGGAGCGGTAGGTTCGTCTAGAATAAGTAGCTTGGGTTTCTGGGAAATCGCTTTGGCGATTTCTACGAATTGTTTCTGCGCAAGCGATAAGTCCTTCACTTTCTCGTCAATCGAGAGCTCGGGAGAGAATTTGGATAAATACGTTTGCGCGATCTCCCTCGATTGCTGATCCTTCATGAATCCCATGGCGCTTTCCGGTTCGGAGCCTAACGTCATGTTCTCCCAGATCGTCAGCTCGGGAACGAGACTGAGATGCTGATGAACCATGATAATCCCTTGCTTCTTGGCCTCTTGAGGGTTCGCGACGTTTAGCCGCTCGCCGTCGAACCAGATTTCTCCTCCGTCCGGTTTCACGACTCCTGATATCATTTTCGAGAACGTCGATTTCCCCGATCCGTTAGCTCCAAGCAGCCCGCATACTTTTCCTTGCTTGCAGATCAAATTACCGTCGCGAAGTGCCATGACTCCGCCATAGGATTTGCGCAACGATTTCGCTTCGAGTAATTGCATGGCCATTCTCCTCTTATTCGAAAGAGGGAATACCTCAGTACTCCCTCTTTCGTCGTATCGATTGTTACCCGTATGGCGTTATTCGAAAAACGCGTTCAATTGATCCTCAGAAAGATGCTCGTCAAGCGTAAACGTATCCGGCTTGTCCGATACTTTGCCCAATTCGGCTTCCAAGCTGTCGTTCTTGATGTGCGTGCTGATCGGATAGTAGAACGTGTTATCTCTCATCGGAAGATTGCTCTTCTGGCCCTGTAGCATTCTTACGCCAATTCCGAGCGCCGTCGCGCCGATACCCGGAGGGTTATTCTGGCCATACGTGCTGAAGCCTTCGCTGTCTTTTAATTCCTTCCACTTCTTCAGGAAGGCGACATTGTTTTCGCCCGTAATAACAGGGAGCTTCTTGTTCGCTGCTTGGAATGCGTTCACTACGCCAAGCGCCATTCCGTCCTGAGTAAGGACGCCGTCGATCTTAGGATAAGAAGCGATCAGGTTCGATGTGACTTGCTGCGCGTTCGCTTCGTCCCAGTTGCCGTTGACTTCCGTCAGAACTTTAATATCCGGGTTTTTCGCGAGCACTTCTTTCATCCCGATCAAACGGTTAACGTTAGCAGAGCTTCCCGCCAATCCGCTGACGATCACGATATCTCCTTTGCCGCCAAGCTCGTTCACGAACCACTCGGCAAGGTTTCTGCCGAACTCTTGTTGGTCGATGACAACGTTGATCGATTTCGGCGTCGTTACCGGCTGATCGAACGTGATTACGGTAATGCCTTTCTTAACCGCTTCTTCGATTACCGGATTGAGAGCGGTTTCAGAATTGGGATCGATAAGCAGCAAATCGACTTTGGCGTTAATCATATTGCGAATTTGCGCGATTTGGTTGTTCACGTCAACGCCCGCGTGCTGTACGATAATTTTCTCTATCCAACCTTTTTGTTTGTATTCTTCCGCGAGCTGTTCGATCGCTTCCGTCATTTGCGTTCTCCAGCCGTTGCCGATGTATCCGTTGCTCACTCCGACGACGATCGGTTTAATTTCTTTGGATTCCCCTTGCGAAGCGCTTGCGCTGCTAGATGCTGCCGAGTTGGACGGCTTGTTCTCGTTTTTGCCGCATGCGGACAAGACAAGAACCGAAGCAAGCATGATGCTGAGTACGATGGACAAACTTCTTTTCATTGAAAAGCCTCCCTTTGAAATGGAAAATCCATGATTCCACTCTCCACAGCATCCCGGTTTGTGTGATTGCTTTTGCGTGTATGGGTGTCTGTCTGAGACTTAGGTTATCATGGATGGCTGATTCCGCAGACTCACATAATCAACTAAACAAGTGCAAAAATTATACCTTTCGGTTCGGCTACCCGTTCATCGAGGGGAGGTCCTGTTGCCGATTTTCCGTATACTGGCTCGGGCTGATGCCGAAAAACTTCTTGAACACCTTGCTAAAATATTTCGGGTCCTCATAACCCACGATCTCCGATATCTCTTGCTGCCTCAAGGAAGTCGTCTCGAGGAGATGCTTCGCTTCTTCCATCCGAATTCTCGTAATATAGCTATTAAAACTTTCCCCGGTGTAGGTCTTGAAAATTCTACTGAAATAGATCGGATTAATGTGGTACTTCTCCGAAACCAAGTTCAGGGTAAGTTCCGAGCTGCAAAATTCCTTAATATAAGCTTTTACCCGGTACACGATTTCCTTGCCCGTCGCGTCTTGTCCTCCGATCAAGTGTTGGCAAGAGCTCTCTAAATATTGATACAACCAATCCACCATCTGATCCAGATGGCTGAATCCGGTGACGATCTCCGTAATATCCGCCACCGAGCCGACCAAAGCGGCATCGGAATGGACGGCCGCTTCCTCCTGAGCGAATTGCTTGATCACGAAATAAACCTCGAAGAACAACTCGTGAGCTTGCGTATGGTTGGCAATGAGCTTCTTCATAAGCGCGTTCTTGAACAAATAATCGATATGTTCCTTAACCTTGTCCCACTTCTTTTCTTTCAGAAAACGCGTCAGCAATTTCATATCCGCAGCAAAATTCGGTTTGTCGGCCTTAACCGGAACCTGAGAGAAATCGATGGCTTTGCCCGTCCCGAGCAAAAGTCTTTCCTTCACGGCAAAGAGCGCTTCGCGATAAGAAGCTTTGATCGCATTCGCTTGATCATAGACGCCGCCGAGTCCGACCGTCACCCGGATGCCGAATTTTTCTTCCAAGCTTTTCAAGAAAGGGACTAAGGAACGAACGATTTTTTCTTTGCCGTTCGAAGGCTCCGGGTGAAGCAGCAATATGAATTCATGATCGGGCATGATGTTCTTGATCACGCATCCCGCCCCCACGTTGGCCATATATTCGCCGCAAGCCGTTTCCATCTCATTGTAGAGCACGAGGTTGCGGATTCGGTTCGGATCGTCGGCGGAGGACTCCGACAACAGTTCGGACTTGATAATGCCGATCAGAAAACGCTGCTCCGCAAGCTCCTTCCTCCACTCTTGTTCCACATCGGCCGGAACCTGCTTGGAGCTTTTATCCCTGAGCCAATGGAGCAAAGACTCTTCTTTCTGCCTAAGCTTCTCCCGCTTCTCCCGCTCCTTCATCCAGGCGCTTTCCGAGGCGAGAATCTCGTCTTTGACAGCTAGAAGCGACGCCCTCATCTCGTTTTCTTTAAGCGGCTTAAGCAAATATTCCGATATTCCGTATTTCATCGCGGTGCGCGCGTATTCGAACTCGCTATACCCGCTGATCACGATAAATTTAACGGCTTGGTTGATTTCGGCTGTTTGACGGATAAGGGTAAGACCGTCCATGACCGGCATCGTAATGTCCGTTATGACCAGATCAATTGTACCGCCGGCGATATATTCCATTGCCTCGGCTCCATCGCTCGCTTCCGCGGCCACCTGCATGCCAAGGGAATTCCAATCGACTTTCATCTTAATGCCGTTCCGAATATGCAGCTCATCGTCCACGATCAATACGTTTAATAACATAGCTATTGAACTCCTTTCCATGTCCGAAGCTTAAGCGATATTATCACTCGGCGAATTTGACGAGGTTTGCGTTAATTGCGAGGTGTCTCGAACGATAGGAATCGTAATGGTCACCTTCGTTCCCAACCCTTCGGAGCTCACGATAGTCAAACCGAAAGCGTCCCCGTAGAAGCTCTTTATCCTGTGGCATACATTCGCAAGCCCGATATGCGCTCCACCGTCCGTCTTGCTGCGAAGACGGTTGGACGATGTTTCCAGCCGCTGAACGAGCGAGTTAAGCTCCTCATCCGTCATCCCGGCCCCATTATCCTGAACGGCAATCGCGAGATGGTCTCCATCAGGCAAAATAAACACTTTAATCGTCCCGGCTTTCCGGATTCCATGAATGACGGCATTCTCTACGAGAGGCTGGATCAGTAGTTTAACGATCTGGCAATCGCGCACGTTCGGATCTATGATGAATTGCCAACGAAGATCGTCTCCGTACCTTGTTTTCTGAATGTGCAAGTAACGTTGTAATTGGCCCACTTCCTCATCGATCGTCGCCACGTCGTTGCCGTTCGTGCTATATCGGAAAATGTCCGCCAGCATTTGGGTAATGGAGCTGATTTCCTTCTCTTGCTTCACGGTAGCGATACTATCGATGACCGATAACGTATTGTACAGAAAATGAGGATTAATCTGGGATTGCAATGCTTTAATCTCGGCATCCTTCTGCAAAATTTCCGCCTCGTAGACCCGATCGATCAGCTGGTTAATCCGTTTGAGCATCCGATTGAAGCTGCTGCCTAGTATTCCGATTTCATTATTGCTGTTCAGGTTGACGAACACCTTGAGATCGCCTCCCTCAACCTTGCGCATCGCGTCGGCAAGCCTTTGCACCGGCCTTGAGATGCTAATGGAGATGGACAGGGAAATCACAACGGCCAGCACGAGCAGCACGAGGTCGAGTTGAATCGAGAATTTACCGACGGAGACGATCCGTTCCATCAAATAGGAGTAAGGAATCGCGCTGACGACGTACCATCCGGTCGCCGTCGATTTGGCATAGGTGACCATGAACTTCTGTCCGTCCAGACTGGAGGAGAACATGCGCTGGTCTCCTTCTTGGGAATCGACAATTTGCGGAACGAACGAATACTCCGCGGGTTTAGTGAGCTTTTTCTTGCTCAGATGAGAGACGACCTTGCCCTCCTTATCCATGATGAACACGAATCCGTTAGGGCCCAAGTCGATATAGGAGAACGTATCCGCGAGCGCGAACTCTTTGGTACCGAGAACTAAAGTTCCCACTACAGTACCGCTGGACGGATCGTAGATCTTGCGCGTGAGCGTCGTTAAATATTCATACAGCATCGACGGGCTATGATTCTGAATCGTTCCCCGCCAATATACCGGTTCCGTCCGACTCATCGCCTGCGTATATTCGTTGGACAATTTGTAATCGTCCGGTACCATCGTCTCGCCCGATGTAATCGCCAAGTCCTGCCCGGTCATCAGAATTTGCGCTCCGACGATCTCTCTCTTCGAGCTAAGAATTTGCCCGAGCTTCTTCTTGAGCTTATCCGCTGCACGATCTCGGACCTTGTCGTTATCCTCAGCGGATATTTCCCTGATCGATTGTTGAATGTCGATCGAGGAAACGATTTGCAGGCTTATGTCCTCGATCCCGGTGAGCAAGGCATCGAGCCGTCCGGCAGACTGTACCATGATCTGCTCGGAATACAAGCCGGTTTTCTCTTCAATGGCTTTGTAGGAGTTATTGTATAACACGTATCCGATCACGATTGCCGGAATGACGGTCAAAATTAAGAAAAAGATGAACAGCTTCCACTGCAATCGCCCGAAAAACGAGCGCGACAACCGGTTCCATTGACCGAACACCGTTGTTCCCCCTAACTGATGCCTTATCTGTATGCGCTTCCACGATCACTTCTAGCATAGGGGAAAAGATCGAAACCTACTTAACCAAAGATCAAGCCAAGTTTGTGATTTTGTTCACCGCGGGACGAAGCAAAGGCAGCTTATTCCGTCCAATATTCCGTTCGGCTACGGTACTGGCTTGGGGAAACTCCCCGGTGTTCCTTGAAAACTTTGTTGAAATAATGAATCGAATTGTACCCGCATTCGAATCCGATCGAAGTGACGGGCCGATCCGTCGTGTCCAAGAGATGCATCGCTATCTGGACGCGTAATCTATGAATAAATTGATTGGGCGATACCCCCATCAAGCTTCGGAAATCATGATAGAACCGTGTCTTGCCTTTGCCATAGAGCTGAATCAGCACTTGAATGTCGATCTCCTCGGTCATATGCTGGAGCAAATATTCCAGCACGAGGATCATTCCCGAATCGACGATCGTACTGCCCGTTTCGGCTTGCCGCTCTAACGTATACCGATAGATTTGAATAAGAATATCGATAAAATACATAAATTGTTGCGTCTCCCAACCGGGAGCCTTGCGTTGTTCTTCCTCATAGGCACGGATTGCCGCTTGGTGAATAAGAGCCGCGTACGGACTCGATTTCTCGATATGGGGCGATACGGAATCGGAGTAGAAAGGGTATAGCAATTGGTATCCCTGCGGAATCAGCTTTACGATAGACGGGGAGAACAGCACCAGTATCCAGACGATCGGCCTGCCCGGCTCTTGAACGAGATTATAATGCGGCTCGAAAGGCCTGAACACGAACACGTCTCCCGCTTCCCCGGCAATATCGCTGTTTAGCAGGCGAAAGATAGCCTTATTTTCCAAGAGAACGTTAATCTCCAACCAATCATGCATATGCAGCTCATGCTCGACATCATAATCGACTCTCTTGCTGAACATCAATTGCTTCTCGTACTTCAAATCGACGAAGAACATGCGTCGCAACCCCTTATGCGCGTTCGATTTCACTGATCGTGGTTTCTATTATAAAGCACTTCATGCGTTGGTCTACTAAAGAAAAGCCACAGCTTTATGAACTAACGATTGCCGATGTATGCGTTTTATTGTTAAGATGAAGCTATTATCGCCTCTTGTTACGGAGCAGCGAACCTGCTACCGGCCATGAGGATTAGAGGGATAGCGATGAATCGATACGAAGCCGAATTCAGCAATCTAGTGAAAGCTTACCGTAAGCAACATATGGGCAAAGGCCCGAGCCGGATAATAACAACGTTCTGCAAAAACTGGGCAATCTGCGAAATGGAAGGCAACCTGTCCCCCGTAGAGAAATTCATGGCTTCCGCAAGCGAGGGCAAGAACATGGTCCGCGATGCGCGCACGCTATGGGTGAAGGACATCTATCGCAAATACCCCCCGGTAGACATGGAACGATTGCTAGGCGCGAAGTTTCTCGATCTATACCTCGACATCGACGTGGACAAAGACTTCGGCATGTCGATATTCGTATTCGATACGGATCTGCAGCTTAAATTCTGTTCGTCATAACTTAATTATTTCGTGAGCTTGAGATGCACTTTATACGATTGGCACCCGGCAGCGCACCTGCCAGGGACTACCGCGAGACTTGATTTCTTCTTCCTGAAGACTCATAGGCTTAGCGGTTTTTTATTTTATAACGCGTGGAATGAGACTAGGGGGAATCACCATGGGAACAACGAAACATTCCGGCAGAACGAAGCTGCCAGGACGACCGAGTCCAAAGCTATGGGTGAGCAAAGTTCCGTTCGGATTAGGAAAAATAAAGCCGAAGCATATCCGGGAAACGATGAAAATCATGTGGGAAAACCGGGACAATCTGCCATATGCTTACCGGATATTAACGAAAGGCGTATGCGACGGATGCGCACTCGGCGTTTCCGGCCTCTATGACCAGACGTTGACGGGTCCTCATCTCTGCACGACGAGGCTGAACGTGCTCCGGCTCAATACGATGCCGGCTATCAAACCGGAGGTGCTTCATTCGGATATCGAAGAGCTTCGTCGCATGGACAGCACGCAGCTCCGGGCGCTTGGCCGAATTCCTTATCCGATGGTTCGGAGCAAAGGCGAACGCTCGTTCAGACGCGCCACTTGGGAGGAAGCGATGGAACGAATCGCGAGCAAAATCCGCGACATCGACCCTAAGCAGCTCGCGTTCTATTTAACGGCGCGCGGCATTACTAATGAATCCTACTACGCGGCGGCTAAGGCTGCCCGATATATCGGCACGAACAATATCGATAACGCTTCCCGCATCTGCCACTCCCCCTCCAAGACGGCATTGAAGCGTTCGCTCGGAATCGGAGCATCCAGCTGTAACTACAAGGACTGGATCGGCACCGACGTTCTCATCTTCTGGGGAAGCGTTGCGGCCAACAATCAGCCGGTATCGACGAAATACATGTATGCGGCCAAGCGCAAGGGAACCAAAATTATCGTCATCAATCCTTATCGCGAGCCTGCTATGGAGGGATATTGGATTCCTTCGATCCCGGAGTCTGCCTTATTCGGAACGAAGCTTGCCGATGATTTCTATCAGGTGAACATCGGCGGAGATATCGCCTTCATGAACGGCGTCATGAAAGCATGGTTCGAGATGGAGAAGGAAAATCCGGGATCCGCGATCGACCATGCCTTCGTTCGCGAACACGCGAACGGGTACGAAGATTTGCAAGCGCACATCGAAACCCAAGATTGGGAATCTCTCGAACGTTCTTCCGGCCTAACTCGCGAGCGAATCGAGGAATTCGCCAAGCTGCTCGCCGGCTCGCGATCGGGCGTATTCGTCTGGAGTATGGGGCTGACGCAGCATCGGTTCGGAACGGATAACATTTCTCAGGTCGCTAACCTGGCTCTTCTCCGGGGATTCCTCGGACGCGAGTTTTGCGGCGTCATGCCCATCCGGGGACATAGCGGAGTGCAAGGCTCCGGCGAGATGGGAGCCGATCCGTTCAGCTTGCCCGGCGGAGAATTCCATGGGAAAGATATCGAGCGAATTGAACGGTTATGGGGGTTCGAGCTTCCGAAGTGGCAAGGCGATATCGTAGGCGTTTCTCTCGAAAACGCCATGCTGCCGAACAATCATGAACGCAAACTCAAGCTGTTCTATACGTCGGGAGGCAATTTCCTGGAGACGATGCCGGAGCCCGAGTTCGTTCAACTTTGCTTGGAGAACGTGGAGCTGCGCGTGCATCAGGACATCGTGCTTAACACTTCGACGCTCGCCGACGCCAAGGAAGAAGTATGGGTGTTGCCGGCGATGACCCGATACGAGCAGCCCGGCGGAGGAACGTCCACTTCTACCGAGCGCATGGTGTATTTCTCGCCGGAAATCCGGGGACCTAGAATCGGCGAAGCCCGTCCGGAATGGGCGATTTATGCCGATCTGGCCACGCGCGTGAAGCCGGATAACCGCCAGTCGATCATATTCAAAGATGCGGCTCATATTCGAGAGGAAATCGCTAAGGCAGCTCCCAATTATAGCGGCATTCAGCATCTAGCCAATCAGGGAGACGTCTTCCAATGGGGTGGCGCTTGGCTTTGCGAGGGCGGGATTTGTCCTACCGAAGACGGCAAAGGCCGCTTGCTTGCGATCGAACTTCCCGAGCTTCGCAAGCCGGAAGGAAAGTTTTACGCCACTACGCGCCGGGGCAAGCAGTTCAATTCGATGGTGTACAGCGAGACGGACTCGTTCAACGGAGCCGGACGTTACGACGTGCTGATGAATCGCGAGGACGCGGAGAAGCTCGGCATTCGCGAAGGAGATGCCATCGTCGCTTACAATCGTTACGGCGTTATGCATGGACGGTCGAAGCTTGAAGATATCGCGCCGGGCAACATCGAGCTATATTGGCCGGAAGGCAACTGTCTGCTCCCGAAAGGAGTATACGAGCCATATGCCGGAATTCCCGAGTATAATGCTGCCGTCGTTGTGGAGAAGGCCGAGTCTTATCACGCGCTGAAGGACACCCGTTACGTAGAACGCCGGATCGAAGAATTAGAGCTGGATTTACCGGGATGATCCGGTGCCGGAATGAAAGGGGATATTCCTAATGGAACAACAATCTTGCGTCACTTGGCGAACGATTAAAGTTAATGGGGAGCATTCCGTAGAAATAGACGATGATATTGCCGCCGAATTTCCGCTGACGATCCGGCTTGACGGCGAGGAATTCGCGACGCTTGTCTGCTCTCCCAGCGATCTGACCGATCTCGTCGTCGGTTTCCTCGCTTCGGAAGGCATAATACGCGCGATAGAGGATATTAAAATGATGTCGATCGACGAAGACCGTGGTTTTGCCTACGTCGATCTTCATCGGCCGCAATCGACCGCGAAGGAATTCCACTCGAAGCGGATTATCGGCTCCTGCTGCGGCAAGAGCCGACAATTCTACTTCCATAACGATGCGCGCACCGCGAAAACCCTGATCGGAGGAAATCCGATTCCGGCGGAACGGTGCTTCGAGCTGATGAAGCGCATGCAGATGAGCTCCGTCGATTTTCATCTCACCGGCGGGTTCCATAATGCGGCGCTGTACGACAAAGACGATCTCATGGAAGTTCGTACCGACATCGGCCGGCACAACGCCCTCGATAAGCTGTTCGGCCATAGCCTCCGCCAGCGCATCCCGACGAGACAGTGCGTCATCGCGTTCAGCGGACGGCTATCCTCCGAAGTCGTGTTAAAGGCAGCCAAAATCGGCTGCCCCATTTTATTATCCAAATCCGCTCCGACCGATCTGGCTCTCCGGCTAGCCGAAGACCTGGGCATTACCTGCGTCGGATTCATCCGCGCGGATTCCATGAACGTGTATACCCATCGGGAGCGGATAGCGGGCTTGTGATCGAATTCGGGTCTTGTTTACGAATCTCCCTAGTAAATCGGTCGACCCTGTGCGTCCGCGATTCCGGATTTACGATAGAAGTACGTATTGATCTGATCTCGCCATTCCTGGGCATGTTCCGCCTGATGAACGAGTCGCTCCCTTACGCGATTGTGTTTTCCGGAATCGACCTTCCGCTCGACCGAGTTCCATGATTCCAGTAGTTCGGCTGCCCGATCGGCTCCTTCGAAGTGTGAATCGTAAATATGCTGGATGACCGTCTTACCGGATTTCAATACATGCGTGTACGGGACGTGATGGAAAAATAGGAGAAGCTCGTCCGGACATGATTCGAGCGATTCGTACAAGTCCGACATCGGTGAATGATACTGCCTGGTGTAGCCCGTTCCGGTGCTTGCCGTTCGATCAACGCCGATTCCTTCGCAATCCGCAAAATGGTATGTTCCCCACTTCGAATATTCGTATCCGTCAACGCTCGGTCCGTAATGGTGTGAAGGATTAACCATCCAACCGACGCCAAGCGGTGCCGTATAGGCCTCGTAGATCGAATAAGAATCAAGGAGCATTCCAAGTATGACCCGCTCCGCTTCCGCATCATGCGCGAAAGTTCTGCGAATCCATTCTCGCGCGATTTGCTCGGAACTCAAATGCGGATTCCAAGCCAACCGTGCAAAGCCATAGAAATTAGCCTGGGCAAAATCATGTCCGGTCCAATTCAGGTCATCCCCGATATTCGATACCGCCGCGATTCCTCCCCTTGTTCTCCCAAACATCCTGCCGCTAGTCAGTTCCGAGATGGTCGATCCTTGCCCTTTGGCATAAGTGTCGAACTCCAGCACTTCCCTCCACTGGGGCACAAGATAGCACAGATGACGCTGCTGTCCGGTATATTCTTGGGCTATTTGCAGCTCCATCACTTGATTCGTCAGTGTCAATCCGCCTAGTAAAGGCGAGATGGGCTCACGGACTTGGAAGTCCATCGGACCGTTCTTGATCTGAAGCAGCACGTTGTCCCGAAACTGTCCGTCGAGCGGCATGAAATGGTCATAAGCCGCACGTGCCCTATCGGTTATCCGATCGCGCCAATCCTGCAAGCAGTCGTACACGAAACAGCGCCAAATGACTTCTCCTCCGAAAGGCTTAAGCGCATCCGCGAACATATTCGCCCCGTCCGCATGGTTTCTCCCATACGTGAACGGACCTGGCCGGAATTCCGAATCCGCCTTGACGACGAAGCCGCCAAAATCCGGGATCCAACGATAAATCCTCTCTGCCGTGTCCTTCCACCATGCGCAGACATCCGGGTGAAGCGGGTCCGCCGTCTCCAGTCCGCCGATTTCCATCGGGCCCGCAAAATTAGCGCTCAAATACAGACGAATTCCGTAATCCCGGAAAATATTCGCGACCCTAGCCACATCCGGTAATATAGGCTCGGTGATGAGCTTCGACTCTTCGCGATGCACGTTAACGTTATTGATCGACACCGCGTTAATAGCCCCGGAAGCCAGCAGCCTTGCGTAATCCCTAAGCCGACCCGTTTCCGCAATCATTCGATTGTCCCGGAAAAAAATGCTGTTCCCCGCGTATCCGCGCTCGATCGATCCATCCATGTTATCCCAATGGTTAATCATGCGCAGACCGTTGGAGGGAATTTCGCGAACGTTTAACTTTTCGATATTTCCCCCTTGTTGTAACAGCCCGATCAAGTGGAACGTCGCGTATAGCACGCCTTTATCCGTAGCCGCCAACAAATAGATATTGCCATTATCGGACGAATGAACGATATAACCCTCATCACCCAAATCCGCGATATTATATTCGGTAGCCAGCGAAGCGAACTGCGGAGAACTGTCGAAGGTTCCGGCCACGATACCCGTTCCTTCTAATGGAACTCGGCCATCCTGGAACGTTAACCCAAGCATCGTTCCAAGCGCAAGCTGTAGCTCCTTTCGCGCTGACTCTACTAGTGCCGTCTCTCCAATGACCTCCACACGCGAACAGTACTTCGAATACGTTTCCCGCAATTGATTGTCATCGATAGTTCGATATTCCAGCCAACAATCGTAGCCGCTTTCGGCATTCCATTGCTTCATGTTCGTTGTCCTACCGCCTCTCTATGATTCGCCGATCATACCCCCCTCCCAAATTAACACCTTGTCTACAGCCGTTCCATGCTCATTTCGCGCAGATTATTTATCCAATTCAAGCCGATAACAGCGGCTGACAGATCCTATCGAACGGAGCCTTTATCCCAGCAATACACACCGATCGCAAGCATCACTCCGATCAGAGATAGCGCCGCTCCAGTCCAAGGTAGCATGTCTAATCCCGCGTGCGTAATGACGAGACCGCCTAGGAAAGCTCCTCCCGCATTGCCGAAGTTCAATGCAGAGTGATTGGACGTAGAGGCCAGGGCCGGAGCATCCTTGGCGAGCGTCATGATCCGAACCTGCAATCCCGGCAATACGGAGAATGAAACGACTCCCCAGATGAAGATCGTAATCACAACGGCAACGGGAAGTTCATCTACCAACGCTAATACCGCTAGAATAATAGCGAGAGACGCGAATCCCCCTATGAGAGTAGGCATCAGCTTCCAATCCGCGAGTTTGCCCCCGAGAATATTTCCGATCGTCACGCCTATTCCGAACAGCATGAGAACCCAAGTCACGCTATGCTCGGCAAAGCCGGTCACTTCTTGGAGCAGCGGGGCGATATAAGTAAATACCGTAAAAAGACTGCTGCAGCCGATTGCGCCGGTAAGCAAAACGACTAATAACTTCGGTTGGAGAAGAGCGCGAATTTGCCGAATCGCGCTGGAGCTCTCCGTCTGACGAATATCGGGAATCAACGCAATGATTCCAATGAGCGTAATGAAACCCATCACGACGACCGCGCCGAACGAGGCCCTCCAGCCCATGTGCTGGCCGATAAACGTTCCGAAAGGCACGCCGATGACATTCGCGACCGTCAACCCCGCCATCATGACCGATACCGCCGCAGCGCGTCTATTCGGCGAGACCAGATTAGCGGCGAGAATCGAACCGACGCCGAAGAACGTTCCATGAGCAAGCGCCGTAAAGAGCCTTGCCCCCATCAGCACAGAATAGTTCGGGGCGACCGCGGCAATTCCGTTACCAATGATGAAGAGAATCATCAGTAAGATCAGCAGCTTTTTCTGAGGTACGCGGTGAGTGGCCACGGCTAAGATCGGCGCACCGATCGCAACGCTTAGCGCATATCCGGTAATGAGCTGTCCCGCTTGAGAGATCGATACGTTCAAATCATTCGCCACATTAGGCAGCAGCCCCATGATGACAAATTCGGTCATGCCGATCGCGAAAGCTCCTGCGGTTAAAGAGAATAATGCTAGCGGAAACCGATCTACCGCTTTTCCGCTAGCTAAAGTTTTAGTGTTCACTTGCTTTGCTAACCTTCTTTCTGTCTGACTAGGATGTATAAGCGTCCATTCCTCCGGAAGCTACCGAGCTTTACTAGAATAATAGCAAATCGGATAAATCACAACCTAAACCTATTGGAATGAACGCTAATCTAATCATGTAATAAAGACCTTCAGCCCGAAGCTCCACAAAGTAGCGGAACTTGCCAAAGGTCTTTTATCCCTGCGGTGTAACGCAGACGAAGCCGCAGCCGGTTTCTCTCGGTTCGGCAAGCTGGCAGAATAGTCTCCTACGTTAGCTGTCCAAGGACATGCCGGGCAAAATCAAAGCCGAACCTACTGCATTCCTCAGCCTCTTGCGGCGATGGCGCCAATTCGATCTTCAAACCGGGCAGTACGACTTCCGCCCCTTGCTGTTCCAGCTTCTCGATCAATTGGTCCACAGCCACGCCGTATTCCGGGTATACGGAGTCGCAAGAGCCGAATGCCGCCGCTTTTTTATTGTTCAGTCGGAGCCTATCCATTTCTTCATAGAAGTCTACGAATTCGTCGGGAAGATCTCCGTCTCCCCATGTATACGCGCCTAACAATATACCGTCGTATTGCTCCAGTTCGGAAGCTACGGCATCCAAAACCGATTTCATGACCGGCTCCACGCCGGCTTCGCGAATGCCCTTGGCAATCGCTTCGGCTATTTCTTCCGTATTCCCTGTCATGCTCGCATATATCAAGACGATGCTAGCCACTCAACTTCCCCTTTCCATCGGTTCACCGAAATACCGGATATCCGTTACCTATCTTCGGCTTTATATTAATTGATAATGATTATCATTGTCAACAAAAGGAGGCAATAAAAAAAACCCTCGGTCAACAAGGGATTTTCTTTGAACAATATTCCATTACGACTACGACGAGATACCACTCCCGGTTACGAGCGGACGATCAAGCGGCTGGCGGAATGCGGAGGCGAATACCCCCGACTTCCGATGATGCCGCCAGCGGAACCACATGAAAATCCCGCGCGCGTATTCATCCAGAATCATGCCGGCGTAGACACCGTATAATCCCCATTCTAAGGATATACCGAGCAAGTAGGTCAGACCGACGGCAACGATCCACATGCACGGCAATGACACCTTCATGCTGAATCGGCCGTCGCCAATTGCGTTAATCGATTGCCCGAGCGCCATGTTAAGCATTTTACCCGGCTGCAGTAACAAATTAAGCCATAACAACGTAACCGCCATATCCACGATCCACGGATCCGTCGTGAAGAAGTTAAGAATCGACTCTCGGAACAAGAGGATCAATCCCGTATTCATTAAGACTAGAGCCATCCCGATTCCGAGTACCCGGTAGCAGCTATAATAAGCTTCCCGGTACCGTCCGGCACCGTACTCATGGGCGATCTGGATCTGTACGGCCATCGCGAGCGACCATCCGATCGTGAAAGCGAACGATTCCATCGTGTTCATATACGTTCTTGCCGCCAGCGCCTGAGCTCCCATAACGCCAATTAAGCTCGTAATCGCAAGCTGCGACACCTGCCAAGAAGCCCCGTTCACGCTCATCGGCCAACCGATCTTGAACACATCCTTCAACAAGCGAAAATCGAACTTGCCGAATTCGCGCCATGTGATCGGTGTTTCAAACGCATGGCGGAATAGCCTAAGCAACAATATGACCGCCAGCACTCGAACGAACAGCGTGGATATTGCCACTCCGAACAGTCCCCACTTCGGAAAACCGAGCGCTCCGAAGATGAAAAGCGCATTCAAAGTAATGTGCAGAACGTTCATCGCGAACGCGATATACATAGGGGAACGCGTATCTCCCGTATTCCGCACGCAAGTGCTAAGCGCGGCGTTCAAAGCGGTGAACACCATCCCTCCGCCAACAATGGACATATAGGTATGTCCTAACGGACGAATTTCCTCCGGCATCTGCAGCGCCGCCGCGAACTGTCCGGTACCGAACAAGAGCACCACGCTGACGACGACTCCGAGTCCTCCCGTCAATACGATCGCCATCGTACCGATCGTGCGGGCTTCCGTGCGAAGCCCGGCTCCCAACCGCTGAGAAATGAGAATACCCGCGCCGCTGGCGACTAGCATAAACATAATAAGAACGGCATTGAAAAACTGATTCGAGAAACCGACAACCGCTACCGCGTCATCGGAAATGCGACTAACCATTAACGTATCCGCCGTTCCTATCGCAAACTGAAGGAACATCTCGATCATAACCGGCCACGAAAGTGCCCACAGTGAACGCTTTTTCTCCATACCCCTTCGATAATCCCCTTCACCCAGTACCGCAATAATTGATAAATATAGTTGGCATCATACCACGGAGCAGGACGAGGAGAAAGGCCTTCCGGATGTCTCCCAAGCGCTTTCGGGCCTGAATCGGGGGCAAAACGGCCTTCTGCATCTCCCAGCGGAACATTATTCGCACGATTCTCGGTTTTTCGCCCCCTCTCTCTCGTTCTTGGTCATCGGGGGACGAGCTTATACTTTAAACTTTCCGATCTGATCTCGTAATTGTTCAGCCATTTTGGACAACGAAGATGCTGAGGAGAAAACTTCCTCCGCGGACGCGATCTGCTCTTCCGTAAAAGCAGATACTTGCTGCATCCCCGTTGCCGATTCCTCGACAATTGTGGAAATGTAATTCATAGAGCTACCGACCTGTTCCGTACTAGCAGACATTTCTTGAGCAGCCGCTGCCACCTCTTGAATTTGAGTGACAACTTTATGTACCGATTGTTGAATATGCTCAAATGAAGTTCCCGCCCTACTTACGACGCGAATTCCTTCGTTCACTTCTTTTGTTCCGACTTCCATAGATTGCGCGGCGGCAATTGTTTCTTGTTGTATGGATGCGATTAGTTCGGCAATCTGCTGTGACGATTGAGTCGACTGTTCGGCTAATTTCCGAATTTCGCTTGCCACTACCGCGAATCCTCTTCCCTGCTCCCCTGCTCTCGCTGCTTCTATGGAAGCATTAAGCGCTAGTAGATTCGTTTGCGAAGCGATGTCCGTAATAAATCCAACGATTTCTCCAATATCCTGTGAACGTTCTCCCAATCGGTTGATCACTTCCGATAAATCTTCAATGGTTTGATGAATAAAGTTCATCTGATTAACTACCTGTTCAATGGCTTGATTTCCTTCTAACGAGTTGTCAGCCGCCTCGGATGCAGAAGATGAGACGCTTTGAGCATTGATAGCAATTTGTTGCGCTCCTTCCGACATCTCGTTAACGGCCTGCACGCTTTCGTTCACGCTTTTAACTTGATTATCCGCTCCGGAAGCAACTTCCTGAATGGTAGATGAGATTTGTAGCGTAGCAAGGTTGGTCTGTTCGGCGCTCGCCGTTAACTCCTCTGAGGATATGGCAACATTTTTTGCGCTCATTCCTACTTGCAAGATTAAATCGCGAAGGTTTTGGGACATTCGGTTAAAAGATTCCGCCATTTCGCCGAGTTCATCCCGACTTTTTACGTTCATTTTCTCTGACGTTAGATCACCTGAAGCAATTCGTTTTGCTGCGTTCGCGATATGAACGATCGGTTTGGAGATCAATCTGGAAATGATGTAACCTATCGCAAGAGCGGTTAGGAATAGGATTATACTTAGGATCATAACCGTCGTTCGGATGGAATCAACCATCAACGAATTCTCTTTGCCACCTTCATCAACTAGCTTTTGCTGGCCATCGGCAATCTCATTCGCCAATTTCTCCATTTGACGTCCGAGCGGAATGACATCGCTTGCTGCCAATTTTGTTGCCTCTTCATTGTTCTTTCCCTCTAATGAAATGACCTGGTCTGCGCCCTTCTTGAATTGTAGGCCTAGTTCATTCAGGTTTTGTAATTGGTTAATGTCCGCATCACGATGTACCAACTTTAAAGTAACGCTTATCAAATTCGACAATTGCTTATTCGATTCGTCAATCCTATCCAAACCGTCTTTGTTTTGGCTCAAAAGAAAGTCTCGCAAGCTGCTCATCTGCTGCAGCGTGCTAGCCCTCATATCCTTTGTATTAGATAAGATCTGTACTCGCCTATTAATTAAATCCGAATAGGAATCGTCAATTTTCTTTAAATAAAATAATGATAGACCGCTTACGACTCCAAAAAGAACCGCAATACTTAAAAAAGCACTAATCATTTTCTTGCCTATAGTAATTCTCATAAAACACTTGCCCCCTCGATTTTTACAAAATCAGTAAGATACTTACAACTCATATGTAACTAACTTTTCTTTAATATTAGGATTACGTATTTTTCCACATTGGGTTTCGTCTTATCATTAGCATTGAGTGATTCGCGCGATTAATTGAATGAACGCTATTTGGAAATTGAAAATCAAAAAAATCCTTGCGATAGATCACAAGGATTTGTCATTGATAAGTATGGTGCGGTCGAGAGGACTCGAATCTCCACGAGATTGCTCCCGCCAGCCCCTCAATGTCGGGACACACTCTCCTGATATATCCGCGAATGCTCGGAAGTCTACCGCATTATGGCTTCTGGGCATTCGACCTTTCCTGCTGTATACCGCCATTTTCGGCTGTTATTTGGAGTTTGCTACCACCGTGCTACCACGAATAATTAACCAGTCAACACACAGCTGCTCGGCGGCTCTAGAGGGACCGATCGCGGCGGTTAAAATTTCGGCAAGTTCCTTGGTAGACGATACCCATTGCGTCGACTTCCGGATATCGAACTATTAGACAATAATGATGCCATTCTTCCATGACTTTCCTCCTCCCGCTAATGGACGATATAAAACCCCATAATCTCTAAATTGTACATTCCGCCCAAAACCATTATATGCATTCTTCCATTTCTTGGCTATAGCTACATGTGTCGAACACGACACAATAATTGGACAGATGGCCTCTGAATTAATTAGTAAATTCGAATGATTTCCTATATACAAACCGTTTACATAGGTGTATTATGCGTCGTATATGATACGTCGCACGCGACTCATATACACGAGGAGGAGTTTCATCTGGAGAAACAGAACGTTCGACTTTTGCTTCTGATGATCGGACTTCTGCTGGGGATGCTGATGTCGGCTTTGGACGATACCATTGTATCTACCAACATACCAACCATCGTTTCGCAAATCGGAGGCTTGGATATTTTCCCGTGGGTGTTTTCCTCCTACCTGTTGACTTCCACGACGCTGATCCCGATCTTCGGGAAATTGGCGGACCTATATGGAAAAAAGAAAATGTATTTGTTCGGGTTGAGCTTGTTTATGGCGGGCTCCTTGATGTCCGCATGCTCGGAAACGATGATGCAGCTGATCCTGTTCCGAGCCGTGCAAGGCATTGGGGCCGCTGCCCTCGTCCCCATTACGTTCGCCATGATCGCCGATGTATTCTCGATGAAACAGCGCGGCAAGATGACCGCCCTGTTCTCGTCCGTATTCGGACTGGCGGCCGTGGCGGGACCTGGCATGGGCGCGTTTATTAACACCCACCTGTCCTGGCATTGGATATTTATTATCAACGTTCCGTTCGGCATGGTCGCCGTCGTATTGCTGTTTCTTTTCTACGAGGATAACAGAAGGCGCAGCGAAAAGCCGATCATCGATTATGCCGGGGCCTTTCTGCTTACCGGTTCGATCGTCTGCCTTCTCATCGGGCTCGATCTGGGACAAAACCGCCATTCGTGGGGCAATCCGTGGGTCATCGGCCTATTGGCTCTGTCCGTGATCGGCTCATTCGCTTTCTTGCTGGTGGAATGGCGCTCTCCCGAACCGATCATTCCGGTTCGGCTGTTCGGCTCGAAACTGACGTCCGCATCCGTGACGGCATTTTTACAAGGCGTGATCTTGATCGGTGCGAGCGGCTACATCCCTTTGTTCATCCAAGGGGTAATCGCCGGCAGCGCTTCGAATTCCGGGCAAGTTTTGACGCCTCTGATGGTCAGCCTGATCGTTTCGGCTTCGATCAGCGGCATATTTCTGAGAAACGTTCCTTTCCGCACCACGATGCTCTTCAGCGCGGTATTGATGGGAATCGCGTGCTCCATGCTAGCCATGCTCAACGTGCATACAACCTATTTCTATTTGCATGTAGCCATGATTTTGCTTGGCGCAGGGATCGGGCCTTTGATGGCGGTCACCCTCCTCTTGGCGCAAAATTCGATCGGCAAGGAGCACTTGGCGACCGCCTCCTCCTTGATCACCTTTCTGAGAACGATCGGCATGGCGATCGGCGTCAGCATTTTCGGAATTATCGTCAACAGCCGATTGCGCGTTTCCATCCTCCAGTTGACCACCGGACGGACAATAAGCCCATCTTCGGCCAATTCGCTCCGCGATTCGTACGCGTTGTTTTCTCCCGAGTTAAGGACGGCGATTCCCGCGGATCTCTATGCCCGGCTGCAGCAATCCCTCAGTTCCGGCATCGCCTGCGTCTTTGCCATCTGTTTGGGGATCTGTGCGCTGAGCTTGCTATTATCCTTTATGGCAGGCAACGCAAGAGCGATCGATAAGCAGAATTCAAGGATGATACAGGGATGAGCGATCCTTCGAATTGATCGCCGGCTTCGATCGGTGCTACAATCAAGCTATCCCAACACTCAGAGCCGGAGGCATTTATGGACGACAAAGAACTCATGGTGCAAGCGAACTATATTCGCACGGTTGTGAGAAAAGCCAATCGCAAGTTTGACAAAATGCTGCGTGATCAAGTGGATCCCTACGGCCTGACCGGTCCGCAGGTTCGTATCCTTAAGGAGCTTGTAGAGCATCCCGGCCTTTCCACGAAGGATCTTTGTTCCCGCCTGCATATGACGCATAGCACCGTATCGGGCATTGCGGACCGGCTGGAAAAGAACCAATTGGTCGTACGCCGCAAAGATGAGCAGGATAAACGCTATATTCGCATTTATGTAACCGACGCGGTCAAATCGTTCGTGGACGATGGCATTCATGATTTCGTATCGTCTCCGCTCATGGAACACCTATCCCAATTGTCGGATATCGAACGTGAATTGATTATTATGGGCATGAAAGTGCTGAACAAGCTGTCGGATTCTATCAAATAATCTTAACTGCCCCTTTGAACGAACAAAGGTTCCAGACGCATGTGCTGAAACCTTTTTTTCATCTTCCAGAAGGAAGCAGCGATAATCTACTTGACGTGACCCTTAGACAACATAGTTGCTTCAGTTGAAATGAGTTCGTGTTTAGTCGGTAGGTGTTGAAGGTGAACGAACCCACATTGGGCAAGGCGATGTCCGCGCTTGAATTTTTAAGTCAAGATGCCAAAGCACGCTGGCCGTACGAAATGAGACAAAAGGCACTTCATGATGAAGCTTCAATGCTCTAAGGTGCGCGTACAGAGGGCGAGACTAAAGGAAAATTAGAATCGCCCGGAATTTGATTCAAATAGCATGGATATTACAAAAGTAGCTCAAGCAACAGGATTCTCTGTCCAGGAGTTAGAAAAATTGAACCAGATGCATTAATGATACGATGGCATTGAGCAAGCCTTGTGAACCAAGGGCGCTTCTAGAAGCGATGATCTCGCCGCTGGAGATGCCCTTTTCTACTTGCTATCACGGTGCTAACACGGAGACAATTTTACCTATTCTCGCTTGCTCTGTTCTCTTGACTCCATAAAATACAAATAAAAAAAACCCCTTACGTATCAAGGGATTTCAGCTTATTAAGTATGGTGCGGTCGAGAGGACTCGAACCTCCACGAGATTGCTCCCGCCAGCCCCTCAAGCTGGTGCGTCTGCCATTCCGCCACGACCGCATACTATATAATGTCGCCCGATTCGGCTTACGCCTTACGGAGCAAATAAATGGTGAGCCATGAAGGACTCGAACCTTCGACACCCTGATTAAAAGTCAGGTGCTCTACCAACTGAGCTAATGGCTCGCATGGTGACCCCTAGGGGATTCGAACCCCTGTTACCTCCGTGAAAGGGAGGTGTCTTAACCGCTTGACCAAGGGGCCATTACCGGTCTGCGATTTCCGTAATTTCGCGTTACCCGCTTCAGACGACAAATATGATTATATCCGAATCAAACGACGAGTGCAAGCATTTTTTTGAACAAGTTTTGCGAGGTAAATCGTTCCAGTTATTGAGCCTGTTTGTAGACTACTTCATTAGGTATCAAACGATGCCAAATGTTAATGCGCTGTGCTGCTGAGCTTGAATAACAACATTACATCTTCACCTTATTCTCCCCCTGCTCGCTTGTACTTATCAAATAATACCTTCGTATCGTTACTACTGAGAACCCTACCCTATACAAACAACATCTTGTAAAAAGCCTTCGTTGAAACATAACCGCCACACTCAGGGTACGAAGGCCAAAAAAGTGCCTTGGTTGAGATACAATCTCCGCGCTTGGGGCACGAAGGCCAAAAAAGTGCCTTGGTTGAGACATACTCTCCGCGCTCGGGGCACGAAGGCCAAAAAAGTGCCTTGGTTGAGACACAATCTCCGCGCTCGGGGTACGAAGGCCAAAAAAGTGCCTTGGTTGAGACATTACCACCGCGCTTGGGGAACGAAGGCTAAAAAAAGTGCCTTGGTTGAGACATACTCTCCGCGCTTGGGGAACGAAGGCCAAAAAAGTGCCTTGGTCTGAACAACTCTTCGATGTACTCGAATTTAAGAGCGGTCTGCGGTCTGTGGTCTGCGGTCTGCGGTCTGCGGTCTG
>NZ_JAKRWM010000027.1 GCF_022352055.1 Cohnella mopanensis | reverse complement strand
GTTTGTTTCTTACGCTCGATGTTCAGTTTTCAAAGAACAATTTGTGTTTCATTTTCGTGTGCCCTCTCGAAGCGGCTCAATTAATATATCACAGCCTACAACAGGAATGCAACCCCTTTTTTACATGGAAATTTAATACAGCAATATGCGACTTACAACGGTCGATACAGCTTAGCGGCGTTGGGTGCCGTTATTTACGAACCTGATAACTCAATAAGTTAGACAGCGGCAGGGATTGCCGTTATATCTACTTACACCATCGATACGCGGCTGTATTCCAGAGCATAGCGGCATTCATTGCCGTTATATATATTTCATAAGAACGGATTCGATGAAATAGCGGCATTCATTACCGCTATGCCTTCCGCTATCATACCGTGTAGCAGTCTTGTGGCTGTTGGGAGTTCAAATAGAGTAAACAACTAGTCAGAGCAAAAAAAGACGGACCCGTGCATCAGCACAAGGTCCGCCCTAGTTATTTCCTTACCCTTCCGAACGATCACGCATGTGCGGGAACAGAAGAACATCGCGAATCGATGGCGCATCGGTAAGCAGCATAACCAGACGGTCTACGCCGATACCGAGTCCGCCCGTTGGCGGCATACCGTATTCCAATGCACGGATGAAATCATCATCCATCTCATGCGCCTCGTCGTTGCCTGCTTCCTTCTCCGTCAGTTGCGCTTCGAACCGCTCGCGTTGGTCGATCGGATCATTGAGCTCCGTGAACGCATTCGCGTGTTCGCGCGCCACGATGAATAACTCGAAACGATCTGTAAAACGCGGATCGGATTCTTTTTTCTTCGCCAATGGAGAGATCGCCACGGGGTGCCCCGTTACGAAGGTAGGTTGAATCAAGGTGTGTTCGCAGAATTGCTCGAAGAACGCGTTCACGATATGTCCGAATGACATATGCTTCTCGACCGGAACTTTGTGCTCCTTCGCGATTGCATGAGCTTCCTCGTCCGTCATCTGTACCTCGAAGTCTACGCCAACCGTTTCTTTGATCAACTGAGTCATCGAAACCCGGCGCCAAGCCGGAGTCAAATCTACCTCTTGGCCCTGGTAAGTGATCTTAGTCGTTCCATGAACCTCTTGCGCGATATGAGCAATTAAGTTCTCGGTTAACCGCATGATATCCTCGTAATCGGCATAGGCCTCGTACAACTCAATCATTGTAAATTCAGGGTTATGGCGCGTCGAAATCCCTTCATTCCGGTAGACGCGGCCGATCTCGTACACTTTCTCCAAACCGCCTACGATCAATCTTTTCAGATGAAGCTCGATCGCAATGCGCATATAGAGCTGCATGTCCAACGCATTGTGATGAGTAATGAACGGACGCGCTGCCGCTCCGCCTGCAATGGAATGCAACGTTGGCGTTTCCACTTCCAAATATCCGCGATCGTCCAGATAGCGGCGCATCGATTGGATAATGCGGGAACGGGAAATGAACGTTTTCTGTACGTCAGGGTTCACGATGAGATCCACGTAACGCTGGCGATAACGCGTTTCAACGTCTTTCAGACCATGGAACTTATCCGGCAACGGAAGCAACGACTTAGTCAACACTTCAAGATCCTTGACCTTAACGGAAGTCTCGCCCGTTTTCGTCTTGAACACGACGCCCTTAACGCCGATCATATCGCCGATATCGAGCAGGTCGAAGGCTTGGAACTTATGGCTTGGAACCGAGTCTTCCCGAACGTAGATCTGGATTCTGCCGCTCAGATCCTGCAGATTGGCGAAAGAAGCTTTGCCCATTCCGCGCTTCGTCATAATACGGCCGGCAAGGCTAACTTCGATCGCCCGCTCCTCCAGCTCTTCCTTCGTCAGATCCGAATATTGCGCTAAGATGTCGCCCGCTTGATGCGTGCGATCGAACTTCGTGCCGAACGGATCGACGCCAAGCGCCCGAAGCTCGTCCAATTTGTTCCGTCTGATTTGCAGTAATTCGCCTAATTCGATCGACTCCGATTGTTCAGTATGTTCCATGGTTTCGTTCTCCTTCGTTTCTTATCTGTATTGACGTTATCTACCAAACAATAACTACGAATAACAGGCAAAAAAGCTTCCTAAGGAAGCTTTTTAATCCAGTCAATCGGCTTCTCCGTCCAGATGACGGCGATAATCCATTCACACTATAGTCGCAAAATTACATTTTGATATCGACAATTTTGTATTGAATGATGCCCGCAGGAACGCTCACTTCAACCGTCGTACCCTTTTTCTTGCCAATAATCGCTTTACCGACCGGGCTTTCGTTGGAGATCTTGTTGTTCAGCGGGTCTGATTCTGCCGTACCTACAATCGTGTATTCCATCGTATCTCCGAATTCGAGATCCTCAACGACTACCGTCGAACCGATACTTACCGTTTCCAGATCGATTTCGTCGCTATTGATAATTCGTGCGTTACGAAGCATTTTCTCAAGGGTAATGATCTTGCCTTCGATGAAGGCCTGCTCGTTCTTAGCATCCTCGTATTCCGAGTTCTCGCTAATATCTCCGTAGCCGATAGCGACCTTAATGCGTTCTGCCACTTCGCGGCGTTTTACGGATTTAAGATTTTCGAGTTCATCTTCAAGCCTCTTAAGCCCATCCTGGGTTAGAAGCACTTCCTTATCGCTCATCTCACCGATCTCCTGTCATGGGAAAGATTTTCAGGGTTGCTAATCCAATATATGGTCGGTCACCGCTGACATGACATCTTAATGGATGCAAGCCTACGATTTTCCTGATGCTTGGGCGAATATTGGTTCTGATTATATTTCAACCCCTGAAAAATGTCAATTCGCGGAAAGCACTTTATGAAACCGCTTCCTCTCAGTGTACGAGGATTTCGCCCTGTTCAGAAGCTTCAGCGGCATCGCGTTGCAACAATTCATCGACCGTTCTCACATAGTTATCCAGTATAGAAACGACTTCGGAGCGGCTTGTCAGATCCATGATCGAATTTTTGACCATCGCGGAATCGGGCAGCCCTTTTAAATACCAAGCTAAGTGCTTGCGCATCTCCCTTACGGCCACATTCTCGCCCTTGAGATCGGACAAGCGATCCAAGTGTAATACGGCTATCCGGATTTTCTCCGCCGGAGAAGGATCGGGCAGAAGCTCGCCTGTCGTCAAGTAATGAACAGTCCGATATAGCATCCACGGATTTCCAAGGGCGCCCCGGCCGATCATGACTCCGTCGCAGTTCGTATGCTCGAGAAGGCGCTTCGCGTCCTCAGGGGAGAATACGTCGCCGTTACCGATAACCGGAATATTCACAGCCTGCTTCACGTCCCGTAAAATATCCCAGTTTGCCTTGCCCGTATAGAGCTGCTCCCGAGTACGGCCATGCACGCTGACCGCCGCTCCGCCCGCGCGTTCCACAGCCTGCGCATTTTCCACCGCATAGATGTGCGCGTCATCCCACCCAATGCGCATCTTCACCGTTACCGGTTTTTTGGCGGCATCCGCTGCATAAGACACCATTTCATAGATTTTCTTCGGATCCAGAAGCCATCTTGCTCCCGCATCGCACTTCGTTACTTTCGGTACCGGGCAACCCATGTTGATATCGATAATATCCGCATTGGTGTTCTGGTCGACGAATTTGACGGCTTCGACAAGAGACTCCTTGTCGCCTCCGAAAATTTGCAAGCTTAGCGGTTTCTCGCGCTCGTCCACGAATAGCATTTCCAGCGTCCGCTGATTGCCGTGAAGGATCGCTTTGTCGCTCACCATCTCCGCGCAGACAAGCCCGCACCCGAACTCCTTGGCGATAAGCCGGAAAGCCGGATTGCAGACGCCCGCCATCGGAGCCAGCACGACGTTATTGTTCATCGGAACGTTACCGATCTTAAGCATATTGTTGTTACTCCTTTCGTAGCCCATGGCCATCCCATTCGGCGTATCGAGCAATGCCTTCTTCTTGAAGAGAGAATGCCGATAGCTCCGCTTCCCATGGGAAAAGGATTTCCTTCGGCCAGATGTCCCTTAGCGGAACTAATACAAATGCCCGCTGTCCCATTCTGGGATGCGGGAGCGTTAATTCCGGCGTGTCCATCGTCGTTTCTCCATAAAGCAATAAATCCAAATCTATATTGCGCGGTCCCCATCGCACGTCTCTCACGCGACCCATTTCCTGTTCAATCGCCAACAAGCGACGAAGCAGGGTAATCGGATCAAGCTCCGTAGTCAGGCTCACCGCCATATTCAGAAAAGAAGGCTGATCCGTAAATCCGACAGGGGCGGTCTCGTACGCTGCCGAAATGCGAAGGACTTCAAGCTCGGTATCGGCTTGGAGCCTATTTAACGCTTCCGTTAGCGACGATTCTCGATCGCCCAGATTAGCGCCTAGCGCCACATATGCTTCTAACACGTCGTTCTCAATCCTCTACTGGTACGATGTTCCCGTTCGGATCCCTTTGTCTTCGCAGCTCAACGGTTACTCCGTCAAAGGTAATATCGAAAGGCGGATTCGGCTTCGTCACCGACACCGTAGCTTTAATGATACTAGTATACGTACCGAGTAGGGCAGAAGCAATGTTTTCGGTTAACGCCTCGATGAGCTTGACCGGCTTACCTTCTACGATCCCTTTAACGAGAGAATGAATCTCGGCATAGTTAACCGTATCGTTCACATCGTCGCTGCGCGCCGCGCGCGTAAGATCCATCCTCATGTCTAGATCGACATAATATTTCTGGCCTAATTTATTTTCCTCGGGAAACACCCCGTGATAACCATAAAACACCATTCGCTTAAGCTGCATTCTATCCATGGTGAACCCCCTCATCTTTTCCCGCTTGCCGGTATACGATAGCATCCGACATAGCAGCTAACCGCTTCATCTGCAGAACGTCATGAACCCGTACGATCTGGCAGCCTTGGGCAATGCCTAGAGCAGTCGTAGCACCCGTACCCTCTATCGTTTCACTCGGCGTAACGCCCAACGTTTTCTGGATAAATGTTTTTCGGGACGTACCCAAGAGAACGGGATATCCCATCTCGACCACCTTGTCTAGATGGCCCATCAGTTCCAAATTCTCCTCGTAATCCTTGGCGAAACCGATACCCGGATCCAGCCAGATCATATCTTCCCCGATACCGGCAGCTTGCGCTATCCTTACGCTTTCTTTCAAATCTTCTAATACATCCGCAATATAATCGGAATAATCGCGATCGTTCCGATTGTGCGTCAGAATGACCGGACAGCCGAATTTCGCGGAGACAGCCGCAATTTCCGGCTCGCGCTTGAAACCCCAGACGTCGTTCACGATATGCGCGCCCGCTTCCAACGCTTGTCTTGCCACTTCCGCCTTGTACGTATCTACGCTGATCGGTAGTTGAACCTGTTCCCGTACGGCTTGGATCACCGGGATAATCCGGCGCAATTCCTCTTCCAACGGCACCGGGTCATAACCCGGCCTTGTCGATTCCCCGCCGATATCGATAATATCGGCTCCTTCGGCAGCCATTTGCCTAGCTCTTTCGACAGCGGCTTCCACCGCATTGAACCGTCCTCCGTCAGAGAAGGAGTCCGGCGTCGCGTTCAATATTCCCATAATTAGCGTACGTTGCCCCAACTGCAGCTTTAGTCCATCGTGAAAAGTATAGTCGCGGGTATAAAATGTCGGCTTCATCGCTTGTTGTTCCTTTCCGCGGCACTCCGATACTGATGCATTAAGTTATAGGTAATGGCCCCGACAGAATTGCACCCGCCAGGATTCAAGCCTCGCCCGCCGATATTCTCGACTTTCGTCACCGGAACGATCTCCTGAATGGAATTGGTCAGGAACACTTCATCGGCATATAGAAGCTTCTCCCACTCATACAGGCCCTGCTCCGTCTTAATGCCCATCCCCTCCGCTAACGCAATCACGTATTCCCTCGTAATTCCTTCGAGCAAACCTGTCGACGCCGCAGGCGTGTACAGCACACCGTCCGAAATCCAGAACACGTTGCTGACCATTCCTTCAACGATATGCCCTTCCCGGTTCAAGAAGAGCCCCTCCGTACCTGGTCTTGCTCCCGCACTATTTAATTCCCTTTTGGCATTGATATTATTCATATAGTGAAACGACTTCAGCCGGATATCGCCCTCCGGAGTGCTCCGAGGAAGCTGCAGCAGCCGCAAAATTTTTCCTTTGCGGGTAGATGGCTCGTCTGCGGCCAATTCCTTCGCGTAGACGATCTCATTCGGCTGCCCGTAATCGTCGCTCGGCAATCCGATAGCCCCTTCTCCCGCGGACACCGACCAACGGATATAACCCTCCGTCAATCCGTTCGCTTGCAGCAATCCCGCCACCGTTTCTCTCATCCGAGGCACATCCGGAACATAACGGATTCCGAGCAGCTCGCAGCCCTTCGCCAGCCGTTCCGCATGTTCCTCCAGAAGCCAAGGCTGACCCCCGTATGTCCGGAACGTTTCGAATACGCCCATGCCGTACAAAAAACCGTGATCGAATGCGGAGATCACGGCTTCGTTGCTGTCGGTTAGTAGTCCGTTGTAAGAATACTTCATGCTCTTACGCCCGATTTCTGGTTTAAGAAATTACGCAGAATCTTCAGACCGTTATCCGTCATGATCGATTCGGGATGAAACTGTACGCCCTCTACGACATATTCTTTGTGTCTCAAGCCCATAATCAGACCGTCTTCCGTCTCCGCGCTGATTTCTAGGCAGTCCGGTAGCGTGTCGCGTTTGACGATCAAAGAATGGTAACGGGTCGCAGTGAACGGCGAAGGAAGTCCTTCGAAAACCGTGCGCCCGTCGTGCGTGATCTCGGATGTTTTGCCATGCATGAGCTGATCCGCCCGAATAACGTCTCCGCCGAACGCTTGTCCGATCGCTTGGTGCCCAAGGCATACTCCGAAGATCGGAATCTCTCCTTTGAATCGTTCCAGCAACGCCAAGCTAATCCCCGCTTCGTTCGGCGTGCAAGGTCCTGGGGAGATAAGAATATGATCGGGAGCCAGCTTAGCTATTCCGTCAAGATCGATCTCGTCATTGCGATGGACGAGGATCTCCTCGCCTAGCTCTCCCAAATACTGTACCAGGTTATACGTGAATGAGTCGTAATTGTCGATGACTAGAATCATATCGATTCCCCCTGCCCTTCACTGTACTGGACCGCTTTCCAAAGCGCCTTGGCTTTGTTCAAAGATTCGTGAAATTCCCGCTCCGGCTCGGAATCGATAACGATACCTGCGCCCGCTTGAATGTGGCAAATTCCGTCCTGAACCGCGATCGTACGAATAATTATATTAAATTCCATATTGCCGCTATAGTCAATCCATCCGATAGAGCCCGTATATGGCCCTCTGCGGGTAGGCTCAAGCTCTTCGATGATTTCCATCGTGCGAATCTTGGGCGCTCCCGTAATCGTTCCTCCCGGGAATACCGCGGCTAGTACGTCCAACGTATCCTTCCCTGCGGCAAGCTTAGCTTCAACCTGCGACACAAGGTGCATGACGTGCGAATAACGCTCGATCGTCATTAGCTCCGGCACTTTAACCGTTCCGTATTCCGCCACTCGCCCAAGATCATTGCGCTCCAGATCTACGAGCATCACATGCTCTGCCCGTTCCTTCTCGCTCGCGAGCAACTCGTCCTCCATCGCGCGGTCTTCTTCCTCCGACATTCCGCGACGGCGGGTTCCGGCGATCGGCCTCGTGGACAATCGGCCTTCGTCTAATTTCACGAGTAGTTCCGGAGACGCGCTGACAAGCGCAAAAGAAGGCGTCCGAAGCATCCCCATATAAGGAGAAGGATTCACCAACCGAAGCCATTCGTAGATCGTTTCGGGCGTTACGCCCGTCGATTTGCTCTGGCGCATCGCAAGATTGACCTGAAAGACGTCACCTTGCCCGATATAATGCTGAATCCGCCGTACCGCCGACTCATAAGCCGTCTTGCTCATTGACGTCGATAAGCCCGGCAGGCTTTCCACGTCGATCTGCAATTGATCCTGTTCCATCCGTTCAAGCATTCGGTTATGACGCTCCACTTGGGAAGCCGAGTGGCTAGCCGACACCCAGCTATTCCATTGCGACTCCATCTCTAGCGAACGTTGGCATGCCAAATTGAATTGCTGCTCCAATGCATCCGCATCTGCTTCGGCAACCCGAACATGAACCGCACAATAAACAACATTTTCCGCGTGATCCGCGATCCAGAGTTCCTCGAACCTTTGAAACACATAATCCGGCAAACCTAGATCATCTTCCGCCAATACGGGAAGCTTCTCCAAGCTACGTACGATGTCGTAACTCCAGAACCCGAGCACTCCGCCGATACAATCAGGAACACCTACTGGCTTTGGGCCAACCCACGGCCGCATCCATTCCCTAAGCAGCTCCAATGGCGCTCCCTCATCTTGCCTGACCTCCGTCCAACCGGATTCCGATCCGATCGGCTTCAACACCCGCGCACGAGCGCCCTTACCCTCGATCACCGATACCGGGTCCAAGCCGACAAAAGAATATCTTCCGCCTTTGCCGCTTTCCAGTAAACAGGAGTGCTCCGACGCCTCTTCCCATGCTTTGTCCCAGAAGGTCGGCAATAAGATTCCCGGCTCTAGCTCGACCTTGCGAATATACGGAAGCAAAGTATATCTCTCTTCCTCGTTCCATCGTTTCCATTGCTCAAATGCGATGACTTCCACGCTTACTGATCCCTCGATCCGCTTCTCTTATTTAGCAGAATACCACAAGGCAGACTGCATGATCTACTCGACGTCTCTATTCGTTGCTAATCGCCTACCTAATGCGGTAGCTGGTTGCCACTGTGGCGTGATCCAGATCTAAAGCAGTAAGCTTCGCAATTTCCCCATGTGCGTCTCTTGCCTAAGTGTATTTCTTACAGTTAGTTCTGCGATTCCCATGTGCGCTTCCACCTAAGTGTATTTCTTGCAATTAGTTATTGGAAAACGTTGCTTTTAAGTCGTATGAGCGAAAAATAAGTGTACCTTTTACACTTAGTTCTGGAAATGTCTACTTTGTAATCAAACTAAGTGCAGGTTTTACAACTAGATTATGCGGGGTATGCAGTCGGGGTGCGGGGGGAGGGGCGGACAATCAAGTACATCACATCGATTCGCATAGCAAAAACAGCCCCCGCCAAAGACGGGAGCTGCATTCCAAACCCTATTAGTTGTCGAAGTTAAAGAGCGGCGTGCTCAGGTAACGTTCGCCATTGGAAGGAACAACCGCAACGACGCGTTTGCCTTCGCCGAGTTCTTTCGCTACTTTAAGCGCCGCGAAGATAGCCGCGCCGGAGGAAATACCGACAAGCAGACCTTCTTTTTTGGCAACGGCACGAGCCGTTTCGAAAGCTTCTTCGTTCTCTACAGTCAGAACCGCATCGTAAACTTCGCGATTCAAGATCTCAGGAATGAAGTTAGCGCCGATACCTTGAATTTTATGAGGGCCAGGACCGCCGCCGGACAGCAATGGGGAAGCAGCAGGCTCTACCGCATACACCTTGATGTTCGGGAAGTTTTGTTTCAACACTTCGCCGGCGCCGGAGATCGTTCCGCCAGTACCGATTCCGCTTACGAACGCATCGATCTTGCCGTCGTAGGAGTTAATCGCTTCTACGATTTCAGGACCCGTCGTTTCGCGGTGAACCTTAACGTTTGCTTGGTTTTTGAACTGTTGCGGCAAGAAGTAGTCCGCGTTTTCTTTAACGATTTCTTCCGCCTTCTTAACGGAACCGTTCATGCCCTCGGAACCCGGCGTAAGCACAAGTTCAGCGCCATAAGCGCGAAGCAGGTTGCGACGCTCCAAGCTCATCGTTTCAGGCATAACCAGAATCGCGCGATATCCTTTAGCAGCAGCAACCATAGCCAAACCGATTCCCGTGTTACCGCTGGTTGGTTCAACGATCGTGCTCACGCCCGGCTTAATCAAGCCTTGTTTTTCCGCTTCTTCGATCATGCTGATCGCGATACGGTCTTTAACGCTTGAACCTGGGTTCTGGTATTCCAATTTTACGTAGATTTCTGCACTGCCTTCCGGTACGATGCGGTTCAAACGAACGAGTGGCGTATCGCCGATAAGCTGAGTAACATTCTGTACAATCTTAGCCATTGGACATGTTCCCTCCCAAAATATGCGGCTCAGCCGCCTCATTACGTTAATCCGACTAAAACAGTCGGCTTTTTGTTTGTTTTCATCTTATCAAAACACGGAGAGGATTGTCAATAGCTGGCTCTCCGATTTCCATATTCCATCAAGCCCGGTTATCGCAGGGAATCGTCTTTTACGTCGGCGCGATACTTGATTAATAAGGCTTGTTCCAGCTCCCTCGTAGAGACAGCTTTCCCCAAAGCCAATTGTCGCCTGACTTCCGTCCGGATTTCCTCTTCCGTCTTGGTCTGCATTTCCTGCTTGCCGTCCAACCTCACGATAACATAACCCTGATCAACATGGATCGGCCCCGTTGTTTCCCCAACATGCATGGCAGAGACTGCATCCATCACCGCCGGTGCTTCGAAAGGATCTTGATCCTCGATCCATCCTACGTTGCCCCCGTCTTCAGCGGTGAATTCATCCATCGAGTAGCGTCGGGCTAATTGCGCGAAATCCTCGCCTTCCGCAAGCCGGTCGAGCAAACCATTCGCCTGCTCCGCGGTCTGCACCACAATCTGAGCCCATTGATATTTCTTACGAGGCTGAAGTTGCTCCCGATGCTCCTCCAGATAAGAATCGATCTCCGTTGGACTTACCGAAATATCGCGTATAGACAATTTCTCCAGCAGCAGCCGGTAACGGGCGTCCTCCCGGACTTGCTCCCGATTCATGCCGAGCTGTTCGTCCATTGCTTCATAGAACTGATCTTCGTCCTCGTAACCTTGTTGCATAAGCCGCAATTCTTGTTCCAGCTCTTCATCCGTCACTACGATTTGCGATATTTTGGCTTCTTCGTTCACAGCCTTCTGAAGCATCATACTTCTAAGCGTCTGAGAACCGTAAACGGATAGCAGTTGGTCGAGTAATTGCTGACGAGTAATGTTCGAGTCGCCAATCGTTGCGACGATATCGCCCTTCACGATGGTTTCCTTGGAAATACTCTCGCTAGAAATCGGCGTCGGATTTGATTCCGAATTACAGCCTGTTGCTATAACCGATGTTGCCAAGAGGGCCAGCAGTACGAGCGGCTTGCGCCGTATCGTCTCCCTCATGCTAAATCATCCCTTCCTTTAATCCCGATCCGAAAGACGATACAGCGATTCCAGATCTTCCGCTTCGAACATATATTTCTCGTTGCAATAATGACAGTGAAGCTCCGCTTCGCCATCTTCATCGATCATGTTTCTAAGTTCTTGCTTGCCGAGGGTGATCAGTACTTTCTCGAATCTTTCCCTGGAGCAATTGCACTGAAATACCGGCTCAATCGCCTGATGAATGGTGATCTCGTCCCCAAGGAGAAAACGCAAAATGCCTTCCGGCGTCTCACCTTGATCAAGTAACGCCGTGACGTGAGGCATAGCCGCGATAGCCTGCTCCAGTCGAACCAATTGCTCTTCCGGCAAGCCGGGCAGCACTTGAACAATGAATCCCCCGGCATGCAGCACGGTGTTATCCGTTTCTACGAGTACCCCTAAACCTACCGCCGAGGGACTTTGCTCGGATTCCGCGAAATAGTAAGTAAAGTCTTCCGCAAGCTCTCCCGATATAATCGGAACGCTGCCTTTATAAGGCTCCTTAAGGCCAAGATCCTTCGTGACATGCAGGTATCCCGTATGGCCGACAACCCCAGCTACGTCCAGTTTCCCTTGGCTGTTGCTCGGAAGGTGGGTATGCGGATGATCTACGTATCCTCTTACTTCTCCTGCCGCGTTGGCATCAATGACGATTTGGCCTAATGGGCCATCGCCTTTGACTTGCACCATAAGTCTTTCTCTGCCCTTGAGCATGACGCCCATCATCGCCGAGACCGTTGCCGTACGGCCAAGCGCTGCGGTTGCAGTCGGATATGTATCATGGCGCCGTTGCAGCTCAGACACAAGCGCCGTCGTTCTTGCCGCGAATACCCGTAAGCCGCCGTTCCAAGCCGTACCTCTAATTAACTCGTCTTTCATGTTGCGCGACCTCCTGCTTAACAACCCTTTTCGTAATAATGAAACAGCTCTATAGGTTTACCCATTCCGCTCATACACAATCCTCAAACCTTCCAACGTCAGCAAAGGATCCACGATCTCGATCGTTTCCGACTCCCCTGCGATCAACTCCGATAATCCCCCAGTCGCAATGACTCTAGGCTGGACGTTAAACTCCTTGCAGATCCGACGTACGATTCCATCCACCTGACCGGCATATCCGAAAATAATGCCCGATTGCATTGCCGCTACGGTGTTGCGCCCGATCACGGTTTTCGGCTTAGACAATTCGATTCGAGGCAACTTGGCCGCTCTTTGGTATAGCGCCTCGGCTGAAATCCCGATTCCCGGTACGATCGAGCCGCCCAGATAGGCACCGGACTGATCGATATAATCGAAAGTCGTCGCCGTTCCGAAATCGACCACGACGAGAGGCGTACCGTACTGTTCGATTCCGGCAACCGCGTTCACGATCCTGTCCGCGCCGACCTCGCGTGGATTCTCGTATCGAATGTTTAATCCGGTTTTAATCCCGGGACCGACTACCAATGCTTCTTTACCTACGTATTTCTTAAATAGCTGCTCGAGAGTGTTCATGATCGGCGGAACGACGCAAGACAAAATAACGCCCTCGATCTGTTCCGCCCGAACGCCCGCCAGCTGAAACAAATTGGTAATCATAATGCCGTATTCATCTACGGTGGTGGAACGGTTAGTGCTCAGTCTCCAGTGGTGCGTTAACGAGCTGCCTTGATATAGCCCCAGTACAATATTCGTATTCCCGACATCTACGACTAGAATCATGACAGCCCCCCCGTTTTCTTCGCGTTCAGGTCAAGGCTAATATCGAGCGCTTGAAAAGAATGCGTCAAACTGCCCACGGAAATAATATCAACGCCGCTACGGGCGACTTCCGCTACGCGTTCAGGGGTAATTCCGCCAGACGCTTCGATCACGATGTTCGGTGCTTTACCGCGAATCATCGCGACGGCTTCGGACATATCGCTCGAATTCATGTTATCGAGCATGATGATATGCGCTCCGGCTTGCAAAGCTTCTTCCGCTTGAGCGAGAGATTCCGCCTCCACCTCGATCATCATCGTGTGGGGAATGCGGGACTGTGCAGCTTGAACCGCGGCCGTAATGCCGCCAGCCGCCTTAATATGGTTATCCTTAATCATGACGGCATCATACAAGCCGAAGCGATGATTCGCTCCGCCGCCAATTCGAACCGCGTATTTCTCCATCGTCCTGTGTCCCGGCGTCGTTTTGCGCGTATCCGCGATTCTGACCTTCTGCCCTTGCGCAGCGGCTACGTATTCATTGGTTTTGGTCGCGATGCCCGACAACCGTTGCAGAAGATTAAGCGCTAGTCTTTCCCCCGTTAGGATGCTATGGGTAGAGCCTTCAACAACCGCAAGCACCGTACCGCGGTCAACGCGGGTTCCATCCGTTACTTGCGCATTGAATTTCAAGTTCTTATCGATTACCTCGAAAACAAGGCGAGCCAAAGGAATGCCCGCGATAATCCCCGATTGTTTCGCATGAATAATACCGCTCGATTGATGGCCTTGCGGCACGGTTGCCATCGTTGTCACGTCGCCTGAGCCGATATCTTCCGATAGCCATGCTTTGAGCTGCTCTTTAATCGAGTCAACCGCAGGACCACCGATTTGCCAGTCGCTTTCTCGTTCAAACATCGCCGTCGACCCTTTCTGTGCGAATCCCTTTTTCCCGATTCAATATCGTATGCACGTGCCAGTTCAGATCATCCTTCTGCGGATAATCTTCCCGATAATGACCGCCGCGGCTCTCCTCGCGATTCAATGCCGCCTCCGTTACGAGCAGTGCGCAAGTGAGCAGATTGGCGTATTCCAGTTCTTCCCGTTTCGATAAGCATAATTGGAATAATGGCAGTTGTTTTCTTAGATCCTCTAAGCCTTTCAATAATCCTTCACGGTCTCTTCTTAATCCCGTATAACGTACCATGCCCTTCTGGAGCTTCAGTCGTCTTTCGATTAATGCCCCTGTCAGAGCGGCTTGCCTCTCCGTAGCCGGACCGTTGTCCGCAGTTAACTGATTCGGAGATAGCTCGTTAATCACGTCCACGATACGTTGCCCGAAAACGATAGCCTCCGATAACGAGTTGCTCGCCAGTCTATTCGCGCCATGAACGCCCGTAGACGAAGCTTCTCCGCAAGCGAACAAGCGTTTAATGCTCGTCTGCCCGTGCAGATCCGTCTTCACCCCGCCCATCATATAATGGGCGGCCGGGGCAACCGGAATCCAATCGGTCGTCATATCCAAACCGTATCTTAAACAGTATTCATAGATCGTCGGAAAACGATGCTGAATCAATTCCGGCGATTCATGCGTGATATCAATGTAGACGTAAGTCGATTTTGTCGACTCCATCTCGCTTAGGATTGCGCGTGCGACGACATCCCTTGGAGCGAGCTCCAGCTGGGGATGATAGTTTTCCATAAATCGATCGCCGCGAATATTACGTAAATAAGCGCCTTCACCCCGAACAGCTTCGGAGATCAGAAATCTCGGAGCCCCCGGATAACACAGCGATGTAGGATGGAACTGGTTGAATTCCATATCCCTAATATCTGCACCTGCCCGGTAAGCCATCGCGACGCCATCGCCCGTTGCGACTTCCGGATTCGTCGTATACCGATAAAGCTGTCCGGTTCCTCCCGTACAGAGAATCGTAGCTTGTCCGAATACGGCTACTCTGGAGCCATCAGGTTTCTGAACTAAAGCTCCGCGGCATTCGCCGTTCTCCGTTAGCAGGTCGAGCACGAAATGATCATCCCATAATTCGATGGTCTGGTCGGACTTGACCTTCTCCGCCAGCGCGCGAACGATCTCGTAGCCGGTTGCATCCCCATTTGCATGTAAAATGCGCCGCTGGCTATGGGCGCCTTCCTTGGTCAGAGCATATTGGCCATCCTCTTCGTCGAAGTTCGTGCCGTAGCGTATTAATTCCTGAACCCCGTGAGGCCCTTCATGTACAAGAACGTCGACCGCCGCGGCTTCGCAAAGGCCTGCCCCGGCAATCAACGTATCTTGCGCGAGAAAATCCGGAGAATCTTCATCCGAAATAACCGCGGCTATCCCGCCTTGCGCATAGCGGGTGTTGCTATCGAACAAAGATTTCTTCGTAATCATCAGCACGCGTTTCGTTTCGCTCGATTTGAGCGCCGTATATAATCCGGCAATGCCGGCTCCAATCACGATAACGTCAGTCTCTATTCGAGGTAGCTTGTCTAGGTCAAAATCGACAACGTAACGCGGAATCATGTTCATTTCGTCTCCACTCTAACATGAGAGTAGCGCAGGCTACTTAACCAGCAGCATGCGCTCCAGCGATAAACGGGCTTTGTCCGCAACGTCCTGCGGCACATAAATTTGCGGTTGCATCGTTTCCAACGCTTTAACAACCTTCTTCAGATTGTTTACTTTCATGTTCGGGCAAACGAGGAATTTAGATGCAAAATGAAAGGTTTTATCCGGGCTGTCCAGCCGTAATTGATATCCGGTTCCGTCTTCCGTGCCGACGATAAATTCTTTGCGGCTCGATTCACGGCAATGTTTCAAAATACCCGTCGTGCTTCCTACAAAATCGGCCATCGCTACGACTTCCGGACGGCATTCGGGATGAACGACGAATTCCGCATTCGGGTATTTGGCCCGCATTTCCTCGACATCTTTAATCGTTAGCATGTCGTGAGTGTTGCAGTAACCTTCCCATATAATCATTTTCTTGTCGGTATGCTGGGCAACGTAATGTCCTAAGTTCTTATCCGGGCACCAAATAATTTCGTCCGAATCGACTGAATTGACGACCTTGACCGCGTTAGCCGACGTACAGCAAATATCCGTCTCTGCCTTTACGTCCGCCGAAGAGTTAATGTAAGTGACGACCTTAGCATTCGGATGCTTGGCCTTCAGCTCTCTAAGACCGATTGGATTAACCATATCCGCCATAGGACAGCCTGCTCGTTCATCCGGAACGAGTACAGTCTTGTGGGGCGCAAGAATCTTGGCGCTTTCCCCCATGAAGTGTACGCCGCAAAATACGATCACGTCCGCATCCGTCGACGCCGCTTTCTGTGCGAGGAGGAACGAGTCTCCGCGGAAATCCGCAACCTCCTGTATTTCATCGCGCTGATAATAATGAGCGAGAATAATAGCATTACGTTCCTTCTTAAGCTGCATAAGCCGTTCGCGTAATTCGCGGTTCTGCTCTGCTTTGCGCTCTAAGGCTAAAGCTTCCATGCATGATACCTCCCTAAGATGAACCGATAGTTTGTGAATGAATGCACAAACATGGCGGGGATGCTGTCTGTAGTGTGGACGAAAAGGACTTCGTTCATTAACACTTAATTTACACTTGCCAGATAAGGCTGTCAATTCATCTTGCAACGATTGGAAGCCCTTTTTCTTGGCATTTATTAACTCTCTGCGCGCAATTGCTTTCCGCCTCTTATCCGGTTTTACCCAACTACAGTTACTGATTCCACTCTATTGCACCTTGCAGTCCGGTTTTGCCTGACTACAGCTATGCCTCCAGCCACTTGGGTCCCTCGACCTCACGCGCTCCCGCAGCTTTCTCAACCGTACAAAAAAACAGGGGGCCCCACGCCGTTAAGCGCGGGAACCCCCTGTTGACTGTAACTAATCTTATTTAGGCTCGTCGGAGCCTTCATCGTCCTTGCGCAAATCCGGCATAGTTGCCAGCGGCTCGTCTTCACGGGTTTGAATCCGTACTTTGACGTTGCCTAGCGTATCCACGATCGGTTCTGCTTTGGATTCTTCCTCCGCTGCGGAACCTTCTCCGTCTTCGCTTGATCCGATTACGCCTTTCTCGATGAGGGATTTGATCTGATCCAGATCAAGCGTCTCTTCATCGAGCAATGTCTTCGCGATCAAGTGCATCTCATCGCTCTTCTCGGTAAGCAGTTTCTTAGCGCGATCATAACAGTCACGCGTAATGCTCTGCATCTCTTGGTCAATCTCGTAAGCGATCGCATCGGAATAGTTCTGTTCATGTCCGATATCTCGTCCTAGGAACACTTGACCTTGGGAGCTACCGAATTGCATCGTTCCGAGCTTCTCACTCATCCCGTATTCCATGATCATCGCGCGCACGATACTTGTCGCGGACTTGAAGTCGCTATAAGCGCCCGTGCCGATTTCCCCGATGAAGATTTCCTCGGCTGCACGGCCTGCAAGCAAACCAGTGACTTTGTCGAGGAGCTCTTGCTTAGTGACGAGCATACGATCTTCCTTCGGCAGCATGATGACGTATCCGCCAGCTTTCCCGCGTGGAATGATCGTTACTTTGTGCACCGTATCGGCATGCTCAAGGAAGAATCCGGCAATCGTATGACCCGCTTCATGGTAAGCTACAATACGCTTCTCACGATCGCTGATCACCCGGCTCTTCTTCTCGGTACCGACGATGACGCGGTCGATCGCCTCGTCAACTTCCTGCATTGCGATATCTTTCTTATTCCGGCGAGCAGCAAGCAACGCCGCTTCATTCAATAAGTTCTCCAGATCCGCTCCGGTAAATCCGGTCGTCCGTTTGGCGATCGTGCCAAGGCGTACGTCCTTGTTAAGCGGCTTGTTGCGTGCGTGAACTTTCAGAACCGCTTCGCGGCCTTTTACGTCTGGACGATCCACCGTGATCTGACGGTCGAAACGGCCCGGACGAAGCAAGGCTGGATCGAGAATGTCAGGACGGTTAGTCGCGGCAACGATAATAATGCCTTCGTTAGCTCCAAAACCATCCATCTCCACGAGGAGTTGGTTCAGCGTTTGTTCACGCTCGTCATGTCCGCCGCCGAGGCCTGCGCCCCGTTGACGTCCAACGGCATCGATCTCATCGATAAAGATAATACAAGGCGAATTTTTCTTCGCGTTTTCGAACAAATCACGAACACGGGATGCCCCGACGCCCACGAACATTTCAACGAAATCCGAACCGGAGATCGTGAAGAACGGAACGCCCGCTTCACCCGCAACGGCGCGAGCCAGCAAGGTTTTACCCGTACCAGGAGGACCTACGAGAAGAACGCCTTTAGGAATCCGAGCGCCAACAGCGGCGAACTTGCGAGGATCCTTCAGGAATTCCACGACTTCGACCAACTCCTGCTTCTCTTCATCCGCTCCGGCTACATCTTCGAACGTTACCCGCTTTTTCTCTTCATTATAAAGACGGGCGCGGCTCTTGCCGAAGTTCATTACTTTGCCGCCGCCACCCTGTGCCTGATTAATCAGGAAGAAGAAGAGGACGAACATGATAATGAACGGAATGATGGAAGTCAAAAATGTCAGCCAGAAGCTTTGTCCCGGCATTTTTTTGAACTCGTACGAGAAACCCTTTTCCTTGCTCAACTTCTCGAATTGCTCCGTGGCATAATCAGCCACCGGCGCACGCCCCGTGAAAGTCTCGCCTTTCTCGGTCGAGGACTTCGGTTTATACTCACCGGTTACCAAGTAAGTACCGCTTTGCATTTGCAAGGTCAATTTGCTGACATTGCCTTCTTGAACCACTTTAATGATTTCGCTGTAGCTAAGTTCCTTGGTCGTCTCGTTCTTCCCAATGAAAAACTGAACGATACCAACAGTCACCAAAAAGATAAGTAAGTAGAAACCTGTGTTACGGATGAACCGATTCATCCCTGACCTCCTCTCGACACGCTTACATCATTTTACCATAGCCTGTCTTGGCATCACAATCATCATGCACCGCCGCAAGGGCGGCCAGATTTAACTGGAATAAACTTCCGGCTTCAATACGCCGACATAAGGAAGATTGCGGTATTTCTCCGCGTAATCAAGACCATATCCGACGACGAACGCATCCGGAATCGTAAAGCCGGTATAATCCGCGTTCAAATCGGAAGTGCGGCGTCCCGGCTTATCGAACAGCGCTACGACGTTCACGGATAACGCATTGCGGCGCTCCAAAACGTCGATGAGATAACTCAAGGTCAAACCGCTGTCGATAATATCTTCTACGATGAGTACGTCGCGTCCTTCAACGGATACGTCTAAATCCTTAATAATTTTTACTTCACCGGAAGACCGGGTGGAATTGCCGTAACTCGATACCGCCATGAAATCAAGTTCGATCGGAATCGTAATGTTCTTGGACAAGTCCGCCATAAAAATAAAAGCGCCTTTCAGTACGCAAATGACGAGCGGATTACGCCCCTCGTAGTCGCGGCTGATTGCCGCTCCCAGCTCTTGTACCTTCTTCTGTATTACTTCTTGCGAGTAGAGAACTTCTTGAATGTCATTATGCAAAGAAGGTACCTCCCAGTGAGATTATTACACGGTATGATGGCATGACTCTTATCATGCACTAGTTTTCGTCCTTAACCAAGCATTAACGGCTTTCGTACGTCGATGTCGGAGACGAATCAGATAAGCATAACGAATATTATACTTTCTGAGAAGAGAACGTAAAGCGCCATGTCGTTCGGGTCTGCTCGGTAACCAAAGCATGGCTTGAGCGCCTTATACCCGGTATCCAGAGCACTCGTCCCTTCCCGTCAACCAGCAACGGAAACTTATCGCGGCGGGAACGCGGCACTTTGGCATCGACGAACATATCTTGCACTTTTTTCGTGCCCTTTAGTCCGTAAGGATGCATAAGATCGCCAGGCATGCGGCTTCGAATCCGAATGGGAAATTGGAGCTGGTCAGCGTCAAAGCATGCTTCTTGCTCGTTTCCCGGCAAGCTGGAACAAGTTCCTTCCAGACGCTCCAACCGAATCTGCTCGCCCGTTTCCTCGATATCCACTGCGTTCATCGTTTCAGTCACGATATACGTAAAGTTTACCGATTCCGGAAGAGCGGGCCCGATATAGGCCTGTTCATATTCCCTGATCAGTACCCATCCATCCCCAATATCCAATTGAGTGACAGTAGGGCGATCTTGTAGAAGCGCTGCTAGAATTTCCTCCACATGCCCGTAATCCAGCATTTGGCGCGGGTTTGCAGAACAATTTAATATTAATTTAATCAATCTGCGTTGTAAAGCGACGTGGAGGCTGCGGAACCGTCGTCGCTCTATTCGGAAGCCTTCTCCAGATGGAGTGACCTCCTCTTGAAAAGCGCGCTGCGTTTGGATTTCCATATACGCATCATCCGCACCCGCCATATCGGCGAGTCTGATTAACGATGCCTTCAGCCTGGGATTGTGCTGCTCCAGCATGGGCATTAGATCCAACCGAACGGCATTGCGAAAATAATGCCGATCGATATTGCTGCTATCAACCGCGTAAGGCACCCCGTTTCGCTTACAATACTCCAGAAGCTCACATTTGGTTATACGCAGAAGAGGGCGAATCAGTTCCAATTGATCTTCTTTGCGACGATAGGGGATGCCGGCAAGCCCGCTTACCCCGGTTCCCCTAATCAATCTCATCAGTACCGTTTCCGCTTGATCGTCCGCATGGTGCCCCGTTAAAAGGTAAGAAGCGCTATACTGGCTCGCTACTTGCTTTAGAAACTCGTAGCGCTTCTCCCTAGCCGCCGTCTGGGCATTGATCCCCGTCTCCGCTATGTAAGATGGCATGCCCAGTTCGGCCGTTTCGAACTTCAATCCCAGCAGCTCGGCATACCGTCTCACCAGCTGTGCTTCCGCATCGGACTCCGCGCCTCTGAATTGATGGTTCGCATGGGCAACCACAATCGTGAAAGGTAGATCTTGCGCCATCGTACTCAGAATGTGCAGCAGCGCCATAGAATCCGGACCGCCGGAAACCGCGGCGATAACCGAGCTTTCTTCATGCCACCAGCCATCCGTGCGTGCTTGTGCCATGATGTCGAGTTTCCAATCGTCCTGCGCTTGCACTGTCATTACTCCTTTTTGGAGGTTGTTCAGAAAGTGAACATAGCTAAAAATCTCGCTTTCTGAAACTTCGCTTTTCTCTTATTGCAACAGCCAGACCGCCGCGACCGTCACGCTAAGCACGATCGCAGCTCCAAGCATGCCTGCCATCCAACCGGGAATGCGATCGCTCGGAGACTTAGGAGCTTGGGATATCCGAACTAGACTTCTCCACTCTCCGCTAGCCTCCCTTGTGGTTTCGAACTTCCCTGCCAAAGCTTTCTCCATCCAAACTTCGAGCGGCTTTAACAACGGGTTACTCTGCACGAGCCTCATCAACTCCCGGGGATGTCGATTTTGCGGGAGCAGCGTCTTCGTTAACTGAATTAGCCTTTTGCCATCTAGGGCATGCAGCCACAACAGAGCTACCGCAAAATGATCGTATGCCGGATCGGCCGTTCGGCTCCCCGCGGACCAATAGCCCCTGTCGTAGATCTCGGTGAACTGACGAACGCTGCGACCTATGGCCGAAGCGCCGCCAAAATCAACTAACTCGACTCTGCCGTATTCTCCGATCAGAACGTTGTCGCTCTTAATATCCCCGAACACCCAGCCGGCTTCATGCAATAGGGTTAGACGCTCCAATAGCCGATAGCCGACGACTCCGAGCCAATGTGAACCATTTTGCCGCAAATACGCTTTAACCGGTATGCCTGGTACGTATCTCATCACATAGAAAGGAACATTCGTTCCATTCACTATAGCGTCATCTACATCTAATAGAAAGGGAGGACGGTTCTTCTGGGAATGATCCAAAGAAGCTAGTATATTTGCCTCCCCTTGCAACTCTGCAGCCTCGTGGCCAATCTTGACCGCAAAGGTGGTCCGATGACCCGAGGTCGCTAAATACACTTGTCCGTTCGAACCCAATCCAAGCAACCGTTCTAGCCGATAAAGCTTCCCGTTCCATTTGCCCCTCATTACCGTTCCTTTCGGAAAGGGCTGCTTATCAGACGACGTAGTCACTCCGCACCTCGTTCGGATCGCCACGCGTTGCTTGAAGTGGCGCTTCCGCTAGCTCTGTTTTGCTTATTTTACCACAAGTCTCGCCAATAAAATCAACGACTTGCATAAGAGCCGGACCTGTCGGAGTCGTACCTCTCATGCGTATCCGTCCGAATAAGGATCCGATCTTAGCGGCATTCGAGGTCCAGCCGGCGTCCATGACGCAATAGTCATGCTGGGAATCCCCGGGGAAATGGAAGACGGACACTTGGCTTTTGCCCGTTCTGGCCTGCAGGCTCAAGGTAAGATCGCGAATGGCTTCCTCTACGGCATGTAGTTTCGGCTTCATGCTTGCGCTAGCATCGATGAGCAACGCCACGGAGAGCGATATCGTTTCCTCCATATCCTCCATGACTTTCACGACTTCCGCCCTTTTGGGCGGCGGCAAAGAGCCGACGTTATCTACCCCAAATAACTGGCGAAGCTCTTGATTGACGGCTTGCCGAATACTCCCCGCTACCGTCTGTCTAGTCATCATCTGTACCGTTCTGGACAACTGCCGACTTGTCACGATCTGGCTAATTCCGCCACCGGCTCTCGCAATCTCGGCAATCTCCACCGATCCGTACTCCCCGATCGTTCCATCATCGATGACTCCCGCAACGTTTACGGTAATCCCCTCCGCATAAGCCTGTGCGGCAGCAATGACCGGGCTCTCGCCTACGTTTGATCCTCCATCGGTAATGAGCAAGATTTGCTTCATCATTCCACGCTCCTCTTATTTTCTAGAATCTATTAAGAGTGTCGCCAAGGAATGGGAGATTTAACCTTTCGAAGCGAGCTTCGCTAATTTTGACGTAGCTATTCGGAATCGTCTTTGGTATGGCTGGGGAGGATCATCTGGTAACTCAACGCTGACATTTAACACTCCTTATTTGTGCTGTAGTTGGGTTTTGCCGGACTACACGGGCTGTTGAGGGAGCTTGGTGTGCTGCAATTGGGTTTTACCGGACTACACAGGCTGTTGAGGTAGTTTGGTGCGCTGTAGTTAGGTTTTACCGGACTGCACGGGCTGTTGGGGGAGTTTGGTGCGCTGTAGTTAGGTTTTACCGGACTACACGGGCTGTTGGAGGAGTTTGGCGAAGGTGCTGTTGGGTGAAGGAAACGTTCGAAGTCTGGTTTAATAGGCAGCTAAAACTTTCGTTTCACCCAGCCCCCCAACACACGAAAAGCCTCCCAACAAGGGAGGCCTTTTACACCGCTCATCTATAAAGTCACTAACCAAAAAGTCACTAACCAACCTTCTTAACTAACCGTTCTTGGCCGCTCTAACCGATTGAGGCCCGGCCAGCGGAAAGCGGCCCATTCCGGCTGATGGCGAGTCAGCCGAGTGACGACGACGGTCATGTCGTCCTTCACTCCTCCCGGATATTGGCGCAGCGCCGTATTGAGCAGCTCGTCCGCGATGTCCTGTGGATCATCGGCAACTAGCTCCTGCAGCACTCTTTTCATCCATTGCTCCTTGTTGATGGCATGACCGGGCGAATCCAGAATGCCGTCCGTCATCATAATCAGCGTATCCCCCGGCTGCAACTGTACCCGCAACAAATCGATCTCGATATCCTGTAAAATACCGATCGGCAAATTGTTCGCGGCTATCGGAATAATTTCCCTCCCTCGTTTAATAAAACTGGGCGTCGATCCGATCTTAAGCATCGTCGCATGCGCGGTATAAAGATCGATCAGCGCCAGATCCACCGTCGCGAACATTTCCTCCGGAGAGCGCAGCAGTAACACCGAATTGACCGACTTCACCGCAAGCCGTTCATCGATCCCCGACTGCAACAGCTGCTCCAGCATCGACAACGCGGCACTGCTCTCCATGCGCGCCCTTACTCCGTTGCCCATTCCGTCGCTTAGCGCGACCGCAAATTTACCGTTGCCCAGCTCCACCATGCTAAAGCTGTCTCCCGACAACATATCGCCATCCTTGGCTGCTCCCGCCACCCCCGTCTCCACCTCGTAAATTTTGGCCGATGCGAATGTCACCGTGCTTAAATGCGCGGAAGGAACGCCGCTTCGCTCGTGGCTTACCGTAACCGTTTCTCCTAGTATTTCCGATAGCAACGGCGCGATCATTTTGCGGCATTCGTCATACCCGGTGCGGAAAGCATGCACCATCTCAATATCGATATGCCCCTCCTCCAAGTTAATAATATCTATATTCTGAATCGCCAGCCCCAGACGGTCGAGGGCATCACGGATTTGCCTCTCCTGAGCATCCATCTGTTTGGCTTCGCGACGAATTTCCTTCACCAAGTCGTCCATGACTTGGGAAACCCCTGACAGCTGGTCCGCCACAAGAAATCGGCTATCCTGTAGCTGCTGCCGCCAATGCAAGTCGTTCCGATAGACCTCGTACTGCCGCTTGAGCACATCTAGCACGAGCGGCGTCTTGACGCATACGCGGCTCCAAGACTTCGGCATCTGAGCCGGCATCAAGTCCGGTTCCTCCTCGATCGCCGTCATCATGTCGGTCATCAGCTTATAGGTTTGGATGAATTGTCCATCCCAGCATAAGTTGCGACGGTGGCAATTCGCGCACGCCCGTTCATGAACCTCATTGACGAAATGATCGAAGTCCCGGCCTTGCCTAACGGTTTCCCCTTGTTGGGTAATTTGGCGGAAGCTCCGTGATAGCTGCCGAAACACCTCCGAAAACTTTTCCACCCGTTCGGCCGTCAGGTCTCTTACTTTTTGCGCATAATCGTGTTGGTTCTGTGCATAGTTTGTAGTACCGGGAACATATCTTGATATAGACTCCAGTAGGGAACGGCGTGTAATCAACAGCAAAATCGAAGCCGCCACGGTCGACCATGTGGAAGCCATCGTTTCCGCGACAGTGCTTCCGTATAGCGCCAATACCGAAGTGCCTAGCAATAACCCGAATATGGATGCTGCCTTCCCGCCTTCTCGTACGAGACCTGCCATCAGTCCGCCGAAAGCTAGCAAGCCGATCTCGGATGCCGCTCCAAGATTGGACAAGCTTAGGATCATTCCCGCGACCACGCCGACAGAGGTCCCAAGCGCCGGTCCTCCAACGAATGCCGTTAATACGACGAGATAACGGGACAACACGCTCGCTACCGCTACACCGAAGACCGTCCAACCCGTCATGCCCGTGAGAAGACAAGCGAGCAAGATCGCAACGCCTACCCACTCCTCGTGTCGTAGCTCTGTTGCTTTCCTCGTTCTAGTAAGCACGGGAAGCGCATGTACGAATATCAGCGTAAGCACGAAAGCCAACCCCGCTTCCACGAGCGTTAGGACGTAGGGCAACCAACCGGTATTGTCTACAAGGAGCGTATCGAATAACCGAACGATTAACGTCCCGGCGAACACGACGACAGGCGCATGGGATAAATCCGCGCGCTCATAGAGCACCAAACCTCGATAGAGTAAATAAATAACGCCAATTTCCGCGCAAATGACCGCAGGCATCGGTTCGAGCGCCCAGAAGCTGCCCGCTACGAGAGACAACATGGCCCAGAACGCCAAATCCCTTCGCAAATAAAGAATGACTCCGAAAAATGCCGCCGCGAAGGGTGCGATTCCTTCCAGCATGACCGCTCTGCCTAACAAAAAGCCGACTCCGATAACCACTAGCAGCCACTGCTGGGTACGTAAGGCTTCCCCCCATCGCGTTAGAAGCGAATGCGGATGGGAGTCTCCTTGCGTTTGTTTGGCTTTCCCTTTCTTCTGAAACCAACTTTTGCGCCCTGTGTCGGGAACAATAGAGGGTCCGGTCCCCGTACGAGGTACGAAGGGAACGACGGACGGCTTGTCCATGATGCACACCCCATTCACCAGATTGAATTGTGTTCTTTATTATAGGGGGGGCAATTCATGAAGTTTGTCAGAAACGGTTGGCGGGAAAAAAGTTTTTTCCGACAGGATCGGGCGGATGCTCGTGCCCGGTTGCGCGAACTCGCCAAACCCATGGTGCTCATAGGTTATTCCCCATATGGCAAGAAGCAGCCCGGGCATTAACTCCAATTCCGACAGCAAAAAAACGCCCTCATCCGACTACGAATGGCGCTCCTTGCCGCTCACTCTCAGACGCGAACCGCGCCGCAATGCCGGATAGGCACGAATGAATGCGGAGGGTTAAAGTTTTCTCATCGTCCAGAAAACACAACAAAGCCGGACCCTGGGGTCCGGCTTTGAAAAAAATTAGGATCATCTTATATCTTACGAACGACGTCCGCCTCGTCCGCCACGTTTGGATTCGGTACTTTTCTTAAGATTAGAAATGCGCTCTTCGCTGTCCTTTAGGAAGCGAGACAATTTGTCATCAAAAGAGGGGGATCTTCCGAAACCACCCGGTTTGGAGGGACGACCACCGCGATCGCGAGGTCCACGTTGTTGCGGTTGTTGCTGCTGCTGTTGCTGTTCCGGCGGTTTGTCCACGGCTTGACGAATGGATAGACCGATCTTTCCGTCTTTGTCCACGTTAATGACCTTTACCGTTACCATGTCATTAATCTTCAGGTGCTCATGAACGTCCTTCACATAGCTGTCGGCAATCTCGGAAATATGAACGAGTCCTGTAACTCCGCCCGTTAAATCCACGAAAGCTCCGAAATGCGTGATGCCGGTAACTTTGCCCTCCAATTTGGTTCCCACTTCGATGGCCATAAAAACCGATGTTCCTCCCTGAACCTAAATGTGCCCGAACTGCATAAGTCCGGCTATGCCAATTATAACCGACAATTCAAAGCAAGGTCAACAGACGCTAGTCTACCCCGGATAGAACGATAGTTTATTTTGTATTGATCGGAACTTCGCCCGGAAGCCCTAGCCCATGCTCTTTACGAGCGATCTGGCCAATATATTCGTCATCATTCAAGCGGGCAATCTGCTGTTGCAGCTCTTCGTTCTTCGCCTGGGCATCGGTTAGCTTCTGATCGAATTCATGCAATTGACTTCTGCGATCGCTGATCTGCCCGTATTGAACGATTAGTACGTATGTAGCCCAGCTCATAAATAATACCAACACGAATAACAATAATTTCAGTCTTCTGCGAGCGCCTGTCATGACAGGTGTCGCGGTCATTGTGCGTGAAGACAATCCGATGCCTCCTTTCCCAAGCTGCAAAAACAGCCCCTCAAAACGATGGGACGCGATTATTATAGCATAATATGATCACCTAGAAATATCCTTCTTCCGACGCATTCCTGTAAAAATAATTGTCGAACTATCTCTACTGTTTTTTTCGGAATAAGTTGCGAATCTGACTGGCCTTCTCTCGCGCGCGGCGATACGTCCGCATAATTGGCCAGAACCTTCTTCGAATCGGCAGTAGCTTAGGCCACATCACTCTCGCCAATCGGGCGAAAGGTTTCAGAAGCAGCTTGCCTACCCACAGCAATATAGCTACCGTCACGATAAATAAGATATCCAGCACCTTCGCCAAGAGGCGAACCATCCACAGTAAAGGGGTCCACACAAGCGCGTTAATCAGCTTCCAGGCGAAACGGAATATCGATTTAAAAATATCGATGAGCTTGCCGGACAGCTTGACTACCCCATTGCTGAACAAGCCGAAGTAGCCGGTCACGCCGATCCCAAGACCTAGGAAGACGTACATTCGTACTTCGCCCTCGTTACTGCCGAGCAAAATACTGAATACCCCTAAGGTTGCCGCCGCCCAATAGACCACATCCAGCGCGGGAAGCAACCAGCGGGCAATATGGAAACGGTGAGAAGCGACACGGTATACGTCAAAGACGAGCCCCATGGCCACGCCGCAAAGCATCATGGAGGCGATCGTCATCCCTTGAGCCGCCGCGCTCACTTGAACAGCTTCCCGAACAAGCCCTTCGACTTATTCACCGTGCTGCCGTCCAAATAGACAAGGGAGTGGATAGTCCCTTCGATCGAGACGAATTTCTGGTCGAGGCTCAAGTTTTTCATATGGAGATTTTGCCCCCGAACGGTCAGAAATCCGCATTCGGTTTCCAGCAGAAACTCTTCGTTATCGAAGCTTTCGACGTTGCTGACACCGGAAATATCGAGAGATTTCCGGTTAAGCATACGAACCTCCTGTTGCTTGACGCCTTTGGCGTGTTCCATGGCACGTCCCTCCTTGCCTTTAAGACTAGCCTATGGGCTAGAGGGACGAATTAGAACATTTAACGAATTAGAACGCTTACGGGTTTATTGACGTGTAACTCCGCTCCGGCATAGATCGGCAAGCCGGATTGCGGCTCAATTCGGAATAGAACAACAGAGTCCGAATGTTGATTAGCGGCAACTAACCACTGACCGTCCGGAGTGAGAGCGAAATTCCTCGGGAACTTGCCTCTCGTCGATACGTATCCCGAAGCCTGAAGCTCACCCGTCTGCTCCTCGACCCGGAAAACAGCGATACTGTCATGGCCGCGGTTGGAGGCATAGACGAAGCGCCCATCCGGCGAAACCAAAATTTCCGCGCACCAGCTTTCTCCCTCGAACGACGCGGGAAGCGTCGATAAGGAGTCGAGAAGCTCCAGCTTGCCTTGCTCATAGGCAAACCGAGTAATCGTGCTATTAAGCTCGTTCACAACGTATAGTTGTTTGCCCGACGGATGGAAGGCGAGATGGCGCGGTCCTGCCCCGGGCTCTACAGTAGCGGCATCAAAGGCAGACCACTCATTTGCTTCCGGCCCACGGGTATAGACCATGACCTTATCCATCCCCAGATCCGCGACGAGCAAATATTGTCCATCCGGACTGAAGAAGACGGAATGCGGGTGCGGTCCTTCTTGGCGTTCCGCATTCGGCCCCGTGCCGGTATGCCGGAAACGAATGGCCGGAGTCAGAGGCCTGGTGTCCGGACCGATCGGATACATCATGACGGATGCCCCGCTGTAATTCGAAACCGCAAGCCAATCCTCCGACGGCGTCAATGAGAGATGGCAAGGATGATTCCCATGAGTCGGATGGTATTGTCCCGGCCCTAGCTTGCGCGACTCCGCGTCTATAGGGAACGAAGCAAGCTGACCGCCCTCTGCCTTGTCGCCGTCTACGTCAACGTACTCGTCCGTCTCGCTTACCGCATACAACCGAGTGCCCGCTTTGTTCATGCGGAGAAAAGATGGGTTCTCGATTCCACCGTATTCTGCGGTTTTCACAAGCTCTCCCGTATCCGTCAGCAGTTCAACCCGGGTAATGCCTACTTCGTTCTTGGCGCCGTAAGCGCCGATCCATATTTCGTGAGCTTTGGTCATGAATTCTGCTCCTCTTATGTAAAAATAGAGCCCCCATATTGAACCGGGAACTCTAATATCATACAACATTTAGGAATTATTCCGAAGGGGTAGTGACATGGATTTCAAGGATTAACCCACCTAGGCACTTTGTTCTTACATTCAGGCGTTGAACATTAGGAAGTGTAAAATGTACAACTAGATTTCTTGAACCTCTCCACCCTCAGAATCTAAATGGAAAAAGTGCAATTAGATTACGAGCAGTCGGACTTAAAGCGGCAAATGACCCGAAATAGTTGTATGTTCTACATTTAGTCTATTTAGCTAGGTAAAAAAATCGATCTACTTGTATATTTTACACTTAGACATTTTCCTCTGAAATGAATTGGGGCTTTCCAACTTGCCAGCATAGCATAAACGGCTTTCAAAGCCAGTATTGGAGGTGGCGGAAAATCATTTAAGTCGCAGAGGATTCAAAAAGGGAGCCAGCCGCTGGCTGACTCCCTATTATCTATGACAAGGTACTCGCAGAAAACCACTAAAGCCCGAAAGGATCTTCTTCGCGCTTACGGGCTTCTTCCTTCAGTATGGTGTAGAGCCCCAAGACGTCTTCTTTACGGTTCGATTCCGTCAGCCGTTCAATCCTTACGGTTAACGTACGCTGACCGAATTGGATGTCCAGCACATCCCCGATTTTGACGACGGTACTCGGTTTTGCCTCTTTACCGTTGAGAAGGACGCGTCCTTGATCGGACACGTCCTTCGCGACGGTGCGGCGCTTAATGAGCCGCGACACCTTCAGAAACTTATCGAGACGCATTAATTACTTAACAGCGTCTTTCAATTTGTTACCCGCTTTGAAAGCAGGTACTTTGGATGCTGGAATCGTGATGGAGTTACCCGTTTGCGGGTTGCGGCCTACGCGACCGGAGCGGCTGCGAGTTTCGAACGTGCCGAAGCCGATCAGTTGAACTTTGTCTCCGCCTGCAAGAGCGTCAGTAACTTCACCAAGGAAGCCATTCAATACGGATTCTACGTCTTTCTTAGTCAAGCCGCTTTTTTCTGCGATGTTGTTGATCAGGTCTGTTTTGTTCATGGTACGGAATTCCTCCTATGATTGTTACCTTATTACGTTCCCGCAAGCCGATAGCCGCTTTGAAACGTTTGATTGTTTAATGCACGAAGGATACTATTCTGCCCTCTGTTAAAAAAATCCTGCCAAACTTGAAAAAAAATTCTCGAAATAGGTAGAAAGTACGGGGATTTCGGCGAAATTTAGGTTTTTTTAAGGTAATAAGCGCGTTTTAGCCTCCTGCCACCATGCTTCCATCTCTAACAAGTCAGTCTGCTCAAAAGTGCGTCCGTTTATACGCAGCTGCTCCTCGATGTACTTGAAGCGTTCCGCAAACTTGCGGTTGGTGCCCGCCAACGCCTCCTCGGGATCGGCCTTAATGAACCTCGAGGCATTCACGACCGCGAACAGTAAATCGCCCAATTCGTCTTTCTGCCGTTCCCGAGATTCTTGCTTCACGGCTTGGCGCAGCTCCTGAAGCTCTTCCTCGATCTTGTCGAATACGCCATCCAAATCCGGCCAATCAAAGCCGACTCCCGCTGCTTTCTTCTGTTGCTTATGCGCGCGGGGGAGCGCGGGTAAATCTTTAGGTATTCCGTCGAGAATCGAGAGACGTTCCGGAATTCCTTTGCGTCTTTTCTCCTCGGCTTTCATCTGCTCCCAGTTTTGCAGCGCTTCTTCGGCATCTTGGGCGTTCTCTCCGCCGAACACATGAGGGTGCCTGAAAATAAGCTTGTCGTTCAACTCGGCCAATACGTCGTAGACATCGAATGCGCCCGTCTCTTCTTCCATCTGGCTGTGCAGCAACACTTGGAGGATGACATCGCCGAATTCCTCTTTCATGCCGTCCGGATCATCGAGATCAAGCGCTTCGATGGCCTCGAATGTTTCCTCGATGAAATTGCGTCGAATCGATTGATGCGTCTGTTCGCGATCCCACGGGCAGCCTTCCGGGCTGCGAAGAATGGAGACGATCTCGTGCAACCGCTCGAACGAACGCCGGCGCAACCGTTCATCCGTGCTGGCTGGAAGGTAGACGAGCATAAGGTTGCCATAGGACTCCAATCGATCTAATTCGTGCAGGGGAACGTGCAAAATATTTTCTTGGCCGTCCACGCCAAGCGCTTGTCCCACGATGACTGGATGATCGTCCGGATACACGTTCATAAGCGTTAATTTGACTTCGGACGCCGTGAACGCATCGTACACTTGCCCGATCACCGTATGTATGCGCGGCCGAAGATGCTCGCGGGTCAGATCGGCGGCATCCAACAGTTGGAAGCCTTCTATCGGATCGAAACCTAGCCGCGTAAAAGCCTGGTCAAGGAAGCTTTCGCCTCCGAGCAGCTTCAATTCTACGCCTTCCCCAGACGCCCGTTGCCGGAGGAGCTGGACCGTTCGTTCCGCGACCATCGGATGGCCGGGAACCGCATAAATAATCGTTTCCCCCGTGTATCGTTTAGAAGCTTCGATTAATTGTTGAGCGATTGTTTCGTACACTTCTTCGAAGGAATCGAGCTGCTCGTATAGGCGATCGAACGACTCGAAAGTGATGTTGCGCAGCTTCAGATCGGACACGACCGGATGGTCGGCCGTACGTAAATATCGGCGCGCCGATTGTTCCAGTACTTTGAGCGTGCCCAATGTTAATTGATCTTCTCCGCCGGAACCGAGTCCAACGACCGTAATTGAGGGTGGCATATGTCAATCATCCTTCCTTGTGCAAGCGTTTAAAAAGGGATCGAATTCGAAGCAAATAAGGTTCAAAGCGGCTGCCGGATAAACCCGGCAGCTCGCGCCATTGCTGCGGAGCGACGGCGCCCAAGGCGACGAGCGCCGCGGCGAAGACGGCGGCACCGACCGCGACGCCCGGCAGGGTGACGAGCAGGGCCGCCACGCGCGTAGGCAAGGCCGCGGTTAGCGCGCCCAGCCCTAGCGCGAGTAGCGCGACCGCGGCCGCCATCGCGGCCAGCGCAGCGCCGGAGCGCCACGCGAGGCTAACGCGCGGGGCGGGCAATCGAACGCGCTGACGCAAGGATAGCGCGTTCAGCACTGCCGCGATGGCGAACGCCATCGCCATGGCGGCGGCTGCGCCGCGGATGCCGTGCGTGGGCACCAGCACGGCGTTGAGCGTTAACTTGAGCAGCGCGGCTGCGGCCAAGTTAACGGCGGGCGACCGCAGGTCGCCCATGCCCTGCAGCAGTGCGGCGCTTGCCGCCTGCAGCGTGCCGCCTACGGCGGCAAAGGCGATGATCGCCATCGCGGCCGTGCCGTTGCCGTCGGCGAACAGAGCCTTGTTGATCGGCGACGCGAGCAGCGCCAATCCGACGGCCGACGCGCAGCCGATCCACCACGCTAGGCGCATAACGAACAGTGCGCGCGACGCGAATGCCTTGTCGTCGCCGCGAGCCCGGGCCGCCGTTAGAGCCGGAACAAGGGCGGAGGCTGCCCCGGCCGCGCCCATGATGACCAACTGCAACAACGCGACTCCGCGATTATAAACGCCGTATTGGGCAATCGTCCACGCCGCCTCTCCATCCTCCTGCTGTAGAAAACGCGGAATAGAGAAGGCATCGATCAATCCGAATAAGGGAGCGACAACGGAAGCGACTGCGACCGGAATAGCTACCGCGAAAATACGTTTTAGCAAAACGGTTCGCGTTTCGGTCACCCGGACGATCCGGATTGTCGCTCCGGAAGGCCCTTCTTTACCGAAGGTTTTCCTTGCGCCTGTCGCGCGGATGACGACCGGCTTGTTCCGACTGCGGCTTGTGACCCATAACATGGCGATCAATCCGGCCGCCGCTCCCGCCGCTAGCCCCCCGTGCACGGAAGCCGCCGTCGCAGAAGCCGACCAGGATGCGTTAACCGCCAAGAGGAGGGCAACCAGCATAAACGTAACCCGCGCGATTTGTTCTGCAAGCTGGGACACGGCCGGTCGAAGCATCTCCATTTTGCCTTGGCTATAACCTCTAAGCACGGCTGTCGCAGGGGCAACAAGCAAAGCCAACGAGGACATCCGAATAGCCGGAGCGGCCGACTCCAGCCCCATCCAGCCCGCGAACAAATCCGCCCCCAGCCACAAAATAACGAACATCACGAGCCCGCTTATACCGAGTAGCCCCAAAGCCCAACGAAGAACCCGCTGTGCCCCGTGTTCATCGCCGCGCGCCGTCTTTTCGGCTACCAGCACGCTGACCGCTACGGGAATTCCCGCGGAAGCCAGCGTCATCCACATGACGGCTAAAGCATAGACCGCGCTATATAAGCCGAACACTTCATCTCCGGCCATATTCTGCAACGGAATTTTCTGCAGCGTGCCAATCAGCTTGGATAACAGCGCCGCTCCTCCAAGCAATGCAGCCCCGTGCCAAATCGCTTTTTTCCCCACGTTCCGGGCTTCGTATTCAGTTTCCATTGCCAACCATTCCCCATTCCCTCTTTAAGACGCGTAAAACCGGCTTCCTCTCATTCTCCCGATGCATGGCCTCTGCTTCGATTATAAACGATACCCGCACAGCAAAAAAGCTTCCCGGCGAACAGATCGTGCATCTGTACGGGAAACTTTTTTGCCGACGGGCGTTTCGTTTACTGCTCCATTTGCTTCGCTAGGAATCCTGCCGCCGTCTCCACCATCTTGCTTTCCATGTCGCCCATGTTCACTTGCTCGTCCTTGCTTAGCAGCACCACGGTTCCGATGGGATCTCCGCCGGCTACGATCGGAGCCGCGACGAACGAGCTGACCGTTTCGCTCACATCGCGCAGAACTTCATAGTTGCCCGAGCTTGGCTCCAAAATAATTTTGCGATTTTCCATACAGCTTTCCAGCAAGTTTCCGATCGGCTTGTCCAAATACTCCTTCTTGGATGCTCCCGCTACGGCGATAAAAGTATCGCGGTCGGAAATCATAGCGATATGCCCCGTACTCTCGGACAATGACTCTGCATATTCTTTGGCGAAATCGCCTAGCTCGCCGATTGGAGAGTATTTTTTGAGAATAACCTCACCGTCGCGATCCACGAATATTTCCAGCGGATCTCCTTCGCGGATTCGGAGCGTGCGACGAATTTCTTTCGGAATGACGACCCGACCGAGGTCATCAATGCGGCGTACAATCCCGGTTGCTTTCATGCTCGTGTTGCCCCACTTTCGTTGGTGTATTCACACTGCGGTTGCCGACGCCAATGACATGCCGGCTTGTATGACGAACGCTTGAACAATCGGAAAAAGGTGTCATCGAATCGTGAGTGTAGTATTTAACCGCTCCCATTTTCTTATGCGTTCACCCTCGCTTGGAGGAATCATCCAATTCGTTATCAAGAAGGGGGCAAACGTTTCATTCTTGCTAACCGTTGCATGGATTCTTCACTTTCGCCGCGGTCGTCCGTATCGGAAGCACCTTTCATGATCAGCCTCCAGATCATCTGCGCCGCTTGTTTTACCGAACGCGGCCGGTACCCTTCCGCTCCTTGCAACAAGCGAAAAGGACGAGCTAATCTGGGGAGATGGAGCGAAGCTTGCTCGATCAATTCCTCTTCGAACAAGAGCTCTGGAGTACCCGACGCGAGTAATTTCCCATCCTTAAGCAAGAGAACGCTATCCGCCCATTCCGCGGCGAAATCGACGTCGTGCGTCGCGATCAGAATTGTCATTCCTTTCAGCCGCATTCCTTCCAGCAGCGCTTGAAGCTCGTCTCGCCCTTTCGGATCGAGGAAGGACATCGGCTCGTCGAGGATGATGAAGTCCGGCTGCATCGCTAGCACTCCGGCGATGGCGACTCTGCGCTTCTGACCGTAGCTCAACTCGAACGGAGACCTCCGCTTCATCTCGCTCATGCCGACGCTGCCAAGAGCCGCGTTCACCCGTTCCTCCACTTCCGCCTCCGGCAAGCCAAGATTCTTAGGGCCGAACGCCACATCCTCCTCGACCGACGTTGAGAAAATTTGATCATCCGGGTCCTGGTACACGACTCCGACCCTGCGGCGCAAGCGATCGCCATTGTCCCGCTTTACCGTTTCGCCGAATAGGCGGACCTCTCCCGCTTGGGAAAGCTCCAATCCGTTAAGCAAGGAGATAAGCGTTGACTTCCCGGCCCCATTAGGTCCCATTAACGCTACCTTCGAGCCAGTTGGAATATCGAAGCTCACCCCGCTTAACGCTTTGATTTTTCCGTAAGCAAAGCTTACACCTTTGACTTCTACGGCAAATAACGACGACGGGTTACCGCGTCCATTGGCGGGAGATTGTTTCTTTTCTTTTTCCGTATCCGCAGCTTTTGTCCCCATGATCTTCTCCCCTTCCAATCCGCCCCTTGCCGACATCGCGATGTAGATCCGCTTGCTCCGTTCGTAAGCCCGCAAGAATAATACGCCCGCCAATTCACCGAACCGTTTGTAAGCCCTGGCACTCCATATCCAGCCCTTAAAGCTCATTCCCCGCGACCGCTGCGCCTTCACCATACTGAGAGCTTCCTCCTTCAACAAGAAGAAGTATCTCATCATGAGCAGGATCAGCTCGAGCAGCACCGCCGGTATCCCTACCGAACGTAAGCTTCGGAGAAGCACGAATAGCGGAGTAACCGCCAGCAAGTACGTCAGCAGAAAATTCGCATTTACCAATTTTAGTAAAATGACGACGGCTCTCTGAATTCCTTCATCCGTGGCAACAAAGCCTAACCATTCGAAAGCCGCAGTCCCTTCCGTGTGAAAAGGAATAAAAATTGCCGCTCCCGCGCCAAAAGGCAGCAAGAGCAGCAGACGTCCCAGTATCGTTCTAATCGATATGCCGCACCACAGCAGCAACAAGAGCAACACCCCTGCTGCAGTTGCGAGAACGGAGGGCTGCCACGCGACAACCGTACCGCCAAGGAGAATGAGCACCGTCCATAGGCGGTGCGCCGGCTTGGCGATGAAGGGATGAATCCCTTCGTTCTCATGAAGAGTGATGATCGCCTTCCCCATGGCTCTCTACCTCCTCGCGACGAGCTAGCGGCTTCGTCAACGCATATAAGACTCCGAACAGAGTCGCCACTCCGATAACTCCGGCTAAACCGACTCTAACATACGCCGAATGGATGCCGGGAAATTCGTAATCCGGAATCCACGCCGACCAGGAAGGCTGTTTCGCCCGATCGATGAACCCGTGATTTGCGGCAACCCGCTCCAAACCATCGGGATGAGGCGAGGCAAAGTATGAGATCAGGCCTGCGGCGATCAAGGTGACTACCGCCATCACGATCCATTTCATCCTCTTGTTCGTAACTACCGGATCTGGCTGCTTATTCATGACAGCCTAGCCTCCTTCTTGGATGGGATTCCATCGAAGGCAACGTTTCGTTCCGTCAAATAGGCGACGACCATCGCCGTAATCAAGCCTTCTCCAACGCCAATCAGGCTATGCCAGCCTGCCATCGCTTGCAGCGCGACTCCGAGAGAAAATGTGCCCGACCAAGCGAGCAGTATCGCCACCCCGCACGAAGCCGACACGATCGAGCACCAAGCGGCGATGAAGCTTACCGCTTTTGTCGCATGTCCGCGAAGCCACTTGACTCCTAGCCGGTATACGCCGTATCCCACATAAGATCCGATGACACCCGTACAGATGATGTTGGCTCCAAGAACGGTTAGTCCCCCGTCCTGAAAGATCAGAGCTTGGATGATCAGCACCGCGGACATGATCACGACGCCGACGGCGGGACCGAACAAGATTGAAGCCATGGCCCCTCCGAGAAAATGTCCGGAAGTCGCGCCCGCAATAGGAAAATTGAGCATTTGAGCAGCGAAGATGAACGCCCCGATTAATGCGATCTTCGGCACTTCCGGCCGGGACAGCGTCAGCCTCGTTTTTCTTAAGCTATAGGCAACCGCTCCAATTCCAAGCACGCCTGTCGTTACGCATGACTTCACATCGAGGAATCCGTCCGGAATGTGCATAGCGAGTTCCCTCCTAGCCGTTATCACAAGCGTGATTGTTAGGTTTATTCACAAAAATAAGAAAAATCCCTATTAAATTGTTACTATTCTACCAATTCGGCTTTTCCAACGTCAATATTTATGTTAGATATTATTACATTTACAAGAAAACAGGCCAATGTAATCTAAGTATATTTATTGAACCTAGTTCCGATTCTTCTTTAATTTTGGCCAGACGCAGCCAATAGGCACATTGAGCCTTTTCCATCGATAGTAAACTTTAGCTTTTTTGAATCATAACCAACAAAATCAACACCAAATCGGTGCTTGGCATTAAACGAACGGACATCAGAGACCTTATCCGCTGCATAAACCTCTGTTGGTGAATAGTTACGGACACTACAGACCTTATTTCGCACATTCCCATGCGTTTTAGGGCAAATAAAGGCTCCTATGTCCGCCAGAAAGCTATTCGACCCTAAAAACACATAAATAAGGGCTCCTGTGTCCTCACCGTTACTAGAACGCGCCAATTGAGCTGCCTTAACGAAAAAGGGCGGAGCACAGGCACGCCCCCCCCCCCTCTCCACCCCATTTCTATTTGTGCGACACCGCAATCGGTTTTCCTTTATATCGTCAAGTGCTTCATAACCGCCGGATCGTCCAGATCATCGCGCCCGCCTTGCCATACGATCGTGCCCTTCTCCATGATATAGAAGCGATCTCCGACGCTGCGAACGAAGTCTAAGCTTTGTTCGACCAATAGGATTGCTGTTTTGCCTTCGTCGCGAATAGACCGAATGACATCTTGGATATCATCTACGATAGAAGGCTGAATGCCCTCGGTAGGTTCGTCGAGCACGAGCAGATCCGGTTCGGATATTAACGCTCGCGCGAAAGCCAGTTGCTGCTGCTGGCCGCCGCTCAAATCGCCGCCGCGACGCTTGTAGAAGGTCGGTAAAATCGGGAATTTCTCAATCGCGTCTTGCGGAATTTCCTTGCTCCTGCGCTTAGCGGAATCCGGGTGAGCCTCAAGTCCGATTCGCAGATTCTCATAGACGGACAGTTGAGAGAAAATCTCCCGCCCTTGAGGAACGTATCCGATTCCCTTCTTCGCGCGCTCCCCCGGCGCCCTCTTCGTCACATCAGCGCCTTTGAACGATACAGAACCTTTGCGCGCCTTAAGCAATCCCATAATACTCTTCACTAGCGTCGACTTCCCCACGCCATTGCGGCCCATCAGACACACAACCTGACCCGGTTCAACCGTAAGCGATACATCTCGCAAAATCACACTCTCGCCGTATCCCGCTTCAAGCTGTTGAACTGATAACATCGTAATCCCGCCTTTTCCTGCCCAGGTACACTTCCGCCACCCGGTCGTCTCTTTGCACCTCGTCCATGGTCCCTTCTTTAAGGAGCTTTCCTTCGTGCATGACGGTCACTTTACTCGCGAAATTACGAACGAATTCCATATCATGCTCAACGACGACAACCGTGCGCTTGCGGACGATTTCCTGCAGCAGCTCGCCCGTTTTGTCCGTTTCCTTGTCCGTCATTCCCGCTACCGGTTCATCAAGCAGAAGAATTTCCGGCTCTTGCAGCAGCATCATGCCGATCTCCAGCCATTGCTTCTCCCCATGGGACAGAAGCCCCGCGCGAAGCAACTTCTTGTCGCCGAGTCCAATCAGCTCAAGCTCCGTATCAATGCGCTCTTGATCGCTTTTCTTCATCTTAGCGCGCAAGGTCGACCACACTCCGCGGTTCTGCGCCATCGCGATCTCCAGATTCTCTTCGACTGTCAGCCCCGTGAAGATCGACGGCGTCTGGAACTTCCGTCCGATACCCAGCTCCGCAATCTCATGCTCCTTACGCCGAGTGACGTCAACCGTCCCTTTACGGCCATGGAACACAACGCCGCCCGAGGCAGGTTTGACTTTGCCGCATATCGCGTCCAACATCGTCGTTTTGCCAGCCCCGTTAGGACCGATTAGAAATCTAAGCTCGCCAGCGGCAAGCTCCAAGCTCATCTCTTGTACCGCCTTAAATCCGTCAAATGACACCGTTACTTTCTGGCACGACAGGATTGAGGTTGATTTCATTTACACTCCGCCTCCTTATAATCGTTTGGCGCAATTGACGGACCAAGCCGACGATTCCGCCCGGCAAGAACACCGTGACCACGATAAACAACGCACCTAGGAAAAACAACCAGAAATCTGGATAGGAAGCGCTAAGCTCGCTTTTCGCTTGCGTCATAATCACCGCGCCGATGACCGCGCCCACCAACGTTCCACGTCCGCCTATCGCGACTAGGAGCACCATCTCAATAGAAGGTACGATCGCCATCATCGTCGGGGATATAATGCCTACGTGAAGCACGAACAGCATGCCTGCGATTCCCGCCAAACCCGCCGATACGGCAAATGCCGTCATTTGGTAGCTCGAAGGATCATAGCCGAGGAACCGAGTGCGGTTCTCGCCGTCCCGAATCGCCCGCAACACCTTACCGAAACGACTCTTGACCAAATATCTGCACAGCAGGAACGCCAAGATCAGAACGACTACCGTAGCCAAGTAAACCATTGTTTTAGCCGTACCCGACTTCAGACTATATCCGAACATTTTCGTAAAACCCGTAAGTCCGTTCGTTCCGCCCGTATACGCCTGTTGTCCCACGAATAACGTCACCGTAATAATAACCAACGCCTGGGTAAGAATCGTAAAATAAACTCCTCGGATTCGATTACGGAAGGTGAAAAACCCAAGCACCAACGCCAAGCCTGCCGGTATGACAATCCCCATGAAAGCCGCGAAAGCGAAGCTCTTGAACGGTTCCCAGAACCAAGGGAGCTTCGTCAGCCCCATCCAATCCATAAAATCGGGCATACGGGAACCGCTCGACACGAGCTTCAAGTGCATGGCCATCGCATAAGCTCCGAGCCCGAAGAACACGCCGTGCCCCAAGCTCAAGATACCCGTATAACCCCATAACAGATCCAATCCGAGCGCGACGATAGCGAACGCCAAGCATTTCGCCAATAGGTTCAGTCGAAAATCGTTCAAATAGAGCGGCGCAGAGAACAACGCGGCCGCAGCGAAAGCGTAGCCGAGCAACAACCAGACACGGCGCGGTAGAATAGAGGAGGATAGCACCGCGATCACCTTCTTCCATACGTTAATCTGTTACTAATCCAAGGACCGCGTCCTTACCGCGAACATCCCCATCGGCTTCCACTGAAGGAAAGCGACGATGCAGAGGAACACCAACACTTTACCGAGCGAAGCATCCGACCACCATTCGAACAGCGTATTGAACACCCCGATGCCGAGCGCGCCCGCTACGGTACCAAGTAATTTGCCAACGCCGCCGAGTACGACGACCATAAAAGCATCCACAATATAATAAGTGCCGATTGACGGTCCGATCGGGCCGATCAGCGTTAACGCGCATCCCGCGATGCCGGCGATTCCGGAACCTATGGCGAACGTGAACGAATCCACCCTCCTAGTCGAGATTCCTAGACAAGCCGCCATTTCTCGGTTTTGCATAACCGCCCTCATACGCCGTCCCGCATTGCTACGGTAGATATAGAGATACATGCCGATTAGGCAAAGAGCCACGAGAGCAATAATAAACAACCGTTTATAAGGAAGCACCACTCCCGAGAATACGGTCAGTCCGCCATTCAGCCAAGAAGGACTCGCTACGGCAACGTTAGGCGCTCCGAAGATAGAGCGAGCCAGCTGCTGGAGCATTAGACCGACTCCCCAAGTGGCAAGCAAGCTGTCGAGCGGCCTGCCGTAGAGAAATCGGATGAGCGTCACTTCAAGCAAATAACCTATCGCGAATGCGATGACGAAGCTGACAAGTATAGCTACGGGAAAATAAGCGTCGAATAGGCTTTTGGGAAGGGTTGATTTGAATATTTGCTGAGTCATGTACGCCCCATAGGCGCCAATCATAATAAACTCTCCATGCGCCATGTTGATGACTCTCATCAAACCGAAAGTAATGGCAAGACCAAGAGCGATCAGCAACAAAATCGAACTAACGCTCAAACCGTTAAAAATTTGCGAGAACCAAATCTCCATGACGTAACCCCCTGCTCCAATTGCATCAAACTCTTTCCAAGAACATCGATGCGTCCTACCCTACTCACCCATCACTTTATAAGCGAGGGGAAGCCCCGGTTTGCACCGAACACTTCCCCGGCTTCTACTGCGAATAATCCATTATTGATCGCTTAGACCTTTAGCCCAATCATAGGTTTTGAGATAAGGGTCCGGTTTAACGGGACCTCCGGAGTTCCACAATTCCACGATTTGACCGTCTGCCTTGATCTCGCCGATCCGAACGGTTTTATAGATATGCTGGTTCTCTCCATCGATCGTGACCTTGCCTTCCGGAGCGTTGAACTCGATGCCCTTGGCCGCTTCCCTCACTTTATCCACCTCGAAGGATCCCGCTTTCTCGGCGGCAGCCGCCCACAGGTACACCGCTACGTAACCGGCTTCCATCGGATCGCTCGTTACGCTATCCGCGCCGTATTCTTTCTTGAAGTTCTCTACGAAAACTTTATTTTCCGGTGTATCGGTCGTTTGATAATAATCCCAAGCGACAAGGTGACCCGTTAAGTATTCTGGACCGATCCCTTTCACTTCTTCTTCCGCAACGGATACGGAGATCGTCATGAGGTCCGCCGAGGAAATTCCCGCGTCCTTCAATTGCTTGAAGAATGCCACGTTGCTATCGCCGTTCAGCGTGTTATACACGACATCAGGCTTCGCTTCTTTGATCTTCGCAATGATCGTGGTGTAATCCGTATGTCCGAGAGGAGTGTATTCTTCCGCTACCGTCTCTCCGCCTTTGGCCGCCAATTGCGCCTTGATGATTTTGTTGGCGGTGCGCGGGAACACGTAGTCCGAGCCTAGCAAGAACACTTTCTTCTTGCCTTTCTCTAATAAGAAATCAACGGAAGGAATGATTTGTTGATTCGTTGTTGCGCCAGTGTAGAAAATGTTAGGGGATGATTCCAATCCTTCATATTGAACGGGATACCACAACAGTCCGTTCAACTCTTCGAATACGGGCAACATCGCTTTCCGGCTGGAAGAAGTCCATCCTCCGAATACCGTCGCGACTTTATCTTCGGACAAGAGCTTGCGTGCTTTCTCCGCGAATGTCGGCCAGTCGGATGCGCCATCCTCGACTACCGCTTCGATCTGTTTGCCCAGCACGCCGCCCTTGGCATTAATCTCTTTAATGGCCATTAGCTCGGAGTTCTTAACCGTCACTTCCGAGATGGACATCGTTCCGCTCAAGGAATGCAGAATCCCAACTTTAACCGTGCCCCCGCTTGCTGCCGGCGACGATGCTGCCGCCGAGGATGCAGGCGCGGACGATGACGTCGAACTTCCTGCCTCGTTGTTGTTGCTGCCGCAACCCGCCAATACCAAGCTTGCCGTCAATGCCAGAACGAATCCCTTTAACCCACTGCCCTTCTTCATCCTTCCACTCCCCGATCTTTAGTATGGTTTCTCTAAAACCGAACGTTCGGATCTCTCCACAGCCCAACCGTTCGTAATTACATTATATGGCTATGATAGGTTTTGTGTCAATATACCTTACATAAAATATGTTTTTATTCGTCTTTAACTCATTTTTGAGTGAGTATATGTAATATTATATTACATTTAATGATTGATTAACCTTAGCTAAAGCCCTTTAAACAAGAAAACCCCCGCTTGTGGGAGGTTTGAGAGATTTGTCTCAACTCCCCCAGCGGGGGTTTCAGAATACCGGGGCGATGATCGCTCCGGTATCCTATTATTTTGTAACCGTTATATACCCGAAGTCAGGAAGCAATGCTCCAGCAGAATCGGACGGCTGAGAGAACTCAGAGCCATTTAGCTTCGTGTATTTGATTTCAATCGCCGATCCGGAATCGATCGCAGCCTTGAACTGGGAGGAATACTTATCGTTTAGATCGAACAGTCGAACATTTCTGTTGGGCCAACCCGTTCTTGCGATAAACCCTCTAAGAGCGTATTCAACGCCATCTACCTTTAAAACGAAACCTACGGCCGAAGAACTGGTGCCAAGCTCAAACCCGCTCGCGAAAGTAAGCGTAATTATTCCGCCCGCATAGGAAGCAGTCGGAGTGCCTGGCGCCCCTATTTCCGTAATGGCTTGCGAGGAAATCTCGCCAGGATAGCTATCCATGCTCCAATCCACGATGCCCGACGTGTTCACTTTGACGGATGCAGCTCCGGCAGGAAGCGGGGTGTCGAACTTTAATTTGAACGATAGATTGCCAACGCTATAGCTATAGTTTACCGAAGACGGAACGTAATTCTGCCCGGCGACGGTAATCATATATCTGGAAGCGTCCATTAGATTGATTTGTTTATTATCGCTCGGATTCAATCCAGGCAAGATATCAACAATCATGGAGTTCCTATCGGAACTGATCGTGACTTTTTTGATCTGTGCATCATCAGCGGCTAGCGAATAATCGGAGAATGTCTCCGCTTTGTTGTGCGCATCGGATAGATCTTGAATGGCAGTACCCGTGTACGATAGTCGCAAGGCATTTTTTTGCTGCAGCGGTATTCCGCTAACCAGAAGTTTCACATAAGAGTTAATAAATCCATATTGGTCATGGTAATTGTATAGAACGACATTGTTTACCGTTCCATAATTCAACTGAAAATCCGTTGCCTGAGGTACACTGGTTAAATCAATGTTCTCGTTATAATAAATGTAGACTGCGCTCAAATCATCATTAACGAAATAGCCGTTTGCTCTCGGAGGGAAGGTATCTAAAGCGCTGACCGTCTCTTGATCGAATAAGATCGTAGTTACGGCACTGGAAGTATAGCTCCTGCTAGTATCCCGAATGACGAATTCCACGCGAGTCGTTCGCTCCCCCAAGTTAACGCCGGTATCGAATTCTTGCAATTGATTAACGCCGGAGCTTTCCAGTTTGGAGTACGGCCAGTCATCTACATAAATAATATCGTTATCCGGCCCCGCACGTCCTTCCAGCACCGCTTTTACGCTCGACTCCCATAGTCCGTTTATCGAGTTCACTACCATATAGACTTCGGCCGGAGCATTTAACTTATACCGAACGGAAATCTTTCCGTTTTTCACGAAAGCTTGCGGGTAACCATCGACAAAATAAGGATCAACAAAACCAACGATATCTACGTTATCAGTGCCCTTGGCTCTAACGATCAACTCGTAGGTTTGCGTACCCGTTATGCTTCCGCTAAGAGTTACCGTCAAGCTTACGAACTGATCATCCTTTTCGCCTCTAGTTACAACCCCGCCGTTCGTTATTACTGCTTGATTATTAGAAGTCCAGGAAATCGCAACGCCCGGGAACTCCGGCAAAGATGTGACAAGGTTCAAATTGGAAATGACATTATTCCGGTCCGCGTTACCCGACAAGTATGCCGCTTCAATAGCCGCGAATACCTCTGAAGCCCCTAATACCTTCTGAATGGGGCCGAATGCAGCACTTACGGCAGTACCGCCCACAAGGGCTTGATCAGCCGTTACTTCAACGCGGATATACTTGTTACTGTCTTCCGCCGTTATCGTATAGGTATTGCCGGTAGCGCCGCCAATAACGGAATAAGAGCCATCAGCAGAATCAGACCTTAACCATCTATAAGATACATTGTTATTTGCCGGAGTGCCTTCGTACTGAACATTACCGGCCGTTAATACCGATCCGATATTTTTCTCGCCTGTAATCGGCTGGATGCCCTTAATGAATGCCGTTCCCGCAGGCAAATAATCGATTGCAAAGGTTGTGTTAGCGTAGTTGCTATGCGTGAAAGTCCAGTTCAAATGTTGAATCGCTTCAGGATTCCCGGCATCGAGCTTTAAGATAAAGCTTCCTGCCTTGTACCCATCGGCAATCCCAGCACCGAAGACCGGCTGATACGAATACGTTGCACCTGTCACGCTCGCGTTAATTCCAGTTGTATCTGTGATTGGATTTCCGGCAAGATCCGTCAATGTAATAATGGCATAAGCAAAGTGGCCCGCCGGTTGCACCGTTTGTTGCATTGCCGCAGTTGCGGTAATTAATGCATGATACTGTCCGGCAGCTGAGCCGCTGCCTTGAATAGACAGCTTCCCACTGTTAGTAACGACAGCATTGTCCAACGCCTCGCTCTGATTGATCACTGCACCTTCGAACTTCGAGAGAGCGACCTTGAATGGAGCTTTACCGACTTGGACAGTGATTTGATTCGATTTGTTTCCGTCCTGGGTTACGACCTTAATCGCCTTCGTGCCTGCCCCGACGGCCGTTAACAATCCATTCTGACTAACGGTTACGACGTTGGTGCTATTATCCGCTACCGACCAAGTTACCGTCTTGTTAGCGGCACTGCTCGGCGTTATCGTCGAGGTGAGCTGTTTGGTCTGTCCGACAACCAAGCTCACATTAGTCTCGTTAATTGAAACACCCGTTACCGAGACTGTTGCAGTGCCTGGTCCGCCACCACCACTACCGCCACCGCCACTGCTAGTTCCGCTAGTCGAAGGAATAGGTTGATTGTTTACCGTAGCGCTTACTCCGCTCGCGGTTGTTACCTTATCAATCGTAACTTTGCCGCTTATATTCGTGTCAACTTCCGCAACCAGTTCTTTAATTTTGCCGTTTACGGTAATTTGGGCCGTTTCGGAATGATTAACGACTTTATTGAAATTACCATCCAGGACGATCTCTTGGCCTGCCACGAGATCTGCCGGAATTTCAACGGTTTCAAATCCGCCGCCCGTAAGCTCTTTGGTTACTAGCAATGCTCCGCTTTCCAGCTTTGTAACGGAAACCGACGTGTTACCTGTCGCGAGGATGCGTACTTTACCGTTATATTTATTTACGACAAGCGCACCGTTTACATCGACGCTATTGAATATAATCGAATGTTCTCCGCCGCCACGAACATATACGGAACCTTCTATTTTTACATTGTTAAGCGTAACTTCGCCCTCGCCGACACCCTGTGCGATATAGAGGTCACCCGAGATCTTCATATCCTTCAGAATAACGCCAGCGGAATTGATAACGACATTCCCCTGTACGTCTTTCGAATATTCGCCCGGTTTAGAGATCAGTTCTTGAACGAAATTGTTAAACATCGTGACCGCTTCCGCCCTCGTTAAAGGAGCAAGCGGGTTAAAAGCGCCATCCGGCGAGCCTTGGATCACTTTCTTGGAGACTAGAGCCGCAACTGCTTGCTTAGCCCAAGCCGCAATATCTTTATTGTCTTTGAAGTTAGTTGCACTCGAATTGCTAGGGCTATCCGGAATTCCGAATGCTTTCGAGATCAGAACAGCCGCTTCTTGGCGAGTAATATTCTGATCGGGCAACGCTTTCCCGCCCTCTCCGCTCAAGACACCTGCCGTACCTAATTTAATGATGGATTCGGAATACCATTTCGATGAGTTCACATCCGTAAAAGGATTACTTCCTTTTTCTATGTATTTCATAATATTGTTAATCATCATGGCAAATTCGGCTCTTGTTACATGGTCGTTCGGCCTGAACTGTCCGCCATACCCGCTCACGACCCCCGATTCATTCCATCTCTCGATGGCTTTCTGCGCCCAATGGCCTTGTGAATCGCTTAACTTGGACGCCGATACGGAAGGCATAATACTCATCATCGCTACGAGAAATGCTAATAGAATTGAAAACAATCGACTCTTTGACTTTTTCAAAGCTACTCCTCCTGTTTGTGAATTGAAATCATTACCGATTCCCAAGGGAAAATTACCCCTTATTTCGATAATATATTACATATTTTAACACGATTTGTTTATTCCCTTCCTAAAATCTCCATTAAATAAGGCTGTTTTGGAATAAATAGAATAAAACCCTCGACTTATGGGTATCAAGACTTGCGTCTCTCAAACTCCCAAGCGAGGGTTTCTTCATATTGAATTAGTAAGTCAGATTCGCTACGAATCAGAACGCCGGAACGACCGCCACTCCGTAAGTATCTTGGATGAACTTCTTCACTTCCGGCGTTGTTAATGCCGCATCGAGCTTCTTGATCGCTTCGTTATTCTCGTCACCCTTGCGGACAACGATAACGTTAGCGTAAGGAGAGTTCGCGTCTTCGCGGAACAGAGCCGAGTTCGGATCGATCTTCGCTTCGAGCACCAAGTTAGTGTTTATAATCGCGCCATCCAGATCGGGTAACGCTCGCGGCAATGTCGCGGAATCGGCTTCGACGAACTTGAGCTTCTTCGGATTATCTACGATTTCCTTCGGCGTCGCTTCATACGTCGTAATACCTTCCTTCAGCTTAATGAAGCCTTGCTGCTCCAATAGCACGAGAGCCCGATATTCATTGGACGGATTGTTCGGAATTCCGATTGTCGCGCCTTCTTTGATATCGTCCTTGGATTTGAGCTTATCGGAGTAGAAACCGATTGGCTCCACGTGCACTTTCGTCGTCACGGCGAAATCGTAGCCCTTCTCCCCTTTGATCGAGTCTAGATAAGGAACGTGCTGGAAGTAGTTAGCGTCGATCTGCTTCTCGTTCAGAGCCGGGTTTAATTGACCTTCATCGTCGAATACGATAACCTCCAAGTTCACCCCTTGCGCCTTCAACGCCGGCTTGACGAAATTTAGAATAACCGCATGCGGCACTGCCGCAGCTCCTACTTTGAGTGTGACTTCAGGCGCAGCCGATGGAGATTCGGATGCGGAAGGACTGCTGGATTCGGAAGGCGTTACCGAAGCATCCGGAGAGCTAGACGCGGATGGCGATGGCGATGCGTTATTGTTATTTTTCGAGCCGCACCCCGTAACTACCGCGCTAAGGATTACGAATAAAGACACTAGGACAAACAAACTTTTCTTGGACATTCTCTCTCACTCCCGCTAATTTTTAGCTATCTATTTGGTGAAACCGTGAAACCTCTTGTTAGCCATGCGCGCTACTCCTGCTTATACCGCCTTTTATTGATCGAGCGGGCTATCCAATCCCCGGTCCACTGAAGGGTCTGGACGAGTAAAATGATCACGACCACGGTAGCGATCATAATATCCTCGCGAAATCTCTGGTATCCGAACCGTATAGCTAGACTACCGAGTCCGCCGGCTCCGATCGCACCGGCAACTGCCGTAAGCTCGGTAATCGCAATGACCGCGATCGTCAAGCTGCGCACAAGCGCAGGAAGGGCTTCCGGGATAAGCACGCGAAAGATAATGTCGAATGGAGAGGCTCCGAACGACTTAGCGGCTTCGATTTTCCCTATCACCACTTCCTTCAAGGCGCTTTCCACTATACGGCCTAAGAATGGAGCCGCTCCAATAGAAAGAGATACGATCGCGGCAGTAGGGCCTAAAGAAGTACCGACGACCCATCTGGCCACAGGCAGAAGCAGCACGATTAAAATGATAAAAGGAAGGGAACGAACTCCATTGATAATGAAGCTAACGATTTTATGGATAAACCGTGCTTCCAGCACGTTACCCTTCTCCGTAACGACGAGCGTAATTCCGAGAATCAAACCTAGAATGATGGCAAAAACAGATGACCATACAAGCATGTAGAGCGTCTGTCGCAACCCTTCCCATAGCAGTTCAAGCAGATCATCCCTCATATGCCGGACCCCGCTCCTTCCACCACGTAACGTTTCTGCCGATAATGCTCCACGATGTTGACGAATCTTCTCGCCGTGTCGCTTTCCGGGGCGAGGAAGAACTTGTCGACCGTACCGGTCTCGACGATTGTTCCCTTCTCGATAACAGCTACGTGATTGCAAATATGTTGAAGCACATCGAGCTCGTGGGTAATCAACACCACCGTTAGACCGAGTTTCTTATTGATCTCTTGAAGCAATTCCAGAATGGAATAGGTCGTCTGAGGATCTAGGGCTGAAGTAGCTTCGTCGCACAACAGAACATCCGGCTCATTGGCAAGGGCTCTCGCGATACCTACGCGCTGCTTCTGACCTCCGCTTAGTTGCGAAGGATACGCATCTTCCTTATCGCTTAGCTGAACCATCTCCAACACTTCCCTAACTCGCCGCTTGATAGCCGCTTTGCCATAGCCCGCAACCTTCAAAGGAAAAGCGACGTTGTGAAACACCGTCTTACCGTCAAGCAGATTAAACTGCTGAAAGATCATTCCGATTTTGCGCCTGGCAAGTCGAAGCTCTTTATCGTTCAGATCCGTGATAACCGTATCCCCGATAAGAATGCTCCCCGCATCCGGCTCCTCCAACCGGTTCATGCATCGAACCAGCGTCGACTTCCCCGCTCCGCTGAAACCGATAATCCCGAAAATATCTCCCCGTTTAATCGTAAGATTAAGTTTGTTCAAAGCCGTTAACGTGTTGTTCGCGGTTTTGTAAGCTTTGCTTAAATCGCGTATGACGATCATGACTCCACTCCCATTCCAACAAAAAAAACCAAGCTTCCGCGCGCTTTGACTAAAGCGTAACGGGCTTAGTTTCCAGTGAACTGGTCAACTGTTTTAATTCCAAGTAAACATATTGGTTTTTATTTAATTTAGTTCAAGATTGACCTAATGTCAAGGTTTATTTGCATTCGCCATACAAAAAAGACGTGCCCGGAACCCCTCGATTAATCGATAGGAATTCCAGATCACGTCTACGGTTATTGATGAAATTACTTAGCGGAAGCCGATGGCGACGCGCTCGGGGAAGCGGAAGGCGATGCCGATGGGGATGCGCTAGGAGAACCGGATGCGCTAGGCGATGGTTCTGCCGGCAGCGTTACCTTGATCTCCAGCTTGTCCTGCTCCGCTGTCAAAAATTCGTTCAATTTGACGGACGCGACGGATGTTTTGATCCCGTCTTTGTCCGCTTCGGTGAGCTTATCGTACGCAGCCGCTACGCGGCTCTCGACTTTCATGACGTGGTAGCCGTATTCCGACTGAACCGGCTCGCCGATCACACCGACCGCTTGCGTGTTAGCCGCTTCTTTGAAAGCCGCTACCCAACCGCCGGATTTCTGATTCTCGTACAACCCGCCATTTTCCTTAGATCCGTCATCTTCGGAATATTGCTTGGCCAGTTCCTTCCAATCGCCGCCTGCATCAAGCTTCGCTTTAACGTCTTTGGCGATTTTCAAAGCTTCCTCATCCGTTCTTACGGCATCTCCGGTCTGAGGATCGGTCGTTTTAATCAGAATATGGCGAACGGAGATGACGTTGAAGTCGGATGGATTCTTCTCAAACTCCGCTTTAATTTCTTCTTCCTTAACCGTCGGCTTCAGCTCTTCGCCTTTAGCCGCGTAATAGGACTGGAAAGCCGCCAAATCTTTGTAATGCGCGACCGCTTCTTTTACGGAAAGATCTCCGTCAGCCATGAGTTTCTTCAAATCCGGCTCAGTTTTCATGATCTCTTCCAGCTGTTTTTTGAAAGAATCTGCAGCCGTTTGAGCTTTCTTGTCTTCCTCTTTGGAGATGTCCTTGATCAGAACCTTGCTCACGATGTACTGCTTGATAAATTGCTCTTTAATTTGCGGGATCGACATGTACATCGAAGCTTGAGGGTTCATAATGGACTGAAAAGTCGCGTATTTGTTGAACTCTTTTTCCGTAACCTCTCCGCCTTTATAAGTGGCGATTACAGTTCCCCCCGCCGCTCCTTCTTTCTTGCCGCATGCGGAAATCAATGCGACGAGCATGACCAATGCCAGCGTCAGCGTAGCGAGCCGGCGGTACGGCATGCTTTTATGGTGCAACATCTTGTAGTTCCCCCTTTGATTTTATCGCTTCTTTATATTGTACCAGAAAGTCCTCCACGAGCGCCAATAAAGCGTTCTCATCCATTCCTCGTACCTTAAAGCGGATAAGTAGCTGCTGATCGGTGAATGCCGTAACCATACGCCCTTGGAACTTGGTTTCCATCGCCTTAAGCTTACTCACTTCGATGTCCGCCCGACGGCGCTCTTCCAGCTTCAGCGTAAGCTCATCTCCGCGTCGAACGATGGATTCGATTCCGTATTTACGGCCGTATACCTTCAGTCTCGCGACCGTCATCAGGTTAAGAACCGCTTTCGGCGGTTCTCCGAAACGGTCGATCAGCTCTTCGAACAAGTCTTCGACATCCTCGAGCGAAGTTGCCGTAGCGACTTTCTTGTAGATTTCGATCTTCTGAATGCTATCGTATATATATTCCGGAGGCAAATACGCATCCACGCCCAGATCGAGTTGAGTATTCACCGGCTGCGGAGGCAGGACGACTCCCCCCATCTCCAGCTTGCGGCTTTGGATCTCTTCGGCAAGCATTTGGGAATACAGATCAAAACCGACCGAAGCAATGAAGCCATGCTGCTCGGCGCCGAGCAAATTACCCGCTCCGCGAATAGACAAGTCGCGCATCGCAATCTTAAAGCCGGAACCGAGTTCGGTAAATTCCTTGATCGATTGCAGACGTTTCTCCGCAACTTCCGTTAACACCTTGTCTCGTTGATAGGTAAAATAGGCATAGGCTATCCGGTTCGAACGCCCGACGCGCCCCCTAAGTTGATATAGCTGGGATAATCCCATGCGATCCGCGTCATGGACGAGCAGCGTGTTGACGTTCGGAATGTCGACCCCGGTCTCGATGATACTCGTGCTGACGAGCACGTCGTATTCGCCGTCCAGGAAGTCCAAGATCGTTCTTTCCAGCTCCTGCTCCGACATTTGGCCATGCGCGACGGCAACGCGGGCAGCCGGAACGAGCCCGCTAATCTGCTCCGCAATCTGGTATATGCCTTGCACGCGATTGAACAAATAATAGACCTGTCCATCTCTGGCCAGCTCCCGCTCCACGGCTTCGCGGACAAGCGTCGGGCTATATTCCACCACGTACGTTTGAACCGGGAAACGGTTCTCAGGCGGAGTCTCAATGACCGACAAGTCCCTAACGCCAAGCATGGACATATGAAGAGTACGCGGGATAGGCGTAGCCGTAAGGGTCAGCACGTCTACGTTCGTCTTGATCTTCTTGAGCTTTTCCTTATGGGTAACCCCGAAACGTTGCTCCTCATCCACGATAAGCAGCCCCAACTCCTTGAATACGATATCCTGGGAGAGGAGGCGATGCGTGCCGATTACGACATCAACCGTACCCGCCTTCAATCCTTTCATCGTATCCGTCTGCTCCTTGCGGGAACGGAACCGGCTCAGCACTTTGATATTGAAAGGATAACCGGAGAATCTCTCCCGGAACGTCTCGTAGTGCTGCTGCGCTAGAATCGTCGTCGGAACTAATACGGCAACCTGCTTGCCTTCAATAGCCGCTTTGAACGCGGCACGGATAGCGACTTCCGTCTTCCCATATCCAACGTCTCCGCAAAGCAACCGATCCATTGGCCGAGGAGTCTGCATATCTTCCTTGATTTCCTGTATGGCGCGAAGCTGGTCAACGGTCTCATCGTAGGGGAACATCTCTTCGAACTCTTGTTGATACGGCGTATCCTCCCCGAAGCCGAAACCCGTCGTGGCCTGCCGTTCCGCATATAACTTGATTAGATCGTCCGCGATATCCTGAACCGAACTGCGAACCTTAGATTTCACTCGGTTCCAATCCGCCCCGCCTAGCTTGCTGACCTTAGGCTCCTTATCCTCGTTGCCAATATACTTCTGAATGAGATCGAATTGTTCGACGGGTACGGAAAGTCGGTCTCCTCCCGCATATACGATATGAAGATAATCCTTATGGATACCTCCGACTTCAAGCGTTCCGATGCCGAGATATTTGCCGACGCCATGATTCTGATGTACGACGTAATCCCCGACTTTAAGCTCGGTGTAGCTCTTAATCCGCTCGGCGTTATCCAGATGGCGGTCGACGCGCCTAGCCTTGCGTTGCTTCTGGGTGAACATCTCGCCTTCCGTAATGACGACAAGCTTAATAGAAGGCAGCTCAAAGCCACTCTGCAAATTCCCTTGCAGAATTTCCGGTGTATCGATCTGATAGTCTTCGAGCACCCGTCTCATTCTATCCGCGCGCTCAGCATTGCCCGCTAACATCAAGATGCGGATCCCGCTCTTGCGCCAACGCTCCATCTCCGCCTTGAGCACATTCATCTGCCCATGGAAATTTTGCATCGAACGACAGACGAAGTTGATTATATTCTGAGGCTGCGTATGCGGAATTTGCCTTACGAACAAACTCATGTAAACCGTTTGGAAACCTTTCGGATAGAGCGCTTGCTCCGCAGAAACGGCCAGCACGAAACCGGGCAACGACTTCCCTTGCTGCAGCAGATGGGTCGTCCACTCCGACTCGTCGCGTTCCAGTTGACGAGCGGTCTCGCCCAGCCTGTTCGGTTCATCCATCAGGAGCACTGCATCTTTAGGAATATAGTCTAATAACGTCTGTCTCTCCGGATACAACAAAGAAATATATTTGTAAATTTCGGAGAAATACACATTTTGCCGCAGGAGCTCGATTTCCCGGGTAATTTCCGAGCTCAGCCTTTCTTTCGCTTGCCGGTCGGACATTTTCTCCAATTGCTTCTCCAGCAGATCATGGGCATGCTGAGCTGCATTCTGGAACCGCCTTTCTCCCGCGATCCACTCGCGGCTAGGCTGTACCGTATACGTCTCCAGCTTGTCGATCGACCGTTGGTCTGCAGGATCGAACGTACGGATGGAATCGATCTCATCGTCGAACCACTCCACCCGGTAAGCAACCCCAGATGCAAGCGGGAAGAAGTCTACGATTCCTCCGCGAACGCTTAGATGGCCCTTTTGCTCAACCCGATCGACCCGTTCGTAACCGAGTTCGATCATTCTGCGCAGAAATTGCTCCATCGGGAGCGTGTTGCCGACCGCGAGGTCCATATGGGCTTCCGCCATCGTCCTCAGGTCGGGCTGGAATCTCCGAATACCCGCGAACGGCACGACAATAATGCCGCGGAAGCCTTCCGCAAGCTTAAGTATGGCATCTAGGCGTCGCGCTGATGTTTCCGGGCTTGAGATCGCCGTCTCAGCCGCAATCAGCTCGTTAGCAGGATACAGCAATACGTCATCTGCCGAGAGACACTCCTGCAGATCGTCCGCCATTTTCTGTGCCGAGAACATATTATGGGTAATGACGAGAATAGGCCGTTGTAATTCCCGATACATACCCGCGATAGCCGCTTGGCGCGCGGAACCGGACAAGCCAGCGACAAGCTGCTCCCGCATTCCGCCCTTCAGCCCTTGTATGACGCTAATTAAATCCGGATCGGTCACCAGCGATTGGATTAGCGGCTTCATGGCATTTCCCCTCTCCGATACACACTTACGTAAATTCGCTCTGCAGAATCATGAAAAAAGCCCCGGCACATGCCAAGGACTCCTTGAGGATGTCGGAACGTGATACTAAAGCGTTCATTGCAATGGATTGTTCAACAAAGCCAATTCGGGGTGGGCGTCCAAAGTTTGGCTGCAATAATCGCATATTACCCGTACGGTCACGTCCCCGTTGGAATTATACGCTATTATACGCTTTCGCTCTTCGAGGGTCAAGAAATGCAGGCCCAGCCGATATTCCGGGACATCTGCGTTCTCGAACCGCCCAAGGGACATGCTGCAATGTCGGCAAATATAGTTTACAGCCATATGTATGCCTCCTGAAGTAAGGTTATGCGGCTTCCCGCTTCTCTCTCCAGTATTCCCGCAAAGTCCCTTTTTTAAGCGTATCAGCCTTTGGCGTTATACTTGGCCATCGTCTGCTCGAAGGAGTGGCTCAATGAAAACTCGATCGCATCGCACGCATCCTCGACAGACTTACGCAAATCATCTTGTTCCGATTTGGCGAAATTCGATAATACGTAATCCGAAATAACCATCCCCGGCTTCGGTCGCGAGATGCCTACACGGACACGGTTAAAGTTCTGAGTACCGGTGTGCTGGATGATCGATTTGATCCCGTTATGCCCTCCGGGACTCCCTTGATACCGCAATCGAATACGGCCAACCTCGGTATCGAGGTCATCGTATACGACGATCAGATCTTCAAGCTTTACTTTATAATAGTCCATGAATGCCCGTAACGATTCGCCCGATAAGTTCATATAGGTCATGGGCTTCAATAACGCCACTTTCGTATCTCCGACGCGCGCTTCTCCAACGAGAGCTTTGCACTTCTGAGTACCGACCTCGATATTCAAACGGCGCGCCAATTCGTCAATCACCATGAATCCGGCATTATGTCTAGTATGGGCATAATTGGAGCCTGGATTCCCTAATCCGACTATCCAACGCATAACAACATTCATCCTCCAAATTGTAACGAATCAAATATTTTTTTAGAGATGCAACGATTTTTACCCCTCGTGTGTCCTAAAGGATACAGAGTTCACAAAGAAGAGGGGGGAATTGAAGGTGTACATGAACGGTCAAATGCTCTACGACGATCGACATTTCCTAGATCATATGTCTTCGGAAGTTCCAGTACAAATTTACTGCGGGCAGCGACACAGCGATATTGGGTTCATCGAATATTATGGCAAAGAATTCGTTCAGGTCAACAATATTTTCTACAATCGCAAGCAATTCACCTTCGTGTCTCGTCCGGGATATTAACCGCAAGCTTATTATTGCAGGAAAGGGGCCGCGCTGCTTAAGCGCGGCCCCTTCTATGTTCGGATCAATTTTTATCGATGGCCAATGCCGCTTCCGAATGCTTGCGGTCTTCTTCGGCCTTATCATCGAGAGCATCCAATTCCTCTTCGGTACGCTCTTTCTGCGGAGCCAATACGGCCAAGATGACCGTATCCGGATCTTGAGTCGCCTCTACTCCGTTCGGCAGCGTCAGTTCCCCTATCGTCAAATGCTCCCCTATCTCCAATCGGCCGACATCGACGGCAATGAAATCGGGAATATCCTTCGGATAACACTCGATTTCGATTTCGTGAAGGGTAAGCTGGAGCATTCCGCCTTCTTTTTCCCCGGGAGAAACTCCGGTCACATCAAGACGAGCCGCAGTCGAGATTTTCGCGTTCAAGTCGATTCGATGAAAGTCGATATGCAGGATTTGGCGAGATAACGGATCTCGCTGCACTTCCGATAACATAACCGGCTGTTTTCCTTGATCGGGAATTTCCATCTCGATTACGGCATGAGAATGGGTTCTAAGCAGCGTATTCAGATCCTTGGCATCCATTGATATTTTCGAAGGGCTCATTAAGCCCTTCCCATAAACAACTCCCGGGATTTTACCGGAGTTACGTATTTGCCTTAGTTCACCCTTTGTTGAAGCTTCGCGTGCTTGTACCTGTAACGTTGCGCTCATTAATGAATACCTCCTCAAGTACGTATAACCTTGTTTTACCCTTTAGAGGAGGTCATTAAACATTTAAACATGAGGCTCGAACAGTTTGCTTATCGATTGCTTCTCGTGAATTCGGACAATCGCTTCCGCAATTAATGGCGCTACGGAAAGCACCTTCACCTTATCCGTGTGACACGGCTGCCGTAATGGAATCGTATCCGTGACGACAATCTCGACAATCGGAGAAGCATCGAGCCGCTCAATAGCGGGGCCTGAGAGAACGGGATGCGTACAACAAGCATATATGTCGCCCGCTCCGGCTTTCTTAAGCGCATTGGCCGCAAGCGCAATCGTACCCGCTGTATCGATGATATCATCGATCAGAATAGCCGTTCTGCCGGAGACGTCACCGATAATGTTCATCACTTCCACGACATTAGGCTCGGGTCTGCGCTTATCGATAATCGCCAGGGGCGCTTGTAACGTATCCGCTAATCTGCGTGCACGAACCACACCGCCATGATCCGGCGAGACGACTACGGGAGAATTTAGCTTTTTGCTGTGAAAATAATCCCCCAAGATCGGAACGCCTAGCAAGTGGTCAACGGGAATATCGAAAAAGCCCTGAATTTGCATCGCATGCAAATCCATAGCGATTACACGATGTGCTCCCGCCGTCTCAATAAGATTGGCGACCAACTTCGCCGTAATAGGATCCCGAGAACGAGCCTTGCGATCTTGGCGGGCGTACCCGTAATAAGGAACAACGACGTTAATCGTCTTAGCGGATGCCCTTTTCAAGGCGTCCACCATGACGAGAAGCTCGATAAGATGATCATTCACCGGCGCAGACGTAGACTGGATAACATACACGTCGCTGCCTCTGACGCTGTCATCAAGCCGAATATGAATTTCTCCATCGCTAAACCGGCTCATTTCAGCATTCCCTAGCTCAAGCCCGATATGGCTAGCAATCGCTTTCGCCAACTCGGGGTTCGAGCTGCAGGAAAATAGCTTTAATGTTGGATCCGAATAAGCCATCGCATAACCGCCTTTGTTTACTCGGTTTCTCTATTCTTCTTAGCCCGGGCACGCGCGCGTAGTTTATCCGCATAACCCGGCTTGTTCACTTGCCGCTCGCGAGCGATAGCCATGTCATTGTCCGCAACGTTGTGCGTTATGGTGGATCCAGCTACGATATAAGCTCCGTTGCCGACTTTGAGCGGAGCAATGAGATTGGAATTGCTGCCGACGAATACGTTGTCGCCGATTTCGGTCTTCGATTTATTATACCCGTCGTAATTAGCCGTAATCGCTCCGCAGCCAATATTTACGTTAGATCCGACGATAGCATCACCTACATAGCTCAGATGAGGTACTTTGCTATGTTCTCCGATAACCGTATTCTTAATCTCTACGAAATCCCCGATTTTCACGTGCCGTCCCAGTTTCGTTCCAGGACGTAAGTATGCGAACGGTCCAATTGTGCTTTCGTCCCCGACTTCCGCTCCTTCGGCGACGGTTTGGCGGATCGTCACGTTATCCCCTAGTACCGTATCCGTTAATTCGGTCGATGGGCCGATGATGCAATCGGATCCGATCGTCGTACGGCCCCGCAGGACAGTGCCTGGGTAGAGGATCGTATCCGGACCGATTTGTACATTCGTTTCGATATACGTATGCTCGGCATCGATGAAAGTCACACCATTCACCTGATGGCCTTTATTAATCCGCAGTCTCATAAGTCGCTCTGCTTCTCCAAGCGCGATACGGTCATTCACGCCGATCGCTTCCGCAGGATCGTCGACCAGGCAAGCCACGATGGCATCCCCTTCGCGCTGCAATATCCCGATCACGTCCGGCAAGTAATATTCTCCCTGAGCGTTATCGTTCGTTACCTGTGCCAACGCTTGGAATAGCTTACGATTATCGAAACAATAAGTTCCGGTATTGATTTCCTTGATGCCGGCTTCTTCAGGCGAGCAATCCTTGTGTTCCACGATGCGAAGAACGCCGTTATCCGCGCCCCGCACAATGCGGCCGTATCCAGCTGGGTCGCTTAGATCAGCCGTGAGGATCGTAGCCGCCGCGCCTTGCTTCGTATGCAGGTCAATCATCGCTTCTATTGTTTCTTTGCGTACGAGAGGAGTGTCCCCGCAGATTACGATAGTTACGCCTTCTTCATTAGCCAAGAGCGGAGCCGCTTGCAGAACCGCATGCCCTGTACCCAACTGCTCGGACTGCAGTGCATATTCTACGTTGTCTCCCAACGTGTTCTTAACGGTCTCGGCTCCGTGACCTACGATCACGACGGAACGCTCGCAGGATGCCCCGCGAACTGCATCCAATACATGCCCTACCATAGGCTTGCCGCATACGGAATGCAACACCTTATATAGTTTCGATTTCATGCGCTTGCCCTGTCCCGCGGCAAGCACGATCGCCATCTTTTTCATCGGGTAAATACGCCCCTTCCCTTGCAATTCGCTTTCATTTAAACATCACCAAAATCATAGCCTATTCTTGCGCAAATGAAAAGAGAGCCTCTTGGGCCCTCTTTTCGATTTTCACTATTATGCCCCTTCGACCATAACTTCTTCTTCTTGCGCGGCTCGCTCATATTCAGCCAATACTGCAGCTTGAATCTTCTCGCGTGTACCAGAAGAAATCGGATGAGCGATATCCCGAAATTCTCCATCCGGAGTCCGTTTACTCGGCATAGCGACGAACATTCCATTGTTTCCGTCGATAACGCGTATGTCATGTACGACGAATTCGTTATCGATCGTGATTGAAGCAATGGCTTTCATGCGCCCCTCCGAATTGACGCGGCGGAGTCTCACGTCTGTAATTTGCACCTGTGTTCACCACCTTTGTCCATCAGAAAGACTTGGTGTAATATTCCACAAATCAGGGCAAATTCCTTCTTAAATATGGAAAAACAATTGCTAAATTTGAAATAATTTTTTAATTCCTGACAGTTTCGACAGATATCGTCGCAATCAATTCTATTTCGACAAGAACATCCTTCGGAAGCCTTGCCACTTCTACGGTTGAACGTGCAGGAGTATGCTCTCCGAAGTAGGCTGCGTAGACGGAATTGAACTCCGTAAATTGATTCATATCTTTCAAGAACACGGTCGTTTTGATGACGTCTTGGAACTTGGCACCCTCGGCTGCTAATACCGCTTTCAAATTAGTTAAAACTTGATGCGTTTGTTCCTGAATCGTGCCGACCACAAGCTCGCCAGCTGCAGTGAGCGGAATCTGTCCGGAAGTGTACAGTAGGTTACCAGCGCGAACGGCTTGCGCGTAAGGTCCGATTGCCGCAGGAGCTTCCGGTGTAGAGACGATTTTGAGCGCCATAATCTATTCCTCCAATGGTATGTAACCTTATTTCAGAAAAAAGTTCCCCGGCTGCACGTTAATTTGGCGAGTTTTCAGATCGACTTCCGTTAAGCGGGCAAGCGAAACATAGTCATGAAGCAATCTTTCCTCGCTATCGATTTCGCCCGATTCCACGAATACGCCAACCCCGGCGACGACGGCTCGAAACTCGTACAGTAAGTCGACCATCCCTTGAATCGTTCCGCCGGCTTTCATGAAGTCGTCAATGATTAGCACTCGCGATTCTTCTTTAAGCGCACGACGAGCTAAAGACATCGTCTGTATACGCTTAGTGGAGCCGGACACGTAATTGATGCTCACGGCAGAACCTTCCGTAACCTTATGGTCGCGGCGAACGATTACGACCGGCAAATTCAAATATTGCGCTGTCGCATGCGCAAGAGGAATCCCCTTGGTCTCCACTGTCATAATCACGTCGATATTCCGATCCGCGAATGCCGTGGCGAACATCCGGCCAACCTCCTGCATCATCGCAGGCTGCCCAAGCAAATCCGTCATATATAAATAACCGCCCGGAAGCAACCGTTCCGGTTGCTCTAGCTCGCGGCAGATGGAACCCATCTTCTCCAAAGCTTGATCCTTACGGCACTTAGGTACGAACCTCACGCCGCCGGCAGCACCGGCCAACGTATTCAATTCCCCGATTCCTTCGTCCTCGAATACTTCTTTGATAATCGCCAAATCCTCGCTAATCGATGATTTGGCCGACTGATAACGCTCAGCAAATGCTGTCAGAGAAATTAACGTATGAGGGCGGGCCAATAAGTATTGCGTCATTTCCACGAGCCTAGCGCTTCGTTTCAACTTTTTCAAGTTCCCCTCTCCCGTCCAAAATCCGAATATTTTAGGAGTATCATAACATTTTTATACGGTTTTGTTCAAGAAGATTGGCTTCGTGGTCCCTAATAGAGAAATTATGTTAGCATTCTTACCACATATACTTCTTTACAGAACCCTCTTAAGGCGTTATATACCCGTGCAACTTTGATTTCCTTGGATACAAGTCCGAACACGGTAGGTCCGCTACCCGACATGAGCACCCCGTCTGCCCCTGCTTTAATCATGCAATCTTTAATTTGCCTGACCTCGGGATAACGATTAAGCGTTACGCTCTCCAGCACGTTGCCTAGGGAAGAGCACATCTCTTGGAAAGATTGCCGGGACAGCGCATCCAGCATGTTCGGGATAGACGGATGCTCCTTCAGGTCGTTGACTCTGAACTTCCCGTATACGTCTGCCGTCGATACGTTAATCGGAGGCTTGGCCAGTATGACCCAGCATTGCGGCGGCGGCGAGATCGTCTGCAGCTTCTCTCCGCGACCTCGGGCAAGAGCGGTTCCTCCGCGTATGCAGAAAGGTACATCCGAACCCAGCTCTGCGCCTAGCGTTTCCAGCTCATCCGTCGATAACTCTAGATTCCATAGCCGATTAAGCCCTCTTAACGTTGCCGCGGCATCGCTGCTTCCGCCCGCAAGACCGGCGGCGACCGGTATTTGTTTATCCAAATGAATATAGACGCCTCTCGTGACTCCATAGCGTTCTTTAATTAATCTAGCCGCTTGGAAGGCCAGATTCTTCTCATCTAGAGGAATAAAGCCTACTTGGCTGGACAGCACGATCTGATCGCGAGGAAGCTCTTCCATCTCCAGGCGATCGGCCAAGTCGACCATCGTCATGATCATTTCTACTTCATGAAAGCCATCCTCCCGCTTGCGCAGAACATCTAGCAGCAAATTGATTTTGGCGGGCGCTTTCTCATAAATTTTCGACAAGTTCATCACCACTTCCCATGTTAAGGGCTAAGTTGATCTCAGACAGTAATTTACAATACGCAAGTCCTCAAAAAACCTTTACATATTATAACAAACAGCGCCTCTAAATGCGAAAAAGAAGGTCGAATTCCCGCCAATAGGGATTTCGCCTCCTTTCGTGATTCCATCCGTCGTTAGGATTGCGGAGACTTCGACGCTGCCTGCTCCGCGATCTGAATAGCCCGCTTCACCATGTTTCCGGCATCCTTCGTTCGTATGCCGCCCCAGCCTTCCTGCTGCACCGTTCCGTAGAATCCTAAATCCTTAGCCAGCTCCGCCTTGAATTGCTCGGACATAACCCCTCTTCTGCGACTCATCCCTTCGCCTCCTACGCATGAGTTAACAATCCTAACTAAGTTGAGTCCTTCTTTAGAATGCCTCTGCGCAAGCCAATACATGCAAAACGGGCAGCACAGCGCTTGATCTCAAGCGCGATGCTGCCCGTACTATTAAACCGTGTCAGTGCGATAAATAATTGATGCGTACCTGGCCATCGTCATTGCACAGCATAACTTCCACGGATTCAGTCAAAATATCAGCGTAACTGTACGAAACCCGCTTAAACGCGTGCTGTTCCTGATCCAGTTTAACAATGAAAACCGATGGGTAGATTTCTTCCAATACCCCCGTGCGTTCGATGGTTTTGCGTCGTCCACCGTTGGCGCGGAGCATGATTTTGGAGCCGACATGCGGTTCCAGGCTTCGTTTGATCTCTAGAAGAGCGTTTTTAGCCATGATCCACTACCACCTCTTTCCCTGTAAATTATATCTAAAATCAGGGGAGGTGTCAAATGAGTAGAATATTATATCAACGATGCTGATTTCATGTCAACGGTCATTTTCCTTATGGATCTAGGGTTTTTCTAAAGTTATCTTCATTTTCGTCACACAATGTTCACATTTTGTTCCGGATTCACCGCTTTTAAATTCGGGACTCCTATCCGATAACGCCCCATCGTTTCGATTCCCCCAACGCCCTGCCTTCCGCTAATCGTATGAGCTATGACGTCGGCAATGTTGATCGTATCCCTGAAAGGGGTGAAAGCAGCGCGAACGGCCACGTACACAGGGTCGAGCGCATGGATCATAATTCGGCCTGGAGAGCTTGCGAAATTCGCTCCCGCCTGAAGCAATGCTTCGAAGTGGGATTGACAGGCTCCCGCGATGACCACCAGCGAATCGCGATTACGCTCGTAGTCTCTAGCCACATTTACCGCTTGCACGAAATTCAATGAATTTTTGTAGCTGCTGAGCTGCTGCAGATCCTCTCGTTGCTTGAGAACGCCGTCATGTCCGGTAATCACGACAATATCCGGATGCAGTTGAGGAAGCGTTCGTAATAGAACCTGAGGCATCTGCGACTCGTGGCAATGTATTCCTTCTGCAGGCACCTTTAATTGGTTATATACCTGCATGCTCTTCCTCAAATAGTTGGCATCTCCGTCTAAGTGGAGAACTTTGCCTGGCACCTCGAAGAAGGGCTGCCTGCGGTCATCTAGAGCCGTAGAGAACCCTACCCGCGCGGCTTGCCGATTACGTTCCTCGTTCATGCGGCGCAATGATTCGTTCGCCTGCACGCGCGCTTGGCGCGTCCCACCTAGCTCGTCCGGATTTCGCACCGTTTGGAGATCTTCAATCGGCGCGTCGGCAAGCAAGCGATAATCCATTCCCCTGAGTACGGCTTGATGCGCGGCGAATGCAGCGACCCGGAACAATACGTCTCCACCATAGGATTTGCGAACGACTAGATCCCCCTGCTTCATGGGCAAATCACCTCTTCGTCTATCCTATGGTGCGAATGAACTTCGGGTGCGCGTCCCCGAACTTTAAACGAGCATCCCGCTTCGGATTAACGCTTCGCATACTCGCGCGAATTCTTGGAGAGATAATGTCTCCGCGCGGCGCTCCGGATTAATATCGCACGCTAATAACAATTCCGTCAGCTCGCCTTTACGGTCTTTGCCGGACAACGCCGCGAGGTTATTTGCTAGCGTCTTGCGACGCTGCGCGAATGAAGTCTGAACGACATGGAAGAACTTCGCTTCGTCGGACACGATCACGGCGGGCTCCGCACGACGTTTCAGCTTAATGACCGCGGATTCCACGTTAGGCGCAGGAATGAACGCTTTACCAGGCACGATACACACGAGCTCAGGCTCGCAGTAGTATTGCACGGCAATGCTTAAGCTTCCGAAATCCTTCCCGCCGGGCTTAGCCGCCATTCTCTGGGCGACTTCCTTCTGCACCATAACAACGATATTCTCCAGCGGCAGTCTTTCTTCCAGCAGCTTCATGATGATCGGAGTCGTGACGTAGTAAGGAAGATTGGCCACTACGCTTACGCCCGCGAGTCCCGCGAACTGCTCTTTCCATAACTGCTGAAGATCGGTCTTTAGAATATCGCTATGGACAACGTTAACGTTCCCGTACGGAGATAGTACATCTTCTAGTATCGGAATAAGGCGCCTGTCGATTTCGACCGACGCTACTTTACCCGCCGCCTTCGCCAGCCGTTCCGTGAGCGATCCGATCCCAGGACCGACTTCCAACGCTCCACGCGTCTCATCCAGGCCTGCGGCGGCAATAATCTGATCCAATACATCCGAGTTGATTAGGAAGTTCTGCCCCAAGCTCTTCTTGAAGGTAAAGCCATGCTTGCGAATAATATCGCGCGTGCGGCTGGAGGTGGCAATCTCCTTCAGCATGTCGTTGGAACTCGTACCCGACGAACCGCTCGTTTTTGCCGCTGCGCCCTCCGGCTTGGACGACTTAAAGTATTGGTAAGGCTTCGTATGGGGACCGTACTTCTTTTCCCCGCCGTTCTTAGTACCGCGGTTAGTACCTCCGCTTTTGGCTCCGCCGTTCTTATCTGTCGTTTTCTTCATGTTCGTCTATAACCCTTCCCGCTCCAGCTGTTCCAACGCGGCTAGAAACTCAACTCGCGTAATCCGGAACATGAGACACCTTTTGTAAAATTGTTTGCCGTTCGCGTACCCGATTCCTAGAAGCTCTCCCATGCGTTCTCTGCGGCTTGCAGCTGACGCCTGCACGATAAGCCCTGCATCGAGCAGATCGCTCCAATCTATCTCTCCAAGCTCTCCGGAATCGCCCTCAGGGCTTCGCACAGCTTCCAATGCTCTGCGTATCGCCTCATCGGACGCATGCTCGACTCCGATTCCTTTGCGGCTTCTTGCCTCGCTCTTCGTAAGGAAAGCATGTTTGCAGCCCGGCACGCGTTCCGTAACGATCTTACGGATGCGCTCCCCAGGGGCATCCGGATCTGTCAGAACGATGACTCCGCGACGTTCATAAGCCAACTCGATGCGCCTAAGCACGTCCTCTCCGATCGCGGACCCGCCCGTCTCGATCGTATCGGCTCCGACAGCCCTATGGACAGCCGTTGTATCGTCCTTCCCCTCAACGACAATCATTTCTCGAATCATAACATTTCATTCCGCCTTTACACAGCCATTCCTACAAGCCTATACGAGATTCAGGAAGACGGCAAGTACATCGAACGCAATCCCCTATGGCCGTATTTAAAACAAAAGCCGGGAAGCGGCTTTTCAGCCTCTCCCCGACTAATCTTGCTATTCAAACGCATGCAGCTTCTCGGATTAATCCAATGATGGCTTTTTCGGTCCGATTACGTATACCTTATAGCCGCGTTTTAACCCGAACTTGTTCGCACGCGATTCGCTATCGTAATAAACATCGATCTTCTTGCCTTTGACGGCGCTGCCTGTATCTTCGGCTCTTCTGAATCCAATGCCGTCGATGTAGACCCACCAGCCAATGGGGATCACTTTCGGATCCACCGCAATCGTGCGGCCTTCTTGAACGACTGTGCCCGACGCTGTAACTCCATAACCGTAATCTCCTTCGGACTTACCCGTTGAAGCAAATCCGGCCGAGTAAGCGGTCAGCGTTACATTGTGAAGCATGCGTTTAACTTTTACGCTTTGTCCGTTTAACTTCACGACTTGCGCTTCTGATGCGGATGGCGGACCGTTATACGTTAACGTAGCCACTTCCGCTTTCTTCATTGTTCCAATTGCAACGACTTGCTGTACGGCAGGCTGAGCGACGGTTTTCTCGATCATTTCCTGACTAACCAGCTTGCCATCCTCGTACACCCGCTCGGTCTTGAATACGACAAGGCCATTCTTCCCTGCGGTCACGATTTTTTGTTTGCCGGTTTCCAGCTTGTCATTGTCCTGCTTCACAACCTTGTAAGCGATCGGGTACTTGGTCTCTGTGACTTCTTTATGTACCCTGACGACCGCCACTGTCATTCCCTCTTTCAAGGGGCTGTTCATCGCCGGAACTACCCGGTCATGATCCGACAGCTTAATAGCTAACGTGCTTATGACTCCCCCAACCGTATCTTCGGTCGTATAGGCAACTTGCTGTTTGCCGTCCGCTTTAACCGTTACTCCTACTGCCCGATCAATGACGAGCTGGCTACCCTCTTTAAGAGAATCGGTAGGCAATAACGAAAGGCGGTCGTGCGGTCCAACTTCGATGTCCTGCTCTTCGAGCAAATTAAGTACGTTCGAAGATTTGGTTTTGAGAACGGATGCGATTCCGTTATCGATAATCGTGATGCTCTTAGTCGCTGCTCTCTGTAACAGCGATACGAACATGATGGTGATGGCAAAAACGAGAATTGCGCCTAGTAGAGCTGCGCGCAAATGCTCATGCTTCCATCGCAGTGCGAAAAGCTTGCCGGTCGGTCGTGGAACATGGGTTTCCTCAGTAGGAATACTGCCCATATCTCGCTCCTCCTTCATAGCCCCGCCGTCGACTGTGATGCATGATACTTGTCAGACGCGACTAATCCAAAATGGTTATCGACACTCTATTATCAGCCAGTCTCTCACATTCTGGCCGTAATGATTAAGTGCCGCCTTGTCCAGTTCGTTGTACCCTTTTGCAAGGTGTACAAGCTCTCACGGCTCTTTTTTTCAACACAAAAAGCCATCGAGACAGAGGACCTGTTCGTGGCTTCCGCATGTAGTAGAATTAAAGGGAATTATCGCGGCACGAGGTTGACCTCTCTCTATCACGCTTGCGGGGTTAGCTGTCGGGTTCGGGCGAAAGAGAGTTGCCCTATTTGCTCCTGTTAGGCCGAGTTACTCAGATAGAGCCGCGTCCATAACACTTGCATAATTCACCCCAAGATTGCTCGGACCGCTTTGGACGTTTGTACACATAAACGTCGTTGCGTTGGGTCCCCCACTCTCCCACTCGGGAGATTAAGCGCACTGGAAAAGGAATGTCATATTCGAACTTCTGTTGATGATAATAACCTCTACTCACCAACGGTGTAAAGATGATGCATCGGACGAATTTCCCCATTTTTACGGAAATAGACGATTTCTTAAGGATTATTCTAAGCAAATGCTAGTTTTTTCTTCAAAGCAGGCTGTTTTACTCCCATATTATCCGTTTATCTCGTTATGCCCAAACAACGTTGAGCATTTTCGCTTGTAATACGTGACATTTCTGCCAATGAAATTCCTTTTATTTCCGCTGCCGTCTCGGCGACAAGACGAACAAAAGCCGATTCATTTCGTTGTCCTCGATGAGGGTGCGGAGCTAAATAAGGAGCATCCGTTTCGAGCAATATTCGGTCTAATGGAACCCGCTCCAGAACCTCTTTAGGAACTCTTGCGTTTTTGAACGTAACCGGTCCTCCGAAGCTAATATAGAAGTTCATATCGAGGCATTTTTTCGCCGTTTCGGGACTGCCGGAGAAGCAATGCATGATTCCGCCCACTTCCTCCGCTTTCTCTTCTTTAAGAATCCTCACTACATCTTCATGAGCATCACGGTTATGAATCACGATCGGCTTGTTCAAACGTCTGGCCAGTCGGATTTGTTCACGAAATACAATATGCTGTATTTCCTTCGGTGAGGTATCCCAGTAGTAATCGAGGCCGATTTCTCCGATGGCCACGACTTTGGGATGGTTGCATAACTGCTCAATCCAGGCGAGATCTTCTTCCAGCTTCATCTCTATCGCATCTGTAGGGTGCCAACCTACGACAGCGTATATAAAGGGGTACTTTTCAGCTAATGCCATCGTCGTTGGAATCGTTTCTCGGTTAAAGCCAATATTGACGATCGTGTCGATCCCTGCCTCAAGAGCGCGGGATATAACCGCTTCGCGATCGGCGTCGAATTTGGGAGAATCCAGGTGGGCGTGTGTGTCAATAAGCATGTCGGAAAATGTCTCCCTTCTATAGTAAATATAAATCGCTTTCTTCTATTATATAGATAGTTTTTTGCGCGTCTCGGATCGGAGCTTGTGGACGTGTGGAAGTACCTTATCCTCCGGATAATAAATGTAGTATTTCCCGCGATGCAGACCGGCTATTGACTGTATAATATCCGATTTGACGGAGATCTCCGTCAATTGCTCCTGCTCATCCAATAATAGGATCGGAGGCTTCTCCTTAGCATCGGGCAACGTCCCCGGTTTATATACATCATATGGCGAATCCATAGGGGTATCGACCTCAAGATGATACTCCGGGTTGAGCCCGATTTGTTGCCATTCCTGTCGAACTTCCTCAAGCCAGCTTTGGTCCTCCGGATTTAATGGAACGTATTTATAGAGCTGTCGATTCAGGAATCGTCGACACAAATCCGACAACAGCTCATCCCGTTCTTCCGACCATTGTCCGAAGGTTGTTTGTACCATCGCTTCGTCGAGTTTTATGTATTGTTCAAGGGCAATATTGCCGGCTAACAACGCACGGATTGGCGGCAGCATAAAGGCAAATTCATATCCTGTACGGTACAGCTCGCTTGCTCTGCGAAAAATTTGCCGTAGAATGATCTCCGAGCTTCGGGTAACCGGATGAAAGTAAATTTGCCAATACATCTGGTAACGGGACATGAGGTAATCTTCGACGGCGTGCATTCCGCTGTCTTTCACCACGATCTTTCCTTGATAAGGACGCAATACGCGTAGGATACGGTCCAAATCGAATGTACCGTAATTCACTCCCGTAAAATAAGCATCCCGAAGCAAATAATCCATCCGATCCGCGTCAAGCTGGCTCGATACCAAGCTCACGACAATTGGTTTCTCGTATTTCTTGCGGATGACCGCGGCCACTCGAGCAGGAAATTGCGGATCAACCTCGCGTAGGACGCGATTGACTCCGGTATCCCCCAGAATAATCTCGCAGGTCCACTGTTCATGGTCGGTATCGAAAATTTGTTCCAAAGAATGAGAAAACGGACCATGTCCGACATCATGCAACAAAGAAGCACATAGACTGACTAATTTTTCCTCTTGCGGCCAATCCGAGTATCCATTACGCTCAAACTGAGAGATTATTTTCCTTGTAATTTCATATACACCCAAGGAATGGGAAAAACGACTGTGCTCCGCTCCATGAAAAGTGAGATAGGAGGTGCCTAACTGGCGAATTCTTCTAAGTCGCTGAAATTCAGGCGTATTAATGAGTTTCCAGATAGTCAGGTCCTGTACGTATATAGAATGATGCACGGGATCCTTAAAAACCTTCTCCTCTAGCAATTTCTTGAGCATGGACTCCACCTCATTATTTGTCAGTTTTCGACAATATACCAAATACATCAGCGTTTTATGTCGAATGATGTCGAATTTCGCCTTCCTTTTATTCCGAGCTTTGAGACATGTATCTTAGTTCTTCAAATCGCCTTATTTAATAGTATTCTCAGGAAATTCTCAGCAATAAAAGGCCTTCAACACTAGCAATTCAGGTTGACTTTTTTGGGAAAGGTTGGTACGATAGAAAACGGAAAACAGAGAACTTTGTCGAATGCTGGCGAACACGGACAAGCTCAACTTGAAAGGGTCCGTTTGTTTTTATTTTAACCTTATGAGAGGGGTATTACCAAATGATGAAATCTACAGGTATCGTACGGAAAGTTGATGAATTGGGACGGGTGGTTATTCCGATCGAATTGCGCCGTACATTAGGTATCGGCGAGAAAGACGCTCTTGAGATTTACGTAGACGGAGAGCGCATCATGCTTAAGAAATACGAGCCTGCTTGTATCTTCTGCGGAAATGCAGAGAACGTTACTTACTTCAAGGGAAAAATTGTTTGCAGAGAATGTTTGAAGGATTTGCCTTCACCTGTGACAAATTAGAGAAAATAGTTTATAATAAAAACTGTATTCTAATAATTGTTAATTCCAACCTTTTTAATACTCCTTGCGCCCCTCCCGAGATGATGTCGGGAGGCTTTTTTTTGCGCTTATTCCATTATTCGTCGCTTTCTCCCAGAAGTGCTTGATAGACATCGCGCCTGGATAGGCCACGGTCCGTTGCGGCCGACTTCATCGCTTCCTTACGGTTTAGTTGTCGAGACTCATAGTGAGCTACGTGCTCGGCTAAAGTTAATGGCGACCACCATTGCCCTATACCCGCTTCTCCTGCCGTCATTCCCTCTTCGTTCGAACTTGTTCCTTCTATTATAATGCAGCACTCTCCAAGCGGAGGAACTTGTTCGATCTGCCCCAAGCACGCAGTTACCGTTCCGCGGATAACTTCCTCATGCCGCTTCGTCAGTTCCCGTACGATGGCCATCTTACGCTTACTCCATCGTTCTTCGATCACAGTTAACGTTTTCTTCAATCTATGAGGCGATTCGTAGAACAGCAATGTCCCGGTTTCTCCGGCCAGGCTATCCAGTACCTTGTTCAAACCTTTGCGGTCGCGCGGGGGAAACCCGACGAACAAGAATCGATCGGTGGGAAGTCCGGAGATGATGAGCCCCGACAACGCGGCGTTAGCTCCCGGGATCGGAACGACTGGAATGCCTTCGGCTACCGCGTCCCGCACAAGATCGGCTCCCGGATCGGAGATGGCAGGTATACCGGCATCGCTCACCAATGCGATATGCTGGCCCTCTAGCAGCATCCGAATGAGCTCAGGCCCGCTTGCGTCCCGATTGTGCTCATGATAGCTAACTAACCTGTTCTGGATTTCATAATGCGTAAGCAGCTTTCGAGTCTGCCTTGTATCTTCTGCGGCAATTAACTGTACTTCCTTAAGAGTTCGAATGGCACGGAAGGTCATATCTTCCAAGTTGCCAATCGGGGTGGCAACCAAATACAAAGTTCCGGGAACCTCCCGGGCAGCGAAGCTCTTCTGAACGGTTGCTTTCTCCATGTTTACCCCTTTGTCATTGCTTTCATTACTCACTTACTTCCCTCCTCCCTTTCATTCGTTGTCCTAGTTAGCGGCGCTCTCCCGTTCTGTCGTTTGAAATCGGGCAATTCGGCAGCTTGGCCATAAAATACTGCGAGCAATTCGGGGGTATATTCCCCGTCTTCCTCATATACGATCAGCGGCGGCAACAGCCTTACCTCTGGCTTGCCGTCTCGTGTTCCTTCTATTAATATCATGTTCGCTTCCGCTTCTTTACGGGGATGAACGAACCTTATCCTCTTCGGCTCCAGACGATATCGGCGCATGAGATCGATAATATCGACCATTCGGCTCGGACGATGCACCATGGCAACGCGTCCGCCGATTCGTACGGATCTGGCGCAGGCGGCGATCACATCCTCCAGCTTGCAGCCGATCTCATGGCGCGCCATCGCTTGATGGTGATTCTCCTTGTAATCGCCACTTTGCAGAGGAAGGTATGGAGGATTAACCGTAATGGCGTCATAAAGCTCGCCATTCGGTTTCCATTCGCGCAAATCCCCCTCCACGATATTGATTTTATCGGTTAATCCGTTCAGAGCCACGCTTCGTCTCGCCATATCCGCCAAACGAGGCTGAATCTCCACGCCGTCAATCGTTGCATCGGTTCTAGTCGTAAGCAACATAGGGATTACGCCGTTACCCGTGCATAGATCGAGAATGCGCCCTTTCGGGGGCACTCCGGCAAACCTCGCCAGTAATACGGCATCCAGCGAGAAGCTGAATACTTCTGAGCTTTGGATAATTTGTAAGTTATGAGTAAGAAGATCGTCAAGCCGTTCTCCCGCTTGCAAAGACGGTTCGACTTCTTTCATCGGATTCGGTTCCATTCCATCATGCACCTTCCAACAAAATAATGGTTCACGCCACTTAGCTTACTTGATTCCTTGGCCTATCGCAATGTTTGGAGCATATAGCAGGAAAACTAAAGAAAAAGCAACGCGCCTCGAGAGGTACGTTGCTTTTAATCGTAATGGCTATTTGCTTAAGAAAGATAAACAGAACAAGCAGTCGCCTTCCATTCGCAAATGACCATAGTACACATTGCAAATATGAAAGCCTTCATGATACAACCGGGCTAAATTATCATAACCCTCGCCGACGCCCATGACGACTGACGGCTTGTCTCCCTTGATGGCAGCCGGTTCTTCCGCCACTTCTTGGGTCATTGCTGCGGGTTCTGTTTCCCGCTTCAGTACTTTTCTTAACTGCTGATTTTCGATTCTAAGTCGTTGGTTCTCTTCCAACAACTCTTTAATCTTCAGCTTGAGATCCCCGAAGTCGGCATGTACGTCTCCTAAATGCGATTCGAGCTCTTCCACGCGAAGGAAAATGTCTTTCATGAACAACGATCCACCTCAAGGCACGATTATGTCGATTGGAGTGAGACTGATGCAAAGTGATGATTCACCATGTCCAGTCGTCACGAATTATTTCAAGACGACATCGTCAAATGGCAACTCTTTCACCTTACCCAGGTCGAACAACTGAACGTGTACGCTACGGCTGCCAATGTTAATCCCGACGACCTTACCTTCGCCCATGGAAGTCACAACCGTACGGCCAACCGCAGGTAATTCTTCTTTGGCACTTTCATAGTTGTCATGCTCGTATTTCAAACAACACATTAAGCGACCGCACAAGCCTGATATTTTCGTTGGATTAAGCGATAAATTCTGATCCTTCGCCATCTTAATGGAGACCGGTTCGAAATCGCCTAACCAAGAAGAACAACAAAGCACGCGCCCGCACGGCCCGATACCACCGAGCATCTTAGCTTCATCGCGCACGCCGATCTGCCGCAATTCGATGCGGGTCCGGAATACACCGGCCAAATCCTTCACCAATTCCCGGAAATCGACGCGTCCTTCAGCTGTAAAATAGAAGATGATTTTGTTCCGGTCAAACGTGTATTCCACGTCCACGAGCTTCATCTTAAGCGCGTGATCCTTGATTTTCTGCAGTCCAACGGTAAACGCGTTCTTAGCTGCACTGCGGTTTTCCTCGACCGCCTTCGCGTCGGGATCTCCCGCTACCCGAATGACTTTCTTCAGAGGAAGAACGACATCCGCTTCTCCTACCGTCTTCGGGCCAACGACGACTTTGCCGTATTCTACGCCACGCGCCGTCTCCACGATGACATGCTGATCTTTGGACACCGGATGCTCGGCGGGATCGAAATAATAGATTTTGCCCGCCTTCTTGAAGCGGACTCCCACCACATCGTACAAATCTATCCCTCCCGCACGTTCACCAGAAATTGCTCAAGCGCCAATTGAGGCGCCACATGAGCCTTTATTCGTCTTGCCGCCGTCAGCGCGGACTCCATAACCGCAACCCAGGATTGGACAGATCGGCTCCATGCCGTCTTCGAGATCCATTCCGATTGGTCCGGAAATACCATCTGGCTCTGACGGTCGGTCATTGCGTAGATCATATCTCTATACCACAAAGCTAACAACTGTAGCAAAGTTTCCACATGTTCCGAGAGATCCGTTTTAAATACCTGCGCTTGTGCTTGAAGCAGACTCGCAGTGAACCGGGTTGGATTCTCCTTGCCTAATTGTATCACTACGTTTCGGATCTCTGCAAACCAATTCTCTTCTACTAATTTTCTGCTAGCATTCAAGCCGGATGCAAGATTCACCGCCGCGCGTGCCAGAAGCGGAGATTTACCCTCTTGTACGAGTACCTTTTCCAACGCTTCCCGGTCTCCCGGCACGAATGCGATCAGTTGCGTACGCGATAATATCGTAGGCAATACCGCTTGGGCACTGGGTGCTAACAGGATAGCCACAACGGGAGATGGAGGCTCTTCCAGAAACTTAAGCAAGCTATTGCTCGCTTGAACGGTCATCGTCTCCGCGCCTTCAATGATATAGACCTTATAACCCGCTCCCACGCTGCGATAGGCTAACTCCCTCTGAAGCGTACGAATCTGCTCGATCTTTACCGTTGCCCCATCCGGAGTAATGACATGGAGATCGGGATGGTTGCCATGCATCACCTTACGGCATTCCAGACATTCGCCGCAAGCATCGTTCCCGCCTCTTTCGCAGAACAGGGCTTGGGCAAATACATTTGCCATTTCCCGACGACCTGAACCGGCCGGTCCCGCGAACAAGTAAGCGTGCGCGATTTTACGGGAAGCCAGCGCATTCTGCAGAAGGGCTTTTGCCCTTTCTTGCCCCGATAGGTGTTGAAATCCCATGATGATGCTCCTTACGTCGAACTTAAAATACGATATTGATTAGTATTCCACGAATTTCGCCGACCTTCTGAAGAAGATCTATTCTGCCTTCTTCGCTCTGCAGTAGCTCTTCGCCCATAGCAACGAGCATCGAGTCGACCTCTTCCAACAATTTATATCTTTTGCCGCGACCTCTCCGGTCCCAGCCTTTGGTCTCCTTCAAAGCAATTCCCCGACGAACCGTGTCCTCTAAGAATGCTTTAACCATCTGCCGATACAGAACCAATTCCCGCACGGTCATGGAACGGGTCAACCGCTCGCCTTGCATCCGGATATCCTCCAGCTTCCGCTGAAGCTCTTCGTGCGTTCGCTGCTCTTCCTGCTGCTGCATCATATCGCCGAAGTTCTGAGTCTGCGTTGGCCTAGCCGTCATCTCGCCCCGCTGTACTGTCTTGTTAACGGGGTAGAAGCCTGTCTGAATCTTCATCCACAATCACCGCCCGGCCACATTAGAAGTGTTCAAACCGCTCAACCGGAAGCACGAACACGGCCGCTCCGCCAACCTGCACTTCGACAGGAAAAGGGATGTAAGAATCCGCGGCACCACTAACAGGCGATACCGGGGTAACCAGCTGATCCCGCACTTTGCAATTCGCTCGAATAACGTCGAGCGCGCTTTGAATTCGGTCGTCCTCGATTCCGATCAGGAAAGTCGTATTTCCTGCGCGCAAGAACCCGCCAGTACTAGCCAGCTTAGTTGCCCGGAACCCTTCCTTAATTAGTGCGTTGGATAAACGGTTGCTATCCTTATCTTGAATGACAGCTATCAGTAATTTCATCGTTCAGGCCTCCTCTAAGTTCTTAAATAGGGGTCTGTAGCTTCTTATATATAAATTGGACACTTATACGCTAAAATCCTCTTTTTTGATCATTGTTCGCTCAGTAACTTGCTTACATGCTCCCAAGCCTGGTCGGCGATTTCATCCGGATTGCCCGAAGCATCCAGCATTCGGATTCTGTCCGGAAACCTTTTTAAGACCTCCATATAACCTTCCCTAACTTTCGTATGGAAAGACAAGTTTTCCAAATCGAGTCGGTTCACCTCGCGATGGGCATTCGCCTCGATACGGGACAGTCCTAATTCCGGATCAATATCGAGATACAGCGTCAGGTGGGGCATGCAATCTTCCGTTGCAAACCGGTTGATCTCCCAAACCTTATCGATTCCCAGTCCTCGCGCATGACCTTGATAAGCAAGACTGCTATCGACGAAACGATCGCAAATAATGATGTTTTCCCTGCTCAATGCCGGCATCACAACTTCGACGAGATGTTGTCGACGAGCCGCTGCGTATAGTAAGGCTTCGGTCTTCGCTTCCATTTTCGTGTTCTTCGTATCCAGTATCACCTTACGGATTGATTCCGCGATCGGAACTCCTCCCGGTTCCCGGGTACTGAGCGTTTTTCGTTTCGTTTCCACATAAATTCTTTCCGACAATCTGGAGATAAGCGTCGTCTTCCCCGCGCCTTCTCCGCCTTCTATTGTAATGAACAGTCCGCCCGACACCTGGCTTACCCCTTTCAACTAACCCCTATGTCCGATTTCTTCGCTCAACGAGACGAACGAGTCCGTAGACCGCTCCCGTTATTACGCTTATTACCATCATATCAAAGCAGACATTAAACATAAACAAATGCTTGCCGAGATCCGCCTCTCCATCGCCTATTAAAGGTACAACGCAAGAAAAGACGCCCGCCAAAGCAATAACCGCTAATGTTTCTGCTACTAGCCTTAGCCTTCTGGATCGGTTTCGCCACCACAAGACGCCTAGCGCTACATAGTACGCGAAGATGAGGCCAATGTACACTCCCGCGCTGTTCGGCATTTGTTTGTCCTTCCATTGGCTCCATGCGCTGAACGAATAGGAAATCTCCTTAGGCCGTTTATCTGCCGATTGATCGTAATTGCCCAGGTAATAAGGCCGGATATACATGGCATTCTCGGCCGCCCTATCCAGCTTCTGCATAAACCTGGAAGGGTGACGCAAATAATACATCGCAATATCTTTATGGCTCAGTTGCTCCAGCACTTCCTGTCGCAAGATAGGGTCCTTCTGCGGAATCGCCGTATCCTTCTGAAAATAATTCGTTCCCGCAAGCACAGCGTATTTTTCCGGTATACCCAGTTCTTTCATATCTCTTGCCACGTTCGGCGAATCCTTCAATACTCCGTAGAAGATGGATTGATAGAGGTTCGTATTCTTAAGCCTATCCGGCGCAACGAGGATCATCAACGCGGAACCGAATAGGAGTATGGCCACTCCCGCCCACACTTGTTTTCTCCATTTGATATCGACCCTTAACCCGCTCATTCTCCAAGTTAGCAACGCGAATACAAACCCTAACGGCGCATTCTGAATTTTCGAGGTGGCCACCGCTAATGCAGCTACTATGAATAAGGCTAGCAGTTTCCCTGTAGGTCTAGGAGAAGAAGCTAATGCAATCGCTGAAGCCACCATCAGCAACGTAGCGATCAGTGCGAACGGCTCACCGAAGAACGATTGGAAATAGGCTAAGTACCCGATATCGCCAAATACGAACAACAAGCTAAGGGATAATGCTAACGTAACGATTAATGTATTTCTTTTGTTGCCGGCCTCTGGCGCGTTCCTTACAAGCAAAGTCAGCGCCCAGACGAAAAATACCGAATAGGTTAATCCAAGAATTCGAATATCGAACACTTCGCTATTCACGATTCTCCCGATCCACCCTGCAATCGCGACTAGAATAACATGCGTGGACACATATCCGCCTAGTTGATATCCGCCGTATCCGTACTTTTGGTGCGCGTAATTAAAATATAACTGCTCGTACGATTGATGAGGGTCCAGCACCGCCAATCCGGTTACGCCTAACACGCGTCCGAAATCACCGCTGTCCGCCATCCCGATCACAGGAGGAATCATTAAGAGCCCTATTATTAGAAGACTCGCTGTGATACCCATTACCCACGCTACGATTATTCGAATCTCCCGATTGGAATCCTGTTTTATTTTCGTTCACCTCTATTACGTCAACTTAATTCCTTCCTTACTTCGATGTTTTGCAATTCAGGATCATGAGCGCCTTGAATTTGTGCTCCCTCGTGCTTCCAGAGCTTTAATTGGTTCACGATATTTTCCGTGATGATCTCGCCGGGATAGAGTACGGGTATACCTGGAGGATATGGAATTATCCATTCCGCTGCCGTTAAACCCACGCAACGATCAATGGGTACAGAATGCGAAGGGAACCCTTCTCGCCCGAATAATACAGGTTCAATTACAGCGCTTGAATCCGTGTTGGAATCTATAGGAGATTGATAAGTTCTCGGTAGGGCCTTAGTAACTCCATTGTTCTTGTTCGTATGTTCTGCATTATCGATACCGTTACCGCTATCGGCGGCAGTGATGTCCAGCAACGCTTCCCTCAAGCACATGCCATCGTCCAACGTGGAACCCGTCCCGAAAGCCATGACGACATACCTGGCATCCGCCATCTCCGCTATACAGTTTCTCCGCAGCAACTCGTCTCTAAGCGTAAATCCGCTTAATCTTTCCGTCTCATCGAACAGAACGAGTTTTAACGGATCGTAAGAGATCCCTGAGCTTGCATATTCACCATAACCCAATGCTCTGAATGACGTAACCCCGATTCCTTCTACCGCCTGCGACACAGCATCCAGTGCCGTATTAAAGGCATGTTCGCCTTGAGTATGGAGCTGCATACGTGCTAAATCCAATGACGCCATGATCGGAAATGATGGGCTCGAGCTCTGCACCATCGTTAAAGTATGCCGTATCGCCGATCTACGGATACGCTCCCCTTGCATATGAAGCATCGCCCCCATCGTCATCGAAGAGAGCATCTTATGCGTCGACTGAATGACGACGTCTGCACCCGATTGCAACGCTGAGTCCGGAAAACGCGAATGAAACCCGAAATGCGCTCCATGCGCTTCGTCTACGAGTACGGGAATTCCTTGTTCGTGAACAAGTTTAACAAGCGGCTTCAGATCAGGACTCATTCCATAATAATTAGGCGCAGAGAGGATGACTGCTTTCGCATCGGGATTGCGTTCAAGTGTCGACTGCAGTAGCTTGTTTCCCGGTACCGTCGCCAATCCCGAAGCTTCGTCGATATCCGGGGGCAACAGCACCGCTCGGACTCCGGCTAGCATTAAACCATGAATAATCGATTTATGTACGTTTCTCTGCACAATGACCAGATCTCCTGGTTGGCATACTCCTATGATCATCGCAAGATTACCGGCTGTACTCCCGCCCACTAGAAATCTTGTCTCATCCGTACCGTAACATTGAGCCGCGAGCTCCTGAGCGTCTGCTAGCGGTCCTTCCGGGTGATGCAAATCATCCGTGTCCGACAGCTCCGTCACATCAAGGGCTAAGAGATGGCTGAAATAGGAAGCCGCGAGCGTATCCCCCCATGCTGCGCGTTGCTTATGTCCCGGCACATGGAATGCATGAGCCTTCAGCCTGTCATGAGCGACTAGCGCCTCGTAAAGCGGCGCTCTTTCACTTCCATGCGACAACCTAACTCCTCCTACATTTCTAATATTCCATCATTATAGACAAATAAAAAAAAAGGAACAACGATCGGTCGTTGTTCCTCTCTAACCCTGTTAAGTTCATTAATGTTCTATTAAGCATGAAACCGCACGAATAGCTGCCTTAATTGTTTCACGAAAAAGGAATATTTGTCATCCTCCGCGTTCGTATTAACCATCTCAGCTTCGCATGACGTACAGATGAATTCCGTTACAACAGTAATGCCTTCTTCCCTGGCCTCGCCGCAAACGATGCAGGTTTTTCGTTCGTTGTCTTCCATGAACATCCCTGCCCTTCCCTATTGTTGCATCTATTATGTCCGAATTCTATGAAAATATACACATTCATAGTAAGAAATCTATACTAAACATAACAATAAGAACAATAACATCCGATAGTAATGAACAGAATACGTTTTTAGTTCAAGGAGGACAGAATTAAGATGGGCGAACCATCGATCATGCGAGATGCCACCTTCTACCATTATAGGCTCATTCGTAAAATAGGACTACGTCCCGAGAGTAAGTATAGTTACATGTCTACGGCGTTGCTCGTTCTAACCGCGCTTTATTTTATCTACGGTTGGATCGGTTTGATCTATTCGGCCGTCGGCGCCATCGTCATGCTCCTCGTCCATGCTCTAGTGTTGCGAATAACCATTCGCCGCGTGGACCAACTGTCAGAGAAAAGATGGACGTTCCGAAGGGATTGGCCTTGGATCGGACCGCTTCCGATTATGGATACTCAGCTTTCGCTGTTCCGCCGGCTGCATTTCCACCTGTTCCTCGTCGGGTGCTGCGTTGCAGGCCTATTCTACCCATGGGCGCATTCCTCGCTCGTCATTGCGATGGCTTACTGGCACCTATGGCTACTTACTCCTCGCATTAAGCTGTTATTGTCGCTTCGGCGCGAGCGCGGCGACGGAGTGATTCGACTGGAATCCAAGGAAGTCTCTTATTATCACCAGTAACGCAAA
>NZ_JAKRWM010000026.1 GCF_022352055.1 Cohnella mopanensis | reverse complement strand
ATCATACCGCATATCAACCAGCGTTGCAACCCTCAATTTTTACCAGTCATTCAAGTTCTGAGTTTGAATAACTTTTTGGGTTTGCTCGCCTACCTCATGTTGTTTGCGGCAGGAGTTATAATTTATCATAGATTCTTCTATACTATCAACCCTCAAAATATTCCAGTTTACTTTACTGCGTGATTAACTAATTCATTGTCGACATTTCACAAGAAAGCATCACCTTTTGGGCCGTGGAATAATACGATGAATTACTCATAATGATATTAGCCTAGAGGGGTGTGACAACTATGGCGGGTAACGTTTATAACTTTTATGCAGGCGGTAATACCGCGCGCGGCTATGCTGACCTGTTCCATTCGTCGTTTCAAGGATTAGAACGTATCTTCATTCTCCAAGGACATACAGGAACCGGGAAGGCGATTAACCTACGTTCAATCGGTCGCCAATTAACTGAGGAAGGCTATAACATCTGGTTGATCCATTGTTCTTCCGACAATGATGCGCTGGACGGAATCATCATACCGGCTCTAAAAATGGGTATTCTCGATGGAACAGCACCGCATGTCACAGCTCCTGAACTTCCGGAAATTGAATTGTCCTATATAGATTTAAGAGTGGCTTATCGCGCAAACCTGCTCGAACAACATCAATCAGAGATCGAACGATGGAATGAAGAGCTCTCAAAATCCTATGAGCGCGCTTATTCCGGTTTTGCCGAAGCTCTTCGCATACATGATGATTGGGAGGAGCTCTATATCGCAAACATGGATTTCCAGGCCGCCGATGAACTAACCCAGGAGCTTACCCAAATCCTTTACCGTGATAATCAGAGAGGGAAGACAAGTAGAGTCGATCATCGCTTCCTCGGAGCGGCTACACCCCAAGGAGCGGTTGATTTCGTCCCTAATCTAACTGAAGGATTGAAGAGATACCTTGTGAAAGGCCGACCCGGGTCCGGAAAATCTACAATGCTTAAAAAACTAGCTTCCGTCGCGATCGAACGCGGCTTTGACGTCGAAATCTATCACTGCGGCTTTGATCCGAACAGCCTAGACATGATCATAGTACGAGAACTGGGATTCGCGATTTTCGATAGCACTGCGCCTCACGAGTATTACCCGGATCGTCCGGACGACGAGATCGTGGATATGTATGAGCGTTGTATTAAATCAGGAACGGATGAACAATATTCAGATGCGATCAGTCACATTAAGGAACGATACTCTTCCACGATGAAGCAATCGACGCAGCATCTAGTAAGGGTCAGATCCATTCTCGATGAACTTGAACAGATCTATGCGCAGGCTAAGGATACAGCATTACTTGAAAGTATCTCGGCGGAAATCAGACAGAGGTTAGCGGTCACCAATTAATTTTTGCTACTCTTTTATTTCGGATT
>NZ_JAKRWM010000025.1 GCF_022352055.1 Cohnella mopanensis | reverse complement strand
TCCTCGCATTAAGCTGTTATTGTCGCTTCGGCGCGAGCGCGGCGACGGAGTGATTCGACTGGAATCCAAGGAAGTCTCTTATTATCACCAGTAACGCAAAGCAAACACAAAAAAGCACCCGCGAGGGTGCTTTCTTCGTTTCTCCGGCCTGGCAACGTCCTACTCTCCCAGGACCCTGCGGTCCAAGTACCATTGGCGCTGGAGGGCTTAACGGTCGTGTTCGGGATGGGTACGCGTGGAACCCCTCCGCCATTATTACCAGACCGGATCTTAACTCAAGGCTTACACCTTGAAAACTGGATGCGAAACAAAGCTTATTAGAAGAAGGTGAATGTATCATTGCCATGCATGTGTCATTC
>NZ_JAKRWM010000024.1 GCF_022352055.1 Cohnella mopanensis | reverse complement strand
TATTTAGACGAAGTTTCTCTTCCCAGAGGAACTTCGTCTTTTTGCTTCGCCCATAATGACCCCACACCTAACATTCTATTTTAAGCCTCGAAATGCAAATATCCCCTGATCTCCCATAAACTCAGACGCTGAAAAATCCCTCGCGATGCAAACAATACCTTTACTTTTCACGCGGGAGGTATCTTCATCGAATGTATGCGTTTAATATGTGCAAGCGAATCCAATGGATCGGCTTGATTTTCATCTTTACGCTAACGCTAACAGGATGCGCTTCTGAAGGTAGTCCACTCAATCACGCGAAATCCTCTGCTCAGAAGAATGGCCAAAAGAGCATTACAGAAAATAACGCGCGCAGTTCAAACCATTCAAAAGTTCAGAAGCAAAACCACATAGACGACGATAGCCGACCGGTCACGCTAATGCAACCTACGAAGCCTGTGCGCGCAATCTATGTGACCTCTCATGTCGCTAATAACAGTAAACGCATGAACCAGCTAATCGGGCTTGTGAATCAAACGGAGCTTAACGCGATGGTGTTGGATGTGAACAGCGGAGTGACGTTATCGAATCCAGTGCGCTCGGGGAAAAGCAATCTTCAAGTGAGGCCCGTGTTGTCGAACAAGAAGTCGGCTCTGCGATTTCGCGAGGTCATTAAGCAATTGAAACAAAACAATATATATTTAATCGCTCGTATCGTTACTTTCAAAAATCCGACCGTGGCGAACGCGGTACCCGAGTGGACGATCAAGCGCAAGAATGGTCGGGTATGGACCGATAGGAACGGGACGCCTTGGATCGATCCTTTCCGTCAAGAAGCATGGGAATATCCGCTGGCGCTAGCCGAACTCGCCTCTCAGCTTGGTTTTGACGAAATCCAATACGACTATGTGAGATTTCCGGAAAATGCTTCGAAGGTAGATCGCGAGGTAAGTTATGCCAATGCGCAAGGATGGACGAAGAGCGAAGCCATCGGTAAATTTCTCCATAGGGCGAATCTAAGATCGCATAAATACGGAACGAAGGTGTCCGCTGACGTCTTTGGCATGGTTGGTTCTTCCGAGGATGATATGGGAATCGGACAGAAATGGGATTCCGTAGCCAGAGAAGTGGATGTTATCTCGCCGATGATATATCCCTCGCATTACTCCAATGGGATGTGGGGAATCGATCATCCTGATCTAAGCCCGGGCGCCATCGTTACTAGGGCGTTGAAGGATACGCTCAAACATAATCGCAAGCTAAACGAGAAAGGGATATCTACCGCTAAAGTCCGTCCATGGCTGCAAGGTTTTACGGCAGGATGGGTACATCCGCATCAGAAATACGGGGAAGCGCAAATTCGGGAACAAATCTTAGCCGCCCGCAAAGTGGGTATCCATTCTTACATGATCTGGAATTCGGCGAACCGCTACCCGATTTTCAATGCCTAAGTTGGATACTATTGGATTGGAAAATGCTGATCTGATGCGGGTTCTGCCGATTTCGAATGTGCTTGACAGCCTAAGATGCCTCTGCTAAGATTGACGATAATCAATCGGAGACATTAGCTGGTAAGCAACCGGCATAGGGGGGTAATTAGCTGTGTGGCAAACGAAATTCGCCAAAGAAGGATTAACATTTGATGATGTACTACTCGTTCCCCGTCAATCTTCAACTCTACCACGGGACGTAGATGTCTCAACTGTTCTTAGTCCTTCGGTAAAGCTCAACATACCGTTGATCAGCGCGGGGATGGATACGGTCACGGAATCGGCTTTGGCGATTGCAATCGCCCGTGAGGGTGGAATCGGAATCATTCACAAGAACATGTCCATTGCGCAGCAATCAGAAGAGGTGGATCGCGTTAAGCGTTCCGAGAGCGGAGTTATCACTAACCCTTTCTCATTGACGCCGGAGCATCACGTATACGATGCGGAAGAGCTTATGGGCAAGTACCGGATCTCGGGAGTACCGATCGTTGATAACGAGGGCAAATTAGTCGGTATTCTAACTAACCGCGATTTGCGCTTCGTACACGATTACTCCATTAAAATTAAAGACGTTATGACGCATGAGAAGCTGGTTACGGCTCCAGTCGGAACGACTTTGCAACAAGCGGAAGGCATTCTGCAGCGTCACAAAATAGAAAAATTACCGCTCGTAGATGAGACGAATACGCTTAAAGGCCTCATTACGATCAAGGATATCGAGAAAGCCATTCAATTCCCTAACGCGGCCAAGGACAGCCATGGCAGACTGCTTGTCGGCGCGGCGGTTGGCGTCTCCAAAGATACCTTTGAACGGGCAGAAGCGCTCGTGCAAGCAAGCATAGACGTGCTCGTGGTCGATTCCGCGCACGGACATCACATCGACATTGTGTCGATGGTTCGCAAGCTGCGCGAGAAATACCCGGATCTGACAATCGTTGCGGGTAACGTGGCAACGGGAGAAGCGACTCGCGATCTGATCGAAGCAGGCGCTTCGGTAGTGAAAGTCGGGATCGGACCAGGTTCGATCTGTACGACGCGGATCATCGCAGGTATCGGTGTACCGCAAATTACGGCTATTTACGATTGCGCGACGGTAGCCCGCGAATACAATATTCCGATTATCGCCGATGGCGGAATCAAGTACTCGGGAGAAGTTACTAAGGCGATCGCCGCGGGAGCAAGCTGCGTAATGCTGGGTAGCTTATTCGCGGGTACGGAAGAAAGCCCGGGAGAATCCGAGATTTACCAAGGTCGCCGTTATAAATCTTATCGCGGCATGGGTTCTATCGGAGCTATGAAAGAAGGCAGCAAGGACCGTTACTTCCAAGAGAACGAGAGCAAGCTCGTTCCGGAAGGGATCGAAGGCCGGGTTGCATACAAAGGGCCGTTGAAGGATACGATTCATCAATTGCTCGGCGGACTTCGCTCGGGTATGGGCTATTGCGGTACCAAATCGATCGAAGAGTTGAAGAACGATACGCAATTCGTTCGGATTACGGGAGCCGGCTTGCGTGAGAGCCATCCGCATGACGTACAAATCACGAAAGAAGCACCTAACTATTCCTTTTAAATCCTGCTTGGGTTAGAGCGTATAGAGGAGCCGAGGGACAGGAAATAATCTGGCCTCGGCTTTTTCCTTTGAGTAGTCGTATGTTACAATAAGACGGAAGTATTTTATCGGAAAAGGGGAGAATGTGTTGAATCGCCATCATCTATTGTCATTGCCTAAAGTGTTCTTAACGAAGCGGTTCGTTGCCGTCCTCGTTCTTATTAATCTATTGTTCATGATCGGATTGTCTTCTATTGCTTCAGCAGCGGACGAAGTTCCAGGTGCTCCCCAATTGGATGCCAAGTCCGCGATCCTGATGGATGCGGAAACGGGTCAAATTTTGTATCAAAGTAATGCGGACGTAGCTGCTCCACCGGCGAGTATGTCGAAAATGATGACGGAATATTTGGTTTCTAAAGCCGTAAAACAAGGCAAACTATCGTGGGATGAGAAGGTCACGGTCGGCGAGAATGCGGCGAAACAGATCGGCAGCCGGATTCTTTTGGCCCAAGGTGACCAACACACGATTAGAGATCTATATATTGCGATGGCAGTGTACTCGGCTAATGACGCGACGGTTCAACTTGCGGAAGAGGTGGCAGGGTCAGAGGAAGCTTTCGTCAAGTTGATGAACGAAACCGCGGTCGAGCTTGGAATGACCAATTCCCACTTTATCAATTCGACCGGCCTTGATCGTGCGGATATGCCGGAGAAATACCGTCCGACCTCTGTCGACGGCGAAACGATGATGTCAGCGAAGGATTCGGCGACGCTGGCTTACACAATTCTGAAAGAAGATCCGGAATTTCTGGAAACTTCAAAAATTCAAGAAAAAAAGTTCCGTGAACGCGACAAGGCGCCTATGAAAAACTGGAACTGGATGCTCGGTTCCAATAAGAATAATCCTACTCTTCGCAAATTCGCCTATGAAGGTGTTGACGGCTTAAAAACGGGACACACCAGTAGCGCTGGAAACTGTTTTACAGGTACAGCATTACAAAATGGCACTCGCCTCATCGCAGTCGTTATGGGTGTACCGGGCGGCGTGAATGACGGCAAACGATTCTTGGAGACGGCTAAGCTGTTCAATTACGGCTTCAAGGGCTTCGAGAAAAAGACGGTTGTGCAAGCCAAATCGGTCATACCGGAACACGAAACACTGAAAGTTAAGAAGGGAAAAGCAACGAAGTTACCGGTCGTAACGGCAACGGATATTACAGTGCTTGTTCCTAAAGGCCAAACCGTTGAGCCCGTTGTTCAAGAAGTGAAGAGTAATCTGGACCCGCTCGTAGCGCCAATCAAGCTTGGCGATAAGGTGGGGACGGCCACTTACAAATACAAGGATCCATCTACGAATGAAGAAAAATTAGTTCAGATCGATCTCATTGCTTCTGAAGAAGTGAATAAGGCTAGCTGGTGGAGATTAATGTTCCGCGCGATCGGTAATTTCTTCTCCGGACTGTTTCAAGGAATTGTAGATCTTTTCTAAATTCCGACTTAAATGGTTGCCTATTGCACATTCTTCATGTAAAATTTATTTTTAGAATCTTCGGGAGGCATAAATAATGGAAACAGGTACTTCGAGAGTTAAACGCGGCATGGCCGAAATGCAAAAAGGCGGCGTCATCATGGACGTTATGAGCGCCGAACAAGCAAAAATCGCTGAAGCTGCCGGCGCAACGGCAGTCATGGCATTGGAAAGAGTCCCTTCTGACATTCGCGCAGCTGGCGGCGTAGCCCGTATGGCTAACCCTGAGCTTGTAGAAGACGTTATGAAGGTTGTAAGTATCCCTGTAATGGCTAAAGCACGCATCGGCCACTACGTAGAAGCGAAAGTATTGGAATCCCTCGGCGTCGACTATATCGACGAGAGCGAAGTGCTTACTCCGGCGGACGAAGTGTACCACATCGACAAATCCTTGTTTACGATCCCGTTCGTTTGCGGAGCTAAAGACTTGGGAGAGGCGCTACGCCGGATCCAAGAAGGAGCATCCATGCTTCGTACGAAAGGCGAGCCTGGAACGGGCAATATCGTAGAAGCGGTTCGTCATATGCGCATCATTACGGGCCAAGTTCGTAGAATTCAGAATTTGTCCAAAGATGAGCTGTTCCATGAAGCTAAAGTTCTCGGCGTGAATTACGACTTGTTGCTTAACGTACACACTTCCGGTCGTTTGCCGGTCGTTAACTTCGCTGCAGGCGGAGTTGCAACACCTTCCGATGCTGCATTGATGATGCATCTGGGCGCGGACGGCGTATTCGTCGGATCCGGAATTTTCAAATCCGATAACCCTGAGAAATTCGCGCGCGCGATTGTCGAAGCGACAACGCATTACGAGGACTATGCTTTGATCGCACGCGTATCCAAAGATCTGGGCGAAGCGATGAAGGGGATCGACATCTCCAAGCTGCATTCTTCCGAGCGTATGCAAGATCGCGGACTTTAATCACATCGAGGCTTAAGCACAAGCTCCCATGGGAGTAGGAATTAGGTGCTTAGCTTAGCCGATCCAATCTTTTTGCAGGTCACACGCGATTAACCATTGAGCGGCTTCCATTCGGCATAAGACAGCGCCGAAGGAAGCCGCTTGAGATATTTATACTCGTACGGGGAAGAAGGAACGAAGAATGATCATCGGAGTATTGGCGTTGCAAGGGGCAGTCGCCGAACACATTCGCTCCATTGAGCTTGCCGGCGGACAAGGCGTCGCTGTGAAGAAGGTCGAGCAACTGGCGGAAATCGACGGCTTGATTATTCCGGGCGGCGAGAGTACGACCATTGGCAAGTTAATGCGCAAATACGAATTTATCGACGCGATCCGAGAGTATGCGGGCAAAGGAAACCCCGTATTCGGAACTTGCGCGGGATTGATCGTATTAGCCGAGCGCCTCGAAGGAGCGGAGGAACCGCACTTGCGATTAATGGATATGACTGTCGCGCGCAATGCGTTCGGACGGCAACGCGAGAGCTTCGAGACGGACCTGGACGTTAAGGGGATAGATACTCCATTAAGAGCGGTGTTCATTCGCGCGCCTTTGATTAAAGAAGTTGGAGCAAGCGTGGAAGTGCTATCGGTGTATCAAGGGGAGATCGTGACGGCGAGACAAGGCAATCTACTGGCCTCCTCCTATCATCCCGAATTAACCGATGACTATAGACTGCACGAACTGTTCATTCGTATGGCCCAAGAAAGGGGACAAACCCATGTTGGACGTTAAACTGCTCCGCAATGATTATGATAAAGTGGCTCAAGCGCTTAAACATCGCAACGCATCGTTGGATTTAATCGCGGCTTTTCCTCAACTTGATGTCAGCCGACGCGAGAAGCTTACCGAGAGCGAGCAGCTCAAGAATCGCCGGAACGTCGTATCGCAAGACGTTGCCAAGCTTAAGAAGAGCGGCGAGAACGCGGATGATCTGATCGCAGAGATGCGGAACGTGAACGACCGAATCAAACAATTGGACGATGAAGTGCGCGAGATCGAAGCGGAGATGGATACGCTGTTGTTGTCCATTCCTAACGTACCGCATGAGAGCGTTCCGGTAGGTGCTTCGGAAGAAGATAACGTCATCTTGCGCAATGTAGGAGAGCCAACGAAATTCGATTACGATGCTAAACCGCACTGGGAAATCGGTACGGAGTTAGGAATTCTGGATTTCGAAGCGGCTGCAAAGGTTACGGGATCACGGTTTGTTTTCTACAAAGGATTGGGTGCCCGACTTGAGCGTGCCCTGATCAATTTCATGATGGATCTTCATTCGGACAAGCATGGTTACGAAGAGATTTTGCCGCCGTACATCGTTAATCGGGACAGCTTAATCGGTACGTCCCAGCTTCCGAAGTTCGCGGAAGATCTGTTCAAGATCGAAGGAACGGATTATTTCCTGATTCCGACGGCGGAAGTCCCGGTCACCAACTTTCATCGTGAAGAAATCCTGGCATCCGACGCGCTCCCTAAAGCTTTCGTGGCGTTCAGCGGTTGTTTCCGCTCCGAAGCCGGAGCTTCCGGACGGGATACGCGCGGATTAATTCGCCAGCATCAGTTCAACAAGGTGGAGCTTGTACAATTAGTCGCACCGGACAAGTCTTATGAAGTGTTGGAACAATTGACCGGCCATGCGGAACGAGTGCTTCAATTGCTCGAATTGCCGTATCGGGTGCTCTCGCTCTGCACGGGGGATATCGGCTTCGGATCGGCGAAAACGTATGATCTGGAAGTATGGCTGCCAAGCGCCGGAACTTACCGGGAAATTTCTTCTTGCACGAACTTCGAGGACTTCCAGGCACGTAGAGCGGGCATTCGTTATCGTCCGGAGAACGGCGCGAAGCCGGAATTCGTGCATACGTTAAATGGCTCGGGTCTGGCACTTGGCCGTACCGTTGCTGCGATTATCGAGAATTACCAGCAAGCGGACGGAACGATTAAAGTTCCGGAAGTATTGAAACCCTATATGGGCGGAATCGAGTTTATTGCTCCGCGCAGGGGTTGAAGTCTCCCTATCAGATGTGATATGATAACTGGGCAGTATCGGTCGAACCTTCACGGGTAAGTCGTCTGCCAGTCGTGGAGAGGTACCGAAGCGGTCATAACGGGGCGGTCTTGAAAACCGTTAGGGTGCAAGCCCACGTGGGTTCGAATCCCACCCTCTCCGCCATAACTTTATCCATTTAACCGATCCTGAACCTAGGGTCGGTTTTTTAATGTTCATAAGGAAACTGTTCCGAATAAGAAAATGACATTGGGTCAACCTAACGGGGTGGAGGTGATCATGATGTCCAGCAACGACGAACTGACCGTTCCGCAAGAGGATCTTGCTGAAGCTTGGCAGCATACGCTGCCGGAACGATTGAACGATGGCGACCAAGCGGAAGTCATTGCGGATGCGATAGACACAGGAAAGCTACATGTTCATATTAGGACCGCGGGGCGTCAGATGTTCGAGTTTGATTTTGCGGTTAAGTACGTGGATAGCCGAGAGATCGATATTCAGTTGACCGATGTGGAGAAGGACGGACAGACGGTAGATGAACGAAACGATGTCATTCAAGAGCTGATCGGGGACTATCGTCGCCATCTGCACGAGACCGCGCAAGCGTTGCATCATTTTACCCATTAGGGGGCGATCAGGTGTCGGATTCCAACGGATTAGTGGACAAAAATCTTAGTAATGTGGTGGAGGAACTGGCTCAGGAACCCGTTAATTCTCATCAGGCACAGCAAATCCAGCAGGACAAGAACGATCGACGCCATCAAGATGCGCTCAATCATGACGACTCGACGGATCTCCAGCATTTCAAATCTTAAGGGGGCTATCAAGGCATGAGCAAGCCTAAGTCGCAGCCGGTTCCACGGCCCGAAGAGCATAGTTCACGTCATTCGACGGTTGATCAGCAGCCGGTTGAACCTCTATCGGGATCAAAGAAAGTTAAGAATCGCAGCCATACGCGGCATAATAATGCTGAAGGTTAAGGAATTCCCGGCGAAAAGCCGGGATTTTTTACGTCTACATAACAGATATTGCCGTTCCGGTCGGTTTACCCCAAGTATGTACATTGGTATAATGAAAGAATACTCATAAAGGAGGACTTGTTCATGACCGATGCAAAAACTCTAGCACCACCCGGCAAACCTACCTCGATTCGCCATCACAAGCAAACCCCCTTGGAAATTGTAAGAAGAGTCTTTCTCATCATCGTAGGAGCCATCCTCGTTGGTGTGGCTCTGGAAATTTTCCTCGTAAACAACTCTATCATCGATGGCGGCATAACAGGCATTTCCATTATGTCCTCATACTTATCGGGCCTTCCGATCGGTATCTTCCTATTCATCCTCAACCTTCCCTTTCTCATTCTAGGTTACCGAACCATAGGCAAGACCTTCGCGTTATCTACTCTTCTCGGCGTTATCGTCCTTTCCATATCTACAACCTTGTTACATCCGATAGAACCGTTTACCGACGATATCTTTCTAGCTGCCGTGTTCGGAGGAATCTTCCTAGGCGCGGGGACGGGGATTGTCATCCGTGCTGGGGGCTCCTTGGATGGTACGGAGATCGTCGCGATTATCTTGAACCGCAAATCACCTTTTTCGGTCGGCCAGACCGTCATGTTCATCAACCTATTCATTCTAGGAAGCGCCGGTTTCGTCTACTCATGGGATCGCGCGATGTTCTCCATGATTGCTTACTACATTGCCTTTAAGGTGATCGATCTGACGATCGAAGGTTTCGACGAGTCGAAGTCCTGTTGGATCATCAGCGACCATCACAAGGATATCGGAGATGCGATTACTGCGCGTCTAGGTCGGGGAGTCACGTTGCTTCATGGCGAAGGCGGTTATACAGGGGATCAGAAAAAAGTGATTTTCTGCGTCATTACTCGTTTGGAAGAAGCGAAGCTTAAGTCGATCGTGAACGAGCTTGATCCAGCGGCTTTCTTGGCAGTAGGCAATATTCACGATGTCAAGGGTGGAAGATTCAAGAAAAAAGACATTCATTAGCATCTATTGCGGCGATTTACTGAATTTAACAAAATTTAAACACGGAAACTCTTTTCGCAACTGCGGAATTAAGATACAATGTAATTTGTTTGATTTAACATAGTTAGAAAAATTGGAAGGGGTTTTTCCATCTTGTTTAAGAGTAAATTAGGATTTGCTATCCTAGCCATCATGCTTACTTTTGTTCTCGTTCTCAGCGGCTGTACGAAAGATAAGTCACCTAAAGACGCGCTCCAATCGTCCATGTCGAAATCATCGGATATTAAATCCTACAATTTGAAGGGAAGTATGAAGTTCGAGGACTTCGATTTCCCGGATGACACAATGAGCGCAAGCGAAGCTGCTGCCATGATCAACATGCTGAAGAGCGCCGAGCTTTCCTGGACGGGTGCTTATCGTGCGGATCCAATGCTGATGGAAATGAACTTGCAGCTTGCATTGAAAGGTGATCTTGCGGTTACTTTCAATGTTCCTGTAGTTATGACGGAGAAGAAGGTTTGGGTAAAAATCCCGAACATCCCAATGCTTCCGATTCCGGAAGACGTAGTGGGTAAATTCATCGAGCTTGACTTGGAAGAGCTTGCGAAACAATCCGGCGAAGCGGTTCCTAACATGGATATCGCCAAATCCCAGAAGTTCTCTAAAGAAGCATCGGAAATCGTGTTCAAGCACATTGAAGCAGATAAGTATCTGTCTGACATTAAAGTGAAAGACGCGGGATTGCCTTCCGATGTGGACGTGAAACAAGTCGTTCAATTCCACATGGACCAAACTCAGATCGAACCGCTTCTTAATACGATTATCGAGAAAATCGCTCCTGAAATTATCGATCTCTTGTCCAAAAACCAAGAATACCGCGATATGTTCCAACTGAAACAGGAAGATCTCGACAACGCTAAGAAACAATTGAGCGAAGTGAAAGACGGAGATCTCTCCAAAGGCTTGGCAGATATGAAGAAAGAGCTTAAGTTGTTCGATCTGACGGCCAAAATCGGTATCGACAAAAAAGAATATCCGGTATACACGGATGCAACGCTCAAAGCTAAGATTGAATCCGAAGATCTGACGGGTAGCGTGGGCATTAAGATCGTTTCCCAGAACACGGGAATCAACGAAGAGCCGAAGTTTGAAATCGGCGAGCCGAAAGGCGATAACGTCATCACGATGGAACAACTGCAAGAGAAAATGGGCGGATTGTTCGGTGACGTAGGAACCGGCTTGTAAGATACAGATTGCGGAATGTAATCGAATCATATCGAACCCTCGCCGTTGGCGGGGGTTTTTGTTTGAATGGCCATATCCCTATTTCAACCACTTGGCAGGGGGAGCATAACCGAATGTTGAATAGTTGTGTTTGGGAGGAAGAGGGATGTTATACCTCATTGTAGGATTTATACTATTCATATTGGTACTGGGGGCTTTCAAGTCCGGTAACTCGGGCTGCGGGTGTCTCATACTAATCCTTATTTTATTATTTGTGCTTTGGAGGACCGGACAGCTGGCTAATGCTTGGAATCTTGTCAGGCTGGCGTTCTATTACTTCAAAGATTGGGTATCCGATACTGTGTTCGGCTGAGGGTACGGATAGTCGTCGAAGGTTTTTCTTTATTTAGCCCCTTGAATAAGAACGTTCGTTCCTGTTAAAATAAGAACAGGCGTTCCTATATCGGAGGGGTTTTTGTATGCAGGGTGGAGCTCAGTCGCCAGCTATTGAACGGTGTATCGGTCATAAAGTCGATCTCATTTACGTGGACACTAGCGGCAAGTTCACGCAGCGACGCGTGAATTTGTTCGCCGTCAGGGACGGTAAGGCACGCGTATATGACGTCCAGAAGCGCGGATTTCGTACGCTTGTTGTCGACCGGATTCTGGCGGTTCAAACTGTAAAAACAACTTAGACGGAATATATCAGAAACAAGGTTAACGGTTGATTAGCTGAGTGGTGAACAAAGGGAGCCCTCTAATTGAATTAGGGGCTCTCTTTGTTGCATCCATTTATAAAATCTCGCAGCAAAATGGGGGTGAAAAAAGTTCATCCTCCTTCAATAAATAGAACGAGACTATACTGTGGATAAATGGATGAAATCAAAGTGAAAGCGTATGTTTTGTTCTGCTTTTCATCCGCAAAAGGAGCTGAAAAAATGGTTAAGAAAAGTCTGGCATTCCTGCTCACGATCGCTGCCGCCTTTATGCTGATCAGTTCGATCGTCGTGGCGGAATCGCCGAACGACGGGCCTCAAACGTGGAAGGTTGCGGTCGGCAAAGGGAATGATGCGGCTGGGACGTCAATCGATACGTTTTTCCCGGGGACCACATACATTCACGAAGGGGATACGGTCATCTTCTCGAACGGGGGCAACTACCCGCATACCGTTACATTTCTAGGGGATAAATCGCTCGGAGACGTTTTTTCCGATCCGAGCTTTAGTGTCGCTGCACCTTCCTCGCCGAGCGGAGGCAAGTATGACGGGAAGTATTTAAGCTCCGGATTTCTCTTTCCGGGGGCGCCGATGACGTACGAAATCACTTTCCCGACGGCTGGTGCGTATTCTTACTTATGCTTGATCCATTCTTTCATGAAAGGCACGATCGTCGTTCTTCCGAAAGGGGCGAAGATCCCGACGCAGGCGGAACAGGCCGCTGCAGCCAAGCTGGAAGAGAGCGGCTTGCAGTCGGTGTCCGCTATCGTTCCCCATGATGCCCTCTATACCGCGAACAAAGATGGCAGCCTGACTTATAACGTAGATTTGTCTACCGCGCAGTCGAGCATGAACATCATGAGGATGAATCCCGAAGTCGTTGTCGTGAGCGAAGGCGATTCGGTGACATGGACGAATCTGAACCCATACGAGCCTCATATGGTTACGTTTAACGCACCCAAAGGCGTGCAAGTAATGAACGATGATGGAGTAAATCCCGACTATATGGGACCGGTTGGTTCCTCCGTATTCGACGGCAAAGGCGTTCGGCACTCCGGCATCCTGATGCAAAATCAGACCTTCACGCTTAAGTTCACGAAAAAAGGAACTTATGCTTACGATTGCTTCATGCACTCGTTCATGATGATGAAAGGCACCGTCATCGTCGTTCCGAAGTCGGCCGTCAAGCTGACGGCGAACGGCAAAGCCGTCGCCGATGCAGCGAAGGCGCAATGGAGCAACGGAACTTTGATCGTTGCCGCGGATTCCTTCGCTAATGCGCTTGGAGGCAAAGCGGCATGGGATGCGAAGGCGAAAGCTTGGGAGGTTACCGCGAACGGAAAAACGGTCAAAACGGCGGGAATAACCGTCAAAGGCGTCGTTTACGCATCGGCCGAAGCGATTGTGCGCGGTCTCGGCGGAACGTATTCTTGGAACGAAGTAACGAAGACCTTCTCGACATCGGTCGGTAAAGTCGAGGCGACCCCGGCGCCTGCTCCCGCGAGCTCGATGGGCGATATGACTCACTAGGAGAGAGGCGCATGGCGAGACAACAAGGGCTCCGGCTAGCCTTACGGTCGATTTTGCTCGCGGCGATCCTTCTGGCGTTTATGTTCGACAGGCCAACCGCCAATGCCGCAAACGAAGCGCAGCCCGTCAAAAAATTTCATTTGTACGCAACTGACGGCTACGTGACGCTTCCTGACGGTAAATCGATATACGTATGGGGCTACAGTCTCGCGGACGAACCGGGAACGGCGGTGTTCCCGGCGCCGCCCATCGAGGCGAACGAAGGGGATGCCGTCGAGATCACGTTAACCAATATCGGGCCGAAGAAATCGGGAATTAAACGTCTCGCCCATACGATCCATTTTCACGGCCTGGATACCGATCAAGCGAACGATGGCGTTCCGCATACCTCGCAAGCTATACAAGTAGGTGAAAGTTTTACTTATAAGTTTACGGCGAGCCATGCGGGCACTTACTTTTACCATTGCCACGTAGATACCGTCGAGCATCTGCAGATGGGCATGTACGGTGCTTTCGTCGTCAAGGCTAAGGGCGGCGCGAATCAAGCATGGACCGGCGGCCCGGTCTACGATAAGGACTACGTGTTCCTGCTGAACGAAATCGATCCGGTCTGGCATCAGGCGGTGGAAGAGGGCAAAGCGTACGATCGAACGAACTACCAGCCGCGTTACTGGACGATCAACGGCAAAGCCTATCCCGATACGGAGGAGGACCCGACCGCGTCGATATCTGGGGAAGTTGGCGAGAAGGTTCTGATTCGCATGATCAATGCGGGTTATCAATCTCACAGCTTCCATATGCACGGCTATCATTTTCAAGTGATCGCCTCGGACGGAAGACCGCTTCCGGAGCCGTTAACGAAAGACACGATTCTAATTGGACCGGGCGAAAGATACGATCTGCTCGTCACCTTCGATCAGGCGGGAAGTTTTCCGTTTCATAGCCATAATATCGTCGATAATACGAACGACGGCGCTTATCCCGGCGGCTTGCACACAATGATCGATGTCACGGATCCATCTTCCGAAGCATCCCCAAGCATGACAATGACCTTGCGCTTCAAGCTGGGAAGCACGTCGGTTGTCGTCAACGGAAAGACGGTCGCTATGAAGGCAGCGCCGATCACGATCGGGGGGACGACGTACGTGCCGCCGGACTTCCTTGCCGAGCAACTCGGTGCCACGGTGGCGTGGAACGCGGGCAAGAAAGTCGTGACGCTCACGAAAGCACGGATGACGCTTCGATTAGCGGAGAACGATGCCCAAGCGAGTATCGACGGTCGGCTTGTCTTCCTTCCAGCCGCGCCAAAGAAAATCAAAGGAGCATTAATGGTTCCACTCCGCTTCGTATCGGAGACGTTTGGCGCTACGATGCTGTTTGATAGAGGGAAAGGCGAGATCGTCGTGACGGGAACGATGAAGATCGGATCATCCGAAGCTGGGCATGAGCATGGGACGAATTCTTCTGGGACCGATCCGATCGCCACGCCTATTACGAAGCAGCCTGGTGAAGCAGACGGCAACCCTAACTCTCTGACCCTTCTTATCGACAAAGCGGCCTTCATGCCGAAGAAGCTCACGATCCGTAAAGGTCAAACGGTCACGTGGATCAATCGGGATTCCATGTCGCATACCGTTTACGATTTAGGCGATTCGTTTTCTAGCCGCGACTTGCCGCCCAACCAGAGCTACTCGCATCTTTTCGATCAAACGGGTACCTACACGTATTACTGCTCTATTCATCCGAGCATGGTAGCCGAGATTGAGGTCGTGGAATAGCCGGGCAACAAAAAACAGTTCCTTTCCAATTACGGATAAGGAACTGTTTTTTGTTGCCGGATATCGGATGAGGGTTCCGCGGTTTGCGCTGCCGGATTCCAGTGCCAACCTTTAATGCCGATCCAGATGATGCCGGCGCAGAAGAAATAAATGCACTTTTCATCCATCGGCGGGGCCAACGCTCCGGCAACCGCCGCAAGAAACATCAAACCCGCCCATTTCGCGACCTTGCCCGAACGCAGAATCGCGATGCCATATAAGAGCATTCCCACGTTTAGCACGATAAAGGTGCTGGCCATCCCTTGATAAAGCGGAAATAGAGGAATGGCAGATTCGACGATGTTGGGAGGGGTGAGTTCACCATATACAGGACTGACGAATGCGACGGCCCAATTCAAGCCACAAGACAAAATGTAACCGACGGTTAGGACGATGAAGCTGAACAGCCCGAACTTTCCAAGGTGTTCGGCTTGCACGATGTAGGAGCTAATCACTCCAAGAAAAACGATGCACATCGCGACTGCTTCAAGGATGTTAGTCGCGATCGGCTCGGGATCAAAATATTCGTAAGTGATGCCGCCGATAAGCACGAGCGAACCTAGAATGCCGACGATCGTGAAGGTGCGAATGATTTGAGGCAAAGTCATTGCTCCTCACTTCTCCTTATGGCGATTTAAACGGTTGGGATATACAATAAAGGTAATTTATACATTTAATTCGATCATACTGGAAAATACCGGGGGGCGTCCAATGTTATTTCGTTTCGTCGAATTCGCGGTTCTCGCGTATTCCGCCGCCATGTTATGGAGAAGACGTAAGTTCGATCAGAAATTAGTGACCCACTGGATGAGCGCCTGTCTATTCTTGATCGGACTGCAGCGTCTCGCGAACGGGATCCAGCTCTATGCGTTGCCAGATTTGAAAGCCGGCGCGACTCCGTCCGTACTCGTGGATACGGTGCAGCTATTTGTCTTCTTTTCCTACTACGCGTTCGTGTTTCTTTTTCCCTACACCGTGCTGATGGGCGGCATCGCTTTTTCCGATTTGTACGCACGCGCCTTCGGAGTGATCCTCATCTCGTTTTACTTTCAGACTTACCCTTCCCTCTACCATGAATTCAATTGGTTCTGGCCGTACGTCTTCGGCTGCGCCGTGTTCGGAATCGTCTTCATCGGACTGCTATTCCGGAGCGGCAACGATACCCGCGTCCGGGTCAATTACGCGAGATCGTTGATTATTTCTTCCGCGGCGTTGTTGATCATGTTCCTCTTCTTCTATGCCAACGCGAAAACGCGCGATGCCACGATCGAACAGCCTGCGATGGAAAGCGGTTTTCTCGAAATACATACGCCCGATCAATATTTTAATGCCATCGCCTTTGTGATGATTATTGTATTCGGCTACTTTGCTTTCAAGTACGGCATGTTCGGAATCAAGCTGCACAACGAAAAAAAACGGCTCGAAAGTTCGATGACCGCGATCAAATCCGGAACGGCCATCTTGAACCATACGATCAAGAACGAGCTGGATAAGTTGAATTATATCGAAGATAGAATCAGGTCCCATCTTCAGACGAACAATACCGGACGCATCGAAGAGCTCCTCGACCATATTCCGCAAGTTACCGGGCATTTGCAGCAGATGGTCCAGAGAATACAGGATAAAACCGGAGATATTTCACTCGTAAAAACAAGCCGGTCGTTGCACGATATTTTGGAAGCGGCGATGACCCAGCTAGATCCCCACTTGGACCGCAAAAGAATCCATAAAATAACCGAATTCGGCCGAGACGTTACCGTCTTCTGCGATCCGGTTCACTTGCAGGAAGCCTTATTCAACCTGTGCATCAATGCCGTCGACGCGATGAATTCCGACAAAGGGGTTCTGAAGATTAGAATGATCGCTAGCAAAAACGGCGTTACGATCGAAATACACGATAACGGCAGCGGAATTCCGAAGGAATTGCTGTCCAAGGTGTTCGAGCCGTTCTATACGACGAAGAAAAATACGAATCATTTCGGGCTGGGGCTCAGTTATTGCCATTCCGTTATTCGCAAACATTCGGGAACGCTCAAGATCGTTCGTTCGGAAGTTAATAAGGGAACGACAATTGCCTTGGCTTTTCCGAGACAGCATTTCGTGGAAGAGTCTATGGGTTGATTCGCGGCGGGGATAATCGAGAGAGCGTGTTCGCGATCAGCGCAATTTATCGCGGATGCTCTTCAACTGGGTTTTGATCGTGTTCACGGATTTGAACAGCTTCTCGGCGATCTGGGATTTGTTGTAGCCTTGGGCTTTCATCTGATAGACTTCACGTTCCATTGGCGTCAATATCGAGATTTTCAGCTCGGTACGAACGGCATCCGCGACGTCGGCATGAATCGAAGCTTTGCCTTGATCGGCTTCGCGTATAGCGGCTACGAGATTCCCGTAATTCGATTTAGTAATGTAATTGATCGCGCCGTTGCGGAAGCTGTCGATGATGATGTCCGATTGGTGGAGCGAGGTTAGCATAATCACTTTCGTCCGTTCGCTCATGAGCCGGACGATCATTCGAGTCGCTTCTATGCCGTCCAAATTGTTGGCCGTTAAATTAATATCCATTAACACGACATCCGTCGAATGTTGTTGTATGAATTGAAGGGCTTCTTCTTTGCCGGATACGGCGGCCAGTACATCGATGTCCGGCTCTTCGCTAAGCTCATGACGCAATTGATCCTGCCAGAAAAGATCGTCCTCGACGATCAATACGCGAATCATAAGCCACGACTCCTCTCGAATGTACGGGAAATAATCCGGGATTCAGTATTCAATATCCGTAATTTTCCAATAATAACAAGCCCAATATACCATGGCAACATAGGACTGTACACATCTTAATGTGGATCAGTATAATGTTGTGCTTCCAAACAAAAAGAACCGCGCATCAGCACGGTTCTATAACATTTGATAAACTGGCTCGATTCGGAGCCGGCCCGTACACCGCGTCGTCAAAGTAAACGAGAATAGGT
>NZ_JAKRWM010000023.1 GCF_022352055.1 Cohnella mopanensis | reverse complement strand
TTCCAAACAAAAAGAACCGCGCATCAGCACGGTTCTATAACATTTGATAAACTGGCTCGATTCGGAGCCGGCCCGTACACCGCGTCGTCAAAGTAAACGAGAATAGGTGTACGGTTAGCGGCGGCTTCGTATAGGTCGCGCGTTGTGATTAACGGGGTCATTATTTTTCTCCTACTAACGCAAACTCTCCGGACGAAGTGTTTCCAATATCGTAGTTTTTTATCGTGAGGTAAACGCTAGAGTCGTCCCATGACGGCATTGGATCTCCAGCACTGGTCGTATAACGTGTCTTTACCGCTTTGATAATTTCGGCACTCTTAGCACGTAACTCGCGATCAGAAAGATCAAACGAGCCTTTCCCTTTGTAAAGGAGCGACATTTGCGGCTGGGTATTTAGATCGATGGATGCTACTAGTTTATTACCGTCTAGCATAGAGAGATTAATTTTCTCAACTGTGAAATCATCTGTAACTACTCCGCCTTCGATTTCATGCTGTATAGCAACGATAAATAAATTCTTCGCGAGTGCTACCGTCTTCTCATCGATCGCCTTTATCTTTGAGGCGTCCCTTTTTAGAGACTCTGTTTCTTTAGTTAGTGAGTTGATTTTTGCAATTTGATCATTAATAACCTTTTGCTGAGTTTCATATCGTTTATTGTTGTTTAGACTTGTGCTGTAAAGAAACCCTATTCCGATGAGTGAAATGACGACTAACGATAGTGTAAGAATAAATAATGGATGACTAATTAGTGGTTTTTGCACTACTTTCTCAACCGCATAGGGTTGAGGGGGTTGTACTTCTGCCTGTGGTTCGGCATGATTCTCCATTATGAACGACCCTCCGCGATTTTAATAAGTGCAAAGTCTATTAATTCGACAATTATCGCCCAAATCCTTCCAAGTTAAAAAGAGCCCGCCAATATCGGTGAGCTCTTTCTCAACGTAACCTCACACGGACACACAGCGCTACCCCGCGTTCGTACGTCCAGACGTAAGTAAACGTTCGGCCCCCGCAACAAAATCCACGCAATAAACCTCCGCTAAGCAAAGCCGCGATGTGACGTATCCCCCTACGTTACTTTGACGGAATAGGACACTCCCTGTGTCCATACCTTGCGCGAGGTTATTCGTGCGTGATTTCGATGATAATGCGTATTTGACACATATTGCGCAACAGATGGGAGGAATACACGCATGTCAGTACCAAGAATACAGCATTACCTCTGAAGTAACTTGGATTTCAAATGCACGGGCTAGGTACGCATTCAATGGATTCCCCCCTGCTGCTACTTCGTCTGCGTGGTAACGTTTCTATTTTCTTTTCAGTGTATTGGGCTTGTACAAGACTATTATTTTCATAAACCAAAATAAGTCGCGGTACTCCAAACATAACTCCTTCAAAGGTTAATTTGCTCACATACTCTTTCTTCTCAATTCCAGGAGGGGAGTCAGCGCTTATATCATATCCAATGCTACCCATAACGCTTTTCACTTCATCCTTGCTCATACCAACAAACAATTTGGAAGTCTGTTCTTCACGGTATATTGGCTTCCCGTTTAAATACTTGACGTACCTGAAATAGTCAATCGTTGAGAATATAGACAAAATGAGCGCGATACTTAAGAGCGTTAAAGAAAACCCTTTAATATGCTCTATTATTTTCAATGATTATACCTCCATGAGATTTTTTTCTAGTATTTTACACTGAAAAACAATGTCCGACAATATTTTCCTAGGGAGTCGAAATAGAAGTTACTGCGTAGTTCGTAGATAATGCGTAGAGATAATAATTAACGAAGGAGTTGACGCAAAATGAACGTAGTATTAACGCGAACAAACGCAAAAAGTCCGCGAATGTCATCGTCGGTAAACGTAGACTTATCCTCACAGTCAAACCGCGGGAGCTTTATACTGCTGACGGGATTTATCGTAATAATCTGCTCGCCCGCTAAGAAGTTGAATATCGTCCGAAGTGTCCGGAGTCGCAGCGCGATTGTATAAGGCGCCAACGTAACGCCGGGAACTGTCCGTTCCGGTATCTCGCATATCCTCCGATTTCTTCGTGCCATAAAACAAGTCGAACGCTTCTTGTAACCGATATCCTACTGTGGATAACGTCGGTCGCGTTGATCGATTACCCTTGACTACGGACTTACCTTTACGCGGGTCCATACGAAAAAACCTCCTCGATAAAATCGTAGGAGATTCGGGTAAATTATGTCCGGCGGTTATGCGATGGGCACGTTTCAGATCGTGTGCCTTACGAATATGCTTAGCGTTACATTCAACGCTGACAACCGTTGATATTACGGAAAAGGTAGTAGCGTGGCGGCCCCGAGAGGACTTGAACCTCCGACCTGCGGTTTAGGAAACCGTCGCTCTATCCGCTGAGCTACGGAGCCACAATGGTTATCATTATAACATAAAGCTTGGAGCAAACAATAGAACTTGGCGAAACATTATGGTAACATCAAAGTGTGTTTTGCGGAAAGAAATGGGGTGCCCAAGACTTGGCGACGAATATTAGGGATGTGGCTAAAGCCGCGGGGGTGTCGGTTGCGACCGTATCCAAAGTGTTGAATGGCTATACGACCGTTAATGCGAATACTAAGGAAAGAGTGCTGCAATTCGTAAAGGAGCTGCAGTTCCGCCCGAACTCCGCCGCTCGTTCTCTGGTTGGACGACGTTCGATGACGATCGGGATTTTCTTGACCGCGGGATTGGCCCATCCGTTCTTCATACAAATATTATCCGGGATGGAGCAAGCGCTCAAGTCCAAGGGTTATGATCTTATCTATCTTGCACAGCTTTCGTGGAATAAAGAATATAGCTTCGTTCGCCACTGCCAGAGCCGTAATGTCGAAGGCGTCGTCGTGTTCGGCTTTCAGCATGAGGACATGAACTTCAACGAATTAGTGGAGTCCGGAATTCCTGCGTTATTCATAGATCTAGATGTCAGGGAAAAACGAGCGGGGTTCATTAGCTCGGATAATCAAGAAGCCGTGAAGCGGGTCGTCGATTATTTAGTCGGTCTGAATCACCGTCATATTTCGTTCATATCCGGGAATAAGGATTCCTATGCGAGCCGTTATCGTCTCGAAGGCTATCGGGCCGGTTTGGCGGACGCTGAACTTCCTTATCGCGACGATTACGTCGCGGAGGGGGATTACACGAGAGAAGCGGGATACGATGCGATGAACAGGCTTCTCGCACTGTCCGAGCCGCCGACCGCGGTCGTCTGTTGCTCGGATATGAGTGCGGTCGGGGCGATGGAAGCGATAGCGGAAGCGGGATTATCGGTGCCGGAGGATATCTCCATTGTCGGCTTCGATGACATTGAGATTGCGAGTCTTGTTAGACCGGCCTTAACGACGGTACGGCAAGATCGGATTACGATCGGCAGAAAATCCATTGAGCTGCTGGATGAGCTTATTAACGATTCGGAACTCCGGCCGACGGAAACAATCGTGCCAACGGAGTTCATCATTCGCGATTCTTGCGGTCCGGCAAAGCCGAAACCGTGAAAAAATAAAAGGTGATCCCGAAACAAAGCCGAAACAGGCTCCAGGGATCACCTTATTTTATTACCTTCCTAAGCTTCCTCGCGTAATTCCTCAAGCAGATTCGCTTTTTCCATTCTGCGAAGGGGGCCTTGAACGGATAGCAATCCAACGAGAAGCGCGGCTCCGCTGGCGATTAAGGAAGCTTGCCATGGGAATTCATACGGGAAGCCTTGAACACTCGATAATTGCAGGTAGAGTAAGTAACTGCAACCGAAACCGAGCACAATGCCCCAGAAGCTGCCGATGACCCCGAACCATAAGCCTTCGGCGGAAGCCATCCGGCGTATTTGTCCCATCGTCATACCGACGGCTTGCAACAGTCCGATTTCTCTGCGTCTTAGCAGCAGATTAGTCTGGACAGTGTTGATGATGTTCAAGCTCCCGATCACTCCGATGATGATTAAAAAACCATATACGAAAATTTGCATTTGAAGATTGAAATTACGAGTCCCCTTCTGTTCCTCTGCGATATCGATCAAGCTCGTTCCGGGGATTTCGCGCACCATTTCCTGTAGTTTCACACGAACCGGCTGTGCATCGGCCTGATCCTTCAAGGCAATGTCCACACCGATTCGCGAAGCATGATAGAAAGACGGTGGATACTGTTCGGGAGCCGTCTCGAGTAAGCTTGCGAAGGTCGGCTTGGCGGTAATGACGGTCAGCATGCTTCCTTCATAGGGAGAGCCGAAAGGCGATTGCGTCAGAATTCCGGCCACCTTTACTTCGCGCACAAGCTTCTTTTCGGAGTCTTGATCGGAATTGAGCCATAGCTTTATTTTATCCCCCACCTTATACCCCGTGAGCGGCATAATCACCTTTTTCCCATTCCGGTTATAAGGCTTAATGGTTTGAACCAGAAGAACGCCGTCTTCGCCGGCTAGCAGATCCGGATCAATAGACCCCGATTGCAAGTAGTTCTGCGCTTCCTGCAGCCTTGCGTCATCATATAGCACTATACGCGTCGCTAACAGTTTGTACGTTTTTTCATCCCATTCCGTCTGCTGATTTTCCATGTCCGTTTGCTTGGCGATGTCGGAATTAAACTCCTGATCGTTGACTAGAGCTTGCGCGGTGGCATTCCGGTACGTTCCGTATACGCCATGCACTCCGGGTAACCGGCGAAGCTCCTGCATCATCTCATCCGTTAGAAAATCGGCAGATTGCCTGGACTGATCGGATTCGGAGGACGATATTTGGTTGAGCTGGAACGCGATGCGGTCATCCTCGTTCGTCGTTGTCGTCATGCTCAGCGCTTGCTGGGTAAAATAGTGGAAAACGATGAATAGCAAGATGCTTATAACGATAGAAAAGGTCGTAATCCGAAACTTCGTACGGTTGCGGCGGATGTTATTCGAAGCCATGCGGCCTTCTACACCGGCAAGGTTAAGCAAGGACGGGATTCGTGAGCGCCTGTACGATTCCCTGACGATACTGCCAGCGCCTTTCGCGGCTTCTACCGGAGACACGCTCGATGCTTTGCGGGCAGGAAGCCATGCCGCCAAATATACGGCCGCGAAGCCGATGACGAAGCTTCCGCCCATGATCCACCAATGGAAAGTGAGGTGGAACTGGTCCATCATCATGATCTTAAGGCCGCCTTGGGTCATGAGCCACAGTACGAATGACATCCCGAACCATCCGATGGCCAAACCAAGCGGAACGCCAACGGCAGCTAGCGCGGTCGCTTCGCGAAAGACAAGGTTGCGGATTTGTCCCGGAGTCGCGCCGAGAGTACGCAGCAGTCCGAACTGCCGAATTCTCTCTAATACGGCAATATGGAACGCATTATAGATAACGGCAATAGTCGAGAGAACGACTAGACCGATCAAGGTTCCGAAGATGATCGCCAGTGCCTTATTCAGCCCGTTGTCTGCGGCTTCTCCCATGAGTGCCAAGAGCTGTTCGTTCGTAAATAAACTGTCGTTCAGCTTCGTAAAAGCCTCTATTTGTCTGTTGATATCTACGCCTGGCTTCAAAGTAAGAACGATAAGCGATTGCGAATTCACCGTTAAGGTTGCGGGGTCTGCGAGAGTATAAGCTTTGGAGCTGCCGCTAAGCTGACTACGTTTCTCATTACTTAGCACGCCCACGATCCGATAGGAGCGGGGCTTCCCGTCCGGGCCGTCGAGTTCTGTCGTTCCGTTAAGCTGGGGTAACCCGGGGAGCCGATCCAAGAGCCAAGTTTCAACAACCAATTCGTCCGTCGACTGAGGCAATCGCCCTTCGCTAAGGTGAATGGGAAGTAGCTTAAAGCCGTTCTCGTCCACGTGTCCAACCTCGACGGAGTAGGGCTTTTCTAGCGAGGTGGTGATACCTGGCCGGTATACGCCTAACTGATCGACAAGCACATTGTTCTTGAGCGTATCGTATAATTCGGGAGTTGGCTTGCTATAGCCGAAGTAAAACGATCCTTCCTTATGCTTGGTATCCAGTAGAAGATTGTCTTTCAACGCTTGCCCCATCGTCCCGAGCGAGCTAATTAACGCGACGGATAGAATGATGCCGACAATGGTCAGAATCGATTTCCGGCGCTGATGTTTCAAATATCGTCCGGCCATTGCGCCATAGCTTCTCATACGAGCCTCCCTTGGCTGCTCGTGTCGCTAATGAGCTTGCCGTCTTGCAGGTTCAGGACGCGATCCGCTTCCGCGGCTACGTTCATATCATGGGTAATGACGACAACCGTCTGATGGTATTGATGGACTGCCAGCTTAAGCAGATCAATGACTTCCCGTCCGTTGGCGCTATCCAGATTACCCGTCGGCTCGTCTGCTAGCACGATAGCCGGGCGGTACGCTAGGGCGCGGCCAATTGCCACCCTTTGCTGCTGTCCTCCGGACAATTCGGAAGGCAGATGCTTTCGGCGCTCATGCAGCCCTAATGTGTGAATAAGGTCGTTGATATAGGCTTTGTCAGGCTGCCGGTGATCGAGCAGTAGCGGGAGCTGGATGTTCTCTTCCACGTTCAAGACGGGAATGAGATTATACGATTGGAATATAAACCCGATCTTCCGTCTACGAAAAACCGCGCGTTCTTTCTCTTTAAGCCCGTACAGATTATCGCCGTCGATGTGGACATATCCGCCGCTTGGCTTGTCGAGGCCGCCTAGTAAGTGAAGCAGTGTACTCTTCCCGGAGCCGCTTGCTCCGACAACCGCGACGAATTGTCCCTGCGGAATCGAGAAAGATACGTCGTGCAGAGCTTTAACCTGCGTCGTTCCTGTTCCGTAAGATTTACTTAATCCGTCAACGCTAATGACGTTCATGTATCATTCTACCTCCGATTATGGGTGTCTTGAGAAGGCATGGGAAATTCGGCCGTTCTCTGTCTCAACGAACCCAGTATATCGCGGCAACCTTACAGGCAAGGGGGGTGCAAGCTTACAGTTCTGTAAGCTCCCCTGATGGGACCGGGAATGGATGCTGAGGCAACGAGAGATGGAACATCATACCCCCGATCGGATTGACGGCGGCGGATAACACTCCGCCGTGCTTCTCGACGATGGATTTGGCCAATGGCAATCCAAGGCCGACTCCGCTTCCTTCTGAAGAGTTGCGATAGAACTTTTTGAAAATATGGGGCAAATGCCGAGGATCGATGCCGTTCCCTTGATCCTTTACTTGCACGCGCACGAACACGGGGGTATTCTCCCAACTAATCGACACGGTGCCGCCGATGGGGCTATGCTCTACGGCATTCTTAAATAAATTCGCCAGTGCCTCCGCCAACCAATGGCTATCATGGGGGACGATCAATCCCCGATCGGAATCCTCTATGCGAAGGGTGACTTTTTTGCTCACTGCTAAGGGGGAGATCAAATGAACTGCATGTTGGATCGTCTCGGCGAGGTTAGTATCCCGCAAGCTCATTTGCAACGCATCCGCCTCTAAGCGGGCAAGCTTGAGCAACGTAAGGGTTAGCCACTCCATACGGTCAAGCTCGCGCTTGCAAGTGCGCAGAAACTCGGCGGCGTGTTCGGCGTCGGCTTGACCGGCCTGCAACAGATCGATGTAGATCATTAATGAAGCGAGAGGAGTCTTGAGCTGATGGGAGATGTCGGCGACCGTATCCTTAAGGAATGCTTTATCCCGATGTAGCTGCTCGATCGTTTCCCTTAGGCGAATTGTCAGCTCCTGGGCGCTGTTAGCTAGAAGTCCAAGCTCCCCTTCGTCATACATTCGATAAGCCATCGGTCGATTATGCTTCACGGTATCCTCCATAGCGACCGCTAAACTACGGATTTCCCCTAGTTGTCGGCGGATTACGCGGAACAGCAGCCAAGTAAGCAGGGCAATAAATGTAGTAGCCGCTCCTATGAGGATCCAGAACGTACGAAACCGGTAATTCCCAAGTACCGGTAGCCAGCTAGTCTCCATTGCAGACGGGGTCATCCCGTAGCGTTCCATGATTCGCCGACCTTCCGCAATGGCTTCCGGAGAGGGCTCGTCCGCCTGGGAAAGCTGCTTTAGCCAATCCGTGGCTAATTCGGGGTGATCTTGAGCTAGGCTCCCCAGCATGGCGGCTTCCTTGTCTAGCCAATCTTGCTTGAGCTTGTCGGCGGAGAAGTAGCTGTATAAGGCAATGAAAATGACGACTGCAATCGCGAGGATGGCTATAGAAAGGGAGAGTCTGCGTATAGATGGATTACGCCATAGCCGGGCGACCTCGAGCTTAGGGTCCGCTATCCGTTCCATCGGTATCCGGCTCCTCTTACGGTAGTGATGAACTGAGGATTGTACGGGTCCTCTTCGATCTTCTCCCGTAACCTGCGTATATTGACGGCAACGGTATTATCGTCAAGCACCTCTGTCCCGTCCGGCCATACTTGGAGAATGATTTGATCCCTAGATAATACGGATCGCGGATGAGTCATGAACAAGGTGAGCAACCTAAACTCCGTGATGCTGAGAAGGATTTCTTGCCCGTTCTTATCCAGACGCATCTCCTCTACATTTAAACTCAAACCGTTGGATGCGAGCATCGTTTTATCATCCGTTTTGCCGGAGGGCGCGCGGCGTCTCAACACGGCATGAACCCGCGACAAAAATTCCCTTAGCCGGAAAGGCTTCGTAATATAATCATCACCGCCAAGATCGAGTCCGCGGACAATGTCGAATTCCTGATCGCTGGCCGTTAGGAATATAATAGGGGTATCTCGATCCTTGCGAACCTCCGTGCAGAAGTCGAATCCGTTCCCGTCGGGAAGCTGCACGTCCAGCAGCAGGAGATGAATATCGGTATGTTGGAGGACAGTTCTAGCGCCAGCCAGATCATGTGCGCTATAGACTTGGAACCCTTCTTGCTGAAGCGTAAACTGAATTCCCCGGTGTAACGATTCGTCGTCTTCGACTAATAGTATTCGCGTGTTCAAGCTGAGAAGCCCCCCTCCGAAAATCGTTCAAATCTGTAAAAATAAGCGCAAAGTATTGGGTCTTAGGAACCAATTTTGTCGGAAAAAAAATTAAAAATGGCGTCTTCTCATCGACATGGTTCTACATAAAAATGGATAATTTTGTCCTATAATGAGAATAGTTCGATTTTCCTATCGTTGTATGACGAAAAATTATGTAAAGAAGGAGCGGTCAGATGACTCACTTGGAGACTTCACAATTGATAAGACGCCTCCAATTGCTACAACGTCGTCTGTGTGAAATGGCTAACGACCTGGGCAATCTGACCGATCCAGAAATCGTGGCGGTTAGTGAGGAAGCGGATCGTCTTATCATTCAGCTACAACGTTTACGTAAAGAAGAGGCCGAGAATCGCAAGATGGCGAATATGTACGATGTTGCCGTTCTATCGGCTTCGCAATCTACGGAAGAAATTAGTAAGCAAAGCGGAGCATTCCTCGTGAAGCACTCCTGATGTCCATGGCGAAACATGGTTGAAGCGGGAATCCTGTAACAAATCCATCAACGTGCCCACGCAGCCTGCTTTCGGATCGGATGCGCCGTATACGACGCGTTCAACCCGTGATTGAAGAATCGCACCCGCACACATCGGACAAGGTTCAAGCGTTACATATAAAGTGCATCCTAGCAATCGCCAAGCTTGCAGAGCTTCACTAGCATTCCGGATGGCAATCAACTCGGCGTGAGCCGTCGGATCATGATCTCTTTCGCGCAGATTATAACCGGTTCCGACAATCGTATCGTTGCGAACGATGACTGCGCCGATAGGTACTTCTCCTAATGATTCGGCGATGCGAGCCTGATGGATGGCTTCTTTCATCCACCGCTCATCTTGTTCCATTGACATTATTTCTACTCCTTACCAGCGAACGTGTATTCGTTGTTAACATGCTGTGCATAAATTTGTGGATAACTACCCAGTTGTCCACAGAGTTATGCACATTTTTTGTTTTGTCGTGGGTACAACTCCATTTAATTGTATCAGGTTGGTAAATAAGGTCAAACCGAGCGAAATGTTGAATAGAGTAGAGAGAAGAGAGCGGACAGACTAGTCACGATTGCGGGGTAAAGGGGCTGTTTAAATGGAAACGGTCGGATCGGCATTTCGAAGGCATCCGGAGCTTGAGCCCACTGGCAAGCTCTCGCTCCTAGGCAAAGCCTGCTGTTCCGCAGAGCGAATGGATGCCTACTTGAGAAGGAGAAATCCGAGAGCTCCGGGGATTGCCGGAATGTACTTAAGCGCAGGGGAACGGTACGGAGTGAGGGGAGACGTCGCCTTCTGCCAGATGATGTACGAGACCAGAGGCTGGACCATTGAGATATCAGGCCCTACGTGGTGGCCACGATCGTTAGCTCAGTGGTCGGGAGAGGATTCGATCGAAGCCCATATGCAGATTCTCTACTCGTTGGCTACGGAGTTGCCTCTTTCGCAGACGTCGGCTGCAGCTCAACTTCCGCTGGAACGGCTAGATCGCTCGGGCTGGCTAGGAAAGGTTCTATGCTGGGAAGACTTGAACAGCAAATGGTCGGCCGCGGGTCATTACCGTTACGGACAAGATATTGTAGCGATATGGCGCAATATGCTGGAGCGGAGAGGGAGAGAGGCTGCAATGCGGGATCAGGCGCAAGAACAGAACGATCCGAAACTTGTAACCGTGAAGATAGGAAGCGCGGGCAGAGGGGACGGGGCCTCTGTTAGCCATGAGCAGCTGGGGTGGCTGCGCAGTCAGCGACTGCTGCCCGTTCCGGCCCCTCATCCCGATCAGAAGGTGACTTGGGGAGAACTCGCCATTGTGTTGCACCGTTGGGAAAACCGTTCGGCAGCTGATACAATAGGAAAGAATAAAGAATCATTATCGTAAAGAAAGAGGGATGGGACGAAGCATGGGTGCTCCATCTAAAACCGCAATCGTCGCTGGCTCTACCGGACTTATTGGATCATGTTTGCTACACCGCTTGCTAGAGGACTCGAGATACGAGAGAGTGATTGCCCTAACCAGGAAAGCTCTTCCGGTTAGCCATCCTAAGCTAAATGTCGTGGCCGTAACGCTTGACTCTTTACCAACAGTTGCACCATCGCTCGAGGCGGATGACTGGTTCTGTGCGCTTGGCACAACCATTAAGAAAGCCGGATCTCAAGAGGCATTTCGCCGAGTGGATTACGATTACCCGTTAGCGCTTGGTGAACAGTCCGCTGCTTCCGGCGCTAAGCAGTTCCTGCTCGTATCGGCGATTGGCGCTTCGGCGACTTCTTCCGTCTTCTACAGTCGGGTTAAGGGAGAGGTTGAAAGGGATTTAGCGCTAGTAGGCGTACCCAAGCTACATCTTTTCCGTCCGTCGCTTCTTCTAGGAGATCGAAAGGAGCGTCGTTGGGTCGAGAAGCTATGGGGCATGCTGATGAAGGGGCTGAATCCCTTACTGGGAGGCTCGTTACGCAAGTATCGGTCGATACAAGCGGACGATGTCGCGGCGGCAATGATTCGCGCGGCGAACCGACCTAGTGAGCTAGGCGTTCATATCTATGAAGGCCAACAATTAAGGGGATAAAAAAGGAACGTCCGAGAGAAGTTAGCGTCTCTGGACGTTCCTTTGTACTATATCAGGGTATAAGCTATTCTGTTTGCTTACCTTCGCCTGCGATCGCATTGAGGGTGATCTCTTTGCTGCTATCTTTAGGCTCCAAGTAATTACGTAGGATTGAAACTTCTACACGGCGGTTCTTAGCTCGACTGGCATCGGACGTGTTGCTCTCCAGAGGACGGAACTCACCGTATCCGATCGCGCTGAAGCGACTTGGATCGAATGCCGTATTCGCCAACAGAATCTTCATGAAGTTGATGGCCCGCTTGGAGCTTAGCTCCCAGTTCGAAGGGAATTCGCTCGTGTTGATCGGTTGGTTATCGGTGTGACCGGTTACCAGAATTTCATAGTCCGGGTACTGCTGCAGCATTTGGCCGATGGCAGCGGCAAGCTTCTGCGAATCTGCCTTGATATTAGCGCTACCGGATGGGAATAATGCATTATCCCGTATGGTGATGAGAAGCTGGGATTGATTCAGCTGAGTCTCAAGCTGTGAGGACAGCCCGTTCTTCTGAATGTATTTGTTAAGTTCTTTCTGGAGCTGCTCCAGATTTTGTTGTTCTTGCTGCTTCAGCTCTTCACGGGTCTTATCTTTCTTGCCCTCATTGTTCCGAGGGAGTTCTTGGGCGGTTTGCTTCTTAATCTTATCGTCTTGCGTAATCGATCCGTTGTCGAGAATTCCAAGTCCGGAGCTGAACGCCGTCTTGAAGGCGCGGCTCATCTCCTCGAATTTGGACGTATTGACCGCGCTGGCCGCGTATAGAACGATAAACAAGGCCAGCAGCAACGTCATGAGATCGGAATAAGGAAGGAGCCAGGATTCGTCCGGGTGCTCCTCATGCGGTTCATGCCGTTTTCTGCTCACGTTGCGCCTCCTCTTTCTCCGCGAACGCCAACCGCTCCGTAGGAGTAAGGAATACTAGAAGCTTCTGTTGAATGGCAATCGTCGATACCCCGGATTGAATCGACAGCAAACCTTCGACCATCATCAACTTGAGGTCGATCTCGCGTTTGGAGAGGCGCTTCAATTTGTTGGCAATCGGATGCCAGAGAACATAACCCGTGAAGATACCGAGCAATGTCGCGATAAAGGCAGCGGCAACGGCATGGGCGAGTTTCTCCATCTCGGCAAGGTTGCCGAGCGCAGCGATAAGTCCGATAACGGCTCCGAGAACCCCGAGAGTCGGAGCGTACATCCCCGCTTGGGAGAATATTTGCGCGCCGCCGCGATGGCGTTCCTCCGTTGCCGAAATATCTTCAAGAAGTACATCTCTTACGAAATCTTGGTCATTACCATCAATGATCATCCGCATACCGGTCTTAAGGAACGCATCCTCAATCTCGTCTACGCGCGCTTCGAGAGCGAGTAAGCCTTCACGGCGGGTAATGGTAGCCCACTCCATGAACATGCCAATGAGTTGTTGGCGCGGAAGCAACTTAGGTTCTACGAAGATCAATTTGAATAGTTTGGGTACTTTGGCGAGATCCGACATGGGAAAGGCCATTAAGACGGACGCGCATGTTCCGACGAGAATGATGACGTAAGCAGCCGGATTGTTCACAAGACTAATAATGGGGGCGCCCTTCAGATACATACCAAAAATGAGCGCTACAAAACCTAGTACTAAACCAATAATCGTTGAATTTTTCATCGTACACCCCGGCATATAGAAGAATGATATGTACGCGACAGGAGATTACCCTCACAACCGACACGATAATAGGTTTATCGACAGAACCCCGCCAAAGCTTTAGAGGTTATCCGGGTTTTTCGTAAATTCATCGATGTAAAATCGCTAGGGTTGGACACAAAGGCCAAAAAGCTGGGATAGAACAGGCAATATATTAGTAAGATTGTGGTAAACTCGGAATGAAAAAGGCTTGGAGGAGGAAGATCAAGTTGAGCAAACTCCCTTTATTAACCGAGGCAGAGCTAGAAGCCGCTCTGTTGGAGCTTACGGATTGGAAAATCGAGGACGACGGAAAGTGGCTCGCACGCAAGCGTCTGTTTCCCACCTTCATGGAAGCTATTGCTTTCGTCAACAAAGTCGCAGCTGTCGCGGAAGACGACAATCATCATCCTTTTATCGGGATTGATTATAGGCGCGTAACGATTCGGCTTACGACGTGGCACTCCGGCGGATTAACCGCGCTCGACTTGGGATCGGCGAAGGCATACGATCGATTATAAAAAAACTACGGGACTTCGTCCGGCCATTCGGCCGGATAAAGTCCCGTAATTGCTGTAACTGACTTTAGTTGTCTCTGGAAACTTTCGGGAGAAGCGCGAGCGCATAGAGCGCGGCGATACCGACGACGGTATAGACGATCCTTGAACCCACCTCATCCGTTCCACCGAAAAGCTCGCTGACAACATCGTACTTGAATAAGCCGACGGATAGCCAGTTCAAACCTCCGAGGATAATGAGAATCAGACTGATGACGTTAAGCGCCTTCATTCAGAAACAGCCTCCTTAATAGGTGATGGCACCCTTTTCTGGTGAAACTGCCCGACAGAAGCATCCTGATTCTTGGTTGTTCACTATAGATGTATGTGAGGGGCTTAACGGTTATGCCACACCATGCAGAACACGCTGACGGTTCCGTGAGAAGCTCTACGGTCGTACTCGTCGGTGACGATGAACCCCGCTTTCTCGTATACGCGTATGGCGCGTTTGTTCCATTTTTCAACCTCCAGATCGATTTCCGCGTCGGGTTGCCGGCGCAACGCTTCTTGAACGACTAATTTCGTAAGAGCGGTTCCCCAGCCTCGATCGCAGCAATCCGGCCGCAAGCCCATTCCGATTCGCAACGTACGGCCCATAGGAAAAATTTGAACATAACCGACTAACTGCCCGTTATCGGTATTTCTCACGGCCAAATATTGCTCTTGGCGGATAAAAGGATCGCCGAACTCCCACCCCGTCTCCACCATCGTCTCCCAGGATAACCAGTGGAAGAGTTCGTATGGAGGGGGATAACGCCAAGTGCAAATCGCTTGGCCATCTATGTCGGTCATGTGCTCCAGACGCAGGTTAATCTCAGCCATCATTAGTTCACGTCCTTCCGTGCATAAATCTTTAGTGGTTCTATTATAAATGTCAGAGAGGGAAGAAGGTATTGTCTGCACGATGATTTAATAAGCCGCGAAGGAGGAGTTAACGAAAGGTAACTAGTGTCGGATATGGGAGTATTATGTTGTTTAATGCAAAAAATAGTTGATAAATATAAAATGTGAATATAAAATTAAATAGGATTTACAAAATTTTCATACCTATTATGAGTAAAGGTGGATTGGGACATTGCCGACAAGTTCTGAAATTCGCGCAAGAGCAAGGGCAAGCCTCGCGGGTAACTGGGGAAGCGCAGTACTTCACTTTCTACTGTTTTATATTATTGTTATTGCAATAGGTTTTCTTTCGCTCATTCCCTTTATTGGCTGGATTGCAAGCTTGCTGGTAACGGGTGCGTTGACTTACGGGCTCATGAGCTACTTTTTGAATTTATCCCGTAATGAGTCGCCTTCAACCAATGATCTGTTTAGCGGGTTTCAAAGATTTGTACCTACGTTTCTTCTGTATCTCCTTATGGCGATTTTTACTTTCTTATGGATGTTACTCCTTATTGTTCCGGGTATTATTGCGGCTTTCCGTTATTCTCAAGCCTATTTCATATTAAAGGATAATCCGGAGATCGGTGCCCTGGAAGCCATTCGTAGAAGCAAGGAGTTGATGGTAGGCCACAAAGGCAGATTGTTCGTGCTAATGCTTACCTTTATCGGATGGTACATATTAGGGAGCCTTGCATTAGGAATAGGTCTGTTGTGGGTAGCTCCTTATTACTACACGGCTCTCGGACATTTCTATAACGATCTGATCAGCCGTTCCATGTCGGTTCCACCTCCGCCTCCGCCGAGCCCTTATGAAGGCGTAATCGTTTAATTCAATCGTTGCGATGGAAAGCCGAGCCCCTAGGGGCTCGGTTTTTGTCATTTTCAAGGGATGAAGCTCCATAGCTTACGTGGTATGATAGTGGGGTTGAAATGTAGGGAAGCGCAAAGGAGTAGTTATACGTTATGGCTCGATTAGTCTTCTTAGGTTGTATTGCTTATTTGATCGTTGGGATCGGGCAGTTGGTAGTAGGTACGGTTATGGAGCCGATGGTCGAGGCTTATGGGATACAGTACGGGGACGGCGGCCAACTGGTCATGAACCAGTTTCTAGGCGGAATGGTCGGCATCACGCTGGCGCCGTGGTTAATGGGTCGAATCGGGAAGAAGGCTCTGCTGCTCACCGCGCTCGCAACAATGGCTGTCGTGGAAGTGGTCTATTCCTTCCAGCCGGAATGGGGAGTTATGCTGGCGATCGGTCCTCTTGCGGGATTCGGCTTCGGTACGACGGAAGCGGTTGTAGGGTCCTTCATTATTGGAGCGGCTCAAGGGAATGCCAACGTGGCGATGAGCCGGGTTGAAGTGTTCTTCGGCGTAGGTGCGCTCTTGATGCCATTCGCAGGGGCGGGTTTGATCGCCTCAGGATTGTGGGTGCATGCGTTCATGGTCGTTGGAATATTGGCGGCGATAACGGTGCTGATGTGGTTCCTATTCTGGCCGAAAATATTGGATCGCCCGCCGGAAAATACGGCGACGGCCGAAGCCCGGTTAACGAAAATGCCTAATCGCGGGCGGGTGATAGCGGTATTGGCCGGCGGATCCTTGTTCTTCGCCGTCTATGTCGGGTTCGAGATGAGCTTCATTCATTATTTGCCATCCTTGCTTGTTCATAATAATGGCTTATCGGATTCGACCGCCTCGCTGTCCTTGAGTCTTTTCTGGGGGGCCATGGTGCTTGGTAGGATGGTATCGGGGCATGCTGCCGACCGTTGGGGCGGAGCTGCTTATATGTTGATTACTTGTATATCCACCGCGGTTATTTTCGTTCTGATGGGCGGACTGGATAGTACGTGGGCGACGTTCATCCTGACTTTCTTGGCAGGCTTAGCAATGTCGGGCATGTTCGCCGTCGCTCTCGTCTTCTTGAACCGGGCGGTGCCCGGCATGACGGAACGGACGACGAGCTTGCTCATGGCGTTCGGAGGAATCGGCGGGGCATTGATGCCGAAGTTGACGGGATGGTTCTTGGACGAGCACGGGACGGACGCTACGCGCTGGTTGTTTGCCGTTTTTGCAGTCGCGATGCTGGCGGTGATCGTGTGGGCGTTGTTGTCGGCTAGGTCGTTGAAGCGGGCGACGGGATCGGCTTCGGCAACTGTTTAGATGGATTTGGATCATTAATAGATGGGATATCTCAATGAAATGAAAGGCGTTGATCTTTATGGACAATATCGTTCCTATGAAATGGTTGCTCGCGCGTTTATACGAATCCGATCTGGTGATCGTGGATTGCAGGTTCCAGTTGGGGAAACCGGACGCCGGGCGCACGGCGTATGAAGAAGGACATATTCCGGGAGCGGTGTACTTGGACTTGGAGAAGGACCTGTCGGCGCCTATAGACGAGCATGGCGGGAGGCACCCGTTGCCGGATGTGGCCGAGCTGGCCGCGCGGCTTGGTCGGGCGGGCATTGGGAATGACTCCCGAGTGGTCGCTTACGATGATCAAGGCGGGGCGATGGCTTCTCGTCTGTGGTGGCTTATGCGGTATTTGGGCCATACTAACGTATCTGTCATGGATAGCGGCTTCTCGGCTTGGCAGAAGGCCGGATGTCCGGTATCGGCCGAGCAGAAGGTGATCATTCCGTCGACCTTCCATGCGAGCGTACAGCACAATATGCTCATAGAGGTGGACGAGGTACGCGAAGCGCTCGGAACAGGGAGCTTCGTCCTGATCGACTCGCGCGAAGCTCCGCGCTATCGCGGGGAAGTAGAGCCGATCGATCGCGTAGCCGGGCATATCCCCGGGGCGATCAACCGTTTCTGGGCGGACGGCCGCCGCGCCGACGGCACTTGGAAGGACGCGGACGAGCAGCGCGAGCGCTTCGCCGGCCTATCGCCCGACGACGAGATCGTCGTCTACTGCGGATCCGGCGTCACCGCGACGCCTAACGTAATGGCTCTTCAGGACGCGGGCTTTACTCGGGTGAAGCTTTATGTGGGCAGCTGGAGCGATTGGATTAGTTATGGGGAGAATGCGGTAGCTGTCGGGGATGAGGAAGAACCGAAAGGCATATAGTAGTACTGTTCGATGAATACATCGCCATGTGGCCCATCGCCCCGGCGGTGTATTTTTCTATACTCGAAGTCAACACGAAGTCAACAACGGCTCCTAAAAACACTTCACAGTGAGCTTACCCGACAGTGCGATCATGCCTGTGCTTATAAATCAGGGCCAATTATGCCCAACTATAGTGGTGTTGTTTCCAGACTGTCGTATGTAAATCAACAATACAAAAGTATAAATGACACGATCAACATAGAATCAACAAGGTATATAAGCCTTTAGCATTTTACATGCCTAGACCCTTTAAAAGTACCCTATAAAACAGATAAATGTGTTTTGCTATTACTTAAACTTTAACCTCGTAGTAGGTAGAGAAAGCGGTACGAATTTTATCTATGTACTGCGGTGCTTTGCTATGTTGTATTTCTATCATTTGTAGCACCGCTCTTGTTAACTCTTCTGTTTTAGTAAATTCGACGCTAAATTGCTCATTATTCTTTGATAGCCCTTTTATCAATTTTGTTCCGGTGAATCCAACTAAAAATCCAAAGTAATATTCTCTTGACAAGCTAAGTGCATGCTTTGAATTTAATTCTTCAATTATGCTTCTTAGAGTTAAATCCTTTTTGGGGCTCCTACTTTGAAAAATTCCAAGTAATAAGCAGAGTAGCCCATCGATTGAACATCGTTGTAGAATCTTCACTATTTCATCGTACGTGATTGTATCGGTATCTGTTGAATTAGGTGATTCTGTTTTAGATATTCCCGATACAACCTGGCTTACTTTGTTGTCCATTTCGGAAACCTGTTGGCTAACCTGTACTATCGAATCAACAGAAGCCGATATCTGGTTCTGCATATCTGAAACCTGGTAACTGACGTGCTTCATAGCCTCTAATGAAATCGACATTTGGCTTTGAACTTCTTGAAACCCCCCAATAGCTTGGTTTAGCTTTTCAGAAGCTTCTGTGATTTTTTGAACCTGATTAATCGATGTTGTACTTTGGTAAAATGTATATATTAAGGCAACAACTGCGAGTATTAAGGAAGTAATTGTTCCTGCAAAACCTAAGTAACTTACAATTTGGCTATTGTCTGAACCATAATAAAATGTAAATAGACCGATTAATAGTAAAACTAAAAAGGCTATAATATAACCATAATCCTTTTCTTTGAGCTTCATTTTGTTCTCCTATATTAGTAATAAATTGTTGTGTTTGGAGTTCAGCAGCATTTTACATGTACAAATTAAATTCTCCTTCCTTCGATCAGATGCGTCCCCAAAAAGTGTCAATATCCGTCACAATAAAGAATATATACGCTATTGAGCCATAAATATCCTGCAACAAAATATCTTAAGAAATATTATAATTGGAGCGATTGGATTAGCTATGAGGGGAATCCGGTGGCTGTGGGGGAAGAGTAAGAACCGAGAAACGAATGCTCGGGTTTAAGTCACAAATGAAGGTCGTACGTTCGAGTCGTACCGGGCGCGTCATATTAAAAAGCGAAGAACCGCGTAATGTCGAGGGTACTGAAGAACTAGAGGTTTTCTGAGTAATGACAATGAAAGAACGAAAAGACGACTCCGAATTCCATTTGGTGGAGCAAGAGTCGTCTTTTCTACGATTGAATTGTCTTTTCGGATCGACGTGGCTTAAATGATAATGCTCCGCCAAACCCTGTCGTCCACGGGATTCTTGAGCATATACAATAAATGGAATTAGTTACTAAAGGACTATTGTAGTCGGAATATTCAGAAGGTATACTTTTTTGTAGATGACTATCACCATGGATTGGAGCATGAGGAAAATTGAAGAAAAAAACATTTGCAGCTGTAATAAGCTTGTCGATGCTAGCGAGCATGGGAACCGGAGCGTTTGCGGCAACTAAGCTGAAAGAGATTAAAGCGTATCTCAATCCGGAAATAAAAGTTCAGGTTGACGGTACATATGTTGATTTGCGTGATGTTAAAGGCAATGCAATCGCACCTATTGTTTATGAAGGTGCTAACTACTTTTCAATACGTGCAATTTCCGATGCGCTTGGTGTTGCTGTTGATTTTGATGGGCCTACTCAAACGATCATACTAGGCGAGAAAGTGGACGGGGTGTCCATTGCGAAAGATTTCGACGATATGTATCATACCAAGGATCCTGCGCAAACAACCTACAAAGGTAAAGACTATAAAGAAGCATATTTCAATACCGGTTCAGGTAATCGCGAAGCCGGCTTCATGCTGTACCCGAAAAAAGAGCATCAAACGTTATACTTGCAAATCGCTGCTGTAGGCGGAGATATTACCAATCTAACCGTTAAAGACAGCGATAACAACTTGATTTTGAAAACCGTTGAGTCGATAAAGCCCGAAGATGGCTTAGTCACGGTTGAAGTCGGAATCGGCGGCGTTAAAGAGCTTTATATTTACGGTGACGCAAAGAAGGACACATCCGTATTCGTTCCGCTGACTACTTCTCACTATAAGTAAATCCAATTCGATAGATAGTCAAAGGGAATCCGACAGCTGGAGCGATTGGATTAGCGACTCAAGCAACCCGATAGCTGTCGGGGATGAGGAACAACCGAGCAAGGCATAGCAGTACTTAAATGACGAATACACCGCCAAGTTGCCAAAAGGCTCTGGCGGTGTGTTTTTTTATGCCCTGAAGTCAACATTGAGTCAACGAGTGTATTGGGCGAGATCCTTCAATATCACCTCATTACCCTGCATCGGCATTCGGCAGAACAGCGGATAAATTAGTGTGCACGGCAGCGCGGCGATCGTGATTAAAACCCCTGCCAGATCCAGTGTCATTAAAACGAGCACAAGATACAGAATCGGCGTGAACAGTAGGATGCCGGGAGTCGCGAACAGTACAGACAACCAGTTCCACGCCCCTTCCCGCGTGACATAGGATACGTTCAGCCCGATCATGCTGAATAGAAGCGGCCAAGTGAATATGTAGCTCCCGCCCGGCAAAAACAGTGAAGTCGCCGTACAAAGGAGCAACCATAGCAGCAGCATGCCGACCCACAGGCTCTCCGTCCGCACATAGCGTGAGCACCACTTGATTAGCAGGAACGTTATCAAAAGCATGAGGAGCAGGAGCCCGATGAAATAGTACGTACCGACGGTGAGGTCCTCTACGATTGAGTTATAATACGACTGCGATACGATCGCCCGCACAATAATCCATACCAATGTGACTGCCCCGAACACAACCGCTAAATTGAGCAGGGACAGGAGGAATCCGCTGACCAAATCCTTCAGACTCAACCTGCGCCGATACAAGCCATGCCATACGGTTATAGCGAATAGCAGTATATCGATCAACATAAGCCCGAACACCCACGACTCAGAATAGCTGACCATTCTCCAGCCGAAGACGTTAAAATAAACCCTGTCTTGTTGTCTCACATCGGTCAGATCCAACTGTCCAAAATGTTGCACCAAGTGTAGCATGTATTCCCCATGATGCTGCAGGCTGGAAAGATCGAGGTTAGCCGGCGTATCAATCTGCTCATGATAAGCATTCAAACCCATGCCGAAGGCAAAATTCATCCCGGATAGCCCGCCTTCGCGGAAGACCGTTAGATCAGTATCATTAGGCATCAATTTATAGACATTATAAATTAGAGAGTAAGCTAGCGGCTGTGGTACCGCCTTCATAAATTCCTGGACCAGCCATCCATTCTGCTCGCTCGTCTCGAACATTAAGGAAGGCCCTTTATTCCCCCGCGCTTCAAAGTTGAATACCACCCCGACATCCCTGGCCCAGGGATGCTCCCTCATGAATGCTGTTGCACCCAGCAGTCCTGGCTCTTCGCCGTCTGTCATGAGAAGCAGGAGATTATTCTTAAGTGGACCCGACACTTGAAGGGCGCGTACCGTCTCCAGCATTGCAGCGATTCCCGCACCGTCATCGGCAGCCCCCGGGCCGCCCGCAACCGAATCATAATGAGCCGCAATCATAACAGCCTTGCTATTGTCTGTGCCTGGAATTCGCGCCATAATGTTCTCGACGGGTACAGTCAACCGGGGACCCCAGTCCATTGTGACCTCCGCTCGCTGCACCTCCGGCTTCAAACCCAGACCCTGTAGCTCCGCAAGCAAGTAATCCCGTACCTGATCATGCGCTGGTGATCCCACCGGATGCGGTTCCATCGCAATGACTTTCACCTTTTCCATAGCGCGGACGGCAGAAAATGCATCGGTAGGAACATCGGAATCTGCGGGTTGTGGTGCTCGAATTTGTAGCAGGCCAATGAGCATTGCACCGAGGAGCAGAGCAAGAATGAAAAATCTTTTCAGCCAACTGGCGGCGCCGGTTCTGGCTATCGACTTGCCTGCAATGGATGATATGGTATGATGGAGAGCCACAAGATCACTCCTTCCCTAAACTTCAATAATACTAGTCACATTATATTTTAAGAGAAGTAATAAAGATGTCAAATCATGTATTAGATAGATGATTTAGAGAAAATTTTAGACATACTCGGACAGTCGAGGTGTGTCGAAGTAATAATTCAATTGGAGTGATTGGATTTCTTACAGCGAGAACCCGATTGCTACTGGCGAGGAATAAGTGTTGGAAAGTGCATAATAGTTTGTGAAGTGAAATACAGAGCACGGCGAGAGGAATGCCGTTGCTCTGTATTTTTTATGGCTTGGTGTTCTGTTTCTTCCGATACTGCGGATTTTTTTTGCATCTGAATCATGATATAATTATCCCAATATTTACAAATCGGCTCAGATGGAGGTGGATTTGGTTGGAGCATATTTTTGACTTTGTTCAATTGGCGCTCTCGATCGGTCTCATCTCTTCTATATTGGTTCTTCCATTCACCTATTTTTCTACTCGAGTGATACGCTGGAGTCATGAAGATGCTGCGACCGGTTCAGCATTGTACGTGTCTGTCAGACAGCCTCAGCTCGACGGTATCCAGCGGTGGATAGCGCGTATCGCCAGACGAAAAGAAGCGCCTGATGAAGATGCCAATAGTCCTTCCCCACATTGGAATTTCCAAACATTCAATTAGGGAGGACAATTTTTGAAAAAGATTTTGATGCTCCAAAAATGGGCAAAGCCTATTCTCATCATGTTAATCGGGATTATTCCGGTAATTCTGCTTAGCGGATGCTCGACAGCATCCCCATCAAACCCGATTAATGCCGATTCGTCAGGGATATTTAACCACTACTTTATTTATCCGTTCTCGATTCTGATCAATTTTTTCGCGAATGCGTTTCACGGAGACTACGGATTATCGATCGTGCTGATGACATTCATCATCAGATTTGCGATCATGCCGCTCATGATGAATCAAACTAAGAAGCAAATGGCAATGAAAGAAAAGATGGCCGTCCTCCAGCCGGAGTTAAGCTTACTTAAGGAGAAGTATAAGAACGACGTCAGCGCGGAGGCAAAAAAGAAACAGCAAGTCGAGATGATGCAGCTTTACCAGAAGCACCAAGTCAATCCCTTAAACATAGGGTGCTTGCCGATGCTTATCCAATGGCCGATCACCCTCGCGTTTTATTACGCCATTCGTCGTACCCCAGAGATCGCAGCTCACGACTTTCTATGGTTTAGCTTGGGGAAAACGGATATGATTTTGCCGCTCATTGCCGCTGCGGTTTATTACGTTCAATTTCGCGTGTCGCAATCCGCTTCAGCGCAGTATCAGCAATATCAAAATAACCAAATGGCTTTCATCGGATTGTTGTCCCCGATCATGATGGGTGTGTTTTCTTTTGCGATGCCGGCGGCGTTGCCGTTATATTGGGCGGTTGGCGGTATATTCATTATCGTGCAAACGATTATACTCAATAAAATGTACGCGAAGCCAATGCAGCAAGCAAAAACCTCTCTGGCGGAGTAGAAGATTCATTAAAAGTGAAACAGTCATATTAAATACTAAATACAGAGCATCTGAGGCGTGACCTCAGCAACTCTGTATTTTTTATGTTGGTTTTTAATTGGTCCGATTCGCAAGCATTTCACTTCATTGAATGCTATTTACACTATTATCTGTACCTTGCGATGGACATGACAGCACAGGGCTACTTCCACGTAAGTTGAAAAGATATTTCGGGATACCTTTCAACATGTGCATATTGTGGCTCAATGAGCATGTCTCCTTCGGGAGACATGAACCCGTATTTCCGCTCCAAGCTTCCTTCGGATTCGTTTACTCCGACAACAACAAGCCCGTTCTCGAGGTAGTCCATAATCGCATATTTCGGCTCGATCACAAAATTCCCTTGCTTATCGATCAGTCCATACTCCTCCCCGCTCCTATCGACGACGGCATAATCGCCCTCGAATGGCTCTGCGAAAACTCTATATTGCGGGTTAATAACCCATTCGCCTTTTGTATTAATATAGCCCATGTGTCCAAAGTCCTCGGATTCATTTACGCTTACATTCGCAAGACCGTCATGGAAATCCCCGGCGAATTCAAATTTAGGCTCAATAGCAACGTTGCCCGTTGCGTCGAAATAGCCATAGGCATTCTCGCCTTCTTGGTTATCGGTGATGAATGCAATGCGTCCATCCTTACATTCTCCAAGAAGTTCATATTCGGGTTGGATAATATATTGACCGTCCTTATTAATGATGCCCCAGCGTTGTTCTCCGTCCTCGTTGGAGAAGGCCACGGTCGCCAGCCCCTCCGAGAAAGGTTTGACTTCGGAATACTGCGGCTCAATGACCCATTTTCCCTGTGTATCTACGAATCCCCACAGTTCTGTATCGTCGTTCACATACTCGGCAGCAGCTAATAATCCGTCCTTGAATTCATGGGAAACGGTGCTGAATCGAGGCTCGATCGCATAACGGCCTTGCTTGTCTATTAAGCCCATTTTTATATCCTGAGGGTGACCCACCCCGACCACCGCTAGATCGCCCACGAAAGGCCCAGCATATAGAAATTCAGGGGCAATGACGTAGTTCCCCTGCGTATCGATATATCCGCTTTTGAAAGTAGGCGTATCCGAATCTCCGTCTATTTTTGTAACGACTGGCGCGATCCCATTCTTGAACGATAAGGCGTAATAGTATTGCGGCTCGATCACATATTGACCGGTCAGATCGATGTAACCCCATTTTTCATCCTCGGTCGTGACTAAAGCTAGACCCTCGCTGAAAGAATACGCATATTGAAATTGCGGCTCGATCACAATCTTTCCGTTAAGCGTGACATAGCCCCATAGCTCTCCGATCTGCACGGGCTCTAAGAAGTTAACGATCTTCCCCTCTTTATATTCGACCAATCCCGATTTGCCTGTCCAAAGCTTCCCTTTCTTGAACACGCCTTGAGCCGATATAGCGCCGTTCTCGTCGTAAAGCGTACCTTTCCCATTGTATTTTCCATCTTTATCGAGTTTGCCTTGATAGATAATGGAACCATTCGAATCCCGTAGAATGGATGTTGCAGATTTATTGGAATTCCAGATCAATATCAATGACACACTTACTATCACAAAAGAAATGACGCTAATCCATGCCCACTTTTTCTTCAATAAGTTCAACTCTCGATAGCACGCAGCAGAATGGTTACAATTCTATCCATTTATCATTCGACATAATTTGCAAGCCCCCCTTTTTATCGATGAGTGTTATCGCTGATCTTCAAGCGGTTGACGAGCATCAGGAGCCAGCTTATCGTCCTTTGCCCTGTTGGCATAACGGATGGCTTCTTTCCATATCAAAATAACAAGAACAGGTGTTCCAATCAGAGCTGTCACAAAATAAAGAGGAGTTTCAAAAGGAGGAGCAATTAATGTAGAAAGTGTATTCATTACGGATACGACAACCCCGCCAATTATAGCTGCTACCGGCATCACAATCCGATAATCCCCTCCGGCAAGCCAACGGGCAAGTGCTGAGGAAACCAAGCCTATCATTGCCCAGTTCCCTAGTGTCATCGCAGATGTTCCTGTAAGAACAATGGCCAAAACTAAGCAGCTACCTATGAGCCATACCGGACTTTTCTGCTGACTGCCATTCATTCGTCCCGATAATCCGAGACTGAGAAATATCCCAATCAGCCCTATAGGAATCAAAACAGAGTTAGTGTTAAAACCTTTTTGAAACATATTCAACGGCACATCTAGCTCCCACAAAGTGGATGAGAAGAAAAGTACTAAGCTAGTAACACCAACTGCCACCAGCCCTCCAGTTAATCTTCGTAACCCAGGTGGCTTTATTGGAAGCACAAGCGAAAAAAAATATGCGAGCAATAACCCGCAGCCTGCGCCCCCTATATAAACAAGTACATACATCCATTCATTACCTTGACTAAATACATCAATAAGGGGGCTTGCAAAAACCATTGCCACGATACTGGCCGGAATTAATCCTAAAGTAGACGGGCACGCTGTTGTCATGCGAGTAACACGTTGCAATAACACACCCGCTGTCGCTAAGGCAGCACCATATAATAGTGAGTTAATAGCAATGGGTAAACGTATTTCCCTAATAAATTTGTCCATATCCGAATCTGGATCGTGATGAAAAATAGCATTAAAGATGTCGGTAAGTGAGAGCGAGATTATGCCACTTTTTAAAATCGCAAATATAAAAGCCCCCACAATCGCAAAACAGCCCATTACAAGCAAAATTACATTTTTGCTCGTAATAAGCCTTGCTCTGCTACTCTCCTGAATAAAACCCTGTTCCATTAAAACGTCCCCCAATATTTGGTATAAATGTTGTATCGGTAAGAGTTCGAAAAAACGTTAGTGGAGTATTTGAATACTTGCTCCAGCGTTAAGTAGTTGGAAATGGATCGTAGACTTTCTCTGAAAAAAACAGGACGGATATTGGTTATTTCTGTGTTTGTTGCTATTTTCATTTCAATTTCGCTTAGAGGTTTAACTAGTTATTACGCAAATCTAACTGCTGAGGGTTTTCGTTTGGAGTGAATTTGGTCTGCATTGCAAACTGCTATGATTATTTATATCCCTTGGTGTTTCTATTTGCAATAATAGTAATAGTTCGTAATAACGTATTATTAATGATTAAAATGTTGTTTGGTCTATCATCCGTTTGCAAACAAGAACCCGACGAAAGCAGTTGCAGGAACCACAGAGCCAGCCACAGTCCGGCAGTCGGGTCAAGTTGTTGTTGAACGCTTGTCGGTTGTGCTTCCGGCCATCCACAAACAGGTGCGGCGCAAGTGAACGAGCACCTTCCGAAGCAATCCGCTTGGCTTTCCTTGGCGTTCCCGGTATCCCCCGGCTTGGCGGCGTTAATCCTGATCATTTATAATAATGATAAATTTTGGAAATCTAATCGGACAAGGAAGGAGAGCGTTTGGAGGAAGATCGAGCTATAGAAACAATGCCTCGCTGAACTAACGGAGAACGAGAGTAAAGAAGTTCTATCCACGAGAGAGGGGAATGCTTTTTGCTGCAGAGATACATTAGATCAGACCAGGATCAATTGGAAGAGTTTATGAAAACTATGTATGTTTCCAGAGGATATGTCTTTGATCCTGAAGGGTCGCATTCAGATATTAGAAGTATTGAACTTCTATATTTTGAGACGGGGGGCGGATTCTGGTTATTGAAGGGAGAACAGAGCGTTATTGGGACTATTGGTTTAAAGGGTATTGATTCTGAAAACAGAATCGGTGAAATAAAGAGGTTCTTCGTCTTACCTGAACATCAAGATAAGGGTTACGGCAAAAGCATGATGAGCCAAATAATAGAATTTGCAAGACAAGCTGGATTAATAAAGCTGAGGTTGGACACTGAGAAACAATCTTATAAAGCGATGTCAGTGTTTCGAAGTTTTGGCTTTTATGAGATACCAAAATACAATGATAATGATATTGCTGAAATATTTATGGAATTATCCATTGTCTCATAAACGAATTCAATCAATATAAGTTCAGCTAACGGGTACGTTAGTTCAATTGTTGTCTTGTTTACCTTTGTTTATTAGTTCTGAAAATTTATCTAATTTAGTCTTTTCATATCCCTTTATTTTTTCAGTATCAGGTGCTTGTTGAATCAGTTCCCCAGTCGATTCATCCACTTTAAATTTTCCTTGATAAACTCCAAGCGGAACATACACTTCTCCTTCTACTTGGGGGCCAACGAATTTATCCAAAAATACTACTGCATGCTCATTTTCACCTAGAACTGGTATTCCATTAAACTTAAAATTAGTTTTAGGAAAAGGCTTTCCTTGTTTGTCGAGTGGTGTGTACTCTCCGCCAGTCTCGATAATTCTAACCGTATCCCCTTTTTGATGGGTTCCCTTATAAGATGACTCGACATCTACAGTAGAGATTGTAAAAGGTAGATCCCCATAAGTAATAGTTTCCTGGTCTTTAACTTTTATCTCAAGGATTTCTTTTGCGTCGCCTGTTAATTCTTCAATCGTATTGTAGTATTTTACAAGAGATGCTGCTCCTCCACTGTTAACACTGGAGTTTGTTTCAACTGCTTGTTGTTTCATCCCGCAACCAGAAATGATGGCTACGAATAACAAACAACTCATCACAATAAATGATTTTCTCACTCAAAACCCTCCTTAAAATGTTAATAAAGTGAACGGATACCTGTAATGTCATCACTGGTTATCAATGAAGGTGATGTTATAAGCCCGATGTTTGCATCCATTAATGCATTATAACCAGTATAATGTGCAAGCCCAAGGGCATGGCACATAAAAGCGGCAGCCAAGGACGATTTCTCGTTCAAGGACTGCCGCTTTATTTTGAATAAATGCGAATCAGGCTTGATCCATCCGAGACTAGACTAGTCTGAAATAAAGTCATGAAATCGCATCAATCAGGTAAAGACATTCCATTTGAGCGGCGGAGGATCGGTGATAATATTAACGAAATCGCTTTCACCAATTCGATCATACTTAAGCATCAGGGGGATGTGTATTTCGATGCCATTACAAGAAGAAACGATCCGGCTCGGCGTATGCTATTATCCGGAACAATGGGAAGAGTCACTATGGGAAGACGACTACCGTCGCATGCGGGAACTTGGCTTCACGGTTATTCGCGTTGCCGAATTTGCCTGGGCGTACATGGAACCGGAAGAAGGCGTATTTCGGTTCGATTTATTTGATAGGGCGCTTGATGCCGCTCACCGCCATGGTCTCCAAGTCATTCTAGGTACGCCAACGGCGACGCCGCCGGCATGGCTGACGCATCGCTATCCTGAAGTTCTGAACGTTAATATGGAGGGTATCCCATACAGACACGGCATGCGGAGGCACTACAATTATAATAGTCAAGTGTATCGGCGGCTTTGCGCCCGGATCACGAGGAACATGGCCGAGCGCTTCAAGGATCATCCGGCGGTCGTCGGCTGGCAGATCGATAATGAGCTAAACTGTGAGATCAACGTCTTCTATTCGGATGCCGACCACGTCGCTTTTCGCGAATGGCTGGAAAACAAGTACGGTTCTTTGGATACTCTCAATCAGGTGTGGGGTACCGTCTTCTGGAGTCAAACGTACACGGCATGGGAACAGGTACATCTGTCGAGGCCGACGCCGACGAATTCGCCGAATCCTCATCAGACGCTGGACGAGAAGCGGTTCATATCCGACAGCGTCATTGGGTTCGCGCGCGTCCAAGCCGATATACTGAGGGAGGTCGTGGGGCAGCAACACTGGATTACGACCAACGGTTTGTTCGGCCATATCGACAATCACCGGTTAACGGAAGAGCTTCTGGATTTCTTCTCCTACGATTCGTATCCGCAGTTCTCTTCGATTAATCCGGATGAAGGCCCCGATCCTTTGCTTGACCGGATGTGGAGCTGGCATCTGAGCGGCGTGCGCTCGATCTCCCCGAACTATGCCATCATGGAGCAGCAATCCGGACCCGGAGGTTGGGTCAACAAGTTCGCCATGCCTGCGCCGAAACCAGGCCAAATGCGGCTATGGACGTACCAGTCGATCGCCCATGGCGCGGACATGCTGCTCTATTTCCGTTGGCGAACGGCGACCTTCGGCACTGAAATCTATTGGCACGGCATCAACGACTATCATAACCAGCCAAACAGAAGAGTCCACGAGGCTGGCCGCATTGGTCAAGAATTGTTGCGGGTCGGCGAAAGGTTGGCGCAAAGCCGCTACGAAGCGGACATCGCCATCGTTAGCGACTACGATAACAGTTGGGACGGCGAGTTCGACGCATGGCATGGCCCTTTAAGCGCGCAAAGCACGAGAGCATGGTTCAAAACACTGCAACGGGAGCACATTGCCGTGGATTCGTTCACGCTGACGAACCGGACGACTCTTGCCAAGCTGCAAGGTTACCGAGTGCTCGTATATCCGCATCCGACGATCTTGACGGAGGCCGTAGCCCTGTTGCTCCGTTCTTACGTCGAGGCGGGAGGCATCGTATTATTCGGAGCGCGGACAGGATACAAGAACGAACATGGACATACCCGGATGATGCCGTTGCCTGGTTTCGCCGCTTCCTTGTGCGGGATTACGGTCGAGGATTTCACGATCATTACGGGGAATGCGTCGGCTCCAGCGTTACGCTGGGTTGAAGATAACGACGAGGATCAACCGTTCGCCGCCACGGCCGACGAATTTAATGATATCTTGCGAGTGGAATCCAATAGCGTGAAAGTGATCGCGAAATATGCTTCCGATTATTACGCCGGCAAACCGGCCTTGACCGTCAACGAGCAGGGCAAAGGTCGCGCGTACTATTACGGCGCCGCTTACAACGAAGCGGTCGTACGCAAGCTATTGCCGGAATTGGGACTGCGGAAGACGGCCGAGGATATCGTACGCGTGCCGGTCGAGGTCGAGCTCGCCGTTCGACGGCATCCAGAGACGGGCGAATCTTTCGTTTTCGCGCTTAACTATTCGGGACAAGCGGTTAACGTACAATTGCAGCGGGGATCGGTCGATGTGCTTACCGGCAATGCCTTAGAGGGAGAGATCGAACTGGAGCCTTATGGCGTACTGGTGCTAGTCTGAGTAACGGTAAAAAGATTCTATCTTTTAGGTAAAGTGCATACATGGTTTATCTCCACGGAAGGATTAAGATAGTTAATGAAAGCGGTTTATTTCACATCATACAGGAGGTCAAAGAAAATGAAGCTTTTCAAAAAAACGGCAATGACGGGTTTGGCAGCAACGCTTTTGTTCACTCTGGCCGCGTGCGGTAGCGGTAATAACAACAATGGGAATTCCGCAAGCGTACAGCCATCGGCAACCGCTGAGAACTCCGCTCCGGCAAGTCCGTCGGATGAAAAAATCAAGATCACGATGTGGTCGCAATTCTCCGATCCGAATTCCAAAGACGGCGGATTTATCGGCTTCTACAAAGCGCTGGAAGCGACGAAAGCCCAGTTTCCTAACGTAGAAATCGAGCATACGGGCATCGGCGGGGAAGCCTATAAAACAAAGATCAAAACGGCTTCCGCGGCGGATGAATTGCCGGACATTTTCTTCTCGTGGGGTGGCGGCTTCGCTCAACCGTTCGTCGCGGGTAACCGCGTCTTGTCCTTGCAAGATTTGGCACAAGACGGCACGATGGATAATCTGGTTCCGGGAACGACCGATAACTTCACGTTCAACGGCAATCTCTACGGCTTGCCGACGAATATCTCAACGGCCAATCTATACGTGAACACGGAATTATTCGCATCGGCGGGTGCGAAAGTTCCGACGACGTGGGAAGAACTGACGGCAGCCATCGATGCGCTGAAAGCCAAGGGCATTACGCCGATCGCGCTAGGCGGCAAAGACCGTTGGCCGGCGATGTTCTGGAATTCCATTCTGGATATTCGGATGGGCGGAACGGCGGCGGTGAACGCGGCTTTGACGAAGACGGGTTCGTTCGATACACCGGAATTCCAAGAGGCCAGCCGGAAATATAAGCAATTGTTTGATACGAAAGCGTTCGGGGCAAATCCGCTCGGCACGTCCTACGACGATTCGATCAATATGTTCCTGACTGGGAAGGCCGCCATGCTGTATATGGGAGCCTGGGTGAACGGTCAGATCGACGCTCCGGATTCGCAAGTGAAAGGCAAGGTCGACGTCGTCAAATTCCCGGAAATTGCGGGAGGTAAAGGTAATGCGGACGAATGGCACGGCGGTTCCGGCGAATCTTTCTTTATTAACGCGAAGGTAGCAAACAAAGAGCGCGTATGGAAAGTCTATAAATTCTTCATGGAAACGATGGCTAAGGAAGTATTCATGGCAGGCTCCGGTTCTTCCGCTTGGAAGGGCGATCTGGGTGACACTTCGAAGGTCGACCCGCTGGCGATCAAGATCGGTCAACTATCCTCCACGGCTACCGGCTTCTCTTACTGGTGGGATCAGATGCTTAACGGCAACGATACGGAATCGATGTTTGCCTCGCTGATGCAGTTCTCCGCGGGCAAAATCACTCCCGAAGAGTTCAACAAAGAGCTTCAATCCAAAATAAACCCCGGCAAATAGAGGGGAGTTCAGATTCGAACGGAAGGGCGGACAGATCGTTTGTCCGCCGTTCGTTTCAAGGAGGGCGAACCATGCAGCAAGTATTCGGCAACAAGAAAGCCATTGCGGTATTCGTGCTTCCTACGTTGATATTGTTCATCGTCGTGGGATTTCTTCCAATTGTTCAATCCGTTTACTACAGCTTGCTGGAATGGGATGGCTTCGGCAAAGGGAAGTTCGTCGGATTCGCGTTATATCAAGATCTCTTTGTCAATGATACCTATGGCATTAAATTCCTGAACTCGGTGTGGAATACGTTTTATTTGGCCATTCTATCGGTTTGCGTGCAACTACCATTTGCTTTCTTCCTCGCGCACGTTCTGGCGAGAGGCATCAAAGGCGAAAAATTTTATCGAACGTTTTTCTTTATTCCGGTCACGATATCTTCGGCCGTCATCGGCCTTTTGTTTCTTTCCGTCTTGAACCCTAACTATGGCGTACTGAATATCGTCTTGGATCAATTAGGTCTCGGCTCATGGAAGCACGATTGGCTGACCGAAGACAAAACGGCCTTATCGAGCATCTTCTTGCCGGCGGTGTGGCAATGGGTCGGCTATTATATGCTTCTCATGTATGCGGCCATCAAAGGCATATCGGAAGATCTGTTCGAAGCCGCCAAGATCGACGGGGCTTCCGGCTGGCGAATGACGTTCTCCATCGTCATTCCATTGATCGCTCCCATCATCAAGGTATGCGTCATCTTCGCCGTCATTGGTTCGCTTAAATTTTTCGACCTGACTTTCATTATGACGAACGGCGCGCCGCAGCCTGCAACCGACGTTCCGAGTACTTTAATGTACAACGCGATCTTCAGAAGAAATATGTACGGTTACGGAAGCGTCATGGCCGTCTTCATGGTACTGGAATGCCTACTCGTATACTTTGCGTTGCAGCGGCTGTTTCGATCGCGTGAAGAGGAGGTGGCGAGATGATCTCCGCCTTAAGAACGAAGTGGAGCAACGTGGTGCTGCAGTTCTTTCTCATCGCTTTCGCAGTCGTACAGCTTTATCCGCTCGTATGGCTTGTGCTGACGTCGTTCAAAACGAACCTTGAAATTACCGGAAGCAACGTGATCGGACTGCCAAGCAAATGGATGTTCGAGAATTACAAATACGTATGGGTCGGCTCCGATCTGGCGAGGAATTTTGCGAACAGCCTCTGGTACACCGCCATTACGGTGGTTGCGTCGGGACTGCTCGCTTCAATGGTATCGTACGCAGTCACGCGCATGAAATGGAAGCTCAGCAAGCTCGTTCTTCTCATCATTATGTCTGGCTTGATGATTCCCGTTCATGCCACTCTGCTGCCTCTGTTCATTATTTTGAGAGATGTCCATTTGCTCAACACACCATGGGCGCTTATCGTTCCGTATACGGTGAATGCGATTCCTACGGCCATGTTTATCTTGGTGGGATTTTTCTCCGCCCTTCCTCGGGAACTGGAAGAGGCCAGCGTCGTGGATGGATGCAGCATTTACCAAGTTTTCTTCAGAATCATGCTGCCGTTGGTCAAGCCCGCCCTAGTCTCCATATCGATCTTTACTTTTCTCTCGGCCTGGAACGAATTGATGTTCGCCAATACGTTCATCAACAAGTCCAGCCTCATGACGATTACCGTGGCCATCAATTCGTTGCGGGGGCTACATACGACGGAATACGGTCCTATCGCCGCGGGCATGGTGATCGCTACCCTTCCGACAATTCTGATGTATATTTTCTTAAGCGATAAAGTCCAGAAGAGTATCGTCGCCGGAGCTATCAAGGGGTAATTCCGTTGTGATAGGATAGGTGAAAGGGCGAAGGAAGAGGCGGGACAACAACATGAGAAAATGGGTTCGCGGATTAACATTCACCAAAATCAGAACGCAGATAATGGCTTATTATATCGTGTTGTTGTCTTTCTCCTTGCTCGTAAGCGGTTTCTTGTACCAACAGTTTAACCGAAGCCTGATCGATAGCAAGATCGCGGAAGTGTCCGAGCAAAGTTTATATGCGATTCAATCCAATATGAATTCCCTCTTCGAGAGCATCTCGAATTATTCCCAGAGGGTCATCGCCAGCAGTACGGTTCAGGAATTACTTCAAGACGATATGACGTACGACAAGTTCGTCTATTCCAATCAGAGAATACAAAAAGAACTCGATTCGATCTTTCTCGCGGAGACCAACGTGGCCTCCGTGAATTTGTTTCGCAACGACGGCTTGTATTACTCTCTCGAATTGCAGAAAGTCGGCCTGAAGAATACCGATATACGAACGTACCCCTGGTACGAAGAAGCGGTGGGCAGAACGGGCGGCCTTCTGTGGCGGATCAATGCGGGCGGGTTACTGAATACCCGCGAGGAAGGCGAGCAGTACCTGAGCTTAATCCGAGTGGTCAACGATCTGAATACAGCCCGACAAATCGGCTTAGTCATCATTAACGTTCCGATATCCAAAATCCACAATCTCAACGATCATTCCTTCGACGGTAAAAAATACGATCTTATGGTGAATAGCCAAGATCTTTCTCTAATCGATTTCTCTAATCCGGGGCTTCGGGAATTTGCCAAGTCTACGGCGTTCGGCTCGCATGCCAACGTCGGTTTTACCCAAACCGTATCCGGCAAAAGATATTTGTTCGACACGATCGAATCGCGCGGATGGCGTTATACGACCGCGCTGTCCATGAGCGACTGGCCGAATCCGTACGGCGCCGTGAACCGGGTGCTGATTCCGATCGCCTTATTCCATTTCGTCTTCCTCTTCTTGGGGTCGACGTGGATCACTCGGTCGATCATCCGTCCGATTCTGAACTTGTTGAAATCGATGCGGAAAGCTGAAGCCGGAGACTATCAGCAAGTCGTACTTCAATCCCGTTCAAGCGAATTCCTGCAGCTTCAAGATCGGTACAACAGCATGATTACTACAATCGAAAGCTCGATGGAGCGGGAGAAGGAGGAGCAGAACCTTCGGCGTAAGCTGGAGCTCGATATACTTCAGCAACAGATCAAGCCGCATTTTCTGTATAACGCGTTGGAGTCCGCCGGTTATTTGGCTTTGGCTGGGAACAAGGAAGAGACGTACGGGTTGATCTCGGCCCTGGGACAATATTATAGGCTCAGCTTGAGCAAAGGCAGCGAGATCGTTACGCTCCGAGAGGAATTCGATATCGCGCGGAATTATTTAAAAATCCAGCATATCCGGTATCCGGGCATGTTTACGGTCGAATACGAGCTTGACGAACGATTGAAAGCTTACCCGATACCGAAGCTAACTCTACAGCCGCTTATCGAGAACGCGCTATACCACGGCATCAGGCCGACGGCGTTATCCGGCATGCTCAATATCTCGGCTAAGCTATCTCACCAAACCGTCGTTCTGACGATCGAGGATGACGGCGTCGGGATCTCGGAAGAGGAGCTGGCGTCCATAAGGGAAGATCAATTGGTTCACAATGCGGCCAGCTTCGGTCTGAGAGGAACCATCACCCGATTTAAGCTTTTTTACGGAGACGACATGTCCTATCAGATTGCCAGTTCGCCCGGAGACGGGACAACGATCATCATTAACCTGCCCTACCTGGAGGATTCCCGATGGATAACAGGAAAATAACGGCAATCGCCGTGGACGACGAGTTAAACATGAGAAAGCTTCTGCAAGTGCTCCTCGATTGGAATTCGCTTGGCTTTGAATTTATCGGAGAAGCGGCCAACGGAAACGAAGCGCTTGATTTAATAGAGGCCGCAAGGCCGGATATCGTCTTCACGGACATCAATATGCCTTATATGGACGGTCTTGAATTAGCCAAGCTGATTAAAGACCGAGATCCGTTCATTAAAGTCGTCATTCTGACGGCGTATCCCGAATTCGAGTACGCGAAGCAAAGCGTCAAGATCGGAGTTCATGATTTTCTATTAAAGCCCGTTCAGACTGACGTTCTGAGGAAGCTTGCCGTTGAATTGAAAGAGAAGATCGAAGGGGAGACGGCGCATTGGAACGAGTATCGTAAAATAAAAACGGAGCTGCTCGAGAATTCGCGCGAACTGAAGGAAAAGTTCCTCTTGAACCTATTGGTGGGCAACTCCAGCCTCGAGCAACTGAATCGCAGATACGAATATTTCTACGGGGCATCGGATCCGCTCTCTTGCTCAGTAGCGGTGATCGACGTAGAAGCGGGCAACGAAGACGCGGATAATAGCATGATCCCAGGATTGGGATGCATGCGGGTCGTGGAGTTCCTCGTTCAGGAGCGCGAAGCGATGGACGTGGTCCTTGACCACGGCGGACGGGTCGTCATCGTGAACCGTGGGGATGCAGCCGATCTGGCGTGCATCGGAGAGCAATCCGTCCGCGCGGTCAGAGAGAAGCTCGGTTATCATGCGACGGTCGGAATCGGAAGCGTTTACTCCTCGCTTATTCGAGTGAAGGACAGTTATAAAGAGGCGTTGGAGGCTCTCCGATACGGTCAGCTATTCGGCGGAGGCCAACTGATCTCGTTCGGAGAGGACATGCGCGTCGTAGATCCTGTCTTGGATCTAAAGCTGAACGAGATCGAAGAGATCGTATTCTTCGTGAAGGCGGGGATCAAGGAACAAGCCGTTCAAGCGATCTACGAACGCTTCCAAACGCAGGCTTCCGCGCGTGGCGAGACGATCGAGCAAGCCTATTCGCTTGGTATCCATTTCGTATCTTCACTGGAACTCGCAATGTCGGAGCTCGGATTTAACCACATACGATCCCAATTGCTCAACGGCGCTTTGTATGTTCAGCTGTTCGGATGCCGCACTTTCAACGAAATTAACCAATTGTTATCCCGCTTGGCCGAAGATGCCGCGGATGACGTGAAGGGGATCCGCAACAAAAGGACGAATCGAATCATTGACGAAGTGATTGCTCACCTTGCCGAAGAATTTGCTAATCCTAAGATTGCTTTAAGCTCCGTCTCGGAACGATTCCACCTCAATGCCAGCTATCTGAGCCGGATATTTAAGGAGGAAACGGGCCAGAGCTTCACCGATTATCTTCTTAAGCTTCGAATGGACGAAGCCCTGAAGCTCCTTAACGGAACGAGCCTGAAAGCCTATCAGATCGCGGAGAAGGTCGGGATTCTAGACCCTTATTATTTCAGTCATCGATTCAAGAAAGCGATTGGGGTTTCCGTTCAGGAGTACAAAAGGAATTCACATAAATAGGTTCGCGCAACGAGACGACGAGACAATCTCCGAGCATTGTCCCCCATCGGGTTCGGATATTATTTTCGATCTTGACGGAGAGAGATGAGATGCCCTTTGCGGCGAGCAAAAATCAGCATAGGGATGGCGATCAACAGACTGATGATTACGGGTATTATCGAAGCTTCAAGGCCAAATTTGCCTCCAGTGAGAAGGGCCGGGCCCGTAACTTCGACCGTGAATAGACCAGGGGAGGGGTGGCCTGAGACGGGAATACCTAAGAGTCCCTCTATTGTATTCCAAAAGAAGTGGAGGCCAATGATAAACCAGACATTGCGCCGCCAAAGAAAGGCTGCACCTAGCAAAACACCAGCTTCAATGATGATAGAGAGGGCTCCCCAGACTGTAGCTCCGGGATTGCCTAGATGGGCGATCCCAAAGAAGAGGGAGGTCAGGGTCAGTGCAATCCAACTTCCGCCCATTTTTTCAATGGCTTGAAAGGCAAGCCCTCGAAAGATCAATTCCTCTACGAAGGCAGCGCCGAGTTGTGTGGTGATAATAGGCCAAACGACAGAGCTGGCATTTTCGGCTGACCACTTGAATGAATACCCATCCAATAAGACGATAAGGGCTGTTGAAACGATGATAAAGATAAGGCCGACGACAGCGCCCCAAATAAATTCCGATACCGCATGCCGTTGGAACAGAAGTTCTGGAACCGGACGCCGCGCAAGAAACTTCATTGTAAGCCAATAAATACCGATTAAAATGGAGCTTCCGACAAGTGTCAGTATGATGGACCCTAGTGCATTTAAATCTTTGGATAACAGGCTGAATGTCACATTGGCGAGGATGATCCCAAGCGCTCCCACGAGCATCCAGATGAGGGGGAATCGAAAGAATGCAACAAATTTAGACTTTCCCTTACTGTTAAGTACCTCATTGCCGGTTGTATTCGTCTCTCTCATTATGAGTTATCGCTCCTTTTCCTTTGACAGGATATCTAGGATCTCTATGTGTATCCCGATATTGCGAAGGATACAAATCAAACTATACGTTAAAAAAGTCACACGTCAGTAGTCCCGTTTAGTCATATCGTGGTCATATGACTTTAGCAAAATAAAAGCCGACACCCGTTACGGTGTCGGCTTTATGGCGCGTTCCTTAAGAATCTAAGATCCCTGTTTCCCTAGCCTTATAGGTAGCTTCTCTTCTTCCTTTTACATTCAATTTCGAATAAATATTGGAGATGTAATTTTTAACCGTACCTTCACTAAGATATAATGCCTTAGCGATATCCTGATTGCGCAGACCTAACGCCAGCTTGTGAAGAACTTCGACTTCGCGGGTGCTAAGACCGAATTCATTGTTTTTCTCAAGCAATTCGGGCCCAAGGGCCCTTGTATCCATAGTCGGTGAAACACCGTTTTTCAGCATGCTTTTAATCATTTTGTCTGCCATTTCTGGCGAAATGAGTGTGCCTCCAGTGTGAACCACCCGTATGCCGGCTATAAGGTTTTTGGGATGGATGGCTTTGAGCAGGTAGCCTTCAGCTCCATGGCTTAACGCTGCCAGAACATACTCAACTTCTTTGTACGAAGTTAGAATAATTATTTTCGTTAACGGGAATCGAAGTTTGATCTTCTCGGTAGCAACAACGCCATCCATAATAGGCATATTTATATCCATGAGGATGATATCCGGTTGGGATTTTTCACAATGGTTAATAGCTTCTTCACCATTCTTAGCCAATCCCACGACCTCGATATCGTCTTCCATCTCTAGCACTATATTTAGACTTTCAAGGATCAATTCCTGATCATCAACTATGAGCACTTTAATTTTCGGCATACAGCTTATCTCCCTTCAGTGGTATTTCGCATCTGACTTCAGCGCCAGTGACCGCTAAGGCGGAGATTAAAAAGGTACCTCCAAGCATCTCAATCCGATTCTTCATTGTTGTCAGGCCGAACCCATACTCTATCTTATCCAAGGGTATTCCATTATTCTGAATGGAAACTCGCAAAGTTGATGGAGAAAAGTGGAGACTGAGCTCAATTTCCGTTGCCTTTCCATGCTTTAGTGCATTCGTAAAAGACTCTTGTATCACCCGAATGATCGATTGCCGCACATCGAAAGGAATGGTCCGTTCTGTTCCCTTCAGCGTGAGACGAATGGCCGTTCCGGTATATTCCCGAAAGTTGTTGATGAGTCTCTCGGCGTGGTTCACTAAACTTATATTCTCTTCCTCCCCCATCTTGTGCACGATGTCCCTCATTTCATCCAAGTTCTGTTCCGTCAGTTCTCTTATACTAATCAATTTCTCCTTGGCTAGATTTGGTCTTTTGTCTAGAAGAGCAATAGCAGCATCGAGACTCATAATAAGGGAAATAAAAGAGTGTCCTAACGTATCATGCATCTCCTTAGACATACGACTTCGTTCCTCCAGCAGAGTCATCCTTTCGATCTCGGCAGCATACTGGGTTAACAATTTATTTTGTTCATCAATTTCTTTAGCTAATTTATTTTTCTCATGATAGGCTTTGGCAATGAAGTTGACCCAAATCCCGATAAAAGAGAAAAGAAAGTTATCTGAGCTTGAACCGAGCGCCAGGTCCCATGTCACTTTTCCGAATAACATGCTGGTAAAGGGTAGTAATAATAGTATCGGCATAGTCCAGGCTGTCTTTCTAGTCAATAAGTAACCAATTGTAAGGCTCGGAATGAGATAATCGACACTCCCCAACTGAACCGCCTGCATGAACGATTTAAAATAATAAGATCCTCCTAGCAATAGTTCAAGTAAGATGAACCATTCCTTGTTCATCCTTAGCTGTGGAAACCAGAATAAACTTGGAATAATAAAGGCCGCTAAGAGCCAAACGATGTTCAAGAGCAATTGAGGCGAATATTCATTCCCCATTAAAATGTGAAATAACAGCAAAATATAATAATAGGATCGGAGCCCAAATATCCCCCAATCCATCATATAAAAAACTCTTTTCATAGGTATCCTTCCTTACTCAAGCTTACTCACGATTTCCTTTATTATACAATAAATTCGAAGCTCACCGAAGGAAGATATTTTATGTGCAAAGTGCACATATCTTCAATGGAAGAAGGTTGCTAATAATGAAAGCAGCAATCGTAGTCGGCAAATCGATAAGCATCTAAATAAAAAGCGAACCCCCTTCTAATGCTAGTGAACAAAAGGGGGTTCGCTCCTCATTAGAAATGATTAGCAACTTCCTTAGCATATGCAATTGCTTTTTCTTTTACAGACAGAGCCTGATCTGATAAAGCGGTTCCTTCCACAAAAATTGCCTCTATCGATTCAACCCCATAGAACTTGAGAATCTTATTCAAATAGCTGTATCCCATCTCAAGTTGGGCAAGCGGACCTTCCGAATAAACGGAACCGCTAGCTTGAATGTGCAAGGCTTTCTTGTCTGGTAATAGGCCCACAGGGCCTTCTTTGGTATATTTGAACGTCTTCCCCGGAATTGATGTAGCATCCGTGTATGCTTTCAACACCGGCGGGATCGAGAAATTCCACATTGGAGATACATATACATACTTATCGGCGGTTACGAATTGATCAACAATCCTCCTAAGACGATCTACTTTTGATTTCTCAGTATCAGATAATTGATCGAACGATGAACCAGACCGAAGCTTTTCCCAACCGCGTAGAACATCAGCATCGAATGGCGGAATATTCTCTTTGTACAGATCCAAATGAACAACTTCATCTGCCGGATTTGCTTCGCAGTATGCTTCAATAAATGCTTTGCCTACCGCGAGGCTATAGGATGCTTGATGATCAAGGGGATGCGCGGTGATGTACAGTACAGTTGCCATTAATCAATCTTCCCTTCTGTAATCAGATTCAATTACACTTCCTAAGGTGATCATAAAATACACACTTACTTTTGTTAAGTAGGCACAATAATGTGCTATAGTATTAAAAAAGGTACTTTAAGGGAGATTGCGGTATGCAGAAGAACCCTGGCCAATGTCAGTTCGTTGTGGCAATGGATTCGATAGTCGGCAAATGGAAACCGACTATCCTCTATCATCTGCTTCAAGGTAAACCTTTGCGGTTCAATGATCTGCGAAGATTGCTACCCGATATTACTCAAAGGATGCTCACACTCTGTCTGCGTGAATTGGAGGAGGAAGAGATCGTTAAGCGAGTCGTTTATCCGCAAATTCCGCCGAAGGTGGAATATTCCATCACGGAATACGGCGAGAGCTTGTCTCCGATTTTGGAGTTCTTACATCAGTGGGGAGTGGCCCATGTTGAGCGAAAGCGGCTCAAAAAGGCGAAAAGTGAACAAACAGAAACGGACTAGCATTGTAGCCTTTGATGAGTCTTTCTTAGGGTGAATCTAGAACTGTCCATGATTTATATTGTTTGAGACATCAAGTGACAATAGTAAATTTATTGTCCAATAGAGGGGCTTTTCCGCACAAAGGAAAAGCCCTCTTCGCTGTTTGTTCAGCAGAAGGGGCTACGCGTAATCGGAGACAAGTAGAAGCCGGTAATGTATTGGCCATCGGATGCTAAAGAATCGAGCCACTATGTTATCGCTGAGTAGATATCAATTCATGAAACATCTTATCTAATAATAATATTTCCGCTTTTTGGCTGATGGCATGGTTCCCAAGCTTCACATCAATGATAAAGTCATGGCTCAGCATCTGACGATAACGGGAAATAATATCGTTCTCAGGCAATTCTCCCATTGCCTTCGTTTCTGGTGGGATTACCGGAATTCCGGCTTGCTCTACCAGGTGAATGTTCTGTTTAATATCTGCGGCAATCTTGCTTAGAATCTTTACACTTCTTGCTGTCTCAATATCCACCATTCCGTCATTCGTGTAGAAATGCTTGTTGACGATAGCCAACGCAATATGCGAAATATGGAATGCCAGAATGTCTTTTTGGATTTCATATTGCAAATTGACCGATTCGAATAGTTGGGCAAGCTCTTTCACTCTTTCAGTCGTTCGTCCATTTATTTCGCCAAAAATGGTCCCTTGATGTTTTTCGGAACCAAATTGGGCGTATAGAACATCCTCTTTGATGTCTCCGCCCGCACCCGGGAATCCTGGGAGTAGCCGGTCTCCCACGATTTCAAGCCAACTGTCATATCCTATGGTGTTGGTCAAGGTGACAATGGTTTTGCTCTTATTGTTCTTGATCGCAGTCAGGGAAGATTCGGCCTGATCATATCGTACGGGAACAAAGATAAAATCATAAATGTCGTCGTTCTCAAGCTTGTCAATCGTCTTGACCGATATTTGCTTAATCGTTCCATTGTCGTTGTATGACAGTCCGTTCCTTTTAAGTGCCTCCAGCCTCTTTCCTCGTGCCAGTAAGGTTACGTCAAGTCCGTATTGTGCAAATCGGAGTGCGTATACACTGCCAACCACGCCGGCGCCAAATATCAGAAGTCGATAGGGCTTGGTGTTCAATAGAATCCTTCCTTTCATATAAATGGTCACAAATTGCTTAAACAACACCTGTTAGATAAGATGATAATGCTGCATGCTTGTGATCTCAACCGGCAGAGTTAGTTAAAAGTTGCTTAGGCAACACATTGTCATAATTGATGTTTATCAAGGAGATATTGAAATGGTAAATCAGGAAGACCCGAGGGTGTTGCGCACACGACAGTTAATTAAAGCAGCGTTCAGGGATTTGTTGCGGAGAAAAGGATTCGATGCCATCACCATCAAGGATATCGCGCAGAAAGCAACCATTAACCGAGCCACTTTTTATGCCCATTTTGAAGATAAATATGCTTTGCTTGACGAAGTCACCGAACAGGCGTTCCATGAGATGATTCCGGAACAAGTGGCGAATGCACGGGAGTTTACGGATGAAATATGTGACCAGCTGATCTTGCAGACGCACCGATACATCCTGGATTTTTATCAGACCTGCAGAATGGATTCCAAGTCGATGGCTACGCTTGTCGATGAGAAAATAAAGAAAATGCTGCTTCACACCATAGAAAGCATTTTTCTAAAAGGAGCTACGCATCTTGGCGTGAACAGGCATTCTATTAAAGTCATGGCGGCCATGACAGGTTCGGCGATCTATGGCGCTGCGCAGTGTTGGTTAAATGTCGAAGAAATAGATCGAACCGATGGACTTGTAGACATCGTTCGTCCTTATGTCATGAACGGTCTGGGGTTGTATCGCGATGGCGATAAATAAGGACCGAAATGTGGATAGCAGTTTATGTAGTTTAATACAGAGCGCGCTAGGAGAATGCCGTCGCTCTGTATTTTTAATACTCGAGGTCAACACGGAGTCAACATAAATCCCCAATAGATACTTACAGATTACAAATTAGGCTTTTGCAGGCAGGTGTTAGGTGCGCGTCATAACGGCCAACCCGCTAAACGATATCGGCCCAACAATATCGGCTCTTGTATTTGCAGCGCGATTTTCTGCGGTGACTGTGTAAACATGGGTGCCCGATCTTACATTTCTATCTTCGGCCTGGAATGTAATGACATAATTTTGTTCAGAACCGACAGATTCGATACCTTGCAGTGTGTTGAAAATCTCTTTTCCATCGCGGAAAATTCTAAAGAGAATTTGCGCAACGCCAGTGACGCCTCGAACTCCCACGCTTGCTACCAAATCTACCCGGTTAGGTTGGGCATTCACCGGAATTCGCAGAGTGATTGTTGCAAGCAAAGATCTTGCCGGTGAACGTCGGATGCTAAAAGAAGTTGCTAGGTTGAATCTGCTTCTCGGCTGAACGGCTGCTTTATCGAGAATACGTGCCATAATATCACCTCCTTTTGTCAGATATCATTAAGATATGCTGGACAAGAAGAGGTGACTGGACAATACATTATAGTGCTTTAAATTGTGCAAATGACAGCTGGAGCCACTGCATTAGCTATGAGGAGAATCCGGTGGCGACGGGGAGGGGAAGAATAATGAATAAAAATAGTGTGATTGCTGGTTGTCTCTTCCTTTCGCTTGTAGTAAACGCATTTTTGCTGAAAATGTATTTTGACGCTAAGCATAACCAGGTTACGCTTGAAAAAGGAATTATAATGAATGAATTTATTGAAAGGGAAAAGGGGCTAAGAAATTTCAGAGCATTTGTCGGCGAATTAGCAGCAAAATATGATGAACACGTCCCTATTAGTAAAGAACAATCTAGTCTTTATTGGTTATTGGCATTCCGTGAAGAATCGATAATTATGAAAGTCACATACGAGATACAAGCAGACTACGAACCTTACAATGATTATTTAGGATTCATTCAACAATTTGATAAAGAGTACATGGCAATTGGAAATCACTTTAAATCCAGGTTGCCGTTAATGACTAAGGAACAATTAGCAGCTTTTGCTTCTCGTTTAGATGGAACTTATGATTTGTTTATGAATCAAGCGTTACGAGATTGGAGAATCAGTAGAACGGGTAAAAAGGTAGATGTTCGATTCGAACCGCGCAAAGAAATACTTAATCAGGTGATACAAGAGCTAATATCGATTCGTGAAGAACTTGAAGCTCTTGAGTAAGCTATGCGGGGAATCCGATTGCGGCAGAAGTTACATAAACGAACCCGACCTGTTTCTTGGGCCGGGTTCACTTTGTATATGGGTTATCTCTCCAGATCAGCTAGCACCATCTCAAGGATAGAGTTGGTATCATCCTGGAGACTGCCGTTCAAATGTTCCTGAATGTAGGGGACTGCCGGATAGCCGAGCTCTACTAATTGCTCATAGGCTTCGTAATCGGTTTTCCAGAAACTACGCATACTACCCTCACCGAATTCTCCCTGTTCGATAACGGTGATCCAATGCTGAACTTGCTCGTGAAGTTGCTTCTGCTTTACTGCTGGAATCGCGGACTTATACGCCAAGTCTTTATCTTTCACTTGAGGCATAGCGTAGTACAATTGATCTTCACTTACGCATCTCCGAATCAATTGGCTAGTGGTTAAGTAATCGCCACCGACGCCATCCGCCGCGGATACGTATGCAATAAAATCATCGGTTCGATTCAATCGCTTTAAATCGTTATGTAGGCGATGAATGACATCTATAGCAATCAGGAAGAGCTGGGAGTCGACGATGTTCTTCTCAAAAATATAATTCTGATCTATATCCAGATAATCAGGTTCTTTCAGACTGATGCAATAGAAAATACTCAACCACTTTTGAAGACGTTCTGGCATTTCTTCATACATAAAGGAGTAGTCGCCTTCACCGTACTTAAATTGACTGTAGAGCTGCTCCCGGCTCTGATTGTAGTGGTCATAACCTTTTTCAAGATATTGCCTTTGGTATTTGATATAGGCTTCATCCACGCTTTGGTTTAACGAGGACAGATTGTTGATGTAAATGACATAGCTGCCGTGATATGTATCGGTATAAATGGAAAAGGTGTAGACATCATTGTTGTTTCCGTTTTGGATATAATCATCTAAAGCAGATTTACAAAATTCGTAAAGTGCGTCCTCCACGTCTTTGGATCCGACTAAGATTCCGTTTTCGGGTTTGTGTGTGCCTACTTCTACAATTTCCTTATCGGGTGTACAGAGTAGATAGGTCTCGCTACCTTCCAACTCACGTCTCCCACGGATCAACTTGCCAATATGCACATCATAAGAACTCATCTCTATACGCATCCCCTTAGATTAATTATTCTAAATTATTCCACACAATCAACTAATCTCCTTCTGGGCATGTGGTTCTCCAAAAAGCTTGAGTATGCCTGTGCTCACAAAAAGCCGGTATGCCCCTCTTTCGAGGTGCTACCGGCCACTTTTGTATATGACTAATTTATTTTTCACCAATATCTCTCCTATTGCGGGTCTTCTCTTACGTTTATTTCATCCTCCGTTTATACACCCTCATGGCGGAAGCGCAGAAGATACCGAGTATTGCCAAACACCATAAAACCGCCGCAAGCGTAGTTTTATCTGCCGATCCTCCGAGTAAAAGAGAACGAATGCTCTCGATAAGCGGCGTCATGGGCTGATATTCCGCGAATACGCGGATAACCGCGGGCATGCTGTCGGTGGGGGCAAAGGCTGAGCTTACGAATAATAGCAACAACAGGATGTAAGAAAACACTCCGGCTCCCTCGTAGGATTTGGCAAGCAAGCCGAAGGTGACGGCGATCCAAGTGAACGCAAGAATGCTAAGCAACAGAATGACAATGGCTAATACCCAACCCAACACGTCCGCTTGCGGCCGAAAGCCCATGCCGAAGGCAACGAGGAAAATGGCAAGCAACGAAACGACGTTGAAAACGAGCGATGCCACCACGTGACCTCCAAGGATGGAGGCTTTGGCGATCGGCATGGAGTGGAAACGCTCGAATACGCCTTTCGTGAGATCGTTATTGATACGGAGGGAGGAATAGGCCACACCGCTGGCAATGCAAAAGAGCAATATTCCCGGCAAAATGTAATTGATATAGCTTACATCGCCGGTGTTCATAGCTCCGCCAAAGATATAAACGAAGAGCAGCATCACCATGATCGGCATGGCGATGACGGTAATAATCGTGTCGATGCTGCGCGTGGAGTGGCGAATGACGCGTCCGCTCATGACGGCGGTGTCGCCTAGAAAATGAATGAGCTTCATTTGGAGCCCTCCTTTTTGCTGGTGACGATTGCGAGAAACACATCTTCAAGCGTAGGCAGCTTCTGGGCAAACTCGGCAATTTCTATGTCGGCTTCCGCCGCTTTCGTTAGCAATCGCAGCATCTGTCTTGTACTTCCGTCTGTAATGACGGAGAGCGTGAGATTGTTTGAATCTGCGGTCGCGTTGAATTCTTTGAACAGTTCGCGTGCTTGATTTAGCGTTGATTCATTGTCGAATCGAAGTTCGATATGACCCCGAGGCAATCTATTTTTAAGTTCCGCCGGACTCCCGGTAGCCACGATATGACCTTCGTGCAAGATCGCGATTTGATCGGCTAGATGATCGGCTTCCTCTAAATACTGCGTGGTTAGAAAGACGGTGACACCCGATCTCGCCAAATCCTTGATCATATCCCACATAGCAATACGGGCTTGCGGGTCAAGACCGGTGGTCGGCTCGTCGAGAAAGATGACCGACGGGTTGCCTAATAAGCTCATGGCCAAATCCAAGCGCCGACACATACCTCCGGAATAAGTGGAGATTCGGCGATCGGCGGCATCGAGCAAGTCAAAGCGGCGTAACAACTCCTCGGCTTGTTTGTCGGGGTCGGGCAAATGGCGGAGTTTGGCCATCATCCGCAGATTCTCGCGCCCGGTCAGGATGTAGTCTGCGGTTACGCTTTGTCCTGTCAGGCTGATCTCCTTGCGTATGTGCTCGGGCTGTTTGGTTACGTCATCGCCATTAATCTTCGCGCTTCCGCTGTCGGGTTGGAGCAAGGTGGCAAGAATTTTGATCATTGTGGTTTTACCCGCGCCGTTGGATCCGAGAAGGGCGAAGGTTGAACCCTTCTGCACGGTGAAGTTCACTCCGCGCAGAACCTCTACGTTCTTATAGGATTTTTTGAGGCCTATTACCTCAATGGCCCAATCGTTTGATTTCATCCCGATCTCCTCCTATCTTCCAAGCTTTTTATGAATGGACTCGTTCATTTTGGCTCTCATTTTCCCGGTCCAGGTCTGAGCGGAAACGCCTTCGAGCAAACCGTCGCAGAACGCCATAACGTCGTTTCCCACAAGCTCCAGAACATCCCGTCCTTCAGCGGCTGCCAACTCGAACATGTCGAGCATTTCGGGGAACAGGTTGATGACGCCAGGATCGGAAGACGCGAAATTGAGCATGTATCGAGATGCGATATTGTAAACTTTCGTGGTAATCGTTCGGGAGCGCTTTTGAACGTCTTACGCATTCTTTGTACGCCTTTTTTTGCTGCCGCAAATCTTTTAACGAAGCGGAAATGGTCTTAAACATGGCTATCCTCCTTTAGTTGAGCAAGTCTTGACGAAACATATCCCCACTTCTCCCAGAACAGGGACAGTTCGTGCCGCCCGGCTTCATTCAGACTATAAAATTTCCTTGGCGGTCCTTTTTCGGACGGTTTTTTCTCGATGTCGACGAGTTTATTTTTTTCTAGCCGTATCAAGATGGTGTAGACCGTTCCTTCGACAACATCTTCAAAACCGAGCGAATTTAGCGTTTTTACGATTTCATACCCATAAGTTTCTTTCCGGCCGATGATTTCAAGTACGCAGCCTTCCAAAACTCCTTTCAGCAATTCCGTAAGGTTTTCCATTGAAGTCCTCCATGCTACTTTGTATAACTTAGTACCACTATATAGTATCACCGAGTAGCTGAGATGTAAATAGGAGGAAAAAGCGGTGCTGAAAATAATTTCGATAGCTCCACCAATAGATTTCCACTATCTTCATGTTCATTTTTGATATTATGATGAAAAAGAGGTCAACTGAAGAGACGATTGTTCTTACGGAGAGTGGGAGAGAAAATGATCCAAATTCTAATTGTCGATGACGAGCCGGAAATTCGCTCGCTAATTCGCATTCACCTGGAGCGGGCGGGCTTGCAAATCATCGAAGCCGAGTCGGGGCGACAGGCGATTGGGCTGATACAAGAGCGTCCCATTGAATTAATGATTTTGGACTTAATGATGGATGATGGTAATGGCTTCGAGGTGCTTCAGTACTTGCGCAAAACGAGTTCAAAGACGCTCGTTATCGCGCTTAGCGCCAGAAGAGAGGTGCAGGATAAGGTGGACACACTCGGTTTAGGAGCTGACGATTATATCACAAAGCCATTTAGTCCAATGGAGCTGGTTGCCCGAGTTCAAGCCCAATTAAGGAGGTATAGTTCCCATGACTCCCATCCGTCCAAGGTCGTTCGATTAAACAACCTTGTTCTCGATGTGGACAATTTAGTTCTGCATAATGGCGGGATTCAGCACTTATTAACCGAGATTGAATGCCAGCTTCTGCAATTATTTATGACAAATCCCGATCGCACGCTGACCAGAAGACACATCTACCAACATATCTGGAAACATGACAATATTGACAACAATAACTTGAGTGTTTTTATTAACCGACTCCGCACTATGCTTGGAGACTCTGCTGATTCCCCGATTCACCTTCATACCATGCGGGGTATCGGATATCGGTTTTCAGGAGATGGACGATGAAAAATCGTACAAAGCTATGGGTCATTATGCTGATCAGCGCCGTGAGCAGCTTGGTTCTGTTTATTTTGCTTTCTATAGTTGTGGGTTCGATTTGGGCTAAGGGCTACAATTTAGAAAAGTTGAACTCCATTTCGCGTGAGACACTGAATCTAATCGAGCAGCAAAGCGCTTTGGACGCAAATAACATTCATCCACTACTGGATTCGGTTCATAGCCGGAATCCGGATTTGCGCTTGGAATGGATCGCTCCTGACGGGACGGTAATCTATGATACTTTAGGCGAAACGGGGCGTTACGACTTCAAGCAACTGGTGGATCGTATGGTAAATATGCCAAACAACCTTTGGGGTACCGACGAGCCTGTATCACTCGTTTATTCCCTTGACCAATATGGGCAGTCCTATTATTTACTCTTAAGTTTGCCAAGCGAAGCGATGCAAGAAGGGCAGTACTTCTTCTATGCGCGCACGAATAAGGTTATTTACACTTTAATCTTGCCATTCCTATTATCCGCCCTGGTGCCGTATTTGCTATCTCTATGGTTTTTCTCTTCTATTAATCGGCGCATCGGCAAGCTGAACAAGGCGCTCAATCATGTCAATTTTCAAAGCGACGTTATTGTGCTGGATGACAAATCGAAGGATGAGATCGGCCAGCTTACTCGGCATTACAATGAGATGGCGCATCGGATTCACAGCCAGACCGGTCAAATCAAGCAATTCGATAACCGGCGCAAGCTGCTGCTCTCCAATCTTTCCCACGATCTGCGAACACCGCTGACCCTAATTCTGGGCTATGCCGAAACGATTCGCGCAGGTGCCTATAAAGACGAGGACGAACTTCAGAGCGGTGCGAAAATCATTCTACAGCGATCCCGCTACATGGACAATCTACTGGATCAACTGCTCGACATCTCGCGACAGGATGAGGATTTACTCGAACTTCGATTCACTTTGCACAACTTGTCCGACATGATGCGACAGATCGTCGCTGATTACCTGTTGATTCTGGATGGTCAGGACTTCACAGTCGAAGTGGACATACCCGATAGGGACGTGAAGATTGCTCTCAATGCTCCTCTTATCGAACGAGCCTTCCGCAACTTGCTGGACAATGCTATTCGATATGGGAGTGAAGGACATTTCCTCGGAATCGGATTAACGGAAGAAGAGGAAGAAGTGTACATTACGATCAAAGATAGAGGCAGGGGAATCGCGCCTGAGGATCAAGGGCGTATCTTTGAACGATTCTATCGTGTTGATGGAGGAAGAAGAAGCGATGGATTCGGCTTCGGACTGTCAATCGTCCGAGAGATCGTAGAATCTCATCACGGAAGTGTACAATTGAGCAGCACTCCGTATAGGGAAACCTTGTTCCAAGTGAGTCTTCCAAAAAAGCAGTCGGGCTACCGGAATGATGATTAAGGGGAAATCCATTAATATTTCATTAAGATTATAAGATTTAAAATGATGCTAGGATAATAACTGTCGGGTTGTAAGCAACATAAATTATTACTAAAAGGTAGGTTGAGTATTGACCATGAAGAAGAAATCTCTTATCCGGTCTATGGTATTGGCGCTTGGTTTGACCTCCGTCATGCCGTTTGGCGGCAGCGTGATTTCAGCGAAGACGTCGGCCGATTTCACCGACCTAAAAGACTTGGACGCAGCGACGAAGGCCAAGATTGATGCGTTGATATCAGCAGGCGTCTTTGACGGTGTATCCGATAGTGATTTCGGATTGAAAGAAGAGATGAATCGCGCCCAATTCGCGAAGGTGTCAGCGCTAATTTTTGGCTTAAAAGTCGACACAGATCTCAAGGAATCATCCTTCAAAGACGTAAAAGCCAACGATGCTGCGACCGGCGATGCGTTACCCTTTATCGAAGCGTTGAAGAAAGCAGGAATAACGGATGGCGTGGGCGACGATAACTACGACCCTGCAGCCAAGGTGACCAAGGAGCAATTAGCCACATTTTTAGTTAAGGGATTGGGCTTGAGTAAGGGAGCGGCGACCCCGGCCCCAGCTGTTGACGATACCGTTTCCGACTGGGCTAAAGGTTACGTCGGGTTGGCTCTCCAGCTTAATTTACTAAATAACGCTCCGAATGGTACGTTCGGTGGAAAAATACCAGCAGATCGAGAAGAGCTCGCTGTTGGAGCCTTCGCATCCGCTAAAAAGTTCGAAGAGTCCCAACCTCTCGATGTGACAGGAGCGCGCTTTGAGGCAGGCGACAAGTTGAATCTGAAGTTGACTGTACGGATCGATCCAAAGTCCTTCGACCTGTCCCAGATTAAAATCAACGGCGTGCCGCTAGATCCGAAGCTAGATAGCTTCGAGCTGTCCGAGGACTTGAAGACGATCATTATCAAGTTGCATAAGGCTTTGCCATTCGATCCGTCCAATATGCCGTTAGTCGATATCAGCGACCTGATGACGCTATATGGCAATTTGGTGCAGAACAAGGAGGGTAACCCGATCCCAGTTACGGTAAGCGAATCGCTAGTTACCAAACCTGAGACGACTACACCATCGACATCGGAGCCTGCGACGAACCCGAATCCGAACACGGAATCGAACCCGAATCCGAACACGGAATCGAACCCAAACACGAATCCGAATCCGAACACGAATCCGAACACGAATCCGAACACGAACCCGAACCCGAACCCGAACCCGAACCCGAACCCGAACCCGAACCCGAACCCGAACCCGAACCCGAATCCGAATCCGAACACGAATCCAAATGATGGCAATTAATCTGACGATTAAGGCTTAAAGAAATATAACAGTATGCAGGTATTGAATACATCGCCAATTGAGGTAAGCATCTAGAATAAGGGAGCCCTCCGAGCTAGTCGGAGGGCTCCCTTTCGTTCCTTATTTCAATGTAATTTCGAACTTCGATTCGGCTTTGCCCGCGAACATGATGGTGCCGTTCTTGGGCAGCACGGTCGTATTGTCCGGGCTGACGACGCCGAAATCCACGATCATTCCGTTCTCGTCGTATACGGCATAAGAGCCTTCGGAAGGCGGTTCGACTTTCATCGTTTTGCCGGCGGCTCGGTCGGGGATAGAGTACCACTTCGCATAACCGCTAGCCGGAATCGTCACCGAGGAGCTCTTGCCCCAATAGATCGGCTTTAAGGCATCCCCGCTCACAAGCAGGCTGCCCCCGAGCTGAAGATACTCGATGCCGTCCTGCTTATAGAAATTGAGTTCATCAGAGTCCCTGCCGCCCATCGTCGGAATCTGAAGGTCGGTGGCCGCCGTATTCGGTCCCGTTATTTTTTTGTCCAATACGTAACCAGGCGCTTCTTTGAACAATTGAATTTGTACGGATGAGGTCAGCATAAAGGCGACGGAAGTATATTTTTCGTTGATCGGATAATAACGTTTGCCGTCACGCTCCGTCCAAGCGGCCAATGTCTCCTTGGAGACGTCATTGGGCTCGAGTTTCTCGGCGGCGTACTGCGACAAGGCGATCTGGCCGAGTCCGGGTAGCGCGATATATTGTCGAATCCAAATGTAGGTGCGGTCGTTCTGCTCCTTAACCAGGTTGATCTTCACGTTTCCGTCCGCGCTCATGAACGAGCCGTCCGCCGAATACGTGTACTTCTCGGCTGGATAATTCGGCACTTGCGGAGTGGTAATCGACATATCTCCGCCCGCGGAGATGTCGACCTTAATCAACTGATTCGTTGAGCCGTAGATCCCCGTAGACCCGAGCAATTCCTTCGGCATGTCGGCTTTAACCGGCTTTCCGTACGATTTCTCGGCCTTGATCTCGTCGATCTCGCCTTTCTCCTTCAATGCATGAAGCAGAATCTCCTTTGCTAGCAGCCCATTGATCGTGCTGGAGCCTCCTGAAGAAAGAACGGCAACCGCCATGTTCTTGCCGGGTAGAACGACTAGCGATGCATGATACAGAATCGTATCTCCGCCCTTGGTAAGCGCCTGAATGCCGTAGTCCCCAAACGGGAACAGGTCGACGCTGTCCCATCCCAATCCATAATTGACAGAGGTATCGGCGTCCTTAGGCCAGAGGCCTTTTTTGTACTCCGCTTGAGCCATCGCGTCTACCGAATGGGATGATAGGATGCCTTCGGTTTGTTTCGTGAAAATCTGCGAGAATCGAACCAAGTCCTCCGCAGTGGAATAGATTCCACCCGTTCCAATGGCGTTAACCGTCTCGTTCGGCAGTTGATTGCGAAAGCCGGGAAGGTAAAGTCCCGCCATCGCGGAGACGTTCAGACGATCCTGAGACGTTTGCGTGTTCGACATACCCAGCGGTTCGGTAAAAGACTGATGAATATAGGACGTGAAGTCCATGCCGCTGACTCTCTCAACCATAATCTCTGCTAGAGTAAAACAATCATTGCAATAGACCGAATAAGCCCCCGGGTCGGCTTTCAATTTCTGTTCGGCCAGCTGTTTCAGCAACGTATCGTGCACGTAAGTATCGTTATCCGCGAACAAAAATGCACTCGTCAGCGACGACCCGGCGAAACCAGCGGAATGGTTCAGCAGCATGCGAGGCGTAATTTTCTTGTAGCGTTCGTCTAGCATCGTAAAATCCGTTACGTATTTTACGACGGGCTGATCCAGATCGATCTTGCCCGCATCCACTAGCTTCATCACGGCTGCAGTGGTGAACATTTTGCTTGTCGAGCCGATCCCGTACATCGTGTTCGCGGTTAACGGCTTCTTCTCGGCTTTATCGTTCATTCCGGATTGACCGGAGACGACGATCTTTCCTTGATCGATCAGCGCGTATTGAACGCTTGTCGTGCCGTATTGTCCAGTCAGTAGTGCCGCTTTCTCGGATGCGGCCTTAAGCGTATCCTCGTAAGCCGGAGTCTTCTCGCTTGCGATGGCCGCCATTACGCCTGATGGAACGAGCATCGATAACGTCAGCGTCAGAGCAAATAGCCAAAACGATTTTCTTTTTTTCATGGTTACCTCCTTAGGGTCAGTCTAAATCTATTACGGGAAAAGCACCCCTTAAGTTCCTTAATTTTCTAACAAATCGTGCAGGCAAGTCGATCACCTACAAGGGAGCAAGCGACAGTTGGAGCGCAGTCCGCAAGGTCAACCCGGTAGCTTTTATGGAAAATGATATTGATCAAATGCAAATCTCATATATAATAATCCATAAATATCCAACTCAGTGAGGGAACAAAGTTTGTTTTATAGAAGATACTCAAGGAGATGATTCCATTGAATCCAACTCTTTCAGCAGACCTTGAAAGAATTCTAAAAAAGCTAGGGAATTCCGATTTAGTTTCTAAGTTAGTTAACGAAATATCGGGTAGCGACTTAAACACGCTTCTTCTGAAAGTATTCAATGAGAGATCAAAATTAATGTCTCCAAGCGAGCTACTTAATAGATATAAAGAAAACCGCTTCGTTCAACCAGCGATGGCAGATGTACTTCAGTTAAAGCAGTTGGAATTGGATATCTTGAAAATTGCTTTAAATCATAGGGCTTCTCCATTGCAGCTTTCCCCTGTTGCACCATTAGGTTGTACTTCTGTAGTAGGCAAGGTCGATCAAAACAAGGTCATTTCATCTTTAAGAGGAACGGAAGTCGTGTCAGACGCAACTAATTTAATGGCATTACACATCAGTGAATTAATCCAAACAAAAAAGAATTCAAGAGAGGATTTCATACGTATCTGCACGACACATAGACATATACGGGCACAATTTTTTGGAAATGCTCCTGGAATGTTACCTCACTTTCATTTGTTTTGTACGGTGACTTCGGGAATTGACCAAGGGGCGTATTCCTTTGAAAAAGAATCGTTTTGGGAACAAATTAGGATGTACCAAAGTATATTCAAGACGCTATTTGGTTCCGATATCGAGATAATATTCAGTGAACGTGAAGGCTACAAGGATAGTGCAGGCTTGTTATCAAGAGTCATTAACCATGGGAATGAGTTTGATATTGCGATTAGCATAAGCACTTCGAACAAGGAAAATCAGTATTACAAAGGGTTTCAATTTACAATTAAGACTGTGATCAATGGAATAGAGCATTATATTGGTGATGGTGGCTTTGTAGACTGGACACAAAAGTTACTAGGAAACAAGAAAGAGCGATTGCTAATTAGTGCAATTGGATTAGATAGACTCCTCTTGGGGCTTGGAGTCGACAGCGAAAGTAAGCGAGAGAAGTATAAAGGAGAGTTTCCAGATGAGAGTTCAATTAGAAGGAATTACAGTATTGTCGAATGATGTTTCCCGATTGGCGAGATTTTATCGTGATGTGCTTGGATTTAAGATCGTTATCGAGGAAAGCCATTATGTTGAATTTGTTAATGACGGAATTCGCCTCGCGATTTGTTCCAAGCCATTAATGGCCGACAATACGAACAGGCATTATTCCTTTATAGAAGAACGTAAGGGGCAAGCTTTTGAACTTAATTTTCAATGCGAATCTCCGGAAGCTGTCCGCAATATTTATGATGAGTATGTGTCGAAGGGAGCCACGTCGATTACGGAGCCGAAGTCAATGCCTTGGGGGCACACAACGGGATTTTTTGCGGACCCCGATGGTAATATTCATTCTCTCTTCGCGGTTAATCCACTAACATAAAATCCAATTCATACTATTTTGTCGTAAGGGATTCAAAATTTATCTATCCCAGGTTGACAAAGGGATATTTTTCCGCATAATATTGAGCATATGCTTAATGTTATGGGGAGAGAAAAGTTATGCCGACGAAGAAAGAGCAACAGGAGTATCGTCGCCAACAAATCCTAAGGGTTGCTCTGGAGCTGTTTGTTAGACGAGGTTTCTATGGTGTGTCCACCCGCGAAATTTCGAAAGCCGCAGGTATTAGCTCAGGCTTGATGTTTCATTATTTTGATTCCAAGGAGCATCTATATGAGGAACTAATCGCGATCGGCTGCGAGAAAATGAACGTGGATTTTGGGAGTGCCCTGGCAAATCCGCTCCTTTTTATAAACGAATTTACACACGAGATATTTAAGATGTTGGAGCAGAACCCGGACTCGGCCAAAATGTTTGTCTTGATGAGTAACGCGTATTTTCATCTGGATATCTCCGAGAAGGCGAATGCGATGCTGGCACGGCATCACATTATTGAACAGAGCGTGGCGATGATCGTGAAAGGACAGGAGATGGGACAATTCAAGCAAGGCAGTCCCCTTGCGTTGTCCGTGACCTTATATTCCGCTATCCAAGGCATTGCGCAAGAAGTGGCTTTGCATCCGGCCGTGCCGCTGCCCAATCCGGATTGGATTATCGATATGATAAAAAAGTGACCATTGAGGAGGAGGATTATGATTCCTGTTTCTAAACGCAATCTTGTCCTATTCGGTCTGATCGTACTGGTTAGCGGATGGATCGGTATAGTTGTGGATCGTGTGCTGAAGGATCAGCCAGAAGGAAATACGCTTGGTATGGGCCTATGGCTTGTAATGCCGCTGCTGACAGTGCTCGTATTGCGCTCCTTTGCAGGGGACGGGTGGAAGGACACCGGATTTCAACCTCGCTTTAAGGGTAACCTCATGTGGTATTTGGTTGCTCTGATCGTTTTTCCGCTTATTACAGCGGTCGTGCTGCTGGCGGGCGCTTTGCTGGGCTGGATAGATCTGTCCAACCTTCAGGCTTCTCCTTCATTGATGGGCGTAGTGATGGGGCTACTGTTAGGCCAATTCGTCAAAAACATATTCGAGGAAGCCGTGTGGCGTGGGTATTTAACCTCAAAGCTAGTACAGCTAAAGATGAAGGATTGGCATATTTACGCGATAGCGGGGATAATTTGGGGCTCGTGGCACATTCCTTATTATTTGTTTTTTTTGCCAACATCGGATATGTACAGCGTCCTGCCTGTCGATAAGCTGACCTTTGCTGTCGTTGCGATAGCGAACATGATTGGCTGGTCCGTCATGTTTGTTGAACTGTTCAGAGTGACGGGTTCCATCTGGCCGTGCATTCTGATGCACTCCGTGGAGGATTCGCTGATCAATCCTTTAGTGATTGACGGATACATAGCGATTTCTTCGGGAAAGGAGTGGCTAGTATCCCCTATTGCAGGCATACTGACGACTTTGCTATATGTGGGGGTTGGGCTTGCGATACGTGCCGTCAGGTATAAAAGAGATAGTTATAATCGCAATTCCTCATAAAATTACATCGTAAATTGTATACCCAAGGATACTATCCTACCCCCAACGGAATTGATAAAGTGAAAGATGAGATCAATAGTTGGGAGAATCGCGCGAATGAGCATGAAAAGAACGCTTCCTTGGATTTTCGGTAGACAAAACATCATCTTCTTCTTTCTTAGATTGGTAATTCTGATAGCTGGAATGGTCGCGTTCCAATCCGTACAAACGGCGTGGGCGCAGGAAACCCTCGATCAGGCCAACGATGGAAATAGCAATGCGGGTACAGCTGCTACTCTAGCAGGGCAGAGCTTTACGGCCGGTATGTCCGGTTGGCTTCATAACATCGAACTACAACTGTATCTCAATAGTGAATCGCAACAAAGACCGAAGGCGGAGATTCTTGAGGGAGAAGGAATGCATGGACGAGTACTGGCAACGGCAGACATTCCCTATTCCTCGGGCAACTCCGGATGGCAGCGAATCACGTTCGTAGAGGGAGTTCAAATCCAAGCGGGCAATAAATACACGATCCGCCTGAAGGGGAACGATCAGGGAGGCTATGTGGCTCTAAATTGGTCAGCCATATCCAATAACCCCTATGTGGCCGGCGTTCACTATATATCGGACTTTATTCTCGATTACGATACGATTTTTCGAACCTACGTATCGAATGAACGCCTAGACTATAAATCCTCGAACTTAACTTTGAACGTATCGCCCGCCCGATATGGTCAACAAACGAGTCTTTCAGCGTCCTTAACAAGCAATGGTCAACCCCTAGCGAATTTTAGCGTTACTTTTTGGCTGAACGGAGATTCCGTGGGTACGGCCGTAACCGATCAATCCGGGATTGCCAAGCTTGCATACACGGTCGATAAAAGGCCGGGAAACTATACGCTTAACGCGACTTCTTCCGCTCAAAATAATGTCGTTAGCGCGACTAACGTCGCAACTTTATCCATTTTAAAGGGTGAGTTAACCGTAAGCGCCGACGATGCCAATCGCGAGTACGGCGCATCCGACCCTGTATTCACGGCTAGCTTTTCGGGACTTGCTCCGAATGACTTACCGGGAAGGTTGGGAAATCTCTGGTTTACGACGAATTCGACAATCGGTAGCCCGGTGGGGATCTATTCTCTTGAAGTATCTGGATTATCAACTACGGATTACGACGTTTCATACGAATCGGCAAAGTTAAGGATAACTAAGGCTCCCCTGATCGTAACGCCGACGGATGTTTCTCGGGAGTATGGCGCAACGAATCCCGGGCTGACCGGAACGGTATCCGGAGTGAAAAACAGTGATAATCTTCCTATTGTCTATACGACGACGGCGGCTACATATAGCAATGTAGGCCAATATCCGATATCGGCCACTCTCGGCGATCCGGATAATAAATTAGGGAACTATAATGCGACTTTCAACCAGGGGGCATTAAACGTAACGGCAAAGCCGTTGATCGTAACGCCGGATTCTTACTTTCGTTGGACCGGAGACCCGAACCCCGAGCTGTCGGGGACGGTTACCGGACTAGTCGGCGATGACGAGATCGAGTCTGCGTTCCTGGTAACCGCGGACGAATTGAGCGAACCTGGGGATTATCCGATTACAGTGGAATGGAACGATCCGTTGAATCGACTCCCTAACTATAACGTTATACAGAACGGCGGTATCCTTAGGGTGTACCATGCCCCCCTCATTCTCTTCGGCAGCGGCGAGGATGCAGATAGGGTAACGCAGGATCTTACCCTGCCCGATAAAGACTCGGAGGGTTTTGACATAGACTGGTCTTCCACCAATGACCGTATCGTAGATCCGCGGAACGGTAAAGTGGTTCCCCCTACATACGATACGGGGGATATGGAAGTCGTACTGAAAGCCGCCGTGTCTCGTTACGGAAGGGAAGATAGCCGATCATTCCGCCTTAAAGTGCTAGCATCGGCGCTTACCGATAAAGAATCCGTAGAACGGGCTCGCGACGCTCTGGAGATTCAATATGGCGGGGATGACCGTGCGGATTCCGTTACCTTGCCGTTAGGATTGAATGATCCGGCTTTATTCGAGACGAGGACGACTTGGACTTCGTCTCGTCCGGACGTGATCGATCCGGCGACGGGGAAAGTCGTTCGTCCTTCCTATCCAAGCGGTAATGCACGCGTCTTGCTCGAAGCGCATATCACGAAAGGAACAGAGCTTGCGATCCAAACGTTTGACCTTACGGTATTGCGATTGCCTCTCGTTCAGCAACCTGGCAGCGGCAGCGGCGGCGGTTCTTCGCTCTCGGGGAACGCAACGTTGAAATCGCTAGACCTGCGTGTCGGTAAGCAAGTACTCGAATTGAATCCGAAGTTCAGCGCGGACGTGGTCACGTATACCGCGGAGACGAAAGTCGGGCAGATCGCGATCGCCGTAAGTGTCGACCATGCGGGCGCGGAAGTTACGATGAGGATGAACGGCAGATCGTTAAGTAATGCCGAAACGACTGATCTGAATGTCGGCGATAATCGGTTAGAAATAACGGTAAAATCCGAGAATGGAACGAAGAAAACGTATACGGTCCTCTTGCATTACGTACCGGAAGTAAAGGAAGTACCGGAATTACCGAAGGAGCCGACCGAGGAACTTTTACCGTTCGCAGATATAACCGGACATTGGGCGGAGCTCCAGATTAGGCAAGCGGTTGCCCGGAAATACGTAAGCGGCTATTCGGATGGGACGTTCAAGCCGAACGGCGCTGTTACCCGAGCCGAATTCGTCGTGATGCTGATGAATGCTTTGAAACCTAATCGAAGCGATACGGAACTGAACTTTACCGATCAGCATGAGATTCAAACATGGTCGCGAAGTGCGATAGCAATGGCGGTACAAGAGGGGATCGTACAAGGTTACCCGGATGGCAGCTTCGGACCGAATGAAAGCATAAACCGCGCGGAGATGACCAAGATCATCGCTAATGCGCTCAAATTGCCAACGAACTTGTCGTCAACCGATTTCTCCGACAATTCGGACATCCCTCAATGGGCAATAGGCGCCGTTAACGTCCTCCACTCGAATAATATCATCAAGGGGCGCGCCGGCAATCTTTTTGCCCCCCACGAGCCCTTGACCCGTGCGGAAGCCGTTATCTTGATCATGAGATTAACAGATTAACCGCTGGATGCACTATTGCTGCATGCGGGGAATCCGATGCTGGATGGTTTACATTGAATATCAGCGAACGGCGAGAAAAAGACCCCGGCAGGGGTCTTTTTGATATGCTTTCGTTATGTTCTAGGAGTCGACTGTTCTTCCCCGTGAAGCTCGTTCAAATGAGCAATTGGCCGTATGTGAATAAGGAAGGAATTTCAGGTTTTACGAAGAATTATATAAACAAACCGATAAAATGAAAATTCGATTACTTCCTCAGTAGTCAATAAAGTGGGATGCAAAGATGACCAATAGAGAGCAATCGATTATTAATTCTTCAGGAAACAAAATTATTACAACGGATAAAGTGATTACGATAGTCGGTAAAATAGATGAACCGCTTATTTTGATATTGGATAACGTATTAAGCTCCTCGGAATGCGAAGCTCTGATTGATCTAGCAAAAGGTAGAATGCAGAGGGCTAAAATCGGCAAATCTCATCTCGTAAGCGATATTAGAACGAACAGCAGCATGTTCTTCGAGGAAAGCGAGAATGAATTGATTCATACAATCGAAACTAGAATAGCCGATCTGATGAATATACCGGTTTCACATGCTGAACCGTTACAAATTCTACATTATAATGCCGGGGATCAGTATCAGCCCCATTTTGACTATTTTACGTCCGCAGATGTGGCCAACAATCGGATTAGTACGCTGGTGATGTACCTAAATGACGTAGAAGAAGGCGGCGAGACGCATTTTCCTTCGCTTCATTTTTCGGTAATGCCCAAAAAAGGCAGTGCCGTCTATTTTGAATATTTTTATAACGATAACAGCTTGAATGCACTCACGCTACATGCAGGGAATCCCGTCGCAGTCGGGGAAAAATGGGTCGCGACGCAGTGGATGAGAAGACAAAGGCTTCGTTAGATATAGTGTTGTAAATTCAAAATACAGAGCATGGGGGGAACGACCTCCGATGCTCTGTATTTTTTGTATGCTCTTTAAGAAACCGCCTTATTTAGCTATGAGCCAATATCGTCGTCGCATTCTTTTTGGCAGACATGGAGGCAAGCGCAGATTCATTGAATCCCTTAAAGATGAGCCACACCGCGAGGGTCATTTCATTAGCTGCAACGGGTAGCGCCAAAATACCACCCCAAACGGATACTTGTTGAATGACACCGAACATGACTAACAAGGCTTCAATAAAAACAAGTGTTGCCCCTGTCATACCCAAGATAGGTATAAATTTCGGTATGAGCTTGGATTTATAAAAGATATAACTATACATCATCGTGTTGATGCCCAGCATGAGGGCAGGCCCTAGCAGAAAGGTCCAGTCATGTACTGCTTTCAATAAAGCGCCTGAAGCTTGATAATAGGCGGCGTCCGGGGTGCCTGCTGCTACAAATTCCCGGCTTAAGGTCAATAGGGACAGTACGCTGATGATGCCGACAGTGATGATAACCGCTTCGAGAAATCTGAAGCAAACATGCCAAAGAGCTATCGTTTCATTATATTTTCTCAGAATCGGAAACATTGTAGTCGCGGTACCAACCGCCGAAACGACGAGGATTAACTCCATAAGCGCTCCCAGTATCACCTGGTTGGCGTGTTCGGAACCTTTAATCAGGTAATCGGGACCTTTAAGGATAGGATCATACAAACTAAGGCCTATTATCGAAGTGACGGCTGCAAGAATAAACAGAACCCCCACGATTTTTGCAGCTACTTTGTTTGAATTCATTTTTTTATCTCCTTCTTTAATAAATTCAAAGTCAGTAAACGCAATGATAATCCTAGTTCTTACTCCTTCGTGTTATCCCCGTAAAAGAATACCTCTTCCAAAGGCATGTTGAAGGCATGAGCGATGCGAAAAGCTAGCTCCAACGAAGGGGAGTAGTTTCCCTTCTCAAGCGCAACGATGGTTTGCCGGGTTACGCCCACCTTGTCAGCCAATTGCTGCTGCGTCATTTCGTCATGGTTGAATCGTAATTTGCGGATGTGATTGCCGACAAGATTTTTCCCCATCTTAGACTCCTCTCCGATAGTGATAAAGTTTCGTAACGGAGCCGGTCACATCGGAAATGAATCCCGAGACAATCAACGTGACGAACATCACCTGCACAGGCTGTTCGATGACCAGCGATCCCATGGCGAGAAGAAAACCGAGGATAAATACGAAGAATCCGTTTCGGTTCGCCTTTAATTCGATGTGTTTATCCAGTTCGTCCGCGAACGCCGGCTCCTTCTCTCCAGTCGTAATCCGAAAAACGATGTTGAAAACGATGCTGATCACGATATGTGCGAAGATGGAAACCAAAGTCAGGACGAGGACGAAGGAGCCCCAATAGTGAAAAGCTTCCGTCGACTCCAGTCCTTCCTCCGGATACCGCACGTACTTGTACGCGCAAAAAGAAACGAAAATGAGGATGGCGCTAATAATCGATACGATGCTCTTCTTTTCTTGATAGGTCATGCCGCACACCTCCTATAGGATGAAATTTCCAAGTTAGGTTTGATATACATAATGTATATAAAACCATTCATAGTGTCAAGTTTATTTTACATTAAAGGCCGAAATATCCCCGAAATAGGCGGTGCTCTGGCCGCTCTGATAGCACAGGTTACTGTTGCGGAGCGATTTAAGGATCAAATAGGTTGTAATACTATTTATATTTTCTACCATTTAGTATAATCAATAGATAGATTAGAAAGGGGTATCCTCATGGAAAAATACAGAAGCAAATTATCCATCATGATTATGATTGCGCTGATTTGTCAATTAGGGATAAACGCATTCCTGACTGAACCAGCCCACGCAGCTGCTAATGCAATCCCCGTTCTTACGGCTAGCGGCGGTTCGAGCGCATTTGTGTCAGGCAATAATGTGACCTCTACGCCTGTCGTCATTGATTCCGGAATTACGGTATCCGATCTGGACAATACCACCTTAGCCAGCGCGACAGTTGCTATTACCGGCAACTTACATTCGGGAGAAGATGTGCTGGGCTTCATCAACGACGGTGTGACAAATGGAAATATCACGGCAAGCTACAACGCCCTTACCGGCGTGATGACGCTGACTTCTTCAGGTGCTAGCGCAA
>NZ_JAKRWM010000022.1 GCF_022352055.1 Cohnella mopanensis | reverse complement strand
GACGCCGATCGCAGCTCCAACGGTGCCAGCGGCACCTGCGGGACTGACGGCAACGGCAGGCAACGCACAAGTTGCGCTGAGCTGGACGGCATCGAGCGGAGCAACGAGCTACACGGTTAAACGCGCGACGACAAGCGGTGGTCCTTACACGAACGTGGCGACCGGATTGACGGCGACAAGCTATACGAACACAGGCCTGACGAACGGTACGACGTACTACTATGCCATTAGCGCATCCAACAGCGCGGGCGAAAGCGCAAACTCCACGCAAGCGAGCGCGACACCAACGGCAGGCAGCAGTACGAGCAGCCTCGTTGCGCAATACAAATTGAGCACATCCAACGCAACGGATAACATGATCTATGCAACCTTCAATATCAAGAACACTGGAACAAGCGCGGTAAACCTCAGCGATCTGAAGCTGCGCTACTATTTCACGAAAGAGGGCACTGCGGGCTTGAGCTTCTGGTGCGATTACGCGCAAGTTGGAACGAGCAGCGTCAGCGGCGCATTCGCGACGATCAGCCCGGCGAAAACAGGCGCGGACACTTATCTGGAAATCTCGTTCAGCTCTGCGGCGGGTTCTATCGCGGCGGGGGGACAGAGCGGAGACATTCAGATTCGCGTAGCCAAAACTGATTGGTCGAACTTCAATGAGGCGGACGACTATTCCTTCGACGGAACGAAATCGGCATACTCCGATTGGAACAAAGTAACGGTGTATGCAAGCGGTGCGCTGGCATGGGGAATCGAACCGTAATCGATCGACGGTTAACGAAATGAAATCCATTCTTTGACCGATAGGGGTTTCCCTATTGGGCGGGAAAGGGGCATCCATTATGGATGTCCCTTTTTGTCTTTTTTGCATGAATTTCCTTTACACTTAGCGAAAAGTCACAAAAGTGCTAAGTTGGTCATCTCAGTAGATAGATCACGCGCGCCTTATTTTAGTACAATAGATAAACAGATAATACTGCGGCAAACTAAATCCATCGAACCAGTTAGTGCTTGAAGCAGCACGGGTTGTTCGTCTTGGTGAAATTTCCTATAAATCGTGCTGTTGTTGCCGGATTTACATCAGAAATTAGGATTCTGGTGTTTTTGCCGTATACATCTTTGCTTCTATAGCTGTTACGCTTCAAACTTTCGTAAAGGGGAGGGGATATCGAGCCCAAGTTGCAAATGAAGGATTCGAAAGAGGATAACTTTATCGAATCCGTACGACAGGTGACTTGAATTCATTTTGAATGCGAAGGAGTGAATTGATGAGCACTCCGCCATCGGTAGATAGTTGGATATTACCCATTCAGATTTCAGTTCGCAGATGGAACATTCCTTTAACGGATCGTGAACGCAACCTATTGGAATACGCCTTGTGTAATGCATCCGATGAATTGATCAGGCATCCGTTATCCGGTGCGACCATGCGCATCCGCCACGGTACGGCGGTATTTTTGTTTGATTTGCCTACGCAGACTCAAATCTTGTCCGGAATCGAACATCGCTGCCGCGAATTGAGGAAGTTCGCCAAAACGTTTTTTTACGCGGATGTCGATATCGATATCGGAAATACCGTTCCCATGCGCGAACTGCCCCAAGAAAAGCTTGATGAGGCTTCGCCGTTCTCTATGGCAATAGAATCGCAATCGACCGATTTCGATCTGTTTTTGCGCATGCGGCAAGCGAGCCATTCCGAGGATGCCGTCCTGCATCAAATTCTAAATTATATCGAAGAGCATCTGCTTGAGGAACTGACGCGGGAGGATATCGCCCAATTCGTTCATTTTCATCCCGCGTATCTATCCCGATTTTTTCGCAAGAAGACTGGCTGGTCGCTCTCTGAATATATCGTTCAGAAGCGAATTGAAAGCGCGAAAGAGATGTTATCCCAATCCGAGCTTAAGATCGGCTACATCATGAACCATCTCGGATACTATAATCTGTCCCATTTCACCCGCACTTTCAAAAAAAAGACGGGTTACACGCCGCAACAATACCGTAAAAAAACGTCTCCGCATAAGATGTCGATTGTCCGCGGAACGTAACCTAAACAGACACCCTCTACCGATATTCGGCAAGAGGGTGTCTGTTTAGATTGTCCGACTGATTATTCCATTAAAGCTAGTACCGCTTCGGAGCACTTAGCGGGATGGTATTCTGCATTGCGCAGAGCGAGCAGCGTGTCGCGATGCTGGTAAGCCGCATAAGGCTCTTGGATCAGGCGGAACCAACGGTCGATCGTTTCATTCGTCTTCATCAATTCGCCGAATCCGTGCGTGACGAAGTATTCGGCATTCTCTTCTTCTTGGCCGGGAATCGGCTCGTAGAACAGCATCGGGATACCTTTGGCCATACCTTCCGTGCACGTCATGCCGCCGGGCTTAGTGACAAGCAAATCGGAAACATCCATGAGTTTGCTGATTTCCTTCGTATAACCGATCACGTGAATGTTCGGGTGTTGGAAGCGCGCATCCGAGAGCAGCTTATCTTTCGCCTTCTCGTTGTTCCCCATGCAGAGAATAAGTTGAACTCTGTCCGCATAGGCGGCCATGTATTCTACGAGTTCTTCTCCATAGAGCAGGCCCCATCCTCCGCCCATAATGAGGACGGTAGGCATATCCTTAAGCTGGAACTGCGCCAGAATCTCGGCTCTGTCATGAGGATGCCAGAAGTTAGGATGAACGGGTATGCCCGTCACTTCAATGGAGGTTGGAGGAACTCCGCGCGCGATCAGTTTGTTACGGACGGCCGGAGTGCTGACCAGATACGTGTTCACTTCCGGGTTCGTCCACGTCGCATGGGCATCGTAATCCGTTATGAGCGTATACAAAGGGACATCCAAGCCTAGCCTTTTCAAACGGCTGACGACGGCGTTAGGAATCGGATGGGTGCAGACGATTGAATCCGGCTTTAATTGCCGGACGACGTCCGATACTTGGTTGTAGAATAACCGGTGCAACGCGAATTGCGTCATGCGGTTTAATGATTTATGATAGCCGCTTCGGTACATTCTCCCGACCAGCTTTGGCTGTTTGCTTACGGTTTTGCGGTAGGCGGACAAGATCAAAGGGCCTATAATAGGATTAAGAAAAGTACCCAACTCGATGACACGCGTCTGAATTCGCGGCGATAACTGGCGTAATCCTACGGCGAGTGCATAAGCGGCTTGGGTATGTCCTGTACCGAAACCTTCGGAAAGCAGCAGAACCCGTTTTTTACGCATAAGAAATAATCCTCCACTTTTCCTACTTCCATATTACGCTGAAGAGGGATTTGGGACAAGTGGTACAATGATAAGAATCACGTTATTAGGAGGAAATGATTTATGGACGAACATATCGCTATGCCGGAAAATGTAAAAATAACATATAAAACGGGGGATTATGTCGGCGAGGTCATCGACCGCGACGAACGGCGGGTATTAGTCAAGGTGCTCGCGGTAATGAAGCATCCCACCCAGGGCGATCTGCATAGCTCTTATGATCCGGATGCGGGGATGTTCCATGAACGCAGGGCGCTCTCCTATACCGAGAAGGTGTGGGTACCGATCAACGCCGTTCAGCCTTATAAGGGAACGGTTCCAGATTATAAGGAATCGCTGGGAGCGGCTTTTGAGCTGGAGTGGGAGAAAATCGACCGGTTAAAGCGTTGGTCGGAGCTCTGTTTAGAGAAGCTGGAGAGCCTTCGTAAAGATTACGGAAAGTAAGCTGTAACTAAAGTAACGAATATATGGCTTTATTCGACCGCGCCTTAGTCTTTTGGACCTAAGGTGCGGTTGTTTTGTGTCAGAATATAAGGTTTTTTTAATTCCATCTTCAGGAATCCGCATTTGAAACCGTTATATAAGAAGAGTGTTCAAAAGAATAACCGTATATGGAGGATCCGTTTACAAATGAAAATGTGGAGTAAAACAGCGAATCAACAGGCACTGTCGTCCCGTCCAAGCAACATTTATAATCGTATTCTCTCGATGGCTTTGGTTCTCGTTTTAGTTCTTAGCACTTTTGGAGGAATTGCTTCGGCAGCGGACGAAACGGTAAATTCCGTTCATATCGACTCCGATACCCCATCCGGAAAATTATATGTCGAAGATAATTCTATTATTCTGACTGCCACCGCAAGTATCTCCGGGGGATCCGGAGCGTCAACCCGCAATGTAACGGATGAGGCGACATGGACTTCTACCTCATCATCGGTAAAGGTCGTAAAAGGCGTCGTTACCGCGTCGGGAGCCGTGTCTTCGGCTATCATCACGGCTAGGTACAAAGATCAAACAGACACCTTCCTCGTGAGTGCTGAATACTATTATAACAACATCAATTTGTTGCGTAATTCATCGAACGTTCCCGAGAAGATGGACGTTTATCTCGGCGACAATTTGACGTTCACGGCAACTGGAAGTAAAAGCGATACGAGTGTCGATACCATTACGGATACAGCCCAATGGACAAGTTCGAACACAAATATCGCAACGGTAAGCAAAGGCGTGGTCAAGCTGTTGTCCGCCGGAGAAGCAACCATCACCGTTAAGAGCAAAGGAAAGTCGAATTCCACCATCCTTACAGTGAAGTCTCCGTTTGATAAGATCGAGATTAGAGATGCAGCATTGGAAGAACTCAAAAGTCGTCCGATCGAGTTGAATGTCGGGGATGGTTCCCTGCAATTAAAAGCAAAAGCGATCTATAAATCCGGAGCATCGGGTAACGATAATGTTACGGATGACGCAACATGGACGAGTTCTAACGTGTCAGTCGTTAAAGTTAGCGACAAAGGCGAGTTGACGATCGTAGGCTTAGGTACCGCGGTTATAACGGCCAAGCATTACGGGGCAACGGATTCCGTTACCGTCATCGTCAGAACGGAATACGAAGCGCTTAAAGTAACGCCTGAAAAAGGAATTAACGTACCGTTATTTGGTTCGCGAGTCGAATTAACGGCAACGGCGAGCAGCGGTAGAGACCCGAACAACTCCGTTACGAATTTGGCCGAGTGGAAAATTTCGGATGAAGACCAAGCGGTTGCGGTCATTAAAAAAGAAAACAATAAAGTGTACGCCGTTCCAAGAGGAATTGGAACAGCGCGGATTACGGTCACTTACATGGGATTGACGAAAACCATTACAGTTACCGTATCGCCTACGATCACGACTGTCGATATCGAGAAGGATAAGCTTGACGTATTCGTAAACGATAGCGCAGCTCTTCCGGCAGTCAAAGGCAAAACGGTAGCGGGAGATTCGAAGGATATCGCTAAGTTCGTAGAATGGACATCCAGCAATAACAATATTGTTTCGATCGAAGACGGCAAATTCAAAGCATTGACACCGGGTACGGCCATTTTAACGGCCTCTATGGAAAGCGTAGCGGGAATGCCCTTCATTGCGGATACAATTATCGTGAATGTGAATAAGAAAATTCTTGCTCTAATCCCTAGTGAGGATACGATAAGCGTTGTCATTGGCAGAGAAGCCGACTTTCCGAGAGTAGATCTGATTAACGAGGACGGAACTGAAGATACGATCACGAGTAAAATCGTTTGGAAGTCCTCGACTCCGAAGCTGCTGGTCACCCCGGCCAAGCTGAAGGGACTTCTAGCATCTTCGGCGACTTTAACCGGAACCTACATGAATCAGACGGTTAAAATCAAAGTGACGGTTGAGGAAGAGTTTACTTCTTTCGCCATCGAGCCTAAGCAAATTAGTACAACCTTGAATAAGTCTCAATCGATTAAGGTAGTCGGAACGACTAAAAGCGGTAAGAAAGTGAATATTGGCTCGCGAATTGATTGGCATCCTTCTTCGGAGGACCACGTTACGGTCAAAGGTGCGTCCGTTAGAGGTTTGGCGGAAGGTAGCGGAAAGCTGACCGCAACGGTTCAAGGAAAAAGCTTGGAGATTCCATATATCGTTACTGCCAAGCTAACGAAGCTCACGTCTTCGAATACTTCCTTCACATCAGTGGTGGGAGATCAACTTAGCGTCGAGCTTACCGCGCTTTACGAGAACGGTAAATCCTTCGATGCAACATCCTCGGCGGTATGGTCTTCGTCGACGACCTCGGTTGCTACCGTGGCCAACGGTAAGATATCGGTTAAAGGTAAAGGCACCGCAGTAATCAAAGCGGTATTCGGAGATAAATCGGTATCGATTCGCGTAACTGCTAAATAGCATTAAAAAAGGGCTCCCGTCGATATCGCGACGGGAGCCCTTTTTTTTGGTTAATATGGGCATGCTAATTATTAATAAAGGCGGTCATGAGCTTCTTGCGGAAGACGACCTGATAATCCAAACCTTCGCTTATAACCGCAAGCGGTACATAAGTTTTCTGGATTTTGCCCACCTGCTGGAAATAGGCAGGGTTTTTTAACGATTGCGAAACTCCGTTTACGATGATGGTAGAGGCCCCGATCGTGATGACGACTTCACGGCCATCCTTTGAGAATACGGCAGTTTTCGTTTTCTGCGTCCATTTCAAATCGGCATGCATGGCATCGGCAACGTCTCTTAATGCTAAGAAGGTTGTATTATTGATGGTTGCAGCCTTGCTAGGAAGCTCTTTGCCGTTAACGACAACGGAGAGAGGGACGTCGGCGGCTCTTGGAGCCGGCTTCAGGTATTGCTTCCAGATCACTTCAGAGAAGGTTTGCGCGATAGCTTCATAGCCGGCTTGCTTGGGATGGATGTCCAATCCGTCGATGACATTAAAGTAAGTATAGGGGCCTTCGTTGTCGAAAAACTTACCGGACACGTGAGCGACGCTCACGGGAATCCCTCTTTGGTTCAATTTTGCGGCGAACTGATCCAATCCAACGGCCAGTTTACTGACGGAATCCTTTAACACATTATAGAGCCCGTGCTTCTTCCATAAAGGTAGGTATTGGTCCGCAATTACGATCGTGGCATCAGGCGCTAATTCGTGTAAACGAGTCATCATTTTATCCAAATCTTCTGTATAATTATTCATTGTTTTATCGAAGCTGTCCTGTATAATTTGTCGTGCGGAATCTGTATTTGGGTCTTTGGCAGCCTGGATAATAGGGCCGAAATCGTTTCCTCCGATCGTCAAGACGACAAGATCCGCTTGGGCGAGATCGACTGCAAGCTCTGGGGTTTTACTCGCGACGAGATCGGCTTGCTGGCTTACGCGAGGGTCGAATGAGGAGAAATCCTGCAGGTCAGCCGCTTTTAACGGTTTTTTGTCTGCCGCTCCTTCAAGCAATTGACTAAGGCCGGGTGTCGTTAATCCCATAATGGCATAGTTGGTTAGTTCGGAACGTCCGTGAAACAAGGCTTGCTCGTACAGTCGGTCGACATATCCATACGGTGCCGACGTTCCGTTTACAATCTCTGGTAAAGGCTCGTATCCTACGCTGATCGAGTCGCCTAGAGCGACAATCCGATATGTGTCTTTAGTGGAAGAGACAGGGTCATTGGCCGACACGGAAGGGACGACCGTAAAGGTGAGTAAAGCGGCTAATAGAGCGGTAAAAGACGGGTGAGAGCTGAATTTCATGAGAGACAAATTCCTCCTTCATTCTTAGAAAATCGTCGTTTCGCATTTAACAATGCTTATCGACATCATAAAAATATTAAATTACCATTCTTTTCGCGGGGGTGGTAAAATAATAAATCATTCAATGAATAATTATGAATAATTGCCGCGACTAGTCCACGTATCATTTTCGAATCCCCTGTCACCCGTTGCTTCCCTCCAATATTTCTATTCTAGGGCATAAGGTTAGGGATTTGAAGCCGTTATTGCTTATTTTCCAACACTGCGAACAGAAAGGTTGATATATATGATAGAGATGCGTAAAGGTCTGCCTGTCAAACAGGGGTTGTACGACCCGCAGTTCGAGAAAGACGCATGCGGTATGGGATTTGTCGCGCATATTAAAGGTCAAAAATCGCATGAAATCGTAGAACAGGCGCTAACGCTGCTATTCAATATGGAGCATCGCGGCGGCCAGGGCAGCGAACCGAGCACCGGAGACGGCGCAGGGATTTTGCTGCAAATTCCGCATCGCTTCTTCCAAGCGGAAACGGCGAAGCTGGGCTTTACGTTGCCTGAACCAGGCGAATATGCGGTCGGGATGGTGTTCTTGCCGCAAGAGGATGACGTTCGTCGCAATCATGAGAAAATTTTCGAAGCGATCATCGCCGAGGAAGGTCAAACGTTGCTGGGCTGGCGTACGGTCCCGACGAACGACGAGTCTTTGGGCGAATCTTCTAAGAAGGTAAAACCATATGTCCGTCAAGCGTTTATCGCGCGCTCGGCAACTTTGGCCAACGATCTGGCGTTCGAACGCAAGTTATACGTTATTCGCAAGCGCGCTGAGAAAGCGATTCGGTTCTCCGGCATCGAGGGAGCGGATATGTTTTATTTTCCGAGCTTCTCGAGCAAGAAAATCGTCTACAAAGGCATGTTGACTACCGAACAGGTAGGTTTGTTTTATACCGAATTACACAATCCGGAGCTCGAGACGGCGATGGCGCTCGTCCACTCCCGGTTCAGCACGAATACATTCCCAAGCTGGGAAAGAGCGCATCCGTTCAACTATTTGATCCACAACGGAGAAATCAACACGTTGCGAGGCAACGTGAACTGGATGCACGCCCGCCAGACTTTGTTTAATACCGAGTTGTTCGGAGACGATCTCGAGAAGATCAAGCCGGTTATCGCACCGGACGGTTCCGATACGGCCATGTTCGATAATACGTTCGAATTCATGTACTTGTCGGGTCGTTCGATGGCACATGCCGCGATGATGATGGTTCCGGAACCTTGGCAGAACGACGAGCTCATGGATGAAGAAAAAAAAGCGTTCTACGAGTATCATGCTTGCCTGATGGAGCCATGGGATGGTCCTGCTGCGGTAGGCTTCACGGATGGCGTGCAGATCGGCGCGGTGCTTGACCGGAACGGTTTGCGTCCTGCCCGTTACTATGTGACGAAAGACGATTTGATCATTCTGGCATCCGAAGCCGGAGTCGTTGACATCCCGCAAGAGGATATCGTACTGAAAGACAGGCTTCGTCCGGGTCGGATCTTGCTAGTCGACACGAAGGAAGGGCGGATCATCTCCGACGAAGAGGTGAAACGTTCGATCGTAACGGAGCACCCTTACCGCGAGTGGTTGGACGACCATTTGGTCGATCTTGAAGATCTTCCCGAAGCGCCCGAATTGCCGGAGCCGGACCATGATACGGTACAGCTTCGCCAGCAAGCGTTCGGCTATTCTTTCGAGGATATTCGCAAGGTCATGGAACCGATGGCGCTTACCGGAGTAGAGCCGCTTGCGTCGATGGGATACGACTCGCCGCTGGCCGTCTTGTCCGAGAAGCCGCAGCGTTTGTTCAACTATTTCAAGCAATTGTTCGCGCAAGTGACGAACCCGCCGATCGACGCGATCCGCGAGGAAATCGTAACTTCGACTTATACAACGGTCGGTCCAGAGCGGAATCTGCTCAATCCGGAGCCGGAGAGCTGCCGCCACATCCGTCTATATACGCCATTCCTGTCGAACGAAGAGTTCGCGAAGCTGCGTCACGTTCACCGTCCGGGCTTCAAATCGATCACTTTGCCGATCTTCTTCTCGATGAAGGACGGAGAACAAGGCTTGAGAGATGCTCTTAAGCTGTTATGCGAAGCAGCGGATCGCTTGATTTCCAAAGGACACAATATTCTGATCTTGTCCGATAAAGGCATTGACGCCGAGAACGCGGCCATTCCTTCCTTGCTGGCCGTATCGACGTTACATCATCATTTGATTCGTCAAGGAACCCGTACGAAAGTGAGCATTCTGCTCGAGTCCGGCGAGCCGCGTGAAGTTCATCACTTCGCGTTGCTACTAGGATATGGCGTCAGCGCGGTGAATCCGTACTTGGCGTTCGAGACGCTCGACGACTTGATTCGTCAAGGGATGATGCGCAATATTTCGCACGAGAAAGCCGTTAAGAACTTTATTAAAGCCGCGACCAAAGGCGTCGTGAAAGTTCTGTCTAAGATGGGGATATCCACCATTCAATCTTACCGCGGCGCGCAAATCTTCGAAGCGGTCGGTTTGAACTCGGAAGTGATCGAGCAATATTTCACGGGAACGGCTTCGCGGATCGAAGGAGTAGGCTTCGACGTTATTACGCGTGAAACGCTTACGGCTCATCTTCGCGCTTACTCCTCGCAGGAAGGCGCGGAACGCGAGCTTGATTCCGGCGGCGACTATCAATGGCGCAAAGACGGGGAAGATCACCTATTCAATCCGCAGACGATTCACACGCTGCAGATGGCTACCCGTACTGGCAATTACGATACGTACAAGAAATATTCGGCACTCGTTCAAGGAGAATACGATCAAGTTCGTACGCTGCGTTCGCTTCTGCAATTTAACTTCGACCAGCCACCGGTGCCGATCGAGGAAGTGGAACCGATCGAATCGATCTTCAAGAGATTCAAGACCGGTGCAATGTCGTTCGGATCGATTAGTAAAGAAGCCCACGAGTCGCTTGCGATCGCTATGAACCGGATTGGCGGGAAATCCAATTCCGGCGAGGGCGGAGAAGATTCTGCTCGCTATATTCCGGACGAGAATGGCGATTCGCGTCGCAGCGCGATTAAACAAGTCGCATCCGGCCGCTTCGGAGTAACGAGCTATTATCTCTCTAACGCGGAAGAGATCCAAATTAAGATGGCCCAAGGAGCTAAGCCTGGAGAAGGCGGTCAGCTCATGGGACGTAAAGTGTATCCGTGGGTTGCGGAAGTGCGGGGAACGACGCCGGGCGTCGGACTCATCTCGCCGCCGCCGCATCACGATATCTACTCCATCGAGGATTTGGCTGAGCTTATCCACGATCTGAAGAACGCTAATCCGCGCGCTCGGATTAACGTGAAGCTCGTATCTGAAGTCGGCGTAGGAACGATCGCCGCCGGCGTTGCCAAGGGCCGTGCCGATGTCATCCTCGTAAGCGGATATGACGGCGGAACCGGTGCTTCTCCGATCGGCTCGATCCGCCATGCGGGCTTGCCGTGGGAGCTCGGACTTGCCGAGACGCATCAGACGCTCATTCTGAATAACTTACGCGACCGTGTCGTCGTGGAAACCGACGGTAAAATGATGACGGGCCGCGATATTGCGATCGCAACGCTGCTGGGCGCCGAGGAATTCGGTTTCTCGACCGCGCCGCTAGTCGTTCTAGGTTGTATCATGATGCGCGTATGCCAATTGGATACTTGTCCGGTTGGGGTCGCGACGCAAAATCCGGAGCTTCGCAAGAAGTTCATGGGCGATCCGGAACATGCCGTTAACTTCATGAAGTTCATTGCCGAAGAATTCCGCGAGATCATGGCGCAGCTCGGATTCCGCACCGTCGAAGAGATGGTCGGCCGTGTAGACCGCTTGGATTCGAAGCTAGCTATCAAACACTATAAGACACAGGGCATCGATCTGACGCCGTTGCTGCATATGCCGGAATTGCCGGAAGGTTCTTCGCGGTTCAATACGAAGTCGCAAAATCATTTGCTCGAAGAGTCTCTCGACATGCAAACGTTGCTTCAAGCCGCGGCACCTGCGTTGGAAAATAAGCAACCGGTTAAAGGGACGTTCCCGATCAAGAACACGAATCGGGTGGTCGGAACGATCGTCGGTTCGGAAGTGACGAACCGGTACGGCAAAGATGGCCTGCCGGCGGATACGATCCAGTTCCATTTCGTCGGAACGGCGGGTCAAAGCTTCGGGGCGTTCATGCCTAAAGGGATGACATTAACGCTGGAAGGCGATTCGAACGACTATGTCGGCAAAGGCTTATCCGGAGGCAAAATTGCGATCTATCCGTCGGATAAATCATCGTTCAAAGCCGAAGACAACGTTATTATCGGCAATACGGCGTTCTATGGAGCGACGAGCGGAGAAGCCTACATCCGCGGCGTTGCCGGGGAAAGGTTCGCTGTGCGTAACAGCGGCGTGAACGTCGTCGTTGAGGGCGTGGGCGACCATGGTTGCGAATATATGACGGGCGGACGCGTCGTCGTGCTCGGTAAGACGGGCCGCAACTTCGCTGCCGGTATGTCGGGCGGTATCGCCTACGTAGTCGATTGGGACGGTAAATTCGTCAATCGTTGCAACTTCGAGATGGTCGGACTTGAGCATCTCGAAGATCAAGACGAGATCGCAGCGATTCGCGCGATGATCGGTAACCACGTTCAGTATACGAACAGCGATCTTGGCCGCAGAGTGCTGGAGGATTGGAACGGCATAGTGAACAAAATTGTCAAAGTCATCCCTAAAGATTACAAACGGATGATGGAACAAATCGCCAAAGTGCAAGCCCAAGGGCTCAGCGGCGAACAAGCCTTGCTTGCCGCCTTCGAAGCCAATATGCGCGATCTGTCGCGCGTTGGCGGTAACTAAACCTAATAGGCATTAATGTGACGTACGCCGATAGAAGTGCTCCAAGCGCTTCTGTCGGCGTCTTTGCGTTTTCTACCTTAAATAAAGGTCAAACGTCTAAGTGTAAAAATTATTTCGGATCGTTGTCCCAATTTTGGATGTAGGGCTGCAAACTAATTGCACATTTTCCACTTAGTTTCACCTACAGAAGGTATAAAAAAATCTAATACCGCAAATCTAACGGCTATTTTTCTAGTTAAAGCAGAAAACGTTTTACTAACGAGGCACAAAGATGGATAATTCGCTATAATTCTATTAAACTTCTTTCATTCTGGTAATTTTAGGTGTAAAATGAAAGCGACTACAAGTAGCTTTACAGGAGGCACAACATGTCTCAATTTTTGTTAGATGTATCGGTGAACATGTATGAAACTATTGCAATGTTCGGTTTAATGCTGGCTATGTTTCGGATTTCATTGCGGAACTATATCCCACATACTGTTATTGCGTCCATCGTCATGGCCCAAACTTCATATCTTTTAAGATTTGTATTTCATTTGGATAGCATAACTCCGCTATTCATGTTGCTATGGTTTTTAGTTTTCATTTGGATGGTATATCGTATCCATTTCTTCTATGTTTTACTGATCGTCGTAAGCGGATATTTAGGCTATTTAATTATCCAGTCGGCTATGCTCATCTTGTTGCAGATTGAGTTTACGATGGAAGAGATCACGCGGACATTACTTCATGTAAAATTAATTCAAATTGCAGGTTCGACTTTAACGCTAGGATGTGCTTACTGGTTGTTAAAAAAGAGAATCGGATTCTCGTTCGTTCCGGATCGTATGGATGAAAAAGTGGAGATCAAGGGAATAAACCTGTTGATTCTCATAGTATCTTTAATCGCTTGCTTATTCATTTCGGGCGTTGCTTATATTTTTATAAACGTTAACTTTTTATTTAGCACATTGTGGACTGTACTTCTATTTATATTGTTGATTATCTTGAATTTTTCATTAAGGAAGGAGATGAAATCATGATTGAATCTGTTTCCGAGAGAATAAGCGGGTATTTATATGAACGTAACGATAGTAAGAATGTCAGTAAAGAGGTCATGAAGTATGCACTCATATCAATAATGACGAATACGGCAACGATAATTTTAAGCTTATGCATCGGTCTCATCGATGGGATGTTCAAGGAAACATGCATTGCATTGGTTGTAACAGCCGTACTGAGATTGTTGGCAGGTGGACGTCACTTGCAATCACCGATTCTATGTATTCTTGCATCTTCAGCAGTCGTTGTGGTTGTACCATTCGTGCCATTAATCCTTCCACTTATATATGCCTGTACAGTTATAAGTCTTCTGCTGGTTTGGAAGTTTGCTCCTGTTGATTTCAAAAATAACACTAGAATAACAGATGAGACTTTGAAACTAATGAAGTATGCAGCATTGCTTCTCATTTGCTCAAATTTATTTATCCAGTCTCAACTTTTGGCGATATCTTGGTTTATTGTCGCACTTACACTTATACCCTATAAAGGAGGTGAGGACCATGAATAAGAAGCTAGTAAGTTTATTAGCTACAGCACTTGGAATGGCAGCAATCATCTTCGTAACTACTGCTTGCGCTGGAGCAGTTGGGCACAGACCTAAATTGCCAGCCGAACTACTGAAGTAATGAGTGTTTGAGAGAAGAAGGCTGCCGGATCATAAAACATCCGGCAGTCGCTTTTAGCAAGGGTAATCTTACATGGAGTGGAATTCATGATTCAACCTGTCACTAGGGACCGGAACAACGATGGTGAAGTCATCATGATGGATATGGCAGATGTGTTATATATCCAGACAGAAGATGGAGCGGTTGTCTTTCATACACCCGAGGGTAGGTTTTTTCCGCTCGTTCCATCGTTAAGCATGTATGCCAAGCATACCGATAATATCAATTTTCAGAAACTAGACCGCACGAATCTTGTGAATATGAAGAAAGTCAAAGTATTCGACGAAAAGCGTGGCATGGTTTTTTTCGAGGATGATGCGGGACCGAATAGCCCAAGCGCTATAGTTGCCTTCATGAATATCGGTAAGCTTAAAGATACGATTCTTTCTTGGATTGAACGCAATCTCAAATGAACTAGTCTCGTATACGAGGCTGGTTCATTCGTGTCTATATAATCATCGTTGTAAAATTTAGGTACAATTTACCTATTCGTCCCAATCGGAGACTGTTCGACAAAAGTTCCGATATATTTATAAGGATTCGCCCCATCGCTCGACACCCTCCGCAAGACCTATAACCTATACTAGCTTTAGTGTTCATTACCTGAATTAAAGAGAGGGTTTGGGAGCGGAGATGGATAGGGATATGCTTAGCGGTAATAAGAAAAGCAATCAACCGTTGGAAATTGACATCCGCAAAATTCTGGAGCAACTCGGTGTTCAGGAAGAGAAATGGCCGGAAGAATACAAAAACCCGGTTAATCAGAACTAACCTTATTGCATACATACACTTAATAGAACAAAAACCTCAGCAGGAATCCGGATGCGCTTCGCATCCTTCCCGTGAGGTTTTATTTGTTATGGAAAGCATTAGTGGTTCATGTTCCGTTCCGCACGGACAAAAGCGATAAATCTGCGGGCTTCCTCTGCAGTCAACTTACGACCGTCGATCGTTAATGCGTAGTTGTCCAACAATTGCTCATCCGCAAGCTCTAATTCGTCGGAAAACTGACGAACCTCGGGATCGAGGGTGACGTTGGATTGTGACGTTCTACCGACAAGATAATCTATTGAAACCTGGAATAAGTCAGCAACCTTTCCCAAAGTTTCCGTATCGGGCTCTCTGCGGTTTTTCTCGTAGTGGGATAATGCCGCGCGTGAAATTCCAAGAGATGAGGCAAGCTCTTCTTGAGTTAAACCGCGTTGGTCTCGTAGAAAAGCGAGACGACTGCCGATATTCATCAGATTCCTCCTCCCTGGATGTTCAACAATTTCATCATAATATGGATGGTCAGGTTTTGCATTATTTGAAACAAAATGTCGCAATAAATTATTGATAATATAGGTATTTCCACTTTGAGAATGAAATAAACGTTAAATTAATGCCCGATAAAGCAAGTTGCTCCTTGACATGTTACAAAATGTATCGTACATTAGACTCGAAAGTAAAGATACGTTTCGTATCAATTGCGCATAGGGTTTGGTGATGGTATGGACGGAGAACGAACGGAGAACCGGCGTGAACATATTCGCTTTCAATTAACAGTGCCATTGTTCGCGGATTTATCTCTAAGCCAAGTCAAGGAGAGAGAGTTAAGAAGTAGAATCCAGAGAGTGTTGCTAAATAATATTAGCGTTGGAGGCTGCCAATTCACAACGAATTTAATCCTCCCCGTGCGCGATGACGTAGAGTGGCTACTTAAGCTTCAACTTGGTCACTATACGGTTAAGGCCAGGGCGGTCATTCTCCATACAGACAACGAAGAAGGCTTGGCCCGTTACGGGGTAAGGTGGGTTATGTCCGGACTGGAAAGGCATGCGTTCCAATATCGCTTAAACGAATATATGCGAATGGTGCTCATATCGAGTCCGCACATTCATACCTTATATAACAAAATCTCGGAACGAAAATCCGATGGACTATTCAAGAAATTCGATGTTACTTCTTAGAGCTGGAAGGGGCACCTTATGATGAAACGGGTCAAGGTCGTTCGAATCATTATTTATACGCTATTGTCTCTTATAACTCTAGCCATTCTAGGTGGCGGATACTTATGGTACTCGATGCGCCAAACGATGGATGCCATCTACGAGCCGCTTCCTTCCACGAAGTGGGAAGAGCCGGTGTTCGAGGCGGAACCGACGCAGCAAGTTGGGAACGCGGATCGAATTGTAGCCCAAGCGGCTCCTTATAAGAATATGTTGTCTTCGGCGGTTTCCACTTTGGGTCAGACTGCTGCATCAGAGGAAATGGATGTGCTTGATGCTGGCGAAGCAGATCGGATACGTCACCCCGACTTGCAGCGAGAAGATCCTTTCAGCCTATTGTTGCTCGGGGTCGATGAGAGAGTAGGGGATCGTGGTCGTAGCGATACGATGATCCTGTTAACGATTCAGCCGAAGAGCGAGTCGGCGGTCGCGATCTCGATTCCGCGAGATACGAGGGTGCTCATCCCCCATATGGACAAGTACGACAAAATCAATCATGCGTATGCATTCGGAGGAACTTCCTTATCCGTGCAGGCGGTTGAGCAATTGTTCGGAGTGCCGATCTCTTATTATATGAAAACGAACATGGAAGGTTTTGTGAAGATCGTCGATACGCTTGGCGGAGTCGATGTGGTAAATAAACGTGAGTTTACCTCGAATTATCATTTTCCGGAAGGCTCGCAGCATCTGGACGGCGACCATGCTTTATCCTATATTCGGATGCGCAAGGAAGATCCGCAAGGAGATTTCGGCAGAACGCAAAGACAGCGCGACGTTCTCGGCAATGCTGTCGAACGGGTAACGAACGTTAGCTCAATCCTAAAGCTGCCTAAGCTGCTGTCTCATCTGTCCAATAACGTGAAGACGAATTTGTCCTCGCAAGATATGTTAGCTTTGGCTAAAACCTATCGTCCAGCCATTCATAAGGTAGATACATTAATCTTAAACGGCACCGGGGAGAGAATAGACGGAATTTACTACTATACGGTAAAGCCGGAAGATCGTCAGAATGTTCGGCAACGGTTGCTTGAACACCTGCGGGATTCGTGAGGATACGATACTGATAATCTGAAGGAGGATATGAGATGGAACAATCCGTACTATTCTTTTGCGTGAAATGCAACCAACTCAAAACGATGGAGCAGGCGGGAATCCTGTTCCGCACCGGTTATTATCGCGTGCTCTACCCTCTTGGCTGCTGTGTACAGTGCGAGCATTTGTCCAGAGCCATCTAGGTCATCGATAGATTAAATTTATATAAACATGGCGTACGCCTTCCTACAATTGGTATAATTGTTGGGTATATATCCTAATGTCGGAGGTTAGCTCATGTCACATGCTCCCGTCGTTCGTTTGCAGAACGTGACCAAGGTCATTGGTAAACGAACGATTATCGACCGCGTGTCCTTTGAGGTGCACCCGGGAGAAGTATTCGGATTTCTTGGTCCTAACGGCTCAGGTAAGACGACAACGATAAGAATGATCGTCGGATTAATGGGAATGACTGCAGGAGATATTCATGTAGGCGACCATAGCGTCCGCACCGAATTTAGCGACGCGATCAATCAAGTCGGTGCAATCGTGGAAAATCCGGAGATGTACAAGTATTTGACCGGATACCAGAATCTGGTTCATTATGCTCGTATGAATTCGTCGATAACGAAGGAAAGAATTCAAGAGGTCATTAACCTAGTCGGTCTTCAGGGGCGTATTCATGACAAGGTTAAGAAATATTCACTAGGGATGCGGCAACGCTTGGGCGTCGCGCAAGCGATCATGCATAAGCCTAAGCTTCTCGTGCTCGATGAGCCGACGAATGGCTTGGACCCCGCGGGTATTCGCGAGTTAAGGGATTATTTGCGTAGATTGGCTCAAGATCAAGGCACGGCTGTACTCGTCTCGTCTCATTTATTGTCCGAGATGGAGCTCATGTGCGATCGTGTGGCTATCTTGCAGAAGGGCCAGATTATCGATGTCCGATCTATTAAAGGTCAGGCTGCAGACGGACAGGTTACGCAGGAGGAGGTCCATTTCGATGTGGATCATCCCGACGCGGCGCTTGGCATTCTGGAAGGCCAAGGGGCTGGGAAAATTGTTGATGGCATGTTGGTGTTATCGTCCGATCGGACGGGTATCGCTGCCATCAACCGCCGCTTAGTGGAAGCGGGAATAAATATCTACGGAATTCGTGTGAAGACGAAGTCGTTGGAAGACCAATTCCTCGAGATGACGGGGAGTGAAACGATTGGCTAATTTTATGAATCTCATACTGAACGAGAATATGAAAATTTACCGTAGAATCCGGACTTGGATTATGCTGGGGCTTATCGTAGTCATTCCGATACTCGTATCCCTTATCGTGTTATTGGCCGGTGGCGGGGACGACACTTCAAGTTGGGTCATGATGTCGTTGGAAAGCTACTTCCTGTTCATGCTAATCACGGTATTCACGGTAGTCGTTGCTTCGGATTCGGTAGCAGGCGAATTCTCCCAAGGTACCATTAAGTTACTGTTGATCCGCCCATGGAGCCGATCGACGATTCTATTATCCAAGTATATCGCGACCATTCTGTTCGGGATTGGGTTTACGATCGTCGCCTTTATCGTTACGCTGCTCGTGAACATGGCTTTGTTCAATTCTACGAGCACTACGGAACTATCTGATGGGTTATTATCTGGAATATCGGATTGGAATTACATCATCCAAGTCTACTTGTTGAAATTCGTTACTTTGATCCTCATCGTTACGTTCGGGTTTATGATGTCTTCCGCTTTCCGAAGCAGTGGGCTTGCGATCGGCTTGTCCCTTGCCCTCTTATTCGCGGGAAATCTCATCACAGGGCTATTCGCGTTAGCGAACAAGGCATGGGTCAAGTATGTGTTATTCATGCATTTGGATCTCAGCCCCTACATTGGCGGAGGGTCAGGGCCAATTCCGAATCATCCGACGACGTTAGGCTTCTCGCTCTCCGTCTTAGCTGTCTATTTCGTTATCTTTAATCTTGTGTCTTGGACGGTGTTCCGGAAACGGGATGTGGCGGCTTAACCCTATTTGTGACCGAACAAATCATTAGAATGAAATAGTAAGCGTTAACACTGAAGGACCTTGCGGCAACTGCTGCAGGGTTCTTTTGTTTTGAAACAAAATGTAGCAAAAAAGGAATTTTTTAAGCCAAAAAGTATTGACATGCTACAATTTGTATCTTATTGTTAGATTAATTCTGAATTGCAAGGAGGATTGTGATGCCGGAAAATCATCGCAAAATCATTACGTTCGAGAACCCCTATTCTCCCATCACCGAAGCTTATAAAACGCTGAGAACGAATATTCATTGGTCGTCGATTGACCGGCCGGTACAAACCATACTTGTCACCTCTACGGAGAAAAAAACCGGGAAATCGTTAACCGTCGTTAATATGGCTGTTTCATTTGCTCAACTTGGCAAGAAGGTCTTAATCGTGGATTGCGATCTGCGAAAACCTACTCAACACGAGTACTTTATGAAGTCGAACCGCAATGGGCTTTCGCATCTGCTCGCGGGCCATTATCAGTTGGAGCAATGCTTGTGCGATACCCACGTTGATAATTTAACCTTGCTGCCTTCCGGTACGATTCCTCCCAATCCGGCCGAGCTGCTGGAGTCGGACAGAATGGTAAAGCTGCTGGAGGAACTGAAGGCAAGCTTCGATGTTATCATACTCGATTCCCCTCCGGCTTTGATCGTGACCGATGCGCACATTCTGGCATCCAAATGCGATGGTGTCGTGTTCGTCGTCCGGTCGGGCAAGACGAAGAGGGAACTGGCGCAGAAAGCGATGGCTTATCTCAATTACGCGAACGCACGCATTCTGGGGGTTGTCTTGAACGATCAGAAAGGGATGAGGAGAGAGTATCGTTTCGGCTACGGAGGGTGAATCAATCGTCGCTAAGCCGCCAATCTGCATTCCAATCATTCAGGGAGGTTTCACATGGAACCCGAGATCAGGATTTACTTAAGGTTATTGCTGAAAAGGCTATGGTTAATCGGTGTGATGGCCATCGTATTTTGCGGACTGGCAGGAGCGTACCACTATTTGTATTCGGATCCCGTATACGAAGCCAATAGCAAAGTTATCGTGAACTCCTCGCGTCAATCGGACAACTCTAAGCTGGATATTAATGAAATGAACTCTGATCTTATGATCATTGATACTTATAAAGAAATCATCGCGACTCCCGCGATTATGGAGAAGGTCGTTACTAACCATTCCGAGCTTGGTTTGAATACTTACCAGCTTATCTCGAAGGTGAAAGTAACTTCTTCAAGCAAGTCGCAAATTATGAGTATCTCCATTCAACAATCCTCGCCGGAGAAAGCCGCGCTTATCGTGAATTCAATCGCCGAGGTGTTTAAGGAAGAAATACCTAAGATCATGAGCGTAGACAACGTGACCATTCTTAGCAGAGCGGATGCGGTCAATAGCTCAGTGCCCGTATCTACGGGGTTGATGACCAAACTCGTAATCGCGCTCGTTCTTTCCTGGGTAGTGTCCATTGGAGTCATACTGCTATGGGAATATTTCGACGATTCGATTAGGTCGGAGAAAGATGTCATGGCTATCTTGGATAAACCGGTGCTAACCACCATAGCGAGAATCAGGAAATCGGATTTGAAGAAGGGCGCCTACAAGTCGAAGAAAAGCAGGGTAAACGATGCGGTCCAAATCAGTATAAATAGATAGCAATGAAAGGATGAATTCGTTTTATGGAATTAAAAAAGGTAAAGAAGGCCATTATTCCAGCGGCAGGGTTAGGGACGCGGTTCTTGCCGGCGACGAAAGCGATGCCCAAGGAAATGCTCCCGATTATAGATAAGCCCACGATTCAATATATCGTCGAGGAGGCTGTCCAATCGGGGATTGAGGAAATCATCATCGTAACGGGCAAAGGGAAAAGGGCGATAGAGGACCATTTCGATAGCCACTTCGAGTTAGAGCATACTTTGTTCGAGAAGAACAAACTCAAGCTTCTGGAAGAAGTTCTAAGATCCTCGAATTTAGTGGATATCCACTATATTCGTCAGCGGGAGCCATTAGGGCTGGGGCATGCGGTATGGTGCGCTCGTAAGTTTATCGGGGATGAGCCGTTCGCCGTGTTGCTCGGAGACGATATCGTTGAAGCGGAAGTTCCTTGCTTGAGGCAGCTTATGAATCAGTTCGAGTTAACTCAAAAATCCATCATTGGCGTCCAACCCGTACCTATGGAAGAAACGCATCGCTATGGAATCGTCGTTCCCTATGAAACGAGCGGTAGGTTGACGGATATTGCCCAACTGGTAGAGAAACCCCCATTCGGAACGGTAGCCTCTAACCTGGCCGTGTTAGGAAGATACATATTAACTCCGGATATCTTCAATTTATTGGAGAAGCAGCAAGCGGGAGCGGGCGGGGAAATCCAGTTGACGGATGCGATCCAGCAATTGAACGAGATCAACCGGGTATATGCTTATCATTTCGAAGGGAAACGTTTCGACGTAGGCGACAAGCTGGGGTTTATTATTACGACTCTTGACTTCGCCCTTCGGAACGAGGAATTGAAATTTCCCCTGATCAACGTTCTAGAAGATATCGTAAGCAACCTTAAACTGCAAAAAATATAAAGAAGGTTCATAGGAGTGGTCACGGATGGTTCCCAGAGAAGCCGAATTAGAGATCGATCCCAATTCCTATTACGTCTATCCCAATACCTCGGCCCCCAGCATTCGAATGCGCCAAGACATTGTCAAACGGTTACTGGATATCGGCTTAGCGTTAATCGGTATTATTTTATTGATGCCGGTATATCTTGCCGTGGCACTGGCCATTAAGGTGGAGGATCCGAGAGGCAGCGTCTTTTTCTTTCAGCAACGGGTGGGTAAGAACGGGAAAATATTCCGAATGTACAAATTCCGTTCCATGGTTAGGAATGCGGATCACATCCTACATCATTTACTACACCTCAACGAGGTCAACGGGTCGATGTTCAAGATGAAGAACGACCCGCGGGTGACAAGGGTAGGCCGGTTTATCCGACGAACGAGCTTGGATGAGTTGCCGCAATTTCTTAATGTGCTGAAAGGTGAGATGAGCTTGGTGGGTCCGCGACCGCCGCTGCCGCGAGAAGTGGAAACCTACTCGGCCTACGACAGGCTGAGGCTTCAGGTTACGCCAGGGTGTACGGGATTGTGGCAAGTAAGCGGCCGTAACTCCGTCGATTTCGACGCTATGGTGGAGTTGGACCTGGAATACATCCGGAAGAGATCGATATGGTTAGATATCAAGTTGATGTTCAGAACGATCAGTGTCCTGTTTAGAGCCAAAGATGCCTATTGAGACGAGGGTAACCTATGAATCATAATTCTACAATTTACGTTGCGGGTCATAGAGGGATGGTCGGATCGGCGATCTTAAGGAAATTGAGGTCGGAGGGATATTCTAATCTCGTGTTCCGCACCAGCAGCGAGTTGGATTTGAGAGATGCCCATGCCGTAACCCATTATTTCGCGTCCCAATCCATCGAGTATGTATTCCTTGCTGCGGCGAAGGTTGGGGGAATAGTCGCTAATCGGGATTATCCCGCGGAGTTTATCCGGGAGAACCTTCTCATCCAGACTAACGTTATCGAAGCTGCATACAAATACGGCGTTAAAAAGCTTATTTTCCTAGGAAGCAGCTGCATCTATCCGAAATACGCCCCGCAGCCCCTTAAAGAGGAATATTTGTTGAGCGGATTGCTCGAGCCTACGAACGAGCCTTATGCCATCGCGAAGATCGCCGGTATTGTCACGTGCCAGTCCTATAACCGTCAATACGGGTCGAATTTCATTTCCGTCATGCCAACGAATCTCTACGGGCCTCATGACAATTTCGACCCCCAAACTTCTCATGTGTTGCCGGCCTTGATCAAGAAGATGCACGATGCCAAAGCTAGCGGTCAGGAACAGGTAGAGGTCTGGGGTACAGGTAAACCTTATCGCGAGTTTCTACATGTGGACGACTTGGCGGACGCATGTGTGCACCTCATGAAGCATTACGATGACAATGAAATCGTGAATATCGGCGTAGGAGAAGATCTAACGATCATGGAGTTAGCCAATCTTGTGAAGGAAGTGGTTGGTTATGAAGGCGAGCTGGTATTCAACGAAGGCATGCCGGATGGAACGCCAAGAAAAAGGTTAGACATTTCCAAGCTATCCGGCTTGGGGTGGCATGCCCGCATACCGCTTAAGTTAGGAATTGAAGCCACTTATCAATGGTATGTAGGTAGTCAACAAAATCTAGCCCTGGCTGGCGAATATTAGGAGGATATATGAAAAGAGCTCTCATTACAGGAATTACCGGACAAGACGGATCCTACCTAGCCGAGTTTTTGCTGGATAAGGGGTATCGCGTATACGGGTTACGGAGAAGGACTAGTACGCCAAACTACATAAATATCGAGCCCGTATTGGACAAAGTCGAGATTATCGACGGCGACTTGTCCGATCTAAGCTCATTAATCCGGGCGATGCAAATTTCCGATCCGGATGAAGTCTATAATCTGGGGGCGCAATCCTATGTGGAAACCTCTTGGCCGCAGCCTTTGCTGACCAGCGAGCTAACGGCTATCGGGGTAACCAATATGCTGGAGGCGGTTCGCCTGATTAAACCCTCGGCTCGCTTCTACCAAGCCTCTAGCAGCGAGATGTTCGGTAAAGTATTGGAAACCCCACAGAAGGAAACAACCCCATTTTACCCTAGGAGTCCTTATGGAGTCGCAAAGGTATACGGCCATTGGATGACCGTTAATTACCGCGAGAGCTTTAATCTATTCGCTTGCTCGGGAATTTTATTTAATCATGAATCTCCGCGGAGAGGGTTCGAATTCGTTACTCGCAAGGTCACGAATGCCGTTGCGCGGATTAAGCTCGGCATGCAAACCGAGCTCCGAATGGGGAATCTTGATGCCAGAAGGGATTGGGGATTTGCTGGCGATTACGTGGAAGCTATGTGGCTTATGCTGCAACAGGAGAAGGCCGACGATTACGTCATCGCTACCGGGGAGACGCATTCCGTCAGGGAACTGCTGGAGGTTGCATTCTCCTACGTGGGGTTAGATTACAGGGATTATGTCGTGAACGATGAAAGGTTTCACAGACCCGCCGAGGTCGACTTGCTTCTTGGCAACCCGGAGAAGGCGGTCAAGCAGCTAGGTTGGGAGCGTAAAATAGGCTTCGAGCAACTTATCCAGATGATGGTGGATTCGGATCTTCGGTTAAATCAAGCGCTCTCGGATAGCCACCTGAAGCAGCAGGATTATGATCTCCCGAATCCATTGGTCGCGGCAAGTTGGAGCGAAGTCGTATGATGAAGGTTTTGTTCATTACGAACATTCCCTCGCCTTACCGGGTAGAATTTTTCAATGAGTTGGGCAAAACATGTCAGTTAACCGTATGGTTTGAAGCGGAATCCGAATCTAATCGCCACTGGAAAGTGGAGAAGGGCGAGATGAATTTTTCGTACAAATTCCTTAAGGGGCTTACGTTAGGCGTAGATAAGCATGTCAACTGGTCGATTATTAAGGAACTGAGAGCGAGTCAGTTCGACGTTTATGTCCTAGGTTGCTACAGCTCTCCAACGGAAATGGCCGCGATTCAGTGGCTGAGATCCCGCCGGATTCCGTTCTTGCTGAACTCGGATGGAGGATTCGTAACGCAGGAAAGCGAGTGGAAGCACAAAATAAAGAAATATTTTATTTCGTCCGCGACGGGTTGGTTATCTTCGGGGCGTCATTGTACGGAATATTTGATTCATTACGGCGCGAATCCTGCATTCATATACGAGTATCCGTTTGCTTCCTTATCTTATAGCGATGCGGAAAGGGCGCCGATGCGGCCAGAGAAGCTAGAGGAATTCAAGCGACAAGAACGTTTGAAATCGAAGGTGGTTGTGTCCGTAGGCCAATTCATTGCACGCAAAGGGTTCTCGGAGCTTCTTGAGGCTTCAGCCCCTTTGGACGACGGCCAAACCTCATTGGTGATCATCGGGGGCGGTCCCTTAAAGGACGAATATAGGAAAATCATCCAAGAGTTACGACTCAAAAACGTTGTCATTAAAGACTACATGGACAGGGCGCAATTGATCGATTACTACCGGGTTGCCGATTTGTTCGTCTTGCCAACGCATCAAGACGTATGGGGACTAGTCATTAACGAAGCGATATCGTTCGGATTGCCGATCGTCACCACGACGGGAGCCGGGGCGGCGTACAGTTTAGTAGACCATGGCCGAAACGGATTCATCGTAGATACTCAGGACATAAACGGTTTCGTTCAGAAATGCCAATACCTATTGGAAAATGATGCGATCAGAGATGGATTCGGCATGGAAAGCCTGAAAATCTCCGATCGCTATACTATTAAACACATGGCTGCAAGACACATGGAACGGTTGGCTTCTTTTCTGGAACAGCCATCTGTAAGCGGGGATGCTGAAAGGATTGGATGATATTTTATTTTTCGATCTGTCGAACGACGGACATCATTACAATTACAACTCCTCCATCATGAAGCATGTCAAAACAGAGGGGGAATCCAATCGGGTATGCTATTACACCGAAACGAACAACCCGCATATCGTGCATGAACTCCAAGAGGCAGGTATTATTGTGAACAATATTACCCTCCCTCCGAGACAAGGAATCATGAGCATAAGGGCAAGAACGATAGTCTTATTCCACATGCTGAACTACGCTCGCAAAAACCGATACCGCAAAATTCATCTATTGTTCATGGATAACTGCATCATATCCCTCATCTTATTGTTTCCTCTCTTATTAAGGTTAGAGATTACTGGGACGCTGCATTGGTACCCGACCAGGAAGTGGAAAGAAAAAGCGTTCTATTGGTTGCTGAATACGGGAATGATCGACCGGATTGTCGTACATGGCCAATTAACCCAAGAGAAGGTTAGGCGTCGCCTGGCGCATGTAAGCAGCCGAAGGGTTGTCACCATCCATTTCCCCTCTTTCCATCATAGGGATGTCCAAGATTCCGAGATGGAGGAAATTAAACGGCTCAAGCAAAAACTGGCACCCTATAAAAGACCTTATTTCTTATGTTTTGGCGGACTTCGATACGACAAAGGGATAGATCTTCTCCTTGAAGCAGCTGCCCAATTGAGCGACGAAGAATTTACCGTCCTGGTTGCCGGATCCGAAGATTATTTCAATATAGAGGATATCGAACGTATCGCTCATGGAAGCGGAATAGCGAATAAGGTATTTCTTGACCTGAAGTACATTTCTCCCGAAGCAGCGAGTTACTATTTTCAAACGTGCGATTCCGTCGTGCTACCGTACCGAAGCATGTATTCGGCGCAGAGCGGGCCGCTTATAGAAGGAGCCGCGCGAAATAAACTGATCGTGGGTCCTAGTCATGGCGAGGTTGGTTTTACGATTCAGAACTATCGGCTCGGATTAACTTTCGAATCGGATCGGACGGATGATCTGGCGCGCAAGCTGCAAGCCGCGCTAGATCGGTTGAACGGCAACCACGAGCAACCTAATGAAGTGTCGAACGAGTATTCATCGATGCTTACGCAGGAGAAATTCGGAGCTCAATACCAGAGGTTCTTCGCCAATGATAAACACGATCGCGAGGAGGAAGTGGCATGAGAATCATTTTATTATCCGGAGGATCCGGTAAACGGCTATGGCCTTTATCCAACGATGCCCGGTCTAAACAATTTCTCAAAATATTGCGTAATCCCGCCGGACAAATGGAATCGATGCTTCAACGCGTATGGCGGCAGTTGAATAACGTGGGCCTAGCGAATAACACCATGTTCGCCACGAGCGCGAAACAGGTGGAAATGATAACTAGCCAGATCGGTTTGGACGCTCCGATCATCATCGAACCGGAACGACGAGACACCTTTCCGGCGATCGCTCTCTCGGCAACTTATCTGTACTCCGTTCTGGGTGCGAATCTGGAGGAGACGATTGTCGTGCTCCCGGTTGATACCTACGTGGAAGATCGGTTTTTCGAAAATCTGAAACAGCTGGATCGGATAGTGAATCACTCTTCTGCCAATCTAGCATTAGTTGGGGTGCAGCCGACGTATCCGTCGTCCAAATACGGGTATATCGTTCCGGATGCCTCCGTGGTTGCCGACGATTACCGGAAGGTGAAAAGTTTCCGCGAGAAGCCAGCCGAATCCGAAGCGGAGTCGCTTATCGAGATCGAGCAAGCGTTGTGGAACTGCGGCGTATTCGCCTTTAAGCTGGATTACTTAATTACCCGTTTATATGAACAAGGGGTCGCGTTGCAATACGAGGAGCTTGTTAAGCAGTACCACCAATTAAAGAAGACGAGTTTCGATTATGAGGTCGTAGAGAAATGTAACGAGATCGTGATGTTGAAATACGACGGTTATTGGAAGGATTTAGGCACTTGGAATACGTTGACAGAGGAAATGGCGGTTTCTCAGATCGGGAAAAGCGTCATGAGCGAGGACTCGAACAATACGCATATCATCAATGAGCTTCATATTCCGATTACCGTATTGGGATTGTCGGACGTCGTCGTGGCGGCAAGTCCAGATGGGATTCTTGTTTCCGATAAGGCGGCAAGCACTCGGCTGAAGGAATGGATTCTTTTCGAGCAAAGGCCTATGTATGAGGAGCATCAATGGGGAACTTCCAAAGTTCTGGAATATATAAGCGACGAAGATAAGGAATCGATGACGAGCCGGATATCGATGATCGCGGGAACGCAGAGAAGCATAGAGGTTCATTTTCAACGGACCGAGGTATGGAACATTCTTAGCGGGAAGGGCGAGCTGTACTTGGATGGGAAGACGATTCCCGTCGAAGCGGGTTCCGTCTGTCAAATTCCTCCCCGAGCCAAGCATGGGCTAAAAGCGATCACGAACTTGGAAATGATCGAAATTCAAATTGGAGGAAATCTCCTGCGAGATGATGTCGTGGAATTCTCGTATGCTTGGGGAGAAGCGGCGGTATAGTCGTCTGGACAGATAGGAGGAGTTGGAGGAGTTGGTTGAAATGGGCGAGTCGGGGCACACACCGCGTCGTAAGAAACTATTGTTGTATAGCATCAATTTCGTTCCGGAGCTTACGGGTATAGGAAAATATAACGGAGAGATGGTCCAGTGGCTGACAGAGCACGGATATGAGGTGAGAGTGGTGACAGCACCTCCCTATTATCCGCATTGGAAGGTGCAGGCTGGATATTCCTCTTACCGTTACTCGAAGGAATTGTGGAATGGAGCCAAAGTATGGCGCTGTCCGTTATGGGTTCCGAAATCGGGATCCGGGCTCAAGAGACTGCTGCACCTGTTCTCTTTTGCGCTTTCCAGTATTCCTTTATTCATCAAGCACATGCTCTGGAGACCGGATGTGTGTCTCATCGTTGAACCTCCCCTAGCTCTCTCGCCTATGGCCGTAATGATTGCCAAGCTTCTAAGAATAAAGACTTGGCTCCATGTCCAGGACTTTGAAGTGGATGCGGCTTTCGATCTGGGGTTATTGCCTAACCATAAAAGATTGAAAAAGTGGGTCATCGGATTGGAGAGCTGGTTAATGAGAAGGTTTGATACCGTCTCCTCCATTAGCGAGCCGATGACTCGACGGTTGCTGATGAAGGGAGTGCCGCCTGACCGGATTAAGCTCTTCCCTAACTGGGTCGACATTTCCGTCATTCATCCGTTGCCTGATGAAACGCGGAACAGGTTTAGAGAGACGATGGGCTATACCCGTGAAGATTTGGTGGTGCTCTATTCCGGCAATATGGGAGAGAAGCAAGGCTTGGATACCGTGCTGGACGCGGCGGAAAGGCTGCAATCGATGTCCCATGTCCGGTTTATGCTGTGCGGAGAAGGCGTGGCCAAATCCAAGCTCATGGAGAGGGCAAACCGTCAACGCTTATCGAACGTCAGATTCCTTCCTCTGCAGCCCGCGGAGAAGTTGAATGAACTGCTCAACATGGCCGATGTTCATCTTCTGATGCAGAAGCGCAATACTTCGGATCTCGTGATGCCTTCGAAGTTGACCGGCATGCTAGCAAGCGGCAGAGCCGTTATCGCAGCCGCGGAGGAGCAGACGGCAGTGCATTCGGTCATGCAGCAATCGCAGGCGGGGATTCTCATCCCTCCCGAGGATGCGATCAAGCTTGCGGAAGCTTTAATGTCTCTATCCGAGCGTTCGGACGACCGTAAGCGCCATGGCGACCGGGCAAGGGAGTATGCGGTCAGTTATCTCGGCTATGAATCGGTCATGAATGCTTTCCAACAAACTATGGTTGAATTAGGGGTAGGAATGCCATGAATAATCAAGTCAGGTTAGATATGTACAGCCAAGCCCATTATTCCAGAGGAAGAAGCGGGATCGTGGTGCTGCTGTGGTGGTTCGTGCAAGGGACGCTGTTTCGATGGTCTCTGCAGCCGATGTATAGCTGGCGAAATGGACTGTTAAAGCTGTTCGGAGCGGATATCGGCAAAGGAGCCAAGATTAGGCCATCGGCTAGGTTTACTTATCCATGGAAAGTAAAAGTAGGAGAACACGCTTGGATTGGGGATCATGCCGAATTATACAGCTTGGATACAATTACGATCGGTAAGCATTGCGTGATCTCGCAGAACAGCTACTTATGCACGGGTAGCCATCGGACGGACGATCCAGCTTTCTCGCTGGTGGTGAAACCGATCCGAATCGAGGATGGGGCATGGATCGCCAGCGATGTGTTCATTTATCCTGGCATCACGGTAGGTACAATGGCCGTCGTCGCGGCACGAAGCACGGTTTTGCATGATATATCCGGTAATGAAGTTCATGCCGGAACGCCGGCTAAATATATCAAGATGAGGTTTGATGACATGGAAGAGGGACTATCCCACAAGGTCTGAACAAGACCACGGGATAGTCCCTTTCTTGATTCGCGTGCCGATGAATTATCCCATCTGGGTAACCAAATCCAATCGCAAATGGTTTGGATTGCGGAGCAAGCCGTGTTGTTCCAGCAGAAGAGCGGATTCACGAAGATCTTTCCCCATTACGTTCAGCTTCTCGGCGATATCTATCAGATCATGGGACCCGTCGCTGAAAGCGATTAAGTTCGTAATGGCTAATATGCGATGTTTCTCGGCTTGCGTACGGGTTCCTCCCATATACGGATACAATCCGCGTTTGTCCAACTTGGGCTCGCCGTGAATATGGGTGCTTTCATAAGTTTCATTGGCTTCGAGCGTTTCAATCAGGTCGATGTACATTTGAACGGTTTCCTGCAGCACTTCTTCCGAAATAAGCTCACGGTTATCCAACGAAGTATGATATTCGGGGTATTCTCCGTACATCGTACGCATGAGGCTTCCTACCGGAAGCTGGAAGGCTTGACTGCAATATTGCCTTTCGTCGCTGCCGAAGGGGTTCCATTCCACGACTTGATAGGGTTTGCCGGATTGCTTAAGGACATGGATCGCCGCTTTGTCGGCAAGCGTATTGCCGCGTTTGCTCTTCTTATAAGTATAGCTCTTCCCGTGTCCCACGCATGTGATGACGTACCCCGCGGCTACCTTTCTTTTGAGATCTTCCCCATGTTGGCTTAAATATAACAAGGAGCCGATCGTTTCCGGTATGTACAGAAACCGATAGCTGAACTTAAGGTTTTCCTTCTGAAGCAAATATCGGTACACCATTGTTTGGACTAACGGGCCTGAAAGCTCGTTAATGGCCATCGAAGGATGGCAAACGTAAGTAGATAGTAAAATCTCCTTGTCGGAAGCGCCTTGAATATAGCCCTCCCCGAGAGTCATATGCCCTTCCTTCAACTCGGAGTCGATCATCACTTCGTACCAATCGTCCGTAAATTCATGAAGCCGGTTATGCTCTACGCAGAATCCCCAATTTTCTTTGTAGTAGGACATCATGTACGGGATCGCATCGGGGAGTTCCGGCTTCGTGTGCAAATGGGCCATAAGCTCCTCCCGGCTCACGTAACCCCGGAAGGGCACGCTGTATCCCATTAGATGTAAATTGTTGTTCGCGAAATCGATAAGCGTACGTCCCTGGCCGTCTTTGACGTAAGCGGCTCTAGCGTTCCATTCTTTAGGAATCGTCCAGTCGAAGCATTCCATCCCGGATGGATACTCGTGCTGGGTGATAGGAACGACTTCTCCTAAAATGCTGAGCGACTGCCTTACGCCATCGCCCGTAATACTCCGATTAATAGGGAACAACCGATCGAATAAATCCATTAGCATGTGATAATTCTCCTCTGTCGAAATTAGAAATCGTGGTCTCCGCCGACGAGGCCGGAGCTTCCTTCGCTGAAGTAATAGGTTTTGATATGCGGGTTATCCGAGACGCATGTATACCAGCCTATTCGATTGCCGAAGAAATGCTGTAGCTCGGCATTCTCGCTTAGGCGTAAGCAGTAGCTTCCGTTAGGAGATAGGGTCAATTGCCGAGTGAGCGTTGCGGAATCTTGTTCGCGATAGAACGTTAACTGAACGGATGCCGTTCGAGTGTAAGGGTTCATCGGACTGCTATTCATGATCCATACGGTGGCATCCTCTTGATCGCTTACGACCGGAGCCCAGTGGAAGCTCCTTTTCTTATGCTCGAGCGAAGGGTTGAATACGTCCATGCCTTTGCAAATATTGCAGGGAAGCGCATCCGCGTTCAAACCGTAATCCAAACCGACTTTTAATCGCGTTGGCAGCCGGCTATTACCGAGGGGGCGAGCGATGAGATTCGCGCTCATGGCAAGCTCGCTTTCGACGCCGAGTTCTAGGGATAGGGTTTGGAGATCGACGGTTTGTAATCGGCTATCCGTTGGAGAGAGGATTTGTACTTGGCTCTTGAATCCAAGAAGAGTTCCTTCGGAGTCGTATAGCTCGATATCGACCGCTAGTTCGCAAGGGGAATAGATCGGGTAGAAATTCACATGCGTATAGCGTTGTGCCATTAGGGTAACCGGTATAAGCATGCTGGCGGAATGCCATCCCTCCTGCGGTTCATGCCAATAGTCGTCTTTACTCATCCTGGTGGAGCAGTCGTAATAGGTGTGCGTAACGCTTAACGCTTCTGTGGAACGCTGAACGTTACCGGCTATGATTCGAGGGAATACCCAATCGACGTCAAAGCTAATTCGGGCTGTTCCCGGATGGCCACCTAGAAAGCTTTGAAGATCCGCATGTCGATCGGGATAAATAACCTTCGTTTCGTAAGGAGCCAACAAAGGAACGTCTATATGCAAGTCCATCGTACTTCTCTTGCTGTTGAATATTTTCAAGGTCACTTTGCCGTTTCTTACCGGTTCGAATCCGTTGATGAAAGAGAAAAAAGGTTCCCTGTCGCCGTCGGCGTAGATGTTGAAACCTGCTTCCGAGACAAGGTTTTCCTGGTTGGTACGGCGATCCTCATCATCGTTATAGATACGTTGAGCCGTATGCACGACGCTGCCGTATCCGGGACCGTAATAATTGACGACCAACGCGGGATAGGAGAACACGAGATCACGGGAAGAGAAAAATTCGAGCTCCATGCTGCCGGTAAATCCGATTGGGTTCTCATAGGCTATAGCGGTCAACAGATCGATAAGCTCGATCCTATAGGCTTTGGCTTCTGTTATTAGTTCCGCCGTTCGGTAGATCATCGTGCCTTCTTTTGATCGCAAAGTGACGACGGATTGGATTTCCGGCAGGTTGCGTTTAACCATCCAGTATCCAAGGAAGCAGATTCGGGTGGTCATTCCGGCCGTGTGGAAAACGGGAAAGATCGCGGAAGAACGGTGAGTCGGCTTGTGCATGATCGACGCCTCGACTGGACCGGAAGTATGCAGCAAGTGGTGATGGTAGCTTCTCATTTCATCGCCTCCGCATAAAGAACATGCGAAGGGGAAGAGGTTGCTGCTTTCTGCGCCGTACCATACGCGAGTGCGACGAGCCCGTGTTTGCTAAGTTCATTAACGAAGTTCCGCACGAAGAGAAAATCTACTCCGATCATCTCCGCGATGTCCAGGCAGCTTCTTTCCCCGTTCATGAGAATCTGGATTTCTTGCAGCGCGGTATACCCTCTTTGGTCAAGCTTCGGATCGATATAGAGATTGTATTCCGTTAAATACAAAGGGCCTTCGAATAGGCGGGTCGGAATGGCATCGGTTTCGAAGGTTTCGATTACATCTTTCAACATATCGAGAGACTCCTCCAATTTATCGAAATCGCAGTGATCAAGATTATCCCAATCGGTGTGGTAATACGTATACGGATGCCGGCTAAGGCAAACGGTCGGAATTTCAAACCCCGGTCCGTCATAGAACATCTCGTCGTTTCCGTACAAGCTACGATAAGGAGCATCAATCCGATCGGTATCGTAATGGGCCAGAACGCTACGGGTAATTCTGTCCGCATAGCTATTTCCATGGAAGGAGCGGGAGAAGCTTAGCGGCAAACCATTGGCCATCATATCCAAATAAAATCCGTACCGGAGGTGCTGGATGTCTTTGCCGTGTTCCAATACCGCCGCGGCAGCGTAATATTCGGGTCCGAGGATTAAGCGGTACGTATAATGCCGCTCGGGCAACGACTCCAAATATTGAAATAACTCGACCAGAACGGCGATACAGGCCGCGCCATCGTTCACTTGGCCCGGGTGGCACGTGTGGGCGGCGAAAAATACGGTCTCGGTCGATTGTCCCGGCAATGTCCAGTCGATAACTTCCATCGTTCCTGGTTCGAACGCGGTGTCGATATGTACCCGATAGCTTTGTTCGTCCAGGTTCTCGACTACCGTTCTAGGTACGCTGAAGCCCCATTGCGTATGCTTCTTGTGATATTGCCAGCGATTCATGTAAACGAGCCTATCCTCGAGCACGGGATGGGAGGTGACATGTTTAAGCAGCTCTTCTTTGGCGATTATTCCGCTGAAGGGGATCGAATAGGAGTTCAAGTAGAGAGGGTGCCAGGCGAAATCGGCGATTCGCTCCCCGTCTAGAGTTTCAATGTAGGCTTCGTGTACGACCCATTTGTCGGGAATCGTCCAAGTTAAGCATTTCGTTCCCGATGGCAGGGAGAGCGGCTCAACCTTTAAATACTCCGCAAGGCTACGGGCGTACAACGAAGTATCGTCTCCTACGGCAACGCGATTGAGCATGTAGTAGGGTTCAATGAGTTGTTTCATTCTTTGACGACTCATTTGGGAAAGCTCCATTTCAATCATGACCTCCTGCAAAAATATACATTTTGTAATATTAGTGTTACGTATTGTATCTAACATAATTTTACTTTATACTACATCTCAAAGTCAGTCAACCACGTTTTTGGTAGTCGATTCTAAGATTTGGGGTGGAGAAATGAAGGTCGTCGCCATCGTTCAGGCGCGCATGGGATCGTCCCGATTACCAGGCAAAATATTGCGATCGTTAGATGGAGTTACAGTGTTGGAGCTCATTCATAAGCGGCTGTCCCAATGCCGCTCGCTGCACGAGATTGTAGTGGCTACAAGTTGTTCGGAGAAAGACGATGCCGTAGAGGAAGAGATGAAACGATTGAACATCCCGGTATACCGGGGAGACGAGAATGATGTCCTTGATCGGTACTACCGGGTTGCCTCAATTACGCAAGCGGAAGCCATCGTGAGGATTACCGGCGATTGCCCGTTAATCGACCCGGGGATTGTCGATGCCGTCGTCGGGAAATACATCGATCGGCAACCGTCGCTGGATTACGTTTCGAATATACATCCTCCTACATTTCCGGACGGTCTGGACGTAGAAGTGTTCTCGTTCGAGGCATTGGAACGGGCATGGAAAGAAACGAGCAACCGGTTTGATAGGGAACATGTGACTCCGTTCATACACGGGCACCCGGAATGGTTCCCGAGCGCTAATCTGTCGGCTCCCCAAGACTACTCCGGTTTGAGATGGACGCTCGATGAACAGAAGGATTACGAGTTTCTGCTCGCGCTATCGGCTAAAGCCGCAGATTTAGGAATTCCAACAATAAGTGCTACATGGGAAGCATGGTTAAACATCGTGGAGCAATATCCTTGGCTGGCAGAGATCAATAGCCTCTATCAACGAAACGAAGGTTCAAACAGTTCTTCCCAAGAGCTAGGCGGGGTTGCGATGACGGAAGCCAAGGGAGCGGAAACGGGATGAAGCTAGGGCTAGGTACCGTACAATTCGGCATGAATTACGGCGTATCGAACACCGGGGGACAAACTTCGCTTGATGAAGCGAAGGAAATATTGGGGCTGGCGGAGGAAAGCGGAGTAACCGCTATCGATACGGCGGCGATGTACGGGGAAAGCGAGCAGGTACTCGGCCGGCTATTGTCTAAGCGCCATACATTCCGAATAACGACTAAGCTTCCCGGATTATCGCCGAATAGAACGTCGTTCGATGCGAATGAAGTCGTAAGGCTTCTGATGGAGTCGCTCAACAGGCTAGGGCAACAAAACGTGTACGGCCTGCTCTTGCATCGGGCGGATGAACTGCTCTCTCCTTATGGCGATGAAATCATGAGAGGGCTGCAGAAGTGCAAAAGGATGGGCCTTGCGATGAAGGTTGGCATATCCGCCTACGCGGAAGACCCGCTAGACGAGCTCATCAGCCGTTACCCGATCGATCTCATTCAAGTGCCGGTTAATCTGTTCGACCAACGTCTCGTCCGGAACGGATTTCTGAGCCGATGCCGGTCGCTGGGCATGGAAATACAAGCCCGATCGGTATTCCTTCAGGGGCTGCTCTGTATGGAGCCGAACGCTATACCCGCTTATTTCCAGCCTCATGTCGGAAAGCTCTTAAGCTTCCAACAATATATTACCGAGCAAGGAATTAATCCTATTGAAGCGGCTCTCGCCTTCGTGGACGGCCTTCCGGAAATCGATGCTTTCGTGTGCGGGGTAAATCGTTCGGAGCAGTTGCGGCAACTGATCGCTTGTGCGGCCAATCGTTCTAAGGGGCTCGACTTCTCGCAGTTCGCTTCCACGGATTCCACGCTCTTAAATCCATCCTTATGGAAAATTAGCTGAGAAAGGTGATTCTAATGTCTATTCGATATGCGCAATCCGAGGTTCTCTTAAGCAGGGCGTTAACGACGATCCCGCTTGGGAGCCAGACTTTCAGTAAGAGCAAAACCCAATATCCGCTAGAAGTATCCCCGTATTTTATTGAAAAAGGCTTGGGCAGTCATGTATGGGATGCCGACGGTCATGAGTATATCGATTTCGTGAATAGCTTGGGAGCGATCAGCTTGGGTTATCAAGACCCGGATGTCGATCACGCCGTTAGAAGCCAGATGAGTAACGGAGTTTCCTTCAGCTTGCCCCACAAGCTGGAAATACTGGTCTCGGAAAAGTTGGTGGAGCTTATCCCGTGCGCAGAGATGGTGCGTTTCGGCAAAAACGGTTCGGATGCCACCGCGGGAGCGATTCGTTTGGCGAGGGCTTATACGGGAAGAGAGCATGTTGCGACATGCGGTTATCATGGCTGGCAGGATTGGTATATCGGATCGACGGCGCGGCATCTGGGCGTTCCCGAGGCCGTGCGTCAGCTTACGCATTCCTTCGCCTACAATCGGCTTGACCAGTTGGAACAGCTATTTGCCGAATATCCCGGTCAAATCGCCGCGGTTATTCTGGAGCCGATGAATATGACGCTCCCCGTTCCCGGATTCCTTGAAGGCATTCGGCGGCTGTGCGACGAGAAGGGCTCGGTGCTTATTTTCGACGAGACGATCACGGGATTCCGGTATCACCTCGGAGGAGCGCAGAGCAGCTTCGGCGTTACTCCGGATGTCGCGACTTTTGGTAAAGGGATGGCTAACGGTTACCCGATTTCCGCCATCGTCGGCAGGAAGGAGATCATGAAAGTGATGGAGGATATTTTCTTCTCGTTCACTTTCGGGGGAGAAACGCTCTCCCTGGCAGCCGCGCTGGCGACCATGAATAAAATGGAATCTCAACCCGTCATTCCAACGCTCCATGCCCAAGGGAGCAAAGTCATGGATGGACTCCGCGGGCTAATAGGGGCGCATGGGCTGGATAACGTGTTGTCCGTCGCGGGCAGTCCGCCGTGGTCGTTCTTAACGATCCACGACACGCCGGATTATAGCTCGTGGGTAATTAAAACGTTCTACATGCAGGAAATGCTTGCTCGCGGCATATTAACCGTCGGTTCGCACAATATGAGCTTTACCCATTCCGACCAGGATATTTCCAGGTTGCTCGGAGCCTATGACGATGTGCTGCGGGAAATGAGAGCCGCTATGGAAGATCGGCAGCTGGAACGGAGACTTAAGTGTCAGCCGTTAGAACCTCTGTTCAAGCTGAGATAGAAGGAATGATAAACATATTATCATCGCTTAACGGAGGTCATGATGTATGAACAAAGCTCTTATTAACTTTTGCGCTATGTTCGTTCTTATCATGATGTTCGTGTTCGCTTATTACTATGATCGTCAAAATTTGAAGCCGTACGTGGCGCACGCAAATCAAGAGAATTCCCCAAACGACAGGAACCTGTACGAGAAGTTGCTTCTGGGCAAGAACATCCGGTACCTTGTCTTAGGTGACAGCATCGGGCAGAGCGATGGCGCAGGCAGCGATCAAGGGAAATGGTTTAACGGACTTGATAAGCAGCTCCGTGATGCGTATAAGGGTGTAGCCTTCCATGATATTGTAGCGACCGGAGGTGCCGTCACTTTCGGGGGTTGGATTGATTACCTTACGCATTTGAAACATCCAGATGGCTATGACATGGTCATTCTGTGTTTCGGACAGAACGATCAAGGGGATTCTCTTGAAAGATTTCAAGAGAGCTATGAAGCATTAGTGCGACAGATTATGCATGATTATCCGCTAGCTGAAATCGTTACACTGATCGAAAACAGCCTATCCAGCGAAGCTTTCGCCGTTACGATTAAGTCGGTATCTACACACTATGATCTACTAAACGTAGATCTGCGCAAAGCCTTCAAGGAGTCGGGCAAGCTCTACAGTACATTAACCGATGATGGCGTACATCCGAATACCGAAGGCTACGATTATTACACGAAAAGCATTTATAAGACTATTGCTTCTAAGTATTCTAGCCAGCCGGCGACCCGGAATCCGTTTCCGATAACGCGCTTGTATGACGGGTCTAAGTTATTCGAATCGGGTAGGAGATTAACGAACTGGGAGAACGCAGAAGGATTCAAGATCACATCCAAAGGCGTTTTAGGAACGGCGGGATCCTCAATCGAACAAACCTTTACGGGTAGCTTGATCGGCATTGAGAAGTGGGCGGACGTGACAGGTGGCAAATATCGCGTATTCATTGACGGGAAACTAATCAATGAATTCAATAATCGTGCGCCTTTCAGAGTGAATTGGGAGAATCTGATCTCTGACGATCTAGATAAAGGAACGCATAAAATACGGATTGAAGTCCCGTCAAACGAGGCGGGAACGATACAAATAGCAAGCATTATCACGAACTGATTTCGTGGTAAGCAAAAGAAAAATGTTAATGATTGACATGATACAAATCGTAACATATTATTAGAATATGATAACAAAATGTATCGAACGAAGAGGAGAAGATACTTCATGGACTTCAATGGTAAAACGGTGCTAGTAACTGGCGGGACGGGATCTTTCGGCAAAAAGTTCGTTCGCAAGATGCTGGAGCTGGACGTTCGGAAGGTCATCGTTCTAAGCAGGGATGAGTTGAAGCAGTATGAGATGAGCCAAGAATTCACGGATGCTAGAATGAGATTTTTCATCGGTGACGTAAGGGATCAAGAGCGGTTAAACAGAGCTTTCGACGGAGTCGATATCGTCGTTCATGCAGCGGCGCTCAAGCATGTGACGGCTTGCGAATATAATCCATTCGAAGCTGTGCGCACGAATATTCTCGGCGCTCAGAATGTCATCGATGCGGCGATCAATCGGGGAGTCAAGCGCGTTATCGCTTTAAGCACGGATAAAGCGGCCAATCCGATCAATCTATACGGTGCGACAAAGTTGGCTTCGGATAAGCTGTTCGTTGCCGCGAACTCCTATGTCGGCGACGTTGGAACCAAATTTTCCGTCGTGAGATACGGCAACGTGGTCGGAAGCAGAGGAAGCGTCATTCCCTTCTTCCATAAGCTAAGAAATTCCGGTCGCCTTCCGATTACCGACGAGAGAATGACCCGGTTCTGGATTACGTTGGACCAAGGCGTGCAATTCGTTCAGGATTGCTTGGGGCGCATGAAGGGCGGCGAAATCTTCGTACCGAAAATTCCAAGCGTCAAAATCGTCGATCTGGCTCGGGTTATCGCACCAAACTGCAGGGTGGAGTACATAGGCATTCGTCCGGGAGAGAAGCTCCACGAGGCGATGATTACGGAAGACGATGCCCGCAAAACGGTGGAGTTCGACGATTATTTCGTCATCAAGCCGGAATATCCGATCTGGTTGGATGACCAAGAAACCGAGTATTATGGCGGAGTTCCTCTGCATGAGAGATTCAGTTATAGCAGCCACACGAATAGCCACTGGTTAACGGATGAAGAAATCATACAGTATCTAGGTGAATATGCATGAGTGTTCGAGCAGGTCAAGCAGGTTATAAGAGACGATCTTCATTCCTGCCTTACGGTCGGCAATGGATCGACGAGAAGGATATTGAGGCGGTAACCGCTGTGCTCCGCGGGGACTACTTGACGACAGGGCCTTACGTTCCGGAGTTCGAGAGCAAGCTTGCCGAGAAAGTCGGAGCCCGCTACGCGGTGGCGTTCTCCAATGGAACGGCTGCGCTGCATGCCGCTTGTTATGCGGCGGGCATCGGCGAGGGCGATGAAGTGATCACGACTCCGATGACGTTTGCCGCGAGCGCTAACTGCGTTCTGTATCAAGGCGGTACCCCCGTCTTTGCCGATATCGACGAGCAAACCTACAACATCGATCCACGAGCGGTAGAAAGCCTCATTACGGAACGGACTAAAGCGATTATTCCCGTAGATTTCACCGGGCAGCCCGCGAATCTGGCGGCAATCCAAGAGCTGGCAGCCAAGCACGGGCTAGTCGTTATCGAGGATGCCGCGCATGCGCTAGGAGCAACTTACCGTTCGCGCCCGATCGGATCAATCAGCGATATGACCATGTTCAGCTTACATCCGGTGAAGCACATTACGGCTGGGGAAGGCGGCGTCATCGCGACCGACAACGAGCTTTATTATGGGAGATTGCTCGATTTCCGCAACCATGGCATCGTGCGCGAGCCTAGCCGGTTGGACCAAGCGCCTCCCGGTAAGTGGTATTACGAGATGCAGAGCTTGGGCTACAACTATAGGCTGACGGATATTTCGGCGGCGCTTGCCATTAGCCAGCTAGATAAGCTTGATGCCTTCGTAAGCAGGCGAAGGAAGATCGCCGATACCTACAACCATGCCTTTCGGGAAATGTCGGCCATCGGGATCCCTTATCAAGAGCAGTTCGGGGAGTCGAGTTGGCATTTGTATGTTATTCGTTTGGACCTTGGACAATTGAGCGTCGGACGAGATGACATCTTCAACCGTCTGCACGAGTTGAATATTGGAGTTAATTTGCACTATATCCCGGTTTACTTACATCCGTACTACAGAAGATTGGGTTATCCGCAAGGGTTATGCAAGAAAGCCGAACGAGTCTATGAAAGCCTAATAACGCTCCCGCTGTATCCGGGAATGACGGACGAAGACGTCGAGGATGTCATTGCAGCTGTTAGGCAAGTGATCGGAGATTGCATGGAGGAAAGCGTACGCAGATGAGAATAGTCATTCGAACGGACGCTTCGATCCATATTGGGACGGGTCACGTCATGAGATGCTTAACTCTAGCGGACCGGTTAAAGCAGCATGCGGATGTTGCTTTTATTTGCAGGAAGCTAGAGGGGGATCTTATTGCCTATATTCACAGCCGCGGGTATTCCGTTCATGCGATCTCTTGCCATGACGAGAGATGGGAGGAAGACGCGAGGCAAACAATCGCATACCTCTATGAACAGCGGATGAAAGCTTCTTGGCTCATTGTGGATCATTACGGGCTGGATGCTAGATACGAGGCGGTCGTGCGCCCCCACGTTCAGAACATAATGGTCATCGACGATCTTGCGAATCGGCCGCATCGCTGCGATCTCTTGCTCGATCAGAATTTATACGACCATGCGGAGCAACGTTATTCCAAGCTCGTCGAGCAGGATACTTCCTTGCGATTGGGTCCGCAGTATGCGCTGCTGAGACCGGAATTCGCAGCGGCAAGATCAGGGATTAATCGCTCCGACGAAGTCACGAACCTTCTCATTTCATTCGGAGGCGCAGACCACACCGGGGAAACGACGAAGACATTGCAGGCGCTGCGGCAGCTGAAGGAACTGTGGCCAGGCAAGCTACGCGCGAAAGTTCTAATGGGCAAGATTAACGCGCAAGCGGGCCGCATCCGCGCTCTCTGCAAGGAGCTGGATAACGTACAATGCTTGGACCACACGGAGAATATGGCTGAGCTTATGCAGGAAGCGGATCTAGCGATCGGCTCAGGCGGTACGACGACTTGGGAGAGATGCTGTCTCGGCTTACCATCCCTTGTTATCATGACCGCGGATAATCAAGTCGAGCTGTCGGAATATGCGGCCAAGAGCGGTTTAATCGTCTTATTGGGCTATTCCGCGGATGTGAAGTCCGATCATATTCGGGATACAGTGCTGGAATTCATGCAAAACCCCGAGTTCAGATCAACGATGTCAATGCGAGGCGGCAACCTCGTGGATGGTCTCGGAGCGGAACGAATGGTAAAGGAGCTGCTGAAATGCTGAAACAAATTACGGTCGTATCCGATCGGAAAAACTGGATCAACGACCATATTCCTAAGTGGTTGCCAACATTGAAGGAATTCGCGGAAGAAATTATATGGATACACGAGGTGTCGGAGCTCACAGTAGGCGACATGGCCTTCTTCCTAGGCTGCGAACAGATCGTGCCTCGGGTTCTCCTCTCCCGCAATCGCCATAACCTCGTCGTTCATGCGAGCGACTTGCCGAAGGGGAAAGGATGGTCCCCGTTAACTTGGCAAATTCTGAACGGCGATAACGAAATACCTGTCGTCCTGTTCGAAGCAGCCGAGAAAGTGGATGACGGGCCTATCTACTTAAGAGAGCAAATCGTGTTCGAAGGAACGGAATTGATCGACGAGATGAGGCTGGAGCTCGGCCGGAAAACGATCGCCCTGTGCAATCGGTTTTTGCGGGAATACCCGACCGTGATCGAGCAAGCTAAAGATCAGCACGGGGAAAGCACTTATTATCCAAGGAGAACGCCGGCGGACAGCAGATTGGATCCGGATCTCTCGATCCGCGAGCAGTTCCGGTTGATGCGCGTTGCGGATAATGACCGTTACCCTTGTTATTTTGAACTGGATGGAAGCACATTCGAGGTCAAAGTAGAGAAAAGAAGGTGAAGTTAAGCATGAACGAGATTCGGTTAGGGCACCGCGCCATAGGGGCGGGGCATCCGCCATTCATTATCGCGGAAATGTCGGGAAACCATAATCAGTCCCTCGAGAAAGCTCTCGAGATCGTGGAAGCTGCCGCGGCTGCGGGGGCGCACGCTCTGAAACTGCAGACGTACACGGCGGATTTAATGACGCTGGATTTGGAGTCGGAGGATTTCTATATCCACGATTCCGGGAGTCTCTGGAAAGGCCAGTCCTTATATCAGTTATACGAACAAGCGTATACGCCGTGGGAGTGGCACGAGCCGATATACAAACGCTGCCGGGAACTCGGGATTATTCCGTTCAGCACGCCGTTTCATCCGAAAGCGGTCGATTTTCTCGAACGCTTGGATACCCCGTTCTACAAAATCGCGTCTTTCGAGAATAACGATCTTCCTTTGATTCGGCATGCGGCGCGAACGGGGAAGCCTCTAATTATTTCCACGGGTATGGCTACCCTGGCGGAACTGAATGAAATGGTGGAAGCCGCGAGGGAAGCGGGATGTAAAGATCTTATTTTGCTTAAATGTACTAGCAATTACCCGGCGTCACCCGCAGACAGTCATTTGTTGACGATTCCGCATATGAAAGAGTTGTTTCGGTGCGAGATCGGATTGTCCGATCATACGCTTGGGATAGGGGCGGCTGTAGCGAGCGTCGTGCTCGGGGCTACGGTGATCGAGAAACATTTCACGATCTCCCGATCCGAGGGCGGAGTCGATTCCGCGTTCTCGCTTGAACCCGCGGAGATGAAGCTTCTCGTATCGGAGACGGACATTGCCCGCCAAGCGCTAGGAACGGTTCGTTATGGCTTAAGCGATAAAGAAAAATCTTCCCTTAAATATCGACGTTCTCTCTACATTAGCAAGGATGTTGCATGCGGCGAAACACTGAACGAGGACAACGTGAGAATTATTCGGCCGGGTTACGGCCTTCCGCCCAAGTACATAGATCAATTTTTGGGGAAAACGGCGGCTAAAGACATTAAGGCCGGCACTGCGGCGAGATGGGACATGTTGGGATAAAGGCTTCGCAATAAGCGATAAGCAGAGCAGGTATGTACGCGAGGGAGAGATCCACATGATAGCAGCGGATACGGTTCATATCGTCTCATCGACCGACAACGGATACGTTCAACATCTAGGTGCTGTATACGTCTCGTTGCTGATGAATCTTGCTCCGGAATGGAACGCGAAATTTTATGTTATCGACGGGGGAATTGAACCGGCCAATAGGCTGAGGCTGGTGCGAACGGTTCAGCGATTCGGGGCGAGCATCGAATTTCTGACCGTTAACCCAGAAGCCTATTATGCGTTCGCAACCCGTAGACACATTACTCCATCCGCATTTTTTCGACTGTCCATTCCCGATCTCATACAATCCGCAGAAGTGGATAAGGTGATCTATCTGGATTGCGATCTGATCGTTCTGGATGATATTTCGAAATTATGGATGACGGACATGAAGCAATATCCGATCGCGGCGGTAAGAGATTTAGGCGGAGGAAACCGATTTAAGGATTTAAGCATTCCACCGGAATCCAAATACTTCAATTCGGGCGTCCTTCTGATCAATATGCAGCAGTGGAGGCGGGAATCGATTACCGCTCAAGTCATTCGGTTCATTCGGGATAACCCCGATAAGATGTACTATCACGATCAGGATGGCCTAAATGCTATTCTGCACGATAAGTGGCTGGAATTAGATCCGCGATGGAATATTCAGAGAAACATGCTCATTCGCGGGAACAAGGAACTGAAGAGAAACGCACCGTTGGCGGAAGCGATTCGCAAGCCGTCCGTCATTCATTTTACGGGTACGCCGAAGCCTTGGCATTTTCATGATAACCATACCTATAAGCATCAGTACTATAAATACTTGGCTATGACCGAATGGGAGCACTTCCGCCCTAGCGTCGGACCACGGCAAATCGCGAAAAAAATAGCCAGGAAGCTATTGCCCGAATTCTTGAACACCCTGTTGATAAACTTGAAGAGGAGTAGGTAAGCAGTGAGATCCCCGTCAACGGATAAAAGACTGTTCGTCTGCACGAAACCTTATCAATACCTGCTAGCCAGGTTGATCAAACATGGGTGTGGTTTCGATCATTGCGACATCATCATCTTGAATCATTTCTACGAAGCCGCGGATTTCAGCTACAAGGTTAGGGAAACAGGAATTTGGGACCGAGTGCTGTTTATCGATGACGGCACCTTGGACCAGTTCAAATTAAAGTTGAATCCCGTCCGAAAGTTCGTGTTCTACCACTCTTGGAGAAAATACTTGCCTGCTTCGCTAGTGAATATTGAGCAATATTCGGAAGTGTTCCTAGCGCATGACTTCGTCGCCATTGAATATGCGATCATCCGCAAGTTCCACAAGGAAGGGAAGCGTTCCTATCTGTATGAGGAAGGCTTCGGCAACTATATCAACAATAGCACCCATTCGAAGTGGCACATGCAATTGTTGAAGAGAATAGCGCCAAGGCTCGGGTTGCCGGGGGGGTATTTCGGCAGCTTGAAATGGATCAATTCCGTGTGGCTTCAACGACCTGAATTAATTGTTTCGGATAGGAAGAATCCCCTTAGGAATAAGACGAAGGCGTTACCCCTTTCCTTCAAAGAATACTTGCAAATGCCGCAAATCGTAGAGGAATGTTATCGGATCTATCCGGAGCTTCACGAAGTCGACAACTTCCTGAAGGGTAGGGAAATGATGGCTATCGTGCTTACGGAACCGTTTCTAGATGACATTGCCGATCGAAAGGGCTACCTGGAAGAGATCGTAGCTAGAGTCGGCGAAACCGTTAAGTTGGACGATGCTCCGCTATTCTTCAAGCAACATCCGGGAGAGAAACTATCGATAGAGGGCATGTCCGAACGAATCGTTGCCCTTCCCAAGAAGTTACCTATCGAATTGCTGTACCTGGTCATGATTAAGAACGATATCCGCAAGGTGAACATTTACTCTTTCGGCAGCACGGCGATATTGAATTTGTTCGATTTATGCAAATCGGAAGAGAGCTTGGACATTTTCATTATCGAGAGCATGGGGATGCAGGTGGAGGACGAGCTCATCTCCTCCCGATTCCGTGAATTGGCGGAAAAATACCATATTCAGTTCGAAACGATGTAAGGGGGCGTACTAGCGATGAAAAATATTTTATTCGTCCAGCCGTATGCCAGCCAGGTGGGGGGCGTAGACACCGTACTGCTTCAGCTCATCGAAGGGTTGGACAAGTCTCGGTACCGATGCTTCGTCTTATTGTCGGCACCCACGGATTATGTGCGTAAGTACGAACAATTAGGGGTAACGGTACTATTCGGTCCGCTTGCCGTATTCGGCAAACCTACGGATTTGGGCTATTATTTCCGCAATATGTACATCTTGCTCAAGTCCATGAAGGCGATTAAGGGGATCGTCAGAAAGTATCGCATCGACTTGATCCATTCTCATAAGATGGAAGTTATCGGTGCCAATCTGATCGGGAAATGGTTAGGTATCCCTACCGTTCAGACGGTACATGAGCTTGCGCGCAAACCATTGGTCGCATACAAGTTCGTAGCGTATCTGAACCACCTGTTCAACGATAAAGTCATCGTGTTATGCGACAGAAGCAAGATCATGTTCCGATGGTTCAATCGGGAGTCGAACAAGCTCGTCAAAATCTATAACGGGATTACGAAATCCGCCCAAGCGGCAACTCCCATCAAGGAACGATTGCGAGAGCAACTGGGGCTCCTGTCGGGCGACCGGATTGCGATCACGATCGCAAGATTGTCTCCGATGAAAGGGCTGGAGTATCTGATCGAAGCTGCGGCAAAGCTTAAGCAAGATCATCCTGATATCAAATTCGTGATCGTCGGCGATGTGGCCTTCGAACATGAGAAAGCTTATAAAGATCAGTTGCTGAGTCTCATTAGGCGGCTAGGAGTAGAGCAAACCGTCTTCATGCTCGGATTGCGCAGGGACGTTCCGGATTTGCTGGAACAAAGCGATGTCCTCATTCTTCCTTCGGTCTATGATATTTTCCCTACCGTCATTCTCGAGGCGATGAGCAAAGGGCTTCCGGTAGTCGCAACGGATGTCGGGGGAGTTCCCGAGATGGTGAAGGGGAATACGGGGATTATGGTCAGTCCGTGTAACAGCGATGCCTTGAAGACGGCTATTGTACGGATGTTCGCCATGGATTATCAAGCGATGGGCGTTCAAGCGAGCAAGCTTTATTCGCAGGAATTTACGCGGGAACATTACGTTAGCAGAACTGTAGCAGTCTATGAGGAGATGTTCCGTACGAAACTGCGACAAGCGTCCGATACGCGGAGAGGAGTTCTGAGATGAGCGGGGAAACGGTCGTCAGGAGAGTCAACGTAGTCAATGCCAAAAGCAAGTATAGAAAGTTGTGCAGGAGCAATTCCGATATGTCTTTGTTCGATCAGGATTGGTGGTTGGATATTACATGCGGCGGAGAGGACCAATGGGATGTCGTTTTAATAGAGAGAAATGGGGAGATCGTTGCGAGCTTACCCTACCATAAGGTCAAGAAATACTTGTTCAAGGTGATTCAGATGCCGGAGTTAACGCTAACGATGGGGATTTGGATTAAATATCCTAGCGGGCAGAGCGAAACGGCCAAGCATGCCTACGAGCGCGAAATCTTCCATGAGCTGATCGAGAGGCTGCCGGAAGTCGATTACTCCTACCAGCATTTTCATTGGAATATTACGAATTGGAGCCCGTTCTATTGGAAGGGATTCAGACAAACGACCCGATACACCTACGTGTTCGAAGATCTCCGCGATTTGGATCGGATTTACGCCAACTTCAGAGACAATATCCGCGCCGAAATACGCAAGGCGGAGAAAGTGCTAAGAGTTGTTGAGAGCGACGATCTGGAGAAATTCCATGAGATAAACAAAAAAACGTTCGATCGGCAGCAGGTACCGATGCCTCACAGCTTCGAGATATTGAAACCGCTCGACGAAGCCTGCAGCATACGCGGTTGCCGCAAAATCTGGTTCGCGGTCGACGAGCAGGACCGAATCCATAGCGCGATTTACATGGTTTGGGATGCGAATTGCGCGTACTACCTGCTTGGAGGAGCGGATTCCGAACTAAGGAAAAGCGGCTCGCATTCTTATTTGCTCTGGCACGCCATTAAGGAAATGTCGAAGGTCACGAAGCAATTCGATCTTCATGGCGGAATGCACGAGCCGGTAGAACGGTTTTTCCGGGCAATGGGAGCCAAGCAACAATCGTATTTTCAAGTGTCCAAGATTAAAGGGAAGTTATTTCATTTCGCTTATTACGTCAAGCAAGCTTTAAGTCAATTGGCCGCGATCGTCACCGTCACGGTATGCGGAAACTTATAGTATGGAGGTGGATGGAATGAGCGAAGCAACCCGGGCTAAGCCCGCAATCGTGAAAGATTCTAAAAGCAAATACAGGGAGCTCTGCAAGACGAATTCAAGCATCCCCTTGTTCGACCGGGACTGGTGGCTGGATATCGTATGCGGGGGAGCGGACAACTGGGACGTCATCATCGTGGAGAAGGGCAACGAGATCGTCGCAAGCCTGCCGTACTATAAGACCAAGAAATACGGCTTCAACCTGATTCAGATGCCCGAGCTGACTCTAACTTTAGGAATTTGGATTCAATATCCGCCCAACCAGAAATATGCGACGAGATTGGCGTACGAGAGGGAACTCTATCTGGAAATCATAGAGCAGATGCCGGATGTGGATTACTCTTACCAGCATTTCAACCGTAACATCACGAACTGGAGCACATTCTATTGGAAAGGATTTCGGCAGACGACGCGATATACGTACGTGATCGAAGATTTAACGCAGTTGGATAACGTTTACGCGAATTTCAAGGAAAATATTCGGGACGGTATCGAGAGAGCCGAGCAGAAGCTAAAGGTTATCGAGAGCGACGACGTGGAACAGTTCTATGAAATGCATAGCCGCAATTTCAATCCGAAGACGCTGCCGATCCCCTACCGCTTCGAAACCTTAAAGCGACTGGACGAGGAGCTCAGCAAGCAGAATGGGCGGAAAATCCTGTTCGCCGTCGATGAAGCAGGGAAAATCCATAGCGGTATTTACCTCGTGTGGGATTCCGTCAGTGCTTATAATTTGCTTGGCGGAGAGGATTTCACTTTCAGGAATAGCGGTCCGCACGCCATGCTGATCTGGCATGCCATTCAATTGATGTCGAAGCAATCCGTTCAGTTCGATCTTTATGGCGGGATGCATGAGTCGGTTGAAAGCTTTTTTCGATCCTTCGGCGCGAAGCAGAAGCCGTATTTTCAAATCTCGAAGTTTTACGGTAAATTTTTTAAGTTCGTTTACTATATGAAACAAGCGATCGGATAAATGAACATCATTCTTGATCCGACAGGGGTACATTATGAATGCTAAAGCAATCGTTTCGGGAGCGGTCATTTTATTCGTTGGCAATTTATTGAGCAGCTTGCTCGGCTTGGGCAGAGAAGTGTTGCTCGCCCACAATTACGGAGCGAACGTGGATATGGACGCCTATTTGTTCGCGAACACGATTCCTTCCATGCTGCTCAGTTTCGTGAGCGGGGTATACATGGCCAGCTTTATACCTTTGTTCATTAAGCAGAGAGTAGAAATCAGCGTAGAGAAAGCCAACCTTATGTATAACAATACATTAAACTGGCTAATCGTGATCATCGTCCTGGTTACCGTCGTCTGCTACGTCTTCAGCGATTCGTTATCCTCGGTATTCGCGATCGATGCCTTGCAGCATGACAAGATTAAGCATCTGTTATGGATTTTGCTGCCGAATATGCTGTTCTTCTCGGTTTCCTATGCTCAATCCAGCGTGCTTAGCAGCCTTAATCATTTTACGTTGCCTGCCCTGCTCACTGTTCTGAATAACATAATCGTCATTACGTTCATGCATTTCTTTCATGCTTCCATCGGCATCTATTCGGTAGCTTGGGGGTTCTTGATCGGGACGGCCTTACAGGTACTCGTTCAAATTCCGGTTTTAATTAAGAAAGGCATTCGATATCGATTGTATCTGAGCGTTAAGGACGAGTACATCAAGAAGCTTGTCTTGCTCTCCATACCGGTTATAGGGCTCGTAATCATTGACCAAAGTTTGCAATTCGCCACCCGGTTTTTTTCTTCAAGCTTGGAGGTCGGCAGCGCATCGGCGCTGAATTACTCAAGCCGGATCATCATGCTGCCCGTTACGCTGTTCGGCACGGCGCTCATTAGCGCAAGCTTTCCGAGTATCGTGCAGATGCTTGCGGAGAAGAAGGAGCGGGAATACAGCTCTCTCATCTCGACCAGCATGAAAAGCCTTGCGCTTATTCTAATCCCGGTCATGATCTTGTGCATGGCTTTCTCCTTCCCGATCATCCGAATTTTGTTTCAACGTGGGGCTTTCGACTCTACCGCAACGGAGATGACGGCCATCGCGTTTCTGATCTTCGCGATCGGGATCGTTATTATTCCGGTTAGGGAATTTTGCTACAAGCTGTTCTTCGGTAAGGAAAACATGAGAATTCCTATTCACTGTTCTGCCCTCTATTTGATTTGTTTCGTCTCCATGTGCCTATTGTTAGTCCCTAAGCTTCACTATATCGGCATCGCCGTATCGGGCTCGTCGTCATCCATTCTATCCTTCTCGTATTTGCTCGTGCGGTATAAGCGATTGAATCCGAACCAGCCGCTAGGCCTTACCGTTCCGTTTCTTTCGAAAATCATTTCTTCCGCCTTATTAGCCGCCGCAATGGCTTATTGCTTCTATTATGGCGGGATGAAGCTGATTGACGCCAAAGGCTGGGAAATCGTGCTCACCCCGTTTTCGCTCGGCTTGGGAATGATTCTCTATTTCGGTTTTATCCGATTGTGGAAAGTCGAGGAAATGAATTTCGTAATCGTCAAATTGTCCGCTAAGTTCAATTTCAACAAACGAAGAAGCGCGATAGCCAGTAAAAATTCTGCCTAGATAGGATTAGAGGAGGAGCGCACGATGCTTAAGCTATATGTGTTGTTTTGCGCATTCATGGCGAATGCGCTCCTGTGCTATTTCAATACCGAACAGTGGAACCATCCTTACCTGTTCGTAAGCTTCCTGTTGAACTTGATTTGCATAGTGATCGGATTTTACCGGTCGCTGAGTTATCCACGATTGAATCTGGATACGATAATATGGGTGTTCGTGTACATGTTTTTTTTCCTGGCCCCGGTCATTCAAATCGATTTCAGTACCGTATTTCCGAACTCCTTGCCAATCGAAGCCGGGGAAGTAGTTAGGGCCAATTTAATTATTTTCGCTTGGAACTTCATATATCTCGTTTTTAGAAGCTGGAGGCATCAGCCTGCATCGGCGGTACCCGTCAGCGACGGGAAAAGCAATCTTCCTTTTATCGGGGGGAAAGTCAAAGTTATTTATTTTATCCTGTCGTCGCTTATCGTTCTCGCTACCTTGGCGATGTTCAAGCAAAATTTTTTCCTCGGTCTTGCCGATTACGGAGCGGTACTCTCCAATAAATCGATTTTGCTGCTGCTCAATATCTCTGTACAGGGGATCGTGTTCAGCAACTGGATATTCGCGCTGGACAGCTGGAAGACGGCAAAAAGCTTAAAGGTTCTCGGTTATTTGGCCGCATCTACCGTTATGATGCTTAATCAGCTAAGCCCCTTTAATACGAGTCGGTTCTATTTAGGCTTCTGCATCATCATGATTATTTATCTGTTCTATTTCAAGACGATGCGCCCAAGCCGGTTCGTTTGGATTATTTTCTCGGGGCTCCTGCTCGTTTTTCCTTTCTTTAACTATTTCCGCTACGGGTTAAGCGGCTTCGAGATGCCGTCACCTTACCATCTGATGTTCGATCAACTGACCGAGCTGCATTTCGATGCGTTCTCGAATCTGATCGCGAGTCTCGAATACTGTGACACTTACGGAATTTCATTCGGTTATCAAATGTTAGGCGTCTTGTTCTTCTTCGTTCCGCGCAATATTTGGGCAGGCAAACCTCTTAGTTCGGGAGAAGCGGTAGGGGACTATATTTCAGGAAATTACACGCTCCATATGACGAATCTATCCAATCCGATTCCTAGCGAGTTTTATATCAACTTCGGTTGGGTCGGCGTAGTGGCCGGGGCGATCTTCGTCGCCTGGCTAGTCAATAAGCTAGAGAAGAACGTCGGGTTAAACCGCTATACGCATTCCTTGATTGCCGGATACTTATTCATTATTTATCGAGGGGATATGATGAACGCGTTCGCTTATTGCTTTGGAACCTATGTCGTAATCGTGCTTATTCCAAGCTTGATTTCCAGGAACAACGGAAAGCGGCCCGAAGCTGCTAAGATCAGGGGGATGAAGGAGTGGATGACAAGATCACCTCCCGCAAAATGGGGAGAAAGCAATTTCTGGCCGGAGTCGCGACAGCCGGATTAAGCTTGTTAACGGGAAGCATGGGGGCGAATCTGCTCCCTGGGGTAGGGCCGGATACGATCGCGAAGGTTACCGCCGGAGAACCTAAACCGTTATCCGTCAACGTGTTGGACTACGGGGCTGACCCGACCGGGAAGAAAGACAGCAGCGCGGCTTTTGTCCGTGCTTTGCAGGTTATCGAGAATGCGGCGGTCTCGAATCCAGCGGCGAATTTCTTGGGAGACCCGAATAGAAGAGGAAGGGCAAAGCTCTATATTCCCGAGGGGAGCTATCTCCTGAACCGACCGGAGACGTTGATGAGGCGATCCTACCGGACGAGATCGTTAGGGCTTGTCATCCAAGGGGCGGGTAGAGGGCTCACGCAGATTTTGTTCAACAATGGCAAATCCGAGCAATACTTGCTCTATAATCAAGACGCCTGGCTGTTCGTCCACTTTGCCGATATCGAATTCACCTCGTTAAACGCCGCCAATAACTTTATGTTCTCCCTCTCTAATGGAGGTGCACAGAACTACTCCTTCGAGAGATGCCTATGGAATGGCAAGTGGAACAACTTATTCGTGCTGGAAGGATCGAATACGAACAGCGAGATGAGCTGGTATCATTGCAACTTCAACGGCATCGTGAACAAGGGGGTGTTCGTGTCCGAAGACAAGGGATCGGATCAGTTTCTCAACTATAACTTCTTTGCCTGCCAATTCGAAGTAGAGAAGGGGGACTTCCTCGTCTTCGGTAAAGGGGGCAATATTAATATTTGGGGCGGAAGCTTCATTCATTACGACGATCGGGAGGGCGGAACCTTCTTCAAGCTGTTAGGGGGGAGCCATGCCGGAGGCGTGCAGAGATTCCTGTGCATTGGCGCAAGATTCGAGCATCGGAACGAGAAAAGTAAGCTCATCGAATGCGAGTGGAACGATGGAACGCTGTCTTTCATCAATTGCGATATGGGCTCCCAAGCTTATCGGCTGAAACCGTCCGCGAATGCTCGCTTTCGATCCGTTAATCAGAAAATGCCGAGTATTTTGTTCCAAAGCTGCGTGCTAATGGGCAAGCATGAATACGTCTATCTATCGAATTCATGGCAACATCCCCATCAGATCGTTTATGACAATTGCGAGCTGTCCCACGAGCTTCGCGCGGACGAGTTCATCGTTTATTCCTATGACGGGAAGGAAACTTCGCGTGATGGCGGCCGTCCTCTCGTGAAGTTTCGCAATTGCCGCAGCCTTCAAGGCTCTAACGAGACGGCGTTTTTCGATTCCGATGTGGGAATGCGCGTAACGAATAGGGCAATGTTAGAGAAGAAGCTCATAAGCATTAAGGGCAGCTTCGGTTCGTTCCCTATGAAAGGCGAGAAGGAACCGTTTACCCTACCTCTAGGTTCTCTTATCCTAAATGTTAAGTTCATATGTAAGCCGGGCGCGGCGAAGGGATTATCCGTTGCCGATTATTGGCTTGAGACCTCCGAATCATCGCCTAGCCGCCTTGCTTTCGTACAAGCTTCGCCGGCGGATGCCGGATTCTACGAGAATACGGATCCCATGTTCGAATGCGACACGGAAGCTAAGCGAAATCTCCGCTTATGCTCCGGGTCGGGGGTCGATCAAGCCATTGATTCCGCGTTCTGTTTGATCGAGTATATCGGATAGCTTATCCGATATACTCGACGAGACATAGACACCCATCGATCGATTGATTGACTGCCGTATTGCACTCGAACACGAGATGCCTATTGGTAGCGTTGTTGCATGCGAATAATTGGGGTACCGACACGTTGAAGCCATTCGCCAATGCTTTGGTACCGTCTCCCGACACTTTCGCGAGAACGGTTGGCGTCAGTTCGGAAGTTCTTAACGTGAAAGTCCAGGTTTTGTTCTGGGACGTAGCGACGGCAGCTGGCCAATATAACGTCACGTTAGTCACGATGGCGTTAAGGGGCATATAAAAATCGATCGTCGGGATGCTTACATAAGGAAACTTACCCTCGGGCGTCTTTACCGAGGCGATTTTCTTGGAGGTAAGTCCCAATGTGCTGGTGGCGAACCCGTAGTTGCAATCCCATATATTCCTTGTATTGGCCGAACTGCTTGCGCCACGACAGTTGTTAAAGTTGATGACAGGGGCGCCCCCTTTATTGGCGTTGGCATCGCTTGGAGCTATCGTAATGAACGTCGAAGGGTCGTCGTGCTGCTCGAAAGTACAATTCTCGTATTGAACATTATGGCGTTGGCTCCATGAGTTAATCGTGTAGTTGTATTGATGGGATCCGATCAATCGGCAGTTGTCGAACTTGAGAATCGGCATCTGAGTATTGACGCTTCTGAATACGGCGGCTACTGCCGTTGGCGGACGGAGATGCATGGAACTGGACATATCCACATTGATGAAGCTTATCGTTCCTCCGGACCACTCGCATTCGATAAGCTTGCTTAACTCGTTCCGATGTTCGATCCTGGCGCCGATGCAGAGGAACCGTTCTGTGCCATATCCGTGGGTTGTGCCTAACAGTTGAAAGAAAGTTCCGGCATTCGTACCGTAATGAATGTAGCTTCCTCCCCAGATGTTAATGTTTCCTCCCTTCTCGAACCGAACGAAGGTCCCGTCGCTTACTTCGAAATTACAGGCATAAAAATTATAATTGACGGATTGATCCGATCCCGTCGCAGCCGACACGTAAAGCGCGATCTTGTGACTGCCTGTCCATGTGCAGGAATAATAAGAGAACTCGCTGTTCGTGTTGTTTCCTTCTAAATAGATGCCATAATTCCACGACCCCGTAAATTGACAACGACTCAACGAATATTTCTGAGCCCCGCCATTAGAGTAAGAATCCATAAAGTTGTTTTTCGTATTGTTGGAGTCGAACGTAATGCCATCGATATTGAGATAGAGCCAAGCGTCGTTATTTCTCATGAGATAGCTGCCCGCGATGACAGGTTGGAACAAAATTTGCGTATTGCCTGCGCCTGCTCCTTGTATCTGCAAGCCTACGGTGCGAATTTTATACGTTCCTCTAATGATGGCTTCCGGACTCTTAATGAGGTAAGATCCTGACGGGATATAGATCGTAATGGTTCCGAGTTGATTGCTATCCGAGCTAGGCGCAAGATTTTTCCTGGCCTTGCTTTCCGCGGTCTGAATGGCCTTGATGAACGCTTGGCTATCATCCGTTACGCCATCGCCTTTGGCTCCTAAATCTTTGACGCTAATGACACTAGGATCATCGATCATGGATCAACATCCTTTCCTGATTGGAATAAGGTGAGTTCTGCTTTTAAGCCAGTATATGCAGGCTTGGCTTGGATTGGCTTAGTTGTCTGTCGTCGTATTGCTAATAATGACCATAGCCCGAATAGAGAAAGAAGCCTTCAATGCCACCTAAGAGGTAGCGTTGAAGGCTTCTCCAGTTTCCGGGGAATACGGCTTGACAAGTTACAAAATGTATCGTAAATTGAACGTATTAAAGATACGTTCTGTATCATGCGAAAGTAGGAGGAAGTTATGACTTTAATCGACTATCTCAAAATCATACGCAGGAGAGCTGCACTTATCGTATCTATCATCCTCGTGATGTGCGTGGGAGCGGGGGTTTTACAATCCCAATTTGCTCAACCGACCTATTTAGCCAGCAGTAAACTCATCGTGAATAAAACCAACATGATAGAGGGCCAACCTTTCATCGATCAGAACAGCTTAGCGATAAATCTTATGTTTATTAACACGTACAAGGAGCTTATTAAAACCCCGCCGGTATTGGAACAGGTCGTCAAGCTTTATCCCGAGCTTAATCTAACCGCAAATGCATTAGCGACCAAGATGAAGGTGACCACGGTTCAGGGCAGTCAAATTATGACCATAACGATACAAGATAAATCCTATGAGAAAGCCTCGCGTATCGTTAACGCGTTAGCGATGGTATTCAAGAATGAAATTCCGAAGATTATGCGCATCGAGAACGTGGAGATTCTAAGCGAGGCCAACCCGCGCAATCAGACGGTACCGCAAGAGACCAGTCTAGTCTATGTTCTGTTGATCAGCTTAATCGTATCTGCCATCCTCGCCTTCCTAGTCGCATTCCTGTTGGAGTCTTTCGACCGGAGAATGAAAGACAACGAAGATATCGAGAAGCTTCTGGGCATTCCGGTACTGGCCAACGTCGCAGAGATCAGCAAAAAACAGTTAAAGACGATTAAGCCCGTCACAACCTTTAAGCGAGTAGGTGAAGAGAAGCATGTCCACGCCCACAGTTAAACGAAGCTTAATGACTCATCTGGATCCCTTCTCCCAGGCATCCAACACCTATCGATCGTTAAGGAACATGATCGAGCATTCACCTAACGGGAAAGATCGCAAGGTGATTCTCGTGACTTCGGCAGAGCCGCTGGAGGGGAAGACGACTACCGCCGTTAATCTCTCGATCGCTTACGCCCATGAGAATCGTAAAGTGCTGCTTATTGACGGCAATGCGTATCGCCCCTCTCTGCATCAGTCGTTCTCCACGACGAACGATACCGGCTTATCGAACATTCTATTCCAATCGTTCAGCCTCGAAGAGGCCGTAAAGGATGTAGGCATCCGTAATTTATCCGTTCTGACTTCGGGTCCTTTTCTATCCTCGTCCTCCAATCCCCTGGAAGCCGACCTTATCGCGATGTTCCTGCAGAAGGCAAGGGTCGAATACGATGTCGTCATCATCGATTCTCCCGCTTTACTCGCCCTGACCGATACGTCCATCCTTGCCGTTAATAGCGATGGCATCTTGCTTGTCGTTCATTCGGTTATCTCTCGCAGGGAGAAAGCATTACAAGCGAAGAGGATTCTCGACCAGTTGGGCGCTCCGATCATCGGATGTGTGCTAAACGGCACGAAATCGTCTTCTCGCCATTCTTATTCTCATTATTCGGTTTCGCGTCCGGTCTAGAATCGGATTACCGCAAGGAGGTCTTCCATGAAAGCGGCTAACCATTTTCAGCCGATGGACAAGATTAAACAAATGCTGGCCGTCATCGGAGAAGTGATTCCTCCGGGGTCCGAGATCGTCTACTTGGATTATCCGGTCTATGACAATATCGGCGACCTTCTGATCATGAAGGGGGCGGAGGCTTTTTTCCGGGACTACGGAATTACGGTCCGTAAGAGATATTCATACGTTAATTTTCGCCAGAAGATGGCGGTAGAGGATCATTGGATTATCGTTTGCCAAGGCGGAGGCAACTTCGGAGATTTGTATCCACATCATCAGCGGCTGCGTGAGAAAGCGCTAAAAGCTTTTCCCCGCAACCGTATCGTCATATTGCCTCAAACGATTCATTTTAACGACCCGGCGGAAGAGCGACGCTCATTGCTGAGCTTCAGCGCCCACCCCGATCTTCATTTGTTCGTTAGGGACGAGCGCTCTTATAAGACGGCGAGCAGCTTTCTCGCTAACGTCTATCTGGCGCCAGATATGGCTCATCAATTGTATCCGATTCCTTCGAATGTTCCCGGAACCCGGTTGAGGCTGGGTTTGCTAAGAAAAGATCAAGAAAGCGCTGAACAAGAAGTCATCCTCCCGTGCGACAAGGTAGCGGATTGGCCTCAGCTATTCACGGCTTGGGATAGGTGGCTGTTGAGGCAAATCATTAAAGGGTATTCTCTCGACCGGAGGCTCGGCAATATTTTACCGTTAAGATCTATATGGCATTCTCTGGCGGAGAAGTACGTAGCAAGGGCGATTGTTCTGTTTAGCGGTTATGACGAAATATTGACCTCTAGGCTGCATGGACATATTCTCGCTTGCTTGATGGGCAAGCCCAATCTACTGCTGGATAACAGCTATGGCAAAAACATGAGCTATTACCGGCTATGGACTTATAGATTGGAGGGGCATTCCAATGAAGCTTCAGCGGGGAATTACGTTGGCGATTTGTACCCGCAATCGTCATGAAGATCTTGCGCGGACCTTTCAATCGGTGGCGATGCAACAGACGGATTTTCCCGTTGAGGTGCTGATCGTGGATGATGGCGAATTGCCAACGGAGTTGTTGAACAGCTTTACATTGAGCCTTAACGGTTCTCTTTGGGAGATGAACTATCATAAGAAACAAAATCCCGGACTGCTGCTCTCGCGGATTGAAACGGTTCGAATTGCGAAGCACGATATCATCTTGTTCATCGATGACGATGTAGAGCTCTATGAGGGGTATGTTCAGAGGTTAATGCGGTTGTACGACAGCGATCCCAACGCTTCCGGGTTTGGGGGAAGGGACGTGCTTCTCGGCACTAGCTTCATCTGGAGGCAGTTTTGCAGAGTATTCCTGTACGGTGCAAGCAAGCCAGGCAAATTGTCTTTAAGCGGGTATGGGGGCTCCATGATTACTTGGGTGCAGCAGAAGGAACCTTTCCGTACGGAATACGTCGTCGGATGTAACATGTCGTTTCGAAGAAGCGCGCTGATGGATCTAAGGCCGGCCCCTTGGTTGCTCGGATATAGCGTTGGCGAGGATCAATATTTGACTCAGTGTGCTAGGCGACATGGGGAGGTTTGGATCGATCCCGATCTGAAAATCATCCACCATCAATCTCCGTTATCCAGAGACAAGGTGGAGCAAGTGGCGTACATGGATATCGTCAATCATGATTACCTGCTTCGCGAGCTTGATGCCCCAGCATGGCGTTATGCCTGCCTAATATGGACGTCGCTAGGGTTCCTCTTGCGGGCGCTGCTCAGAAGAGAGCATCGTGCCAAAATTCCGGGTTACCTAAGAGGGGTCAAATTCGTAATCACAAGCAATCGCGGGAGGCTTGCGCATGAGAGCGTCATCGACCAGAGTGAAGATCATTCGCTTAGAGGAAGATTTCGAGGTATGAGATGAACATTTACGTGAATGGGCGGTTTTTGACTCAACCCGTGACGGGGGTACAAAGATATGCGCTGGAACTGGTCAAACGGTGGGATCAATTGCTCGTTGAGGGAAGAGAGGACAGGGAAGCATACTCCCTGATCGTATTGTCCCCTCCCGGCGCGATTCATGAACTTGATCTGAAGCATATCAAGATCAAGCAAATCGGAACGTTCGGAGGCCATGCCTGGGAACAGCTTGTCCTGCCTGCATACGCTAGAAAAGGATTGTTGATCAACCTGTGCAATACCGGCCCCCTGCTGAAGGGCAATCAAATCGCGACTATTCACGACGCTGCCGTCTTCGAACATCCTAAGTCTTATTCATTCGTTTTCCGGAATGCATACAAAGTGATTCAGAGAGTGCTGGGAATCCGGGCTCATCGCATTATGACGGTCTCCCAATTTTCCAAGTCCCAACTGATCGAGCACTACCGCATTCACGAGAACAAGATTAAAGTGATCAGCCTGGGCAAGGAGCATATGCAAATCGTGGAGCCGGATCAGGACATGCTGGAGGATCACGGACTCGTCGGTCAAGATTACGTGCTCGCGGTAAGCAGCATGAATCCAAGCAAGAACTTCCCCAATATCGTAAGGGCGATCGATCTGTTGCAGCAGGTAGATTATCGGATCGTCATCGCGGGCGGTACGAACGGCAAAGTATTCGGCACGACGGATATGCCTCATTCGGACAAGGTGAAGCTAGTCGGCTATGTGACGGACCGTCAATTAAAAGCGCTATATGACGGTGCAGCCTGCTTCTTGTTCCCTTCCCTATACGAGGGGTTTGGTCTTCCCCCCTTAGAGGCGATGGCTTGCGGCACCCCGGTCATTGTCTCCCGTAACGCTTCATTGCCCGAAGTTTGCGGGGAAGCGACGTTGTATTGCGATCCCGATAGTCCCGCGGATATCGCCTTGAAGATCGATCGGGTGATGAAGGATGAACGGCTTCGCGAGTCGCTAAGCGCTAGAGGCTTGGAGCGTTCGGGCCAGTTCAGCTGGGACAAGTGCGCCAAGCAAACTTGGGATGTCGTCAAGGAGGTTGTTCGAACATGAAGGTAGCTATCGTTCATGATTGGTTAGTCGTCTATGCGGGTGCCGAGAAGGTTCTTGAACAGCTTCTGCTGCTGTATCCAGATGCGGATTTATACAGTATCGTGGATTTTCTTCCGGCGAACGAACGGCAATTTATTCTGAACAAAAGAGTTCATACGTCGTTCATCCAGAAGCTTCCTTTTGCCAGAAGTAAGTTCCGTCATTATTTGGCGTTAATGCCTTATGCCGTCGAGCAGTTCGACCTATCGGCTTACGATCTTGTCATCTCAAGCTCCTATGCGGTAGCTAAAGGAGTCATAACGGGGCCAGATCAATTGCACGTTTCCTACGTGCATACCCCGATCCGGTACGCATGGGACATGCAGCATCAATATTTGAAGGATTCCGGTCTGACTAAAGGTTTAAAGGCAGGCTTCGCCAAGTGGATGCTTCATCGCATGCGATTATGGGATAGCCGCACGGCCAACGGAGTCAACTCCCTGATCGCGAATTCCGAGTATATCGCCAATCGGATTTGGAAAGTTTATCGGCGCCGCTCTACGGTTATTTATCCTCCGGTCGATATCGACAGCTTCGTGTTCAAGCCCAAGAAATCGGATTATTATATGACCGCATCGAGAATGGTTTCCTACAAGAAAATCGATTTGATCGTTGAAGCTTTCTCGGAGCTCCCGGATAAGAAACTCATTGTCATCGGCGACGGCCCCGATTTCGCGAAAATCAAAGCAAAAGCGAAGTCGAATGTAACGTTGCTCGGTTATCAACCCGCCGAGCTGCTGAAGAAATATATGCAAGAAGCGAAAGCTTTCGTGTTCGCTGCGGAAGAAGATTTCGGCATCGCTCCGGTCGAAGCCCAATCGTGCGGAACGCCCGTCATCGCCTTTGGCAAGGGCGGAGCTTTGGAGACGGTAAGGGGATTGGATAAAGACAAGCCAACCGGAGTGTTCTTCAGACAGCAGACCGTTCCCTCGCTTGTAGAGGCGATCGCCGAATTCGAGTCTAACGAATTCAGAATCTCTTATGGGCACTGCCGCGACAACGCGCTGAGATTTTCCGCGGAGGTGTTTCGGGAGCGGTTCCGGAGGCACGTGCTGGAACAGCAAAGTGCTCCGATGGTTGCCAAGGATGGAGTGGAGTCCCGGTGAATCTAGCCATGTTGAATCCTAGGGTCGTCTTGTTCCTTATTTTCTTCGTTAGCACGGGGATCTGGAGCTTACGTACGCCTTACTTTACCTATGTGAAGTATTTCTCTTTATCCGGTTTTTTTAATTACTTGCTGTTTTATTTCTTGATTTGGGTGTGCGCATGGCTAGCCGAGAAAACCAGCGTTAACCCTAATGTAGCAGCTTATCCGAGCGCGGAAAGGTTTCGCAGTTCTCATGGGGATGGCAGCTTGATTCGCAAGGAAGCTATTATTCTTGGCTTAATCGCATTCGGTGCCCAGTGGCTGTGGATAGCGAGAATGGTGATCAACGAAGGAGTCGGTCCGCTGTTTCGCTTAGTGGTGGTCGAGCAGGATTTTCAGACCTTCAAGCTGCAGGTCGTTAATAAATCGATGGTTTCCGGAGTTACCTCCTTTACTCAATTGGGCATGATTGCCGCGGCTCTATATGCGGTATACGTATTCGGGATGAAGAAGAAAGGCAACGCATGGATTTGGTTGATGATCCTATTCCCAGGCGTGTTAAGGGGGATGTTCTTCTCCGAAAGATTAGCTTTAATGGAAGTGCTAATCCCTATTGTCGTGATCGCAATGACCTTTAATAAGATCAAGCTGACGTTAACGAAGATGATCTTATCGGCCGTTGCTTTCGTTGGTTTCTTCTCGATCGCCGAAGGGCTAAGAAGCTATAGCTATTACTCCAACAACGGATTCGAGGGGGAAGGGGTTTATTCCTACGGACTAGGAAGATTTCTGGATTACATTACTTCTAGCGTGAATCACTCCGTCGCCATGGCGGATTTGTCCGGCCAGACTGTCGCCTTTCCGTCGTTAATGTTTAATGGGTGGCTGAATCTCCTCTCCATGTTCGTGCCAAGCACTACCCTTAATAACTTTCTGCATGCGGATCAGGCCGTGCAGGCGTATGCGAATGTAAAGCACAGCATCTATTCCGCACCCGATTATACGAATATGGGATTTTTCGGACACATCTTCGCGGATTCCGGCTACCTTTACGTCCTGTATGCCATTGTGTACGGGGTAATCATAGGGCTTGCTTACAATGGGATAAGAAGATTCGAACTCGGTTGGCTGGCGGTATTTCCGATTATCTTCATATCGTTGCTGGAAAGCTATCGGATTCCGTATTTGTTCGAGACGAGAGCGTTCTACCCCTTATTGTATATCGTTGCGCGTTACGTATTTATTTCCGCCTACCAGTGGAAGAGGGAGATGGGTCATGGGGCAAGAAGCGACGCAAATTCATATTGACCGGATCGCGGTAGAAGGTAAATATACGATTCGTTGTGCCGTTCGGTATGGATCTAAGGTAAGTCGATTTTTCTCCGGGGAATCCTTCTTCGCGGAGTATGACAAGGATATTAGCGAAGTGCCTGAAGGCATTATGGTTATTCCGCTGTTAGCCAATCTGTGTCCTGTCGCTTGGGTTGCCGGAGCGGATGTGTTCGTCGATCGATTGGATAAGTCATTTTACGAAAGTTTGCTGAAGGCTAAGAGGTCCTTCGGTGCGTTATATCCTCGGCTTAAGTTCGGCGGAACTCTTCATGTGAAGCATTTGACCGAAGACACTCCTTCCATTAAGTCGTCGAGATCGGCCGCCTTTTTCAGCGGAGGCGTCGATTCGATGGGGACCTTCCTACGAAGGAAAGAAGAAAATCCGTATTTGGTTACGGTATGGGGGGCGGATGTCCGTCTTGACGAACCGGCGATGTGGCAACAGGTTAGACAATATAACGAAACGTTCGGCCTTTCCCATGGGATCGAAAGCTTATTTATCAAATCTAATCTGCGAACCATTCTGAACGGAGAGGAGATTTCCTTTGCCTTCGGCCGGTTTACCCACGGCTGGTGGCCGGGCATCCAGCACGGGATAGGTCTTGTCGGGTTAGTGGCTCCCCTATCGCATGCGCTCGGGATACAGAAGCTGTACGTCCCCTCGGCGTTACCCCCGAAGATGGCGTATTCGATCCCCGATGGCTCGAATACGTTAATTAATAACCACATTCGCTGGAAGGGTATGGAGGTGCAACTCGAAGGGGAGGAGCTTTCCCGGCAAGATAAGATCGCATTAATTGCCGAATATATTCGCAACGCGAATCGGGAGGTTAGCATTCGAGTTTGCTGGATCAATAAGGATTACGGAAATTGCGGCCAATGCGAGAAGTGCTTAAGGACGATAACAGCGTTGCTTGCGGAAGGGGTAAACCCGAGGCATGTCGGCTTTCCTATAGAGCAAGCCACGTACGAGCTTATCCGGAACAAACTTCCGGGGTGGTTGCCGTTCCACGAATTGAAGATTGAATATTGGGATGAAATTAGGGTGCGTAGCATCAAGAACGACTCTCTTATTCCGTCGGAAGCCCGGCCCTTCTTCGACTGGTTCCAGAGCGAGAATATTCCTTCGTACGCCAATAGACGCAGCTTGAAGAAGGCGTTGATCGATCTGATTCCGCATCCTTTGTTTCTGTACATCAAGAAAAGGTTATGACGGACTTAATCCAAGCCGAATGAGGGAATGAAATGTCGTTAAGAGTCAAAGGGATTACGGCGATGAAATGGTCTAGCCTATCTACAATCATATCTATCGCGATACAGCTTGCTCAGATCATTATCATTTCCCGGTTATTAAAGCCGGAGCATTACGGTTTGATGGGAATGATGATGGTATTCATCGCATTAGCGCTGTCCATGAACGATCTTGGAATTTCCAATGCCATTATTCATCGGCAAACCGTGTCCCGCAAAGAATTGTCCAGCCTGTATTTGTTGAATTTGGCTGCAGGAGCGGTGGCCTGCATAGCGGTATGGGTACTGGCTCCGGTTGCCGCTTCGTTCTATCACGAGCCACAATTGGTCGGACCGATGCACATAATGGCGTTATTATGTTTCATACCTGCGATCGGACAGCAGTTTCAAGTGTTATTTCAGAAGGAATTGCAGTTCGATTACTTGGCTAAAGTCGATATTGCGGCATACTTATTCGGGTTCATCGTTGTCTTCGTAGGCGCTTATTACGGATACGGGGTATACGCTCTAGTCTGGTCGCATTTGGCTAACGCGTTGTTGAAATCGATCTGCTTGGCGGTCTTAGGCTGGAGAAGATGGAAACCGAGCCTGCATTTCTCCCGATCCGACCTTAAAGGATATTTGAGCTTCGGGATGTATCAGATGGGGACAAATATGACGCAGACGTTGATCTCCAATCTGGATTACATCATCCTTGGCCGAATGTTCGGCGCGGAGAAGCTCGGCTATTACACTTTCGCTTTCCAGGTTTGCTCAATGCCCGTGCAGAAGTTGAACCCGCTATTCTCCCAAATCGCGACGCCGCTTCTCGCCAAATTACAGGATCAGGTCGTCATGCTCCGGCTAGGTTTTCTTAAGATAGCAAGCGCCGTAAGTTACGTGAACGCGCCTATTTTCCTTGGGCTCATCGTAACGGCTCCTTACCTCGTTCCGCTTGCTTTCGGTAATCAGTGGACGCCAAGCATTCCTCTTATTCAAATTCTGGCGGGTATGTTGCTTGTACGCTCGATTATTATGTATACGACGAGTTTGCTGCTAGCCATAGGGAGGTCGGATATCTCGTTTAAGTATACGGTTATCAGCCTCGCGGTCATTGCGCCCGCTCTGACCCTCGGAGCGTATACGGGAGATGCGTTAGGCGTTGCGATTGCCTACTTGCTCGCTCAATTGCTGTTGTTCGGCATCCATTACTCGGTCTCTATTAAGTCGCAACTCGGTTCTTGTTTGCGGGACTATCTTCGAAGCTTGTCGCCGGGGATCAGCTATAGCTTGCTCATGGCGTTGGCGGTGCTAGGGATCGGACTGCTTATTGAAACGACGTACACGCAAGTCGTCATTCTCAGCATTCAGGTCGCTTGCGGTGGCCTTCTATACGTGATCATCTTGTTTTTCTTTAATCGGGATACGTTCAAATCGATGGCTTCCCAATTATTGCTGAAAATATCGAAAAAGCAAATATAAGAAAGGGGGATGGAGTGGTGGAGATGGTAATGGATAAGGCAACGCTCAAAAAACCTAAACGGGCTTTATCGGTAGGCTACCTGTTTCTATCGCTCCTTCTAATCACGGCGGCGATCACCTATTGGGGCGCGTCTCTTTCGCCTGTTGCTCCTCGCTTGGAGGGAGGGAGCGCGCCTGCGCTTAAGCCGACCGTCGATACCCGTAAAGGGAAGAAGATCAACGTGCGCGACTTCGGTGCCAAGGGAGACGGGCGTACGAACGATCTGAGGGCGATTCAAGCGGCAGTGAATAAAGCAGGTTCTGCCGGCGGCGGAATCGTTTATTTTCCTAAAGGAATCTATCTCGTGGACGGCAGCATCGTAGTAAACAAAAACAAAGTCGAGCTGGAGGGTGCCGGATGGGAGTCGGAGATCAGAATCACCCAACATCCGGAGCGAGTCATCGTCATCGAAGGTTCAAGCAACAACGCCGTTCGCAACTTGCAAGTGTCTTTGGGAGTCCCGGGCGGTACCCGCAACGATCATGACGAGGGAATCTACGTCACCTCGAAGGCTTCCAATTTCATCATAGAGAACGTGCTTGGCAACAAGAAAGGAATCATGGTTCGAGGACAAGTGAATAAAGGCATCATTCGTAATAATACGATTAGAAACTCCTTAGCGGATGGGATTCATATTACGGGGGGTTCTAGCAATATCTCGATCGAGAACAACGATCTAATCGAAACGGGGGACGATTCGATCGCCGTCGTCAGTTATCGCAGCCAACAAGCGCTGTCAAGCAATATCACGATTAAGGGCAATCGCATTCAACGGTCGTATTCCCGCGGGATCGCCCACGTCGGGGGCAAAAATGTGCTCATATCCAATAATCGAATAGAAGGTACTTCTTCAAGCGGAATACTCGTTGTCGAGGATCATAATTATGACACCTACGCTCCGGAGGATACGCAGATCGAAGGGAACACGGTTCTGCAAGCAGGCGGATTTGCCGTAAAGCGAGGCAACCAATTCGGAATTGAAATTACTTCGGGAGCTTCGTCGGTTACGATCGTAAACAACACGATCTCGGAAAGCGTGAGCAGGGGGATGAGCGTTTCGGCGGCCGGTACGCTTATTAAAGATAATCTCATCTCGCGCAACAGGGATTCCGGCCTGCAAGTTGACGGCAGCGATTGCACGATAACGGGTAACCGGTTCGAGAATAACGGGACGTTCGGCTTTTTTTCCGCGAACAGCGATCGACTCACGATCTCGGGCAATAAGATGTCGAACAATAACGAGTCTAACGGCATGAATATAGACAATTTCGTACTGAAGGATAGCCGTAATTCGACTGTGACGGATAATGAATCGTTAGAAACAAGGGAGCCCATGCAGGTTGCTCACTCCTATTATCTAATAGGCTCCTGCAGCGATTTGGTCTTTGAGAGAAATGAAACTAGCGGCACTTTGCTTGGCTCGGAGCTATCTTGTATTCGATAGGAGAAGGTTATTCGATTCGAATGAGCTGTATATCCATTACGGTTCAACTTGGAGGGAAGCGATTTGACGGGGAGTGAGAGCAGCGAGAAGAAATTGAATATTATGTTCGCCAGCCATACTTATATCGGCGGACCTTTCGTCGTAGGCTCCCACCATTTGGCGCGTGAATTCGCGCAACTGGGGCATCGCGTGATGCACGTAAGTACCTCCATCACTCCTCTGCATTTGCTTCAGCTCCGGCAACCGACCGTGTTGAGTAGATTCAGGCAGTGGTTGAATATCAAGAAGCAAGAGGGACCGGTCATTAATTGCGTGCCGTTCTCTTGGATTCCGTGGCAAATCGCGGGACGTTGGTTTCGGAAATCGCGTAACAACTGGTTTGTCCGTTTTACGGCGTTTCCGAAACTGAGCAAGCTTCTCGATTTCCATAGATTTACGGAGATAGACCTGCTTTTAATCGATCAGCCTGTTTTTGCGGGTATCCAGCATTATTTGAAGGCAAAGGTCATTTTATATAGGCCGACGGATATTTATAAAGACATGCAGGGAGATCGAACGGTGGAAGCCGCCGAGAGGGACATCGTTAGTCAAGTTCATGGCGTTGTGGCCACCTCCGATCCCGTATACCAGAATATTAGAAAATGGAATCCGGAACTGCCTGGCATGGTCATGGAGAACGGCGTTGAATTCTCGCATTTCTCGAATCCGGGGGATGAGCCCGAAGAGCTGATCGGAATTCCCCGACCGCGGGCTATCTATATAGGGGCGGTCGATTCCAGATTAGATCTGGAAGCGATTAAGAGCTTGGCCGAAGCGCGACGCGATCTTAGCATCGTCATCATCGGGCCGCGGCCGCGGTTTGCTCTTCCGTCGTTCGGCTCTAACGTTTATTTGCTTGGCGCTAAACCGTATTCCCGTTTACCCGCGTTCCTGCATCAATCGGATTTGGCGCTTTTGCCCTTGTCGGGACATGCCGCTAATGCTGGCAGGAGCCCGATGAAACTATATGAATACGCGGCAGCGGGTCTCCCTACGGTCGTAACGGCTACGCCTGAGCTGCTAAGAAGGGACGAGCATTTTCTCTACTTCTACAAGGACAAGCAAGAGTTCATTGACCAAGTGAACCATTTGCTGGAGCAATTGAACCGAAACGAGATATCGAAAGCGGAAATCGTGGAAGCCGCCAGCAAACAATCTTGGGAGACGAAGGCAGAGCAAATGCTGGTCTTCGGCCTCAATCTGATAGAGAGGGTTCACTTAAGTGACTAGGCATAGCGAGGGGAGAATCGAGAGATGAAACTTGCTGTAATAGGAACCGGCTACGTGGGCCTGGTGTCGGGAGTTTGTTACGCTGAACTGGGCAACGAGGTCACTTGCGTCGATCAAGATGACCTGAAAATCGAGAAGTTGCGGCGGAGAGAGGTTCCGATCTACGAGCCGGGTTTACAAGAGTTGTTAATCGGCAACGCGGAGGAAGGCAGACTCGACTTTACGACGGAGTTGTCTACAGCGGTAAGATGTGCGGATATCGTCGTCGTCGCGGTAGGCACGCCTCCGATGGCGAACGGAGAGGCCGATCTTAGTTATGTTCAACGCGCTTGCATGAATATCGGGCAAGCCATGAACGGCTATACGCTCGTCATGACCAAGAGCACGGTTCCTGTCGGTACGAACGAGAGAATGAGAGCTTGGATCGCGGAATATTCCGGTCAACCGTTCGATATCGTTTCCGTTCCCGAATTTCTGCGCGAAGGCTCCGCCGTGAAGGATACGTTTCACCCGGACCGCATCGTTATCGGTACGGACAATCCCAAGGCTGCGGCTATCGCGGTGGACTTGCACCGGAAGCTTACCGACAATATTCTTGTGACCGATATCCGCAGCGCGGAGATGATCAAATATGCTTCCAACGCCTACTTGGCGACGCGAATTTCGTTCATTAACGAAATTGCCAACATCTGCGAGAAAGTAGGCGCCGACGTAACCCAGGTCGCCGCAGGAATGGGACAGGACCGCCGCATAGGCTCCTCTTTCTTGAATGCGGGAATCGGATATGGAGGATCCTGTTTTCCCAAGGATACCAAAGCGCTCATTCAGATCGCCGGTAACGTGGATTACGATTTCAAGCTTCTGAAGTCGGTCGTAGAGGTGAATAGGGATCAACGAAATAACGTGATTCGGAAATTGGAGGAGCTAGACGGCAGCGTGACAGGGAAGACCGTAGCGATATGGGGACTTGCGTTCAAGCCGAACACGGACGACGTTCGGGAAGCTCCATCGCTCGATATCGTCGCCGAATTAGTCCACAGAGGAGCGGAAGTGCGTGCGTACGACCCCGTCGCTACGGTAAATTTCCGGCAAATGTTCGATCATCCGAACATCGTTTGGTGCAAGGACGCTTGGACTGCGGTCGAAGGAGCAGATGCATTGTGTCTGTTGACGGAGTGGCCGGAATTCGCTGAAGCAGATCTTCGTCAAGTCGGCGCGTTAATGAATACACTTGTTCTGATCGATGGGAGGAACGTGTTCCGGCAGGAACTGTTGGTTCAGTCGGACTTCCGATACTATTCCGTTGGCAGACCTCATCTTAACCGGTTCAAGGAAGCTTACAGAGATTTGACCTCCCCTACATAAGCCATCGGTTATTCATGACAGAGTCTGAGACTGCCGCTAAATGACATTCGGCAGTCTGTTTGCTATAGCTAGGATTCCAAATCCTTAAGAAGGGTAATGATGGTATAATGAACCCTGTGTGCGGTTAATCCCCGCTAAACCATAAATAGACGGCGAGGGTAAGCGAATGATCGGGCTTGTACTATGCATCCTTTTGTTATCATTTATATTCCAAGCGGCTACGATATTGGTGCTTGAATATCGCAGGCCGGCGCATGCGACGGCGTGGCTGTTCATCTTGTTCCTATTCCCGGTGGTCGGGTTTATTTTGTACTACTTTCTAGCAACGGAGTTTCGTAGAAGCCGTAAAGCGCGCCGCAGGGGGAGTTTGGATCAGCGCAGAAGGGCGAAGCTGCTCAAGATGAGCAATAACCTATTAAGCCCCGATCAGCTTCCGGCAACCGAATTTTCTTCCAGGACGAGGTTGTTCCGGGCGTTGCTTAAGAGAGGGGAACTGCCGATATCGGCGCGTAACCGAAGCGAGATCTACAATAACGGCATGGACACCTACGAGGCGATGTTGAAGGCGATCCGCGGCGCACAATCCCATATTCATCTGTCTTCCTATATCGTCAGGGACGATGGGGTAGGCAGGGAGTTCCAGCAGGCCCTTATTCTTAAAGCGCAACAAGGTGTGAAGGTGAGATTGCTCTACGACGGAATCGGCAGCATTAAGCTGAAAGATTCTTATATTCGGATCTTGCAGGAAGGAGGCGTCGAATGCGCCTGCTTCTTTCCTTTAAGGCCTTCATTTCTGAAAAAGAGGATGAACTATCGGAATCACCGGAAAATTATCGTGGTGGACGGGCTGGTTGGGTTTGTCGGAGGCATCAACTTAGGAGACGAGTACATAGGAAAGCATCCGCGCCTCGGCTATTGGAGGGATTCCCATCTTAAGCTGGAGGGGGATTCCGTCTATTGGCTGCAAGAAGTGTTTCTGAAAGATTGGGCAATGGCGACAAGCGACAAGCCGGATGATCCGGCGTTCTTCCCCGACCATAACTGCAAGTACGACGAGCCTGTGCAGATCGTTCCCGCCGGACCGAATCGGAAAGGCGACGCGGTCCACGATTCCGTCTTTGCGATGGTCACTTCAGCTAAGGAACGCGTCTGGATAACGACGCCCTATTTTATCCCGAGCGCTAGCATAGCGATGGCTCTCCACGACGCGGCGATAAGCGGGGTAGATGTGAGAATCCTCATTCCCTTTGTCCCCGATACGTGGCTCGTACATTTCGCGTCATTATCCTACGTAGAGGAAATGATGCGCTCCGGAGTTCGGGTATGGCAGTATAAAAAAGGTTTCGTGCATGCCAAGACGCTTGTGATGGACAAGGTCGTAGCCGTCGTAGGCTCGGCTAACATGGATCTGCGGAGCTTCTATAGCAACTTCGAGATCAACGCCCATCTCTTCGACCCGGCAGCGATTTCCCACGTGGAAGAGGACTTCATGCAGGATATGAAGGACAGCGAGGAAATTAATTTGCAGAAATTTCTGAAGCGCCCGCGCAGCCAGAAGGTAAGGGAAGCGTTAGCGCGCATCCTATCTCCTTTGCTGTGACGATTACTTCTTGCCCAAATGGGCGATAATCGGAGCAAGGTTTTGACGGGAGGCGGAGGCTAACAGATCTCCGCGTTCGCGTAGACGTTCTCCAATATTCAATAGATGGAAATCGGTCGGTTTGACGTCTCGCCGTACTTCCTCCCAAGATAAGGGGGTAGATAAGGTGGCGTGAGGACGGGCGCGAGGAGAGTAAGGCGCCGGCAGCGTTTTGCCGGCGTAATGCTGAAGATAATCCAAGTAAATGCGGTCGTCTCGATCCTTCTTCATCCGCTCTACGGTGAATAGACGGGGATTCGATGCAACCAAATATTCCGAGATGAACTTGCCGAATTGCCGTAGATCATCGAAGCTAGGCCCGCGTTCGATAGGCATGACGATCTGTACGCCCGTCGCTCCCGAAGTTTTAGGTACCGCGCTTAAGCCGAGCGATTGGAGCAACTCGCCGACGAGAGCGGTCGCTTCCATCAGCCGAGGTTCTTCCTCCAGCGAAGGATCCATATCCAGCATCCATGTATTCGGGAGCGGGTTAGCGATTTCGTCGGACGAGACATGGAATTCCAGGCTGTATAAGCTTCCCAGCCACAATAGCGTCGGTATGGAATCCAGGACGACATAGCGGATGCTGCCGTCCTTGGCGGTACGTACGAATTCCGGCGTCGGTTCGGGACAATTTTTCTGATAGAAGGAAACGCCGTGAATGCCCTCGGGATAACGAATCGTCGTCAAGAAACGCCCGGTGGAGTAAGGGAGCATATAAGGAGCAAGCTCGGCCAATAGTTGCACATATCGCAGTTTAGTAATTCCGGTCTCCGGCCAGATCAGCTTGTCCGGGTGAGTAATCGGCAATTCGAAATCTCCGAGCTTTACGACCGTGCGGGGTGGGACCATTCCGTACGCCCCTTGTGAATTAGAATGAGAAGCAAGTATTGCTGAACGTTCCGAACTCATATCCCCGATATAGAACTTCCGCTTTATCCAACCCTCTCGAGCTTCCCATGGCCAAATATAGAGGAACGAAATGTTCCGCTCTCGGAACCGCACGGGATGCGTAAGGAGCCAATTGCTCATAGTTAACGAGAGCTTGCAGATCCTTACGTTCAATATTGTCGATCAGCCAATCGTCGAACTCGACCGCCCAAGACTCGGGATGTTGTTGGCCGAACTTAATGTAATTGAAGTTGTGTACGGTCGTGCCGCTGCCGATGACAAGAACGTTGTCCTCTCCTAATCCGCGTAAAGCCTCGCCGATATGGAACTGTTGAGCGGCGGGGAGGAACGGGTTTACCGACACGGTGACGACGGGGATATTGGCTTCGGGGTACATATGGCGCAAGAATACCCACGCACCGTGATCCAGACCTCTTCTATTATCTCTGTTGGACGGAATTCCATGTGCGCGTAACTTCTTCTCCAATTGCTCGGCAAGCTCCGGCGATCCGGGCGCTGGGTATTTGATTTGGTAAAGCTCGTCGGGGAATCCGTAGAAGTCGTATATCGTCTCCAGCGGACCATCGGCGAAAGATACCGTAGTCACCTTTTCCTCCCAGTGCGCGCTATAGATAACGATGGCTTTCGGAGTATACTTGGTGCCTAGTTCCGCTAAAAAACGGGTGTAGTCGGATTGTTGGGTGATCATCATCGGTGAGCCGTGATTAATAAATAAGGATGGCAACATCGTCTTATCCTCCAATTGTTACTTAATCATATATACTTACTTTATGTAACTTAGTGTATTATCGAAATTAAATTTCGTCAAGTGTCTGCTTTTAGCGTATAATGAGAAGGAAGAGAAGCAAAATGAGGTGATGATCATGGATCAACCGCAGCTATGCCCTCGATTCGAGAAAGCGATGGAACTGCTTAGCAAGCGATGGACGGCGTTGATCGTCTTTCAATTGCTCTCCGGCCCTCAGCGTTTTGCCAGAATCGAGAGTTCGCTACCTAACTTAAGCGGCAAAGTATTGTCGGAAAGGCTTAAGGAGCTTGAGGCCGAAGGCATTATCCAGCGGGATGTCTATCCGGAAACGCCGGTGCGAATTGAGTATAAATTAACGGACAAGGGCAATGCCCTAGCTCCATTGTTCGATAGCATCTCCAACTGGTCCAGCGAGTGGATTCAACTGCCGGACAAAGAAGTTCATTCGGAATAGCTTTCCCCATATCAACCGTTCTTCGATTGCCACTAGGCAATAAGGAGGACGGTTTTATTATGGAATCGTATGGGCATAGATAACGGTAATCGGCTATGGAAGGAGTGGATGGACGGTTTGGAGTTGAACCCGCTTGTTCCATTTGAACCTATTTCGGCGACAACGATTCCTTCGGGACTCAACTGGATTGCCCAGATGAAATGGGATGGAGTTAGGATGTTGTTTTATTATGATGGACATTCCGTTAGATTGATCAACCGCAAGGGGAATGACCGGACGATGCAGTATCCCGAATTTGCCGATCCTTCCGCCTATTGCACCGCGTCGACTTTTATATTGGATGGAGAACTCATCGCCTTCGATGCGAGCAAACCCTCCTTCCAGGAAGTGATGAAGAGGGACAGCTTGCGCCATGAAGCAAGTATCAGGAGGGGGGTATCGGAAACTCCGGTTACCTATATGGTCTTCGACGTGTTGTTCGCGAACGGCAGTTGGGTAACAGATCTGCCTTTGCGGCGTAGGCAGCAACTGCTGGCTGAGCTTATCAAATCTCAGAAGCAAGTGCAGTTGGTTACGAATCATGAGGATGCCGCTGCCCTTCTTGAAGTCATGAGAACTCATGATATGGAGGGAGTCGTATGCAAACAAATAGAGAGTACCTATGCGATTAACGGCAAGGATGGAAGATGGCAAAAGATCAAGATCTTCTACGACCTCTATGCGGTCATAGCCGGCGTGATCATTAAGGATAAAATCGTTCGTTCGGTTCTATTAGGTTTATATGACGAGGAAGGCTCTTTGATTTATATTGGCCATGCCGGTGCAGGCAAATTAAAGGATAAGGAACGAGTCGAGTTGACGTCGCTGGCGTTAAAAACCGCGGTTGCCGATATGCCGTTTCGGAATCGGCCGGAGAGGAGCAAAGAGGCGCAATGGATGGCCCCTTCCCTTGTCGTCAAGGTGCAATTCATGGAGTGGACCGCGAACAATACGATGAGGCATCCGACGATTCAAGCGATCGTGACGAATGTTCCCGTCTCCGATTGCACGATTAAGCAAACATGAGCTGAGATCCATTTCTTTTTACATATAAAGAAGGAGTTCCTAATAATTGTATAGAAAGGTTGGGTTGAAGAGTCGATTGTGAATGGAGAATGATATCGATTGAGAAAAAGAAACTTGTTGATCTTCTTTTTGATTCTTAGCGGAATTCTAATGAATCAATCTGCGGCTTATGCTCTTTCGCTGGCACAGGGAACAATTGATTCATTCATCCAATCGGAGATGAAGAAGTACAATTTACCGGGAATCGGAGTCGCGATGATAGACAACGGCCGTCTGGAATATGCGAAAGGTTTCGGATACGCGGATAGCGAAGGAACGGTCGTAACTCCGCAAACCGGATTTATTATAGGCTCGCTCAGCAAGTTGATCACCTCCTCGGCGATCTATATTCTTAGCGAGCAAGGGAAGCTGGATATAGACGATCCGATCGGCAAATATTTGCCTTGGTTGCCGGAACAGCCCAAGAGCCAAGTCACGGTCCGCCATCTGCTTAATTTCACCAGCGGATACGATCGTGACATGGAATTGGTTGTAATCCTTAGCCCGTTCGAGGATATCAAGAAGGGCAAAGTCAACGTACCTTGGAACGAAGAGAAGTTGAATAGATCCTATTACTCGAACTTTAACTACATGCTGCTGGGCCAGATCATAGAAGCCGCGAGCGGAATGACGTACGAACAGTTCGTCCAGACCTACTTGTTCGATCCGCTCGAGATGAAGCGGACGTACGCGGATGTTAGCAAAGCCCCTGACGGCTTTTTATCGGAGGGACATGCCAGTTGGTTTGGTTATAACAAAAGCATGGCGCAACCTTATGAGAAGGAATGGATTCCGGCGGGATATCTTGTTTCGACTTTGGAAGACTGGTCGCATTTTATCTTGATGTTGCTTGGCGATGGTACTTACAACGGCGTTCAAGTACTCAATCTTCTATCGGTGATGCACGTGCTCGGCGAGTCCAATTCGCTGTTCGAGTTTGGAGGAGCGACTTACGTCTTCAAAACCCATCTCATGATGAATAGAGTTTTCGATCGGGCCGTCATTGTGTTCACCAATGCAAGAGATAATCTTTTCGTCGGTTTTTATCCGGATGCTGTTGAGCCTGCGGATCGAATCGGGAGAGACTTGTACAACTCTTTCGATGAACAAACCGTTAAAGCAGTGAAAGCTCGCCCCTACCCACGATTGTTTTTATATACCATTGTCGATAGCATATGCCTGTTGTTGATAGCTTGCACCATTTTTTCGCTTATTCGTTGGAGACGTTGGGGAATAAGACAGGGAGGCTGGCTGAGACGTAGTACTAGCGCCGCTATCCTCTTGTTCCAGATCGGATTCCCTTTGTATTACAGTTATGAAACGTTGTGGATATATCAAATCGAAATGTATTCAATGCCGGGAGTTTATCCCTTGATTCTAAGTTTATCAGGTATATGGTTAGTTATTGGAGTCATTAAAGTCGCTTTGATGGCCATAAAATTTCGTCAAACGTTCCCCGTTAAGGGAACGAATGTTTAAGGAACAGCTCCTTCTTTCTTGCGGCCGCGGGTACCGCGAGGCTTGGCTTTGCTCCGATCTCCTGTCGTCGCGTCATTGTCGGGAGTCGCAGGCGCTGCTTGTGCGGGTTTGACCGCTTCCAAGCTGGCTTGCAGCGCAGCCATGAGGTCGATTACGTTCGTCCGCTCGGCTGCCGGTGCAGTGACGATATCGGTGCCTTCGCCGGAGATTTTGCGTTGGATAGCTTCTTGCAGGCCGATGCGATAATCGTCCGTATATTTGGCCGGATCGAACGGGGTCGATAGCTGATCGATGAGCATTTTCGCCATCGAGAGCTCCCGCTCGTTCACGGTTGTCTGTTCGGGCAAATTCGGCACAAGCTGGAGCGACCGGATTTCATCCGGGTAATGCATCGTTTCCATACAGATGCAATTGTCGACTGCGCGTATTGCCGCGAGACTGCTTTTGCTGCGTATCGCTATTTTGGCGATGCCGATTTTGCCGGATTGCCGCATCGCTTCAAGCAGTAGGTTATATGCGCCAGATCCTGCTTGATCCGGCGAAAGGTAGTAAGCTTTCTGATAATACAACGGATCGATTTCCTTCAGATCGACGAAATCCAAGATCTGTATTGTCCGCGTATTTTCCGGTTTGATGGCATCGAGCTCCTCGGAATCGAATAACACGAACCGTCCCTTCTCATACTCGTACCCTTTGGATATTTCCTCCCATTGAACTTCCTTTTCGCAATGCGGACAAGTTCGCACGTTGGCGATAGGAGTGCCGCATTCCTTATGGATGAGCCTCAAATGAACGTCTTTATCCTCGGTTGCCGTGAACATTTTGACAGGAACATGGACTAAACCAAAGCTGATTGCGCCTTTCCAGACGGTATGCATGAGGCAGGATCTCCTTTGCGGCTTTACTTTCCCTTTAAGGTTCCCAGTCCGCATGGAAATCAATCGGGCAGGGAATATTGGAAAAGGCCATAAATCTATCTATAGGAAGGAAGATCATGATTGGATACGGAACAAAATGTGCAAGCGAGCAGGGATTCGATCCATGAAGGAAGAGACGTCTACGATATGGATGTCGATCGAATGGTCAATGAAGGTTTAGGCGGAGGGCAAGTCACTCTTCATAACGGATTAATTTCGGAGTCGTCAACAGGCACCATGGAGGAGGACACACCATGAATGCTCAGAGAGCGAAGGAAATTTACGATTCTTCCGACAATATTGCGGTTCAACTGGATGACGGGCCGTCGGTTTGGATCGAGAAGGTGGACGTCGAGAATGGAGTTGCTACCGTGCAGATAGGGCAAAGTCCGACCCATACGCAGACCGTCGGCGTAGAACGGTTGAAGGAGCATTAAATTGCGCTATGTCGCTTAAGTCGTATCGGGTATAACGATCGCCGCCGTATGGGCTTACTTTTTGAAAGTAGGATATGGACATGCTACAATGAAGTAAGTTCCATTATATCCCTTAAGGAGTGATTGTTATGTACGATATCGCAATTATTGGCGGGGGTCCCGCAGGCGCAAGTGCAGCGATTTTCACGGCAAAAGCAGGGAAGAAGACGCTCGTGATCGACAGTGATCAAAGCGTTACAAAACGCGCGTGGGTGGAAAACCACTACGGAGTGGATGGAATTACAGGGCCTGATCTGGTTGCGATCGGCAAGAAGCAAGCCACTAAGTTCGGTACGGAATTCGTAGCGGCCAAAGCAACGAAGCTGACTGCGGGCGATGGATTCATTACGATCGAGACGGATGGCGAAACGTATGAAGCGGGCCACGTCATTCTCGCTACGGGCATGCTCGTCGATCTGGCCGAGGCAAGCGGCGTTCGCACGAAGCCGGGCACCGAGCCGCGCATTAAAACCATTATCGAATGTTCGCCGGAAGGCAAATCAAGTATAGACAACATTTGGGCTGCCGGAACTGTAGCCGGGGTTAGCATGCATACGATCATTACCGCCGGAGATGGCGCGAAAGTCGCTATTAACGTCATTAGCGAGATCAACGGCGACAGATATGTCGACCATGATGTTCTAAAGTCTTAAGATAAGTTAACGCATAGGGTCAGTCCCGCTAAGGATTCATTCCTTGATCGAGCGGGACGGGCCCTTCTTTGATTTGTTTTAACTACATTTACACATTACACATTTGGGCGTTTGTGGGAAATAAGGCGGCTGGGCAGTGTTAATTGGGAGAAAGCGCTCGATCGGAGGGAAATAAGGCGGCTGGGCAGTGTTAAATGGGAGAAAAAGCGCGATTGGAAGGAAATAAGGCGGCTGAGCAGTGCTAAATCGGCGAAAATGGGTGAATTGAGGGAAATAAAGCGCCTGGGCAGTGTTAAAAAGGAGAAAACGCTCGATTGGTGGAGTTTAGCGCGACTGAGCAGTTACTTAAATAAACTAAAGAGCCCAATCTTACCGCATTGCGGTAAGATTGGACTCGTGTAAGACGGTTAAAGATAATGAATACTAGGAAATGAATTCTTGTACCCACACGCCATTGTAATAAGCGACGCCGATCGTCGTGAAGTTCGCGCCAAGAATGTTAGCGCGGTGACCGGAACTGTTCATCCACGCGGTCATGACTTCCTGCGGTGTGCGTTGTCCTTTAGCGATATTCTCGCCAGCGTAACGGTAGCTGATTCCATATTGCTTCATCATGTCGAACGGCGAGCCGTATGTCGGCGAGTTATGGTCGAAATATCCGTTGTTGTACATATCTTTGGCTTTATCCAGCGCCATTTTCGTCAAAGTCGCATTGGACATTTTCAGAGCGCTCAGACCGGCTTTCGCACGCTCTTGGTTAACGAGCGTAACCACTTCGTTTGCATAAGCGGAAGTAGCAGTCGTTTCCGAGCCAGTACCCGTGCCAGATCCAGTACCTGTCCCCGTGCCGGACCCCGTTCCCGTACTAGGTTTGCTAGGTGTTGTAGGTTTGCTTGGTGTAGTAGGCTTGCTAGGTGTTGTAGGTTTGCTAGGCGTAGTCACATTTCCGTTGTTTCCGGTATTGCCTGTACCCGTGCCTGTACCCGGATTCGATACTACCGGATACTTGCCTTGCATGATTTGCTGAAGAATCGTATTGAAATCGATGCCAAGACGGCTAGACAATTGAGATATATTCGTAACCGTGTAAGTGTTGCTACTTCCCGTCGTGCTTGCAGCAGATGCTGCGCCTACGCCTGTTGGAATGGCAACTGCAAGAGCTAACGTACCTAATATAAGAGTCTTCTTCAGACCTTTCGATTTCGAATTGCGCTTGTTCATTACTAATGTTCCTCCCTTTGATTGCCTACGGAGTTAGCTGACGGGTTAGAGCCAAAAGTTGCCCTGCCGCGTGTATAGCGGCTTCACCCCAATAAAGGTGGTTTCTCCGTGTCCGTGTTGGACTTAGGCTTGGAATATCTCAAAGTCTATCAGCTCTATCCGGTGAATTCATTTCATAAATAATGCCATGCGGAATTGGAAAACCGCCATTTTTACTGCTGTTACAACGATTTTTATCTATTAATAATATAATTCTCATAATCCGTTTAGAAGGATTTTTCGGCAAAAAGGCGAATATACATTCGTATTATGGAAAATAAGAATGACTTAGGCGAAGGAGCTGTGTGATGAGTTTCGAAGTCCGAATTGCATGGAAAGGCCCGTTTCAGGTTGTTGGCGAGAAGATCCGTTATACCCCTGAGGATGATACGGTAACTTCGGAAAATGAGATCAGCAAACTCTGGCTTCGATTTAACCCTCGTGGAAACGAAATTCGCCATTTTGAAGGTAGATGTTATGGAATCAGTCTAATTGATGAAGCTTACGCACCGGGCCAATCCTTCGATTACATAGCAGGAGCAGGCGTAACGGCAATGGAGGATATTCCGGAGAATATGATCGGGCAGTCGTTTCCCGGAGGATTGTATTGCGTCGTGCAGCGGCGAGGGACGATCGACGAGATTGGAGCGGCCTATCGGTTTTTCGAAGAAAACTGGCTCCCGAATTCCGAATACTGGCGGGGAACTGGCGCTTTGTTCGAGCTGTACGATGAGCGCTATCGGGGAAATGATAACCCGGATTCGATCATGGAGCTGTGGTTCCCGATACGAAGAAAGCAAGAATTGCCGATCGAGAATCGGATAGCTAGCTTATTCGTGCACGTTACCGACCTGCGGAGAGCCGCCGAATGGTACAGCGAATTATTGGGATTGCCTTTACGGGAGGAGAGACTGAACGGCGGGCCGGTATATTGGTTCGATCTGCCCGGGACGGGATTAGTGCTCGACTCGAATTCCGGCAATCAAAGCAATCCTAATTGGCGACAAGAGAAGCCTTTCGTGATGTTCCCGACGAGGGATATCGATAGAGCCCATGCTTATCTTCTCGGGAAGGCGGATGTCTTCTCTGATCCGAACCGGTACGACGGGATGTCTTACTTCAATTTCAGTGATCCGGAAGGCAACGCGAGCATGGTTTGCTGGACGCAGGACAACCAAGAATACGGACTTCCGAAGTCTAACAGTCCGATACTCGCTAGAATAAGCGGCGCGTTTATCAACGTACGAGAGATGAGTAGCAGCGCAGCATGGTATGTGGATCTGTTAGGAGTACCTTTAGACGAACGAGCGTCAGAACAATCGGTTTATTCCGTTCCGGTTACCCGCGGGGCCGACTTGTTATTGGATCATAATCGCTATCTCAAGCAAGATCCGTTCGAGTATCTGTTCATGTTCGATACGGATGACATTCAAGCAGCCTATGACTATGCTGCCAATCGCGGCATGGAGTTCCACGGAGAACTGGAAACGTACGCAGAAGTTTCGTTCTTTATATTGAAGGATCCTGACGATAACTTAATCATGGTATGCCAATCTTAGGGTGAAGACGGGGCTTGGTAGGTAGAAATCGCATAACACCCGTTCGGCATAAGCCTTACGGGTCTTTGCATGTTCCGGCGTACCCCGATATAATGAAGGAACAAAATGACGAAAAGGGGAAACGACGTGCTGCCATTGGACGAATTCGAGCGCATTCGCGCCTGGACGCAAGATCGCCAGTCCAAGGAGTTCCTCGCTCAAGCCGGCGTTACGCTCGGGATAGGCGATGATACGGCCGTGGTTGTCGGCTCATCGTCTAAGGAATGGCTTCTCGCCATCGATACTATGGTAGAAGAAGTACATTTTCTCGATGCGACGATGAGCGAGGCGGATGTCGGCTACAAAGCGCTGGCTGCAAACGTGAGCGATATCGCGGCGATGGGCGGGCTTCCGAAGTTTGCTCTAGTTTCGGTCAGCGTACCCTCGTCATGGAATTCTGAACGGATGAAGCTTTTTTACGATGGATTGTATGAATGCGCCGAGCGTTACGGAGTGGCCGTTATCGGAGGAGATACGACTTCCTCGCCGCAGCAGCTTGTCGTGTCGGTGACGGTAATGGGTACGGTTGAAGCTGGCCGGGCGATACGCCGTGACGGCGCTAAACCGGGACAATTGGTTTTTCTGACCGGACCGACAGGCTTATCGGCTGGAGGGCTTCACGGTTTAATGGGGAAAACCGCTAAACCGAACCCTAGCGAGCACCTTAGAATAACCTCCCTATCACCTAGACTCATACAAGCCCATCAACGTCCCGCACCCTCCGTGAAAGCGGGAAGGATATTGCTGGAACAGGGTTGGGGGGCTTCTCTTAACGATGTAAGCGACGGAGTGGCTAGCGAAGCATGGGAGATCGCCGAAGCTTCCGGCGTCAGACTGCGATTGAAGGAAACGCAGCTGCCTCTTTCAGGAGAGCTCGTCTCATACGCGCGCGATCATGGGCTGGATCCGCTGGAATTCGTATTGTACGGCGGTGAAGATTACGTTCTTCTCGGCACGGCGGAACGGCAGCATGAGCTTGCGATGAAGGAACATTTTCGCGCGGAGGGCATCCCTTTGTTCTTCATAGGAGAAGTGGAAGAAGGGCCGCCAGGCGTCGTTATGGAAACTTCATCCGGTGCACGTAAGCCGATTAGCAAGCGGGGTTATAATCATTTTCCGAAGGGGTAGCATACAGCATGCAACGGAATGACAAGAGCGATTCTACGGTTCACTACGTTCGAGAAGTTTCAACGGAGATGAGTACGGTTCAATTCGCCGAAGCTCTGGCTAAACTCGCGGGTCCGGGTGACGTTCTCGCTTTGGACGGGGATTTGGGCGCCGGCAAGACGCGTTTCGCGCAGGCGTTCGCGGCTGCGATCGGCGTTGAGGGAATCGTTAACAGCCCTACTTATACAATTATTAAAGAATATGAGGGGACGGTGTTCCCTTTCTATCATATGGACGTCTATCGGTTGTCCCTTGAGGAAGCTGACGAACTTGGATTGGATGAATATTTTCATGGAAATGGCGTGACATTGGTCGAATGGGCATCTCTCATAGAGCCGATTTTGCCACCGGACAGATTACATCTTTTCATAGAGACGACGGGACCGGAATCGCGTAAGATTACTTGCCGTCCAGTCGGAAGCAAGTACGAATCGTGGTGCCGCCAGTTCATCTCGCAACCGAATGAGAAGGAGGAGCCTACAGCATGAAGGCAGTTGAGAAAAAGAACGAGGATAGCGCGGTGACGGTGCTGAGCTTCGATACTTCGACGGCAGCTTTCGCGGCGGCAATCGTGAGGAATGGGGAGAGGATGGATTCTACTGTTTCCTTTACGGAGCGCAATCATTCGGTAAGAATCCTCTCCGAGATCAAGGATCTCCTGAGCCGCAACGGAATTCAAAGCAAAGACTTGGATGCCATCGCCGTTGGACAAGGTCCAGGATCTTATACGGGAGTACGCATCGCGGTTACGGTCGCCAAGACGTTAGCTTGGACATGGAACAAGCCGCTTGTTGGCGTATCCAGCTTGGAATCATTGGCGCTCGGAGCGTGGAATTCGCTTCAGAAATCCGATGAATATATGGCTGACGAACGCAAAATTTGGATCGTTCCCGTCATGGATGCTAGACGCGGGCAAGTCTATACTTCCCGTTACGAGGCTACGACCTCAGGGGAATGGAGTAGGATCGATTCGGATGGCATTCGGTTGATTGCGGATTGGGCGAAAAGGATCGAGGAAGAAGCTACGACGGATTCGCAGGTTGCCGAAGTTTGGTTTGTCGGGGACCTCGCTGTTCATCAGTCCGCGATCGAACTTGCGGAGCAATCGGGAGCTCGCTTGCGGACGATGAGCTTCGATATGGACGCGGAAGCCGTTGGCCAGCTTGGAGAAATTCGTTTTCGCCAAGGTGAACGAGCTGATATCCATACATTCGTACCTAATTATACGCAACTGGCGGAAGCGGAGGCGAAGCTGCTTGCGGCTTCAAGGGGAGAGTAACATGTTGAACTACCGCTTGATGAACTTAAACGATATCGGCGCGATCGTGGAAATCGAACAGGAAGCTTTTACGGCTCCCTGGTCGGCAGAAGCTTTTCGCAACGAGTTAACGAATAATCTTTTCGCCAAATACATGATCATGGAATCGGATAACGACATCATCGGTTACGGAGGAATGTGGCTGATCATCGACGAGGCGCATGTGACGAATATCGCGATAAGATCACAATTTCAAGGGATGGGCTACGGGAGATCGCTGCTCAGCGAATTGATGAAAACCGCCCATTATCTCGGAGCTCGCCGCATGACGCTTGAAGTCCGGGTGTCCAACGAAAGGGCGCAGTCCTTATATCGTAAAATGGGATTCTCGCCTTCCGGAGTCCGTCCTGCCTATTACTCCGATAATATGGAGGACGCGCTTATCATGTGGGCCGATCTAGTGTCGGAAGACGATGATCATTCGGAATTTGCGGCGGCGTCAGAGGGGGAACAGGGATGAACGAACAGAGAGACACATCGGCGGATTCGCCTAAAGGCGATTACGTGCTGTTAGCGATAGAGACAAGCTGCGACGAGACTTCGGTCGCGGTCGTCCGCAACGGACGGGAAATATTGTCGAACGTCATCTCGAGTCAGATCGAGACGCATAAACAATTCGGCGGCGTCGTACCCGAGATCGCTTCGCGCAAACATGTGGAGAGCATAACGATCATCTTGGAAGAAGCGCTTCGCGAAGCGAACACAAGCTTGGAAGATATCGATGCGGTCGCGGTTACGCAGGGACCGGGTCTTATCGGCGCGTTATTGGTCGGTGTCGTCGCCGCGAAAAGCGTGGCTCTTGCTCTAGACGTCCCTTTGATCGGTACCCATCATATCGCGGGACATATTTACGCCAATCATCTTATTGGTGACATCGTCTATCCGGCCATTGCCCTTGTCGTATCCGGCGGGCATACGGAGATTGTTCTGCTTGAATCGGAAGGGAAGTTCCGAATTATCGGCAGGACGAGAGACGATGCGGTAGGAGAAGCCTACGATAAGGTGGCGAGAGCGCTGCAATTTCCCTATCCAGGCGGCCCATACGTGGATAAGCTGGCGCAGGAAGCTACGGAGGAAGTCGTTCTTCCTCGATCGTGGCTCGAGCCGGATAGCTACGATTTCAGCTTCAGCGGCTTGAAGTCGGCGGTTCTATCGGAAATAAACCGCTCGCGAATGAAAGGGGAGTCTCCGGACTTCTCCGCTCTGGCGCGAGGATTTCAACAATCGGTCATCGACGTCGTAACGGGCAAAGCGATCAAGGCGGCCAAGGAATTCGGCGCCCGCCAGATGCTTCTGTGCGGAGGCGTCGCGGCGAATCGCGGCTTGCGCGAACGGCTTAGCTCGTTGTGCGAGGAAATGGGCTTGCCTTTGCTTATTCCGCCGAACAAGCTATGCACGGATAACGCGGCGATGATCGCGGCGGCTGCCGACCTGAAGTGGCGTCGGGGTCAATTTTCTTCCTTGGACCTCAAGGCCGAACCGATCTTGTCGCTTGAGGATTGGTCTGTATAACGGTTTCTCAGAATTTTTTTTGGAATCATGAGTTGACAGATGATTTTATGGTGAATATAATAAGTACCAATCCCCACGGGGAACATATTTACTCGAAACGCGAAGAACAGGAACAGTAGGGCAAACCCGGAATTCAGAGAGCTGCGGGACGGTGCAACGCAGTAGATGGGAACCTGAAACTCGCCTGGGAGCGGATGGGTGGAACATTCGGACCGAGATGTCCGATGCGTACATTCATACGGTTAACCCCCGTGATCAGGTCCGAGCGGATATTTCCGGCCGAGCTTGAATGGCTGAAGGAAATATCAACGAGAGTGGTACCGCGGATGGCTAATTTAGCCCACCGTCTCTTATATAGAGATGGTGGGCTTTTATATTTGTATACGCAATGAACGGGAGTAGTAGGAATTCCTCGGGAGCAGAGAGCTGCGGGTCGGTGCGACGCAGCCGAAGAGGAACCGAACTCGCCCGGGAGCGGAACGGTGGAAAGGAATACGGTGCGGATCATGGCCGGGTTCAGGTACATCGATTCGGTTGGCCCCCGATATAGGGCGCTCGTCATCTTCGATCTACCGAAAGGTCGAAGACGGCGCACAAGTGGGAGGAAACGTTCGTCCGTCGGAAGACGAACCCCTCCAAGCAGAGTGGTACCGCGGCGGCCTATGGGCCCGTCGTCTCTAGCCTTAAGAGACGACGGGCTTTTTGCGTTATCCGGCGGCTGTAGGCAGCGCACTTATCACTGCCGGGTAAAGTTGTCTGTCGTTCTCTTGGATGGATCCGACATCCCTTAATGGGATGAAATCTAAGGAGGTTAACCCCTATGACAAACATTAATGACAACGCAAACGTAATCGTAACGCCGACGGCAGCTAAACGCCGCATTCAAATATTAGACACGACACTTAGAGACGGAGAACAAGCGCCTGGCGCTTCTATGAAACCTGAACAGAAGATCGTTATCGCCCGCCAATTGGCACGTATGGGCGTTGATATTATCGAACCCGGTTTCCCGATATCGAGTCCGGGGGAATTTCAAGCTATCCAGCAAATCTCCCGCGAGCTGCAAAACGTAGAAATATGCGGATTCGCGCGATGTGTCAAGGCGGATATCGATTCCGCCGTAGACGCTACCCAAGACGCCGCGCGCCGCAGGCTTCACCTGTTTATATCCGCGTCGCAAATCCATCTCGACTTTCAACTGCGCAAGACGCAGGATCAAGTCATCGAGATGCTTCGCGGAATGGTCTCCTACGGGAAACAATTCGTCGATCAGATCGAATTTTCTCCGATGGACGCCTCCCGCTCGAGCGAAGAATTCCTGTTCCGGGTAGTCGAAGCGGCTATCGAGGAAGGCGCGACGATCATCAATATCCCGGATACGATGGGATACGCGCTGCCTGAAGAATTCGGTCCTTTGTTCACCCGGGTTCGTCAGAACGTACGCGGGGGAGACAGTGTTATTTACAGTACCCACTGCCATAATGATCTGGGATTGGCAGTCGCGAACAGTTTGGCTGCTATCCGGCATGGCGTTACCCAAGTCGAGGTCAGCGTGAATGGCGTTGGCGAGCGGGCAGGCAATTGTTCTCTGGAGGAGCTGGTCATGGCGATCGAAACCCGGGGCGATTCGATGGGCGTAGAGACGGGAATAGCACCTGAACACATTTATGAAACTTCCCGTATGGTTAGCCGTACGATGCATTTCCCAATCGCGTACAATAAGCCTATCGTCGGACGTAACGCTTTCCAGCACGAGTCGGGCATCCATCAAGACGGTTTGCTAAAAAACCGCAACACCTATGAGATCATGGATCCGGAAGCGATGGGCATCCCGCGCAGCATGATTATTCTGGGCAAGCACTCTGGACGCCACGCGATCAAGCATAGGGTATCCGAATTCGGCATTAAGCTGGGCGATTCCGAAATGGAGGATTTGTATAACCGGTTTAAGGAAAAAGCGGATGAGCAGAAGATCATTACGGACGACGTCCTGATGCAATTGGTTGGGGAATCCACCGATACGATCGTTCAGCCGTACTCCCTGGTTGATCTGCAAGTATTGGCAGGTTCCAACCGCTCTCGGATCGCATCGGTGACGATCTTCAGTTCGGAGGATGGAGAAGAGCGCACTTACACCGGTGCCGGGGAAGGTCCGCTTGAAGCGGTCATCCAATGCATCCGCGAGGCGATGCCGGTTGACGCCGTGTTCGAGGATCTTGAGCTTCATTCTTTGTCCACGGGGGAAGATGCTTCCGGCGAAGCCGTGGTCACCGTCATTAGCGCAGGGCAGAGAAACATCGGTACGGCAATCCACAAGGACATCATTCTGGCAGCTGCGAAAGCTTACGTAGCGGCGGTCAACGGCGTCATGATGGCCCGCAAGATGAGAGAGGCTCGTCAGGAAGCATCAGGCGAGTGACGGATGAGTGGGCGAAAAGCGAGGTTAATCCATTGGATAAGGTCATTCAGTATTACAGCCACTTCGATGAATGGGGGCGTCTAGATCGCGAACCGATCGAATTTCTCGTGAATGGCCATCACATTCAATCTCATCTTCCTAATCACGGCCGGGTATTAGATATCGGGGCGGGTCCGGGGAAGTATTCGATCGAGCTCGCGAGGCGAGGTTATCAGGTTTCGCTGGCCGATTTTACGCCTCGGCTTGTGGATATTGCGAAGCTCAAAGCAGAGGAAGCAGGCGTCGCTTCACGATTTGACGGATTTCATGTGGCGGATGCAAGAGATCTGAGCCTGTTCTCGGATGGAGAATTTGATGCAAGCTTGATGCTCGGACCGCTATACCATTTGCAACAGGCTCAGGATCGAAGTCGGGCTGCAAAAGAGTTATACCGCGTTACGAAGCCGGGGGGCGTCGTATTCGTTGCCTTCATGTCGAGAATAAGGCTCTTTACGACATCCGTGCATTATCCGGAAGCTTGGAAACCGAATGATTCGGCGGCGGGATTAACCGAGTTTTTTCAGACGGGAGCATTTAATCACAAAGACGAAGGAAGATTCACGGGAGCTTATTACTACGACATTGAGGGGATCAAGCCTTTTATGGAATCGCATGGTTTTGAATGCGTGAAACTAATCGGCTCCAGCAGTGTTGCGGGCGGTATGTCTGCCGAACAATGGGACTACTGGCGGTTGAGAGGAGAAGGGGAGTACTGTCGAGTATTACAGCTTCTCATCGAAGCATCCGAAAGCCCGTATATTCTGGGCACCTCATCCCATTTGCTGTACATTGGGAGGAAAGGTTAGCGATTATCCGACTTGACGGGGAATAGGGAAGCCAACCGGGCTATCCTCACCCCTAGAAAGGGTCATCCTTAAGCCATTAACAGGGCTTAGGGATGGCTCTTTTTTTTCCAAAAAGCGTGTTAAATAAGTTGTGGACAAAGTTATCCACAGCACATGTGTATAATGTGGACAAACCCCAAAAGTAGTTGGTATAACAACGATGTAACAATTTGAAATTTGGGATGAGTTTTTCACAGGTTGTGTGTGGAAAGTGTGGATAATGGGGATAAGTTAGTGGAAAACGATACCGATCCGCAAAAAACGACAAAAAAATGCTTGCGTATCAACAAGTTCAGAGGGATGTTAATCCATTCCAACTTCATTTGATTGTACGCAAGCTGTGTATAACTATGTGAATAACGATATTTCCAGCTTTTTTTGTTTATTCTTCCATTAAGGCTTCCCAGGCTTGATAAACTTCATCCAGAAGCTCGCGCTTCTGTTCCGCTTCGGTTTGTTTCTCTCGCAGCTTGACGTAATCGGTGCTCATCTCAGGTGAAGCCATTTCGAGCTCGAGAGCGGCGAGCTCGTTCTCTAACCGAGCAATATCGGCTTCGGCTTGCTCGCGCTTGCGCGTGCGTGCCCGATCCTCGCGCTTCGCTTGCTTATCCGCTTCGTAGTTGCTGACGGTAGGCTGCACGGATGACGAGGAATTGTCGGCTTGTGACGATTCCCACTCCTTCATTACCTCCTTTTTCGCTACCATCTCGTCATAATTTCCTAGGAAATGCTGGGCTCCGTCCGGAGCCATTTCGACGATTCGATCGGCAATCCGGTTCAGGAAGTACCTATCATGGGAGACGAAGATCAAAGTGCCGTCATATTCGTCCAAAGCGGCTTCGAGCACTTCGCGGCTCATCAGATCCAGATGGTTCGTCGGCTCATCGAGCAATAGGACGTTCGCTTTAAGCAGCATGAGCTTCGATAAAGCGACCCGCGCCTTCTCCCCGCCGCTTAGGGCGCTTACTTTCTTGCGAACATCGTCGCCGCTGAACAGGAAGTTGCCAAGGACGGTGCGGATTTCGGCTTCCGGCTGCATGGCGAAGGCGCTCCAAACTTCCTCTAACACCGTGTTGGCCGGATTAAGCTCCCGCTGTTCTTGATCATAGTAACCAAGCGAGACGCCGGCTCCCCATTCGATTACCCCGGAACGAAGGGGAAGCTTGTCGATAAGCGCCCGAAGCAAGGTCGTTTTCCCGACCCCGTTAGGGCCTAGAAGAGCTATTCGTTCGCCTCGCTTGACCTCGAAGCTAACATTTTGAAATAAAGGAGCCATCTCGGGTTTAGGTGCGGCGGAACATTTAATGGCCCTAAGGACTTCTTTACCGCTGCGGCGTTCCGTTGTAAATGAGAAGCTTGCTTGGCGCAGCGAATTCGGCTTCTCCAACCTCTCGATTCGTTCAAGGGCATTGCGTCTACTCTGCGCGCGGCGCGTCGTCGAAGCTCGAACGATATTGCGCTGCACGAAATCTTCCATGCGGGAAATTTCTTTGCGCTGTTGTTCGAAGAGCTTAAGCTGTTGATCGAATGCGGCGGCTTTCAAATCCATGAAGCGGCTGTAATTGCCTGTATACCGGGTTGCCGCATGACGCTCGATCTCCACGATGGCCGTAACGGTAGCATCAAGGAAGTAGCGGTCATGGGACACAATAACCATTGCTCCCGCGTATGATCTGAGATACTGTTCCAACCAAGTTAACGTATCGATGTCCAGATGGTTGGTCGGCTCATCGAGCAAGAGAAGCTCGGGTTGAACGAGCAACAATCTGGCAAGCGCAAGCCTTGTTCGTTGTCCACCGCTTAAGGAGGAGACTTCGGTATCAGGCGCGAAGCTTCCGAAGCCCATTCCGTGGAGAATGCTGCGAACGCGGTTTTTCATTTCGAATCCGCCATTCTCCCGGAACTTCTCGCTTACGTCTGCGTATTGGGCGAGCAAAGCTTCGTATCGAACCGAGTTTTCCAGCTCTTGAGGGTCTGACATTCGAGCTTCTAGTTCTTGTAAGTGTCTTTCCTGCTCAAGCAAAGGACCGAACGCGGAATTCATTTCTTCCATGATCGTACGATGGCCTTGCAATCCGCCGTTCTGGGCGAGATAACCGATTTTAAGCTCTCTTGGTTTAGAGACCGAGCCGGTATCGGCGTTCAGCTCCCCTGCCAGAATGCGAAGGAATGTAGACTTGCCAGCTCCGTTAACGCCGACAAGGCCGATACGGTCGCGTTCGTTAATCTGCATCGAGACTCCGTCCAATACAGGAGTAACGCCATAATGTTTAGTAATGCTGGATGCTTGTAATAACAAGAGGGATCCCTCCGACGAGTTCTTTTGGTCCATACCCTCCAAGTGTACCGTAAATGCGTAAGTCATGTCCAAGTCGTTATTCTTTGGCGAAAATAGCCATTCAATGATAAAATGAAAATAGTTGTTGACGGAATTTAGAAGGTAGGCTTGCAAGTTATGGAACAAACGGGAGGATTGGCCGACAAGAAAGCTCAGTGGCGTCGCCAAATGACGATCATCAGAGACGGATTATCGGCAGAGATGAGGGATAAGCGTTCCGCAACCTTATGTAGCATAGTCGAACAAGAGGTGCTTAGCCCGATTCGGACTTTGCTGGAACGTCCATTAGCTCTGTGCGTGTACGCGCCTTTCCGATCGGAAGCTTCGCCGCTGCCTATGCTCCAAGCTTGTTGGGAATACGGGGATCAGACCTTTGCTCCAAGAATTAAGCCTGGAGAAGAAGGAATGGAGCTGCGCAAGGTCGAAGCATTGTCTGACTGGACTGCTGGCAGATGGGGAGTCCCGGAGCCGGATCCACGGAGCACATCTTTAATAGAAAGAACGCAACCGCTCGATGTTGTGCTCGTGCCAGGCATTGCTTATCACATACAAGGCGGAAGATTAGGATACGGCGGCGGTTATTATGATCGCTTGTACGCGGAAAGGCAACGGTTAAACAGCGAGGGGACGATATGGATCGGATTTGCGTTCGCCGACCAGGTTGTATCGGAACCATTGCCTATTGAGCCGCACGATCTCCGATTACATGGATTGGCTACGGATGAACGGATGATTTGGTTTAGATAGGGGGAATACATAATGGATCATTCCGACGATAAGTTGACGCATTTTAACGAACAGGGTCGTGCTAGAATGGTCGATGTCACGGACAAAGCGGTGACAGCGAGAGTAGCGGTTGCCGAAGGCAGCGTAACGATGGCAGCGGAGACGTTGCGTCGGATTCGGGATCGTTCCATTGCCAAAGGGGACGTACTGGCCGTTGCCCAAATCGCGGGTATTCAAGCGGCTAAGAAAACTGCGGATTGGATCCCGATGTGTCATCCGCTTCCGTTAACCGGGGTAAACATCCAATTCTCGGACAACGGCGAAGACACGTTAACGATATCGGCGGAAGTAAAGACGACAGGAAAAACGGGAGTGGAGATGGAAGCGTTGACGGCAGTCTCCGCGGCTGCTTTGACCGTTTATGATATGTGCAAGGCTCTGCAGAAGGATATGGTTATCGGCCCGATTAAGCTATTAATCAAAACAGGCGGTAAGAGCGGCGATTACGCCTTGGCGGCAGAGTGACAGTGTAAAATAGATCAAGATAAAGTCGTACTCATGGGTGCGGGGGGATGAAGAAATGCGTTGGAAGGTCGCTTTATTGACGGCTAGCGATAAAGGTTCGCGAGGAGAACGCGAGGATACGAGTGCGCAAGTCATTCGCGAATTAATTGAAGAGGAATTGTTCGGTGATATTATCGATTACCGGATCGTGCCGGACGATAAGGACGAATTGCGCGCGGCTTTGATCGAAATGGTGGATTATTATCAAGCGGATCTCGTGTTGACGACGGGCGGAACGGGGCTTGCGATCCGGGATGTGACTCCGGAAGCGACGCTCATGGTCGCGGAACGGATCGTCCCGGGAATTCCTGAAGCGATGAGAGCTTCCGTTACCCAGCGCTCCCGGCATGGGATGCTGTTCCGAGGAATATGCGCGATACGCGGAAGAACTTTGATTCTGAATTTGCCGGGAGATCCGAAGGGCGTCCATGAACATCTCATGGCCGTAATGGATATGTTGCCGGAAGCTTTGGATCAGGTGAAAGGCTTGCGCGGAGGACAAGAGCAATGACGTCCACGTCCGGGTTGCCTTCGGAGGATCGATCCACCGTCATCAGTTCTTCCGTATTAAGGGAAGTCAAGGTCGAAGACGCGGTAGGAACAGTGCTGGCTCACGATTTGACGCAAATCGTGCCTGGGGAATTCAAAGGCAGGCTGTTTCGTAAAGGGCATGTCGTCGCCATCGAGGACATCCCGAAGCTTAAGGATATCGGCAAGGAGCATCTCTATGTGATCGAACTAGCGGATTCCGATCTGCACGAAGATGATGCCGCGCTTCGAATGGCGGTTGCGTTGTGCGGAGACCATGCATCATTCGGGGAACCGCATGAAGGCAAAGTGTCGATTAAGTCCGACATCATCGGCTTAGCCTGCATCGCTCGCGAAGTCGTCGACGACATTAACCGTTTGGGAGAGATTGCTCTCGCGTCCGTCCTCCACCATCGTGTCGTTCGTCCCGGTGAAGGGTTGGCGGCGACGAGGGCCATCCCGTTAATCGTACCCGATAGGAAGATTAAGGAAGTCGAAAGATTGGCAGCCGCTTACCGGAGCGGCAATGGTGTCGCGCCAATAAGCGTAAGACCGCTTCGTTCTATGAGAGCGGGGCTATTGACGACGGGTACGGAAGTGTTCTCGGGTCGAATCACGGACAAGTTCGGACCGGCGGTCAAGGCAAAGCTTGAAAGCTTAGGCTCGGAAATAGCCGAGCAACGATTCGCTCCCGACAATAGACAAACAATTGTCAATGAAATTCACTATTTCCTGAAACAAGGGTATGATATGATACTCGTAACAGGCGGCATGTCGGTAGACCCGGATGATCGTACTCCCGGAGCTATCGCGCAAGCGGGCACTGACATTGTAAGCTACGGCACGCCGATGTTGCCGGGTTCGATGTTGCTGTTCGGCTATTTGCGCGGAGTACCGATATTCGGGTTGCCTGGCTGCGTAATGCACGACCCTTATACTTCTTTTGACGTTTTGTTGCCGAGGGTTCTGGCTGGAGATACGATCGTGAAGGAAGATATTATCGGATTGGGATACGGCGGGCTTTATCGCTGCTGAATGATCCCGCAATTTTTATAAACGAATTGGAGGAATTAGCATGGGTGGAATTGGTGCTTCAGGAATTATTTTGCTAGTTTTGATCGCTTTGCTGTTGTTCGGGCCTAACAAGCTACCGGAATTGGGAAGAGCATTCGGGCGGACGCTGCGCGAGTTCAAGAAAGGCGCTAACGAATTGATGGACGAGCCTAAAGAACGTCGCACGGAGGTTTCCTCCGAAGAGGTTCAGCAACCGAAAACAGAGCGGCGTCTCCCGGAGTAAAAGGGATTGTCAAGAAAGCATAGGGGCTGTCCCTCGACGCAAAAGCCTATTTTGCGTCGAGGGACAGCCCTGTTGTTGTAACGGATTCATAATAAGTTACTGTCGAGGAGGTGGAGGTTATGAAGGAAAGACCGGCTCCGTTGCGGGATGACGAGTGGATGCCGTTGACGGAGCATCTCGGCGAGCTGCGCAAAAGGATTATTTATAGCTTGATCGTATTCGTGCTCGGATTGGTTGTCGGATTGTTCTTTTCCCAGCCTGTATTCGATTATTTGGTGGAAGCCGCTCCGGTAGATAATCTGGATCTTCACGCTTTTTCACCTTGGGACGCTATTGGTTTATATATGAAGTTCGCGTTTCTGATTTCGTTTATCGTGGCGATTCCGTTCGCTATGTTCCAGCTCTGGTCTTTCGTACGGCCTGCGCTCGGGGCGAAGGAGCAGAGAGCCACGCTGCAATTTGTGCCATGGGCGCTGGTCATGTTCCTAATCGGGTTAGCCTTTTCTTATTTTGTCGTCTTCCCAATGGCTTTCCTGTTCACTGAGAAGGTTACGAATAACTTGGGTTTGGAGCAAACCTACGGCGTTACTCAATATTTCTCCTTTCTGTTCAACATTCTTCTTCCGATATCGCTGTTGTTCGAGCTTCCGCTAGTTATCTTGTTTTTGAGCCGAATTGGGATTCTGAACCCTGTTATTCTCAAAAAAATGCGCAAGGTTGCTTGGTTTATCCTGATCCTGATCGGTGTAATGGTTACCCCGCCGGATGTCGTATCGGATTTGCTGGTAGCGGTGCCGCTAGTTCTTCTCTATGAATTAAGCGTACTTTTGTCTAGAATCGCGTATGGCAAAAGAATGAAAGCTCTCGAGGAAAAAGAGTTAGAACAGATGGATTAATTCGCATGGAAACCAGTCATTTCGTCCCGGGTCATAAGTAGGTTGCGGCCTTTCCAATTAAAAGCAAAAAGTGTCAAATTTCGATATTCCAATTGTCAAAATTATGATACACTTGTTTCAGGAAAGGGCTTACAACAGCCTGTTGATATCGGGAGGGACAGAGGCATGCGTGATATGACTTTAGGTCGAAAAATTGCGTTTGGTTACGTAGGTATGATTGTGTTACTGGCAGTAGCGTTAGTCCTGATGATAACGGGGATGGATTTAACGGAAAATAAGGCCTTGTTCGTTGAGGTCATCGTTATTTTCTTGGTTCTAGCTGGTGCCGGCGGTTTCGGATTATTGTGGTTGGCTCGCAATTTGACCGAATCGATCGGCGGAGTCACGTCTACGCTGCGTAATATTGCCTCTTCCGGCGGAGATTTAACGAGACGCATACATATTAGATCTACCGATGAGATGGGAGACCTCGCCGGCGCGGCCAACCAAATGCTCGACGGCTTACAGAAAATGATGAAAGAGCTTCGCGATAGCACGGCAGAGCTTGCGGCATCGGCGATCTTGCTTAAGCAGGGCGCGGACGAGAACGCTCGCGTAAGCAGCGAAGTATCCAAAGCGGTCGAGAAGGTTGCGGCTGGTTCCGAGACGCAAGTCGCGCAATCTCAGGAAATATCCGCTACGATGCAAGAGACGCTTGACGGCTTGAATCAAGTGGCTTCGACGACGACAGGAGTGTCGGATGCCGCCCAATCGACGGTAAGCCGCGCGGAAGACGGTTCCGTACTCCTGCAGACGACCTCGATAGAGATCGGGCAGGTAGGCAAGGCATTCCGTTCGCTTCAAGAAGTCGTAAGAGGATTGAACCATAAATCCGAGCAAGTACGGGAAGTTATCGGTTATATCTCGGAAGTTGCGAACCAGACGAACCTGCTGGCGCTTAATGCGGCTATCGAGGCTGCACGCGCGGGCGAGCATGGACGCGGCTTTGCCGTCGTAGCTGGAGAAATCCGCAAGCTAGCCGATCAGACGCAACAATCCGCTGTTCAGATCGGGGATACGATCGGGACGATGTCGAGTGATATCGGACAAGTGGCTACAATGTTCGAACAGAGTGCAGGACAAGTATTCTCAGCGGTAACGGGCATGGAGAACGCCGAAGAAACCTTCCGCGATATCGTAGGCAAGGTTGGACTGCTTAGTTCTAATATCGTTGATGTGGCCGCTTCCGTAGAGCAAATGTCCGCGGGCAGCGCTTCTGTCGTTCAATCCATTCAGGACATTTCCCGCATTACCGAAGAAACGGCTTCTTTTACAGAGCAAGTTTCTGCCATGACGGAGCAGCAGCTCTCTTCGACCGAAGAGATGGCGCGTACGGCAGAGAATTTAAGCTCGATGGCAACCAGACTTAAAGGCTTGGTAGGAAATTTCAAAACCTGATTGCCGGATGAAATAAGGGCAATACTGGATAGGATGCAAGTTCGATGCGAATTCGCGGCAAACGCGGATTCGCATTTTTTTGTATAGGATTTAACGCAAAAGGACTTGAAAACCATCTTTAAAAACCGTATCATAGAAAATGGTTATTAGCACTTAACACAATTGAGTGCTAACAGGGAATGGCTTCAAATTTAAAAACGTACAATTTAAGAAGGAGGCTATTTACATGATTAAACCTTTAGGTGACCGCGTTCTCGTAGAAGCGAACGCAAAAGAAGAAAAAACGATTAGTGGTATCGTATTGCCGGATACTGCAAAAGAAAAGCCGCAAGAAGGAACGATTGTTGCGGTTGGTAGCGGAGCTTTGACTAAAGACGGTGAACGGATCGCGCTGGAAGTTAAAGCAGGCGACCGTGTGTTGTTCTCTAAATATGCAGGAACGGAAATCAAATACGAAGGTAAAGAGTATTTGATCATGAAAGAAAGCGATATTCACGCGATCGTAGGTTAATTAAAGAATTACAGAATTACAGAATCTAAGGAGGTTAATTAACGATGGCTAAAGAAATTAAATTCAGCGAAGACGCTCGTCGCGCGATGCTTCGCGGCGTAGATGCATTGGCTAACGTAGTTAAAGTAACGCTTGGACCAAAAGGTCGTAACGTTGTATTGGAGAAAAAATTTGGTTCTCCTCTGATCACGAACGATGGCGTAACGATTGCTAAAGAAATCGAACTGGAAGATGCATTCGAGAACATGGGAGCTCAGCTTGTTAAAGAGGTAGCTACCAAAACGAATGATATCGCCGGTGACGGTACGACTACGGCAACCGTTCTTGCTCAAGCGATGATTCGCGAAGGCCTTAAGAACGTAACGGCCGGCGCTAACCCTATGGTCATCCGTAAAGGGATCGACAAAGCGGTTAGAGCTGCTGTAGAAGAATTGCAAAAGATCTCCAAGCCGGTTGAAGGCCGCAACGACATCGCTCAAGTAGCTGCAATTTCTGCTGCTGATGACGAAGTGGGTCAACTGATTGCTGATGCAATGGATAAAGTCGGCAAAGACGGCGTTATTACCGTTGAAGAATCCAAAGGTTTCAACACGGATCTTGAAGTTGTAGAAGGTATGCAATTCGACCGTGGATACATTACTCCTTACATGATTACGGATACGGACAAGATGGAAGCAAACCTTGATAATCCGTTGATCCTGATCACGGACAAGAAAATCTCGAACATTCAAGAGATTTTGCCTGTTCTTGAGAAAGTCGTACAATCCGGCAAGCAATTGCTGATCATCGCGGAAGACATCGAAGGCGAAGCATTGTCTACGCTTGTCGTTAACCGTTTGCGTGGAACGTTCACTTGCGTCGGCGTTAAAGCTCCCGGCTTTGGCGATCGCCGTAAAGCGATGCTGCAAGATATCGCCGCTCTTACTGGCGGTCAAGTGATCACGGAAGAGCTTGGCTTAGAGCTGAAATCGACTACGATCCAACAATTGGGTACAGCACGCCAAGTGCGCGTAAACAAAGAAAACACGATCGTCGTAGACGGTGCTGGAGACAAAGCCGATATCGATGCTCGCGTTAACCAAATCAAAGCGCAAATCGAAGATACAACTTCCGATTTCGACCGCGAGAAACTGCAAGAGCGTCTGGCTAAACTGGCTGGCGGCGTTGCGGTAATCAAAGTCGGCGCAGCTACCGAAACAGAATTGAAAGAGCGCAAACTTCGTATCGAAGATGCTCTGAACGCGACTCGCGCTGCTGTTGAAGAAGGTATCGTTTCCGGTGGCGGTACAGCCCTCGTTAACGTATACGCTGCTGTTGCTGCAGTAAAAGCAGAAGGCGACGAGAAAACAGGCGTGAACATCATCCTTCGCGCTCTGGAAGAGCCAATCCGCACGATCGCGGCTAACGCTGGCCAAGAAGGCTCCGTTATCGTTGAGCGTCTGAAGAAGGAAGCTGTCGGAACAGGCTACAACGCTGCATCCGGCGAATGGGTTAACATGTTCGAAGCAGGTATTATCGACCCTGTTAAAGTAACTCGCTCTGCGCTTCAGAACGCTGCATCCGTAGCGGCTGTCTTCTTGACAACCGAAGCGGTTATCGCCGACAAGCCTGAGAAAGACAAAGGCCCTGCAGGCGGCATGCCTGACATGGGCGGTATGGGCGGCATGATGTAATACAGGCTGCAAAGCCTGTAGCATCAAGGGTTTCTCGTAAGGGAAACACAGTTTGACCCCATTATGAACATATAGGCTTCTCACGAGTTCAAATCGAACTTTGTGAGAAGCCTATTTTATTAATTTATATAATGCTTGACGTATACAAACGGAAAGGATTACCATATGCATGGTAGAATTTGATTATTCATCACAGGATATGAAAGCGGCAGTTTTTTTGAAAATATCGTAAAAGTGCCTTAAAAAAGAGCTATAAATATTTCAATAACCTCGGAGTATTCAATTAATGAAAAATTCAATAGATATCATAAAGTCAAAGATTTTTGACCAATACGACAAAGATCCACCACTGGATAATGATGTGATAGAAAAAATTTCTGATACACTCGATCTTCCAGAAGACTATATCTATTGGATGCAATGGGCAAATGGTGGGGAGGGTCGATTTGGTGATATGTACTTCTCCTTCTGGCCGATAGATGAACTGGAGGCTCTCAACAAAGATTTCTCAATAAACAAGTATCTAGGCAATAGATCTTTATGCTTTGGATCGAATGAAGGAGGCCATGGATACGTTTTTAAATCACTCCCCGCGGACTCATCGGTCTGGGCAGTTCCTCTTGGCGATCTGGATTGGAGCAGTGCCGTACAAGTTGGATCAAATTTTTCAGAGGCACTACTCAATGCTATAGAGGGAAAATTTTCAGTGAGTTAGGTATATCCCAGAACCGAGAAAACCAATTAAGAAAAATGGTGATGGATGTGCAAATCAACAGAGAGTCAAGCCAAGGAAAAATTCTGGACTTCGACATCAGAAGAACAATTATTCTTAATTTATACATTAAAGAATGGTCTATGCCAGAATATAGAGTCATAATGACAAAACCGGAGATTGGCGTACCTATTGAAATTTATTATTTCCCATCAATTAATGATAATATTCCTGCAAGATTCGCAACAGTCGGCTTATCTAATTCCATTCGAAAAACTGGAAAACTTACTGAGACTGAATGGATGCTGGCTTTAAAACCCGATTTGGGACAAGAAAGTATTGATTGCATATTCTCATATTTCTGCGACCTAATTGCCCATAATATTGAAAATATTAAATCTTCGGAAATACCGCGAGTAATGACTGAGAGCGCGCTCGCACCAGAGAACTGGACTACAAAAGCCCTCTTGATTGATGAACTAAGAGGAGAAAGTGAGGAATTAGAAGAAATAAAAATAGGTGAAGAAATAATTAGTGTCTTGTGGGCTATACCAATTACTCCTAATGAAGCACGTATAATTTTACAAGAAGGCATAGATGCTTTTGATGCTTACATAGAAAAGCTTCCGCATTCAATAATAGATCCCACTCGTCCTTATTAATCATGTTGTGTGCATTGAACGAAGCGAAAGGAATGGGTTTAGGCATGAAAGAACCATCTGAACAGCTCGTTGAAATGCTTGGCCATCCGTACAATCCCAGGAATGTTCAAGCTTTACTGCAATCGTTCGGCGTCAAGCGAATGCCGCCTCCTAACAGCTATTTCAACGACGATATCATCTGGTCTGTGAAATCATCGATACGCATCGATATTTATCGCGCACCCAAAATAAATGATCTGACCGGACTTAATTATACAAATGAAGATGGATGGATCATTGGCGCCATACATTTTCTTGCTCCCGGAGCGGATGACAGAATTAAAGCTCCGTTTCCCGGAAAGCTTCCCGAGGGAATCACGATGAGCTCAACACCGGATGATTCGATAAAGGCATATGGTCAACCTGAACTGGATGAAGAATGTGAGTGGCCTGGATTTTCCGGACGAGTATTGGCATGGCGCAAGCCGGGCATAAATATCGTAGTTGAGTATGAGAACAGAGAGATCGATAGAGTGATGATAAGGCACACGGTCTGTTTAATTGGTTGCATAGGCGCCTGGAGAAACGATAATCCGGAGGTCTTTGCTCCCTGATTGCAGGTCGACACAGACGATTTGAGAAACGGTATGTGATTACTTCACGATAAGCGAATACTGCCATATCTTCTGAACTGTCTATTCGCGCATCCCACACACTTGAACGGCGCGGGGTTTAAGAAGAAATTCGGTTTAACCTGCGCGTACTTATTCCGGATTGTCTTTCTCCTTTTGTTCTACCAGAAAAACTGGTTCCGCCTGTTAGAAAGCAGCAAAGGCGAGTCGTTCCCTGGCAAAGATGCGATTTATGAAGGTTGATGATAAAGCAGATGATCATAAGTGAGGTGTGTTACGATTTATCTGAATATAGGCATCTTTATACAAGTTTTGGGGATAGGAATTGTGGTGACGATGCTCCTTTCTTTCTGGAAAATGAGAAAGATCGAACGCTTGTGCTTGGGTATGGGTTCAATTGTGGCGATTACCGGTATAGTCGGCTCGTTTCTAGTTCGTGATGCACTAGTGAAGTCTTTGGATCGTGCCCGTATTCGATTTGATGAAGAGGAGCGATTTATCCAATGGGCTCTATCGAAGTTCGATACCTTCGCTTTGTGGTCGCTGTTGGTGTTGGTCATTATTATTGTAGCTGTACTATTATACGTATGGATAAATAAGCAACGTTTAACACCTGATAAACAGCTAGGCTTAACAGTGATTATCGTTCTTCTGATGGTTGCTTTCCCGATCGCGGCTATCGTTTATGGAGTTGGAACGATCAATAAAGAATTTGATGTGGCAGCATATATTTTGACACTTTCGAGCTGTGAACTATCAATACTCTACATTCCACTTCTATTTAAGCGTATTATGGCTAAACGAGTGGGCACTGGCAGTAATACATAGATGGATATAACTTCGCGGAGGTAACGGACCCTCTGGATTATATTGAATATTTGGGATACAACAGTGTTTACCCTACTTTGGTCGATCAGCTTTCGAGGGACAAAATAACTTGGCGGCCAACCGCGCCATGATTTGGCATCTAAGATACAGTGACCCGTGAACAGCTCCGTGAACAGCTTGTCGTCTTGCTGTATCGCTACGTACAGCATAATAACCGCGATATTACAGTGACGGGTGATCTGTCCGGCTTTACAGACAAGGACAAAATTTACGATTGGGCGAATGGATCTATGAAGTGGGCGGTTGGAAAAGGTCTCATCTCCGGCATAGGCAATGAAATGCTTGACCCGTCCGGAACGGCGACCCGCGCGGAAATTGCAGCGATTCTTATGCGATTTTTGATTGGTCAAGATTTCATTTAGTGGATACGAAAATACTTAAGGCAGCAAGCTAGCGTCGGTACTCTACGGCGTCATTTTCATTGTTTAAAGCAGTCGCATACATTCTTCGTACGATATGCTCCCCATACAGTAGACAGGTGAAATAATAAAAACCTGCTACTGAAGGGGAGCATTTTCATGCATAAAAATAAATGTAATGCTCCAGAGAAATTGGCTTGAAAAGGGTCAAATTGGAGGGAAGGCTGCTGTTAGAAAGTACGGCTAGTTTTTTATTATGAAAATATAGCTTTCTTGCAAATAAGAAAATGACAATGTGTTTAGACGTCAAATCCAAACGGACCTAGGAGACCTTATTTGTGAGTTTTAGGGAATAATCGCTCTCTAACGGACATGAGAGACCTTATTTGCTCGTAACGACCCAAAAACGCATGGAATTGTGCGAAATAAGGACTCTCATGTCCGTAAGTATCCAGCAAAAGAGGTATATTCAGCAAATAAGGTCTCTGGTGTCCGTCATACTTATAGATCTGTGGTTGAGGGAAGCGAGAAATGAGAGGTTGTTCATGAGAGGCTACGTAATAGCGCCTGAATGACGATGGCCGCAAAAATAATGAGCGGTAAGAATACAATAATAATGATTAACGATTTGGAACCGCTACTCTTCTTGTTCACCTCGATCTGAACGGCTATGCCATCCCCGCAAGAGCATTTAACCGCTGGTTTCAATTCATAGCCGTAACGCTTTTCAGAGTAATTGGCTTCTTGCACGATATGTCTCTTTTTACAGGATGTACACTCGATTTCTATATAGGACTCCCCAGAAGTTATGTATTTCAACTTGAAATCCCCCAGTTTGATATAGTAGTATGCATTTACTCTACAAGAAACATACACTATTACGGAGGGTCATGTCTTATAAATGTCGAATTATAATGGAATGAGCGACAGTAAAAGGAGAACCCTTCAACGATGAGAAAAATCATAATCATGTGCTTAGCTTTATTAGTAGCTCTTCCAACCGTTGCGAACGCGGTTCCACAGGTCGTTGGCGGAAGCAAAGAAGAGAACCAAAAGCTTGAGGAGTACTTCAAAAAGCCCGGGTCATCCAGTATCAAAGACGTCGATAATTCGGCGGAACTCGAAAAAGCTTGGTACAAGGGAGCTAAAGCAGAAGTTAAAAAAGCAAGAGCAGTAGCCCAAATCGCTTACAAGAAAAACATGGCCGAGGCGGATAAAGAACTACAGAAACTAATCAAGAAGAGCTACCAAATCCAAGTGAAGGCCTATGATGCATCCGATTACGCGATAGACAAAGTACATAACGACATCCTAAAGAAACGTTACAAGTATGACGGGCAAATCATATCGAAGAAAATCGTTCAGTATACGAATGAGTATATGAAGAAGAATAAATAATTCGGAATTCCGATTGTCTAAACAAGAAGGGGCTGTCCCATAGTCAACATGGGACAGCCCCTTCTTGTTTGTGCAGTTCTCAATTGCTCTTAAGCCGTTGCAAGAGCAATCCCAAGCAATACCCCAAGCAAAGTTCCTACTACGGCCATAACCATTAACACTACACCATGAGTTTGGTTACGAACTTTGTAGACCATGAAGCCCATGATGAAGCTTCCTCCACCGAATAAGATCGGGATAATCAAGAAAGATAATCCAAAAAACACCCAACCTAAGGCAACATATGCTGTGCCCTTCTTAATGTCCCTCTGCCCGCTCTGTGGGTACGGCTGGGCGTTCTGAGGATACGGTTGGCTAGGATTAGGTGAATAAGGCTGCTCGTTAGAAGGATACGGCTGTTTCTGCAGAAGAGATGAATTCGTTGCCGACGTAGTATTCGGACTCCCGCAACTAGCGCAATATTTTTCCTCGGTTTCTATTTTGTTTCCGCAGCTTGTACAATACATGGATTAACTCCCTCTCATCAATTCTCGTTGCTATCCTCTCGTTACCTTAGAACCAGATATAAAGTTCTTTGTACTAAAATTCGACATAATTGGAGAATATCCTCCCCTATCTTCTATGGCATTAATCATTAAAGGGGGATCCGCGAAAACACTGCTTATAACTTGAAATACCGAACGGAAGCATTCAAGTTCTTCACGATTTGTTGCAGTTGTTCGGACGAATGGGCGATGTTCTCCACGAGCGCGAGTTGTTCCTCGGTAGCCGCAGCAACGTTCTGCGCTTTGCCGGCAATCTCTCTAACGGAGGAAGAGGATTGATCCATGCTAGCGGATACTTCCTCAGAGCTTGCGGACATCTGCTGCGTGATTGAAGAAGTATCGTGAATTTGCTCCGTGACTTGTTTGATGGATCCCACGATAGCCCCAAATCCTTGAGCCACGTCGTCCATGATGGATGTGCCTTGCTCGCATTGCTCCACAGTGATTCTCATGTAACCAGAAGCATGTTCAATCTCGTTCCGGGTATCGGCGATGAGATCATTAATGCTATTGGCGGATTCAAGAGAGTTCGTGGCGAGCTTCCGGATTTCCTGAGCGACGACGGCAAATCCTTTGCCATGTTCTCCGGCTCTAGCCGCTTCAATTGATGCGTTAAGCGAAAGAATGCCGGTTTGGTTGGCGAAGCCGGTAATATTTTCGGTAATCTCCCCAATCTTAGCCGACTTGTCGTTTAGGGTATCGACGCTGCGGTTTAATTCCAAGATCGTGGACATCATCTGTTCCATCTGCTGCTTTAAGTTGTGCAGAAGCTCGCTGCCTTGGTCAGCCTGCTGATTCGTTTGAGTGGAATGATCGGAGATGGTGTTCGTGCTTTCGGCGATCCTCTGAACGCCTACGGACATCTCTTCGATCGCTTTGCTAGCCTCATCGGCAATGGTCGCTTGAACTTCTACGAGAGAAGTTATCTCTTGAATGTTCTCTGCTACATGGCTCGCCGCGGAAGAAGATTCTTGCGCGCTGTGAGTGAGCTCTTCGGAAGCAGTGGCTACCTCGTTCGCGTTGGACGCGATGCTGCTGATGAGCTCTCGCATTTTGCCGATCATGCCATCCACGGAAAATAAAATTTGCCCAAGCTCGTCTTTATCGTATTTTTGTTGGGGAGTATATTTCAGATCCCCTAATGATACTTGCTTCGTTTTCAATTGAACCAAAGAAACGGTCGTGCTCACTTTACGGATTAGGAAGACACCGAAAAAGATTAAGAGGATCCATTCCACGATGAGGATGATATAGGTAAACGTGCTTGTCTGAGCCGCGTTATCGTTCATGATCTGTACTTCTTTCCCCGAATAGTCTTCAAGGATTTCTCCGAAATCGTTAATATTTCCGCGGGCTTCTTCGAACTCCGACTGTATTTTCGCTTCACTCTCGCTGGAGAATGTCTTTTCGTTAATGTGGCTATTCGCCTGTTTCGCCCAATCATTGAAGAGGCGATCTACTTCAACTATGATCGTCTCTATGGATTTGCCGCTTGTTTCATGCGTTAACCCGGTTAGCCCTTGATCCTTAATGATCTTCAGAGCTTGATCGATCCGGTCATTCGCTTGTTTAATGTTTTCGTTAAATGCGATGAGGCTTTTATCTTTATTATCAGCAGAGAAATAAGGCGAGGCCAACTGGAGGTACGCGCTATAAGCCTGGTACATATCCCTGTCCGCGTTCAACACAAGATTAGAGGAACGATTGCTAGTCTCGTACAGCACATTGGTCAGCTTATTGATGTTGGAAGTGTTGAGACCAAGAAGATAGATAGCTGTCGTTGCAAATAGGACAAGAGGAGTGAAAAGCAAAAAAAGAAGTTTTGTACGGATGGAAACGTTGTTCAGCATGTTGGCAGCTCCCTCTCATGGATGATAATTGCTTATACTATTATCGGTTGAAGAGTTAATAAATGTAGGGGGAATAAAAGAAGCGACGGAAAAGAGGTTATTCCTCCGTTCGGTCGCCATAGATTTGAAGGTGAATTTTAAGATTTGATGAGGAACACTCCGTAAGGAGCAAGCTCGACTCGGCCATTCAATTCATGGCTTGTCAGCAGTTCCGATACGGGACGCAGGAAGTTCAACCAGACCGGTTTGTGGCTGTAGTTAAGCAGGAACGTGAGGTGTCCGCGAATGGCGATCTCCACTTGTTTGGGGAGTTCCAGCCACCCGGCTGCAGGCGATGTAACGCCAATCCGGTCTAGAATGCCATGAACGATTTGTTCAGTGAAGGCGGATCCTAGATACCAAGCAAAGCCTTCGCCATGCCGATTACGAGTCAATGCGATACCTCCGGAGTAATAAGCGGAAGTGTAGGTGGCCATAATCTCTGTCGAAGTGGATTCCACGTTCAGAACCTCGTTAAATAATGCTGTAGGAGAATCAGCTGCCTCAGCATCTTTCCAATGCACGGCTGCTGCCGGATAGTTCGGATTGCACAGGGTGAAATCTTCAACCGTAATGCCGCACCAATCGGCGGCGAATCCAGGGAAAGGAATCATTCTGCATTGGCCGCGTTCGTCTTTGTAACCGGTGCGGGCTCCCATGATCAACGTGCCCCCGCCCTTGACGTAGGCGTCGAGCATTGCGGCTCGTTGCTCTGTTAGAATAGTCGCGTGAGCGTATACAAGCACCGGATACAGACGCAATTGCTCTAATGTCGTGTTATCCCGCATGTAGACGACGTCGACCGGTAGGTGACGTTCCTGCAATGCTTTGTGCCAGGCTTCCCGGCTTTGCCAACGGAGCGGCTTGACCCAGACGTCAAACTCCGCATCCCAGCTATTATCGTAATCCTCTAACAACGCGACGCTGGCGTTGAACTTCTGACCGGTGATCCATGAGCCGACCCGGTTTAATTCTTCCCCGATTTGCGCGATTTCCCGTACTCTTCGATTAGGGCGGTTATGGTAGTCGTTGATGCCGTGCCAATAGATTTCCGTTCCCATCGTAGCGGTTCTCCAACGGAAGTAGAGAAGCATATCGGCTCCGTGCGCGATGGATTGGTAAGTCCATAGCCGGACTTGACCCGGTCTTGGAGCAGGCATCTCCATCCGATTCACCCAGCCGCCCGGACCGGATTGTTGTTCCATGACGCAGAATTGAGGGGAGATGGACCGGGACTCGCTTAACGCAAGGCTCCATCTGCGATCGCGCAAGGAACCTTTGTTATCCAGATCCTCCAACGAACTGAATTGCGGATAAGAGTCGTAAGAATAGAAATCCAACAATTCGTCGGTCATGGCGTGATTGTCGAGATGTCCGAACAGGCCGTTCGTCGTGACCCACTGGTTAGGCGCGTACTCGCGCAGAATATTGGCTTGCAGACGGGCAAAGGCTATCGTATTGTCCGATATGAACCTTTTTTCGTCGAGCAACTGATGCGGGTTAGGAGAGTTCGATGGAGTAGGACGCGTAAGGAATACTTGCTCCCAGTCGGTATAAGATTGGCTCCAGAATACCGTTCCCCATGCTTTGTTAAGCTTGTCCAACGAGCCGTATTTGTTGCGAGCCCATTTACGGAATGCGATATGGTCGGCTTCGGAATGGTATTCGCTCGTCTCGCAATTCAGTTCGTTGTCGATCTGCCAACCGATAATGGCGGGATGAGCGGAATAATGCTCCGCCATTTTCTTAACGATTCTCTCGCAATAGAAGCGATAGACCGGGCTGCTATAGTTATAATGGCGACGCTGGCCATGTTGATAGACAACCCCGTCCTGTCTAGCGTTCAATACTTCGGGATATCGGTAGGTCAACCAAGCCGGAGGCGTGGCGGTGGGGGTTCCCATAATGACCTTTAACCCGTAACGATGGGCTGCATCCAGTGCGCGGTCGAATAGATCAAAGGAAAAGGTGCCATCCTCAGGCTCGAAAATCGTCCAAGCGAATTCTCCCACCCTTACGACGCTTAATCCAAGCTCCTTCATCCGGCGAAAATCATCTTCCCATAACGATTCGTCCCAATGCTCCGGATAGTAACAAACGCCTAACTGAAAATCATCCGAGCCTAGCAATTTGGCTGACATAGTAACGCTCCTTTGATCATGTAGTAGCATAATCATATGATGTATAATGATTGTATTCCTTTTTATTAAAGGCTTATATAACATGATTTTATGATAGATAGTAATATCTTATGAAATGCGGTGCCGATAATGAAACTTCATTATTACTTGCCTAAGCCTGGGTTCGGACGGTACGTCGTCTTTCCCGAGTCGTGCGGACGTTACTTGGAAGAAGCTAAGCATAGGGAGCTTCGCCCTAAGGGGTTATTCGGTTATTACAACCTTCATCTGTTGTTCGATGGCGGGGGAAAAGTTACGTATAAAGGGCATACGACGGAAATTCAAGCGGGACAAGGTTTCTTGTTTGCACCCGGGGAACCGCAGCAATACGAGACGAACCGATCGGAGCCATGGGACGTTTACTGGATTCATTTCTACGGGGCGGGAGCTGACGCATTACTGGAGGGGCGGGGAATAGGGAAACCATGGCTGTTTACCTTCGGTCGACAGGAACGAATCCGTTCTTTGCTGGACAAGCTACTGGGCTTATCCACCGCTTACGAAAGCGGCAATGAGACGATCGTATCCGCGACATTGTATGAATTGCTGGTCGAGCTTCTCAGAAGCTCGGAGGGATTGTCGGCATCGCCCGGATTGGATTATCAGGAAAGGATTCGCAAGACTGCCGACCAAATATCGGCAAGCTGCGGAGAACACTGGGATTTGGAACGAATGGCGAGCTATGCGGGCTACAGCCCGACTTACTTTTGCCGGCTGTTTCAACGGGTCATGGGAAGATCTCCTGCATCCTTCTTGCAGGAGACTAGAATCGCCAGATCGAAGAAGCTGCTCGTTCTCGGAGGGTTAACGGTGAAGCAGATCGCCGAGCAAACGGGATTTAACCAGAGCAGCTACTTTATTCGCCGCTTTCGGGAACGCGAGGGGATGACGCCGGAGCAGTATCGCTTGTTCTATACGAGGCCGGTCACGCCAGAGGCATAAAAAGGGATGGAGAAGGTTGTTCACCTGACTCCATCCCTTATACCGCAATATCCTAATTAGATAAATTCAAAGCTCGAAGCATTCTCATAACAGACACGGTAGCTTGCGCTTTGGTCACCTTCGATAGCGGGTCAAGCTTAGCTAGAGTGACGCCGTTCATGATTTTGCTCTCTACCATTAACGCTACGGATGCTTTTGCGAATGCGGAAATTTGCTCACGATCGTCATAGGCTGTTAATGCGTTAAGATCGGACTTGTTCGCGAACCCGGCAAAGGCCATAGCTTGGGCAAGTACGGTGGCCATTTCTTGGCGAGTGAGGAATCCGGCCGGATCGAAGATGTCGGCGGACTTTCCTTTTATCAAACCAAGCTTCCAAGCCGCAATGATCTCTACCGCAAATTTTGTTTCGTTATCCAAGTCCTTGAATGGCGAGCTTTGCGGTTGGGGGATGATCCCCAGTGCTTTCACGATGATCGAGACGAATTCAGCGCGGGTAATATATTGAGTTTCTCCGAACTCCTCTTTGCTTAATCCGGAAACTATGAACTTCGATGCTGCCGACTCGATATCCGCTTTGGCCCACTGCGATTTCGCATCTAGGAAGCTCGGATTCGACTCCACGATGGCGTAGATGCTGTTCCCGGTTCTCTTTAACTCCGCTGTAACCGTTCCGTCGGAACCGCTCTTAAATATCGTCGGAACAGAATAAACCTTCTTGTTACCGGGAACATAGACTACGCCGGTCGCCCGTTCCCTATGCATATCCTTATTGCTTAGCTTAAATATCCGACTTACATAAGTGGAGCCGAAGTTTTCGATTTCCGTCGTTTTGCCATTGGAAGCAACCGACTCGATCAGAAATTCCACAGGACTCACCAACACCGTAATTCCGTTTGCTTGAGCTGCCGATTTGAATTCATCCGTCACCTTCTGGTCCGGAGCTTGAATCGTAATCCTAATAGTCGAGATGTTGTCCGCAAGCTTCAAAGCCTTAACCGGAATACGATATTCCACTTGATTCACGATTAAGGATAGCGCAGCTTGCTCTCCTTTGGCCGCAATCGCCTGAATGACTTCTTTCGCTATGAGGGTCTCCGTCTTCGCTGCTTCAGTGCTTACGACGATTTGAGAGGTTGTAAAGCCGGAAGCTTGAATGGATTTAACGGCTATTGCGGTATCCAACGTAAATATCGCTTTGTTTCCTTCCATAGCGATCTTCGCTTTCAATGGATTCGTCCCCGGATCGGCTTTCCCGTTCGGATCGGGAGCTGAATACCCGCCGCCACCGCCTCCCGAATAACCGCTCGGCGCGTTCGCCGTCGTTAAGCTGATGCTGCTAGCCGTGGAGACTCCTTTTAGCTTATCGCCGTCTTTCTGAACGGCAATGACTTGAACCTTATAGGCTGTGCTAGGCGTTAGATTCGGTACGACATATTCCGTTGCTGTCGTATAACCAACCCAAGTATGGCCTGCTAGCACGTCATACCCCGAAGCATCCTTAGAAGCCTCCCACGCAACGACAGCGGAGTTGCTGCCGATCGATCTCGCGAGCAACTTGCCCGGTGCCGCAATCGAGGAGTGTACGGTGTCGGAGATGGACAAGTCATGCGCTAATTGAGCGGATAAGGTTTTGTTTCGATCTTGGCTGATGTCCCAGCTCATTACTCCTGCCAGGTTCAAGGTTTTGATTAAGGAAGCTTTGTACATCATGGATTCCTCATCATCATAGGAAATAAAACGTTGCTTCTCTTTGTTATAGAGATAAGGAACTTTGGCAGCTTCGTTCCAATAGCGGACATAGCCATTCTTATTCAAATAGTTGTCTTCGATATCGAAGAAAGCGAACGCATAGGTTTCCCAAGTTCCGAATTTCTCGTCGGAGGGTATCGTTCCGCCCTCGCATATCGAATATTGCCCAGCGGGCGGACAGCCGATCAATCCGAATCCATAGAAGGGAACTCCCAATACAAGCTTGTAATGAGGGACTCCGCCGTTCAGATGGCCTGCAACCGCAGCGGAGACGTTGTTCCTTTGGGCAGAGGCTTTAGGATGTTTATTGTCATAATACACAGGCGCGTTATGATGGGCGAGATTTTCCCATGTACCTGCGTAATCGTAAGTCATGATGTTAATGAAATCGAGATACTTCGATGATTGGGCCAGATCGGCATTCGCGACGAAAGCGTCGGATTGGGCGGAAGCGATCGTCAGCAGGTAATACTTATTGTCCACCGAACCTGCGGCATCCAGCGCTTCGCGAATGGTTCGGACTAAACGAACGAAGTTTTCTTTATCTTCAGGGGCTCTTGAGTTGCTTTCCAACCCTCCCTCGACCGGATACTCCCAATCGATGTCCAGTCCATCTAATTGATATTCGCGAAGGTATTCGACCGCGGAGTTAGCGAAGGCGCGCCTTGTTTCTTCGGTCGAGGCCATATTCGAGAAGTTCTTCGACCATGACCAGCCGCCTACGGACACCATCAGATTGAGGTGAGGATGTTGAGCCCTAAGCGATCTTAGATTTTCCATGTTCCGAAGATCGACCTCTTGGTCTCCGACGACGATCTCTCCGTCGAATACGTAATCCGCTTGCAACGGAACGTCTTCATTCTGACAAGCTAGACCGCCCGATCCGTAGCCTTTCCAACACAGATCGGCGAAGGCATAATTGATATGCGTGATTTGCGATACATCCATATCCGATGGTTCATAGGCCCTTTCATACACGGACCATGAAGTATAGTAGGTTACGATATTATAATGGCTTCCGGGTACTACCGTTGTCTCGCTGCTTGCCGGCGATTGCCATAATTTATTGCGGGCCACGACTTTAACCTTATACGATTGTCCTTCCGTAAGCCCGGTTAGGACATAGCGGTTGGAATCACTCGTATCGGCAAGCCTGTCGTTCAAGTAAATATCGTATCCGTTCGCCCCAGGCGTAGGAGCCCACCCTAGCGATGCGGTCGTTCGAGTTGCCGTTACGATCTTTAAATCTTGAGGTGCCTTTAATTCACCCCAAGTAAGGGTTACCGCGTTACTTTTGGCCGAGACGGCGGGCATCAACTGCGCAGCGACTTCGAATGTGTATACGGCTCCCGCTACGGTTGCTTCATCGATCGGGAAGGTATAGGAGTTCGAACCGTCCCAGATCCCGCCTTTCCAACCTCCATTCACATACATGTCATAACCGTTGGCCGATGGGCTTCCGCCCCAACTTAACGTAACGCTGGAATCCGTAATGTCGGTAATTTTTAGATTATGTGGAGGGGTTAGGGGAGGTTTCGGGTATGCATTCGGATCTACCGGATCGGTCTTTACCGTAACGATATTGCTTTTCTTGCCATTCTCCCGACCGGGCGTCACATAATAGGAATATTCGGTTGCGGCGGTTAAGCCCCCGATGACTTTTGGGGGGGCTCCAGCCCAGGCAAGCCAGTCGCCGGTTGCGGCGTTCCATACGTTATAGCCATCGTCCGAGCTTACTCCGTCTACTAAATCCCATGACAAGGTCACGGAATCGTGAGTGTGTTCCGTCGCTGCTAGATTCTGAGGTGCAGTAATTTCAGCCGCATGTGAAGTCGGCGCCATTCCCCCTGAAGAGAACGCCACGCTCAAGCTAAGGATGAGTACCGCCATCTTCATGTAGTTCCTATGGAACAACTTGTGAATCATCGCGTCACAGGCTCCTCTCACTTATTCGTACTTAATTCCATTAAATAATGTAAACGTTTTCATTAAACGGGGCACACACCTCGCTTTCGTGGAAAATGATTAGGTTTAGCAAGTCGATCGGGAGGATGCCGGATGAATGAATTCCGGGTAAGACGTACCCGCAATCAACACGATTTTAATCAATGCGATTCCATCCAACTAGGTGTGTAATTAACTTTAAATGATACATTTCAATGGACTTAAGCGAATGAAGCAAAGTCTCTCCGTCATTCGATAGGGCTCGCTATTATTCGCATTTCTCAAGAACGCTAAAAAGCGGCTGAGCTAAGGAGAAACACTCTCCTGCTCAACCGCTTTTCAAGAAAATCTTCGTTTAACACATGGCAATTCGCATGTTCAACTCGCGAACTCTGCCTTTATGCGCTGCAACAATTGAGGATCCGTCAAGACGTCGCTGGCGGTATAGGCTAGCATCTTCGCCCCGAATAGCATTGCCTCGAATGCAGGGGGAGTCTGCGCGGCATCCCTAAACTCAACCGTGTGGAGCTGGTACGGTTGTTTGACGACTTGGATGTAAGGGTGGATAACCGGACATCGGAGCGATACGTTACCTAGATCGAGCGAGCCGTTGTCGTGGCCGCGCTGGATGTCTTGCTCGGGAATTCCGCTAGCAATCAAATTGTTCGTGAATGCGTCCGATAACGCTTCGTTCGTACGAAGCTCATCGTAAGAATACTCGTAGTTGCTGACGGTTAGCTTACACCCGGTCGCGATCCCGGCCGCTTCGGCGCAGGCGGTGACTTTGCGTGCGAGTTCGTCGGTGTAAGCTCGAGTAGCGGAACGGACATAAAACCGGGCTTCCGCATAGTCCGGAATAATATTCGGCGCTTGCCCACCGTTGGAAATGATACCGTGAATTCGGGCGTCCGATCGGGTTTGCTGCCGCATAGCGTTAATGGCATTGAACAATTGAATAACCGCATCCAGCGCGTTAATGCCGAGATCGGGATTGGCCGCGGCATGGGCGGCTTTGCCATGGAATTCGAATTGCAAGGCATCCATGGCGAGAGAAGCCCCGGAACGTTCGTACACGTGGTACGGATGAGCCATGAGCGCGATATCGCAATCGTCGAACAGTCCGGCGGCGGTCATGTCGATTTTGGCGCCTTTCGTCTCTTCGGCCGGAGTCCCGTACACTCGGATCGTGCCGCCAGTGTCATCTACGATCGCCCGAAGTCCTGAAGCTGCGCCGAGCGCCATCGTACAGATGAGATGATGGCCGCAGGCATGGCCGATTTCCGGAAGGGCATCGTATTCCGCGAGCAACCCGATGATCGGTCCGGGCTTGCTGGAGCGATACTCCGCGATAAATGCGGTTTCTAAGCCTAATACCCCTCGCTCGACCTGATATCCCAGTTTCTCCAATTCCGCGCCAAGCAAGGCGGAGGCTTGTTTTTCTTCATGTCCCAGTTCCGGATGGGCTCCGATAAATGAAGCAAGCTCTATTAATCGGGCGGAGTATTCCTGAATGGTATTCTGTATGGTTGCTTTATAGTCGTTCATGGAGAGAACTCCTTTTCGTATCGAATTGCGCATCAACCTTATCGTATCTTTTCCCGGACGCGCAATCAAGCCGAACGGAGCCTGAACGGCTAACCGCTATTTCACCTGGCCGATGGAGATGTTGATCTTGTAATGGCCGTACACGAGAATTTCGTCCAACAGCTGCGCCAGCAGCTCTTGATCCTCAAGCTGTACTTTCAGAATGAAGCAGGGCTCGCCGCTAACCCGGTGGGCTTCTTTGACTTCGTCCCGCGTTTGGATGAATTGTTTGAATTTCGTATGGGCGTAGTCCTTCATCATTACCGTAATGAAGATGCAATGGTGATTGCCTAGCAGCTTCTCGTTAAGCTTCACGGTGTAGCCTTCTATAATACCCAATTCCTCCAGGCGCTGAATCCGGTTGGCCACCGCAGGTCCGCTCATGTGAATATGTTCTCCGATTTGTTTCCACTGGATTCTAGAGTTTTGCCGGAGCAAATCGATGATCGTCAGATCGATGGAATCAATCATTCGCCAAATCCTTTCGTGAACAAAGTAAATAGGCCGTTATACTTTCATCGATGTATGTAAGGTCGGAGGATGTCTAGCTATTATTGTAACAGAGAGATTATTTTAAGTGGATAAGAAGAGAGGGACTACGATGTTGAGAACGGGTACCATTGGAATTGCACTATTGGCGCTCCTCCTACTGTTTGGCTGCGATTCGAAAGGGGATGAGGCAGCGGAGCCCGCGATGAGCGATATGTCCGGCCACTCGATGCCGATGCCTAGCGAGACTGCAAAGGCGGACAGCAGCCCAAGTCCGTCATCATCGGCAAGCGCTAAGCCCGAGTCGGAACAGAAGCAGTATCAACTCGAAGCGACGCTTCAGCAAGACGGGGATCAGTATTCCCTGATCGTTAACACGGATTTGACCTTCTCTCAAGAGCATTACGGCCAAGCGCACCAGTATGGAGAAGGGCACATTCACTTCTACGTGAACAACGGTCTTAAAGGCCCGATCATGGCCAATGGTCCGTTCGTGGTGGATGCTTCCCTTCTGAACGACGGGGATAACGAGATTAGGCTCACTTTGGCGGGGAACGATCATTCTGAGCCTTACAACGCGAGTGCAACTGTGAAAATCGAGAAGAAATCAAGTGAATCGAAGTAAGAAGTAAGAGAATGAAGCAGAGCAAGCTTGTGCCGTATTTGGCATGAGACGATGAAGACGCCCTGGCTGCCGCGATCGGCAGTTAAGGCGTCTTCTTGTTTATGCTAGTTTACGAGAGTCGGGGGTGGTATAATCTAACAGATTGTGTCGAATGAAGGAAGACAACATCTCGGAAAGAGGAGTTTCACATGAAATCATGGCTAAGGGTAGCGATATTTCTAACGATATCCGCTTTTCTAACCCGGTTAATCCCGTTTTCCGAATTTTTTCGGAACGTAGATACATTAATTCATGAATTGTTCCATGCGCTCGCCACTTTGATTCTGTCAGGCGACGTACGCTATATTCATCTTTATTCCGACCAGAGCGGCGTAACGTATACGGCTTATGCCAATCATTGGATGTCGGTTCCGATCTCGCTGGCTGGTTATATCGGCTCCGCTCTATTCACGGTGCTTTTGTTTTACCTGCATTATCGCAAAAAAGAAAAAATAGGCTTGATTATCATTGCGCTCGTCGCGGGTTTAGGACTTGCGCTGTTCGTCCGCAACGGGTACGGCATGGCTTGGTGCGGCGGCTTTGCGGCGGTTACCGTCGGCGTGATTTTGCTCAAGCGGCCGGGTTTGCTTAAGGGGTACTACTTGTTATTGGCATTCATCTGTCTAGTAGAATCCGTCATCAGCTCTTTGATTATTTTGTCGATCGCGATACAAGATCCGGGCGCCGCGGGAGATGCGGCAAGCCTAAGCGACGTTACGCATATTCCCGCGATTTTCTGGGGGGTAGTATTCACGTTAGCCTCATTGTGGTGCTCCAAGATTTCGATAGGGATCTTCTATAAACGCGGTTTCGATTAAAATAAATATAATAACTTGATAACCGTCTGCATTATACAGTCCCGGCTTGCCGTCAAGCCAGGGGCTTTTTTTTATATTTGCGATCCTATTTTGTAACTTTTGGTAAATAAGGAACGTTAGATAGATATGAATTATTAAAAAATTCTCATTTTATTCATAGGGGGATCATTGCGTGCAACTGAGGACGGATATCGATTTCTACGAACAGCGTTTCTTGATGTTCGTACTCGATCAGATTGCTTATGATCTGGAACGAGATGGCAAGGATGTCATTCGGATGACGCTTGGAAAGTCGGAACTGCCGCTTCATCCGCGAATCGTAGCAAAGATGGAGGAAACTCTAGGAGATTTCAGATTAAGCTCGCAAGTGTTCCCGGCGGGACTGCCGGAGCTTAGAGAGAAGCTTTCGGCTTATTATCGGGATCGATATGATGTCGATATTCCTTCCCGGCGCTTTATCATCGGTGCGGGTACAAGCTCTATTTTCCGCAATTTGTTTCAATTGTTGCTTAACCATGAGGACGAAGTTCTGCTCCCCTCACCGTACTATTCGCTGTATCGATTTTCCGCCTTGCTGGCTGGAGCTAAGATTCGATATTACCGCATTGATCCGAACACGATGGCGGTGGATATGCAGTCCTTTCGGGATAATGTTACGCCGCGGACCCGGGTAGTCGTTATCAATTCCCCCGGCAACCCTCTCGGCAATATTGTTTCTCGTGACGAGATGCTGGAGATGGACGCCATCGTGAATGGGCAAGCCGCCATCATTCATGACGAAATCTACGCCAACATGAACTTCGACTCCGAATCGATCTCGTCCGTGCAGCTCGGAAAGACCCGATCCGTCTTCATAACGACGAATGCATTCTCCAAAGGATACCGCATGTACGCTCGCCGCGTAGGATACTGCATCGTGCCCGAGTCGTTGATTGAACCGTTGACGGTCGTCCAACATCATACGATGCTGACTTTAGATCCCGTAGTTCAGCATGGGGCCATTACTGCGCTAGATCTTCCGGACGAAGTGGATCAGCTCGTCAATCTGTATCGCGATCGCCGCGATTATACGGTCGAACGGTTCAAGTCCACATCGGACGTCATCGTTAACCGTTCAAAGGGAAGTTTCTATATTACGCTGGATTGCTCCTCTTATATGCAACGTCAAGGCATCGTTACGAGTTTAGAACTGGCAACCCGGATCATTCAATCGACAGGGGTGGCGACCGTTCCGGGCTCGGATTTCGGAATGCCCGATTCGCTGAGGCTTTCCTTCTCATCGAACGCTTACAAGGAAGGGATCGATCGTTTGGCTACTTTTTTCTCCCAATAACCATCAGGCCGTCATTTTCTTTAGGAGGTTTTCTCGTCCATGTCCGAAGTCCGATCCAAACCTTTAATTAAGTTCCTCAGGGCAAGATTGCTCTTGGATGATGCGCGAAGCGTATTGCGAGGGTGGTATTTCCGGTTCTCGAAAATACGAAAAGTGGAAGAGCCGGCAGCGCACAACGAATGCGTTTTGTCTGAAATCAACATCCAGATGAAGTGGCGCGAAGATTTGCAGGAAGTTAACCATAGCCGATTTCATAATATGGGACTTGGCTGCGAACTCGTCAATCAAGTCATCGTTCGGCCTGGGGAAGTTTTCTCCCTAAGGAGATATTTCAAGGGCACCACAGAGGAGCAAGGCTTCCGCCGAGGGCCGATGTTCGTTCGGGGGCGGATCGAATACGTCGTGGGCGGGGGAGCATGCTTAATTAGCACTTTGCTCTTCAATGCGGCTTTGCAAGCTAATCTGGCAATCTTGGAGAAGCACAATCACAGCACCGACCTTTGGGGAGAGGAACGGTTTATCGGGCTTGGCTTGGATGCGACTTATTTGTACGGGAGGAAGGATCTGAAGTTCGAGAATACGCATGGAGCCGATATTCGCATCGAAATCGAGTTTTCCAGGAACGATCTTATGCTCCATTGCCGGCTCGTCTCTTCCAAGCCGTTACCCTATACCGTCTCGGTTGCTTCCGAGGTTCTTCAGGAACTGCATCCAGAAGACGCTGAAAGCAGCATTGACCCGTCCGACGATCCTCGCCCTTATCGCAAAGGCTGGGTCGTGAGAACGGTACGCTCCGCCGGCATCGGAGAACTCCCGTATACGAAGAAAAACTACGTTAAGAAAGAAATATATAAGCCTTTTTATCTATCGAAACCCTAACTTATTTGCACTTAAATGCAAGCTATACAGCCATTCCGCACCGGCATGCGGGATGGTTTTTTGTTTTCGCGTCTTTACAAAATTAGTTGCAGTGAATATAATTGTTATAACAACTAAATGAGAGAAGATCAATTAGCCTTGATAGGGGGAGAGTCGAGATGACGGCAAATCCATACGATCTGAATCGATCGATAGGATTCTTAATGGGTAACACGTATCGTAAGTTATCGTCGTTGTTCCAGAACGGATTAAAGGAGTACGACATTACTCCGGAACAATGGTCAGTTCTGTATCAAGTCGACATGAGGGAAGGACAGATCCAGAAGGATATCGCGGAACGATCGGGCAAAGACAGGCCGACGACAACGAGAATATTGGATCACTTAGAGCAGAAGGGACTTGTCTACAAACAGATTGGAGAGAATGACCGTCGTTCCTTCAAAGTCTATATAACGGACAAGGGGAAAAGTCTGATTCAAGAGACGATTCCGATCGAGAAACACGTGGACGAAGTGATCAAGAAATGTATTTCCGTAGAGGAGTACGAAACCTTGATGAAGCTGATGATTAGAATCGGCAGCCATGTGAACGAAATTACAGAAAGAGAGTAGGAGATTAACCGTGCCGCAACAAGATCAACAACCTAGACTATGGACGAAATCCTTTCTCGCGTTAACGATAAGTTCTTTATTGTTATTCCTTAATTTGCAGATGCTGCTGGCGTCTTTCCCGGCGTATGTGAAGGATGAGTTTCATGTCGGCGACATGATGGTCAGCCTGGTAACGAGCATATTCGCGATAACTGCGATCGCTACCCGGTTCCTGACCGCTATGCTAATGAGAAAAGTTCATCGCAATGTACTCCTATATATAGGTCTTGGAATTGCCGCATTCATAACCTGCATATACGTATTGGCAGATTCGATCGGATCTTTGCTGCTAATGCGCGTGGGCTACGGAGTCGGCTTCGGGATGGCCAGCACGATTGTTCCGACATTGGTGTCGCAGATCATTCCGAGTAGAAGAATGGGGGAAGGGATAGGCTACTTCGGCTTATCGACTAGCCTTGCGATGTCGATTGGACCGATGATCGGCCTGAATGTGATGAAGGCTTCGGGGTTCGGGATGCTGGCCACGATCGGGACGGTAACGCTTCTGTTATCATTCCCTATCCTTCTGCTGTCTCGGGCGATTCCGCCGAGCCCTCAGAAGCTTCGATCTTCGAACGGTGAGGTCTCGAATACAGGATCTCCATCCAAACCGCCATTTAATAAGAAATTATTATTTCCAGCTTTTCTGAATGTGTTGCTCGCCGTAACTTATGGAGGATTGTTGAGCTTTATCGCATTGTTCGGGGAATCAATGCATCTGGAGCAGGTGGGTCTCTTCTTCCTTTTCAATGCGATTACGATTATTGTTATCCGTCCAATATCCGGTAAATTGTTCGATAGAAGAGGTCCTGCCGCCGTTCTAATCCCTGCCGTACTATGCGTGATTGCGAGCTTGACCGTACTTTCCTTCGCGACGACCATGCCTATGCTTATCGTATCGGCTTTACTGTACGGGCTTGGTTTCGGTGCGATTCAACCGACGCTGCAAGCATGGATGCTTCGCTCTTCGACGCAAGCGCAGTATGGAATGGCCAATAGCATGTTCTACAACTCCACGGACTTAGGAGTCGCCGCGGGTGCTTTCATTCTAGGAGCGATCTCGGCGGTGTCCGACTATGCGGTCATGTACCGCTATGCTGCGGGTTTTATGGTGTTGTTCCTTGTGGTGTTCGTGGCGGTACAGATGCAAAGTAGAGCGATGAGGGAGACGGTCGTGTCTTGAAAACGATAACGGACGCATTTAAATTATATAATTCACATGGGAATTAAAGGAATTAGAACGGATATGGAGAATACCCTTATTAGAAGTCTCTTCAAGATGACCTATAACGGAGGGGAATGCCATGGCTCGGAAAGTATTGGTCAGTGCTTGCTTGTTAGGGCATAAAGTCAGATACGACAACGGGGATGTTCCTTGTCTCGACTCGCGTTTTCTAAGATGGTACGAGGAAGGGCGATTCGTGCATATTTGTCCCGAGGTAGTCGGAGGGTTGCCCACTCCCCGACCGGATGCGCAGAGGCAAGGGAACCGCGTCGTCACCGGAACGGGCATCGATGTAACGTAACCGTTCGAGATAGGGGCTCAAGCGACATTGAAATTAGCGCTAGAGCATCGGGTAGAGGTCGCCATTCTGAAGCAAGACAGTCCGTCCTGCGGCAGCTTGTTCATCTACGACGGGACGTTCACGGATAGGAAAGTGCCCGGGGAAGGGACGACGGCCGAGCTATTGCGCAAGCATGGCATCAAGGTATTCGGAGAGGACCAATTGGACGAAATCGAGCGGGAGCTGGATCGGCTGTAAAACGAGATATGAATGACGCAACGATTGCCGCGATCGGCAGCCGTTGCGTTTTTGTGTTAGTCGTATTGTTCTAAGCGATGCTTTAATTTCTGGATAAACAATTCAGATGCTTTAGGGAAATGTTTGCCCTCCGCACGAACCCATGCCAAATATACCGGAAGCCTATCGGGAATATCTAATTGAACGGTGACGATTTCCCTGTTCTGGATCGACGGCTCGTTAAGGAACGAAAAATGAAGTCCTATGGTGGAAGCCATGCCGTCTTTGACAGCCTTGTTAATGGCTGCGGTATTATTTGTGTAAAATAACAAGTTAGCCGGATCGAAAATCGATTGATAGCGCTCCATAAACCATTTCAACTGCTCGTCGTCGTACAGAACGAGCGGTTCGTGCCTTAATTCCTCCAACGTAACCGATTTCCTTAGCGCAAGCGGACTATCCCGATTGACGGCAACGACCATTCTGCCTTCCATCAAGCGACCGTAGCTTAACCCGGATACTTTATGCTGCATAGGCTCGAACATGATGATAAGGCCCAGATCGGTATTTCCATGGCGAACATCTTCAATGATCTGGGTAATGCTTTTCTCGTGAATTTCCAAGCGAATATATGGATATGCCTGCTTGAAGTCGATGATGGCATCCATGGCGAGCAGTAAAGGGCCGGGAAAGGCGGCGAGTCGAAGCTCTCCCGTCTGCGTAGTGGAATAGCTGGCGGCAAGCTCCTTCAGTTCTTTTGTTTTATTTACGATTTCGAAGGCTTTTTTAATGAGTTCTTGTCCTTCCGCGGTCGGCGTCGCTCCAAGGCGCGAGCGGACGAATAGAGGGATGCCAAGTTCCGCTTCGAGATTCGAGAGGGATTGGCTGACGGCGGAGAGCGTAACATGCATGTTGTTCGCGGCTGCGGTCAATGAACCTGTTTTGGCGATTTCCACGACGAACGTTAGTTGATCCAGCTGCATTCCGGCATCAATCCTTTAGTCTATCTTAATGAATGTTTAGAAAGCTTAAATTTTAATAATCATAGATCGAGAGTACAATGAAGGCAAGCAAGGAAGTTGTACATGCCAAGCAACAATCCATTCAACCATTTCATACATCAGGAGGTCATTCAATTGACTACGCAAAGAGTAGCGGTTATTACGGGTGGAGCTAGCGGAATCGGACGGGAAGCCAGCCTCAAATTCGCCAGCAAAGGCGATAAAGTGGTCGTGGCGGATTATAACGAAGCCGGCGGGCAAGAAACGGTTAAGCTGATTCAGGACAAAGGCGGCGAGGCGTCGTTCGTAAAGGTGGATGTATCCAATCAAGCGGATGTCGAAGCGTTAGTGAATAAAGCGGTCGAGTTATATGGCCGTATCGACGTGATGTACAATAATGCCGGAATCGGTGGAGCGGGACCGGTTCTGTCGCAAAATATGGATCTGTACCATAGAACGATCGCGGTGAATCAGCATGGCGTTGCCTATGGCATTATCGCGGCGGGTAATAAGATGAAGGAACTCGGAATTAGGGGCGTAATCATTAATACGGCGTCCGTATTCGGATTCCTGGCTTCTCCGGGTACGTTTGCTTATCATGCCACTAAAGGCGCAGTCATTATGATGAGCAAATCGGCGGCATTGGAATTAGCTCCGCATGGCATTCGGGTTATTGCTGTAGCTCCCGGAGCCGTAGATACGCCGATCATTCAGGGATTTAAGGATAGCGGCATGCTGGACAGCATGCGCGCGAAGGTTATGGGTGGCGAGTTGACGAAACCGGAGACGGTTGCGAATGCCGTGTACTTGGTTTCCCTAGAGGAAGCTGAAGCCATTAACGGAAGCGTCGTCATGGTCGATCAGGGGTATGCTTCATTTAAATAAACGGGTTAAGGATAAGGAAGAGGCTGCCGTTCATTAGGCAGCCTCTATTAAGCATGCATCGTTTACATTTTCTTAGCCAGCTCCGCTAATTTATTCATCGTGTTCATATTGCGAGAGGTAGCGGTATTCCCTAACTTAGTGAGGCTTTTGGCAAGCTTGGAATCAAGCATGCTTCGTCGGAACAAGAAGTAAATTTCCAGTCCATGGATATGGTACTCATCGACGTCCTTGCTCGCTTCCAGTGCGGCAATGGCTTTCGGAGATGGAGGTTCGGTTAATACGGTGACTTGAATGCTCGCGCCTTCTAATAGTGCTTCTCTGCCATAGGGGCAATTCGCAACGATCCGTTCCCATTGTTCGGCGGATCTCAAGGCGACGGTGACGTTGATGCCGAAAGTCTCCTCTATCGCTTGCTCAAGCTTGGGACGTAGCATATTCGCGCTTTCCTCCGACTCGAATAGCACATTACCGCTTTGGATATAGGTTTGGACTCGATTAAGGCCTATGGCTTCATAGGCCTTTTTAAGCTCGGCCATAGGAACCTTATTATTTCCTCCGACGTTAATCCCTCTTATCAATGCGATATAGATCGTCATATCGTCTCGTATCCTCCAATAACCTAGAGCCTATTTTTAGCATTATATCCGCCAAGAAAAGTAATTTCAATAATGCTGTTTGCAAGAAGCAAAAAACCATTGAACCGTATGCAGAGACCGCGCATATGGATTCAATGGTTTTCATGTTTACAATCAACTACAAGCCAAAGAGTTGCTCAATGATGGCTTAGGCCATAACGGACGCTATGAATCTCTCCAAAGCAGACAGGTCGGTCATATTCTCATTACACGCCTGACTATCCGTGCACAGATAATTGCCTACCGTTTTATAGTAGTCTGGTGAGGACTTCTCCGGCCTCTTTTTCGAGAGGGCTGAGAACAGGGCGAGCTCCTCCTGTTTGTTGCAGATAAAGCAGTAGCCTTGTTTATTGATTGGGGTGTATCTGCCTTCCAGGCCGACGAATTGGCCGTCTACAGGATAAACCATGAACAGCTTATTCGTGGCGATATCCATCCAGCTTAGATAGGACATGTACCGGCGGTCCATCTGCTTAAGATCGGGAACCTTCAGCTTCTTGTTCTTCGGGAACAGCTTGCGTATCTGAATTTCCGTCAGCTCCGGAAATTCCAGCAGATAGAGCTCCAACTCCCGGAGGTACGCTTCAAGTTGCTCCGACGTCTCCAACAGAGAAATACCCTGGACCCTCTCACGCTGCTCCGGCTCCCGGAACTGCTCGGCAATCGTGTATTCAGCACCTTCCCTGACGGATTGGATGACATTGCGGTCGGACACCGTCCGTAATGCATTTTGCACAAGACGTGCCTGTTTTTTTATCAAGTTATATTGATGGTTTCTAATAAATGGTTTTTGCATAGCTTACAGCCCCTTATCCGTAATTTTTGCGGGAAATAAGGTGCAAAGCCCATGACTAGAAACGATGACTATTTATACGGGCGATTCAAAATTGACCAACGTTTCGCCCATGCAAAGTATCGCCCCTTGAACAGGCTTTGCATGAGCTGTGCTATTCCGACAATCGTTTATTGCCATCGTTACCAGCTCCTTCGTATGAACGATAGGGTTAGTATATATAAACCGGCAAGGCTTTTCAATTACCCGGGCAAAGATCATCCTTTGATGACATTCCTGCCGATTATTATTGTCAAATATCTTGTCTCTCGTCCAAGCCGGAACTCGTCTGCATAATTGGTCAAGTCCCCTCATAGAAATGAACCATGGAATTATTAATGTGCAGAGGGGTGGATCGCATGCGTCGTCGGATTTCATGGATCACCGCTATTGCCCTATTCTCGGTCATCTTCTTGGCCGGTTGCGGGAGCAAAAATGCGGATTCGATCGTGAAGGACCTGGACAAAGTCGTAACCAAGATGGAGAGTTATGAAGGCAGCGGTACGATGACATTACATACAGGACAGCAGCCGCTTGAGTACAAAGTCGAGGTATGGTACCAGAAACCGGATTTGTATCGCATTTCATTAACTAACGCTAAGAGGGATATCACGCAAATCGTTCTACGCAATGAAGAAGGGGTGTTCGTTCTGACGCCGCAGCTCAACAAGAGCTACCGGTTCCAAAGCGACTGGCCGGACAACCAAGGCCAAGTGTACTTGTTCCAGACATTAGCGAAGAGCATTCTCCTGGATAACTCCAGACAGTTCACGACGGACAAGGATAGCTACGTATTCGACGTAATGGCAGGAAACTATCAGAACGGTTCGTTCGCCCGCCAGAAGATCTGGTTGGATCAGAAGACTTATGCGCCAAGCCATGTAGAGGTATCGGACGCGAACGGCAACAAGATGGTCGAGGTCGCCTTCGACTCGTTCAACTTCGATAAGAAGTTCGATAAATCGGCGTTCGACATGAATAAGAACATGGGAATAGCGCCGAATGCGAAGCCTTCCGATACCGGAGAGGGTAGCGCGAGCCCCGATTCTTCGGCAGCGCCGAATGCCAGTTCCTCTCCGGAAGCTACGGTAACGCCGAGCGATGAGACTTCCGCGCAGCCGGATGGAACCGGGATGCCTGCCGAGCCGGTTAGCTTCTCGATGATAGAGCCGGACGCGGAGGCTCTGCCTGCCGGCGTGGAGCTTCAGGATCATAGCGATCTGCAGATTGGGGATTCTCAAGGCGTGATGCTTCGCTACTCGGGCAGCTACGACTTCACGATCGTGGAGATGGTAGCCAAGGATAGGGCAGTCACGTTAAGTGCGGGGCTCGTACGCGATCTTGGCTTTACGCTCGGGCATTTGACGGAAGGCGAGACGAAAACGCTCACGTGGAGCAATGATGGCGTGGAATATCGCTTAAGCTCGCAAGATTTGCCTGAGGAAGATATGATTCGCATCGCGCAAACGATGGAGCAATCTTCTGGGAAATAAGACAGGTCAAACAGGGCCGATCGCTTCCTGATCGGCCCTGATCTGTTCCAAGAAGGAAAAGGTTGCCTGCTTGAATAACGTTGACAGTACCCCCTCCTCCCGGTAACATTACTTTATTGTAGCTTTTCGCAGCAGGGTAGGTGAACGGTCCGTGGACTGTTATTACCGGCCAACCGTGGCCGAGATTTCCCTAGACGCCCTTGATCGTAATATCGGGGTTTTCCGTGAACATTTAGCCGTTGGCACCAAATTGTTGGCATCGGTCAAGGCGAATGCTTACGGGCACGGGGCAGTAGAGATTGCAAGAAGAGCGGTGGCTTCCGGCGCCGATTACTTGGGGGTCGCGTTCCTGGATGAGGCGTTGCAATTGCGGGCCGCAGGAATCGACGCTCCTATTCTGGTGTTGGGATATACGCCTCCGCTAGGTTATTTGCTCGCTAGAGAGCAAGGCATTACCGTTACGTTATATCGAGATCAAATGTTAGATGAGGTAGAGAGTCTTCCTCCGAGCGCATCCGGCCGTAAATTAAAGGCGCATATCAAGATCGATTCCGGTATGGGTAGACTGGGTTTGCTGCCGGGTCAACAAGCGGAGCGTTTTCTGGAGAGAGCCTTCTCAATTCCCCAATTGGAAGTAGAAGGTCTGTTCACCCATTATGCTCGCGCGGATGAAGACAATAAAGCGTATACGCTTCTTCAGATCGAGCGATTTGCAGGCGTGGTAGATTACGTACGCCGTTCCGGGCTGCCGATTTCCATCATTCACAGCGGCAACAGCGCCGCGGGAATCGATTTGCCAGAGCATGTAGGTCAAATGTTACGGTTAGGCATCAGCATGTACGGTCTATATCCAAGCGATGAAGTGAATACCGAACATTTGCGATTAGAACCGGTACTTTCTTTGAAAACATCCGTCGTGCATATCAAGAACCTGCCGGCTGGAGAGGGCATCAGCTACGGTACTCGCTATTTTACGCAAGGCGAGGAGACTATCGGCACCCTTCCGATCGGTTATGCGGACGGCTTTAGCCGAATGTTAAGCGGTAAAGCGGAAGTGCTTGTCCGTGGACGCAGGGTTCCTGTGTTGGGTACGATTTGCATGGATCAATGCATGGTCCGTCTGAATGAAGCGGAAACGTCCGACAGCCCGAAGATTCAACCCGGAGAAGAGGTCGTGCTGATTGGTCGGCAAGGAGACGCCGTTCTTACTGCCGAAGAGGTCGCAGCCAAACTAGGCACGATTCCTTATGAATTGATCTGCATGTTGGCGGCGCGGGTTCCGCGTATTTACAGAAGCGGCGGGGAGATCGTCTCGGTTGTTAATCCGATATTAGGATAATATTGGAAGGTTTTTTCTGCCCCGTAAAGGCAGGATTGTTAAATCCGTCTATCGAATTATTATTAGTACGACTATGTCGCCGCCAAAGGGCGGTAAGATGAATGACCGCGAAATCGTATATTTCTAAGCTAACTCATGCATACTGGGAAATAGGGTGCTTGTTGGAAAATCTTTGGGGGTGTCCGTTCGGTGGCCAATTTACACAATACGAAACGCATTATGATCAGTCTTCCGGATCATTTGTTGCGCGAAGTCGACTTTGTCGTCGCCAAGGAAAACACGAACCGCAGCGAGATTATTCGCCAGGCGATGAAGCACTACCTGGTTGATCGCAAGAAGCGGTTAATTCGCGACGCGATGCAGCGCGGGTATTTGGAAATGGCTAAGATCAATCTGCATATGGCCTCTGAAGCGTTTCACGCGGAAGAGGATGCGGAAAATATACTCGGTCGCCTTGTGAGCGGGGTGTAAACTTTGATTGTGAAACGCGGGGATGTTTTCTATGCGGATTTGTCGCCGGTCGTCGGATCGGAACAGGGCGGAGTGCGCCCGGTTCTGATTATTCAGAACGATATCGGCAACCGATTCAGTCCGACGGTCATCGTAGCGGCCATAACGGCGCAAATCCAGAAAGCGAAGTTGCCAACCCACGTCGAAATCGAAGCGAAAACCCATGGCATGGAGCGGGATTCGGTTATCCTGCTGGAACAAATACGGACGATCGACAAGCAACGTTTAACGGACAAAATTACGCATTTGGACGACGAAACGATGCGCAAAGTGGATGAAGCTTTGCAGATCAGCGTAGGATTAATTGATTTTTGAACATACGGAGACAGGGGCTGCGAGAGCGGTTTCCTGTCGTTTTTGTGACTTTACGACGAGATTGGAGAGGTTTGAATATGACAACATTGAACGAACAACTTGAAAAATATGCGGAACTCATCGTTAGAATCGGAGTAAACGTGCAAGAGAACCAAGAGGTGTTTATTACGGGTTCGGTCGAAATGGCTACCCTCGTTCGTCTAGTTGCGGGTAAAGCGTACGAAGCCGGAGCTAGCAACGTGCATGTGGATTGGATTGACGAGACGTTATCCCGTCTGAAGTACGAGAAGGCGGCGGATGATGTGTTTACACGGTTCCCGGAATGGGAAACGGCCAAAAGAAACGCATTCGTAGCCAATGGCGCCGCGTTCATCTCGATCATTTCGCCGAATCCGGATTTGCTGAAAGGAATCGACTCCAAGCGCATAGGCAATTATCAGAAGGCGTCCGGTCAAGGGCTTGCTGAATTCAGAAGAGCGATTCAAGCGGATAAAGTAAGCTGGACGGTAGTCGCGGCTTCGACGAAAGATTGGGCGCTTAAGGTGTTCCCGAACAGCGACTCGGAGCAGCACGCGGTAGATCAGCTATGGGAAGCGATCTTCAAGTCGGTTCGCTTGAATGCTCCCGATCCGGTTAAAGCTTGGGAAGAGCACAATGCGACTCTTCACCACAAGAGCGATATACTTAATGAGAAGCACTTCCGTACGCTTCGTTATACGGCGCCGGGAACGGAGCTTACGATTGACTTGCCTGAGAAACACATATGGGTTGCGGCTAGCAGCACGAACGCGAACAACATTCCGTTCATGGCCAATATGCCTACGGAAGAAGTATTTACAGTTCCGGAGAAAACGGGCGTGAACGGATACGTATCGAGCACGAAGCCGTTAAGCCACGGAGGCAATATTATCGATGGCTTCAAGATCACCTTCGAGAAAGGCCGGATTGTCCGCGCCGAAGCGGAGAAGGGGCAGGATATTTTGCAACAGCTGGTGGATACGGACGAAGGCTCGCATTACTTAGGCGAAGTCGCGCTCGTTCCGCACGAATCCCCGATCTCGCAGTCGAACGTGCTCTTCTTTAACACGTTATTCGACGAGAACGCTTCGAACCATCTGGCTATCGGAAGCGGGTATGCCTTTAACGTCGAAGGCGGCAAGCATATGTCTCCGGAAGAACTGGCGAGCAATGGCGTCAACTCTAGCATTACGCATGTCGATTTCATGATCGGTTCCGCGGAAATGGACATCGATGGCGTGCAGGCCGACGGAACGGTCGTGCCGGTCTTCCGCAAAGGAAACTGGGCGATCTAATCAACCATAATTCATAAGTCGCCTCTCCCGGGCTTCCAATGCCGGGGAGGCGTTTTTTACGGTAAGTGAGGGGATAGCGGTTCGCTATGGTACTATTTCGCACGTGAGAGTGGTTTCAGCGTGATAGTGCCGCCACACGGCACTATTGAGCTCGTGAGCAGGGTTTCCAGCGTAATAGCGCCGCCACACTGCACTAATGAGCTCGTGAGCAGGGTTTCCAGCGTAATAGCGCCGCCACACTGCACTAATGAGCTCGCGAGCAGGGTTTCCGGCGTAATAGTGCCGCCACACGGCACTAATGAGCTCGCGAGCAGGGTTTCCAGCATAATAGTGCCGCCACACGACACTAATGAGCTCGCTAGAGTGGTTTCAGCGTAAAGTGCCACCACACGGCACTATTGAGCTCGCGAGACTGGTTTCCAGCGTAATAGTGCCGCCACACGGCACTAATGAGCTCGCGAGCAGGGTTTCCAGCGTAATAGTGCCGCCACCCGGCACTAATGAGCTCGCGAGCAGGGTTTCCGGCGTAATCGTGCCGCCACACGGCACTAATGAGCTCGCGAGGAGGGTTTCCGGCGTAATAGTGCCGCCACACGGCACTCATGAGCTCGCGAGCAGGGTTTCCAGCGTAATAGTGCCGCCACCCGGCACTAATGAGCTCGCGAGCAGGGTTTCCGGCGTAATCGTGCCGCCACACGGCACTAATGAGCTCGCGAGGAGGGTTTCCGGCGTAATAGTGCCGCCACACGGCACTAATGAGCTCGCGAGCAGGGTTTGCAGCGTAATAGTGCCGCAACACGGCACTAATGAGCTTGCGAGCAGGGTTTCCAGCGTAATAGTGCCGCCACACGGCACTCATGAGCTCGCGAGCAGGGTTTCCGGCGTAAGAGTGCCGCCACACGGCACTAATGAGCAAGCGACCACGGTTTCCAGCGTAATAGAGCCGCAACACGGCACTTATGAGCTCGCGAGCAGGGTTTCCGGCGTAAGAGTGCCGCCACACGGCACTAATGAGCTCGCGAGCAGGGTTTCCAGTGTATTAGTGCCGCCACACGGCACTAATGAGCCCGCGTCGGCGATTGCCTCAATGTCGTTGGTCTTTGAAATAGCTGTTGTTGTCATAAGGCTGCTTGATTAAGGCTGGAAACAACTACATAATAATAGGATGTATATAGTAGCGGGAGGCACTTATTAATGAGCGTTGGCAACGAAACGGCAATACACACTTCGCAGGAACGAATGTTGAAGCAGATCGCCGGCGAATTATCGCTTGGCTTAGGGCAAGTCAGAACCGTGGCGTCTCTTCTGGACGACGGGAACACGATTCCTTTTATCGCGAGATACCGCAAAGAAATGACCGGCGAGCTCGATGAAGTGCAATTACGCGCCATCGATGATCGTCGCACTTACTTGAAGGGGCTTGAGGATCGCAAAGGCGAAGTCATTCGCCTGATCGACGAGCAGGGCAAACTGACCGCAGAGCTTCAGGCGGCCATCGAGAAGGCAACGAAACTGCAGGAAGTCGAGGATCTTTATCGGCCATACCGGCAAAAGCGGAAAACCCGCGCGAGTGTCGCCAAAGAGCGCGGACTTGAACCGTTAGCGCAGTGGCTTCTCTCTCAGCCTAGACAAGGCGATTTGTTGGGCGAGGCAACGAAATATGTGAATGCAGATAAAGGAGTGCCAACTCCCGAGGATGCCATTCAGGGCGCATCGGATATCGTGGCTGAAGGAATCGCCGACGACGCGGACATTCGCCGTTGGGTCCGTAAATTCACTTGGGATCAAGGGACGTTACTCAGCAAAGCGAAGGATGCGGAAGCGGAATCCGTCTATGAGATGTATTACAAATATTCCGAACCGGTGAAGCGGTTGCCTCCCCATAGGGTTCTGGCGATGAACCGCGGCGAGCGGGAAGAGATTCTGTCCGTATCGATCGACGTTCCGACGGAACGGATCGTCGAGGAACTTAACCGCAGGACGTTAAAAGGGCCGTCAGTTACGCGGGATACGCTTGCTGCATCCGCGGAGGATGCATATAAGCGGCTAATTGCCTCTTCTATCGAGCGTGAGCTTCGCGGCGAATTGACCGAGCGGGCGGAGGAGCATGCGATCGGCATCTTCTCGGAAAACTTGCGTAATCTGCTATTGCAACCTCCTGTTAAAGGTCGCGTCGTGCTTGGAGTCGACCCGGCTTTCCGGACAGGCTGTAAGCTGGCGGTCGTGGACGATACGGGCAAACTGATGGAAGTCGCAGTCACCTACCCGACTCCTCCGCACAATAAGAAAGCCGAGGCGGAAGTCGTATTCCGGCGGTTGATTAACCAATATGGCATTCAACTGATCGTCATCGGCAACGGAACGGGCTCGCGGGAGACGGAGCAGTTCGTTGTCGGCATCATCCATGCTATGCCCGAGCGCAGCCTGCAATATCTTATCGTTAACGAGGCTGGAGCGAGCGTCTATTCCGCATCCAAGCTGGCGGCGGAAGAGTTCCCCGAGCTGGACGTGTCCGAGCGGAGCGCGGTTTCCATCGCCCGCCGTTTGCAGGATCCGCTCGCTGAGCTCGTTAAGATCGAGCCGAAAGCGATCGGCGTAGGACAATACCAGCATGACGTCACGCAGAAAAGATTGGACGAGAGCTTGTCGGGAGTCGTCGAATCCGCGGTTAACCACGTCGGCGTGGACGTGAATACGGCCTCTCCGTCGTTGCTGTCTTACGTGTCGGGCATTAATGCAACGATGGCCCGCAATATCGTGAAGCTCCGCGAGGAGAAAGGGAAGTTCGTCGAACGTTCGCAAATTCAGAAAGTTCCGAGGCTCGGCGCCAAAACCTTCGAGCAGTGCGCAGGGTTTCTACGCATCTCCGATGGCAAAAACCCGCTCGACCGCACGCCGATCCATCCGGAATCGTATGATGTCGTCGGTAAGTTATTCAAGGATCTCGGAGTGAAATTAACGGATATCGGTACTGAAACGCTTAAAGATAAATTAAAGGAAATCCGGCTTGAAGAAGTTTCCGCAAGGCTCGATGTCGGTATTCCGACGCTTCGTGACATTATCGACAGCTTGCAGCGTCCGGGCCGTGATCCCCGCGATGAACTGCCGCCTCCGATTTTCCACACGGATGTTCTGGATATCGAAGATTTGAAGCCGGGAATGGAGCTGAAAGGGACGGTTCGGAACGTGGTCGATTTCGGCGCTTTCGTCGATATCGGCATTAAGAACGACGGTCTTGTGCACATTTCCCAGATTAGCAACAAATTCGTCAAACATCCTACCGAAGTCGTAGCGGTTGGAGATACGGTAACGGTCTGGGTGCTCGGTTCCGATTTGAAAAAAGGCAGAGTCAGCCTGACGATGCGCCAACCTTAACTCTATCCGGGCCCGAGCGGACATCTAGCCGCCTCGGGCTTCGTTATAGAGGATACGTTTACATTTACCTCTTGTTCTTGCGGCAATAGTTCGATACAATTCAAGCAATCGGAGGCGATAAAATGAAGCCGGAAAAATGTGTCGGATCCCATCATCCCAAATGGTTTGGATTAGCGCTGCAAGCGCTTGTCATTTTATCCAAAGACAACATCAAAACTTGTCCAAGCGCTGAGTTAGCCGTTCAGCTTCAATCTGAAGCGACTTTGTTACGGCGAATTCTCGCTAATCTCGCCAAGGGTGGAATATTGGAAACCCGCGAAGGTCGGGATGGCGGGTACCGGTTAAGTAAAGACCCGTATTCCGTGTCGTTAGCGGAAGTCTATTCCGTATTGCAAGTGAGCGATCTGCTCTCCCTCGGGATCAAGGAGACGACGGGATCGCATGCGTTCGGTAAGGACATGAATGTTATTTTTTGCGAGTTGACCAGGGAAATGGACCGTTCTATTCTAGAGGTGCTGAGTCGGTATTCTATCGGTGACATCGCTGAACGAGCCCATAACTGCAAGGGAATTACGCTAGATGAAATTGGGAATTTGAGCAGTTGACATTTCAAGTTGACCGATTTATACTGTGCAATATACGCAACAGTTAACCGGGTTTTGATTTCCGAGGGAACTTTGCCACAGTCATTCGTTTTTTTTAGTTCTAACTGTGTTTGAAATAACACAGATTGAAGTCGGGAATTCTAAGCAAAGCGAGTGGCGGCCAGTGTACGGAATATCTTTATCTTTCAGGCCATGAGGTTTTTTGTTTCATTAACTGTGGTAGTTTTGTCTCAGTTTAACATTTGAATTGGAGGAATGAACAATGACAACAACACAAGTTTTGTCGAATGCAACATTCTCGGAAGTCGTCAATGGACGCCGCTCCGTAAGGAATTACGATCCTACGTTTAAGATTTCCAAGGAAGACATGACGGAATTGCTTACGGAAGCTTTACGCGCGCCCTCCTCGTCTAACGTTCAGCCTTGGCGGTTTCTGGTTATCGATTCCCAAGAGTTGAAGGATAAGCTGCTTCCGATCGCGTACAATCAACAGCAGGTTGCAGAAGCTTCAGCGGTCATTGCGGTGCTTGGCGACTTAGAAAGCTACAAGCTTGTCGAGACGATCTATAATCGTGCGCATGAAGCGGGTTATATGCCTGAAGCGACAAAAGATGCTTTTATTTCCAGAACGACGCAAATGTACTCTTCCTTACCTCCGGATGTCGCACGTAAAATTATTTATACGGACGGCGGTCTAGTGTCCATGCAACTGATGCTGTCGGCCAAAGCGAGAGGCTACGACACGGTGCCTATGGGCGGTTACGACGCGGAGAAGTTCTTAGAGGCGTTCGGAATCGGCGAGCGGTATATTCCGATCATGCTGATCGCGATCGGCAAAGCCGCGAAAGAAGGACATCCGTCCGTTCGGTTAACGGTTGACGAAGTTGTTAGATGGAATGATTTCACCCTGTAAACAGCAAAAAAGAGCTTCGATCCTGCCAGCATTGGCGGGTGAGAAGCTCTTTTTTTGATCGTTCACGGGTTGAACCCTATTGTATCTTTGGTTTCCTTGGATTTATCGGGTTTGGCTCGGTAATAAAACCAGCAATCGTTTAGCAGACGAATTTGCCTACGGTCTTTTTTCTGGAATGCCGACATGAGCTGGTTGCAAAGCCATTGAGGCATCGAAGTCGTCCTCCTCCCCTATCACATGCTGTATGAATAGCATATGGGGTTAGGCGGATGACCGTGCAGGTCCTAGGCGGATAGATGTTTACAGCATATCCTCATCTTCATACCATTGCTCAAGCTGCGCTTGCAGAGCCCGAATTTCCGTTAATAACGAGATTAGCGGATAGGAGCCTTCCCGAATCGAGGAGAAGGTTTGTTCCAGTTCATTAATGTAAGTTAGGCCGCCGATCGGCGATTGGTTCTCATCCAGCAAATCCAATGCGCGGAATTCCGCTATCGCTTTAGGGAGCTGCGGGACGTTGTCCGCGGTTAATTTGGACAATTCTTTATGAAGACGTAAATTCAAGGCGCTTAATTGGTAAGCATGGGAAGCGGGCATCTCCACGAACTGGAGCTCTCCATCTTCTTGCTGCAATAGAACGTATGACATTTCAGGCATATGATACGGACTCCCCTCAACCATTTCTACTTGACAGTGTAGCCCAATCCGAGTCTACAATTCAAGTAGGTCAAGCAGGGAGGATGGAAAATGAACGATCAGGAGCTACAACAATGGATAGAGCGGGTGTCTCTGACCTTTTTCGGCAGGCCGTTCCTGCATCGCGCTTCTTTCAATTCGCGGCTAAGGGCAACGGGCGGCCGTTATTTCACGAAGAGCCATAATATCGAGATTAGCCCGCACCAACTGGCCGTTCACGGCGAAGAAGAGACGGAAGCCATTATTAAGCACGAGCTTTGCCATTATCATTTGCATCTTCAACGCAAAGGATTCCAGCACCGGGATGCGGATTTCAAGCAGTTGCTGGCCGAGGTCGGCGCAACGCGTCACTGCCGTCCGCTGCCTGGAGCGTCCAGGAGGCTTCCCGTGAAGTACTTGCTCGTGTGTCAGGCATGCGGAATGAATTATCCTCGCAAACGGCGTACGGACCCTCGTAAGTATGCGTGCGGACGTTGCCGCGGCCGGCTCAAGCTACTACAGGTACAGCAGCAAACTGAGCCGACGGTTGGCACCTAATTTCGACCGGGCAAAAGCCGATTTAAATCGTGGAGTCTGCCGGCTTGGATGGTTTTTGCGGAGAAAGCTCTTCCGGAGAGGCTGCGCGAGCTTTGGTTTTTACGAACAAAGCGATCCCAAGGAAAGCAATAGCCATCATGAGGGCGCCGACGCTAAGGCTAGGAACGATATGATCGGCAAAATCTTGAGGAGACCGGATTGCCTCGCCCGACTGAAAGATCAATCCGCTGATCGCGATGCCGAATACTCCGCCTAGTTCGCGAGTAGCATTGCCCATTCCGCTTGCTTCCCCGGACGCGTCTTCCGGAACCGAGGAGATCAGACCGTGAGAGAGCGGAGTGAAGCTGAGTCCCATGCCGGTTCCCGCCAACATCATTGGACCTAAGATGTAGACGAACGGGAAGTCGAAGCCTTGCGATTGAATAATCAACGCGAACCAGGCAAGCGCGGCGGCTTGGAATAACAGTCCGAAGAGCAGAACGGTCCGATTCCCGAACCGGCTGATGGCTAGACCTGCTAACGGTGCGGCGATCATCGTCATCGTCGTCCAGGCCATCTCTTTAACTCCAGCCCCAAGCGGCGTATTTCCTTGTGCTTGCTGCAGGAACAAGGTGAGCAGGAATATAGCCCCGAATACTCCGGCGTTCATCCAGAAGCCAGCGAACGTGTAGAAGGTATAAGCTCTGCTTCGGAATAGATCGAAGCGCACGAACGGATTTTGACGCGTTCTCTCCCAGAAATAGAACAGGACGAGCAACAAGCCGCCAAGAGCTAATGAGCCGTATACGATGGGTGTACCCCAACCTTCCGAATTTCCCCTCTCCAAGCCGAAAATAATGCCGAACAATCCCGATGTAAGCAGGAGTACGCCAACGGGATCGAGCGGCTTGCGAACTCCGCGCGACTCTCCGAGCCATTTTAACCCGAGAACGAACGCTATAACACCTACAGGTACGTTCACGTAGAATATAACCTGCCAGGGCGCGCCTTCCATGATCAATCCCCCTACGAGCGGACCGACGCTGAGGCCAAGACCCGATATTCCCGACCATAAGCCGATGGCTGCGGCTCTTTTCTCAGGCGGAAAGGCGGAGTTCACTAACGTCAAGCTGAGCGGTACGATAGCGGCGCCTCCTACTCCCTGCAACGCTCTTGAGAGTATCAATTCCATGGAGCTGTCGCTAAGTCCGGACAATAACGAACCAAGCGTAAAAATGACGACCCCGCTTAAGAACACCTTCTTCCTTCCGATCGAGTCGCCCAATACGCTGAATGGAATGAGCAGGACGGCGAAAGCAAGGGTGTAAGCGTTCATAAACCATTCCAGGTCGGACAAGGTAGCGCCAAGATCCTTTTGAATAGAAGGGAGGGCTACTCCGAGCACCAGATTATCGAGCATGGCCATGAACAAAGCGATGCAGGTGACGAACAATAAACGTACGCGTGCGGGTGTAAACATGGTTAATCTCTCCTTTTATATTTTATTTATTAATAAATAAATGATTAGTAGCATTAAATTCTTACCGCTTTGATTATCTTGATTTATTGATAAATAAATACAAGCTGCGGAAAACCTCGATTAAACGAGGTCGGATGACCAAGGCGATAACTTCGGCATTTCCAGCACTTCCGACAACGTGACGATCAGGCCGCATGAGATAAACGTGCTCGCCGCCCATTGCGGATTAGGGATTTCGGCTTTCTGAAACCTTTCCAGTAGACGGTCATAGATCAAAGAATACTTTTCTTTGGCGAATTCGCGAATGGCCGGCTCGGGCGTCGTGAAGCTCTGCATAAGCAGCAGCATTTCGTTCCTGTGAGTTTCCAGCAATCCGTTAAACGCTTTGCCCATTTGCATGCTTAGCTCCTCGGGAGGGGCTTCTACCGTGAAGAAGGCGTTCATCATTCTTACATACGCTCTTTCTAATACGGCAAGATACAGCTGTTCTTTGGATTTGAAGAAATGGAATACATAAGGCTGGGTAACTCCAACGTCTTCCGCTACATGGGCGGTCGTTGTTTTGTAGTAACCCTGAGAGGCGAACAAGGCTGCTGCGCTGTTAATGATCTGTTCTTTCCGGCTTGCTACGACTTCCTCTTTGGGGCTCACGTCGGCATCGACTCCTTTAATCGAAATTGTTATTGAATTTGATTTATTAATCAATAAATAACATTTAAAGGATGATGCTGTCAATGAATTCCTGCCATTTATTTCTTGATTTTTTGCGCGGAAAATTAGTTTTGAAAAAGATTAAAAAAACATTGTTCAAATGCTTGACTTCATTTTCGAACCATGATAAATTATTACTTGTCGCTTTTGAAACTTTCCCTGATAGCTCAGTTGGTAGAGCACTCGACTGTTAATCGAGTTGTCACAGGTTCGAGTCCTGTTCGGGGAGCCATGGGGAGATACCCAAGTGGCTATAAGGGGCTCCTCTGCTAAGGGAGTAGACGTGTCATGCGTGCGAGGGTTCGAATCCCTCTCTCCCCGCCATGTAACTTCAATAAGACGACTTGAAAGAGTCCACGGCCTTGTGCTGTAGGGCTCTTTTTGATTTTCGGATACCTCAGCGCACCCTGTTCACCTTACAGCAGACCGCAGACCGCAGACCGCAGACCGCAGACCGCAGACCGCA
>NZ_JAKRWM010000021.1 GCF_022352055.1 Cohnella mopanensis | reverse complement strand
GTTTGCTGGGTTTGCTGGGTTTGCTGGGTTTGCTGGGTTTGCTGGAAGCGAGCAAAGTGGCTTGGCCCTCGTTACGTTGGAGTGGAGCGGAGTGGGTGAGGACAAAAATAAAAAACCGCCATCCCAAATGGGACGACGGTTTGAGCAAACGTAAAGTTACATGCCAAGCCACTGCTTGAACAATTGTTTGGTTGTGTCTTTGTTCATCGCTGCGATAGAAGTCGTGAGCGGGATGCCTTTCGGGCAGGAGCGCACACAGTTTTGCGAGTTGCCGCAGCCTTCGATGCCGCCCTCTTCCATCAGCGCTTCCAGACGCTCGTGCTTGTTCATCTCGCCCGTTGGATGAGCGTTGAACAAACGCACTTGCGAGATCGAAGCCGGACCGATAAAGCTGTTCCGATCGTTAACGTTCGGACAAGCTTCGAGGCAAACGCCGCAAGTCATGCACTTGGACAATTCGTAAGCCCATTGGCGTTTCGACTCCGCCATCCGGGGACCAGGTCCGAGATCGTACGTTCCGTCGATCGGAATCCATGCTTTAACCTTCTTGAGCGCGTTGAACATCCGCTCGCGGTTGATGACCAAATCCCGTACGACGGGGAACGTCGCCATCGGCTCAAGCCGAATCGGCTGTTCCAGCTTGTCGATGAGCGCGCTGCACGCTTGACGGGGTTTACCGTTGATAACCATCGAGCAAGCTCCGCACACTTCTTCCAGACAGTTGGATTCCCAGCAAACCGGCGCTGTTTTCTCGCCGTTCGCTTTAACAGGATTCCGCTGAATTTCCATCAGCGCGCTGATAACGTTCATGTTCGGACGGTACGGAACCTCGAATTCCTCCGTGAATGGGGAGGCATCCGGACGCTCCCGGCGCGTAATAATGAATTTCACTTTACGCCCCGCTGCAGTTGCTGGTGCTGCTGTTGTAGTAGCTTGAGCCATGGATTAGCCCTCCTTCTTGTTGGTGGAATAGTCGCGTTTCCGCGGCTTGATCAAGGATACGTCTACGTCTTCGTACGAGATTTGTGGACCTTCGGCTGTCCATGTCGCTTTAGACGTCTTCAGGAAGTTCTCGTCGTCACGATCCGGGAATTCCGGTTTGTAGTGGGCGCCGCGGCTTTCGTTTCGTTGAAGAGCTCCCACCGTCATCGCTTCGGCCAACTCCAACATGTTCCACAACTGACGGGTAAACGCTGCACCCGAGTTGTTCCATTGCGCCGTATCGTTAATGTTGATATTTTTGTAACGCTGTTTAAGCTCTTTGATTTTGCCGACCGTATCTTCTAGCTTTTTGTTGTAACGAACGACGGTCATGTTGTTCGTCATCCACTCGCCAAGCTCTTTGCTCAACACATAAGCGTTTTCCGTGCCGTTCATTTTCAGGATCGACTCGAATTTGTTCGCTTGTTTTTTGCGCTCGTTCTCGAACACGCTCTCCGATACGTCCTCGGCCGACTTCTTCAAGCCGCGGATATATTCGATCGCTTTCGGACCGGTAACCATACCGCCGAATATCGCCGACAACAAAGAGTTAGCGCCAAGACGGTTCGCTCCGTGATATTGATAGTCGCATTCTCCGCAGGCAAACAGCCCCGGAATGTTCGTCATTTGATTGTAATCGACCCACAATCCGCCCATCGAATAGTGAACGGCCGGGAAAATTTGCATTGGGATTTTGCGCGGATCGTCACCCGTGAACTTCTCGTAAATCTCGATGATTCCGCCGAGCTTAACGTCAAGCTCTTTCGGATCTTTGTGCGATAGATCGAGATAGACTTTGTTTTCGCCATCGATACCCAGGTTCTGGTTCACACACACGTCGAAGATTTCGCGCGTCGCGATATCCCTTGGCACAAGGTTACCGTATGCTGGGTATTTTTCCTCAAGGAAATACCAAGGCTTACCGTCCTTGTAAGTCCAGATCCGGCCGCCTTCTCCCCTTGCCGATTCGCTCATCAGACGGTTTTTGTCGTCTCCGGGAATAGCCGTCGGGTGAATTTGGATGAATTCGCCGTTCGCGTAGTGAACGCCTTGCTGGTAAACCGCGCTCGCCGCGGTTCCCGTATTAATGACCGAGTTCGTCGTTTTGCCGAAAATAATACCCGGACCGCCCGTCGCCAGGATGACCGCATCCCCGCGGAACGTGACCGATTCCATCGTGCGCAAATCCTGCGCGGCAATCCCGCGGCAAACGCCGTCATCGTCGAGAACGACGGACGTAAATTCCCAGTGCTCGAATTTCTGCACCAGACCCGCAACTTCCCAGCGCCGTACTTGCTCGTCTAACGCGTACAACAGCTGTTGTCCCGTCGTCGCGCCGGCGAATGCCGTACGGTGATACTGCGTTCCCCCGAAACGGCGGAAATCGAGCAAACCTTCCGGAGTACGGCTGAACATAACTCCCATCCGGTCCATCAGATGGATAATGCCTGGAGCCGCTTCACACATCGCCTTAACCGGAGGTTGGTTTGCGAGGAAGTCGCCTCCGTATACCGTATCATCGAAGTGCTCCCACGGGGAGTCACCTTCGCCTTTTGTATTTACAGCTCCGTTAATACCGCCTTGCGCGCACACGGAGTGAGATCTTTTAACCGGAACCAGCGAGAACAGATCAACCCGAACTCCCGCTTCCGCCGCTTTAATCGTCGCCATCAAGCCGGCAAGCCCGCCACCGACGACAATTACTTTTTGAGTAGCCATTGTATGTTTCTCCTCCCTCTAACCTATGGACACTGAACTAAGCGCCGCTGCAGCAGCCGTAGCGAACTCATCGCCGCGGAATGCGAACAAGGACAACAAGAACAGAGCCGACAAGATTACGAAGATGACCATGCAAATATTAGAGGAAACCTTTTGCGCGCGCGGACCTACAGTAATTCCCCAGCTAACGAAGAACGCCCATAATCCATTCGAGAAATGGAAGGTCGCTGCGATGACTCCAATGATATAAGCTGTAAGTACAAGCGGATCGCTAACGATACCGTTCATGTGTTGCCCTAATTCTTCATGCGACACATTGCCAAGCGTAATCTGGAAACGCGTTTCGTAAAAATGCCATGCGACGAATATGAAAGTAATAACCCCCGTGATCCGTTGCAAAGCGAATGCCCAGTTACGGCCGTAGCTGAATCTTCCCGTATTGATGTTCGATTGATAGGCAATGTATAGCCCGTACACCCCATGGAATAAAATAGGGAGCCAGATGACGAACAATTCTAACCAGAATACCAATGGTACGCTGTTCAGAAAATCGATACTATCCGAAAAGCCCTCCCGTCCGCCTTCGTAAGCGGAATAGTTCGTCAGAGCGTGCTCGATGATAAACAATCCGAGCGGAATTACCCCAAGCAACGAATGAAGCTTTCTCGGTAAATAAGAATTACCCTTCGCCATGTCTGTGTTTGATCTCCTTTCGCATCCGTGCTTTGACTTCAGATGACGATATTTTCCACACGTCACCATTTTGTCACCGCTATTAAGGTTACTCTATTTTCGCTTATAATGGAACTGCTTATTTAATATTAAAACTTATAACCAAACTGCATAAGGAAGGTGAACCTCTATGCTTGAAGATATGCGTTTATTCGCGACGATCGTAGAACAGACAAGCCTGAACAAAGCAGCCGAGAGGCTCAACCTATCGCAACCCGCGCTTTCGCGGCGCTTGGCCCGCCTTGAAGCGGAGCTTGAGGTCGATCTGTTTCGCAGAATCGGCAAGCGGCTCGAGCTGACGGCTGCCGGACAAGTAACTTACGAATTCGCGCTTGAGCTTCGTCGTTTTCACGGCAGCTATTTGCAGAAGCTGAACGCGTTCAAATCCTCGGAAGCCCATGTGGCCACGATCGGGGCCAGCTTAACGACGCTGCAGACGACGCTGCCCGATCTCATCACGGCAATGACCGAGAAACACCCTAATCTGGAGATTAAAGCCGTTACCGGCAAATCCCACGAGATCGCTACGCTCGTCAAGGAACGCAAAGTTGATTTCGGAATCGTCGCTTCGTCCGTCATCGATGATGCCGCCATTACCAGTTTACCCTTATTTGACGATCATCTCATCCTCGTCCTCCCGAGAACGCACATTATATTAGAAAGAACTCATTTAGAGATGGCGGATCTGCATGGCTTGCCTATGATCCTGTTCGCTCCCGGCACGTGGTACAGAACCTTGACCGATGAAATATTCCGTACCTATAACCTGAAGCCGGACGTCCGGATGGAAATCGATTCGTTCGAAGCGATTATCCGCCTTTTATCCGCTTGTAGAGCCGGCACTTTATTGCCAAAATCTTATTTGCGTGACCAAGTATTGGAGGATAACGATCTATACTTGGCGAGGATTCGCGAGCTCGAGGAAACGAAGCGGACTACGTCTCTCATTCACGGCGATCCAGCATGGCTAGCTCCCTCCACCCGCTACCTGATCGAGGAGACGACAGCCTATTTCACCCGCCGCGCAAGCCAGCAAAAAGAGTAGGAACGGCGCGGGTTTGACCCGCTTTTCCTATACTTTCCGGTGTTCATGCCCAGGGTGGTGTGGTAACGTTTTACAAGCAATCGAACGGTTATCCCGGGCTTGATTGGGGAACGTTTGTATCATTGCGATTCATCATGCGAATCGCTACTAAATCCGGCCAAAACCTGTAGGTGCGGGGGAAATGATTCTGAGTACATATCGGTAATCCGTGTCGTACTAGGGGTGAATCGCATCATAGCGTAGGGCTGATCTCCCAGCCCGAATCCGACAGCTAACCTCGCCGGCCAATTCTAGGAGGATCACCGCAATGAAGAAAAGTTTGACAAAGTTAGGCACGCGATCAGCAGCGCTCGTATTAGGAGCTGCGTTGGCACTGCCCGGATTAACCGCTCACGCGGGAACTGTTTACACGGCTAAGGATACAGACACGTTCTGGAAGCTCTCGAACCAATTGAACATTCCGCTTCAACAACTGATGGATGCCAATCCTAATATTGACCCGTTGAACATTTATGACGGTCTCAAGCTAGTTATCCCTAGCAGCGCTTCGAAAGCGCAGTCGGTTATGGCTGATGAACCAGCCGAGCCTGTGCAGGCAATCACGACGATAGCAGGCCAATCGTTAGCCTACTCCAAAGTTATGAGCATTAAAGCCACGGCTTATTCCGCTTCGGCGGAGGAGAACGGAAAGTGGGGACCCGTTGACTACTTCGGAAATCCGCTTAAGCTCGGAACGATCGCCGTCGATCCAACCATCATTCCATTCGGAACGAAGGTGTACATTACCGGATACGACTTTTCCGGTTTGCCAACCGGAGGACTTGTCGCGACCGCTACGGATAAAGGCGGCGCCATCAAAGGCAATCGCATCGACATTTTCGTGCCGGGATCCCGCGATTTCGTATCCGGATTCGGTTATCAGAACGTTAAAGTCTATATTTTGAAATAGACCCCTCATATGGTTTCGCCTCAGAGACGATTCACGGATGAACCCTTCATCCGGTGAATCGTCTTTTCCTTATTGAGCTTATTGAGCTTTCCTCTCCTCCGGAATTTCCAGCAAGTCCGTCAGAGTGACCGGCTCGTAATGATGAGCGCGAAGCCAATCAATAATCCTCGGAAGCGCCTTGACCGTCCCCATCAAGCTTTGGCCTTCTCCTCCTCCGGCGTGCATCAGAACAACGGAGCCCGGCCGAACCGACCGGGTGACGTTGCGAAACACTTGGTCCGAGCTAAGCTGTCGCCAATCCGACGAGTCTACGTCCCAGTTCACGACCGTGTACCCTCTCTTCTTCGCCCATTCCAAATGAGCGGGCAGAATCTCGCCGTATGGAGGCCTTACGAGCCTAGGCTTAAAGCCGACAATCCCTTCGATCACCCTCTCCGCTCGGTTGATCTGCTCTTTAACTTTGGATAAAGGCAGCTTGGACAAGTCAGGATGATTGTAAGTATGGTTACCCAAGTTATGTCCTTCACGATGGATTTGTTTAACCAGATCGGGATGTTTGGAGCTCCGGGTACCGACCACGAAAAAAGTCGCTTTCACCTTTTTTTCTTTCAGCACTTTAAGAACCTGCGGCGTAAACCGGGGATCCGGCACATCGTCAAACGTCAGTGCGACCTTTCGGGAATCGCGCGAGGCGGACAGCACAAAAACGCCTTCATACTTGCGTTGAAGGTCCGACCACTTGACGCCGGAAGGCTTAGCATATGCGGCAGGCACCGCCAAACAGCTCCCCCACAAAGACAAAAGGGTGACGGCGCTAAGCAGCGCCATCACCGCTAATCTGAAACGCGATATCGTCATCTTGCCCATCCTCCCCATATCGCTCATCTATCTATATCCTGAACGAATGGGATGGTTTTCATTCAACAAGAGGACTAATGCCCGATCGATTCCTGGAACTGTTCGATTTGATCGTTCGTGCCGATGACGACCATCACGTCGTCCGCCGATAATACGTCCTTTGCCACCGGGGCGATAATAATTCCTTTAGGTTTGTTGATCGCCACGATACTGCAGCCGAATCTACCTCTAGGGTTAACATCGTCCAGCGATTTGCCCGCCAAGCATTCCGGAACGGCAAGCTCCGCGATTGTATATTGTTTAGACAATTCAATATAGTCCAGTAAGTTAGGCGATACGAGTTGATGCGCCACCCGAACCCCCATATCCCTCTCGGGATAGATGATTCTGTCTACGCCCACGCGTTCCAGCACGCGACCGTGCAAGTCGGATACCGCCTTAGCCACGACTTTTTTCACGCCAAGATCTTTAAGCAAGATTGTAGCGAGAATACTCGCTTGAATGTCGTCCCCGATCGCCACTACGCCGCAATCGAAGTTTCGCGCGCCAATGGAACGCAATACCTCTTCCTCTGTCGCATCCGCTACGACCGCGTGCGTGAGAACGTTGGAGAGTTCCTGCACTTTCTCCTCGTCCCGATCGATACCTAGCACTTCATATCCTAGATTAATAAGTTCTTTGCCCAAGCTCGATCCGAACCGGCCCAACCCAATAATGACAAATTGATTCATCTTCATGACATATATCCGCCTCTACCCGATAATTATTTTGCCTTCCGCGTTCCGGTACAAAGCACGGCCTTGTTTCGGTCCAAGCGCGTAAGTCAGCGTCAGCGGCCCTAACCGCCCCATGAACATCATCAGAATAATGATGATTTTACCCGCTATAGTTAATTGAGCAGTCAACCCCATCGTTAAACCTACCGTTCCGAACGCCGAGGTCACTTCAAACAAGATCATTAGGAAATGATGGTCTTCCGTCGTGGACAGGATCATCGTGGCGAGAATGACGAGACTGAATGCGAACAAGGTGACGGTTAAGGCTTTATATACCCGCTCCTGCGCCAATCGCATACGAAACAGTACCACATCCTCTTTGCCTCTGACCATGGCGACAACCGCCCCGACAAGCGCGGTGAATGTCGTTGTCTTAATCCCTCCGCCCGTTGAACCGGGGGAAGCTCCGATAAACATTAGAATGACGATGAAGAACTGAGAGGCCTGCCGAAGCGCTCCGACATCGACTGTATTAACTCCAGCCGTCCTAGGAGACACGGATTGCATGAAGGCGGCAAGCAGCTTCTCCCCGAATCCGAGCGAACCCATCGTTCTTGCATTCGTATATTCGAATAGGAGGATCACTCCCGCTCCCACTAATATCAAGATTCCGGACATGCTGAGCACGACTTTGGAATGAAGCGATAATTTGCGTTTAGGGTTGCGAATTTCTACCAAGTCGGACAATACGACGAAACCGAGACCACCCAGAATAATGAGCAGCATCGTAACGATGTTGACCAAGGGATCGCCTACATAATCGACCAAGCTCCGATAGTCCCCCATAATATCGAATCCAGCGTTGTTGAAAAACGATACGGCGTGGAATACGCCTTTGTATATCGCCTCACCGACGGGCATATCGAATAGGAATCGAATCGTGAACAGGATCGCTCCGGCTAGTTCGATCGTTAACGCGTAGATCACCACTTTACGCACTAAACGAATAATCCCCTCGATGCTCGTCTGGTTGAACGCTTCCTGCAGGACTAGGCGCTCCTTCAAGGAAATCCGACGCTTCAGCATGATCGCGAATAAAGTAGCCATCGTCATAAAGCCAAGTCCGCCGATCTGGATCATCGACAGAATGATCAATTGGCCCGCCGTTGTCCAATAGGTTCCGGTGTCAACGACGACTAGCCCCGTAACGCAGGTCGCTGACGTTGCCGTAAACAAAGTATCGATGAATCGCGGAGTTGCATCTTGCGAATGGGCAAAGGGCAGCATGAGCAAGCCCGCTCCCACAAGTACGATCGTAGCGAAGCCTAGCACTAGAATTCTAGGCGGTGAAGCTACAATGGATTTGAATACTTTACGAAACATAGGCATCCACTCCGTCATCCGATAATAATTTTACCTTCCGCATGACGATAGAGCACTCTCCCTGGTTTAGGCCCGAGCGCGTAAGTCAGCGTCAAGGGACCTAACCGTCCGATGAACATGAGAAAAATAATCGTTAGCTTGCCTGCAACTGTAAGGTTGGCGGTAAGCCCCATGGACAATCCGACCGTACCGAACGCCGATGTCGCTTCGAACAATATTTTCAGAAAAGCCGCGTTCTCCGTCGTGGCGAGTATCATTGTCCCAAGCATCACGATACCGATACAGAACAGAGTTACCGTTACGGCCTTGTACACCCGCTCTTGCGCCAACCGCAAACGGAACAGCACGACATCCTCTTTCCCGCGAATCATCGCTAGAACCGCGCCTACGAGCACGGCGAAGGTAGTCGTCTTGATCCCGCCGCCCGTAGATCCTGGCGATGCGCCAATGAACATGAGGATGATGATGAAGAACTGCGTCGCTTGGCGCAGCTCCGAGACATCCACGGTCGCCACTCCCCCGGAACGGGTCGTCACCGATTGGAAGAAAGACATCAGCACCTTCTGCCCGAAACCTTCATCTCCGATCGACCGTCCGTTCGTAAATTCGAAAATGAAAATAATGACGGCTCCAAAGAAGATCAAAGCAGCCGAAACGCTTAGAACGACCTTCGTATGTAGCGAGAAATTCATCTTTTTCCGAACTCCGAACAAATCCGCAAGCACGATAAAGCCGAATCCGCCCAGTATGATCAGCATCATGGAAACGAGGTTAATGTACAAATCCGAGGAATACTTGGAAAAGCTTCTAAAGTCCCCCGACAGATCGAAACCAGCGTTGTTAAATATAGAAATCGAGTGAAACACGCCGTGATAAATCGCTCGCCCGATAGGCATATCTAGAGCAAAACGCATTGTGAACAATATCGCTCCGACGCTCTCTAGGGCAAGCGCGTAGAAAATAACTTTCCTTACTAGCCTGACGAGCCCTTCAATGCTGCCTTGATTGAGGGATTCCTGGAGAATAAGCCGTTCTTTAAGAGAAATTCTTCTTCTCAGAATAAGCGCGAATAGAGTGGCCATCGTCATAAAGCCGATTCCGCCGATTTGTATGAGAAGCAGGATTACCCAGTGCCCGAATGTGGAAAAATAACTGCCGGTATCGAATAAAACCAAGCCGGTTACGCAAGTAGCCGAGGTTGCGGTAAAGAGCGCATCGATAAATGACATTGGCTCCCTACTTACGGTTGCGATGGGAAGCGTCAGTAGCAGCGCTCCTATGAAGATGATGAAAGAGAAACCGAGCAACAAAATTCTTGGCGGCGATGCGTTAAACCATCGTATTGCTTTTTTAATCAAGTAAGTCACCTCATACGGATATTCAAGGAATTCAAAGGTGTTTTTAGTAGGTAATTGGGCATTCCTTGATATTTGCACAACAAAAAAAAGCACTGGAACCCCAGCGCTTAATTTCAAGCACAGTAGTCCTGTTCGTTACGTAGCCTACGAGGTTAGCTGTCGGGTTCGGGCTCGAACAGGCCGCCCTATCCATCTTGCCGTGAGCAAGGTTGGAATTCACCCCGGAATCTTCGAATACAATTGAACTTGTACCCGTCGATTGGTTGGTTCCCCCGTTTTCATAATGAGGTTGCCCCCATTTTGAAATTCGGCTAGATATTCAATTGATTTTTAGACGTACCATCGAATTATATTCTTTCCTACAGAGGGGGACAACACCAAAATGGGGTCAAACCGACTCATTTGAACGATTATACCGATGGCTTCCTCACGCTTATGCCCTCGGACAGTGTTTATCGCTCGCTTTGCTTTCATTTTCTTTGAAAATAAGAGATACTTGATGAAAAATAAGGCGTTTATTCGATTAGAACCGCTGTATGCGTTTACTTGGACTTTTATCGCTTAAGGGAGAGATACATATTGAATAAATTGGTTCCAAATACATTAGACAAGCGTTGGATATGGGCGTCCACGATCGGATTGCTGTTTTTTCTGCTCATTCAAGTATTCCCCATATCCGGACAATTGTTTGCAACCGACGTGCAGGACGTAATGACCCGCTCCCAAGCCGAGAGCAAAGCGTTGGAGTGGGCAACGGCCAAATTCGGAGTTCAGCCTTCCCAAGTGGAGAAAACGAAGGTTACGCATCTGACGGACACTCATACGTCCGGATATTTGTCCAAATATAATCTTTATGATACTTACCAGAAGCAATGGTCCGTTTCCAACCCGACGGATACTTATGCCATCGAGCTAATCTTGCGCGGCGGATCGGGCGATTTAATGCTCTTCCTAAACATGGAAAAGGGAGATTTGGTTGCTTGGAGACACGTTGCCGATCAACCCGTTAAATCCAAAGCTTCATCGAGCGGAGAAGTAAAAGTAGATCAGCAAGCGGCTAAAGCGCTGCAATATGCGGAATTTTGGGGAGCTAAACCTGGCGATTGGACGCTGGATGAAGGCTCGTCCAAGAACGGCGTTATCGCCTTTGTCTCGAAGCAAAGCTCCATCGGAGAAGCGAATCTGTGGCTTAAAGTCCGTGTGCCCGAAAGTTTCAACGCACTCCATTCCTCATTCCCGGAATGGAAGGACGGAGCCGTAACGTACGGAGTCAATTTGCCCGTTGATTTCGTCCATTATATCAAGGATCAGGAAGACTGGTCGGCCAAGCTTTCTTTATTGGGATTTCTGTTACCTCAGCTCGTCCTATTCATTCTGGCTATCGTCTATACCGGAACCCATGGCGGATACAGCTCATATCGGCGTGGAATATTCCTGTCGGTCGTGTTCTTCGTTCTCTATGCGGGCTTAACGTATAACATGATCCCGGGCTTGCGAGCTGGAACTTGGGATACGGACATGGGTGTCGGAGATAACGTAAATATTATCATCAGCCTCGTTACTTATGGGGCGATGGCGCTTCTGACTTACTTCTCCGCGGTCGGAGGAGATGGATTATGGAAATCGATGGGACGAAATTTATGGCCGCGATGGAAAGAGGCCGGTTACGGAGATGCCGTGCTCCGAAGCATGCGTGAAGGCTATTTTCTCGCCTTTATCCTGCTCGGGTCCCAGTCCATCATCTTACTTATTCTAGAGAAAACGTTGGGATCGTTCGCTGCCTCGGACGCTTCGCAGTCGATGTATAACATGAGTATCCCCCTGCTACTCCCTTTACTGGCATGGTGCGCCGGCATTTCGGAGGAGTTGCAAAGCCGGTTGTTCGGCATCGGCGTCATCCGCAAATGGTTCGTAGGCCTTGCGCGCAAAATACTAGGTCGTGAGCCTTCCCGCAAAACGTTGTTCTGGCTAACGACGGTTGCGATTATCCCTCCAGGCTTGATCTGGGCGCTCGGTCATGTCGGATATGCTATTTTTCCGGTGTATACCCGGATCATCGAACTCGTGCTTATGTCCTTCCTATTCGGATGGTTCATGCTGCGTTTCGGGATTATGACCGTCATTTTCGCTCACGTCACTTTGGATGCCATCTTGATGGGAATGCAAATGATGTTCGACGGCCTCCCTTGGGATTTTGCCGGCGGCGTGTTCAGCCTCATCATGCCAGGACTCGTAGGGATCGTCATCTGGGCGCTGCATAGGGCAATTCGACCCCGAAGTTAAAGCGGCCTTCGGAATGCTCTAAATAAACTTTCCCGCCATGCCGTTCCACGATGCTGCGAGTAATCGACAACCCCAAGCCGGCCCCGTCCTGCGGGTTCATGCTCGTTCTTGATTCGTCTATTTTATAGAAGCGTTCGAACAACTTTTGTTCCTGCTCCTTCGTAATCGCTTCGCCTTCATTTTGAATGAATAGGGCAACGTAACGATCCCGATCACTCAGAACGACGCGGATAACGCCGGGTTTGACGGAAAATTTAAGAGCATTGATCAATAAATTATCCACGGCCCTCTTTATTCGTTCGGGATCCACCCGGATGAATAAAGGATGCTCGTGCAGCAAAGATTCGATAGAAATTCCGTTATCGTGAGCAAGCGGTTGAATTTCCACAAGCATTTGGCTAAGGAGCTCCCTGAGATCGATCATCTCCAGATCCAGCATAACTTCGCTTTGGGTTAGTCTTGTATATTCGAACAGTTCATCGATGAGCGTTTTCAGCTGTATCGCTTTGCTGTGTGTATTCCCGACAAATCGCTCGTATTCGTCCTCGTCTTGGTAAGCTTTCTCTTTAAGTAACCCTAAATAACCGATAATGCTCGTCAGCGGAGTTCTCAGATCGTGCGAAACCCCCGTGATAAGCTCCATCTTCGATCTTTCGACTTGCCTTTCATTCTCGATCAGGCTCTCCAGCCTCTGCGCCATGAAATTTATATGCTCGGCGATGTGGCCAAGCTCGTCTTGCCTGACGACAGGAATCCTATAATGAAGATTGCCTCCAGAGATGACGGTAAGCCCTGCGGATAAGGTTTGCATGTATTTAATCGTGCTGCGGGTTAGAACGATAAAGGAAATCGTGAAGGTTCCGAAGAAAGCGATCATCGACACCGGGATTTCGAATATGAGGCCTCGAGGTATACCTATGGACACCAGCATGCTGACTACAATGCTAGCGAGGAACGTCCATATCATCTGAAAACGAATGCTTCTTCGACCCGAAAAAGTCGAGAGAAGGGAGTTGAACTTGTTATTTTTCAATTTTATAACCTACCCCCCATACCGTCTTGATGTAACGGGGCTCTCGGGAGTTCTCTTCGATTTTGTCGCGAATGTTACGGATATGAACCATGACCGTGTTGTCCGAAAATCCGTTCGGTTCCTTCCATACCTTCTCGTAAATTTGATCCGCGTGAAATACTTGCCCTCTATGGCTCGCCAATAGTTCGAGAATCGCGAACTCCAACGGCGTCAAGGCGATCTCTTGGCCCCTTACCGTTACTTGATGCTGTGCGACGTCGATCTTAAGCTCATTAACGCGTATGACCGTTTCGGGCTCTTCATTTGCGTTCAGGTTCCGCCTACGAAGCTGAGCTTTAACCCTCGCCATTAATTCCAAAGGACTGAAAGGCTTTGACACGTAATCGTCCGCTCCGGTAGAAAGCCCCGTAATTTTATCGATATCCTCTTGTTTGGCCGATAACATAATAATCGGGATGTTGAACGTTTCCCTAATTTTGATGCAAGCTTTGATTCCGTCTAAATCCGGCATCATGACATCCAAAATGATCAAATGCACAGGCTCGGAGGAAATTATTTCCAAAGCGCGATAACCATTCTCCGCCTCCAGAACGCGATAGCCGTCGTTTCGTAAGTAAACATGGATAACATCCCTGATTTCAGGATCGTCATCGACGATCAAGACGTTAGGTTTGATCATTCTCGATCTCGCGCTCCTTTGAACCGTTTGACTTCCTTCTCCTATCTTAACTCTAGACTTTCATTTGTTCTAGACAGCATCCTAATGCCATCCGCCTGAATACGTAGGCTAGCCGCGTGACGTACGGCCCTCTCTTCCACCTCTTTCCTGCACACGTAGACGAAAGCGGGAGGGAAATTCAACGGGACAAACTTGATTCGCTCGATCCGAAACCAATCGGACATTTGCTTTTTCATTTGCATGGAATATTGGAAGGCGACGAACAAGCCCCCGGGCTTCAGCGATGCTATAATTTGGGACATAAGCGTGTCTCTTAACGGCTGCGGAAAGTTGTAGAACGGGAGGCAGCTCAGAATGCAATCCAGCTTAGGCACGTTACCTTGATCGAGAATACGAGATAGATTGACGGCGTTGGCGGCGCAATTGAAATCGGGGTAATTCCGCATGAGCCGTTTTCTCATTTTCAAATCTTTCTCGAACAAATAAACTTTCGTCCCCGGTAAAGCGTTGCGGAATATCGCCTTCGTGATGGCTCCTGTACCGGATCCAAGCTCTGCGACCGCTTGAACGGAATGCCAAGCAATGGGAGCGACCATGCTGTCCGCTAGAAATTTCGAGCTAGGGATGACGCTTCCGATCTGCTTAGGATTACTTAGGAACTTTCGAAGAAACAGTCGGGCTTCCTCACTTATAATCCGCATGGCTAGCCCCCCTTGCGCTCTTAATTAGCGCTCTTCTGCGAAGGATTACGGGCAACCATTCCCCCGCTAACCAGAAAGTAAACTTAGCCAAGAGCATCCCCGCCAACAGATCGGCGATCACATGCTGTTTAACGAACAACGTGGAAACAATAATGGTCAGCGCGAATAGCGCAAGGGGGATTCTCACCCGCCACCGCAGCGCCTGCACCCCGTAAATCATGAGCATGCTCGACATGACGTGAATGCTAGGGAAGCAATTGTACGGTTCGTCGTTCGCATAAACGATGGAAACCAGGTTGTTAAAAAATCCGGTAGAATCCACTGCCGGGCGGGGAACCGTCGTTTGAAAGAACAAATACACGACGTTAGACAAAAAAAGTCCGAGGCAGAGGGCGAGCAGCAAACGATAATACTTCGTTTTGTCTTTGCGCAGAACTAGGAAGAAAACGAGAATAAGAAACGGATACCAGAGCATATAAGGCACAACGAATCCAGGAATAAAGGGGGTATTCCGGTCCACGTCCGTTACTAGCGATTGGACATGTTCTCCTGAATGATTTTGCAGTCCGTAGAAAAAGTTAAAAGCCGGGATAGCGAGCAAACCTAGCAACGGTTTATAAGACGCAATACTTTTCCGCTCGTTTGAGCCGGCGCGTTCTCTCTTCTCCAATTCCATCATTCCACTCCTCATTAATGGCTGATGAACAAATCATAGAGAACAATCCTTAGGAACTTCTCGAGAAAATAATGAAGATTTGATAAAGCTGAACTTATGGGATAAGGCGTCCCGCGAAAGGATAAGCAACTGAGGAGTAAGCTTGTCCTTGTTCTGTTCGATTCTTCGCAAGCCATCAGGGTGCATGCACCCTAACAACAATTTTAAATACAATGCCGTTACTCTCTCGAAACGCTTCGAAGGTAAGCTTCTAATCTCGAATCCCAGTCCGTGGGTTAGCCCCCGATGCAGCAACGTAACTCCGACCAATGCTTTAACCCGCGACAAATCCGTTCGCGTTTCCAAAGCTTCGTTGATTTCCTTAAGCGAGCTTCTTACCAGTCGCGCCGTCTGTATCGCCGCGCGATTCGCTCCGACATCCGCGGTCAGCTCCAACACCATCCGATTGTTAAGATGCAATTCTCCGACCCGGTCTCCCTTCACGATCCGCGTTCCGTCCGCGCAAAGGATGTCTTCCCCTTTGTATTTCTTGACTAATATCTTACACATTCCGGCTTCCAGCACGGATTCGCTCATGCTCTCCATCATCCGCCCCGCCGCTTTTTCCCAAGCCAACCAAAGCTTTTGCCTAGCCGTTAGTCCGCTTATTCTTGTCGGGTTGAAGGCCCTTGCCCTTGTCGATCTTCCCATTCTTGACGCCAAATTCGGTTGATTGTTCATCCTTGCGTATCCACCCTCGACAACGATTTCGCCATAGTTCTGCGTTGATATCAGTTTATCGTTCCGTAGGTACCGTTCCCATCGCTTAGCGGCGGGTTTTCAACCTATCTTTTGTCCAGTTCGATTTAGACCAAAGTCCGGAAAACCAACAAAAAACCCCTTCCGTCATGACGGAAGGAGCTCTATTTCGTTATTAGGTTTCGGTATTTAACGCTTCGAGAATTCGCTGTGCCAGCGCATCTCCGATAGAGACTGCTTTGAAATCTTCGACCGTCGCTTCCTTGATCGCCTTTAGCGACCCGAAGTGGCTAAGCAGTTGCTTACGGCGCTTCTCCCCGATGCCTGGAATGGCATCCAGCCGCGAAGCAACCATCGATTTCGCGCGCTTCTCGCGGTGAAACGTAATCGCGAAACGGTGAACCTCGTCCTGTATACGCTGCAGCAAGTAAAACTCCTGGCTGTCGCGCGGCAACGGGACGACTTCCGGCGGGTCGCCAACGAGCAATTGCGCCGTCTTATGTTTGGCGTCTTTCGCCAAGCCGCACACCGGCACGTTCATGCCGAGCTCGTTCACCAGAACGTCCAATACGGACGCGATATGTCCCTTGCCTCCGTCCACTACGATCAGGTCGGGCAATGGCAGCCCTTCCTTCAGAACCCGCTCGTAACGGCGACGTACGACTTCCCTCATCGACTCGTAATCGTCCGGTCCTTGCACCGTTTTAACATTATATTTGCGATATTCCTTCTTATCGGGCTTGCCGTTCGTGAACACGATCATCGCGGATACGGGAGACGACCCTTGAATGTTCGAATTATCGAAAGCCTCGATCCGATTCGCGCTAGGAATACCAATCCACTGGGCTAATCCCTCTACCGCTTTCACGCTGCGGGATTCGTCCCGCTCGATCAGCCTGAACTTCTCTTCGAGAGCGACCCGTGAATTGTCGCATGCCATCGCGACGAGCTGGCGCTTCGACCCCCGTTGAGGCACGGCTACTTTGATTTTCAACCATCGGCGCAACGATTCCCCTACTTCCGCCGCTTCCCCTTCTTCCGCTGAATCGGCGGAAGTCTCTTCGCCGTAAGTTTCCTTTGCTTCCGCTACTAAATCCTGCTGGGCACCGGATCCGTTAATGGACGACGACTGCTCTTCACCCGCTTCAGGCGGAGCCGGCAACAACACTTCCCGAGGGAGCGCAGGATTGTCGCTATAGTATTGGGTTACAAAACTAAGGAAATCATCGTACGCTTCTCCATAGAACGGAAATACCGATACATGGCGTTGAATCATCTTCCCCTGCCGCATATAAAGAATCTGCACGCACATCCAGCCTTTATCGACCGAATAACCGAACACGTCCCGGTCCATCGCGTCCGCCATGTTAATCGTTTGCTTCTCCATTAACGCCTCGATAGCTACGATTTGATCGCGGTATTCTTTAGCGCGTTCGAACTCCAGCTCTTCGGCCGCAACTTCCATCTTCCGTTTAAGCTCTTTCTTGATCTCCGAATGCCCGCCGTTCAGAAACCGCGAGATCTCTCCGATCATCTCGTCGTAAACGGCCTGTTCTACCGGATACTCGCAAGGTGCCACGCACTGGCCCATATGGTAATACAAACAAACTTTGTCGGGCAGCGTATTGCATTTGCGCAAAGGGTATAACCTATCCAAGAGCTTCTTCGTTTCCTGAGCGGCGTAGGCGTTCGGGTAGGGACCGAAATATTTCCCTTTGTCCTTAACGATCCGACGGGTCACTTCGAGCTTAGGATGGGCTTCGTGGGTGATTTTCAAGTAAGGAAAAGACTTGTCATCCTTGAGCAATACGTTATAACGAGGAAAATGCTCCTTGATCAAGTTGCATTCCAGAATGAGCGACTCGGTGTTGCTTGCGGTAACGATATATTCGAAATCCCGGATTTCCGAGACCAGCTTTTGCGTTTTGCCGTCGTGGCTTCCCGTAAAATAAGAGCGAACGCGGTTTTTAAGCACTTTGGCTTTGCCCACGTAAATGATTTTTCCTTCATCGTTTTTCATCAAATAACAGCCCGGCTGATCCGGGAGCAAAGCCAGCTTATGGCGTATATTTTCCATCGCTTGCTCGCGATCGGCTGATGGGTTTAGGATGTCCACGTTCGGCACCTCCTTAATAAATGGCTTGAGCGGGCAGAACACCCGTTCCTCCATTGTAGCACAGCTAAGCGTTTTTTTGCCTGTTCCGATTAAGCGTTGTCGCAAACTTGTCACGTAAGAAAATCAGGAATACTTTACAACAAAAAGCGTTGTTGGGTATACTGTAGTTATCGAATGTGTCAGGAGGCTTCCCATGGAAAACGTAAGAGATCCCCGCCAGCACATCAACGAAGAGCCGCGCGACGATTTAATGGATACGGCAGTCGGCTTCGGAGTCATGTTCGGCTTCATGTTCGTTGTATTTACGGTAGCGGTTGTCGTTAAATTTATGATTTCTTAAAATGACCGACCAAGCTTAAAGCCGCCAGGGCTTCCTGGCGGCTTTTGCTTTGTTCTTTGACTATATTCGTATAAGAAGCTCTACGCTTCTTTAGATCCTGTTTTTATGACTCGAATAGCGTCGTCGTAACGTTTCCGTTCCTTGCGCTCGATCTGAACGATTCTCCCGTCATGGACGACGATGTTCACCTCGCCATATTCCAATCCATTTACTTGCTCGGCAATACGCCCCAGCCAACGATCATCTACTTCTACCGGTTTCGCCATCTCATTTCCCTCCCGAGATTAGTTTCCATATTTTAAAACTCAGTGTTCCTGACTCATGCGGCTTTCCAATACCGACTTGGCAACAAGCGTGATAATCGCCAGCAGCATCAGTAAGGACGCAACGGCAAAAGCTGCGCTAAATTGGTACTCGTTGTACACGATTTCGATGTGCAGCGGCAAAGTGTTCGTCTCGCCCCGGATATGGCCGGAGACGACGGAAACCGCACCGAACTCCCCCATCGCGCGCGCGTTACAAAGAATCATGCCGTACAAAAGTCCCCATTTAATATTAGGCAACGTTACCTTAAAGAACACTCGCCAACCGCGTGCTCCCAAGCTAACCGCAGCTTCCTCGTCCTGTACGCCTTGCGCTTCCATGAGAGGGATAAGCTCCCTAGCCACGAAGGGGAACGTAACGAACATGGTTGCCAGTACGATTCCCGGCGTTGCGAAAATGATATTGATATCATGCTTATCCAGCCATGGGCCGAGAAACCCTTGAGCTCCGAATAATAACACGTAGATGAGTCCGCTCACTACGGGAGAAACCGCGAACGGAAGATCGATGAGGGTAACGAGCAAGTTTTTGCCGCGAAATTTGAATTTCGTAATGGCCCAAGCCGCCGCAACCCCGAATATCGTGTTAAGCGGAACGGCGATAGCCGCGGTAATCAAGGTAAGCTTGAGCGCCGACAACGCATCCGGGTCTGAAAGGGCGGATACATAAGCTTCCCACCCTTTACGGAACGACTCGGCGATAACGGATACCATGGGAAGAATAACGATTAGTCCGAGAAAAAGCAGTGCGATTCCGATCAGCGTGTAACGAACGGCTCTAGACTCCGTTAAGTGAGGCCGCGCCGGCTGGCTCTTCCCCGACCGGGGATTCGTAACGATTCCTGCCATATCGATTAGCCTCCTTTAACGCTGCGCAGGCGGCGATTGCTCCACCTTTGCAAAATGTTGATCAAGAGCAGCAGTACGAAGGAGATCAGAAGCAGTACGACCGCTACTGCCGCAGCTTGGCTATATTCGTATTGCTCTAGCTTTGTAATGATGAGTAGCGGGGCGATCTCGGTCTTCATCGGCATATTGCCGGAAATAAACACGACCGAGCCGTATTCCCCGATGCCGCGGGCGAACGCAAGCGCGAAGCCCGTCAGCAACGGGGGAATCAAATCCGGCAAAATGACCTTAAAGAACGTTCTCGCACGGTGCGCTCCGAGAAGCGCTGCGGCTTCTTCCATATCGGACTCCATATCCTGCAGGATTGGTTGAACCGTCCGGACGACGAACGGAATGCCGATAAAGATTAGCGCCAACGTAATTCCGAGCGGCGTGTAAGCGACCTTGATGCCGAGCGGCTCGAGGATCGATCCTACCCATCCTTTGGGAGCATAGATCGTCGTTAAAGCTATGCCCGCAACGGCGGTCGGAAGCGCGAACGGCAAATCGATCAAGCCGTCTACGATTCTTTTGCCGGGAAATTTGTATCTGACCAGCACCCATGCTAGCAATAGACCGAATACCAGATTAACAAGAGCCGCGAAGAAGGCAGTCAACAAGCTCAGCTTATAGGAGGCAACGACCCGGGGATCGGATACCGTATCCCACCACTGGGAGGGCGACAGCTCTGCTGATTTTAGCGCTAAAGCCGCCAACGGAATAAGAACGATCAAACTCAAATACAGAACCGAAAATCCTAACGTGATGGATAATCCAGGCAATACCCGATCTTTCTTGCGAAGTAATGTCATGCCCGCCTAAACCCCTCTTCTCGGCCCTTGGTTAGGAACCCGGCGTGTAAATTTTGTCGAACGTTCCACCATCGGCGAAATGCTTCGCTTGAGCTTCCTTCCACCCGCCGAAATCTTGGTCGATCGTTAACAGATTCAATTGCCCGAATTGGTCCTTATACTTATCGGCAACCGATTGAAGGCGCGGACGGTAGAAGTTTTTAGCCGCGATTTCCTGGCCTTGCTCCGTGTATAAATATTTGAGATATTCTTCCGCAGCCTCGCGGGTACCTTTCTTATCCACGTTCTTGTCTACGATAGCGACAGGAGGCTCCGCTAGAATGCTGATCGAAGGCGTTACGATCTCGTAGTCGTCTCCGAATTCCTTCAACGCGAGATAGGCTTCGTTTTCCCAAGCAAGCAAGACGTCGCCGATTCCCTTTTCCACGAACGTGGTCGTCGATCCCCTCGCGCCGGTGTCTAGAACCGGTACGTTCTTGAACAGCTTCTTAAGAAAATCCAACGTTTGCGGTTCGTCATAACCGAGCGTCTTAGTCGCGTAACCCCATGCCGCGAGATAGTTCCAGCGTGCTCCGCCGGATGTTTTCGGGTTCGGAGTAATGACTTGGATGCCGTCTTTAATCAAATCGTCCCAGTCTTTAATTCCTTTCGGATTGCCTTTACGAACTAGGAAAACGATCGTCGAAGTATAGGGAGTGCTGTTCTGTTCGAATGACTTTTGCCAATCTTCTTTCAAAGCGCCTGTAGCTGCGATTGCATCGATATCATAACCGAGCGCCAAAGTGACGACGTCCGCTTGCAAACCGTCAATTACCGCGCGGGCTTGTTTGCCCGAGCCGCCGTGGGATTGCTTGATCGTAATGTTGCCGCCCGTTTTTTCTTTCCAATATGCCGCGAAGCTCTTGTTGAACTCCTCATAGAGCTCCCGGGTCGGATCGTAAGATACGTTAAGAAGTTCGATATTCTTCGGCGCTTTGCCGGATTCGCTTGCCGTCTTGCTTGAACTTGATCCGCTTGATGCTGCAGGTTCATTGTTGTTTTTCGATCCGCATGCGGACAAAACGGTTAGGATTAATGTCGCAATAAGTACCAGTCGGAGGTTTTTAAATGTTTTCATTTTCATGCACCCCTAATTTTATGAGTTTGTATGGATGATGTAATCGAGGACGGAAATTCGTTGATCACCGGATGGCCGTTCCGGTAGATCGACAAGCCTATAATTCCGATTCATCTTATAATTCCTACCTGTTTAGTAGGTAATGAAGTCATAATAGCAGTTGGCCTTGCTAACTGTCAATAAGTGACTATAAAAAAAATTGATAAATACTTTTGTTACCGCTTAGGTCTTTACTACTTTCACACAACATTCCCTTACATAAAAACAGTACTTTCATTGCTCCTCAACACCCTCGCCTGAAGCACCAAGGCCTAAAATGCACCTTCATTGCTCCGTAACAATCTCGCTTGAAGGACCAAGGCCTAAAATGTACCTTCATCGCTCCTCAACAACATCACTTGAAGCATCAAGGCCTAAAAAGCGAAAAACCCTAACCTTAGACGGTTAGGGTTTTACTTGGCGTTACATATTGGCTAAACATTTTCGTTCGAAAGAAGAGGAGAAGCACCACCATTAAAGGAGTGATCAGTATACTCGCTTCGAGTCCATACATTCCGCCGTTCCATATAGAATGGCTTGGATAAGCGACTTGCCAGATCGATTCCGTAGCTTTGCCTCCATTTATGAAACCAAAAACGCTTGATTGGATGAAATTCCAAATCCAATGAAATCCGATCGGCATCCATAACCCACCGGTTCGAAGTCGAAACCCGATGAGGACTAAAGTGATCAGAATCGTGTTTAACTGTCCGACGATTATTATTGCAATTGGTTGGTCTAGCGCTTGCGGACCCGTCAAATGAATAAGCGAGAACACGATTATGTTAACAAGAATAGCGCCCTTCATTCCAATCTCGGCTTGCGCCAGTCCGAACAAATAACCGCGGAAGAACGCTTCCTCGCTTACCGCCACCAAGAAAAATCCGACTAACGGGATAAACAATCGAGTCCAATCCCCGCCTAGACCCGTGCCCACCGTAATCGTTCCCGTAGCGATTATTCCAGCTATCCCTACTCCGATCACTACTCCGGCGACGAGGCCTCCATAAGATAAAAACGTGAAGCCCTTCCTCTGACGTAAACTTATCGACCAGTTTGCTTTCTTTTCCCACAATCGATACATCAGCAAGGACGACAATAATAATCCGATCGCTCCCTCGTAGGGTTGTAGCCATTCGATATGGAACATGCCCAACAAGATGATCAAAATGAATGTTAATATGATGCTGCCTAACATTTTAGCGCCAAAAACGGTCCTATTTTTCACGAAAGTCCCTCCACTTCCTCATACGGAAAGTGTAAGCCCCATTGGTCATATCGAGATAGTGAGGGAGGTCAGGAAAAAGTCATAAGAGAGGGTTGTTTTCAAATGATCTCGCGAATTTTCCTTAACGCCTCATGCCGATCGGATACGTTCAACTTCGCATAAATGCTAGAAATATAATTTTTGACCGTCCCCATCGATAAGAACAATTTCTCCGCGATGTCCGGATTGGACAATCCATCCTTCATACAGCGTAGCACGTCCTTTTCCCTTTGGCTGAACTGAAACCGATCTAGCACCTCTTCGCTGCCTTCCGGATTTTTGCGAAGATGGTTTTTGAACAGCGTTTTGGCAACCTCATCGTTAATCAAAGTACCTCCATTGGCCACGATGCGAAGGCTATCCACCAGCTTTTTCCGATCCATCGCTTTTAATAGATAGCTGTCCGCGCCCTCGCTTAGTACTTCGATCACATCGTCCATTTCCTGAAAAGAAGTCAGCATGACGACTTTGACTTGCGGGTACTTCGCCTTCACCCTCTTAGTAGCCTCAATCCCATTCATTACGGGCATATAGAGATCCATAAGAATAAGATCGGGCAGCTCGTTCTCGCAAAGCTTAAGAAGTTGTTCCCCATCTTCGGCGACATGGATAACTTCTAGATCTGGCTCCATATTCAAGACGATTTGCAAACTCGAACGAATGAGCTCTTGATCTTCCGCGATACTGATTTTAATGCGATCCATGCGCTTATACACTCCTGACCGGAACAATAACGGATAATGTGGTTCCTTCGCCAACGACCGAAACGATGGAAACCTCGCCGCCTAAGCTCTCCACCCTATCTCTCATGTTTTCTATGCCGAAGCCAGGTTTTAACTGGACATGTCCAACCCCATCATCGTTGACCTTCATCTCTATGAAATCTTCCGTGTAAATTAGATCTACGGTTATCCGCATCGCTTTTCCGTGCTTCTTGGCATTCGTTAACGCTTCCTGCAAACCGCGAAGAAAAGTAAGCTTAAACGACTCTTTAACGATCCGTTCCGCGCCTTGCACCTCGAATTGAATATCGGTTCCCGTTTGTTTCGAAAATTCAGAAATCGTTTGTCGAACGATTTCCGATAGCGTTTGCTTCAATTCCGTCATAGACAGCTGATGAACCGTGTGGCGAAAATCATCCAAATGGTTTCTAGCATAGGTGATGAGTTCATTCAGCCTTTGTTTCGCTTGAGAAGGGTGCGGTTCAATCAGAGCTTCGACCGCTTCCATCGCAATGACCGAGGCAATAAGGGAATGCCCTACCGTATCATGCAATTCCCGAGACATTCGATTGCGTTCCTCTACGATCGCCAGTTTCTCGATTTGACGATTGTAGTTCTCTAATTCGCGATTTTTCTCAGTCAACTGCCGCTTCTGCTCCAGAAATACTCGGAAACCAAATCCAAAGGCGAAAAAAATAAAATAGTTCATCCACAAACTTAATAGCGAATCGACCGTTAACTGTCCCCAAAACAATAGACAACCTGGAATGACGGCAAAACAAGCCAACAAGATCCAAGGCAACGACTTCCGTGTAGACAACAGGCTGATGATAAATATAGGAATGATAAAGTTACTTTGGGCTTCCGGAAAATGAACGACTATGTAGACGTTAAAGACTCCGTTTAATAGCATTTCACTTAGAATATAGAGAGTGGGCTTGAATGACCGAGGCAAATAAAACAGTTGAGGAATCAGGTAGACGGATACGAGCCAAACGACGACCCATTCGTTGCCGCCTGGAATATCGCTAAGCCATAAACTGACGAGCAGGGATATAAACCAAATAAAGCGGAGACTGACGGCAAATCCATCCACCAATCCCCACTTACGATTGAATTGCAAGCTCACGAATTAGCCCCGTTTCCATTGGTCATAACAACTACGAGCCGCGTTGATTGCGACCGCGAACATGGATGACATCAACGAACGGGCGTACGCGGTCCATTAGCCTTTGCCCTTTGTGCATCTCTTCGCCTTCCTTATGCGTAAAGCTGAAATGCCTTTCCAGATCGTCAAGATCATGGTTAGACGTGTAGAAGGTCGGTTTACGATTCATCCGGTGATTAAGAATCGCTCCGAGCACGTGATCTCTGACCCATGGGGTTAAATTCTCGGCGCCGATATCGTCGAAGACGAGCAGATCGGCGTCCTTCATGAGCGTTATCGTTTCTTTAAGCTTCTGGGGCTCGAACATGAGCGCTTTGGCATCCTCTACGAACTCCGGCATGTAGACGATGACTCCGGAAAATCCTTCTTTAGCCAGCTTCTGGAGCAAATATCCCGCTAAGTACGTTTTCCCCGTGCCGAAATCGCCTTTAAGGTAAAGCCCTTGCTTCTGCAAGCCATCGTTGATCGTCGTCCGAACATAGTTTTGCAATTGATTCACGGCAAGTACGCGATTCGCATCCAGTTTAAGCATTTCCGCCTCGTCATAATGCTCTCCCAAGACGGTTTCGTCGACGTAGAAACTTGTGATTCTTCGCTTGATTTGTTCTTGCTGCTCATTGGCCGTCCATTTGGAGCAAGCGGTTTTATAGTCGTTCATCTGCCAACGTCCGTTGATCTCAACGCAGTTGATTCCCGTGGAATGGCCTTGCATATCATTCGGGCACAGAGCTAGTCCGGGGCATTCCTTGCACGCCCTATACTCCGTAGTCATCTGATAGAGCCGATTTAAATTCGCCCGCAGCACGGTCTCGTTCAAGTCGGGGAAACGAGAACGCAGTTTAAGAACGAGCGGGTCGTTTAATACCTGATTTGCGATTTGTTCCCCGTTTGCCCTGCCTTGCAACGAAGGCATGTGGCGCAGCGCCTCTCCCAGTGATTCCATTTCCCGTTCCTCCTCATGCTCGAGTCGTCTCGAATTTTACGCAAGAGCTAGCTTTTGTCTTTCAATTCCCTGGCGAGCTCAAGCATTTTCTCGAGTTCTTCAGGCGTTACCTCTTGGGCTGGCCCGGTGTCCTTAACGACCGACATAGCCGGCTTGCGCCTCGTATTTCGCCCAGCTCCGTAAGAGCTTGTTCCCACCCGCGCGGGCTCTTCGCCCTTGCGCTTACGCTCCAACGATTCATTCAGTTTTTCTTGCTCGCGTATATACATGACGGCTTTGTCCAACGTATCGATACCTTTGGCCAACATATTGGACGCAATGGAATCGACGAACGATTTCGTTAACCGCTGCGCGCGGCTCAAAGAAAAGACATAGTGAATAAGTACGTTTATGACCGGCTCAGGCAACTTATAGTTGATGTCGATACGTTCGAAAATATTGACGAATTGATCGGGAACCGCTCCCGGAAAATAGCGCTCAAGCATTCTCGTATAAGGTTCTCGCCGCAGCATTTCGTTATAGGTAGCGACGGTAACGTCCCCCTCGAACCGCTCGGGGATGTCTAATTGCAGCGAGGCATTCGCCGTTCCTTGATCGTGAGCCTCCAACGGCTGACGGATCTCCCCGCGCGCGAGGAACCGTTCCCGTTCCTCATCGCGTTTGCGATCTTGACGGTACATGAGATTCGCGCGGTTCTGCAGCTCGTCCCATAGGAGCGTGCCGTTCGCGTGAAATATCCCGTCTTCATCGAGAAGACGGCAAATTTCCGGTACTTCCAGATTAAATTTATAAGCTAAATAATTTAATTGGGCCATCGATTCAGGTGCGCGATTCAGCCTTTCCACGAAGCCTCGATTGGCCGATCCTCGCGGAAACCGTAGCAGCATGTCGCCATGGCGAATGCGCTCCTGCGGCTGGAAAGCAGATTTCCGTTCTTTGGCTGTCGCGCTTTCCGCCCATCCAAGCTCAAGCTCGGGATCCATCGGCCCCGAACTAATACGGAACATCTCGTAGAAGGGCATCGTCGCTTCTTCCCGATTCACGAAACGGGCAAGCTCCGGCGGTTGCTGGGCGGCAAACCCTTCACGAAGCTCCACTAGCGCGCTTTTGCCTAGTTTGTCCCTGAGCAGAAGCGTTAGATGTACATTAGAGAAAAACTCTGCCGAACTAAGCGGCTTAAGCAAGACATACTCATATATCGATTCTTCCGTTAATGGATTATGATTGCGGTACACTTGCATCAGCCCTACGGCTTCAAGTCTGGAAGCCGCGTCAATCGCCGTTTGGCGGCCTGCGGCATTAAGCTCTAGACCCAGGCCGAGCAATAGCTTGCGCTGCGGCTCTAACGTGGAATAGCCTGCGTATTCCTCCGCGAATTGATGATAGAGAAGCAAATAGAGAGCAGCGGAAATCGCCCCTACCATTGGCTGGTACAGACTGATAAACACTTTGCGATCCAAAGCGCTAAGGGCAAATTCACGACTCGTAAAATAACGGTGATTTTCCGTAAACTCCATGATATTCGACACGCGCATTGAGAGAGAGACAACTCTTTTCGATAAATAATGATTGTTCTATTGTAGCATAAAATGACCCGACCGATGAGATGTAAAAAAAGACTCCTAGAGTAGCAGAATGCTCGGAATGATCCGTCATTTGCGCTTTCCACCCTAGCGAGTCTATGATTTTTCTATTCGCTTGTTACCTCGCTGCGCTTCTCTTGAGCCCGAAATACCCATAATCGATAACCGATATAATTGACGGCAAGCGAGCACACGACGGATATCATTTTCGCCAAGGCAGGTTCTGTCCCCCAGCTTTCCAAACTTAACAACACCAACGTAGAAGCGCCGAACGACAATAGGTTGATCACTATGAAACGAACGAGCTCGGCCGCGCTCTGCTTCTCCTTAACCTGGAACGTCCAATACCTATTGAGCAAATAACTATTGGCTACGCCCACTAAGTAAGATATCGCTTGGGCCCAGAATGACCCGAAGCCGAGTCCGTATACCAACGCACAAAAAACAGCGAAATCCACTCCCGTGTTTAACCCGCCCACGATCGCGAATTTCGCCAATCTTTTACTTTCCGATAATCGGAGCATGCGACTCCTCCTGACCGAACTTAGAACATTTTGTAACCGCCGCGCCGCAGCGCCCGGATCGACCAGCCGCTCAAGTATGCGCCGATTGCCCCTGCCACGATAAGAATCGTATCGGATACGAGCAACGATTGTATATTTTCGGTTACGCTTAAGTCACTCTGCCACAGCTGCCAGATGCCCAACGGCGTGACAATGATCAGGAACATCCAAAGTGGAAACCAGGTCGTCTTGATCAACATGTTCAATATGAAACCGATGCCGAAAAAGAGCACCAGACAGAGCAACGAGCCGACGATTCCAAATAAAATCCCGCCGAGTATTCCACCGGTCATGATAGTCCCTCCAAAATAGTGTACTGTACCAGTTTACAAGTTGGTTTACCGTCAGTCAACGAGCAGGGTGTGAATGAGATGTGAACAAAAGAAAAGGAAGACCTATTTTCCTGCCGATGAAGCGTTCAATGGTTTGCCCCTTCCCGCTCAATTGGGCTACAATGGGAAAAGTATGTTGGACAAGGAGTGATCATTCATGAGTGAAGCCGCTCAAACATTGGATGGCTGGTACGTATTGCACGATTTGCGCAGTATCGATTGGCAAGCTTGGAATGCCGCGTCACCCGCGGACAAGGATGTCGCTTTAACGGAGCTATCGAAGCTCGTATCCGAGTGGGAAGCCGTTGAAGCGCGCAAAGAAGGCAGCTTAGCGCTCTACTCGATCGTGGGGCAGAAGGCTGATCTGATCTTCATGCATTTACGGGAAACGTTAGAGGAGCTGAACGCGATCGAGAATGCGTTCAACCGTTCCACCTTCGCCAAGTATACCCGTAAGGAATATTCTTATGTCAGCGTCGTAGAGCTAAGCAATTATATGGCGGCGCCAGGCGTCGATCCGCTCCAAGTTCCGGAGATCGTCGCTCGCTTGAAGCCGATTTTACCTAAGAGCAAACATATTTGCTTCTACCCGATGAACAAAAAACGCGACCTTCAGGACAATTGGTACATGTTGCCGATGGAAGATCGCAAATCGTTAATGAGAAGCCATGGCATGATCGGCCGCGGTTACGCCGGCAAGGTAAAGCAAGTTATTTCCGGTTCCGTCGGGTTCGATGATTGGGAATGGGGAGTTACCTTGTTCGCGGACGACGCGCTGCAGTTCAAGAAACTCGTTTACGAAATGCGCTTCGATGAAGTAAGCGCTCGTTACGGCGAGTTCGGCGCGTTCTACGTCGGCAATCTTCTGACTGGCGAATCGCTAACGCAATTGCTTCAACAATAAATCGTCATCTCGCAAAAGTCCGTGCCTCTCTCGCAATCGAGAGAGGCACGGACTTTTTTTATATTAGTGCAATTAAGTTTGATCCTTCAATAGCCTTTCTCCTGCGATTCCCGGAGTCGTCATTTGTACGGGATCCAAAATTTCGTCCATTTCTTCAGGCGTAAGCAGCCCTCTTTCCAGAATCAATTCCTTGAGCGTCAACCCCGTTGCCGTCGCTTCCTTCACTAATTGTGCCGCAACGTCGTAACCTAGATGAGGATTCAAAGCCGTTACGATGCCGAAGCTCTGATCGACATAGGCCCGGCATCTCGCCCGATTCGCTTCCATTCCTTCCAGCGCGAAACGATGAAAGACATCCAGTCCTCTCTGCATAATCTGAAGAGATTGCAGCAGGTTAAACGCGATCACCGGCCCCATCACGTTAAGCTCGAATTGGCCCGCTTCCGACGCCATGCAGATCGTGTGATCGTTCCCCATCACTTGGAAGGCGACTTGATTCACGACCTCTGCCATGACCGGGTTCACTTTACCCGGCATAATCGAGGATCCCGGCTGTCTAGGAGGCAACTTAAGCTCGTTCAACCCGACATGCGGACCCGAAGCCATCATTCGAATGTCGTTGCAGATTTTGGACAAATTAACGGCGCATACCTTTAAAGCTGCGGAAAGTTCAGTATAAGCATCCGTATTTTGCGTAGCGTCTACCAAATCGGCCGCCGAATGAATCGGAATGCGTAGATCGTCCGCCAGATGCTCCACGACAAGCCGGATATAGTCCAACGTAGCATTAAGCCCGGTTCCAACGGCAGTCGCACCCATGTTCACGGAGAGCAGCCCTTCTGCCGCTCTCGTAATCCGACCGATATCCCGATCGAGCACCTTGGCGTATGCTCCGAATTCTTGCCCCATTCGAATCGGTACCGCATCCTGCAGATGGGTGCGCCCCATTTTGATCACGTCGTCGAATTCGACTTGTTTCGACGCGAAGCCTTCTTGCACTTCCTTCATGGTGGCAAGTAACTGTCCCGTCAAAACGTAAGCGGCTATTCTCAGCGCCGTTGGAATCGCATCGTTCGTCGATTGAGACATATTGACATGATTATTAGGGCTGCAATGGAAATAATTGCCTTTAACGTGACCCATAATTTCTAAAGCCCGATTCGCAAGAACTTCGTTCATGTTCATGTTAATGGACGTACCCGCCCCGCCTTGAATGGAGTCGACGATAAATTGGTCCGCCCATTGCCCTCCGGCTACTTCTTCCGATGCTTGAATAATAGCTTGTCCAATTTCATGAGGCAGCCGTTTCAGCTCCATGTTAGCCCGAGCGGCCGCTTTCTTCACGCGAGCTAAAGCAATGACAAGCTCTGGGTGAACGGGAACGCCGGTAATCGGAAAATTTTCCACGGCCCTCAGCGTTTGAATACCGTAATAAACCGAGTTTGGAACCTCTTTGCTTCCAATAGAATCTTTCTCGATTCGTCCAGACATTACGATCCCTCCCTGAATAAGTATGTAACCCTATTCTACACCGAAAAGCGTGCATAAACTCATCACTTCGGGAAAACAAAAAAAACCGGATTCAGACTCCCCATGACACAGGGATTCCGAATCCGGCTTCCAACTTAATCTTCGTCTTCCAATTCGCGCATCTGCGCTTCCCACTCCGCACGACGCTTCTCTTCCAAATATTCCTGCGTCATACGGTCTCTCGCCCGGCCCTTTTCCTTCAAACGCTCGATGCCGGGCTGAATGAGAAGATCCACTTCCGCTTGAACCGTCGCGACAAGGTCGTATCGGCTTTGCGATTCTAAATAAGAGCCAACTTCCATCAGCGCGTTGTAACGGTCCAGCTCATCCCGAGTCAACAGGCCCCGCACTTGCACGCTGCAGTGTCTCATTAGAAGAATTTACCTTTGCGCAGCACTAACGGAATACCGCCGATAATGAAGAGATAACGGATATCGATAGCTTTTTTCAACCATGCAGCTACGCGGCCTTTATATTTCTTGCCGAAGGCAACCCCGATTGCTTCGCCTTTACCAAGCGATGCAACGGTACCTTTATTGGAGAACGAATAAGTTTTCAACGGTTGGTTACGGATCGACGCAACCAAGTTGTGCGCGCAGTTAACGCCTTGTTGCATTGCCATTTGCGCCGTTGGCGGATAAGGACGTCCTTCTGGGTTAAAGACAAGGGAATTGTCGCCCAAAATATAGACGTTATCATGGCCGGGAGCACGCAGGAATTCGTCTACTTTAACGCGTCCTCTCATCGTTTCGAAGCCAGCTTCTTCAATGAGGCGGTTACCGCGTACGCCGCCGGTCCAAATAACCGTTTGCGATTTGATTTCTTCGCCTTCTCCGACGATTACGCCGTCAGGAGTACATTCTTTAATCGCCGTACCGATGCGGAAAGTAACGCCCTTCTTCTGAAGGACTTGCATCGCGTATTCAACCAATTCAGGATCGAAGCCTGGCAATGCGGTTGGAGCCGCTTCGATATTCACGATTTTGACGAGCGAAGGATCTACGTCGAACTGTTTGCACAGCTCAGGGATACGGTCTGCGAGTTCTCCGATAAATTCAATACCGGTAAATCCGGCGCCGCCGACAACGAATGTCAAGTAATCCGTGCGGTGCGGCTCGCGTTTGAAGCGTGCGAATTGATATTCGATATGCTCGCGAATGAGACGAACGGAGTTAATGCTGCGAATGTTCATCGCATATTCGCCAAGCCCCGGAATTCCGAACGTTTCAGATTCGCCGCCCAGTCCGATAATGAGATAATCGTAAGATAAAGTACCATCTTCAAGAATGACTTTGCGATCTTGAGGACGAATTTGCACGACCGTCGATTTAACGAAATCGATTTTGAATTCATCGATCAGTTTGGAGATGTTCACTCGTGCATTTTCCGGATTGTCAGTTCCTGCTGCCGGCATGTGCAAGTGAGTCGTGATGTAATGGTAGTCATGCTTGTTGACCAATGTTACATCCGCTTCATTATAATTTAATTCCTTTTGCAGTCGAAGCGAGGTTAATACGCCGCCATAGCCTGCTCCCAGAATAACTATTTTAGGTATACTGCTCATTGATGATCCCATCCAATCCCTGTTTGTGTTTAGTTTGTGAAAAATTACACAATGTTCTCCGTTATGCCACAATCAAGTTCTCCACAAAAATGATCATATAAGCTTTTCCAACAATTTTCAAGGTTCTTTTTCACGAATTAATTTGGACTTCTTTACAAAATCCTTTTCACGCTTCATTTACAAGCTTATAATGGATACGTTTAGTTCCTAACGATCTGTATGATTAACGGAGGTGTCACCCTTTTGAATCAAAGCAATGTACCAGCCGTAGACGTCGTTATTATCGGTGGAGGCCCCGCCGGGATGTTCGCAGCCTTCTATGGTGGAATGCGGCAAATGTCGGTAAGTCTTATTGAAAGCATGCCTCAACTAGGCGGTCAACTCGCCGCGCTCTACCCGGAGAAATACATTTATGATGTCGCGGGGTTTCCGAAAGTAACGGCTCAGGAACTGGTCAATAACTTAAAAGTTCAAATGGATCTTTTTCAATCTCAATTGTACTTAGAAGAAAAAGTTGTCAAAGTGAGCAAGCTAGAAGAACGCCTCTTTGAAATTGTTACCGATAAGCGCGTGCATCATGCACGAGCCGTAATCCTTACGGCAGGTGTCGGTGCCTTCGAACCGCGCCGGTTGGAATTACCGGAAGCGGCACAATATGAGAAAACCAATCTTCACTATTTCGTCAGCGATCTTGAACGTTACCGTGGTCAGAAGGTTCTCATAAGCGGCGGCGGCGATTCCGCGCTAGATTGGGCGCTTATGCTCGAGCCGATCGCCGAGCAAGTGCTCTTGGTTCATCGCCGAGACAAGTTCCGTGCGCATGAGCACAGCGTCGAGCTATTAATGAAGTCTAAAGTCAAAGTGATCACCCCAACGGAAATTACGGCCTTGCATGGCGAAGGTTCCATTAAGCAAGTCACGCTTACGGATGTTAAATCGGGAGCGACAACGGATTACGATGTCGACGCGGTTATTATCAACTTCGGGTTCGTCAGCTCGCTCGGTCCAATCGCCGAATGGGGCCTTCATATCGAAGGAGGATCGATTATCGTCGACTCCCGAATGGAGACGAATATCCCCGGTATATTCGCCGCAGGTGATATTACGACATACCCCGGTAAACTTAAACTCATCGCGGTTGGATTCGGAGAAGCGCCTACGGCCATCAACAACGCTAAAGTATATGTTGATCCGGACGCCAAGCTGTCTCCGGGACATAGCAGCAACATGAAATTATAGAAAAACAAAAGGGCATCCTACTTGGGTATTCCGGATTTTCCGGACCTAAGGAGGATGCCTTTTATGATTTGTCCTGTCTGCAACGCTCTGAACCCCCTAGAGGCCTCTTGTCCGAAGTGCGGTTCCACTGCCGAAGACGAAGGTCGTTGGACCGATTGGAGCGGTCCCTATTCCCCCTATGAACCCGCGCTGCTCACCGCAAGTCCATTCGTCCATGAGGCGGTTTGCCAACATGCGGTTCGATGTACTTCCTGCGATTACCCTTTTAGCGTTGACATTACCGTGTGGCATGTCTAGAATACCCGCTCTTCCGGAATACTGAGCTTTCTTCGCCTAATTTCCGACCGAAGCAGATGAACGAACTCTCTTTCCAATTGCAAACGGAGCGCGCTTCGATAAGCGTCCAACAACAAGTCATCTGGCAACAGAGGCAACATCGTCCACACCCTTTCCTTTATTTAGGAACTTTGTGAAGGCATCATAGCACGTCCTAATCTTGCTGGACAAGCCCGCCAGTTATCCACAGAAGGGTGTGGGTATGATGTGGACAAATTGTTGAAAAATGCCGCAAGTCCTTTGTCAGCATTGTGATAATTGTGGATGAAGTTATTCACATTTTGTCGTTGCCATTTTCTAAGCTGACTTCATAAATAACTTTCATGACCGCAAAATATTCTATTAGAGGAATCTATAGAAAAAGCTGTCGCTTCGGGACATTTACTGCGGTCGTGTATTGACCTCTAACATCCAAATATGTCCGTTTCGGTCGATTCCGTAATCATACCCTAGAGATCTGATGCCTGGATATCGGCTCTCCAGTAGCGTGGTTGACGCATTCGTCAATTGTCGCATTTCGCGTTTCTTCGCTCTGACAAGCCTAGCGGACAATGATCGACGTATTCCTTGCGCTGCGGTCATCTGGGTACCGCCCCTGCATAGATTCGTGACGAACAGTCCCGGCCTAGCCAATCGGCCTACCATTGAACGGTACTTCCATTTCCCTTTTTCCTTAACGTATTTGACTCGATAGTCGATAGGTCGCCCGTCGATTTTAGCGAGATGGATTCCTCTTTGAATCAAATAAGTACGTTTTCTGCGAGAAGCGTTAAGCGCGCGCACCAATCGATCAAAGCTCGAGAACCTACGGCTGGTTGATTTATGTGTCAGCCAATACGATCCCCCTAATTTCTCTACTTTAATGACACCGATTCCCCCTGCACCGCGAACCGGCTTCACGACGACCATGCCGAATCTCGCAAGCATCAGCCGCAAATTGTTTTTATTCAGCAGCCTTGAAGTCGGAATGTACCGTGCAATATATGGGTTAGAAAGCAATGCGTTTGTTTTCAACCACTTGCTAGCCAATTGTCGGCTAATCGTAACCTCCATCCATAAAGGCTCCTTTCCTGCGGGTATATCTATACATACTCGATTAACCGGACAGGTTCTTGGATGGATGACGCCTGAGATTCGCCCCTATTTAGACTGCTTTTCGGGGGGGATAGTCGGATTGCTCGTATAATTTGCACCGCTCATAACGATTCAACTGCTCATCCAACAGCTGCGATAGACGCAGCACTTGCGGATGGTTCATGTCGGCACCGTTATGCACGAAGGCCAGTACCATTTTATTGCGAAGATTCTCGATTCTACGTCGCATTTTTCTTAATCTCGTTCTGTTTTCCATATCGAATCCTCCTTCGCGAACGATCTCGCGATCTCCATACATCGACACTCGAACTGTTAATTGTACCTTTATCTTAAATCCAAAGTTTTTGTAAAGTTCAGGGGGAAGTGTTAGTTAACTGTTAGATACACCTAAATACGCAAAATAAAACAAATAAATTCCGAATGTATGTAAAACCATTGAATAATTTGGTACTATTTTCATATATCCTATTTTTCGAAAGGTTGATCGATTGTTGGAACCTTCTAACCATTTGAAACCCCTGCCAATACAAACTTCTCCCCATGTTCCAGAACCAAGGCAGCCCAAACAAAGGAAAGACAAATCGGGACTAGCGTTAACGTCAATGATTATTGCCTGCGTTGATTTCTTTTTTTTCTTTCTTGCCATTGTTCTCAGCGGAACGGATGCATCATCAGCAACGACCGGACCTTTTTTCTTTTTGTGTCTTATATTATCGATTATATCCCTCGTTTTTGGTCTGGTTTCAATCAACACCTCCAAATGGAGAGGGATGGCGATTGCCGGCGTATCGACGGGCGGAACAATATTCCTCATTTTCCTCCTCTTCATTATTGTCGGAATTAGCGGGGGCTTTGACTGACTAAGCCTCTCCCGGCTTTAATCAAAACAAAACGCCCAAACGGAAAGTTCGTTTTGGGCGTAAGGGTGAAAAAAAACCTTCCGGACATGTGTGCAGTCGTTACACACATGTCCGGAAGGTTTTGTAATTGAACGCTCTAATTCCTTATCAGCAAGGCTCCGCTGCAGGGTTACCCGCTTCGGTAGCCGTTCTGAAGCTCGATCCGCAACCGCATGTAGCGGACGCGTTCGGATTGTTGATGGTGAAGCCGCCTCCCATGGCGGATTCCTTCCAGTCGATCTCGAGGCCGTTCAAGTACTTCATGCTATCTCCGTCGACGACGACTTTCACGCCGCGAATGTCCATTTCCTTATCGCCTTCGTGCATTTCGTCGTCGAATCCCATCCCATATGAAAATCCGCTGCATCCGCCTTCTTGAACTCCGATGCGCAGAAACAAATTCGGAGTTTCTTCCGCCGCCAGCATTTCTTGGATTTTCCCCGTTGCCGACTCGCTAATGTTTACCATCTTGGTTCCCCTCCTAAGCGCGAGCAACGCTTGTCGCATCATTAAGCCTAGTAAGCATTTGCTTCAAGGCTGCCGTATACTCGCTGGTCTCTCTTTAGTATACCCTAGAGAGTCCTATGCCTCAAGAGAGGTATCGCCCGGAATAGGTTGAGCGATGGCTTTAAGTTCAATCCGGCATCGGAATTGCCCCTGCTCATTTTGCAGAAAATCGGCCAGTCTCCGGAATACCAATGCCAGCTCCGGCCCTGTGGAATCCGTATCCAGCAAATAGCGGAATTGGTCCGCCGACAAGTCGCGCAGACGTCCCCTGTCCAGCTCACGCCCATTCAAATCGTGCATTCTCTTCCACTCTTTAGAAGGCTCGAATTTGTCCGCGCGTCGCACGATTTGTTCGTATATGCGCTGTTTTTTTAACCACATGTAATATTGAATGGGGTTAGACAAGCTCCAGGCTTGGCTCAGATCTTTGATCGTATACGCCGCCCGATACTGCTGTAGTGTTTGAACCTTCTCTTCCACGTCCAGTTTCTCTAACTCGCTAAGTGGTAAAATATCCGGTTTCATTTTTCACGCACCGCCTCGTTCGAAATTGTCATTTTAAACATAACCATAATTTGGTTTATTATTCAAGTTGATTCCCTATTTCGCCATCCTTTATACGTTTTCTATTTCCAGTTGCCGAGTATTATATTGAGGTTTATAATGTTTACAGTTGTTCACCTTGGGTTTCTGCATGCATTTATATTAAGTTATTTTTTTCACAAACCCTTCGCACACAGCATTCGCACTTATTATGGAACAGATTAAGGGTCACAGGAGGCGCATCACATGACGCTCGTTACGACGCACCCCGATCGTCAAATGGCGGAAATCGCCGATAAAGTCAGAAACGGAGAACGCCTTACTCTCGAGGACGGCATATTTCTCTACAAATCTGATGATCTGCTAACGATCGGACAATTAGCCAATGAGGTTAATCTACGAAAGAACGGCAAGAAAGTTTATTTTATCGAAAATATGAGCCTCTACTTCACTAACGTATGCGAAGCTCATTGCGCGTTTTGCAATTTCCGCAAGGACGAAGGCCAAGAAGGCTCTTACACGTTATCACCGCAGGAAATGATCGACTACGTGGAGCAACACATTCACCCGGGCGTTCGCGAATTCCATATCGTCGGCGGACACAACCCTAACGTGCCCTTCGAGTATTACGTAGAATCGATCCGCGCGCTTAAAGCGAAATACCCGAACGTTACGATTAAAGCTTATACGGCCGCCGAAATCGAGTTTTTCTCCCGCATCTCGGGGTTAAGCTTCAAGGAAGTGCTGGAGCGACTGATCGAGGCTGGTTTGGAGACGTTGACCGGCGGCGGCGCGGAGATCTTGTCCGATCAGTATCGCAAAAAAATGCGAGTCGACAAAGCCAACATCCAACAGTATTTGGATGTTCACCGGACTGCTCATCAGCTTGGCTTACGAACGCATACGACGATGTTATACGGATCCATCGAATCGTTGGAAGAACGCGTTCAGCATATGCTTCATATTCGGGAACTTCAGGATGAGACGAATGGATTCCAGGTATTCATCCCTCTCTCCATGCAGCCGATCAGCCCTAAAGCTAGCATCCGCCGCAGAAATTCCGCTTATGACGACTTGAAAGCCATTGCGATCAGCCGGCTAATGCTCGATAATATCCAGCATATTAAAGCTTACTTCATCAATATTGGCACTCAGCTCACGCAGGTAGCGCTTACAATGGGCGCATCCGACGCGCACGGTACGATCGTCCGCGAGAAAATCAGCCACGCCGCCGGCGCTCTAACGCCTGCCGGCATTACCCGCGAAGACTTGGTCTGGTTAATTAAAGGCGCCGGACGTATTCCCGTCGAACGCGATACGTTCTACAATGAGATGAAAATATACGAGTAATAAGGAGTTCCCCGTCGGGTAGACGGGGACTCTTCTGTGTCATACTAAGACAAACCGACGTAAAAGGAGTTTAATGTATGAGTAAGATCGTAGTATTAGGCGGCGGCTATGGAGGACTTACGGTCGTTCAGGAGCTGTTAGAGCATTTACCAAGCGATGCCCGATTATTTTTAGTGGATCGTATGCCATATCAGGGCTTAAAGACGGAATACTACGCTTTAGCGGCAGGTACGGTATCCGATTTGGAAATTCGCGTGAACTTCCCGATCCACCCTCAGCTACAGATGGTTTACGGCAATGTGACCGACATTGATTTGGAAAATAAAATCGTTCATTTTAACGAACAGGAACCGCTCTCTTACGATTCGTTGGTCATTGCGCTCGGATGCACGGACAATTACCATGGAATCGTCGGCGCTTCGGATTATTCCTGCAGTATCCAATCGCTTTCGTCGACACGGAAAACTTTCCAACAAATTAACGATATCCGCCCATATGGCCAATTAACGATCGTCGGCGGCGGCCTAAGCGGCGTCGAAATCGCTGCAGAGCTGCGCGAGAGTCGCGCTGACGTGAACATCCGCATCCTTGATCGAGGCAACAGCGTCATGTCGGCATTTCCTAGCAAATTGCAAACTTACGTCGCGGATTGGTTCCGTCAACACGACGTGGAAATGCGCTCGCATATTGGCATCACTTCGCTTGAACAAGGGGTCATCCACAACGGCGAAGAGGCGATTCTTTCCGACGTTACCGTATGGACGGCAGGAATCCAGCCCGTTGAGCTAGTACAGCGCATGACGCTGCCTAAGGACCCTCAAGGCCGTCTGATCGTCAACGAGTGGCACGAGCTCCCAGATGCTCCGCACGTGTACGTCATCGGCGATTGCTCTAGCCAACCGTTCTCCCCTAGCGCGCAGCTCGCTGGAGCGCAAGGTAAACAAGTCGCGGAAATCATTCGCGCCCGCTTAGACAACAAAGAACCGAAGCTATCCCGTATCAAACTTAAGGGTGTGCTTGGTTCTTTAGGGAAAAAAGCCGGTTTCGGATTAATGGGAGCTACGCCGCTTCTCGGTCGTATCCCGCGTATGCTCAAGAGCGGAGTGCTCTGGAAAAGCAAACGCCATTTCGGCTGATAAACTTCGGACTTCGACTTCGTGATCAAAAGTTGACTTTCTGGACTTCCGCTCAAAGATCGTCGAGCAGTTTATCCATTGCCGCTCTATCAAGCTCTTGCTTTGCGATGGCATCCAGCACGAGATCGTAAAGTTGTTCAGCCGTTTCCGCTACGATGCTTTCGCCGTTCACCAACGCGTACGGAGACAAATAACATTCTCCGCAATTGCCAAGGCATCCATATTCGATTACTTCGATATCGGGAAGTTTCTCTAACTTTTTCAGCACCTGATCCGTTCCGTGGTGCATGTTGCTTACGCAGAACTCCACGATATGCATAGGGTCCATTTCCTTTCCTTAAGCGAAATGCTAACAAGCGTCTGTTTGAAAACCTGACTTTTTGTACTATAATAGAATCTGAAAGGAGTGATGATCAATGAGTACAAATGCTCCAAGCACACAGTACGATGAAGTCATCGACGTTCTCGATAAATTGCGTCCGTTCTTGCAACGCGACGGTGGGGATGTTGAACTCGTCGACATCGAGGATGGTATCGTCAAATTGCGTCTCATGGGCGCTTGCGGCAGCTGTCCGAGCTCCACAATCACGCTCAAAGCAGGTATCGAGCGCGCATTGCTGGAAGAAGTCGAAGGCATTCAGGAAGTTGTTCAAGTGTTCTGATTTTCCTTCTTATCCAGAAGTGGAGAAGGTCCTGCCCTCGCGGCAGGGCCTTTTGTCATCTCTTCAAATGGGTTCGGATCGGATCCAAACCGCCTGAAACGTCGATCGTATTGCCCGTAATGAAGTCCGATTCCGGCATACATAGGAAGGAGATCATTCTTGCCACGTCCTCGCCGGTTCCCGGGCGGCCTCTGGGAGATTCGTCATCCAGAATGCCCGCAACGTCGACGATGCTCTTTTCTTTATTCCCGCCGCGGATATCTCCGGGACAAATCATGTTCACGGTAATTCCGCTAGCGGCCTCTTCCACCGCAAGCGTCTTCGTGAACGATACGAGTCCGACCTTCGCGGCAGCATATACGGCGCGATGCGGCCATGAGCGTGCCTCGGAAGCATGACCGAAGCCGAAATGAATAATTCTCCCCCACTGCCTGCTTCTCATTCCCGGAAGCACCCGATGATCCATGAGCATCGTTCCAACGAGATTGCCGTTCATCAAATAATGGATATCTTCCGGTTTATAATCCGCGAATAGACGTCGTTCCCGGATAAAAGGCCCTGCATTGTTAATCAGAATATCAACGCCGCCGAGCTTGATCTCCACTTCGGAAACGAGTCTTTCGGCATCGTCGGACTTGGCAATGTCCGCTTGAATCGCGCAAGCTTTGCGACCCATCAGCAAAATCTCTTGCACGAGCTGTTCCGCTTCATCGCGGCTCGTTACGTAATTGATTGCTACGTCGCAGCCTTGTGCGGCAAGCTCCAAAGCCGTACGCCTGCCCAATCCTTTAGCGCTGCCCGTAATTAATGCCGTTTTGCCGTCTAACCTCACGCCGCTTCCCCCCATCCCCATCACTGACTTAATCCATTTTTCTTAACCAACCGCATACAAACCGGAAGGAATGGTTAAGGGAACCGTGGACCATCTCCCAGCTCTGATCCAAATCCTCCATATTGGCTTTCAAATCTTCGATCGTCCTCCGCGTTCCATTCCGGGCGAGGCTTTGGTTCAGATCGTCCTTAAGCTCCGCGTTCATCTGATGGATTTCCAAGTTCCTTCGGTTACGCAGCCGATTCATGGCGCCCTGCGAGCGCTCTTTCAGATCGTTAAGAGGTTTCATGAGTTCAACGTGCTTGTGGTTCTCTCTCATATTTCTTAGTACCGTAAAATAGGAAAAATGCGCCTTTACCTTTTCCGTTCGCAAATTAAGCAAATGATTCAGCAAAGTGCCTAGCTTATCAAGTATGGCAAACACGCGGATATAGGCATCTTTATCGAAATAAACGTGCCGATTGTAACTGAAGAGCTCTTCAGACGACAATTCGTCCACGTGATCGGAATGTATAAGTAGCGAATATCGCTTGGCCGCATAACAGCTTTGTTCAAGTTCGTCCATGGAACGAAGCAGTCCTTGCGCCCATATCTCATACGTGCGGAATTTTGTAGCTTGCTCCGGCATTCTCTCCGCGAGCTTAGAGGACAGCGCGGTGAATCGCTCGATCGCTTGAACTGTCTCAAGCGACGTCCCTGCCCACTCTCTTGGCTGTTCACCGAACAACATTCTAAGCAAAGCCGTTCCTCCCAACTGCATTTAGGTGAGCTTGTTAGACTCAATTATACCATTGTAACGCAAAAGAGACGGGGCGCTCAACCGATTGCGGTTGGGCATCGCCGTCTCTACTCCCTCTAACCGTTCCAACCTGTCGGTTGAAAATATTCCTTCCAACGCCGGTCCACTAATTCCACGATATCCTCGCGCGGGAACAGCTCGTCCGGATAACCCGGCTTCATGCGCGCATCGATGACGATCGGTAACCGATAACCGATATGATGACGTCCCGCGTCGCTTACCGCGTAAATGTCCGCAGCAGGGTTAAATCGCGTGAACGTTGCCCACAGGAACGCGGTTTGCCCGTCGGCAATATCCGCGTCGTCCGCGATGACGACAAGCGGCCATGGGCAATCTTCGCCGGAAAGCCGTTCCGCCAGCCTGGAGCCAAGCTCAGGATCCTCGGCATAAGCGGCACCCTCGACGACGAGACAGCCTCGGCAATAAGGCTTAACCTTATGGATGCCCGGTATAGGTCCGCCGGTATATTCGCCCGGCAGCTCGCGCACAGGATCGCCTACGCCAAGCAGAACCGCCTTGCTGCCATGATTTAATCTTGGACCCGTATAATCGAGCGTATCGTGCGATGTCTGATCGAACACGAACAGATCCTTGAAGGGATCGAATCTTTCCAGCACGGTCTCCAAGAGCAGCGGGAAATTCGCCAAGTCCATCGGACGATCCGTTAAAATCAAAAATTTGGTCAGCGACAGCTGGCCTTCTCCGAGGATGCGGAATGCCGTTCCCAGCGCTTCCCTAGAGTAGCTCTCGCGTACGACCGCCGCAGCCAGTGCATGGACTCCCGTCTCTGCGTACGCCCATAAGCTACGTACTCCGGGCATAGCCATCGGGAAAGCCGGGGACAACAGCCTTTGCAAGTACTCCCCGAGGAAGTAGTCCTCCTGCTTAGGCTTGCCGACGATCGTTGCCGGATAGATGGCGTCTTTGCGATGCCATACATGATCGACTTCGAATACAGGAAAATCGTGTACGAGAGAATAATAGCCGAAATGATCGCCGAACGGACCTTCCGGGCGCCGTACGTGCGGAAGAACTCGCCCTACGATAGCAAATTCCGCTTCCGCGGGAATCCGGTGTCCACCCAGAGGGTTGTCTGCCATCGGAAGCTTGCCGCCCATAATCATGGACGCCAACATCAATTCCGGCATATTCTCGGGCATTGGAGCAATCGCAGAAGCGATTAAAGCGGGAGGCCCGCCAAGAAATACGGTTACAGGCAACGCTTCCCCACGCTTCTCCGCTTCGTGGTAATGGAACCCGCCGCCTTTATGGATTTGCCAATGCATGCCCGTCGTCTGGTCATCGAAAATCTGCATTCGATACATGCCTAAGTTATGGTTTTTACGGTTATTCGGATGCTCGGTATAGACAAGCGGTAACGTCACGAACGGTCCGCCGTCCTCTTGCCAGCTTGTAATCGCCGGAATGCCTGCCAAAGGACGCTCTCTGCGCGACACCTGAAGGACGGGTGCCCGCTCGGCCGGAACCTTCTTAAAGCCTACCTTCATCAGGTCGAATAACATGTTTTTCTGTCCCCACAACGCGGAGAACGATGGCGGCAACAGCGAATCCACCGAACTTATCAGTTGCTGGACCAATTGTTCCGGACGAGGACCGAATGCGAGGTCCACCCGCTTTTGCGTGCCGAATAGGTTCGTTACGACGGGAAACGAACTTCCCTTGACGTTCGTGAACAAAAGCGCGGGACCTTCACGGTCGATGACGCGACGATGAATTTCCGCGATTTCCAGCACGGGATCGACAGGTGCTTCTATGATGACCAGCTCTTTATTCTGGCGAAGCGTTTCGATAAAAGGCCTTAAAGAATCAAAAATCATACCTTAACCTCCGAATTGAATGCTATTCACGAGAAGATTGCCGCGTACGAATCGCCAACAATACGAGCATGCTGAAAAGCGCCGAAATGATGATCGTGTGAAGTAATCCGGTAAATATATAGACATCTTCGTTACTGAGCGTGAAAGAAAGTAATCCGCCGCTTAGTACTTGCAAGAAAACAAGAACGAGAGCCTTATTGGCTATCGAAGCCAGCTCGGAATTTTTGCCTGCCGCCCTGCGGACATACGTCGTAAGAATCGCCACTAGGACGAGCAATATTAGCGCAGCGAGTCTATGAGCGAAAGCGACGGCCGTCGAACCGGACAACTCCGGTACGATTTCCCCATTGCATAGCGGCCATCCTTCGCAGGCTCCGCCTGAGCTTGTATGTCTGATGTACGCGCCCAAATAGACGACGCCATAACAGTAGACGAGAATAGCGATCATACTGCGGAACAGTGCCTTCGGCAAAGTAACCGCCGAAGCCGGTTTGGAGGATGTACGGGTACTCTCTTGTCCCGCTGAAGGCAAAGTCTTTTGTTTCACCCTCGAATATAACAACCAAGTGCACGTGAAGGCAAACAACGAAATGCCGAAGTGAAGCGCCAGAACGAGCGACGATTGCTCCCAGATAACCGCCATGGCTCCAAGAATCGCTTGCATGACGGTAAACAGTAAAGCGCCGCCCGCATACAGCAAATTTTCCTTGTTCCGAGCCGGCTTCCAGAAGTGCGTAACCAAATAAGTGGCGCCGACTAGCAAGCCAACGAGACCGCTAATCATCCGGTGACTGTATTCTACCATCGATTCAACCGTATAAGCCGGTACGAAACGGCCGTTACATAGCGGCCAATCCGTGCCGCAGCCGCGGCCTGAATCCGTATTCGTGACGAGAACGCCGGCAATCAGCACCAAAAACATTCCTATGCAGGTAAGTAAGGTTAATAAACGATATCTCTGTGAAGTCATGCCCATCCCCGATTTCTTGTGAAAGTTGGCGCAAGGGGCCAGTTCCCATTATACCGAACCCCCACTTTCAAAGCCATGTTCAATATGTGAACATTGGCATGCCTGGGGGAATAGTCATATTATTGCCTAACAAAAAGCCCCCTTACCCGAACAATCGGATAAAGGGGCGACACGGTAAAGATTGTCCTTACTCGTTTGCCAATGCCCTGGACACTTCAACAGCCCGATCCAGGAACTGTTCTATCTCTTCGCGGGTTTTGCGCAGCTTGCTAACAAACCGTACGAGTTCTTGGCCTTTGCGGAAGGCGATAAAGCTCGGTATGCCGAGTATATTCAGCTCGCTGCACAGCGCCTCAAGATCATCTCGATCTAGTTCGATCATCGTTAGGCGGTCTGCATAAGCAGCCTCTACGTCGGCAATGAACGGATCGATAAAATGGCAATCCTTGCACCATGTCGTCTTGAAGATCGCGACAGTCAACTGATCTTCGGCGATTACCTCGCGAAATGTTGCTTCGTCTGTAATTCGTTGCATTTGTTAATCCCACCTGTCGTTATCTCTTGTTGTTATTATACCCGTAATTTGAGAACTCGCTATTACAAATCCCTTGTAACCTCCATGACGCTTTCTCCGTCTTCCTTATGCGTAATCTTATATTTCGCGCCAAGGAGGCCGAACAAATCGTCCGCCGACACGTACGCGAACGGTCCGTCCGTGACGATCTTATGCTTAAGCTTGATCGCTTGCCCGTTAACGGTAGCCTTTAGCGAGCCTAGCTGGAATACGAATGATTGCTCGGTCGCCTGATCGTAGAAGCGGATTTGTCCTTTAGCCTCCGGGACGTTCAGATGAACTCCGAACTCCTCCATAGTCGATCTAATCGGAACGTAGGCTACGTTATCGGAATCGATGAAGAACGGAATGCCCCACTCGTCGCTTAGCTCGAACGATTGATCATCGATTTTGAAGTCGTTCTTAAGAAGGCCGTAGATGACGGAATCCTCTTCGAACAGACGTACGAATTGGAAAGCTTCCATGTCCGTCAAATGCTTTTGAGTCAAGGCATTAATCGGGACTTTCACCGCCGGAACGTCAACTTTCCCGTTGACGTTCCACATCTCGCTCGCGCTACGGATTTTGATTTTTCTAACCGGGCTTTCTTCATCCGAGAAAATAGCGGGAGCCACCTGGATGTCCACCAGCGATTTCCGTAATTGCAAGGAGTCGTCAACGAACAAATCGGCGGTCGCGGTTATTCCTTTATCGAACGCTTCTTTCCATTCCTCATCGTCACGGCTATCCGTTAACTCCTTCTGGGCTTTCTTCAGAAGAGGGAACAGCTCGTTAACGACGTCATCCACGGTAGCTTCGAAATCAAAATCTTCTTCGAACTGTCCGATTCCCCCAAACAAGTCTTTTATTTCGGGAGGCAACTCCACTACCCACTGCAATATACCGCTTACGAGTGAACGAAAGCCTTCTTTATCCTTGATCAGATTGTCCAAATATACGGGTATGAGATCTCCAAGTTGTTCCCCGTTGATCTCGGCGTGAACCTTCGTTAAGTTCATGGAAATACCGTTTACGGGAGTCGATACCCGTTCAACTGCTATAACAGGCGGATTCGGAAGTCCCTTCACGAAATAGGAAGCGACGTTTTTGACCAGCTGACGTACGGATTCCTTCAGTTGCTGTTGCGAGTTTTCTCCGAACAATCCCATGCCGAACGTCGTGCCGAATTCGGATAGATCCAACACAAAAGGCCTTTTGGCGCCATCCACGTCCAATCTTATCGCTTTACTATCCGCGCTGAAAGTAAAGGGAATATCTCCTTTGCTCAGATGGAGTACACCGGTCATCCACTGTTTACCTTCATCATCCGTTTTGGCGTGAGTAATATTCAATGAGACCTTCTTGAAATTTTCCAACACCGCGGCGATCTCCGGATCTTCCTTGGACAATAATTCGTCGTTAAATTCAATCTCCCAATCGAACGATTGGGATTGCTCCTGTTGCTTCACATCCAATTGCTTGATCAGCATGTCGTTCAGATTAAAGCCACCGATGGATTGACACCCCACAACAACCGCTAACAACAGTACGAATAACAATGCTCCAATCCTTTTGTAAGAACGACCGTTCACTTTATCTCTCTCCTTTAGCTTTAGACAACTGTTCATATAGAGAATCTAGATTGCTTGAATTTCGACACGTCTATTGAAAATCCTTCCAAAATAATGGATACACAAAAAAAACGGCGGCATATCCGCAATTCGGATAGTGTCACCGTTCTCAAGTTAAGCTGACTGACTTCGCGAACGAAGCTTCATAAAAGGCGCTAACAAGCGTCGTACCGGACGTGGATACGTCGAGATCTCCTCGGCGGTGACTACTCGTAAAAAGACGAGCAACGCCGGGTAGAGAACCAAGAGTACGCCTCCCATTACCGCGCATGACAAGAAAAACGCCAGCTTATCGGGAAGTCCTTCGCCAATCGCCAGAACGGCCCATTCGATAAGTGCCAACGCCCCAGCGACAATTCCCGATGTAGCAATAAAACCGATCCATCTGTTTCCGAGCAGCTTGAACTTAGAGCGTTTGCGCAAGCTAAGAATATTGAAGGCCAACGACCAGATAAAACAAACTGTCGTTGCGGCTACGATACCATATACCCCGAACGACGGGGCAAGCGCGAAGCTCAGAATGACTTTGATTAACACGCCGGTAATCGTGTGCATCGTGGCTTTCCTCGGTTCGCCGATCCCTAGCAGGATCGAGTTCGTGACCATCATGCCAACTTGGAACAGCGTACCGAGCGTTAGCAAAGCAACGATCGCGCTGCCATCCGTATTCTGGAAAAGAAAACCATTCACGCTATAGGCACCGATCCCGAGCAATAAAACGACCGGCATACCGCTATATAAAGCGATTCTTACCGCTAAAGAGGCCTGTTTCCCAACCTTTGCATGGTCGCCTGTCGCATGTGCCGAAGAGATAATCGGGATGATCGACTGACTTAAAGCAACGGCAAGAATGACCGGTATTCCTGCGATCGATTGCGCCTTCATCCCAAGCGCGGACCACCATTGGTTAATGAGATCGGGGTCGAAATGTCCTCTGGTCAATGACTTGACCATCATCGTATCCAATGTATATAACAATTGCACGGTAATTGCTGTCATAACGATGGGAATGGATAATCGAAACAGTTCCCGATAGATCGAGCGCAAGCTCAATCTAATCGACGAGTCTTTCTTAAGTTGGGGTTCTGAGCGGTCACTCGCTTTAAGTTTACGCGCATAATAGATCATGACGATAAAAGCGCCTATACTACCAAATACACTACCTAGCGTTGCACCGGAAGCGATGCCCTTATCATTCAGCGGATTGACTGAGTAAACGGCATAGGCAATGGAAACAGCCGCAATAACCCTTAGGAATTGTTCTACGATCTGCGATATTCCGCCTGCCGTCATGAACTGGCGTCCCTGAAAATAACCTCTCATCATGGCGATCAACGGGAATAAAAGCAACGATGGCGCGATTGCTCTAATCGCCGCGGAAGCATCAGGAGCGTGAAGAATAGGTCCAGCTATTACCGGAGCCAACAATAGCATCGCCAGCGTGATGATAACGCCTGCTACGGCTCCGAAAAGGAGCGATGCCCGGTAAATCTGTTGTGCCTCTCCGATTTTGCCAAGCGCATACCGCTCGGATACCATCTTGCTGATGGCGCTTGGAATACCTGCAGTCGCCACGACGAGCAAAAGTAAATAAACGTTATTGGCTACCGTAAAATAGCCGTTCCCGACATCATTCAATAAATAATCCAGAGGCACCCGCTGGAAGATGCCGAGAGCTCGGGCGACAAGCGCGGCGGCCGCGAGAATGAGCGTGCTTTTAAGTAAAGTGTCTTTTTTCAAGGGAACCTCTTAGGTATGGTTTAGTTAATCGGTTCAAGCGGTTGATGGTTGCCCCGCACGGGACGCGCCGTGCCCGAAGGAGCAGCCCATTTCACTCCATTGGCGATTACGCGGCGAACTAATGGATGGTAATAGGTCGGATAGGTTTCATGTCCGGGGCGAAAATAGAAGATCTTTCCTTGTCCGCGACGAAACGTACAGCCGCTGCGAAACACTTCCCCGCCTTCAAACCAGCTTACGAAAATAAGCTCGTCCGGCGCCGGGATATCGAAATGCTCGCCATACATTTCTTCCGGCTTCAATTCGAAATGTTCAGGTATGCCTTCGGCGATCGGGTGGGAAGGATCCACGGTCCAAATCCGTTCCTTCTCGTTCGCTTCCCGCCATTTCAGATCGCAGTCCGTACCCATTAGCTTCTTGAAGATTTTCGAGAAATGTCCGGAGTGAAGCACGATTAAACCCATTCCGTTCATAACGCGTTCGTGAACACGATTGACGATCAGGTCATCCACTTCGTCGTGAGACATATGACCCCACCAGATCAATACGTCCGTCTGATCCAATACCTCTTGCGTCAATCCATGCTCAGGTTCGGGCTGGGTAGCCGTACGGACGTCGAAGATTTCCCCGGACGTATCCAAGCCTTCCGCGATGACCGCATGAATTCCGTTTGGATAGACGTCGCGTACCTCATCATGGATTTGTTCATGCTTATACTCGTTCCACACGGTTACACGAACCATAATAAACTCCCCTTTCGCATCAATTGAAAATCAGCCAAAGTATGAATAATACGATCATCATGCCTTGCACTAGGAATTTGAAAATCGTGCTAGCTAACAACCCGAGCAATGAGCCCCAACCGACCTTCAAAGCCATTTTGAAATCCGAACCGTGAATCAGCTCTCCAAGGACGGCCCCGGCGAACGGTCCAATAATTAGACCGAATGCCGGAATGACGAAAGGGCCTATAAGAATTCCGATAGTGCTGCCAATGACGGATGCCCTGGAGCCTCCATATTTCTTGATTCCCCATGCATTGACCATATAATCCGCCACGAACAGGATTATGACGATAATCGTCTGGATAATCCAGAACCAGATCCCAAAAGGTTCAAACGAGAAAAACCATCCATATACGAAGAATGCCGCGTAGATGGCTAACGCACCGGGCAAGATCGGGTAAATCGCTCCCGCCATTCCTACCGCGAATAAGGCCGTAATGAGTACCCAGCCCAGTATATCCACCGATCATCACGTCCTCAGTACATAATTTTGAATAACCTGAGCGACGCCGTTCTCCTGATTGCTTCCCGTGACGACATTTGCGGCGAGCTTTACTTCCTCTTGGGCATTGCCCATCGCGACTCCAAGTCCCGAAGCCCGAATCGCGGCAATATCGTTTAAACTGTCTCCGACGGACACGACTTCCGACATGTCGAAACCTTTCATCCGGCACACTTCCATGAGCGCGCTCGCTTTGGATACGCCGATCGGATTGATCTCGATATTAAAGGGGGAGGAGTTACTGATCTCAAGACCTCCCCAGGATTGAACTTGACTCAAAATTTCGCCGAGAACGGATACGTCTTCGTAATAATAACCGAATTTGAGCCAGTGGCTCGCGACCGTATCCCCTGCCCAACGTTCCTTGTTGTAAATATCTTCCGTCGTATACGCCCAATACCACACGTCGGGATATTGCTCGGCCAAAGCGTGCAGCTTCATGACCCTTTCCGAATCCAGCAACGTCCGCCGGTGTATGGAGTGCGGCTTCGTCCAAATCTCGCCTCCGTTAACCGTAATCATTGGCGTATCTAGACCTAACTGCTCCACAATCGGAAGCGCGCTCTTGAACCCGCGTCCGGTCGACACGCACACCGTAACTCCCGCGTCCACGGCATGCTTTACCCATTCCGCGTTCTCTTCGCTAATCTCGCTGCGATCGTTTAGCAAAGTTCCATCCAGATCCAACGCCAACAACTTATATTTTCCCATTTGGTAAGCCATCTGTTTATTCCGCTCCCTGCTGTCTATGCCGTCTGCAATTCCCTATCATTTTATCAAATCGAATTGCATTTATTGTTGATCTGCCGCTTGACCGTCCGGTACTCCGTCCGCTGCCCCGTTTACCGGTGGAGCGGTTACCTCTTTCTTCTGGGGCGTTCCGTTTAATCCGACGTATTCGTCGTACGAATCGAAAATTTTGCGCGCGATCGGTGCCGCTCCCCAGCCTCCATAACCGCCTTCCGGCACTACGACGGCTACCGCCAACGTTGGATTCTCGGCAGGCGCATAGGCGATGAATACGGCGTTCTCGACGCGTCCGCCGCCAACATCCTGCTCCGAAGTCCCCGTCTTCCGATAGAAGTTATACTTGAAGTCTTCGAACCCTTGTACTCGAACCTGCGACATCCCAGTTTCAATAGTGTTCCAATAAGCTTCGGGAAAAGATACCGTGTTCAGAATTTCCGACTGAAAGGATTGTATGATTTTACCGTCGGAATCCACAATTTTATTAATAAATTGCGGTCTCATCCTTTGACCGTGGCTCGCTAAAGTAGAAGCATATTGAGCTAGCTGCAAGACGGAGTATCTAGCTTGTTGGCCGAACGAAGCATAGATCAATGCGGATTGCGCGCTACCGTTTTTAACTTCCTTGAAATAGTTGATGCTTCCGCTTGATTCGTGCGGCAATCCGCTTCCGGTTGTCACGCCGAGACCGAATTGTTTCATGTAGCTGTCCCAGATGTCTACGCCTTGAGTGCCGTCGCGCATATAGAGCCTGTTACCAACCATGCTAGCCATGAAGGCATTAGACGACTTTGCTATCGCGGTCGCCGGCTTTAGTTTTCCGTTCGCCGCGCTGCTCGCGTTACGAACCCGAGTTTCATGTCCCTCGCGTCCGAAGGCAAAATAACCGGGGTCGATGAATTCGGATTGCGTTGTTATTAGCTTCTCGTTCAAACCGAGTAGAATCGTCAACGGCTTCTGAGTCGACCCTAGATTGACAAGCGACGAAGGGTGTTTCATTCGCTCTTTATCGTCGTTGTACGGGGGCTGAACATCCCGAATGGCTCCATTACTCATATAATACTTAATGGAATCCAAATCCTCCGAGCTTATTCCTCCTTGCCATACCTCGGGATCATAGTCCGGCATGCTTGCCATTGCGACCACTTTCCCCGTCTTCACTTCCATTGCTACCGCATAGCCGGTTTTCGCGTTTTTCGCGCTTTCCTGTTTGTTCGTAGAACTCCGGATTTTCGCCAGATGTTCGGTTATCGCCCTTTGGGTATCTAATTGAATGTCTTTATTAATGGTCAGATAAATATTCTCGCCTTTGACCGGCTTCGTCAATTTCATCGGCCCAATAATTTCGCTCTGATTGTTGACCGGATATTCTTTAATGCCGTTCAGGCCCCTTAGCTCATCCTGAAACATGTACTCCAGGCCGTCGAACCCGACTTCCTCGGATTTCAAATATTCCAACGTTTTGTCCGTATTGTCTTTGTTGATGTCCTTGTACTTCTCAAGAGAGGCTGCGCCGCTCATCTTCTTCATGTAACCAACAAGCTGTACGGCGACCTTTTCCTTGTTGTATTGCCTAATGCTTTCTTCTACGACGTCCATTCCCGGAAATTCCTTTTTATGCTCGGAGAAAAAAGCGATTTCCTCTTTCGTTAAGCCGGATTTGATTCGACGCGGCTGATAAGAGAAGTAAACCTTCCCCTTCAGATCCATATCCGCTAAAACTTCCTTCGCCGTAAGCGGTTTTGCCGTTTTCTGCCCGAGTCTGTCGAATACCTCTACGAGTCTCTCCGCGAGCGCCAGCCCTTTTTCTTCCGTCATCTTCGTATCGAACGTAAAGTACAACGATTGCGTCGAAGTGGAATAAGCAAGAGCAACGCCTTCGGAATCATAAATATTGCCCCGGATCGGCGGAACCGCGACCGGCCTCGTTGCAATCTCATGCTCCTTGGCGCGGAGGTTGTCGCCTTCCACGAATTGTAAATACGCCAGCCTCACGATTAAGATCGAGAATACGAAAAAAGTAATGAAGAAAAAGACATTAAGCCTGAAGCTGAAATGCCTCCTGTTTCTAATTTCCCGCTTCTGAGCTTCTTCTGATTGATTGTTGCTCACCCGGTTAAACCTCCTTGCCTTATATGCGTATCGGTAAAGCCGGGTGAATCGAACCAATTACCCGTCCTTGCCCAAGTAGAATCCAATGAAACCCAACGTAGTTGCTCTTTCAAATATACTTCGTTCCATGCATGAGCTCCATACCCGCCTCGGCCATCATAACCAAGTCCCGTGACGACTCGCACGTCTAATCCGACGGCTCTCGCCATAGCTGCATATAATCTGGCATAGTCTATGCAGACGCCTTTGCGAGTCGAGAAGGTTTGCTCAGGCCCCTGCTCCCGCCAATCGCCTTCATCTACGTACGCCTTCACTTTATCATCGTCATAAGCAATTCTGCTGCCGACCCAATCGTACAAGGCGCGGGCTTTCTCCTCGTCGTTGGTTTTTCCTTTCGTAACGGAAACGGCGGCTTCGGCGATTTCTTTCGGCAATTCGGCATCGATAACATCGTAACGCTTCTGCCACAACTGATCGAGCTCGCCCGACATGGCCTGCGCGAACACAGGTAGCCGCTCATCGATCAGGTTACCTGTCGCAGGCCGGATCACCTGCGCAGCTATTTCCCGATAAAGTCCCGATTGTTGGATATAATCCGTCATTGGACCTCGAGGAAGCAACGCGCAATAAGCGAATAACACAGCGGTAAGCAGTAAAGCTCTGCCCGTTCCCAGCGCCGCGCCTACGATACCTCCTACCGATCGGTTCACGGCACCGCCGTTCGGTACGATTGCGAACGGAAACGAGACGATTGTTCCCAATATCCGCGTCGCTAATCCCGTGAGCAGTCGAATGATCGTATGAAACACAAGGAACAAAGCCGCGAAACGAAACAAAGGAAGATCCCGTAAACCGGACAGCGCGGTATATCCGAATTGGGCGAAAAAGGTCGCATCCGCTGGAGGACGCTCCAGTTGACGTTCCATCAACCAGCTTTGCAAATGTGGTGAAACGGAAGAAGCCGCCAATGCCGAAATAATAACGGCCGCGACAGCGACTAAAGCACCCACCAGGAATAGCAGAAGTTGCTTAACGGAGCCTGATGCTCCTCGCCTAATGCCTTGATAGAAGGAAAATGCCACAACAGCCAGCAATATCCAGGTGACGAGATTAGCATCCACGACGGTCCATTTACCGTTCATCCGGCTTACTTAGCCGAAGCTCGCGCTTTTACGACGAATTCACGCACTGCGTCTTCCATTTTCAACGTTCCGAGCGATTGCCCGTGGAATTTCACCGTGACCTCTCCCGAATTGGGAATGCCGGTCAATTCAATGCTCGTTGATTTGATTGAATACGATCCGTCCGCGTTATCAACGTAAGTCGCTTCGCTGGCTTCGCCAGACATCGCCTTGAAGGCTTGTTGCTTGAGCTCCTCCGATACTTTGCTCCCGATGGCTCCCAGCTCATCCGTCACTTTAGTCCCGACCTCTTTGATCTCGTCGACGCTTATTCCGCCGTATGTCACGATACCGATAACGATCGCCGCGACCAATATCCATTTCAGCACGGTTTTAACTAATTTCATCACGATAAAAATGGCAACGATGGCAATCGCAACGATGACCCAATTGTCTTGTATGAACTGTAGCCAAGCATCCGTATCGAAATTCATAGACTCTCCCCCATTAACTACAAAACTCGATTCTCACAATGTCCCTATTATAACGTAATGCGATAACCCCCGTAAACGACCGTCATATCCTAGACGATTGGCACGTACAAGTAGGATAAGCCGCAGATGCGGACGAGGGGTACCGAAACCCCGATATAAGGAGGTCCGGCCCGTGAAAACCGCAGTCTGGTTGTACTTATTCTTGTTTGTTGCATTTTTCGATTTACATGCCCAATACCCGATGTTAACCCCGTTTGCTGTATCGCTAGGAGCTGCCCCTTCGTTCATCGGGCTTGTCATGGGAATGTATTCCTTGACGCATCTTCCCGGCAACCTGATTGCAGGCGTCGCGGTGGACCGATACGGTAGCCGCTTATTCATATCCGTGAGTTTGATTGGCGCCGGTATTCTCCTGCTGTTCCAAGCTCGCGTTACCGACCCGTGGCAACTTCTCTATATCCGTTCAATAAGCGGCTTCGTCCTCGCGTTCCTCTCTCCGGCTTGTATGTCGCTCCTCGCGAGATTGGCCAAAGATCACATTCATCAAGGCAAGCTTATGGCCGGCAATGGTCTCGTTCACACGATCGCATCCGTCATCTCCCCCGCCGCGGGGGCTTATTTGGCGGCGACAATCGGTTTTAGCCAATCATTCGCCATGCTCGGTTTAATTCTTCTCATAACCGGAATCTTGTCCCTCTGGTTTGTAAAAGAACCCGCGAGAACGACTGGAAATATCCCATCCGTACATCAACAAGTGTCCAAGCCCATAATCGCGGATAATCATTCCGGATCACATAAGATCGACCCTCCTCGCCTCCCTTGGACCGTCTTCTCGCTTCCGATCGGCCTTTCATGCGCTCAAGGCATTCTCGCCTTCGAATTGCCTCTGCGAGGGACGGACAGCGCGACGATAATGAGCACTGGCATCCTGTTCTCGATTGTCAGCCTCGGTGCGCTGGTCACGCTCGGGCTGTTGTTCTTGAACCGTTATTTACCCTATTTACGAACGATCTTCGGCGTACTGATGCTTGCGATCTGTTACTATGGCCTAGCTTCCGGCTGGCCGATTCCGTTACTCGTTCTCCTATTCGCTGTCGGGATGGCCAAAGGAGTCATTTTCCCAGCGATGACCTCTTTCCTTCTTCAGTTGAGCGGCCCTACTCGATATGGAAGAACGTTCTCCCTGTTGTCTATTTCTTTGTCGATCGGCTCATTCATTGGCCCGGTTGCCGCCGGAGCGGCGAGGGATTATTTTTCTCCTTATTTCATTTCCTTCCTCGCTCTCATGATCTCATTAGCCTTGTTGTTTCCGCGACCTACCTTCCGCGACAATTGGAATCCTCGTGCGCCGATTCCGTTGCACCACGAGTAATATACGTTTAAACCCCGCCGGTTCAACTAGGCACTCGCACACTTCAAAGCCGGGATAGACGCATAGGATGATGCATAGTAGCCTACGCCCTGAATCTGAAGCAAGATCGGAGCAGCGCACAATCATAGGCTACATAAGCGGGGTGACGAACTTGTCTCAATTCGGCGTCGGAGGGAATGGAGCATCTATCTCTACTACTACAACGACAATCGTTCTCGTTTTGTTCATTTTGCTCGTAATCGTTTTGCGTGCCCATTAAGTCGACTCCTTCGCACGCAGCTCCGAAGGGCCGCTTTGTTCATGGGTTTGCGGCCCTTGGCAATCGAATTGATTTTCGACGATACCGGACAAGTTCCCTATTGAGAAAAGGGGATTTCCGTTAAAAAACCAGCAATGTGGTACAATATCGAAATAGGAAATCCATTCGAGGTGATCTCTATGGACATAGCCATAATCGTCGAAGGGAAGAACGACAAAAGCCGACTTTCCCGCGTTCTATCTCCCGAAGTTCCCATTCATTGCACTTTCGGTACGCTAAACACGAACCGAATCGAATCGCTTCGTAAAGTAGTCGGTGATCGCCAAGTATACTTATTCACCGACCCCGACTCGTCGGGGCGGCGCATTAGAGGCATTCTTCGCGAAGTTTTCCCGGACGCCGAGCACATCTACACGCGAAGAGGATACAGCGGCGTGGAAGGAACTCCAGAAGAATATCTCATCCAACAACTCGAGAAAGTCGGGCTTGAGCAATATATTTTGTACCCCGATCCGACTTTAGGATGGCCGACTCAATAATAAAAAAGAGATCAGAGTCACTTCGGTGAACTGCCTGATCTCTTTTTTTTGCGGACACAAAAAAGCCGCTGCATCCCCCCATGAATGGGTGGATGAGCGGCGCGTGCTTCAAGTTCGAATATTGATTAGGGCTAGTCTCGCAGAATTGCCGTGAAATGACAAATTACAGCAGGCTCTTAATCTTCTTAGCCATATCGCTAGGGCTTAGATTATCCGCACCCTCTTCGATATAATCGTTGGCCGAAATCCAATCGCGAATTTGCCCGTTCTTGTCGAGCAGCACGATCAGGTTCATGTGGCCGAAGTTCCCTTCAGCGTCTTTCGTAACGAGAATTTGATACTTGCGCGCCAAATCAGCCGTCTCTTGTTCGTCCCCGCGCAGGAATTTCCAGCCCTTCGGATCCGCAGCGAAGCGTTTCGCGTAATCCTTCAGCACTTCCGGCGTATCGCGCGTCGGATCGATCGTAACCGACAGGAATTCAACCTTGTCGCCGAAAACTCCGTCCTCGATCAATTCATCCTGAACTTGGGACATCAGAAATGTGGTCGGAGGACATACGTCCGGACAATTCGCGAAGAAAAAGTACAGCAGTCGCGCTTTGCCGTTCGTGCCCGACAACGTCACGTTCTCGCCGTTCATGTCGGTGTAGGAGAATTCCTCTCCTTGGCCTTGCATCGGCAGCTCGTCCTTTTTGTTCTGTTGCATGAGAATGAAATATCCCAGAACGATGCAAAGCCCAAGCACAAGCAATGAAAATCCGTATCTCTTTAACCAGGAACTTTGCGGCCTCGACGGCTCGTACGCAATTTCCACGCTTGGGTTAGCCGATTCGTTAGTTTGATGTTGCGATTGTTCATCCTTCTGCTGATCCATTCGGAATTTACACTCCTTGCGTGTTCAATATCATCGTTAAAAACATAATCATCAAATAATTAATCGAGATCATGAAGTCGGCTTTCGCCCACTTTTCATCGTCTTTAGCACGTAAGCCGGACAGCGCATGGATAAACCATACAGCCGCTACCCCGACCGATAAGATAAGGAAATAGATCCCAACGTAATCGTAGTAATACATCAATATGGATGTCGGTATAAGCAGCAAGATATACGGGAGCATCTGCCATTTGGTACGAGTAACGCCTTTGACGACCGGTAATAAAGGAAAGCCCGCTGCTCTGTATTCCTCTTTGCGCCTAATAGCCAATGACCAGAAATGCGCTGGTTGCCACAAGAACAGGAGAGCAAACAAAATCCAAGCGCCTGCATCGATTTCATTCGAAACCGCGCAATAGCCGATGACCGGCGGCATGGCACCGGATACTCCTCCAATAGAAGTACTCCAGGTCGAGCTTCGTTTAAGCCACATCGTATAAATCACGACGTAAACGAACATTCCAAGCAAGCCTAACCATCCCGATAGCACGTTAACGAGGGCAAATAGCACGATTAACCCTACGATGCCCAGTAGGACGGCATACCCGAACACGAATCGCGGCGTCATTCTGTTCTGCGGAAGAGCCCGATCGCGTGTTCTTTCCATTTTCATATCGAGTTCGCGATCTAAGTAATTATTGAAAACGCAAGCGGAAGCCATCGTTAACGCGGATCCGACAAGCATCCATAGCAAAGACCAGCTAAAAATCGTATCCCATTCCCACTTAGACGCGACCCAGTAACCGCCGAAAGCCGCGATTAAATTCAACCGGATAATACGCGGCTTCGTTAATGCCACAAGATCTTTAAACACGGTGTTCCTCCTTTATGCAAGCGAAACGGCATAAGCTGACGTATGATTCATGATACCGCAAATCTTCAAGCATTGACAACGTTCGCCTTTCCGAGTTCATCAAATCGCCACCGCCTGTGAACAAGGTGCGAACTTCCCTTAAATTCGATTCTATCCATAGTCACACAATTCGGGCTGCCTAAATACACTGTATAGCGACAATCGCCTAATGCCAAAACGTTAGGCATAGGCGACAACTAGGAAGGGCGGCATACGATTTGGCCGCCATCAAAGCCAATAGTCCATCCGTTTATTAATTTAAGGAGGATCTACAATGTTAAACAACAAAATGCCTTGGCCAGGTTATGCGCAAAATCAAGTACAAGGGGCTGCTATGATGCCCATGAGCGTACCTAGCTCCAACATGATGCCCATGAGCGTACCTAGCTCCAACATGATGCCCATGAACGTGCCGGGCGGCAACATGATGCCTAATATGACGATGATGCAGGGTAACGTACCGCAGCCCGTTATGAGTGGTATACCGGTTAACCCTGGGGCCACCACGCTCCCAGGAGTGCCCACTCAAGAAGAGTCGTATGTAGAAAATATTCTTCGCATGAACTTAGGCAAAGTCGCTACTTTGTATATGACCTACGAGAACAATTCCGAGTGGAATGCCAAAATATTCAAAGGCGTTCTGGAAGCGGCCGGCCGAGACCATATCATTATCAGCGACCCGGTAACCGGCAAACGTTACTTACTGCTTACACTCAACTTGGACTATATTACGTTCGACGAGCCCATCAATTACACGCTTCCGTTCGGCTCGATGCCTACCCGTTAATTATTAGCGGACGGAACGTCCAAAGCCTAAGCCCGGCTTTCCCGCCCTTAACCCATTGCTCCATCTCTATCCAGGAACGTCCCTCGCGACGTTCCTTTTCTGTTGCGGCGGCTTCCTCATCCGATTCCACGCTTTGGATTTCCACGAATACTCCCGCTTGTCCCGTATTCTCGGCAATGTCGATTCCCCGCCAACGCTCCGGATCAGCATGGACCCATGCCAAGTAAGCTTCCCGGTGGTTGTCCGGTATGACATATTCACAGAAGAGGATCATGGCGATCACCCCTTTTCTTCATATTTTAGCGGCAAGACGTCCATACTGAAACGAAAAGGGGGCTGAACAAATGGACACCGGCACGCATTTCGTGTTCGGCTTAGGATTAGGCGGACTGGCGATGGTCGATCCCGCAGTAACTTCACACTCATTGGGCCCAGTCGCCATTCTTATTGGCACGATAGCAGGATCTAACGCTCCGGATCTCGACGGTTTACTCAGATTCAAGAGCAATGCCGATTATATCAAAAATCACCGCGGCTTGTCCCATTCCTTTCCGGCCATCCTAGGTTGGGCCGCATTGATTACGGCCGTCGTGTCACTTATATTTCATAATATCCCTTGGTGGCACATCGGTTTTTGGGTATTGCTTGCCGTCGTCGTTCACGTCTTTTCCGATTTATTCAATTCCTATGGAACACAGGCGTTTCGCCCGTTAAGCAAGCAATGGGTCGCTTGGAATATTATCCATATTTTCGACCCCTTTATTTTCTCCACGCATCTGCTTGCTATTCTGCTTTGGATTTCGGGAGTCGCGCCGCCTCAGGTTATTTTTCCGGTCCTCTATATTCTGCTTGGCATCTATTACGGCTGGAGAACGCTAGTTCATCGCAGGCTATCGCGGCAGATAGCGAAACAGGATCCCGGAAGCCAGCCTGGAGATCGATATACGTTGCTTCCGACCGTTTCCTTGTACCGTTGGAACTTGGTCAGAACTTCCGCCGATTGCACGTTTGGCGTTGGGGAATGGGATCACGGAAAATTGAAATGGCTCGACGTCATGAAATGCGATGAGCATCCCGCCATCGATGCCTCCAAGCAGCATCCCGACGTACAAGCTTTCCTGGGCGTCACTCCGTTTCCCTGCGGGCACGTGAAGCCGCAAACCTGGGGATACGAGGTCAGATGGGTCGACGTTAGGTATCGTTATCGAAGGCAGTATCCTTTCGTGGCCGTTGTCCTCATGGATTTGTCCTACGCTCCGTTACAATCATACGTCGGATGGCTAAGCGATGAACGATTGGAGAAAAGACTTCGCATGAATACTTATTAACATACGTCAAGCGGGAACCCTTCGAGGGCTTCCCGCTTGACGTATGTCCTCCCGTAGGCGCACAATATGAAAAGCCCGAGGGCAAGCCCCGGGCTTTCGGTGCTGGACGCGTTGTCCTTAGCGACCGGATAATTGTTGCTCAGCCATTTGGACGAGTTTCTTGGTGATATAACCACCTAGGGAACCAGCTTCGCGGGACGTTACGTTGCCGTAATATCCATCCGCTGGAATTTGTACACCTAGAGATTGAGCTGCTTCTACCTTCATGCTCTGCAATGCTGCTTTGGCTTGCGGTACGACTAATTGGTTGCTTGACGCCATGAGTAAATTCTCCCTTCGTCTAGATGATTGGTTTGCAAGCTTGCCAACTTAGTATGCTAGAAACGAAGGAAAATATGCGAGGTGAAATCATGAGTAAATCTTTGTCGCTTTTTTTTGCGATGGCTTCCATTGTTTTGATGCTCGCGACCGCATTCTCTCTCAGCCATAACGGCTGGCTCGCGCTTTTGTTCGGCGTGCTTACGATTGCCGTAACGGGCCTAGGATTCGTCGTCAAAGCCCGGTTAAGAAAGAAACTTTCCGACTCTTAACCCTTAACGGCTTTTAGCAACGAAGCCCATAGCTTCCTTAACCGAATTTAGCGTAGTCTCGGCCACCGCGGAAGCGCGCTCCGCGCCGTCGCGCAAGATTTGATGGATTTCTCCGGAAGAACGAACGTCGGCGTATTTTTGTTGCAGTGGCTCCAATGCTTGAACGACAACCTCTGCCAAATCCTTCTTGAACGCGCCGTACCCTTGTCCCTCGTAAGCGGCTTGCACCTGCTCAAGCGTCTGGCCGGAGCACTGAGCGTAAATGGTCATCAAGTTGCTGATTTCCGGCTTGTTTGGCACATCGAATACGATTTCCCGGCCCAGATCCGTCTTGGCGCGGGATATTTTTTTGCGAATTTCGTCCGGAGAATCGAGAAGACTGATGAAGCTTCCCACGTTCGGATTGCTTTTGCTCATTTTTTTCGAAGCATCGTCCAAAGACATGATTCTTGCCCCGACTTTAGGGATGAACGGCTCAGGTACGACCAATGTCTCGCCGTATCTATAGTTGAAGCGGCCCGCTAAATCGCGAGTTAGCTCCAAATGCTGCTTCTGATCGTCCCCGACGGGTACGAGATTCGCATTGTAGAGAAGAATGTCGGCAGCCATCAGCGACGGATATAAGAATAAACCGGCACCGACCGCTTCTTTCCCCTCGGATTTATCCTTAAATTGAGTCATGCGCTCCAATTCGCCCATATAAGTCATCGTTGTCATCAACCAGCTGAGCTCAGCGTGCGCCGAAACGTGCGATTGCAAGAATATCGCAGCTTGCGTTGGATCTAATCCAGCCGCTACGAATAGAGCTGCCACGGATTCGCTTTGCTCGCGTAACGCGGCCGGCTCCTGCGGCACCGTAATCGCATGCAGATCGGCAATCATATAGAAACAGTCGTGTTCGTGCTGAAGTGCCACGTAATTTTTCATAGCTCCGATGTAATTTCCAAGCGTCAGTTTACCGCTGGATTGAATTCCGGATAATACGCGTTGTTTGCCCATTGTTCGATAACCCCTTTTTTATTTTTGGAAAACAAAAAAAAGCCTTCCTCCGCAAGGGACGAGAAAGCCGTGGTACCACCCTTATTCGTACTGCGGCAGAACGAAGCCGCAATACCTTAAGCTCCTGTAACGGGGAACAGTCGGAGAACATAGGACGAACTGTCGAGATTAAGTTTCCTGCCTCTCGGGTGCGTCGTTTCGCTCTCGGCTCCAAGACCCATTCCGCAAGGCAAGCGTACCGGCTTCCAGCAATCACCGGCTCTCTGGGAGCGCTCCATCCAGGCGTACTTGTTCTCTTCATCACCGAATATACTTGATTTGTTAATCATTATACCCCTCGTGTTAGCTTTGTCAACCACATCATTTGTTTGTTCTGAGAGCCCCCTGGCCAAGCATACGTTAGTATAATCGTAATAATTACTTTTTATAGGCAAGGAAGTGACGTCGTGCCTCGTTCAATTATGCGACTAGCAACCGGAGCGGCTACGGTTGGCTGCGCAGCACTTTTGGCCCTTATTTTTTTCGGCAAAGATGCATCCCATTGGAGCTTTGACTATGCTAAGCTACAAAGCTTCAAAATTATATTTCTAAGCATCATTCTCGAAGCGCTGCCTTTTCTTCTGATCGGCGTATTTATTTCCGCGCTTTTGCAATCTTTCGTATCGGACAAACTCATTCAAAGGCTTACTCCCAAAAATCCGATCGCCGGCGTGTTATTCGGTAGCCTGCTCGGCATCGTGTTGCCGCTATGCGAATGCGGAATGATCCCCATCGTGCGCAGGCTTATTCGTAAAGGGCTTCCCGCGTACATAGGCATCATCTATATCGTCGCGGGACCGATCATTAATCCCGTCGTCTTCGGGGCGACCTTCGCCGCTTTCCGGACGAATAAGCATTTAGCTTATTCTCGTTTTTATTTGGCGTTCGCGGTAGCTGTCACTTTAGGAATGATCCTATATTATTTCATGAAACGGGATCCGATGAAGCCTGAACCAGAGAAGCATCTTCACGCACATGATCACCACCATGATCATCATGACCATCATCATCACGGACATGAAACCGGAGGAAGCGTATTAAAGAAGCTCGCGGATACGCCCGCTCATGCTGCCGAAGAATTTTTCGATATGGGCAAATATTTAATTCTAGGATCGCTAATCACAGCTCTTCTGCAAACTCTAATCACTCGTGCGTCTTTGGCCTCGGTCGCGGACCACGAGCTGCTCTCCCATCTGTTCATGATGGGGTTCGCCTACGCGTTGTCGCTATGTTCAACTTCGGACGCATTCGTCGCCGCATCCTTCAATAACATGTTCCCTCCGGCTGCGTTGCTCTCCTTCCTCGTGTTCGGTCCTATGCTCGATTTGAAAAACACGCTTATGATGCTTGCAGTATTCCGTAAAAAATTCGTGTTGAAGTTCAGCCTATTGATCGCATTGCTCGTCCTGTTCGGTTCGATCTTATTCGATCGTCTTGGAATCGTGTAGAAAGAGGTGCCCGCCATGAATAACGCTGCCCCACTCCGCGAGTCCGCCCACTATTTAGTGAGAGCGTTACTACTCGCCGGCTTCGCCATGTTCATCGTTCACCTTGTCCGCTCGGGTGATCTAAATTTATATATCGCCCCCCGCATGCAATTCGTCGTGAAATTATCGGCTTTGGGATTATATGCCGTTGCAGCACAGCAATTATACTCCGCTATCCGTACTTGGTTCGACCGGGAACATGATCATCTAGCATGCGAATGCAACCACGAGTTGCCTGCGACATGGGGTAAAAGCCTGCTTCTGTACGGTTGGTTCGCGTTCCCGTTGCTTATCGGCTTCGTTGTGCCCGACGGCATGCTCGGAAGCAGCATTGCCTCGGCCAAAGGCGTTCAATTTAGCCCGCAATTGATCGTTAAACCGGCTTCCGGCCTCCCTACCGCTAGCCCCGGTTCGCCTAGTGTTGAGTTGCCGAGCGACTCCCCCCTCTTCGCAACTACGGATGAATTCACCGACAGCTATGCCAAATTCGGCAGAAAACTGGCGAGCCGGAACATCATCCGCGTCACAGACAAACAATTCATCGAAACGTTAACGACGATTGATTTATATCGATCCGCTTTCATCGGTAAAACAATCGAGTTAAACGGCTTCGTTTATCGGGAAAACGCGATGGGCACAACGCAATTCGGCGTTAGCCGGTTCTCGGTCAACTGCTGCTCCGCTGACGCATCCCCTTACGGAATTATGGCGATCTACGACAAAGCGAATACCCTCGCGACAGACGAATGGGTAACCGTTACCGGCAAACTCGGCACAACCGTATACAATAACATAGAGATCATCCAAATCCTCGTAGACAAAGTCGTCTCCATCACTCCTCCCGACGATCCGTACGTAAGCTCTGACCTGGATTTCGGATTAGAGTAAGTCGTAGGACCACTTTCCGATCCTACAGCTCCCAATGCTGCTCCGTGCGATGCTGTAGGACCACATTCCGAACTTACAGCTCCTAATGCTGCTCCGCGTGACGCTGTAGGACCACTTTCCGAGCCTACAGCTCCCAATGCTGCTCCGTGCGATGCTGTAGGACCACTTTCCGAACCTGCAGCTCCCAATGCTGCTCCGTGCGACAAAGTAGGACCAGTGGAAGTACTTATTATTTGTTTTTAATGGAAACGTTTCCGTTGAATGCATAGCTCTCCCAATTACGTCCATACTACTTTCAAAGGAGGTGAGCGATAGTGGCATCACGTTCACGCAGCAGTTCCCTCGTCGTTCCTCAAGCCGCTCAGGCGCTGGAACAGTTGAAATTCGAAGTCGCGCAGGAGCTTGGCATTCAGCTTCCGAAAGACGGTTACTATGGTAATCTTTTAACCCGTGAAGCTGGCTCCATTGGAGGTCAAATTACCCGTAGGCTCGTACAGATGTCCGAGCAACAGCTCGCCGGACGTTCCGGTCGGTAACGACAAGCTCTTGCATAAGCAAAAATCCGGCAACTCCTCGGGGAGCTTGCCGGATTTTCATTATGTATGCGTATTATTCGTTGGAGGCTCCACGACGATCGTGCTTCTTCGGAGAGTATCGGAACAATAAATTTGCCATGTTATAATTCGATTCGAATTGAACGCTTACGAACACTTTGCCCTGCTTCAACACGAAATCATACGAAATTTCTCCGTGAGTCCAACCGCTCTTATGACGAAGCGCTTCAACGGCGAGCCGCCTCAGAGTAAGCACTTGATCGGGTGATAGCCCGGATGTTCCACGTTCCTGGTTCATGCAATCCACGGGTAAATGACGAATCCCGAATCTGCCGACCGCGTCGTCGCGTATTTGCAAAACGATCGTACCCGCGGTCATCCCTTTCAGTTCTCCTCCCAATTTCTCCAAAGCTACATCCACTTGACGAGCTAAAGAAATTTGTTCCAACGTTATCATTCTCCTCCTTTTTGCTTATCAAATCTGGTCATTAAGAACGAGTATTGCGACTTCGGACTCATTATAATTGAATATTTTGAATATTTCAATCTTTTTGTCTATTTATGGTTTATTTTGTAATTCCATTAAGGGACGAAGCTTTCCGTCACCCGGTCTTTAAAGACATGTCAGACAGCAAAAAAACCTTCAGCCCGCTCAAGGGGCTGAAGGCGACATTTGTCCATTTACTCGCACAAATCGGAAAAAGCTTCGACGTCGGCGATAACTCTAGCGACAGCATCTTGCCAAAATTGCGGCTGCTCCAGATCGACGCCAAGATGGCGGGAACCCAGTTGTTCCACTGTCATGATCCCGGTGTCCCGTAACAAATCGTCATAACGTTTGCTGAACGAAGGTCCTTCTCGCTCGGAAACGGCTACTAAACCGGTACTGAACAAATAACCGAACGTGTATGGGAAATTGTAGAACGGAACGTCGGTTAAATAAAAATGAAGCTTGGAAGCCCAGAAATGCGGATGCCAGCTATCTAACGCATTCCCGAAAGCTTCCTTCTGCGCCGCTACCATAAGCTCGCTCAAATCGGATGCTTCCAACATGCCCGCCGCACGGCGCTCATAGAACCGTGTCTCGAACAGGAATCTTGCGCGGATGTTCATGCAGAAAGCTACGGCTCGCTGTAACCGATCGTCTAGAAGCGCCAGCTTCTCATCGTCACTCTCCGCCCTGCGCAGCAGAGCATCGCCCACGATCGCCTCCGCAAAGGTCGATGCCGTCTCAGCAACATTCATAGCATAGTCTTGTGCAAATGGCGGTAAGTTTTCGACCAGCGCCCCATGATACGCATGCCCAAGCTCATGGGCCAATGTCGATACATTGCCCGGAGTTCCCGAGTAAGTCATGAAAATCCGGCTTTGGCGGCTTAGAGGTAAGCTCGTACAGAAACCTCCAGGTCGTTTCCCTGAACGATCCTCCGCCTCGATCCACTGATCGGCGAACGCTGTACGGGAAAGTTGCGCCATATCCGGAGAAAATTGCGCGAACGCATCGGTAATGATCTGGGCAGCTTCCTCGTAAGGAATTTTAGCTTGACTTGTGGCGATCGGGGCGTCAACATCGTGCCAGGCTAGCTTTTCTTTGCCGAATCGGCGCGCTTTCAATGCCAAGTAACGTTTCAGCGGCTCGATGCTGCCTTCGACAGCCGACCACATCGCATCCAACGTTGCGTGGCTCATTCGGTTCATCCGAAGCGGTTCCCTTAGCGGATCGTTCCAGCCCCTCATCCCATATAACTTAAGCCGAAATCCAGCCAAGCGATTTAACGTATCCGCTCCCAAGTCCGCCTGAGCCGCCCATGCTTCTTCCCATTTGGCGGCCATAGCGTCTCTTACCGCCGGATTGGGATCGTCTAGCTTATTCGCTGCCTGCCCAACGGAAAGCTGTAAAGATTCGTTATTTTCCTCCCACGGGATCGAAATCCGTCCTACAACTGTATTATAATGTTCTCCCCAGCCATGATAGCCGTCCACCGCCAGTTCGCTTGCAACGGCTTCCAATGCCGGAGGAAGCTTTTCCTTAGCGGATTCCCTTCTTTCATTAAGCGGAAATTGAATCGGCGATTTCTCCGATTGTCCGCTCCATTGCTGCCATAATTCATCGGGCACCTCAGCGAGCTTAGCATCGTACAAATCCGCAGCTTGCTTAAAGCGAGCCGACAGCGTCTGAATCCTCTCCGTCCAAGCTACCGCGCGCTTATCGCCCATATCCTGCGAAGTTAAGCAGGAGACGTAAGCATCCGCCTCTCTTAGGCGCGACAGAACAAGTTGAAGCTTCTCCGTCCATTCCGTAAGCTGCTCCGCCTCCGGCGAACGTTCTCCACTCTCGTGAAGCTCCTTCAGTAAAGCCGCGCAAAGCGCCTCAGTTTCCCCCACGAACTCCGAATATTGAGGAGAAGACGAGCCTCCGGGAAACAGCGATTCTAAGTTCCATTTTAAGGATAACGATTGTTTCATTTTGTCACCTCTCCGTTTATTGCACTGTCATTCCCTCTGTTGTATGTTTATATACGTGAAAGGGGACTAGACCATGATTCCGTTAAAAAACAGCTTGCCCTACGATATCGTCAGAAATGAAGTTTACGCTCAGGATTGTCCATTTTGCCGCAGCTCGAATGTACTTATTCCTCTGAAGCCTGAAGACGTTACCACACTATATGGCGGAGCCCGCAAGCTTACGCTTATCTTTCCTTGTTGTCATGGCAGCCTCCGAATTATCGACGCCGACCAAGACTATCTGCTAGCCAACCGCCCGATTCGAGGAAATTAACCGCATCGGAACGTTATGTACCGCTTTGCTGCATTTCCTCCGGAAGCTCCAGTCCTTGCCCCGTCATAATCTCGCGGATGTGTTGCCACTGCTCGCGGGATGCGCGAATCATGGCGGCGTCTACGATCTTCTTATCTTGGATGACCCGACCGAACCACCTAACCGCTTCCTGGAAATTGCCCAACCGCTTATTAAGCTCCCCGATCAAGTACATTAACCGGGCATTGCTGATGGAATCCCTCTCGGTCTCATAGACGCGTACGTAAGCATCCAGGGCGAATTGAATAAAGCGATTTTCTTGGTCTTTCTTCCCTTCGTAACGGTACAGCCAAGCAATATGGTGAAGCAACGCAGCGATGACCCGATCCTTCTCCCCAATCGCTTGAGCGGTTAACAAGCATAGCTTGTAGCACTCCATCGCCACGTTCAAAGTACGTTCTCCGCCGAAATCTTTGAATTTCCACTTGTTTCCTATCTTCTCGTAATAAATCGATTTTTGTTTGTCGTTGATTCGTTCCGCGAAATTCTCAGTCGTGGAGAACCCGCAATTCGGGCAAACCCTAACGACGTAATAATCAGGATTTACGGTCTTAAAATAGGAACAGAAATCGGTATCCGTCTTCACGGCTTTTTTCAGGCTGGGTCTTACGCGAGACGTTTGAAAGCTTTCATCGCAGCAGATGCACTTGACATTGATCTGAAACAGCGGCTCCATAAGACTTCCTCCTTAATTGGCTGTCGTATCTGATTCGGTATTTACGAAATGATGGGCAGGACCGGACAATCTCTCGATCGTTAGCTGCCGTAAAGGCTCAGGTACGGACATTTCCCCAAGTGCCGAAGACATGCATCCAAGCCATGCCGCCGCCCTCTCCGGCGTAATTTCGAAAGGTAAATGGCGCGCCCGCATCATGGGATGTCCGTATTGATCGGAATATAACGAAGGACCGCCCAGAAACTGCGTTAAAAATAAGATCTGCTTCTCCATAACCGGATGGATATCCTCGGGAAACAGAGGCGCCAGCAGCGGATGGGCTTGTACTTTAGGGTAGAATCTTGAGACCAGATCGCGTATCGCTTCCGCGCCCCCAAGCGCTTCGTAAAGTGTAGCGTAGCTAGACAATTTGTACCTCCTATAATGAGAACACGGCAGTAAAAGGTATCCGTGAGTTCGGGTTGGGATTGAGCCGAAAGCCTACGCGGCAACGCCCTTAATTCATGCTTATTATACCACAAAGCCCAGATCGGACTTCTCTAGAAATACAAAAATCGCCCGTGAGGGGCGATCTAAATCGGCAAGTTGCCGACAGAGGATATGAGGCCTACATCTCTTCTTCCGCGCTTACCAAAGACTCACGAATGACATATACGAAAGCGCATACAATCAATCCTGCAACGATTCCCGCCATTCTCATCACTCCAGCTTCGATGAATTTGACTTTCGCAGTAATTCTGGAATTCCTAATCTTATTGTAGCATAGCCGGAAACAATCTACACGAACTTTTTGTAAACGATTACATTAAAGGTTTTGTCTTTTTCCGCCGAGCGGAAAGATTGTCCGAGCCCGCACATATATTGACACGAGAGATCTGTTGTGGATGGAGGGGTATCGCTTGGAATTGTTGCCGCATAAAACTGCAAAACCGTCCCGTCGATTGACGCTGGCAGGCGTGATCGCAATCGGAGGAACTTCATTATTGATCGGATGTTTAGCTTTGGCGGACGCTCAGGTTGCCTTGAACGCTTCTTTGAGGGGAGTAGCCGTTTGGTGGGAAGTGCTGTTTCCGGCATTGTTTCCATTCTTCGTTCTATCCGACTTGTTGCTCGGCTTTGGAATCGTTCACTTGGCGGGTACTTTGCTCGACCCGTTCATGCGCCCGTTGTTTCGCCTGCCCGGCGTCGGGGGATTTATCGTAGCCATGGGATTCGTATCTGGATATCCCGTCGGTTCGCGGCTCACCTCGCGCATGATGGAACAAAAGCTGATCACCAGATCGCAAGGTGAGCGTTTGGTTGCGATGACGACTACCTCGGATCCGATATTTCTTATCGGAGCCGTCTGCATCGGATTTTTCGGCAGCCTGCAGGTGGCCCCCGCGCTTGCCGTAGCCCATTATAGCAGCGCTCTTCTGATCGGAATCGGTTCTCGCTTCCAATGGAATAAAGACGAGCCGGCTTTGGAACAAGCCCCCCCTCCTACCGGCAATCGATTGCGAGCAGCGTTATCCGCGATGCACAAAGCCCGGATCGCGGATGGGAGACCTTTCGGGGTGTTGCTGCAGCAATCGCTCCAATCCTCCCTCGCATTGATGATGATCGTCGGCGGATTGGTCGTTTTTTTCTCCGCGATATTAGACCTCCTCGTCCATAGCGGGATTTTGTCCTTGTTCCGCGATACGATAGCCATGTTATTGAACAGCCTCGGTTTATCACCTAATCTTGCCTCTGCTTTCATGAACGGGACGTTTGAAGTTACCCTCGGGGCGAAAGCCGCCGCGGCCGACCAATCGCTTCCGCTCGTTGATCGCGTCGCCGTAGCGGCATTCGTTCTTTCTTGGGGAGGCTTGTCCGTGCATGCGCAAGTGGCCGGTCTGATGAGCCGCACCGCTTGGCGGTATTTCCCCTTCGCGCGGGCCCGGTTAATCCATGGCTTTCTTGCCATGTTGCTCGTCTACGTCGTTTGGCCATGGTTTCACTTAGAAGAGAGCGCCAATCCAACTTTTTTCGCATGGGCGATTGGAACCCCTTGGAAACCGAGCGGAGCATTTTTGGAACAAACATTCATCCCGGCACTGACCGGGCTGCCCATTCTCTTCTTCCTAATCCTCGCTTTTATCGTCATTGCGGGCTCGATCGCAATCGGGATACGCAAAATCGGATGGAAACGCAACCATTATAGAAATTAAGCGAACACTCAAGCGGATCGCGTCGGGAAGGATTGAATTCACTATCGTTATTGTTTATGATCAAGTCATGTTCTTGTACATCGTCGGAAGGAGCGGCCAACTTTGAACTATGCATTGCTTGACCGGGGAGACCGATTATCCCGGGCATTATCGGAGGAATTTCATGCTCTGGCGAAAGCTAGAGGATTCATGATCAATGAACACTCACCTGAAATCGTCGTATCGATCGGCGGTGACGGCACCCTTCTGCAAGCTTTCCACCGATTCAAGAACCAGCTTGAACAGGTGTCTTTTATTGGGATACATACGGGCCATCTCGGATTTTACGCGGATTGGAAAAAGGACGAGCTATCCGAATTGCTGGACTTAATGGTTTCCTCGGAGCCCCGTAAAATTCAATACCCGCTATTGCACGTGGAAATTTCCAGTACGGCTGGAAAATCCGAATTTCTTGCGTTGAACGAATTTACGTTAAAAAGCGTCGACGGTACATTGGTGTCCGCCGTTCATATTAATGACGAACCATTCGAGATGTTCCGCGGAGACGGAATCGTCATCTCTACCCCTTCGGGAAGCACGGGCTATAACAAAAGTCTCGGAGGCGCAGTCATTCACCCTTCGCTGGAAGCGTTGCAAATCGCGGAAATTGCCTCCATTAACAATCGCGTATACCGCACGCTCGGGTCATCGGTCATCTTGCCTAAACATCATCATTGCGACATCGTTCCTGACCCGGAAGAAGAATTGTTCATCGGAATCGATCATCTGGTCATGCAGATGTCCGGGGTAAGCTCGATCACTTGCAAAGTGGCGGATAGCAAGATCACGTTCGCCAGGCATCGCCCGTTTCCTTTCTGGAATCGCGTTCGAGAAGCTTTCATCGGTTCTATCTAACACAAACAACGGCCATCCCGCACATCGTGGGTTGGCCGTTATTGTTTCATTCCTTATTCGCTTGTTATTCACCGGATCTAGGAGAGCCGGCTTCTGGACGCGGAGCCGCACCGTTCGGGCGTTGATTCGGTTTGCCGCCGAAGCTTTTGCGGCGGCGGTTTTTCCCTTGCCAACGATTATCGTTGCGAGCGCCCTCGCCTCGAGAGCCCTCGTTATTGAAGCTCGCGTTACCGGATTCCGGATTCCGGTTTTCCTCGGTTGACCGCTTTGCTTGTTCTCCCCCTTGAGGGCGTGGACCTCTTGGCGGGTAAGGTGGCTTGTTCGATGTTTGGCCTCCACCTTGAGCCTGCTGTTGAGGGCGGCGTTCGCCGCCGTAAGCAGAACCGTTGGAAGACCGTCCTTGCCTGTTGTCATTCCCTTGCCTAGATTGGCCCCCGCGAGATTGCGAAGACGAGCCTGCGGCATTGGAATTGGGGTTCGCATTTCCGCCCGCATTGCGGCGCTCTGCGTCCGCGGCAGCTCTGGCCACCGCGGATACCGTAATATTCGGTGCCCGAACAGGCCCTCCAGCGCGTTCCTTAAGAGGCCAACGCATAATCGGACCGCTAAGAGCAGCGGCAGTCTCGGCTACTTGTTCCCCCGTTTCGTTCAGGGCAACGATAGCCTCCGGGGACTCTTCTTTCGAGATTTCCACACCGGGAGGCAAGGCGTTACTGTCCATCTTGGATAGCACGAAATGCGCGCAACCAAAATTGCAATACTCGTTAATGTAATCGATAAAGCTGGAGATTGCGCTTTCCTTGGTCGCCCGGGGATGCCCGTCCCGATAGAAACCCCGAAGACGCAACTGGTTGTAACCCCAGTCCCCTACGATATAATCGAATCGCTCCAATACCTCGCTATATCTCTCGCGAAAAGCTTCAGGATTCCATCCGCTTTTGTATTCGTGCACTAGCGAGAACGCGTTACCTCCTGCCATGAAGATCATGATAGGCTCTCCTCCCGAACACTGTTCGTCCTTGCTTCAGCCGATTTAACTTGTTCATGCGCATGGTACGAGCTGCGCACGAAAGGTGCCGATTCCACGTGGGAAAACCCGCGTTTCAATCCTTCTTCCTTCAGTGCAGCGAATTCATCTGGATGTACGTAACGAACGACGTTCAAATGCGATGACGAAGGCTGCAAATATTGGCCCAAAGTCAATATATTGCAATCCACCGCACGCAGATCATCCATCGCTTGCAGAATCTCCTCGTACGTTTCCCCTAACCCCAGCATAATACTGGACTTCGTCGGAATGTCCGGTTTCATTTCTTTGGCCCGCCTGATCAACTCCAGGGAGCGTGGATACTTAGCTTTGGCCCGCACTCGATCAGAAAGGCGTGCAACCGTTTCGATATTATGGTTAAGGATATCCGGGTTGGCGTCCATGACAATCTGCAAGGAGTCGATATTACCGAGAAAATCCGGAATAAGCACTTCCACGCTACAGAAAGGTAGCCGTTTCCGTATCGCCTTCACGGTAGCCGCGAAGATGGAAGCTCCGCCATCCTTCAAATCATCCCTTGCTACGGAGGTTACTACGCAATGCTTCAAACCCATCTGCTCGGCAGCTTCCGCTACTCTGTCGGGCTCCTGTATGTCTAGCTCGGTCGGCAATCCCGTTTTTACAGCGCAGAATCGGCAAGCTCGGGTACAAAGATCTCCCAGAATCATGAACGTCGCCGTTCGATTTGCCCAGCATTCATATATATTCGGACAACGTGCTTCTTCGCAAACCGTATGAAGCGTTTTGCTTCGCATCACTTGTTTAAGCTCTTGATAAGGCTCGCCTGTCGTTAGCTTAATCTTCAACCAGTCAGGCTTACGCGGTTTCGCGCTGGTCGTCATTGAAATTCCCCTCTTTCTGTCCTTCTTATTATAGCACGATTCGGATAAAAACCAATGATCTGTAAACCCTACTTCTACATGTCGACAACGAGGGAGGGGTCATGTTGCTAACCTTATGGCGAAGATGGCCAAGCATATTAAAATCCGGATCGCGAATCACGCTTGCTGTCATCGTAATTGCCCTAAGCACGAATGGGTTCGAGCAAAATGCATTCGCTTCGGACAAAGAAAAACTTTCCGAGGCCGCCAAAAACAAACAACGTCTTAAACTTTATGAGTCCATCAGCCTCAAAACCGGCTTGGATTGGCAAACAGTAGCCGCTATCGACCAGTATGAACGAACGATTACCAGAGCGCATCCTAAAACAAGACCTGTCCGGGAAGATTCGGTGACTGGGGTTTTCGTCTCCGATACCAACTGGAGCGGATATTTGAACCCGGAGAAGGAGGACACTCACCCCGAATCCATCCGATTTTTTCACGGTGTCGGGAAAGACGGCTCAGGCGATGGAATCGCCGACCGTAACCAAGATGAAGACCTGCTTTATTCGGTAGCCTCCCAAGTGCTCGTTCATGGAAGCGCAGAAGACGATGTCGGCATCGGACTGTGGGAATATTATCATAATACCCGCGCCGTGCAGCGGATATTGCAGTTTTCTAAGCTGTACAAGCATTTCGATCGATTGGATTTATCCGGGCATGCTTTCCCCCTTCCCCTGAATAGCATCTACTCCTTCAGAAGCACATGGGGAAACAGCCGCGGATGGGGCGGAAAAAGAATTCACGAGGGAACGGACATCTTCGCGAACCATGGCGTACCTGTCCGCAGTACTTGTTATGGGGTCATCGAAATTAAGGGATGGAATGCGTTCGGAGGTTGGCGGATCGGGATAAGAGACCTAAACAATTTGTATCATTATTACGCCCATCTGTCCGGCTTCGAGAAAAAATTAAAAGCCGGAGACATTGTCCGGCCAGGTCAAACGATTGGATGGGTCGGCAGCTCCGGATACGGTCGTCCGGGAACGCAAGGGAAATTTCCGCCTCACCTACACTATGGTATTTATCGGGACAGAGGACTCGTAGAATGGGCATTCGACCCTTATCCCATGTTGTATCGATGGGAACGCGAAGAACGCAAAGCCATTCGCGTTCACCATTGATTGAGGTAAAAGGGAAGTGCTTTAGTTAGCGGTTCATCCAGCCACCATCGACGCAAAGGACATGCCCATTCATATAATCGGACGCTCCCGATGCGAGGAAGATGGCAGGTCCGATCATGTCCTCGTCCGTTCCCCAGCGCCCCGCAGGAATACGATCGAGGATTTGGCGGCTGCGAGCAGGATCGTTACGAAGAGCTTCCGTGTTGTCGGTTGCCATATATCCGGGCGCTATCGCATTTACCTGAACGCCCTTGGAAGCCCATTCGTTCGCTAGCGCTTTGGTCAATCCGGCAACCGCGTGTTTGCTCGCCGTATAGCCGGGAACGTTAATGCCTCCTTGAAAAGATAGCATCGACGCGATATTGATTATTTTGCCATAGCCTTGTTCGATCATCAGCTCTCCGGCTAGCTGGCAAAGGACGAATACCGAATTCAAGTTGACGTCCAGCACTTCCTGCCAATCGGAATAAGCATGCTCTACGGCAGGGGTGCGACGGATAATGCCGGCGTTGTTAACGAGAATATCCAATCCTCCGAACGTCTCGATCGCCGCATCGAGGATCGAAGGCAACTTGCTGCGGTCGGCAACATCGACTTGCACGATGCGCGCTTTGCTACCTAACGCTTCGACTTTCGCTTTCGTCCCTTCCGCCGAGGTGCGGTTCGTGACGAGCACGAGGTTCGCTCCCGCTTCTGCTAATCCGGTCGCGATTGCTTGCCCTAAGCCGCGTCCCGCTCCGGTAACGATAGCGGTTTTGCCGGTGAGATCAAATAAATTCCGTTGCTGCTCTTTCAATTTTCACCGAACCTCCTTCGTATCGACGGAATGTCTCATCGTCGAGCCCGTCGTCCGTAATCAGAACATCCAAATCTTGCAACGCGGCGAACGTCTGGAGCGCCGCGCGATCGAACTTGCTATGATCGGCAACGCCATAGATTTCCTTCGCGCCGGACAAATAAGCTTTCTTCAAATCAAGCAATTCGCCGGTGAACACGGACAAGCCGAACTTATCGTGAACTCCCGTCGCCGATAAAAACAACTTCTGAACATTCAAACGGGTGAGCCAATCCAAGGCATCATTGCCGATCAACACGTTTCGATGACGATAACCCCCGGGAACGACTAGACGAATATGCTCCTTCATCATCAGTTCCCGGATAATAAGCAAATCATTGGTTAATACGGTAAGCGGAATATTAGGAAGCCGCTTGGCGATCTCTAATGTCGTACTTCCCGCATCCAGCGCAATGACGTCGTCTTCGCGTATATAACGTAGCGCGTGAACGGCGATCGCTTCCTTTTCCTTGGAACGTTTCGTATTCGGAATCTGCAGAGGGAGCATCGGATCAGATTGATCGGATCGGCTTACCGCTCCCCCGTGAATCCGGGTCAGCAACCCTTTTTCTTCTAACTTCTCCAGGTCCTCGCGAATCGTCTTAGGCGTTACGGACATAAGCTCGCTTAACTCGGATACCTGTACGGTGCCTTGCGTTTGAAGCAGATCAAGAATCGATTGATGGCGCGTTACGGCAAGCATAATGGGGCTTTCCTCCCAGTAGAGGTTGTTCTCATAACCTTATTCTTACTCTACTTTAACGCATCCATAGGCACGACATCCATATCTTTGAACGTATAGTTTTCTCCGGCCATTGCCCAGATGAATGCGTAGCTGCTCGTTCCCGCTCCAGAATGGATCGACCAAGCCGGCGAAATAATCGCTTGTTCGTTAGCGACGACCAGATGACGGGTCTCGTTCGCTTCGCCCATGAAATGGAACACTCTGGCGTCCGCATTCATATCGAAATAGAGATACGCTTCCATACGACGGTCATGCACGTGAGCCGGCATCGTATTCCAGACGCTTCCCGGTTTAAACAACGTTACGCCGAGCATCAGTTGGCAGCTCTGCACGCCATTCTCGTGAATGATCTGGTGAATGGTGCGCTCGTTGGACGACTCAAGCGAACCTAAGTTAAGCGTATTCGCTTCTTGCACGGACACTTTGCGGGTTGGATATGTCGCATGAGCCAGCGCGGAAGTGAAATAAATTTTAGCCGGTTCGGATGCATTGCCGCTGGACAGCTTCAACTCGCGTGCCCCTTTACCAACATATAACGTGTCGAGCTTGCCGAGCGTATAACGTTCTCCATCTACGTCTATCACGGCTTCTCCGCCGATATTAATAAATCCGATCTCCCTGCGCTCCAGAAAATATTCCGTCTTAAGCACGTCCGCCGCTTCGATCGTTAACGATTCTTTGATCGGCAATGCGCCTCCGATGATCAAACGGTCGTCATGCGCGTAAACCATCTTTACTTGATCGGCTTCAAATAAGCTCTCGATTAAATATTGCTGGCGCAGCCTCGCGGTGTCGTAGTGCTTGGCATCGGCCGGATTGGTTGAGTGTCTGATTTCCATTATGAACAGCCTCCTAGTTCGTTTTCGTTTGAATTTATTATAACACACATTTTCGAACATTTGTGCACGTGTGTTTATTTATTATTTATTTGCGCTTTATTCGCCGCACTCACCAACCATCCACCAGCCAAGGTACATTTTTGGCCTTCGTTCGCCGGATTCACCATTCGTCCGCCAACCAAGGCACATTTTTGGCCTTCGTTCGCCGGATTCACCATCCGTCCGCCAGCCAAGGTACATTTTTGGCCTTCGTTCGCCGGATTCACCATCCGTCCGCCAGCCAAGGTACATTTTTGGCCTTCGTTCGCCGGATTCACCATCCGTCCGCCAGCCAAGGTACATTTTTGGCCTTCGTTCGCCGGATTCACCATCCGTCCGCCAGCCAAGGTACATTTTTGGCCTTCGTTCGCCGGATTCACCATTCGTCCGCCAACCAAGGCACATTTTTGGCCTTCGTTCGCCGGATTCACCATCCGTCCGCCAGCCAAGGTACATTTTTGGCCTTCGTTCACCGCACTCACCAACCATGCGCCAGCCAAGGTACATTTTGTGCCTTCGTTCGCCGGATTCACCATCCGTCCGCCAGCCAAGGTACATTTTTGGCCTTCGTTCCCCGCACTCACCAACCATGCCCCAGCCAAGGTACATTTTTGGCCTTCGTTCCCCGCACTCACCAACCATGCCCCAGCCAAGGTACATTTTTGGCCTTCGTTCCCCGCACTCACCAACCATGCCCCAGCCAAGGTACATTTTGTGCCGTCGTTCGCCGGATTCACCCTTCGTCCGCCAACCAAGTTACATTTTTGGGCTTCGTTCGCCGCACTCACCAACCCTGCGCCAGCCAAGGTACATTTTGTGCCTTCGTTCGCCGAATTCACCATCCGTCCGCTAACCAAGACACTTTTTTAGCCTTCGTTCGCCGGATTCACCATTCGTCCGCCAACCATGGAACATTTTTGGCCTTCGTTCCCCGCACTCACCAACCATCCTCTAGCCAAGGCACATTTTTGGCCTTCGTTCGCCGGAGTCACCAACCGTCCGCCAGCCAAGGAACATTTTTGGCCTTCGTTCGCAGCACTCACCAACCTTGCGCGAGCCAAGGTACATTTTGTGCCTTCGTTCGCCGAATTCACCATCCGTCCGCTAACCAAGACACTTTTTTAGCCTTCGTTCGCCGGATTCACCATTCGTCCGCTAACCAAGGTACTTTTTTGGCCTTCGTTCGCGGCACTCACCAACCATGCGCCAGCCAAGGTACATTTTGTGCCTTCGTTCGCCGAATTCACCATCCGTCCGCTAACCAAGACACTTTTTTAGCCTTCGTTCGCCGGATTCACCATTCGTCCGCTAACCAAGGTACTTTTTTGGCCTACGTTCGCGGCACACACCAACCATGCGCCAGCCAAGGTACATTTTGTGCCTTCGTTCGCCGCTCCCACCAACCATCCGCCAACCAAGGACATTTTTGGCCTTCGTTCGCCGAACTCACCAACCATCCACCAGCCAAGGCACATTTTTGGCCTTCATTCGCCGCACTCACCATTCATCCGCCAACCAAGGCACATTTTTGGCCTTCGTTCCCCGCACTCACCAACCATCCACTAGCCAAGGCACATTTTTGGCCTTCGTTCGCCGAACTCACCAACCGTCCGCTAACCAAGACACTTTTTTAGCCTTCGTTCGCCGGATTCACCATTCGTCCGCCAACCATGGCACATTTTTGGCCTTCGTTCCCCGCACTCACCAACCATCCACTAGCCAAGGCACATTTTTGGCCTTCGTTCGCCGAACTCACCAACCGTCCGCTATCCAAGACACTTTTTTAGCCTTCGTTCGCCGGATTCACCATTCGTCCGCCAACCATGGCACATTTTTGGCCTTCGTTCCCCGCACTCACCAATCATCCACCAGCCAAGGTACATTTTTGGCCTTCGTTCGCCGCACATGGTCAAAATCAAAATAACACTTGTTAAAATTCCATTTTTGAGGTAATTTAGCAGAAACACAACAAATCACTACGGCCGTGAAGCACACGCCGCTCTTACCGGATAAATACCGGTTAGGGCGGCTTTTTAAATTTAATAGAGAGGAAGTTTACTCGCGATGAAAAACCAGCCTGGGATTCAACTTGATGAAATGTTTGAAGTAACTTACGAATCATGGATGAATGTTCAGAGGACAAAGAGCAAAGGCGAGCGAAAACGAAGGCTTACTGATATTTCCAATCATGCCGAGAAAATGTTTCTTGCCCAAGTCTGGTGGCCTTCGTTTGGACATTTCGCAAACTTGAATGCAGAATTTGCGGTCAGAGATTTCAAAGACGGTTGGCGTTACTTAGACTTTGCGTTTATTACTGAAGGCTATAAAATCTGCATCGAGGTTGACGGCTATGGTACGCTTTTGAAGGATTTGGACCGGTACCAATTCGCGGACCAATTAATTCGGCAAAATCACCTTGTGGTCGACGGTTGGATCGTGATGAGATTTTCTTACGACGACGTTAAAGATAAACCGCGTCGCTGCCAGCAAATCCTCCAACAATTGTTCGGTAGATTAAGCAACATGAATTCGGCTCGGCTGTCACCTTCTGAGAAGGCCATATATGACCTAGCCTGCGCGAACGATTCGCCAATTACGCCTTCGTTAACCGCTTCAAAGCTTGGCATACATAGAAAAACGGCTGCAAGGCATCTTCATACGCTTATAGAAAAGGGATTACTAATTCCTTTCGCCAAGGAAAGCACCCGAATCGTTCGGTATCAAGTGACCTCACCGGATTTCCGTGCTCTTAACTTATAGTTCGGGTTTGGGCTGGTTCGGATTACGTTGATCACCTATTACTAAGACAAATAAGACCGCCGAATTGCCGGCAGTCTTGTTATGCCTTCAGCAGCCTTATCGACTAGTTAACCGCTTCAGTGTTCCTCTTGCGGGACCGACTCTCCGAGCGCATTATTGGGCGTAGGGAGCGCGATCGAAGGAGCTTGTGCGGCGCCGTTGCCTACGGGATTGCCGTTATTGTCGTAATAGTACGTTGGGACGTCCCCAACGACTAACGCATAGGAGAGCGGGATTTTCGTTTCCAACGTTTCAGGCTCTTTATCGAAAGGGATAACGACGGAAATTTCCGTTCGAATGCGAACGTACACTTCCACGAGCAGCATATTAATGCCCGCATCCCTAGATTCCGTCTCGACGTCTACTTTAAGCACGCTTGCCGGATGAAATCGGACAGATACGCTCGGTCCGATCGAGGAAATAAACGGACTGTTCAACGCATGCCCCACCGGAATTCGCTCCGGAACATCTTCGTGCTCCTTCAGCACGCGGTTCACGACATCGATCGTTTTCGCCGTAATCGCCATTTGCTGTTTGTAATCGATCTCGAATCCGGTAATTTTACCTTCCACATTCGTCTTCCAGCGGATCATCTGATCCGAATCGGCCGTTTGTGCGATTTCTTCCTTGATCGCCGTATTGATCGCTTCCGTCGCTAGCTGGTGAACGCGGATTTTGGCCAGAAACATGAGCGGCTGCCGAAGCTCCCGATCCAGGAAGATCGTCCCTTGAACAAGGATGAATGTCATCAACAGCGCCATGATCAGCCAGAAATGCTTGCGCTTCAGCCTGCGTTGCGGTCGCTTGGGCGGAGCGAATTTCTTGGCTGGCGTATAACCGGATCCGCGGCGGCTAGTAGAGAACCATTTTCGCGTTCCCCATTTGCGAGGTTGCGGCCTGGAAGGAGTTCCGCCATATGATGAGGTAAATCCCCCTCCCCACTTCCTTGGTTTCGGCTTTGGAATAACTCCGCCGCGCAAAGAAACCGATCGCCCACCCCATTTCCTCGGAGCGCGCTTAGGTAAAGATAAGTTCCTCATGAAGGCCCAAGAAAATCCATTCCCCCATTTTCTGCGCATACTCATATCCCCATGCCTCCCTTTGCACTACCTACGAGGTCGTCCTAGGATTCCATGGTTCAAGCTTATGCGCGGAGCCGTCGAAAAAGATCAGCCTATTGCTCCCCTTTCGCCAATACCGATTGGAGCCAATCGAAAGAATATCGTCCACTAATTTCATGCTTCCCATGAAATAAATCGAATCCGATTAAGTGTTCGGCATTCGCTTGTCTATAGATCCGCTTCAGCTCTTGAACGGCCTTAGTAAATCCGTGAGCCGGAAAAATCGGATCGGCATCGCCCGACTCCAGGAATAACGGGCGCGGTGCGATCAACCCGATCAGCTCGGGGAGTTCAGCTTGCATCAGAATCCCCGGCGTATAGTTGCACAAGCAATGACGAACGGCCATAAGGCTATCCTGATACGTATTCGGAAATCCGATTAACAAAGACGCTCGTATACGTTCATCAAGAACCGCGGCAACGTATGCGATTAGCGATCCGCCGGAAAATCCCGCAATTCCGATTTTATCCGAATCGATTTCCGGTCGTCGCGCGAAATAATCGAGCGTACCGAGCAATTCAGCAACTCTAAGTCCTGTCAGCGTCTTACCAAGCATGAGCAAGTGCGTAGACAGAGTATGGTAAGAGTTCGGCGCATTCGGATCTACCGCAAGATCGGACTCCAGCCTGCGCTCGCCGAAGCCGATCACGTCCGGCGCGATCACGACGAACCCCTTCTTGACGAGCTGAATCGCGAAATGCTGATAGACGTCCGGATCGCCGTTATCGCTTGCTCCGTCTTCCCGCATCCCGCATATTTGCCTGCTGCCATAACCGTGGCCGTGAACGGCAATTACGCCGGGCAGCTTTCCCGAAGGCTTCGATGGGATAAGGATATAAGCTCCGAATGTCAAACCAGAGACCGCAGATAATTCCACCCGTTCTCTAATGAAGCCGTCGCACTCGACCCTCTCAAGCATAGTTGGGCGATCAGCTTCCGTAAGCTCGAATTCGCCAAGGGACTCCCTAAGCGATCGTATAAGCCTAGTCTTTTTCTGCTCCGTCGGCTCCGATTGAGCGCGATTTTCCCTTTGGAGGCGCGCTTGCACAACCAATGTATCTAGGAATGCATCCCCGTTCCACATTGTTATCCCCCCGTGATCTCTTTGATATAAGCGCTATATTAAGTTCCATTACATTCTAATCAAATAAGACTGCCGATATCATCGACAGCCTTACAGTTGTATTCGATAAGAATTCCGTCAGCCGAAAGACACGTCGGATAAGAGCATGCCATAACTTCCGGAAGGAGAATCCACTTCGATTCGATCGCCTACACGGGCTAAAAGAAGCTTGCTTCCCAACGGAGACATGAAGGAAATATGCCCAAGATCCGCATCGATATGCTGCGGCAATACGATTTTGTAAGTTTCTTCGAAGCCTTCTATGTCATCAACGACGGTGACAACCGAACCAATCCAAGCAAGAAAATCCGTTTCCCCTTGCAAGGAGCCATCCAGAACCAACTGGATATGATCCATATATCTGTTAATAAGTTTTTGCAATTCTTCTACTTTCGCCGCATCCGGGTAAAGCTTTCGTAGCAGTTCAGACTTCTCTTGTTCGAAATAGGTTGCTTGAGCGATCAACTCTTCATTAAACTTCGCGTTGTCACTATGGCTCATACAGAGTATCCCCCTCTTTTCCAGCGGATACATACTCTGTCATAAGCTTGAACAACGTTTTCATAGTTCAATTCCTCCTCATAGAAAAATAGACCCTTCGAGAGGGTCTTAAAGGTATCATAGCAGATTAAATTCGTTTGTCTATCGCATAGCGAACAATCAAGCCTGTAAGAGAGAATATAGCTTCAGATCAAAGCTAAAGCCAGTAACGTAAACAGGGATAAAGTTAAAATTTCTCCACCGCCACCAAACCCCCATGCCGACGTATGAGCTTTGCCCGATAAACGGAGTCCGTCCGATGTCCGTAAATAGACGTTCTCCCTATCTACGCCAACGATAACCCCTTCATAACATCCGCAACGAGTATGAAGGCGTACCCGGCGATTCATATGTTTATTGCATAAGTGATACATTTCCTCCATGTGAGATGAACCTCCTCTCATCATCAAACTTACGAGCCTTTGTATCCTATGAAAGGCATGTGTCCAGAGATTGGACTATCCCAATAATGTGCTATTGTTCCTATCGCCGCTATTCCCCGACTAAGGTCTAGTTCAACATAAGCCCCTTGACTGTATCCCCTCGTATTTCCATTATCGTATAATAACAACAAGTCATGATAAGATCGTATGCATTCATTATTCAGAGGAGCGTTCACTAGGATGAGAAGAAGAAACTATAAATCTATACAGATCATGACAATGGTCATCACAATGGGACTGCTGGCCGGCTGCGCCGAGCTGTCCGACGATAAGATCGAAGAGAACGTAAACAAACAAGTCGAAAAGGTCAACAACTCGATTTCGAAAACCGTGCAAAATGCGACGATAGATTGGATGGACGAAACGAAACAAAACGGCTTGAACAATAAATTATCCCTCAAACAAGAGATCGGATCGGCTACAAGCGTATTGCTCCATAACGAAGTCGGAAACATTGAAGTGAAAACCACTTCAGACGATCAAATGACCGTGAGCACCACAATCTGGGTTAATAAGGAAAGAGCCTCCGAGAAGGATCTTCATGCGATATTGGATAACGCCGAAACCGAGGTTATCGCGGACGGAGATCAGTTGAAAATCGTCACCCACCCGAAGGATCATCCGAAACATAATATGTGGGACTGGGCGCAAGATAAATACGGCTACTCGGAAATGTCCATTGATTATGTCGTTGAGATTCCCGCAGGTATCACAAGCTACGAGATTACAAGCAATGTCGGTTCCCTTCAACTCAGTAATCTAGAAGGGAAGTATGATGTACATAATGATGTGGGCTCCATCCTCATCGAGGGGGCACGTATCGTCGGGGAATCCCGTATCCAGTCTTCGACTGGCAGCGTTCAACTCGGAATTGACCGAATGGATAGCGATAGCAGGCTCGAAGCGGCTACGGAAGTCGGAAGCATTATCGCCAAGCTTGCCGATTCCCTAGCATGCGATCTGGAGACGGTTACGGAGCTAGGTCAGGTGACGGGAGCCGATCTTGGAGAAAGTAAAAGAAACGGCGGAGGACCGCTATTGAAGCTGAGGACTTCGATTGGCTCGATTACGGTTGAATAGTCAAGCAAATAAATAAAAGGCCTGCTTACGGAAAAATTTTTCCGAGAGCAGGCCCTTTTCTTATTCAAGATCATACTTGCCGATGATCAAAACTCCTAAAACTCTCAAACTCAAACTTCGACAACCATCCCATCATACGCAACGGTAATAGAATGAGGCGCAAAAATTTCTTCTAAATCCGAATGCAGCAACTGCGCATTGTGCGAGAAATGGGTAACGACGATTTGGCTACCCGGCTTCAGCATTCCGTACTCCTGCATTCTGGCTTGCGTTTCGAGCACCGCTTCGACGTTCATGTGCGTTTTTCGGTAGTCGATATTTCCCATCGTACATTCCAAAATAACGAAGTCGAGCTTCTTGTTCTTCAGCCAAGCCCAAGTTTCTTCCGGTATCGTGCCGGTATCGTGCCCGTACAGAAGGGATTTGCCATCCTTCTCGATATAATAGAGCAGGCAAGTCTCGTTCGGGTCATGGGCCGCAAGAAGCGGAACAGCCATCGCGGTCTGCAATTCGAGCCTCTCGTAAGCACGCACACGGTGCAACTGGAATTTCCCGCGCTCGCCTTGATTAGCTTCGAACGTTTGCCTGATTTTCGCCAAAGTCATGTCGTTGCCGTACACGTGAATCGGATGGTCCTCCGACTTCGCATACCCCGGAAACCTCGCTACCATATCCTCCGCGTACAGATGATCGGAATGGGAATGGGTGAAGAGAATATGTTTCACTTTATCCAGATCAAGTCCGTCCCGAAACATATGGGTTAAGGTGTCCGGGGGAAAATCGATTTTGACGTCATCATCCAGCAAGACGGACGTCCTCGTACGGAAGTTTTTACCGCCAAGCTGCTTAGCCTTCTTGCACAGTTCGCAACCGCAGAATAGCGCAGGAATGCCTTCGAAGGCGGCAGTCCCTAGAAATCGGACTTTCATGTCGCTCATCGCCCTTCGTTAAAATGAGAATCTTGTCTATGGCTAATAAAGAGGGAGATGATCCCTAATGCGCTAATGACCATCCAGAAGACAAGCACGCCGTTCCAGCCCCAATGGTCGATGAAGAATCCCGTCGTCGCAAGCGCCGCTCCCGTTGCCATATAGCCGCAGAAATCGAGAAAGCCCGAGACGGACGAGACGGCCCCGTACTTGGAGAACGACATCGGCAGCACTCCCAGAATAATCGTATTGGCGCCGAACATGGCAGCGGAGCACAATCCGAGAAACAGCATCGCTACGATGACGTTAACGTGGCCGAACAGCATCAGGCCGAGCGCAAACATCATTCCGAGGAACAGCATCGTAATCGTAGTCAGCTTCTCGTTATTTTTGAACAACATATTGACGTATCCCGAGGACAGAATGCCCACGAAATTCATCAGCGGGATGAACAAGACGAAACCTACCGTTTGATTAAGGTCCAAATGCTGGGTTTCCATTAAGAAGATCGGTGCCCAGATGGCGATCCCCTCTTTGACGACCGACTGGGCGATCGCGGCCAGCGCCACGTACCATAGCTTCGTTTTGACGATGGCTTGCCTCAGACTAAGCTTCTCTACGGGGAAGCTGCTATCTTCATTCGCATAGAGATTAGGAGACTTCAACCCGATTTCCTTCGGATGGTTTTTACTTAGCAGCAACCAAGCCAAAGAGAAAACCGCAATGAATATTCCCGGCGTCCAGAATGCCGCTCTCCAACCCAATTCAACCGAAATTTTACCGGACAAGCCCCAACCGAGCACGTACCCGGCAACCATTGAAGTCGAGAGCGCGACCGCGATTAGGCTTTTTCTTTGGTAACTGAACCACTGGGTAAGCATATTGGACATCGGTCCCCACAGCCCCGACTGGACGTAAGCATTAACGGACCAAATCAGCACCATGGCCATGAGCGATGCGGTAAAACCGAATAAAATGTTGGCCACGCCCGCTAAGAGCAAGCCAAGAAAGACGAACATCCTGCCCGATACCTTGTCGCCGATCATTCCGTTTATTAGCTTGCCGATGGCATACACCCAGAAGAATATGCTGCTGATTAAGCTGATCTGCGATTTACTGAAATCGAATGCTTGTTGAATGTCCGGCAATGCGATGGATAAGTTTACTCTCCCGAAGTAGACGCTTGCGTAACCGAGCCAGCACAGTCCGAAGACGATCCATTGCCACTTCAGAAGTTTCTTCTCTTTACTCATGCTTCATCCGAATCATTCCCGAAGGGGGAACCTTAAAGCGATGAATGCCTGGATCGAGCCGAACTTGACGGTTCGAAACCTCCGTCCCCGCACAATCCAACACGGTCATTCTGCCCTCGATCCGTTTCTCCAGCTCCACGATTATCGAATCGCGAGAAGTCCCGTTGATGAATAAGTAACATTCCGACGCCGATCTATCCACTCTAACGATTTGCTCGCCGTATACGGCGGCGAGAAACCGTCTTTCGTCATTGGCATAGACAACCGGATACATGAAATCCGGGGCAAGCGGGCGCAACGAGCCATCCAATAGCAATTCCCGTTGCTCGCGCCAGAACGCCAGCCAGTATGCGACGACCCGTCGATGCTCCTCCGGCAGCCGGTCAATGAGAACCGATAGCTGCGGCACGGAGAATAGAGAATGAATGAACTGCAAAGCTACGTTCTCCGGTTTATCGTTCCAGTTCCACATCATCATGTCCGAATGAACGGCGGTATCGCCGCTGAGCAGGCGAATATCGATCGAACCGATTCGATTCTGGCTGTAGTTGTTCGGGCAATCCGCGACCCGGAACATGTTGCCGTATTTTCTCATGAGAGGGCCTACGTATTTTTGACGAAACTCGATCATGACGTCGGGTTTAATCCCCTTAAGTCTCGTCATAACGTCGGAGAGCAGGCGATCGACCGCCTCGGGCACGGAATCGTAATCTCTGCCCTCTCCTAACGAGAATCTCATTTCCTCCGATAGATTGAACGAATCGACGAAATCGAGCTTAAAGCCGTCGATATCCCAATCCCGCAAAGCGTTCTCGTAAATGCCAATCAAATATTCCCGGACCTCGGGAAAACGCGGATCGAATACCGCCGTGTCCGGACCATCGTAGGTATTGATGAATTTCCCTTCGAACCGACTCCATGCCTTGGAGTACCGGCCGACGAAAGGAACGGAATACCAGAGAATAAACTTCATCCCCAACGCATGTACGTTATCGACGAACCCTTTCATGTCCGGAATCCGGTCTGCCGACGTTTCCCAGTCGCCGCAATAAGCGTATCCTCGTTCGTTGTTGGCGGTTTGCCAGCCATCGTCCACGATAACCGCTTCGCATCCGAGCTGCTTGGCCAGAAGGCATTGCTTCTCGATTTCCTCAGGATCCAGCTGCTGATGAAAGCTGTACCACGTCGAGTACATCGGAAGCCGCGCCGTTTCCGGAACCTTGGCTGGCTCATATCCCGGAATGGACGCCCACCAGTCCCCGACTTCCCGCAAGCTGTCCGCATAGAAGATGTCTCTCGTGTCGATTCGGATGATCGCTTCGTATCGGTCGATCGGCGGACAAGCTTCCGTGAACAGCTCCAGCGACAGTTCGAATTGAGCGGACTCCTCGCGAATGCCGGCGCGCATAAGGACCGGCCGCATCGCATCCGACAAGGCGACCGTCAACCGATTGTGTCCGGCCGCGTTGTATAGCGAGCATACGGGAGCAAGCGAAGTTGCCTTCGAATAGAAAGGCGCGCTGAAATCGATTCTGATTCCTTTTTCCCGGTTCGCTCCCGGATCCCAATACCCCGATATATCGATCGCAGGATATTCCCAAGATAAGCGGATCGCTTCCGGGATCAAAGGCTCGTCCGCTTCTATCGCGAAGCGGACATAAGCTATGCCTTCCGACTCGCCCGCAGGCTCAACCAAGTAACGGAAACCTTCTCCGCCCCCGCTTACCGTAAATTCTCTATTCCCAACTTGATACAGCATGTTCTTCCTCCTTGCCAATCCCTATGCCAATTTCATCATCATGACAATATGCCGTTTAACCTTTCACTGCCGAACTTACGCTCAACGCTTTCTCGATTTGTTCGGAGAACAACAGGTAGACGATAATCGTCGGAACGGTCGAAATGACCATGACGGCGCCCATCGCGCCCCAATCGGAACCGAACTGCGTCTGGAAATACAACAGGCCGAGCGGCAAAGTCTTTAGCGAATTTTCGCTTATCATAATCAACGCGACCAGAAATTCGTTCCAAGAAAACAGGAAGACGAATATGCTTACCGATGCGATGGCCGGCTTCACGAGCGGAACCATTATGCGGAAGAAAATCGTATATACGCTAGCGCCGTCAATGGCTGCTGATTCTTCGATTTCATAAGGCAACGATCGGAAAAAGGCATAGAATATAATCGTTGCGAACGACAGTTGAAAAGCAACATAAGGTACGATTACGGCTAAATAACTGTTCTGCAAATGCAACGTACGCTCCATAATCAAGAGCGGAATCAAAATGATCTGCATCGGAATGAACATTCCCGCAGTCATGTAAACTCTGCTTGCGTTGGCGAACTTCCACTTCATTCTCGCGGCTGCATAGGAGAACATCAGGGCAAGAATTCCCGTAAATACAACCGTTCCGATCGATACGATCAAGCTGTTCTTGAAATACGCGACGATATCGAATACGCCGAAGGCGTTGCTGTAATTTTCGAAGCGCCAATGCTTCGGAATGCCGAATACGTTGGTCGAGAAAATCTCTTCGTTGTCCTTAAAGGAATAGAACAGCAACCAGATGAGCGGATACAGGCTGACCAGCACGAAAAACGAGAGTGGACCGTAAACCAGCGCTCGAGATGTCAATCGCTTTAACATAAGATCCCTCTCCTTAATAACTTAATTTGTCTCTCGCCACGAATTTATTAATGAGAATCGTGAACAGCAAGCACTCGAGAACCAGGATCGCTGCGGCTGCGGAGCCATATCCGTATTCGCCCGAGCGGAATGCGGCTTTGTACATCATAAAGGTTAACGTATACGAAATATTGCCGGGACCGCCGTTCGTCATGACGAACATGTTCTGGAATGCGTTTAAACCGCCCGTAATGGCGATAATAAGGCAAAATTTATACGTTTCGCTAAGGAGCGGAATCGTGATTTTCCAGTGCATTTTCCAGAATGGGGCTCCGTCGATCTTCGCAGCTTCGTACAGATGCTCGGGAATAGATTTGATCGCCGTGTAGATGAGCACGAATTGAATGCCTAAGTTATGCCAAGCGCCAGAAAAAGCGATTGCCCAGATCGATGTATGCTCGCCGACCAACCAAGCTTGCTCGTAGTTAATGCCGAACATCGCGAACAAACTGTTGATCAAACCTCCGTCCGCGTTGTAAATCGCGATCCACAGCTGGGATACGACGACGCCGGATAGCACGACCGGAACGAAATAGCTCGTACGGAAAAACTTGTGGCCTTTCAAACTCTTGTTGCTCAGCGCGATCGCGAGCAATGTTCCCAAGCCCATCTGGTATACGACCAGCACAAGGGCGAAGATGAGCCCGTTCATGAGCGAGACCCAGAAATCGTCGTCTTCCAAGAGACGAGCATAGTTGTCTAAACCGATAAAAGTTGCCGGCGATAAGCCATCCCAATCAAAGAAGCTTTTCTGAAACGTCTGCAAAATCGGAATGACGACAATGACCGTAAAAAAGACCAACGTCGGCACGGTAAAGACGAGCAGCGCCAAATTGTATTTTGCTTTCGTTGTCATGTGCTCCTCCTTTCCGAACAACAGGTTGTCCCAGATGACAAGGACAACCTGTTTTCGTTCCATTTATTTTTTTATTTACGAGCCGTTTCGAGAGCTTTGTTCATATCTTTGATGTAGTCGTCCGTTTTTTGTCCCGCGAACAGCTTTTGCGTGTTATCTTCGATCGCGGTTTTGTATTTCGCGTTTTCATAGCCCCAAGCGAAAGTCGTCATCGACTTGAAGTTCGCGGAATCATCCGAATATTTTTGTTGAACCGGGTTCAAACCGTTCGTAGGTACGACTTTCTCGACGAGGATCGAGTTAGGATCCGCCAATTGAATGACGCGTTGTTTGGCGAACTCGATGGAGAACAGTGCCGCGTATTTAGCCGCTACTTCCACGTTTTTCGAATTTTTGGAAACAGCGAAGCCTTGGTTGAAACCGCCGCCGCTCATGTTCCATTGCACTTGGTCGGCTTTGTCAGCATCGACTAGCGGGTTGTACATAATGTCCAGCTTGTCACCCAGGTTCTCGTATTGGAAAGCCATTGACCATGCGCCGTTGATCAGCATTGCTGCTTTGCCGGACTTGAACTGCGCCGCTGCGTCATCCGCCGTCGTGTTGAAGGCGTTTTTGCTTAGAAGTCCCGCTTTGATCAACTCGGAAATTTTGTTTACGCCTTTCGTGTAAATCTCGTCCGAGAACGTGCCTTCGCCGGCGTCGAGCTTCTTCAAAGCGGCCGCATCGCCGGAACCGGTGATCGCCATGTCGAGCATGAGCACGCCAGGCCATTTTTCTTTACCGAACAGCGCGAGAGGCGTAATGTTTTTCGCTTTGAACGCTTTGACCGCCGCGAGTAATTCATCGTAGTTCGTCGGAACTTTGATGTCGTTTTGCGCGAACAGATCTTTGTTGTAATAGAAAACGCCTGCCCATTGTCCTACGTTAGGAACGGAGTAAGAATGGCCGTCCTTGTTCCACAACATCGGTTTGGAGCTTTCGTTCAGCAAGGACTCGATGTTGTTCGCTTTGATGACATCGTCCATTACGTACAGGTTGTCCGATTTTTTCAACGTTTCGATTAAGCCGCTGGACGCGAAGAAAATGTCCGGCAAAGATCCTGCAGCCGCATAAGTTTTGATTTTTTGCTCATCGTCTTGTGCCGCAACTTCGAACTCGACTTCAACTTCCGGCATCGCTTGCTTCAAAGCTTCTTTCGCAGCATCGTATACCGGTATTTCAACGCCGCTGTATTGCGCATAGAACTTCAATTTGACCGAACCCGCTTCAGGCGCTTTGCTTTCCGCAGGCGTGGACGCGCTCGGCTCCGTCGTTGCGCTAGGCGCGCTAGATGCGTTACTGCTTTTGTCGTTGGACCCGCAAGCCGATAGGGCAAGCGTGAGCATGGAAAGCGCAAGCAGCATTGAAGCGGGTTTTTTCATTTTGTTCTTCACTGGTGTATCCCCCTTAGTAATTTCGATCTGTTTATATTTTATAAAAGCGCTTCCAAGACTGTAAGGGATAAATCGGAACACATTTGTACATTTCAACCTCTTTGTCGCGTTGCCTCGTATTCGCTAGGAGATAACCCGGTATGCCGTTTGAAGCTTTTGCTGAAATGTGCGGGATCTCCGTAACCGACACTCTCGGCGATATGGGTTAAACGTAAATTTTGGCTTGATGCGAGCAACTCCTTCGCTTTCTTCATGCGGGTTTCGAACAAATAGTCGCTGACGCTCATGCCTAGACCATCCTTGAAAATCTTCAACAAATACCGAGGTTGGACATAAAAATGTTTGGCGATGTCTTCGACTTTCAACTGGCTATCCGGGTAGTTCGTATCGATGTATTCCCTGGCGGCCGCGAGAAGATTGCCCGATTTGGAACGCTTAACGTTGTTCGAATGTCTAGCTACGTTCAAATACAAGTCGGATATCCATTCGAATGCCGCTTCCAAAGTAGGCTTGTTCGTAATTTCCTCGAACGGCGAGAAATCCTTGGGCATGATCTCTTCCACGCTTTTGCCGATTTCATAAATGAAAGTCAAGCATAGGGAAACAAGCCCCGCCATGATCATGTGGATATAATCGCCGGAAAGCTGGTGAGTCCGAATGTAATTCCGAATCTCTTCCAACGTGCTCTTGATTTTCTCTTCGTCGCGCAGCCTTAGATGAATAAGCAGATTCTCGTTCATCTCGCTTGGGTAGAAGCCGATATTCGCGGCCTTGGAGGAGATATCCCGATAGAGCAGCACATCGGTTAAATTCATCGAGATTTTGTTACGCAGCGCGATAACGGATTCCTTGTAAGATTGGCGGATATAAGCGATCCCGCTTCCCGCCGTACCTACGCCCACCGTAACACTAAAACCGAAATGCCTTTTGATCAGAACGCAAAGTTTGGAATACCCCTCCGCGGAAAATCGGGAATCCCCGCCCTCCTCCGTATACTGCAACAACGAGATAATGCGGTTTTCCGGACCGTTAAACAAATATTGCCGCCCGTCGATATGAACCAAATCGTTGAGCAGGTTAGCGATAATATATTTACGCAGACGGATTTCGCCCGAATCCGGCCACTGCTCGTGAAGGCTGTCGATTTCGACGGAAACGACTTGGAACAGCGTATTCTCCTGAAGCTGAAATAAACCCATTTGATTCTTGATCGTCTCGTTATCCTCAGCATATTCATTGCTGATAAGCAGGTTTAAGAAGCTTTCCTTCCAGACTTGCCGCTCCTTCTGCGTCTTGTCCCGTTCCATCCGCGCTTTGTCCATCGACCCTTTTACTTTGGCTAACGCGATAAGCAGTTCCTCTTCATCAAAGGGCTTCAGAATGTAATCGTCCACGCCGATCTTGACCGCTTGCCGGGCGTATTCGAATTCGCTGTGCCCGGTTACTAGCAATATAAATACGGAAGGATACAGATCCTTCACTTTGGCAGCGAGATCCATCCCGTTCATATAAGGCATATTGATATCGATAAATGCGATATCCGGCAGCTCCCGTTCGATAAGCTCGAGCGCCTCTACCCCGTTCTTCGCCTCGCCGCATATTAGGAAGCCATTGGCGTTCCAGTCGATTACGCTTTTGAAATAGGCCCGGAATGCCGCTTCATCATCGGCGAAAATTACTTTATACATCTAGGTTTTCTCCATTCGTAAGTGGAATATCCACGATGATGTCCGTTCCTCGCTCTTTGCCGCTTTGAATGGAGATTCCGTAACGGTCTCCGAAATAAAGCTTGATCCGTTCATCGACGCTGCTCAACCCGAATGAGTTTCTCTCCCTCTTGCCTTCCTTGAACCGCTCAAGTTCCTCGACCGGGAAACCGACTCCGTCGTCCGATACTTGCAGGATCATCGTATCCCCATGCTTGTAGCCCGAGACGGTAATATGGCCGAAGCTTCCCTTTTCTTTAATCCCATGGTAGATCGCGTTCTCGACCAAAGGCTGGAGGGTCAACTTAGGGATCGAGTAGTTCAACAGGTCGTTCGGGATATCGATGCGAAAATCGAACAAATCCGAGTACCGGGCGCTCTGGATATAGAGATAGCTTTGCAAATTTCGCGTCTCTTCCCTTACGCTTATGATTTCCCTGCCATTGCTTAGGGCAATCCTATAGAAATCGGCGAGAGCTTTGGTCGCTTTGCCCGCTTCTTTGCTTTCCCCCGCTTTGCACAAGACGTAGATCAGATCGAGCGTATTGTAAAAAAAATGAGGCTTGATTTGCTCTTGAACGAGCGCGAACTCGTACTCTCTTTTTAATTGCTGCTCTTCTTTCACTTTAATCAGCAAATCGTTCACCCTGCCTAACATGATGTTAAGGCCCGAGCCGAGAATGCCGATTTCGTCGCTGCTCTTCACCTCGACGGGACGATCGATATTCTCGTCGCGAATTCGGCTAACGTGCTTGGCGAGCGATATTATCGGCGTTGCGATCGCCCGCGACAGAATAATTGCGCCGAACAGGGCGAAGAGAAGACATACCCCGCCTACGATCAATATAATTCTCGACACTTGACTGGATTCCCGGGTCAGATCTCTCAAGGCAATCTCGTTAACGAGCTTCCAATGCGATTGGCCGAACGGCATCGCCGTCAACAGCACTTTTTTCCCTGCCGCATTTTTCGTTTCCTTCAGCACCGTTTGCTCCGCGAATATTTCCGACCTCTTGTCCGGCTCCAGCGGCTGCAAAATCCTCATCTCTTCCGTGGAAGAGATGACAAGCCCCCGGCCATCGACGATATAATAACCGTTCGACTGCTCGGGTCCGACCGGATTATAGACCGCCGACAACGTCTTCTCGTCGATATTTACGAACAAATACCCGAGCGTCTCCATCGTCTCCGTATCGAGTATTTTTTTGCCAACGGTGAGTACGGCCTTCTTCTCGTCCAACACCCAGAAGCTTCTGCGCTCCATCGGGAACCACTTCATGATGCCGTTGCTGCCCGCAACCTCGCGATACATCGAGCTCGCCAATCCCTCATTCATGCCTTCTACCAATCTTGTGTCGGTAGTATACACATTCTGATTCCGGTCTATGAAAACGGCAGATTCGACTTCCCGGAAAATAAGCTTGGCGAAATCGAGTTTGTTCTCGATCTGGCTTCGCAACAGATGATCTTCGCTCAGCGGACTTTCTTCGTTCATTAAAGGAAGCTTAGTGCTTTCCAAAGCCTTCAGTTTGGTCTCTTTATTCAGATCAAGCATCGCGATGTTGGCGAAGCTCTCCGCATTCGTTAGAATCGTATCCACCCTAGTCGTAATGAGCCTGGACTCGTCCAGCATGTTTTTCTTCGTTTTCTTGATGATCGCATCCGTATTGATCGTATATGACATATAGCCCAGCAAAAGTAACGGAATGAACACGAGCGGGAAGTAGATGAGTAAGATTTTGTTCTGAATCCTCTGGCTTCTAAACCAATTGCTGCCGACGCCTTTCCTCATGTCTCTTCCCCTTTTCTAACGCTGAATGTTCATCATCATACCACTTAGAAACTGAATTTCCATAGTCATTCCCTGGCAACACGGGAAGAAATACGCAAACAAGCATGGGGCGATCCCCACGCTTGTCTCGTTTCTTATATTATGATGAGGTACAATAAAATGAAAAAATGAACCCGAGGCTGAATCTTATGAAACTACTTATCTTAGGCGCAACCGGCCGCGTAGGCAAGGAAATTACCGCGAGTGCCTTGGCCGACGGCCATCTCGTAACCGTATTGGTCCGACAACCGGACAATCTCGATATCGATTCCGCTAACCTGACGATTCTCCAAGGAGACGCATGTGCAGAGCAAGATGTGCATAAGGCCGTCCAAGGCGCAGATGCGATCATTAGCGCGCTCGGTACGGACGGCGGTTCCGTCCTAACCGTCAACATGCGTTTCATGCTCGACGCCATGAAGCAACATGGGATCAAACGCATAATCACGATTGGGACGGCGGGCATTCTCGATAGTTCCGAGCATCCCGGATTGCTAAGATTCGAAGCACCCGACTCGCGGCGCTCATCCACCCGGGCGGCGGAAGAACACCGCAAAGCTTGGGAGTTGCTGGCCGGATCCGGCTTGGATTGGACGATCGTCTGCCCAACTTATCTGCCCCTTGGCGATCGAACCGGAGTCTATCGCTACCAGCAAGATCGCTTGCCGGAAGGCGGCATGTCCATCTCCGTCGCGGATACGGCCGACTTCGCTTATCGGCAGCTTCTAGACGATGCGCAGGTTGGGAAACGGGTAGGCATAGCCTACTAGCCTACCTATTAGCCTGTTACCGTTTAAGAATAGCCAAGCCGTTAACCGGCAAACCGATGCTTCCTTCGACCGATTGCCCGCTGACAAGATCCGTATAGCGCCGCTCATCCAATCGGACGGTTTGCTCCGCGCAGCTGAAATTCTGGACGAAGACGTAGTCGTTTGCTCCGTCCGTACGGACTTGAGCCGTCACGCCTTGCGGGAGCTCGGAATCCAAAGCTCGCTGCAAGCCGATCTCTCCCGTAATCGAGGCATAGAGCTCCGTATAGAATGCAGAATCCTTCACACGCGTAGCCAAATAATAAGCTTTGCCCTTCCCTAACGCATGTCGCGTTAACGCCGGACGCCCGGCGTAGAAATCGCTGCGGTATTCGGCTAAGGCTTCCGCCCCTTCGAGATGAATCAGCTCGGCGATTTCGTGCGCGTCGTATTGTCCCGTCAGCCCCCATGCGGACTCGGACCGGAGTACGATTCCGTTCGTATCGCGATTATGCAAGCCTTCCGCTTCTTCCGACCAAATCCCGAGCGTCTTCCGAAGCGGCCCCGGGAATCCCCCCAAATGGCAAAGATCCGTCTCATTCACGATCCCTGACCAATAGGTGGATACGAACGTTCCGCCTTGCTCGACGAACTGCTGTATTCTTGCGCCATCCGCCTCGGATACCAGATAAAGCATCGGCGCGATAATGAGCTTATAACGGGATAGATCATCTTCCGTACCGATTACGTCGGTCGGAATTCCCAACTCCCAGAAAGCCCGATAATGTTGAAGAACGGTTTCCTCATAACGGATGCCGGAGTTGCGAATGCCCTGCGCATCCTTAACGGCCCAGCGGTTATCCCAGTCGTACACAATACCGACTTCCGCAGTTGTCGAACAGCCAACGATCTCGGTCAGACGGCCTAGCAACTCTCCGACTTCGGCAACGTCGCGGAATACGCGCGTATGCTCATGTCCGCTATGATCGACGATCGCCCCGTGAAACTTCTCGCTGGAGCCTCTGCTCTTGCGCCATTGGAAATATTGAACGGAATCTGCCCCATGCGCAACCGCTTGCAGCGAGGAAAGCTTGTGCATACCTGGTCTTTTCAATTTGCTGACCGATTGCCAATTCGTCAGAGACGGCGTGCTTTCCATCAGCAAGAACGGCTTGTTCTGGAAAGAACGCATCATATCGTAGTGCATCGCGGTCCAAGCCGCTAGACGAGAATCGTCGCCGTCTTCCGTATAATGCCACTCTGGATAAGCGTCCCACGAGATGACGTCCAAGTGTTTCGCTAGCTTCCGATAATCGATGCCATCGGTCATATGCATATTCGTCGTAATCGGTATTTCTGGATTATAGGCGCGCACGATATCGATCTCGTGTTTGCAGAAGTCAATTGTCTTTTCGCTCACGAACCGTTTCCAATCGAGATTCAATCCATGAACTTGAGTTTCACCATGGTTGGACGGAGATTCGATCTGTTCCCAAGCGGTGTACGTATGGCTCCAGAACGTCGCCCACCAAGCATGATTGACGGCCTCTAACGTGCCGTACTTAACTTTCAGCCAATCCCTGAAAGCCGATTGGCACAGCTCGCAATGGCATTCTCCTCCGAATTCGTTCGAGATGTGCCATCCGATGACAGCTGGATGATGGGCGTACCGTTTGGCAAGCTCCCTATTGATGATAGCAACCTTGTCCCTGTAAACGGGGGATGAGTAGCAATGATTATGCCGGAATCCATGCAGGTTGCGAACACGGTTCGACCCTACTCTAAGCACTTCCGGATATTTGGCGGACATCCATGCTGGGCGAGCTCCGCTAGGCGTAGCTAAGAACGCGTAAATCCCGTTAGCGGCAAATACATCTAATTGCTTGTCCAACCAATCGAACGTAAACACGCCTTCCTCCGGTTCAAGCTTAACCCACGAGAAGATGCCAATCGACATGGCGTTGCAATTGGCAAGCTTCATCAACCGAACGTCTTCCTTCAGGATGTCCGGATATTCGCTCCATTGCTCCGGATTATAGTCGGCACCATGTAGCATAACGGGAATTTTCGAACTGATCGGCGGATATTTCTTCATCATTATCGCTCCTTTTCGTATCGTCCATTCTATCGGACATTCTTCTTATCTCTATTTCAAGCCGATAGGTTGCTCTTAGTAATATCGATCCATTACAATGATAAACATAGCATAGAGATGCTATCTCTCAGTAGCATTCGCGACTCATATTTATAGCACATAATGAAGATTAGGAGAAATTACCTTGCTCCCTTTCCGCCTGATCGAAACGTCGGCCTCCCAATCCTTGCCGCTGTATGCTTATTCCGCCGGCAGACACCACCAATACTTTCATTCTCGTCCCGACGGCTTCCCTTCGTATCAAATTTTCTTGATCAGAAGCGGTAAAGGCTTATTTCGCGATTTGGACAAGGGCCAAGAGCTCATTCTGTCCGCAGGCCAAGCTTTCGCGATCCCGCCCGACCTCCCTCATGAATATTTCCCTCTCTCGCACGAGCCTTGGCACGTTGGCTTCGTCGGATTCCGCGGAGCGCTGGCCGCGCCATTATTAGAACAGACTGGACTGCTTCCGTCGAGTCCCTTGCAACCCGATTTATTCGATTCCTGTTGGGACAATATCGGAGAAATCTGGCACGATTCCAATGAGCCCGGTAACGAAAAGTGGCTTGATCTTTCCGCTAAAATCTATCGCCTGATCATTCGCTTGCAAGATCAGAAACCGTCCAACGCCGATTCTCTCCGCCCGCCTGCGGACGAAGTGCGCAACCAGACGCTGCGGAAAGCTCTTCTTCTAATGAACCAGCACTTCACCGAGCCGTTGTTGATCTCGAATCTAGCTAGCGCCGTCGGCTATTCCCCGCAGCATTTTCAACGCCTGTTCCTGCAACAGTTCTCGATTACGCCCCACCAGTACTTACAAAACTTGCGCCTGGAAAGAGCCATCCAGCTCCTGCTGGAGAACAAATCTTTACAAATTCAAGAGATTGCGCGCCAAGTAGGCATGGAAACGAATTATTTTGTCCGCCTGTTTCGCACGACTTACGGGCTGACTCCCGGAACTTGGAGAGAGTCGCACGGCAACTAAAAAGGGAGCCCCCCGGCTCCCTCGTTCGTAATTCCTTATTCCTTCTGCAATTGCAAATACTCTTGGGTCTGTCTCTTGGCCTCTGCCAACACTTTATTGAATCCTGCTTTGTTTATTTCCTTCTCCGCTTGCGCGAACGCTTCGTCTACGTCTCGGACCATGCCGCTGAGCATCGGATTCAAATATTGGATCGCCGCTTCGTTAATCCGATCCAGCTCGCCCTGAACCGATAGAGCGTTGAAGTTAAACGCAGAATAAGCGAACGGGATTAACATTTGTTTAATCTCGTCTTTATGCTTCGTGTATTTGTCGTTCCAACCGGAGTTCGGCAATAATTGATTTTTATTCGTGAACCAGAACCCCGAAGCGTCAGGAGCGTAGTCGTTCTGCTCGGCGGACATCCCGACGGGGAATGCGACCTCGCCATTCTCGATGACGTAATTTTTCCCTTGAATTCCGTAGTAGACGAGTTGGTTATACTCCGGGTCTTCCATGATGAGATCGAGCATCTGCATCGTTAGTTCCATATGTTTGGAATCCGTGGCGATCGCAGCCCCGTTGTTAATATAAGGATCCATGATATAAGTTCGCTTCGGAGACAGGTTCGGTATAATATCGACTTCCCAGCCTTGCTGCTCCGCCTTCGCGATCGTCGATTGAATATCGTTGCTGTTGCCGTATGCCACCGCGGATTTTCCTTGCTCGAAGGAATCCTTGCTCCTTATTTTATTAGCGAAAGCATCTTGATTAATATATCCTTTGTCATACCAGCTCTTTACGATTTTGGCGACTTGGATATAGTTCGAGCGAAGCGGCTCGTCGAACATCGTAAGCAGCTTCCCACTTGGATCGTCCCAATCGGTAAATACGCCCGAGAATCCGTTGGTCGTCATTACGATATCGACGATTGCAGGCCCTAGCTCCCATTGCAAATTCGAATGCGTCTTAATAAAATCGTACTGCTTGTCTACCTGAATGGGGATCATCCCCGGCTCGTTCTTCTTGACCGCAGCCAAGAACGGCTCCAACTCGGATACTTTGTGAATATCCGGAATGCCGTATTTCTTGCGAAGATCAGCCCGGATCAACGTGACGGGAACTTTAATATCCGGCGTCGAAGTAGGGATCATATAGACTTTGCCGCCGACCTCGGCTTCCTTCCAAGCTTTCGGATTCGTTGCCCGATAATGCTTCGGCATATATTTCTTGACCATGTCTTCCGTAATCTCCCGGAACGACCCCTTGGTCGCTTCCTGCGAGTAATAAGCCCAATTCGCCGCAAAAACAAAATCGACGTTCTCGCCGGAGGACAGCACGAGCGGATAACGCGCGGCCATGTCTCCCCATTGAATGTAACGCAACTCCAGCCTTGCGTGAATATCTTGTTCGAGCTTCTGATTCAAAGCCGCAAGAACCTCGGGAAGGCCCTTAGGCGCAGTTCCGATCAAATAGCCGACGAGGGTAACCGTTTTGGAGTTCCCCCCTTTAGGCTCCGCGATTCCTTTGCCCGAATCAGAGCAAGCCGATGCCGTAAGGCTCAGCAATATAATCATCGCTAATGTTAGCATCCGTCTCATCTTAATCATTATGTCCCTCCCTGGATGCCAGACGATCCATAATCCATTTCGCGATCCGATAGCCGGATTCCTCTATACAACAATTGGAAAAGGAGCCGAACCTTCACGGTCGACTCCTTCCGGTTAATTAACCGGCAAATTTACTTATTGGAAGACTTGTAAGCTTGCGTTTGAGCTTGGGCATCAGCCAAGATCTCGGCAAGTCCGGCCTTTTTGGATTTTTCCTCCAAGGTCGCATAAGCCGCGTCAACGTCTTTCACGATTCCGCCTTGGATCGGCAATTGATATTGCATTCCTGCCGTCCCCATAGTCGCGAGAGCCGATTTTATTTTGGATGTATCCATAGAGAAAGAATTATAGACGTAAGGTACTAGAATGTTTTTCAAAGATTGCTTGTGGGCAATGTATTGCTCGTTCCAAGAAGCGAGCGGCAAGTGCTGGCTTTTGTTCGTGAACCAGAAGCCCGCGGCATCCGGCGGATACGTGTTGGATTCGGCGGTAACGCCGTCCGGCAACGTGATCTTGCCGTCTTTCACGACATAGTTGACGCCTTCGATTCCGAAATAAACCAAGTTGTTGTAAGATGGCTCTTCCATCATCAGGTCAAGCGCCATCATTGCGCGTTCCGGATTTTTGGAACCAGCGGCGATCGACACCCCGTTATTGATGTAAGGGTCTTGCGGATACGTGCCTTTGGACGAAAGGTTAGGGATGATCTCGACTTCCCAGCCATTCTCGGCCGCTTTCGCCAGCGTGCCTTGGATATCATTCGTATTTCCGTAAGCGACAGCGGATTTGCCTTGCTCGAATGCATCTTTGCTGCGTACTTTGTTGGAAATGGCGTTCTTGTTAATATAACCTTTGTCATACCAGGATTTGATGACTTTCGCGGTTGCTTTCTGGCTGTCCAGAATGTACGGGTCGAATTGGGAATACACTTTGCCTTCCGGATCGTCCCACTCCGTATGAATACCAGACCATCCATTGGTGATCAACACCGTATCCAATGTCGCGCGGCCCGTTTCCCATTCCAAATTATAGAACGATTTGGCGAAGTCGTACTGGCTGTCCGCATTGATCGGAATCATGCCCTTCTCGTTCTGCTTGATCGCTGCCAAATACGGCTCGATATCTTTGAATTTCGTGATTTCCGGAACGCCGTACTTTTTGCGAAGATCGCCACGGATCAACGTTACAGGCACCTTCTGGTCAGGAGTAGCAGTCGGAATCATGAAGATTTTGCCGCCGATCGACGCTTCTTTCCAAGCGACTTCGCTTGCAGCCGCAAAGTGCTTAGGCATATATTTCTGAAGATCGTCCTGCGTAATTTCGCGGAAGGCGCCTTTCGCCGCTTCTTGGTTATAGAACGCCCAGTTCGCGGCATAGATGAAATCCACGTCTTCTCCTGCCGCCAGAACAAGAGGATACTTCGCGCTCAGATCGCCCCAGCCGATATAACGGAATTCGACCGTCGCATTAATGTCCGCTTTCAGCTTTTTGTTAAGCTCTTCCACGACTGCGCTCATGCCGGCAGGCGCGTCACCTAACAAATAACCGACCAGCTTAACTTCCTTCGACGTGTCTACCGCGTTGTCCGAACTAGCGGATGCCGAAGCGGAAGGCGATGATTCCTGAGAATTCGACGCGCTTGGTGCCGCGCTGCTTTCCTTTGCCTGATTGTTATTTTTGTCGTTACCGCAGCCTGCTAACACTAATGTAAATACGATAATCGCCGAAATGAAGGTAAACAACATTTTTGACTTAATCATTGAAATCCTCCTAATAATGAATGATGGAATGATATCCCCCTGTGAATCTCTTGAAAAGGCTGTTCAACTTTAGTATCGAGCCTATGCCAGTACGACTCACCTCCCTCAAGGAATGAACGCGATCCTTTAACCTTTTACCGCTCCGACCGTAATACCGGATACGAAATACTTCTGTACGAACGGATATAGCAGCACGATCGGTCCGGTTGCAACGATCGTTAGCGCCAGCTTCAACGATTCCTTAGGCATATCCAGCCGAGGAACGCTGTTTACGATCTGCGTGGAGAAGTTTGCGCTGGACAGTATGCGATAGAGCGTATATTGCAGCGTATATAAATTTTCTTTCTCGACGAACATGAGCGGCGTCCACCAGTCGTTCCAATAGCTCAGCGCCGTAAACATTCCGATGGCGGCCAGACCCGGTTTGGAGAGCGGCAGAATAATCTGGATGAAAATTCTAAAGTCCCCCGCTCCATCGATTTTCGACGACTCTATCAACGCATCCGGAATCGAGCCGTTAATGAAGTTTCTAAGAATGAGAATGTTGAACACGCTGAACATCCCGCACAGCATCAAAACCATAAGATGATTTTTCAGATGCAAGTCTTGAACGATCAACAAGTAGAACGGCACCAAACCGCCGTTGAACAATGTCGTGAAGAACAGGAAGAACGCTAAGCTGTTCCGATAACGAACGTCCTTGCGGAACATGACGTACGCTGCCATCATCGAGACGAACAAAGAAATGATCGTGCCTGCGACCGTTATGAAAATAGTGACTCCGTACGAGCGCAATATTTTTTGCGGATTCTGAAACACCAGTTCATAAGCGTCTAGCGAAAATTCCTTCGGAATCAAGGAGTAGCCGTAATAAATGATGGAATGCTCGGTAGAGAAAGAGTTAATGGCAACCACGAAGAAAGGAACTACGGCGATTAATGCGAATAGCCCGACTATGATATGCCCGATTATGTTTAATATGGTTACGTCCCGTGAACGAATTCCCATGTCTATCACCTCGATGGATTCTTTTTTTAGAATAAGGCGTGATCACGATCGTATTTCTTGACCAGCCCGTTCGCGAGCAGAATGATCACGAAACAGAGAACGGATTGATACAAACCGCCGGCGGAAGCCATTCCGAAGTCCGGACTAAGCACCAACGAACGGAATACCAACGTGTCGATAATATCCGTGCCATCCATCAGAATCCCGTTGTTGCCAATCAGCTGATAGAACATATCGAATTCGCCGCGCATGATTCTTCCGATTCCCAGGAGCACCAAGATAATCGTCGTCGGCTTTAACAAAGGCAAGGTCAGATAACGAATTCTTTGGAAAATATTCGCCCCGTCGATCTTAGCCGCTTCATTAATCGAGTTATCGAGCCCCATGATCGCGGAAAGATACAAGATGCTTCCGAAGCCGACCCACTTCCAGACGTAGAAGAACGGAAGGATGAAATACCAATAACTGACGTTGGAATAAATATCGATCGGTTCAATACCCATGTTCTTAAGGAGCGTATTAATGACGCCGAACTCGTAGTTAAACAAGTTGTAGACGATTGCCGCTACTGCGACCCATGATAGGAAGTAAGGGAGGAACAGCAGCGTTTGTGCTGTTTTCTTGAATACTTTGCCCGCCATCTCGGCGATGAGTACGGCAACAAGAATTGAGAAAAACGTATATGCGGCTAGAAAAACGATGTTGTATAAAAAGGTGTTTCGAGTCACCAGCCACGCTTTGCCCGAGCTGAAGAAATACTCGAAGTTGTCCAAGCCGACCCAAGGACTGCCGAACATGCCGCCGGAGTAATTAAAATTTTTGAACGCGACTACGATTCCGGCCATCGGGTAGTAGTTAAATACGATGAAATAAACCGCAATCGGGACGAACATCAAGTAAAGAACCTTGTTCTTCATGAGCTCGTGAATAAATCCTTTGTTCATCTAGGTCCCTTCTCTCCTATCTATTATCTGTATCTGGATGCGCTTACAACTGTAATTATAAGGAACCCGAAAATGATTAAGAATGACACAGGATTACGATTTTCTTGGTTAGATTACGGAATTACGACTTCCGGTTTAGGAGCGGTTGCGCATATTCGAAATCCGATATATATTGTAGGCACACATTTGAGAAACGGGGGGACCTGTTGCGATGAAGGTTCTATTGGTCGATGACGAGCCTCTAACTACCGAAAGCCTGGAACGTTATATCGATTGGCAACAATTAGGCATATTCGAAGTGAAAACCGCATCTAACGGGTTAGAGGCATTGGAACTTCTGCCGCAGTTCAATCCGGATATTATCGTCAGCGACGTTCGCATGCCCCGGATGAACGGAATCGAATTCGCTACGGCCGCGCGCGAGCGTTATCCGACGGTTAAGCTCATTTTCTTAAGCGGCTATTCCGACAAGGAGTATCTCAAATCCGCCATACACCTTAAGGCACTCAGCTACGTCGAGAAGCCGGTTAAGCTCGAGGAGCTCACTTCGGCCATTCGCGAAAGCGTTTACCAATGTCAAGCTGAAACCGCTAACCGCACGCTGACCCGATCGGTTATTCGTCATCGCATTCTAGCCAAACTCCTTAAAGAACCTCTCTCATATGAAGAACTTCGCGAAGAATTCGGAGATCACGTTCCTTCCTTCTTCAATAAGTCTGCTCGTGCAATGGCCATCCTCATGTCGGTGAATCACGAGGCCGATCCAAAGCTCAAACAATCATGGCATACGGAAATCGCGGATCGGTTAGCCGATCTCGTCGGGGAAACGAATGTCGCGAATTGCTTCTGCGGTTACGCGGGGAACGATACGCTGTTCGTTCTTATGGATGCGGATGAAATATCTGCTTCGAGCTTCAAAGATTCGGCGAGGAAGCTGCTCTATTCTTTGAATGCCCTCTACGGGGACAAGATCGCTTTCTCCATCGGCATTGGGAAGCCGTCTGCTGCCCAGGACACACTTACGGTTTGCTGCCTCTCTTCCATCGAAGCCGTCCGATCGCAATTTTATTTCGGGACCGGACTTGTTTTCTCCGAGCCTCCCGCGGAAGTCCGTTGCGACCCTTCCGCTATCGCGGCCAAGCTATACCCGGATTTCCGCCATGCGCTTAGATCGGACAGCGCGCTTGAAGCGGGTTCCCTTGTCGAGCAATTGACGCAGGACATGAGGCGGGAACGCGACCCTGAAATCGGTCGCGTCAAGAACGCGTTCTTCAAGCTTCTGATGATCTTGCATGAGTTTGCGGTGGAGAAAGGATTAACCGGAACGGACCCTCAGCAGGAGGAGAAATTCATCTGGCAAGAAGTTGGAGAGCTTTCCACTCTGGACTCGCTGAGCGATTATGTAACCGCAAACGTTCAAGCGGTATTCTCTCAATTCAAGGAACATACCGCGGTAAATGCAAGAGTAGGCAGCGTCATGCAGTACATTAAAGAGCATTACTCGGACAAAGACCTAACGACGCGTTCGATCGCCGACAATACTTACTTGAGCCAGAATTACATGTGCGCATTGTTTAAGAAGGAAACTGGCAAGACGATCAACGAATACATTACGGAAGTGCGTTTGGAGAAAGCGAAAGAACTTCTGAAAGACCGCCACGTCAAGCTTTACGAAATCGCGCTGTCGATCGGCATTACCGATCCGAACTATTTCTCATCCATGTTCAAGAAATCGACAGGGCTCACGCCTAGCCAATATAGGGAGAAAATGTGACGGCCATGAGACGATTGTTCCGCCCATTCCGCGATTTAAGCATTAAAAATAAAATGTTTATATCGTTTTTGCTCATATTGACGGTCTCTTCCGGACTGTTCATTGTCGTCAATTCTTATATCACTTCGAACGATACGGAAAAGCAGGCTAGATATTCCTTGGAAGTCGTTCTCGAGCAATCCCGTTCTTTCCTCAACTACAAGACGAGTTCGATCCGCAAGGTCGTAGATATTATGGTCATTCACGATACGATTCAAGCGATCGTTGCAACCAAGTCCGAAGTCTATCGCAACAATATCGGCAACTGGCTATTAGATGAATATGTTTTTAATCAACTGATCTACAACGTTCAGACGAATCCCGATATTCAGAAAATAAGCCTCTATATGAGGGATGGGATGGCTTCCATTCAAGCGACGGATCAATTTCTTCGGTTGGAGGATGTGCAAGCGGAGCCTTGGATGCTGCGGTTGGTAAACAACGAGAAGCCGTACCTGTGGATTCCCTCCGAATCGGTATCGGAGTCCGACGGAGATACGATATCCTTCTTCCGCAAGGTGCCAAGTCCGATAGACAATAACGATTTCGCGGGTTTACTAAGGGCTGAAATGCCTAAGATGAGCTTAGTCCAAATTTTAGACCAAGCCTTGTTCACCCAATCGACGTCGGCCCTGCTCATCAATAGCCGTAACGAACTCATAGCAAGCTCTAGCCAGGGAAAAGTTTCCGACCCGGATACGATCATCCAATCACTGGACAGCATGACGAACACGAACGACGACGCCTTCGAAACCGTCACGCTGAACGGCGAGAAAATGCTGATCGGAACGGTGCCCGTAGAACATACGGATTGGCGATTCATTCTCGTCGTACCGCAGCATGACATCGTGAAGATCGCCCAAAAATCGCGTAATCAAATGCTCGTCATTTTCCTGTTCGTCGCGGCCATGACGTTCCCGCTCGCCTTCTGGGTGTCCGCATCCGGAACGATCCGCATCCGTAAGCTGACCAAGAATATGCGGAAAGTCGGCGTAGATAACTTCAAACCAAATCTCGATCCCAAGAACAATGACGAGATCGGCGAGTTGACTACGACGTTTAACCGGATGATTACGCGGATCGACGATCTAGCGGCGGACAAGTATCAGCTCGGATTAGACGTGAAGAACATGGAGCTTAAAGCGCTGCAGGCGCAAATCAATCCCCATTTTCTATATAACACCTTGGACATGGCCAATTGGCTCGCCATGAAATACAACGCGGACGATATTCGGGTGTTGATTACCTCTCTCTCGGATTTCTATAAGCTCAGCTTAAGCAACGGGGAAGATTTCATCTCCGTTCGCAATGAAATCGAGCATGTGTCCGCTTACGTGCGCATACAAAATATGAGGTTCCGCGACAAGATCGATCTTCGGATCGACGTACCCGAAGAGCTGATGGACTATCGAACGTTGAAGCTCCTGCTCCAACCGCTTGTCGAGAATGCGATCCTACACGGGATCATGGAGAAAGAAACGCAGACGGGAACGGTATGGATACGCGGTAAAATGGACGGGGACACGATCGAGCTCATCGTGGAGGATGACGGAATCGGGATGGAAGACGGTACTCTGCGAGGCATTCTAGATGGGACGCTCAAGAAAAAAATCGGCGGCTACGGCATGCGGAACATCCATAACCGTCTTGAGCTCATCTTCGGTTACCCTTTCGGCATAATGGTGGAAAGCAAAATTGGCGAAGGCACTAAGGTGACGGTCAGAATCCCCGTGCAGGGGACGTCAGAAGAAGCGGAAGCGGAAGCGGAACGCGCGTAAATCCATAATCGCTGCCTAAATAGGCCATCCTTAACGGGATGGCCTATTTTATGTATTTTTAAGGGGGACTTACTGTTCCAAAAAGGTTGGACCCACACCAATTATCGCCGACAAATTTATTAATGGACTATTAATAGATTTCCGTGGGTGGTATCATTTTTCGACCAAATGAGACTAGCATAATTGTAAAGGAAAGGGCAGTCCAAGAAGGTCATTAAGACCTCCCGAGACTGCCCAAGCTTTATTTCGCCGAAAGATATAGACGATAGATAATCATAGCCGCTTCCGCTCTCGAACAATGCTCCAACGGTGCGAATCTGCCGTCGGCGACGCCTTTGATCAGTCCTGCATGGAACATCGCGTTTACGGCATTGACTGCGTAAGGGGACACTTGGGATCGATCCTTGAAAGAGCCTTCTATTGAGCCGGAGCTCAGATCGATTCCAAGATGTTTTGTTGCCTTGAACGCGATCACGGCCATATCCTCTCTCGTAATCCGATCCGCAGCGCCTAAGCTGCCGTCGGGTTTGCCGTCTACAATTCCAAGCTGCTGCGCGATAGCAACTTGATTAAAGTACCATGCGCCTTTAGGAACATCCTTTAACGTTGTCGTCGCATTGTTTGCTTCCAGATCGAACGCTCGAATCAACATGGCGATAAATTCAGCACGGCTGACATCGCCTTTCGGCCCGAATTGGCCGTTGCCGATCCCTTTGATCGCTTCCCTTGCCGCTAAAGCTCCAATCGCCTCCTTAGCCCAGGCATGAGATCCAAGATCGTTAAAGGTGACGGCGACATGAGCCGCCATATATTTACTGAAATGCTTTGCCTTGAACTCTACTTTCCCCGTCGTCGGATTGTACTTGCCGTTCTTCACGATCTCGAGTTGACCCTGATCATTAATGAAGTATACGACGACTTGATTCGGATTTTCTGCCGGTTTCAACGTGTAAGGAATAGCAACCTGAACTTCATTTCCATTAAAATCTCTAATCGGTTTCCCATCCAGCAGCAAGTTGAAGTCGAATACTTCGTTGTCGCCAACCCGCGATCTTACCCCATCTCGCAAGATTGCCGAGTCAACCTTGGAAACGGTAAGCTGCAGATTCCCTGAAGCAGTAGCTCCTTTGCTCTTGAGCAAGTCCGGTTGAATAGAGAGGGTAGCCAGCCCCGTATCCATAACTATGACCTTGATTCCGTCTTGTCCGGCTTGCATGACGGAGGCGGAAGGAAGGCTAACTTGCACTTCATTCGTTCCGGCAGGCGGCTTCACTTCGATACGTACGGTGTTATTTTCCGTATTCTGCGTGGCCGATTGCAGTTGTTCGACCGGAACGTTTACCGCAATTTTTCCAGTCCCATTGGTAACCGGCACAATGGTAATCGTCCCTTTGTTAACCGATATTCCTGGCTGCGAAGGTTGCGTCGATCCTGATGAACCGGAAGATCCGGATGGATTCGACGGCGTCGTCGTCACTTCCCCGTTTAAGCTAACATTCACGCCTGAAGTGGTTTCGTAAGCGACAACGGCGACATTGGCCGTTGTTCCCGCCGAATATCCCGTCTTGCTTGCCGTAACGCGATATCCCGTTCCTTCAGGAACATTCGGCAAGTCGAATGCACCCGATTGATCCGTAACCGCGGAATACTCGACTCCGCCAACCGTAAGCTTAACTGCGGCCCCTACAACTGCGTGGTTAGACGGATCCTTTACCGTACCTGCAATATTTCCTACTGCCGGCCCCTGGTAACCGAGCTCCACTTGGTCGACGAGCATCCAATTCCCTGCCTTGGCATCCGCATAGAAACCGATCGTAAGCTGTCCGTTAGTTACTTTCACGTTGAGCAGCTTCTGGGTCATGCTGCCCGTTACAGGAATGTTGACCCTAGCCTCCGCGCTTCCCGAATCCTTGGCATACATATAATACTCGTTCTGCCCTCCGCCTCCAGTAAACCAAGCGGAAACGGTATAGTATCCATTCGCCAATCCGGTAATCGTTTGATGAGCGTCCGAGATGAACGGTCCCTCCATCCAACTGGATAAAACGTATTGCCCCTCTTTAACCGCAGCGTGCGTCTGGATGTAAGTTGATTTCTCCGTTCCCAGAGTCGTGACCCAGTTCGGAATGTCGAACTTGTTCGTACCCTGCATTTCGAAACTTCCGTTAAGTACCGGAACCTTAGCCGACACCCGAAGATTGGCTCCTTCCGTCGTATTAAGGGCGCTTACCTGAACGCCAACTTTCGTCCCCGCTAAATAACCGTCCGCTTGGGCGGTAATCGTATAGGAGTTACCTGCAAGCACTTGATCCAGCTTATACCCGCCTTGGGAATCTGTTGTGGTGCTAAAATTGCTCGTCCCCGAGACCGCCGTCACGACAGCGCCGGAAATGGATTGTCCATTCGTATTCTTGACCGTTCCTTTGATCGATCCTACGTTAAGCTTCAAGACGATATCGGGACTTGTCGTTTTCGCTCCAATGGTTACCTGAATACCCGTCGCCGTGCCGTCTAAATAGTTGCTCTTGCTAGCTTTGACCGTGTATCCGGTACCCGGTGGGACATGGTAAATGGAATACCCGCCTGATGCGTCCGTTACCGCCGAATAAGATTTTCCTGATGCGATGACGTTAACATTCGCGCCTGCTACGGGAACGGATTCATGATCGATGACAGCTCCAGCAATCGTTCCTGAATTCAACGCGACCGTAAGGTTCACGCCCGTCGTCGTGCCCCCATAGCTTGGAACGTCGATTGCTGTTGCGGAGCCCTCTTGATAACCGACTACGGTCGCTTTAACCGTATATCCGTTTGCTATCGGCAAATCGTTCAACAGATAAGTTCCGTCTGCTTGCGATAATGTCTCGTAAGTTTTTTCCGAAGTTTCAACGCTTATCGTCGCCCCCGGCATGAGGTTTCCGCTCGTATCCGTTACGGTCCCGGAGATCGCTCCGCCCATCAGAACCAGAGAGTCTGCAGTCGTGTTGGCTCCTGCGGTCACGATAGCCGTTGTCGTCGAGCCGCCGCCATATCCGGCTTTGCTTGCGGAGATCGAATACCCGTTTCCTTCAGGTACGTCAGGGAAAATATAATTTCCTTGCCTATCGGTCACGGCCGAATATATCGTTCCCGACGCGTTCATGGTTACGTTCGCATGGTAGATTCCCGTTCCGCCCGCACCTTTAACCACTCCGGTCACGTTCCCCGAGTTCGTACCTTCCGTGTTGTATTTATAAGCATCGTGCGCAGGCAACGCCCTGCCATTGAAGTCGAATAGGGTCGTATTGGATACGACGTTAACGTCCGGCAGATCATCCGATTCTTTAATTGCCCAGCCTACGCCCGGCGTCGCGATCATGATCGGATCCCAGTACAAATCCCCTATGACTCTGCCTCCGTTAACATTTTTCAAACCGTTGAAAAGCTCGAGCATGAAGTTCTTCTGCCCTTCCGGCGTACTCGTGCTGTCGGAATAAGGACCGTTATCGGACAGCTGGCCGGGCTCTCCGTTCGGCAGAGTCGAGTTCCAATTATAGCCGGTCTCCATGATCATAATGTCCTTGTCGTATTTGGCGCTTATCGTGTTGCAGAACGCTACGATTTGTTGTACCGTCAAATCCGTCCAGAACGGATAATAAGAAGGGCCGATAATATCGTAAGGTACACCTAGCTCTGCGGCTTTATCGAAGAAGCTCGTGTATTTGCCGTAATCACCCGCTCCGTCCAAATGAAGGATGATCTTGGAAGTTGGGGAAACCGCCTTAACGGCCGACGCGCCGGCTTTTAGAAATTCCGCCAAATTCGTCCATGCCCCGTCCGTAGCCCTACCATACGGAAACAGAATGCCCGCTTGCATCTCGTTGCCTAAAGACACGAATTCAGGAGTCGTTCCTTGGGCAACCATTGCCTGCATGACTTCTGTCGTATAATCGGACAGCAATTGTTTGAGCTTAGCTACTTTAGCGGAATCACCCGCTAATCCGCTAATCTGCTCCGCCCATTCATGCGGAACCATATGCGTGGCCCCGTTCGTCCAATAGTCGCTGTAATGGAAAGAAAGTTGAATTTGCAGCCCCGCCGCTTTGGCCCGTTTGGCCAGCTTCAAAATATCCGCTTTATCCATGATGCCGGCCGGACGATAGTAGTTCCCGTCGCCATGCCCTTTGCCCGGATCGTTATAAACTCGCAGCCTAACGATGTCGTGACCGTTCTCCTTGAGAATCTGGAACAGGTCTTTCTCCACGCCGTTCGCATCGTAAAATTTGCCGCCCATTTTCTCGACATGGCTAAGCTCCGATACGTCTCCGCCCTTGAGTAACCGATAAGGCTTATCGTCTTTGACGAGCTCTACGAAATCCATTTTCGCCCAATTGCCCGCGTTCGCATCCGAATAAAGCCCGATCGTCGCTTGGCCCGTCGTCACGTGTATGCCCCTTACGGTAACTTTCGTCCAGCTGTCCGCAACCGGAAGGCTCGTTCTGGACTCGGAAGTTCCGTTGTCTCTCGCGAATAAGTAGCTCGCTTTCTGGCCGCCGCCGTTCTGCGTCCATGCCGTCAGCGTGTAATACCCTTCCGCTAGTCCGGTTATCGTCTGTTGCGTAGAGACGGTGTAAGCCGAATCTCTGTAATGCGTTAAGCTGTTCGCGCTTAAATAACCTGTCGCTTCGGTGAAAGAAGCCTCGCTATCTCCCGCTTCACTCCATTGATCGATGACGTTCGAAGGACTTCCGACCTCGAAATCACGGTTTGGAATATTCTCGCCGTTGGGATCGGGAACCGCGCTGGTCTCTTTCGTTAAAGTGACAAGATCCGCTCCCAGCCATCCTCCGGCTTTGCCGTTTGCATGAAATCCGATCGTCAACTCTCCATTATCGACTAGAACCGATAAACTGATCTTGATCCAACCGCTATTCGTCGGCATGGATGCCTTCGATGTTGGCTTTCCAGGAACGTCGGCATACAGCACTTTGTCATTGAATTTGTCGTTCCCGGTCACCCAAGCCGAGATCGTATAAATCCCATTCGCAAGTCCCGTGACCGTCTGATGAATATCGGCCGTATAAGGATCGGCTTCGTTTAAGTAAAATTGCAGGTACTTCGCTCCGCCGTCCGCCCCTTCTCCCAGTTTCCAAGAATCGGAGTATCCCGATCCCGTCGAGATTACGCCGGATGCGGGAGTGCTAGCCACAACCCATGAAGCAAGATCGCTCTCGAAGCTTGCATTCATTAGGCTAGGAGTTACGCCTGCCTCGGGTGCTTGTTCGCTCGTCAGAGTAATCAAGTCCACGCCTAACCAAGCATCAGCGGACGAATCCGCGTAAACTCCGATCGTTAACTGATTGTTCGTCACGGTTACGGGTAAACTTACTTTCATCCAACTTCCGCTGACGGGAATATCGGTCTTCACCTTATCGATGCCGTTTCCAATTGCGTACAAATACCGTTCGTTATTCGTTCCGTTACCGGCAATCCAAGCGGATAACGTGTACGCCCCATTCGCTAAGCCCGTTAACGTTTGATGCGTGTCTGCCTTATACGCATTAGCTGAATAATAATTTAATTTGCTGGCGCCTCCGCCGGTCGGAGTCCATCCATCCGTATTAATGGAAATCGCTCCGCTCCCCGTGTCATCGGTTACCCAATTGGCTAATTGATTCTCGAAGCTTCCGTTAGGCACCATGATGTCCGTCGATGCGGCCTTAACCATCTTACCTGGGGGTAAAAAAACCATGATTAAACAGATAGCTAATAGAATGTGCAAACCAGATCTAAAATTTCGTTTCATTACACCCACCTCTATTTCCCCCTATCCTTCTTATCAAAGCATTAGAAACGGCGCGCGTTGAATGCGCTTACAAGAATTATAAGGAATCCGTTTTTCGCTGATAATCGGGTTATTCAACGATTTCCTTGGACGGATTACGGAATTCATTAAAGCCGCATAGGACAGCGAAAAAACCTGCCGAGATTTCCTCGACAGGTTTGATAATTGATGGAGTAGGAGTATCACTTTTAAGCGGGTATACTCCCCTCTATTCGCATTTGCTAGAAGTAAAACGATATTCCCCCGAACCGACTTTACAATGAACGTATCCCGCTTCGAATTTGACTATCCTTATATCCGTGCATTGCCGGACCGGATTCCCGCTCTCGCTGATCTCAGCCCCATCGGCAACAGGAAGGCATACGACCGCTCTCACATTGGGCGGCAGCGAGACGTCAAGCTCGACCCCGCCCGCTTCGGTTGTCTTCCAAGCTACTTCAACCAAACCTTGGGGCATGAGATGGCTGGCCTTCGTCCAATCGATCCCCTCTGCCAGGAACGGTTTAATGACAAGATCCGTGTCTTCGTGCAATTTCCCGTCGTAGTCGCGGACGATTCCCGCCAAGTATCGGTAGAACCATTCTTCTACATGACCTAGCATAAAATGATTTTGCGATTTGCCGGAAGTGGGTCCATCCCAATGCTCCGTCAGCGCCGTTGCACCATGTAGGATCTGATAGCCGTAACTAGGATCGTCCGTCTGGTTGAGCATCCGAGCAATCACATCCGAACGGCCTCCTTCACTCAATGCGGTCAGCAGCAACCGATGTCCGACGTCGCCGCTTGTCGTATGATAACCTTTCGCTGCCACGTCTTCGCATAGAAGATCCAACACAGCCGGGGCTAGGGAAGGATCGGTCATGCCAAGCGCCAGCGGAGTTGCATTGGAAGTTTGGCTGCCGGAGCCGTATCGACGTGTCGTCGAATCGAAAAACTGATTGTGGAACGCCTTGTTCACTTCATCCGTCATTTCCTTATATTTATGCGCTTCTTCAATTAAGCCTAGCAAGTCCGACACTTCCTGCATGATCCGCAGCACGTAGAAGTAATAACCCGTCGCCGTGATCGGAACCGGCGTATTCTGGGCATGAGGGGGATTCGGGCCTACGTCCGCCCAGTCGCCCAAACCATGGCTGACGATGCCGTTATGGGACATCATCGTTAAATAAGCAGCATATCTGGCCATTCCTTCGTAATGTTCCTTCAATATCCGCGTATCGCCTTCCCAATGATACAGGTACCACGGAATTACGACGTAAGCGCAGCCCCATTCAGGCGAATCCAGAAATCCTTCTTCGAATACCGCATACTCTGGAGAGATGCTCGGGATAAGTCCATTCGTTAACTGGGAATCCGCCATATCCCTTACGGCTTTGCGGAACAAGTTCGCCAATCCGTAATTATACATGACTGACGGACCCATGAGATGGGTTTCCTCCAGCCACCCCAGCTTTTCCCGGTGCGGGCAATCGGTGAATACGCTCTTTACGTTGCTGAGAATGGCCCAATTAATGATTTCATGAATTCGATTCCACATCGGATTGGAGCAGGAAAATTGCCCGATCGTCGGAGTATCGGGATAGATCAATTGTCCCTCCAACGACTCGATGACGGGTTTGTCTGTCTCCGCTTGATCTTGATTGGTTAACAAGAGCTCCCAAGGAGTCGCCCCTTCAATCTGCACATACCGATATCCCGTATAAGTAAACCTAGGAGTCCAGCTTTCTTTCCGATCTCCTTTGGCCGTATACACAAAGTAATTCCAAGCCTCATCCTTCTGCTGGAGCTCCTGCCATACCCGGCCGTCCTCGCCTAACAATTCGGAGGGCGTAACGACAATCCTCTGTCCGGCTGAAGCACCGCTAATCGAAAGCTTAAACCAGCCGGAGAAATTTTGGCCGAGGTCCGCCACGTAAACGCCCGCAGAAGGTTCTGTCCATTTCGTCGGCCGGAATATCTCTCTCACTTTGTTAGGAGGATTCATCTCTCTCCTTAATCTACCGCCTGGTGCAGGAACAAGAGCCGCTGGAGTCCAACTTTCGTCCTCTTCGTAACTTGGCTGATCCCAGCCCGTCTTTTCTTGTCGCGCATCGTAATCCTCTCCGCCGAAGTAGCAGGAGTAGACGATCGGACCTTGGGCAACCTTCCAGCTGCCATCGCTGCAAATCCATTCAGTCGTGCCATCCGAGAAGGTGAGAGCGAGCTGAACGATCGCTTTCGGATCATCTTGCTGGACGCGCTTGGGCGAATAGTCTCTCTGCAAAGCGTTCTTCATATAACGTCCGGGCTCTTCATTCACGTTATAGAACCCGTTTCCGAGCATCACTCCGACTGCATTGTTCCCAGTACGAAGATGAGAAGTAATATCATGGACGGCGTACAAGCACGTCTTCCCGTAATTCGTCCAACCTGGCTCCAGAACGTGATCGCCTACTTTGACTCCGTTCAACCTCAGCTCGAAGTTTCCTAATCCGCTCACGTAAGCTCTTGCCTGAACTACCTCCCGATTCAGCGCAAACTCGCGCCTCAAGAGCGGCAAAGGTTTGGAATTCCGATAGGCTTCCCCAGATGACCAATGAGCTAGTATATTCGGATGAACCCCAATCCATTGCGCTGTCCAGTCCCGTTCTTCTAATAGCCCCATCTCCCAGAAGGCTGTTTCGCTGCTCGAAGCTGCTCCGGTCTCGTCCCACGCTTGAACTTTCCAATAATATTTGCGAGTAGAAACAAGATCAGGACCTTCATATTCCACGTTCGTGTGATGGCCCGATTGAACGATGCCGCTATCCCATAGGTTTCCTTCGTTAGACGAAAGAAGCAGCGGGTCATCCGACACCCGAATCCGATAGGCGCTTTGAGCTTGACCGCGCTGTGTCGTAGCGTCAAAGCTCCACCCGAATCTAATCTTACGGCAATCGATTCCGAGCGGATTATTAATATCTTCAACGGTAAGCTTAATAAGATGCAGCATAACTAAACGCTATCCCTCCTCTATCGAACGCAAATTGTATTCACCACTTCGCGGCTACCGGATCAGGACAGTAAGAATCACGCAGCTTCGTTCTGATCTTCACGTAACATCCGCAATAGCGGCAAGTCGTTCCGCCTTGAAGTGACGTGCATTGCTCGCAATGCCTCAGCCTTGCCGCAGCCTCCCCATCCGATACGAAGGGGACGTTGCCACCCTTCGCCATCCTTTCCAGAAACCTTTCAATCTGGCTCTCTTCCGTATGAACGGCTTCCCGGCAGCCTTTGCAGGGAACAACCTGGACTCGTGCCCGTTGTTGCTCTCCGTACATGAGTCCACTCATCCTTCCAGAGCAATGACGGCCACGGAGGCCGGCGGCAAACGAAAGCTTACAATACCATCTTTAAGAACGATTCCCTCAAGGGATACCGGCTTGATCGTCTCCGGCGAATCGAACGTATTGTGCGCATCCAGCCTATTAGCCGTCAACAGCCTACCCGATGCTTTAGCCGTGTTGCACCCTCTTAATTCCGTGCGGAACTCCGCATCGTCCGCATGACTTAAATTACAAACCGAAAGATGAATTCTGCCTTCAGCATCTCTGGATGCCGATACGCTTAACTGCGGAATTTCATCGTCCCCGTGCTTGATCTTAGGGCTATCGAAAACAATTTCCAGCCGCTCGGCATCCTGATGAACCTTGTACATTTCGAATACGTGATAGGTAGGCGTCAGCAGCATTCGCGAGCCCTCAGTGAGGATCATCGCTTGCAATACATTAACGACCTGGGCGATATTCGCCATCCTCACCCGATCGCAATGCTGATGGAACAGATTCAGGTTAATCCCGGCGACAAGGGCATCCCTAAGCGTATTTTGCTGATATAGGAATCCCGGGTTCGTTCCTGGCTCCACGTTATACCACGTTCCCCATTCATCGACGATCAGCGCGACCTTCTTGTCTGGATCGTACTTATCCATAATGGCGGAATGCTTAATAATCAGCTCTTCCATGTGCAGAGTCTTGCTAAGCGTTACGTACCATTCCTCAGTTCCGAACCCCACCGCTTCGCCTTTATCCTTCCAATCCCCTGTCGGCAGCGTGTAATAGTGCATGCTGAGCCCATCCATATACGCTCCCGCTTCGCGCATTAATACTTCGGTCCAATGATAGTTGTCTTCATTCGCTCCGCAAGCGATTTTGTAGATTTGATTGCCGGAATAGTTGCGCACGTATGTCGCATACCGGCGATATTCGTCCGCGTAATACTCCGGTCGCATATTGCCGCCGCAGCCCCAATTCTCGTTGCCGACACCGAAATAGGTCAGCTTCCACGGTTGCTCGCGGCCGTTGCGTTTACGCCAGTCCGCCATTGGGGAAGTGCCGTCGAAGGTCATATATTCCACCCATTGCTGCATCTCGTGCACGGTTCCGCTGCCGACATTTCCGCTTATATAAGGCTCAGCCCCGATCAATTCGCACAGGCGAAGGAATTCATGAGTACCGAAATGGTTATTCTCCTCCACGCCTCCCCAATTGTTGTTGATCATGCGAGGACGTTCATGGATCGGCCCTACGCCGTCCTTCCAATGATACTCATCCGCGAAACAGCCTCCCGGCCAACGAAGCACCGGAACCGCCGCCTGTTTCAAAGCTCCGATAACGTCGTTTCGAATGCCATCCGTATTCGGAATAGGAGAATCCTTCCCCACCCAGATGCCTTCGTATATGCACCGGCCCAAATGCTCCGCAAATTGTCCGTAAAGATTGCGGCTAATTGTCCCTTTCGAAGCATCGGCATTAATCGTCATTTTGATCATTTCATCCTACCCCCTCTAATTTCTTCCATTATATAAGAAAACCCACAGGAACTTATCCTGTGGGTCCGCTGAATTACTTGAGCGTTGCCAAGTAAGCCGTTGTTTGTTTCTCCATTTCCGCTTTGATCTTCTCGATTCCGGCGGCTTTGAGCTTGTCTGCTAGTTGAACGTAAGCTTCGTCAACATTTTTCACGGCGCCAATGAAGAGCGGGCTACCGTACTGAGTAGAGACGTTGGCTACGCTTGCGATTTGCGATTTTACGCTTTCCGAGTTAAAGGTGAATCCAGCGTAGAGCTGCGGCTTCAACTTCTCGCCTACGGAGTTGATATGATCGATATACGATTGCGGCCAGTTAGCCAGCGGTTTGAATAGGTCTTTGTTGACGAACCAGAATCCGCTGGAATCGGTCGGGAACGTATTGTTCTCTGGTGTAACGCCTTCCGGTAAAGCAATTTTGTCATCCGCGTTGATGACGTAGTTCTTGCCTTCGATTCCGAAAGAAACAAGGTAGACGATCTCAGGGTCCTGCATGATCAAATCCATCGCTTGCAGCGCGCGCTCCGGATTTTTGGAGTTGGCGGCAACCGCCAAGCCATTATTTAACCAAGTGTTCTGAGGAGCATGTCCTTGCGGCGAAGTCGCCGTAATGATCTCAACATCGAACCCTTTGGATGCGCACAGCTCGGTCATCGCGGCTACGTCCAGCGAGTTGCCGAAAGCGACGCCCGATTTCCCTTCGCAGAAATTATCCTTGGAGCGGGTTTTATTCGCGTATGGATTTTTGTTAACGTAACCTTTGTCATACCATTCTTTCATGATGTTCGATGCGTATTTGGATGCGCTGAGGAAAGGTTCTTCTACAGTCGTAAACACTTTGCCGGATGGATCCTCGTAATCGTAAGCTATCCCTTGAGCCATCGGATTACCCGAGTCGAGCGGCTGCGTATAAGCGATTTTCTCGTTCGTCAAGTAAAGGTGAGGCGTCGGCAAATCGAATTGATTATCCAAGTTCAACGGAATCATATTCGGTTCGTTTTTCTTGATCGCTTCCAAGTAAGGTCCGATCTCGGAAAACTTCGTGAAAGCGGGAACTCCGTATTTCTCGCGCAAATCTTTGCGAATGACCGCTACGCTAGCTTTGCGGTCCGGAGTGGCCGTTGGAATCATGTACGGAACTCCGTTGATTTCCGCGGCTTTAAGCGCTTCCGGGTTCAGCTTTTCCATTTGTTTCGGCATATATTTGTTTAGCTCGTCCTGTTTCAGCGGGTAGAAAGCGCCTTTGTTCGCTTCTTGAACGTAGAAGTTCCAATCCGCCGTGAAGATAATGTCTACATCTTCGCCCGATGCCAGAATAAGAGGGTATTTGGACTGTACGTCGCCCCAACCGATATAGTTCAAGTCAATCGTAGCGTTAATGCTTTCTTTCATCTTCTTATTGACTTGTTCCATAACCTCCGGCATGCCTTTCGGAGCATCTCCGAGCAAGTACATGCTAAGCTTTACTTCTTTGGAGTTATCGATGGCATCCGAATTCGCGCTGCCCGACGGGCTTGCCGACGAACCGTTCGTTTCCGCAGCCCCGTTATTCCCATCATTGTTGCTGCTGCATGCAGCCAGTACAAGCGAGAACAGTAAAAGCATTGTCACGACAAAACTGAATTTGTTCCTCACTTACAATTCCTCCCCTTTGTATACCTGATGTCTGAACCTCTATATAAATCCGCTTGCGCAGACTCATATCATTGGAACCGAGCCCATAACCGATTAGCCTTTAACAGCGCCGATCGTAACTCCCGAAACAAAGTACTTCTGGACGAAAGGAAATAATGCAAGAATAGGTCCGGTTGCGACGACCGTCATCGCCAGCTTAAACGTTTCCTTAGGTTGCTCCATCGCGCCTGCGTATTGGGCCATGGCTGCCGACATATTGACCGAGGAGATCATCTTGTACAACATGTACTGAAGCGGAATCAGATGATCCTTGCTCACGAACATCATCGCCGTCCACCAGTCATTCCAGTAAGCGAGCGCCGTGAACAATCCGATGGACGCTAGCGCGGGTTTGGACAAAGGCAGCACCATCTGGAAGAAAATACGGTACTCTCCGGCGCCGTCTATTTTCGCGGATTCAATGAGCGGCTCCGGAACCGACCCTCGTATAAAACTGCGAAGGATCAAGATGTACATGACGTTAAACATCGGCAATAAGATGAGAACGGGAAGCGTGTTCTTGAGATCCAAATATTTCGTGATCAAGATGTAGAACGGAGCCAATCCTCCGTTAAACAACGTCGTAAAGAAAAGATAGAAAGCTAATGCATTGCGGTACTTAACTTCCTTGCGATAGAGAACGTATGCAGCCATCGTCGAGACGAACAGCCCGATGACCGTACCTACGACCGTAATGATGATCGATACCCGATAAGCTGAGATCACTTCGGCCGGATAGCGGAAGATGAAGGCGTAAGCGTCCCACGAAAACTCCCTCGGCCAGAACCAATATCCGCTTTTCAATACGGCGCTTTCCGAAGAAAGCGAGCCTGAGATCAACACGACAAACGGGATTACCGTTATTAAGGCCAGCCCGCCGATAATCAAATAAGATAAAGCGGTAAAACCGGGAGCTTTATTCAATTTGTTAGTACCCATGCTTCATTCACCTGCTTGTCTATGGAGTGCGATTTAGAATAACGCTTGATCTTTGTCATAACGTCGGACAAGGTAATTCGCGGAAAGAATAATAATTAGCGTCAACACCGATTGGTAGAAACCAACCGAAGAGGCCATGCCGAAATCCTGTGTCCCGACTAACGATCTGAAAACCAAAGTGTCAATAATATCCGTCGCATCCATCAACATGCCGTTATTTCCGATTAATTGATAGAACATATCGAATTCGCCGCGCATGATCCGTCCTAAACCTAGCAGGATCAAAATAATCATCGTCGGCTTCAGCAGAGGGATCGTAATGCGGGTGATTTTCTGCCATCTGCTCGCGCCATCGATCGTCGCCGCCTCGTACACTTCTTGGTCAATGCCCACGATTGCCGCCAAATAAAGAATGCTTCCGTAGCCGACCCACTTCCACACATATAACAAGGGAAGAATGAGAAACCAAATGGAAGGCGACGAGTAAATATCGATAGCATCCAAATTCAGTTTCCTTAAGATGACGTTGACGATCCCGTATTCATAGTTCAGGAAGTTGTAGACGAATGCCGATACGGTAACCCATGAAATAAAGTACGGCAGAAATAAGAACGTCTGGGAAACCCGTTTGAAAAACTTGTTATACACTTCCGATAAGAAAACGGCTGTCATGACGGAGAATAAAGTGTAAGCTCCGAGAAAAACGACGTTGTACATGATCGTGTTTTTCGTGACGAGCCAAGCTTTGCCCGAACGGAAAAAATATTCGAAGTTATCGAATCCGTTCCAAGGACTTCCGAATATTCCGCCTCTGTAATTAAAGTCTTTGAAAGCCATCACGACGCCTGCCATAGGGGCATAAGCGAATATGAGGAAGTACACCGCGATGGGTAAGAACATCGTATATAACGGCCAGTTTTTGCGAATTTCTCGTATCATTCCATCACCATCCGGGGAGTTTCTCTCTGCAGTATCTTTATTTTAGAGCGACCGCAGATTTACACCTACCCGACAAAGTTACGATTTCCTTCGAAAACCTTCGCTATGGAATACCTTTTACAGCGCCGACGGCTGAGAATCCGGCAATCGGATCGTAACGACGGTCCTCTCGCCGACTTGGCTCACGTACGTTAAGCCGTAAGAAGTACCGAAGAATAGAACGATTCTCTCCTGAATGTTCCTCACTCCGAATCCACCGGTACCTTTGCTGCTCTTGCCCGCCATGGCATTCGCAAGCTGCTTCTCGTCCATGCCGACTCCGTCATCCTCGACTTGAATGATGATGTCGCCTCTATCTTTCCATGCCTTAATCGTGATCGTGCCTTCCTCCGAATCCTTCTCGCGAATGCCATGAAGAATCGAATTCTCGATCAACGGTTGCAGCATGATCTTAGGTACCTCGCGGTTCATCAGCTCCTCGGGCACCTCATGCTTCAGAACGATACCGCCTCCGAACCGCATGTTCTGAATGCGCACGTAGGCTTCAACATGTTTAAGCTCGCTCTCGAGTTGAACTTGCTCCCGACCGTTGGATAGGCTTAATTTGTAGAAAATCGCCAGCTCGTCTACGACGGTCGAAATATCGCGTTCGCCTGATTCGATGGCCATTACGTTAATGAGATCCAGCGTGTTATAGAGGAAGTGAGGATTAATCTGCGCTTGTAAGGCTTTCAATTCTTTATTTTTCACTTCTCTGCCTAACTGATAGGTTTCGTCCACTAGCTTCGAGACGTTGTTCACCATGTCGTTGAAGCTTAAAGTCAGTTCCCCGATTTCATCCCGATTCGCCGGTAATTGAATCGGATAGAAGTTGCCTCCCTTTACTTTGACCATATTGCGCGTCAGCTGCCGAATACGCTTCGTGGAAGAACCCGCGACGATGAACGACAGCGGTAACGTAAAAGGAATGATAAGCAGGAAGATCGCTATTAATCGATTCCTCGCTTGATACGTCGTCGCCAAAATATCCGATTCGGGAACGATGACGACCAATCTCATCGTCGAGCCGAAGATCGGACTGGCCCCAACGAGAAGAGATCGCCCCTTGTAGACGACATGGTTGTCCCACGTCGTATCAAGCGCGATTAGCGTTGGATTTGAATCTAGGATTGACGTAACGTCCTGTTGCTCGAATTGAACGGACGTTGTCGTACTGAGCACGTCATCTTGATCGTTAAACAGGAATACCGATGTTTTCGGCGTAAAGGTCGTATGGTTAAGCACGCTTTGCATCGCGGATTTCGAGATTTGCGCGCGTACGATGCCCGACGATGTAGCCAAGCTGTGCTGCTCGGGAATTTTCCGCAGGACGGATATCATGCCCGCATCCGCTTCGGGTTCGAAATACGAGGAAGGAAACCAACCGAAAGTCGCTTTGGAAGAAGCGTATTTGTTGAACCACTGTTCCTTTTCTACATTTTCCAGCTTAATATAATCATCGTTTCCGACTTCCCCCGCAAGCCCCGCTTTCATGTACAATTGCATCATTTCAATATCCTGATTGTAACGAAATTGATGCAGAACCTTGGCGACCCGATTCGCATCCGTCCCCCATAAGTTAACATCGGCGTAAGGCTCCGGGTTGGAAGCCGCCTCTTGAATGACTTCGTTAAACGCAATAAAATTAAGCACCTCATGAATAGAGACGGCTTTATATTCCAAGTAGGCTTTCGTTTCTTCCATGACCTTGTGCGCGGAGATCGTAGCCTGTTGTTTGCTTTCCTTTGCCGTCATGTTCAAGTGAATGGATAAGAGCAAGGCGAAAGGAACCGAAACGACAAACAGGAATACGGCAAAAAGCTTATAACGGATGCTCAAATCGGACCAACGCCTGTTCCATGTCCTCATCTCTAGCGCCCTAGCCTTTCACGGTATTCCGAAGGGGTACAGCCCGCGTATTTCTTGAAAAAGGTCGTGAAATAGTTCGCGTCGCTGATTCCGACCGATAAAGCGATGTCGTACAGCTTGCGCTCTTGCTCGGCTAACAGCTCTTTCGCCTTTTCTACTCGGGTTTCCGTAATATACTCTTTGATCGTTTGGCCTCTTTGTTTTTTGAAGAACGAACACAAGTAGGTCTCGCTCAAATTCACATGGTCCGCGATCGCCTGAATCGTAAAATTCCGATCTTGAAAATGAGCATGGATATACCGGATTATCTCGCGAAGCTTGCTAGAACCTGCGTGTGATTCGCCCTCTTCTCTTGAGAATGGCGCAAGGAAAGAGAGAACGTAATTCTCCAACCCCTTCAGATCGGAAATCCGGTCTATCTCCTTCCAGATATACTTGCTTTCTCCGCCTTCTTCCTTATCGGTCAGCCCCTGCTGAAGCGCGATCTCAAGAAGAATCAACAGAAACTGAAAGTATACGTCCCTGACCCGGATAATATCGAGATCTTTGCATTTCCGCGATCTGGCGGTTAAGTTATGAATGTAAACAGTAGCCTGCGCGATATCCCCTTTGCGGATCGCTTCGCGGAACTGCTTAAGCTCCTCCCAATCCGTCTCCAAAGGTTCATGCCCCCCTAATTCGGAGGCGAATGAAATGCCTGCTTGCTCCTTATAAAATTCCAAGTTGCCCGCATCTAAGGCAGATCGATAAGATGCAGGTACGTCCATTAGCTTGCGTGCAACGTTGCCTACCCCAATCTTGAAGACGATCGGATTTTCCAATGATCGTTTAAGCATGCCATGCAGGTGGTCTAATCTTTGTTTTCCTTCGCTGTAGCTCGCCCCGAATGCGCCCGGCATGATCATCACAAGCCAATTCTGCGAATCAAACCCGCAAATCATGTTCCATTCCCTAGCTGCCGAGTCATTGCTCAAGCGGTCCAGAAGCTCGTCCTGCACGGTCTTAAGATCCTTCGTATAAACAAAAGGATTCCAGAATAAGGGGGCAACCGCTACCGTATAAGGGCCATCGGCCGGAAGCAGAAAAACCTCGCGATTGAGCAATGCGGGCAATACATGAGGACCTGAAGGATCGGTGATCAACTTGCGTACCATCTCGCGACGCAAGATGGGGATATTCGCATCATAAGCGGATTGAAGCTGAATTCCCTCCGCCTTCTTGGCCACTTCGGCTTGTTGGGCACGGACGGCCTGTCCGACCGCGTCCATTAATACGTCGGGGCGAATCGGCTTTTCAATAAACTGAAACGCTTGCAATTGGATCGCCGAGAACAAATATTCCTTATCGGAGAAGCCGCTTAGAAAGATCAGCTTAGCGTCTAAGTCCATCTGACGTAGGCGCTTAGCGAATTCAATGCCATCCATCTTCGGCATTCGGATATCGCATAGAATGATATCCGGATGCCATTCCCCAACCCTTTCCAATGCCAATAAACCGTTTTTGACCGATTCCACTTCGTCCAATCCTAACGTATCCCATCGGATACGATGATGAAGAAATTCTCTTGTGCGCACTTCATCGTCTATGATGAGAAGCTTCAAGGTTTCAACCTCCCCCCTGGCTTACTCGGATTCCAGAATAAACCGATTCCATTTGCGTTGCCATTCCACGTCGTTCCAGAACGGATGGTGCGGCGCGCAATTCGAACAAAGAATCATTCCCCAGAATCCAAGCTTCATGCCTTTGCGAATCGCGTACTCCGCGATAAACTTGCCGACCGGCCCTTCTTCGAATCCGGCATATAACGGCGTATAGCCGACGTAACCTTCGCCTATCACGATAGGGAGATCGGATTTCTTAGCCCACTCGTGAATTTCATCGAAACGGAAATCGGTTTTCTGCAGCATGGCGATTTTATGGGCTCCATATCGATCGTATAGGTACAGGTCCCACTTGTCCGGATCCACCCAGTCGTGCAAATAGATCAGCTTCATCCCAACGGGATTGCCCCTCATTCTCCACTCCTGCCCTTCCGGCAGCGTCCAAGTTTCGAACGGCGGCGCATCGTCGCGAAGCAAAGCTTGAACTGCCTGATTAGGGAACGGGACGGTGTCATCGTCTAACCCCGTCGTGTCCATCAATTCCTGCAAGACGCCTTTAATATAAAGATGGAAGTGCGCAACCTGCATGTTGTCGGCGAGATAGGCTTTCGGATACGCTTCGTTCACGGTGTAGCTCGTTGTCATCAGAATGTCCGGATGGTTGCGTTTAAGGAAATCGACAGCTTCCTCCAGATAGGGCTTCATGACTTCGATTTGACCGGCCGTATCCGAGAACGGAATTCCCTGGTCTTGGCCTACCTTCGTCAACTGGCCGAATTCCACTTCGTTGTGAAGCTCGGCATAGGCGATCTGCTCCCCGTATCCCGCTTCTTTCACGTAACGAACGAGTTGGTTCATGGAATGGGCAAGCGACATGAATCTTTCCTTCGCGGGGATAGCCGCAAGCTCGTCCCACAATTCCGGAGTCGCCAAGAAGCTCGGGCTCTGCTGGTACTCCCAAGAAGAGAGAATGATATAACAACCATGCGCTTTCGCTTGCTTGAACAGCTCCAACAGATGCGCATGGCCGTCCAGCACTGCGCCGCCTTGGCAATTATACCAACGGGTACGCTGGCCGACTTGTCCGAGGTTGCCGAACTTCAACGGTCCTGGACGTTTGCCCTCGGCAGTAAACAGCATATAAGGCATGGCGCAAATGCGTATCGAATTGTACCCGCGGTCGACGGCCTCTTGGAATCGGGCTGCAAGATCGTGATACGGCTCACCCGGCAGCGTCATCGTGTACCACGAAAAATCCCACATCGTAATCGTCAGTTTTCTCGGTAATTTATCCAGCAATGGGTTCGTCATTTTGTTCACTCCTGATCGTTTGTTATTTTCCGTTGCTTAGTGCGAAAAATCCGAACCTAGGCTTTCAGCCATAGATTCGGAATGATCCGTTAATCAAATTTTCTGGATAAAGCGCACGTATACTGCGGAACGGCATCAATGCGATGGAAGGTGGCGATTTCCACGCCTTCGAATCGTTCCACGAACGCCTGATTGACGAACGTGTGCACCGTCCCCTTGCGCAACGGAGTGATGGCTAGATTCAACGTTTTCCCTTCCAAGTCTTCCTTGAACAATTTCAAGCCGATCGGCCATGGCTTGCCGTAATGAATATGGTCGGTTAGAAGCCGATTGCCCAGATATGCCCCGGCAACATCCCCGTCATACTCGATGTGCAGGAACACGTCCGACACTTGCTCCGGCCAATTTGTATCCACTTGGACTAACGCATTCCGCTCCGAAGGCTTCTCTATGCTCAATCCAGCTTCATAAGCGGCAACCTTCACCGCATAGGTGCGGAATAATCCATGCTGCTGCTCGTCCAATCCCCCACGATCGGTCTGCAGGGATAGCTTGCTCGTCGGGTACACGGATACCGACCAGTTGTTGCACCCCGACGATGTCGTCATCAATCTTTCGTCTTTGGCGTACAAAGAGCTTGCGCTGATCAACAGTCTCTCTTCTCCCCACACATGTAGCTTGTAGGTTTGCAAAGCCTCTTCGCGGGACAGCACCAGAATGGCGACGTTCCGTCCGTCTTGCAGCTTCACGTTAACGCTATGCTGCTTGCCGACGCCTGGTTTAACGATGAACAACGAATCCGCTTGCTCGACAACGCCCGCTTCCGATTGGATCGACGCAATTCCTTGACGGTCAATAACAAGTTCCGGAGCGAGCGCATCATGGGCATAGAACACCAGCAACGAGGAATCGTCGCCGGTAGATAACATAGTAAGCGGCTGAACAGTCGCCGATACGATGTGAACCCCTTCCAGCTCGACGTGAAAAGGCAAGACGGCGCTGAATCCGCTCTTCAAAGTCAACGTACCTTCGTGCGGGAAAGCCGCGGCTCCCTGCGAAGTCTTCAATTCTATCCGAACATTGTCCCTATCCGGCATCTCCACATGATCTTGGAAGTTGTTCAAGAACAAGAACCCGGAGCCGTCCTTCTGGCGCATGCACCAGCGGAGAGTGTCCACATCCTCTGGAGCTAAGGAGGATTGGCCTTCAGGCAACACCGTTCCCATCGGCGCGATCAACGAACCGAATGCTTCCATGAACAAGGATAAAGATCTGATTCTATCGTAAGACTCGCCGATTCTGCCGAATTCGCCTAGCGGAGATTGATAATCGTAAGTAATTTTAGGTAGCCCATACTCATTCAAGTAAGTATGCTTACCTTCCGGATTCGAGCCGCCATGATACATGTAATAGCCGAGCAGATTGCTTCCGCTTGCAAGCTTAACGAGCGTCATCGCTTCCACGCTCTCCGGACTTACATAAGGACGAGCCGTATAGCTGACTTGCATCCCACCGGCCATCTCGCAATATGCAACCGGATACTCCAACGAATTGTAATTCACTTCTTCGACTGGATTCGCGTGCAAGTCGCGGAAAATATATTCACCGCTCGGCGGCTGGTTCGGAATCCATGGCGTATACGCGTACCCCGCCAACATAGGCAGCGTATCGTTCTCGGCAACCGCCGCGCCGCCCCATGCCGTTGCGGAGAAGAATGCAGGCTTAATGCCAGCTTCCTCCGCAAGCCTGCGCAACTCGGCAAGATGCGCATTCCCTTCTTTACCTGAGGACATGAACACTCCCGTCTTATAACCCCAAGCATCAAGCGGTGCTCCGCAATGCATGTATTCGTTCTCCAGTTGCACTCCGATCACGGGTCCGCCTTCCTGGAAAAGCGAGCCTTTAACTTGCTTCGCGATTTCCCGGTATAAGCGACGCGCATACGACAGATACAGCTCATCGTTGGAGCGGATTTCAAGAGGCTTGCGGAAAACCCAATCCGGGATGCCTCCATTGCGAACCTCTCCATGGCAGAACGGTCCGATTCTCAGAATCAACGGAATGTCGTGCTTGGCACACAGATCGACGAAGTGCTTCAAATTGCGGTTGCCACCCCACTCGAACACGCCTTCCTCTTCCTCGTGATAAATCCAGAAGACATAGGTGGCGACTATGTTCACGCCGCCCGCCTTCATTTTCAACAGCTCCTCTTCCCAATAAAGGTAGGAGAACCGGGAGAAGTGAAACTCTCCGACTACCGGGATATTCGGAACGCCATTGCGTTCCATATAGAAGTTCGTAAACCCGAAGGTTTGCCCTTCAGGGTTAACCCCTTTGTTGCCGGACAACTTTCCCGGTTTAATAGCTTTGTTGGCACTAGTGAGTTCATAGACGATCTTCGACATCTTCGAGTCCCCCTTATCCTTTATCCCCGATCAAATCGAGATGGATTTGCGCGCCATGATGGTTCGGATCGAGCTTAACGGCGCGTTCCAATTGCTCTTTCGCTTCGCTTAACCGGTCTAAGCCGATTAAACCTAATCCCATCATGAAACGGCAGTGAATTTCGTTCCTTAAGTTCAAATCGTCTTCGAAGACGAGGAAGTCCGGTAGAGAAACCGCAAAGTAATCTATCTTAACCTCATCGAACATATGCTTCTCCGCATAATCGATCAGCTTGTTAAATCGGCGTTTCGATTGTTTGCCATCCTTCAATTTGCTCCAGGCCAGCCCTTGGTAGAAAATCATTTCCGGGGGCTGATCGTTATAATACATCGCGCTAGTCGGCTCCTCTAAGCCTTGGGAAGCGGTCTTGAATGCCCTAGCGGCATGTTCGGACAGACTTAGCCCTTCATAAGCGCAACCTAGATAATAGTAAATATTGTTTTCTTGCGCTCCGGTCAGCTTACCTTCGCCCAGATTTTCCGGGTATACAAGCGATTGATTCAGGTTGTCGATCGCTTGCTGGTAATTTTCGTCCTGAATATTTTCCTTGGCCAGCTCGACGTGAGCTAACACGTATTGCCCCGTGGCTTTGCCTTCTCCGCCTTCCCAAGGATGGAATTTGCGGGAAGCCAGCAATTGTACCGCCTCTTGGTGCAGGTGCAGCCTATTGTGCAGAGCGACGTATTCCAAGTACAAGTCGTCTCGCGCTTGAACGAGTTCCATTCGCGATTTTAATTTCTCTAGTCTCTCTTGCGGACTCACTCCGATTTTCTTATACAACTGGTCAAGCTCGTAGAAAATGCGGGCATCCGACGGATCGCAAGCAACGGCATGTTCCAAGGCTTCTTTCGCCTGATCCGGCCGATTCAATTTATTGAAATACGCGAGAGCCAAGTTCCGGCTAACGATAGAGAATGCAGGATTTAACTGCCGCGATTGTTCCCAATGACGAATAGCTTCGGGATGGCGCTTCTTATCGTACAGTAAGTTTCCTAAGTAATAATGCGCTTTGGAGTCTTCGGCATTCGCTTCGATCGCATAATTCAAAATCGTAAGATCGAATAAGGAGTTCGGGAAACAATAATCCGAATTCGCAGCGGAGCCCATCTGAAGGTGTACGCGAGACGCTTCGAAATCGCCAAGCTGTCCGTAGAGATATCCCAAGGCATAATGAACCATTGGATAAGCTGCAGAATCCGCATTCCCGGCTATCAGCGCAAGAACCTTAACGGCTTCTTCGTACAAGCCGGCGTTAGCGTAATCTTCGGCCAATGACAAGTAATTATGAGCCTCATCGCGCATCAAGGCAACAAAACTTTTGTTCGCTTCTTCCGCCTCCGCCTTCTCTCCGGCCATCTCCAACAATAACTTCCATTCATAATTGGCGCCGAAATCCGCGATATCGAACTTAATCGTTTCTTTCGTCCACGCCTTCGCTTCCTCCAGCTTGCCGAGCTTTCGCAGCAACGCCGATTTCAAAGCCCGCGCTTTATAATTGCGCGTGTTTCTGATTAACGACCTCTCGATAAGCTCGAACGCTTCCTCATAGGAACCATGTCCCGTTGCGATCTGAGCGAGCGAGAAATAACCGCTGTCCTGCCATGCCGCCGACCATACCGACTTGTAGAATGCCGTGAAAGCCTCATCCGCCCTGCCTTGCAGCTTCAAAGACAAGCCCAATTGATAGTACGCCTCGCTGTCGTACGGATTCGGATTTTTCCAAGTTAAGCTCTTCACCGCGGCGCGGAAATGTTGTTCGCTCTGCGAGAACAAACCTCTACGCAACAACAAGGTGCCATAAGCGACATTGATTCGAATATCCTCGGGATCGCGCTTTAAGCCTTCCAAATAATAAGCATCCGGCTCGAAAGTAGCGTGACGATATTGCTCCAGATGCAATCCCGCCAAGTAAAGCTGATCGTTCGTTTGGAGCTCAGCGGGCACTGGTAGCGGCTTCGCAGCATCCGGCACTTGCTCGATCTCCGGCTTCTTAGGCTGATAGCCGATCAGCTTTCGTCCGTTGGCATCCTTGACAGTTAAAATCAGTTGGTGCTCCAATTCCCCCGGCAACAAATCGACTTCGGAATGGAACGTTACCGTAGGCGATAGATCAGCGGTCTCGTTCAAATACGTCTGATTCGCGCCTTTAAGCTCAACCTTTAACCCTTCCTGCAACGATGTCGTATACACTTGCACGTAAGCTTTTCCAAGCTCCGCATCGACTTCTAGGTTCACCGCGACGTCGATCGTCGCGTTTTTTACGACTCCAACATCCTTATAAGGCATGAAATACTGCTTGAAGGACTTCTCCTCGTAAGGCTGCAACCATGTAAAATCAGGTTGGTTGTCGGTGTATACGCCCGTCATCAATTCGATATAAGGTCCGTCTTCATCGGTAAGATTCCGATCCCACGCTTGTCCGAATTCCTCGTTCCCCCAAGTCCATTGCTTCTTGCCGGGAGAAATATGATGATTCGCGACATGCAGCAAGCCTGCCTTCACCGAATGATCGTAACCGCCGACGAAATTGTAGTCCGACTTGTAGGCCATATAAGAGGTTGGTACCGGGATGTTCTTGTAGCGGGAGATGTCGACGCCTTCCGAATAATCCATCTTGTAATAAGTTCCGGTAGCGATCGGGAATCTCGATACATCTCGTTTGCCGTGGTCGAATACGGCCATGACGTCCGGCGGGAACACCGATTGCGTATGATCGTTAACCGCTACCGCCGGGTTCGCCCACCACAGGAACGTTTGCGGCTCGGGCGTACGGTTATACAACTGAGCATGAATTTCCAAATACGCTTTGTCCGGGTATAACGTGAAACCGGCCGTTACTTTAGTACCGTACATCCGGTCGATCTCGCTTACCCATACCGTTGCGCTGCCATCGTCCTTCTGCTCCAGCTTGTATTCCACGGGTCCATACGTATTAGGACGGTGATGCTGCGGCCAGTTAAATTCGATGCCTCCGGAAATCCACGGTCCGGCTAACCCGACTAATGCAGGCTTAATGACGCGATTATAATAAACGAATTCATAATCGTTCGTCTTGTCTTGCGCCCGGTATATGCGTCCGCCCAGCTCCGGCATAATCTCGATTCGCAAATAATCGTTCTCGAGAATGACCATCCGGTAGGCTTTCATTGTTTTCTCGTCTTCGATCTTATCAATAACGGGATGAGGGTATACTTTGCCCGTGCTTCCCTGATACACGCGTTTTTCCAAGAACATCGGATTTTTGTCCGGTTTGCCGGCTTCATAGGTCGGTATTTCTACGATTTCTTCCCATACGCGGGATTGTCCATTTGGGTTAGCCACTGCTATTCACTCCAGCCTGTTCAGATTTACTGTATACGTAAACCTTACAAGAGAACCGACTGGCGAACAATTCACAATCCGCTGATTATGATGGACGATATTCTGATCTGGAGTTACAATAACTGCAAACCTACAGGAAAGCGGGATTCGAAGTATGGAAAAGAAAGCGGATGGGTTTCAAGCGGAGAAAATATTCATCATGCCTCAGTATGTAGAGGATGAAGTGTTGAACGAGCCGCTCATTCGCCCGTTCTACTTGACCGATATCGGCTATTACCCTCGTGCCTTCCACCATTATAGAGAGCGGCCTCGCGGCTGCGACTCCCATATTCTGATCTATTGCGTCGGCGGTGAGGGTTGGGTATCCGCGGGAGCGGACAATACCTACCGGGTAACCGAACGTACTTTAGCGATCATTCCGGCGGATACGCCGCATGCTTATGGAGCGGACGATACGAATCCATGGAGTATCTACTGGTTTCACGTGCGAGGTGAGCAGGTAGAGGATTACCTGAAAGCTATCGGCCTCGCGGCGGGAGCTTTAACGCTTTCCCCTCGCGACGCGGATAAATTAGCGGAGATGTTCCATCATTGTTACGACATTCTGACCGCTAAGTCCTATTCCATCCCTCATCATCTTCACATCTCGCAGACGGTCAAATATTACCTCAGCCTCACCGGACTAATCCCGGGACGCAAGGAAGAGGAAAGAAAACAGCAGGTCATCGAGCATTCCGTCCAATTCATGAGAACCAAGCTGGACCAATCGCTAACGTTGGAACAGCTCGTCTCCCATGCGCAAATTTCCAAACAGCATTTGAACCATCTGTTCAAATCCTCCACCGGTCATGCCCCAATCGATTATTATCATCGCTTAAAGATGCAACGAGCCGGACAACTGCTGGATTTAACGGACTTAACCATTAAAGAAATTTGCCACTCTCTCGGCTTTACGGATCCCTATTATTTCTCCCGAATGTTCAAGAAGATCATAGGAATCTCGCCGTCCGAGTATCGCAACAATCCCAAGGGGTAATCGTTTACGGGTTTTTGTTCCATTGGACGGACCTTCGTTTCCAGCGCAGAAGGAAAGCAGCGCTTCTTACGGATTCATCCAATATTAAAGCGCACATCACGCCTATGAGTCCGAACCCTGCGCTGATGCCGAATACGTATGTCCCTCCTGATACCAATACCCACATACCGAAAACGGTTAACATCGCGACGTATTTGGCTTCCCCGATAATATTAAGAGAATTGGACGCGCAAAATCCGATCACGCGCAGCGGCTGCCACAGCATGCACATAGCTAGAATCGGCAACGACAGCTCGATGATGGCGTCATCCGATGTAAATAAGCGCATAAGCGGTGTCCCAAACAGAAAGATCATAGCCGATACGACAACGCTTAGAGCGATCCCCGGCCAGATCGCTTGCGCAAGGCTTCGGTCAACTTCCTTCAGCCTGCCCGCTCCGTAATATTGGCCGATTCGGATTTGCAGTCCTCCCCCGATTGCGGCCGCTATCATCCATGTAAATTGTTGAATCGTTTGGATATAAGTATAAGAAGCCAGCGTCGTCGTCCCCATGCGCGAGATCAAAGCTAACACGATGATTTGCGAATACCCCCAAGATACCGCCGTGAAAGTAACCGGCAAACCCACCTGCAATACTTCCTTCAGCAGGGGGATCTCCAGCTTGAACCACTCCCTCATCCGCCAATGAGGGTGAAAGGTTCTCCACAACAGCCAAGCCGATACGAGCAAAGCCGCGAACCGGCTTATCATGCTGGATAATGCCGCTCCTTGGATTCCCATCTCGGGAAATCCCAAAGCCCCGAAGATCAGCACGTAATTAAGCACAAGATGAAGCAAGTTCATTCCGATCGTAATATACATCGGCCCTCGCGTATTTCCCGTGCTACGAACGACCGCATTAATGACGAAATGCAAAAGTACGATTATCGTCATGGAGCCGACGAATGTTAAATAGGGACTGGCATAGTGCACGACATCCTCCGGAGTGTTCATGTAACGAAGTACGGCCGATGTCCCGAAAAAAAACAACAGGCTTCCTATGAGTCCCATGACCAGGTTGGCTTGCACGCCGAGAACCGCCGTTTTGCGCGCTTCTTCTCTTAGCCTTCCACCCCATTTGCGGGCAACGACAACGCTGATCCCCGCATTGATTAAGGCGAAAACGGTTAAAGCCGATTGAATGACCTGGTTTGATACTCCTACGGCCGATACCGCCTCGTCACCGATTCGGCTAACCATGACCGTGTCTACGGCTCCCATAAGAAACTGCAGCAGCAGCTCGATTCCGATAGGCCAAGCCAAATGCCACAGCGATAGTTTGTTCTCTTGTTCCAATGCCTGATCTTTCAAGCCCACCGACACTCCTCATATTGTCATCAAGATGTTATTGGTGTACGACGACAATTCATGCTAAGCTACCATAATAGTGGGAAAAATCGATTCCGTCTCAACCTTTCTTGCGTTCTATTTATCCAATATTGTCATTGTAGGAGCTAAATCATGAGAAAAGCCTTATACGAGAACACCCAATTGGCGGACGCGAGCTTTCCGATGAACGTATTCCATACTCCCTTTCAAGACCATCAATTTTTAACTTTGCATTGGCATGAGCACTTTGAATTTATTCTGATCGAGCAAGGGGAAGCGACCATTCAGATCGGGGAGCGCTCATTCGTAGGCCAGGCCGGGGATTTGTTCGTAGTGAACAGCGGAGAGCTTCATGCCGTTTATCATCCTAAGAACGAGTTCACTCTGTTTGCCGTCGTTTTCCATCCCTCTCTTATCGGGTTGAAATCCTCTGATTTCATTGATGTTCGATGGCACAACCGCGTGGATAGAAACACGGAACACGGCAAGCTGATCCATCAAGCCCTTCAAGGGCTGATAGAAGAATTCCAACGCAAAAAAAGCGGCTACCGGCAAGCCGTAGTCGCTTTCGCGCAATTGCTATATACTTGGTGCTGCCGCTGGAACAAAGTGAACAGCGAGCCGGACAACCAATTCCTCGGCCTCCAGCAGAAGGCATCCCGCTTCAAGGAACTCATCGAATACGTCGAACTGCACTATAGGGACAAAATCACTTTAGCGCAAGCCGCTTCATTCGTCCATTTGAGTCCCTATCATTTCTGTAAAGCTTTCAAGAAGATGACGGGGCTTACCTTCGTCCATTTCGTTAACTTATATAGAATCCATGAAGCCGAACGTTTACTTCTGAATACGACTTTGTCTATCTCGGAGATCGCCGATCGGATCGGTTGCGGGAGCATCAACGGTTTCTCCAAACTGTTCAAGCAAGTCAAAGGTTTCTCACCGAAGCATGCGCGTGCTTTGAATGCTAATTCGTTATAATATTATCACGCTAGAACCAAAGCTTCTTTATTTGCGAGACCAAGCGTCCGAGCTGTTGAAGTATGAATTTCGTTGATAAGCTCTGGGTTTTTCAACAGTGACACGCCATAGGATGGAATCATTTCTTTAATTTTCGCTTCCCACTCTTTCATATGTTGCGGGAAACATTTATTAATGACCTCAAGCATAACGTGAACGGCAGTTGAAGCACCCGGAGAAGCTCCGAGCAATGCGGCTATCGAACCGTCAGCGGCGCTAACCACTTCCGTACCGAATTGAAGCGTTCCTTTGCCGGCATCCGTATCTTTGATAACTTGCACGCGTTGACCCGCTACCACTAAATCCCAATCCTCGATTCTGGCGTTCGGGATAAACTCTCGCAACTCTTCCATGCGCTTCTCTTTCGATAACATAACTTGCTGGATCAAATATTTGGTCAATGACATGTTTTTTGCGCCAGCCGCCAACATCGTTACGACGTTATTCGGTTTTACGGAAGTTACCAAATCGAACATGGAGCCGGATTTTAAGAATTTAGGCGAGAAGCCGGCAAATGGTCCAAATAGCAACGATTTTTTATTGTCGATATATCTTGTGTCAAGATGCGGAACGGACATTGGAGGTGCGCCAACCTTCGCTTTGCCGTATACCTTTGCATGATGCTGCGCGACAACATCCGGATTATTACACACCATGAATATTCCGCTTACCGGGAATCCCCCGATATGTTTTCCTTCAGGAATACCCGATTTTTGCAATAAATGTACGCTTCCGCCTCCGCCTCCGATAAAGACGAATTTTGCGGTATGGCGTTCGACGTTACCGCTATCGATATTTCGCACTTTCAGTTCCCACGAGCCATCGCTAGTACGTTTAATATTATCAACATTTTGTTTGTACTTGATTTCGACGTTCTTGCTTTTTAAATGGTCGAACAACATGCGCGTTAAAGCGCCAAAGTTGACATCCGTTCCAGTGTCTATTTTTGTTGCCGCTATAGCTTCATTCGATGGACGGTCTTGCATAATAAGCGGAATCCATTCCATCAGTTTTTCCGGGTCATCCGAAAATTCCATCCCTTGAAACAAGGGATTGTTAGACAACGCTTCAAAACGTTTCTTTAAAAACGTTATGTCTTTTTCGCCTTGTACCATACTCATATGAGGCAATGGCATAATAAAATCTTGCGGATTATTTACCAGCTTGCTGTTTACGAGATAAGACCAAAACTGCATGGAAAGCTGAAACTGCTCGTTAATTTTGATAGCCTTGCTAATATCTATAGATCCGTCCGGTTTTTCGACGGTGTAGTTAAGCTCGCACAGTGCAGCATGCCCAGTTCCTGCGTTATTCCATTCGTTAGAGCTTTCCTCACCTGCGTTTTCGAGCTTCTCAAACACTTTAATTTCCCAGCCCGGTACTAGTTCCTTCAGAAGTGTCCCCAAAGTCGCACTCATGATTCCGGCACCGATTAAAATAACGTCTGTTTTAGTTTGTATGTTGCTCATTTTTACCGTCCTTATACCCTTCGTTTTGCAGAAAGGATGCAGGCGACTGCTTAGGCGCCATAGCAAGCCAGGGCGCGACCTAGCACACATCTTTTCTGGTTCAATAATTAACTTATCCTAGTGTATCACTATTAGTAATAGATTAAAATAATTGTTGCAAATGTCCTCGTACCATTTTATAGTTTTTAACCCGTCTAATAGAAAGATGTTCCCACATAATATCAACCATGGAATAAATACTCACTCATCAAATGATAAATCCTATTTTTCAAAAGGAAAACGGCGGCTTTGAGTATTTACAGGCGTTCTCTTATATAAAACTGGTATTGCCGCTGCTATAAGGATCATGCCCATAAAAGCGGGTGCGGCATGACCAAGTGATACATAGATTTGACCTCCAATGATAGGCCCAATCATTCTTGCTAAAGCCTGAATAGATTGGCTACCTCCTTGAATCCTTCCTTGTTCACTAGAATCGACAGACTTGGAGAGCATCCCATTAAATGAAGGTCCATAGATCGAATCACCAAAACCAAATATGAACATTCCAGCGATCAAAAGAGGATAGAACGAGAATAGAGCCGATGCAGCAATAAGACTGTAGCCTATAATCTCCGAAACCATTCCAAGAATGGCTATCTGTTTATCACTAAACTTTCTCAAAAGCTTCGGCATTATGAAACCTTGTGAAACGATGTCTTGGAAACCCATAATTGAAAACATAAGTCCGATTAGTGCAGGCTTCCAACTGAAAGTATCGATTGAAAATTGTGAAAAAACGGCCTGTAAAGATCCGTTGGGTACCCAAAGTAAGAACGCTGAGACAAGCAGCCATTTTAAGTTTTTCGTGGAAAGTATGCTTGCAAGCTGAGTAAATGGATTCAGTTTTACAAACGCAATCTCTTTCCGTCTATTATTTTTGTTTAGGCTCTCAGGCATAAAAAAGAATCCATAAACAACATTCAATAAAGTTATTGTTGCTCCAAAATAGAGGGGGGCAGAATAACTAAACTTGGCAAGTAATCCCCCTAGAGTTGGGCCAATGACGGTGCCTACACCTACAACCGCACTCACCCATCCAAAGTATTTGGTTCTCTGTTCTGGAGGAATGATGTCTGCAAAATAGGCGAAGATCGTGCTTATGCTCCCGCCAGTTATTCCTTCAATAATGCGCCCAACAAATAGTACCCATAGAGCTCCTCCTATGCCAAAAACCAAGTACCCGATTGCGGAACCCACAAGGCATACTAAGAGCAATGGACGACGGCCATATCTGTCGCTCAAAGCTCCAAGTACGGGGGCCGCAAAAAACACGCAGACCGCATAAACAGAGGTCAGCAGCGTAACAACTATAGCTTGTTCTCCCGGATTGCTTGTATAAGGCTGCACTAAGAACGGAACGACAGGTGCTATTATACTGAAGCCTATTCCGCAAAGAAACACAGAGATAAGACCGAATATTAATGCGTGTTTATCTATGGTTTGTTCTGTGTTCTGTTCATTGTGTGATCTAAATATGGACACTTAAATTCTCCATTCAAAAGTTATGATTTTGATTCCTTGGAAACATATTTATCGTATCGTCATTTTGTTTCCCTGTCAACAAAATAAGGACAATAAAAAGGCAGCCCGTTCTCAATAGAGCCCGGCTGCCTGTGATTTCATTTTCATAATTCAAATTTATTCTGACTTCATATCTATACCCTGTTTCTTTATTTCCGCATCCAAATGCCTACTATACTTTTCCACGAAGCTAAGCATACTGTCAAATTGTTCCTCGGTTACATGCTCGAATACAGCTTTATCCCGCTCTTGAAACTCTTTGTGCAGGTCCTCATGGATTCTAAAAATGACTTTCCCTTGCTCAGTAAGCCTAAAATAGATTTCTTTCTTGTTATCCGACTTCTGGTAGCTCTCGATAAGACCTTTGTGTATGAGCTTCTGAGTTATTTTACTTATGGCACCGCGAGTCATATAAAGGGACTCCGCAAGTTTTGTCACATTGGAATCTGCATTTTTTTCAATGTATTCGATGCAATGTACTTCAGAAGACTTATAACCCTTAAGACCTTCTTCCATCTTATCTTTATTAAGCCAAACCATCTTGTTATATAAGTCCCTGAAACCCATTATGACCCGATCTTCTTTGTTCATGGCCTGTCCTCCCACCCGTTAGTGCATTAACAATGGTCTATATATTATAACAAAACCGCCTGTTAGAAGGCGGTTCATTCATTTCCAACCATGACGATTTTATTGTCCCTTATGTCCCTTTAATCCCCGTTGCCGCTGAGCCTCGAACAGCAGTACCGTAGCCGCCATAGCCACGTTAAGAGACTCGGCTCTTCCAGTCATAGGTATAATTACATTCGCATCCACTAATGTAGCGACCTGCTCGGACATGCCACTGCCTTCATTGCCGAAGACGAGCCATACGTTACGATCGCTGAAATCATAATCGTAACACGATTGCGCGGCCTGAAGGCTTGTACCTACGAGGGATACCCCTTGCTCGGCGGCTTGAGGCAACAACGAACTTAAATCCGCCTCGAGTACGGGAACGTGGAACAGCGCCCCCATTGTCGCCCTGATCGTCTTAGGATTGTACAAATCGGCCGTACCCTTGCCCAAGACAACCGCCGTCGCACCGCTTGCGGCGGCGCTTCTTACAATGGTTCCGACATTGCCGGGATCCTGCACGCCGTCCAACACGACGATTAATCCAGCGTCATCGCCGAACAGAAGTTCTTCGCTCGGAGGGCGCTTCCGCGCTACCGCAAAGATCGGCTGCGGAGTTCCCGTCTCGCTGCATTTCTCGATAATTTCCGGCGATACCGGAAACCATGCCGTAACGTCACTTCCTCGTTGCTCGTCTTCTATGTATTCCTCGAATGCATCCATAACGCCGGAGCCTTCATCGAAGGCAATAACATCAAGCGGCCATCCCGCTTCCAGAGCTTCCTTCACCAAATGGACGCCCTCCAGCAGAAACTTCTCTTCGCGCTGCCGATATTTACGCTCCAGCAGCTTGGCCCACTCTTTCACTCGCGGGTTGGAAGCCGAACTGATATATCCCTCAAGGTTCCGCATATGCTTGCTCCAGTTTCGTTAATAGGTCGTTCTTGCCCACGATGACGAGAATATCGTCCTTGATCAAGGGCTCGTCCGCACGCGGAGTAATATTTAATTCTCCTTGGCGCTTTACCGCTAGAACGTTGCAATTGTATTTTTGACGAATATCGAGTTGCTTAAGATTTTTACCGATCATCGAGGAAGGTACCTTCATCTCGACGATACTGTAATCGGCGGACAATTCGATATGCTCGAGAATGTTCGGAGAGATCAGATGATGCGCGACGCGTAACCCCATATCCCGTTCGGGGAATACGACTTTGTCCGCGCCGATCTTATTCAGCACTTTGCCGTGCAGCTCGTTCTGCGCTTTGACGATAATATAAGGTACGCCAAGGTCCTTCAGAATCAAGGTCGTCAATATGCTCGATTGGATGTCTTGTCCGATTGCCACGACGACAACGTCGAAGTTGCGGATGCCCAGCGCGTTCATCGCTTCTTCATCCGTGGAATCGGCTGAAACGGCATGAGTCACGGCATGCGCGACATCTTGAACGCGTTGCGCGTTATCGTCGACGGCAAGCACTTCGTAACCGAGTTCGGCCAGATAGATCGCCACGCTCGATCCGAACCGGCCAAGCCCGATAATCGCGAATTGTTTTTTTCCATGTGGTTTCTTCGCCACCAATTGCTTCCTCCTCACGATCGTTTCCAATGGGCTCATTATAACACATTCCTTACCCGGCATAACCGTCGGGCCTATAGGGAAATCTACACGGGAAGTTCCCCTTTAAGGAGGTATATCCGTGGAATTAGACTTAAGACAGGCGATTATTCAGCGGGTACAAGGTAAGAACAACGACGAATTAACGGAAATTATCGAAGGTTCTATCGGCACAGAAGAAATGGCCTTGCCTGGTTTGGGAGTTCTATATGAGATGATTTGGAACAATAGCACGCCTGCTGCGCGCAAAAAAATGGTAGAAGTCCTGCATAAGCACCTTAACAAACAACCCTAAACAAAATCCTTCGTGGCGTGAACAACGACTCCGCCAACGATGGTCGAGTGAACGAGCGGAATGCCCCGCACTTTGCGGACAATGATCACATCCGCCGCTTTGCCTAACTCGATCGAACCGATCGAATCGGCACGGCCTAACGCGCGCGCGGCATTAAGGGAAGCCATGTTGACCGCTTGATGGAGAGGTAATCCTTCTGTCTCCAGTTGAAAAACGGCATGAAGCAATGACGCTGGATGGTAGTCCGAGCACAGAATGTCGGCTACCCCTTCCCTAATAGCTTCAACTGCCTTCAGATTGCCGTCGTGAGAACCGCCGCGAACGATGTTGGGCGCTCCTACGCATACTCCCATCCCTTGGGCGGTAGCATATCTTGCCGTTTCAAGAGTTAAAGGAAACTCGGATACCGTCGCCTGAAAATCAAGAGAACGATTGACGGCCGCTTCGCTATCGTCGTCGTGAGATGCGACGGCGATACCGCGGCTGCGCGCTTGCGCCGTTAGCGCTTTAAGCTTGCTCCAATCGACCCGGCTTCTTCTCTCCTGCAGCTCCTCGACGATAACGGCTACTTCGTCCACGCTAACTCCTTGATTTTTCATCACATATCGTTGAAATGCCCCGGGCCGATGATATTGTCCCTGCCCCGGCGCATGATCCATTAAAGACAAATAATCGAGCAATCCATCGTCAAGCAGCTTCTGGGCCAACTCGAATCCGGTCAAATGCGAAACCTCGTAACGCAAATGCACGCCGTGGCGAATCATTGCCCGTTCCTGGCGCATGCTAGCGATTAGTCCGATCATCTCCGCAACGAGATGCTCTCCGCGCAAGCTCAAGCCTACCCCTAATGACAAGGAATGCAGCATCGTCGTTATGCCATGTCCCGCTAGCTTTCGTTCGAACTGTAAAAAAGCCATCTCCAGCGGAAACAGCGTATTCGGCCTCGGCTCCACTTCTTTCTCGATCGCATCGCAATGAATATCGATCAAGCCTGGCAGCACCCAGGCACCTTCGGCATCTATTACTTGATCGTAGCCAACTTCCCCAGCATCTGCACTTATTGACGAGATTACGCCGCCCTCTATTGCCAGATCCCGTTGGCTAACGCCATCCGGGCGAACGACCAAACCGCCCTTAATCTTCATACGGTTCCCCATGAACCATTCGCCCTCTTCCGGTAAGTTTCTTCCCATTTTACCAGTTCCGAAGCCTGACATACAACAAAACCCGCCGCCAGCATGGGCAACGGGTTTATCATCGTTAAGGAGCGACTTCCAAGAACTGCAGATCCGGCATGCGTTCCATAGCGGTTCTCATTGCGTATTCGTTCTCGAAGAGCGCGACATCGACATTGTTCTTGTCTTTGACCAGAATCGAGTTAATACGGAATTTGGTTTGATCGACTTTATCGCCGACAATCCAACGAGCGAATTGGAATTGCGTCCGGAACAGTTGGATATCGACGCCGTATTCGTTCTTCATCCGGTACTCGAACACCTCGAATTGAAGCTGGCCGACGACGCCAAGATACGTATCCTCGAACGCCCCTACCGAACGGAAAACTTGAACCATGCCTTCTTCCGTCAGCTGGTCGAGCCCTTTCAAATATTGCTTCTGCTTCAGCGCGTTCTTGATCGACACTTTGGAGAAAATCTCCGGCGAGAACGTAGGCAGCTCGTCAAATACGATGTCCCGTCCTTCACTTAAGCTATCGCCAATTCGGAAAATACCGGGATCGAACAACCCGATAATATCCCCCGGATACGCCGTTTCGACGATATCCCGGTCCTGAGCCAGAAATTGCTGCGGCTGGGACAACTTGATCTCCTTACCGACGCGTACATGACGGACGCTCATGCCCCGCTGGAATTTCCCCGAACAAATCCGCAGGAAAGCGATACGGTCGCGGTGAGCCGGGTTCATATTCGCTTGAATTTTGAAAACATAACCGGAGAACTTCTCCTCGTCCGGATCAACCGTGCCTTCCGTCGTTTTACGCTGGGTTGGCTGCGGCGCCAGCTCCAAGAAGTTTTCGAGGAACGTCTGCACTCCGAAGTTGTTCACCGCGCTGCCGAAGAACACTGGCGTCAACTGGCCGGTACGCACTTTCTCATAATCGAAGGAATCGCCCGCGACGTCTAGAAGCTCGAGCTCCTGCGCCAATTGCTCGGCCAAATAATCGCCCGCCATCTCGCGAATAATCGGGTCGTTGTAATCTTCCGTCTTGCGGACTTCGATCTCGGTATGGTCCTTGCCTTGGAACAGCTCGACTTGGTTTTTCATCCGGTCGTATACGCCGCACAACTCACGGCCCATGCCGATCGGCCAGTTCATAGGAACGGAGCGGATGCCGAGCACCCGCTCGATCTCTTCAAGCAGCTCGAACGGATTTTGCCCTTCGCGGTCTAGCTTGTTGATGAACGTGAAAATCGGAATGCCTCTCTTGCTGCACACTTGGAACAGCTTGATCGTCTGCGCCTCGACGCCTTTGGCGACGTCGATAAGCATGACGGCGCTATCCGCGGCCGTTAACGTGCGATACGTGTCTTCACTGAAATCTTGGTGACCGGGGGTATCGAGAATGTTCACCTGTTTGTCTTGATACTGGAACTGCATGACCGAGGAAGTAACCGAAATTCCCCGTTGCTTCTCGATTTCCATCCAGTCGCTTGTCGCGTGCCGCGCCGCTTTGCGCGCTTTAACCGACCCTGCGATGTGAATTGCGCCCCCATAGAGAAGCAGCTTCTCGGTTAAAGTCGTTTTCCCCGCATCGGGGTGAGAAATTATAGCGAAAGTACGGCGCTTCCCAACCTCTTGCCGTAATTCTTCAGTCGTCTTTTGGCTCATCCGTTGATATTCCCTTCACGATAAAATAACAGCTTTCATTATACCATAAGAAAATCGCTCAGGGATATTTCGGGTTTAAGCCGATGTTTGAAGCTCCGATGCCATCTCCGGTTCTTTCTTTAATAAAACTTCCTTCTTCAGGAACCAGCAAATGATGAACGAGGCTACGACGAAGAAGAGCGAGATAAAGAAAATGTTCTGGAACGAGTCGGCGAATGCTGCCTTCACTTGACTGAGCAGTTCCGGCGCGAGCCCGGAAGGGATTCCTCCCGTCACGATATGGTCGACCGATCCGGCTGGCAGCTGATCCTTCAGCCCCTCCACTCCGTTGCCGATGTTTCTCGCCAGCAAGCTGCCGAAAATGCTTAATCCGATCGTCGCTCCGAGAGATTGGAACACCTGTACAGTCGATAGCGCGATTCCGCTCTCTTCTTTGGCTACCGATTCCTGTACGATCAAGTTATCTCCCCCGAACAACGCGCCGAGACCGAGTCCGAGAATGAAGAAGCTGATGACGATGAAGAGCACGGTCGTGTCGACTCCAATTCGGGATAACATGATGAATCCGATTATCGGAAGCACGAACGAGATGATGAACAAATTGCGGTAAGCCAATTTCGTAATGAGGAAGCCGATCACAATGCTTGACGGAATCGCTCCCCCCATGAATGCGAGCATCAGATAGCCCGATGCCGTCGGCGTCATCCCCATCACGTTCTGCGCGAAGAACGGGAAAGTAGCGATTCCTCCCATAACCCCAAGCATAAGTGTAAAGACGAGCAAGGACAGCACGACGACGTTTCGGTTACGGAACAAGTGCATCGGAATGATCGGTTCCTTGACTTTCATCTCGATTCTCACGAATAGCACGAACAGCATTGCGGACAAGACCAACAGCCCGATGACAACTGGAGAAGACCAACTATAGCCTTGATTGTCGATCAATACTGGAGCTAGCAGCAGCGATAGCAAGCCCAGAACGAGCGTGAACGCCCCCGCCCAATCGATCGAACGCTTTTCTTCGCCTCTCGTCTCGCGCATTCCTTTGGCGAGCACGGCCGCCGCAATGAGGCCGAGCGGAATGTTGATCAGGAACACCCAGTGCCAATTAATATGGCCAACGATATATCCGCCGACTGTAGGCCCTAATAGCTGAGGGAGAATCATAAGCGGACCGAATAAGCTTTGAATTTTAGCCCGTTGCTCCAATGGATAAGTATCCCCGATGATGACGAGCGCGAGCGGCATTAATCCTCCCGCTCCGATTCCTTGAATTCCGCGCCCGATCAGCAGCCATGTCATCGATGGCGCTAACCCGCTTACGATCGAGCCCCCGATGAAAAAGGCCATGCAGATCATATAAACTTTTTTGCGTCCATAGAGATCAGCCAGTTTCCCCAATATCGGCATGAACATTGTAACCGCCAGCATGTAGACACCGGCTACCCAGCCATATAACGATAAACCGTGAAGCTCGCGGATAATCGTCGGCATAGCCGTCGATACGACCGTCTCGTCGAGCTCCGCAAAAATGAGTCCGATCAGTAGACCAGTCAAAACTAACTTCTTGTTGTTCCCCTTACTTTCCACTTGTACACCTTCCCATCAAATCTTAACTTTAGCGTCTGGGTAAGAATACGATTCAATTGTGAACTGAATATGAACCTTACCCTTTAATGCCCGGATGCGTATTCTTTACCTTCCGCGGAGGCATCAAGCTTCTGGCGGCCCATGAAGAAAGCCACCGCTAACGCAAGCACCGCCGGTATGATCGCCCAAGCGAACGTATACACGATTGACGAGGAAAGCATTTTCGTGATGGGATTCAGAATTTCCGGAGGAATATGGGCCCGTAATTCTGGCGATAACAACGAGTGGGGATCTTTGAAATCAAGACCATCCGGCATTTGTCCGCCCGACGCTTCCGCACCTCCAGGAGCGAAAAAGTCCTTTAGTTTCCCCGTAAATACATGGCTTTGGATAATTCCGAAAGTCGTAATGCCGATCGTCATGCCGAGCGAGCGGATGAAATTAAGCGTAGAGCTAGCCGTTCCGCGTTGGCGTGCGGTTAAACCATGAATCGCGGCATTGCTCAACACGGAGAAGGAAGCTCCGATACCGAGACCGATCAAAATCATATACAGCGTGACGATCAACCTTGTGGACTCCGAATTTAAGGTTGCCACAAGAGCCGTGCCCGCCACTAAAATAGCGAGAGTAGGAATCATCAGGTTTCGATAAGGCAGCTTCGTCATTAAGAATCCGCCGAGTGAAGCCGTGACGACCGATCCGACCATCATCGGCAGCAGCACGAGCCCCGAATTGGTCGCAGAGCCTCCGAGCACGCCTTGAATGAAGATCGGAATATACACGGAGGCGACAATGAACGCCGCACCGCTAAACAAAGCGCATAGAATGCTCGTCGCATACAGCCGATTCTTGAACAAGCTGTACGAAATAATCGGCTCCTCGACCTTCGTCTCGTTAATGAGGAACGCGATCGCCAGCACCGCGAATCCGGCGAACAAGCCTAAGATCATGGAAGAATCCCATGCATATTGCTTGCCTCCCAGCTCAAGCGCGAACATGAGGCATATGACCGCTCCCACGAGGGTGAACGCGCCGACCCAATCGATCGGTTGCTTCGAGTGCTCATGAGATTCTTTGTAGAAGAACGTAATCATCGCGAAAGCCAGCACGCCCAAAGGCAGATTGATGTAGAATATCCATTCCCACGCGATATGGTCCGTAATGTAAGCCCCTAGCAATGGACCGAATATGCTCGACAGCCCGAACACCGCTCCGAATAGACCGCCAAGCTTGCCCCGGGATTGCAACGGAACCGCGTCGAACATGATCGTGAACGCGATCGGAACAAGCGCTCCGCCGCCGATCCCTTGAATCGCCCGATACATGGCCAATTCCGTAATCGAGCTGGCGGTCCCGCAAAGTGCCGATCCGATCATGAAAACGATGATTCCAAAAACGAAAAACTTCTTGCGCCCGTACATATCCGACAGCTTTCCGAATATCGGCATTCCGGCCATCTCCGCCACCATGTAAGCCGAAGTGACCCATACGAACTGATCTAATCCGCCAAGCTCCCCGACGATGTTCCCCATCGCCGTGGCGACGATTGTGTTATCCATTGATGCCATCAAGATGCCGAGTAGCAAACCGGCGATAACGATCCCCAAGCTACCCTGCTTTCGTTGCTCCATTTCCCTCGCGCTCCCTAATCTTATTAACAACCGTTATCGCTTAATGCTATCTTTAACGTTAGCGCTCTTGTGGATGTCCAGCGAATCCCGGTACTCCACCCGGCCGATCTGACAGCCTTGGCCGATAATGACTCGATTGCCTCTTACGATGGCTGCGTTCGTATGTTCCAGTTCCACGACATCGCCTTCGATCTGCTCCGCATTCAAGTTAGAATCTCCCTTGAACATGAAGAAGTTGAGCAGCTTCGTCGCCTTGCTTCGCTTGACCCTGAGCGTCGTCCCTCCGATTTCCCTGGCCATGCAAGGACCGAACATCTTCACGTACAACCCATCCGCGCTTAGTAAGCCTGACACGTTAAAAGCCCCGGCTAATTCAATCGATCCCGCTTCGCAATCTCCCTTCGCGTCCAAGTTGCCTGTAAACTTAACGTTCTCCATGCGAACTCCGGAAGATACTTTCACTTCGCCACGCCCGCGTACGACTAACGCTTCAAGTTGGCCTTGGACCTCGCATTCTCCCGTAATTTTAAGCTCTTCGGTTTTCAAGTTTCCCATAACCTTAACCTCGCCGGTATTATACAGCTTGATGCAATCGACATCACCGTTAAATATACTTTCGCCGGTCAGCTTGATATTCCGGTACCGTCCGCCTACGGACGTCGTCTCGCCCAACATCTTCATATCGCGTCTCGTATTGTCAGCCACCCGTCTTCACCTCTTTACCGATTTTTGCTCCGGGATGTACCTTAAGCTCCGTGCGATATTCGATCAACCCTATCGAACAGCCTTTACCGATGAGAACCCGGTTCCCCCTTACGATATCAGCCTCGGTATATTCCAGATCGATATCGTCTCCTTCGATAACGGTAACTTGCAGCTCCGGGCTGAACTTCGGAAGCATCCAGCTCCATAGCTTTCCCCATACGCTTCTCGACGCTTGACGGACTTGAATGCTCTCCACGCCGATCTCCCGCGCTTTGCCTCTGCCTTGCAGCTTCAGCTCCATCCTACCCGCATTCAGCAATCCCTGAACCTCGAATGCGCCATGCATATCAAATTGTTCGATTTCGCAATCTCCGCCAATATTCAGAATCCCGTTAGCCGAACAATAGTCCGCTTTTAAGGAGCCCTTCACTTTCATCTTTCCGTCTATCTTCATTTTCCTAGCGGTTAGCAAGCCATCGACTCTAAAGATACCGTCGCTATCCAACTCTCCTGTAATGAGGTCGCCGTGTACCTTCGTTATTCCGTTCGCGTCGAACGTAACGGAGGCAACGCTGCCTTCAACGGTTCCCACTCCATCGATTTTCACTTTTCCGTATTCTCCGCCGCCAGCTTTACTAACTCCATTAATCAATAAATCCGGTCCGTTAAAAGTTTCCATATCTTCACCCCTATACCCATTTTCCTTTTAGTTGTTCGATGCACTCCGACATAGACACCCGCGCGATTAACTTTACTCCGCTTTCGTAATACAGATCCGCTGGAACCGACAACAATGCAAAGGACGATACGCCCATCTTGCGAATGAATATGAGATCGCAGGGCTTGCCATCGAATTTCGGAAAATGATCGCGCAACGTCTGCAACAATCGTTCTCCTTCTTCCATGCTCATCTCGCCTGCCTGAAGCAGCTTGTCGACGACATAAAAGTAGAGCAATTTATCGAACGTATAGACGACCCCGTCAGCGTCACCGGATGCAAATCGCTCTATGACAACAGGCGAAACAATGTTTCGTTTCAATAGGTCGACTTTTCGCATCTCATACTCAGGCAATAACGGTGAAAACTTATCCGCCAGCTCATCTAGCGACAAATCATCCTTCATATTCATGATTTTATCGATACGCGTTAATATTAAATCTTTAGGAAAAAACGTCTCTTGACCCGTAAACGTAGATTTTCGGATAAACCACTCTTCAGGAATGAGCTGTTTTCGCTTCCAACGATACAATTGGCCGTAGGATATGCCCTTTTCATCGAGTAGATCTTTTTTGGATATCAAATCTTGTTCCATAGCAATCCCTCCACCGTTAATGTAACATAACACTGTTACGTTGTAAACCCAAAAAAAGAGAAAAGGGCGAAAAGACCCTTCTCTCTGTATTCGCTAAAGACGAATCTCTTGCATTACGCCATCAGAAAAGCGCGTGCAGGAGCTGCATCGATTCCGGTAAGCTTAAGCGGAGCGATCACTAACGTGTAATTTCCCGCTTCTACATCCTTCAAACGTACCCCTTCGACAATGATAACATCATTGCGCATCAATGTACGATGTGTCGGATACTCCGCTTGAGCGCGTTCGATTCCGAGCGCGTCCGTCGCGATTAGGCCCACTCCGATATCCGCTAAGTACTTCGCTCCGTCTTCACGCAAGAAGACGAAGTCAAGCATGAACTCTTCGGTTAACGAGCTTGTCGTCTTGAACAGCAATCTCTCCCCGCGCTGAATAGCGAACGGTTCAAGATCTTCCTTCGTGATAAACTCCTTCAAATGCGTTAGATCCAGCACCCGTGCCGGTCCGATCAAGCGCTCCAACGAAATCGTTTCAATCGTAGCGCCGCCCGCAAGCATGTGAAGTGGAGCATCTACATGCGTTCCCGTATGCGTGTTAATCGTGAGCAAGCTTTCATGCGGCTTGCCTTCATCGTGATTTTGCACGTTCGTGATCCGCGGTTTCTTCTGCTCATAGCTTTTCCACACTTGCATGTTCTCTTCTATCGTCATACTGATATCGTAAATTTTCGGCAAAGCAGACACCTCCGAACTTACTATTTGCTTGTATTTGATACCCAAATGACATTATCCTCGTCTTGCCCGTTAACAGGCCACCAGTGGAAACCTTCGTCCGTCAGCAGCTCTATCGCTTTTTGAGGTCCCCACGAGCCCGCAGCGTACGACTGCAGATCGCTGGAATCTTCTCGCCAAGCAGCGGCGATCGGATCGATCAGTTTCCATGCGACGGCTAACTCGTCCCAACGCGTGAAGTACGTATGATCCCCGCGCGCCGCGTCGAAAATTAACCTCTCATAAGCTTCTGGCGTATTCAAGCCGACTTGGCAGCTTTGGCAGAACTCCATCGCCACCGGTTGAACCGTCATGTCGTTACCCGGTTTCTTGGCATTGAACTTAATGTAGATGCCTTCCATCGGGTTGACGCGAATGACGAGAAGATTCGGTTGCAAGTCCTGACGCTTCGCGAACAGAACGTTATTCGGAACGTTCTTGAACTCGATGACGATCTCCGTCGATTTGACCGGCAAGCGCTTGCCTGTACGGACATAGAACGGTACGCCAGCCCAACGGAAGTTGTCAACGAATAGACGAGCCGCGAAGAACGTCTCGGTGACGGATTCCGGATCGACGGAATCCTCTTGGCGGTAGCCCTTCAGTTCCTTGCCTCGCGAAGCTCCTTGCGCGTACTGCCCTCTTATGATATTCCGACGAATTTCTTCGCCGGACACGAGATTGCGGATCGAACGAAGAACCTTAACCTTCTCATCCCGAATATCTTCCGGATCAAGGCGGCTTGGCGGTTCCATGGCGATCATCGTAAGCATTTGCAGCATATGGTTCTGAACCATATCGCGCAACGCGCCCGACTTATTGTAATAAGCACCGCGTTCTTCGACGCCCACTGTCTCCGCTAACGTGATCTGAACGTTCGCGATGTGGTTGTTGTTCCACAACGGTTCGAAGAAGGCATTAGACAATCGGATAACTTCGATGTTCTGTACCATTTCCTTGCCGAGGTAATGATCGATACGGAATACCTCATCTTCGCGGAATACTTGACGAATTTCTTCATTCAAGCGCTCAGCGGAAGGGTAATCGTAGCCGAAAGGTTTCTCGATGACAAGGCGATGCCAGCCACTGCTCTCAAGCATGCCGCCGTCGCGAAGATTGCGGGATACGTTACCGAACAGTTCCGGTGCAAGCGCCAAATAAAACAGGCGGTTCCCCGGAATTTGATATTGCGCTTCCAGTTCCTCCGTATGAGCTTTCAACTGCTTGAAAGCATCTACGTTCCCCGTGTCGAGGGATTGATATGTAAAATGTCCAACAAAAGCGTTCCATGCCTCTTTATCGCTTGGTTTGTACCGGCAAAATTCTTGTATGGACTCGTATACGTCATCACGGAATTGGGATGGGGTACGCGGTCTACGAGCTAAGCCGACAATGGCAAAACGTTCTCCTAGCTTACCTTCGCGATATAAGCTATACAAGGCTGGGAATAGTTTTCGGCGAGCCAGATCGCCCGTAGCTCCGAAAATGAAATAGACCGCTTCATGAGCGGAAATAGACTCTTGTTTGTTGTCCGTCGTCATGGTCCTCATCTTTCTTGTATGCAGGATTGGATGATCTGATTATTGTCAAATCTCATGAATTGTAGTTTAGCACAATTAACATTCCAACGCTACGTTTTTAACTGTCTTTTCCAAAGCGTGGGCAAATACCCTTACACGTTTGTCTCGCCTTGAATACACTGCTTAAAATTCTAATCCATGGAGGATGATAGCATGATGGATTCTTCTTTTTCTTTCGATGAGGACTCTCTTCAGCCGTTGTGCGGACGGGCGGTTTGCGTAATCCTGAATGATGGTACGCGTCATACCGGAATCCTCACCTCTTGCAGTCCTTCCACGATCGTTCTAAACGGGGAACGGACAGTGCGTCCGGTTAAGCGAACGCGCAAATCCAAAGCTCAAGTAGACATCAGCACTATACAATCGGAGGAGCAGTCCGAAAGCACCGCTTATTGGGGCGTTCTTAGCGCCGGTCCCTTGATGGAGGTTAGTTCGGTGAAGAGCGTTATTCCATTGGCCCCTGTACGGGAGGTTATTCTCATTTAGTCCGCTAGTCCGTTCCGATGCGCATAGATCGCGGCTTGCGTCCGATCCTCCACGCTCAGCTTGCCGAATAGGTTCGTCAAATGGTATTTAACCGTCTTGATTCCGATGAACAGATCGTCGGCAATCTCCTGGTTCGATTTCCCTAGGGCGATCAGCTTCAGCACTTCCATCTCCCGATCGGTTAAATCTTCGTGGGGCTGCGAGTTAGCTTGTGGAGGACGGCGGAAGCGGTTCATCATCTTCGAGGCGACTTGCGACTCGAGCACCGACTGCCCGCGGGATGCCGCTCGTATGGCATCCGCAATTTCGGAAGCCCGGGATGTTTTTAATAAGTAGCTGAACGCTCCAGCTTCGATAACGGGATACATCTTCTCGTCATCCAAGAAGCTCGTAAGTACGATAACTCTGCATTCCGGCATTTCCTCCATAATCTGGCGGGTCGTTTCGATGCCGTCCATGCCTTCCATCACTAGATCCATAAGCACGACATCGGGGGAATATTCGCGCGCAAGCCGAAGACCGTCCATTCCGTTGCCTGCCTCGCCTACCACTTCGATGCCTTCTTCCGTTCCGAGCACCGCAGCCAAACCGATTCTAACCATCTCATGATCATCGACCAATAAAACCCGAACCAAAGATTGATCTGCCATTCGGTTATCCGCCTTCCGCCATCAAGGGCACTCTGATTTCGATTCTCGTTCCTTTGCCGGGAGCGCTAGCGATATTTAACGATCCGCCAAGCTCGTTCACGCGCTCCTCCATGTTCGTCATTCCATAGGATGCCTGTTTTTTCACCTGCGTGTCGAAGCCGATTCCGTTATCCTTAATGCCTAGCCGCACGGCATCTCCGCGACGTTGAAGCACAATATCCATTTTCGTAGCCTTGGCATGCCGAAGTGTGTTGGAAAGCGCCTCCTGCACGATTCGGAAGAGATGGTTCTCCACACCTTTGTTAAGTGGCAAATCCTGCTCCATGTCGATCGAAATATCGACCGGCACCTTGGCTTTCATCTCTTCCACCAATTCAGGAATCGCTTGAGCCAATCGCTTGCCTTCCAGATGAACTGGACGCAGATGCAGCAGCAGGGCTCTCATCTCCGATTGCGCTGCGGATGCCATTTCTTCTATTAATTCCACCTGACGGCGGGCCCGCTCGAAATCATTGTCCATTGTCCGGCCAACGGCCGTGGCCGTCATCGAGATCGCGAACAGCTGTTGGCTTACCGCATCGTGCAACTCGCGGGCCAGTCGCTGGCGTTCCTCGATGACGGCGCTCATGCGAGCTTGGGCTGCCAATTCTGCATTGTTAGTGGACAAGCGTTGCAGCGACGAGACTTGATCCTCCCATTTGCGGCCAAGCTTTCCTAACTGTTCCCCGAGACGCCCGATCTCGTCCTTGCCAAGGTTGGGCAACGGCGGATTAGAGCTGCCTTTTTCCAACATCAGCATGGTCTCCCTTAGAAGCTCAAGCCGATGCCTTATCGGATAACTTCTCCAGAAGCCGTAAGCAGCCCCTGTTACGGTGAGAACGCCCAATGCGGTCAATGAATAAGAGATGACCGCTCCCCACGAGAGGAATTCTCCCGCCAACCCGTATCTAATCAACAATAAAATGACAAGTGCGCCAACGCCAAGGGAGTACAGCACCGATTCGCCCATATGGCGCCACACCATATTGGTCACTTTCTGGGATTCCATGCGACTCCCCCTTTCGAAGTTGATTTATACCGTTCGTATTTTGATATCTCCTACGAGATAGAATAACTGAAGTTTCAATCGTTGCTCGCATTCGTCATAATTGGGCGACCTCCACGATAAGCGATGGAACATGCCGCCTTCTTTGATCTGTTTGAACGATACTTGACCGATGAGCACCGAAGCTTCGACCTGAATTCCGTAGTCATCCGGAATGATAAGATCCAAATCTCCAACCAATCCCTGCAGAACAATCGTCGTTTCTTTGTCCTCCGGTACCGCTAACGACATATCCATTCGGATTTCGCCGATGGCATGCCAGTAGCTCATCGAGTGAAGCAGCCAAGACTGTTCGTCCAGCCTCATATTTAATAGGAGTCTGTGCTTGCTCTCATAAGTTCCGACCGTCGGCGGCCTGCCCCTAAAGTAATAAATGCCGAGGGATACTAGAACCACAACCGCGAACAAAGCGAATTGGGTAATGATCAGCACTAACGTGCTAATGACAATGACAATAATGGATATTCGCGAACGATCGGATCGATAACGCTCTATTCCTAGAAGCAGTAGCACGACGGCATTTACCGTCGTGTAACCCGCCATGGCTCCAAGAGCGAGGTAAAGTCCGGCGGCTATGAACAATATCGCATTACTGGGCTTCCTCATGTCGGGTCACACCTCCTGCTGCTTCACCTAATTTTCGTAGTTAAAGCCATAACGGATTTCAACCCGTTATGGCTTGGCCAGCTATCTCTTCCCTATCTTTCTGACATCATAGCACATCTTGCGACAAGGGAGAATGTTTGCTCTTTATTCTTTGCTCAAATTCGGTTGCACGCGGTTTCTTAGAGCTTCAAGCTCTTGCTCTACGCGATATTCTTTTTCCGGGTCGATGCGCGTTGGTACTCCGCCATAAGACGATCCCGGGATACGGGCAACATCCGCTTCCGCTTCGAGCTGCATGATCTTCTCCTCCATGCGATGGAAGCCGCGGGAAGCCGAACCGCTCTCAATCGTATGCAGCGTGCTGATCTGTGCCATTTGCTTGCGTGCTTTCGCCATCTGCGAACGCGCCGCCAATTCATTGCGTTTGTTGCGAAGCTTGTAGTACTCTTCTTTCATTTCATGAAGCTGCGCGGTCAGATCGTTCACTTGCGCGCTTGCTTGATCGTGCAGGCCGGCCAAATCCGCCGCTTGTTGGCTCAATTGAACCTTCTCCGCGAGAAGTTTGCGGGCGAGGTCCTCGTTACCGTTGCGAAGGGAATGCTCCGCTTGTCCTTCACGGTCTACTCCTAATCTTACAAGCTCATCCAAGCGTTGTTTCATCCTGCGTTCGGAAGCCATTTGCTTAGCAACCGTAACTTCGGCATCATGTATTTCCGTTTCCATATCGCGAAGATATTGATTCAGCATTACGATCGGATCCTCAAGTTTATCTAGCCAGTCATGTACCGAAGCCTTCGTCATGTCTTTCATTCTTTGGAATACACCCATTGTGTTATTCTCCTTTCGATTGTTTCTCAAATTTTGAAATTCTAGCTTTCAACTCTTCGATCTCTCTTTGCAACGACTTCTTCTCTATATCTTCCATCATCGCGTCGATCCCTTGCGCAGGTTGAGAGGGAGACTGCGTAGGTGCTGTATAGGGGGCTGGACGTTGCGCGCTCGGGTTGGTGAACCCCGCGCCTGGTCTTGCTCCTGGAGCCGGCCCTGCATAGTTGTTAGAATTGGGATTCCAGTTCTGATTCTGATTGCCGTAGCCGTATTGAGACTGTTCATTGCCTCTCCAGCCTTGGTCGTATGGATTAGCTCCGAAGCCGCCACCGTAATTCGGTTCACGAGGAATGACGAAACCGGCGATGATATATACGACGATCACGGAACCCGCCGAGAAGACCGCCACGATGATCAGCAATATTCTGAGCAACGTCGCATCGACGCCGAGATAATCGGCCAAGCCTCCGCACACCCCGAATAATTTTCGGTCCCGCGTAGAACGATATAATTTACGCATCCTTGTTTAACCTCCTTGTTGCAGCTTACGCTTTAACTGCTCCAGTTCTCTCTCGATCGTCGTTTTCACAAGCTCGCCCGCTTGCATCAACGTTTCTTGGCCCATGCGCCGAAGATCGCGCAAACTCCGGGTTTCAAGCTCGATATCCGTCAATCTGTCGTCGATCTTGCGGAACATTTGCGACGTATCCGGATTACCCGGAGTATAACGCGCATTCAGTCTCTGTTGGAGACGAAGCGACTCCATTCTCGCAACATAGAACTGGCGGCGGTCATATACCGACCGATATTCATTGCGCAGCTCCTGCAACAGTTGCTCCAGATCGGTCAATTCATTCCGGCTTTGCTCGTACAGTTGGCGATATCTTTCCGCGCGTTCTTCATGAATGACCTTTTCTTGAAGCGCCAGCTTCGCTACATCCTCTTCGCCGGCTTTTAGCGCCGTTAACGCTTGCTGCTCGCGCTTCGTCATCCATTGCTCTGCGTCTCTCCACTGCCGATGCAGATTATCGGTATGAGCTGCATACTGACGAGCTAGCCCTTCCGACTGCGTAATTTCTTGATGCGTCGACCATAGAAACTGGTCAATTACGCGAACGGGATCTTCCGACTTCTCAAGACGATCGTTCAGTGTTGCCACCGTCATATCGCGAACTCTTTTTATGACGCTCATTCCCTGTATCCCTCCTTGTTCCGATTACGGCTACTCTTATAGTTAAGTTACATTCGAGTTCTATGATTCTTGCGACCGAGCATCGATACTCCGAATATGATCAGCGCGATTGCCGCAGCCCAGACGAACAAGAAGCTCAGCTTACCGAGAAGAATAAATCCCCCAACTACCGTTATGACTCCACCCAGCAGTCGGTTTCCGTTGTTCCAAGCTACGACACCGAGTAGAATAATCAGTATCGGGATAAGTAGTCCGAACAACCACCCGAGCCCTAAGCCCAATTTACCTAGTACGATTAATCCGCCGAATGTGATAAGCAGGATTGCCAGCCCATTTCCGCTTCGCATTTGTTTCACCTCTTTTCTGTTACTCGTTTACCTCATGACCTTATTGTAAACCTCTCTGTGCTTTTGCATAACGGACTCGCGTATGTTTTTACTCCTAGACTGTGGTCGGGGGTGGTTACCGCCTTGGGACCTTGACCTATCAGACTAACGGTTCTAGCGAATGGCAACAATTGAGGGTTTCCCCCAACTTTCCTCCTATGTTAGCGTATAGCTAGACATTAAACGGAGGTGTTGAAGCGTGAAAAAACACGTATTGGGATTGTGCGCAACCTTGCTGTTAGCAAGTGGATTGAGTACCGTTCCGGCGGTTTCGGCTGCTTCACTAGCTACTCCGACGAAGAACGCTTCAGCGAAAAACAAATCGATTTCTTCTACTATAGAAGAGAATTCGAATTCTAGCTCGGCAACGGATACTAATTCATCGTCAAGTATGGGTACGGATACGAACAACGGAGTTGACGAGAATACAGCAGCTACCGAAGCGATCGAAAAAGTGATCACTGACGGCATGAAATACGAAGGAACACCTTACGAGTTCGGTTCCAATCGTAGCACGACGGCTACGTTCGATTGTTCGGACTTCGTTCGTTGGATATTTAAGGAGTCACTAGGCGTTACCCTTCCAGCCGACTCCCGCCAGCAAGGCACATATGTCCAAAAAAATGGAACCGCCGTGACAGACTGGCACAAGCTGAAACGCGGGGATTTGATGTTCTTCATGACCTACAAGGGATCTGCTGCTCAGAAATATGAAGGAATCGACAAAACAAGCCAACGAATCACCCACGTTGCCCTCTACCTCGGAAACGGCAAAATCTTGCACACTTACTCCAATGCTAGCGGAGGAGTCCACGTAGGTGATTTCGCGAACACCCAATGGGAATATCGTTTCCTCTTCGGTGGCAGCGTACTGCCGAAGCAATAGAGTCCCGTAACCTTATATATTGAAAATGCCCACGGAATTAGTCCGCGGGCATTTTCTGATCTTTATAATCGTTTCCATTGCGTAAACACCGCGGCTTGTCCTTTGTACTCGCCAGCATCGTTTACGATATTCCAAAGCAACACGTTCTGAATTTCAAATCTTGTCCCGCTCTTGGAGATGCGAACGCCGTAATATCCATCCGAATATCCCTGCCTTTTAGCATCCGCCAGCAGCCGTTCTCTTTCGCTTCTCTCTGTCGGTTCGGCCGTCAGCCGCGATGGAATCGCCGTGAATTGATCCCACGTCATTTCCCACAAGCGCAAAGCCGAACGATTCCCGTAATTCAGTACTGGGTCCTGCTCCGTCCCATGGGACAAGAGCACGAAAGGACCATTAAACAAAACCTCAGCTGCAGATACTGAGTTGTTATCATATCGGATAAGGGATCTCCCGGTCGCGCGATAGTAGCTATCGATTAGTAACTGTGAATGAGTTTCAATCCATTCGCTATGTATAATTGTTTCCACGATAATCCCCTGCTCCTCTACGCTTAACGGCTATCGAACGATTTATAAATTCAACAAAAAAGCTTATCTTCTAGGATCTTTTCAGATCTTCGCGATAAGCTCTTGATTACTGTAGTGGTGCCGGTGAAGGGACTTGAACCCCCACTCCCTTGCGAGAAACGGATTTTGAGTCCGTCGCGTCTGCCATTCCGCCACACCGGCATATTCAGTTTTCTTACTGGCGCGCCCTAAGAGATTCGAACTCCT
>NZ_JAKRWM010000020.1 GCF_022352055.1 Cohnella mopanensis | reverse complement strand
AGTGGTGCCGGTGAAGGGACTTGAACCCCCACTCCCTTGCGAGAAACGGATTTTGAGTCCGTCGCGTCTGCCATTCCGCCACACCGGCATATTCAGTTTTCTTACTGGCGCGCCCTAAGAGATTCGAACTCCTGGCCTTTTGATTCGTAGTCAAACGCTCTATCCAGCTGAGCTAAGGGCGCATATTGTAAGGTTATGGAGGCGCCACCCAGACTCGAACTGGGGGTAAAGCTTTTGCAGAGCTCTGCCTTACCACTTGGCTATGGCGCCACAGTCAAGATTTAGATGGAGCGGAAAACGGGGCTCGAACCCGCGACCTTCTCGTTGGCAACGAGATGCTCTACCACTGAGCTATTTCCGCGTATAAATGGCTGGGGATCAAGGATTCGAACCTTGGATGACGGAGTCAAAGTCCGTTGCCTTACCGCTTGGCTAATCCCCAATAAGTTCTTGGTAAAAATGGGGCGGACGAGGGGAATTGAACCCCCGAATGTCGGATCCACAAACCGATGCGTTAACCACTTCGCCACGACCGCCATGATCGTAATTTGTATCTAATTGGCAGGGGCAGCAGGAATTGAACCCACACTAACGGTTTTGGAGACCGCTGTTCTACCCTTAAACTATGCCCCTACATAGAGTAGAAAACTGGTGGAGGATGATGGATTTGAACCACCGAACCCGAAGGAA
>NZ_JAKRWM010000002.1 GCF_022352055.1 Cohnella mopanensis | reverse complement strand
CTCTACAGTCAATTACGATACTGTGCCTAATCTATCGAACGAATTGTCCTACACATATCTTGGAATAGAAAAAGAAGCCTTGCTCAGCAAGGCTTCTCGGGATTGTAAGTTATGGTGCGGTCGAGAGGACTCGAACCTCCACGGCTGTTACACCACTAGAACCTGAATCTAGCGCGTCTGCCAATTCCGCCACGACCGCACGTTCCGACTGGATTGGCTTCCGAGTCAGAACTATAATATATCATCGTCAATAGCCTATGTCAACCATTACTTGCTATTGATCCTTCCAGCGTTGAACCGTTACATTGACGATCTGAGCGCCCCCGGAAGGAGTTAATGTACGGTTAGAGAGATCGCTGCCGTTCGAATTCACTTCTACGTTTGCCCACGTCCCCCGGGTCAGCTTGTATTGAATGGCCGTTCCCGAAGGCAAGCTCAACGTAATGGAGTAAATGCCGTCCGTCCCTTTCGTTAATGGATATGCCGAATCCGCCGCATTCCAGCTATTGAACGTGCCCGTTAAGTAAACCGGACCGTTAGCCGGCGTTGAAGAAGGGACGGTAACCCGGATCGTAACGCTATCCGATTGCGGGGTACCGGATGTCTTGTTGCCGCCCACTAAGCTCCACGTTCCCGCTGCAAACGAATAATTGTTGCCCCCATTGTTATCCCATGTACCGCTGCCGTTATTGAAGGCTGCGGTTAACCCCGTTGCGCTTCCGAGATCGATCGTGATGCTCGCATATCCCGGATAAGTCGTAGCTTGCAGTAAAGTGCCGGGCAACGTCGTCCATGTGGTGGAACCATCCAACTTGTAATGGATGTACGGGTTCGTAAACGATGCATTCTTATAGTAAATCGTAACGCTGTTCCCTCCACTAGCGAACGTAGTTACGGATGCCGGAGGCGTGCTCGCCGCCGACTTATTCCCCGCCGCATCATAGGCTTTCACGGTATAGTTATAGGTCGTTGAAGCAGAAAGACCGACATTCGTAAATGTTGTAGAAGCAATCGTGCCTACGAGCGTACCGTCGCGGAACACCTCATAACCGGTGACTCCGACGTTATCGGTCGAAGCGCTCCAAGTCACGCTTGCAGAAGTTGCCGACAAGGCTGTCGCTGCCACGTTCTGCGGCACGGTCGGCGGAATATTCTCCGGCAACGAAGGAGGTCCGGGTACGATGTTCCCCGTCGGCGTATAAGTCCAAATTCCCGCTCCGAACAAATAGTTCTGCGAATTGTTGCTGTCCCACGTTCCGCTACCGTTGTTGAAGCAAGCTTCAAGCTGGCTCGCCGAACCGATGTTGATCGTGATCTTGTTATAACCGGACACTTCCGATTCCGGCATCGCGATCCCCGGCGCGGTCGTCCATGTACCTCCCGCAGGACGATAATGAATATAAGGCGTTGCGAAGCCTTTCTTGTAATAAATCGTGACGTTGTTGCCCGCTGGCGTCGTGATGGTCGCCGGAGGATCGCTGCTTAAGGAGCGATTACCCGCCGCATCGAACGCCTTTACGGTATACGAATAAGATGTTCCTGCGGAGAGTCCGCTATCGGTGTAAGTCGTCGCGGTTGACGTGGATCCGACTTTCACACCGTTCCTGAACACCTCATAACCCGTAACCCCGACGTTATCCGTGGACGCGCTCCACGTAATCGTAGCGCTCGCGGCCGATGCCGCTTGAGCGGTCACGTTCAGCGGCGCGGTCGGTGCCTGCGTATCCACGATCGGGGCGCCCGCTACGATATTGCCCGTTGGCGTGTACGTCCAAGTTCCCGTTCCGAATAAATAGTTCTGCGAATTGTTGCTGTCCCATGTTCCGCTTCCGTTATTGAAGCAAGCCTCCAGTTGCGTAGCGGCACCGATGTTGATCGTGATTTTATAATATCCCGGCAACTCCGACGCCGGAATGGCGGCTCCCGGAGAAGTCGTCCACGTTCCGCCGACCGGGCGATAGTGGATATAAGGCGTTGTAAAGCCCGGTTTGTAATAGATGGTGACGTTATTCCCTTGCGGCGTCGTTGCCGTCGCGGGAGGCGCGCTGAAGTCCGAACGGTTGCCTGCCGCGTCGTACGCTTTAACGGTATACGAATAAGTCGTGCTACCGGCTAGACCGTTATCCGTATAAGTGCTGGTCGCCGATGTCCCGACTTTCGTTCCGTTGCGATAAACGTCGTACCCCGTAACGCCCACGTTATCCGTGGATGGGCTCCATGACACTTTAATCGAAGAAGCGTTTATCGTTTGCGCGCTGACCTGGGTCGGTACGCTTGGAGCCTCATTATCGGGAATGATAGGCTGATCGGTAATGAACGGATGAGTGCCCGTGATCGAGCCTTGAACATCCTCGACGTATTTGCCGCCGACGAGATTGTATTTGCCTGCCCCGACGTAGACTTGTTGAATCTCGCTCTTAGTTACGTTCCCTTTAGTATCGGTTGCTTCGATATAATAGTCCAATAGCTGGTCGCGGTAATCGTTGATGTACGAATAATAGAGATTGCCGATTTCCTGTGCCGGCACTTTAGCCATGACCGCTTTACCGCTGGGTTGCCAATCCACGCCGTTAATATCCGGTATCAGATCGCGCACGTTCATAGGATATTCCGTCCATGCTCCGACCTTGGACGTATCGATTCCTTGTACGCCCGCCGCCTGAAGCGCCGCGGGATCATACACTTTAAAGGTATTGTCAGAAGCATCTGCGGTTTTACTCGTATGCGCCCTGACTTTCACTTTGATGTTCTGAATTCCGCTTGTGTCGTAAGCATAGGAATAAATGGCGAAAGAATTGTCGAAATGATGAAGCGTCCATCCTTCCGCTTTGCTGACGTTCGCGCTTCCGGGGTTGTATGGATAGCGCTGCGGCCACCAAACGGAAGGTCCTACCTTATCCTTGGCTAACTTAGACTGCACGTAAGGCTTGGAGAAATATAAGGACTGGTTAAAGGACAGCGTCGGTTTCACGTTATCGTCTTGGTTCTCGTCGTAATAACCGAAGCCAGAATCCATGGCCGGCAGCAAGAAATACCATGCGAGCTCTGCTGGATTAGCGCCTCCCGCGTAATCGTTGGAGACGTTCCCCTTCACCGGATACGAGAGCATCCAAGGATTTAATTGGTTGCCCGGGTAAGTAATCTCATGATCCAGCGCCGTTGTCGGTTGCCAGTAGTTCGGATGCTCCTCCAGCCAGATTTGTTCTGCCGTTTTCGCATAATTCAATGCGGCTTGCAGCAAGGCGAAGTTGCGTTCCAAGTAGTGGTATCCGTACTCGAACGATACCGTCATGCCGTCGTCGATTCCCGATAAGTTTTTCTTAGGCACGTAAGAGGTTTGATTAACTTGATTAAAACTTGAGAATTGCGTCTTCCATATGCCGAAAGGCAAATGCCAGTGGTACCATGTCGGATCGGAAGATGAATCCCTCGTATCGATCCATGAGCCATCCTGCACGTGAACGACGTCGCCGGTGGCAGGAAGGTTCGTGCGGAGATACTCGTCGATTCCCATCCCTTTTACGCCGGAATCGGTATACGTAACGTTCGCCGCGTTGCGCCAGGTTTCTTCCGAACCCGCGCGACCCGAGGAGTTATCGCCGTCATGCGCGACAACAAAAAATTGCTTCTGGGAAGAGATTCCTTCGAAGGGCTTGAGAGCCGTAGCTTTCGTACTTCCATTGTAGCCTTCTTCCCATGACTCGGCTTGAGCGACCGGTATACCGACGACCTTCGATTCCTGTCCCGTAGCCGGATCGACATAGCGAACCCAATGCGGCGTGGAAGCGAAAGGATATTTATTGTAGACGACCTGTTGCTCGTTGAACATATTCTGGTTCACCCACGAGCCGACGTTGCTAACGTTTTGCAAATCCGCGCGGTTAGGAGGCGACACCATCGTATCCGTTCCCGGGCTATTCAAGAGCGGGTAGTCCTTCAAAGTACGCGAGAAATGGTTGTTGCCGACGACTGACCACTGAATCCCCAGCTTCTGGAGCACCGGAATCAAGCGTTCCGAGAACCCAAGCTCGGTCGGGAAAAATCCGTTCGACGATTTGTAGCTGGATCCCATAAAGTAAGGCTGGGCAAGCGTGGCCCCCTGGTAAATCAAATCCTTCAGCATATAATCGTTGCCAGCCAGCGGTCCCATGCTATGATGGCCCGTAAAATGGATAAGATCCAATGTCTTCTTCCCGTTCGTCGTCAGAAGATTGTTGTAAGCCGTACGCCATGGCTGCCACCAATTCAGGTTGTTGTAATCGGACACGTTATTGCGAAGCACGAGGCTATTCACGTTATTGACGAGCGCTCCCGACATCGTCACATGCATCTGGGCTTGAGGATTACTGTTTCTCAGATCCCCCGCTACGCTCCAAGGCCAAGTCAGATAGGCTCCCTTCTTCGCATGATGCGAATAATAGGATACGAGGTCATCGTGCGGCATGATAGCTCCGTTGGGCAAATAATAGGAATAGCCTTGCGGAGGATTGTTTTTGAGTGCGATGACATCGCCATCGTACGTGTAGCGAATCGGACTCCCGACGGGAGTGGAGGAATATTGATTCACATCGTAGAAAGCCCAGAAATTAGGCATGTGATTGTGATAAACATGCGTGGCAGCGATCTCCGCGGAAGCGCTCGATGCACCCGCCTGCAATAACCATGCAACCCCGAGCAGAACGGCGATCGATTTGGAAAACCATTTTTTCATAGTAAACATGATCCTCATGTATCCCCTCTCATTTTTGTTTTCTCAAAAAGAGAGGGCCGTTGATCATTCAACAGCCCTCTTCCTTCCCTTATTGGTCCTTCCAACGTTGTACCGTCACATTAACGTTTTGAGCTCCTCCGGATGGAGTTAACGCCCGGTTCGAAATATCGCTTCCGTTCGAATTTATCTCTACCGTTGCCCACGTTCCTCGGGTGAGTTTGTATTGTACCGCTGTTCCTGAAGGCAGGTTCAACGTGATAGAGTAAACGCCGTCCGTTCCTTTCGTCAATTGATAGGCGGTATCCGCCGTTGCCCAACCGTTGAATGTCCCCGTCAAGTAGACAGGACCGCTTGCGGGAGTTGAAGCCGGCACGGCGACTCGGAACGTTACGCTGTCCGCTTGAGGTGTTCCCGATGTTTTGTTTCCGTTGACCAGGCTCCACGTTCCGGAAGCAAATGAATAGTTGTTGCCTCCGCTATTGTCCCAGGTGCCGCTGCCGTTATTGAAGGCGGCAGTTAACCCCGTCGCGCTACCCAGCTCAATCGTAATGCTCGCGTATCCCGGGTAGGTCGAGCTTTGCATCTGGCTTCCAGGCAACGTCGTCCACGTAGAAGAGTTATCGAGCTTATAGTGAATATAAGAACTCGTAAACGCCGTATTCTTGTAATAGATCGTGGCCTGATTACCGGCTAACGTCGTTACCGAAGCCGGAGGCGTGCTCTCGGCGGAACGGTTGCCGACGGCATCATACGCTTTCACCGTAAAGTTATAAGCCGTTGCGGCCGCTAGTCCCGTGCTCGTGAAGGACGTTGTCGCCGAAGTCCCAACTAACGTTCCATTGCGGAACACCTCATAGCCGGTAACCCCAACGTTATCGGTCGATGCACTCCAAGTGACGCTCACCGAAGTAGCCGACAAAGCTGTAGCGGCTACGTTCTGAGGAACAGTCGGAGCTTGGCTGTCCGGACCTCCTGCCACGATATTCCCCGTCGGAGTGTACGTCCATGTTCCGACGCCGAAGAGGTAGTTCTGCTGATTGTTGCTATCCCATGTTCCGCTTCCGTTGTTAAAGCAAGCTTCCAGTTGGCTAGCTGTCCCTATGTTGATCGTTATCTTGTTGTATCCCGATACCTCCGATGCAAGAATCGGCACGCCGGGAGTCGTCGTCCATGTACCGCCTACTGGACGGTAATGGATGTATGGCGTCGTAAAGCCTTGTTTGTAATAGATCGTCACGTTATTGCCGGCGAGCGTCGTAGCTACGGCAGGCGGTGCGCTGAACTCCGAACGGTTAGCCGCGGCATCGAAAGCTTTGACCGTATACGAATAAGCGGTCGTTGCCGCAAGCCCGATATCCGCATAGGAGGTCGTCGTTGACTGCCCTACGAGCGTTCCGTTCCTGTATACTTCATAACCCGTGACGCCGATATTGTCCGTCGATGCCGTCCATGCGACGTTGATCGAGGAGGACGACACCGCGGTTGCCGTCACGTTCGTAGGCATCGTCGGCGCCTGCGTATCCGGCGGAGTCGTCGTCGCCGATGCCGGCGGCGAGCTTAACGCGGATCGATTAGTCGCCGCATCGTAAGCCTTGACGGTGTAAGAATAGGTCGTTGCGGCCGTTAACCCGTTATCCGTATAGGAAGTCCCGGCGGCCGTTCCCACCAGCGTTCCGTTGCGGAACACTTCGTATCCGGTGACTCCAATGTTATCCGTGGACGCCGTCCACGAGACTTGAATGCTGGACGAGCTTAAAGCGCTAGCCGTCACATTCGTAGGCACCGTCGGTGCTTGCGTGTCGGAAATGTCCTTGGCGTAGATTTTCGCGGAGTTCGCTCCGACGCTTACCGTAATCTGCTTGCCCGTAATTCCTCCCGCTTGAACGGTAATGCTGTCCGACGTGTTCAGTTGGTTGACCAGCACCGTCCCGACGGCCATCGAGCTTTCGGCCCTTAGCGGAATCGTAACGGTCTGAGTGCCGCTCGTTGCGTTGCTGAATACCGATAAGACCTCCTGACCTACGTTCGCGCCGCTCTCTACTCGACGGGAGAACGCGTACAAATTCTGAGCCGACCACATCTCGCGTTGTTTGCCCTTTCGGAGGGCTTCGTACTTCGAACGGATTTGGTTCAGCTTGGCGACGTGCTGGTAAGTGTTCGTGCTTTCGTTAAAATAGTTCTGAATGACGTTACCGTTCGCGTCGCGCTTAACCATCGACCATCGGTTCCAAGTATCGGCGATTCCGTCGCTCAGAATCTGGTTGTTGGCGTTCCCTTTGTTCTGCTCCGTGCCTTGGAAGACGACCGGCGTTCCGCGCACGGTGAAGATGAACGTCAACGCATTTTGCAATTTCTGGACGTCCCCTCCGGCTTCTTGGAGGAAACGGTTCCGGTCGTGGTTGTCGATGAAGGTAACCATATGGTTCTCGTTACCGTTATAGCGGTAATCCTGGGCGAGACCGTCTTTAATATTGGCGTCGAATGACCCGCCGTGTGCGAAGCTGCCAAGAATCTTAAAGAACAGCGGGAAGTCCAACATTCCCCACTCTTTGTTCGTGCCGACCCAACGGGAGACGAATTCGGCGTTGCCATCGAAGTTTTCTCCGAAGGTGTTGACTCCGAGGTAATTTTGCAGCGCCCCGATGTCCGTCGGCCTCATAAGCTTAGCCGCGTCTACGCGAGCTCCGTCCGCTCCCGTGTAGTCGAACCAGCCTTTGATCGAATCGAACATCGCTTGCTTGGCTGCGGGAACATCGAAATCGATATCGTCTAGTCCGCCTAAGTCATGGTTCTCCAGGTAATCCTGCGCCGCTTGGGTATAGATGCCTTCGACGGACGAAAAGTTAATATCTCCATTGTGATGATACCAAGCCGGGTTGTTAAACGGAGCCGCAGGCTGCAAACCCGGAATGTCGTAGTAAGCCTGCGTGCCCAACATATAATCGCCGACGTGATTCGGAACGACGTCGAGAACGACTTTGATACCGAGCGCATGAGCCGAATCCACGAGCTCCTTCAGCTTTTCCTTCGTTCCGAAGAAAGGGTTCGCCTTGTTCGGGTCCTTGACGTTGTAACCGTGGTAGGCGGTATTTCGACCCGTCCCGTTGTTTTCGCGGTTCGTCATTTGGGGTTCGGCAACTGGCGAAATCCAGATCGCCGTGTACCCCATATTTTTGATATATCCCAGCTTATCGATGATTCCTTGCCAGTCCCCGCCCTTCATATGACGGAAATCTTCCTCCGACGTCTCGCCATAACGAATGGCTGCGCCAGTCGCATTATTGCTCGGATCTCCGTCGTTAAACCGGTCGACCATGATCTGATAGATCGTATCGTTCTCATCCACGGTTCCAATGCTTGCGGCGTATGCTGTAGTAGGAGAAATTGTGAAAACGTTTGCGCAAATGGAAAATAAAAAAATGGCAACTAGAAACGGAGAAAATAATTTTCTCGGCATTATTAATTCCCTCCTATTTTCGTAAATAATTAAGCGCTTACAATTGTGCGAGTTTTGCTGAACATGAGTGAATGAAGCCGTAAACTTCAAATCGGATGCGGTCAAAAGAGCGGCAATGTTTGAGTGGATAGCTTGAGGTCGCGTAAAATCTATTGCGATAATTCTAGATGGGGATATGGCAAGGAGATTGTGCTTGATCAGAGCACCCATAGGGAAACCGGTTTCCAATTAAAAATTAGCATGCACTGAAATCCATTGTCAATACTCCCCGATTAAATAGAGTCCAAAGTCCTGAATCGATCACGGAATGGCGGAAGGAATCGAATTTTGTCATTTTGACTAACCTATCGATTTTCTTTGCCGAGAGGACACGTTTTAAGAAGCAACTCTCATTCCCTCGGATTAGCGGCACGCGGTGCAGTTAATTGTTCACTAGATGGCGATTATTCCTTGTTAGCGGCGCGCGATGCCGTTAATTGAACAGAAAATCAAAGAAATGGTCGATTATTTTTGAAAAAGCGGTACGAAATACCGTTATCCATTCACTCTGGAAGCCAATGTTCCTTAATAACGGCACGCGATGCCGTTGTTGAAAGTAAAACATCAAAGAGGCTACCCTTGAGGGTAGCCTCACCATCCATTACCTTGTCAAGTTCGAATCCTTATCTCAAGCGGGAACCAATGAAGAAATCCGATCCAACAACAAGCCGAGCGCCGCCGTCTCCTTTTCCCTCAGCTGGTTCAAATACTTAATCACATTTTGAAAACATTTCGGATCGTTGCTGAAAGAATACACGATGATCTCATCCCGAGTTTTGTAGGCCAGCCGTTCGACTTCCTTGAGCGGTCCCAGGTCGAAATCCCGTAACATCCCATACTTTCGTTGCATATAGGCTACGCGATCGATCATGCATTTCTTATGTTCCCATAAAATGTGGAGCGAATTGATTTTCAACTGGGCCTTGCCCTTCAATAGCTGTTCGAAATAATCAATCAAGTAATCATAACAGGCCATACCGAACACGGAATGATAAGGCTCCCGAACCATGCTGTATTGCTCCGAAGTGTTACGCGATAGGCAATAATCCTCTAATAAGCTTGCCACTTGTTTCAACCGGAACGGATATTCCGCATCGTAGGCGGGTTTCAGCAGGTGAATGTTGTTCATATAGCTGGCCGTCATCTTGAGGTTGTTGAAGCCTTGGGCAAAATGTTCGAAGCCGACCGTGTATTTCCCGTACTGGAACTTCTCCGAGAAGCCGATTCCGTGAAATTGCTTCGCGGAGTCGTCGTAGCCGAAAATCATTATTTCGTGAGGGAACGTTACCTTGGCTTTGTACGCCCCTTTCCCTGGAATATAACGCTCATCGACGAAGGTATAGAAATAATAGTCCGTATCCAAACAATGCTTGGCGAATTCTACGACGTCGTAACCGCCCTTCATAAAGGCATCGATGCACATCGAATGATGGTCGAGAAGCGGCTGGCGGAAACGGGTGAAATCATGCTCGTAGAAGTTTAATCCACCCGACAAATAATCGTCGTATATCTGAACGTAGCTGCTATAGTACCAATCTTCGAAATTCGGGCAATTGCCGGCGATGGATAACACGTACGCATGATGCAGGTAACCGAGTACCCTCGGTTCCGCCAAGGGAAGCATTTTAACCGACATGGCTGCTTAACCTCCTAGATTTGGGATGAACGCGTACATAATAACGATTCATGGATCGCGCTGAGCACCTGCTGACGGAATTCATGAATGAAGAAATGGCCGCCGTCAAATTCGACGATACGAGTGCCGCCGCTGACGTACCGGCTCCATTCCTCTGCCTCAGCCCGCCCGTAACTATCCTGCGTGCCTCGCATAACGGTAATCCCGCAATCCAGCTTGCCTTGTTTACCCAAGTCGCGATAGGTTTCGGACAGGCGGTAATCCGAGCGAAGAATCGGCATGTAGATCTCGCTTAGCTCCTTCTGCTCGAACAGCTCCGCGGGCGTTCCGCCCAATCGCAATACTTCCGATTGGAATTCCGAATCGGGTAATTCGTGAATCCACGGCTCCGAACGCCCCGTATGCGGGGCGCCGCGCCCGGATAGAAAAAGATGAGCCGGAGGTTGTCCGGTCTCGCGAACGATTCGATGCGCCAACTCATAAGCGAATAACGTCCCCATGCTGTGCCCAAACAAGGCAACCGGCGATCCGTCTAACTCTTTCTCCACGCTGCGGTATAGATCGTCCGTTCCATCGCCTTCAATGCTGCGATAGAATGGTTGTCCCATCCGCTCCCCTCTGCCCGCCAGTTCGAGGGGAATGACTTTGATCGAAGGGTGCATCTGCTTCTTCCACGGATAATAACCCGTCGCGGAGCCTCCCGCGTAGGGGATACATATTAACTTCATTCCGCAACCTCCTCTTCCTCGGCCGAGACGACGGGCCTGTTCTCGATGTAATCCGCCAGAGCTTCGATCGTCCGATATTGGAAAGATAATGAAGTATCCCGCTCCGGCAGCATTTCTTCCCGCTCCAGCGCCATATGCAGACGCACAAGCTGTATGGAATTGCCTCCGATATCGAAGAAATCGTCATGGACGCCTATCGTTTCCAGCTCCAAGATTTCGGACCAGATTTCCGCGAGTTTCTCTTCGATTGCGTTGCGAGGCGCCACGTATTCCGCCCCGCCATGAATGTTCCCTTGCGGTTCCGGCAACGCTCTACGGTCGATCTTTCCATTAGGGGTCAGCGGGATGCTGTCCAATCGAATGAAAAAGGAAGGAACCATATATTCCGGTAACGAGGCCATCGCTTGTTCCTTGTATTGCGCCGTCGTTAGCTCTTCATTCGCGACCACGTAAGCGCACAAGTAAGACGGGCGGTTATCGTCTTCGCGCGCGATGACGACGGCTTCTTGAATGGAATGATGCCGCCGCAGAACGGCTTCGATCTCTCCCAGCTCGATCCGGTAGCCGCGAATTTTGACCTGGTGGTCGATTCTTCCTATATAAGCCAGATTTCCATCAGGCAACCATTTGGCCAAATCGCCGGTTCGATACATCCTCCCTTGATCTTGGAGAGGATCGGAAGGGAATTTCTCGTTCGTCAAATCCGGACGATTCCAATACCCTCTCGCCAAGCCGTCTCCCGCAATGCATAGCTCGCCGACGACGCCTATCGGTTGCACCCGGTCCGAACGGTCGAGCACGTACATCCGCGTATTCGCGATCGGCTTTCCGATAACGACGTCAGCCGAATCGGTTAATTCCCGGATCGCGGACCAAACAGTCGTTTCGGTCGGTCCGTACATATTGAATATTCGAGCCGTAGTCGTTGCTTGCAACGTTTGCAGTAAATCCGCAGGTAAGGCTTCCCCTCCGATAAGCAAGGAACTTGCTCGACGAAGCGGTTCTAAGATTTGCCCGTCCAGCAGCATGCGCAAGCGCGAAGGCGTGAGCTGCATCGTCTTGACAGGGTACTCGGCGATGTATTGTTCCAAAGAGCGCAGGTCGCGTTCCCGTTGTTGCGCTGGCGCCACCAAAGTCATCCCTGCGGCCAACGGAATCAGCGACTCCAAGACAAAGATATCGAACGAAATCGAAGTTAACGTCAAGATCGAATCTCCGGCTGAGAAAGGGATTTGTTGGGTTATGCCGGCACACAGGTTAACTAGCGATTGGTGCTCAATCATGACGCCTTTCGGCTTCCCGGTCGAACCCGACGTATAGATGACGTAGGCTAAACTCTTCGGCACGGCAATCGCCGGCAAGGCAGCTTTGTTATCGCTATAGATGTCCGGATCTGCCAGTTGAATCGTCTCAACGGAGGCCGGCACGGATTGGCTCGTATGCGACAGAACGAGAGTAGCCCCGCTATCCTCCAGCATATAGTCGAGCCTTTCCTGCGGGTATGCCGGATCCATCGGCAAATACGCGGCGCCCGCCTTCAGAATGCCATAGATCCCGATGAACATTTCCAGCGATCGCTCCGCCATCAGTCCGACGACCGTATCCCGAGTTACGCCGCGCTCCCGAAGCGTATGGGCGAGCCGATTCGACCGTTCATCCAATTCCCTATAGGTTAGCCGCTCGTGTTCGAATACGATCGCGATTTCGTCCGGTCTTGCCGCCGCTTGCTCCTCGAACATGTGATGTAATGTCTTGTCCTTTGCGTAACAGATCGTCGTATCGTTGAAATCATGGACGATCAACCGCCGTTCTTCCACAGTCAAAATATCGATGTCCACCAAACGTTGCGACGGGTTCGAGAGGATGCATTGAACAATCCGCAGCCAGCTCTTGGATAGACGCTCGACGGTTTCCTTCTTGAACAGCTTGGTGCTGAATTCCATCGTGAACGAAAGGACGCCCGCTTCCTCCAAGGCTTGCAAAGTCAAGTCGTACTTCGACGTTCGCAAGTCGAACGGATACGGCGTTAACGTCAATCCCGGAATTTCGAGCTGCGCTTGATCCATATTTTGCAGGATGAACATCGTATCGAATAAAGGATTGCGACTAAGGTCCTTGCGAACATTCAGCTTCTCTACCAATTGTTCGAACGGGTAGTCTTGATGCGCGTAAGCCTGCAAAGCGTTCTCCTTCACCTCGAGCAGAAGCTGCTCGAACGTCTTGTCCGGCTCCGGCGCGTTCCGCATCGCAAGCGTGTTAATGAATACGCCCAGCATGCCTTCCAGATCCGCGTGCGACCTTCCGGCGATCGGCGATCCGACTACGATATCCGTCTGCCCCGTAACCTTCGCCAGCAACACGTTATAGGCCGCGAGCAGAACCATATAAATCGAGCTGCCCGTCCGAGTCGCGACCTTATGAAGCCCATCTGTCATTTCCCTGTTCGCGGAGAACTGAATCCGGTCTCCCTCATAGCTGAACACAGCCGGCCTTCTATCATCCGAAGGCAAATCCAATACCGGAAGTTCACCGGCGAATCTGTCAAGCCAATAGGTCTCGTCATCCAGCAAAGCGGCTTGATAAGCCGTATCCTGCTGCCAAGTCGCAAAATCCTTATACTGGATTCTCAACGCGGGCAGTTCTTTCCCTTCATAGAGAGCGATGAATTCACGGACGAAAATCCCCATCGATACCCCGTCAGATATAATATGGTGCATGTCGAACAGCAGTAAATGGCGGTCTTCCGCAATCCTTGCCAGCCCGATACGCAGTAGCGGGGAGACATTCAAGTCGAACGGCCGAACGAAACGGCGGATGATGTCCTCCAGAGAGCTTCGTTCCGATGCTACGGATCGATTCATCTCGTACCGTTCAATGGATAGGGCGGCATCGGAGACGATTCGTTGCACCGGAAGCCCGTTCTCCATGGCGAACGATGTTCGTAATGTATCATGGCGCAACAGCAACTGCCGGAACGCATCTTCTAGTCGTCGCTCGTCGAGAGCCCCGGCCAGCAGAAAGGCATTTGGATTGTTGTACTGCACGCCCTTCCCTTCCATTTGATTCAGGATGAACATTCTTCGCTGCGCGGCCGACATCGGGTAATACTCCCGGAGCTCCGCGTTCGGAATGGCATCATAGCCGCGAATTTCCTTCACTCGGATACATTCCGCCAATTCCTCTAAGATAGGGTGCTGAAAAACTTCCCGAACCTGGGCTTCGACGCCCAGCTCCTTCTGAATACGCGATACGAGCACCATCGCTTTCAGCGAGTGTCCCCCCAGCTCGAAGAAATGATCTCGAAGCCCGACGGATTCGATTCCTAATAAATCTTGCCAGATTTCGGCTAACCGAAGCTCTATTGAGTCGCGTGGCGCGACGTATGGCGTTCCGGTATGGATACGTTCGACCGGATCGGGCAACCGTCTTCGATCAAGCTTTCCGTTCGCCGTTAGCGGCATCCGATCCAATCTCACGAAATAGGAAGGAATCATATAGTCGGGAAGCTTCCTTAACAAGTACGCCCTTAGCTCGGATACCGTTATTTCCTCATTGGAAACGTAATACGCGCACAAATAGCGGGATTGTTGCGCGTCCGTCCGATCGATGACCGCGGCTTCATGAATGGACGAATACGCGGATAGCTGCGCTTCAATCTCGCCTAGCTCGATTCGGAAGCCGCGTATTTTCACCTGATGATCCACTCTGCCCCTGTATTCGATCGAACCGTCCGGCAACCACCTTGCCAAATCGCCGGTTTTGTACATGCGCTCTCCCGAAACGAAAGGATGGTCGACGAACCGGTCTTGCGTAAGGCCCAGCTCCCCGGCATATCCTCTCGCTAAGCCAACGCCAGCGATGCATAATTCGCCGATGACGCCGATCGGCTGCAATCGGCTTAACGGATCTACGACGAATACCGACGTATTATCGATCGGTCTGCCGATCGGGATGATCGTATCGTCATCGTTCGGAGAACAATCGAAGTACGTCACGTCAACTGTTGCTTCCGTCGGCCCGTATAAATTAGCCAGCCTGATGGAATGCGGACGGCCTATGATACGGTTGAATCGTTGGACGGATGCGAGCGGCAATGCTTCGCCGCTGCATACGACACACCGCAAGGAAGATGTCCCTTTCGCGACGATATCCGATTGCTCCGCGTAATCCAAGAAAGCGTTCATCATCGACGGCACGAAGTGAATAACCGTGACGCCATCGCGCTCGATCGTCTCCGCCAGCCGTTTCGGGTCCATCTCCGCTTCCGGAGACAGAACGCTTAACCTAGCTCCGGCCAAAAACCACCAGAACATCTCCCATACGGATACGTCGAAGCTGTACCTCGTTTTCTGAAGTAGAACGTCGTCGCCCGTTAACGGATATTGCTTCTGCATCCAGTTCAGCCGGTTCATGACGGAACGATGCTCGATCATGACTCCCTTCGGTTTCCCCGTCGAACCGGAAGTATAGATCACGTAGGCCAAATGAGACGGACCGGATATCGAAGGCAAATTCGAATCCTCTCCGGCATACAGGCTACTATCGGTCAATAGGATCGTAGCGACGGGTAATGACGACGCGGTATCCGATTGCGTAAGCACGAGTTCGATCCCGCTATCCCGCAGCATGTATAATAGACGCTCTTCCGGATAGGCCGGGTCTAACGGGACATAGGCTCCGCCTGCTTTCAAAATCGCGTAGATGCCCACGATCATCTCGAACGAACGATCCGCCATGATGCCGACGACCGTATCCGCGCGAACCCCCCGCTCCCGTAAATGGCGGGCCAACTGATTCGACCGCGCATTTAATTCGCGATAAGTCAGCTGTCGATCTTCGAATACGACGGCTACCCGATCCGGTGTTCGGGCTGCTTGCTCCTCGAACGTCTCGTGCAGCGTCGTATGTTCCGGATAAGGTGCCGCTGTATCGTTGAATGTCCTTAGGATTTGATGCTTCTCTTCCTCCGATATCATCTCGATATCCGCTAACCGTTGAGACGGATTGCGGGCAATGCTCCGAAGAAGCTGCAACCAGTGCCCGGAAAGACGTTCCACGGTCGCCTTCTTGAACAGCTTCGTGCCGTATTCCCAATCGAAGCGAATGCCGTTCGAATCCTCCATGGCTTGTAACGTGAGATCGAATTTGACTGCTTGATGTACCAATGGATGCTCCGCAAAAGTAAGCCCGTCCAACTCATAACGCATGCGGTCCGTATTCTGCACAATGAACATCGTATCGAATAAAGGGTTACGGCTAATGTCTTTGCGCAAATTCAGCTTCTCAACCAATTGCTCGAACGGGTAGTCTTGATTCGCATACGCCTGTAAGGCATTCTCCTTCACTTCCGACAGGAGCTGCTCGAAAGTTTTGTCCGGCTCCGGCGCATTCCGCATTGCGAGCGTGTTGATGAATACGCCCAGCATGCTCTCCAAGTCCGCATGCGATCTTCCCGCAATCGGCGAACCGACCACGATATCCGTCTGTCCCGAATATTTCGCCAGCAATACGTTGTAAGCTGCGAGCAATACCATATACATCGTACTTCCCGACCTTGCCGCGACCTGCTGCAGTCCTTCGGCCAATTCCTTGTCCGCCGAGCTCGATAGTCGGTCTCCCTCGAAGCTTTTGACCGCTGGCCTCTGATAATCCGTCGCGATCTGAAGGACCGGGATTTCATCGGCGAATCGGTTCAGCCAATAGCTGCGCTGCTCCTCCATTGCCTCGCCGTTCAATGCTTCTTGCTGCCAAGCCGCGTAATCCCTGTATTGAATGCGAGGTGCCTCAAGCTGCTGTCGCTCATAGTAGGCCACGAATTCCCGAATCAGAATGCCCATCGACACTCCGTCGGAAATCATATGGTGCATGTCGAATAACAACAAATGACTGTTTTCTCGCCATTGCGCGAGGCCAACGCGGAGCAAAGGCGCTTTCGCGAGATCGAAAGGCCTAACGAAGGCGCGAATGGCGTCTAGCACTTCGGATTCCGCGCCCGCTTCAACGTCAAGCTTAATCTGCTCCACCGACCATTCCGCATCCGCATGAATACGTTGAACCATTTCGCCGTCCTTCAAGGCGAACGAGGTACGCAAGATTTCATGCCGATTCAACAGCGAGCGGAACGCTTCCTCCAACCGGGTAGCGTCCAAATTCCCTTCGACGACGAACGCCGCGGGAGAATTGTAGTGCAGTCCTTCCCCCTCGATCCGATTCAAGATGAACATCCGTTGCTGCGCGGAAGATAGCCGGTATTCGTCCATTTCCGGCGCGCGTTCGATGCGGCGATGAATCGACCGCTTGGCCGATCTGACGATATCGGCAATCTCTAGAACGGTAGGATGATTAAATATCGCGAGCAGAGGGATATCGACTGCGAATTCCCGGTTAATCTTCAGCGCTAGCGATGTCGCAAGCAACGAATGTCCGCCGATTTCGAAAAAATGATCGCGGATGCCGATTCGTTCTTTGCCCAGCACCTCCTGCCATATTCGCGTCAATCGTTCCTCGACCGAGTCGCGCGGCCCCTCGTATTCGCTACCGGTATAGAAGCTATCATCCGGCTCGGGTAGCGCCTTGCGATCGATTTTGCCATTCGCGGTCAGCGGTAATCGCTCTAGCGGGACGAAGATCGAAGGCACCATGTAACCGGGCAACTTGCTCGCCAATTCATCCCGCAATTGTTGGGAAGTCATCGCCTGATCGAACGCGACGTATGCGCATAGATGAGGAATGCCTTCCTTATCGGGCCGATCCACGACGACGGCTTCGCGAACGTTCTTCAGCTTGACGAGCTGGCTTTCGATCTCGCCAAGCTCGACGCGGAAGCCGCGAATCTTCACTTGATGATCCTTTCTTCCCAAGAACTCCATGACGCCGCTCGGCAGCATCCGGCCTAGATCCCCGGTCTTGTACATACGCTCGCCGGGTTCCGGCAGGAACGGGTTGGGCAAGAAAGCGTTCTTCGTTTTCACGGGATCGTTCATGTAACCGCGGGCAACGCCGACCCCCCCGATATACAACTCTCCTGCTACGCCGTAAGGAACCGGGTTCAGCTCCTCGTCCAAAATGTAGAAGTAGTTGTTGTCCATCGGAACGCCGTACGGAATACTGCTTTGCGTATCCTCGACCGCCCCGATCGGATAAAAGTTGGACCATACCGTCGCTTCCGTGGCACCGCCAAGGGCGATAGCCGACACGTTCGGGAAAAACCGCTCGATCCGCTTAGGCAGCGTGACGGGAATCCAATCCCCGCTCATGAAAACTAGCCTCAAATCCGTTTGCGTGAAATCCGGCTCGTCTTGCCCCAACATGCTCACAAGGTGGTTCATCGTGGACGGAACGGAATCCCAGAAAGTAATCCGCTCCTGCTTCAATAAGCGAATCATCTCCGTATGATCGCTGATCTGGTCTTTGCGGGCGATAACGACTTTTCCCCCGCAGGCCAGCATGCCGAATAGGTCGTATACCGACAAATCGAAGCACATCGACGTGATGAAGAGCAGCGTATCGCTTTCGCCGACCTCGAATCGTTTGTTCACCCATTGGATCAGGTTGACGGCGGAATGATGCTCGATCATGACTCCCTTCGGATTACCCGTCGATCCCGACGTATAGATGATATAAGCTAGGTCCGTCGGCTCCGCGTAAATCCCGCTCTCTTCGTCGGACCATTGTCCATAGTATTCCGGGTCCAGCTTTAGCGTATTGCCGATGCCGAGCCCATCGTCGCGATCGGCCAATAAGGCTGTCACTTCTGCATTCTCGCAAATATACCGTTGACGGGCTTCCGGATATTCAGGGTCGATCGGGACGTAAGCCGCACCGGCTTTCAGAATGCCGAACATGCCGATGACCATCTCGAATCCGCGATCCGCTATCAGCGCGACGCGATCCCGGGGACGAACTCCCCGTTCGGCGAGCATGGCCGCTACCCGATTGGCTTTGGCGCTCAGTTCCGCATACGTTAATTCCGCTCCTTCCATCGTCAAAGCAACCCGGCTAGGCGACCGCGCCGCTTGCTCCTCGAACAACCGATGCATCGTTTTCTCGCGCGCATACGCGGTTTGCGTGTTATTGAAGCCATAGACGATCCTCTCGCGTTGTTCCGCCTCCATTAGCGGAATGTCCCGCAAGGCAGCTGCGGGATCGGCGGCGAAGTTACGTAATATGCGCAGGTACAAGTTAAACGCCGTTTCGATTTCCGATTCGTAGAAATAGTTCCGCGCGTATTTGATCTGCACGCCCAACCGGTTCCACGTTCTCGTTACTTCCAGATCGAAGAGGGTATTGGTCATCTCGCTGGACTGAAGCTTAAGCCGGCGATCCGATCCTTTGATTTCGTTCTGGCTGTCCATATTGTCCAGCACATGAAAGTCGGTAAAGTTAAATAAGGCGTCGAACAACGGATTGGCCGCGTGCTGACGGCCTTCCCCTAGCAGGTTGGCGATGTCGACTAACGGCATATCGTGCGTGGCGACCTGCCGCAAGCGCTGCTGAACTTGGTCCATGAACGACAGTCCCGTGCGGGTTCTATCGATCGCTTCGCGGAACGGTAACGTATTGAGGAAACAGCCGAGCATGTTCTCCCCGTCTTCGATCGCCGGGCGGTCATGCGTGACGATTCCCGTTACGAGATCCTGCTCCGTTGTAATAACGGACATCAAATACAAGTAAGCTGAGAAACAAATCTCCTTTAACGTAATCCCATGATCGCGCGTTAGCCGATCCAAAGCGACAAGGAGCTCCTGATCGATCTCGCTGCGATAGATCGCGCTCTCCGGCCGGCTTCCGATCTGCTTGGCCCCCAGGTTAAACGGCAGCTTGTTGCGCGTATAGCCTTCCAGTTCCTTCTTCCAGAATTGTTCCGTTTCCTGGGAACAGTTGCGAGACAATTGGATGCCCACGTAATCCTTGTAACTCGCCTTCAAAGGCTCCGCCGGGATTACGCCGCCGTGTAGCAAACGCTCGTACGTATCGATGATTTCCTTATTGAAGCTAGCGACGCTCCAACCGTCCAAGATAGCGTGATGGAAGGAGAGAACGATACATACTTCATGCGGGCTTAGTTGAAATACGCCAAGCCGCCATAGCAAATCGTCGTCAAACCGAAATTTGTTCCGCAAATCTTCGGCCATATAATTTTGAATCCGTTGTTCTTGCTCTTCGATAGCGCACGCCGATAAATTCTCAAGCTCCAATACGGGCATCCGATCCCGATGTACGATCTGAAGCGGTTCGCTATACCGCTCCAATTGCATGGTCGTTCGAAGGATCGGATGTTTAACGGCAAGCCTAAAGACGGTCTCGCGCAGTAGCTCCCAATCGAACCGAGCGAAATCCAAGACGTAATAAAACTGATCGTGATAGATCGGTTCATCCGGTTTCAGCTTGGAGTAGAACACCATGCTCATCTGGATGCTGCTTAGCGGATAGTAATCCTCGGCGTCGGCGGGCATTGGAACATTCGCGAGTTCGTTTTGCAGCCTGCTCTTCATTCCATCGAGCAGATTCAACCCCCGTTCACGCTCGTCGCTTTCCTCTGTAGCTGGCATCGCTAGCAATGCCGCAGATTCGGCAATCGTCGGGTTTCGATAGAAATCGGCAACGGAAAGATTACACCCACGCGCCTTGTTCAAACGGCTGATGAAACGAATAACCTTGATCGAATCGCCGCCGATGGCGAAAAAGTTATCGTGAATGCCGATTTCCTCCAGTTGCAGCGCATCGGACCATAGATCGGCGATTTCCTGTTCCTCCGGCGTACGGGGAGCAACATAGATTTGCTTAGCTGTACGCGATAACTCGGGCTGAGGCAACGCTTTGCGATCTATTTTTCCGTTATCGGTTAAGGGCATGGCGAGAAGATGCTTGAAGAAAGCCGGAATCATGAAATCGGGCAATTCGGATGCAAGGTGTTCGCGTAAGGAATTTACATCCACTTCTTGCTCCGCGACATAGTACGCTACCAAGTCGTATTGGCCGGCTCCGTCCTTTCTTGCAATGACGAGACACTCCCGTATTTCTTCTTGCTGGAGCAGCTTCGTCTCGATTTCGCCTAACTCGATGCGGTGGCCTCTGATCTTGACTTGGTGGTCGATGCGCCCGAAATACTCAAGCTCGGCCCCGTCCGTCCATCTCGCCAAATCTCCCGACCGATACAGTCTCTCCCCGGGCAGGAACGGGTCGATCAGAAACTTCTCGCCCGTCAACGTTTCATTGTGGATATAACCCCTCGCTACGCCTTCTCCGCCGACATAAAGCTCGCCGATGACACCTTGCGGCACAAGCCTTTGCCTATCGTCGAGAATATAGCAACGCAGCGTGGGAATCGGCCTACCGATGTTGCTGACATTGGTCGCGATTTCCGCATCGGTGATTTCTTTGAACGTCACGTGTACCGTCGTCTCCGTTATTCCGTACATGTTGATGAGCTTCGTGTTGGCATAACGTTCCTTGAACGGTTTTAGGATCGCCGGTTTTAACGCTTCGCCTCCGAATATGACATATCGAAGCCGCAGCTCCGGCTGATCCCGCTCCAAATCCTGCTGAATGATATGGTAGAAGGATGACGGCGTCTGATTCAATACGGTTACGTTTTCCCGGATCATCGTTTCCATGAATCTTCGCGGATCTTGCGCCACGTCCTTGCGAATTACGACTAATTTGCCGCCGAACAACAGCGCGCCGTACATTTCCCATACCGAGAAGTCGAAGCAATACGAATGAAACATCGTCCATACGTCGTTCTCGTCGAAATCGAATAACGGTTTGTCGTGAAAGAACAACCGCACGACGTTGCGGTGTTCGATCATGACCCCCTTCGGTTTCCCCGTCGTACCGGAAGTATAGATTACGTAAGCCAGATCATGCGATGTATTCACGGGCGTTAAAGGATCGAAAGATAGCTTCGGCACAAGAGAAAGATCAACAGTTTCGCACGACAGCTCCGGCAAAGCGTTCGTAACGCTAGAATCGTGAACAAGCAGCCTCACTCCGCTATTCTCCAGCATATAGGCAATGCGATCCGCAGGATAAGCGGGATCGATCGGTACGTACGCACCTCCGGCCTTCAAGACGGCGAGCAAGCTCAGGATCATCCCCGGCGATCGTTCCGTCATTACGCCGACGCATTGATTCGGGATGACGCCTTTGCCGCGCAATACATGCGCAAGATTATTCGCTTTATCGTCCAATTCCCGATACGTCCATTGCTCACTTCCGTCGACGACGGCGATCCGGTTGGGAGTCTTCAAGGCTTGTCTTTCGAAAATGTGCTGAATCGTAGCGTTCTCGTCATAGACGGCTTGCGTATCGTTAAAGTCAAACACCAGCCGCTGCTTTTCATCGGGTTCAACCACGTCGATGTCCGCGATCATAACGTTCGGTTCATCTAATACGACTTGCAAATAGCGAGTTAACCGTCTAACGATAGCGTCGATCGTCGACTCTTCATACGAATGAGCGCCGAATTCCACCTCGACATGCAGCGTCTGTTCGCGCTTAATAAATGCGAAAGTCAAATCGGGAGTATACCCGTCCGCGAGGCCAGCTTTATGAATACGATCATAAAGAACCACGACTCGGGACAGTTCCTCCACTCGGTTGCGCAAAGGATAAAACTCGTGATCGTTCGCTTCCGTAACCGTTCGCTTGATGTCGGACAAAGCCGCCTTAAAGCTGCTCGCTCCGTCATAAGCGATACGTAAAGGCAAAATCTCGTTCATGCGGGCGGCTTCGTCCGCCTCGCCGCGAAATACGGGCGATCCGACAACGATCTCTTCGGCTTGCGCGTACATATGCAGCAGAAAGGGGAAAGCGGACAATAACGTCATGTATATGCCGTAATTCGAGTGATTACAGAAAGCGGATAATCGTTCCGATAGCTCTTGCGGCAAAGCATAACTTTTCGTTCTCGCAGCCCCTTCTCGTTGCTCTTGAGCGGATCCCGCTACGTCATAGGGAAAGGTTACCGGCATAAGGTCTCCCTTTAGCCGTTCCATCCAATACCGTTGCTCTTCCTCGAATTCGCCGCTTGCCGACAGCATATTTAGCGCATATTTATCGATCATCGATACTCCCCCGATTCAAAAGTTGAACTCGATTTCCTCAGAAATCGCATTTTTTCTTTTCGCGATTTGACCGTACAATCGAATGTCTTGCAGCTTAACCTCCGGATGCGTCGCGATTTCGGATAGAATTCTAACAAAGTCGTCCAGCAAGCGGTTTGCCGTCTCCGGACGGTATAACTTAACCGCATACTCCAACCTGATCGCTAGTCCGCCTTCCTTCTCTACCGCTTCCAAGCTGAGATCGAATTTCGATACGGCAGGCAAGAACGAATAGGGGACGACCGACAGCCTGTCAGCTTTCAGCTCGACCGATTCGAAATTCTGCATCATAAAGAGGACATCAAAAAGCGGATTCCGGCTAATATCCCTAGGCAAACTTAACTTCTCAAGAAGCGTCTCGAAAGGGTAGATTTGGTTATCGAAGGCCGACAAAGCGTTATCCTTTACCGCATCTAGTAATTCCTTGAAAGATTGATGCCCGGACAATCGGGTACGGATAACCAACGTATTCACGAACATGCCGATGATCCGTTGCAGATCGGCATGCGTCCTGCCCGCTGAAGGCGTTCCGACGATGAGGTCTTCCTGGCCGCTATACTTGGATAACAGCACGTAAAACCCTGCCAACAGTACCATATAGAGCGTACTCCCGCTCTCCGCCGCGACTTTTCTAAGCCGATCCGTCAGATCCTCGTCAATGGCAAGGAAAACATGAGCGCCTTCAAAACTTTGCACGGACGGTCTAGGATAATCCGTCGGGAGGTGCAACGAAGGGAGATTGCCGGACAGAACGTTCATCCAATACTTTTCTTGCCTTTCTATCATCGGTACCGCGCTTTCGCTAGACTGCCAAACCGCGTAATCCTTGTAATGGATCCGAAGGTCTTCCAACGCTATCCCTTCGTACAAGTCAAGAAAATCGCGAATGAGAATACCGCTTGATACGCCGTCCGAAATGATATGATGCATATCGATGAAGAGCACGTGAGCCTCCGAGCCCGACGAGTCGCGATGAAGGAGCTTCAGTAAGACGGCGCGAAGCAACGGCGGCCGGCTTAGATCGAATGGAACGACCAACTCTCTCAGCGATTGTTCCAGCCGTTCTTCGGAACTTTCCCCATATCGGATCGCAAAAGGAACGTTAGGATGAATATATTGGACGAACTCGCCGTCTTCTACGGCAAACGATGTTCGTAACGCTTCATGCCGCCTGATTAACGCCTCGAAGGAAGACTCCAATCTACGGATATCGATCTCGCCTTCGATGCGATAAGCACCGGCGATATTATAGGCCGTATGCGCTCCTTCCAGCTGTTGCAGAACGAACAATTTTTTCTGTCCGTGGGTAACCGGGTAACTGCTCCGGGCCTCGGCGGCAGGAAGCGTGTTGTAGAGAGTTGGCTTCGTATCCGATATGAGGCGCGCGAGCCGCTGGATCGTCGGTGCTTGAAAAAGCTGCTTTAACATTAGCTCGACGCCCAACTCCTCATGAATGCGAGTCAGCAACGCGATCGCATTGAGCGAATGGCCTCCCAATTCGAAGAAATGATCCTGAATACCGATATTTTCAACGGCGAGTATGTCGCTCCACATCCGGACAAGGCGGCTCTCGGATTCGTTCGTCGGCGGTTCGTAACTTTCATTGGCAGCGCGAGCGGGCTCAGGCAACGCTTTTTTGTCTACTTTTCCGTTGGAAGTTAGCGGAAGCTTGTCCAACACGACGACGTAGGCGGGAACCATGTAATCGGGCAGACGTTCCCCGACGAAACTGCGAATCTCGCTCGCGGCAAGCACTTGTCCCTCCGTACCAATATAGGCACATAGTTCAATCCCGCCCTGCGAATCCGCGTACGGAACGACGATGCATTCCGTCACTTTCGGATGGTTCGACAAACAATTCCCTACCTCGCCCAGCTCGATGCGAAACCCTCGAATTTTGACCTGATCATCTATCCGGCCCACGTATTCGATCGTCCCGTCCGCCAGCCACTTGGCCTGATCTCCGGTTCTATACATTCGTGTACCGGACACGAACGGATTCGGAGCGAACTGCTTCGCCGTCAACTCCGGACGATGCAGGTATCCTCTGGCTAACCCCGCACCTCCTATGCACAACTCACCGGGTACGCCGACCGGTTGCAATTGGTCGTATGCGTTGACGATATAGGCTTGCGCATTCGGAATTGGAGTTCCGATAGGGACAGATGTGCCTTCATTGGAACCTCCGGACGGAGGAGCTGTCCATGCCGTCGCGCAGATCGTCGTTTCGGTCGGCCCGTAAGCGTTGACGTATTGGAGCCTTCCTCTCCACTTTTCCAGTAAATCCACGGTGGAAGCCGAGCCTGCCGTTATGACAGCGCGCAGCGTCCGAACGTTATCCGGCCGTAATCCCGCCAAGTAGGTTGGCGGCAAGGTAGCGACCGTGATCCCCTGCTCGTTAAAATAATGTTCCAACTTGTCATAATGATGGATCGTTTCCGAAGCCAATACGTGCAGTTCTCCGCCATTGAACAAGCTCATGAACATTTCCCACACGGAAGCGTCGAATGAAAAGCTGGCGAATTGCGCGATTTTGTCGGTATTCGCCACCTTCAGCTTCTGTTGGAAGTAAACCTGCAGGTTAATCATGCCGCCGTGTTCGACCATGACCCCTTTCGGTTTGCCCGTCGAACCGGAAGTATAGATGACGTACGCAAGATCGCTAGCCGTATTCCGCGGCGCGGGATTACCCGTTATCAGGTGGGAGTTCCCGTCCACGAAACATTGATCATCGACGTTTAACGTCCGAAGATGGGACGGTATCCGTTCCGCCAGCGGAGGTTGACTGATCACGATGCCTGTCCCGCTGTCCTCGAGCATGTAGCGAATGCGCTCCTCCGGATATTGCGGATCGATCGGCAAATACGCGGCTCCGGCTTTCAATACGCCCAATACCGCAACGACCATCTCCGGTGAGCGTTCGACCATGATGCCGACGATATGGTTAGCTCCGGCTCCCAAGTCCCTTAATGCCATAGCCAAGCGATTGGCTCTTTCGTTCAATTGCGCGTAAGTCAATCTTTGGTGGTCGTAGACGACCGCGATCGCGTCGGGAGATTGATGCGCTTGCTCTTCGAAGATCGCGTGCATCGTACGGTTTGTTTCATATTCGACATGAGTCGCATTGAAGCCAAATAACAGCCTAGCCTTCTCTGAGTCATCCAGCATGTCGATCTTGGACAGCAGTTGGTCGGGAGAACCCGTCACTTGCGCGAGAATATTCGTATAATGACGGATCAATCGCTCCATCGTCTTCTCTCGGAATAGCTCGGTCGCATATTCCACGTTCACGCGAATGGAGTCGCCGTGCTCCGCCAGCTCAAACGTTAAGTCGAATCTGCTGCGACGCGCGTCGTAAGGATACAGCCGCACCTTCGCTTTTTCCGTGTCGCCGTCCGCCCATGACATATTCTGATACGCGAACATCGTATCGAAGAGCGGATTTCGGCTTAGATCCCTACGAAGCGCCAGCTTGTCCACTAATTGTTCGAATGGATAATCCTGATGCTCCATTGCCCGCAAAGTATTCTCCTTCACATCGGCCAGAAACCGACGGAAGGATAAGCTCCCTTCAGGTTGGTTGCGCAGCACGAGCGTATGGACGAACATGCCTATCAACCGATCAAGATCCGCATGGGATCTCCCGGCTACGGGAGAGCCGACGACAATGTCCTCTTGGCCTGAGTATTTGGCGAGCAGCACATAATACGCGGACAGAAACACCATGAATGGCGTCGCTCCAACTTCTGCGGCCAGTGATCGCACCGCTTCATGAAGAGTTTTGTCCAATTCGAAGCTAAGGCGCTTCCCCTCATGGCTGCGAATGGCGGGCCTCGGCGAATCGAGCGGCAGATCCAATACCGGCACCTCGTCCGAGAACGTCTCCAGCCAATACCTTTCTTGCATCCGCATGTGGTCCGAATGTACCCGATTGGCCTGCCAGACGGCATAATCGCGGTATTGGATCCGCAATTCTGGAAGCTCTTCCCCTTGATAGAGAGCCAGTAATTCCTGAATCATCACGCCGATGGACACTCCGTCCGAAACAACGTGATGCATATCGAACATTAGGAGCCATTTTGCCTCTCCCATTCTGACCATACCCGCACGGAATAACGGACTTTGTCCCAAGTCGAATGGACGAATAAAGCGATCGATATGCGCTTGCCGGCTCTCTGTGTCGGCATCGAAAAAATCAACCACAAAGTCGACGGACGGAGAGATGATTTGCACGAATTCGCCTTCCTGCCAACGGAACGAAGTTTGAAGGCTCTCATGCCGCAGTACCAGCTTCTCGCAAGCGGCTTGGAAACGTCCGAATTTCACATCGCCTTCTACTTCGAAGAGGCAAGGCTGATTGTATGCCGTGTCCGCCGTCCCTGCGCCATCCATTCGGCTAAGCACCAGCAACCGCTTCTGAGCCGAAGTTACCGGATAGCAATCGCGATGCTCCGTAGGCTCGATAGCGGCATGGACGGTTGGGCCCGTCCGGTGGATCAATGCCGCCAAGCCTCGAATCGTCGGTACGACGAACAAGTCGCGAAGGGAAATCCGCGTATCAAACTTCCGATGAATCCTCGATGCCAGCGAGACGGCCTGCAGCGAGTTGCCGCCGATTTCGAAGAAAGGATCCGTAACGCCGATCGGCTGTATGCCCAATAGATCTTCCCACAGCTCGACTAATTCGCGTTCGATTGCTGTTATGGGCTCACTATATTCCGTCTTTCTTCCCGATACGGATTGCTTTCGCTTCTGTACGAGGCGCAGAAGGCTTTCCGCGTTATGATAACGCAAAGGCAACAAGTGGCGGGCATGACTCAATGCGGCGATATCCTTATAAGCTTCGGAGCTATGCCAATCTCGCGGGCCTTCCTCCCGGCTCAGGCGATTATTTACCGAGGGGACGGAAGCCACTGTCCTTAGTAAGGTTGGCGGCGTGCTGGCCGCGCATTCGCGTTGCCCGGAATTTGCCGCGCGCGGCAAGGACGTCACGGAAGCCGTCAACCGTTCGTTCGTTAGCGTGATATGAGGGGAGCGGTCTGGAATGCTATCCACGCGCAGTCGATAGGTGGTCCTCCCGCTTGCGTTGTCCTCCAACCGCCAACCGGACGTTTCCAGGAATTCCCGGAAAGGCGCGTTCTTGTCGGAGGAAACGTATTGTGCTTCGATATACTCGGCTTGGCAACTCTCGGCAACCCTTTTCAACTCGGATAAAATCGCCTGTTCCACGCCTCTGCCGAGCACGCGGCAGCTTAACAGGAACGTATCCAGAATGAACGATTTCCGCTCGGCTTGCCCCGTTACCAATCCTACGAATCCGTATTCCCCGAAGCGATCTTCTACTTCGATGCTCCACAGATGCTTGCCGGATATCGAAAGCATGTCCGTGAGCTCGTTTTCCGTCCTGGGAACGGAATGCATATTGAATTGATTCGTACGTTGCGTAAGCTGAGCCGCCCTTTGGACATGATCCTCGCGCAAGTTTGCCATGACGATTCGCAGCCCCAGACCGCGAAGAAATTGTTCCATCGAAACATTGTCTTCTTGCAAATATTGGCGACGTATGGATTCGGCCGCATAGAGAGCGGTTCGCTTGCGGTCTTCTTCCGTCACGACCAGCTTATCGAACCCCCATACGTGCCGTAAATAATCCAAAAATTGCCGCTCGTCCTCCGGTAATTGCAAGGTGAGCACGGAAGGGCAACTTTGCATCATTTCCGCGCATTCCATCCCGCTATCGTCGACGAAGATAAAACTATCCAAGCCTAAGTTCAACTGCTCGGCAATTTCCCGAACGGCCGTCGACTTAGCGCCCCAATGAATTCTCGCGGCGGCAAAATGCTCCTTCTTCAGCAGCATGTCCGGATGGCGCTCGAACGTCTCCCAGACGTCCGCTTCGTTGTTCTTGCTGCTGATCGCCAGAAGCATACCTTCCTCGTACCTATCCAACATGAAGCGTTGCAATGCTTGATAATGGCCGGAAATTTCTACTCCAGTCGGACCGTCTTCCCCGCAAATCCCCTTCCAGAGGGTATTGTCGCAATCGAGGACGACGACTTTGAAGCTCTGTCTTTTCCAAGCGATCAGCTTTCGGGCGATTGCCGTTCCGATGACCGCGTAAAATTCATCCGTGAAAGGGGCATGCCCTTCCTGATCCGCAACCCTGTCGTACATATGCCGTACTTCATAAGAATCGGCCAACGCTTCGTTCAGCTCGAGAACGAAAACGCGCTCGAGGTTGCCAAGAAACTTCCTCCAACGTTCGTTTAACGTTTCCAAGTACGTGGCCAGTTCGCTCTCGAACGGCCAATGATCTGAGACCGGGAATATTCCTACGAAATGCGGCACTCCTTTCTTCCGTAATCCGAAAGCTTCTACCAGATCCGAATATATCTTTTCGAGCTTGGCGATTGTGACTCCGATCGGACTATCGTCTTCCCGAATCCAATCTTCGAACCGGATCAGCAGCACGTTAACCCCGTCATTCCTGCCGAGCAAGCTGCCATGATCCAGCAACTCTTGGAACACTTGATGGTACGGGGCAAACGATATGCCGACCGGCAGATCAAATTGTCCGCACCACCAATTCACATGATCGCCAATCTGCTCGGCAGTGAACGTGGCGCTTATCGCTACCGATAGAGAAGATTTGGCATCGTAAGCAGCCGCGCTTTCTTTAATCACGACCTCGTCGTGCTCCTCGGCAAATTTCCATTCCAACAAGCGCGACAGTGGCGCCTCCGGTTCAGAGACCGCCGCTTCCGCAAGCTTCAGGAATGAGGACATCCAATGTTTCATCTTGGTTTCCGTGAACAATGCCGTGTCGTATTCCAAGACGAGTACGAGCTGATCATCCGCATCCTGCCAGACATCCAGCTTGACATCCAACGAAGACGTAGGACGGTTGAGCGGATATTCTGCAAACGACAGCCCGTCAACCTCCATCCGCAAAGGATTCGCCGAATTCATCTTATACTCGTTGTGATAGACGAACATCGTATCGTATAGAGGGTTCCGGGAGCGGTCCTTCTTCAGCGCCAAATCCGATAACATCAAATCGAACGGATAGTCGTTCGCATATGCTTTGCCTATCGTCTCGTTAATTCCCGTCAAATAGTCTGCGAAAGTCGTCTTCGCGGCGAACCGGACGTGAACGGGCAAAAAATTAATGAACATACCGAATACGCGTTCAAGATCCGGATGGTTTCTTCCCGCTACCAGCGTACCGACGATGAGGCTATCTTGATTGGAATATCCATGTAATAGCAGTGCGTACAGCGCGAAAAGCAGGGAGTTCATCGTTAACCTGCGCTCGATTGCAAGCTGCTCCAACTGTCGTTTCAATGAAGCTTCCATCGGCACTCTTACGCGGCTTCCGCCCGGCAGTTTGTTATCGGGTCTTGGAAAATCATACGGAAGCTCCAGCACGGGAAGATCGCCCGACAATTGATCCGTCCAGTAGGCTTTGCGATCCCGAAGCTCGCCGTCGTCAATCGAACGTTGCTGCCAGACGGCGTAGTCCTTATATTGAACTTTAAGCTCAGCCAGCGGAATTCCGTTGTACAGATCGCAAAACTCTTTCATTAAGATGCCTGTGGACATGCCGTCCGACATAATATGGTGAAGATCGATCATAAGCAAATAACGATTCTCCTGAAGCGTCACCAAACCTACCCTCAGCAACGGCGGGCACGAAAGGTCGAAAGGCCGAATGAACGCATCGATGATGTCGTCCAATCGTTCCGGCGTACCGTTATGGAGCTCGATTTCGAAATCCGTTCGAGCGACGACCCGCTGTCTCGTTTCCCCGTCGACAAATTCGAATGCGGTTCTTAGAGATTCATGTCTGTCCACAAGCCTGGTGAACGCCTCGTTCACGCGGTCGGAATCTAGCTCGCCTTCCACCAAAACGCAAAAAGGCGTATTATTCGCCGTACCTACCGATCCGAATTGCTCCTGCGCGAATACGCGCAACTGCGAAGAAGTAAGCGGATAATAATCGCTCAGGTTCGCAGGCGGCAAGGGAAGATAGGCTTCGGTTCGGCGAAGTCCATCGCCGGATCGGCGTTCCACGAATGCCGCGAGTTCGTTCAGGGAGGCATAGGTGAACAAATCGGCTACGCTCACGTCCGCCGCCCAATGCGCGCGAATCCGATTCGCGATTTTCAACGCTAGAATGGAGTCTCCGCCCAACTCGAAGAAATTGTTCTCATAATGGATTTGCCGAAAGCCGAGCACCTCGCCCCAAATCCGGGCAATCTCCTGCTCCGCGGACGAATACGCATCTTGATCGCGCCCCGTCAATTCCACCTCATAGACGGCGGGTTGGCGGTTTTCGCTAGAATGAACAATCGCCGTCGATAGCGTAATCCCTTCTATCTCCAACCAACAGCGGTTTCTCTCGAAAGGATAGGTCGGAATATGAACGCGCGCGTATGATTGGTCCGCATACAGACGTTCCCAATCGATATCCGCGCCCATCGCGTAACGTTTCGCGAGCTCATCCCAGGTTTGGTCATCCGTTGCATAGATAAGACCGTCCACGCTTAATGCCGCGGGCTTTCGCGATCCATAATAAATGCCTTGCAGCTCTGCCGTGGCGAATTCACCGGCAATCAGACGATCGAGCTTGTCCCGCAGCTCTTGCCGATCCCGGAACACGATGGCCAAGCGATGTTCATGATGGTCTCTCCCCGTATGCGCGGTATAGCAAATCCGTTCCGCGCTAGCCTCGCCCCAATCGAACGTCCGATACAGGGAGGCTAACTCGCGCAACGCGCTATCGCTCTTGGCGGATAACGTCAGCATATGATCGCGACGGTTTCCTTCCGGCCCTGCGGATAGCAGGCCGCCCTTCTCGCGATCGTCATTCGGCGCTTCCTCCAGCACGAGATGGCAATTGGTTCCGCTGATCCCGAACGCGCTAACGCCGCATCGGCGAGGGGACTCATTCGCCGTCCAATCCGACAGGCGATCGTTCACGTAAACCGGAGAATCGATGAAATCAATGCTTCTATTCGGCCTTACGAAATGCAACAACGGGGGAATTTGCTTCCGCTTCATGGCAAAGATAGCCTTGAGCATCCCCATGGCCCCTGCCGCATGATCCAGATGTCCGACGTTCGACTTGACCGAACCGACTGCTACGAACTGCTTGCGATCCGTATACTTGCGGAACGCTCTGTCCATTCCCGCGATCTCGATCGGATCTCCCAGCTTAGTACCCGTTCCGTGCGCTTCCATATAGGAGATCGTTTCCGGATGAATGCCCGCGTTGTCCCATGCCCGAACAAGAACGTCCTCCTGCGCCGCCACGTTCGGCGCCGTTAGCCCGACCGAGCTCCCGTCTTGGTTAACCGCGCTCCCTTTGATAGTGGCATGGATCGCGTCGCCGTCCCGCAGCGCTTTGCCGAGCGGCTTGAGCACGAAAGCAATGACGCCTTCCCCCGCTCCTGTCCCGTCCGCGCCGTCGTCGAACGTGCGGGCGCGCCCGCTGGAAGACTCGATACCGATCTTCACTTCGTTCGCGAGCGGAAGCAGATTAATTTTCACGCTGCCCGCGATCGCCATCTCGCATTCCCGGTTGCGGATCGCCTGGCACGCCAAGTGAATCGCCACCAACGAGGACGAGCAAGCCGTATCCACGCATAAGCTGGGACCGTTCAAGTCCAGCAAATAAGAAATTCTCCCCGTAATGATCGATGAGATGTTTCCGGGCACGCCCATCGACAGAAGTTCGGGATCCGTATCGGAGATCATTCGCTTGTAATCGTACAAGCTATCCGAATTGAACCCTACGTACACCCCCGTTCGCGATCCGGCCAGCGTTCGCCTGCAGTATCCCGCGTCCTCGATCGATTTCCAGGCCGTCTGCAGGAACAATCGCTGGTTCGGCGTCATCAGGCTTGCTTCTTTGGGCGATAACCGGAAGAAGCTATAGTCGAATTCATCGATCCGATCCAGGTAGGCGCCTTCGAAATAGGACAACGGCTGATCGCCGTTCCGGGGTTTGCTCCGCGCGAACGGATCTACGTCCGTGCGTCTTCCTTCCGGAAATTCCGTGATGAAGTCCACTCCGTTGCAAATGTATTGCCAGAACTGTTCGATATCGTCTACCATCGGAAGCTGTGCCGCCAAGCCGATGATGGCGATTTCCTGCATCGACTCTTCTTCGATTTCGAATGGTTGTTCATTTTCATTGTCGTCCAATAGGTTGAAATCGAGCATATTTTTCCTCCTTACTCGAAGTCCGAAAGTGAGCGATGCGCGCAAAACCTCAAGGTTGGCTACTTCGCTATTGCCTTCCGCTTGGCAGGATCGAGGCTGATCGGCGCAGGTGCATGTCCGCCCTGTTTAAGCGTGGATGAATCGGCTGGGGCACTCTCCCTCATCCGATAAAGAACGACCATCATGACGATAACCAACACCGAGCTGATCGCGAGCAGCCAGACCATTCCGGAGCTGTAGGGCATGTCGAGCTTTCTCATCACGAAATAAGTACCGAACAAGAAGAGCTCGTTCACGATTGGCGCCCAGATCGTCCTGAACCATTCGAACATAAGGCCGAAGATTAAAGCTCCCGCGAGGGCATAGATCGTCATAGGAATATCCCACAAGAAAAACAAGCCTCCGTAAATAATCCCCGTTACGAGAATCGAGGCGGCGATAGGCTGGACGGATCTTAAAACGTTATACACCAAAGCACGGAAAAATATTTCCTTGTAGGCGGAATGAATGAATAGAAACAATATAAAGACCGGAATAGAAGCCGTGGTCAAATATTCGAAGAGCTGCTCGAATTGCGGGAAGGTGTCATGAAAATAAGGGATTTTGAAAAAGGCTTGCACCCATACGCCCATGCCGACGCCCAGTATCGAAATCATGATCATGACTTTACGGTCGATTCGCGAGAAATTGCTGACGACGATCAAGTTTTTCTTATGGATCGCTTTCATCGCGAAGAAAAAGATGGCGAAAGTCGCCAAGTCGAAAATGACGAATCCGATTACGTTATTGTTGCCGAGCCAGCCGGATATCGAAGAAATCGACATAATACGGTTGTTCCAAAAATTCAAGAAGGGAAAGTAGGTTACGACGAAGATAAGAGGCCATAGAACCAGTCCGCCGACCATCTTGAGGTGACCGACCTTATCGCGGCCTTTCCAGACGGATACGACCAAAGCGATCGTGACGAACAGGCATAAGACTGCCATGAGGAACAGTACGGAATCGGTGAAAGTCGAGAACAGCTCCAGCAAGCCGAACTTCTGCGAGCAGAACAACATCGTATTGATGACGAACGCCGTCCATATCGTCGCCCAGACCGATTGCAGCTTCGTGTACAAAACCCCGTACATTAGGGCGAGAAAAAACGCGGTAACTTGGATGCTCGGGTTAGGTTGGGCGTATCCGTAGATGATCGCCTGCAGCAGTAAAGCCACTCCTAACGGAACAGCCTTGCGCATCAGATTAAAGAGCACGCCGCGGAAAAACACTTCCTCGAAGAGCGGTCCGACGATGCACACGCCTACGATGACCATGACAAAGCTATCGGACTTCATAAACAAGTTCAAATAATCGTCAAAATCGGGGAAAGCGTCGGCAATCGTAGAAATTCGGATGACGCTCATGAACAGAAGCGCCGCGAAAATCCCAATCAACGTTAGCATCGCGGCATCCAATCGGCTCACTTTAGCGAACTTGCTCATTTTCCATACGCTGATGTAACGTTCTCCTACTAATCTTTTCTTGATTTGAAAGACGATCAGAATGATTGCAGCCGTAATCGCGAACATAATCGAAATCCATATAGGCAGATTATCCATCAAGTAATTGCCGTAAGCTCCGGAATCCGGTACGATCATCGTGTTGTGCACGAACGCCACAGCCATGAACAAGCCTAGCAGAAGCAATACTTCTCCCAGCATGAACGCTATCTTTTTCATTAACGTCATCCCCCTCCGTTCAGTTGGTAAACCAGGTCGGCCAGTCGGTCGTTAAGCTCATCTTCCGCGACTCGTTTGCACGCCAATATTCCCGATAACAGTTCGAAGCCTTCTTTCTTTCGCGAATACGACGGCTCGCTTCCCTCCGCAGCCGATTGCTCCCGGATTTGTAACAATCGTTTGTAGGGCTCAATCGCCCCCTTACGGTATTGCTCGGCATCGTCATTGCGATTCCGGGTCGTGACGGCGATGGTCAGGCACTGGTCGATAAATGCAGGCTTCAACCGGCGCAGCTCGAACATCGAAGGCCAATCCTCAGGTACGTCCAGCGCATAGGAACGAATATTTCTGGCCGTCTTGCGGTTAAGCTGCTTCAACACTTTGTGCGGACCGATCTCGATGGCATAGTGAACTCCAGATCGTTGCATAAGCCGAACGGTTTCCTCCCATCGGACTGCCGTCGTCAGTTGTTCCGCCAATTTCAGCCTTAACGAAGCCGGATCGTGCTCGTGCGGAGCGGCGGTAACGTTGGAAATGACCGGCCATTCGAGCTTGCCGAACGATACGTTGGCAAGCTCGTTTGATAGTTTCTCGGCGGCAGGCCGCATAAGCGAAGTATGGAAGGGAACTTTCGCACGTAATCGGACGACTTTGCCGCCCAACGATTCGAGAGCGAGCGCGATCCGTTCGACGGCTTCGCGGTGGCCTGCGATGACTGCCTGATCCGGAGCGTTGCGACATGCGATTTCGACGATTTGTTTCCTATCAGGGTCGGGAACGCAGTATTCCTTTACCAGTTGCAGGGGCAAATGGTTCACAGCGACGATGAGTCCGCCTCCATCCGGAACGGCTTCCTCCATCCATGTTCCCCGCCTTAATACCGCCTTGACGGCATCGGGCAGCGCGAGCGCACCCGCGCACGTTAGCGCGGACCACTCTCCCAAGCTATGCCCGGCCGCAACGTAAGGCTTCAAGCCGACCTCTTGCGCTAAGACACGATGTCCCGCAACGCTGCAAGCGAGGATGGCGACCTGCGTAATCGCGATGCTTCCCTCTTCAGGAAAGCCGTCTTCGAAGCACGTTCGCGCCAGATCGAGCCCAATCGACTCCCCCGCTTCCTCGAACGTATGTCTGACGACCGCATAACTCTCGTACAGGTTCTTGAACATTCCGGTATATTGCGATCCTGTTCCCGGATAGAGAAATGCCGTTTTATTCATCCGTCGCTCCTTCCCTTCCAGCAGCCGTTTGCCGACTGCCCGCGAATGGTTTGGTCAACCAACCGACCATTTTCACGTAGCCTTGGCACAGTTCTTTCATCTTCTCCTTACGAAGCTTCCTCTCGTCGTAACTGCATAGCAGCGTAATCCGATCGTTCTCTTCGTAGAAAGATAAGACAATGTCGAACGCTTCGTCGGAAGCCGCGTTTGCTACGCTTCGACCGTACTTATAGAACAACGGATAGATGCCGCTCTCTGGAGAAGAAGGTATGGCGTTCAATGATTTAATAACCGATTCGTCCTCGTTTCCGGCACGCGTTACAAGTTGCTGTTGAACCGAACAGACAAGCGCGAAAGCGTCCTGCTGCCCGCTTAAATCGATATCCACCGCATGTACAGTCTGATTACGAGCCATTACGTAGATGGTCTGCTCGGCTTTCTTCGTCAATTGCGCGAACAGATAGAGATAAGCCCCCGCCAATACCGACTCCAGGTCGCCCCGCGCTTCCTCCGCCATGCGCTTCGCGTCGGTCGTCGTTCGCGAGTCCAGTTGGAACGTAAGCGATGTCCGCTGCGACTTTCCCTGCCGGTTAGCGAAGAACGAATCGGGCAGCTCAGCGAAGCGCATCGTTCTTATCGCCGATGCGGATGCCGTCTCGGCTTCGATGAACGCGGCTAACACGTGAATCGTCGGATAGGTAAACAAATCCGTTACCTTTACAATTCCGGGATAATGCTGTTCCAAACGCGAATGCAACCGAAGCAGAAGCAGCGAATGCCCGCCGACGTCGAAGAAATTGTCGTGCGCGCCGACGCTGTCCAATGCGAGCACATCTTGCCAAATCTCGCTTATTTTTCTCTCAAGCTCATTCCGAGGAGCCGCGTTGGAAGAGTTCGTCCTTCGATCCGCCTCAAACCGCATAAGAGCGTTTCTATCGATTTTCCCATTCGCCGTTAATGGTAATGTATCCATCTGCACGTAGAACGACGGAATCATATAATCCGGCAGCGTTGCGGATAGATGCTTGCGTAGTTCGGCTATCGGCAGCTCTTCGTTCACGGCTACGTAACCCCATAACGCCTTTTCGCCATCCGCGTCTTCTTTCGCCAGCACGACGGCTTCGCGAATATGCGGATGCTGCTGTAATCCGTGCTCGATTTCCCCCAGCTCGATTCGGAATCCCCGAACTTTCACCTGGTGATCTATCCGGCCCATGTACTCCAATTCGCCGTCCGCAGACATGCGGACCAGATCGCCTGAACGATATAAAGTCTCTCCCGGGCGATAGGGATTGGCGATGAACTTCTGTTCCGTTAACTCGGGGCGGTTCAAGTATCCTCGCGCGACGCCCTTGCCGCCAACGTAAAGCTCCCCGGCAGCGCCTAACGGCACAAGCTTTAAGTTGCCGTCCAGAATATAGGCGTTTAGCGTCGGAATCGGCTGACCGATCCGGCTGACGTTCGATGAGATCTCTATGTCCGTCATTTCTTTGTAAGTGACATGAACCGTCGTTTCCGTAATCCCGTACATGTTCACCAGCTTGGTATCGGGGTATCGTTGTTTCCAAGAACCGAGCATCGACGGCTTCAATGCCTCGCCGCCGAAGATCACGTACCGGAACTGAAGCTCCGGTCTCTGCCTCGCCGACTCATAGCGAATGAAATGATAGAATGACGAAGGCGTCTGATTGAATACCGTCACCTTCTCCCCGATCAACACATCCAGCAATCGCTCCGGATCTTGCGCGACCTGCTTCTCCAGCACGACCAGCTTTCCTCCGTATAACAAGGCACCGTACATCTCCCACACGGAAAAATCGAAGCAATACGAATGGAACATCGTCCATGCATCGTTTGCATTGAAGTCGAATAACGATGGGTCATGAACCATTAGACTAACTACGTTGCGATGCTCGATCATGACCCCTTTGGGTTTTCCGGTCGTGCCGGATGTGTAGATAATATAAGCCAGATTGCCGGGCGCGCTCTTACTTGGCGCGAAATCGCATGACCAAGAGGAAAGCTGAGCGATATCGACGACTTCCGGCGCGATTAACCGCAGACCGGCCTCGTACTTCGATTCCGTTACGACGATCGAGGCTTCGCTATCGGCAATCATATACGCCGCCCGTTCCGCCGGGTAATCAGGATCGATCGGAACATAAGCGCCACCGGACTTCAGAATGGCCAAGATACCTACGATCATGTCGACGGAGCGATCCAACATGAGACCGACCCGCTGATCGGGTACGACCCCTTTGCTCCGCAACCCTGCAGCTAGTCGATTCGCCCTTTCGTTCAGCTCACGATAGGTGATGCGCTCGTTGCCGCAGACGACGGCTTCACCTTCAGGCGTTCGTTCCGCTTGGTCTTCGAACAGCCCGTGGATCGTTTTCTCGCGCGGATAACGTACTTCATCATCAGGAACGGATAACAACTGGCTGATTTCGTCCGAGGAAAGCATATCGATATTACCGATCGCGATCTCAGGGTTGGCCGTCACTTCTTTCAGAATATTGCGATAATGCCGAATCCACGTCCCGACCGTCTCTTCCCGGAATAGCTTCGTGCAATATTCGAAATGGCATTCGATTTCCGCTTCTTCCGTCTCGACAACTTCCAGCGTGAAGTCGAACTTAGCGGAGACGTGCGGAGACTCGCAACGCTTCAGCGGAAGTTGATCGAGCGTCATCTCCGGTATCGTCATGTTCTGCATGACGAACATAGCGTCGAACAGCGGATTTCGGCTTAGGCTACGCGTCAATTGCAATTTTCCGACCAGCTCTTCGAACGGATAATCTTGATTGCTGAACGCACCCAGCGTATTTTCCCGTAATTCCTCCGCGAACGATTTGAACGTTTTATGCCCAGTCGGGTAATTTCTCATGGGCAGCGTATTGACGAACATACCTACCGCGTTATGGAGATCAGCGTGAGACCTACCCGATACCGGCGTTCCGACCACGATATCGTCCTGACCGGAATAACGGGACAGGAAAACGTTGAAGACCGCCAACATGGCCATATACAACGTGATTCGAAGATCCCCGGCGAGCTTCCGCAAAGCAAGCGTTTCTTCCTTCGTCAGTCGAAACGAAAGCTTGTCTCCTTCGAACGATCTCATGGAAGGCCGATTGTAATCGGTGAGCATGTTAAGGGTGGGCACCCCATCGGCAAATTGTCCGATCCAGTATCGTTCTTGCTCTTTCCAAGTCCCGTTAGCCAATGCTTCCCGCTGCCAACCGGCGAAATCCTTATAAGGAACGACTGGCTTCTCCGGGTCTCTTCCTTCATAGAACCCGACGAAATCTTCCACGAGAACGCCCATCGAGACACCGTCGGACACAAGATGATGCATATCGAACATAATAAGCTGCTCATTCGGACGCAATTGCACTATCGAAGCCCGCAATAGCGGAGGCTCGGCCAAATCGAACGCGCGAATGAAATCCCGGATCAACTCCGGTAACGTCGCCTGAGAACCCTCCTTCCATTCGATTGAAACGGTCGAGGAAGAATGGACTTTCTGCACGGGCGCCCCATCGACCATAGCGAATGAGGTACGTAAGCTTTCATGACGCCGAACGACCGAACTCAACGCCTTCTCGAACCGATCTTGATCGACGGTACCCTCGTATGTGAAAATCGCGGGCAAGTGATAGGCGGTGCCAATCTGTTCGAATTGCTGCAAGACGTACAACCTGCTCTGCGCCGGAGAAAGCTCGTAATACTCTCTTTCCTCCGCTGGCGGTATCGGGGCAACGTCGCTTTTTTCATTCCCGCGCAATAGGATTGCCATTTGGCGTACCGTCGGATTATTAAAAATATCTTTTAACGACAAGGTAGCCCGGAGCTCCTTATGCAGCTTGTTCAGAAGCTCCGTCGCCTTAAGCGAATGCCCGCCGAGTTCGAAAAAGTCGTCCGTCGCACCTATTCGTTCCCGATGAAGCACGGTCTGCCATAATGCGATCAAATCTTCTTCCGTTGCATCGTCCGGCGCCGCGTAATCCGTTGCTGTAAGCTCTTCATTTTCAAGCTTTGCCAGCGCTTTGCGGTCAACTTTGCCGTTAGAAGTGAGCGGCATCTTATCGATGAGGCTATAACGCGCGGGAATCATATATTCCGGAAGCAACCGGCCCAGATGCTCGCGAATTATGGACATCGTCAGCACCTGATCGCTCACCATGTGCGCGCTTAAATACTTGTCGCCTTCAGGCGTTTCTTTCACCGTCACGACGGCTTCATGAATTGCAGGGTGACGCAGCAATCCCGCTTCGATTTCACCTAGTTCAATCCGATAGCCGCGCAACTTCACTTGATGGTCGAGCCTGCCCATATAGACGATCGTTCCGTCGGCTTGCCATTTCGCGAGATCTCCCGTCCGGTACATCCGCGTCCCCGGAACGTAAGGATTGTCGACGAATTTCTCGGAAGTCAGCTCTTGCAATTGAATATAACCCCGGGCTAACCCTTTGCCCGCGATATATAATTCGCCAGGAACGCCGATCGGAAGCAATTGCCGCGCCTCGTCGAGAACGTACAATTGAATATGATCGATCGGTCTGCCGATCGGAACGCTGTCCGCCAATGGTTCCGGTTGACAATCGTAATACGATACGTCGATGGCCGCTTCCGTGGGACCATATAAGTTAACGAGTATGGGGCCGCCTTGCAACAACCCGAACCGCTCGTAAAAGCGTTCCACATGCTGCGGGGGCAACGCTTCTCCGCTTGCGAATACGTATTTCAAAGTCGCCAAAGAAGCTTGGCTCCTATCGGCTTCTTGCCGTCTTTCCTGATGTTCCAGAAATAAATGCAGCATGGAAGGCACGAAGTGAAGCGTCGTCACCCGGTGGGCTTCGATCGCTCGAATGATGGTGTCCGGATCTTTCTCTCCGCCCGGCGACAAGAAGCTAACCGCCGCACCGGCGAAAAACCACCACAGCAGTTCCCATACCGACACGTCGAACGTAAAGGCCGTCTTCTGCAGGATGACATCGTTCTCTCCGATCGGGTATTGCTTCTGCATCCAACGAATTCGGTTGACGGCCGCTCCGTGTTCAATCATGACCCCCTTCGGGTTGCCCGTCGAACCGGAAGTATAGATAACGTAAGCCAAGTTGCGGCTATGAACGGGATCGGTTCCGTGCGTCGCTTCATCATCACGATCGCCGCGGTATCTCTCATCGTCTCCGATGTCCAGAATGGCGCCGGAGAAAGCTATGCGAGTCGCGTTTGGTTTCTCTTCCTCGGCATCGCCTAACCGTTTCAACCATGCCTTCTGGGTGAGCAATAAGACGGCGCCGCTATCCTCGAGCATGAAACGTATCCGTTCGAGCGGATAGTCGGGAGAGATTGGCAAGTACGCTCCGCCTGCTTTCAGAACGGCCAGAATGCCGATCATCATCTCCGCGGAACGTTCCACGACGACCGCGGCGATCCGGTCTGGCCCTAGGCCGTTCCTTCTTAGTTCCGAAGCTAGCTGGTTCGCTTTCCCATTCAGCTCCCGATACGTCATCCGTTGATCCCCATTTAAGACAGCTATGCGATCAGGCCATTGTTTCGCGGCTTTCTCGAACCATTCGTGCAGCACGCTCTCATCGCTATCCTCCGTTGTTGTTACCTCGCGGTTGAACGACCGAACAATTTGAAGACGCTCCGTCTCGGTCAGCATGTCGATATCGCGCAGTTGGACATGCGGATTATGAAGCACCGATTGAACGATAGCCTCGAAGTGTCCGCACCATCTCTCCATCGTCTCGCGATCGAAGAGATGCCGATTATATTCCAGCCAGCAAGTAAGCCCGCTACCATCCATGTAAACATCCAGCTTGAAATCGAGCTTCGACGTATTCGTTCGCCATTCTTCGGAAGTCAGTTTCCCGTCTCCCATCCTTATTTCCGAACCGATGTCCATCTGGTTGTGCACGATCAACATCGTATCGAATAACGGATTTCGTCCTTGAGGCGTTCTTGCCGACACTAAACCGATCATGTCCTCGTAGGGAAAATCTTGATGTGAATAATCCTCCGTTATGGATCGCGCACAACGTTCAAGCGTCTCCACGAAAGTCATTGCAGGATCAATCGACATCCGCAACGGCAAATAATTGACGAACATGCCGACAATGGACTCCAAGTCCGCGTGATTCCTACCCGAAACCAATGAACCGACGACAAGGTCCTGCTGTCTCGTATATTTGTTTAACACAATCGCGTAGGCGGTTAATAAGATCACGTTAACGGTAACCGAATGCCGATGCGCGAGCTCGTTCAGCTTCCTTACGCACGACTCGTCGAGCGAGAAAGGAATCGAATCGCCTTCGAAGCTTCGAGCTTCAGTTCTTTTGCGGTTCGTCGGCATCTCGAGCAGAGGGACCTCGCCGGATAATTTCCGCTCCCAATAGAGCCTATCACTTGCATATCGATCCGATCGCTTCCGCTCCCGCTGCCACATGACGTAGTCTTTATATTGCAGATGAGGGGCCGGCAAGTCCTTCCCTTCATATTGCATTGCGAATTGTTCGATCAAATGTTTGACCGAGATTCCATCGGATATAGCATGATGCATATCCAGAATAAGATAGTGCTTGCCCGCTACCATCCTTTTATCGCCTTCTGAAATAAGCCCGGCTCGAAATAATGGCGCTTCGCTAAGACGAAACGGGCGGATAAATCCATCGATCGCCTCCCGCACGCCGCCATGTTCGAGATTTAAGATTTCCAAGGCAAACTCGATCTGCTCTTCCCGGTGGACGAGCTGAACAATGTTTCCGTCCATTTCGGAAAAGGAAGTTCGAAGGCTCTCGTGGAGATTTATTAATCGGCGGAAAACGCGCTCCGCTTTCGCGATGTCGAGATCGCCTTCGATATGGATGAGAACCGGCATATGATAGCTAGTCCCGATGTCTTGAGACTGTTCTTGCACGTACACCCGGTACTGCGAGGAGGAAACCGGATAATACTCGCACTTCTCGGCCTTCGGGATCGGCTCGTAAATGCTCTTCTCCGCATCTCGAATGTAATTTGCTAGTTTCCTCGCTGTCGATAACTCAAATAGGGCGGCAGCAGGTACTTCAACATGAAACTCTTTATGAATGCGATTAAGCAACAAAGCCGCCGTTAACGAATCTCCGCCCATTTCGAAAAAATCCTCATCGATGCCGACGCTTCCCCGTCCAAGTCCGTCAGCCCATAGTCGGGACAGCCGCCGCTCAAGTAAATCGTCCGCCGTTTCCGTTGCCTCGGGCGTTATCCGCTCATCCAGAAGCTTGTGCAGCCGTTCGATGACTTCCGTAAATTCTCCCCTTTCATAGCTTTCTGCCAGCTTGTATCGTTGCAATTTTCCGCTGGTCGTTTTGGGAATGCTTCGTACGGGTACAACCTGTTTGATGGATAGGCCGGTCGCTTTATTCAAAGTCTTCTTAACATCGAGAACAATGTCGACGAAGCTGTCCGGTTTGCCCCGGTGCACGATGAAGGCGGCGATCTCATCCGTGCCCGCGTTCTCGCTGGTCACTCCGCATATCGCGATTTTCCCAAGCTCGATACCGAGTTGTTCCTGAGCTATCCCTTCTAGATCGTGCGGGTAATAATTTTGTCCTCGCACGAAAATAATGTCTTTTTTCCTTCCCGTAACGACAAGGCGCCCATTGCGCATAAATCCTAAATCTCCGGTATTCAGCCACCCGTCATCAGTTATGAGCTTGTCCGTCTCCGCGGGATTACGGTAATACCCCCTCGTGACGTTATTGCCCTTGATCTGGATATTTCCGATATATCGCTCTAGCAATGTCCGTCCATCCTCATCGCATATACGGACCTCGCAATCTTGTACGGGATAGCCAACGTCCACGAACGTCACGCATGTTTTGTCGTCGGGGCTGATTTCCAGAACGGGTTCGCCTGCCGAAAGCGAGCTTCTATCCACGTAAACCGGAATCACTTCTTCGTTCACTGGAGGAAAGGTGACGGCCAGACTGGCTTCCGCCATTCCGTAGACGGGGAACAAGATGTTCCTGCTCGCTCCGGCCGGCTCGATCGCATCCAAGAACAAATCGCATAATGTTGCCGATACCGGTTCCGCCCCATTGAAGATGAGCCGCAAACGCGATAGATTCCATTCGGCGATACGTTCCTTCTTGCAGTGGCTCAGGAAATGCTTGTAGCCGAAATTGGGCGAGGACAGCAGCGTAATCTGATGCTCATGCGCTTTATGCAACCACAGCTCGGGATCCATTACGAATAAAGTCGGCGGCATAATGAATTGATGAATATTGGTGGTAAGGGCTGTCAGATGGCAACCGATCAATCCCATATCGTGCGTGAGCGGCATCCAACTCAGGGAACGATCGGCCGAACTTACCCCTGCGCCATCGATTATGGCGTTGATGTTGCAAAGTATGTTCCCATGCGTCAAGATGACTCCCTTGGGAGCGCCAGTCGAACCTGATGAATATTGGATTAAAGCGATATCCTCCGACCCGATCGGTTGCAAATTCCCTCTGCCGAGTTCGATCGATTGTGCGTCGTCATCTATGAGGATCGCTTGCCCCTGCATCGACGCCAGGCAAGATGAGATCTCCGGATGCTCCGAGTATTTTTCGATTTGCCTAAGGGTTTCCTTCGAACAGGCCAGATAGGGATTACGAAGGTTTTTCCACACTCTGGCCAGCTTAAGTTTGTGATCCTCGTTATTTCCAGCCGCTAGGGGTACGGGAATGATGCCCCCTAGCTGGCAAGCCCAGAAAAGGATGATAAAATCGCCGTTATCCTCCACCTGGAACACTAACTCGTCCTTGGGCTGCATGCCTTTACGTTGCAGGACGTACAATTTCCCCTGCGCTTTGCCGTACAACTCGCCGTATGAAACGAAAGTTTCTTCGTGCCTAGTCGTATAAGTAATCCCATTACCGGATTCCCTAAGGTCATGAAGAACTTCCGCAAGTGTCGATTGTCGCGTCCGCATCATAGCATCCTCCTTATTCCGCTACCCTTTCGATCTAAAACCAAGCTTCGCTCTTAACGACTGGTTTCTTCTGCTCCTCATGATCCTGCGATACAGCGAGTCCCACTCCTCGACGGTATCTGATTCGCCTAATGCGCCTTCGAATTGAATTAATATCTCATTCGCTAGCAAAGTCGGGATATTATCGTAAAACGCTCTGCGAAAAATATAACTGGCGGGCGTTCCGAATTTGCCGTGAAAATACTCGATGTTTCTTTTTAGCTCGTTCATACGTGAAATGCTCATCGTCGGATTGATCCAGAACTTTCGCCCGATCGGATGAATTTGATGGTAATTGAACGCCTCGGAACATTCTTTCAGCGCCAATCCGTTCATCACCAGCCTGTAGCAGAGCTCGGAGTCCTCCATTCCCCAGCCTCTGAACTCCGTATCGAACATCCCCGCTTCGACTACAGCATCCTTTCTCACGGACAGATTAGCCGTTGTACCTAGCATCCACTTCAGGCGAAAGTCTTCGATTCGATCAATTGGAACTCCTAACACATGATTCGATTCGAACTCTTTGCCCAGAAATAACCGATCGATGGTAGGCTCGAAATTCGTCTCCACTTCCTCTGCCGACGCAAGCTCCGCATACGCCTTCCTGCGAACGCGATGCCAACGATCGCCTAGCTTCTCCGCTAGTTTTCGACGGTCCTTGCCTTGCATGATCAACTGGTTTCGGTGCCAGATCGTTAGAACTCGACCTTTGCCGCCGATATGAACGGTATTTGCTTCTCTTGAGAGAGCCTCTTGATGCCGCTCTATAAAGTCGCCTTGAACGATACGATCGTCATCGTTAAACAGAAGATACTCTCCCGAGCTAGCGGAAATCCCCTTATTCCTCGCTGCCGATCGCCCTAGGTTGGCCTGTTTCAAGTGGATCAAATTCAGTTTGTTCTTGTAATTGTCCGCGATGGCTTGCGTGCCATCCACGCTTCCGTCGTCGATCAGGACGATTTCGTAATCTTTGGAAGTTTGCCGTACGAACGAGGCTAAAGTCAGATTCAAATAAGCAGCTTTATTGAATGTCGGCATAATAACGCTAATCACAAGTTCCCTTCTTTCATTTCCGTTTACTGTTTTTGCGCTTTCCCATCTTCGATGCAATACACAGCGTCCACTTGATACCGCGACTTAGATTCATGAGCGATAACGAGGCACGTCTTCACCCCCCTCAATCGATTCACGACATCCGCCACAGCATTCGCCGCCGCGGAGTCAAGCGATGAGCTTGGCTCGTCCAGAAGCAGGATCGGGGCGTCTTTCAGAAAAGCTCTGGCAATGGTGATCCTTTGTTTCTGGCCTCCCGATAGGTTGGACGCATCTTGTGTAATATTCGTACCGTAACCTTCCGGTAGCGAGTGAATGAAGTCATGGGCGCCTGCTGCCGCGGCTGCGGTCCGTACGTCTTCATCCGATGCGTCAAGGTTGCCAAACCGAATGTTGTCCTCGATCGTCCCCGAGAAGAGAAATGGCTCTTGCGGAACATAAGCGATTCTACTTCTCCAATCCGTCAGAGAGCACTGCGAGAAATCGTCGCCAAGCAGTCTGATGCTGCCGCTGTCTGGTCGATAAAAACCGAGCAACAGCTTGCATAGCGTGCTTTTTCCATTGCCGCTCCCTCCCATGATGACGGCCGTCTCGCCAGACCGCACCGACATCGTAATGCCTCGCAGAACGGATCTTTGGCCATAGGAAAAAAATACATCGTCTAACTCGACGGCATAGTCTTTCGTGCCTTCTGATATATCCAAGTTCCTTTCGACGGTCTCATGGGCTTCCTCTTCACTCTCGAGCAATCCGTTGATTCGTTCGGATGCCGTAACGGAAACCTGCATTCGGGCAAACAATCCTCCCGTAAGCATGATGACGAACGTTACGTTCATCTGTAACTGGATAAGGGCGATTAACGAACCCGTTTCGATCGAACCACTCAGCACTAGAAACGTTCCCGCAACAGCAATGCCACCGAAGCTTATGAAGGTCAACAAATAATTCATAGCTTCCAGCCATGCGGTTTGACGTCCGAATCTACTCGTTAAATGCTGAATCTCGCGATTTCGTTCATCGTATTGACTGATGACGACGGGTTCCAGTTGATAGAGCTTAATCGTGGAAAGACCGTGTAACAAATCGCTGCATCTGGCATTCGCTTCGCCTTTCCGTTGCTGTAAAGTATTGCTAAGCATCCGCAACGGGCGAAGGAATCGATAGTTCACCGCCCCTATCACAACGGTTAACGCGATCAGCGACAAAGCAAATCGCCATTCCAGGACAAGCATCGCCGCGAAGGAAGCTAAGCCCACGATCGCATAATGGACTAAATTACGCATATGCTCGGTATACATTTCCTCCATTTGAAACACGTCGTTCGACATTTTTGACATCAACTCGCCGCTTTCATTGCGCTCGAAGAACGGGAAAGACAAGTATGCGACTTTGTTGATCAGTTTGCCGCGTATGCCGACGCTGAGTAGCTTGGCCGTCCGTTTCACCCTGTAGACGAGCAAGGGCGATAGGGCGGCGAACAAGAGGGTGGAGCCACACAAAACCCAAAACGTTTTCCATAAAATATTCATATCATCCGACACTGACGCATCTATCGTCCATTTGAGAGCGAATGCCGTGACAATCGGAACAATCGATCGAATTAAGGACTCGCCGATCGCATATTGGACATACCGTCGCCTCGGTTTCTGCAGCATGGAATAAAAGCGCAACCACTCCGAACGTCGTTCGGCCATTAGGAGACACCTTCTAATAAGTTTTGATACAAGCCGGAATATAGCCCGCTATGCCGCATTAATTGTTCATGCGTTCCCGACTCGACTATGCGGCCTTGGTCCATCACCAGGATGAGATCCGCGTCTTGAACCGTAGACAATCGATGAGCGATAACGATAATGGTTTTTTGCCTTCGAACTTGCCGAAGCGTCTCTTGAATAATCGCTTCCGACTCTCCATCCAGCGCGGAGGTCGGTTCGTCAAAAACAACGATCGGAGCTTCCTTCAACAACGCGCGCGCAATGGCAATCCTCTGCATCTGCCCACCGGATAATCCCGCTCCCCTCTCGCCAATCTGCGTCAGGTAACTATCGGGAAGCTGTTGAATAAACGAGTCTGCCCCTGCGGCTACGCTCGCTTCGACCACTTCCTTATCCGTCGCAAGCGGTTTGCCATGCCTGATGTTGTCCAAGATCGTGCCCGGGAACAAGAACGTATGTTGCTTCACGAATGAAATCATGGAGCGAGCTGCCTGCGGATTGTAATCGGCTAACGACTTTCCAAATAACCGAATTTCTCCTCTATTCGGTTCATATAGCTTGCTTAATAACTTCATGATCGTACTCTTTCCGGAACCGCTCGGCCCAACGATCGCAACGAATTGGCCTTTCCGGACTTCATAAGAAATATCGTTGAGGGCAAGCACTGAGCGGCCCGCGTATTGAAAATTTACTTCGTTGAATGAAATGACGCTTTCGCTCTCATTCGGACTTGTCCGATCCTCGGTATCGGCCAATGACGTTCCCGTACCTTCTTCCGTTTGATAGTCCATGATCTGATTCAGCCGCCTAACCGCACCTGTCGCAACAAACAGTTGTCCTATCAGCTCTGGCAGCGCGGAAGCGGATTGAATGCAATAGCCCAACAGATAGATGAAAGCAAGCAGTGCCGCCGGACGCATATCGCCATGGATAGCTAGCCAGCCTCCATAAAGAATACAAAACGCAAATGGAAGCGTTTGCAGTAGGATTTGCCACGGTATGATGAACGACCTTTGCCGTTCCAAATCAAAGCTTTTGAACAGGCCCGTCTTCAAAATACGTTCGAACCGTTCCCTCAGCCAATTCTGCCTTTCGTAGGACTTAATCAAAGCCTGCCCGATCACGGCATCCTGGATTTGGGAGTTGATCGCCCCTTCGATCTCTTGCAATTGCTGCGATTTCCGAATAATCGGCTTGCCTAATTGCCATGAAATTAGGAGCGATAGCGGCATAATTAAGCAGCAAAGCAAAACAAGCTTCCATTGCAACAGCAACAAAAAAACAAAAGTGCCTGTCGCCATAATGGGGTGAAATAACAAATTGCATAAATGATAAGTAAAAAATTGCTCGACCGCGAACGCATCATTGGATAGAACGGACATCCAATCACCCGCGTGGCGGGATTCCGCTTCGGATTGCTTTATTTTCGCCATATGAGCGAACAACGACGAGCGCAACTTATAAGCGGTATTCGCACCGAATCGCGTCGCAGCCGCCTTCATCGTGAACTTCAACAGAAAACCGACAAGAACCGCGGCCGCCATGTAAATCGACATCCGAATGGCGGTATTCTCATCCCCGGATAATCCGGCATCTGCCAATCGCATGATCGACAAAGCTATGGCCATGTCAGCCAAAGCACCGCCAAGCGCTGTCATAACCGCCATAAGCAAATATCGGCGTGAATCCTTGGCAGAACGGTTCAAGATGCTTCGAGAAATAAGCTCCTTAAACGACAACGCATCACCTCATTGTCTACGTCGTTCGGAATATATCGTTTTTACAGGATAAATCGATTTGTCATCTTCCCCCTAATCGATGTAAATCTATAAAACTCTATCATTAGAGTCCCTTTTGAGTTGACCAGATGCTGAAATTTGTGGATTTTGTAGTGGTTCTGGAGAGTAAGCCGCTCTACTAAGAAGTGAATTACGGAATCGGAGAGTTTAGGAAGGCGACTTGCAATAATTTGCAAGAATATCACCTTATACAATGCTGTCGGCGATGAATATAGACAAATAATAGCATAAAACTACGAACTATTAAACTATTATATTGTAAAAATGTAAAAAATTTTAATATTTTTAATTAAAGAATTTAACGTCGTAAAACGTTTTCCGTTAATATCAATCAGTACAATATCACGAATCTATCACCCTGTATATAGTCCTATGAGACCATGCAATTCTAATCATGACATATGCCAAAAAAGAGAGCTAGGCCTAACTCGCCTACTCTCCTTTCCATAACTCTATTTTACATAGATTAGCTTCGGGCATTTTTCTGAATAAGCGATATTTGCCCGGAATGAATTCCCGTATGGTACATAAGCCTGCCTACGGCTTCCAAAGGCGTCGATGCTCCCATGGAAGTTTCGACTCGATTATGCCAAGCTTCTTCCGGGAGCTCGCGCATGGCTTCAATGAGATGCGAATTCGAAGCGGCCAGAAGATCAACCAGCTCATCTTTCGTAAGCAATGTGTCATCACCGTCTTCTCCGCGTTTTACGAACTTCTTCATTTCTTCCGGAATAGATTTGCCGAAAAACCATTCCGCGAAAATAAACTCTACTTCCGCATTGTGGCGAAGCATCGATTCAATGGATGAAGATCCTAATCGCAGGCTCAAGTCCTGTTCCGGCAATGCTTTCACGGTTTTGTGGAATCGTTCCTGCAGCGCTTGCCAGATGGGTAACACGATAGAGAAGGACATCCCCGGTCAGCTCCTTGGTATTATTTTTTGTCGATCACAACATGATTAAATAGGTTAGCTTCCACATCCAGATCGAATGCCAAACCGAAGCCTACGACATATCGCCCATGCAGCGGAACCAATTCAAACAGCGAGAAATCCAATCCGCGCAGCAGCTTCATCATGGCTTCTCCATGGATAACATTGAACAATTCAAAAATATCCTCGTGCCCGTCGTTGCCGATATTGCTCGAAGTACAACTCCAACGCGCTCTTTCCGTTGCGAATTTGTTATTCGTTGCCGACTCGTCGGCGATAAGAAGGGCATCGACGAATTCGTTATTTTCCATAAATCGATAATGATCGGCAATTTTACTAATATAAATATAGAATTTGCCGTCTTTCTTAACGAAAGGCGCATAACTAATAAAAGGCTTTCCCTCATCATCGATCAAACTCAAGATCACATTTTTGCGATCCTCGATAAACCGTAAGTAGTTTTCTTTGTTCTTCTCTACATCAACAGGCTTTTTCATTCGTTATACCTCCAAGTTGGTGATTGTCAATAATCGCTCTATCTCGCGGGACTGATCAGATGAATGCGTGGTTTATTGTCCGGTGAATAATATTGAATCTCTGCGTCCATCCGGTAAATGTGCCGAATCATGTCCGTCGTCATCACTTCGTTAGGCGTACCGCTCATCGCCTTCTCGCCGGCTTGCACGACTACGATTTGATCGCTATAAGACGAAGCATGATTAAGATCATGAAGCACCATCAAGATGGTCATTCCCATTTCCTTGTTCAGCGCACGTACGAGCTCAAGCACTTCATATTGGTGAGAAATATCAAGATACGTCGTAGGCTCATCCAGTAACAATATTTTGGGACGTTGCGCGAGTGCCATGGCAATCCATGCTCTCTGCGCTTCGCCGCCGGACAAAGAAGAAATCGTTCGATCTTTATACTCTGCCAGATGAGTCTTATCCAGCGCCCATTTGACGATCTCATTGTCCTCTTGATTGAGCTTCTCAAACCATTTTTTGTGCGGGTACCTGCCATACGAGACGAGATCGATGACGGTCATATCGTTCGGCGCTTGGTTTTTCTGGCTAAGCATACACATTTTACGGGCAACTTGCTTAGAGCTCATCGCGCTCAAATTCGTCCCTTCGAGCTCTACCGTTCCCTCATGATAAGGAATAAGCCGCGAAACGGCTTTAAGTAACGTAGATTTGCCCGAACCGTTCGGTCCGATGATGGATACGACCTCTCCTTGCTTTACGGAAAACGAAAAATCGCGAATTACGCTCTTCTTCTCATACCGAATTGAAATGGAATCTACAGTAAACATATTAGAATGTCCGCCTTCTCATCAGGTATAAAAAATACGGTGCTCCGATAACTGCCATTAGAATGCCTGCCGGAATATCCAGAGGCGAGAACAGGATACGTCCCCCAGTATCCGCTATTAACAGGACAAGCGCGCCAAGCCCCATGCTCATGGGCAACATGAACTTGTAATCGGAGCCTACCAGCAGTCTAGCCATATGCGGTACGACGAGGCCGACAAATCCGACCATTCCGATAGCTGCTACGGATATCGCCGCTAGAAATACGGCTAACAAGCTCAACAGAATACGGATTCGGTTTACGTTCTCTCCGAGATTAGAGGCTACCTGATCGCCCAGCCGAATAATATTAGCTTTACGGATAGCGAAAATCGATAGAATCCAACCCCCGATGGCGTATGGGAGTACCATGTACAAGGCATTGTTGCCTTTTGCCGCGAGACTACCGTTAAGCCACTGAACCGCCGCGGGAAGTCGATCGCTAAACATGATCGATAACCAGCCGATGATTCCGCCGCATAAGGCATTCACGGCCACGCCCGATAAGATGATCGTTATCGGCGAAATTCCGTTCCGTCTCCATGCCAGCGCATAGACGATAGAGGAAGCGACGAGCCCCCCGACGAACGCTGCAACCGGAATGAATTGCGTATATTCCGGCAAGGCGAGCATGATAATCAGCACGCATGCAGCCGCACCGCTGGTTACGCCAGTTAAACCCGGATCAGCTAAGGGATTACCCATAACGCCTTGCAATAGCGCGCCCGAGATCGCGATATTCGCGCCGATTATTAACGCCAAGAGGACGCGAGGCAAGCGAATGTCCCAGATGATCGTATCGTTCACCGCTTCGGACGATGAAGTGAAGATCGTTCGCAAGATGTCTGGTATCGAAATGGACACGCTACCCAAGCCGATGGCGATAATCGCAGCAACGATTGCAAGCAAGAACGTGATGATTACGATCGTCCAGCTACGAGATGTATTAGTCACCTGCTATCTCCTCTGTTTATTCATAGAAGTAATTTGCGATTTGAGTTAATGCCGTTTCCACGTTATTGATCGAAGTTACGCCGAAAACGCTGTAATCAAGAATATGAATTTTGTCATTTTTGTACGCGGAAAGCTTGGTCCAAGTATCATTGCTTTTAACTTCCATCTCGAACTTATCTACTGACGCGCCATGATCCCCTGAAGCTAGAACGAGTATAACGTCTGGATCTGCGGCAACGACGTTCTCCATGTTGATTGGCGAGTAGGTATCTGTCACTTTCAGAACAGAGTTGGCGATATTATCAGCGCCAAGCTTCTTCACCAGGCTACCCAAGTAAGAACGATCGCTCATTACCATGAAGGAATCCGACGTTCCGATCATAAGCATGACTTTCGGGGTTTCTTTTCCTTTGGTTAACGTGATCAAGTCGTTTTCTTTATTCAAGATCGTTGTCAGTACCGCGTTCATCTCATCTACTTTGTTAAAATAAGTTCCGAGCACCTTAAAACTGAGCTTCAGATCATCGAAAGATTCAGTTTTTAAATAAGCTGTTTTCAAGTTCAGTCCTTCCACGCTCTTGTCCAACGTGCTCCGGAGAGATTCTGCTCCTAGCAGCAAGTCCGGTTTTAGCTTCGTTACGACTTCAAGATCCGGCTGCATCGGCGAACCGATCCGTTGAATGGAATCAAAATCGGCAGGAATCGGGTTGGTTGAGGTTGGCACTCCAACAGGAGTTATCCCCAGCAAGTGCAGCATCTCCGTTAAGGGTACGGATGTCGTCACGACTCTCTCCGGCACTTCCGCTGGTAATTGGCTTAACGCGTCTTTGAATGCCGTTTCATCGATTCCATCGTTTTCCAAACTGTATTCAACGCTAGCTTCCTCGGCGTTATTCGTTTCAGTGGCTGCTTCGTTACTTGCAGAATTGCTGCTCGCTGTTGGACTAGCTGCTTCGTTCGAACCGTTGTTGGCTGTATTAGACGAGCACGCAGTCAGTACAGCAATCATGGCAATGAGTAATAACGATAATAATTTTTTCAATGTCTTTCCCTCCGAGTATGTAATGATCTTGTTGGTACGTTCTTTTATTGATAATGATTATCAATATCGAGATAATGATAATGGTTATCACTGTTTAAGTCAAGTGTTATAAGATCCGGTCTGCAAGAAAGACTGAAACTCCTTGCCCTGATTGGTTATACAATCGATGCGTAATATTGCTCTTAATAAACCAAGAATACTTCGTTGTTGAGAGTACTTATTCATTCTAAAATGAATTAAATTTGTCATTTTATTACACATCCCATTAAGAATGAATCCACATGGCAATAAGGAGGTTGGCCTAATGAAAAAGAAAATTTTTTATATGCTTCCGATATTATTGATTGTTCTTGGTATCTGGCTGTTGAATCATCGTCAGGGGAGCAAAACCCTTCTCGAAGATTCAGAGCCGAAAGCCCTATCCTACGATACGATAGGGAGTAACGCGCGACCGATCCATACAACCGTTAACCATGAACGAAGCAAGATCAGTTACTTGGATCCCTTGTACGACGTTGCGGTACAAAGAGATATTGTTTATGCGAGCAAGAAGAATGAAACGGATACCGAAGAAGCCTTGAAATTGGATTTGTATACGCCTACGAACGACAACAATAAGATGAGGCCTATATTCATCTTCATTCATGGAGGAGGGTACAAGGAAGGGAGCAAAGCCGATGGCGCAACTATTTCCACGGAGCTGGCGAAGCGGGGATATGTCGTCCTATCGATGAATTATCGACTCAAAAAAGATCCGTTATCCAACATTACGCAAACGCTCTCTGACGATTACGAGGATATACGCGACGTAATCGGATGGATCAACAACAATGCGGCAACGTATGGTCTGGACGCGGGTCATTTAGCAATCGGCGGGGATTCTGCCGGAGGCCATCTCTCGATTAATTTTGCCAATGCCTATTTGAAGAGCGATCCTTCTATCGTGAAGTCGATTTTCGGTATCGTGGACTTATACGGCGGATCGCTAGACGATAACGTTCAACCCCATTTGCCTCCCGTCTTGATCGTGCACGGAACGATAGACACGTTAATCCCTTATCAACAGAGCTTGGAATTGAGTGATTCATTAGCGAGAAATGGAATTTATCATAATCTGTTCACGATGGAAGGCGCCGGTCATGACTACAAAAACGCGAAATATAAAGACGAGATCGTCGAACGAGTATCGCACTTTTTGTGGAATGTGAGAAGTCGTCCTCCCATCGGCCAGTTGCCTGAGGACGCGGGAATTGTGGCCGTTTCCGGAGATCCATTCGACCTTACAATACCGCCAGGATATATCCGCGATGTTGCGGATAATCAGTTCATCGTTACTTTGCCGGAAGGCTGGTCGCTGGGCAGCAATGAAGGCGATCAGTCGTTTCGCGTACAAGTTCCCACAGGCTTGGATCAAGGGAATTATTCGCTTGTCGTTACTCCGGGTCAGAGTGTTGAGGGGGGACCTGGCTTTGCCATTAACGTAAACGTCATCGCTCCTTTGAGCGAGAGTTTCGCGACATATCTGGATCCGGTAGACCAAAAAATCAAAACGCATTTGCAAATAACGAACCGATCTCCAAGCTATTTTAGCGGCTCTCTTCAAGTCGCTTACGAAACGGCACAAGCGTCGAAAGGAACGTTCTCTGCCCAAGTGGATCAGCTAGAACCCGGGAAAAGCGCAACGTTCACGATCCCGGAGCTGGCTAGAGGGAAAAGGACTCTGAAAGGCTTTAACGCTTCGGGCACCCTGTTGCAGACGACGGAGGACATGTCCAATACGCTGCTCGTTCATAAGCACCAAAAACCGATCCAGATCGACGGGAACTTGGCGGAATGGAAAGATCAAGTACGCTTCGATGTGAGCGATGTAAAGATGGCGGGATGGAAAGGGAAAGAAGACGCTAGCGCAAACGGCTATTTATCGTGGGACGAGAACAACTTGTACATCGCTGTGGAAGCGACGGACGATGTCCATGCCCAAAAAGAGAGTGGTAGCGAGATTTGGCGAGGGGATAGCGTGCAAATAGCGGTAGCGATAACGAATTCCGATGGAACCGCTCCATCCGAGTATCATGAATTGGGCGTAGCGTTGGATGATAACAATCGCCTTTCTCAGTGGCGTTGGACTGCCCCTATGGGCTTTAGTGCTGATGGGTCTGTTAAAGTGGATCAGGCGATTAGCCGAAAAGATCACAAAACGATCTATGAAATGGCCATCCCTTGGAGCGAACTAACCGAAAAAACCGCACTCGTGAAACAAGGATTGAAAATTAAATTTTCTTTGCTGGTCAACGATAATGACGGGGATGAACGCAAAGGATGGTTGGAGTTCAATAGCGGAATAGGCGCGGGCAAGGATATTAACGCGTTCGGCGACTTATTCTTGGCTGAATGATCAAAAACCAAACAAAAAAAAGCTGCCAGGTTAATGACCCAGCAGCTTTTTTGCTGTATTAATCTATTATTTTACAAAAGAGTAATTCTGTCCTCTGGGGCGATGTACATAACATCGCCCTTTTTGACTTTAAATGTCGAGTAGAAGTCATCGGTGTCGTGAAATGATAAAGTGACAAGACCCTTTGGAGGCAGCTTAGATAATGACTGCCGTCCCGCTGACAGCGACCATCAGCATACCCTGACGGACAACTTCGTAATTGATGTCTACACCGATAACGGCATTGGCTCCCATCTGCGAAGCATCCTGTGTCATTTCTTTAAAGGCTGCCTCTCTTGCTTCCCTTAGCTTGGTTTCATAAGCTTTCGAACGTCCACCTACAAGATCTCTAAATGAAGCAAGGAGGTCTCTTCCTACATTAGTAGCCATGATGACTTCACCGGTTGCAACGCCGATATACTGCCTGACCGGGGAACCTTCAACGATTGCGGTAGTTGTAATAATCAAGTGTCTTCCTCCTAAAACATAGATTTGTTATGTCGCTTGCCGGACCGCCGCGCGCTGGCGACGGGACTTGCGGAAGAACAGAAGCTCGTAGATGCAAGGCACGATAACGAGCGTGAGCAGCGTGGCGACGATGAGACCGCCGATAACGACGATTGCGAGACTCTCCGAGACGATGCTGCCGCTTTCCGACGAACCGAACACGAGCGGCAGCATGGCGCCGACGGTGGCGATCGCCGTCATCAGAATCGGACGCATACGCGTTCCCGCCGCCTCCAGAATCGCTTCGCGAATCGTCATTGTCTCTTCGTTCTGCTTCACGCGGGCGATCAGCACGATCGCGTTCGTGACGACGATTCCGATGAGCATGACGACTCCAAAGATGGCAGTGAAACCCGGCGTCACTCCGGTGACGATCAGGCCGAGCACCGCTCCGATCGGTACGAACAAGATCGAAGAGAGAATGGCGATCGGCGCCCGTAACGTCTTGAACGTGACGACCAGAATCAGGTACACGATGCCGATGGAGACGAGCATCATGATGAACATGCTGGAGAAGTCGGCAGACTGGTCGGCGGAAGCGCCGCCCACGTAAATTTTGACGTCTTTCGGCGGCTTCACGTCTTTCATCGCTAGCGATATTTCGCCGCCGACAACGGACAACTGGCTCGGCTCGACCGTCGCCGTTACGCGAATGTAGCTCTTCCCGCCCTTATGGTAGAACTTCGTTGGCTTTTCTTCCTTGACCCACTTAGCTACGCTGGATACCGGCTTCGGACCGGCTTCGGTCAGAACGGTCAGGCCGTTCAGGTCTCGCTCGGACTTCGGTGCGAGTACTGGCTGAACGGAGACGTTCAGCACACTGCCTTCGGACTGTACCGTGCCGATCGGCACCGGATTGAGCATGCCCTGAAGCTGGGAGGCGATGTCTCCGGCTTTGGCTTCGGTCGGGTTCACTTGCAGCGTGTACACCGTCTTCTTCTCTTCCTGGTTCGTTTCGACCTTGAGCACGTCCTGGATCGGCTTGATCTTGGCGACGATCTCTTCAGCCGTCTTCACCAGCAGGGCGGGATCGTCTCCGGATACGTCAACGAACACGTTCGTGCCGCCTCCGCCTCCGAACAGCGAACCGGCGCTTGCGTTCAGCTCCGCTCCCGGATAGTTCGAGCGCTCCGCCTTAATGTCCTCGATGATCTTATCGGCGTTCGCGCCTTTCTTCATCTGAAACATGTACGTCACGAGCGTCGGCGATTGGAAGCTTCCGTACTTGGCGGCGTCGGCGCTGTTACCCATGCTCATGCCGACCCATTCCTGTCCTTCCTGCTTCATCAGGAACGCCTCGAGCTTTTTCCCGTTTTCGAACACTTGGTCCGTCGGGGTATCCAACTTGTATTCGAGCGTCACGTTCAGGTTAGTGGCGTCGGAAGAATCGATCGCGCCCTTCGGCAAGTTGAAGTAGACGCCCACCGAGCCGATCAGCAGCACGAACGCGATTAAGATCGGAACCCACTTGTGCCGCAAATTCCAATGCAGGAACCCAGTAAACCGCTTGGACGGCTTGTGCTCCTTGATCGACAAGTTGCGAAGCACTCCGGCGCTCATAAGCGGAATGACGGTCAGCGCGACGATCAGTGACGACAGCAGCGAGTAGGCGACGGTCAAGGCGAACGGCAGCAGGAACGACTGCAGAGAGCCTTGCAAGAGCCCCATCGGCAGGAAAACGGCGACCGTCGTCAGCGTCGAAGCGGTGATCGCCCCCGATACTTCCTTGGTGGCATCGATGACGACCGAGGCTGAGAACGACTCCTTCTGTAATCGGCGGAAAATGTTCTCGATGACGACGATGCTGTCGTCCACGAGCCGTCCGACCGCGACGGCGACGCCACCCAACGTCAAAATGTTGAGGGTGATGTTCGACAGATCGAGCAGGTACAGCGTCAATGCCAGCGACAGCGGGATCGACACGATCGTGACGAGCGTTGCCCGGATGTTGCGCATGAACAGGAGGATGACGATCGTGGCGAACAAGGCGCCCATGAGCACTTCCTGCATCATGCTATTGACGGAATGGACGACCTGCTCGGACGTGCTCATCATCAGGTTCAGCTCAGCGCCCTTGTTTTCCTCGTTGATTTCCTTGATCGTCTTCTCCACGCCTTTGCCAACGTTTACCGCATTGGCGCTGGCCGCTTTGGATATGACGATCATCAGTGCGTCCTTGCCGTTGAGCCGGCTGATGCTTTCCTTGTCGTCAAGCAGCCTGACGTCGGCAACATCGCCCAGAGCAATTCCGCCTGCGATCGGCAGCTTCTTCAGCGTCTCTATGTCCTCGAGGGAGGACGCCACGTTCAAGTTGACGACCTGCCCGTCCAGCGACGTCTGGCCGACGGAAGACGAGGTGATGCGGCCATGCAGCACACCGTAAAGAGCCTGAATCGGGAGTCCTTTGGCCGCCAGCTTCTCCGTGTCCGGAAACACGCCGACGCCGGGTAGCGACTTGCCGGACAGCTGAACCTCGCCAGCTCCGTCGATCGAACGGAAGGCATCGATCACCTGCTGTTCCAGCTTCTCCTTCTGCGCTTCGCTCGTCCCATCGGCGAACGTGAGCGAGACGAACGAGATCGGAATCATCGACGTATTGAACTGAACGACGTACGGAGGCGACATCCGCTCCGGTAGTTGCACCGCGTTCACCGCCCGCTCGACATCCGTTTTTGCTTGCTTCATGTTCGTTTTTGAACCGAAGATTAGGTTGATCTGGGAAAAGCCGTCTCCCGAAGTCGAGAACGTATCGGTTTTGCCCTTAATAGCCGCTAACGCTTGCTCCAGCGGGTTCGTCACCCTGCTCTCCATTGTGGTAGCGTCGTACCCCGGGCCGGCCACGCTGACCGTTACCTGCGGGTTTTCCATCTCCGGCATAAATTCCATAGGAAGCTTAAAATAGCTAAAGATTCCGAGGCCGAGCACCATCACCACGAGAATCGAGATGGCCGCTTTGTTGCGGAATACTCCTTGTAAATACCATTTCATCTTATATCTTTCCCCTTCCACTCTTGTTTTCATCTGTCTTTCATTGCTAATCATATGATTGCGTAATCTATCAACCATTGCGTTCAGAATCGTGAACCTTCGACTAGGGACGATCTGCTCATAACCCACCCCTCCTGGATGTTCTAATAGGATGCTCATTTCCAATCCTACCAACCTCATTGAAACGGAGCCTAAACAGATAGATGAACAACAGCTTAATTTTGCTCTCGCCGTTTAGGTTCTGTTAAAGTGATCATGCTACTATGGAAACGGGTGAAAACGATGACAAATCTATTCGATATTAAAATCATGATCGTCGACGACGAGCCTTCGATTGTCACGATGCTGCAAATGGTGCTTCGCAGGGAGGGGTTTCATCAGCTATACGCTGCTTCCACCTGTGCAGAAGCACTAGACTTGGCGGTGCGCATAGCGCCTGATATCATTCTGCTCGACATTATGCTCCCAGACGGCAGCGGACTAGAGCTCTGCTCCAAGCTCCGAGAATACGGGAATCCGCATATTTTGTTTTTGACTGCCAAGGCCTCCGATCTCGATGTCCTGCGAGGCTTCGCTATGGGCGGGGACGATTATATCACGAAGCCCTTCAATCCCCTGGAGGTTGCCGCAAGAGTTCAGGCCCGCATACGCCGCCTGGAGCCGCAAGCTCCCACAGACAGTCCGGTGAAGCGGTCCAATTCGGGGGTTTACCGGTTCGGCCGCTTCACCGTCAACGAGGCGGAGGGCGAGCTCATCGTGGAGGGACAGCCAGTTCCTTGCCCCGCGCAGGTCTTCCAGCTGCTGCTGCACTTCTGTAAGTTTCCCGGGGTCGTATTTTCCAAAACACAGCTCTACGACAAGGTTTGGGGGATCAACGGACAGGGCGATGACTCGACCGTGATGGTGCATATCCGGCGCATACGGGAGCGGATCGAGATCGATCCCGGTAATCCGAAGCTGCTGCTTACCGTACGCGGTCTCGGTTACAAGCTGGCGAAGGAGTCTCTGGAGCGATGAAAATCCAACAACGTATGGCTTTCCACTTCACGTATCAATTGATCTTCTATGCCCTGGTGATTGTGGCCATCACGCTGGTTGCCTGCATTCTGTACTTCCAGAACATGAAGAATAATGAATTGCGCCGGAACTTCCCGGTTGGCGCCCTGCAGCTGATCAGTCAAGAAGCGTATTCCAAGGACGGGTCAATTCAGATCTCTTCCAAGTGGGACAAATTCATCGAGGAAAAAGGAATGTGGCTGCAGGTTGTCAGTTCCGAAGGGAAGGTGATCTACGCCGTCAATACAGCCCCCCATCATACGCTGCCGGCCTCCTACTCCATCGCTGAGCTGCTCGATATTCAGGGAACACGGATGCTTGGGACGTATGCCGTATACACTCAGCTGAATTTTGCTTTCAACGAGCCACTCCTGTACATGATGGGCTACCATAGCGCTGAACTTGAGCAGCTTATGGCCTGGTTCGATGCCTACGAGCAGCAGGGGATGGTGCGGAGTAAAACGATTCCCCTGCTGGACCAGCGGCTGCGCGAAACCGGCAGCTATCTGCAGGTGATCGACTCTACAGGCCAAACTGTACAGGGCATAGGTGATGAAGCATATGTACAGAAGGCGTATCGTCCGCTGGATATTCTGGCCATCCAACAATCACCCGGCAATTATGACACGAATATTGTCACCCATCTGGACAAGCTGAGCGGAATGACCTGGATTCTCTATACGCCCCATGAAGCGGGAGGTCCTCTGAAGCATCCTGCGCTGGATACGGCAACCCGTGGACTCCTCTGGTTTGCAGGTCTAATCCTGCTCTTAGCGGTTCCAGTCTCCATCTGGCATGGCTACCGCTACGGTCAGCCGCTGATTCTGTTCGCAGGCTGGTTCGAACGCATGCGCAAGGGTCAATACGACGAAGTGCTGACCGCCAAGGACATGCGCAAGGTGTTCCGCCGCAACGGCACAATGCGGTTCAGCTACAAGCTTTATAAGGAAGTCATTGAATCCTTTTATCAGATGACGCATCAATTGGAACAAACAGAGAAGGAACGTGAGAGGCTGGAGAAGTCGCAAGCGGAGTGGATGTCAGGGATTTCCCACGATCTGCGCACGCCCCTGTCCACGATTCAAGGTTATGGGTATATGCTGGAGAGCTTGCCTGAGGAATGGAGCCAAGAGGAGATGCGGATCATGGGATCGACGATTCGGGAAAAGGGAGATTATATGCTTGAGCTGATTTCCGACTTCTCAATGATTCATCAGCTCAAGCAGGGCGATTCGATTATGGAACTGCGGGAGATCGATTTGGATGAGCTGGTGCGCTGCTCCGTACTGAAGTACATCAACGACGCCACGATGTCTGAGTACCAGTTTCACTATGTTGGGGATGAGCGTCCGCTGCTGGTACAAGGCAATGAAACCTGGCTACAACGGCTGATGGACAATTTGCTATCCAATGCCGTGAAGCATAACCCGCCTGGCGTGATCGTCACCGTTTCTGTCGGCAGAATAAATGACAAGGCATACATCCGGGTTATCGATAATGGCAAAGGAATGGACGAGGAAACGCTGCATCATTTGTTCAAGCGCTACTACAGGGGAACGAATACTGAAGAATCGACGAATGGCTCAGGGCTCGGGATGAGCATCGCCAAAACCATCGTGGAAGGGCATGGCGGAGAAATCCAGGTAAAATCCAAAGTATGGCAAGGCACGAAAATTGAGATCTTGTTGCCCTGCTGAGCGTATGGCTGGGGATGATTCTTCCCTATGTAAAATAAAACGGGTTCATCAGATTTTAATATCTAATGAACCTGTTTTTATTTAATGTGGTGCCGGTGAGAGGACTCGAACCTCCATGGTGGGGGCAGTTCAAATATATGCCGTAAGGCGAACCTACAAAACTTGTCGTTTAAATCAACCTTTAAAATAATAATCCCCCTCCAGATCACGCAGAAGATCTGCATGCTCAGGCTTCCACCCGAGCAGTTCTTCGGTCAACTTACTCGAAGCCTGAATGTTCTGTGAAGCGAAATGCGTCAGCCAACCAAAGTGACCACGAGCCTCTTCAACAGATTTACTAACTACAGGAAAATTGAGGCGACGACCTATTACATCTGAGATCTCGCGGATAGAAGCACCTTCCTCGCCGATTGCATGCAGTCTAGATCCTGCAGGAGCAGCTTCAAGTGCCAGTCGGAATAGTCGTGCAGCATCCAGTCGGTGCACAGCGGACCAGCGGTTTGCACCTTCGCCCACATATGCAGAGGCACCTGTACGCCGAGCGACGTTAATTAATGCCGGAACAAAACCGCCACGGTCACCCTCGCCGTGTACAGAAGGCGGGAGCCTCAACTCGGATACACGCACGCTTTTAGAAGCCAAGGAAAGAGCCTCCCCTTCAGAAGCGATTCGGTGCTTGCCTGCAGTGTTGACATCAGGAGCATCTTCCTCTGTACCAATTCGATCTGGTGCAAGATACGCAATCACGGAAGTAACAACCAAAGATTAATCAACCTCAATTAGTATCTTTGCCGATTTGTTTCCGAACTTGATCGTTATTGTTGCCTTTCCTTTTCCTTGCGCGGTAACTACGCCGTGCTTAACATGAGCAACCGTTACCTTGGAGGAACTCCAAATCCCATCGGTGGTGATCGTCCGTTCGGAGTTGTCCATGTACGTTGCAACAGCTTCTAGCTGGATCGTTTGGTCACTTTTTAGTGTTAGCTGTGCTAAAGGTTTGCCACTTCGATAGACATCCAAATACTTGAGCTGATCGACATCAACACTGATATTAACCGTTTTGCCGTGGTACTTGGCGGTTACTTTCGTTTTTCCAGCAGCGATTGCCGTTATTGACCCTTGTGAGACAGTAACGATCTTCGGGTTGCTAGTCGACCATTCTGCATGTGAAGTGACGTCTTTCGTTCGGCCATCCGGGAGCATCGCGGTCAATTGGATTGACTGCGTCTTACCCGATTGTATCGTCAAAACTTCAGTATTCGCCTCCAGTTTCTGGACAACGCCGACATCGATCGTAATGGTCACCGTTTTTCCGCCATATTTTGCGGTCACGCTTGTCTTGCCTGCAGCAAGCCCATTAATTAAACCGCTATTGACTTCTACAATCGTCTTCGAAGATGAAGACCACTCCGCGGAATCCGTTACATCTATCTTGTTGCCAAGAATATCCGTAGAAGTCAAGGTAACTTGCTTGCTCTCGTTCACTTCCAGTGTGAATGCATAGGTATCTGCCGTAAGCTTATCCGCGACATCCACTTCCACGGAAATCGTCACCGATTCGCCCCCGAATAAAGCCTTAACGATTGTCGAGCCAGAGCTGTTAGCCGTAATTTGGCCTTTGTAGACTGACGCAACCTCAGGCTTCGACGAACTCCATTCCGCAAGCGTCGTAACGTCCTTCTCAAGACCGTCTTTATAGACAGCTTTCAGGGTGATCGTTGACGTTTCGTTATTACGAAGCGACAGCTTCTTTTGACTCGACGTCAACTTTTCAATAACACCGACAGATACAACCATAGTCGCCGTCCGTGCGCCGTATGTCACTGTAATAGTCGATGTTCCATTCTTTAAGCCGGTTATTGTTCCCTTGTTAACCTCGACAATATCAGGATTAGAAGAGCTCCACCCTGCAAGCGCGGTGACATCGACCACACGGTTATCGCTGTAATTGGCATTGGCAATCAAGGTTATCGACTCGCCGACTTGCATGTCCACCGTTGTTTTGCTCAGAACAATCTGATTCGGAATGTCAACTCTGATTGTCGCGGTCGCCTGCTTGCCGCCATAAGACGCTTTAACTGTGGCTGTGCCTGATTTGTAGCTAGTCACCTTGCCTTTGATCACATCCGCAACTGTCGTATTATCGGACGACCATTGGGCTTTGTCTGTAATTAGTTCCCGGGTTCCATCCGCAAATGTGGCATAAAGCTTTAGGTCACGGGACTTATTCAATTCCAGGTCGATGGAATCCCCATCGAAATCCAGACGCTTGGGCACCTCTACGTCCACATGAATGGTCACGCTTTTGTCACCGTAAGTTGCCGTAATTTCTGCTACTCCCGGCTTTTGACCGAACACCTCGCCATTTACCACGTAAGCGACGGAGTCGTCGGAGGATTTCCACTTTGCCTTATCCGTAATACGGGCTTTTTTCCCATCCATATAAGTCAAGTTCAGTTCAAGCTGCTCTGACTTTCCGACACGCAAGAACAACTCCTGCTTGTTGGCTTCCAGCTTGCGGGAAGCATCGACATTTACCTGAATAGAAGCCGTTTTTGTACCGTATGTGGCGGTAATCGTCGCGGTTCCTGCACCGTATGCCTTAATAACGCCTTTAATAGCGTCCGCTACCTTCTCGTTGTCGCTTTCCCATTCTGCCTTGCTGGATACATCTTGCGTTGAGCCGTCAGGGTAAGTAGCCTTTAAGACAATTTGCTTTTCTTCGTTAACTAACAAGTTGAGCTCCGAATATTCCATATCAATTCGTCTGGCCAGTTCAACAGCGACTTCAAGGGTAAGACTTTGATTGCCGTACTTGGCGGTGACTTTAGCCGTTCCCGACTTCTTGCCGGTCACCAAACCGTTCACAACAGTAGCTACACTGTAATTATCGACAGACCACGCTGCCTTTTTCGTTACGTTCTCGCTCGACCCATCCTCGAAAATCGCGGTCAGCTCGATTTGCTGTTCCTTCCCCACGCGCAGATCGAAGTCATTCACATCCGCAGTCAATGCTTTGACCTTCTTGCTCACCGTCACATTGACTATGACTGTCTTTTCTTGATAGGTAGCGGTAATGACCGCCGTCCCTTCTTTTTTGGCAGTTATTGTACCCGCATACACTGTCGCAATGTCCGAATTGCTGCTGCTCCACTCCGTCTTAATCGTCACATCGCTTGTGCTTCCCGTTACATATACCGCCGTTGCCGTCAAAGAAACGCTCCCCCCGACTTCGAGCGCAGCTTCATTCCTGCTCAAGACAAGCCGTGCCACTTCCACTTCCGCGGCCATCGTGACTGCACTGCTTTGAATCAACAAAAGTAGCATCAACAATCCCGCAACAACCGTGCGAACTCTTTTGGACATCCTTTAGTCTCCCCTTTGCGTCAACGTCTGAATTTTCATTTTCCTGCAGAAAGCACACCACTATAGATGCGTCTTGGAACAATTCGACGTTCGATCTGCCCTGCTGCTCTCTTCCATTACTCATTCAAATACGTCTTTACCCGGTTCTGGATAAGCTTGCTGACTTCTTCCGCAGATTTCTGCCCGCTCATGAAGCTATTAAACTCCTCCATGGCAATGGTCAGCACTTTCATATCGCTGGAACTTCTGAATTTCGCTTCCGAGATCAGCTTCTCTACCTCGGCAATCCGTTTTTTCGCCGTTTCGCTATCCGGCAACAGCTCTTTCGGCATCATCGTTTCCAGCGTTCCGTTCTCGATTTTTTGCAGAACTTCATTAAATTTTTGATCGGCGACAGCTTTATTGATCGGTATTCCGAAGAGATCCGGCAAAGCTTGCATTTCATCGGAAAGCAAAAACGCGATGAATGTCCATACTTCCTGTTGCACTTTGGATTGGCTGTTGATCCCCAAGCTGAACATGGATTTGAACGAAGTGCCTCTCTTATTTCCGCTCGCGCTCGGCTTCTGGTAATAAGCCTGAGTCTTCGGCATCGTCAAGGCTTGCTCGGGGCTGTAGATGTCCATCATTTGAAACGCCGCCGGAGCCCCGAACGACATCTCTTCGTTGAGCAGGCCTTCGCCGTACATCGACTTGATTTCCTGAATCATATTGCGGAACAGATCCGAGTCGAAGTTCGGTTGGCCTTGCCCGACGAGTTCCGCGTAATTACCCTCGATCAAATCGAAGAGCAGCGAGATAGGAGCCAGATTAATCGATTTCTCGGATTCGCTATGTTGCTTGAACTTTTTCGCCACTTCCACGAATTCGTTCCAGTCCCACGATTCATTGGGGTCGACTGAAATATTCGCCTTCTTCAACAGCTCGGTATCTCCCTGAAATGAAGAGAGCGAAAAGGAGAGCGGCATGGCGTATAAGCCATCTCCGTCTTGGGATGCCTTCAGAATATTGGTGTACAATGCGTTCTGATCGACCGAGCTGTCTTTAGACATCAGATCGTTCAAATCGATCAACAATTTTTTGGCGACGAATTTGTCCTGGGGCAATTCGCTCATGAGAATCAGATCGGCTCCTTTGCCGGAAATAACCTGCGTCGTCACCGATTGCACGTACTTCTCCACGTCTGCCAGCGAGAGCGACTGCATCGACATCCCGTTTCCGCCCGAATTCTCGGACGCCTTGTATTCTTTGATTTCGATATGAATGTTCATATGCTTTTTCTCAAATTCCCGCACGGCGGTTTCCAGAAAACGATTTTTGTTCATGACGGATATGACGACGGTTTTGGACTCGCCGTTTTCGGCGCCTTCGGTTTGTTTCGGCTGCCCCGAATCAATCGCGTTACCGCCGTTGGTCGAATTGCCCCCACTGTTGCCCGAACAGGCGGATAATAGCAGAACGATGGACAACATCACTAAGAATCCTATTTTTTTCATCAGAATCTTCCTCTCAATTTAATCGAACCCGGTTGCCTTGCTGCAACGGTTCACTCGAATCCGTCACGATATCTTCCTCCGGAAAAACGCCTCCGAGCACGACGATCTCCTCGTCGTTCCCCTTGCCTGTCACCACGTAAGCCTTCTGTACTGTGTAGGTGTTGCCGAGTGAACTTCGCTTCTCGCGAACGACGAATACGTAACTTCCGTTTCCATCTTTTTTGAGCCACTTTTTATTAATGACAATTCCCTGCTCTTCGAACGGCTTCTCCCAGTTAACGCTCGCGGACTCACCTCCTTGTAGGCCGTCGCCCGATACGTAGACAATGATTGTTTTTTGAGCGTTGACGCCTCCGTCTGGATTACTTACAGACCCTCCGCCGCTTCCCTGGGAGGCGTCCTTAATTTCGGCGACTGTTCCTTCGCGCTGCAAGGGTTTATCCCCATCCACGTCAACAGACACTTTCTCGCCCTTTCGAATCAAAACTGCGGAATCTTTATCCACCGTGAAGGCAAATTGGAACCCTTCGCCCGTTTCCACCAGCGTCAGCACCGGCTGCCCCGGGGGAACGCTCGTGCCTTCCTCGGCTTGAAAATTCGTCACTTTGCCATCCGCAGGCGCGGTCAACGTGCGTTTGCTCGCCAGATCCTTGCGCAGGGCTTCGATTCTTCGCATCGCGATATCCCGATCCAGCTTTTCCAGTTCCAAGTCTCGTTTCGCTTTGCGGATCATCGCCTCATCCCCTGCACGCTCGGCCTCCACGAACTGTTCTTGCAGCACCTCCCGATTCAAATTCCGTTTCTTCAGCTCGTCTTCCGCATCGAGAAGCTGCTGCTGCGCCTCGGTTCCGTCGTACGTAATCAGAACCTGGCCTTTCTTGACTTGCTCGTCATTGCGGACATGCACCTTTGCCACCTTCCAGCCGTTATCGCTTTTTATCTCAGTTTGCCGGCGAGGCGTGAGGGAACCGCTGCCTTCGATTCGATGAGACATTGGTTTTTTCCCGGGCTTCTCCGTCGTCACTTTGGGTAGCAGGGCGGTCTGTAACGTTTGGCTGAATAACGTCAACCCCGCCAATAGGAGGAGGAATACAACCAATGCAATGCCGGCAACCCGTTGTCTTCGCGATACCATGTTGCAAATCTCCTTTCGCTCAGCCTTTCACGCCGGAAAGCTGGATTCCTTCGATAAAATACCGTTCGGCGCTTAAGAACAGGAGCACCATGGGCGTCATATACACAACCGATACGGCAAACGAGACGCCGAGCGCATCTTCCTGGATACGGGAGAGGTAGACCGAAAGCGGCTGCATAGCGGCGTCCTGCAGAAAAATAAGCGGCTGCTCGACCATGTTCCAATAGTCGACGAACAGAAGCACGACGAGCGCGGCGATGCCGGGCTTCACCATCGGCAGCGCAACCGATACGAATATGCGCAAATATCCCGCCCCGTCCATTTTGGCCGCTTCGATATATGCCGAATGGATGTGTAGCATGAATTGCCGAAGCAGAAACACGCCGAAGGCGCCGAACACGCCGGGCAATATGATGGAGCCGGAATGATTCAGGAGGCCCAACCGATCGGCCATCAAGTAATTGGGCACGAGCGTCACCTGAAACGGCATCAGCATTGTCATCAAATATAGGAAGAACAATCCATCCCTGCCCGGAAAACATAGCTTTCCGAACGCGAACGCGGCGAGCGTTGCCACCGACGCTTGTCCGATGATGATGGGAGCCACCAGCGATACGGAATTCCAGAACAGATACAGAAACTTCGGCGTCGCGATTAATACTTTGCCGTATTGCCGTAACGACACCCAGTCGGGAATCCATTTGAGATTGACGAATACGCTCGTATCGGTTTTGCCTAGCATGCCGTAATTCGCCACAATTTCCCGTTCCGTCATGAAGGAACTGACGACGGTCAAGACGACGGGCATCAACAGCAGGACGGCGATGGCGATCAGCAACAACGAGAGCAACAGCGGTGCGACCCATTCCTTCCTCATGTCATTCACCTCTTTCTTGCACTTACTCCATGTAAGAGCGGAAAATCCGCTCCGTACGGAACAGGACGAACACAAGCGCCATAATGCAAAGCGCCATTAACACCGCCGCGGACGAAACTTTCTGGATATCGAGGGACAGGAACATATTGTTCATGTAATGCTGCAGCATATAGATGCGGTCATACGGGTATGCGCCAGCGACGAGATACGTCTCGCGGAACACCTTGAACGAATTCAGCACGGACATGAGCACGACCAGAAACGTCGTCGGCGTCAAATACGTGAGCGTAATTCCGAACAGCTTGCGGGCGGGACCTGCTCCTTCCAGATCGGCGATTTCATAATATTGATCCGGAATGTTCTGTAAGCCGGCCAGGAACAGGATGACGTTGTATCCGATGTTTTTCCATACATAGACCAGCACGATCACAAAGCCGGCCCATTCGGATTTCATCCAGTCGTAGCGGCTAAGGCCGAAATGCTGCAAAACGGCGTTTAACGCGCCGTTCCAATCGAATAGGATTTGCCAGACAAGCACGATCGAAGCGACCGGTACAACAAGCGGCAGTACATAAGCGGTACGAAGCCAGTTCCGGATGAATATCCGCTGATTCAAGAGCAACGCCAACAAGAGCGATACGACGACGAGGATCGGCACGCTGATCGCGGTGAACCAGAACGTGTTGGACGCCGCTTTCTGAAACGAGGAACTGAGGAGCAGTTCCTTGTAGTTGGACAGCGTGAGGTTTCCTCCGAGTCGATCCTGGAACGAGATCAGAACGCTCTGACCGAACGGAATAAGATAGAAGACGGAAAATCCGGCCAGGCTCGGAGCCAGAAAACCTAGGGCAGCCAGAAGCTCCTTGCGAGCCAGACGGTGCAATTTCATGAAGAACCTCCAATCGGGAGCCGGTAAACGATCAATTCGGAACGGCTTACGTCGATTAGTGTACAAAGAAACTCAGGTAGTAAATTTGGAAAAGGTGTGGAAAAAGTGTGGAATCGGGTCGCAGTCGAATCATTTATGATAAAATCGTTCTCGATAAACGTTAGGAGGTTGCACCATGAAGTCCTATCAAATCGCCATAGTCGACGACGATGCCCAGATCCGGGAAATCGTGGAGGCTTATTTGAATAAAGAAGGATACCGTACAATGGCGCTGTCGACAGCGGAAGACGCGTTGGAGCAGTGGAAGAACGATCCACCCGACATGTGGATTCTCGACATCATGCTTCCGGGGATGAACGGCTTCGAGTTGTGCCGGCAAATCCGCAAAGAGGCGGAAGTTCCGATCGTCATGATCTCGGCGCGCGATGAAGAAGTCGATCGCATCCTCGGGCTCGAGCTTGGCGGGGACGATTACTTGACTAAGCCTTTCAGCCCGAGGGAATTGGTAGCGCGCGTGAACCGCTTGTTCTACCGGTTAAGCTCGATTCGTCAAGCCCAGGATAATCCCGTCCCTCAGCAGCCTGGGCATGCGGCGATCGAAGTTGGTGAACTACGGCTTGTTCTGAAGGAACGGCGCGCTTTCTGGCGCGGGGAAGAAATCGAAATGACGCTGAAGGAGTTTAAGCTGCTGCAGACGTTGTCCGAACAGCCGAATCGGGCGTTCACCAGGGACGAGCTGCTTACGTTGATATGGGGAGACAATTATTACGGCAGCGACCGGGCGATCGACGATCTGGTGAAGCGGCTACGGAGAAAAATAAAGGAGCTTCCGGTCGATACCGTGTGGGGACACGGCTATCGGCTGCGGACGGAAAGGACGGGGCAATAAGATGAGAATGATTTATCGGCTTCATCTTTCTTTTGCATTGCTGTTGCTATGTATTTTGGCGATTACTGCAGTTCTGATTTATCCGCTGCTGTTCGATAATTTGGTGGACAACCAGCGGAAAGAGCTGCGGAGTCAAGCCAGCTTGCTGATGAATTTATCTCCAGTCATGCCGGTGCAACAAACAGGAACGCAAGTCATCCCGATTCAAAAAATGGATGCTCCAAGCATGCCGCTGCAAGAAACAGGTGCGCAAAAAAACGTCAATACGATGCCTCCGGCGGGAATCACGAACGCGGTAATAATCGCACCAGGGGAGAAAGTGGTCTACAGCACCCTGACCAGCGAAGCGACGACGGAATTGGTGGAATTATCGGAGCAAGGCATCCTCGGCTCAGAAGGATTCTGGCAAGGAAAAGACGATAAATATATCGTCGAAACGTTAACGACAAAAGGCATCAAAACCGATGTGCAGGGTATTAAGGCCGTGATGACTACACCGATAAGCAAGATAAAAGCCATGCAGCTCGCTTTGTTTAAACGGTTGATGATCATTCTGTCCGTCGGCGGGATCGTCGCTTTCTTGCTGAGTATGCTCATCACGAGAAGACTCGTCAAACCGCTCGGGAATCTGAAGAAGGAATTGAACAAGGTGGAAATGCGCCGTTTCTCCGAAGTTCAGTTGATTGAAACGGGAGGTGAGATCGGAGAAGTCGCTAAGGCCGTTTACGATCTCGCCGGCGAATTGGATAAATACCAGCACACGCAGAAGCAGTTTTTCCAAAACGCCTCGCACGAGTTGAAGACGCCGCTTATGTCCATCCAGGGATACGCAGAGGGCATCAAGGACGGCATCTTTACGGGAGATCATGCCGATAAAGGTTTGGATGTCATCGTCAAGGAATGCGAGCGGTTGAAAAAAATCGTGACGGAAATGATTCTTCTCGCCAAGCTGGAAAGCGAAGATGGCATATTCCATATGGACCGTGTCCCGGTACGGGAATTAATCGTGGAGACGTTAGAGCGCATCAATCCGTTGCTCGTCAAGAGCGAATTGCAGATTGAGATAAATGGACTCGACAACGGCCAAGAACTGTTGATCTATGCGGACCGCGAGAAACTAATGCAAGCGCTCATCAACATCCTCGGCAACGCGGCTCGATATGCCAAGGAAACAATTCGGATCCAAACTTCTACCCACGCTGAAGGAATCGACATCGGCATCTCCGACGACGGCGAAGGAATTCCCGAACCGTTATTATCCCAGCTTTTCCAGAGGTTTGCGAAAGGAAAGAACGGAGAGACGGGGCTTGGCCTCGCCATTTCCCGCGCCATCGTTGAGCGGTGCCGTGGCCGCATTTCGGCACATAATGAGCCGGGCGGCGGCGCGGCGTTTGTTTTGCGATTTCCAATCCCTATCTAAATTCGTTGGGCCGTAGTAAAAATTGTTTTTAAAAAACAAAACAACGGCGCACTAGGACTTGAAAACAAGTCTTAGTGCGCCGCTGCTTAAGTTGGGCTAATAATCAAAGTAATTCTAGAGCTTTCAGTAAAGCGTATTCGCTTGATTTAGCGCCTTCTTGAGAAAAATGTGCATTCGGAAACATTGGAGCCAAATGATGATATCCAGGGTATACATGTAATTCAACTAAGACACCATCAAAGACCAGTTGTTTTGCAAATAATAAGGCTTCATCAATGAACAAATCAATGCTACCTATACTTATAAAAGTGGGTGGTAAACCAGTCAGTGATATTGCAAGTGCAGGCACGTAATACTCACTTACCCCTATTTGACCAGGTTCATGCCCTAATACAGATTTCCAGCCGAAATAATTGCTTCGTTTTGTCCAAACAAACTCACCGGCATATGGATGTTCTGGTGAAACACTCGTACGGTCGTCAAGCATTGGGCTACGTAGCCTTATATGATGGATATCAAATTCCTTCTGATCACGAATGTACAGGGCTAGACCCGCTGCTAATCCCCCACCAGCGCTGCTGCCTGATATGGCCACTTTCTGAATATCTATCGCTAATTCCTCGGCATGTTCAATACACCATTTTAGACCCGAATAACAATCCTGCAATTGACTTGGCTGAACATGTTCTGGCGCTAGGCGATAGTACACAGATACGCAACAAAAACCATGTTGTGCAGCCAGTGACGCATTACCTGAACGATCACCGACTGGACTACCCAAAACCATTCCGCCACCATGAATCGAATAAAATAACGGCATCTTATTATACTTTGGCTCGCGGGGTTTAATAATTTCTATACGAATATCAGGACCGCCAAAATAACTTGGCACCGCCCTTTCTTCGAATGTGACAGGGAACATCTGTGTTACATCGATTTGCGGTAACATTTTTGATTGATTTTTACGTGATTCCATTAGCATAGTTTCGGAAAGATCGCTTGTTGGTATTATATCAATAGCACTAATAATCTCCAGATCAATTAGATGTCTACTTCTGCTTTTTTGTTCGCTCATAGTTAGTGTTTTCTCACTTTCTCGATATATCCACCCATCATTATGATGTACATCTCATCTTTATATTCAGGGAGCTGGCCCCCACCCCGTTCGCTTTGAATGATTATGCCACTTTTGCCTATTCCTATTTTAAAGAGTGCAAAAAGCTATTAAAATGAAAAAAATAACTTAGAATCATTTTTGACATAAACGTTACATTTTTCAACCCTCACAAACGGCAAAAAAAAACCATTGAGCTGCTTAGCATCCACCAAGTCGCTCAATCGTTTCTTTTCTACTTTTTATGCGAATAAACAATTCTTTTAATGGTTTCAATTGAGAGAAAATAATCCTTAGCAAGCTGTTCAATACTGTTATTATTCTTAAAAGCAAGTCTAATATCGGCATTTCGGTGATCGAGCCACTGTCTACCGCCACTTAAGCTTCCCCAATGATTGTATTCCATCACCTGCTTAGGAATGTAAATAGTCTCTCCTTGAACATACTTTTGGATTTCTATGATTAGCTTTTCAGGTAATATTTTTGTAGCATTCGTATATTTCAATTTGCTCGCTCCTTATTTTGATCTTAAAAAAATAAGGTGCAAAGCCAAAATATTAAAAAAGCTTATTCAGCGTTAAAATAAAGTTTGCCCCATACAAAGTAACGCTTTTTCAATAATTGGCTTTGCATGAGTAGTAGAAGTCACAGACAATCTCAAGAGATTCTCCATCAGTAAAGCACCCCCTTTTTTACTACTTTACTATAGCATATTTTCAAAGATTGTATTTTCCCGCTCCCGCATCTCAATTTTCGAATCCTGTAATGTAGAAAAAAGAAAAGAAGCCTTGCTAAGCAAGGCTTCTCGGAATGATTAGGTATGGTGCGGTCGAGAGGACTCGAACCTCCACGGCTGTTACACCACTAGAACCTGAATCTAGCGCGTCTGCCAATTCCGCCACGACCGCATGAGAATGTGATTTCAATATTTCTCCTCATTGGCGTAAGAAGTAAATAATCTAATTCGCAATCACGTATATTAAAATATCACAGCGGCAAAGACGAAGTCAAGCTAACTGAGAAAGTCCAAATTTTCAGTTAATAGGACTCGTCAGACCAATGTCTTGGTTCGCTAGCTTGTTGGATCTCATAACTCCGCTTGACCTTCACGACCCGTCGATTAGGGCGACGTATAAGTAGATGCTCTTCATCCCAAGCGACTACGATACCGACGACATCATTCAGTTCCAATGCATCCCTAACGATTCTTACTTTCGTTCCTTCTATCCGGTAATGATCCAATTGTTCGTCGTTCATCATTGTGCAGTTCCTCCCGTTGAGTCGAAGAACCCGCAGGGACCTATGTCCGTGCGGGTTCTCCGGAATTCTCTTCCTAAGCTAAGCATCACCGAATAGATTACCCGACGTGCTCTCTCGTATCGTTCGTCTCATACCAGAAGTCTAACACTTTACTGGACATGACACGTTGGCTGACGTATTCCGCTTGATGGCTTGCGAAGCGTTCCGTCCAAGGAATATTAAGCTCCTCGCACAATTTCACGATCGTAAGCAGTTCAGACCAAGCTACATATCGTTTATACCAGAAAAATTGCGGGTGTTCGATCATGTATGGATACAGGTCGTCGAACTCCGTGTGTTTGCAGTCGAGCGCGCGCTCGAAATGTACTTTGGACTCTTCCAGCTTATTCAGGAAAAATTCAACCGATAAATTTACGTTTTCCATCTGCTGTTCGCCTCCCCATCTGCAGGTTATACCTATTATACGATAACGGATTCCAATTGGAAAAGGATGCTCTTCGCCCTTATCTTAATCGGCAAAAGTAATGGTGTCATCGTCCAACGACTGAATCTTCACTAAAGTTTCCAACCGATATCCGAGCTCGCGCAGCGTACGTCCTCCGGCTTGGAACGATTTCTCCAAGACGATCCCGATTCCCTTAAGCTCCGCTCCGGATTGTTCGATAATCTTGACCAAGCCTCGGGCAGCATCCCCGTTGGCGATAATATCGTCGATGAACAGCACGGAATCCTCCGAGCTTAACAGATGACGCGAAACGATCAGATCGGTGACAATCCCCTTTGTAAAAGAAGGAACTCTCTCGCAATAAGCATCGGGTTCACCGAGCAATGTTTTCTTCCTGCGTGCGAACACGAGCGGAACGCCCAGTTGGAACGCCGTTGCGAAGGCTACCGGAATTCCCGAAGATTCCACCGTAATGACTTTCGTGATTGTTTCTCCGGCGAATTTGGCGGCGAATTCCTTGCCCATCTCCATTGTCAATTGAGGATCAACGCCATGGTTCAGCAGAGAATCCAATTTCAACACCCCGGAATTTATGACGCTTGCTTCCTTTAGAATCCTCTCTTTGAGAATATCCATCGTCTTCCCCACCACCCGTTGTCTTTTCCGTCTAACGTACCATATCCTTTTCTCGTTCGCAACATTCCATTACAGATTTACTTGTCATCTAGATCGTCAAATTCTCCATCATACTATAAGCCCAAAGTCCCGACATCCTGCGACCGAATGCGACAAAAGAATGAAATATGAAATAAACAGATTTGCCCCGAAACTTTTCCATCATTTGTTATGTCTTATATAGTAGAAATAATTGAACGGAGGGACGAACATGCCGAATACCTTCTCTGCCCATCTTAAGATTGCGGGCGCTCTATTGTTGTCGGCAAGCTTGGTCTCATGCAGTTCTTCCCGGGACACTTTGCAAAATGCCAGTCCAACGAATGTTCCAACGGCCAGTTCTTCGATTGAACCGATGCCTAGCTCAAACTCATCCGAGGCACCGCCAATCGTAGACGCACAATCGCCATCCGCAACGCCTTCGTCTTCCCATACGGATTCGGTCAAGCCGACCGATGATTCAGCACCGGCTGTCGAAGTGTCCACGATTCATCCCAAATCGACAGAATCCGCTTCATCGTCGGAGAAAACCTTTCAAACCAAGAACCCTTCCTTGGCAGGCATCAAACTCGGAGCCTCGGAGAAGGATATCGTTAAACATAAAGGACTTCCTGCGGATACATACATGCTTCCCGGCGACGACGAGACCGTAACCATATGGGAATACGACGGATTTTCCATAGGCTTCAGCGATAAGAATAAAGTCGTCTATGTCGAGATCAACTCAGCCGATGTCGATACGGGATTCGCGGCATTGCAATACGGAATGGAAGGCTCTCGCGCTGCGCAATTATTAGGTATCCCCACCAAGGAGCAAACGAACGTACTCACCTTGGAAGTGTCCGGAGGATGGCTCAAGCTGGATCTCGATCCCGATACGCAGCAAGTGCTATCTATGAAGCTGTTAAGCAGAGGAATCTAAAATAGCATGCAAAATCAAAGGGTATCCCTCAGGTGTCATTTTCGACCCCGTGGGATACCCTTATCTTTTATAACGATAATTAGTGCTTACCTGTCGCTTATAACTCTCCGCGCTCCGCTAGCATATGAACCGCCAGTACGAACATCGCATGGGACCATGTTAGAGGAACGACCCAAGCCGTCTCCCCCGTCTCCTGATCTACTTGCTCAGGAAGCAGGCCGGAAGAGGTAACGTGTTTCACCGCATAGTCCAGCAGTTTTCTTGCATCTTCATAACGCCCTTGCAGAGTACGGTAATGACTTAGCCACAAAGTGGTCAGAATCCAAGGATTTCCGCCAATGTAATTGTCATCCTCGTATCGTCTAATTCCACCGACTTTCGGCGAAGTAAGCAATCGCTCGATCGCATCAGCCGTCTTCGCCATTCTAGGGCTGTCCGCCGGTATCGCATTAAACGGCACGCTGATGCCGAGCAGGCTGATATCGACGACAGGGTCGAATTCGAGAACATATCTCTCATAGCCCTTGTCGCGTTGTTGAACGAAACCGCGTTCCCCACGGGCGATGGCCGCATCATAGGCTTCCTTGGAAACCGTCAGCTTTAATCCCCGGTAGTAAGAGCCTTTGGATTCATTCCAGCAGCTTGCTTCAATGGAAGCCGCGATTTGCTGAGCGGCCTTATTCCAACTTTCAAACAGCTGGTCTTTCCCTTTGCGCTTGGCGAAAGAAGCAGCAGCAGTCAAGCCTCCGTATACGGCAGCTGCTGAATAAGTATGCTCCGCTTCGCGTTCTTCCCATAGATCCCTGCTCGGCATAGGCAGACCGGTTTCCGGGTCCAAATATTGAACCAAGAACGCCGCGCCTTTCTCTACTGCAGGCCACACCCGCTCGAGGAAAGATTCCTGTTCTCCGGAATGAAGATAATACTCCCACATCCCCCAGATCAGAGAAGACCCCTCGTCGATTTGCAGCCCCCAATGAGGCGCCAAGCTTCCATCGTGATAATGGCGTTGCTGCCAAGAACCGTCCGGTTCCTGTGCCGTAATGGACCAATCGTAAAATTTCTCCGATAGGGATCCCAATCCGGCTTTGTTAAATGCCGTCGTCACGAATGCCGCATCGCGGCCCCAACTATAAGCATAACCGCCGCAACGGCTGAAGTATTCGTCAAATTCCGGAGCAGCCACTATCGTTCCCGTAGCTTCGTCCGCCATTAGTTTCATGGCCAGCTGGGAACGCTCGTACAACGCAACAATCTCTTCGTTCCCACCAGGACAAGGTGCCGCATTGGCCAAATAATCCGACCAATAAGTTACCATTTCCGCATACCATTCCTCGTAGTGCTTGCTTTTCGCCAACGTTAACGCGGCTAATGCATCGTTCCGAGATTGACCTGCAGCGATATAGACTGCAAGATCTACCGATTGGCCTGGCGCGATTGCTGCAATATTCCATTTCATAGCGCCGTCCGGCTGCATGTCGATCTGGTTGCCGTTCAAATTGCCATTAGCGGCTCCGTTCCAAGCTCCGCTTCCGGCTTGGTACCCGGTGCACTCCTCCGAGCTCCCGACAGCAAAAGCATACTGATGGCGGAAGTGAAGAAGCGCGTCTTGCTTTTCCGCGAATTCCGTTGTCATGTACAGCTCGTTGTCCATGATTCGGAACGAGCTATAATGATAGAATTCCACGTTCGTCGCTTCGTTCCCGCGATTGGTCAGCCGATATCCTCTGACGAACAACGGTTGCCCCGGTACCGCATAATCCGTCTGCTCCACCGTTATCGGATAATCCGAATGGGCAGAAGTTACACGGTACGCGTTCGTACGCGGCACGTAGTTTGCAGTATGCTGCCAACCCGCGCTTAGATCGTCAAACCAAGTTACGCCCCCCGGCGTAGTCCCGACTCGAAGTCCAGTGCGAATTTCATCCACATGCTGCGGGTAATCAATGTGCGGCCACCAAAGTCGGTACAATCTCCCGGTTTGACCAAGAGAGACGAGCATGGCGGAATTCCCTGCAATCGCGTCGACTAAATAAGGTTTCTTTAGTAGATGTTGTTGCAGTTGTAGTTCTTTAATCATAAAGCAGCTCCTTTGAAGCCCGGAACACACGGACGATTCTCCCGGGCCGGGTTGTCGTTAACTCACATCACTGGGCATGCGTTGTAGCAGCCAGTGCCCGAAGCGATACCAACCGGCTGGAGCACCCATGCCGACGGTCATTCGCTCCCCCCTCGGGTCCGTGAATCGTCCTCATCCTATTTTACCTTAACTTTTTCATCCATCAACCCCACGTAGCTAATCTTTCAACAAAATACCTGCTAATTTAGCCGAATTTGTAACCAAAAACGCGCTTAATGCGATTAATAACACCGGAAGCTGCAGCTCCTACTGTCATGCTTGTCTTCTTAATCACATAGAATATTAGGAAGGGATGGACAAGGTCGTTGGGCAGGGAGGTTCCATGGAATGAAGCAGTGGGCCAAAAGCGTACAAGTCGCTCTGGTGTTTATCGGTACCGTCGTCGGCGCGGGATTCGCATCCGGAAGGGAAGTCATGCAGTTTTTTACGCGCTTCGGGCACTGGGGACCGTATCTGATTATCGTTTCAACGCTTTTCTTCGTATGGATTGGCGCTAAAGTCATGCTCTTGTCCGCGGAATTAAAAGCGAAGTCTTATGAAGATCTCAACAAATATTTGTTCGGGGAAAAAACCGGCCGTTGGGTCAGCCACATTATGCTGGTCGTACTGCTCGGCGTCAATGCGGTTATGCTGGCGGGTGCCGGGTCCGTATTCTCCGAGCATCTGAATTTGAGCTACCAAACCGGACTGATCGTGACGATGTTCGCCTGTTTCATGTTGCTTCGCAAAGGCATGAACGCGATATTGACCATTAACACGTTTGTCGTTCCGCTCATGATCGGATTTACGGCTTTCCTCGTATTCGAAACGCTAAAAACCCCAAACTCCGGCCATTGGCTAATGCGGTCTAGCGAGCTGTCGCCTTGGGCGGCGTGGCTGTCGCCTTTTCTGTACGCAGCTTTTAATCTATCCATGTCCCAAGCCGTCCTCGTCCCACTAGGCGCCTCTATCGGAGATGCCAAACTACTGAGAAGAGGGGCTTGGATAGGCGGCATAGGAATTGGCGCATTGTTGCTCGCTGGGCATCTCGCTTTATCTGCGCGTATGCCCGGTATCGCCCAATTCGACATTCCGATGGGTGGAATCGCGCGAGAACTTGGAGCGTGGATTCACTGGGTTTATGTATTTCTGATCTTCATGGAGATTTTCACGACGCTAGTCGCCGATATTTACGGTTTAACGCTGCAGCTTCACGAAAGAACGAAGGCTTCCCCATGGATGTTAACTATGATCCTCTTGCTGCTGTGCTTCTTAGCCGGCCAACTGGGCTTTGGTCCGCTCTTGTCGACGCTATACCCTATGTTCGGCTTACTAAGCTTGGGTTGGTTATTCCTGATAAGCCGTGACCGTGCGCGAACGGCACTTCCTCCTAAGCCGCCTAGCTCCCCAACATCAACATCCGGGACGCTGGAATCCCCGCCACGATTGTCTGAGCCACATACCGATGGCACGTAAACAGAACGATTTGCCTATCCTTGGCCAGTTCCTCCAGCACGGGAAGGGCTTGAACTAAACGTTGCTCATCGAAATGAACGAATAAATCGTCCAGTAGCAAAGGCAACGGTTGCTCAGGAGAAGCCGCATCGCATAAAGCAAAACGCATGGAAAGATAAAGTTGCTCCTGCGTGCCGCGACTTAGGTAGGAGCTATCCAGCAGCCTTCTGTCTTTCGTCTCGGCAAGCAGCGCCTTAGTATCCCCTGGCGCTACGATCCGAAGGTAAGCGCCGTTGGTCATTTGCCGAAAATAACGAGAAGCGCGCTGCAACACTTCCGGCTGTTTCTCTTCTTCGAAAACGGCTTTTGCCTGAACGATTAGCCGCTCGCAAATCGCTAACACGGCATACCTTTCGGTCAGATGCTCGAGCTTGCTTTGAAGCTCGCGAAGCCTCTGGCTTTGATCCTCATCTTCGGCTATGGAGCGCAGCCGTTCGAGCTCCTGGGTCATTCTGCCGCGCTGATCCAGCAGCTCGGCGCGCAGTTCATCTTCCGCTTCCCCTTCCCTTTGTTTCTCGCTGAGCAGCGCAGACAAAGTAGCGTCATCATTAGACTTAAGCAGCCCGTACAAATGCTCCAGCGCCTCGTTATCTCTTCCAGACTCTAATCTAAGCTGAATATCCCGAGCTTCTTTACGGATCACCCTGCAACGCTCATCCAAGCGTAGCCGGAGCTCGAATTCGGCTTCCGAATCGACTTGAGCTTCACGGAAAAGTTTTGCGATTCCGTGTTCGATATGCTCTATCCGGATTCGCGCTTCCCCGGAGGCAGCTTGAACCGAAGCGAGAAGACGCTCTATTCTTTCTGCCTCCTCTTTCGCTTCCAGCTGTCTCTCCGCTTCCTTATGCAACGAATGAATGGCTTGAATAACATCCGTTCGGTTGCCGATCGACGAAGGGAAGGCTTCCATGAGCCGGTAAACCGCTTGCTCGAATTGTTGGATAGAAGCCTGCAAAGCCTGCGATCGTTCCGTCACGCGACGGAGCTGGCGAAGCGCTGCCTGCGCTTGTTCCGCCAATCCGAACAATTCCGGTAAACCGTCGGGCTTAAGATGTATAGGCAACTGTCTAACCTTCAGCCACTCTTGCCATTTCCATCTAAGCGTATCCATCCGCTTTGCATGCTCTAACGAATCCCGTTCTACCAAATCCCGCTCCAGTTGAAGTTCCAGCAATCTTTCTTGCCATTCTTGTTGCTTGGATTGAACGCGATTCCGCTCCTCCAACCGTTCAAGCTGGTCATGAACGGCCCCCCGAAGCTGCTGCCAGTCGGAGTCCAATGTATCCGAGTGAACATGAGCATCTCCGAAGTCGAAATCATTATCGGGAAGATCGGAAACCAAATCGGCCGCGGCCGTTTCGGAATGCTCTACCAACTGGCGCAACTTATCTTTGAGCTGTTTATGGGTAAATCGTAGGTTTGCCTTATTTTCATCCGACATCAATCGATTTGCCGAAGAGCTCGCCTTTCCCTGCTTAGCGGAACGTCGCGACGCAACGATTGCAATGGCTGCGGAGAGCAGCAGCAAACAAGCCGCTAGCCCGTAAACGTAAGCGGAGACATGATCTCCGTCGTTCAGAACAACCGGCAATGCCAAGGCTATCGCCCCAATCATGCCCGCGATCGTATACGTCAACCTATTCGATTTCCCTGATTTGGCGCTAACGCGAGAAACGGATGAGCCCGACGGATTAAAGCTCGTTCTAGCCCGTTCATACTCCCTTCTCGCATCCTCTACATTGTGCCAAGCTTGAAGCAAGGCCGGCTTCGTTTGAGGAACGAAAAGTCCGAATAGTTTCACTTCCGCTTTGGCATGCCGGAAAGAGAGCTCGTCCCTCGAATGGGCATCAGAGGAAGTATACTCCGTTTGCAGAACTTCCTTCTGTCTCGAAAGTCTACGCAATTCAGCTTGAAGGCTAGCGGCAACTCGCTCTTCTTGCTCCCACTCTTGCTGTAAAGCACGCACTTCGTCTCGATCTGCCGCCAAGCCGCCGAACGCAAGCAGCTCCGCTTCCCCCCAATTTCCCGACAGCCTCGGCAAGACGTTCTGTACCGATTCGTCCAACGTTCTGCGCTCAGCTTCGAGCTCGGTAAGTTCATCGCGTTTGGCCATCACGGCTTCCCTCGCGGCCTCAAGCCGTTCGAGCTCCGGATACGAGGCAAGCAAATCTTCATTCCATGCCAGCTTCCCGCGCATCATCTGATATTCCGCCAGCTCTTGTCCGATAACCTCTAATTGGCGAGTGGCGTCATTCCGCTGCTTCTTCCATTCCACCCAAGCTGCACTGGAATCTTCGCGAACCAACGGCGCCGAGGGATCGGGCAGTTCCCTCCGCAATTCAGCGTCTTCCGCCAGCAGCATCTCCCTCTTTAACCACCATTCGCGAAGCTCGAATGCACCTTGTAACTTCGCCGCCTGCATGCGTCGCTCCGGCATGCCTTCTTCGATGGACCGCAAGCGAAGCTCGACCTGAACAAGCGTCTCCTTCGCATCCTGATAGGCCTGAACTCCGTCGCGACTGTGGCGGATGGCGGATTCGATCTCCTTGATCGCGCTCAGCAGCCGGTTCATTTCCTGCGTTGTTCCCTTAGGACGAAACAAGCGATCCATCTCGTTCCCTATTTGGCGACGGGCAGACGTAACGGCAGAACCGCCCGCAAGGCCAGCATGATACAAATAATTTCCAATCTCTTCTCCTTGAAGCGTTCGGAGCTCATGCAGCTCGTTAAGCGAAACGGAGAACAACTGCTTGAACGTTCTCTCCGATATTCCGCCAAGCATCATTCGTTGCCATTCGGCTTGTCCGATGTTCCGCTCAAGACCGCTATGATCCCTTAACGTTACTTCCCCGCCCCGCTCGGCAAAACGTTCCATCGTCCATTCGCTGCCGTTCTTGTCGGTTAAGAGCAGTCTCCCGCCATGTCGCCCTCCAAATACGGGCTCCCCCCGCTCCACCGGCTCCTTACGCGTTGGGAATCCGTACAGCATGCTGCGAACAAAACGGAGCAAAGTACTTTTGCCCGCTTCATTAGGACCATAAAGAACGGACACAGGAGCTTCCAGCTCCAGCTTTACGCCTTGAAGCGCGCCATATCCTTCAACATGGAGCTCTCGTATGTACATCCCGCGTCCTCCGTTCTACCTGTTTCATTACCCAGCATCGTCAACCCTTAGTAACGATAATGCGAGCTCCATGGCTTGATTAATCCATTCCACGCTATCCTCATGGCTGCATGACGCCAGCCATTCCCGGATTTTCGGCTGTTTCTGAAGAGATTCCAGCGCATCGTTTAACAACGCTTTAGACAAATCAGAACTACCAGAGGCTGCAATCCCTTTGCGGATCAGTTCTCCCGCGAATCCCTCTTCCTCCGCGACAGCGTCCAGCCTGATCATGCCGGAAGTCCGAACGACGATAGACTCCGGCCAGAGCCAAGCCTCTTGCTCTTCCGGCGAAGCCAGCCACTCCCTCAATTCCTCTAGCCACTCTTCGGCGATATTCGGTTGCAGTAGTCGATCGTGAATGACTCCGCGACCTTCTAACCGAATACGCACCAGCATTGGGCGATCTCGCTCGTCATCCTCGTTTAACTCCTCAAGAGCAGACAATAAACGATTTTTCAGTTGTTGTTCGTCTTCTAATCCTTCTATGGAAACCGAAATTTCTTGCCATCGCACGTCCGACAACTCTCGAAACCGCATGTCAATAGATCCCGATTCCGAAACCGAGACGACGTAGGCGCCCTTCGGTCCGGTTTCCCGAATGCTGCGCCCTTGAATATTGCCTGAATAGACGACATGAGGATATTCGTGTAATACCCGCCGATCGTGAACGTGTCCAAGCGCCCAATAATCAAATCCTGCCGTTGCTAGCTCTTCCAGCTTGCAAGGAGCGTAATTATCGTGTGAGGGGTCCCCATCGACATTGGCGTGAAGCAAAGCCAAATGAAAAGGCGCCCCCTCCCGTTTCTTGAAGCGGAGCGCTAGATTATCCTTAACAGCCGAAGTCGGATAGGAGATGCCATAAATATGGGCGACAAGCTCGCCTTCTCGAGAATAAGCGGGAAAACAATCTACCCCCGCAGAACCGAATACGAATACGCCTGGCGGCCAATCCAGCTTAGCTTGGCGGCCGCTCTCCGGATCATGATTGCCATGCACGACGAACACTTGCGTTCCTTGCGAGGTCATCTCGCCAAGGGTACGCTGCAAACGAAGCTGAGCGCGTAAGGAACGGTCTGCGGCATCGAACAAATCTCCCGCAAGCACGACGAAATCGATCTTCTCTTTCTTCACGAGATCGCTAAGCCTTCGCAGCGCTTCGAAAGTCGATTCCCGCAGCCGTTCCCGAATCGGCTCGGGCACCTTGGATAGTCCTTTGAACGGACTGTCCAGGTGAAGATCGGCCGCGTGGACGAAAGTAAATGGTACACTCACCACGATCACGTCTCCTGTATGTCTGTTCCTTGTTCGGTATCGTTATCTTGCGAATCATCGCTGAAAGAAATATAAATTCGTTTCAATTCGCTGATGACCCGATTGAGCGAATAAGTTTTCTTCGCTTTGTTCCAACCTGCACGAGCCATCTCGTAGCGGAAATGGGGATCATTAATGACCGATTCCAACGCGTTTGCCAATGCGACGGGATCTTCGGAAGGGACTAGCAGACCGTTCGTGCCATCCTCGATCTGTTCGGCTATGCCTCCGACCTCCGTTCCGACCAAGGCAAGTAAACAGAGCGCGGCTTCCGCGAACACGGAGCCGAACGCCTCCGCCCGGGAAGGCAATACGAAAATATCGAAAAACGGTAGCAATTCCTCCGGATGCAGCATGTATCCGTAAAATATCGTATCGTCATAAATGCCTAGCTGCTGAGACAGGGCTTCTAGCTCTTCGCGAATCGGGCCGTCTCCAATAATGTGCAGAACGAACTTGCTGTTCCTTCGACGCAGCTCCGCGCAGGCCTTCAACAGGACGTCTAATCCTTTGGCAGGCACGAGGCGACACACGGTAACAAGCTGAGTCACTTCGTTCTCGTGAGGGACAGGCTTGAATCTTTTCTCGTCATAACCGTTAGGAATTACGATCGTGCTGTTAGGATCTTTCAAATAATTGCCGATATATTGAGCAAACGACTTCGAGACCGTCATCAACTGGTCCGTCTGTTGCTCCAATTCCGCATAGATCGAGGTCAAGAACCGATGCTCGATACCGCCTGCGGCAATTCGGCCGTTCAGGATCAACTCCCTCTCATAACTGGAGTGAACCGTCATCAGCACCGGAGTGTCGGGGTAAATATGCTTCATGGCGAGAGCCGCCACCGGATGATGGGCATGAATGAGATCGTACTTTTGCCCGGTTAGCCTCAGCTTGACCCACCAAATGTAGTCTTTGTAAGTCTGGATATATTTGTCCACGATGGCATTGCCCGAATAGGGGCGCCAGTCGAATGTCGCGAATTCGATCTCGTCATGTCCTTTATTGCGGATTCGCTTAGGTAGCGAGAACATTTCCATCTCCCAACCGATCTTACGGAACCGTTCCCCAATATAAGGTACCATGGATGAGACGCCGCCCGGTTGTTCCGGGGGGAAAAACAACGCCTGTAATATATTCAAGGGCGATTCCTCCTCACTTCCGAAGATCAATAAGAACGTAAACAATATTTAACGCGCTTAGTCTCTTAAAAATATGATATATTAGAAACATATGTTCTGCAAGCTACATAGTCCGCCTAAAGGAGCCCCACATGTATCAGATCACTTTAACGCCCAATAGTTTTGGTCTTCTGTTCTCATCCGCGATGTCGGTCGTTATCGTCTCGCTGATGCTATTCATGTCCTTCCGCTTGTACGAACATAATCGGAGGCAAGCTTACAGATCTCTGCGTACATCGCTATTGTTTATTCTCGTTCACCACGTATTGCAGCTTTCCATCTCGATCGGACTTGCGCCTTCGACGCCATCTTTGATTTTTATCGGGAAGCTTCTACAAGTATATGCGTTTATCGTCATCAATTTCGCGATTTTTGAGCTCTATCATCGCCGTCGGCCGAGAACTCGGCTGTGGTTTTTTGGATTGCTTCTCAGCGGACTTCTAATTGCCCTCGGAGATATATTGCCAGGAGCTTTAGCGGCCGGAGAAAACTGGCTAGACAGAATGCAATCGACACCTATGCTGGACGGTTACTTACTGCTGCTCGGGCCGTTATTCGTGCTTATGTTCTCTCCGCATATCGGTCAACCGCGCAAATACATGACTAGCCTAATGATCGCCTTTACGATGCAGATATCCGTCATCTCAGGTACGTATTGGGCTCCGGAAGTCCAAATTTTCAAAACCATCGCAGGACTGCTACCGGTATTCTATTACATCATGTTGTTTGCGTTGTTGTTTGAACGGGTCGTTGAAATTCTTCAATCGGTTTATCGCTCTTCCATAACCGACGGGTTAACGAACTTATACAATCGTAAATACTTCATGGGCAAATTGGACAAAACGTTGGAAGCCGGACACGTGCTTGGAGTTATTTTCTGCGATATCGATAATTTCAAGAAGCTAAACGACACCCACGGGCATCACAAAGCCGACGGCGTGCTCAAGCAAGTATCCGCGTTAATGATGGAGGAGACGGAAGGCGTTGGCTTATCCGGCCGATACGGTGGCGAAGAGCTCGTCGCGTTCGTGGTTGGACCTACGACCGCGCTCCAGCAGGTTGCCGAATCGATCCGTTCGCGAACGGAGAAGGAAACCATCGTTACGATCAGTGTCGGCTTCAGTATGGCTGCCCCCGGCGAAACGGCGGAATCGCTCATGAAACAAGCTGACCAAGCGATGTACAACAGTAAAACCTCGGGCAAAAACCGAGTTACCGATTATGCAGCGATAAGAGAGGATAGCGCTCCTGCCGTAACGAAGCAACGCCGCGGGAGTTAACGAATAACCGATCATTGTCCATAGCCGATATTCACCTGTATCCGCAATTAACCAAATTCATTTGCCACGGGATAAATGTCCAATCCGTTACTCTAAATCATCATACTATAGAGTAGGCCGAGGTGCGGGGCTGCATTACAATTTATCCCCCTAAGTCGAATTGGACGAAGATCCTTCTGGACCATGCAAAAAAGCAAGCCGGAATGTCCGGCTTGCTTTTTTTGTGTCCGTGAACGGGTCTCAACGAATCTAAACCAGAACGCGTTGTTCAATGACTAGGGCTACCCCATCCTCATTGTTGGACACCGTTACTTCATCCGCGATAGCTTTCACTTCTGTCGGAGAATTATCCATCGCGACTCCCCATCCCGCATATTCGATCATGCCCGTATCATTATAATAATTTCCCATCGCCAGTATTTGGTCACGTGGAATTCCTCTCATGGAAGCCAATTGCTCTAAAGCCTTCCCTTTGCTCGCTTCCAAGTGCTGTACGTCGATAAAATAATCGCCGCTCCTGATCGACTGCAAATCATGCTGCCAGCTTTTCCATTCTTCCTCCACCGCGTCCATGACGAGTTTGGAAGCAAAGATAGACATTTTAAGCAAGCTCTCCGGATAAGCATCGGAGGAGCTTCGCATGATCGGCTTAGCCAACATCTTGCTGTACATTTCCTTCGCTTCCTCACTCATTCCCTCTACGTAAAGGTCGAAGGCCGTATTCATATCGAAATGGATACCGCGTTCTCGGCAAAATGTCACGTATCGTTGTACCAAATCGTGTTCTATTTTCGTTTCGTATATAATTTCTCGAGTTTCGCTATCTACGATTGAGGCGCCATTATGGGTAATCATCGTTCCTTTTAACCCCAATTGTTGCAGGACGGGCAATGCGCTAGACGAACCTCGCCCCGTGCATAACACGATTTCCAAACCTTGTTCCGCCGCCGCTCGTACGGCTTGGCGAACCCTTGGCGTAACTTCATGATGATCGTTAAGCAGCGTGCCGTCGACATCCAAGGCGATCATGCGAAATTTCATTCTTTACCATCCTTCCGATAATTACGCAGGCTTTCCAATTCTTCTTCCGTGAGCTCTCGCCACTCTCCAGGAGCAAGGTTCGCATCCAACCGTAGAGGCCCCATGGAAACACGGCGAAGGTACAACACTTTCTTACCGACGGATTCGAACATCCGCTTTACTTGATGAAATTTCCCTTCGTGGATCGTAAGCTCGATCCAGTTCAGCGGTTCATTCGGTTCGGGAGCAGCCGACTGAGGGACCAGCTTGATCGCAGCCATCATTTCGTCCGTATTCTCCTCTATATCCCCGCTCGCGGCTCCATCCCCCTTCGAGGTTGCCAATACACTTAGCTGCGCAGGCATCGTCACGTAATCGTCGTCCAGCTTCACGCCTTGGCTGAAAGCCTCGATATCCGCTTGCCCAACCGCTCCGGCAACGAGCGATCGATAGGTTTTCGGTACGTGTTTGCGTGGAGACAACAATTCATGCGATAGCTTCCCGTCATTCGTGATTAAGAGCAATCCTTCCGTATCTTTATCCAACCGACCGACCGGAAATGGGGACAGTACCGTCAAATCCTCATCCAATAAATCGATAACGGTGCGGTCGCGGTGATCTTCTGTGGCGGATACGACTCCCGCAGGTTTATGGAGCAGGACGTATACAGAGTCCCGATATTGTATCGTTTCCCCGTCCAACACGACTTCGTCCAAATTAGGATTAATTTGCATGCCATGATCCTTGGCTAATTTTCCGTTAACGGTAACCGCGCCTTGCTTAATTAATTGTTTAATCCCGCTTCTGGTGCCGTATCCTAGATTTCCAAGCATCTTGTCTAATCTTATTGTTGCTTTCATTCTAATACCTACTTTCTTATTCCGACAGTTTCATGTCATTGCGCAGAACCCGGTTTTGCAGAACTTCCTTATCAGGTATAATGTAAGAGAGTTCGAGGGGCTTGTCCACTTCACTATAACTACATAATCAATTTTAGATAGGAGTTTTGCCAAATGAACGTCAAAAAATTATCGATCTTCTTCGGAATTCTCGCCGTATTGATCATTGCGCTCGTCGTGTTGAACAACATCAAACCCGATACGGTCTACGGAAAACCTTCCGACGAACTCTATCCCGCAACGAGAGCGCTACTGAACGATCCTAACTATAACAATATCATGATTCCGGACGTATTGGAGGAAAAGATCAAGAATAAAGAAAGCTTCTTCGTCTATTTCTTTGCTTCCGATTGCCCTCACTGCCGCGTTACGACACCGCAATTAAAACCGTTGGCGGATGAGCTCGGCGTTAATCTGCACCAATTCAATCTGCGTGAATTCGAAGACTATTTCGGCAAAATGAATATCGAGGCTACCCCGACTCTAGTCTATTTCAAAGACGGCGTGGAAAGCGAACGTCTAAAAGGCGGCTTGAAGGAAGGTTCGACGGACGGCGGAAATACGCTGGACGACTTCAAAAATTTCTTCAATAAACACCTGCCGGAAGGAAACAGCTAATGAACGCCAAGTGGCTACTAACGTTGCCGGCGGCCGTCCTTGCTAGCGGAATTCTGTTGGTTGCTTGCGGAGGCGGCGGTTCCAAAGATAGCGAACCCCATCGGCATGGCAACGAGAATTGGGAAGTGGAAGCTTCTCTTACCGACATGCCATCCTTTCTCGACAAATATTCAGGCCGTACGAAACACTTGTATTCGGTCGTAGGCAAATACGAAGAAATCATGAAAATGGTCAATTGTTACTGCGGATGCATGAAGTACGAGGATGGTGAAGCCCATTCCTCGCTTCACAGGTGCTATATTGCGGAACAAGACGATAAGAGCGTCACTTGGACGGACCACAGCGGGCAATGCGGCATCTGTACCGAGGAACTGGTGAAAATCGAGGAGTGGAGCAAGCAAGGCAAAACGCCCGAACAAATTCACCAGCTTATCGAAGATAACTTTAATCCGAATGCTTAACCTACCGAGTCGCGGCAATTAGCCGAAAACAGGGTCGTCCCCAAGCCATAGCAATGGCATTGGAAGACGGCCCTGTTTTTTTGTGTGGAATAATGTTTATTCAGGCCATTTAAGCTCGCGAGGCGCGCTTATTCTGCTCCCTCAGCTGTTTCCCGGACATTTAAGCACGCGTGACGGGCTTATTCTGCTCTGACAGCTGATTCTGGGCCATTTTAGCTCGCGGGGCGGGCTTATTCTGCTCCGTCAGCTGATTCTTGGCCATTTAAGCTCGCGGGGCGCGCTTATTCTGGGCTATCGGCTGCTTCTTGGCCATTTAAGCACGCGCGGCGCGCTTATTCTGCTCCGTCGGCTGTTTCTGGGCCATTAAGCTCGCGTGGCGGGCTTAATTTGTACAATCGGCCGTCTCCCAGCCATTTAAGCACGCGTGGCGGGCTTATTCTGTACAATCGGCCGTCTCCCAGCCATTTAAGCACGCGTGACGGGCTTATTCTGCTCCACCGGCTGCTTCACGGCCATTTAAGCACGCGTGGCGCGCTTATTCTGCTCCGTTAGTGTTAGTCTACTTCTTCATCAACTGATGCCCTCTCCCATCGGTCTACCGCAGATCGCAACGATTCGTCGCGCACGTGTAACACGAATGCCTGAAAAGGAGCATCCTCAGGCTGCGAAGACAGCGCTTTCAACGCTTCCTCCAGATCACGCCGCAAATGTAGCAAATCCAGCCCGAGAACGACATCCTCATAATCGTTTAACTTTTCAAACGCCGCAGCCATGAGCTTTACTGCGCCAGTGCGATTGCCATTGTCCCAATGATGTAGGCCCACGGCTGCCTGCAGCAGCCCTTGAAGCAGAGAACTGCGGCCTTCTTCCAGCCACAGTTCCTCCATGACCTCATGGCACTCGAAATAGTCACGATCCCGATTAAACAGCGAAATATACGCCAAATATCGCTCATCGTCCTGAATCCCGACCAGGCGATCCGCACCTTTTTTGACACCTGACATATTAGGAATCCCCGCCCTTGCCCGCGCGTTCTAGGGCAGCTTGAACTTCAAGAGACAACTCCTTAAGTCCCCACAAATCATCCTGCTCCCATAACTCGTTAAACCGACGCTGGAACTGAGCGGCTTCCCTGACTCTCCTGAAGAAATATAACTCTTGGATTTCGTTAAGCACCCGGCGAACGATAACAGAGCTCTCTTCGAAATCCTGCTGCGCGTCCACGATCTCCTGACGAATACTCGACATTTCAGTGTCCAGCAAGAAGGCCGCTTCGGCCGCTTTGCGCAATCTCTCCCTAACATGCTCAGGCAACTGATCGCGATATTTGTAATTAAGCGAATGCTCGATCGTTGCCCAGAAATTCATCGATAACGTACGAATTTGGATTTCCGCCAATACGGGCTTTGAGCCAAGGGACGTCTGAACGGGATACTCCACGATTAGATGGTAACTCCTATACCCGCTATCCTTGTAATTCGTAATATAATCCTTCTCGTAGACGAGGGTCAGATCTTTCCGATGGCGGATTAAATCCGCAACCCTATATATATCATCCACGAACTGGCACATAATCCGAATACCCGCAATATCTTCAATGCCGAGCTCGATCCGGTCAAGAGGAACCAGTAATCTCCGTGCCTTCTCTAATATGCTCGATACCCGTTTCACCCTTCCGGTGACGAATTCGATCGGAGCATATTCGTCTCTGGCCTTCAATTCGGAGCGAAGTGCCTTCAACTTGACTTTCAGTTCTTCCACGGCTTGTTCATAGGGAAGCAGGAACTTCCCCCAGTCCCTTCCATCCATCGACATTCCTCCTAACGATGACCCGCACCTATCGCTTGCGTGATCCGAGTAAAGCCGTCTTGTTTAAGCCTTCTAAGCAACCCTGCATGGATTTCTTTGAGCAGCGCCGGCCCTTTATAGATCATAGCCGTATACACCTCGACGAGGCTTGCTCCCGCAAGGATTTTCTCATAAGCGTCATCCGCCGTGAAAATACCGCCAGAGCCTATAATAGGTAGCTTGCCGTTCGTAATCTTGTACAAGCTGCGAATGATTTCCGTCGACCGCTGCGTTAACGGCCTACCGCTAAGTCCGCCTGTTTCCCCTGCATTCTTATGCGTCAATCCATCGCGGCTAATCGTCGTATTCGTCGCGATAATACCCGACATCCCGCTTAATTGGATCGCTTCCGCCATATAAGCAAGTTGATCCTCCGTATTGTCGGGAGCGATCTTCACCAAAATGGGTTTAGGCAATTCGCCGTGCTTCTCCGCCTGCTTCCCCATCTCGTCCTTTACTGCGTCAAGCAGATGGCGCAATTCGTCCCCGTGTTGCAAAGCCCGCAAATCGGGAGTATTCGGTGAACTGATGTTCACGACGAAGAAATCACCGTATGGAAACAACTTCTGAACGCACGCCCTATAATCATCGGCTGCATTTTCGTTCGGAGTCACTTTGTTTTTGCCGATATTAACGGCAAGGGGAATCCGATGCCGCGACAGCTTGGATAATCTTCCCGCCATCACATCCGCACCCTCATTATTAAAGCCCATTCGATTAATGAGCGCTTCATCGGGCGGAAGCCTGAACAATCGCGGTTGATCGTTTCCGGCTTGCCCCTTCGGCGTCACTGTCCCCACTTCCATGAAGGACAACCCTACTCTCGATAGACCGGTCACTGCTTTCGCATTCTTATCCAGCCCTGCCGCTAAGCCAACAGGATGGCTGAAATGCAGGCCGAATAAATCCACCGCGAGCTCAGGCGATGACTTCGTCCCCCAGATCGCGGAGAGAAGCGAGGGCATGCCCGGTATTTTCGCGGATGTGCTCATCCCATCGATGATGAGATGGTGTGCAGCTTCAGGATCCATCTTGAATAAGAAGGGTTTGGCCATTTGGTACAACAATGAATTCGACATCCTTTCACGGAACCGTACGATAGATATGAAATAATCCGTTGCTAAATTAAGAAAACCTTTCGGGTAACAGTTTAGCCTTTTCCAAGAGAAAAGAAAAGGGCAACATGCCCGTCTCGGCTACAATGTCCGTATCATTCTCGTTCATACGGCGATAATCCCCCTTACTTGTCTGGTATTTCTCTTGGAAAACGATTACAATATAGAGAGTTCACGAATTATATGATAGAGAGGTTGATACTCATGAGCACAGCCAAAAAAAAACCACCCGTCACATCGCGCTCTAAACAGAAGGAAACTGTTAATAAGAAGGCGCTTATCTGGATAGGGGTGGCTTTTGGAGTCATCGTAGTGGTCATGGCTTTGTTGCTTGCGTTGGACGTATAACCTGTAAGCAGCTGAATTTCACTAACCTAACCAATTATATACTTTGCGGGGGTTTGTCTCGTCCTGCGAGCTCTTCAACCGGAACCGTTCCGGTGGTGCTCGCAGTTCGTCAGGCAAACCTCCTTTTACTATCGTGACAGGCGTTCCCATTGGAACAAGATCATATAACTCTTCGATATCTTCCTTCTTCATTCTCACGCAACCTAAAGATTCGTCCTTCCCCATGCTTTTGGGTTCATCCGTTCCGTGGATGCCGTAACGGGTATCCGATAAAGTCATCCCCCTGCTGCCGAACACTCCCTTGCTGCTTCCGTTCGGATCTTTAACTTTCTCCGAGATAACGAATTTTCCTTCGGGAGTCTTGCTCCCGCCCAACCCAACCTCGTAGTTTCGCAAGATCACGTTACCGCTCACGACTGCTAATCTGTGATTGCTTTTGTCTACGATAATCTCCATGGGTTGCTCCGCTATCGGTGATAAGTGACCCGACGGCGTACCATGCCCTTGATTTGGGCCGGCGTTGTCCGGCCAACCGACGGTTTGCGGTATTTTGCCATCCTTCTTATTCTCTAGAGCGGCTTTAAGCTCATCGAACCAAGGCGTCATGCTCTCCGACCATCCGGCCATCGTATTCGCTGGATAATCCGCGGCTAACATCTCTGGGGACGCCGGCCATTTGCCAGCGCGCTCCCGATAACGAATCATAGCTGATCGCAGCGCAAGCTTTTCTTCCTGTAGCGGTTTCCAGCCCTGAACCAGCTTCTGCGTAACCTTCGAATCGTCCGGTTTGCAGTCGCACCATTTCGAGTCAAACCATTGAACGCCCGCTGTTCCCGATTCCCGATCCGATGAAATAGAGGCAATCGGCTTGCCGCTCTTCACCCAATCGCTCCAATTGCCTAATTTCGGGGTGGCGATCAATAATCTTGGCAGCTTGGAAGGTTTAAGCGTCAACAGATTCCCAAGTACATCATGCCCCGACTCATCAGGCCCCGCGGCACCCGCAATTTGGTCCGGCGGAATGACATTAGCCGGTAGTTTGGTTACCTGAACGTGAGATCCGTTATTGCCTTTTGAACCTTCCACTTCCGTACTCGGAACGGCCGATGCTTCCAAGGATGGCTCGCTCTCTATCGTTTCGCTAGAGTCCGGTGATAGTTCCCGAATAGCCACGACGGCTCCGCCGATTAAAACAATCGGAATCAATATCGCTAGCAGCCACTTCCGCCAGTTGCCTTTACGGGATGATTTCCCTTGAGGCAATTGCGGAGCCGGCTTCGATTCGAACGCTTCATAGATTTCTCCCGCTTGCGCGAAACAATAAGTAGCTTTCGCCGAATCTCCCTTGCTCTCGTACTCCTTGCCAAGCAAATACCAAGCCATGCGGCTATCCTCGTGCTTAAGAAGGTGTTCCTTGAGCGGCAAGGCATCTCCTACATTGGGAACGTTGTCATAGAAGTGCTGGATTTGTTCGTCAATGCGCGACTCTTTGCTCATGCCGTCACCTCCTCTAATAGATCTGCTAGGTACTATATCGGTTATCGCATCAGCACACTAAAGATAAAAAACCGTTATCGGACCGAAAACTTTAGGTCCGATAACGGCGAGGAAAGAAGGTACAACTGATTTTCCCGAATTAGAACACCGTATTACGAATGACAACGATTTGAGCTGCTGAATCCCATTGGATATCCAATTGGCTCTCCGAAGCGAAAAATCGAACAGGGACGAACAGGCGATTATTTACGGTTATCGTCTTGGCGTTCAAAGTAAGCGTTTCGCTCTTGCCGGCAACGGTTTTCGTCACGGTATTCGTCCCGTTACCGATTCTGTAGACCGTATCTCCCTTGGTGAGAATCGAGTATCCTGTTTGCTTATCGAAACCTACTTCGAACCCGAGCGCATTGCCAACATCGCGAAGCGGCAAAAGAACCGCATTCGATTTTACCTGAGCCGGAACTTCAGTAGGAACTAACTTACCGTTGTAAAGAACGGATACGCTTTGACCCGCTGGAAGCGAAGCCGGTTTGGCATATTTCTGAAGAACCCGGATTTTGTTGCCGAACTCATCCACGATCACTAGACGGCCATCGCTTAACACGGTTACGTCCGTCGGGTGATTGAATTGTGCTGACGAAGCTAATCCGTTGTTCTTGCCGAATTCCGTTGGTACACCCGCTAGCGTGGACACTTTACCGTCCTTCACGATACGAACGGCGTGGTTAAGGCTGTCGGCCACAATCAAAGCTCCATCCTCCGTAACCGTCAGGCCTTCCGGAGCATTCAAGCGAGATTGCGCGGCACTCCCGTCAACATAATTACCTTCCACATAAACCGCTTGCTTGCCGAGGGTACCTCCGCCGGCGACAGTGGATACGTTGCCGGATGCGAAATCGATGTAACGAATCCGTTGATTGCCTCGATCGCTCACGTACAGATTACCTTTACCGTCCAAGGCAAGGCCGCTTGGCTCGTTAAACTTCGCAGACGAGATCGCGCCGTCCAAGTAATCGCCCGCCGTCTCGACCGCGCCCGGAAAATACTCCACGATTCGCTTCGATGGGGCAGTCAAAGTGGTTACCGTTCCATTGGCGGCGATTTTTCTAATCACGTGGTTAAGCGTGTCCGCGACATAGACATTATTTTGCTTATCTACCGCGATATCGGACGGCTCGTTGAACGTCGCTTTATCGCCGACGCCATCGGACGATCCCATACTGCCATTCCCCGCGATCGTCGTTACCTTGCCGTCTTTCGAAATTTTACGAATCGCATTGTTCTTCGTATCGGCGACATAGACGTTATCATGACTATCAATCGCGAGTCCGGAAGGCGAATCAAATGCCGCTTTCGCAAGCTCCGCATTGTTATATCCGCCATAAGGGACATTAGCCTCATCCTCACCGAGGTCGAGCCCTGCATATCCCGTTACGCGGTCAATGGTTACTGCCCGAATTAAATGGTTAGAAGAATCCGCGACGAGCAATCTACCGTCCGGCAACGCGATGGCCGATCTAGGATGATAGAACGTAGCCTCGCTCACAGAACCGTTATCATGTCCAAGATCGGATTGTCCCGTCCAAGTTCTCACTTCGTATAACTTAGTAGATCGGGTCCAATTCGTATCAGAAGCAGCGAATGCCGCGACTGGTAAAGAAACGGAAACCAATAAACCGATTGAACCTGCTATCAAGGATTTAAGATTTGCTTTCATAGTTAGCTCCTTTATTTAAAGCATGAACTGATAAGATAACCTATTTATCAGGCTTTAGGCGCAATGACATTCACGGGGACACGCCGTAATAAATCGTAACGGGGTAGATCACATACTGCTCATAATTCGTTGGATCATGGGCCCTAATGTTCACGTGATATATTCCGGGCGCAGGGAAGTTCATCGTAAAGTAAGGACTATTCAACGTAACGCCGGTTTCCACCGGGAAGACAGCAATATCGCCTAGATAGGCTTCAAGCTTCATCGTAATCGGTTCTGTTGAGCTAGTATCCGATACGACCGCGAAGCCATTAGGCAATTGATTACTGTCGAATGTTGGGATCGTCTGTAAAATCGTTGACCCGCCTTGGGTAAAGCTAAGATTATCTTCATTAAGCGTCGGTAACCCCACTTTAATAATGAGCAGCTCTGCTATCGGGACTGAACCGTTCATTACCGTGTAGGTATAGCCTCCCTTGCCGCCCAAGTCAAAAGTTTGCATATCCATAATCGGGAACGCACCTGAAGAATTAGTTAAAGTTAAAGACTGCCCTTCCGCTACGGTGAATTTCATTTTGACGAATGATACGTCGTCGACCATAATGTAATATCTCTTTATTGCTCCGCTAGGTTGATTAGCCGCTAATTCCCAATGATAGTTACGGTCGTCGGAATCCGTTACAGACCAAGCTCGTATTCCTTGAGGCAAATTGAGTCTAGATACGGTTAATTCATAATCCATCGTTCCGCCCGCCGTATTTTTTAGCACGATTCTTAATTCGTTATTTCCCTCTTGAAGCGGTATCGTAATCTTCCCGTTAGTCGCATTGATTACTGTGCCTGATCTGTAATTAATGGCTTTATACGGGGTATAGATCAAACCTTCAGCTTGGGTGATTTGCAGAGAACTGACGCTTTCATTTACATTAGCATAGAAATTCGGCTCACTATTTTCTCTCTCATAGGACACAGTGTCGCCATTAATAAGAAACGGCTTGTCCGAGTATATATCCAGATCATAGTCAATTACCCACATCGTGAATCCTGGCCCGATCGATGCGCCTGACGCGTTCTTTAACTGTACCTCGAATACGTCCACATCGTTCGATATGTCCAATAATACAGCTTCCCTATCATTCAAAATGTCCATAGTCGTAGCATCTTCGATCGGAATTATTTGTCCGTTTCTTCCATCCAAAGCGTACTTCGTATGTTTAACGACCGCTTTCCCGACGCCGGATGCAAAAGTCCAATCCAACTTCAATTGCGTACCGCTTGAAGATACAGAGTAACCGTACGTATTGCCTGAATTAATCATCCAGTCGAAAGAATACCAATCAGAATCCTCTTTATAGCTTTGCGTCAATGAAGTTAATCCCACTGGAGTCGGGTCTTTCGTGAGCATGACAGTGAAATACTTGGTAATCGTTTCGTTGATTAGCACTTTGATTTCAATTTTCGTCGTATTGAGATCTAGCGGAATAAGATATTCCTCGTCTACCAAATTCACAGTATCGTAGAATTCGATACCGCTAAAGACTTTTACGCTCTCCACTTTGATGTTCACGGCTAATCGATTGGCAATTGCCGCTTTAAGAGTATTCCCGGGTACTTTAAATTCGTAATTCAACTGTTCAGGTTTAAAATCGATTGCTGCCTTATTCCATTTCAAGTTCGAGTTTGCATCGTAATAATAATATTTAACTCCCAGGGACGAATCGGTAGGTGGGACTGTTCCGTTTCCTCCAGTACCGCCACTGCCGCTGCTCCCGCCTCCACCGCTTCCCGAATTCGTTGCGCTCGGGCTAGCTAGTTGGTCTTGAAGCTCTTTATTGCGTTTGTTATTCTCCTCTTCGAAAATTTGCTTTTCCTTCTCTGACAGCTGCCTTTCGTACTCTTCCAGCGCTTTCTTTCTACTTTCCTCTAGCGCCTTTTCTTTCTCTTTCTGTTGTTTCTCGCGCTGCTCCTGCAATTTCTTCTGAAGCTCCGCTTGCTGGTCACGCAGTTGCTCTTCACGCTTTTTCTGATCGAGAGCTTTTTCCAGCGCTTCTCTTTCAAGCTTCTTTTGATTTTCTTGTTTCGCTTTTTCTTCGTCCGTCAATTCCAACGCTTTTTTACTCAGGTCTATTTTCATGCCGGTGTTGGCCATGACTTCGGCAATGATCTCGTTCACACGTTTCGTATCGATCTTATTCGCTTCCAACGCGGCGGCTACAATGGCTCCAATAAGATTATTAAGGTTGTTCTCGAAATGCTCTGAGAGATCTGGGTATAAACCGTTTTTGTCGATATTTTCTTTCATGATCTCTCCGGAGGCTTTCAGGATCGCCTCGATGATCGACTTATCGCTTTGTTTAATTAACAACTCAAGATCGACTTGGGCAATCGAGATCAAGGATCCGTTCAATAAGTCATGAATAGCCAAGGCTCTCTCAGTCGGATAGACATTCTCGGTCTGAGGGTTGCTCGAATCCGTTGTTTGCGCCGTAACGACGCCTGCGGCAACCATTAGTCTTGTGGCGCCGGTTACCGGATCAACGCTGACGTACAAATGAGTCCCTCGAACGCCCATAATCGACGTCGGCGTCTCCAGACTAAATTCATCGTCTTTGTTCTCAATCGATTTCACATCGACCCATGCCGAACCGTTAAATAGACTGACCTTGGTTGTCGTCCCCTGCTTGCTAGACAGCTTGGAGAAGGTTAACGTCGAGTTCGAAGCAACGGTCATCTTGTCATCCTCGGATGTGCCATTAGCGAATTGCAGCACCGCGGATGATCCGCTTCCGACCGACAACACGTCTCCTTCGTTCAGGCTCATCTTGGCGAAAGCCGTAAACTCTTTGGAACCGCCCGCTTTCTTGACTTTAACCGATCCCTTTAATTCTTTAACTACCGCTACGCGCGAAGTCGCGGCAGAACCCGTGTTAGCCCATACCCCTAACAATGGCAATACGGCTAACAATATCGCAAGCAGCCTAATCAAATGTTTTCTCATAATCGTTTCCCCCTTCGAAACTGTTTGTCCAGAATCTGTTTAGTTTTATTTGATAGATTTAGAGATAACTTCAATAGCTAATTTCATCCTGCAGCAAGTCATCTACCCATCTTTCATTCCAAGCACTTCGTATACTCGAATAGGATGAGATTTCCCTTTGAACATGCGATCTTCGCCTTCATCGAACCGGAAAAACGGTTTCGTTCTCTCATACACTTGTTCGGAGACGTGGACTTGTCCTTTTTTCGTCTGCGATTCGATCCGAGCCGCTATGTTCACGTTATCTCCGATCGCCGTATAGTCGACTCGCAAATAGGAGCCGATATTGCCGACGACCACGTTACCCGTATGAATCCCGATCCCGACGTTAACTTCGCATTGATATTTATCCATGATTTCGTCGCGGATTTTGATCATGCCTTGCTGGATTTCGTACGCGGTCTTAACCGCCATCCGTTCGTGCTCGGCAACATCCAGAGGCGCATTAAACAAGATCATGGCGGCATCTCCTATAAACTTGTCTATCGTGCCTTCGTTTCTGAGCGTTGTCTCGGTAATCATGTTAAACATCGTATTTAACGTATCGACAAGCTCCGGCGGGGATAACTTCTCCGACAAAGGCGTAAAGCCGCGGATATCCAAAAACATAATCGTAATCAGCTTCAAATCTCCGCCAAGCTTTATCTCGAGATCTTGAGCAACGATCTGCTTAACGAGATCCGGGGAAATATATCTGCCGAACTGACGGGTCACAAAATTTTTCTGAACGCTGTCCATGTACGATTTAAGCGATACGTTAGCTAGATAGGCAAGAATCATCGCTAGCAGAGAGTATACGATATTCATATGTAGCGCGGAAGTTTGGTAAATAGCGTATTGTCCGTAGAGGATGCCCGCGAATACGGCAAGGAGAGCGAGAATCGAGTAAACGTTCTTCAATCTCCATGGAATAAAAACAAACAAGGCGAACAGCAATACCGCCAAGATTTGCTCAGACCAGTTCGGCAAATAGGATACGCTCGTGCCCTTCAGCAATTGGTTCGTAATATTCGCATGAGCATACATCAACTTGAAATTTTTCTCGATCGGAGATGCCCCGGTATCTTGCCCGCCATCGTTCGCGAGTCCAACCGCTGTAAACCCGATGAAGACGATGGAATCCTTGAACAAATCCGGAGGTAACGCTCCGTTAAGCACATCAACGAACGATACCGTCATGAAATCATCCGTCTCAAGCTGATAGTCGATCGTTATCGTATTCTTGGCAACCGGTTCTCCATTCTTGATGGGATCGGTCCTATCGACATACTCGCTTAGATCGGCTCCGGCCATTTCAGCGGCTTTCCAAGCCATCGACGGAACGACTTCGCCGTCAGGCCCTTGAATATTCAGCCAAGTTTGTCGGATCACGGCGTCTTTGCTGACGACGCGATTAATATGGGCGAGTTGGACAAGGTCTGCAAACAGTTCGTAAGGCTTCGCGATGATTTGAGCTTTGATCAATTGTTCACGTTTCGCGATCGATGTGCTGAAAACGTCACCCATTATCCCCGTAACCGGCAAAATCACGTTCGGATAGCTGGCTAACGCTTCCGCGAATGCCATATCGCTATCCGGGTTTTCACTTGCTTCGCTAAAAATAATATCGAATGCAATGGCTTTAGGAAGATTTCCTTCCTGGTTTAACGCCGCTAAGAACGGAGCGTATACCGCGCGATCCCAAGGAAACCTTCCCAGTTCCGCCAACGAAGCGTCGTCTATCGCAACCATGACGATTCTCGAATCCGGTTTGTGATCCGCGACTTGCTTCATATCCATATCGAATAATAAATTATCTATTCTCTGGAGCGAGTGATTGTTTTGAATAAAATAAACCGCAATTAATAGTAACGCGTTCAAAACGATGGTTATTCTCTTAATTCGCTCTTTCAAGCTTGATCCCGCCCACTCTATGCAAATGATTCCAATTACATTTTATTATAGCTCAGGCGCTAGATTTATTGTTGATCTTTGTCTAAAAAATGACAGATATGACGCCAATCCGTTTTTGCATGACAAAAAGAGCTCCTTCCTAGGACATCATGCCTAGGAAGGAGCTCTCTTCAATTCCAATACAACCTACATATTGAATTGGGATTCCGCGATTTTGATGGAGTCGGTTGGACAACCATCCGCTGCGTCTTGCAGATCGTCGTACAGATCCTCTGGAATCTCGGTATTACCGTGATTTCCATCGCTTCCGTAAATCGTTTCCGCTAATCCCTCATCGTCATAATCGTAAATGTCAGGAGCAGTTGCGCCGCATGCGCCACAAGCAATACATGTGTCCTTATCTACGTAAGTATACTTAGCCATGAGTTAACCTCCTAATATCAATCCAAGTCGATTACAATAGTAGTCCACTACTGTCCAATATAATACAAAACCAAGCTAAGATCAAACGAAATTGCAGATCAATATTATCGTACGGCGTACTTAATAATCGTTCTCACTGTTTACAGATTTATCCCGCAGAAAATCTTTCTGAAGCGACGTTCCCCTTAGCTTCTTGTTGCGGATTAAAGTCGACGGATCGTCTCCTAACATGCCCGCGGTCAATACCGCGTCCTCGCCATATTTATCTCTTAAGATATCCATCGCGTTCGTCAAGCGTTCCTTCTTAGGATTCTCTTCATATGAAAATAAATCCAATTGCAATGGCGTCTCTTCTTTGGGAGTTAATCCTTGCAAAGTAATCCCGAGCAAACGAACGGGGCTCCCTTCCTTCCAATGGGCATCCATGAGCCGGCAAGCTACGCGATATACATCATCGGCTGATTCCGTTGGCGTAGCTATCGTGGAGGATCTTGTTATCGTACGCATATCCGGGTCTCTAATCGTAATCTGCACGGTGGTACACACCATTCGTTGATGCCTCAATCTTCGGGTCGTTTGGTCGGCGAGATTAAGCATGACACGGCGATATTGATCTTTCTCCGTCAAATCCGCCGGCAATGTCGTCGTATGACCGATCGATTTAGGTGCTTCGTGGAGCGGCTCGACCGGAGAGTCGTCCATTCCGTTGGCTGCTCGCTTCATCCAATTGCCATATACGCCGAACCTCTCCATTAGCATTTTCTCGTCGGATGCAGCCAAGTCACCAATCGTCCTAATGTTAAGCCTTAATAGTTTGTCCGCTGTTCGGGAACCGATACCGTACAAGGTTTGGCAAGGTTTACCCCAGAGCAGGTTAGGCACCTCTCGCCTGCGAAGAATCGTAATGGCATCGGGCTTGCGCATATCCGACGCCATCTTGGCCAGAAGTTTATTCGGGGCAATCCCGATAGAGCAAGGCAACGACAATTCTTCCTTCACCCGTCTAGCGATCGTCTGCGCTATCTCTATAGGCGTACCGAATTGCGAGCTTCCCGTAATATCGAGAAAACATTCGTCTATCGATACCGCTTCGACTAATGGGGTGTAATTGCCGACAATTCGCAGAAATCCGCGACTGTATTTGCGATAGAGATCAAAGTTGGGAGAGATTAAGATTAATTCAGGACAAATAGCCTGCGCTTGCCGAACCGTCATTCCCGTACGTATCCCTTGCGCTCTAGCTTCGTATGAGCTCGTGACCAATATTCCCTTGCGAAGTTCAACGCTGCCCGCAACGGCTGTCGGTTTCCCTTTGTATACATCCGGCTCCTCGGCGGCGTGAACGGAGCAATAGAAAGCATTCATATCGATATGCAATATAATTCTTCGTTTGCTCTTGCTCTCGTTCTCACTCACGTTCACCCCTCCTATCTGTTTCTACATTATACAAAATTCAACCGCTCGAACATAGCCACAAAGACGGTTGGTCTCTACATTTCAGACGAGCCATGCTATAATAGTTACACCTGTTTTTACTTAAGGAGGCTTTACGGTTACGCATGTCAACTCCCCTTTGCATTTTCGATACTACTTTGCGCGACGGTACGCAAGGTGAAGGCATTAGCCTTACCGCTGAGGATAAAGTCAAAATTGCACTGAAGCTTGATGCTTTGGGCATCCATTATATCGAAGGCGGAAATCCTGGCAGCAATAACAAGGACATCGAATTTTTTCGACGTATCCGGGAATTGAAACTTCAATCCAAATTAACGGCCTTCGGAAGTACTCGGCGGAAGAATAGCACATGCGAGCAGGATATCAACCTGAAGCATCTCACGCAATCAGGTGCTCAGGCAGCCACCTTGGTCGGAAAATCGTGGGATTTCCATGTTCACACGGCGTTGCAGACAACATTGGAAGAAAACTTGGCCATGATCTATGAATCGCTTGCATTCGTTAAGAACAGCGGAATGGAAGCCCTGTTCGACGCGGAGCATTTCTTCGATGGTTATAAAGCCAATCCGGAGTATGCTTTAGCGGCGCTTGCCAAAGCCAAGGCAGCCGGAGCCGAATGGATCGTCCTGTGCGATACGAATGGCGGAACGTTACCTGGCGAGATCAACGAAATCGTATCCCGCGTAGTCAGGGAAATCGATGCTCCGATCGGCATTCATACGCACAATGACTGCGAATTGGCAGTCGCTAACACTTTAGCCGCGATTACGGCTGGAGCACGTCAAATCCAAGGCACGATTAACGGATATGGCGAACGTTGCGGGAACGCTAACCTTTGTTCTATTTTACCTACCTTACAAATCAAAATGGGCTATAGTTGCGTCAGTAACGAGCAATTGACGTCTCTTACTAGCGTCGCCAGATATGTGAGTGAAATCGCGAACGTCATCATGCCGGTTAACCAGCCTTACGTTGGTAATGCTGCATTCGCTCATAAAGGCGGTATTCACGTCTCCGCTATCATGAAAGATTCCAAAACTTACGAGCATATCGAACCCCAACTTGTCGGCAATAAGCAGCGTGTACTCGTCTCCGAGCTTGCCGGGCAAAGCAACATTCTATCCAAGGCGCAGGAAATGGGTCTCGACATGAGCGCCGAAGGAATGAAATCACGCGAAGTGATTGACCGGATTAAAGATTTGGAGCACCAAGGCTACCAATTCGAAGGCGCGGATGCTTCTTTAGAACTGCTGTTAAGAGACGCTTATGGCGGGTCAGTACAAGTGTTCACGGTTGACTCCTTCAAGATTATGGTCGAGAAAACAGCGGGGCAAATGATTACGGAAGCCATCGTGAAAATTACCGTTGCCGGAGAACAAGTATATACAGTAGCCGAAGGAAATGGACCGGTGAATGCGTTGGATAATGCGCTGCGCAAAGCGTTAGTACAATTCTACCCAGGCATTCGCGACATCCACCTGTCCGACTACAAGGTTCGCGTTTTAGACGAGAAAGACGCTACGGCGGCTAAGGTTCGCGTATTGATCGAATCCACGGATTTCAAAGATACTTGGAGTACGGTCGGAGTATCTTCCAATGTCATCGAAGCAAGCTGGGAAGCATTGATTGATAGCATTCGTTACGCCTTGCTTGGCATGACCAGGGATGAAATCGAGCCGGAATTCACTGGCGGAACTCACGGATTAGTTAATCATTAAGCGATTTACTCGATAATTACCCAGTACCGTTATAACGGTGCTGGGTTCTTCTATTTTTAGGGTATAAATGAGTATTTCCACCACAAGTAAAAGGGACTTCCGATATTAGATCGACTTGTTCGATCCGATATCGGAAGTCCCTTTATTTAATTGTTTAGCCTCGAACCGTAACGATTTCGTTAAGATTGGATAACGTCTTGCAGATACAGCTCCCATTGCTCCCGATCGATAATTCCCTCGATCCGGTGGCGTATGACTCCGTTCCGATCGACGATGAAGCTGACCGGGTAACCTGTTATCTTATATAAATCAAGGGCTTCCCCCTTTGGATCCGTTAGCACGGGGAAAACAATCTGCTGCTCTTTCACGAAATCCTTCGCTTCCCTGAGTTTATCGTACTTGGTTGCGTTCACCGCGTACAGATCCAGTTGGTCCTTATGCTTCTCATAGATGTCTTTAAGATCAGGCGCTTCCACTTCGCAGGGGCCGCACCACGCAGCCCAGAAATTAATAATTAGCACTTTATCTCGATTGCCGCCTACGTTGTATGATGTCGATCCATCTAGAGAATCGAGGCTAAACGACGGTGCATAATGATTTGTTTTGGGAGCTGGCTTAGCCGGAATACTTGATCCGGGTTCTCTCTCCACTTGGCTTCCCGTCACTTGATCTTGCGGTGCTTTATCTGAAGCATCCCAGAACCATACGGCAGCTGCGGCCACCACGACAAGTACCAGTATCACGATATTTCTTCTCATAAAGTTAACTCACTCTTTTCAAGCATGATGTTTTCTTTTATCTTACCCCAATACCGTCTTCCGTCCAACCTCAGCCACAAAACTGTCACTAGATCTTCGTTGTCGTTTATTACCAGGCAAGACCGCTTAACTTACGCATACCGTTCATTCCTGAAGGGGATTCTATTCCTGGTAGCACGCATTTCAACACCCTAGTTCTAAGGAGGAACCTCGGATTGACTGCGACCAGTAAACCTAAGCGCAAGCTGACCGTAACCTTTTCCAGTGACATCACAACGCAATCGTCGCCCGAGGAAGCTAGCACCAAGTCATCATCCCAGCCTCAAGGCGGACGCAAAAGTAAAGTAGCCGAATATATCGCGCTTTCTACGGTACCTTTGGTACTCGTTCTTGGCAATTCGATGCTTGTTCCGATCTTACCTACATTAAAAAGCAAGCTCGGTATTTCGCAGTTCCAGAGTAGCTTGGTCATCAGCCTGTTTTCCTTATGCGCCGCTATCGTCATTCCATTCGCCGGATATCTATCCGACAGATTCAGCCGCAAGGCCGTCATTATCCCTTCGCTAATCATCTATGGGGGAGCGGGAATTCTTGCCGGATTCGGAGCCGTGTGGGATTCGTATGGCGTGTTAATCTCCGCAAGAGCGCTACAAGGCATCGGAGCGGCCGGAACAGCCCCCATCGCGATGGCACTTGTCGGAGATATGTACAAGAGCGGAGAAGAAAGCCAAGCGCTCGGACTCATCGAAGCATCTAATGGAGCTGGCAAAGTTGTCAGTCCGATCTTGGGCTCTTTGCTTGCTCTCATCGTTTGGTACGCCGCGTTCTTTGCTTTTCCGGCTTTCTGTTTGTTGTCGTTGCTTGCGATGTTGTTTCTTATTAAAGAACCGAAGCGCCAGCAACCGCCTCAACCGGTTAAGCAATACCTGCAATCGATTAAACGAATTTTCGCCAAAAACGGCCGTTGGCTCGTCTCCTCTTTTTTCAGCGGTTCTCTTGCACTGTTTATTTTGTTCGGAATCCTTTTTTTTCTCTCGAACATTCTCGAGAAACCGCCTTATTCCATTGATGGAGTTCGCAAAGGCTTCATACTCGCTATTCCTTTGTTCGGCATGGTGTCGACAGCATACGCGACTGGAACCATTATCCGCAAGAACGGCGTTCTTATGCGCTGGCTGATGAATATCGGCCTAGCCCTTATGGTCGTTTCGTTAGCTCTAGCGATCTGGTTCAATACCCAACTGTACGTATTTATCGGACTATTGACGATCAGCAGCATTGGAACCGGGTTATTGCTTCCATGCTTGAATACGATGATCACCGGCGCGGTGGAAAAGGCGGAAAGGGGGATGATCACCTCCCTCTACAGCAGTCTAAGATTTTTCGGAGTCGCCTTCGGGCCCCCGCTGTTCGGATGGATGATGGGAATTTCTCATCAGATTGTGTTCATTACAGTATCCCTTTTGTCTTTAATTTCTCTAGGTCTCGTTTTCTTCTTGGTCAAGCCTGGGAAACAAGTCCAATAGGGGTTGCCCTTCAAGCCCCCCATCCCTCATACTCGGTTAGAGGTTGTTATTGTTGGGGGCGAGTGACGGAGCATGAAGAATATAACGGCAGTAATCTTAAATAAAACATTGGAACAGAGTCTTGTAGAAGCATCTCGACGGCGTCAACCTCACGAAGTTTGCGGAGTTATTTTCGGTACTGTTCAAAATAACACGTTAATTGCCGATGGGTTTAGCCTTCTCCGTAACGTATCCGCAGCATCGATTACTTCTTTTGCCTTCCATCCGGAAGATTGGATCGCCGCTTATTACGGCGCGCAAAAAAACCAACGAGAAATCGTTGGCTTTTTCCACTCGCATCCGCAAGGTTCGCTAGCTCCAAGCGTTAGCGATGAACTAGGTTACGTTCCATGGGGCACCTATTGGATTGTCGGACTCACGCGAGATCAATTCGAGCTTGCAGTTTATGTGCGGGATTCCGCGGACGGCTGGATTGCCCTGCCGATCCACCAAGAATCGTATGGTCAATGTCGGCTTAAATAAGCGTAAAGCTCCCCTAAAGTCGTAACTTGCCTATCCCTAATAAACTTAAGAAACTTAAAATACAGCTTCGCCGTCATTACCGAGTCGTGCAAGGCATGATGACGCTCCGTCACTTCTACCCCGTAACGATCCAGCACTTCATCTAATCCATATTGAATAGCCTTGGGCTCTAGCCACTTCGCGATCATCATCGTATCCACGATCCGATGCGTCAGGTTCACCTTCGAGGTACGCCACAAAGCGCTATTCAGAAATTGCTTGTCATGCCCGCTACCGTGAGCGATCAGCACCCTCTTCCCGGCGAAGTCCATGAAATCATGCAAAACTTGCATTAAATCCGGTGCGTTCTCCGCCATCTCGTTCGTTATGCCGGTTAATTCCGTAATATGCTTCGGGACTTTCCTCTTCGGATTAACGAGCTGGTAAAATGGCTCTGTTACTTCTAAATTCTCTCCGACGATTTTGACCCCGCCGATCGATAGGATTTCATCGCCGTTATAAGGATAGAAGCCGGTTGTTTCCAAATCGAAAACAACCGCCTCCATCTCCGTCAGCTGCATTTCAAGAGAGCTTTCCTTACGCTGGTCGCGTGACATTGAACGGATAAAGGCCATTTGCTGAGCATTGGACGAACCTAACATGGACGCGATTGCGGGAGTAATTCCGCCCATCTTGTATAAATTCCACATTCTTCCCATCGAGTTCGTATCTTTGGGTTCCTTCATCGCTTTCACCTCCCGCCGAAGCGGTGCTGCAACTCCCTTTGAACTCTGCGTTGTATTTTTGCGCCGGCTTTCAATGCTTGTTTGAGCGGAATTTTCATTTCCTTCGTCAATTGCTTTGACGAAATTTTACCTGTTCCGATGAGTTGTCCGTCTTCATGGGTGCCTGTCGCCAGCAATCTTAGTTTTAAGAAGAAGACGAAAGCGTCCGAAGCTTCCATCGCTTCATCTTCGCTGAGAACATTCGCTTGTTTTAAAGCTTCAATTCGGCTAAGCGTGCTCGTATCGCGAATTCCGGCTTGCATCGCAAGCAGCCTGAACGCGTTCACCATAGGAATATAGGCACCATACTTAATATCCAAGCTTCCCGCTTCCTCGCCGTATCTCTCCGTCAGCAATTGGCCGAATACGCCGACTAGAACTTTGTGTCTGATCGTATTTTCCATCAACCGACGTGCAATAACGGGACGATCGAGCATATCGTTATAGATTTGGTCCTTGAATTTGTCGGCAAGAACCTTATCTCCCGACAAGGCGCGCCCATCGGCCGCTATAAGCAAATAGCGAACGTTCTCCCAGCTCGGCTCCGCAAACCAGGAGTCGATTTTCTTCTTCCAGCCCCTGAGAGATAAACACCACTCCGGATTTGATGCAATTACACTGCCTTCGCAAGGAGGATATCCAAGCGCAATTAAATATTGAACGACAGTAGCGGCAAATAGGGGAAAATAAATGCGGCATCGTTCCTCTTCGACTTCATTCGAAACATCCGCGTACACGAGACCGCTATCTTGATCGCTGTACAACGTCTGCTCGTAGCGCCCACCGCTGCCATATAGCATATACGTATAAGGCACGGGCGGGGCGCCATGCCCCAACCGTGCCAGATCGTTCTCCGCAAGCCTTATCGCTTGAGTGATAAGGGTGTCGTGAAGCTCGTTCAACGACTCCATCACTGCATATGCCGGAGAGGTGGACAGCTCCGTTGCCAACCGGGATTGCTCTCTTTCCCTAATCGATCTCAATTGCTCAAGATCCTCGGCTTCGGTGATGTCAAGCAACCGCTTCTCCCTTATGGGATTGTGCATGCGGTTTCTACCCCTCCTGTATTTACGCCGGTGTAAGGACTATTCAGAATTAGACCGATGTGCCGGCTTTTTTCATTTGCTCGGGGTAACCGTAGTTACCGTGCTCGCTCAAATCCAAACCGATAATTTCTTGTTCTTCCGTCACGCGGAAACCGATCGCTTTTTTCACAACCCACAATACGATGAACGAGGCAACGAATGCGAAAGCACCGCACACGACAACCGATTCGAATTGTACCCACAGTTGCCCCCAACCGCCGCCTTCGAACAATCCCGCTTTACCGATTCCCACTTTCTGGGACAATTCTTCCGTTGCAAACAAACCATTCGCCAATGTTCCCCAAACTCCTGCCGCTCCGTGCACGGAGAGAGCAAAGATCGGATCGTCGACTTTGATTTTCTCGAAAAACTTAGCGCTGAAGAATACGAGCACGCCCGCTACTAGACCGATTACGACTGCAGCCCACGGATCTACGAATGCGCAAGATGCCGTGATCGCAACCAGGCCTGCCAGAGCTCCGTTCAACATCGTCGTAATATCCGCTTTGCCGTTAACCAGCCAAGAGATCAACAGTGCCGCTACAGCGCCCGCCGCCGCGCCCAATTGCGTGTTGAATGCGACGAAGCCGAAGAAACCATCACCGATAGCAATTGTGCTACCTGCGTTAAATCCGAACCAACCAACCCATAGAATCAGTACGGCTAGAGCCGTGAACACTTGGTTGTGTCCAAGAATCTCATTGGCCGATCCGTCCTTATTGAATTTACCGATACGCGGCTTCAATAGAATCGTAGCCGCTAACGCGCCGATAGCACCCGTTAAGTGAACAACGGTCGATCCCGCGAAATCTTGCGCTCCGTCTTTGGCCAACCATCCGCCGCCCCAGATCCAGTGAGCGATGACAGGATAGATAACCGATACGAAGAATAGCGTGAAGATGAGATAGGCAGATAATTTCGCGCGCTCCGCGAATCCGCCCCATGCGATGGAAAGCGACACCGCTGCGAACGCCAATTGGAAAACGAAAAACACGGAGCTTGGTAATGCATTGTCTACGGACGCAATTTCCGGATTAAAGAAGAAGTTTCCTAATCCGATAAATTTATTCAACGAATCAGACGCATCTCCTCCAAAGGCGAATCCATACCCGACTGCCCAGTAGACGATTGAAGCTAGGCCAAGAGTGAAGATCGTTTTGCCTGCTACGTGCCCGGCATTTTTCATTCGTGTCGAACCCGCTTCCAGAAGGATAAAGCCGCCTTGCATGAGAAGAACCAAGATCGCTGCCAGCATTACCCATAATGCGTTTATTCCCATATTGAGCTGATTTGCGGATGGATCCTCTGCGAATGCAATTGTCGGAAACAGCACGAGAAGTGCACCCAACGCCACTAAACTTTTCTTAATCAAACCGACCACTCCCTACGTGTAATGTTTCATGACATATTAAGAAAGGCTTAGTGTCATTATAGGGTGATAATTACGATTTGACAATACGATTTTCATAAAAAAATTCGATAAATGCACCAAAAATCTAACATTAACATCTCAAAATCAGTTTAATGTTAGGATTCTGACCACTTTCAGCTCTGTAGACAACCAGTCCCCCTTCAAATTTCCGCCTTGTCCAACACAAATACCTTACAACAAGTGGGTATATGTAAATTAATATTCCACAAGAATTAGATTGGCTATAATAACAGCTTTAACGGCTGTAAGCATCACGTTTGACTGTACGGTTCCCCTTTCGGTATGATAGATGAATAAAGCGACAAAACAGGAAAGAAGGTGATTCGATGCGTAACGGATCGATGAATGCCCCACGCCTGTACCGGATTGGCGAAATTTCCTCTTTGGCCGGTATTAGCCCTCGTACAATCGATTATTACACCGGATTAGGTCTACTGGCGCCAGCCAAAAGATCAACGGGAAATTACAGGCTCTATGACGACGAAACCCTGGAACGCATAAGGCGCATTGAACATTTGAAAGCCCAGAAATTCTCGTTAGAAGAAATTCGCGAGCAATTCGCTTCCCTTAACCGAGTCGTTCCGGATGAGGCCGTAACCCGCAAGCTCTCGGATTTGCAAACCCACCTTGCCCTGCTGGAAAGGGAAGTCAAGGATTTGGAGCCCGTTCTGGAGCAATTGAAGCCGCAACAAGCCAAAAGGCTCTTCCGTGCCATCACACCGCAAACGGCTGCGTGCGTAGAAGCGCTTCTTCTTCTTTTAGGGAAGAGTAATCTTATGTAGCGCAAGCCGCAGATTTAACATCAGCAATACGGAGGGATTAACATCATGTTCTTTCACCCGATGGATTTTCTCATTATTATCGCCTTCGTCCTGTCACTGTGGGCTCAATTCCGAGTCAAGAGCACATTCAACCATTGGTCCGAGGTTCGAAGCGCAAGCGGAATGACCGGATACGAAGCGGCTAGACGAATGCTTGACCGCAACGGACTACACGACGTTCCGATCGAACCCGTTCCCGGAGCGCTCTCCGACCACTACGATCCCATTAGTCGTGTCGTGCGCCTATCCGAACCCGTATACTACGAAAGCTCGATTTCCGCGATATCCGTCGCGTGCCATGAAGTCGGGCATGCCATTCAGCATCAGAACTCATACCCGATGTTAGTGCTGCGTCACAGGATGTTCCCGGTCGTTCGGTTCTCTTCCGGGATAGCGCCATTCTTGCTCATTGCGGGATTCTTGTTCCATTCCATGAATTTGGTCGGTATTGGTATTATCTTCTTCACCGCAGCGGTCGCTTTTCAGCTCGTAACTTTACCCGTTGAATTCAACGCCAGCTCGCGTGCACGTGACATTATGATTGCCGAAGGCTTCATTACACAAGACGAAGAACGCGGAGTCGCGAAAGTATTAAACGCAGCCGCACTCACCTATGTAGCCGCCGCCTTGATCGCCCTGCTGGAGCTGATCAAATATATAATGATCTTTACGAATAGCAATCGGGATTAACGATGAATTTATAGAAGCGAAGCAACCCCGCCAGATAATCCTGGCGGGGTTGTTTATTTACGATCCTATTGTTACAGGGACTTATATTGGTTCTTGAAAAATTCGAGAAGGAAAGTGTGGAACATCTGTACAACCAATGGCATTTTCTCTCCGGAACGGCGGATGAGCCCTATCGTACGGGTGACACGGGGCTCGCTGATCTTCACGACCGCCGGCATCATGGAGCTCGTCTCGTACATTGCCATCTCAGGTAGCAGGCTAACGCCCATATCCGCCGCGACAAGGCCGCGAATGGTTCCTGCCTCTTCTCCCTCGAAGCCGATTTTGGGCGTAAATCCGGCTTCCCTGCACGCGTCCCACACGATTGGCCGCAAGGAGTAGCCCGAACTGAATAATACGAACGTTTCATCCTTAAGTTCATTAAGGTTAATCGAATCCTTCAACGCCAATCTATGCGTTTCCGGCAGGATAGCGAATAACTCCTCCGTAAGCACGACTTCGCCAGTCACTTGCTCACTCTTCTCCGGAAACGGAGAAATAAAGGCGATATCCACTTCCGCATCGACGATATCCCGAATCAATGAAGGGTACATTCCTTGGCGAAATCTGAATTTCACGTTCGGATGTAGCTTGCGAAAGGCGGCAACGACTTGAGGAACAAGGTGAATCCCTAGGCTATGCGGAAAACCTAGCCTAATCTCGCCTACCTCAGGGTCAAGATATTCGTGTATTTCCATGACCGCCCTATCCAAATCCCCTAACAAGGTTTCCGCTCGCCGCAGGAATAATTGGCCTACAGGAGTCAATTGAACATTCCGCCCTCGCTGCATGAACAGACGAATGCCGAGTTCTTCTTCGAGCCTATGAATTTGCCTGCTGACTGCGGATTGAGCCACATGCAGTTCTTCCGCGGCGTTCGTAACGTGCTGGAGCCGAGCGACCCTCACGAAATATTCTAATTGCCTGAGTTCCATTATGCATCCCCTTCCACGCCCATCCGCAAGTTCCAATGATTGGACAATGGTATTCGTTAACGATTATAATGATTACTGCAAACCTTATCAATGAAGGAGGATTATAATCATGTCCCAAGAACGTGCAGCTACACTCAAAGGTAACCCTATTACTCTTATCGGCCCCGTCTTGAAAGCCGGAGATTCCGCTCCCGATTTTTCACTCAACAAAAATCTGCTCGAAACGTCTTCCCTGCAAGATTACGCGGGTAAAGTTAAATTGATTAGCGTCGTTCCTTCGATCGACACAGGCGTATGCGACGCGCAAACTCGCCGTTTCAACGAAGAAGCTTCCAAATTGGGAGACAACGTCGTTATCATTACGGTCAGCGCCGATCTTCCTTTCGCCCAAGCGCGCTGGTGCGCGGCTGCAGGAGTCGATCGCGTATTCCTACTATCGGATTACAAAGAAAATAGTTTCGGTAAATCCTATGGCGTTCTCATTAAAGAACTTCATTTGGATATGAGATCGATCTTCGTCCTCGACGCCAACAATCAAATTACTTACGTAGAAGTGCTGAAGGAAATGACCGAGCATCCGGATTATGAAGCAGCTATCGCTGCAGTTAAGAACCTGATCTAAAAAGCTCAGCGAGTACAACAAAAGCGAGTTAGGCGAACAGCCTTCCTCGCTTTTGTTGTACTCGTCTACATTTATCTAAACTTTGTATGAGGACAGCTTGCGATCCAATACGCTATAGATTTCCTGAATGATACGATAATTCGCACCCAGATCACCGAGAGATCCCCGAGATGCCGAATAGATGTCTACTGCCGTGTTACCTGGGCTTGTACCGACGATTTGGATCGTAATATCCATCGTCCGTCCGGACATCGTCTTCTTCTCCATAACGATCTCGCCAACCGTCTGAACCTCATGCAGAACTTTGTAGCCCTTCATCTTCTTTAGAATGGAGCTAACCTCGTCCCAAGCACGATCTTTCGAAAGGCGATAGTAATGAGATTTAAGCTTCGGATCTTTGGCCTTGTCACTCGTATGTTCGTGGCTGCGGATTAGTCCAATCAGCAATCGCTTCAATGCTCTCTCTCCCTCCGGGTACCCATGGCGCGCTACATTCTATCTTACCACGCTTGACCCGGGGATTAAAGTCCAAGGATAGAAAAAACCCGCCATTGCCGTCCGACGTGCATGTTTCTGAACCTGCTTTGGCAGGTGGGTGCCCGCAGCGCAGCTTTTGACTTCCCTTTTCGGGGGCATGTCAGCCACTAGGCAATCTAGAGCTCCCTGGAAACAAACATTGGTTCAAAACAATAAAGCGTCGTAACGCACAAGGCAGGAGTAATCTCATTATAAGCACGTGGATAAGAAAAGTAAAATGGCTAGCTCTGGGATTTCTTCTCCTCTTCCTCTTCGGATTCCGTTTCGGATTCCGATTCGGACTCGGCCGCTTCTTTAAGCAACATCATTTTCTGGATAACCAGATTGAAGTTATAGAACGTATATACCGCTATGATGCTACCGAAGAAAAACGGAAGCAGAAAAGTGAATCGCGTACTTATGAATAGAACGGCAATCGCTCCGATCGCCATAATCAAGGAACGAATCGGACGACCGATCGTCAAGATGAGAGCGTTCTTAAGTAACTGAACCGTTTTCATATGAAAATGCGATAAAAGCGAGAAGAAATGCAACAAAGAAATTAGTAGAAGCAGCATTAAAGCGATAAACAAGTAAGCGAGCAATTGAAATCCGGCCATTTGTTTCAAATAGACCTGAAAATCAATGATAAGTATCGCGAACAGGAGGGCATAGAAAACGCCGCCAATCATCGCCTGTTTGTAATTCTGCTTGTAGTTACGGAAAAAGGTTTTGAATAGCGGGACGTCTGTATCGCCAAGAACCCATTTCCGGGCGACCGAGAACATAGCCGAGGTCGCCGGAAACAAGGTAAACGGGGCAACAATTGCAAGCAATCCCACAATAAGCTTAACCGAGTTAGCATATTCATCTGCACTCGCGTCCGGTTGACCGATGAATAGCGTAATCAATATGAACCAAAAAGGTGACGATGTGAGAAGCCACAATACGTTCGTAACTGACAACCTCATGATCCACTCGGATAGCTTATAAAAGCCACCCATCATGCCCCGCATTTCCATGGGGATTCCTCCCTGATGACGTTCGTCAGTAAGCTATTGGTTTAGATTTTAACGAAATCTTCGCTCTGAGAGCGGCTTCCACGGTACTCTTCGCGGCGTTCTGGACGAGCTCCGCGATTCGAATCCCGGTAACTGCTATCATCGCGGCTGCTGCTGGAACGATTGCCGCCACTGTAAGGCTTACGTTGACCGCCACCATAGCTGCCGGAACCGCCGCGAGAATCGCTGCGTCCTTGTCCTTGGCGCCATGAACCTTGACCGCTTCCACCGCTGCTTCCGCTTCCGCCGTAACGACGTCCGCCGCTGCTGCTGCTGCCGTAACCGCCACGGTTGCCTTCGAATTTCCGTTTCTTAGAACGAATCGGATCTTCCGGCGTAAGCTCGATGTTCACGTCTTTCTTGTCGCCAGTCAGCAATTTCATTGCCGCGGCAAGCAATTCAACGGAATCATATTGCTCTAGAAGCTGCATAGCTACCCATTTGAATGGATTAACTTCTTCTTCAGAACGAACTGTGTCCATAATGCGTTCTGCGATAAGTTTTTGCTTGCCTTCCATTGCTTCAGACAGCGTAGGCAACAATTTCTTGGAAATCTTGTGGCGCGTTACTTTCTCGATGAAATGGAGATGATCGATTTCACGAGCAGTTACGAACGACCAAGATGTTCCTTCTTTACCTGCGCGACCCGTACGGCCGATCCGGTGAACGTAGCTCTCTGGATCTTGCGGTAGATCGAAGTTGATAACATGGGTTACGCCCGATACGTCAAGACCACGAGCCGCAACATCAGTAGCAACCAGAATGTCGATGCTGCCGTCACGGAATTTCCGCATTACGGTATCGCGTTGGTTCTGCGACAAATCGCCGTGCAAACCATCGCACGCATATCCGCGTTTCATAAGAGCTTCCGAAAGTTCGGCTACGCGACGCTTAGTACGACCGAAGATGATGGCCAATTCTGGCGGTTCCATGTCGAGCAGTCGGCATAGTCCGTCAAACTTCATCCGTTCTTGAATTTCAACGTAATATTGCTGAATCAAAGGCGCGCTAAGCAGCTTCGATTCTACCTTTACGTGCTCTGGATTACGCAAAAATTGCTGAGCAAGCTTCTGGATGTTCGCCGGCATTGTCGCCGAGAACAGCAACGTTTGGCGCTCTTCCGGTACGAGCTTCAGGATGGACTGAATGTCCTCCATGAATCCCATATCGAGCATTTCATCCGCTTCATCCAATACGACCGAACGAACGTCGTCCAAACGAATGGTTTTGCGGTTAATGTGGTCTAACAAACGACCGGGTGTTCCGATAATGATTTGCGGCTTCCGCTTCAAGGAGCGGATTTGACGTGAGATGTCTTGACCGCCATATATAGCCAAGGAACGAAGTCCCTTGAAACGTCCAAGCTTCTCGATTTCTTCTGATACCTGAATAGCCAACTCACGTGTCGGGGCCATGATCAGGGCAACGATGCGATCTTCCGATGCTGCAATCTTGCTGATTAGCGGTATACCGAATGCTGCGGTTTTACCTGTACCTGTCTGGGCCTGCCCGATCATATCCTTGCCGGCAATGGCAACGGGAATGGCTTTAGCTTGGATTGGGGTCGCCTCTTCAAATCCCATCTCCGATATGGCTTGAAGAACGTCGGACTCCAAACCAAACTCTGCAAATGTGCTCAAACTTTTTCAATCTCCTTCTGTGTTGGGCCTTCAACTTACGGCTTCCAAAAAAATGATCAGTTCATTATAGCACAAACCTGATTGTAAACTCTAGTCTCAGGAAAAGAATACCAATTTAATTGCATGATCGTCTTTTCCAAGGGGAACCTAAGTGCAGTTCGTTTTGCTTACAAAGGAGTGCTAAATATGAAGAGAATTGCCATAATCGGCCCCGTATTTTTGATGATTATCAGCGCCGCCGTTGTCGGATGCGGCTTTCAATTACTCCTAATCCCGGAAAAGCTCTTAAGCAGCGGATTATCCGGTGTTGCCATGATCATCGGATACTTAAGCGGTTGGAATATCGGTTGGTTGTATTTTGCCCTAAATGTCCCGGTTTTGTGCTGGGGATATTTCGTTCTAGGCAAAAGATTTATTTTTCTAAGCATGGTCACCGTGTTGTGCACGGCTTTTTTCCTTCAGGTGATCCCCGAAATCAGGTTGACGAACGACCGTCTCCTTGCTTCCGTCTTCGGCGGCGTGCTCGTTGGACTTGGCGCCACAGGAGCACTTCGCTTCGGAGGTTCATCGGGTGGCTTTGACATCATCGCCTCCATTATATCACGTTACAGGAACTTACCGATTGGCATACTTATCGTTCTTCTGAATACTTTCGTAGTAGCCGCCCTCGGTTTTCTTCAGAACGATTGGAATGCGGCCTTATATTCTATGCTGTCGATCTACCTTACGGGAAAAATAATTGATGCCGTCCATACCCCCCACCTCAAGATAACCGCGTTCATCGTCACGAATCAAACCCAGGAAATGGCCGCGAGGCTACTGAAGATTCCTCGAGGAGTTACGATTATTAAAACACGGGGAGCCTTCACCAGCGAGGAACGCGATATGTTAATGACCGTGACGACGCGGTACGAGTTGGCCGAACTTCGGAAAATGATAAAGGAGATCGATGCAAAGGCATTTGTAAACATTGTCCAAACCGTCGATGTGATCGGGGATTTCCGCAGAAAATAAAAGTTTTTAATAATTCAGCTAAAATTCCACAAAATACTACAAAATACCTGTGTCTACTCCCCCTTAAGTCGTTTATAATCGTGTTACAGAGCTGATGGGAGAGAGTATAGATGAATATTTTTGTTACGTTTTTTCTTTTGATTAACACCGTCTTCGGCGGACCGCAAACGAACGGGAATTCATCGGGTAATTTATGGAATACTTTGAAGACCCTGCAAGCCAAACCAACAACCCCCGATCCGGGCAATGTTCAAACACCGCAAGTAAGCGGCGATCCTCAGCCTAAAGCTCCAATCGTCAAGGGCATTTATGTAACGGCTTACAGCGCTGGCGGAGAAAGAATGGCAAGCTTGTTGAACCTGCTGGACAAAACCGAACTAAACGCCATGGTCATCGACGTTAAAGACGATCTTGGAAACATTACTTACAAAACGGACAATCCCGAATTACAGAAACTAGGAAGCCCCCAGCCTTATATTAAAGACATCAACAAGCTAATGACTACGCTTAAGGAACATGATATTTACCCTATCGCAAGGGTCGTCGTGTTCAAAGACAGCGTTCTCGCGAAGAAAAATCCGGAGTACTCGTTCGTTCAGAAAGACGGAACGCTCTGGCAAAACAAGAACAAAGACAAATTTGTTAATCCGTATCGCAAAGAAGTATGGGAATACAATGTCGAAGTCGCCAAAGAAGCCGCAAAGCTAGGCTTTAAAGAAATTCAATTCGACTACGTCAGGTTCCCGGAAGGTTTCGAGAAAAAAGCCGACGGACTGAAGTTTACGAAAAACGAACTAAGCCGCGTGGATATCGTTACAGGTTTCGTCGAATATGCCAAAAAAGAGCTCGAACCACTTGGAGTCCGAGTATCGGTAGATATTTTCGGTTACGCGGCATCCGTTCCCGCAGCCGAGGGCATAGGGCAAGACTTCACGAAAATCTCGAATGCCGTTCATGTCATTAGTCCTATGATCTATCCGAGCCACTACAGCACGGGATGGTTCAAGCAGAAAGATCCGGACACAGCTCCTTATGCTACGATTAAAGGCGCCATGGACGATACGCACAAAAAATTGGATCCGTTAGGCGACAAAAAGCCAATCATCCGTCCTTGGATCCAAGACTTCACGGCTAGCTGGTTAGGCAAAGGCCATTTCACTAAATACGGACCCGCGGAAGTAGAAGCCCAGATCAAAGCGCTTCACGATAGCGGAGTGCAGGAATACCTGCTCTGGAATGCCGGCAACAAATATTCCGAAGGCGCTAAATTTTAATTAAGCTTCGTACAGTGATTACAGCACTCATACTAATAATGGCTAAGCAGATCATGATCTGCTTAGCCATTTTTAATTCAGCTGTATCAATCGAGGAATATCAGCCAAATTCGAATACACGGTCTTGCCCTTCTCCAAGGCGAGTTTGACCATTTCGTCGGCGCCTTGAGACGGACCGCCTACTCTAAGAACGGAATCGCAATGGTCTAATAACCGAATCGACGAGGGGTGGAATATCCGATTAAAGACGCTATCGCCAATCTCCCTCGAACCGGATTTCTCGATTAATGGCAGCGCATACCACTCGCCTAACACGGGCAAATGACCCGCTTCATACACTTGAAGTCCGATGGACGTCATAAAGGCCACGTTCTCCTCAATTAATAATGGATTGTCGTTTGTTCCGCTACGGTACGGCCCGGCGATTAATATATGCTGTGATTTCACAGGTGTAAGCACTTGGTTTAATTCGGCGTATTGCAGCAGCATGATCGTTTTCGCGTCTTTTATCTCGCCATTCTTCACCATGTTCATTACTTGTTGGAATGGATATTCTAAAACTTCGATGTTCTCTTGTTCTTCCGCTAATCCGCCGCCCTTACCGATCTGCATCGAAGGTGTATATTCTGCCGCGTAGAAGTGGAGGAGCTCTGTGACGGAACCTGGCGACATGTATGCCTCTCCGATTTTGCGTATGCCAGTCACCCGGTAACCCGTTTCCTCTTCCGTCTCTCTCAGAATACTTTCTTCCGGACTTTCATTATCTAACAGCCCTGCGCAAGCCTCGATCAACAAACCCGTTACATTGCCGTTAACGTACGTAGGTAACCGGAACTGCCTAGTCAGGATAACGGATTGTTTCTCACGGTTATACAGTAATATTGTCGCACCATTCCCCCTGTTATAAGCTTCCCTCGATTGGGTTTCGATCGTGCCATCGCTTTTTTCTCTCGTGAAAGTAATTTTTTTTAGCTCATACCAGTCGTTAGACAAGATTTCTTCCTTAACGATGCGAATTTCTGGGTTCATGCTCAAACCTCCTATGATATATACAATTTACAATTTCTATCGACATGCTTAATTCTAGTGCGTTACGTAACGTAACCCGCAACCTATTTTAAATAGCACGCAAAAAAAGCCGCACTCGGATAAGAGGCGGCCAATCGATTGTAAACCTATCACTTCCTGTTTATCGCATGAAAAAAACCCGAGTCTTTCGTAATATAGAGGGGGTTCCTTATCGTAATCCTTTGATTCAAAAATTCCCTAAACTCGTTTAGCTTTTTGCCGGTCAGTATCTCCCTTGCGTTCATGGGAGTTGAGATAATATAACTTAATAAAGGTTCTATGTCGTTTACCAGCATATGATCCTCGTACCGGAATTGCTTAATTTCCCCAAACCACCTAGCTAAAATCCGTGTCCCGTTATCCAGATGAAAACGTTCCATTACAGGATCTAGTACTTCCAAATCCGGATCGAAATCTTTAGCAAGCGCCTTGATCTCCAGCAGATGTCCCCTGCTCATTGTCGAAGCGAATAATGACCCATTCGGCTTCAACACCCTGCTGATTTCGGCCATCGCTTTCGAATGGTCTAGAACATGATATAACATGTGGTTAGCAACAATAAGGTCGAATTCATTATTATGAAAAGGGATCTCTTGTACATCGGCTACAAGGAATTTGAATCTTCCGTTTGGGTCTTCTATTTTGTTCCGCGCCTCGTTTATCATGCCGTGAGACATATCGGTCAATGTTATTTTCCAGGAATCCGGGATTCGATCGCCATTTCGGAACCATAACGTACCGTCTCCGCAGCCAACCTCTAAAATTTTCATATTTGGCAGTAAGCCTAGATGATCGAAAAACCAACGATGCCATCCGATTTTGTTTAAGCTAAACCGATCATACAAATCAATCCTTGCCTGAAGGCGATTAGCCGTCAAGTACTGTTCGAGCCAACGCTTTTCTGTATTTATAACGTTAAAGAGAGCGAATAAATGATTCCAATCGTTAATCCCGTTTGATCCTTCACAAACGCTGATTGCCTCTTCTATTGCTTTTATTATGTAGTATATATGCGCATTTTGGGATAGAATGATATCCTTTTGCATCTTTAAAGAATGAAGTAGACCATGATCCGATGATAAATGGTCTTGGACAATCTGTTTTATTTCGTCGAGCGATAAACCGATGGATTTTAAAGTTTGGATTTTTTGAAGCCTAATCAAATCATTTTTGTTATATAAGCGTACAGAGGCATCACTATAACGTGAAGGAGTTAACAAACCGATCTGGTCATAGTATCTTAAAGTTCTTACCGTGATTCCGGTTTGTTTAGCAATTTGGCCAGTCGTATGATATTCATATTCTGGTTCCAATCGCTTCTCCCCCTTTCAATATTGTGACTAATACAAAAAGCCACATGAATTGGCGGTTCTGAATACGCCGGCAATTCATGTGGCAGATTACGCTATCGTTTACCTGAATCGTAAGGCTCTCCAACCGCTTTAGGCGCTCTTGAAGATTTAGAAAATACAATCAATGCAATGAGCGTGACTACGTACGGGAATATCTTCAAGATGATCGGCGGAAAGACGGCAAGCGACGGTATGACTTGAGACACGTTAGCGACCGTGCTCGCGATTCCGAAGAACAGAGTTGCAGCCAGTACTCCTAACGGCTTCCATTGTCCGAAGATCAACGAGGCTAGAGCCAAGAACCCTAATCCCGCTACGCTACCCGTAAACTCTCCGGCATATGTCACAATGATAATCGCCCCGCCAAGTCCCGAGAACGCTCCCGAGATCATAACGCCGATGTACCGCATCCGCTTCACGTTGACCCCGGCAGCTTCCGCTGCGTGAGGATGCTCTCCGCAGGCTCTTAACCGCAATCCGAACGGCGTCTTATAGAGAACGAAGGAACTGATTGCAACGATGGCTAAAACTAACCATGTGGTATCATAAGTCTTCGAAAATATTAAGGGTCCGATGATCGGAATATCGGAAAACCCCCGGATATTATAAGGCGCAAAATTGCTGATCCTAATATTCCCGCTCCCTGTCATGTTACGCGCAAGGAATATCGTGATCGCTCCGGCGATCATATTGATCGCCGTACCGCTAATCACTTGATCCGCGCTCAGGTTAATACTGGCAAAAGCATGCAAGAGGGAGAATAGCGCCCCTGCAAGCAATGCCGCAAGTAAGCCGACCCAGATCATGTACGGATTGTTCGGATAGAGGGCTTGTAGTTTGAAAGTGGTGAAAGCGCCCGCGAAAGCACCCATAATCATAAGACCTTCTAACCCGATATTAACAACGCCGCTTCTCTCGCTGAACAGTCCGCCTAATGCCGTAATAAGCAATGGGATGGTGAAAACAATGGCATAAGGAGCAATCTGCACGATCGTTGTCCACATACGGCTACTTCACCTTCCCTTCATGCTCTGACGCCGATTTGGCGTTAGCCTTGCGACGGATAAACCATCTGATCAATCTTTCAATCAAGATGCTGGTCGCCGCGAAATAAATAATAATGGCGATAATCGAATCCGCTATTTCCGGGGGAATCTCAGTCATGGCATTCATGAATCCTCGACCGGAATACAGAAGACCGAAGAACAACGCCGACAACAGCACCCCGACCGGCGAATTTGCCCCGAGCAGAGCGACGGCAATGCCATCGAATCCTTGAGACGGCAATATCCCGATTTGGATATTCGAAGCATTCCCGGCGTATAGCGCAACCCCGCCGATACCTGCTATACCGCCCGAAATGGCCATGGACAAAATAATACTCCTGTTCACGGCAATACCCGCGTATTCCGCAGCATGCCTATTATTCCCTACGGCCTTCAACTCGTAACCGAATGTCGTCTTGTTAATAATGAACGCGACGATAATAACGGCTATTACGGCTACGAATAGCCCCAGATTAATATAAGAGCCATCGAACATATCGGTAAGGAAGCTTACCTTCAATGAAGCCGATTCCGGCAACGGCTTCGACTCCGTTTCCAGAAACTCGCCTTTCAGATAAGCAGGTACCGCATAATAAATCGTCCAATAGGCAATCCAGTTCATCATGATCGATGAAACGACTTCGTGAACGTTGAATTTCGCTTTTAAGAAGCCGGGGACGACAGCCCATAGAGCTCCGCCCACGAAACCCGCGATAAGCATAAGGATTAGCAGAATGGCTTTAGGAAGGTCTAAGGATAGTCCGACAGCAGAGGCGCAGAACCCTCCGAAGAGCAATTGTCCGGCGACGCCGATATTAAACAATCCTGTACGAAACGCAAAAGCTACCGAAAGTCCGCTGAAAATCAAAGGGGTCGCCGTAGCGAGCGTATTTCCGATTCTTTCCGGATTTTTCAGTCCGCCTTCGAACAAGTAAGAATAACCGGTAATTGGATCATGGCCCGTTACCGCCATCAAGACGGCCCCGGCCAGCAGTCCGAATACGACTGCGAGCAAAGAGACGACTATTCTGTTGTTCATGCGCCCTCCTCCTTCTTAACGCCCGCCATCATTAATCCGATCTCATTTTCAGTCGTTTCCGAAGCTTGTACCACGCCAATCAATTCCCCTTGGTTTACGACCGCTATTCGATCGGAAATATTCATGATTTCTTGAAGTTCGAGCGATACAAGCAGTACGGCTTTGCCGTTGTCCCGATGATTAATCAGTCGCTTGTGAATATACTCGATCGAGCCGACGTCAAGTCCCCTGGTCGGTTGAACCGCGATTAATAGAATCGGGTCTCGCTCGATTTCCCGTCCGATGATCGCCTTCTGTTGATTGCCCCCCGACAACGATCTAGCCACGGAGGAAGCGCCTTCACCCGAGCGAACATCATAGCTCTCTAAGATCTCATTTGCATACTGTTTGATCTTAGAATTCTGCAATATTCCTTTGCGCGAATAAGGTTCACGATAATACACTTCGAGCACAATATTCTCCGCCAAAGTGTAGTCTAAGACTAACCCGCGCTTCTGACGGTCTTCCGGGATATGGCCGATACCGCTCTCGATCCGATCGCGAATCGAATGCCCCGTTATATCTTGTCCATTCAACACGATATTTCCGGATTCCACTTTGCGCAAGCCGGTAATCGCCTCGATCAAATCCGATTGTCCGTTGCCTTCTACTCCAGCGATACCTACGATCTCGCCTGCACGCACCTCTATGGAGAAGTCTTTAAGACCGAGCACCTTCTTCGCGTTCTTGACGGAAAGCGATTCCACCTTTAACACGACCTCGCGAGGAACGCTCGCGATCTTATCTACTTTGAAGGAAACTCTCCGGCCCACCATCATTTCCGCCATATCCGCTTCGCTCGTCGGAGCGACGTCAACGGTTCCGATCGTTTTGCCGCGCCGAATAACCGTGCATCGATCAGCGAAAGATTTAATCTCCTTCAGCTTGTGGGTGATGATGATGATCGATTTACCTTCAGCGATCAGATTTTTCATAATGCGCCCAAGTTCATCGATTTCCTGCGGCGTTAGCACGGCTGTAGGCTCGTCTAAGATCAGAACATCCGCATTCCGGTACAAAGTCTTCAGAATCTCCACCCGTTGTTGCATGCCGACGGAGATATCCTCGACTTTAGCGTGGGGATCTACATTTAATCCGTATCGCTTGGATAGCTCTTCTATTTTTTTACTAGCTTTTTGAATATCGATCCCTAATCCAAACCATTTCCGCGGCTCGATGCCCATAATGATATTTTCCGTGACCGTAAAATCCTCTACCAGCTTGAAATGCTGATGTACCATCCCGATTCCGAGCTCATTCGCCACATTCGGGTTAGCAATCCGTACTTCCTTGCCGTTAACCTTGATTACACCTTGATCCGCTTGGTACATCCCGAACAAAATGCTCATCAGCGTGGATTTACCCGCACCGTTCTCACCTAGCAAAGCATGGACTTCTCCCCGCTTCAAACGCAACGTAATATCATCGTTTGCGACGATACCGGTAAATTCTTTCCTAATATTTAGCATTTCCACTGCGTATTCCATCAGTGCTTCCTCCCCTGGACAGGACGAAATGATTACTTATAGAGGCTTTTTTTGAACTCTTGGCTTAAAGAGTTCAACACGCCCGATAAGCCGATAGCTTATCAGGTCTGTTGAACAAAAAAAGACGGAGTTCCCGTCTTTTTTGTATTCAGTTCGCTCTTACTTGATCAAGTTACCTTTTTCGCCAGCGACTTTAATTTCACCGGATTTCAACTTTTCATAGATTTCGGCAACTTTGGACACCGTCTCTGCCGAAAGGTTCGGATTTTCTTTCGGAAGACCAATTCCGTCATTCTTCGCATCGAATGTCAACGTTTTGCCGCCAGGGAAATTACCCTCTGCCTCAGCTTTGATCATATCGTACGCGACCGTGTCAATATACTTCATAGCGGAAGTAAGAACGACCGATTTACCGTTTTTCTCGCCATCTTTATATTGGTCTACGTCTACGCCTACGATCCACACGCCTGAACGGTTTTTCGTTTCGTTAATCGCTCCTACGCCTACTCCGCCAGCTGCCGCGAAAATAACCTTAACTCCGCGATCGTACATTTGCGCAGCCAATTGGCTACCTGCCGCAACGTTATCGAAGCTGCCTTGGTAAATGACGTTTTCCGCTTTGAGCGATAATTTAGTGCCCAGGTTCTCATTCGCATAAGCTAGGCCTTGCTGGAATCCCCAGTTAAACTTCTGAACCGCGGGAATTTCCATACCGCCGATAAAGCCTGCTTCGCCTTCTTTGATTTCAAGAGCGGTAGCGATCCCTGCCAAAAATCCGGATTCATGCTCTGCAAAATAGACGGAAACCGTGTTTTCTTTAACTACGTAATTGTAGTCGCCATTTTGCGGTCCACCATCGATAATAACAAATTTAGCGTCTTTATATTTATCTTGGGCTTTAAAGATTGCCGTTTCGAACTTGAAGCCTGGCGCTAAGATGAATTTAAAGCCAGCGTCATACAAGTTTCCGATTTCTTTGGAATAATCGGCCTCTGTAGTTCCAGCCGGTTTCAAGTACTTCTTCTTCACGCCTAATTCCGCTTCTGCTTTAAGAACGCCTTCCCAAGTCCCTTGGTTAAAAGACTTGTCATCGATCGTACCCGAGTCGGTTACCATACCGACTTTCAGGTCAACAGCCGGACTTGCCGCCGGTGCCGAGCTGCCGCTTTCTTGGGCAGGAGAACTGGCCGAATTGCCACCGTTATTTTTGCTTCCGCAAGCCGCGAGCACGGAGAATACCATCGTTAGTAAAGCTAGCATAATAATTCTTTTCTTCATCCTTAAAAGCCTCCCCTAATTCTGATGTTTGATGTAAGGATCAATGGTTTAACTCGACTAGCTTACAATCGCGCAACGATCTCCCTAACTAGCGAGATGAACATTGGTTTCGTGCGATTGGCTACTTCAATCACTTGTTCATGGCTCAACGGCTCCAAGTGCTCGCCAATCGCCATGTCCGTCACGCAGGAAATCCCAATCACCTTCATGGCCATGTGACTAGCCACGATAACCTCAGGTACCGTTGACATGCCTACCGCATCCCCGCCAAGCTTGCGGAGCATCGTCAATTCCGCTGGAGTCATATAGGTCGGACCTGTAATTCCGGCATATACCCCCTGTTGGACGTTAATGCCTAACGATTTAGCCGTTTCCCGAACTAACTCAAGCAATTCAGGCGTATACGCCCTGCTCATATCCGGAAATCTAGGTCCCAATGTCGGCTCGTTAGCACCAATTAGCGGATTAGCCCCGGTCATGTTCAGGTGATCCTGGATAAGCATCAAATCCCCCGGTTTAAACTCGGGATTCATGCCTCCGCAAGCGTTCGTTACGATTAGCTGGTCGACCCCTAATGCCTTCATGACGCGTACCGGGAACGTGACCTCTTGCATCGAATAGCCTTCATAATAATGAAACCGCCCTTGCATTGCGATGACAGTCTTATTATGGAGTCGGCCTGTTACAAGCTGGCCCGCATGGCCTTCGACCGTCGAAACCGGAAAATGCGGGATCGACTCGTAAGGAATTCGGACAGCGTCTTGAATGTCGTCGGCGAGCTCGCCCAACCCGGAGCCGAGAATAAGACCGATTTGCGGCTGAACGGAAATCTGTGACTGAATATAGGTTTTCGCCTCTTCCATTCTGTGAAGCAACTGGCCCATTTTCAATTCACCCCCTTTAATAAACTACCCCAATTTCGATACGTCTCTATCGTCTATTTCACTTCTCCGACAAGAAGCGGAGGAGGGGTTACCGGTTGACTCTGAATTTGCATGGATTCATACATTTTCGCCAATGCTTCATCTGCCGATTCAGAATTGGAATGAATTGTTGCCAATGATTCGCCTAGCTGTACGGAATCGCCTATCTTCTTATGCAGGACGATCCCTACCGCCAGATCGATTCGCGATTCCTTCGTCGCACGACCAGCTCCGAGAAGCATGGCAGCCAGTCCCATATTCTCTGCGGCTATGTTCGCGACATATCCCGCTTCCTTGGCCGGAACTTCGATCCGATATTTCGCAGTAGGCAAACGCTCGGGGTGATCCACTACCGAAGCGTCTCCACCTTGCGCTGCCAAGAACGTCTTGAACTTCTCAAGGGCATGGCCGTTAGCAATCGATTGCTCCAACAATTGTCGGGCTTCCTCCTTTGTCGAGGCAACACCCGATAATACAGCCATATGGCTACCTAAAGTCAAGCAAAGCTCTGTCAAATCCTCGGGCCCAGTTCCTCTTAGGGTATCAATTGCTTCCTTAACCTCTAGTGCATTGCCGATCGCATTGCCGAGCGGCTGGCTCATGTCGGAGAGGACGGCTACCGTACGGCGTCCAACGCGGTTGCCGATATCGACCATACAAGCGGCCAATTCTTCCGCTTCGTTCATCTCTTTCATGAAAGCGCCATCGCCAGTCTTCACGTCAAGAACGATAGCATCCGCCCCCGAGGCGATTTTCTTGCTCATGATGGAGCTTGCGATGAGCGGAATGGAATTTACGGTACCCGTCACATCTCTAAGTCCATAAAGCTTTTTATCGGCAGGGGTTAAGTTATCGCTTTGACCGATGACCGCTAGACCGTTCTGGTTCACTAGCTCAATGAAGGTGGAATTGTCGATCTCCACGTGAAATCCGGGAACGGATTCCAGCTTATCGATCGTTCCGCCCGTATGGCCTAATCCTCTTCCAGACATTTTGGCCACGGGCACGCCTATCGAGGCCACTAGAGGCGCAAGCACGAGCGTAGTCGTATCCCCTACGCCCCCCGTACTATGCTTATCCACTTTAACTCCGTTAATCGCCGACAGATCGATCGTTTCTCCGGAATGGACCATGGCCATCGTCAAGTTTGCCCTTTCCGTCGGGGTCATCCCGCGGAAGAAAATAGCCATCGCCATCGCCGACATCTGGTAATCGGGAATGGTGCCCTCAGTATATCCGCTAATGAGAGTGTTGATTTCGTTCTCCGTTAGTTCTCCGCCATCTCTTTTTTTCGTAATTAAATCGACGGTTCTCATCGCTTATCCCCCTAATTTAATTAACCTGTCTAGATTAATAGCCTTGCCCGACTCCGCCCGTTACAATCGCAATGGACGAACTCGCGCCGAGCCGAGTTGCTCCGGCTTGAATCAATTTCTTCGCGATATCCAAGTCCCGGACTCCCCCGGAAGCTTTAATGCCCATGTCCGGACCCACGACGTGACGAATGAGCGCGATGTCTTCGACGGTGGCCCCGCCGGTTCCGAACCCCGTCGAAGTCTTGACGAAATCCGCTCCCGCTTCCTTACATAGAAGAGACGCTTGCCGTTTCTCCTCATCCGTAAGATAGCAGGTTTCGATAATGACTTTAACTTGTGCTTTCCCTTTACATGCTTTAACAACTTCTACGATATCTTGCTTGACCGCATCGACATGACCGGATTTCAGTGCTCCGACGTTAAGAACCATGTCGATTTCCGTAGCTCCGGCAGCAATCGCATCGGATGCTTCCGCAGCTTTGATCTCTGTCCGGCTCGCCCCAAGAGGAAAACCGATTACCGTCGTTAACCCGACTGAACTGCCTTTCAATTCCTTAGCGGCAAGCGGAACCCAGTAAGGATTCACGCATACGGTTGCGAAGCCGTATTGCTTCGCTTCCTTGCATATCCGGATGATCTCTTCCTCAGAGCTTACAGCGGCTAACAAGGTATGATCTATCATTCCCGCGATTTGTTCTGGCGTCATTATGATCTCTCCTATGTGTCTATTTTTCCAAGTAGGTGTTTGGCCGTAATCTGATCCGTCACTAAAGTGTTCGCGTACTTCCCTTTAAGCGCTCCGTAGATCGCATTCGTCTTGGAAGGCCCTCCCGCAACGAGAATGGAATGTTCCTTCGAACGCAAGTCCGCCAGCTCAATCCCTACCGTTCGTTCATCTAGGCTTGGCAAGCATATTTCACCGTTACAGTCGAAATATCTCGAACATATGTCGCCTACCGCTTGCGATTTGATGATTTCAAGCTCATCCTCGCGCAAATAATTCGAATTGATGAGCACGGAATCCGGAGTCGGGGAGCCAGCTGTGAACACAGCGATATTCGCCCCTTTACCCATATCCATCACTCTGCGAATATGTCGATCCGTAAGCATGGATTGCTTGACGAGAATATGATCAACAATGGCCGGCAAGTACATGAAGTAAGGCGTTACTTGAAACGCTTTCCCGAATAAATGAACGATTTCCGAAGGGGAGATGTGGACATCGGCGTCGCTAACGCCGCCATTCAATTGAACGACGAAAGAATTGTTCAAGGGTTTCGTCTTCAACTGAAGGGCAACCTGATACATCGTTGAGCCCCATGAAGCGCCGATGGTGTCTCCGTCTTTAGCCAATTCCGCGACGTAGGTTGCCGCTGCCTGACCGATGTATTTTTTCACGATATGTTCTTCATAAGCCGGAGTATAAGCAACGATCACATTGTTCAGTTGGAATCTTTCTTTCAACAAGTTTTTCAGAACCTCGACATCCTCTGTCGGATCCTTGATCTCGATCGTGACGATTCCTTCTGTTTTCGCCTGCTGAAGAAGACGGGATACTGTAGGCCTAGATACGCCAAGAGCATCTGCTATTTGATTCTGGCTATAATCCAAATGGTAATATAACTTGGCCGCTTCGATTATTTTTTTGATTTTGTCGTTTTCCAACAAAACTCACACCATTCAAAGATCAGATTTTTGAAATTATGTTCATTTGAAATGAAATTATGTTCTCATATCCGCTATTATAATGGATATTAGATTTCCGCGCTAGCGCAAAATACATACAAATACATACAAAAGCTGACACCTCGACCCAGATGTCAGCTCTTACCTTTTTCTATATCAAGAAAAGTTACTATTCGATCACGTATGCCGTCCCTTTGTTCGCGCGCTTCTTCTCGATTAATGCGATTTCGCGAATTTCGGGAGGTACGACGTAATATTTCGATAAGTGCATTTCTGCTTCTCTCATCACTTCTTCATCGTTGTCTCCCATTACGATCAAAGCGACATCCTTGTCCGCCAGGCTAACTTCCAGTTTATATAAGAACATCTTCTAACCCCTTCCCTTAGTAGACGCAAAGGGGCTGACAGGCAAGACCGAAATAGTCCTCCTGTTCAGCCCCTCACTCGTCACGACATTATTGAGACAATCGCAAGGCCAAATTGTACAAATCCAAATTAAAGGACTTCTTAGTCGATACTACTTTATCAATATCGGTTGCTACGAATTCACCATTTATGATTCCGATTCCTTTACCCGAATCGCCCTCTAACAAACGTTGAACCGCATAATCGGCCAGCTGGCTCGCCAGAATCCGGTCGTTGTGCGTAGGAGAACCTCCGCGTTGAATATGTCCAAGGACAGTAACCCGCGGCTCGATACCGCTGTATTCCGTAATATTCCTAGCCACTTCTTCCCCAGAGCATACGCCCTCGGCCACGACAACGATTCCATGCCGTTTGCCCTTCTGGAAGTTATCTTTCATCCGTAAGGAAATATCTTTAATATCAAATGGCACTTCCGGTACGAGAATCGCTTCCGCTCCGCTAGCCAAGCCAGCGTACAAGGCAATATCGCCGCAATGGCGTCCCATGACTTCTACGACCGACGATCTCTCGTGGGAAGTCATCGTATCGCGAAGCTTGTTGATCGCATCTACGACAATGCTAACCGCCGTATCGAATCCAATCGTAAAGTCGGTGAACGGAATATCGTTATCGATCGTCCCCGGCAATCCCATCGTTTTGATTCCTAGCTTACTGAGTTTGTTGGCACCATGATAGGAACCGTCTCCGCCGATAACGACTAATCCGTCGATTCCTTGTTCGCGAAGAACGTCGGCGCCGCGTTGTTGGCCTTCCGGGGTAATAAACTCTTTACAGCGCGCCGTTTGGAGAATCGTACCTCCGCGTTGGATAATATCCCCCACGCTACGCAAATCCATCGGTCTAAGATCTTGGTTGAGCAAACCTTGATAGCCACGTTGTACGCCGTAAACTTCCAAACCGCGGTACAACGCGCTCCTGACGACAGCTCGAACCGCAGCGTTCATCCCTTGAGAATCCCCACCGCTTGTTAATACGGCAATCTTTTTCACAGCATTCATCCCAATTCCTCCCAATTATCTCTAATGCTCTACATGACCTTCCTTATCCAATGGCTGTTTAGCCAGAAAAACACCCTAGTCCATGGGCTTCCCTTCATGAGAAGCTTGGCGGTTCTGCGAACGTCCTGCTGATCCTTTACCTTCGGATCCGATAAATAGAGGGCCACGAGGCCTTCCACGATCATTCTATGGAAATGTCCGAACGGGAGGGCGTCAGCGGATTTTCTTGCCGCATTCACCATCATTTTCATCCGTTCGTCTAACATCTGCTGACTATCAAAGTAACTGCAGAAGTTCAAATCTCCACCGATCCTATCCTCCGCTTGGTCGATCAGATAGTCAAGCAAGATATGCAAGCCGCATATGGACGGAAAATAGTGATTTCTGATCGAAGCGGCTTGATCCGCATCAAGCAACGGATCGCTTGCAGCGAGAAAAAGCATGAACATCCCAAGCGTGGACCCGGTTGCCGCCGCGAATTCATTCCACATGAGCTGCGGATATCGCTGAGAATGCTGGTTCCACCAGCTCAATAATGCCGGTTCCCGATCCTCCAGGGTAATATGCTTGTATACCTGCAAATCCCCGTATAGCTTCACTAACTCTACCACATGCTCCTGCACCAGATGATAGGTCGGAAGCTCAGCGATGGAGGCTCTGCATTGCTCGACAAGCGCTGCCAAGTACCCGCCGTCGTCTTGCTCTTCCCGCAGAGCATAGTAGTTCGAGATCGATAACTCGGGCGATACCGCGTCAATCATGCTTTGATGGAGCAGCCGAAAGTCGTTCGGATCTAAGGACGTACTTCGATCGCATAAATTATCCAGATAGTCGCTTATCGTCTGTAATGCAACGATTAACGGGATTAACACCTGTCTTCGCTCGAGATTAGCCGCTGCGTATACCCCTCCGCCTTCGCAATGAAACTGCTTGGCGTTCATGCTGTCCAACGCTTGCTTGCGAAGTTCGGGATCCGCGATCGTATTGGCTCTAGCCCGCCAACGGCCCAGCTCTGCTCGTACTTCGGGCAAAACATATTTATAAACTCTTTTCATTAGCGAAATCGGTCCACTGGGGGCTCGACCCGCCAGTAAGGTCTGGCTTCTCATTTCAGGGGTCCTCCGCTTTGCTCTATCCGATATGCATTTTGGCTTCGTCGTCTATTTCCTGCTGCGTGCGGAACCATATATTCAGATCATTAATACGGCTTGCCAGATCGGCGATATCTCCGTTAATGGCGCAGGATTGTATGAAGTCGTCTTCCTCGAAAAGCTGTTGTTGCTTGATTCTAATCGTGGCTTCAAATCTAATAATATGATCCGGTATACATCCGCGGATCATTTCCCATCTCGCTAATATCGCCGTCTGATGTTCAATATCGAGTTGCTCCCAGGCACATTCCAAACAAGGGACCGAAATGCCATGCCGCTCGCTATATTGGAACTGGTTATCGAGCCACACTTCAGTTACTCTCATTGTTTCCACCCGATTTCTCCTTAAAGCCTAGCAAAAACCATCATCCTTTAATTTATCATTTCAGACCGACGAAATCCAGCATTAATGTCCGAAATCCTTTCCCGAAACATGTCGAATATCTGATATAATACAAGCTATCTGGACGCACGGAACCAAGTACATACAACTAGAGGGTGTCAATTATGTCACAAGATAACGAGCCGGTCTCGCTGAGACGGCTTTTCCTGTTTTTTATTCCCATGGGTATTTCTGTTCTATTAATCAACTTAAGCCATGTTATCATTAACGGCACTTTAGCCAGATCCAGCAATCCCGAGATCATTCTCGCTGGTTACGCGCTTGCGATGAGCCTGCTAGTCGTAACGGAGAAGCCGGCCGTGCTTTTCCGCCAAACGTGTTCAGCCCTGGTCAGGGATCGCATCTCGTTCCGGGCCGTCAGAAGCGTCAGCTTCTATGTTTTCGGAGCTGCCCTTGCTTTCGGAGCGTTAGTCGCCTATACGCCAATCGGGCATTGGATATTCGGATTGGCTTATGGAGCGGATCCGATCGTCGAAAAACAAGCTATTCACGCTTATCAAGCTTTAATGTTCCTGTCTGTTTTTTCCGGGATAAGATGCCTCTATCAAGGTGTTATTATTTATAAGATGAGAACCCGATGGTTGACGATCGCCATGATCTTCCGCCTGCTCGGCATGTTTCTTCTCTCCCAGTATTTTCTGCACATTGGAGTCAACAGCGCCTTGCAAGGAACGACCATTTTCGTCTTCGGCATGGTAATCGAAGCTGCCATTAGCTGGTGGGAATCAAGCGCTCTTCTGAAGAAAATGCCCGAAAGGGAAGAAGAATGTACCATTACGAAGCCTAAGCAAGTAACGGCTTTCTATAACCCGTTGCTGTATTCCTCGCTTATTGTCGTTTGGCTGATGCCGATTCTAAACGTGCTTCTCGGAACGACGGAGAGGGGGACGCTTGCCGTCGCTTCGTTCGCCGTCGCGGGCAGCCTCATGAACTTGGTTTTGGGATTTTTCACTTATTTCCACCAGATTGCCTTGTTGTTCGTAAAAACCAATCCCGCAATCGTCCGTAAATTCACATTAATGTTGGGATTCATCCCTCCGTTGCTTATGCTGCTCATGGCATTTACACCGATTGGTTCTTGGATGTTTTCTCATATTCTCGGGGTAAAGGACGAGCTATTGACTGCATGTATTCATGCCTTGAGAGGATTTTTTCCTTTCGTGCTCGTATTCCCTTGGTTAGATACCTTAAACGGGATCGTGATGGCAAATGGGGAGACGAAGCTGATGTTCGGTTCTCAGCTCGCCAATGCTACCCTATCGGCAATCAGCATCGTCGTTCTCGTTTTATTATTACCTGAATGGAGCGGCGTTCTGGGTTCATTAGCTCAATCCGCCGGCATATTGGCGGAATTGCTTTTCCTTGCATGGCTATTCCGGCGCAGTCATCGTTCTAGCAAGTAACGAACGAGTAACAAGAAAGGAGTACCCCTCTCATGGAACATTCAAGCTCATTGCGTGGGCAGTTGTTCATTTTGCGGACGATGCAGTTTACGAACTATGCCACGATGGTATTGCTCGTTACCTACTTCCCGCTCTACTTCGAAAGCTTAGGATATACGAAGCTTCAAATAGGAGCAATTTATTCCGTCGGCCCCTTCTTATCCATTATTTCCAATCTGGCCGTCGGGGTCATAAGCGACCGCACCAAGAACCTCAGGCGCATTCTCAGCCTGTTGTTCTGCGTTCAAATTCTGGCTCTCGCGTTGCTGTTGCCCCAGAAGGAGTTCGGCATCATGGCTGGCATTATGGCGCTGTTCTACCTGTTCCAGACGCCTGTAAACTCCATGATGGACAGCGTATCCTTGCTTGCGGCCGACCAAATGAAACGAAGCTTTCCCTCCATTCGGATGTTCGGCTCGCTCGGCTACGCGGTGTGTGCCGTATTGTTCGGATACTTGCTGAAAGTTTTCGGATCTGACCTGACGATTACGCTAGCCATTATCGTAATAGGTATCTCGTTTGTTTTTTCTTTTTTTATCGGTAATTATCAAGCTACGTTGCGTAAATTCGAATTTAGCGGATTATGGGGACTTCTACGCAAAAAAGAAACGGTTACCTTCTTCTTGCTTATCATGGTCGTATCCATCGCGCACCGGATGAACGAAGGATTTCTATCGATCGCCATGAGGGAGATCGGGGCGGATGACTCCGTCATCGGGTACGCTTCGCTTGCTTCCGCCGTCAGCGAGATCCCGATGTTCTTCCTGCTAGCCAAGTTCGGCCATCGCTTCCGCGAATTGCCATTGCTCGCTCTCGCTAGCTTTATTTATGTCATTCGCTTAGGATTGCTTAGCTATGCAAGCGAGCCGTGGATGATGGTCGCCTTGCAGACCATGCACTCCGTCACCTTCGCCATTTTCTATATTACGGCATTACGTTGCTTACAAGCTCTTATTCCCGACGAATACCGTTCATCCGGCCAAGCCGTATTCGCGGTCGTATGGTCCGGATTAGCCGGTCTCGTTGCAGGTACGTTAGGCGGCTGGATGTACGATTCCATGGGTCTAGCTTATGTATTCCGCACTGGCGCGATCTTCGCTCTAGTCGGCGCTTTCGGCTTCTTATTCGTGCATCTGCGTCGCAGCCAATAATGGAACCCTTTAGCTTAATCTAATCATGTACGCAAAAAACGGGCTTCACCGTCTTTAACGGTGAAGCCCGTTTAATTGTTTAGCCAGTCTCCGCTTGGGGTTCCCAGCTCTCATCGTCCGAACGGGCGACGATAATTCGCGAAACCCGCAGGTGATCCGTCTCTTCGATCGTGAAGCGGAACCCTTCCTCCGATACGACGAATTGATTTTTCTTAGGCGGATTCTCTATTTGCGAGTAGATCCAACCGCCGATCGTATCGTAATCGTCCGTCGATATATCTAGGCCGAAGAAGCTGTTTACTTCTTCTATCAGCATCATGCCGTTAATGGAATAAGTGCTTTCATCGCGTTTCTCGATATCGGGACGCTCTTCATCGAACTCGTCTTGAATTTCTCCGACGATCTCTTCCATAATATCCTCTAGCGTAACCAAGCCCGAGGTTCCGCCGTACTCGTCGATCAGAATCGCGATTTGCGATTTTCTCTTCTGCATAAGCTTGAGCAGAGTACTGATCGGCATACTCTCGGGAACCGTAGTCATCGGTCGCATAACATCCCGGATGTCCAGAATCGAATGGTCGGTCACTTTCAACAAGTCTTTAATATGCACGAATCCGATAATGTTATCTTTATCCTTCTCGCATACCGGGTATCGCGTATGCATCTCGCGTAGCGCAATGCTCTTGTTCTCCTCGAAAGACAAATTGCCGTATAAGCAACTCATTTCCGTTCGGGGGATCATAATCTCTCGTGCATTGGTTTCCGCAAATTCGAAAATATTATCCATAAGCGTTAATTCGGTTTTGTCGATCAGCCCGCTCTTATGGCTCTCTTTCACCAGTATCCTTATTTCTTCCTCCGTATGAGCAGAAGAGGATACATCCGAAGTATCTATTCCGAATGGTTTGAGCAGCAATCCTGCAGTACCGTTAAGTACCCAGATAAACGGACTCATGACTTTGCGGAAGAAGATCAGCGGCGACGCTGTCCACAGCGTAACCATCTCGGCTTTGCGAATGGCAACCGACTTCGGAGCAAGTTCTCCGAGAACGATATGAAGCACGGTTATGAAAGTAAAGCCGATCACGAAGGATAACGGGTGAACTAGCTTATCTGACATATTCATCGCTTCAAACATCGGTTCGAGCATCCGGGCAATTGCCGGTTCCCCGATCCAACCAAGTCCTAGAGAAGTGAGAGTAATACCAAGCTGACAGGCCGATAGATACGCATCGAGATGATCCATCAGATGAGAAGCGACCTTCGCTTTCTTATGCCCTTCTTGTACTAATGTATCAATTCTTGAACCGCGTGCTTTGACCATGGCGAATTCTGCGGCAACGAAGAAGCCGTTCAGAAAAACCAGAGCAAAAATCAAGACCAAGTCCACGCTTAATGGAAAGGGGTCACCGTCCAAATAATCCCTATCCTCACCACTCGGAGAGGATAGGTACACCTCCTTTATATAATGAAAAATATCTTACTAACGTAAATAGCACTTCAGAAAGGGTATACGTTTTAAAATGGGTATACGGCTTTATTATAGCTTAGACGGTTTAAAGCAGTCCGTCAAACGACGATTAACCCTGTAATTTGCCGTAGTACCCATCTCTATTCGCTTGAGCCTGCCACCTATGCCGATTTTTCGTTCTAAAAGGCATTATATCCCGATTTCCAAAAGTTTCATCTTATGATACAGGGAGCCCCGCTTCAGATATGAGGTTTCTTCCTTGATTTTTGGCTTGATACAAAGCTAAATCCGCCGCTTGAAGCCACTGCGCGGGCGTCTGCTTCCATGTGGAGTTCCAGGTTGCCACGCCAACGCTAATCGTTACGATCGCATCGGTTGATACTCCTTTATGCGGGATTATGCAATTAGCGATCGCTTGCCTGAGCTGCTCAGCGGAGTTTAACGCCCTCTCCCGATCATGCTCGGGCAAGAGGACGGCAAACTCCTCTCCGCCATAACGATAAACGGTTCCTCCGGCTTGTTCAGCCACTTCGCCCGCGATACGGGCAACCATCTGAAGGCACGCATCGCCAGCTTGGTGCCCGTAATGATCGTTGTAGGCTTTGAAATTGTCTACATCGAACAGGATTAGGGAATTCTGTTTATCCTTATCCTGCGTTAAGTCCCAAAGCGTATGAATGTCTTGATCGAAGGACCGCCTGTTAGGAATGTCCGTTAATCCGTCTAACGTAGACAACCGTTGCAGCAGTGCGTTAGCTTCTTTCATCTTGCGTTCGGCTTCCTTGCGGGTTCCGACTTCCCTAGCTACAATCAGCACGGCAGGGCGCCCACCATAAGAAAAACCGATTGCCGTGACGTCCACGTCCACCAGACTTCCGTCAAGCTTTACGAACTGTTGGTCCATCGTCCCGACATCCTTCTCCCTTAGAGCCATTTGGGCTCTATCGTTAACGGCCTTCACGTAAGGTTCATGGACGAATTGCATCATGGGCATACCTAGTAATTGCGAAGAATCGCTGACTCCCATTAGCTTCGCGCAAGCCGGATTGGCAAACACTACCTTTCCATCTTGATGAATGGCGATCGCATCCGGAAAATGATCGACCAAACGACGATATCGCCGTTCGCTTTCGAACGTGCCTCTTAACGCATTCTTCGTTGTCCGGAACATGACCCAAGTCGCCATGATGGCGATCAAGGACACGATCGCCCCCATTAGGATCAGAACCATCGAATAGTTCGCACGCTTCTGCTGATCGCTCCATGCCCCTTCCATCGTACCGGTAACATTCAGTTCCAATTTATGAACGCTATCGCGAAAAAGCTTCATGTCGACTTGTCCATCGTTGAACAACGAGACGGCTTCCTCCAGCTGCTTGTCTTTAATCAGCTTATTTACTCGCTCGAAAAAAAACTCCACGTTAGCTAAACTCGCTAACGCGTTCACGATCTCATCTTCGTATGCGCTAGTCTGGGAGCCTTCCTCCAGCAACTGCTGTTTAACTTTATCCACTTCTGCCTTTCCTTGCTCATAAGGTTCAAGGTAAGTCGAGTCTTTAGTAAGCAGGTACCCGCGGATTCCGTTTTCTTGGTTCACAACGGCAAGCAACAGCTGATTCACGATATGGTCCATCGGATAAGTATGCCGGGTCAGCTTATTTGTCGTATCGCTAATTCCCCTAAAGGACATAAAGTTAAAAATACTGACGACCAAAAACAAGCCAATCGTACAAATATAAAGGCTAGCGAGACGCCAATCGTTGCGACGCAGCACGCTATCGCCTCCGTTTGATGCAAAATGTCATAACTATTATTTCCTGTCGCCCACATCGATTTTACCATAGGCCTGTATAAAACGACCAAATAATCCCTCATTTTTCTCTGTTCTTGCTTCTGCGAATTCGTTGGTTATGTCGGATCTTATCCTCCATCCCTTGTTCTGTCGCTTCATAGAATACTTTGGAAGAAAGCTTGTCAGGCAAGTAATTCTGGTCCACATAGTGACCCGGATAATCATGAGGATACTGATAGCCGACATGTCCCAGCTTCTTAGCGCCGCTATAGTGACCATCTCTGAGGTGAAAAGGCACTTCCGCGGACTTGATGGAATCGAACGATTCCATGATCCGTCCGATCGTGATCGCGATTGAATTGGACTTAGGACTTTCCACTGCAAACAAGATGGCCTGCGCCACAATATATTTCGACTCCGGCCAGCCGATTCGATGATAAGCTTCCATCGCGCTAACGGCTTGTACCATGGCCTGCGGATTGGCTAGTCCAATATCCTCACTGCACGCGACCGTAAGGCGCCGAAGAAATACCATCGGATCCATTCCGAGTTTCTCCACGGCATAGAGAAACCAGAACAGCGCCGCATCGCTTGAACCTCTAACACTCTTATGAAAGGCTGACAGAACGTCGTATTGCGTCGATTCATCCGCTTGCACGGTAGGCTGACGGATGGATTCCTCCGCGATTTCCAACGTCACGCGCACCGTGCCGTCGAGCTCCGAAGTCGTCGTCACCGCCGCTAATTCCAGAGCCGTCAGAGCGCGACGGATATCTCCGTTGGCCATCGATGCGATATGCGCCAATGCTTCCTCTTCTATCTCAAGCTTCATGAATCCTAGCCCTTTGGTAGAATCGGTTAATGCTCTGCGCATCGCCGCCATGGAATGCTCTTTCGTTAGTGGCTCCAATCGGAACAAAGTCGAACGCGACAGCAAAGCTCCGTTCACGGAATGAAACGGATTTTCCGTTGTCGCGCCGATAAATATAATAATTCCTCGCTCAACGGCAGGAAGTAGCGCATCTTGCCTCGCGCTGTTAAACCGATGCACTTCATCGAGGAATAAGATCGTTTTACGACCGTACATGCTCTTATTGCGTTCCGCTTGTTCGATCACTTCGCGCACGTCTTTGACCGAGGCGTCCACCGCGTTTAGGCGAACGAAGTCCCCTTTCGTCTGCTTGGAAATAATATGGGCCAACGTCGTTTTGCCGCATCCTGGAGGTCCGAATAAAAGGATGGACGACACGACATCCCCCTCGATCGCCCGCCTGAGCAATTTTCCTTCGCCAACAACGTGATCTTGACCGATATATTCGTCCAACGACTCGGGCCGCATCCGATCTGCAAGTAATCTTGTAATCGGCTCTGATTCCGCGCCAAAGCTGAATAAATCCATATCGTTATACCGCCTTTCCTCTCTTCCATCATACCAGAAACCCCATCCGACCGAAAGAGAATGGGAACTAATGTTCCTCTATAGATTGGACAACTCTTCCTTAACGATCGCTCTCCGCTCCCTAATATAATTTCGAATGACACTAGACTCGTTAAGAAATTCTCCGTAGGACCATCTACGTGCCGAGTCTTCGCGAATATACGGAGTTATTTGATTTATCATTTTCTCCGCTATGGGCATAAGTCTGTTCTCCGTAAAGGGACCAATCAATGCCTTCTGCAAAATCAGTTTATATTGTCTCTTAATATGAGGGTAAGACATTAGTTTACGGGTCAAGTAGTTGTAACCGGACACTGCGACTAAATCGCCAGCAACAATCCGACCATAACAATTTCGTCCCCACGTTCCTTCGTAATCCCATGGAATCATACGAAGTTTACCCGTCACACGGCTTCTGTAGATCGAGTAATTTTGTTCAAACCCGTCATAATTGCCCGTTAATACGGCTCCCGCAAGCCAACTCAAATAATTTTGGACATCCAACCGCGATTTGATAAACGATTCCTTTCGCGACTCCTTTAACGTATTAATTCCTCTTATGAAAGATTTGAGCTTCGTTTTCTCCGACGCATCTCCGAAACGATATTCATACCCTGCCAAAAGCGATGATTTGGTCCGATTCGATTCCGAAGAATACAAGCTGAAATCCGCCTTGTCGTTAATGGCATAGAACAAGGAAGAAGCCCCGATCCTCCTCCTGCGAAAAAACAGCTTCTCAACGCCTTCTATTTCCAAGTAGACCCCTTGCGATTGGCCGTTGATCATGAAATGAACATGTTTTGTTCTAGGAGCGGGTACGCCGATCATCGGAAAAAAGGCAAACGATAACGCATTGCGAATCATGGATGGATCATCGAATTCCGCATTATAGTGGAACGCTTGGTTTTTGCGCACGACCTCGTACGAGCGTTTAGGGTAACTTCGGGTATGCCCTCCGCGATAACGAACCGATACCGACTCCGTTCTTCCGTTTGTGATCATTTTTGCCGGTACATAATTGTCATTCCACAAGTTTTTCTCTAACTCCCGGCTTGCCGAATCACTAATTATTAGCGCTCTGACCGTTAGAGGCATGCCGACTCCGCCTTTCCTCATGAAGCGTCGATTCATCAGAATCAGCGTATGTCACCCCGGCATTCGCGGAAACGGCATTCGTCTATGCAGCAATTCAAAAAAAAGATGAGATACCTCACGCAGGCTAACTGCGAAAAGGATGACCCCATCTTGCGGCTTCACTTATTTGCGGCAACCGCATCTGCCACGTCCGCCTGATCTTCCACGGCTTCCGCCATGTCCGCCCTTACGTCCGCCCTTACGTCCACCTGTACGTCTGCGGCTACCGCAGCGTCCACCTGTACGTCCGCGACTACCGCTGCGTCCACCCTTACGACCGCTGCTTCCATTACTTCCTTCCGAACGTCCACCGCTTCTGCTTCGTCCGTCAGTACCACCGTCAGTACCACCGCCAGTATGCCCGTCTGTCCCGCCAGTGTGCCCGTCTGTCCTGCCAGTATGCCCTTCCGTTCTGCCGTTATCGTCTCCCCAATTTCCCCAAGTACGATGTTCATTTTGCGAATCAGTGCCATTTTGTCCTTGGGTCGGATCTTGCTGATCAGGATTACGTTGGCCGGTTTTTCTTTTGTTCCCACCGACTTTTCTCCACCAACACTTACATTTACGGTAATAACGTTTCGGTCGAATACGGTTGTTCCCATGCAATTCCAAGCTCAATGTAGCTGCACCTCCTATATGAAGATCATTCAATCTATGAGGCAAAAGTAATTATAGATAGAGACAAGCGCAGAATAGCCAATAAAAAGGGCATTTCACTCTACGATTAGCTGATTTTTCACTGTACTCGGACAACCATCCATATCTCTTCATAGAAGGGACACATAAATATAGATTACAAACTCGCTTCCCCTACAAGTGCAAAGGAGGGACAAAGGATAAGGATATCAACAGCGTATGCGGACAAGAACACAAGTGCCTTTCGGTCACTTTGTCAGAAGTAAGTTAAGCGAATCTATCAATATTAATCATTTCCCTATTATGGAAGGAGAATGTACCCATGTTATTCAGTTCCAATCCCGCTGTTCAACCTAATCAACCGGCACCCCAACAACAAGAAACTCAATCGAAGCAGCATAACTATGTGTTACAAGCCAATCAACTCATTGGACAGCAGGTCCGTGTCAATCGAGGCGGCCCGGATAGTATCGAAGGCGTGCTCATCGCGATTCACGGCGATTATCTGGTCATTTTGTCCGAAAGTACGATCTGCTACGTGAACGGAGCGCATGTCAAAAGCATCACCGAAGGATCCAAGAGCGGAGGAAAAAGCCACGGAAATGGTTCAGGCAGCCGTTCCAAAGGTGGACGCAGCGGCCACAAGAGCCATATTAGCGCCCCTAACTTCCAAGGCTTGCTATCCCGTCTGCGGCACAAACACGTTCAAATTAACCGCGGAGGTCCGGAAAAGTTGGAAGGGTTCCTCGCGGAAACTTCCCGGGACAACATCTTGCTGATCGTCGACCGGGAATTCGTCAGAATCCCTGTTTTCCACATTAAAAACGTATCCCTTTCCCAGAAAAACCAAAACAGCAATAATAACAATAACAATAAAAACAACAATAAATCCGGAAGCAACAGGTCCGGCGGCAAAAATCGGAGCGGCGGAGATCAGGGTCGTAACAAAGATAACGCTCGTCGTTAACTAAGCCACGCCCAGGTTCAACCTTAGTCGCAAAGGAGGTTCTTCCGCTGAACCCATGAAAACTTATTTGAACCAATCCGTTTCTCTTACCGTATCGGGCACCCGTTTTCCAGTCAAAGGCAGGCTCGTCGATCTGGGCGCCGATATTCTAGTGCTTCACAACGGCACCCAGTTCCTCTATGTTCCGCTCGTCCACATCCAGCAGTTGACCCGTTGTCCCGTGCTCGAATCCAATTATGGCGTGCTGTCCGAACCGCCGTTCGATCCTGCGATGGGTTTGTCCTACCGTAAAGTGCTGCTTAATGCCAAAGGAATGTTTACCGAGTTGTACATTGCAGGCAATCAGACGGTTCATGGTTACGTTACAAGCATCATGAATGATTTTTTCGTCTTCTACTCTCCCATGTTCAGATCGTTATATGTTTCTATGCGACATTTGAAAATACTCGTACCTTACGCTCCCCATACGACGCCCTATGCTCTGGAACAGGAGAAGTTCCCGGTTCATCCCACGACGGCATCGCTAGCCCGTACCTTTGACCAGCAACTAAGGAAATTCGAGAATGAATTCGTCATTTTGGACTTAGGAGAACACCCAGAAAAAATCGGGTTACTCAAAACCGTTCAAAATAATCTCCTTGAATTGGTCACCGCGGACGGCGCCAGCACCTTTATTCATCTCGATCACGTAAATACGATACACCGTCCTTAAATCGCTCCGTCCGACGCAAAAAAGGCTATCCCGAGAATAGATCTCGGAATAGCCTTTTCTATGTTTTATTTCGTTTGTTAGAGCTTATCCGAAGGCCTTTTGAGTCCGTCGTTAAGCTTTTCGACAGCTTTCTGAATACGGGAAACACGTGTTTCTTCGCGCTTGGCCTCCAAGATCCACCGAACGTACTCTTTCTTGTGGGAAGGTGCTAGCTTCTCGAAGAACATGGAGGCTTGTTCGTTCGCATCAAGCGCCTTCCGCAAGTCCACAGGCGCTTCGAGAGTCTCTGCTGTTTCGGAGTTAACCGCTTTGCGTTCAGCCGGAGTAACGCGAACTTTCGCCCCCGCTTCCATAGGCCTGAATCTCATCGCCGACCAAATCTCGTCCACGGAGATGAGGGCAACCCCTTCCCAACCCGCCTCATGGACAACGGACCACCCCCGGTCCCTGTTCAGATCGGTCTTGAGCTTCGAGGTCCCCTTCGGATAACACAGCCACAGCAACCCATCGGTTTTCACAGCACGAAGAGCTATTGGAGCCCACTTCTCCACTTCAGCAACGTTCATCGCGAACAGCTGAACGTAATCGTAAGTCCCCCGTTCGCCCTCGCGCAGTTTTGTACCGTCAGCCGTTTTACCGATCCGTTCGAGATAGCCTTCGGGAGGCCCCATAATGGCCATCTTACTTGTCGCTGAAACTCTAAGCTTCTTGGCTAAAGCTTCATCCATACGGTTTATCTACCTTGGCGAGCAGCTCCCTGAATACGACGCTTACCATAATCAAACCCGCGACCGGAGGTACGAAAGCGTTACTCGAAGGCGGTTGTTGCGCTTTGCGTATCTCGGGCGCCGTATCCGGAACGATTCTTTGCGTCACGTCTTCCCTAGGCTTGATAGGCAATTCCGTGGAGAACACAACCTGAACGCCTTTCTTGATCCCTTCGTTGCGCAGCTTCTTGCGGATGACCCTGGCGATCGGATCGACCGTCGTTTTCGAAATGTCCGCAACTTGAAACCTTGTCGGATCGGTTTTGTTCGCTGCCCCCATACTGGAGATAATCGGAATTTTCCGCTCTAAACATTGCTTGATCAGATGAATCTTGTACGATATCGTATCCGACGCGTCTACGACGTAATCCAGCGGATACTTGAACAGTTCCTCGTACGTTTCCTCGGTATAAAACATCCGCAACGAAATGACGTCGCACTCTGGATTGATCAGTTTGATGCGATCTCTCATTAAATCCGCTTTGGGCTGTCCGACGGTCGTCGTGAGCGCGTGGATCTGGCGATTGACGTTCGTGATATCGACGACATCCTTGTCGATCAACACGATCCGGCCAATTCCGGAACGCGCCAACGCCTCGGCGGCGATTCCACCCACTCCGCCAATGCCGAGCACGGCGACCGTGCTGCCCTTGAGCAGCTCCAGCCCTTCCGGTCCGATCGCTAATTCCGTCCTAGAGAACTGATGCAGCATCGGTTCGTTCGCTCCTTTGTATTAGCCTTGGCTTTCGTCAGGCTCGCCCGCTTCCGCGGAGCCTTCAGCCGCAGCCGCGTTCTTCGTTTGCGCGGCAATCGCTTTAGCGGACAGACGAACGTGCAAGTCGTCTAATTGGCGTTCCTTAACCGGCGACGGAGCATCGCAGAGCAAGTCCGTAGCGCTCGCTGTTTTCGGGAACGCGATCGTTTCGCGGAGGTTGGTGCGGCCCGCGAGCAGCATGATGAGACGGTCTAAGCCAAAAGCGATTCCGCCGTGCGGAGGAGTACCGTATTCGAAAGCGTCAAGGAAGAAACCGAACTCCGCTTGCGCCTCTTCGGCGGAGAAACCAAGCGCCTTGAACATTTTTTCTTGAACGTCGCGACGATAGATCCGCATGGAACCGCCGCCGACTTCGTAACCGTTAAGCACGATGTCGTAAGCTTGCGCGCGAATCTTGCCCGGATCGCTGTCGAATAGAGGCAGGTCGTCGTCGTTCGGACGGGTGAACGGATGATGCTCCGCCACGAAACGCTTGGCTTCCTCGTCCCAACCGAGTAATGGGAAGTCAACGACCCATAGGAATTTATACGCTTTGTTGTCGATTAGGCCCAGATCGCGCCCTACTTTCTGACGCAAGTTGCCCATTACGTCTGCAGCCGTCTTCAGCTTGTCGGCGGAGAACGTCAGAAGATCTCCCTCTTCAACGTTCAGACGCTCGGTAAGAGCCGCAATTTCTTCAGGCTTGAAGAATTTCACGATCGGTCCGCGCCATTCGCCGTCTTTAACCGTAATCCAGGCGATGCCTTTACCGCCGTAACGAGCCGCGAACGGTTGCAGATCGTCGAGTTCTTTGCGGCTCCAGCTTGCGCAGCCTTTGGCATTCAATGCTTTTACGACACCGCCGGAAGCGGCGACGGAAGCGAACACTTTCACTTCGCTGCCCTTCACGATATCGGTTACGTCTTCGATTTCCAATCCGAAACGAAGGTCCGGTTTGTCGGAACCGTATTTATGAATTGCGTCATGATAAGTCAAACGTTGGAATGGAGTCGGAATTTCCACGCCGATCGTCTCGCGGAACAGACGAGCCATTAATTGTTCCATCATGCCGAGCAATTGGTCTTGGGTTATGAAAGACGTCTCGATGTCGATTTGCGTGAATTCCGGTTGACGGTCCGCGCGGAGGTCTTCGTCGCGGAAACAGCGCGCCACTTGATAATAACGCTCCAATCCGCCGACCATCAGTAATTGCTTGAACAATTGCGGCGATTGCGGAAGCGCGAAAAATTCGCCCGGATGAACCCGGCTAGGCACCAAATAATCGCGAGCGCCTTCCGGCGAGCTCTTCGTCAGAATCGGAGTTTCAACGTCGATGAAGCCATTATCGTCAAGGAAATCGCGGAATATTTTAGTCGCCTTGGAACGAAGAAGTAACGTCTTCTGCATTTCCGGACGGCGCAAATCCAAGTAGCGGTATTTCAAGCGAAGCGATTCGTCCACCTCTACGCCATCCTCGATCGGGAACGGCGGAGTTTTCGCGGCATTAATAATTTCTACTTCTTCCACCTGAACTTCGATTTCACCCGTTGCCAGGTTAGCATTGAACGTCTCGGGATCGCGTTCTACGATTTTCCCTTTAACCGCCAATACGTATTCATTACGCGCGCGGCTGCCGAGGTCCAAAGCTTGACCGGAAAATTCCGGGTTAAACACGATCTGCACGATTCCCGTACGGTCGCGGAGGTCGATAAACAAAATGCCTCCGAAGTCGCGCCAGCCTTGTACCCATCCGTTTAATACGACCGTTTGACCTACGTTTTCTTTCGTTAATTTACCGCAATCGATATTTTTGAGCATCATGAGTTGTTGTTCCCCTTTTCCTATTTAGAAATAATGGTTTGAATCGTTCGCGCCAGCTCACTTAACTTAACCGCTTGCTGTTCTCCGCCGGTTATCAGCCTTAGCGAGATTTCCCCGCGGTCGAGTTCGTCGTCCCCGAGCACGGCTGCCAATCTGGCTCCGCTGCGTTCCGCGGCTTTGAACTGGGCTTTCGTCTTGCGTCCCAGATAATCCCGCTCCGCCGCAATTCCGGCTACACGTAGCTGCTGGAGCAATGCTGGCAATGCTTTCTCGGCCCGTTCGCCTAATGCGACGATATAGACGTCAACAGCGTTGCCCGAATCCGGCTTTATGCCTTGGCTTTCCAACAAAAGCAGCGTTCGCTCCAGACCGAGTCCGAGTCCAACTCCCGGCTTGTCGTCGCCGCCGACCTCCGCTACTAGCCCGTTATATCTTCCCCCGCCGCCGATCGTATCGATGGCGCCGATCCCTTGAGCTTTGTATTCGAATGCCGTGTGCGTGTAGTAATCGAGCCCGCGTACAAGACGCGAGTTCAGATTGTAAGGAATCCCCATGTCGTCCAAGCACTCGCGCACTCGGGCGAAATGCGCCTCGCACTCTTCATCCAAGCTATCCAGAATCGAAGGCGCGTCCGCGAATTTGTCCTGATCGACCTTGCAATCGAGCACCCGAAGCGGATTGCGTTCCATCCGCGACTGGCAATCCTTGCACAGCTCCTCTTTCATCGGCAGCAAGAACGCGAGCAGCTTCTCCCGGAAATCGGCTCTTACCGCGGGCGTCCCGACGGAGTTCAGATCCACCGTTACTCCCTTTAACCCAAGCTCGCTGTAGAAGGTATACCCTAGAGCGATGACCTCCGCATCCAGAGCCGGATCGGATGATCCGATCGCCTCAACGCCGAATTGGTGGAATTGCCGATACCTTCCGGCTTGCGCACGTTCATAACGAAACATCGGACCGATGTAGTACAGCTTGGACACGTCCGGCTCGCCGAACAGCTTATTTTCTACATAGGAGCGAACGACGCCCGCCGTCCCTTCCGGACGAAGCGTCATGCTTCGGTTGCCTCGATCCTCGAACGTGTACATCTCTTTTTCTACAATGTCTGTCGTTTCGCCAACGCCGCGCTTGAACAGCTCGGTCGCCTCGAACACCGGCGTACGAATTTCCCCGAAACGAAAACGCCGGCACAAGTCGCGAGCCGTGTTCTCCACGTACTGCCATATCTCGGTCTGGCCGGGCAAGAAATCTTGCGTCCCAGGTGGTTTTTGAAAATTCATTAGATTCACTCCTTCTTCAGGCCATTAAAAAAGCCCCCGTCCCCAGACGATCTTAAGAGCTAAGATCGTCAGGGACGAGAGCGTATTCTGTATGCTCCCGCGGTGCCACCCGTCATTCAAGCCTTACAATGCCATCGATCAGGGATCGATACACACCGCAAGCTTGCGCTTCATCCGGTTAACGCCCGGTTACGCCGCAATGCTACTCCATCCGTCCACACATCTCGCGCGGCGGCTTTCGCATCGGGTTCTCGAGGATGTCTTTCGTCCAATCATCGCCGGAAAGCTTGCAGCCTGAAGGCTTTCCTCTCTGTAGGCGTGGGTCTGGAGTACTGTTTCCTGTCATCGAATCTAAGGCAAAATGCAATTGTTATTAATTGTAGTCTGTTGCCGAGAACATGTCAAGAAATTGCGGCCGTCAAAGAAAATAACCTACCGAAATCGGTAGGTTCAATGATTAAATATATTGAAAAAGGGGGTCGTCTATAGATTAGTCTATTTACTTTAAGCTCGCGTGTATAACAGATTACAGTTTGGTTACAAAAAAGAAAGCGTTAACTTTGGCCTGTTGACCCTCTCTCCCGTATTCGTTAGACTATTTCTAACGTCTCGGTTCCCCGATACAAAATTCAGATAGGATGACTTTACCATGAATATATACGATATTTCGCGCCTTGCAGGAGTTTCTCGCAAAACCGTACAGCGGGTACTGAATAACGCATCGAACGTTAAGCCCGAAACGCAGGCCAAAATCCAAAAAATCATGGAAGAGCATCACTTCGAACCAAGCGCGGTTGCACGCAAGCTATCCTCAAGCAAACCGACTACGATTGGCATCTTCATCATTCAAGATGAGCAACAGTACAAGCTGTATACGGACGATCTATTTTACAGTGCCGTTATCGGCGGAATCGTAAGCTACAGCAATTCCAGACACTATAATGTTCTCGTTTCCATAATCGATATATCGGATTCGGACCAAGTTCTAAGCCTATATAGGCAGAAAAGCATAGATGCCGGCATCATAATCAGTTGGTCTAACGTACAGTCTATCGTGGACAAAGTAACGATGGCGGGATTTAGCATAGCCGTGTTCGACCAGAATAACATAAATCCCGATTCGCCCGGCATTCTCTTTCCGCGCCTGGATAACTGGAAGAGCGCCTATGACGCCTGCCAATATTTGCTCGATCTTGGCCATACCCGCCTTGGTATCGTAACGGGAGACATGACCCTTGCATGCTCGGGTGAACGGCTTGAAGGATTTCTGAGCGCCGTCAGAGACCGTGGGCTGGCTGTTGCCGATCGCGATATCTATTATGGGCATTTTATTGAAAAAAGCGGCGTAGATGCCGTTGAGTATTGGTTTCAAAGCGGTCAGTTGCCCGAAGCGATATTTTGCTCTAACGACTTAATGGCCTACGGGGCCATTCAAGCGTTAAATCGCCTTGCCCTATCGATTCCCGAACAAATATCGATTATCGGATTCGACGATCTACTGATTTCCCAATATACGCATCCTCCCCTCACCTCGATGAGGATTCCTCGCGTCGAAATGGCTGTATCGATAACCGAGCGTATTATCGACTTGATGGAGAACGAGGTCGGCCCCCCCTTGCGTCCTCCTGCTTTTCGCGCATCTCTCGTTGAACGTTCTACCTGCAGGAGCAATAAGGGATAACGACTTCTCGCGATGGACCACCGCTCAAAATCCGCATTGAATTTCTGTGAAATGAGGTTTATACTATCCCTAAATGTCCCACGTAGGACATTTTCATTTCGTCGGTTCGGTAACCGCTTACATTTCGAGCATTTTCAACAAACTTGTTGGTTTTCTTCCGCGCGAAAACATTATCTGGAAAGAAGGGATTATGTTTATGAGACGCAAAGAACTAATCAAGAAAAGCTTGTCCTCGATCGGAATTTATTTGTTACTCTTCTCCATCGTGTTGAACTGCTCTTATGCGGCTGCACCGACAGACGGCGCAAACAAATCGTACAAGGATCTGCCTGCCAACCACTGGGCTGCTGCGGCGATTGGCCATCTCAAGGATTACGGAGTTTTGTCCGGGTATTCCGACGGAACGATTCGGCCCGATCAATCGATCACACGCGTCGAGTTCGCGACAATGATCAACCGTTTGTTCGGCTTCAGTGCCTTATCCACAACTATGATCAAGGACAAGGCCGCAAGCTCCTGGGCGAATACGGAAATCTCCAAAGCCGTCGAGGCGGGCTATTTGTCTCTCGATCAAGAACGATCGGCTCGGCCTAACGTCCCTATTAACCGGGGCGACGTTGCGCTGGCCTTGTCCAAAATTTTTCATTTCACGGCCGAAACCGGCAAAACTTCTAAAACATTCCCCGATCTAAAAGGGCTGGAACAACCGAAGATCGATGCCATCACCGCACTCGCGGAGGGGGGCTATTTCAATGGCTTCGTCGACGGAACGTTCAAGCCCGGCAAGACGATAAGCCGCGCAGAGCTCGCCGCGTTGCTAGACCGGATAACCGGATTGTACGTGAACAAAGCTGGCACGACTACCGTCCAGTCCGTCAACGGGAACGTAATCATTAACCGATCCGATATCGTGCTGAACAACGCGATTGTGGACAAAAATTTGTACTTAACGCCCGGAATCGGCGAAGGGGACGCGAAATTAAGCAATGTTACCGTCAAAGGGACTACTTTCGTTCAAGGCGGCGGAGACCATAGCGTCACCATTGAAGATTCTCGATTGACGACTCTTGTCGTCAATAAGAATAGCGGACCGGTGCGCGTCATCATCACTGGAACGGTCGACGTGCTCGTCGTAGACAGTCTTGCCCACATTATTATCGCGGAGGGCGCAGCGGTGAAACAAATCATCATCACCGAACATGCTAACGATTCGACTATTGAAAACAAAGGAAAGATCGAACGGTTCGATAACAAAGCTTCAGAAGTACGACTGAACGGCAAAGCTTTGCCATCGGGTGTTTCCACGGGAATCAACTCTGGCGTTACTTCCAGCGGTGGCGGCGGTGGTGGTGGTGGCGGTGGCGGCGGATCGCCCGTTTCCAATCTATGGACCTTAGACTGGAGCGACGAATTCAATGATCAAACGATCGATCCCGCCAAATGGACATTCGACGTCTCGAACGGAGCTACAGCCAACAATCCGGGCTGGGGAAATAACGAGCTGCAGTACTATACTTCGCGACCGGACAACGTGAAGGAAGAGAACGGCAATCTCGTCATTACGGCAAAAAAAGAAGAATATGAGGGTTTCCATTATACTTCGACGCGAATTAAAACAAAGGGATTGTTCAGCAGGACATACGGAAAATTCGAAATTCGCGCCAAAACCCCTGCTGGCAAAGGATTGTGGCCGGCCATCTGGTTGCTGCCGGAGAACAATGCCTACGGCGTATGGGCGGCTTCAGGGGAAATCGATATTATGGAAACTTGGGGCAGCCGGCCCGATACGGTAGCGGGAACGATCCATTACGGGCAAACTTCTCCCGGAAATACGAGCAGCGGCAAAGAACATAAGTTCACGAACAGTACGACGCAACAATTCCATACGTACGCTATCGAATGGGAACCTAACGAAATTCGCTGGTACGTGGACGGACAGCTCTACTCCAGCCAGAAAGATTGGTACAGCCAAAGCGCGAACCAACCCGACATCAATTCCTATCCTGCGCCATTCGATCAGCCGTTCCATCTGATCATGAATTTGGCCGTAGGAGGCAATTTCGACGGGGATCCGACCCCGGATACCGCATTCCCGCAGACGATGGAAATTGATTACGTTCGCTATTACAAATTAACGGGAAGAGACTATAACCAGCCGACGCCCCCAACCTATGCCAAAGAAAACTACCTGCCTGGTTCGAAACTGCCCCAGGCTCCGGACAACGATTTGGTTTATAATGCCGCCTTTACACAGACGATACCTGGCGATGAAGGAATGAACGTGGACGGTACGGCGCATTGGCACCTCTTTCAAGAACCGGGAAGAGCGTCAGCGGATGTCGTGATCGAGCCGATCAACGGACGAAACTATGCTAAAGTCAATATCTCTAACGGCGGAGGCAACCCTTATTCGATTCAGCCGCAATCGCTCGTCTCCTTAGCGAAAGGGCGGTTCTACAAGCTTAGCTTCGACGCCAAGACCGACTCTTCGCGGACGATGAACGTTAAGTTAACAGGCGGCGAAACGAGAGGATTTACGGCGTACTCTCCATCACTATCCGTACCGTTAACCGCTGATTTCAAATCCTATCAGATGTCTTTCCAGATGAAACAGGATTCGGATATCGCCGCTAGGATCGAATTTAATATGGGTACAAACACGCATCCCGTCTGGTTTGGCAACGTGAAGCTAGTCGAGGTCGATAATATTCCATTCGAGCACGACTTGCCCAAAACGCCGTTCGGACCGGAGGGCAACCATATTTATAACGGTACTTTCGACCAAGGAGAGCCGAATCGCCTATCCTATTGGCACTTGTTGACTTCGGGAGGAGCCCAAGCAACGGCCTCCGTAGACGCAACCGAGCGCAAGCTCAATTTGAACATCTCAAACGGAGGGTCATCTTCCAATCAAGTTCAATGGGTTCAAAAAGGCTTATCCCTCATTAGCGGCCAACAATATCAACTCACGTTGGTCGGAAAAGCGAATACGCCGCGGCAAGTTAACGTTCAATTCGTAAGCAAGGACGGCAGAGAAATCTACGCAGAGCAACCGCTGAACATGTCGGGCGTCGAAGAAAATAAATCGATGTCCTTCACGATGAACGGAGCGACGACCGCGGATGCCCAAATCGTATTCAACTTAGGCGGTTCGGAAGGTTCGCTGAAATGGGATAACATTAAGCTTGTAAGAACTAGCATTTATCTCGATCCTACCGCAGTGAAATTCCCGCTGTTAAACGGTCAATTCGACAGCGGACTTGCAGGTTGGAGAATTGTCGGCAATGACGGTGCAAGCCTAACTGCTTCTCCTGAGCTATCCCAAGCCAAGCTATCGATCAGTGCTACCGGGGCTAATCCGTGGAGTACCCTGTTCCTTCAAGAAGGCCTAAGCGCTACGAACGGCATTTCGTACCTCTTCGAATTCGATGCTTACGCGACAACGAATCGAAAAATGCAAGCCGTTATCGAGAATGCATCCTATCAACCGTCTTTTAGTAAAACCGTAGATTTGACGACGGAGAAAACCCGCTACAAATACGAGTTCATGAAATCGGGCAGCGAAGAAGTCGACTTGAAATTCCTGCTTGGCAAAATAGCCGGAGACGGCGCGCTTGGAACTCATGACGTGTTCATTGATAACGTCGTGTTCGAACCGAAAGGAGCGATCAGCACAAACAATAAGTTGTCTAACGGTACTTTCGATGCGAATACAGAGGGATGGACGAATTTCTTCTATCAAGACGGAGGAGTATCGGGAGCCGTATACGGAGATAACGGTTCGATGAAAGCGAGCCTTAATCAGAGCGGCCCGGACTCTTGGAATGCGCAAGTGGATTACGAGAACGTGACGATCGAACAGAACAAAAGCTATCGCTTGACCTTCGATGCCCGTTCCAGCATCGCCCGTAACATACAGGTCGTCGTCGAACATAAAGGCGGGGATTATACCAAATATATGGAAGCACGTACTGTCGCATTGAAGGATACTCCCCAAACTTACAGCTATACCTTCACTTCAAATGCGGCGACGGATTCCGGCGCTCACGTCAATTTCCTGCTAGGCCGGATAGACGACGCGATTGGCACGCCTCACGACATCTATTTCGACAACATCAGCTTAGTCGAAGTGACTTTGCCTTCGTTAGAGGGGCATGCCCTCTTAAATGGGACGTTCGATGCAAACATGGATAATTGGAAAACCTATGTGAACGATGGGGCGGAAACAACGGTGTTCACCGTGGATTCCCAGAAACTGAAAGTCGACTTCCCGAACTACGATGGATGGTTCCAATGGTCTACGCAGGTGTTCCAAAATGGCCTTAAGCTCGTCGCAGGCAAAACTTACGTTCTCTCGTTCGATGCTAGCTCTTCGATTAATAAGAGCGTCTTGGTCCAATTGGAGAAAGGCAGCGCGGGCAATCATCTGTCCGCGCAACCTGTAGCTTTGACCTCAACCGCTAAAAATTTTACGTTCGAATTTACGGTGAGCGGCGATACCGATCAGAATGCCAAACTGAACTTTCTGCTAGGCAGCAACAACGTTCCGGGTGACCAGTTCCAAACGCATAGCATCTGGTTGGATAACATTTCATTATCCGAGAAACCGTAAGTAAAAAATCGAAATCCCCTCCTGCATCAGAGGCTCTCAGAGCCTCCGTACCGGAGGGGATTTTTCTTTGCCATGACCAAATATATTATCCTCGACCACCCGGGGGATGACGTCTTCCATTCATAGCTCCCGCAGGCGAACTAGCGCCTAGCTCGCTTCCGAATTCCTCGCGAATTTGGCTCGACAGAGCCATCGCTTCCCTGCGTTCCGGCATTAAGCCTTCCCGCATCATCCATTCCAGGTTCGCTTCCTTACGCGATTGCCTCACATCAACACTCCTCTCAACTCCGTATAAGGATTTGAGATGTAGTGTTTCCTCATTGCGTTATTTTCAACCGTTCCGGCTATCCAGAATCAACGTCACCGGACCATCGTTCACTAAAGATACGTCCATCATCGCGCCGAACCGCCCGGTTTCCACCTGCAATCCTCTGGCCCGCAACCGCTCGTTGAACTGCTCGTACAGCGATTCCGCAAGCTCAGGCCGGGCCGCTCCCATGAAGTTAGGGCGCTTCCCTTTGCGGCAATCCCCATATAACGTGAACTGGGACACGGATAGGATCGCGCCGTTCACGTCCTCGACCGACAGGTTCATTTTACCGGCTTCGTCTTCGAAAATTCTTAATCCTGCAAGCTTGTCCGCCATCCAGACCAAATCCTGCTCCGTATCCTCTTGTCCGACTCCGACTAGGAGCATCAATCCGGCCCCGATCTGACCGACAACTTCTCCCTCTACGGTTACCTTAGCTTCGGATACCCGCTGCAAAACGACTTTCATTTCCTGCTTCCTCCGTTCTTGTTGTCCAATTATTGCATCATACGCTGCACGGAAAAAATATCTTTGACTCGTTTGATCTTATCGACGACCGACTGTAAATGATCCTTATTGCGGATAAGGATCGTCATGTGCATAATCGCCATTTTGTTCTTATCGGAACGGCCGGATACCGCGGAGATGTTCGTCTTGCTCTCCGAGACGGCCTGCAATACCTCGTTCAACAATCCACGACGATCGTGGCCGAGAATCTCGATCTCTACGCTGTAATTCGACTCGACGGCGGATTCCCAATCCACCTCGATAACGCGAGCTGCCTCTTCCCCGTCATCTCCCGTCGGAATATTCGGGCAATCCGTCCGATGCACCGATACGCCGCGACCGCGCGTAATATAACCGATAATGTCGTCTCCCGGTACCGGGTTACAACAACGGGCAAACCGAACGAGCAGATTGTCTACTCCTTTGACGCTTACGCCGTGGGTAGGACGCCGCTTCTCCGTTGCCGATGCGGGCGCCTTCATTTCCTTAACTTCCGTCGTCAATTGAATCTGCTGCGCTTCTTCCGCTTCCTTGCGCATTTTCTCCGTCAGCTTCGTGCACACTTGAGGAGCGGTAATGCCGCCGAATCCGATCGCAGACATCATATCTTCCATGTCGTTAAACGTAAACTTCTTAGCGGCTTCCTGAAGCTTCTCGTCGGTCATCCATTCATGCGGCTCCAGACCTAACCGCTTCAACTCGCGCTCCAGAAGCTCGCGCCCTTTATCGACGCTCTCTTCCCGTTGCTCCTTCTTGAACCATTGCCTAATTTTGCTCCGCGCATGAGAAGACTGTGCAACCTTTAGCCAATCTTGGCTTGGGCCATAAGAGTGCTTGGAGGTGAGGATCTCGACGATGTCGCCCGTCTTCAGCTTATGGTCAAGGGGCACGATACGGCCGTTCACCTTGGCACCGATCGTACGGTTACCGACTTCCGTATGAACGCGATAAGCAAAATCAAGCGGCACGGAACCAGCCGGCAGCTCGAACACTTCGCCTTTAGGCGTAAATACGAATACAAGATCGGTAAAGAAGTCCATCTTGAGCGATTCCATGAATTCCGCCGCATCGCGGGTTTCTTGTTGCAGCTCGATGATCTCGCGGAACCAATTCATTTTATCGCCGAAGCTACCCGGTGCGACGCCCGCGGAGTTTCCATCCTTGTACGCCCAGTGGGCCGCGATTCCGATCTCGCTTGTTCGGTGCATATCCCACGTTCGGATTTGCACTTCCGTAGGTTCGCCCGTCGAACCGATGATCGTCGTGTGCAGCGATTGGTACATGTTCGCCTTAGGCATCGCTATATAATCTTTGAAGCGGCCGGGCATCGGTTTCCATAACGTATGGATGATCCCGAGAGTCGCATAACAATCCTTCACGTTATCGACCAGAATACGGATGGCGAGCAAATCATAAATCTCATTAAATTGCTTGTTACGAGAAGACATTTTCTTATAAACGCTATAAATATGTTTAGGACGTCCGGAGATGTCGCCTTGAATGCCCATTTCCTCCAGCTTCTCGCGAATGCGTTCGATAAGCTCGGTAATGTGCTGCTCGCGTTCCGTCCGTTTCATCTTCATCAGATGGGCGATCCGGTAATACTGCTGCGGGTTCAGGAAACGAAGAGCGATATCCTCCATCTCCCATTTAATCGAGCTGATCCCGAGCCTGTGAGCGATCGGACAGAAAATTTCCAACGTTTCGTGAGCGATCCGGCGTTGGCTTTCTTCCGACTGAAACTTGAGCGTGCGCATATTGTGCAGACGATCGGCGAGCTTGATCAGAATGACCCGAATATCGTTCGCCATCGCAACGAACATTTTACGATAATTTTCGTTCTGCTGCTCTTCCTTGGATTGAAATTGAATCCGTTCCAACTTAGTTAAGCCATCGACTAGACCCGCCATCGTCTCGCCGAAACGGTTGCGAAGATCCTCAAGCGTCACGTTCGTATCTTCGACTACGTCATGAAGCAACGCCGCCATTACGGTTACGACGTCCATTTGCATTCCCATGCATATTTCGGCAACCGCCACGGGATGCAGAATATAAGGTTCGCCGGATTTACGGACTTGGCCGCGATGCGCCTCTTCGGCAAATTCGTAAGCTTCCCGGATTTTCTGCAAATCTTGCTCTTTCATATAAGTAGTGGCTTTCTCGAGAAGCAGCTCCATGCCCATGCTATATTCCTTTCTACCGGCGCCAAACACCGGGAGTTTCCCCTGAAGTTATTGCTATCATTATGCCTCTAAGCGACGTAAAACGTCAACCTTGGTACGAAGGACTTAAGACTTAAGATGGGAGTATATTGAAAAAAAGACACCCCAAGAAGCCGGTAGGCCATAGGAATGTCTAGATGAGTAAAATAATCCGATTAATAAGTGATCAGTGACGCGACATCGATGCCAGCCAGCTTGTCGCGGCCGCTTAAGTAACCAAGCTCGATCAAAAAGGCTGCTCCGACGATTTCGCCTCCGAGTTGCGTTATCAAATCGATCGATGTGGCGATCGTTCCTCCCGTAGCGAGCAGATCGTCGGCGATGAGTACTTTTTGCCCAGGTTGGATGGAATCGCTGTGGATCGCTAACCGATCTTTGCCGTATTCCAGATCGTAAGCCGCTTCGACCGTATTTCCCGGCAATTTGCCGCTTTTGCGGATAGGCACGAAACCAACGCCAAGCGCGAGCGCAAGCGGAGCGCCGATAACGAAACCGCGAGCTTCCGGACCTGCGATCAGGTCGATTTGTTTATCTTTCACGAGTTCTTTCATAGCGTCTATAGCCGCCCGGTAGGCCGGACCGTCTTTCAGCAATGTCGTAATATCTTTAAATCGAATGCCCGGTTGCGGGAAATCAGGAATGACCCGAATGTAATCTTTAAAATTCAAGTTAATCAAACTCCTTTATTGTAAATAACACGAATGCTGACGATAGGTCAATGGGATCACGAACAGCATTATACACTTTATACCTACCCTTTGGCTAGAGAGATCGTCCTTGAGATCGATTACGGGGGTTAGCTTCCAGATCCGCAGTGGCATTCCGAGAACCACGTTTGCAACTCATCGGTCGACATTTCCGATAAACTTAACCCTGCCGCATACTCTCGAGCTTTGCGGTAACGTGCGGACTCCTCAAGTTCTCTACGCGGCGGGTCGGTGACGAATTTCCGCGAGGCTCCATCCGCGCTTATAAAACCGAGCTCAATGAACACCTCGTGCATCATACGTACGGTCGACAACGGCCATCCCGTCCGCGACGCCGTTTCCAGAAGAAAACCGTCAGGGCTGTCCAGCCAAGCCCCTTTACTCCGGCAGGCCGCATACACTTCGCCGAATTGTTTACGGTCAGGGAATAATGCCGTCTTTGCACTGCCCGCATGCTGGAGCTCCACATCCGAGAACACAGTCACGCACTCTAATCCTCTCTCCGGAGCTAACCAATCTTTAAGCGTCCTTACTTCTTGATCGCTTTTCGGTAACCCCAAAGCAATCAAATGACGCCATTCGTTAATCGAATTAGTTGCGGAGGCAGATTGCATTGCGGCAACCTTATCGACTGCTGCGTCCGAATATAAACCGATGGGAATTCCCAAATGGCCGAATTTGGACATTGCCATCTTATTTAGTTCTATGGAACCGCAGCCTATAGCTATTCCAGCGGTTTGATCCATAAGCAGTTTCCCGAGCTCGTTCCATACGTCTCGATCTTTCCTTCTATCCTTCAGCAATAACCGATCCGATCGGTAATCTTGAAGCATGACCTGCACTTTGCGGTTTCCGTTCCATTCGTTAATAGACAGCTCGCCTAGCAGATCGATTTGCGTCCCTGGAGCCAATCTTTCTCGCTGCGCCCCCAGGCCGAACGCAACCGCTTCAACCGCCTGGTTCGCCTGTTGAACGGTCAATCGCAGATGTTTATCTTCCTTCCCCATCGTCCGGCTTTCCCGAATGCTCACGTCCCGAATGACGATACGAGGAGTCGGATTGCCGTTACCGAATGGTTCCAAGCTAGCGAGCTGTTCTACGGCCTCCAAGGTGACATCGGATAAAGCAATGCTTAGATCGACCCGCCGTTTAGGCTGCCAATCTTCCGCGTTTAACCATTGCTCCGCCAAGTCATGCAGCCTATCGGCGAGTTGATCGATCTTTTCCCGGGAAATGGTCATGCCCGCTGCCGCTTGGTGTCCGCCATAATGCTCCATCAGACCCGCGTTTTCCGTCAAAGCCGCAAATAAGTCAAAGCCTTCTATTGAACGCGCCGAGCCTTTGCACAAGCCGGTGTCCGCATCGACGGCCAGCACGATTGCAGGACGGTAATATCGTTCCACTAGCTTCGATGCGACTAAGCCGGCAATGCCTGCATTCCAGCCTTCCTCAGCAAGCACGATCACGTTCCTTGCCTTGCCTTCATCGGCAGCGCATTTGCCCTGCCACAATTCATCCGCTTCGCTAAAGGTCTTGTCGACCAAAGCTTGGCGCTCCCCATTTAACCGATCCAGCTCCAACGCTAGGGGCTCTGCCTCTTCTTCGCTGGTCGCCCTTAGGAGCATTAGCGCGCTGTCCGCATGCTCAAGCCGTCCCCCTGCATTTAGTCGAGGAGCCAAGGAAAATCCGATACGTCCGCTCGATAGTTCCTCTGGTTTACAGCCGGACACTTTAGCAAGAGCGCGGATGCCCGCAGTCGGTTGGCGGCGCATCAAATCCAATCCAAGACGGGCAATAATCCGATTCTCGCCGGTGAGAGGCATTAAATCCGCGATCGTGCCGATAGCCGCCAGATCAGCGTACTCCATCATTGGACGGCCAAGCATGGCATGCGCTAGCTTAAATACGACGCCCGCGCCGCATAATCCCTTGAACGGATAAGGACAATCCTGCTGCTTCGGGTTAACGAGAGCGATCGCTTCGGGCAGCTTCTCCGGAGGTTCGTGATGATCGGTAACGACAACGTCTATTCCTCTTTGCGCAGCATAGGCTATTTGCTCTACCGCGCTTATCCCATTGTCGACGGTCAGGAGCAGCTTAACGCCGGCTTCCGCAGCTTTGTCTATCGCACCGATGTTAAGACCATACCCTTCTCGGCTTCTGTGCGGGATATAAGTATCGAAGCTTGCTCCAAGTTCGGTTAATAACCGACTCATCAGCGCGGTAGAGGTCACTCCGTCGGCATCGTAATCGCCGTACACACGAATGTGCTCGCCCTCGCGCACCGCTTGAGCGATGCGTTCCACCGCCGCGGACATTCCTTTCATCATAAAAGGGTCATGAAGCGCGTCAACCTCCGGATGAAGAAATGCCGATGCGCTGTCCGTGGACGTCCACCCCCTGCCCGCTAACACGCCGGCAACGATGCGGCTAACCTTCCATTCCTTCGCAAGCTTATCCACTTGCCCTTCATCCAACGACGGAAGATCCCATCTATATTTGGACTTTAACACCTTTGTCCCTCCCTGCTTGCTTAAAAGAACAAATCCGCCGGCACGAGGACGGCGGATTGAATTTGACGTGATTATTGCAATAACGATGCAAGCTCATCTTCATGATGATTAGATTTATACGGAAAACCCGGATCGTAAGGCTGCACCTTCACGCTAACGTCCATGATATGGATGAACCGTTTGGTCAGTTGGCGACGCACACGTTGCGCAACGTCTTGACCTTCGAACACGCTGATTCTCGGATTAACGCGAATGATAACATCTAGCACGATATAATGCCCTTGCTCTCTCGCTTTGACTTCGTCCACGGCTACGACGCCGTCTACCCTTTGGACGGCTTCGAGCAACGTCTGCGCATCGGCGTCGTCGATGACGTAACGATCGGATGCCCGAAGAACGCCCGTAGTCATTCGGTACCCCATCCGAAGGATAAATACGGAGATGACGAGCCCCGCGGCCGGATCGAGAACATACAGGAACGGCATATTGTAGAGACCCCCAACGACTGCCCCCGACGTCCCGACCAATGCGGTCAAGGAAGCGAAGATATCAGAACGATTGTCCCCTGCACGGTCGCCTCGAATTCCGCAACGGTTGTCACGGCTTCGCTTATAACGGACAAGTCCTTCTCTTACGCCGATCCCTACCGCAATGACGATTACGGCACCGACGCCCGGTGCTTCATCGACTCCATTCGCGACGGAGCGAACCGATGAAATCCCAATCTCAATACCGGCGACTAGAAGTACCGCGGATAAGACAATCGCGGCCACGGATTCCGGTTGCGGACGCGAAGAGCTGGATGCATTCGGATCTATTCTAGCTTTACGTATACCGAGATAAGATGTAAAAGTACAGGCGCAGTCGGCGGCAGACTGGCAAGCGTCCGCTAATAAAGCTTTGCTTCCCGTTATCCATCCGACCGTACCCTTCACGATAAACAAGCCGAGCAGTCCCCATAGGGACACCAGTGAGCCGTGTTCCGCAGTGACGGAGCGTTGTTCCATAGCCACTAGAACCACTCCTTTCCTGTTGCTTAAGGCGTGCTTTGCGGTTTAATCGCCATTTTCTTGAGCGGTTGCTTCTTACGCAAGTACAACCAGAGCTGGCTGGCAATGAAGATGGAAGAATAAGCTCCGCACACCAATCCTAAGATCATGGCTAACGAGAACAGTTTAATCGACTCGCTTCCGAAAATGAATAGGCAACCGGCCGCGAACAAAACGGTGATGACCGTGTTAATGGAACGAGCTAGAGTTTGCCAGATGCTGTCGTTAACCAATGTGTCTAGATCCGCATGGGTTTTCAGCTTGGCGAACCGCAGATTTTCGCGTATTCGGTCGAAGATAACGACCGTATCGTTAATCGCGTAACCGATAATGGTCAGCACCGCCAAGATGAAAGGCAAGTTCACTTCCAGACGGAATATCGAGAAGACCGAAATGACGAAGAAGGCAGTATATACAAGCGAGGTTACCGCGGCAACCGCAAATCGCCATTCGAAACGCATGCTCACGTAGAGTACGATTCCTAAACAAGCGACGGCCATTCCGATAAGCGCGCTTTTCTGTTGTTCGCGCGCGATGTCTACGTCTACGATATTGACCTCGTAAGAAGCGCTAGGATCGACTTGCGCGGTGAATGCCGCTTTCAAATCTTTCTCCTGCTGCTCGTTAAGAGCTTGCTTGAACCGGATAGAATCCCGATTCTCCGCCATGGTCAGGCTATAATCCCCGAGCTTCTGCTCGTCCAAGAAAATTCTCAGCTTGCTTTCGTCGACGGCTTTCTTGGTCGAGATGTCAATCGATGTACCCGAACTGAAATCAATGCCGTAATTCATACCGAAAATACTGACGGCCACGATGCCGAGAAGCGTAATGATCGCGGAAACGATTAAGAACTTGCGGCTTGATTTAACAAAGTCGAATGAGCGTTTAGAGCGCATTGATTTCGTCCTCCTTCACGCTGTAATACGACGGCTTGTTAACCCGACCGCTTTTGATCAATAGATTTAGCAAGTAACGCGGAAGGAACACGTTCGTGAGAATGTTAACGATAATACTCGCGATGAGTACGATCGCAAAGCTTTTGACGATACCGTGGCCCATGAAATAAAGAACCCCTGCCGCGATCAAAGTCGTAATATGCGCGTCGATAATCGTCCGGAAGCTGTTTTTCGCTCCCGCGCGAAGAGAGGACGCTATCGTTTTGCCGCTGCGAAGTTCGTCCTTGATCCGTTCCGCCGTAATGATGTTAGAGTCGACGGCGATCCCGATCCCAAGAACGAAGGCCGCAATACCCGGAAGGGTAAGCGTCGCATTCATCAAATAGAACACGCCAAGCAATATCCATACGAATACAATGAGACAAATGCTCGCCACGATGCCCGGCAATCGGTACAAGATCAGCATGAACAACAAGATTAATACGGAGGCAAGACCGCCTGCGAACAACGTATCATGCAACGATTGTTTCCCTAATGTCGCGCCGACGCTTTGCGTATATTTTTCTGTTATTTTAAGCGGCAATGCACCCAGGTTGATAATATCCGCCAACTCTTGCGCTTCTTTGCGCGAATCTTGGCCTGTGATGACGGCCGTTCCATTGGTCAGCGCCGTTTGGACTACCGGAGCCGATTGGAGTACATCGTCTAGGTAGATCGCTAAGTTTTTCCCGACCAACTTAGAGGAAACGTCCGCTAGCTTTTTCTTGTCTTTAACGACGATGTTAACCACATAGGAGTTCAGATCGCCCATTTCGACTTTAGCGGCGCCCTCTTTAAAATCCGAACCATACAGTTCCACGTTGCAATAGGAACCGTCCGTGCAACCGACCGAGCTACGGAATTGCAATTCGGCGGGACGTTTCATAAGATCGCGAATTTTCTGAATCGCTTCATCGCGTTCTTGGTCGGTGGTCCCTGTCGAAATCGCGATTTTCAGACGAATTCGTTTTTTACCCTCTGTCGTAACTTCGGGTTCGGCGACGCCTGATTTATTCGCGCGATCTTCCAGGCTTTTCGCCGTTCGATTCAGAGATTCCGTCGTAATGACGCCACCTTCCGTTAGCGGTGACGCTTCGTACAGAATTTCTACTCCGCCTTTCAAGTCGAGCCCCAGCTTCGTTGCGTTCAACAATCCGGGCGTGAAAGCTCCCATAATCCCGAATCCAACGAGAACTACGAGCACGAATGCTACTATTCGTTTCATTTCTGGTGCGATCCCCTTTCGATTCTCAATGTTCCTATTATACCTACGCGATGAAAAGGAAGTCAAAAAGAAAGCCTTCCCGACTTGGGGAAGGCCATCCTTCGATCCTCAAGATCTTATTATTTACGGATTTCTCCTCTATACATGCTTAAAGTAATGAAGTTCATGAACTGCGTTACTTTAAGAGATAAAATGTCGTTAACGACTTCATATAACGGCGGAGTTCCTTTTTTGTGGTATTTGTCGCTCACGCATTCCCACACATCGGCTCCGGTCACCTGATCATATCCGATTAAATGAAACTCCTCAGCTTTGCTCTGACAGAGCTGTTCAATCGTTTCGTTCATCTCGTTGTCGCTCATTTTTGGCTCTTCATCCGTCACGCTTTGCTTACGGCTCGGCAACTCTTCCTTGTACTCTTCCACGTGTGAACTCCCTCCCGGCTGGTGAGTGTGCAACGTTCCAATGATGCTCTTAATACTTTCGATGCGCAAGTCTAAATTCCTGCCAATGGCATGAAGATGGACAAACCCAGCATACATATGGACTAACCCATTCGAGGGAAGAGGGATTCCATTGAGCTTGCGTAAACAAACCTTTATTCAGGGAGCCATGATCTTGCTCGCTGCTGGACTCTTAAACCGAATTCTCGGGTTTGTCCCCCGTATCGTATTGCCGCGTATGATAGGCGCGGAAGGCGTCGGGCTTATACAGCTCGTGTACCCGTTTACGATTGTATTGCTGACTTTAATTGCCGGAGGTATCCCTCTTGCCGTTGCCAAGATGGTCGCGGAAGCGGATTCTAGGCGTGACCCTTTTGCCGTTCGCCGGATATTGCGCGTTTCTGTCGCTCTGGCGCTAACGCTTAGTTTAATCGCTGCAGCCGTTTGTTTTATTTTATCCGATTTCATTTCCAACCGGATTATGACGGATTCCAGAGTCCATACCGCCTTTCTGGTGATGATTCCCATTCTCCCGCTTGTTGCCGTATCCTCTGTGTGGCGCGGTTATTTTCAAGGTAAACAGAACATGATTCCTACTGCGTTGTCCCAAACTTCGGAAACGATCTTCCGAATCGTTCTCACGTTATTGTTTGCTTGGCTTTTCTTGCCATATGGCTTAGAGATGGCCGCAGCTGGCGGTGTTCTTGGAATGGTTGCGGGGGAATTTGCGGGATTGGTCGTGTTGTGGATTCAATTCGTTCGGGAACGCAAAAAACCGTCGGAGCCGCAAGCTGAACAAACTGAAGCCGAATTAGCTAGAGGCAAAAATACTTTGAGGGGTATTTTACATACGGCTATCCCGGTAACCGGGAGTAAAATGATCGGCTCGTTGTCCTATTTGTTCGAATCGATTCTCACCGTGAGAAGCCTAACGATCGCGGGAGTTGCCGCCGCGGGGGCAACCGCTCAATATGGCGCCTTGCAGGGGATGGTCATACCTTTGCTCTTATTGCCGGGAGCACTGACTTATTCGCTCGCCGTCTCTCTCGTTCCTTCGTTGTCGGAAGCGGCTTCGAGGGGCGATTGGGCAACGATTCATATTCGGCTTCATCAATCGATGAGATTAGCCATCGTAACGGGCGCGCCTTTCGTAGTTCTGCTTGGCTTGATGGCCGGACCTATCTGTACATTGCTATATGGCGACGATTCCATGGCCGACATGCTGCGCTGGATAGCTCCGCTCGCGATATTCCTGTACATGCAGGCTCCTTTGCAGGCTGCTCTTCAGGCTTTGAATCGCCCTGGGACCGCCTTGTTCAATACATTCGCTGGAGCTTCCGTCAAACTAGTCCTAATCGCTCAATTGGCTACGGATCCCCGTTTCGGAATTATCGGAGCCGTAATCGCCATCGGCGTGAACATGGTACTTGTTACCCTTCTGCACTGGATAAGCGTATCGCGATTAACCGGATTCCGAATGCAGCCTCTCGATTTTCTCAAGGTTACTATCGCCATGATCGTGATGAGCGCAGCCGCGTTGTGGATTTGGAACTTTAATTGGCTTACCCATAGCAGCTTAAACCTTGGTCTATCCTGCTTCGTTGCGATCGTCATTTATTTACTCTTGCTTATCCTGCTCAAGCTGATCGATCGGCATGATGCAGCGCGCGTACCGATTATTGGACGATTTTTGCGATTTTTCCTCCCTAGACAATCGTAATTGATTTACTTTTTGTCTACGTAAATTTTCCCTTTATGGTCCATGCTGCAAAAGTACACATTCTTAAAACTATCCACATCGTAATTTTGCAGTTCGTTTTTTAACCAGAACCGCGTCTTTCCTAATTTCTCCAAATTATCATCCTGCACTTGACCGTCAAGAATTAGCGCCATCGGCAGCAGTTCGTACCTAATCTTCGGAGAGCTGTCCGTTTTCTTATACTCTCGAGGTTCTGAGGAATGGCCTGCTTCGGCTTGTTCGGCGCTTCCTTCCGATGATCCCATTTCCTCTTTGGTGATAACCGATAATTTACCCGTGGATTCCAACACGGCAATTTCAACGGTTTCAATATCGGTCACTTGGTTTTCCCGCAGCTGGAGCATCAAATCGTCAAGATTGTATCTCTGCTTGTGCATTTCCTTGCGATTCAAACGCCCGTTTCGGATGATCACGCTCGGTTTGCCATCAAATAGAATCCGCAGTTTTCTGCTCTTCAATGAGAAGAAAGCCAAGCCGATCTGGACCAAAACAAGAAGCAGGATCGGCGCAATCGCGTTGACCATGGATTTGTCGGTCGATTCGATTACGATAACGGCAATTTCCGCGATCATAATGGAGATGACCAAGTCGAATACGGAAAGCTTACCGATTTCGCGCTTCCCCATTAATCTCATGATCAAGAAGATGAAGAAATACATGAACAATGTTCTAAGCAAAATTCCTGCCAGTTCCATGTTCTCCCTCCGATCGTTCACTAGGTCAACTGCAACGGCCATCGAATCATTAGCTTGGACTTCTAGTGTCACCGTGTAACTTTACGCTCATTCCCTCCGTTCATGCGGAAAATATGGTAATCACAAGCCTGTACTATGCGGGCTGGCTTCGCCATAAGCTGATACAAACGAATATTCCTTGAAGGAGTGATTTTTCTGAATTCACTTTCCCGTTTCATTGGATTACGCAACGCGTCACCGGTTGCATCCGGCTTATACTGGTCGGGAATTTGGCTAGCTGTTGGAGCGATCGTCTTGTCTTTATTCCTGATGGGTTCATCTCTTAGCGAATCCAATATGCTGCCTTGGGTATTTGGCGTACATGGTTGCGCGTCGCTAGCGGGCGGATTCGTCTCGGCCAAACGCTCCGGACGGCGAGGCTGGTATTTCGGAATGGCAAACGGCTTACTCTATACCTTATTGCTCCTTATGATCAGTTTTCTTGCTACCGATGCGAATTGGACTACGGCTGTCCCTATTCTGCTCTTGGTCACTTGCTTAGCGGGAGCATTCGGCGGAATGCTTGGGGTGAACGCAAGCTCAAAAGCCCGCTGATGAGTGTATCGCTCTGATCTATGATATAATAAGTCGGAGATTGCTTTATCAGGGCTATACAGGGGGCGCATCATGATTTTGTTCCATAGCATGTCTGCTATATCTATTAGCACAGTCATCGCAGTCAGTGTCCTCATTGCTTTCGGAACGGGAAAACAACCTTTCGCAGCCGCATGGACATTCCTTAAGTCACTGGTCGTTTCTCGCAAATATTTACTCTTTTTCGTCGCGGTAATCGCGATCATGTTTCTTAATAAACATGAATTACAGTTAGAGGAATGGCTAAATGTTCCTTACGACCTTACCCCAGAGCTTAGCGGATGGGAAGGCGATTGGCCGGCATGGTTGCAGACGCATTTGCAATCCACTGCGCTTACCGCTATTTGCGCGATATTCTACTTAGTCGTCTTTCAGGCGGTCATGATCGCGTCTGTCGCCATCTATACCCACCATCAGAACATGAAGCTTTATTATGCTTTTTGTATCGCACTGTTGCTTAATTATTTCCTTGCCGTTCCCTTTTACCTATTCGTACCCGTTAACGAAGTGTGGTTCGTGCATTCCAACGTTCGATTTCTCATACTCGATGTGTTTCCGACGTTCGAACGCGAATATCGTTCGTTATCGGGCTTGAATAATTGTTTCCCTAGCCTACATACTTCTATTTCCGTTACGCTTGCCTTGTTAGCCAGCAAATCCGGTATTCGTCGTTGGGCGATCTTTGCTTGGGTGAATGCGATCATAATCCTGTTCTCGATTTTTTACTTAGGCATTCATTGGTTTACGGATATGGTTGCGGGGGTTGCTCTCGCCGTGTTCTCGGCCTACGTTGGAATCAAGGTAGGGGAATGGGCGGAAAACCGTTCGCTTTCTAATCTAAGCGTTCGCGCCAAAGCCAAGATCGAAACATCAGGGCCTGTCGGCTCCTAACGAAAAAAGCCATTCCTTCTTGGATCGCTCCAAGCGGAATGGCTTTTCTAATTTCATAATTAGTCTTACGCTTCGCTCTTCTCTTCCGATCTAGACGATACGTTGTTGATCGAAGAACGATCGAACGTCAACTTCGTTACGTCGTTCACTTTAAGAACTACGGTATCGTCGGAAATTTCCGAGATCGTTCCGTGGAGTCCGCCTACTGTCGTAACTTTATCGCCTTTCTTCAAGGCGTTCAGCATGGAGCCGCGTTGCTTTTGTTTCTTTTGCTGCGGACGAATCAGCAGGAAATAAAAAATAGCAAACATCAGTATGAAGGGTGCCAGCGTGTACAGAAGATTACCGCCGCCACTGCTTGTTTCCGCTAACCACATTTGTATTCCCCCCTCTCTTAGAAACCGCTATCGTTGTTTGCCATGCCGTATTTCTCGAAAAATTGGTCTCGGAACGTTCCCAACCTGTCTTCCCGGATCGCCTCTCGAACTTGACTCATGAGTTGCACCAAGAAATGCAAGTTATGTATGGTCGTCAATCGGAGCCCGAACATCTCGTCTGCCTTAATCAAGTGTCGAATATAAGCTCGGGAATAGTTCTGGCATGCATAACAGGTACATTCCGGATCCAATGGACCGAAATCGCTGCTGTACTTGGCGTTACGGACGACCATTCGGCCTTGGCTAGTCATTAACGTTCCATTGCGTGCAATGCGCGTAGGCAGAACGCAATCAAACATGTCCACTCCGCGAATGCTGCCATCAAGCAAAGCATCCGGCGAGCCGACCCCCATCAAATAGCGGGGCTTATTACTAGGTAGCAAATGTATGGTCTCTTCCAACATTTCGTACATGAGCGGTTTGGGCTCTCCCACACTCAGTCCACCCATAGCATACCCCGGAAAATCAAGGGAAGTCAAATCTAGAGCGCTCTGTTTGCGCAAATCTTTGTGCATGCCGCCTTGAACGATGCCGAACAGAGCTTGGTCATGTGGCCGGCCATGCGCTTTAAGGCACCTTTCGGCCCATCGGCTCGTCCGTTCTGTTGACTGCTTCACGTATTCGTACTCTGCGGGATAAGGCGGGCATTCATCGAAAGCCATCATAATATCCGCTCCGAGCGCATTCTGAACGTGCGTAGCGCTTTCCGGCGTCAAAGACAGCTTATCGCCGTTAATGTGGGAACGGAATTCAACGCCCTCTTCGGTGATTTTACGCATCTCGCTTAAGGAGAACACTTGGAATCCGCCGCTATCCGTCAGAATCGGGCGATCCCAATTCATGAACTTATGCAATCCGCCCGCTTCTTTCACGAGCTCATGCCCTGGACGAAGGAAGAGGTGATACGTATTGCTTAGAATAATTTGCGCTCCAAGCGTCTTCAGTTCTTCTGGGCTCATGCCTTTGACAGATGCCTGCGTGCCAACGGGCATGAAGGTGGGCGTGTCGATGACGCCATGCGGCGTGTGTAATCTGCCGAGTCTTGCGCCGGTTTGGGCACAGGTTTTAATAAGTTCGTATTTAACTGCCATTATTGGGGTGGTCCTTTCGCGGGGAGGATGGATACCGACACTCGTCGTGCAGAAAAGGGTAGATACTCCGCAGCTGTTAAAATCAAAGTTGTTTTGAATAATCGCTTAGGATACAACTCCGATTTTAAAGGCTGACGTAAACTCTCCGTACCTACCCTTTTCCTCCCTCCTCTTCGGTTCCCTCGGTTATTTTAATTTAGAGATTACTTAATAAACATTGCGTCGCCGAAGCTGAAGAAGCGATATTCCTGCTTAATGGCTTCATGGTAGGCGTTCAAAACGTTGTCGCGGCCGGCTAACGCGCTGACGAGCATCACAAGCGTAGACTTCGGAAGATGAAAGTTCGTCAATAGCGCATTTACGAGCGTGAACGTATAACCCGGATAGATGAAAATATCCGTCCAACCGTTGCACGCTTCGATCGGACTACTTTTGAAGCGCTGCCCGATCGTCTCTAATGTTCGAGCCGAAGTCGTTCCGACAGCGACGATTCTCCCGCCGCTATTTTTAGCCTCGTTCAACAATCGCGCACTCTCTTCGCTCACGGAATACCATTCCGCGTGCATCTCGTGCTCTTCGATCTTGTCCACCGATACGGGCCGGAAGGTACCAAGGCCCACGTGTAACGTTATCGGGCATAGCTTGATTCCGGTCTCCTGTAAACGATTCAAGAACGAATCCGTGAAATGCAGTCCCGCCGTAGGTGCAGCGGCAGAGCCCTCATTGCGCGAGTATACGGTCTGATAACGTTCCCGATCGGATAGTCTCTCTTTAATATAAGGAGGGAGCGGCATCTGACCTAGACGGTCCAACAGCTCGTTAAAAATTCCGTCGTATTCAAAACGGATCGTACGGGCCCCCATCTCGCCTTCTTCTTCGACGATCGCGGAGAGCAAAGGCTCATTATTCCGTCCATCCTCTCCGTCCTCCGCCGGAAGACCGAAGACTAGCTTTGCACCCTTGTGAATCTTCTTGCCTGGCCGAACTAACGTCTCCCAGCGATCCCCTTCTATCCGTTTAAGCAACAGCAACTCGACTTTAGCTCCTGTATCCGCTTTGATTCCGAATAGCCGTGCCGGAAGTACCCTCGTATCGTTCAACACGAGCGTATCTCCAGGCTGCAAAAATTCCGCCAAATCGGTGAAGGTACGGTGCTCGATCTGTCCATTGTTCCGATCGAGGACGAGAAGGCGGGAAGAAGTCCGCTCCAGAAGCGGAGTCTGGGCAATCAGTGACTCCGGTAATTCAAAATCGTAATCGCTAACGTTCATCGTTTAAGCATCCTTTTCGATCGTTACATTCTTGTAGTAGTATTGCAGGATATATTGGTAGTCATACCCTTGCTCGGCAAGCCCTTTGGCTCCCCATTGGGACATGCCTAGGCCATGCCCGTAACCTTTGCCTGAGAAAACAAATTTTGGCGTTGTCGTCGCGGCTCGCAGGCTACCGTTGCCATCCATAATATAAAGGTTTTCGCCCTGAATAGCACGTATCTGCCCATCGCTTCCGATCACTTGAAGCGTTCCGCTGCTCCCAGGTATCTCTCTTTTTGCGCCATCGCCGTTCGCAATGGTGAAACGTCCGGTTTCTTCCACCGAGAATAAAGTGCTCTTCAATCCGTTTAGTGCGCCGCGCAAATTGTCCCCTACCCCGACATTCACGACAACTCCGTTTGCCTTTATTTCGGTTGCTCGTCCGGAAGGCCCTATCTTGGAAACTTCCAATGTAAGCAACGGTCCGGTTATCGGCGTTTTCGCCCGTTTATTCAAAGAGGCCAACAACTGCTCAGGGTCCATTGGCGCTTCAATCCAGCTATAATCCGTATATTCGGGCACTTTATCCAGTTGCACGACAAGCGCTCCCGTTCCGACTCTAGCAATCGGCTCAATCGTCGAAACAACCTGTGGTCTAGAACGGACGGCCGTTCCTTCTCCGTTTACTTTCAAATATTTGGCCCCGCTAGCATGAGTCTGTCCGCTATCCGTCACGAGATCGGAACGGATATAACCGACTTGACCGGACGGAAGCGCGACATAATACCAATCCAGCTTGCCTTTCTGCGGCCCGTCATCAGGGCTCACAACACCTGCTGCAAGATAAGAGTTGTCTCCTCCCCATATCTCAATGTTGTTATCGGCGGTAATACCGCCGGAATTCGCCGAGAAAACCGCGTTAATGACTTTGCCGCCGGAAGTCAGCACTTCCCCCGTCGTCGCTGTCACGCCCGCTATGGCATTCGCATTCTCCGAGCTGATTCCGAAATAAGCCTGGCTGAGCGTCGTATCCACGACATTCGCGATCTGATAGCCCGTTCCGGAAAAGAGTGCATAAGAACGTGCAGCAACAGCTTGCGCTTTCTGTACTTCAAGCGGCCAACTCGACATCACTTCGGTGCCTACCACGGAATAAAGGTACTGCTCGAAATTCACTTCGTTGACTACGGCAAGAGACTTGTTGAGCACGCTCATCTCCATGCTGCCGCGATACGTTCTCTTGCTGCGTTCGATCAGTTGAATTCCCCCGTCGCCGATAGGGTCAGCCCGCAAGACGGGACCGCCGCCGACGGGAATGGAATAGAAAGGTACCGCGATATTGGCGTTTCCGTTGAAGGTCATATCGTTGCGAATCGTAACGTAGGGCTCGCTCGCATCCGGCACGCGAACATTAGCGCCGCCTGTAGCCTTCGTTGCCGTCTGCTGTAAGGCTGCAACCGACGTCGCGTCCACTTCCTGCCCGATGCGCACGATATAGCTCAGAATTCCATTCTGGGGCTTTACCGCTACGAAGGCATCCAAGCCGGCATTTCCGATCTGGCTCGCGGCCGATTGCGCTTCCGTTATGCCGGCATAGGGTCCGGTTTCCAAAGCCATCGGGCCAGCAACCCGGGCAGTGATCGATGATTGTACACCCGCGGCAGCTCCCGCTTTCGTCCACTTAGCCAGAGCCGTGGAAGCTTCAGCAACGCTCGCATAGGCTCCTTCCGACACTTGATAAACCGTTTTACCGGATTTGAACAGTTGGGTAACAAATACCGCATTCGATGATGCTTGTACTTTCTTCAGCACGGCGTTCGCCGAGTTGAAGTCCTCGGTCTCAACTAGCAACGCACGATATCCGTCCATACCGAATCTTACCGCTTGCCCGGCAGGAGCAGTCGAGAGCGGATAGCTGGACAAGGAATCGCTTAAGCTTAGGTTCAAACCGCCGGCCGATTGTAACGTGGCCACCGGAGTAATCGATTTGAACGAGTTTACATTAAGGAAAAAAGCAACGCGAATAGTGTCAGGCGTTTTAATAGCTGCTTTAGCAGAATAGGGAACCGTGCTTGAAACCATGGTTACGAGTAGCAGGAACGTGAGTAGTAATCGAACATAAGTCCGCTTATTCATGGGGATCATCGAATTCTCCTCCGTCGTATAGGTTCAGCCTAGCGACTGACGACCCTATGTATTGTCATGATGATCATCTATTCTGATCGGGTATTGGCAAACCCAAATGCCGATAAGCCGCAGCCGTCACGATTCGGCCTCTCGGCGTCCGCTGCAAAAAGCCGATTTGCATCAAATACGGTTCGTATACGTCCTCGATCGTCTGGCTCTCTTCCCCGATGGAAGCCGCGATCGTATCCAATCCGACGGGCCTGCCGCCGTAATTCTGAATCATGGATCGAAGCATTTTATGGTCAATGCTATCCAAGCCCATCGGATCGACTTGAATTCTCTCAAGCGCATCATGGGCTACCGCATCGGTAATGATCCCGTCTCCCCTAACTTGAGCATGGTCGCGCACTCGCTTAAGCAACCGGTTCGCGATCCTCGGGGTTCCACGAGCACGTCTGGCAATTTCTCGCGAAGCTTCGCCGACGATGCCGACACCGAAAATTTCGGACGTGCGCGTCACGATATACGATAGTTCGTCTTCCGTATAAAATTCCAGCCGACTCACGACTCCGAATCGATCCCGGAGCGGAGCCGACAGCAATCCCGCTCTTGTCGTAGCTCCGATTAGCGTAAATTTAGGTAGATCCAATCTTACTGAACGGGCGCTTGGCCCTTTGCCGATAATAAAGTCCAGCGCAAAATCCTCCATTGCCGGATACAGCACTTCCTCGACCGTCCGATGGAGCCGATGAATTTCGTCGATGAACAAAACGTCGTTTTCCTGCAAGTTCGTAAGAATGGCCGCAAGATCGCCCGGGCGTTCGATCGCCGGGCCGCTCGTCGTGCGAATGTTAACGCCAAGCTCATTGGCGATAATGTTCGATAAGGTTGTTTTCCCGAGTCCCGGAGGACCGTATAAAAGCACATGATCCAACGGCTCGCGCCGCATCTTCGCGGCTTCTATGTAGATCTTCAAGTTGTCCTTCACTTGCGCTTGGCCGATGTATTCCGCCAAATAGCGAGGGCGCAGGCTGTATTCCACCGCTTGGTCTTCCATCATCAAATGCGCGGTGACGATACGCTCGTCTTCCATTGTTCCAGCCTCCTCTCCGCTTGCGAATTATCCTTGGAACAATTGCTGCAACGCCTTCTTAATCAACACATCCGGTGATTCTTCCCCGGTCACTTTGTCCTTCAATGTAAGCCACGCTTTGTCCAGCTCCGCATCCCGGTAACCAAGCCCCGTCAATGCCTCGCGAGCCGCTGCCCACGCCGAGCTGCTGCTATCCGATGTAACGGGCTCTTCTAGATCGATCATAGAAGCAACCGCCCAACGGCTATCTAACGTACCCAACTTGTCTTTCAGATCCAAAATCATTCTTTGCGCCGTTTTTCTACCGATTCCCGGCAACTTAGTTAGAAACGTCAGATTTTCTTGCTGAATGGCCGCCACGACCGCTTCAGGCCGTCCGCCCGCCAACACGCCAAGCGCTACTTTCGGACCGATCCCCGATACCTCTAGCAATCTACGAAATAAAGCTTGCTCGTCCCGCGTCGTAAATCCGAACAAATGAATGGCGTCTTCGCGAACATGATGATAAATATAAAGCTGTATTGGCTCATCTGTGCGAGCCATGCCGTATGGATTCGGAGTAAATACCCGGTAACCGACATCGCGAACGTCTAGCACCACGTACTCGCTTTCCAGATGAGCAACCTTTCCTCGCAAAAAATCGATCATTAGCGCGTCACTCCGTTCATTCGGTCATTTAGGACGATGGAATGGGCATGGCAGATCGCAACTGCAAGCGCATCGGCCACATCGTCAGGTTTCGGTATTGTGGATAGCTTTAGCAGCATTTTGACCATTTCCTGGACTTGTCTTTTCTCCGCGGCGCCGTACCCGACAACCGCTTGTTTGACCTGCATCGGCGTATATTCCGCGATCGGTAACCCTCGCTGGGCCGCAGCCAACATGAATACCCCGCGGGCTTGGCCGACGCTGAACGCGTTGGTTACGTTCTTGTTGAAGAATAGCTTCTCTACCGCAACGGTATCCGGCTTATACTGATCTAGCAAGCTGCATACCGATTCATAGATTTGTTTCAGCCTTACCTCCTGCGGAGTTCCCGCAGCGGTCTCGATACAACCATATTGGACCGGCGTTAATTTATGTCCCGTCTTGTCTATAAACCCGAATCCCATAATGGCTATCCCAGGGTCGATTCCCAGTACTCTCATGAGCACGATCCCCCGTTCTATCGCTAGCAAAGCATAATTCATTTAATTATATCAAATGTTCCCCCCCATGAGAACAGAAGGAGAACACAATTAAGTGAACGTATTGTTGTGGAACATCGCTTTCCTAAGCGTGGCGAGCCTTTAGGCGAACTCATTCGCCAAAAATTCGTACTTAGGACCTCCTTAGCTCGCTCTAATCCGGTTTCGCCGGACTGCGGGGCGGATCCCTGCACATAGTAACAACAAAAAAGTGGCGATGGTGAGAGAGTCCCCCCTCTGCTTCGCCACTTTTTGCAACAAACCTTTCTTCTCGACAGTCGAACAAACTGCTCTTGAACCCGATTTATCTGCGCTCAAGCCTTTTGTGGATTGTTGCTTACTATCTTAGAATCGCATACTCGTTAAACGTCGACAAAACGCTATTGTACTCATCCTTGTCCGTTACGCGAATCCCGCTGGCCAGATCGCGAATCCGATCATCCGACAAACGTGATTCCATCATTTCGACATCAAGCTGAAAAAAAGTCCGAATCACTTTCTTATGCCAAGGAGGCCCATCGAATAAAGTCAAATTACCGTCTTTGTCCAACCCTATGTAGCCGGTTTTGCGGCATTCGGGGGATAAGTCGTCAATCGACTCCTCCATGAGAACTTTTCCGGACGCATCCATTGTCGCATCCCATTGGCGATGCGATTTCAATAAATCCGTCGCTTCCGAGGCAGAGAACGCTCCTAACTGCCGCGTCTCTTCACCGCACAAATATTTACGATGCAAGACAAGCTCAACTTGCCCTTGCCTAATTCTCAAAGCTTGCAGCGTTCGATCGCGCGACGTTGGATGGACAGACAAGCTCCGATCGTCCGCCCACGCGGAAGCCGATTCCATCGGCAAGAAAACCTGTGAGGGACTTTGCGTAATGACCCGATGGGCCATCCAGGAGCCGGTCAATGCAGCGAGCAAGAACAAGACGAAGACCGATCCGAGCGACCAAACGTGACGGCGATTTCTTTTCAATGATTTCCTTAGTTCTTTAAGAATGCGAAAGCGAGACACCGGAATCCCCTTCTCTGCTTTTTTCTTTATTGTTCCCTAGGGATTCCGGCGATATTCGCTTTATTTACCATTTAATCCATGGAAGGCTTTCCTTGCGTTTAGGCTTGCTTTGCCTTGCTGCCGCAAGCTTCAGTTTGGGCTTTGCTTGCCTTTTCTTAACAGTTACGATCTTCGACGACACCTCATCTTCAACTATGTCCAGACTGTCACTACTACTCTGGTCTCCTCTTAGCGGACCTAGCGGCGGCATTGGCGGCATTGGTGGCATTGGCGGAAACGGAGGTATCGGCGGGATAGCCTGCATTCCTCCATAGTAAGGATAAGGCTGGTAATTCATCCCTCCATTCGCAACTCCGGGTAATCCTTCAGCCATCGGATTAAAGCCTACCGGCATATCCCCCATCGGCGAAGCACCGTAATACGGCGTTGCATTCGCGCCCGGAAAAGTCCCGGCGGGACTAACCGCTTGCGGAGCGAATCCATAGGGAACGGTTGAATAGGGCGAAATGCCATACGGAACTCTTCCGTCCGAATAACCCATTCCAGGATAGCTCTCGGCATAAGGTGTCGCACCGGCATTCGCGGCTGCGTACGACGATGGCCAAGTTGACTTCCCGCCGCAGGTTTTGCAACCCGATGCCGGCTTCCCGCTTGGCATAACCGGAGAGTTCAGTCCTGGTATAGAAGCTGCGCTATCAGGTGGGCTGTAAGAAATATCTTGATGGCCGAATGAGCCTAAACTACCTATGTGCCCTCCAAGATAGCCTGTTAATGGGGCAATCCCAGGCTGTGGCATCCCGTAGCCATGCTCCGCTTGAGCGGGATTGACAAAGCTAGGTTGCTGCATCCCGTAGCCGTATTCCGCTTGAGCGGGATTGACATAGGCAGGTTGCTGCATCCCGTAGCCATGCTCCGCTTGAGCGGGATTGACATAGCTAGGCTGCTGCATCCCATAGCCGTACTCCGCTTGAGCGGGATTGACATAGCTAGGCTGCTGCATCCCATAGCCGTACTCCGTTTGGGCGGGATTGACATATGCAGGCTGCTGCATGCCATAGCCGTGTTCATAACCGTATGCGTACGGATGCGGAGTTTCGGTTTGAACCGTTGCTTGCACAGCGGGTACGGGGTATTGGTGGAACAAGTCCACATGTTCCTGAATCTCAATCCCATAGATCGGCTTGGTTTCGGCGATCGGCAACACGGGGGCGGGAGCCGGCGTCGGTACAACCGGAGGAACAGGCGTTATTTGGACTGGTGGCGGCGCGGGAGCCGGAGCGGGCAGTGGTTGTACGCCAGTATTGGCCTTCGCGCCCGTTCCCTGTTTCATTCCCGTATTCGCTTTACCGCTCCCTGGATTTCCATGCATGGTTCCGGCTGAAGCCTCGTTTCCATGACCAGGCTTCGGAATATTGACGACTTCTCCTGTTAGCAGCGCATTCGGATTTTTCAGTTGGGGATTTGCTTTGATCATATCGGTAAGCTGTATTCCCCAGGACTTGGATAACTTCCAAAGGGTGTCCCCCTGCTGCACGACATGATGATGAATGACTTCCAACGTTGTCTGCGGATGCGAAGGAACCTTCACCTTCATGCCTACTTCAATTGCATCGGGATTGCTAATATCCGGGTTTGCCTTCACGATGTCTTCTAGAGATACACCGTATTTCTGGGCGATCGAATAGAGCGAATCCCCTTGCTTAACCATATGGATCTTCACGCCATTCCCTCCTGATGGATTGACTTCGTTCACGACCGGGCGAATGCCCTCGCGCAATCTTTACATCCTATGCAGGGAATGGGCGTTTGACATCCCTTAATATAAAAATCCGACAGCCTGAGGGCAGTCGGATTTCATAGGGTGTTCATTATCCTTCAAAAGGCAAGCTAGGATAAGATCCCAGCAATCGAACTTGGCAGCCGATCGCTTCGATCTCGGCAATCGCCGCCGGAAGAAGAACGGAGTCCAAAGAATACTCAATGTCGATGTAGAAGTAGTAATTCCCGAGTTTCTTCTTCGTCGGCCTAGATTCGATCTTGGATAAGTTAATTCGACGCCACGCAAAGGCGGATAACAATTGATGAAGCCCGCCCGGAAAGTCTTCCGGCAACGTGACGAGGATGCTTGTCTTCTGTAAGGGTGCTTCCGGTTTCTCGTATGGAGTATTCCCGACTAACAGAAAACGGGTATAGTTGTTGTCGTGATCGGTCACCGCTTCCTCAAGAACGTCAAGCTCCAATTCCGAAGCCGCTAATCGCGTGCCGAGTGCCGCCCAACCTTGGCCCGGGCTGTTCTTAACCATTCGAACAGCCTCGGCTGTGCTACTTAGCGTTTCCAGTTCAGCATGAGGCAGATTGGCTCTAATAAACTGTAAACATTGCGCCATAGCGACAGGGTGGCTCATCACTTTCGTGATCTTGCTAGGGTCCCACTTGCCATTCTCTCCTATCAGTTCGCTTCCTGAACCGATCAAGTTCTGAATGGAAGGATATACCCACTCCGCACGGATGGGCAAGTCCACTTCATGGACAAGCCAATCGATATGCAGGCTTACCGAACCGTCAATCGTATTTTCTATCGGAATAACGCTCCAATCCGTCAGCCCTTTCGCGGTTGATTGGAAAACGTCGGCGATCATTTTGCAATATACGAACTCCACGTCTTCATTCCGAAACAAATAACGTACAGCTTCATCGGATACCGTGCCTTTGGGCAACAGAGCTACGGATTTACGTTTGCTCATACCCCCACCTCATTTTCCGCCTCGCCTAGCAATCGGCGCATGTCCACCATGTAAACAGGATCGTTCTCCCCAACGATCTGGACGATCGGACCATGCAGGCATGGTTCCAACCAGCGAGTGTTGACGGTCACTCCTTCTTGCCCCATGACCTCCTGGACGAACGATACCAACTTCCCGTCGCCGGAATGCTCGCTTCTAGCTAGCAACAGCAAGGTCGGGCCTGCTCCTGAAAGCACGGCTCCAAGTGCTCCATGCTCCGTCGCCTCGCTTAGAATTCGTTCCATTCCCGGAATAAGCGCCGCCCGATACGGCTGATGCAGCCGATCCCTCATGGCATGGCCTAGCAAGTCTAATCGGCCTGAAGCTAGCGCCGCAGTCAATAGTGAGCTATGCGTAACATTAAAAACGGCGTCCTTCATCGAGATTTGCTCCGGAAGAACGTTACGTGCCTTCTTCGTCGATAATTCGAACTCCGGAATCGCTACCAACACGTCCATTCCGGCCGGAGGCTCGATTCTAACATACTCGGCTCTCTCCCCGTCCCATGCTGCCGCGATGATGCCTCCGAACAGTGATGCTCCCACGTTATCCGGATGTTTCTCGAATGCGGTCGCCATCTGGAAGAGCTCGTCTTCCGACAAAGTATTGCTTGCTAACGAGTTGGCAGCGACGAGAGCCCCGACGATGGCCGCGGCGCTGCTTCCAAGCCCTCTCGTCAACGGAATATCGCTTCGAATGCCAATTTCTAGCTCGGGAAGCTCGATCCCAACTTTATTGAAAACGGATTGTGCCACGATATACACTAAATTTGTTTTGTCTTGGGATACGCCTTCCAGATTATCGCCTACTAGCGTAATCCGGGTTGCCTTCGCTGGAGCCATGCTAACCCACGCGAATAACGACAAAGCCATTCCGAGAGAATCGAATCCCGGACCCATGTTAGCTGTGCTGGCTGGAACTTTGACGATGACGCTTCCGTTCACTACTTTTGCTTCTTTCTCTGCTTCATGACGCATAACTAAGCTCCTTTAATGCTGAATTCACTCTGTAAGAAAAAATTAACCTTCTACGCGATATACGCTTTTGATCTTCCGAATCGAAGACAAGCTTTCGAATGCTTGGAGCACGTTATTCATCGCAGCTTTGCTGGCTTCATGCGTGATAATGATAATTTCCGTACTCGTTTTGTTCGGCGTCGAAGGCTGCATAACCGATTCGATGCTGACGTCTCCATTCGAGAATACTTGGGCAATCTGCGCTAACACGCCGGCGCGATCGTCTACGTGTAACAACAAGAAAAACTTCGACGCGATCTGTTCGTCCGTTTTCTGCTTCATTACGTTATAGGATAGCTGCGCCTGACGGCCGTTCACCCCAAGCTTCATATTCTTGACGACCGCCACCAAATCAGCGACGATGGAAGTCGCGGTTGGCATTTCCCCTGCGCCCGCGCCATAGAACATCGTTTCACCGACTGCCTCGCCGTGCACGTACACCGCATTAAAAACTCCGTTAACGGAAGCAATCGGGTGGCTTGCCTTGATCATCGTAGGCTGAACGCTTACGCTAATGTAATCATCCTGCCGCTCCGCGATGCCCAGAAGCTTCACTTCGTAGCCTAGCCGCTTAGCATATTGAATATCTTCTTGGGTTACGCCGCTAATTCCTTTCGCGCTCACATTGTCCAAGGAAACGTCCGCGCGGAAACCGAGCGTCGACAAGATCGTCATTTTGCGCGCCGCGTCAAGTCCTTCCACGTCAGAAGTCGGATCGGCTTCCGCATAACCGAGCTCTTGAGCTTCTTTGAGTACGTCCGCGTAGGCAGCGCCTTCTTGACTCATCTTCGTTAGAATGTAGTTAGTCGTTCCATTGACGATTCCCATGATTTTCGTAATCCGATCGGAAGAGAATCCTTCGATCAACGTACGAATAATCGGAATCCCCCCCGCAACGCTTGCTTCGTATAATACATCGCAGCCCTTATCGCGCGCTTTTGCCAAAATTTCCGGACCATGCAACGCCATCAGGTCTTTGTTAGCCGTGACGACATGTTTTCCCCGTTCCAGCGCTTCGAGAATATAATCCTTCGTAAGGGCGATTCCGCCCATGACTTCAACGATAACGTCTATTTCCGGATTACGGACGATATCCCAAGGGTCTTCCGTCAGCTTGGAAGGATCCACCGCGATGTTACGATTTTTCGTACGGTCCTTTACGAGAATTTGCGCGATCGAGATCGGAGAACCGACTTGGTTCGATAGATCTTCTTGATGGCCTTCAACGATTTTTACTACACCTGTGCCCACAGTTCCTAAACCTAACAAACCTACTTTTACTTCTTTCATCCTTATTCCTCCGCTTCTAGCTGTACAATGATTTATTGTTTACCGTAGCTAACTGCGTCCGACAACTGTTACCCGTTTGACGCCATTTAATGAACGCAAATTTTCCAGAAGTTCCGGTAATGCTCCGTTTATCATTGAGGTGTCCATGGATACGACAACGTTGGCCATACCCTGAAGAGGAATCGATTGAGATATCGTCAACACATTTCCATCGCTAGCTGCAAGCATTCCGAGTACCTTCGATAGTACTCCCGAACGGTGCTCAAGGTCCATCGCCAGAGTGGCAATCGACTCGCGCGAAGCTTGCTCCAGCGAGTATACGCCATCTTTGTACTTATAATAGGCACTGCGGCTTAAGCCTACCTTCTCGGCGGCTTCGTGAATCGTAGCCGCTTCGCCACGTCGAAGCAGCTCTTTGGCTTGTTCCGTCTTAAGAATGCCTTCCGGTAATAGATCCTCGCGGACGACGTAATACCGTTCCGCCATAGTGCGTCCTCCCTGGAAAGACGAATGTTTGTATATAGTGGACATTATATCGAATCGGAACGGATGCATCAATAGGCATTTGTTTCTTGCAAATTTTTACATATCAAAACAAACGACTTAGAACTGATTAATATTAGAACTATCTGAATAAAGCAAAGACCAGCCCCTCTACTGCAGGCTGGTCTTTGCTTTATTCCGCTTATTCATCATCGTATAAATAATCGTCCGATCCGCCTTCGAAAAACTCGAATTCGAATTTACCGATTCGAATGATGTTGCCATCTTTAGCTCCGCGTTTACGCAACGCTTCATCGATGCCGACTCCCCGCAATATGCGCCCGAACCGCATAATCGCTTCGTAGGAGTTAAATTGGGTACGCCTCATCAATCTTTCGATCGCTTCGCTCTCGATTACGTACACTTCGTTATCCCTCGTAATCGTGAACTCCATATCGCCTTGGGATTCATAACGGTATACGATACCCTCTTCAGCTTTCGCCAGCTTCTCGATCTCTTCGATCTCCGAAGGCTCCGGCAGAGATTCAAGCAAATCCGCTACCCGGTAGAGCAGTTCCTTCACGCCTTGTTTCGTTAAGGAAGAGATTGGCATGATCACGACGTCCGGCATCGTTTCGCTTGCTTTCTTGCGGAATTCGTTTAGGTTCTCTTCCGATTCCGGCATGTCCATTTTGTTGGCGGCAACGATCTGCGGGCGATCCGCCAGCTTGATATTATACAGCCTTAGCTCATCATTGATCTTAACCCAATCCTCATAAGGATCGCGGCCTTCCATACCGGACATGTCCACGACGTGCACGATAATCCGGGTGCGTTCGACGTGTCTCAAAAACTCATGTCCTAAGCCGACTCCCGTATGCGCGCCCTCGATCAGCCCCGGTAAATCAGCCATTACGAAGCTGCGCTCATCGCCCAAGTCTACTACGCCTAAATTAGGCGTAATCGTTGTAAAGTGGTAAGCGCCGATCTTCGGCTGCGCCGCGGATACGACCGATAGCAAGGTAGATTTACCTACGCTTGGGAATCCGACCAAGCCTACGTCGGCCATGACCTTAAGTTCCAGCGTTACCCAGCGGGCTTGTCCTTCTTCCCCGTTCTCGGCGATAGCCGGAGCGGTATTCACCGAGCTCTTAAAGCGGATATTCCCTCTACCGCCGCGACCGCCCTTGGCGATAATGACCTGCTGGTCATGACGCGTCAGATCGGCAACGATCTCGCCCGTGTCATCATCCACGACGATCGTGCCGGGAGGTACGCGAACGATCATATGATCCGCGTTGGCGCCGTGCTGAGACTTGTTGCGCCCTTTCTCGCCTTTATCCGCTTTGAAATGCTTCTGATAACGGAAATCCATAAGCGTACGCAAGCCTTCGTCCACGCGGAAAATAACGTTGCCTCCATTACCTCCGTCCCCGCCTGCGGGTCCGCCCTCGGGCACGTACAATTCCCTACGGAACGAAACGAGTCCATCCCCGCCGTCTCCGCCTTTAACATAAATCTTCGCTTTGTCTACAAACATGTTGAAATCACTCCGTTATGCCGTCAGAGGGAAATGGATGACCATTGTCCTTGCTATTTCGCTTTGCTCCGTCGGCTCTTCTCCATCATCTAATTGTCCGATTCCTTCCAAACACTTCTTAATCTCTGCGGACACGCTATCGGCAGCGGCAAGTTCGCCTTGATAAGCCATCACGATCTTAAGCGCGCCTTCAGACTGTGACAAGACGAGTTTAAGGACGTTCTCCCCACTAAGCGGATTAACCGCGCGGAATCGAATGACATTCACCAGACCTGTTATCGTCCTAGAAAGCATATCTGCTCGATAGGGCAAGCGCTCCAGCTGAAGTCCGTCCTGAATTTCAAGATCTAGCCGCATCGTATCGCATACCGTGCGGAAGGATAATAGGAACGTGGCCAATTCAGGTATTCCGATCTGCGACACCCTGCTGTCTTGCTCCATCCGCCCTCTTATTCTATCCACAACGTCCACTGCTCTTTCGAGCTTATTGAGCCTCAAATATCCATACAAAATTTGCAGCTCATTCATCCAGTCGTGCCGATGATGGCTTAAAGTTCGAATGGCCGACACTTGCGAATGCGTAAGCAAGCGATCGCATTGCTCCCGGTGCTTCAGCCGTTGCAAGGCAACAATAATAGCGCATACCGCGAATGTCCATAGGACGAATACGATTAATGGCCACCACGATGGATGCCAGATGATGACCGCCGCGGCAGGCACAGTCAGCGATAACAAAGATGCAAGTCCCCACAGTGTCGTTTTTCTAAACAGCATGTGACTTCCCCGTTTCGTTATTCCTTTCCATCAAGAGCCTGGAAACTGTCCACCCCTACAGTATAGCATGGAGAGATCAGCTTAACCACGATGGCCGCATAGATGCGCCGTTCATGCAAAAACCCCGACCAACTTGCATTGGCCGGGGTTCTGGATGCCATATTAAACTTCGAGAGCAGCAGCTACAGGAGCTTGCGCTACTGGGTAGACGCTAACTTTCTTGCGATCGCGTCCCCAACGTTCGAACTTAACAACGCCTGGTACTAAAGCGAAGAGCGTATCGTCTTTGCCGATGCCTACGTTGCTGCCCGGATGAATCTTAGTTCCGCGTTGGCGAAACAAGATGCTTCCTGCAGTTACGACTTGACCGTCAGCTCTCTTAGCGCCAAGACGCTTGGAGTGGCTGTCCCGTCCGTTCCTAGTCGATCCGACCCCTTTTTTCGAGGCGAATAACTGAAGATCTAACTTCAACATGGTGTCAACCTCCTTTTTCCGCAAAGGTTTCTTTTATTTTCACGTACTTGCCGTATGATTCCACAATGGATTCAAGAGCGACGATCATCCCTTCCAGCAAAAGCTGGACTTGATCATTCCGCTGGGGATCCGTGCTATGCGGGGTTTCCGCCTTGAGCAGTCCGGATTCGGAAATGGCCCGAGGCTCGAGCCCCGTTAATTTCTCGATCGCGTTAACCGCTCCTATCGTTACAGCCGATACGCCGGCGCAGACGATGTCTTTGCCTGGATCGTTGTAAAAAGCATGCCCCGATACGGTAAACCGTATAATAGCCTTCTCAACATTGCGCACGATCGTTATCGTGATCATCTCGGCGACCTCGCTTATGCCTTAATGTTCTCGATCGTCACTTTCGTGTACGGTTGACGATGGCCTTGCTTACGTTTGTAGTTTTTCTTAGGCTTGTACTTGAAAACGATGACTTTTTCGCCTTTCACGTGTTGCTCGACTTTGCCCGTTACGGACGCGCCTGCTACGATCGGGGATCCTGTAGTCAATCCGTCTTTGTTGGACACTGCCAACACGCGGTCAAACGTGATGCTGTCGCCTACGTTAGCAGAAAGCTTTTCAATGAAAAGCACATCGCCCGCTTGAACTTTGTACTGTTTACCGCCAGTTTCAATAATCGCGTACATCTGGTGCACCTCCTCATGTCTAAGACTCGCCTCATAGGGTGTCGGTTGCGCATAGCCTTGCAGCTGCGGCATTCCGAGCTTATCGACCCGGTGGAGTGCGGTTGTAGCCTGCAAAATCTTCAGATTGCACGCACTATGGGATTATAGCATACCGTTCCAAAGAAAATCAACATATTATTATCGGATATAGATTTTTCCTCTTCCTTTGCAAGAAGCGCACGTCTCGTAGAAGAAATTCATCGCGTTTTCCCGTGCCTTTTTACGAGTCATCTCCATAAGCCCAAGCTTAGTCCACCCGACGACTTGGCATTTCGTGCGGTCCCGCTTAATTCTCATCTCTAATTGCTGCACGATCTGATGGCGATGCTCTTCGGTTTCCATATCGATAAAGTCGATGATGATAATGCCTCCGACGTCGCGAAGCCGAAGCAGCCGGGCGACTTCGTCCGCAGCTTCCTTATTCGTCTGAAATACGGTTTCTTCCAAATCTATAGAACCCGTATACTTCCCGGTGTTCACGTCGATCACCGTTAAGGCTTCCGTCTGCTCCCATACGAGGTAACCGCCGCTAGGCAGCCAAATCCTGGGTTGAAAGGCGATGTCCAATTGCTCCTTGATGCCGTATTTATCGAATAATGGCTTAGCCTCTTCATAAAGTTGAACTTTTCCTTCGAGCGCCGGAGCCGTTTGCCTTAGATACGCTTTGGCTTCTTGTAGGCTCATCCTGTCATCGATGATTAATTGCTCCGTATCCGGAGTAATCACGTCCCTGACCATCCGTTCAACAAGCCCCGAATCCCGATGCAGCTCCGCTGGCGCACTTGCTTCCTTGCTGCGTTCGACGATGTTCTGCCAAGCCCCGCGCAAGCTTTCGAGATCCTCGGCGAGAGACTCCTGGCTTTCCCCTTCGGCATTCGTACGGAGGATGACTCCTTCTCCATCGGTGCGCATCGCTTCGGCCAGACTCCTTAGACGGACACGTTCGGTTTCGAGTTCGATCTTCTTCGAAATCCCTATGTAGTCCGCATCCGGCATATAGACAAGCCATCTTCCGGGAATGGAGTAATGCGTCGTGACACGAGCGCCTTTCCCTCCGAGCGGCTCCTTCATAATCTGCACGAGCAGTTCATCGCCCGGCTTCATCAGCTCGTTGATGGCGGGCTTCACCTTCGGCTGCTTTTCCAAATGCGGGTGAAGGGCATCGTCCACGTATAGAAAAGCATTTTTAGATAAACCGATATCAACGAAAGCAGCCTGCATGCCGGGAAGAACGTTGACGACTCGCCCCTTGTAGAGATTGCCGATAAGCGAAGCGCCTTCCATCCGTTCCACGCTGAACTCCGTAAGTTTTCCGTCTTCCAATAGTGCGGACTGAGTAACATTTTGCGAGCAATGGATAAACAGTTGCTTCATGCAAACCTCCCATTGGTGCTCTTTTCTCCATTTTACATGAAAAACTTCATATCCGCATTCCCTGATGTCAAATGGCCTAGAAAACCGTCGATAATGGCTTTCTCTGGAACGACCTTCGCGACCTTCCCGCGTTTCATCACATAAATAAGATGATATTGCTCTTTCATGAACAGTTTAATGATCGAGGTCAGCGGACGATTCTCGGCGATGACGATCGGTTGGGATAGCTTGCCCCGATCGATATGTTTTTCAGCCCTTTCGGACCTGTGGACGAGAAAACGGAGAAAGACAAATGGAACATTGCGAAAATATATCCAGTTGGAAGCGCACAAGAATAAGCCAACCGCTAACAAGTTCAGTTGCAGCAAGCCGCCATTCACGAGCGGATACAGCGACGCGACGACGATCAAGCCGCTGAACGCCAAGCTGATCTTCGCGCTCCACATTAAAGTACGATGAAACGGGACTTGGAGAGAGATCCAAGCTTGCAATATTCTCCCTCCGTCTAAAGGAAGAACCGGCAATAAATTAAAAAGGCCGATCAGCACGTTAGCACGCACGAAATCGTCCGCCCATCCCCTATCGATCCACCCGATGTGACCTAGAGAATAACCAATTGCGGCAAGAATCACGTTCTGAACCGGTCCGGCGATCGCCACCCACACTTCTTCCCTCACGGGCAACGTTCCCGCATCCTCTACTTCTACGACTCCTCCGAAGGGAAGCAGCTTTACCTCCCTCACCGTCCATCCGAAGCGCAGCGCCGCAACGAGATGTCCGAATTCATGCCACAGAACGATTACGAATAGCGTCACGAGCTCCGCAAACTGGCCTGTCGCGATCGAGGCAATCATAACAAGCACGAATAACGGATGAAGACGGAATTGAATTCCTCGCCATTTAATCAATGGAAACCACTTCCGCAGGATTTAACGCTTTCCCTTGCTGTTGGACGGCAAAGTAAAGAACTCCCTCGGCTTGACTGTCTCCGGAAGATTTAAGCCGACCGACCTGTTGCCCCGTCTTTACCCAATCGTTCGGTTTGACCGAAGCGTGTTCCAAGCCCCCGTATACGGAAAGAATATGATTCTGATGCTGAACGATAATCGTGACGCCGCCATCTTGATTAGGGGATACCTGTTGTACTCTCCCCGTATATATGGCGTATACTTCGCTGCCGCCGGCCGCCGCGAATCTGACTCCCGCTCCATTCTGAGCGTAGCTCTGCACGACTCTTCCAACGATAGGAACGACGGTTTCAGTCGGATTTAACCTTGCAGACACTTCTTGCGTGTCGGGCTGATTGCGGTTAAACGAAAAAAAAGACGGAGAGCCCCCGAATGTATTGCCGTACCAGGCTTCGACAGCATCGAAGTCCATATCCCGGGTTACTGAAGTGACCATCCAGGCGCGAGCCTCCGCGCTACCCGGCAACTCCAGCTTAAACCATCCCCAGGTTCCGGCTAACACGAGTAGCGCGAGCACGATCCGTAAAGATAAGCCTCGCAAGAACGGGGTCAACACTAAATTTCCCCTGGAAGGACTTGCATGGGATGACGAGGATGGAGAAATTCCTTTTAGTCCTTGCCAGTCTGCAGCTTGTCCGGATTTCAACCGCTTCTCCCTTTCCTTCCACCACAACTCCGGGTCGGATTCAGCCGTATCACCCGGCCTAACAAAGGCTTGTTTGCCGACGAAAGGAGGGGGATTTCCCGTCTCCGAAGATAGATTCGATTCGTTGAGAGGCAATTCGGCTATCGAAGGGGATGGACTCGTATTCCTTGGAATTGCCTGCTCCCCTACCGTTTGCTCCTCTTGATCCGACCTCTCCAACGCATGCCGCCCGATAAGCTGCTCGATACGCTCCCGTCTGCGTTCACGAACGTTATTCCGTATTTGCATGGCAAGCCCTCCTTGTCCGCTCTCTCTTATAACCTTATGGCGGACAAGCGCCAATTAGACCTTGTCGGCGTTCGAACCCTCCAACTGCCAAGCGGTCAAGAATCCTCGAAACGAGAATGATTAAGCAATAACAAAAACAGCGGCGTTAGGGATAACCGCATCCCTTACGCCGCTGTTCTTATCCTTTGATTAATTTTCCACTTGGTACTTGTCTTGGTGTGCCCGAATGCTGAACACTAGCCCGATGCACATCATGTTCAACAACAACGAAGTGCCTCCGTAGCTAATGAACGGAAGGGTAATTCCGGTAATCGGCATGATACCGATCATCATTCCGATATTTTGGAAAATCTGGAACACCATCATCGTCGCGATCCCTATAATGATAAACGAGCCTCGCAAGTCATAACACTGATAAGCAATTAATATCATCCTATAAATAAATAGGAAATAGAGTAAAAGCAGAACCGCCGCTCCTTGGAAGCCGAACTCCTCTCCGATGACGACGAAAATGGAATCCGAGTACGTGTAAGGAATGAATTTGCGGTTTTTGGATTCCCCTTGCAAATACCCATCTCCGGAAAGCCCGCCCGATCCGATAGCGATTTGCGCATATCTCGATTGCTGGCTAGCATCTTTCGACGCTTCCTCCGGATGAATGTACGTATTTATCCGTTCATACCAGTGGCCAAGCTTTTTGGATTCCAAATAACTTTGAATTTCGGAATTGTACGAAGTAAACAAAGTTACGAATAGCAACGTCCCGCCTACGACCACAATGAGTCCGATCGTAACGTAGGAGTACCTGACATTGCCGATCCAAAGCATGCCTAACACGATAAAAACATAGATCATGGCGTTACCTAAATCCGGCTGCATCATGACCAATAGGAAAGGTACGAAAGCGACAGCCGCTACGACCATGACGTCAGTGCGCATCCTGAGCGAATCGCCTTGTCGTCTACCCATTATCGCCGCGACGGCTATAATCAGGAACAATTTCATGACCTCTGCAGGCTGGAAAGACACATCGCCGAATTCAAACCAGCTTTGCGCGCCGTTCTTCTTCTGTACGAATACAAAAATAAGCATTAACAGAACGATCCCAAGCCCATACCACACATACCAAGTTTTGAGGATAAGCCGGTAGTCCACCAGAGTCGCCAAAATAATGACACCGAACCCGATTCCATAGAAAACGAGAGTTTTCAAGTCATGGTTTGCATACGACGGGTTATTGTAAGTTGCGCTCCGAACCAAGAGGGTGCTGATTCCCATGAACATCAAGAGAATCGTTAGCATCATCCAATCCATTTTCTTTAATCGGTTTAACAAGTCCGATCATCCCATTCCCAAAAACTTCTTTACTTTGCGGAACATGCCCGACTTCTCTTCCAGTTGGGTTAAAGGTACCGTCTCGCCCAAGATGCGTCTAGCAATGTTGCGATAAGCGATCGCCGCTCGCGAATTCACGTTCATAACCGTCGGCTCTCCGGAATTCGCCGCTTTGATCACATACTCGTCATCCGGAACGATTCCGATCAAATCGATGGCAAGCACCTGACAAATATCTTCGATCTCCAGCATATCCCCGCTCTTCATCATGTTCGGGCGAATCCGGTTAATGATGAGCTTAGGAGACGGGAAGTTGCTTTTCTCGAGCAGCCCGATTACCCGGTCGGCGTCCCTGACTGCGGCATTCTCAGGCGTAGTCACGACGATGGCTTGGGACGCGCCTGCTATCGCGTTGCGAAAGCCTTGCTCGATTCCGGCAGGACAATCGATAATAATATAGTCGAAATCCGGTTTCAAGCTTTCGATAATCTGACGTACTTGATCCGGCGAAATGTCATTCTTGTCTTTCGTCTGGGCAGCAGGGAGCATGTAAAGCTCATCGAACCGTTTATCCTTGATCAAAGCCTGGTTAACCCGGCAGCGGCCTTCGGCCACGTCGATCAAATCGTAAATAATTCGATTCTCAAGCCCCATGACGACATCGAGATTTCTTAACCCGATATCGGTATCCACCATGCATACCTTTTTCCCCATAATCGCCAATGCCGTGCCTAGATTGGCTGACGTCGTCGTTTTGCCGACTCCGCCTTTGCCCGAGGTGACAACGATCGCTTCTCCCATCTAACTACACTCCTCTGAACAGCATGACTTCTTTGCGTTGACGGCTTAGGCTCGTCATTTTGTCAATGGCCATCGTACCTTCGCGTAGGAACGCATATTCCATCCATGGCTCCGCGGATGTCCACTCATCCGGCGGTCGGCTAATGATTTCCGCAATCCTGAGTTGGGTCGGCTTCATGAGAGAAGCCGCTATGATAGCCTCTACATCTCCGTCTTTGCCAGCGTGTACGGTTCCCCTTAAAGCTCCTAACACGTACACGTCCCCGCTGCATCTAATCGTTCCTCCTGGATTGACATCCCCTAGAAGAAGCAAATGTCCCTCGAATTCGACCGTCTGCCCGGATCTGATAATGCCGGTCATCGTATGCAACGTCGGCGCGAGCTTCAAATTCGGATCCACGACCGGAGGATCGCTTTCAATGGACTGGATCAACAAATTTCCTTGCTTGCGGAGAATGGAACGGATACGTTCCTTGTCCTCCTCCTCCAATTGCCTAGATCCAAGCTTTATGAAAATATGGACGATCGGTCCGGTAAATTGCTGAACATGCTTATCTAACTTCGAATTCAACTCATCCAATAGAAGGGTGAAATCGCATTTGTCGTCCAATAGAAAGACTAGGCCTTCCTTCGTTCCTTTGATTGTAATGTATATTTTGCCAGTCACGTTGTCCGCTCCTCCCTACGGTAATTGAAATTCTGCTTTGAGAAGCGGAATTCCTGCCTGTCAGGCTTAAACGATGCTTAATCCGGGGAATCCTCTCCCGAAGAGAGCGAAGGTTTAACCAGGAAGCGACGAACTGGAACGTACATGAGCAGCGCAATCATCAACTGAAGAAGCGAAGTCGGAGCGATCTGCCAATAGAAAATGAAGTCGTACTGAAGGTCGGTGATCCGAAACAATCTGTAAATGGAATAAACGATCGAATCTAGCATCACTCCAAGCACGATGACAACCCAGGCAAAAAAGCCGAGCGTGAAGCTTTTGCGTTCCGCAATGAGCCCTGCCAAATAACCGATCAAACCCATTCCGAAGCCATAAGGACCGATCATATAACCGTAAGAGAGCATGTCCTGGAGCAAACCGAAACCAAGGCCGAACAGAAACCCGATATGGCGTCCCGCGTAACCCGCGACGAACAATGTCAGGATCAGGTTCAAATGCGGTAGCAGCCTTTCGCTCCATTCCGGGGGCACAACCCAAGGCACGATGGCATTCTCTACGATAAGAAGCACTATACCGCACAGAATCACCCAGTTGATTCGCATGTTCACGGCTCTTCCACCTCTGGCACGACGACGACGAATACTTCTCGCAGATGATTATACTTGGCCGCAGGCTCGATTATGGCTGTGTAAGTGAGCCCAAAATCACCAACCTGACTGTTCTTGACCTTACCGATAATGATGCCTTTAGGAAATAAGCTCCCTAAACCGGAAGTAATGACTTGGTCTCCGTCCGCGGGTTTGTCATGCTCATCGATCTTGGTCATTTGAAGGGATTGGGTTTCTTCATCGTATTCAATGATTCCGAATGATTCCGGTTTTCCTAGGAAGGTTGCGGATACTGGAGTACCCTTGGAAGAATTGGGATCAAGGCTCGTAATTAAAGTCACCGTGGAAGTGAAATTTTTGACCTTGCTGACCAAACCTACTAGGCCATCGACTGTTCTCACGGCCATCTCGGGCTTGATTCCGTCCCGGCTGCCGAGATTTATCGTAATCGTTTTTTCATAGGGATTGGATGTGCTGCCTATGACCTGAGCAATCAGATAGCGGTAATTATCCATGTTCATCTGTTGTTCAGTAAAATGTAACGCCGTTTGCAACCGCTTATTATCCGCTTCCAGTAAATTGAATTTGACCTGGTCTTGCGTATATTGGGCTACCGTCTGGCGTAATTGTTCGTTCTCCTCATATACATCGGAAAGCCGGCCGAGGTCACGGAAGAAATCCGCGACCGCTCCGACCGGCCGATACAAAGCACCTTGCGCTGTACCAAAGGCATCATTGAGAAATTTCTCCGGCCAGGTCAAGCGCGTTCGGCCCATCGTAAACCCCATGAGAGCGATAAAGACGATAAGCCCGATCATGAGGATAAACAATCGCTTGTTGCGCATTAATCGAAAGATCCCGCCCACCTGCTTTCCCGTCCTGATCTTAACCTCTCTGCATCATAATAATATTAGCGTCCAGATCGGGAAGCCCCGCCTTTGGACTTGAAGAGATGAATGTTCTCGAGAGCTCTGCCCGTACCGATCGCTACGCAATCCAATGGATTCTCCGCGACCAAGACTGGCATTCCGGTCTCGCGCGCTAGCAACTTATCCAGATTGCGAAGCAAAGCTCCGCCCCCCGTTAATACGATACCGCGATCCATAATATCCGCAGACAGCTCCGGAGGACATTTCTCCAACGTCACTTTTACGGCATCGATGATCGAATTAACGGTATCCGACAGCGCTTCTGTAATCTCATCCGAAGTAATGGCCAACGTCTTAGGAAGTCCTGTTACGAGATCGCGACCGCGGATTTCGATGGATTCTACTTTATCGAGCGGCATTGCCGAACCGATTTCCATCTTCAGCGTTTCGGAAGTTCTTTCGCCGATCATGAGATTATAAAGGCGCTTAATGTAGGCGATGATCGCATCGTCCATCTCATCTCCGGCAATTCTTATGGATTTGCTAGTTACAATCCCGCCAAGGGAAATAACCGCCACTTCCGTCGTACCGCCTCCGATATCGACGACCATACTGCCCATCGGTTCCCATACCGGTAAATCCGCGCCGATTGCGGCTGCGAACGGTTCTTCAATAATATAAGCCTCGCGAGCTCCTGCTTGTTTCGTCGCGTCTTCTACCGCACGCTTCTCGACGGCCGTAATGCCGGATGGCACGCAGACCATAACATTCGGATGACGCGGGAAAAGCGACCGCGGCTTCTGGGCACGGCGAATAAAGTATTTGATCATCGTTGCCGTCGTCTCGAAATCCGCGATAACCCCGTCCTTCATTGGACGAATGGCAACGATATTCCCAGGCGTGCGACCGATCATTTTTTTGGCATCCGAGCCGACCGCCTCGATTTTCTTTGTATCTGTACGCAGAGCGACCACCGACGGTTCTCTGACAACGATTCCTTTGCCTTTGATGTACACTAACGTATTTGCAGTTCCAAGATCGATTCCTAAATCTCTCGTAAATCCTCCAACCATTCTGCTACCTCCTGCTTTGACCGCGACTGCTATGTTGACGCTTCTCTAGATGCGTTTCAGTCGTCGGGACAATCCTTTATATTATATTACAAGCAACCCATCTCCTTCAAACTTATAAAGCGATTGTCACCGATTACCAAATGATCGAGAAGCTCAATCCCGATCAGTTGCCCGGCATCCCTTAATCGCTTCGTGAGCTGAATATCCTCTGCGCTCGGAGCAGGATCACCGCTTGGGTGATTGTGAGCGCAAAGGATAGAAGCACTGCTTCGTCTGATGGCCGCTTTGAACACTTCTCTCGGATGGACGATTGAAGCGTTCAGACTTCCGATGGATAACGTCTGACGGCCGATAACTTGATTTTTGGTGTTGAGAAATAAACATACGAAATGTTCTTCCCGATAATGCCTAAGCTCTTCCATCAGCAGGTCGGCCGCATCCTGCGGACAAGTGATCTTCACCATCTCGGGCAGCCTGGAGCGTGCCACCCTTCTCCCCAGTTCAAGAGAGGCTTGAAGCTGTAACGCTTTCGCCGGTCCAATCCCGTGAATATGCGTCAGCTCTTCCCAATTCTGTTCTGCTAGCTTTCTTAGTCCTCCGCATTCGTTAAGAATACGTTGAGCCAGATGAATGGCAGACTCGTTGGAAGTGCCTGTCCGGATCAATATCGCCAGCAATTCCGCATGGCTTAACGCCTCTGCGCCGTATCGTTGCATGCGTTCCCGCGGTCGTTCTTCAGAAGGAATCTCGCGCAGGCGGAAGGATCGTTGTTCCACAGCGTAAACCTACCTTTGAATGCCGCGTCGGCCGCGGAAGTGGCTTCGTCGTTCAAGGCAAGGTAATATCGAACTGCTCCAGCAAGACGGCTAAGAGAGAGACCGGCAAGCCGACTACATTGAAATAATCGCCTTCGATAGACTCGATCAGCAGGGATCCGATCTCTTGAATTCCATATGCTCCGGCTTTATCCATAGGTTCACCCGTCGCTACGTATCTGGCGATCTGATCCGTGGATAACTTCCTCATCGTTACTTTCGTCACGCGATGGGAAGTAACCGCCTTCTCATCGGATACCCGAATGCACGATACGCCGGTGAATACCTCGTGGGTTTGTCCGGAAAGCTGCTCGAGCATATGCCCGGCATCTTGCTCGTTAGTAGGTTTTCCCATCACTTTACCGTTCAACACAACAATCGTATCGCTACCCACGATAATAGACGATTCATCCGACGAATCGGTTAATTTTTCTTTTACGGCTAAAGCTTTGCGTAGGGCGAGACCTTCTACGATCTCTACGGGGGACCACTGATCCGGAGTCTCTTCTGACACCTCGCTTGGCAATATTCGCACCGGAAGCCCCAGCAATGATATCAATTCTTGCCTGCGTGGAGAAGCGGAAGCAAGAACAAGTTTCGAGAGATGCGGCGTAACGGGCTGCATGTAGTCACTATTCCTTTCGAATTACATTTTGCGGTAAAGCCATATCGCTAAGATTGCGCCTATCACGCTTAACAAGCTGAAGTTAAAACTTAAATTCAAACTATACTTGATCACCGACAAATCCGCAGCTGGGGACCAGCTTACCTGGATCGCACGAGTTAAAAAGGTGAGGCCTGGAACCTCCCGAAGCCAGATGGCAACCAACGCTCCGGCCAGTATTCCTAAGAAAATAAACAGCAGCAAAATCCATCCGTTTTTCTTCATGATTGTCCGTCTCCCACCATTTTTTGACACCCGTCTACTCATTATACGTTCCTCGGACAAGTCACACAACGTATAAAACAAAGACAGCCCCAAGGTTGCAGGCCGCCCCGTTCTAAAGTCCCGATATCGGTTTACGATCCGCTTCCCCCGTCGATTTCCGGTTGAATAAGAGATCGCATATGACGGTCAGCGAGCAAAGCTTGCATTACAGATGATTGGACGCTCCACAGATGAGAACGCGAAGGCTTCCGATTAAATTCCGTCATCGAAACCATCGCGGCATTTAAAGCCTGTACGATGGTTTTCGCGTCCTCTATCTCTTTGCTATTTATTTTATCCGCGGCGGAAATCGTCGCCAGCCACTGCTGGTGCGCTTCTTGCAAGGATGCCAGATCCACGTCGCCCAATTTCGTTGGCAGCTTCTCTTGCAGGCCGGTCGCCGAGATTTGCGCCAGCTTGCGCGTTAATCCTGCGCTTGCCTTCATGAATTCGACGCCTGCGTCAGAGAGTTCGGATGCGGGAACCTCCAACTGTTCTCCGCCTATGGGCTTAATATAAATCTCGGTATCCGGCATTTGCTCGGCAAGCTGCTTCGCCTCATCCCGCGTTCTTGCCGCCCCGACGTAAACCCGATAGCCTTCGCTTGCTTCGGATGCGTAAACGAGACCCTTTTCCTGTAACTGTTGGACTGCCGTCTCCATGCTTTTCTTATTCTGAAACACGCCGTATTGAAGCATGTAATAAACATCGGCCTTGACCTGCGAAGCTGAAGATGTTGTTACGGAAGTTCCAACTTTCTCATCGCCCCCCGCCACGGAATCGGACGAAACGGGTTCGTGTTGAGTTACAGGTCCGCTTGTAGATGACGTCAATGGGCTAGGCGAGGCTTGTACGGGAAATTGCGCAGCCGTTCCGGATTTACCGGGAAACAGCGGTTCCCCCGTAAATAAGCTAAGCACCATATAACCGAACAGGGCTCCCGTGCCAACTGCCGCAGCTACGGAAAGGAATACCCGCCCCCATGACGGTCCCGGTCCCTCCTCACGAACGTTGGCCGCGCGATTATACCATCCCGCTTCCCGATGTTCTTCCTGGTCGTACTCCGGCATTTCCAATGTCCAGCGTTCTGCCGGTAACTCGCCACTCGTCACGTCTTTCCGGTAACGCTCGGGCAAGCGGATTAATTGATCGTCCGTGACCGGGCTTATTTGACGAACCGGACGGACGGCGGGATTTGGATTTTCTTTTACTTTCTCCGTTTTTCGTATAATCTCTTCCAGAGCATGTATATCGTCTTGATAAGGACTATTCCACGTCGTAAGAATTTGCTCGACCGTAGGCTCGATCAGAGGCTCGATCGTAAGCTCATCCTTCTGAAGATAAGGCTTGGCTTTAAGATCGACGGGTAAAAAAGTCGGCTTCGTCTGATCTTGCGGCTTAACCGGCGGTTCGAATCGGATCGTCATCCTTGCTTTTGATGGCATGCTGCGTCTCCCCTTGTCCCTCAATCTAGTAATTAGAATATGAGAGAAGAGAGAGAATTATGATCGTTGTAGGGAGGGTTCTAAAAGAAACAACCTCCGACGTTACGCCGAAGGTTGTTTCGTCCATTATTTTACCCGCGTTCGCGCAAAATACGAGAAAGCTCATCCGCCGCTTTCCAGATGTCCCCTGCCCCCATCGTCAGAACAAGATCTCCTGGCGCAATACGTTCTGCTAGCTGATCTCTTACTTCTTCTTTGGTCGGAACGTAGCTGACGTTGGAATTGCTATTCTGAGCGATCAATTCCACTAGCTTGCGGGAATTGATCCCTTCGATTCTTTGTTCTCCAGCCGGAGAGTAGATGTCGGTAATGATCACTTCGTCCGCTTCCGCGAACGCTCTGCTAAAGGCATCCAGCAAGAAGAATGTCCTTGTATAGCGCTGAGGCTGGAATACCGCGATGATCCGTTTGCCCGTCGCTTTCGCCGCTTGAATGGTCGCCTGTATTTCCGTTGGATGATGGGCATAATCGTCTATGACGAGCATGTCCTTCACTTCTCCAAGCACTTGAAACCGACGTTTAGCACCGCGAAACTCGCGGATCGCTTCCGCGATCGAGTCGAATTCCGCTCCAGCTTCGAGGCAAACGATTAGAGTAGCTAACGCATTATACACGTTATGCTTACCCGGCACCGACAATGTCACGCTGCCGAGAACAGCGCCATGATGGCTTACCGTGAACGTGGCGCAACGGTCTCCAAGCTGGATATCGGTCGCACGGTACTCCGCGTCTGCGGATTCCATACCGTAAGTGATGATCCTTTGTCCGCTCACTTGAGGCAACAATTCCCGAACGTTCTCGTCATCCGCGCATACGACGGCGCAGCCTTCCGGCTTAATATTCCTCAGGAACGAAACATAAGCTTCTTTCAGCTTATTGAAGTCCCCTTCGTAATTTTCCAGATGATCGGCTTCGATGTTCGTTACGACGCCAACGGCGGATTCATACTGCAAGAACGACCCGTCGCTCTCGTCGGCTTCGGCTACGACGAATTGGCTTTTGCCTGCTTTCGCGTTCGTGCCGACGTTCACGATTTCCCCGCCAATAATATAAGTAGGGTCTAACCCGCATATCTCCATGACAAGAGCGATCATGGAAGATGTCGTCGTTTTGCCGTGCGCTCCCGCAACGGCGATTCCCATACGGGAATTAAGAAGACGAGCCAACATCTGAGCCCGATGCAGAATCGGAATGTTTAACTGCTCTGCTTCTTGACGCTCTACGTTGTCTTTGGACAACGCCGTAGAATAAACAACCAGATCAGCACCCCGGACATGCTCCGGTTCATGACCTATATAGATTTGTGCTCCTTTGGCCGCCAGCTTGTCGGTCAATTCCTGGCGTACCACATCGGAACCGGACACTTGATAACCCATCTCCAGCATTACCCGGGCGATGGCGCTCATTCCATATCCTCCGATACCGATAAAATGCACGTGTTCAGCGGTCCGCAACAACGCTTCACCAGCCTTTTTCAGATTTCGTTCCATGAAGCACCCACGATCTAACATCGGCAATCAAATACAAAGTGCCGGTAATCACATTTAGTGGATGCTCGGCTTGGGACGATGATGAAGCTTCTTGCAGAAGCTCCAGAGCACGGCGCCAATCCGGTTCCACGATCACATTCCGCGGCCGTCCGAGCTCCGAACGCAGCCGATTAGCTATGGCCGCGAGCTCGTCGGCATTCATTTTTTTATGAAAATCCGGTTCCGTAATCACAAGCGTATCCACCATTGGTAGTATATGCCGCAGGGAATGCTCATGATTCTTATTCGGCATCATTGCCATCATCACATTTAATTGATCGAACTTATAGATCTCCCGAAGAGCATCGCTGAGCGCTTCCATGCCTTCAGGATTGTGTGCGCCGTCAATAAGTATCCTCGGATTGTGCGAAACCATCTCCAGCCTGCCCGGCCATGCCGTATTCCGAAGTGCAACGGCCAAGTCTTCGTCGTCTACGATCAAAGCGTAATACTGCCGAAGTACTTCCAAGGCCATTAGCGCCGTAGCGGCGTTCGTGACCTGATGTGCTCCGTTCATCGTCACCGTTAACGATTGTAAAGCACGGAACGGACCTTGAAAAGAAAACTTTTGCTCATTTTCCGCCAAGGCTAACGTTTCATATGAAAATTGGTCTCCCAGCAGGTACAAAGTTGCTTGACGCGCTTTGGCAGTATTCCTGACGATCTCAATCGCTTCCGGCTGCGAAACGGCGGAGACGACCGGAACTCCCGACTTGATAATGCCTGCTTTTTCTCGAGTAATATCGGCTATGGTTGGCCCAAGAACGTCCATATGATCATGACCGACGTTCGTAATGACGCTTACGATTGGCGTTACGACGTTCGTCACGTCCAACCGTCCGCCCAAGCCGGTTTCCCATACGACAAAATCCGGATAAACGACCGTTCCGTAGTAGAGCAGCGCCAGCGCGGTCGTCACCTCGAACATGGTCGGGGAACCCCACTCGCTCTGCGCCATGTCCTCTACGACGGGCTTCAGTAAATTAGCAAGCCTCACTAAATCTTCGTCTTCAATATCTTGCCCATTATATTGGAGCCTATTGGAATAGGAGGTGAGATAAGGGGACGTGAAGGTCCCCACATCATATCCGCTCTGCCTTAGCACGCTCGTTAAATAAGCGCAAACCGAGCCTTTGCCGTTCGTCCCCGCAACATGGATAAACTTCAATCTCCGCTCGGGATGATTGAAGCTTTCCATTAGCTGCGCGATTCGTTCAAGTCCAGGCCGGATACCGAAAGAAGTGAGGCCCGTAATCCAGGCCATCGCCTCTTCCGCGGTTTGAAAACCTACCGACGGGGAGATGTCGTTCTTGTTCATTCCGCTCATCTCCTCCATCACCCTTGCAGCTCGGCAATTCTGGCTAACACTTTATCTCGTTTATCTTTGTAATCTTGGCCTTTGGCACGTTCTTGCTCCACGACGTGTGCTGGAGCTTTGGCAATATAGCCTTCGTTGGATAACTTCTTCTCCACGCGATCGACTTCCGCATTCAACGTGTCGACTTCCTTCGTCAATCGCGCAATCTCTTGCGAGATGTCGATGAGGCCCGCTAACGGGAAGAAGAGCTCCGCTCCCGTGATAATAGCCGTCATGGCCTTGTCGGGAGGCGTCAATGCGCGGTCGAGCGTATAAGACGACGTGTTGCAGAAGCGCTGGACGTAAATTTCGTTCCGGAGGAAAATGCCTTCTTCCGCTTCTCCCGTCGGTTTAAGCAATAGCTCGATTTTCTTGCCCGGCGATACGTTCACTTCCGCGCGAACGTTACGTACTGCGCGGATGGCTTCCATCAAGAGCTCCATTTCCTTAAGCGAATTCGCTGCCTCGAAGTCGGCGCGATACTCCGGCCATGAAGACAACATGATCGTCTCTCCAGGTTCGTGAGGCAAATGCTGCCAGATTTCTTCGGAGAGATACGGCATGAACGGGTGCAGCAAACGCAATGTGCGATCCAGCACGTAAGCAAGCACGGATTGCGTGCTGCGCTTAGCCGCCGGATTGTCTCCGTAAAGCGTAAGCTTCGAGAACTCGATATACCAGTCGCATAGGTCATCCCAGATGAAGTTATATAGCAACCGTCCGGTTTCCCCGAACTCGTAGCTTTCCATCAACCGGGTAATATCCCTCGCGGTCTCGTTCAAGCGATGAAGAATCCAACGGTCAGCCGTCGACAATTCGCCGCTAAGGTCGATTTGATCGTAGCTGAAGCCTTCCAGATTCATGAGGGCAAACCGGGACGCATTCCAAATCTTGTTCGCGAAATTACGCGCCTGCTCGACCTTCTCGAACCGGAAACGCAAATCCTGTCCAGGCGTACTGCCCGTGGAAATCATGAAACGCATCGCATCCGCGCCGTATTTCTCGATGACTTCAAGCGGATCGACTCCGTTGCCCAGCGATTTGGACATTTTGCGTCCTTCGGCATCGCGGACGAGCCCATGAATGAGAACGTCCTTGAACGGAATTTGTTCCGTGAATTCAAGCGCGGTGAAGATCATTCGGGCAACCCAGAAGTAAATGATGTCGTATCCGGTGACGAGTACTCCGGTCGGATAGTAATTTTTAAAGTCGTCGCTATCTTCCGGCCAGCCCAAAGTCGAGAACGGCCATAAAGCCGAACTGAACCACGTATCCAGAACGTCGTTGTCTTGTTTCCACGGGGAGTCCGGTTGATCCGCTCCTTCCGGAGCTTCTGCTCCGACGTGTATCTCCCCTGTCGTCTCGTGATGCCATGCCGGTATCCGATGGCCCCACCAGAGCTGGCGGGAAATACACCAGTCGCGAACATTCTCGATCCAGTGCAAGTATATTTTCTCAAAGCGATCCGGAACGAAATTAACGCCCTGTCCCGACTTCTGCGATTCGATCGCTTTCTCGGCTAGCGGCTTCATATTCACGAACCATTGCGTGGACAAATAAGGCTCGACAACCGCGCCTGAACGTTCGCTGTGGCCGACTTGGTGTACATGGTCCTCGATTTGGATGCAGATTCCTTGCTCTTGCATATCTTTAACGATCGCCTTGCGGCAATCCGCGCGATCCAACCCTTGGTACGGACCGGCGTGCTCGTTCATTCGTCCGCCTTCGTCCATGACCGTAATCTGAGGAAGCTCGTGTCTTGCGCCTACTTCGAAATCGTTAGGATCATGAGCCGGCGTAATTTTGACAGCTCCGCTTCCGAACTCCTTCTCGACGTACTCGTCTCCGATAATCGGAATTTCCCTGTTGACGATCGGGAGTAGGATCATGCGTCCTATCAAGTGCTTATAGCGCTCATCCTCAGGATGAACGGCGACAGCGGTATCCCCAAGCATCGTTTCCGGTCTTGTCGTCGCAACCGTAATATGGCCGCTGCCGTCCGCGAGCGGATAACGAAGATGATACAGGTGCCCGTTAACTTCTTTATATTCGACCTCAATATCCGATAGCGCTGTCCGCGCCGCAGGATCCCAGTTGATGATTCTTTTGCCGCGGTAGATAAGGCCTTTCTCGTATAACCGAACGAACACTTCGCGAACGGCCTTGGACAGCCCCTCGTCTAAAGTAAATCGCTCGCGCGAATAATCTAGGCTTAAGCCCATTTTTGACCATTGCTCGCGGATAGTACCCGCATAGTGCTCTTTCCATTCCCACACTTTCTCCAGGAACGCTTCGCGCCCCAGATCGTATCGGCTCTTGCCTTCTTCGCGGAGCTTCTGTTCTACTTTGGTCTGCGTAGCAATTCCGGCATGGTCGGTGCCCGGAAGCCATAGCGCATCGAACCCTTGCATCCGCTTGAACCGGATAAGGATATCCTGCAAAGTAAAATCAAGGGCATGGCCGATGTGCAGCATACCCGTTACGTTCGGGGGGGGAATGACAATGGTGTATTTAGGGGCGTCGGGACGACGTCCAGCTTGAAAATAACCATTGCTCAGCCAATGATCGTACCATTTGCGTTCTGCGCTTGTAGGATCATAGGTCGTCGGCATTTCGACGTTAAGGCGTTCTTGGGATTCGGACATGAGTGACACTACCTCCATAAGACGTCAATTCGGCTTTACTGAGAAATATTCCTCGTAAAGATGCTTAAAAAAACACAAAAACCTCCCGTCGCAAAGGACGAAAGGTAAACTTCCGTGGTACCACCTTCGTTCCGTTCGGCATCATTACCCGAAACGGCACTCGTTGCAAGATAACGGTTGCTACCGTCCCGCTCTACAGGTTCGTCCCGAAACGGACGATTATTCAAGCAGGAAACTCCAGGGCGACTTGCAGCAGCGTGTTGTCCTGCGGAACCTCGCAGCGCCGTATTTACCGGCGGTTCCGCTCTCTGAAGGGTTATACTGCCTACTCTTCCCTATCCGTGTCTTTCTTACCTATTCTACCCGGCGTCCGTGGGAGAGTCAATACGGTTGGAATCTCAAGCCGAATGGTGGGTTGAAGCTTGTCCCAATACCTCTAACAACTTATGCAAAATCCCGGTCTCCATTTCCTTTATTTCATTCAGGCTTTCTTCCACCATCAGGAATAAGTTTTGGACGCGCGCAGCGGGAAAGGGAGAATCGTCCATTTGCGCGACCGCGGCTCTCAAATAAAGATTCCGCATTAACATCGCCTTATTAGCTACCTCTTTATATGACGCGACGAGCTCGTCCGAATCGGTTAAGTAGCCTTCCCTCTTCATATAATCGAGGCGATCGACCATCGTTTTCTTATGCTCCCATAGTATGTGAAGCTGCCGGATATCCGCCCTTTTCTTTAGAGTCGGATCGTCCCTGCGGGCATAATCGAAATACTTCAGCAAGCTGTCATACACTTCGACCCCCAGAACGTCTTGCTCCGGATTACGATTGATCCGGTTCTCTTCCGTGTCCGCGCGCAAGTAATCTTGCAATTGATTAACAACGGAACGCACATCGAAACGATAACGATAGTTAGAATCGAGCTTGAACAGATAAGTGCCTTGCTCCCCCACTTGCCCGCTTTGGATAAGCTCGGACATGGAGTCGTAAGCGCGGTCTAAATCTTCGAACGACACCTTGTGATTCCCGTATACCCCGAATTTATCGAAGCCTTGGCAATAGAAATGCTTTCCGGATTCATATCCATAAATGAGAAGGTGATGTGGTAACCGATAGGAGCCGAAGGCGTAGCTATGCGGAATCCATTGCTCATCGATGAATACGTCCGGATAATATCCCTTTTCAAGCGCCTCCACACAAAATGAAGACAAGGACGTTAAACCTAACATCCGAAACACGTCTACGCTTAACTTATGCGATTGCAGAAAAGGGTTGTTGTGATCGAATTCCGCGCGGCCTCCCCGATAAAAATCCAAAAAAAACTCTTCTCCGTTTTCGATAAAATGCCGGTTTCCGCTCAATTGAATAAAGTTGCTATAAAACCATGGCAACGTATCCGAATAGCTGGAAGTGATCGCAAGCGTGTGTGCCCAGCGAAGCAGCCCGACGAGCGGGGGTTTGCAGATCGGCAGTTTCATTTCATGAACTTCCTCCTTTAAATGTTGAATACAATGCGCCGCGATTCATTTTCGTTTCCGAGTTCACCTCCTTTGGAATTAGGGATACATCAATAACGCAATGGATTGGGATCATCAAGTTTCGGGTTTGGATAGGTTCTGTTGAAGAGTGCCGGGAGGAGTAAGAAAACTGAGGATGATAAGTAGCTCTGAACTCATTCTAGCAAAAAGGATCATTCGAATGAGGGTGAAAATCTCACAAGGAAGTGCCCTAATTCAATCACGTTGGCGGACAAGCAAAAAGGCCGATCCTCGTCGAATGGAATCGAGGATCAGCCTTATTGTTTACTACGGAATGTAGAGGACCTGGCCTTCGGATAAGTAAGGTTCGTGCAAACGATTATAAAGCTGAAGCTCTCTTGGCTGAACGTTGTACCTGTTGGCGATCAAATCGAGAGTTTCTTCGCGTTGGACGATACACATCTTCACCTTGCGGAAGGATTGCGCCTGAGCGTTATTTAAGAATAATCGCGTCCATTCCAGCTCGTCGCCGGAGCTTTGGGCGGAGTTGCTTGCTAGCTGCGCCTTCTCCTCCGCTTGTGCAGCCTCTTGAATACGCAGCTCCGCTTCCCTTTTCGCCCCCTTCTCTCCTAGCTGGGACAGTAGGCCGACACCCGTTTGCTGCTGTTGCTGCGCCGGAGCGGGATCCAACGCTTTTCCACCAAGAGCAACTCGTATATCCGGCTTCTCTTCCGCTTCGAGGATCTGCTCTGAAGCAAGAGGCAACTCCGGCTCCAAAGCAGCGTCCGGTTGTTCCAAACGTCCGCTGGAAACGTCGCCCCACTGAGCAACCGCATCAGCGGAATCGACGGAAGGCTCCTGGGGAACAATCGCTTCCTCCCTCGGTTCCTCCAGATGTTGGAACATCGACAGCCAACTGCTTTCCTTGGCAACGTCTTGCGAACTCGACTCCGACCCCGACTCTGACTCAGACTCCGACTGAAGCCCGAACGATTCCTCTCTTTCTTGCTCGACTAATGGAGCGGCATACTCGGATCCGTAATCGTTGGCGAAGAGCGAAGCAGGATTGTCCTCGATGTCATTCCCGCTTTCGGTTTGCGAGTACCTACCCGGCAAATCTTGCTCGTAACCATCCGCTTGGGCTTGGTGCACGACCGTAAAGCTGTCGTCTCGCCAAATCGGGCTTTCCGTCGATTGAACCTGCAGCCCTCGCAGCGCTAACACTCCCGTCACGTTTAACGATCGTGACGTCAACAAATCAACGTCGAAGTTATCAATCTCAACGGCTAATTGTTCCACGCTTTGAATCCGGTTTAAAGGCAATGAAATTTCAACCGGTATCCAATACTCCAACTGGTTGACTTCTGCGGTTTCCTGTGACCGGTAAACCCCGGACAACAACAGGTTTCCTCTTAACAAAACTTGATCGTCTTGAGGCAGCGCCTGCATATGGGGCACCAGCTCGATTTCTTCCAACTCTTCAATTGCGGCAACATCGTCAGGCAGATGCACACGTTCGTAAATATCGAATCGCAACCCGTTCAACTGGTCCGTCACGACGAAGTCCTCCTTTCGGCATAAGCGCCCGATTGTATCGATCGGGGCCTTTACAATTCACTAGTTATCTATATGCCGGGGATAGTCGGGCATGACTGAAAAAGCAAACAACCCTTTGGCTTTTGGCAACCAAAAAAAACTCCCCGATCGCGCCAAGGCGAACGGGGAGTTAACTATTCCAACAGTTTAGAGTTTCTCTAATGCGGCCTTATGAGCCGCGATCGTTTGATCGATATCGTCTTCGGAATGGGCGATGGACACGAACCAACCTTCGAACGGCGACGGCGCGATGTTCACGCCATTGTCCAATAGCCTGCGGAACACGGTACGGAAACGTTCCGTATTCGCGGTCTTGGCTACGTCGTAATTAATTACGTGCTTATCCGTGAAGAAAGGACATACCATCGAACCGACCCGATTAATCGTCATCGGAATGCCTGTTTCCTTAGCATTGCGCTCAAGTCCCGCTTGGAGACGAACGGACAGCTTCTCGAGAAGCCGATAAGCGTCCTCCGTCATCAGCTTAAGCGTCGTATAGCCCGCCGCCATCGCTAACGGATTACCGGATAACGTTCCGGCTTGATAGATCGGCCCGACCGGAGCCATCTGCTCCATGATTTCCCTGCGGCCGCCGTAAGCTCCTACAGGCAAGCCGCCTCCGATCACCTTACCCAAACACGTCAAGTCCGGCGTTACGCCATAGAGCCCTTGCGCGCAGTTCATATGGACGCGGAACCCGGTCATGACTTCGTCAAAAATAAGCAAGCTTCCGTAGTTAGTCGTCAACTCCCGCAAGCCAGGCAGAAATCCCGGCAACGGAGGAACGACGCCCATATTTCCCGCGATCGGCTCGACGATGACAGCCGCGATTTCTTCCCCGTAACGCTCGAACGCCAGCTTGACGGATTCCAGATCATTATATGGAACCGTCAACGTATGCGCGGCCACGCTTTCCGGTACGCCTGGGCTATCTGGCAATCCCAATGTCGCAACGCCGGAACCCGCTTTAATGAGCAAGCTATCCGCATGGCCATGGTAAGAGCCTTCGAACTTCAAAATTTTACTCCGTTTCGTATAACCCCGAGCCAATCTTAACGCGCTCATCGTCGCTTCCGTACCGGAGTTAACCATACGAACGATTTCGACGGACGGTACCCGCTCGCAGACGAGCTCGGCCATCAGCGTCTCAAGCTCTGTAGGCGCACCGAAGCTCGTCCCCTTCTCCGCCGTCCGTTTAATGGCTTCGACGACTTCCGGATGAGCATGGCCCGCAATCAGCGGTCCCCATGAGAGCACGTAATCGATATACGTTTGACCGTCGATATCCGTGATCCGGCTCCCTTCGCCGCGTTCAATGACCAACGGTGTCAAACCTACGGATTTAAAAGCCCTTACCGGACTGTTAACTCCACCCGGGATGACATGCTTCGCGCGCTCAAAGGCCGCTTTCGACTGGGTTTCCACGCGTTTTCGATGATTTTCGCTCATATTCGTCACTTCCCTGCTATCAGAATTGGAAAAGTCTATGGTAAAGATGCGCGCTTAGCCTATTCATTCCCCACGAAGCCAACGCGCGGCATCTTTAGCGTGATAAGTAATGATCAAATCCGCTCCCGCGCGTTTCATGCCGATTAACGTCTCCAACACGATCGCTTTCTCGTCGATCCATCCCTGTAAAGCCGCCGCCTTAACCATGGAGTATTCCGCGCTCACATTGTAGATTACGATTGGCAAAGAATAGCGGTCCCTCAGCATTCTCACGACATCCAGATAGGCTAACCCGGGTTTTACCATCAGGAAATCCGCACCTTCATCCACATCGGACTGGGCTTCCCTCAGCGCTTCGCGAGCATTTCCCGGATCCATTTGGTAAGTCTTGCGGTCTCCGAATTGAGGCGAGGAATGAGCAGCCTCGCGGAAGGGTCCGTAATACGCAGAAGAATACTTCACCGAATAAGACATGATCGGCGTATTCGAGAATCCCGCTTCGTCCAGCCCTTGGCGAATCGCTGCTACAAAACCGTCCATCATATTGGAAGGAGCAATAATATCCGCGCCGGCTTTAGCCTGGGAAACCGCGGTTTTAACGAGAAGGGCAAGCGATTCGTCGTTATCGATAGTCGCTCCGCATTCCGTCGTATGCACGACGCCGCAATGACCATGATCCGTGTATGCGCACAAGCAAGTGTCGGCTACGACGACGAGCTCGGGATATTTCGCTTTCATTTGCCGAATGGCTCTCTGTACGATCCCATCGTCCGCATATGCCGAAGTGCCCATCGAATCTTTGTGGTTCGGCACTCCGAAGACGAGAACCGACTGGATCCCTAAGCTTACGATATCCGCGAGTTCCTGCTCCATCGTGTCCAAGGACCAGTGATAGACGCCCGGCATCGAAGAAATTTCTTCTTTAACCCCTGCGCCCTCCGTTACGAATATTGGCGCAACGAAGTCATTGACACCAATGCTTGTTTCTCTAATCATATTACGAAGACCCGCAGAACCTCTTAGCCTGCGATGCCTGTCAAATAGATGAGCCATCTTTATTAATCTCCTTTCGTCATGCGCCGTCTGTCGACTAAAGCCTCCACGAGAGCGTCGATCGTGTATTTGTCCGGAACGACGGTCACCGTTAAGCCGTTCTCCTCGGCCGTCTTGGCGGTTATCGGTCCTATACACGCGATCTCGATATTTTGCAATGCTTCCGCCGGGTTGCGTACGCCTAGTTGCCGCAATGCCTCCAGCAAGTTAATTACCGTCGAGGAGCTTGTGAACGTGATGACGTGAATTTCTCCGTTCGCAAGCATTTCCGGAAGCCATAAATCTTTGGGCACCGACATTACGGTTTGGTAAACGTCGATCTCGACAGCTTGAACTCCTTGCGCTCTCAGTTCCTTAGACAACGTCTCCCTCGCCAGATCTCCTCTAGGAAGCAAGGCAAGCTGGTTTGGAGAGATTTTATCCTTTAAGCTATCCAACAACCCTTCCGCTATGAAGCTCTCCGGCATCAGATCGGCGCGAATGCCGCGAGCTCTGAGCGCCTCAGCCGTCTTAGGCCCTACTGCGGCGAATTTCGCTTTATGAAATCTGCGAACATCAACCTCGTAATGATCCAGCCAATGAAAAAAGTACTCCACGCCGTTAACGCTTGTTAACATGATCCAATCATAAGCCTCTGCTTGGCTTAGAGCTCGTTCAATAGCCTGCAGTTGCTCCGCTTGCTCCGGAAGTTTCGTCTCGATCACCGGAAACTCGTAAGCTTCTCCGCCCAAATCATCGATCTTCGCGAGCAAATCGCTTGCTTGCGAGCGGGCACGCGTGATAAGAATCCTCTGTCCGAACAGCGGCTTTTTCTCCACCCATGATAAGGTTTCCCGTTGTCGAACGACGTCGCCTACGATGATGACCGCAGGAGGCTTTAAATTCGCCGCTTTCACTCGCTCATCGATATCGCTAAGCGTACCGACGACCGTTTTTTGTTCCGCTCGCGTTCCCCACTGGACGAGTGCGACCGGCGTTTCCGGCGATCGGCCATGCTTAATCAATTGTTCGCTTATATAAGCGATCTTAGCAACGCCCATTAAGAAAACAAGGGTTCCCGTTGCGTTCGTGACTTTATCCCAATAAATCGAATGATCAAGCTTGTCCGGGCTCTCGTGCCCGGTAATAACGGAAAAGGAGGAGGCCCAATCGCGGTGCGTCACGGGAATGCCCGCGTAAGCTGGTACGGCGATTGCTGAAGTAATTCCGGGAATGATTTCATAAATAATACCGTTCTTCTGCAATAAATCGGCTTCTTCCCCGACTCTCCCGAATACGGTTGGATCCCCGCCCTTCAGACGAATGACGGTTTTGCCTTGAAGAGCAAGATCGACTAGTAATTGATTGATGTCCTCTTGTTTCATCGTATGACGGTCAGGCAGCTTCCCTACATATATACGCTCAGCATCGGGTTTCGCGTGGTTGAGCAGTTGCGGTCCAGCCAGACGGTCGAACACGACGACGTCGGACCGCTTTAAGGCTTCCAGCCCTCTCACCGTGATCAACTTAGGATCGCCGGGACCCGCGCCGACAAGATAAACCTTCCCCTTCTCCATCCGGCTATTCCCTCGCTTCCGCTAGAATATGATCCGCTCCGCGGCGAAGCAAAGCTTGCGCGACTTCCGAGCCAAGCTGCAGCGAATCTGAACCGACCGCCGCTTCCCTTAGCAATTTCGTTCCATCGGGCGAAGCTACTAATCCGTTCAATACGACCTTAGAATCGGAAGCGTCCGATTCTAATTGCGCATATGCCCCGATAGGAACTTGGCAACCCCCGTTCAATAATCCTAACAGTCTGCGTTCGGCCGCAACGGTTTTCTCGGTCGTCGGATCATTCAGAAGCCTAAGCAATCCAAGTACATCGGCGTCTTTACCGCGGCATTCGATCGCAAGAGCGCCTTGTCCAACTGCAGGCAAGCAAACTTCGGGCGATAAATATTCCGTTATCCGATCTTTCCACCCCATGCGATGCAAACCTGCAGCGGCAAGAAGAATGGCATCGAAGCCTTCTTCCATAAGCTTGCGAAGTCTCGTATCGATATTTCCACGGATAGATTCGATTTGCAGATCTGGCCGATGAGCTTGCAACTGCGCTGCTCTCCTCAAGCTGCTCGTTCCGACTCGCGCTCCTTGCGGTAATTCGGACAACTTTCTGCCTTCCTTGCTAATCAGGCAATCTCGTGGATCTTCCCGCTTAGGAATCGCTCCGATTACCAATCCCTCGGGAAGCTCGAATGGCATGTCTTTCATGCTATGGATGGCTAGATCGATCTCGCCGTTCAGCAAGGCTTCTTCGATTTCTTTCACGAAAAGCCCTTTGCCGCCGACCTTGGACAAAGTCACGTCCAGAATACGATCCCCGCGTGTAACGATAGGTTTGATTTCGAACGTATAGGCTAGATTTTCTCTTGCGCATAACTCTTTCAACAGATCAATCGTCTGGTTTGTTTGGGTCAACGCCAACGTGCTTTGTCTTGATCCGACAATAATATTACGCATCTCATTATCTATCCCTTCCGGTCCTCATATACTCGTTGTCGCAGTCTTGCAATAAGATCGGCCTTGTCCTGAAGCTTAGAAGACGACCTCCACTCCTCCAGTGCATCATCGGCGACGGCCGCTTGCAGCAACGCGCGCCTCTCCAATGGGTCGTCGACCTCTGCCTTTACGATCGCGCGTATGGTTCTTAGCGCTTCGATATTCTCATTGTATTCCGGGCCATACCGATCGGCAAGTTCGTGGATAATCCGCGAAGCCAGTGCAGGCCCGGCGCCAGAAGCGCTAGCCGTTAATACCAATCCCCCGCGTCTGAGTACCGCGGGCACGATAAACTCCCCTGCTTCTCCGTCATCCGCGATATTCATCGGAATTCCGCGTTTCCCCGCTGCTTCGGCAAAGCTTTGATTCAAAGCCGGCTTATCCGTTGCGGCGAACACGAGCACGGCTCCTTCGAGATCATTCTCTTCCGCTTCCCTCCGGGACCAAAGCAAACGCCCGTCCGCCGCCCATGCTTCCAGCTGTGGAGTCACATGCGGGCTAATCAAGCACACGACCGCTTGCGCTTGAAGCAAACCCTCCGTTTTACGTTGCGCAACGGGTCCGCCGCCGAAGACGACGCATTTGCGCCCTGCTACTTTAAGCATAATCGGGTACCAATCGGACATGTCCAACTCTCCCTTCAAGAGACAGTTCAAGAAGTCATCATACGGATCGCGAATTTCTTCGACTATATCAATTGATGGAACGAGGATAGCCTACTAGCGAAAAAACCCGCGACCAATACGAGGTAACCCAACAAATTCCAAACGGCCAGCTTCGTGCCATCATCGCGAAAAACTGAACTTCTAATCAAATATATGATATATAACAAGCCGGCCGCATACGATAACAGCACCTTCTCGTCTAGCAATTGGGCAGGGCTTTTGTCGATCAACAAGGCGACGGTTCCCGTAGATAACGAAAGGAGTAATAACGGGACGCCGATCAACCCGGCCCGATACGCGTATTGGTCGATCCACTCCAAGCTCGGCATTCTGCTCATGACATGCGTCCATTTCTTGGCTTTAAGCCTTTGATGTAAGAAAAGGTACATGCTGCCCAGTATAGCCGCAATCGTCAAAATCGCGAAAGCCAACGTAATCAAGCTTACATGGACGATAAGCAATCTCCTAGCGACTTCCCATGGCTCAAGCTCGAGCGATCGCCTCGGACGCGCGATTAAATTCAGAGCCAATACCGCAAATCCAACCACGTTAACCAGTAGAACGAGCAGTTCCGCCCTCATAAGCCTATTCATGACAAAAGAAGCCGAGACGAGCAACCAGGAGACAATAAACAAGAAATCTCTTATCGTCAACGTAGGAACGGTGAACCGCTCCTTCAATAAAATTAAAATAAAAACTCCCTGCAGAATCCACACAAAAACAAGCAGCCCTGTTCCCACTTTTTTCGCGTTCCGGTTGCCGGAAGCGGCATCGGACACGAAAAAAAGCAGACTCAGGGCATAAATATAAAGTACGGCGTCGGTTAACCAGTCTTGTGTTACCATGGGAGCAGCGCCTCCAGCATCCCTTGCGTCATCTTAGCGCTCCCGCTAGCTGAGACAGCAATTTCTCGACGTCCATGATGGATCCCGAAGCTGTTTCCGAGCCTTTGGCGGAAGATTGCAGTTCCTTCCGGGATTTCTCCTCGGCTTTTTCTTCCGCTTTCAAGTGAGCAACCTCGTCTTCAAGAGCAAACAATTGTACGAACAGCTTCATGGCCTCATCGCTGCGCTTCTCGGCGGCGAGCTCCTTGATCCGTAGAATAGGATCGTGGATCACTTGGTTAACGATGCTTTTCGTCAGCTTGCGAATGACCTTGACCTGCCGATCATCCAGCTCCGGCAGCTTGCGCAGCATACTCTCTAGCGTATTTTCCTGGATAGCAGCCGCTTTTTCCTGTAGCGCCCGAATTAGCGGGCTAACCCCGAGCGTGGCGTACCACTGACGATAGGCTTCCTGTTCCAGCTCGATCATATCTTCGATGATTTCCGCTTCTTTCCGTCGCTTCGCCATATTCGTCTCGACGATGCCTTCCAGATCGTCGATATCATAGAGGAATACATTCGGTATATCGCCGCAAGCAGGCTCTATATCGCGCGGGACTGCGATATCGATAAGAAACAACGGTTTCTTCTTCCTTGCGGACATCGCGGCCTCGATATGTTGGCGAGTAATGACGAATTTATCCGCCCCCGTGCTGCTGATCACGATATCGACATCTTTTAAGCGCCCTAAAGCCTCGTCCAAAGCCATTGCGGAGCCTTGGAACTTCTCGGCCAACTCTTCCGCCTTCTCCAAAGTCCGATTCACGACGAACACTTCTTTGGCACCGTTGCTGTGAAGGTGCTGCGCCGTTAGTTCGCTCATTTTACCGGCACCGACGATCATGACCGACTTGTCGTCAAACCGTCCGAAGATGCGTTTCCCGAGTTCGACGGCCGCATAACTTACGGATACCGCGCTTTCCCCGACCGAAGTTTCGGAATGCGCGCGTTTAGCTAGCGTGATCGCCTGTTTGAACAAGCGGTTGAACAACGTTCCGGTAGCCTGCTGATCCTGCGCAAGCAGGAAAGCATCGCGAACCTGTCCTAAAATTTGAGTCTCGCCGATAATCATCGAATCGAGACCACTCGCGACCTTAAACAGATGCTCGACCGCGCGGTCGTCCTCGTACATATAGAGATGCGAGTTAAATTCCTTGCGCGGGATCTTGAACCACTGTTCCATGAAAGCGCGAATATAATGTCCGCAGAGATGAAGCCTGTCCACGACTGCGTATAATTCCGTCCGGTTGCAGGTCGCCACGATTACTCCCTCGAGAATGCCCGTAGTTTGCTTTAACGCCTGCAGCGCAAGCGGCATCTCCCTATCCGAAAGGGCAAATCTTTCCCTTATCTCGACTGGAGCTGTACGATAGTTTAATCCGACAACGATAAGATGCACGGGTATTCACCTGACTTTCTGCATGGGAGTAAGGGCAAGCCTTTATGTCATCGCTTATTATAGCACAGTTCCCCGCGCACTTTGCCCCTAAATATGAAAACTTTATGAAAACCGGTCACGACGCTTTTTTCTATTGTCGGCGATTTGTTCCAATCGTATTCTCTAGACATATGAAAAAGCCATGAGGATAATCCCTCATGGCTTCGCTGCCGTACTTATTTGACGAGCTCGACTTGCTTAATCGTTGGTTCTTCGACTTGCAATTCACCGAGTCCTCGAATCAATTTCTTTGCATACGTTTTTTCCGGTTTCAAGACATTGACGAGATAGTCAATAGCCAGTTGTGGATCCACAGTCTCGCCACAGGTATAACAATCGATTGCGGCAAAACCTCTCTCAGGATACGTGTGAATGGAGATGTGACTCTCCGACAGCAAGACCAATACCGTTGCTCCTTGCGGTTCGAACTGTTTCGCTTGAACCGAGAGTACGGTCGCGCCACATGCTTCAGCTGCTTCCACCATGTGCGATTGAAGAAGTTCTGCACTGTTCAATAAATCAGTGTTTCCTCCCCATGTATCAACCGCAACGTGTCGTCCGAAAGTTGAATATTCCATCTTTCGGTTCCCCCTTCCTAGGAATAAAATGTGAAACTGATTTCATCCGCTAGGACCTACGTCATTCACTTGGAGGGAATTTGCTCTCACCGCATTCCTTGAGTGAATCCTGGTTCCTATTGTATTGAGTTGTCAACGAATCTAAAAATAACATCTATCCGGGGTAAATGCAATAGTTTTTTTTGAAGGATAAAAAACCCTGTTTCCCCGCGCCCCGACTAGGATTTCCCCAACATGCCTACTCCTCTTCCCATGAAGGCTTTTACGTCCTAAAATATGCTGTTTACTCAGGGAAAGTGCCTTATCCAAAAAAAGAAAAGAGCCATCGAAATGGCTCTTAACGACTTATGAGTAACCATCAGCTTAACTAAGCTTCAAGCGAGAACAATAAACGGCTATGACATTTCAATCTTTGGTCGATATCGACAATAAGACCAGGTTCTTTCGTTTGATTGCGAATGTCGAGCAACTCGTTCACCGATCCGCGCAAACGGTCGATTTCATCTTCGACCGAGAATAGCTTGAATTGGGACTCCAATCGGCCTAACGTATCCTTATGCTCGAATACCGTTCTCAGAAGGGTTCCTTTGCTCTCCACGATTCGCGCAACATTCCCTTGAATGTAGTGATACACCATCGTAAAGCCCTGGTAAATCCGATTCACTACCGCATCGCCTTTGAAAGAAGAAACGAGCTTGCGTAAAGCGTTGGTCAGCTTGGGTTGAACGACGCGGCACGTCAGTACGCATCGGTACTGTCCGTTCGAGCGTTCAAAAGTTAGGCGAATGGATTCTCCGCCAGCGTCCTCTTCCAACACGACCTCCTGGTTGCCGTTGTCCAATACGAATACTTGCAGACGAAGCTGCTGGGACTCGCACAGAGAGATCAATCTCGACATATCGGCTTCCGTCAGTGTCAGGCTGGCATTGACATACTCCGTGGCTACCCGTTGAGCCATAAAATCTCCTCAATTCCCATTGTCTTGCGATTGTCTTACAAGTTAATTAACTTTATTATACGCCAATTCGCAAGCGGTTTCCTCTCGCCCGAACGTGATATTCCCGGGAAAAACGCGCAAAAATCGATTCCTCCCGCGATCCAGCCAACCTTTTACCCGTTATCCTCTGTTTCCTGCACGATGTTAGGGGGTTCAGAGGGGGTATTAAGCGGTATTCCTGCCGATTGCATGATAATGCTCCATAATTCGTCCCTTCCTTGTCCCGTCTCCGAAGAAAATAACACGAGAGGCACATGACCGGGCATTCCCAAGCTCTGGCGGACCACTTTCATATGCTTGGGCCATTGCGAACGGGATACTTTATCCGCTTTGGTCGCCACGACGGTCATCGGGATTTCATAGTGGGAGAGCCATTCGTACATCCGCACGTCGTCAGCCGACGGCGGATGGCGCAAATCGACCAGTTGCAACACTAGCTTAAGCGGATCACGCCCCCTTAAGTAACGCTCGATCATTTTTCCCCATGCTTCACGTTCCGACTTGGATACGCGGGCATACCCGTAACCAGGAAAATCAACGAAGAATAATTCTCCGTTGATCCTGTAATAGTTAAGCGTCTGCGTCTTGCCGGGCTGTTGGCTCGTCCGAGCCAAATTGCGGCGCAGAAGCATTTTATTAATAAGGGAAGATTTCCCTACGTTGGAGCGGCCGGCCAAGGCAATTTCCGGCAAACCCTCTTCCGGATATTGGGCTGGGCCTACCGCGCTAATGACAAATTCCGTTTGTTTGATCTTCATAAAACAAAAATTCTCCCATCATGTGTATCGAATCCGCTGTGCTCCGAAGGAATCAGTGAGTCCCGAGTGGCGGTACATCTTCGGCTTCCTCATTTACCGGGGCCGGGATCGCCGTCTTTCCTGCCGCCTGCAAATCATCCTTTTCCTGCTCTGCAGGACCCGTTTCGACGACACTGACGTCCAACGGTTCGGACAAGGCGTGCCGCAGCACTTCATCCATATGCGCCACGGGAACGAACGTCATGTTCGCGCGCACGCTATCGGGGATGTCCCGTAAATCCCGTTCGTTATCTTTAGGCATTAATACTTTCGTAATTCCGGCACGATGCGCGGCCAAGGACTTCTCCTTCAAGCCGCCGATCGGAAGCACGCGGCCGCGCAGCGTAATCTCGCCTGTCATGGCCACTACGCGCGATACTTTGCGGCCCGTCAAAGCCGAGATAAGCGCCGTTGCAAGCGTTATTCCCGCGGATGGACCGTCTTTCGGGATGGCCCCTTCCGGAATATGAATATGAATATCGTTCTTCTCATGGAATTGCGGATCGATACCAAGCTCTTTCACGCGGCTCCGCGTGTAGCTGAATGCCGCCTGAGCAGACTCCTTCATTACGTCTCCGAGTTGACCCGTTAAGGTCAGCTTTCCGCTGCCTGGCATGATCGTGACTTCTATGACGAGCGTATCTCCGCCAACCTCCGTCCAAGCGAGGCCGGTAACCGCACCAATTTGATCTTCCTGCTCCGCCATTCCGTAGCGGAATTTCGGAGGGCCTAGCAACTCCTTGAGCTTCTCTTCATCGACGATGAACGGGGCAGCGTCCGCGCTGGCGACGATCGCCTTGGCCGCTTTCCTGCAAATCGAAGCCAATTGTTGCTCCATGTTACGAACGCCGGACTCCCTCGTGTAATGGCGGATTAAGGCGAGTAACGCATCGCTGTCGACCGAAAGTTGATCTTCTTCCAAGCCATGATTGCGTTTCTGCTTAGGCAGAAGGTGCCGCTCCGCGATCTGGAGCTTCTCTAGCTCCGTATAGCCCGGAACTTGAAGGAGCTCCATCCGGTCAAGCAACGGTCTTGGAATGTTATGCACGACGTTAGCCGTCGTTACGAACATGACATTGGAGAGATCGAAAGGCATCTCGACATAATGGTCGCTGAATGTCGTATTCTGTTCCGGGTCCAGCACCTCTAACAAGGCCGAGGACGGGTCGCCGCGGAAATCCATCGCCATTTTATCGATCTCATCCAAGAGGAATACGGGGTTAGCAGAACCTGCATTACGCATACCTTGCAGGATACGGCCGGGCATTGCACCGACATACGTCCGACGATGACCGCGAATTTCCGCTTCGTCCCTTACGCCTCCAAGGGAAATCCGAACGAATTCCCGACCGAGAGACTTAGCGATGGATTTGGCTAAGGAGGTTTTACCAACGCCTGGCGGGCCGACGAGGCATAGAATCGGACCCTTCAACTTCTTAACGAGCTTCTGCACGGCCAAATACTCCAAGACGCGTTCCTTAGGCTTATCCAGGCCGTAATGCTCATCATTCAATATTTCTTCCGCTTTCTGAATGTCGAGGTCATCTTCCGTCATCTTGGTCCATGGCAGAGCCAGCAGCCACTCGATGTAAGTACGAATGACAGCCCCTTCCGCGGAAGATGCGGGCATCTTCTCTAGACGGTCGATTTCCTTCTCGACCTTAGCCGAGATTTTCTCCGGAAGCTCCGCTTCGGCAAGCTGCGATCTGAGTTCTTCGACTTCGCCCGCGCGGCCTTCCTTCTCTCCGAGCTCCTTCTGGATCGCCTTCATTTGCTCGCGAAGGTAATATTCCTTCTGGGTTTTCTCCATCTGTTTCTTCACGCGTTGGCTAATCTTGCGTTCAAGCTCCAGCACTTCCCGCTCGTTGTTCAGGAAATCAAGCAGTTTCTCCAAACGGGGGCGAACTTCGATGGTTTCTAGAATTTCTTGTTTATCCTTTATTTTAAGCGACAGATGGCTCGTAATAACGTCGGCTAACCTGCCCGGCTGATCGATGTCGGACACGGCGGCGAGCGTCTCCGGAGTCACCTTCTTAGACAAGTTAATATAATGCTCGAATTGGCTAAGCACGGCACGCATAAGCGCATCGAGCTCAGAATCATTGGTCTGCCCTTCGTGAAGCTCGCGGGCAAGCACTTCATAGAAATCATCGTTGGGCAAATATTGCTCGATTTCCGCCCTTACAACGCCTTCCACCAGAACACGGATCGTTCCGTTGGGCAGCTTCAGCATTTGGCGTACTTTAGCAATGGTACCGACTTGATAAATATCTTCCTGGGTCGGTTCCTCGATATTGATCTCCGATTGCGAGCAGAGCAAGATCATATGATCGTCGATCATACATTGCTCCAACGCTTTAACGGATTTCTCCCGGCCTACATCCAAGTGAAGCACCATGCTGGGATACACGAGTAGCCCTCTTAAGGGTAGCAGGGGAATGGAACGGCTTATCTGTTTGCTCGAACCCATAATTGATGCACCTCGCAGTTCTGGTACGAATTCAGACACTCCAGTCATTGTATCAAATGTATTCGCTCGCCGCAAAAAAAGAGCCACCCGAATCGGGTGACCCTCCGAGATTGTTATCGATTTCCCTTAACTTTCGAGCCGAAGATTGTCTCCTCTTACGTCTGTGACTCGTTCTGTATCGTCCTTGCGTGGAGCACCGACCCCGCCGGAGCGGCGGCGAACGCATCGGCTGCGATAGGGAGATCGCCTACTTGCCATTCGGTCTCATTCCATGGCAGTTGGTCTCCGAACACGTGGCGGAAAACGTCCTCCATCCGATCGACGGGAATGACCCGAACGCCTTCCAGCCCTTCGAAAATCGCTTGCCAATTTTCCTTGGGAATGATGACGGTCTCCGCACCGGATTGGAACGCCGCCTCGACTTTGGCCACGACCCCGCCGACCGGCTTAACCGCACCGTGAATACTAATCTCTCCGGTCATGGCGATTTTATTGTCCACGGGTTGTTTCGTCATGGCGGAGGCGATCGCTACGGCCATTGCCACCCCCGCGGAAGGCCCATCTACCGGAGTTCCGCCGGGAAAATTGACATGCAGGTCGAAATTTTCCGGTTGAAAGCCGTTGCGACGAAGAACGGTCAGCACATTGTCGAGGGAGCCTTTCGCCATGCTTTTGCGACGCAAAGTTCTTTGGCCGCCGCCAAGCTCTTCCTCTTCTACGACGCCGGTAATGTTCATTTGGCCTTTGCCGGCTATCGCGGGTATCGCGGTCACTTCGATTTCGAGCAACGCACCCATGCTCGGGCCGTACACCGCAAGCCCGTTCACGAAGCCAACCTGCGGCTGGGATGGCACTTTGCGGTCCGGCCGCGGAGGCAGTTGGCTGCTATTGACCACCCACTCAACGTCGCCGGCCGTCAAGTCCTCTCGGTTCTCCGACAGAGCGAGCCCGGCGGCTAACTGAATAATATTCACCGCTTCCCGTCCGTTGGTTGCATACCTTTTCACCACGTCCAACGCCTCTTGACGAGGCGCGAAACCGATCTTGTTGATCGCATTTTCGGCGATTTGCGAAATTTCATCCGGCAATAGCGGCCGGAAATACACTTCCATGCACCGGCTACGAAGCGCAGGCGGAAGCTCGTTAGGCGATCTTGTCGTCGCGCCTACCAGCCGAAAGTCTGCCGGCAGGCCATTCTGGAAAATATCATGAATGTACAAAGGAATATTCGTATCCTCCGCATGATAATACGCGCTTTCCAAATAAACCTTGCGATCTTCCAATACTTTCAGCAGCTTGTTCAACTGAATCGGATGCAGCTCTCCGATTTCGTCAATGAACAGAATACCTCCATGCGCTTTGGTTACGGCTCCGGGCTTCGGTTGGGGAATTCCGGCCACTCCCATCGCGCCTGCGCCTTGGTAGATCGGATCATGTACCGATCCGATCAATGGATCCGCGATTCCCCGCTCGTCGAAGCGAGCCGTTGTCGCATCGATTTCCGTGAATTTCGCTTCCATGCGAAAGGGAGACAGCTTGTTTTTCTTAGCCTCCTCCAGGATAACGCGCGCGGCTGCCGTTTTCCCGACGCCAGGAGGGCCATAAACGAGCACATGCTGGGGATTACTGCTGCACAGAGCAGCCTTTAACGCTCGCAATCCTTCCTTCTGCCCGACGATATCCGCAATGACCGCCGGCCTCGTTTTTTCCGATAGCGGTTTAGTTAAGGAGATGGAACGAAGCTTACGCAACTTGTCCATTTCCTTGCGAGATTCTCGATCTACCGCGCTCCGGTTGTTCTTCTGGTTACGCAGCAAATTCCAAAAGTAAATGCCGATAACAACGGCAAAAAAAACTTGAACTAACATAAGAACCATACTTAAAGTCATCTGGATTATCCTCCCCGTTCACGCCCTCGGGAAAGCGCGGCTAAAGACAAAAAAGCCGGCACCCGGGCTATACTTGGTAGTATTGCCCGATTGCCGGAAGATATAGTCATGACGGAAGCGCTTCAACTTCCTTCTTTTTTATTTAGATTTCCAACAACTCGCGAATATCCTCTTCCGTTAGCGTGGATAGTCCCGTTTCGCCCGGTTGGATCACTTCGTCTATCAGATCTTTTTTGCGCTGCTGAAGCTCCAGCATTTTTTCTTCGATCGTGCCTTGGGCCACGAGTTTGATGACTTGAACGACTTTTTTCTGCCCGATGCGATGCGCGCGATCCGCCGCCTGCTGCTCGACTGCGGGATTCCACCACAGATCGTACAACACGACTGTATCCGCTCCCGTTAAGTTGAGACCGGTTCCCCCCGCCTTCAAGGAAATGAGGAAGATATCCCGTTCTCCGCCATTAAAGGCATCGCACATAGCTAACCGCTGAATGGATGGCGTCGATCCGTCCAAATAAAAATACGGAGTATCCCGTCCGTCCAGTTCCTGGCGGATAATATCCAGCATCGACGTGAATTGGGAGAATATCAGCATACGTTTGCTGCTTCCTTGGCACTCGTCAATGATTTCGAGCAATTGCTCTAGCTTGCCCGAAGTTCCTTCATAACCTTCCAAGAACAAAGCAGGATGGCAGCAAAGCTGCCTCAGTCGCGTCAAACCCGCCAATATTTTCATCCGGTTTCTTTGGAAACCGCCGTCCACGGCAAGATCCCGTTCAATGTCCGACTGCAGCTTCTCCAGATAAGCAAGGTATAGTTTCTTCTGTTCCGTCGAGAGCTCCGAAGGCTGTACGCTTTCGATTTTGTCGGGAAGCTCTTTCAATACTTCGCCCTTAAGCCTGCGAAGAATGAACGGCTTAACGATTCGGGCGACTTTGTCGCGCGGCATCTCGGTAAACGATTTTTTCCCGCTGAACAGGCCCGGGAAGATGGCGTCGAAGATCGACCAAAGCTCATCCAGCGAATTTTCGATCGGCGTTCCCGTAAGGGCGAAACGCTGACCCGCTTTCAATCTTCTCACCGCGTGAGAAGTTAAAGAAGCATGATTCTTGATCGCTTGCGCTTCATCCAGGAACACGGTGCGGAATTGTTGTTTCTCGTACCATTCGATATCTCTGCGAAGAAGGGGATACGACGTAATCCATACGTCGACGTCCTTCATCTCCGACATGAGCTCGCTTCTTTCTTGGCGATCCCCGGCGGCGACGATCGTCCTAAGCTCAGGAGCAAACTTCTTGCATTCCCTTTCCCAGTTGTAGATTAGGGATGCCGGGGAGACGATAAGCACCGGCGACGCCGATCCCTCAATCTCCGCCGAGTTCACCGTATCCGATACGATGTAGGCAATGCTTTGCACGGTTTTGCCTAATCCCATATCGTCAGCGAGAATTCCGCCCAATCTATAGTGAGATAACGTCCTTAACCATTGATAGCCGTATTTCTGATAATCGCGCAGTACCGAATCCATGCTGGAGGGAAGCTCGAAATCCAGATTGTCGGGATTGCGCAGATTATCCCAAAGCCTGCGTAGCGACTTCCCTAATTGAATTCCGGGCGATGCCTTGCCGAACTGATCCATCAGTTGGAAGCCTCTTACGGCCGGCATCCGGATACGATTCCCGTCCATATCCGGCTTTCTGAGGTCGAGTTCTTCGAATAGGCGATTAATCTCCCTGAAGCTTTCATGTTCAAGGGAAAGGAATTCCCCTCCGGGAAGACGGAAATACTTTTTCTTCTCCACGATATTGCGCAGCAGACTTTGTATTTCCTGCTCGTCCATGCCTTCCATGTCGAAGGAAACCTCGAGCCAATTCGTTCCGACATCGATGTCCAAACGGGCTCTAGGTTGGTATTCCACCGTACGCATCACCGTTTTGACCGAATCGGTCGCATAGATCTCTACGTCGTCGCCTAATTGAGGCAAAATCTCGAACAAGAAATCATAAATATCTTCTTCCTGATCCAAGTACACGTCTTTGCCGTTAAACTTGAAGGATGCCCGTTCGATTAGCGACATGATGCGATTTTCCCGATCGAGATCCCTCATGAGAAGAACGTCATCGCGAGCATTTTTCATCGCATTCTGCGGCAAGGGAGAAATAATGATGTCGTCATAGGCATATTCCAGCCTAGCCAATAACCGATCTTCTTCGAAGTTCAAGTATAAACGGGCTTTAAGCTCCGGATTGATGATCCTATCGGCAATTTGAGGAGAAATTTCCACGTTTACGAACTGGTTTAGTCCCCGAACGACGCGGTCGATGAAAGACTCGATTTGGTCGGATGCGATCAATAGACGCGTATTCTTCTCATAATGGAACATTCTCTTCAAGTCCGATATCCGTTTCAATTGAGCCGGATCGGATTTGAAGAGCAGCCCGTTAACGATGGCAATGCCGTAGTTGTCCATGAAGGTCGAATTTTTCAAGCCTTCGATCTCAAGCTGATACCCTTCCCCCGCCGAGTTTAACTGAACCGAGATCGGAAGCGCTCCGTCAATCAGCTCCATGCGGTTCAAGCCTGTAGTTTTATCCTCGAAGCTGATGTTCACGAGTTCGAGAAGCGGAAGCATTCTCTCCCAAATCGCGGGCGGAATGACAAGAATTCTTTCTTCCCGGTGTGAATAGGAGGAAAAGGAATGGAATAGATCCTTATAGATTTCCTCGACATTCATCGCTTCGACGAGCAATTCGATAAACCGGGCATCGGATTCCTTAAACTGATGTTCGGAAGGGTCATACGAAAAATGTTTCGCGAACGACATCGGAGTGCCTTCGTCGACATGCTTCAAAAAATCTTTGATCCGCTGGACGATATAAAGCCGGGACAGCCCGATTTTCATCGATACGGCGAACATCGGTTTGCTCGAAAAGCTCTTCACGATCTTGCAGGCATACTCGACCTCAAGAGGCAATAAGTCCGACCTTTCGTCGCTGATGGCGTCAAGCTCGGCGTCCGATTGCTTGCTTAAGGCGCGATCGAACAAGAAGATGACCTGCTTCGTAAGATGAGTGTCCTTCTCGGAAATCACTTCATGCTCGGGAGCTGGCTCCTCCGTCTCCGCTTCCGCTAGCTTCAGCAGTACGGCTGCGATATGTTTGCAATACGATAGCGGGGTGTATGCGGAGCATTCGCAAGAAGCTCCAATTTCTCCATCCCCGTCCAACACGATCTCGACTTCGTACCGATTACGGTTCGAACCTTTTACGATCGCCTTGAATCCGGCATCTTCTGCTTCTTTTCTAACCGAAAGAACCTGACCCGCTCGAAAATAAGCTTCCCCGCGCAAATAAGTTGCGGGATCGCACAGTTCTTGGATCGATTGCTTATTGAGAGCGAATTCCTTCACATCCCCTGTTCGAACCATCATTCATCATCCCGCATTCCGTTCTAATCAGCTTATCGGCATCGGAGTGTCCGTCGGATTCGCATATCCCGAACCGTACTTACTATCGATATAATTGCGTATTTCAAGATTCGTCTTGCCATCTTGTTTCATTTGGGCGGACACCATGGCAATTTGCACGCAAACGCCGCATCTCGTCCCATGATCGTCCCACTCCACGGAACCGTCTTCCCTTATCTCGTTAATAAAACAATTCAAATTGCTCTTATGCCCCGCGCTATCGCCGCAACCGCAATAACAAGGTATCCATTGCAAGGTATCACTTAGCGTGGCGGCAACCTGATAAGCCACCTGCACTGCAGCTTGTTGCGTATCCAGAAATGAAGGCAGCTTCTCCGCGGAAGCAGTGATCACCCGCAAATCGCCATTCGAAGCATGATGGGAATGTTCCGACGTAGATGATTGGTCCTTCCCGCAGGCGGTGACCGCCAGCAAGCTTAGTCCGATAATCGACATCGTTAGCTTCTTCATTTTATCCATGTTTGCGCCCCGGAATAACACCCGTCTCGTTATAGGAAGCCACGATCGAGTCGATTTCTTTTTTCAGCTCGTCTACGAGATCCGCTTCAGGCACTTTACGAATCATCTCGCCATAACGGAACAGCATACCCTCGCCCCGCGCTCCCGCGATGCCGATATCGGCTTCACGGGCTTCGCCCGGGCCGTTGACCGCGCAGCCGAGCACGGAAACTTTGATCGGAACTTTAAGCTTGGACAAATATTCTTCTACCTCGTTGGCTACCGCGAACAAATCGATATCGAGACGCCCGCAGGTCGGACAAGAGATCAACGTCGGAGCATCCGTAATCAGACCGAATACTTTGAGAAGTTCCCTTGCGGCTTTGATTTCCTCGACGGGATCCGCGCTTAATGAAATCCGCATCGTGTTTCCGATTCCATTATTCAGCAGAACTCCAAGACCTGCGGAGCTTTTGATCGTCCCGGAGAACAAAGTACCCGCTTCCGTAATGCCCAAGTGGAGCGGATAGCGGATCACTTCCGCCGCCTTCATGTAAGCCTCGATGGCCATTGGAACGTCAGATGCTTTAAGAGAGACGATAATATCATGAAAATCGAGTTCCTCGAGAATGCCGATGTGGAACAATGCGCTTTCGACCATAGCATCTGCGGTCGGATAACCGTATTTCTCAAGTAGATGATTTTCCAGCGATCCTGCATTAACGCCGATCCGAATCGGAATGCCTCGTTCCTTGCAAGCTTTAACGACGGCTTCGACCTTCTCACGACGGCCAATATTGCCTGGATTGATCCGTACTTTGTCAATTCCGTTCTCGATAGCGAGCAAAGCTAACCGATAATCGAAATGAATATCCGCGACAAGCGGAATGCTGATCTGTTGCTTGATCGCTTTGATTGCTTCCGCCGCTTCTTTATTGTTTACGGTCACGCGAACGAGCTGGCAGCCCGCTTCTTCAAGCCGTTTGATCTCGGCTACCGTTGCTTCGACATCCGCTGTTTTCGTCGTGCACATACTCTGAAGGATTACTTGGTTGTTGCCGCCGATCGTTAAATTTCCGACTTTCACGGCAACGGTATCCGTACGTCTGAACATAATTTTTTCTCCCCTGTATACGCCAAAGTCCACCCCGCGATTTAGCAGGGTGGAACCGGCAATCTAGGCGAACTCCGCGTCGGCCGAAAGGCCTTGTTGGCGGCTTTCGTCCTGCTCCCGTTACGCGCTCTCTTCTTTTTTCTTGCCTTTTTTGGTCGTGAGCTCCGGCGACAACTTCTCCTTGATAACCTTCTCGGTTACCAAACAGGTGACGACATCGTCGCGCGATGGCACTTCGTACATCACGTCGAGCATGATGCCTTCGATGATCGCCCTTAAACCCCGAGCTCCCGTATTCCGCTTGATCGCCTCGCGGGCGATTTCTTCAAGCGCGCCTTGATCGAACTCCAGCTTCACGTTGTCCATCTCGAGCAGTTTCTGATACTGCTTCACAAGAGCGTTCTTCGGCTCGGATAAGATCCGGACAAGAGCTGGCTCGTCGAGTGGCTCCAACGTTGAAATAACAGGCAGACGGCCTACAAACTCAGGGATAAGCCCGAATTTGAGCAAATCTTCCGGTTGAGCCAACGACAAGTATTCACCCGGTTTCAGATCCTTCTGTCCTTCGAGGACAGAGCTGAATCCGATGACTTTCTTGCCGATGCGCCGTTTAATGAGCTGCTCCAGACCGTCGAACGCGCCGCCGCAGATGAACAGAATGTTCGTCGTATCGATCTGGATGAATTCTTGATGAGGGTGCTTGCGTCCGCCTTGCGGAGGTACGGAAGCGACCGTTCCTTCGAGAATTTTCAGCAACGCTTGCTGTACGCCTTCTCCGGATACGTCACGGGTAATGGATGGATTCTCCGATTTACGGGCCACCTTATCGATTTCATCGATATAGATGATACCGCGTTCAGCTTTCTCCACGTCGTAGTCCGCTGCTTGGATTAACTTAAGCAGTATGTTCTCTACGTCCTCACCAACGTAACCAGCTTCGGTTAATGACGTTGCGTCCGCGATCGCGAACGGAACGTTCAATATTTTAGCCATTGTCTGAGCGAGCAACGTTTTACCGGAGCCCGTTGGACCTACAAGCATGATGTTACTCTTCTGAAGCTCGACATCCTCGATCTTCGCTTGGGAATTAATCCGCTTGTAATGGTTGTACACGGCAACCGATAACGACTTCTTCGCTTGCTCCTGACCGATAACGTATTGATCCAGGATATTGCGAATATCCTTCGGTTTCGGAATATCTTTCAGATCGAGATCTTCTTCGTGACCGAGCTCCTCTTCCACGATTTCCGTGCAAAGCTCGATACACTCATCGCATATATATACGCCGGGGCCGGCAACCAGCTTTCGGACCTGATCCTGCGATTTGCCGCAGAACGAGCACTTTAACTGACCTTTTTCGTCGCTGAATTTAAACAAGGTAAACCCTCCTTAGTAAACCGCATCTATCGTCCCAAGGGACGGAGTTATCATCTTATGCTTTCTGGCCATCGATAGCAACCGGAGAGTTAATGACCCTGTCAACCAATCCGTATTGCACCGCGTCTTCCGCGCTCATGAAATTATCCCGATCGGTATCCCGTTCGATTTTCTCATAAGGTTGGCCCGTGCGATCCACGTAAATTTGGTTGAGCTTTTGCTTGGTCTTAACGATCCAATCCGCGTGGATTTTAATATCCGACGCTTGCCCTCTCACGCCGCCTAGCGGCTGATGAATCATAATTTCGCTGTTCGGCAACGCGAACCGTTTACCGGGAGCGCCTGCTGTTAATAGCAAGGAACCCATGCTTGCGGCCATTCCGACGCAAATCGTGGATACGTCAGGCTTAATGAATTGCATCGTATCGAAGATTCCCATTCCGGCCGTTACCGAGCCGCCAGGGGAGTTAATGTACAGGTGGATATCTTTCTCTGGATCTTCCGCTGCCAAGAAAAGCAGTTGGGCGATAATGAGATTGGCGACATCGTCGTCAATCGCGCTTCCGAGAAATATAATCCGGTCCTTCAAGAGCCTAGAATAGATGTCGTACGACCGCTCTCCGCGATTCGTTTGCTCGACGACCATTGGTACCAACATGTTACCAACCCCTTTTCTCATTGGACTTCAAATCTCGGTAATAGTTTAACACGTTCAAATCCGAATGTCATGTTGACGAGTTCTTTTCGGGCGAACGCCGAACCCCGGGAGGTCTTGAAATTATGTATTCAGGGTGAAAAATAAGGCACGTGGATTTCACGTGCCTTTCCTATGTTCGATCTCGTTGTGCGATTTACGCGGATTTGCTGTTGTCGATCAGGAATTTCACGGCTTTGCGAACTTTAAGATCTCCAGCCATGTTCTCCAGATAGCCATTCGATGCGAAAATGCTGCGAAGCTCGTCCGCAGAACGACCGTAGAGCTTGGACAAGTTCTCGAGCTCTTCGTTGATGTCCTCGTCAGTAATTTCGAGTTTTTCCGCTTTTGCAATTTCCTCAAGCACGAGGTTGTTGCGAGTGCGTTTCTCAGCATCGCCTTGCATTTGCGCTTTCAGAGCAGCTTCGTCTTGACCGCTGAACTGATAGTACAGGTCAATGTTCATGCCTTGCTGGCCAAGACGGTTTTCGAACTCCTTCAGCATAAGGCCGATTTCGGTATCAACCATAACTTGCGGTACATCAAGCTCGGATACTTCAGCAGCTTTTTCTACGATTGCCGCTTCGCGAGCGATCTCGGCATCTTTAACTTTGCGGTCCTGAAGCTTGCTGATCAAGTCTTTTTTGTACTCTTCCAAAGTATCAAACTCACTAACGTCTTTAGCGAACTCGTCATCAAGTACTGGCAAGTTTTTGCGTTTGATTTCGTTCAATTTCACTTTGAATACGACCGCTTTGCCAGCGAGCGTAGGTTCTTGGTAATTTTCCGGGAAAGTGACGTTGATGTCTTTCTCCTCGGCAATGTTAAGGCCTACGACTTGTTCTTCAAAGCCTGGAATGAAAGAGCCGGATCCAAGCTCAAGCGAATAATTGTCGCCTTTGCCGCCATCGAACGGAACTCCATCCAAGAAGCCTTCAAAATCGATGGAAGTGTGGTCACCGTCTTGGGCAGGGCCTTCGTCAACGACAACCAGCTCCGCATGACGATTTTGCAAACGCTCAAGCTCAGCAGCGATTTCTTCTTCGGTAACTTCCGTATTCTCAACTGGAACGACTAAGCCTTTGTAATCTCCAAGCTTCACTTCCGGTTTTACCGTAACTTTAGCTTTGAATTTGAACGACTTGCCTTTACCGAATTGCTCAACGTCTACGTCAGGACGATCGATCGGCTCGATGCCGGCTTCGTCGATTGCTTTCGTGTAAGCTTCAGGAAGCAAAATGTCGATCGCATCTTGATAGAGGCTTTCGATACCGAAACGAGCTTCGAAAATGCCGCGTGGCACTTTACCTTTACGGAAACCCGGTACGTTTACTTTTTGTACGACTTTACGGAATGCCTTGTCCAAAGCAACCGTAACTTGCTCTGCATCCACTTCAACTTCAAGAACCCCGACGTTCTTCTCTATCTTTTCCCATTTTGCTGTCATTTTATGCTTTCCCCTCCGTAACATCTTGCCGCTTCAATGCGGCCATTCACATAAACCACTCTATTATAAAACAACATCGTGCTCCGTTCAAGGCGTAACTGACAAGTCATGTATGAGTCGGTCGTGGTTCAACCGAATATTGGCGAAGCCAACGCAGCGCTTGTTCGTAACGAAAGCGCAATTCGCCCGTTATCCCGTACTGTTCTCTAATCCATTCATCGCTATGTTTTCCATGAAGTTTTTCCATTAACAATTGATGAAGAGCCGCACCCCATAGATCGGATGAACCGTCATCATCCTCCATCATACCCTTGTAAATCGAAGTTCCATACGCAATCTCCACGCATTCCTTCCACATTTCTTCAGCGAAATAAGAAAGCGTTGGATCGGATACTTCCGCGGTCTGGCGAACTCTGTCCAACACGTGATGAATGCCTTGCGGAAATTCCTCAAACGACAAAGGAGTGTCCCTCGCATCCACGGTAATGCTCTCGCCGTCCCGCCATAAAGCTATGGGACCCGCCGCCCCTTGTTTCTTCAAAGCTTGAAGAGCTCTGAACTGCACCGGGGGAATATACTCCATGCGAGCCAGCCATTGCTTAATAGAAAGTTCAATATCGGGATGGCTAATGTGCATGAGCTGACCTAAAATCAATAATTGCTGTTCCGGATCATCTCCGTTATAAAGTGAAGCTAACAATTGCGGAATATACTCGGAATCGGATTCGAATCTCTCCACGACTCTGCGTTTAATCAAATCCTCTTCGTCCTGTTCCTCGTCTTCCATCCCGAACACACCGTATTCCGAAGGGTTTGCCGCTTCGGGAAACGCCGCGACAAGCCATCCTAGCAATGCTTGCCATTCCGTATGATGACGCTCTGCTTCGCCATGGCATTGAAGGAGGAAGTCCAGTAACGCTTTAGCGTCTCCGTATCGTTCCGTCTCCAGCATTTTGGTCAATTGTATTTGATAATAATCCAAGGTTTTAGGAAATAATACCAAGTTATCTTTAATACCGTCCGTCATGGGGAAACCCCCTCCAAATTTACTGGCTTAATACTGGTCTTTACGTTCGTAAGACACTCCGGCCAGCGCAAAGCAGCAAGTTCAGTTCTTTCGCATTATATCATGAACAGCCGAGGAAAAGAAAAAGCAGAAGCGCCGTCCATATCATTGCACGATTATTCGATGTTAGAATAAGATATCAACCCTATGAACCATTGATTTTAGCGAAATGTTCGTGCTATGATACTTTTTGCATCTTCCAAAATGCGGGTGTAGTTCAGTGGCAGAACGCCAGCTTCCCAAGCTTGAGGCGAGGGTTCGATTCCCTTCACCCGCTCCATTATGAATATTCATCTTCGGAAGGGATTTCACCAGCTCCATTATGAGTACTCTTAAGATGTCTTATATATTAAGATCTCCACGCTGTCGAGAATATCTCGACAGCTTTCTTTTTGTTTCAATTGCCGGAACAAGCACCGTCGGTTCGTTAGTAATGAATCGATATAGTCAAAACATTGCGCTTCATGTACAATAATTTCCGACACTTACACAATTCGAGCAAATCCCCGAACCGATCGGGACCATCAGGTGGAATTCAATATGAAAAAGAAATTGGCATTATCATTAATGATTCTCGTAGTCGTCTTTGCATCTTTAGCATTAGGTGCTTATGCCGCCGCCAAGTATTCCTTAAGCATTAACGGCAAGCAGGCAAAGGGAGAGGTTAAAATCATTGATGGATCGATTTACGTTCCGTTGGCCGCTCTCTCCAGCTTAGAGAACATCACGGTCAAACGCGATGCCAAAAAAGGCACGATCGCGATTACGGATAAAGTGGATGAATCCCCATTACCTCCTGTCGAACCGGATAAGGTCGGCTTAGCTCCGAACAACCCGACTCCGGTCGGAAAAGCCGTATCCTTCAACTTGGAAGGTTACTTCGACAAATTCGTAGCCGTATACAAAGTCGAAGAGACGGTGCGAGGCGACAAAGCATGGCAACTCCTTAAAGATGTCAATCCCAACAGCGCAGCTCTTGATAAAGATTACGAGTATTTACTGGCTAAAATAAAAGTTACAACATCAACTGTTGCTACAGCTGACGGTTCGACTCGCATTTCGACCGGACAATTCAAGCTCGTATCCACAACTGGTAAAGATTATGACTCTACTTCGATCGTTACACCTAAGCCAGAGTTATTCGGAATCCTCTACGAGGGACAAAGTACGACAGGATGGGTAGCCTTCAAAGTAAAAAAAGATGATGCCAACCCGTTAATCCTATTCGGCAGAAAAACCGACGGCACAGGCGGTTTGTGGCTTAAAACGAATTAATCGTAAAGATTTTTCAAACGAGTAATACCCTTCATGTTTTCTACTAAAACCGCCCGAGCCTTTGGCAGGCGGTTTTAGTATCCAAATGAAAAAAAGCGATCTAAGGAAATTTAATCCTTGCGGAACGAAAAAGGTTATGGTAAGATACTTTTTGCGTGTCTCAGTAGCTCAGCTGGATAGAGCAACGCCCTTCTAAGGCGTCGGTCGGGGGTTCGAATCCCTCCTGGGACGCCATCCTAACTAAAGCAAACCCGTCTGCTAGCATCCACGATGCTGCAAGACGGGTTTTTTTGTATCCCTGTTCTTATATTTATTTAATATTAAATGTTCCTTCGGCGATTCTTGTCGTATCTCGGAATACCGCGACTTCATACTTTCCCGTTTCCAGTAATTCATCCGATTCCGGATCGTAGAATTCGTACACAAAAGATTCCCAGTCAGGGTCAACGTCGTCGTCCCAGCTATCCAGCAGCTGTCCGTTATCCGATTTGTAAATATTGATCGTGATCGACTTTACTCCGAATTTCTCTGGCAGATCCATCCCTAAGGAGATTGCTTCATCGGAGCTGAAAGCATTCCTAACGTTGGTTATGCCCTGATCGTTGGTGTCGGACCAATCGCCGAATTCCATGCCGACAGGATAATCATTGCCTTTGGCTTCCGGTTGCTTGCTTTCGGATTGCTTAGCCGGACTTCCTTCTACGTTCTTGTTACTCGAGGCGCATCCCGCGAGCACAATAATCAAGCATGCCATAATTGAAAGTACCTTTAGCTGTTTCACTTTTTATCCCCCATGTCCTAATTTCTACCATTTAATAGATTATCATAGCAAATAGGAATCTGTCGACATTTTCTGACGCTATCCCCTAACTTTTCCAATGACAACAAATCTGTATAATTACGAGCTCTTGAGGCAACACTTTACCCGCGTTATCCGTAACATTATTCCTTCAACAAAAAGGTGATCACATGACAATCCAAACTGCTTCGATGCGAGATGCTGCCCCGCTTGCGAAACTCATCTTGCTAGCCATACAAGACATAGCTTACCAATTAACCGGAGAATCAAATGAAGAGAACGTTCTTAGGCAATTGGAGAAGTTCATCATTACGGAGGGCAATCGATTCAGCCTAGCATGCATACAAGTGAAAGAATGCGACGGCCAACCTGCGGGGATGATTCTCTGTTATCATGGTCGCGATGCCGATCGGCTATATGAGCCTATAATCGAGCATTTATTCCAGTTAGGCGGCAATTCTAATCTCACCATTGACCAGGAAGCCGATGAAGACGAGTATTATATCGATGCCATTGCGGTTCACCCTGCTTTCCAAGGCCAAGGCTTCGCCAAACAATTGATTGCCGCAGCCGAACGGAGAGCCGTCGAATTGGGATACGATAAAATCGCCTTGAACGTGGACCAATCGAACGATGTCGCCCATTCTTTATATCGTAAGCTCGGCTATTCCGCCGACAAACAAATTATGATACACGATAAGCCTTACTGGCACATGGTGAAAAAACTCGCGATATAAAAAACATTCATGACACTCGCGGGGTCACATCACAGGCGTCATGAAATAATAACGGACACCAGAGACCTTATTTGCTGTATAGACCTCTGTTGCTGGATACTTACGGACACTACAGACCTTATTTCACACATTTCCTTGCCTTTTAGGGCCATTACGAGCAAATAAGGTCATCTGTGTCCGTTACAAAGCATTTTCGACCCCACAACTTACAAATAAGGGCTCCTAGGTCCGTTTGGGTGCGACGCCTAAACCCGTTGTCATGTTCTTAAGTGCAAGGAAGCCCTATTTTCATAAAAAAGCCCTGCATGGCGAATGGACCGAAGTGGTCCTTATCGTCATGCAGGGCTTTTATTGTTGGAGCGATAGTCGAGAGATAGCGTTTATTCAAACGGATAACGCAAATTCCACTGCTGCCTTATCCTATCTAACGTAGACATGATGTCGAGCGTTTCACCGAGCGGCATAACCGAACTTTCCGTCCGCCCCTCCCGCAGGCATGCCATCGCTTCTTCCGCTTCGAAAGCATATCCGGATGCTTGCCGGCCGTCCTCGAAGCTTACCGTTTCTTTCCCTTTGACGTGCAAGCTCGCCGAACGCGCAGCCAAGAACATCGGAATATGAATATGCCCCTTCGTCCCGAAGATGTACGCCTCATTGACCATATCAAGTTGAACCGCTCCGTTCAATACCGCGGTTTGGCCTTCCTCGTACTCCATGAGGATCGAAAATTGCTCATCAACGCCGGTAGCTCCGATTCTAGCGCTGCTCATCACTTTCTTCGGCTGATGGCCGTATACCATCGACGCGAATTGGCATATCGGATTATTTCCTCGGCTTCCGATGCATTCATGGTGAACGGCTTCTCGCAAAGGACGGCTTTTCCCGCTCGCAAGAACGTGAGTACATTGCTACGGTGAGCCGGATGAAGCGTGCCTACGTACACGATATCCACCTCTGGGTCCTCGGCTAATTGTTCCATGCTGCCGTAAGCGCGCGCAATTTGAAATTCACTGGCGAAACTCTCGGCTTTCTCCAAGCTCCGCCCGGCAACCGCAACCAATTGCGCCCCTTCCGCATAAGCCAAGTCCTTGGCAAACTGCTTGGATATGCCCCCAGGTCCCGCAATTCCCCACTTGATCTTTGAAGCTGTCACCTATGATCGCCCCCCTTGCTCGTTTTCCCCTATTATCTCATACGGTTGTCTTAGATGGATCACAATGTCGTATAATACTTGTTAATTCATTGTATCGACGGAGGTATTGAAATGGGAGCTTGGCTTGTCTATGCGCTATTGTCGGCCGCAATGGCCGCACTAGTCGCGATCTTCGGTAAAATCGGCCTTAAAGACATCGACGCCAATTCCGCGACCGCCATAAGGGCGGTCATCATGGCTTTATTCTTGCTTGGCGTCGTCGTGGTACAAGGGAAGTTCATGCAATTAGGCGAAATTTTCATGCAGAAAAAAGCGATGTCCTTCATCGTGTTAAGCGGTGTGGCAGGTGCCCTATCGTGGCTCTTTTATTTTCTGGCCCTCAAGGGAGGCAAAGTGTCCCAAGTCGGTCCGATCGATAAGTTGAGCGTCGTGCTTGCCGTCCTGCTGGCATTCTTCTTCCTCGGGGAAAAAATATCGTTGATAAATGCGCTTGGCGTCGCGATGATCGGAGGTGGAGCGATTTTGGTCGCTTTGAAATAATCGGCCTAAAGTTATGAAACCAATCGATAAGCTATGTTGTCTAACTTGTTGAGGTGGTCGCATTGGACTTCGAGCAGTTAAAATATAGATCCGCTTTGGATGAAGATAGTTTCCGGTCGATCATGGAAACTTACGGGCAAGAGGTATGGAATTACGTCTTTGCCCTAACTCGAAATCGCCATGACACCGACGATATCGTTCAGGATGCGTTTCTTAAGTGTTATCGTTCGATCGATTCGTTTCGTGGTCAATCCGCTTTTCGAACGTGGTTGTTCTCCATAGCGCGCAATACCGCGTTTAACGTGCGCAAATCCGCGTATTGGAGACGTGTGATTCCCTCATCCCGTTTGTTTAACGGCGGCCATTATCGCGTGCCCTCCTCTCCATCCGCAGAAGATACGATGCTTAGGAACCTGATCGAAGGCACGATCTGGGAAACGTTGATGAAGCTGCCGGAGAAATATCGCGAGATCCTCGTTCTGGACGCAGTATACGAGCTCAAGCAACAAGAAATTTCCCAATTGTTAAACATCTCGGTTGGCGGCGTCAAATCGAGATTGAACCGTGCACGCGGGAAAATGAACATACTGTTAAAGGGGGAACGCACTCATGACGAAGCTTGGAGCAGCGATTGAGCGGGAACGTCCGGATTGGTACGGAGAACTCTCGCGGCCGCCTTTTCGCACCTTTAAAGAAGGGGGTATCGATGCGATGATCCTGGCAACAGCCCGTCGCAATGATTATCGCAAGCAAGAGTCTTGGATCAAGCGGAAGATGACGATCGCCAGCCTGATTCTCGTATTAGCCGCCAGCATCCTGTTGCTATACCCGCTCCTTCAATTAATAGTGCCCCATCCTGCGGGTTCCCCTTCGCAACTCAGCGAATCATGGCAAACTTATCAAGGAGAAGATTACTCATTCTTATTGCCGAACGAGTGGGAGTCCTTCCCCGGCAAAGACGGTAGCTTAGTGTTTACCCATCATGGTCAGAAAACAGGAAATATGGCGATCCAACAATACGGATTTGTTTATTCGAGCTTGATGGACAGAATTTACCCCGACAATGCCACCATCGTCTCTAAGTCCATAATAGGAAATAACGCGCAATTGCCGGCCTATTACTATTTTCGATTCGAGATCACCGAGGCCAATGGAGGAACGAGGCTAGAGGATCACTATTACATTATGCAAGCTTCGATTACTTACGATTTCTATTTCCCATCCTTGTCGGTAGACAAAAACATTTCCGAAAAAATCGTTAAAAGTTTTAGTCCCGCCTTATAAACGCGACAACGCGCAGCCTAAGGCATAATATCGCCTAGGCTGCGCGTCTCTGTTCATTTAAATGCTACCGGTTATGAGGCTTGGCCGGGCTGTTCTGAGCGGGATGAAAGGTGTTGATCTTAAGCTTTTCCTCTACGAACTCCTCGCCCTTCTTGGCGATTTGATTGCCTATGTTTTTCTTGAATTTTTCTGCCATTTTGTTCCTCACCTCCCCTGATCTTGCCGTGTTAAATCTTCAGATTTCTCTCCAACGCTTCCGATACTCCGCTATACCCCAATATTTGCACGGCGAATTCATCCCTGTCGATCTCTCCGAGATGATCGGGCGACGATAGCAGTGGTTTCATCACGTCCGTGAACGCGGAATGAAAACTGTTGTCGAACCAATCGACCCCATAATCCGCGTCGTTGGTGATCAACCTCACAAGCGGATACGAGTCATTGCGACCCGCTCGAAAATACGCAAGCATCTGCGAATCGCGCTGATGATCGGTGAATACTTCCACTTCGGCGAATCGCTCGCCGCCGCGATCCAATACCCGCCGAAACTGGGCTTCCCTAACCTTCACCATCGGATGATTACTCCCCCCCTGCAATCTCTCATAAAATGTTCATCGTTTCAATATGCTGCCTTGTCTCGGAAGTACCCAATTCATGCAGCATCCGGTATACTTCTTGCAGCAAAGCATCGTAAGTGTCGTTTTCCGGCGAATCACTTATCGTCGGGGAGCCTTTGAACGAAAGAGCCTCGTCTTCGTCCGCGTCCTGAATTTCCTCGAACAGCTCCTGAAGCTTGTCCAGTTCCGCTTCGTTAGCATGGATGGCAAACTCGAAGGCAGCCGCCTCCTTATCCTCCAGCACTTGACCCGCACCTACCGACACGTAATAGGTTTTTCTATCCGAGCCGGCAACGTTAATCTCTCTCATTCGCTGATCATTCTCCTTCCCCGGTAATGGGCTAATTCTCCTTCCGTATTTTCTCCCGTTGGACATACATTTTATGCCTTTTTTCGCATATTCATCTTATGATCGGTTTAAGGCAGAGGAGGGTTGAAGGCACATGTGCGGAATTACCGGATGGATTGACTGGAACATGGATTTAACGACTCAAGCGGACACGATTGAGAAAATGACCGAGACGCTGGAACTGCGAGGGCCGGACGCAACCGGAACCTGGCTGTCCCAGCATTGCGCCTTCGGACACCGCCGGTTATCGGTCATGGATCCCGCGAATGGCGCCCAGCCTATGGTTCGCCCCGCCAAGGGCTTGGATAATCATGACTGCGTGCTTGTGTATAACGGTGAATTATACAACGCTCCCGAGCTTCGCAAGCAATTGGAAGGGTTAGGTTACCGTTTCCGGACAACCTGCGACACGGAAGTATTGCTGCTCTCTTACGTGGAGTGGGGGCCGGAATGCGTGGAGAAGCTGAATGGCATATTCGCCTTTGCGGTATGGCAGACAGACGAACAAAAGTTGTTCATGGCAAGAGATCGGCTTGGGGTTAAACCCCTATTCTATCGGAGGGAAGAAGGACGCTTTATGTTCGGTTCCGAGCCCAAAGCGATATTGGCCCATCCTGACGTGCCCGCAGAGATAGACGCGGAAGGGCTTGCGGAGCTATTCGTTATCGGCCCTGCCCGTACTCCAGGACATGGGGTATGGCGGGATTTCTTGGAGCTTAAGCCCGGACATTGCCTCCAATACGATCGTAACGGACTACGAACTTTCGCTTATTGGCAGTTGCAAAGCACCGAGCACGAGGAGAATGTCGAGCAAACCGCAGAGACGGTTCGCAACCTGCTCGCCGATACAGTAGAACGTCAACTGGTGTCGGACGTCCCCATTTGCACGTTATTGTCCGGAGGTCTGGATTCGAGTGCTTTAACCGCGCTTGCAGTCGATTACTATAGAAGGACGAATCAAGGAAACGTGCACACTTTCTCCGTCGATTACGCGGATAACGACAAGCATTTCCAAGCCCATGATTTCCAGCCTAATTCCGATGCGCCATGGATTAAGAGAATGAACGAATATTTATCGACCATACATCATCCGAAGCAGTTCGATACGCCCGAGCTCGTTCAAGCATTAGAAGCGGCCGTGCTCGCCAAGGATACGCCAGGCATGGCGGATATCGATGCTTCCTTGTATTTGTTCTGCCGGGAAATCAAGAAGGAAGCGACCGTCGCTATTTCGGGGGAAGCCGCGGACGAAATCTTCGGCGGTTATCCTTGGTTCCATCGCGAGGATGCCCTTAAAGCGGAAACTTTCCCCTGGTCGCTTGCGACCGGCCTTCGTGCAAGTTTGCTATCGCCGGAGCTTAGGGAGAAAATTCGTCCGCAACAATATTTGGGTGACCGCTACTCGCAAGCCATTGCCGAAGTTCCCCATTTGGACGGAGAAGACGAAACTCGCAAACGCATGCGCCGCATGTCCTATCTGAATATCACGCGGTTCATGCCCACGTTGCTCGATCGCAAAGACCGGATGAGCATGGCTGTTGGATTGGAGGTGCGCGTTCCGTTCTGCGACCACCGGCTCGTAGAGTACGTGTGGAACATTCCATGGGAAATCAAGACTGCCGGCACACGGGAAAAAGGCATTCTAAGAAAAGCCCTAGAGGGCGTTCTCCCGGACGACGTATTGTATCGCAAAAAGAGCCCTTATCCGAAAACGCACAATCCGAATTATTTGGCCGCCGTTCGCTCCCAACTTCTCGAAAGGTTGGACGATCCGGCATGCCCGCTCAAACCGCTTATCCATGAAAGCAAGATCAGGGAACTCGCCGCCGCTTCAGATGCCTCCTCCCATCTTCCTTGGTTCGGTCAGCTCATGTCCGGTCCTCAGTTGTTCGCTTATTTGCTCCAAATGGATTTCTGGCTCAAGCGTTATAAGGTTAAGTTGGTTCTGTAATGCGGAAAGACCCGGGAAAGTTAACTCTTTAGAGTTTACTTCCCGGGTCATCTTACGGTTAGTATGAAGGTGTTTCATTGTTTCCCGATCAAGGCGAGCAGTCGTCGCAAAGCTTGTCCGCGATGACTGCTCTCGTTTTTCTCCGTGAGCGAAAGCTCCGCCATGCTACGGCCATGAGACGAAATCCAGAACAACGGATCATAACCGAAACCGTCCGTCCCTCGCGCTTCGCGCAAAATATGCCCTTCGACAGCGCCTTCGGCTTCTAGCTTGGTGCCATCCGCAGGGTCGTATAACACGAGCGAACAAACGAATCTCGCGCTACTCAGCAGCTTAGGCTCCGAATCTTCGCTTCGATGAACGGTATCATCGCGCAGCGCTAGCTCCCGAAGCAACTTCTCATTATTCGCGGAATCCTCCGCGCCTTCTCCCGCATATCGAGCGGAATAGACGCCGGGATCCCCATCCAGTGCGTCCACGCATAAGCCGGAATCGTCCGCCAATACCGGCAATCCCACGATATCCGCCACGCCTTTAGCTTTAAGTAACGCATTGTCCGCGAAAGTCGCTCCGGTTTCTTCAATGTCCGGTATTCCTTCGACATCGTGAAGATCTTTAACCGAAATTCCGATTTTCTCGAACGCCTCGCGAAATTCCTTTGTTTTGCCCCTATTACGGGTAGCCAGAATGAGCGTGCCGCCACTCCCGATCATGCCTTACCTCCGCCGATTCGCTCTCCTGCCGCGCCTAACGTATCCTTCTGCAATTGAATAAGCTGCTGAATGGCATTCTCTGCGAGCGACAGCATGTTATCCAGTTCCGTTCGCGTGAACGGGGCTTCTTCGCCCGTCCCCTGAACTTCCACGAAAGCGCCTGCTCCCGTCATTACCACGTTCATATCCACTTTAGCTTTGGAATCTTCCTCATAATTCAAATCGACGACTGGCTGCTCTTGAATAACGCCGACGCTTATGGAAGCCAAGAAATCGGTTAATGGATATTTATCAAATCCATTCGTTCCCGCCAACTTATGGATCGCCAATGCCAGTGCGATGTAAGCGCCGGTAATAGACGTTGTCCGAGTGCCTCCGTCCGCTTGCAGGACATCGCAATCCAGCGTGATCGTTCTTTCGCCAAGCGCATGAAGATTAACTACGGAACGGAGCGCGCGCCCGATTAAGCGTTGAATTTCCATCGTACGTCCGGTTAACTTGCCTTTAGCGGATTCCCTTTGATTACGGGTATGCGTAGCTCGGGGAAGCATGGAATATTCTGCCGTTACCCAGCCTTTACCTTGCCCCTTCAGGAACGGAGGAACTCTCTCTTCCACGGACGCGGTACAAAGCACCTTCGTATTCCCGGCTTCTATAAGCACGGAGCCTTCTGCGTATTTATTCGGATGAAGCGTAACCGCGAAAGGCCGCAGGTCACTGGGTTGTCTGCCATCGGATCTCATCATTTTACCTCCCAGAAACTCAATCTCTCCCATTTTACCAAAGGTTGAAAGCAAAAGCACCACGCGCGTTCAATTGTGCGATCCTTGCATAACCGCGTATGATCCCGAAGCATTGGGGCAATATACAAACAATGGAAAATGAAGGATCGGGGGATATCCCATGCTGGAGCAAATCAAACAACAATTCCAAGATGCTACCGATTTGTTCACGGACACGCTCGATAACGGTTATTGGCACATGGAGATCGCTTACTTCCCCGCTTTATGCGACGAGCATATCAAGGACGGGCTTCTCGTTCCGTTCTCCTATCGATTCGATCCGGATGAATTTCGAAGAATGCTTCACGCCAATCCGAAATTCGCTAAGACGGACAAGCCCGAAGGCTGGGCAAGCCTGCTCCTGAAAGGCTTCGTACTGATCCGAATCGGCGATGACTGCTATTCTTTCAAATCGGACCGTACCCTTGTAACCGAGCCGGATACGACTCAGGTAGAAGCTTCGCTGGAAGGGCCGCAATCCGCTTTCACGGAAAGCTTGGATTTGAACCTTTACCTTCTGCGGTTTCGGTATAACGTGCCTACTTTGACCGTAGAACCTTTCGAGAAAGGAAACTTCTCCAATACCGCCATTCAGGTCGTATATGATCGCAAGCTGGTTAACCGTGACGTCTTGGAATTGTTGTATAAGCAAATGGAAAAAGTCGATCTCGATCTCTTGTTGTCTTCGGGCCAATTGGTCAAGTCATTAACCGATAAAAGCCATCGTTTCTTCCCAACCTTGCTGCAGACGGAACGGCCCGACAGAGTGGCCTCTATGCTTCGCAAAGGCAAAATCGCCATTCTCATTAACGGTAGCCGGCTTGCCATCCTATTACCCGTCCGCCTATACGATTTCATGAACGCGATGGATGACTATTACGATTCGTTCTGGATTAGTCGACTCTTAGCCACAATGAGATATATCGCCGTATTTCTCACGCTCGTTCTACCGGCGGCCTATATCGCGATCGTCTCTTACAATCCGGAAATATTCAGAGTGCAACTCGCCTTCACTATCGACGGGAGCCGTGCGGGAGTGCCCTATCCTTCGTTCATCGAAGTGTTCATCATGTTGTTCATGATCGAGGCTCTAATCGAGGCCAGCATTCGTCTTCCGCGCTTCGTAGGATCGACGGCCACGACCGTAGGCGGTCTAATTCTGGGACAAGCGGCCCAACAGGCTGGACTCGTCAGCAGTATCATGATCATCGTCACCTCCGTCGTAGCGATATCCAACTTCGTGATCCCCAACTCTGCCTTCAGCCAATCGATTCGAGTGCTGAAATACTTATTCCTGATCATTTCCATGATCTACGGGATCAGCGGGGTAGCCGTTCTCTTCTTCGCCATGATCGTCTACTTATGCAGCCTTCGCAGCTTCGGCGAACCGTATTTCGCATTCTTTACGCCGCACCAGCGGGATTTAGCAAGTCAAGCTCCGGGAAAGAGGTAGAACGATGGCGCGTTATTATTACTATCACGTAATCTACGTCGGCATGATTAACATTATGCTGTTCGTCCCTTGGATTCTTGAGCAACACCGCTTCAACGGCGCAGTGTCTGCCATGGTGATCGCCATCGTTTTCGGGACTGTACTAGCCTATGTCACCACTTCCCTCTTCCTTCGCTTCCCGGGGATGGGACTAGCCGATATCCTGAATAACCTGCTACCGCGCGGCATTGCCGTTACGCTTAATCTCATCGGCGCCTTCATTTGGTTAACGGCGGGCATTTTAGTCATTTACGCCTATTCGGCAACCATTCAGCAATTTTTCAACCCTGACATGAACCCCTATCTCTTCTTGCTGCTCATGACTCTGGCCGGGGTCTGGGGCGCTAGTCGCTGCACTCGTACCGTGCAGTTTGCCCAAGAGATTTTATTGTTGATCAGCGCACCTTTAATCATCATGATTTTATTCAAAGCCATTTTCAGTCCTTGGCTAGATTGGGATGCGATTCGCGTAGCTGCCGGTTATATTCGCACGCCCCCGTCCTTCGTCTCTTTTTGCGCGGCGACGTTCATCTTCGCAGGGTACAACACGCTTGCCATTTATAACCGTCTGCTTCCGTCCGGCACGAAAATTCGTTTCCGTTGGATTACTCCATTGTTTTGTACCTTTTTCTTGCTCGTCTCTTTCTTTATCCCTATCGGTTTCCATGGCACCGTTGAAGTAGGCGAGTTCTTATACCTGTGGAGCGTAACCGCGGATTCGATGATCTTGGAGTATGGATTCGTCTACCGGGTTTTATACCTCTTCTTGTTGCTGTATACCGCTTTATCGCTCATGTTTGCAATGAACACTTGGCATACGGCCATGGAATTCATTAAAGCCTGCCATCCAAAGCATAAGCCTCAGCCGGAACAGTTTCCCGTGCCTTCCTCTAATTGGTGGATTACGCTTGTCTTTGCCGGGCTTACGTTTGGATATGCCATATGGACCAATGAGCAGCGCAACCAGTGGGTGAACGAGAATTGGCTTATCGCTCGGACCGTCACCGACGTATTGACGCCGGTCATTCTTGGCCTGCTTATTCTCATGGGGGTTCGCAAGAAAAAATCCGCTTCGTCCGTCAAATCCTAGCCCGGATTTCGATTCAAGGAGGAACCTGCATGAAAGGTCCAAGGACATTTCTGCTCATTATACTGATATCCCTCTTATGCACCTTAACTGGCTGCGGCTTTAAAGACATTGATAAGCGGTTTTTCGTAGTCGCCATGGGAATCGACCAGGGCAGTAAGATCAATACCTATCGGGTGACTCTTCGTTTGGCTATACCGTCCTCCAAGATCGAAAGCGGGGAAGCGAAAACGGAGGTCGAAACGTTTGAAGCGCCGAGTATAGCCGAAGCCGTACGGCATCTGAAAGCATTGGTCGACAAGGAGCTCGATTTCGGACACTGCCGCGTCATCCTGTTCGGTAAACCTTTAATGGAGGAAGGGGTGGATTCCGCGCTCCAATGGTTGTCCCGACGCCGAGACATCGCAATGGTTACATTCTTAGGGATGGCCGAGCCGAATGCGCATATAGTACTTAAGCTGCACCCCCAATCCGAACGCTACCCCGGCAACGCATTGTTCTTATCGTTCGGCAGCGAAGGAACGGAATCTTCCTTTACTTTGACCGAGTATTTATTCGATTGGGCTCGTCGCCAGAAGGAAACGGGGAAAGACGCGTACTTACCTATCATTAGGAGAGACACGGACAACAACTCTTATCGCCTCGACAGAGTCGCTTTTCTGGACAAAAAAAAGCTGCGCCTCTGTTTGGATCCAGCGGAGACGCAGCTGTTTAACATATCGGCCAAGCATTTCAACAAATCCTTTATGGGGATTTCTTATCAGGGCACCCGGATCGTACTCGGCTTAACCCAGGTGAAATCGCGCATGAGCATAAGCAAAGATTCCGTTCCCGTAGTAAATTACTTTATCCGGGCGACGGGTTTCTTAGAACAAAGCCCGCGGAATCTACTCGAAGAAAACCCGTCCAAAATCGAAAAAATGCTGGAAACGGAGCTCAATAGCCAATTACAGGACTTAATGTACAAAATTCGCAATGCGGGCGTTGACCCCTACGGCTTCGGGCTGCACTATCTGGCGCAGTATTTCGGAAGAGCGAAGGAGTGGGAGCACTGGAAACAAGTGTATCCCGCGGTTACTTTCCGCGTCCAAAGCCGGATCGTCATCGACAAGTCCGGCTTAATCAAATGATGCTTTATCTGGATAACGAATTGACGTACGCCGGTCGCGTTACGGGCCGATCATAAGAACGTTGATCCGAATCCACGAACGAATCGTCGCCGTTCATGACGACACGAACCTGCGGCAATCCCGTCGCTTCGGTTAAAGTAAGCACGAGCGCTTCCATCATTTCGGAAGGGACTAGCGACTTGGGTTCCCAATTGGTATGCTTTAAGCTTACGTTGACCGTGTCGGCAAGTTGGGAAAGCTTCTCGATGGACATATCCGAAGTTAATACCGCATGAAGGGATTTCGTATTTTGCGGCCCGAGAATGAGCTGTTCCAGCGCGGCCTTGGCCACATCCGGCTGACGGTCGATAAGCCGGGTTACCGGTACGAAATACCCTTCGCCGTCTGCCGTCCGCGATGAGAAATACAAGGTCACGCCCATGGAACGGCTAGGCTGAACGTCTTTCGTCGTTTGAAGATTAATGCCAAGCCCGCGTGTTAGAACCGTATCGACCGGTAATCCGGATGCAGGCAACGATCTTATCGGCTTGCCCGCGATTGACAGCTTGACCTTGTTGATCCCGGGAAGCTCCGTCAATGTCCAGACTAACGCTTCAATGACCTTACGTTCCTGAGTCGCTTTAATGCTTGGAAAAGGAGTCGCGAAGTCGACGGATACCGTCTCTTCCGATTGATTCTCGGTCACTGAACTAACTTTGGTTCCTTCCGGCAATACCGCGTAGAAGCCTTGAGGAAGCTGATCCTTCAATTGCTGATTGACGGTCATCCACGCAATCGCTTTCTGGGCGGACGACTGATTCGACGGGGATTGGTCATCCAGTCTCAGCGACATTGGAGCCAGATAGCCGTTGCGGTCAAGCAAGTAGACCGTGACGACCTCTCCAGCTGCCGAGAACGTGGCAGCCGATGCTTCCCCGATCATCGCTTGCTCAATAGCGGATGGAGGCGGATCGATCCTTGCATCCACCCCCTGATTGGTCGGGGTCCCTTGGCTGCAAGCGGATAATAAAGGCAATAGCAGCAACAGTCCGCCCCATCTTCTGACTGACCGTCCGCGGTAGGACTTCGTACTCATCCTTAATTCCTCCCATTATAAATATTTCATAAGAGCGGGCTGCCGTTCCACCGGCATCCTATTTGTAGTACTATGTATACGAGCCCTTAAGATATTTATGAATGTTTGTCCTATTCAAGTTCACGACGGAGGCCTATGGCTTCGGAAAGAGGTGTTGTTCATGTCCCAATTGAACGCATACCGTCTAAACAGCAAGGAAGTCGCCAGATCGACGGAAGAATGGTTAACGAAACGCGGTGTTACGAAAGAACAGATCGGCCAGCTCGTGATGCTGCTGCAAAAAGATTATTTCCCCGAGTTGACTCTCGCAGAATGCGTCATTAACGTAGAAGCGGTATTGTCCAAGCGCGAGGTGCAGAACGCGGTTCTCACGGGAATTCAACTAGATATTCTCGCGGAAGAAGGAAAGCTGCTGCCGCCTTTGCAAAATATGATCGCTTACGATGAAGGCTTGTATGGCTGCGATGAAATATTGGCACTGAGTATCGTGAACGTATACGGAAGTATCGGATTTACGAATTTCGGGTACGTGGATAAGCTTAAGCCGGGCGTCCTGCGTAAATTGAACGATAAAAACAGCGGGGAAATTCATACTTTCCTTGACGATATCGTAGGGGCAATCGCCGCGTCGGCTTCCAGCCGCATCGCCCATCGCAAGCAAGCGGAGCGCGAGGCCATCGAGGAAGCTTTGCAAGAAGGCTCGGACAAATAAAAAGCGGGCTACCCCACAGAGTCTGAAAATGACTCTCGGAGGTAGCCCGTTTTTTATTCACGAAAGAGTTGTCCGACGGTATCGGAACAAGTGATGATCATCCCTATGCGGCTCCGCTGACGATTCAACCTTAACCAGGAGTCCCCGCTTCTCCAACTGAACGAGATGCGCAATCGTCTCCGCGAGCGCGAACCGAAGATTGTGCGTGTTGCCCCTCAACCGTACGCCGAACAAAAGCTCGCATACGTCGAACGCCGTTCTCTCCTCATCGCCGATAAGCTCGGCCATTCTCAGCAGCCGGCGCTCGTGGTGCTCCAGCAACTGATCGATCCGTTGGCGAAATGCAGTAAAAGGATCTCTATGCCCCGGAAAGGCGACCCGGACATCCAAGATCAACAGCTCGCGCAAGCTGGAGAGGAAAGAACCGAGCGGATCGGGGTCGCCTCCAGGCATCCAGCCGATATTCGGCGAAATGTCGGGAAGCACTTGATCCCCGCACAATAACTTACGGCTTACCGGATCGTGGAAGATCAGATGGCCGGGCGCATGTCCCTCACCGCCGAGAATGTCCCACTCGACTCCGCCCATTACGATCTTATCCCCAGGGCCAATGAGGATTGGCTCCACGGGATGCGGAGACACCTTAAGCTTGAATCCGCTCATATGGGTTTTCATGTCTGCGATAAGCTCCTCCACTAGACCATGCCGGATGAAAGCCTCGGTCAACTCGTCGGAGAACGTCTCCCCTTCGCCCCAAAGTCTATTCGCGTAATGCTTCGCGACTTGCGACATTCGCACCGGCGCGCCGGTGCGTTGTTGAAACCATCCCGCCAGCCCGTAATGATCGGGATGATAATGGGTAAGCACGATCGATTGAATATCTTTCCAGCCAATCCCGGCCTCAATCAGCACTGCCGACCAAAAATGTTCCGTCTCTTCATTGCGCAGGCCGGGATCGATGAGCGTCCAGCCTTCATTTTCCGGCAAAAGATACGCATTAACCCATTTCAACGAATACGGAAGCGGAACCTTCACTTGCAGCCAACCGTCTTCCAACTTCGTAATCGTACTCGCTTGCATGTTCATCCTCGGCTTCTCCCCTGAAGAATAAGACGTTTAGAGCTCTCCGGATGATAGGGACTACCGTCGTAATCCCCATAAATTTGCTCCAGCGACATTCCCGTTTCGTCTAGCATCTGCTCGAACTGCTCCAAGCCGATTAAGCGGACGCGTTCCTCGTAATATCGGGTTGCCGCTTGATGGCCATTTTCGTCCACGGGAGGCTTGACTTCGATATTTTTAACGACAAAACCATCTTCGATCTTACGCTTCTCTACGATATGTAATCCTGTCTGTTCGTCTACCCGTTCGGATAGCGGCACCAGATGGCGCACTAAATAATTCGAGTTCAAGAAATCGATCAAATACCGGCCCTCCGGTTTAAGTACCCTCTTGATTTGATGCAATACCCGTACATTATCACGGTAATCGGTAAAATAGCCGAAAGAGGTAAACCAGTTGACCACGGCTTCGAAGGAACCGTCTTCGAACGGCAAGCTGCGCATGTCGCCGTTAATCCATACGATGTCCTTACCGGCTTCTGCACTACGAGCTTCATTAAGCAAAACGTCGGACAAATCCAGTCCTGTTACCGCGTAGCCTAATTCTTTTAACACGAGGGCATGTCGCCCCATCCCGCAGCCGACATCCAGTACGGCAGCCCCCGGACGAATATTCATCCACTTCATCATCGCGGCGATTTCCCGTGCCGCGTTTTCCCCATTCCGATGGCGGTAGACGATTTTATAATCCTCGCCGAAACTTTCAGTAAACCAATCTCCCATGAAACTTAAACTCCTTTACGCTATCCTATGACTTCCCCTGAAATTCTTATTTTCCATCATAACATCATTCCTACCCCAAGTCCCAATCCATTAAGGGCTATCACCGATAGATAGATGTCCTCATATGATGGAGTATTCTCGCTAGCCCCCGGGAAGGAAGCCTACGAGAGCCTTCGCCACGACATACGCAAAGGTGGAAGGAGTACGAAACATGTCCACCCCAAAAATCGACGTCCAGGTCATCAGTTCCGGCATATTGTCCGATGACGTCCTGATGCTGGGAGAATCCCTGATGAAGCAGTGGAAAATCCCCGCTCAGCAGCATCTAGCTTTACAATTCGGTTCATTCCGTCACTCCGTCACCATCGTCCCCGTGCCCCGATTTGAAGGGCTCAGAATCAGCCAGACGCTTGCTCGCAGAATAGGGATCTTCTCCGGGACACCGCTTCGCATCCAGTACAAGACAACGACTAGAACATTGGCTCTCGGTCCGCTAATCGGAGTCATGGTCAGTCGCGATAATCCTGGGCAAGCGGATAAACCGTTCGGAGACATTACGATGTTCTGCCGCGAGTTAACCGATGCCTGCCGTAGCCAAGGCGCCTATGTGTATTTTTTCACTCCGAAAGCGATCGGGTCAAGTCTGTCTTCCGTCGAGGGCTGGGTGTACACCAAAAGCTGGAACAAAATGGTGCTGCCCGCCCCCGATGTCGTGAACAACCGCTTAACCTCCCGCAAGTTGGAAAATCGTCCGATTGTCCAGCAATTTATGCGCGAGATCAAGCACCGTTTCGGAGCGCATGTGTTTAACGAGAAATTTCTCGACAAATCCGAAGTGTTCGAAGCTTTGAAGAAAGACAGCTCTTTGCAAAGATATTTGCCTGAATCCCACTCCCTGCAAAACTATACGATGCTCAAAAGTATGTGCTCCAGGTATAGCTCCGTCTTCCTTAAGCCTGTTAGAGGAAGCTTGGGCAAGGGAATCATCCGTCTCTCGCGAATCGGTCCGGAAAACTGGCAAGCTTCCTATGCCACCGTCGGCGGTACGAAGAAGCAATCCTACAGCAGCTTAGTGAAGCTATTCTCGACGATTGCCGCCAAGATGAAAACCGTCCGCTATCTCGTACAGCAAGGGCTTAATTTGATTGAAATCGGAGGACGCCCCGTGGACTACCGTGCTTTAACGCAGAAAAATGCAAGCGGCAAATGGGTGATCACCTCGATCGTGGCCCGAACGGCGGGAAGCCATCATTTCGTGTCTAATCTCGCTAGGGGAGGAACTCTCTCGACGGTGAGGGAATCCGTAGCCAAGTCCAATCTTCCCGTCCAATTCCGGGGAGATGCTTCCTCGCGCCTGTCGAGAGCAGCGCTGGACATTGCCCGGGGAGTAGATACGCATATTCCGGCTCATTTCGGCGAGCTTGGAATCGATCTTGCGTTGGATACCATGGGAAGGGTATGGCTGCTTGAGGTCAATTCCAAGCCGTCTAAGAACGATAATACACCACTTAATGAAGGGAAAATCCGCCCCTCGGTGCGGATGCTAATTCAATATGCCCGTTACATCTCCGGTTTCTAAACCCTATGGAAAAGTACGCTCGGATACGGCATTAGGAATACTCGTATGCGAACGCAACGGGAACCCCCCGTTCGCGGAAAGCACCTTCATCAAACGCCTTAACGTGCTGGGGGCAGCAAGCGGTCTGCAATTGTTCGCATTTGCTCCATGGACCTGGGATGCCGCGAACGATTCCGTTAAAGGCTGGAGTTGGAACCCGGATAAGCATCGTTGGGAAGCGTGCAGGCGGCAATTGCCCTCCGTCGTCTACGATCGTTCTTGGCCGGAGACGCAAGAGGAGAAGCGACGTTACCGATTAGCCATCCAGAATATTCGTGCCGTTAAACAGCTTACCTTCCTGAATGGATTCTTGCCGCATAAAGGAAAAGTGTACGAAGTGTTATCGACTGATAGAACAATCGCGAAGACGATACCCCCGACGGTCCGATATCAGGGTCCAACCTCGATCGCCGCTTGGTTGCGGAAGTGCCGCGGTTCCGTTTTCCTGAAGCCGATAGCCGGCAGCCAAGGCAAACGCGTTATCGCGATATGCCGAGTCGGGAACGGGAAAGTCAATCTAACGGGCAGGCAAGGCGATAATCGTCCGATGGCTATCCACGGCTTAAGCGAAGCGGAGGCGCTGCATCGTCTAGACCGTTGGATTGGAGATCGTGCCTATCTGATGCAGCCGCTGCTGGAGCTGAAGGGTCGAAATGGAGAGCCGTTCGATCTACGCTGCTTGATGCAGAAGGACCAAACCGGCCGTTGGACGTTGACCGGCGTAGCCGCTCGCCTCGGGTCCCCGGACAACGTGACGTCCAATCTTCACGGTGGCGGCAATGCCGCTCCGGCGAAGGAAGTGCTGACTAAGCTTTTCGGAGAACAACGTGGAGCCGAGCTGCTCCAAGAAGTAAGCAGCTTATCATTTCTGATCGTTGCTAGACTGGAACAAACATTGGGACGATTCGCCGAAATCGGTTTGGACTTTGGGGTAGACTGCAGCGGCAAGCTGTGGTTTCTGGAGGCTAACTCCAAGCCGGGGCGCACCTCTATGCGCTCCGCAGGCCAAGAGGCCGTGCTGGCCGCTGCCCTACAGCCGTTGTCCTATGCCAGATCTATCCTGCTTCGACCACTTGGGAGGGTAATTCATGAGTTTGACCATCTGTAACGTCCATTTCACACAGCAGCCGGAACGTATCGTATGGTTTTCCAGCCCGCTTGCGAAGCTGCTTAAGCTTGACGGACGTAAATCGGTTAACGTCAAGCTCGGCAAAGACAGCGTACCCGCCACAGTGCGGACCATCAAACGTAAAGGTCATCATGTCTACATGTCTGCGGGGCTTAGGCGGTCCGTAAGAATTCCTAATTCCGGCAATGTTTATCTGGCTAAAGATGAAGGAGAAGAAATTCAGCTTGGGCCTCTCATCGGAGTACTGACCGATAGCAACATCCGCTCTTCATCCGCTCCGTTCGGGGAAAGAACCGGGTTCATTAAACAGCTTCTTCAGCTCGGTCAGAAGAAAGCCTATTTCTTCGCGTTCACGCCTCGCGATATTAATTGGCAGCAGGAAACGATTCACGGTTGGTTCTTGGACGGCGGCGGCGGTTGGACTCGGCGCGTCGTTCCGTTACCGGATGTTGTCTATAACCGCCTACCAAGCCGACGAGCTGAAGTCGGTATGACGATGACTTCCCTCCGGGAGCGATTCGTCAAGAAAAAAATTCCTTTCTTCAACTGGAGCTTCTTCAACAAGTCCGATGTTTATACTCTTCTGGACAACGATGTAGAAGCTTTAAGGCATCTCCCGGAATCGATCAACAATCCGAGTCCGGAGAAAATCAAAGAGTTGCTAGAAAAACATCAATTTCTCTACTACAAACCGACCGCGGGCAGCCTTGGCGTTGGGATATACCGGCTTACCTATCACCCTCGCAAAGGATACTTCATCCGCTACCGTAGGAGCGACGGGAACGTGCTGCTGAGGTTCAGCAATTTCAATAGCCTTATGAAAATGCTACGAACCCGACACGGAGGCAATTTAAGCAATTATGTCGTCCAGCAAGGCATTCGATTGGTCGAAATCGACAATTGCCCGATCGATTTTCGTTTCCATATGCATAAGGACGGCCGCAATGAGTGGGTCGTCGCCGGAATCGGCGCCAAAAAAGCGGGACGGGGCAGCGTGACAACCCACATCAAAAATGGGGGTTCGCTCATGACTCCGGAGCAAGCGCTCAGCCGGACTTTCGGCACGAAAGCGGAGGATGTGCTCAAGGAGGCCAAAGAGGTCGCCATCAAGCTGTCTGAAGCCATCGAGCGCAACTACTCCCATCAGTTAGGCGAGCTCGGGCTCGATATCGGCATCGATCGGGATAGCGCCGTCTGGATGTTCGAGGCGAACGCCAAGCCGGGTAGGTCGATCTTCAAGCATCCTGCGCTGAAGGAGCAAGGTAAAGCTTCTCTCGAATATCTACTGGATCATTGCCTTTACTTGAGTAAATTCCGCAGGAGGGATGAATCTTGACGATTCCGAAATCTCTCTCCCCCCAACCGAATGTTGCGGATGAAATGGCTGATAAACCGATCGTCGCGATTCTCACCATCGAAGATGATATTCAATTGTTTCGCGGTAACCGGAGCAATTTTGCCGACCTCATTATTACAGGCAAACAAATGGGTATCGTCACCTACGTCATCACGGTCAAACATTTGAAGCTTCATGCTGCGAGGGTACTCGGATATACTTTTCGCCAAGAGGACGATACATGGGTACGGAACTGGTTTCCGCGTCCAGACATCGTCTACAACCGAATTCCCCAACGGGAAGACGAAAGGTTGCCGCGAGTGAAAAAAAAACTGGCGGCACTATCGAAGCAACCTAATATGCGACTGTTCAATCGTCGGTTTTTCAACAAATGGTCCTTGTTCCAATGGCTGAACGACAATAAAGCGACGAAAGCTTATATCCCCGAGACGAAGAAGCTTACGGCGCCGCTCATTCTGGCTAACCTTCTGAAGAAGCATAGCATGCTCTATCTCAAGCCCGTTCGCGGGAAGGCAGGCGTAGGGATCATGACAGTGATGGTGCAACCGGAGAAACGGTTGCCCTATCGCTTGAAGATTCAAGAAGAAAAGGGCAGCCGGACATATCGGTCCGGTACGATGAAAAGGTTATGGGACCGTGTAGTGAAACAATCCGATGTTCTTGGCGAGCCGTATATCGCCCAGCAAGGAATCAATTTGGCGACCGTAAACAGCCGACCGTTCGACCTGAGGGCGTTGGTTCAGAAAAACGGAACCGGACAATGGGAGCTATCGGGCATCGGAGCCCGGGTAGCGGGCGATTCCAGCATTACGACCCATGTTCCGCGTGGCGGATATATCGACGATCCGGAAAAATTGCTTAGCTCGATTTTCGGCAAGGAAAAAACGGAGAAGGTACTTGTCAAAGTCCGCAACACGACGATTACTTTAGCGAAACAAATCGAACGATCCGCTCACTCCCGTTTGTGCGAGATGTCGATGGATCTTGGCGTCGATGAAGTCGGGCACGTCTGGTTTTTCGAAGCGAATTCCAAGCCGATGAAGTTCGACGAACCGCATATTCGCAACAAATCGCTGGAGCGAATTTTTCAATATAGCCTCTATCTTCATCGCCTGCAGCAAGAAAACAAAGGAGGCGTAGCCACATGAACGCAATTTCGGCATACTGTGGCTTAAGCTTCGCCCTTTCCCAGCCGAACTTTTCGGCGCGGAGGTGAAAAATCCATGGCGCAGCCCATTCTCGGCATTCTCACCTTATATCTGAATGAGTCCAAAGTTTTGGAAGAGCGTCCGGTTTACGAGAAAATGATCGCCGCGGGCAAGCGGATCGGAATATCCGTCTTCGTGTTTACTCCGCAAGACGTAGAGGATAGCAGCGGTAAAATTCATGCGATGGTTTTTAACGGTACGACCAAAAAGTGGGGCAGGAGCTGGGTACGCTTCCCTAACGTAATTTATGACCGATGCCGTATTCAGAGAAGCTACCGCTTCCAACAATTACTCGCTTTCCGCAAGCGTTACTCCCACCTCTTGTTCCTCAATCGGCCTCTTCGCAACAAATGGACTGTCTATCGTACGCTAAGCAAAGTCGCCAGCTTCCGTGCCCACTTGCCGGTTACGAGGTTGTATCAATCGACTGAAGATGTCGTGGCCGTGCTCAAGAAGTTCCCGACCGTATACTTAAAACCGATTAACGGAACCGGGGGACGAGGAATCCTTCGCATCGATCGGGGAAAGGACGGTACATTGCTGCTGCAAGGCCGGAATCACGCGAGGAGCATCGTACGGCCTAGACGCATTTCTCGAAGCGGTCTTTCGGCCGCTCTTGGAAGCTGGGATATGCATGGCGATCGTTATATTGTTCAGCAAGGGCTTAACATTAAACTGCCGAACGGGAGAATTCACGACTATCGCATGCTCGTGCAGAAGAACGGCTCAGGGGCTTGGGAAGTGACGGGCTGTGCAGGTCGCGTTGGACCTGTGCGCAGCATAACGTCCAATCTGCATGGCGGAGGTGAGGCGGCCTCCATGAACTCCCTTCTGCGGCAATGGATCGGCAGTGAAGCGACGATCACGGAAATTCGCAAAACCGCCGAAGCTTTCGGCATTAACGTCGCCCGCCATCTAGAAACCTCTTACGGCGCGTTGTGCGAATTGGCTCTCGATCTGGCAATCGACAGGAACGGGAAAATCTGGCTGTTAGAGGTCAATCCGAAGCCCTCTCGTGAAGTATTTAAGCAAGCGGGAGAACACGAGGTTTACCGCAAAGCGATCGTACGCCCCATTGAATACGCGCTTTGGACGTATCGCCAGAAGAAAGAATCGCGGGACAACAAGCTTTCCACGAGCAAGAACGCGAATTTGGAGCAGCGACTGCAACTGGACGAAATCGACGATTATTCGGATCGCTTGGATTGACGGCCGACCCCCTATAAACTGAACGGGAGTGATTTCAAAGGTGTTGTGCGACCTTCGAAATCACTCCCGTTTATTCGGCTAAATCATCCAGGTAATACGAACTAAACTCTAGCTGCCAAGCTTCACGATTACCTTCTCAACTCGCTTACGCTTGCTATCTTTCTCGATTTCGATCAGCCTCGACAGGAGCGTCTCGGAAAGGTCGTCTTTATGTTCGTTACGGATCGCCGGCATCGCATTCTCGGCATACATGGGAAGCTGATTGGTCGGACAACTCTTCAACAGACTAATGAGCAACGGAAACACCTGATCCGCATAACGCTCCGATCGGTAAAGCTTAATTAAGATGCTGACTCCGTGATCCTTCGTGATGACGGATCCCTTGTCTGCAGCTTCCAAGATCGGAGACAGCTCGGAGTGGATCTCGTCGGGTTGAACGGATGCGATCGCATCCAGCGCGGTCATCGCTCCCCACACCAGTCGGTTGTTTTTGCTCCCGAGCAGTGCCACGAACAATCGATAATGCTCGGAGATCAAAGATGGCTCCATCATTCCGATTTCATAGAGTACCTTGATACAGTCGCTTTGGATATTTTTATTTTTGTGGTTAAGGTTACCGAGCAGCTCGATTATCGCTTCGGTATCCCCTTCGTCTACAATCGCGCGTGCAAGCTCAACGTTGGGCTCCTCGTCTTTACGATGGAGGGACGTTGCCAATCTGCCAATAATCGTCATCCCGCAACTCCTCTCGAAGGTATGGCTGTATTATAGCAAAAGAGCGCCCATTTTCACGAATAAAGCTTCGGCTTAGGAGATAAATGCCTCAGGAGAGTTGTACATCTCTTACATAAATTAGATGTGTACCGAATTTAAAACTCGATTACGGAGTAAGGGGATGAATATGCGCATTTTGATTATTGCTCCAGAGCAAATTACGGTCCCTCCCTTGCTTGGAGGCTCCGTTGAAATCGGCATTCTCGCCATAGCCAAACAGCTGGCAAAATCTCATCAGGTGACCGTTGTAAGCAGGAGCCATCCTCGATATCCCCAGCACTCCCAGATAAATGGAGTTCATATTTATCGGGTGCCGACCGGAAGTCCTATGAAATATTTATCCCATGTCAAGAAATGGATCGGCAATAAGCGGTTCGATGTCGTCCAAGTAGACAACCGTCCGCGTTTCATCCGCCCTCTAAAACAGTTGCTTCGCAATAAGGGCATTCCCGTGACCTTGTTCCTCCATTCCCTTACATTTGTCGGCCCCCCCTTCACAACCCGATCAGCAGCAGCCAGAGATGTTGCCCATGCGGATCTCATACTCGCCAATAGCTCATCCTTGAAGCAGCAATTGTCATCGCGTTTCCCCGGCATCTCGGGACGAATACGCAAAATATGGCTCGGCGTGGACACGAATCGTTTTTCGCCCGCGCGAAAACCGAACCCGGGCCGCACGTTCAAAGTGTTATTCACGGGAAGAATCATTCCCCGCAAAGGGGTGCCCGTACTTCTCCGGGCAGTAAAGCTCGCTCAGGGCGAAGCCAAGAAACCCTTAGAGGTCATCATTGCCGGCGGTTCATCGCGACCGGGTTATATGAACCAAATGCGCTCCCTGGCTCGCAAACTTAAAGTGAGAACCCGATTTCTTGGCAACATTCCCCACAGCAGCATCCATAACGTGTACAGGAAAGCGGATGTATTCGTCTGTCCGTCCCAGAAGCATGAAGCATTCGGATTGGTGAACGTCGAAGCGATGTCTTCCGGACTGCCCGTCATTGCTTCCAATAACGGCGGGATCAAGGAAATCATTAAACATAACCGAAATGGCATTTTAATTAAAAACTACAAGCAACCTCAAGGGTTCGCCAAAGCCATTATCAAGCTTAGCAATCAGCGCGACACGCGGAACCGAATGTCTCGTCTTGCGCGCAGCGACTGCATGAAACAGTTTAGCTGGGGAGCGACAGCCAAGCGAATCGTTCGGGCATACGCCAAATATCGTAACCAAAAGTAACGTAAGAAAGCCCGGAGCTCTGCCATCGAGAGCTCCGGGCCTTCCTGTTTCTCCTTGATTACCGTGAACGGGCGTAAGCTTTAGCGTAACGCCTAATTTTCCGAAAGATCGCTGGATCCCTTAGCTTGCGAAAGATATAAGGATCGGGCGCAGTATTCACCTCGATGATCCATGGTGTATAGGTGCTGTCCATTCCGATATCCAAGCCGATTTCGCAGACTCCGGGAAAACGCTTGCGTATGGTCCGTCCAGCCTGAACGCCCATTTTCTCGAACTCGCGAATTTTCCGATAATAATCGCTGCGGCTTAGCCGATAGCTTAATAAGAGATTCACGGGCGTCAGAGTGCCTCCTCCGTGAAAATTGGTAATGATTTTTCGCGGAGCGGCCACCCTGCCGATCATTCCTGTCGTTTCCCATTGTTTACGGAGGTTTATTTGCGCCATAATCCGTATATCGAATCTTCGTCCATGATGCTTGAGCAAATGAATGCCTTTTTGAACCAAATAGCGTTTCCCTTTGATTTGCTTGCGAAGCGCCGCGACCATGAGATCATAGGAGCGAAATGCATGGATTCGTTTGCCAATCTGAAAGCTGTAATGCCCCTTCGAATATTCAACCCTCGTCACACCGTTACCATGACTCCCGACGTCCGGTTTTACATAAACCATACCGAATTGCTCCAGCATCCTCTTAAGTTGAAGTACGCTGAATTTCGCCGTTGTTGGAATCATCCGCCTTAGCGGTTTACTGTTCATCAGCGCGGTTGTTTTCTTCCATTTGCTTCCAATGTGCTGAGGCACCTTACACACTCCCTGAACTCAGTTTACGGATCATATCCGAGTTCAGTTTATGTAGGGGCTTGTAACATGGGGACAAAAACAGGCAAACACCGCGACTGAAAAAGAATCCTCTGAATCTAGCTCGTTTTATCCCCGTACTCCTCTTCGCTCGCGGTTTCTACCCGGTTCCGCCCTAATCGCTTCGCCCTGTACAACGCCCCGTCCGCTAGCCGGAATAACTGTTCGGCATCTGTAGCGAACCCTGGAAAATGCGTCACGCCAATCGATATCGTTACCGGTTTTCCAGTAGGGCTGTTTGTTTCCGCCATATATTTACGTATCCGTTCGGCGGCCAGCTCGGCGTCATCGAATTGTTCGTTCGGAATCAAGACGACGAACTCTTCTCCGCCGAATCGGCAACAGATCGCATTATTTCCAAGTAGTCTAGGGAGGGAACTCGCTAAATATCGGAGAACCTCATCGCCTTTATCATGGCCGTAAGTATCGTTTACTTGCTTGAAGTTATCCAAATCCATGACCATTAAGGAGAACGCGATTTCCTGATGCATCCAGCTTTTAACGAAACGGTCCAACGTCCGCCTATTAAACAATCCTGTAAGCGGATCGGTTTGCGCTTCCAGCGATAAGCTGTCGAATTGATACCGGAAATGGCGGACCGCTCGTCCGAATGCTTTATGGAGCTCGTTAGCCTCATAGTTCAAAGAATGGATTCGCGGAAGCTCGTCCCCTTCGCTTTGATTCGGAGACAATTTCGACGCGAACTCCGACAATTTAGACAAAGGATCTGAAATCTTCCCGATGACCCAGTAGATCAACACCATGAACACCATTAATGCAGGCAAAATATAGAGGACCATTTTCATTACGAGCATACGGGAAGACGATAACACGACTTCAGTCGGAGTCTGGGCCACGATTCCCCATCCTGTTTCCTGAATGTACGAGTAGCTAGCGAGTAAGTCTAACCCTTTCGAATTCACCACTCTCTTCGAACCGCTATTCCCTGCCATAATATCGTCGATAACCTCGTTCCCGACGACCTTCTCGCCTATTCGGCTGTCGTCCGGGTGGTACAATAGATTACCGGATGAACTGACGACATAAGCATACGAGCCATTCGACTGGTCTAGGGCGCTTCCGAGTAAAGTCTGGAAGATGTTCGTTTCATGTAGCCGGATCGAACCGCCGATAAAGCCAACGTATTGGCCTTTGGAATTCGTGAGTGGATGGCTTACCATGACGATCAGCTTATTCGTCGTCGCACTGATATAGGGTTCCGAGACTAGCGGACGTTTCTCCGAGAGCGCTTGTTTCGTGCCTTCAGTGGTAATCAATTTCCCGATATCGCCCGAATTAATGTTCGAACCCTCCACAAGCCTCCCCTGGTTATCAATGATGAACACGGAATTAAAAGACGCCTGGCTTCGCTGGAAGAGCAAGAGTTGCTCGTGCAAATCGGATCTCTTAAGATCCGAAGCGAGGTATTCGCCCGTTACGTCGAGACTTTGCATCATATTCCGAAACAAGTTGTTCACGGTTTCCGAGATTTTATCGGTATATACTTTATTGAGTTGAAAGGTCATTCGGGTTAGCGATTGTTTCTCGCTGCCATACGCAATGAAAGCGCTGATGACCAACGTAGCCAGCACCGTAAGCAGAATTAGCGCATTTACGATCGATTTGATTCTAAAGCCTTTTCTTGTACGCATCTTTGAATCTCCCAGTGATCTTGTTTGTATAGGTATAAAGTTCGACATGAATCTACAATTTCCTTGTGGATAGCCGAATTCATTCACCAGGATGTACAATATTTTCCTTATGCGATGCCGACTCCGCTTATATGAACATAACAAAACCGGGAAAGAGCCGGTCATCCTGCGACCCCTTCCCGTTTCGCTATAAGATACAGTTTTCCTTTGCTGAACTCAGTATACCTTCTTTTGTTCCCTATCCATCTTAAGAATTTCCACCGCTTCCTTGAACCTCAAGGAATGTACGATCTCCCGCTCGCGGAGAAACTTCAAGCTATCCTGAATATCGACATCATCCGTGAAATCGATCAGCCATTGATATGTCGCTCTCGCTTTCTCTTCAGCCGCGATGTCTTCGTAAAGGTCCGCGATAGGGTCTCCTTTCGTCCCTATGTAAGCGGCAGTCCATGGTACGCCCGCGGCATTGTTATAGAACATCGCCCCATCATGATTGACGAAATTTGCGCCTAGACCGGCCGCTTCCAATTGTTCTGGGGTGGCGTCTTTCGTAAGCTTATAGATCATTGTGGCAATCATTTCCAAATGTGCAAATTCTTCGGTTCCAATATCCGTTAGCAAACCGATTACTTTATCCGGAATGGTGTAGCGTTGATTCAAATAGCGCAAAGCCGCCGATAGCTCGCCATCCGCACCGCCGTATTGCTCGACCAAATACCTGGCCATCCTTGGATCGCATTTACTCACTCGAACGGGATACTGCAGCTTTTTCTCATAGATCCACAAATCGTCTCCCCCTTTCTCAAACTTGCCAAGGCCACGGGCTTTCGATCCATTGCCAAGGAAACCGGCTAAAGCTATGTCCGAACTGCAGTAAGGGGCCGAATTTCATCTCGAACTCGTTAGCGATTTGTTGCCTCTTTTGGGCCAACTGGTTGAATTGCTGCACGGCTTGCATATCCGTCGGATGGGTATCCAAATACAAAGTCAGCTCGACTAGCGCAAAATCCACCGTTTGAAGCTCCAGAAGGTCGTTGCAATAATCTTCATCTCCGCGCAAGCTCTGCTCCGGTTTCTTGATGCGATCGTCACGTTCGTTGCGATCATTCCGTTCATTACGATCGAATCGCCCGCTTCGTTCATCCCGATCGAACCGGTCAACCATTTGCTTTGCCTCCTTTTACTGCTCGTCTAGACGGATACGGGCTATAGAGCGCAGGCCATAAAGTCCCCCGCCTTAAGGCTTCGTCCAGAGGAAATTGCGGTAAGTTCATCGGCTGAAAATTAATGAATTGGTTGGGTGGAACAATAAACCACTTCACGCGAATCGGCGGACAGGGATCATGAGGGCCAACATACGGCTTATAGTCTCGCCATTGGGCATCATACATGCGATTTTACCTCCTTGGTCTGTGTCAACAAACCTATCCGCTTATATCCTATGCCTAGATGGTTGTACATTCTGTCAGTTTTATTTTATTAACAAATTCCGATTGACATAGTCGGAATTTGCTGATAACATTTTTTACATAAGTTGCAAGGAGTCTACCAGATGACTGGAGATTCATCCGAAAGCCGCCTCTTTAGGCTGCTTATGGGTGAATCTTTTTTTTCTGCAGACTGGCTGCTCATTATATGGAAAAGAGAGGAAAACCTCATGGAACTGTTTTGGTTTATTCCAACATACGGAGACGGCCGCCACATCGGTACTAACCGCGGTGCCAGGGCGATAACGCCCGCCTATCTGAGGCAAATCGCAACGGCGGCCGATGAGCTCGGTTACGAAGGGGTGCTTCTGCCGACGGGCAGAGCTTGCGAGGATGCTTGGGTCGTCGCGTCGACGCTCATCCCGTTCACCCGCAAGTTAAAATTTCTCGTGGCGGTCAGGCCGGGCCTAATGTCTCCGACGCTTGCTGCAAGAATGGCTTCGGCTTTCGATCGCGCTTCCGAAGGAAGGCTGCTCGTGAATGTCGTGACGGGGGGTGACCCTGAAGAATTGGAAGGCGATGGGGTCTATCTGGAGCATGGGGATCGTTACGAAGTAACGGATGAGTTTCTGCACATTTGGCGGAATACGTTAAGCGGACAATCCGTTGACCACGAAGGCAAGCATCTGAAAGTAACGGGTGCCAAAGTTTTCTATCCCCCCGTCCAGAATCCTCACCCGCCATTATTTTTCGGGGGCTCTTCCCCTGCGGGAATCGACGTAGCCATCAAGCATTGCGATGTCTATTTAACCTGGGGCGAACCTCCAGAGCAGGTCAAGCAGAAAATCGATGCCGTTCGGGAGCTGGCGGAAGCAAGCGGCAAAAAATTGCGTTTCGGCATTCGGCTGCATGTCATTGTACGAGAAACGGAGGAAGAGGCATGGAAGGCCGCCAACGAATTAATTCGTTACTTGGATGACGATACGATCGCCAAAGCGCAGAAAGTATACGCGAGGATGGATTCGCACGGCCAACGGCGTATGGCTGACTTGCATGGAGGCGACCGATCCAAGCTCGTAATTAGCCCCAATCTTTGGGCGGGAATAGGTTTGGCTCGAGGGGGAGCGGGAACGGCGCTGGTCGGCAGCCCTGAACAAGTCGCGGAGAGGATACGCGAATACGCCGATCTAGGAATCGAGACCTTCATTCTTTCCGGATATCCGCATTTAGAGGAAGCACATCGGGTTGCCGAGCTTTTGTTCCCTTTATTACCTAGAGACTCGTCAAAGCCTGCGATCCATAGCCGTCCTCAGCAACCGGCTGCAGGAGAAATCGTTGCTTATGAGCATTTTCCGGGTTCACCGGCTGATGGCTTCCAACGCCTCCCTACCTCTAACCGGAAGGAATGATCGCCGATGAACGTCCGTAATCTTGGAATCTCGTTCATAGCCGTAGTTGCTGCCTTCGGCACTTGGTGGATCGTAAGCGAGAGCGGCTCTGTCAGCCCTCTGTTTCTTCCGACTCCGCATGCGGTGTGGAACGCTTTTCTTGAAATCATGAGAGACGGTTACAAGGGCAGCCCCTTGATGACCCATATCGGCGAGAGCTTGAAACGTCTTGCTCTGGCCTTTGCCATCGCGTTGCTGACCGCAATTCCTTTAGGGCTGTTAAGCGGCTATTTCGCGAAGGTACGGGCATTCGTCGATCCTTTCATCGAGTTCTATCGCCCGCTCCCGCCTTTGGCGTATTATACGCTGCTCGTTCTGTGGCTCGGGATCGGCGATTCCTCGAAGGTAGCCTTGCTGGCGCTTGCTGCTTTCGCTCCTCTCTACTTATCCGTCGTCTCAGGCGTCGGGAAAGTCCCGCGCGACCGGATTAACGGGGCTCGCTCTCTCGGTGCCAAAGATTGGGACGTCTTCGTCCATGTCATCTTCCCCTCGACCTTACCGGATCTTTTTACCGGTATTCGCACCTCGATCGGAATGACCTATACGACGTTAGTCGCTGCCGAGATGGTAGCCGCAGTGTCCGGGATGGGCTGGATGGTACTCGATGCAAGTAAATTTCTTCGCAGCGACATCATTTTCGTAGGCATTATATTGATGGGACTTATCGCCGTCCTAATAGATCTGTTGATCAGATGGCTGGAACACAACCGCGTTCCTTGGAAAGGCAAAGAATAATACAAAATCGAGATGAGGTCGTTTACGATGAACGTTACCCTTTTTAAGAGAAAAAGCTTTATTGCAACACTAGCTCTTATTCTTGTTCTATCCAGTCTATTAACCGCATGCGGAGGATCTGGTAACTCGGACGGCAAAGGAAACGGGCCTAAGGAAGTCACTATCGGTTACCAAGTCATTCCTAACGCGGAATTGCTAGTCAAGACACAGGGTTTGGCTGAGAAAAAATTTCCGGACACGAAGATCAATTGGAAAGCATTCGACTCCGGGCGCGACGTGAATACGGCCATTGCCGCCGGCGGAATCGATCTTGGGTTAGCCGGCTCGGTACCGGTTGCGATCGGCATTGCTAACAAGCTTCCTTACCAAGTTTACTTCTTGCATGACATTATCGGAGAAGCCGAATCGTTAGCCGTACGCAATAACTCTAACGTGAAGAGCGTGAAAGATTTAGTCGGCAAGAAGGTCGCTGTACCCTTCGGCTCTACTTCCCACTTCAGCTTGCTGTCCGCTTTGAAATCGGAAGGCGTAGATGCCGCATCGGTGACCATTCTCGACCTCCAACCGCAGGACATACTCGCCGCTTGGCAGCGCAAGGACATCGACGGGGCATTCGTATGGAATCCAACGCTCGCCAAGCTCATCGCCGATGACGGCGCTGTATTGATAACTGCCGAGCAGCTTGCGGACAAAGGCATTATTACCGCCGACGTAGGCGTTGTCCGCACGGCATTCGCAGATGAATATCCTGAATTCGTGAAGCAGTATGTTTCCGTGCTCGATGAAGCCGTGAAGCTCTATCGCGACAAGCCGGAAGAAGTAGCCAAAGCTTTAGCGCCCGTGCTCAGCACCGATGAGAGCGACGCCCTAGCCCAGACGAAGCAGCTCGTGTGGCTCACTTCCGAGGAACAGAGCGATGCCAAATATTTGGGCAGCAAGAAAACCGAAAGCGGCTTTGCCGACGTCCTGCTTCAAACGGGTCAATTTCTCGCCGATCAGAAACAGATTCCGTCCGTTCCCGGACTAGAAAGCTTCCAGAATGCAATCCGCCAAGAAGCATTGAAACGATAGGAGGCGAACGCTATGGCTTTGACCCTCCCGGCTAACCGCCCGGCTGACGGCTCTCCCTTCGCGGAGGGAGAGCCTCTTATCACGCTTAGTAATCTAGCATTGGCCTATGGATCGGGCAAGCGGAAGAAACAAGTTCTCGCGCAGGTCGACTTGGCTATTCGAGAGCATGAATTCGTAGCCGTGCTAGGCTCGTCCGGATGCGGCAAAACCTCTCTGCTTCGCTTGCTAGCCGGATACGAGCATCCAACAGCTGGAAGCATCAACGTACTTGGACAATCCAAAGTGTCTCCCAGCTCCGAAGTAGGAGTCGTTTTCCAACATGCGAACTTGTTTCCTTGGCTAAGCGTGCAGAGCAACGTGGAGTTCGGATTGAAAATGAAACGAATCCCGAAACGACAACGCCAGGATATTGCCTCGGAAATAATCGCTCAAGTCGGATTAGCGCCTAACGCTCAATATTTGCCCTACCAGCTGTCCGGAGGCATGAAGCAACGGGCCGCGATAGCCCGAACGTTGGCATCGGAGCCCCGCATTCTATTGATGGATGAGCCATTTGGCGCACTGGACGCGGTCACCCGGGAAACGCTGCAAACCTTGCTTAAATCTATCTGGCATACCCGCCGCCGCACCGTATTCTTCATTACCCACGACGTGGATGAAGCCTTGTTCCAAGGCACGCGAATTATCGTGATGCGAGGCGCTCCGGGAACGATCGGAACGGATATCGCGAACCCTTTATTCGATGAGAGCGGAAGTACGGCGTCGTTACGCAAGAGCAAAGAATATGCGTTCTTGAGGGAGACGTTACTCGAACGAATGTAACGTGAAGGAATGGCCTTACAACAAAAAGGGAGAGCCTCAATGACGAGGCCCTCCCTTTTTGTTGTATGACGCTGCTTAAACGACCGGTTTACTGGAACTTGATTTTAATATCAAAAAGCCCTGCTTTGCGCATCGCCATGAATACGATAACGACGATCGGTCCCAAGAATACGCCGATGACCCCTACAAGCTCGTACCCCACGTACAAGCTTATCAATGCGGACAAAGCGCCGATGCCTACCGCGTCGCCGAGTATTTTCGGTTCGACGATTCGGCGCACGACCGTGATAATCAGGAAGAGTAGAATCAATCCGATTCCGGTATACATGTCGCCCGTCGCCAACTGAAATAACGCCCAAGGAACGATCGCGGAACCGACTCCAAGAACGGGTAAAATATCCACGAGTACGATCAGTAACGCTATCGCTAATGGATATCCAGTACCGATAACCAAAAGTCCGACAAAAGATAATATGTACGTAATGATGCTAAGCAACAGTTGCGCCCGAAGAAATCCGAATACCGAATTTCTCAGGCTTTGCAATACTTCTTCGACTTGCAGCCTAGACTTCTCCTCGAATAAAGATAGGAAGGAGCTCTTCATCACAGGCAAGCTTAACGTGAACAAATACACCGCTACTAAGAATACGATGAAGAAGATGAAGAAATCCGGAATTCCCGATGCGAAGCCGAACAATACGCTCGAAATTTTAGTAGAAAGCTGCGTTAAAGCTCCCGTGGCATTCGTAACCCATTGCTCTAGCTGCCCCGGAACCGGAGCCGCTTCATTGCTAGTATATCTCTGTGCTTGTTCTATTAAATCGCGTATGTACTCGTTTGCGTTCTCGAGCATGCCAGGAAGCTTATCGAAGAAAGCCCTGAGCTCGCTGACCAGCTTCATGCCGATCAGTCCTAACATCCCGAGTAAAATGACCGTAAATAATGTACTGGATATCGTGGAGGCGGCCAACCGATTCATTCGGGTTTTATTCATGAGCAGCGTCGTCAACGGTTCTAGAAAAATAGCTGCGACAAGCGCCAACAAAAAGGGAGCGCCCACCGTGAATAATAAGTAAAGAAAGACGAGTGAAACAACCATCAACACCAATGTTCGAATCGGCATGGCCTATCTCCTCTTACCCCTTTAATCCCCCGTTATTTCGAATGATCCGGCGTTTGCGATTCAGGCTCCAGAGCTCCGGCGGCTGCCGTTTTATTTTTGTAAATATGCACCCGCTGAACTCGTAAGCGTTCGGTCTGAGCAATCTCGAACACGTAATTTTTGTGGATAACTTTCTGGCCTTTAGAAATATTTCCCTCGAGGTGATTAAATAGCCAGCCGCCGATGGAATCGACTTCTTCGTCTTCGATCTCAAGGCCGAACAGATCGTTCACGTCTTCAATAAGCATACGCCCTTCCACGGACGTTAATTCCCCTTTAACGACGACCATTGGAAGCTCGTCGTCAAATTCGTCATGAAGCTCGCCGACGATCTCTTCGAGAATCGTCTCGGCCGTAAGCATGCCGGCCGTACCGCCATACTCGTCGATCACGATTGCGACTTGCGACTTCTTGCGCTGCATCAGCTTTAATACTTTGCTGACTTCCATCGATTCCGGTACGCTCAGAATCGGTCTGAGGAAATTTTTAAGATCATGTTCTTCATCCGGATCGGCAGTCAACAAATCCGTTATATGAACAAACCCTAGAATTTGATCTTTATCCTCTAAGCCGACCGGATAACGCGTATGCTTGGTCAAGTAGACCTGTTTCATATTATCTTCGTAGGACATATTGGCAAATAAGCAATCCATATCTGTTCTCGGCAGCATAACCTCGCGCGCAACGCGATCCGCGAATTCGAACACATTGTCGAATAACGTCATTTCGTCTTTATCGATAATGCCGCTCTTCGCGCTCTGATCCATCAATATGCGAATTTCTTCTTCCGTATGCGCCGCTTCATGTTCGCTGGCAGGTTCTACGCCAACAAGCTTAAGCAACCGATTGGCGGTTCCATTCAAAAACCAGATGACCGGCAGGAACAACCTGTAGAATATAAGAAGAGGAAAAGAAAGCCACAGCGAAACGCCGACGGAACGCTGGATCGCCAAGGATTTAGGCGCTAACTCGCCAAGTACGATATGTAGGAAAGTAATGACGCAGAACGCTACCGTGAATGCGATCGTGTGAATTACCGTTTCGTCGGTTACTCCGAATTGATGAAGCAACGGAGAGATGATCAAGTCTGCGATCGCGGGTTCTCCCACCCATCCAAGGCCAAGCGACGCTAATGTAATTCCCAACTGGGTTGCCGACAAATATGCGTCCAATCTCTTGTTAACTTTAAGCGCGTATTTGGCACGAACATTGCCCTCGTTGCTCAGCTGAGTTAACCGGGTTTGACGTACTTTAACCAGCGCAAATTCAGATGCCACGAAAAATCCGTTAAGAAGCACTAAGAACAATACCAGAACGACGTTCCAGAAAATTAAACCCCATTGTAGCTCCAATTAATCGTGCTCCTCCTCTTTTACCCTGTTCAGGCCTTTCCTGATTCGATGCCTTAGGGGATGACAAACCTTTTGGTAAAGTCGACGTCCCGATAATACATGTCCGATACGAGCAAATTAGGCCCACAGCAGCTTACGCTCGGACAATGGCAATTCACCGCTTGCTGCATCGGATGCTCCCGCCATTTGGCGAACACGTCGTCCAGTTTTTCATTATGGATATTACCGAAGGAAGGGATCGAGGCAAAGTCCGTGACGTATACGTCGCCGCTGAAAAGATTTACGTTTACCCGATTGCGCCCGTCCGGATCATTGCGAACAGTAACATTAGTTTCTTCCCTTAACCTTCTAATTAACCGTCGCTCCTCCTCATTGTCGCTGCAAGCAAAGAAAGGCAAGGTACCGAATAACATCCAAACTGCCCGGTTACGGGTATTCAATAGCGTTTCTACGGCTTCGAACATCTGCTCGCGCGTGATGCTCGGCAGTCCGGATGCGAAGGAACTAGGATACATAGGATGTACTTCATGACGCTGGCATCCCATCTCGACAATGATCCGATGAATATCCGATATGATGTTATACGTCCGAAAGTTGATCATGGATTCGGCAGAAACGAATAACCCGCCTTTTGTTAGTTTTTGCGCGTTATCGATCATTCGTTCATACATCTTGGCAGTTGCCTCTAGCTTGACGTCACGCCCCGTGCGGGCGAATCCAACCCGATGGAAATCCGCTGCTTCCGTATAATTAAAAGATATGTGCATGACATCCAAAAAAGGAGCGATAAGCTCATATCTTTCGTAATCCATCGTTACGTTAGAGTTTAATTGCGTCCTTATGCCGCGCTCTCTAGCATATTTCAATATAGGGAGAAGGATGTTCCGCACCGTATCCATGCTGAAGGTCGGCTCTCCTCCGGTCATGCTGATCGTCTCTAAATGCTCGACTTCGTCTAATCTTCGGAAGATCAGCTCCAAAGGAATGTGCGGCGCTTCCTTCATCGTAAGGCTGTCTCCGACAGCGCAATGCTCGCATCTCATATTGCATAAATGGGTGACGGTTAATTCAACGCTCGTAAGCTCATGGCGTCCGAACCTTTGCAATGAACGGATCGGATCCCAAGGATCGTACGAGGGGCTCAGAACTTTCCAGCTTGATGGCGGCGCGAAAGGGGCCACTGCAGCCGGTTTGGAAATTGCTTGCATAAACCATACTCCTGTCGTTTGTTACGTTCCTTTTATTGTACTGGTCAGAGGGGATAAAAACAAACTCCGAATGAGATTCGCTTATCGAACTTTAACAAAATAAAACAAGCTAACCCGTCGCAGCAGTCGCTCTGCATTAGGGTCAGCTATCTCGTATCAAACGGGTATCGGATTCTTTTCTTCCAAGTTTAACTCGATTTTCGTAATCAAAACGTTAAGATGTTTCGATAAATCCATATCGAACGGAACTTTCAGATCCCTGCCCTCTTCATCGGTCAATACCCGGACGACGGGGCGATGAACGCAGGTCGAATTAATATCGCTGACGACAGCGCTTTGTCCCGTATTAAGCTTAACCGTTATGCCTATCGGGTAGATGGCAACCTTGTCACGAAACAATCGCAACATCGACGTATCGTAAAGAATATCGCTACCGGCATACAATGCTTCCACCGCTTCGTGGGGTAACATCGCATTCCTATAGACCCTGTGGCTTGTCATGGCATCGTAAGAATCCACAATACCGATCCATTTCGCATACTCGTGGATTTCGTCTCCCTTTATTCCCCGCGGATAGCCGGAGCCGTTCAATCTCTCATGATGCTGATAGGCGCAATGAGCCGCTATTAGCGGAATATTCGGCTCATCTTTAAGCAAATAGTATCCGCGCTCCGTATGTCGCTTCATCTCGTTGAATTCATAAGCCGACAAGGTTCCCCGCTTCAGTAAAACCTGCATCGAGATTTGGGTTTTGCCGATATCGTGCAGCATAGCTCCAAGGCCCAGCGTCATCAATTGATCATGATCGTAACCACTTGCTATACCAAGCAAAGTCGAATATACGCATACGTTCAGCGAATGCATGTACAAATAATGATCTACCGTATGCAAGTTCATCAGCATGATCATAGCATCCTTGCTATTGCCCAACTCGTCCATAATTTGTTGCATGGCTTGGCGAATATTTCTACCGACATAGGGATACGTTCCAGACTTATTGCGATGAGGATGATCCACGAATTCACGGAACGCATGACGAATGGCTTGAACCGTATTGCGCTGTGTTTCTTCGCTCAACAGCTCCGGTACGACAAGGTCGTCTAATCTAGAATCCTGAATGTACAGGAAGCTTATTCCGCAATCTCCTAATCGGCGGATTAGCGACGCAGTCAGCTCAACTCCTTCAGCCAAAAGCACGATGCCATCATCAGAGTATATTTTTTTGGCCAGTTTCATGCCCGGCCGACTTAAAGAAATCGGCATCATGCGCATTTCGTCATTTCCCTCCTCCTGTCGTTCAAATCAGCTTGACTCCTTGTTCCTTTATTCATAACATCGGAATCTCACTTCATTAATTTAAGAGATTGTCGCACAGAATATTCACTTTTTCCACATAAATCGACAAATTACACCATTCCCTGCTTTTATCCCATAATGAAAATGTAGAATAGGGCAGCGACAACAAAACGATACCAAGCAAAATATTTGAGCTTAAACTTCTGCAAAGCTTTCAAGAAAGCTATGACGACAATCCACGCTACGAGGAAGGAAACGATAAAACCAGTCAACAAAAATCCAAGATCGATCGCGCCCGAACGAAAGTTATCCAAATTGCTTAATACTTCATATCCCGTTGCCACAGTCATAATCGGGATCGCGATGAAAAACGAGAAATCAGCGGATGCACGGTAACTTACCCCGCCCAACATCCCCGCGGCAATGGTAGAGCCGGATCTCGAGAATCCGGGCCAGACGGCGGATACGCACTGCAGAACTCCGATCAGCAACGCCTGCTTGTACGAAATGTCGTCCATCGTCTCTGCCGTACGTTTTATTTTTTTCGAATCGTATAACGCTTCCGTTATCCACATGTAAATCCCGCCGACAACGAGTGCCCAGAGGACGGGGGCGGTATGAAATCCGATTTCCTTAATGTAATCGCGAAAAAGATAAGCGATCCCCAGCGGGGGAACGATTCCAAGCGCGACGTGGATAAGATTCAATCGACGCTTCGGAAACGAATCGACGGAAAGGCCTTGAACGCTTTCTTTCTTCCCTAATCCGAACACTTGCAAAATTTTCTGACGATACACTAGGGCGATTGCTAGAATCGCGGCGAACTGAATCACGATCTCGAACGTCTTGAGCTGCTCCGGCGTCTCCTCATAACCCAATAACTTGTTCGTTAGGATCATATGTCCTGTAGACGAAACGGGCAAAAACTCTGTTAATCCTTCAACAATCCCTAGAATAATGGAATCGAACCAATGAAGCATGGCAGCCCTTCACTCCTGACCTTTAATGAAATAGTGTTTATTGCTGATCCGCAAACCGCCATCGCGGCGTTCTGCAAGATTTAATCAGCGCTTGATCGTTCAATGCCGTAGCCATGACATCCCGGATAAATTCCGGTAAATAGTAGCGAACGTCATGTCCTTCCTTCAGCCCGATATAACCGACGCCAAACGTAAACATATCCAACGTTCCTACGGAATATTGACGTTTCTCATCCAACGGAACGCCATTGACCTTGATGTCCAAAATTCGATGGTAAGGCTCTTGATCAAGGTCCGCCATAATCTCAAGCCCGTCGACGCACAACATGCCCAATACCTTCCCCCGAAAACCGAAACCTCGAAACGCGAGCTCTTGGAACTCCGGAAGCAAGCTCTCCTCCAACGATCTGACGATCGAGCTTCCCGACAGCTTAACGTTGCAGGCATTAATCGGTGATGGGCAAATCGCATGGATCAACTCCTCGGTCACTGGGCCGGACGGTAATTGCTCCAGAAATTGCCCCGCATTCACTAGCCCTATCTCGGCCGTTGTTAGCTGACGAATCGCGCAAGCAAGCAATGTCGGCAATGGAGATTCTTGATTATACCGCAATTCGATCGGTTCAGCCAAATTCGCAATTAGACGGTTTAAGTTACGTTTTGCCTGTACTCGGTACCGACCAATTAGCTCATCCATTTCCGGTAAGCGAGGTAACGAGGCCGTTGACAGGCTCCCGCCTGATATCCCGATCAATTTGCGATCCGAGTTAAGCTCCAACTGTAAATGTCCGACATATTCGCCGAATTTCCCCGCCGCGCAAATGGCCGTTCGTCCCACTTGCATGGGAACCTCGAGCAAATGGTGAGTATGTCCCCCCAAAATGATGTCGATGCCCTCTATGGAAGCGGCAATGTTCTCATCTTGGCGCAAACCAAGGTGCGACAATAGGATCAGAACGTCGACTTCGCTTCGCATAAGGTTGACTTCCGCTTCTAAGATAGTCAACGGGTCTGCCGCATTCCAGCCTAGCAACTCGTAATAATCGTTGTACGGAGCGGTCAAACCGATCAGCCCGATTCGCACGCCTGACTTCTCCAGCCTAAGAGTCGGTACCATCCAAGAGGGACATTGCCCGGTATCCTTGAGCATCATATTCGCGCAAACGAACGGAATAGGCATCCCATGGAAAAGTTCATCCAATTCCCAAGAGGTATAGCTTAGTCCTTCGTTATTTCCGAGCGTAACCGCATCGTAGCCTATGTACTCGATTATCGCGCGATTCAAGGCCCCTTTCGTCCCCTCGGTCTCCATCATCGCGCGGTCAATAAAATCGCCGCAATCGACGGTTATCAGCTTTTCCGGGTCTACTTGGCTTCTGACTTGCGCGAAATAGCCCGCAATTCGGGAAGTTTGTTCGAAATGGCTATGCAAATCGTTCGTGTGCAACAGGGTCAGCGTTACGTTCGCGGCGTCGTTCATCGGGATATCAGCCCTTTAATCATCAGATCCGGAACTCGTGTGCTGACCGGAAATCTTTCATTCGACAGTGCCGCCATCGCTTCCGGCGTCGTTGTGGATTTCTCTTCATTCGGCAATATTACGATTACGGACAAGTGTCTCTCTCCTATCCGCCGATTTGCGACATCCGCCGCTCCGTCGGCACATGGCTTTGTTTGTCTCCTGCCAGCAGTGCGGCCATCTCGTGATTCTCCGGCTTAATCTCCATCGCCTTCTGGAATATCTGCTCCATCGCTTCCGAAGATCCTAGAGCCGGCTTTACGTTTAACTCATCAACCCAGTAGAGACAAGGTTTAATATGACCGTCCGCAGTTAATCTCAACCGGTTGCAGCTTTTGCAGAAATGCTCGCTGATCGGATGAATAAGCCCGAAGGAACCTTTCCCACCGGCGATCCGCCAATTTTCGGACGGTCCGCTGCCGACCGGACCTTCTTCTTGTTCAAGCGGGAACCCGAGCTTCGCCGCCTCTTCAAGCACTCTAGAAAGGGGCAGGTAGTGTTTCCTCCAGCCATCATCGTCATGTCCGATCGGCATATATTCAATGAAACGGATATGCAAGGGCTGCTCCATCGAGAGCTTCAGAAACCTGCCGATTTCATCTTCATTGACCCCTTTAAGCAGTACGCAGTTAAGCTTAATCGGATGGAGACCCGCTTGAACAGCAGCTTCAATGCCTTCCCACACTTTATCCAGATTTCCACGTCTAGCGATAAATTGGAACCGAGCCGCGTCCATCGTATCCAAGCTAATATTTACGCGCTTAAGCCCCGCTTGCTTAAGCTTCTCGGCTTGCGAAGCCAATAACAATCCGTTCGTCGTCAGCGATATGTCCTCCACACCTGACAAAGCCGATAGTCCCGCGATCAGTTCCTCGAGTCCGGGCCTAACGAGCGGCTCTCCGCCGGTAATCCTGAATTTACGAATACCGAACTTGGCGGCGGTTGCGGCGACCTCGATAATCTGTGAGTAAGATAGCAGTTTGTGTTGCTCCATGAAAACCATGCCTTCCTCAGGCATGCAATAAAGGCAGCGCAAGTTACATCTGTCCGTTACCGAGATGCGTAAATAGGTATGTTTTCTTTGGAAACGATCTATCAAATCGGGCATCTCGACGTCTCCTTCGGTGCCGTTTATAGTGTCCTTCTAGCATAACATTTCCGAGGGCGATATGGTATGCTTGATGAAGGGTTTGTTTAACGTTTCACGAGAGGAAGTTGTAAATACATATGACAAAACCTTGGACAATCTCGTTATTCGCAGGACTCGCTGAACGGCTAGGAACGCGTACCATTCAACAATCGTGGGAAGACTCCCGGCTAACGGCAAATCAGATCAAGCAACGGCTTTCTGAACAATACCCTGAACATGCTGATCTTCTATCCGTATGTTTCTTGGCGTGCAATCAATCCTATGCAGGTGACGATACGCTCGTTAGTCATTCCGATGAGCTTGCTTTACTGCCCCCCGTCTCGGGAGGTTCGGATGAAAGCGGCAACACAGGAGCCGTTCTAGAACAACCCCGTCGATACGAAATTACCGATCATCCCATAGATGTAAATAGCATTATAGCGAAGGTGTATCATCCCGATCATGGAGCCGCTATCGCATTCGCAGGGACTACGCGAGAGTGGACCGCAGGACAGAGAACCGTGACCTTGGAATATGAAGCGTACATTCCGATGGCGGAATCGGCCTTGTCCCAGATCGGCGCGGAAATTTCCGATCGATGGCCCGGGACGCTTTGCGCGATATCGCACCGGATAGGAACGGTCGGCATCGGACAGATCAGCGTCGTCATTGCCGTCTCCTCCTCGCATCGCGCCGCATCTTATGAAGCGAGCCGCTATGCGATTGAACGGTTAAAACAGATAGTCCCGATATGGAAAAAAGAAATATTCGAAGACGGAACTGAGTGGAAAGGGCATCAGCTAGGACCTTGGAATCCGATTGGCGAGCTTGAACAACCAGGAGATGACTTAAGATGACGATCACGGGCATTGACCCGCGATATGCCAGGCAAGTGCGCTATTCGGCTATCGGAGAGCAAGGACAAATCCGCTTGCTTAACGCACATGCTGTAATCGTCGGCGTGGGAGCTTTAGGTTGTGTCATCGCCAATCATCTTGCACGGGCGGGCGTTGGAAAGCTGACACTGATCGATAGGGATATCGTGGACCGGAGCAATTTGCAACGGCAACTGCTCTACGATGAAACAGACGCCGCTAGGGGTACCCCGAAAGCTGTTGCAGCCGCTTCTAGGCTGTCGGCGATAAATAGCGACATAACCGTACTCCCTCGCGTTGCGGACCTCTCCTCCTACAATGCGGAGTCGCTTCTCGTCGAAGCTGACATCGTGATGGACGGAACGGACAATTTCAGCGTCCGCTATTTGATTAACGAGTTCAGCATTAAACATCACGTACCCTGGATATACGGCGGAGCGGTGGGCGCATCCGGGATGTCCCTAACCGTCGTTCCCGGCTCAACCCCCTGCCTGCGTTGCTTGTTCCCCGAGCCTCCTCCGGGAGGAACGCTGGACACTTGCGAGACGGCTGGAGTGCTCTCTCCGATCGTAGATACGATCGCTTCCATTCAAACCATGGAAGCGATCAAGATACTGACGGGTCAGGTCGAAGCGCTTCATGGTTCCCTTATGCAAATCGATCTTTGGCAGCATCAATGGCAATCCTTCTCAGTCAAAAGCGCCCGAAAAACTGACTGTCCCGTTTGCGGGGATCGGCAGTTTATTGTGCTTGATGGAGATTGTCCTAATGAGGCGATGACGGCATCCTTATGCGGTAGGAACACGGTTCAAGTATGTCCGGCCACGCCTTTAACCCTTGACCTCGCATCCATCGAGCCGAGATTCGGCAAAGTCGGTCGTACGGAAATGAATCCTTATTCGTTAAGATTGCATTTGCCAGGCGGAATGACGTTCCTTCTGTTCGCCGATGGTCGCGCGCTCGTCATGGGCACGGACGATCCGCTACTAGCTAGACGAACCTACGCAGAGTTAATGGGAGAATAAACCGGACAATAACCTCGCTATTCAAAAATAAAACGTTCTTTGGATGTAATTATGTAATTCTTAAGAACTATATATTGCAAGTAAACGCTTAACTTGGTAGCATAGGAATTGGGAAGAATTTCATCGAAAGCGCTCACATTAACTCGAAAATTCTGTAGAGGTGACATATGAGAGTCCATATTACGGATGTACGATCAGGGGACCAACTTTCCGAGGATATATTCAACTCCTTTGGATTACTCGTACTTTCCAAAGGAACAGTGCTCAACGAGAAGGAATTATCTCGTATGTATCAACATCAGATTGATTATATCGAAATCGAGCGGCGAGCAGGCATTGCTCCACCCCAAGCGGAAGTCGTGTCGCAGCCGCCTCCCTATAACCCCTTGCTTCGTCCGCTCTACCACGACGCGGTAGCCGGTGCAGAGCAATTGTTCGAGCGGGCTTTAGCGGATGGCCGCATCTACGAGGATGATGTGAAGGAAAGCTTCCAACCCCTCGTCGAGAATTTCCGTGCGGAACGCGACGTCGTCTCCTTGTTGCTTATGCTTAACAGCCAGGATGACTACACATACCAGCACTCCGTGCAGGTCGGCATGCTTTGCTACTACATAGCCCGATGGCTTAACTGGGACGAGGAAGCGACCGTACGGGCAGGCAAAGCGGGATTCCTGCACGATATCGGCAAATGCAAGATCGCGGAAGCGATCTTAAATAAACCATCAAAGCTTACCGATGAAGAATATCAAGAGATCAAAAACCATCCTCAGTACGGATATGAGATCTTGAAAAACTCCTTCGAGGATCCCGCAATCGCCCTTGCTGCCTTGCAGCATCATGAACGAATGGATGGCAAAGGTTATCCGCTAGGCTTAACCGGTGACAAAATCCATCCTATGGCCAAAGTCGTCGCCGTTGCTGACGTCTATAGCGCTATGATCTCCTCTCGGGTTTACCGCGAGAAAAGAGACCTACTGCATGTGCTAAGAGAAATGCATGAATTAAGCTTCCAAGAGTTGGATCCCGATATCACATACACCTTCATCCGTCATATGGTCCCGAATTTCATAGGCAAACGGGTAGAATTGTCGACAGGAGAGGTCGGTACCATCGTCATGACTCACCCCACCGATTTTTTCCGACCGCTCGTCCAAGTCGGGGATCAATTTCTCGATTTGTCCGTAAACCGGGAATACGAGATCGTACATGTAAATACCTAACAGGCAGAAGGCAATTCCCTTGCTAGCTCAAGGGAATTGCCTTTTTTGATGAGCGGGGATGTGAACGTCACATATAACGCTTAGCATACATAAACGTTTTTTTCCAATAAGCCTTATTGATCGGAGTAATCTGGACCCCGTCTTTGGGCTTCGGACTCGCATGTATCATATTTCCATCCCCCATATAGATACCTACATGCCCAACCGTTTCATTACTCTTAAAACGCCCCGGTACATAGAAAAAAAGCAAATCCCCGGCTTCGAGGTTGTCCCTTGCGATGTACTTCCCTCTCTCCGCTTGCGTCCTAGCTAAGCGGGGTAAATCGATATTGAATTGTTTGAACACGTATTGGGTGAACGAAGAACAGTCGAAGGTTCCGGTTTGTTTATAGAGCCCGGTTCCGAATTCGTATTTGATCCCGAGAAATTTTTTGGCGAACGCGATCAAAGGCGAATTTGTATTCATTTTCTCTGCTGCTGCGGCGGGTTTCATAGGATGCGCATCCGCAAAATTTAATTGGCTGCCGGTGACTCCCGTTTCGTCCGGAGACGGTTTCGGGAAAAAAGCGACATCGTCCGTTTCGATCTTGAACACCGTAACGTCTCCGAATAGCTTCTGCATGCCTGATACGGGAATGTAAAGGTGATTATTGTCTTTGATTGCCGATGACGGCATGGTGACTTTGTTACTTGCGACCGTTACTGTGCTTTCCCCTGTTCGGAATATCCATGTCGCGTCATATTCTCCCATTCCATAAGTTCCGTCCTTCAGCCATGCTCCATGATAACCCGTCGCTTTAGTAATGTCGTCTAATGATACATAGGCGGAATTCTGGAGCTTGTGGATCGGCACGATATGCCGACCTTCCGTTAGATCGGCCGGAGATTGTCCATTTGACTGAACCTTTACCGGTCTGGAATGCCGCTTCAGTTCCATCGTATCTCCGGGATTATGGACGCAACCGGCCAGCGCGAATAGGACGATCGCTAAAGAAATTACTTTCATGAGCTTCATTGGGTTTAATCCGCCTTCCGAAATAGGTAGTCATTCCCCTATAGGATGATGTTAAGGCTTCCCGTTTATGCTCGTGTTACTAACATTTTCTATTTTTGATTATGACGTATAGAGGACCGGAACTTTCCAGACATTTATTCGTACAGTACTTTATATTAGATAAAGGAGAGGTTGACGATGAGATTTAATGCTGGCGGCGCTTCGATCGTATGCCCATGCTGCGGCAATGACACTTTTGATAAAGACCAACGACAGCTGAACTCAAGAGGAGCTACCTTTTTCGGACTTGATTGGGCTAATAGAAACGCAACCATACTCGTATGCCAAAGATGTACGCATATCGCATGGTTTATGTCGGAGCCTTATGCAACGAGGGAGAAATAGGGCTAACGGAATAGCTACAAAGAATAACCCCGCTCAGCCTATGGCCAAGCGGGGTTACCTTTATTGTTCGTTGAAGCAAATACGTTTAACCGATAGAGCCTTCCATCTCGAACTTGATGAGACGGTTCATCTCGACCGCGTATTCCATCGGCAATTCTTTGGTGAACGGCTCGATGAAGCCCATGACGATCATTTGAGTGGCTTCTGCATCCGTTAATCCGCGGCTCATCAGATAGAACAATTGATCTTCCGATACTTTGGAAACGGTCGCTTCGTGCTCAAGCGTAATATTGTCGTTCATGATCTCGTTGTAAGGAATCGTATCGCTCGTCGATTGATCGTCGAGGATAAGCGTATCGCACTTGATGTTCGCTTTAGCGCCCTCGGCATTGCGGCCGAAAGAAGCAAGTCCGCGATACGTTACTTTACCGCCGTGTTTAGAGATCGATTTGGAAACGATCGTCGAGCTCGTGTCCGGCGCCAAGTGAACCATCTTAGCTCCCGCGTCTTGGTGTTGGCCTTTGCCCGCAACCGCGATGGAAAGAACCATGCCTTTCGCTCCGCGGCCTTTCAGAATAACCGCAGGATATTTCATCGTCAGCTTGGAGCCGATGTTGCCGTCGACCCATTCCATCGTCGCGTTCTCTTCCGCAACCGCACGTTTCGTAACGAGGTTGTAGATGTTAGGCGCCCAGTTCTGGATCGTCGTGTAGCGAACGCGAGCGTCCTTCTTCACGATGATTTCGACAACGGCGCTGTGAAGCGAGTTCGTGCTATATACCGGAGCCGTACAGCCCTCGACATAGTGAACGGAGCTGCCTTCGTCGGCGATAATAAGCGTACGCTCGAATTGGCCCATGTTCTCGGAGTTAATACGGAAGTAGGCTTGAAGTGGTACCGTACATTGTACGCCTTTAGGCACATAGATGAAGCTGCCGCCAGACCATACCGCGCTATTGAGCGCCGCGAATTTGTTATCGGCAGGCGGAATGACCGTACCGAAGTATTCTTTGAAAATTTCTGGATGTTCACGGATCGCCGTATCGGTATCCATGAAGATTACGCCCTGCTTCTCCAGATCCTCTTGCATGCTGTGGTAGACAACCTCGGACTCATATTGAGCCGATACGCCGGCGAGGAACTTTTGTTCCGCTTCGGGGATGCCTAGCTTATCGAAAGTCGCTTTGATTTCTTCAGGAACCTCTTCCCACGTTTTCCCTTGTTTCTCGGAAGGCTTAACGTAGTACTGGATGTCTTCGAAATCCAGATCGTCCATGTTGCCGCCCCACTTGGGCATTTCCATCTTGCGGAATTGCTCCAACGACTTCAGGCGGAATTTAAGCATCCATTCCGGTTCGCCTTTCATTTCCGAGATCGTGCGAACGATCTCTTCGGTCAAGCCTTTACCGGATTGGAAAATCGCTTTATGCTCATCGCGAAACCCGTATTTGTATTCTTCCATTTCGGGCATTTGCTTAGCCACAATCATCAACCTCCTTGTTAATCTTCAATGCCTTCATGCTTGCCTTCGCCATGCTCTACGCCTTTGCGCAACGCATTCCAAGCAAGAGTCGCGCATTTAATCCGTGCAGGAAACTTATTAACGCCGGATAAGGCCTCGACGTCTTCATAATCTTCGAACTCGACAGGCTCGCCCTTCATGAGCGCGGAGAACTTATCCGCAAGCTTTAGTGCTTCCTCGCTTGTTTTGCCCATTACCGCCTCCGTCATCATCGAAGCCGAAGACATGCTGATCGAACAGCCCTCGCCCGTGAATTTGACGTTGCGAACGATCCCGTTCTCAAGCTGAAGCTGCAGGGAAATCCGATCGCCGCAAGTCGGATTGTTCAAGTTAACCGTAACGGAACCTTCTTCTAGCTCGCCGCGGTTACGCGGCGTTTTATAATGATCCATAATGACGCGGCGGTACAAATCATCTAATTGACTCATAACCGAAAAACTCCTTTGTTTTAACCAAGGACTCGGCCAGCCGGTCGATATCTTGCTCGGTGTTATATAGATAAAAGCTAGCTCTCGCCGTTGCGCTGACTTTCAGCCATCTCATGAGCGGTTGGCAGCAGTGATGTCCCGCACGAACGGCAATGCCATCCGTATCGAGCACGGTCGCGACGTCATGCGGATGAACGTCCCCTAGATTGAAGGTCACGAGTCCTGCACGTTCTTCGCGTGGCCCGTAGATCGTCAATCCTTCGATTGCGGAAAGTCTCTCCATAGCATACCGCGTTAGCTTCTTCTCATGCTGGTCGATATTGTGAAGCCCTACTTGCTCGAGGAAGTCGATCGCCGCGCCTAGCCCGACTGCGCCAGCTATAATCGGCGTACCGCCTTCGAACTTCCAAGGCAGCTCCTTCCAAGTCGAATCGTGCAGCTCCACGAAATCAATCATTTCTCCACCGAATTCGACCGGTTCCATACGCTCAAGCAGCTTCGCTTTGCCGTATAGTGCCCCAATTCCCGTCGGCGCGCACATTTTATGGCCTGAGAATGCGTAGAAATCGACATCGAGCGCCTGTACATCCACTTTAAGATGAGGTGTGCTTTGCGCTCCGTCTACGACGATAACCGCACCTTTACGATGGGCGATCTCGGTGATTTGAGCAATCGGATTGATGGTGCCAAGCACGTTGGATACATAAGTGATGGCTACGATTTTCGTTCGCTCCGTCACCGTTGCTTCCACGTCCTCCAGCGTTATTGTCCCATCGTTCTGCAAAGGGATGTATTTCAACGTAGCGCCCGTAGCTTTGGCGGCCTGCTGCCAAGGGATCAAGTTGCTATGATGCTCCATCGGAGTAATGACGATTTCATCGCCCTCGCGAAGCGTCTGACGAGCGTATCCTGAAGCTACGATATTTAATGCTGTCGTCGTGCCGCGAGTGAATATAATCTCGCGAGTGGAAGATGCGTTGAGGAAGCGGGCGACTTTCTCCCGCGCGCCTTCATATGCGTCCGTTGCCCGCGACCCTAACGTATGAACGCCGCGATGCACATTCGCATTGTCCCACTCGTAGTAGCGTTTAACCGCTTCGATGACCGAGCGCGGCTTCTGAGTCGTAGCCGCGTTATCTAGGTATACGAGCGGATGACCGTTAATATCCTGATGTAGAATCGGAAATTCCGATTTCAATGCGATGGGATCCATAGTTAGCCCAGCTTTCTTTCGAGGATGCGGTGTAATTGCTCACGCAGCCCTTTCAGCGGAATTTCGGACACGACCGGATCTAAAAATCCGTGAATGATCAGACGTTCCGCTTCGCTGCGAGAGATACCCCGTGACATCAAGTAATAGATTTGATCCGCGTTCACTTGGCCTACGCTGGCCGCATGTCCTGCCTTAACGTCGTCTTCATCGATCAATAGAATCGGGTTGGCGTCTCCGCGCGCTTTCGGACTCAGCATCAGAACTTTCTCCGTTTGCTGGCCGTTCGCCTTCGTTGCGCCTTTCTCTATCTTCGTTATTCCGTTAATAATCGCCGTTGATTCTTCCTTCATAACGGCGCGGGTAATCATATCGCTCTCCGTCGAACGGCCGAAATGGACGGCTTGCGTCGTCAAGCTCATGCGCTGGCTTCCCGTTCCGACGGAAATAATTTTGGAATCGGACGTCGAACCGTTGCCCTTAAGCACGGATTTCGTATCCGTAATGGAATTACCGTTATGCAGATCTCCGATAATCCACTCGATGCGAGCATCGTTGTCTAGTATCGCACGACGGTAGGCGATGTCGATCGCGCTGTTATCCATTTGATGAACGGCTGCGTATTGAACGACCGCTCCCGCTTTCGCGAATACTTCTACCGCGCTGTTATGAAGCAGCGTAGAAGCAGTCTCTCCCAAGGAAGAAGCGACTTGCTCCACGAACGATACGCGGCTGTTGCTTTCCGCGATGACGAGAATATGAGGCATGAACGTCGCTTCCGCGTCGTCCGCGAACAAGAGCGCTTGGATTGGCGCCTCGATCGTTACGTTGCGGGGAACGTATAAGAACACTCCGCCGTTCCATAACGCCGCGTGAACCGCCGATAGCTTATGCTCATCTTTCGTATATGCCGTCATAAAATGCTTGCGGAACAGCTCCTCGTGATTCCGCGCTGCATCCTCGATGCTAGTCAGGATAACGCCCTGAGCTTTCAATTCATCCGACAATTGGGTAAAGACAACGGATGAGTTGTGCTGCACGATTAACGTGCCATTGTTCTCTTCTGGCAATAACGCCGTTATTACGGCTGGCAGATCGGAAACGGACGATACGCTCTGTCCGGGGCGATTCGTGCCGTATTGGTCTAAAGTCCAACGGGTAAGCGGAAGTTTCTCAGGCTTCGGCAAGTCCAACTCCGTTGCCAATTGTCCGGCTTCCTCGCGCAAGGCGACGAGCCAAGCTGGCTCGTTCTTGCTGCGGGATAGAGCGGCAGCCGCTTCCCTGCCGAAAGAGGTGGTTGGTGTACTCATGATTGCTATTCCCCCCTCTTAAGCTTGGCCGACGGTCTCGTCGACGATGCCCAGTTCTTCTTTAACCCAATCGTATCCTTCAGCTTCCAAGCGGTGAGCCAGTTCAGGTCCGCCGGATTTCACGATGCGACCTTGCATCATGACGTGAACGAAATCAGGAGTAATATAGTTCAGCAACCGCTGATAGTGAGTAATGATCAGGAATCCGCGCTCTTCGGAACGCATAGCGTTCACGCCTTCGGCAACGATGCGAAGCGCATCGATATCCAACCCGGAGTCGATTTCATCCAAAATGACGAGCTTAGGCTCAAGCAGCATCATTTGCAAAATTTCGTTACGTTTCTTCTCGCCGCCGGAGAAGCCTTCGTTCAGGTAACGGTGCATGAACTCAGGGTTCATTTCGAGTTCTTTCATTTTGCCTTCCATTTGGCGAACGAATTTGATCAACGAAATCTCGTTGCCTTCTTCGCGACGCGCGTTGATGGCGCTACGCAAGAAGTCCGCGTTCGTTACGCCCGTAATTTCGCTTGGATATTGCATAGCCAAGAACAGACCTGCGCGAGCGCGCTCGTCTACTCCCATTTCTAGCACGTCTTCGCCGTTAAGCGTGACGGAACCGTCGGTTACTTCATATTTCGGATGGCCCATGAGCGCGGATGCCAACGTACTTTTACCTGTACCGTTGGGGCCCATGATCGCATGAACTTCGCCGCCTTTAATCTTAAGGTCGATCCCTTTCAATATCTCTTTGCCCTCTATGGACGACTTCAAACCTTGAATTTCGAATTGAGTAGACATACGTAACCTCCAAGTTTCTATGAGGATTTACAATTGAAGCTCAAAGAAAAAACTCTTCTGAACGCTCAGTTGTATTAAATCCTTATTTATAATCATTTTAATTTGATTCTCACTGATTCTCAATAACAATTTTATGAAAGTTACGGCAAAAAAGCAAACCGGGCCTCATCCCACATAGTGAGAGAGGTCCGGAAGGGTCATTTCGACTATCCGATTATTCGTTTACGTACCGCTTCTGCCTGTAGCTCGAAGTCTCTATCATTGAGTACGGGAATTTTCGGCGCTTCTGATATGTCTTCAAGTTTATGCCAGGATTTGCAGCCGCCGTAGCTTTCCCTCATCGGAATAATCTGCGGCATATCCAATTTGTAGACTCTAAGGATTAAGACGTGCAGAGGTTTTGTTTTTTTCCACTTCAAACGCTCCTCCGCGTAATCCTCCGTCCAAATATGCAATCCGTTAAGCCTCTGAAGCGTCTCCGAGTCCATGATCTCGATATCCTCTACGACTTCCGCATAGGAGGAAATACGCACTTGATCGGTCAGTTGCTCCGCCTCGGCTTGCGTGAGTTCGACGATCTCGCTAGCTTCCGGCTTGACTAGGTTCGGTCTCTGATGCTCGAACGATGGAAACAAATAAAAGCGCGGGCTTTCCAGCCTGAATTCCTTGGTCTCTTCCGCGATGCCGCCTTTGCGCAGGACGATGACTTGTTTGCCTTCCTCCAGCGCCTTAACGGCTACGGCCCACTCCCGCAACGCGATCGGATTGTCCATTCTCTGCTGCTCCCCTTTGACTCAACAATATTCCTTCATTATAACACAGTTACTGTTGAGGGGAGCCGACTAGCAGTTGAGGAAGATCCACTCTCAGCTCAAGCTCGGGAATGTAAGTTCGCGGATATGTCGGCCGGGTAAGAAAAGTCAGCTTGGCATCTTCGGGAATCGGCTTGAATTCAATCGAGCCGTTCGATCCAAACGACAGGATCGGAAACAATTTGCCATTCTCGTCTTGAAGAGCATAGCCTCCCCTAATCGATGTCGACTCCGAATGGATGACCGTTTTATCTGCCAAATATTCTATACCCGTAATATACATTTCTCGCCCTTCCCCGAGCGGCAACGCCAGCGGTTTGTCTTCCGTCGGTTGCTCCATCATCGGAGTGTGGAAGAGATCCTTAGTCTCTATTGTCATATTATTTCGAGGATCATCATAGAAGGCGCGAACAATCAATGCTTTTGCGTCGCTAGCGACCGGACCTAAATCCATAACCCCTAAAGAACTGGCGCTATTCGCGATATGGCTTCCATATTGAACACCGTTGTCGCCCGTCACCTCTACCCCGAGCCAGGATGTCCAGTCCACGCTCCCTGCTTCGAAGTGATAGTGCACTTGCGTGGACACCGCCGAGAGTACGATCCGATTCATTTCAAGAGTCCCCTGTTCAGTCGTCTTTTTCAGATCGGAAGTCACGATGGTCATATCAGGGGTTTTGGACACCGGAATGTCCAACGACCAGTTGCCGGCTTGATTGCCGATTCTCGTAGCTTCCAATTTTAAGCGAAAAGATTCCGGCCGATAGTCCGAGTAGGCTAGCTTCCAAGTATTAATAGCCCCCTCATATTGATCCGAATCTAACTTCTCGTAACGATGCTGTAATTGATCATAATTGTCCGAGGTTATATACCCTACTTTTCCAATATCGTGACTATCCATAGCCAGTTTAGCATCCATCATGTATTCATCTAATTCCTTATCCGATTTAACGGAATACCGGATCGCTATCTCGGATCCATCATAGATAACGTCGCGCACCATTAACGTTATTCCTTGGTCCGTTACTTCCGGCCCGTTCTTATCCATATTCGAATCGTCGAGTAACGAACCCACTACGGGATTCCGAATATATTCGGATTGTTGCACGACCGAGCTTTCCGGCGGTTTTTGCGAAATTACGGAAGAATCCGAAGATTGTTCCTTTGAAAATAAAGCATAACCCGCGACTGCCCCTCCAACGACCGCGATGGATGCGACCATAATCGCCAGCCTACGAATTCTTTGCGACCTCCTTGTCAACTCGCTTCTTGAAGGTAAACTATGTAGCGTATTTTCAATTGTATCCACTATCGTCATTGGCACTCCCGAAGGCTTCGCCGATCCGCTATTTCGCAGAAGTGCCTCCAATTCATTAGAACTCATATCCGACTTCCCCTCTCTCAGGTAAATTGAGCCATTTGGCCAAATATCGTCTTGCCCGATGCAATCTCGACTTCAGCGTCCCTTCGGATACTTCCATCATGTCGGCGATCTGCGACAACGGCAAATCCGCGAAATAATGCAGCTTAACGAGTAATCTCAGCGGCTCCTCCAATCGTTCGACGGCTTGTCGCAGATCCAGATCGCTCTCCGTCGATTGCGCCGCTCTCTCCGGCAGGTTATCCGAAGGGGTCGTCCTTTTCTGCTTGCGATAGATTTGTTGGCATTCGTGAATGAGAATTCGCAGCAGCCATGTCCGAAAATACGCCGGCTCTCTCAGCTTCGGAACGCCGCGATAGGCTTTCAAGATCGCCTCCTGGATCGCATCCGCGCAATCTTCATCCTTGCTCAGCAAAGTCCGGGCCATTCCGTACAGTTCATTCTGCATTTCGCGAATGAGCCTGGCGAAAGCATCCCGATCGCCGGAACACGCCAGCTGTACATCTGTCTTCCATGCCAGTTCCGACACTTGAGTTCCTCCTATCTTTTTGCATATTAATAAGGCTTTATTTTCTATTAGTTAGATGTCGGTAGAGGTTACTCGGTTCATTTTTTTTACGTGATTCCATTTCACCCCATTATAGCGTATAATAAAACCATTAAATCTAAAGGCCCTGTTGCCCAGTCAACCGACGATAGGCACAACCTCGGAGCGGAATGTTCCCTGGTTGCGCCTTTTTTGTTATGTTGGGGATAATTGTGCCTTACTCACTCAGAAGAAGGAGCTCATCTTATGTTAAGAGAAGCCGTCTACCACCGTCCTAAGAACAATTGGTCCTATGCCTACGATCGTGAAACCATTCATGTACGCATTCGCACCAAAAGGGATGATGTCGATACGATTACCCTTATCCACGGAGATAAATACAGTTGGTCGGTCGTTGGTTCGCAAACAACGGCAATGAAGATCATTTCCCAAGATAACTTGTTCGATTATTGGCAAGCCGAAGTCAAACCTCCATTCCGCAGGTTGAAATACGGCTTTAAGTTTCAGTCCGGCAACGAATCGATATGGATGAACGAGCAAGGCTTCCAAGAGAGCGAGCCGGAAAACCAAAATTTGTACTTCGATTTTCCGTTCCTCAATCCAGCGGACGTGTTTACTCCACCTGCATGGGTCAAAGAAGCCGTTTTCTATCAGATCTTCCCCGAGCGATTCGCTAACGGAGATCCGTCGATCGATCCTAGCCATGTGGAGCCGTGGGGCGGAGTACCGACCGCTCACAATTTTTTCGGCGGAGACTTGCAAGGAATTATCGATCATCTCGACTACTTAACGGAGCTAGGCATTAATGCCATATATTTTAATCCGTTGTTCGAGGCCACGACTAACCACAAGTACGATACGACGGATTACATGAAGATCGACCCGCATTTCGGTACGAACGACAAAATGAAACAATTAGTGGAAGCCTGTCATGCGCGCGGAATTAAAGTCCTGTTAGATGCCGTATTCAACCACAGCGGCGGGAAGTTCCCTCCATTCCTCGACGTTCTGGAGAACGGTGCGGAGTCTCGTTACGCGGATTGGTTCCACGTAAGAGAGTTCCCGCTTGAGGTTCGGGATCGCGTTCCGACTTACGATGCTTTCGCCTTCGAGCCGCATATGCCAAAGCTAAATACGGAAAATGCAGCGGTGCAGGAATATTTGCTGGAGGTTGCCCGGTACTGGATCGAAGACATCGGGGTTGACGGTTGGCGCTTGGACGTGGCCAACGAAGTGGATCATCGTTTCTGGAGACAGTTCCGCGACGTTGTCAAAGCCGCGAATCCCGAAGCTTACATTCTCGGCGAGATTTGGCACGATTCCCAGCCTTGGCTCTCGGGGGATCAATTCGATGCGGTCATGAATTATCCGCTAACGGAAGCCATTATCGATTATGCGGTTAAAGATATTCGCGATGGCCGCCAGTTCGCGGATTTGGTCGGCTATTTGCACGCCGCCTACCCGCAGCAAGCATCCGAAGTCGCTTTTAACTTGCTCGGAAGCCATGATACTCCGCGTCTGCTCAACCTCTGCCAAGAGGATAAGCAGCGTTTGAAGCTAGCCTACGCGATCCCTTTTACGCTAACGGGTACGCCTTGCATTTATTACGGAGACGAAATCGGGCTTACGGGTGAGCATGACCCAGGGTGCCGTAAATGCATGGAATGGGACGAGACGAAGCAGGACCGGGAATTGTTCCGATTTTTCGCGGAGCTCGTCAAGCTTCGCAAAGAGCATCGCGCCCTGCGAGATGGAACTTACCAAGCGCTTTACTCGGAATCCGGCGATAAATCGGTAGCCTATGCGCGCGAAGCCGACGGCGAGAAATTCATCATCGTCCTGAACGCAGATACCGTCCAGGCTTCCGTTACACTCCCTGTAGAGAACGGTTCCGCCTACGAAGTCGTCTTCGGCGAAGGTGAGCCCAGCGCCGTCGGGAACAAGCTGCAAGTATCGCTTCCTCCGATCGGATATGCGATTCTAATGCTTCAGTAATGTAAACTGTAGGTGGGTTTCACCGGACTGCAGTGGGTTTGTGAGGTGCTCTCGGCTCTCTAGTTGGGTTTTACCGGACTGCAGTGAGTTTGTGAGGCACTTTTGGTACTGTAGTCAGGTATTTCCGGACTGCAGTGGGTTTGTGAGGCACTTTCGGCTCTGTAGTCGGGTTTTTCTGGACTGCGCTGCTCACTCTCGGCCCTGTAGTCAGGTTTTTTCTGCAAAACGCAAATAAAGCTAGCCCCCAAGCACATCTTCAGGCATTGGGGGCTAGCTTCTTGTCATTTCAGCCTTATACCAAAAATATCGCTACAACCGTCGTCGTGGCCAATCCGATCAATACCGGCTTAAAATTGCGCCGCGCCAGCTCGAAAGGGCTCACGCCGCAGATCGCCGCAGCCGGGATGAGCGCCCACGGTATCAACGTGCCTCCTCCGACCCAGATCGCCGCCACTTGGCCTAGCGCGGTTAACGTAGCCGCTCCCGTTCCTAAAGCCGTAGAGAACATGTGAGCGATCGAGCCGACAAGCGAGATACCGGAGAAGCCTGAACCATCCAAGCCCGTTATCGCGCCTGTTGCCGTTAGCGTAACGGATGCTACCGCTCCATTCATCGGCACGTGATTCGCGAGCGCTACGCCAAGGTCGTTCACGATCCCGTGCGAGCCTTGCAGCATCCCATCTCCGAACAAATCCTTAAAAGCCGAATCACCCAAGTAAAAAAAGGCAGCGATCGGGATAACGGGACCGAATACGCGAAACCCGAATTGAAAACCTTCTATTAAATAGGAAGTCGTTTGTTCCAATCCCTTATTCCGATGAGCTATCATCGTGACGCCGATTAGAATCAAGACAGCGGTTCCTCCGATCAACGCCGTCGCATCACCGCCCTGAAGATTGAACGCGAACATGGCGGCTACGTCGATCGCGAATAAAACCGGAATGAGCATGGCCAACGCTTGCTTGACCCTAGACGGCAAAGCCACCGTCGCGGAGCTTACTCCCGGCACACCGGTTCCCGGTCCTCCTTCAACCAGTCCGTTTCTCCATTTTCCGTTTTTCATATCTCTACGCATCATCCAGAACGCAACGATCGTCGTGACTAATCCCATGACGATAACGAGGGGCACGCTGGCTTCCATCACTTGAGAGACCGGCAATCCAGCCGCGTCAGCCGTCAGCTTAGGCGCTCCTTGAATAATATAATCGCCCGATAACGCAATTCCATGACCGAAGAGATTCATGGCAATGGCCGCCCCGAGCGCAGGTAAACCTACGCGTAAAGCCACAGGCAAAAGAACGGCGCCAATCAACGCAACTCCGGGAGACGGCCAGAAAAACAGCGAGGTGACCAGCATAATGATGCCGATTCCCCAGAAGGCAAGCGTTGGCGTCCGCAAAAATCCCGTAAGCGGTTTAACCATCGTTTCGTTTATTCCCGTAATAATGAGAACGCGACTCATCGCAACGATAATCGAAATAATGAAGATCGTGCCGAGCAATTCTTTGGTTGCGTAGATGAAGCTGTTGAATATTCCGGATACCGAGCCGTTCAAGCTTTCCGTTGCGATCAAGCCTAGCGTGAAAATACCGGCAACGCAGATGAGCGTCGTATCCCGCCGCTTCAATAGCAGCGCTAATATAAAGGCAATGAAGGTTAAATAAACCCAGTGCAGCGAAGTTAAATGGATGTCCACCAGAGCCACTCTCCAGTCCTTCTTGTAAGTGCTTCATTGTATGTTGGAGAGTGGATAGGCGTTCGCGTAAACGCAAAGAACCCCCCGAACCTGAAGGGGGTTCAGGTTCGGGGGGAAATCTCTGTTTAGGGTTTCAATATTACCGTCGAATACGGCGGAATATCAAGCTTCTGGTCTACTAGCGTAGCACCGGAATTATTCGTGTGAGCCAATTTCGCGAACACGATAGGTTGCGATTTGGTTACCTCTAAAGTTAAGCTTTGAGGCTCTTTAGACATGTTATGCACAACCAATACCTGCTCATCTCCGCTTGCCCGTATATAAGAAGTCACGAACGAATTATCCGTATCGTAAGAGCTGATCGTGCCTTCTCTTAACGACTTCTCCTGGGCACGCCATGAGATTAAAGTTCGATAATGATTCAGTAAAGAGACGGGAGAATCGTCTTGCGCCTCGACGGATACTTCCGCCTCTCGATAAATCGAACTTTCCCAAGTCGTTTCTCCCGGAGAACCGGCTTCCCGTGTCCAAGGGAACGGCTCCCTGATTTTCTCGTCGGGTTTCACTCCGCTCATCCCTAGTTCTTCACCATAGTAGATGAACGGATTGCCCGGTAAAGTCAATAATAGCGACGCGGCAATCTTCGCATGATCGACGTTATTGCCTAACGCGCTCATGATGCGGTTCTGGTCGTGGTTAGACAAGAACGGGGCATCCACGAACTTGCCATTGGATGTTTTCGAGAAAAACTCATGGATCCGGGATAAAGTAAATCCAATGCTGGATGAACTTTCCGAAGCTGCCGCGCTAATTAGCGATTCCGCCAGGTCAAAATTAAAAGCCGAGTTAAACGCATTGTCCAAATACGGAGCAATGATCGCCGTCTTGTCGTACACTTCACCGACCAAGTAGGCATCCGGGTTAACCGCATTTAATCCTTGCCTGAATTGCTGCCACCAAGCTTTATTCTTGTCTTGAATAGGCTTCGTAGCGATCGTGGAACTGAAATCTCCGTAAATGTGTTTAGCCGCATCCAACCGGAAACCATCTACGCCTTCCTTCAGCCAGTATTGACCGATAGCAATCATTTCTTGGCGCACTTTCGGATTATCGAAGTTCAGGTCGGGCATTCCTTCCCAGAACACGCCTAGATAATAACCACTTGCGGCAGCATGCCATGCAGGATTGCCTGTCGCGCTATCGGCTGGCGTCGCGCTTGCGGCATCGTCTACCCAAGTGAACCAATCTCGATAAGGACTATCCTTGCCTTTAGCCGAATCTACGAACCACGGGTGCTCCACGCTAGTATGATTAACGACCAAATCCATAAGGATGCGAATATCTCTCTTGTGAGCTTCCGCGATGAGCCGTTTGAAATCATCCATCGTGCCGTAGTCGGGATTAATCCCGTAGTAGTCCGTCACATCGTACCCATGATAGCTCGGAGAGGGTTGAATCGGCATGAGCCACAGACCATCTATCCCTAGTTGGTCCAGATAGTCCAGCTTATCCGTCAGCCCGTTCAAATCTCCGATACCATCTCCGTTCGAATCCGCGAAGGATCTTACGAACACTTCATAATATACGTTAGTCGGCCCTTCTACCTTCGGGGGGAGAGGTTGAAATGCCTGTGACGCCACCGGCGACGCCGCGGGGGGAGCGGAAGTACACCCGGCTAGTAACGTCGTTGCAAACAAGAGTCCAAGCAAATGCTTGATCGTCTTCGTCATCCTTTAGATGCTCCTGCCGTTAAGCCGTCGACCAAGAAACGTTGCGTGTACATAAAGAGAAGCGTAATCGGGATCGCTACAAGAACGCAGCCCGCAGCGAACAAGGTAAACTCGGTACTGTTGTAGGAGTCGATAATATTCCATAGTCCTACGGCCAGCGTCCAGTTTTCCGGCGTTCTTAGAATCGCTCTCGCGAAAATAAAGTCCACCCAAGCTCCGGCAAATGTCGTAAGCGAGATGTAAGTGATGATCGGTCTCGACAATGGCAATATAATGCTTACGAATATTCTCGAATGGCTCGCGCCATCGATTCTCGCTGCTTCTTCGAGGCTCCGGGGAATCGTGTCGAAGAATCCTTTGGCGACAAACATCCCAAGAGCTGCCCCGGCAGAATAAACAAGGATAAGAGCCCACAAGGAATCAAGAAGATTCAGTGTATTGAGAATGGTAAAAATCGCAATCAGGCTTAAGAAGCCTGGGAACATGCCGAGGATCAAAACGACCATAAGCATGGATTTACGACCTTTAAAGCGGAATCGCGAGAAGGCGTAAGCCGTCAACAACTGGATCAGCGTTCCAAGCACCATGCTCGCCACGGCTACTTTTAACGTATTCCAATACCACGTAGCGTAAGGAATTTTTCTATCGACTCTCTCCACGAAAAGATCCCGATAGTGAGCCAAAGTCCATTTTGTTGGAATAATGGTGTCGCTGAACAAGGAGTTGCCTTCCCTGAAGGAGGACAAGATTGTCCATAACGCTGGATACACGCACGCGATCGCTATCAAGATCAACAATAGGTAGCTGAAGAGTATACGCGGTTTCATTGGATCATGTCCTCCTCCTTGAACGATCTAGTTCTGCTATATAACAGAACCGACATTACAGCGATGATTAGGAATAGCAGAATCGCCACGGCGGCAGCGATATTGTACTGGTTGAAATCGAGCGTCAGCTTATACAACCAGGTCACTAGAAGATCGGTCTGTCCAGCGTTGTTGTATTTCATCGTCGCAGGATTACCGCTAGTTAGAAGGAAGATTACGTTAAAGCTGTTGATATTGCCCGCGAACTGCGTAATCAAGATCGGCGCTGTCGCAAAAAGGACATACGGCATCGTGATATTGCGGAATTTCATCCATGGGGATGCTCCATCTACGTCCGCAGCCTCGTACAAATCTTTCGGGATCGTCGTCAAGATTCCCATTACGAGAACCATCGAAACCGGTATTCCGATCCACATATTAACGACGATAACGGATACTTTGGCCCAAAACGGATCATTCAGCCACGGCAACCCTTCCAAGCCGAAGTATCTGAAGTATTGGTTGATCGGCCCGAATTTCTCATTCAGCATATTTCTCATAATCAGCAAAGAAACAAATTGAGGAATAGCATATGGAATAATAAACAGCATTCTCCAGAAGCCCTTCATCTTGATTCCCTGTTGATTGATGAGCAATGCAACCAGAATGCCTCCGAAGTAACAGGTAACGGTAGCTAAAACTGCCCAGATAATCGTCCAGGTCAGGACACCCGTAAAGGTATCGGCCCAGACATTCATGTTAAACAGTTTGTTAAAGGTGTCAAACCCGACCCAGTCCACCAAATTTTTCGGCGGTATATGATTGGGCGAAGCGTAGTTGGTAAATGCGAGCAACGAAGTAAACACGATAGGCATGATTGTGAAGAACAGCACTCCGATAATCGGAAGCGCCAGAAGCGTCCAAGGGAAAATATCGTTGTTTAATCCCTTCACAGCACTGCCGCTGTCCCGTTTACGGCCCACAGCTACGGCATCGCGAATATTCAAAATATAGAACACGATATACAGACCCACTAGAATGACGGAAAGTACTCCGTGAATCATCATGAAAATGGAGTGGTCTCCCGGAACGTTCTTGAATATTTTTCCTACTTTTTCTAGATGCTGACCTTGTTCGCCAAGGGTAATGAGCCCTTTAATTTTCGAAAACAATATCGTCGAGATGAAATAAATTCCAGTCGCGTGAATAAGAACAAACAGCAAGCCTTTCGCGTATTGCCGGTTATACCATTGTCCCAGTCCGGCACACAATACCGAAAGCCAACCGGCAACTACTGAATTTCGCTTCAAGCTGAGCCATCTCCTTTCTGAACCCATTACACCCGCCGTTGAACGGCGGGTGAATGGTATTTATTTAGCCATTTTGATGGATTACTTCGCAGCCGAGTTACTGTCTTTTACTTTTTTAGCCCAATCGTCCATTGTCTTTTGAGCATCTGCACCATCGTTCCAGAGGGAAGAAAGCGCAGCTTCGTGAGTTCCCCAGAATCCAGCCATTTCAGCGATCTTAGGCATTGGAGTAGAGTTGTCGAACTGTTTCAGGAACACGCTTGCGAACGCATCGCCGCTTACTGCCGGGCTCGCTGCTACGTTTTTGTTGGAAGGCAAGCTTCCGAACAATTCGAAGTTTTTCGCTTGAAGAGCTTCGGAAGAAACGAGTTGAGCGAACAATTTAGAAGCGATTGGATATTTCGTGTTTGCGTTAACCAAGAATCCTTTAACGCCTGAGAATGGCATCATCGGTTTGCCGTTCGGCAAAATCGGGTATTCCATTACGCCAAGGTTTTTAACGGATTTCTTGAATTCTCCCACTTGCCAAGGACCGCTTACGTTCATAGCCAATTTGCCTTCGTTGAACAAGCTTGTTTTGATGTCGGCTTTAATATCGGCAGCTTTAATCGGAAGAATTTCTTTCAGGCTGCTGAAGAATTTCGCGGCTTCAACGCTGCCTGGGCTGTTCAGACCGACATCGGAAGGATCTGTGCCGTCTTTGCCGAATACGTATCCGCCGTATCCGCCGAAGAAGCCCCAGCTCCAGTAACCATTGCCGACTTCCCACATGTAAGCATATTTTTGAGCTTTCGTGTCATTGAACTTTTTAGCGAATTCGATTACTCCGTTCCAGTCCTTCGGAGCTTCTCCGTTCGTATCAGCGAACAGATCTTTATTGTAGAACACAGCAGTTGTCTCAACGGACATCGGGTAGCCGTACAATTGGCCATCGATCGACAGAGCTTCTACCGATTTCTCGGAGTTGTTCGCGATGGACTCTTCCGCGTGAAGATCGTTCGGAAGAACGACGCCGGCTTGGACTGCGGAACCAAGACGGTCATGTACCGCCAAGAATACGTCAGCGCCCACTCCAGCAGGACCGTCTGTGATCATTTTCTCGATAGATTTATCTGGACCTACGTCTTGATATTCAATATCGATGCCATATTTCTCTTTGAAAAGTTTAGCAGCTTCGTCGACAAGCGCTTTCTCGGAAGCGGAATACCAGACGACCAATTTAGCGCCTTCTTCAGGCAGGTACTCTTCTTCTGCAGATGCTTCTTCGGAAGAGGAAGCGCTAGCGCTTGCAGTCGGTGCGCTTGCACTCGGGGAGGAAGATGCGTTGTTGTCTTTTTTACCACCGCATGCTGCCAGTACGAATACCATCACCAGTACGAGTGATACGAGCAACCATTTTGATTTGTTCATAAACCTGTAGAACCCCTCTCTGAATATCGGTTTTATGCGCTTTAGAACTACCCGCCTCATTGAATTAATTGTTTCATTATCGGCTTCGACATCTGCGCAAACGTTTGTACAAGTTTGCGTAAAGTTCGATAAAAGCCGATAATTTGTGCTAAATCAACGGTTTTGGGATGATGAAAGCGCTTTTGGAGATAGTTTTATCATAAACGAAAATGCAAAAAAGTAAATCGTTTGCACATAGTTAATTCCGCCAAAAAGTCAATGTAATGCATCATTTTCTTTCATTTACTCTCCTATTCAAACAATTACGTCTCTTGTTACTTAATGCCTTGTATGGCACAATGTAAGCGTATCAGTGTGCAACAGTTGCACAACTTGTCTACGATGTTCCGCATTACTATTTGAATTAAATAAGATACAATATAGATAACATTTCCATTCGAAAAGGAAGATACCCTACTATGAGCGTTACAATTAAAGACGTGGCCAAAAAAGCCGGAGTATCCCCTTCAACGGTTTCCAGAGTCATTGCTGAACATCCTCGGATTAGCTTAGAAACTAGCAGAAGAGTGAAGGAAATCATGGAGGAACTTGGCTATCACCCGAATTTAATGGCGAAAAGCCTTGTTTCCCGAACGACGCGCACGATCGCCGTCATTCTTCCTAAGCCAGCGGAAGAACTGCTATTAAACTTCTTCTTCTATGAATTAATAAGAGGGGTTCTCGCCCAGCTTACTCGCGCGGGATATGACCTGCTTATGGCGGGCGGAAGCAACGAGCAAGAGGAATTGGAAACGGTAACCCGACTCGTTCGGGGAGGCCGGGTAGATGGATTGTTGCTACTCTACTCCCGTTCCTCCGATCCTATCATTAGCTTCTTGCGCAAGGAAAAGGTTCCTTTCGCTCTCATCGGGCGCAGCTTGGATTATGAAGACGTTCCCTCGGTTGATAACGATAACGTACAAGCTGCTTACGATGCAACGAATCATCTTATCGCACAAGGCCAGAAGCGGATCGGCTTCGTCAGCGGTCCAACCAAGCTCGCGATGACGCAAGACCGGATGGCCGGATATTCCAAAGCACTCGTGGATGCCGGATTACCGGTCAAACAAAGCTGGATCGTTGAAGGCGAGTTTCTGCTCGAAAGTGGATATCGCGCCATGGCATCGATCATGTCGCAGCCCGAACCGCCAACCGCGCTAGTTGTGATCGACGATGTCGTGGCTTTCGGCGTTCTAAAAGGATTGGCTGAGCTCGGGTACCGGATTCCTCAAGACGTTGCCATCGTAAGCTTCAATAATATCGCTTTATCGGAATTGACGATGCCGCCGATCACTAGCGTGGACGTCGGTACTTATCAGCTCGGATATACCGCATCGCAGATGGTACTGCGCATGATCCAGCAAGTCGAGATTACGACTCGGCAGATTATCCCGCATCGGCTCGTCGTTCGCGAATCGTCTTTAAGAACGGTTACGCACGTGTAGTCTATTCTAATAGAGTTTTTCCTCTTTCCCATGCCCCCAATCGCTTTGCAATCGATCGCTATGAGATCATTGTCGGCGAGAGGGGGCACTTTACTTGTCGAGCCTCCAAGACGAATGATTCTGCCTTTGGAAAGCCCCCTTCAACCTTTCACTAATCCCCCTGCTTAAACGGACGGAGCCCCTACTTTAAACGAACGGGAAAGTGCTTTATACTTACATCTAGATCATTTGATGAATAATACAACTGCACCTATCGGATAACCCTGTGGAGGCGAAAGTCTATGAGCAATTATCATCCATTAAACGAGGAAGAAGCCATTCAGATCGCTCGTACGATTCCTGGTATTTTTAGCGCCGAAGGCGCGCTCGTATGTCGCGAGATCGGCGACGGCAATTTGAATCTCGTCTTTCATGTGAGCCAACCGACATCCGGTAGCAGCTTGATCGTCAAGCAAGCACTCCCTTATGCCAAAGTCGTCGGCGAATCGTGGCCTCTATCGCTGGATCGGGCGCGGATCGAAAGCGAAGCTTTGATCATTGAGGAACGATTTGCGCCAGGGCTCGTCCCGAAAGTCTATCACACGGACAACGAACTGGCCCTTACCATTATGGAAGACCTGAGCAGCCATGTGATCATGCGCCAAGGCTTGATCGACGGCGGCGTATATCCCCGGTTCGCTAACGATATTGCCCAGTTTCTCGCCAGGACGTTATTCTTCACTTCGGATCTCGGTATGAACCAACAGGAGAAGAAGGTTCTTGCCCGTTCCTTCGCCAATCCTGACCTCTGCAAAATTACGGAGGACCTGATCTTCGATCATCCTTACACGGACGCGGATACAAACAGCTTCGACCCGCATTTGCAAGACGATGCCAAGCAGTTATGGGCTGACACGGAGCTTCATCTGGAAGTCGCGATTCTGAGAGAAAAGTTTCTTACGCATGCCCAAGCGCTTCTTCATGGCGATCTTCATACCGGAAGCATCTTCATTACTCCGGAATCGACTAAAGTCATCGATCCTGAGTTCGCATACTTCGGACCGATCGGGTTCGATGTCGGCGCGGTTCTTGCTAACCTGCTGCTTCACTACGCTTCCCAGGAGCATTGGTCTTCTAATGAAGCTTCGCGTCAAGAACGCCGGCAATATCTCATTAACACCATTCGCGACATCTGGACTGGCTTCGAACGCGAATTCCGCGCTTTATGGGATGAGCATGGACAGGACCGGATCGCGAAAACAGCCGGCTATCAGGATTGGTACCTGCGGAGCTTATTCCAAGATACAGCGGGATTCACGGGTGCCAAAATGGTACGACGCATCGTAGGTTTGGCCCACGTCTCAGACATCGACCGTATCCCCGATCCGGACGTCCGCGCAAAAGCGCAAAGATTAGCGCTAACGATCGGGAAGAACTTGATTAAACGCAATCGTCAATTAACATCTATTGAGGAACTGATCGCTATCGTCGATAAAGCTTCCCAAGCATAAGGACATCGGGTTCGTCATAGTGCGGGCCGAGAGGAGTACGTATTCATGAGCAACAATCAACAGCAAGATCAACCGTCTTCCAAAGTATTGCAATCGTTACGTTGGGAGAACGACGCGTTATCCTTATTGGATCAAAGACTATTGCCTGAAGAAACCGTATATTTACGCTTAACGACGCCGCAAGACGTCTGGGAAGCTATTCGAGAGCTCAAAGTTCGCGGTGCACCGGCAATCGGGATTGCCGCTGCATACGGCGTTGTGCTAGGCGTCATGGGCTTCTCCGGCACGAGCGAAGCGTGGCTGGCCGAGGTTAATCGCCATGCCGAGTATTTGGCGACCTCCAGGCCGACCGCCGTGAATTTGTTCTGGGCGCTTGACCGTATGAAAGCCTATGCGCAAGATTTGGTGCAATCCGCCAAAGCTCCGGAAGAAGCCAACCCTGCTCTATTGGCGGAAGCACAGCTCATTCAAGCCGAGGACGAGGCAACTAACCGCTTAATCGGGGAACACGCGCTCACTTTGTTCAAGGATGGAATGGGAGTCTTGACCCACTGTAATGCCGGCGGCCTTGCAACCGCTAAATACGGAACGGCGCTCGCTCCTTTCTACTTGGCTCTGGAGCAGGGCATCCAACTTAAAGTGTTCGCGGATGAAACAAGACCGGTGCTTCAAGGCGCTCGGCTTACCGCGTTCGAGCTTCAGCAAGCCGGCGTAGACGTCACGTTGATCTGCGATAACATGGCTGGCCACGTGATGTCCAAAGGCTGGATACAAGCCGTAATCGTCGGAACGGACCGGGTAGCCGCTAATGGAGACGTCGCCAATAAAATCGGAACCTATAGCGTCGCCGTCTTGGCCAAAGCGCATAACATTCCTTTCTACGTGGCTTGTCCGCTGTCTACTATCGATTTGTCGACGCCAACGGGCGCCGACATCCCGATCGAGGAACGCCATTCGGACGAAGTATCCTTCGGATTCGGCAAACGAACCGCTCCCCAAGGCATTGCGGTTTACAATCCGGCATTCGATATTACGCCTAACGAGCTCGTAACCGCAATCATCACGGAGAAGGGGATCATCCAAGCGCCATACTCCGACAATTTACGACAATTGTTCGCTAATTAATCGCTTGTTAAGAAGTGAGTAACAATGGGTATTAAGTTAAGGAGCGACTTTCGCCATAATGCGGAGAGCTTCTTGACCGCTTATCCCGACGACAATGCCCAAGTTGCGGGCCGAATCTGTCACCGATTCGAGCGGTGCATCAAGCAATTGCTGCAAAGTTCGCACGCCGACTGCCCGACCCGCCAAAATTTCGCGATCTTTGAGCCGATCATTGAGAAGCTGTACATCCAAAGCTCCGCACATGATATAACCATCGCCCGCCGTAATCGCTAAGAGCGTTGTTCTGGGCAATAGCACCTCAACTCCGACAGCCGACCAATCTTCGATTAGGAGCGGAACTACCTTTACCATGCCTACCACCTCCCTGCCGTACCATCGGCATAGGTTCATGCAATATAGAGTATGCGTCTATTGACGCATTTTTCAGGGCATTTATACCTATTGAGCTGTTTTAGGCAGTTAAATCATGATATATTAGGAATTAAGGCATAGTTTCTATGGACTACGCATTACAATGGAGGCAATAGCATGAACCGTTCCAATCAAACACCTAGTGGCTCCTATTCATTTCATGTAGAAATTAAAGTTTCTGCCTCCAGCAAAGGTGCCGCATTAGTTCAACTGCGTCAAGTATTAAGCAACTCCGACTTTGTGGATTACAAGATCATTAGCACTTCGGTTTCAGAAGCCAGCGCCGCTCCGGCTAAATCGGCTCCCGCTCCGAAGAAAAACGCTAAAGACTCTACCCAACCCGATCTGCTGGAGGGACGTATTCGTCAATTTATAGAGAGCAACAAGCTGATTAGGCTCAATATTAATAAAGGACGCGGCGTCAAAATGAGCATTCCTTGCCGGGTCATCAATTTCGATTCGAGCGAGCAGCTCCTAACGGTGTATCACGTAGACGAGAAACAAGTCTATTCCGTCGGCTTAAACGAAATAGACGATTTCGTTGACTAATTGCGCATACCACAACAAAAAGGACTTGCCTCGGAATCTCTCCTGGGCAAGTCCTTTGCTATAAGCGATCAAGATTTGAAATCAAATGAAAAATCGTCGTCCGTCATCGCTTCTACATGGATCGTCCGAACATAACCATTGCCCTTCTTGGAGAAGAAGTCATGCTGTTTAGTCCGGGTACTGATGCCGTTAAATACGATCGGGTTCACTTCTTCTTCCTCGAACACAGGGTCGAAGCCCATGTTCATGAACGCTTTATTGGCGTTGTATCGAATGAACTTCTTCACTTCGTCGGCCAGCCCGATGGAAGTGTACAGCTCATCCGTGTACTTCTCTTCATTCTGGTGAAGGTACATCAGAAGCCCGTGCAATACCTCGTAAGCTTCCTTCTGCTCATCCTCGTCCAATTTCGCGTACACTTCTTGCGCCAGAACTCCGACGTACAAGCCGTGTATACTCTCATCGCGCAAGATCAGATCGATCACTTCGCCGCTGCTAGTCATTTTGCCTTGTCCTGCTAAATACAAAGGATAGAAAAATCCGCTATAGAACAAGTAGCTTTCAAGCAATACCGATGCTGCCATCGCTAGAAACAAGCTTTTTGGCGTTTCGATGTTATTGTAATATCCGACGATCGTGTCCGCTTTCGTCTGCAGGTAAGGATTAGCTTCTACCCAGCGGAAAACGCCGTCGATCTCTTCGGTTGTCGCTAGCGTCGTGAAGATGCTGCTATAGGACTTGGCATGGATCTGTTCCATCATGCCCATGAATCCAAGCACCGCTTTGCGCTGCAGCCCTTCTACGTGCTCCAGGATCCTCGGCATTCCGACTCCGCCCTGTACGGTATCGAGAAGCGTCAAGCCCCCTAGAACCTTCATATAGAGCTCTCGTTCCTGCTCGCTTAACATCATCCAAGACATTTTATCGTCAGATAACGGAATTTCCTCATCCGTCCAGAACTGCATGATGTTCTGATTCCAGAACGTAATCGTGAAATCGTCATCGGGACGATTCCAGTTAACGGCTTTAAGGGCACACATTAGATTTCCAGTCCTCCTAATTGCTGATCGGGCAAGTCTCCATTATACCGAGCAAGTAATGCATTCTTCCACGGACAAGCGATTCGTACGCGTATAATAGAGCGATTTAAGGCCTTTCTTGGCCGCATAAACATAATAACGGGAAAGCTGTCTTGTCGTAACGTCGCTGTTCACGTGAAGGACTGTCGAGATCCCTTGATCGACGTGAGGCTGAATTTCCGCAATCAGGTCGATCACCTTGAACTGATCCATCTGATACGCCGATTTATAGAAGAAGAAATTGTCGCGGCTAAGGAACGGCATCGGATAATAAGTCGTCGAATTCGCATAAGTGCGGGTTTCGATCGGTTCGACGATCGGCATTACGCTTGATGTCGCGTTCTGAATATACGAGATGCTCTGGGTAGGTGCGATCGCCAACCGATAAGCATGGTACAGTCCGTTGTTCGCCACATCCGCTTTGAGTTTCTTCCAATCCTCAGGGGAAGGGATCGCCATTCCTTCGAACAGTTGCTTAACCTTCTCCGTCGAAGGACGGTAATCCGTCGTCAGATATTTATCGAAATAAGTTCCTTTAGCATATTCGGAACGCTCGAAGCCTTGGAAGCTCACGCCGGTATCCTTTGCGATCTCCATGCTTTTCTCGAGGGAATGGAAGTTCATCATCATGAAGAACGTACGCACGAAATCCCGAGCCTCTTCGCTTTCATATGCAATCTTGTTTTTCGCCAAATATCCGTGCAAATTCATCGCGCCAAGCCCAACGGAATGCAATTCGGAATTCGCTTTCGCTACGCCCGGAGCGTTCGCTACCGTCGTCATATCGCTAACGGCGGTTAATGCGATAATGCCTTCATGAACCGATTCTTTGATTTTGCGCAAATCCATGACATTCGCGATGTTCAGGGAAGCCAGATTACAGCTAATGTCTCTGCGGATCGTATCCGGCTCATAATAATCGCCGATCTCCGAAGTTTCTTGCAGTTGGAAAATTTCCGTGCACAGGTTCGACATCTTGATGTTGCCCAATTCTTTCAGCGCATGAGCGTCGTTAGCATTGGACTTATTCATAATATACGGGTAACCGGACTCCAGTTGGGTCGTGGCTATCTTCACAAGCATATCCCGCGCGCTCATGATGACTTTCTTCTTAACGCGATCGTCAGCCAGAAGCGTGTCGTACATGGAATCTATATCTAGATCGTCCAGATGAGTGCCATAAGCCTTGAATACCGTGTATGGAGCGAAGACGTGCAGTTGCTCGTTCTTCTCCGCTAGCTCATAAAATTTATTAGGAACGACCAATCCGATCGATAGTGTCTTGAGTCGTGTTTTCTCGTCTGCGTTGATTTTTTTGCTGTCGAGGAACTCCATGACATCCCAGCCGAAAATATTATAATATCCAGCTCCGGATCCTTTGCGCTGTCCCATCTGATCCGCGTAAGAGAATGCATCCTCCATCAGCTTAAGTACCGGCATAATGCCTTTTGCCGCGCCTTCTACCCCTTTAATCGATTCTCCGCGTCCGCGAATCTTGGATAGGTTAACGGCCACGCCGCCACCGATCTTGGATAGTTGCATACAAGTTCCAATTCCGTAGTTAATCGAGTTAAGCGAATCGTCCATTTCTAACAGGAAGCAAGAAACCATCTCTCCGCGTCGGCTTTTGCCCGCGTTCAGGAAGGTAGGGGTTGCAGGTTGCACGCGTTGTTCCATCATGGCAGACGTTAAGGAACGGGCTACGCCGTAATCTCCTCTAGCCAGATGAAGCGCCACGATCGCGACGCGATCCGGGAAATGCTCTAGATATTGTGTTTTATCATCCGTCTTGACTGCATAGTCCGTATAAAACTTGGAAGCGGCCATGTAGGACTTAAATTGAAAGCGGTAGCCGTGAGCTAGCTCGTAAACATCTTCTACTTCTTGTTTGCTATATTGCTCATAGACATTCTCGTAAAAATTGTTGTCCACCATATAACGGACTTTATCGTTGCTAGAAGCGAAATGGATGCTCTTGCGGTTAACGTCGGCCATAAACTCTAATACGGCCTCGCGATCTTTATCCAATTGGAAGAAACCTTCCGGATCTCTTTGCATTAATAGATTGTTCAATTCAATATGACGCAACTGCACGCACCTCCTGTACGAATCTTTCTACGTCCCGCGTCGTGCCGGACAGTTCGAATTTGCTAATGACGGGGACACCGTACATCTCCGAGATGCGATCAGCGCTCAGCGCGAATCCGTCTCCCCAATTCCGATTACCGCTTGCGGAAACGCCCTTCAATTTGCCATGGTTACGTTTTAAGAAAGACATGACTTTCTCCGGAACCTGGCCGAAGCCTGTTGTATAAGTAACGAGAATGAAGTTCTGATCGATATTCATCGTGTCCTCGATCTGGATTGCAGGAAGCTTTAATTTATCGATGAACCTCCGAACATTTCCAGTCTTAGAATCATATACGATCAACATTAAACTCATTCTCCCTTCCGCACATTAAACACTATATGTATAGCCGCTTGTTATAATTTAGCTCAATATATTGTGTGTGTCAAGGTGACGCAGGACCTATTGCAAATCTCTTTTTTATTGCTTAATTACATACAAAGTATCCGCCGATTACAATCCTGGATCCAATAAAAAGAAGATTGCCAGAGTAGGCAATCTTCTAATCTCAGTCCGATTTTTCTGATTATAAACTCAATGGAACGCGGATAGAGCCGGACGGTTAAGCTTCTCCTGAAGTAACTCCAATACTCCCTCGCTCGATAGCGGAGGGCTTCCAAAATACCCCTGCATTTCATCGCATCTGTGAGAACGAAGAAAATGAACTTGATTGACGGTCTCTACCCCTTCCGCGATAACTTGCAATTGCAGATTATGGGCCATCGCGATAATCGCTGCGACGATCGCGGCATCGTTCGGATCCTGTTGGATATCCCTGACGAAAGAGCGGTCGATCTTAAGCCGCGCGATTGGCAAGTTTTTCAAATAATGGAACGAGCTATACCCGGTGCCAAAATCATCAATGCTGATCGTGACTCCCAGATCCGTCAGTTCTTTGAGGCATTGGGTGGCGCGTTCGACGTCCATCGTCATGCTTTCCGTGATCTCAAGCTCCAAATATTTGGCATTGAGTCCAGATTGCTGCAAAATATCGGAAACTTTATCGGTCAAGTTCCGTTGGGAAAACTGTCTCATCGATAAATTTACGGAAACCGGAATTTTCGGCATGCCGGCATCTTGCCAAGCTTTATTTTGCCTGCATGCTTCTTCGATCACCCAATCCCCCAGCGGCACGATGATTCCGCTCTCTTCGGCGGCGGGAATGAACTCTCCGGGAGGGATAAGCCCCTTCTCCGGATGATTCCAACGGATTAAAGCCTCCATGCCGACAATCTGCCCGGAAGCCAGATCGTACTGAGGCTGATAATGTAATATAAATTGCTGATTCTGCAGCGCTGTGCGCATTTCATGTTGAATGGTCAGCTTATGCAGCGCAATATGGTCCATATCGCCGACATGAAGCATATAATCGTTCTTGCCGTTTTCTTTGACCCGGTGAAGAGCCGTATCCGCCCGCTTCAATAGAGTGTCCGCATCAGCATCGTTATCGCTGACGGCGACGCCAATGCTTACCGTTATGTAGACCGGCACTCCATTCAATTCGAACGGCTCCTCCAATACGGACATCATCTCATCCAAACGGGCATTAACGCCTTCGTCCAATTGCAACAAATCGAAGCAAGCGGCGAATTCGTCTCCTTCCATGCGGGCAAGATCGCCGGGCTCCGTCAAGCTGCGGCTTAACCGTTCCGCGATCTGCAGCAGCAACATATCTCCGAAATCCCTGCCGAACGAGGCGTTCACCAACTTGAAATGATCGACATCTAAATAGCAGACGGCGATAGAAGCTCCGTTCCCTTTCGCTGCCTTTAACTTCTCCTCAAGCCGGTTCGTGAAAAATCGCCGGTTAGGCAGACCGGTCATGTCATCGTAATAAGCCATATACCTTATGCGTTCCAACGATCGTTTACGATCACTAATGTCTTCTATGAATACAAGAATCCCGATCGGCTTGTTCCTTCTAACCAACGGGGATGTATGGATGTTCAAATCCATGGAATGGCCCAATTTATGCACGATCTTGATTTCCTGAGAGCACTTCTCCCCGTTAAGGGTCCGATGAAACATTTGCCGGGTGATCTCATGGGATTCACGATCTAGCATCGTAGCGAATGGCTTTCCGGTCATTTCTTCTTTCGTATAGCCGACCATGTCGGAAGGATCCCGGTTAATATCAATGAACCGCCCCTGCCGATCGATGACCGCAAAGGCAATCGGGCTATTGCTATAGAGAGAGTTCAATAACTCCAATTGATAGGAGGGACCGGGAGACGATTTCAAGCTGTGTCTGCGTGTGAACAACCGGCCCAATGAAACGGTTCCTGCGGTCAAAGCTGCGCCGGCGGCGAAAGCCAGCCATAGTCCATTGTTAGACCATCCGTTCACTAGGTTACGTCCTTCCTCCACATTGGGAAATCATTCTAGGAGCCATTCTTTTATTATAAAACAATCTCGAACATTGTATAGCTTTTTCCATTTTTTTCTCAGAATTATACCAAACGAGAAAGGAATTTGGCGTTCCTTGTCTAATATGTCGAAGAGGCTTTATGGCTTCTTAGGCGAACGTGCGGCTAGAGCGACGCAAATCCATCCCGCGATGAAGGAAACCCCGCCGATCGGCGTTATCGCGCCAAGGATTTTCACGTCGCTAAGGGCAAGCGCATAAAGACTTCCTGAGAACAACACTATACCGATAAGAAGCAACCTTGCCCCCCATAACGCAAGCTTCGGAGAAGGTAATCGATCGATTAGCAGTGCAATCAACAAAATGCCGACGGCATGGAACATATGATACTGGACAGCTGTGTCGTATACGTCAATAGCGTCCGCAGTCAGACGATCCTCCAGCATATGTGCGCCGAATGCTCCAAGTACGACGGATAGCATCGCGGCAAGCGCTCCGATTTTTGTATACTTATTCATACAACAGTTCCTCCTTCAAGCAAATGAGTTTCTAAGCTGTCCTTATCATAACTTTAATGAGGTGGAAAGTCATGAACGAGCACCACGATAATCATGAACAATTTGTTAACCAGAAAATTTTCTCTTCCAACGATGATCAAATGCCCCCTGCGCCCTTAAAGCATAGCGGTCTAGGTATCGCGTCCTTCGTGTTGTCCATGGTCGGCATCGCTTCCTTCATTATCCTGACGGTCGTTCTCACTGCTTTAATCACTAATGCGATCGATTTCTCCGCAATCGTAGATGCAGATGGAAACCAGCTAATGACCCAAGAGGAGCTCACGGACAAATTTCAGCCTTTTATCGGCTACATGGTTCTATACCCGCTAATGCTCGTCCTTATGTTTATCGGACTGATTATCGGAATTATCGCGTTGGCAAAGCCGGGCTATAAGAAAATATTCGCGATTTTAGGTACCGTTTTTAACGGTCTTCCTCTTCTGGCGATCGTCCTGTTAATCATTATCGGATTGGTTATGATGTAACCAAAAAAGGGGCCTAGCCCCTTTTTTGTTCGTTTAAAGCCGCTTCTTGAATCGCCCGGTTCTGGAACACGGGTATGAACAGCAGACAAACTATGGTTACTCCGATAATCAGCGCGAATCCCGTCCCCCCCATATCCTTCAGAGGCAAAGTTAAAGCCAGCAATATGCATCTGGTCGCGACAAGCAAAACTTCCCGCCACACGAGGAATGCCGTTTGGCTGACAGGGCCTATATCCTTGATAAGCTTGAATTGCTGCGCGTTCCATACCGTCGTGAAATAAAACATGCCAATCGAAGTGAGCAGGTTGGATACGATTAATGCGGCAGGTTGCCGGAACAGTACGATGATAAAGCCAACAACCAAAAGCGACACCCCGATCCATAACCACCGCATTTCATCCTGCTTTATTTTCCGATACATCCATAATCCGAGCAAAGAACAGCAAGTGTACAACATATTCAGCAATGCGATCAAAAGCTTGTCTTGCGTAACGCTGAACGTAAAGAGCAAAGTAAACAAATTTTGAAACTGCATGAAGATTCCGGCCGTTAGCAAAGACAATAGCATCCATTTGGAACCGGGACGGCCGAAAGCCGTTCGAAAATGAAATCTTCCTGCCGACTGTTGGTCTAACCTATTCCGATCCGCCAACGAAATTTTAGGCATGAACATCGAGAAAACGAGCATCATCGCGACGAAAACCAACATCAAGCCGAACGAGCCCGCATACCCCTGCCAGTCAATGACCTTAGCGGACACGAACGGAACGGCCATCGAAAGCACCTGCGAGACGACCATTAACGTTGCGAAGTATGGAGCGTACTCGCTTCCCTTACCTCTTAAGGCGATGCTTAAGTTCTGCGAAGCTTGCGAGAAGCCGAACATCGCTCCTACCGGCACGCCGAGGATCAGAATCCACGTTATCCGATGATCAAGCTCAACCGACACCAAATACACGAAAGCAGCGGCTCCGCAAAGCGCGGAAACCGCCAAAGGCAATCGTATGGAAAATCGGGTAAGCAGCTTGGCCGTAATAACGAAAGAGATCCCCCAGCAAATAAACATCGACATATTATAGAGGGATACTTCCGCAATGGAATGGTTGTATTCCCAAATATAGAGATTGACGAATATCCCGATATAGATCGCGATAATCGAACTGATCGCATTCATGATCAGCAGTTTGCGCATTTCCTTGGACAAGTGCCGCTACCCCCGCATGATGACTGCCTTTATTTGACTGCGCCCGCTGTAATCCCGCTCGCGATCTGGCGCTGAAAGAAAATGTACAAGATGAGCACCGGAACGATCGTAAAGAAAAGAGCCGCGAACAAGGGTCCCCATTCCGTTCGATATTGCATTTCGGCCTGCATGATGCCGATCTCCACCGGAAGCGTATATTGGGATGGATCGTTGACCAATATCGTACCAACGATGTATTCATTCCAGATATTAAGCACGTTGATGATGGCAATGGTAATCAAGCCCGGCTGAGACAACGGAAGCATGACCTTGAAGAACGTTCCGTAATAGGACGCTCCGTCTACGATAGCCGCCTCCTCTAGCTCCTTAGGCAGCGACTTGAAGAACCCGACGAGGACGAAAATTCCGAAAGCGAGCACGCTTGAAGCATACACAACGATCAAACCCAACTTCGTATTGATAAGATGCATCGAATTCATAAGGAAAAACAGCGGAATCAATGCCAAGACGAACGGGATCATCATGGATGATATATATAGAAGATACAATGAATTGCTGCCTCTGAATTTGTACCTTGCCAACACGTATGCCGTCGTAGCCGAGAGCAGCAATCCCAGGAAGGTAGATCCGGCCGTAACAACAATAGAGTTGAAAAAATACGTGTTGAAATTGTACTTCTGCCATACGTAGGAGAAGTTCTCCCACAATAACGGGAACTTGGGCAATGACCAAGGGGCATTAAAGAAAAATTGTTCGTTATTTTTCAAGGCGTCCAGCAAAGTCCACAGCAGCGGATACAACACCGAGACTCCCCATACGATTAGAATAGCATAAAAAATTAGCTTAACGACCGGATTTCTGATACCAATGTTCATGTTGTCGCCCCCCTAGCTCATCTCGACGGTTTCATGACGCATCAACCGTTGAAGAACAATCGTCGTGATTAGCGACAGGACCAAGATGACAAACCCGATCGAAGCGCCATATCCGAAATGGTATTGCCGGAATGCCATCTGATACAAGTAAGAACCCATAACTTGCGTGCTGTTATCCGGTCCGCCTTGGGTCATGATCCAGACGATGACGAACGAACCGTTAAGCGTCGTCATCATGATGTTCAGGACGGATACTTTGATCTGTTCCCAAACGAGAGGAATCGTAATGTTGCGGAATTGCTTCCATTGGCCGGCCCCTTCAAGGTTAGCTGCCTCGTAATAGGAAGCCGGTATACTTTGGATGGCCGCGATTAATAAAATCATATAAAATCCGATACCCGCCCAGATCGCCGGAGGCAACAGCATCCATATCGTATGGGAAGTAAAACCTAGCCATGCGATCGTAACCTGATCTTTCGTGAATAACGAGAGAAACGCGTTCAAGAAACCGATTTGCGGATTATATATGAAATTCCACAATACGCCGATGACGACGACGGAAATGACATTCGGAATGAAGAAGATCGACCGGAAAAAACCGGCCATCTTGAACCCGAAACGGGTGAGCGCCACCGCGAAGAATGTTGCGATCACCATGATGCCGACTACTTTACCCGCTACTAGAAAATAGTCGTTGCCGATCGCTCTCCAGATGATCGGATCATGGAACATATCCTTAAAATTATCGAAGCCGATGAAGGTTTTGTGTTCCGACATCCCTGACCACTCGAAAAATGAATAATACAACCCTTGTACAACCGGATAGATCGTAAATATGCCGAAAAATACAAGAGTAGGGAGGATGAACGATGCGATAAATACGTTCCGTTGCCACTTTGCCGTTCCTGAATTCATAGTGCCCTACCATCCCTCCAAGGAAATTCGCGGAGGATGACCGAGGCATACGCCCAAGTCACCCTCCGCTTTTAGCTTTCTAAAGCCTCTATTATTTGCTAACTTTTTTAGCGACGTCGGACACGCGTTTGATCCACTCTTCCGGCGTAATTTTGCTGATCGTAAGAGCTACGGTAGCATCGTACATCGCGTTCTCCACGTCTTGGTTGAAAGCGAAGAACGGAATGACGACCGTATTGGAGTCGGTAAGGAATTTAGCCGCGTCTTTAACGAAGTTAGGCGCATTGGAGCTGCTAATATCGCCTTTGATGTTCGATGGAGCGCCGCTCAATTCGGCGAACTGGGATGCTTGAGCTTTCGAGAACATGAACGCTAAGAATGCTTTCGCCGCTTCAGGGTTTTTCGCTTTTGCTGCGATACCTACAGTAGCCGTGCTTGTGTTGGCGATGACTTTGCCGCCGGCAGCTTGCGTAACGGAAGGAATGAAGCCGAAGTCGAAGCCTGCAGGCACGTCTTTGGACATTTCGTTAGGCAACCACAATCCGTTCGGGATGAACGCGTCTTTGTGCTGCAGGAACAGCATTTGCGAATCGGTATGGTTGATCTGCACCGATGCTTTGTCGATGAAGCCTTTGTCGCGAAGCTCGACGATTTGGTTTAAGCCCGCGAGCAATGCCGGGTTGTTGAAAGCTTCGACTTTGGATTCGCTCATGTCTTTGATGATGTTGATGTCGTTGTTATTAGCCGATACGACCGCTGGATACAGTAGCGAGCGGAGAATGTAGTAAGGATATTTGCCCGTATGGATGAACGGCGTGATTCCGTCAGCTTTGACTTTTTCGCTCGTCGCCAAGAAAGAGGCCCAGTCCTTCGGCTCTTCCCAGCCTTTGTCCGCGAACAGTTTCTTGTCCCAGAAAATACCCCAAGCGTTAAGCACGAGCGGAATATCGTAGATTTTGCCGCCGTCGTATTGTTGCGGAGCTTGAGCCATCAGATCGATGATTTTCTCGCCATCGGCGTTAGTTGCCGTGCTGATCCAGTCCGTCAGATCCAACAATTGGCCATCTTCGACCATTTGGCGGTTAAACAGCTCCGGTCCATCGATATATACGAAATCCGGCGGCGTTCCGCCGATCCAACGCGGCTTCATTTGTTCGTTGATTTTCGGTCCGGCGCTTTCTTTAATATTCAAATCCGGATTAGCGGCTTTGAAATCGGCAATGACTTGTTTCCACCACTTGTCTCCATATCCGCCGACGAAGTATTGGATCTCGAAATCTCCGGATAGTTTGACGGCGTTGTCCGTCGTTTCGGAGGCTGGCGCGCTTGCTGATTCCGTAGCGGCCGGCTTAGACGGGGCAGGTGAATTGGACGCTTCTTCTTTCTTCGATCCGCATCCCGTTAGCGATACGGTCGCCAATATCGCGGCAATACCGAGCGCTGCAAACTTTTTCTTCATACTCATTAAAGCAAACCCTCCCACAATTGATGTTTTATGCGCCTCTTTATTGGGAGCCCGCGAACGGGCTCTAGCGCTTAAATTCATCATAAAAGGGGAGGGCTTAAGTCTCTATCGAATATCTTCCACGAATTCTTTGTTTTCTTCTTAATCTTATTTTCGATTGAAAGCCGATTAGCGGACGCTCTTCGTTTCGGCGAAGTGCTGAAGCTGGTCAAGCGCGGCTTGCGGCGTGGTGTGCTCATAGAGAACGGCATCGCCCATTTTGCGCGCGTAATCGAGAACGGCTTGCCAAGAGGGCTCTTGAACCGGATAAAACTTGGCCTTGCTTAGCGCTTCTAGATTGCTTTTCATAACATCGTCATTCGCCGCCAACCGGGTACCTACCGTAGTTGTCACGGGGAGAAATCCTTCCCTCTTTACCATTTCCTCATAATTCGAATCATCGTATAGGAAATCCAGAAATTTAGCCAACGCTTCTTTGTTCGTATGGTCCGTCTTGAAAGAAACGAGCACGTCATGCACCCCAAAGGTGATCGGAGGTGTCCCATCTTTCACAGGAATCGGCCCGACTCCCCACTTCAGTGCCGGAAATTCTTTCGGCACGACCGTTGAGAAATAGTTGCCGGAGATCATCATCCCCAATTGGCCATTGCCTAGTATCCGCTGTTTCTCATCCCGGATCGTCACCGTCGGCTCGGGATCCGTCAGTCCCTGATCGAACAATTCCTTAAGAAACGCCAAGCCTTCCACGTTCTCCGGCGAGTTGATCGTCCATTTACCATTCTTCGTCCACGATCCACCTGACCCGTAGAAGACATAAGAGAGATATGCATGCGTTTCGTTATCCGTCAGGTCTACGCCGAACCCGTCGGCAGCTCCCGTTGCTTTGATTTTGCGCGCTGCTTCCTTCAGCTCAGACCATGTCTGCGGCGGGGCCGTTATTCCAGCTTGCTGGAATAGCTCCTTGTTGTAATACAATTGCCGAACCGTGGCGACGTATGGAATAGCGAATTGCTTCCCGTTCATCCGATCCATCTCTACTAAATTAGGATATAGCTTGTTCGCTAGTTCGGGTGACATGATTTCTCTGAAATCGTTGAGATGGCCATCCTGAGCGAAGTGGGCGTATACGTTCGTATTCAGCAGGTCGGGCGGTTGATTTTTGCTGATCATAGTCGTATAGATGCCGTCTAGAATATCCCAGTTGGCTACTTGAAGCTCGACGTCGATCAGAGGGTTCTTCAGCTCGAATTCTTTCACTAGCTTTTCCAGCAGCGGCTTCGTCTCCGTACTGTACTCGGATGCAACGAACCGGATTAATGCCCTTTTCTCCTTTGGAGCAACCGTTGGTTCCACGTTTGAATTCATGCACGAGGACAGAAGTAACGGCAGAAGAAGCCCGATAACGGCTCCACTTCGAATCAACGACTGGCGAAATAAAGGTGGCATGATGACATCTCTTCCTTCCGAAGGATGGTTACTTATTATTAATGAAAGGGAATAAGAGCTTCTGGTTTTCCGGCGTATACATGTTTTCTTGCGTGATTACATTCGATTCGATGTAGGTTATAGGATCGACTCGGTTGCCATCTATGAGCTTTAACGCCGCTTTTACCCCTAAATAGCCCATGTTAAAGGGCTTCTGTACGATAGCTGCCCGCAAAGTCCCCGCTTCAAGCCATTGAATTTCATCGACCGAGCTGTCGAAACCGATGAGAGACAGGACTCCCGACTTGTTTTGTTCATGCAATAGCTTAGCTACGCCGGCCGTCGCCGATTCGTTCAACGTAATAAACGTGTTAAAAGGTTTATCTTCGGCGAGCAATTGCTTAGCTGCCTCATAAGCCGTATCTTCGGAATTTTCCGCGTAGTACACGCCTATAATGCTGTTATTAAAAGGTTCTAAAACTTGGCGAAGCCCCGATAACCTCTCTGCCGATATTTTTGAGTCCGCCCTGTCGCTAATGATCGCTACGGTCGGATGCCCTTTCGTTTCGTCCACCGCCGTCCGGCCTGCGAGCTTGCCTGCCTCCATATGATCGTTCGACACTAATACGGGTGCAGGATTCAATTCCAACGGCGTATCGATCACAACGAGCTGAATACCCGCGGCACGAGCTTTAGCCAGAATTGCCGGTAATCGGTCGTCTATGATGGGAGCGATGACAATCGCTTCGGGTTTTGCCGCAATCGCTTCTTCCAAAATACGCATCTGATCGTTCGCATCATTTTCTTGAAGCGGCCCTACGACGTTTAACTCCACTCCCATTTCCTTGGCTGCCGCTTCCGCACCCTTGTTCACGGCTTGCCAGAAGTCCAAGCGCACGTTCAACGATTTCAGAATCACCGTAACGTTCCTATCCGGATGGGACACGCCGAATATGAGCTTGTAGTTGAAGATCGCATATATCGCAACTGTGCAAACAGCCAATGTCAGCCAGATCGTAAATCGTTGCTTACGCATGAGCCAGCTCCCTCTATTCCAGTTTCGGTATCGTTATCGTAACGCATGTTCCTACTTCGATCTCGCTACGAATGTGAATCCCGTATTCATGTCCGAAATAAAGCTTGATCCGTTCGTTAACGTTCCGTATGCCGATTCCTTGATTACGGGCGTCCTCTTCGCCGTTGAAACGGATTTTCCCAAGTTGCTCCGGCGTCATTCCTAGACCGTTATCCTCGACTTCAAATACGATTTGGTCATTCGATTGTCTGCCGCGAATCGTAATCCGACCGTCTTCGATGCCGTACATATTCCGTATGCCGTGATAGATTGCATTTTCAACGAAAGGCTGAAGTAAAATTTTAAGCGTTTTATAAGAAAGGATGGACTCATCGATATCAATGTAATAATCGAGTTCTTCCTCATAGCGCATCTTCTGGATGAGCAAATAGTTCGTAATATGCTCGATCTCTACCCTGATCGGCACAAGTTCCTGGTCCTTCGTAATGCTTGCGCGGAACAGCTTGGCCAACGCGGACGTCATGAGTACGACTTCTTCATGCTGTTTCTGCTCCGCCATCCAAACGATAGAATCTAGCGTATTGTATAGAAAATGAGGGTTGATCTGCGATTGGAGCAGCAGAAGCTCGCTCTTGCGCTTGTTCTCCTGATTGTGGATCGTCTCTTCCATCAGGAATTTGGTCCGGCTGACCATTAGATTGAAGGACCGTCCCAGTTGTCCGATCTCGTTCATCTGCCCGATCTCGGTTTGGATATCGAAGTTCCCTTTCTCGACTTGCTTCATGTCCGATTGTAACTCTTTGATCGGCTTCGAGAGCCGATGCGATAGCCAGACGGAGATGAGCAACGAGATCGTCAAACCACACAATGAATAGAGCAGGATAGAATTTCTCAGCTCGTCCTTGCTCGCGATCAGGTCGTCCGTATAGGCGACTCCGGCAATTTTCCAACCGAAATTCGTATCTTGCACGGAGTATATCCGTTTGCCTTCCCCATCCTTAGCAATGAACGAACTTCCGCTCGACGCTTGGACGACATCGGCAATTCGTTCCGAGCGCAGCTTGCTGTCGATGAGTTGCTGCTGCGGATGATAAACAATGTTGCCGTTCTTATCCACGATGAACAAATAACCCTTCTTGCCCAAATTAATGTTGCTGCAGATGTCGTTGATGACGCTCAAGTTCAAGTCGACGAGGAATACGCCTTCCGCGGTAATCCCGTCCGTGCTTTTCAATTCGCGGCTCAAGGACACGACCCAACGGTATTCGTTCTGGACAATATTTTGCACGTGTGGAGCGGAAATGACGGATTTCCCTCCTTCGCTCTTGGCCATCTTATACCAAGCTTGCTCCTGCAGCTTAGCGTTCGGATTCAAGTTCGTTATCCGCCGATCCGAGACGAACCGTCCGTTATAACCGAAAACCATAATCGATGCGATGTCGTTACGGGTATAGAGGATCGCTTGAAACAGGTCCGAAATCTGCTTCTCGTAAATACGGCGATCTCCCGAGCTAATGAAGCTGTTATCGGAAATATAGTATTTCACGTCTTTGTTCGTTAGCGCGAGCAAGGAGATGTTCTCCATGTTATCGACGTAGGACTGAATATTCATATTGACCTGCTTAATGATTTCCTCGATATACCCTTTGGAGTTTCTCTCGACGGCATCCACGGAAACCTGATAGCTGACCAAGCTAGTCAATACGATCGCTGCCAATATCAATAAGGAGAACGCTAAAGAAATATTCGACTGAATGCTTTTCAACGGGAAAATACGAAAACGGATCGCACGGTCTCTGGACATATTAAGCTCCGCTCAGCTTGATTTGTTGTTCCCGATAATCTTTAGGGGTCATGCCCGTATGCTTCTTGAACAAGATGCTGAAATAGTTCGGGTCCTTGTAGCCTACCTGTTCGGCGATCTCGTAAAACTTATGCGTCGTATTGTGCAGCAGCTCTTTCGCCTTGCCGATCCTTACGCCAGTTAAGTACTCGATGAAGGTGACTCCGGTATGCTGTTTGAACACGAGGCTGAAATAGCTGGTGCTCATCAGCACGTAACGGCACAGATCTTGCAGAGACATTTTCTCATTCGCGTAATTCGTGTCTATGTACTCTACGGCCCGATGAATTTGCATGCTCGTTAAGTGGTTACGGTTATCCGCAATCGTAGAAATGACCGAACGCACCACTTCTTTTAACCAAATTTCGATTTCGTCCAGCGTCTTGAACTTGTACACGTCCATCAGCTTCATCTGCCGCTCGAAAGAGGCGTCTTGATCATGGACGATTAGCTCCTGTATCGAATTCATCAGGGAAAGCACGACCTTCTGCATTTGCAGAAAACAGCCTTCGATCGGAGCTAACGAGCTCTTAAGCTCGGCGACCCCATTCTCGATAAGCTGATAGGCATCTTGAATGGAACCCGTCTTTACAGCGGAAGCTAGCTTACGATCCCAGTCCAGATTGGACGGCAATGGAATCGTTGACTTGCCCTCCATATCCAGAATGCTAAGCACCCGGTTCTTTCCTAGCAGGAACCGATAGTCCAATGCGGATAAAGCGCTTTTATAGGAAAGCGGCAATTGCTCGACGTTCGCGCACGTATGGCCAATGCCGATCGTAACCGTAAACTTCAAATATTTCTCGATATGATATCGAACCTGTTCCGCGAGCGAAAACACTTGCTCATACAGAAGGCTTTCGTTGTCCTGTCCGGATATAATCGCGACCAACCGCTCTTCGCGCGTTCGAAACAAAAGCGAGCTATCTTGCTCCAACGTTTCCTTGAAAATATCAAATGCTGCAAAACGCAAAAATTCGGCATCATGCTCATAGGATAGAAGCTCTCTATCTCCGAAGTCGTCGATATCGACGACTAAGACAAGATAGAGCGGAGATATGGGAGGTATGCCGAAATAAGCGAATCGCTCGGCGATCTCCGCTCTCCCTAGTCCGACCGCAACCAATCGTTCGAGAAACCGTTCCTTCAACAGCGGAAGGCTTTGGTTGAGTTGACTCGTCAGCCTGCTCAGATCTTCGCGGCGTTCCGTTTCCTCCTCCATCTCCTCTCTGACTCTGTTAAGCAATGTCCGGATTTCATGCGCCGTAATCGGCTTCAGAATAAAATCGGATACTTTCAGCCGAATCGCTTGTTGCGCATATTCGAATTCGTCGAAGCCGGTCAATATGATAATTTTTATGTATGGATACTGAGCGGAAATTAACCCGGCTAGTTCCAAGCCGTCCATGAACGGCATGCTGATGTCCGAGATGACCAGCTCCGGCCGGTGCTGCTCGATCGCTTCCCAGGCTTCCCGTCCGTTCGCGTAATCGCCTATCAAATCGAAGCCATGCTCTTGCCATTGAATCGTATTTTTTAATCCGTTCCGGACTACCGCCTCGTCATCCACGATAATGGCTTTGAACATTGGAATACCCCCAGTCGATCCGAAAGTATAAGCGCTATAACGTTTCAATTATGCCTCATAATTCATTGGCTGACAAAGAAAAAAAAAGAAACCGCTCTGCAAGCGGTCTCTCTCCTTAACTTCTAATTCGTCAAACCGTAAGTCTTATTGTTTTACTTCAATAGAATAGCCGTACGGCTGTGGCCTTCTTTCGTTTTGCTCACTTCAAGCACGGCAGGGAAGGCCATCTTCAGTTCCTCGACGTGAGAGATGACGCCGATCATCCTACCTGATCGTTGAAGGTCTACTAAAGTGGCGATCGCTTTATTCAAAGAATCCTCATCAAGAGATCCGAAACCTTCATCGATGAACATCATTTCGATGGAGACGCCTCCTTGATAGGCTTGGATGACATCCGTCATCCCAAGCGCAAGGCAAAGGGACGCATTGAACTTCTCTCCGCCGGACATCGATTTGACGTCGCGGTTCTGGCCGGTATAAGCATCGTACACGTCCAGACCGAGACCACTTTGCTTGCCTCGCGTCTCTAACCGGTCGCTGCGTTCGAGCTTGAACTGACCGTTGGACAAGTCATTCAGCCTGACATTCGCCGCATCCAAGATTTGCTCCAGAAATTCGATCAGAATGTATCGCTCGAATGAGATTTTCAATGGGTTGTCGCCTTTAAGCATCTGATAAATATCGGAAACCCGTTGCTGCTTCAGCTCTAATTCGCGGAATTGTTCCACCGCTTTCTCGATCGCGGTTAACAGTCGTTTCGCCTCTTGCCGATAACCCGACACCGTATGGAGCTCTGACATCAACTGCTCAAGCTGCGCCTTCAGCGCTGTGATCGCCTCTTGCAGAACGCTAAGAAGAGGACGCGTCCGGCCGGCTAACTCCCGCTCCAATTCGTTTATCTGATGGAGAAGCGCCGCTCTTGCGGAATTGTACTGCTCGATAAGATGAGCCAAATTGAGCCTGTCGGCTTCAACTAGCTTAGCGGATTGATAATGTTCCTTCGCCGCAAAGCCGCTCTTCGCCAATTCCTCGTCGAATCTGATCCGGGCTTGCTCGTGTTGGCGATTGCTTTCTTCCAGTTGGCCGACAGCCTGCACGACGATCGCTTTCTCTTCGACGAGACGCGCCTTCGCGCTTTGCAATTGACGCTGCGCTTGTTGCCAAGCATGGTTTAGCTTGTTCACGTAATCCGTGTGTTCGTTTATTCGGGCAAGGAGCTGCGTCGGAGATCTTAAGTCTTCCGGAATCCGACTCAGCTCGTTATCAAGAACGGATTGCTTGGCGCTTCGATCAACAGAAAGTCTGTGCTGCTCGGCAAGCAATTGCTCCCGATCGGCATGAAGCTTGTCCAGTTGGAGATCAAGCTTCTCCCCTTCTTCCCTATGGGAGGATATCAAATCCGCCTGCTGTTTCAATCGATCGGTCTCCGCCCGAAGAAGCTTACCTTCCGATTCCGAGCGTAACAGCTGTTCCGCGAACGGATCACGCGTAATTCCGTACTCCGCGAACAGGCTTTCCTTTTCGATTTTACCGCCGTTCGCCGCAGCCGCTTGCGCCTGCGCCTCGTTAAGCTCTTGCTCGGCTTGCCGAAGCTGATCTTTCGCGGCTTGAAGCCCTTCCCGGGAAGGAACGTTCGCTACGGCAATCGCCTTATTCGGATGTTCCTCGCTCCCGCATACCGGACACGCCTTTCCGTCATGAAGATGTGTGGCCAAGAGGCCGGCTTGGCCTTCCAACCATAGCGATTCCAATCGGTCATGCTCGGCTCTGCGCCCGCGAACGATCTTCTCCCGCTCCTCTTCATGCTTGGACAGCTCCACGATTCGCCTGTCCAATTCCGCTAACTCCTTAAGCAGCTTATATTTATTTTTCATCTGCTCATATTGTTGCAGCATGCCCGGAAGCTTCGCCACTTCCGTCTCCGCAAGCTTCAACTGCTCGGCTTTGCTGCGCTTCTCCTCGCGAAGGGCGCCAAGCCGCTGCTCGATCGACTCGCGCTTGGCCGTAACCGCGCGCTCTTCCGCGGTCAGCCGCTCGATCGCCACCTTGCGCTCTTCGAGCGTCTGCACGATCGGCTTAAGCTCGGCCAGCCGAGCAAGCTCCCGATCGGCTTCCTTCCGCTCCGCATCGCGCGTTTCCTCGCCTCGGAATGCTTCCTCGGCGACGGCGTGTCCGCGCTCCGCATCCGCCGCATCCTGAAGCTTGCGCGCATGGAAACTTCGCTTCAGCTCCAGCTGCCGCAACGCCGCTAACGCTTGCTCCTCGTACGGCTCAATTCTGGCGGCCTGCTCCGCCAGCTTTACGATTTTTTCGCTCTCGCCGATCTCCGCTTGGCGGGCTTCCAATTGCTCCGACTGTACACGCTTCTCCGCTAGCTGAGCGAAACGGCCTTCCAACGCTACAGCTTCGGCTAACGCTGCTTCTTGCGCTTGCAGCCTCTCGTTTACGGCGGATTTGCCAAGCTCTATATCCGCAGCCCGTCCGTCGTAGTAAGCGATCTCTTGAACGAGCCCTTCCGACACCTGCCCCATGCTGCTCACTTCCTGATTCAGCGTGGCTGTCAGCAAGCTTTCCTCCCGTTGTGGCAACGTTTCCCTCGCTTGCTTGGCGTAGATGTCTTGCATCGCCTTCGCCTGCTTTAACGAATCCTGCAGTTCGCGATGCTGCAGTTGAAACCGATCTTCTATTTTCTGATAGAGGCCCGTACGGAAAATCTTGCGCAAAATCTCTTCTTTGTTTTCCGTGTCGGAAGTGAGAAGCTTACGGAATTCTCCCTGCGGCAGCATGACGATCTGGCTGAATTGTTCCCTCGTCAGGCCGATAACCGATTCCATCTTCGCGTTCACGTCCGAGACGGTAAACCGATCGATACACGGCACTTCCGTACCCGAAGTCGTCTCGTACAGCTCCGCTTTGCCTCCCGTTTCGTTCTTATTCGTCCCGCGGCGATGCGCCATCTGGCGGAATACGCGATAGGTACGCTTACCTACGGCAAAATGATAATCGACGGAAGTATAGTCGTCATCCGAGGCAAAATGGCTTCTCAGCATTCTAGTCTCCGCCCGATCTTCTCCGCTGGCGCTGCCGTATAACGCAAAACAAATCGCATCGAAGATCGTCGTCTTGCCTGCACCGGTATTACCGGATATGACGAACAGCCTGCGATCCTCCAGTAAGCTGAAATCGATCGTCTCCGTATCGCGATAAGGTCCGAATGCCGTCATGCTAATTCGAATCGGCTTCATACGGCGCCTCCTTCCTCGCGCAGCACTTCCGCGAAAGTATCCGCGAATAACTTCTGCTTGTCTTCCGTAAGCGGAACGCCTTTGACTTCCTCATAGAAAGCGGCGAACAGCGCGACCGGATCGGCTTCCCGTCTAGCCATACTTAGATCCCCGCTGGCAGGGTCCGAGCTGGATGCTAGCTTAACGGTTACCTTGCGTTCTACGTGTAACGCATTCGGATACACGGCGCGCACCTTCTCCATCGGGAAGAGCACCGGATTATCGTTCAAGAGCGTCACGAACACATAATCCTCGTTAACCGGATGCTTCTCTATTTCTTCGATTGGAGCGCTGACTCTGCGCATGTCGCGTCTCGGCTTCAGCTCTCTTTTGTCAACGGTGACATTCCCCGTTCCATCGATCTCGACGATAAGAAATCCTTTATTGTGGTTTTCCTCGGATATCGAGTACTTAAGAGGCGAGCCGGAATAGCGGATCCTCTCGTCCGATACGTGATGCGCCTGATGCAAGTGGCCAAGCGCCGTATAATGAAAGGCTTTGAAATACTCGGAATGCACGTATTCCGCTCCGCCGATGGACAACGGACGTTCCGATTGGCTCGTGTTTTCCTCCGGCCTTGCCCCCGGAGTTACGAATGCATGTCCAACGAACACATGGCGTGCCGATGAGTCCATGGATGCTTCGATTGTCCCGACAATCGCCTTCATCGCATCGTCATGGGAGCGGATTTCCTCCTGCTCGAAAATAAATCGAACCTGAGCGGGGTCCGCATACGGAACGAGGTGAAAATGGACTTCCCCGAATTCGTCGCGCAGCACGACAGGCTTAAGCAAAGGCTTAAGCTGACCGGCTAAGTGCAGCCCCCTCGCTTCCATAATAGCCGTACCGAAATTAAGCCGATCCGGGCTGTCATGGTTACCGGAGATAGCCAGCAATGGCGTATTCAACTCGATAACGATCGTCTGAAACATCTCGTCCAGCAAGTCCACCGCTTCCGTAGGCGGGATGGCCCGGTCATAGAGATCGCCTGCGATGACGACGGCGTCCGGTCGCTCCCGCTCCACCGTCTCTATCAATTGCCGCAATACGAATCGTTGGTCATCCGTCATATATACGCCCTGCACGAGCTTGCCGAGATGCCAATCGGCGGTATGTATAAATTTCATGAGGCTTCTTTTCCCCCTAATCATCTATTGATCACAAAGCAAAAACCTGATTTTTTGAATGGTTGCTCGCTCTCGCCAAATCTTCGAAACTTTCTTTGTCTTTATTTTAATCTATCTACGCGAAGAGCGGGAGTCATTAATAATGGTAAGGTTAGGCGGTAAACATGATCAGTTCAAGTGCAGGCGTAGTATCTAACGTCGTCAAGGTGACCGGAACCTAACGTTATGCTTCGCTATCATGAGCACATCCCGTCCGCTATTTGCACACACATCGTTTGACCGAACTTGAATATATTGATTAATACACATCCTTTCAAAAATAAAGCGATTGGGGGTTGCCCATGAATCATCCCTCGTTTATTTTGTCCCGAGAAGATTGGTCGCTTCATCGTAAAGGCTACCAGGACCAAGCACGCCATCAACAGAAAGTCCGTGACGCAATCAAGCAGAATTTGCCCGACCTCATCTCCGAAGAAAATATCGTCATGTCCGATGGGCGCCAAATTATAAAAATTCCGATCCGCAGCCTGGATGAATACCACTTCGTGTATAACACGAATAAGAAGAAACACGTCGGGCAAGGGAACGGGGACAGTCAGGTCGGCGATGTGCTCGGAGTCGATCCGACTCCGGCCGGCGGCAAAGGGGAAGGTGCGGGATCGGAGCCCGGCGACGACGTCGTCGAAGCGGAAATTTCGATCGCCGAGCTGGAGACGATGCTGTTCGAAGAGCTGGAGCTGCCCTATCTCAAGAAAAAAGACAAACAGCAGATTGAAGTGAAAGACGTTCGCTTCACCGACGTTCGGCGCAAAGGCATCATGTCCAACATCGACAAGAAACGGACGATCCTCGAAAATCTGCGCAGAAACTCCCGCGACGGCCGCGCCGAGATCGGCGGAATTACACCGGACGACCTTCGTTTCAAAACATGGGAGGAAATCGTGAAGCCGCAGAACAACGCGGTTATTTTGGCGATGATGGATACGTCAGGCTCGATGGGCTCATTCGAGAAGTATTGCGCTCGTTCCTTCTTCTTCTGGATGTCTAGATTCCTGAGGCGGCAGTACGAGAAGGTCGACATCGTGTTCATCGCGCACCACACGGAAGCGAAGGAAGTGACCGAGGAGGAATTTTTCACGCGCGGCGAGAGCGGCGGCACGATCTGCTCTTCGGCTTACGTCAAAGCGTTGGAGATTATCGACTCCCGGTATCCTCCATCGCTATACAACATTTATCCGTTCCACTTCTCGGACGGGGACAATCTGACAAGCGACAACGAGCGTTGCGTGAGATTGATTAAAGAGTTGCTGGAGAGATCCAACATCTTCGGATACGGGGAAGTCAACCAATATAATAGAAGCAGCACGCTCATGTCGGCTTACAAGCATCTGGAGCATCAGCAGTTTCTGTACTACGTCATTAAGGAAAAGGGCGAGATTTATAACGCTTTGAAGACTTTCTTTAAGAAACGGGAAGCAGCGGTGTAACCCAAAAACAACAACCCTGCCTTCCTCTCGGAAGCGCAGGGTTGTTTGCAAACCTCGGAATACGCATAATCAAGACGATATCAGCCCGAGCCTTTCGAGCCGTCCGCCTCATCATTTCCTCTGGCGATTCTTTCATAGAGGAAATCGACGACGTGAAGCACTTCCATCCGACTGCCGGCTCCATGCTTCTCGACGCCCAGCTTCATTTGGAGCAGGCAACCGGGATTGCTCGTCAGCAAATAGCTCGCTTCCGTCCGGGCCGCGTGCTCCATCTTGTGCTCGAGAATTTGACCGGCCATTTCCGGCTGTGTCACGTTATAGATGCCCGCAGAGCCGCAGCAACGGTCCGCTTCTTTCATCTCGACGAAGCGCGCGTTCGAAACGCGTCTCATCAGTTGTCTCGGGGCATCGGCGCTTTTCATGACGTTGCGAAGATGGCAGGAATCTTGGTAAGTAATCGTAACGGGAGCGGCGTCAGGCGCATTATCTTCGTCGAACGCAGGCAATCTCCCCCGTTCGACTAGAAGCTTGCTGACGTCGACGACGCTGGCGGCGAACCAACGGGCTAACTCGCTGTACTGCTGATCGTCCTGCAGCAGATGATCGTATTCGACGAGCAAGGCGCCGCAGCCGCCCGCATTCGAGACGATATATTCGACTCCGGCGTCTTTGAACGCTTGCAAGTTGACTCGGGCAAGCTCCCGCGCTTGATCCATCTCCCCGCTATGGGCGTGTAAGGCGCCGCAACACACCTGCGCGTCCGGAATAACGACCTCGAAACCCGCCTCAGAGAGCAGCTTAACCGTATTTACGTTCGTGTCCGCGAACAGTACATCCATGATGCAGCCTCGGAACAACGCGACCCGCGCAATCTTCTCCCCTTTGGCGGGATATGTCGTTCCGATCCGCTCGACGACCCCTTGACCGCTTGCCTGCGGCAAAATTCGCTCCATTTCCCGAATTTGACCCGGGAACAGCTTCATGATGCCCGTACCTCTCGTTATCGCCCGCAAGCCGGATTTTTGATAGAAAGCCAACGATCTTCCGATCCATTTCAATCGTCCCCGCTTCGGAAATACTCCTTTGAAGAGAACGTTTCGCAAGCCTTTGACAGCCAAGCCGTGTTCGGCGTGTTCTTCGAGCGCGTCTCTGGTTTGCTCGATCAATTGTCCGTACTTGACGTCGGCCGGACACGCGGGCTCGCAAGCTCGACAGCCGAGGCAATGGTTCATTTGATCCGCGAACGCCTGATCCGGTTCCATGACGCCGTCGACGACCGCTTTCATGAGTGCGATTCTTCCTCGAGGAGATTCCGGTTCGAGTCCCGTTTCGCGGAAGGTCGGGCATGCCGGAAGGCAAAAGCCGCAACGCATGCAGTTAGTCAGCTGATCGTAATCGAGCTTGGCGAGCATCGTTCGGGACAGCGGATTAGCATGATTGATGTTAGGCTTTCCGCAAGCCGGTTGTTCAAACTTATCGATCGATGACGAGATTGCTTTAGCCACGCTCGATCACCACCCGTTTCCTCGTTTCTTTGGCGAACATTTTGCCGGGATTGAGCAGGTTAAGCGGATCGAACGCACCCTTGATTCCCTTCATCACATCAATGCCTGCATGGCCGACTTTCCATTCTAAATAAGGGGCTTTGACGAGTCCGACGCCATGTTCGCCCGTGATCGTCCCACCGAGCTCGATGGCCGCTTCGAATATTTCCTCGAATGCCAGCTCGACGCGATGGACCTCCTCGGCATCCCTCGCGTCGGTCGTAGCCGTCGGATGCAGATTTCCGTCGCCCGCGTGACCGAACGTTGCGATCGATACGTCGTACTTCCGCGCAATCTCGTTTATGCGCAGCACCATGTCCGCAATTCGGGAACGGGGAACCGTCGCATCCTCGAGAATCGTCGTTGGACGAATCCGGGCAAGCGCGGTAAACGCGCTGCGTCTAGCGGTCAACAGCTTATCCGCATGCTCCCTCGTTTCCGCAACCTCGATACGATCGGCGCTTTCCTGCTCGCATATTTCCTGAATCCGAGCCATGTCCCGTTCGACCGTCTCCGGGTCTCCGTCCTGTTCGATGAGAAGGATCGCTTCCATATTCCTTGGCAAACCGAGATTTGCGAAATCGTCTACCACGCGGATCGTCGGGTTATCCATGAATTCCAACGTCGCGGGGATGATCTTCGCTTCGATGATTCTGGACACGGTGCGAGCGGCGCCATACAAGTCCTTATACATTGCGAGCATCGTCTTCTTAACTGCCGGTGGCGGAATAAGTTTGAGCGTCGCCTCCGTAATGATCGCTAGCGTCCCCTCAGAGCCGACGAGCAACTTCGTTAAGTCGTATCCGGCGACGTCCTTCATGAGCTTTCCGCCGGTTCGGATGATTTCACCGTTTGCCAGTACTGCCTCCAAGCCGATAACGTAATCTTTCGTCGTGCCGTACTTCAATCCCCGCAAGCCGCCGGAGCATTCCGCGATGTTGCCGCCGATCGTGGAAATCTTCATGCTGCTTGGATCGGGAGGATAGAAGAGTCCTAGGGATTCGATATGTTCGATGAACTCCGCCGTGATCATTCCCGGTTGCACGGTAGCCGTCAAGTTTTCCATATCGACTTCCACGAGTTTGTTCATTCGGTGCATAACCATGACAATGCCGCCATGGACAGGGACAGTGCCCCCGCACAGATTAGAGCCCGAGCCTCGGGAGACGACAGGAACCCGATACTCGGACAGTGCCTTCATAATCTCAGATACTTGCGCTGCGGTTTCGGGATAAATGACGCCGTCCGGCAAATGCTGAAGCATCGGAGTCCCATCGTAGGAATGAGCGACCAGAGACTCGCGGTCGTCTCTGTAGTAGCGGTCGCCGACGATTGTGCGAAGCCTGCGCGTTAAAGCCTCATCTACCATTTGCGTTTCCTCATTTCCGATATTGAGATCAGGTCATCAGATGACTTTGAGCATAATTATATGCTATACTGTTGTCATTGTATAGACCGAATCTGTTTATCGATATAGCAGATACGAGGGGACCTTGATCACATGAAAATCGCAACGGCGAAAGGCCATGAGCTCGTGGCGGATCATCTGCTTCAGCAAATTAAAAACGGGGAACGGAGCCCCGGAGATCGCCTTCCCTCCGTCGTCGAGCTAGCAGAGAACTATGGCGTCGGCCGCTCCACGATCCGCGAGGCAGTCAGCGCACTGAAAGCGATGGGCTGGCTCGACGTCCGCCACGGCGGCGGTACGTTCGTCAGCAAAACGTTGCCGACAGAACCTAAGAACGCCGCCGATCTGCTGTTCCGGGACGCAGGGTCTCTAATCGAACTGCTGGAAGTCCGCAAAGCGCTTGAAGTCGGCGCAGCCTCGCTCGCCGCGACGAGAAGAGATGAGCTTCACCTTCAGCGTCTGCGGAAATTGCTCGTCCTCATGGAGCAAAGCCTAGAACGCAATGATACTGCCGAAGGAGAACGCGCCGACGCCGCGTTTCACCGGGCGATCGTGGACGCTTCGGGCAATCAACTGTTCATACAACTGACCGAGTCGTTGTCCGATCGTTTCGCGTCGTCAATCCGCCAGACGCGCGAACTATGGTTTTATCGCGAGAACGCGACAGCAGCTCGGTTGCTGCAGGAACATCGGAGTATATTCGATGCCATTGAGAAGCAAGATGGAAACTTGGCCGCGTCGTTGATCGGTGATCATGTGGAAAAAGTGATATCCGTCCTGCGAACGGCGTTGGCTCCGCGCGAATGTTAGCGTAATCTTTCCAACGCAATTAGAACGGCGCCCAAGGCGGCCTCTCTCTTAGCCGGAAAAACGTCCAAATCCGGATAATCCTCTTTCAACAAACCGATCAACTCGGACCTAACGAACCTGTTATTGAGCAAGACGCTCCCAGCCAGCGCGAGATTGCCGCTCCGTTGACCCAACCTTTCCACGACGGGAAGGACCAATTCGCGCAATGATCCTGCGCTCCTGCGAGCTATGGTGAGCGCAGCCTCGTCGCCGAGCGCGCAAGCTTCCGACAACAAGGGGGCCAAAGCTGCGATGTCCTTCTTGTTGGTCCGCTTATCGTGCACGAAGCCGACGAGTTCTCGAACCGTATCAATCCCCAGACGTCCGTACACGAGTCCGGTTATCGCGGTAGGAGGTATTCGGCCGTCATTCGCTTTTGCGACTGCCGCGGCGAGCTCTCGGCCGATGCTGTAGCCGCTGCCCTCGTCATCGATGAGATATCCGCACCCGCCGGCGCGATGAGTCAAGCCGGATTCGTTCATCCCGTAACAGATTGATCCGGTGCCGGCGATCAGAATGATGCCGTACGGGCTATCCAACGCGCCGCGCAGCGCCGTTTCATGATCGCCCGTAACCTGGATTCCTCCCCGGTAACCGCACTCCCGCGCAAGGGATGTCAGTCGGGAAACGACCGTCGGATTGCTGACGCCAGCCGCTCCAATGCACAATTGCGCGCAATGCTCTAACCCGCCGCACACCCGGTTGATCGTCTCGAACATCTCCTCGAAGCTGCGGCGGATGCTTTCTTCGTCCTGCCCGTTATAATTAATCGGCCCGGAACTAAAGGCATGTACCTCCGTACCCTGCTCATCGGCGATTAGCACCGCAGTTTTCGTTCCACCGCCATCCATGCCGGCTACGTATCTCATTCGCTGTTCACTTCCTTATCCGAGTTGTTCATCCTCGACCTCTCCGTTAATAAAGATGATAGCGCTCCTTAAGCTTCGCGAACGCTTCGCTTTCCGCCCGGAAATGCGCCAGCATGGCCGGTACGTCTGACGGTTCAGAGTCCCGATATAACCGGTCACCTCCCAACAAATCGATGAAAGGTCTGCTATTTTCCTTGACCGGCGGCAGGAAAGCAAATTCCTCGCAGTTCTGCTTGATCGTAAACATCAGATGGACTCCTGTCTCCAGGGCGCAAACGGCTCGTGCATCCGTTACGTGAATTTGAACGCCTCGGCATAGCTCGTCTTGAAACTTGGAGAAGGTCGGCTTGAAAAAGACAGGGCGAAAGATAACTCCAGGCAGCTTCTTGCGGTTCATCTCGTCCGCCAGCCACTGCGCGTCGATGAAAGGCGCTCCTATCATTTCGAATGGTGAGGTCGTTCCTCTTCCTTCCGATAGATTCGTGCCTTCGAACAGGCAGGTCCCCGAATATAGCAGAGCGGCTTCAAACCGCGGAAGCCCCATGGACGGCTGCACCCAAATGCGGCCGGTATCGGGAAACAGCATGTTCCGTTCCCAGCCTTCGCACCGTACGACGCTCAGCTTTCCGTTCCAGCCCATTTGATCGTTAGCCATCGTTGCCACTTCGCCTGCCGTCAGCCCATATCGTACGGTGAGCGGATAGTTGCCGACGAACGACCGGTAGCCGGGCTTGAGAATATTTCCTTCGACAGTTATGCCGTCCAATGGATTGATCCGATCGAGTACGATGAATTCCTTGCCCGCGTTCGCGCAATCTTCCAAGGCGTAGAGCATCGTATAAATAAACGTATAATACCTGACCCCGACGTCCTGAATGTCGTATACGACCACGTCCACCGCATCCAGCATCTCCGGCGAAAGCCGCTTGGAATCTTGGCGGTACAAGCTGTATACGGGTACGCCCGTGATCGGATCCGGGTAAGTGTCCACGAACGCGCCCGCCTGCTGATCTCCGCGTACGCCGTGCTCGGGAGAGAACAACGCGGCTAAATGATACTTTTCTTGCAAAATTCGAATCGTGGATACGAAGTCAGAGTTTAAGCCGGTCGGCGACGTAATGAGTCCCACTCGCTTCCCTTCGAATAGATGGCCGTATTTGGAAATGCAGTCGATACCGTTTCGGATCGTCATGGCGACTTGGCTCCTCTACAATTCTGTTATAAGCACGCGCATGTTTTCTTCCGGAATCATGAATGTTTCCGCTTTTGAAGTAATCAGTATGATATTTTGCCTAGTACCGTTGACCGCCTCGCCCCCGTCACGTTCGGCAGATTGTTCGGCCGTCCGGCCATCGTGTAATCGGCGAGCAAAGCAAAGGCGATCGCCTCCTTGGCGTCGCTGTTCAGTCCGACGTCTTCTTGGGTCAGCACCTTAACGCCCATCGGTTCAAATTCCTGCTCGATGTATGCCATCAACACAGGATTATAGCTTCCTCCTCCGCCGACGATCATCGCGTCCGCCGGATTACGATCCCGAATAAAGCGGCGATAACCTTCGCCGATCGACCAAGCCGTAAGCTTCGTCACCGTTGCGATCAGATCGTTCGAAGACAGCTTGTACTCCTGTCCATAAAGAAGCAATCTATCAACGTAGGATGAGCCGAACAGCTCTCTGCCTGTCGATTTCGGCAATGGAAGCTTGTAATATTCCTCTTGCTGTAATCGTTCCAGCATGCCAGAATGCACGCTGCCCTCTCGGGCGATCTCTCCACCCGTATCCATCGTTCGTCCGGGATACAGGCGCGCTACAGCTCCGTCGATCAGCATATTTCCCGGGCCGGTATCGAACGCGTATACCTGTTCGGGAGATCCGTTAGCAGGGAGTACCGTTATGTTGCCGATACCCCCGATATTTTGCAACAGTAAGGTCCGATCTCTTTCACGGTAAAGCAAATATTCCGTAAAAGGAACGAGCGGCGCTCCTTGCCCGCCTACGGCCATATCGGCCGGGCGAAAGTCGGAGACGCATGGGATGCCCGTTCTTGCCGCGATTACGGCTCCTTCGCCGATCTGTACCGTATAGCGCAAGTCGAGATCCTCCCAGGACTGGACTTCCGGAGAATGATAGATCGTCTGTCCATGCGAACCGATCACCGCGATGTCTTCCGGTACGAGTTCGGCTTTAGCGATCACGGATAACGCCGCCTTCGCATACAGTTCGCCAAGCATTACATTCATGCGTCCTACTCGGTCTACCGTGGCCATCTTCGGATCGAATAATGCGAAAATCTCTTCCCGTACCGCCGCCGGATAACTCGTATTCTCGAAGGCAATCAATCTGGCTTGCGGCCGTTCTCCGTCAATTCCATCGACGATCTCTATCGCCGCGGCATCAATGCCGTCCACGGAAGTTCCCGACATCAAACCCACGGCATAACGACGACAATTGAAATGCTTATCCGCGTTCATAATCTGCCCTCCGTTCGAGCCCCACAGATGCTCTCTTCTGTATATTTCTGAGGTTAATCTTATTCCGCCTCGCACAATCTCGTCAATCAAATTTGAAATAATATTTCATATATAAATATTGATTTTTGTTTTTTTAATTCTTGTTCTGTGCGAGAAAACTCTTGCAAATCTTGAAATAAAGTTTCAAGAAATCGCGTTGACCACTGAAATAAAATATGTTATTATTCGCTCATGGGAAAATGGAACCGCTTCCAATTCTTTGGTGAGTAACTCTCCGAAAGTTGTTCCGCCTAACCTTCTTTTAACCAAAATCAGGGAGGTCATTACACGTATGTCCAAGAAAAAAATCGTTTCTCTCGCACTTGCATCCATCATGGCAATGTCATCGCTCGCCGCATGCAGTTCCAAGAACAACAACGGCGAATCCGCTTCGCCGTCACCAAGCGCGGGCTCAAGCTCGCAGGCATCGACAACGCCGAACAAAGCGGAAGACAAATTGAAATTTTCCATCTTCTACTCCGACAACGCGACGTTGCCGTTCAAGGAAGATTGGCTGGTGGTCCAGGAAGTCGAGAAACGTTTCAACGTGGATATCCATTTCGAAGTCATTCCGATCGCCGACTACCAGACGAAAGTTTCTCTCGCGCTCAACACCGGAAACAACGCGCCGGACGTTATTCTGTACCAATCCACCAAAGGGGAGAACGCCTCCTTGGCCTTGAACGGCGCTATCGTTCCGATCAGCGATTACTCCGATTGGACTCCTAACTTCAATGCTAAAGTCAAGGAATTCGGCCTAGAAAATGATCTCGCGGCTCTCAACCTGAAGGACGGCAAACGTTACTACCTGCCTTCGCTTTACGATAAGCCGTTCTACGACGGCGGCCTGATCCTGAGAAAGGATCTGCTGGAGAAATACGGACAGCAAGAGCCGAAAACGTTCGACGATCTGTACAACGTGCTGAAGAAATTCAAGGCGGAAAACCCGGATTCCTATCCGCTGACAATTCTCGCCGGCCCGCGGGTTCTGTACCGTATGACGATGCCTTCCTTCGGCATCAGCGTAGGCAAAAACGGCGCCGACGGCTCAAGAACGCTTAGCTGGGATTACGAGAAACAAACCTACTTCCCGGGCGCCATCAGCGACCAGTACAAAGAATACATGAAGTTCTTCTCCAAGCTGTACGCGGAAGGCTTGCTGGATCCGGAGATGGCCGACCCGATCGACGGAGACAAATGGTCCACGAAGCTCGCGACCGGCAAATCCTTTGCTTCCTATGCTTATTACGACCAAATCGGCGGCGTGGAAGGCGCGGCGACGGAAGCCGGATTCGACCTGCAAATGTATCCGCCGCTCGCAGGCCCGGCGGGAGCGCACCATCAACAGAAGAGCAGAACAGGCTCCGGTATCATGTTCCCGAAAAAAACGGCGGACCGCAAGGATTTCGAACAACTGGTCAAAAAAATCGACGAAATCTTCTTCTCCGATGAGGGATCGAAAATTTGGGGTCTCGGCGCCGAAGGCGTAACCTACACAATGGACGGCGACAAAATCAAGTACGCCGACGAGATCGTCAACTCTCCTAACGGTATCTACAAAACGATGCAGTTGAACTACGGCGCAGGTTCCGACGTTACCCAACTGGTATGGGTCAACGCGCGGGAAATGACGAAGTACGATGAAAATTACAGCCAGATCAACGCCACGGTCGCCTCGATGAAGGATCCGATCCAGGCTATTCCTCCGACGCCGATGTTCGACGACATGACGGCAGAGGAAGCCGCTTCCCTTCAGACGCCACTGTACGATACGTTCGAAGTGTGGGCCGACGGCTTCTTGACCGGCAAGAAAAGCTTGGATAAAGATTGGGATAAGTATGTGAAAGAAATGAAGACGCTGCAGATTGAGAAATTCACTCAAATGTACAACGACAACTTGAAAAAATAAGCGGATTCCGGAAATTCCAATGAATTGAATAAAGGCCTGCCAGGAAAAATGGAGTCACGGGTTGACCGACATTTTTGCGGCAGGTCTTTGTTCATCCGGGTACGCGCGGCTCCGCCGTCTCCCTCAACCCAGCGAAGAAGGTGAAAGATTATGACCGATACGACGATGGTTTCCAAGTCTCCGCGCGATAACGTTACCCCGCGTTCTTCGTCGAGCCGCCATTTTCGCCGTTATTGGCAGCTTTACGTGATGATGTTGCTGCCCTTGTGCCACTTTATACTGTTCAAATACGCGCCGCTCATCGGCAACGTCTTGGCTTTCCGGCGCTACCGTCCCGGCATGGGCCCGTACGGCACCGAGTGGGTCGGATGGGCTTACTTCGAACGTTTTCTTCAGGACCCGGCCTTCTGGCGCGCTTTCAACAATACGCTTATTCTGTCGTTCGGGAACATCCTGATCAATTTCCCGATTCCGATCATCTTCGCTCTGCTGCTGTACGAAGTGCGCTCGAAGAGATTCCGCAAATTCGTGCAGACCATTTCGTATATGCCGCGATTTATTTCCACGGTAGTCGTCATCGCGATTCTGGGCGAGCTTCTCTCCCCCAGCTCCGGACTACTGAACCGGGTGCTCGGCAGTTTGTTCGGCATGGATCCGATTTATTTCGTCAACGAACCGCAGTTCTTCCGTCCGATCTACATCCTTACCGATACGTGGCAATATACGGGTTGGACCGCCATTATTTATTTGGCCGCCATTACCGGCGTCAACCGCGAGATGTTCGAAGCGGCGGAAATCGACGGCGCCAGCCGGTTCCAGAAGGTGATCTACGTGACCATTCCTTCGATCATGTCCACGATCATGGTCATGCTGATCCTGAACGTCGGTTCGCTCCTGAGCCTCGGATTCGAGAAAGTGCTGCTGCTCTATACGCCGTCCAACGCCGCGGTAAGCGACATTATCGACACTCTTGTCTACCGTACCGGCCTCATGAACCAGAACTATTCCTATGCGACAGCAATTGGACTGTTCAGCGGAGTCATCGGCGTCATTCTCGTATCCAGCACCAACTGGCTCAGCAAAAAAATGTCCGGTGAAAGCATCTATTAACCCGGAAAGGAGCGGCATCGCATGAACAAACAACGAAAATATCGGCCCCTGACGATCGGCGACGTGCTTATTAACGGTTTTATGGTACTCGTCGTCCTGATCTGCTTCGTCCCGTTTCTCTATATGCTGGCATTGTCGCTGTCGAGCCCCGACGCGATCATCAACAACAAAGTCTCGCTCTTTCCCGTCGGTTTGAACTTCGAAGCGTACAAGCAGATTTTCACTTATCCGAACTTCTTCAAGGCATACGGCAATACGATATTCTACACCATCGGGGGAACGTTGATCTCACTGTTCATGAGCGCCTTGTTCGCCTATGCAATGTCCAAGCAATTTCTCAAGGGACATAAGCTGGTCATGATGCTCATCGTTTTCTCGATGTTTTTCTCCGGCGGACTCATCCCGACCTACCTGCTGATCTCCGATCTTCACCTGACCGGCACGGTATGGGCGATGCTAATCCCTTTCGCCATCAACCAGTTCAACCTGATCATTCTGATCAACTTCTTCCGGGCCATTCCGGCGGAAATAGAAGAAGCCGCCATAATCGATGGCTTGAATTATTTCGGGATATTGCAGCGGGTAATCCTACCTCTGTCCACGCCCGCGCTGGCCACGATCGGCTTATACACCGCCGTCTTCTTCTGGAACGACTGGTTTAACGGCTTGATCTATCTTAATACGAATCAATACCCGGTCATGCTTTTCCTGCGCAATATCGTAAACGGAACGGCCATGGTCGGAGACGGAGCCGGAGCGGCCGACAAGAGCACGATCGCCATGTCGATCAAATCGGCGGTCATCATTACGTCTACGCTGCCGATCATCATCCTGTACCCGATGCTTCAGCGCTTTTTCGTCGCCGGCTTGACGGTCGGCTCGGTCAAGGGCTAACGCTGATCGGCGATCGGATGCCAGGAACCACGAGAGCGCCCCGCCGGAGGGGCAGGCTTCGCTCTCGGCCTCTCTAGATCTTCCGATGCGTTCGGCAGGATTCGGAGCTGCGGATCAGGTTTTGAATCACGTTGTCGTAATTTTGGTTGGCCATGGCCGTGAACAGCACATCGATGATGATCAATTGCGAGATGCGGCTGCTCATGGCTCCGCTACGATGATTGATTTCCGGAGACGACGTGTAGAGCTCGTAGTCGGATTTGGCGGCTAACGGATTTTTGCCCAGTCGGGTCAAGGAAACCATTGTCGCATTGGCGGTTTGGGAGGCGATGTCGAAAGCTTCGTTCACTTCCTTGGTCATGCCGGAATGGCTGATGAAAAAGCAGACATCCCCTTCCCGAGTGTTGGCCGCGTAGGTCAATTGAATATGTCCGTCATGGCTGAAGCAGACGTTGCTGCCAATGCGCAGCAGCTTGTTGTAGAAATCTTCGGCCACGAGCGCGGAAGCGCCTACGCCGAACAGCTTCACGGATCGCGCTTCGATGAGCTTCCGCACGACCGCGTCTACCACTTCGGTGTTAAGCAGGCTAATGGTATCTTCGATAGATTGCATACTGCTGCTTTTGATCGCTTTGAAAACATCCGGGAGTCCGGCGTAATCTTTGATATCGGTAAAAATGAAGCGGTTCTTGTCTTCATCCTCCGCCGCGCTGCTGTTGAGCTCGCTGAACAAGCTTCGCTTCATGTCCTTCAGGCCGTCGAAGCCGAGGGCTTTGGCCAGCCTTACCCAGGCGACCTGGCTAATGCCGGCATTCTCCGCCAGTTGGGCGATCGGTAGATGAAATAGACTCTCGACATCGGCAAGAAAGTAATCCGCCGCTTTCTTCTCGGAGTTGCTTAAGGCGCTATAGACGTTTCGTATGCGAATTTCTATATTGGTCAAATCTATCACCCGCCCCAATTTTTATAGAAAAGGAAAATTATTCTCATTATACGCAGAGCGTTCGACAGAATCAAACCTCTATCGCGTCCAGAAAAGGATGGATGAATCATGACATCGTACTTCGCGCAATTGACAACGGAAATGAACAACCCCGCTACCTCGGCTATCGACGAGTGCGACACACGAGAAATGCTCCTCTTGATGAATCAAGAAGATCAGCGTGTTCCCGAATCGGTCCGCCAGGAGATCGATGCGATCGCCGACGCGGTGGATATAGTGGTGAAATCGCTGAAGAACGGGGGACGGATGTACTACGTAGGGGCCGGTACCTCGGGACGGCTGGGCGTGCTGGACGCCAGCGAATGTCCACCGACCTACGGAACCGATCCCGAGCTTGTGCAGGCTTACATCGCCGGAGGAGATACCGCCATCCGAACAGCCGTGGAAGGCAGCGAGGACGACTCGGAGAGCGGCGCGCTACTGATCCGGGAGAAGGGCGTACGCATCGGCGACGTGGTCGTCGGAATCACCGCGAGCGGCACTACCCCTTACGTGCTGGGCGCCATTCGCCAAGCCCAGGAGAGCGGAGCGGCAACGATAGGCGTCGTCACCAACAAAAATTCCCGGCTGAGCGAACTGTGCGATATCTGCATCGCTCCGGTGGTCGGTCCGGAGGTCATCGCCGGGTCCACCCGGCTGAAAAGCGGTTCCGCCCAGAAGCTGGTGCTGAATATGCTGACAACCGGCGCCATGATCAAACTGGGCAAAGTCTACAACAACCTGATGGTAGACCTGAAAGCCAGCAACAGCAAGCTCTACGACCGCTCCATCCGCATCGTGCGCGAAGTGACCGGTGCCTCCGAGCAACAGGCGGCGGAGACGTTGAAGCAGGCCGGGCTGCACGTGAAGACTGCTATTCTGATGCTGGAGACCGGTGCGGATTTCGGAGAAGCGACGACGCTGCTCGAGCTGAACGAAGGCAAACTCAAGGCGGCGATCCGCAGCCGAAAAGGGCCTGAACCTGGAGGAAATGAAGATGATTAATGACTTATCTCTTACCTATCAAATCGGACAACGGATGATGGCGGGATTTGACGGTCCCCGCCTGGATGAAGCGTTTATCAACCTAGTGAAAACGTGGAAAATCGGCAACGTTATCCTGTTCGCTTGGAATATTACGGACAAGGAGCAGCTTAGGGAGCTATGCCAGGAGATTCAGCAGTTGGTGCTGGAGGAGACCGGCCAACCCGCGTTTATCGCCATCGATCAGGAAGGCGGAGCCGTCTCCCGTCTGCCGGGAGACGCGACCCGCATTCCAGGGGCTATGGCCATCGCCGCGACGGGCGACCCAGACAACGCCTATGCGGCAGGAAGGATAACCGCGCTGGAACTGAGGGCGCTCGGCGTCAACTTCAACCTGTCGCCCGTGCTGGACGTCAATTCCAATGACGCGAACCCCGTCATCGGCGTGCGCAGCTACGGGGAGAAGCCGGAGACGGTCATTCGCTTCGCCCTGCCCATGATGCGGGGGTTGGAGGACGGCGGCGCGCTTAGCTGCGGGAAACATTTCCCGGGACACGGGGATACGAGCGTAGATTCCCATCTTGCGCTTCCCGTCGTGGATAAAACGATGGACGAGCTTCGGAGAATCGAGCTGGCGCCCTTCCAGGCTGCCGTCGAAGCCGGAATTCCGGCCATCATGTCTTCCCATATCGTGTTTCCTCAATTGGACCCGGAGCTACCCGCGACGATGTCCCGGAAAATATTGACCGGACTGCTGCGGGAAGAGATGGGCTTCCAAGGATTGATCATGACGGACTGCATGGAGATGAAGGCGATCCAGCATTCCTTCGGCACCGTTAAGGGAACTGTCGAAGCCGCCAAAGCCGGGGCCGATCTGCTGCTCGTCTCCCACACCGCCTCCTTGGCCGCCGCTTCTGCGCAGGCGATCCGGGAGGCCTTGGAAGCGGGAGAGATCGACCAAGCGGAATGGGAACGGTCGCTTGAGCGCATCTCCGCTCTTAAGAAGAAGTATTTGAACCGTCCGGCCGACAATCCGTCGATCGTCGGCTGCTCCGCCCATGCGGAAGAGAACCGCAAGCTGCTGGAGCGGACGTTAACGCCGATCCGCATGTCCGGCGGACAGTTTCCGCCCCTTGGTGATAGCCCCTATTTTATAGGCTGCGCGATCTTCCGAGCCACGAAGGTGTCCAATCTCGCCGACGATCCATTAACCTTCCCCGCTTATATGGCGGAGAAGTTAGGGGGGCGCGCGGAGGTCACACCTTCGAATCCGACGGAGGACGAAATCGCTGCGATCGTCGCGCGAACGACCGGAGCCAGCTGCATCGTGATCGGAACCTACAACGGCCACCTCAATCAGGGCCAGTTGGAACTGGTGAACCGCTTGGCGTCGCAAGGCGTTCCCGTTATCGCGGTCGCCTTGCGGAATCCTTACGACCTGAGGCATCTGAATCCGGCGATCTGGTCGTTGGCCGCTTACGAATATACCGCCCAAATCTTCGACGCTGTCGCGAACGTGCTTCAGGGCAAGTCGGAAGCCGTCGGCAAACCGACAGTCACCATACTTTCTGAGTAACCCTAACGAGGAGTGAACGAGAAATGGCAGATATGCTCGTCAATTTACTGAAGCTTCCACCCCAGGAGGAGCTTCTCGCCAGACTGGAGCATGAGGGCATCCGCATTCACCGCGCGCTCGCCCCGGATAAGCTCCGTGTCGTCGAGTGGGTAGCGCAACATTCCAGCCGCAACGCCGCGGGAGAAGCCGACGTCTGCTTTTCCCGAACGCCAGTTACCTGTTACTTGGCCACCCGAGGCGCGGACATCCTCGGCTATGCCTGCTACGAAGCTACAGCGCCGAATTTCTTCGGTCCCACTCGTGTGCTAGACTCGGAGCAAGGCAAGGGCATCGGCAAGGCGCTGCTGCTCAAGAGCCTATATGGCATGAGGGAAGCCGGCTACGTCTACGCGATCATAGGAGGCGTCGGACCAGCTGATTTTTACGAGAAAGCCGTCGGAGCGATTCGAATTCCGGATTCCACTCCGGGGATCTACCAGGATTTTCTCGGCGCAAAGATCAGGTAGAGCCCGCTGCTCGACAACCTAGGTCAAGGCGTTCGAAATGATCGTATCCCGGTATCCTCCGTCGCTATACAACATAAACCCTCCAAAATAACAACCCTGCCTTCCTTTCGGAAGCGCAGGGTTGTTTGCAATTTACTATTCTTCTGACATTCGTAAAGCTCCAACAATCGATTCCATTATTCCGATTGTCGGATCCACACGAGCATCTCGCCGGGATCGCGATTACCCCATAACGTATAAGGAACGGCAAGAAGTCGATGCCCTTCGCGCTTATAGGGCTCGGATCGATAGAGAGGATTGTGCAACTGCTCGGTTTCGATAATCCTCTGTCCCTCCGCCTCCAGAAATACGACACCGCCACGCCATTCCGCATGAACGACTCGAATGGGAGCAGTCGCCGGCAGCGTTAAAGATGCTAGAGGAGCACCGTTGTCCGTTTCCTCGAAGCAATAAACGAGCGGACCGCGCTGAAGAGCGACTCGTCCGGCGTTCGCGCGAAGATTAGGGTGAGCATAGATCCGTTGCGGCTCCATGTCCAACTCGATCGTCAGTACATCGCCTGTTCGCCAGTCTCGGTTAAAGTACGCATATCCATCCTCAATGATCGGAGCAATTGATTCCCCGTTGATAGAGAAGGTGCTCGTCTTCGACCAACCGGGAACGCGCATCGCGAGCGTGAATACTCCTTCCCCTTCCGCCTCTGCAACGGTAAGTTTAGCTTCGCCTTTCCAAGGTAGACCGCTATCGAGCTTAAGTCGAACTTTGCGACCGGACAGCTCCAGCTCCGTCTCGTTGGCGATATACAGGTGCGTATAAAGAGTATTTTCGTCGGATGTGAAAATATAGTGCGCGAGCGAGGAGAGGATGCGGGCGACGTTGGGTGGACAACATGCGCATCCGTACCATTTCTGCCTAACTGCCTTCACATGGTGCTTGCCTGGATTACGCTCGCTTGCCTCCGGCCATACCTCCATCGGGTTTACGTAGAAGTAATGCTTGCCGTCTCCCGCCATTCCGGCCGTGACCGTATTGTATAGCGCCCTCTCCATCACGTCGCCGTATTCGCCTTTAGCCTTCAGTTGTAACATACGACGCGCAAAAAAAATGAGGCCGATCGAGGCGCAAGTCTCGGAATAATTCGTATCGTTAGGCAGATCATAATCGAAAGTAAAAGCTTCCCCGTGATGAGTCGAACCTATGCTGCCTGTGACATACATCTGACGGTGGACGAGGTTGTTCCACAAGCGCTCGCAAGCGGCTAACAAACTCGCGTCCCCTTTGTGCAATACCAGATCGGCCATAGCTGTGTACATATAGACTGCTCTTACCGCGTGGCCGATAGCTGTTGCTTGCTCCCGCACGGGCTGATGCGCTTGGAGATATTCTAGACCTGGAGTTTTCTGGACGACGCCCGGATACCAGAGGGATATACGGCCCCGTTGTTCCCATTCCTTGTGAAGGAAATTCGGCTCCCTGCCGCGTTCATCGATCAGATAACCCGCAAGGTTCAAATAACGAGATTCGCCGGTTGCCTCATACAGCTTCACCAGCGCAAGCTCCAACTCCTGATGGCCGTCATACCCGCGAATTTGCCCCGGTTCGGGGCCAAAGCGATCGTCGATATGATCTGCGAAACGCATAGCCACATCCAACAATTGCATTTTTCCCGTTCCATGATAATAAGAAACGGCAGCTTCGATCAGATGGCCTGCCGTATACATCTCATGGCAATCCGTCAGATTGGTCCAGCGCTTATCAGGCTCGGCTACGGTAAAGTAAGTGTTCAAGTAGCCGTCATCCTGCTGCGCGGAGGCGATCAATCGAATCGCTTCGTCCGCGGTGTTTTCCAGATCAGCATCGGGTGTTACCGCTAGCGAGTAACCGACCGCTTCCAGCCACTTATACAAATCGGTATCCTGAAATACAAATCCTGCGAACTCGCCCTCTTCTAACCCCGCCGCGATACGAAAATTACGAATGGCATGGCTAGGCTCGGCATCGGGAATTCTGTCGTTTATAGCTTCCCATTGATAGGGGATAACCGTATTTCGAATCAAGTCGACATAGGGAGACCAGTAACGATCTTGTATGCTGACCGATTTCAAATCAAGCTGATGAGAGTAATCATGCTTCTTAACTTCCAACATCTTAACCACGCTCCGCTCATTGTTGAATGGTTTAGGATTTCCCCTCGTAGTATGTCTGGGGACCCGCTAAAACTATCATAAAAGGAATGGGGGTCGCTTGTCGGTAGGGTTTGAAGTATAATAGGTGTCAAAAAATGACTTCATTTGTGCGCCTAGCTAGAGGAAGGAGGAATGGCGCGATGCTGCCCCTTTATTTGCAAAAACCCTATAGGCTGATCATGGGCGGCCAGTTTCTATCCTATGAAAGCTGGTCCCATATGGACCGCACGATCTCGGATTACGAGCTCATCATCGGTGTATCCGGCGTTGTCTTCCTGGAAGCGGATAGCCGAATGTATGAGGTGAAAGAAGGAGATATTTTAGTGCTAATGCCCGGGGAACGGCATCGCGGGTACAGGCTCTCCTCGCCTGGCGTATCGTTCTACTGGTTCCATTTTCTGATATCTGACGAACAGACAGGGGAACCGGACGGCCACATTCCTCGATATGCGACATGCCCTCATCCGAGCCGGGTTCACATTCTGGCCCGTCAGCTCCTTCACGCGGCGAACGGAGGTTATCGATTCCTTCATGCCAGCGACTATTTTCTGACATGCCTGCTCATTGAACTGGCTGAACAGCTGCAGGATTCCGGTAGTTTGGATGCGATGGCTCCGCATCTTCCGGAGTTGCTCGAATGGACGCGATTGCACGCTTTGGAACGGAACATATCCGTTGCTCGAATTGCCGACCATATGGGCTACAATAAAGATTATTTATCGCGAATGTTCAAGAAACGTTTCGGCTCGGGGCTGTTGGAGTATATTCATCAGATTAAGTTGGAAGCGGCTAAGGAACTGCTTGCAAGCACGAAGCTTCATGTCAAAGAAATAGCCGAGAAGGTCGGGATCGAGGACGACAAACAGTTCGCCAAATGGTTTAAACGAATGACCGGCGTGACGCCGACTTCTTATCGCCAAGCATTCGCGCGAACCCGGCTAAACAATACTTGAGACGGCGAAATGAATAAAAGCGATCTTCCCGGTAGCGGGAGGATCGCTTTCTCTCATGGTGCGTTCGAAGAAGCTGTCGGCATTGTGTATTCCAACAATAGATTAAGAATGCGATGGCGTCCGACAGGGGTCCAGCTCATAGTAAACCAATTCGGAATAAAGCGATAACGATCGATGCGAACCGCGTCTATTCTTTGCCATGAAGCGGTTTCCGTCATCCTTAGAAATACGCTTTCGCTGCCGGCCCGCAAATGATGTTTCTGGACGAAAAGATGATGGGTTTCGATGGGCGGCAAATCTTCGGGCGACAACTCTTGCCTCCAAATATCCGTCGGAGTCGCTTTCCCGGCCTTTAATCCGAGCTCTTGATAGAGCAGTTCATTCAGCGGATGGCTGACCGTTCCTTGAATTCCGATCGTTTCATGGGTCACCCGCATAACCGTGATTCGTTCTCCTTGCAGCCGTTTCTCCATAATAGAGGATGTCTCGTACGTTCGCCTGTCGAGACGATCAAGTACTTTGCCGGCTTCGGCTTCTAGGCCTGTCAGGTCCGCCATCCGAAGACAATTGCCGCGCCAGTTCCAATTCGGTTCGTCTAGGATGACCGTCGGGGCGATTCGTCTCAATTCCTCGTAGAGTTCGCAGCAATAGTGATCGGCAATGATCAAATCAGGTCGCGCGGCCTTCAAGCGAGCAAGTTCATTGTCTATTAGCAAACCATACTCCGTATCCGTCATCCATGGATACTTGTACAAATCGACGATTGCCGTCGCGTTCCCTCCGAAACTCGCATAAATATCTTGAAATCCCAGGGAAGACGCAAGGGCAACCTTCAAATTTCGCCGCTTGATATATATAGAAGGAGATACGCCGGCTGCCCGGCTAAACATGCGGCTGAAATAAAACTCGCTGTTGAAGCCGACCTCGGCCGCGACTTCCTTCACGCGGGAGTCACCGCTGGCCAGCAGCTTTTTCGCCTTCTCCATGCGTAGTCCATTCAAGTATTCGAGCGGAGAATGAGCGATTTTTCTCTTGAATTGCCGAGCATAAGTATCGCAACTCATTTCCGCTATTCCGGCTAACGTCCGCAGATCAAGCTTCTCGGACAAATTCCGGCTCATATAGTCGATGCTGCGCTCAATTCCACCCTTCGTCCGATGCTCATTAGCCTCCGAATTCAGCATAATCGAGAGTATCAGCTGTTCAAGCTGCAGACGGCGAGAGAAATCCTGTGCCGATGCCTCTTCCATGATACCGCTGTTGCCGCACGTATTCGTAATCCATTGTTCGATTGCCCCCGGAGCCTGAGCGGGCAATTGCCCGGGAACGAATACCGGATGCTGCGCGAGTTCCGCCTCGACGTTCGACTGTCCATTCGATTGACCGATCGTTACCGACTTAAATGAGATAACGGCATATTCCCCCGGCTCGTCCGCGGTTTTGACCTCGATGTCCGTTTGCGGAGGAAAGTAATACAACTGAAGAGGCGCGAAAAGATACGTCTTTCCATTCGCAACCATCGACCCGCTGCCTGACAGCACATAATAAAGAACATGCTCGGTGTATCGGTTCTCATATCCTCTTGAGGTTACATTCCACCTATTCCTACATATTGAAGATAACAAATAAATCGTATGCTCTACAGTCGATCGTCGTTCGTTGTCCACTAGCATCCTCTCTCTCCGCGGCTGGCCTCCGGCAATCCGTTTATCGCCGAAGCAGCAAATAAACCATATAAGGCGCTCCGATAATCGCCGTCATGATCCCGACGGGAATTTCATAAGGCGTAAATAACGTTCTGCCGAGCAAATCTGCCGTCATCACGAGCAATCCCCCCGTGATCATCGCCGCGGGAAGAAGCCATTTGCTCCGTCCTCCGATCAAGGGACGGCAAATATGAGGGGCCATTAAGCCGACAAATCCGATCGTGCCCGCCATGGAAACGGCCGCTCCCGCCAACGCGACGCTTACGAGAAGGCAGAATACTCGCATACGCTCCAGACGAACTCCAAGTCCCGTGGAAGTATTATCCTCGAATTGTAACACATCCAGATGGCGGGATAATATCAACGTAATCGGAAACAGAACGGCTAACCAGAATAATAACGGAAAAACGTGCTCCCACGTTCTTCCATACAGGCTGCCCGCCATCCATATGGATGCCTGGGTCACCCGAAAAATCCCGCCTGCCGTAAGCAAATAAGTAATGAGCGCCCCTGCCATGGCGGAGATCCCTATACCGACCAGCAACAATCGGACGGGCGAGCTGCCTTTGTTCCAAGATAGGGTGTAGATAAGGGTTGCTGCTATCACCGCCCCTCCGAAGGCAACAAGGGGAAGCTGGCTCATCGGGAAAGAAGGGACGAGCACGATAATCGCAACCGCCGCTGCTGCCGCACCCGAATTGAGCCCCAATACGCCGGGCGAGGCTAACGGATTGCGCGTAATCGCCTGTAAAATGACCCCAGCCAGCGCGAGTCCGCCGCCAGCGAGAAAACCGACAAGCGCCCTCGGGAAGCGAAGCGTCAATATAGTATAACGATACTCGCCTTGATCATCCAGACCAAGCAGAGTACGAATAGCATCCAGAGGAGGAATCGACCTTTCGCCGAGCATTATGCTTAATAGCAACACAAGCACTGCCATCAGGACCGACACGAACATCATAATGAGCCAACGCTTGAAGCGGGGGGAGTAAGTCATTTTAATCCCCCTCTACGCTGCGCGATATAGATGAGAACGGGTGCTCCCAAGAACGCCGTCACAACGCCAACCGGAATTTCTTGAGAGGGAAGCACGTATCTGGCTCCGATATCCGTTAATAGTAATATCAAAGCCCCAAGACCTGCCGAATAAGGCAATATCCATCTATAATCGGAGCCCGTAAAATATTTGGCGATATGCGGAACCGCCAAACCGATAAACCCGATAGGTCCGGCAATGGCAACGGAACTTCCGGTCAGCAAAATAACGAGAATAATCATGATTGTCTTCGTTAACGCGATTTTCTGCCCCAGTCCTCGCGCGGTTTCATCCCCCAGACTAAGCAAATCTATCTGCTTGCCCATCGCCAAAGCGCCTAGCAGCCCCGCAAGCAAATAGGGTAGCACCTGAATGAACAGATCGAGGTCTCTTCCCGTCAAGGAACCGGCTAACCAGAAACGCATCGTGTCCAAAGATTGCTGATGGACGATCAATATCCCTTGCGTGATCGAAGCAAGCAATAAGTTAATCGTCGCCCCAGCCAACACAAGTTTGGCAGGGGTCATCCGTCCCCTTCCCAGTGAGACGAGCGCGAAGATCGCCCCGCCGACGAGCGCCGAGCCTGCGAATGCCGACCAGGCAAACAATTTCAAGGAACTAAAACCTAATAGGAACGAAGCGGTCACCGCAGCCAGCGCCGCCCCGTAATTGACGCCGAAAATTTCCGGTCCGGCAAGAGCGTTGCGAGTCAAAGCTTGCATGATACCGCCGGCCAAGGCTAATGCGCAGCCGACCATCATCGCGATCAAAGCTCTCGGCAATCGGACCGAGCGCACGATCAGGTGCTCTCTCGACCCGTCGAAGGCGGTAAAAGCTTGCAAAACGTCTTTAGCATCGATTCGGGAAAGACCCAAACACATATTGAGTACAAAAGCAGCCGCAACAAGGATTAGTAGGATTACTAAGCCCTTTAATCGTAGTTTCACATGATCCTCCTCCTGATGCTTCTTAACAACAGTAAATTGGGCTGTCCTAAGGACAACCCAATCGGTTCCGCCATTACTGTTGAATCAGAAAGGTGGACAAATCGTCAACGACTTTATTAACGGCTTGAATGCCAAGACCGCTCATCCAATATTCCCAGTCTACATGGTACACTTTATTCAATTCGACTGCCTTTAACGTTGCCCACAACGGGCTGGATGCTGCTTTCTCGAAGTCCTTTTCGCTTCTGGAAAACCACAGGATAACATCCCCGTCTAAACTGGCAATCTGTTCGTCCGTGATGTCCAAGGAGAAACCTTCGGCCCTTTGTACTTCGGGACGCACAATGCCTGCTTCCTTCATGATGCCTCCGGCAAACGTTTCCTGCAAATACACCTGAACCTTGTCTTCCCGAGGCCGAATCAGAGAAATCTCGCCTACAGGCTTCTCGCCGAACTTAGCTTTCAATTGTTCGATTCGGGATTGATAGTCGTCCAGTAGCTTGCGCCCTTCCTCGGACTTCCCTACCGTATCGGCATGTAGCAATAAATTATCTTTCCATGTGATTCCTAGCGTCTCGACGAATACGGTTGGAGCCAACTTCACGAGCATGCCATGAATTTGATCATGCGTATCCTTGTTACCGATAATCAGATCCGGCTTCAAGGCATCAATGGCTTCCAGATTAGGTTCGTTAACCGAACCGATATTGGTAATGCCCTCCGTTCCGGGCAAATACTTCGGATAAGGATCTCCTGCGGCCAGTATGGATGGCGCTCCGACAGGCTTAATGCCGAGCGCAAGTAAATTATCGAGCGCGCCGATATCCAACGCCACGATTCGGATTGGATTAACCGGCACCTGAACGTCGCCGTAGGCATCCTTGATCGTGCGGAAGGACTCGGACTGCGAGGAAGATTGTGGCGATGAAGCCGCCGCGGAAGACGTTTCCGCCGGCGCGGATGACGACGGTTGTTCGGCGGATTTGTTTCCGCATCCAGCCAGTACAAAACAACTGACTACAACTGCAAGAAAAATAAGGACTGAGCGATGGCGAACGTAAGCTGACAACATGAAGTAAAATACCCTCCCAATTAATAATGATAATCATTCTTAATTAGATTATCATCGTCAGCCATAGTCGTCCATACACAAAACCGGAAAAAACATGCAACATTCCGGCTCGCACCCTCTCGCCCAATCGTTCGGTTAATTCGGCAGATCCTTATTCCTTGGCTATTTGAACCTTCAATTGCTTGCCTTTGACCGTCGTATTTTTCATCACTTCAAGGACATGAGGCCCCTTGCCGTTAAGAATTTCAATGAAAGTCACGCTGTCCTGAATCGTGATAATGCCGATATCCTCCGCCGTTACGCCTTCTATACGAGCAAGCGTACCTACGAAATCGACCGCTCTTAGCTTCTTGTTCTTGCCGCCGTTGAAATATAGCTTCATGATGCTCTTATTTAGCTGCTCATTCTTATCCTTCTTAATGGCAGGCTGCACGCTTTGCTTCTTCTCGAACGCTGGTTGTCTGAGCAACACCTCATCCTTGGAAGGCATTTTCCTTCTAGGGATTTCAAACCCGATATAACCCTCGATATTCGCCAGAAACTTGTCTTCGTTCGGAGTCGCAAAGCTGATCGCTTTCCCTGCCTTGCCCGCTCGGCCAGTCCTACCCGATCGATGAACGTATCCTTCCGCATCTTGGGGAAGATCATAATGGATCACGTGGGTGATGTTATCGATATCGATCCCCCGAGCGGCTACATCCGTCGCTACTAAATAGCGGAATGTTCCTTTTCTAAATTCGTTCATCACCTTGAACCGATCCTCTTGCTCCATGCCTCCATGGATTTTCCCGCTTCTGATCCCTAACCGATCCAACTGCTGATACACTCTGTCCACTTGCTCCTGGGTGCGCCCGAAAATGATGCAGCTATCCGGGTTCTCGACGACGAGGAGGTCTAGGAGCAGCTTCGGCTTATCCCCTTCCTTCACCGCGATCAGAGAGTGATCGATCAATGTATTCGCGGCTCCTGGCACCGAGGCAATCTCAATGTCCACGGGATTTCTCATGATTTTATGACAAAGCTTCTCCACGTCCTTAGGCAATGTTGCGGAAAATAGCAAGGTTACCCTTTCCTTAGGAAGCTTCTGAATGATCTTCTCCACTTGCTCGATGAATCCCATGTTGAGCATCTCGTCCGCTTCGTCGATGACCAGATAACGGATTCGTTCCAATTCAAGCGTACCCCGCTCGATGTGATCCATCACGCGACCCGGAGTGCCTACGATGACGTGGGTTTTCTGCTTGAGCTGGGCGGTTTGCTTCGAGAAAGATTCTTTCCCATAAAGGGATGTCGCTTTAATCCGTTTGAATCTGCCGATATTCGTAATATCCTCGTTTACTTGCACGGCTAATTCGCGCGTAGGCGTTAGGATCAGAGCCTGCGGCTTATTTTCTTCCCATTCCACCAACTCGCAGACGGGAATTCCGAAGGCAGCTGTCTTGCCGCTCCCCGTCCGCGATTTCACGGTTAGATCCCGCTTCTCGAGCGCGACAGGCACGACTCGGCTCTGTACTTCGGTCGGCTTCTCGTATCCTAAGTCTTTCAAAGCCCGAATGATTTCTTCGCTTAATTGATAATCGCTGAAACTTTGCTCGCTCATTTATGTACTCCTCTGATTGTGTCTGCTCTTACAATTACGAGCTAATTTTAGTCTAAGGAGCGACACTAAGCAATAAAACAATCCCGCGGAGTCGCTGAGATGCGCTCTTCGCGGGATTTCGTTAGAACTTTAAGATATTATCCTTAGTTCTTGCTCGATTAGAGACAAGCCTTCTCTTTCTTCAAAGCCTCCTGCAACTGCTGAATATTCACGTCGGCAGGCGCTACGTTCGCAAGGACGGAAAGAGCGGCGGCCGTACCGGCAGCCTGGCCCGTCGCCATGCAGCTCGGCGTCAGCCTCGTCGTCGCCAATGCCTCGTGCGTCGTGGAAATGCATCTTCCCGCCGCCAATAAATTGCGGGTCTTGTTCGCTACGAGACAACGATAAGGAATATCGTAAGTTCCGTCGCCGGCGATCCAAGAAGCGGTCACGCCTTTCCCGGACGGGTCGTGAATATCGATCGGATATCCGCTTCGGGCAATCGTATCGTCGAATTTGCGTCCCGCGATTACGTCCTCTTTCGTTAGCGAATATCGGCCGACAATACGTCTCGTTTCGCGAATGCCGATCTGCGTCCCGACGGCCGATATGGAAGCTTTCTCGAAGCCCGGCACGTCCCTCGTCAGAAACTCCGCCATCATCAGAACCTGCTTCCGGCCTTCCTCTTCCGCGCGGGTTAAGTCCTCGACGTTCGTGCCGTCCAGCCCTTGTACCCTTGTGCAGTTAATAAGCACTTCATCGTCGGACGGGCCGGTGAAGAACAGCACTTGGTCGCGATTGATCGGAACCTCTGCCGCCTTCCACTGCGAATAGAAGCCGCATACACCCGTCAGCGGAAGATCGGGAAGCTCCTTCACCGGCGTCTTCTTATAGAAATCTTCCGGATGGTCGATCATGTATTGTTTAACTTTGGCTAGATCGACGCCGCGCATTCTGAATTTCATCGTCATCGGCTGCGATTGAAGATCTCCGTCGCGTCCTTGAAGCGTATCCGTTCCCGATAAATAGGCAACGTCCGCATCCCCGCTCGTGTCTACGAATACTTTGCCCCGCAACTCCATCTTGCCGGACTTGGTCGTAATCCGTACCGCCCGAATCGTTCCGTCCGTCGTTTCCACTTCGTCCACGAAGCTATGCAGCAGCAACTTGACTCCGGCTTCCCGTAGCATGTCCATCGCGACTACTTGATAGATTTCAGGATGATAAGGCGTCACCGTATGCACGAAACCGACCGTATCCCTCAGATGACCCGGGGAACCCCCGCGCTCTTGCAGTCGATCGACGATTTCTTGAGCGATACCCTTAATGACCTGCTCGCCGCTATCGGCATGGAAGGTCATCCAAGGATAAACCATCGCTGCGGTAGACATCCCGCCGACGAAGCCATACCGTTCCACCAGAATCGTCTTCACTCCTTGCCGCCCTGCGGCGATCGCCGCCGTAATTCCCGCAGGACCTCCCCCGACAACGATAACGTCCGCTTCCAAAGTTTTCACCATGATATAGCCACTCCCCGTATTCCTATTCTTTTAACCCCGTCATCGCAACGCCTTCGATAAACTGGCGCTGCGCCAAGAAAAATATGATCAATAGCGGTACCGTCGCCATTACCGTCGCGCTCATTAAGTGATGCCATGCCGTACCTACTTCGTCCGTAAACAAAGAGAGTCCCAAAGGCAACGTCATTAGTTTGCGGGTATTAATAAAAATCAACGGATCGAAAAACTCGTTCCAATTCGTAACGAAAGTAAAGATCGTCAAGGTAGCCAGACCTGGCTTCGCGATCGGCAGCATGATTTGGCCGTAAATGCGGAACCGGTTACAGCCGTCGATCATCGCGGCTTCTTCCAATTCTTTCGGAATCGTGATGAAAAACTGCCGCATGACGAATATGCCGAACACGCCTCCCGCCCCGAATATCGGCAGTAAAATAAGCGGCAAATGCGTGTCGATCCAACCGAGTTCACGCATGAATAAGAACATCGGGATCGCCGTTACTTCGTGAGGAATCATCATTGCGCTAAGCAAGATCAGAAACACGATATTCCTGCCCGCGAATGGAATTCTTGCGAAAGCATATCCCGCAAGCGAGGCAAAAAATACGGTGCCCCCTACTACTAAGAAGGCGATATAGACGCTATTGAAATAGAACCATTCGAAAGGAATCAATTTGAACACGTCGGTGTAATTCTCGAATCTGAACGTCGACGGAATCAATTGCGGCGGATACGTGAATATTTTCTGCGGTTCCTTGAAGGAAGTAGAGAGCATCCACAAGAACGGGATAATCATGATTAACGAAATCACGCTTAGTATCGTGTAGGTGCCGACGGTGCCTAACGATCTGCGAAGAGCGCCATTATGCGTCGCTTTCATTGAACACCCACCTTTTTCTAAGCTGCCATTGAATCAACGTCAACACGAGAACGACGAAGAATAACACGAACGCGAGAGAAGATGCGTACCCCAGCTGAAACAATTTGAACGCTTTCTCCCAAATGTAATAGACCAGCACTTTCGTGCTATTGCTAGGTCCCCCTTGCGTCATGACGAAGATTTGGCCGAACACTTTCAACGATCCGATGACGGTCATGACGACGGTCAGGAACACCGTTGGCGTGATCATAGGCAGCGTCACGTTAAAGAACGATTTCGTCTTACCGGCACCGTCCAATGTCGCGGCTTCATACAACGATCGTGGCACCTGCTGGAGCGCCGCGATGAACAGCACCATGTTCAAACCGACGTTCTTCAGCACGCTTGTTACGATAACGGCCGGCATCGCCAGATCGGTATCGTATAGCCAGGCTGGGCCTTTAATGTTGAACAGCATGAGAAGCTGATTGATCAAGCCCGAATCGGTCGCGAACATGTATTTCCACACGATCGACCATACGATCAGGGAAGTCATGACCGGAACGAAAATCGCCGTACGGAAAAAGCCGATTCCCCGCAAGCTTTTGGACAAGAGTAGCGCTAACAGCAATGCCAAAATAATATTCAACGGTACGAGTCCTACCGTAAAGTAGACGGTGTTGGTAAGTACTTTCCAGAACAGGGCATCCGACATGATATGCCGGTAGTTGTCTATTCCGATGAATTTATGGTCTCCCAATAACGGCCAATCCGTAAAGCTCATATACAAGGCTAATCCCATAGGAAACAATAACAGCAAAGTAAATCCTAAAAGCATAGGAGAAATAAAGAGCCATCCCGTAATTTGCGCTTCCCGGGTCAGCGGCCCTTTTCTTCGTTGTTTTCCTTTGTCTTTCATCCGGTTCACCGCCTTTTAAGTCAATCTATCGATCGCATTGCGAATTTCGGCCACCGCTTTGCGTAGAGTGTCCTCCGTTTTACCCACGACGATCGCCCCTAACATAACCGCCTTGACTCCTGTATCGCTAAGCGCGCGGATATCGTCCGGAACGAGCTTTCGTTGCGAAGGAACGAGGACGGGCATCTTGGCATGTTCGACCAAATAACGGTATTTCAGCACATCCGCGAAGCTTAATGGCGTTCCGTATTCCGCACCCGGGATGACCGAGGCTTCAAGTGCCGTGAAGCCGTAATGGCTCGCCGATGCCAGCAAGGAAAGATCGGAAGATTCGTTGATCGCGAAGGTGCGCTCCAAGCCTAATCCATCCAGCATGAAAGACGGTAGATGGTGGCCGTAGATGGAATAAAAGTCGAAGCCCATCGGGGCGAGCCGTTCGATATCTTCTCGTTTGGCGCCTTCGATGCTTCCGGAAGGAACGACTCCGAACGGACCGTCGAATTGGTCGCGAATGCTGCGAAATACGTCTTCGTATTCGTCCAACTGGCCAAAATGGTTGCCGCTAGCGCGATGGCCGACATTATAGTGTACTTTAAGGCCGTCCGCGCCCGCTTCCAGCGCCGCTCTGGCCAAATCCGCATCGTTCGCGGGAAGACTTACGATCAGAGTAAGGTTCCTTTTGTTCAAACTTTCTTGCAACTTAGCCATTATTTAAGCCTCCTGTAACAAGGAAACGGTTCGAACCCGAACCGTTATCCTTGAACTCTATTAAATTACTTCATAAGCGCGTTGACTTCTTCGGAGATCTTCTTCAGATTCTCGTCCGCCGGAGCAACCTTGCCGAACAATCTATCGAATCCCTGCAGGATAGCGTTGTCGATATTCTGCCAGTTGACATGTCCCGGAATGATGCGGGCTTTAGGCATTTCGTCGATGACAGCCTGAACGATATGCTCTTTGCTCGGATTGTTAGGCTGATTGATGAACTCTTCGGAATTCAATACCGACGTGCGAGGAGGCACGAAGAAGGTCGATGTCGCTTGAATGCCAGCTTCGCTTGCGAAATACTTCAATAGCTTCTTCGCTTCTTCCGGATGTTTGCTGTCTTTGAACAGCGTGTATCCCGCTTGGCCCAGCATCGGCACGCTTCCTTGCGAACCGGAAGGCGTCGGAGCGATGCTCCATTCGAAATCCTTGATTTCCCTTGCTTTGGATACGTAGCTGTATACGTCGAAGAACATGCCTACGTTGCCTGCATCGAAGCTGACTTGTTCGCCGGCTTTTGGATGCGATTCATCCGTGAACATCATGCGTTCAAGCATCTCGAACGTTTCCACGCCGTATTGGTCGTTCCAAGTGAATTCCGTAATATCTTTGTTGAAAGGCCCGCTGCCGTTCGACCACGAGTAAGAGGACAGCGCCACCCATGTTTTCCAATCGCGGAAGAAGTTAACGCCGTAAACGCGATTTTGCGCGTCTTTGTTCGTAATGGCTTTAGCGGATTTCTCGAACTCGGCCCAAGTCCATTTGCCTTCTTTGGCCAACGTGTTCGGATCCGTCAAATTGGCTTTGTCGAACAACGTTTTGTTGTAGAACATAACCATTGGCGGAGTCGAGAAAGGCAAGCCCAGCAGCTGATCGCCGTCGCGGAACAAATCTAGCGTGCTTGGAATGTAGTCGTCGAGCTTAAAGTCCGCATCGTTCTTGAACTCGGATACGTCGCCTAGAATTCCGTTGCTTTTGAATTGAGGAACCATACGCTCGGACACCCATGCGATATCCGGCAACGATTTCCCGGCTGCAAGCACGGAAATTTTCTGTTGGTAGTCCGCGAACGGCACGGATTCCATCGTCACTTGAATGCCGGGATTTTCTTTCTTGAAGCCATCGATCAATTTGGTATAGACGTCCATATGGGCTTGGTTACCCCACATCATGAACTTCAGCTCTACGTCTCCCGATTTTTCCGGACTTTTCGAAGAACCGCTGTTGGAGCCCGAGTTGCTGCACCCGAATGTAAACGCAACCAACATTGTCAATAAGAGCAATAACCCTGTCTTTTTCATGTTAATCCCCCTTGTTAGGTAGCATTATGTTCTTGCCTCTTGAGTATAGCCGGGGGCGGTTTTTGCTGAAATCACGCCAGTTATAGAAATGGTACGTTTTCTTTATAACTCATCCTTGACCCGATTCATCCGGGGCCTGCACCCCGTATTGATCCCTGAAATCCCCGGCGGTGAGTCCGACTTGCTGCTTAAACACCAACATGAAATGCTTAGGGCTTTGATGCCCGGATAAGCGAGCCACGTCGTAAATTTTCAGCCGGGTGTTAGCCAATAACCATTTGGCCCGCTCCATTCGGGCATCCGATACGTATTCCGAATAGTTCATTCCGGTTTCCGCCTTGAACAATTGGCTTAAATAAGTCGCGTTCAAGTGAACCCTTGCCGCAACGGTCTGCAGACGCAAATCCCCGTCGGTATGCAGCTTGACGAATTCCTTTACGTCGCGAATGATTTTTCTCGTATCTCCGCTTACGTTCCATTCGTTGGCATTTGCGCTTGCCGGCGCGGATGCCGCTATCCCGTGTCGCTGATCCAGCGTTAGCTTGATTTTATCCAAAGTAGACACCAGCTCCAGACGTTCGATCGGCTTCAACAAATAGTTGGACACCCCGAACTCGATCGCTTTGCGCGCGTATTCGAACTCTCCGTAGCCGCTGATGATTACGACTGGTAAAGCGGGGTACATTTCCTTAACTTTCGATGCCAAAGTCAACCCGTCCATCTCTCTCATGCGGATATCGGTGATCATGAGGTCCGGAATTTCGCATTTCAAATATTCCAATGCTTCCATTCCGTTAGCCGCTTCGCCGGTCACCCCGAATTGGCTGGTCGATTGGCCGATCAGCTCTCGCAGCCCTTGGCGGATAACGGTTTCGTCTTCCACGAGTAACACTTTATACATGCTTAGCACCACCTGTCTCTTGGAGTCGTATCGCGATCGTTACGGCAAGGCCTTGTCCGAGGCTTCCATCTATTGAAAGATCCCCGTTTTCCCCGTAAGTCAGCATAATTCTCTGAGCGATATTGGAGAGGCCCAGTCCATGCTCGCCCTCTCTCCGCCAACTTTGATAAGAAGGCTGCGTTCGGATTTTCGAGTTCAATTGTTCGATTTCCGTCTCGGTCAGTCCCTTTCCGTCGTCTCTCACCGTAATGAGCAATTCGTTCTCGAAGCGCAAAGCGGATATCCAGATCGTTCCTCCATGCTCCATCCCGTCGATTCCGTGATACAAGGCATTTTCCACTAGCGGTTGCAAAATCAACTTCGGAATCGAAATATCGAAGAGGTCTTCGTCGATTTCGTATTGTACTCGCAGCCTTTCCCCATAACGCAATTGCTGGATCTGGACATAGGATTGTACGAACCGAACTTCTTCCTTCAACGGAATCTGCCTGTCGACTTTATCGATCGTATATCTTAAAAGCTTTCCTAACGCGGAAACCATGTCCGATACTTCTGCGTTATTATTCCGGATCGCCATCATGCTGATGGATTCCAACGTGTTGTAAATAAAATGAGGATTGATCTGGCTCTGCAGCGCGGAAAGCTCAGCTTCCTTCTCCCGTATGCCGAGGATGAAAACCTCGTTGAAGAGCCGGTTGATTTCTTCCATCATTTTGTTGAACCCGCGCCCCAGTTGACCGAATTCGTCGTTGCTGAAGGTCGATACCCGTTTGTTAAAATCACCTTGCTCTACGCCAACCATTTTCTTCTTCAATTCAATGAGAGGACGGGTCATGCGGTAGGAAATCGTAACCGCCAAGATCGTTACGATCGCCAAGCATAAGACGGCGAACCCCAAAGTGTACTTCCATAGCTCCCGCGATTCCTTCTGAATGACGTTGATCGGCGTCAGGCTAATGATGGATAAGCCCGAATAATCGGAGTGATGCTGAACGTACAAATAATGCTGGTTTCCTAACTCGATTTTCTGATTGCTACCGTATTTCTGGAGCTGATTATGCTGAAGCAAATCGTCATAAACGGAAATATCACTCCCGGACTTCCTCTCGAAGAGCAATCTTTGCTGGCTGTCCATAATGATTAGATTCGCGTCTTGTTCAAAATTCAAGTTGGATAAGATATTACGGAAAGCGTCCAGTTTAATATCGATAAGGATATAGCCCAGCCGCTTCAACGTATTGGGTTCGCGAATCATTCTCGCTACCGTGATATAAGGTTCGTTGGAATGGACGCTATAGTAGGTTGGGACGTGGGGAGGAATTAACATCCAAGCCCCGTCCGAACGGTTAACCTCGCCGAACCACTTGTCCTGCCTGCCGTCCCACACCGATTCTACGGCCATCGAGTCAACGTTGGAGAACAGAATGCCGCTATTGCTCAAGAAATGGATCCCGCGAACTTCCGCTCTATCGTAAGCTTGAGCGGAAGTGTACAGCTTCATTTTCATATAATCATCCGAAGAAGCCCATGTCGCCGAGCCCATCTCGCCATCGTATTTGCTTAATATTTTAAGTACCATTTCATCATATAGAGGCATAAGCGACAATCTCTCGTAATCTTTCATAAGACGATCCAGATTCGCGTTGATTTGCCGAACGATATCGATAGTGAATTGTTCGGTTTTCTGATCGACGGTAGACGAGAAATGCCGATAAGTCACGATTCCTTGCAGGCTTAACGGAAACAAGATCAGGAAGACGAAGAGGAGCAACAATTTCGTTCGAAGGTTCAATTCCCTAGGAAACTTCTTTTTCAACTGAAGCATTTCGATGACCCCTTTGGATGACTAACTCGGTTTGTGTTTCTTCGTATCCGCATATTTGTATGCGCTTTCATAAAATAGCGTCTGGAGTATTCTATTATAACGATGAGGCGAATAAAAGATATCCCTTGTTTATTATAAATGGTACGAAATGTTTGGGATTGGCCCGTCGCGGAAGTATCGCGGAAGCATTGCGAACAACCCATTCGCGCCTTCTCCACAAGTAAACCCGCGATTCCATGGGGAACCGCGGGTTGGCATGCTCGAAATCTATTCGGGGCTGTCGCGATTTGCGACAATGAGCTCGGTGTTGCCTTCTTTCGGCTCACCATTGTTGTATTATGCGACTATGAGCATGTTGTCGGCTTCTTTCGGTCCTCCATTGTCGCGTTTTGCGACTATGAGCAAGGTGTTGGCTTCTTTCGGTTCGCCATTGTCGCGTTTTGCGACAATGAGCATAGTGTTACCCTCGTTCGCCTCACCATTGTTGCATTATGCGACTATGAGCACGATGTCACCCACGTTCGCCTCACCATTGTTGTATTATGCGACAATGAGCTCGGTGTTGCCTTCTTTCGGCTCACTATTGTCGCGATTTCCGACTATGAACAAGGTGTTGGCTTCTTTCGGCTCACCATTGTCGCGTTTTACGACATTGAGCATGGTGTCGGCTTCTTTCGGCTCACCATTGTCGCGTTTTGCGACAATGAGCATGGTGTCGGCTTCTTTCGGCTCACCATTGTCGCGTTTTGCGACAATGAGCACGTAATTGGTTTCTTTCGGCTCATTACTGCTTCTATTGCTTCACGCAACGAAACCCCGTATTTCCCGAGGAACTGTCGGGCGTGTTTTTGTTCCTCGCGGCGACCCTGTATCGGTTGCAGTAAGATTTATGGCATAAATAAGAGCCGCCGCGCATCGATTTCATATCGCTAACTTGTCGTCCCCAAGGGTTATCCGCATCGCTGAGTGAATGATATTGACGGTCAAACCAATCCGCGCACCATTCCCATACGTTTCCGGCCATGTTGTACAATCCGTATCCGTTAGGCAAATAGGCTCTTACCGGCGCTGTCCCCTCGTAACCGTCGCTGGCATGGTTCACATCCGGGAACTTCCCTTGCCATATGTTGCAACGATGCTCGCCATTCGGTTTCAATTCGTCCCCCCAGGGATATCTCTTCTGGACCAATCCTCCTCGGGCTGCGTATTCCCATTCAGCCTCCGTCGGCAGACGTTTGCCCGCCCATCGGCAATATGCGGCGGCATCGTTCCAAGTGACATGAACGACCGGATGGTCTCCCCGATCCCCGACATGTGAACCGACACCCTCGGGATGTGCCCAATCCGCCCCCTTAACGGCTAGCCACCATGGCGTATACGGTACGGTCCGGTAGCCTTGTTCCCTGGATCGAGAAGTGACGAACGAATGAAAGACGTAAGACCAGCCGTAGCGTTCCGCCTCCGTCCGATACCCCGTAGCCGCGGTGAACTTCGCGAATTGATCGTTCGTCACTGCAGTAACATCTATATAGAAGGAACGAAGGGTTACTTGCCTTACAGGTCCTTCCCCGTCCTCCGGAAATCCCTCCCGGTCCGAGGTTCCCATCAGGAACGTACCACCCGAGATGAATACCATTCCTTCTTCGTTGTTATCGGATGGTTCTAAACTGTTCGATTCCGTAACCTCCTGGACGACATCGGTCCGGGACTGCGGAATCCGTTCCGCATCGACGGTATCCCTCCTCGCAGCGCAGCACGAAGGGACTTCGATTTTCGTTCGCATATCGTGTCACCTCCTCTTAGAATAAGATAATACCGACCAAACCGGATGCAACGATTACGACTATCGGATGAAGCTTATATTTAAGAATGGCGTAGAGACAACCAATACTAATTAGCAAAGTCATAAGTGTCGACCAAGTGAATAACGTTTCGGAATGAGACAGAAAACCGAAATGTAGAGCTGCATAGATGATCAGCCCGGTAACGATCGGTCTTAGACCGTAGAAGGAAGCTTTCACCTGTCCGTTGCGTTGATAACGCATGCAGAAAGCGACTATGAGAATGACGATGAGTAAGGAAGGCAATACCATACCTATCGTCGCTACGATCGCGCCGGGAAAACCCGCCAGATCGAATCCGATCAATGTCGCGCTGTTGGTTGCGATAGGTCCAGGAGACATGCCCGCCAACGAGACGATCTTCTGAAATTCATGAGCATCGACCCAACCGCGATGGTTCATTTCGCGTTCGATCATCGGAATGACGGCATAACCGCCTCCGAACGAAATAAACCCGATTTTCAAAAATACGAAAAACAACTTGCCCAGCATATCTATCCCCCCGCCCTAGATATAATATTCCGGAAACAACAGCTGCTCGGAAGAAGGAGTCGTCTCTTTTTCCATCCGAACATTCAACCCCATCCGTTCCTTTGCTCCGACGATAAGGATACCGGCTATGACCCCGCTTGCGATGACGTAGATCGGATGAATTGAAGTAAAAATCAGCATTCCGAGGGCAGCGATTACGATGACCGTCGTCGCGACGTCGAAAATCGAAGTTTTGACCATTTTGAAGGCCGCTAACAAAATCAAAGCGATGATCGCTCCGTGAATGCCTTTCAGCGCCGCGGCTATTTTCGGATTGTTCTCGAAATACAGGTAGAACACGCTCAGCAGAAATACGATCGCGAAAGTCGGCAGCGTAATGCCGAGCACCGCCATGCATGCGCCGGCGACGCCGGCTTTGCGATATCCGATGAACACCGCCGAGTTAACGCCGACTCCTCCGGGAGCGGTCCCCGCCACGGACACCAGATCGGAAATATCCTCTTGCCCCAACCATCCCCGTTTCTGCACGACTTCTCTTTCGATGACGGGAATCATGGCATAACCACCGCCGAAGCTCGACGGTCCGATCCTGAAAAATACCCAAAAAATTTGCGCGAGTATGGTCAATTTTGCTCTAAGTTGCGGAATCACTTGATGATCACCTTCCTCATGATGACGCTAAGCACAACGAAGCAACCGCTGGTGCGGTCGCTCGTCATGTTCGTCTATCCCCGCTAATCTTGGAGACCCAATCTTAAGATCTGCTCGGATGGCGCTTTAAGCGTAACTAACGTTTCCTTCAAAGCTTGCCTAAGCTTCGCAACCTGTTCAGGCTCTTGTTCGACTAAATTATTATGCTCGCTAGGATCGACTCTCTTATCGCTTAACCAAGTAGGAGTCGGCCATGAAGCGCAATCAATAACGGCTCTTTTCCCGTCCCGGTAAGGACCTAGATCGTAAGGAATGAATTTGGCCAAACAAGTTCCGTACCAATCGAGCGGCTGATTGTCCGCGTTCGGCGATTGATGCAAGGCCCAGCGGCCGTCGGTGACGGTGACGCTCTTCCCGAACATGCCGCTGATTGCGTAGTCCCGCAAGGGTGCTCGTTCGTCATCGAATACGGGAGTCAAATCCAATCCATGACGATCCGGAGGGCATGCCTTGCCTGTCGCCCGCAGCACGGTCGGATAAATATCGACGAGCTGAGCCAATTGATTCCTTCTCGTCCCTTGTCCTCCATGCGGATAAGCGACGATGAAGGGAATATGGGAGACGGCATCGTATTGATGCGTCTGCAGCTTGCCCGTACGGCCAAGATCTCCGTTATACGTCCCGTGGTCGGTCGTGAAAACAAGCATCGTGTTGCTCCACAGATCGAGCTCGTCCATCTTGTCGAGCAGCTTGCCGAGCCACTTGTCCACGAGCACCACGTTGGCCGCATAGCAAGCTTGCACGTGTCTCAACTGATCCTCTGTCATATGATTGCGCCATTCATCGTATGGAGCCTGCGGAATAAATCGGTCGACGTCATATCCTCTCGGATCGAACATCTTGACGTATTCCTCGGGCGGATCCCACGGCTCATGCGGGTCGAAGCAATCCAAGTGCAGGTAGAAGTCCTTGTGCGTATGATTCGCTTCCAACCACTCCGAGGCTTTATTGAAGATCTGGGCGCAGAAGTAATCTTCCTCGGAATTCCGCGTGAGATGAACGTTGCGGAAATGCCTTTCCAGCTTCGTGACCCGCTCCGAATCGGGGCAAGGAAAGTCGACGGGATCCGTTCTCCAAGCATCCGCTTCGTGTCCGCGGATAAACTCGAAACCGGTATACCCCATATGATAATTGCCAGCCCCCTGTTCCCACATATGAAAATGGTCCGTGATGAAGTAGCTGACGGGATTCCCGTTCTTCAGCTGTTCAGACATGGACTGATTGGGCGGTCCCGATATCTGCCTAGGCAGATCCAGATCGTCTTCCTCAAGAGGCCCCCAACCGCGTTCCAGAAATTCGTAACGCCCCGTGTAGATGTCCCTTCTGGCCGGCATGCAAGGCGTCGATCCGCAATACGCATTGTCGAACACGATACCCTTTTCCGCCAAGCGGTCCATGTTCGGCGTAGGAATGATCCAATCTTGCTGCTCCGCGCTCGTCACTTGATTCAGCGGAAGCCCCCGATGATAAGGACCGCAGTGATCCCTCCTTAACGTGTCGCAGACGATAACGATACTGTTCATGAACAATCACCTCTGTCTTCTAATCTAGGTTGCTCTCGCTTAATTCGATCATCGCGTGAATATGGACTTTCGGAACCGTAAACCGAATTCCGTTCTCCGTTTCTTCCGTCACCAATCGCTCGTTACCGGGACGAACCGTTGCCGAACGAATCCGTTTGTCGTTAATGCGCACCTCAATGTCATGAACCGGCGTAATGTTCTCGATCGGATCGTAGAACGAGCTGGTCTTCTCGCCCGCATGAATGTTCTGAAAATTGATCAAGTGCAGTATTTTGTTGCCGTCCTTCTCCATTAGGTTCGCTTCGACGTGCACGGGTGCGTTCGTTTCAAAATATTTGCCGGTATCGTACTGGTCGAGCAAATTCGTAATGATCCGCCTCACCCAGAAATGATTGCTATTCCAATAAGTGCGGAATACGGGAGCCGCCACGTAGAGAGCGGTACCTTCCCCATAGCGGTTGACGCTGATGCCGGGGAAATCGCTGATCGTTCCCGCCGGAGGCATCGGATGGCGGAAGGCACGATTAACCGCAGGTACGGTAAGCGGCCATTGGATCAAGCTTAACGTCTCGGCCGTAGTTGGAATCGTCTTAATGAACTCCCCTTCGACTAACTGCGGTATCTTGGCGATGCCTTTCCATAACCGTTCGTTCTCCGTAAAATAAGCAAACGGATACGGGGTTCGCTCCAAGTAATGCAAGCCCAGAACCTCGGCCAACCCGAAATCCTTCGTTTCCTTGGAGTAGGTCGCTGCACCTTCGGCCAGCAACAATCCTCCCTTGCGAACGAATGCTTCCAACCGATCGATCGATGTCTTCGATAGCTTAACGTTCTCGGGAAGGACGACGGCCCGATAACCCGTCAGATCGGGGAAATCGTCGTTATAATATATGTCGAATTGATGATGCCCCTCGATCAGCATTTTCGCCGAGACGAACGTCGCCGAATCGTCTTTGTCGTGATACCAATTGCTCGTATTATCCGCGATGACCGCGATTCCGCGAACGCTCTTCGCGCCGATGCAATACGCTTCCCTTTCTTCAATGAAGGAGAACGCTTCGCCGATAATATCGTAGACGCCGCCTTGCAGCGATCCGTCCGGCATCACTTGGTCTCCGATATTAATAATACCGCCGTTGGCCATAATGCAAGCGAACTCGAACTTCAACTGCTCGGCCGTCTTGCAGGACATGAGTCCCCAGCCTTCCGTAAAGCGAACCGTCATGATCTGCACGGGAACGTCCAACGTCCGAATGTGACGAGCTCGGATTGAGTGTCCCAGGAACGAGCCCGTAGCCGACGGCTGCGATTCCCATAACCCGTAATCGCTCGTCGCGTTAACCGATGCCGGTTCGCCCATGCGCCATGCTCCGTTGCAATTGACCAGCACTTCCGGACGGATTTTTTTGATGACGTCGTAGATTTCTTTCATGCACCGCGCGGCGGAATCGATGCCGAAACCGATTACGAGCTCGCGGTTCGTCTTTAGAAGCTCGGGCGTCAGTTCCTGTTCGTGCTCCTCGAGAAACTTCTTTTTGCAATAGTTGCAGAAACAATAGTGATTATGAATGTAAGGAATATCGAATAGATAACCGTCCATCTCGTATTTCTCGGTAATCTCCTTCACCTGCGGGATCACCAATTCTTCGCGGTAAGGACTGTTAATGCAAGGCAGCTCCCATACGGTTCCTTCGCTCCCCCGGACTTTGCCGAACTCGTCGACTTGATACCAATCCGGGTTATTCAGCACGGCATGGGCATCTGTTCCGAGCGAGTAGTACGCGATCACCTTGATGTCGTGTTTCCTCGCTTCCGCTAACACTTCCCCGAAAAAATCTTCCTTTAACCCGCTGTGCTTATGTCCGACCGTATTGTCGTAGAACGCGTTACCGAAGTGGCATTTGGTGAATACGCCGATCACGTTCGCTTTGGCTCTCACGAAATGAGAGACGAACTCCTGCGCGTTAAAATTATTAATCGCGTCGCGCGGAAACTCCGGCATATGAAAATCTATATGAACCTGTCTGATATTCTCGCGAAACCAGTTATCATTCGTAGTCATGATAGGCTCCTTCTCCTCGGGTCTGATATAAGGGAAGGAGGAACAGTCCTGCCGGACGCTCCTCCCGCCTATGATCTTCTTGTTGTTGGTCAATCTTTGCTATTGTTTGGTTCCGTAGCCGTTTTCCTTGTTCCAGCCATTCGTTTTCAATACGGTCGTCATATCCGCTTTAAGCGTCTTCTGCAATTCGGCTTTGTATTTCTCTTCCGTGATCGTTCCTTCCAAGTACAACTGACCGATTTTCACTAGATCCTCGTTCAGCTTCTTGTCGATATGCGCCGCATAGAAGTTAACTAGGATACGGTCGCCCACGAATTGGAAGCCGCTCAGGTTAGCCGGCAAATCGACGTTGGCAAGCGTCGTCGCGACGTACATTTTATTGCCCATGATCGTTGCCACTTCAGGAGAGGATAAATACATGAAGAAGTCCACTGCGGCCTCGTATTTATCGCCCGTTACTTTTTTGGGAATCGCGAACACGAGATCCGGATATCCGCCTAACTCGTAGTTTTTCTCAGCCGCGTTCGGGTTCTGGTCTTTGGTCAAGTAAGGCAAGGCGAACGTGCCGTATTCGAAGTTACGGGCTTTGGAATCTTGAATGGTTTTCAATTCGAAGTTGCCTGCCATCACCATTGCCGCGTCGCCGCGCAGGAACATTTCCTTAGCCGCGTCGCCGTTCATCGCGTTGTAGCCCTTCGCCCAATATTGGGACCATTCTTTCATGATCGGCATATAGCCCGTCCAGTCCGCGGACTCCAGGTTTACCGCGCCCTCGTCGACGGAAGCCGCGATTTCATTCAATTCGAGCTGTCTATTGTTGTTGAAGTCGTAGCTTCTGACTTTCTCGGCCGCGATTTGGTTCGTCATCATGTTAACGGCCCACAGATAGTGGTTATCGCCCGGTTTCGAGTTCGCGAACGCGAACGGCGTTACGCCGGCCGCTTTCAACTTGGATTGGACGTCCAAAAATTCGGTCCAAGTCTTAGGAATAGCCAGGTTATTTTTCTTGAACAGATCTTGATTGTAGAAAACGCGAATGGACAACGTTTGTAGGGTAATGCCGGCAATGCTTCCCGAAGTCGGGTTTTTCATTTCGTTCAAGATGGACGGGGTAAACGTGTCCTTCCAAACCTTGTTGCCCGCATACGGATTCGGTTTGTCGTATTCAGAAGACAGATCGACGATCAAATCTTTATTCAAATCTTCATGAGTCCATGTATAACGGCTTGGAATAATATCAGGAGACGTTCCGCCGATCAAACCCGTCGTTAGCCAAGTTCTGAAAGAATCCCCGTCGTTCGGCGCGTAGTCCAGCTTGATTTTGACATTGTCATGCTTGCTCGTGTATCCGTCGACAATTTCCTGCCACACTTGTTTCGTTTCTTCGTCCTTGGGAGTTTCGACCGCGAACGTCAGATTCACGGACTTGGCTGCGGTTCCAGCCGACGAACCCGAATCCGGATTCGAATTGGAATTTCCCGAAGCGCAACCGCTTAACAATGCAACCCCCATACTCAAGACGAGCCCAGTCGATAACAAAGCGTTCTTTTTCTTAAACATGCAAACCCACCTCTTATTCATGATGTTTTTCTATCCTAACCCTTTACGGCCCCGGAAGTAACTCCGGAAATGAAAGGTTTGGTAGCAACGACGAAAAGCAGTAGCAATGGAATCGAAGAAATAATATAGCCCGCGAGTTTAACCCCGACTCCTTGGTCCATGTTCCCCGTAATCGTGCTGAGCGCGAGAATGACCGGTTTAACGGCATCGCCGTTCGTTGCGACAAGCGGCCAAATATAGTTGTTCCAGCCGGCCAAGAAATTGATGATGGCAACGGTCGCGATAATCGGCAGGGAGAGCGGAATGATGATCTTCATAAAAATTTGCCGCTCTCCCGCGCCTTCCATGTCGGCCGCTTCGATCAGGCTTTTCGGAATTCCCTCGAAAAAGGTTTTCATCAGGAAGGTCGCCATCGCGGCACCGAACGCCATCGGCGGGAAAATCTGGCCCTGGTACGTATTCAACATATCCAGCTTCTGAACGAGCAAAAACTGGGGAATGAGGATCAAGTATCCCGGAATCATCATGAGCGACAAAATAAGGACGAAAAACAATTGCTTACCCGGATAGTTAAACCTAACGAAAGAATAGGCAGCTAACGATGAGATCAAGATGACCCCGACGACGATCCCCGAAGAGATCAGCACCGTATTGCCGATGAAAGGTCCGATTTGCTTGAAAGCTACCGAATAGTTGTCGAAATGAAGCGGAAACGAGATGCCCCAGAAATTATGAATCGCTTGTTGCGTGTACTTGACCGAGCTGACAATGAGCATATAAAACGGGAAAAGCGTCAACGCTAGCAAGAGAGCTAGAGAACCGTAATGGGGCAATGCCAATAGCTTCCTGTTCATATCATTTTCACCTTCTTAATCGATTTTATCTGTGTTTTTAACGAACTTATTGTTAATCAAAGTCAGTAGCAGCAAAATAATGAACAGAACGAGTCCGATCGCGGACGCATAACCCATCTCGCTATAGGAGAAACCCTTCGTGTAGAGGTACAACGCCGGAGAAATCGTCGTATCCCCCGGTCCTCCGTTCGTTAATACGAGAATGTTCTCGAAGCTTTGAATTTGCTGGATGATCGTGAGGACCATGACTAGCTTGACTTGGCTGCGCACGAGCGGCAGCTCCAAACGAAGAAATCGCTGCCACGCGTTCATTCCGTCCAGCTTCGCGACTTCGAACAGCTCGCTTGATATCGACATCAGGCCGGCTAAGTACAACAGGAACGTAATTCCGCCGATCCAAGGGAAGTTCACGAAGATGATGGACCAAATTGCCGTTTTGCTTTCTCCTAACCAAGCGTGGGTCCAAGAATCGAGTCCGATCGCTTCGAGGAATTGGTTAAGCACGCCGTATTCTCCCGCGAAGATCCACTGCCAAGTCAGATAAATAACGATGCTTGGAATAACCAACGGGATGACGAACCATACCTTGAGCATGTTTTGCAGCTTCATATTTTTAACATGGAAGACGAGAACCGCGGCAATGAGCGGCACCGTCAGTTGAATGAGCATCCCGCTTACCGTGAAAATCCCGATGTTCTTCAATGACGCGTAGAACGTATCGTCATGAAATAATCGAACGAAATTGTCTAAACCGATGAATTCTTTGACGTTCGCTCCGTTCCAATCGTAGAACGACATCTTCACCGCGTTGAAGAACGGAATATATTTGAAGGTCCCGAGAACGATGAATATGGGAATGAGGAAAGCGTATCCTTTCCAATGCTTGCGGAGAAAACCTGCTGTATTTGTCATGTCGTGCCCTCCAATCGATACTCTAAACTGTAAATGAAACCGCTTTAGCAGTATAGGATGCGATCTTTTTTCATGAGGGGGGACATTTTTTTGCGAGAAAAGGCTTGCTCGTTCTTTCTTGAAAAGTTGTGATATACTAGTCCGTAATTTTAAGGGCTTGATGCAACCAAGACAAAGGATGAGGACAGATGAAAGTACTTGTAGTGGACGATCAAAGGTTATCGCGGGCCGGGATCATCAAGATGATCGATTGGGATCGTCTTGGATTGCAGTTGGCGGGAGAGTGCGCTAACGGGCATGAAGCGCTGGAAGCGATGAGCGAGTTGGAGGTCGACGTCGTCATTACGGACGTGAGAATGCCCGTCTTGGACGGACTTCAGCTCATCGAGAAAGCGAAGGAATTGTATCCCCATGTCGCTTTTCTCGTCATTAGCGGGTTCGACGACTATGCTTACGTGCGTAAATCCATTCAGCTTTCCGTGGCGGATTATTTGCTTAAGCCCGTGGACAAGCTTGAACTCAACGAGCTGATGAAGGAATTGATCGAGAAAACCCAAGACGCCAGAAATAAAGCGGCCGTGCAACTATACAAAACCCGAGAACAATTTTTTCGTCTCTTGCTTGAAGGCGCTTACGACGAGGAAGAGCTCATGCTGGAGGATTGGTCCGACATTCGTCTCCCGGAAGGAGAAGATAGCTTCGTTGCTTCGATGTTCGAATGCGAGGTGGACAGAAGGGAACTATTCGGACAATTTCGATTTCTGGCTAACCGATGCGAAATTTTCTTGCTGAGGACGAGGGACAATGCTTATACGCTTATCACAGCGGGTCCGACGGAATACATGGAAGAGCTCCTCGCTCTCCTTCGAACGATGTTTTCCGATCGGAGCGTCTATCGGCTGGCTGGTATCGGAACAATCGTTAGCGGGATAGGTCGGCTGAGAGAGTCAGTAGCCAAAGCCTATGAGGGATACACTCTACAGGCCAGCCTACCTGAAGGAGCGGCGCCGCCGCCATTGGATTACGACGATGCGGATATAACGGGCTCTATTAATATTCCCTTGAACACGGCATGGGAGCGGGAATGGTTCATCTTGATGAACCAAGGGAACCGTTCGGCGATCTTGGACAAGCTTAACGATCTTTGCCATTACCGATCCTCATCGACAATGAGCCAGGACTGGATCGACAGCATCTTCCCTTATGTTTTGCTTAGGGGAGCCAAGGAGTTATTCGAAGCCGGTTTAACGAACGAACAAGATTACCTTGAAGCATTCCGAGTTGCGAAAAAGCTCCCTCACGTAGCCGAAATACTGTCCAAACGGGACATCGTAGCCGATTATTTCAATCGTTGCCTCGATACCGAACCGCAAGCGCAAGCCGAGAAAATCAAGGATGCCATGGAGAAAGCCCAAGCGTTCGTCGACGCCAATTTCAACCAACCGATCAATCTAACCGACCTTGCGCTTACCTCTTACATGAGCCCCGGTTATTTCAGCACATTATTCCGGCAGCATACCGGTCGAAACTTTCTGGAATATTTGACTCAACTGAGAATGGAGCACGCGAAACGGCTGATCGACGGCAATCCGAACGGAAAAATCGGGGATATCGCGATTCAATGCGGGTATCAAGATCTCAAGCATTTCCGCAAACTGTTCAAACGCTATACCGGTGTTACCCCTCTCCAGTACAAGGAGGATGCAGCCCTTGATTAAGAGCAAGCTGGCTAGCTGGAATAGCAGCTTGCAGAACAAGCTGCTATTCTCCTATTCCTTAGTCATACTCATCCCGTTGTTAATTCTTGGCAGTATTTTGTACATGACGACCATTAGCGTAACGCAATCCCAGACGCAAGAAAATCGACTGCTGGAGATGAAGCTGCTGTCGCAGAACCTGCAGGAATATTTCAACTCCCTCGAACTCTATAGTCGGGTCATCTATACGGGAGAAATTCAGCAATTGCTGAATAAAGGGTTGCCGACCGATATCATCGAACAGACCCGCTGGAAGTCCAGCTTGTTCCAACAGTTTGCCGAGTGGTACGGCTATATGGGAATCAAGAGCGAAATCCATAACGTGACGATCGTCACGAAGGACGGGACGATGATCCAGAGAGACCCGCTCTATATCGGAGAATCATTCGCCGATCAAGCTTGGTATAAACAAACGTTAGCCCTGCAGGGGGAAGTCCAAGTTGCGGGTCCCTTCAAGCGCTCGTACTTTATTCCTTCATCCTCCGCATCTCCGTATACGTTTTCTCTGGTCAGGAAAATCAACAATACGACGGGCAATGCGAATCTTGGCGGAATCGTCATCGATATTAGCGTTATGGACATCTATAGGCTGCTAAGCGGTTTGAAGTTGACCGACGTCATTATCCTGAACGGGGACAACCAAATCGTCTACAGCAGCGCTATCGAACGAATCGGGTTGGAATGGGCGGAGGGTGAAAACATAAACGGAAATTCGTCGGGGTGGATGGATATCGAGGGTAAGCGCATGTTCGTCAGCTCCACCTATTCGGACGCCACGGGTTGGCGGTTCGTTACCCTCGATCCACTAAGCAGCATTCAAAGCAATTCCAACAAATACCGGGATATCACGATCGGTATCGGATTCTTTGCCCTGATCATCGCCCTTGTCATCTCGAATTTCGTATCCAGGCGGATCACTCAACCGATCAGGAATCTTCAGCAGAAAATGAAAAAGGTGCAAGCCGGCGATTTCAACATCCAGCTGGACGTGCGGAGCACGGACGAAGTCGGCCAATTAACTCAGAGCTTCAACCGGATGACCGAAGAAATCCATACGCTCGTTCATGATGTATACAAGTCGGAGATTATTCGAAAGGAAGCGCAGCTTAAGGCGCTCCATTCGCAGATCAACCCGCATTTCTTATACAACACGCTCGATTCCATGAATGCGATCGCCGTCATCGAAGAGGTTCCCTTGCTTTCCCGAATGGCTAAAATGTTATCCGAAATGTTTCGTTACAGCATCTCGTCCGGCGAGCAAGTGGTGCAGTTGCGCGAGGAATTGAAGCAGGTCATCCGATATGTGGAAATCCAACAAATTCGCTACGATGATAAATTCAGCCTGCTCGTGTCCATCCCGGAGCATCTGCTCGCCTACCGGATTCCGAAGTTGACGTTGCAGCCCATCGTCGAAAACGCGATTTACCACGGATTAGAAATGATACCCGGCGAAGGTCGTATTGAGATTTCCGGCTACGAGAAGGACGAATATACGATTATCGAAGTATCGGACAACGGTCAGGGCATTAAGCCGAATGAACTGGCGGATATTGAGCAACACTTGCGGCTTCGCGAAACCACATCCGTCTCGGAACATATCGGACTGGCCAACGTTCAGGAAAGAATCGAACTGCATTACGGTGCGGATTTTGGAATTTCTCTGAAAAGCGAACATGGCAAAGGGACTACGGTCACTTACAGGCTTCCGAAATTCGAAAAAGACACAACCTCGTGAGAGCAGCTCCTGCTGCTTTCCGGATTGTGTCTTTATCTCGTTTATCGTATGAGGCCGCTTAACCGATTTTCTCTAATTGGAACACGGCCGTGTTCGCGCCAACGATCGTGCCATTCCCGTTCGTGAACTGTCTAGGACATAGTTCATACATGCTATCTATCGTCTCTTGGCGGTCATAACCGATTTGCTCCAGGATAGAAGCCACGATTAGCGGCCACTTCTCTTCCGAGCCATCCATCACCTTAAGGGCGAAAGCCATTTTCTCTTTACGAAGCCCGAAACAATAAACGCCCTTGGCCCCGCCTTTGGCCACGATATTGGAATCTTTGAGCAGCGTCGAGCAGATCAGCCCCGTCCCCGACACCATCTCGAAATTCGCGTTCATCAGCTTACCGATTTGCTCGACGGCCACGCGGGTGACTTGGTCCTCGATCAGTTCCGGACAAGCGAACTTCAGATAAGCTTTGGCCATATGGTGAAGCGGCAGTCCGAATACGGGAAATCCGCAACCGTCGATCGCGACAACGATCTTTTCTGCCGGATACTCAGCCATCATGGACAGCGTAGCCAAAATTTCTTGCTGCACGGGATGATTCGGATCCGCGTAATCCTTCGTGCTGTAGCCCTTGCTCAAACAATATGCTAAGATCCCCAGGTGTTTGCCCGAGCAGTTATGATAGAGGTGGCGTTCCGGCTTGCCTTGAGCGACCAGCTCGTGCCTCGCGTCAGCGTTCAGCGGGTAAGTCGAATGGCACACGAGCTCGTTCTCATCGATCCCGATCTTGCCCAACATGGATTCCAGCGCTTGAACCTGATAGGACTCGGCACGATGGGAGGCGGTCATGATCGTCAGCTCTTTGTCGGTAAACGGATAACGCTCTCCGATCTGATGACGGAAAGAAGGGATTGCTTGAATCGGTTTAGCAGCCGATCGCATATGCGTAACATGCTCGGGATTACCGAATTGATACAAAATATCCCCCGAATAGGAAATCCCGCAAATATGACCTTCGTATTCGCATTCGACCAGTTCTCCTCTGGACTCTTGCACCAACAATTTATTCATCCGAATACCCTCCATTTATGTTCAACTTAGTTGTATTGGTTAATAATCGCCGCTGCCGCTCGCAGCTTATTCGGATCGATCGGTTCAAGAGCGCGACCGTTCACTCTGACGCCTGTGCCCATATGAACTTCTTTTACCTTCGTTACCTTGATGAATTCATCCAATGATTCCACGTTAAGCCCGCTGCCTGCAAGGATCTCGATAGGCTGTCCGTCGCAGAGCTTGATCAACTCCGCAATCTCCGGCTTGGCATCCAGAACGCTGGGCTTGCCGCCCGAGGTCAGAACTCTCCGAACCGTCGGATAACGGCTCAACAGTTGCAGCGCCGCGCGCCGATCTTCGAGCTCATCGAACGCTCGATGGAACGTAACGGGCAATGTCCCCGTTTCGCCCAGCAGCAACTCCAGTGCTTCCACGTCGATCTGATTATCCCGCTTCAGCATCCCCATCACGAAGCCCGCGGCTCCGCAAGCCCGGATCGCCCGAACATCGCGTTTCATGACCGCTAAGTCGTCCGCGTCATAGCGGAAGCTGTTCGCATGAGGTCGCAACATCACGTTCACAGGGATATCAACCGCCTTGACGACCTCTTTAACCAACCCGTAACTAGGCGTTACTCCGCCTTCGACGATGCCGGAAATGAGCTCGATTCGGTTAGCGCCGTGCTCCTGAGCCAGTTTAGCGTCCAGTACACTTGTTGCAATTACTTCTAGGATCATTATGGAAGCCTCCCCGTTAATAAAAGCACGGAATTTAAGATAACAGAAATCAAATCTTTCGTCCAATGACTTAACGACGGACGATCAGCCATTCGGCAATGAGCAGGTTAACGACTAGACCGAGCCAAATATTCACCTCCAGTACGTGCCCCAGAACGAATTCGACTCCGCCGCCCTCCGTATTTCTCCCTCCCAGAACAAAAATCAGAATGCAGATAGGCGTAATGAGACGGGCGGTCGACGCGACAAGCGTAATCGCATAATTACGGACCATCCATACGCGATGCTCATCGAATCGTCGATGACTGGCCGAGTGCAGTCCTTTCCACCCAGTAAACAACCACAACGCCGACAAGGTTAGAAAAGCGATTTGCCGGATATAACTTGTCGTATACATTCCTACGATAACGCCGGTAACGGCGCCTATCGCCACGCATCCGAGATAAATTCGTCCGATCAAGCGGTGAACTTCCGGATTTCTAGCGCGCAAACTATCAATAAATTGAATCCATCCTATTACCAACGCAATGAAAGAGACAAAGATATGAACGAGCAGCAACGGAAAATGCATCCTACTCCCCGTTTTTATTATCACTCTGCTATAGGCAGGGTCCAGGAGAAAATAAGGCGCAACCGCGAATAATGCCGCTCCAATCGTAACGACGACGATTACGTTCCAGCTTCTGCGCGTATTTCTTCTTTGGCCCATTAGTAGGAAATCTCCATCGTTGTCCGAAATGTCTCGTTATCGACTAAACGATTAATCATGCAATCAGCCAGATCGGCACGGGCTATCCCTTGAGCACCGGGCAACGTTTGATTAACCGTCGTCCTGTACGTCCCCGTTCTTGGCCCATTAGTCAATCGCGGAGGACGAATGACCGTCCAATCCAAACCGGAAGCTCGCACTTTGGCTTCCATCCGCGCCATATCTTCATAGGCGTACTTATAGAGCCGTTGTATAACTTGCCGAATGACAACCCGCTGCATGAATGGCGTATCCTCCGGAATATCGAGGCCCGCCGAGGACAAGCAAATCAGTCGGCGTACGCCCGAGCTCTGCATCGCATGCATGATATTTCCTGTCCCTTCCGAGTAGAGGGTTGTCGGTCTTCGTTGCGTAACCCCAAGCGCAGAGACAACCGCGTCTTTCCCCCTGATCGATTGCTCGAATGATCGCGGATCAAGCACGTCACCCCGGATAACCTTTAGCCTTTCGTGGCTGACATCAAGCGCTTCAGGTCTGCGAACGACGACGGTTACTTCATGCCCGGCTTCAAGCGCCTGAACGACAACTTGTCTCCCAGTCCCCCCTGTCGCACCGAAAACGGTTAGTTTCATTCCGTGGTCCCTCCCGTAAGCTCCACGATTAGTCGTTTCGCGATCGCTTTCTGACCTTCGATGGAGGGGTGGATTCCATCCTGTTCCATCCATTCCGAGGAAGCCGGATTTCCGAAATCAAGCTGCGTATCGACAACCGGATCCGACTGATTTCGAATGAATTGTCCAATGGATTCGATATCATCGTTACGCCAAACGAGCTCCCCCTGGCGAAAATAAGGATTCATCCGTGCCCTCTGCTCGTCTATCGTTGGCGGCGTCATCCATACCCATCGAGCTTGGGTCCCTGTAGCCGCGATCGTCCGAATCGCCTTCAAATTGATCACCGTTTCTTCTAAGCTAACTTGGCATTTCGTCGGCTCAGGTCCAATACGCAAGGTATCGTTGCCCCCGATCATGCAAATGATCCAATCGGGCTGCTGGTTGATGATTCCGATCATACGTCCGAGAACTTGCGTGGACGTGTTGCCGGATACGCCTTCGTTGATTAGACGGATACCGTCTTGAGGCCTCCGAATGTCTAACAGATAACGGACAATTTCAAACCAAGAAAGCCTATCGTCCGTCGTGCTTTCGCCGACTCCTATCACGATCTCTCCTTGCTGAAACGGCAATTGATCGACTCTGTCGGCGAAAGCGGCATCTTCAAGCAATTGAAGCGCTGCTTCTCTTCCCTGCTGCTCCAAGCGGATTCGGGTGGATCGATAACTCTCCGCATCCATTCCATACAGTGCCGCAATAGTGGGGTCATCGATATTCCTCGCGAAACCTAGCATTTTCTCGGGGTGCTGGTACCGAACTAGCTTGACCCAATGAGGGTTGAATGGCGATTCCATAATTATCACTCCTTCGTTATTGTCCAACGGTTTTCAATTCCAATCGTTTCACGGTCGTAATGGAACCCCAGAAGAGCAGCAGCGCGATCAAAGGATGAAGGGCCGTAATCGCCGCCACCGTCGAGAATACCTGTACGGTCAGAAACTGCGCGACGATCATTCCGAATAAAGCAAGACTTACCCATCTCTTCTTTCCGCGAATATTCCCAACGAAAGTAAGTACGAACATCGCAAGCGGAATTATGGCGAACCCCTTTACGAAAGCGGTGTGGAGTTCCCAATGGACCGGATCACTGAAAGTGGCCATCCCGGCAATGACGACTTGAGCCATAATGCAAATGAGAAACACCCAAGCCAACGCAAGATAGATAATCCTTCCTACTCGATTAACTGCAGATACGCTATCCATGCTCTACACTCCTTTATCATGAATGCTCGAGTTTACGAACTCGGCTATGCTTTCTACGTTAGCCGGAAACCCTCACGATCGAATGCGGGAAAGAGTCACAAAACGATCAACAAACGAATACATTCCGGTCAAACCACCGCTCCTTTGAATGCCATATGCTAAAATAGAGCAAAGACTTGCCACATTCGAGGTGGATTCATGAACCGCACGCATACGATCTTAGTCGTTGACGATGATAAGGAAATCGTGGAATTAATGAGGGACTTCCTCGAAGACGAGAAGTTTGCGGTCGTTGATGCTTATAATGCCGAACAGGCTTTGGACGCGATCAAGAGCACTCCCGTTGATTGCATTTTGCTGGATGTCATGATGCCGGGCCAGAACGGATTCGAGTTGTGCCGGCAAATCCGGCGAACGCAAGATACCCCCATCCTCTTCCTAAGCGCGCGCGGCGAGGACGTGGACAAAATTAGGGGCCTCAGCTTAGGCGGGGATGACTATATCGTTAAATCCGCGACCCCCGAAGAAGTCGTCGCGCGAATTAAAGCCGTACTTCGCCGGACCGGCAAGAACGACAGAGACAGAGATCTGAAGCTCGAACTGCGTTTCGATCGCCTCGTTCTTGATCTAAGAGCGCACGAAACGAAGGTAAACGGCAAATTGGTGCCTTTTACCCCGAAAGAATTCGATATTCTTCGATTGTTCGCCGAATATCCGCGGCAAGTATTTACTTATGATCAATTGTTGCAGCGATTCTGGGACGGCATCGGCGATAAACATACCGTGACGGTGCATATCGGAAGAATCCGCGATAAAATCGAGCTGGATCCGAAGAAACCGCAGCTCATTACGAATGTGTGGGGAGTCGGTTACCGGTTTGACGGGGTGAGAATATGAAGCCGCTTAGAATACGTTATTGGATGTTCATCGGCATGACCATCGTTCTGATTATTCCTCGTCTTGTCTATGAAATCGTGCAATTCCTCATTCCGCATCCCGGCAACGCCTTCGCACTCGCTTCGTACTTCGTCGCGGCGATCGGCGCGATTTTATTCATCGGCTGGAAGATGGGCCGCGTAGTCGTCAAACCTCTTGAAGCGATGGGCGTAGCAGCAAGAAGGGTCGCGGGAGGCGATCTGGACTTCGAGCTGCCGCAATCTACCGTCGCGGAAATCGCCCAAGTACGTACTGCCTTCCAAGCAATGGGCGACGGGCTACGCGAATCTTTGGTTCGACAATCGATGATGGAAGAGGAACGGCGCTTCTTCATTCATGCGATCGCTCACGATCTCAGAACGCCGATGTTCACGCTTCGCGGTTTTCTAGCAAGGTTGAAAAGAAAGATCGTAGACGATCCGGAGAAAGCGGCAAGATACGTGGAGATTTGCGGACAGAAGGCCGATCAATTGGAACGGCTCGTATCTGACCTGTTCTCTTATACCCAATTGGAATATCTGGAAAAGAGCCTGAAGCTAGAGCAAGTCGAGTTCCACTCCTTTGTATCCGAAACTATATCCGATTATCGCCATGTCGCGATGGAAAAAGAGATCGAAATCCGATACGAATCTATAGCCGATCCTCTCGATATTGTCGCGGATGCGCATTTGCTTAGACGCGCGGTCGGAAATCTGATCGATAATGCTCTTCGATATACCCCGACGCCCGGAATAATCGACGTGCAATGGCAAGCGGATGATCGCACAGTTACTTTTAGGATCGAAGATACGGGGCCTGGCATTCCCGATCATGACTTGCCTCACCTGTTCGAACCGCTATATCGGGGCGAGAATTCAAGGAATCCGGGCACCGGAGGTACCGGTCTTGGTCTTGCGATCGCGAGGCGAATTATACGAGCACACGGAGGAGATCTGACGGTAAACAATCGAACGCCTTCGGGCGGTGCCGTCTTTACGGGTTGGCTAGCTAGATAGCTGCAACGATGGTATCCTTTTATTCATAAAAGCCGGGCTTGATCGATCGCGATCAAGCCCGGCTTTCCTCCCTTCGCTATTAAGCTATTCCCGTTCGCTTCTTATTTCGATCGCACGGTCTACCAACTTTAAGAACTCCTTCTGATCCTTGTTATCCGTGTATTGTTTCGCCAATCTGCGCACGTCCTTAAGATCGGCTGTATTCGTCTTTCCTTCGCGGATCAGCTCGGCAAACTTGGCCACGGCGACCAAAAATTTCGTATTGTCCTTTAGTCCGTCGGATAGTGAAATCTTCTGGGACATTTCCCGAACTTCCGCGTGGTCATCAGCATTTTTGTAGCGGATTGTGACTTCGCCGAGTTGCCCCTCTGCCTTTTTCATCAACCGGACTTGATATAGCGCCGTAACGGAGTGGCCTGCCCCCACTTCCCCGCCGTCTACCCGATTGTTACGGAAATCCTCGTCGGAAATCGCGCGATTCTCGTAGCCGAGCAGTCGATAGCTCTCTACTTTATCGGGATAAAATTCCACCTGAATTTTGGCGTCTTTGGCGATGGTCTGAAGTGTGCCTGTCAGCTTCTCGTTAAATACTTTTTCCGCCTCTTTCCTATCATCGATATAAGCGTACGTCCCGTTCCCCTTATCCGCCAATTGTTCCATCAGCACATCATTGTAATTACCCATTCCGTAACCGAAAGTGCTTAAATAAATGTCCTGTTCGGAGTAACGCTCGATTTGCGCCAGGATGCCTTCGGGACCGGTTTCTCCCACATTGGCCACCCCGTCGGAACAAAGAATGACCCTGTTGATCTTATTCGGTTCGAACGATTCGTTCGCCATTTGGTAACCGAGCAGCAAGCCCTCTTCCACATTGGTCGCATTCTCGATCTTGATATTATCAATTGCGTCAAGAATCTTGCCGCGTTTCTTGACCGGAGTAGGCTCCAACACTTTGTGCGCTTTTGTTCCGTACACCACTATCCCGATCGTATCGTCGTCCCTTAACTGCTCGACGAGCAATTCCAGACTCTCTTTAACCAAATCTATGCGGTTATCCCTATCCATCGATCCCGATACGTCGATGACGAAAGTCAGATTGACCGGTTTCCGGCTTTTCGAATCAACTTCCATTCCTTTTATCCCGATTCTGACGATCTGATACTCCCCCTCTTCCGTAGGAGAAGGTCCGGCATCCACATCAATAGCAAAAGTATCGCCGCTAGGAGGCTTATAGCCGAGATCGAAATAGTTAATAAATTCCTCAAGCCGGACCGCCTCGCCGGGAGGAAAGGATCCGTCTTGTATATAGCTTCGGGCAATCGCGTACGCGCCCGTATCCACGTCTACGGCGAACGTCGACAATCGGTTTTCTTCGGCATCAACGAAAGTATTCGTTCCGTAATCCTTAAAGTACATCGCATCATTCGGGGCTCTACCCGGATCTCTCGCTTCGCTGACCTCTGCGATCGGTACCCTATCGTTTCGGTTTTCATTTTTCGATGCGCTGCATCCGGAGACAATCAAAGAAAATACGATGATCACTAGCAACCACGGACATCTTCTCATTTTTATTTCCCCCTTTGGGTTCCTTTGACTGGAACCTCTATATATCCATCATAAGGAAATTATCCATTTTGAAACAGTACCAACTTTCTGTGGTACCTAACGACAAAAAAGCCGCTCACGAAAAGCATGAGCGGAGTTCTGTATTGCCTGCTTGGTAGCTCGGATCGGATTCAGACCGTCGGGTCTAAGATTAGCTTAATTCCCTCGATCTTCAGTTCGTCTTGGCGGATGACCCAGTTCTTGAACTTCTCATAGACCTCTTCCGAATAACCGAACAGCCGTTTCATCTCCATCACGATCTGTTTCTCATCGTCGCTGTAATCGCCGTCCGCGAATACAAGCAGAAAAATTTCCGCGAAGATGACGTTCTTGATCTGTTCGTCCTGAATACCGCCGATAATGTCGGAAAGCTCTCTCTTGGATGGAAAAGGCGTAACCTGCTTGGCTTCTTCCTCCATGCCCATCTCTATCCGGAAGGCCCGTAAATACCGAGCCTCGTTCCCGCTTACGTAGCCATCGGCTTTCGCGACGATTTGCGCCAATTCCAGAAAGGCATCTTTATGTTCTTGTGCCTGTATAAAATGTAAAAACAATGCCGACAGCTCCTCTTGTATGAAAGTATGTGCGTATTCATTTCGACATTTCGGGCTCCATTCCTGTTCGGAAAACGGAATATGTTCCGACTGTCTAGGATTAATATTTTCCTTGTAGCCATGCGTACAAAAATATAGAGAAGATCGACAATAATAGTTACGTTTAGACCCGACATTTTAGCAATATTTGCACATAAACTTATGTAAGATAGTTAGCGAATCAAAATTCAGATGTTGAAGGAGATCGATATTCCCACGATGATCAGAAGCCTCCTATTGGAACGCGCGACTTTTAACGTGACTTTTTCTTTACTCGTTAAGGCCAGAAGGAAAATCCATGCTTTGGAAATGGCTGATTTTCTGTTTAACAAAAACAATGTAACCATGGATTCGATCCGATTGGTCAACGAGGAGGGTAGCGATAAGCTCTTCTTCTTGGAAAACATCGAGAGCATTCGCTGGGATTACGCTGAAATGACGGATTACAGCAATCTATTCAAAGCTGTCGGGCATATCAGCTTGACGCTTCGCACGGATAGGATACCGGAGTCTATGGAGCCCAGCACGCGAGAATACCACTATAGGCTCCCCAAATCCGCTATCAAAGACAGAACGATCTGGGTCATTCCTACAACGAATGAACCTGCGTTCACGCAAGTCATCCATCAGTCTCTTGAGTTTTACTGTTTAACTACGGACTCGCTTCCCTACATTAATGCCGGGTAAAATCGTGTTTTAGCGCAGTGATAAAATCCATCAGTCCCAAACCGTCATTGCGACGGCTTGGGACTGATGGATTTTTTGTGCTTGCTTGTTTACCCGCCCGATGCGGCCTCTGCAGTCCGGTTTCGCCGGACTCCACGGCTCTCTCCCGTCCGCCCAGCTCTCTTAACAGGTTATGGAGCTACGATGTGGCGCACGTTCTGTTTGGTTTTGAGCTTTCCCTTCTTCGATAAACCGATAGGCGCGCTCGATCTCCCGTTCGGTCGGCGTCGGTACGCCTTCCAGCGGGTACTCTTTTCCGAGCTGTTGCCACTTATACACTCCCATCCGATGGTACGAAAGCAATTCCAGCTTCTCTACTCCCCGGAGTCCCCCGACAAAGGCCCCAAGCGCTCTCAGGTCGCTGCTGTCATCCGTTATGCCGGGAATTAACACGTGGCGAATCCACATCGGCGTGTTCCGTTCGGATAAATAAGCGGCGAACTTAAGAATACGGTCATTGTCCCTGCTCGTTAATCTCTCATGCTTCTCCGGGTTCATCTGCTTCAGATCGAGCAACACTAAATCCGTAACGTCGAGAAGCGCCTTAGCGTGGCTTGCCTCGCAAAACCCCGATGAATCTAGCGTCGTATGAAGACCCCATCTTCGCTTGCACTCGGAGAAGAGCTCCGCTACGAATCCGGCTTGAAGCGTCGGCTCTCCTCCCGTGACGGTAATCCCGCCCCCAGAACGACGGTAATAAGGCAAATACGGCTCGATCTCCCGCAATATCTCCTCTACCGTTACGACCCTGCCGGCTACCGTGTCCCAAGTATCCGGATTGTGGCAAAATTGGCATTGAAGCGCGCACCCTTGCATGAAAAGCACGAAGCGTATTCCCGGACCGTCCACGGTACCGAAGGAATCAATGGAGTGGATTCTGCCTTTCATGCTTAACAACCTCCCTATAGCCGATCTCGATTACACGGCGCCATGGAATGTACGATTGATGACATCCAATTGCTGCTCGCGCGTCAGTTTGATGAAATTCACCGCATAACCCGATACCCGGATCGTAAGCTGAGGATAATTCTCCGGGTGCTCCATCGCGTCCATTAGCTGTTCTCTGTCGAACACGTTGACATTGAGGTGATGTCCCAAGCTTTCCGCATAACCGTCTAACAAGGAAACCATGTTGTTGATCCGTGCCGCTTGTTCTTTGCCGAGAGCCTTCGGGATAATCGAGAACGTGTTCGAGATGCCGTCGAGACAACTTTCGTAGGGAATCTTCGCGACGGAAGCTAACGAAGCGAGAGCCCCCATCCGATCCCGTCCGTGCATCGGGTTAGCGCCCGGAGCGAACGGTTCTCCCGCTTTTCTGCCGTCCGGAGTGCTGCCCGTTTTCTTGCCATACACGACGTTCGAAGTGATCGTAAGCACCGACATCGTAGGCAAAGCGTTCCGATAGGTGTTATGCTTGCGCAATTTGTTCATGAACGATTCGGTAATCTGTACAGCAATCCGGTCGACGCGCTCGTCATTGTTGCCGTATTGCGGATACTCCCCTTCGATCTCGAAATCGACCGCGATTCCTGTTTCATTGCGGATCGGCTTCACTACCGCGTACTTTATGGCGCTCAGGCTATCCGCCACTACGGACAATCCGGCAATGCCGCAAGCCATCGTCCGCAAAATTTCCCGATCATGCAGCGCCATCTCCAACCGTTCGTAAGAGTATTTGTCATGCATGAAGTGGATTACGTTGAGCGTGTTCATGTACAGCTGCGCCAGCCATTCCAGCATCGTATCGTATTTGTTCATCACTTCATCGAAGACTAACCTGTCACCCGTAATCGGCGCGTAAGCAGGGCCGACCTGAATGCCCAATTTCTCATCCACGCCGCCATTGATCGCGTAAAGCAACGCTTTGCCCAGATTGGCGCGAGCGCCGAAAAACTGCATTTGCTTCCCGATCCGCATCGCGGATACGCAGCAAGCGATTCCGTAGTCGTCGCCAAATTGGGGCCGCATGAGATCATCGTTCTCGTACTGAATGGAACTCGTTTCGATTGACACTTTCGCGCAATATTTCTTGAACGATTCCGGAAGGTTAACCGACCATAACACGGTCAAATTCGGTTCCGGCGCCGGTCCCAGATTATATAACGTATGGAGAATGCGGAAAGAGTTTTTCGTCACGCGGGTTTCTCCCGTAAGCGCCATACCTCCGATCGACTCGGTCACCCAAGTCGGATCTCCGCTGAACAGCTCGTTGTAATCCGGCGTCCGCAGAAACTTCACGATCCGCAGCTTCATGACGAAGTGATCCATGAGTTCCTGCGCTTGTTCCTCCGTCAGCTTTCCTTCCCGCATATCCCGGTCGATGTACACATCGAGGAAGCTCGACACCCGGCCGATGCTCATCGCCGCGCCGTTCTGCTCTTTAATCGCGCCCAGATAGGCGAAATACAGCCACTGGAAAGCTTCTTTGGCATTCGTCGCGGGACCGGACAGGTCGTTACCGTAGGTAGCGGCCATCTGTTTCAATTCCTGCAGCGCCCGAATTTGCTCCGATAACTCCTCGCGCAGCCGGATCACTTCCTCCGTCATCGAGTCCACTTCAAGCTGCAGCAAATCTTCCTTCTTGCCGGCGATAAGGCGATCGATCCCATAGAGAGCTACCCGGCGATAATCGCCGATAATCCGTCCGCGTCCATACGCATCGGGAAGCCCCGTAATGATGCCCGCTTTGCGCGCGGCGCGCATCTCGGTCGTATAAGCATCGAAGACGCCTTGATTGTGGGTTTTGCGAACTTCGGTGAACAGCTTGACGATCTCCTGCGGCAATTGAAAACCGTAAGCCTCGCAAGCATCCACGACCATTTTAATTCCGCCGAAAGGCTGAACCGACCGTTTGAGCGGAGCGTCGGTCTGCAAACCGACGATCTGCTCCTTGTCCTTATCGATGTAACCGGGAGCATGGGACGTAATCGTGGATATCGTATTGAGATCGATATCCAATACGCCTCCGTTGTCCCTCTCCAGCTTCGTCAGCCGTTGAATTTGTTGCCAGAGCGCCGTAGTCGCCGCCGTAGGTCCGGCGAGAAACCCCTCGTCTCCCGCATAAGGAGTTAGGTTGCGATCGAGGAAATTTTTCACGTCGATCCGCTCCCGCCAAGCTCCCGAAGCAAACCCTCTCCACGCGTCATCCTTGTTTGTCTGTCTAAGTTCGGATTGTCTTAAAGCCATGATCAAGGCACCTCCACTCTAGTTTTATCGCATGATGTCGTTAGTCGTTACGGCCGTAGAATGCCCTGCGGTAGATGTCCGCCAGCTCGGTTACGAGAGGCATGCGCGGATTCGCGGTCGTGCATTGGTCCTCGAACGCGCGGTCCGCCAGCTCATCCGCTCTGCTTTCGAACTTCTGAGGATCGATGCCGAGCTCTCCGAACGTAGCCGGGATATCGAGCGTTTGGTTCAGCTTCCGAATCGCCTCGATTAAGCTGTTCACTCCTTCTTCCGTTGTGCGTGCCGGGAGCCCCAAGATTCTAGCAATTTCCGCATAGCGCTGATCCGCCACGAAATGGTCGTATTTCGGGAAAGAAGCGAATTTCGTAGGCTTCTGCGCATTATAGCGGATGACGTAAGGCATCAGAATCGCGTTCGTTCTGCCGTGCGCCGTATGGAACTCGCCGCCCCACTTGTGCGCCAGGCTGTGATTGATTCCAAGGAAAGCGTTGGCGAACGCCATCCCGGCGATCGACGATGCGTTATGCATTTTCTCGCGAGCTAGCGGATCTGCCGTCTTGTAAGACTTCTCCAGATTCTCGAACACGAGCTGAATGGCCTTGATCGCCAGTCCGTCCGTGTAATCGTTGGCCATTACCGATACATAGGCTTCGATCGCATGCGTCAACACGTCCATGCCGGTATCCGCTACCGCCGTCTTAGGCAGTGAGTACACGTACTCAGGGTCGATGATAGCGACATCCGGCGTCAGCTCGTAATCGGCAAGCGGATATTTCGTATTGCCCGACTTTTTGTCCGTGATGACCGCGAACGATGTGACTTCCGAGCCCGTACCCGACGTTGTCGGAATCGCGACGAATTTGGCTTTGTTGCCTAGACGAGGATACTTGTATACCCGTTTGCGGATATCCAAGAACTTCATTTTCAGCGAGTGGAAAGAAGTATCCGGGTATTCGTAGAACAGCCACATCGCTTTCGCTGCATCCATCGGCGAGCCGCCTCCGAGAGCGATAATGCAATCGGGCTTGAAGCTGGCCATAATCCGCGTGCCGCGTTCCACCGTTTCAACGGACGGATCAGGCTCTACTTCCGAGAACACTTCGATGGAGACGGGCAGCTTCCGCTTGCGCAAGTAATATTCGACCCTTTCGACATAGCCGAGCTTGACCATCATCGGGTCGGTGACGATAAGAATCCGGTTGATGTCCGGCATTTTCTCCAAATATTGCGTGGAACCTTTTTCGAAGTAGATTTTCGGCGGAACCTTGAACCATTGCATATTCACGGTCCGGTAAGCGACGCGTTTAATGTTAAGCAAATTGACCGCCGTTACGTTGGAAGTCGTTGAGTTATGTCCGTACGATCCGCAACCGAGCGTCAAGGACGGCAGGTTCGTATTGTACAAGTCGCCGATTGCTCCGTGAGTGGACGGGGAATTGACGATGACGCGCCCGGTTTTTAACGTGGCCGCGAACTCGGCGATCACGGCATCGTCTTTGGAATGAACGACCGACGAGTGTCCCATGCCTCCGAAAGCCGTCACTTCCGCCGCTCTCTGAATGCCTTGCGCAGCATTCTTTACCTTATAACACGCGAGCACCGGACTTAGCTTTTCTGCCGACAGCGGATAATCTTTACCGACTCCGTTCAGCTCGGCGACGAGAATTTTCGTATTCTCAGGTACGCTGATGTTGGCCATCTGTGCGATTTTCACGGCCGATTGGCCGACAATGACGGCATTGACCGCGCATTTGTCTTCGTTAATGACGAGCTTGGATACGGCAGCCGTCTCCTCTTTGTTCAAGAAGTAACAGCCCATATCGCTCATTAACCGCTTCGTTTCCGCATAGATCGGCTCTTCGATAATGACCGCTTGCTCGGAAGCGCAAATCATGCCGTTGTCGAACGTCTTGGATAAGATCAGGTCCGTAACGGCTTGCTGCAGATCCGCGGTTTTCTCTATGAAGCACGGCACGTTGCCGGGACCTACGCCTAATGCCGGTTTTCCGGTGCTGTAAGCTGCCTTCACCATGGCCGATCCTCCCGTTGCCAGCACGAGAGCGACGTCCGGGTGATTCATAAGCAGGCTGGTTGCCTCGAGCGAAGGGTTAGCTACCCACTGAATGCAACCTTCGGGAGCTCCCGCTTGAACCGCGGCTTCCATTACCGCGCGGGCAGCGGCTTCGCTGCTCTTCTGAGCGGATGGATGGAAAGCGAATATAATCGGATTGCGCGTCTTCATCGCGATGATAGCCTTAAACATCGTCGTCGAAGTCGGATTCGTGACGGGGGTTACGCCCGCGATTACGCCGACCGGCTCCGCAACCTTGCGATAGTTCTCGTAAGGATTTTCTTCGATGACGCCTACGGTTTTGTCGGACTTTACGCTATGGTAGATGTACTCCGTCGCGAAGATGTTTTTGGTGATTTTATCTTCGTATACGCCTCTCCCCGTTTCCTCGACCGCCATTTTCGCCAACACCATATGCTTATCCAACCCTGCTAGCGCCATTTGCTGCGTAATGCGATCGACTTGCTCCTGGTCTAATCCCATGAACGCTTCTCTCGCTTTCAATGCGGCGGCTACTAAGCGATTCACTTCAGCTTGCGCATGGGGTATCTCTTTCACTTCTCCGACTTTTTCTTTAATGGCCATATTCTCAACCTCCAAGTAGGGTCTAATCTAGATTTATATGCTTTGTTAACAATGAAAATATGTGAATTAATTCACGTAACATCAAATGGGTAATCGCGCTAATAGCCGTAATGATCCGAACGGTCTATGAGCGTTACGATTAAATCCTCCTCCATCTGAAAGTGATGGTTCAAAATTTGGATCGCCTGCATCAGATAAGAAGCCATTTCCTTCTCTTCGTGCTGTCGCACCGGTGCGCGTTCCAGAGCATCGACGAAAGCTTTAATGAATTGCTCCGCCAGTACGTGCTCCTGCTCCATCAAGGTGAATTGCTCTGGTTCTTCCCCGTAATACCAAGTCACCATCGGGAATAATCTTTCTTCCTCCCACTTGGCATGGGCATCTAGCTGCCTTACGAATTGATTGGCCGTCTCCCTCAGATTGCTGAGTATGCCGACTCGATTGATCGCACCCGACGTTTCCCCGACCGCCTTTACCCATACATGCAGATCATGCAGCTCTTCCTGCAGCTCCAAGTGCTCCTCGTGCAAGCGTTCAACTGCTTCATTCATCTCTAGCTTTGAGTAACCCAGAGTCGTGAACGTATTCTCGTCTAGTTGCTGCTTCATGGCGCGTCCCCTCCATATATGAAGATGAGGTAGCTCTTTCATGACTTGAGTATACGTCGTCACATTGGTTGTTGATGTGAAAAAAGTCACAACGACAACTTCGAGATCCCCGAAAATTCCATATTGTCACAATTCATTCACCCGTTCCCAGAAAAGCGAACGGACCGCTGGAAAGTTAACTTTTCCGGCAGTCCGTCTTATTTCGTTCCTTAAGTTAACCCGAATGCTTCTTCGATATCGCGAATTTTCTTGTCGTCTATCGTTACGATATCCCCAAGGCTACGGGAGGAAATGATCGCCTTCGCGCTGTACTCCGCAACCTCCAACCGATCGAACGCATTCAACAAGCTTTGTCCGGTCACGATCACGCAATTGTTTTCCACAAGTGCGATAGGCGTATCCTTGGTAAAATTAGCTGCCGCGTCGTTCGGGGCGGTATAGATGGAGCTAAAGGGCAGCTTAGGTATATTACGAAGTAAAATATAGCTCTCCGGAATCGTTCTGGAATCAAAAGCATCCTCCGTTACCGCGAATGCCATAATGTTCGGCGGATGCGCGATTATAATCGAATCGATATGAGGATGTTGTTCATATATAGCTTCGTGCAGCTTCGCGGAACGGCTCGGCAGCTTGCCTTGTTCTACCTTCCCGTTGTCTACCCGCACAAGGTGATCAACGTCCATGTATTTGCGATCCATGCCATGAGGCGTAAGGATGAAGCTGCCTTCTCCGAGCCGTTGAGAGAATGTCCCTTGCGTGCTCGTGAAGAGGCGTTGGTCATAAGATCGCTGAATGAACTTGATCATCTCCCGGCGAAGCTCTCTTTCCTTCGAGCTATACCCGGCAGGACGGAAAGTAGCAGGGTGGAGTTCCTCGTTCGCGGCTACCGTTTCATAATGCGCTTCGGACAGCAGAATAGGCTTGCCGATCCGGTTGGCCTTGATCTCTAATCTCGCGCAGAAATCAAGCGTTTCGAAGATTTGAAACGCGTCGAACAGGTTGGGGCCGCCGATGACGATGCCATGGTTTTCTAGCATTACGGTGTCGATCCCCTTGGCGAAAACGGCAGCGATATTTTGTCCAAGCTCTTCGCTTCCGGGCAACGCGTACTCCGCCATACCGATTTCTCCGCAAATTTTTCTTTCGTTCGGAAGCATCCGCGTATCGGGGATTCGGCGAACGATACTGAAGGAAACGAGGGCGGGAGGATGGGCGTGTACGACCGCCTTAAGATCGGGCCTCGTCTGGTATACCAATCTATGAAAAGGCAACTCGCTTGAAGGCTTATGTATTCCGACCACTTGACCATCCGCCTTCACGCAGACGATATCATTGCGGCTTAGCGAGCCTTTGTCTATGCCGGCGGGAGTGATCCATAGATCGCCGTTATCGTCGAGAATGGACAGATTCCCTCCGGAAGTCGTCGTCATCCCGTACCCATAAATTCTTTCCATCATCAACGTGATCTGATCAGCCGGGTGCAGAAGTCCGAACTGCATAACTCTCATCTCCTACCCTTTGCGAGAATTTTCGCTTCTATGCTTGCATCACTAGTGTATCAAGATTAACTTAGGTCACCTATGACTTTTTTCACTTTCGCGTCCAAATCCGATAGACCGGTACAATGGAAGTCCGTACAAAAAAAAGGTTAAGCGGCTATCTCTCTTCGCTTAACCTTTGACGTTTTACGCTTTAAGCTCTGGCATTGCTGCCGAAGAACGCCGCAATTTCCCTCTCGACGCTTTCCTGCGAGTCTGAACCATGGATAACGTTGAACTCAACCGAAGTCCCGTAATCTCCGCGAATCGTACCGGAAGCGGCTTTCACCGGATTCGTCGCGCCGATCATGCTTCTTCCGATCTCCACCGCGTTCTCCGCTTCCCAGATCATCGCGAACACCGGGCCGGAAGTAATATAATCAACGAGTTCTTGGAAAAAAGGCTTGTCCTTGTGAGCGCCATAATGTCTCTCCGCATGAGCTTGATCCACATCCACCAGCTTAGCATCGACAAGGCGGAATCCCCTCAGTTCGAATCGTCTTACAATTTCCCCGATTAATCCTCTGCGAACTCCGTCTGGCTTGATCATAATGAACGTTTTTGTTTTGTCCATGGATTCGTCTTCCTCCTTCTGGATCGAACATTATCGTTAGTATACTCAGTTCCAGTGTATAGAAGTGTGACATTACTCACAACCCTTATTACGAATATTCGACTTTGCGACGGAATTCCATCCCTTATTCGGGAACGTCATGTCGAAAAAAAATGACTCTTTGCTTATTCCGCTCGGCTAAATATCGACACCTCTTTTTTGATACATATTGTATCATTGTTAATGCGAAGTAAAATTTAATCGTGAGTGAGGTGAACGATGTCGCACGTAACCGCTTCTCCCTATCGCATTGCCCATACGGATTCTGCCGCTGCGATGCGGATCACTAACCGGCTCAGCAGCCATTTCAAATTACTGCCCGCGGGCAAACGCATTGTCGTTGTCTGCATCGGAACCGACCGTTGTACGGGCGATTCGCTTGGCCCGCTCTCGGGGTCGCTCCTCGGAAAGTATCGTTCTTCTTCGTTCGACCTGTTCGGCACGTTGGAAAATCCCGTTCATGCGATGAATTTGGATGACACGCTCGCGAGGTTGAAGCGAACGATTGCGGATCCTTTCGTCATCGGAGTCGATGCATGTCTTGGGAATTCTGCCAGCATTGGGATGATACAGGTCGGCGACGGCCCCTTGTATCCCGGAGCAGGAGTAAATAAGGCGTTAACCCCAGTCGGAGACATCCACATATCCGGCATCGTGAATGTCGGCGGTCTTCTCGGGTATCATGTGTTGCAGAATACGAGGCTTCACCTCGTCATGAGTATGGCCAGCCTGATTTCCAGAAGCTTGTTCGTGGCGATATCCGTTTCCGCCAGAAGAGAACAAGAGCGACTAGGCTCCCCATGACGAAAAGGCTGTCCCCTAAGTGAACTTACTTATGGGCAGCCTTTTCGTATGTTTTGTACTTTAGTACCGCCACGCGGTTCTATTCCACCTCGACGAGCATCATGGAGCCATTTAGTGCCGCCACGCGGTACTATTCCACCTCGACGAGCATCATGGAGCCGTTTAGTGCCGCCACACGGTACTATTCCACCTCGTTGAGCATCATGGCGCCATTTAGTGCCGCCACGCGGTACTATTTCACCTCGACGAACAACATGATGCCAATTAGTGCCGCCACGCGGTTCTATTCCACCTCGACGAGCAACGTGAAGCCATTTAGTGCCGCCACGCGGTTCTATTCCACCTTTACGAGCATCATGGAGCCCATTAGTGCCGCCACGCGGTTCTATTCCCAATGATACGAGGAGTTGGGGACGAACTTTTATCTTCTTGTTCTCTCCTCTAACGAATCTTCCGCTGGAAACTCGCAATCGCTTCGTATTCTTCTTCCAGCTTGCGCGAGATTCCGATGAAGATCGGCAATAGCTCATGATAGATTTCGGCATGCCGCTTAATCGGTTTGTGCTCGTGGGTGGCTCCTACCATTTCGGAGACCGCTTCCAGCCGATCGATCCTACCGGTAGCGTATAACCCAAGTACCGCCGCACCAAGGCAAGAGCTTTCGTAGCTTTCAGGGATGATGACTTCCTGATCGAAAATATCGGCCATCATTTGGCGCCATAACGGAGAGCGCGCAAACCCTCCGGTCGCGTGGATTTTCGTTGGCCGCCCGATCTGTTCCTCCATGGCCAATAGAACCGTGTACAAGTTAAAAATAACCCCTTCCAACACGGCACGAATCATATGTTCCTTCCGGTGGTGAAGGTTTAAACCGAAGAACGATCCCCGCGCGTTCGAGTTCCACAGCGGAGCCCGCTCTCCCGTCAAATAAGGATGGAAGAGCAGTCCATCCGCCCCCGGCGTTACTTTCTCGACGATCTGCGTCAACAAGTCGTAAGGGTCTATTCCAAGCCGTCTGGCCGTTTCCTTCTCGGATGCGGCGAATTCGTCCCTCGCCCAGCGGAACAGCATGCCGCCGTTGTTCACCGCTCCTCCGATCACCCAATGTTTCTCGGTTAACGCATAACAGAAAATTCTGCCTTTCGGATCCGTCATCGGCTGATCTACGACCGTTCGAATGGCGCCGCTCGTACCGATCGTCGCTGCAACGACTCCCGGCTCGATCGCATTCACTCCAAGATTGGAGAGAACGCCGTCGCTTGCGCCTATAACGAATGGAGTCGAGTCGGATACTCCCATCTCCGCCGAATAGACGGTCTTCATCCCTTCGAGCACGTAGGTAGTCGGAACAAGCCTCGACAAGCGGTCGCTCGTAATTCCGGCGATGGCAAGAGCCTCTTCGTCCCAATCTAAATTTCTAAGATTCATCATTCCGGTCGCCGAAGCGATGGAATAATCTACGACATATTCGCCGAAAAGCTTGGCTAACACGTATTCTTTGATCGAGATGAATTTGTCTGCCTTGCGGAAAATGTCTTCCTTCTCATGGCGAAGCCACATCAGCTTAGGCAAAGGGGACATGGGATGGATCGGCGTCCCCGTACGCGAATAGATTTGCTGCCCGCCCATCTCGTTCTTCAAGCGATCGGCCCATTCGGCGCTACGGTTGTCCCCCCAAGTAATGCACGGCGTTAACGGTTTGCCTTCAGCATCAACGGCTATGACGCTGTGCATGGCCGAGCTGAAGGAGACGAACATCACCTGATCAGAATGGACACGGCCTTCCAACACCACTTGCTTAATGGTTTGGATGACCGCGCGAAAGATTTGCTCAGGGTCTTGCTCGGCAACCGAAGCGGTAGGCGTATGGAGAGGATAGCCTTCGTCCGCCTTCGCTACGGGTTTGCCGTCCTCTTCGAACAGAACCGCTTTCGTACTTGTCGTTCCGATATCGACGCCAATCATGTACATAGTTTCACTCATCGTTCATTCCCCTTTTAAGTAACTCCCTATAGAACCGTGCTTAGCATCAGAATGAGTATCAGTCCGACGACCGAAAGAATCGTTTCCATGGCGGTCCAGGTTTTCAAGGTTTGCGGGACGGTCATATTGAAGAACTCCTTGACCATCCAGAATCCCGCGTCGTTCACGTGCGATAAGACAAGCGAGCCTGCCCCGGTCGCTAGCACGACAAGTTCCACGTTCGCATCCGGATTGAGGGCGAGAACCGGCGCCACGATTCCCGCGGCGGTCGTCATGGCGACCGTTGCCGATCCGGTGGCGACACGAATGAGCGCGGCCACGAACCATGCGAACAAAATAATATTAATATTAGCTTGCGTCGCGATTTCCGCAATTGCTCCGCCAACGCCGCTCGTGATCAATACTTGCTTGAAAGCCCCGCCACCCCCGATGATTAAGATGATCGTCGCCGTCGGCGCCAAGCACTCGCCGGCGAATCGATTTACATCCTCTTTAGTGAAGCCCCTTGCGAACCCAAGCGAGAAGAAAGAGAATACGACCGCGATCAAGAGCGCGATGATCTCATGCCCGATGAATTCGAAAAATTGCGTAAAGCTGCTAGTCGAGCCCGGATCGACAATGATCGCGATCGAACCGATCAGCATTAATAATACGGGCAATAGGATCGTGAACAGCGTAATTCCGAATCCCGGAAGCTTACGATTGCCCTTGGAAGAGAACTGTTCGGCCAGATCCGCTGGCGGATCGATCGCGATTCGTTTGCCGATGAATTTACCGAACAGAGGACCTGCGATGATCGCCGTCGGCAAACCGATCAGGATCGAATAGAGTATCGTCTTTCCTAGATCGGCTTGATAAGCATCGATTGCGATCATGGGCGCCGGGTGTGGCGGCACTAATCCATGTACCGTCGATAAACCCGCCAACACCGGAATACCGATCTGCAACAACGACATTTTTGTTTTTCTGGCGACGATAAACACGATCGGAATCAATAGAATAACGCCGACCTCGAAGAAAACCGGAATACCCACGATAAAACCGACGATCATCATCGCCCAATGTACCCGCTTCTCGCCGAACCGGTCGACCAGCGTCGTCGCGATCTGTTCGGCTCCGCCCGATTCCGCCATCATTTTCCCAAGCATCGTGCCTAGTCCGATGACGATGGCGATCGTTCCTAATGTGCCGCCAAGCCCACCCGTAACGGCTTTAATAATATCCGGCGATTTCATGCCCGCGAGGAAACCGAGCAGCAAAGCCGAGATCAATAAAGATACGAAGGGGTTCCACTTGTATTTCGCGATAAGCACCACGAGAAAAACAATGCAAACCAATGCCCATACGATCAACGTCACGTTATGACTTAGACCAAAGAGACTGTTCATGAGTACATTCCTTCCGTATGTTAAATCTTAGATGTTGGTAATATACCCAAATTCGTGCGTTTCAATATGAGAGAAGCGGTTTGTATACTTGTCGACAACTTTGAGCGCTCGTAGGATACTTAGATCCTCTTGATAGCCAATCATGGCAAGCTGCTGTGTAATGTTAATTTGGAATCCGCAAAATAATGATGAACGACCTTCTGTATCACTTCCGCGTCTTTAGATTGCAAACCTTCGACGATCGCGCGATGCTTATCGATCACCGAATTCAATTTCGCTTCTCCTTGGGAGAATACTTCTTCGGTCGTAATAAGCATAACCGTGAGCACGATTTGCCGAATGCTTTTCCACAAATGCAAAATCCTTGCATGCTTAGCTTCTATAATAATCGCTTCATGAAAGCTGAAATCCGAATACGAGAAATCCACGATATCCCCGTATTTAACCGCTAATTGCATCCTATCGATAAGTTGATTCAACTGCCCGATCAGCTTGGCATTGCCCTCTTCCGCTTGCCGTTGCTGCGCGAAGCTCTCGATTAAGTATCGAACGTCGTACAATTCTTCGACGTCCTTCCCGCTTAACCCTAATACGACCGCTCCCATCCGTTCCAGACGGATCAGGCCTTCATTGGACAACGATTTCAACGCTTCCCTAACCGGCGACCTGCTCGTGCCGAAATCGGCTGCGATTCTATTCTCGGATATCACTTCGCCGGCTTTAAGCGTCCCGTCTATAATATGAAGCCTTAATTCGCAAGCAATCGATTCTCCTCGGGAAACGCCTTGCAGCCACGCGGAAGGATAATGAAGCATCGGGTTAACTCTCCTATATCAACGTATTGGGACTCGCAAAATCAATCGTTTATCGATTTTAGCATATTCGTGCCTAATAGCAATGGACTCCCCCTATGTGTAGCGAGATTAAGGTATGTAATTTGAATGGTTTTTGTATACTTGTATACAACTTACTTTGATTATATTACCTCGTCGCTTTAGATCTGTAAATACATCGTATCGCGGAATTGCAAATAGCATGGAAAGCCATTTCGTACAGTAGAGATTCGGTTGGTGAAAATGAAAAAACAGGCGGACTGGGAGGGTACGGTTGTTGCAGGCATCGTCATTCGAGTGGTATGGAAGGATGCGGTTGGTGGAGTCATGGGAAATTTTGCGGATCGGGCAGTTGAACGTAACATAAGGTGATGGCATCACCTTATTCGCCGCGGATCGGATATGTCTCGGGTGATAGGGTGTTGGCATAACGCTATTTGGTTCGACAACGCGCAGATCGGGCAACTGAACAGGCCATAAGGTGATGGTATCACCTTATTCGAGGCAAATCGAGCTGGTGGCAGGGTGATAGAGTTATGGCGTAACTTTATTTACTTCGAAAGGTGCGGATTCGGCAACTTCTTGTCCCGGGACAGTCGTCTAACGAGCGGTCTCTCGCTAGGCGGCTGTCCCGAATACTCAGCGGCGGTCGACTCCCTCAAACGAAGCAACAAGCTCTTCGGCGATATTCCCAGAGTTCCTCGCGGCTAGGTCCACGTAGGATTTGAATGAACCGGCAGCTCCTTGGCCAGCCAAATCCGACAAGGAACGAATGACGAGAACGGGCACGCCGAACTGATGGGCCGTCTGCGCGATGGCAGCACCCTCCATATCCGTAGCCTTCGTTTCGGGAAAAAGACTACGAATACGCTCGGCTCGCTCCGGGTTATGGATGAAAGTATCTTCCGTCGTAATCAGTCCATATACGATACGATAGTCGAACGTTTTACCCGCCAGTGACTTCCGCGTTAACTCAATCAATCCGCTATCCGCGGCATAGCGCGCAGGCCTTTGCGGCACCTGTCCATAGGCATAGTTAAATGCCGTCACGTCTACGTCGCTATATGCCATTTCGGTCGCGATGACGACGTCTCCGACTTGCAGTTCCTGATCTAATCCTCCCGCGGCTCCGTAATGGATAATCAACTCGGGGCGATATCTCTCGATCAGCAATGCCGTCGTCAGGGCCGCGTTTACTTTACCGATGCCGCATTCCAGCAAGACGATTTCTTTCCCTCTTAATTGTCCCGAGTGGAACACGCCGCCAGCCGCGGTCGTTGTCCGAATATTCTCGATCCGTGATTTCAGCTCAGCCGCTTCTTCTTCCATGGCGGCTATGATCGCGATGCTCATGATGATCCTCCTTATGTTCCTACTTTTTCAGGTTACGGCGCCGTATTTGCTCCAACCGTTCTATCGCGGCGAATACGATGTCCGCGGTTATCTCTCCGGGCATCATATGAATCGATGCATCCCTCTCAACGGCACGTTCCGCTATTGCTAGCCGTTCCGCTTGCGACAAGGAATCCAACCCCATATCTCTCAGGCTAGCAGGCAACCCTAATCGCGCATAGAACGGAAGCAAGGCATCGATCTCTTCCCGCTTCTCCTCTATCGCCAATTGCACGAGTACCCCGTAAGCGACCTTCATGCCATGCTTCAAATGGTGGGATTGCGGGACATAGGTGAGCGCGTCATGAATCGAATGCGCTCCCGCCGTACGGCCGTAACGATCCCCGAATCCGCCTACCATTCCGGCTACCATAATGTTCGTCTCGACAATGCGAATGAACGCATCGTTAAGACGCTTGTCCGCCAACGCTTTCAGCGCCGTTTCGCTATATTGCAGCAAATCGTCCCGGCATTTTCGGGCGGCGAAACGAGCGATCTCGATTTCGATCGGAACAGTGTCCAACTGCGAGATGATGACGTCGGCTTCGTACCATTTGGCTAACGTATCGCCAATGCCGGCTACTAGCATCTCCGAGGGCGAATCCAGAATAACTTGCGGATCTAATAGAACAAGAGAATTGCTACGTGGATAAACATCGAAGCTGACCATCGCTCCCGATTCATCGTATACGATGCTTAGAGGCGTCCAAGCAGCGCAAGTTGACGCGAGCGTCGGCAGTACGATCACGGGAACGTTCAGCGAATAGGCCGCGGCTTTAGCCACATCCGTCAGCTTTCCCCCGCCGACGGCAACGATCGCTTGAAGCCCCTGAACCTTAATTACCTGAATCAACCGATCGCGTTCGTCGTAGGTACATTCGCCGTTATACTTATCGAAGTGAACTTTCGTTCTAGCCATTTCGGGAAAGTAAGGTGACGCGGCCTGCCATGACGCCCCTCCGTGAACGACTAGCACGCTTTCGATGCCCCGTCTCTCCAAATGCTGCTCCAGCTCGTTCCAACAGCCCGTCCTGCAAATAAATTCCTGCGGCGCACCGCGTACGATCAATTGTTTTTCCAGCTGCATGTTTCGATTCCCCGCCATTCTAGCGTGTCTATTCTAGCTTGTCTATTCCCGGCGCGCTTTGCGGGCCAGCACGTTGCCTAACGATTGAATGCCTTGCACGAAAATAACGAGAAGAATGACGGTGACGATAATCGTAAACGTATCGAAGCGTTGATAGCCGTAAGAGATCGCCAGATCGCCCAGACCGCCTCCGCCGACCGTTCCCGCCATCGCCGTCGCCCCGATCAAGCCGATCGTCGCCGTCGTCATCGTCAGAATCAAGGAACCGAACGCTTCCGGCAGCATGAAATACCAGATGACCTGCAAAGGCGTAGCCCCCATCGCTTTAGCCGCCTCCATAATGCCCGGATTCACTTCGAGCAACGAGTTCTCCACGAGCCGGCCGATATAAGGCGCGACATAGAGAACCAATGGCACGATAGCCGCACTGGTGCCGATCGACGTATGGACGATCAGCCTCGTGAACGGAAGGATCGCCACGAGCAAAATAATAAACGGCAACGAGCGGACGATATTGATGACCGGATTCAGAATTCGGTAAAGCGTCGCGTTCTCGACCAGTCCGCCCGGCCGGGTTATGACGAGCAGGATGCCGATAGGGATTCCGAGCAGCGCACCGAATAATAGGGAGAACCCGACCATCCTCAGCGTCTCGTTAATCGCCCGGACCAACTGCTCCGACGTAATTACGGTATCGATCATACCCGGTCAACCTCCTCTATGAGTTGCACTTCGCCCGCGAGGAAAGCGACGGCTTGGTCGATGACCTCGTCCGAGCCGTTCAATTGGATGATCATGTTCCCGAGCGTCGTCGCCTGAATTTCCGTCATGTTGGCGAACAAGATATTGACCTGAACGTCGTAATTGCGAATCAATCCGCTAATGATAGGCTTCGAAGCCGAATCGCCGATAAATTCCAGCTTGAACACGCGACCTTTCGTTTCCGCTTGAAGGGAATGAAGTACGCTCCCCGGAACCGTGTTGTGAATGACCGTTCTAACGAAGTTCTGCGTCGTCGGATGCTCCGGATTTCCGAATACCGACAAGACGTCGCCCTGCTCGATAATTCGGCCATCCTCCATGACGGCAACCTTATTGCAAATTTGTTGGATAACGGCCATTTCGTGCGTGATGATGACGATCGTAATGTCGTATTCCTCGTTGATTTTCTTGAGTAAAGCGAGTATCGACTGCGTCGTCTGGGGATCGAGGGCGGACGTCGCTTCGTCGCATAGCAGAATCGACGGGTTGCTCGCGAGCGCCCGGGCGATGCCGACGCGTTGCTTCTGTCCCCCGGAGAGCTCCTTCGGATAACTCTTCGCTTTATCGCTCAGACCGATGAATTGCAGAAGCTCGGTGACGCGCTCCTTGATTTCTTTTTTGCTCTTCTTCAATAAGACAAGCGGAATCGCGATATTATCGAACACCGTCTTGGACTCAAGCAGGTTAAAGTGTTGGAAAATCATCCCGATCTTCTTCTTGACGCTTCGAAGCTCCTTGTCACTATAGGAGTCCAGCGGCACGCCATCGACGATAACCTGGCCTTTGGTCGGCTTCTCGAGGTAGTTGATTAGCCGGATCAAGGTGCTTTTCCCGGCGCCGCTATAGCCGATGACGCCGTAGATGTCCCCTTTCTCAGCACGGAGGCTCACGCCCTTGAGAGCCGCGTTGGATACCCCGTTCCGCTCGTATGTTTTATGAATGTCCTTTAGTTCGATCATCCCGATTGTCCCTCCTGTCAGAGCGGCGAAGCCTGCTTGAACAGTTTCGTTGCCGCGATTCGCTCCGCTGCTTCGAGCAGCCTTTCCTCGCTGTTCAATAGATTCACTCGGACGTAGGCCGAGCCTTGCGTCCCGAATCCGCGGCCGGGCGCTACCGCGACATGCGCATGCTCGAGCAGGAAGTCGGCGAACGTCTCCGACGTAAATCCGTTCGGTACCTTGAACCAGGCGAAGAAAGTCCCCTTCGGGGGAGCTACGTTCCACCCGATTTCGCGCAATCGCCGTACGAGCGTGTCCCGGCGTTGCTCGTACAATCGGCCTAGCTCCTGCACCGGTTGCTGCGGACCGAGCAACGCCGCGGCCGCCGCATCCTGCACGGCGCCGAATACCGTACTGTACGCATGCGTATGGTAGAGCTTCAATGCCCCGATGACCGAAGCGTTACCGACGGCGAAGCCGAAGCGCCAGCCCGCCATGTTGTAGGTTTTGGATGCGGTGTAAGTCTCCACCCCGTAGGCTTTGCCCTCGGGAATTTGCAGCAGGCTTAACGGTTTAAGCCCGTCGAATCCGAAAGCCCCGTAAGCAAAATCGTTCATGACGGGAAAATGATGCTCCGCCGCGTAAGCTATCGTTTGTTCGAAAAAGTCTCTTGTCGCCACCGCACCCGTAGGGTTGTTCGGATAATTGAGCATCAACAGCTTTGTTTGGCGAGCAATCTCTTCCGGAACGGTTCGATAGTCGGGCAGGAATCCGTCCTTCTCCTCTACCGGTATCGTATGGATCTCCGCTCTCGCCAGCTTCGCCGCCGTATAATAGGGCGGATAGGCGGGATCCGTCGTCAACAAGTAGTCTCCCGGATTAAGAATCGTCTGCGGAATGCCCATTACTCCGATCGCCGAGCCGTTGAAAACCGCCACCTCGGTATCCGGATTAAGCTCCACGCCGTATTCCCGCTCGTAAAAAACCGATACCGCCTCCCTCGCGCTTTGCTTCCCGAAGAAGGGCGGATAGCCTTGGTTGGATTTCAGCTCCACGGCTTCCTTTAACGCTTCGACGATATGCGCCGGAGTCGGCTGATCGGGGTTTCCGTTGGCCAAATTAATGACGTCGATCCCCTTGTTCTGGTAGGCAGCCACCTTCTCGTCGATCGCGCTGAAATAATTATCGGGAAGCCGGCTTACGATATCGGATGGGTTGAATTCCGCCATGGTTCGTTCTCCCTTGCGCAAAATTGGATGTAAATAAAAGATCCGTCATTCGGCGTATCCAAATGACGGACCGAGAATGGATTACTTAAAGTAGCTTGGAAGCTTGTAACCCTCGTATATCGGATTCGATTTAATATAATCCTGGAACTCCTGCGAGTGGTAACCCTCGACGATGTCCTTCACGAATTGGGCATCTTTGTTCGCGCTGTCGACCGCCACGATGTTCGTGAACGGATCCGTCATGTTCTCCAACTGCAGAGCTGTCGTCAACTTGATGTTATTGGCCACCGCGAAGTTCCCTTGGATGGCCGCGAAGTCGACGTCCGGCAGCGCTCGCGGTCCTTGAGCTGGCTCCGTAGCCAAGAAGTCCAGCTTGTGCGGATTGGACGTAATATCGTTAAGCGAAGTTTGCAGCGGATCGATATTGTCTTTCAACGTAATCCAACCGACTTCTTTCAAAATATTAAGCGCGCGAAGCATGTTCACCGGTTCGTTCGGGAGGTTGATCGTGGCGCCATCGCTGATCTCGTCCAGACTCGCGTGTTTCTTGGAATAAAGCCCCATAGGAGGCGTAGGCACCTGTACCGCGCCGATCAACTCGATTTTCTCTCTTTTATTAATCGATTCCAGATAGAGCGAATGTTGAAAGACGTTGGCGTCGATTTCTCCTTTGGATACCGCTACGTTAGGCTGGATGCCGTCGGTGAACTCCGTATATTCGATCTTGTAGCCTTTATTCTCCAAGTACGGCGCAACACCTTTCTTGAACTGGTCGCTGTAGGGTCCCGGATTAAAGCTGATGCGGATCGTTTTATCGTCGTCGGCCTTTTTGCCGCTTTTGGAATTGCCGCACCCCGATACGATTAGTGCGACCGCCACGATTAACAGAACCGGATAAATCCATTTTTGCTTCATGAATGTTTCTCTCCCTTTTTGTGCTCGATTAATTCCGAGTAATCTGATGAAATAAGTAGTTTAAACGAACTTTACACCGTACCTTGACGCTATGTCAACCCTGTTTTCGACAATAATTTCGCTATTTACATATAATTCCGATTGTGTTACTTTGAATTATAAATTCGCAGGAAGAGGTTGATAACACCATGGCTAAAGTAGAAAGCTTCGAATTGGATCACACGATCGTTAAGGCTCCGTACGTACGCATCGCGGGCACAGAGAAAAACGAAAAGGGAAGCACGATTCAGAAATACGACTTGCGTTTTCTGCAGCCTAATCAAGACGCGCTGCCTACCGCAGCGGTCCATACCCTTGAGCATCTACTGGCGATCAATTTGCGAGACGAATTGAAAGGCGTAATTGACGTATCGCCGATGGGTTGCAGAACGGGCTTTTATTTGATTATTTGGGACGAGCACGATCCCAAGGACGTTGCCGCCGCTCTGACGAACGTCCTGAAAAAGGTACTGACGACCGAAGTCGTTCCGGCAGTATCCGCGCTGGAATGCGGAAACTACAAAGATCACTCTTTGTTCAGCGCTCAAGAATACGCCAAGATCGTGCTGGAGGCCGGCATTAGCGATGATCCTTTTCGTCGGTAAAGGAGAGCGAGCTCATGCTTACGATCGATTTATCGGGTAAAACGTTGGTCGTTACCGGCGGCTTGACGGGCATCGGCAAGGGAATCGCCGACTTATTCTTGACGGCCGGAGCCAACGTCGTCATCGGAGATATCGCGTGCAAGCCGGGGGTGGACAAGGTTCATGCACGGCTGGTTCATACGAGAACGGACGTGACCGCGCAGCAAGACGCGGATGCGCTCATTCGTACCGCGGTCGAAGTCTTCGGCGGCGTAGACATTCTCGTTAACAACAGCGGCACTTCTACCATGGATTACGTAACGGACATTAAGGAATCCGACTGGGATAAAGTGATGGACGTCAATGCCAAGGGCGTATACCTCGTATCCCAAGCCGGCGCGAAGCAAATGCTGAGGCAAGGTCATGGAGGCCGCATTATCAATATCGCTTCGCAAGCCGGCAAGAATGGCTACCGTTGCATGGGCAATTATTGCGCGTCCAAACATGCCGTGCTCGGGTTCACGAAGGTCATGGCCGTCGAGCTGGCCAAGGAACAAATTCTAGTAAATGCCGTTTGTCCCGGTATCGTGGAAACGGACATGAAGAGGCGCGAACGCGTGGAAGGCGCGGCGTTAAGGGGAATGTCTCCGGAAGATATCCTTGCCGAGGATCGCTCGCAAGTTCCGCTAGGTCGGACGGCCCAGCCGGAAGACGTCGCTAACGTCGTTCTCTTCTTGGCCAGTCCATTATCGTCCTATATGACCGGTCAAGCCATCAACGTAACGGGCGGCATGACGATGCATTAGCACACGAAAAAAGCCATGCCTCCGAGATCGGGGCATGGCTTCTATCACGTTAGATTATATTAAATCCGGATTTTCGGAGAAGTGCTTCAGCAGCACGATCGGATCCGTCTTGGATGCGTTCGTGATCGTGATGCCGGCTTTAGCGGCGGGCGCGGTCACGAAATACTCGTCGTGGGTAAGCTCTCCGTATCGAATCAACGCAGGCGTCTCGATGTCCCAGACGCCAAGCTTGCCGTGGCCTTGCAGCATGTACAAGCCGTAAGCGGCGCCGTCCCGTATCGTGACGGTCGCTCCCGGCAGCACCGTCAGGCGCTTCGCGGAGACGAGTTTGCTCTTGTAGCAAATCCACTCTTCCACGTAACCTTCCGCTTCCATCTCTTCGATCGGACAGACGGGCTTCGGAGACATGAAGAACCGTTGGTAGAAGTCCGGATCCGTATTGGCCTCCCAATCGAGAATGTCCATCAAGTAGTCGTAGTTGCCGACTTCTTCCGGCGGAGTGTCCTTCCATAGTAACGGTTCAGGCACCGCATGCTCGCCATGCAGCACCGACTGATACATCGCATAGACGTCCGATGCGAATTGAGGCTCGTACGTACATAAGCTGCCGGGTGCGTGAAGGATGCCGGGAGGAACGTCGAAGCCTGTGTCTAAAGTCAGCTTGTAAGCGCGCGATAGATTCGTGATCTGATTGTCGCCCTTAGTAAAGTTCATCAGCGTTTCTTTAACCTGTTCCTTCGTCACTCCCGGATTGAATCCGAAAAACGTATACGGAAATTCTCCCCCGTGGTTGTTCAGCTGGGACGGGTAGAAGTACATCTCGTGCTTGCCCTTCTGGCCCACGCGAGCCGCAGCTTCGTCGTCGTGATGAACATGATGCGGCAACGGATTCAGGTTGTCGAACAGCTTCGAATAGATCGGCCATCCTTTGTATTTGTCCCAGATGTCGTCTCCGATCGCCGCACCCTTCAACTCGTCCACAACGTCCTTCAGCAGTACCCGATCTTGGCCATCCGCCGAAACGACGTAACTCATTCCCTCATCCTCCGGCGTCCCCGGTCCGTTCTCCGCATGGGTCGTCGACGAGAACCAACGCTCGTCTATCCCTCCGCGTGCCAATCCGAGCACGAAATAATCCTGCGGATGCAGCTTAATTCGTTTGCCCGGGCGACAGAACGATCTTGGAACCCATGCCGGCGCCAGTCTTAGGACGCCTTTGCCTTCCTCTAGCAGCTTCTCTATCAATGAGTTCGAACTCATCATTGTCGCACCTCTCTTAGACGGGATAAGCCATCGTCGTCATTAGCGTGTTCTCCGCTTGCGTCGCATCCATGCGGCTATACTGAACGACGATAGGAGTGTCGCTCTCTACTTTCATCGCATAGGGAACGCCTTTCGGGATCTTCGAGCCTTGCTTCTCCAGCGCATCCGTACGCACATGCTTTGTTCTCTGTCCGTCTACAACGAACTCTATATTTTCGATCGGATTCTCGTCTTCGAAATATACCGTCACGTTTACCGTCGCTCTATCGGTCGTGCAATTGACGATGCATATGGCTTCGTGGCTTTCCAGCAAACCCGAGCTTCGCACCGGGGTAAAGCCGTCCGGGATGATCCACGCAAGCGCGCCGATTTGTTTGTTCATTCGTCTATCCCCTCGCTTACCAAGAATCGACCTCAACGGTCGGGTGAAATAAGACTTGCTTGTACAAAATGTTGTTCGGAGCGTTCAGGATGAACTCGATCAACGAGGCGATGTCGTGCGGCTTAATAAGCGCGTCCTTCTCGTGCAGCCAAGTCCAGCGATCCCACCAGCTCGTGTCGATGCCGCCAGGGCACAAGGTCACGACATGGATGTTGTCCTTCATTAAATATTTGGAGATGGCGTCCCCGAAGCCGTTCACGCCGAATTTGGTCGCGGTGTAGATGCCGTTGTTGTTGTTCTTCGTGTTGAGCCCGCGCGTACCGGCAATGGACGAAATGTTGAAAATATGGCCATGCTGCTGCTTGATCATATAAGGAGCGACGTGTTTGGACGCATAGATGACGCCTTTGAGATTGACGTCGATCGTCATGTCGATGTCCTCTTTGGTAATCTCCTCGAACGAAGTATCCACTCCCGCTCCCGCGTTGTTGACGAGAACGTCGATAGACCCCCATGCCCGTTGAACCTCTTCCACCGCTTTGCCGATGCCGTCATAATCAGTGATATTCAAAGCAAACGTCATGCATTCCGTGCCCATCTGGCTGATTTCTTCCTGCAAAATCTTGAGCTCGGATTCATTGCGGGCGATCGCCGCCACTTTCATTCCCAAGCTCGCGAAGTGGGTACATACCACCCGTCCGAGTCCCCGGCTCGCGCCGGTGACGATCGCGGTTTTATTCCTTAATGTGTCGCTCATGTTGTCGTTTCCTCCTGAATTTACAAAATGGTATAGCCGCCATCGATGACGAACACGCCGCCGGTCGCGTAAGTCGAAGCATCGGAAGCGAGATAGACGGCAATGCCCTGCAGTTCGTCTGGCGTACCCGGACGATGCATCGGAGTCATCTTCATCCACTCCTGCACCATGGAGCCGTTCTCTTCGAAATAGGGAGCGGTCATTTCCGTCCTCATATATCCCGGCGCGATCGTATTCACTCTGATGTTGTATTTCGCCCATTCCGACGCCATGCTCTTCGTCAGCATGATGACGGCGGCTTTGGACGTGTTGTATGCGGCTTGGTTCTGCGGAACGTTGGAGACGAGTCCGGACATGGACGAAATATTGACGATAACGCCGCTATTCTGCGCGATCATGACCTTGCCAACCTCTTGGGAGACAAGGAACACGCTCGTCAAGTTCACGTTCATGATCTTCTGCCAATCCTCGTACCGCATTTCCTCTATAGGAACATGGATGCTGATACCTGCGTTATTGAATAAGGCATCGATTCGGCCGAAGCGGTCCATCGCCGTCGCGACCATCCGGCGGATGTGACCCTGATCGGTCACATCCGCTTGGACGGCAATCGTCTCAACGCCTTCCATCGTGAATTCCTCCGCCGTTCGGCGGGCGGCGTCCAGATCGATGTCGGCGATGACAAGGCGGGAACCCGCTTGGGCCAACCCCTGCGCCATCGCTTTGCCTAATCCGGCGCCGCCGCCGGTTACGAGAGATACCCGGCCGTCTAGACGGAACTTGTCGTTGATACTCATGCGCGTAATCCTTCCTTACTTCAAGTATTGGTCTACGTTGTCTTTGGTTACGAGCTCGAACGGTACGAACACTTCTTTCTCGAAAGATTCCTTGTTGATGATTTTCAAAGCCGTCTCCAGCGCTCCGCCGCCTTGCGCCGCCGCGTTCTGGAATACCGTCGCGTCCAAGCGTCCGTCTTTCACCGCTTGCAGAGCATCCGCGATCGCGTCCACGCTGACGAGAACGATGTCTTTCTTAACGCCTGCGTCTTCCAGCGCCTTCAACGCGCCCATGCCCATCTCGTCGTTCTGCGCGAATACGCCTTGAATTTGGCCATTATGCGCTTGAAGCCAGTTTTGCATCAAAGTCAGCGCCTTATCGCGGTTCCACTCCCCCGTCTGCTCCGCGATCAGTTTCATGTCCGGATAAGCTTTCAGCGCTTCGACCGCGCCTTCCGTCCGATCGATTTCAGCCGATTGACCTAGATGACCGTGCATCATGACGAGATTGCCTTTGGAACCGAGTCTCTCGGCCAGATAATCGATCGCGATCTTCGCGGACTCTTGATCCTTAGAGCCGACGAACGCGTCTGGAGCGGATTTCGTTACCGAGTTGACGTTAATGATCGGAATGCCCGCCGCTTTCGCTTTGTCGACCGCCGGAGACGAAGCTTCCGCTTCAATCGGGTTAAAGATAATGGCATCTACCTTCTGCGCAATGAAAGTCTCGACTTGCTGAATTTGTTTGTTCGGATCCTTCTGGCCGTCATTGATAATAATCTTGACGCCAAGTTCCTTGCCCTTCGCCTCGATCCCTTTAGCCAGCGTTGCCGTAAATTCGTTCGCCATGTTCAGGATGCTGACGCCGATGACGATTTTCTTGCCGCTGCCGCCTTCGCCTGCCGGCGAGCCCGACGCGTTTCCGCCCGAGTTCTCTTTGTCTTTACCGCAAGCCGCCAGCATGAAAGCCAGCAATAATACCAACATCAAACTTAAACTCTTTTTCATTTTCATGACCTCCGATGAGTGGTTTAGATTAGGTTGAAACCATAGGACTTCGAGCCTGAAGCGAATACTCCGGGTGCCTTGCTCCGGCCTATCGGACCGGCGATGCCTCCCAACACCTCCTACGCGTAGTCAACGGCGACCTTTAAGATTTCCGATCGATCAATAACGCTCCGACGATAATCAAACCTTTAATGATCTGCTGGTAATACGAAGGAACGTTAAGCAAATCCAAGCCGTTATTAATGACCCCGATGATGAGCGCGCCGATGATCGTGCCCGTAATCCTGCCCGAACCGCCAGACAGGCTCGTTCCGCCGATGACGACCGCCGCGATCGCGTCAAGCTCGTATCCGACTCCGATGTTCGGCTGTCCGGTCTCGATGCGCGCCGTCTGGATGATTCCGGCAACGCCGGCCAACCCTCCGCACAGGATGTACACGTACAGCTTGATCCGATGAACGTTGATACCCGACGCCCTGGCCGCTTCTTCGTTGCCCCCGACCGCGTACACATAACGGCCGAACACCGTCTTATTCAGGACGAACAAGGAAATCAAGAAGATGACCAAAACGATAAGGACCGGGATCTGAATGCCCAGGAAGGTGCCCCCAATTGCGTTAAAAGACGGGGAAAGGTTGGAAATCGGCCGTCCGTCGCTGACGACGAGCGCGCCTCCCCTGGCGATCGTCATCATCCCCAAGGTGACGATAAACGGCGCTAGCTTTCCTTTGGTTATCGTAATCCCGTTCACGAACCCGATGAGCAGCCCTCCTAGAATGCCGAGCAGGATCGGGATGAACAACGCATCTCCCGAGCTGGCGAAAAGAGCGGCTAAGCACCCGGTTAATGCGACATAGGAACCTAGACCGAGATCGATTCCTCCGATGAGGATGACGAAGGTTACGCCGATCGCTAGAATCGCATTAATAGAAACTTGGTTAAGTACGTTGAGCAAATTGCGTTCGGTCATGAACACAGGTGACATGGAGGCGAATACGGCGCATAAGAGCACCAATGCGAGCAATAATCCATATTTTCTTAACAGATCGCCTGTGAACGTTGCTTTAATCGTTTGGCCCATATGAACGACTCCCTTACGTTTACTTCTCAGGCGCTTTTATTTGCCGAAAGCGTGCGCCATGATTTTTTCTTCGCTTGCCTCTTCCCGCGTCAGTTCGCCCGTGACTTTCCCTTCGTGCAGTACGATAATCCTGTCGCTCAAGCCCATAATCTCCGGGAGTTCGGAGGATACGACGATAATCGCTTTCCCTTGCTCCGCCAGCTGCGAGATCAGCTTGTAAATTTCCGATTTCGCGCCGATGTCGATTCCTCTCGTCGGTTCGTCTAGAATCAAAAGATCGGGATTGCCCAGCAGCACTTTGCCGATGACGATCTTCTGCTGGTTGCCGCCGCTCAGATTGCCCGCTTTCTGATCGCGCGTCGGCGTCTTAATCGAGAGATCCTTAATGATGCCGTCGGCGATCATCTTTTCTTTCGCGTCGGATACGACTTGATATCGCGTACACAGCTGGAAGTTCGGAAGCATGATGTTTTCCTTAACGGACAACTGCAACACTAGCCCTAGCGTCTTGCGGTCCTCGCTGACGAGCCCAATTCCTTGGCGCATGCCATCCTTCGGTGTGCGGATCGTGGCGGCGGTATCGCGAATTCGGATTTCGCCGCTATCGCTTCGGTCTAAACCGTAAATACAGTTGACGACTTCCGTTCGGCCCGAGCCCATCAGACCAGCGATTCCAACAATTTCCCCCTTGCGGACCTCGAACGATATATTTTCGAACACGCCCCGCTTCGTCAGATTCCGAACGGTGAGGATGGCCGGACCGTATTCCGGCGTACGCCGAGGAAACAAGTCGGTCAGTTGCCGTCCGACCATCATCGCGATCATCTGATCGATATTCGCGCCTTCGATCGGCTGCGTGCCTACGAAGGTTCCGTCCCGCAGCACCGTGAATTCGTCGGCGATGCGGAAGATCTCGTCCATCTTATGGGAGATATAGATGATCGCGACCCCTCTCTTCTTCAGCCCTTCGATAATCTTGAAGAGGCGTTCGACTTCCCGGTCGGAGATCGCCGAAGTCGGCTCATCCATAATGATGACGTCCGACTTATAGGAGATCGCTTTGGCGATTTCGACCATCTGCCTCTCGGATACACTCAGATCCTTCATAAGAGTGCCGGGATCGAGCTTAACCCCGATTAGATTCAAATAGCTTTGCGTGTCTTCGCGCAGCTTTTTCCGGTCGACGACTCCCCACCTATTCCTAGGTTCGTTGCCGAGGAACAAGTTCTCGGATACGGTCATGTTAGGCACGTACGATAGCTCTTGATGAATCATCGAGATGCCCGCGTCGATCGCGCTTTTGATGTTCGAATGCGCCAGCCGCTCGCCTTTGAAAATGATTTCTCCTTCGTATTGCGTGTACATTCCGATCAATATTTTCATCAACGTGGACTTCCCGGCGCCGTTCTCCCCCATGAGGGCGTGAACGGTTCCTTTTTTAACCGCGAGGTTTACGTTTTTCAATGCATGAACGCCCGGAAAAGTTTTCGAGATATTGTTCATCTCCAACACGTTCAAGTCGGCACCCATGTTCGCATCACCCTGTCTGGAACGGATTCGGCATAGCCCGCTTGCTTGCCTAACCGAATCTTATATCCGGCGCCTCCCGATTACATTTCGATTTCTTCCGATCGTCGTTCTATTTTTGTCTGATGCGCGGTCCGATCGGCTAACTCTATTTATCTTTTTGGACGTTTCTTTCGTTTTTGTCGGGATTCAAGTTCGAGTGCTGGCACGCAAGTAAAAATGTGATACCCTATTCAAGTACGGCAACGATAGCGGAGGTGCGAGGAACTTGCGAAAGACATCTATTGTATGGACGATCATGAGCTTATTGCTGCTTCCCGCTTGCTTCGGCGGAGCAGGGAATGATACTTCCCCGGCCGTTCAGATCCCTGGTGCGAGCGTTCCTGCCGAACAAGCGGCGACTCGTCCGATAAGATTAGGTTTTACGGTACTCGGCAGCTTCGAGTTTACGGATATGATTAAGGACAAATTAGAGGCGGAGGTCGCTTCGCGGGAAAATATCGAATTGTTCTCTTACGAGGGTCAAGCGAACGCGGAGCAGCAGCTTGCGGACGTCAAAGATATGATCGCCAAGGACGTCGACGTCATCATCTTGAATCCGGTTAACGCGGCCAAGTCGGACGTCGCGGTCAAGATGGCCGTGGACGCGGGCATCCCCGTCGTCGGAATCAACACGATTCCCGACACCGATCTTTTAACTACCTACGTAGGCTCCAATGATATACAAGCCGGGGAAATTCAAATGCAATTCATCGCGGAGAGCTTGGGCGGAGAAGGAAATATCGTGATTCTGAGGGGCTTGGCGGAGCAATCGTCCCAAATCCAGCGGGCAAGGGGAATTCTGAACGTCCTCGATAAATACCCGAATATCCACGTGCTAGAAGACGAGTCGGCCAAATGGTCGAGGAATGACGCTTATGAGCTCATGAAAAAGTGGCACGAAAAGTACGGCTCCAAGATCGACGCCGTCGTCTCCCATAACGACGGAATGGCGCTCGGAGCGCTGGACTACTTGAAGGAAGCCGGAATCCGGATACCGGTCATCGGCGTGGATGCCATACCCGATGCCTTACAGGCGGTCAAAGACGGGGAACTGACGGCAACCGTCTTCCAAGACGCTCTCGGGCAAGCCAAAATGGCCGTTAACCTGGCGATCAACATCGCGCAGAACGGCCAAGTGGCGAAAAGCTATTTTATTCCCTATCGGCTAGTGACCCAAGAGAACGTCGATTACTTCAGCGCCATTCGCTGATCCGGACCCGTCAGCCGCCTTTCGTCTTCTGGTATTCCCCAGGCGGCAAGCCGGTCGTCTTCTTGAATAGCACCGTAAAATAGACGGGGTCCTTGATGCCAACCAGCTCGGCGACGACGGATGGGCGCAATTCGTGATCGATCAGCAGTTGTTTCGCCTTTTCTATGCGGATATGATTTACGTATTTTTTGAACGTCCATCCGGTTTCGTTCTTGAACAACTCGCTAAAATAAGTGCGATTCAAGTAAAACTTCTTCGAGATGGACTCAAGCGTGATGTCCTCGAAATAAAATTGTTCGATATACTTCTGCGCTTGGCAGATCATTTGCCTCGATTCTCCTTGATTGCGTTTGGATGCGGCTTCTCCGATCTGCACCGCAAGAACAAGCATCTCCTTCTGAAGTCCGGTTGAATCCGATACGCGCTCGAGCAGCCCGGAAAGTCCGGGCATTCTCTGCCTCATCGACTCGGGTTCTACGAATAACTTGTCCAAGCTTTGTTCCAAAGCGTAATAAGCCGCGGCTGCCGCTTGTCTCGGAGATTTCGATTTGTCGAACACAGCTTGAATGAGTCCCGTCAACTCCCTAATGTTCCTCTCCTCGATCGCCGTAACAAGCGAGTCCAACCCCATCTCCGAAGCGACGTCAGCCATCCATCCGCTATCTACTTTATCCCCTAAGTAGCTTACTTGCGCCTCTGCTCCCGAAATATCGGCATGCTCCACTGCCTGGCGATATACAAGTCCGGCAGATCTAAGAGATTGGAAGGTTTGGGTAACGAGCAACTGAGATTGGATTTTTCCGAATTGCTTCATATTCTCTATTAGGCGCTCCAAGCGAGTTTGCCAGCCGGCGATCTCGCTTTGCGGACTTTCCCCCTCCGGCAAGCCGATCAAACATACGAACTCGCCTTCCTTGTGCTCATGCGGGAAACAATGAATCGGCTCCGACAACGTATCGTTAACGATATTCTCGAATACGAAGAACACTAATGTGGACTCTTCCAAGTACCGTGACTTCGTCTTCGAGTAATCCAAGATGCGCACCAAGATCATCATGTAACCGGGATAATCAAGGAAAATTCCCAAATGGCCTAATTTCTCCGCGGCCTGCAACGCCGATTGCGGCTTTAGCATTCGGTTCATGATTTGGTGCTTAAGCAAGGGAACCGCTTGGTTCAGTAGCATGCCGTTAGAGATGTTCTGGTTATTTTGTTCCACTTCGTAACGAATCGATTGGATCGTCTTGCGAAGCGCCATCTCCAAATCTTCCTTGATGACGGGCTTTAGCAAGTAATCTTCCGCTCCGTTCCGCAGAGATTGCAGAACGTACTCGAAATCGGAATATCCGCTAAGAATGATGACTCTAACCTTAGAAAACTGCTCTTTCAGGATCGGAAGAAAACGGTAGCCCCCCATACCCGGCATTCTCATGTCCAATAGCACGATGTCGGGCATGTCCTGCTTCATCATCTCAAGAGCCTGCTCCGCGTTCTCCGCTTCTCCCGAAATCTCAATCGGGAGCTCGATGCCGCGCAGCTTCCCGATCAGGCTGCGCCTGACCCCGATTTCATCTTCTACCACCAATATCCGTACCGCGAAATGCTGCTGCATGTCTGAACCCTCCATCATTTTGCCGGTATGGCGGGAAAACGGATCGTAATGGCCGTCCCTTCTCCCTCAACGCTGCGAATGGCGAAATCCAACTGGTCTCCGAATAGTATTTTTAGCCTCATGTATACGTTCTTCAATCCGACCTTCCGTCCGCCCGCCGGTTCATAGAAGGTCGTATCCGACTGATGCTTGAAGCGCTCGAATTCCTCTAACGCTTCCCGATCGAACCCCGTACCGTTGTCGACGATCCGAATAACGATCTCATCCTTCTCTTTCCTCACCTCGAGACGTACGGTCGCTTGCCCCAGCTTTTTCTCGACTCCGTGTTTTACCGCATTTTCTATGAGGGGCTGAAGCGTAATTTTCAATATTTTGTACGGGAGCGCCTCCCGATCGATGTCCTGCTCGACTTGAAGCTTGTCCTCGAAACGGCTCTTCAAGATAAGGAAGAAGTTATTGCAGTTATCGATTTCCTCCGCAATGCGGACTTCCTCCGATTTTAAATCGATATTATAACGCAGCATTTTACTGAGCGATTGGGTAATGTCCGAGATTTGCGTCACCCGCTCGTAATCCGCGATACCGCTTATAACCTCCAGCGTGTTATACAGGAAATGAGGGTTTATTTGCATCATAAGAGCCTTTAATTCGGCGTCTTTCTTGTGCAACTCCATCTCGTATTGCGTCTTTACCAGTTGCTTGATTCGGCCGAGCATCGATTCGAAGCTTTTGCTGAGCAGCCACGTTTCGAGGTTCGATTCGCTGATCGGAATGTTCGTCGTCAACCGGCCTCGTTCGACCTGCTGCATCGCTTTGCTTAATTGCTTGATCGGCCGGGAAATGTAGAGCGACAGTACGAACGACAAGCCGAAAACAAGAAGGATCGAGAGCAGCATAATCGAGATCGTAATATTGCGAATGGAATCGACTTGGCTATTGATGATCGATAACGGAACGGAGCTAACCATGTATGCGTCCTTGTTAGGCATCATGCTCGTCAATACCATATTATCGCGGTCGACCGTCTCGACGTCTTCCTCCCCCGTGGAAGTAAGCGATGCCGTCGTCTTCGCGAACCAAGCCGGACTTACTATCTTTCCGATCTGCGCGCGATCGGTATGGTACAGGATTTTACCTTCCTTCGAGATGAGTTGAATGGTACTGCCATCCCGCTTCTCGAACGGTTGGAACAAGGAGGCAAAGGAATCCAGCTCCTTATCGAAGCTGATATAACCCATTCTTTTGCCGCTGAAAGGGTTAATGACCGGTTTGGATGCGACTAGGCTCATCAACCCTTCCCGATTGATCGGATGGACGTCGAAGATCAGCTTGTCCTCCCGATTGTTGAACATGGCGTTGCGCCAAATCAGATCGGCTTCGGAATTGTACGAATACACCTCGTAGGTTTCCTTATTAAAGGCGCTGCTTATAAAATGTCCGTTGTCCGAGAACACGCGAATGCTGAGGAAGTTCCCCGTCGCTTCGAACGTGCTATGCAAATAATCGTTGATTTCCATGATGTTCTCCACGATGAACGTATCGAAGAAATACACCTTTTCGTTCAATCGGATATTGTTGTTCACCATTTGGGAAGCAAATTTGTTGGCATCGATCTCGATATTGTGGAAATACAGCTCATAGTTGCTGACGATTTCCTCCATCAACTGTTCGTTGCTGTTCTTGACCTCCTGAGCTATCGTCGCCGAGGAAACCCGAAAGGTAATGTATCCGACGATGACGATCGGGATAAGCGTAATGATCATGAAGGTAAAGAACATCTGAAATTGAATGCTCTTCTTGTTAAGCACGCGGTTTAACAGGCTGTGCACTATCTTAGGAATCACCGGGCATGCTCCTTCTGCTATAGAACTACGGCAATGACAACAATTTCGTTGCTGCGGTGCTTAATCCTTTTAACTTTCTTCGGTTCGGGATATGAATTATTACAAAAGATAACTCTATTATACAAACAAACAGGATACCCTTCCTCGAAATAGAGGTCAGGTATCCTGTTTCGGTGTTCAAGCAGCTTGGGGCTTCGATGCCCTTAAGCTACCTATATTCCTTAGGCGTTCTGCGTGCCACGCCGCTATCGATCGCGGCACGGATGACGCGATCACGGATTCGTTCCACCACCGACTGGTCGAATACGCTGGGGACGATGTAATGTTTGTTCAGCTTGTCCTCGGCGATGACGGATGCGATCGCTTCCGAAGCCGCAAGCTTCATTTGTTCGTTAATCGTCGATGCGCGGCAGTCGAGAGCCGCTCGAAAAATACCGGGAAAACAAAGCACGTTATTGATCTGGTTCGGATAATCGGATCGACCGGTAGCCGCAACGGCGACGATATCGTCGATATCCCCCGGCAAAATTTCAGGATGGGGATTGGCCATCGCAAACACGATCGGATTCGGCGCCATTCCCATGACGTCCTCTCGGGTCAGCATCCCTCCCGCCGAAACTCCGATGAACACGTCCGCGCCTCTAATGGCATCCCTGAGAGTTCCTGTTTTGCGATTCGGATTCGTATAACCGGCATAGCTCGTCTTAATCGGATTCCCGTAAACGGCATCTCGCTCAAGAATGCCTTCCTTGTCTACCCCGATCAATTCCTTGACCCCGGCCGAAAGTAGAATCTTGCTAATCGCGACGCCTGCAGCACCGATTCCGCAGACGACTACGGTCGCTTCGGAGAGCGATTTGCCCGCGATCTTCAGCGCGTTAATCAATCCCGCGTAAGTGACGACGGCCGTTCCATGCTGATCGTCGTGGAAGACGGGAATATCGAGTTCCTCGCGCAGCCGTTCCTCGATCTCGAAACAGCGCGGGGATGCGATATCCTCGAGATTGATGCCGCCGAACGCCGGAGAAATCGCTTTGACAGTTCGGATAATTTCCTCCGTATCTACCGTATCCAGACAGATCGGGAACGCATCGACGCCGGCAAACTGCTTGAATAGCATCGCTTTCCCTTCCATGACCGGCATCGCCGCTCTAGAACCGATGTTCCCCAGCCCTAAAACAGCGGTGCCGTCGGAAATGACCGCAACCGTATTCCGCTTGATCGTCAAGGAAAACGCTTTGTCAGGATCATCTTGAATGGCTTTGCAAACCCGCGCGACATCCGGCGTATAAACGCGCGATAAATCATCGCGATTCTGTATCGTCACCTTAGGCGCGACTTCGATTTTACCCCCCAGATGAAGCAGGAACGTTCGATCCGACGTATTGACGACACGAATGCCCGGAATTTTGCCTATGGCATCCGTAATGAGAGGGACGCCCGTCGCGTCGGCGACGTTTACCGTCATGTCCCGAATGCTGCTGTCATGGCCGATATGGATCGTATCGATCGCGATAATGTCCCCGCCCAAGCTGGATACGATGTTCGCGACAAGCCCGAAGTTCATTCGTTCCCCGCGAATCTCCAAGCGAATGATGACACTATTGCCGCCAAAACCCTTTTGCTGCTTATGCCCCATCTGCAATCCTCCTCTTCCTTACGCACTAAGATCGCCGAGTCAGGAACCCCCCGTGAAACGCTTTAGGCTCGTAGCTGACGATAAAACAGTTCGGATCAACGGCCAACGCTTGGTCGTATAAATCGTGTTGGAGCTTGCGCGGCAGAACGACGTTGTGAACCCATCTCCGGCCTTCCCTTCCGTCACCCGCCCATCGGGTTACCCCATAACCTTTTTCCCTCAGCAATGTCGCAAGTTCTCCGTATTGTTCCTTGGTCGTAATTTGCACAGTAATGTATCCGATGGCGAGCCGCTCTTCGATCTTGATGCCGAGAAGCACGCCAGCCCCGTAGCTTAAACAGTAAATGACTAGATTCAAAGGGTTGTCCAAATTATCCAGTACAAGCTTAAAGCCGATGACATAGATGCCGATCTCGACCGCGCTCATCATCGAAGCGACGTATCGGACGCCTTTGACCATCAGGATGAAACGGATAGACAGCATGCTTACGTACGTGATCTGCAAAGCCATTATGGAAAGGATGACCGTCATTCCGCACCACCTCGTCTGATACCGAAAGGCGTTGATGAATGAACATCAACGCCTTTCGCGCTTGGGCTCACCCCAGCAATTGTCCTGCAAAACGGGCTAAATGTTCATCCGTCGCATAACGGCAATTGTTATTGCGCATCGGGGCATTCTCTGAGGATGCCATCGTTTCCGCTAAGCGCAAAGCGTCGGCAGAAGTCAAACCTTCCGCCGCCAAAGACAGCTGTAATCCCGATCGCTCTACCAAATCGCGATAGAAAGCCGCTCCTGCTCGAGCTTGCTCTTCGATCGGAGAGGAGATCTCCTCCACGGCGCCCATCGCTCTTGCGATTTCCGCATGGATAGGCTCGTTTCCTTCGATATTCCATTCGTACGTATGATATAGAGCGATCGCGACCGCCCTCCCGTGGTGAACGCGAGCCAACGTGCCTAGCGCATGGCCGATGCAATGCGCGATTCCCGTGCCCCCTTGCTCGATCGCCATGCCCGCGAGCATAGAGCCAATGCTCAACTGGCCTCTGGCTTCCAGATCTTGCGGATGGTTGACCGCTTTCAGCAAGCTGCCCGAGATCATCCGGATCGCTTGAAGGCCGACGGCCTGAATCATGGCATTGCCGCGTTTGCCGGCAACCGCTTCTAAAGCGTGAATCAGCGCATCCAGTCCAGTCGCTGCCGTTAAGTGAGGCGGGAGGGCGACGGTCAGCGTCGGGTCGAGAATGGCCAGATCCGGCGCGAGATCGTAATCCCAGCCCCACACTTTACGCTTCTCCTTATTCGAGAAGACGACCGTGCTCGTCATTTCGGCTCCGGTACCCGAAGTAGTAGGAATCATGATCGTTGTCGTCCGTTTAGGCGAGAACGGATTAGCCATGAGCGCATAATGATCCGTCGGATATTCTGCGCTTGCGACAAGCGATGCAAGCTTGGCGACATCCATCGCCGAGCCTCCGCCGAGGCCGATGACGCAAGCCGCGCCCGACGCTCGGATCACGGCAGCCGCTTCGTCGATGGAAGCGCTCGTCGGATCGCTTTGCACGTCGGAGAACAGAGTCACCTCAACGCCTTGGGAACGCAGCGAAGACATGACCTCGTCCGCGACGCCCACTTTGACCAAACCCGGATCCGTGATCAAGATGGCGCTACTCCCGCCGCTAACGCTACGAACATCCTCCGCGATCTGCTTCGAACGTCCAATGCCGTAAACGACGCGGGTTCGCGATTGAAAATCGAAATCGCTCATCGTTCGTCACCTCCGAATTCAACGACCGTCCGTCCGACGTTCACGCAGCACGGATCATGGAAAGCGTCTACCGCTTTGTTAATGTCTTGGAGAGGAATCCGATCCAAGACTAACTCGTCTAGCTGGAACTTGCCGTCCAAATACAGTTGGGCGATGATCGGGAAATCGCGGAACGGATGAACGTCCCCGTAGAAGCTCCCTTTCAGGATTTTACCTACGCGGTGAAACCCCCCGGCCGGAAGCGCAAGCTCCTTCTTCGGATTAAAGGCGCCGACGACGACCGTCGTTCCGCCTTTGCGCGTTCCTTTCCATGCCGATTGGGACGCCATCGTATTTCCCGAGCAATCGATCGCGTAGTGGACTCCGAAGCCGCCGGTCAGCTCCTTGAGCGCTTCCGCCGCGTCAACCTCTCCTACGTTCACGATATCCGTCGCGCCGAACTTCTTGGCGATCTCGAGGTTTTGCGCCTTAAGGTCGCAAGCGATAATACGGCTTGCTCCGGCGATCCGCGCACCTTGAATGGCATTGACTCCGACGCCGCCGATGCCGAATACGGCGACCGTGGAACCGGGTTTCACTTGCGCGGCACGGACGGCCGCGCCGTAACCGGTCGCTACACCGCAGCCGATAAGGGAAGCCTGAGCCATCGGCATCTCCTCCGGAATTTTCACGCAGCTCATCTCCGGTACGACGGTATATTCCGCAAACGTACTTAACAGCGAATTATGATAAATTTGTTGTCCATTCCGGCTTAGCCTGGACGTTCCGTCCAGTAACGTTCCCGCGAACATCGGCCCAAAAGCGGATTCGCATAGGTTCACTTGGCCGGTCTGGCAAAATTCGCACGTGCCGCAGAACGGAACCCAACTCAGCGCGACTTTATCGCCCGGCTTCACCGTTTTAACGTTCGGGCCGACCTCTACGACGATGCCGGCACCTTCGTGACCGAGAATCGTCGGTACGGGCGTCGTTTCGTCCTCCATCGCGTTAAGATCGCTATGGCATACGCCCGTCGCCAATATTTTCACGAGCACTTCTCCGGCTTTCGGCTCGGCCAACTCCACCGTCTCTATCGAAAGCGGTTGATTGATTCCCTTCATGACCGCCGCTAACATTTTCATTTCCCCGTTCCCCCTTGCGTTACGTCTTGATCAAAAGCTGACTTTTTGAACAACCTCATCAATTGAACAACCTCATCAGTTGAATAACCTCATCAGTTGAAAGTTCAAAAAGTCGGGTTTTCAGCACCGAGAAGCTTGGAAGAAGCTAGGGCATGAGGAGCGGAGCGTAGGCAAAACCTACGTGAGCACCGGAAGGCCCAGCTGAATCCAAGATTCGATGTCGAATTCGCTCCCTGATCAACTTCGTGATCAAAAGCTGACTTTTTGAACAACCTCTTAGTGGGCAATCCAAATCGCTTTCATTTTCGTGTAAGAGGCCAAGCTATGAATGGCGTATTCCTTACCCCAGCCGGATTGCTTGAAACCACCGAACGGACTGGCGATGTCGTAGCAACCGTATCGGTTAACGAACACCTGCCCAGCATCCAACAATTTCGCTACCCGATGGGCGCGAGAAACGTCGTTCGTCCATAATCCCGCAGCCAGGCCGTAGATCGTATCGTTGGCGATTCGTACCGCTTCTTCCTCCGTATCGAACGGAATCAAGCAAAGCACCGGCCCGAAAATTTCCTCTTGCGCGATTTTCATGTCATTCGTTACATCGGCGAAAATCGTCGGCCGGACGTAGTAACCTTCCGCGTTTGCGCCATCCGTGTCACGATGACCTCCGGCAACTACGCGTGCACCTTGCTCCTTGCCGCTCTCGATATACTGAAGAATGCTTTCCATATGCGCCTGGGACACTTGCGGCCCTTGATCGCTTGCCGGATCGAACGGATCCCCGCACCGGTAACCGTCGGCGTATTTCGCAATCTCTTCCACCACCCGATCGTAGACCGGACGTTGCACGAGCAAGCGGGTCGGTGCGCTGCATTTTTCCGCCTTGTGGGTGAACAGTCCGTAGAAGGACCTTTCGATAGCCGCATCCAAGTTCGGAGCGTCCGCAAAAATGATATTCGGCGACTTGCCGCCAAGCTCCAGAGTGACCGCCTTCAAGTTGGAGTCCGCCGAGTCGTGAACGAGTTTCTTGCCGACTTGCGTGCTTCCCGTAAAGGAGACTTTGTCAACGTCCATGTGCGACGAGATGTAGGAGCCGATGCGACCTTCGCCCAGAATCAGGTTAATGACTCCCGGAGGCAGCACTCCCGCTTCGTGAATGATCTCGAATAAACGAATCGCCGAGAGCGAGGTTACGCTGGATGGTTTCAACACGACCGTATTGCCCATTGCCAGCGCTGGCGTCAACTTCATGGCGGCCATATCGATCGGGAAGTTCCACGGTACGATCAAGCCGCACACGCCGACCGGATCGCGGGTGGTCAGGCTCGTGAAGTTGCCTTCGACGGGATTCACTTCGCCGTAATATTTGTCCGTCCATCCCGCGTAATATTCGAAGAAATCGGCGGCCTCCGCCACGTCGTCGTTATACGCTTCCTTATAAAGCTTGCCATTGTCCAGCGACTCCAGCGTTGCCAGTTCGTCCTGATGCTCGCGGATCAGCTGGGAGATCCGGTGCAGCCTTCTGCCCCGTTCCTTGCGGGACATCGCTTTCCATTCGCCTGCTTCGAACGCGTCCCGCGCCGCTCTCACCGCAGAGTCTACGTCTTCCTTGGAGGCTCCCGTGAAGGACCCGAGCGTTTTCCCATTAGCCGGGTTTACCGTATCTATCGTTCTGCCGGAAGTTCCGGCAATCCATTCGCCGTTAATATAAAGGGTTTTTGTTGCCTTCAACCATTTGGCCGCCCATTCCAATTGAGGTGCTTTCATCTTGCTCAACCTCTCTTTCGTATACTGCACGTATTTCTTCCTTAGACATTTCCTTCAGCCATTGCCCAACCTGCGAATACCCGTACTTCTCTTTCAATGCGACGACTGCGGGGATAAAAGTCCGCGACAGCTCCTTGCACCTGATGTCGTCCGCCTCTACGCCCGCGGCGCATTTATCCGTAAACAAGGTAACGGCGCGCTCCAGCATACCCAGCGCATCCAACACGTTAAAGCCGGCCAGCCCTTCCCATACGTTCAGGTTAAGCTCTCCATGCTCGAGCGACGCTTGGACCGAACGGTCCAGCCCGATGACCTGGAAGCAGCTTTGGATTAGCGTCTCCGGGACAACGGGGTTAATCTTGCCGGGAAAAAAAGACGATCCCGCCTGAACCGCCGGCAGCCTAAGCTCGCCGAAACCCGCCTCCGGGCCGGAAGACAGCAGCCGAAAATCCTTGGCGATCTTGATCAGCAGGCCGGAGAGCAATTGAAGCTCCGACGACACCGCCGCCAAATCATCCATGTTCTGCGCCGCGTCATACAGATTTTCTCGGTGGCGGAGAGGCAATTCCGTTACCTCATTCAGAGCTTCTATAATAAGTTCCCTGTAAGCTTCGGGAGCCCCGACGCCGGAGCCGATCACTGTACCGCCGAGATTAACGGCATGCAACGCTTCCACCGCAAGTCCGAGTTGTCTCGTTCTTCGGCTTAACCCTTGAGCATACCCCGAGAACATCGTTCCCAGCGTATCCGCCATTCCGTCCTGCAGGCAGGTTCTTGTAATGGTCGGAACCCGCGCAAGCTCCTTGCCTTTGCGTTCCAACGTATGGATCAGCCGCGCAAGTTCGCTGCCCATTGTAGCTCCGCTTCTTAAAACGGCAATACGTAAAGCCGTATGGCACGCATCCGAAGTGGATTGCGAGGCGTTCACGTGATCCGCCGGATGCACCGGCTTGTAATCGCCCGGTTGTCCGCCTAGTATTTCGTTCGCTAGATTGGCGACGACCTCGTTCATGTTCATGTTGCTGCCGATGCTTCCTCCCCCGTGATAGGGATCGACGATAAATTGATCGCGATGGCAGCCTTGCCTGATTTCCTCGCAGGCTTCCTCGATCGCATAGGTTAGCGACCGCGGTAGAATGCCCGCCCGTTCGTTGGCTCTGGCAGCCGACCGTTTGACATCGGCGAGCGCCGCGACGTAATCCGGATAATCGGCGAGGGTCCTGCCGGAGAAAGATAGGTTCTCTACGCTTCTCAGCGTCTGAACCCCATACAAGGCTTCGTCCTGCAGCTCGACTCTACCGAAAGCATCCTCTTCGAACCGCGACAAGATCATCTCTCCCTAGTTCGCCAATTTCGTCAAGATGCGATCCATTGTCACTGTCCCGACACGGCGGTTATTCATATCGACGACCGGATATTCCCGGACCTGTTCTTCCACCATCCGGTTGAATACCAATTTCAAATCGTCCGTTAGCGCTACGCCACCGTTCGAACCTGCAGCGGTCTCTTGTTCGCTCGAAGCGTACACGTCCTCGACGCGCAGAAATCCCATCTTGCGGTAAACGTCCTTCTCTCCGACGAGTTGACGGATGAAATCGTTGGCCGGATTCGTCACGATCTCGTAAGGAGTGGCAAACTGAACGACTTTGCCGGCTTGCATGATGATAATCCTGTCCGCCAGACGAAGGGCTTCGTCCACATCGTGAGTGACGAACAATATCGTTTTTTTCAACAACCGCTGTATTCTGTGCAACTCATCCTGCAGGCTTGTGCGCGTAATGGCGTCAATCGCCCCGAACGGTTCGTCCATAAGCAAGATTTTCGGGCCGGCCGCCATCGCGCGGGCAATGCCTACGCGCTGCTGCTGTCCCCCGGACAATTGGCTTGGACGCCGTTTGCGATAAATTTTCGGATCTAAATGCACCATATCGAGAAGTTCGTCTATTCGTTTGTCGAGCTTCTCCTCGTCCCATTTGAGAAGCCTCGGGACGACCGCGATATTCGATTCGATCGTCATGTGCGGGAACAAGCCGTTCTGTTGGATGACGTACCCGATCCCCCTGCGAAGTTGCTCCGTCTGGACCTTGCGGATATCGACACCGTCGATCTCGATCGTTCCGGACGTCGTATCGTATAGCTTGTTCACCATCTTGAGCAACGTTGTTTTGCCGCACCCAGAGGGGCCGAGAAAGACGATAAATTCGCCTTCCCGGATGTCGAGCGATACGTTGTCCACCGCCGGGGAAGCGGTGTTCGGATACTGCTTTACCACGTTTTTAAAAACAATGCCCATCCCGGTTCCCCCCTTATCAGAAATTCAAATTCAAATATTTGTACTCCAGAAAATCGTCCACGCCATGCTGACCGCCTTCGCGGCCCATGCCGCTCTGCTTAATGCCGCCAAAAGGCGCTTGCACGTAACCGAGCGCGGATTCGTTAATGCCGACCATTCCGTATTCGAGCTTATCCGCTACTCTCATCGTCGTCCCTAAGTCGCGGGTATAGATGTAGGAAGCGAGACCGAACGGCGTATCGTTAGCCATACGAATCGCTTCGTCTTCCGTCCGGAAAGTAATGAACGGAGCGACCGGACCGAATGTCTCTTCCCGGAATACGTCCATGTCCGACGTTACTCCCGACAATAAGGTAGGCGCGTAATACGAACCACTCTCATACTCGCCGCCGGTCAACTTCTCGCCGCCGATAACTACCTTAGCTCCTTTGGCTATAGCGTCCTGCACGTGGCCGTGCACTTTAGCCAACGCCCGATCATGGATCAAGGGACCGACGTTAACGTCTTTCATTCCGTTGCCCACCGTGATGCTCTTGAGCTTCTTCGCGAATAACTCCGTAAACTCGGTTTCGATTGACTCATGAACGAAAATGCGGTTGGCGCAAATGCACGTTTGCCCGTTGTTCTGGAATTTGTTATACAGCAATCCTTCTGCGGCGGCTTCCAGATCGGCGTCGGCGAACACGATGAACGGCGCGTGACCGCCCAGCTCGAGCGATACTTTCTTCACCTGCTTCGCGGATTGCTCCAGCAAGTACTTGCCGACTGGCGTCGACCCGGTGAAGCTGATCTTGCGCACCTTCTCGTTCTCGAGAAACTCTTGGCCGATTTCCTGCGCGTTGCCTACAACGATGTTGACGACGCCGGCCGGTAAACCGGCTTGTTGGAAAATCTCGAACAAGGCGATCGCCGACAGCGGCGTTTCCGGCGCCGGCTTGACGATGGCGGTACACCCTGCCGCGAGGGCCGGTGCAAGCTTACGGGTAATCATGGAAGACGGGAAGTTCCAAGGCGTAATCGCCGCGACGACCCCGATCGGTTGACGCTGCACGAGAATACGCTGGGTCGTCCGCGAGGACGGAATGATCTCGCCGTTAATGCGCTTCGCTTCCTCTGAATACCAGAGGAAGAAATCAGCGCCCCACAGCACTTCACCCTTCGCTTCCTTTACCGGTTTCCCTTGCTCTAGCGTCATAATCTCGGCCAGGCGATCCGCGTTCGCGACGATCAGATCGTAGATGCGGCGCAAATAAACCGAGCGTTCTTCGGCCGCTGTTTGCGACCACCCCGGAAAAGCCTCGTAAGCAGCATCGATTGCCGCTCGGGCGTCTTCCCTGCCTCCGTTCGGCACGGTTGCGATCTGCTCACCCGTCGCCGGATTGAAAAGAGCAGACCGAAGGCTCGAATGAGCCTCGGTCCATGTTCCATTAATAAACAGTTGGTTTCTGATCTCTGTCATAAGGGCCTCCGGGTTACTCCGAGATGAGTTTGTTGTCGATCAGGAATTGTTTAGCCACGTCTTCGATTTCCGCCTTATCCGGTCCGTCAACCTTCCAGTTCATCGTTTGAACAGCGGCATCCGTCAATAGAGGAGCAAGCGCGTTCAATTTTTCTTTGATCTTAGGCTCGGCATCGAGCTTTTCCTTGCGGATCAGCGGAGCGACGTTGTATACCGGGAAGAACCCTACGTCGTCTTGCAGCAATTGCAGACCCATTCCCGCGATTTGTCCGTCCGTTCCTACCGATACCGTGACGTCGGACTCATTGTTTTCAAGCGGCTTATAACGCAGGCTGTAGTCGATTTGGAATTGCTTCTTGAAAGCGAATCCGCCTTGATCGGCGTAGATTTTCTGCAATCCAGGCAAGCCATCTTCGCGAACGTCAAATTCCTGCGGGTAGGAAAGCACGAGCTCTTTGCTGTGTTTCGCCAGATCTGTATACGTCTTGATTCCGTATTTATCAGCTGTTTCTTTCTTCATCGCGAAACCGTAAGTGGCATTCTCGGATGCCGGGTCCAGCCATTCCATGTTCCATTTCTTAAATCCCTCGCGTACTTTCTCGAGTGCCTTAGCGGAATCCTTCTCGGGCTCCTTCTGCTCCAGCATGACTCCGAGACCGGTACCCGTATATTCCGGATAAATATCGAGATCGCCTTTCTTAAGCGCTTCGAACGTCGGTGCAGTTCCGCCGAGGCTAAGCTGGCGTTTCACATTGATCCCTATGTCTTCCAGAATAAGCGCATACATTTCTCCAATCAGGTGATTCTCAGTGTTGTCCTTGGATCCGACTGTAATTTTCAAATCGGACTTGCTGCTTTTGTCTTTACCGCAAGCTGCGAGCGACGTTGCAAGCGCCATAATGACAAGCAGGGATAACCATGAACGTTTTTTCATTGATAACCTCTCCCTTTTCCTAGTGCGAATAGTTGGTTTTGCGTTGCAAGAAACTAAATACGATCTCGCTCATGATGGCGAGCAAGGCAACGGGCACAGCTCCGATCAGCAGGTAGCTCTTGGACATCATGCTTACCCCGTTGATGATGTAGCTGCCGAGCCCCCCGCCGCCAATGAGGACGGCCAAGGTAGCGCTTGCAATAATTTCAACCGAGGCGGTTCGGATGCCCGCGAGCATGACCGGGAGCGCCAAGGGGAGCTCGATTTTCCAAATCGTCTGCAAGGGAGTCATTCCCATGCCTCTAGCCGCTTCCTTGACTGCAGGATTGATATCCCGGAACGCGACGTACGTGTTGATGAGGATAGGCGGACCGGCCAATACGGTCAACGCCATGGCTGCCGGGGCGAACCCGACTCCGAGCAGCGGCATGGCAAGCGCGAGAATGGCAAGACTTGGGATAACCCGGAAAATGTTGATCGCGTTGATGATGTAATTTGCGATCTTAAGCCTTCTCGATATCCAAATCCCCAGGGGGATGCAGACGAGCATCGCCGCGATCATCGAGAAGGAGCTTAGCCATATATGCGTTTTCATGTTCGCGAGGAATACCGGGGTGTTCCCCTCGAAATATTCGCGGATCTGATCAATGACTTTCACGGTTCACACCTCCGTTAGTTCGTTTTCGGACTGAGGAATCTTTCAATGACCCGGAACAATAAGTCGGCCCCGATTGCAAGGATCGCTATGGTGATTGTTCCGGCAATGATTTTCCCGGTGTGATCGTGATTCAAACCTTGGAATATCAATCTGCCTAGTCCGCCGGCCCCGATCCATGCAGCTACCGTCCCGATGGAAATAATGGACACGGTCGCTACGCGAATTCCGGCGATGACGACCGGTATGGCTAGCGGAATCTCAATCTTGAGAATAATTTGCCACTTGCTCATGCCCATGCCTTTGGCTGCTTCGATCATCATCGGGTCAATGCCTTGAATGGCGGCGATGACGTTGCGCACGAGAATCATTTGGGCGTAGGCGACCAATCCGATCGTTGCCGTGGTAACCCCGAGCCCCGTGTAAGGAATCAGCGCTGCGTAGAGCGCCATGCTCGGTATCGTGTAGATGATACCGAGCACGCTCGTTACGGGCGCTTGCAGCTTCCTGTACTTAGCGATCAAGAACCCGAGTGGCAATGCGATGCAGAGCGCGATCAGCAAGGAGGTAAACGTCAAGGACAAATGCTCCCAGAAGAACGGCATCACCTTATCGGGATTGTTGAAGAGGTAACTCATGTCGATTCACCCACATACACCTTGTTGTAGGCGTACCGTTCGACAGCCTCCAAGTCCAACTCGACTCCAAGCCCTGGCGTTTGAGGCAAGTTGAGGAAACCCTCGGAGTCGATCATCAATTTGTGTTGCTGAACGTAATCACGCCGCTCCGGAGTCCAAGAAGGCGGGTCGTACGGAAGCTCTAGATATGGGCAATGGCTAACCGCGGCGGCCAGATGAAGGTTTGCCATGACGCCGATTCCGTTCGTCCACGTATGCGGGCTGAACCATGCGCCGTTCGACTGGACCATGTCAGCGATTTTCCTTACCTGCGTAATTCCGCCGGTGAGGGCCACGTCTGGCTGATAAACGTCGAGCGAGCCAAGGAAATTCATTTCCCGGAAGTCATGCATCCGCCGGTTCATTTCCCCTCCGGCAATCCGAATCCCGCCGACCATTTCCCTTAATTGCGCGAGTCCGCGGAAATCATGGCTTTGCAGCGGCTCCTCGAGCCAGAACACGCCGAGCTGTTCCAATTCCTTCGCGACCTGGTACGCTTTTTTCAAATCCCACGTCGGTTCCGTATCCCACGGCATCTTCCAACCCTGGTTCGCGTCGACCATGATCTCCAGCTTGTCGCCGATGGCCTTGCGGACGGCTTCGACGACCTTGATGTCGTCACGTACATCCTTATGGTGGAATCGGATTTTCATCGCCTTGAAGCCTTGCTCTAGTAGCAGTTTTGCTCTGTCGGCTCGGACCTCAGGGGTAACCATTTCTCCCGTGGAAGCGTATGCAAGAATTTTATCGTTGCGTGCCCCGAGTAGCTTATACACCGGTTGCCCCGTCGCTTTGCCCATCAGATCCCACAGGGCCAGGTCAAGCGGCCAGCATCTTCCGTAATGAAAATCGATGTTGTCGATGATCTGCGAATGCCGCTCGATGGCGAACGGATCCTGGCCGATGAACAGATGCTCGTGGCCTTCGAATCCCGTCATCAGATCGCCCGACCCGATGCCCGTAATTCCTTCGTCCGTATGGACTTGCACGACTGTAGAGGCGAATTTCCTGCGCGGATTCGGATCCCACGCCGCTTTGAAAGGAGGATCTAACGGCAGTAAATAATGCTTGATTTCGATAGCGGTAATTTTCATCTCTTCACCTCGCTGTGAGCTTTACGATCTTCATTATGACTCGACCGAAACGCCCTGCACAGACGGTCCGCTGCTCAAAGATTAAGCAAAAAGGTGTAAAAAAATTGCGCATCTCCCCCACTTTACGAAATCGCATACATCTGATACGGGATCGGGTTAAACTGGCTAGGAGGAAATAGAGTTAAATATTCAGTAAGGTGTGATTTAGGCCAACTCATATGTAGCGTCCATTAAAAAATCCCCGCCTGATAAACCAGACGGGGATTCCGGCTCCTCCGAACGTTCCCGTCCGCTAAGGAGCTAATAGCTTATTTTTCACCAAAAAATCGCGCGAAGTCTTCGTAATGTCCTTCTGCAAAATATCGACCTGATACATCAAGTCAAGCATATTTTCGTTCGTGATGTAAGGCGTCAAGCTTTCCATCGTCGTGCGGATATCCGGATAGTGTTCCAGCGTTTTCTCTAGAATGACCGGCACCGCTTCATACGGAGGAAACACTTTGCGGTCGTCCTGCAAAATGATGAGACCGTTCTTCTTGATGCGGGGGTCAGAGCCCATACCTACCGCTACGTCCACCCGACCGTCCTTGACCGTCTGGGATAACAGATCGGACTCGATCGCGACGACTTGGTCGTCCGGCAGTTCGAAGTCATATATCTCTTTCAACCGATCAAGCCCGTCTTCCCGTTGCAAATATTCTGCATTGGTGGCAAACTTCATCTTCGTGCGCTGGGTACGAATATAATCGGCCAGGTCGCTTATTCGGTAGATATGAAGCTGCTCCGATATATCCTTACGCATAAGGAGAGCCCAACTGCTATTAAACGAGCTCTTAGCCAACCATATGATCTTATTGCCCGCATCCGTCCGGGAAACCTCGCGATAAGCGATGTCAGGATCAAATATGGGAGTCTGTTTGTGATAGAAAATTCTCGCCGTCGTCGTGTATTCCCAATACAGATCGGCGATGCCCGCTTCCATAGCCGATCTGATCGCGGGACTATCCAGAAAGACCATTTCGTTCACCTTGTAGCCCTGATCCTTCAGCAACAACGCGCTCATTTTCATCAGCAAATATTGTTCGGTAAGGGATTTGGAACCGAGCGTGACTTCTCCGCGATAAGCAGAGGGAGTAGGGCTAGGCTTCTGCTCCTTATCCGTCTGGCAAGAGGATAGCATCAGAACGATGGCCAGCCCCGCAAGCAATCCTCTCATCGTTCGATCCTCTTCATTTTGTAGATTAAGGCGTTACGCGAAATGCCTAGAAGTTCCGCGGCTTTGCTCTGGTTGCCTCCCGTCTTCTCCAGCGCTCCCGTGATCATGCGCCCTTCCACTTCCTCCAGCACATCGTATAATTTGCCTTGAAGCTGAAGGTGGTCCATCGAATTCGAATAATGGCCGACCAACGACGAAGGCAGATCATCCACTTCCAACGCTCCATTCACCTTCAGAAGGTGCATACGCTCAATCAGGTTCATCAATTCGCTAATATTCCCTTGCCAAGGTAAACCGACCATCAGTTCCATCAGCTCTTCGGACACCGTCAGCGGCTTGCCATATTTGGCATTCAAATGAGCCAGCTTCTGTTCAACGAGCAGCGGGATATCTTCCCTGCGCTCCCTTAGCGGCGGAAGTTCCAACTCTACCAAGTTAAGCAGGTAATACAGATCGTCTCGAAAACGGCCTTCCTTCACGAGGAGCTTCAGCGGTTGGCCTGTCGAAGTTACGAGGCGCACGTTCACCGTCAGGCGTTGTTGGGTGTCCGGACAGATTACGCTTTTCTCTTCCATCAGACGATGCAGATGAGCCTGATTCAGCGGAGATAGACAACCGATTTCGTCGAGAAACAACGTTCCACCGTCAGCGGCGACAGCTTTGCCCGAAGCACCGAACAATTCACGCTCCAGCATTCCTTCAGGCATCGAACCGCAGTTAACGTAAAGGAACTGCTGTTCCTTCCTCCGGCTATGGTCATGAATCCATTTAGCCAATGTCGTCTTGCCCACGCCGCTTTCGCCGAAAAGCAATACCGGGGCATCCGTCATCGTGATCCGGTCCAGAATCCCCCTGACCGCTTGCATCTTCAGACTCTTGAATACGACATCTCCAGATAGTTCATCGAGCGATTGGTAGGAGTCCCTTACGACTTCCGCCAATTGTTTCAGATCGAACGGCTTATTCAAATAATCGGAAGCTCCCCATTTGATGGCCAACACGGCATTCTCAACGTTCCCGTAAGCGGTCAGCATGAATACCCTCGTCTGAGGAGAAAGCTCCTTGATTTTCTTCAGCACTTCAAGTCCGGTCATATCCGTAAGCATGAAGTCCAGGATTACGACCCGGATCGGTTGCTGTTGGATTTTGCGGATCGCGGATTTTCCGTCATAAGCTTCGTAAGTGACATAACCTTCACGTTTCAGTTTGAGCGCGATATTGCGGCAAAGCTTGATTTCGTCATCTACGATCAGTACGCCGGGCTCCATCATTCTTTTACCTCCTTCATCCCAAGGGGAAAGCAGCATTGGACCGTGGTCCCTTTATTGATTCCGCTTTTCATCTTCAGGGTGCCGCCATGTTCTTTCATAATGTCTTGAGCGATAGACAGGCCAAGACCATTGCCTGTTTCTTTAGTCGAGAAGAACGGATTGAACAGCCATTGCAAATGCTCCTCCGAGATGCCTTCGCCTTCATCGGCGATCTCGACCCAAACTTCGTTAGAGAGAACCCCGATTCGAATATCGATTGTTCCTCCATGCGGCATTGCCTCCATGCTATTGACCAGCAAATTCAAAAACACCTGAATCAGCTTGTTGGTCTTCCCGGCTATCGACGGAACGTTCTCTGCGAAATCCCTATTGACCGTAATGCCTAATTCGTTGAATTTAATTCGAAGCAGATGAAGGATTCTGGTAAGCAATTGATCCAATTGCACTGAAACCACGGTTTCCTTCTTCGTCTTAGCCAAAGTGAGAAACTCATTCACGATCAAGGTCATTCTAGCAATTTCGCTATCGATATCTTGCACGAGAGTCGGTACCCATTCGGAATCCGGATCGATCTTAATTTCATCTCTTAGCAACTCGGACGAGCTCGACAGGACGGCCAGCGGGTTTTTCAATTCATGCGCGATACCGGTCGTGATTTGCCCGATCAATGCAAGCTGTTCGCTTTGCTTGACATGCAATTCCAGCATCCGGATCTGCGAGATATCCTGTACGACGGCGAGCACGCCGTCAGAGAATGACGCCGTGACTACTTTGAGAATACGGACGACTCCCCCTCCATCCGTCCAAGTTACTTCCTTGTCTTCGGAGTTCGAGTCCATCGTCAGAAACTTATACTCCGGCAGCTCGGACAGTCTTTTTCCTTCCCAGTCGACTTCGGACAGACCGAATAAATCAACCCATTTCCGGTTCACGCGAGTGACCTCTCCCGCTTCGTTCAATGTAATGAGCGCGTAAGGAATGCCCTCGACAATATCTTGGAGAAAGCGATGGCTGCCAGCCACGCGAAGGCTCATATCCTGAAGCGAACGAATCAGTTCCCCGATCTCGTCCTTCCGCTTCATCATGGGCTCGGGTAACGGCGAGGGCGCCTTCTGGCTTTGGATGCGCTGCGCGAATTTGGTCAGCTTCAGAATCGGAACGAGAATTTGCCTTCCTCCGACCAGAATGAGACAAATAATGAGCGCGAAGAAGCCCAAATAGCTGTAGGTAAGCGCCTTCGAAAGCGTTTGCACCGAACTGAACGCGAATTGCTCCGGAACGCCGAGCGCCAGTCCCCAGTTTTCGCGCATCGTTTGATAAGTCATTACGCTTGGCGTTCCCCGATAAGATTCTTGCACCGATCCCGAGTCGCCTTTCATCAGCAATCGAACGATCGGCTCTTCCGAGAAATTCAAATTCCAATCCGAGTCGCGGGTCGAGGCAATGACTTTACCTTCGCTATCGGTAATGAAGCTGAAGCCATCGCGGGTTTCGCTCGTGCTTCTTAGGATGTTGGACAGGAAGTTACGGCTTAGTTCCGCCACCAACACTCCTAAAAATTTACGATCGTCGTAGAAGACCGGTATCGCGACCGTAGCCGTTTTCTCCGTCCGCACGTTAGAAACAAGACCGGATACGACATAGGTATAGCTCCACTTGACGTGTTCGAACTTCGGATAATCGTACGTAATATTTTGCAATACAGGACGGAATGGCGCTTCGAACTTCATTTGGCGTTCCGTATCCAGAAAATAAATCGACTGAATGATCGTGCTTTTGGAGATCGCTTGCTTCGCCCTAGCATACATAGCCGGGAGATTCAGTTCATGTTGATCCGATAATCCGGCGATCAACTGCAACTGTGAAACGACGTCATTCATCTCGCTGTTCATCCGATTCACGATTAATTCGGCCATGATTTCGTTATTTTCGATAATGTTAGCCTGCATGACCCGTTCCGAATAACGAATAATTCCTTGATGTATCGCCACGGTAGGCAGGATGAGAATCAGCACGAATACGAGCAGGAACTTGCGTGTCATTTTCATAAGTGAATTGTACACCTCCCCGCCGATAACCCACAATGGCAACTTCAATCCGAGAACTGTATCATTTTCCAACACTTCTGTTGAATTATTGTGCAATCCCGTTACTATGCAAGCGCTTAACGCTCCCCTATCATTGGGAGTAATTATGAAGTTCAATATATTGGAAATAAGGACACGCGGAGGATCTGATCCCATGAAAAGCCTAAAGCACAAAATACTTCTCGGATTTGCAGCCGTCCTTGTTCTTCTGGTTATCGCAGGAATATCCGCTTCCATCAGCATGAACATCGGCAAGGACAAAGTGGACCGCATGGTATCCGAGGATTTGGAATTGGTCACGGTTAGCGAGCAATTGTCCAAGAACGTATCGCAGCGGGTCGCAATCGTCCGGGGATACGTGCTGTTCGGCGACAATTCGTTCTTGGCGGATTTCAGAAGATATACGGAAACCAGCAAAACGCTGCAAAAAAACCTGATAGGGCTTCGTCCTTCGCCAGAAAACAAAAAGCTTGTTGAGCTGAACGACCAATGGAGAGCAATGGTCGAAAACGAAGTATTTCCTTCCTATGCATCCGGAAACCTCGACAAAGCCCTAACCCATCTTAACACGACGTCCGAGCCGATCGCCCGCGAGCTAATGGCAGGCTTTGATCGCATTGCCGCTTCTTCGCTAGATCAAATCAAAGAGGAAAAAGAGAACTTGATTCAAGACCTCAACCGCAACAAGAATATGATCATCATTTTGGCGATTGTTAGCGTCCTATTAGGAATAGGTATAGCTTTATATTTATCCGACTCCATGATTAAACCGATCCGCAGAATCGTAAAAAGAATTCAGGCTATTGCAGGCGGCGATCTCCGCGGCGAACGAATCGAATCCGGCACGAAAGACGAAATCGCCGGGCTCGCCGTTGCGATGAATGGAATGGTAGACCATCTGCGCGAGCTCGTCGTTAGAATTCTGCTTCATGCAGACCGTATTTCACTCTCTTCCGGCGAAATGTCCGCTGAGGCTGACCGAATGTCCCGAGCATCAGAAAAAATCGCGGAAGAAATGCAGGAAGTGGCTGCCGGATCGATGAGACAGACGGAGAGCATGAACGATAACTCTATGGCAATGTCCGAAATGAGCAGCGTCATCCAGCGAATTGCGGAAGCTACGAATACTGCGACTCAAGTATCCCTCGACGCCACAACGGAAGCTTTGCAAGGAAATGAAGCCATCCATAACGCCGTTGGGCAAATGACAACTATCCATAATACCGTTGGGCGAACATCCGATGCGATGAAGTTGTTGGGCCAACGAATCGGAGAAATCAATTCGATATTGGCCATGCTCGAAGAAGTTTCGGCGCAAACGAACTTGCTCGCCCTTAATGCTTCCGTAGAAGCGGCTAGAGCCGGTGTTGCCGGTCGCGGCTTCGCTGTCGTAGCCGACGAAATCAAGAAATTATCCGTTCAATCGGCCAGTTCGGCCAAATCGATATCCGATGTCGTAAAAATCATCCAATCCGATACGCGGTCTGTCATCTCCGAGATGGACGATAGCGTGCAAGCGATCGAACAAGGCATGAAGCTCGTGGGTGTGGCGGGTGAAACTTTCAACAAGATCGTCTCTTCCAGCACCAACGTTTCCGCGGAAATTCAAGAAATCGCCGCATCCACCGAACAAATGTCGGCAAGCTCCGAGCAATTGTCGGCTGCCCTTTCCGAATTAACCGGTATCGCGGAACGCTCGCTCCATAAATCGCGGACGGTTGCCTCTACTACCGAAGACCAGCTTGGGGCGATATCCGGCATAGCCGCTTCCTCCGTCTCGCTTAACCGATTGTCCGACGAGTTAAAAGCAGCAATGGACGCATTCAAAACATAAGGTTGCCGCAAAACCCGCAGTTCCGAAATGGAACTGCGGGTTTGCATCTATTCCGTTCATTCGCATAGATACTAAGATTTACAGCACTTTACGCTCTCCGCTCGCAATCGCTTGTTCTTGCTTTGGCGAATTGTTCCTTTTTCCGTTGACAATCACAATGCCGCTAACGACAAGCGCGAGCGCAGCCCAGACAACTCCATGAAGTTGTTCCGTCAGCAGAATAGCCGACAGGAACACGCCGAACACCGGTATCAAGAACAAGTACATCGAGATGCTTCCGACCTTGTTATACTTCATGACCGTATTCCATAATACGAAAGCAAACGCCGACAACAAGGCTAGATACAGCAACATCCACACCGCGGTAGCCGTAAACTCGAACGGCATCATCCCCGCACCCGCCGCTCCGATCGCTACTAACGCAACACCTCCGAGCAGCATCTGGTAGGCTGTCATATATATGACATCCAATTGTTCCGATGCTTTTTTGGACAATACGTTACCGAGAGCCCCGAAGAAAGCCGCCAACAGCAAACAAATTTCCGCTATTCCGAACTCAAAGGACAACGAACCTTTGGATATTCCGACGAGTACGACTCCCGAGAAGCCGACAATGAGACCGATAAGCTTGCGAACGTTAATTTTATCGCTTGCATACATGTAATGAGCCAACAAAATCTGGAAAAAAGAGGTCGTTCCCGCGATAATCGCCCCTTGAACTCCCGTCGAACCGCTTAATCCGTAATAAAACAATATATATTGGAGCAGCGTTTGGTACAAGCCTACTTGTCCGACTTTAAACAGCGATCCGCTCTGGTAAGAGACTCTCTTGCCGAACAGTTTCATGAACAGCAGGATGAGTAGGGATGCCAAAAAAAACCTGTATCCCGCAAATAAAATCTGACGGTAAATATCGTCGTTCCCGATTCCCAGTTCCGCGTAACTAAGCTTAATAAACGGATACGCGCTTCCCCATAACGCTGTCGCTCCGGCTGCGGCTCCTATGATGCCTAGCGGATGCGTGAATATTTTTTCTGTCGTGAGCTTCATTTGCGATTGTCTCCTAAACTGTTAAGCATGGAATTCATTATAGAATGTATTCGGAGCTCTGAATAGCAAATTTAGTGCCACTTTGATGGGGTTGCGGCCAAGCGGCGTGCGCTCATTGTCGCTTTTTGCGACTTTGGTAGATAACAGTTCGAACATAGCATGAACGTTTCCCGACCATAATCCCCCGGAAGGAATCGCTTAAAATCGATTTCACCAAGTTAACGGCATGGAGTGCCGCTACTAGGCAATTTGATGAACTTTTCTCGTTATTAACGGCATCCTCTGCCGTTATTTTGTGGAATTGCGGATAAACCAAGCAGATTCTTCGATTTAGCGGCACGCCATGCCGTTATTTGACTTCTAAACAAGCATTTTCTCCGTAATAACAGCACGGCGTGCCGCTAACGTAGGAGACTTGTGTCGTCGAGCGTCCCGCCATGCTAACAAATCCTGTCGAGCGTCCCGCCACGCAAAGAAATCCCGCCGATCGCCCGGCGGGATTTGCCATATTCATTCGCTTACCCTTTATGCGAGATACCCGAGCCGCCTCCCGAAGGATTGCTCTCCAGCTCTTTTTCCCGGCGCAGGATCTCCGCCATGGACGTGTTTAATGCGGCCTGAGGCCCTGGGAAGTTTTTGCGGTAATACGCGAAATCCATAATAATGAGCAGCACGACCATTCCGCCTAGCGCATAACCGGCCATCTCGTTCGGGGGAATAACCATGATGACCGAGATGAAAACAATCCATAACACCGCTAGAGTACCGATAAAATCGCTGTATTTTCCGAGATGCCACGGTCCTAGATGTTTCGCTTGGAATTTCCCTTGCGCCTTGGCCATCATCTTCAGCACGATCGGAATGCCGTAAGCGACATACAGGCCGACCACGCTAACCGCAGTCATGAAGGCAATCGTCGTATGCGTAGTGCCGGGATTCGCCTGCTTGATGATATAGTCGACTAAGGCTAGCAGGAAGGAAAGAATGACAGCAAGCCAGATCGCCTTGGCGGGCGTGCGGAACTTTTTCGAGATTTGCGCCCATTGCTTGCTAAGAGGCATCCCTTTGTCGCGGGAGAAGGCGTACATCATCCGCGAGAAAGAAGTAATCGAGGACAAACCACAGAACCACATCGCCGCGGTTACTAACCACAGAATGACGTTGCCGAACGTCCCTCCGAGCGCTTCGCTGATGACGTAGATAAAAGCATTATCCGCTCCTGTCGCGGCGCCGGCATCTTTAATGGACAACGTGACGAAGGCGAGCATAATGAATCCGAAGAAGAACGAATAAGCGACCGACGTGAAAATTCCCCAAGGGGCGCGCACGCGAGGATTCACCGTCTCTTCTATTGTATGAGCGGACGCATCGAAGCCCGTGAACGTCCACTGGGCTTGCAACAATCCGATGAGGAAGGCGAACATGTAAGGCTTGTCGGAGAATGTCTCCCCTACTTTGAACAAATAATCGACGCTATTCAAGCTGCCTTTGGAGAAAAAGGCCAATGAAACGACCAGCACGAGCACGATCGCGATATGATACCAAGCGGAAAAGTCGTTTAGCCTGGATACGCTGCGAATTCCGATGTGGTTGAGTATGCCATGGCTCAATAAAATAACCGCGAAGCAGATCAAGATCGTCGTTTCGGTAGAAGCGTAGCCGAACACGTCCGACAAGAGCGGATCGGCGAACAGAGCTACGGAATAGTCGATTCCGGCGACGATGCCAATCTGTCCGATCAGGTTGATCCATGCCGTGTACCAGCCCCAACGTTTGTTTCTCAGAATGGATGCCCAGTGGTATAGGGCTCCCGCCGTCGGGATCGCCGAAGCGAGCTCGGCCATCGATGCCGCGACGATCATGACGAATAAAGCGACAAGCGGCCATCCGAAGCCCATCATGCCCGGACCGCCATAAGTCAATCCGTGACCGTACAAGGAAACGGCTCCGGTAAGGATGGAAATAATGGAAAACGAAATCGCGAAATTGGAAAAACCGCCCATGCTGCGAAGGAGCTCCTGCGCATAACCGAACTTGTTCAAGTCCTGTTTGTCTTTGTCATGGTGATGGGTTTGAGTACTCATACTGTTACCCTCCTCGGCATTTTCTACAGCCAACGTCACGCGGGTTTGTCGCTATCAGGCATGAAGCTTATTTCCCAATAAAGCTTTCATGCTTGCTTTCATCGAAATTACGTACGTTATGGCCCGCAAGACGAACGATCCAAAGCGCAAACAAACACGTGACCGCGATCAATGCGATTCCGATCCCCAGTTCCATCCTTCTCCACCTCCTCTTTCCGATGCTTGATCCTTACCCAACAAACTGAAGCTTCCCATTCCTCTGCAGCCACTACAGGTCCAGATGAATACCGCTCGTTTTCTGCTCTAGCATTTTATGTACAAGAGTTCCGATGTAAGCTCCCGCTTCCACCGGTGGCGTTCCCCCGGGATGGATGTTCGAGATGACCGTACGGTCGCTTTCCACCGTTCCTTTGCGCGGTCGGTAACAGAGATAGGCACTCATCGATCGGGAGGAGACGAGCCCCGGTCTTTCCCCGATCAAGAGCACGAGAACATCCGGCTCGAGCAGTTCGCCGATATGATCCATCACGGCGACCCTGCCTCCTCTTACGAAAAAAGGCGTCCCTGCCCGCAATCCGTAAGCTTCCAACGAATCCAATAACGAAGGGTAGACGTCCGGAAGATTGGCATCGATCGCGTTCGCGCTTAACCCGTCCGATACGACGACCTGTACCTGCGGGTGCGATCGGCATTTGACGCGAATGAGCTCTTCCCCTGCCGCGGTGACGATCCGCCCCATGTCAGGCCGCTTTAAGTAATTTTCCGTATTCCCGTAACGAGTCTCCACCGTGAACAAATCGAATCTTGACAGTATTTGCTCGTTCACTTCCCCGTAGATCGAATCGATGGCGGCCGCGTGATCGCAACGAAATTTCAGCATTTCTTTCGTTAACGGCCGGGTACCGGTTCGCCACACCCCAATGCGTGCCGGCGTGCTTTCGATTAATTCGGCAAGCCCCTCCTGCCATTTGGGCTTGGGAACTTTAATCGTGGTTAAGGTTGAAGCATTCGCACTCACCGCACCCTTAACCTCCATGGAAACACTCTCGCTCTTCGGATCGTCGGTCAGCGTATCAGAGCCAAATTTCCTCTCCAGCTCCACCATTACGCGGTCCACGAATTGCTCTAGCTCGAGGGATGGATTCATCGCTTTCTCCTCCTATTCCGCTCACATGAATAGTGTCGGATCTCCGGCTAATGGGGTTAATCGTCCGTTGTCCATAAGCCCCATGCGATTCAGCCATCTCTCGAATTCGGGAGCGGGCCTTAGCCGCATCGTCTCGCGAAGCGTCGCGATGTCGTGATAACTCGTCGACTGATAGTTCAGCATGCAATCGTCCGCCATCGGCGCCCCGATAATATAGTTAACCCCGGCAGCGGCAAGCAGAACGGCGAGGTTATCCATATCGTTCTGGTCAGCCTTCATATGATTCGTATAACAAACGTCTACGCCCATCGGGATTTGCTGCATTTTCCCCATGAAATGATCTTCCAAGCCGGCCCGAATGACTTGTTTGCTATCGTACAAATATTCCGGTCCGATAAACCCGACCACCGTGTTCACGATAAAAGGCTTGTATTTCCTCGCCAATCCGTAACAACGCGCCTCCAGCGTAACCTGATCGATCCCGTAGTGAGCTTCCGCGGACAGCTCCGAGCCCTGTCCGGTTTCGAAATACCAAAGATTAGGTCCCGTTCCTGTCCCTTCGCGGGCAATGAGCTCATCCGCTTCGTCGAGCAGCGCCACGTCGATCCCGAAAGCCCGATTGCCATCCTCCGTGCCTGCAAGGCTCTGGAATACCATGTCGGCCGGGGCGCCCTGGCGAATGGCTTTCATCTGCGTCTTAATATGCGCCAACACGCAATTCTGCGTCGGGATGCTCCACTTCTCCATCACTTCCTTCGTTGCGAGCAGAATACTCTTCACGCTATCCGCCGAATCGATCACGGGATTAATTCCGATGACCGCGTCGCCGATCCCGTAACTTAGCGCCTCGAACAAAGAAGCTTTGATCCCTTGTATATTATCCGTCGGATGATTAGGCTGCGCTCGCCCGGACAGCACTCCCCTTTGTCCGATACTGATGTTGCAGTGAGTGACGACTTCGACTTTCGCGGCGGCTTGCACCAAATCGAGATTACTCATGAGCTTCGTGCAAGCCGCCACCATCTCGCTCGTGAGCCCCTTAGATATTCGGCGAATCTGATCGTTGCCCGTATCCTGACGCAGCACATACTCGCGCAGCTCGGCGACCGACCAATTGCGGATTTCTCCGTAAATTTTCTCGTTAATCGCATTCTCGATTACCCGGGATACTTCATCCTTCTCGGGAGGAAGCAACGGGTTGTTGCGGATATCCGCCAAAGTCAGATCCGAGAGGATCAACTTCGCGGCCATTCGTTCCTTTGCATCTTCCGCAGCGATTCCCGCTAGCTGGTCTCCTGACTTCTCCTCGTTCGCCTTGGCGAGCACTTCCTTCATGCTCTTCAATTGGTACGTTTGCCCGAGCACCGTCGTCGTCAGATTCAACAGCCTGTCACCTCGCTCCGTTAGGAAAAGCCAATGTCTTCACGACAACGGGAATCATCATCCCCGAGACCGGCTCTCCCAAATCGATATAATCTCCGTGCTCCACGCGTATTTGATCGATGCAGATGACTTTCAGCCGCTTTTCGCATCGGCGTTGCAAAGCTTGCCCTAGCGCTTGGGCGATGTCTCTCTCGCAAACAACAACCATGATCCCGCTCCGCGGAAAATAGTGCGTAAAGCGCGATTCCAGCCGATCCGCGAGATGCTGTAGAAACGCATAGTTCATCGTCCTTGTACCCGTAATCGCCAGAGCAAAGGGGGGAACGGCTTCGGGATCGAACAGGTTGAAGGCGGTTCTCAATGTGTCCTCAAGTTCAGCTTCAAGCCTGACAGCTTCAAGTCGCACAACTTCCTCCCGCCCTTCATTAGCAGCAGACAATTCCAACTTCAACACCGGAAGATTACGAATGGGAAGCAGCTTCGGATCCAAGTGAACGGTAGCCCCGCCGATTTCCATACTCTGCATTCCCGCTCCAATGACCGTTGCTCTCACCGTCTCGTCCGCGTCGACGACCCGCAATGAGCTAGCTTGCATGCAATCTCTGAGCGCAGAGGCGAGCAGAGGTCCGATGTCATGATGGATCGCCATCTCCGCCAGGTTAGCGGGCGCTGCCCGCTCCTGAATGAGCTTGCCGATTCCGCCTGATACCATCCACTCCTCAATCTCTGGCACTTGTTCAAGCGATTGGCCTGCGATCAATCCGTTATTATTCCGGTGCCAATCGGTCAAAGCGACATTCCCGCCTATGAAATAGCGAAGCATCTCGCGACTTAGCGCGTAACAAATATCTTTGATCATGGAAAATGCGACGACGATTCCCGCTTCGATCCGATATCCGTTAGCGCCCAGCCATGTTCGAATAGATGGAGCTACGTAACGGATCATTCCCGTTTCATCAAGCTGGATCAGACGGCCTCCGATATGAAACGTAATCGTTCCGATCAGCTTTCCGCGACGGAAAATCGCGGCATTCGCCGTCCCTCCGCCGATGTCGATATTAACGACTGCACCGCGAATCCGCAGAGATCGCCTATCCGCTCCTGCCCCTTTACCCGCCAGATAGGCTTCCAAATCCGCTCCCGCCGCAGCGACGACGAAATCTCCCGCCCTATCGGCAAGGCGATGAACGATTGCTCTCGCGTTCGTCTTCGTGGCCGTTTCTCCCGTTATGATCACGGCACCGGATTTCAGATCGCCTTTGCCGACCTCGGCTTTATCGAGCTCTCCGGATACGATGGCCCATACGCGATCTGCGTCGATTTGATCCGCACCGGTCAATGGGGTGGCGTGGATCGGGCTGGCATACATTAGCTCCCGCTCGGCGATTTCATACCGAGGCAGACTGAGCGCGCTCGATGTCCGAACGAGCTTCAACCGGCTGACGATCAATTTCGTCGTGCTCGTACCGATATCGATTCCCGCGCTCGTGATCCACGAACCATCCATCTTCGCATCACCCATTCCCAGCCATACCGGATAGCCGATCCGCGCGGCCATCCAAGATGTACTCCGCGACCTTGTTCAACGAAATGCGGCTCTCCATGCTAGCCCCCCGCATTTTCCGATAAGCTTCTTCCTCGCTCAAGGCGTAAGCCCGCATGACGATTCCTTTCGCTTTCTCTACCGTTTTCCGTTGTTCGACCGATTGTTTCATCTGCATAAGCGCATCATGCAACTCATCCATCCGTTTCTTCTGGCTGAGCGCGATTTCGACCGCTGGGATCAAATTTTCCTCCGCTACGGGTTTAACGAGATAAGAGGTAACTCCTGCGTCGCACGCTTCCTGAACGAGCTCCTTCTGGCTAAAGGCCGTAAGCATGAGCACAGCGGCAGGACTTCCTATTCTACGAATGATCCGTGCGGCTTTCACACCGTTCATGACCGGCATCTTCATGTCCATAATGACTAAATCCGGCTTTAGCCTGACCGCCAGTTCAACCGCTTCCTCGCCGTTCTTGGCTTCGCCGACGACGGAATAGCCTTGATCCTCCAGCATCTCGCGGATGTCCATCCGTATGATCGGATCATCATCTACTAGTACAATGGAAGGTCTCATTCCGTTCAGCCTCCTTCAGTTGGATGGATGATTGCCGGAAATGTGATACGGACTCGGGTTCCACGCTCGTCTGACGCAATACTGATATTCCCGTCCAAGTTTTCCTCCACGAGCATTTCCGCGATTTTCAGACCGAGATGGGTTCTTTCTTGTTGATAAGATGCAGTCGTAATCCCCGTTCCATTGTCGGCTACTTGTAATTCCGTCACCTGAGCTCGAACGCGGATCGTGATCCCGATTTCCCCCGAAGGACGATTCGCGAAAGCGTGCTGCACGCTATTATGAATTAATTCGTTCACGACAAGCGCCAACGTCGTCGCCATTTCGGATGGCAACGTTAGCTCATCCCCATCCAGCTTTATTTGAACGAACTGGTCGGGCTTGACAGACGAGGTTAATATATTTTTCGAGATTCGATCGATCACTTCGTTAAAATCAATCGAGTCGCTTCCATCGTAAGCGAGCATCTCGTGAATGACGGCGATGCTGTTAATCCTATCCATGCTGTCGCGATAGATCGCGGCAACCTCCTCGTGCTTAGTGCGGCGCATCTGAAGACGAAGCAAGCTCGATACGGTCTGCAGGTTGTTCTTGACCCGGTGATGAATTTCCTTAATGACGGCCGACTTGATCATCAGCTGTTTATCTTTCTCTTTCAGATCCGAGATATCGCGAATAAGCAACAACCCTCCGACCGTCCGATTGCCGCGATAGATGGATACGGCCTTGAGTTCGTAAGTTATTTTCCCGAATTGCAGCTCTTGGCACAATATCCCCGCGCCTTCAAGACCATCCCCCCACTGCAAGCGATTAAAGAACAAGCCATCGATTCCGTCTCCTTCCGCAACCGAAGGCTGGCCGATCTCGCGCAGTTGGGTTCTAGACCTGGCATTCATATACGTAATGCTCTCCCGTTCATCGAACAGAATGATCCCTTCGTGCATGAGGGACTGCACCCTGCCCTCCGACATCGCGATCGCGAGCAACGTCTCGCTCAGATGCTCCGTCGTCTCCAGTAATCTTTCCACGTTGCGTTCTTGCTCCACTTGATCCGAAATGTCTTGCTCCATGATCAACGCTCCGATGACCTTGCCGCTATGGCCCACGATCGGAGATACGTTCTGCCGCATCGCGATTTGTTCTTGGGAGATCCCGCGAGAGCCGATAACCGGCTGGCCGGAGAGCAAGCTAAATAGGACCGCGGGTTCATTCCGCGCGTAAGCATGCTGACCGACGACGGATGTCCGATACAGCGAGGTTGCCGTAGTAGGATGAGCTTGGGCAACGACTAGCGCCGAGTTCTTGTCCGTCATGGGGCAATCGATGAACACATCCGCTTGGGAGATGTCCGCGATCAGTTGCAAGTGCCTCGCCAAGTTTGCTATCGTCTCCGCGTCGTGCTCGTTTAGTACGGTATGCTCTAGACAGAGCTCCTTAATCGAATCCATAGAAAATCCCTCTTTATCTTGGATTTGCCCTGATCGATTCTATTCTGACATAGGAGATCGCGAATCGCTGTCGAACGTACCCGTCGGTTCTTTACTTATTTTGCCTCACTGCCGTACCGCGACAACATTTGCTGCATTTCGTCGATGCCCGTGCGGCTCAACGCCGAAGTTAGAACGATGTCTCCGGCAGGCAACGCTTGCCGGAGCAGTCCGATCGCCCTTTCCGGATTCGCGTCCGGATGGTCGATCTTAGTTACCGCGCCGATCGCGGGAACCGGAAAGCCCCCGGCGAATCCCGGCGGGAATGCGTTCCGGTCCCTTGTCGCATCTTGAACGAGCAGGACCGCGGCCGCTTGATGCGACGTCGCCATGAGCGAACGATAAAATAACGGGTTCTCCGTATATTCGCCCGGCGTATCGATCAAGGCATCGTAATAGACGAGACTTTGCGTCTTCACCACTTGCTGCTTCGCATCCGTTAAAGCTCTAATTAACGACGACTTGCCCGTACCGACGGCTCCGATGACCATGATTCTTCTCATCCTCTACGACCTCGTTAACGATGCAATGGAAAATTGCAGCTTCTCTTGCAGGAACGCGTTAACCGCGCTCAGCGCCATCTCTACCGCGGAAACCTCCCCGGTAATGACAAGTGATCCCGTAAAGCGATCCAAGTAGCCAATGCCCACGCTGGCTGCTTTCGTAGCGACATCCGCCGCGATAATGGCCGTCTCCGTTGGTGTTAAGGTGAGAATGCCGATCGCGTTGCCCGTCTCCAATCCCAGCTTAGAGTAGAGGATCGGATCGGGATTCGCGATGACGTGGCACAAGGTGAGCTGCTTGCCGGGTACGTATTCCTGGATTACCCGTTGCTTCTGCTGCTCCATGTCCCCTCCTCCTTTTCTTCCTCGAACCGATCCGTCACCTCGAAGCTGTCCACGATGCCCACGATCATGGCGTCGATCGGCACCATTCTTTGATTGAACAAAATTCTGGCCGGGCTTCCTCGCGACACGATGACTCTCTCGCCTACTCCGGCTCCGATCCGATCTGCCACAATGACGTGCTGTCCATCCTCGCGATGATGGAAGTCGATAGGCTGGATGACGAGCAACTTCAAATTATCCATGCCTTCTTCTTTTTGCGTCGCCCATACGCTACCGATGACTTTTCCCAAAAACATCGCAATCTCACCCTTCGTCGTCGGCGTATCGGATCGTAATGCCGTTGATCTTCAACAAGTCGTGCGCCAGCGGAGAAATAAGCGTTCGGCGACGAATGGCCAACTCGTGGAATTTCCGGAGCTTAAGCTGCGAAATCAACCACTCCGCGCTAACGAGCTTCCCTTCGAACTTATGCCGTTCCTGTTCCTCTCGCTCCGGAGGTTGTTGTATCGCAGAGGCTCCCGACTCTACGGGTACGGGATATTCCTGTTCCTTGCCGCATTTCTTAACCGCAAGCTCGGCCAATCGTTTCTGTTCTCCGAACTCCACTCCGTACATTCGAAGTTCTTGTTTGTAGTAACTAAAAAGATGGACATAAGGCTGAGGAAGCGCGATCGTCTTGAGCGTGCGCCGATCCGACCGCTTCAAGCCGGGGCTGTCTTCCCCGACAAGCACGAATTTTCCTTGAACGAGAGCGGAGAAGACGATTTCCGATTTGATCGTGCCTTTCATTCCCAAGGCGATTCTAGCCGCGTTGTCCAAATCCAGCTCCGGAATGACGATGCCGTCGTAATCCCTCGGAACCTCCAACGGCGCCGGAGCGTACTCGTCCGCCATCAATATTCGACCTGCCCCGCCGCATTCGAGCTTATTCATGCCTAGCCATCCCGACGTCTCTCCATCTAGGAACAATAAGTCGTGGCATATCCCGTTGTTGTGCAGGTGGATAAAATGATCCGAATACGCCTCTTGGGCTGTGCTATCGCAAAAGATATACAGAAGCTTCGGTTTGGGAGGTTGAACGGCGGATTCCTTCCGCCATTCGCTGAACAGCTCGCGAACGATAGATTCAATCATCGGTTTGATCTCCATGCTCACGATGGCTCCCCCCAGGCGGAATCCCGTAGTTTACCGTTCACGCCGATAAGCGTTACGTTATCCCCGTTATTCAGGAACGAGGAATTCGCCTCGTCCGTATCGATGTGAAAATCCAATGAAAAGCGAGGATTAACTCTTGCAATGACTTCCGCGAAAATAACCGGTCGATCGCCGGTCGTTCGCAACATAAGACGATCTCCTTGTGCGACTTGCAGCCGTTTCGCTTCTTCGGGAGAGAGATGAAGGTGATTGCGCGCCACGATTAAGCCTTCGGACAGAACGACTGTGCCTGCCGTTCCGATAAGCGTAATTCCCGGCGTTCCCCGAATGTCGCCGGACAACCGGACCGGAGGTTGCACCCCTAACCGGTAGCCATCCGTACGCGAGATCTCTACTTGCGTCTCGCCTCTGGCCGGACCGAGAATCCGTACTTCGGGAATTTCCCCCTTAGGCCCGACTAACGCAACTGTTTCCCGTGCCGCGAATTGTCCTTTCTGGGATAACTCGCGGCGCGGCTGTAATTCGTATCTGACACCGAACAAAGCTTCTACGTGCCGGGGAGCCAGATGAACGTGCCGATTGGATACGCCGACGGGAATACGCGAGTGGTCATCTAGGCTGCCTCGTTCCGAACGCCTTATGGCGATATTCCGTTGCTTCAGGAAATCCGCCGCGGCGGGAGTGAGCTTATCTCCTGTCCCGATAGGGAACGGATCGGGCAATAACCTGCCTCGGCCCAGCATGGCGCGCAAGCTCGTTTCCGTGATGTGCGCCATCGTTCGTCTTACCCTTCAAGCTTCGGAAGGATGAATTCGATATCGGAATGCGGACGAGGAATGACATGCACCGATACGAGCTCCCCGATTTTCTCCGCCGCGGCCGCTCCCGCATCGGTTGCCGCCTTTACCGCTCCTACGTCGCCCCGCACCATGACGGTGACCAGCCCGCCCCCGACGTGTACTTTGCCGATCAGCTTTACGTTCGCTGCTTTCACCATCGCATCCGCGGCTTCTATCGATCCGACTAACCCTTTCGTTTCGATCATCCCAAGCGCCGTCAATTCTCCAGCCATCACAACATTCCTCCTTCTCTATTTTCCATCTCGGCGAGCACTTTCCTAACGATGCGGGTCACTTCTTCCCGGGAGATGGCCTGCCTGTTGACACCGCTGTTTGCGGTTATTGCTTCGACGACTCTCTCCTCTGCTTGTCGGTGCTCAAGTGTGGGAGCTGCCGGCATTTCGCGAATGCCGAAAGCGACCCGCTTCGTATTGAGCAGATGCTGCGGACCGATATTATCCGAAGTAATGTTGCCTCCGAAAGAGCCGCAGCCAAGCGTCATGGAAGGGAAAAGCGCGGTCGTCGCGCCGATCCCTCCGAAAGTCGTTCCGGTATTAACGACGATGCGCGAAGCCGGTTTCTCTAACCCGAATGCCTCGATGATCATAAAATCTTCGCAGTGGATGCCAAGCGTATGGCCTAACCCGCCTTGTTCCAGCAATTCAATGCATCGCCTGCAGCCTTCCTGCCAATCCTTCACCGTATAGAACGCGAGTACCGGACAAAGCTTCTCTACGGAAAAAGGGTACTCGTGCCCGACCGCTATTTCCTCGGCAATGATGACGCGTGTTGTACTTGGTACGTTAATCCCCGCTTGCGATGCAATAACCTGCGGCGATCTTCCGACGACCTTTGGATTCATTCCTTTACCGATGGTCAAAATCGAGGCAACCCGCTGCTTCTCCCCCTCGTTCAGGAAATGAGCGCCTTGTCTTTGCAATTCCTCGATTACTTGCTTCTTAATCGCCTCGTCTACGACCAAGGCCTGCTCGGAAGCGCATATCGTCCCGTAATCGAACGTCTTGCTCTGAACAATTCGGGAGACGGCTTGCTTCACGTTCGCGCTTCGGTGAATGTATACCGGAACGTTGCCAGGACCGACGCCGTATGCCGGTTTTCCCGAGCTATATGCGGCTTTCACCATCCCCGTCCCGCCCGTCGCGAGAATGATATCGGTCAGCTTGTGCCTCATCAGCTCATGACTCGCCTCGATAGACGGGATGGAGAGACAATGAATAACGCCGGGAGGCGCCCCTGCCGCTTCGGCGGCAGCCTTCATGAGCGCTGCCGATTCCGCTGAACACCTTAGAGCGGAGGGATGCGGGCTTATTACGATCGCATTCCTCGCTTTTAAAGCGATCAGGCATTTGAAAATGACCGTCGAAGTCGGGTTCGTCGAAGGAATAATAGCTGCCACGACGCCCATCGGTTGGGCGATCTCCCACACTTGCCCCGACTCATCTTTGCGGATGATGCCGACAGTCTTCATATCCTTGATCTCGTTGTACACATCTCTTGCCACGAACAAGTTTTTAGCTTTCTTGTCCGCCTTCAAGCCGAATCCCGTCTCCTCTACGGCCAGAGTCCCCAGTCTTTCCGCTTCCGCCTCGGCGGCTTGAGCCATCCGCTCCACGATGCCGTCAATCTGCGCTTGGGTCATCTGCTCCAGCAGTTTCTGTGCCCGTTTCGCCTCTAGCAACGCATTCCTCACTTCTTGAATGCCTAATAAATCCTCGTCCAGCTTCATGAGGAATCGCCTCCGTTGCCGGCGCCGTTGCCATTGTCTTGACCGTCGCCTTCTTGCGGGTATCCCGCTTCGCCTTCGTTTTCACCTATGTCTTCGCTGTCGCCAATTCCTTCGCCGCTATCCCTTCCGCTCAGGAAACAGCCCCATACCATTTCGAATACCGAGTCGTCAGGCCGTGGGATAACATGCGTTCCGAGCAGCTTGCCGACCTTCTTCGCGGCTTCCCCTCCTGCGTCCACTGCCGTTTGTACCGCGGCGACATCACCCAGTAAGTAGATCGTCACGATTCCCGCATCGGCCTTCTCATAGGCAGTGACCTCTACATCCGCCGTCTTGGCGGCGGCATCCGCAGCTGCGATCAGTGCCGGTACGCCCCAAGTTTCAATCATGCCAAGCGCTAACTTTCTTGTCGCCAACTGTTCTCACCCGCCTTATTTCCTCGGATCACGCGCCACTTCGTATACGGCATTCGCGAAAGCCTCGGCCGCCGCGCTGCAGGCGGATTGGCTTCCCGTCAGCAGCCCCCCGCCGAAGTTAGTTTCCGTGGGCGGCCCGTACAGCTGACAAAGCCGAACATCCGCCGCTTTTAACGCGGCATCCAGTCCATAGATGGCCTCTAACGGAGGAGCAATCAAATAAGCAAGCGGCTCGCCTTCCCCGATGCCTGCGATATTGGACAAATACGAGCCCGTACGGGAAATGACGTGCGCGTAATACGCATGGGTCCCTTCCTCGTTCAAAGAATAAAAGCAAGCACCGCTTTCCATCAACTCGAGAGCGGCATCCAATCCGCTCCTTACTTCTGCTGGAGTCTGCCCGCCGATAATTCCAATGAATTCTCCCGATAAAGGTCCCGAAGCATGACCCGAGCCCGCATAGAACGAACGGGCGTAGACGACTTCGACTGCCGCCTTCTTCGTTGCTTCGTCTACCGCGGTATAGCCAACGTCATCCACGGTCGAAGTAAATAGGCCCAAGCTGCGTATTCCTTCTCCAAGCTTTAACTCCTTCGCGAGCTCTGCGTCCACGTTCGGAATCAGCCTCACGGCAAGCGGAATCCCCCGGATCGGTTGACGGTTCACTCCTTTCACCTCTTCGCGTTCGGAATGGTGTTCCCAAGACGAAAAAAACAAAAAAGTGCCCAGGTTAGAAGAACGATCAACGTTCTTAAACCCTAGGCACCTTTGCCTCAAAACTATTCTTTTTTAAAATTCATTTTTTCCGAAGCTACGTAAGCTGCGGATCCGACATCGAATCTTGGATCCAGCCTGGCCTTCCAACCATCTACGTCCTGATAAGCTAACTCTATGTACAATCATTTGATTAGTTGCTCAACTCTTCCTTTAGTTTAAGGCAAGCCCGCCCCTAATTCAAGGAGATTCATTCCCCAGGAAATGATAGGATCCGAGGCGATTCGAGGGGATTTGATTATGTATAAAAATGAAGCTTCGGATTTGATAATACGATCCACTTATCCAATCTGGCGGACATAGGAGCCGTTATTTGTGATAATACGAGCTAAATAGCCAGTCTTGCGGACATAGGAGCCCTTATCCATCGAAAAACAACCACAATTCCCGCATTTTGGTGAAAATAACGACTCTAATGTCCGGCGAACTATCATAATACCTGATTTATGCTGGAATAACGGCTCTCATGTCCGCGAACTCTACATTTGTCTCGCTTCTCCCCTTTATCTCCACTCCTCCTCTTCTTCTCCACTCTCTCGCCTCGCTAATACGCCAAAAACCAAACCATCCGACAAAAGGAGTGGTTTGGTTTTCGGTTCTACGGTTTAGCTACCCACCTTGGCTGCCACATAACGATTAGTCGGAACTGGCAGGCCTAAGTTTCCACGCAACGTATCCGACTCGTACTCCGTCCGATAGATGCCGCGCTCCTGCAGGATCGGTACGACATGCTCCACGAAATCCTTCAACGTACCGGGAGTGGCCCCATGGATGATAAACCCGTCAGCCGCCTCTTCCTCGTGCCATCTCTGGATCAGATTCGCGATTTTCTCCGGCGTACCGATGAATTCGCTGCGCGGAGTAGCCGAGCGAATGGCAACTTCACGGAGCGTTAGCTGTTGCTCTTTGGCGACTTGCTTAAGCTTATCTGTACCGCTGCGGAAGCTGTTCGAGCCTAAATCTCCAAGCTCGGGAAACGGCTCGTCAAGCGGATACTGGGAGAAATCGTGGTGGTCGAAGAATCGGCCCAAATATTCCAGCGCCTTGTCGATGGTCACCAGATTGGCGAATTCCAGATACTTTCGCTCGGCTTCTTCTTCGGTTTTCCCGATAATCGGACCAATGCCAGGGAAGATGGCGATCTCGTCGCGAGAACGGCCGCCAGCGACAGCGCGATCCTTCACGTCCTTATAGAATCGTTTCGCTTCTTCGATGTTCTCATGTCCCGTAAAGACGGCGTCCGCTCCTTTGGCCGCCAGCGTTTTGCCGCTTTCCGAAGATCCGGCTTGGAAAATCACCGGATGCCCTTGCTTGGACCGGGCGATATTCAAGGGACCTTGCACGGAGAAATAAGTCCCTTTATGGTTCAACTGATGCAACTTGGATGGATCGAAGAAAACGCCGGATTCCTTATCGCGGACGAAGGCGTCGTCCTCCCAAGAATCCCATAGTCCGCGAGCGACCTCAAGAAACTCCTCGGCGATTTTATAGCGCTCATCGTGCGAAGGATGTTCCGGTTTACCGTAATTTTTGGCGGAGCCCTCCAGCGGAGAGGTTACGACGTTCCATCCCGCGCGTCCCCCGCTAATATGGTCGAGTGAACCGAACTGCCTGGATACGGTGAAAGGTTCGCTATAAGAGCTGGACAAAGTACCGACAAGACCGATATGCTTCGTAACCGCCGCCAATGCCGACAAAATCGTGATCGGCTCGAATCGGTTCAGGAAGTGCGGAATCGACTTCTCGTTAATGTATAAGCCGTCCGCGATAAACACGAGATCGAATTTTCCGGCTTCCGCGGTTTGTGCCTGCTGCTTGTAAAATTCGAAGTTTACGCTTGCGTCGACAGGCACATCAGGATGTCTCCATGCGGAGATATTGCCTCCTACCCCATGAATAATCGCGCCTAGTTTTAGCTGTTTTCTTGTCCCCATCTTAATTCCTCCCATTCTTGACTCTCCAATTTCTCCTAGTCCCATCTCTTAAACCTTTAGCAGTGCCGCTTCCTTCAACTGAAGCCGATAGCTCTTCACAAGCACCTCTCCGTTGTTGAATTCCTTATCGTAAGCCCGTTCGAAGCCCAATCGTTCATATAGTCTGACGGCGGAGTCCATAATATCGGAAGTATGGAGATGGATCGTTTCCGCGCCCCAATCCCGCGCGAGCTTGGCGCTCGATCGAATCAGTTCCGTTGCCACCCCAAGTCCGCGAACGCTGGGAGATACGCCGAGCAAGCGAACAATGGGAGTATCAATGTCCAATTGCGGCGCGCCGTACGCCGTTTCGGCACCGTCATACAGGAACACGCTGCCAACGATTTCCCCGTCCAACACGGCAACGAGCCTAGCTTTCGTCGTCTCCGAATCTACCGATTGCTCGATGTTTTCTCTGTATTGCTCCCAACGTTCCCTGGAAAGGGTATGTTCATATTGTTGGTAAGCGGCCTTGAGAACTTCCTTAATCGCTACGCGATCGCTTTCCTCAGCGGCGCGAACAACGACTTTGCTATCCGACATGATCTCCACCTCGTCTCTCAGATCGTGCAGCTCGAGTTCTGCGAGCTGATCTCGCCTTGCTTGATTCTATCGATTTGTTTCAAATGGACTTGAACATGGGCGGTAAAAGCCTGAACGATAGCCGCAATCGTCACCGTTTCCCCTTTGAAGTTAACCCCGGTCTTGTTCCAATCGTCCGGCGTCAAACGGCGGAATAGCAAGCTGTTATAGATCAGCAGGTTTCTGAAAATATCGAGCACGTCCGAAGCTTTACCTTCATTCGCCTTCTGCCCGGCAACCCAGGGATCCTGGCTGAAAGCGGGCAACCGAACGTCGGAGCCGGACAACACTTCGCGAATACGGAAGCTCACCACGATATTATGATCCGCTAGATGCGTAAGCACCTCCGTAACGCTCCACTGGGTATCATTCGCTTTCCATTTTAGCTGTTCGTCAGATAACCCCGAAATCGCTTCTTGCAACTGCTCGTAAGTGTGTAAATAAGAATCGATGGGATCAAGAGATTGGCTCATGCGTATTGCCTCCTTAAGAAAGGTTTATGATATGGATTGCGCAAATCGGGAAACGGAGAATAAGCCGACATTCTGTCCCCATTGGCCCCCCTCGATCTGGTTAGCCAGTAGCTCGCCCACAACGCTTGAGAACTTAAAGCCATGACCCGAAAATCCTCCTGCGAGTAAAACGTTCGAATGCTCGGGATGAGTATCGATAATAAAGTGATCATCCGGCGTATGCTCGTATTTGCATACCGCGCTTCTGAGAAGCTTGCCGGCAGCCCCCGGCAGGAACGTATCCAATGCGCGGCGCAGGTCCCCTTCGTCTTCGGGGTAGGCGCCGAATGGTTCGGACTCCTGACCCGGCTGCCATTCCACTCCCGTTTCATGACGGCCGATTTTTACTCCCGCACCCGAGATACTGGGAAAACCGTAGTAACCGCCTAAGCTGCTTCCGAACGTGAATCCGGGGAAGTTGCCTGCGTCGAACGAATTGCCGCTCGGCTCGAACCAGCCGACGACTTTACGGACGGATCGGATAGGTAGCCTGATGAACGGCTCTAACGTCTTGAACCAAGCTCCTGCGCTGAGAATGACTTTATTCGCTATAAATTCGTCCGATTTCGTAGATACCGATACGAACGAGTTGCCCGGTTGAATGCGAGTCACGAACGCGTTCGTCAACAACGAAGCACCCGCTTGCAGAGCAAGCTTCTTATAGGCGGACACGCATCTTTCGCTATAGAGATACCCGGCGTTAGGTTCATACATCGCGCGGTAATGATCGGGGATTCGTACGCCCGGCCAGCGATCGCGGATTTGCTCCGCATCTAAATCTTCGATAATGACCCCGTGATCGGACGCGTCCTGAAACCTGCCTTCATAGGAATAGAAATCCGGGTCCGCGACATTCAACACGCCTGCCCTCTCCAGCAGCTTCTCTCCCGTTGCTTCTTCCAGCTCTCGCCACAGCTCATCCGCGCGAAGCGCTAGCTTAACATAAGAGGGTCCTCCGCTATAAGCATGCCTGATCAAACGCGGATCGCCGTGATGGCTGCCGTTCGGATGAGGGGGATCAAAAGCGTCTATTAGCAATGTCTTGAGACCTCTGCGGGCAAGCTCGTATCCTGCGCTCATCCCCATCGATCCCGCTCCGACTACGATAACATCGTATAATTTTCGAATGGCCGCTACCTCCTACTTAAGGGACTGACCTGTTAAATGCGCCAAAGCGTCAACGGCTAATGCAGCAAAGAAAGATGCGCCGATTGGAAGCGCGCGTTCGTCTACATCGAAGGCGGGATGATGCCATTCCTGAGGACCTGAAGTTCCTAAGAAGAAAAAGATGCCCGGCGTCCGCTGCAAGTAAAAGGAGAAATCCTCCCCAGCCGGCGAAAGCGCCGGATCTACGATCGTCAGGCCAAGAGATTCCGCGGTTCGCGTCGCCTGTTCCGCCCATTTCGGATCGTTCACGACAGGGGGCGGACCTTCCAGCCATTCCACCGTTGCTTTCGTTCCAAGCGCGGATGCGACTCCCGTCACGACTTGCTCGAATCGTTCGCGTACCTTACCTCTCACTTTCTCGTCGAATGTCCGCAAGGTGCCGTCGAATACGGCCTTCTCCGCAATAACATTCCAAGCGGTTCCGCTATTCAGACGCGTTACGCTGATGACCGCGCTATCGAGCGCGCTAACGTTCCGGCTGACGATCGATTGCAAAGCGGTAATGATGTGCGCGGAAGCGACGATCGGATCCAATCCCGCTTCCGGCACGGCGGCATGCGTGCCTCGGCCTTCCACCTCTACGATGAAGCCATCTGCCGCAGCCATAATCGGACCCGCTTTAATGCCGATCGTGCCGACCGGCAAGTTCGGCTTGTTATGCAATCCGAATATCGCCCGCACTCCCTCCAGCGCTCCGCTGGCAATGACTTGCGATGCGCCCTTCGCCTTCTCCTCCGCCGGCTGGAACAGAAACCTAACCGTTCCCTCTAGCTCTTGCTCCTGCTTCTTAAGCAATAATGCCGCTCCCAGCGCCGTTGCCGTATGGAAATCGTGACCGCAGGCATGCATCTTGCCGGGAACGCGCGAAGCGAAAGGAAGATCCGTCTCTTCCTGAATCGGAAGAGCGTCGATATCCGCCCGGATCGCGATAATCGGCCCTCCGCGCAGCCCTCCGACTTCGGCGATCAATCCGGTCTTAAGCGGATAATTCGCAATCCGGATTCCCGCATCGAGAAGCCAGCCGCGAATCGTTTCCGTCGTCTCGAACTCCTCGTGCGATAGCTCCGGATTGGCGTGCAGATGTCTCCGGAAAGTGACTAACCGTTCTGCTAACGTCTCTGCCGTCAATGTTCCCATTGTTCTTCCCTCCCGAATTCAATTCCGTATACCTATCCTAATTAAGCCGGCTGCTCCTCGAAAGCTTCCTTCAGCAATTGGAACGACCGGACGCGCTTGCCGAAATCGGGAACGATCGTTGTAAAGATAAGTTCATCCACATCATAGGTATCCCGTAATTCCAATAGTCGCTTGCGGACGGTTTCCTTAGTCCCCTTCGTAATGTCCGCATCCCGTACTTCCGCCGTATACGTCTCTCCCGTTTGCCTCGCGAATTCCTCCGCTTGTTCCAGTGTTCCCACGTTTACGGTTTTACCGCTGGACAACGTCACCCGTACGTTCTTGAATTGGCCTGCAAGCTCCTTAGCTTCCTCTTCTGTATCTGCCGCAATGACCGACAGCCCTAATATCGTTCTAGGCTCGTTGCCGCTCGCCGTGTTGAAATGCTCCCGGTAAGTATCGAATGCGGCTCGGGCCGCTTCCGGATCATTATTAATGAATAACGCGAACGCGTATGGGTAACCTCTCTCCGCGGCGAGCCTAGCGCTGGATACGCTCGTTCCGAGCAAATAGATTTCCGCCGGTTGAGCCGGCAGCGGATTCGCTTGCAACCCTGCGAGCGAATGATCCTCTCCTAGCGAGCCGGTCAGCAATTGTTCAAGCTCGACTAGCTTAGCCTCCAGAGTTTCGGGTTCCGCGACTCCCTTCTGCAATGCCTTCGTCGAACGGGGCAATCCGCCGGGTGCCCGGCCGATTCCCAAATCTACCCGTCCCGGCGCGAGAGACGCGAGGACGTTAAAGTTCTCCGCTACCTTATAAGGGCTGTAATGCTGGAGCATGACGCCGCCTGAGCCGATGCGGATTTTGTCCGTATGAGCCAGCAAATGCGAGATAAGAATCTCGGGAGAAGCCCCCGCCATCTGCGGGGAGTCATGATGCTCCGATACCCAGAATCGCTCGAAGCCGAGCTTCTCCGCCAGTTGGGCAAGCTTGATCGTATTTCCCAAAGCCTCGGAAGGCGTCTGTCCCGGAAATACGATACTTTGATCCAATATACCGAATTTAAGCGTCATTTCTCACTCACTCCACTCTATGAATTTATATCGAATAGGCGCTTTCGGGGGTAATCCTCGCCAGGAACTGTTTCGTTCTCTCCTCTTTGGGAGATTGAAAGATGACTTTAGGCGACCCTTCCTCGACGATCACGCCTCCGTCCATGAACACCACATGGTTCGCGACATCTTGCGCGAAGCCCATTTCGTGCGTCACGATAATCATCGTGATCCCTTCCTTAGCGATCTTGCGAATAACGGCTAGCACTTCTCCTACCAGCTCTGGATCCAACGCCGAAGTCGGCTCATCGAACAAGATGACTTCCGGATTCAATGCTAAAGCGCGAGCAATCCCTACGCGTTGCTGCTGTCCGCCCGACAACTGGCTCGGATAGGCGTCCAATTTCGTGCCGAGGCCCACTTTCTCCAACAGCTCCGCGCTCAGCTTGCGCGCTTCCTCTTTCGTAAGCTTTTTCACGACTACGAGCCCTTCCATCACGTTCTCCAAAGCCGTTTTATGACGAAATAGATTATATTGTTGAAAAACCATCGCGGTTTTCTGTCGGAGCGTATGAATGTCTTTCTTCGCGGGTTTTCGGCAATTGACGGTGAATTCGGCGATGGAAATTTCTCCGTCGCTCGGCTTCTCTAAATAATTGATGCACCTCAGAAGCGTTGTCTTGCCTGATCCGCTAGGTCCGAGAATCGCCACGACTTCGCCTTTCTCCACAGTTAGATCGATGCCTTTCAACACTTCGTTGCGACCGAACGACTTGGAAATCCGACTCAGCTTGATCATGTTACACCCCCGCGATTGTATAGATTAATACGCTTCTCGATAAGCGCCGTCAGTCTCTCGACGAGAACGGTGAGCCCCCAGAAAATAACGGCTGCCGCGAGATAGGCTTCAAAAAACTTCCAATTCGACGAAGCTACGATCTGGGCTTGCGCGTTAATGTCTACGACGGATACGGTAAACGCGAGCGTAGAACCGTGCAGCATCCCGATCACTCCGTTAGACAGGTTCGGCAAGCTTGCCGCGAACGCTTGCGGCAATACGATGCGTCGCAGCGCTTGGAACGTTGTCATTCCAACCGAGTGCGCAGCTTCGAGCTGTCCCCGATCCACGGCGATAATGCCGGAACGAACGACCTCGGACATGTAAGCTCCCGCCGTAATCGAGAAGGAGATATAAGCAAACCCGATCATCGGAATCGACACGGAGCGGAAGGACCAACCGAAGGACTCGGCCAAGCTATCGATCAGCATCGGAAGCCCGAAATAGATCAATAACAAATGCGTGAGCATCGGGGTACCCCGGATTAGCGTGACGTATCCCGCGGCAAGCGGATGCAGTACAGGAACCTTGTATATTCGAATCAAAACTACCGCCGTTCCGATCAATAATCCGAAGAACATTGAAACGATCGTAATGTAGAGAGTCGTCGGGATGGCCGGCAAGATTTGGACGAACGCGGTCCAGATAAACGAGGGATCCAATGTCATATTCCCGTCCCTCCCTTAGTCCATGCGACTTTCGTTTCCAATCTGCGTTTAAGCCATTTTTTTCCTAACGAAACTCTCTCCGCTGTCTCCGACCTGCTCTCATGCCTTAGAAGTCTCCGTTCGAGGGCAAAGAAAACCTTCTCCAGCAGGAAACTCAGAATAAAGTAAATCGCGGCAAGCGCAATGTAGGATTCGATAAAATGTCTGGATAGCTGCCCAAGGGACTGCGATTTGGCCGTTAATTCCATCACCCCGAGCGTAAAGGCGAGAGAGGTGTCCTTAAGAGTCGCGATGATCAAGTTTCCTAGAATCGGAATCGCCACGGCCAACGCCTGCGGAAATACGATTCTCGTAAAAGCTTGGAAGCCGGTCATTCCGACCGCATATCCCGCTTCGATCTGTCCCCGGTCGACGGTCGTTACCGCGGCACGGATTCCCTCCGAGATATAGGCGGCGCTATGCAATCCGTAAGTTAAAATAACAAAGTAGAGAACGGGTACTCGGGATACGTCGATATGGACGGTCTTCAACAGTTCAGGCAGCCCGTAGTAGAACAAGAACAGTTGGATAAGGATAGGCGTTCCCCTGAAGAAGGAAGCGTACACTTGGGAAATCCGTTGCAGAACCGGAATGCGATAAAGCCGCGGAAGGGCGACGAGAAATCCGACGCCCAGCCCTACGACGATTGAACCGGCAACGATTAGCAACGAAATCTTGATGAACGGAAGCAGCTTGACGAAATATTCGAACACGGCGGTGATATCGAATTGTGCGCCCATATTACGATGTCACCCTTCCTTGGATTAATGAGCCTATTCGGCGGTAGTGAAATCTTGGCCCAGCCATTGCTTGCTTAACGCGCTAAGCGTGCCATCGGCTTTAATCTCGGTGATCGCTTTGTCGATCGCATCGGCGAGCGCTTGCTCATCCGGATCGTTCTTGCGGAATAAGAAAAGGATGTCGGCCGTACTCAGAGCTTTACCTACCGTTTTCAGCTTTTTCTCCGGGTCGATCAGGCTGAGCGCGAAGTCCGCCGCAACCGTAGCCGTTACGCGTCCCGACTCGATCTGCTCCACGGTATCGTTAGCGGCGCCGCTTTGGTATACGATTTTGTAGGTGCCCGGGTGATCCTTGTCATAATTTTTAAGAATTTGATCCGCAGCGCTCGATGGATGCGTGATGACTTTCTTGCCTTTCAAATCCGCCAACGTTTCGATCGGATCATTATTGTTCACGGAGACGACGATTTTGTTTTTCCAGTGCGCATAAGGCACTTTGTTAAACAAGTACTTTTCCGTTCTTTCCGGATTTTTCTCGATCTCGTGGGCGACAAAGTCGACTTTCTTCGTCTCTAGGCTTAGCAGCAAGCTAGGCATGGAATCCAGCAATTGGAATTCGAATTCGTATTCCGGCAACCGCTTATCGATTTCTCTGACGAGCTCGATATCGTAACCGGTCAGCTTACCGTTCTCGTCAAGGAAGCACACTTGAGGGAATAAGCTCGACGTTCCTACGATGATTTTCTTCGCCTTGACCGGGGCTTCCGGGCTTGAGGACGCCGATTCGCTAGCAGGCCCGCTTGTCGATGCGCTGTCGGATGATGATGCGGACGATTCGGAAGCCGTATTATTGTTCTTGTTGCCGCAAGCGGCAAGCGTAAATACTAAGATAAGCGCGAGCGGTAAAATGACCCATTTTTTCATTTCGGTTTCCTCCGTTTATGGTCTATTATTAAACTTATAATTCCTACTGGAAAAGTAAGAATTATGTCTGCAATAAACTTACCACCTCGCTCGCTTCAACGTCAATGCGGTTGGTAATAGAGATTTTCTATACGACGATACAAAAAAGCGATAAGAAAGAAACGGATAGCGTACCTAGTTGCGGCTGTACGCAAAAGGCTGTCCCACGTCTCGTCGACTTACGGACAGCCCTCTGATAATAACGGCTAGCTATGATTAACGGTTAGGAAATAACAATCTTCTCTTTGGCACGTATACCGAGCCAAGTGATCTCCTCGGCCAATTCTTCCGCGGAACGATCCAATCTCTCCTGCAGCTCCTCGGACAACTCGAATACACCATTATCTAGCCGTTGCACCCACTGGTCGATCGCATATACTCCGCCGATAATGTTGCGGCTGCCGAGCACGGAAATGACAGGCTTCAGGGCGTAATCCAAGCTCAACAAATGCGCGATCGTGCCACCGATGAAGAGAGGAAGCGTCACTTTCCCTTTCAGACCCGTTTGCGGGAGCAAGTCCAAGAATGCCTTCAAGATTCCGGTGAAGGAAGCTTTATAGACCGGGCTAGCGATGACGACTCCTGTCGCGGACTCAACTAATGCTAGCGCCGCCAAGATTTGCTCGTCCTTGAAATTCGCATGCAAAAGCGCCTCGGCCGGCAGCTCGGCTACCCGGACATGGCTAACCTTAATGCCGTTCTCGACCCACTTGCTTTCCACACGATCAATCAACCCGTTCAATCGGGATCCCGGCGTTGGACTTCCTGAAATGATGACGATATGACTCATAAGTAACTCCTCCTAATGGTGGTTTAACTGTTTGCCAATCTCAATGATCTCATTTAGAAATTGCGTATGCTCGCCAAGATTGGCGATCACATTCGTTTGCAAGGAAATGCCTGACGTCTCGGGGACGCGTAGGGGAATTAATCTCCCGTCGGCGATTTCCTGGCGAACGCTTAAGCCCGGAAGGAACGAAATGCCTGCCTTGCGGATGACTAACTTCTTGGCCATCTCGGAATTATCGGTCTGAATCTGGATGTTAGGCGGACGTTCAATGTTCTCGAACACCCGATGGATTCGCAGCCAGTCCAGCGCCCCGCATTCGAAAAAAACAAGCGGCTGTTCCGCGATCTCTTCGACGGTTAGGCGCTCAACCCCGACGAACGGATGATCCTCGTAGGCATACAGGGAGATCGGATCCTCGTAAAAAGCGATCGATTGCAAATAAGGATGGTTCACCTTGCGGACGAAGCCGATATCCACTTCCTTGTTCAGAACTTTACCTACGATATCATCGGTAGTGCCGGTTACGAATTTGTAGTGGGTATTCGGAAATTTACTCTTTAACCGAGGAAGCAGTTCCGGAATGATGTAGTTGGACACCGATACGGTGCAACCGATCCTGAGCTCCTCCGGCATGGCCTTCTTCTGGTTCACGTGAAGCTTACCCTTCTGGTACGTCAACAGAAGCTGCTGGGCGTAAGGCAAAAACCGCTTGCCTTCCTCGGTAATCTGGATTTGTTTGCCATGGCGGTCGAACAGCTTGCAATCTAGCTCCCGTTCGAGAGATTGAATGCGAGCCGTAACCGACGGTTGGGATAAGTATAACGCTTCCGCCGCTTTATTGAAACTTCCGCAGTGGATTACGTATACGAACGCCTCGATATTTTCTATGTTGACTAGAAGCACCCCCATTTGCCGCGATAGGACCTCATCGGCCAAACAATAATATATCCAATAGGATAACTCGGAATTAAAAAGTTGTAAAGAACAAATTTTCTACGGGTTTATAGGAGGGAATGATCTTGTTTGAATACGTACCTTGAAGAGCTAGGACACAACCCGGGATTCATTAAGCTCAATTGCTCCGCGAAGAGAGGATCCCGCCGGGCAAGCGCTTCGTAATAGCTGCTGATTACGTGATTGCCGGGAACCGATCCGTTGTGAAAGACAAGCCCCTCCGCCTGGCTTACATGTTTATAGCTGAACGTCTTTTCCCTCCTAGGCGGCTTATACGTCTTAGGCGGAAGATGCGTCACGACATCATAGCGGTTCTGAACGCGGAAGCTCTCATCTACCGTTTCCCCATAAGCATTCGTAAACTTAGGATCGCCTACCCTAGGGGAACCGAAAGTATAGACGATCGGGAAAGTGAAGGGGGAATTAACGGCAACGTCTAACGCGCATAAGGTGGCTAACGCCCCTCCCAGGCTATGCCCGGTAACGTATAACGTTTTGTCTGCGGATAGGCCGTCTAGAACCGTCAATATCGATTCCCTTGCCGAGTAATAGATGTTCGAAAATCCGCGATGGGTAAGTCCCGTATTAGGCACGCTCTTGAATTTGACTTGACTCGCCATCGCGTCGGATATCCAATCGGTCGTCGTGCTCGTTCCCCGAAACGCGACAATCACGTGACTATCGGACTGAAGAATAAAGCCGAATTTCTCCGTAACGCCTGTCAGCGATCTCGCGCGAATTCCCTCGACCATCTCATAAGAATACGGAATAACGAATTGCCCGTTCGGATCGTTAAAATGCTCATAAGTTTGACTGCATACGGAAGCCAAGAAGATGGCCGTCCGGTTATCGAATCCGCTCATCGGCATACGCTCCTCTTTAACATCATCTCTTTCCCATACACTATTAGGAAACAATGCAAGAGGTGCCTAGCTATCGCCGGAATCGCCGAAGCTAATGGAGGGAAAAATAAAAACCGTAGCTCCCAGCTAGCTGAGAGAACGGTTCGTTCCGCGTTCTATGATTTGGATTTGCTTCTCCGCTTCAAGTGATTCTGGTACGAGGCCTCCAGCAATCGATTCATGCCTTCCGCGAACTCTTCGTCCGAGGCGCTCTTGTCTATTTTGGAATCGGGAAACCGGATGTCTTTCACTTCCCAATTGTCCGTAAGCAGATTATGTTTGAAGCCTTTGGAAAGCAAATATTTCCTCCGGTTATCGGTATATTCAGGTGCCTTCGGCTCCGCTTGAGGGGCTTCCATCTCCGGCGTTTCTTCGGGTTGTTCGACGACAGCCGGACGTTTAATTCCTAGCGCTTCGTCGGCTTTAAGCTTCTCGTGCTCCGCCAGAGACATCGGTCTCGCAGGCTTGTTGCCTTTCATCCAATCCAGATCGTAACGCATTCTGGAGTTGATGACATAGTAAGATTTCCCGCGAATATTTTCCTTGGGAATTTCATCGTGGAGTTCTTTGCGTTTCTTGAAGCCTTCGATTACGCGTTTGATCTGCTCTTTCTCGATGTCGATCGGTACCACTTCGTTGCCTGGCATATAGACGTCGCACATCACCTGTTTGAACAAAAACTCGCCCAGCTCGGAGTCGAAATAGTTGCTGAAGGTGACGGCTACTTCTTTTTTATTAATCGTAATCGTTTGGTTCAAGGTAAATCCTCCTCATGACTATAGAAAGCTCGCTACCCTTTATTATATCCCATATCAAGCGAAAGAGCAGTAGCAACTGTGTGATCCGGACGTCGAATTGAATGATATCTATAGAAGAAAAAGATGGGAATAGCCCTAGTAACCGAAACAACATGATAGAAAGCGCTTGCCAAAAGGATAGCGCAATAGGTAGAATCAACAATGAAATTGTCGAAAGTAACATAACGACTTGGAGGAAAACGAAACTATGAAACGCGAAATCGGGGTTCACGAAAGACCCCCACTCGGACAAAGCTTAACGCTGAGCTTGCAGCATCTGTTCGCCATGTTCGGCTCGACGGTGCTTGTTCCGAACTTACTGCACGTGGATCCGGCAGTATGCTTACTGATGAACGGGATAGGCACTCTGCTCTATCTGTTTATCTGCAAAGGCAAAATACCCGCGTATTTGGGATCGAGCTTCGCCTTTATTACACCCGCAGGCGCGGTTATCGCCACCCATGCATCGGGCGGAGATGGTTACGCTGCAGCGCTAGGCGGCTTTATCGTCGCGGGCTTGATCTTCACCCTGCTTGCGATCGTTATTCAATACGCTGGCACCGCTTGGATTAACGTCGTATTCCCTCCGGCCGCTATGGGCGCGATCGTTGCGGTTATCGGGTTGGAGTTAATCCCTGTAGCTGCGCGAATGGCGGGCTGGATTTCCAATGGCGATCCTGACTGGACGCCTGACAGGAATACGATCATCCTGTCGGTCATTACGATGCTCGTTACGATTCTAGGCAACATTGTCTTTAGAGGATTCATGCGCATCATTCCGATTCTGGTCGGTATCATTACCGGATATGTAGTCGGATATTTGATGGGAATGGTAAAGTTCGGTTTCTTGAACGAACCCGCTTGGATCGATTCGCCTACGTTTACGACTCCCGTGTTCGAATGGTCTGCTATTCTGGTCATTATCCCTGCCGCGCTTGTCGTCGTAGCGGAGCATATCGGGCATCTGATCGTGACCGGCAACATCGTCGATAAAGATTTGTCCAAAGATCCGGGGCTTCACCGTTCGCTGCTCGGCAACGGGATCTCTACGATGATCTCCGGTTTCGTCGGTTCCACGCCCAATACGACTTACGGGGAAAATATCGGGGTCCTCGCGATTACTCGCGTCTACTCCACCTTCGTCATCGGCGGCGCTGCCGTATTCGCGATCGTTCTGTCGTTCCTCGGTAAATTCTCGGCCCTCATCTCCCACATTCCGGTCGCGGTCATGGGCGGCGTTTCCTTGCTGCTGTTCGGTGTAATCGCCGCGTCCGGCTTCCGGATGCTCGTCGAATCGAAGGTCGATTATGGTAAGCCGACCAACCTGTTCTTAACCACAATCGTGTTGGTTACCGGGTTAAGCGGCGTCACGATCAAATCGGGGAATTTCACGCTGTCGGGCATGGCGCTCGCAACGGTCGTCGCAATCGTGTTCAGCATATTGTTCAAGCTGTTCGAGATTACCAAACTGTCCAACGACAACGAAACAGCCGAAGAGAAAAAGTAAGCTTCTGAAATAACAACACGAAATAGGCGCCGTCACCTGTTTGATGAACAGGTAACGGTGCCTATTTTACCGGGTACGCCATACGACTTAAACGGAAATTATGACGTAAACGTACCGCATGTGATTATTAATCAAGTTTGTGGTGCCGGTTTAGCTACGGATACCGTAGTTGCAGTATCCCATGGTTTATCGAACTGTACAACCCGACGGATTACGCGTCGATCTTACCGGATGGTCGCTTCAATAAATAAGGTTTTCATAGGTTTGTTATGGTAATGTAGACTCATCAGTTTCAGCAAATGGAAGAGGAGGCCCCTGTTATGCTGCTAGACAACATTACCGTGCTAGACTTCGAGACTAGCGGACTTGATCCGTCCCGCGATCGCGTGATCGAGATGGCGGCCATTCGTTGCTATGGCGGCGAGATCGTCAGCCAGTTTCAAACGCTCATCCGCTTCGACGGCGCTCTACCGCCTAAGATTACGGAGATTACCGGAATTACTTCAGCCGATCTCGTTAACGGAATGGACGAGGAAACGGCTTTCCGCATCCTCAACCGCATGATCGGAGACAGCGTCATCGTCGCCCATAACGCCATGTTCGACCTGAGCTTCTTGCATCACGCGTTGAACAGGTTAGCTAGCCGTTCCTTTAAGAACTCTTTCTTGGATACGTTAACGATTGCTAGAGCCAGGCATACATATCCCCATAACCTGCAAGAAATGTGTAACCGCTACGGCATCGTCCTCGAAGGGGCTCATCGTTCGCTCAACGACGTCTACGCATGCTGGAAATTGCTCGAGAAAATGAACGAGGAACAAAGCGTGGAGAGCGACTTAAACGTACTTGGCTACATGAAAAAATTCGGAGTACCCAAGTGGTACCCTCAACAAGCGAGCATTGTGCCTATCGAGATTAAGTACGCATGATAGTACGCATGATCTCGAGGGACAGACTCTCTGCGCTCTTATGTTATGTACTAGTTTGTAGGGATGTAGTTAGGTTTTACCGGACTACATGGACCTTTGGGCTACATTAGTGCGCTGTAGTTAGGTTTTGCCCGGACTACAGCTGCTCAACAGGGCGCTCCCTGTGCTGTAATAAGATTTTCCCAACTCAAAAAGAGGCTTGCTCGCGAAGTAAATCCGAGAACAAGCCTCTTGTTTATTCATATTGCCGAATGAGTTCTAGGAACGCGTACCCGTATTTCTCGAATTTCGCATCGCCGATTCCTTTGACCGAGCGCATCGCTCTCTCCGTCGTCGGCATCGCCTCGCACATTTCCCGCAGGGTTGCATCGTGGAAAATAACGAACGGCGGCAAGCCTTCGGCGTCGGCGATTTTTTTACGAAGCTGGCGCAGCGCATTGAACAGCTCCGCGTTCGCAACCGACACGGCTGCTCCGCCTGAACGGGACGAACCGTACTTGCCGCTCGAACGGGTTACCGGAGGAGCTTCCGGCTCTACCCGGCGATAAACTTGCGTTTTCCCTTTCATAACGTCGAGAACTTGCTCCGTTAACTGTACAACGGGATACGCCGTATCCGACATACGCAAATATCCGTCCGCAACAAGCGCATGAATGAGCTGCGTCAACTGCTTCTCCGGAATGTGTTTCAACAGCCCGTAAGACCTGAGCCGATCAAAGTTAAATTGTCGGATCTTCGCGTCGTTCGCGCCACGCAGCACCTTCGCCGTGAGTGTTACCCCGAACCGTTGTTTCATTTCCGATATGCAAGCGAAAATATATTTCGCTTCCTCCGTCACGTCTTTCTGCTCTCGAGTATCCGTACAGTTCGCGCATGTGCCGCAATTGTGAGCATTTTCTTCTCCGAAGTATCGCACGATCGTCAGCTGCAAACATTCTCCGGTATGCGCATATTGAACCATGTCGTTCAGCAGCCGATAGTCGTTTTGTTTCCGCTCTTCGCCCGCCTCACTCTGCTCGATAAAGAACTTCTGAGTGACGACATCCTGTGGCGAGAATAACAGCACGCACTCTCCCGGATCCCCGTCACGGCCCGCGCGTCCGGCTTCTTGATAATAAGCTTCGAGGTTTTTCGGCATATTGTTATGAATAACAAAACGAACGTTTGACTTGTCGATGCCCATCCCGAACGCGTTCGTCGCCACAATGACTTGCACGTCATCCCTCTGAAAAGCATCCTGGGTACGAGCTCGCTCTTCCTCGCTCAGACCCGCGTGGTATTTTCCGACGGGAACTCCCATCCCATGAACGAACGAGAACACGCTCTCCACCTCGCGGCGAGTAGAAGCATAGATAATGCCGGCTTGGTCCGAATGCTCTTTAATGAATCTGGCGACGTAATCCCGCTTGTCCGCATTTCGAACGACGGACATCGCCAAGTTGTCGCGGGCATACCCGGTCGTAATTCTAACGGGCTCCTTCAACCTAAGCCGATCCACGATATCGTCCTTGACCACATCCGTCGCGGTAGCCGTGAATGCCGCCATAACCGGCCGCGGCTCGATATCCCGCAACAGTCGAACGATCGTCATGTAACTCGGCCGAAAATCATGCCCCCACTGGGAGACACAATGCGCTTCATCCACCGCGATAAGAGGAACTTCTAGCTGGCGAACTAACTCGCGAAAATATTCGGATTCCAGCCGCTCCGGCGCCACGTACAGCAGCTTGTAATGTCCGGCGGCCACATCTCGCATCCTGTCGTTCGTTTCTTTCACGGATAGCGAGCTATTAATATAGGTTGCTTCAATTCCGGCCGAGTTCAGCGAATCCACTTGGTCCTTCATGAGAGAGATCAGCGGTGAGATCACTAAAGTCACTCCGGGGAGCAGAATCGCCGGAATTTGATAACAAATCGACTTTCCCGCTCCCGTAGGCATGATGCCCAACACGTCTCTCCCGTTCAAGATTGCCTCGATCAACGTGGACTGCCCTTCGCGGAACCGATCATAACCGTAATAAGTTTTTAACGCTTCAATAGCTGCTGCATTCATTGTCATTCTCCTTGTATAGGAAGCCAAGGAGAAGCTTCGCCAGTATGGTAGATGTGCAGAACGTGAAGGGCACGAGTACAGACCGTATATAACAATTTACGATCCTTTTCTTTACCGTAGCTCGCGGATGAAGCATCCCACACGAGGACGGCGTCGAACTCGATGCCTTTCGCCAAGTAGGAAGGAAGTACCGACACGCCCTTCGGAAGCTCGGCAGCCCCGCCTGTGACGAGCGCTATCGACACTTCGTCCGGCAATTGTTCCTTCAGCAGCGCCGATGCATTGCCCGTTTCGTGCGCCGTCTTCGTAATAACGCCGATCGTACCGTATCCGCGCGCAAGCAGCTCGATGATATCGGACGCCATCTTCTCGCCAAGCTGGCCGCCATCCTTGCATGCCATGACCTTCGGCGCCTCTCCTTTGCGCTGAAAAGGAGTAATTCCCGCCGCGTCCTCCGCCGTTAAAATACCTTTCGTATATTCCACGATTTGCTCAGTAGATCGATAACTTGTCGTCAACCGAAGCACGGAGGTCACCTCCGGTGCCATGAGCCGCGTCCATCCGCCGAAGCCGCCGCTCTCCTGCGATTGGAGATAGATCGCTTGGTTGAAGTCCCCAAGCACGGTTAACCGAGCGCGAGGATACCGCCGCCGCAGATAAGCCGCCTGGAACGGCGAATAATCCTGCGCTTCGTCCACGAAGACATGAAGAATATCGCCTTCTACCCTGCGGAAGCCTTCCAACGCCTCGGACACGTACATAAGCGGAGTCGCATCCTCATGATCGATGATCTTGCGGCCCATCGTTTCTTCCGCCCGCTGCAGCATCCATTCCCAGCCGAGCGGCAGTTTACCGTCAGGGGCACATTCCGTGAACAGCGAACGGCTCTCGAACAGTTGGCGATAAGTTCCGATCGCATCGAGGAACCGATAACCCCGTGCCGCCTTCACCAACGGAGCGATTGCCTCCTCCGCGACCCGTCTTCGGATTCTCGCGCTCATCTTCTCTTCGTCGTCGAATACTTCATCATGGAACCCGCCGCTTCGCCGGACATCGACGTACGCCCGTTGCACGTCTTCGCTGTCCACCAGCTCGGCTGCTTCTTCCAGCCATGGCTCATTCATTTGCGAATCGATCCAGGCGTTCAGCTTCTCCAGAAGCCAGCGGCGAGCGCCCGCCGCTCTTGTGCCGAAGCCTTCGGAAGCGCGAATGCCGTAAAACACCTGCGAGATCTCTTCCGCCGATGCGATCGTCTCTGTGCGGAATCGCAAAGGACGGAATTGGATTCCATCTCGTTCCAGCCGTTTCAAATAATTTTCGACCGTGACGAAGAAATGCTCCGAGCCCTTATACCGGATAGCACGCTCCCTTGCATCGCCTAACGAAGTTCCGTCGGCCGCCTCGATATTTTCCGTCTGCGAGAATAGATCCTCTACCTCGTATCTCCGGCCTAATCTCGCTTCGATTAATTCGCGGAACGTCATTTGTCGCATATTCGCCTCGCCCAGGTCAGGCAAAACGTTGGAAATATAACCTTTGAACACCGGATTCGGGGAGAAAAGAATGATCTGATCCGAACCGAGCGTCCCTCGAAACCGGTAAAGCAAGTAGGCGATCCGTTGCAAAGCCGCCGACGTTTTCCCGCTTCCCGCTGCCCCTTGAACGACAAGCAGCTTGTGCTTCTCATCCCGAATTATCCAGTTCTGTTCTTTCTGTATCGTAGCAACGATGCTCTTCATCGACGTATCCGATCCCTCGGATAGGACAGCCTGCAGGATCTCGTCCCCGACTGTCTCGGACGTATCGAACATATGCTTCATTTGTCCGCCGCGAATGACGAACTGCCGCTTGAGCGCAAGCTCTCCCGTTATTTCTCCGTCCGGAACGCGATAGGTGGCGGGGCCTGGCTCATGATCGTAGAACAGGCTGGATACAGGGGCGCGCCAATCATATACGTAGAACGTCTCCTCGTCTTCGCCGACAAGAGAAGCGCGTCCGATGTAGATCACTTCGGTTCCCATGCCATTCTCCGCGAAGTCGATACGCGCAAAATAGGGCGAATCGAACTGTTTCGTAAGCCGCTCCACCGCTTCCGATGCCACCCGGTGACTGCGTTCCCGTTCTGCTAACAGTTCTGCCTGCTGCATGATGCTGCTCCAAGTTTCGCCGACTTCCGTCGAATCGGAGAAATTCATCCGCACGTCGTCCCAGAACTCCTGGCGTATGCCGACGACATCCTCGCGCCGATCTCCGAGATGAGCAAGCTCCTTGTGCATCCGTCTGCTTACTTGCTCCAGTACGACTAACAACCGCTTCTCTTCCTCGTCCCGAGGCGAATTCGGTTCGTTCACCACATTTCTCAGCTCCCAAATTCAAGCACTTGATACTTACTAATACTTACTAATCGTATACGCAAAACCTTCGTATTCTATGTTGTAACACGCTCATGGAGCGAGTGCAACCTTTCCGGCCCAAAATGTAAATTTCAACCTAAACATAGCAAAACCTCGCACAATTCGCATTGTGCGAGGCCCTCTATCCTGCGCTTATTTGCTTCTATTCAATACGTCGACAAGCACTTGTTCAATGCTCTCCGCGGTTTCCTGCAAGCGTTCGTCTTCCAAAAGCCGCATAAGCGCTCCCGGTCTAGGTAACCCGATCTTCGTCATCCCGTCCCGCCTATAGACGACAATCTTACAGGGAAGAAAATAACCTGCCAATTCATTGTCCCCAAGAACTTTGGCAGCTTCGCGCGGATTGCACACTTCGAGTATGCGATAGGGCTCCGTATAGGAATCGATGCCTTTTTCCTTAAGCTTCGCCGGAAGGTCCAACTGCCACAAGATGCCGAAGCTTCGTTCCTTCAAGTGCCCTTCCAATGCCGCTATCGCTTCTTCGACGCTCTTGTCCGTCTCGACCGTATAATGGAAGTCCATCTCATCCTCCGTTAATTCGTAATTTTACCCCTCCAGGACATGATTCCGCCTTGAAGATGTCCCAAGCGCTCCAAGCCATGACCTCGTAGTATAGCGGCCGCCCGTTTGCTACGCATGCCGCTCCGGCAATAAAGCAGCACTTCGCGATCCTTGACGTTGGCAACCTCGCCGATCCGATTTTGAAGCTGGGATAGCGGGATGTTAATCGCTCTCGGCAGGTGCCCGCTCCGGAATTCCGCAACCTCTCTAACATCGATTAGCATCGCTTTAGCATTCCCTGCTAAACGTTCGCCGAATTGCTCTGCATTATAATTGGACAAGCCCTTCGATGACGAAAATCCTCTAATCACAAGCATTACGATAACGACGATGAGCAATAAACCTAGTATCGTCGATAGTTCCATTAACCATTCCCCCTTTCAGGGTTAGATGCGACGACGCTACCGGCTTTTCACTAGCAGTTCAATCGCTTGTTTGACCACGTTCTTCGTATCTCCGCCCATCTCTTGCTCGGCGATGATGCATTGCTCCAGATTTTCTGCCACGATCGTGGCGATCGCCTTGTCGGCGGCGCTCCTCACCGCAGACAACTGAGTGATGACGTCCTTGCAGTCTTTCCGTTCTTCCATCATCCGGAGAACTCCGCGCACTTGTCCTTCCAGTCGCTTTAATCTCTTTTTCAGATCATCGTTGTATTCATATGCCATCTCGTCCATACCTCCTCGTTTATTTGGCGCAACATACCCTGTTGGGTATATTATAATCCAAAAAAAAGAGACGCGCCATGTCCGATCAGATGAACAGATTCACTTTCGCATTCGTTGCGTCACCTAGGTAAGCAGCTACGCCTGCCAGCTCCATGCCGTCGATCAACTCTTCCTGCTTCAAACCGAGCAAATCCATTGTCATCGTGCACGCGACGAGCTTGACGCCTTGCTCCTGAGCCATTTCGATCAATTGCGGAAGCGTAAGCGCATTATGCTTCTTCATGACGTGCTTGATCATTTTGGGACCCATGCCCATCATATTCATATTGGAAAGACCGAGCTTGTTCGCGCCTCGCGGCATCATCCAGCCGAACATTTTCTCCAGCAAGCCTTTTTCAGTCTTAACAACCTCGTCCTTACGCATCGTATTCAGTCCCCAGAAAGTAAAGAAAATCGTAACGTCGTGATCGTATGCCGCAGCGCCGTTGGCTATGATGAATGCGGCAATCGCTTTATCCAAATCCCCGCTGAAGAGGACTATCGTCGTTTGTTCCTTTTCCATTTCATCGATTCCTCCTATTAGTTAGAATAATAAGTCCGTCCATATTTTCACGACCGTAGCCGTAATGAGAGCGATCAGGATCCATTGCAGAGCTTTCGTATTGATTTTTTTGCTGATCAGCGCCCCCAACGGGGCTGCAAGCAAGCTCGCGATTACCATGACAACCGATGGGACGAGCAGCATATGACCGCCGAGCAGCTTGCCTGCCGTTGAGCCGATCGACGAAATGAACGTGATGGCCAAGGAGGACGCGATCGCCACCCTTGTCGGGATGCGCAGAATGACCAACATGACCGGAACAGTTATGAAAGCTCCTGCCGCTCCGACGATACCAGACACGATCCCGATTATGCCAGCGAGCACGAATGCCAACGGCTTGTTGAACGTCAACTTCGTGAAATCCCCATTTTCTTCTGCCTTTTTCGGAAAAAACATCATGATGGCAGCGATAAGCGCCAAGACGGCATAAGTGACGTTGATCGCAGAGTCGGAAAGGAATTTGGATCCATATCCACCCGCAAAGCTTCCGACGACGATGGCAACACCCATCACCATAACAAGGGCTTTATTGATAAAACCGCCTTTACGGAAAGCGAATACGCCAGCTATCGTCGCGAAGAAAACCTGTACCGCGCTAATCGCAGATACCTCCTGGGCGGTGAACGCCGCGAAGCCCAACGCCGGCGGGATATAGAGCAACATCGGATACTTGATGATCGAACCTCCGATTCCCACCATGCCCGAGATCATCGATCCGACGAAACCGATCGCGAATAGAACCGCAATGAGCCCCCAGTCTAAGTTGAAATCCATCGTTTCATGCCCCCTCTCAAGTTGAATTACGTGGTTGCATTAACCTTTGCGAATGAGGAAGCGGTGAACGCCGTTTGATTCCTCGTGCGAAATCCATTCGTTCGGGGATTTCTTCACCCAAGCCTGAAAATCGTTCAATGCCCCTTTGTCCGTCGAAAGCAATTCCAAGATTTGGCCTTGCTGCATGCCATCCAATGCTTTTTTTCCTTTCACGATCGGCATCGGACAAGCCATTCCTTTCGTGTCTACGCGTACGTCGATATTCATTTTGTTTATCCTCCTTATTTGTCGTGGATCGCGCAACGGTTCGGCCCGATCTCCATCTCGCGTTGTTCTTCATCATCAGGCTGGATCAAACCCATGTTCGTTCTGCGAATTTCTTGATAGGCGTTAGGTTGGGAAGGCAGGTTCGTCGTTACCGCTTGCCTGAACGTCGTTTCCTCTTCCATGTTCAAGCCGGGATTGTTGGCATATAGATCTCCCAGCTTCGCCGACACTCTCCCATCCTCGCCTAACTCGCTTAATTGACCGAAATGGGCAGGAAGCACCGTCAGCTCTTCGGATAAGCTTCTGTATGTTTCGTACAGCGTCGATCTCAAATCGCCTGCCCAGTCTCCGGCCTTCCCTGCCAGATCGGGACGCCCGATCGACGCGACGAATAGAATGTCTCCGCTTAGCAAATATTGATCATCGACGACCAGCGAAGTACTTCCGATTGTATGCCCCGGGGAGTATACCGGCTGAATCGCGATTTCCGTATTGCCGACCGTGAGCGTCTGCCCGTCTTCAAGCGGATTATAGGAGAAAACAACTTCATCCGCGTCTTTCGGCGGTAACCAGTAGTCCGCGCCGGATTCCTCGGCTAGCTTACGCCCGCCTGAGATGTGATCCGCATGCAGATGCGTGTCCAGCGTGTGTTTAATGCGAGCGCCCTTCTCTTTGGCGAATTTCTCGAATACCTCGGTCATTCTCAAAGTATCCACGACAGCCGCTTCTCCGTCAGACAGAACCATATACGACAGACACCCTTTGCCCAATCGCACGAATTGGTAGAGCTCGCCGCCATCCTTCAGGTCGCCGACTTTCACCGGCTCCAGATGTTCGCTCCATGCCTTCATGCCGCCTTCCAAGTAATGGACATCGTCTCGCCCCGCATCCACGAGCTGCTCGGCGACGAATTTCGACGAGCCTTCCTTAGCGCATACGACGAGTACCGGACTATTGTCGGGCAGTAATGGAAGAACGGATTCGACGCCTTCCAACAGCTCGAAATAGGGAACGTTGATGCTATTTATTTGAGTGCCTTCGATTTTCCAATCCGCATAAGCGTCCGCGTTACGTACGTCTAAAATAAAGAGCGATTTACGGTCGATGACCGCCCGGGCGATTTCCTGCGCGCTCATCGGGACAGCTTGATGGTTCATATCGGCATTGTCGGCGGTCTTTACGTTCTCATTATTCATTTTCGTTAACCTCCTGGATGTGGTTTTTATTCGGCCCGTTCATCACGATTATTGTTCTGTTTGCTCCGTCGGTCCGGTCCATGCCGTCATGCCGGGCATCACGTTACTTACCTTGTAGCCCTTCTCGTTTAGCTGTTGGCAAGCTAACCCGCTTCTTCTCCCGGTCCGGCAGATGACGTAGAACTCCTTGCTTGGGTCAAGCTCGTTCATACGGCTTTCCAGTTCGCTAAGCGGAATGGAGATCGCGCCCGGAATATGGTTGAAGGCGAATTCCGCGGGCTCCCTCACATCGAGAATAACCGCATCGCTTCCTTCTGCCAGCAAGCTTATCACTTGGTCATTCGTGCTTTCCGGGGAGAAAGGAACTTCTTCCTTCATCTCCTCGGGCGAAGCTTTCCGAATAAAATGCTTCAGCACTCCCCCTTCGCGTAAAGTGCCTAAATATTGATGGCCGGTGTTTTTGGCCCACCCCTGAATGTCCGCGAGAGAACCAACGTCCGTCGCTTGCATCTCGATGACTTCGCCCGGTTGCAAGCCGTCTATCGCTTTCTTAGTTTTAACGATGGGCATCGGGCAAGCTAGGCCCTTGCAATCCAACACCTGATTAGCCGTAAATGTTTTTGTCATTGCGAGTGATTCCTCCTTAGTTTTCCGTATACCCTATGGGGTATTATTTTTTGCAAAATTTTATACCCTGTGGGGTATGTAGATCATCATAAACGTTCACCTCGAAATTGTCAACACACTCCCGCCGGTTCCCACATATACATAAGGTGGTGAAATCTTTGTTCAGGACAGGGGGCTTGGCTTAGCATGATGCGCGACGAAGAACAACAGGAACTCGAAAGCGCCATAACTGAGATTACGGAGATTGCGGAACGTTTCGGACTCGATTTCTATCCGATGCGTTATGAGATTTGCCCGTCGGATATCATTTATACCTTTGGCGCTTACGGGATGCCTACCCGCTTCAGCCATTGGAGTTTCGGAAAAACCTTTAACCGGATGAAGATGCAGTATGACCTCGGCCTAAGTAAAATTTACGAGCTCGTCATTAACTCCAACCCATGTTACGCATTCCTTCTCGACGGCAATTCCTTGGTACAGAACAAGCTAATCGTCGCCCACGTGCTCGCGCACTGCGATTTCTTCAAGAACAACGCCCGCTTTTCCAGATCCAACCGCAATATGGTAGAGAGCATGTCAGCCGCCGCCGAGAGGATCAGCCAGTACGAGATCGAACACGGCACCGTCCAGGTCGAACGTTTTCTCGACGCAGTCATGGCCATACAGGAGCATGTCGACCCCGTCATTCATAAGCCTTACGGCTTAGACAAGAAGCATTACTTGGAGTCTCAGATGAGGCGCGACAAAAACAAGGACCGCAGTTCCTCGCGCCCCTCTTCACCTTATGAGGATTTATGGGACTTGGAGAGCTTCGAGGAGGACGGCAAAGGGAACAGCCAGCTCGATGAAATCGTCGATCCGCACAAGTTTCCCGTGAACCCGGAGAAAGACATCGTCTGGTTTATCCAGGAATTCTCGCCCCACTTGGAGGATTGGCAACGCGACATCATGAGCATTCTGCGGGAAGAAATGCTTTACTTCTGGCCCCAGATCGAGACGAAAATCATGAATGAAGGTTGGGCTTCCTACTGGCATCAGAAAATCATGAGAGAGCTTCCGCTCACGAGCGAGGAAACGATCGAATACGCCAAGCTCAATTCCGCCGTCGTGCAGCCTTCCCGCCATTCCTTAAACCCTTATTATTTGGGACTCAAAATATTCGAGGATATCGAGAAGAGATTCGGACAGGAGAAAATATTCGAAGTTCGGGAACTCGATTCCGATCCGTCCTTCCTCCGCAATTACTTAACGAAAGAGCTGACGGAGGAGCTGGATCTGTACATTTTCGAGAAGAAGGGCCAAGAGTGGAAAATTACCGACAAGACGTGGGAAACGATTCGCGATCAACTCGTATACTCGCGGGTAAACGGCGGTTTTCCTTATTTGGAAGTATCGGACGCGGACTATCAGCGGAATGGAGAACTTTATATTACCCATAGTTACGAAGGAACCGAGCTCGACCTGAAGTACGTTGAGCGCACGCTCCCCTACCTGGTTCAGTTATGGGGCAAACAAGTTCATCTGGAGAGCATCACGGATGACAAGAAAATCGTTTTTACTTGCGACGGGAAGAAGACGACACGAAAAAGCGTGTAAGTAACGCAAAGGGCAGCCCGATTGACTCAAGCTGCCCTTCCGTTATTAGATTTTGAAGCGTGCAAGCTTCTCCATTAATTCTTGAACCATGTGGCTAAGCGCTACTGAGGAAGAAGCGATCTCCTCCATCGAAGCAAGCTGTTCTTCGGAAGCGGCGGCGACGCTTTGCGAATTATCGGAAGCTTCCCCCGCAAGCCGTGCCAACTCCCCGACCGATGCGTTTACTTGCTCGGAGCTTGCATTCATTTGCTCCGACGTCGCAGATACCTCTTGGATCTGCTCGCCTACCCGTGACATCTCATCGGCGACAGCCCGGAATAACGCCGAACATTCAACGACATGCTGCTCTCCCGATTTTACTTCCATTGTACCGAGCTTCATCATTTTCGTGGCATTGGCCGTTTCATCCTGAACAACCTGAATTAATCCGGTGATTTGTTCGGTCGCTTTAAAAGTCTGATCCGCGAGTTTGCGTATTTCCGCGGCAACGACGACGAAACCGCGGCCGTGCTCCCCTGCCCTTGCCGCTTCAATAGCAGCGTTCAGCGCCAGCAAATTGGTCTGGTAGCTGATTCGGGAAATCAAATCGACGATGCCTCCGATTTCTTTGGAGCGCTCGCCCAACTGGTCCATCACCCGTTCAGCTTCGGACACCGTATTTCGGACTCGCTCCATTTGCTCCCCGGCTTCGCGCAAACGCGAATTACCGAGCTCGGTTTGAGACTGTACTTCTTGTGCGGAAGCGGATACCGCGGAAGTCGAATCCGCGATTCTCTGGATGCCGGCGGACATCTCGGACATGGCGGTCGCGGTTTCTTTCACATAACGGTCTTGCGTAACCGATCCTGATGCTACCTGCTCAATCGAACGAGCGATCGTCTCGGATGCTAGGCTTGTTTGTTCAGCGCTAGCCGTCAGTTGCTCGGAAGTGGCCCCTACCGACAAGGAGAGATCGTGAACGAGATGGAACATGCCACGCAATTCTCCGGTCATGTGGTTGTAATCTTTGGCAAGCTCTCCGAATTCATCCTTGGTTAGCACTTCAACCTTCTGAGTCAAGTCCCCTTCCGCCATGCTTTTCATGCTTCGAACAAGCACGCGCAGATGGCTAGTGACCAAACGCCGGATCGAAAGCGCAAGGACAAGCCCCATTACGATCAAAGCCGCCGCGCTGATCAATTGCGTAGCGGTCTTGCTCTTATTGTACGATTCCATAATTTTGTTCTTGGGAATAACGGTTTCGGCATACATGACGTCGTCGCTGCCATCCAAATGAATAGGCAAGAACATCCTAAGCACCGTATTTCCCTCTACGTCTTTCGTGTAGCCTTGGGAAGTTTCTCCTGCGACGACGCTAGCGAATAGCTTCGCTTTATCCTCTTGATCTCCGAAGGGCTTCGAGATAAGGTCCGGATGAGCAGAATTCGCAACATAATTGCCTTGCCCCGACACAATCGTTACGTATCCGCCCAGCGGTTTATAGTTCGCCGCGGCTACCTGCAGAGAGTCCAGAGCGAAATCTGCTCCCACCATACCTAGGAAACGATTCTCTTTATCCAGAATGGGAACGATTAACGAAGTTAGTTGAACGGTTTTTCCGTCAATGTCGTACGAATAAGGCTCCATTAAAGTCACTTTCTTATTTTTCTTAGGCAACAGATAGAAATCCCCGTCCCCTGGAGTTTCATAATTTTTAACCGGCTCTACGACGATTTGATCTCGGTTTCGCACCACATAGGGAATAAGTCGACCCGTTTCGTCCTCATAAGAGCTCTTGCTTATATGTTCCGCATCCTTCCCGTCGAATGCGTTAGGCTCCCATAACGTATAGGTCCCCAGTACATTCGGATTTGCCTCCAGCATTTTTCTTAGAAGGTCGACAACTTCTTCGCGAGAAAAGGATTGGGTCTTATTCGCGTTTTGCAATACAAGAGAAAGCATTTCGAGTTCATGCTGAAGTCCGACGAGCGTTTTGCGGAATGACAAACCGTACTCCTGGCTAACGGTTTTAGCTTCGAGCTCCCCTTTGCTGATGCTTACGCTTTTGAGATTGTTGAGATTAAGCTGCACCATGATGACGAATATACCGCCCAAAAACACGGTAAAAACTACGATGAATTTGAATATTAACGAAAGTTTGATTTTTTTGCTCAAAACAACAACCCCCCATCCGACAAGAATGAGATATATATCGACAGCATTCGAGCTTTTCTGAACATTTGCTTAAAAAACAAGCATTCGGTAAAACTTAACTCTATCGAGACCGTCGATCGGTTCTTGTTTACGTCCGCTATTAACAAAGGAGAGTAACCAACATGGCTGATATACCAAATTTACAAACTCCCCAAAGACCGACTTCCTTCCCCCCGCAGCACCAAAACCAGCAGCCCGGCATCCAGCAAAATATGAACCCGCTGCCGGAAGCGGAATCTCCTATTTATCGTCCGGCAGGCAAGCTAATGGGGAAAGTCGCCATCGTCAGCGGAGGGGATAGCGGGATTGGCCGCTCGGTTTCCATTATCTATGCCAAAGAAGGAGCCGACGTGGCCATCATCTATCTGAATGAAGATATCGATGCCAATGAAACCAAAAGCCAAATCGAAGCCGAAGGACGACGCTGCCTGCTTATTAAAGGCGATATCGGCGACCGAGCGTTCTGTAAGCAAGCCGTGGAGCAAACCGTCTCCGGCCTGGGTCGACTCGACATTGTTGTCAACAATGCCGCGGAACAGCATCCTCTGGATAAGCTGGAGCAAATCACGCCACAGCAGCTCGAGAGAACGTTCCGCACGAACGTATTCGGCATGTTCTATTTGTCGCAAGCGGCGATTCCCCATCTCGCAGCCGGCTCGACTATCATCAATACGACTTCCGTAACCGCTTATCGGGGAAGCCCAACCTTGCTCGATTACTCCGCCACCAAGGGAGCGCAAGTCGCCTTTACCCGTTCGCTGGCTATGAATCTTATCGGGCAAGGCATCCGAGTGAACGCCGTTGCTCCTGGTCCGATCTGGACACCTCTCATCCCGTCAACTTTCGATGCCCAGGCGGTCGCCAAATTCGGAGCCGATACTCCGATGAAGCGCGCCGGTCAACCGGATGAGCTGGCACCCGCATACGTGTACTTGGCAAGCGAGGATTCTTCTTACATGGCTGGGCAAGTTCTGCACGTTAACGGCGGCGAGATCGTGAACGGGTAAATCGTCTCTCATAGTCGCATATTGCGACTATGGGGCGCCGCACCCGATCCAACCATCTCTCATAGTCGCATATTGCGACAATGGGGCACCGTACCCGACCCAACCGTCTCGCATTGTCGCATATTGCGACAATGGGAGCAGATTGCAGCCTATCTTTGAAGTCACAAAACCCGCGAAGTCTGCATCATTGAGCGAAAAAAAGAGACTGTCCCAGTATCTAACTGGGACAGTCTCTGGTTCAATGATTATCCGTGCGCTTCCTTCAATTTAACGCTGTTAAAGTCCGTTCGATAATAACGGATCATGACGGCCGAGCCGAGGGCGACGAGGAACGAGTAAAGCGCAAGCCATGCTCCCATGCTCCCCCAATCGAACACGATAACGAAAAGATAAGTGAGCGGAATGAACATGAATATACTGAGCACGAACGAAGCTCTCATCAAGAAAGTCGTATCCCCGATTCCTCGCAAACCGCCGGCATAGAAGTTATAGAATCCATCGAAAATTTGCAGATAAGCGGACACTTGGATCAAATACGCAGCTAGTTCATATACACCCGGGTCATCGCTGTACAATCGTGCTATCGGAACCGCCCAGATTAATTCGACCGTACCGAGCAAGACCAAGAAAATGGAACCCAGAATCGCAGTGCTCGTTCCTGCTTTTTTCGCCAAATCCGGCCTTCGCTGCCCGATCTCCTGTCCGACCAAGATCGTCGCCGTTGAACCGAATGCGAATGCGGGCATGAAGCCGAACGACATAATGCTTAGCGCAACCTCGTTCGCTGCCGCGGCTAAATCTCCTAACGTCAAGACGAATATCGTGAAAATATACATCGAGACGCTCATCGAGAATTCCTGCAAACCCAGCTTTCCGCTTTCAACGGAGATGAGCTTGAGTTCCTTCCATTCCGGCTTTTGCAGCTTACGCGTTTGATAACGTTTGTGCATTGGTCCCCAGAATACGGCTAAACAGATCAACAATTGTACCGCTTCCCCAATAAGCAAAGCGTATCCGGCGCCGATGATCCCCATATCCGGCAGCCCCCAGTGGCCGTATGTGAGTCCATAAGTAAGCCCGACCATGAGAACATTCGCCACGATGGATACGATCATTGATGTTCGAGTGTCGCCCACTCCGCGGAAAAAGCCATGAAATACAAAACTAATAATCCCGAAGGACATCGCGTAAAACCGCAATTCCAGATAATCCCCGCCCGTCGAAATGAGATCGGCAGATCCGCCAGTCAATTTTAAGACGGCACCGCTCGCGAGCCAGCCTGCCAACGCTATGATGAGCGCAACACCAACGCTAACAATGAGGGCCAAATATGTCCTTTGCATCCCTTTGCGCATTTCTTTAGCTCCGAAATTTTGCGCTACGAGATAGTTAATCGAGTGGCCTATCCCTGAGAAAATGGCGAACACGTTGTACATAATAATGTTGGACACGCCAACGACCGCAATGACCACGAAACCGAGATCGCCGACGACGATCAAATTGATCGTCCCGGTTAACGTTTGCGTTGCAAAAGCGAATAGTGATGGGAGAGCCAGCATGAGAATGCCATACCAGCCTTTGAGAAGTTTCATGATGTTATACCGTCCCCGCTAACATTGATGTCCTCATTTTCTCTGAGTTGCCTCTATTAGTCAATGAACGAATCGGTTTTATTTTTATCCCATTATGCTATATTTCAACTATCGCTTTACCGCCACGACACGCAAACGCCAGTAGTCCGCCGTCCATAATCCATTGTCGTAGAGAGGAGTTTGTTTCAGGTTTTCCACTGCCTCGCTCATCCATTGTCGGACTTCCGACTCGCTAGCCTGCGGGAACATCGCCGTCCCGAACATCTCTAACCAACCTTTCATTCCCTCTTCGCCGTTCTCCAATCTAGTAGGGCGCTCGAAAAGATTCGCGCTCCTTACTTCCATCCCGTATACCTCAAGTAACTTCGCATACTCTCCTATGGTTGGAAAATACCATGGCATCACGAATGCTTCGTCCCGCCCATTCCGATGCATTGTTTCCTGCACGGCTTCGATAATCGTCGCGACATTCCGATAACCCCCGAACTCCACGACTAATCTTCCTCCGGGGCGAAGCCCCCTGATCATGCTGCTAATCGCGGATTCCGGATCCTTCATCCAATGTAGAGCCGCATTACTGAATACCGCGTCGTAAGATTGTTCCGATCTCCATTGCATTCCATCCGCGCATTCGAAGCGAAGAGTCGGGTATTTCATGCGTGCCCTTTCGACCATTTCCGGGGAAATATCCACTCCGATTACTTCTGAGCCATAAGTGGCGATCTGCGCAGCAAGATCACCGGTTCCGCAACCGAAATCTATGATGTTTTCCCCGCTTTTAGGCTGCAGCCAACGAACCAGGTCTTCTCCATACTGGGACACAAAACTCATCGATTGATCGTATACATTAGCTTCCCAGTTTACTTTTTGCTCATTCGCTTTGTCTGTCATACCCGCCTCATCTCCTCATGGATTTTGGATAGCTAAGTTATAACACACGTTTCTTAATAGTTAAAATATATATAATCTATTTATTATATAGATGTTGACTATAATCATTGCGATTCAATTAGCATAGGACACAAAAAAACCAAACCTAGGCGGCTTGGCTCCTGTTTCCTTATGGCTGAACGTTCACTTCTTCCAGAACAACGATGGTTTGTGAAAAACCTTATACCTCGCCGGCTCTTCTTTAGCCAGATGTTCCACTTTACTCACATTCGCTTCCGATACGGTTGCAAACTTGCTGTCTTTAGTCCAGGGCTGCTCAAAGTAAACCTTACGAGCTTTGGGATCAAAAGCCTTTACGTGATTCAGATTGACCAGATTAGTCCGATCTAATCGTTCAAAACCGACCTCTTTCAATACAACCATCAGTTCTTCAAGAGTCGTGGGATAATAATACATGGCATCTTTAGTATAGAATTCCGGTCCGTCTGCAGTAGGTCGAATAGCAATTACATCCGCAGGATCAAGTTTCACCGGATTTCCATTAGAATCAAGAAGTGCGATGTACGACATTATTATCCCCCCCGATATTTTATTCATTTACTTTTAATTCGTCCGGAATTTCTGGACGGTATATTATAAACCAACTGGCAGTACTAACAAAAACCGCAGCAATCAAAACTAGAATTTTTGAAATAAGAATCGCCCCATTACGTTTCATATTACCACCTCCTCATATATGGTATTAAGGTAATTGCTTGTAGCAAATGGGCTACCGCTATGGTTGAACTCATGAAAATAAAATTACTTGAAATAAGTAATACTGATATTAATTTCAACAGAGGGAAATACTTTTTTGGAATTCTTGCATGATTGATAATATTAGCAGGTGCAAGAAATAGCGCAATTAGTAAGCTTATACCAATAATAATAATTGTCAATTCCGGTGCCAAAGGAATGTGGGGAGCAACCGAAATCAATATGGTTGATACTATTGAACAATTAATTGCCTTTTTCAAGTGCAGGCCACCGGAGAAAAAACGAAGAACAATAAATGACATCAAACCAATCATTGTAAGTTCAAGGCTATTAGTTATTATCCCAATGATAACAATAAAAACGACAGTTAAAGCGGTATGAAGAATGACCACTAAGGAAAATTTCATAACCTCAATACTTGCGGTTTTTGTAGGTTCAGCTTTTTTTATTGCTTCAGCCATTTTTAATGCAATGGAATCAATCAATACGCTCATCCTTTCTAACCGTCAAGAAAATAAGAACAAGCATTGAAACCATTAAAAATATTGACACTAATAAGTACGGAGGACTTTCAGTAACCATTAATAAGAGGTTAGCAATGAATACAGTGAACAATGAGATTACAATAAAAAGTAAAAATAATCTATTTTGTTTACTGAAAAACTTTGATTTATTTATTCTATTGTAATTCTCAACAAAACTGAACCCTCCTTTTAAAACTACGATTAGAACTGTTAATAAAGCCATCACTAATACGGAAGAGGTTTGTAACAAATATCCATCTCTTGTATACGGCAATAATTCCTGCACAATCCCAAAATGCATATAAATACCTGCAAAAGTCCATTGAACTATAAAATTGAGTAGATATCCGGTTATTACCATAACAGCAGAATTAAACAATGTAACTTTCAAAAAGAAATAAAAGAACAATATGATCAATAATGTTTGAATTAGCGATGATGTTGCTTGTAAAAACTCAGTTTGTAATGTTTGGGAAACAAGACTCAGAACAAGGGCAAACACTCCAAATTTAAGGGAATTTTCTCTAAAGCTGAAACGAAATAGTACGAGGATAAAGGAAAAAGATGCAAGATACTCTATTGTTGAAAAAAACATGAAGCCTGCAAATTGCATTTTATTTACTGCTCCTCCACTTAATATCGAAAACAAAAAATTTATTAATACTATTTTATCATTTTTATTAGAAAACGCATCCATTTTTTCTCGATATATCAGTAGTTAAACCAAATAATACTCCATATTTCCTATATTTAATGGTATAAAAGAAGTGTGCGAATATGAAATACCTGGGAGAGACGCAAGAGATAGGCAATATTTTTTCGATTTTCTCAAATTGGATCTCTTGATTGCTCAACCGCAAACCTTTGTTTATTGGTTGTTCTGCTTTTCAATCCTAGAAAACCAACCTTCAAAATTAATTAGAAGAATTGCTTTATTAACTTTTATCCATTCGGTTTATACCGATGCTCTTATCCTTGTACTTCCTCTGCATCTTCATGTCATCAATTCTCCAATAGCCGGCATGCTCCTACTATTCGTTAGTTCAAAGAGACTAGCATAAAGAAAAAACTTTTTCTCATGCTTTTTTCATTTTTCCTTAGTATTGTAATGGACAACTGGAATAACGATGAGACAACCATTAAAGTCATCGATATTATCAAAATCATGGGTAATCTCGTAGACAACACGTTTGACGAAACGGAGATTCTCCCTCAAGATGAGCGGCAAGTACATGCCTCAATCAGAATAACGGACGATAATGGGATAGAGCTTCAAATTTCCAACAAAGGCAGCTCACTTCAAGCAACAGATAGGGAGCGCATCTTCCAGCCGGGCTACTCAACTAAAGGAGAGGGTCATTCGGACTTGCCATCGTTCATGAACGTGTCAAGTACTACAATAGCGAGTTGGATCTACTATCGAACGAAGACAATGACACAACCGTATTCGTATTACCCTTCCGCAATATGCTGTCTAACATTCCCATTATACCCATGATATTAAGCTTTACTTAACTCTACCTCTCCCTGAGAATAAGTAGAAACGCACTTATTCTCATAGGGAGAGTGACGAATGAAAAGCTACGCAACCCGTCTCAGTATCCTTATGCTGCTGATGTTTGTAGGTATTGCTACGATTCCTACGCCTTCAGGCCATGCAGGCAATGAAATTAAAGTTACATATAACAATCAAAGAATATCATTTAACATGCAGCCCATCGTCCAGAACGGCAACACTTACGTGGAAGCGCGGCCATTGTTGCAACCGCTCGGACTGCAGGTCGATTGGATCAGCAAAAGCAAATTCAAGCTCTCGAAATCAAATCTAGCAATTATTATGGAGCTTAATAGTAAGTCAGCCTCTCTGAATAACGCTGCCGTCACGATCGCAGCCGCTCCGCTGCTGAAAGGTTCAACGCTCTTTCTGCCTGTTCGTTCCGTTGTTTCCCTATTGGGATTCTCATTGAATTGGACTACGGCTTCGCATACGATCGACATATCCGGCAAAGAAGCTCCTCCAGCGCTTAGTCCGTCTTACAAAATCGTTGGCTATTATCCATACTGGGCGACTTACCAGAAGTTCGATGTAGCCCAGATCGCGGCTTCGAAAATCACGCATCTTAATTATGCATTCGCCAACATCAAGAACGGCTTGGTCGTGAATGGGGATTACTGGGCGGATCAAACGAACTTCGCTCAGCTCCGTACACTTAAGCAAGCTAACCCTAAGCTACAGTCGCTAATTAGCGTAGGCGGATGGACATGGTCCGATACGTTCTCCGACGTTGCGTTATCCAACTATACACGTACTAGATTCGCTGAGAGCGCAGTGAAATTTATCCGTGACAACGGCTTCGACGGGATCGATCTGGACTGGGAGTATCCGGTATCGGGAGGATTGTCATCGAATGCCGCTAGACCCGAGGACAAGCAAAACTTCACGTTACTCCTTCGGACGATTAGAGATAAGCTTGATGCCGCGCAACTTAAGGACGGCAAAACTTATTTGTTAACGATAGCCGCAGGCGCTTTTCCTGCTTACGTGAATAACGTGGAGGTAGCTAAGGTCGCTGGAATCGTCGATTGGATCAATTTGATGACCTATGACTATTACGGAAGCTGGGAGAAACGAAGCAATCATAATGCGCCTTTATACGCAGATCCCGCCGATAACAATAGTGCTAAGTCTAATATTAATTATACGGTTAACCTGTATCTCAGCGCGGGGGTTCCATCTAGCAAGCTGATTATGGGAATTCCGATGTATGGACGGGGCTGGACGGGCTGCGGTCCCTCCAACCAAGGTTTATATCAAGCATGCGAAGGCGCTTCGCAAGGAATTATAGCTGACGGTATCCATGAGTACGGCAACTTGGAGCAGCAGGGCTGGATCAACGGAAACGGATTTGTCCGCTACTGGAACGACAGCGCTAAAGTTCCTTGGCTGTACAAAAAGTCGACCGGCACTCTAATCAGCTACGAAGATCCTGAATCGATCGCCTACAAAGCGGGGTATATCCGTTCGAAAGGACTTGGCGGGGCCATGCTGTGGGAGTTAAGCCAAGACACCAACCAAACCCTACTAGACAAGCTAGTCTACTCGTTAAAATAAAAGCGTTCATTCCCTTCGTGTGATGACAAGGAAGAACGGACACTAGAGACCTTATTTGCTGTATAGACCTTTGTTTCCGGATACTTGCGGACACTACAGACCTTATTCCCCAAAATCCCATGCGTTTCGGGACCATTTCGAGCAAATAAGGTCTCTCATGTCCGTTAGAAAACGATTGGACCCTGAAATTCACAAATAAGGGCTTCTGTGTCCGTTTGGGTGAAGCCTAAACACGCTGTCATGTTCTTATTGCTAGAGAACGCAATAATCATAAAAAAAGCACCCGTGAGGGTGCTTTTTCCATGAACCATCATTTTCCCTGAACATTCATTACCCGGCGCTTATTGTACGCCATGCAGCCTGTACACTCTTGCTTCATAAGGACGCAAGTTAACCGATGCAATAGACTCCGCAGAGTCCACTTCATAATTGCTAATGATCAATTCACGTGTATCATGGCTCAGTTGCGTCGGGAGATCGAACGTGACGGGCTCCTTGAAGAAATTCAAAATCACGAGCCAGATTTCTTCTCCGAGCTTACGCGTGTATGAGTAAATCGAGTCATGGTCCTCTAGGTATAATTCATAGTCTCCATAAACCATCACCTCATGCCGCTTACGCAAGGCGATTAGCTCCTTATAATAGGCATAAATCGATTGCGGATCTTGGACCGCTTGCTCTGCATTGATTGTTGAGTAGTTAGGGTTCGTCTCGATCCACGGCGTGCCTGTCGTGAAGCCCCCATTATCCGTGGCGTCCCATTGCATCGGCGTACGAGCATTGTCGCGCCCTTTGACGTAAATCGATTCCATCACTTGTTCGTTACTTTTGCCCTGCTGGGTTGTGGCATCACGGTACATATTGAGCGTCTCGATATCTTTGTAACGATCGATCGAATCGAACTTCACGTTCGTCATGCCGATCTCTTCACCTTGATAAATATAAGGCGTACCCTTCAGGGTATGTAGCAATGTCGCCAACATTTTCGCCGAAACGCTTCTGTATTCACCGTCATCGCCGAAACGCGATACCATTCGCGGTTGATCGTGATTATTGAGATATAGGCTATTCCAGCCGTCGTTCGCGAGACCGACTTGCCACTTATGCAATATCCCTCTTAATTGACCTAACGTCCATGGAGCCAGATCCCACTTCCCTCCGGTCCCGGAGCCGATATCCATATGCTCGAATTGGAACACCATTTGCAGCTCTTTGCGGTCTTTTCCCGTATAGAGCTTAGCTTCGTCCGCCGTAACTCCAGGCATTTCGCCCACAGTCATGACATCATACTTAGACAATACTTCCCGATTCATCTCTTGCAAATATTCATGTATGCGAGGCCCGTTCATGAAATATTCGCCGCCCCAAGCATACCGATCCGTACCGGCGTCGGGCAGTTCGGGCACTTTGGATATAAAATTAATAACGTCCATGCGGAAGCCGTCAATCCCTTTGTCCAGCCACCAAGTCATCATGTCGTAGATTTCTTGCCTTAATTTGGGATTGTCCCAATTCAAATCCGGTTGCTTCTTGGAGAAAACGTGCAAGAAATATTCGCCGGACTGTTCATCCCATTCCCAAGCCGATCCGCTGAACACGGACACCCAGTTGTTCGGCTCTCTATCGTCCTTGCCCGGTCTCCAAATATAATAATCGCGATAAGGATTATTATCCTTAGATTGCCGTGACTTCACGAACCAATCATGCTCATCGGAAGAATGATTCACGACGAGATCCATAATCAGCTTAATGTCCCGCTTATGCATCTCGGCAAGCATTTCTTCCCAATCCGCAATCGTGCCGAACTCGTCCATGATCGCTTGATAATGGCTGATGTCGTAGCCGTTGTCGTCATTCGGCGACTGGTACACGGGACTTAACCATACGACGTTCACGCCAAGATCCTGCAAATAATCCAACTTAGAAATAATGCCGCGAAGATCGCCGACGCCATCTCCATTGCTATCCTTGAAACTTCTTGGGTAAATTTGATACACGACCGCTTCTTTCCAGAACGCTTTGTTCATTCCATTAACTCCCTTGCTAAATCATATAATTGTAATATTACTATTGCCTCTAAGGAATATCTAGTTTTTTCGATGGTATCAACCCAGCCCAAAAAGCACCTTTAGAGGTGCCTTTTGGGTTTATTCCTCTACAAGTTTATCGGTTCAGCAAACTACCTACATAGCGCAGTAGCTCGTTCGCGCAAACCGGACAATAATGGTGCTCGTCGATAAGCCGCTTGGTCACCTCGTTAATCCGCTTCAGTTGGCTTTCGTCCGGCGTTTTCGTCGACGTCGTAATTTTCACGATGTCCTTCAGATCGGTGAACAGCTTCTTCTCGATCGCTTCCCGCAGTCGGTCGTGCATACTGTAGTCGAACTTCTTGCCTTTGCGCGAATACGCGGAAATCCGAATGAGAATTTCTTCGCGGAACGCTTTCTTGGCATTCTCGGAGACGCCGATTTGTTCTTCGATCGATCGCATGAGCCGCTCATCCGGATCCATCTCTTCGCCCGTTAACGGGTCCTTGATCTTCGACCAGTTACAGTATGCTTCTATGTTGTCGAGATAATTCTCGAACAGCGTGCGCGCGGACTCCTCGAACGAATAGACGAAAGCCTTCTGGATTTCCTTCTTCGCCAGATTATCGTATTCCTTGCGCGCGACCGAAATGAAGTTCAAATATTTCTCCCGCTCCTCCCTCGTAATCGAAGGATGCTGGTCCAGACCGTCTTTGAGCGCGCGCAGGACGTCGAGGGCGTTAATGCACGGCAAATCCTGCTTGATGAGAGCACTGGAAATCCGATTGATTACGTAACGAGGGTCGATGCCGGACATTCCTTCCTCGACGAACTCGTTCTGCATCTCCTTGAGATCGGCTTCCTTATACCCTTCCACTTCTTCACCGTCGTACATTCGCATTTTCTTAACGAGATCCATTCCTTGTTTCTTCGATTCCTTCAAGCGGGTCAGTATGGAGAAAATAGCGGCGGCTCGCAAGGCGTGAGGCGCGATATGAACGTGGCTCATATCCGATTGGCCGATCAGCTTCGTATATATTTTCTCTTCAGCCGACACCTTCAAATTGTACGGAATCGGCATAACGATCATACGCGATTGTAACGCTTCGTTTTTCTTGTTCGATATGAATGCCTTATACTCCGATTCGTTCGTATGCGCCACGATCAATTCGTCCGCGCTGATCAACGCGAAACGGCCGGCTTTGAAGTTGCCTTCTTGCGTTAACGAGAGAAGGTTCCAGAGAAATTTCTCGTCACACTTCAGCATCTCCTGAAACTCCATCAATCCACGATTCGCCTTATTTAACTCGCCGTCGAAGCGGTAGGCACGCGGGTCGGACTCCGATCCGTATTCCGTAATGGTCGAGAAATCGATGCTTCCGGTCAGATCCGCGATATCCTGGGATTTCGGGTCCGAAGGGCTGAACGTCCCGATGCCGACCCGATTTTTCTCCGAGATTAACACTCGCTCGATGGGCACTCGTTCGATTTCATTCTCGAACTCCAGCTTTAATCTCATCTGGCACGAAGGGCACAGATCTCCTTCAATGCGTACGCCCAGCTCCTTTTCTACTTCCAGACGAAGCTCGCTGGGAATGAGATGAAGGGGGTCCTCCTGCATCGGGCAGCCTTTAATGGCGTATACTGAACCTCGGTCTGAGCGTGAATATTGCTCTAGCCCTTTCTTAAGTAATGTTACGATCGTGGATTTCCCGCCGCTGACCGGTCCCATCAATAACAATATTCTCTTGCGAACGTCAAGCCTTCTAGCGGCGGAATGGAAATATTCCTCCACCAGCTTCTCCATCGTTTGGTCCAATCCGAAAATTTCGGAATTGAAAAAATTATATTTTTTACTACCACCCCGCTCCTCTACTCCATGGGACACGATCATATCGTATACCCTTGCGTGAGCGGTCATCGCCGGAGTATTGTCGCGGCGAAGTAGATCGATGTAATCCCGAAAAGTGCCCGACCAGCTTAATTTCTCACTCTCGGCCCGATACTCTGAGATCCGACTGAAGATGTCCATGCCGCTTCCTCCTCGCAACTTTCTCTACTCTTGACCTGACGTAATACATACTTATGCGAGGGAACGGACGAATTTGACCTTACATTACTTTTACATTACGCATTTCATTCGAAATCGGTGTGATATAATGGCGATATTCTACAGGATAGCTGTTCCAAAAGCAGGAGGGAATCCGGTGGCCGTCAAATTAGAAACCGAGCTTTATCCGCCGGTCAAAGGCTTTTTTACCGAAAGAGGCTATGAAGTTAAAGCGGAAATTCGAGGTTGCGATCTGGTTGCCTATCGGGCCGATGAGGCTGATCCGATCATCGTAGAAATGAAAAAAACATTTACGTTGCCCTTGTTGCTCCAAGGCGTCGATCGTCAAAAGACGGGCGCAACGGTCTGGCTGGCGGTCGAACGTAACCGAACCAAACGCGGAGCTCATAACCAAAGATTTACGGAGATCACCGCTCTATGCCGACGACTGAATCTCGGTTTCCTTACGGTGACCTTTTTCCGGACGAAATCCGCCATCATCGAAGTGTGGTGCGAGCCTGCCGGGATCAGCGGATTCGCGGCGGCTGCTTCTCCCGTGTCCGGTAACAGGGTCGCAGAGACTCCTCCCCTATATCAAACCGCTCCAACGGGAAGACGCAAAGCCAAAGCCGCAAAACTGTTGAAGGAGTTCCACGCGCGAAGCGGCGACTATAACGTCGGGGGCAGCACGAAGCGCAAGCTAATAACCGCCTATCGGGAAAGGGCAATCCAATGCGCGCTAGCGCTTGACTGCCATGGTCCGTCCGCCCCCCGTCAGGTGAGAGATTGGACCCACTGCCCTACGGCGGCATCCCAGCTCCAACAAAATTATTACGGCTGGTTCAGGCGGGTCAAGAAAGGCGTCTATGAGCTGACGCCGTCCGGTAAAGCCGCATTGCTGCAATACTCCGACGTGACGAAAGTATGGGCTAACCAATTTCCGTGGGCTTCGCACTATTTAGAAATCTTAAACAATCAGATCGAAGGAGTAACATCCCAATGAACGAACCGGAAATTGAACTAGGCCCACTGGATGCCTATATGGATTTACCTGCGGAAGTGACGATCGAGGATACTCCATACTGGCTTGTCCGTACGTCCGAAGGACGATTTCGTTTGTTGCTGGCACTATGTCCGCACGCGGGAGGAGACATCCGGCCGATGAATGACGTCCTCTTCTGCCCTCTTCATTTCTGGACTTTCCATGCGGAGAGCGGAGTTTGCTTGAACGATCCGTCCGAGAGGCTTATGCAGCGCAACGTAACGGTGAAAGAGGGGCGGTTATACGCGGTCGGAGACCCTTATTAACTCCTCGACCAGCGCCCCGTAAACTCCGCTATGCTCTCTTCAAGCCTTGACAGCCCTAACTTCATTTGCCGCTCATCCGCGAAAGCGTGGGTCATTCTCAGCGAGTTCGCCCGGGGATCCTTCACATAGAAAGGAGCACCGGGTTGAAAAATAAGCCCTTTAAGCCACGCGCCGCGTAGCAACGCTTCCCCGTCCAATCCAGAAGGCAGAACGAGCCATAAATGAAGGCCGCCTCTCGGTTGTACCCAACTTAGATCTTCGATCCCTTTGCGCGCCAATTGCTCAGTCATCCTTCTCATCCGTTCCGCGCATTGGACGCGAAGCATATCATACAACGGCTCAAGCGGTTGCTCTTCGATAAGCTGCGATAAAGCTTGTTGTTCGATTGGATTAGCCAGAAACTCATCCCGCGCGGAATCTATCTTCGGCTGAGACTGAACGGAATCGGTTGTACCCGCGATCCAGCCGATACGCAAGCCCGCTACTAATCCGGGCGGAAATTGGCCGATGGACACAATGCCCGGCTCCAACCTGCGGTGAGCACGGAGCTCGGCCGGGTCGTAGAGCAGCATCTCTTGACGATCGTCCGTCACGAGCAGCACTCCGGCTTCCCTGCACCTGATCTGGACGGCCGCTTTGTTCTCGGGGCTCCAGCATACTCCCTCGGGATCGGTTAAAGAAGGCGACACGTATACCATCTTCGGGCGATACCGGAACAACGCGGTCGTAAGCGCTTCTGGATCCATCCCTCTGCGGTCTCCTTCAACCGCTTCCACTCTGAGCCCCGCTTTGCGGAAGGCCAATAGCGCCGATCGCGAAGTCAGCTTCTCGGTTAGGATCGTATCTCCCGGAGCCAGCTTATTGTCCAATAGCCAAGCAAGCGCCCCGTCCGCCCCCCTCGTCATCCTAAGTTGATTGCTATGGCCGCCCGTCTTGCCCTTCAGCAAGCCTTTCGCCAGTTGCTCCCTTAGCTTCTCCTCCCCGTGGATATCGGACTTCCTTTCCAATATCCCTAATTGTTCCGTTGCCGCGAAGGCTGCGGCCGCTTCCACCCGCTCTTCCCAATCCGCCGAGGAAACTAGTCCTTCCTTAGGCCATCCGCCCATCCAGTTAATAATCGAACTCAAGGCGTTCCCCTCCCATGACGATGTTGGCCTTGGTTCATTTATATGCCTGCGACGAGGAGGACAAACCATGATTCGAAGCAGGAACGCGATAGAAATTCCGTTTAACGTCGACGATCGGGAAGAAAACGATTGTTCACAACATTTTGCGTTTTCTTTTTGGGAGGGGTTGGTTATAATATGGGTAGTTAAGCGGAGGTGTGGAACATGTTACTTGCTGAGACAGCTGCGAAAGCGGCAGAGCAGTTAGAGTTGTTTGGAATGTCCAATAAGTTCTGGATCGTAATTTTGGTTCTGGCTTTGTTCCTCACGGCTATCTTGACGTCTTCTTATAACGAAGATAAAACCAAAGGGCTGTAAAGCCAACCTAAAGCCGGAGCTTTCCTCGAATAGGAGGAAGCTCCGGCTTTCTCGTGGCATGAACGCACAAAAAAACCGTCTCCCCCCGGAGACGGTCTTTTTGTGCCGGTTATGTTTACAGTCCGTGCATATCCTTCACACAAGATGCGCATACATAGCGCTCCTTGAATTCTCCGACGCCTTCCATCGAAGAACAGAATACACAACGAGGCCGATAACGTTCCAGAATGATGTGATCTCCTTGGACCAGTATTTCTACCGGATCCCCTTCGTTCATTTGATATCGTTTACGCAACGATTTTGGGAGTACAATACGTCCCAATTGGTCCACTTTACGAACTACGCCTGCAGGTTTCAATGCAGTACCTCCATTCATACGCTTATTCTAGCTAGTTATCTCGAAACCTTTTAGCCACTCTATACCGTTCTATAAAAATGCCTAATACCCTGCCAATCTATCGATTTGCTTAAAATAGTGCAACATTTCGACATAATAATCTCATAAAAAGTGGATTTTGTCGAATAATGTTGATTAAGACAAAGGAAATCCATTTTGCCTGAGCGCTTCGAATACGACAATAGCGGCCGAGTTGGCCAGATTTAACGAACGCACTTTATCCGTCATCGGAATCGTCATGCACGTGTCCGGGTTAGAGTCGAGTATCGCTTGCGGCAAACCGGCGGTTTCTTTGCCGAAGACGAAGAAATCCCCGTCGCGAAATTCAAAGTCCGTGTATCTCTTGTTTACTCGGGTACTCGCAAAGAAAAACCTCGAGCCCGGATTGGCCGCTTCCACCTCTTCGAACGAGTCGTAATACGTGATGTTAACCGCGTACCAATAGTCCAGTCCCGCCCGTTTCAAGACGCGATCATCCGTCGAGAAGCCTAAAGGACGAACCAAATGAAGATGAGTACCGGTAGCGGCGCAGGTTCTTGCGATGTTGCCCGTATTCGCCGGGATTTCCGGATTGACGAGCACGATGTGAAAAGCCAAGACAATTGCCTCCTTATGCAACACAAATTGAAAAATAGCGGCTTATGACCGCTATTTTTCATCATTCCTTATAGTCATCCAGCTTGCTTAAGCATTCCGGCTTTGGAAATCGCGCATGAATTCCGCCAAAGCGCGTACGCTTTCCGGAGGTACCGCATTGTAGATCGAAGCGCGTAAGCCTCCAACGCTACGATGGCCTTTCAAGCCGACGAAACCTTTCGCTTCCGATTCTTTAATGAATTGTTTCTCCAGCTCTTCGCTTGCTAGCGTAAAGGTAACATTCATTAATGAACGGCTGCCCTTTTCAGCGAAACCACGGTAGAACCCGTTACTGCTATCGATAATGTCGTAGATCAGGTTGGCTTTCTCGCGATTGCGTGCTTCCATTCCTGCGGCTCCGCCATTTGCTTTTACCCATTTAAGCACTTCGTTCATCATGTAGATGGCGAATGTCGGAGGCGTATTGTATAACGAATCCGCCTTCGCGTGCGTGTCGTAGCGAAGCATCGTAGGTACAGGTGTCGACGGCTTAACGATGAGGTCCTCGCGAATGATGACGATCGTTACCCCGGACGGTCCAAGATTTTTCTGAGCTCCGGCGTAAATAACACCGAATTTGGAAACATCGATCGGACGGCACAGAATGTCGCTCGACATGTCTCCGATCAAAGTGACATCGCCCGTGTCGGGAAATTCCGACCATTGCGTTCCTTCAATCGTCTCATTGGAAGTTAAATGCAAATACGCCACGTCGGAAGAATAATTCAATTCGCTAATCGCGGGAATCCGCTTATAGGAATCGGCTTCCGAAGATGCGGCGATGGAAGTATCGCCGAACAATTTAGCTTCTTGAATCGCTTTCGTTGCCCAGCTTCCCGTCGCGACATAAGACGCCGTAGTGCCTGGACGAAGCAAGTTCATTGGAATCATGGCGAATTGCGTGCTCGCTCCGCCTTGAACGAACAATACTTTGTACCCTTCAGGAATCGCAAGCAATTCCTTAAGTAAATTAACGGCTTCGAAGTGGACTTTCTCGTAAATAGCGCCTCGATGGGACATCTCCATCAAAGACATTCCGCTATTCTCGAATTCGACGAATTGCTCTTGGGCTTTCTGCAGTACTTCTAGCGGTAACGCCGCCGGACCAGCATTGAAATTATAAGCGCGGTTAGCCATCTTGTCCCCACCTTAAGTAAATTCATAATAGGCTTATCATATCAAAGCTTTACGCCCAAGAGCAACCATAATCCGTCCATTTTCGCCAGGTTTGTGACTGATTTCCGAACGAAAGCGGTATCATTGTTAAGAAATTTTCGTCTTTTTCTTATCACTGTATCGGATTGCCGGAATTTCGATTTGAACCGTCGTTCCGATTCCCTTCTTGCTGTGGATTTTAACTCCGTACTGATGTCCGTAATACAGCTTGATTCGTTCGTTAACGTTATGAATGCCGTATCCCGCCTTGGCGTCCTCCGTACCCTCGAATAATCGAGCAACGATTGGAGAGGACATGCCGACCCCGTCATCGATAATCCGGAATACGATCAGTTCGCGTTCAAGCGTTCCCGTAATCCGAATATGGATTCTGTCTCCGCACCAAGCATGCTTTAAACAGTTTTCAACAAAGGGCTGCAATATCAGCTTTAACGTATCAAAATGGATAATCCCCACGGAGATGTCGGTTTGAACCTGCATGCGTTCGCCGAATTTGACCTGTTGGATATCCAAGTACGCTTGAATTAACTCCAGCTCTTTAAGAATGGATATATTCGCGCGCCCATCGTTTAAGGATAACCGATAAAACTTCGCTAAATTCATAACCATCAGATGCTGAGTGTCCACGTCGCCGAACTTGGCTAATCGACTTATCGAGGATAATGTGTTGAACAAGAAATGCGGATTGATCTGTGCTTGCAGCGTCTCTAACTCCGCTTCCGTCTTGCGTAAATTCGTCACATAAACTTCCCTGATTAAACCGCCGATATTGTGGCCCATGTCGTTTAAGGCTAAGGAAATCCTAGTAAACTCGTCATTCCCTTTAAATAGAATTCGCTTATGGAATTCGCCTTCCTGAAACGAATCCAGTACGGACACGATTTTCGACACCCGTTTGGAGAAAAACCGGGAAATAAAGAAGCCGGCGATTGAGAAAATGGCAAAACAGGCCAAACAAATAATGAAGGTAAGCGTCCTTATCTTATCCGTATCTGTGTCCGTTAACTTGGTTGGAACAAGCGCGACGAGATTCCAATTCAATTCGGGCAGCGCCTGTTGAATGACCAAATGCTCCTTCGGATTCGCTCCCGTCCATGTATCGCCCGATTTCCATCCAGGCAATCCCGATGAGATCACGATACGCTGCTCATTATCCGTGACGAGAAGCGTCGTCCCCTCGCCGATTTTCTGAAAATCCAAGCTTTCGAATAATTCGGATAGATACACGCTAATCCGCAGAAATCCAATCTCTTTCATATCCGCTTGGCTAATATCGACTACTCTTCTGAGCAAAGAAATTCGGCCATACCTGTCGTCATCCTCGATTTTTCTCCACTGCATCGTCAATCCGTAGTTTTCCGGAGGAAACTGCCGATACCAAATCTTCTCATTAATTCGTTTGATGTGGTACCACTCCAACACTTGCGGATTCCTTAGCAAGGGGTCCGAGCTTCCCCATAAGCTATAAATTTCATTGAACGTTTCGTTATGAAAATAAAAGGACAACCACACCTTACTCGTCGTGGTTTCGATCGCCGTGCGGAATTTAGGCAGCATGTATTTCTTCGTCGCCTCGTAATTGACCCAGCCCATCTCGTAATGATGAAGATGTGCCGCCAGCTTATCATCGAAATAGAGCATATCGGAAATCCGCTGAATGTTTTCCATCTTATATTGGACGTTGTCCTTCATTTGCTGAAGCGTCCCTTGGATGTTGGTTCGAGTCTGCTTGCGCATCGATTCGACGAATACCGAATTCGCTATATATCCAACCAGAAGCACGGGAATAATAATAAATAAGGAATAGGAAAGCATGAGCTTATACCCGAACGGGATATATTTCCTAGCTTTGTTGACTTTCATCGGCCACTCACGCCTTTCCTGTTCAGCCTACTTACGATTTTCTCCGGTATTCTAGCGGTGTCATTCCGATAGTCTCCCTGAATTGCCTACTGAAATAGGGCAAGTAACGATAACCGACTAAACTTGCCACTTCGTATATTTTGAGCTTCGTATTTTTCAGAAGCTGCTGAGCCTTCTCCATCCGAAGCCCGATAATAAAGTCGCTGAAATTTTGCCCGGTTTCTTCTTTAAACAATACCCCTAAGTAGTTTGGCGAGAAGCTGAACTTGTCCGCGACCTCGCGTAACGTAATATTGTCTTGCAGTCGATCGCTGACGCTTGTAATGACGGCTTGAACAAGCTTGCCGTTCTTCGTATGTTTTTTCCGATATAACATTTCGGATAGTTCGAATACCCGGTAACGCAGCCATTTATGAATATCGTCGATCGTTTCGAATTGCAACAAAATATCGAGGTTTTTAAGCTCCATTCCAAGGAGCTTGAATAGATCTTCATTCATAGCTCGCAGATGATCATTGAGCTTCATGACCAAGTACATAGCGAAGTTATGGACGGTAACCCTTGATCCCATTACAGAAGTGATCTGAAATAACCCGGACAACTCGTCATGAATGCGCACCAAATCATAATGCGCCATGGCGGCCAGCATCGCGTCCAAGTGCTCGTCCAGGCTTTTCATGTCACGAGTCTCATGGCTTCCTACGTTATCGTAAGCGATCAACTTTCCTTTCCCCAGGAACATCTTTGATTCAATCGCCTCGACGGCCTGTCCGTAGGACGTATAGATCTCGGTCAAGCTGGCTACCGCTGCGCCCAAACCGATCGTTATCGTAAAGGGAAATACATCCTTGATCCGCGAGAGAACCTCATCCATCGTATGAAGATCAACGTTCTCTTCGAGCAATAGCGCGGTTCGTTGCTTCGAAATTCTGCATACATGCGTTATTCCATACTTGTTGAAACACTTTGATAGTTCCTCGTAGAAGCAGCTAAGCATTTTTTTGCGCTTCTCGTCTTCATACGGATTTAGCTTCCAGGAATAATCGTCGATTTCTATAAGGGCTACCCTCACCGGCCAATCTAGACGATCTAATCTATATTCTTTATCTAGCAGTTCAGAAGAGGCACTTTCCATTGGCCCCTCCAAAAGCTGAGTTAAATACTCGTTTTTGACGATGGGGACCATCTGCTTGTAAGCCTCTTCCGTATTCCGTTCCTTTTTCTTCTGATCCAGGTCTTGCCGGAGCTTGTTCAATGAATCAATAAGTTCCCGGTCATCCATCGGCTTCAGTACGTAACCGTGCGCATTCAACGAGAGCGCTTGCTTCACGTAATTAAAATCTTGATGCCCGCTAACGAATATGATTCGCAGGTTGTTCTGTTTCTCCAACGCTTTCTGCGCCAGCTCCAGCCCGGACATATTCGGCATTCGGATATCGGTTACGAGAATATCGATCTTCTCCGTCTCTATAACCTCGCAAGCGGCGAATCCATTGTTAACCGCTCCGACAACCTCCAAACCCAAATCTCCCCAAGGAATGAACTTGCGCATCCCTTCCAAGTCCAATATCTCATCATCCGCAAGCAGCACCTTATACATCTTGACTCACTCCTTGCAAAATGAATATCGGCAAGGAGAGTAAGCTATGGAAGCCTACTCTCCTTGCCTATGCTCTCTCTTTTCTTAGTTTCCGTTCATTTTCTTCACGTTAGCCTGCCAAGCTTCCGTTTGGTAATCCAATTGCTTCTGGTAGCCAACCGCGAATGCTTTCTCGTTCGCTTCGTCTAGGATTTTGAGAACTTCTTCATCGTTCTTGGCGTACAAGGCTTTCGCTCTATACTCATCGAAAATATCCTCGACGGCTTGAGTGGCGATACCCGCATCGCTATCTTTGGAAGGAAGCATGTTTACGGAATATTCCGTAGCATCGGCTTGCGTTTTCCAAGTGACTTCGTATTGGTAATGCGTATTCCAGTTCTGCTGTTCGATAGGCAACGTCGATTCGAATTTCGCTTTCGTCGTGTCGAGGAATACCGTGTTGCCGTTCCAGAAAATATTGTTGGAATCCGCTTGAAGCTTAGCAAGCCCTTCTTTGTCGGACGTATATTTCTCCGTGAAGATCGGAGTAATTCCGTCTTCCTCGAGCCCGTTCCAATATCCGCCTTCCGGTCCCCACATCAAGATGCGTTGTCCTTCAGGCCCCGTATACCAGTCAAGGAAAGCGAAGATTGCTTCAGGGTTTTTGGCCGCCTTCGTAATTACGCTAACGTTCCATCCCAATTTGCTGTACGTTCCCGGGAAAATTTTGTTTTTGTCTAATCCCGGCTTAGCGATTGGCCAAGTCACGAAGTATCCGGCTTCCGGATCTGTTTTAGACAGAATGCCGTCTCCTTCTGCCGCAAAATCGGTAGGGCTTGAGCTAGCGTATACGGCCACTTTGCCGTTCAATACTTTTTCTTTCACTTGATCGCGCGTTTGCGTCAAAGCGTCCTGCGTCATTAACTTCTCGCGGAACAATTTGGCTGCATACTGCATGGACTCACGGAATGTTGGATCGGCGAAGACCGAAGTCATTTTCCCGTCTTTAGGAATTGAGCGGTTACCTACCCAACGATTCAGAGCGTTTTCTTCGAATGCCGTGTACAGGACATCCAAGCCTTGGCCGTCGATAACAAGCTCTGGCTCGAACGGTACAACGTCTTTGTATTTCGCTTTTACGGCTTTCAGGTATTCGTACAAGTCGTCCGTCGTTTCTAATTTAGGAGATCCGAGTTCTTTGTAAATTTTCTTATTAATGACATAACCCGCATTCCCGTTCGGTTGGTTCGTGTACCAGTTCGGGAACTGATACAATTTGCCGTCGTCGCTGCGAAGCATGTTAATCGCTTCCGTGCTCAACCATTTTTTCAAATTCGGATACTTATCGATATAGTCATCGAATGGAACGAGCATATCCGACTCGATCAACAGCTTGATATCCGCGGAGTGACGATCCGCCCATATGACGTCCGGAAGATCTTTCGATGCCATCATCGTGTTTAGTTTTTGCTTGGCATTATTCGCGGATTGAATGGCTTTGATGTTAACCTTCATGTTTTCCTTGATCCACTTGGAAGCAACGTCCTCTCCCCACTGCGGCATCGAGTACCAGTCATAATGGCCGTAGAAGCTAAATTCAAGCGGTTCTTTGCCGATTTCGTAAATATCCGCCGCCGGCGCGCTTTCACTTGGAGAAGTGTCGCCGCCGCTTGCGGAAGAAGTGCTGCCGCCTGCCGCCCCTTCTTTACCCCCGTTGTTGTTTTTACCGGAACAACCAGCCAGGACAAGCGATAAGATCATTAGGACTGCGACTGAAACGAGTAAAGCTTTTTTCGTGCTTCTCATTTTCTAAATGCCCCTTCCTTAATTAAATATAATCTATGTTTAAAGCAATTTGCTCTAAACTCGGGAGACAATCCTCTTACTCTTTCAAGGATCCGACTAACACGCCTTTAACGAAATACCTTTGCAAGAACGGATAGACGCAGATGATCGGAAGCGTAGCCACCATCATAATGGCCATCGATAGCGATTTGCTCGTAATGCTCTGCATCCGTCCCAGAATCGCCTGGGAAGCCGTATCGAGCGCCGAAGTGTTAGCCGTGATGACGTTCGTATTCAGAACCTGCTGCAGAAGCGTCTGAATGGGAATCAGCTTCTCGTTCGTAATATAGATACTAGGCAAGAACCATTCATTCCAATGGTATACCGCAGTAAAAAGCGCCAAGGTCGCGATGACGGGACCGGAAAGCGGAAGTACGATTCTGAAGTACGTTCCCCAGTTCCCGCAGCCGTCGATCTTCGCCGACTCTTGCAAGCCATCCGGCAAACCGTTGAAGAATGTCCGAAATATGATCATATTCCAGACGCTAATGAGCGAAGGAATAATGTACACCCAGAAAGAGTTGTCTAATCCAATGCCGCGGATGAGCAAGTAGGTCGGAATCAAACCGCCGCCGAAATACATCGTGATAATACAGACGACCATATAAAACTTGCGTCCGATCAACTCTCTCTTGGTCATTCCGTAGGCTAATATCGAAGTGGCCAGAATCGAGGTAATCGTACCGACAACCGTACGTAATATCGTGACGGTGAACGCACCGACCAGTTTGTCATTTTTGAACACGGTACTATAATTTTCCCACGTCCAAGCTCTCGGCCAGAAGGTTACGCCCCCGAGCGCCGTATCCTTCCCTTCATTGAAGGAGATAACCAACGCATTCCAGAACGGATAGAAGGTCGAGAAGGCTAGCAGTATCAACAGGATATAAATAGTAATGATCATCGTACGATCGCCGAAACCAAGTCTTCTCATGGATGTCCACGCTTCCTTCCGCAAATTTGGCACTTTACCATAAGCTGTTTCCCGATCGACGACCCAAGTAGTTAGCCATAATTAACATTCCAACGCTTATGACGGCTTTGAATAATCCGATTGCCGTCGCATAAGCGTATCGTCCGTTCTGGATACCCGTTCGGTACACGTACGTATCCAATACGTCCGTAACTTCTCTCAATAGCGGATTGGCGCCCAGAAGCAAAATATCTTCGAAACCTGCATTTAATAGATTTCCCATAGCCAAAATCATGAAAATGATAACGACCGGCATGATGGAAGGTAATGTGATCAGGAACATCTGCTTAAACTTGCTTGCTCCATCCATCTCGGCTGCTTCGTACATATGGGGATCAACGCCGGCAATCGCCGCAAGGTAGACGATGGAGGCGAAACCGATGTCTTTCCACACGTTCGCAGTAATTAGGATTGTCCAGAAATATTCCGGAATGGAGAGAAAGTTGATCGGATCTTCGATCAGATTCGCCTTCTCGAGCGCAATATTAATACTGCCATTATCCGTAGCCAGCATCGAGCCAAAAAAGCCCGCAACGATAACCCAAGATAAGAAATAAGGAAGATAACTGACGGTTTGGACCAATCTTTTGAAAAACATATTTTTCACTTCGTTCAACATAAGCGCCAGCAAGATGGGAGCCGGAAAACCGATACAAAACTTCAACAGGCTCACGATCACCGTGTTGCGCATAACCCTTGAGAAATCGGGACTATGAAAGAACTGCTCGAAATACTTAAATCCAACCCAAGGACTATCCATAAACCCTTTAATAATGTTGTAATTCTTAAATGCCGTCAGAACCCCGTACATCGGAATGTAACTGAAGACGAAAATTACGAGCAGCGCCGGTATCACCATCAGTTGAATATCCCATTGCTTGAGGAACCGGACTAATGTGTTTTTCGTCTTTTTTTTCCGTACGACATCTTTGTTCAGCGTTAGCTGAGCCATACCCACCCCTCCTGCTGCCAATCCTTCATATCCCTTATTTTATAAGGTTGTAAGCGCTATTAAAATTTGCCTCATCAACTAAAAATGATACTTATCAAATGACTTTCGTTGATAAACGCAAAAAAACAGCCCTCCATCCAGAAGGATGAAAGGCTGTTTGTAGTTGATGATTTCGTCAATCGATTAGCAATCGAAGTAGAGGCCGTATTCATGCGGATGAATGCGGATCGCGACTGCTTTTGCTTCCGCGCGTTTCACGTTTACATAGTTCTCGATGAACTCTTTCGTGAATACGCCGCCTTCAGTCAAGAACTCGCAATCAGCTTCCAGAGCGTCAAGCGCTTCGTCCAATGTACCCGGAACGCTGCGAATTTCTTTCTTCTGCTCATCGGAAAGCTCGTAGATGTTCGTGTCGAAAGGTCCATAACCAAGAGCGGATGGATCTATTTTGCGTTTGATTCCGTCCAAACCTGCCATCAGCATAGCTGCGAATGCAAGATATGGGTTAGCCGTGGAATCCGGCGTACGGAACTCGATGCGGCAGCCTTTAGGTGTAACCGCTGCAACAGGGATACGAACCGCTGCGGAACGGTTGCCTTTGGAATAAACCAAGTTAACCGGTGCTTCGTAACCAGGAACCAGACGTTTGAACGAGTTCGTGGACGGGTTCGTGATCGCGATCAAAGCAGGAGCATGGTGGAGAATACCGCCGATGTAGTGCAACGCCATTTCGCTCAGGTTAGCATAAGCGCCTTTTTCGTAGAACAAAGGCTCGCTGCCGTTGAAAATGGACGAGTGAACGTGCATCCCGCTACCATTATCGCCGAACAGAGGTTTTGGCATGAATGTCGCAACTTTGCCGTATTGGCGAGCAACGTTATGCACGATATATTTGTATTTCATCAAGTTATCAGCAGTAGTCGTCAACGTATCGAAACGGAAGTTGATTTCCGCTTGGCCCGCAGTAGCTACCTCGTGGTGATGGCGCTCGATGCGAAGGCCTGCTTCTTGCATCTGGCGAACCATTTCGCTACGGATATCTTGTTGGGAATCGACAGGAGCAACCGGAACGTAGCCGCCTTTAACACCGATTTTGAAACCAAGGTTTCCGCCTTCTTCTTTACGGTTCGTGTTCCAAGCCGCTTCTTCGGAATCTACATAGAAGGAAGAAGAATTCATCGTGGATTCGTAGCGAACGTCGTCAAAGATGAAAAATTCGGATTCAGGAGCGAAGAATGCAGTCGTACCTACTCCTGTTGTTTGCAAATATTCTTCAGCCTTGTGCGCGATAGAGCGAGGATCACGCTCGTAACGTGCGCCATCAGGCGTATGGATGTTAGAAACGATGATTAATGTCGAATGCGCTGTGAAAGGATCCACATATGCTGTATTCGTGTCTGGCATCATAACCATATCGGATTCTTCGATACCACGGAAACCCGTGATGGAGGAACCGTCGAATGCTACCCCGTTAACGAACGTTTCCGCATCGACTTCGGTAGCTGGCAAAGTAATGTGATGAGCGCGACCTGCAAGGTCGATAAAACGGAAATCAACGAACTCGATGTTTTTTTCCTTGATCAAATCCAAAACTTGTTGTACTGACATTTTGAATTTCCTCCCCATTTCCGAACATTAAGTGTGTGAAACCGATCTATTGTTCAAGTTTTCACTGAACTTATGAAGTTATTATAAAACTCTCCTATTTGAGCGTCAATACTTATGTAAGGTATTTTTTGTGGTTGTGTCAGCATTGCTCACAACTTCAACAAAATTTCATAAATATTACCTGATCTTTTCCTCGCAATATCTCCCATCCCGTACGGACAGGGCATAATCCCCTTATAAAATTGTATGCGCTTTCGTTAAATCCCCTGTAAAACCTGACATGGATTATTCATTCCCCTCTATAGAGATCCTAGATTCAAACGGGATCGCCGATTGTACTTCTATATGCTTCTATAAGGAAAAAACGTCCAGATTCCGAACGAAACAAAAAAATCACATCGCAGCCGACGGAAACCCGTTCAGCATACGATGTGATGGTAGGAATCGTTTATTTAATCCAAGTTGCGAAAGCTTCTGCAGGCGCTTTCTCCGTATCGAATTTCTTGCCGAGAAGCGGCGCAAGCTGCTCCAACTCCTTGAGCAAGTTCGCGAATTGATCCGGGAAGAGAGATTGCACGCCATCTCCGGTCGCCGAGTTATCCGGATCTGTATGCATTTCGATAATAAGACCGTTCGCTCCAGCCGCCAACGAAGCTTTGGTCATCGTCTCGACCAGCTCGCGGCGCCCGGTCGCATGGCTTGGATCCGCAATGACCGGAAGATGCGACAATTGTTGGATAACCGGAATGGCCGTCAAATCGAACGTATTCCGCGTGTACGTTTCGAACGTACGAATTCCACGTTCGCATAACATTACGTTGGGATTACCGCCGGCTAGAATGTACTCTGCCGCATTTAACCACTCATCGTACGTCGCGCTGAAACCGCGCTTGAGCAATACCGGGTTTTTGATCGTGCCAAGCTTACGAAGCAGATCGAAGTTCTGCATGTTACGCGTACCCACCTGCATGATGTCCGCATATTCCGCGCATACGTCCACGAACTCCGGAGCCATGACTTCGGTTATCGTAAGCAGGCCATATTTGTCTCCCGCTTCCTTCATCCACTTCAGCCCTTCCACTCCGATCCCTTGGAAGCTATATGGACCCGTGCGCGGCTTGAACGCTCCTCCACGCAATACCTGTCCGCCGGCCGATTTCACTAGCCGAGCGATCTCGTCAATTTGTTCTGGCGTCTCTACCGCGCATGGTCCGCCCATGACGACCAGATTATCTCCGCCGATCTTAACGCCTTTCACTTCGATAATCGTATCGTCCGGATGGAAATCGCGGCTAGCGAGCTTATACGATTTCGAAATCTTGATTACGTTCTCTACGCCTTTCATCGAACGAATATGTTCGGCTAGCGTAGGCTCAGCTTTACCGATAATTCCGATGACGGTGCGGTCCGTTCCGCGCGACACATGCGTCTGGACACCGGATTGTTCAATATAACGGACGATTTCCGCAATGCGCTCGTCGGCAATTTGAGGGGAAGTAATTACGATCATGACATTCACTCTCCTGAATGATTTAACGCGTATACGCTTCAACGCTTATACGCTTTTAAGCACTAAAGTAAATATAGATGATAAAATGTCCATTGTCAACCCTGCTAACCGCCTTGGCAGCCCATTGTTCGTGGAGCATTTCAATCCCCGCTTTTACTGGAGTTTCATTCTACATGGAAAGTGCACACCGTATTTTCTCCGCCTATCTTAAATGAATAAGTTCCTGGTTTCGGATCATTAAACAAGAAGACGTTATCTCCCTGTTTCAACGAGGCCTCTACATTTAATTCGCTAGACACGAGCATTAGATTATCGCTTGCATTGGAAGCGACATGGAAGATCGCCTTTATCATGCCGCCTTCGTCGAACTCCGTGAGGGTAGGACTACAACCCGCTGCGCTAATATCGATTACCGCAACTTGAAGATCATTTTCCTCATCGTAGTGGGCTTGCTGCGTCAAAGGGTGACCAATCTGACCGACCGATACCGAGTTCCCCCATAACAAGATCGCGCCCGCAATTGCCGCCGTTCCAACTCCATAGAGGATGATGAACTTCGTGCCATGTTGAAAAGCGCTTTTTTTGCTCTGTATTTTGTTAATTCGATCGGCATTCGACTGCCATTCGATCGAACGCAACAGCAAGAAGACAAGGACGACATAGACGATGTCCGTTGCGAACACGACATCACTGGTCGAGAAAAACCTTACGCCAAATACGATACCGGCAAAGGCGCTTACGCTCCCGGATAGTATGGCATGCACCGAGAAGAGAATGCCAAATCTTTTTCCCGCAAAATACCCAAACGCCGCAACGACGGGAATAGCTATCGTAATGGCCTTAAGCTGACTGTATTCCAAGGTTTGCACCAATAAGATCCCCTGAGCCGCGCCAACCAATACCGTGACTAACGTCACATAAAATTTGCCTGACTTATCCGATAGTAGATTTTTCCGCCTATCCAGCATGAATAAAGAATACCCGCCGGTAAGCAAAATCATGATGAGACTACTTATATTCAATAGCATGGAACGACACCCCTTCATACGATATAGTCGATCAAGCTAAAGCCGATCTGCAAAATGCCAATCCGGATAGACGTAAGGTATTTTCGCTGGCGAAGCTGGCGCTACGCTTTCTATGTTGATTTTGATGACCTTCTGACCGCGATATTCGGCAATCCCGATCGTACCTGTAACGGTAATCCAAGAATCATCGGCATATTGCTGGGCGTCCGGCGATTCGGCAATGATTCCATAGGGAGAAATATCCGCAATACAATGGGTCATGGCCATTCTGCCGACAATGAACTGAGCGTCCGTTAACCCTTCTTCCCGGTATACGAATCCGGTAATCGTCAATTTCTTATCTTGAAAATTGTTAGCGAACGTATTTAACGCTTGCAGCTTCTCGATAAACCACTCGTCCGTCATTTCAATCGATTCCTGCTCGAATAACAACATGCCTAATTTCGCATAATCACGGTTGTACACGGTCGTCTTGAATCGTTCTTTCAGAGCCGGATCCTGATCTCCGTCGACTTCGACCAAATCCCCTTGCGAAGCTTTGCCGCTATATACCGCCCCTCCGAGGTTCATCCCTTTATTCTGCGCCAGTGAACCCGCAAGCGCGGAATTCGGCAAGAAAGCTCCTAACAAGAGAGGGAGGATAAAGACAAAATAGACCAACGAACTTCTCCAACCCGAACCCGGCAATGCGCTTTGATCGTGATCGTGATCGTGTCCGCACTCGCACTCAACAACCGTTCGTTTCATAGAAACGAATCCGATATAATATTGAAAACCCGTCGCCACGACAAGGAACGCAGCAGCCACCCAAGCATAGATCATCAGATGGGGAGCAATGTACAGCAGCATTTCACCCGAGAACAATAAATAAATCATAAGGCCGGCAAATCCAGTCAGAATAACCGCCTTCAATGCAATATGAAGCCATTCGGAATTTCTTCTGCCCATCGTTAAGCCCGCCTCATTTCAGAAAGGTATAATCCAGCGCTAAAGTCCCTACATAGACTAAAACAATGACGAAAGCGCTGAGCATGATGACGAACTTCGTTCTGAATACCGCCGACATCATTAGTACTCCCTTAAGGTTCAGCATCGGGCCGAAAACCATAAATGCAACAAGCGAACCTGGGGTAAACGTCGTAACGAAAGATTGCGCGACGAACGCATCCGAAGTTGAACAGAGTGACAATATAAACCCCAAGCCCATCATAAGGGCATTCGCGCTGCCTTGACCTTGTCCCAAGGCAACGAGATCGGCTTGAGAAACGAATGTTTGAAGCAAACCTACGAGGAATGCCCCGAAAATAATGAACTTGCCCATGTCGAAAAATTCGCTAATGGCATGTCCCATAACGGTTACAAGCTTATTGTCCCGATGATGATCATGCTCGTGGGAATGCGACGGTTCTTGGACTCTCATCTGATTCGCGCGCACGAATCGGTAGATGATCAAGCCGACTATGAGTGCGACGGCGAATGCCAACCCCATTCGTGCATATGCGATTTCTGGGCGCCCGCGAAATGCCGTCAGCGTAGACCAGAAAACGATAGGATTAACAATCGGACCTACTAAAATAAAAGTGATCGCAACGTACAACGGCATCCCTTTGTTGATCAACCTACGAATAGCCGGAACCATTCCGCATTCGCACAGAGGAAAAATAATGCCTAGCACGCTCGCGGCGATTATTCCTAAGATCGGGTTTTTCGGAATCATCCTTTTCATCAGCCGATCGGACACGAACACATGCAACAGCGCGGACGTGAATACTCCGATCCATAGAAAAGGCATCGTCTCCAGTACAATGCTAACAAAAACCGTTTTGAAAATGAGCAAATTCGGACTATCCAGTATCGTTCCAGGAGCGTAGTTGGATAAAATGTACATAGCAGCAATAAAGGCCAAACAAACAATTGCGAATAGGTTCGTATAGGATTTCCGAGGTTTGTCGCGGGTCGTCATTACGTTGGACATGGCTATCCCCTTCCCGTCACAGGCTACCCACTCGTTGGATGAGCCATATTGCCCCCATTAGAAGCGCTACGCCCGAGCCTGCAATAACCGCTTGCCTAGAATACTTATATCGATGAAGACGATAGAGCAACGGAACGAGCACCGCGACGATAATAAGCTGCACCAGCTCGATTCCTACATTAAAGCTGATTAGATCTACTGCGAGCTCGCTTCTGGGCAGCTCCATTCCCTTCAAAATATCCGCAAAACCCATGCCATGTATAAGTCCGAACAAGAAGGTAAGGACCCAACGATAGCTCACGCTCCGCCGTATCATATTATCAACCGCGACGAAACAGATGCTTAGGGCGATAAGCGGTTCTACGATCGACGGAGAAATATTGATCCAGCCTATAACGGTTAAAGAAAGCGTTACGCTATGCGCTACGGTGAACGCGGTAATCATCGCTGCATATTGTTTGAACGTCTGCCTGGCGATTAATAACGAAAATAGGAAAAGCAAATGATCGTACCCGCCCAGAATGTGGTTTATGCCTAATCTAAGAAATGAAAGCCAACCGGAAGTCACTTGCGTCGCATGCTCACCAGTGGAAGACTCCGATCGTTTCGTCGACTCTTCCGAGTCAGTTGCTCCCTCCGTTAGCGAGTGCTGCGTCAAATCCGGGTACAACGAGGAATATTCCTCGCCGGATAACGCAATCGCCCACGTACGATTATCCGCCGATAAAGCCGCAGTGCTCTTCTGCGGTCCATAATGAGCGGTCAATAGATTCACGTAATTCGTTTTCTTATCGTTCTTATATAATGTATCCATCAGGGAAAGCGAAAGATTATCTTCAACCGGTGGATAGACAGCTTTCAGAACGACTTCCGATTCGCCCCCGCGCCTTTCGAGAACCAGACTCTGTAGCTCCGTCCACGAACGGGATTCCCCGCCTATTGCGAGCGTTAAGTGATCCTGAAATATGGTCGCCAGCCGATCCTTGATCGCATCGAATTCCGCTTCATCATACATCCCGTTACGATCCAAGTCGCCTCCCGCAAGCTCGATCGCCGACAATTCGTCTACTGCGAAAGTCATCATCGTTATCGATTGGGTTAATTCAAGCGTCGTATAGCTTGCGCTGTATGCATGAGCCTCAGCCACGCGATTAGATGGCATTAACAGCATTAACAACAATGCGAATACTAGACTTGCGACGATTCGGCTAATGTGAGATTTCGAGTTATTCATGAATAGGCCTCCATGCTTGTCTTGTAAGAAGAGAGGGAGAGGGATGCCATTCTCGCGAACGGCGTCCCTCTATTGCAATCCTGATCTTCTATTGATTACCGATTAAGTTGTAGATGACTTGCGCCGCCTCGGCCCTGGACGTTATTCCGTGCGGAATGAATTGGGTCGGTGTTCGGCCGCGAATGAGTTTCAATTCGGCAGCGGCTTTAACCGAACTGGCTGCCCACGCAGATACACTGTTCATATCCGCGAAAGGCGTTCCGGAGTATTCGCCAAGCTTCTTCCCCTTCAACGCTTCGTAAGCCTTTATCGTCATCGTAACCATTTCCTCGCGCGTAATCGATCCGTTCGGATCGAATATCGTAGGGCTCTTCCCTTTAACGATGCCTGCTTGATAAGCCATAGAGATCGGCTTGGCATACCACTTGTCGGCGGACACGTCGGAGAATCCGATTGTGCCTTCCTTATTAAGCTTTAATGCGTTGACCAGCAGCGCCGTAAATTCCGCCCGCGTAATCGAACGATTAGGCTCGAACGTAGACGCGGTTGTTCCATTAATGATCTGTTTGACCGCGAGCTCTTGGATGACGTTGTATGCCCAATACTTGCTCGACAAATCGCGGAAAGATTTGGTCAATTCGAGCACGGCGTATTTACTGAAGTGGCTGATCTGCGCCACCATCTGGCCGTTGATATAATCCCCTCCGACAAATTCAAGTTTTCCACTGTCGGAAATATAGAATATACCGGCTAATTTCGGGTTAATCGATGGATCCACCTTCAGACGGATCGTAATCGGTTGGTCGAGCTGAGATAACTGAACAGTCTTACCGCTAGCGGAACTAACCGATAGGCTGAACTCGTACACATCACCTGAAACCTTGATTTTCGATTGCGTCGAGTTCTCCCCTTTAGCGATGAGTTCCCCTCTCTCTCGGGCGGAGATCGGACCCATTTTCAAGGAAATCGTTCTCGTTTTCATTTCATCCGCGGTCAACCGATTTTCCAGTTGTTTAATTAGAGCCGACGGAATTTCGAGAACCATGCGATCCGATCTCACTTCAAACGAATGGTTAGACAGCCATTCAGAAGTGTTCGCGGGCAATTTGATTTCTATCGTATCGTTTGGAATTGCAATGATCAGCGTACCGCTTCCGTTGTCCGCTACTTTATCCGGCGTAATCGTCACGATGCCCGGTTTGTCCGCCTCGTTGCCTGGAGTGTTGCCGCTATCGTTTCCGTTATTGTTGCCGTTATTGTTGCCGCCGGTATCCGTAGGATCACCGGTTGACGTTTTAGCTGGAACAAGAACTGGAATACCAATCGTAACGGCCTTGGTTCCGTCGGATGTTCTCGTAATCTCGAGCACGAGCGTCACCGTCGTCTCCGCGCTTGGCGGCGTAATCACGCCATTCGTCGCTATTACCGCCGTGTTGCTGGAGGTCTTGATCGCTAGGGTGTACCCCGAAGGCACAGCGGGCAGCGTTAAGCTAGTTGCATCTTTCAACGGCGCGGTTATCGCGACTATTCCCGCAGCAACGGAAGCCGCCGTTCGATTGTTAATATTTTTCATTTCCTTCGTATCCCGGACGCGGATTCGGTCGCCTTCGGCAAATTTACCCGATAGGCCGACAGCTTCCAACGTATCGCCGATTTGCAATTGCGGAACAGGACCGCTTTGATTCGCGATATATCCGTCTACAGATACAAGCACTTCGCCGGAACCATCATTAATCTTGTACGAATAATCGTCAGGAATCTCGACGACAGTTCCCGTCACTTTGACAAGCTGGCCTTGATAGGCTTCGGTAATGGAATCGCCCGTGCTTACCACTACAGGCTCCACCGGTGTTCCCGAGCTTATTTTCACGATACTATTCTCAAAATTGCCGAACTCGATTTCCTTATTATTCTCGAATGTCTTGATATGCCCATAAATACGTACCGTATCCCCGTAGTTTAAGGATCCTTCAGGAATCTCATTGAAGGCCATAATTCCTCCGGTTTCATCCTGCACATAGGCCGAATCGAAGAATACGCCTGCCGCAGTAGTCACTTTACCTTGAATAACGACCGACGTACCTTCCGGAAGCTTGCGCGCTTCGCCGATCTTAATGACTTTCGGTTCCAGATGAACTAACCAATTGATCGCATTCAAGGCAATAGGAACGTTGCCTTTCGGATTAAACGCCTGGTCCATTTGCTTGTCGTTAAAGATATTCATTCCCGAAACGATGATCCTTCCACCCTTGGTTCCTATCGTTTCGGAAGCGATCATGGGGATGACAGTCCCTCCGGTAACCCCTGTCAAAGCAGGCCCGGCCGGCGCTTTGGAAGTATGCACATTATAAGAATACGCGTCCGCGTTCACGGAACCAGTATTCTGGAAAGTCGATTCGTTGCCTCTGACAAGAATCGTGACGGAGCTTGTATCGGTAAGGGCGATTTTCCCTCCCGCGCCGTTATTCTTGGCAAGGCTAGCTCCGCTGTAATATTCAATTGTCGGAACAAAGTCGGTTAAGTTATTACTGACCGGTGTCGGATGTGCCCTTACGGAATAGTTCGACGTCAGAGGAGTAGACCAGAAATTCCCGTACGTCGTTTCGTCGAATATCCCGTCATTGTTTATGAGGATGCTAGACCCGATTCCCGATAATATTCCATTCATATTTTGGTTCGATCCGCTATTATTGCTTTTCTCCGCCAACAATAAGGATCCGCCGTCAGCAACGAATTTGTTGATCGCCTTAATTTCATCGACACTGTAAGCAGACGAAGGATGCGAGATATACAACACGGCTATATTGCTTAATACGCTATCGGAGATTAGCGCCGTGTTCTCTGATACGGTAAATCCCTCTTGCCTCATCATGGTCGTAAGAAGTTTCAAATTGTCTTTATAAGTACCTGCGTCTTTGGACGTGTTCTCGTTTTTCTTGGATGCATCGATCAGAATCGTCTTTCCAAGAGGGGCTTTAATAGTAAAGGCTTGTTTATATTCATTCACGCCTAAATCTTTGTCCGTTGAGGACAACACGACAACGATCTTATGCTCGCCGACGACCGGGCTTGCCCAGACAACCTTAGCCGTAGCAGACTGGCTAACCGAGAGAGACGGAATACTAGTGCTTCCAATGAAGTGGGCTGCATCCGCCTCGTCATAATAAAAGCTGGCCGTAATATTGTTCACGTCTACGGATCCAAGGTTGGTCACTCCCGCTTGCAAGTTAGCGGACAATCCGCCGATGATAGCCCCGTCAGCCGATGAAACGTCATTCACTTTGATCGCAACCGGTTCGGACGGCGACCAGATCGGCGATGAATAAATTCTGTCGCCGTCTTTTTGCGTAACCCGAACGACGAACCATTGCTGGCCTCCAACGACATTGACCTGCGGAGTCCAATTCGCATGCGTGATATCCGATGTTGGCGTATACGAATCGATTACTCTTCCGCCGTTCGTAAGCAACTCGATTTTCGAGATGTTATCATTGGAAACGGTTTTTATATAGCTGTATTTCGGATCTGACGCATTTTCCAGAACCGGATCGCTTACATCAATGCTGAACTTAAGATTTTTGCTATCTACGGTCGATCCCATATACCATCCATTCGCCGAAAAGTCCAGCTTGGCGTTCGGATCTTCCGTCATGTACACATGCATCTTCCGCATCGCTTCAAGCAATGAATTTTGCGTTAGGTCCTTAGAGACGATAACCGTACGTTGTTTGGTTTTCCCCCAAGTTGCATCGTGGTTGTCTTCGCCGTATGTCGGGGCGATATGCCAACCCAAATCCAGTGCGCCAAAAAACTTGTTTTCGGCATTCGCATAAGAATATTTGCCGGATCCATTCCCGACTTCAAGCATGGTGAAAAGCTTGTTCACGTTCTTATCAAAGGGAATAAAATTATCGAAAGCGTTAGCGGACATGGCAGGATGGTTGAACTGGGCTACGATGTTATCGTAAGTCAGCACCCATGCGTAATAATTTTTCAAAGTTTGGTATTTACCGCCGTCTTGCTTACGATCGATAAAATTAGACGTTCCGAACACGTTGGAATGTCCCCAAGTGGTCGAAGTCATCTCGAATGCCGGGAAAACAACGAAACTGCCGTTTTTCGTATATTGATCGGCAAGATTTTTCGTAAGCTGCCAATCCGAGCCCCCCGTCCTCTCAGGCATACCCTTATGGTCAACGGTATCCGTGCAGCCCGAGGCAGGACATGCATCGATATCATGAGAGTGATCAGAGAACGCAAACCAATCATAGCCATAATACTTTGCTGCCTTTAAAGCATCCTCCGGACTGCCGGCCGCATCGTGCGATATATTCGTATGATTATGAGTCGTGCCATAGTAATGGTTTCCGCCCGCAAATCGTTCCACTACATTAAAAGTCCATGTAAGTGTTCCAACATTCTGATGAACGCTACTGTCTTTTGCAGTTACTGTTACGACATAAGCTCCTAGAGGAAGATCAGCACCCGGCGTATAGGTCAGAATGCCGCCGGCAAATTTAGCCGAAGAAGTAATATCGACATCGTTAAGTTTCATTTGTATGGAAGAAGCATCAATACCGCTTGGATCATCGATTAAAATCATGATAACAGGACGGGGAGATTCTACGTTCGACTCGGGCTGATCCACTATAAACGTTGGTCCCTCAGTATCTTCTATGACTGAGACATGAAACGGACCCGCTTTTTGGGATTTGCTTCCGGCAATAGCTTCGATGTAATAATCGAAACCTCCTACCGGAACGCTAGCCGCCGGTACAGTTACGGAATAATGGGATTGATCCGACGCTGCCATGTTTATCTGCGTAAAGTCCACAGCACTCGATGCTTTATAGTTCAGCGTAACGGAAGCCGCGCCGCTTGCTATGGCTGTAAACTCGATATTTGTATCCTTATAGGCTTGTTGAAGCTGTTGATGGGTTAAAGAAAGTTCGGACACAATATCGTTCTTGTCTCTTGGAAATAACTGATATCCTGAAGTGTAAGGTGAAGTAGCATCGTATTGTCCGACAACACCCGTGAAAGAATAGGTTTTGTTTACTTCCAAATCCTTCGCGAGATCAATACCGGTTGCTTCCATGACACGCAGGATAATCGTTTTATTCGATTGGTCGACAATCGTGACGTTTTGATTCCCTGTCGCGGATGGGATATTCGTGACTTTACCCGTTAGAGTGACCAGCATGCCATCCAACGGTTCCGCGGTGGCGAAGCTGTTTAGATCCGCGATCGTGACTTCTTTAGGAAGCGGCAATGGATTTCCAACGCCCGTTCGTTCGACGGAAGTGGCCTCCAGCTCGATCAAACCGTTGTAGTGGATGACCTTTCCCGTAACTTTAATCTTATCGCCTCTTTCGATCGTTAAACCATGAACAAAACTGCCGAAAATATTTACGCCCGCAGTACCGTCTTGTATATAGAAGTTGCTATTTTGCGAGCCCAACTTCCCATTCTCGAACGTTACGACGCCCTCCACCGTGAACACTTGATTAAGTTTAGTAGGGACTCCGTTAGCATCCGTTCCTCGTAAGGCGATAATGGGAACGCTCGATTGCTTAACCGCTTGTATCGGTAAGCTTTCCAACATACGGCCATTGTTGGTGCTCGTTTGCTGGGTCACATATACGGAATCCGGTGCAGGGCTATTGATCGTGATCGAGAAATTGCCTGAACCGTTCGAAACTCCCTCTCCCAAATGTTGCGTCATGCCATTATCTTGGTACACTCGAACGGGTGCATTAACGTTTGCCGTTCCCATGAGCGTTCCTATCCCCGAGGAATCTACAGTGTAGCTTAATTGATTAGCCGCAATCGGAGCGCTCGGAACGGCCAGGTCGATTCTCACCGCATCGCTATTTAACTTTCCGGTCTCCGTCGCCATGACATAGACGGAAGGCAATGCGACCGGAGCATAGTTTATCTCGAAGGAGCCGTCGAGACTTGTCGTGTTCCCAAGACTATTTGCTCCCGGTATCGCAGGATCGTTATCATAAACCGCAACGACTACGCTCGCGGCAACCGAACCGACCAGACCGCTTACTTTCCCACTCGTATACTGAATTTTATTTCCCGCGGGTATTTTGGTTTGGGAATTCGACCCGGAATCTTTCACACCCGTGACCGAGATGTCGGATATTCTGCTATTCCCACCGGTTGCTGTTGTCGCCCCTCCGATAGAAGCCGTCGTATAATTCAACCATCTAATATAAACGTCAGGCTGATTATCTATCGCGGTTGGCAATGGAAGATTATTTACGGATTGCGCAAGGCTAGCGTCTTGTATAAATTCGCTATTATCCACATCCGTAAAAGTAGTACCGTCCAAACTGTATTGTATTTTGAAGTCCTTTGGACCTGTACTCGTACCATAATTTTTAGAGGATAGGCTAAGTTGTGAATATTCTTGCGTATTCAACTTTATTTGCCAATAGCCGTTGGCTGTATTCCAACCGTTCGTATAGATCGTTGCGTTGGCGCTTGCAAAAGTAAGTGTACGGGACCCGCTCACCGAAAAACTGCTAGTTCCAACGTTATTCAGGTTTCCGCTTGTTGCCGTTAAGGCTGTGGCGGATGAAAAAGTCCATCCTGCCACGACTTCGGACGTTCCGGCGTAGGCCTTCTTAAAGAAACCGCTTGGCATAACAATGGTGACAAGCATGAATAAGACCATCGCAAGACTCAACCATCTTTTATTCTTGTTTACATAACGATACACAAATCGCACCTCCAAATATTAAACCGATTTCCGCACGAACAATTTTTCAACTTAAAAGGAGCACGAAGAAAAAATGTTCACTTGAAAACACACATTGGTTCAAACTCAGAATAATGGACAACCTATGGGCTGTAAACACCGCCCCAACAGCCTTTTCCGATGGAAAAATAAGCCTGTTTACCTGATTGCACACGTTATTTAACACTCACGACGTTCATTTAACGCAGGGATGATATTACGTTAACTAAACAACAAGAATTTCGAATACTATTTTCCATTTTGTTAAAAATAAATTTAACAAACTTTCAAATAACTGAACAACAGAAAAAGACCATCCGCATGAGATGGTCTTTACGATTCTACCTATTACTTACAATTATTCAATGGCTGTTTTGTTTCCCGTATCAACTGCTTTTCTCAACTTGCGCTTATCCCTACGTTTGGCTTTATAAGCGTTGATGCTGGATTTAATCGGATAGTAACAGATCATTCCCAAGATGGCCCCGTCCACCATCCCGCCGACGATAAGCTTCAAGTTCGTGAGCAAGAGGTGGTTGAACCATTCCGGAACGACCGGGAGGTGGAAGCTCAGATGCTTCGGTAGAATCCATCCCCCTACTTTGGAGTTCGGATACATCATCGGAATGTATATCACTTTCCCGACGACGAAGCCGATTAATGCGGCCGGCAAATTCCCTCTTAGCAAATAGCACAGCGGAAAAATAAGCACGAATGCAAAACCAAATGTAGGCAAAGTAAACATCTCGATAGCCAGCCCGATCGCGAAACCCATCGCGACAATGGAAGCTCCGCCTTTTGCCCGGATCAACATCATATATTTATATTTAAGCCAACGCCGTATTTTTTGAATTCGATGCATGGTGATTCCCTCCATCGGAAAACGCAAGCAGTGTGGAAAACCTAAACCTAACTTTTCGAATTATCGCTTTAGTTGCTGACTCCCACTGCTCTTATCTTCACATTCGGCAACAACTTATTCGGATTGACGGTGCGTTCGATCGGCCAAGTACTCGAATCCGCGGAATCGAATTGCTCCAAATAGGCGATGACCTCTTTGGTCAATGCGGTCGGGGTCGAAGCTCCGGAAGTTACGGCCACTCGTTCAAGCCCTTGCAGCCACTCTTGCTTAATTTCGGATACGTCAGCGACGCGGTAAGCTGGAACGCCGGCGATTTCTTGCGAGACTTGCGCCAACCGATTAGAGTTGTTGCTGCGCGGATCACCGACCACGATGCACAGCTGGGCTTCCCCGGCTTGATCAGCCACCGCTTCTTGACGTACCTGCGTAGCCAAACAAATTTCGTTATGAATTTCCGCTGTAGGAAAAGCCGCAAGCAGCAGTGCCATAAGATGCTTAATATCCCACTGGGACATCGTCGTCTGGTTAGTTATAATAATCCGTTCCGTATGGAGCGTTAATTTCTGGATATCTTCTTCACGTTCGATAAGATGTACGTGACCGGGAGCAATACCGATTGCCCCTTCCGGCTCCGGATGGTTCTTCTTGCCGATATATATAACTTCGTACCCATCTCCAACCTTCTCCCGGATCAGATCATGGGTTTTGGTTACGTCGGGGCATGTGGCATCTACTAAGGTCAACCCTTTCTCCTTAGCTCTTCTGCGAACCTCAGGCGAAACTCCGTGTGCCGTAAAAATGACGGTGCCTTGCTCGATTTGCTCCAATATTTCCAACCGATCGTTCCCGTCTAGCGTAATAATTCCTTCCTCTTTGAACGCTTCCGTGACGTGGCTATTATGAACTATCATTCCCAATATATAGATCGGCCTTGGCAGATCCAAGTTACGCGCTGTTTGCAGCGCGAGAACCATCGCATCCACAACGCCATAACAATAACCTCTTGGGGAGATTTTCACGACTTCCATGATTAACGCCTGCTTTCTCGCCCATTATGCGGATTTCCCGCCTAGGAGTTCGATGGACGTAGCGACTCTCTTACTATTATAGCTTATTAGCGGTACCGGGAAAAGGCGACGAAACTAGACGAAGGCGACTGATGGATTCGCAATGAAATCCGTGCAGTCGCCTTCTAGCGATTATTCTTCTATTCGCTTCTCCTTAATTGCAGCAATTGGCATCCATAGCGTAAATACGGTACCTTCCCCATACTTCGTTCTCACCTCGAACTTGGCATGATGCATATCGGCTATCCACTTCGCGATAGACAGTCCGAGCCCCGTTCCCGACGTTTCGCCGCGGGACACGTCTACTCGGTAGAAGCGATCAAAGATATGCGGCACTTCTTCGGCATGAATGCCAATCCCGGTGTCCTCTACCGATAAACCCACGAATCCGTCGGTTTGCGTTGCATACAATCGAACGGTTCCCGAAGGTGTATATTTAAAGCCGTTCTCGATGAGAATAAACAACAATTGGAGCAAGTAATCACGATTGCCCCGAACTTCTACCCCGTCCAGCGCTTCCAAAGGTCCGACCGCCCATTCCGCTTTCCGCGGAAGAAACGCGGCACGACGGGAAGCTTCCTCCGCCAACGGCCGCAAGACGACGTTCTCCATCTCCATGACATAGCCAGCATCCGCTCTAGCTAATGACAACAAATCATTGACCAGCCCACTCATCCGGCGAGCTTCGTCGGCAATATCCCGAATCGATTCCAAGGACATCGTTTGTTTATCATCCGTAGAGAGCGCGAATTGTTCGTTGAGCCGTTCGAGTCCGTCGGTTGATAGATGACCATTCTGACCTTGCATGTCATTAGCCCATATTTTCTCCAACAGATCCACGTTGCCTCGAATCGTCGTTAGCGGAGTACGCAGTTCATGCGAGGCGTCGGAAACGAACCTTCTCTGCGCGGTATTGGAGTCCTCCAAATTTTTGTACGCCCGCTCAAGGCCGGATAACATCCCATTTAAAGTATCCGTTAAGCGCCCGATCTCGTCGTTCGGCGTTTCCCTCGGAATTCTCAAGCCTAGCTGCGATCCGCTCTGGATTCTCTCCGCCGCCTCCGTCACACGGTTTATCGGCATTAACGCTTTGCGGGACAAGAACATTCCAAGGAAAAAGGCCGCTATTACCCCTACGACTCCCGAAGCCCATAAAATATTTCTGAGTTGCGCAAGAAACTGTTGTTCCCGTCCCGTAAAAGCCCCGACTTGCAGTAAACCTACGATATTGTTATCGTATTTCAATGATTTCTCGAGGATGAGGAAAGGAGCGCCATTTACTTCCCTGGATATGAACCGGTAATCCTGACTTGCCTCGTCCTGCCTAGGAAAAGGAAAAGTAAGCTCATCTCTCCTCTGGCTGGCAAACATATTATCCGTCTTCTGATCAACCGTTCCCACGACAGTCTGAGTGTAGTTGACTAATTGGATATATATGCTATTGTAATCGATTCCGCGCGGAACAATTCCGCGAAGATTGATATTTGACGTTATAGTAACGTCGGTATTCGCAGCGATCCGTTTCATGTTATCCTTCAAATCGGACATCGTGTTCGTCTGAACGATGCTATAAATAATGACCCCGAACGCCACCAGCGCTACCGCAAGCAAGCCCGAATACCATAAAGTCAACCGAAGCCGGATGGACATGCTTAGTTTTCTCCCTTCAGGACGTATCCGGCGCCTCTCACGGTCTGAATCAGCCTCTTCTCCCCGTCTTCTTCCAGCTTCTGCCTTAGCATAGCCACATAGACCTCGAGAACGTTGGATTCCCCGCTGTAATCGTAGCCCCAGATTCGTTCCATTATGAGATCCCTGGATAATACTCTTTTCGGATTTTGCATGAACAGATGCAGCAAGTCGAATTCTTTGGCCGTCAGCTCGATTCTCCGATCTCCTCGAAGCGTCTCTCTGCCGTCGACATCAAGGAGCAGATCCTCGTAGCGAAAATATCCGTTCTCATCCGACTTTTCCGGCCGCCTCCGAAGGAGCGCGCGCACACGTGCCATGAGCTCCTCGAGAGCAAACGGCTTCACCAAATAATCATCCGCTCCCAAGTCGAGCCCTTTAACCCGATCCGTAACTTCGTCTTTAGCCGTAAGCAGCAGAATCGGAGATTCGATTCCCGCTTCCCTCAACCTTCTGCACACTTCCCAGCCGTCCATCCTCGGCATCATCACATCCAAGATTACGAGATCGACCTGACGCTGGCTTAACAGCCTTAAGCCTTCCGCGCCATCGGGAGCCGTCGAAATCTCATATCCCTCGAACGCTAAGCTGCGCCGCAGCAGGGCCGTAATTTTCTCATCGTCGTCTATGACTGCGATATGGGGTCTCATGGGGGCTCGTCCTCCTCTAACAAACAAGAGCGGGACAACCTCTTACCGGTTTCCCGCTCTTCATGGTCATATGATCACTATAGCTTTTCAGCCTTATTCTTGGGTATTGAATTCATTTTTATTGCCGATTTCGACCGTGATTTCGATTTTCTTATCTCCGCGGAGAACATCCAACTTCACTTTGTCTCCGACCGATTTTTTCTGAATGGCCGCGATCAAATTTTCTTTTGTCTTGAACGTCTGCCCATCCATGCCGGTGATCACGTCGTATTGACGTAAGTCAGCCTTATATGCAGGAGTGTTGAACATGACTTCCCTGACGAAAGATCCCGTCACGCTCTTATCGATACCCAACCGTTGAGCGATATCTTCCGACATATCCATAAGAGTCGCTCCGATGAAAGGTACCGGCTTCTGCGGAATCTTCGTATTGCTCTTCAGATTGTCGAGCACTTCCGTAATCGTGCTGGTCGGGATGGCAAACCCGATCCCTTGCGCTTGCGAGCTTACCGCTGTATTAATTCCGATGACTTCGCCTTGCAAGTTAAGCAGCGGACCGCCGGAATTGCCCGGGTTAATCGATGCATCGGTTTGCAGAAGATGTTGGTAGTTCCTAGTGCCCTTACTATCCGGAATGCTGATTTGCCGTTCATTGGAGCTCAGAACGCCGACCGTGATCGTGTGCTCGAATCCATAAGGATTCCCGATCGCCACTACCCAATCTCCCATGTTCAAGCTGCTGGAATCGCCTAGCTTCAACGTCGGGAAGCCATTGCCCTCGATTTTCAGCACAGCCAAGTCCAAATCGTAACTGGAACCGAGAAGTTTAGCCGTGTAAGGTTTCTCATGCCCCTCAATGGTAACTTTAATCTCGCTAGCGTCGGCAATTACGTGCTGATTAGTTAAAATATAACCCGTCGAGTCGAAAATAAATCCCGACCCCATTCCGCTAGGTTGCAGTTCGCCTTGTTTACTGCTGTCCCCGCCATTGTTGCCGCCTCCGAAATCATCTCCGAAAAACTGGCGGAAGAAATCGTCATTCAGCATACCGCCGCCGTTATTTTGCTGAGCGGCCGCATAAGTCTCGATCTTAACGACAGCCGGGGAGGATTGCTGAAAAATTTTGGCGATATTATTCGGTCGGACGACATCTTCGGAGTTACCCACGGAATTGCTTACAGGCTTAGCGCTGACCGCGGCATTCTGCGTTTGCGAAGTTCCTCCAAGCAAGTCGGAGGTGAACCAATTTTGCCGATCGGATGTGTACATCAATGCCCCGACCGCGACAACCCCTACTAAGAACGAAGCGAACATCGCGCGGAACGAAGTGCGTCTTGGAGGTTTGCCCCCCCAATCATTACGCGCCGGTCCGCCTGATACTGTAAACGGGCGATATTCTTTGGTCGCTGTCGGAGTGACATCCACCGTATTTGACTGTTCCGAGGGCTGAATCTCATTCGTGCTATATGCTTGATTAGGTCCGAAAGGTCCAAACGTATAAGGCTCGGACTCCCTGCGAACATCCGCGTAAGGATCGTCTCTCTTCTCGGGATCGTAAGTGAATCCTTGATCTTCTGGTTTTTTGTACTGATCGTCCATTTCGTTTTGCCTCCTCGCGCTGCATTCCGCTAGCGCCGATCTCATCTTCATAATCCTATATTAAACGCGTTTCCTTAAAACTATCTTAAACGCAAATGAAGACTAAGTAAAAGCCCATAAAAAAAACGATGTTCATGTACAAATAAAGAAACGGCACATGACGTGCCGTTCAAATTTCATGCCGGATATAAAGCTTCCACCTCTTGCAGTTTCCTTTTGGCTCGCTCGATCCAGTTCGACTCGATATCGGCATCCGCATCCACCGGATCGGAGAACTGATCCATAAGCGCCCCCAGCGCTCTTGGTTGAGCTTCCCGATCTAACCCTTCATTATAGACGTGCTTGAGAACGTAAGGCTGTCCAAACCGAATTTCCGTACTTGCCTCTTCCGCTTCGCTATCCAAGTTACCGGACGTGACCTCGAAAGGCAATCGCAGCCATACTTTGTTAGCGTCATCTAGAACACAATCAAAGGAACCATGATCGTATTCCCAATTGCCGCCTAAGCTGAATCCGTGCTTCAAGAGCGCATTTCTCGATACCGCATAGTCCTGCACCTGCGAAGTTAAGGATGAAGAAAGGGTATACACTGGGAAACCCCCTTTATTTTCTTAATAGAGTATCCCATTTCTTGTCCGTTATCCTTCTTTAACCCATCCTTTACGATGTGCATATATGGCAAGCTGCGTTCGATCTTCCAATTCGCATTTCATCAGAAGGTTGCTGACATGCGTTTTTACGGTTTTGATGCTAATATGCAGCTCATCGCTAATATCTTTATTATTCCGTCCTTCCGCTATCAAGAGCAGCACCTCGCGCTCCCTTTCCGTCAACCCTTCGACCTCATGGCTAGCCGAGCGTTTGCGGAGACCGCGGGTTAAAGCTTGAGAAACATCCGAGCTCATCACGGGCATATTCTTAATAGCCCCCTGCATCGCATAGATTAACTCTTCGGCCGATACGGTTTTCAGTACGTAACTGACGGCTCCCGCTTCTATGGCTTCAACGACCTTCTCGTCCTCCAAGAAACTAGTCAAGATGATGATTCTTAACTCTGGATAGCGATTAATTAAGGCGCGAGTCGTTTGAACCCCGTCCATATCCGGCATCATTAAATCCATCAGCACGATTTGCGGCAATTGATCTTGGTACTCTCCGCGCTCAAGCTTATCTATCGCGTCCTTACCGCCGCTTGCTTCCCCGATCACTTCGAACCTGGAATCCAGCATCAAATACGTTCGCAATCCCATCCGTACCATCTCGTGGTCATCCACGATGAGTACTTTCCATGGGGAGTTTGTTGCCTCCGTCATCTTCATCCGCTCCTATTCAAATTTCGGGAACCATACCCTCACGCGCGTACCCGAGCCCGGTTTTGTCACGATTTCCGCTTCCCCGCCAAGCTTCTGGGCGCGTTCGCGCATAGTAGACAACCCGTACGCACCCGATCTAACCTGATCATTCCTGAAGCCGGAACCGTCATCTTCAATAGATAAAGAAATTTGATGGTCGGTTTCTCCAAGGAACAGCCTCACGCTTTGCGCTTCCGCATGTTTAACTACGTTTGCCATCGCTTCTTGGATAATGAGAAACAATTGGTGTTCCTTAGCATCCGAGATGCGTGTATGTACTTGAATTTCCATCGTTCCTTGAACTCCATTTTGCCTGCAGTAGTCCGGAAACCAACGTCCCAAAGCTTCCTCAAGCGTCCTTCCCTGCAACTCCATCGGCCGTAATTGCGCAATTAATCCTCTCATTTGGCGCTGCGCGGAGGAAGACATCGCGATCAGTTGTTCCATGACTTTCTGCGCGTGCTCCCTATCCTTCTCAAGCAGCTTGGGCAAAGAAGAAGCCGACATATGAAGCGCGAACAATTGCTGGCTAACCGTGTCGTGCAAGTCTCGCGCTAGCCGTTTCCGCTCCTCCAACACCGCCGCTTCTTGAGCGGGTATGCCTTCCATAACCTCTCGTTCCCCCAGCTGCTGGAGAAGCTTCAGACGCCCTTCCAATTGTTGGATCAATCCGTTCATTTCACGGTAAACACCCGAGAAAGCATCTCCATCGACCTCGGGTAATCTCGTATTCCAGCTACCGGCCGTCACCTGCTTCATCGCCAGTTGCAACTGGTCTATCTTATGCTGCGTTCTTCTTCCCGTGCGATAGGTCACGACGATCTGCACGATCGCTAGAACGCCGGACCAGGTTAGCCAGGTTTCATAGCTCGGCACACGATCCGTATAGATAACAATCCCGAAATACAACACTGTCATCAAGACCATGGTCAATAGACCTGAGAAAAGGGAATTCATCCATTTGCTTGTCCTGACTCGTTTAACCATCGCTTTAGCCTACCTTCGTCACGCGAACATCACCGATAAAACTGTTTACGATGAGAACGATACGTTTATCGCAGTCGGTATAATTAGGCGTTTCCACGGACATTTGATTAAGCAAGCCGCCTCGTTTCTGATCAAGCACCTTCACATCCCCGATCAAGCAACTCGAAATGACTTTTAACCCTACGGTAAGGTCGTTAGGAACGAATACTTTAACGTCCCCTATAAAGGAAGAAACGTACACTCGCGTTTCGCCCATCGAGATTTGCGCTTTCGTTAAATCCAGCGTCGTATCCCCGATGAAGTGAGAAATATTCATCGGACGTAGCTCCCAGTAATCCGTACCGAAATGGGCATCCCCAATAAAGCGGCTGTGACTATCTTTGCAGGAACCGTGTCCTTCGTAATTTTTCCACCAATCCTTGAACTCCTGCTTTTGTTTCCAGCCATAATGCCGAGTATGATGACGGGAATCGAATTCGGATCCGTTATGATTCGATTGTTGGTAAGAATCGCGCCTGGAATCCTCACCGCCATGTGATTTCTTCGATAGATCGATGGGGTCGCGGTTTTCGAAATTATCCAACTCTTGCGGCGCGGGAGGCGGGCCCGGAGGCATTGGCGGAATCGGCGGATCAAAGGAATTCCAACGCTCACCCTTGTCTTGATGCTTGGATCGCGAAGATCGGTCGCCTTTGAAAATCAAGCTGATACCGAATAAAATAATCGCGATCGGCGCAAGAATCCGAATAAAATCGGAAAATCCCCAATGGAGCCAACCTAGGTTCCTCCCCAGAAAGTAACAGCCGATAAGGACGGTTATCGAGTTCCAGAGAAAACCGCCGCGATGCTGCAGCAACAACCCTTGCAAGCCGAACACAATTAATAACGCCGGCCAATAAGTAGATATGATGTAGCGGATATCCAACGAAACAAATCCGAGCTGATTTAGCAGAAAAACAACTCCGATCGTCACAATAACGATCCCCCATAATAACCTATGAGCTGTCGATGATTGCATAGCCCTGTCCTCCAATAGTTGCAAATCAAGATTTCTATATTCAGTATACCGAAACAAGCACATGCTACAATAGCGGCGCGGGTTGTAAGTTTATATCGGTCTGCAGACGGAGACACCCGAATCCAACTCTCTAATATGTCACTTAATATCACATTATTCGTTGACTTAGGTAACTCACCACTATATAATGAGTTCGAATTTCAACTTGTCATGTCAGATATTCATAAAGCTATTAGGAGTTGAAGCAATGGAGATAGATCAACTATCGAGAGGCCTAGATACCATTTGGGTCGTCTTGACCGCGGCGATGATTCTGTTGATGGAAGGCGGTTTCGCCCTCCTGGAAGCCGGCTTCGTACGCCAAAAAAATGCTGTTAGCATCATCATGAAGGTATTCGTAGATATCGCTTTCGGCGCTATCGTGTTCTACGCGATCGGGTTTGCCTTCATGCACGGGAAAGACGCAGGCGGATGGATCGGACTTTCCGGCTTCTTCATGGGAGGCGACCTAACACATCTCACGTTGAATATTTCCCATGACACCTTTTGGTTGTTCCAATGCGCCTTCGTTATCGCCGTCATCTCAATCGTATCCGGCGCTGTCGCCGAGCGAATTCATTTCCGCGCATACATTATTTATACGATTATTATGACTGGACTCATATACCCGATATCAGGCCATTGGATTTGGTCAAGCAACGGATGGTTAGCCAAATTGGGTATGATCGATTTCGCCGGTTCGGCAGCCATTCATGCGCTTGGAGGTTTCGCAGCGTTAGCAGCCGCCATCTTCATTGGGCCAAGAATCGGAAGATTCGGCGCTGACGGCAAAATCAATATCGTTCCCCCCTCTAATTTGCCCTTGGCATCCGTTGGCGCTTTTATTCTCTGGTTCGGGTGGTTCGGATTTAATTCCGGAAGCACGCTAAGCGCGACGAACGAGAGCATCGGCCATATCGCGGTAACCACGATGTTGGCGTCCGCAGCCGGTTGCGCCACTTGCATTCTATTTACGATGCTGCGCTATCGTAAAGCAGATCCCCCAATGGTCATTAATGGAGCATTAGCGGGTTTGGTCGGTATAACGGCAGGCTGCGCTTTCGTTTCGGATGCTGTAGCTATTCTCATCGGAGCGGTTTCGGGTATCGCCATGGTTCTAGGGAGCGAATGGCTCGAAAAACGTAAAGTGGATGATCCGGTCGGCGCTTTCGCGGTACACGGGATTAGCGGAAGCATAGGCACGCTTGCCGTAGGGCTATTCGCGATGCCGGGAACCGCCGCCCACTCCGGCTTATTTTATGGCGGCGGATGGAATTTGCTCGGGATTCAGGCGTTAGGTTTAATCACGGTTGCCATCTGGGGGTTCGGTTTAACGTGGATCGCGCTTAAGCTTATCCAACTATTCAAGCCAGTACGCGTATCGCGAGATGAGGAACTAATCGGACTTGATGTAAGCATCCATGGCGTACCCGCTTATAGCCAAGATCATGATTTCTTGGATGTCGAACAGCTTCGCCGGCCATGAGAAGGGTAACGTTTAGTCGAATTGGTTAACGAAAGAAAAAGGAAGGTTAAGCAGCAGCCGCTGCTTAACCTTCCTTTTGTCATTCCCATCAACCGCTCAAGGCATTAGATCAGATAAATCGGCAGGAACTTTCCCCAAGAGCATTTCTTCATAATTCGCCACTTCAAGACGGAGCAAACGAACTCTCTCCATTGGTTTCTTGACATAATGAATATATTCGAGCGCCAGATGATGGTCAGGTTTCTTGCCGGATAGCATACGGCGAAGCGTTGACATCGATCGGTACGCCTGCTCTTCCAGCCTCATTCTCCGCTCGTATCGTTCGACCATCTGTTCGATTTCAAATATTTCCTGCTCGCGCTTGCTAATCAATGCCTCCAGCAAGGAATGAACCTCTGCCGTTTTGCGGCGAGGCGCAGATCGAGCAGGAGTTGACATCGTCGGCTCCACCATGACAGATCACCTACCTAGTTCTCGTTAACTTTCATAACATTAACTATATCATACTGGATTTTTAGCTTTTTGAGAACCGCTTATAGCCATTTATTTGTCAGGAAACTACAATGTCGATACCGACAACTCCATAAGCAATCCCATCCATCCTCTTAAGCGGCATCGAAACCGTTAGGCACGGCTTTTTGGTAATCGCCGAAATATAAACCTCGGATACGAATGTTTCCCCATCCATCGCTTTCTTCCACCATTCGCGGCCCCTGGCGTTTAATAAACCCGCCTCGGGCTCTGAGTATACGAACGATCCGTCGCTTCGATTAGACCAGATTGCTTCCATCCCAACCGTGCGCTCCAACCAACTGCCCAGCACCTCGCGGTGACTCTCTTCCGCCATGCTCGCCAGCTCTGGATCATTAGCCAAAATTCGCAGCACATCCGTCCAACGCGCGGTATCCGCTGCAACCGCCCCCTCCCAAACCCGTCCTCCGGCTTGTTGGACGGCGGCGATTAATTCATCGGCCGATTCTTTAAGATCTTCCGAGACCCGTCCAAGATTATGGATCTCCGTTCTCTGGCGCTTATTCAAAGCCAACGTGTCATCGACGCTGCTCATAGTCAAACCTACCGATTCCACAACATCCTCCAGCAGCGAGTTTGTTGCAGACGTCCGATCGGCTTGTTCCACCGCGAACTGCAACGTTTTACCGACATGCCCATCTACATTCAAGAAAGAGTTAAAGATGACGTCCATTTTCTCGCGCGTTTTGTTCATTTCCGTCAATCCGAGACTGACGGATTGTTTTTCGCGCTCAACCGAGCTTACGACTTGGCGAATGCCGGCTTCTATATTCTGAACGATACCCGTAGACTTCTTAACAGCTTGTCCGCTTTGATCCGCTAGTTTCCTGATTTCCTGAGCCACGATCGAGAAACCTCGGCCGTTTTCTCCCGCATGGGCAGCTTCGATCGCCGCATTCAGCGCCAGTAACGAGGTTTGGGTCACGATCTCTTGAATCAGCTCGTTGATTTCCCCAATTTTAGAAGCTTGGGCAATCAGCGCGCTCACGCGTTCTTCCATCGTTCCGTGATTTTTAGACAAGTCGTTCATCACTTCATCCGTATGATTAAGAGAACGGCATACTTCCACGACTACGTCTTTGGTTTTCCGGCTTTGCGCGCTCAACTCCTCCGTCACACCGCGAATTTCCTGAGAAGCGGCGGACACTTCTTGCAAGGACGAGAACGCCTCTTCCAATCGAATCATAGCCGTTTTGCTATTCACGCGAAGCTTGTCCTCTTGCTCTGCGGTTCGGTCGGCGATCGCATCCAACTGACTCATGCTTGAATCCACTTCGGACACCGCCGCTTGAAGGCGATCTGAGATCACGACCGCTTCCTCTATCATTTTGCGGAGCGCTTCCGGCTTCGCTCCGTCGGACGAATCCTCCGCATGCGAGGCAACGTTTGTCTGATTCGGACGAGAAATTCGGATCTTGTTCGATTCCTTGCCATAACTCTTAATCCACCGTTGCCATTGCGCCATCTCTCATCACTCCGCACGCCGCTCTTAAAACCGCGTTAGTTTTTCTAACATTATATACCGAAAATCGACAAAAAGAAAGGGACCGCGAGGTCCCTTTCCACAAAAAATGTCATTTGATTGGTTTTTCTTCACAGAAACATAACATGAATCTAACGCATTTTCGCTATGGCTCTAGCGATCGGACGAATTTGATTTTTTCTGAGCAGCTTTATTCTGTGTGTTGTTGCTCACATTCGATTCCGACGCAAACTCCGCTTGGTAGGCATCGTTTTGACCAAGTTTTTGCTTTTTGTTCTTTGCCATTGTCTTCCTCACCTCCACGAATAGCATGGGCAGAGAGGATTTGGATTATGTATGTCGATCTTCGTTTTCTACTTGCGTCTTCAATCTCGCTTTGCCTCTATGAATTCTGGCTTTCACCGTACCGACCGGCAATTGCAAAGCCGTGGCAATCTCGGCATCCTTCAACCCATAATAAAACTTATACAGAAGCAGAGTTCTTGTAACCGGATCCAACTGTCCCAATAAATCGGAAAGCTCCATCATCGACACCGGATCAAAGACAGACTTCGTATCTGCGAGCTCATGCTCCGAATGATCGTAGATAAGCTCATGGCGCCTTGCCCGATTTGCATTCGAAGCCAGGTTATAGGCAATCGCCTTAGCCCAAGGGATGAGTTTATCTTTGTGGCGCAACGTGGATTGTTTCTCAAGGATACGCACCCAAGCTTCTTGGACAACGTCACCTGCATCGTTCTTGTGCCACAGCTTGTGTCGTACGACTTTCAACATCTGAGAATACAGCTCGCACAATACTTCATCTTCTGACCAGAACGCTTCCGGAAAATGAGAATCACGAAGGAAGTTCATGTATCCAGCCACTCCTAAACGGATGCATATTTGAAGTATTATCATTCTATCACAAACTCGATAAAAAGAGAATAATTACCATTTAATAGGAAATAAACGACACCATCTCATTATTTATTTCATTTCATATAAAAAGCCTATGAGCAGATCCGTTCAGATCTACACATAGGCCCAATCAATTACAACTTAGTCGATTCGTTTCGATGCGATTTCGCCCGTTATGCGCGCCACGAATTCATCGATAGCTTGAGTTCCTAAATCCCCTTCGCCACGGCGACGAACCGAAACGGTTCCGTTTAAGGACTCATTCTCGCCAATGACGAGCATGTAAGGAATTTTCTCCAGTTGAGCTTCGCGAATTTTGTATCCCAGCTTTTCATTACGCATATCCGACTCTACGCGAACGCCGGCCCGTTGAAGCTTCTCAGCTACTTCTTTAACATATGGCTCGTAAATCGGGTTAACCGGAATAAGCTTCGCTTGTACCGGGGTCAGCCATAGCGGCAATGCGCCCGCGAAATTTTCCAACAAGAACGCGGTCATACGTTCCATCGTGCTTATAATTCCCCGGTGAATAACGACCGGGCGATGTTTTTTGCCATCGTCGCCGACGTATTCCAATTGGAAACGTTCCGGCAACAACACATCAAGCTGCGCTGTCGATAGCGTTTCTTCTTTTCCTAACGCCGTCTTAATTTGCACGTCCAGCTTCGGCCCGTAGAACGCCGCTTCGCCTTCCGCTTCGAAGAACGGCAAATCGAGCTCTTCTACGACCTCGCGCAGCATCCGCTGCGAAGTTTCCCACATTTCATCGTCCGGCCAGTATTTCTCGGTATCCTTAGGATCCCGATAAGAAAGACGGAAGCGGTATTCCTTAATGCCGAAATCCTCGTACACTTGGCGAATCAGATTGACGACGCGAGTGAACTCTTCCTTAATCTGATCGAGACGGCAGAAAATATGGGCATCGTTTAACGTCATTGCGCGAACGCGATGCAATCCAGTTAGAGCTCCGGACATTTCATAGCGGTGCATGGTTCCTAACTCGGCGATGCGAACAGGAAGATCCCGATAACTGCGCATGTCGCTTTTGTATACCATCATGTGATGCGGGCAGTTCATCGGACGAAGCACTAATTCTTCATTGTCCAAGATCATCTTAGGGAACATGTCTTCTTGGTAATGCTCCCAATGCCCGGAAGTTTTATATAGCTCAACATTAGCGAGCACAGGGGTGTATACGTGAGTATAACCGAGTCTTTCCTCAAGATCGACGATATAACGTTCCAGAGTTTGACGCAGCTTCGCGCCGTACGGAAGCCATAGCGGTAACCCTTGGCCTACTTCTCGGGAGAACGTAAACATCTTCAAATCGCGCCCAAGCTTACGGTGGTCGCGTTTCTTAGCTTCTTCCAAGAAATGAAGATGTTCGTCCAGCTCAGCTTTCTTCGCGAACGCAGTGCCGTAAATCCGCTGCAGCATTTTGTTCTTGCTGTCTCCGCGCCAGTAAGCGCCAGCTACGCTAAGCAGCTTGAAGGATTTAATCCGGCCGGTCGATGGCAAGTGCGGACCGCGGCAGAGATCGAAAAACTCCCCTTGATCATAGATCGTGATGGCGACGCCCTCAGGTAAGTCGCGAATCAACTCAAGCTTAAGCGGATCGGCGATCTCTTCGAATATGCGCAGAGCCTCTTCACGGCTAACTTCCCGTCTGACGATCGGAAGGTTCTCCTTAACGATTTTGTCCATTTCTTTCTCGATAACCGCCAAATCTTCCGGGGTAATGGACTGTTCCATATCGATGTCGTAATAAAAGCCGTCTTCGATAACCGGCCCGATCCCAAGCTTTACATTGTCCGTTCCATATACGCGCTTAATCGCTTGCGCTAATAAGTGAGCGGTACTATGTCGCATAACCTCTAACCCGTCGGCATTGTCGAGAGTTACGATCTCCAACGCCACATCGTTCATGATAGGTGTATTCAAATCCACCACCTTACCATCTACTTTGCCAACGACAGCTACTTTCTTAAGTCCCGGGCTGATCGAGAACGCAACATCTTCGATCGTTACTCCGGCATCATAAGTCCGAACCGCGCCATCCGGTAATTTCACTTGAACTGACATTTCCAGTACCTCCTCATTAGGTTTATGGGAAACAAAAAAACACCTCGTCCCGAAAGGGACGGGTGCTCTGTATGCGGCCCGTGGTTCCACCCTCCATTAACCGACAAATGTATTACCGGTCCTCTGGCATGATATAACGGTCATGACCCGACGAAGAATACTAACGCCATCATTGGTGATCGCGAATTCATCCTCGCAGCTCGAAAGGGGTCAACGCCAGTTGGTATCGGAAGGAACTTGCAGCCTAGGTTCCTCTCTCTGATCCGTCCAGTTCGGGCGTCGCTGTCTTTTTCATCGCTTCTGAATGTGGATTGCTATCGAATATTATAACTATTTTATACAACACAAGTCAAGATCGCCACAGCTTATTCTCGGGCTTACACGATCTTAATGAGCCGGCAAATCCGGGTATAATGCAGCCCTATCGCCGAATATGCCTATAATGGTTCGGATGACCTGAGATTCCGGTTCGGGAGTATGGATGTACAGTTGACGGGGAGAAGCGGCCAGCAGACGGCTCACAACCCGGCTTTCTTCTTCCTGCTCTTCTTGTACCTCCTGAAATTTAAGGCTGGAGGAACCCGACATCTCTTCGACGGCGTCTTGCTCAAGAGGACGCATTTCCTCGTCCAGCAATCGAAACGCGTGCCCTCCCGAATGCAAAACATGCACGGTGGACGTTCGCGTCTCTTGCCACTCGACCATCGACTTAAGCAAAGTCATGAATTCCTGATACTGCCTCTCCATCATTCTCTCTTCGATTGCCGTTTCAGCCGCTTCCTGCACTTCCGCGCGATAGTCCCCTAATCTGAAGCGCAGAAATCCATCCAAATGAAGTCGTTCATGTTCTTCTAAGTAATGGGAGAACCGAGTAGCCAGCTTCTGTAGGCGACGTTCTCTGCCACGTCCCATCCACGCTTCCTCGATGTCCGGTTCGCCGTCCATTAAAGAAACGGCTTCCGCGATCAGAGCATCCATCTCCACTTCATCCTTGAATCCAAAGCGAATTTGGAACAAATCGCGAAGCAACGCAGGCTCCTGGTCCGATAATGTGTATTCCGCCAGCACTCGCCCCACTCTGTCGCAGTAGCTCTTCTTATTTTCCGGTGCGGGACCTATAGGGAATTGGCAGCGGATCATCCCGTCTTCCCGGGACAACTCCCACTCAACGCTATCCACCGGGTTTTCCGTCCCCACTAAAGTTCGGTTCAGCATGCCCGCAAGCCGCTCCATTGAAGGCTGATCGGTTCCGTGCTCCACAACGAATTGTACCCTCTTCAATTCCACACCTCCAACATCCAAGCTTGATACTTACTATATGGTGGCCCAAAAAGGGATATACGATGGGTTGTTAGTTATGGTATATTTTATGGAGTTTGATCGTGAAAGGAAGTCCTTATGTTGTCTTTTCCTTCTTTGGGAATTAATCAAGAACGTTGGAATCGTTTACTTCTTACAAGCTTCTGGTGTGTATTGGTGCTATCCGTCGCATTGGAGTGCATGTTCTTACAAATCACTAAAGTTCCGACAGAAGAGTTCGTCAGGCTTTACATTGTCAAGCCTACCCTCATTTTGATCGTGATTGTTATCCTTGCGGAGTCCAGTGTGCGGTTACTGAAGAAACATCATGATTATGTGCTGATTACATCCGCTACTTTAATCACCGTTACGATTACAAGCATTCATTCCTCTTTGGAGTATCTCCTTTTCTTTCTGTTTTTCCCCATCATGATCAGTATTTTTTATTTCCAATATAAGAAGCTGCTGTACGCCATTATAAATACGGGAATTGCCTTCTTCTCTTTGTATCTTCTAGATCCAGATATTCATGAGAGCATCTCATCCATTGGAGCCATTGCGATGGCTGGAATATTGTTCATCTATAGCGGTATTGCTTTCGGAGTATTGGCGCGTGGACGAGAAGCGTTCATGCACTTGCGCACATCGTACGAATCCAATCAGGAGTTGCTCGTTCGTACCATCCTTATGGACAAGCTTGCCAAAACCGACGCACTTACCGACACATACAACCATATGGCTTATCATGAATATAAGGATCATCTTGTAGAACAAGCCGACAATGGCGGGCTGTCTCTGCACCTTGCCATACTGGACATCGATAACTTCAAGAAAGTCAACGACACTTACGGCCATAAAGCGGGAGACGAAGTGCTCCAGAAAGTCGCTTCCATCGCCCGGTCGAAAACAGGTAGCAACGATTTCGTCGCTCGGTACGGCGGCGAGGAATTCGTTATTCTGTTTACCGAAAAAAGCTTTCAAGAGGTGCACGACTTGGTAGAGGATATTCGCAGCTCCATCGCCTCCACCCATCACGATGCCCTTAATGGGCTGAATGTGACCGTCAGCATCGGACTCAACCCCTATTCCCCCGGAATGGGCAAAGAAGAACTCTTTCTAAGAGCGGATTCAGCGCTATACGAAGCGAAGCATTCCGGCAAAAACAGAACCGTAGTCGCCTCTCCTCGTCTCGCAGAGGTGTGAAACAACCGACAAAAAGCTCCGTCTCAAGTTTGAGACGGAGCTTTTTTTGTCTGGCATTCCATTAATTTTGCATGATGTAATCTCTCGCAACGGTATCGTTCTCGTGGTATACCTTGATCGTATTATATTTCGTATCGCGCTGCACGGGAATTTTGCCGCATTCGCGAATGAGCTTAAGAATAAGTTCGATGTTAACCTTGTGAGTGGTTCCCGCCGCCGAAACGACGTTCTCCTCGATCATTGTGCTGCCGAAATCGTTACAACCGTAAGAGAGCGATAACTTGCCGACTTCAGGTCCCATCGTAACCCATGAAGATTGGAAATTATCGATATTATCAAGGGCGATCCGGCTGATCGCCAATGTTTTCAAATATTCTTGGGGAGTCGCTTTCTCCCGCTTCATGTTCGTGTTCTCCGGTTGGAATGTCCACGGAATGAATGCCAAGAATCCTTTGGACGGATAGTTATTGTTCAAGCATTCATCTTGAGCTTCGCGAACGCGCAACAGATGCAACGCTCTCTCTTCCATCGACTCGCCAAAGCCGATAACCATCGTTGCTGTCGTATTCATTCCGATCTTGTGCGCCGTTGTCATCACTTCCATCCAATCTTGCCAAGATCCTTTCAACCGGCTAATTTTTTTACGGGTCCGATCATCCAAAATTTCCGCGCCGCCGCCGGGCAACGAATCAAGCCCTGCTTCATGAAGCTGGCGCACGACGTCTTCGATTGGAATATTGCCGGCGACAACCTGCATCTTGCGAATCTCGGCCGGCGAGAAAGAGTGCATCGTAATCTCGGGAAATTGCTGCTTGATTTTGCGAAGTAAATCCAAATAATAACTAAAAGGCAGATCCGGATTCGTTCCGCCTTGCATGAGGATTTCAGTACCGCCAACATCCATCGTTTCCTGAATTTTCTGCAAGATGATTTCATCCGGCAGTACATAGCCTTCCTTAGAGCCTGGCGCGCGGTAAAAAGCACAAAATCTGCAATACACGTCACACACGTTCGTATAATTTACATTCCGTCCAACAACGAACGTCGTAATGGGCTCGGGATGTTTCCTTAACATGAGCTGGTTCGCCACATGCCCCATCTTCTCTATCTCATCGCTCTCGTATAGAGTTACGATATCTTCAAGCTGCAGTCGTTTTCCTTGCAATGCACCATCCAAAATCCGGTCCACTGGATTCATTGTTCGGACCCTCCTTCTTACGGGACTAGAGTACTTTTGATCGCTTATCCCATCCTAACATAAAAACACCGTGGTAGTCACCTAAGAGGCGACCATACCACGGCGATGTTGAATTCGGACTTTAGTTTCCTTAAACATGTCCCTCTCGTGTTCGTGCAGCAGTACATTGGGCCTTGCAAAATAAAAACCTTGCCCCATGTCGACGTCAAGCTTGAAGAGCATATCCGCTTCTTCTTCGCTCTCAACGCCTTCGGCTACGATTTCGCATTTAATCTCTCGGGCCGCTGTTACGATCGCGCGAAGCAGAGATTCCTTGATTGCGATCCGATCCACGTGGCGGATGACCGATCGATCAATCTTAATCAGTTCAGGGACAAGCTCCCCGATCCATTGTAAGCTGGAATATCCGGAACCCGCATCGTCTACGGCGAAGCGGAAACCTTGTAAGCGGTAGGTACGCAAAATATCGAGCATCGCATCTAAATTCGTGATCTGATGGCGTTCCGTAATTTCAAAATAAACTTGCTGCGGACTGAGCGAAGGATGCTGCTTCAAGCACTGCAACACATGGGATAAAAACAAGGGGTGAGATAAGGTTATGGCCGTTACGTTAAGAAATACGGGCTCCTTAATATTTCTATCCGAGATTTCCTCTAGCGCTCTCTTAACGACGAGAAACTCTAATCGGCTTAACAAGCGCGTTTGCGCGGCGAATTGAAACAATTCGTCGGGCAAATGCAAGACGCTACCCACGGGTCCCCTGGTTAAAATTTCCCAGCCATGTACGTCGCCGCTCGTTAAATTCATGATCGGTTGCGCCAAAACGGAGATCGATCCTTCATTAATCACTTGCTCCATTTGCCTGCGTAAATTTTCCATCTGAGGCGTGAGAACTCCGGTTGCGAGCGCTAACGCGGATTGATAACTCTCGAATAGCAAACGTTCCGTCCTAAGATGAGGGTTATCCGAATGAATCGGTACGGATGCCGTCACTACCCGCATGCTATTTCTCCAGTCCGGCTGGTTGCCGGCTAGCCCTATCTCGAGCTCGTTGCGAATCTTATCCAAACTCGCCTTAAGTTCTATAGGAACTAACCGTTCCTGTTCCTTCTCCGAGCGTTTACGCCCTTCTAGCAGTAGCACGAAATCCATTTTATCGAACTGATCGATCGCAATGACTTTATTCTCACCGAACGTGATCATAACGGACAAACGCAAATGCCTGCGACCGCACTCCTGCAGCCCACTCCAGACTTCTTCCGGGACTTCCTGCTGCAATTGGGAGAATTCCAAACGAAACAAGATCAGGTAACATTCCTTCCTTTGCTTCATGCGCTTGTCCAACAAAGAAACGATTGGACGTCGCATCGTGAAGTCGGGAGGGAAATATTTCAGGGAGCGATCCGGGAGCATCATCTTGCTGATTAGCGTAAATCGGTCGACCAACGTTCGGAAATTCACGTCCTATCATCCTTGTCTAGGGTTGAGTTGGAATTATTGTAGCATGTTTCCGATTACCAGAATAGACAATTTTACCAAAAATCCGCAAGAATTCTGAATATTCTTGCGGATTTTTGTCTTTATTTGTCTTATTCTGTCTAAGATTCGGAATTTACCGCAGCTTCGAATTTTTCCAAAGCCTCTACAAGCAAAGAACGAGGACAAGCGAGATTAATTCTTAAATATCCGGCACCTTGCTTACCGAATACGGAACCCTCGGAGAACGCGACACCCGCCTTATTGAACATGAGTTCCTTCAGCTCCTGCGGTTTCTCGGAAATAGCCGTGCAATCCACCCACGCCAAGTAAGTGCCTTCCGGTTTAATTACCTTGACCTGCGGCAAGCGCTTCTCCGCAAATTCTACAAGCGCTTTAAGGTTGCCTTCCAAATACTCGAGCAGTTGGTCTAACCATTCTTCACCGTGCGTATAGCTGCTCTCGATTGCCGTTAAGCCGAAGTAGCTCTCCATATGGATAGATAATGTTTTAAGCAATGCATTGTATTTGCGCCGTATTTCCTCGTTCGGAATAATGACGGAAGCCGCTTGCAACCCCGCAAGGTTGAAGGTTTTGCTCGGTGCAATACAGGTGACGGAGTGATTCGCGAGCGTCTCCGACAGCGAAGCATACGGAATATGCTTGTACCCTGAAAAGACAAGATCGTGATGAATTTCGTCCGCGACAACGAGCACATTGTATTTCGAGCAAATGTCACCGATGCGTTCGAGTTCTTCCTTCTTCCAGACTCTACCGCCTGGATTATGCGGAGAGCACAATAGCAACATTTTCGCACCCGCGCTCGCTTGCTGTTCCAATAGCTCGAAATCGATCGTATACTGGCCATCCTTCAAAATCAGAGCGTTGTCGACCACGGTACGGCCATTCATTTTGATGACATCATAGAAAGGATAATACACCGGCGATTGCAATATTATGCCGTCTCCCGGCTCCGTGAACGCTAGTACCATAAGGCTCAGAGCGGGCACTACGCCTGGGCTGGAACTAATCCAATCCTGCTTGATCGTCCATCCATGCCGCTTCGCCAGCCAACCGACGATTGCGTCGTAGAACGAATGCGTTCGTACCGAGTAACCATAAATCCCATGCTCGGCTCTGCGCGTTATCGCTTCTACGACTTCCTTGGGCGCTTCGAAATCCATATCCGCAACCCACAACGGCAATATGTCCGCTCGACCGAACAGTTTTTCGGATTGATCCCATTTGTACGAAGCCGTACCTGTTCGATCGATTCTCTTGTCGAAATCGTATTTCATCGCTGCTTTTCCCTCCGGTCTGGTTTACCCGTCGATTTCTCTCTCTGCCGCTTCGATCGCTTGCTTAAGGTCGTTCATAATATCGTCGACATGCTCGATCCCCACGGAGAAACGCAGTAATCGATCGTCAACCCCGATCGCACGGCGAATTTCTTCTGGAATGTCTGCATGAGTCTGTACCGCAGGATAAGTCATCAACGATTCCGCTCCGCCCAAGCTTTCCGCGAACGCGATCAGCTTAATATGACGAAGGATCGGCTCAATCGTCCGGGCATCCTTCATCTTGAACGAGAAAATTCCCGTGTTACCCGAGGATTGCGAGTTCTGTATATCATGCCCCGGATGGTGAGGTAACGCGGGGTAATAAACTTCATCTACGGAAGGATGGATTTTGAGCCACGCGGCAAGTCGCGTTGCGTTGTATTGATGGCGTTCCATACGAAGCGCCAATGTTTTCATCCCTCTCATCAACAGCCACGAATCTTGCGGTCCAAGCACGGCGCCGATTGAATTGTGCAGGAAAGCGACATCTGCGGACAGCTTCTCGCCTTTCGTCACGATAAGCCCTGCAAGCACATCGTTATGGCCGCCCAAATATTTCGTCGCGCTGTGGATGACGATATCCGCGCCCAACTCGATCGGACGTTGGAAGAAAGGCGTTAACAGCGTGTTATCGACGATCGTCAACAAGCCTTTTTGTTTCGCCCATTGGGCTACTTTTGCAATATCCGTTACCATCATGAGCGGATTCGTCGGCGTTTCAATCAGAATAGCTTTCGTATTCGGCTTTCTGTGCGACTCCAATGCGTCAAGGTCGTTCGTATCGATATAAGAAGCCGTCACGCCAAAACGGGACATGACTTGCTCTAATAGACGGTATGTACCGCCATATAAGTCCAACGAAACGAGAAGGTGGTCCCCCTGGCTGAACAAGGCGAAAATGACTTGCAGTGCAGCCATCCCCGAGCTTGTTGCGAACCCTGCATCACCGCTCTCCAGATCGGCAGCGGCGGCTTCCAAGACCGCTCTTGTCGGACTCTTGGATCGCGAATAATCGAATCCGGTACTTTGACCTAGACGAGGATGGCGGAAGGCAGTCGACTGATAGATCGGAAAGCTGACCGCTCCGGTTTGCGGATCATTGATGGAACCGATTTGGGCTAAACGGCTTTCAATATTCATTGTGTAAAATTTCCTCCCTAACGATTGGTATTCGCTTTGCCAAGTTCAAAAGGAGTTGCTTGGTAGACGTAATAATTTAACCAGTTGGAGAACAGCAGATTAGCATGCGCCCGCCACGTCGAAACCGGGAATTTCGCGGGATCGTCGTTCGGGAAATAATTTTTGGGTACGTCTATTCGCAGCCCTTTCGCCTTATCGCGGTCGTATTCCCACTTCAACGATTGGGGATCGTATTCGGAGTGACCGGTGACGAATATTTGCTTTCCATCGGTTGAAGCCGCGATATATACACCGGAATCCTCGGACTCCGACCAGATTTCCAAGCCCTCAACCTTCTCGATATCCGATCTAAGCACCTCTGTATGGCGGGATTGCGGCACGTAAAACATCTCGTCGAATCCCCTTAGCAGTTGAACGTTAGGCTTGGATATTCCATGAGGATATACGCCGAACATTTTCTCCGCCAATGGATATTTGGGCACTCCGAAATGGTGATACAATCCCGCTTGCGCTCCCCAACAAATGTGCAAAGTCGAGGTGACGTTGCTGACGGTCCAATCCATGATTTCCTTCAATTCGTCCCAGTAGTTCACATCTTCGAAGGGAAGATGCTCGACGGGAGCTCCGGTAATAATAAATCCATCGTATTGCTCGTCTTTAATATCGTCGAACGTTTTATAGAAACTCTCCAAATGCTCGGCGGAAGTGTTCTTGGAAAGATGTGTCTTCGGATGCAGCAATACCGCCTCCAATTGAAGCGGAGTATTGCCGATCAGGCGAAGGAGCTGAGTTTCCGTCGTTTCCTTCGTCGGCATTAAATTTAAGATCGCAATCCGCAGAGGGCGAATATCCTGGTGGTATGCGACGCTTTCATCCATTACGAAAATGTTCTCTCCAGCCAGTACTTCCTTAGCGGGCAGATTGTCCGGTACTTTGATCGGCATGTTCATTCCTCCTGTAGGCAACAATTTATGCAAATAAAAAAACGACCCCAAATGAGATAGGGTCGTGTAGCAGTTCGTACGCGCGCCCCTCTCATCTGTCAGAAACGATAACGTTTCCGCAAGATTTAGCACCGTGCGTCTAATAACTACGTCGGTTGCCGGGCTTCATAGGGCTAGTCCCTCCGCCTGCTCTTGATAAGATGGCAAAATCTATTCGGTTGTCGGGAAAACTATCCTTAATGTACCCGAAATTCGGGGGTCAGTCAAGATGGCTTCCCCCCATGCGGCATCAAGTTATTTTCTCCTTGAAAGGTTCGGGGGGTGAGGATTATACTTAACACGTCAATAACGAACAATCGACATCATTTTATGACCATAAAGGGGGGAGTCGGACATGGAAGGCGATACACCCAGGCCCAACGGCAATCGCTTAATTAACGCAGGATGGTATTCCGCATCGGGAGCTCTTTCTTTGTCCGGCTTCCTCGGCTAAGATTTCTCTTACAGTGGAGAGCGTCCTGCATGAACCTGAACGGACATGCAAAGGAGCGAATCCCATGAAAATAAGACTTGTTAATAATGGCATTTTTACCCCAATCGAAAGCATCAACGATACGCTGATCCCACCGAGCAACGGCTTCTACTGGATTGACGCGGACGTTGACGACCTTATCGTCCTTCAACCTCTATTCGGCCTTCACGACCTCGCCGTGGAAGACTGTTTAACGGAAGAAGAACAGCGGCCTAAATTGGAAATTTATGAGAACCAATACTTTCTAGTTATCAATAGCATCCGCTTCGATGATGAGGAAATTTTCCTGCGCGCCTTGAACATTTTCCTTGGGCGACATTATTTAATTACGGTGACCCGCCAAAGGATTAATGAGCTTCGCAGCGTTAAACCGATCTTGTGGGAGCAAGAGGTTGACTCCTCCGATCGTTTCCTCTACCACCTTGTCGATATCGTCGTAGACAATTATATTTCGGTCGGCGACCGAATCGAAGCTCGGATCGAAAGTCTTGAGGAGGATATCCTCATGCATACGAAAAAATCGCATCTGACCGAGATCATCGGACTTCGAAGCGAAATTTTATGGCTCAAAAAAGTGCTGGGTCCACAACGCGAGCTGATTGCGACTTTGAACAAAAAAGATTTGCGGCTGATCGATAATGAGCTTCAGAAATATTTCGGCGACATTCACGAGAATGCGGTCAAAATTTATGAAACGTTCGAAACGTACCGGGATCTCATGGGCAACTTACGAGAAGCCTATCAGTCCAGCCTTGCCAATCGCGCGAACGAAATCATGCGCGTATTTACGGCACTTACTACGATCTTCATGCCCTTAACGTTCATTACAGGAATTTACGGAATGAATTTCGATTATATTCCAGGCATGCATTACAGCTTCGGTTCGGTTGTATTGATCGGCTGTATGGCTGTTATCGGCATTGGCATGTTTTACTTCTTCCGCAAGAAAGATTGGTTGTGATCGCGTGTATAGAGGGGTGTATTTTCTCGGGAGGGCGGCTATTATTCCCTCCCCGAAAATACACCCCTTTTATGTTTACCAGGTTAGTTGTTAGACCGCGCTTTGTTTAACTCTACGGTGCCGAATCCGCATCATTCGCAATTTCTCGTACTGCCTCTCAACTTCCTCTTCATTCGAGCCGCTACTCTCGCCATAAACTTGTTGCAGCAACGGTTTCAAATAGCGATCTCCCAATTGTTCAATAGCCGCCTTAATCTGAAGGGATTCTTCCGGCGGCAACTCCAGCAATTCCATATCGACGACGGGGAGAACGTCGTAACCTTCCTCATCCAACCGTTCGATTCTTTCCAGCAGCTTGCGTCTAGAACAGTTCAATTCCCCTTCCAGCTGAACCAGCGTCCGGCCTTCCCGGATTCCGTTCAGCAAGGACCGCTTCTCCTTCACTGCAGACAAGGCTTTGCCGTATTTCTCTTCCTTCATCTGGAACATCCACGTGGATAGCTGCGCCTCGCTGACGGCCAAGGAAACCCACTCTTGCAACGGATACGCATGGTTTCTTTCGATCCCCTTCAGCAGCTCGACGATCTCGGCGCCATATCTTTCGGTTTTGACTTTACCGAAGCCCGGTATTTGTCCCAGCTCCTCCAACGTTTGCGGTAAATAGACCGCCAGCATCTGTAGCTCCCTATTCGTCGCGATAAGGTACGCCGACTTCTTCTCTTCTAACGACTTGGCCCTTCTCCACTTGCGCAGCCCTGCCGCTGTTTCCTCGGCGTCTTGAGAATCCGCATAACATTGAAGGAGCTGGGGTAGCGCCGGACTCCGTTCCCAGAATGGCGTATCCTCCAGCATTCCATCCAGCAACGGCCTAAAGCCTATCTTCAATTTACTTGCAACCCCGTGGCGAAACGCGGCTAACAGCTCCTCCCAGCTCATTCCTTCATACCATAATTCCTCAACCTCCGACGACTCGATCTCGATCGCTCGCCAGCCTGCGCTCCAGATTCCTTGGAGCTCTCCGATGAATACTTGCGCCCTTTCCTCTGTTGGGCCTGTCGCCCGCGCGAATTGGTTCAAAAACACGACCTGCATTCCGATTCCTCCTAGGCCGCACGATGCGGCGGTTTATGGCGTTCAAGCAGCAATGCCGGCCTAGGAAACGCGCAAAAAAAAGCACCTCCCGCCGATCGGCGGTGAGGTGCTTCCTCACTCCTGCAAACATGAACAGCTTCAGATTATCAAAATTATCCAGGTTAGGCAATACCTCATCGATCATTTATAATGGGGATAGCAGCGACATCAAGGAGGACTTATTCGAATGAATATGAAGGATTTCGATTTTTTATCGGATTCGACCGAACAAACTACGACCCGTTTCGTCACTTTCGTGACGCCTAGCCTGAAACGATTTGACCTTGCGATCTTATCGACAAACCGATTTTACGGCAAGAAGATTGTAACCGATATGATGTTCGGCCGCAGCGCCGTTCTTGGTCCTGACGATCTCGAAGAGGAAGGCGTACTGGAGTCGGTGTTTCGGATCAACGAGGAAGAAGCTTTGGAACTGGCCCAATTTCTAACGCTAGTCCTTGGCGCTGTTAACTTTACCGATTAGAATTCGGAAATTACGGACAGGATAACGGGAAATCCACATCACCCATGGGAGGTTTCCGAATGTTTCCGTTCCGCTCCGAGAAAAAACAACTAACGACCGACCTTGCAACGGTTGAATCCCAACGTAACGGCTTGATCCCGGAGGAGTTTCCAGAGGGGCCATACGGGTCCGTCTTTATCGCGGAGGTGCTGGATAAGAGCGAGCCGTTACGCGAAGATCAACGAGCTCTAAGCGCATTCAATTATGAGAACCGAGAGCTTCATGCAGGGTTAGAGCGAGGCTATCCCGGTGACCACGATATCCCAAGCGAGGGCGATGAGATCGGTTTAGTATAGCTGTTAAAAAGGCAACCTTTAGGTCGGATGACTTAAAGGCTGCCTTTTTCAAATGTATCAGTATATAAGCATCCAGCGATATATGCCGGGTTTCTAAAAGCCGGATCTACCTATGATTATCTATCTACAATTAGAAATCAAAATAATTTTTTGCATTGCGGTAGCAAATATCTTCCACCATGCCGCCAAGAAGCTCTAGATCATGAGGCACTTCGCCTTCAACGACCCATTCCCCGATCATGTTGCACAGAATTCTGCGGAAGTATTCGTGCCGCGGAAAGGAAAGGAAACTACGGGAATCCGTAAGCATGCCAACAAAGCGGCTAAGCAGGCCAAGATTGGCAAGCGCGTTCATCTGCTCCAGCATCCCGTCTTTCGTATCGTTAAACCACCATGCGGAGCCCAACTGAATTTTTCCTGGCGTCTTGCCGTCTTGGAAGCTGCCCATTACCGTGCCCAGCACGTAATAATCCTTAGGATTCAGGGAATAAAGAATCGTTTGAGGCAGCGAGCCTTTGCCTTCGATCCCGTCTAGCAACTTCATAAGCGGGTAAGCCAGTTGTCCGTCATGAATGGAATCGTACCCTGTATCCGGTCCTAACTGATCAAACATTCGGCTATTATTGTTCCGGGAAGCGTGGATGTGAAGTTGCATCGTCCATCCGCGAATCGCGTACTGTTCTCCGAGATGAATCAGCGTATACGTTTTGTGCTTCTGCTCTTCCTCTAAGGTGAGCGTCTGCCCGTTCAACGCTTTGGCGAAAATAGCGGACACTTCTTCCAGCGACGCTTCCGCGTAATAAACTTGATCAAGCGCGTGATCGGAAACTTTGCAACCGACGTTGGCGAAATGCTCAATACGACTGTTAATAGCCGTTAAGAATTGTTCGTAGCTAGTAATGGGCAAGTTTGCTACTTGCTCTAGTTTGCGTACCCATGGAATAAACGTATTGCGGCGCATTTCCAGTCCTTTGTCCGGACGAAAAGAAGGAAGCACCAAGCAATCGAAATCGGAAAGCTCTTTGATGCCTTCATGGTACTCCAGCGTGTCCGTAGGATCATCGGTCGTACAAATTACTCGTACCTGCTGTTCCCGAATCAGCTTTCTGACCGAGAAACCGTTCGATTGCAATATCGCGTTCGCTTTCGCCCAGATCAGAGGCCCGTTCTTCTCGTTAATCGTCTCTTCAATGCCGAAGTACCGGCGCAGTTCCAAATGGGACCAATGATATAACGGATTGCCGACGGTCGTCGGAACCGTCTTTACCCAAGCCATGAACCGGTCATAGTCGCTTACGCCTGGACCTCCGGTTATGAGCGATTCGGGTATTCCGTTCGCTCTCATCGCCCGCCATTTATAGTGATCGCCGTACAGCCAGATTTCCGCCAAATTCCCAAAGCGTTTGTCCTCATAAATTTCCTGCGGATTCAAATGGCAATGATAGTCTATGATTGGCTGGCGCGCTGCATAATCATGATACAACCGTTCCGAAACCTCGTTCCGAAGCAAAAAGTTATCATCCATGAAAGCTTTCACTACACTATCCCGCTCCTTCAGTGAAATTTGACGAGTTCGTCTACGGACACGGCTTGGCCTGTCCGAATGGATCGGTTAGCCGCGATTCCCGTAAGAATGGATCTTGCTCCGTCGATGTGGTTCGCAGCCCGCTTGAAGCGATCCTCTACCGGCGTGCCGAAAATATCGTTGAGCAACACGGGATCTCCGCCACCGTGTCCGCCTATGCCTTCTTCTACTTCCACCTCGTAAGGTGCTGCGAACATAGGGAATACCGTAATGGATTTATCCTTCAGCGCGCCCTCTTGCGATTTCTCTCCACCGGAATTGACGTAAGATTGCTCAACGACCGTCATCTCGATCCGGCCTTTTGTTCCATTGAAAGCAATCCGGTAGCCCTCCCATGGAAGATACGCATTCAAGGAATAAGTCATGATGGCATTATTCTTGTATTTTACCATGACACCCATCGTGTCTTCGATATTGATTCCATCGCCGAATACGCTCTGATCCCGGCGGTAACCGTCTTCGTGCTCGGCATCCAAGTAAAGCCCCTTCAAATTCTCGTTCTCGTCCATATGGAGCGCGAACGGATCGTCCTTGGCATTCGGAGTACCCGTCGCCCGGTCGTAAAATTTCGTTACTCCCCGCTGCTCCGCGTTTTCTTTGCCGTAGAACAGTAAATCTCCGAAAGCGAATACCGTCTCAGGCTCAGAGCCGATCCAGAAGTTGACAAGATCGAAATGATGCGTCGATTTGTGCACGAGCAGACCGCCGCTGTTTCTTTTGTCCCGATGCCATCTCCGGAAATAATCCGCTCCGTGTTGCGTATTCAGCAACCATTCGAAGTGGACGGATGTCACTTTGCCGATCGTGCCGTCTTCGATTAGCTCTCTGGCTTTCGTGTGATGAGGCGCATAACGGTAGTTAAACGTCACGCGTACGTTGCGCCCGGTACGTTCGACCGCGTCCAAGATTTCCTGGCATTTCTTCTCGTCCACCGTCATCGGCTTCTCGGTAACGACGTCGCATCCGAGTTCCATCGCCCGAATGATGTACGTGTGATGGGTACGGTCCACGCTCGTGACGATTACGGCATCCGGACGTTCCTTCGCGATCATCTCTTCGAACTGTTCTGCTTTGTACGTATTTACTTTATGATAGCCGTATTTATCGCTTAATTGCCGGTTAGCGTAATTCATGCGAGTTTGGTTCGTATCGCAGAATGCCAGAAGCTCGGAAGTTTCGCTGAACGAAGTCGCGATTGCCTGATAGAAAAATTCTGCTCTTCCACCTGCACCAACTAGGACGTACTTTTTCTTCATGCTCATTATGCTCACCCTTTTGCGATTAGTAGAATTTCTATAAGGTAAATTTATCGCAAACGAGCATATTATTCTCCGTATTTTCTGCTCAAAATCCCAAAAACCCCGCATATCTTGCTATAATCAAAAGAAGTGAAAGGAGTAGAACAACAATGGAGCTGCCGCTAACGATGATTCACGGAACTTATTCTGACCCCTTATATATCGAATACGTAAGGAGATCAGCCCCATACAGCATGTCTAGCAATCACTTTCATCCCTATTATGAGATCTATTATCTCCTTTCCGGATCCCGCATCTATTTCGTCAAAGACTCGACTTATCGGGTATCCGCAGGCGACCTGGTCTTCATCGATAAGAACGAAGTTCATAAAACGCTTCTCGACGTCGAACCCGCGCATGAGAGAATCGTCATCCATATTGACGACCGGTTCGTCCGTGACGTACTCAAGCAGCATGATTCCTTGTTGCTCGCTCCATTCCAGCAGCAGAGCCCGATCGTCAGCCTGCCCGAGGAAAGCCGTCGCCGATTAGATCAATCCATCATGCATTTGCTAGCCGAGCTGCGCGACAAACCGATGGGATACGATATTTCCCTGCAACAATCCGTTATACAGCTGCTCCTTGTTTCTTCACGTCATGTCGCCGCCAATCGACTGCCAGAACCTATATACGTTTCCCCCTTGCACCGTAAAATTTCGGAGGTCGTACGTTACTTAAACGCGAATTACGGAGAACAAATCCGCGTTAAGGAGCTATCGGAGCGATTTTTCATTAGCCCTTATTACATGAGCCGCGCATTCAAGGAAATTACGGGGTTTACTCTGATCGATTACTTAAACCTTACGCGGATTAAAGAAGCGCAGAGATTGCTTAGGGAAAGCAATCTCTCCATCACTTCCGTAGCCGCGCAAGTCGGCTTCGATAACTTCTCCCACTTCGGCAAAACGTTCAAAAAAATAACCCGATCTTCGGCTCGGGAATACCGCAACAATATAAAATCAAGTTCAAGTATGAACGATTAGGCTCCCGTTCGCTTTACTGGCGTTCCCCAATATTCGCCTCCATTTGATCGTTATTCCGCATTTAATAAAAGACAAAGGGCAGTCCCGCAAGGTCTAATGACTTGACCTGTTGGGACTGCCTATTTCGTTAAGCCTATTTTTCGGAATTTTCCAATCCTAAATAATAATCTAGCTCTAGGTGCAATTCCCGTTTCCTGACCTCGTCGCAGAAAGCCGCATCGATCGTGCGGCGCGTTGTAGCCACGGCATCTTCACGTGACCAACCGCATAGTGAAGCAACCTTCGCCCACTCGCTTGTCAGCGTAATGCCGAGCAGTTCCGGATCGTCGGTATTAACCGTCACGCGGACTCCCGATTCCAATAGCTTGCGAAGAGGGTGCAGCTCAATCGACGGATACAGCAGCACCAAATTCGAGGTTAAGCACACGTTAAGCACGATCTCCTCGCGTGCTAGCCGCGCAAGCAACTTCGGGTCTTCTGCCGCCCTTACGCCATGATCGATGCGATTAACGCGCAACAGGTCCAGGGCGTCCCATACCCCTTCGGGACCGGACGATTCTCCCGCGTGAGCCGTCGTTGCGATTCCAGCTCCTCTCGCCTTAGCGAACGCATGAGCGAACCTAGGTCCGGTTCTCCCCGCGGCTTGCTCGTTCCCGTCGATAGACAAGCCGACGATACGCGGATTTCGGTTCGCGATCATCCAATCGACAAGACCTTCGGCGGCATCGCTACTCTGCGTTCGCAGCAAGGACAAAAGTAGTCTGCAATCGGTTAACCCTTCGTCTGCCGCGCGTTCGAAGCCTGCGATCAACCCTTCGCTTAGTCGGTCTAACGTCCAATGGCGACTCCAGTGGGTCGGATTCACGATCACTTCCGCATAAGAGACGCGTTGCTCCGACAACCTCCGGGCAAACTCGTATGCGATTGATTCTAAATCATCATTGGAGCGAATCAAACCGCAAATCCAATCGAGAAACTCCAGGAAGGATTTCAAGCCGTCGAATTCATACAGCTTCTCTACGGGTCCGGGGAGATCCTCTCCGTATTTACTCGCAAGGGTTAGCAACATAGCCGTCGGAATCGAACCCTCGAGATGGATATGCAATTCCACCTTCGGCAAGTTCGCTAGCCAATCCTCGTCTATATCGGCTGCCATAGTTAAAATCCTCCCGGGTTACCGTCTGCCTCAACGGGCATTCACTTTTGGAATCTCGTTGTTGGCGATCATCTCGCCGAACGGGCTAATGTACGAATTGCCCGCCCTTTTCTCTTGTTTCTCTTTCAGAGGCAGCAACGGGAATAGCAGCTCCGCCGTCCGATAAGCTTCCTCCAAGTGCGGATAACCGGATAAAATGAACGTTTCGATCCCGATATCCGCATAAGCTTTCATCCGGTCCGCGACGGTCTGAGGGTCGCCGACTAGCGCGGTTCCCGCGCCGCCGCGCACTAGCCCAACTCCGGCCCATAGATTAGGGCTGATCTCGAGATTTTCCCGGCTTCCCCCATGCAGATTCATCATTCTTCGCTGGCCGACCGAGTCGAAACGATCCAATATTTTCTGGGCGCTGGCGATCGAATTATCGTCCAAGTAGCTAATGAGTTCATCCGCAGCTTTCCAAGCGTCTTCCTCCTTCTCTCGGACGATGACATGCAGCCGGATTCCAAATCGTACCGTTCTGCCTTGTTCGGCAGCCAGTTTGCGAACGACTTCGATCTTCTCGGCTACCTGTTCGGGCGGCTCTCCCCATGACAGGTAGACGTCGATATGGTTGGCCGCTACTTTATGGCCCGCATCCGAAGAACCGCCGAAGTATAGGGGGGGATAAGGTTGTTGAATCGGCGGGTACAGCACTTTGCCGCCTTTAATCCGAATATGCTCGCCGTCGAGATCGATCTCTTCGCCTTGAAGCGCTTTGCGCCAAACGGTTAGGAATTCGTCCGTCATCTCATACCGGGCATCGTGGTCGAGATGTAGGCCTTCGCCCGCAAGCTCTACCGGATCCCCGCCGGTCACGACGTTGATCAGCAATCTTCCGCCGGATATCCGGTCGAACGTCGAAGCCATTCTTGCCGCGATCGTCGGCGACATAAGCCCCGGACGTACCGCAACGAGAAACTTAAGCCTCTGGGTCATCGGAATCAATGCGGAGGCCGCAATCCAAGGATCTTCGCACGATTTGCCCGTCGGCAGAAGCACGCCTCCGTATCCAAGGCTATCCGCCGCCTTGGCGATCTGGGTCATGTAATCGAAATCAACCGCGCGCGCGCCGTGCCCCGTCCCTAAATATTTGCCGTCGCCGTGCGTGGGAATAAACCAGAATACTTCCATGTCCTGCACTCCTCCCTATGTTAGCGCGATTGTCGCAGAAGCTTCCATATCGGATCGACTAAAGCCGACTTGTCGCTGCTTAAATACTGATTGGCGAAGCTCCTTACCGGATCCCCGGCATAGAATCGTTCATATAGTTCGTGCCTGGAACCCAACTGGCTACCCAACAGATCCCACGCCAGCTTGAACAGCTGCACCTTATTTTCCGCGTTAATGGATACCCCTTCGAAATAGAGATTAAGCAGATCGCTTAACGGTCCGTCGAACTGGCTCATTTTCGCGGGAGTTTGGACGAATCCACCCGCGCCGACTTGCTGCAAAATTTCGATCGCCCGAGGATACAGCTTCGTTCCAATACTTCTCGCCGTATCGATATAGGAAGCCTCGGGCAGCCACATTCCCGTGGCCGGATCCACCTTGGCCTGCGCCTCGGAGGCGATGACGAGCGCCTTCATCGTATCGATCTGCGTGATGAGCTCGCCTAATTTCTCCTGAACGTGCAAGAAGCCGTTGACTCCTATCGCATCCGCCACAGCAAAAGTGACTCCCGTAACGAACTCTAGCTTCGCGACGAAACGAACGATCGTCTGATGGAACGCGAGCGTATTGGAAGAAACGTGCGATCTTAACTTCCAAACCGCATCCGCATCCCCATTAATTAGCACGCGTTCCCAAGGCACGAGCACCTCGTCGAACAGGAGTACCGCGTCCATCTCGTCATACCGCGCGCTTAGCGGGTGATCCTGGACGCCCACCTCCGCGAAAGACTCCCTGCAGACGATATGCAATCCTTTCGAGCCTGCGGGTACGATAATGGCATGCGCGTGCTTGCTATGCCGAACATCTACCTTATTGAACGAGAAGATCAAAAAATCATTCGTATAAGGGGCACCTGTCGCGATCATTTTAGCTCCGCTTAAGACGATGCCCTCGCTCGTCTCCTTGACGACGTGCAAATATCTTTCCGCGATTCTCTGATCGTCTAATCCTTTGGACCTGTCGATCTGCGGATCCAATAACGAAGTCGTCAGAAACAGATCCTTGTCTCTCGCTTCTTGATAATAAGCCGATATTTTCGATTCCAGCTGCGAATCCAGCTTTCCGAGCTGTTTGCGGGAGCCGTACCACCCCGTCACTAGAGAGCGGGCATAGTCGGACAACCGGCTCATGACTCCGTTCGTTTCTTTCGCCCAATAGGAGAACGCATGACTTCTCCTTGCCAGATCCTCCGCGCTATAGGGAACCAGAAACGAACTATGCGCGTACTTGTCGCTCCCGGTCACGGGATACCCGACGTGATCCCTAACTTTGCTATCGTCCAAAAAATCGAACAACCGGCTAATCGTATTCAGCGTTCCCGTGAATGCCGGGTGAGACGGAAGGTCGCTCACTTTATCATTATCGAGCCATACGCTGCGGCCGTCGTTCAAGCTATCCAGGAATCGGTTTCCTCTGGAGGACATATCCCTATCACTCCTTTATCAATTACGGCGTCGGAACGCCGCGCCGGGATGCCTATCCGGGAGACGGCTATCCCCAGGACCGAATAGCTTCTCGCGCATCGTTCCTTTCTCGTACTCCGTCTTGTACAATCCCCGTTCCTGCAAAATCGGAACGACGAGATCGATGATGTCTTCCAAGCTGCCCGGAGTAATGAGATGGGCCAGATTAAACCCGTCGATTCCCGTACGCTCGACCCATTGCTGCATTTGGTCGGCGACTTCTTCGCCCGAACCGAATAGCAATGCGCTTCTTCCCCCGATCTTCGTGATTTCGTCCACGACTTCGCCGACGTTCATCTTTTTCTCCGACATCGTCGTGAACCGGGCAACCGCTGCTTGGCCATGATCGGAAGCATAGTAGGACAAGTAATCGGAACGATCGTATTTGGACAGATCGATTCCGCTAAATCCTCCGTATAGCACTTGAGGAGCTTCATCGCTGCGGATAGCCGTATATTCTCGGAACTTCTCTTCCGCTTCCGCCCGGGTACGCCCCACGATCGAGTTAATCGCCATGAACACCTTTACGTCTTCCGGCTTACGCCCGTATGAGACCGCTTTGGCCCGAATATCGTCCACGTAAAATTTCAAGCTCTCGAAGTTGTGCGCATCGATGAACACGCATTCCGCGTGTTTCGCCGCGAATTCCCTTCCTCTCGCCGACGTCCCCGCCTGATAGAGAACAGGGGTACGCTGAGGAGACGGTTCGCTTAAATGCGGACCCGGAATGTTGTAATATTTGCCTTGATGGTTAATCTCGTGGACTTTGGCGGGATCGGTATAGATGCCTCGCGCCGCGTCGCGAATGACGGCATCGTCCTCCCAACTGGCTTCCCATAGCTTGTAGACGACTTCGAGATATTCATCCGCGACTTCGTATCTTTCATCATGGGTAACCATGCGGTCTAACCCGAAGTTTAATGCCGCGCTTGGCAAAAAAGAGGTGACGATATTCCAGCCCACGCGTCCTCCCGTCAGATGATCTAACGTCGACATTCGCCGAGCGTGCGCGTATGGCGGCTCGTACGTTGTCGGTATCGTGACCGCGAAGCTGAGATGCTCCGTCGCATAAGCCATCGTCGGAATGATCAAGGACGGATCGTTAACCGGCGCTTGAACCGCATCCCTTAACGCCGCGTCGCGATTGCCGCCGAATATATCATAGAAGCCGAGCACGTCCGCCAAGAACAAGGCATCGAATTTCCCCCGTTCCAGCAATTTCGCCAATTCGACCCAATAGTTCAAATCTTTATAGCGATGACGCTGATTCGCCGGATGCTTCCACAGTCCGTGAGCGCTATGCATGGCGGTATTCATGTCGAAAGCGTTCAGCAATATTTTTTTCCCCATCGTCGCATTCCCTCACTTGTATCGGTAACCGGCGCCCGGATGCCGCTCGGTCAACCGGCTTTGCCCGGCTCCGAACAGCTTCTCGCGCATCGTACCTGGTTCATATTGCGTTTTGTATACCCCGCGCTCCTGCAAGATCGGAACGACTCCGTCAATGACTTCCTTCAAGCTGCCCGGCGTGACGAGATGGCCGAGATTAAACCCGTCGATTCCCGTTTTCTCCATCCACGTCTGCATCTGATCCGCTACCTGCTCGGCCGAGCCAGTTAGAACGACCGCTCTGCCTCCGATTTTCTTGACCGACTCGATGACTTCTCCGTACGTCATCTCTTTCGGAGACATCTTCGTATAGCGGGCCAGCACGGTTTGCCCGTGATCGGTAGACTGGTAGGTCAAGATTTGATTCGGATCACCTTTAGACAGGTCAATGCCCGAGTACCCTCCGTAGATCGCTTGCGGGCCTTCCTCACTGCTTAGCGCAGTCAGTTCGCGGAACTTCTCTTCCGCTTCCTTGGCCGTCGTTCCCACGATTGTGCTTAATGCCATGAACACTTTGATGTCGTCGGGATGCCGCCCGTAAGCAACGGCCTGCGCCCGAATATCGTCGACGTAAAACTTCATGCTTTCATAGGAATGGCCGTCGATGAAGACGCATTCCGCGTGTTTTGCCGCAAATGCCCTCCCCCTTGGGGAAGCGCCGGCTTGATACAAGACGGGCGTCCGTTGCGGCGACGGTTCGCTCAAATGCGGACCGGGTATGCGAAAATGCTTGCCTTCATGATGAATCTCATGAACCTTGGACGGGTCCGTGTAAATTCCGTTAACGGCATCCCGAACAACCGCATCGTCTTCCCAGCTTCCTTCCCACAGCTTGTAGACGACTTCCAAATACTCGTCCGCGATATCGTAGCGCTCGTCATGTCCGATCATCCGATTCAGCCCGAAGTTGCGCGCTGCGCTCGGCAGGAAGGAAGTGACCACGTTCCAACCGATCCGGCCGTTCGTCAGATGATCCAGCGTCGTCATTCGCCTGGCATGGGCGTAGGGCTGCTCATAGGTTGTCGGAACCGTGACGGCAAAGCTTAAATGTTTCGTCGAGTAAGCCATTGTCGGGATGATGAGCGAAGGATCGTTGATCGGCGCCTGGATCGCGTCCCGAAGAGCCGCGTCCCTGCTCCCCCGGTAAATATCGTAAAAGCCGTACACATCCGCTAGGAACAACGCGTCGAACAAACCGCGTTCCAGCAATTGCGCCATCTCGGCCCAATATTTCAAATCTTTATACCGGTATCTCTCGCTTTCCGGATGCTTCCACAAGCCGTGCGAATTGTGCATGGCCGCGTTCACGTCGAAAGCGTTCAGTCTGATTTGTTTGGCCATAAGATTACCCTTGCTCCCGTACGTTCAGCTCGTTCTTGCCGACGAACAATTTGCATAGCTCGCTGGAGTAGGCCATCAGCCCGCCCGCTTGCGCGTCGCGCAAATGCCTCTCGAACGGTAGAGCCCGCGTGAACGCAAGGCCTCCCCCAACGCGAAGACCAAGATCCGCGGCGTCTTTGCCGATTTGGTTAGCCAATATTTTGGCTTCCATCGACACGACGATCGTTTGCTCGGATCCGGCATCCGCCAAATCCAGCAGATGCTCCGCCAACAGCTTAGCCGCCTTTAGCCTGACATGAATCTCGGCCGTTTCGTATTGAATCCATTGCACGTGGGACAATGGCTTGCCATCCGAAAGTTTCTTCCCTTGGGCTTGCGCTATCAGCGCATCGTATGCCGATTGGGCAATCCCTAGAGACAGCCAAGGGAGACCGAGAGCGATCAGATTCTGGCGGGTGGAAGCGACTTGGCCGAAGCGATTGTCGGCTCTCAGCCTCGTCTCGTTAAACCCGATCAGTTGGCTCCTCGTGCCTCGCATGCCTAACGCATCCCATATTTCGTGAATCTCGACCGTCTCGTCGCGCTCTACGCCGAAAAATGCGGGAGCGCCGTCGATGCTTACGTTAATTAGAAAAAAGTCAGCCCACTCCGAGCCGGATACGAACCTTTTGGCTCCGTCCAAGCTCCAGTCCCCGTCTCCGAGAGGCGTCGCCTCTTGAACGGGATTAAGGAACAGGTTCCCGGATGAAGGCTCGCTTAACGCATTCGCGAACCGTTTGCCTTGCTTCCATTGATGCAAATAATAATCCGATTTCTCGGGATTGGATAACGTAATGAGAGATTCCGCAGCGGAAGTGTTCATCAGCCATACGCAAGCCGTTGACGGGCATCCTCGCGCGATTTCAAAGACGATACGCCCGAACGTCGCGTACGAGATGCCCGCTCCGCCCTTCTCTTCCTGCAATATCGCCGTATCCAAGCCCCGCTCGAACAATAAACGCAGGTTATCCTTGGGCAGCTCTGCCTTTCTGTCCGTCTCGGCCGCCGATAGGGCAAACCGCGCCGACAACTCAACTGCCAGATCTATCCAGTATTGTTCCTTCGTTCTCGAAGTCAGGGTACTCATGAGCTCTCTTCCCTCCGTCATGCTTCCTCGTTATTTAGGCAAATACTCCGTAGTGAACGCTTCGTTCACGTCGACGTCTTTTTTGAGCAGGCCGACTTCGAGCAGTTGTTTCTTGTTTTCTTCCCAACGGGATTCCTTCATGACGCCGAAGCCTTCCGTTGCCGCGTCTCCGCCGGTTACGTAAGGTTTGTAGGCAATCGCCTGTTCGTTCATCGCCGCTACCGGGAGATCCTTGTTATCTTCGTTGATGCGTACATTGATTTCCTCGGCATGGTCGAAGTAATAGGCCCAGCCCTTCTTAACCGCTCTTAAATAGGCTTTAACGATTTCCGGGTTATTCTTCAGGAAGCTTTCCGAAGTAATGATCGTAATCTCGTAAGGATCGTAACCGGATTCGGACAATAAGAACGGCTCCGCCTCTATTCCTTGCTCTTTCAAAGTAATCGGCTCCGATGTCGCGAATCCGTGCAGGAGCGACGTCTTATCCGCTAAGAACCGTACGAGCGTACCGTCCGTCACTTGCTCTTTCAACTTCAGATTGTATTTCTTCTTCACGTACTCGTACGCCGGAACTCCCGGAACGAAGAACGCCGTACGGCCGTTCAAGTCTTCGAAAGTTTTAATATTCTGGTCCTTGTGGAAAATAAGCGCCTGCGGCGAGCTTTGCAGCACTCCCGCCACGGCGACGATCGGAAGGCCCTCTTCGCGGTTTTGCAATACCGTATCGGCTTTCGCGAATCCGAAATCCGCGTTTCCGGTCGCGACGATTTGTCTGCCGTTCACCTTAGGACCTCCGGATTTGATCGTGACGTCTAAGCCTTCTTCGGCGAAGTAACCTTTCACTAGAGCGGCATAATCGCCACCGTATTCCGGCTCGGCGAACCAGCCCAATTGAACGGTAACTTTGCGTAGCTCTTTAGCAGCTTCCTGTGAAGCGGATTCCGATGGGGACGCTGCTTCCGAAGGCTTCGAAGACTCGGATGCCGTCGCGGCCGCGTTATTCGATGCCTTGTTATTGCCGCATCCGGCTAAGACAACGACAGCCAATATAATCATTAAGAGGAATTTAATCGGAGTTTTCTTCATTTCTCATCTATCCTTTCGAATGGGGGTTATTTAGGTTAATCGATATCCGTCCTCAGCTCCGATTCGTGCCAGGAGCCGAGTAATTTACGGGAAAGAAAACTTACAAGCTGGTAGAACGCGATGCCGAGAAGCGATGCCATGAGGCCGCAAGCGAATAAATAGGGCGTCTGAATACGCATCGCCGCATAAGTGATCGCGTATCCGAGGCCTCCCTGACCGCCGCCGACGCCGGCGACGTACTCACCGACGATCGCGCCGATGACGCATAGAGAACAGGAGATTTTCAACCCTCCTACAATGTAGGGAAGAGCAGCCGGAATACGCAGCTTCCACATCGTCTGCCATTTCGACGCGTTATACAGATGGAATAAGTTTTTAAGGTTCTGATCCGTCGAGTTCAATCCGATCAAGGTGTTGGATAACATCGGACAGAATCCGATCAGGAATGCGATGATCACGATAGAGCGCAATCCGGCATCGAACCAAATAACGATTATGGGAGCCACCGCTACGATCGGAATCGTCTGCAAAATAATCGCGTACGGGTAGATGCTTCTCTCTATCATTTTGGAGCTTGCCAGCAGGATTGCGCCTAGAACGCCACCGATGACCGAGAAAAGGAAGCCGAGAATCGTTTCGAGCGTCGTCGTATAGACCGAGCCTAGCAAGCTTCTCCAATTGGAGCCGACCGCTTCGACGATATCCGACGGTTTGGGTAGCAGGTACGCCGGTATGCCGGCCTGACTAACGATGAGTTGCCATAAGCCGACGATAAGCACGAACGCGGCTATCGGAGGCAGCAAGCGGCTCAAGCTGCCGCTTCTAAGAGCGCTCATAGAGTTAGCCTCCTTTCGTTCGTAAAGTGTTTCGAGACGATCAATGTCTTAACGATTCGTTAACAAGGCTGACGTATCGGCTGAAATCCGGATGCTCGCGAAACCTCTCCCCGCGCGGATACGGAATGTCGATCGGGATCTCGGCGGAAATACGGCCCGGACGAGGTGTCATCACCATAATCCGATTGGACAAGTACACCGCTTCGAACGCATTGTGCGTGACGAACAGGATCGTCATTCGTTCCGTTTGCTGCCAAATCGTCAGCAATTCTTCTTGCAGCGTCTGTCTCGTAATTTCATCCAGAGCGCCGAACGGTTCATCCATGAATAGAATCCGAGGTTTAGCGACTAACGCCCGAGCGATCGATACGCGCATCTTCATTCCGCCGGATAGCTCTCGCGGCAGCGCCTTCGCGTAATCTTGCAAACCTACCAGCTGCAATACCCGCTCCGCTTCTTCAAGCTGCTGTTTACGGGGCTGCTTCCTAAGCTGCAGGGGCAACGCGATATTATCTCTAACGGAAACCCATGGCAGCAGCGTCGCTTCTTGGAACACGCAAGAGATCGAATTGCTTCTTCTCGCTTGTTCCGGCGTGCCTCCCAGAATTTCGATTTCACCCGAAGTTGGGCTCGATAACCCCGCCGACATTCGGAATATCGTTGATTTGCCGCAACCGGACGGTCCAACGAACGAAACGAATTGTCCTTCATGAATCCTTAAATCCGCTTCTTGGACGGCTACCGTTCCGTTTCGGTACGTTTTCGAAACTTTCTTCAGTCCAAGAACTTCCACTTTCGCACCACCCCTTGCCGACTACTGCGTTCTATACAATCAAGAGACTTCCAGTTTGTCTGGTCAGTGTTACGTCCATAAGCGATTCACGCTCGCCTCAGGATATTAGGAATCTTAATCCACTTAATTCCTATGTGTCAAGTAGGATTAATGCTTGAAATTCCCTTCTGCATGCACTAATATGAGGATAAAATCAGACTCGCGCTTCAATCTTCATTTGAAATTTGGACCAAGGAAAGGAAGATATAAATATGGCGACGACTACCCGCAGAAGATTCACGCCTCATCAGAAAGCGCTCATTATATCCCGACTTCTTGGGGAACAAATCACCATCTCCGAACTGGCGGAAGAGCATCGCATCCACCCTATTGTCCTAACCAGATGGAGGAATCATGCCGTGCAAAACTTGTCAAAGCTATTCGAGAACGACCACAAAAAGGCGGAGAAGCTGAAATCCGATTACGAACAACAAATCGTTGAAATGCAGGCCGAAATCGACCAACTGCGTTTACAACTCGACTGGCTGAAGCAAGCGACGATCTCCCGATTATCCAAAGAAGACCGCAACGAGTTCGTTAACAGAGACGAAACGAAACTCCCCATCCGTACGCAAACCGCTCTCCTCGGACTTAGTCGCTCAACCCTTTATTATCAGATGAACAATACATCGTCCCGCAAATCCAAATTCGTCGACTCTTTAAGCGAGATGAGACAGCTCCCTCTCTATCTGTTCGCAGGCTTAAGCATGGATCAGCCCAAGTCGACCCGTGAATCCGAAGTATCCAAACTTAAAATCCAGAACGGCTGGATGGACGTGTTCGGAGGGTACCATTGAAACTTATTTTTCGTGATTTCGTGTCCAATCCGAGCTCTCTTCCGAAAATAAAATACAACGTACGAAGCAACATTCGCTTAGAAAAAAATATTTTTAAATGATCGTCCAGAAACGAAAAAAAACCGGAAAGCCATTGGCCTCCGGTTTATCGTTATGAGTAAAATAATTAGGATACCGCGATCAATCGATTCACGTCTTTCACCAAGCTGTTGAATTCCAGCTCCTCGAACAGCGAGGAGATCTTCGTTTGGTCCGGCTGCCAGAAGCACTCCTCCGGCATACAGGAAACGGGCGCGTCGCAAGTAATCGTCGCTAACTCCCGGCAAAGATGCAGCATGTCGAGATCCGCTTCGATTTTGGCTTTTACGCCTTTAGGCAGCAAATGAAGATTATCCAAAATGCCTTCGATCGAACGATATTCGACTAATAGCTTGGTCGCCGTCTTCTCCCCGATCCCTTTGACTCCGGGATAATTATCCGAGGTGTCCCCGATGAGACCCTTCAGATCGATGAACTGCTTGGCGGTCAGTTGCTTTTCTTCCAATAACTTCTCGGAATCGTAGACCGCGTAGTTGGATGCGCCCTTTTTCATGATCACGACTTGCACGCGCTCGTCGACTAGCTGGAGCATATCGTGATCTCCGGTCAGCACGAACACTTCCATGTGCGCGCTTAATTGCTTCGACAATGTACCGATGCAATCGTCCGCTTCGTACCCTACCATGCCGATATTCGGAATATTCAACCCGCTAACGACTTCTTTCACCAAATCGAATTGGGGAATCAAATCCGCGGGAGCTTCGGGGCGATTGCCCTTATAATCCGCGAATTTATCCGTTCTGAACGTTTTGCTTCCCATATCCCAGCAACAAACGATATGCGTTGGATTGAAGGTTTTGCAGGCGTCCAGCAAATACTTCACGAAGCCGTATACCGCGTTAGTCGGCAAACCCGCTTTCGTTTTGCGGATATAGCCGCCATATGAATTGGCGAAGTATCCCCGGAATAACAATGCCATTCCGTCTACTAGCATGACTCTCTCTTCAGCCACATTTTTCCCTCCGTTCATTTGTCCGGTTGCGCCGTTCGAATGAATGCGCCGATCCGTTCCGCCGCTTCCAACAATACTGCTTCCGGCTCGACTAAAGCCAATCTTACGTAACCTTCTCCGCGCTCGCCGAACGCATTGCCCGGTATGGAAGCAACGCCCGTAGACGTAAGCAACGACTGCGAAAACGTCCGTGAAGACCACCCTTCCGGCACGCGAGCCCATAGGAACATCGTGGCGCCTGGCGAGGGGACTTCCCAGCCTTGACCGCGCAGCGCTTGGACGAATACGTCTCTGCGTCCTTCATATAAGCCGGCAATCGGCTTAGGATTGTGTATGTCCATCTCTAAAGCGGCAATCGCAGCTTCCTGCGCCCCTAGAAAAACGCCGAAATCAATGTTGTTCTTCAAAGCTCGTAAAGAGGACAACACGTCTCGGTTACCTACCGCGAATCCCAATCTCGTTCCGGCCAAGTGATACGATTTGGAGACGGAATGGAACTCTATCGCAATATCGATAGCACCCGGTATTTCGAGAACACTAGGCGGACGCAAGCCATCGAATGCCATCTCGCTGTACGCATTATCATGCACGAGCAACACCCCGTGCTTACGCGCGGTATGAACGGCGCGTTCGAAGAACGCCAAATCCGCCGTAGCCGACAATGGATTGCTCGGATAATTCAAAATCATGAATTTCACTTTATCCCATACCGCCTGAGGAACGGCATCGAAATCAGGTAAATATCCGTTCTCCTCGAGCAGTGGCAGAGGAATCGCTTCAACGCCGGCGACAGCCAATCCTGCCCCGTATACCGGATAACCCGGATCAGGCAGCAAAGCGGCATCTCCCGGATTGCTAATCGCTAGCGGCAGATGGGCTAGTCCATCTTGCGTTCCCATTAAGGACAGTACTTCCGTATTCGGATCTAATTGGACCCGAAACCGATGCTCGAACCACTTCGCAACCGTTTCTCTGAACGCCAGAGTCCCTTCGGTACCCGGATAACGGTACGTATCGGACCGAAGGCTTGCTTCCGCAAGAACGGCGCGCAGTTGCTGCTCGGGCGGTTGGTCCGGACTGCCGATATCCAAATTGATGACGGACAAGCCTCTGTCGCGCGCTTCCCGTTTCCACTCCGCCACTTCCGCGAATATCGCGGAACCTAATCGATCAAGGCGATCGGACCGAAATTGAAAGCTCTTCATAAAGTGTACCACATCGGACCGAAATCCTGTTCCCGGAAACCAATGGATACTTTGCTTCCGTTCGAGACGATCGGTCTCTTAATCAGCATGCCGTTAGAGGCAAGAAGATTGATCTTCTCCTCTTCCGACATCCCGGGTAGCTTATCCTTTAATCCCATTTCGCGATAAACCTCGCCCGAGACGTTAAACCATTTGCCGATCGGCAATCCGCTCAACGGGATTAGTTTCTTCAACTCTTCCGCGGTAGGAGGAGTCGTCTTAATATCTTGCAGCTCCAGCTCGTAGCCTTGTTGCTTCAAGGCTTTAATAGCGCTCTTGCAAGTGCTGCAAGTCGGCAAATGATACATCTTTAAGCGTACCGTCACGTTTAACAAACCCCTTTATTCTTGATCCGCGATCGTATTCAACTGTTGTTCCAACCTCTTCATATCCTCCGGCAGCTCCGCTTCCAGCTCCATGGCTTCGCCCGTAACCGGATGCTTGAAGCCAAGTCGGACAGCGTGCAGCGCTTGCCGATTAATGATCGGAGCCAAGTCGGCAGCCAGCTTCGTCTCGTTCCATTTCTCGATCGAATAGTAGCTATCTCCGATAATCGGGCACCCAATCGAGGTCATATGCACTCTGATCTGATGCGTTCTTCCCGTACCCAGACGAATATCTACCGCGCAAGCCTGATCGCCGTACAGTCGCGTAACGGCATAGAACGTCTGAGAAGGAGCCCCGTCGTCCCGTACGACGCGACGATGCGGATCTTCCGTTTGCCTGCCGATAGGCGCGTTAATCTCTCCCTCTATCGCGGGAGGTCGACCGTAGACGAACGTCCGGTACTGCTTCGTTACGGTCCCTTCCATCATTTGAGCGGACAATTGCTGCTGCGCCAGCGGATGCTTGGCGATAACGACTAATCCCGAAGTATGCTCGTCCAAGCGATGGACAGGGCGGAACCGGATACGTTCTCCGCGCTCCTGCCAATAATGCATGACTCCGTTAGCTAACGTATTCAAATAGTGTCCCGTCGTCGGATGCACGATAATGCCCGCCGGTTTGTTCAATACGAGCAGATGATCATCCTCGTACACGATATTCAGCTCCATCGGTTGCGGGAGAATCGTCTCCGATTGTTCCGTTTCCATGCGAAGGCTGATGACATCTCCCTCGGAAATCGTATGGTTCGGCCATACCTTCTGCCCGTTAACGGACAACCCCTCATCCGAAGTTTTCAAACGAACCATGAGCCGTCGCGATATGCCGATCCGCTTGCGCAGAACGTCCCGCAATTTTCGGCCTTCATCGGATGCGGTAGCGACATACTCGATGGGAGCGTAATAATCGCCATTCCCCTCATGTTCGGTATTCGTTTCTATGCCGTTCTCTATCGTCATGAATCAAGACCTCCGGCGAAACACGGGCGCACCGCGCTCGTACTCGACGTCAAGCAGCCCCAACCGGGCATTCGCGACTCTGGCAACGGTGAAGAAAAAATCAGACAACCGGTTTAAGTATTTGCGAACCTCGTCCGGACACTCTTGCTCGGACGACAAGGTCACTACCCTTCTCTCCGCACGGCGGCATACGGTGCGACATACGTGCAGCAATGCGGCAGCTTCGCCGCCGCCGGGCAATATGAACCTCGTAATCGGCGGCGTTTGCGCTTCGTACGTATCGATCCAGCCCTCCAGACGTTCCGTCATCGCCGGCGTGACCTTCATTTTCTCCGGTTCCGGATTCGCGTAACAAAGATCGGAGCCGCAATCGAACAGCTCGTGCTGAATAAGCGTAAGATGCTCCAGCAGATCATCCCAATTGGCCGTTGTTTCCCGGGCCAATACGGATGCTGCTTGACCGACGAAGCTATTCAACTCGTCAATCGTCCCGTAGGCCTCAACTCGCGTATCATCTTTTTTTACGCGCCCGCCGATGACTGATGTTTTCCCTTCATCACCGGTCCGAGTATATATTTTCATCCCGTACATTCCTCCGTTTCAATCGATAACCTTTCACTTCCGTAGCCATTCCCGCCGTCATACGGTACAACGTAGTGCCGGCATCCAATAACACGCGGTTCGCGGCAGCTAAGCGATAGCTAAATTCCCGTTCCCGCGAACTCATGGATAATCCCGACAAAGTGTCTTCCGTAACGATGATGACTTTACCTTCAAACGATAGAATGGCCGCCATCACCTCTTGCCACTCGGCATCGATTCGGTCCCCTGCGTTCGCAGCGTCCGGCTCGACTCGACCATACAATCCGCGCAGCCAGCCGGATAAGCTATCTATTACGATTACGCGACGATCCGCCCGAAAAAAATTGGATTCCAGATTGATGGCATTCAGCTTGTTCGCCAAAGCCTCGTCCGCATCCGAATAAGTCCAAAGAAATTCGGAATACCCAGATTCGCCAAGCTTCTTCGCATTTACCTGATCCTCCGGAAAAGGAGGGCACGACAGCCAAATGCCTTCATGGCCTACGGTATTCGCCAATTCATCCGCGAACGCCGTTTTGCCGGTTCCGATTCCCCCGGTTATTAACCATAGCATTGTCCTGCCCCCTCCCCTCTCCATACGTATGCTAACTATAGCACAAACGCAATCCCCCTCTAAAGCAAAAAAAAGAGGCCGGCGAACGAATCACCGAACCCTCTCCCGACTCAAGAGTGCTTGTTTCATATATTCGTTAATTTTAAGATCCAGCTGTCGACTTAGCTCCATGACTGAATCGGCGATTAAGGAATGCTCCTGCAGGAATGTTTCTGTCATTGCCTTGCGTAACCTATAAATTTCTTCCACTAAATCCGCCTCCCTGTCCGGGAAATGAGAAATGATGGAGGTATCGGCGTTTAAAGACGACAAAGGTATGGAATTATGTTCTGCCGCAGCCATGTACGTTCCCCCTTCTCAAGACGAAAAATCGATATTCAGCGGGTTGAAAACCATGGTAATTATAGCAAAACATAATTAAAAAGAACACCTTTTTCGAAATATTGGAATTTTTATTCCATGCTTCTCAGGAAAGTGTTGATCCGCTCCAAGGCTTCCGTCAGCTGCGAGACTGACGTTGCGTAACAACAACGAAGAAAACCTTCTCCGCCTTTGCCGAATACGTGACCCGGAACCGCCGCGACTTTAGCCTCCAATAGCAATCTCTCCGCGAATTGCTCCGAGGTTAAGCCCGTGGAGCGAACGGAAGGGAACGCATAGAACGCGCCTTGCGGCTCGTGACACTCGAGCCCCATTTCACGGAAGCCTTGCACGACGAGACGCCGTCTTTGGTTATACGATTCCATCATGCGGTCTTTCTCTTCCAGACCGCCTTTGGTCAAAGCTTCCAACGCGGCCACTTGCCCCATTGTCGGTGCGCACATGATCGTGTACTGATGAATTTTGAGCATCGCGCTTATCAGGTCGGGATGGCCACACGCGTAGCCCATTCGCCAACCGGTCATGGCGAACGCTTTAGAGAACCCGCTAACCAGAATCGTCCGATCCTTCATTCCCGGTAACGAAGCAAAGCTGGAATGCTTGCCGTTGAACGTCAATTCCGCGTAGATCTCATCGGAAATGACGATCAGATCGTTCTCTTCCACGATCTTGGCGATCGGCAGCATTTCTTCGTAGGTCATTATCGCGCCGGTAGGGTTGCTCGGGTAACAAAGTACGAGAATTTTGGATTTAGGCGTAATGGCCGCTTGCAGGCTTTCCGCGGTGAGCTTGAATTGGTCGTCCGCGAAAGTCTCGATGCCTACCGCTACTCCGCCGCTTAACGATGTAATCGGAGAATAGGAAATATAGCAAGGTTCGGGAACGAGAATCTCGTCGCCCGGCTCGATTAGCGCGCGAAGCGCAAGATCGATTCCTTCGCTGCCCCCCACCGTTACGATCATTTCCTTAGCGGGATCATAAGTCAATTGGAACTGATTATATAAGTATTGTCCGATCGCTTCGCGCAGCTCTAACATCCCCGCGTTTGGCGAATATTGCGTCTTCCCTTTTTCCAGGGAATATACCGCGGCGTCCCTAACCCGCCATGGGGTTACGAAGTCGGGCTCGCCAACCCCAAGCGTGATGATGTCTTTATCTTTGCTGGCGCTAACCAGATCAAAGAAGCGCCGAATTCCCGAAGGCGGAATCGCGCGCGCGTGCGCGGCTAAATGGTGTTGCATGCCGCTCCGTTGACGCTCGATCTGTTCGGTTTGCGGCTTTTCCTCATCTTTTATCATGGGGCATTCTTCCTTTACGATGGACTACGAATGGATTTATGGAGAAACGAGTAGACGATGGTCGTCTTCGAATTCTTCGAAAATAATGCCATCCTGTTTATATTTCTTAAGAATAAAGAAGCTCTTCGTGGCGATGACCGATTCGATCGTAGATAGTTTGTTGGAAACGAAGGAGGCAACCTCTTTCAGATTTTTCCCTTCGATCTCGACAAGCAGGTCATAGGCGCCGGACATTAAATAAACGGATTTGACTTCCGGATACAAATAAATGCGTTCCGCGATACTCTCGAAGCCGCGGCCTCTCTCAGGCGTACACTCCACCTCGATTAGCGCCGTTACCTTCTCGTCATCCACCTTGCTCCAGTTGATTACTGTCGCGTACTTGACGATGACGTGGTCCTGCTCCATCTCCGCGATCGCTGCGGAAACGCTCGCTTCCTCTGCGCCCAACATTGTTGCGATGGTTGCGGCAGACAAACGGGCATCTTCCTTGAGCAGATCCAAGATGCTTAATTTGAATTCGTTCATCATGATCCCTCCTGAATTACTCTACATCATACATCAAAAACAGGCCATGTGAAAAGTTAATTCGGCTCGCCGGCCAAAAAATCCCCGTATCGGCAATCGCTGCCAATCGGGGAGGGGAGATGACTCGTTTGCTTAACAGCTATTGATAGGCAGGCATAGATGGATTAGTTGCCGAATTCGGAGGGATCGCGCTTTGCGACATTTGGGCTTGCTGCACGAACTGGGACGTTTTCTGCTGCGTTTGCTGGTATTGTTTCAGTTGCTTATCGATCTCCGGCTTCAATGCCGGAGAGGAAGCGTTGTACATATTATTTTGCGACATTGCGGTATAAAGCTCCCCTTGCAACGTCAAGGTACTGTTCAGCAACTGGGTGAACATCTGGCGGAGATCCGGACATACGCATTCCGTGGCTGCTGTCGCATATTCGCGCGTTACCCTCTTGAGATCCGATAAAATCGTCGATGCCATGTCCTCGTCTGTTAATGTCGGTTTGTTGAACATGCTTATCCTCCTTTAGGATTGGGGTTGGGCGGGAGCTATCGATTGATGCTGTTGCAGTGCGTTCAGCAGCGTTCCATATTGTTGCGTGTGCACGTCGACCATGTGGGAACACGCTTGCTGAAGCTGTACGTTCGTCATCGTAGCGGCCGCTACCGCGCATTGCTTGATAAGCAAGTCTTCGTTGGACATCGAGTCGGCGATGTATTCCAATTCCTTAGCTGTCATTGCTTGCATACCCGGAATTCCCTCCTAGACGTTCGTTTGGACATCAGGTGATAGTCTGCCATGACAGGCTTCGGGTTATTCGCCCGGTGAACGACAAAGAAACATCCGCGTCTTCATTCGCGGATGTTTCCGATGGTTCAAATCCAAGCCGTTAAGCCGGCCTTTTAGAAAATATCCATACTGAGATAACGTTCTCCCGTATCGGGAGCGATGCACAACACTCTTTTTCCCTTACCTAAACGTCTAGCGATCTGAATTGCCGCCCAGACGGAAGCTCCCGAGGACGGACCGACCAATATACCTTCCTCGCGGGCAAGACGTCTCGTCGTCTCTAACGCATCGTCGTCCGACACTTGAATGATTTCGTCGTATACGGAAGTATTCAGAATGGCCGGAACGAAACCCGGACTTGTACCGACCAGCTTATGCGAACCCGGCTGGCCGCCGGATAACACCGGAGAGCCTGCCGGCTCGACGACCGCTACGTAAAGATGCGGAAGCTTGGCTTTAAGCACTTCGCCGGTTCCGGTTATCGTCCCGCCGGTTCCCGACGTCGCAACGAAAGCATCCAACTGGCCTCCCGTTTGCTCGATAATCTCCAACGCCGTCGTCGTTCGATGAATATCCGGATTTGCCCTATTCTCGAACTGATTCGGCATATAACTGCCCGGATTGTCGGCGATAATCTGGCGGGCTTTGGCAATCGCGCCCGGCATACGTTCCGCGGCCGGCGTCAGAACAACTTCCGCACCGTAAGCGCGGAGAAGAGATATTCGCTCAGCCGTCATATTGTCGGGCATAACGAGAATGAGCCTGTAGCCTTTGGCTGCCGCGTACATCGCTAGTCCGATGCCCGTGTTGCCGCTAGTCGGTTCAACGATCAAGCTTCCGGGAACGATCAGCCCGCGTGCTTCCGCGTCGATCAGCAATCCGGAAGCGGCGCGATCTTTAACACTGCCGCTTGGATTCATTTTCTCCAACTTAACGAAAACTTGCGCGTCTTCGGGTCCCGTAAGCCGTTGCAACTGAACAGCCGGCGTATCCCCGATCAAATCGATAACAGATTGAACGATTTTTGTCATGCTTTAGTATTCCTCCGGGTATCCTGCCGCCGCGCGCTTAAACGCCGCACAACCTGCTGGCGATGCGAATCGCCTAAGAAGCTCTGCGTCGTAAAGCAGGATGGACAAACGTATAACGTCAAAGAAAAAGGTGCCTCTAAGACAGCGTCACCCAATGCCTCCGTTACATGAGGGCGAAACTGATCGGCAGCCACCCGTTGCTCTCCGGCTTCGATCATATACTCCCTGCATAGTGGACATTCCGGCACGAGTTCTTGTTCGTTCAGCAGCAATTCTACCGTTTCCTCGAATTGTATGAGCTCGTCATCCGATTCGATTAACGCTTCTTCTTCCACCCAGCTAATGTCTTCGTCGGCTTCGTCGGGAGATGTCCACGCGGAATCTTCATCCAACTCTTCCTCGTCGTCATCCTCATCCTCGCTACCGCCGATATTCAGCTTTAACGTGCGATAGCCCTCTAACTCGTTGTCGCATACCGGACAATATTTTTCGGGCTCTTGGCCCTCCTCTTGAATGATCTCGCTTTGACACCAAGGACAAATTACTGCACTCATTGCGGTTTATACCCCTCTCCAATAGATGATGCCGATTACGATGAATAAAATAGCCAACGCTAGCAACGTTCCCCACAAATACTTCACGATTCATTCCTCCGATTAAATAACAGCCGCTCCGATAATATAGGAGAGCGATACGGACAACACTAGAGCCAGAAACCCGACTGCGCGATTATCTTTCTCGATCTCCTCGTCAATCCGGAATACAGGGGTTAAAAATTCAAATAAGAAATAAGCGACCAGAAGCAGAACGAAACCGATCGCAGCCCACATCAGGCTATGGTATATCGTATCGTTGGATTCAATCGAAAACCTAAAGATATTACATATCCCGAATATTTTCCCGCCAGTCGCCATCGCAACCGATAAATTTCCTTTACGAATTTCGCGCCAGCTATCGTATTTCGTTACCCACTCAAAACAGGACAGAAAAACGATAAGCGCCAATATTCCTACGGAAAAATAAGCAAGCACCGCAAAAAATGGGTGGGACATTAAGGAATCGACCATGCCCTTCACAACTTACGACCTCCCGTTAATGAAGCTCGGCCACGGAAACCCCCGCGCCGCCTTCCCCGAATTGGCCTAACCTGTAGCTCTTCACATGTTTATGCCTCCGCAGGAAATCTTGAATTCCCGTCCTCAGAGCCCCGGTTCCTTTGCCGTGTATGATATATACCTGCCCCAAGTTGGATAGAAAGGCTTCATCCAGAAACTGATCCACTTCCATGATCGCTTCGTCCAGCATCATCCCGCGCAAATCAAGCTCCGACCGGATATTCTCGTCCCTGGAGCGTTTGACGATCGTCGTATGCGCGGCAGGAGCTTTGTTTGAAACCGCTTTGCGCATGGGCTCCAAATCCGCGAGCGACACTTTCATCTTCATGATGCCGAGCTGCACGATAGCTTCGGAATTGCCCGTCAATTCGACGACATGGCCCTTCTGGCCGCCTAAGCTGTGAACTTTCACTTCGTCGCCTGCCACAATTTTAGCGGATTTCGCTGCTGAAGCCTTGTTCGGTTTGGCAACCGGCGAAGGTACAGCGTCTTCTAACTTGCGCCGAGCTTCGATCAGCTTGTGCTCCTTAACCGACGCTCCTTCTTCCATAGCTAGGCGACGCAAATCGGATATAATTTCCTCGGCTTCGCGCTTAGCTTTGGCAATTGCTTGCCGAGCGTCCTCTCGGGCGCTCTCTAATAGCTTCGCTTTTTGCTCTTCCAGCTTAAAGCGCTCATCCTCGATCTCTTTCTGAAGCTTTTCGACGTCGCGGCGAAGCCTTTCGGCGGTTTGACGCTCCGCTTGCGCGCGAAGGCGATCCTCTTCCAAAGAAGCGATCATCGAATCCACCTTCAGTTCATCTTCGCTGACTTCGCCCCGTGCGTGATCGATGATGCTTTTCGGCAAGCCGAGCTTCTCCGCAATGGCGAATGCGTTGCTTCGCCCGGGAACGCCGATAAGCAGTCGGTAAGTCGGACGTAACGTCGCCACGTCGAATTCCATGCTCGCATTGATGATTCCGCTGCGATTGTATGCGTAAGCCTTCAGCTCGCTGTAGTGGGTAGTAGCGATGAGACGGCAACCTAATTTCTGAAGGTGCTCTAGAATAGCGATCGCCAGAGCCGAACCTTCCGCCGGATCGGTACCCGCTCCTAGCTCGTCGAGTAGCACTAAGCTACGGTTCGTGACTTGCCCGAGCATCGAGATCAGATTGGTCATATGGCTGGAAAACGTACTTAAGTTTTGCTCGATGCTCTGCTCATCGCCGATATCCGCATAGATCCCGTCGAACACGCATAAACGGCTGCCATCCTCTGCTGGAATAAACAAACCGGACATCGCCATCAGGCTAAGCAAGCCTATCGTTTTTAACGACACGGTTTTACCACCGGTATTGGGTCCCGTTACGATGATGGAAGTGTATTGTTCGCCAAGCTCCATATCGATCGGAACCGCCTGCTTGATATCGATCAGCGGATGGCGTGCTTTCCGAAGTAACAGACGTCCGTCGTCGTTCATTTCCGGGAGCGTCGCGGATAACGCATGGGCCAATGCCGCCTTGGCAAAAATAAAATCGATCAAGCCCAAAATTTCCGCATCGCCGGTCAACAAATCCGCACGTTCCCCGGTCTGCTCGGTCAAATTGCGCAAAATGCGCTCTACTTCGTTCTGCTCCTTGATTTTCAGTTCCCGTAGCTTGTTATTCATCTGTACGACCGCTTCCGGTTCGATGAACAACGTAGCTCCGCTTCCGGACTGATCGTGCACAATACCTCCGAAATGCGCACGGTACTCTTGCTTAACCGGAATAACATAACGATCGTTGCGCATCGTAATGAGGGCATCTTGAAGCATTTTCTGAACCGAATTAGAGCGAACGAGACTTTCCAACTTCTCGCGTGCCCGTCCGGCATTGATTCGAATATCTCTTCTGACGGAGGCGAGTTCGGGGCTTGCCGAATCCAATACTTCGCCTTGTTCATCGATGCAACGGCGTATTTCGTCCTCCAGCGCCTTGAAATCGGTCAACGGCTCGCAGAGATCGCTTAGCAGAGGAAGCTCGGTTTCTTCGCCAGCCGATGCGATAAAACGGGTTAAACGTCGGGAACCCATAATGAATTGGGCAACCTCCATCAATTCGGGAGGTTGCAATATCCCTTGCAGCTTCGCTCGGTACAACGAAGATCGTATATCCGTTATTCCTCCGAATGGCGGCGTTCCTTTGAACATGACGGAACGAACCGCTTCATCCGTTGCGGCCAAACGCCGTTCGACGATAGGCAACTCGCGGGACGGAGAAAGCTTCTCCGCTTCTTCCCTGCCGAGGCTTGTCGAAGTTAGTCCAATGAGCCGTTGGATGATTTTATCATATTCCAATGTATGTAAGGCCTTGTCGTTCACGGCGAAATTCATCTCCTTCGCCTTATATTATAGCCGAATCGATCAATCTTGCGAAACCTTCCACTCATATGGTTTAAAACTAAGGATACACTAACACTCAAGGAGGTCGATAAGATGAGTTTTCTAGGTACAGTCGTTCGCTTTATCGTCTCGGCCATTGTCTTAATGGTCGTGAGCTGGCTGGTGCCCCAATTTACGGTGGGCGGATTCTGGAGCGCTCTCATGCTCGCGGTCGTCATAGCCGTATTGGGTTGGATCATCGAAGGAATTTTCGGCAAGAAGGTAACGCCGTTCGGACGGGGAATCGTTGGATTCCTCAGCAGCGCGCTCGTGATTTGGTTAGCGCAATTTGTAGTAGGCCACGTCCATGCTTCCGTCATCGGCGCTTTGCTTGCGGCGCTCGTGATCGGGATTATCGATCTTTTCATTCCGGTGGCCACGCCGTACGAAGCCGGCCATCGCAGACGTGCCTAAACCAATCTGCAAGTGAATAAGAACCATGCCAATCACCTCCTTGCCTAAATCGCAGGGAGGTGATTTCCGTTTATTTCTTTCATTATGATAATGTCATTTTTCCGACATGGGTTACGAAGTTGATCCAGCTGTACATATGGTACAATATTGCTCGTCAGGGGTCGGATCATTGAATCCCGCTGATTAATATGAAGGTTGGAGGGAATTGAATTGCAAAGAAAAATCGCGTATTTTCTAACCCTAACAGCATTGGTGCTCGCGCTTTCGGCGTGCGGCGGCAACAAGAAAGATACAGAAGGAAACAGCGCTCCATCGCCTGCTGAATCCGCTTCGACGGAAGTTGTCATCAAAGCGAGCAGTTGGGAATTCGATCAGGCGGAATATGCCCTTCCTAAGGATACTCCCGTTAAATTAACGGTAGAAAACTTAAGCGGCGCCCACGGAATCGAAATCATCGGTCAAGACATTACCATTCGCGGCAACAAGTCGGAAATCGTCACATTACCCGCGGGTACCTACGAATTCAAATGTAACATCATGTGCGGCAACGGCCACGGCAAAATGAAAGCGAAACTTGTCGTTAGCTAATCAAAGTACAATGGTAAAGAGGCTATCCCCCTGCAAGAACATGGGGATAGCCTTTTTTGTGAAGCCTTTGGTTGATCTCGCGTTTTAGAGACCAGCCGCAGCGACTTTAGTCGGTTTTTGCGACTATAACGTGGTGGTGCTCGGTTCACTCGCCGTTATAGTCGCTTTTTGCGACTTTAACGCGGCCATGCTCCGTTCACTCGCCGTTATAGTCGGTTTTTGCGACTTTAGCGCGGCCGTGCTCCGTTCACTCGCTGTTATAGTCGGTTTTTGCGACTATAACGTGGTCATGCTCGGTTTATTCGCGGTTATAGTCGGTTTTTGCGACTATAACCCGCGTTTGATTCGAATGTTCTTATTCTTGCTCCAACAGATCGATCCACTCGTTGTATTCGCTCTGCAGCTTCGCGTATTCGGTGCTTAGCGTGGAATGCTCCTGCTTAAGCTCCTCAAGCTCCGCCTGCAAGCGATCTCCGCGCGCGGCTTGCTCGCGCAGATTTTCCAGCGAGGCGGAAGCTTCCGCCTCGCGAACAGGCGCGGCCGCGGCTTCCGCCAGCGCCGCTTCAAGCTCGCTCTCCGCGCGCTGCGCAGCTTCGCGCAACCCCGCCTCCGCCTCGCCAAGCTCGGCGATGCGAGCTTCCAGCGCCGCCGTCCGCTCAACGGCGGCGCGTTGCTCTTGCTGCGCTAACGCTACGCTCGCTTGCAATTCCTTCATCGAATCGCTCCACGCTTTCTCCCAATCATCTCGCTCGCTTAGCTGACGGGCTAGCTCTTCACGCTCCTGTTCAAGCTTAGCGAGAGCTGATGCATGCGCGTCTAACTTCTCCGATGTTTGGGCTTCGACCAATTGCAGCATTTCCTGTTGTTCGACAACGGTCCGACGCTGGTCGTCCGCTTCCCTTGCCCAGTGCTCGACGTCGCTCTCTAGTTGTCCGCGCTGTTGCTGCCATTCCCGTTCTTTTGCTTGCAAAGCTTCTCTTTCGTTTTTTAGAGCTTCAAGCTTGGATTCGACTTGTTCAAGCTCTTCGGAATACATCGTTTCGATTTCTTTGATTTCCGCTGTCGATTTATCCCGTAGCAGTTGAATTTCAGCTTCCAATTTGCTCTTATTCGCTTCTTTCTCAGCTAGGCGTTGGCTTTCGATAGCTTCGACTTCCACCTTCTGATGGTTCGCCAGCTCTTCCATCTCGGCTAATCTTGCGAGATTTAGCCGCTCGATCTCCGTAGCGTGAGCTTTGTCCCGTTCCGCGGATTCTTCGGAATAACGAGCAATCAATTGCGTGATTTCATCGGATTGCTTCAAGCTTAAATTTTCTAGCTCCGACACTAAGTTTGCCTCGAGCTCCTGTTGCTTCGACAGCCAATGCGCCTTCTCTTCGACAAGCTGATCAACCAGCTTTACGACTTCCACTTTGACATCCTGCAATTCCGATGCCGCCTGCGCCTTTGTACTTTCAAGCTCTTCGGCGAATTGCGCCCTTGCGCTTTCCAGTTCCTGCGCAGCCGCGGCCCTAACTTGTTCGGCTTCCGCTTGCGCCTGCGCTTTCGCGCTTTCGAGCTCGCTGGCCGCTTGCGCCATTACCGATTCAAGCAGCTCGGACGATTCGGATTTCAATAGTTCGAGCTCGCCGAACACTTGGTTGAAATGCAGTTTAGCCGCTTCTCTTTCGCTTTCGAACTCCGAAGTCAACCGTAGTTTAACGGATTCTAGCTCACTCCGGGCCCGCTCTCTCTCATTTTCCAATTGTTCGGCGGAATCTCGGTTCAAGTTCTCCAATTCTTCGGTTGCTATCGCTTTGGCAAACTCGAGTTCGTCGGCAAATTGGGCTTTCGCTTCTTCTATTTCGGTCGTTGCCTTAAGTTTTAGACGTTCTAGTTCCTCTGCCTTCTGGGCTTTAACGAATTCCAGTTCTTCCGCCAACTGCGCTTTTCTGCTTTCGAACTCCGCTGTCAGTTGGGCTCGCAGTGACTCCAACTCTTTCCCCGTCCGAATTTTCGCGTTTTCAAGATCAGTGGCCGACTTCGCCTTCAAGCTTTCCAGCTCGGTCGCCTTCTGAGCCTTGACGGAGTCCAGCTCGGTCGTCTTCTTCTCGAGCAGCGCTATGGCGAAATCGGACTCTTCCATTAGCTTCGCTTTCTCGGTTTCCAGCTCCTCGAACCGAGCTTTCGCCTCATCAAGTTCCGCAGCCCCGCGAGCCTTTTCATTCTCTAGCTCCTCCAGAGACTTGAGCTCCAGCCTTTCCAGCTCTTCAAGCGACTTCGCCTTTAGAACCTCCAACTCTTCATGAGACTTCGCTCTCAACACTTCCAGCTCTGCGTCTGCTTGTGCTCTTAAGCTTTCCAATTCTTCCGCAGACTTCGCTTTGAAACTTTCCAGCTCTTCCGTAGACTTCGCCTTCAAGCTCTCGATTTCTTCCGCTTTCTGAGCTTTGACAATCTCTAGTTCTTCCGTAACCTGCTCTTTCACGAAAGCAAGCTCTTGCGCCGTTTCTATCTTCAAGCTTTCAAGCTCTTCGATTTTGCCTTTATATTCGAATTCCGCCTTCGTCAACTGCTCATTTTCCCTACGCAGGCGCATCAGCTCATCGCCGACGTTCACGGCTGCGAGAACAGCCAATTTCGGTAAATCCAAGCGGGGGGACCCGCTATTAATCTTGCTCATCTGCTCGTTAACCAGAGCGGCGACCCGTCTCATGTGATCGGTACTGGTGTGACCCGTTAGCGTATATTGCGTTCCATATATGTCAACGGTCACACGCGTCTTGTCGTTAGCCTGCACAGCGTGATCCTCCCATTGCGTCCATAGTTATGTATTACCCTTTCAAACCAAACAAAAGCAGCGATCCATCCACGCCAGTCGGCGTCTAGATGTATTCGCTGCCTCCCTTACTGTTTCCTGCCTATTTACGAAGTTCCGCGCCGAAAGATTGTTCCAATTGAGTTAATACCCGGGCATGCGTTTCCGTGACTTCCTCATCTGTCAAAGTACGTTCCCCGTGACGATAGACTAACGCCAATGCAACGCTTTTCTTATCGTTGCCGATTCGTTCTCCCGTATAAACGTCGAACACTTTGACCGATTCCAACAATTCGCCTGCCGAAGCGACGATGGCAGCCGTCAACGCTCCGCCGGCTACGCCGCGATCGACCACGACTGCGATATCCCGCTCCATTGCCGGATAACGAGGCAATGTGCGATATTCGATACGGCGATCTGCGTATTCATAGATCGAAGCGAGCTCCAGCTCGGCTACGTACGTATCCGGCAGATCAAAATCGCGTTGCAATTCAGGATGCAATTGTCCAACGTATCCGATCGTTTCTTCTCCGCGTTCCGTATGGATCGTAATCGTTGCCGTTCTTCCCGGATGGAAGCCGGCAGGCTGAGCAGCCGCGTACGCGATGATTCCGGAAAGCCCTAACCGTTCGAATAGTTTTTCCAAGACGCCTTTAGCATCGTAGAAATCGACCGGCTCGGCGGAGCGGTTCCAGCTTGCGGAACGACGATTTCCGCTTAACAACAAAGAAAGTCGAGGCTTTTCCTGTGGCAGGCGCGTCAGCACTTCCTCATCGGAAAGATACACGTTACCGATTTCGAATAACGCCAGTTCGTTATTTTTGCGGGACAAATTGTAGGCAGCCGCATCGAGCAAGCTTGGGATCAAGTTCGTCCGCAAGACGCTGCGCTCCTCGCTCATCGGCATCGCGAGCGGGATCGGCTTCGTTTCGCCCGAGAGTTCTTTGTACAAAGTCGTTCTTTGCACGGACGTAACCGAATAACAGATCGTTTCGTGTAATCCGGCTCCTGTCAGAACCGACCGCAATTCCCTGCGAATAGCCTGCGGTTTCGTTAAGGCCCCAGCAGTGGTCGCGCCTTCGATCAATGTCGTCGGAATTTCGTCGTAACCATGCAATCGAGCCACTTCCTCGATCAAGTCGACGTCTCGGGTAATATCACCGCGACGCGAAGGAATCGATACGTTCCATACTCCATCGCCATTCACTTCCGCCGGGAAGTTCAGCCGGGAGAAGATCGTCTTGATCTCCAGCTTCGAGAGCTCCGTTCCAAGCATCCCGTTAATTCGGTCAAGCGAGATTTCAACGTTCACCGGTTGTTGAACGGATACGTCCGCTTCTACGACTCCTTCCGTGACAAGACCTTCGGCATAACGCGCGATCAAGCCCGCCGCACGATCAAGGGCATCCCTAACCCGCGCAGGATCGACTTCTTTCTCGAACCGCGCGGATGCTTCAGAACGCAGTCCCAATTGCCGCGACGTACGGCGAACCGTTCCGCCATCGAACTTAGCGGATTCGAGGATAATGTCCGTCGTCTCCGACGAGACTTCAGAATTCGCTCCGCCCATTACTCCGGCTAGAGCAATTGCCTTTTCCGCGTCGGCGATGACGAGCATCTGCGGCTCTAATTTGCGCTCTTGATCGTCAAGCGTAACGAGCACTTCGCCAGGCTGCGCCAGACGAACGTCGATACGCCCTTCCGCTACTTTGGCCGCATCGAAGGCATGAAGCGGTTGGCCGTATTCCAGCATGACATAGTTCGTAATATCGACGATATTGTTAATCGGGCGTACTCCTGCCGCGATCAAACGATTTTGTATCCATTGCGGCGCAGGAGCAATCTTAACTCCTTTAATGTAACGCGCGGCGTACAGGGAGCAATGCTCTTTCGCGCTGATCGTAACGCGGACATGATCGGAAGTCCTATCGGAAGTCGGATAAATATCCTTCTTCGGTTCAGGCAGATTCAAAGGACGTCCCGTCAGTGCCGCAACCTCGTAAGCGACTCCAAGCATGCTAAGGCAATCCGAACGGTTAGGCGTAAGATCCAATTCGAGGATCGAATCGTTCAACGCGAGCACATCCAGAATATCCCGTCCGATTTCCGTATCGGCAGGAAGGATCAAAATTCCTTCTTGCTGTTCTTTCGGTAACAGCTTGTCGTTAATGCCCAGCTCGCGGGCGGAACAGATCATTCCTTGCGATTCGACGCCGCGAAGCTTCGCGCGTTTAATGTCCAACCCGCCAGGCAGCTTCGCGCCGACCATCGCAACCGGAACCTTCATATCCGCGCCAATATTGGCGGCGCCGCATACGATTTGCAGATCCTCTCCGGTTCCGGCATCAATCGTACAGACGCTTAGCTTATCCGCGTCGGGGTGCTTTTCCCTTGTTTTCACATAACCGACGACTACGCCGCTAACTCCCGCGTTTCGCGAAGGTACGGAATCGATCTCGATCCCGCCTCTCGTCATCATTTCCGCCAATTCCTGGGCGGCAATGCCGCTTAAATCAATATAATCGGATAACCACCGATAAGATACGTTCATGGGAAACTCCCCTCGTTTGATCAAAGTAATTGCATAATAGTTCCGCTAACTTCAATTATCGTCTCTAGAAGCCAAGTCACATCTTCGCGAACTGGCTTAGGAATTTCGTATCGTTCGCATAGAAATGACGGATATCGTCGATTCCGTATTTGAGCAGCGCAATCCGTTCTACGCCCATCCCGAAAGCGAAGCCAGTAACTTCCGCCGGATCATATCCGCCGTGCTCGAGTACTTTGGGATGTACCATTCCGCAGCCGAGAATTTCGATCCATCCGGTATGCTTGCACATCCGGCAGCCGCTGCCGCCGCATTGCGCGCACGTCACATCCACTTCCGCGCTCGGTTCCGTGAACGGGAAGAAGCTCGGACGAAGCCGAATTTGCATTTGCGGTCCGTACATTTCCTGCACGAATTGAAGCAACGTTCCCTTCAGATCGCTCATCCGAATGTTAGGTCCGATAACCAATCCTTCGATTTGGTGGAACATGAAGGAGTGAGTCGCGTCGTCGTCATCGCGGCGGTACACCCGGCCTGGACAAATGACTTTAACCGGCGTTTTGCCGTTCATCGCCTTCATCGTACGGATTTGTACCGGCGACGTTTGGGTACGAAGCAAGATTTCATCCGTAATGTAGAAGGAATCCTGCATATCGCGCGCAGGATGGTTCTTAGGCAGGTTCAACGCTTCGAAGTTGAAGAAGTCCGTTTCGACTTCTGGCCCTTCCGCGACCGTATAGCCCATCCCGATGAAAATATCCTCGATCTCCTGGGTTACTTTCGTCAACGGATGAACGGAGCCCATGCTTACCGCTTTGCCCGGCAGTGTAACGTCAATCGTCTCCGCTTGCAGTCGGTGGGCGGTAGCCGCACGGTCGAAACCTTCTTGCTTCTCCGCGATTACCGCTTCAATGGCCGCTCGAACGTCATTGCCCACTTGGCCGATCACCGGACGCTCTTCGGCGCTAAGCGATCCCATGCCTCTCAAGATCTCGGTAAGTTGACCTTTCTTGCCTAGGTATTGAACCCGAAGGTCGTTAAGGACCGCGGCATCCGCCACTCCCTGAAGCTGCTCGAGCGCCTCTTTCCTTAGAGCCTCTAATCGTTCTTTCATCCCGATTCTCCTTATCGCATTGAAATAGAAAAAGGCCTTCTCTCCCGTAAGGGACGAAAAGACCGTGGTACCACCCTTTGTTGAAATGCCGCCGCTACTCCTTGAAGTAGCTGGAACGCTTGCGCGCTCTGGACATTCCCGCTTCATACGGCGTAACGGGCCGTCAGCCGGTTCCTTCTAATCATCGGCACTGCCGAACCTTCAAAGGACTGCTCCGGAGTGAATTTCGACAGCCTGGATTCTTAGGAACGCTCTCAGTCTTAGGCGCTCCCTCCCTGAAAGAAGGCACTGCTTACTTGTCTCCATCATCGCATTTTTGCATTTACAGATCATTATAGAGCATGTGAAATGTTCAAGCAAGCCGGAATGCCCGGCTTTGTAAACAAAGACCATCCGGTAAAGTTACCAGATGGTCTCTCGCAAGTACGTATTCTTTATGCCCGTTTGCGGAATAACGCGATGAGCAACGCCAGAACGCCTGCAACCAAGCCCGCGATTGCGAGCGACAATGTTAGCGTATCCCGGTCGGAATCTGCTTCGTCGCCGCTTGCAGCCGCTCCGCTTGCCGCACCGTGGCTATCGCCATGTCCGTCTCCCGTAGCTGCCGTTACCGTCGTTACCGAAGCCGGTTTGTCCGCGTCCGCCGCGCCCGTCCATTCTACGACTTCGCCATCCGAATAGGTTTGGTATGCTTTCCATGTCAATTCTTTAGCATCGTCGGCTACTTTGCCTTGCATGCGGAATTCTCCGAATTCCGTGGCACCGAGTCCATTGCCTGTTGCTTTCCATGTGACGCTGACGATTTTATCCGACGCGCCTTTCTCGATTTCGTAGGTCCAATCCGCTTTCGGTTCGAAGCGGCTCACGTTCACGTTGTCCGGTATGGCCACTTTCACTTGCGTCGTCGCGCTATCCTTCTCCGAAGGCACGCGAACGGTGAAAACTTGATATGAGCCGGCAGGTACTTCTTTAGGCTGCACGGTTACGTGCGCGCTAGCTATTCCGGCAAATCCGATCGACAACAACAAGACTAAAGAAAGCATTAAACTTTTTTTCATAAGAGATATCCGACCTTTCATATTCCATTAGTTTAAGATATCTCTCAGTATAGCTTGCTCTACCCTATTGCGCATGACTCGAAAGAGTCATATTCGCGTTACACTTTGTGACGATATAGCGGCGTTATTACCCGTTACTACGATTCCGTCTCTACCATACCCCGTTCGTATGCGTAACGCGTCAGTTGAACCCGATTGTCCAGATGCAGCTTTTGCAATATATTTTTGAGATGATTTTTCACCGTGTGCTCCGACAATCCAAGCGATATAGCGACCTCGCGATTCGTGTTTCCTCTGGCTACCTCCTGAAGGATTTCCTTCTCCCTGGGCGTTAACCCGCCGTACTCCGGCTCCTTCTCCTTGGCTTGAAAGTTACCTTTGTTGCCGCGGTCCGCGAATTCCCGCAGGATGGACATGGCGAGCTCCGGGTTAAGGGGGGCCTCGTCTAGAGCAACCGCGCGCAAATAATCCCGCCACGCGGAAGGGTTAAGGTTCTTTAGCAAATAACCTTGAGCACCTTTCTTGAGTGCCTCGAACAGATGGGATACATCGTCGGATACGGTCACCATGATGATTTTGATGGACGGATACTCGCTCTTGATCGCCTTAACGGCTTCCAAGCCGCCCATTCCCGGCATGTTGATATCCATCAGAATCAAATCCGGCTGCAAACCGCCGGCCATCGCCAACGCTTCTTCCCCACTCGTTGCCTCTCCCACGACAAGAAAATCGGGTACCGCCGAGACGATCGTCCGCATCCCTTCCCGAGCGTGTCTATGGTCGTCCGCCAGTAGCAATCTTATCGGTTCACTCATATCGCCGACCCTCCGCGTTTCAACAATTCCACGACGGTCCGTTCTCCCCTGCGCTCGGCAAGGAACGTCCATCCCATCGCATGAGCCCTATCGCGAACCATCCGCAAGCCGAACCGGCCAGTCGCTTGCAGCGGATCCCCTCGGAACCCTACGCCGTCATCCTCGACCGCGCAGCGAAAGCCGCCATCTCCGTCGGGCTCGCCCATCACTAATACTTTGGACGCCTTGGCATGTTTGCGCACGTTAATGAGCGCTTCCCTTATGCACGCATGCAGCTCCACCTTTTCCTTATCGGTCAAGCTGCTATCCGGGATGCTCCAACTGAATTCCGCCTGTGCCTCCGTCATATCCGCCGTCTCCCCTAGAAGCTCCCGGAGCGGCACTACCCAAGCAGCGGCTGCCGGCGAGGGCGGCTGCCGCAGATTCGCGATCGCTTGGCGAACGTCCTCGTGCATAACTCGTACCGTTTCTCTGAGTCCTTCGGCTAATTGTTTCACCGGGCCCTCTCTCTGCATCTCGTCTAACTGATCGAGCTTGACCGCAAGCAAAAATAACGATTGCGAGATCCCGTCATGCAGCTCCCGCGCCAGGCTTTCCCGTTCCTCCAGCGCGGCGTTGGCCCCCTTCTCCCGCTGTAAAGCCCTTTGGGATTGCTCCAACCGGGCGAAAAGGCTTCTTACTAACGTCAAAGTTACGGCAAGCACGATAAAGGGAGCTAGCAGATTGCCTAGCTCCATCGACATATAGGGCAACAGGAAAGCATGCCTAATGTATTCCCATAACCCGATCGTAACCGTCGGGATAAGCAGAATCAGCCATTTGATTCTGCTATCCTTCCGCTGGTTATCCAAAGTAGCCTCGCCTCTTTCCTGCAGCCGACTATCTAGTAAATCCGATAGGTCGTTTCCACGACTCTCTCCGTATCGTCCGCGTCCGTTACCCTGATTTGCGCTTTCCACTGTCCCGCGAATGGCAAATAAGGACCTTGTGCCTTATAGGTCGTCTTCGTATAGTCGGGGAACGCATCCATTTCCTGATCGGTATACACTTCAAGAGGAACATCAATAAAGCCTATTCCCGATTTGTCCATCGGCAGCATCCGTAGCTGTACCGACTTAGGTACGCCCTTGCCGACCCGCTCCGGAAGCCATATTTTCAGACTAAATTCGTTGTCTCCAGGCGTATTGGGCGACACTCTTAGCGTCACGTGCATTTCGGTGCCCATCTGGTGAAACTTCAACTGCTCATTAGCAGGCAACGGCGTTTGATAAGTCAATATCCCCACCGTGAGCACGATGGCGGACAACAGCCCTACATCTACCTTTAGTAAATTCCCGTGGGGAAGATCTCCTTTTTTCAACCTTCTGCGGATGAAAAAGGCCGTAATCGCTACGAGCAAGGACAAGATCGCTTTGGCGATTAACCATTTCCCCCATGTCGTATATTTCAAATATTCCAAGGAAGGCAAGAAGTTTAACGTCGACAAGATCCCCGTTACCCATAGGACGAGGAACGAGATCAGAGCCCACTTGGAGAATACGAGGGCAAACCTGCCCGCCTCCGGCCTTTCCTTATACCAGATCGCGAGCAGCAAGATGAGTCCCCCGCTCCATATCGAAGCGGCTAATAGATGCACGAAGTCTAATCCGATCGAATAAGCGAGAGGATTAAAAACCGCCGCATGTCCGGACCAAGCTTCCACGAACAAAGCGATCGCGGCCCAGGCTAAGCGCGCCATAGAGCCAATGGAAGGCAGCAACGGCGCTGCGACCGCGAGCAGCAGCTCCGCGATATATAGCTTGCCGATCGTCGTTTCCGTTAAAATGCGTCCCCACTCGGAGAGCGGCTCTCCCTGCCCTAAGTCGCGAAGGCTGAAGAAGACATACGCCATCGTCGCAAGCAACGCGAATTTCCCAGCCAAGGCGAGTGCCCGAGTGTTTGCGTCCCGCACGACAGGCGAAGATTTTCTCATCAATCCCCATAATGCAATGCCGGCAACCGAGAGCAAACCGGCGTAGTACAAGATCCTAGCCGTATAGAGTAGAAACGATTGCTGATCCAAGCCCGCCGAGCCATGGTTATGGGAATGCCCGATTTGCTGATGCGGATCGAGCTCGCCGGCTGCGGGCAGAGGGGCCGGGTCGCCTACCGTAAAGACGTACGCTCCGGAAACCGGATGGCCATCGGCTGAAATGACGGAGTAGGAAACGGTATAGTGGCCTTCCTCCAGCTTAGGCAGCGCTATTCGAATTCCTTTTCCCTCTTTTATCGTTTCGAGCTTGCCTTTCGCGACATCGCGCGATGACTCGTTTAATACGCGGAGCTTCGAGGCTCCGTTATCCAACCGTTCATTAAAGATGACTTCAACCGTTGGAGGGCTGGCATCCATCCGCGTATTCGCTTCCGGAGACGTTCGCTCCAGAACGGCATGGGCGTCCGCCTGTCCGCTAAAAAGCATCGCTTGGAATAAAGCCACGACGAACAGCAGCAATACCCGATATTTAATCTGATGACAAGAAAAGCGCGAATTCGCGCGAACTTTACTGTAAAAAACCATCTAACATCCTCCTGCTCTTTCTTTCGACCGTTTCCGTTGCTTTCACCATAAGGATTCTATAAACATATAGACTTGAATATAACAACCTCAAGGACATACTCGGCTTAGCTATTCTATCGTACCCGAACGAGACTACCTCTTCAACTATATCGGTGTTATATTGCTTTCAGACCGTTACGTCATCCGCTGATTTTAGGGCTAACGTTCGGCAGATCAAAAGCAGTGTTGCATATTTATTCATTATTGTGTATTATCATAACCAACAACCTCATACACAGAAACAACGGCGCCGCAGTTCGATGAAGATCATCTTCGCGAATGGTGTGCGGCTTAATAGGGAAGTTTGGTGCAATTCCAACGCGGTCCCGCCACTGTATCGGACGATTTGAACGATCGTCTGTAGCCAGAGATACCTGCCATTGTTTCGGAGAAGCCAAGGAACCTACGGAAGATAGGGATGATCCGGCGCATGTGATGCATTCAGCACAAGCATGTTTGCCTTTTTTATCTATCTTAAAAAAGTGCTAAACATGCTTTTTTCGCGTTCGGCTAAAAGGTTGAAAAAAAACGAATGAAGGATGTGGAGTTCGCAATGGCAATCGTATCGACGGCCGGTGTCGGCTATCCCCGTATCGGGGAAAACCGCGAATGGAAAAAGCTGCTGGAGGAATTCTGGGGCGGCAAACGCGAGGAAGACAGCTTTCGCAAAGAAATACGGGAATTGCGCATTCGCAGGCTGCTCCGGCAGAAAAAATCCGGAGTCGCATGGGTTCCCTCAGGCGACTTCACCTTGTACGATTCCGTGCTGGATCACGTCGCGGCATTCGACCTCGTTCCCGAGCGTTTCCGCTATCTGGGCAAGCCCGACTCATTAGCCGTCTATTTCGCGATGGCACGCGGAATCGAAGGCGCTCCAGCGTGCGAGATGACCAAATGGTTCGATACGAACTATCATTATCTAGTTCCTGAACTAGCTGGAAATCCGCAGCCTAATCTTGTATTCAACCCTTGGCTTGAAGCATTCAACGAAGCTAAGCATGATGCCGGCTTGCTCACCCGTCCCGTAATTATCGGACCTTATACCTTGACGCGTTTAGCCAAAGGAGTCTCCTCCGCTAAATTCGCAGAGGTAGTGAGAGCTTTCGTTCCCGTTTATATTGCCGTGCTTGAACAACTAGCCGCTGCAGGAGCAGAGTGGATTCAGATCGATGAACCGTCGCTTGTCACCGATGTTCCCCAGGAGCATCTCGCTCTGCTAGCCGAGATTTATGGAACGCTGAAATCAACTAATCCGAACCTTAAATTGCAACTTCAAACTTATTTCGGCGCCGTTGAACACCCGGAAGCGATTTTCTCCCTTCCGGTCGACGCGATCGGCCTAGACTTGGTCAGGGGCAAGGACGGCAATTTGAACGCCATCCGAACACAGGGTTGGCCGACTGGAAAAAAACTCGGCGCAGGGGTTGTTGACGGACGTGGCATTTGGCGGGTTGACCCTGATCATGCGCTGAGTCTGCTGGCGGAATTGGTAACCTTAGTCTCGGCGGATCAGTTGATCGTTCAACCTTCCTGCAGCTTGCTTCATTCGCCTGTGTCCGTTAACTCGGAAGTTAGCGGCGATCCCGTCGTAAGAGGCTCGCTAGCGTTCGCAGACGAGAAGCTGGAAGAAATCGTTGCGCTTGGCGAAGCATTGGAAGCCCAAGCGAATGGCGTGGGCAAGGGCGGAGAATTGTCACCTCGCCTCGCGGTTAACCGTGAGGCGCTTGCGGCGCTAAGGAGCCACCCCGCCCGTCATCGCGCGGCGGCTCAAGGCACGAGCGAAGATCATATCGCGGAACGTGCGCCGTTCTCTGTGCGGCATGGTTTGCAGCAAGCTCGCTTTAACCTCCCTCTTCTGCCGACTACAACCATCGGCAGTCTGCCCCAGACGGCGGACATCCGAAAGGCTCGTCTAGAGTGGCGTCGCGGGAAGCTGGACCACGCAGATTACCGCAAACTGCTGGAAGAGAGAACCGAATTGTGGATTCGTCGTCAAGAGGAATGGGGAATCGACGTACTCGTTCATGGAGAATTCGAACGTACCGACATGGTCGAGCATTTCGCCCATCTCTTGGACGGTTACCATTTTACGACTAACGGCTGGGTACAATCCTACGGCTCTCGCTGCGTGAAGCCTCCTGTCATCTACGGCGATGTCATGGACCGCGGCGCCATGACGTTGGAAGATACGGTGTATGCTCAATCCTTAACGGATCGTCCGGTCAAAGGGATGTTAACGGGGCCGATCACGATGCTGGCTTGGTCGTTCTATCGCGACGATATTTCACGCAAGGAAATCGCGGATCAGATTGCCCGTGCGTTGGACGCGGAAGTCTTGCGTCTAGAAGCAGCCGGTATCGGCATGATTCAGGTCGATGAGCCGGCGCTGCGCGAGATTGCGCCGCTTAAACGCAGGGAGTGGCCGGAATACCTGGAATGGTCGGTTAACGCCTTCCGCCGAAGCGTCGCGGGCGTTCGCGACGAAACGCAAATTCACACCCATATGTGCTATTGCGATTATCACGAAATCATCGACGCGGTCGAAGCGATGGACGCAGATGTCATCTCGCTGGAGACTTCTCGCAGCCACGGTTCCTTGATCCACGCGCTCGAGAAACAGCCTTATGCCAACGGAATCGGACTCGGCGTGTATGACATTCACAGCCCGGTCGTTCCCGAGACGGAAACGATGCTCGCCGTCATAAGAGATTCCCTCGCCGTCGTCCCTGCTGACCGGATGTGGGTAAACCCGGACTGCGGCCTTAAAACGCGAGGCGAGCCCGAAACGATCGAAGCGCTCAAACGGATGGCGCAAGCTGCCCGCCAAGCTCGGGCGGAGCTAACCTAATTAACAATAACACCCCAAGGGAACGATCCTTGGGGTGTTATTTATTGCGTTGCTTTGTCAGGTTTTACCGGACTACACCGCGTACTTAGCTACTTTTATGCCTCGCAATCAGGTTTTACCGGACTACATCGCGCACTTGGCTACTTTTATGCCTCACAGTCAGGTTTTATCGGACTACACCACGTACTTAGCTACTTTTATGCCATGCAGTCAGGTTTTTCCGGACTACACCTCGCACTTAGCTACTTCTACTCCGCGCAGTCAGGTTGCTCACACGATGCCCTCTCTCTTGTTCCTCTTGTCCACGTCCCTATCGAACAAGGAGAGGAACTTATCCGGGGATACCGGCCGGGAGAAAAAGTAGCCTTGCGCTTCCTGGCATTTCAATTCTTTCAGGAAAGCCACTTGCCCCTCGCTCTCGACCCCTTCCGCAGTTACCGTCAAGTTAAGATTACGCGCCATTGCCGATATGCCGGACACGATTGCCGCGTCATTGCGGTCGGTCAGAACGTCGTTGACGAAAGAACGGTCGATCTTCAACTTATCTATCGGGAATCTCTTCAAGTAATATAATGAGCTGTAGCCCGTTCCGAAATCGTCAATACTGATTCGAATGCCGAGCTTCTTGAGCTTGCCCAGCATTTCCGTTGCGAACGTGACGTCCGCCATAATGCTCTCCGTAATTTCAAGCTCCAGCCATTGCGACTCCAATCCGGTCTCCTCCAGCACTTTGGCGATCCTTACGTCCAGATCGTGCTGGCGGAACTGGCGAATCGAAAGGTTGACAGCCAAAATAATGGAAGGGTAACCTTCATCCTGCCAGCTCTTCATTTGTTGGCATGCGTTGCGAAGCACCCATTCTCCTAGAGGTAAGATAAATCCATTCTCTTCGCAGAGCGGAATGAATTCAGAAGGCGGGATTTCCCCTCTCTGCGGATGGCTCCATCTCAACAACGCTTCGGCTCCCACCAGCGTTTCATGCTCCAGATCAATCAACGGCTGATAGGCAAGATGGAATTGGCCCAACTCGAGCGCGATACGCAAATCGTTCTCGAGCAACAATTTTTCCTTGGCTTTTAAATTCATCTTAAGCTCGTATCTCTTCCAGCCGTTGCGCGTCTCTTTGGCGCTGTACATCGCCGTATCGGCATTCTGCAGCAATAGATCAAGCGTATTGCCGTCATCCGGGAATAGCGCCATTCCGACGCTGCTCGTAATATGGAAGGCGGAATGCCCTACTTTAATAGGCTGCTCAAATAGTTCGACAAGCCTTTGAGCGGCTGCTTCCGCTTCCATGTCTCCGCCTATGCCGCTTAGGAGCACCGTGAATTCGTCTCCGCCAAGACGAAAAACATTTTCCGGTTTCTCCGCGTACTTGCTTAGTCGTTCGGATACTGAGATTAACAGCCGATCTCCAAATGAATGGCCCATGGAATCATTGATTGTCTTGAAACGGTCCACGTCGAGCCAGAGCAAAGCAAACCGGCTCCCATTATGCTGAGAGCGTGCAATCTCCGCCCTGACCCGTTCCGCGAACAACCGCCGATTAGGCAGTGCCGTCAATTCATCGTGAAAAGCTAAATAATTAATACGCGCTTCCGTTTTCTTCTGCCGTCTGTAGGGCTCCTCGATGAGTACGAAGTAAATGCCCTTAAGTAAAAAATAGTACCCAACCAGCTTGAATGCATCGCTGAACAAATATTCTAACGAGCCTGAATTCGTCCCCAGCGTTTCTTCGATTTTCGCGAAAAACAACCAGATTAGCGCTTGCACGATCGTAAGCATCGACTCCGGTCTTTCGATACGATTACGGTATAAAATAACGGCTATAGCTGCCGCATAGAAGAGAAGAGTTGAGGTTTGTTGAATCGGAGCAAGCGAGTCGATAAAAGATTGATTCCAATGATCCGCTCTAAAAACGAACCACGAGATTAACGCGACAATACCCACGACGGGAATAATCGCGTAAATTCGCATGCGCGGCCTGACGATCGGATTTTTTAACGAGAACACGATCAATAGCCCCAGAGCCCCTACCCACTGGGACGTCCAGTTCAATAGAACATTCGGAGTATCCCCAACCTCGGGATTATAGAGCGGCATACCCGGTACGCTAATTCCATGAAGCATATCCAGCAAGCCAATCGCGGAAAACAAGGCTGCCGTCATCAGTCGTTGCCTGCATAAGGTAGGCAAAAAAAACATCCAGCCTAAAATAAGCAAAGCAAAGCAGATCGCAAAAGCCAAAGATTCCAGAATCATATGTAAAACGTATCGATTAACATGAATGATTGCCTGTTCGAGCCAATCTTGTCCGAGCTGTATGCCGATAAAAACCGTTACGGCAGCCATAACCATCCAAATTGTTTTTATTTCCGCGCGATTAATCGACATGTATGTGCCCCCGACCAAATACCTACTCTTCAGACCCAAATCTCGTTTTCGTCTCTATTATTTTCCACACAAATGATCAGTTTCCTTCTTTCCGTTATTTATTTCGACAGAAATTCGACATAATTCGCCTACCTTTAATTCGTTTTTTGTACAGTAATTCCATTCTTTTGAAAATAATCGACAATTTCGCGAGCATGTTCAGAAGCTTTTAACGTGTCGCCATGCAGACACAGCGTGCGAAATTGTCCTGAGACGGCAAGCGTGTAAGCCTGACGAACTATATCTGCGGAACTCTCAAGCACAGCACCGCGAGCATGTCTAGGAACTAAACTCCCATCCGGCAAATAGGCACGATCTGCGAACCCTTCCGCTATGAAACGAATACCGAATTTATCGGCAGCAGCCTGAGCTTCGCTTCCTGAAAGGCCGTACAGCAGCAGTTCAGGATCCAGTCGGTGTATCGCATTCACGATGGCTTCCGCCAATTGAGTGTCTTTAGCGGCCATGTGATACAACGCCCCGTGCAACTTAACATGCTGCAACCTGCTCCCCATAGCTTTGACATATGCTTGAAGCGCTCCCGTCTGATACAGCACGAAATCTCCCGCTTCCTCGGGAGTAATCGACATTTCGCGCCTTCCGAAGCCTAGTCGGTCCGGCAACCCCGGATGCGCGCCGATCGCGACGCCATACTTCAAGCAACCAGCGACGGCTTTGCGCATCGTATGCGGATCTCCAGCATGAAACCCGCATGCGATATTCGCTGATGAAACATATTTTAATAGGATATCGTCCGCTCCCCAATCATAAGCGCCGTATCCCTCTCCCATATCCGCATTTAAATCGATAGCCGCCATGAACGGTCTCCTTTCGCAACTTCCATTTGCAACATTTTCAAGTAACACGGTACAATTATACTATCGGCAAGGGAGGATTGGTTCAGAAGTGGAATCGTACGACTTGGCGGAACTCGTCATCACTCAACACTCGCAAGCTTGGAACCTCGTGTTCTCGCGCGCCAAATTGATGATCGTTTCCGATTACGGCACGCGTCTATGGTACATAGACATCGATGGAATGACAGACGAGAAGTTGCTGCAGAAGTTTGCGCAATCGGACGATATCGGAGTCGAGATGGTTACGACAACGATCGGGGGACGCAGAATGGAAGGCAAGGGATTTTTCCATCCGAACCCACAGCATTGCGCCGCCGCTATTCGCGGCGATGGACCATTAGAAGGTTACGGCCAACTTTAAGAAAGGCTATCCCTCATGATCAATAATCTCATGCGGGATCAGCCTTTCCTCCGTTCAAGCCAAGCATACAGAATTATGGCACCCTCCATCTCATCATTGTAGAAGAAGCGAATTCGAGACATACCGTGTAGGAGGTAGAGGCGAATCATGGATAAATGGATAGGTCGGTTATCCCAACTGCGTTGGTTTATCGTCGCGGTTTGGCTTGTGCTGGCCTCACTCTCCTACTTCGTTTTACCGGATTTACAGGCTGTCGTGCGCCAGACAGAACAGAAATTTCTGCCGGCCGATGCCGAATCCGTACAGGCAACCCGTCTGTTGCAAGAAATCAATCCCGCTTCCCGTTCATTGTCCAGCGCGGTAATCGTGCTCTCCAGACCAGGTAAATTGACGGAGGAAGATACGAGTTGGATGGGCAAGCTTATCGCACAGATACAATCTCGTAAAGAGGAACTTCAGATTACAAGCGTTTTATCTACCCAAACGGAACCGGAACTCGCCGAGAGATTGCTAAGCAAAGATGGCTCGACGCTGCTTGCGATCGTTAATCTTCCTTATGCCGATTTCCAAGACGCGACTAAGGAAACATTAGTTAAACTCAAACAGCTGCTTGTAGAAGCTCCTGAGGGGACATCGTCCGTATTGACGGGAGGCGCGCCGCTCTCGCAGGATTTCCAGCAAACCTCGGAAAGCGGCTTACGTAGAACCGAAATTTTTACGATCGGGATCGTGCTTCTTATCCTGCTCATTGTGTTCCGCTCTCCTGTGACCCCGATCATTCCTTTATTGACGATCGGAATCAGCTATGTCATATCGCAGGGATTAATTAGTTGGACGGCTAGATTCGGCATGCCCGTCTCCCATTTCACGGAGTCTTTTCTGATTGCCGTGTTATTCGGTGCGGGAACCGACTATTGCATGCTCCTCATTCAGCGTTATCGCGAGGAGCTTCGTACGGGGCAGGATGGAAACATGCTTGCTGCCATGTTCCGTATGATGAACGGCGTTGGAAAAACGATTATTTTCTCTGCCAGCACGGTGCTAACGGCATTTCTAATTATCGGATTCGCGGAGTTTGGACTGTACCGGTCCGCTATCGGCGTAGCCATCGGCATGCTAGTGACGATCGTTGCCGCGCTGACGTTGACGCCTGCCTTGCTGCTAACTTTCGGCAAAGCCGCTTTTTGGCCAATCCCATTAAAGGAAACGAAAAGCGCTCGGGAATCGAAGTTATGGGAGAAGCTTAGTTCCTTAACAGCTAGACGCTCCGGGCTCATCTTATTATGCGCCGTCATCGTTCTCGGACCTTTGACTTTGCTCTATCATAACAAACGTTCCTTCGACGATATTTCCGAGATTAGTCCCCGTCTGGAATCGATTATCGGATTTCGACAGGTAGAGAAAAGCTTTAGCGCAGGAGAAGTATTTCCGGTTACCGTAGCGATAACATCAAGTCAATCTATGCGCACGAAATCAGGGCTTGCCGCACTCGAACAGATCAGCTCCGATCTGACCCGCGCCGTTAACGTTAAGGAGGTGCGCAGCGCGGTACGTCCGCTCGGCCGCAAACCGGAACAACTGACCGTACCGGGACAGCTTCGGCAGCAACCGAATGCCCAAGAACTAATTCAATCCATTATGAAGGATCAGCGTTCCTTAGTCGAAGGACTGGAAGCCGTAGCCTTAGGAGTTGTACCGATAAGCCGAGGGCTTCTGGGCGTTGTTCCGTCTATACGGGGGCTCGGGGATGGACTAAGTAAACTGATCATTTCGCAGCTCAGCGCACTACAGCGAATCTCGAATCCAAGGGGAGATTCGCGGACGGACAATCTGTCCGAAACCAGTCTTCAAGCCTTGGATTATTATATTTCTCCCGACGGACACACGACGAAGTTCGAACTCATTCTAGAGACGAATCCTTATTCGGACAGCGCGATGAAGTCCATACCGCTCATCGGAGAGTTCATTCGAGACAGCATCAATCGTACGTCGTTATCGGAACCGAAGGTATACATGACCGGAGTATCTGCCAAATACAATGAGCTAAGCGGCATTTCCTATCGCGATTTCGTGAGGACTATTCTACTCGTGCTCGCGGGAATTGGAATCGTGCTTATTCTTCTTCTCCGTTCTTTATTAGCGCCGTTATATGTCATGCTATCACTGGGATTTAACTATCTCGTTACGATGGGAATTTTGGAGTTTCTGTTCGTGGATGTATTGGGGTACCCCGGCCTATCGTGGACGGTAAGCTTCTTTATTTTCCTTATCATCGTGGCGCTCGGGGTTGATTATAGCATCTTCTTAATGGCACGCTTCAAGGAAGAACACCGACCCGGAGAGGTCAAACCGGCCATGGCCAAAGCGATGAGAACAACGGGAGGGATCATCGCTTCCGCTGCCGTTATTATGGCAGGGACGTTCGGCGCCCTCAGCTTCTCCGGCGTAAATACGCTTGTGCAGATCGGTGTCGGCACCCTTATCGGTTTGATGCTCTATGCCACGATATTCATGGGTTTAATCGTTCCTGCCTTTTCCTTCCTGCTCGGTGAAGCCAATTGGTGGCCGTTCCGTTCTCGTGCAGACAAGAAATAATCTCAGAGATCGTCTATCTCTTCGGCATCCCAATCTTGTATGGCAAGTCTGCCCTCGAGAAAACGTATGAACGCCTCAAGCTCCAATTGCTGCAAGCATTCTAGCAGCCCAAGAGAGTCTTCTTCATTCACATAACCTTGTTGAATGGCAACCGCATTAACGAATAAGTAGGGATTCCAACTGCCTTGCGATGCGATCTGGGAGAAGGCCATCATAAGCGGGCCGCGAGGAATCGACTGCCCTCTTAGGAAGCTTGCCACCCTAATCTGCAAACCGTGATAAGCAGGATGGTCACCGGCGACTTGAAACCAATATTTCGCGTTATCGAAGTCGCCTTCCCGACGATGAATGATGCCATGCAAAGCTGCGCCTGTCTGAGTATTCATAGGTTGGACAAGCTCATGCGCCGCGATCAAGCTATCGTTCCACAGATGCAGAGCCGCCTTCCACGCCCGCGCGGACAATTCGCCTTCAGGCCTACCGTCGGCCAACACCGCTTCCGACAGTGCGTCTATCCTTATGTCCAAACCGGGATGCCAAGCATTGTCTGGCATTAAATGCGGTAAACGCTTGCGATTCTTGAGCCGTAAGATCAGCTGAATCCGAAGCTCGGTTTCTCGAATGCGCTCATCTTGGCTAATAGACAGAGCATCCTCCATGTTAGCCTCCTAGAATACCATCTTTTTACAAGACCATATCCCAATGAGCGAAAATTGTCGAGAACATTTTTGTAAACTTGATAGCCAAAAAAAGCTAGCACGGGTCATAAAGACCCGTACTAGCTCCCGTAATCGCAATGGATTATTTGCCGTGAAATACTTCCGGCGTTGTCATTTTATCGTAGAATTCGGTGAACTGATCGCGTTTGTCCGATGCTCTCCAGCCCATAGCCGAACGAGGATGCTCGTCCAACGTTCCCGTGATCATATCCGGGATGAGGTATCCCCACTCTTCCTTCTCGCGCAGCTTGATCATATGCTTCTCGATCATGCCCAGCACGGGGCGAAGGCTGTACTCCGGACGGGTAAGCTTTGCCAACAGAAGCTCTGTCGGCGTGTTGCCCGCAGCGCGTCCCATTCCGTAAACGGAAGCATCAAGGAATTCAACGCCCAGTTGAGCTGCCGTCAACGTGTTGGCGAAAGCGAGTTGCAGATTGTTATGCGTATGAACGCCTAAACGTTTATTCTTCAGGGCACGACGGAATTTCTCCACTAGAAAACGCATATCATCCGGGTCCAAGCTGCCGAAGGAATCCACGATGTATACGACATCGATCGGACTGTCGTTGATCATCGCCAGCGCCTCGTTCAGCTCGTTGTCCATTACGCCGGACAGAGCCATGATGTTAATGGTCGTCTCGTATCCGCGCTCATGGAACAAAGTCGCAAGTTCGATTGCCTTTGCCGTATCGCGAGCGTAACAAGCGACCCGGATCAGATCGAGCATCGACTCGCTGCGCATAAGAACGTCCGCTTCGTCTACGCGGCCTACGTCAACCAGCGCGGAAAGTTTCGTTTTCTTCTTTTCGCCGATGACTTTACGCAAGAAATCATCGTCCAGGAATCTCCATGGCCCTTCGGTGCCTTCGCTTTTCAGAAGCTTAGGGGAGTTCTTATAGCCGACTTCCATGTACTCAACTCCGGAAGCGTTGAGCGATTCGTACAAATCCTGCACGAATTCCACGCTGAAATCCCAATTGTTAACAAGTCCTCCATCGCGGATGGTGCAATCCACGATCTTGCAATGATTCGTCTGATTATGTACCGTCATGTCCTTTAATTCTCCTTTTCTCCTGCTTGTGCGGTTGCGAAACATAATGCTTATTAGTTTACATCAAACCTGGTTTCTTTGCTACCACTAATGCAACTGCTTCCGTTAGCCGAATATCGTTCGGACGGTTATCCGCTATCCATCATGCGAAATGAAATACGATTTCTTCATCCCGGTAATCGATTTTCAGGCTTTTACCTTCCAGAAACCAGACGTCTTTGCTCTCCATGTAGAAAGTAATTCGATCCGCAACCGTCGTTACCGCAGCGTCAAGCGGAGTATCTCTCGTGATGCCGAATGCGAACGGCACCTCTCCTCCGCTTACGTAGCGCACGAAGACGCGTACCGTCTCATCGTTGCTGATTCCCCATTCCCCTTTGAAGCATGACAGCGCGGAAGGCGTAATAATCAATTCCACGTCCAACACCTCATCTCTCACTATTGGGTACCCTTACATTTTAATCCATTATGGCATGAGACGTCCACGAGAAGTAATGTACAGAAGGTACCATTCCTCGCGGGTTAATACGACTTTATCCGCTTCTCCGCAAGCCACGATGCGCTCTGGATTAACGGTACCGATTACGGGTTGGATGTGGGCTGGATGCCGCAGGAGGAACGCCAGTACGATTGCTTCTCTAGTCGTATTCTTCTCTTCCGCCAATCGGGCGACCAAGGCAGCCGTTGCTTGAACTTCGGCGCTCTCCCCGGAAATATCCTTGCCGCTATAGACTCCCTTGGACAAAGGGCCCCATGCTTGCAATTGGACGTTGTTGAGCCTGCAATACTCGATCGTGCCTTCCGGGAACGAGCTGAGCTTGCCCGCTTCTTGATTGACATGGACTACGGAATCCAACCAATCGAGCTTCAGCAAGCTTAGTTCAAGCTGATTCGCTACTAACGGCTCGTCCAAATAAGCTTGCAGCAGCTTCATTTGCCCCTCGCTCATATTCGATACGCCTAAGCTTCCGACCTTGCCGGACGCTTTAAGTTTATGGAAAGCTTCCGCGATTTCTTCAGGATCGGCGAGAGGATCAGGACGGTGTAAAAGCAAAACATCGATTTTCTCGACGCTCAATCGTTCCAATATACCATCTACGCTTGATAGAATATGCTCCTTTGAGAAATCGAAACGAGTACGGGGATAGTCCTCCGTGCCCAATCGAATTCCGCATTTGGATTGCAGCAGGATGGAATCCCTTAACTCCGGTCTCTCCTTCAGCACTTGACCGAATACCTTCTCCGCTTTCCCCCACGTGTAGATGTCCGCATGGTCGAACATGTTGATTCCGATCGATAAAGCCGCATCTACCGCTTCATGCGCTTGTTTGACGTGCTCGGCAGTAATCGGATCTTGATTCCAGCCCCCGCCAAGTCTCATGCAGCCTAACACGAGCTGGCTTGCCGAAAATCCATGTTTATTAAAAGGAATGATTTTGCCCATTAGATGATCCTCCGCTCTATTCGTTGTTAGCTATTAAATACACCTCTATTATGAGCGAAGCGATGTTCAACTGCAAAAAGAAAACCGCTAATCGGCTAGATCGGCGGTTCGTTCTCGTTCCTTATACCGGAAAGCCTAATCGGCTTGGCGCGGATGGATAGCGATTAGAATGGAGTGTCTGCTCCATGTCGTTGATGGCGATGGAAGCCATCTTCGAGGTTAGCTCTTGAAACCAATGCTCATCCCTCGTCGATAACGCAATATCAATTAAGCTCCGGATAGCCTCCGAGTCATGCGGAGAATAATCAGGCAGCTTTCTGAGCCACCGTTCGCGCACGACGACGGGTTTACCAACCGATTCAACGTTATCGGACTTAACGGTATAGACGGTCGCCATTCCCTGTTGATCATCCAAATCTTCGACGAATCCGTGAATCAATTCCCCGTTTTTCGTTTTTGCCAACACCCAATCACTGATTTCGACTTTCATCTTCAACACCGCCTATCCGTGAATTTTAATACTCTTTAAGACGTACAAACTGTAATGACTATTGTTACATTTGAGTTAAAAAAATGACGATTAGCCCGCTCGTTCGGCTGTCGTCGATTTCTAACTGCTTACTGTAATAATATGCATTACAGTTGCTTTTGTCAACAGAACTTCTATCCTTAAGAATCCGCGAACGATCCAGTAGCCTATGAAGCAGCGCGAAAGACTGTTCGTGGCGATCGGTTTCCATGCGTATAAGACCGAGAACCCTATCCGGATTCTCAGCCTTATCGCCTATCAACTGTAATCAAACTATCAAAATATCAAATTAAACTCATTATTGCCGATCGCTCGGCTTGAAGACAAAAGGAGCTAGCACTAAAGCAAGCACTAGAAGCGCTCCACCCGCAAATGTTGCTATCCCATAAGTCTGCAGCCACATCGGTCCGTCGGCAGCTTGGTCGTACAACCAACCGCCTGCGATCGGACCAATAAAACCGGCAATACCCGTTAGCGCCGAGAATACGGCGACATACATCGGCCTTTCCGACTTCGGCGAGTCCCCGATCAAGAAGTTGAACACTAGCAGATTATAGCCTGCAAACCCGAAGCCTAGCAAAACGTGCACGATAATCAGTATAAGAATAGCGGGCAATATCGCCATCCCGGCCCATACCGCGCAGGAAGCCGCAATAAGCGGAAATGTCCATAAGAGCAGCGTATTCGTGGAATACTTGCTATTCAACACGCCCCAATAATAATAGCTGACCATCATAACTAGATTCTGAAGCATAATGATTAACGTCACTTTACTCGTGCTCAAATCGATAACTTCGAGCATCACGTAGGAGAAAAGCGGAATGACGATATTTTGCAATAAAATAAAGACCGATATGAACAGAGTTGCCGAAACAAACCTTCGATCCGCGAACGGTCGTAAAAACAACTTAAGCGATCCTCCGCTTTCCGATGGTTGAAAGGGAGGATTGGGATAACGAGATAGCGCCCAACCATTCCAAATCACGCATAGAGCGCTTACAGCGAACAGTACGGTAAACCCCCGCGAACCCGGCAGCCATTCCATAATCTGTCCGCCCGCCAGCAGCGTGACGCATACGACCGCCCAATGGATCGTATTCCGTATGCCGAAATACTTGCCTCTTATCGCCGGGGGAACGACATCGGCCATCAAGGATGTCCAGACGACTCCTCCGGCCTGACCGGAAATCATCGATATCAGCCATAACGCGAGATAAACCGGAATCCATGCGTCCTCTGTAAAGGTAAGCGGTATTAGTCCGGTTGCCACCCATAGGGTTCGATGGACAACCCCGAACAGCATAACGAATAACCGACGGTTCTGCCACTTCTGCATAGCGAAAGCGATAAAGATTTGAATAAGCAGAGCAAAGGGGGGGATGGCCAATACAAAACCAATATGAAAAGCGGTAAATCCAAGATAGGTCAAATACACGGTTTGCAAAGGCCCGCCTAGCAAGTTTGCTAATATATTCGCGGGTATTCCCTCGATGAGGGAAATTCTCAAGCTTCTGCGATTTTCGGATTCCGTCTGCCTGCCCATCGCTAGCGATTGTCTAAATCCCCTTGTGATTTTACTCATTTAATAGTTCCCCCATGTTGTACCGGCTGCCTGCAGAGGTCGTTCAATCGTTCCTTGTTATCCTTCTTCCGCTTCGCTTTGAATGTATTCCAGTAGGGAGCGAACCATTACTCCCGTGCCGCCTTTGCTCTCGAAGCCCCTGTCGCTCCACATCCAAGCCGTCCCCCCGATATCCAGATGGATCCAAGGGCGATCTTGAGCGAATGCATGGACGAACAACGCACCGGCGATCGCGCCGGCCCATGCTCCGCCATGATTTTTCACATCGGCTACATCGCTCTTGAGCATGCTTCGATATTCGGGATAAGTCGGTAACGGCCATACGTATTCTCCCGCGCGACGAGCACTCTTAAGAAAGCCGTCCAGCATCGTCTCTTCGTTCGTAAACGCGCCCGTCGTCACGTCTCCCAGCGCATGCATGACCGCGCCGGTTAAAGTTGCTACATCAATAAGCTTCGTCGCTCCTTGCCGCAGAGCCGTCTCCAGGCCGTCAGCCAAGACGATCCGCCCTTCCGCATCGGTATTCAGAACTTCAACGGATTTGCCGCTATACGTTCGAATGACGTCTCCCGGTTTAAAAGCGTTGCCCGAGGGCATATTCTCGGCGGCAGGAATAACCGCCACCACGTTTAGCGCGGGCTTGCTTTCTCCGACCGCCCGCATCACGCCCATGATTGCCGCCGCGCCACCCATATCGGAGATCATTTCCTCCATGCCGGCCGCCTTCTTAATGGAAATGCCACCCGTGTCGAAGGTTACGCCTTTACCGATAAGACCCAGCGTCTCCGAGGATTCCGGGTTGCCGCGATGATGGATAACGATCATACGAGGCGGATTTGCGCTTCCTTGTCCCACGGCTAGTAGACCGCCCATTCCTTCTTGAGCCGCTTCATTCTCATCATAGATGCGGCAGTCTAATCCATACCGCATTGCAAGAGACCTCGCTTCTTCCGCAAGCCGTTCCGGAGTCAGAAGATTGGCCGGTTCGTTCGTCAGTTCGCGCGCATAACACGCAGCATTGGCCGCCAGATACCCTCGCAGCAATCCTTGTTCCCACTCTCTCCTTGCATCCTCGGTTTCGAGCACGAATTCGATTTCGGAGAGCTCAGCCTGCGCCCTCCCCTTAAGGGCCCTGCTGTTCCTCCGATACAATCCCAATAGCAAACCTTCCATTAACGCCTGAGAGGCCGCACTTATGTCCTGCTCTGCTAAAGATTGAGTAAATCCCGCAGGCAAGACAAAGGCGGCCTTCCGTATGCGATATTCCAACAATGCCGCTCCAACGCTTCCCGCTGCATCGCGAAGCGCTTTCAATGAATAGGGCGCGGCATCGCATCCTACATATATAGCATAGGGCTCCGGTTGAAGCCCCAGTGTGGAAAACATCGCTGTTTGTCCGGGTTTTCCATCGTAAACTCCACGGCGAACCCGTTCCTTCAACGCTTGGTCCAGCGTCGAATTCAGGATTTGACGGTCACCATCGACCGCTTGACGATCCGCTAACACGATAACGATATCTGCCGGTTGTTGAGAGCTTCTTGAGCTCGGCCCCTCAGTCGTCCATTTCAGAGACCAATCTGTCCATAACATACCTGATGTCCCACCCTAAGTTAATCTGATACTTAAAGAGGTTGTTCAAAAAGTCATCGAACCTGACTTTTTGAACTCTCACTTAAACCAGATTCTACTCCGTTTACTCGACATAAGGCAAATAAATTAAAAATTCCGTTCCTTCGTCCAATTGGCTCTCTACGTGGATCATCCCGCCATGGTTATTAATGATCCGATAGCTTACCGACAACCCTAAGCCAGTCCCTTCTTCTTTCGTCGTAAAAAAGGGATCGAACAGCCGGTTGAGCGTAGCACGTTGCATCCCTTTGCCGTTATCCTTAATCGAGATCAAAGCGTAATGGCCTTCCTGCCTAGAGGTGATTACGATGCGGCCTCTACGTTCATCTTGCGTCTCTTCTATGGCGTCCATCGCATTTTTAATAATATTCAATAGCACCTGCTTAATTTGCTTCACGTCAACGCCGACGGTCAAATAAGGATCGAAAATCTCGTTATGGATTTCGCAGCCCTTCATTAGGGCTTCACTCTCCGAGAGCATGATCGTTTCTTTCAATAGCAGCCCTACTAGAACTTTCTGTTTCATAGGGGCAGATGGCTTGGAGGAGTTCAAAAACTCGAAAATGATATCGTTAGCCCGATCGATCTCCGAAAGGATGATCCTACCGTACTCTTCTTTGCCGATTTCCTTAAGAAACGGGTTTAATAATTGTATAAATCCTCGAATCGAGGTTAACGGATTTCGTATCTCATGCGCGATCGCCGCGGCTATCTTGCCTAGCATCGCCAGCTTATCGTTCTGAAATGCGGCTTGTTCGATCTGCTTATATTCGGATACGTCCTTAACGCTAATGAGATAGTCGCCGCCCAGTTCGTCGATCTGCGAGATGCTGACGAGCAGAAATCTACCGTTCACATCCTGGAATTCACCGTGAAACCGGTGATACTGTACCATTTCCCTGAAAATTCGCAAGAAGTTTTTACGAACGGACAATTGGAGATTACCGTGAAAAAAAAGCTGATAAAGCGTACATCCGATCAGGGACCTTCGCGGGGCTTGCAGCATTCGGGACATTTGGACGTTCAGAAACCGTAAATTCCCGGCTCCGTCAAACAGGGCAACTCCGCTGTCCATATGCTGGAGTACTGTTTCGAACTTATTCGGATGTTCATCCTCCATCGGCGCCGAATGGATTGCGCTAGTGCTCAATAGCAGTCGTTCCGTCTCTGCTTCTTCCATGGCGGCCGCTCCTTCCGGAAGTCTTATCGACATAAGGAGTTCCGTTATAAACAAAAGAGACCGGTGAACTAACGTCATCCGATCTTCGGGTTCGACATACGAAAGCAGAAATTTCACGCTCTCTTCGTGATGCTCCAAAATATCATCCGTTGGCAAATCACTTAGCTCGCGCCATAACTCCTTTGTCTCCGGACGTACGATCTGTCCACCGCTACGAACAAACTCCGCCAGAATCGGAAAATAACGTGTTCGCCATCCGTCCATTTCGAATATTCCCCCATCATCAGAACTGCAATCATGGCAAACGATCAAATTAATCAAATCATAGCCATTAATGAGCATATATGTCAACGAGAGAAGTTGTCGAGTGGTGGCGAACATTCCATGTTCAGCGATGCCCGCTGTCCTGCTTATCACCGGAGCCTTCGCGTTCCGCATCTTTACGGTCTTTCCGGTCGTTATTGTTTCCTTTATCGTCTTTGTTTTTATCTTTATCTTTGTTTTTATCTTTATCTTTGTTGTTGTCTTTGTTCTTGTCTTTGTACTTGTCTTTATACTTGTCTTTGTTTTTATCTTTGTTTTTATCTTTGTTCATATCTTTGTTCTTATCTTTGTTCTTATCTTTGTCCTTATTCTTATTTTCTTTATCTTTATCGCTTTTGTTTCCTTTATCTTGTGTGCCGTGCTTATAGTTATCCTTGCGATTGAAATCGTTTTTTTGTTTTTTATCGTTTATATCGTTCTTTTTACCTATTTCGTCCCGATCATCATCAGGACCTTTCTCATCCTTGGCAGCTTGCTTCTGCTCATACTTGCCCATGACCTTATCGACGCCCCCCCATGAAGCGGCAATATCCTTTAACGACTTTGACTTTAGCGTCTCCAGCGAGACCTGATGGCCTTGGCTTTGCGATTCCAGCCAGAACGCCATCTTTCCTGAAGAAACTCCGTTCTTGTTAGCCTCTTCCCGAATTTCCTTGGGCACGGAAACCGTCGTGACTTCCAGTTTGGTGCTTGGCTCGGGTTGCCCCCGCTTCGTTGCTTCGTTCAATATATGAGTCATTTTCAATGTGACGTTATTTTCCCACTGTTTCTCGAGCGCCTTAACCGGCACGCTTGCGATCACGACCTCTAAATCGTCTTTCGTAAGAACATGCTCTTCGACGAGCCTATCGGCAAGCAGTTTCATCACCGATTCTAAATCTCGGCCGCGGAATTTCAACCCCTCGACCAAAGCCTTTGCATCTTCATTAACCGCCCTTAGCTCCCTTACCTTCTCGCTCGCGTCCAAGCCTAGCTCAATGCTCGGATTAATATCCATCGTCACATAGGCAACGACCGGAGGAGTCCGAAATACTAAGAAACCAATGAGCACAAGGAATACCATCGAGACGAGCGCTCCAGCTTGTATTAACCGCCGCCGTAATCGGGGGACAGCACGTTCCATCAAATAATCGGTAATTTCGTCCCCGATCTCGAACCGGTCTTGTCTCTTCACGCGAACGAACTGCCCGTCCGGCGTAAGGATGACCGCCGAGCTTCTATGTAGTGCCATTACCGTTCCGCGATTCATGGCGTAGCCCCCCTTTCTTCTCGATCCATGCCGATATATTCCTGTAAAAAAGGATAAGTGCCGTAAGCAATCAAGCTTACCGCGATTAAGTATTTGCGGTGGCGCTCGACAGTCTTTCGGGATACCCCCTCCGCCTCGCACAGTTCTTTGATCGGCAACTGCCTTTTATCGCGAAGAAAGTTAAACATCGTTTCCTCACTCGCGAGTCTTCTCCCCATTCTTAGCAAAACGGCTCTTGAATCTTGATGGCGAGGCGACGTTGTGACTAGATCATGGAACGTAATTCCGAACAACGCCAGTTCCTCCGTCAAAGCCGCTATCTCCAGCTTTCGCTCGTCCGAGGTTCGTTCTAATTGGTAAGCATCTATCGATTGCGCGACGTCGATCCGATTGATCGAGCCCGCGTTGTCTTCGGAATCCGTATCAAAGGCGCTATAGGGTATGGTGGCGGCATGTCTGTTCTCTTGCCTGACGTAATCGATCAGCCTTCGATTAATGACCGTTTCCGCAAAACCCAAAAACAACCTGCCTCCTTCCGCTGAAAATCCGGTAATGGCCTCGTCGAACGCCGCAAGGGCTACGCTGTAAGCATCATCCCGCTGCGGATCGATATACCGGCGAAAAAAACGGCTGGTTGTCTTTAATAAGTATGGACGATACTGACGAATCAGCTCGTTACGAAGCTCATCGTTTCCATTCTGGATTTGCTCGACTAAGCGTTCCGGAGCGCCACCTTCGTTAGGAGCTCGCGATTCTCTGCCAGTCAGGTGTAACCATTTTTTGAAAAGTACGAGCAGCACTCGCTCACCCCACATTCATAACATTCGGAAACGCGTCGATTTTTAAGGGGGTCTCCTCTGCAAGAAAATAAAAAAAGACCGTCTTAAGCAGAAGAAATCCACTTAGGGCGGCCTTCGGTACTTCATCTTCTTATGCTTATCCAGGGCAAATCTTAAATCGTGCCCCCCGGGGTCCGTTTAAGCTTCAGCTTATGGCGTCTCTGACTTAAGACGATTAGACGCTTCTTCAATTGTTGCTCCCACTCCTGATCGCCGATTTCCTTGGCGAACGTCAGCAGATCGAGCGACATATCGATTTGATTTTGTACGATCTGCATCGGATCTTCCTCTTCGTTGTTCACGCAATTCTCATTGAGGGCTTTATCCGACTCATCAACGTAATCATGGAAGTCGACTTCTGATGCTCCGTCGCCATGCGCATATTCGGCCAGGATTTCATACTCGTTCTCCACCAGATAGTGGACTTCGATCCGGTGACATACCGGGCAAAACAAGATCGGTACGTTATGGATGCGCGTTCGGTAATGCTTTAATGTCCCCTTCGTTCCAATCATGCTGGCTCCACAGCAAAAGCTCATCGCCTTCCCTCCTTCAAATCAGCATCTGTTATTCTTCTCACTATATTCTATATCCATGAACACAATTCCTGCCGCAAATGATTTCCAATAGGGCAAAAAACTCCCCGGAACGATGTTCCGAGGAGTTGATCTTATGCATTTATTATTTCGCGACGAGGTGCTTGTCGCCTGCTTTCCAGTTCATTGGGCACAGCCCGCCGGATTGCAAAGCTTGCAGTACGCGAAGAGTTTCCTCAACGCTGCGGCCTACATCGTTATGGTTAACGACTTGATATTTCAATTCGCCGTCTGGATCGATAATGAACAAACCGCGAAGCGCGATTCCTTCTTCTTCGATCAGAACGCCGTAGTCGCGAGCGACTTGTTTCGTGATGTCCGCGCCAAGCGGATGGTTCAGTTGGCCAAGACCGTTATCGTTCTTAGGCGTGTTGATCCATGCACGGTGGCTATGTTTGCTATCTACGCTGACGCCCAGAACTTCTGTGTTCAGGCCTTTGAATACTTCAGCAGCTTCGGAAAGTGCAGTGATTTCCGTAGGGCATACGAAAGTGAAATCCAGCGGATAGAAGTACAATACCAACCATTTGCCACGGTAATCGGACAACGATACTTTACCGAATTCTTTACCGTCTCCATTAGCAGTTTCCAAAGTGAAGTCCGGTGCCGGACGACCTACCAAACGCTCTGCCATTACTGTTTACCTCCTGTAAGCCCGACCTTGTCGCCAGTGCTTTTCTGTTCAATACTCACGTTTAAAATCGTACCATCCCAGGACAAGCTAGTCAAGATGATAACGATTCTTTTTTTAGAATAATTATAATTAACGATTCATTGCAGCTACGATTAGATCGCCCATTGCCGTCGTACCGATCGCTTTGCTCTTATCGACCGCGATATCGCCCGTGCGGTGTCCCGCATCGAGTACGTTTTTAACCGCCGTTTCAATGACGGTCGCCGCTTCTTCGTATCCCAAAGTTAAACGGAACATCAGAGCAACTGACAAAATCGTAGCGATTGGGTTAGCGATACCTTGTCCGGCAATATCAGGCGCAGAGCCATGAACCGGCTCGTACAATCCGAAGCTACCTTCGCCTAGGGACGCGGAGGACAGCATTCCAATCGAACCTGTCAGCATAGCCGCTTCATCGCTCAGGATATCTCCGAACATATTTTCCGTAACGATAACGTCGAAGCTCGACGGACGGCGCAGCAATTGCATAGCGCAGTTATCTACGAGCACGTGCTCGACTTCAACGTCCGCATACTCAGGTGCGATGCGGTTAACCGTTTCTCTCCACAAGCGGGAAGTTTCAAGTACGTTTGCTTTATCAACAGAAGCAAGACGCTTGCTGCGCTTCTGAGCAACTTCGAATGCTTGACGAACGATACGTTCGATTTCCATGACGTTATATGCACAAGTATCAACCGCTTCTTCACCATGCGGGCTTTCACGACGGAACTTCTCTCCGAAGTAGATGCCGCCCGTAAGCTCGCGAACAACGATAAGATCCGTACCTTCTAGAACTTCAGGCTTCAATGTGGAAGCATCTTTCAAACAATCGAACACGACAGCAGGACGGATGTTGGAGAACAATCCGAGCGCTTTACGAATGCCGAGCAATCCGGTTTCCGGACGAAGCTCCTTGGAATTGTTGTCCCATTTTGGACCGCCAACAGCGCCGAGAAGAACGGCATCCGCTTTGCGGCACATGTCCAGTGTATCTTGCGGCAACGGAGTGCCTCTCTCGTCAATTGCGATTCCGCCGAACAAACCATGCTCAAGCTCGAATTTGTAGCCGAACAATTCTTCCGTGCGTTTCAATACTTTTTCTGCTTCCGCAACGACTTCAGGACCGATTCCGTCACCGGCGATGACGGCGATTTTTTTAACTTCTGACATAAGTATGATTCACTCCAATTTAGGTATAGGTTGTCCAATGAGACCTTCTCTCAATTGTAGTACATTTAACCGCGAGAGGCAAAATAGATAAAATCTATTACTTTAATAGGCTGTAACTATATTTATGAAATGGCCTCTCTCACCGTGGCTGCTGCAGTCCGGTATTTCCTGACTTCAGCTCACTTTCGACGCTCCTCAGTCTCTGTAGTCCGGTTTCACCGAATCGCCATAAAAAAGCGATGAACAGGAAGCTCCTGCCCACCGCTTGAATCTGTCAGCTATTTCACCAATACGCTTTCCATCGCCTGATTCAGGCGCTTCATCCCAATGATCGTTCTCTCGAAGTCATTGTGCGTGAAGTTAAGGCGCATCGTGTTCGTTCCGGAGCTATCCGCGAAGAAGGAGACTCCCGGAACGAAGGCCACGTCCAGATCGACGGCTGTCTTGAGCAGGTCGCCGGTATCGATCGATTTCGGCAGCTCGAGCCAGAAGAACATGCCGCCCTTCGGCTCGTTCCAGACGACGCCCGGCCATTGCTGTTCGTGTAACAGGTCAGCCATCTGTCGCATACGACTTTCGTACTCCTTGCGAACGAACTCGATATGCCCGTCGAGATCGAAATGCTCCATAAGCTGATACAGCGTCTGTTGATCCAGCGAGCTGGAATGCAAATCTGCCGCTTGTTTGGCCCGGGCCATATGGCGAATAAGATCAGGATCGCCCATTACCCATCCTGTGCGTAACGCTGGAGCTACGGTTTTGGAGAATGTGCTCGTGTACACGACGCACGAACCTTTCGGGTGCTGGTCTAACGAGAACAGCGACGGATACGTTACCGATGCGTCCCCGAACTTCAGCTCGCCGTACGGATCGTCCTCAAGAATAAGTGCATCGCTCGCCCGACATAGCTTAATAACGCCATGACGGCGTTCCAAGCTCCAAGCTTTGCCCGTCGGATTCGAGAATGTAGGAATGACATATACTAGTTTGGGCTTGTATTCCTTAAGCTTAGCTTCTAAGTCGTCAAGCACCATGCCGTTCTCGTCCGCATCGACGGAAACGAGCTTTGCTCCGTAAGAGCGGAATACTTGCAAAGCTGACAGGTAGGTCGGCTTCTCGACCAGGATAACGTCGCCGGCATCGATATAAATGCGAGCGAGCAGATCGATAGCTTGCTGCGAGCCTGTCGTCAGCAGCATATCGTCAGGCGTGACTGTAATCCCTTTGCGTCCCATCCATTTGCAGATGCTTTCGCGAAGCGGCAAGTAACCTTCGGTCAATCCGTATTGCAACGCTTTATTGCCTGCGGCAAGCACCCGCTCGAAGGCTTCCCCGATCGCCGCGACCGGAAAATGCTCTTCAGCCGGCAAGCCTCCAGCGAATGAAATAATCGATTTCTTCTGCGTCAGCTTCAGAATTTCCCGAACGGCCGACGATGAGAACGTATCCAGTCTCTTCGAAAATTGATAGTTCATCCAACGATCCCCATTTCTTAGATCAACGTGACGTTATCGCGACGATTGCGAGCCGGTGCATTACGCTTATCGATAAGCCTGTTCAAAGCGTCGACGTAGGCGCGAGCGCTCGCTTCCAGAATATCCGTACTTACTCCGCGGCCTTGCGCGGACGAATCGTTTTGTTTCAGAACGACATGAACTTCGCCTAACGCATCCGTCCCGTCGGTTACGGATTTGATCGTATAATCATCCAATTCAACGACTTCGCCACTCAGCGCGTCGATCGCTTGATAGATCGCGTCTACGGAGCCATTGCCTTCAGACTCGCGTTTCACGATGCCATTCTGCGTCTTAAGCGTCACCGTAGCGGTTGGAGTCTCGTGGCTGTTAAAGGACACCACTAACTGCTCAAGCGCGAACACTTCCGGCGTCTCGATGATTTTCTCTTCGAGTAGAGCCCGAATATCTTCATCGCTAACGTTCTTCTTGCGGTCAGCCAAATCTTTAAACTTGCCGAATGCCGCATTGACTTGCTCTTCCGTCAATTGCTCGTAACCGAGATCGATGAGCTTTTCCCGGAAAGCGTGACGTCCGGAGTGCTTGCCCAATACGAGCTTACTGTCCTTAAGGCCTATCGTCTCCGGAGAAATAATCTCGTAAGTCGTTTTCTCCTTCAACATGCCATCCTGATGGATTCCGGATTCATGCGCGAACGCGTTAGCGCCTACAATCGCTTTATTACCCGGAACGACCATACCCGTCAGCTTACTGACTAAGCGACTCGTTCTAGCGATTTCCTTAAGATTAAGCGAGGTTTTCGCTTGAAAATATTCCGCCCTAGTCTCCAGCGTCAACGCTACTTCTTCCAAAGAAGTGTTACCTGCGCGTTCGCCGATTCCGTTAATCGTTCCTTCGATTTGATCGGCGCCGTTCAGAATGGCCGCAAGAGCATTGGCAGTCGCCATGCCAAGATCATCATGACAATGAGCGGACAGTTGAATCGTATCGATTCCAGGCACTTTTTCTTTTAAAGTTTTGAATATATTGCCGAATTCATAAGGCGTCAAATAGCCTACCGTGTCGGGAATGTTCACGACGGTCGCTCCCGCTTTGATCGCCATTTCCGTTACTTCGCATAGGAAATCCAGTTCCGTGCGTCCGGCATCTTCCGGAGAAAACTCGACTTTGTCGAAAAACTGCTTAGCGTAGCGAATGACCCGATCCGCAGTTTCCAATACTTGCTCCTTCTCCATCCGCAGCTTGTGCTTACGGTGAATAGGCGATGTCGCAAGAAACAAATGGATACCCGGATTTTTCGCGCCTTTAAGCGCTTCGACAACTGCGTCCACGTCCTGTTCACGAGAGCGGGCCAGTCCGATGACGGTTGCATTCTTGACCGCGCGCGCAACGGCATTAACCGCCGCTAGATCGCCAGGGGATGCCGCCGGAAATCCGGCTTCGATCCGGTCTACTCCCAATCTTTCCAGTTGCAGGGCGATTTCCACTTTTTCCTGAGTGTTCAGGTTTACGCCGGGAGACTGTTCGCCGTCTCTAAGCGTCGTGTCAAAAATATAAATTTTTCTCATGGTAGGGTCTAACCCGCACCTCCTGAAGCTAATCTAAACTATCTACAGATTATATCATATTCCTTGGAGAGAAAAGGCGACTTCGCAAAAAAGCCCCGTCGGCTGACGGGGCTTAGCTCGTTAAGCACGAGATTTATTTTTTGATCCAGTGCATCATGCCACGCAGTTGAGCGCCGACAACTTCGATCGGGTGCTCAGCTTCGTTACGGCGAGTAGCCGTAAGGAACGCGCGTCCCGATTGGTTCTCAAGGATGAAGTCGCGAGCGAATTTACCTTGTTGGATATCTTGCAGAACGCGTTTCATTTCTTTTTTCGTTTCATCCGTTACCACGCGAGGGCCGGTAACATAGTCGCCGTATTCCGCAGTGTTGGAGATCGAATTGCGCATGGAAGCCATGCCGCCTTCGTACATCATGTCAACGATCAGCTTCAACTCGTGCAAGCACTCGAAGTAAGCCATTTCTGGAGCGTAGCCAGCTTCTACAAGCGTTTCGAAACCAGCTTTAACGAGTGCAGTTGCACCGCCGCAAAGAACAGCTTGCTCACCGAACAAATCCGTTTCCGTTTCTTCACGGAAGGAAGTTTCGATAACTCCCGCACGCGTACAGCCGATTCCTTTAGCATAAGCCATTCCGATTTCGAAAGCTTTGCCAGTTCCGTTCTGATGAATTGCGATAAGTCCCGGTACGCCGAAACCTTCAACGTAAGTACGGCGAACCATGTGACCTGGGGATTTCGGAGCAACCAACAGGACGTCAGCATCCGCAGGAGCTACGATTTGGCCGAAATGTACGTTAAAACCGTGGGAGAACATAAGAGCTGCGCCTTTTTTCAGGTTTGGCTCGATATCGTTCTTGTAGACACTAGCTTGCGTCTCGTCCGGCATTAGAATTTGAACAACGTCCGCTTTGCGTGTAGCGTCAGCAACGGAAAGAACCTCGAAGCCGTCATTGCGCGCGCTATCTGCGGATTTGCCTTCACGAAGACCGATGATAACGTTTACGCCGCTGTCGCGAAGGTTTTGCGCTTGCGCGTGACCTTGGCTACCGTAGCCGATTACTGCGATTGTTTTGCCTTTAAGAACGCCCAGATCGGCGTCTTTCTCGTGAAATAAGTTAACTGCCATTGGATTGTGTTCCTCCTTAAAATAGTAAAAATGGTATTGCGTAACCCTCGAAGCGGGCGTTCCAGAGGAGATTCGCGCTAACTGCCTCTCCCCTCGAACCCCCGCTTCGAGCGGGTCATTCTTGACTGCCTGTTAGAAGCTCTTACTTGGCGCCTCTGTTCATCGCCGTTACCCCGGTGCGGGATAGCTCGCGAATGCCGTACGGCTTAAGCAATTCGATCATCGCATCGATCTTCTCGGTATCGCCAACCACTTGTACGATCAGCGTCGAAGGACCGATGTCGACAACCGCGGCGCGGAACGTTTCCACGATGCCGAGAATTTCCGGCCTTACGGACGGATCGGCGCCGATCTTGATTAGGCCCAATTCGCGCCCGACCATCGGATTACCGCTAACATCAATGACTTTAATAACGTCGATAAGCTTGTACAATTGCTTCTGGACTTGCTCCAACGTACGATCATCGCCAGTCGTGACGATGACCATACGGGAAAGGCCCGGCTCTTCGGAAGAGCCAACGGTAATGCTCTCGATATTGAAGCCGCGGCGGCCGAACAGCCCTGATACCCGCTGCATAACGCCCGGCTGATCGTTCACAAGTATCGCTATCGTATGTTTACGGTTCATTCGGAATCCCCCATAATCATCTGGTCGATCGTGCTTCCTTGGGTAACCATCGGATACACGTTCTCGTGTTTGCGAACGACGAATTCAACGACCGCGGGACCCGGATGTGCCAACGCTTCCTTCCACACTTGAAGAGCGTCTTCCTTATTCGTGGCGCGATAGCCTTTGACACCGTAGGCTTCCGCCAGCTTCACGAAATCCGGACTGCCCGATAGATCGATATGGGAGTAACGGTTATCGTAAATGAGCTCTTGCCATTGACGAACCATTCCTAACACTTGGTTATTGATAATAACCACTTTAACGGGAATGTTGTTAATCGCGCAGATCGCCAGCTCCTGAGCACACATCTGCATGCCGCCGTCGCCGTTGATGGATACGACCGTTCTTCCCGGATTGCCCATTTGCGCACCGATCGCGGACGGGAACCCGAAGCCCATCGTTCCTAAACCTCCGGAAGTTACCCATGAACGTGGCTTGTTGAACGGATAATACTGAGCCGCCCACATTTGATGTTGCCCTACGTCCGTCGTTACGATGGCGTCGCCGTTCGTCGTATCGTGAATCATCGAGACGACCCATTGCGGTTTCAGCTCGGTATCCGAATCGATATATTTGAAAGGCTTATCCGCCTTCCATTCTTGAATTTGCTTGCGCCAAGCGTCTGCTTTGCCCGCATACTTCGCAATTGCGTTAGCTTGTTGAAGCACCGCTTTCACGTCGCCGACGATAGGCACGTCGGTCGGAACGTTCTTGCCGATCTCGGCCGGATCGATATCGATATGAACAATTTTCGCATGAGGCGCAAAGCCGGCTAACTTACCGGTTACGCGATCATCGAACCTTGCTCCGATGTTAATCAGCAAATCGGCCGTCTGGATCGAAGTATTCGCCGTCCACGTTCCGTGCATGCCCGGCATCCCCATATGCAGCTCATGGCCGCTCGGGAAACCGCCTAAGCCAAGCAAAGTGGTCGTCGTCGGGATTCCGGTCTTCGTGATGAACTCGAACAACTCTTCGTGTGCACCCGAGTATACTACGCCGCCGCCTGCCAATATAACAGGTTTCTCAGCGTTCTCGATCGCGCGGATCATTTTCTCAACTTGATTCTTGTTCGGTTGAACGGTTGGATTGTAACCACGCAGACTAACCTCGGAAACAGGCTGGAACAACGTCTTCTCTGCGGATACATCCTTCGGAATATCGATGAGTACCGGACCTTTACGTCCGCTATTGGCAATATGGAAAGCTTCATGGATCACGCGAGGCAAGTCCTCCGCCTTACGTACCAGATAACTGTGCTTCGTGATAGGCATCGTGATGCCGACGATATCGGCTTCTTGGAACGCGTCCGTGCCGATTAGGCTAGTTGCTACGTTACCTGTAATGACTACAAGCGGAACCGAGTCCATATAAGCAGTAGCGATTCCCGTTACCAGATTCGTTGCCCCCGGTCCAGAAGTCGCGATACATACGCCTACTTTGCCGGTAGAACGGGCATAACCGTCCGCTGCGTGAATAGCTCCTTGCTCATGGCGCGTAAGAAGATGCTGGAAATCGGTAAAGCCGTGCATGGCATCGTAGATAAAAAGCACAGCGCCGCCTGGATACCCGAAGACGCATTCCGCCCCCTCCAGTAACAAACTGCGAAGCAGTATTTCCGATCCGGTGATGACTTCCGGCTTGCTCCATTTCTCGATCAATTCTTCTTTGGATTTCAATGTAACACCTTGTGCACTCATCTTTTTTCCTCCTTTCAACAAATCAAAAAGCCTTTCATCCCAACGCCTATATGGCTGTCTTGGGACGAAAGGCTGTTGCTTCCGCGGTACCACCCGAGTTTGCCGCGCACCTCACGGTGACGGCCTTATAAAGTATGTTGTCCCTTCGAAAAGCCGTAAGGACGTTGCATACCTTAAGCGCAATAACGTGCGCCACTCCGATTCTCCCTAATGCGCCATTACGGCGGTTCAGGTGAACAGCTCCGAGGAGACTTCGCTTACAGGGATTAAGGTATCGGTTTCAGCTAATCCGACACTCTCTGAGCATAAGAGCCCTATCGCTTTTTCCTCATCACGGCTATTTGTTGTTCAGTCGATTTAGCACTAATTATATTCTTCACTAAGGCATTCGTCAATACACATCTTCGCCGTTACCAATCAAAAATGTTGTTCATACGTTGTACAACCGGCATCTTCCGAACGATTGGGCGATGTCGAGCGACTTGAACCCGGGGAGGCACCCCACTTGATTCGATGGAGACAACAGCGGGACGATAAAGGCATTGTCGAGCTTGTCCGCACGCAATTGGTCCCTATTTCCCCATGGCAGCACCCGTCAGGCAGCCGCCTGCATTACGAAATTAACCGACGCATCCGCAGGGGTGCGACGCTTGTCGTGGCCCAATCGCATAGAAGATCGCCGATCGCTTTCCTCCACATGGAATTTCGCGGTCGAACATTGTTCATCGACCTGTTAGCCGTTGATTCCCGTCATCAGAATAGGCAATGGGGAACCGCGTTAATGAATCGGGCTGAGCAGTATGCCCGCAAGAAAGGATGTACGCTGTCTCACGTATATGTAGACGAGGACAATTTCCGTGCCTTGCGCTTCTACCACAACCTCGGATATTATATCCTGCGGGTAATCCCGGCCTTAAAGATCATAGAGATTGCCAAACCATTGTAGCCTTGACCGACCAACAGCGGACTCGAAAGATCCGGTCCGCTGTTGGCTTATGTCTTCTCTATCATTTTCGAATTCAACTATCCGATCTTACCACCAACCGCCGAAGCCATCAAAACCAAAGCCGCCGCCGAAGCCATTAAAACCGAAACCGCCGTCGACTGCCAGCAAATCGAACAAGACTAAAGGGAAAATCGCTTTCGTTTGCACTTTCTTTCCTTTAGGCGGCTCTAACACGAGCTTATTCCCGGAAATCCGGACAAGCTTGCCCGAGACGATGGATCCATCTTTGCGTCTGGCGTAGACCTGTTTGCCTATCAGCTTCTGAGCCTGCGAACGAGTAACATGAGACATCTCTGTACACTCCTCTCAGGGTGCTCGTTTTGAAGTCGCACCGTGTCCTGTACATTATGAAGAGGGAGCTTATCGTGCTTGTACCTCTGCCCTTAAACGTCAAAAAGTAAGAGTAGGAACTAGATTAAACTACGCCCCTTCGCCCGCTTGTACCAAGGCTGCATCCAATTCCGCCTGCCCTTGCTCTTGAATCGAAATCAGAATCTCATCCAAGCTTTTCTCTCCGTCCAAGACGGATGCGACCGCAGTATCGATTAAGGGATATATGGTTTGAGAGATGAAAAAGGGCGGAACCAAAGAAGGTTTCCCTAGTGCTTCCATAGATGGCGGTACGGCTTCCGCCCCGTAGAACGGCGCCAGGCTTCGACCATATCTTTCTGTACCGACATCCACGTGGCTTGATAGCAGAGGCACGGATTTTGAAAGAAGCTTAAGCGTTGAAGTTTCGTTCATATAGCGCACATACCGCCATGCGGCATCAACGTTCTGGGCATACCGATAGATGGAATAAATCGGACTTGGAAAAGTAGGCATACTTTTGCCGCGCCCCAGAGAAACCGCCTGCGATACGATCCCCCATTCGAATGAATTCGATTGTTCATTTAAACGTTCCATGAAAGCAGCAGGTGCCAGGAACATTGCAACTCGCCCTTCAAGAAAAGGCATTTCTCCAGTCGCCTCCGGGTTGCCCATCCGACTTTGAACTTCACTGCCATTCTCAGCGTAGGATACTGATTTCCCCTTAAAAACACTAATTAACCTTTCCAGTAACGGACCCCAATGCGCCTTGTCCATCGTAAACCGAGTCCCCTCAATCATCGATAATCCTTCGATGGAAGCGAGGTAATCCAAGTAATAACTTGGAGTCGAGAACTCCCGATGATGATAGCCATAGATCGGCTGACCGTCGTCTCCCTTGTTAGGAAACCGCGCAGCCAACCGCAGCATGTCGCCCCATGTCATCCCGTCCGTTGGCAATGGAATCCCGTAATGTTCGAACAAAGTCTTGTTATAGTAGAGCGCCGAAGGATTATAGAAAGGCGATAATCCATACTGTTCGTGCAACTCTCCCGGATACTTCAGCAGGGTCAACACCGATGGCTGTATCGAATTCAACTCGAAACTATCCTTGCGGATTTTCGGATTCAAATCGACGAGCAATCCCGCAGATGCCAATTTGTAATAATCGAACAAACTGCCAATCACTACGACGTCCGGATTCTCCATCTCAAGCAATCGGACATAATCATCCCAGTCCGCTGGCGATATATGGTCGTATGCATTAACGTATGTAACTTCGAAAGCAGAATTCGTCTGTTCAAAAATCTGCCCCCCATAGATCATATCGAATGTGGTTTTGTCAAAGCCGCTAAGTATTTTCAAGTTTCCGGATTCGATCTTCTCGCTATCTCCAGCACATCCTGCAAGCAGTGAAACAATCAAAAGCATGATCACCAGCGTTCTACTTAGCCTCATGTGCCACCTCGCTATTCCCAAGTTTTTCATGCTATTATTTGTTATTTTATATAAATTTGTATTTTAATTCCATGTTATTGTTTCAAATAAGAGCTGCTGGGTCCGTTTGGATGCGACGCCTAAACACGTTACCCTGATCTTATTTGCAAGAAAGCTCTATTTTCATAAAAAGAAGCCGCATCTCCTTTTCGTCCGTTAATAGACGATTGAAGATACGGCTTCTTTGTGGAAGCTTACGCTTTGATTTTTTCTTTTGCAGCGCCAGCTAGGGAGTTGAACGCGTTAATATCGTTCACAGCCAAGTCAGCAAGCATTTTGCGGTTTACTTCGATACCAGCCAATTTCAGGCCGTGCATCATTTTGCTGTAGGACAAGCCGTTCTGGCGAGCTGCAGCGTTAATACGCACGATCCACAATTTGCGGAAGTTCCGTTTCGTCTGACGACGGTCACGGTATGCGTACATAAGGGATTTCATTACTTGTTCTTTAGCTTTCTTAAACAGGCGATGTTTCGCGCCCCAGTAACCTTTTGCTAACTTCAACATTCTATTGCGACGACGGCGCGTGACGAATCCGCCCTTGACTCTTGCCATGATTCATTACCTCCCGGAAGTGTTCATAAAAGTGGTTCAAAAAGTCCAATTTTGATCACGAAGCCACTCAAGGAGCGAATTCGACATCGAATCTTGGATTCAGCCGGACCTTCCGGTACTCACGTAGGTTCTACCTACGCTCCGTTCCTCAGCCCCTAAGCTTCATCCAACCTTCTCGGTGCTGAAAACCGGACTTTTTGAACTCGAACTTATGACGATTTATTTCAGGTTTGCAAGCTGTTGCTGCATACGGCGAACATCGCCTTGAGCTACCAGCGGTTGAGTACCCAGTACGCGTTTTGCACGTCCCGATTTGTGGGACAGCAAGTGGTTTTTGTACGCTTTGAAGCGCTTGACTTTACCAGTTCCCGTAATTTTGAAACGATCTTTCAAGCTGCTATGAGTTTTCATCTTAGGCATGAATTGTATCCTCCTGTCAGTGGGCTTTCGGAGCCAAAATCATAATCATGCTGCGGCCTTCCAGCTTAGGCATGCGCTCTACAACACAAATCTCTGCTACTTCGTTCGCCACTCGTTCCAAGATCTTCTGACCGAGCTTGGCATGCGTAATTTCGCGACCGCGGAACCGCACGGAGCATTTCACCTTGTCGCCTTCATTCAAAAATTTCACAACGTTGCGAAACTTCGTTTGGTAATCATGTTCTTCAATGTTCGCACGAAACCAAACTTCTTTGAGGTCGACGATTTTCTGATTCTTCCGAGCTTCCTTTTCTTTCTTCTGCTGCTCATAACGGAATTTGCCATAATCCATGATGCGACACACTGGCGGTTTCGCCTGCGGCGCTACGTTAACTAGATCAAGATTCGCGTCAATGGCCATCTGCATAGCTTCACGAAAAGGTTTAATCCCGATTTGCTCGCCTTCGGCGCCGACAAGTCGGACTTCCTTCGCCCGGATTTCCTCGTTGATTTGATGATCCTTGCTAATAATGTTCCACCTCCGAAATAGACTGTCGAGTGAGTTTTGTTCTAGAAAAACAAAAAAATACGAGTCGCATCGACCCGCATCCTAGTCCTAACGTTATCGGCCATGCATGGAAACCGAAGCTTCCGCATATTCCGTATCGTCGGCTACGCAAACCCATCAGCCAAAGCCGATCAGGTGAGAAGCGGGTGCTTCTGCTTGCGCGTGCTGAAAGATTTACATAAATCAGTCACAACGAACACTATATCACTACGCGGCAACGATGTCAACGCCTACGTTCTGAAGAAAAGAAAACCCCGAGAAATCTCGGGGAGTCGTCGTTTGCCTACATTTGTTTGCCTTGCACTTCTTCCAATCGAATGACGCGAGTATGCTCCGTATGGCTCCAAGTTTTGTTGTTCTGGGTGAAGAAGGCGTAGAACGCGATCGGCCACCAGGACAAGAAGAAGACCGGGAACAACAAGAGCCTCAAGTATACTTTCCAGTTCACTTTCTCGAGCAGCATCGCGATCGGACATTGAAGGTAGCCGTAGAGCACGATCGTCAGCGACAAGCCTAACGGCATCTGAGAATAGATGGACGTCAAGTGCGGGTCACCCGGCAACATAATGTCAAACCAAAGCGTCATCGTAACCATGAAACCGATCAAGTAAATGAACGCGTTAAAAATATACAGCGCCGCATCGATCTTAACGATGCTTCTTTCTTTAATCCCTTGCCAGAACAGCGGAAGCATATAGCGGCGCGAGACGTCGAAGTGACCTTGCATCCAGCGCAAGCGTTGACGGGCAGAAGCCCTGAACGTAATCGGTTTCTCGTCGTAGACGCGAGCATCGTAATTGAATTTAGGGTAAATGCCCCGTTGGATACACCGGACCGTGAACTCCAAGTCCTCGACCAAGCTAGTCGCGCCCCAGCCCATATCCTTCAGCAGCTTCGTTTCGAAACACATTCCCGTGCCGCCTAGAAAGTTGGACAGCTTCAGGTTGTAGCGCGGCAATTGCCACAGCCGGTTACAGAACCAATAAGTAATGCCGTTCGCGGCGCTGATCCAGGAATCGTGCGGGTTTTTCGTATCCAAGTACCCTTGGATGACGCGATGCCCGTTGCATAGATCTTCGTTCATATATTGCAGGAAGTTCGTCGCGACAAGATTATCGGCATCGAACATCACGATGGAATCATACTGTCTGGGATGTTTCCACAATTCTTTGAGCATCCACTCGATGGCGAATCCTTTGCCTCGCTGGTTGGGATTCGTTCTTTCGAAAGCATATACGCCCTCATAGCTACGCGTGATCTTAGCCGTTCCATCGGTGCAGTTATCGCAAATGACAAAAATGTCGAACAGCTCGCGAGGATAGTCCATCTTCAGAAGATTTTCGATCAACGCTCCGACGACCGTCTCTTCGTTGTGCGCCGCTACGAGCAAAGCGAACGACTTGGTCGGTTTGTGCGTAATCCGTTCTTTCCTGCGGTACCATCCGAAAAACGATAGAATGATTTGGTACACGCCAATTGCGGCAGCAAGTCCCTGAACAACCAAAAGAAGATTGTTAAACATATTCAGTTGTACCCCCTAGATCCCTTTTTCTTTTTCTCTGTTTTTTCTCTGTTTTTTCTCTGTGTTTTTCTTTGTGTTTTTTTCTCTGTTTTTTCTCTCTCTAATGTGATTTAGCCTGCCTGAAGCGCCTTGCAAAAGTGACATCCTTGATTTTGTTCGCTTTCCAACCGTTTGTCAAAAGGGTATTGCCTCCATATTTACGGCTCACAGCCGAGATGAGGGGATCTTGGCATCCAAGCATCGTACATAGCGGCAATTACTACTTACAGCGTAGATTTTCATCGATTTCCATTCTTTTTCTATCCGGAGACCTATGCCCTGTTCACAGTATATTAACGAATAAACAACGAGCTATGTTGCAACCCCCGCCCTGGTCGCTTCTTCCATGCTTATCTTCAAACCGCCGAACACCTCGTCCCAAGAGCGGTAATCCGCTTCCTGGCTACCTGCTGCGGAAAGCCGGGCGCGCAAGGAAGCGTCTTTATACAACTGCTCCAGCTTCCCCGCGAATTCGCCGGCATCTCCCGGCAAGCAAAGCAGGCCGTTCTCGCCGTGCCGGATCGTATCGGGTACCGCCCCTCCCGCTGCGGCCAATACGGGCAATCCGCATGCCATCGCCTCCAGCAGTACATTACCGAAAGTCTCGGTGGCGGAAGGGAAGAGGAGAACGTCCGATGCCGCCATCCACTTCTGTAGAGTAGGTTGCGGGACTGCGCCCAGAAACCGGGCATTCACCCCTCGCTTTGAAGCTAAAGATTTAATCTCGCTTGCGGAAGGTCCATCCCCGGCAATGACAAATTCCACGTCTGCCCCTGTCTTGGAAACAAACCGGGCTACTGCCTCAATGGCTACTTCCGTTTGCTTCTCAGGCGCTATTCTACCTGCATACAAGATGACAAACCGAGAGCTTGGCATCCCGGCCTCCCGCAGAAGCGCTTCACGATCAACACGAGGATGGAACCGCTCCGTATCGACACCCCGGCTCCACACCTCCAGCCCATCCCAGCCGTCATTCCGGCATTCTTCCAGCACGGATCTCGATGGGACGTATATCCGCGCGCAAGGCCGGTGAAACCAATGCAAATATCTCCATAAAAGTTTACCCATCCATTGGAGATTGTAAAACGGCAAATACCGCACGAAATGAGTATGATGCGAGGCCATAAGCGGAATTCCGTGTTTCATCGCCAAATATCGGCCGGCCATTCCGGTGCCGAACGGTGTCGCAACGTGTACGACCGTCGGATTGAAGCTCAGCAGCTTGCGTTCTACATTGCCCGTCTGAGGGACGGCAAGCCTGCATTCCGGATAAAGAAAAAACGGCAGGCTGACAAGCCTTTCGGCCGTTTCCGATACCGTCTTTTCCTTCCTAGGCCTTGAGGGTGCGAATACGATGCATTCGATTCCTTGCTTGCGTAAATACCCGATCCACCGTTCCAATGTTTTGGCTACGCCATTCACCTCAGGCGAATACGTATCGGTAAATAAAGCCAAGCGGAATTCCGACATCTGCAATCCCCTCTCCGTTTAATCCTTACATTTTACAGAAAGGACATTAACGGAGTATCAAAAGCAAGTTAATACTGAGGTGACAATCAGGCTGTATTCTTAAGTAAGCAAGAGCCGTCAGCCTAAGAAGGCTGATCAAACCCACTTACGTAAAGGAGAGGGAGTATGAGCCGAATTTATCGCCTGCTTCAGGAGGTCGAGCGCCCGCTATTCCTGCACGTCAACATTCGTTGGAACCGTTCCGCCTTGAACTGGCTCTTTCATATTTTATCTCTGATTGCCGGGGCGACCTGCAGCCTCTGTCTCTCGCTCGCCGCGGGGTTGTTCGCGCCTGAACCGTGGAGCAGCGCGGGATGGTTAGCTTTCGCCGCCGTTATTGTTAGCCATATCCCCGTCGCTATCGCCAAGAAAAGCGCGCCAAGGCTCCGTCCTTACCAAGTATTCGCCCAGATCAATACCAATCGCCGTCCCCTTAAAGATCCCTCCTTCCCTTCCGGCCATACGACTGCGGCATTCGCCATGCTGACTCCTTGGATGCTGGCGGAACCGAAGCTCATCCCCGCCCTGTTGCCGATTGGAATCGGAGTCGCTTTATCTCGCATTTACTTTGGACTGCACTTCCCTAGTGATACCGTCGTAGGCGCCATGCTAGGCAGTTCTACCGCCATTCTTCTTTCCGTCTGGATATAGGGCTAGTTAGCATCGCGACAAAAAAATAACGTGCTCGCCCTAAGGCAAGCACGATTATTATAACGGCCGTACCTGGCTCTCACCCGGGTACGGCCGCTGTTTATTCTTCTTCGGAATCGTCGCCCGATTCATAGTTGCGCGTCGGCCCTCTGCTGGATTGCTTCTCTAATTCCTCAGCCACGGCGCGACGGTGTTCCTGTTGCACTTTCTCCCCGAGAACCGCTTCGAGTCTGTAGATCGGCATTCCTTGCCCGACGAATTTCGTCTCGTATTCCGTCAGCACGAGATCCTCACGAATGCCATGGCGATGAAGATCCAAACTAATGTTGCGCATCTGGTACTCCACGGCGGAAAAACTGTTTAACGAAAACTCGAACAAACTTAAGGAATCCGTCTTGAAATGGATTTCCCCGATATCGTTCAAAGCTTCCTTGTATTTCATAAGGAACCGGGGATGCGTTAATCTGCGTTTGCCATGTTTGGACTTCGGCCAAGGATCGCTGAAGTTCAAGTAAATGCGTTCCAGTTCCCCCGGCTCGAACATTTTCTCCAGAAACTCCACGTTCCCGCGAGCGAGCGCCAAATTCGGAACCTTATCGACGCCCTTCTCGTTTTGCCATAATGCCCGGGCCTTCTCGCTCCCTCGACGCAACAATTCGTCATAAATATCCATGCCGATATAATTGATATGCGGATTGTTACCGCTCATGCGGCTAATAAATTGCCCTTTGCCCATCCCGCACTCGATATGGATCGGATTATCGTTACCGAAAAACTCGTGCCAACGCCCTTTTAACCGTTGCGGCTCCAGCACGACAAGATCAGGCTGCCGTTCCAAACTTTCCCGAATATTTTTTCTACCGCGCAATCTCATGCTCATCCCAATATCCTCCCGCAACGCTTCGTTGCCCAACGTCAATGAATCTTATTTTGCCCAATGTGGCGCCTGTTGTAAAGGGAGATCTGACAATCTAGGCAGATTGAGGAATGATTCCTGCAGGATCGCCTTTGTTCGGCGCCTGCTCAAGCACTACCCAAATATATCTGTCCATTGAGGAGCGATTATTTCTCGAGAATAAAGGACATACTACCTCCCATTAAAACCTCAGGAGGAATACTCGAATATGAAACTTAAACCCAGTTTGTTTTTCACTGTAGCCCTTGCAGCAATATTCGCTCTTAGCGCATGCGGAAGCAACAACGCGAACAACAATAACCTTTCACCGTCACCGTCGGCTTCAATAAGCCCTCCCGCTTCTTCCCAAGCCGCTGGAGGCGCAACGAAAGAAGTTACAATAACCGCAACTAACTGGAAATTCGATCAAACGGAAATCAAAGCAAAAGTAGGCGATACGCTTAAACTGACTTTGAAAAACACGCAGGGAGCTCACGGTCTTGCGATTCAAGATATGAATGTGAATATTAAAAACAACGAAACAGCAGAAATTAAGCTCGATAAAGCAGGTACGTACGAATATCATTGTTCCATTCAATGTGGTCAAGGTCATGACAACATGGTTGGACAACTTATTGTTGAATAGTCATGATTAATCTTTTAACAAGGGAGGGGGCTGTCCATCTGGACGGCCCCCTCCCTTGTTAATATGAAATACACGATCAGTTAGCAATTCCATTCCTTAGATGTGCTTTTGGCTAATTAGTTTTCCGTAAATCTGATCCAGAAAAGCGATTTCCACGTCAGTAAGGCAAGCAAAGATGTGATCAAACGTTTGATCCCTGACGGTTTCCAATGATTTAAGTACCTTACGGCCATCCTCGGTAATCTCCATGAGTACCGATCTACGATCCTGGTATTCATCCCGCTTTCTGACGATAAGCCCTTGCGAAACCATTTTATCAGCTATGACCGTTATTCCCCCGGAGGTAATAGAAAAATAATCAACCAATTCCTTGGATTGTTTGGGTCCTTGCTCATCCAAAATGTTTAATATCAGTAATTGCGAAAACGAAAAATCCGTCATGTTCCTACGGTTCCATTCCGTCTCCCACATTCGCCGATGCACCGAAAATTTCTTCGAATAAGAAATCAGAAGCTCTCTTCTATTTATCATCTGCCAGTTCCTTTCTGGAAAATGAAACTACTATAACTATATAATAACATAAATAACCGCGTCTCACGACGCGGCAATTACTCTGGATCCGGTTGTTTGCTATTTCAGTTCGCCCTTAATGTTACGTGGAGCGTCCGCCGTCATTTCGATGAAGGAGGAAGGCAACGAATCTCCTGCTTGGAGTTCGTCCTTCTCGATAAACTTGCTCATATTCGTTTCGAAAAAAGTCGGGTTTTGCTCCCAGACTTTTGTAGGAACCGTAATAGAAAAATTGCCCGCTGCATCCGGTATGGTTACGGTATAATTTACATCTTCCGCAACATCAAGACCAACTAGCAAACCAAGGTAAAGTGCACCTGGAGCTGTGTGACTCACGAGAGTCGGCGGTTTATCATCGATCACCGAGCCCTCGGAGGGTAAAGTGATATCAACGTTCAAACTGGTATCCTCGGGAAAATGAAATACTTTATTCTCGGGAAGTGTGTACTTGACGGAATTATAATCGACAGTTAAGTTCGTGTCCTCATCTTCCTCGGGTAAGTAGAACATACTATAATATCCATTCTCGTCCGTTGGAGAGGATTTAGCAAATCCTTCACCGGTATCCCGATCGATCCATACGATCGCTCCTTGAACCGGTACTCCGCTCGAGTCTTTCACTATTCCGGAAATTCGGAATTTATCCTCTTGGAAGAAAGCTACAGAAGCTGTTTTATCTGCCACGAGCCTTCCTTTGATTTCTGTTTGCTTGGGATCTTGAGTTGAGACTGCGGTAGAGAGAATCTCGATCGGATAATAAACATTCAATGATAAAGGAGCAACCTTGTCTATGTCTGACTGATTCTTCGATAGCGGTTTACCCCCAATTGTAGCATGATCGAGTGATACCACTTGCACAGGCGTCTCGCCTAATAAGCTTTGGTCGAGAAGAATCTGGAAGGAGCCGTCATCACCGGTCTCAATGCTCCGTTTGTTTTTTCCAACCTGTAAGACTGCATTTACGACTGGCTTTTCACCTTGCATAAATGTACCACTAATATGATTGCTATGGGAACCGTCCACTTTCCATTGCTTTAAAGCAAACGTAGTTTCGTCCATTTTAAGTTGTAATTCTTGAGCTTCTTTGTCCGAATTCGAATCGGTACAACCTGCAAGAGCAGCAGCTAGTGTGCATATTGCAATCATTTTTGTATATAACTTCATATGCAATTCCCCTCTCTTACAGTATGAGAAGCGGGTTCCAAGGAACCCGCTTCGTTGCGGTTTCAATATTCAATAATTATTATTATTTACTAACATGAACGTTGCCATTGTCAGCTGAACCTTCGCTACCTTGCGTTTTATCTCCGCCGAGCGCAAAAACGTGAATTTTCGGTTTAGTGCCACCAGAGGTAAAGGTCAGATATTGTTTGCCATCGACAGTATAGAATGCAGGTGCTGCTTGGATATTGTCGCCAGCTGTCTGGAACGTCCAGAGAACTTTACCTGTCTTAATATCCATCGCATTGATCTTACCATCCAATTCACCATAGAACGCAAGACCAGTAGCCGTACTAGTCAGACCGCCACGCATCATATCTGTTGTTTTGTTCTGATACACTTGTTTACCTGTATTTACATCAATTGCCGTAATTGTACCGTAAGGAATGATATCAGCAGGCGTCTCGCCCAAAGCCGTGCCGAAAGCCCAAGCTCCGGTATTCGCTTCGTTGAACGCTTCATCTTCGTTAGCAGCGCTCTTCATCAGAGATGGATATTCGATACCAGGGATCAGTACATAATTAGTAACTGGATCGTAGGTTTCTGGAGCATAATTCTCTCCGCCGAGAACACCCGGATAGACGAGTACGCCTTCGATAGTCGGTTCTGGATGATCGATCTTAGCGAACGGAATGCCATCCCAGACAACCTCGCCAGTCGCTGCATCCCAAGCCCACCATTGACCGGATTTACCGCCTTCAACAACAACCTTTTGTGCTTTTCCATTAACGGTCGCATTGAGGATCATTGGAGAAGCTGCAGCATCATAGTCCCACAAGTCATGGCTGATTTCTTGCTGTGCCCAGACAAGCTTGCCTGTTGCGCTATCTACGGCTACGACAGAATCCGTGTGCGGATTTGCACCAGGACGGTCTGCACCATAGAAGTCCGGAGCTGGGTTTCCTACTGCAAAGTACATGAGACCTGTTTCTTCGTCAATGGCAACTGGATTCCATACTGCACCACCACCATGATACTTACTATTAGCCAACCAGTCTTGACCTTTCGGAGGTACGGTCCAGAATGGGGAATCCCATGCCGGAGTCAGATCGCTTGCCTTGTAAGCTGCGACAAATCCCCGAACGCCGTTGTCGCCGCCGCTGCTGCCGATATAGATATTTCCCTTATAATAAATCGGTACAGTTGTTTCATAATAGCCGTTCTCGACTGTTACTCCTTCAATGGTGTCCGCAATCTTGACCGAATTCAACAATTCGCCAGTTTTCTGATCCAATGCCACGATTTGGTTATCGATAGTCAGCATGAACACTTTACCTTCACCAACGGAAACACCACGGTTAGCTACGATTCCGGCTTTACCGAAGTCTTTAGCCATATCAGCAGTCGGTTTGAAGTGCCAAACTTGCTTACCTGTAGCGCCATCGAAAGCAAAAACCTGGTTACCACTTGTTGTAATATAGATTACTCCGTCTACAACAACCGGATACGATTGGTTTCCGTTTTTAACGTCTGCATCCAGTGTTTTAAGATCTGCCGACCACACAACGCCCAGTTCATTAACATTGTCTGCAGTAATTTCTTTAAATGGAACGTTGCGCGTATTCGCTAAATCATATCCGTAAGTCGGAAAGCTTTCAAATGCTGCAACCGTTGCCGAAGCTGATGCAGATGCAGAAGGTGATGCGGAAGGAGACGGTGAAACCTCCGAATTGTTATTGTTACTGCTACACGCAGAGAGTGCGAGAACCGCTGCCATAACGGCACCGGACAAGGCTAATTTCTTTTTCAAAGTGTGTTCCCCCTAAAGTTGGTTTCTTGATGGTTCTGAATGAAAATGAATTCTCTCTAACGAAAAATACACGCACAGAAAGAGCCGCCAGATTGGACCGCATAAACGATCTGACAGCAAGCCGACTTTTCGAAGAAAGAGCACTTTTTCAAAATGACATGACGGGTAGATACCTTACTAATAAGATATATTTCAATTCCGAATATACGCCTAGATTCACATAACGTCAACATATATTCTAGCATTTTACAAAACGATTCAATATATAAAAGGATTGTTTAATGTATAGTTGACGGGTATATATTTCAAGGAGTATAATGCTTTGTTGACGGGTTTCTTACTAGTAAGAAATATATGCATCTAAGTACATTAAATTCTGGAGGAGAACATCATGAAAAAACAATCCAACAAATTATCTCTATTCTTTGCACTAGTTGCCCTGGCGGCTGTACTGGCCTTGAGCGCATGCGGTAACAACAATGACTCAGCATCGAGCCCTTCGGCCTCTGCCGAGGCGCCAGCTTCTGCTTCTGCAAGCGCACCAGCAGCAGGCGGGGAAACAAAAGAAATTACGATTACTGCGACTAACTTCAAATTTAGTGAAGAAGTGATCAACGCTAAAGTCGGCGATACGCTTATTCTGAATTATAAGAACGAAAACGGTAACCACGGTCTAGGAATCAATGATCTGAACGTGAAACTTAAAAACGGCGAATCGGCAACGATTGTATTGGACAAAGCAGGCACATATGAATTCAACTGTTCAATCATGTGCGGTACAGGACATGACAACATGGTCGGCAAACTGGTTGTTGAATAATCCGATTATTTTGCTCGCTTGACACACAAAAAAGTACTTGGACAAGGTTTACCTTCCAAGTACTTTTTTTGCTTTTAAGCAATCGCTAACTGTGTATGATTCAAGGTTCTAATTGACTCAATGGCTCTTGTACCGATAGGTTATTATACGAAATACTTCAATCATGAGTCCAAGCCATACTCCGCTAGCTAAATAGCCCCCTACGATGTCGCTTGGATAATGGACTCCCAGATAAACACGGCTAATCCCGATGCTAAAGACGATAATCGCGCCAATCGTTACTAGAAGTGCCCTGCCTCGGCCGCTTTTCACATGCTTCCAAAGCAAATAAGTTAACGCTCCGTATAATGCAAACGCCGCCATGGAATGGCCGCTCGGGAAGCTATACCCCAATTCCTCAGCAAGCCTATGCAAATTGGGCCTTTCCCGTTGAAAAGTGATCTTCAGTACACGATTAAGCAATGAAGCTCCGCCAAGCGACGCTATCAAAAACAGTAGCTCCATGCGATGACCAAGAATAAAGGCCAAAAACAATAAAATCAACAGGGCAATCACTATGACAACCGATGTCGAACCCAGCCAACTGAACGTTTTCATTACACTCGTAAGCCCATTGCTTTCCCAGCCTTGAACTTCCGATATCACGCTCGAATCAAACCCCGAGATCCCTTCGGATCGGATAAGCAAGCTGATGATTACGAATACTACGGCGGCCAAACAAGCCCATACATACGCTTTTCTTAGATGCTGCTTACTGCTCACTACTTCAACTCCTTGTCGCAATTCAAACACTTTGAGTGAAGTGTATCATATTTTTCCGACAGGATGAAAATTGAGATGACCTACCCTGTTATGGTATCCTAAGATTAAGAAACGAAGGGGGGACACAGAATGAAGAGACCGATTCAGCCATTTCGCAGCCTAATCTTCGTCCTTGTCTTGCTTGGTGCCTTCGTTCTGCTTAGCATGCCTACCATGATGGTTGGCGACAACTTCACTACATCGGACAGCGCGGTCCTCATTCACGACGTTCCGAACAGCGTCAAGTCGACCAAGCGGCCTACTGTTTCCATAAACAGCAAACTGCTGCTTCTATCCGTGCTGCTTCTGCTTGTGGTCCACTTCCGTTTTCGTGCTTTCCTCCCTTATCGAATGCCCCATCATAAGTCTGCCTTTCTCCCCTTATTCACTGTGCATTTGCGCAAAAAATTACTCATGCCCCTAAAGTTCACCACTTCTTACGAACGCGTCTAAAGACAACTCTAATTCACCTCAGCAGCCATTAGATGAGGTTTATTTGAATTGTCCATTTGTCGTTCGTCGGAAAGTGAGTCATAACTTTAGGAGGTTTTACCCATATGAATATCCGCGAAATCGATCTCCCAGGAATAGGCAAGAAATTTCAGATGAATACCCGTAACGGCGACAAACTCGTCATTATCGTTCACGATGACGGTCGTCGCGAATGTTACCACTTCGATCATAAAGATCCCGATAATAGCATTTCCTTGGTCACATTAGACGATGATGAAGCTCGCATGGTCGCGGCTATGATCGGCGGCATGACCTACAAACCCAAAATGCTGGAAACGATTGAAGTCGCTTTGGACGACCTTATCATTGAGTGGTACAAACTTGAAGCCCACTATGCTTGCATAGGGCAAACAATCGGCGAGCTTCACGTTCGCAGAAACTCTGGGGCCACGATCATCGCCTTGCTTGGGGCCGACCACATCAAGCATATTAACCCGGGCCCTGATTTCAAGCTGGCTCCGGATATGACATTGGTTGTCGCGGGAGAGCGCGCGCAACATAAAGAACTTAAAAACATTCTAGTACACGGAAGCGATTGATCGAAGATGGATCATATCGTTCTGGAAGTCGGCCTCGCGATCGCTCTCATCGCCTTGGCTGGTTTGTTGTCGGCAAAATTCAGGTTTTCCGTCATCCCCTTCTATATTCTCGTCGGGATGGCCGTCGGGCCCCATTCCGTCGAGCTGTGGCATTTCGATTTCCGCTTCATCGAAAGCGCGCCGCTAATCGAATTCATGGGCAGGCTCGGCGTCTTGTTCCTGCTCTTCTACCTCGGATTGGAATTTTCCGTCGGCAGGCTGATTAAATCCGGCCGTTCCATCGCCGTAGGCGGTACAATCTATATCGCCATTAATTTCACGCTTGGTCTTGCATTTGGTTGGGCCGCCGGGTTTCCTTTTCAAGAAACGCTTGTCGTTGCAGGGATCACGACGATATCCTCCAGCGCGATCGTGGCCAAGGTGCTCGTGGACCTCAAACGGACGGCCAATTCCGAAACCGAGATGATCCTCGGCATCATTATGTTCGAGGACGTATTCCTTGCGGTCTATATTTCCATCCTTTCCGGGCTTGTGCTTAGCGGCTCCGCATCGGTATGGGGAGTCGCTCTATCCGCCCTAATCGCGCTTGTCTTTATGCTTGCCTTGCTTATTATCGGACGCAAAGCCGTCCCTCTGCTCAACAAGGTGCTAGATATCCGATCCAATGAACTGTTCGGACTCGTAATCTTCGCAGGGTTGTTCCTTGTCGCCGGATTCTCCGAAACGATCCATGTCGCGGAAGCCATTGGAGCCCTATTGATCGGCTTGGTGCTGGCGGAAACCGCGCACATGAAACGAATCGAGAAACTTATTCTTCCCTTTAGGGATTTCTTCGGAGCGATTTTCTTCTTCAGCTTCGGCTTAACGATCGATCCGACGACGCTCGGCGGTGCGGTATGGTTGTCGCTTGCGGCGGTCGTCGTGACCTTGTTCGGTAACTTTACTGCAGGCATGCTAGCTGGAAGAAGCGCCGGATTATCGCCCAAAGCTTCCGTGAATATCGGATTTACGATCGTTGCGCGAGGGGAATTCTCGATTATTATGGCCAATATTGCCAAGGCGGGTGGGTTATTGCCTATTATTCAGCCCTTCGCTGCGCTATACGTGCTCATTCTGGCTATTCTAGGACCTTTGTTAACAAAGGAAACCAAATGGATCTATACCGTGCTGGATAAAGTTTTCCGGTTCAGCAAGTCTGATAAGAAAGTCGAGTCCTCATAAAACAAGAAAGGGTGAATGCGTCATGGCTAACACGCGCGTTTCATACCGGCTTGCCTACGTGATGTTTGGTTCGATCTTATCCGCGATCGGCTTAGAATTGTTTCTCGTCCCGCATAATATGCTCGTCGGAGGGGTTGCCGGGGCATCCGTCCTCCTCTCCTATTTAACGGAGATGCGGCTTGGTCTATTTCTGTTCTTCCTTAATTTACCTTTCCTACTCTTCCGGTATCGCCGATTCGACCCGAATGCCAGACTTTTAACCCTTGTGGGCATATCCACGCTTTCAATAGCCGCGTTCTACCTGCATCCCGCTCCGCCTTTGATGGAGCACTCTCTTACCGCGGCAGCGGGTGGTGGAATCGCTTTGGGCGTCGGCATCGGAATGGCCCTTCGCTACGGTGGATTTCTCGATGCAGCCGATACGGCGGCGCTGGGAGTTACGTCGAACCATTTGGTTAAAACAAGAAGAAGGTTTTGGTTAATAAACGGCGGAGTTCTATTGGCGGGAGGATTCGTGTTCGGTTGGGAAGAAGCATTGTATTCCATCGTCGCTTTCCTGCTGGCCTTCCGCATGACGGATTTCTCCATGAGCGGTTTTGCCATGACGAGAATGATATGGATTACGAGCGAGCGAAGCGAAGAGATTCGCTTTGCGATGCGCAGCCGGTTCGGTAAAGAGGTCATCCTGTTGGACGATAACGAGCCGAGACGCATAAGAGGGGGCACAATAATGCTCTGTACGGTTAATCGCATCGAACAAGCCAAAGTGATGAGAGAGATCCGGGAATTGGATCCCGAATGCTCCGTAACTTTTCACGCCGTCCACCGTTAACGAACTAAGAGGGCAGTCCGAAGGATCGATAAGATCCACGGATTGCCCTCTTCCTTATACGGTCGCTTTGCGAAGCAGCACATAGGATACGAGGATACAAATCAACGTGCCTACGAACAAGCCGTTTGCCAGTTCAATGACGGCGAGATCGGCAAACCAGTCGATTATGGCTTTCCATTTATCGTACTTGGATATGAAGTAGCTCGCGGCAGTAAGTACGACCCCTAGTCCAATGAAGAAGAAGAAAACGCCGTTTCGTCCGAATTTACGATGAATGCTAGAGATCGCGAAGCCGCAGAAGTAGAGGTTGATCATCATCGTGAAATAGACCCAGAATCGTTCCAATATCGGACCGTCGCTCAAGTATCTCACATTGAAGAAATACAATCCCACTCCCCAATAGCCTGTTTGCCGTTCAATATATCCGAGTATGATCAACACTATTGCGGATAAGACGCTAATGATGGTTATCGATGCTATCGTTCCCAAGAAATAATCTTTTCTTCTAGCTCCGAATCCAATAATGAACGGAAAAGTCTGCCCTACGGTAACGATTCCAAGTACGAACAAGTAAACATAAATGGAAGCCAAACCGCCCGTATAAATCTTATCGTCGGCTAAACTGCCAATAATCAAATTACACACGAAGCTCATACCCATGATCACCCACGGTAGGACGAGCCATGCCCATCTATCGGCTAGATGCGTCCTAACGATGCCAATGACTCTATTCATCGCGCTTCCCCTGCCTCTCTATGGCTTCGGCCATTCGTCAAATGAACAACCATCTGTTGCAAAGAAACAGGCAAGATTTCCAGGCCTAGCTCGGTCGCTTGAATACGATCTTGCGCGTTGAGATGACCTAGTATCGTCGCGGACATAAGGCCCGCGAAAGGTTCGCGATGGATAACTTCCTTTCCTGCTAAGAACGCCTCCACCTTTGCTGCCGTTCCCGCTACCGTCGATGCCCTGCCGCGCAATACGTCGGCCTCTTCATTAAGAATCAGCTTCCCTTGATCGATAACCATCACATGTTCAAGCATCTGGCTGACCTCGTCGATTAAATGGGTGGACAGGACGATCGTCCGAGGATGTTCCGCATAATCTTCCAACAATCGGTTGTAGAATAAACTTCTGGCTACGGCATCCAATCCTAAATAAGGCTCATCAAAGATCGTTAGCGGAGCACGGCTTGCCAGCCCTACGATAATTCCAACGGAGGAGAGCATTCCCCTGGAGAGTTTCTTGATTCTACGTTTCAACGGAAGCCCGAAATCTTGAATTAACGAATGCGCAAGTTCTTTATCCCAATTCGGATAAAAGAGAGGGGAGACGTTCAGAACGTCTATGACTCTAAAGTTCTCGGGATATTTCTGGCTTTCTTTAATAAAGCAAATCCGTCTGAGTACCCGATCGTTCTCGAACGGTTCCTCCCCGAACACTCTAAGCTGTCCGCTCGTAGCGAATAACTGAGCCGTGATCATATGCATGATCGTCGTTTTCCCCGCTCCGTTCCTTCCCAACAGACCGTAAATCTTGCCCTCTTCAAGCGTAAAACTAACGTTATCGACAGCATTTAATTTACCGTATGTTTTCGTAAGCCCGTTAACCTCAACGATACCGCCCATTATGCTTTATCCCCTCTCCGTATCATTTCGGTTAGCTGCTCCGCCGTAATGCCGAGCTTCTCTGCTTCCCTGACCATCGACACGACGTATTGCTCATAAAATTGCTCTTTGCGTTTCTCCATAATTTTCGCTCGGACGCCTGTAGCCACGAACATGCCTATCCCTCTTTTCTTATACAAGATTTCTTGATCAACGAGCAGGTTCACGCCCTTCATGACCGTTGCGGGATTAATCTGATAGAATGCCGCGAATTGGTTCGTCGATGGAACTTGCGACTCTTCCGGCAGCCTTCCTTCGATAATGTCGTTCTCTATTCGTTCTGCGATTTGTACGAAAATCGGGCGGCTGTCGTCCATCTCTATCGTCATTTCTTCACCACCAAGTTAGTCGGTTAGTTACTCATGTAACTAACTATATAACTACTGTACGTCAAAGTCAAATAAAAAAAGGCCGAATCCCCAAAATGGGCATTCGGCCTTTCGTATCATAAGGTTACGCCTTAATTAATCGGTTTGTGTTCTTCGATGTAATGATCCTCGATGACGCTATTGATTTTCTTGCGGGCGGATATTTCAATGCTGTGGTTATTCGGGAACTTCGCTCCCGCCAATGCCATTGCCTCTTTAACCGTTAATTCGATCTTTACTGTATCGTCCCCTTGCGGTATGCGTACGCTTGTATTCATTACAGTCACCTCTCCAGTCGGATAATTTGAATGGTGTACCTAATCTGCCCGAGATATGGAAATGGTATGAATTGGGTTGTGGATAAGATGAACGATGTCAGATAAGTTTGTTGATTTGACGCACTTTTAATATAACACTTCATGTTAGGTATTGCAAGTTGATCAGGCGGTATTTTTGCCTGTTTTTCGATGTTAAATGACGATGGAATTCGCTGTCATTCATCGGTATTCGGAATGAATACCTCTATCCTCGCAATTTGCCCTGATTTTCGCTACAATTATACCGACTTCTATTAAGGACGGATGCATTCATGACAACGATTGAAACTGACCAACAAACTCCGCTCTTATGGGCGGACAAAAGATTTCATACTTGGAATTCCGAAATGCGGGACACGTTCGGCAATAAAGTTTTTAAAGTGATGCTGGACGCGGGCTTCACATGTCCGAACCGCGACGGTAGCATTGCCGCCGGCGGATGTACGTTCTGCAGTACGCGAGGCTCCGGGGATTTCGCCGGGAGTAGGCGCGACGACTTGGTATCACAGTTTAACCATATTCGCGACCGCCAGCATTTGAAATGGCCGGAGGCGAAGTATATCGGTTATTTCCAAGCCTATACGAACACTTACGCACCCGTCGAAACGCTGCGCGAATATTATGAAGTTATTCTCCAACAACCCGGCGTTGTCGGCTTATCCATCGCGACCCGGCCTGATTGCTTACCGGATGACGTCGTCGATTATTTGGCCGAATTGAACGAGCGTACTTATTTATGGGTGGAAATGGGCTTGCAAACGATACACGAGTCGACGTCCAACCTGATCAACCGCGCTCATGACACGGACTGCTTCATCGACGCGGTTAACCGGCTAAGAGCCCGGGGCATCCGCGTTTGCGCGCACATCATCCATGGCTTACCGGGAGAATCGCGCGAGATGATGCTCGAGACTGTGGAAGCCGTAGCCAACATGGATGTACAGGGAATCAAAATCCATCTGCTTCATCTTATGCGTAAAACCCCGATGGTCCGGCAATGGCGCGAAGGGTTGCTACGTTTTCTAGATCAGGAAGAGTATGTCTCGCTAGTCGTCGATTCTCTAGAGATGCTTCCACCCGAGATGATCGTCCACCGCTTAACGGGAGACGCGCCTAGAGACTTGCTCATCGGACCGATGTGGAGCTTGAAGAAATGGGAAGTGCTGAATGCCATCGACGCAGAGCTCGTTCGCCGCAACAGTTGGCAGGGGAAAGCATGGAAGGGGCGATAAGATGGGTTTTCTCTCTGTCTTGAGCCAAGCCCAGCGATGGGTGAAGGAACGTGCCCAACCGGGGGATATCGTCGTGGATGCGACGGCCGGCAACGGATCGGATACCCTCTTCCTCTCGCGTACGGTAGGCGCTCGCGGTTCGGTGTACTCGTTCGATATCCAAGCCGAAGCGCTCGAAAATTCAAAAGCAAGACGGGATGCGGATATAGACCCTAGCGCACTCTCTCCTATATATTGGATTCATGCCGGGCACGAAACGATGGAGTCTGTTATCGACTCGAAGCATCATGGCCGAATCGCCGCGATTATGTTCAATCTCGGCTATTTGCCGGGCGCGTCGCCCGACGTCATTACGAAGCCACCGACAACGTTAGCCGCCCTGGATGCTTCGCTGCGATTGTTGCGAAGCGGCGGAGTGCTCACTATAGTCGTCTATCCCGGCCACGATGGCGGGCAAGAAGAAGCCGACGCGGTAGAACGTTGGGCATCGAACGTCTCTCCTTCCATCGCCCAAGCCGTCACGTATCGGTTTCCTCAGAAGAAAGCTTCGCCATACTTAATCGCGTTGAACAGAAAATAGGAGGTTGATGATCATGGCTGTACGTAAAATCGAGCATGTTGGCATCATGGTAAGCTCATTGGAACAATCCATTCCTTTCTACGAGAATGTCGTCGGACTTAAACATACCGAGACTCTCCTACATACGAATGGCGTTATTCGGCTCGCATTCCTCTCCTTCGCTTCCTCTTCGGAAACGGAAGTCGAATTAATCGAGGGCTATATGGGCGAGTTGGCTAAAGCGGGACGAGTGCATCACATCGCGTTTACCGTGGACGATGTCGAAGCGGAATTCGCACGTGTTCGTCCCTTGAACTTAGCCGGTCTTGATGAGGCGATTACGACATTGCCTAATGGCAGCCGGTATTTTTTCTTCGATGGCCCGGACGGCGAAGCGATTGAATTTTTCCAAACTACCCGAGGAGGAACAAACTAATATGAGCATTCAACCTTATCCCTTGCATTTTAAACCGGAATTCAAAGAAAGAGTCTGGGGCGGACGCGCGCTAGAGAAATTCGGCTTCGACGTTCCCGCGGGCGCAATCGGCGAAGGCTGGATGATCGCGGATCACCCGAACGGAGTTTCTCACGTGACGAATGGAGCGTTAGCCGGCAAAGGGCTTGACGAAATTCGCGAGCTCGTCGGAGCTAGCTGGTTCGGAACGAAAGGCGGAGGTTCAAGCAACGGCCGTTTTCCCTTATTGATCAAGCTGCTCGATTGTAACGACGATCTGTCGATCCAAGTCCATCCTAACGACGAGTATGAAGGACTGCCGAAAGGCGAGTTAGGCAAGACGGAAATGTGGTACGTACTTGACGCCAAGCCGGATGCCAAGATCATTTACGGGCTGAAGCCAGGGGTCGATCGGACGGAAATGGCCAGAGCGATCGAAGAAGGCCGGATCATGGACAGCCTTCAAGAAGTATCCGTTAAAGCCGGCGATACGTTCTATATTCCGGCCGGTACCGTCCATGCGCTGTGTGCAGGAGTCGTCGTGGCGGAAATTCAGCAGAATTCGGATACGACTTACCGCTTGTACGATTACAATCGTCCCGGACTGGACGGCAAACCTCGCGAGCTGCATATCGAGGATTCCTTGAACGTTACCGCTTACGAAGATTCCGGCGCTGCCCGTATGGACACGGCCGGAGCGAAACCGGGCAAGTGGCTGACGCTCGCGAACTCTCCGTACTTCAAGACGGACAAAGGTATCGTAAATGGACAATGGACATTATCTACCTCTACCGATAGCTTCGTCATCGTCATCGTCTGCGAAGGATCAGGCAGCATTAGCTGGGCTAGCGGTTTGGTGGACGCCAAAGCCGGAGATTGTTTCCTGCTCCCGGCTAACTTGGGAACGTATACGCTTGACGGTTCGATGACCGTTCTTCGCAGCTTGGTGCCTTAAGAGGAATTCGACGAATCTCGTCGAATAAATGAGCAGATAGTCACACTAAGCGAATCATCGAAAGGACGGGTCCTCATGCGTCAATGGCTTACATTAACAGGCTTGGGAGTCGCGGTTTGGGCTGTGCCAACCCTCTTCTTCCTCTTATTCGGAGATTGGGTCGTGCTTCAGGTCGGGGATCCCTATTTCGGATCGTCTCTGTTCCTCTTAGAAATGCTCAGCTTCCTACTACTAATCGGATTGGCTTTAATCGTGAGGCTGAGACTGTGGCCAGAACGAGGCTCGGCTACTCGCTTCGGATTTATGGCAACCGTCATCGGCTTGTTGCTCAATACGTTCTCGATATGGAATCGAGACTCCGTTTTTCCGTCGTTTTCAGAAGGTCAGCATCATGCCTATACGCTCTGGATGACTCTAGCTTATATGTTGACGCTTGTTGTTCCGGCTATCGTGGACCGACTGGTGAAAGAGCAGGCTAAGCCTGAAGCTGCGGAACAACCGGTTGTTCCGGCTCCATCCGCCGAAGAGACGATCGAGGAGAGCGATCCAACTTCTCATCCCGCACAACCCTAAAGTAATTGGAAAGGGGCTGATCGATAAGGTCTTTAACTAGACCTCATCGATCAGCCCCTTTAAGTTATAAATACGATCCTAATATCTCGTTAAATCGGATCAAATACGTAAGATCGACACTGTCGAATCGCTTAAACAACGGGCTATCAATATCCAACACGCCAATCAATTGGCCATCGCCCGTTCGCAGCGGAACGACGATCTCCGAATTGGATGCGGCATCGCAAGCGATATGGCCGGGAAATTCATGCACGTCATCTACGACGATTGGCTCGTTCTTCTGAGCGGAAGTTCCGCATACCCCCTTGCCGAGGGGAATACGAATACAAGCGGGCAAGCCTTGGAAAGGGCCTAGCACCAATTCCTCCTTGTCCAACAAATAAAACCCCACCCAATTGATATCATCCATAAACTGCTTCAGTAAAGCCGACGCATTCGCCAAATTTGCAATTCGATTGGATTCATCCTCGACCAGACTCGCTAGCTGACGGAGCAAAACTTCGTAATTCTGCTCCTTCGTACCTGAATATAACTCCTTGTCAAACATCCGTATCACCCTTCCTTAACCGCTTCCTCGCTGCGATCGGTCGCCAATGGCGGATCAATCGATAATGCCGTGATTTCTCCGCGCCATTCGGCCGTGAAGTCGAGATCTACCGCCGCGAGCGAGGGCTCCAGTTGTTCAACGTTACGCGCTCCGATAATCGGCGCCGTGATTGCCGGGTTACTGAGCACCCATGCTACCGCCAACGTAGCCGGGTGAACATCGCGCTCTCGGGAATAGGCGGAGAATCTGTCTGCGATATCGAAGTAAACGCCCTCTTCATAACGCTTCGTATAATTGCTCTGATCGACCAATCTGCCAGAAGCAGGTCTCTTGTCGACTCCGTATTTGCCGGTCAACAACCCGCCGCCAAGCGGGCTATAGCTGATGACTCCCAATTGCTCCGATTCCGCTAGAGGAAGAATTTCTACTTCGGCTTGGCGCTTAACCAGATTATACATCGGCTGGATTAGCTCGAAGCCCGCTAACCCTTCCTTAGCAGATATGCCTAATGCTTTGGCAATTTGCCATGCCGCCCAGTTGCTGACCGCGGGGTACAAAATCTTGCCTTGCTTCTGCAAATCGTCCAACGCCCGCACGGTTTCCTCGATGGCGGTCAAAGAATCGAAGCGGTGGATAAAATAAAACTCTACGCGATCGGTCTTTAATCGCTGTAAGCTTTGTTCCACGGATAGGAAAAGATGACGGCGCGAAGCTCCCCGCGCGTTTACATCGGTTCCGGTCGGAAATCCGGCCTTAGACGTAATCACGAGTTCATCCCGATTGCCTGCGATCAGCTCGCCCAATATTTCTTCCGCTACTCCTCCGCTATATACGTTCGCGCTATCGAAAAAGTTGATCCCTTTGTCCAAACAACGATGGAATAGCTTCTTGGACGTTTCCTTATCGGCATTCCCGCCGAATGACATCGTCCCGAAGCATAGCTCCGACACTTTGATCCCCGTTTTGCCCACCGATTTATACTTCATCTCGTCTATTTCCTCCGCTAGTCGATTTCATTGCTTTCAGATCGTTAATTTGCGATATTGCGCAGCGGGGTGATGCTCCGGAAGCAGTCTTTGCCCCTCACCGAATAGCTTCTCCCGAAGGGTTCCCCGCTCGTAGTCCAACTTATAAATCCCTCGCTCTTGAAGCTCGGGAATAACCGAATCGACGAATTCCCGCAAGCTCCCCGGAGTAATCAAGTGCGCTAGATTAAAGCCATCCAGTCCGGTTACCTCGACTTGTTCTTGCATATAATCCGCGATATCCTTCGGTGTCCCCGTTCGTAACCACCCTTGTCCGCCTAACGTTCCGATTCGATCCATTACTTCCTTGACCGTCAACTTATTCGGGACATTCTTGGTGAACTGCGCCGCTCTGGATTGTCCGTGATCCGTATGCTTGTATTCCAAATAAGAGTTAGGCTCGTATGAAGCCAAGTCGTATCCACTCGAACCGCCGAACTGCGCTAGCGCACCCTCCTTGCTCCATAATCGGGAATAATCCTGCAGCTTCAGATTAGCTTCCTCTATCGTATCCCCGATAATAACGTTCAGACCGGTGAACATCTTAATGCTCTGAGGATCTCGACCAAGCTTCTCCGCCTTATGACGGATGTCCTGAATATTGAACTTGAGGGCTTCCGTCGTCCCTCCTCCAACGAATACGCATTCCGCATGCTTCGCAGCGAACGCTCGCCCCCTCTCCGAGCTTCCCGCCTGGTACAGAACCGGCGTCCTCTGCAAGGAAGGCTCGCTGAGATGAGGACCAGGCACTTGATAAAACCGGCCCTGATGATTGATTTTATGTACCTTGGCAGGATCCGCGTACACGTTACGTTCCACGTCTCGTACGACAGCCCCTTCCTCCCAGCTTCCTTCCCACAGCTTGTAAACGACTTCCAGAAATTCATCCGCTAACTCATAACGGTCATCATGCTTGATCATTTCGTCTAAACCATAGTTTAACGCGGCATTCGGCAAATAGGAAGTCACGACGTTCCATGCTACTCTGCCTTTAGTTAGATGGTCAAGCGTAGAAAACCTTCTCGCATGCGCATAAGGGTGCTCATACGTGGTCGTAACCGTTATGGCGAAAGATAAGTTGTTCGTTACCGCCGCCATAGCCGGAACGATCAATGCGGGATCGTTCAACGGGACTTGAACCCCGTCCCGAATGGCCGGCGCGCCGCTTTGCTTATAGACGTCGTATATCCCCACAACGTCCGCCAAGAATAACGCATCGAACTTCCCCCGCTCCAGAAGCCTTGCGATCTCTACCCAATAATCCAGATCCGTGTAACGATGCCGCTCATTGTCGGGATGTTTCCATAAGCCATGGGAATTGTGCATCGCGCTGTTCATGTCGAAAGCATTCAATATGATCTTCTTCCCCATTATTCCGCCTCCATTATACTTTGTACTCGTGATAGACCCCGTTGAGAAACCACTTGCCCACATGGTGAAGCTTAAGGCGCGCCGGATCATGCAGCGTATGGATACGGACATTCCGCCAGTGCCGGTCATAATTATGCTTCCGATCCATGGAAGAAGTTCCCGCGACCTCGAAGAGGGCATTCGTAATTTCAACGGCCGTCTCCGTCACTAACCATTTAGCGGAATCCACCGTTAGCGACGCTTTCCCCGCCGATTCCGCATTCAAGCTTGCTCGCGCCTCGTCGATCGCATCCGCGGCTCGATCCAACAGAGCTTCCGCCGCTTGCAGACGTATGCCAAGCTCTCCGAACCTGCGTATCAAGTCCGGCTCATCGGAAGCTTTCTCCACTCCGCTGTTATACGATGGCCGCGCATGCTCCCGAACGAACAACGCTGCATCCTCTAAAGCGGCTTTCGCGATTCCAACATCAATAGCCGCATGCATGATCTGACCGAAAGCGGAGAAATACTGCGGCCCCTCGAATATTCGCCAATGGGGGAGAATATGCTCCTCGGATACTTGCACTTCCTTGAGAATAACGGTGCCGCTCGCCGTAGTGCGCTGCCCGATCCCCGACCAGTCGTCGAGAACGGTCACTCCCTTGTGATGCCTCGGGACAAACACGGTCATCCTTTTCTCTTCCTCATCAAGCGCAGTAACCGGTATCCAGTGGGAATACAAGGCGCCGGTTGAATAATACTTGCTGCCGGACAACTCATAACCTGCTCCATCCCGCTTCCTTAATCGGGTCGACATGTTCTTGATACCTCTGATGCCTCTCTCCGCGAGCGCGTTACCGAATTGCGATCCGTTCAAAACTTCTTCGAAAAAAAAGCCCTTCTGCTCATCGGAACCAATCAACTCGATCGTCTTAACGAAGAAATGATGATTTTGCGGAATTTGCCCGATCGCCCCATCCGCTCTGGAAATAATTTTGAACACCTCTACTAATGTTCGGGTGGTGACGTTAGGACCGCCATAAGCCTTAGGCACAACTAAACCAAGCAACCCGAATTCCGCAAGCCGCTTCATCTCCTCAAGAGGAAGATTGCGGTAACGATCCCGATCCGAAGCCCCCGGCTTAATCTGCTCGGCGAACGCCTTCGCAGCCTCGATCGCTTCTTCATCGTTCTTCAACAAACGTGCCGGTTTACGGTCCGTAAAAAAAGCAAGAGGCAAATCGCGATCCGCATAGTCCGAGATCGGTTCCGTGAGAGGAGCATCGATCTCTCCCCTACCGATTAGAGATCGAGCCCTCTGGAGAGTCTCCCGGTCCAAAGCTTGATCCAAGTCAAAGTTTTGACCCAACAACCCGTGGGCTAATAATTGTTCTTTATATTGAAAGAGACGAGCCCGCTTTTCCTCCGTAATGTTCAAGCTGAATTGCTTATGCAGTTGTTCCGAGAAAACAGACTCTATCGCGTTCTCCGATAAATCTAACCCTTTGGCAACCAATCTATTCGCTTCTTTACGGTTATCCGAAGCCCACTCTGCGGCAAGCACGAGGTGCCCGATAATTCTATCCACCCATTCCGGATGTCTTTCTATTAGTTGAATCGGTGCCGATAATACGGATAGCTCGGGAGAATAGGAAGTAAATCCGGCTATCTCTCTGACGCCTATGTGCCGTTGCGCCTCCGCGGCCAATGCTCCGCTCGCGTAGATAACATCCACATCTCCTCGAAGCAGAGCTTGCAGCGCCCGCGGTCCGGAATCGGAGCTTTGCCGCTCCGGTCCCCCAAGCTCGATCCAAGTGACGTCTTCTGTCGTTAGTGCTTGACGGAACAATTCCAATTCGATGCGCTTGACCGCTTCTAGCTTGCGAATTTGTTCTATTGGATTGCGGGAATAAGCGATTCCAAGCTTAGCCCCTCGCAGATCGTTCATATTTCGCAGATACGAATCGCCTCTCGTGAGCAGAGTCTCCCTCTTATCCTGCAATGTCAGTCCGATGACCCTATGATCGTCGTTACGGGACAATGTTAGTAAAGACTGGGCTGGATTCTCGAAGCGAATCGCATCATGCTGATCCGCATCAAGCCATATTTGATTACCTGCTTCATGCTGGCTCATCGTGATGCCTTTCCGCCTTAGATCCATCTGCAATTCGCCGAGCTGCAGAGCAAGCCCGATCGCGTCGGCACCTTCTAGTCTTGTCAGTGAAATACTATCCAGCTTGATCGACATGTCGCTCCTCCTTCGTCAGGTCAAGGTCGGTTGCTTACGGTATCGCGCTCCGGGATGATCATCAGGCAATCTCTGCGCTCCTAACCCGAACAATCTTTCGCGCAAAGTACCTTCCTCGTATTCCTCCCGGAATAATCCCCTTCGTTGCAGCTCGGGGACAACGAGCTCCACGAAATCGCGGAGCGTATCCGGAGAGAGAATCTGCGTGACGTTGAATCCATCGATTCCCGTTTCGTCTACCCAATACTGGATTTTATCGACAATCTCCTCCGGCGTACCGACGACAAATAACCCTCGACCGCCTAAAGTGCCTAACGTTTCAATCACTTCCCCAACCGTCTTCTTGCTCGGACTGTTCTTAGTGAATTGCGCCGCAGCCGTTTGCCCATGATCCGTCTCCACGTATTCCAGATAATCGTCAGGATCGTAGGCCGATAGATCATACCCGCTTCCCCCGCCATAATGGGCAAGAACACCTTCAACGCTATATAGTCGCTGATATTCCTCGTATTTTTTCTCCGCTTCCTCCCGCGTTTTCCCTACGATGGCCAGCAGTCCTGTCATAAGCTTGATATGATCGGGATTCCTTCCGAAGGATATCGCCTGCTTGCGTATATCCAGAACATATTGCCGTAGCGATTCGACCGTCCCTCCGCCAAGGAATACGGCTTCCGCGTGTTTGGCCGCGAATGCCCGTCCTCGAACGGAAGTTCCTGCTTGATAGATAACGGGAGTCCGTTGGATCGAGGGCTCGCTTAAGTGCGGTCCTGGAACCTTGAAATACCGGCCCTCATGGGAGACAAGATGAACCTTATCCGGGTCTGTGTATATTTCTTTGTCCGCATCCCGGATAACGGCGTCATCCTCCCAACTGCTTTCCCACAATTTATAGGAGACGTCGAGATATTCCTCGGCGATCTCATAACGCTCATCATGGCGGACCATCTTTTCCAGACCGAAGTTTCTTGCCGCGCTCGGCAAGTATGAGGTGACTACGTTCCAAGCTAGCCTCCCCTTCGTCAAATGATCCAAAGTTGATATCCGCCTAGCATGGCCGAATGGCTTCTCGTAGGTCGTGGAGAAGGTCACGGCAAATCCTAAATTTTTCGTTACGAGAGCCATTGGAGGAACAACGAGAAAAGGATCGTTGCATGGAATCTGCACGGCTTCCCGAATTGCCGTATCCTCCCCTTGTTTGTAGACATCGTAGACTCCAACGACATCTGCGAGGAACAGAGCATCGAACTTCCCCTTCTCCAGCAACTGCGCCAGTTCCGTCCAGTAGCTCAAATCCGTGTATCGATGCCGATTATTGTCCGGATGACGCCATAATCCGTGCGAGATGTGGCCGACGCAATTCATTTCGAACGCATTGAGATGGATTTTTTTCGCCATAACCTCTTCCCTCCTCTACAACCGTTTATCTAATTTGCGAACGATGAAGTTTCCCGTGAATTGAAACGCTTGAACGAACAGCACCATGATGATGATCGTAACGAACATGACGTCCGTCTGATAGCGGTAATAGCCGTAACGGATAGCAAAATCCCCAATCCCTCCACCCCCCACAAGCCCTGCAACGGTGGAATAGGAAAGGAAGCTGACCGTAACGATCGTAATCGCGTTCGCTATTCCGGAGCGTGCTTCCGTATATAACACCTTCCATACGATTTGCAATTTATTCGCTCCCATGGACTCCGCCGCATCAACCACTCCGCGGTTCACGTCTAGCAAGATTTGCTCGATGAATCTAGCGAAATAAGGAATCGCGTTAATGATCATCGGTATCGTCGCGGCGGTGCTGCCGAGTGCGGTACCTACGAGAAGCCGGGTGAAGGGAATAATGGCAATCATGAGAATGAGGAACGGAAACGACCGCACCAGATTCACGACCCCGTTCAGGATAAGATAGAATTTTGGCCATTTAAGGAAGGAATCCGGTCTTGTCAGGAACAAGATCGTCCCGAGCGGCGTACCGATAGCTACGGCAATCGGGATCGTCAAGATAAGCATGTAGAAAGTCTCGATAAGAGCTTGAACGAGCTCCGGCCATGCATAGATGACATTATCAAGCATATTGGACCTCCCTCTCGCCCGCTAAGACGATCTCGTTCTTGAACAAGAACTGGGCGATGTTGGACTGCGGGACGATATTCTTCTCTCGCAAATCGAATTTCTCCACGATTTGCCCTTGCTCCATCACCGCTACCTTATTGCAGATCGCATTAATCACGTTCATCTCGTGAGTGACGATAACGATCGTAATGCCGAGCTTCCGATTGATCTCCTGCAGCGCTGCCAATATGCTTCCCGTCGTCTGGGGATCAACGGAAGAGGTCGGTTCGTCGCAGAGCAGAATTTTCGGATTGTTCGCTAATGCCCGTGCAATCGCTACGCGCTGCTTCTGGCCGCCGCTGAGCTTGGCCGGGAAAGCCTTCGCTTTATCCAAGAGGCCGACCATTTCCAGACAGTTCTCGATGCGCTGCTTGCGCTCGGCCTTGGACACCTTCGCGATCTCCAACGGGAACGACACGTTATCGTATACATTCAGATTGTTAAGCAGATTGAAATGCTGGAAGATCATGCCGATCGACAAGCGTTTCTTCCTTAGCTCGCGCACGGAAAGTTTCGTTAGATCTTGCCCCTCCACGATGACCGAGCCTTCATCCGGTCTCTCCAGCAAGTTGATCGTTCGCAACAACGTCGATTTGCCCGCACCGCTGAACCCGATCAGTCCGTAAATATCTCCCTGCTGAATATGCAGGCTGGCGTAGGAAACTGCGTGCAGCGGTCCTCCGGCCGTATCAAACGTTTTGCTAATATTTTGTAAAGTAATCATCTCAAATCACTCCTTATTAGGTATTGAAGTTAGACAATCCACTTATTTGTTTAACTCATCCAAGAAATCGATCGCATCGCCGTATTTGGATTTATAGAAATCTTTAATCTCCTGGCTTTCGTAAGCTTTCTGCAAAGCTTTGATCTTAGGCGAACCGAGCAGATCGTTGCGCACGGCTACGATTCCTTTGTAAGGTAGCCCTTCGCCCGTCTCCAAAGCCAGCGCGTCTTGTTTGGGTTTTAATCCGATCTGCACGGCCGTTCCAGCGAATAAAAAACCGACATCCACATCATCCAGCGTGCGTTGCAACATTAACTGATCGACTTCTTTGAACTTGAATTTGTGCGGATTGTCCGTAATATCCTTAAGCGTCGTATGAATAACCTCGACACCGTCTTTCAATTTGAGTAAGCCCAAATCCCGGAGCATGAACAGCGCGCGGCCGTTGTTGGCGGGATCAACCGGTATACCGATCAGTGCCCCGTCCGGAACTTCCGCGAAAGATTTGTACTTCTTGGAATACAGGCCCGACGGGGTAAAAGTCGTGTAGAACGCTCTAGAGATGTTCTTCAGCCCTTGATCCGCTACGAATTGATCGAAATAAGCCTCGTGTTGGAACGAGTTGCTGTCCGCTTCACCGTCGTTTACGATTTTATTAGGCTGTATAATGTCGTTCACGACTACGTGATCTAACGTGTATCCGTCTTTGGCTAGCTGCTCTTTCAGAATTTTGACGATATCCGCATTGAAGCCGGCATCGCTCATGATATGATGAATGACTTTATCCTCCGGATCTTCGGAAGACGATTTATTGGCTTCGGAAGAGACATGGGTCGCACTGGCTTGCGGATTACCCGCTGCCGATTGATTCGCTTCATTGTTCTTGTTGCCGCATGCCGATAGGACAATAGCTAGGATCGTTAATAGGACTAATACAGTTGTTTTTCTCATTTCCGGAACACTCCTTCAATTTGGTTTTATCTATTTGTTGTAAAAAAAGAAGACATCGACGGCAGCATAAGCCGCATCAATGTCTCCAGTTGTCTGGTCAACACTTGAACTCTTCAGGTTGAATCATGGCTAGCGGCCAATAGATCGCCTTCGGGTAGATGGATGTTACCCGTTCGCCAAGCAAAGGGCGGACTCGTTCCGTTCACCGTATAATCTCCCACTACTCTCTCTTTATAGATGAGAGGATTATGGGATGCGATCGTCCGGGCGTTGCGCCAGTACCTATCTAACCCCTTGCTTCGGGCTGTGGCCGAAGCACCCAGTGCGTTAAATATCAATTCTGTAGCATCCAAAGTTAGCTTGGTGATCACGGTCTGTGCCTGAGCGACTTCAATTTCAGCCTCGATATTCGCAAGCTCCTCATAGTCCGCATCCCCATATGTACGGGAATCATAAGCTCTTTGGACCGATTCCGCCGCTTGCTGGACAAGCGCACCTGCAGCATAGGCAAGACTGTGAACGGCTCCAACCACTTGAAGAACCTGCGGATCTTCGCTTGATCGTGAAGCTGCCGCATGAGAGTAGGTTCTCTGACGTTTCCCAACCTCCCTGGTGACTTCTTTGGCAGCTGCGCGGGCAATACCGGCAAGCGTCGCGAGATGTACCATTTGAACGAATGCGGTACCATACCTTGTGCTCGTCTCCGTATCCAGAACTTCATTCTTTTGGATCGGGGTATTAAGAAATGTCGTCGTACCGCTCCCCGTCAGGGTTTGGCCAAAGCCATCCCAGTCATCCAAAATGGTGACTCCGTCGGCTTGCGAGGATACGATTACCGAGACCAAGTTCTCGTCTTCATCCGATGCCGAGACTACGATCCAATCGGAATAAATCGTCCCCGTAGAATAATACTTGGTTCCGTTCAAGAGCAAATGCTCCTTGTTGCCGGTCAGCTTCGTTGCATAGCTGCCCACTTTCGCTTCGCCGATCTCGGTCAACGCATTCCCGATGAGGTCTCCATCAACTATGCGCTTGAGCCATTTTTCTCTTAACTCGCCCTTAGGTAAATTCAGAATCCTCTCTACGAAACCATAATGGATTCGCAAAGCTTGAGGCAAGTTCGATTCCGCTTCGGCTAACTCGAGCAGGAGGTTGAACAACTGGGGAAGCGTCGCTCCAGCGCCACCTTCCTCCCGAGGTACACGAACAGCTCCTATACCGGCTTCGCGAAGCCACTCAATTTCTTCATAAAGCAGCTTTCTCTCCCTCTCCCGTTGAACGGAGTTATTGCGGATACGATCAAACACTGACCTGAACCTTAATGCCAACTGTTCATATTCCGCAGAGGGATCGGTGCCCCATACTCCATCTGAATGTCCCATCCTTCTTCTCCTTTCCTTCCAACACAATGCAGCTTGTTTAGCAGCCTTTGTTACACTCGCGCAATTCCGCCTTTGCTTGCCTGTTTCAGCAATTCCCAGATCGGGTCGATGAGGCGGTCTTTATCGTAGCCGAGATATTGGTTGGCATATCCTCTTACCGGGTCGCCCGCATAAAACCGTTCATACAACTCGTGCCTCGAGCCTAGCGGACTTCCGATCAAATCCCATGCAAGCTTGAATAGCTGTACTTTTTTCTCGGCGCTTACGGTTGCCCCTTCGAAATAGAGATGCATCAGCTTAGAGATCGGCCCGTAAAAGTCTTCCATGCCGGAAGGCGTCTGCATGAAACCGCCGGCACCGATCTGCTGCAAAATGTCTACCGCCCGCGGATAGAACTTCGTCCCGATGTTCCTCGCGGTATCGATGTAGGACAGTTCCGGAACCAGAACGCCCGAGTTGTCCGGCTTGGCCTGCGTTTCCGCGGCGATGATCAAAGCCTTAATGACATCCATTTGGGTAATCAGTTCACCTAGCTTCTCTTGAACATGAAGAAAACCGGTCACCCCTATCGACTCCGCCACCGCGAACGTTACGCCTGTAATGAACTCCAACTTAGCCACGAAACGAACGACGTTCTGATGGAAGGCTAGAGCATTTGCCGTTTTGTTGGCTCTTAAAGCCAGTACCTTCTCCGAGTTCCCATGCAGCAGCACCCTTTCCCAGGGGATGAGTACGTCGTCGAAGAATAAAACGGCATCCATCTCGTCGTACTTCGCGCCCAATGGATGGTTCTGCTCGAACTGATCCGCGAACGACTCCCGACAAACGATATGCAACCCGGCGGAATTTGCCGGAACGATTAGCACATGTGCATGCTGGGCGTCCTTGGCAGTGAATTTGAGGAAAGAAGAAATAACGAAATCGTGCGTGTAAGGTGCTCCAGTTGCGATCATTTTGGCCCCTCGCACGATAATTCCATCCTCCGTCTCCCGGATGACGTGCAAGAACCGTTCCGCTATTCGGCTATCGTCCAACCCGTTGGACCGGTCGATCTGAGGATCGATAATCGCCGTAGTCAAGATCAGATCTTGATCTCTGGCATGCTCGTAATAGCTTGTGATTTTATGCTCGAAATGCGGATCAAGGGCCTTTAACTCGTGCCGGGCGGCATACCACCCCGTTATCAGGGAACGCGCATAGTCCGAGAGGCGGCTCATCATGCCATGGGTTTCCGCCGACCAATAGGAGAATGACCGATTTCTCTGAGTCAACTGCTCCTGCGTATAAGGGACGAGAAACGAGCTATGCGCATAGCGTTCGCGGCCAGGAATCTTGAATCCAACCTTGTCGCGGAGATGCGGCTCATCCAGCATCTGGAATAGATCTCGTATCGTGGACAATGTTCCCTTAAAGGCGGGGTGATCGCGGATACTTTCGAGCCTTTTCCCTTCGAACCAAACCGATCGCCCATCATTTAAGCTATTAAGGAACTTTTCTCCCCTCACCTGCTTGCATCTCCCCCTCGAAATCAATAACCTAATATTCCGATTGATTTTGTTTGATTTATTCACTATGATAGCTATTAAATTAACAAGATCAACACTCAGTTTCCTTTTTATTGATGTTTAAACGATAAAAAATCGACTTTTAATTGTTTAACTGAGAAATAACCCTACATGAGCATTTATTTTGTGGGGGAATAAATCGGGGGGGTCTACGGGGGGGATTGCCCGTTGGCGGCAACCGTTCGTTACTTCAAGGTCCAAAGCGCCTAATTCCATTTTGTCGGATAATCAACGTTAATGAATATTTTGTTGTCTTAGGAGGGAATTCCAATGCCAGAGCATTCATCCAAAGCCCTATTGGACCGTCGCATTCTCCGCACCCAGCAACTTATTATCGATGCATTTCTCTCTCTTTGCTTAGAGAAGGAATATGGGGATATCATCATCAAGGACATCACGGAGCGGGCCAATGTTAATCGTTCCACCTTCTATGCGCATTATAACGACAAAGAAAGCTTGTTGAGAAAAATTACGGGAGACAAACTGGAGGAATTGATCAGCTTGTCTAGCGATATCTCCCCCTCCGATTATTCGCCTCATTTCGATGTGCCTGATCCTTATTTCGTCGATCTGTTCGAGCATCTAGCCGCTCACAAAATGTTCTATAGCGTTATGTTAGGCAAAGTAGACGCCGCCCTCTTCTCGGACAAAATGCTCGCAGTCATCCGTGAAAGCTTCTATCAGCGCATAGCGAGAATTAGCAAGGATCAGAAGCTGCTTATTCCCATGGATGTTTTATTGGATTACATAAGCTACTCTATACACGGTATAATTACGAAGTGGCTCACCCATCAGATGATCTATTCCCCTGAACATATGTCTCTACAGCTTACTCGCTTATCATTGCTAGGTATCTATAACGCGATGGGAGTCACGCAAACCAATTAAGCTTATACGGCTAAAAAGGAGTACTCCAAACTCATGACAACTTCTACCGAGCAGCATCGGCGGGAAGCGCCCAAAAGCGTTGCCTGCGCGATTATAACCGTGTCCGATACCCGCACGCCGGAGACGGACAGCAGCGGACAACTCATTCGCCAACTGTTAGAGGAACATGGCTATACGGTTGCGGAGTATGCCATCGTGAAGGATGAGTACGACGGGATCTCCCAGCTACTGCGCGAGGCTGCCGATAATCCCCACGTTGAAGCCGTGTTGCTGAACGGTGGGACGGGCATTGCGGGCAGGGATACGACGTACGAGGCGGTACGCGATCAACTGGTCAAGGAGATGCCCGGTTTCGGCGAAATTTTCCGCTTCTTGAGCTTCACCGAAGATATCGGCTCGGCCGCAATCCTGTCCCGCGCGATCGCGGGAACGATCGGTAAGACCGCTGTCTTCTCGATGCCCGGTTCGACCGCCGCGGTACGGCTCGCGATGACTCGCTTGATCGTGCCCGAGCTGGGCCATGTGATGCGGGAATTGTATAAAGATAAGTGAGCTGTTCAAGCTGCGTCGCATGGAAAAAAAAGCGGCAGAGCCGCTTTTTTTTCTGATCCCGCGTTAGCAAACGACAGGATATCCAATCCAACCGCAGACCACTCGCGGATAACCGCTACTTCAGTAATTTCTCGGCAATGAATTGAAGAGCTTGACGGTTCTGGTCACCCGTTACCGCATGTCCCGTGAAAGGGTAAGGGACGATCTTCTTCTCCGACTGAACCCGATTATAAGCGGCATAGATCGTCTCCGGCATCGTCACCGGATCCTTCAGTCCAACGGTTACGAAGAGGGGAATGCGAATACGATGAGCTAGGTTCATCAAGTCATAGTAACTGAGAGTCGTAAGCACCGCATCCAAATGATGAGGAAATCGTTCGACGAAGGAAGCCGCTTCCGATAACGAGCTGCTAGAATTCAATATTCCGAAATCCATATAACACATGTTAGGAATGTGCGGAACCGCTATCGCAGGCTTGTCCGAAAGCGCCGCGGCGATCATCGCCAGCCCTCCGCCTTGACTGCCCCCCATAGCGCATATCCGGGCGGCGTCCACCTCCGGCTGCTCGCTGGCCCAGTCCAATGCTTTAAGGGCGTCTATCGTAATCGCTTTGTAGTAACACGTATCCCGATCCAGAATGCCCTGCGTGATCCAGCCCTTCGTCATTCCGAAATCCTGAGCGAGTAAATTTCCCGTATCTCCCGCTTGGCCCCTCACGTCAATCGCGAACACGGCGATTCCCATTAATAGATAAGATGCGTAATCCTCCGGGTAACCTTTGCTCCCCGTATATCCGTGATAGAGCACGACGCATGGAAGCTTCTCTTCACGGTTATGAAAACGAGGAAGCAAATACCAGCCATGAATCGGCGTAGTATCAAACCCTTCATACTCTACCTTATAGGCTTCCATGTATGGAAACGGCGTCTCTATTAGCGTTCTCTTCGCATTCAAGGGCTTACCGGCAAATTGCCGGAGCGTCTCATCCCAGTATTCGTCCAAATCAGGTTGCGCCGTCAATGGCGGGCTCAGTTTTTCAAGTTCTTCGATTCTTCTTGAAATCGCGTTACTCATAGATTCGTTAGCTCCCGTATTAGAGATATATAGTGCAAAAACCCGCCAACGATCGGCGGGCTCATCCTGATATTTTATTTTAATATTTCTTCAATGCGCGCAAGTTCGGCCGCAGAGAAATCCAACCGGCTCAGCATCGCAACGTTATCGTCCAATTGGCTAACTTTGCTTGCGCCGACCAGAACGCTCGTCACGCGTTCGCCGCGAAGCACCCATGCTAACGCCATCTGGGCAAGGGACTGACCGCGTTCCAACGCGATTTCGTTCAAGCGGCGAACCTTGTCCAACTTCTCGGCTGTCAGGTTGTTCTCGTTCAAGAACACGGAAGCGCCCGCCGCGCGGGAATCTTTCGGAATGCCGCCCAAGTACTTATTCGTCAATAAGCCCTGCTCTAGAGGCGAGAACACGATGGAGCCGACTCCGCCCTCTTCCAACACGTCCTGCAAGCCGTCTTCGATCCAGCGATCAAACATGCTATAGCGTGGTTGATGAATCAGCAGAGGCGTTCCCAGCTCTTTCAGAATACGAATCGCTTCTTTCGCTTCGGGAGCACGGTAGTTGGATACTCCGACATACAGCGCTTTGCCCGAACGGACGATTTGATCCAAAGCCATCATCGTTTCTTCGAGAGGAGTGTCAGGGTCTGGACGATGGTGATAGAAAATATCGACGTAATCCAAGCCCATGCGCTTGAGGCTTTGATCTAGGCTGGAGATCAAATATTTGCGCGAGCCGAAATCCCCGTAAGGCCCATCCCACATGCCGTATCCGGCTTTCGTCGAGATGACCATCTCGTCGCGATATGGCTTCATGTCGGTCGCCAACAACCGGCCGAACATTTCTTCCGCGGAACCCGGAGGCGGACCGTAGTTGTTCGCCAAGTCGAAATGAGTAATCCCAAGATCGAACGCATGGCGTACGAGCGCCCGTCCGTTCTCGAATGTGTCGATTCCGCCGAAATTATGCCATAGTCCGAGCGATACCGCCGGAATTTTGAGGCCTGAACGTCCTACTCGATTGTATTTCATCGTTGCGTAACGATCGGAGCTAGCTTGATAGACCATGTTCCGTCACCTCATAAGTTAGGATTGTAATGTTGCCGTTACACCTTGCTGCGGCAGTGCCACCAACTGCGGTCCAGCCTCTTCTCCCGAGTATAGGAACACGAGGACGGAAGGATTGGATAGATCCACTCGCCCTTCCTCTACCCATACGCCGTAATCGAACGGAAGACGGTCCAGCGTTCCCTTTTTCTGCAATTCGCGGTCATCCATGCCAAGCTTCTCCGCCGCGTACTTCAAGCCGGCTGTCCATTCTTTCTTCTCTAGCCGGTCTTCCCACCAGAGCTTGCGCGGCTTGTATTTGTGCTGCAAGTAGTAGTCAATTTTCAGTAAACCGAACGCAACGTCGCGATCCAGCTCCTGCCTTGCGTCATGCTCCAAGAATGCCCATAATCGGGAAAACAGATCTTCCAATTGATGCCCGATCCGGCTCCAGCCTTTCGCTTCCCAGAAGTCTCCGAACGCTTGGAAAAAGTCGAACGGAGAAGGATACGCCTTCTCGATCAAATATTCCATCGTCCGATCCATCCGGTGGGCATTCCAGAATTTCTCCAACACGTCCTCGACCCGCTTAATCCGCACAATATCGGCGAATGGCATCAGATCGTTGCCTAGCATCTCATAAGGCGCGCGCTCCGAGTACACATACCCGAACTTGGCGGCATCGATTCTCAGTCCCGTGCCCCGCAGCATTTTCAAGAAACCGAGCTGCAGCTCTTCCGGCCTTAAGGCGAACACGTCGTTAAACGTCTTGCGGAACGTATCGTAATCCTCATGCGGCAGTCCGGCGATTAAGTCCAGATGCTGATCGATTTTGCCGCTTTCCTTTACCTTGACGACTGTACGGGTCAGCTTCGCGAAATTCTGGCGGCGTTGAACGGCGAGATTCGTCGGATCGTTCGTCGATTGGACTCCGATCTCGAAGCGGAATACCCCGGGAGGCGCATTGTCAGCAAGGAAGTCGAGTACCTCAGGCCTCATGATGTCGGCTGTAATCTCGAATTGGAACACGCAACCTCTATGGTTGTCGATCAAGAATTGAAAAATTTCCATCGCGTACTCGCGCTTGATGTTAAACGTCCGATCCACGAATTTGATAAGCTTGGCTCCATTATCGATCAAATACGTAAGCTCCGCTTTAACCCGCTCCATATCGAAATAACGGACACCCACCTCAATGCTGGACAGGCAAAACTGGCAGCTAAACGGACATCCTCTGCTCGTCTCGAAATAAACGACGCGGTTCCGCATCGACGGAATATCCATATCGAAGCGGTGCGGCGAAGGAATGACGTTCAAATCCAGCTTCGGACGCGGAGGAGTGATGACCACTTGCCCCTCCTTGCGGTAGGCCATTCCGAACACGAAATGATATTTCCGTTCCCCGGAAATCTGCCGAAGCAAGTCGCGGAAAGTTTCTTCCCCTTCGCCCATGACGATAAAATCGACGGAAGACAAGCGATTCATCCAATATTCCGTATCGTAGGATACTTCCGGGCCGCCCAGCATAATTTTTACGTCTGGCAGCACTTTGCGCAGCATATCGACGACGACGATCGTTTCTTCGATGTTCCAAATATAGCAGGAGAAGCCGATCACGTCCGGTTTCTTGGAGAACAGATCGGCCGCGATTCCCATTGCGGGATCTTTAATCGTATATTCGGCAATGTCCACCTCGAATTCGTCCTGAGCGAAAGACTTTAAGTATCTCAAGGCGAGCGAGGTGTGAATGTATTTGGCGTTCAGCGTCGCTAAGACGACGTTCATGGTGTATTCCTCTTTCCTAGAAAGGCATGTTCTTTTATTGTAACGGAAAACGCCCTAGGAATAAACCTCTTGTGAACGCGCGTTTATCATCGTGTCGGAAAAACCGGAATGCTTGCGCACCCCGGCCCATGATTACATTTATACTTCAAAGCCGTCGTTCTTAATGACATCCTGGATGAAATAGTAGCTGTCTTTCGGATGGCGTTCGAGCGTTTGGTAGTTCGTATAGACAATTCCGAAACGCTTGCGATACCCTTCAGCCCATTCGAAATTATCGAGCAACGACCAAGCGAAGTAGCCTTTAAGCGGCACGCCGGACTCGATCAGGCGGTGGCATTGGATGAAATGCTTGCGGAAATATTCCGTGCGCAGAACGTCGTGAACCCGGTTTTCCTCGGTCAGAGCGTCCTCGTAACAAGCACCGTTCTCCGTAATATAGATCGGCGTGTCTCCGTATTCTTCATGCGCCCAAGAGAGAACTTTATACAATCCGTCCGCGTAGACGTTCCAATCCATATACGTTTTGTCGAAGCCGATTTGAACTTCTTCGCAATCGAACAAACCTTCATCCTTCTTGTAACGGCCGAATCCGCCGCTGTAGAAGTTCACGCCGATGAAGTCGATTTTCTGCGAGATCGTCTCCATATCCCCAGGCAGAATAGGAACTGAAGCTCCTTTGGCTTTGAACCAATCCACCATGAATTGCGGGTAGGTTCCTTTGAAGGTCGGCTCCATAAACCATTCATTGTTGTAAGCGCGATTGCGATGAGCAGCCGCAACATCCTCTGGAGAAGTAGAATACGGCTCGAACCAATACAGGTTGTGCGTCGTTCCGATTTCCCCTTGAATGCCGAGCTCGCGGAATTTCTTAACCGCTTCCCCATGGGCAACCATGCAGTGGTGAGCTACGTTAATCGCTAATTGAAGATCCGTATTCCCCGGGGCATGAGCGCCGATGTAGTTGGATAGGAACGAAACGCACCAAGTTTCGTTGAACGTGATCCATTGTTTGATTTTACCGTTGAAAGCTTTGAAGATGACTTCGGAATATTTCACGAAAGCATCGATCGTGTCGCGATTGTCCCAACCGCCCTTATCTTGCAGTGCTTGCGGTAAATCCCAGTGATATAGCGTTACGCAAGGCTCGATGCCCGCCGCGATTAACGCATCCACTACCTTATGGTAATACTCCAACCCTTTGGCATTGACTTCACCCGTGCCTTGCGGAAAAATGCGTGGCCAAGCGATCGAGAATCGGTATGCCTTCACGCCCAACTTCTTCAGTAGGGCAACGTCTTCTTCGTAACGGTGGTAGCTATCGCATGCGACATCTCCGTTATCGTTATTGAACACTTTACCGGGAGTCTTAGAGAATGTATCCCAGATCGATGGACCGCGTCCATCCTCTTGCCAAGCGCCTTCAATCTGGTACGAAGCCGTTGCCGTGCCCCACACGAAATCCTTCGGAAATTCAATTCTAGCCAACGTAATCCCTCCACGAATAAATTACAGAAAACGATTTCTATAATTATTAATTTCGCTAGAGAGCTCTTAAATCCTGCTTTTCGAATTATGCGATTTTGGCGTGTCTTTATTTAATTTTTACCTGCGGGAAGTTTGGATCGTGCCGAAGACTGTATTTTATCGCGGAATTGCTTCATTTCCGGAATATCTACTTGTTCCCCATTTTTGTCTTTGGTGAATACCGCACCCTTAGACTCGTTAAGGATGGCAAGCATTCCCTTAGCCATTTGCCCCGTAATCGTTCCAGCATGCGAGGCCGCCATTTGCTCGTATTGTTTTTTCACCTCAGGCAAAATAATAAAGGTATCGTAATCGAATATCGGCGTATTATCCAAACCGATCAAGTATAAGGTGAGGTAGTTCAAATATCGTTGCTCGATAGCAGCCCTTTCCGGCGTATCCGGGAACGTCACAACATAACTTTCCGCCGCCAGCGTCCGTGAAGCCAACTCGTCCCAACTAATGATCAATCCTCCATCGCTAGCCGTTGCTGAATCGGACTCCGTCGCCATGACATCCAAGTAGGCCTTCATCGAAATCGACAGCTTATCCGCGTAAGTAAGCAACTGTCCATAATCAACAACCGGGAAAACAAACCCTTCCGCAGTTTCCAGCTTGTATCCGCCCGCAACAGTCTGCTGAACAAGCTCCCGCGTCGAATCGTCCTTAATTTCTTGAATTTGTTGGTCGGTAATTGGCCATTTCATTTGCATAAGCTTTTGTTGAACTTGATCGGCTTCGAATTTCTGCTCCGCTTCGGGCAGGTTTTTCTTATAGTACGCTTCAAGCGCGCGAATGAAATCATCCGCCTGCGCAGGCTGTACGTCTACGATGGATTGTTTGAACGAAGCGAACAATTGATCGGCCGTCGGGTTTGCCATCGCCAAATCTCGGAACTGCTTCAGAATGAGCTCGTCATTCTGTTCGTCTGGCGTAGACGATGCTGTTTCCGTCGGGGCGGGGGTCGAGGAGGAAGTAGGTGTTGGAGATGGGCTATCCGACCCCGTGCTTTTATCACTGCATGCGGCAAGCGCTAAACTTAATACGAGTACCGTGATTCCTATTTTGATACGATCTTGTGATCTCTTCATGATGAGGCCTCCTGTTGACTTTATTTTCTATACGTTAAAACGAAATGGAAGCAGATGATGTTGCAAGACTTAGGTGATCCGGATCGATTCATACGGTGAACCTCGGTAGGTAGATAGCATCGATGCTGGGTGCACATTGTAAAAACCGCCGCAAATCGCGACATCCTTTCAGATGAGGTGTATTAAAGTTTAGGGAGAGTCCGCTTCTCAACAAACTGCCTCGGCGAGCAGCCGAAATGCCTTTTGAATAATTGATAAAACTGGGCTGGACTGGTAAACCCTACTTTGCCACTAATTTCAGTTACAGACCACGCCTCTGTTAGCAAGAGCTGCTCTGCTCGTTTCATTCGGCGCATCTGGACATAGGACGTAAACGTCATACCCATTCCTTTTTTGAACAGCTTGGCAAAATAGCTGCTATTATAGTTCAGCTTGTTGCTTATATCCGCAATTTGGAAAGAAGTTTCCAACTGCTGTTCGATATAGACAAGTGCAGGACGCAGTTTCTCCGCTAGTTGTGGATCCATCGGTTTTATGATGTGGGCATCATCAATCTGAATTAACGTGTACATGAGCTTTTTCAAGCTAGCATTTATAGAGAGCTCGTAGCCCCGCTGTTGTATCGTCATATCGAGCAGCATCTGATGGATTAATTGATGAATGACCTGTATGCTTGCCGGATATTTGCGCAGCATTTCATTGAACTGTGTTAAATTGGCCGAGCGGCCTGTAAATGCGGTGAGATACGGAAGCAAGGATGGATCCATAAAAGCTGCCATATCTACATGGCAGACGATATACAGCAGATCGTCATGTCCATGTTTATGGGATCTGTGCAGTTCATTGGAGCCCAACATTACCACATTATCAGCTTGCAGATTATAGCTGAGATGTGATGTTTCCATCGTCAGGGTACCTTGCAGCACAGCGATCAACTCCACCTCTTCATGATAGTGCCAGGGCCCATATTGATCGGATGGTTGGATAGGATGATGTATGGTCCATATTTTAATCCGGAAATTTGGATCTTCATAATCCACATGTTCTTTATCATAAGCTGTCAGACTCACTGGCACGGGGATCCTCCTGCACTTAATTGTTATTCCCATCATATCACAAATGTCCGTTTTCAAGATAATTATTGCTTATATCAAGAGGCATTTTGGCATGTACTCTTTTAAAATAAAGAGAAGAGTCTACATTTCGAAGGAGCGATAGACAATGCATGAGATCGAGATACTCCCCGATGACCATGATCTTAGACTGCCTACTTGGGGACCTTTTACCAAACAATACATGGGTATCTCCCATATCAGCGATCAAGCGCGAGGTTTGCGTTTTGATCTTAGTTTAATGCCTGGCTTCTACAGGAGAAAAATGGATATTCCCAGCGTACTGTGGGAATCTGGCTATCATCCATGGGAGGCAACGGCGGATTACAGCTTCTTCTCCCACCGCCATGAGCTTGAATGGAAAGATCGAGTCTATACCGACATTTCCTTCAGCCGTATCGCCGATCAGTGCCGTCTGATTCGAGTATCCTTCGTGAACCAATCCGAGCATCCGCAAAACTTGATACTGCACTGGATGGCTTCGCTACAGCCGCCTCGCCTTCTAGGGCACGGTGACGTACAGGTATGTGCAGATGCGCAGCTGCCCGAGGGTGCTGTGTGGATTGATGCGCTAGATTATAGCGAATTGAATTTCGCACGTCCACGACCGTCGGACGGCTTGGTCTATGACGGTTTTCTTAGGGGTGAAGTTCGAGGCCAGCATTTTACGGGGGGGTCCGCAATAGGATGCAACTTCGGTGCCGACCAAGGAGACTTGCTGCGTTATGAGATAAACCTCGCAGAGCCATTAAAAAACGGCGTGTTTTTGCTGCGCTACCAAACGGAGAAAAGCGGGAAGCTTGAGCTTCAAATTGGATATCAGACATACCGATTCGATGTAGAGACTTCCAACTCCCTCAGGGTTGCCCGTCTACCGATCGGGACGCTTGCAGCAGGAGCCTTCACGCTCTCCTTATATGCTTGCGACTCTGGCCCCTTGGTGCTGGACGGCTTTACCCTGCTAGAGCACAACGCTATCGAGGAGGTTGTCTTTGTCGACCGGCCCTGGCACATCGAGCCTGAATTACTGGAAGGGCCTGTTACTGGTAGCCTGATCCTCCGATATAAAGATTGCCCGTATCATTACGGCCTTTTATGGAACTACCCCAATGTAGAGATACGACAATACAAAAACGACGAACTGGATCGGTATGCCCGTCATACGGTGCATAATCACGTTGATGCCGTCTTGCAAGGTAATGGGAAGGGTCACTTTACTAATGTGTTCATGCGTCCCATTCATGTCTTACCAGCTTCATCGAAGATCCTTCATGGCATGGTCTGCTCTGGGACGTACGAAGAAGTGCTTGCCTCCCTAACTGCGGTTTCGCTAGACTACGACAAATGCGAAGCAATTTATAAAGCTGAACGTGCGAAGTTAATTCCGCCTCCCTCCTATGCTACCGGTGGCACCTACGCGTTTAGCCAGCAGCTTATGCGAGCTACGCTGCTAACCAATACAGTCTTCCCTGTCTACACCAAACGCAGGTATATTCGCCACAATACGCCAGGGCGCTGGTGGGATTCCCTATATACATGGGATTCAGGTTTTATCGCACTCGGGTTCTCCGATTTGGATACAGGGCGCTCAATTGATTGCTTGAACGCGTATATGACAGAACCTGGTGACCGCCAGGCTGCCTTCATTCATCATGGCAGCCCGGTGCCCGTGCAGCATTATGTGTTTCTTGAACTGTGGAACCAAAGGCAGTCTTTCGCCTTCTTGAATCATTTTTATCCGCGATTACGTCAATATTACTTGTTCCTAGCCGGGAAAATTAGCGGGTCTACTACTGGCCTACTGCGCTCCGGACTACTTAAGACATGGGATTACTTCTATAATTCCGGGGGATGGGACGACTATCCGCCGCAACAATATGTGCATGCGCAAACGCTGGAAGCAACAGTTGCCCCTATTGTGACAACGAGCCAGGCCATTCGTATTGCTAAAATCCTGAAAATGGCCGCCGCAATGTCGGAGAATTGGCAGGAAGACATAAGGGAATACGAGCAGGATATAAAACGATGGAGTTATGCTTTGGAGAAGCATGCGTGGGATGAAGAAGCCGGTTATTACGGCTATGTAGTGCATAGCGAGCAGGGTGAGCCAGAAGGCCTTCTACGGCACAACTCCGGGGCCAATTACAACATGGGGATGGATGGGCTTTACCCGCTAGTAGCCGGCATCTGTACCAAATCGCGTGCGGATCGCCTAGTTGCCGCTCTGTTCGATGAAAAACATCTATGGACGCCGATCGGCCTGTCCACCGTTGACCAAAGTGCGCCTTATTATCGGGCGGATGGCTACTGGAACGGTGCGGTTTGGATGCCGCATCAATGGTTTTTCTGGAAAACCATGCTCGATTTGGGTTACTCCGATCTTGCTTTCCGCATCGCGGATACCGCTTTAGACTTATGGAAGCGTGAGACCGAGGCCACCTACAACTGTTATGAGCACTTTATCGCGCAAACAGGTCGAGGCGCAGGATGGCATCATTTCGGCGGTTTGTCGGCTCCGGTCATCAATTGGTTTGCTGCTTATTACCAACTTGGCAAAGTATCCACTGGTTTTAATGTATGGATGCTACAGCAGTCCTTTAACGAAAGCTATACGGTGTATCAGGCGGAATTTCGCTATGCCAGTGAAGCTGAACAAGCTTTCAGCATCGTGGTCAACATGGCAGAAGGCGTGCATTATGAAGTTGAGGGAACAGGGTGTACCGTACACTGGACGATTAACAACTGTGGTGGTGTAGAAATGTGCATTACCGATTGCATGCCACAGGCCGCTGTGCGGATCCGAGCGTGTTAAATGATTTTTACCCAACAGAACCAGCCTATCTTTGGCGGGTTCTGTTTGTGTTCTCCATATATTAAATGCAGTCCCCGTTTGAAAGATTAAACCAATGATAAACTCGTACAAATATCCGCAGATGTTCGCCGACAAGTCCTTAAAAGCGGCCAATTTTGCGCTTTTGGACATGGCGTTGTATCGGGCCAACGGTCAAGGTGAATAAGCGATGAAAGTTTGACCCGTACGTTATGCGAGGATGATCCTGCATATGTGATCATGCACAACCTACACCTGATGGGAACTGATAGAAAAATCTGCAAGGGACGCGGGAACTATATAACCTGACAGACGTGGAAGAAAAAATGCTAGCCAGTAAAAGCGCGAACATGCAGTACTCATGATCGGTTCAAACCGAACGCATGTCCACTCTGAATTTCCCGAGTACAAGTTCGTCTATATGGGAACGGCGGGAGGAATATAATATAATTTATAATCCGCACCGCAGACAAAACCGTGACTTTCAGAAGGGGGTGCCGGTTCCGTTAGGCCTTGCCGTGTAGAATAATGCTTTGGTGCAAGCGGCTTCGAGGCCACTGACTTCAACACGTTTCGGGTCATTCATAAATCTACCCGGTGCTTGATATATTCGTATGGGACGGAGTAGTGCATTTTCTCGACGCTAAGATTCGGAGCCCTTTTTATATTTTCAAGGAGCCATACTTTCGATATACAGGTTTAGTGTTAAAGAGAGGGAATCTTGACGAATACTGTCGTTCCTTGACCTATCCGACTTTCTATCTCCACCCCATAATCTTCTCCAAACAACAGCTTTATTCTGTTGTTAATATTGGAAAGACCGATACTTTTCCCTGCAACGCTGTTTTCCGCTCTCTCCGAATCTTCCCTATTCAGTTTCGCTTTTATGGTCTCAAGTAGCTCCTCGCATATCCCTCTACCGGAATCTGACACCCGAAAACATATATCTCCATTTGCATCTATACTCCCGTTCACGCTAAGATGCCCTCCTGCATCCATACTTTCGAGTCCATGGTACACAGAATTTTCAACAATGGGCTGCAAGATCATTTTAGGCGTTTTCATTTCCAATAGCGTTTCATCCACATTTACTTCCATAGAAAACTTGTCTTCGTATCGAATAGAGATAATATTCATATAGGCCTTAATACTTTCAATTTCTTCACTTATCAAAACCAGATCGTCGTTTTTAATACTGTATCGAAATATCTTAGACATACATGAAGTGATCTGAGCGATTTCCTTGCTTCCGTATTCAAGTCCGATACTGCTAATGCAATTTAATGTATTATAAAGGAAATGCGGATTGATTTGATTCTGCAAGGCGGAAAATTCAGCCTGCTTTTTACTCAGTTCGGACTCATATAATCTCGCCTGCGTGTTGAACATATTTCGTGTCATTTCTTCCATCTTGTCGATCATGCTGTTTATCGCATAGGCCAAAACGCCAACCTCGTTTGTCGAGCGCACCTTTACTCTAAAGCCCATGTCTCTTTCGCCGATTTTTCTCATATCCGCCACAAGCCCCATGACAGGTCGTGTCAGATTATTCAACAATAAATACCCCAAAATAATCATACTTAGAATGATGCCGATTCCAGCTACAATACTTATTCTTTTTATATCATTCATATCCGTCGTCAATTCATGCACCGGTATTATACTTACAATGCTCCACCCTTCCGCCTGTTCCAGCCCTTTTTTCTGAACGATTACGTCATTCCCGTTTATATTTGTTTTCAGCCCATTGGTTAAACTAATTTTATCTACAGAAAGGATATCCTCGAATAAAATACTGCGGAAATGTTCATTATTTGATGCAACAACCTCATTTTCGCTGTTTAGAATATATAAAGTAGAATGAGGCGTCAATTCCGTATTCTCGACAAGTTCTTGCATCTTTTCCATATTGACCATAACCGAAATATAGCCTGTTTTTTGAGAAAAATGGACCCCGCCAATCGATTCGATAATGGGAGCTATATAAAAGAAATTTTCTCTTCCTGTTTTTTCCTCTTTTAGAATTTGTGTAAACGTTCCTTTATTAATAGGTTCGCTTTCATTTTTATATGTATTGATAAATTCATCGTATTGTTTTAAAAAAAAACATCACCATTTACGTAAGCTAAACTGCTAACTCGTCTTTCCTGTTTATCATTAATAACAATTCCGTTCACATAGGAATTAAAGAACCTCATATATTCCATTAGATCAATGACATATGGGCCTGATTCAAAATCCCTCTTAAAATTATCATCTTCAATGGTAAATTCCTGTATCTTTTTATTATTGGCAGCTATATTTGTACTGACTTTAATATCATTAAAAACGGAATCTATTTTTTGGCGCGTTTGTTCAATGATCGTATTTCCGTAATTGGCGGCTCTTTTCTGAGTCAGATTATAAAAACTGTAATAAAAGAAAAATTCCATTACCGTAAATAAAATAATCGCAAACAAAAAGATCAGTAAGATCTGATGTTTAAGTTTCACTCTGCTAATTTGCACATGCCTCACTCCGATCAACTTTTCTGAATCTCGTAGGCGTTATCCCGCATTGTTTCTTGAATACTTTATTGAAATAATAGTAATCCATAAATCCAACTTTTATCGCGACTTCTTCAATGGACAACGTCGTGTTTTTCAAAAGCTCGCCAGCTTTTTTTATCCTCAAATCGGTGATATATTCCGAATAGGTTTTGCCCAAATTTTTTTTGAATAATTGGCAGCAGTACACTTGGTTAATAAAAAATTTTGAGGATAAATCTTTAAGATAGAGCTTGTTTTGAAAATGATTGTCTATATATTTTACCATCTGGATAAAGTAAGAGTTAATATTCCCTTCATGAATATGCTGATTATTCAGCTCCTTGATATAGATAAAAACATCATGTAAAAAACCGCATAATGAATCAAAGTTTTCAAAACGCTCCTTCAGCTCGGAGTAATTCAGGAAATCAAGTTCCATGTCCTTCAGTTCTTCGTAAAATGTGCCAAGCAGTATGCTGACCACTTGATTCCATAAATAAACCACCTCGCCCATGCCCAGATCATGATGCTTGATAAAATAGACGAATCCATTTATAACTTCATCCATTTCCTCAAACTTCTTCTCTTGAATAATCGAAGAGATCTCATCAATTAACGGCTTGATGCTGCTTAGCTTTTGCTCATACCTAAATATACCTTTTTCTTCATAGAGGAATACTTTTGACGCTGCGAGATCGGCTTCCTTGATCAGCTTCGAAATATGGTCGCTATTATTAGAAATACTGCTGACTCCTACCGCTTTTATATCCAGGCTCGCGAAAGCCGCACCATCAATCCGATCAATCCCATCCGTTTCTTTTTCGCTTCTGAGAATATACAGTTTCTTTCTTGATCCTAATTCAACTTCCAATATATTTTCCATATCCAATAATTTTGTTTCGCTACAATTCTTTTTCTCACTGTTCGAATAAATAATAAGCACGCGAAAGTAATCGTTAGATGAACGATCGAAAAGTGGAGTTATTCTCTTCAATTCATTTTTATCCGTTGAGGTTAACGCCTCTAAGATTACGTTATTTCTCATACTTCTCTTTTGTGAAAAATGCAATGCCAGCTTTTCGATTAATGGATCTGCCATTTCAATATCTATAGGTTTTAGGAAATAATCCAGAGCTCCATATCTTAAGGCATCCTGTGCATAAGCAAATTCCGAGAAACCGCTTACAATTACAAACTCAACATCCAATCCCTTTTTTTTAGTCATCCCGATCAGGTCGAGGCCGGAAATTTCAGGCATTCTGATATCCGTAAAAACCAGGTCCGGACTCTCCTCGCATATAAAATCAAATGCCTTATGGGCGCTTGTAAATTGACCCGTTATTTCGAACCCGTATTTATTCCAGTCAAATGCATTCCGTATTCCTTTTATTGCCCAGGGTTCATCATCTACAATAATAACACGATACATAAGTACCCCCCTTGAAACTCGTAAATTCATATAAGCCGCTGATCCGTCAACGGCCTATATGAATTTATCATTTTTTATTATTTATTCGCTTGCATGGCTTCGTAAATCTTCACATTTTCATCCATAACGGCCTTCCCGCCTGCTGCCATAAACTCTGTAACCATCTTATCATACAAATTGTCGAATTCAGAAGGCTTGCAGGAAATGAGCTTATCCGTCATTTGCTTGTTCATATCCTCAAGTGTTTTGCCAAACTTAATTTTGGACTCATTTGGCGTATCAAAGTAGTAGAGTGTGTAAGTGTCCGTAGTATTGATTTTGTACGATTGTTCTGCAACCTCTTCCAATCCCGGAGCCGATGCAGCTAAAGCTTTAATATTCTTCTCAGGGTCGCCAAGCTCCACACCATTTACAACCAAGGTATAATCCAGATTCATATAGCTAGTTTGCATATTGTCCCCTGTTTGGTTGATCACCTGAGGAATGCCATTAACTATGTTGTGATTAACCCCTTCTTCCCCGTATTGCAGGAAGGATAATACTTCAGGGCTGGACATCCAGTCTAGATATTTAATGGCCAATTCCGCATTTTTACTGCTTTTAGGGATGATGACATTTATTCCGTTTTCGTTGTACGCGATTTTCTTGTGCTTACCCTCGTAATTCGTAAAGGTGTCAATCGGAATATAGTTTGCTTCGGGCACATTCGCTTTTAAGGGCTCGCTGATTTTTTGCCTTAACGGATAGTCCCAGTTGGCACTGAAGAATCCGACTTTACCGTTTGTAACGTCGGCATCCACTTGCTGTGCTGTTTTATCCAGAGCAAAATCGGGGCTGATTAATTTTTCATTATAGAGCTTGTTGAGAAACTTAAGCGCTTCCTTGTTTCCAGGTCTTAGCCAACCCCAACTCTCAGCTGTTACGAATTCTTTCTCCGGTTGCTCCTCCCAGAATGACTCGGGTAAATTTCCGGTGTTGTAGTTCATACCGGTTGTTGCCAATCCCCAAGGGATAACCCCATCGACGCCTCCGGGATTTTTATCTCTGAATGCAACTAAAGTATTATATAATTCATCCCGGGTAGTCGGGAGCGGCAACCCCAATTTATCGAGCCAATCCTTTCTGATAAACGTGCCACTCCAAGCCAGTGAAGTTCTCTTCGCGGGTATGGCCACCTGACTCCCGTTATACTTGCCATACGAAAGAACTTTCTCCCCTAGATAATTCTTTAAGTCCTTACCATGCTCCGCCAACAAATCATCCAATTGCATAATACCGTTCATTTTAGCGTATCTGTGTACGGTGTTGACGTCATAGGTAAATGAGATATCCGGCGCCTCGCCTGCCGCCATCAATACATTAAGCTTATCCACTTCCTGAGATCTGGGGACCGGAACAAATTTCACAATCGCATTGTTCTGCTTTCCGAAATTGTCATTGATATATCTTGTCCATGTATTGTTGTTCATGTCCGGCTGCCCCTGTATGCCTCTGTCGAATATTTCAACTGTTAGCGTAACCAGCGGACCTGAAGGCTTCTCCTCTTTGGCTGGCGTAGACGTTGAGGTTGAGGTTGGAGATGACGTGGGCTGGCTTTCTTTCGCATTATTGCTTCCGCATGCTGCCAATGAACTTGTTAGTAACGTAATAGCTGACAATACAACCAACATTTTTTTAATTTTCATATTAACCCTTCCTTCATCGATTAGTCACTTTGAAACCCCACTGCAATTCGCGTTAGCCTCTCCGGAGTCGAGGCGCTTCTTTCCCTACCGCTGCCCGATTTACAGAATATCAACCCCCTTCAAGCCAGTAAGTGATCACCCTTTAATTGCCCCCGTCATGACACCATCAACAAAATATTTTTGAAGTTTAGGGTAAATAAGCAATATAGGAATTGTTGCAAACATTACGCTTGCAGCCTTCAATGACTCAGGAACAATATAAGCCCCCATACTGCCTTCGCCTTGCTGGGAATCTAACTGCTGATTTGCCGTTATGATTTGGTACAGTTTTAATTGCATTGGATACAAGTTCTTATCGGTGATATAAAAAAGCGCATCCTGGAAACCATTCCATCTATCAACCGCGTAAAAGAGGCTTAAAGTTGCTATGGCAGGCAAAGATAACGGAAGAACAATGCGAAAAAGTATCCCCAGATCATTGCAACCATCTATAGCTGCCGACTCTTCCAAGCTTTCTGGAAGCGCTGTAAAAAAGGTTTTCAGGATAATCATATTGAAAACGCTCATAGCACCGGGCAAAATTAAGCCCATCATGGTATTTGTCAATGCCAGTTCCTTTACCAGAATGTAGCTCGGTATTAATCCTCCGCTAAAATACATGGTAAACACCATAATGGATAAGATCGTGTTTCTTCCTTTTAATTTTTTCTTTGTAAGCGGATATGCCGCACATATCGTTAAAAACATACAAGCGAATGTATATAGAATGGTAAGCACAATCGTGTAGCCAAGTGTATAAATCATCTCCATATCGTTTAAGATCGTTTTGTAGGTTTCAATTGTGAATTCGACCGGCCAAAGTGTAACTTTCTGAGAGATAATCGCATTATTCGAACTTAAAGAAAGCGCAATCATATATAAGAATGGAACCAGACAAGTAATCGCTACGCCAGTAAGAAATAGGATAATCACGATATCAGCAACATTCGTTTTTCTTTTTCGTATCAACAGTCTCGCCCCCCTTACCAAATTCCTTGCTCACCAATTTTTTTGGCAATATAATTTGCCGTTACCAAAAATACTAATCCTACGACAGACTGAAAAAGTCCAACTGCTGTTGCCTGAGAAAAATCGCCAGAGCCGATCCCTACCCGGTATACGAATGTACTAATTACATCGGAGTTTTCGATTACGAGTGAATTTCCCATAACGTATGGTCGATCAAACCCGATCGAGAGCATCCTTCCTACTTGTAAGATAAGCAAAATAATAATTGTAGGCTTAATTCCAGGCAAAGTAATATGCCATATTTTACGAAGTCTGCTGCTCCCATCAATGTCCGCTGCCTCGTAAAGCTCCCTATTGATTCCAGTTATCGCCGCTAAATATAGGATGGTACCCCATCCTGCATTTTGCCATATCCCAACAAAGACATACATGATCAGCCAGTTCGTTTTATCAGAGAGAAACTCAATTCTGCCCAAACCAAGTTCGTTTAGAACGGTATTCGCCATGCCATTCGAAGAAAATAGCAGATATACTATCCCTCCGATAATGATCCAGGACAAAAAGTGCGGCAAGTACAGAACAGTTTGGGTTATTTTTTTAAATCTCTTAAATTGGATTTCATATAGCAAAATGGCCAGTATGATGGGTGCCGGGAAACCCGCTATTAAATCCAGAAAGTTCAAAACAAGTGTATTAGTCAGAGCGCGGTAAAAACTATTTTGTTCAAAAATGAATTTGAAGACATCAAGCCCGACCCATTCGCTCCCGCTGATTCCTTGAAAGATGTTGTAATCTTGAAACGCCATTAAAATTCCGTAGATTGGGGCATATTTAAATATGATCATATACGCCATTGGCAAGAGTAAGAGCAAATACAGCAGATAATCTCTCTTTATGGCTTGTATGAAATTGTTCTTTCGGGTTTTTCTGTTGATTGTGGCATTTGCTTCGATGTCTAAAACCGCTTTCATTTTTATCATCCCTCTTTACGTAAGTTCTAACTCAACACCCGTCTGTAGAAAAGTTGGCGCTGCAGCTCTGAGCGGCGATGTCATGTCATTAATGATACTCCCTACCGAAATTAATAAAATGGAATTAATTAAATGAATTTTGTACTATTTTTAATTCTGCATTCCAGGACGAATTCCACGGCTACACATCTTGTACATTTAACATAGGTTTGATTCAGTTTTTTTTGTTTTTCCGATATTGGGACGGAGGAATGCCGACAATGTCGCTAAAAGTCGAAGAAAAATAATGCTGATCTGCAAAGTTCAGCTTGACGGAGATTTCGTTGACCGTGAGATGGGTATTCAGCAAGTAATGCTTGGCAAGTTCGATTTTGTGTTTGCGAAAATAAGCATAGGGGGTAATCCCGTACGTTTCCCGAAACAGCTTGATCATATGATTTTTCGAATATCCAAGCTGCATGCAAACATCGTTCATATCCAGCTTGTTTTCAATGTTCACGTCCAGGCATAATTTGATCCGCTCCGCGGCGGAAAGCACTTTATGCTCCAAATGGTTTTTTAAATGCAAAACGATCTTGAGCAGCATGACCGAGACTTCATCGATCAAATCGGAATAGCTCTTATTGCTGGCGGACGAGATGTTGATTATTTCATTCATATAAGAAAGAATGCTGCAGTCCTTTACGATATACGTATCTGCTGGCAAATACCGCTGAAACAAAAACTCGGCGAATTCCCCGTAAAACACAATCCAAATTTTAGTCCACGGATGATCTTCGCTGGAATAATAGACGTGGTCACTGTCGCGGGTCAAAATATAGACGTCATTTTTTTGAGGGTACACGGTTTGGGAGTTAATCTCCAGAACGCCGCTGCCATCGATAATGTATTCGAACGAAAACAGGTTCTGTCCATGCCGCTCGATCCTGTAATTTTTGTCGCAATAAGAGATTCCCGACATGGCGACATTCAGTGGAAACTTGGAATCGCACATATGCCAGAAATTATAGACTTCTTCACGCATGATGATAATCCTCACATTTTCGTTTATTTTTTCACTTATTATAACCATATTAAAATGATAAATTAAACCACAGATAGTATATTTGTTTTTTGCATCATACTTTATCCAGAGCGAAAACAGGAGGAATGAAAATGAATTTGCGGGCTCCGGCTGTTCCACTAATTACCGTAGATCCTTATTTTTCAGTTTGGTCGATGGCAGATCGTTTGAATGATTCGGACACCAAGCATTGGACGGGTCAACCTCACCGGATGACCGGCACTGCTTCGGTAGATGGCAAAGAGTATCTATTTATGGGCGATACGCCAAACAGCTTGAAAATGGAACAAACCAGTCTGGACATCACTGCACTCTCAACCGCCTACCGTTTCGTATGTGACGAGATTCAATTAGAAGTGACATTCACGACTCCCCTACTGATGGATGATTTGAAACTGTTGTCGAGACCCGTATCTTATATTCATTCGAAAGTCCGGTCCAATGACGAGAAAAACCATAGGGTGACGATTACCATAACGGTGGATGACGAGTTATGCCAAAATTTGAAATACGAGTTTCCGACCGAATATGCCGATCTTAGCCAACCGGGTTTTACCTGCGGCAGGGTAGGCAGTAGAATCCAGAACGTATTATCCGCAGCCGGTGATGATATAAGAATTAATTGGGGATACCTATATCTCGCTTCTAATCATAATCAGGCCGTTGTTTCATCCTCAGCTGGCGTGAATAATTATGGCACCCTAAACCATACGGTGTCGCTGTCGATCACATTGGATACGGAACAAAATGCAGACGGACTGTTTGCCGTCGCTTATGACGATATCAAGGCGATAGAATATTTTCACGAGCCGCTGAATGCTTATTGGAAAAAAGACGGCCAAACCATCGAGGAAGCGATCCAGCAAGCACTGAGCGAATATGATCGTCTTTCTAAGAAATGCGAACTCTTTTCGTCCAAGCTATATCAGGATGCCAAGGAATCGGGCAATGACAAATATGCGGAACTGTTATCCCTTGCCTATCGCCAGGCTATTGCTGCGCACAAAGTTTGCGTGGATGCCAACGGGGACGTATTGTTTATCTCCAAGGAGAATTTCAGCAACGGTTGCGCCGCAACTGTCGACGTAACCTACCCTTCCATCCCTCAATTTTTGATTTATAACCCGGAGCTTGTAAAAGGGATGCTACGACCGATTTTCAAATATGCCTCCATGGATGTTTGGCATTTCGATTTTGCTCCGCACGATGTCGGGACCTATCCGCTCCTTAACGGACAGGTTTATAGCAAAGGGACATGCCCTGATTGGCAGATGCCAGTAGAAGAATGCGGGAATATGCTGATCTGTTGTGCGGCAGTTGCGCTTGCGGAAAATGACGTCTCGTTCGCCCAGGAGAATTGGAGCCATCTCGAAAAATGGTGCAATTACCTCATCGATAACGGCGTAGATCCGGATAACCAGTTATGTACGGACGATTTCGCGGGGCATCTGGCCCATAACTGCAATTTGTCGATTAAAGCCATCATGGGAATCGCCAGTTTCTCCCTTCTGAACCGCTTAGCCGGAAATGAGGACAAAGCAGAGGAACTGATGCAAATTGCCGGTTCCATGATCGAGAAATGGCTGGTTATGGCCGCAAATGAAGACGGAACTTTCCGTCTGGCATTTGATCGTCCCGGTTCCTTTAGCATGAAATACAATGCAGTATGGGATCAAATTTTCGGTCTGAATTTATTCCCTAAAGATACTTTCAAGGCGGAGACGAAAGCTTATATCGAGAAGCATTCCGGCCCTTACGGCCTCATGCTGGATAATCGCAACACCTATACCAAGTCGGACTGGCTGGTGTGGAGCGCAACGCTCTGTGAAAACAAGGAAGATTTCACGACCATCGCAGATCGCCTATGGATTGCGTATAACGAGTCGGAAAGCCGTGTTCCGATGACGGATTTCTATTCAACGACCACTGCAAAAATACAAGAATTCCAAAACAGATCCGTTCAGGGCGGGCTATTCATTAAACTGCTTATGGACAAGGGAATTGATTGCTTTCAAAAGTGAATAGCGTGAATGGTTGACAAAAAAGCACGCCTCCCGACGGATTTCCGCAATCCATTGGGGGGCGTGCTTTGCGCGTATCTATTTATTTTCATTTACATCCGCTCGAACTCTATTCTTAGGAGACGTCTACCATGCAATCGGGGAAAGTAACATTAGATACCATTGCGAACCTATTAGGCATAACGAAGGTTAGCGTCTCTAAAGCGCTTAACAATCAACCGGGCGTAAGCGAGGTACTTCGCAAGAAGATCATTCAAACCTCGAACGAGCTATGGTATTTGCACAAAAACGCGGCTAAACTCGCCAAGTCCGTATCCAAGCTGGGTATAATCGTTCCCAAGCGTTTCTTTCTCGATACGGATAACTTTTACACGAAAATATACTACTTTATTAACCAAGAATGCTCTCTTAGAGACATCAGCCTATCCATCTATTTGCTTGATCCGGAACAAGAGCAATCCAGCAGCGTCCCGCTGTCCCTTGCTCAAGACCTATCCGATCTTAACGGATTGTTCATTGCGGGAGAAGTAAGCGAGGATTATGTCCGCATGTTGGCCTCCTATCCTTTTCCGGTTATCGCAATAGACTTTTACAAATCGGATATCGAGCTGGATCCCTTTTTTATTATACCTGGCCTGTTAGAACAATCCGGTCACGAGTTCTAGCTGACTCCATACAAGCATCGAGCAGAATCATATTGCTTACCGCGTCCTGAGCGGGATAGGTAGGCGATTCCTCTCCCCATACGACGCGGGCGAATTGATCGGATTGCGCGACATAAGCATCCACGCCATAAGGGCCTTCCTTACGGATCTCGTCTCCGACTTGGATAGTGATATCGTCATTTTCTTTCGTAGGCAGGAAAGATGGCTTAAGAACGATTGTCCCTTTCGTCCCGACGATCTCCAGCTCGTTACGGAAATTCGCCCACATCCCGCAGTCGAAGGTTAACGCTACGTTCCCCGGAAACTCAACCAAACCGGAAGCCATCATATCCACATCATCGTGCTCGGGGGAAAATAACGCATGAACCGTCACCGCCTCCGGCTCGACTCCCATAATCAAACGAGCCGCGCTCAGCGGGTATACTCCCACATCGTAGAGGCCGCCACCGCCCCATGCTTTGACTTGGCGAATATCCCCTTTGCTCTCGGCCCCGTTATACGTAAATACGCCGCGAATACCTCTTAAATCACCGATCTCGCCGCTAGCGATGATTTCCTTCACTCTCGCGATTCGAGGATGATGCCTGTACATGAACGCTTCCGCTAGATGGACTCCCGCTTCCTTGCAGAAGTCGACCATTTCTTGCGCTTCCGCCGCGTTTAACGCGAGCGGTTTCTCGCACAATATATGTTTGCCGGCTTTAGCCGCGGCAATCGTCCATTCTTTATGCAAGTGATTCGGAAGCGGAATGTAGACGGCGTCAATGTTCGGGTCGGCTAATAATGCCTCATAACTCCCGTAGGATGTAGGAATATTGAATTGCTCGGCTTTCGCTTTTGCTTTATTTTCATCTCTGCTTGCAATGGCAAGCAACTCGCCGGTTTCAGAGGCTTGGATCGCCGGTATAACGGCACGGTCGGCGATTGCCGCGCAACCTAGAATTCCCCAACGTAATCGTTTCATCGTCCACTTCTCCTTCTTTCATCCGATTTCCCCATCATTATAGCACGTATGCCTGCCTTTTCGACAAAGCGGATATGAGTTACAATGGTACGATACACCAGAGACAGAAAGGGAGAAACCGATGACATACCGCCTAATTGCCATGGACCTCGACGATACGCTCTTAACGGACGATCTGAAGGTATCCGACGCGACTCGTCAAGCGATGACCGAAGCGATTGCCCAAGGAGCTCACCTTACGATCGCTACGGGAAGAATGTTCGATTCCGCACAGAAAATCGCTCGCCAAGTAGGGCTGAACGTACCTATCATCACCTACCAAGGCTCGTTGATTAAGAACTTGCTCGACGAGGAGATCTTATACGAGCGCTCCGTCCCCGTAGATGTCGCCAAGCAGCTCTATGATTATTGCCAAGCTCATGGCCTGCACCTCCAAAGCTATATCTCGGACAAGCTGTACGTCTCCGAGGATAACGACAAAATCAAAGGCTACGCCAAGCAGTCCAACATTCCTTATACGATCGAACCGGACTTCTCCCGAATCATTGAGAACGACAGACAAACGAAGCTGCTCATTATCGACGAGCCGGCGAAATTAGACGCTCTGCTTCCGGAATTAAAGGAGCTGTTCGGCTCTAAGGTTCACTTGACCAAATCGAAGCCGAACTATCTGGAGTTCATGCATCCCGAAGGTACGAAAGGCCATGCGCTGCGTTTCCTTGCCGCGCACTACGGCATTCCGATGGAAGAGACGATCGCTATGGGCGACGCGATGAACGATCACGAGATGGTTCAAGCTGCCGGTCTTGGCGTTGCGATGGAAAACGCAGTCCCCGCCTTGAAAGAAATCGCAGACTTCATCACGCTCAGCAACAACGACGATGGCGTCAAACACGTGCTGGAGAAGTTTGTTCTGAACGTATAGTAGACAGTTGAACACAAAGGAGCTATCCCCAATGTTGCGGGATAGCTCCTTTTGTCGTTTTCTTATGATCCCGCTTCGGGATTCTTAACGATGAACATGTCCGTATAGTAATAATGAGGTCCCGGATCGGTGGTAACGTTGGTCGCTACGGGAAGCACGTAAACCTGAAGCCTATCGTTTGTCTTGAATGCCGTAATCTCTAGTTCATGACGACCAGCCGGTAACGTGAGTTCGGCGAATTGCCTCTCATGCGTACGGTGATACGCCGGCATGAAATCATCCCCTTCGACACTTTCGATAATGGCTTCTCTATTTAATACCGCTTGTATCGGAACGTTGGAAGCGACGTTAAACCTCATATTCCTCTCGGTCGGGTTGATAAGCCAAGCGCGGGCGCGATAACGACCTTCCCGTTCTTCGCCGGTTCCCGCTCCCCATTCGATAAGGTTCCCGCTGGCGTACACCACGTTCTCCACTTGACTGCCTGGCGCCAGAACGGACCACTCCATCATTGGAACCAAATAGATCGGTTCTTTTAACTTGGTCCATGTCGCGTTGTCATGCAGCCGTTCAATAATCGCTATAAGCTCATGGCTAGCTTCTAATTTCCCGGTTGCACGCATCGTAAAAGCAAATTTCCCTGTTTGCGACGGAGCGAGCTTAAACGCTTGCCCTGGCGTCCCCTGCCATTCGGCCGGCAATTGCAGCGATAGGATTCCTTCCCATTGCTCTTGGGTGTGGTTATGAAGGGTAAGCTCGATCGTCTTGGATTGCCCATGACCGATTGCAGGACCTTGCTCGCCGTATTGAATCCTGAGCTCAATACCTTGATCTTCCAAGGAATGCCTTGGCAGAAACCGGCTATCCGAAGTCACGTCCCGATCCCATAGCTCTCGTACCGCTTCATCGGATTCAAGATTCCGAACATCGATCCGCGTTTCCAGATCGGGATGAACGATCATGCCCGTCTCCCAAGCGGCCAACACCTGCTTGCCCATGCGGATCGTTCTGCTGGTCAACTCCTCCAGGTTCCGCGGAGCGGGAAATCCTTTAATCGGCGGACTGACGACTACCGAATCCCCTACGGGCCGTACCCACTTGTCCGGAAGACCTTCGGGTCCGCCGATCATTCCGAGGATCGCGCCTAACGTCGCCGCCGTGCAATCCGTATCGTAGCCGCAATTGACCGCCTTCAATACGGCGTCCTCGAAATCAGCTCCGTATAACCAGCCGAGAATGGTGAAGGCGATATTTTGCGGAGCGTCCGTGAAATTCTCGCTGCCGTGATCCCGCAAGATCAACCTGCGCGCTTCGAGCCAGTCCTTGCCCTCGGCATGCCATGCCAGCAAATCCTTTAAAGCCTTCGCTGTGCGGCTCGTCTCAGGAATATAGGTCAACCCGATTCGGATAAGCTCATCCCGATCCTTCTCGACGAAGATCGCGCTCTGAATCGCGGCGAAAAACATCTCTCCGTAGACGCCTTCTCCTCCCGCGTGATCGACGATCGCATCCTCGTAAGCATAACGCGCCGCGATATGCGGGGCTCCCGGGGCGACCATCGCCCAGATTTCCGAACGGATCGGTGCGCCCATGCAGTCAACGAATGGATTGTTGTACGAACCGGCCACCGGCGCGATCAGACCTCTCCGCAAGTTCGTGACCGCGTAACCGTATTCGTCGAAGGGGAAGAAAATATGCTCGACCCACTCCTGTCCCAGCTCCCGGCTAGTCAGCTTCGGGCCGTATTGCTCCAACGCATGCAACCAGACGAGCTGCAAATCCAAGTCGTCGTTCTCGAGCGGACCATCCGGTAACAGAGGATAGAAGTCCAGATTAAGCAGTTCTTTCTTCCCCTCTACCGGAGCCCCTAGCGTGCCGCCGATATTTTTGCCTAACCACCCGCCGTAGATCGTGCGATAATACTCACGTTCGTTAATTACGTTTATGCTCATTTGTTAGCTCCTCCGCAATACCCGTCCAAGCTATTATTTATTTTTCGCCCATTCATCTAGTTGCTTTTGCTTCTCGGCGATAACCTTGTCCAATCCCGCTGCCTTCAAAGCTTCTCGATACTTCGGAATATAGACTTCAGGATCTACGGATCCCGATATGATCGCATCCTCGAATTGCTTCGATACGTTCGTGATTGCCGCGACTTCGTTCTTCACCGGTTCCGAATCCCAAGCGAATCCAAGCGCGATCGACTTCTCGGCTTGCTTGTTGAATTCGCTAAACGCATTCCACTTGTTCGGATCCTCGTTCGGGAACAAGTAAGTGTTCATCTGATTGCCGAACATCCAAGCCTCGTTGCGATATCCGACGGTTTTCGCGTCTACGCCTTCCGGGTAATCGATAGCCGTATCGGACTTTTTGACGAAATGCTTATTCTCGATTCCGAAATCCAGCATGTTGATGAGCTTCTTATCGCTGTATAGCAGGTTCAAGAACATCATCGCTCTCTCCGGATTCTCGGAGGTTTTGGACAATGCGAGCATAATTCCGGCTACCGTTACCGTCGTCGTATATGGAACATCCAATTGCTTCTGTACGACGGGGAATCCCCACGCCGTCGACATCTCGGCATCCTTGCCCGGTTTCAATTCCTGTTGAACCGCGAAAGCTTTACCCGCTTGCATCAAGCCCCAGTCCTTAACGGTGGCCGCATCTTTATTGATGAGTCCGTCCTTATACCATCTATGGGCGATCTTAGCCACTTCCAAATATTCTGGCACTTCCGTTTTGTCGATAACCGTCAGGGCATCGCTGTTCCTGTTCAACACGCCGAACCCGTCGCCTAGCCCGTCGTATTGACCATTCAGAACGAGAGATCCCACGAAACGGTTGTTTCCTTCGAACAAGGGAGTAATACCCGGTTCTTTCTCCTTAATCATTCGCAGAACCGGCTCCAGATCTTCCAAGGTGTTGATTTGATTCAAATCGATGTTGTACTTGTCGACCAATGCCTTATTAAAGAGGAAACCGTTGGCTCCGGCGAATTCCTTGTTCGTTGGCGTTCCGTAAATTTGGCCTTTTACTTTGAGACCGGAGAGGATTTCGTCCCCCAGCACGCCTTGGATATCTCGACCATGTTGTGCGATTAGATCGTCCAACGGGAGATAAGCCCCTTTGGCGACATTACTGTAATAGCCTAACGTCGCGGCGGAAATTACGATATCGAACTTCTCCTTGGACGCGAACATCAAGTTCGTCTTCTCTAGCCAAGATCCCCAATCGATCGGTTTCAGCTCGATCGTGGCGTTGATTTTCTCCGTTAAGTACTCGCTGATGGCGGATTGTACTTCTTGCAGATCCTTAGGCGTATCGCCCGGATAGACAAGAGTGATCTTGTATGGCTTAAGCTCGGATGCTCCGCCTTCCCCGTTGCCTGTCGCCGCCGATGATTGGCTAGCGCTTGGGCTTGCGCTCCCTTTGGACGAATCCGAGTTTTTGTTGCCGCATCCCGCCATGACCAGGCTGATGCATAAAACGAAGACTGCGATCGTGAACATTTTCTTTTTTAGAGCTGACATGTTTACCCCTCCAATGATGAGTTCATTTCTAACCTTTCACTGCCCCGACAGTTAACCCTTTGACTAAATATTTTTGAAAAAACGGGTAAGCCAATACGATCGGGCCTATGCCTATGATCGCCATTGCCATACGAACCGTTTCTGTCGGCATCTCCGTGAGAAGCTTTCCAACGTTCGAGTTCTGCGTATTGCTCTGAAGAAACTGAATGCTGAGCAACGTCTTCGTCATTAAATATTGCAAGGAGATCAAGCGGTTGTCATAAATGAATACCAAGCTATTGAACCAATCGTTCCAGTACCCGAGCGTCGTGAACAACCCGATCGTGGCCAGAACCGGAAGCGATAACGGCAGCACGATCCGAAAGAAAGTCCTCCACTCGCCTGCCCCGTCGATCTGCGCGGATTCGATCAGGGAACCCGGAATCGAAGTCGTGAAGAAAGTTCGCATGATGAGGATGTAGAACCCGTTCATTAGCAGGTTGGGAACGAGCAACGCAAACAACGTGTCCTTGATATGGAACAGATTCGTGTACACCAGATACCAAGGGACTAACCCTCCATTGAAGAGGATCGTAAAAAACACGAAGAAGGCGAGCAAGTTACGTTGCGGAAAATCTTTACGGGAAAGCGGGTAAGCGAGCAACGAAGAAATGAGAAGGCTGGTTACGGTTCCCACCACGGTGACGAGAATGCTGATCCCGTATGCGTTAAGCAGCCTCTGCGCGTCCCCTAGCAAATAACGGTAAGCATCCAAACTGAACTTTTCCGGGAAAAAGGAATAACCGTTCGCTAGAATCGACCGCTCGTCCGTCAAGGAGACGATCGCGACAAGAATGAGCGGGATCAGGCAGGCCGCGCAGGCCAATACGAAAAAGACGTGGATCAAAAACTGCGCGACCGAAGAATTTTCCCGTATCCGCTTGGGACTGGATTGCGACGATGGCAAGGCCGCGTTAGTTGTTGCGTTCATGGGGTTCCCTCCTCGTAGATGATCTAGAATAACGCATTCTCTCTATCGAATTTCCGTATGAGCAAATTGACGGAGAAAACGAGAAGGAACCCTACGACCGATTGGAACAGTCCCGCGGCGGACGACATCCCGATATCCCCCGTTTGAATCAATGCCCGATATACGTACGTGTCGATGACGTTCGTCGTCGGCAGCAGAATGCCCGTGTTCATCGTGACCTGGTAGAACAGGCCGAAATCCGCATAGAAAATTCTACCGATCAAGAGAAGCGTCATGACAATAATGACCGGCCGAATCAACGGCAGCGTAATTCTAGTCATCTGTTTCCAGCGATTGGCTCCGTCGATCCGGGCCGCTTCGTAGTACTCTTGGTTGATTCCGGCCATTGCCGCTAAATAGATAACGCTAGAGTAGCCGATATATTTCCAAGCATTGACGAGCACGAGGATGAAGGGCCAATACTTGGCCTCCATATACCAGGAGACAGGAGGTAGTCCCAGCTTCTGAAGCACGGCCGAATTGATGAAGCCGTAATCCATGCTCAGGAAACTGTATACCAGGTAACCTACGATACTGAAAGAAATCAAATAAGGCAGCAACAACACGCTTTGATAGACGTTCTGCATATATCTTCTCTTGATTTCATTCAGCAACAAGGCCACCGTCAAGGCGAGTACCAGGTTAAATACGATGAACACCGCGTTATATAGCAGCGTGTTTCTCGTAATCACGTAAGCGTCCTGCGTCGAGAACAGAAATTCGAAGTTCTTGAATCCCGCCCAGCCGCTCCCCCACACCCCATCCGTGTAGTTGAAATCTTTGAATGCGATAATCGTTCCGAACATCGGCAAGTAGTTGTTGATTAGCAAATAGATCAATCCCGGCAATACCATGATCCATAAGGACCTGTATTTGACGAACGTTCTGGGCATTCAAGGCTCACACTCCCGTTTTCTCTGTGAACCCATCATAAAGCAGAACGGGTAATACAAATGTCACCACCGCTAGCACTTTTGTTACACGTTAGTATTAATCCGCTTATCCGTCCCAAAGAAAGCAAAAAGCCCCCATTCCCGGGGGCATTCTAGCGCAAATGCGATTCGGTTTGAAACGGCAAGAGCAACACGACTTCCGCCCCTCCTTCAGGCACGTTGCCGAAGAGAAGCTTCGCGCGCTCTCCATAATTCATCCGTAAGCGCTCATACACGTTGCCGATACCCAGGTGCTCGTGATCTTGCTTGAATTGGCCGCTGTCGAACGTTCCGAGCTGCTCTTCCGTAAAACCCGTGCCGTTATCCGAGATTCGGATCGCGATGCCGTTGCCGGGATGTTCCGAATCGTTCTCCACGTCGATACGGACAAGGAACTTCTGGTTGCGGATCAAGAATCCGTGAATGATCGCGTTCTCGACGAACGGTTGAAACAGAACCGGGGGCAACAAAGCGGATTTAAGCGATTCGTCCACGGTTACCTTGAAGTCGAGGAAATTCGGGAATCTCATCTTCTGGATTTCCAAGTAAGTGACGATATGCTCGATCTCTTCCTCCATCCGGACTAGCGGAACCGCCGTTCGGGTCACGAACCGGAAGTAGTTCATAATGTACCGAATCATTCGCTGAGCGAGCTTGATCTCTCGGGATTCGACCAAGTGAAAGACGACATTCAGCGAATTCAGCAGGAAATGTGGATGGATTTGCAACTGCAATTGCTTGATCTCCGCTTTGTTCAGTCGTAGCTGTTCCTCGTACACATTGATTTTCAAATCATTGATCTCGGATGCCATCGCGTTGAAGTTGCTCGTAATGAGATCGAACTCCCTGGACGAAAAGCGATCCAGCCGATAATTCAAATCCCCTTCCTTGATCCGCTTCATTCCGCGAATCAGCTGATAAATCGGCTTCAACACGACTCCTCTCAGGAATATCAGGAGAATCAGGAGCAGCAGCACGGCGGCGAAGGGCGTCATGTTAATAATTCGCTGATAGGTCATGAGTCGTTGAAGCAACTGTTTCTCGGGGATCATGACGACGAGATTGGCGTCGGACTGCTGCGAAGCATTCGTGACGACAAGCATTTTCTCTTGCTCCAGCGTCATCGTCTCGAAAGACTTGTCCGATTGGCTCAAGATGCGGATGCGCTCGGCGACCGAATGAGGGAAGCTAATACCCGTCGTCAACAGTTCTCCCGTATCTGACAGGAGTAGCGCTTCCCCTGCCCCATCCTTCATGACGTTCCGAATCGGGCTCATTAAAGTTTCTATTCTGATAAGAGCGCCTGTAAAGACGTTAAAATCATTTTTTTCCACGCGCATAAGCCATAACTGGCCATTTAGTCGAATGGCTCCCCATTCCTTGACAAACGTGGACTCCGGCGAAAGATTCTTCATCACCGCAGCCAACTCGTCTTTGATGGCTTTGGAAACATTACGGTTATGCTCTGACGTCAATAATTCCTCGTTCCGCGAAGCATAGACGAACAGCATGCCAACTCGGCTATAGTTAACCAAATCCGAATTAAGCTGGTTCAGAACCTGGATCTTCGTCATCATGTACTCGTCGCTATCCGGCGCGTTCAACGTCAGAGAGGTGATACCCGCGTGTTGAAATGCCGAGCTCAGTAAATAATTGTCCACTTGGACAAGATTAGCGTCCATTTCGTTCGAGTGCATTTTCAACAGGCTTTGCTGGGATTCCGCGACTTGGGCTCGGACGACGTTCATAGCATATCCGTTGATGTACACGAGAAATAGAATAAGCGGAACGGCTACCGCGACGAAAGCTACGGTCAACTTGAAGCTAAGCGAACGTTGCGGCATCATGGCGCGTTCCCCTCCGCTTCGCAGGGGTTCTTCCGATAATCTTGAGGGCTCATCTGATAGAATCTCTTAAACATTTTGCCGAAATAAGAAAGGCTATTATACCCGAGCGATCTTGCCACTTTACTGATCGGTTCATCCGAGAAGGTCAAAGCGTTCTTAGCCATTTTCATTCTTTCCCGCAAAATATAATCCGATAGCGACTCTCCCGTCTCCTTCTTGAACAACCTCGACAAATAACCGGGATTTAGGAATACATGATCGGCAATCTGTTCCCTGCTCACTTCTTCCGTAAGATGCTCGTTAATGTATCTCTTCGCTTTATCGATCAAAGAATCGTCTACTTGTCCGGATTGGAGGGCTTTCGCGAATTGTTCCAAGACTTGTTCCGCCCAAGCCTGCAATTCTCTCAGCGAGCGGGTTACGGAATCCTTCTCCAACAGCTTTCCGCCCTGAAGCTCGGGGGAAACCATTTTTTTCTTATGCAAAAGATAATGCACCATTTGTAACATCCCATGGTAAAAGGAATGCAAAGCGTTCATTCGCAAATTTGACTCCTGCTCCAACCTCACGAAGCATTCGCGAACGTGATCGCGCACTTGCTCGATGCCTCCCAATTCCAAAAGTTCGGACCATTGGAAAAAGTCGGGAAGCGCGTCGAAGTCACCTGACGGATCGGCAGGATCCTCGAGATAACATATGACCTTATGGGTACGTCGAACGTTGTTTTGCTCTGAATACCGCAAAGCCCGGTACATCGTCTGCAATTGTCTGACTTCGGTCTCCTTCCCCAAATAACAACATACCGTGCTGAAAAAATAGTTTGAACAAGAATCGACGAACGCATCGCAGCTCTTAATTCTTTCTTGAATCATCCGGTCTCCGCTGCTGTAAAACAAAATCACGATCATGCCGTCGCGATCCTGAAAGACGATCCCCGGATCGTCTGCCATAATGATCTCCTTCGCGGCACTCCGAAGCGCGTATTCCATGATTTCTTCGTCTCGGGTACTTATTTCTTTGTGCCACTGTTCAACGCTGATCAGAATCGGAAAGACGCGAGTATCCGTAGACAGTTTAGTATCGAAGCTTTCCAGCTCTCCGATCATCCAGCTCTCGGTAGGGGTGTTGCGATAATCCAGCAGCTCCTGCCAGAATCGCTCGATCATGAGCGGCTTCTGCGTTTCCCATAGTTGCAGATATTTGTGATATTCCTTCTGGGCATAGGTTGCTTCTTGCTCGCGAGCGATATTGTTAAGCGCTTTCATAACGATGCTCTCTAATTCGTTGAATTCGACGGGTTTGATTAGATAATTAAGACTGCCCAGTTGCAGCGCCTTCTGCGCGTAAGAAAAATTAGAATGGCACGTCAGATAGATCGTCTCGATCGGATACCCCTGCTCGTTGACCCATTCCAATAAATCCAACCCGCTGCTGCCGGGCATCTCAATATCGCATATCATAACGTCTATCGGCGTGGTGCTAATGATAGCTTGGGCCATCGCCCTATCATATGCCTCATGAACGGCGGAGAAGCCCATGACGGACCAATCCAATCCGGCCTTGATGCCATTAACCGCATAAATTTCATCGTCCACGATAAGGAGACTGTACATAAGGTTCACTTCCTCCTGATGCATGCTGATCTGCCGTAAACCCTAAATTAGGTAATCCGAGTCTACTATAACATCCCGATGGAAGTAAACCCTATTAGGTCAGCGCATTGCGCGTCGCCAGAATGTACTTGGACGTGTCCAGCGGGTTAACGCCCCGCCTCGTCCGTTCCGCGTTAACGTCCGGAGGACAGTCCTGATAACCGTCGAAGAAGGTCGTCAGCGTGCCTCTCCCTTTCGTCATCGATCCCAGACGCGCAGGGAATTCTAGCGAAGTCGCGACGGGCAGCCGGCCTTCGATCTCCATGCGGCCTTGGCGCACCTTCGGCGTATCGAACTCGCCGCGCATGACGACGAGCTCGCTCATGATTTTCCCGCCGTATTCTTCCGGAGTAGATAACCGGAATCGAAGCATCGGCTCTAGCAGCCTCGTCTCCGTATTCACGAGTCCGTCCATGATTCCCATCGGCGTCGCGACGACGAAATTCAACGGATGAGTGTGCCATACATGATGTTCGCCTTCCACTAAAGTGACCTTCAGATCGGTGACCGGCCAACCGCGCAGACCTTGCTCGAGCGCTTCCGGCACTCTTCTGGCGACCTCGTTCTGGTAGCGTTCCAGCAGATTTTCCGTTCTTACGTTCGAACGATAAGTCAAACCGCTTCCTCTAACATCCGGCTCGATGACGAAACGAAGAATGGCCCAGCAAGGCTTAGGCATCGTATAAGCAACGAAACCTTCGGCCTTCCTCACGGGCGTTTCCTTGTAGATGACCGACGGCGCACCGAAAGTGACATCCAGGCCGTAACGGCTCATCAACATATGACCCAGCACTTCCACCTGAATTGGGCCCATGACCCTCACATGCAGTTCTCTATCTTCTTGCAGCCACTGAACGTCCAAGTGCGGATCTTCGTCCGCGAGCTCCTGGAACGCCGCCACGACGGCCGGATATTCAGCATCATTGCGCCAGTGAGCCTGAACGGTGAGCAGCGGCTCCGCGATTCGTCTCTCCCCCGGAACGCCTTCTTGATCGCCGATAACATCTCCGATCCTCACCCGGCTCCACCCGCAAACGACGGCGATATCCCCGGCCTTCAGAATGCCGATGTCCTCGCTCCGTTGCCCTTCCATCTTGCGGATCTGCGTGACTTTCTCCTCTATATCGAGCGCATGATTACGAACCGTATCCCGGTTGCGAAGTGCACCGCCATATAGGCGGACATAAGCCAGTCTCCCCATCACGGGGTCTTTGTCCAGCTTAAATACGACGCCGGACAATGGCGCGCTTTCGTCTCCCTCAGGCGATGGCAGCAGATCAATGACGGCATCCATTAATTGTTCGACGCCGATGCCGCGGTTGGAAGCTCCATATAATACCGGAAACAGCTTAGCTTCCCGAATGCTTTCCCGGAATACCGGAAGCAGCTCCGCATCCGAGAGCTCCCCTTGCTCGAAATAACGTTCGAGAAGGGCGTCATCCGTTTCCGCGATTTTTTCTATCAAACTCCCTCGCCCCTCGACTGTTCGTACCGTCGATGGCGATAGAGCAACTTTATCCGGCTCTTCCACTGTCAGCAACTCGACAGAACCCGAGAACCCCCCTTCCAATCCGTCGTAAGCTTGTATTGGAACGGCCCCAGATGACAAGAGACGATGAATCTCACCTAGCACTCTATCTGGCTCCGCTCCGATCCGGTCCATTTTGTTAATATAGATAAGCGTAGGTATGCCTAAATCTCTTAACGCCTGCCAGATAACTTCCGTTTGCGCCTGCACGCCTTCCACCGCCGAGACGATGAGGACGGCACCATCCATCACCCTTAGCGATCGCTCCACCTCGGATAGAAAATCGACGTGTCCTGGCGTATCGACCAGATTCACCTGGACATCCTTCCACTGAAACCTCGTCACCGCAGACCGCACGGAAATGCCGCGAGTCCGTTCGACTTCCAGCCAATCCGTCTGCGCCGTTCCGTCGTCCACGCTGCCAAGCGTGCGAATCCGTCCGCTGCGGAATAAGATCTGTTCCGTTGTCGTCGTTTTGCCTGCATCGACATGGGCGAATATGCCGACGTTTCTAAGTTTGATCCCCTGCTCCGTCACTCTTGATCACCTCTGTGGTCGTCCAACTTAGTTGTTTAATTACTCTATTCGCACGGAGTACGCTTGTCCCGCTTCCGCGGCCCAAGATAAGGCGCCATCGTCAGAGCGAACGGTACGGATCGCCTGGCCTTGGCAGGTTACCCTTACCGGATAAGGTAAACGTAACCGGCATTCCTGCGCAAGAAACGTACTCAAATTTGCTTCCTCTAGCTTACCATCTATCCATCTGATATCAATACTCCAGTCTCCGCGAGCTTTCAATCCTTTTACGCTGCCTTCCGGCCATGCCGACGGCAATGCCGGCAATAGGCGGATTTCGCCCGCATGGCTCTGAAGCAGCATTTCCGCGATCCCGGCAGCCCCGCCGAAGTTACCGTCGATCTGAAACGGCGGATGCGCGTCCCATAGATTGTCGTAGGTAGAGCAACGCAGTAAGGTCATGACATAATCATGGGCGGCATCCCCATTCTCAAGACGGGCTTGCAGATTAATGATCCACGCGCAGCTCCATCCCGTATGTCCTCCTCCCGAAGATAAGCGGCGCTCCAATGACGTCCGGCAAGCTTCTACCCATGCCTCGTCGCGTCCGGCCACGAATTGATCTCCCGGGTGCAATCCGTACAAATGAGATTGGTGGCGATGACCTGGATCTTCTTCCTTGAAGTCCTCGCACCATTCCATCAATTGGCCATATTGGCCTGTCCGATAAGGAGGCAGCTTATCCAGGGTAGCAGCCAGCTCCTCGCGGAATTCAGCATCGGTCCGCAAAATCTCGCTCGCCTCGATACAATGGCGGAAAACTTCGCGAACCAACGTCATATCCATCGTCGAACCGTAAGACACGCTGCACGCTTCGCTATCCGCAGTGAGAAAATCGTTCTCGGGAGAAGTCGACGGACAAGTGACCAAATATCCTTCCGGGCTCTCCACCAGCCAATCCAGACAGAACTCCGCAGCTCCTTTTAACGCCGGATATAAGCGCTCCTCCAAGAATGCTTTATCTAACGTGTATTCGTACCGATTCCATAAGTGCCAGCACAGCCACGTCGCGCCCATCGGCCAATAAGCCCACTTGGCGTTCAAACCTACGGCCGTTGCGGACCTCCAAAGATCCACATTATGATTAACCGTCCATCCTCGACAGTTGTAATTCACCTCGGCGGCGCGCTTACCTGTCACGCGCAAACCATCGATAAGATCGAATAGCGGCTCATGGCACTCGCTCAGATTACAGCTTTCCGCTAGCCAGTAATTCATCTGTGCATTGATATTCGTCGTCCAGTTACTGCTCCAAGATGCCCTTAACCGGGGATTCCATATTCCTTGCAGATTAGCGGGTTGGCTCCCGGGACGCGAGCTGGCGATAAGCAAATACCGGCCATAATCAAAATATAACGCCGTTAGCGATAGATCCTCTCCGCCTTCTTTAACTTTCCGCAATCGTTCATTCGTAGCGATCTTTGCAGCGTTATCGCTCTCCCTGCCGAGCTTCAAGTCCATCCGATGAAACAAGCTCTGATAATCCGTAGTATGGGAAGCTAGTAGCTTCTCATAGGTTTGATCGGATATGCCGGATAGCATCGAGGCACATAGAATCGACGGGTCAAGACCATTCGTAGCCGGATCTTGATCGAATCCGTTAAAACTAGTTGCGGCTACAAGCTTTAACAGCACCTCATCCGCAGCCTCGATAACGAATCGTCCATCCTTAATGGCGACATCTCCTCCAGCGACTTCGATTTTAACCAGAGCTTGGAAGGTCATCCCTTTGCCGTCGCGATAGATAATAGGTTCCGATTCATGAACGTAATTCGGTGCTACATGAACCGGTGCCCTCCCTTTTAGCGTTAGACGGTGACCGGACTTTTCGGAGGAAGCAAGATCAACCTCATGTTTAAGCTGGCTATCTAATCCGATCTTTAGGGAGATAGAACCGGGACGGTCACATCCGAACTTCATGATCAACGCTTGATCGGGAGCGGAGCAGAACGCTTCGCGCACGAACCTTGCGCCGTCGCATATATAACTCACCTTCGTCACTGCCGTGTTTAAATCCAACTCTCTCGTATAGGAAACAACAGGTCCGCTTTCCTTCCAGTTCATCACCAAATCGCCCATCGGGATGTAAGATTGATTCCAAGGACCGAACATCTCCTGCTCTAGTAAATCTTGCGCTTTACGATACTCCCCGGCAAATACGAGCTTGCGTACCCCGTCAAGCGCGATCGCGGCAGCAGGATTCGTCTTATCAGCCGGCTCTCCCGACCAAAGCGTATCCTCGTTCAACAGGATCCGATCTTCGCCAAGGCCGCCGAATATCATAGCTCCTAACCGACCGTTACCGATCGGTAAAGCTTCCTTCTCCCAGTCAGTCGCCGGCTCGGTGTACCAAAGTTTACGAAACGTTGTTCGACTCATGTTATCGTCATCCTTTCGGGAGATCAATCCTACAATCTTGCTGCTCGATCTCATTCTAAATGAATGGAATGGCTTTCCACCATATAAATATCCGATAGGAAACCTCAATAAATCCGGTAATTTGACTGGCTTGCGGGTACAAAAAAGTGGTGATGCAGAAATGTTTCCTCTGCTCACCACTCCGATTTCGAAACCTTATTTACACCCCAAGCTGTTTCTCCATCTTCAGAGCTTTAACGGTTCCGTTCGGACGGACGACCAGCTCCTGATCCACGATCTCATAGCCCATATTCTGGTACAACACCAGATTGTTCTGAACCGATTGTCTTACTTTGCAGCGGCTAACGTTAAGCCCCTTGGAAATCCCTTGCCTCTCGATCCATTTCACCAATTGTCTCGCGTACCCTCTTCTGCGGCGATTCGGAATAACGGACAACCGGTAAAAGTAAATGGCGTCGTCGATGTATTGAAACCGTACCATCGCCGTAGCCGTATCGTCCTCGTACAAGATGGCCGCGAATTCGGTTTGCTCTTGAAGTCCCTTTAAGATGGACTCTTCCGTCTCTTCCAATGCGCTCGAAGGCGGAATAGCCGTTCTATACTCTTCGAAGGCGATCATCATCAAGGAAAACACGGTATCCGCATCCTCTGGCGTCGCTTCGCGAATGGTCACTACCGGATCTTTCTTCAGTCTCGGCGTCGGCTTAACCGGGGCATCGTCTGGATCTACTAATGCGGCTTGCTCGGCTTCGTCCGCTTCCGAAGGTTGTTCGTTAGTACGGGCAGGCTGGATGTTCTGGCCGCGGAAGTAATCTCTTGTTTGCTTTAAGAAGAACAACAAGATTAACACTAAAGACGATACCAACTGGATCATATCAATGCGCGTAAAGAGGAATATGACAAAAGCCAATATCATGGAAAGGAACATTTTTCTTTTGTTGATGGTCACAAGCATCAAGCCCATCGGTACAATCGCCGCTACAAGAATGATAACGATGTTACTAACGGATACATTAGAAAAGTCTTTCGTATTAAATAGAGATACAACCAACATCATAAGCAGCATCGCAGTCTTGAAATAAAGGATAAAACGCATGGTACGGATAGTAGTTGGATTTAACAAGGTGAGTCCTCCCTAATACCTGATCTAATCGATAATTATAACAAAAAAAACAGCCACGCGGAGCATAGCATTCCCGCTTTGGCTGTTTTTTACCGATTTATTTCCACGAACGCTATTTTCCCGCCAACACTTGATACCAGATGCCTCGCTTGGAATATAACGTCTCCTTCACTTTATCCCATCCACCCAAGTAGTCGATCGTGAACAACTCGGGAGGCTGAGGATAGTCCGCTTGCATCTGGGCGGAAAGTTCGTCGCTGACCGGTCGGAAGCCATGCTTGGCGAATAGCTTCTGCGCCTCATCCGAATATAAGTATTGAACGAACGCCTGAGCCACTTCGCTTACTCCATGACGATCCGCATTGCGGCCGACGACCGCGACCGGGTTCTCGATCAATATCGTACTCGGCGGTACGACGATATCGTATTGAACGCCTTGCGCAATTCTTGCGAGCAGTTCGTTCTCGTATGTCACGATAACGTCTCCGACCCCGTATTCGAAAGCCGCCATAGAGGCCCGGCCGCTCTTGTCCATCGACTCGATATTCCGATGAACGTCCTCCAGGAATTTCTTGGCCGCAGCGGGATCCTTCGTTCCGGTAGCCGCTTCCGATTTCTTCAAGCCCGCTCCATAGATCGCATTGATGTCCCATTGCGCTCCGCCTGAAGTTTTCGGATTCGGATAGAGCACCTTCACGCCGGGTTTAGTCAAATCCTCGAAATCCTTGATCCCCAAAGGATTGCCCGCCCTCGTTCCTAGAACGACGATCGAGCGGGTGACCATCCCGTTATGAGCTGCTTGTTTCCATTCCGGCGCGACCAATCCGGCTTTCACCAGCTTCTCCATATCTCCTTGGAGCGCTAACAGCGTCACGTCGGCTTCAAAACCGCCTATAATCGAGCGAGTTTGCGTTCCGGACGCTTCATACGATTCTTGAAAGGCAACGGTTTGCCCGGTCTTCGATTTCCATTCCGCTTTGAAAGCAGGCAAAATATCCTGCAAAGCGTCCTTGGCAACGGAATAAGCTCCGAGAACTAGCGTTACGTCTCCCTTAGCAACCGCGTTCTCGCCATCGCCCGGTGTCGCTTGGTTCGATCCACCGCAACCGGCTAAAGTAGACGATAGGAAGATAAGCATGAGTATACTAAATAGTCCAGATCTACGGCCAAGCTTTATTTTACGGTTACCCGTGTTCATTGCTGTCCTCCCGAGGTGCCTTCGTAGGCTCCCACCAAATCTTAAATATGAACCGGCAACGGATCTTCCTTCAACTTATTCTCCATTACCCAGCTATCGTTATCGTTAAATAGATAAGCTCGATGGATCAACACTTGAACCTCGTCGCCCGGATGAAGAATCTCCTTTTCCAACGAACGGTAAGTGACAAGACGGGTAGAACCTACCTCGACCTCGACCAGCCACTCGCTTCCGCGGAAATGGACATGGCGAACGATTCCTTTCTCCGTTGCCGATAGCAGATTGAAATCAGACGGTTTGCCAACCTCCACGTATTCCGGGCGAATAAGGGCTTTCGTTCCCGGCCAGTCGGTAGCATTGCCGAATCCGCGCAGCGAGGAAACGTCGTCGACGATCGTCGATTCGCCGATGAAGCTGGCGACGAACGGAGATTCCGGGTTTTTATAAATTTCCCAAGGGGTACCTTTTTGTTCAAGACGCCCTTTGTTAATAATCATGATTTGGTCGGCAACCTCGATCGCTTCGTCTTGGTCATGCGTAACGAAGATGGAGGTGATGCCCAAGCGATCGATCATATCCCGCAACCAAGAACGCAATTCATGGCGGATCTTGGCGTCGATGGCCGCGAAGGGCTCATCGAGCAACAGCAATTGCGGTTCGGGAGCCAAGGCCCGCGCGAAAGCGACGCGTTGACGCTGTCCTCCGGACAGTTGGTGAGGATAACGCTTCTCGAAGCCGGACAAGCCCGTTAACTCCACGAGTTCGGCTACCCGAGCTTTAATTTTCGGCTTCGACCACTTCTTCACTTCTAAACCGAATGCGATATTGTCCTCAACGGACATATGTTTGAACAGCGCATAGTTCTGAAAGACGAACCCGATGCCTCTCTCTTGAGGAGGAAGATCGTTCACCCGTTTGCCGTGAAACAGGATATCCCCCTCGTCAACGGATTCCAAGCCGGCGAGCATACGCAGAATCGAGGTTTTGCCGCCACCGCTCGGGCCTAGCAAGCCAATCAACTGCCCTTTCTCAATCTCGAAATTAACATTCGTGACTGCTTGAAAATCGCCGAATTTCTTGTTCAATCCGCTGACTTCGATATGCATCTTAATGCACTCCCCTTCTCGATTTGGCCCATTCCATGAGCAATAGTAACGTTACAGAACCCGCAGCCAATACCAATGCGATCGAATTCGCGGCGGTAAGATTAAAGTTCTCGACATCTTGATAGACGAGAGTCGTTGCCGTTTGAGTCTTGAACAAAATATTGCCGGATACGACAAGCACCGCTCCGAATTCTCCTAAAGCTCTGGCTACCGTCAATACGACTCCGTAAACGACGCTCCATTGGATGGAGGGCCAAGTGACGCGCCAGAACGTGGTCCATGCGCTTGCACCGAGCGTAGAAGCCGCTTCTTCCTGCGCGCTTCCGATTTCCTGCAGCACAGGCATCACTTCGCGAACGATCAACGGGAACGTTACGAATAAAGTCGCGATGATCATCCCCGGCAGCGCATATACGATATCTACCCCCGCTTTGTTGAACAGGGCGCCCAGCGCCGTCTCCGGCCCGAGCAGCAGCACGATCATCAAACCTCCGATAACCGGCGAGACCGCAAAAGGCAAATCGACGATACTATTGAGCAGTTGTTTAATTCGTCGTCCTAACCACGTTGCTCTTACCAGATAGAGCGACAACATGACTCCGAATATCGTATTGATAATCGTAACAATGATCACTATAAGAACTGTCATGTATAAGGCATGTAACGTTTCCGGCCTGGACATTCCATTCGCGAACCCGCCCCAGCCTTCATTGAAAGCCCCCATAGCGATACGCACGACAGGCACGATGAGCAATAGTCCGAATACGGCTACGGTCAAACCAATCCATAAGCGTCTCATCCGTTCTTCCTCCTCATCTGCACGTAATTAACCGTCCATAGAATAAGGAAAGAGAAGGTAAGCAGCAATACGCTGACCGCCGTAGCTCCGATCGTGTTGTCGCTCTCGATCTCTCCGAAAATGTAAACCGAAGCAATCAAGGTTTTGCCCGGAATATTCCCCGCGACGAGCACGACGGCACCGAATTCCGCTAACCCTCTGGAGAAGGCAAGCATCGCGCCGCTTAGAATACCCGGCAACATATTCGGCAGAATAACCCGCCAGAAGGTTGTCGCTTTCGTTGCGCCTAGCGTATAGGCGGCCTCTTCCTCTGAAGCGTCCATTTCCTCCAGTAGAGGCTGAACGGCACGGATGACGAAAGGAAACGTCACGAATACCATCGCGATAATAATCGCCGGTTGATGAAACAGAATCGTAAAGCCGAGTTTCTCCGCCCATTCCCCTACGAAGCTATGCGGCCCGAGCAGCAATAAAATCATGAGGCCAGCCACTGCCGTAGGCAGAGCAAAAGGGAGATCCACCAGGCTGTTCAACAGTCTGCGTCCCGGAAAGCGGTAACGGATTAGAACCCAGGCCGACATCGTGCCGACCAAGACATTGATCAACGTACCGATGACAGCCAGCTTGATCGTCAGCAATACGGCTTTCCAAGCTAGCGGCTCCGTGATATTATCCGCGAAAGCCGTCCAACCGGCGGACAAGGACTGCCCATAAATTCCAAGAATAGGAAAGACGATCAATATCATAAAATAAAGCATGACAGCGCTGCGAAATCCCCAGCTCCACCAGCGACTCTGTAGCATGGAACTCACGTTGACGTGTACCTCCTGAAGCTTTGAGAGCTGAATATTATATAATTCCTATTAAATTAGTCGGTATTGATACTTTACCAGAAAAACGCTAATTTCGTCAATGCTAAATAGGGTAGGCAAACGCCTTTTTATCAAAAAAACTAATACAGCCTATTCTTATTGCTTATGGGAGGTGAATTGTCATCATCACTCGAACGAGCTCGAATGTTATAATTCAGGATGAGAAGAGGAGGGCTCTGCTATGTTAATCAAGGAAAATCTCCGAACGACAAACCGCGACGAACTGATCGACATCACTAGACAAGTGGCATCCGTCGTGGCCAAACAAGGAATTCAGGAAGGTATCGTCGTAGTGTATTGCCCGCATACGACAGCCGGAATCACCATCAACGAGAATGCCGATCCCGATGTTAAGAAAGACGTTCTGATGCGCCTAGACGAGGTGTATCCATGGAATCACCCCCAATATCGCCATGCCGAAGGAAATACCGCTTCCCATCTCAAAGCGATAACAACGGGAACATCGCAGACGATCATCCTCACCGGAGGCAAAATGTTGCTCGGGCGTTGGCAAGGAATCTACTTCTGCGAATTCGACGGCCCCCGGCAGCGGGAGTACTACATTAAGGTTGTTGAAGGCTGAACGGAGCTTCTCTAACTCGTTCGCTCGCCATAGTCGGTTTTTGCGACTATAAGGTGCCACATTTCTCTCGTTCGCTCGCCATAGTCGGTTTTTGCGACTATAAGGAGCCACATTTCTCTCGGTCGCTCGCCATAGTCGCTTTTTACGACTATAAGGAGCCACATTTCTCTCGTTCGCTAGCCATTGTCGCTTTTGGCGACTATAAGGAGCCACAGTTCTCTCGTTCGCTCACCAGAGTCGGTTTTTGCGACTATAAGGTGCCACATGTCTCTCGTTCGCTCACCATAGTCGGTTTTTGCGACTATAAGGAGCCACATTTCTCTCGTTCGCTCGCCATAGTCGCTTTTTGCGACTATAAGGAGCCACATTTCTCTTGTTCGCTCGCCATAGTCGGTTTTTGCGACTATAAGGAGCCACATTTCTCTCGGTCGCTCGCCATAGTCGCTTTTTGCGACTATAAGGAGCCACATTTCTCTCGGTCGCTCGCCATAGTCGCTTTTTGCGACTATAAGGAGCCACATTTCTCTCGGTCGCTCGCCATAGTCGCTTTTTGCGACTATAAGGAGCCACATTTCTCTCGGTCGCTCGCCATAGTCGCTTTTTGCGACTATAAGGAGCCACATTTCTCTCGGTCGCTCGCCATAGTCGCTTTTTGCGACTATAAGGAGCCACATTTCTCTCGTTCGCTCGCCATAGTCGGTTTTTGCGACTATAAGGAGCAACATTCCTCTAGTTCGCTCGCCATAGTCGGTTTTTGCGACTATAAGGAGCCACATTCTTCTCGTTCGCTCTCCATAGTCGGTTTTTGCGACTATAAGGAGCCACATTTCTCTCGGTCGCTCGCCATAGTCGGTTTTTGCGACTATAAGGAGCAACATTCCTCTAGTTCGCTCGCCATAGTCGGGTTTTGCGACTATAAGGAGCCACAATTCTCTTGTTCGCTCGCCATAGTCGGTTTGTGCGACTATAAGGAGCCACATTTCTCTCGGTCGCTCGCCATAGTCGGTTTTTGCGACTATAAGGAGCCACATTCCTCTCGTTCGCTCTCCATAGTCGGTTTTTGCGACTATAAGGAGCCACATTTCTCTCTTTCGCTCACCATAGTCGGTTTTTACGACTATAAGGAGCCACATTTCTCTTGTTCGCTCGCCATAGTCGGTTTTTGCGACTATAAGGAGCCACATTTCTCTCGTTCGCTCGCAATAGTCGGTTTTTGCGACAATAAGGAGCCGTATTTCTCTCGTTCGCTCGCTATAGTCGGTTTTTCAGACAAGAGAAGGAGTGCCAGATTAATCTACTCTCCATCAATGAAATAAAGCTCTTCGCCGAGCGCGATAATCGCCTGCCCCTGCGTAATATCCGTAATCCAAGCTTGGAAGCGCTCGGCTTCCCCGGCTTCAGGCAGACAGGTGACCAGCACCCGGTCCGTAAACGAAACGTCGCCGACCCTGAAGCCTCTCCCTCTCAGCTCGTTCTCCAGCTTGCCGTACCAGGTATAATCTACATCGACCAAAACCTCGCGATGCAGTACCTTTATGATGGGCTCGGCGGCATCGATACCGGTAACCGCGCCATCCGTATAAGCACGGACTAAGCCGCCCGCGCCTAACATAATTCCACCGAAGTAACGGGTTACGATGACGACAACATTTTTCAAACCGCGGTTCTTGATCACTTCCAGGATCGGCTTGCCCGCCGTTCCGCTCGGCTCCCCGTCGTCCAGCGCCTTCTGGAACTGATCTCGTTCTCCGATTAAATAAGCCGAGCAGTTATGCGTCGCGTCCCAATATTTCTTCTTGAGCTCCTCTATGAAAGCAACCGCTTCCTCTTCGGTCTCCACGGGTTTCGCGTGCCCAATGAAGCGGGATTTCTTGATCACGATCTCGTCAGAGCCAAATTGCCTTACCGTTGTATATCGCGCAAGCATGATGTCCCTCCGATTATGCTAGTATTTCCATACCGTATACGCCTACAATCATACCCAAAAGAAGCGCGCATGCCAAAGTAATCAGGATTAATACCACGACGTACAGAACCGGGCTCAAAATCACAACCTAAATTTAACCATAAAAAAAGAGTGCTGGGAAGCACTCTTTTTCGATATTCCGTTTCCATATTCCGTTTCCATGCAAGCTCTTACAGACGAGCTTCCAAAGCTTTCTTCTCTTCTTCGAAGCCCGGTTTGCCAAGCAACGCGAACATGTTCTTCTTATACGCCTCTACGCCGGGTTGGTCGAACGGATTGACGCCGAGCAGGTAGCCGCTTACGCCGCACGCGATCTCGAAGAAGTATACCATGTATCCAAAAGTGTACGGGCTCGTATCCGGCAAGTTAACGATCAAATTCGGTACGTTACCGTCGGTATGCGCCAGAAGAGTTCCTAAGAATGCTTTTTTATTGACGAAATCAAGGGTTTGTCCGGCAAGGAAGTTCAATCCGTCCAAGTCGTCCTCGTTTTTCTGGATCGTAATTTGTTCGGAAACGTTCCCCACTTGCAGCACCGTTTCGAAGATGATCCGGTTGCCCTCTTGGATGAATTGTCCCATGGAGTGCAAATCGGTGGAGAAGTCTACGGAAGAAGGATAAATGCCTTTGTAATCTTTCCCTTCGCTTTCTCCGTAAAGCTGTTTCCACCACTCCGATACGAAGTGCAATCCAGGCTCGTAGTTCACGAGAATTTCTACTGCTTTGCCTTTGCGATACAAGGCGTTGCGAACCGCAGCGTATTGATAAGCTTGGTTCTCGCTCAGGTTAGGATTGTTGTACTTGGTCGCCGCGTCCTGCGCGCCCTTCATCATCGACTCGATGTCGATACCCGCAGCCGCGATCGGCAACAACCCGACAGCCGTCAATACGGAATAACGTCCGCCCACGTCATCCGGGATGACGAATGTCTCGTAGCCCTCTTCCGTTGCCAGCACTTTTAACGCTCCGCGCGCTTTGTCGGTCGTAGCGTAAATACGCTTGCGAGCGGCTTCTTTGCCGTATTTGTTCTCCAACGCTTCGCGGAAAATACGGAAAGCAATTGCAGGCTCGGTCGTCGTACCCGATTTGGAAATCACGTTGATGGACCAATCTTTGCCTTCAAGCGCTTGTAGCAAATGAGTTACGTAAGTTGAACTAATATTATTGCCTGCATAGAAAATTTGCGGAGTTTTGCGTTGTTCCTTGGATAGCGTGTTGTAGAAAGAGTGCTGCAACATTTCGATCGCTGCGCGCGCTCCGAGGTAAGAACCGCCGATTCCGATGACAATAAGGGCGTCGGAGTCGGATTGAATTTGTTTGGCCGCGCTTTGAATGCGGGCAAACTCTTGCTTGTCGTAATCGAAAGGCAGGTTGATCCAGCCCAGATAATCGGAGCCAGCACCCGTTCCGTTATGTAATTGCTCATGCGCCAGCTTTACGGCAGGTGCCAGGTTGTCGATTTCATGCTGTCCGACGAATTGTAGCGCTTTGGAATAGTCGAATTGAATGTTGTTGCTCATATCCATCTCCCTTTCGCGACCTCGAGCGGTCTTTGCACATTAGCTATAGAATACTGAATAATAGCGGCCGGCACAAGCAAGCTTCGATGAAGGTTTGATGAAGATTGTGTAAAAACAACGAAAAGGCCAGCCATCGCGTTCTAGGCTGGCCTTATTTCCCGATCCGATTATTGTTTGCGTATATACCAAGTCACGCTCTGGAAATCCCCGTGTAGAGGAGGCAAGTTAAGGCCCGAGTGCTCTAGCTGATCCCCTCCAATAACTTGTTTTGACTCCTCCAACACGTAATCGCTCTCCTTATCTAATCCTTTTAACCGTAGCATCCCCGACTGCTCATGCGGTTCGGCCAACACCCTGTAATAAGAAACGTAGGCTTCGCTACGATCTTCAGACACGACCATCCAAGCTGCGTCGTTCCCTTCGAAGGGACTTCTCAACCGGTAGAACTCACCGAATTGAATGAGCTTGCGATGCTTCTTATAATGCTGTACCTGGGCTACGACTTCCGCTTTCTCCAGAGGAGTCATCGCCGTGAGATCAAGCTCGTAGCCGAAATTGCCGGACATGGCAACATCCCCACGCATTTTGAGCGATGTCATTCTATGCACTTGATGATTTGGAACGGCGGATACATGAGCTCCCATAGCGCTGATCGGATAAACGATACTCGTCCCATATTGTATTTTCAATCGCGAGACGGCATCCGAATTATCGCTTGTCCACGTTTGCGGCATGTAATGCAGCATTCCCGGGTCGAAGCGGCCGCCTCCGCCCGAGCAACCTTCGAACAGAACGCTAGGGTGCTTGGAAGTAATGACGTCTAAAATTCGGTACAAACCCAGCATATATCTATGCGCTGTCTCCCTCTGGCACTCTGGTGGTAGAGCCGTCGATCCGATTTCGGTCATATGGCGGTTCATGTCCCATTTTACGTAAGCGATTGGCGCGGAAGACAGAATATCGCTAATCCCTTTAATGATATATTCACACACTTCATCCCTAGACAAGTCGAGGATCAGTTGATTTCGTCCTTCTGTACGCCGTCGTCCCGGCACGTGAAGGCACCAATCGGGATGTGATCTGTATAATTGACTGTCTACCGATACCATTTCCGGTTCGAACCAAAGACCGAACTGCAAGCCCAACCCATTAACGCTAAGAGCCAATTTATCCAGACCTTCGGGAAGTTTCCGGCGGTTAACGAACCAATCGCCGAGAGAAGTCGTATCGTCCTCCCGCACCCCAAACCAGCCATCGTCCAGCACGAACAACTCGATGCCGAGCGCACTAGCTTCGCGGGCTATGCTCGTAATTTTCTCCGCATCGAAATCAAAATAAGTGCCTTCCCAATTGTTTACGAGTACGGGCCTCGCCCTATCGCGATGCTCGCCTCTACATAACCGAGTACGGTATAGACGATGATATATTCTGGACATTCCGCCTAATCCCGAGGATGAATACACGAGCACGGCTTCCGGCGTCTGGAACGACGCTCCGGGATCGAGCCGCCATTTGAAGTCGAACGGATTAATGCCCATAGATACCCGTGTCGTATGAAACTGGTCAACCTCGACATGCGCAGCGAAGCTTCCGCTGTATACTAGGCTGAATCCATATGCATCTCCATCATCTTCATTTGTATCCGGCGATAAGAGCGCTACGAAGGGATTTTGCTGATGGGAACTGGCCCCTCTTCGGCTTTCCGCGCTTTGCGTACCGGAAGAGAGCTTACGTCTTTCCACATACCTTTCTCTAGCCCAAGAGCCCGGTAATTGTAACAGATCGTACGCTGAATGTCCGAAATCTATGCTCATGCTCGATGCCCGTAAGAGATCCATCGGCGCTATCCCGTCGTTAATGAATTTAGCGGATCTTGCTATGGCATCATGGTCCCTAAAGACGGTATAGCTCAGAATGACCTTTAAGGATGCCATGGGATCGCAAAGCTCCAACTCCAACGTTTGGGCTTCATCGTCGTTCTCCACGTAAGTAGACGGAAGTCCTTCAAGATTCGGTTTGCCCTTGAAAATCCGATGCGCGACATAAACCAGCTCGGTAACGGTGGTTCCGCTTGATAATTCCGCTTGATACGCGGGATGGCGATAATCGCCTGTTCCATAACCGGGGTATTCTTGTTGTATTAAGTCAAAAGCCACGTCCGGAAACGGATTGGGAGAGAAGCCCGTACTTACGATGGCAGGCTTTTTCTCTCTCCAACTATAACCGCGAAGCTTCGGTCCCCAGTAGACGTGAGAGGGATAAGCACCTTTAATCAACTTGAATACATAACTCATATTCGGCGTTTGCAAATGAAAGGTTTGTTGAGACTCCTCATACCGGATTGACATGTTGTGCATTCCTCCTTTTCACATCGCCCGTTTCAACTCGACATTTCTTATCTAGCCTTTAACCGCTCCATCGGCCATTCCTTTTATGAAATATTTTTGTAGGAAAAGATAAGCTACCGTCATAGGCAGCATAGCCACTAGGCAACCTGCCGCTACCCAGTTGATGTTGCTATGATACTGCGTAATGAATCCAGAGAGTGCGACCGGTATCGTCTTCACTTCAGGCTTCTGAAGGAAGAAGACCGAGAACTGATAGTCATTCCAAATCTGAACGCCTAGCACGATAACAATCGTTGCAATGATCGGTTTCAATAGAGGCATAATGATTCGCAGGAAAATGGAAAACCGGCTGCAGCCGTCAATCAGCGCCGCTTCGTCCAGCTCTTTAGGTACCGTTCCCATGAATCCTGTCATTAAGAAGATAGTCAACGGCAAAGCAAAGGTGACCTGTACGAGAATAACCGCCCAATACTGATTCATGCCACCGATATCCACCATGAATTTGTATAAGGGAACCAATATCGTAAGTCCGGGAACGACCAAGCAAGAGATGCTCAGCATGTATACGAAGTTGTTCCATTTTGTTCTATGGCGGGCTAGCGGATAAGCCGCGAAGGAACCGATTAAGACGACAAGTAGGATTGAGCACACCGTGATAATCAGATTGCTCGTGATTGCCCTGGCCAGATGGGCCTCATTCCATGCGCTGGCAAAGTTAGCCAAGGACATCGCACCGGAAGGCTTCCACTTGCTGCTTGTATCCGTTAAGGGCTTCAACGACATGTTAAGAAGCAAATAAAAAGGAACGAGATGAACAATACATATCATAAGTAAAGAGAATCGACTCGCGAACTTGTTCACATGCGCACTTCCCTTCTGCGCAGTATAAACAAGACGGTCAAGCTAAAGATGCAAATAAACAAGAACATCACGTTACCAAGTGCAGCCGCATAACCCGCATCCTGTCTTGCAAAATACAAATTGTACATCATCGTCGACAGCGATTGCGAAGCGTAACCCGGACCTCCGTTGGTCAAGGCGACGATAACGTCGAACAGCTTCAAACCGCCGATGATGTTTAGGACGATATTAACCGTTATAGCCGGAGCTAGAAGCGGCCAAGTCACGTTGGCAAACTGAGACCACCATTTGGCGCCTTCCATTTGCGCTGCTTCGTAATATTCCTTGGAAATGGACTGCAAGCCCCCCAAGTAAATGATCATGGCAATTCCCATGTACTGATAAGTATTGATAAAAGTAATGATCCACACTGCGCGGGGACCGCTCGATAGCCAGTCGACGGGTTCTTTGCCGAACACGGCAACCAAGTCGTTTAACGCACCTCCGTCATATTGAAAAATAAAATAGAAAATATATCCCATAATCAGCGGGCTTATAATGACCGGCATATAGACTATCGTGCGGGCGAAGCCTAAGCCGCGAATTTTTCGATCCAAGAACAAGGCATAAGCAAGTCCGAGCAAGTTCTGCAGCAAAGTGCTGCCCAAGCCGTAAATTAATGTATTCTTAAACGTCGTTATGATTTTCTTATCATGGAACATCAAGGTGTACTTCTTAAACCCTGCCCATGTGTAATTTTGGGAATACCCATCCCAATTCGTGAATGAAATCTGTACTCCCTTGGCGAGCGGATACAAAATAAACACCCCAAAAAGGATAAGTGCCGGCAAATACATAAGATTAAGCGCGGAAGCTGATTGAAAATATTTACGAACGAAGCCCTTTTTGGCCGCCGTTTGTGTTTTATGGATTGGATGCGTTTGCGAAGACGGCATGATTTCTCCTCCTATCTGTGCGCCAACTGCGACTAGCGATAAACAAAACATCCCTTAAGGGAAGACAGCCCGCAGCATTCGAGTGCCGACGGGCCATCCGTAATTATTGTTGTGCTGCGCGAAGGCGTTCGTATTCTTGCTTCATGTTCTCGGAAAATTCGCTAACCTTAATTCCGCCGGCAAGCAAATCTTGTCCGTTCTTGCACATAACGTCCCACATGCCGTTCGGCAAGTACACGCGGTCGAAGTACGGGATCACGCGAAGATCTTTGTATTGCTCGAAATCGTCCGTCAAATCTCCCGCATCAATATTGACACCCTTCAACCCTGGCGGCAAGATTTCGGAAGTAGCTACTTTAGCGATATTTTCAGGTTTAGCATAGAACGCTACGAATTTCTTGGCTGCATCGATGTTCGGGGAATCTTTCCATACGCCCCAAGTCGATCTTTCGCCTCCTGCCAACGTAGGTTGATCGCCTGCGGCGATGGAAGGAATCGGCATCAAGCCGCCTTTGAGGTTCGGGTTAATCTTCTGAGCTTCGTCAATCAGGAATGGACCGTAGATTCCGAATGCGACTTTACCTTCGGCGAACGCTTTTGCGGAATCGGAATACTTCGCCGTCAGAACATCCTTGTTTAAATAACCCTTCTGCTGCAGCTCAAGGAACATTTGCGGCAGCTTGTCGAACTTAGTCCAATCAAACGTACCGTCCAGGAATTGGCTAGCGTTGTTATCGGCTGCGCTGATGAAAGCAGGCGTAGCGAAGAAATCGAAGAATTGTCCAATCGGCCACGTATCCGCGCCGCCGATATGGAATGCGGTCACTTTGCCATTGCTTTTTGTTTTGATCGTTTCCGCGGCTTGCATCAACTCGTCCCAAGTCTTCGGCACTTCAACGCCGTATTTCTCCAATACTTCCGCATTGTAGACCGGTCCGGATTTGTCCTGATCCATCGGAAGTACGTACACTTTGCCCGCATCGTCCGTTACCGCCGGTTTAATTGCGTCGTCGATCTGGCTGACCCAAGCTTCGTCCTTCAAATCCGTCAAATAGTCGGCATAACGGATTTTCGACCATCCATGGGTGGAGAATACGTCCGGCATCGAGTTGGACGCCATTTTGACTTTCATAATATTCTCGTATTCCGCGCCGGGGGCGGTAAATTCGACTTTGATGTTTGGATTTTCTTGTTCGAACGCTCTTGCGATGTCCTCTAAGACTTTGGCTTGTTGATCGTTAATGTTTGTCATGACGTTCAGCGTGACTTGTTTGCCGTCAACTTTGTCTCCTGAAGCCGGAGCATTAGGCGAAGCGCTAGAAGAAGTTGAAGCCTCGTTAGTGTTGTTGGAACCACAAGCAGCTAGCGTCCATGTCAGCAATAACATGATAGCGAACAAGAACAGTTTTGATCTTTTCATGTACATCCCCCTATGTGGTTAAAGTGTGATACGCTCCTCACGAACCTAATCATAATCCGTTTGAGAACGCTTCATAATGATGCAAATCTACGATGAAAGCGCTCTTTTCTACAATTCCTTCGCTGAATGTTGACCCGCTCGATTCAGGAGGCTATGTTTAATAATAGAAAGGACGATGCACATGAAGCTGCTTCATACGCTCCGCTTCAAGTTAACGCTACTCTACTTGCTATTCATCGTAACGCCCTTCATCATATCGGCATTCGCATTGCCTTATTATATCCAAGGGCTACTCTCCAGCGAAACGAAGAAGCTGACGAGCGGCACCTTGAATGCGCTTTCAAGAAACATCGAAACCTATCTGGACGATCTTGACCGATTGTCGACGTCTCCTTATCTGAGCGACGACGTCATGACAGCGCTGAAGATCAAAGCGAACCACCGTTATCAGACCGCCAATGCCTATACCAAGTTAAAAACAGACCGCGCTTTAAAGGGAACTCTCCCGAACTATTTAATTAACACTCGTCCGGACATCCTAAGCACGATAATTATTCCGAACGTCGGGCCCGCCTATTTGACGAGCAAGGATAATCAATTCGGATTGCTGGATGACTTTCCATTCCGGGACGAAGAATGGTTCCAAGCAGCTCTGCAAGCCAATGGAAAAGCCGTATTCACTAGCTCCCACAGTCAAAATTACTTAATGAATAGCAAGGAACGGCAAGTATTCTCCGTTGCCCGCTTGATCAAGGATCCGGATACGAGACAACCTCTTGCTGTCATTCTAGCCGATGCGGATAAGAAAATTCTAGAGAAGATAACGAAGGACATCACGTTTAACGTCTCGTCAACCGTGGTAATCCTCGATCAGAATCAACAAGTGCTCTATTCCAATCATCTATTGCCGGAGGAATTGCAATCCCAGCTATCGCAGTTCAGAACGAAGGATGTTTATGAGAGCGCATCCTACAATGGAATTTCTCGGAACGTTAGCCCCGCAGATTGGAAAATCGTCGTTTTTCTATCCAACGAAGAGCTTAAATCCAAAGTTCGCTGGATCTATATTATCGCCTTCCTGTTATCCGCTGGCGCGCTAGTCGTTACATTCGGCGTATTCGTCTATTTCTCTCGCTGGATCGTCAAACCGTTCAAGAAAATGAATCTGATCATGAACAAAGTAAAGAAGGGCGACATGTCGGAAAGGTTTCAGACGAGAGGTCAAGATGAAATCGGGCAACTAGGGATCTCGCTTAATAACATGATCTCTCGCCTGGACGAGCTCATTAACCAAGAGTATCGCTCCAAGCTCGCTCAGCAGAATGCGGAGTACCGTGCTCTGCAATCGCAAATTCAGCCGCATTTTCTATACAACACCTTAAACGGGTTTATCGGATTAAACCGGGAAGGATTGACCAAAGAACTGGAGACCGCTATCCTCTCGTTAAGCTCGATGATGCGATACAGCTTGGAGGACAATCAACAAACGACGATTGAAAAGGAATTTCAATTTCTTGAGAAATACGGTCATCTGCAGCAGGTCCGATTTCAAGAAAAGCTGTCCGTTCATATTCATTATGATGAAAGCTTGTCTTCCGTCGCGATTCCCAAAATGCTTATCCAACCTTTGGTCGAGAATGCGATTATTCACGGCGTAGAACCAGATGAGAAAAATAATGTCGTAAACATAAGCGCAGTCAGGATACAGAAAAACGGCCAAGCATTCGCGAAAATAACCGTCGAGGACAATGGGATGGGCTTTAATCCGCAAGCTCCTCTCTCTTCCGCTCAGATCGGGCTCATCAACGTCAAAGCCCGGCTGCAGATGAATGATCCTGATTCCGTGTTTCAAATCGAGAGCAGCCCGGGACTAGGAACTGCTATTAGCATAGAGATTCCCCTAGGAGTGATAGATGATGAACGTGATTCTAGCGGATGACGAGCGGCTTGTCCGCTCCAGCCTTAGAAGCATGCTGGAAGAAATGAATATTCCGATTCAGGTCGTAGGAGAAGCCGGCAACGGCGATGAATTGTTGCAGTTGCTTCAAACCTCATCACCGGACTTAATCTTCGTGGATATCAGGATGCCTAGAATGGACGGTTTGGAAGCCATTCGGCAAGGAAAGCCCTATGCCCCGGATGCTAGCTGGGTTATCGTCACGGGATTCTCCGAATTCAACTATGCCCAAGAGGCCGTTCGCTTGGGCGCGAGCAATTATTTATTAAAGCCCGCGGAGCCTGAAGAATTGGAAAAATGCGTACGCAAGGCGATCCAAGAGCAGCATAAAACCGCTTATTACTTGAACTGCGAATTCGAGCACTGGATGACGAAACAACTTCGCAAATCGAGCTCCGAAGGTTCCCATAGTTCCGATCAGAACAATCTATCTTACAATGATCACAGCTTTGCGGGCATTACGCTGATCTCGAACCGTCCAAGCTCGGATATCATCGCTTCAGATCAATTGCAGCAGTTAGCTCAAGATGTCCAACGAGCGATCGTTCAGCAGGCCGAATTCAAGGACGTACGCAGTGCAATCTTAAGCTTGCGAAACGGCAGCTTGTCCATTTTCTGCGCACTGCCCCGTGCGGGCGCCACAAAAGACGAGCAGCTTCACGCTTCGATCGAACGACAGTCCCTATCCCTTGCGAACAAATCCGAAGGGCTGTCCTTATATGCGCTAAGAACGAATCTCTGCGAAGATTTCACGGCGTTGTTTAATGAGTTGGAGGAATTACAGGCGTTATCTTCTTTACGCATGTTTTTCCCGCCTCGTTCCTCCGCTTTAACTCTGGATACGTTGCGAAGCGAATCCGTCAAAACAAACGCAATAGCCATCGGGGACAATCTCGTTCAGTTGGTCGATAGCTATAATACGAAGGACTATGTCGGCTACCAGCAGAAAATTTCTGCCTTGAAGAAACAGGATAGCAGAGCCCTATTCGAGAATGCCGTCTTTAAGAACGTTTGCCATTTCCTCACGGTCGCCATTAACGTGAATATTCATGCAGCCATGACACCAATGGAATGGTACGATTCCCTGCTCCATAAGGGAGATGATCTGCTATCGGCCCCCGATGGATCTCCGATCACCGACAAAACGGATATTATCCAGCGGGTTATCGCCTATGTGGACAATTCCTTCATGAAGGAAATCGCAATCGGCGCGCTGGCCAGCGAATTCAACGTAACTCCGAATTACTTGAGTACGTTGTTCCACAAGAGAAATGGGGTCACTTTCGTCAAATATTTAACGAATATCCGCATGCTTAAAGCCAAAGAATTACTGTTAACGAAGCCCGAGCTTAAAGTACAAGACGTAGCCCAAGCAGTCGGTTATTTCAGTTCCCGTCATTTCACGAAACTATTTCAGGAACATTTCAAATGTTACCCTTCCGAAATTCGCGAAAAAAACGGATAATAGACGGATAGGTGTAATAATCGACGAATAAGGAGATGATCAGATGAAATCAATCGGATTTATTGGACTTGGTACGATGGGCGAGCCTATGGTTGCCAACTTATTGCGCAAAGGATACTCCGTACTTGTATATAATCGTACTCCGGGCAAGGCGGAACAGCTGCTGGAACTGGGCGCGGATGAAGCACCCTCCCCATTGGAAGTAGCCAAAAGAGTTGACGTCGTCATCACGATGATCAGCAACGACCAAGCGATTGAAGAGGTTTACTTCGGAGAGAACGGTATTCTGAAGGAGATCAAGCCCGGAACGACTATTATAGACAGCAGCACGATTTCCCCTTCGCTCGCAAGGAGGCTTGCTTCGGAGGTCGCGGACCGCTTCTGCGATTTCATAGATGCTCCGGTCACCGGCAGTAAGCCGGCAGCTATCGACGGAACGCTGCTGTTCATGGCAGGAGGCGACAAGCAGACGATTCTGGACCATCAGGATATTCTGCTCGCGATGGGCCGCGAAATCATCTATGTAGGAGAGAATGGGAGCGGAGCTACCGCCAAACTCGCTCATAACACGATCGTTGGGATCAACGCCGCCGGTTTGATTGAAGGAATGGCCATCGCCGCCAAAAGCGGTATCGATGCTTCGTCTTTCCTGCGCATCGTTCAGTCCGGAGGTGCTGCCAGCAAGCAAGCTGATCTGAAGGGCAGGAAAATTATCGAGGGCGATTACAGCGTACAGTTCTCATTGAATCTTATGCTGAAAGATTTGCGCCTGTCCGCCGTTCTAACCGATGCTCTTGAAGTATCGTCTCCGATGCTGGAGACCGCCCAAAACTTGTTCCAGCTCGGACAAGCGGCAGGCTACGGAGAATCTGACCTTGCCGCGTTAGCCCATGTTTACGAGGACTGGATCGGCCAGAAAATCGGTCATCCTGCCGCCCCGACGACCGTAGGGAAGAGTAGCTCAGAGCGGAGAAAGAAAATCCGATTGCCGCTCGATATTCCGCTGATGATGTCGATCTACCAATGGGAAGGCGACGGAGGCTTTAAGGGACAGTCCGTCCATGGCCATCTGCGCGATCTGTCCGAAGATGGCATACAGATCGAATCGGAGTTTCCGTTGGAGCAGGATATGTTCGTCGTGCTGCACTTCCTGCAAGAGTCCGAGCTCCCACCGATGACCGCCCGGATCGTCCGAATCGAACGCAATAACGGTTCGTTCAAATACGGTTGCATGTTATCCGCCCTGCCTCTGTATCAGCGCATTCAGTTGCAGGAATACATCAATAATCAAACTAAATAAAAACAAGAGCCTCCTTTCGTCCCTAATCGGGCAAAAGAGGCTCTTATTTTTTGGTCATGCCATGAATGAAACGGTGTAACGATTAGTCGATATACGAGCAAATGTAATCCGTTACCGTCTTCACTTGCAATTTGAAGCTGGAGTTAGCAGGGACTTCGAACTTCGTCGGCTCCTTGATTTCTAGCCATTGGTCGTTACCCGGAAGCAGAACCGAAAGCTCGCCTGCTTGGATGTCCATGATTTCCTTCTGCGCTGTACCGAACTCGTACTCTCCCGGGAGCATAATGCCCAGGGTAATTTTCGTTCCGTCTTCGAAAATGACTGCACGGCTAGTGACTTTGCCTTCGAAGTATACGTTGGCTTTTTTCACTACGGATACATTATTAAATTGCGACATCGTTTCTCTCCAGCTCCCCTGATTGAGTTACACTAATTTTTTGAACTGGGCTACGACGTTATCTACCGTGAAGCCGTATTCTTGGATTACGCGGTCGCCCGGAGCGGAAGCACCGAACGTGGAGATGCCGATAATCGCGCCGCTGTCCCCGACATAACGCTCCCAACCGAACGGATGAGCCATCTCGATTGCAAGACGGGCTTTGATCGCTTTAGGAAGGACGCTTTCCTTGTAGCTTGCATCTTGTTTTTCGAACAGATCGAAGCTTGGCAAGCTAACAACGCGGACGTATACGCCTTGCTCAGCCAAAGCTTTCTGCGATGCGACGGCAAGCTGAACCTCGGAACCGGTCGCGATCAGAATACCTTGAGGCTGTCCGTTAGCCGCTTCGGAAACGACATAACCGCCTTTGGAAATGTTGTCGCGAGCGGAAGAAGTACCTTCGAGAATCGGCAAGTTTTGGCGAGTCAGCACCAACGCAACCGGATTGTCGTTGTTTTGCAATGCGTATGCCCACGCAGCGGACGTTTCATTGCCGTCAGCAGGACGGATAACCGTCAAGTTAGGAATGATACGGATGGAAGCCAATTGCTCGATCGGCTCATGCGTAGGACCGTCTTCGCCTACCGCGATACTGTCATGCGTCAGAACGTAAACGACCGGCAGACCCATAAGCGCAGCCAGACGTACGGCAGGACGAAGATAGTCGGTGAATACGAAGAACGTACCGCCGAACACTTTCAGACCGCCATGCAGCATGATTCCGTTCATTGCGGCAGCCATGCCGAACTCGCGAATACCGAAGTAGATATTGCGGCCGTCATAGTTGCCGGCCTTGAAGATAGGAAGGCCTTTCAAGTGCGTCATCGTGGAGCTTTCCAAATCCGCAGATCCGCCCACGAGCTGAGGCACGTTTTTCGCCAAGCCATTAAGTGCGTTACCGGATGCTACGCGAGTGGACAACGGCTTGTCTTCGGTAGTGTAAACCGGAAGATCCGCATCCCAACCGCTAGGCAATTTACCTGCAAACGCATCTTCGAACTGCGCAGCAAGCTCTGGGTGTGCCGCTTTATACTTCGCGAACAAAGTGTCCCAAGCATCATTCGCTTGTTCTCCTGCTTTTTTCACTTCCGCGAAATGCGCGCGAACTTCTTCCGGCACGTGGAATTCTTCATGCGGCCATTCATAGAAGCCTTTAGTCAGTTTCGCCTCGTCTGCTCCGAGCGGGGAACCGTGCGGGCCTGCGTGGCCGCCTTTTCCGCCTTTGTTAGGAGAGCCGTAACCGATAACCGTTTTAACTTCGATAAGAGTAGGTTTAGAGAGATCCGCTTTCGCTTCCTCGATCGCTTTCGCCAATGCGTCAAGATCGTTGCCGTCCTCTACGCGGAGGTATTGCCAGCCGTAAGCTTCGAAACGCTTGCCTACGTTCTCGGAGAACGAAAGATTCAATTCTCCATCGAGGGAAATATCGTTGGAATCATACAGTACGACCAATTTGCCTAGCTTCATGTGACCCGCCATCGAAGCCGCTTCGGAAGAAATCCCTTCCGACAAATCGCCGTCTCCGCAGATGGAGTAAGTAAAGTGATTAATGACTTCATAACCGTCACGGTTATATGTAGCAGACGTTTGAGCTTCGGCCAACGCCATACCGACAGCCATTGCAACCCCTTGACCGAGCGGTCCAGTCGTCGCGTCTACGCCAGCCGTATGTCCGAACTCTGGATGTCCTGGCGTCAAAGAACCCCATTGACGGAAGTTTTTCAGTTCTTCGATTGGAAGATCGTATCCGCTCAGATGAAGCAATGAGTATAACAGCATGGAACCGTGCCCCGCGGACAGAACGAAACGGTCGCGGTCGATCCATTGCGGCTTGGATGGATTATGTTTCATCGTCTTCGCGAACAGTTGATACCCCATTGGAGCTGCACCCATCGGCATGCCGGGATGGCCGGATTTCGCTTTCTCGATAGCATCGATGGAAAGCGTACGAATCGTCGTTACGGATAGTTGGTCGATTGCTTTAGTGCTGACAGTCATTAAAAAGTACCCTCCTCAGTTCTATTCACGTACGTTCAATGCAATAAAGCGCAGAATCGTACAGTTATAACCCCTATTTCAACATGCTATTCTAACCTGTTTATTGTAACATGCTCTTTTTGCGAATGCCATAACATGTCCGTACAAGTCAACCCGCTTCCCGGACGGATCAGGTAATTGGCTAGCGACCAAGTTTCGGGAGGTTTTCACCGCTCTGCCGGCTGCCCCTGCCCTGGAGAAGCTCTGCGAAGATTAACTTCAAGCTCATCCCCGGATTCCAGCGGAGGTAACCCTTCCTCCGCCAATTGCCGATTGACGGCAGCGTACAGATCGCCCATCGGCACGAAACGATCGTTCAAGTACATGACCCATTCGTCGTTCTCCACGTCGTAAGCAACCCGGCCGGCAATAATAGAGGTTTGCCTTTTATCGCCCATCCGTCGCCTTACACGAAAGCAACGGTCTTATTTTGATAGACGAGCAATCTGTCTTCCACATGCCATTTGACCGCGCGGGCCAGAACGATTCTCTCGATATGGCGCCCGATACGCTTCAGTTCAGATACGTCGTCGCGATGAGTAACGCGCTGGATATCTTGCTCGATAATCGGTCCGCCGTCCAGTTCTTCCGTTACGTAATGCGCCGTTGCTCCGATCAGCTTGACTCCGCGATTGTAGGCTTGCTGATACGGCTTGCCGCCGACGAACGCCGGCAAGAACGAATGGTGAATGTTAATGATGCGGTTATGGTACTGCTCGATGAATTTCGGCGAAACGATTTGCATATACCGGGCAAGTACGATCAGATCGACTTTCCCTGCCGTTAACTCCCGCTGTTGTTGCTCCGCTTGCGCTTTCGTTTCGGCCGTAACCGGAACATGGTGGTAAGGAATGCCGAAAGATTCGACTAAACCTCTCATATCGTCGTGGTTGCTAATGACCATGCTGATCTCTGCGTCCAGGTCTCCCGCTTGCCATTGCCACAACAGCTCCGTTAAACAGTGATCTTCCTTGGATACGAAGATCGCGATTCTCTTGCGCCTAGCTGCGCGGAAAATACTCCATCTCATCGTAAAGCGATCCGCGATACGCGTGAAATCCTCTTGAAGCGAAGACAAGCGCTGCTCCAATTCTTGCAGATCGAATTCGATCCGCATGAAGAACATGCCGCCTTCCGGATCCATCGTATATTGGTCGGATTGCACGATGTTCGCGCCTTGCTCATATAGAAATTGCGACACCGCCGCTACGATTCCCGCCTTATCCGGACAGGAAATCAACATTCGAGCCCGTATGCTTTTGTCATCATGCCGTTTGGATTCTTGTTGCTTGTAACTCTGACTCATCGTCCCTACTCTTCCTCTCTACATAACGCATCTATACTCTGTGTAATTTATTGATTAGACAACCAATCCTGGCCTGCGAGAAATCCGAGCAAGCGGTGATTAACCGCTTCTTCGCTGTAATCGCCAGGCAGAACGCGATGCTCCATAAGCATATCGTACAGACGTTCCATCGGTTCACGAGGATCCGCCTTTCTTGCTTTAGCGTCGGATTTCAGCAACTCCCACGTATTGAGCACGTACAGACGGGAATCGATGCCCACTTTATCGTAGAAATGGTGGAGGCGCTCCACATCCTCAAGAAACTCGCCGCCGAATCGCTCTTCCGTATCTCCGCGAAGCATAGCGATCTCTGCCTCGTACATTGGACGCTCGTCCTTTTCCTGTTTCCCGATCCAAGGCGTCTCCAGAATGAACGGCTTGTCCTTCAGCAACTCATGCCCGACGACTCCCGAGATTCCTTCGTACCCAATCCAACCAGAACCGATGGGAGCATGGCGGTCTTTACCCGCTCCTACTGGGTTTTTGCTATCATTAACATGCACGACCGCGATCCGGTTAAGGCCGACGATGTCGTCGAACTTACGAAGAACGCCGTCGATGTCGCCTACGATGTCATATCCCGCATCATGAATGTGGCACGTGTCCATACATACGGTCAGACGGTTATTTAATTGAACCTTCTCGATAATTTGCGCCAGCTCCTCGAAGCTGCGCCCGATCTCCGTGCCTTTGCCCGCCATCGTCTCCAAAGCGATATTCACGTCGGTTTCTTTCGTCGCTTCGAGCACCTCGTTTAATCCTTCGGCGATACGGGCGATTCCGTATTCCGCATCTTTGTCCGTGTAGGCACCTGGATGCAATACGATATTTTTGACGCCGATTTTGTGCGTACGGCGAATTTCTTCCTGCAGGAACTCGACCGCTAACCGGTACGTATCTTCCTTATAAGATCCTAGATTAACGATATATGGAGCATGAACGACGATTTCGTTAATCCCGTTGCCCGCCATCATCTCTTTACCTTCCGGAATATATAAATCCTCGATCGGTTTACGGCGGGTATTCTGAGGCGCTCCCGTGTAAATCATGAAAGTGTTGGAACCGTAAGTAACGGCTTCTTTCGTTGCCGTCAACAAACCCTTATCGGAAAATGAAACGTGCGATCCTATCTTCAACATTTTATGGCTCCTCTCACTGGACGATCCGTACCCCGCAAACGTTGTCGGGGCCTGTTTTGACAATACTTCCTTTATTGTATCGCGAACGTCGAAATAAATCTAGAAATGCGATATAATTTCAAGACGAGGTGATAGTTATGAAATCGACGCCCGACTGGTTTATGTACTTCATTGGATTCTGGACCATCGTGCTCGTGTTGTTCATGTGTATTGGCGGTTTTTTCATGTTCCGCAAGTTTCTGAAGGTGCTGCCTCAGAGAGACGGAAAGTCAAAGCTGGATTGGCAAAATTATTGGGTAGATCGTAGCCGCGAGCTATGGACGGAAGAATCCAAGGACATGCTACATAAGCTGGTTTCTCCTGTACCCGGTCCTTTCCGGGACATCGCCAGCCATTCCATCGCTGCCAAGATTGGCCAATTAGCCGTGGAAAGCGGCTCGTCCGAGGTGACGAAAGACCATTGCATCGAAGGCTATATTCGGGCGACGCCCCCTCGAGACCACCGCAGTCTGAAGGACTTTCTGGAGAAAAATAAAATCGATTATTCGGCCTACAACCACCTGCTGAAATAAGGCAGGTTGGCGAGCCTCTATCGGAAAAAACGAAACCTTTAGTATTTTGTCACGTCTAACCTCTGTAGGAGGTGTAAGTCACATGACGAAAAAACACAGCAAAACGGCTATGGCCATGAGCGTTGCCGTACTTACCTTGGTTCTGATGGGTACGGCGTGCAGCAGCAACAATTCAAACTCTACGCCATCTGCCAGCCCTTCCTCTTCGGCAAGTTCAAGCCCAAGCTCAAGCGGAGCGCTTGAGACGGAAAGCGCCAGCCCTTCCGCCGAGCCCGAAACGATTACCGATTCCGGTAAATACGTAGGCTTGCAGGATAGCCATTCTATTGAAATCACGACGGACAAGGGGTCCATGGCTTTCCAAGTCAGCCCGGAGATCGCCGAAAAGGTAGATCTATGGGAAGAAGATACCGCCGTCAAATTCCAATACAAAACGGAAACATTAGAAGCGAACGGCGAGAAAATCGAACAACGGACGATCGTTTCGATCGATAAGCAGTAAGCGACGTGAGGAGGGGCGCAATGCGCCTATTGTTGTGCGGGGGAACCGGATTCATTGGAAAAGCTCTGACGCATGCGCTATTGTCCCGCGGGGACGAAGTGTGGATCATTACGAGGAACAAGCCTTTGAAGCCTTTATACGATGTTACCCTGCCCCATCCTCAATTCGTGACCTGGGCGGAATGGGGCGCAAACCCCGATAATCTGAGCGACATTGATGGTATCGTGAACTTGACCGGGGAGTCTATTAATCAAAGATGGACCTCGAAGGCCAAAGAACGAATACGATCTTCACGCACGGAAGCCGCGGATCGAATCGCGCTCAACTTGAGCCGGATGAGCTCGCCGCCAAGCGTTGTCGTAAACGCATCCGGAATTTCGCTTTACGGCCACTCTGGCGAGCAGATCTTCGATGAAAGCTCACTGGCTAAGCCTGCGGACTTTCTCGGAACGACCGTCGTGGAATGGGAAGCGGCTGCGGATCGGATACCCGTTAAGCGGCTGGTTAAGCTGCGAATCGGTCTCGTCTGTGCTCGCGACGGAGGAGCTTTTCCGCTCATCCGCCTGCCTTATCGCTTATTCGGAGGCGGCCGGATCGGTAGCGGAAAACAAGGACTGCCATGGATTCATCTGCAGGATATGGTCGCGCTCATCTTATTTTGCTTGGATGATCCGACCCTATCCGGACCAGTGAATGCCGTTGCGCCGGATCCGGTATCCAACGACGAGTTCGGCCGTATGCTGGGACGCGTCACAAAGCGACCTCATTGGTTTCCGGTGCCTGGCTTTTTACTCAAATCCTTACTTGGAGAGATGAGTACGCTCGTGCTAACCGGACAGAAAGCGATGCCGCGTAAACTATTGGATCACGGATTTGAGTTCGCGTTTTCGAAGTTGGAAGGAGCCCTGCGGGATATTACCCGCTAGGGCTTCTTTTTTTGTTCCAAACTCCCTTCCAACCCTTCATTATCCTTCTGCATGCTGAAAGCAGTATTGCGAGTTCGCGAGCGTTAAGCAATCCCCGATTTGCAAGGGATATAATTCATAGGGAGCCATCGGTTTATCATTGAGCCGACTTCCGTTACGCGAACCTAAGTCCTTCACTTTCCACTGCTCAGCCTCTCTCACGAACTCGACATGCGCTCTTGAAATTCCCATCGTCTCGTCTACGTGCTGGGCAGCTTCAGATGACCTTCCGATGACCATAGACTTACCTTGCAGAGGGATCCGGTAGCCGGCTTCTTTGGTTTTCCATATCAAACAATACTTTTCCTGTGGGGAAATTTGTTTGTGGTTGAGATAAGCCGTTTGATCGTTCGGCGTAGAAATCCATGAAGTTTCCGCTAAGTAAGGGTTCTCTTGATTAGCGCTTTCCTTCACTGAACGATCCGATGGGCTATTGAATCGTTCAAAGGATTGTAGCGACGAGTTCGCATTTCCGTATTCATCCTTGTTTACATTTGAATTTATATTCGGGAATCTCGGAATAGCCCGATGATGAGGTTGATTATCCCAATCGTTATCCGCCTTAGCGGACTTAAACGAATCGTCGATTTCTCGGCTGCTCGGCTGCACTGCCCCTTTTTGCGTTTTCTTGAATCGATTAGGCATTCCATTCCATAAGTAAAAGATTCCCGCGGTCAAAATCAAAGTTAAACAAAGACAGGCTAACAACTTCTGGTGGCTAGGTTGGTTTAAGTAGATAAATCGCCATGCAACGGCCACCAAGAACAATGACACACACACGACCACGATACGCCATCGCCCGATATCCATGACTCTATCTTCCTGGGCAGGCTCCATCCTGTTCCCCATCGCGGAAAAAAAACCTCCAAGCTTAGACTCAGGCCCATCTCCCCATATTTCGGATACGGGATGAAGGTCGCCGGAAATCGGATGTAATAAGTCCCATGAATGTGGCGATTTCGTATGGCTCGGTTTTATCGAATTTAACGGCACCTCCGGGCGAGCTGCCGCAGATACCGAGGAAATTCCAGGCTTCAATTCATCCGCGCCTTGCGATCTTGCTAAGTATTGTCTTATGTATCGGATAAGTACGATAGGCGTGAATCCCGAGGAAGCGACGAGTCGTAAGATCGATTGCAAAGCATGTCCATCCGGTTCCTTGACTTTCATCATCCAGCGGATAATAAGCCTTTCCAAGTCATCCGCTCTATAAAGCGTCGGCATATCAATTGGAAGGTACGTTAGCTTCAAATCATGCCATTCTTCTCCGATAAAAATAAACTCATCTAGCAACCTAACCCGGTCCGCATCCAGTAAATATAATCTGCACTCTTCCAGCACTTCCGCAAGCCGGCACAAAGCTACTAGCATTTCAGCCATCGACCAAGTCGATGTGCGCAAGGCTTCCGTCAGCATACGTTTGCCAGACAACGCATATCGCAAAGAAATTTGCCCGTCGCACTCTTCCGTCTCCAGAGATAAGAGCCCCGGAATATCGCATTGCTTCAGCATGCTAAGCTGAGTTTCATTTAATTCATCCCGGATAAGCGGAGGATTTCGTTCCAAGATCATCATATGACCTCTCTTCTGCTCAAACCTAACCGACAAAGGCTCCATATTTTCTCTACCCTTTCCCCAATAAGGTCATAAAGCCAGGAGCAACCGCCAACATAAAGGGAAACCGAACACCTTTCCCTGCGGCTAACGGGTGCTTGCCCCAAGGCCACTTCATCTTCCGCCCAACAGATTGTAATCCCGGAAAACGGAGCAACAACAGGACACACGCAATTCCCCCTGCAATAACAATCGAAAGGATGAGCAATTGAAACGTGATCATGGGACCTGCCCAAGCTCCGAATGCACCGAACCACTTCACGTCTCCGCCGCCAATACCTCCAAATCGGTTCATCACATACAGTGGCAGGAATCCGGTCAACGCCCCTACAACAGCTAAACGAAGTCCATTGCCTCCATCTGCAACCCCATGAAACAGAAATCCGCTCACCGCGAACAATGCAGTTAGTTCGTTAGGTATTTTCATTTTCCGCAAATCCGTCCAACATGCCGTAACGAGCAACACGCTTACGGCTGCTAATACCCAGACGCTCATTATTCACCCTCCCCCGCTAGCAACTGCTTGTTTGCCTGCAACTTCGAACGATTGCTCCCATACTTGGCCATTTGCGTTCGATACTTGCCAACTCCACTGCCCTGGAGTCGTTCGACCCGAAACATGCCATGTCCACGTAACCAATCCGGAAGCGTCCGCAGTAGCGCTACCCAGATGTTTAGCTTGGCTTAAGCCGCTTTTGTAGAGGACGGATAGATCAACGACGGTTCCCGGTTCTACACGCAGGACTAGAGTCGCTTTACGTCCCGGTTTCACGGGGTTCGGCTCCAAGGATACGAACGAAACGTTGAACGGGGCTTGATTTTCTTCGTCCACGATTCTGGAGGATGAAGGGCTGCCGCCGATCCAAACCCGCTCCCTTGCAGACTCTCGAACCCTTAATCGCCGACCAAGGAACGGAACTTGAACAGGAAGAACATACTCGGCTTCAACGGTCAGATAAGCTTTACTACGATCATCGAGCTCCGGTAATCCAATGGAACGAATCGTTAATCTCGAGTCGTCCAATATCCGCTCATCCAAAAACTGCTTTACCAGTTGGCTGAATGCCAGCCTAGCCGCATGTTGCTCCAAAGAAAACGAACCGCTTGCGGCTTGCTCCGCCCATTCCTTCATCGGCGAAGGCAAATATTGCCCATACTCGCTAAGTGTTTCTCTGACGCCAAGCCATTTGTCATTCCACTGCTCTATCTGTTGATTGATTTCGGAGCCCCTTACCTGATCGATTCCAAGCGAGATGGGATACCATGCTGATGCAGCCTGTCTCGTAGTTTGCGACAGCGCACCATGCAAAGCCATAGAAATCACGGCTGTCTGCACCATGAAGATTAAGAACAGTACAAACATCATAAATACCGGCATGACAAGCGCTGTTTCTACCGTTACTCCTCCGTGGCAATTATCCGAAAACCTCTTGCTCTTATTGATAAGAACTATCGGCGCTATACGTCGCCTCATAGCGGTTCCCCTTTACCGTTCCTCCTAGATTCCCCATGCGTCCCATCACCTTAAGTAACCCAGGAAAAAACCATAATCTAATGGAAGCACTACCTTCTCCGCTTGCGTAAGTATAGGCTTTACGGAAATCCAAACCTGAAGCATGCTCCACTACGGCAATCGTTCTAGACGTTTGATTAGCCGAACCGCCGTGGACGAGCATGAACAGTCTCAGATAATCGGTGTAATACGTATCCACTTTAATATATTTGGAAAGTTGAATTTTCCCCGTGTTGATTAATAGATTCATATCGAGCAAAGCCTTCGTGATCCCATAAACCAACGCGGCGGCTAATACGAGGAGAGGATGTCCCATCGCTCTGCATTCAATCAGTCCCTCCATAGTTCGAACAGCCAAACGCAATGCGAATATTTCTCCGTAGGCGGCCGCGATATTTCCTGCAGGATTGTTTATTCCATACAAAATATATTCCGCTTCCTGCAAATGAATATTTAATGACGTATCTCCTCCCCCCAGCATTTCTTTAACAAAACCGGGGTCATAGTGAGACAGCCTAGACATCGTATATTCAGAGAAATACAACTGATCTCTGGCACCTAATACGGAGTCTTCGAGAATATCCATAAGCCCGCTAGTTGCCGACATCGCCGCATCCCGACCATCGGAAGGATCGTTTGCCCGGGTCGCCGTAGCATGTTCCTCTTCCGCTAGATTCCATTCTCTATTGCTGGCATACAAAGCGGACGTTCGCTCGAATGCTTCTTTCTCCTCCGCAGATCCGGAGTTCCCTGACAAGGACCCGAGAAAATTCGATGCTCCTGACCAAGCCGTCTTCGCTTTTTCCTCCTCCTGTTTACGTTCGTTATCGTGCGAACGATGAGCCTCGAAAGTCGCTTTGCGGGCGGCAAGAATTGTTCCGCCCGAACCGTAAGCCGCTCCAAACTCATTTAGCATACTTTGCATTTTTGAATATCCGGATTGCAATGACGAGCCCATTCCCGTGGAACCCGGAACGGAAGCGACTAGGGAAGAACAGGATGCCGCCTCGCTTGCAACCATTAAAGCTTTCATATGTTGAGTCCTGATTTCATCAAAGTAATGGTCGAAGAAAGCTGGCTCCAGCACTAAATCCTCTGCTGATTTACGAAGCTCTTTCATCGTCTCGATATGCCCCGAGTCTATACCCGAGCCATCTCCTTCCGATGGCTCATTATTAGAAATCTGCGGCATTGAGTTGGCTTGGTCAATATACGCTTTCATTTCATCGTTAGCTGTTTTTGCTTTCGTAACCGCTTCGTTAGCTTCCCGCAGGAATCGATCCGTTTCTACCCTAATCGCGGCAGCACTCTGACTTAAGGAAACAGACAGGCTTCGTGCGCTCGCTTCATACGCTGCAACTTCGGCTTCGTAACGGGGGCCTTCCGGTTTGTTGGCTTCGTCATCCGGTTCTTCTCCATTTTCTTCTCGCTTTCTTTGTTCCTCTTCCCAGGATTGCACGGATTTTCGGCGGGCTTCGTCATCTAATCGCTTCACAACATAATCTTCATACGAACCTACGATACCGCTCATGGAACCTACCTCTGACGCTACCAATTGCTGAACCGTCGAGCCTTGCTCTCTCTGTTTGCTCAACGCTTCGTCGAAGGCCGACTCGCGACGATCGTATGCCTTCCTCATTTTCTCAAGCAAGTCAACGGTTCTCGTCGCTTCCTTCACGGCCCCCGACACTCCGCGAAAGCGAGAGGCCACTTCAAGCGTAAGATCGATCGGAGCCTTGTATTTCATTTCCTCGAGAATTTGCCTCCTGAACACCTCGTGAGTCGCTAACGGACGGCTTTCGGTAACTTCCGTCGCCTCCCACTTCGTATCAAGGAAAGTGAAGGCCCCCTCACCCTGAGATGCCGTATTCCCCTCTACGGTTTCCCGGAACAGTTCATTTGCCTGTTCTCCTCCTCTAATAAATAATCCATATCGCGCATAGATGATTGGATCGAAGGAAGACATCGTTGAACGAGCGCCCGATTTCACGGCCAACTCCGTTTGCTTACGAAATGCCGCAACGCGGGCAAAGTCGATAAGCAAAGCGGTTAGCAATATAAAAGCAGCGGTAACCGCGATGAAGTATATCGTAACGGAACCAGCCGTCCCCTGAATGCGCCGAGCATCGGGAGAACGCTCGTCTCGATTATGTAACCCCTCCATTCCCGCTGCCTCCTCACCCATAATCAAATGAATTATTTCTTTCGTTTATTCAGTACTTCTCCCGCTTTATCACGGTAAGCCGATGCCCCTTCGGACGAGTTCTTCATCTTGGCGGCGTAATAGCGGATCAAATCGAACGTGCGAAGAAATTCCGTCGGTTCAACGACCAAAGCGGTCACGTCGGTCTGTGCAGCCCCTCCCCCGCGTAACCATATTAAGGGCTGTGCGACCCAGTCGCTCGTTAAACGAACCCCGATTTCGCGTTTGATCCCGACATTGCGATAGCTCATGTCTCCTGTACCCACGAGAGAGGAAGAAGCCGAGTCATACCCCGCTCTTCTTAGCTTGTCCACCGCTGCGTAGCCTTCTCCTCCAGACATTCCCGGATATACGTCGACTTCTGTCCCTTCATTGCCGGACACGAGCCCGAACAAACCTTGAACAAGGTTGTCGTCGGTTAATCGCCAATATAAACCGTCGTATTGTCCTTCCGGATAAGCTCCCGTTATCGAATTTTTAGCCGAGTTTGACCAAGTGAATGCCGCTCTCTCTGCCATAATGGACGAACTATAATAGAGCAACGCACCTTGAGATATGAATAGAGAGAAAAGAAGCAACAAGAAGGTCATCATCAATACCCAGGGAAATACGAGAGAAGCTTCCAGCGAAATCGAGCCCGACGCATTTCCCCAGCCTTTCTGATCTACCGATAGATTCATCATTTCGTCGTGAACACTTCGTCGGCTTGACCCTCGACCTTTCCCATTAGTTCGCCTAGAAACTCCATAATCCAATCCTTAAAGAAGATAGCGAGAATAATAAGCACCGCTGCGATAAGCACAAGCTCTAACGTCCCCAAACCTTCTTCATCTTTCCATATCGAATCAGCTGACTTTTTACCTAATTGAAATAGATTACCGAGCATAATAAGCATATTAATCATCCCTTCGTTAAAATATCGTTGTTACATCATAAAAATCGTCGGTGCACCAACCAATACCATAATTAACAGAAAAACGATCGTGAGCGGAAATGCCAGCCGAGACGACGCTTGTTCTCCTAACGTTCGGGCAATTGCCTTTCTCTTCTCCCACATCTGCCTTGTTAACTCCCGCAAAGCGGGAACGAAAGCATCCCCTCCTCTTCTGGCATTAATCAGCAAGGTCGTGGCGAATAACTTCACTTCGGGCACGGCACATCTTCGTCCCATCTCTTCCAAAGCGATAGATAAGCTTTCCCCGCGTTTCATTCCTTCGATAGCCGCAATTAACTCGGTATATAGCGGGTTTGAGCTGTTCTGCTTCTGTTCCACCGTTCTTGCTAAAGCCCTCATTACGTTCTCCCCCGCATTAACCATTAGTAACAGCTTACTTAGCAGCTCCGGCAATTCCATGACGATCGACTGCTGCCGCTTCTTCACTTTTCCTGACAGCTCTCTCGCTCTCAGGATCGGAATGCAACCGGCCAGAATGAGCCCAATCAAGAGTAATGCGTGGTTACCTGAACGGATAGCTAGCAATCCCGTAATTAGCAAGACCATGTAACTTAAACCAATACATTCGGCTGCCCAGACGACGATTATCTCTTGGGTACAAGTTCCACCGTTCAATAGGGCTAACGATAATCTCTGCCTATTCAACAAGGGCTGTATCCTCTTCCATATGGATCGATATCTTATAAGAATGATAAAAGGCTCTACTTGCAGACGAAACTTGCTTTGCCGTCGCACTCTCAGCGCATATACGGTCAACCAAGCGTAGAAAGCCGCGATGCCGATCATCCAACCGTTCATCAGCCATCCATTCATAGCCTAATGTCCATAATCCGAAGCATCCACCAACTACAAGCCGCCAATAAAAGCAAGCAGAACGTTAAAAGCAAAATGCCTATTCCTTCATGCAAGGGCTGCATGTAATCCGCAGCCATAAATCCGAGAATTCCGACGAAGGCGAACGGCATGCCCATCATGATCCGAGACTCGAATTTCTTCTGGGAGACCAGTACGGAAACTTCAAGTTCGACTTCTAGTTTCTCCCCGATCAACTGCGAGGTTCGACGGACAACCTCCACTAAATCTCCCCCGGCTCTTTTGCATATCGTGATCACGTCCGCGAAATTCCTCACTTCCTCCAAGTCCGACCGCCTAGCAAAATCCTGCAATCCTGCTTCAAGCTGTTCGCCATTGTTTAATCGATTGGTTATCGCTCTTAACTCCCTCATTAAATCGGACTGGGTATCTCCGATCAGAAGAACAAGATCATTCTCCAACGCCATAAATGCGTTCTCCACCGATCTCCCCGCGGATAGCAGCGAGGATAACGACTGAAGCGCTTCTTTAAATTGCTGCCGCAACTTATCTCTCCTTCTCCTGCATAAAGAACGTGAATACATGCGAGGATACAGCAAGCCTAGAGGAGCCGCCACGGCGGCAATGAATGAATTTCGATACATCATCCATACGGCAATGAAACAAACCGTACAGCCCAAACCGATTGCCCATAAGCGTTCAATTTTGCTTAAATGATACACATGATATTCCGTCATCCCTCCCCCTCCTTCACGAGTCCCGCATCGCGTAGCTTTCGCTTATTCATGAGCGGCTGTATCTGTTGCAGTCGACCAACGAGACGTCCATTGCGTTCGCCCTCTTCCTCGAACCGGAACAACGTGCTTAGTTCGATTTCGCCATTCCGCATCCCCGTCACTTCGCAAATTTCCGTTATTCGCCGCGAGGAATCGCGGTATCTCCCTAATTGGACGATGATATCCAGCGCCGAAGAGATTTGCTGCCGGACGACGGCAACCGGCAAATCAGCTCCGCTTAGCACCATCGTTTCGAGACGGGAAAGCATATCCTTAGCCCCATTGGAGTGTCCTGTGGATAAGCTCCCTTCATGCCCGGTATTCATCGCCTGCAGCATATCAAGCGCTTCCGCCCCCCTAACCTCGCCGACGATGATTCGGTTGGGACGCATACGCAAGGAAGCTCGGATCAGCTCGCGTATTCCGATTTGCCCTTTGCCTTCGCTGTTGGCGTTACGCGTTTCCAGCGAAACTAGATTAGAGACTCCTCGAATTTGCAACTCCGCCGCATCTTCGATGGTAATGACCCGTTCATCCGGAGGTATCCATTGGGAAAGCGCGTTTAAGAAAGTGGTCTTGCCCGATCCTGTCCCGCCGCTGATGAACAAATTGTATTTGGCAAGGACCATCTGACGAAGGAACTCCGCGGCTTCAGCCGACAATGCCTCCTTAGTAATCAAATCCTGGATGCTGAGAGGGTTACTTGGGAACCGGCGAATCGTCACGGTTGGACCCTTCAGAGCGATCGGCGGCAACACGACGTGCACCCTAGAGCCGTCCGGCAAACGGGCATCCACGATCGGAGATGCCTCATTCACGATCCGATTCACTCGCCCCACCATGCTTTGGATCAAGTCCTCCAATCTCTCGGAGCTTTCGAAACCCAATTGGACCGCGCTCAACTCCCCCCTTCTCTCGATATAGATCTCATCATGGGAATTGATCATGATTTCCGTAATTTCTTGATCCTCTAATAAAGGCTGTAACGCATCCAGTCCGCGAAAGGAATGAAACAGCCTCATAACTGCCGCTTTGCGTTCCGCAGCCGTCATTTGTTTCGTCCGTTCCCTTCGAAACAGCTCGCTTTCGATCAACTGTCTCAATTCCTCATCCGAAACCGAGCTATCCCAAGACAAACGGGACCGAACGGAATCTCTTAACTCAGACAGCTCCTCTAACGTGAGTCCGCTGTATTCCATGAGCCCCCTCCCTTCTTCGTCTATCGTTAGAACCTCCTCCTTCTAACTCTAGACCGTTTAGTAATTGGTCGATTGCCCCGGAATAAGCTGGGGAAGCTAACAATCTTCCCGGTTGGTCAATCGCTTTCCATTGGGGGATATACGGCAAGATGAATGCCGGCGAAGAGCCAGGTAATGGCCAATGATTCAGCAACCCGTTCGTATTTCCTTTGCTCAATACAAATGAAAGCTTGTGCATGCGTCCGTTGAAAGGCTCCTGCCAATAACGCAGTAATTTCTCGCTCTTCATCAGCGATTGCGCATCATCAAGTACTAGCCAAATCACCTTGTCGCTCATCTGAAGCAAGCTGCAATGCCACTCTCCCGCACCTGAATCCGGATCAACGACGATAAGATCGTAACGCCCCGTCTCACGGATTTTATCCAATAACATCTTCAAGAGCTCGGAAGTAAGAGCTAGCCGTTCTCCGGGATGATCGGGTGCATCCAGATAGTCTGCTCGCAGCTGCGGTTGATGACGGCAAAGCTGTTTCAGCAAGGGCTCCCACTGCTCGGGATAAGTTTGCATAGCATACAGCAGCCTGGATAAACTATCCGGCTCGCCTTTGCCGAACAGCAAGGAAGTCGCGTTCAAAGCTTCCAAATTCAAATAAAAAGTTCTTAACCCCCGTTCACCGGCTTGTCGAACTAGATTTAACCCTGCAGTTGTTTTACCTGTTCCTCCGGAAGGGGAATACATCGTTACGATTTGACAGCCTGATATCGCAGAGACAGCTGATGGGCCCACATCATCCCGAATGTTAGATAAGATGAGCGGAAGCGGTTGGTACTGCATGATCTCGGTCCATTGCCCTTTAGCAGCCCCCTTCTCCTCTACTAACGCCAAGATTGTCCCAACCTTGCTGATCTCTCCGACCATCGCCCTCAGGAAATCCGGCTGTCCGATCAATAAATCGACAGAGCGATTATCCAGCAATTCCCTACGCAATGCACTATCGTGCGTATAGGCTGCAACTTCCCACGTTGGCTCCTCTTCCCTCAAGTATTCTGCAAGCTTTGCGACGTATTCGCGCTGTGATATAGCTAAAACAACTCTCTTCATCGCCAACTGACCTCCTATCGGAATAAAACAAAAAACCGCAAACCCCGACGAGATTTCGTCAGAATTTGCGGTGCTTCCGCTTAACTTTTTTTGATGTATCGATAAGATACCATGGGTTTCCATTTTCGTCAACAACCGTTTTTTCGGTCGGCGGCAGTGGGGGAGGCGATTAATCTATTTGCTTTTCCCCTATTAAGATCGGCTAACGTAATCGGCCATCGACGATACTTCAAGCTTGCCGGGAGATGCCGGCGCAAATGCCTTGCCTCCCGAATTCCTCTTCAGAAACTGCACCGTCCTCGGGATTCCCGGCAGAAGATCGAAGAAATTATCCGAGAACACGCCCTCTTCCTCGGATTGCAACCATACTTGCTTCGCTAGGCTGCGCGATGTCAATACAAACGTCGAGCCCGAGCTCCCTTCGACCTCCGTTGCTTCAATCTCCGGTTCCCATACTAATTGCAAATCCTTCGAGTAACAGAAATAATGCTCTTTGCTATCCAGCACTTCCCCCTCGTGAAGGAGCCTCGCGACTAACACGGTCCGATTCGAATCATATTTATCCAATAAATCGCCGATGGATAGGTCTAGCAATTGAACGGCCGTGTTGGCTGGCACTTGAATAGGGTACAACGCCTGCTCCAGCACTTGGCCTTGGAAATCGTGCAACCGCCATTCCAAAGTTCCTGATATCGGCTCCAGAATGTCCGATACGACGTGGAACTCTAACCGATCGTCGTTCTGATCAATCGATAACAGCACGTCTCGGAAGCTTCTCCGCGCATAATATTGGACGGCTTTCCATCTCCCGAGATAATCCATGCTCGACCAAGAAGCGACCGGCCAGCAATCGTTCATCTGCCAATATAGCGTGCCCATGCAATAGTCCTTATTTCTCCGATGGGCCTCGATTGCCATCTTCATTCCTTCCGCTTGAAGCACTTGGCTCATATAGAGGAACGAGACGAAGTCCTTCGGATCTTTCAGATACTTGTCGGAGTACTCTTTAATCAAGAAATTTCCCCGACCGTTCTTCTGATGATGAAGCATGACCTCCGAATCCAAAGCCATCTGATCCTCGTTTGCGTATGTCCGAACGGTTTTATACTCGGGGAACGACTGGAACCCGTACTCGCTCATAAATCTTCCCACGTTATGCTTGTAATTCTCGAACGGCTCGGAGGCATGCCACACGGCCCAGAAATGAATGTCGCCGCTTGAGGACCTATTCGTTGCATGTTGAGTAATATCATTCGTAACGGCTTGCATCGGAGAGGAAGGCCAATAATCCGTTTCAGGTGCAAGCTCGGCTACGACTTCGGGAAGCAGTTGATGGAAGATCGCTTCATAATCGGCCCACAACTTCTCGCGAAGCTCCGGTGAATACTGCTTCTTCCAGCCCCAGCCTCCATCTTCGTCGAAATGCGACCATGCTCCGTCGATTTCGTTATTCCCGCACCATAGAGCGATGGAAGGATGATTCCGCAATCTTCTGACGTTATCGACGGCTTCCCCTCGAACATTGTCCAAAAAGGCCTGATCCCCCGGATACATGCTGCATGCGAACATAAAATCCTGCCATACGAGAATACCGTACTCGTCGCACAAGTCGTAAAATACATCCTGCTCGTATATACCGCCGCCCCAAACCCGAAGCATGTTAAAATTCGATTCCACCGCGCTCGCGATTTCATGCCGATAGCGCTCTGGAGTTACCTCCGTAAAGAAGCTATCGTTGGGGATATGGTTAGCGCCTTTGGCAAAGACGGGAACTCCGTTCAATTCGAAATAAAAGGACGTCCCGCGCTCATCCGGTTTACGAATCAGCTTTAACGAGCGCAGCCCCGAGCGAACCAAGCGGTTGGCACTCTCGTGCTGCCCCGAACTGAGCTTCGCCAGGAAGGAATATAAATTAGCCTCGCCCAACCCTCTGCTCCACCATAGCTTAGGATTCAAAATCTCTATCGCTACTTCAACGGTTTGGACACCCGGAACAAGCTCGACGGTTTTCTCCCAATGATGCCCTTCTTCCGTGACGACCGATATTTCGCCGATTCCCGCTATCTCCGACTGAATTTCTAAGACAGCTTTTCCAATGGCAGAACGTGCCGACACTTCCGACTGATGAATGTACAAATCCTTTATCCGATAACCTGTCCAACCTTGTATAAGGATATCCTTACAAATGCCGCTCGTGACGAACCTCGGTCCCCAGTCCCAGCCATAATGATAAGGAGCTTTCCGGGAAAATACGCTTAGCTTCCGATCTCCTAGTCCTCCCGTTACCGAATCGTCATTCGACGCAGGATATCCGAATCCGTTAGCTTCCAGCTTGGTCAACCCTTCTTCAATAGGCGAGCGGAAAACGATCCTCAGACGATTACCTTTCGCGATAAGCTGCGATTTGACTTCGATTGTCCACGTACGGAACATGTTATTGGCGGAAAGCACGTGGATATCGTTCAAATAAACTTCCGCATATGTATCCAAGCCATTGAATACGAGCTCCGCATGAGAGTGTGCAAGAAGCTCCAGCGGGGCATCGAACTCGACGGCATATTCCCAATCCTTGCGGTCTATCCATTGCAATTGCTTCTCGTTCGTCCCTTCGAAGGGATTCGGAATAAGTCCGTTGTTTAGTAAATCAGAATGAACGCATCCCGGAACGCGAGCCTGTAACCAAGCATGATCGTCGACCGATTTGAACTTCCATTCCGTTAGCGCCAGTTTAAACTCAGACATGCGAAACCTCCGTTAGTACATAAGTTATAATTGTTATGCTAATATTATTAAATAACAATAACAATTACAATACTAACATAAGAAAAAAACCGCGATACCTACGTCATAACGTTAGGAATCGCGGTTTATTTGGTAAGCTTCCGGCTAATCTTTGTCCACCAAGTCGCGTTGCAAATAGGTTTCCAATGTATTCGTAATCTCGTACGTCGTTTGCCCTAAATCATAATTCTCGAAGGAATGCTCGCATGAACCGCGATACTCCATCTCAAGATCGTAGTGGCTGAGATGTCTAGCAATAACATCCTCCGCCAAACCTAACTTGCGTTCTCGTTCTTCCACCGTTCTGCGATCTGCATACAGGAATAATCGAATAACCTTGTCTCCATATATCTTCTTCAATATACTAGCGCCTTCGTGATTCAGAATAAGGTACAGCGATTCATGGTCGTCAAGCTTGCTCTCGATATCCAAGCTTCGGATGCCGTAGAAATTGCCGTCAATCTCAACGCTTTCAAGAAATTCGCCTTGCTCCTCCATTGTCCTATAAGCGTCATGTGAGATGAAATGATAATCCTGGCCGTTCACTTCACCCGGTCTTGGCAAGCGAGTAACGAAAGAAACTATCTTATCCATCCCGAATGTTTGTCCTACCGCTTCCGCCACCGATTTCCTTCCCGACCCGTCCGGCCCTGTATAGACAATAATCTTGTTCCTATCTTTACGTTCGTACATTAGCACCATCTCCTCTACATGAAAAAGATGAATCCTCAAATGCAGAATTTTCCGATAATTATTAATTATAGTGGATATACGTCCATATCGTCAATTGTAAGCGTGTTATTGGGCGATTAACGGTAAATCTCTCGGTAAATCGACGATTATCACGCTTTTTGGCTTATCGGCAGTCTCTTTTAATCGCTAACGTCCACATATTCCCAACATTAAGAAGCCCTCAATTTTCGATTTTACGGACAAGCCGCATGCTATACTTCCACTTGTCACACAGATCAACCAGAGGAGGATTTATATGACTAAAAATAACCAATTCAAAAAACTGATCATCGGCGCCGCTTGTTTCATGGTAATTGCCACAGGCGTCGGCATGGGTCAACATTCCACATATGCGGCAACATCTGCTTCTACCTCAGTAGCGAAGGCGGGCGTAGCCACTGCCAGCGCGGCTTCCGCGAAGAAAATTGACGCGGTCATCTCTTTTGCCAAATCGTTGCAAGGTAAAGTAAAATACAAATTCGGCGTGAACAATCCAAGCAAGCTGTGGTTCGATTGTTCCTCCTTCACGAAATACGTATTTGCCAAACAAGGAATCAACCTGAAATGGGGCTCCAGCGCTCAAGCGAAGCAAGGCGTCTACGTATCCAAAAGTAATCTAAAAAAAGGCGATCTCGTGTTCTTCAGCGTCGCGACGCCCGGTAAAATCAACCATGTCGGTATCTATATCGGTAACGGCAAATTCATTCAAAACACAATCGGAAGCTCCGTCAACGGCGTTATTATAAGCGACTTGAGCAAATATTCGAAACGTTACATTACGGCTCGCAGAGTAGGTTAAGTCAACCTATGGCAAACCCCCGCCAGCTTAAGCTGTCCGGGGGTTTGTTCGTCATTTATTCCGATTTTCTAGTCTTGAAAACCTCTCCGATCGCCCCAATGCTTCCTAACGTATCCACCGCGCTGACCGGTAGGAATACTTTATTGGAAGCTCCTTTGGATATCTCGTTTAAGGTTTCGAAAGAATAATAAGCAAGGACCTTCTCGTCCAATCCCGCCGAGCGTAACAACTCGATTCGGATTTTCTCCGCTTCCGCGACCGCTTGAATGGCTTTCGCTTGACCTATCGCCTCAAGCTCTTGGGCTTGGCGCAGGCCCTCGGCTTGGCGAATGCGCGCCTCCTTCTCCCCTTCCGCCTTCAGGATTTTGCTCTGCTTGTCGCCTTCGGAACGAAGAATCAAGTCTTGCTTGGCTGCCTCCGCCTCCAATACGATCGCCCGCTTGCTCCGCTCCGCCTTCATCTGCTTATCCATCGCTTCTTGAATATCAGCCGGAGGTTTAATGTCGAGCACCTCTACGCGTTCGATTCGAACGCCCCATTTCTCCGTTGCTTCGTCTAACGCAAGACGAATGTTGGAGGAAATACGTTCTCTGCCGGATAAAGTCTCATCGAGCTCCATGTTACCGATAATTTGACGTAACGTCGCCGTCGTAATGTTGCGCACGCCATATACGTAGTCAGAAATGCCGTATGTAGCCTGATCCGGAGCTACGATCTGATAGAAAATGATCGTATCGATCTGTACCTGTACGTTATCCTTCGTGATTACGGTCTGCGGTGGAACGTTTGCCTGTTGAATTCGCAAATCGTGATTCACGCGAACGTTATCGATGAACGGAACGAGGATGTTTACCCCCGGCGTTAACAGCCTGTTGTATTTACCGAGCCTCTCCACTACGCCGACTCTTTGTTGCGGGACGATCTTAACCGATAAAATCACAATAAATAAGATCACGATAAGAATCAGTACAACGACATAAATCATTCCATTGAACCTCCCCATTTTTGAACTTCCAATACGGTCGTCCCTCGACTAATTACCCTAACCGGGTCATCCTTGCTCAATAAGTCCAACGAAGTGGCACTCCATGTTTCATTTCCTACTTTCACGATGCCTGGACTTCCAGGGGAGATGGCTTCAACCACGATTCCTTGTTTGCCCACCAGTTCATGAATCGCATCCCGATACCCGCGGGATTCCCGGGCACGCCGCGTTAGCCGCTTCGTGAACACGGTTAATATCAGCGCAGCGAGCCCTCCTGACAGCGCCTGCACCGCGACCCCTTCTGGAACGATCGAAGCGACGGCTGCCGCGATGACAGCCCCGGTTCCGAGCCAGAGCAAATAAAATGTCAGCGTCAGCATTTCCGCTATGAGCAACACGCCCGCGACAATGATCCAGATCGCCCACCATTCCATCCCGTCGCCCCCCTTTGCTCCTTCTTACATATTTACGATTTCTTATTCTTCATTATGACAACAGAAAAAGCTCCCCGGAGATGTAGGTAACATCTCGGAGAGCTAAGGTTAGCTTGTCTTTATTAATTATGGGTTTGCCGCAGAGGCAGAGGCGGATTCCGATGCTGCCGGAGAAGGGCTCTCCTTCTTGGCAGCCTCTTGTTTCGCAGCTTCCTTCGCTTTAAGCAATTCGGCCTGGCCTTTTTGCTGGATCTCCTTCACCGCCTCATCCACCGACTTCTTGTCCGTCATTACGGCGTCAACCTCATCCTTGACGATAGTGCTAAACGTCCCGAAGAAGCTAGTTGGAGCTTTCATATATTCGTTGTTCGTATTCGCCTTCGGTTCGAGCTTATAGAAAGGCTCCATACTCCGGCCGTCTTTGTCCGCGTTATAAGCTGTGCGGCTCATTAGATTGCCGTAACTGGATTTGGACTTTAATTTTGCGAAAGCATCGCTATTGATATATTTCACAAACTCCCACGCCGCACGAGGACTGCCGGCGTTTGCGCTTACCGCAAAAGTATTGCCAAGGCTGAAGTAGCTGCTTTGATTCCGGTTATTCGGATCGACGGGTGCCGTAACGATTCCCCAGTTAACCGGAGTTACATTCTTCAATTGTTCCTTCGCTTGAATGATCTGCTGAACCTCATAGCTATACTTGAAAGACATAGCGGATCTACCCATGATGAACAGATTTTGCTTGAACATATCTTCCATAGTTGAGAAGTTGAAATTACGATCTGCCTCTGAAGGAACATACAGCGCCCCGGACTTCGCGGCATCTACCGTCGACTGAAACACTTTTTTCCAAGAATCCGTATTGATGTTTAGATCGGAAGCGTCTCCGTTTAGAATTCTGAGATCTTGCGCCGAACCGATCGTCTGGATCAAATTATCAAGCGTCATATAAGTATCCGTTGTCAGACCGTAAATTCTCTTATCTTTGTCCCCGTCTGTAGGAAAACGTTTCGCAAGGTCGAAAATCTCTTCCCAGCTCATCGAATCGCGAGGCAGATCTACGCCGTACTTCTTAAACAAATCAACATTATAAAATAGGGCAGCGCTTGAGAAGTCAGTAGTCAGACCGTACAGCTTGCCGCCCCCTTGCTCCCGTAACAACTTTAAGATAGCCGGATGGATACCCTCAAGGTCGAACTTGTCCTGCTCGATTACGGAATCCAACGCTAACAACTTACCGTCTTGCGCAAACTTTTCATACTGGTCTGGTTGGAGCAATAAGACGTCCGGTTTATTGGTTTCAATAAACTTATTAAATCTTTCTTCCATCGTATCCGTTGAATCTTCGCTATAAATTGATTGCATATTAACGACTTCGATCTCTACATTCGGGAATTGCGTGGCGAACATATTCCCGTATTCCTGGAAGAAATAATTGCTATCCCAGAACATCACTTTGATTTTGACTTGTTCGTCTTTGCCTAACGGCTCCAATTTGCCTTCGCTTTTGCTTCCTCCTCCGCAGGCGCTCAGAAGCACGATCACCAGAGCAAAGATCAAAGACATAGATAATAGTTTTCTCAAACCATATTTCCCCCCTCTTTATAAGTACAATCTCTCCAAATATATACCAATTTTGTAGTTTGTACCTTAATTTTTTCATAAATTTTCTAAAGTAATTGTAAAATGTTACATTTCATTTAAAAATATAAAAAGCCCATCACTAAGGATAGGCTTACTATTCGACGTGTTACGACTAATGAATACTTTTCTTCTCGATGTTGCCTCCAAGCACGTCCGCAACGTTCGAAATGGAGATAAAGGCACTCGAATCGATCTCGTGCACAACAGCTTTCAGCTTTGCAACTTCGAGTCTTGTGACCACGCAATAGATCATCAACGTGTCCTCTTTGGTATATCCGCCCTTCGCATAGATAAGGGTCGTATTTCTTCCCAGTCTAGCCATAATCGCTTCGGATATTTCTTCGTGCTCCGACGAGATGATGGTTACCGATTTCGATTCATCTAGACCTTCCACTACGATATCCATAACTTTAGCCGCTAGATAAAAAGCAAATATAGAGTACATGGCAGAGTCCGCGCCGAACACGAATCCTGCTACGATGAAGATAAATACATTAATGAACATAATGATCTGACCCACGGGAATACGCAGCTTCTTGGACAATAGTATCGCTACGATCTCCGAGCCGTCAAGAGCGCCGCCAAAGCGAATGACCAACCCTACCCCTAAGCCCAGAATAAGTCCGCCATACAAAACCGCCAATATTTTTTCATTCGTAAAGGGCTCCACATGGTGTAAGAAAGCAGTCGTTACCGACATGACGGCAACACCATAGAGCGTCGATACCGCAAAGGTTTTCCCAATCTGCTTATACCCGATAAATAAGAAGGGCAAGTTGATGATGAAAATGAAAACTCCAAGAGGAACGGTCGTTACTTCCGACAACACAATCGAGATCCCCGTAATTCCGCCATCGATGATTTCATTAGGGACCAAAAAGATTTCGAGAGCTACGGCCATCAAAATGGCACCGACGGTAATGAAAATAAACTTCCTTAGATAGTCTGCAAAGGTTGGCTTTTTGTGGGTTCTGTTTCTGGGCATGTTTAACTCCTTTTCAATTCATCTAAATTTTTCTAATCGGAATAGGTTGTGCGAACTTCCGTTGCATTAAACATCATAGCGCACAATAATTCCATTCGATGAAACAAAAAAACACCCTTAGGGGTGTTTTCTTCGTTCTCCGGCCTGGCAACGTCCTACTCTCCCAGGACCCTGCGGTCC
>NZ_JAKRWM010000019.1 GCF_022352055.1 Cohnella mopanensis | reverse complement strand
TTCCGTCCGGAAGCTTCGGTGAGCCGTGCGGAGATGGCAGCCATGCTGGGTCGCAATCTGCCTACATCAGGCACGAAAGCGTTAAGCTTCAAGGATATGGCGAACAAGCATTGGGCAAGCCAAGAGATCAACGCGACAAGCGCAAACGGAATACTCCTCGGATTCAACGATGGTACATTCCGTCCTACGGAAGTTGTAACTCGTGCTCAGATGGCTGCAATCGTATCCAGATGGGTAACGAACGCTTGCAAGGCG
>NZ_JAKRWM010000018.1 GCF_022352055.1 Cohnella mopanensis | reverse complement strand
TCGCGAAGCAAGAGCAGAATCAGGGTCAAGGCAAGGATCAAGGGCAACATACGGCCTACATCAAAGGATTCAAGGACGGAACATTCCGTCCGGAAGCTTCGGTGAGCCGTGCGGAGATGGCAGCCATGCTGGGTCGCAATCTGCCGACATCAGGCACGAAAGCATTAAGCTTCAAGGATATGGCGAACAAGCATTGGGCAAGCCAAGAGATCAACGCGACAAGCGCGAACGGAATACTCCTCGGATTCAACGATGGTACATTCCGTCCTATGGAAGTTGTAACTCGTGCTCAGATGGCTGCAATCGTATCCAGATGGGTAACGAACGCTTGCAAGGCGGACGCAGTTGCTTATGATACATGCGGCAAACTCGGCGGAGCGGTAACGTTCCAAGACGTGAGCGCGAAGCACTGGGCAGCCGATGAGATCGGAGTCGCTGCGGCATCGGGCATTATGACGGGCGGAGCGAACGGAACGTTCCGGCCGGACGAAGCGCTGACGCGCGCGGAAGCGGTGAAAGTATTGAACCGTCTGTTCGACCGGGGGCCGTTATTCGGCGATCTGAAGCCGACGTTCTCCGACATGCCGAGCACGAACTGGGCGTTCCGCGAAGTCGAGGAAGCTTCGCGCGATCATCAGTGGGTAAGAGAGAACGGTAAAGAGGTGGAAAGCGTTAAGAACTAAGTGTAGTACGATTAAAGGCTCCGCCCATTGTGCTAGATTAGCTACCTTGGGCGGAGTTCTTTTTGTGAGCAGGTATTGTTAAGAGTTTGTTAATCGCATATGTGTAAAATCAACTCGAAACGTGACATATTATCGCTAACTTTGGAGGAAAACAGATGAGAAAGTCTAAACTCATGAAATGGGTTGTGGTTCTTTGTATTCTATTCGTTGATTTCTTCGCAGGAACGTCCGCAAGGAAAGAGGCTAAGGCAGCGCCAAGCAGCCAAGGCAACTATACGATCTCGACAGTTGCGGGCACTGGCGATATCGGTAATGAGGAGGAAGCGCTTAAATTGCGTCTTTCAGGTCCTCAAGGCGTTGAGATCGACGCAGCCGGGAACGTCTATTTTGCGGAATTTACGACTTTTCGCGTTCGCAAGGTTGACTCTTCCGGATGGGTGACGACGGTAGCGGGCTCCGGTGAGGGATATTTCCTGCCCGAAGGCCATAACGGTCCGGCTGTCGCCGCGCGGCTATCTAATCCAAGAGGGTTGTTCCTGCAAGGCACTAAGTTGTACATAGCTGAAACCGATGGCGATCGGATATCGGCGGTTGACTTGAGTACCGGCGTTTATACGGTGATCGCCGGCAATGGCGAGGCCGGTTATAGGGACGGGAGAGTCGAGCAGGCGTTGTTTAACAACCCTCAGGATATCGTTCTGGATGCTGCAGGGAATATTTATGTCGCGGATTACGGCAACCATCGGGTAAGAAAGATCGATACCAATGGAGATGTAACTACTGTGGCGGGGAACGGGCTGACGCCTGCGCAAGGGAATCCGGAGTGGCTTCCGAACGGGATCAATGCCACGGACGCCAAATTATACCATCCCTATAATGTCGCTTTGGACAATAACGGAAACTTGTACGTTAACAATCATGCGGCGAATACGATTGTTAAGGTGGATACTGCCGGGAAAATATGGACGATCGCCGGCAACGGGAATTACGGAGCTCCGGCGAATGGAGCCGATGCGACGAACACCCACCTCGGCTCTATTCAAGACATAGTCATACATCCCGTAACGCAAGAAATTTATCTTATGGACAGCTCCAACAAGAGAATATATCGACTAGATTCAATGGGGAAAATAGGAGTTGTAGCAGGAACTGGTTCAGGTGTCGATAACGGAGACGGATCTACGCTAACGACGAATCTGCAATATCCGAATTTCGGGAAATTCGATGCGAGCGGCAACCTCATCTTTTCCGATCAAAACAAGCTTAGAAAAATGACTGCGGACGGTAACGTCGTGACTTTGGCGGGCGAAGGCAGAGGGGATTATTACGGTAGGGGACCCGGAACGGCCGCCCGGCTGCATAGTCCCACGGACGTAGCCGTGACGAACGATAATACGCTATTTATTTCGGATAGCTTAAATCATCGTATCCTGCAAGTTTCGCAAGGTAATGCAGAGACATACGGTCTGTTGAATGTATTTGCGGGAACGGGAATTTCCGGATACAAAAACAATTTTTATCTTAAGACTTCGAATTTCCAAGAGCCGAGCGGACTAGCCGTTCGTGTCGATGAAGCTTACTATTCTTTATTAATAGCCGATACGCAAAATCACCGGATTCGCTCGACCCAGTACAGTTGGCTGGATAACATGGGCGCAGGGAATGGAACTGCGGGTTACGCAGGAGACGGCAATTATTCGAACGATGCTAGCGTAATGTTAAATTCACCTACGGGTATTGCTTATACCAATAATAAAGATTACTACATTGCGGATACGAACAACCATCGCGTACGCAAGGTAACTTATGAACCTAGCTGGACCATCTCGTCGGTTGCCGGAACGGGTACCGCGGACTATACGGGGGACGGGGGGGCAGCAACGAACGCAAAGTTAAGCTCGCCGCGCGGCGTGGCAGTCGACAGCCAAGGCAATGTGTATATCGCGGATACAGGCAACCATGCCGTTCGCAAGATCGATAAGGCAACCGGCGCTATTACAACGGTAGCAGGCAAAGGGACGGCAGGCTATTCCGGCGACGGAGGAAAGGCGACAACCGCCGAATTGAACGAACCTTGGGACGTAGCGCTCGATAAGCATGATAATCTCTATATCGCCGATACGGGTAATCATGCCGTTCGCAGAGTTGATCAGTTCGGCAAAATCATCACCGTCGCCGGCAGCGGGACTGCGGGTTACGGCGGAGATGGCGGTTCCGCATTAACCGCTAAGCTTAATGGGCCGACCGGGATCACTGTCGGTCAGGACGGTGCGATCTATATTGCGGATCGCGGTAACCATCGCGTCCGCAAAGTTGTTCAGCAAACCATCGCGAAAGCGGACGCTAACGGGACTGCCGTGCGAGTGAGTACGTTCGGAGTTCCGGATGCTAAGTCCGTAACGGCATGGCTGGTCGATGAACTCGGGAACACCGTACCGGGAGTAGAAGGATCGGACACGATTGCGTCTCAGGCTGCCAATATTCCGTTACTAATCCCTTCTAGCCTTCCAGCCGGATTATACCGGATTGTCGTTCAGGTTGACGGGGTCGCGGAAACGAAAGAAATCCTTTGGACAACTCTGGATGAAGCCAGATTGCAGGATTTGACCGTAAACGGCGTAACCGTGGCCGGATTCGGTTCTACTGTTGAAGAGTACGACGTCGTATTGCCTTATGGAACGACAATGGTGCCTTCCGTGAACGGGACGGTATACGCGACAGGCAAAGCGAACGCAGTCGTGACTGCTGCCTCAAGCTTGCCGGGTACGACAACGATCGTCGTGACCGCCGAAGACGGCACGACGAAGAAGACGTACCGGATTAATTTTACGGTCGCGCTGAACTCGGCTAAAGGGATCGTGAGCTTTGATTTACAAGGTTTAAGCCCGGTCGTAACGGGAGCGATCAATGAATCGGCGAAGACAATCGCTTTGTCCGTACCTTACGGAACGGATGTGACGCAACTCGTTCCCGCGATCTCGCACAGCGGTGTAAACCTTTCGCCGGCTAACGGACAGTCCGTGGATTTCACCGATCCGGTCGTCTACAAGGTGACCGCAGAGGATGGCAGTACCGTAACTTACCTTGTAACCGTAACGGTAGGACAGTCCGATAATGCGAATCTGGCCTCGCTGAGCTTGTCGAACGCAAGCTTGTCGCCTACTTTCGAGGAGGATAAATCGGAGTACTTCGCGTCGGTCACCAGCGCCGTTTACGAGACGAATGTGATCGCCGTCCCGGCGGATCCGCATGCCTCTGTCGTCTTGAAGAGCGGCGGTCAAATTATCGCGAATCCGATGCCGCTTAACATCGGCCTCAACTTGATCGAAGCGGTCGTAACGGCGGAAAGCGGGGCGACGAAGTCCTATCTCGTGTATATTACACGCTTACCAAACACGGATAAAGCGATCATAAACTTCGCTTTTCAAGGGTTAAACCCTGCGGTTGCGGGAATCATCGACGAAACGTCGAAGTCGATAACCTTGTCTGTGCCGTACGGAACGGATGTAACGCAACTTGTTCCTACTCTATCATTCGTTGGCACGAGCGTTACGCCGGGTAGCGGACAACCGGGGGACTTCACGCACCCGGTCCTGTATACGGTGACCGCGGAGGACGGCAGTACCGTCTCCTACCTCGTAACTGTAACGATCGGATTGTCCGCCAATGCGAATCTCGCCTCGCTTGGCTTGTCCAATGCAAGCTTGTCGCCGGAATTCGCGGCCCAAGCAACGCAGTATACCGCATCTGTATCGAACGATATCCGGGAGACGAACGTGATTGCTTTGCCAAGTGACCCGAAATCTTCCGTCGTCATGAAGCGTGACGGTCAAGCGATTGTAAATCCAGTGCAGTTAAATGTTGGTGTTAATGTCATCCAAGTTGTCGTGAGTGCGGAGAATGGCACGGTGAAGAGTTATTTTATCGAGGTTACTAGACTGGCGGCAGTGCCGTCCGGCGGAAGCAGCGGAGGAGGAGGCTCCTCAACCGAAGAAATCACGGTTGACGTAGAA
>NZ_JAKRWM010000017.1 GCF_022352055.1 Cohnella mopanensis | reverse complement strand
CGCGCGCGGAAGCGGTGAAAGTATTGAACCGTCTGTTCGACCGGGGACCGTTATTCGGCGATCTGAAGCCGACGTTCTCCGATATGTCGAGCACGAACTGGGCGTTCCGCGAAGTAGAGGAAGCGTCGCGCGATCACGGTTGGATCATAGATAATGGCAAGGAAATGATAAGCTCCGGTAAACATTAACATTGTTCACATCAGCTAGTTGAGACAGCTTGTTCTTCATGGCCCCACCTGACTTCGGATGATAACGAACAAGGTGGGGCTTTTCATATATGCGCATTAACGTTCGTTAAGCTATACTCGAACGAGATGGTTTGCTGATGGAACGTAACGAAGCGTCGTAAAATGAGCGGAGGGAGTTATTTGATTAAAGCCTTTTTAGTGGATGACGAAGAGCACGCTCTTACTATTTTAGAGCTTTTTCTGCAACGAACCGGCGAAGTTGAGGTTGTCGGCCGCTCGAGCAACGGGTTCGATGCCATCCGTCAATTGCGGACGCTTAATCCCGACGTCCTGTTCCTTGATATCGAGATGCCGGAAATGAACGGAGTGGAGCTTGCGGAAATCGTGAGGAATGATAACAGCGACGTTCAAATCGTTTTCGTGACGGCTTATGACCAATACGCGGTAGCGGCTTTCGAGCAAGCCGCGATCGATTACATTCTGAAGCCTCTTGAAGCGGACAGGCTTTCTAAGACGATTGCAAGAATACAAAAGGAATCCGTCAAATATGAAGCGGTTATACAACAAACCTCTTCGACCGATGATGAGGCCAGGCCATCCAAGCTAAACATTCGATTGTTCGGCCGATATTTCGCGGGGATCGACGGTGGACCGGGGATGAAATGGCGGACTTCCAAAGAAAAGGAGCTGCTCGCTTATTTAGCGTTGCAGGACGGCAACCGCGCACATCGCGATCTTATCATCGAAAACTTGTGGCCGGACGAAAGCTACCATAAAGCAAAGATCTATTTGCATACATGCGTAAGCCTGCTTAGAAAACATATGAAGCAGTTGGGCTTGGACAGTATTTTGAAGTACGAGAATGCTAGGTATTTTCTTGTTTCAGACCGGGTGGAAATAGATGCCCAAAACTATAAGAAGAGATTGAACAGCTTGAAAAAGCAGGGAAACACGGTGCTAGAAGAGATTGAACAAACTTTGATGATCTATGAAGGACCGCTCCTGCAAGATGAAGATTACGTATGGGCGGAGCAAGAGACGGAGCTGTGCGATAAATCCGCGGCGCAATGGAGATACTCGTTGACGGAGGCTTATCTCAAACTGCAAGATTACGATAAAGCGGTAGCCATGGCTGAACTAACGATCGGTTATTCTCCCTATGAAGAGGAAGCCTATCGATTGTTGATGAAGGGCTATCATCACTTGGGCAGGAACGATCAAGTTCTGTCCGTTTATCGGAGGCTCTCGAATAAGCTGGAGGAACTGCGAATTAAACCCTCGGAGACGACAATCAAGCTTTACGAAGAGATTTGTTCTTAGATGTAGGGTAGAATAGGGACAAGTATGAATTGAAAAAGGTAGGGACTAACAAATAACCTCCAAAGCGAATGATAATCCGCTTTGGAGGTTATTGCGTTCTCGTCCTGTTGCGAATCCGTTAATAAGGTTCAGCGTCATGCCCTTTCTGTACGGCTAAGTCAGGCGCTTGGTCGCCGCCGCGGTTGCCTAGAGGTTTCCGGCTGGATCCGCCTTGTGAGGCGTTGGCTAAACCCTCTCTCAAGCGACGGCCGTATTCCTCGTCCGCTTCGGCCGCGAGAGCGACCATTCGATCTTGAATCCTATTGTCGCACCGAGCAAGATCGTTGACTAGATTGGAGATCAGCTCGGCTCTCTCCCATTCCTCGAACTGACGATACGTATCGCCGGCTTGTTTGGTATTGCTTTGTCGGTCGATCGACTCGCGTACGAGTTTTCCTTCAATTAAAGGCGTATACTCCTTGCCCGTTTGCTTAGCCTCATGCAGACCGCCTAATATCGACGGTTCATAGTTGATATGAGGATTTTGACCCGGCGCGCGATCGAGCCGAACTTGCATTTGCCCGCCGCTCTGATTCGTCGCGACTCTTTTTTTCGGGGCATTGATCGGCAATTGCAAATAGTTCGCCCCTACCCGGTGTCGCTGCGTATCGGAGTAGGAGAACGTTCGGCCTTGAAGCATCTTGTCATCGGAGAAATCCAAACCATCGACCAATACGCCGGTTCCGAACGCCGCTTGTTCCACTTCCGTAAAATAATCGACCGGATTGCGGTTAAGAACCATTTTACCGACAGGCAGCCATGGAAATTGCTCTTCCGGCCACAGTTTCGTATCGTCGAGAGGATCGAAGTCCAATTCCGGATGATCGTCATCGCTCATCAATTGGACATGCAGCTCCCATTCCGGGTAATCTCCACGGTCAATCGCTTGATAGAGATCCTGCGTGGCGTGATTGAAGTTGATCGCCTGAATCTCGCTTGCTTCTTGCTGCGTTAAGTTTTTGATCCCTTGCTTAGGTTCCCAATGATATTTGACGAGAACCGCTTCCCCCTCGTTATTCACCCATTTGTATGTATTTACGCCGGAGCCTTGCATCATGCGATAGTTGGCCGGGATCCCCCATGGTGAATAGACGAACGTAACCATATGGAACGATTCTGGAGAGCTGGAGCAGAAGTCGAAGAATCGTTCTCCATCTTGAATATTCGTGATAGGATCCGGCTTAAATGCATGAATCATGTCGGGGAATTTGATCGCGTCGCGAATGAAAAATATTTTCAAATTATTGCCGACCAAATCCCAGTTTCCGTCTTCCGTGTAAAATTTAACGGCAAATCCGCGGGGATCGCGAAGCGTTTCCGGGGAATGGCCGCCATGGATAACCGAAGAGAACCTTACGAATACCGGCGTCTGCTTCCCCTTTTCTTGAAAGAGTTTAGCGCGAGTATACTTGGATACGGGATCGTTGCCTGCGGTGCCATAAGCTTCGAAATAACCGTGCGCTCCGGCGCCACGGGCATGGACGACGCGCTCTGGGACGCGTTCGCGATCGAAGTGGCTGATCTTCTCGATAAAATCGTAGTTTTCCAACGTTGCAGGGCCGCGGTTGCCGACCGTTCTCAGGTTCTGGTTATTCGTAACCGGGTGACCTTGCCGATTGGTTAATGTGTTATCGTGATCGTTCGCCATTTTCGGTTCCTCCTAGATTCCTTTGCTTGTCGTTCTGGGTTCATTCCGGATAAAAGGTATTTTTCCGTAAAACTTGATAATTATTCCTAATAAGCGGGTTAATACTTAGGTCTCTAAGGCGCGACTCTGTAGCAAGTAAATCGACAAAATTATAGGGTTGTGTATAGGGTTGTGTGAATTCGAAGAGATCTAAGCAGTGAACGACGCGGCATGTGAAAAACCCGCTAACTCCGTCAAGCGAAGTAGCGGGTTATTGCGCTAACACATTAACACCAACCAGCTTTTAAGATAATGACCAGCAAAATGAAAAGAACAAGAACGAATGCAGCCGCTTGCGCTCCGCCAGTAGGATGGCCGTATCCTGCTCCAGCAACAGGGCAACTCATTTGATCCACCCCCTGTTTCATGTGATTTGATTTTGTACGCTTATAGTATATGTGAGGTCATAAGTACTGGCAGTACATTCGTACAGAGTTTTCATTAATCCGCGAGTGCACAGTATTGGATCAGATGATTTGAATACGCTTGGAGCATGAGTCGAATGACCTACAAAATGATAGCGCTTTCGATTATTTTCTATAAAAAATGAGAAAAAATACAATTATATATCGAAATTTGCTAGATTATTTCCTGAAAACAAATTAGTATATTCATTACAGAGGATAGTAAATCAGACATAAATTCTATAAGGTGTAAATCGCAAACCAGCCGAAAGACTGGGACGCAAAGCCACGGGTCTAAAGCATCTGCTATGATCGCCGGGCTGCCAATCTTATTGATTTAGGTTTCCATCCATTGGCAGCAAGGACTTTCTAAGCAGAAAGTCCTTTTTTTGTTGCCATTTATGGCTCTGTGCACGGTCTGGACAATCAGAGAAGACAAAGGGGGCGGTTGAGGATGAAATAAACGAGTGAATATTCGAGAATGACCGAATCGGATTTCGTTGGAGGAGAAGGAAATTGAGATTATTCCGCTTAAGGGACAGGGTTGCTGAGAAACTGGCGATGTCGATGGCGCTATTCGTTGCGGCATTGTCACTCGCATACGGCATTATCCTGTTTGTCCAAACGAATGCGTTATGGAAAAGCGCCGGAATCGCCGTATTGTTCGGGATTGTCGGTGTCGTTTGTTCTTATCTGCTCGCGGATCGTCTGTGCCGGTTCATCGAGATCGGAAAGTCGCCGTCGGATGGCGGTTACCCGCTTGAGGTTGGCTCGATTCCCAATACGGCCAACATACGAGAGGTATTCGGGCGCATTTCGGAGCTGACCGATTCCGTGGCGGGCACGTCTTCCTCGCTGGCAAGCAATACGGAGTTTTGCACGGACATGGTCGTGGGGATTTCCGAATCCATTCGGCAGATTGCTTCAGGGAGCGAGTCGATCGCCGAGAGCGCTAGGGTTAACATGCTGATGCTAGAGGAAGTCAGCAAGGGAATGGAGCATATCGCCGAATCTTCCCAGGGACTGGCGCACGAAACGGCAGAAGTAGCCCAACGCGCAAGCGACGGTAATCAATCGGTCGACCATGCGATTGCCCAGATGATGACGATCCACGAAACGGCCCTCGTTTCATCGGATGCGGTCGGGCAAATGAACCAGCGCACGGAGGATATCGACCGCGTAACCGTAATCATGGCGGAGATCGCAAGCCAGATTAACTTGTTATCGTTGAACGCCGCGATCGAGGCGGCCCGGGCTGGCGAGTACGGACGAGGCTTTGCCGTCGTGGCGGACGAGATTCGTAAACTGGCCGATCAATCCTCATCTTCCGCGAAGGATATCGCCAAGACGGTAGCGGATATTCGAAATGGCTCCCGCTTGTCGATGGAAGCGATGAACCAGGTCATGATTGAGGTTGAATCCGGTACGCGATTGGTAACGGGGGCGGGACAGTCCTTTAACCAGATCGTACAACTGACGGAGCAGGTGTCTTTCAAGGTGCAGGAAGTATCCGGCGTCACCGAAGAGATAAGCTCCAGCGCCGATCAAATTCTGAGCTCGGTGAGGGAAACTGCGACGATTACGGAAACCGCGCTGGCCGGAACGAAGGAAATCGCGACGTGTACGGAGGAGCAGCTTGGGGCGATGGAAGAGTCGCTACATTCGGCCCGCAAGTTACAGGAACAAGCTAAGCAGCTTAAAGATCAGATCAGCTTATTTGAGAGATAGAGGAGGTAGATGATGAACTCGGAAAGGTTAAACCATCTGTTCGCGCTCTTGAGCGAGGCAACAGGTGTGTTAGATATTGCTTATCACCGGGTTGCGGACGGCCGCATTAATCCGGTATTAAAGACCAACACCGATGCTCTAGGCATTGAGCGTTGGAAAAGCGTTCATGCGCAAAGCCCGGTATATATCGCTCATGATATTCTGCTTGCCGACTTGGTTCGGGAACCTCGCGCGATGGCCATTCAGGATGTCAAAAACGATAGTCGCTCGTCGGAGGAGTTTTTTCTATTCGGTATCGACAGCTTATTAATTATTCCCGTTTTGAAGGGTGCAACCGTAGAGGGAATCGTGGTCGTGGCCTCTATCGGACAGCTCCATGAGTTTAGCGAGCAAGAAATCGCGAATGCGGAACGGTTGGTCGAACAATATATAGACATTTTCTAGGGATATAGGAGGAGAGAGGAAGGTATTCGCATGAAGATGGCAGAGGCGATTTTGAAAGTTTTGAAGGCCAATGAAGTGGAATACCTATTCGGAATACCCGCAGGAATAATCGGTCCGATATACGATTCATTGATCGATGTCGACATCAAGCCGATCATTACGAAGAACGAAGCCGGAGCCGCGTACATGGCAGCCAGATATTCCAGTACGTCGGGCAAGCTGTCGGTTTGCGTGGGAGCGGGTGCCGTCGGCGTCGGTAACATGATGAACGGGATTGCGGACGCGAAGCGTGCCAAAGCTCCAATGCTTATTATTGCGGGTTACATTAACCGGTGGCAGATGGGCAAGGGGGCTATACAGGAGCTTGACGGCGAGCAAATGGTTAAGCCGGTGACCAAATACAGCGTTACGGTGATGGATGAGGCCGACGTGATAAACGAGTTGGTCAAAGCGATCCGAATCGCCATGACGCCGCCTTGCGGTCCGGTATACTTGTCGATCCCGATCGACGTGCAGCGGGGCGAAGTTCACGGTTCCTTACCTGAGCCCCTTAATCTTGCGGAGATTCAAGCGGTCATCCCGGCGAGAGAGCGTCTGGAACGGGCTTCGGAGTTGCTGAACAGAAGCTCCGACGGGTTGATTATGGTTGGTCGCGGAGGAAGAGGGTTTTCCTCAGAGATCATGCAGCTAAGCGAACGGCTTCAATGGCCGATCATTACGACCCCGGCGGGCAAAGGTGTCGTTCCAGCCGACTTTGCGTTGAATCTAGGAAACTATGGATTTTCCAGTACCGATGCGGCTAGCGAATACGTGAATTCAAGTCGACCGTCATGCATTCTCGTTCTGGGGACAAGCTTGGGGGAAGCCTCAACCTGCAACTTTAATGAAGTGCTCGTTGCGGGTAGAACCGTCATTCACGTCGATCGCGACCCGCAAGAGCTCGGCAAAGTGTTCAAAACGGATGTATCCGTCCAGGGAGATTTAAAGGAGGTGCTGCCCTATTTGATTCAGAACAGCCGCAGCTCCTCTAAGGCGATTTATCGTCGGAGTATGGCATTGAATGAGCCTTATGAGCGGAATCATACCGGTCTATCGCTGCGGTTGTTTTTGGAACGGCTCAAATCGGCTATGCCGTCCGATACGCGATATGTTTGCGATATCGGGGAGTTTACGAACTTTGTACTGAAGTATCTCGAAGTGCCGCGGGGCGGAGATTTCGAGATCAATCTGGATTACGGCGCGATGGGATCCGCGATCGCCGGAGGAGCGGGGCTATACGCTGCCGATCCGAGCCGTCCGGTGGCGGTATTCGCAGGGGATGGCTGCTTCTTCATGAACGGCATGGATATTTTGACGGCTAAGGAATACCGGATTCCGGTCGTGTACTTCATTATCAATAATGCGATGCTGTCTTACGTAGTGAGGGGGCAGAAGTTTCTCTACAACCGGACGATACCCGACTACAAGCAGGAAAGAATCTCGATCGCGGAAATGATGAGCGTGGCCGGCATACGCGCGATGTCCGTCGATCGTATGGAGGACGTTCGAAACATTCCTGCGTTCGTCAAGGAGCTGGATGGACCTTGCATTATCGAGGTCAACACGGACGGCAGCGAGCCGGCTCCGATATTGGATCGTTTGAAGGCGCTTATGAAGTAACAGGTTATAGGAGCATTAATAAAATTCGCGACTAAATGGAGGAATTAATTATGGGAAGCTTTAACATTCAATTGGATCAAGCAAACAAAGTATTTAAGGCGCAAGTCGAAGGAACGTTCTCGACCGAGGATGGAATGAAGTCGATAGAGGCTTATCAGAAGAGCATCGCTTCGATCTCCGTTCCGGATTACGACATTGAAATCGACTGCACGCAGCTGAACGTCTCCTCCCCTGATACGTTACCGATTCTGGAAGGCTGTTTCCAACTGTACAAAAGGGATGGCTTCAAGAAAATCGTTCTTCGCATTGCCAAAAATCCGATTCTTAAAATGCAATTGTCTCGCGTCGGACGCGCGGTTCAACTGAACAATCTAGAAATAGTGGAAGTTTAATCGTTGGAGCATAAAGGAGGGAGGAAGACTATGGGAGCGGTTCGAATTCGCGATATCGGGATTTATCATCCAGCTAACGAAGTGGCGAACGATTATTATATCGAACGATTTCGGAAGCAAGGCACGGACGTCACCGGACTGCTTAAGGCGTTGGGCCGGGACAAGAGATATGTGATCGAAGACTCGGGCGAGAACTCGCTGACGATGTCGATCGAAGCTTCCAATAACGTGTTGCGAAGCTCCGGACTGACGGGAAGGGATATTGACCTTATTATTTTCACGTCTCAGACGCCCGAATATTTGCTCCCGAGCAATGCTCTGAAGCTACATAACGCACTGGGCGGGGATCTGAACACGGTCTGCTTCGATATTAACGCGAACTGCGCGGGAATGCTCGTCGCTGTCGAGCAAGCAAGCCGCTACATGCTTGGGAATCCGCGCATCGAGCGAGCGTTGGTGGTGGGCGCCGATTCGATCTCGGTTCATAGTCCGAACGAGCCGGTGTACCATTCAAACTTCGCGGATTCAGCGGTGGCCGTAATTTTGGAGAGAGCGTCCGATACCCGGGGATTCATCGATTCCGTGTATCAAACGGATACTTCGGTCATTAATAACTCGCTATTCCCCGCCCAGGGGTTGTCCAATCTCTATCGTGAGGAGTACACGGCCAAGGATGCGCAGATCAAATTCATGCCGTTCGACGATTCCGTATGCGTGGATTCGGCGGTAGACACGGTTCGGATTTTATTGGAACGCAACGGCTTAGCAAAAGAGGAGATCGGAAGCTTCTTGTTCTCCCAATTCTCGATCGGCAATTTGAAGCTTGTATCCGAACGACTAGGGATCGACGCCGACAAGGTTCCTTACATTGGTGACAGATACGGCTATACGGCTACGAACAGTCCGTTCGTGGCGTTGTATGAAGCGTTGAAGGAAGGCAAGATCGCCAGGGGCGATTATCTTGTGTTCTGGACCGTAGGCGCGGGCTGGCAGAACGTATCGCTGCTGCTGCAGTACTGAGGAGAGAAAGTAACGGGGAGCCTGGGGAAAGCCTTGGGCTCCTCGCTTCTATTTTAAATCCAAAAACGATCGGAGCCATTGACATTAAAATCGAGTAATGATAAAAAATAAGTATTGGCACTCATTGAGCAAGAGTGCTAACCAACGAAAACGATCAGATTCTCTATAGGTTGTATATTGAAAGGAGATCCATTTCAATGGCTAAAAAGCAATTCAAAGCAGAGTCCAAGCGATTGCTGGAAATGATGATTAACTCCATCTACACGCAGCGGGAAATCTTCCTGCGGGAACTCATTTCCAACGCAAGCGACGCAGTAGATAAGATTTATTACAAGGCGTTAACCGACGAAAATTTAGTATTTAACAAAGAGGACTATTACATTAAAGTTACCGCCGACAAGGTGAACAGAACGCTAACGATTGCCGATACCGGAATCGGGATGACGAAGGAAGACCTGGAGAACAACCTCGGAGTTATCGCGAAGAGCGGTTCGCTGGCCTTCAAGAAGGAGAATGAAGCCCAGGACGGCCACAATATCATTGGCCAATTCGGAGTTGGCTTCTATTCGGCATTCATGGTGGCGGATGTCATTACCGTAACGAGTAAGGCGCTCGGCAGTGACGAGGCGTTCAAATGGGAATCTACGGGCGCGGAAGGTTACACGATCGTGGAGGCGAACAAGGATTCCGTAGGGACGGAGATCGTCCTGAAGATCAAAGACAATACCGAAGAAGATCAGTACGACGAGTTTTTGGAAGAGTTCCGGTTAAAGGCTATCATCAAGAAATATTCCGACTTCATTCGCTACCCGATCAAGATGGACGTGACGGGCAAACGGCCTAAGGAAGGCGAAGAGAACGAATTCGAGGATTATTCCGAAGAGCAAACGGTCAATAGCATGGTTCCGATCTGGCGTAAAAATAAAAACGAGCTCACGGATGCGGATTATGAGAACTTCTACGCCGAGAAGCGCTACGGGTTCGACAAGCCGCTAAAGCATATCCATCTCAGCGTAGACGGAGCGGTAAGATACCAAGCTATTCTTTATATCCCTGAGAGCACGCCTTTCGATTATTACACGAAGGAGTTCGAGAAAGGTCTCGAGCTCTATTCCAACGGCGTATTGATCATGGATAAGTGCTCGGATCTGCTTCCGGATTATTTCGGCTTCGTGAAAGGGATGGTCGATTCGGAAGACTTGTCCCTTAACATCTCGCGGGAGATGTTGCAGCATGATCGCCAATTGAAGCTGATCGCGAAGAACATCCAGAACAAAATCAAAAGCCAACTGCAAAGCCTCTTGAAGGATGAGCGGGAGAAGTACGAGAAATTCTACCAATCGTTCGGAAGACAGCTGAAATTCGGAGTCTACAACGATTACGGCATGCACAAAGACGTCCTTCAAGATTTGTTGATGTTCTACTCCTCTAAGGAGAAGAAAGTTGTTACTTTGGACGAGTACGTCGCAAGAATGCCTGAAGATCAGAAGTTCATCTACTACGCGTCCGGCGAATCGATCGAAAGAATCGAGAAGCTTCCGCAGACGGAGATGGTATCCGACAAGGGGTACGAAATTTTGTACTTCACGGACGACATCGACGAATTCGCGATCAAGATGATCATGTCCTACAAGGACAAGGAATTCAAATCGGTCTCGAGCGGGGATCTGGGAATCGAGGCGGACGAGAAGGATAAGGAATCCGAGGCGGAAGCTAACGACAACAAGGAGCTATTCGAATCGATGCAGCAGTTCCTGTCCGGCAAGGTGAAGAACGTGAGGGCTTCGAAGAGATTGAAGAGCCATCCTGTCTGCCTGACCACGGAAGGCGAAGTGACGATCGAGATGGAGAAAATCTTGAACGCGATGCCGAACAATCCGAACGTCAAAGCCGACAAGGTGCTCGAGATCAACGTCAACCACGCGGTATTCCAATCGTTGAAGGACGCTCACGCGAAAGACCAAGAGAAGCTTAACCTGTATACGAGCTTGCTGTACAATCAAGCGTTGCTCATCGAAGGTTTGCCGATCGGCGATCCGGTGGAATTCACGAACGACATTTGCAAAGTCATGGTGTAACTAAATATAAAGCAACCATTGGACCATCCGCCGGTTAAGATGACGGGGATGGTCTTTTTCGTTTTTGCACAGGAAATGCTCGTAATATGTCGAATAGTATATTTTCGATATGCTGGAGAGGAGTTTAACTATGATCCCGCTTGAGTTTGCAATTACATTCTTGATCGTGCTGGCAGGATCGTTAGTCCGTTTTTACTTATCGCCGTTCTGGAACAGGCTTTTGCTTTGCTTGGTTTTGTTCGCGATGGTAGAGGCGATCTCTCAGAGTGGTTTTGGTGAACTTGAAGTTATTTTATATGGACTCTTCGTGCTGTTGGTTTCCTATAGCTTCTCCATGTACGGAGCACTCGCTTCGGTAATTCTCATGGCAGCGTTAACTTACGTAAAAGGCGGGTTAGGCGTGTACCCGATGGCCGTGCTCGTATTTGCCGGAGTTTCCGGCTTGCTGTTCCACCAGCAGAAACAAAGGAAGCTGGCGTCTGATGGAGTATGGCTGATGCAGCTGTACAAACAATCCAGACATCTTTCCATTCTTAAAGAAATCAGTATCGCGATTCAGAGTACAATGGAGGTAGGCAAGCTGCTTCATATTATTCTGACGGCGATTACTGCAGGATATGGTTTAGGATTCAACCGAGCTCTTCTGTTCCTGGTCGATGACAAGGGTTCAAATCTTCAAGGCGCGGTAGGAATCGGATCGATGACTAAGGAACAAGGGATATCGACTTGGAATAATGTCGTCAGCAGGAGAATGAATTTAGGAGATTTCATCGCCTTGATGGAGGATGCACAATTCCGCGATATCGACCTGATCAAGTTGCTCCGCGATATTGAAATCCCTTTGAACTCCGGGAATCATATCTTTCATCAAGCATTAACGGAGAAAAAGCCGATCATCGTTCGCGAGCTGGATTGGTCGGACACCGTTCAGCGCCAATTGGCGGAGACGTTCCAGATGACGTCTTTCGCGATCGTTCCGATGCTTAATCAGGGCAATATGGTCGGCGTTATCGTCGTAGACAATAACGTCAATCATCAGCCGCTGGAGATGGAAGAAATCGATAGCATCGTTCCGTTGGCGGCGCAGGCTTCCGTGGCGATCGAGAACTCCAGGTTGTACGAGCGTTCGCAGCGAATGTCGATTACCGATGGGCTAACGGGCCTCTATAATCAACGCTTTTATCAAGATAAGCTGCAAGAGCTTGCCCAACAATCTGAAAGAAACGATTCGCCGCTCTCGTTAATGATCGCGGATATCGATTTCTTCAAGCATTACAACGATACGAACGGACATCTCGAGGGCAACAATACCTTAATCGGAGTAGCGAAGATCATAGCGAATACGGTTTCCGGCCCGCATTTTCCATGTCGGTTCGGAGGGGAAGAATTCGTGGCGCTATTGCCGGGCGCAACTCAGGAAGCGACGTTGGCCATCGCCGAGAAAATTCGTTCTGCCGTAGAGCAGCATCCCTTTCATAACAGAGAGGCACAGCCTTCAGGAAAGCTGACGATTTGCATCGGAGTAGCTTTCTACAGAGCGGGGATGAGCGTTCAGCAATTGCAGGATTTGGCGGATTCGGCTCTCTATGAAGCGAAGCGCAACGGTAAAAACCGCGTAATCGTTCACGAGGAAGGAGCGATAAGGCCTTGAACTCGATGATAGCGTCCGGTTGCTTGCTCGGTCTTTTCTTGATTGGTTTATTTTTCAGCAAAGCGGGATATAAGTTAATCTTAAACCTCTCATCATCGAAAAAAATGCTGCGATTGGGTTATAAGCTGGAAGACGTAAAATTTTCCTTCGATAGAATGGTCTATACGGTTTCTCTGCCTACGAACCAACCGGACATTATGCAGGCTAAGAAGGAACAATTCCTGGCAGCGGAGGAATTCGGTTCAATGATTTATCCGCAGTTAAGCGGAATCCGCGTTTTGTTGAATGCCGGACATGGAAATACTCAGCTTATCGCTTATTTGCCGATCGAACAGTTTCGGCTTCCGTTATTGGATCAACTTCTGTTGGACGGGAAAATTAAAGCGGAACTGTACAGGCAGATTTGCGCGTGTATTCTGATCTTGCCGTCCACGAAGAATGAAATGATCGGAGAAGTGTACAAACAAATTCATAACAAGCGATTCTCTTAAAAAATGACAACAAGAAAAAGCGATACTCCTATGAACTTAACATCTTATTGGCTGCAACAGGTAAATCTGGAAACCGGATTTCGTTATGAGAACGGTAGAGTGACGGAAACGGAAACCCGATTGGCTAATCTCCGAGTGGAGAACGGGAAAATAGCGGAGATTACGTTCGAAGCGATTCCATCGGAAGATAGGCTTACTCGAATGGATGCCAAAGGGCTTCTACTGTTGCCCTCTTTCAGAGATATGCATATTCATCTGGACAAGACTTACTATGGCGGCCCCTGGAAGGCGGTTAATCCTGCCGGCAGCATTTTCGATCGGATCGAGGAAGAGAAGGAGCTGATTCCGCGTCTTCTGCCGACCGCGGTCGGTAGAGCGGAGAAAATCTTGGAATTGATGCTTAAAATGGGTTCGACTTTCGTTCGCGGACACGTGAATATTGAACCGACAAGCGGCTTGAAAGGGCTAGAAGTCGCCATGAATGCGTTGGAGTCCTATCAAGGCAAGCTTAGTCATGAGATCGTCGCCTTCCCGCAGCACGGCCTTCTGTACTCGCAATCCACGGATTTAGTCAGACAAGCCATGAGCATGGGTGCCACGCATGTTGGCGGGCTTGATCCGACGGCCGTCGACGGGGATATGGAGCGTTCTTTGCAGGCGATGATGAACCTTGCCGTCGAGACGAACGCACCGATCGATATGCACCTTCACGAACAGGGAGCTTCGGGCATCGCAACGATGAATCGGCTGGCGGATTTGACGATAGAAGCAGGTTGGCAAGGAAGGGTTACGGTTAGCCATGCGTTCGGATTTGCCAGCGCAGCTTCCCAGGAAGCGGAAAAGCTTGCCGAACGGTTCGCCGAAGCCGGTATTTCTATCGCGTCAACCGTGCCGATCGGGCGTTCGATGATGCCGATTCCGTTACTGCATAGCAAAGGCGTGAAGGTAGAACTAGGAACGGACAGCTTGACCGACCACTGGTCGCCGTTCGGGAACGGGGACAACTTGGAGAAAGCCGGGCGTCTAGCGGAGCTATATCGCTATTCGGATGAATATACCTTGTCGCGCGCGCTTGGATTTATTACGGGGGGATTGATGCCTCTGAGCGATGATGGGAAAAGGGCGTGGCCTGCGGTGGGCGACGCGGCGTCTGTCGTATTCGTCGATGCGAGTTGCTCGGCGGAAGCGGTGGCCAGAAGGGCGATTAGGAAGGCCGTAATGCACGAAGGCGTAATTGTTTTTGGGTCGTTATAAAGCAAACAAATAGGAGGAATGGATATGACAGCCGATTACGGAACGAAAGAAAATCCATGGAAATTGAAAACCCCGCCTCAATCTTCGGAATATGAGATGTATAAAGACGTTAAGGACGGCCGAGATATATTGGTTTGCACCGTAGGCAAAACCGTTCTGCATTATGACTATCGTTGTCTGGCCGACCTGCAGCAAATGCTTCAGGAACATGGAGACTGGATGGAGCTTGGCAGCGCGGATGAACAGAAGCCCGCCAAAGACGGAACGGTTGAAGCATGGGGACGTTCGCCGGATAATCCGGTAGGAGGGTGGTATGGCTTAAAGAAAGGTTTTCGCGGACGCTTCGGGATGTATATCCCCCCATTAATGGAAGAGTTGGGGTTAGCGGAAGTCGAGCACAATCCAAGAAACAATCGAATGAGGGCAAAGTAAGCGGGTTTGTACGAAATCGTCGATAGATGCGCCTAGCTTTGCGCCGGATCATTTCATTCCGGCGCTGAGCTAGGTTTTTTTGTCGTCGATCCGTTCTTTATAGCATTAGCTCCAGCCATTGTTCGTTGGTGACCGGACCGCAATAGTAAGTTAGGTCATTTCCGTCCAGCAGCGCGCGAAGAGAATTGGCTTCATAACGAGCGCCTACAAACTTATCGGCCAACTCGCCAATATCGCCCCTCCCGAAGAAGTCGCCGTAGATCGTCGCGCTTGCAATGATACCGTCTTCGACTAGCAAACGGACATCGAACGTTCCGGCGCCCTCGATCCGTTTGGTCTGGCGAACGTTAAACGCCGGTGAACGTCCGTAGTTCCATTCCCAGCTTCGGTAACGCTCGTCCGCAAGTTTGCGTACGTTCACCCAATCTTGCTCGCTTAAATCGTAATTAGGAACATTTTGCTGCCCCTCGAATAGCGAGGTGAGCAAGCTTTGTTTGAATTGCTCGATCGTCATCGGCTCCGCAAGAAATTCCGAAATGTTCGCGACTCTGCTACGGATAGACTTGGTCGCTTTGGAGACGTATTTCTCGGCATTCGCTTTTAACGCGGAGACGACGTTATCCATCTCCGAATCGAATAAGAGCGTACCGTGGCTGAACATTTTACCCCGCGTGGAGAATTGCGCGTTGCCCGATATTTTACGTTCGCCGACTTGCAGATCGTTACGTCCCGTCAATTCGGCTTCCACTCCTAGCTTGCGAAGCGCTTGAACGACCGGCTCGGTAAATTTCTTGAAGTTATGGAACGATTGGCCGTCATCCTTCATGATGAAACTGAAGTTCAAGTTGCCGAGATCGTGGTAGACGGCACCGCCCCCCGAGAGCCTTCGAACGACGTGAATTCCGTTCTGCTCCACGTAATCCGCGTTAATTTCCTCTACCGTGTTCTGGTTTTTGCCGATAATGATCGAGGGCTCGTTGATGTAAAACAACAAATAATCGTCATCATCCGGCAGAGAACGCAGTACGTATTCCTCTAATGCCAGGTTGAGCGACGGGTCTGTCATGTTCTGGTTGCTTATGAAACGCATGATGCTCTCCTCCGATTGTAGAAGTCTGATCGGGCAGTGTCCCGGATATCTTTTTATCTTACCTCTCTAGGTCACCGATGTCACATGTGGAGTTCGGATGCGAGTTTTCTGGAAAATTATAACTGTCCCCTCCATATTTACACTCTGTATAATCGAAGCAAACCAAAGTCATCGGAGGCAATTGACACATGTATAAGAAAGTTAGGTATATTTTGCTTGGAATAGGGCTGTTAGCGCTCTTATTGTCTGGTTGCGGCCGCGAGCTTACAACTCAGGAGAAACTGGATAAAGCTAAGGAATATGCCAGCGAGCAGAAAGTGGACAAGGCTCTTAAGCTCGCGAATGAGGTAGTCGTCGAAGATGCTACGAATGCTGACGGCTATGTTGTCCTGTCCGAGCTATACAAGCTTCAACAGCAGCCCGAGAAGGCAGAACAGGTATTAGAGTTAGGGCTGGAATCCACTAACGCGGGCAACATATTTCTTGCGCCCCTGAAAGATGCTTATCTGAAGAAATTCGAAGCATCGAGATGGCATGGAGGGAAAGAGCTCGTCGATAGCGTCATTGCGGACGTCGATGGAGACAAGAAACCCGAAATCATCATACTGCAGGGTAATCCCACTTCTTTAGGGGAAAATGGCGAATACGAGAATATCGATTTGTTCGTGTTTAATCCGCGAACCAAGACGATCGTATATGAACGCGGAGATTCGGACATTATGACAGGTTTACCAAGCAAGCTCATCGTAGGAGATTTCACGGGAGACGGAATAGCCGATGTTAAAGCGGCTGTCGGACTAGGCGGTTCGGCGGGAGGGTCGTTCGACACGTTGATCTCTTATCAGCAAGGACAGTTGGTGAATTTGTTTAATCAAGAAACTGTATTGTTCGATATTGCGACGACAGTGGCTTCGGGAGACCGCTTACTGATCTCTTCGGATTTATTGGAGCAATACCTATACATAGATTTGACGGCAGAACAAAAGGCGCAGGAAAGCCGTAGCATCGGATGGAAATCTTTTGTGCGGGTTGCAGTGAGAACGAGCGATGATACTTATGCGCTGAAAGAGTCGTTTACAGTCTTTGGGCCTTTGCATTATTCGGATTTCATAGCTGAAGTGGAAGTAAATTATGCTTTTAAGAGCGGCAAGTTTGTTCCGATGCAATTGAATGTTAATTCTATGAACGGACAAGCGGTCATAAAGGGCGAGAAACCGAAAATGCTTGTGCTCGACGAGGAGTTTCCAAAGCAAATTATTAAAGGGAACATACCCGGGCTTAACGTCTCTCTTGGGATGAAAAAAACGGAGGTTTCCTCCATTCTTGGTAAACAAACGGGCAATTTCTATTACGAAGGCGGAGATTTCTATCAATTCGAGCAAGCAACGGATATTGCCTTCTGCTTCTCCGCGGCGATCGAGTCGGAAGATTCCTTATTCTCTTTGCTCATTTACCAAGACCATTTGCAGAATCTTACTTTCAAAGATGTCGTTAAGGCGATGGGCGAGCCGGAATCGCAAGGGGTCGATGAAATGCTTGGCGAATATTATTATGATTATCATTATGGAGACACAGGTGTTTATTTCTACGCATCCAACGAGTCGTCTAATCTTAGCTCGATGACTATTTTGCGCAAATAATCGACCGGAAAAGAAGGACCATCTCAGGCAGATGGTTCTTTTTGTTATCTATTATGGGAGGGCGCCCAATCTGCTAATATAAGGGGATAAGTTGAGAATTCATTAGCAATGAATAGGCGAGGAGCTTCATCATAAATATGAAAAACGTATTGATCACTGGTTATCGAGCCAATGAGCTGGGAATTTTCGATCAGAAGCACAAGGGCATTACCTACATTAAGAAAGCGATAACGGCTAGGCTTATTCCTTTAATAGAGGAAGGGCTGGAATGGGTTATTACTCCAGGGCAGTACGGCGTAGATTTGTGGGCATGCGAAGTCGTCATCGAGCTCAAGGAACGATTTCCCGATTTGAAATTATCGATCATTACCGCTTTCAGCAACCCGGACGAGAATTGGAAGGAAGATAAAAAAGAGTATTACCAACGGTTATTGAAAGGCGTTGACTATCTCGGTACCGTTAGTAAGCAGCCTTACAACGGACCATGGCAGTTCACCGCACGTGATGAGCTTCTCTTAAGGAAAACGGACGGCATTATTCTGATCTACGACGAGGATTCCGGCGAGGGGAGTCCGAAGTATATGAAAGAAAAGGCATTACGCAAAAGTTCGGCCGACGGATACCGTTATATCAGTATTAGTGCCGACGACATTCAGAGTGTTGCGAACGAAGAGGAATACGGGGCATTCGAGTAACCTTTTTACCTTCATAAGGTTGACACTTACGTTACGTAAGAAAGTAAGGTTGGATCAGGAGGGGATGCTCAACATGAAAATGAAAGAGGTTTGCACCCGCACGGGACTTACGGAAAGGACGATTCGGTTCTATGTCGAGGAGAAGCTGATCGATCCTCAGATGAGCCTAATGAACGGTAGGGAGTACCGCGATTACTCGGAAAGGGACATAGCCGAACTGACTACGATCGCCGACCTGCGCAAGTTGTTTTTCTCTATCGAGGAGATCAAAAAAATGAAACAGTCTCCGGAAACGATTGCCGATGTGGTAGGGGCTTATAAACTAAACGTGAGCGCGGACGTGCAAGCGAAATCGGAAATTCTTCGGGCACTAGCTCAAATAGAGCTGAACCGATTGAACGGCGTAGACATGCTTGCCGGAAGATTGAAGAGTATCTCCGCGAACTTGCCGCTTCCAAAGCGGGATATTACGCCTAACTTCGGGAAATACGACAGCGAGACGAAAGAGGAGCGGGAACTGGAATACGAGCGCTACCTAAAGCGGTCGAAAAGGCAGTATACGATGGGTAAAATTATCGTATTTACGATCGCCGGCCTTAATGTCGTCAGTACGATTGTCTCTTCGTTCGTTGAATTTAATCTATTCTCCCTCATCATCCAGATCGCGTTATCCATCGCATTAGTTGCGGGGGTGACGTGGATCCGTTACCTGTTTGCGATAGGCGCGGCGTTAAGCGTGATCATTCACTTTTACATGCTTACGGGAGGTTATGATTCATCTTATATGACGAGCGGACTTGTTATATTGATCGTTATCCAGATGGCCTATTCCGTTGCTTCATGCCTTCTGCTCCTAAGAAACAATGCCGTTAAGGATTTCTTGTACGCCCAGAAGAACGGGTAAGCAATGGAAAGCCGCAGCTGCGCCGGACAGCTTCGCCCCTTATTGAAAGTGGGTGGAGCTTTTTTGCTTTGTGTGCTTGTCGAGAGCCTTTATTTACCGGATATCGTTACAATTTTTGTGATTAGATGTAGGAAATACAACTAGTTACCCCGAACTCTTCATTACAGCGCTGAATCGTAACAAAACACCGCTTATTCATAATATCTAACATCGTGCCCGGCACTTGATACTCCTATGATAGGGTGTAGAGGCCATCTGAATGCACCATACGAACGACTATTGCCGGCTTGAAACCGGCGATGCCGTTTAAGTTTGACAATACGGATGTAGGATGGATGATTCGATCATGTTGAGATGGCTAACGAGAATGAATTTGATTCAGAAGTTGATCGTGTTCATTATTTTCCTTATCGTAATCCCGATCTTGCTTGCCTACTGGATCGTCTCTGTGAAGGTAGCGGAGATTACTGAAGACCAGATGGGCGATACTCTGTTTGAATTGGTCAAGACGAGCCATTTGACCTTGGATCGGGACATTATGTCCGTCGACGGGACGACGGAGAAGCTGATGTTCACGCCGGAAACGCAATTGATGTTCGATACGACCGAGCTTAACGAGTATGACCGGCTGCAGAAATATCTCCTGCTGGATAAGCTGCTTACTAGCTACTCCAAGAACGCTATTAACTTTGCGGTATTCATCCCGGCCATTGCGGATGATTATCCTTTTGCACCTCCTTCCGACGTTAAGCTGAACGGGGTGTTTTTCGCATGCGATACTTCTTCGAGCAGTTGGTTCCAATACGCGATTAACGCAAGGGGAACAGGTATTATTCGGATTATGAACCAACTGGGGGATAATCGGAAAGGCATCAAGACCGCTGCCTATATCCGTAGCATGAACAACGATCTAGACGACGGAACGCCGAGCGGCGTCATCGTGATGACGGGCTTGGATGCGTTGCTCCAGAAGGACCTGGAGTCGCTCAAGATTCCGAAGGACGGGCAAATCGTCCTCTTGAATCAAGCGAACGAAGTGCTGGCGAACACTTCCGGCCTCGACATCGGCTCCATTTTCAGACTTCCGCAGCATATATTCCGTTCCTCTGAAGGCGTATACATCGATCGCACTGGGAGCGAATCTTATTTGTACGCGATTCACAAGAGCTGGAATAGCGATACCAAGCTTCTCTTTAAGATTCCGATTAGTTCGATCATCGGCGAGCACGAATCGATGAGGCAACTCGTCAATTATTTGATGATCGTCTATTTCTGCGTTCTGCTGATCGCGAGCATTTACTTTTTCAGGCATATTCTGAGTCCGCTATCCAGGCTGGCCAGGCTGAGCCGTTCGTTTGAGCCCGGAAGACCCCTCACGAACGATTATAAGGTAAACCGACGGGACGAAATCGGATTGCTCAATAACGCGTTCATCGAGATGACCAAGCGGCTTAATCAGACGATACACGATAAATACGATTTGGAGCTTAAGCACAAGGAAGCAGAACTGACCATTCTGCATTCTCAGATTAATCCGCATTTGCTGTATAACACGCTCGAATCGATCTTCTGGAGAACGACGATCGAGGGCAACGCGGAATCGGCCGAGATGATAAGAGACCTCTCGTTGTTGATGCGCATCGGGTTAAGCCGGGGGAAAACCCTTATTCCGATCGCGGAAGAGCTTAACCATATTGAAGCCTATTTGCGATTGCAACTGAAGCGGAATAACTATGTTTTCACGACACATTGGGACATAGACGACGAAGCTAAGCCGTATCTCATTCCGAAAGTCGTCCTTCAACCGCTCGTCGAGAATGCGATTATTCACGGAATCCGCAAAATGGACAACGAGGGTCAGCTGTGGATATCGATTAAAGCCAGGGAGCGAGAAGTGTGGATAGCAATCGAGGATAACGGGTTCAAGACGGCGGATATCGCCAAATTGAACGCTATCGCGAATGGAACCCATACCCGGGAAGGCTTCGGCATTCTGAACGTTAACAAAAGGATCAAGCTGCATTTCGGGGATAGCTACGGCTTAAGCTTCGAGCAGCGGCCGGGGGGCGGAACAAGAGTCCTCATGATTTTACCGGCGACAACGGAAGATCATTCTAACGAGTAACGGAAGGCAGGGGGAACTCATATGTATCACGTTCTGGTCGTGGATGATGAACCGATGATCTGCACGGGCGTCGCAACCGTATTGACGAACGCTGGAATCGGTATTACGGAAGTGTTTATTGCCAATAACGGATTCGAAGCGCTCGATTATATCCGCTTGGAGAAAATCGATCTGATCATTACCGACATTCAGATGGACTTGATGAGCGGGATCGAGCTGATCGAAACGATATTCACGGAAAATCCGATGGTGCCCATCATCGTTTTGTCGGCGCACGGAGAGTTCGAATATGCGCAGAAAGCGCTACGGTTTGGCGTGAAGGAATACATCGTGAAGCCGGTCATTCCCGCGGAACTCGTACGGGCGGTCCAATCGTTCCTGACGGAACGGGAAACGCAGCAGCGTACGTTGACCGATGCGACGTTTAATCAGAAATTCGTCTTCGAGGACATGGCATCGGGTCGCAATCATATTCTGAACGAGCTCGTGTCGGAAGGGGTTGCGGAAGACGAGGTCGATGAAGTGTTCGCCTACTTAGGCTGCCGATTCGAAGGCCCTTATTACTGCATTCTCGCGATTGAGTTGGATTTATCGAAAGCAGGCCTGTTCGAGGCAGAAATTCGCTCCTTCCGCGATCGTAACTTGCTAAGATACGCGGCGCTGAATGTCGTGGAGGAGACGTTGAGTCGTTGGGACAGCCTCGTCTTCTATTGTGGAACCCATTCGATCGCTGTCGTTCTGCAGTTTAGCCAAGAGGAGATGGCCAGTCCGACAAGGTTGAACGAACAGACGATGATTGCCCAATTGCTGCATAACAACCTGCTGAAGTTCATTCATACGAGAAACATAGTCGGAATTAGCCGTATTCAGGAGGGCATTTCCAGCTGGGTGGCGCTGTTCAAGGAAGCGAACGAGGCGATTCGCTGGAGCGGCGTGCATAGCGACCATAATGTGTTTTACATCGGGGATTTCGGCAGGCACGACGAGCTGCCTTCCGCCGGCGGCATTCCCGTTACGAAGCAGATCATCGAGGATAACAACTCTTTTATTCATAGTGCGATTCAGTATATCGACGGGAGTTACCGCCAGAAGGGACTCAAGCTGCAGGAAATCGCGGAGTCGATCTGTTTGAGCCCGAATTACCTCAGTTACTTGTTTAAGAAAATCGTAGGCATGAACCTGTGGGACTACGTGACGAAGCTGCGAATGGAGGAAGCCAGACGGTTGCTTCTCACGACGGATATGCGCAGATACGAGATTTCCGACGAGATCGGTTACGAATCCCCGGAGCACTTCAGTAAAATTTTCAAGAAGCATTTCGGCGTCAATCCATCGGAAATAAAAAATGATACAAAATTCGCGCAATCATAATTTATCCCTTCTCAAACGATATATCGCACATCGACGTGGGATATAGCGGGGTTTTATGATAAAAATGTAAACACGATAAACCGAGAGGGGATAGGGTTGAAAATGAAAAAGAGTTTATTAGTGAGCATGCTGGCACTCGTGATCGTCATAGCGGGATGCGGAAGCAGCAATAACAGTAGTCCGTCGTCATCGAACGCAGCGTCGCCTAAAGAGTCAACGTCGGCGCCTGCGGTGGAAAGCTCGAAGGAAGCATCGCCTTCTCCGGCGAACGCTGATCCGGTCAGCATTATCGCATATGCGTTCGCTGCAGACAAAACGGAGGAAAACGCGACGTTGAATGCCAAGATCAAACGGTTCGAAGCCAAAAATCCGAATGTCACGATTACGCCTAAATACTGGAAGTATGAAAATACGGAAATCGCGATCAAGATGGCTTCCAACAGCGCGCAAACGGAATTCACGACTTGGGCGACCGAAGGCAAGCTATTGTCGAGCAAGAAGTGGATTATCGATTTGACCGATAATCTAGCCAATTGGCCTTATGCTAAAGATTTGAACGAGTTCGCTCTGGCGCCGTACATCATCGAAGGCAAAACGTACGGCATTCCGATCGACGCTTACGGAATGACGATCACGATTAACAAGAAGCTGTTCGAACAGAAAGGGGTTCCGTTGCCTCCGCTCGATTGGACGTGGGATGAACTGATCGAGGCGGCGAAAGCGGTCAACGATCCGGCTAAGGGCATTGCGGGTTTCATTCCGATGGGCAAAGGTACGGAAGCAGGATGGAACTGGACGAACTTCCTCTACTCGGCGGGCGGCGAAGTTCAGACCGTAGCGGACGGCAAAGTAACGGCAGCCTTCAACTCGGAAGCGGGACTTAATGCACTGAAATTCTACAAGAACCTGAAAGACGCGAACGTCATTCCGAAAAACTGGGCATTAGGCTATGGGGACGCATTAACTCTGTTCAACCAAGGGCGCGGTGCTATGGTCATGTGCGGAAGCGGAAATGCCCTAGACGGTGCGATTAACCAAGGCGGCATTAATAAAGACGACGTGCTGTTGTATCCGATCCCGTCCATGACGAAGGGCGGCAAGCATGTCGGAGTAGCCGGAGGCAATTATAAAGTCATCAATGGATTGGCTACGAAGGAACAGCAGAAAGCCGCATTCGATTTCGTCGTCGACGAATATTTCACCGATGCGTACTTGGATTCGATCGACGCGCAAATTACTTCGCAGAAAGCCAAAAATCAAGTATACGTTCCGCAGCTCATCAACTACTGGAACGACAGCTCCGATTATGGCAAGAAGTACGAGGAGATCTTGGCGAAGCATGACAACGTCTACAAGTATTCACCGGAATTAAGCAAGCTGATGGAATCGAAGCCTGAAGCGACGTACGAAACGCAAGCCTACTATGGAGAGATGGCCAACGCGATCCAGAAAGTGTTCACGAGCAAAGGAGATTTGGATCTGCAGAAAATTCTCGACGATACGGCGGCCAAACTTCAGAAGGGCTCCTTCGACAAAGTAAAAATAGAGTAGCAGCGGAGAAAACGAGAGGGGTCTATGCTGATTACAGTATAGACCCTGATCGATAGATGGGGAGTGATACGCATGGAGCTGCAATTGGATTCTCCGATCGCGAAACCGGGCTTGCGCAGACGGACTCGCTGGTATTTCTGGGGGATGCTCTTCCTGATACCGGAAATCGTCATCTTTTTTATCTTTTTGTGGGTCCCGATTTTCAAGGGTGTCGCTTATAGCTTCTATAACGTGGATTTCATCAGCGGAAACTCTTTCGTAGGTTGGCAAAATTACAACGAGGTGCTGAGCAACCCCGATTTCTATACGGCAATCCAGAATACGCTCGTATACATGGGCTTAGCGGTGTTACTCGGGTTCTGGGTGCCGATCGCGATGGCGATAGCCGTATCCGAGTTGAAATGGTTTCAGGGGCCGGCCAGAATCGTAGGTTACTTGCCCAGCATCATTCCCGCGATCGTGCTGTATGGAATGTGGCAGTGGTTTTATGATCCGGTAGGACCGATCAATTCTTTCTTGAATTACATTGGTTTGCCTAGCTTCGATTTCTATAGCAAGGAGCATGCCGTATTTTCCTTGATTATTTTGGAGACGTGGCAAAATTTCGGAAGCGCGACCCTGATCTATATTGCCGGCCTGGCCGCCATTCCGAGAGACTTGTACGAGGCGGCGGAGTTAGACGGAGCGGGCGTATGGGCTCGTATTCGTTACGTCACGCTTCCCAGCTTGAAAGGCTTGCTCCTGCTCCTGCTCGTGCTGCAACTGATAGCGACATCGCAAGCATTCCAATCCCAACTGCTCATGTTTGGCGGCGGGCCGGACAATGCGACGTTAACGTATCTCCTGCTGACTACTAGAGAAGCTTTCACCTACTTCAATTTTGGGAAGGCTAGCGCGATGGGGGTCATCATGTTCATCGTCTTGGTCGTCTTCTCGATCTTGACGATCAAGATCCGCAAGGGAGGCGACGAAGCTTGAAGGCAGCCCATGACCGCGCGATCATGTCGCGCTACGACTTCCGCAAATCCGGCGTGAAGGTCGTGTACGCCTTTATGGTTGCGTGCATCGTACTGATCTCGCTTTCGATGTTATATCCGTTCGTGAATACGTTCTTGAATTCTTTGAAGTCGACCAAGGAGTTTTTCGCATTCCCAGCGCCATTCTTTCCGAGCAAGTGGTTGTGGGGGAACTATAAGGAATCGTTAACCTATCTCAAGATAGGTATGCATTTCAAGAATACGATCTTCATCTTCGCGGGGAACACGTTTTTTTCTTTGACTTTTCTAGGACTTGCGGCGTTCAGCCTATCCCATCTGAGGGTCCCGTTCAAGAAATGGGTCACGCTGTATTTCATGTCTACCTTGCTTATTCCTTCGGCGTCGTATTTGATTCCGAACTTCCTGAATCTCAAGGAGCTAGGCGTATTAAACAGTTACTGGGCTTTCTGGCTTCCGGCCGGGGCGAACGCATTCTTCTTGCTGTTGTTGAAAAATTTCTTCGACGGCATCCATAAGGAGCTATTCGAGTCGGCGAGAATCGATGGAGCTTCGGAGTTTCGATGTTTTCTCAATATCGCCATTCCGTTGTCCGCGCCGATCTTAATTACTTTAATCTTATTGGGTTTCGCTTCGACTTGGAACGACTTCTATTGGTCGAGCTTGGTTATGCAGGAAGACAAGCTGCCACTAGCTGCCGCGATCTATACGAAGATCATCTATCCCGGATCGACGATTAACTGGAACGTCCGCTTCGCCATTCTGAGCATGACGTTACTGCCGCCCTTAGTCGTGTTTCTTTTCTTTCAGAGGTATATTATCGGCGGTTTAAGCCTAGGCGCAGTGAAAGGTTAGCGCAGAGGAAACTTGTTCGCGGAAAACACCCTCATTCTGAGGGTGTTTTTTGCTGTTGGAGTAACCCGTCGTCAAATACACATCATCACCAATATGCCATTAGATACCAAAATACTAAACTCCGTTATAAGCTATACTTGTGAGAGGAGTCGTAATAAGCGATTGGGCAGGGAAGAGGGAGTTTCGGCATGTTATTTTACGCAATTGCGCTATTCATAGTCCTGGTGGACCAAGTGACCAAAATTCTCGTCCGCATTCACGTAGATGTCGGAGAAAATATTTCGTTGTGGGGAATAAGGTTCACGCATTACGAGAATAGCGGAATGGCTAGCAGCCTGTTCCAAGGATATGGAAGACTGTTTGGAGTTATTGCTATGATGTTTGTAATAGGCGTCCTGTATTATAGGAGGTCGGGAACAAGAAAAGGCGTTATGATGGAGTGTAGTTTAGGATTTATTGTTGGAGGGGCGATCGGTAACGGCGTGGATCGTCTTATATACGGCGAGGTAACGGATTTCATCATTCGCTCGGGCGGGATTCTGAACGTGGCAGATCATGCCATCGAGTTAGGCGTCCTATTGCTCCTTATTTATTTCGTTGTAGACTATATAGGCAAACGCAAAGCCAGCCGAGGGTAGCTCGACTGGCTTTGTTATTAGGTAGGTTAACTTGCTGACGAACTCAATTTCAAACTTGGATGAGAAATAACTGTATAAGTACAGTTATTTGGCGAGGAAACGTTACTTAATAGCCATTACCTGTATAAGTACAGTTAATTTTGCAAGTTGTGTTGAACATTCAGGAGCTTCTAATGAAATAACTGTACATTTCCTGTTATTTCATTAGAAAGCTCGTATTAGAACAGAAATAACTGTATAAACCCCGTTATTAAGAGAGGGAGAGCAGTAGCCTTAAGTCTTTAACGTCATGCTCTTGATTCCATCAAGCGTTCCATCAAGCGTTCTGAGGAACCGCTAATCCAAGACCTTCGGCGATGCGTTGGCCATACTCGGGATCGGCCTTGTAGAAGTGCGCGATCTGGCGAAGCTTGATTTCGTCCTTCTCCACGGGTTTCATCGCGCCTACGATCGTCTCCACCAGACGCGCGCGTTCTTCTTCGCTTAACAAGCGATATAAGTCTCCCGGCTGGGTATAGTGATCGTGATGGTCGTAAGCTACGCTAGCGGCTTCGCCCGACACCTCGAATGCAGCCGATTTGTGCTCCGCCGATTCCTTCGGTCCGCCATAACTGTTCGGCTCGTAGTAGATCGAACCGCCTCCGTTGTTGTCGGAGCGCATTTGCCCATCGCGTTGATAGGTGTTCACTTCCGATTGCGGGCGGTTGATAGGCAGCGTATTGTGATTGGCGCCAACGCGGTAACGGTGGGCGTCGGAGTAGGCGAACAGACGACCTTGCAGCATTTTGTCCGGAGACGCCTCGATTCCTGGAACGAAAGAGCCGGGGGAGAAGGTCGCTTGCTCGACTTCGGCAAAATAGTTCTCGGGATTCCTGTTGAGCACCATGCGGCCGACTTCGATGAGCGGATAGTCTTTCTGGGACCATACTTTCGTCACATCGAAGGGGTCAAAGCGGTAAGTATTCGCGTCTTCCAACGGCATGATCTGCACATGAAGCCTCCAAGCGGGATAATCCCCGTTAGCGATGGCGTTGAACAGTTCCTCCGTATGATAATCCGGATTTTCCCCCGCAAGCTTGGCCGCGAGGTCGACATCCAGGTTCTTAACGCCTTGTTCCGTCTTGAAGTGGTATTTCACCCATACCGCTTGACCGTCCGCATTCACCCATTTGAACGTATGGCTCCCGAAACCATGCATATGTCTCAGCGTAGCGGGTATGCCCCGATCGGACATGAGGATCGTTACTTGATGCAGAGATTCGGGGGAGAGGGACCAGAAATCCCAAACCGCGTTCGGATTTTTCAAATGCGTCTGAGGATGGCGTTTCTGCGTATGAATGAAGTCTGGAAACTTGATCGCGTCGCGGATGAAGAAGACAGGGGTATTGTTGCCGACCAGATCATAATTGCCTTCGTCGGTATAGAACTTCACGGCGAATCCGCGCGGGTCGCGTACCGTATCCGCGGAACCGAGCTCGCCTGCAACCGTGGAGAAACGAATAAACATAGGAGTGCGTTTGCCTAATTCCGAGAATAAGCTGGCTTTCGTATATTGCGATAAGTCATTGGTGACCTCGAAGTAACCGTGCGCTCCTGCCCCTTTGGCATGAACGACCCGTTCCGGTACGCGCTCTCTATTAAAATGCGCGAGCTTCTCTAGCAGATGAACGTCTTGAATCAGCGTAGGACCGCGTGCGCCTGCCGTAATCGAGTTTTGGTTGTCCCCTACGGGAGCTCCCCAACTGGTCGTTAATTTGTTATTCGGTGTACTCATCGGACAATCACTCCTTTGATCAAATGTAAATATATTTATAATGATAACGACTATCAACAAATAATCAATACTATTTTAGAATTATTCTAAATTAAGATTTGATGAAGAATAAATAAAATAGCGTGATACTCAAGCTTATGGGCTTGGCTATTGCGATATTCATCGTAAATGGAAAGCTGAATAAACTCATTCTAGCTGTTCTAATACTTTGTCGTTAAAAGGGATTCGATGTCTAATAAGCGAATAAATAGACAATCGAATCGTGATGAAAGGACTGACAACATGAAGAGAGGTTTATTTCTAATAACAATAATGATGAGTGCTGTTCTGGCTAACCCATTGGAAACTCGCGCGGCAGAGCCCCAATCGCCAACCCTTAAAGACACGAGAGTTACCATCAACAACGAACGAGTCCTATTCCAAGATTCACTTCCAGCGGTTGTTAAGAATGGAAGGATATTCGTTCCGATCCGCATCTTCGAGCATTCGCAGATTCAAGGGCAGTATTTAACAACTAAAGGACGTTCCGAGATATCTATTTATAATCATAATGCTCAAATTAATATGGCGATCGGTGAAGAGACATACCGTTACCGTCAAGTCGATGGCAATAGAGACATCACTTCAACGAGGGATTTGAAGGGAGCCCCTCCTTATCTCCAAGATCAGGAAGCGATGATCCCGCTCAGGCCTGTTGCGGAAGCGTTGGGGATCGAAGTGAAGTGGAATAATCAGACTAAATCCGTTGCGCTCGGAACCGATGAAAAGTATCGTAGCGAACTGGACCCGGAGGAAGAATGGGTTGAATGGATGGGGAGGAAACCGATCGATTGGGACGATAATTCCGCCAAGCCAATCACGGAGGAGGAACTGAAAGCTTATATCAAGGAGAAGAAGCTTTCGATCTCCGATTACGTAATCAGTTCCAAATATGAAGCGGTCGTACTGGAAGTCAGAGAAAGCGAAGCTAGTACGTATTCCGTTCAAAGATTGCGCAACGGGGAGCTTGGCGCCGAGGGGATGATGATTGTTGTCGCACCGGATGAAGAAGGAATATCGGTCAAGAGATCACATGGTTATCTAAGCGTTGTCATCTATGACAATAAAAAGCTGCATCGAATAAATTCTTGTGAGATCTCCGCGTATAGCGAAGGAAAGTCAAAGAAACTTAAGTTTGCTCTGGACGGTGGCAAGCAAGGCTATTTGTTACCTCTAAACGAAGGGATTACGGAGGGAATAATGAAACTGTATGGCGATGAAGACTACGTCTATGAGAGAAAATTTTGGTAACGGGAAGAAAGACGGGAGAGTATAGCGATGCCGAAACTCGTATTTGTCATAGGTGGAGCTGGCGCGGGAAAAACGACATTGGCGAAAGCTTTAGCGGGCAAGCGCGGCGCGACAGTATTAGACATGGATACGTTGCTGAGACCTGCCGCAATCGCGCTCATGACGCAAGCCGGATTAGATCCGAATGATCGGGATTCCTCGGAATATAAGAGGTTATGCAGAGACCTAGGCTACCGGATTACGATGGATGCAGCGCTAGAGAATGTCGCAATCGGAACGGACGTGTTCGTGATCGGTCCCTTTACGAAAGAGACGGAACAACCGGAGTGGATCGAGGACGAGTTGTCGTCAATAGGGGATGCCGCGCAAGAAGTTGAGGTTAAGGTTATCGTCGTTCATCTCGGAGCCGCGGAAATATACCGGGATCGAATTGAACGAAGGAACACCGTACTTGATCGCTGGAAGCTGGAGCATTGGTCCGAGTTCAGCAAGTCGTTAAAGATGCGCGAACCGAAGTGGCGACTGGCGGTGGGTAACGTGCTTTATTTCGATAATACTCATGAGCTTGACGAAAGACGGTTAGCGGTAGCGGAAGCGTTCGTATACGAGGAATCCTGATCGAATAATCTTTCATTTGCAAGGCGATGCGCGTATTCGAACGCGACATCGCCTTGTTGCGTTCTCGGAAGTATAATCGAGCCCCCATTTACAAATGACTATGTTGGTTTACAATCTGTCGGGAATGGGGAATCGCTTATGAGATTCGCATCGAAAGTGGCCATAGTAACTGGGGGAGCAAGCGGTATCGGGGAAGCAGCCGTTCGACTGTTCGCGCAAGAGGGAGCGAAGGTTGTCATCGCGGACTTCTCCGAACGCGGTCAGGAAGTGGCCGAACGGTTTAACCGGGAAGGTCTGGATACGTTCTTCGTGAAGACAAACGTAGTCGAGGAGAACGACGTCAAGAGCATGGTTGAGCAGACCGTGAACAAATACGGCAAATTGGATATTTTGTTCGCCAATGCGGGTATCGCCAAAGACGGTCCGGCGCACGAATTAAGTGTGGATGCTTGGCAAAGAACGATCGATATCAATTTGTCTGGCGTGTTCCTTTGCGACAAATACGCGATCCAGCAAATGCTGTCTCAAGGAACAGGAGGCGTTATCGTCAATTGCGGCTCCATACATAGCAATGTCGGCAAAGCGAACGTAACCGCTTATGCGGCCGCTAAGGGAGGGGTTAAGCTTCTTACCCAAACGCTAGGGATCGACTATGCAACGAAAGGGATACGGGTGAACGCGATTTGTCCGGGTTATATCGATACTCCGCTTATCGCCGGCCGTAATGAAGCGATTACCGAGCATCTTGTGGGCCTTCATCCGATGGGGCGTCTCGGGAAACCGGAAGAGGTGGCCAAAGCGGTTCTGTTCCTCGCCAGCGAAGACGCGTCCTTCATTACCGGCACAAGTCTCCTCGTGGATGGCGGATATACCGCACAGTGAATCCGTTAATTGTGGATAAGAAGGGAGAGTCCCGGCGAGCGGACTCTCCTTTGTTTTCATTTTTCGAAGTTTCGGCGCATTGTCTCGAATTTTCAACATCCCCTGCAGGTTATCGAAGAGATGGACGAAATGTGGGGTCGGTAGTAAAATAGTCAAGAACATATAATTGGGGTGATCCTATGAGCGATAATGATACAAATCCGGTAGAAGCCGGCGCGGAACAACCGAAAAAATCGAGTCAAGCAGACGCAATCAAACGCATTCTGGAGAGGAAGAAACAAGCTCAGCAGAATGCCAACGGCAAGCAAGGCCATTCGTCAACGGAAGGCAAGAAAATGAAGACCCAGATTCACAAAGTGCAAAATAACCAAAAGAGACGCACAGGCGTATAAACGCGGGAATCTCCTCCTAGAATAGATTACCCCGAAGGTTAAATCGACCCTGCGAGGTACAAGCTAGGAAAGGAGGTGTCGGGATGGAAATTTGGTTTCTGGGCACGAGCGCGGGGATGCCAATAGCGGGCAGGAACGTGACCTCGATCGCGCTTCGCATGCCGCAGAACAGGGGAACGTTCTGGTTGTTCGACTGCGGTGAAGGAACCCAGCACCAATTGCTGAGAACGCCGTTCCGATTGAGCCGGTTGGAGAAGCTGTTCATTACCCATTTGCATGGCGATCATTTATTCGGACTTCCCGGCTTATTGAGCAGCCGAGCTTCGCTTGGCGGAACCGATCCGTTGGAATTGTACGGACCTCCGGGTTTGCGCGAGTTTACGGAATCGGCGTTACGGATAACGGGAACTCATCTCGGATATCCCCTGCACATTCACGAGATCGGGGAAGGAACGATATTCAAGGACGATGCTTTTATCGTAGAAGCAGCTCTATTGGATCATCGAATCGATTGTTTCGGCTACCGAATAACCGAGCTTCCTCATTCCGGCGCTCTCGATACAAAGTTGCTTGCCGAGATGGGGGTCTCTCCTGGTCCTGTATATGGAAAGCTGAAGTCCGGCGTGGACGTGGAATTGGAAGACGGACGAACGATCCGTTCGGCAGATGTCATTGGGGAGCCGTTGGCCGGCCGAGTGGTCGTTGTGCTCGGGGATACCAAGCCATGCGACAATGCCGTTGAGCTTGCCAGAGACGCGGATCTTCTCGTTCACGAAGCGACGTTCGCTCATGAACTGGCAGAGAAAGCCGAAGAGTATGGTCATTCTACCGCTAGGCAGGCAGCAGAAACTGCTCGATCAGCGGGAGCTCGCAAGTTGCTGATCACGCATTTCAGTTCCCGATATAAGCCGGAGGATCTGGCTAATCTGGAAGCGGAAGCGAGAAAAGTATTTGCGGAAACAGACGCGGCGATCGAGCTTACTCCTTATGAGATTATTCGCTTAACCGACAGGGATTGAAAAAGTCGAGTTTAATTGCCGTGAGGGTGGTTAAGCTCGGCTTTTCTATTGGAGATCTTTTTAGCCGGATGAAGGAATTTCCTCGTTTTATGGAGAATTGTGTAACTAACGGTCGCCGTAGTGGTTTACGCTAACGCACTTGAATGCAAGGAGGACAAACCATGTCTAAACAGGTGCAAGAGATTGAGGGATCGAGCTCTATTAAAGTACAGTCGCCACTGTCGGCTTCGCTACGAATAGCTCTTCTCTATTTGATCTGTGGAGCGTTATGGATTTTGTTTTCTGATCAGGTGCTGAATGCTATCGTCTCCGACAAAGAGATGTATGCTCGGTTTAGCATGATCAAGGGCTGGTCCTACATTGTCATGACCGCCCTCCTATTGTTATATTTAATCTATCGGACAACCTTAAGGATGCGAGTGGCGGAGCGCAAGCTTCATAACCAATATACGGAATTGCTGAACAACCGGGAGGAGCTTCGCAAAATCGCCTACCGCGATCAGTTAACGGGTTTGCCGAATCGTCTAGCCCTGTATGAGAACTTAACGTTGCTTAAGGATGCCTCTTTATTCTATGTGGATCTGGATGACTTCAAGTATGTCAACGATACGCTCGGACACGCTTTCGGAGATCGTCTGCTCCGGGAAATCTCGACAAGGATAGTCAATGGTTTATTGCCTTCGGAACAGCTATACCGTCTAGGGGGCGACGAATGGGTTGTCGTGACCCGCGTGCCTAAAGACCGGCTTCAGACAAGGGTCGAGCAGCTTCTAAGCTTGTTCGATAGCCCGTTCGCGGTTGGCGAGCAATGGATGCATATGACGGGAAGCATTGGCATCTCGCATTTTCCATCGCATGGCCGCACGCTGGACCAACTGTTGAAAAATGCGGATATCGCCCTCTACCATGTGAAGCGGCAAGGGAAAAACAGCTTCGCTTTCTATGATTTCTCGCTTAGCGTTCCGGTTCAGCATCGGGCGGAAATGGAGCGGCTGCTGCGCCACGCGTTAGAGAACGGAGAGTTCGAGCTGCACTATCAGCCTCAAATTCATCTCGGAAGCTCGCAGGCTGAAGGGCTTGAAGCCTTAATTCGTTGGAACAGTCCGGAGCTCGGGCACGTCCGTCCGGATCAGTTCATTAAGATTGCCGAAGAGACGCAATTGATCGTTCCGATCGGGGAGTGGGTTCTCCGTACGGCTTGCGAATATATTCAGACCGTTCATGAGACATGCCCGCATAAGCCAACCGTTTCCGTGAACGTATCGGTCGTTCAGTTGTTCGGGCATCGCTTCGTCGAGCGGGTGATGGATATTTTGCAGGAAACGGGTCTCGATCCGCGTTGCTTGGAGCTGGAAGTGACGGAGTCGATGGTCATTGAGTCTCTCGATCAGATCGCGGATAAGTTGTCTCGGCTAAGGGAGCATGGCGTGAATATCGCTTTGGATGACTTCGGAAGAGGCTTCTCGTCGCTCAGCCATCTCATGAAGCTTCCGATTACTACGCTTAAGATCGACAAGAGCTTCATCGATCAAATCCCGGATAACCTGGAGGATCAGCCCCTAACCGGCCTTATTATCCGTATGGCTAAGGGATTGGGGATGAAAGTGGTAGCGGAAGGCGTGGAAACCTATGCGCAATTGGATTACTTGAAGAAGTACGAATGCGATTGCGTACAAGGATACTTATTAAGCAAACCTCTCCCGGCTATGGAAGCCAGAGATTGGGTCAAGACGGCAAGCATGCCGATATCATGAGAGTGCGGAGGAACAGCAATGAGCAACAAGGTATATGCAGGGATCGATCTAGGAGGCACGAAGATCCTTGCCGTTCTATTGGATGGAGACGGGGCTCTTCTGACGAAATCGGAAGTAAGCACCGACGCGCAAGAGGGCTCCCATGCCGTTATTCAACGAATGATCGATTTAATTCATGATTGTCTAAATAAAATCGAGTCGGCCGAGTTAGCCAGCATTGGCGTAGCGACCGCAGGAACTCTTAAGGCGGACGAGGGTGTCGTAGCTTACGCATCGAACTTAGGATGGACGAACGTTCCGCTCGGCAAGGAGCTCGCGCAAGCATTCGGAGTTCCCGTTAACTTGGAAAATGATGCGAACGCCGCGGCTTATGGAGAATGGGCGGTCGGAGCGGGACGCGGGACGCAGGATTGCGTCTACATCACCGTATCTACGGGAATCGGGGCTGGAATCATCAGCGGTGGAAAGTTAATCCGCGGAAGAGATTCAAGCGCCGGCGAATTGGGCCATATTACGATCGATTGGAACGGTTCCAAATGTTTGTGCGGTAATGTAGGATGCTTGGAGCTATACGCTTCCGGAACCTCGATCGGACGGCGGGCGGGGCAGCTTGCCGCGGAATTGCCCGAGGAAGCTTCGCTGCTGAAGGACAAAGCTGCCGGAGCTCCGATTAACTCCCGACATGTCGCCGAAGCTGCGAGAGAGGGGGATGCTTTGTCCCTCCGCATTCTTAAAGAAGCGGGGCAAGCATTAGGAGCAGGGATGGTCAGCATCATCCATTCCACGAATCCCGAATTGGTGATCATCGGCGGAGGAGCGGCAAGCATCGGCGCGCCGTTGTTCGAACCGATGCACCAAGCGATCGCCGATCGCGCGATCGGTACGATGGCGACGGGCGTGAAGTATGCTTCTCCGCTTCTGGGTAAGGATGCCGGAGCTATTGGAGCTGCTTTGCTTGTGAATGGTTAGTCTGGCTTGAAAAATAGAGATGCTGCTACCCATAGCAAATGAACTAAAATACGGATGATACGCTGATCCGAAAGACCGTCGCGAACGTTGCGACGGTCTTTTTTGGCGTGGATTGCCGCTTCACTTTCAGTAAACATTCAGCCCTGCTTCAGCTTCGCTTCATTTAATATTAAGCAGACAATCATTAACGCAATGTAAAGTTTTACTTGAGGCGAACACGAGAAACGAGGTGCAAAACAATGAGAACAGACCTGAAGTACCGACACGAGCTTAAGTACTACATGAACCCATACCAATATCAAGTCATGAAACGCCAGCTCAGAAATCTGCTGCGGTTGGACAAGTATGCTGGCCCTTCGGGGGATTACCATATCAGAAGCCTGTACTTCGACGATATCGACAACAAGGCGCTGCACGAGAAGCTAGCCGGAGTTCGGGATCGCGAGAAATACCGGATCAGAATCTATAATCGTTCCGACAAAGTCATTCATCTGGAGAAAAAAATCAAGTTCAACGACTACATCACGAAGGTGAAGGAACCGTTGACGCGAGATAATTATGACTCCATCTTGGCTGGCGACTACGAATTTCTGAACGATCCTTCCAAGTCGTTGCTTGCGGAAATGTACGACCAGATGAAAAACAAGCTGTTAAGGCCGAAGGTCATCGTGGACTACGTGCGGGAAGCTTATGTGTGCGGCGCGGGCAATGTCCGGATCACTTTCGACAAACAGCTTAAGACCGGACTGAACCGGGTCGATATTTTCGATCCCGCCCTCTCCATGATTAACGCGTTCGACGACGACATTACCGTGTTCGAAGTGAAATTCGACGAGTATTTGCCGGAATACGTGCGAACCGCCATTCAGACCGGAGGGCTGGTCAGACAATCGAACTCGAAATACGTGATATGCAGAAAATTCATTAAATTCAATTCCTGGGAGGACCAATAATTATGGATACGAATACGGCAACGGCGGCAGAGGCGAAGACAACGTTTACGGACGTGATCAAAAAATCGGTATTGGAAAATTTTTCGACCGACATCGACATTTCCAAAATTATCATTACGCTATTGATTTCTTTTTTCGTCGGATTGTTTATCTATGTCCTGTACAAGCGCATTTTCAGCGGCATTCTTTATTCTAAGAGCTTTAACGTTTCGCTGATCGGGATGACGTTAATTACTTCCATGGTCATTATCGCGATCAACTCGAACCTCGTGCTGTCTCTCGGTATGGTCGGCGCGCTCAGTATCGTTCGTTTTCGGACGCCGATCAAAGATCCGACCGATCTGATTTTCTTGTTCTGGGCGGCTGCAGCAGGGATCGTCACGGGCGCGGGATTTTTCTCATTGGCCATTATCGGTTCGGTGATCGTGGGATTGGTTCTGTTCGTGTTCGTTAAGAATGCCTCGTTCGAAACGCCCTATCTAATGGTCGTCAATTGCGACGGAGATGAAAGCGAACAAGCCATCGTGAAACAACTGAATACGTCGGTCAAAAGATATAACGTGAAGCAAAAGACGGTAACGAGCGATAATATCGAAATGACGGTAGAGGTACGATTAAAGGGGCAAGAAACCCGGTTCGTGAACCAAATTACGGAGATGAGCGGTGTCAAAAGCGCTGTTCTCATTAGTTATAGCGGCGATTATGTATCTCAATGACAGGAGGCGAGTGTATGAGATCGCGCAAATTACTTCCTCTCCTTGTCAGTTTCTTTGCTATCGTACTAGCCAGTAGCTTGATCTGGGATATGAGCGCGTCTGACGAAGGAGCAGTGACCGAAGCGGCTTCCCTAACGGAATCGACGGATCAACTGGAGCAAAAAGTGTTTCCTAAGGATAAAGTGGTAGATGTGAAAATCACGATCGACGAAGACGATTTTCAGGACATGCTGGACAATGCGTCGACGGAAGAGATGAAGATGGCGTCGGTCGAGTACAATGGGATCAAGATGGACAATATCGGGATTCGGACGAAAGGAAATTTATCGTTGCGCAGCGTCGTATCATCCGATTCGGATCGGTATAGCTTTAAGCTTAGCTTCGACGAATATATTTCCAGTCAGACGATGATGGGGATAAGCAAAATCAACCTGAATAACAATTACAGCGATGCGACTTATATGAGAGAGTTTCTCACTTATGAGCTCGCAAAGACGATGGGCCTTCCGACACCGGAGTATTCCTACGTCAACGTGTACGTGAATGGAAAGCTATGGGGTTTCTATCTGGCCATCGAACAGATTGGCGACGCGTATTTGGAACGCCATTTCGGGAATTCGTACGGTGCTCTGTACAAAGCAGAATTCGGAATGGGAGGAGGAGGTCCGAACTTCGGAGGCGGAGCGGCTGGTACTACGGGAGGGAACAACTCCAATGGCGGCGACTTGTTATGGCAGGACGATAATATTGAATCGTATGGAGCTTTGACGCAGAAGTCGAAGTCTTCGAACGACGACATCTTGGTGGACATGCTGGACGAATTGAATAACGGTTCCTATTACGAGAAGGTTCTGGACGTTGAAGAATCGCTCAAGTATATCGCGTTGAATGCAGTCACGGTGAATATGGACAGCTACCTTGGCTCTAATAAGCAAAATTATTATTTATATGAAGACGAAGGGGTATTCTCCGTTCTTCCATGGGATTACAATATGTCGTTCGGCGGTATGGGAAGCAGTTCGCAGGTCATGATCGACGAACCGACGCAGGGCGCTGTAGCGGAACGGCCTCTGATCTCGAAGCTGCTGGCGGTTGAGGCCTACAAGACGAAGTACCACGAGATTATCCAACAAATGATCGACGGATACTTGGCGGACGATACTTTCGCGGCAAGGGTGAATGAGATTAAGGAGCTCATCTCGCCGTACGTCAAACAAGACCCGCGTCCTTTCTATACGTATGAACAGTACGAAAGCGCGGTCCCGCAGTTGATATCGTTCACGGCTAGCCGGGTCGAAAATGTCGCTGGGCAACTGGACGGCTCGATCGCTTCGTCAGGCGACGGCAGCGGCAGCGGCGGTGGCATGGGCGGCATGGGTGGCGGCAGAGGCGGATTTGACCGTAATGGTGCTGGACAAACGCAGCAAAACGGTGGGCAGACTCAACAAGGTGGAGACCAATCGCAGCAAGGCGGAGGGCAGACCCAACAAGGCGGAGATCAGTCGCAGCTGAGTGAGGGTAACGTTCCGATTGCCTCATTGGGAAATATGGCGGCACTAAGCACTCAATCGCAGGGCGGCGTAACGCTGGCGGCTGTTGACTACAAAGTTGCGACTGCTGCAGGAGAAGGGATCGGAAACGAACAAAATAACCAATCGCAGAATGGGCAAGCTCAGCAGAATGACACGAATGGTCAAGTACAGAATGATACGAATGGTCAAGCTCAGAACGGCCAAACACAGAATGGACAGGCACAGAATGGACAAGCACCGAATGATGCAAATGGCCAAGCGCCGAACGGACAAGCGCATGACGGACAAACACCACCTGACGGTCAATTTGGTGGAGGATTTGGCGGAGGCTTCCCGGGTGGACAAGGCGGCGGTTTTGACCGAGGCCAAGGCGGGGGAATGCCAGGCATGGGTGGAATGGGAGGCGTAACGGGGACGCAAACGCAAGGCAGCTACAAAGCGGCCGCCACTACGGCAATCTCATTGGCCGTTCTCCTCTTAGCCGGACTTTTCATCCTGTTGTATAAACGCAAACGGCTATAATAACTTGAATGGATGGTGGAGCGAGATTCTTTCTCTCTTCACCATTTTTTTGTTTATTTGAGCACCCCGCACCCCGCACCCCGCATAATAACTGGAAATATCCATTTAATTTTATGAATCGAGGGGTATTAATTTAAATAAATGGATTAATACATTTAATTCACAACAAACTCGAAAACTATAGCCCAACTTGTTCCAAATAACTGTATTTTTCCAGCTATTTCTCATTTCCAGCTATTCAGCACGTAAATAACTGTAGAAATCCATTACTTGTTCAGATGCCCGAGTGCCCGAGTGCCCGAATGCCCGAATGCCCGAATGCCCGAATGCCCGAATGCCCGAATGCCCACAAAATAGTGGAGCTCTCTAACCTTCTATGGGCAGGAACGCCCCAGTACGGGGTTAATTGTCGTACTCTAACGAGTCTTAGTGGAGATTATAGTTCTTTTCACTAAAATAAGATTAACCTCCATGTCGCAATCAGCCGGTAAACGAAAAAAAACCTCTCCGCCAGAGGCGAAGAGGTTTGAATCATTGTGCGATCAACCTTCAAGAAGAAGAGTTTCCGGATCTTCGAGCATTTCCTTGATTTTGACGAGGAATTGCACGGCTTCCGCTCCGTCTACGATTCTGTGGTCGTAGGAAAGGGCGATGTACATCATCGGACGGTTCTCCATGCGCTCGGCGTCGATAGCGACCGGGCGAAGTTGGATCTTGTGCATGCCGAGGATACCGACTTGAGGCGCGTTCAGGATAGGAGTCGACAGCAAGGAACCGAATACGCCGCCGTTCGTGATCGTGAACGTTCCGCCTTGAAGCTCGGACAATTCCAGCGTGTTGTTGCGGGCTTTGCCGGCCAATTGAACGATCGTGCGTTCGATTTCGGCGAAGCCAAGACGATCCGCTTCGCGAAGGACTGGAACGACCAAACCTTCTTTGGCAGAAACCGCGATGCCGATGTCGTAATATTTTTTGACGATGATATCTTCGCCGTTAATTTCAGCGTTCAGATGAGGGAATGCCTTCAACGCGCCGACAACCGCTTTGGTGAAGAAGGACATGAAACCCAGACCGACGTCGTGTTTTTCTTTGAAGGAATCTTTGCGACGTTTACGAACTTCGAGAATGGCCGACATGTCGACTTCGTTGAAAGTCGTAAGCATAGCCGCCGTTTGTTGCGCTTCGACTAACCGTTTCGCGATCGTCAGACGACGACGGGACATCCGTTTGCGCTCTTCCGGTTTATTCGAATTGGAAGTCGGCTTGTCGACTGCCGGAGCTTTAGGCGCTGCTTGTGCAGCAGGAGCGCTTGGAGCAACCGTTCCGGCGGAAGCGACATCGTTAGCATGGATGCGGCCGATTGGATCGCGCGCAGGCAATGTGTTCAGATCGATTCCTTTTTCCCGGGCGAGCTTACGGGCTGCAGGAGTCGCAAGCGTAGACGCGCTATCGTTGCTGGAAGCAGCTACAGCAGATGGTTGGGCAGGAGCGGCAACCGGAGCAGGAGCAGCAGGTGCAGCAGGTGCACTAACCGCAGGAGCTGCAGCAGGAGCAGCGGCTTGACCAGCAGCACCGATTCTGCCGACGGATTCGCCGATCTTAACGTTATCACCTTCGTTCGCGAGAATTTCCGCGACGACGCCATCTTGCTCGGCGCTAATTTCCAGGTTTACTTTGTCCGTTTCCAGTTCCAATAAGAGGTCGCCCTGTTTGACGCTGTCTCCGACTTTGACGATCCATTTCGAAATCGTTCCTTCCGTAATGGACTCACCCATTGCTGGTACTATAATGTCATGCATTGCTGTTACCTCCCGGATTTAACTGCCGATTTCTTTTTCTGAAGCAAAGCTTGATTGATAATGAACTGCTGCTCGAAGGTATGAATCTGCTGATATCCGCTCGCAGGGCTAGAACGTTTAGGACGTCCGTTGTATCCGACCGCCGTTTTCGATGTTTCGACGAGCGCGCGAATGCGCGGCTCCATATAACTCCATGCGCCCATGTTTTTCGGCTCTTCCTGTACCCATAGAACTTCAGTGAGATTAGGATAGCGGTCAATGATCGCTTTGATTTCATGTTTCGGGAACGGGTAAAGCTGTTCTACGCGTGCAATATGCAGCCAGTCGCGGTTAACATCGGCAGATTTGTCGAGCTCTTCCGCCAAGTCTATCGCCACTTTACCGGTGCACAAAACAAGTCTTTCCACGCGGGCAGGATTTTGTCCAAGACCTGGCTGTTCGACTACGGTCTGGAACGAACCTTCGCTTAGCAAGGCTGCCGGCGATGCCACGTAAGGATTACGAATCATGCTCTTAGGCGCCATTACGATGAGCGGCTTAGCGTCTTTCGTGTTAATGACGGACGCTTGACGGCGAAGTAAGTGGAAATATTGCGCCGCGCTGGACAGGTAAGCGACAGTCCAGTTTTCTTCGCCGGACAGCTGCAGGAACCGCTCCATTCTTGCGCTGGAGTGCTCAGGTCCTTGGCCTTCATATCCGTGCGGTAACAGCATAACCAAACCGGAACGCTGCGACCATTTGGATTGGCCGGCAGATATAAATTGATCGATGATGACTTGAGCGGCATTCATGAAGTCACCGAATTGTGCTTCCCAGATGACCATCGTCTCAGGAGCGTATACGTTATAGCCATACTCCAAGCCGAGTACGCCAGCTTCGGAGAGCGGGCTGTTATGAATGGCGAAAGAAGCATTCGCTTCCGGCAGCTCATGAAGAGGGCAGAACGTTTCGCCCGTTTCGGAATCGTGAAGCACTAAATTCCGGTGAGCGAAGGTTGCTCTTTCCACGTCTTGTCCGCTAAGTCTCATCGGAGTGCCATCCGCAAGAATCGTAGCGAATGCAAGCGTCTCGGCGTGACTCCAGTCGACTTTCTCTCCGTCGTTAAGCGAATCCGCGCGACGTTCGAGAATGCGCTGCAGTTTGCCGTACACTTTGAACGTTTCCGGCCACTTGAGCAAGTTTTTGTTGATGCTGCGAAGCTTATCCATCGGAACGGATGTTGCCGGTTTGGACTCGGCCGGATCGTACTCCGTCGGACGAGCTTGAAAGACGGAGTCTTTGTGCTCTTGTCCTTTGACTTGATCGTAAGCGGCTTTCAGCTTGTTCTGAACGTCGCGCTTGATTTGCTCGGCCGCATCCGCGGATAAGAAGCCTTCTTTAATCAGTTTGTCCGCATAGAGACGGCTAACTGTCGAGTGGGCTCTTACTTTTTTGTATATGAGCGGTTGCGTCGTTTCCGGATCGTCCGTCTCGTTGTGGCCATAACGGCGATAGCCGACCAGATCGATCAGGAAGTCCTTCTTGAATAACGTACGGTATTCGCTCGCCATGCGCGCCGCTGCGATAACGGCTTCCGGTTCGTCCGCGTTCACGTGAATGATCGGAATTTCAAATCCTTTGGCCAAGTCGCTGGCATAATGCGTGGAACGGGAATCATGGCTTTCGGTCGTGAAGCCGATTCGGTTGTTGGCGATGATATGAATCGTTCCACCGCTCGTGTAACCACGCAGATTGTTGAAGTTAAGCGTCTCGGCAACGATGCCTTCACCGGAGAAAGCCGCATCGCCGTGAATAACGATGGAAGCAGCTAAGTCCAGATTTTGTACTGGGTAACCGGGCTTGCTGCGATCTTCTTGAGCCGCGCGAGCGTATCCGCCAACTACTGGGTTTACATACTCGAGATGGCTCGGGTTGTTGGCCAGAGTAATTCGCGTTTCGGCCGTTTCGCCGGATTGAACGGAACGATTGGCGCCCAAATGATATTTCACGTCGCCGGTCCAGCCATAATTAATGCCAATCGAACCTTCCGAAGGGTTAAGGTTCTTGTTAGGCGCATGGTGGAATTCGGAGAAAATGTTGCCGTAAGGCTTGCCGAGTACATGAGCAAGCACGTTCAAACGCCCGCGATGGGCCATCCCGATAGCGATGTGACGCGCGCCGTCGTTCGTGAGCTCATGAACGATTTCGTCCGCAAGCGGAATAAGCGCTTCAACCCCTTCGGCGGAGAAACGTTTCTGTCCGACGAAAGTGCGCTGTAGGAAATCTTCGAATTGTTCTGCTTCCAGCAGTCTTCTAAGCAAAGCTTCGCGTTCTGAGGTGAGCAACGTAGTTGAAGGGATAACGGCTTCCGCACGTTGGTTCAACCATTTGCGTTCTTCTTCCACGTGGACGTGGCCGAATTCGAAAGCGATAGGGCCCGTATACACTTCACGCAGCTTCTGGGCTGCTTCCCAAGCATTGTTCAGCGGATAAGGAGCATCTTCCCATACGCATTCGGGAGGTAATTGTTTTAGGTCTGCTTCCGTTAATCCATAAGTGCCCGGTTCGATGACTTCTGCGCTTGCTTTGAAGCTGAGTCCCAGCGGATCGATATCCGCGGCAAGATGGCCGAAAGCACGTATATTCCAAGCCAATTGGCCGGCTGCGATTGCTTTCTTGAGTAAATTGGTGTCAGTGGCGGCCGACAGGCTACGTGCCTGAACTTGATCAGGAGATGAAGCCTGAGCATTCGTCCCAGTTTCTACACGAGGAGGGGCGCCATATTGTGCAAATAGCTCGCGATATTGCGGGCTTACCGAATCTGCATTTTGAAGGTAAAGATCGTACTGCTCTTGGATGTAGCCTAGATTTGGACCGAAAAACTGCTGCCATAGTCCTTGCATTTTTTCATTGTCATCAGACATTGTGCATCCCTCTGTATTCATGTTAGTCAATCTTCGGTGACGAATATGTAGCTGTACGCACCTGTAACCATTCTAATGCATTTTTATGTTCGGAAATAGACATTATTATGCATAGGAATGATCTACATAATAGATCGATCCCTGAATTTCCTCATTAAGGATTAGATTGCGCCATTTGATCACATTTGACTCTAATCTTTCCTACAAAATTTATACTTAGTTTCAAAAACTGGATGATTGTGTAAAAAAATAGAGGGTGCTATATTGAAAATAAGGAGTTAGTTGAGAATAAGGAAGGTGAGAAGATGTACTATTCTTCAGAAGCCGTTGGCAAAGTTGTGCCTCCTGTATCGCCTTACATTTATTCGCCATTCAGTCGATCTGCTTATCGGCAGCCAGCGAATTCATGGCTGAATTCCTATCCGAACCCCTATAAAGAGCTAGCTAAGTCAGCCGCGATAGAGATTGCGAGCTTCCTGTCTTCGACTCAGGATGTGCAATCTTCAGCCAATAACTTGTTACGATCCAAAACGTCGTCCATTCAGGCGAGAGAAGTTTTATCGTCTAACCCGAATACCGTGGTCGCATCGGCGAACAACGGGGCTTCGGTCAAAGCCTATCGAATCCAAGTTCAATCGATCGCGGACAAGCAAACGAATAGCGGGGCGGAATTAAATAGAGAAAGCTTAAGCGGCATTCAGAGCGGTGCCAATGCATTCAAGATTACGGTCGGAAGCAAATCAAAGTCGATTTCGGTACAGATTGCGACTCAGGATACGAATGAACAAGCTTTAACGAAGCTGAGAGATGCGATTAACGACGCCAAGACCGGAGTGACAGCCCGCGTGATAACGGATTCGGATGGGGGCACTTCGAGACTAGAATTGAAGAGCGACAGAACGGGAACGGATCGGGCTTTCGAAGTGGAGGATACGGTCGGTAACGCGGTATCTTCCACCGGTATGTTCGTTGTCACTTCGGCTGCCAAGAACGCTTCGTTCAAGGTAAACGGGGGAGAGGAGCAGACATCCAAATCCAACGTGATCGAGCTCGAGAAGGGAAAGGTTACAGCAACGTTATTAGAAGCCTCGACGGACGTGATTGAAATCAAGGTTCGACCCGACGAGAAGGAAGCGATAGAGCAGGTTGGGAAAATGATCTCAAGCTACAACGCGATGCGGGATAGGTTAAACGAGGCGGGCGGTTTCTTAAGTCCGGCAGTCCGTAAGAGCTTGGACAACGCAGTGGACTCACGTGGAGACGAGCGAATCGGCATCATGGTAAACGCGGATGGATCGTTGCGGCTGGATGAAGTTACGTTCAAGATCAAATTAAACGCAGATTATGAGCAAACCAATAAGGCGCTTGTCGGTCGCGACGGGTTAGCCGATCGCCTTGTCAAAGCAACGGAACGTTTCAATGACGCCTCGGCCAGCGCCTTGGTGAACAAGCAGATTCAGGCGATGCAGCAATTCGCTACCTATCAATCGTCGATGCAAGCTTACTTGCCTTTCCCAACGACCGGGTTATTGGTCAATCGTATTTTATAGGCAAGAGAAACCGCCCGCGGAATTCCGCGGGCGGTTTTTTATGCGAGCGGGATAGACAGCGGCTCTAACGAACTAACGAAGAGTTGCCAAATCCATCTTCGGAACTAAATCCTCGTCCATGGCGCGTTGCAGTAGGGTCGTGACGGCTGCGAAGCCATCGTCTCCCAAGTCGGCGGTGAAATCGTTCACGTACAGGTCGATGTGCGATTGGGCAACGCTAGGATCCATCTCCTGGGCGTGTTCCAATACGTAACCTCGTGAAACGTCGGGGTGCTCCCACGCATAGGCGACGGAAGCTTGAATCCACTCGCGAATGGCGGTCAAATCCAAGGAGCGACGAGCAATGATCGCTCCCAGCGGAATCGGGAGTCCGGTATCGCTCTCCCACCAATTGCCGAGATCGACAACTTGGGAGAGGCCATAGTTCTGATAAGTAAACCTCGCTTCGTGAATAACCAAGCCGGCATCGATTAACCCATCGCGCACGGCAGGCATAATTTCGTGGAAAGGCATTACGACAATTTCCGCTACGCCGCCCGGAACGTTCTGCGCAGCCCACAATCGGAATAGCAAATAAGCCGTCGACCGTTCGCTAGGAACGGCGACCCGTTTGCCGGACAACCGGGAAGCATCCCCGGCGCCATTGCCATCCGCTGTCAAAACAAGCGGTCCGCAACCGCGGCCAAGCGCGCCGCCGCAAGGGACGAGCTTATACTCCGGAGCAATCCAAGGCAAAGCGGCATAAGAAATTTTCATGATGTCCAGCTCGTTCGAGCTCGCGGACAGGTTGTTCGTAATATCGATATCCGCATAGGTAACGTCGAAGGACGGAGTGCCGGGAATAAGGCCATGCACAAGCGCATGGAATACGAAAGTATCATTGGGACAAGGAGAGTACGCGATTTTCATGCTGTTCATGCTGTAATAACCTCCACTAAATGAGTGCTTGCCGCTTCCAAAGCAGCAAGAGCATCCCCGATTCGCCAAGCGGATTTGTCTCTTGGACCTACCGCGTTAGAGATGGCGCGTATCTCGATAAAAGGAATGCCGCGTCGATGAGCCGCTTCTGCTACCCCGTAACCTTCCATCGCTTCGGCGGCGGCGCCCGGAATTTGTTCGACCAACCGTAATGCCGTATCGGCGGTTCCGGTAACCGTAGACAAGGTTAGGATAGGCCCATATTGAACGCTAATGCCCCTTGCCTGAAAAATTTCAACCAATCGAGCAGACAGTTTCTCTTCGACGGATAATCGATTCGTGCCGAATCCCAGCTTGTCCACGCTAGCGAATCCGTCCGGCGTTTCCGCTCCGAGGTCTGCTGCAATGACTTCACTTGCTATGACGATCGAGCCGATCGCGGCTTGATCGATGAAGCCACCGCCGATGCCCGCGCTGATGACCAGATCGTATTTCCAATCTTCCGCTGCAAGCGCCATGGTCGTGCTCACCGCGGCAGCAACCGGTCCGACGCCTGCCGTGATTACGTCGAATTTGCGATTTCCGCGAACGCCTCGCAGCACCGCTTCCTTTTCCGCATCGACTGCGGTCATAATCAGAACTTTATTCAATTTCCTAATCCCCTTCGGTTGGGCATGAGTAAAACCTACTTAATTAATTATAGTGCTGATCCGCACGCGAGTAAAATAACATTGTCGAATGGTTCGAGTCCTGTCGTCACCGCCATACAATAATAAATGTAGAGCAGCAAGTATGGCAGAGGTGATCACAATAACCATGATGAGTACGATTTCCAGGTGGGATGAACTGAGCTTTCAGAATTTGTCGGAAAGCCATCTGAGTATGAACGACGTTCTCGAACGAATTATTCGTTTTATCGGGCAAGACCCCAAGTGCGCATACCAATTCGTAATCGGGACGGACAGCCAAGTTCATAGAGGACATACGAAATTCGTAACCGGAATCGTCATTCATCGGATCGGAAGAGGCGCTTGGGCATGTTATCGCCAGGTAGCTGTTCCCCGGCAACTTAACTCGATAAGGGAGAAGCTGACGTTGGAAACGTCTTTCTCGCAAAGGGTTGCCGGTTATTTCGACAGCTCCGTGCTTGGCCAGATGGAGGATTTGTTGCTCCCCTACGTCTATCAAGGGGCGACGCTCGAAACTTATATCGACATCGACGCTGGAACGGAGCCGGTGGTCAATCAGACGGCATTATACGTGCAGGAAATGATGGATCGGGTAGAGTCCATGGGATTGTATGCCCCAAGGGTCAAGCCGGATGCTTACGTTGCTTCCTCCTATGCGAACCGATTTACGAAAAATCGAATGGTACTGTAACGGAAGAAGCGTACGGCTACGATCAGCCGTACGCTTCGAATGTTTAACCATCGTTGTTTCTCCATTCCGAAGGCGACACTTTCTTCAGCTTCTTAAACATTCGGCTGAAATAGTAGATATCGTTAAAGCCCGTAGCTAGCGCAATTTCGGAAACGTTCATGCTTTTTCCGCGGAGCATGTTTTCCGACTTGTTGATCCGAACGAGGTTGATGTAATCGATTAACGTTTTGTCGGTCACCTGCTTGAATAATCTGCTGAAATGGAATCGGCTTAATCCGGCAAGTCCAGCAAGCTCCTGTACGGAAAGCTTGTCCCGGTAGTGCTCGTCAATATAAGCGAAGACGGGAGCGAGACGTTCGAGTTCCTTCAGCTTAAGGCGGTATTCGTCCAGCTCCGTTAACGTGGCCGGATAATTGCGCACGAGGAGCGAGAGCATTCGGTACAAATGCGATTTAATGGACAACTCGTAGCCTAATTCCTTGGCGTCAAGCTCCTTAATGATTGCAAGCATGCATGCATTGATCTCTTCGTTGCCGGATATCCGATTCTGGAACAGAAGCCGATTGTTGGCGATCGGCGTTATGAACTTCGTTTCAATCGCATCGATGGTATGGCTATGAAGCAATGCCACATCCACGATCATCGCATAATAAGATAAATCTTCGGAATTGCTTATTCCATAGTGTAGCTCGTTGCTATTCACTACGCACAGATCACCGGCTTGATACGAAATAGGGATGGAACTGCATTCGATCGTCGCTCTTCCCGAGGTAAAATACAAAAACTCCATATGTTCGTGCCAATGGTGGGCAAATATAGTTTCGCCCACAACTGTCGCTCGGGGTTGAGGGGGATGGATTTTAATCGGAAATGACGAATCAGGCATCGACATCGGTTCGCGAAGGGAAGCGATTTTTTCCATACACTCTACTCCTCACTTAGCACGATCGTGCAAATATACAGCATGCTTTTACATGGAAACGCTTCATAATCTCATTATAATACGAATTGAGATCAAAGCGTATATAGGGAGTGTTCAATGTGAAGCAGGTTCGAGTCGGCGTTATTGGTACGGGATCTATTTCGGAAATGCACTTAAATTCGTATTCCAGCCATCCGGGCGCGGTTATTGCCGCCATCTGCGATGCCAACGAAACAAGGGCTCGCCAAGTGGCGGAGAAGTACGGAGCGGACAAAACGTATACCGACTATGAAGAGTTACTGGCGGATCCGGACATTGACGCGGTTAGCATCTGCACATGGAACAATACCCATGCGCCGATAAGCATAGCCGCTCTCAAAGCGGGCAAACACGTGCTCGTGGAGAAGCCGCTCTGCCGCACGGTCGAGGAAGCGCTGGAAGTGGAGCGAACGGTACGTTCCACTGGCAAGTTGCTGCAGGTCGGGGTAGTCCGCAGATATGACGATAACGTTCAAATGATTCGCGAATTCGCGGCGAACGGGGAATTCGGCGAACTGTATTACGCCAAGGCGTCGATGATTCGCCGGCATGGCAATCCGGGCGGCTGGTTTGCGGATGTAGAACGCTCCGGGGGTGGGCCTTTAATCGATATCGGCGTTCACGTCATTGACCTTTGCTGGTATTTGATGGGCCGTCCGAAAGCGGTAACGGTTAGCGCCAACACGTACAAGAAATTGGGCAACCGCTCCAATGTCCAATATTTGTCCCATTACAAAGCGGCGGATTACGATGCAACGAAAAATACGGTCGAGGATATGGCCAATGCCATTATTCGCTTCGAGAACGGGGCTTCCTTGATGGTAGACGTGAGCTACTCGCTGCATGCCAAACAAGATGAAGGCTATGTGAAGCTCTATGGGGACAAGGGGGGCTTCGAGATCGATCCGGCCATCGCCATCGTCACCGAGAAGCACAATACGATCCTGAATATTCAACCGCAAACGGATAGTCTGGCGGGCTTTCAATTCGAATCCGCTTTCCGGAACGAAATCAATCACTTCGTCGAATGCATCGTGAACGGCGCTACGCCGATCAGCCCCGTAGAAGACGGTGTCGAGATGATGAAGATTTTGTGCGCCGTCTATGAATCCGCGGCTAAGGGCGAGGAGATTCGGTTATGAAAATCGGAGTCAGCAGCTATTGTTTCTGGCAAGAGATGCAAGCGGGCAGGATGGACATCGTTCAGGCGATCGGCGAGATCGCGGAGATGGGCGGAGAGCATGCCGAAATCGTTCCTCTAGGCTTCGATCTGGCCCGCAATCCTGAATTAATTGAAGCCATCCGAACGAAAGCTTCCGAAGTCGGGATCGAGATTTCGAATTACGCGATCGGCGCCAACTTCGCGGGATTGGACGGGCAAGCTTACGAGCAGGAAATCGGACGCGTGAAGCGGGAGGTCGACATTGCCGCCGCTTTGGGCGTCAAGCTAATGCGTCACGACGTGGCAAGTTCGGTTGATCGATCGATTCGGCAATTCGCGAACGATCTTCCCAAGCTTGCCGAAGCTTGTCGGACAATCGCCGACTACGCGGCGCAGTACGGCATCACGACTAGCGTAGAAAATCACGGCTATTATATTCAAGCGAGCGATCGGGTGCAGGCGTTAATCAACGAAGTGGGACGCGATAACTTCCGGACAACGCTCGATATCGGTAACTTCGTATGCGTGGATGAGAATCCCGTCGTAGCCGTTCGCAATAATATTCCTTATGCCTCCATGGTGCATATCAAAGATTTCTATATTAGATCGGAATCATGCGATCCGGGAGAGGGCTGGTTCAAGTCTGCCGGCGGCTCTTACTTGAGAGGGGCGATCGTCGGGCACGGCGACCTCGATATTCGTTCGGCGCTGCGAATCGTGCGCGATTCCGGTTATGACGGTTACCTGTCCATCGAGTTTGAAGGCATGGAGCCTTGCGTGAACGCAACGAAGCTGGCGCTTAATAACGTCCGGCGGTTATGGAAACAATGCGAATCGAATGGAAGGAGCGAGGAATAGATGTCGGGTATCGTTCAGCCTTGGAAAATCGGAGTTATCGTAGACAGCTTCCGCGTAGGCGTGCGGGAAGGGCTCGTGAAAGCCAAAAACGTCGGAGCGGACGGGGTGCAAATCTATGCCGTTAAGGGGGAGATGGATCCCGCCAATCTATCGGCGACCGCGCGGAAACAATGGAGAGAGTACATCGATTCGTTAGGCTTGCAAATTTCGGCGCTTGTTGGAGATCTCGGCGGGCATGGGTTTCAAGACAAGCACGAGAACGCCGCAAAAATAGAAAAGTCGAAACGGATTTTGGATTTGGCGGTGGAATTAGGCACGAACGTCGTGACAACGCACATCGGGATCGTACCGGAAGACAGTGAGGGCGAAGTATATGAGACGATGCATCTCGCTTGCGATGAACTAAGCCGATACGCAACGAGCATGAATGCGTATTTTGCCATTGAGACGGGACCGGAAACTTCCGTTCGGCTAAGAGGTTTTCTCGACGGTCTTAGCTCCAAAGGTGTATCCGTCAATTTCGATCCGGCTAACATGGTTATGGTGACCGGCGACGATCCGGTACAAGGCGTCTATACGCTTAAAGATTATATCGTCCATACTCATGCGAAAGACGGAATTCGCCTTCGCGAGGTGGATCCTCGCCAAATCTACGGCGCGCTCGGCTTCGAACCGCTCGACCACGACAAGCTGGCCGAACAAGCCGAATCCGGCGATGCGTTCAGAGAAGTTCCGCTTGGCGAGGGCAGCGTAGATTGGGATCGTTATTTGAAGGCGCTTAGAGATATCGGATATAATGGGTACTTGACGATTGAACGGGAGGTCGGAACGAATCCCGATACGGATATCGCTACGGCCGTACGTTTCCTTAAAGGAACAATCTAGCAAGAAGCCGTTGAGAGCGCTCAGTTGCGCTCTCTTCGTTGCGATGAAGGGATGTTCGGCAATGTCGCAGTTAAGCAATCAACCAAGTCGGTGTCCTCTATGCGGAGAAGACAATCATTGCGGAAATTTAGCAGGTTTGCCGCATGGCGCATGTTGGTGCAGCCAAATCGAATTTCCCCGCGAAATTCTAAAGCGAATTCCCGACGAGCAAAGGGGCAAAGCATGCGTATGCAGAGCTTGCGTCGAGAAGTTCCTGTCCGATAATCGGTAGTCTATGTGTTATACTGTTATTCAATAGTTGATTCGCTTCTATTAATTGGAGAGTGCTGATATGATTTTTTCTCGTGACTTGTCTATTCTTAATGCTATGGAGCCTATTGTTAGCAATCTATTCGAAGATAATTACGTAAAAACGGGTGCATTAAAATGCGATTGCGAGAAATGCCAGATCGATATCATCTTGCTGACCTTGAATCATGTGGCTCCGCACTATACATCCAGCCAGACCGGAGAAGCATACATTAAGGCCCTCTACCAGGAGCCTCAGCTTCAATCCGATATCCTTAGGGAAATCACGAATGCGGTCAAGGTCATTGCAGAGCGGCCGAACCACTAGATAGCGAAACGATAGGACAACGATAGGACGAAAGTCGTTCACCCATTGCCGATGTGGTGCTTTTTGGCGTTGACAAAGAGATATCCATCCACCTATGATCGTTAGAGTAATTGAAGTTATGGAAACGTAGCGATTCATCACGAGAGAGAAGGAAATATAATGTCGCAGAAAAAGACCAACCGAGCGCTAGTGACGGTTGGACTACTGGCAGCTCTGTTTATCGGAGCGCTGGATTCTACCGTCGTAACGACGGCAACGACCAGCATCGCCAAAGATTTAAACGGATTAAGCTTGCTTAGCTGGATTTTCTCTATCTATACACTCACGACTTGCGTGTCGACTCCGATCTTCGGGAAGCTCGCGGACTTATATGGAAGAAAATCCATTTTTACGATAGGCCTCGTCTTATTCCTGGTAGGCTCCGTGCTGTGCGGAGCGGCGCAATCGATGACCGAGTTGATCTGGTATCGGGCTATTCAAGGGCTGGGAGCGGGAGCGTTAACTCCGGTTACATTTACGATTATCGGAGATATGTATACGGGTGAACAGAGAGGGAAGGTCCAGGGCGTACTTTCCTCGGTATGGTCTATCGCCGGGTTAGTCGGACCCTTCGTGGGCGGTTATTTCGTCGATACGATTTCCTGGCGCTGGATTTTCTACATGAATGTTCCGGTAAGCATCGTATCCTTCATCCTCGTATTCGGATTTTTGCATGAACGTTTCGCGAAAGTGTCGAAAAGCGTGGATTATATCGGAGCGCTTACTTTTACGATCTGCATATCCAGCTTACTGCTCGCTTTGCTGACCGGAGGAGAAACGTATGCTTGGAATTCATCGACTATTCTAGTCCTTTTCGCGGTTGCCGCTCTATTCCTTTTCGTGTTTCTATGGATCGAATCAAGGGCGAAGGAGCCAATGCTACCGTTGCAACTGTTCCGGGAAAGAAGATTGGCTATTCCTTACGTGCTCGGATTTTTCGGTTTCTGCGTCGTTGCCGGCGTAACGATCTATATTCCATTATGGATTCAGAACATTATGGGCTTTAGCGCCACGAAATCCGGATTGATGCTCATGCCGATGTCGGTTACTTGGGCGTTAGCTTCGAGCTTGTCGGGAAGATACATGTTCCGTCTCGGAGCGAAAACATTCATGCTGCTCGGAACGATCTTAGTCGCAAGCGGAGCGCTATGGCTTTACTTCATTGATATGGGCTCATCTTATGTGCAGGTGATCGGGATCGTCGGTCTGGTCGGCTTAGGAATGGGCTGCATCAGTACGCCTGCCATCGTAACGATTCAGAACTCTGCTGCGAGCACGATGCGCGGAGTAGCTACTTCAACGAACTCGCTTATGGGTGCATTAGGTCAGACAGTCGCGGTTGCCGTATTCGGGATGTTGTTCAACAGCGTGGTCACAGGTGAAGCGCCGTCGCAGATGAAGATGGCGGACGGGATGCACTTGATCTTCGTCGCTATCCTAACGGTAGCGATCATCAAATTACTCGTCATCAACTTGCTGCCCTCGGCGCGAAAGTCCCAAGAGAGACAGTCTGTCTGAGTCCGAAGAAGTGTTAAAAAAGCCTTCATCCCTTGCGTGCTTATGGGGATGAAGGCTTTTAGCTTTACTTTTGTCGGAACCTGCGATTTAAAACGGCGTAGCCGCTCTATTTCCTCCCGCAAGCCAACAATTAGTTTGCGTTGTTCTGTGAAGCGGCAGGAGCATCACCTTGTTGTTGGCGTTGTCCCCTTTGTCCGCCACCCATGCCACCGAATCCGCCGCCTTCGCTAATCGTAATCGTGACTGCGTTCTGAGTGTTGTCTTCCAGATCGACGCTAACGATATCGTCCGCTTTAAGATCTGCGGCCGTTAGCGCTGTTTCCGTCCTTTGTTGGTTCTCGAAGGTTACTTTCACGATCTTAGTGGTAGATGTGACTTGAATGTCCACTGTCTCGTCAGTGAACATGTTCTCCATGTTGGGGCGGTTTTGCTCCCCGCCTTGTGCAGGCGGATTGCCGTCGCCGCTCGGTGGTTGCTTATTATCGCCATTCTGGTCGCCTGCCGTCGGTTGGGTATCGTCTCCGGACTGTTGCTGTCCTCGGCCCTGGCCTCGGGCGCCAGGTACGAAGGAGGACTTGTACACCGTGAACGTTTCCCCGTTCACGCTTTTGATTTTTCCCATTAAATCCGCACCCATCATCGGTGAACGTCCTTGACCTTGCCCTTGTTGTTGATCTTGCGGAGTACTTCCCCCGTTGTTCTGCGGGGCGGAACCCCCATCCGCTTGATTCGTCGAATCGTTGCCGCACCCCGTCAATAAGATCATTGCAGCGATCGCGGTAACGAGCATCTTTTTCACGTTTGCCATAACTTAACTCTCTCCTCTTGAATTCATCAGGCGACAGGCCGTATGACCTAACTACGAATCCAAAGGTTCAAAAGTATCGGTAGAGGAGAGAGAATATACGTTACGGAACCGAAGGCGTTACGCTGTAAGGGCGTACCGGTTTATGGCTATATGTCACGGACAACGGGAGCGACGTACAAATAAGGAATTCGCGTGGTCGTGTACGTCCCTTCCAAAGATTTCTCGGCGAGGAGGTTCGCCTTCACGAGGGCAGAGATTTTAGCGGGATCCGCCTTGAACAACACTTTCCACAAATCGGGATCGGGAAGGGCATCGATCAACAATTGATCGTTGTAGTGCTTTCGTTCTTGGTACAGTACCTTAAGCGTGTAGTCGTCTAACCGGAATTCGGAATCCTGAGTACAATGATTCGTGATTTCCCGGCGAAGCTCCTCAAGTTCATCCTCCCATTGTTTAATTTGGGTTTTCAGTTGGCAGAAGCGGACCAGCTTGTCAGCATTCATCCGATAACCTCCCTTTCTAACGTTATGTTGATTTGTATGAAAGGGAGGTTTGTTTTATGAAGGAAGGACTGCGCTTATACGGTAAGTAGAATTGTTCCTTGGTTTTGACGCCGCTCGATTTGGCTGCTTCGGCAAGCGGATTAAACCATAGGATCAGGAGGAGAAGATTTGCTATAATAAAACAAAATCAAAAGACAATAGCCACGTTGATAGATAAGGGAGATAGATAGGGCGGATTCCGAGCGGAAAGAGCTCGTGGTCGGACAACGCCTTCAAGATTCCTTAAATACTTCTAGGCTTTCGGACGAGATATAGAACGACTATAAGGGGGAAGACAATGAAATCCATTACGGTTAAGACCCTGCAGCAAAGATTTAAGCTGGAGGTGCTGGCAGGGGAAGAGCAGATGCACCGCGAGATTACCCGACCTAGAGCGCACCGTCCGGGACTGGAGTTCGTCGGTTATTTCGACTATTTTCCAATGAATCGCGTACAAGTGCTGGGGAGAAAAGAAATTAATTACTTGCATAAACAGACCGAAGAGGAACGTAACTTGCACATCGGCAACGTCGTGAAATACCACCCTCCTTGTTTTATCGTAACGAGTAAGCAAGAGGGACTAAAATATTTGATGATCTATTGCCAGCAAGAAGGGATTCCGTTACTGCGAACGGATGAGACGACGACGGAATTTCTAGGTAAGCTGGATGCATTCCTAGTTCAAGCTTTGGCTCCTGAAATCGCGGTTCATGGCGTATGCGTGAACGTATCGGGCATCGGCATCCTGCTCAGAGGAAAATCGGGCATCGGCAAGAGCGAAACGGCGCATACGCTTATTCGGAGGGGGCATCGCCTCGTCGCCGACGATATCGTCGTACTTAAGAAGCTAAGCTCCCAGACGCTTCTGGGTACTCATAACGAAACGACAAAGGAATTTCTGGCGCTTCGCAGCATCGGCCTTATTAACGTCGTAAGATTATATGGGAGAAAAGCGTTTCAGGACGAGACGAGAATCGTACTCGATATCGAGTTAAGCCCATGGCAGGACCAGGCGCTGAACAACGATCTTGAACTGGAGCCCAAATTCACGGAATATCAAGGCGTCCGCATTCCTCATCTCGAAATTCAATTGCAGCCGGGTAGAGACGTCGCAGGGATGATAGAAGCCGCCGCCAACAGCTGGTATTTAAAACAGCAAGGCTATAGCGCGGCGGAAGAGTTCATGAAACGTATCGAAGGAGAAATGAAATGAGCAGACGTACGATCAAATTCGCGTTAACGTGGTTGCTTATGTTAGTCATGGTGCTATTGGCGGCATGCAGCAGCAACAATGCCGAAACGGCCAAGAGCGTCGAAATCCAACCAACGCCATCATCCTCCCCGTCCGTAACGGAGCAGCCAATCGCCTCCAAGGAGGCTAAGGATCAAGAGAAGGCAGGCTCCAAAGGATTTCTATGGAAAGTGACCGGCGGCCGGAATTCAGCATATTTAGCGGGTACGATTCACATCGCAAGGAAAGAGATGTATCCGCTCGACGAGGATTTGGAGCAGGCGATCGAAGAAGCGAATTATATTGCCCTGGAGCTGGATCTGACGAAGGTAGACCAGGCGAAGATGTTGGAAATGGTTAACGAAAAGGCCTTATTGACCGACGGAACATCGTTGAAGGATCATGTGGCGGAGGAAGATTACGAGAAGTTCGAGAAGATCTTGAAGAAGTCGATTCTCAGTGCGGGAGCGGCGACGTTCGATCAATATGAACCATGGTACGCAGCCATGACCTTGGAGAGCCTTCCCGCTATGAAGTACATGATGACCGACGGAATCGACGTCTATTTAGCCAAGCAAGCCCACAAAGACGGTAAACAAATTATCGAACTCGAAGATGCGGAGTCCCAGCTAGGTATTTTCGACGGCTTCTCGGAAGAGATGCAGCAGCTTTATTTTCATCAGACGGTGGAAAGCGCCGGTCAAGCTTCAATCGGGCTCAAGCAACTGCTTGATATGTGGACGATGGGCAATTTAAAGCTGCTGGAGACGATGCACGACCAGTTCGAGAAAGAAGGCAAGAAGTCGATGGGAGACCTATTCGACGAATACAACGATAGCTTCCTCGTGAAGAGAAACGCGGGGATGGCGGACAAGGTCGATCTGCTGTTGAGCAAAGGAGAAGCCGGCACTTACCTTGTCGCGGTCGGATCCCTGCACATGGTCGGCGAGGAGGGTCTCGTGTCGCTATTGCAGAAAAAGGGATATACGGTGGAATTCATTGAATAGATGCTATAGCCGAACAGGGACAGTGGATAATATCCACCGTCCCTGTTTTGATGAGACTAGCTCGAAGTTACATTTTCCAAAACCTGTAGTATTATCTATTTAATCGATTCATAGGAGGAGTTCGCATATGCAAAGAACATCGGCTGCCTTTCACGTACCTGGACAGGGGGAAATGCAACTTTAGATTTCTTGCCTGTTTGGGATTGCACGCATCCTAAGCAGGGGGTTATTCGAAATGGATTCTGGTTTATCGAAGTTTTATCGGCAGTATGACGAGGCGATTTGGATACGTGTAGTAGGTACCCTATTAACGAAGATAGCCCAGTTTATGATGTATCCTTTCCTAGTTCTCTATTTGACTGAGAAATTCGATTCATCCATTGCGCTAATAATGGCAATTATCGGATTAGAATCGGTTGCGGGCTTTATCATGAATCTCTTATTCGGAGGGTTTTCCGATCGCTTCGGTCGCAAGCCGACGATGATGTTGTCGCTTGCCATTCAGTCCATTTGTTTGGTCGCATTCACTTTCGTAGATTCTTTATGGTTCTTCGCTATTTTTCTTAGTTTGATGGGGGCAGGCAGTTATATGTTCTTCCCGGCTGCGGACGCTCAAATCGCGGATAGCGTTCCGAAGGAGAGAAGGGCTAAAGTATATGCTCTGCTAGGAACGGCGGCGTCGATAGGGGTGGCGGTGGGGCCGATGATCGGCGTGTTCGCTTTTAGGGCAAATCCGGTTTTCGTGTTTTTGTTTTTTGCCTTGGTATCGGCTCTGTACCTGTTTCTGATTTGGTGGAAGGTTCCGGAGACATTGCCTGCAACTAATCACGGCTTGAACAAGAAGCGGAATAGAAGCATCACTAGAATATCCGTGAGCGAGCACAAGACCTTATTTCTATTCACTTTATTTACGATCCCGACTTCGTTGTTCGCGGCGCAGAATTGGTCCACGTTCCCCTTGCACCTTCAAGCAGGCAACCCGGACAATTTCGAGTGGATCTATTCTTCGTTGTTAACGATCGGTTCCATAGCGTCTGCACTGTTGCAAGTATGGATCGCCTCTCTAGTGGAAAATAAAAAAGCACATCGAATCGTGCTTCTAGGCTACTTGATAGCCGTGTTATCGGCGTTAGGCTATGCCTTCTTCATTCACTATGGCGCATTGGTAGCGGCGAGTCTGTTATCCGTCATAGGAAGTATTCTGTACGGAGTCCATTTGGATAAATCCGTTTCCGTCATGGCGCCGGAAGACATGCGAGGCCGATATTTTTCGATCTTTGGACTGCATTGGCGCGTTTCGGAAGCACTGGGTCCTTTTTTAGGAGGACTGCTTCTAACAGCCTATAATGGTAGAGTCATGTTTACCGTATTCGCTGCACTCCTACTAATTGCGGGTTTGCTGCAATCCCGGTTATTATTAAACGTTAGAAGCGTCGTCAATAATTAGGGGAAGAAGAGAGAAAGACTAGAGCCTTTTTTAGGCTCTAGTCTTTCTTTCTGTTGCATAATCGTTATCGGAAAAATAAAAAGTTGGTCGGAAGCTTGCGAAGCTGCCCGTCGGATGGATTGTTAATGACGCGGCCGTTAAATACGAGCGAAGTGGAGCCGCCGCCGTCGAGGTTGTAACCGTCGAGCGCTCCGTATCGCTGCAACAAAATTTGCATCTCGGCCAAGGTTGCGCCGGAGCTGCCCTTCTCGTTATAACCGTCAACGACCAGGAAAAGAATCTGGTCGTCTTTGTAGTTCGCGATGACCGTCCGGGGCGCACGTTTCGGGCTGGACTGCCACTTGGCGGGAATCTCGGTTTTCCTTCCATTCTGAAGGAGCACGGGAACGAAGGAGGCTCCGAATTTGGGTCCAAGAGCATCGAGCTGCGACTTGCTCGAGAATTTTCCTCCGATCAGCTTGTTGTCCTCGTTCAACCCTACGAAAAACAAGTCTTTGATAGAGGCTTGGAATCCTCCGACATATTCCCCGTTGACTACCGTCGTACTCAGCGGGTAGCGTTTGCCTTGACCATCGGCGAAACCGCCGGCGTTAACGCCCACCGCGGCTTTGTACCGATTAACGGCGGCTAACGTCGTTTCCGAACCGCCATGTTCGTCATTGCCGAGGACGAGCTTCATGGCGCCTTCCTTCTTAAGCTTGACCTTAAGCGCATAGGTGCGGAAATTTTGCGTTCCTATGTAAAATAACTGGGCTTGAAGCTTGTCCGACTGGATCGTCGCGGCAGGCTTGCCTAGCTTAGTGGTTATTCGCCGATCGTAAATTTGATAAGGCCGAGCTGCTTGGGTAGAAGCCAGCGAAGCGATTTTGTTCATATCCGCGTTAGTTTGCTTATACAAAGCTAGTTGCTTCTGAATGGACTTTCCGGTCCACTGGGCGATTTCTTTCGCACCGTCCAAATCTTCCAAAACTTTGGCGGTAGCGACACTTGGATCGGAGGCAACCGTTGTATGTTTGGGATAAGAGTTCTCTGACAGCTCGATACGGATATTCGCGACGAACAGCCAGATCAGCATGCCTAGAAACGGCGTGCAAGCGAGCAACAGCGTCCGGTTGATGGATCTAACCGACTGCGTACTCATTTCAACACGTCCATGCTTTTTTTCAACTCGTTCAACTGCTTCTTCACTTCTGCCAACTGCGTATACAGCTTGTTGCTGTTGTCCGTCTTCGTATCGGCATTGTCTTTCGTGAAGGTCAGCAGTTCGTTAAGCGCTTGAATCTTGCCTTCCATCTGCGCGAGTTGTTCCTTATACCCGTCCTCGAGCTTCGTCAATCGGCTATCGTAATCTTGTTGCATCAAGGCGATTTGACTCGCCGTTTGACGTTCCAGATCAGAGGACACCTGCTGCTGGATATGATCGGAATACCATTTAGCCCCGGTAATGCCGCTTGCGATTAAGACAAGCCATAAGATGGCAAAAAAGAAAAAGGCACCCCGGCGCTTCTTCCTCGGCGGCGTCTCTCGGTAAGGTTCGGTTAGTGTGGTTTGCGTTCTCTCTGCTCCTAAATCTCTCATCTCTCTTTTTCTTACACCTCTCTTGTTGTCGTTGCTATAACGAGCTTCAGAATAAACTAGACGTACTATGAACGAAATTCGACGTCAAAAGTTGCACCTGTTATGGGATTGTAACATACTTTCAAGCTGCCGGTTCCCGAATGGCGAAATTTACCATGAGGGATTTGAGCGATTGTGATTATCTAATGATGACTGTTGGCGGAATTAGGCTGATAGAGAATGGGAAGTACAGTTACGTAAAAATGGATTTTATTGTATATTAAAAATGGAATGTAAAAACACAGTCTGGTTGGTAGTCCAGGCGCATGAAGTCTTATTCTCGGGCTTCCATGCCAGTAACCTTCCCCCCCCCTCGGGATGTCCATCATTCCAATGCAATCGGAGGGGGATTTTATGAAATTATCGGTGTATTACGAAGGCCAATTTTGGGTAGGCGTTGTTGAGGAAGAGCACGAAGGAAAATTGAAAGCAGGAAGGTATGTATTCGGCGCTGAGCCTAACGATGCGGAAATTTTGGATTTTATCGAGAAGCGGATTTTAGACCTGACAAGCGGGTTGTCCCAAGAAATCCAAACCAAACATTCCGATGAGCGGAGAGTCAACCCTAAGCGTCTTGCTAGACGAGTAGCGGCCGAAATGAAAAGCAATGGCGTTTCATCTCAAGCTCAAGAGGCGCTTAAGCTGGAATACGACAAACGGAAAAAAGAAAAGAAAACTTTATCTCGTCTGCAGAAGGAAGAGATGAAGGAACGAAAGCGAGAAATCAAAAGTCAACAAGCGAAAGACAAGCATCGCGGAAAGTAATAAGTAGAGTTACCGGTTGAGGCCGCCTTCAATAAGGCGGCTTTTCACTTGATGAATGGATGCTAAAGCTTTAGACTCGGTGTAGGGTTTAAACGAATAGGTATCGTTCAGAAGGAAGGGGGACTGCTGTGATAACCGTAGGATTGGCCGGTTGGGGAGATCATGATTCGTTGTATTTGCCGGGAACTGCCGCGAAGGACAAGCTGAAGGCTTATTCGGAGCATTTCTCCATCGTGGAGATGGACAGCTCCTTCTACGCGGTGCAACCTCCTGAACGAATGGCGCGTTATGCGCAGGATACATCCGAAGGATTCGGCTTTGTCGTGAAGGCTTATCAAGGAATGACGGGCCATCTGCGGGGCAAACCTTATTATGAAAATGACGATGAGATGTACTTAGCGTTTTGCGAAAGCCTCGAACCGGTCATGCAGGCCGGGAAGTTAACGGCGGCATTGTTTCAGTATCCACCGTGGTTCGATTGCACGAAGGATAACGTACGATTGCTCCGGGAAACGAAAAAGCGGATGGAGGGTTTTCCTTGCGCTTTGGAATTTCGCCATCAGAGCTGGTTCGAGCCGGAATTTCGGGAGCGAACGCTCGCGTTTATGAGGGATGAGGGCTGGATTCATAGCGTTTGCGATGAACCTCAGGCGGGAGCCGGCTCGATTCCGATCGTGCTGGAGGCTAGCGGTACGGAGTTTACGTTGATCCGCATGCACGGGCGGAACATAGGCGGCTGGAACCAAAGCGGGGCACCCAATTGGCGCGAGGTACGTTATCTGTATAATTACGACGAACACGAGCTGTCGGAATGGAAACAACGGGTTGATCGGTTAGCGGAGCAGTCCGATCGTATCGGGGTTATTTTCAACAATAACTCCGGGGGACACGCTGCGGGAAATGCAAAACAATTCATGCGAATGCTCGGACTGCACGTAACGGAAAATCCGCAACAATTGGATTTATTCGACCTTTAATAGGATGAGAAGGGATTGTCGATATGATTAGATTCGGAATTATCGGAACGAACTGGATTACGGAGGATTTCATTAATGCGGCTAGACGGATCGGCGATTTCGAGCTTACGGCCGTATATTCCCGAACCGAGGCAACGGGACGACAGTATGCGGACAAGCACGGTATCGCCCACGTATATACGGATTTGGAGCAGTTTGCTTCCAGCTCGGAGTTTGATGCCGTCTACATAGCTAGCCCGAATTCCCTGCATGCCGATCAAGCCGTTGCGTGCATGAACAAAGGGAAACACGTTTTGTGCGAGAAACCTCTTGCCTCTAATGCGCAAGAAGTTCGGCGGATGACAGAAGCGGCGAAGGGCAATGGCGTTCTGTTGATGGAGGCCATGAAATCGACGTTCACGCCCAATTTCCAAGCCATTCGGGATAATCTGCATAAAATCGGCACTGTGCGCCGTTATTTCGGCAGCTATTGCCAATACTCCTCGCGTTATGATCTCTACAAGCGCGGCGAGCTTCCGAACGCATTTAATCCTCAATTCTCAAACGGAGCTTTGATGGACCTCGGGGTTTATTGCATCTATCCGCTTGTCGTCTTGTTCGGCGAGCCGGAGAGCGTTCAGGCCAGCGCGTTCATGCTCGATTCCGGAGTTGACGGAGCGGGAAGTCTGTTGCTTGGTTACAAGGAAATGGATGCGGTCATTCACTATTCCAAAATCGTCGATTCGTACACCAGCGCCGAGATTCAAGGGGAGAACGGCACGATTGTGTTCGACAAAATCAGCCGACCGGACAAGGTGCAAATCCGATACCGCGACGGTTCGGTGGAGGATCTTACGAAGCCGCAGGAAGATAACGCGATTTACTACGAGGCGCTGGAATTCATCGAGCTAGTTAAGAGCGGGAGCAAGGAGTCAGTTGTGAATTCCCATGCGAATTCCATGAAAGTCATCGAAATCATGGACGAAGCCCGTAAGCAAATGGGTATTGTATATCCAGCGGACTAAGACTAACCAAGCCAACTACCCACTCATAGTCGCATAACGCGACTATGACGGGACAAACCAAACCAACTCCGCTCTCATTGTCGCAAAATGCGACTATGGCGAGACGAACCAAACCAACCATCCTCTCATAGTCGCAAAATGCGACTATGGCGAGACGAAACCAACCAACCATCCTCTCATTGTCGCATAATGCGACTATGCCGGTACGAACCAAACCAACTACGCTCTCATAGTCGCATAATGCGACTATGACGAGACAAACCAAACCAACTACGCTCTCATTGTCGCAAAATGCGACTATGTCGAGACGAACCAAACTAACTAGCCTCTCATAGTCGAATAATGCGACTATGTCGAGACGAAACAAACCAACTAGCCTCTCATAGTCGCAAAACGCGACTATGACGGTACGAACCAAACCAACCATCCTCTCATTGTCGCATAACGCGACTATGACGGTACGAACCAAACCAACTCCGCTCTCATAGTCGCAAAATGCGACTATGCAAAGTGTCTACTTTGTACTAAACATCATAAGGAGAATCGCCGTGTCAGTCGTCACTAGGTTAAAGGGCTTCAATTTTTTCTATTTTGCGATGTTCGCGCTGTTCCTCTCATTCTTGCCGATCTATAGCGCTGAAGTCGGAGTGTCAGGAACCCATATCGGATTTATTCTAGGCATGGGCAGCCTGATTAGCATTTTCGCGCAACCGTTGTGGGGGATGGTCAGCGATAAAACGCGGACGATCAAGAAGGTTCTTCTGCTTCTGCTGCTTTCCTCCATTCTCGTAGGAACGTTACTGTTCCAAGCTAACCAGATTTGGAGTTTGATCACTCTGGTGGCGTTGATGAACGTGTTCTTTTTGCCGACGGATCCGCTTGTCGAGAGCTTAAACTTTCAAACCTCGCAACGGGAAAAAGTAAACTACGGCTCCGTTCGGATGTTCGGTGCGTTAGGCTATGCTTGCGTATCTCTAACTGCCGGGTATGCCCTAAAACTATGGGGAATGGACAGTCTGTCATGGATATTCTTCGGCGCCGGATGCTTGGCTCTTTTGCTAGCATTAGGTCTCTCGGATGTACAAGCGTCTGCTTCGAGACCTTCCCTGCATCATTTGAAAGATTTTTTTCGTCAATCGCACACGTGGATATTCTTCCTTATCGTGTTGATCGTTGCTATTCCGCACAAAATGAACGATACGTTCATCGGCCTATATATGGAAGAACTGGGCGGGGACGTGCAATTGACCGGCATGTCTTGGTTCGTTATGACGATTACCGAGACGATTATGTTCGCGTTTGTCTCACGCATAATCAAGCCTGGCAAGGAAGCGGTATGGATGACGGTGGCGGCCGGATTTTATGCGCTTCGCTTTCTATTAAGCTCAATGATCGCTACTCCTTACGGACTTGTTGCTCTGCAGGTATTCCAAGCTTTAACCTTTGTGCTTTTTTATGTGGGCGCTTTGCAATATTTGTATCGGATCGTGCCGGAACAATGGAAGTCGACAGGGCAGACCGTGCTCACGGCAACCTTTTTCGGCGTTTCGGGTATTATCGGTTCGACTGTCGGAGGGTGGTTGATCGATGAATACGGCGGAGCGTTCTTGTACAGAGGAATGGGTTTGTTTGCATTGCTGGGGCTGGCGTTAGGCATTTATTTGGCAAGGAAACCCGCAGCTGGCGTGTAAGATCCCTAGACATCTAGAATTAGAGGAGAAGAAAATGAATAGGCGCAACTCGAACAGCTCGGGGTATTTAGGGTGTTTATTTTTGATAATCATTGTAGTAATTGTCGGAGTTTATCTCTTTAACGGTAATTCCAAATCGCGTTCAAACCCGAATGAAAACATAGAAGTATCCGAAAGTCTCCCTCGGGAATTTACCGCGGTTGAACGAGCAGAAGCAATGGAAGCCGTCGTTAAAGGGGATACAGTAACGCTGAAGAAGTGGTTAGATGAAGGGATGAGTCCTGATTCGTATGCTGATGTACATGACTATAAAATTCCTAGGCCATTTCTTGTTATTGCAATAAAAGAAGCAAAAATTGATATTATCCATATGTTGTTCGAGTATGGAGCTAGCGTAGATGTAGGAGTAGAAATCGACCCGGAAGACCCTAAAGATAACGGAAACTTTCCTGTATTATGGGAAACGATTTATCGAAAGAATGTCGATGTAGCAAAAATAATCTTAGATAAAGTAACTCCCGATACCCAAGCTTATACCGGAATTGATGAATCTCTAACGTGGTCCGTTGCTAAGAACGACAGCTCTGCTCTGGTTAAATTAATAATCGACAAGGGAGCGGACATAGAATATTCTTGGAATGCGAATAGACCTCTAATCCATGCGGTAATGGAAAACAACTTAGACACGGTAAAACTGCTTGTTGAAGCCGGTGCAGACGTAAATGCTCTTGCCCCTTATGGAGAATACTTTATTGGCGAAGATAAACGTTATATCCCGGAACAATTCACGGCGTTGGATTGCGCGATTATGTGGGAACATCCTGAAATTGCCGAATATTTACGTAATGTCGACGGTAAGGAAGTATATCACTTTTAGAAGGAGCTCGATAATGAATCCACACGAATCGGGATTCCAACACCATGCGGCATTTGCGGAGAAGAAAGTGACCTGGCTGGAACTATTTTACGATCTGCTATTTGTAGCAGCTGTTTCCAAAGCGAGCCATGTCTTGCTACATGTCGATCACGGCTTGATTCCAGTCGAGTACTTATCGAAATTCGTGCTCATATTCGTTCCGATCTGGTGGGCTTGGGTAGGGCAATCTCTCTTTGTAAATCGATTTGGACGAGATACCGTATCCCACCGAATATTCCTGATACTACAATTGTTTTTCGTATTAATCATGACTGCAAGCCTATCGGTTAATTTCGATCAACACTATATTCCTTTTTTTGTAGGTTATGTCGGTTTAAGAGCTATGACCGCAATTCAATATCTTTCGGTGAATAAGAAAGAAGATACGAATAGAAAGAACACTGCCCGTTATTTAGGGAGCCGGTTTTGGATTGGTTTGGCGATCTCTTCTTTATCGCTATTTTTTGACTCGTGGATTCGTTACGTCGTTTTGTATGCAGGAATTATTGTCGACATATTACTCCCGATAATCGGGCGGAAATACTTGGTGAAAAGCCCCATTAATACTCACCATTTAATAGAACGCTTCTCTCTGTTCACGCTTATTCTTCTTGGCGAGGCAGTAATTAGCATACTAACGGTATTGCAATCTACCCATTGGACGTGGCAATCTATTGCATTTGCATCGATAACGTTTTTGTTGATTATCGCGATGTGGTGGCAATATTTTGACAACATCGAGAAGAAAGTGAACAAAACGATAGAGACCGCAGGGCAAACAATCATTTATGGTCATTTATTCATTTATTTATCCATGAGCATGATCGCGGCTTCGATTCAGTTGTTATTTTTGGAACAATTAAATTATTCATTTATGCTAAGCTTTATTTTTGGATCCGTGTTGCTTTACTTTTTTTCAACCTCGCTGGTCTTTCATAAATACAGACCTATCCATCTAAGGTTGGGAAGATCTCATTTAGCGTTATTGTTAGGATTGCTTGCCGGTTTTTTCGCAGCGGATTTGTTTATCTTGATGCCAAACTACATCATTATTGGAGAAGTGATGGCGTTCTTTGTTGTATATGCTAAAGTAACGACTTGAATTGAACTAACGGGAACACAATAATTCAATAATACAGCGACAGCCTTCGGCATGATTTTCTCGTCCATGGCTGCCGCTGTTTTGATTTTCGAGGGGTAGTCAAATCTATTTTCCGAGGTGCTACTAACTACACGAATATGCGCGCAAATCCCGATTTTCTGCTCGTTTTCGTCAACTAAATGTAAGCAAAACATCAAAAATGTAAACTATTTGTTAAATTTTAAAACCCCATAGGAATGCCCCGCGAGACGCCGAACTAGTGTAAGAATCATTGAACAAACGTGTTGATTTTCGCACTACTTAAGGCGCGTTCAATCAATGCATTCGAACAATGCGTTCAACAAGTTCAACAGATTCAAACAGCATTCTCAGCGGAGGTTGACAGATGATTGAATTCAAACAGGTAAGCAAAGTGTATCCCGGCGGTACGGTGGGCTTGAACAACATTGATTTGAAAATCGAAGCGGGGGAGTTCGTCGTCATCGTTGGCTTGTCCGGGGCGGGCAAATCGACGTTGTTGCGTTCTATTAACCGATTGCACGAGATAACGTCAGGGGATATTCGAATAGACGGCAAATCGATCACATCCGCCGAAGGACGCCAGCTCAGAGTGATGCGGCGGGGCATCGGAATGATTTTCCAAAGCTTTAATCTTGTGAAACGTTCCTCGGTTGTACGCAACGTGCTGGCCGGAAGAGTCGGTTATCATTCGACGCTGCGGACGATGCTAGGCCTCTTCCCCAAGCAGGACATGGAACTCGCCTTCAGCGCGTTGCAACGCGTCAATATGCTGGAGAAAGCTTACCAACGAGCGGATCAGCTATCGGGAGGCCAGCAGCAACGGGTGTCGATAGCACGCGCGCTCGCCCAGGAAGCCAAGATCATTCTAGCTGACGAACCGGTTGCTTCGCTCGATCCATTAACGACGAGACAGGTGATGGACGACCTGAGAAGAATTAATCGCGAGATGGGCATCACGACGATCGTTAATTTGCATTTCGTCGATCTGGCGAGAGAATATGCGACAAGAATCATCGGCGTACGTGCCGGCGAAATCGTATTCGATGGCCCGGCTACCGAGGCGACGGACGAGGTGTTTTCCGCGATCTATGGCCGTCCGGTGTCCGAAGACGAGCGTTTAGGGGGTAGAAACGTTGAAGCCATCTGAGGGTTACCCCGTTAAACCGTCACCCAGCTTGAAGAAATGGATGACGCTCGCGTTGTTGCTGGCGCTTCTCTGGCTGAGCGTGAGGGAAACCGAGGCATCGTTATCGGAGTTGATCGGCGGAATACCGGAGATGGGGAAGTTTATCGCCAAAATGTTCCCTCCGGACTGGAAGTATTTGAGGGTCGTGCTCAAGCCGATGATCGAGACGATACAGATGGCGATACTCGGGACGACTTTCGGCGCGATCTTCGCCTTGCCGATCTCCTTCCTGGCAGCTAGTAACGTGACTAAAGGTTGGGCGCTTCGTACTCCGGCTAGATTTATCTTGAACTTATCTCGTACGATTCCGGATCTTTTGTTTGCTGCTCTCTTCGCCACCGTGTTCGGATACGGTCCTCTCGCGGGCATGCTTGCCCTTAGTTTCTTTTCCTTCGGTATTCTCTCCAAGTGGGCTTACGAAGCGATCGAGACGATAGACAACGGCCCTATGGAGGCGATGACCGCGGTCGGGGCGAACAAGCTGCAATGGATTTATTTCGGCGTTATCCCGCAGGTGTTGGCGCAGTTTGTCGGTTTTGTCATGTACATGTTCGAAATTAATATTAGAGCGGCGGCCATACTCGGCATCGTCGGGGCAGGCGGTATCGGAATTTACTTGAACCGGACGCTAGGGATGTTCCGCTATGATCAGACGGTCGTCATTATCCTATTCACGCTCGTTATCGTGCTCGCGATCGATGCGGTCAGCTCCAGAATCAGGGGGAAACTCATATGAACAACAAGACGATTCCGCACATGCCGAGTCCTCCTAAACCTTTCTATACCCGCATAAAAACGTGGCTGGTGCTCGCGGTAGTTATAGCGATCTATGCGTGGGCCTTCTCCGGCATTCCTTTTACGGGAATTAAGCAAACCGCTTGGCAGATCACGAAGGCGGTGTTCAACGGCTTATTCCACCCCGACTGGAATTACGTTTACTTGGCGGAAGGCGAAGATTTACTCCGGGGACTAGCCGAGACATTTGCGATAGCTTTATTCGGAACGACGATTTCCGTGTTTCTCACGATCCCGTTCGCGATATGGGCTTCGCGCAACTTAATCCGCACAAGGCTGTTTTCCGGTGCTTCAACGTTCACCCTAAGCCTTATTCGCACTTTTCCAGATATAATCATGGCAATCATTTTCATTAAAGCGGTAGGTCCGGGAGCTTTCGCGGGAGTGCTGACGATCGGTATCAACTCGATCGGGATGCTGGGCAAGCTGAACTCGGAGGCGATCGAAGATTTGGATATGGGGCCTTCCGAGGCGCTGAAGGCTTGCGGGGCGAATCGCTTGCAGACGATCTGGTATGCGATCGTGCCCCAGGCGATTCCTTCCTATCTCTCGTTTGCCTTGTTCCGGCTGGAGATTAATGTTCGATCCGCTGCCATCCTCGGCATGGTCGGGGCCGGGGGAATCGGAACGCCGCTGCTCTTCGCGTTGGAAGGCCGGACATGGAGCCGGGTCGGCGTCATCTTGCTGGGGATAATCGTGCTGGTGACCATTATCGATTGGATATCCGGAAAGCTTAGACGCAGACTAGTGCAAGGGAAAGCTTAACAAGAGAAAACCCGGACGGTCCGAAGCCGATGGAAAGGCTTCAGGTCGTCCGGGTTTATTTTCCCCATAATTACTATTGCAATGCTTTAGCGTATTCGCGAACGGAATCGAAATTGCTGTCCGTGCTCTTCGCGTAGCCTTGGTGCGAGTAGATTTCAAAAATGATTTTGCGGCTTTCTTCGTTCGTGCCCAAGCTGATGAACGCGTCTTGGATTTTCGTAATCCACTCCTTGTTCATATCCGAGCGAACGGAAATCGTATCGTTAGGAATCGGAGTCGTGAAGTGAAGCACTCTCGTTTTCTCGAACACGTCCGGTACGTCTTTCAGAACGATATTGCGAGCATCTTGGAAAATAGCCGCCGCATCCGCATCGCCGTTAAGCACGGCCAATACGCCTTTGTCGTGGCCTTTCAGCTCGATGCCGGTCACGTCCGTATTCGGATCGACGCCTGCTTTTTTCAACTCTACGGCAGGGTATACGAATCCGGCCGAAGAGGTAGCGCTCTGCCAGGCGATTTTCTTGCCTTTGAGATCCGCCAACGTCTTGATGTCGGAATCGGCTCTGACGATAATCATCGATTTGTAGCTATCCGCTAGCTCCGTCGTTGGTTGTCCGTTGTCATCGTTAACGCCGAAACGTTGCGCTTGCAGGATGACTTCAGCCGCGCCCATTTCCTTCGCTTGCACGTAAGTGTTAGGCGGCAAGAATCCAACGTCGACTTTCTTGGACTGCATTGCTTCGATAATCGTATTGTAGTCTGTCGACACGCTGACTTTTACGGGAATGCCAAGCGCATCGCTAAGCAATTTCTCAAGCGGCTTTGCTTTGGCTTCAAGCGTTTCGGCATTCTGGGAAGGAACGAACTGTACGGTTAATTCCTTAGGAATATAACCGGTTTGTTCAGGACTTGGACTAGCCTCAGGACTCGTGCTTGCGGATTCGCTTGCCGTAGACTTTGATGGTTCAGCGTTAGCCCCCGAATTGTTGTTCTTGTTGCCGCACCCGGCAATAATGAGCAGTACGATGGAGATGACGAGCATAAGACGTAATTTCGGCAAACGGTTAAGCATGGTTTCTGTTTCCTCCTCTATCTAATGGCAAGATTGGATGTTACATGCCTTAATCTACCACCGAACTATTTTGTTAAATGAAGTTAAGTATTAAATCTAGCTTTACGATTGTAAAAATTTTTTTACAAATTCATAGGATCATAGAAGGGAAGATCATAATATGGAAAAAAACGGGACTAAAAATCACCAGACGCTTCAACTTACGATTCTCGCGACTAGCGATATTCATGGCCATGTCCTGCCGATTCGTTACGTAGACAATAAGGAAACGGACAACGGGCTTCTAAGATTAGCCACGATCATCGAGCAGGAACGCAAGCAAAAGGATAACGTGCTGGTCATCGATAACGGGGATTTGCTGCAAGGAACGCCTTTTGCCTTCTATCACGCTTGTCTGGATCAATCCGCGCATCCGATCATCGGCCTCATGAATCATTTGCGGCTAGACGCTTTCATTCCGGGAAACCACGAGTTTAATTACGGGCTAAACTTCGTGAACCGGGCAAAGAGCGAATCCGAGTACCCTTGGTTGTCCGCGAACATCGTGAAGGAGGGGACGGATGAACCGTATTTCGGGTGTCCTTACCGGATCTTTCTTATGCCGGGAGGCGTTAGAGTCGGCCTGTTGGGGCTGACGACGCCGTACATTCCGAATTGGGAGCAGCCAAGCCACATTGCGGGATTGTCTTTCGAATCGGCGGTAAGCGCGGCGAAACGGTGGGTTCCCCTCATGAAGGAAAGAGAGGGAGTGGATATTCTTATCGTCTCCTACCATGGCGGATTCGAGCGAGACGTTCAATCGGGTGAAGAAACCGAGGAGCTAACGGGAGAAAACGAAGGCTGGCAGCTGTGCCAGGAAGTCGAAGGAATCGATGTCCTGATTACCGGGCATCAGCACCAGAGAATAGGCGGGGCAAGCATCGGCAACACTCTGGTCGTACAGCCTGGTTATCAAGGGAGCTGCCTTGCGCAGATTGATTTGCTTTTGCAGAAGGGGGACGATGGCGCGTGGGTAGTGAAGGATTGCGACAGCCGGTTAAGAGAAGCAAGCGAAGCGGCTGTTAATCCGGATTTGGCCGAGAGAGTTCGGTCTTGCGAGGATAATACGCAACGGTGGCTAGATCAGCCGTTATGCGAGGTTCGGGGGGAGATGCGGGTCGTGGATCCCATGGCGGCGCGCATGCAAGAGCATCCGTTAATAGAGCTCGTTAACCGGATTCAAATGGAAGCGGCGGGAGTCGATATTTCATGCACATCCTTATTCGACAACCTTGCGCCGGGATTCGGCCCGCACGTGTCGATGAGAGAGGTGACGGCGAATTACCCGTATCCGAATACGCTCAAGGTGCTGCTCCTGAGCGGAAGGGATATCGCAGAAGCGTTGGAATGGACGGCAGCTTATTTCGCCTTAGCGAACGATGGTTCCATCATTGTCGATCCCTCCTACCTCAGTCCGAAACCGCAGCATTTTAACTACGATATGTGGGCTGGAATCGAGTATGCGATCAGCGTGTCCCGTCCGGTAGGCAGTCGAATAGAAGGCTTAAAATATCAAGATAAGCCTCTCGATCCGCTAGGACAGTACGAGGTGGCGATGAACCATTACAGGGCTTCGGGCGGGGGGAATTACCGGATGTTCCGTGGCAAGCCGGTCGTTCGGGAAGTGACGGTTGACATGACGGAGATCATTGCCGAATACTTAACGAAGACGGGTATCGTCCATGCCCGGACGAATGGCAACTGGACAGTTCGCAGCTAAGGAAGGTGATTACTTCGATGGCGGATACTCACGTCTATACGAAGAAGGAAGAAATCGCGAATGCGATCACGCACGGGATCGGGACATTGCTGAGCATTGCGGGGTTGGTGCTTCTGATCGTATTCGCCAGCATAGAGGGAACGGCATGGCACGTCGTAAGCTTCACGATATTCGGCGTTACGATGCTGCTGCTCTATACGGCTTCGACGCTCGTACATTCTTTTCCGGAGGGTAAGGTTAAGGATCTGTTCGAGACGTTCGATCATTCGTGCATTTACTTGTTCATTGCGGGAACCTACACGCCGCTCTTGCTCGTCACTTTGCGAAGTCCGCTCGGGTGGACTTTATTCGGAATCGTGTGGGGGCTGGCGATCGCGGGTGTCGTATTCAAAGCGTTTTTCACGAAAAAATATTTGGTGCTGTCCACTTTATTCTACGTCTTAATGGGATGGCTCATCGTGTTCGCCTGGAAGCCGTTGCACGCGCTGTTAGTGCCGGAAGGGCTACGCCTGCTCATTATCGGCGGGATTCTCTATACGGTAGGCTCCGTTTTCTATGTTTGGCGCGGATTCCCTTACCATCACGCCGTATGGCATTTGTTCGTCGTCGCCGGTTCGGTTATGCACTTTTTCGCGATATTGCTCTACGTGCTCTAGCGTTGCCGCATTGCGGCTTCGATTATCCTCTAGTGGCGCTACCGCTTTCCATATCCGTGCGAAGTGTTCATAATAAATAGAATAAACACGGTATCGGAGGCATTATTCTATGGCTACTAAGAAGAATAAAGATATAACGGCGGAAGCGCCGAGAATTCCCGATCGGCTGGAATCGCTCACTATCGGGGATTATGAAATTCAAGACAAGCAAGCGTTCGAGAACGGCCGATTCACCCAGGAAACGATCGCGAACCAGTCAGCGGACAAAGCTATCTTCGATTGCGTCGTATTCGAAGGGATTTTGTTCGACCGAATCGACTTGGAGAGAGCCGAATTCACGGACGTCGTATTTAACCGTTGCGACCTGTCTAACGTCAATTTCCGGGATTCCATCCTGCACCGCGTGCAGTTCAACCATTGCAAAATGCTTGGATTCGATCTATCGACCTCGACGATGCGCAACGTGAAATTTCAGGAATGCAACGGTCAATATTCCGTCTTCCGGTTCGCGGATATGAAGTATGTCGGCTTCGCGGAAAGCAACTTCGACAAGGCCGATTATTATCAGGCGACGTTGTCCAACATCGAGTTCGCCAAGACGGATCTCGACCAAGCGCAATTCTCGGGAGCGAAGCTGGCGGGGATCGATCTGAGCACCTGCGAGTTTCAAAGCATCGGCGCGACGCTGGAAGGGCTGCAAGGCTGCATCGTAAGACCCGATCAAATTAGGGGCCTAGCTTATTTGTTGGGCGTCACGATCAAAGAGGATTGAGCGATCTCGCGTACGGATGAATAGGCGATGAACACGAACCCATAGCTTTGAATAGGATAATACCTATTCAAAGCTTTTTTCTTATTCCGGTTCGCTCCGAGCCGTTCATATAGACGATGTCAATCCCAGAGGGAGAGAACCATGATGAACAACTGGAGAAAAACAGTTCCGCTGCTCTTGGCTGCTTTGCTTCTCATTGTGCTTGCCGCGTGCGGGAATAAAAGCAAGGACAACGATAAATTAGTTACGGTTAAATTTTCCGAAGTTATCCGGTCGATATTCTACGCTCCGCACTATGTTGCAATGTCGAAAGGCTTCTTCAAGGAACAAGGGCTTAACGTGGATATGAATACATCGCAGGGCTCGGATAAAGGGGCGGCCGCATTGATTGCGGGTACGGCGGATATTTCCTTGGTCGGACCGGAGACGAGTATTTATATTTACAATCAAAAAGGGGATAAAACGCTTAAGGTTTTCCACCAACTTACGTCCAAAGACGGTTCCTTCCTACTGTCCCGGGAGAAAGCCGATAATTTCAAGTGGAGCGATCTGCAAGGGAAAACGGTGATCGGCTGGAGGCCGGGGAGCGCCCCGCAGATGGTGTTGAACTCCACTTTGCTGAAGGAACAAGTCAAGGATGTCAAAGTCGTTACGAACCTCGCGGCTCCGGCTATGGCCGGCGCGTTCACGAGCGGACAGGGCGATTACATCCAATTGTACGAACCGGTAGCTTCTACGCTCGTTAAGGATGGGAAAGCCTATTATGCCGCTTCTTTAGGGGAGGCATTCGGGCCGTTCCCGGAAACGTCTTACGTCGCTACCTCCGACTATATCAAGAAAAATCCGGACATCATCCAGAAGTTTTCCAATGCTGTCGCAGAGGGCGCCAAGTGGCTGAGCACCGCGTCCGATGACGAGATTACGAAGGCCTTAAAACCGTACTTCGAAGGCACGCCAGACGATCTCATCCTGAAATCGGTAGAGAGCTACAAGAAGCAGGATACATGGTCGACGAACCCGGAGCTTACCCAAGCGCAATTCGATACGCTGCAGCAAGTGCTCATCGAGAACGGGGTACTGAAGGCGGATGAGAAAGTGGCGAACATGGGAGACGTCGTGGATATGAGCTTCGTGAAAAATATCGGGAAATCGGACTGATGGCATTATGGCGCAAATCGAGCTGAAGGACGTCGGTCTGAGCTATTTTACGCTAAAGCAAGAGACCGAGGCGTTGCGCGACATCAATCTCTCCATCGGGCAAGGGGAATTCATCAGTATCGTCGGGCCGAGCGGCTGCGGCAAAAGCACGCTGCTCTCCCTGATCTCCGGTATGTTGAAACCGACGCAAGGGAAAATCTTGATCGATGGCCACGAGGTTTCGGGCGTCTCTCCGAAAGTGGGCTACATGCTGCAGCATGACCATCTGTTCGAGTGGCGGGACGTCTTAAGCAATCTGCTGGTCGGAGCGGAAATCCGCAAAATGGATCGGGGCAAGGCGAAGCGAAAGGCGATGGATCTGCTGGAAAGGTACGGTTTGGGGGATTTCGCTTACCATGGTCCTTCCCAACTGTCCGGCGGAATGCGCCAGAGGGTTGCTCTAATCCGCACGCTGGTGGCCGAGCCGGATATTTTGCTGTTGGATGAACCGTTCTCCGCCTTGGATTATCAGACCCGTCTCACGCTATCGGAAGAAGTGTTCCAAATTATGAAAGATCAAGGTAAAACCGCCGTGCTGGTCACCCATGATCTATCCGAGGCGATCAGCATGGCTGATCGGGTCATGGTCATGTCGCAGCGTCCGAGCACGATTTCTTCCGTATACGACATTCGGTTCGACGAGGGGGACGATTTGTCCCCTTGGAAGAAGCGGGAAGCCGGACGCTACAAGATTTACTTCAATGCGATCTGGAAGGAGCTGGAGGAGCATGTCGTCCCCTCTGTATGACAACTATCTAAAAGTCCAGAGGCGCAGGCTTCGCTTGATCGCATTATCCCGAATTTCCTTGTTGGTTTTATTCCTAATGCTCTGGGAGCTAGCCGCCAAATGGAAGTGGATAGACTCGATGCTGACGAGCAAACCGTCGCTGCTGTTGTCCTCTTTCCGCGAGCTGGCTTTCGAAGGGAGTTTGCTTCGGCATACTTGGATATCCGGCTTGGAGACGCTTGTAGGCATCGTCATATCGATGCTGCTGGGAACGGCAATTGCCGTCTTGTTCTGGTGGTCAACGTTCGCGTCTAACGTGCTGGAACCTTATATCGTCGTACTTAACGCGCTTCCGAAGGTCGCATTAGGGCCGATCTTCTATATCTGGTTAGGGGATCGCTATTCCATCTATGGGATGGCGGTCGCCATCTCGATTATCGTAACGATTATTATGGTGGAGAGCGGGTTCAGGGAAATTAGCCGAACGAAGCTCAAGCTCATGGAGTCTTTCGGCGCGACGAGGTTTCAGATGTTGCGAATGGTGCTTTTGCCAGCTAGCGTACCGCATTTCATAGCTACGTTGAAAGTGAATGTCGGATTAACGCTTGTAGGCGTGGTGATGGGGGAATTTCTATCCTCCAAAGCGGGACTCGGTTATTTGATCATCTACGGCGGACAGGTGTTTCAGATGAATCTCGTCATGGTCAGCATCATGATGCTGGCGCTTCTCTCCGTCATTCTGTATGGATTCGTGAATGTATTGGAGCGATTCGCCAGGAAAAAATACAATTACGAGGCGTGAGCGGGCAATATGGCATTCGACATAAAATCAGCGCCGTCGCGGCTGCCATGATGGCGGCATTGCGTTCGGCGCTGCTCTGCTTTCTTATTCCGTACGACTTGCGTTTGCGGTTTCCTCTGCCACTGGCTACGGCTGATTTCCGGGTTAAGATTGCCGGCTCTTTCTGCTTTCCTTCGTTGCTGCTTGGATTTCGATTGTCCCATTTTAACCCACACCTCCATGTTTGATTTGATCATACCTTATGTGAATCTACAACCGCAACGGGGTTATCCTACAAATCTTATTTGCAATAAGGTCTATTTGCTTGGATAATTCAATGTAGAAGCGAATGAAGCGGGATCAACGAAGGAGAATGTCCCTTGACCGATAATTCTTTACAGGCTGCAGATACCGGTTCATTAGAAACTCTGGTCAGCAAACAGCAACAATTTTTCCGGACAGGCGCGACGAGATCTGTCGCTTTCCGCAAGGAACAGCTCTTGAATCTCCGAAACGCGACTCTTCGATTGGAAGCGGATATACTGGCCGCGTTAACGCAGGATCTGAATAAGTCCGAACAAGAGGCGTATGCGACGGAAATCGGAATCGTATTGAGCGAAATTCGGTTGGCGTTGCGCAAGGTTCGGCGGTGGTCCAAGCCTATCAAAGTACGAACGCCGATAACGCACGTTGGATCGAGCAGCCGTATTTTCCCTGAGCCGCTAGGTACGACGCTGATCATGGGACCTTGGAATTATCCCGTTCAATTGTTGCTCGTACCGGTCGTAGCCGCGATTGCCGCGGGCAATACGATGGTGTTGAAGCCTTCGGAGCTGGCACCGGCAACGTCCAGCCTACTGGCGCGGCTGATCCGCGAGACGTTCCCGGAGGAATACGCGGCGGTCGTCGAAGGAGGGCTAGATACGAGCACGGAGCTGCTGAGACAGCCGTTCGACCATATTTTTTTCACGGGTAGTCCTCCGGTTGGCAAAGTCGTCATGGAGGCCGCGGCGAAGAAGCTGATTCCGGTCACGTTGGAGCTAGGCGGGAAAAGTCCGTGTATCGTGCACAAAGATGCGAATATCGAGCTTGCCGCCAGAAGAATCGTTTTCGGTAAGCTTACGAACGCGGGGCAAACGTGCGTAGCCCCGGATTATTTGCTCGTACATAGAGAAGTGAAAGCAAAGCTTCTGAACCAGATGATCAAGGTGATCGAACAATTTTACGGCAATGAGCCGATCCAAGATCCCGATTACGGTAAAATCGTCAACGAACGCCACTTCCGCAGATTGCTCGCCTATCTGGATGATGACGTTCGCATTGCGTACGGAGGACAGGTTGACGAAGCGGGGTGCAAGCTTGCTCCGACTTTGTTAGAAGGAGTTACGCTCGAATCGAAAGTGATGCAGGAGGAGATTTTCGGACCGATATTGCCCGTAATGGAGTATGATCATATAGATGAAGTTCTGGCAACGGTCCGAATTCATTCCAAACCGCTTGCGCTTTACGTATTCTCGGAGAACACCGGGTTTCAGAAGGAAATCGTCGAGAATCTTGCTTTCGGAGGCGGCTGCATTAACGATACGATCATTCATCTCGCTACACCGTATTTGCCTTTCGGCGGCGTTGGAACTAGCGGTATCGGCAGCTATCACGGAGAGTTCGGCTTTAGGGCATTTTCCCATTACAAGGGGATTCTGAAGCAGTCGAGCCGATTCGATATCCCTTTCCGTTATCCTAAGTCCAAGTGGGGATTGCGCATTATTCGCAAGATACTTCGTTAATACCGGTGATACCATCGATTGATAACCAAAGGAGTGCCAACCATATGCCTCATCTGCTTATCCGGGGAGTGACTCCCGAACAAGTGCTTAAGATCAGCCAACCTTTAGTCGCGGAACTGGCCCTATTATGCCAATGTCCTGCGGATCATATTTTGCTTGAGTGCTTGCACACGACGGCTTGTTTCGAAGGGGAGATCGTTCCTTCTTATCCTTTCGTAGAAGTGAATTGGTTCGAACGCGGACAGTCGGTCCGGGATCAAGCCGCCGCTTGCATCGACAAGCATGTTCGGTCGCTCGGCATTGCCGAGGCAGAGGTCGCCTTTAGAACCTATGATGCCGATAGCTATTACGCTAACGGAATCAAGCTTTCTTCTACCGTAACCGATGATGGAGCGTTACAAGCCCTCCAAGCGGAAAATCAACGGCTGAAGGAAGAGCTGAATAAGGCTAGGAAGGCATTGATATCGAATTCGAACTCAACGATGTCCAGCAAGCTCTATGATGCGTTAAGAGAATAGAAGACTGCGAGGTTACGCCATGGACCAGCGCCTGAGTTTTCGTCCGGACGGGACGTTCACGATCGTACAATTCACCGACCTGCATTGGAAGAACGGGGAGCCGGCAGATGTGCGCACCAAAGCTCTTATGGAACGGGTGCTTGCGGAAGAGCGACCGGATCTGATCGTCTTCACGGGAGACGTCATCGAGAGCATGCGGTGCCAAGACCCTATGCAGTCATATCGGGACGCGCTATCCGTTGCGGAGAAGAGCGGAATTCCGTGGGCGGCCGTGTTCGGCAATCACGATTGCGAGATGAACGTAACTAAGGAACAACTGTTAAGCGTTCAGTTAGAGCATTCGGGAACGATTGCCGAGAGGGGCCCCGACGACGTAGACGGAGTAGGCAACTTTGTCGTCCGGGTACTGAATTCGCAAGGCGACACGGCTGCGGCGCTTTATTTTCTCGATAGCGGCGCTTACTCGGAGCAGCCTTCCGTGCCGGGCTACGATTGGATACGGGAGTCCCAGATCGATTGGGTTCAAGCGCAAGCTCGTTCGTTAAGGGAAAACAATGCGGATACGGCGGTTCCATCTCTCATGTTCTTCCATATTCCGTTGCCGGAATATCGCGAGGTTTGGAATAATGGTGTCTGTTACGGACATCGTTACGAGAAGGTGCAATCTCCGAGGTTGAATTCGGGGCTGTTCGCTGCCTTAGTCCAATCGGGCGGCATCATGGGTACGTTCTGCGGTCATGACCATATTAATGATTACGTAGGCGAGAGGCATGGGATAAAGCTATGCTATGGCAGGGCTACAGGCTATAACACATATGGCAGAGTATTTTATCAGAGAGGAGCTCGGGTTATCCGGCTTCGGCAAGCTCGCGAAGGTTTCGAGACTTGGCTGCGCCTCGCGAACGGTAAGAAAGTCGCCCCCCAGCGCAAGCATTCTCCGAATTGGTTTTCCAGAGGATGACGAAATTTCGTTGCCCGCCGATATTCGCTTATCGCTTGGAAGAGTATCTTTAACATAGCGGCACGCCGTGCCGCTATTGGCGAACCAGACGGCAAATTTTCAGCGATAGAGGCACGCTGTGCCGTTATTCGCCTAAAGCGTGGAATAAAAGGCGGATTATCTCCGAATTAGCGGCACGCCGTGCTGCTATTGGCGAACGAAGCAGCATATTTTCAGCGATAGCGGCACACTGTGCCGTTATTCGCAAAAAGAGTGGGAATAGGTACAGCGCTGGAAAATGTATCGGTATATCTGAATTCCATACAACCGTTAGGGAACAAGAATGCTTCCCTGACGGTTTTTTTTGTGGACAAGCATGATACTAAAAGTATCTTTTTATTAAAAAATCTCTCATAATCGAAACAAATCGTATCATTAGTGCGTCAAACAGATGAAACCGCTGCAACTTGAATTAGCTGAGGCAGGGCGGAGGAAATGAGGAGGTTGCGGGATGAGGAAAACCATTGCAGGTATGCTCGTTTGGATATTGATAGTTAGCATGCCGATTACTGTATTCGGAGCATCGAACTTATCGACGGAACAGAAGTACGAAGTGCTTAAGCAGAAAAACATCTTTACCGGTTTCGCGGACGGTAGCTCTCGCTTGTACGATCCGATGTCTCGTGAACAGTTGGCAGCAGTATTGTCTCGTTTGCTCGAGTTACCTTCCCAGAGCTCGACGCCGGGTTATGACGATGTGCTAAGGACCCGCTGGTCCTATCCGGACGTCCAGAAAGTTACGCGTGCAGGCTTAATGAACGGCACGAAAAAAAGAATATTTTCCCCGGGAGATAACGTGACGGTCGAACAGCTGGCGGCGATTTTTACGAGAAGCTACGGAGGGGCGGGCGGCGGGGTGACCCCCGTGACCGGCGAAGTGTCCAAATGGGCAAGAGGGGCCGTCAGCCAAGCATTGGACCGCAAGCTCATTCCTCAACTTAGCGATTATACGGTAGACGCCACGCGAGGGTTGTTGGTCGATGCCGCTTATGCGATCTACGAAGATACGCATGTCGAGCCTCTGCGCATTCGATCCGTAGAGCAAATCTCGAACCAATCCGTCAAAGTAAATTTGCAGCAGTGGATGAATCCTTCCGAAGGCGTTGTCGATAAAAGCAGGTTTATCCTTAGCGATGCCTATGGGAACAACCGAACCGTCTATCAAGCTATTCTGAGCCAAGATGGAATGTCGATCGTATTGTGGACGGATAGGCAAACTGGCGGAACGTTCCATACGCTGTCCGTTGACGGTACCAATTGGAATTATATGTCCGCATCGGACGACACGACGAAACCCCAGGTGATCTCCCAGCCGGTTAAAGTGGCTAATCGGACTTACGAGATTACGTTCTCGGAACAGGTGGAGGCGAATTCCGCGACGAACTCCTCCAACTATCAGTTCAATAACGGTTTGAAAATGACGACCTTGCAGCTATCCTCGGACCAACGCAAAGTCACCTTCACGACGTCCGATCAATCGGACGGCAAGTCGTATCAGCTCACGATTCGTAACGTAAAAGATCTCGCAGGGAACGTAATGGATTCGCGCAACGATCTCTATATTCAAGGGAATAACGATAGTTCCAAGCCTAAGATCACGTCCGTAAACATAAATGCGAATGCTACGCTTACGGTCAAGTTCAACGAAAAGATTAAGCCGGAGTATGCGGTGTTGAATGATCGCTATAGCATCGACAAGGGAGTATACGTTATTCAGGCTTTAATAGACAACGACGGAAAAACCGTGACGTTACGTACTTCCGCTCAACTGGATGCAACGGTGTATCAATTAACGGTTGCCAATATTCCCGATCTGAACGGGAACATCATGGATACGAGCACGGGCTGGATGTTCGGGGGAATTGCCAATCCAGAGAAACCCGTCCAACTTCTGAGCCTTAGAGCCATCGATCAGAATACCGTTGAAGTTGCCTTTAACCGCTCTTTGTCTGGGAATGATCTTAAGAATATTAAGTTAACAATCGTGAAGGATAACGGAAACGACGTCTCCATGAAGGATTGGGTCGCTTTCGTGAAACCGAAATCCGGAACCGACAACACGTATGTTTTCCAATATCGAACGAAAGCTAGCAATCCGGAATTATTCCGCGCAGGTCATGTATATGCCGGTAAGGTTACGGGAGTCGCGGGATTGGTAACGGCCAATGATGCGGATAAGCTACCGTTCGCCGGTACCGACATCGGAAATCCCGTGCCGTTCGTCACTCAGGTAGCCGTGCTAGACCGTTACACGGTTAAAGTGTTATTCAGCGAGCCGGTTACTAATGTGAGTAAATCCGCTTTCTTCATCCGCGAGAAGGACGGAAACGCAATCGAAATTGGAGATGATCAGCTTCACGATACGGGCAAGGTAGTGTATGAAGTCGTGTTAAAGCTTCGCGATGAGCTTCAGGCGAACAAAAATTACGGAATGACCTTTCGGCCGGATACGATCACCGATGAAGCGAAATGGAATGGATTAAAAACGAAGGAAGATGACCAGCCTTTCGTCGTTTACTTCAACACTTAACGGTTCGATGAAGACGTTCGCGGACTATTAAAAAATGCCCTATGTTTCGCTAGTGAAACATAGGGCTAATTGCGCTATATTCAAATGGGAACAGCCATTGTACAATGAAAAGGTTAGCCGTATCGAAATGAGAATTGTCAATATAAACATTCAGGAGAGTTGCTCATGCTGTACGCGTCCAAGAACAAGCTGATGACCCAATTGGCTTTCGCTGTCGTCCTCTTATCCGTCGTAACGTTATTCGTTTATCAGAATCATCAAACCGGTCATCACGGAACCAACATGGAAGACTATCGTTGGCTCACCCGATCGTTATTCGCGGTACCCTTGATATTCATGGCGATTAGCGTGTACTTGTTCATAAGGCGCAAAGCGGAGCTGGTTCCTTTATTCAATACGATAACGTTAACTTTTGCGAGTATCTCAATTATTAGTGGCGCAGAAGGAAGGGTTGAATTTCACTTCTCGATCTTCATGGTACTCGCCATTATCGCTTATTATGAAAGTGTTTCTCTTATTCTGGTTTCGACAGGCATATTCGCCGTGCAGCATTTAGGTGCGGCCGCGTTCTTGCCGGAAGTCGTATTCGGAGATCATGAATATTCCTTCTCGATGGTGCTTGTCCATGCATTGTTTCTTGTTTTCACCTCGGCTTCCACTATCGTTCAAGTCATTTCAAAGAAACGCCATACTGCACTGCTGGAGCAGGAGAAGCAACAGAAAGAGCAAGTGATTAGCCAAACGACGGAACAAGTTCGGGATACTTCGCATCGGCTTGTACAAATCGTAGACACGCTCTCCTATAATTCGGACAAGTCTATGACATCGGTTGGCGAGGTCGCGGCGTCGATTGCGCAAGTCAGCGGCCACGCGGATAACCAGGCGATATCCTCGGTCGAAAGCGCCAGGGCTATGGAAGAAATGGCGATGGGTATTCAGAAAATTGCTGAATCCGCGACCCGAGTAGCCGATGCCTCGGTAGAGATGGTGGCAAGCTCTGACCAAGGAAACGAGTCTATACATAGCGCAATCGCGCAGTTCGACCGAATTAAGGAATCTTCCGGGGCCGCTTCCGAAGCAGCGGCAGATCTCAAAAAGCACACCGAGCAAATAAACGGGATCGTAGAAGTGATAGCCGACATCTCGAAGCAAACGAATATGCTTGCGCTGAACGCGGCGATAGAGGCTTCAAGGGCGGGAGAGTTCGGACGCGGATTCGGGGTCGTCGCGGGGGAGGTTCGCAAACTTGCCGCGCAATCCAATGATTCGGCAAGGCAAATCGCGGACCTGATCGAGCAAGTTCAAATTTCCACGGAGTTGGTTGTTAAGCTAATGTCGGAAGGCATGCAGGAGGTAGAGCGGGGAGGGAACGTCGTGCAACAAGCGGGACAATCCTTCGCGGCCATCTTGGAGCGAGCGCAAGCGATATCCGATCAGATTAGCGATATTTCGTCGGCTTCGGAGCAAATGTCTGCCGGATCGGAGCAGGTAATGGCGTCCATCGAAGAAATTTCCCGTTCGTCAGGCAATGTCGCCTCGCAGGTAAGCACCATCTCATCCTCCTCCAGAGATCAAAGCACTTCCATGGAGGAAATCTCGCAATCGATACGAAATGTAAATCAGCTTGTTCAATCGCTAGATAAGCTCGCCGGCCAGCTTTCCAAGTAGCATTGGAACGACGGCGTGGAATTGAAGCATGGAGTAATGGGGGAAATGGTAATGCTAGTTTTAATCGGTTACTACATCGCCGTGAATGTTTTTACGATGTATTTAATGGCGCATGATAAGTCTCAAGCTAGGAAACACGGACGTAGGGTGCCCGAGAGAACGTTGTTCCTCTGGGCGTTGATCGGAGGAGCCGCCGGCGGCATTGCCGCGATGAGAATTTGGCGGCACAAAACGAAGCATGCCTCATTCGTCATCGGCATGCCGGCGATCTTGATAGCCCAGGCGGTACTCGTATTCTGGTATAACGATTAACAACAAAACGGATGCGCATGGCCTTGTATGGGCCCAACGCATCCGTTTATTTTTATCGTCTGATTATAGCGTTGTCCGAATGAGCTTTTCTAAGAGCAACTTCGTATTGGCCCATTTGGTCTCTTTCGCGCGTACTGCGATGATCTGCCGTTCTCCGCTTACTTCTACGCCTTTGAAGATAGGATTACCCGTGATGTCGATTCCATAGGGCATCTCGGCAGGGTCTTCTTCGGTTTGAGCTTTCCGGATTTTCTCTTGTGGTAAATTCAAGCCCGTCTTCTCAGCGAATTCATCGAGATTGACGAACGCGCCTTGAGCGGCGAGGCTCTTGAAATTTTTCTCATCAAGAATATAGAGCTCGTTGATCTCGGTCGCCAGCAGGAGAACGCTCTTCTGCTGCATCGCCATATCTTGCGGGCTTTTCAGCTCGGGCGGTACGAAAACGACCGTGGTCGCAATCCGCTTCCATTCGGGAATAAGCTTGAGCATGTTCTGCTGCAGCAAGTCCCCGTTAGCGAAGTAGAAGTTACCGAAGACGCTGACGGTTAGGTTGGCCGGAGGCGTGTTGGCTGCTTCTCTTCTTCTATCGATACCGTCTTTAATCATATATCCCGCGACAAGGACGATAATAAGTCCAATAATGACATGGAATTTATAATAGTAAAAGAAATGGGCGGTTTTCGATTGCTTCTCCATCGTGCCGATTTTCTCGGTTTCGATCCCTAGAACGAGATTGTAAGCGCGATTGATTTCAGTCAGGTCCAAAGCTTGGTGATTCTCGTCATCCGTTTCGTTACGCGACTTCTCGGTACGTGCTCTCTTCATCAATATAAAATAGCGGTTTTCCACTTGTTCCCGGGTCGCGTCTTCAGGCAATCCGAGTATTTCGTATGCTTTTTTCAACTCTTCCATGTCGCTCACTCCAGTCAGCCTTCCGTTCTCTCTGTCTTCTTAAGAATACACGATGAACGGAAGGACAAGCAAACTTACCAGGTTTTGAATACGGACGCCGCGTCGCCTTCAGGAGCGGAGGCAGGAATGCTGTTTTCCGGTTCCCGCGCAACGATTTTTTCTTCAGGGATGACGGGAGCATCCTTTGCGTCCATTCTGCTCGTACCTTGGAAAATACCGCCCGACTCGATAGAGAGCTCGAGAGCCGATAAGTTGCCGTGGAGCTGGCCGCTCGCTTTAATCGTTAATTTGCCGGAAGCCGCTACATTCCCGATAACTTGTCCGGCCACGATAACGTTGCGGGCTTTGATGTCCGAGCGGGCAATCCCGTTCTCGCCGATCGTAATGTCGCCTGCGCAATCAATGTCTCCGGTCATGTGCCCTTCCACGCGGATGCCGGCTTCCGATTTGATCTTGCCTTCGAAAGAAGTTCCTTCTCCAATTAACGTGTCTGTCATGTTTGGATCGATTTTACTTTTCTTATTCTTAAACATGGTTATTTGCTCCTTCTTGTTGCTTTGAGATAAGGTTGCGGATCTACATGCTCGCCGTTAATGATAACTTCGTAGTGAAGATGGGGACCTGTGCTGCGTCCCGTCGAGCCGATCTCGCCGATAATATCTCCCTTGCTTACTTTGGTTCCGACAGTCGTCGAAATTTTGCTCATATGGGAATAGTGCGTTTTCAGTCCGTTGCCGTGAGAGATTAGCACATTGTTGCCGTGGGAGGTGCTTCGTCCTGCTTCTATAACGGTACCATCGGCAGCCGCAAAGATCGGATCTCCGGTATCGCCGCCTATATCTAAACCGGCATGATAGGTTGCCCGGCGAGTAAAAGGATCTTTACGCACGCCGAAGGTCGAGGTAACTCTGCGTGAATCCGTAGGCCATATCGTCGGAGTGACAGCAAGAACTTTCTGCTGCTTGGCGACAGCTTCCTTAGTAAGCTCCAGCTCGGGTTTCATTTGTTCAATCAGATCGTCGAGATCAAGGAATTCTTCTCTTGTCTGATTCACGAGAATAGACATTTCCTTGTCCGTGACCGGGATCTCTTCGCCACCCGTTCCACCGTCCATCGCGAATTGCTCGCTATCGTCTGTGTCCCCGGATGTATTATTGCTTGTTTTGTTTTTCGCGGAATCGATCGATTCCAAGCCGACCATCTCTTTTAATTCAGACTCGAGATGTTTAATGTCGTTCATCCTCACGTTGATTTTCTCCGCTTGCTCGGATAGATCCGCAAGATTGGTCTGAAGCTCGTCGATGTGATTGTTCTTGCTTTGGATGATGTCCTCGTAATCCCCGGTTGATTGAGACAATTGCTGCTTGAGCTGAGCGATCTGGCTTGTGTTTCCGCTATACAACAGGATTGACGTAATGCTACATGCTAGTAGCGCAAGCACAATAATCGCGCTGATTACGAGAATGACCGCTGATAGTTGGAAACGCCTTACCGTGCTGTTCGCATCCGGGATCACCATGAAGGTGAACTTCTTATGTCGCCATTTCATGACTTTCCTCCTGCTTTTTCTACATCGTCATCCCAAGTTACTTCGACTTATTCGTCATATAATCCTTTTTTACGGAAAAAAATGAGAAGAATCAATAGTGGAAAAGGAGGAATTTGTCGCTATAAGGCGAATCCAATATAAAAAGAATCGGTTAAGGTTGGAGCCCAGGAGGTTCATGATGATTAAACTTGCAGGAATTGATATTGGTAACGATAGTGTAAAATTGGTCGTAAGCGGTTCGAACGAGCCGGTTATTGTCCCTAATATCGTATCGCTAGGGTATGAGAGACATATCCTTCAAGAAGAAGATTCTCCGTTGAAGGCGCTTGATGTTATGGTTTACAGCCCGAAGCTGAAGAAGAAGAGCCAACGTTATTTCGTTGGACTGCTTGCTTCCGAGGATCAAGATAACGCTGAGCTGGAAGAAACGGATAACAAAGCGACGAGCGATCAATCTTTGATCGTCGCTTTGACGGCGCTTGCTTATGCTAGCATTACGAGCGTGGTCCATTCGCTTCAACCCGGGCAATCGATTGATCAGGTGGAATATGTGATCGGTACAGGTTTGCCGGTACGGACATATGCCCGTTTCCACCAGTCGTTCGAAGAACGGCTTATCGGTGAGCACGAAGTTACTTTCTTATCTACGCCGAAGTTGCGCGGCCGCACGGTTCGCGTCAACATCCGTAGAGCGATCGTGTCGATCGAGGGTGCAGCCGCATTGTTCCACATGGCTACGCACGAGAACTTGCAAGTGAGGGACGAGGAGCTTTATTACGGCTGTATCGGTATTTGCGAGATGGGGGCGCTTACGACGGACTTCCCTGTCGTTAAGCGGATGGCTATCGATAATCAATTCAGCACGGGCGAGCAGCTTGGCTTGGCTTCTTATCTGGACTCGATTATTCGCGAAGTCGAAGATCAGTTCGGTTATCGCTTCCCGAGCCGGACAAAGCTCATCCAGCGCATTCGCAGACATGAATTCATCATTCAGCGAGTGGGTGAAGGCCAGGCGGACATCCGTCCGATCGTAGACAACTATTTCAGCCGCGCCGCGCAGAAGATCGTTGATCTGATCCGCAAGCGTTGGAAGAAATACCCGGACATCCAATGCTTCTATGTGTTAGGGGGCGGGGCAGCCGCTCTTAAGCCGTATATTTTGGATGCTGCAGAGAACATGCGCCTTCGTTTCGTCGAAGATAGCGAGTTGCAGAATGTATACGGTTATCTCAAGCTAGCGAAGAACAAAACTTCCCAATCCGAAGTAGGTTAAACGGGAATAAATAGGTTTGGCCAAGTGGTGAGCAGAAGCGATTAATCTGCTCACCACTTTTTTTTGGTTGCTGATGGGGGAAGGGGAGTGAGGAGTGAGGGAGTGGGAGAGTGGGAGGAATTTAGTGCCGCGAGGCGGCACTAAATCGTCAAGAGAGGCGGATACGAGCTCATTAGTGCCGCGAGACGGCACTAAATCGGCAAGAGAGCCGTATCCGGGCTCATTAGTGCCGCGAGACGGCACTAAATCGGCAAGAGAGCCCGACCCGAGCTCGTCAGCGCCGCGCCTGTTCAAGGAAAATGAGAAGAAGGCTTCCCCATCGTCGGAAAGCCTTCTTCTCGTTTCCTTATTAGTTGTCGAATTTCGTTCCTTTGATCCAAACGGCTTCTAGCTCCAAGGAGTCGCTTAGTTGCAAGAAGTCCGCTGCTTTACCGACTTCGAGCGAACCGGTCGTGGCTTCGATTCCGAGTTGGCGAGCCGGATTGGCGCTAGCCATCCGACTGGCTTCTTCCAGGGTGACTCCAACCTCGCGGACCAAATATTGGACGGCGCTAATCATCGTCAGCGTACTGCCCGCTAAACTATTGGTTTCCTTAAGCCGAGCGACACCGCAGCTCATATGGACGGGCAGCCCTCCAAGCTCGTAATCCCCGTCTGGCATTCCCGCGGCAGCCATCGCGTCGGTGACGAGAATGACGTTGTGGGTGCCTTTGGCGCGAGTAATCAGTTTAATGCCTGCCGGATGCACGTGATGCCCGTCCGCGATGACCTCCGCAGTGATGCGATCATCGGTGAGTACCGCGCCAACCGTTCCCGGTTGACGGTGGTGAAGCGGCGACATTGCGTTGAAGGTATGAACCGCATGCCGCAATCCGTGATCGGCGGCTTCGATAATTTGTTCGTAAGTCGCATCGGTATGGCCGCAGCTGGGCACGATACCGTTATTCGCCAGTTTCTCGATATACGCAAGCGAGCCCTCGGATTCCGGCGCAAGCGTCTGTATCTTAATAACGCCCGGAAAACGGCGAACCCATTCATCCAACCATTCCGGTTGCGGCGGAAGAATATAGGCCGGATTTTGCGCGCCCTTCCATTTGACGTTAACGAAGGGGCCTTCGAGATGAACGCCGATGATTTGCGTGTAGGGCATCGTTGCGGACATGAAACGGCTAACGCGATCGAGAACGGCAGTCAGATCTTCGCGGGATGCGGTTAATGTAGTGGCTAGCAAGCTAGTCGTTCCGTTAGCGGCATGGAACTTCGTAATCGCTCTTATGCCTTCTTCATTCGCATCCATAAAATCGTGACCGGCTCCCCCATGTACGTGCACATCGATAAAGCCGGGAATAATCCAGTTGCCCTTCGCATCGATCACGGGCAATTTCGAGGCCGAAGCGTCTTGTTCCTCGCCGCTTAAGCGTATATCGGCAATGATTCCATCGATCACGGTTAAAGCTCCGTTCTCGATCACGCCCGATGGAGTCACGATTCGCGCATTCACGACTTGAAAAACACGGTTTGCGTTATTGCTCATGCCAATTTACCTGCAGCCGCGGAATCCAGCAATACGATAAGATTCGGGTGCGTTTGAAGGAGCGAGGCGGGAACATCGGTCGTGATAGGCCCTTGAAGCGAGCGTTGGACGATATCCGCTTTGTCCGCTCCCTTGACGACTAGCAAGATCTTCTTCGCTTTTAAGATGGTCCCTACGCCCATCGTTAGGGCTTGCTTAGGCACGTCATCGATCGAATCGAAGAATCGTGCGTTCGCTTCCAACGTCTCCGCCGCCAAATCGACGACATGTGTGCTTTTGATTAACGCATGAGCCGGTTCGTTAAAGCCGATATGACCATTGTGACCGAGTCCCAGCAATTGCAGGTCGATCTGTCCGGCGAGCTCGATCGATTCGTCGTACCTGCGGCACTCTTCCGCGGTGTCGACTGCGTTACCGTCGGGAATGTGGCATTGCGACGCCGGCAAGTCGATATGATCGAAGAGGTGGTTGTTCATGTAAGTATGGTAACTTTCCGGATGGTCGATCGCCAGGTTGACGTATTCATCCAGATTAAAGGTCGTTACATTGCGGAAGCTGAACATGCCCCTCTGGAAATCGCGTACGATTTGTTTATAGATGCCAACGGGCGTTCCGCCGGTTGCCAAGCCGAGTACTGCGCGAGGCGTCGTTTGGATTTGGCCGACGATAATGTTGGCGGCGGCTTCGTTAAGCTTGTCGTCGCTGTCATAAGTTAGAATATTCATTTAGATTTTCTCTCCTCTTTTTCCATCGTATAGAGTTGGACCAATTCGTAAGATCGTTTCAGTCGAGGGACGTAAAATTCGAAATGCTCGCTGACGAGTCCGGTGAACAGAATGTCCACGACATGAAGTTGCGCCATCCGTGAGGCCATGTCCCCGCGGCGCATGCCGACTTCCGCTGAAGAAGTGAACAGACGAATGTTCGCGTGATCCGCGAGCTTGTTCGCTCCGAACCGGGTGATAGACAATGTTGTGGCACCTTGCTCAGCCGCGCTGCGGAGGGCGTGTATCGTTTCCGGCGTTTCTCCCGAGTAGGAAATTCCGACGGCTACGTCCTTCGGAGAGAGCGATGCGGCGGAAGTCAACTGAAGATGGGGATCAGAGAACGTCGCGGCTACTTTCCCGATTTGGATGAGCTTATGAAAGAAATCTTGAGCTACGATACCGGAAGTCGCCGAACCGTACAGATCGATGCGAGTTGCGTTATGCAAGGCGTCGATCGCTAAGCGTAGCTGGTTAAAGTCAAGCACTTGCGTCGTATCGGTAATGGATCTCAAATGGTTAGTCGTAATCGCAGTAACGATGTCTTGCAAGGGATTGCCTGCGACTATGTCCTGATACTGATTAGAAGTGGACGTTTGTTGGACCAGCTCCGTTGCCAACTTTTGCTTAAAGTCGGGAAAACTGTGCGAGTGGAACGTTTTGCAGAAGCGGGAAATTGTCGCCGCGCTGCTGCCCGATTGTGCGGCAAGCTCGGTTATCGTCATGTGAACGGCTTGCTGCGGATGCTTAAGCAAATACTCGGCCAGCGTGCGTTCCTTGAGATGGAGACCGTCCATCTTTTCCTGGATTGCATTCAGAATGCTCATGTCTGCCATCCCTCTTTAGAAAATTAATTTCTTGAAAATTAAACTTTGTAAGAAAACTATTTTCATGAGATGACCTCATTGTACTGCATGAACTTCCAACTTGCAATGAGATTTATAAGCTAAGGAAGGAGAAATGACGGAATGAAGATCATGCTTGGACGATGCCTGCTTCAAGATCGATTGCTCGAATCGCCGATGACCGTGGAATTGCTTGCGAAGGCATTGCAATATAAGCCGGAACGCATTTCCGACTTTATCGCTAACAAAAGAGTGATGCCGTTACAGGTTGCGATTTCCATCGCGAATACCGTCGGCTGTGAAGTGACGGAGCTTTACGAATTATTGGAGGAGAAAAAATGAAACGGTGAGGCAAGATCGGTTAGCGGAATGAATCATAAGTTTTCTTCTTTGATCTTAACCATCCACTCGGAGAATAGATCGGCTTCTTCAAAATGAGGGAAATGCGCGGAGTGTTCGAACCATATGAAGCGTTTGGATGGTGCTTTGAGCTGTTCGTAATAGTCGAAAGCCACTTCCGAAGGGGTCATATAATCATATTTTCCCATGAAGAAATAAACGGGAACCTTCCATTCGGGAGCGGACTCGAATAGATTCGTGTTTTCCGTTTGCGGCATAATCGCGTTAGCGGAGAAGGAATTCCCTACAGCCATTTTGACCCCGTCATACCAAGAGTATTCCGGAGCTAAGAGGACACCCCTGATTAAATCCTTGTACGTATTAATGCTTCTCTCCGAACCGCCGAAGGCGGATACCCATTTTCTCTCTATAGTCGTATCCTTGCGAGGGTTGCGATACGGAGGCGTACCGATGGCCTCGAGCTCCTTGATCGCTTTGGCGTTATTTAATCTTCTGGCTTCCCGAAGAACGAACTCATAAGAACGCAGTTCCCCGAGCGGAGAGCTCGCGACCTGACCGATGCCGATATAAGCGTAATAGCTTTCGGGGTAGCGTTGAACCGTTAACGAACCAAGCGTGCTGCCCCATGAATGCCCGACTATGAAAATTTTCGATTGATGGAATCGTTCGGTTAAATAAACCGTCAGCTCATGCGTATCTTGAACGAGTTTGTCCACCTGCAGATCATCGTCCGTCAGATTCCAATGGTAGGATTTGCCGGAACCTCGTTGGTCCCAATTCACGACGATAAAATCTTTTTCCAACTGCTGCTGATACTTGCGGGCATACGCGATTTGCGGATACCCCGGACCGCCGTGCAGAAAGAGGAGAATCGGATTGTTCCGATCGTTGCCCCGAATCAATAGAGATTGTTGCACGCCCCCGAGCGAGATTTCCTCAAGAGTCGCAATGCTATTGGGGAGCTTATTTCCTTGCGCATCTTTGATCGCTGGGGTCCACGTAGGAAAGAACAGAAAGACGATTAGAAGAAGCAGTAGGAGTAGTGAAATCACATACCGCTTGCGCTTATATATTGGTTTTTTCATCATCATCAACTTCCCCTATTATTGTAAAAACAATTATATCTGATTATTAAAAATAGGCGTATTTTTATTTATTCTATGGCGTATACAATCGACTTAATGTGATGGAATTGACAGCATTTTACTTGGGAGTTTATAGTAAAAAAATAATCATCAAGTAAGCGTTTTCTATACTTGGAAAAGGGTTCGAGTAGAGGGGAGATAGACGGCAGGATGACGGTTGCGACGAAAGAAATTATCCGGGTGGACGGAGTCAAACGCGTGTTCGGAAAAGGCAGCGGAGCCGTGACCGTGCTTAAAGGGGTGGACATTCGTCTTCCTTCGGGTAAATTGGTCGCGTTCAAGGGAAGGTCGGGCTCGGGTAAAACGACGCTTATCAATTTGTTAAGCGCTTTGGATAGCCCGACTGAGGGGACTATTCTATTCGACGGTCGTGATCTTACCTCCATGACCAATAAACAGAGAGATGCGGTTCGGAAAACGGAGATGGGGCTAATCTTTCAATCTTTCGCGCTCATTCCATTGATGTCCGCCTATGAGAACGTTGAATTCGTCCTAAGAATTGCCGGTGTTCCGGCCCATGAACGGAAATCGGCTGCCATACAAGCTTTAGACCATGTCGGGCTGAAGCCCCGCATGCATCATAGACCTTTCGAGATGTCGGGAGGAGAGCAGCAGAGAACGGCCATCGCGCGGGCAATCGCCCACAAACCGAAGCTCATTCTAGCAGACGAACCGACAGCTGAATTGGACAGTCGCACGGGGCTGCATATTATTAAAGTTTTCCGGGATCTAGTAGAGCAGAGCGGAATTACGATCGCTCTTACTACGCATGATCCGGCCATCATGGAAATCGTTGACCACGTTTACGAACTGGAGGATGGGCAAATTGTCTCGCACAATTAAACAAGCTATAGTTCTCGGATTGACTATTGTAATAGGAGTTTCACTGGCGGGTTGCTCGCTGATGCCTAAGGAAGAAGAAGCCTTGAAGCCGCCGCTAGTCAAACCCCCGCAGGAAAACTATTCGACGGTTAACGTGGAAAAAGGGACGATCATGAAAACGATCTCGGGTAGCGGCACCTTCGAATCCGTCTCAACGGATATTTCCCAGTTTACGGGAAAGGGAGGGAGAATCGACAAGATTCTTGTCAGAGCGGGAGACGAAGTCAAGAAGGGCGATGTACTTGTTCAATTGATCCTGGATGGTCTGGACATCGAATTGAAAGAACAACAGCTAGCCTTGGAGAAAGCGAAGTTTGCCTTCAGGCAAGCCATTAACGGCGATGAACAAGTTCTCTCGATCGCTAAGCTCCAGTATGAAGTCGAGCAGCTGAAATACGATCGTTTGTCCAAGCAGTTTAAGAGTAAGCAGCTTGTGGCGGGGATAGACGGTGAAGTGGTATTCACGGAGGCGCTAGATGAAGGAGATATTGTTGAGGCGTATCAGACCTTGGTTGTCGTAGCCGATCCGACTAAGCTTCGGGTGACTCTCCGAGTGGACACTGCAACCGATCTTGGGGAAGTTGAGGTAGGCATGCAAGCTAGTGTTAGATTAAACGGCGAAGAGATGATGGGCAAAGTCGTGCAGACGCCGTCTTCCTCCCCTGAGACATTAAACCAACAATTGGCGGAGAAATATGCGAAGACGCTGTACATCGAGTTGCCCACGTTGCCTAAAGACGCAAAAATCGGCTCCATGCCGAGCGTGAAGATCATTACGCGGCAACGCGACAACGTACTCATCATTCCGCGCAACGGGCTGCGTACCTATTTTGGAAGAAACTTCGTAAGGGTGCTGGATGACGACAAGCGGTTACGTGAGATCGACGTTGAACCGGGACTTACCGGATCAACCGAGGTCGAGATCGTCAAAGGGTTGACGGAAGGCCAATTGGTCGTTCTGCAGTAATCAAAATTCCGCATTCTTTGAGTCAGGGAGGCTTTGTCGTGGCCTTATTCGTCATGATTATCCGTAAAATGGTTCAAAATAAATGGCTCGTCTCCAGCATGTTTTTCGGCATATTGATGACCGTAGCGCTCGTCGGAACGATGCCGATATACTCCGAAGCGATATTGACCCGTATGTTGGTCAAGGATTTGGAGGCGTTTCAGAACGAGAAAGGAGTATATCCGGGATCGTATTGGTCGATGATGGCGTTCTACAAAGAATCCAGCGATAAGCGCGCCAACATCATTGCCGATATGGACCAATTTATGGCCAAAGAAGCCGGGCCGAATTTCGGCATTCCGGTGAAAGAGCTCGTTCATGAGCGCCGGACCCAATCCGTCACGCTTGTTCCTGATGGACAGAAGGTCGATCCTTCGAAGAAGGTTAGCACGACGCTCAGGTCTTATAGCGATCTGGAACAGCATATTAAGCTGGAGGACGGAAGAATGCCGTCTAAGCAGCCAGTCGGCGGTATTTACGAGGTGCTTGTTACGGAGCAAGCACTTAATAAATTCAAAACCGTTCTGGATAATGTGTTTGAATTACAAGACGATAAGATTATGGGTAAGGTCAAAATCAAGCCGGTCGGAATTTTTACCAAGAAGCAGTATGATGACCCATATTTTCGCAGCGCGAGTCTAGCCGATCTAAACTCGGTATTCGTCATCGATGATGATTTGTTTACCCAGGAATTCATTAAAGGAAACAAAGTTCCGGTCGCGGCCAGCGGTTGGTTTTTCATACTGGATTATTCCAAGCTGGAGCCTAGCGGCATTAATGATTTTCTAAGTACGGACAAACAAATCAAAAATAAAGTAAAAAGCAAAATCGTCGCTTTCCAAGCGGAATTTTCGGTGCCCGCGATGGACACGATCAAGGGATATTTCGAACGTTCGAAGCAATTAAGCAAGCTGATGTGGTCCTTAAATGTACCCGTATTGATCATGCTGGGTTTCTATATGTTTATGGTTTCCAATCTGATCATAGACAGGCAGAAGAACGAGATTGCCATCCTTCGGAGCAGAGGAGCCGCGAGGTGGCAGATCGTTTCGTCCTTCGCGGTAGAAGGATTGCTGTTATGCGGCGTGGCCTTCTTAGCAGGTCCTTTTATCGGAATGGGATTAACGAAAATGTTAGGTGCATCTAACGGATTTCTGGAATTCGTTCAGCGCTCCCGCATGACGGTTCATCTTAACGAGCAAGCATTCCTCTACGGAGGAGTCGCCGTGGCGGTCTCCTTCCTCATGATGCTTATTCCGGTCGTGATGGCAACCCGGGTATCTATTGTCGGGCATAAGCAGCAGTTGGCTCGCATGCAGCGGATGCCATTTTGGCATAAAGCTTTCTTGGACGTATTGGCATTGGCGGTATCCATTTACGGCTTGTATACGTTCCGTAACCGGCTGAAGGATATGCAAAAACTAGGTTTGAAAACGGATGATCTAAACCTGGATCCTCTGCAGTTCGTTATGCCGGCATTATTCGTAATCGGAGCGGGATTGCTGCTGTTAAGGTTATATCCTTACGTATTGAAGCTCGTATATTGGATTGGACGTAAATGGTGGCCGCCATCCCTATATGCCACATTAATACAAGTCGGCCGTTCAAACAGCCAATATCAATTTCTCATGGTGTTCCTGATCATGACCATTGCGATCGGGGTGTTCAGCGCAGGCGCTGCCAGAACCCTCAACACGAATACGGCGGACCGTATTCGTTACGGCAACGGCGCGGACTTCATCCTGCAGTCGCAATGGCCGAACGACGCGCCTCCCAAATCGCCTTCCGGAGGTCCGCCGGGTGCAAATTCTGGATCAACGTCGCCAACTCCGAAGCTCATTCAATATTTGGAGCCTTCATTTGAGCCCTATTCGAAGTTATCAGGGGTAGAGCAAGCGACTAAAGTGTTCGTGAAGGACAAAGCGTCCTTCTCGATGGGGGATACGCAAGGCACGGCTACGCTTATAGGAATAGATAGCGATGATTTCGGCAGAGCATCCTGGTTTCCCGATCGGTTGCTGGATTATCCCTTTTACGATTACTTGAATTTAATCGCCGCGGATTCGCGAGCGGTGCTTATCTCCCGAACGTTAGCGGCACAACGCGGGGTCAAAACGGGCGATACGATTAATGTCGGTTGGGAGAACGTGGCGCCGCAGCCTTTTGTCGTATACGGAATTATCGATTATTTTCCGACCTTCAATCCGAATCCGCCAATCGGCTCCGTCGACGTATCGGGTGTCGATACCGCGAATAACGCGCCGATGCTGATCGTCGGGAATTTGAGCCGAATTCAATTTCAGCTGGCCCTCGAGCCTTATCAAGTGTGGTTAAAGATGAAGCCTGGCTACTCGACTAGCGAATTTTACGAGAGCATAGAGCAACTGAAAATATCGCTTATCTATATGAAGAATACGAGGGAGGATCTGACTAAGGCGAAGAACGATCCGTTCCTGTTGGCGCTTAACGGAGTTTTGACGTTGGGTTTCATCATTTCGATTGTGATCAGCTTCGTCGGTTTCTTGCTGTACTGGATACTGTCCCTGAAGGGACGAACGTTGCAGAACGGAATTATGCGGGCTATTGGACTGTCGCTTCGCCAATTGATCGGAATGCTCGCGTTAGAGCAACTGTTAACTTCGGGTGTCGCGATTCTGATCGGCGTTATCGTCGGGAATGTGGCAAGCATGTTGTTCGTTCCGAATTTTCAGATCGCCTTTAATCCGAGCAGCCTCGTGCCTCCGTTTAAGGTCATGTTCGAAGCGATCGATTATATCCGCCTTTATTCGATCGTGTGCGTCATGTTGATTGTCGGGCTTGGCATCCTGTCCTACATGCTCTCCCGTATTCGTGTCCATCAAGCGCTCAAGCTGGGGGAGGATTAATCGATGATCCATTGCGAAGGTTTGGTCAAAATATACAAGGCGGCCGATCTCGAAGTGTTCGCCTTGCAAGGTTTGGATTTGCGAATCGAAGCCGGAGAACTGATGGCGATCATCGGGAACAGCGGAAGCGGCAAGTCCACGTTATTGAATATGTTGGGCGGACTTGATCGTCCATCCGCGGGGGCGCTTGAGATCGACGGCAAGAACATGCTCAAGATGACCGAGCGCGATCTTGTACGGTACAAGAGGGAAAGCGTCGGCTTCGTCTGGCAGAACAACGCGCGGAACTTGATTCCTTATCTGACGGCTCTCGAGAACGTTGAGCTTCCCATCCTGCTCAAGGGCAAGCGCAAACGGCTCCGGGCGTTGGAATTGCTGGAAGCGGTCGGTCTCACGCATCGCAAGAATAATAAGCTGCACCAGCTATCCGGAGGGGAGCAACAGCGCGTTGCGATCGCCATCGCGTTGGCGAATCACCCGAAACTGCTGCTGGCGGATGAGCCTACGGGTTCGGTCGATTCTCGGATGGCGGATCAGATACTGGATTTATTCCGCGAATTAAACCGAACGATCGGGATAACGATCGTTATCGTTACCCATGACCCTCTGCTCGCGAAGAAAGTAGATCGCGTCGTCTCGATCCGCGACGGGAAAATCTCTTCGGAGATGCTGCGACGAAAGTCATATGCCGAGGAGCTTGCGGAGCTGGAGAGGGGCATAGCCCAATCCGAAGAGGACTCCCACGTCGAGTACGCGATTCTCGATAAAGCCGGGCGGCTTCAAGTTCCCGCCGCGTATCTGGAGTCGATAGGCGTGAAGGATACGAATAAGGTGAAGCTTGAGCTGGTAGAAGGCAAGATTATGCTGACTTCTCCGGATGAAGCTTCGTAACGAAGCGATTAGTCGACAAGGAAATTGGCGAAATGAGCGTATAGAATATGGATGGCGGAGCGAGATAACCAAGAGTTTCATAGCGTCATGGAAAATGGTAAGCTTGCAACAAGACGACGATTAAGATTGTCGGTTGTTGGAGCGGAAGGAGTTCCTTGATGATATGGTGGCTTATTTACCTATAGATTCGGCGTTGCCGGAGTTAAAGCTGGCGCTGTCTGCACACCGTAACGCGGTGTTAATCGCGGCACCCGGAGCGGGGAAGACGACTCGCGTGCCGCTTGCTTTGCTGGACGAGGCATGGCTTGCCGGACAAAAAATCATTATGCTGGAGCCGAGAAGGCTTGCCGCGCGGAATTCCGCCAAGCGCATGGCGAATACGCTTGGTGAACAGGTTGGGGAGACAGTCGGCTACCGCGTGAAGATGGATACGAGAATAGGCCCCCGTACCCGGATCGAAGTCGTAACGGAAGGCGTGCTCACCAGAATGTTACAAGCCGATCCTGCGCTAGAGGGGGTCGGCCTTGTTATCTTCGACGAGTATCACGAAAGAAGCTTGCAAGCGGATTTGGGACTCGCGCTCTGCCTTCAGTCGCAAGCGCTGCTGCGCGAGGAACTAAAACTCTTGGTTATGAGCGCTACGCTGGATGCGGAACCGGTAGCGGATTTGCTTAAGGGAGCGCCTATCGTAAGCAGCGAAGGACGAAGTTTCCCTGTGGATACCGTCTATCGTCCGAAGCTTCGCGGCATTCCGCTCGAAGACGCGGTTGCGCAAACCGTATCGGATGCAGTTCGAGCCCACGAAGGAGATGTTCTTGTCTTTCTTCCGGGTGTCGGGGAAATTCGTGCGGTACAATCCAAGCTTAGGACGATGTTGGCTCACGTCGGTAATGGCTGGCGGATTTGTCCCTTGCACGGAAGCTTAAGCGCGGAAGCCCAAGATGAAGCGTTGTCCCCCGCACCGGAGGGACAACGAAAGATCGTGCTGGCAACGTCCGTTGCGGAAACGAGCTTAACGGTGGAAGGAGTCACCGTCGTCATCGATAGCGGATTGATGCGGGTGTCCCGATTCTCGCCGCGAACGGGCATGTCTAGGCTGGATACCGTCCCTGTTTCCATAGCTTCCGCGGATCAACGCCGCGGACGGGCGGGAAGGCTCATGCCCGGAACCTGTTACCGGCTATGGAGCATCGAAGATCAGATGAGCTTATCTCCTCGAAGCATCCCGGAAATTATGGAAGCAGACTTGGCTCCCTTGTTGCTGGAGCTTGCGGTATGGGGCGTGCAGGACGCGGCTGAACTGGACTGGCTTGATGCTCCGCCGGCACCGGCCTTGCAGCAAGCCCGCGAATTGCTAATGCAGCTTGGCGCATTGGAGAAAAACGGAGGTTTCGTAACCGACCACGGGAAGCGGATGGCGGAAGTCGGGAAACATCCCCGATTGGCTCATATGCTGTTGCGTGCCTTGCCGATCGGGCTTGGCGGGTTGGGCTGCGAGCTCGCTGTCGTATTGGGCGAAAGAGACTTCATCCGCTACGATGGGCAAGCTCCGAGCGCGGACATCCGTGCCAGGATCGAGGCGCTTCGTGGAAAAGGCTCGTATTTGGCCGATGAAACGACGCTTAGAAGATTGGGAGAAGAAGTTAAGCGACTGCACAGAGAGCTCGGCCTTCGAACGGATAAGGAAGCGGGCTCCATCGATGCTTGCGGGCCGTTGCTTGCGTTCGCTTATCCGGATCGGATCGGCCGTCAGCGGGACAATGGCAAGTACTTGCTTAGCGGCGGAAGAGGCGCCGAGTTCGCGAGAGGGCAGGCGCTTGCCCATGAGGCGTGGATCGTTGTGGCGGAAGTTGACGATGCGGGTACGGATAGTCGAATCCGCTTGGCCGCTCCGGTGGCTTTCGAGTGGATTCAATCCCACCTGGCAGAAGAGATCAACGAAGAGACGAACATCTATTGGGATTCCGAGTCGAAGTCGGTACGAAGCCGCGTCCGCAAGAAGCTGGGCGCATTGTTATTGGAAGAAACGCCAATGGGACGCCCGCCCGAAGATCGCGTGCTGCAAGCGCTGCTTGAAGGAATTCGAACGGAAGGGCTGCAACTGTTGCCTTGGACGAAAGCGGCTCGCCAATTACAAGAAAGAACGGTATTCGTTCGCCGCCATGATGCTTCATGGCCTGATTTGTCGGACGAGGCGCTTGTCGAATCGCTCGAACAATGGTTGACAGCATATATAGAAGGAATAAGAGGGAAAACCGAACTACAGAGGCTCAATCTCAAAGAAATATTGGAGTCGATCCTCACTTGGGAGCAACGGCGCGAGCTAGACCATGTTGCCCCTACCCATTGGATTGTACCGAGCGGCTCAAGAGTTCCTATCGATTATAGCGATTTAGATGCGCCCTTCGTTGCTGTACGGCTTCAGGAGTTGTTCGGTTTGCCGGAAACTCCGCGAATCGCGGGCGGACGAGTACCGCTTACGTTGCATCTATTATCGCCGGCGCAACGACCGGTACAGGTGACGAAGGATTTGGCCAGCTTCTGGAACAATGCGTATTTCGAGGTGCGTAAAGACTTGAAGGGCCGTTATCCGAAGCATTATTGGCCTGACAATCCTCTCGAAGCGGAGGCGACTAGGAGGGTTAAACCGGTAAAGTAGCAGGCTCATGTCCACTTCCTTTATTTTTCAGCAGTTAATTGCTAATTATGTCATATACAGTCTCATGCAGGAAAATAACGACATTTGGCGAAAAGGAAAAATGAGGATATTGAGGAGAGTAGGGAATTGTCATGAGTAAGATTTTACTATTCGTCGGTTTAACGTGGCTTTTTGGAAATCCGTTCATCGCAATCCTTGTATTGCTTGTTATTTTCTATGTGTTGGAACGGAGATTTATCGGCTTGTCTCCGAGCCTTATCCGCCCGTTCCGAAGAAACAACTCGATCTCCAAATGGAAAAGGCAATTGCAACTAAGCCCCCATGACGTCTCGGCTAAATCCGAGCTCGCGCGATTGCTCATCGAAGGCAAGAGGTATACTCAGGCGCGAGAAATTCTGCTGGGCATCGAGAATCAGATGGAACATTCGGCGGAGTACTGGAGCGATAGGGGAACTTGCAATTTGGCGCTCGGACAGTTGGAAGACGGAGAGCGGGAAATGATTCGGGCATTGTCGATCAGCCGGAAGGTGAAGTACGGGCAACCGTATTTGCGCCTCGCGGAATCGTTCTCGAAATCGGACCCGACTAAAGCGATCGCTTATTTAAGCCAGTTCAAGGAAGTGAATTCTTCTTCTTGCGAGGCTTTCTATCGATTAGGTAACGTGTATGAGAGTTTAGGCAATTCAGAGGAAGCGCGCGCAGCATTCGGTGAAGGCCGGCAATTGTATCGGACATTACCGAAGTATATGAGACGACACGAGCGTAAATGGGCCATTCGTTGCCTCTTAAAAGGTCGATCCTAATCGAATCGTTGGAATACACGCAAGGGGCTCGCCTGCAAGGTCGGGTAAGACCCAACAGGAAAGCCCCTTACATCGTACGAATAAGTTTAATTAGTCAACGACCGACTCCGACTCGTCGTCGGAAGATTCGGATTCATGCGCGGCAACTTCCGCTTCCGCAGGCTCGAACGCTTCGGCTTCAGCCGAAACTTCCGCAACTTCTGCATCGGCAGCTTCTTCCTCAGCTTCAGCGGAAATCTCTTCGGCAGCTTCTTCAGCGGATTCTTCTTCATCCGCGATAGCTTCTACGATTTCAGCTTCCTCTGCGGCTACTTCGACATCATCGGCCGCCGCTTCTACTTCTTCTGCTACGGCTTCAACTTCAACTTCTGCATCCGCTTCCAATCCTTCAATTGCTACTACTTCTTCTGCATCCATCGATAATACCTCCCGGGGTCCATGTTAGGGGGGACAATCCCCTAATATCAACGTTATATCGAAAGTAAAAAAGTGGCAACGGTGTTATTTTGTTGTAAAATGACTGGTTTAATCGAAAGCGGGAGCAGTCGAGTTTATCCGTCTTATAACGTCAGATGTTCTTATAGGATGACATTGCTACAGCAAAACAATAGAAATGACACGGATAGGTTGACTTTGCGCGGGCGTTCCCGTATATTGGTCGGCAAAGCCCTGCATGTTCCTCCTATGTATAACTATCTAGGGAAACAGAGTAGCGGGTTGGGAATGGAATCGGAGGAATTAAGATCATGAGTGGAGCAGGACGGAATCGGCAGCGCGGAGGTCAGAAGCCGACTGGAGGTCAACAGGGTAACGGACGCAGAGAACGTGGGGGCACCGGGTACGAATCCAGATCGGGATCAAGCTCCGGCGATCGATCGCCTAAAAGATATGGGGAGCGTAGCGGGCAAGGCGGGCGGAACGAGCGCACCTCTAGAACGGATATGCCTAATCGAGTCGGATCGCAAGGGGATAGGAAACCGAGCAGGGACCGTGGAGACTCCTTGCGGGTATCGAATGAGCGTAGCTCCGGGCCTAAGAGGAACGGAAGCAACGGTTCGGCCTCATCGGGAAGAGGAGGCGGACGCGGCAGAGAAAGCGGCGGCGGAAGCGGAGGAAACCAATCCGTACTCGGTATGGGCAGGATTAAAGGGGAGTGGATGGATATTCGGCTCCCGGACAATCTTGTCGGCGCGCCGATGTCCATCATTAGCAAGGTTTTACCGTTGCCACCTAAGCTGGTCTCCAAACTACTGCAAACTCGCGGCTGCATTTTGCAAGGACCGAATCTTAGACTGCATTTGTTTCCACGGGAAACTCGGGATTTTCCGTCGGATTGGATGGAACTGAATATCCTATATGAAGACGAGTTTACGCTTATCGTGAACAAGCCGGCCGGGATCGAAGTCCACCCGAGCGAGAAGGGTCAGCGTAAGACTCTAGCGCATGCGGTAGCCGCTTATTATGAGATGTCCGGCCAAGACGTGCGCATCCGTCATGTTCATCGCATTGACAAGGATACGACGGGGCCTGTTTTATATGCGAAGAACGAATTCGCTCATTATCAATACGATAAAGCTATGCGGGAAAAATCGATCGAACGGATTTACCTTGCGCTGGCGGAAGGTTACGTTGAAGGCAATAAGGGCAAGATCGATAAGCCGATCGGCCAGGATCGCCATCATTCAACGCGCCGCCGGGTTAGCGACACGGGAGATCCAGCGGTAACCCATTTCGAAGTGTTGGAACGGTTAGAGGAGCATACTCTTGTTAGGCTACGATTAGAGACGGGACGCACGCATCAAATCCGGGTGCATCTCTCTTCCATTCATCACCCGTTAGCCGGAGACGGGATGTACGGCGGTTCTCGCGGCGTCATGTCTCGCCAAGCCTTGCATGGAGAGCGCTTGATCTGGCATCATCCTTGGACGGGCGAGAAGCAGCAAGTAACCGCTCCGCTGCCGGATGATTTTAACCAGGCGTTGCGCAAGCTGCGGCGGGAGTAGTGAAATCTTCGGCGAATAAGCGCCGGAGCAGGAAATAAGCCTGCCGAGCAGGCTAAAATGCCGGGAGTAAGCGCAGGAGCAGGAAATAAGCTTGCCCAGCAGGCTTAAATGCTGGAGAAAGGCTCCGGATCGGGAAATAAGCCTGCCTAGCAGGCTTAATCGCCGGAAAAAGGCAGTGGAGCAGGAAATAAGCCTGCCTAGCAGGCTTAAATGCTAGTGAAAGGCTCCGGAGCGGGAAATAAGCCTGCCTAGCAGGCTTAAATGCCGGGAGTAAGCGCAGGAGCAGGAAATTAGCCTGCCTAGCAGGCTTAATCGCCGGAGCGGAAAATAAAAACCTTTCATTACATCGCGCAAACAGCGCCATATAATGAAAGGTTTTTTGCGTTTATTTTCTGCGGCACAGTGCTTCCGTCATCAAGTAGGAGATCGTGGCCTCCGCCCCGCAGTTAAGATTGGCGCCATACGGAGTTAACCCGTCGCAGCAACTGCCGTCCGTCGGATCGGCGACCGGCACTCGCAAGTCGTTGTCGCCGTAATACCAATCCCTGCATAGGTCGCGGATGTCACGGTAATGCGTCCGATAATCGGTTTCCATCCCGGCGCGCGGGTTTAAGCCGGGTTGGTCTAGCGCTCCATACGAATGAAGGCGAATTCCCCCTGCGCGGAAGTCTAGCGTAGTCCCATGGCCGAGCGCGCTACCGACTAGGCGTTGGCTCTGTTCCGCAGCCAATGCGGCCTCTTCGAGAGCAAGCGCCAGCTTGAACAGCTCCAACGGCTGCTGATCCCAGCGGCTAACGGTGTCCGATTCGGAGGAGCACCAGTCTTCGTTGCCGATCGGCCTGAGCCAGCCTTCGTCGGTCGTCATAACTTGAAGCAGGAAGGAAAGGCTTTCCATGCCGTTCGTAAACGTTTCTTGCCGCTGCGTATACCGGAACGTTCTCAGCATGGCCCACGGAAGCACTCCGTTGCTGTAAGTCATTGCCGGCTCGAACCATCGCCATTTGTTTTCCGAGAAATCTCGGTAAGCGCGGTTAAGCAGCAGTTCCAACCGTATCATGTGATGCTGCAGATCGCCTTTTATATCCTGCGGGAGCTCGATCATCCCATCGCGCGCGGCCTCTAGCAAGTGGGCGCACGCAGCCATCGCGAAAGCTTGACCCCGAAGCGAATCGATTCTTCCGAGGGTAGGCACCGCTCGTTCGACGATGATTCTCGCGGTTTCCCGGATCGGGTCGCCGAGCCGAATCCACGCGTCCGCGCATGCCCAGATCGAGCGCCCTTGGCAATCATGGGATATGTCCTCCGGTTCTAGCGTTCGATCATAGGCGAAATTGTTGAGCCACCACCCATCATCGTTCTGGGCCCAAAGCAAGAACGCCAAATAGATATCGGCCAATCGTCTAATCTCGGTTCGATCCTCGTTCCTTAGCTCCTTCTCTTCCAAGGAAAGCCACTCCGTAACCGTCCAAAGCGCCCGCGCGTTATCATCGGTCGTATAGCCTTCCCGTCGGCGCGGGATGCGCCCAAGCGCATGCTCCAGCAATCCCGTATCGTCCGTCAAACGGCGCAAATGGGCGAAAGAAGGTTGCGCCGCCCAACGGCTAATCTTGCCATTAGCCGACATCGGCAATTTTGTCTCCCTGCTCGGAACAAACTTTCTGGAATAGCCGCAGATGCTGCGCCCCTACGTGCGGCCAATGCATGTTTCGCCCGATTTCGGAAATGACGCGTTCCCAGTCCGCCAACATACCGGGATAAGTAAACACTTCAATCAGCTTTGAGCTCCATGCCTCTACGTCGCCGAACGGAAGAAGCATTTCTTCGTAACCCTGCATTAAATCTTTGGCGTATACGTATGGAGTGGATAGGATAGGCCGGCCCAAACCGGCGGCATAGGCCAACGTACCGCTCGTAATCTGTGCCATACCCGGGTAAGGGGTTAAATATAAATCGCATGCGGTGATGAGCGATACGAGTTGATCCTCCGGGATATAACGGTTAATCCACTGGACATGATGCTCCAGCCCCAGTTCCTTGATCAACATCGTTATTTCTTCGCGGTAAGCTTCGCCTTCATGCTTCAGCACTTCGGGATGAGTCTGTCCGGCGATCACGTAAAGCAAATCCGGAACGGCCTGAACGGCGGATGCCATCGCACGAAGAATAAGCTCGATGCCTTTGCTTCGTCCGAGTAGGCCGAAGGTGAACAGGACTTTGCGATGCTCCCATCCCGCCTCCCGACGGACATTCGCACGGTCGGAACGGTTCGGTACGGGAGTGCCGTGCGGGACGAACGTGATTTTCTCCAGCGGAATGCCGAAGTTGTCGTGCAAATAATCGATTCCTTTGCGGTTCATGACGAGAATGTGGTCGCTCCAACGCGCGATCTCTTTCTGCACGTCTGAATAAGGCGCAACGGGGTGTTCGAATACCGTATGAAAGGTCGTCACGACCGGTTTTTTCAAGCGTCGCATAAAATCGAGAACGTAAGAGCCGGCTTCGCCACCGAAAATTCCGAATTCATGCTGGAGAGATACGACATCGACCGAACTTTGATTAATCACGTCAGCTGCTTTTCTGTATTCGTCTTGATCTTGCTTGACGAGAGGTAACATCCAAGGCTCTTGATAGTCCGCCCTTTCTTCGGGATTGCATAAAGTAACGACGGGATCGGGTATCCGATTTCCTTTGGCATGAGCGATTGCCTCGCGCAAATGATGCGTGTAGGTGGCAAGTCCGCATTTTTTAGGAACATAAGTACTGGCAAAAGCGATTTGAGGGAGACGGTTGTTCATCGGCGATGCACCTCCAAAATACGATTACATACGGCTTCGTGCAAAATATGAGGACCTACTTGCATGCCGCTTCCGAAAATACATTCGTTAAGCTGGGCTCCGGCACGGACTTTGCAACGATCCCACAGGATAGAGTTGGATAGGCGCACTTGGCTGCCGATTCGGCTGCTTTTTCCAACGACGGCGTATGGACCGATAATCGCCCGATCTCCGATCGTGACATCGTCGCCGATCATGACCGGGGGCACGAACAACACCCCTTGGCCGACCCGGACGTTATCGCCAAGCCAAATGCTTTTGTCTTCCATTACCTTGCCGTCGATACGGACCGGAAAACGCCGGTCGAGCAGGTCCCAATGGAGCTGGCGATAACGCTCCTTAGTGCCCATATCCATCCAATATCCGCCAATGGGATGGCCGTAAATTCCGCTGCCGTTCTCGATCAAGAGCGGGAACGTTTCCTTCTCGATGGACACGGGCCGGCCGGTCGGCACGAAGTCTAGCGCTCTCCGCTCCATAATGTATATGCCGGCGTTGATCCGATTTGACGGTGCATCTTCTTTTTTCGGTTTTTCGATGAATCGATCGATTCGTCCGTTGACGGATTGCTCGACGACGCCGTAGTGGGAAGGGTCATCGACTTCCGTCAGGCAGATCGTAGCGGCACCGCCATGATTTTCGTGAAATCGCAAAGCGGAAGTCAGGTCGACTTGATGGATAATATCGGCGTTAACGACGATGAACCGATCGCTGAGCAGATGCTCGGCATTCTTGATCGCCCCTGCCGTTCCCAGCAGCTCTTTTTCCACCGAATAATCGATTCGGACGCCGTAAGCGGAACCGTCGCCGAGATGGCTCTCTATCAGCTCTCGATAATGGTTCACCGCGATGACGAAATCGTGTATCCCTTGTTCTTTGTAATGCATAAGCAAATGCTCCAGCCATGGGCGATTGCCCACCAGGGCCATCGGTTTCGGAAGATGTTCCGTCAAGGGGCGCAACCTAGTTCCCAGACCGCCGGCGAGAAATAATGCTTTCATGAAAGAACCAACCTCCGTTTAATTGATGTATTCCCCGCAGGGTCAATTGACTATCATTAAACGCAATCATCCTAGCTTCAATCACCACCCCGTAGAAAAAAACGACGCTTCCCAAATCGCAAGAGCGTAGGGAAGCGTCTGTATCGGTTAAAGGTGAGAGGAAGAGGTGACGGAAGGTTACGATATAGCCTACTTTACCTGAAAAAGGAATTATAAGCAACCATTATCCAGTCAGCTTGTCCGCTTGAAACGCTTGCGGCAGTAAGGCTAGACCCGATTTCGCCTTCCCGTGATCAAGGAAACGATAAACAAAATCAAGAAAACGAAAAATAAGATTTTTGCGATGCCAGCAGCCGCGCTGACCAAACCTCCGAATCCGAAGATCGCGGCGACGATCGCCACAACTAGAAAGACAAACGTCCAATATAACATGTGAATTCCCCCTTTTTGATCTGGATCGGCTAGCCACTTACGGCGGCCGAGTCCGGAGATAGTGTTTGGTTACCCTTTATTTTTATAGGTGAATCTTGTCGCCGGAAATGTTTCGAGATCCTATGCGCAGGGGTAACGAAAGGTAGGACGGCATGCAAGAAGTGGAGGGATGTCCATGGAAAATAATGAAATTATAGCTTGGAGCGTTGCATTGGCAGCGATCGCTTTCGTCATCTTGTGCGGTTTTATAATATCTCTACTAAAGACTGCGCAACGGTCTCTCGTAACCGCGCAATCCGCGATGCAGGAAGTGAAGGAAACCGTCGAAGGGCTGCAGGGAGAAGTAAAGAAACTAGCGGAAAGCGTCAACGACACGGCCGAGAACATTAAGAGCAAGCTCCAATCTACCGACCCTTTGTTTCATGCGGTGCAAGACGTAGGTGTGCTGATTAGCGAGGTGACGGGCACGGCCCGCAGAGCAACCGAGAACCTGGCAAATACGCTGCGCGAGCAGACAGCTTCGAAGGATGGCAACAACCCTTCTCCGTCTTGGCTGCAATGGGCGGCCTTAGCTTCGAGATTGATCATGAGCGCACAGAAAGGCTGGAAGCAACAGAAAGATCGATCCTATGCAAAGGAGGAAATCTGAAATGTTGATTTCGTGGCTGATTTTGTTTTCTTCGATCGTGAATGGCGGGGCGGCTCCGGCCGCGGCAGTTCCGGCAACTGCCGTCTATCCGGATCCCGTTCCGAAGCAATGGCAAATCGACGGGATAGAGTTGGGAGACCCGTCAAGCGAAGTTAGAGGAGCGTGGGGGAACCCCGGTAAGATCGAATCCGACGAGTGGCAAAGCGGGTGCGAAGTTTGGAGTTATACCGGCGGGAAAAACGTCGGGATGTGCGAAGGGGAAGTTTCCTTCATTCAAGTAACGGCAAACGCGAAATCCGCCAACCTAAACGGACGAATGGTTAAGATAGCCGACAAAGATCTCCGGCAAGCGCTCGGCAAGCCTGAATTTCAAGCAGATGACGGATGGGGAGTCGTTAACGGTTCGGATTCGCTTAAAGTATTCGTGGATGATAGAGGCAATCCCGTCTCGCTAGATCTATTCGACGGGACTTGCAGCGTCTGAGAGAATTACGAAAGAATTGTTTCAATGAATAATGGATCGTTAAATAGGAAGCATCAAAGATTATAGGAGGAGATTAACCATGAAAGCCTATGCTAAACTAGTAAATAACGGATTGGAAGCCTTCGATGTCGTGAACGATTTGCACCGTCAAGGATATACGGAGAAAGAAATCTATGTGCTCGCTCACGAAAGCGACCGTACGGCCAGGTTAGCCGATGCGGCGGATACGAATAAAGTTGGATTGTCGGAAGAAGGAATGTTCGAAACGATCGCCAATTTATTCCGAACCCGCGGTGACGAACTTCGCAACAAAATCGAATCGATGGGCTTCGATCCCTACGAAGCGAGTATGTACGAGATGGAACTGGACCATGGCAAAGTTCTTGTCATGGCTCGACATTAACGGAGTAAGCCATTTGTTTATAATAAATTAATAATATCCCTGTTTCAAAAGGCGTAAGGAAGGGTTAAAACAAAATAAGAGCTGTTTTTAATAGAGATAGAGGAATGAGGGCGGAACGATCCGCCACTCATTCCTTATTCGCGTTTATTGCTCTGGGCTGTTGTTACGAGAGATAACGAGGAGACAAAGATAAATATGGCCGTATTGATCGTAGATGACAACGCAATGAACGTGATGGTCATTCAGGAAATGCTTAAGCGCGCGGGATACGACGATTTTCTCGTCGCTTACTCGGCGAAGGAAATGTTCGGAACGCTACGGGAGAAGAGCGAAGGACAGCCGATCGGGGCTTCGCGGATCGATTTGATTTTATTGGATCTGATGATGCCCGAAATGGACGGAATCGAGGCTTGCCGAATACTGCAAACGAACGATTGCTACAAAGATATTCCCGTCATTATGGTCACCGCGATCGGCGACTCCAGGAAACTGGCCGAAGCGCTCGATGCGGGAGCGATAGATTTCGTTACGAAGCCGATCAACAAAACGGAGCTGCTGGCGAGAATGCGTTCCGCCCTCAAGTTGAAGGGAGAGCTGGATTGGCATAAGGAAAGGGATTCCCGCATCCGGCAGGAGCTATTGTTGGCGCGCCAAGTACAGGAATCGGTGCTTCCTGATCCGGTAGATGCGGCCGACGTTCGGATTCAAGCGTATTTCCAAGCATCCGAGGCGCTCGCGGGCGATCTATATGCATGGCATAAAATCGATGACAAGCACTGGGCAATAGCGGTCATTGACGCGATGGGCCACGGGATATCCTCTTCGCTCGTCAGTATGTTTATCGCCTCTATTCTGAAGGAGTCCATGAGGACGCTATGGTCGCCCGAGCGCGTATTCAAGGAGCTGAACCGCCGTTTAATGGGGCTCCAATGGGAGAACGAACTCATTCATTATTATTGCACGGGCATATACGTTACGCTCGACTTGGATTGCGGCAAGTTGGAGTATGCGAATGCCGGGCATCCTCCCGGTTACGTATTTCGCGCGGATAACTCCGAACCTGAGATGTTATGTGTCAGTTCGGCCCCGCTCGGCATGTTCGACAAGTTGAACATCGTAACCCACAGCTTAACGCTTAGCGCCGGGGATCGGCTGTATTTGTTCACGGACGGAATTCTGAGTTCGTTCCAAGGAGAGGAAGAAGCGCAGCTTAGTCAATTGGCGTCTTTGCTTCATCAAGCCGGGAAGGATACCGACAGCTTGGAACAACTGTTTGCCTGCAAGCCGCTGGACGGTCGCTCGGATGACCGATGCCTCGTCACGATAGAAGTGTTGAAGGGAGGAGCGGATACATGAAAATCAAAACGAAATTAGCCGTCGGGTTTACGTTGCTGCTGCTCCTTCTGGTCGGCATCACGTCATTCGGATATATACGCTTAAGCCAGATGAACCATTCTTTGAATCAATTTTACGATAACCGTTTCGAGAAAGTCAGATTAGCGCTCGCGGTAAGGGGAGAGATTAATTCTTCCGGACGTGTCATGAACGATATTATGATCGGAGATCAGGATCCCTCGGAAGGCGTCGACGAGGTCACGAATCGACTGACGGGCGCAAGCAAGCAATTCAACACGTTAAGCAGCATGGAGCTTACCGGCGCGGAGCAAGATGTGATGGATGGAATCATGAAAGTGACCGAAGGTTACGTTACTTCATTAGAAACGTTCATTGAGCTGGTCAAATCGGGAGATGTGGAGAAGGCGAAGAAGCTATATGCCGACAAGCTTCGCGGAGAGCAAAGACAGTTGATCGACTCGATGGATGAACTCGTGAAAACGCAAGAAAACGCGATGAAAACGGAAATGGCGGATTCCAGAACGCTATACGACAAGTCGGTGCAGACGGTTGCCTTGTTCACCATCATCGGCCTGATCCTTGGTGTGGCAATCGTCATGTGGGTGTTCCCGAGCATTACGCAAGGCTTGAATTTACTCGAACGGATGGCACAGCGGTTCGGTAGAGGGCGTCTTCGCAGCTTTGTCCGGTTCGATATTAAATCGAAGGACGAGTTGGGCGAATTGGCGCAACTGTTCAAACGGATCGCGCTTGACTTGCAAGTGAAGAACGAGCGGGAGGCGTTGCTTGCTTCGATCCAGCAACGTCAAGGGAGAGTGAACGCCCAAATCGCGCGGGTAACGGAACTGCTGCAGGAGGGGCATGACGTCAAGCTCGTGGCGCAATCCTTTATTTCCGAATTCGCGCCTGTGCTTGGCGTTTCTTATGGGCTCGTTTATTTATCCGACCCGGCAGCGGGAGAAGGAAATCTGGAGTTGTCCGGTTCTTACGCGGTATTAAGCGAAAACGGGGAAGGGGAGCCATCGGTTCCTTCCTTCGTTCGGCCGGGAGAAGGCTTGACCGGCCAATGTTATCAAGATGCCAAGCCCATCGTCATGGAGAATCTACCGGAAGGCTACGTCAAGGTGAGCTCGGGTCTCGGCATGACCGAGCCAAGTACGCTTATCATTCAGCCGATCCTTTACGAGAATGCCGTCATAGGAGTCATCGAGCTGGCTTCCGTCGACGGATTCGATTCCGAACGCAAGGAGTTGCTTCTCGCGCTATGCGACAAATTCGGAACGATTCTGAACAATATTTTTTCCCGCCTGCGGGTGGAGGAACTGTTGCGGGAGTCTCAAGCGATGACGGAGGAACTTCAGGTCCAATCCGAAGAGCTCGTCTGCCAGCAGGAAGAACTCCGGGAGACGAACGACAAGCTGGAAAGCCAGCAGGACGATCTGAAAAAATCGGAACAACGGCTGCAGCAACAGCAGGAAGAATTGGAGCATACCAATCAGGAACTAACGGTTAAGACGATCGCCTTGGAACAGCACATCGAGCGCGTCGAAATCCAAAATCGGCAAATTGCCCTAGCCAATTCCGAGCTCGAACGCCAAGCGCTCCAACTGGCTCTGACGAGCAAATACAAATCGGAATTTCTGGCGAACATGTCCCACGAGCTAAGAACGCCTCTAAACAGTTTATTGATCTTATCGGAGTTTCTCGCGGAGAACGAAGAAGGCAACTTAACCGATAAGCAGCGGGAATATATGCAGACGATTCACGTATCCGGTCACGACCTGCTCAAGATGATCGATGAGATTCTGGATCTGTCCAAGATCGATGCGGGTAAAATGGATATTCATCCGGAATGGATGGTACTGGGCGATCTCTCGGCATTCCTGGACAATATGTTCGCGCCGATGGCTGCTGCCAAACGTCTGTCGCTGATTGTAGACAACTCGAACGATATTCCAGGCGCGATCTGGACCGATGGACATCGACTGAAACAAATTATGAGAAATTTGTTCTCGAATGCGATTAAATTTACCGATAACGGAGCTGTCTCGTTTGCGGTGCGCAGGCCGAGTGAACAGGAATTGAACTCGGGCGGCAGGGAAGAAGGAACGAGATACATCGCCTTGTCCGTAACCGATACGGGTATAGGCATTCATCCGGACAAACGCGATCTCATCTTCGAAGCCTTCCGCCAAGCCGACGGCACGACGAGCCGGAAATATGGAGGAACAGGACTAGGCTTGACGATCAGCAGGGAGTTAGCCCAACTGCTCGGAGGGTGGATTCATTTGGATACCGAGCCGGACAAAGGCAGTACCTTTACCCTTGTGTTACCCGAACGTCAACCCGATCAGCAGTCTCTAGAGGAGGAGTTTCAGGCTTATTCTTCCGAGTGGACTGCCGCATCCGCGGAAACCATGGAAGCGGAAAGTTTCGATGAGATTAACGTTAACCCTTCCGATACAATACCGAGCACGTCCGTTCTCGAAGTCGATTCAGCTCAAGAAGGGGAGGATATGCCGAAGCCGCCCGAGAAGGAAGAGGTGTTCGACAACAAGAAAATTTTGTTGGTGGATGACGACACCCGTAATATGTTCGCCCTGTCCAGCGTATTGGAGCATCACAATATGCGCGTCGTATATGCCGAGAACGGCATTGAAGCGTTGAATAGGCTCGACGAAGAGTCGGATATCGATCTCGTGCTCATGGATATCATGATGCCCGTAATGGATGGATACGAGGCGATGAAACGAATTCGGGATAACGAGGCGTGGAATAAAGTTCCGATTATCGCGTTAACAGCTAAAGCGATGATGGACGATCGCAACAAGTGTATCGAAGCCGGCGCTTCCGACTATATTACGAAACCGGTCAATAAAGATCAGCTCTTATCTCTGATAAGAGTGTGGCTGCACCGATGAGCGGAAGGAATGCCATGGACGACGATTTGGAGAAAATCGAGACGACGTTGTTGCTCGAGGGTATTTTCCGTAGATACGGTTATGATTTTAGAAAATATTCTTATGCTTCCATACGCCGTCGGATATGGCATCGCATACATCTGGAGGGCTTGCCTAACGTCTCTTGCCTGCAAGAGAAAGTGCTGCATGACCCCGAGGTTTTCAAGAGATTGCTGGGTGATCTCGTTATCCCGGTAACGGAAATGTACCGCGATCCGGAGATGTTCCTTTCCTTCCGAAGGGATATCGTACCTCATCTACGCAAGCTGCCTTTTGTACGGATTTGGCACGCCGGTTGCTCCACGGGCGAGGAGGTTCATTCTTTAGCCATTTTGCTGGAGGAAGAAGGGTTGCTGGACCAATCTCGAATTTATGCGACCGACATTAACGAGAATGCGCTCGAGATCGCCAAAGACGGCATAATCCCGATCGACAGGATGAAACAATATACGAAAAACTATCAAGCCGCGGGTGGCGGACGCTCTTTCTCGGATTACTACGACTCCGATAACGGGGGCGTTAGGATCAAACCGCATCTACGACGGAACATCGTGTTCGCCCGTCATAATTTGGTGACGGACAGCTCCTTTAACGAATTCCATGTGATCTTGTGCCGCAACGTGATGATTTATTTCAACAACCAGTTAAGGGATCAGGTTCACAGGCTATTTTACGAGAGCTTGGCGCACGAAGGTATTCTGATCGTCGGGGCCAAAGAATCTATCAGCTTTACCCCCATGTCGGATAGATACGAGACGTTCAACGACCGCAATCGGATCTTTCGTAAAATGAGATAACCGCAGAGCGGAGGATAAGTCCTTCCCGGTTCAAAGAGCCATGATCAGGGTATAGCTATTACATGGGCCTATAAGGCTATTCGTGATAGGAGGTATTCTCATGTCGATGGTAATCGGACTATTCGAGCAGGAAACGAAGGTATTGAAAGCGATCCGGCAGTTGCGCGAAGCCGGTGCGGATAATGACGGGATTCGGGTAGCCGTGAAAAACAGGGAAAGCGCTCCGCTGCTAGCCGATGACGGCAATGTTCGGCTCGAAGCGCTGGATGAGCTTCGGGAAGTACGCGGGAACGACAGAGTCGAGGATGACGATGCATGGGTTCTGGCATCTGCCCCGCTCGGCTTCCCCGTTGGTAATATGACGGCGTCCGGACCGACCGGCGTCGTATTGGTTGCCGGATACGGTTCCGAGGATGAGTTTGGCAGCGAAGAAGCGCTGTATAACATCGGAGTGCCGGACGAAGCCGCGAAACGCTGCGCGCAAGCGATCAATTTAGGACATTACGTGCTGCTTGCCGAGACGGACATAGAAGGAAACGTCGCTTCCTTGCTTAACGAAGCGGGAGCTAACGTGATCCATTAATTAGCTAATCAAGGGGCTGTCCATTAAGGTCTTACAAGGCCTAGGGGACAGCCCTTGATTTGTTTATTGATGCGGCGTCGGTTTGGCCGAACGATCGGGACGTACAATAGAAGCAATCGGATTATCGAAGCCAAGCAGCCGATCCCGGATGATTTCCGCGCCGAGCAGGCTATAGATGGTGCCGTTGCCCCCGTAACCCAAGCAATAATATTGCCCTGGCCGATCGGGGTCTTCGCCTAGCCAAGGAAGACCGTCCGCGGACTCGCCGAATGAGGCGCACCATTCATAACGGATGTGTGCGTTTAATTCCGGGAACAGCTTATGAAGTTCGGAGAGCAGTCTCATCGAATGGTTCCTTAACTCCCGTTCGGACAATACCGGCTGGCGGACGTTCTCATCCAACCCTCCGACAACGATTCGATCGTCGGTCGTCGTTCTCATATACAAGTACGGCCGCGCGGTTTCCCACAATAAGAAGCGTTCGTGCCAGGCGGACAACGATTGTACAGGATCGGTAACGATCGCGTAAGAACGATTGATCGTCGCCTGAACCCATCGCCCTCCAGCAAGCTCGGGCGTATAACCTACCGCGTATACGATATGTTCCGCATCGATCACTCCGTCGCCCGTCATGACCCGGTAACCTCCGGAGCGGGATTCTACGGATAACAGGGCCGTATTCTCGTATATTCTCAACCCATTCCGAACGGCCTCATCGGCTAAAGCATGAACGAACAAATAAGGATTGACTTCTCCGTCTCCGTGAGTGACGATGGCCGCTGCCCGGCGAAAGGGAAAATGCTCGGCAATGCGCGTTTCATCCCACCATTCCGCATCGAATCCGTTTCGGTGGAGCATATCGTATTCCTTCATTAACACTGAAACGTCTTCAGGCTTAGAAGCGTAATAGAGGCTGCTGCGTCGCTTAAAGTCCGTTTCGCTCCGCAAGCCGTCCGCGATATCGCATAATTTCTCGGCAGAGTGTTTGCATGCGCGGTAGAATCGAACTGCGGTTTGTTCCCCGATCTGTTCGGCGAACTCGCTCAGCATCGTATCGTTACTGAATTGAAGGAGTCCCGTATTCGCGGAAGTGCTTCCGGAAGCAATCAATCGTTGTTCGATCAATATGGCGTCGATGCCGCTTTTGGCCAAAGTATATCCGCACGTAACTCCGGACATGCCTCCTCCAATAATGACGGCGCGAGTTTTGGTGGGACCTTTCAGTGAAGGGTGGCGGTTAGACTTTGCTAAGGTTCCCGGCCAGAATAACGTTCCGAAGTGTAGACCCATATAAGTCGCCTCCAATGTTCCAGCCTAACAACAAAGCTGACGGTTGAAACTTAGCATACCGAATAAATGACCGGGTATGCGGGGGCCATTTATTTTCATGTTTCAATAGGTTAGCAATCGGGTTATAACATCATTAGAGCAATAATTAATGAATGCAATAGGCTTCATGTCGGGAAGAAGAGGGGAGATCGTTATGTTGACGGATAAATTTACGCTTCGTACGGAAAGCAAGGAAGGTCAGATGATCGTATTCGTGGGAGGAGAGTTCGATCTGGAGGTTGCCACGCAGATGCGGTCGGCAATGGAGCCGTTGATCGAATTAGCGGACCAGAGGCTAACGTTAAATCTTCAAGATTTGAAATACATCGATAGCACGGGGATCGGAATCCTCATCTCTATCGTGAAGGCGCGACACGCTCGCAACGCTTCTTTTGATGTCGAGCATATTCCAACCCATATACGCAAACTATTCGACATGACCGGGATTACCCCTTATTTGGCGAAAGCGGAATAATAATCGAGAGAGGAATGAGGAGAGAATCCCATGGCTAAAGAAAGTATCGTAACATTAACCGTTCCCGCCTTGCCGGAATACGTCGATTTGGTTCGGCTAACTTTATACGGTATCGCGAGCAAAATGAAATTCACATTCGAAGATATCGAAGATATGAAGGTGGCCGTATCCGAGGCCTGCAACAATGCGGTTCTTCATGCTTACGGAGGAGCCGAAGGCAAGATTGAGATACAGTTCGCGAGCTACGACGAAGAGCTTGCGATTACGGTGCGGGATTACGGCAGAAGCTTCACGGCTTCTGAAAACAAGGAGACGCCTTCCTTGCACGGCAAATCCATTAACGAAATCCAGTCGGGCGGATTGGGTCTTTACTTGATGCAAGCGCTAATGGACCGGGTAGACGTGCAGAATGACGGCGGTACGGCGGTCACGCTTACGAAGAAACGGATGAAATCCGAAGAGACCGCATGAATTCCCATTCCGCGCGTTTGCCCGACGACGCAATCACGATACTTATCGAGTATCAGAGAACGTTATGCAGTGACCTTGCCGACCAATTGATTCGTAACTATGAGCCAATGGTTAGGATGGCCGCCAATAAAATGTCGCGCAACCGACCGGATCTATTCGACGATCTGTTCCAGGTCGGCCAGATGTCCCTTTTCAGGCTGCTTAAGCAGTTTGATCCCGAATTGGGCATTCCATTCGAGCCCTACGCCATGAAGAGCATGATCGGCCATATGAAAAATTACTTAAGAGACAAGTCGTGGTATATACAAGTGCCCCGTAGGATTAAGGAAAAGGGGCTTGTCGTTCAACACGCGATCGACGAGCTGATGAGTAAGCTGGAGCGTTCTCCTAACGTCGACGAAATTGCCGGCCATCTTGGACTGGATACGGAAGAAACGCTCGAAATTTTAGCGGGTAGAGATTTATATCAGTACGTATCTTTGGATACGCCGATATCGGATGAGGAAAACACGTCCGTGCTAGGAGAATTGATCGGTTCGCCGACGGACGATTACGCGGCACTCGAGAGGAAACTCGATTTGAACGATGCCATGGAGCGGTTAAAGCCGGAGGAGCGGCAAGTGCTGCGGTTAGTTTTCGAGAGCGGGCTATCGCAACGCTCGATCGCGGACGAACTCGGCGTATCGCAGATGAGCATCTCCCGGATTCAGAAGCGGGCGATCGATAAGCTTAAGGGAATGATTCGAGAAACGGAAGAACTTTGAATTTCGTTCCGATATCCGTTTCAATCTTGCCGGGATGGTGTAATAAACCTTACGGAAGTATTCATCCGCAAAGGAGATGGAGAAGATGACGATCAAATATCGGATCCCATGCTCGGAAAGCGACATTTTCGTATTGGAAAAAGAGGACGAGTTTCATGTTACGATCGGGTCCCGCGTGAACCCGCTTAGCTTCGGGAACAAGCTTGCCGATTATGTTTCGCTAGGACGGGCGATCGACGCGGCGGATAAGTTTTGCAGCATGTATACGCTCATCAAGCAATACGGCTATCATCTCGAAGGCTCCACTTTTCTCAAGGAAGGGATGCCATCGATCCCCGTTCCGGAACTGTTGGACAAGATGGTTACTCTTGAAGCGATGAAAGAGATGCTCGATCAGAACGCTCTAATCCTTAAAACTTAGAAGATCAGCTTACCTATGCCGATGTCCTCTTAGAGGGCATCGGCTTTTTGATTTTTGCGCGATGATTCCAAAGCCCTACCCATGCTCCGTTGCATGAGCTGCTTGGATGGTCCGCTTCGTTCCAATGCGTGAGGGGGAGACTGAGCATCTGGTTGGTTACTTTGGAGCGCTGTAGTTAGGATTTACCGGACTGCACAGGTATTTGAGTTACTTTGGAGCGTCGCAGTTATATCGGCTCTGTCACCAAAAAACCCATTCCTATCGATCAGGAATGGGAAGGGTACCAAATGAGTGAATATAGATGGCTCAGTATTGAATGGGATCGTTAACGAGCCCGTCTTCGTTAAGCTGTTGCTCGGTTTTCATTCTCTCCATATCTTTGCCCAGCCGCTTCATATCGGACAGATCCTGTACCATAGAGCCGTTGAGGGCGGATTGTATCGATCTTGAACGGATTGGCGCGGAAGGCTGACGATCTCCCCTATCCGGTGAGTACACCTGGGAGTGGGCGATGCCGATCCGGGCGCGGAGCGCCTGCCACCTGTCCAATGCGGCGATTTGAATATCTTCCGGCACATCGCTGTCGGAGATCCCGTCAAAGAAGGCCGTCTCGCCGTATAGCGCCAGTGCCCCGTCGGTTTCTTCGAACGGAACTTGAAACACCAATACGCCCGTCGCCGATCTTAGCTCCAAGCGGTATGTCGATCGATGTATGAAATCGCGGACGAATCCCGCCTGCGACAAATACTCCTTTAGCCTCGATGCTGGTCCGGATATGACCATCTTTTCTTTGGATTTCATGTGAGCATTCTCCCTTCACGATCAACCTAAGCCGATCGCCGTCGATCATTGTTCGGCGATCGGCTCGTTGCGTATTACGATTAGAAGAACGCTAGTTCATCTGCGGACTTTGCTTCTTGTCGTCTTTGCTTTCGGACTGTTCTTCTTTCCAGTTTTGGACTTCCTCCTTGGCTGCGGATAAGGCGGAGCGCGTCTTATCCACGATGCCGGAGGCGGTTTGTCCGACTTGCGCGGCGATTTCCTGCGTTTTGTGTCCGGCGTCTGTCAACATTCGCTGGGTGCGATCTTGAACGGAAGCATACTTGTCTCGAATATCGCTTCGCAATTCGCGACCCGATTTGGGTGCGAGTAGAAGTGCCGCCGTTGCTCCGATAACCCCGCCTATTAATGCGCCTTTTATAGTTCCGCGTGTGTCTGCCATTGATAATTCCTCCTCATCGTTTAATACGTCCATGTTCTGAATTACCCGTATCCGGCAAAATGAAACGCACTCTTTCCATAGGGTTATGCTTTCGACTACAATAGGGACAGGCAAACATGTGGATAACAGGTGAAAGTGAGGACGGACATGGATTACAAAGAGACAAGCAGATCCGGTCCGGTGCAATGGGGAACTCATTCCGTTCGTAACCGGGAAGATCGGCGCTGGATGCCGCTTGATATTGTATTGGTACTTTTATTGACGATCATATCCGCCATCATGACCTTTACGGATCTTGGCAACCGTACGGCTCCGCAAACGTTCTGGAAGCCGGACAGGGTAGGAGACAACTTTACTGTCGATTTCGGAGAGCTGCGGACGGTCGACCGGATTAACCTTTACGAAGGTCCGGGAGCGAAGGGCGAAACGAAGATCGAATCCTCGATAGATGGTGACATTTGGGAAGACTACTTAGAAGTCGAGCACAAAACAAACCGGGTATTTACCTGGAAGCTTGATGAAAAGTCGGTTAAAGCGCGGTATATGCGGTTTACGACGGAGAAGACGGGATATCGGCTTTACGAAGCGGGATTTTTCACGAATGGGATTTCTGCTCCGATCACCGTCATGAACGTTCAGTCCGCCAGCGACAACTCGTTAACTTCGGAAGGCAGCGGCACTGAAGTGTTCGACGAGCAGCAGTACGCGCCATACCGTCCGGATTACCGGAACGGAATGTACTTCGACGAGATTTATCACGGGCGCACCGCTTACGAATTCATTGAATTGATGGAGCCTTACGAGAACACGCATCCACCGCTAGGCAAAGTGATTCTCGCCATCGGCATAAAGATGTTCGACATGACTCCTTATGGGTGGAGATTTATGGCCGGCGTATTCGGGACGCTTATGGTTCCCGTGTTCTACGCCGTTGCCAAGGGAATGTTCCAACGCACTAGATATGCGTTCCTTGCAGCTTTGCTTCTTGTGCTCGAGGGCTTTCATCTCGTTCATTCGCGTTCCTCGAACGTGGACATTATCGGGGTTACGTTTACGATAATCATGTTCTACGCGATGTACCGATACGGCGAGACCGCATGGCGTAACGGAGGCTTCAGGCGAAGCTTAGGTTATCTTGCGCTCAGCGGGTTTTTCTTCGGAGCGGCAGCTGCCGTTAAGTGGAACTATATGTACGGAGGGGCGGGTCTAGCGATTTTACTCGTCTTCGCGCTTGTCCGCCGCTGGCGGGAAGCGAAAATGGCTTTAGATTTCGAGTACGCCAAGAGGCTGATCTTGACTCTTATGGCGTGCGTGATTTTCTTCGTCGCTGTGCCCGTTGGCGTGTATACGGCTTCATACAAACCGTATATTCAAGCGACCAAAGCGGATGATAGCTATAAGGATTTGTGGCAATACCAGAAAAACATGTACGATTATCACAAAGGCGTTAAAGAACCTCATCCTTATGCTTCCAAATGGTATACTTGGCCATTGATGCTTAGACCGGTATGGTACTACGGAGGCAAGGATCTGGAGAAGGGCGAGGCGCAAAGTATCGCGGCAATCGGAAATCCCCTAATCTGGTGGGGCGGATTGCTGGCGTTGCTTGCTTCCTGGTGGCTCGGTTTCCGAAGAAGGGACAGAATCGTGCTTACGCTGGCTGTCGCCTATTTATCGTTCTATGTTCCATGGATGGTAGCGCCGAGAAGCATTACGTTCCTTTATCACTATTTTCCGATGGTGCCGCTACTGATCTTATCTATTGTGTGGATGCTCCGCTGGTTCGAAGAACGCAGCTACAAGGGACGGCGGGTAACGTTGGCTTTCGTGGGCGTATCGGCGGCATTGCTCATTTGGTTCTATCCGATCTATACAGGCATGACCATAAGTCGCGAATGGATGAACATCGCGATCAGATGGCTGCCTAGCTGGGGTTTCTAGAAGGGGAGGCTGTAAGCTCGTGCAGAAGGCATGTTTTCTTTCCGTTGTCGTTCCCATGTACAACGAGGAAGAGGTTATCGAAGTGACTTACCGCCGGTTAAAGACGGTTCTGGATAAGCTTGGCGAAACCTACGAGATCGTATTCGTTAACGATGGAAGCCGAGATAGAACAGCGGATATCGTCAGAGGGTTTTGTTCAGCAGACCACACCGTAAAACTAATTGATTTCTCGCGAAATTTCGGACATCAGATCGCGGTCACGGCCGGAATGGATCACTCGAGAGGAAGAACGGTCGTCTTGATCGACGCGGATTTGCAGGATCCTCCGGAGCTCATCGCGGATATGGTTGCCAAATGGCGCGAAGGCTACGATGTCGTGTACGGCAAACGAATTGAGCGTAAAGGCGAATCCTGGTTCAAGAAAATGACCGCGGCGATGTTCTACCGGCTGCTGCGTTCGATGACATCGGTCAATATTCCCGTGGATACGGGGGATTTCCGGCTCATGGATCGCAAGGTATGCGACGCGCTAACTTCCATGAGAGAGCGCAGCCGCTTCATTCGGGGGATGGTCAGTTGGGCAGGTTTTAAGCAGACTTCCGTTGATTACGTGCGAGATGAGCGGTTCGCGGGGGAGACGAAGTATCCGCTCCGCAAAATGATCCGGCTGTCGCTTGACGCAATGACTTCCTTCTCCACCAAACCGCTCAAAATTGCAAGCGTGCTAGGCTTCTTTTTGTCGGCGGTCGGCTTCATTTACTTATTTTTCGTGCTGTATCAGCGACTGTTCACGGACACGACTACCCAGGGCTGGACATCGATGATCGCGATCAGCCTGTTGTTCCATGGCATTACGCTATTGTTGTTGGGCGTGCTCGGGGAATATATCGGACGGACGTACGAAGAAGCGAAGGGACGCCCGCTCTATCTAGTTGCGGACGCGATCAACTTCTCGGAGGAAACGGACAACACTCGCGAGAGGAACGCCGCGGAGCATAAAATCGGAGTTGGCTCCGGTTCCGGGAATTAGCAGAATACATGCACACTTTGGTTAAGGCATGACACTGGGGTATACTAATCGTATTGTTCGGCAACTAACGAAATCCAGACGGCGACGTCTGGATTTTTGCGGCGAAATGGAGTATGCGGTCGTATAAGCCGCTACAGCAGTTGCTAACGTCATCATGAGCAAATTCAAACCTAAAGGGGAGTACAGAATTATATGGAAACGATAACGATGCCGGTAGATGTTCCTTTGGTCGTAATGAATAGGGGAGCACAGACGGAAAACGTACATAGAGGACGGATAAGCGTGGTTTCGGCCGCGGATGGGGAGCTGGTCCATACGTGGGGTGACGTTCACTCCCCTACTTATGTTCGTTCAACGGCTAAGCCTATTCAAGCAATTGCATCATTGCTTGACGGTACGGCAGAGACCTATGGCTTCGAGGAGCGTCACTTGGCGATATTGGCAGCTTCCCATAGGGGGAGCAAGGAACAAATTGCCGTTCTAGAAGAGATTCTGGCGCTAACGGGACTTGAGGAAGATCTGCTCGCCATCCATCCGGGATTGCCTATCGGACGTAAAGACCGTGACGAATGGATGGCTACGGGAGGTACTCCCCGCAAGCTGTTTCATACTTGCGCAGGTAAACATCTTGGGGTGCTGGCTTGGTGTAAGCTCAAGGGTTGGCCGCTTACGGGCTACATTCATCCGGATCATCCCGCCCAGAAAGAAATCATTCGCCGTTTGAAATTGTGGGTTGAAGCTGAGGCGGATGAAGTGACAGTCGGGAAGGATGGATGCGGATTTCCCGTTGCGTCGATCCCGCTGTGGCAGCTTGGATTCGCATACGGAAGGCTAGCGAGTCCGGATTTCGCCGGGGATCAGTCGGCAGCCGGGATCGCTCGGCGGATTACGGGCGCGATGAATAAGTATCCTCACTTGGTAGAAGGGCGTAATCGGTTAGCGAGCATTTTATTGGCCGATCCCAATGTCGTCGCTAAAAGCGGGGCGCACGGGGTGTTCGCGTTCGGTTTGCGGCAAGAGCAGCTTGGAGTGTCCATCGCGATAACGGACGGTACGGAAATCGCTTGGCCGCACGTTGTCAAAGCAGTATTGGAACGAATCGGCGGAATATCGGAAGAGACGAAAAACAAGTTGGAGCAAATCTTTCCAACGGAATTTCTGAACGACGCCAATGAGATCGCGGGGAATTGGAAGCCCGTGTTTTAGGATTTGGGAGTCGATTTCAAAGATTCGCCTACGGAAACACGATAATCGGTCGGCGTTTGGCCGTGCAAGCGGCGGAATTGCTTGGAGAAGTAAAGCGCATCCTGGAATCCGACCGACGAGGCGATCTGCTCGACGGTCAATTCCGGACGCTCTCGCAGCAAACGTCTGCCGTGATCGACTCGCAGCTTCGTTAAGAAAGTAACTGGCGCTATACCCGTATGCTGTTTGAACAGACGGGATAGATAAGCGCGGTTATAGCCTAACGTCTCGGCCATCCCTTCAATCGTCACGGGCTCGGCATATTGGGTAGACAAGTAACCGACAATCTGTCCGACTAAGTCTTCGCTATGCGAATCCGGACGCAAGGGGGATGCCATTTCCTGAGCCGAAGCCTCGTGGAGGCTGGCGAACAGCAAATGCAGATACCCCGAAGCAAGCAACGAAGATGAGCTGCCGCGTTCGCGGAAGGCCTCGAAGATAGAGCGGCAACGTTCTCCCGGAATTTTACTCCCGCCGGAATGGACAATCGGATGCTCTAGCCCGAGACCTGCTTCCGAGATCAGGGATTCGGACTGCGGCCCGGCAAAAGCGACCCATCGATAACGCCAAGGATCCTCCTCGTCAGACACATAATGAAAGAGCTGGCCGGGATGAATGAGAAAGCTGTCACCCGCTGCAAGCTCCGCTTTGAACTCTCCCGTACGGAATGTCCCTCTCCCGGATATCACATGATGCAAGAGATAATAATCGACGACTTTAGGCCCGATTCGATGAAGAGGCTCGGTCTGGCTTTCCCCCGCGAACAGGACCGTTAGCTCGCTAGCGGTATAGCTAACGGGATTGGATACGACGCGATAGGTTGTTTTTTTGCTCATGGCTAGCCCGCCTCCATAGGAATCCGATTACGGTAATCATAACATGAAATCGTTCAACATAATTACCCAGAAGTCACATTTCTCCATATAGAAAGCATATCACGCCATTACGTGGACTCTATAAGTTTCGTTATAATAAGACCAAACAACGAATTCCCAAGGAGAGTTGATATTCCAGATGGCACAGCTAACAGAATTGAAACAGAAATTCGTACAGCATTTCGGCGGCAACGAGGCCGACATATCGGTATTTCAGGCACCCGGTCGAGTCAATCTGATTGGCGAGCATACGGATTATAACGGCGGTTCGGTATTTCCTGCGGCATTAACGTTCGGGACGACTTTGCTTGTTGCTCCTAGGGAAGATCGTAAGCTCGGATTTGCTTCGACGAATTTTCCTCTGGTTACAGAAATTCCGCTGGATAATCTTGCATTCTCCGAAGAGGATGACTGGGCGAATTATCCGAAAGGGATCGTCTGGGAGTTGAAACAAAGAGGCATTGATCTGAGTCGGGGGTACAACTTCCTGTTCCATGGCGAAATCCCGAACGGAGCGGGCTTATCCTCATCCGCTTCTATTGAAGTCGTAACGGCGTACGCCTTGCTTACTTTAGAGAAGCAGCCTACGGACACGGTACAGATCTCGTTATGGTCCCAGCATGCGGAAAATGAATTCATCGGGGTCAAATGCGGAATCATGGATCAGTTCGCGGTGGCGAACGGGCGTAAGGATCATGCGATCTTATTAGATTGCGATACATTGAAATATGAACTCGTGCCTTTCCGTTCCGGAGATTACAAGCTTGTTATCGGTAATACGAATAAGCGCCGCGGATTGGTAGATTCCAAATACAACGAGAGACGTGCCCAATGCGAGCAAGCGGTTCAAGATTTAAGACAAGCTTTCCCTGAACTTACGTTGCTGGGCCAGTTGACGCTCGAACAATATCAGGCGAATGAACATCTGATCAGCGACGAAATCGTTCGTCGCCGCGCGCGCCATGTTGTCGAGGAAATCGACCGCGTCGCACGTTCGATGGAAGTGTTGAAGAAGGATGATCTGGTCGCGTTCGGCCAGCTAATGAACGGTTCCCACGATTCGTTGCGCGATCTGTACGAAGTGACGGGGATAGAGTTGGATACGATGGTCGCCGCGGCTCGCTCAATACCGGGAGTGCTAGGCTCGCGGATGACGGGTGCTGGATTCGGCGGCTGCACGGTGTCTCTCGTACACCAAGATTCCGTGGAACGCTTCATTACTGAGGTAGGTAGCCAATACGAAACCGCGATAGGGCTGCAGCCAGCATTCTACGTATGCGATATTGGCGACGGCGTTCGCGAAATCAAAGGGGAGGCGTAAATCATGGCGGTTCTCGTAACTGGCGGCGCTGGATATATCGGATCACATGCGGTTGCAGCTTTATTGGAAAAAGGCGAACAGGTCGTTGTCGTCGATAATTTGTACCAAGGCCATAAGAATGCAGTGCTCGGGGGGAAGTTGTACGAAGGGGATCTTCGCGACGCGGATTTTCTAGCCCGGGTATTCCAAGAGAACGACATTGACGGCGTTATTCATTTCGCGGCGAATTCCCTCGTGGGCGAAAGCATGAAGGATCCGGGCAAATATTATCATAATAACGTTTATGGCACGCTGTGCCTGCTGGAGCAAATGCAGAAGGCCGGCGTATCCCGAATCATATTCTCCTCGACTGCGGCAACTTATGGAGAACCGGAAAAAGTGCCGATCGACGAGTACGACCGCACCGTTCCGACGAATGCATACGGTGAAACGAAGCTGGCCATGGAGAAAATGATCCGTTGGTTCGATATCGCACACGGAATCAAATTCGTGTCTTTGAGGTATTTCAACGCTGCGGGTGCGCACGCGTCCGGCCAAATCGGAGAAGACCATAGTCCGGAAACCCATCTTGTTCCGCTTGTTCTCCAAGTCGCGCTCGGACAACGCGAGCATATTTCCGTATTCGGGGATGATTATCCGACGGAAGACGGCACGTGCATTCGCGACTACGTCCACGTTAGCGATCTGGCCGATGCCCATATTCTTGCCTTGGATCGGCTTCGCGAAGGCGGGGAGAGCGCTATCTACAATCTAGGCAGCGGCGCGGGTTACTCTGTTAAACAAGTCATTGACGTGTCCAGGCAAGTAACGGGACATCCTATTCCGGCCAAGTTCGAGCCGCGCCGCTCGGGAGATCCCGCTGTGCTTATCGCTTCCTCGGAACGTGCTCGCAAGGAGCTTGGATGGACGCCTCGCCGCGACAAACTGGAGGATATCGTCTCTAGTTCGTGGGAATGGCATCGCGCGCATCCTAACGGTTACGAGAAATAGAAGCAAGGGGAGGTAAAGGCATTGAAGGAACTTACATCAACCCCGTTCGAAACGGAACAACCCTTTGAGCTAGCTATTGCGATTGAGAAACTTCTCGCATTCTCGCTGCAAACTGGACTTATAGAGCTCCCGGATCTTGAAGGGGCACGCAATGCGTTGTTGGACTTATTCACTCTGAAAGAGCCGGCGGAAGATTGCGCCATCGATCCGAATTCTCTTCCGGATAGTCCGGTTCCGCTATTGGAACCTTTGTTGGATGCAGCTGTCGCTAGAGGGCTGCTGCCGGACGATACGCTAACCTATCGCGATTTGTTCGACGCCAGAATCATGGGCTTGCTCATGCCTAGGCCCTCGGAGACGAATCGGCAATTCGCAAGTCTAACGGGGCAACGCGGCATTACCGGAGCTACGGACTGGTTCTATCAATTGAACATCAATTCCAATTATATTCGGATGGACCGCATTAAGAAGAACGGCTATTGGAAGCATCGTACGCCGGACGGAGAGCTGGAGATTACGGTTAATCTATCCAAGCCGGAGAAGGACCCCAAGGAAATCGCACTGCTTAAATCCTTGCCGCAGTCAAATTATCCGAAGTGCTTGCTGTGCAAGGAAAATGTCGGTTATGCCGGACGTCCGGACCATCCCGCTCGCCAGAATTTGCGGGTGTTGCCGCTGACGTTGCAGAATGAATCGTGGTTTTTCCAATATTCGCCTTATGTGTACTATAACGAGCATAGCATCGTGTTCTGCGGCGAACATATCCCGATGAAGATTTCGCCGGTTACGTTTAGTCGGCTATTGGATTTCGTCGAGCAGATGCCGCACTATTTTATCGGTTCGAATGCAGACTTGCCAATCGTGGGAGGATCGATCCTCAATCATGACCATTTCCAGGCGGGGCGGCACGTGTTCCCGATGGAGACGGCGCCTGTGCTGGAATGGTTAAGCAGTTCTCGGGACGCTGAAGTGAAACTCGGGATCGTCCAATGGCCGATGTCCGTCGTTCGCTTGCGTTCGAACAATCGTCAGGCATTGCTCGGCGTTGCCTCCGATGTGCTGGCACAATGGCGGGGATATAGCGATCCGGATGCAGAAGTTATCGCGTTCAGCGAGAAGGAAACCGGACGGGTCGAGCATAACACGATTACGCCGATTGCCAGATTCAAAGATAACGGGGAATACGAGTTGGATCTGGTGTTGCGAAATAATCGTACGAGCGAAGAGCATCCGGGAGGCATTTTCCACCCGCATCAACAACTTCACCACATTAAGAAAGAAAATATCGGACTAATTGAAGTAATGGGATTAGCGGTCTTGCCGGGCAGGCTTGAAGTCGAGCTAGCTCAGATTGCGGATATTCTCACCGGACGGACATCTTACGATGAAGCAGCGATTGCCGCGCCAGAACATCCGTTGAACAAGCACGCGGATTGGATTTGGACGCTCGTTGACTTGTACGGTACGGATGGCTCGGATGCAGCCGTTCAACTGCTGTTGCAAGCCGATGTCGGAGATAAGTTCTACGCCGTATTGCAGGATGCAGGGGTTTATAAGGGGACAGAGAGCGGACGCGCGGCGTTCCGGCTATTCCTTGAAGCATCCGGCCTCGTCTAATTCGGTACTGACAAACAATAACCCGCCCGCGGTCGCCGCGTGGCGGGTTATTGTCCGTATCTGGCCGTTTGCAGCGCAACAGAACCTGGCGCGACGGCTACGTCATCCGTTTCCGTAAGCAGCTCGATTAAATGCCGAATAGCGGGATTTAGCCATTTCTTCTTGTGATGCACGATTTGCGTGTAGAAAGTAATGTCCGGGTGCACGAAAGGCAAAGTGACGAGACGCTGTTCGGCCAGTTCGCGGATGACGGCAATGTGGGGGACAAGCGCGATTCCTAAGCCGTAGCTCACGCATTGTTTAATGGCTTCCAGGCTTCCGAACTCATGATGAATATGATAAGTAACCCCATGCTGCCCTAATAGCCTCTCGAAAGCGGCACGATAAGTACAACCTTGTTCCGTCGTAATGAGGAACTGCCCTTCCAGTTCCGCAATGTCTATGCGATCTGTCGAGCCGAGCGGATGTTCCGGCTTGGCGACCAGCACTAACGGCTCTTGGCGGATAATGATCGATTCTAAGTCATTGTCTGTGATAGGCAAGTCGATCACGATTCCGAGATCCAAGTGGCCGTTTCTGACGGACTGAAGAATCGCGGCTTCGACAAGGGGATTAACTTGCAGATTAATGTCAGGGAAGCTTTGCAGAAAGCGGTGAAATAAAGGAGGTAAATAAAAGGCCATCAACGATTCGATCGTTCCGATTTCCAAATTGCCCTTCGCTTGCCGGGCAATGAGCCTCTTGGAGTCATCGTAGATTTGCAAAATGCGTTCGAAGGTATCATGCAGCTGCTCGCCCGCCGAAGTTAGCCTAATCGACCTTCCGTATCGCTCGAATAAGACGACTCCGTATTCATTTTCGAGCTTTTGAATTTGCGCGGTGACGCTTGACTGTACATACCCTAGATTTTCCGCTGCTTTCGTGAAGCTTTGACAACGGGCGACTTCTAAGAACGATCTCATGTAAATTAAATCCACGCCGTATCACCGCTCCTTAGACGAACCGAGATCCCGAGTATAGGTTAGGGTAATCTTGTTAGCAGTAGGAGAGTGATTCTCCACAAGCCGCTATTTGCCGTAACAGTATCCGTTTTTAAGCCGTCCGCTCGCGAAGGATATTGCAACTCGCGTAATTGTTGCGCGCTTTCCCATATTTTAAGGGCAGCATACTCTTGAATCAACATCTTTTTCGCCTCCCGCGTTTGATTTGATTAACATCATATCAGCGCGGTAAGAGAACGAGTTAGCTAGCCTTTTTCATGGCAATCATCATTTTTTTCGATGGAAACGCAATCAATTCGCTAGGAACAGCAATTCACAAAAAAACACAAGCTGCAGGTGCAGCTCGTGTTCGTGCAAGGTGATCGTTTATGCCCGCAATTTACCGAGCTCGGACACTAATGCTTCAACTTCGCTTATGCTGAATCTGTCTTTGGAATTGACCATATCGTAGATGTCTTTAAGATCCTCATACTTCTCTGCAGTGAAGCTCGAGGCTTGCATAGCTGCTCCTGTCGCCATACGTAGCTTCGTCTTGATCGCCTCGATCATATATTCAACGTTTTGTTGTGATGGTTGGTTTAAGTCCATGGATAACTTCCTCTCTTACGGGAATAGGGATGGTGTTATTGTAACACAGTAGAGCGGCTAGCCGCCAAAAAACAATCAACGACCGGAAAGTGGAATTCCTCGGGGCGGAATGGTAACCTGAAGATATTAAGCCGTATGATGGTCGACAGGGGATATTCGAATGATAGATATTCATAATCAGGCCGCGGAGCGCGTGGATGCCGCAGGCCTGGAAACCTTCTTGAGCCGGATAGCCGCTTCACACTCCAAGGAAGAGCTAACCTTCCTATGCATCGGAACGGATTGCTCCACTGGAGATAGCTTAGGGCCTTGGGTTGGCACGTTATTGGAGGAGCGAGGCTTCACCGGAGTCATTGGCACGCTTAAAGATCCATGCGATGCGAATAAGCTGCCGCGTATCCAACCTGCTTTGGAGGCAAAGGGGACGATTGTCGCCATAGACGCGTGCCTGGGAAAACCCGATAACGTAGGAGCTTACCTGGTGAGACAGGGGCCCTTAATCCCGGCTCAATCGGTAAACAAAGGTTTCGAGGCAGTCGGAACATACAGCATAGCGGCGGTTGTGAATGCAATCAGCTTAAAGCCTTATTGGACTCTTCAATCTACTTCGTTATATCGAGTTATGACGATGGCTCATGACATTGCGAACGCGATCAGCCAGCAGTGGCAACATAAATGATAGAAGGGGTGTATGACATGAATAAGATGACGCTTGCATCCGGAACATCAATCGCATACGTAGAAGCAGGGAAGGGCGAGCCTATCGTCGTCCTGCATGGATTTTGCGGAAGTCACCGTTACTGGGATGAAGTTATTCCTTTATTAGCCGAACATAGCCGGGTAATTGCTCCTGATCTGCGCGGGCATGGAGAGTCGTCGGCCGGTGAAGGTACGTATTCGATGGAACGCTTATCGGAAGATTTAGCCGGCTTGCTCGATGAGCTCAATCTGCCGCAAATCCATCTCATCGGTCATTCGTTGGGCGGTTATGTGGCGTTGGCGTTCGCGGAGAAGCACCCGGAACGGGTATTAACGCTGAGCTTAGCGCATTCGACGACTTTCCCGGACAGCGAGCAGGCGAAAGAGAATCGGCTCAAAGCGGCGGAGACGATCGCCAAGGAAGGCATTCAGTCGTTCGTCGATGGACTTGTTCCGAAGCTATTTACGGCCGAACACCGGACTGCTCTTTCCGAGCAACTCACCAAAGCACTCCGTATCGGATACGGGACGTCGGCGGAAGGCGCAATAGGCTGCGCGCTCGGCATGAGAGAAAGACCGGATAGAGCCGCCGTGTTGGAACGGCTGGCAGCTCCGATCCTGCTGCTGGCGGGGGAACTCGACGAAATCATTCCTTCGGACAAAAGGTTTCCGGTGACGAGAGATAACGTTAGTGCTCATACCCTTAAGGGCGTTGCCCACATGGGAATGATGGAACAACCGCAGGCTTTCGCGGAAGTTATCAAAGCCTTTCTAGAACGGAATCGGGAGGGATAAGCGTGTTTGAACGGGATTACTTAATCAGGCTGCTTACCCAAGCGGGTCAAGTGATAGGCAAGGCGATGGGGCTGAGAGAGCATAAGAAACAAAAAGAAGCGCTCGATCTTATAGATGAGTTTCTGGGCAGAGAGCTTCGGCTGCGTTCCCGTCTCGCTATGGGCTTAACGGACGAGGACCTGCTATCTATGTTGTCCGTCACAGGAAGTCCGAATGCGGAGTCGGTAGCGGTCGTATCGGCATTGCTGCAGCAAGAAGCGGATTTGTTGTCCGATCTGGGACAAACGGACGAAAGCGTGCCGAGATATGCGAAAGCATTCCGGTTAAATGTATATCTCGTCAGAAATGATATGGAAGTCGAGGATTGGGAAGTTCGAGGGCGCATTACGGAATTAATGGATGTTTTAGCTCCTTACGAGATGGATTCGAAGACGAAGTCGGCATTGTGGCAATGGCACGAATTCAACGGAGAGTTCGCCGCCGCGGAGGATGTGCTATACGAGCTGCAAGAAGAAGATGCGATTTCCGCGGAAGACGGAGACGCTTTTTATGCCAGGATGTCAACCTGCGACGATGCTGCGCTGGAGACAGGCGGACTGTCTAGAAGTGAAATGGAAGAAGGGCGCAGGCAATGGGGCGCTTTAATGAAGGAGAATGTGTAATGAAAGAGAAAACGAATAAGGCGGAATGGCTTGCATTCCTGGACGAGATCGTCACGGAAGGCAAGCTCGTTCAGGCTTCCTTTAGCTCACCGCGACGCAAAGACGATGAAACTTCGCGAAAGCTGACTGTCCGTCCGGTCAAACTGAAGACGGGAGTGCAGTATCAATTCGAACGCCAAATCGACAATAAGGTGTTTCATGAGAATGTTGCCGTCGAGCAATTAAAGGATCACCTTCAGTCGACAATGGAACGATATAAGCAAGCGTTATTCAAAACCCAAGATGCGGACGTACAAATTCTGGCGAACAAAAAAGGGGAGCTAGCCCTCATTAGGCAAGGAAAGTCCGTCAAGAGAGCAGTCGTTCCGCAGGAGCACAATCGCAGCAAAGCTTACGTGCTGCCGGAGGGGGAGCCTGTTCCATTCTTGATCTCTTTAGGAGTCATGACGCCGGAAGGCAGAGTCGTTAAGGCTAAATACGATAAGTTTAGGCAAATAAACCGATTCCTTGAGATGGTGTCCGACGTCATTTCCGATTTGCCTCGCGGCAAGCCGTTAACGATCGTGGATTTCGGATGCGGCAAATCGTATTTGACCTTCGCGCTCTATCATCTGCTCGCGATTAAAGAGAAGCTGGACGTTCACATCATTGGTTTAGATCTTAAGCAGGATGTCATTGAGACCTGTTCCAAGCTCGCTAAGGAGCTAAATTGGGAACGTTTGACTTTCAGAGTCGGCGACATATCCGACTATGAAGACCACTCCGCTGTAGATATGGTTGTCACGCTGCACGCTTGCGATACCGCAACGGATGCCGCATTGCTCAAAGCGATCGGTTGGGGAGCCAGCGTCATTCTGTCCGTACCCTGCTGCCAGCATGAGCTCTTCCGCCAAATCTCCCAGCCGATGCTGAAGCCGCTGCTGAAACACGGTATTCTCAAAGAGCGATTCTCCGCTTTGGTGACGGATGCGATTCGAGCTAATCTGCTTGAAATGGCAGGATACCGAACGCAATTGCTAGAGTTCATTGACTTGGAGCATACGCCCAAAAACATATTGATTCGAGCCGTGAAGTCCGGTAAAACGGATGTCGTAGAATTGGAACGGGAATATAAGCAGTTTAGGGATTTTATGGCAGTCACCCCATTTATGGAAAAGGGAATGGATTTAATAAGTCAAAAGTAACAAAAAACAAGTAATAAAGTCTCTTAAATTTTCTAAAAACTGAATAAAGAAATGGATTTTATAGGGATTGTTGTTGTCGAAAAAATCAGCAATATGGTAAAATCAAACATGAGCAGCCTATTTTAAAATAAAGTCCTTTTGTGAAAAGGTGAATGTGTTGGGTTTCCAGTGGACTGATTTTACGTTATTCGTCATGCTCTTTATTTTGTTCGTAGGCGTAATTGCATTTAATAGAATTACGCAGACCCACAAAGTTTATTTGGCCTTTCATTTTGTTATGATGCTGTGGCCGCTCGGGCAATTCGCCGTCAAATTAACCGATTATTTCGGAGTCCAATTGTTTTTTATCAATATGTCATTCGTTGCCATGGGAATGCTCGGCCCCGGCTGGCTCCTCTTCGTATTTTTCTTAACGGGAAGGGCAGCACAGCTTAAGATCAGCAGAACCGTGCTGTATATTCTGCCGGCTGGGCTTTGCGTGGCCGGCGCTCTTTGGAATCCTGAACACTTGTTTATGTCCCCGGTAGGTGGCAATTATTTGGACCGTGTGTACGGTCCGTTGTTCTGGATGCTCGTGCTCATTCAGTTCGCTTATTTCTTCACTGCATTAATGAACATGTTCCATGCCCTGAAAACGGTTAATTCCATCAATCAGAGCAAACAACTTGCAACCGCTTTAATTGGAATGTTCGTCTTGACCGGATTTGGTCTTCTGGACGTGCTCGTTAACGTATTGCTGGCACAATGGTTACCTGTCGTTCCAGGTTTGTTGGCGCTAGGTATTTTAATGTCGGATTTGTGTTTTGTTATCGCGATTTATCGTTTCGGAATGTTCGATATTTTAAGCATGGCCCAACGGGACATATTCGAGCACATGACAACCGGCATTATCGTCGTGGATGAGAACGGCAAAGTGCTTGAAGTGAATAAAGGGGTGTCGCCTTTTGTTCAGCTGTCTAAGGGCGAATCGTTCGAAATGGAGAAGTTTCTAGCTCCCTTGCAGACTCAGGGTGAAGTTTACGAGTTTTTGTATCGTTACCTGCATCATCCTTACGAGAAGATGCAAATGGAATTTTCGCTCCAAGAAAACGCTGGCCGACACGTGTCCATTCAGATTTCTCCCGTGTTAGACGATCGGAAGACGCTGCTGGGCCGGATTATTACGTTCCACGACGTCACGGAGCTGCGTAAGCTTGTTGTCGAGATGAACCGCAAGAACGAAGCTTTGCATGAACGGAACTTGGAACTGATCGCGATCCAAGAAGAGTTATTCCGGGTTAATCAGAAATTGGAGCAGATGGCGGTGACGGACGGCTTGACCGGCTGCTTTAACCGTAGATATTTGATGCAACAGCTTGAGCATGAAGTACTGCTTAATATGAGATATCAAATTCCTTTTGCGATCTTCCTTTTCGATATTGATCACTTCAAGCAAATTAACGATACATACGGTCATCTTGTAGGAGATGAAGTCATTCGCAGCACTGCGGACATCGTCCGAAGCAAGCTGAGAAGAACGGATATTCTGGCCAGGTACGGCGGGGAAGAGTTCACGGTTTATTTGCCCCACACGAATCGTGAGCAAGCAGAGCTGTTGGCGGAGAAAATAATGTTAGCCGTTAGCGACAATTGGGTGGACACCGGTTCGGAGAAAGTCCATGTTACGATAAGCATGGGAGTACTATCTGAATCAAGCGAAGCCCTCGGTTTCGACGATCCGAAAGTATATTTGCGAGAGGTATTCTCCAGTGCGGACTCCGCTCTCTATCGGGCTAAGAACGATGGACGCAACCGTGTCGTAATGGCACGATAATACAGGAATAAATACATAGGATCACTGAGAAATAGATGTTACGATTGTTCGAATTATGGTACAATCTTCCTAGGTTGAATGTGTACGAATGGGCAAACTTGCTGAAAAGCAAGGACGCAAAGCCATAGGGTCTAATGTTCTTGCGAACGATGACAGCCTGGCTGCCGAAGGTCCCCCTAGGACATTTAAGGCGAACAGGCTGCTTCCTATGGAGGCAGTCTGTTTCTATCCATAAATAGGATGATAGAAGGGTGGTTTGGCGAGAATGACCCAAAACGGGGACAACAAGGTCGTGCTGTCCGAGTTGGAGAAGGAATTGCTTCCGTTGAACGTGCTGCTTCATTGCCGAACCGTCGTGGAAGGCAAAAATTTTGTTACGACTGGCGTAATGACATACGTGGAAGGGGAGTTGTTCGAAGTCGAGCTTCACGAGTACGAACAATTCGAACTAGGTGAAACGGTGAAGCTGACGGTCTACTCGCCAGCCGGTATCCAATCTTTACCCTCGATCGTTTTCGCTAAATATGAAGGCGCCATTGCTTTGCTTCAACCCCCGGAAGTGCTGAAACGTTTCAAAGAGAGACGCGAGCATCCACGTGTAGAGATCAACGGAAATGCCCAGATTGTTCAAGTTTTAAGCGGATCAGGAGAAGAGCTAGCGGTGGAATCGAGTGCCCTTACGGTGCATGATATTAGCATCTCCGGCATCAGCTTCTCCGGCGTGGATGCTCCTCACATGGCTACCAAGTCCCGTCTGAAAGCCAGAGTGGATATCGGATTCGGTTTTAATTGCGAGCTCGAAATCGTTCGGCGCGAGCGTCTGGAAGATTCAACGCTGTGCGGGGCCAAGATGCATGTGCTGGAGCCGGAAATGCTAAGACCGCTCAGAGCGTTAATATTGCGCCAGCAGGTAGAGAAGAATGCCCAGTCCCGCCGAGATCTAGGCAAGAAGCGTACCTTTAACGGTTAATAACGAATCGTTTGTTCAACAGGCCTCTAATCGGCCTGTTTTTTTGTATTTCGTTCAGGAAAACGAAAGCGCGGATTGGGAGGAAATTTGGACGAGTTGATAGGAGGTTGTCCGTGAAGCCGTGCTCGCTAGCTACATACAATGATGAAAAGTAGCAAAGGAGTGATTTCATGGCTGTTCATCGCCCAAATCCGCTGCAAGGGGATTCTTCTAGGTCTCGTATTCTCAAACGCGCGAAAGTGAATTCTCATACCCCGGGTACCCACGGTAAGACTTTTGACCGACTAACTGTCGTTTGGGTACAAAATAACGGAGTTCCATTTGATACGACTGGCTTCTTCGCCCGTCTCTCCCGCGGGAATGTTCTAGTGTCTTCGGCGAACTTCGACCGTTTCGGCGTCGTACGTTTCGGCAACATCAGAACGTTGACTAACGTATCGTATACGCTCAGAGTATTTTCCCGCAACGGAACGTTATTCCGTACCCGTAGAATACCTGCCGGAGTACAAACCTTCGCGGTCATTGGCTAATGGGACAAGCGGACAGTAAGCCGGATGGCTTGTATAACGGAAAAAAGGTTTGGGCAGCGTTTTGCCAAACCTTTTTTTTATCCGCGTATTAACCGCCGAAGGCACTCCGGAACGCATGCATAAGCCTCGCTTGATCCACCTGCCATAACTCGGCGATTTCCCCGCTTATTTCCTCGTCCCACCAGTCGGCTAACGCTTTGCGGTTGCTTCGGTTTTCCGCGATCCACATTAAGTTTCCGATCACGCGTTTCACGTACAGATCTTCGGCTTGTTTAACTAAATTAGCCGGAATGTGCTGCTTTAATCTTTTCACCGTGCGATAAAGTTCGTTCCCGCAAGCCCTACGAATGCTTCGCGGAGTCGGAAGCGGGGAGGAATGCTTTTCTTGGAACATCTTCATCAGGCTTCACCAAACCTCTCTTCCCATACCGTATGCATAGGAGAAAGGGGTGGTCACTCGTTACTGAACGACGAGATACCCGACCATCGGTCCGCCGGTTGTCGGATCTGCGTGGGTTTGGCACAGGATCGTGTAAGTACCGGCATCTTTAGGAGTAAATCGAACGACCGTCGTTTTGCCTTTGTGGATTTCCCCGGAAATATTCAATCCCTCAATGACGAACGGATGGGATTGGCCGTTAATTCCGGAAATGCGCAGCTCGACGGGAGTGCCTTTCTTGACGAATACGGTACCGGGATAGAAGAGATAGGTTTCCAACTTCTTGCCGCTGTCCGAAGTCGCCGTGAATTCTCCCGTCGTTAGATGAAAGACTTGTACGTTATCGCTTGCCGCGGGAGCTAAAGCAGGTTTGGATTGCTGCCAACCGATATAGGCGCCGGCTACGATGACAACAGCTGCGATGACCGCGTACATCTGAATCTTTTTTTTGTTAAGAACAACGATTTTACTCATTCCGCTCTCTCCTCTTCAACTTTGTCCACCTATCGCAGTGTATGCGTGGGCCCGTCCTCTCATGACAAGCCTGCAACGATTTAATAAGAGCTTCGTATTACTGGTACGAGGCCGCAGCGGTATGCTAGAATAGAGACGGTTATTAAGGAGAGAAAGCAGGTAAAGTTAATGATGGATACTTTGCACGAATGGTTGGCTCAAATTCTAGTTTGGATCGAGAGCTTAGGCTATTGGGGCATTATAATCGGACTTGCGATTGAAGTGATTCCAAGCGAAATCGTGTTAGGCTATGCGGGTTATCTTGTATTCCAAGACATCATCTCCTTTCCGGTCGCCGTCATTTGCGGAGTGATTGGGGCCATATTGCAGCAGTGGCTGCTGTACGCAATCGGTCGGTATGGAGGCAGGCCTTTCCTGGATAAGTTCGGGAAATACTTGCACTTGAAGTCAAAGCACATCGATACCGCCGAAAGATGGTTCGACAAATACGGCCCAATGATCGTTTTCACGGGAAGGTTCGTACCCGTTATGCGTCAGGTGGTTTCCATTCCGGCAGGGATGGCGCGGATGAGTTTGTGGCAGTTTACTTGGCTTACAGTGCTCGCTTCCGTACCGTGGTCCATCTTGTTCGTATGGGTAGGTTACACTCTTGGCGATAAGTGGGAAACGATCGACAAAGAGGCTTCCAAGTATGTCCAGCCAGCTATTCTGATCGCGCTCGCATTATTAGTCGGTTATTTCGTATATCAATATTTGCGTAAAAGAGGTAAAACAATCTAAAATAGATAACAGATCCGCATAAGAGAGGGGAAATAAGCATGAGCCAATTAATCGCCAGCAAATTACATAAAGGCCTTACGCCTCGTCAGTTCGTGGACGGCATGGCCAAAAACCAAGATACGTTCAAATCCTGGTATGATCAATTTCAATGGAATGATGCCGAACTAGAGGAATTCTACGATTCTTTGAACAATCGCGACGATCTACGTTGCTTGATTATCGCAGCCGAATGGTGCGGTGACGTCGTTCGCAACGTACCTGTCGTGTTCCAAGCGATGGAGAAAGCAGGAATTCCTACGGAAGTATTGATCATGGAAGAGCATTTGGATCTGATGGACCAGCATCTCACGATGGGGGGCCGCGCTATCCCTGTTGTGTTGTTCACGGACACTGGCGGACATCTGTTAGGAAAATGGGGCGCGCGTCCAAAGCATGTTCAGGAAGTCATGAATGCTTTCAAAGCGGCTAATCCTGATCGTGAAGCTTCGGACTATCAGGAGAAAATCGCGGTCGCAAGACAAGAGATGGGACAGCGCTATGGAGAGGGTACCGGCTATCAGACCGTTATTTTGCAGGAAATCCGCGAAATACTGTCTGGGGTTTGAGGTCGATTAAAGGATGCTAACCTTTCAACGATATTCACTGGGAGCTCTGCAGACAAATGCATACGTTGTCGTGAACTCGGAGCGCACGCATGCCGTAGTCATCGATCCAGGCACGCCGGACGGAGCCTTATTGCGCAAGCTTGACGGACTAAAGGTGGAAGCGGTACTGCTCACGCATGCCCATTTTGACCATATCGGCGGAGTGGATGCCGTTCGTAAGCGGTATAACTGTCCGGTCTATCTTCATTCTGCAGAGAAGGAATGGTTGACCGATGCGGGGAAAAACGGTTCCAGCCGGTGGGCTGACGTGACTCCGCCGATTACGACGGACTTGCCGGACCATCTTTTAGCGGATGGCCAGGTTCTCGAACTGATCGGGGAAAGCTTCCTAGTGAAACATACGCCGGGTCACTCTCCAGGCAGCGTTAGCTTCTTGGTAGGCGATCTGTTATTTGCGGGAGACGCCCTGTTTCATAGGTCGATCGGACGCACGGATCTGCCAGGCGGCAATCAAGACCAGCTTTACCGATCTATTCGGGAGAAGCTTTACGTATTGCCGGAAGACGTTCTGGTGCTGCCCGGACATGGTCAAGAAACGACAATCGGGGAAGAACGGCGCGAGAATCCATTCGTCAGATAATACGGAAGCTTTGTCATGAAATGTCAAAAAAGGCTTTACACAAGTGTAAGCATTTGATATAGTGAGCCTTGTCAAGCCCATATAGGCTATTGTTCGCTGCGAAGAACGCAGGCGATGGAGGAATCATCCTCTTCGCTTGCGTTTTTTTTATTTTCCGGAAAAGAGGGTGAGAAGATGAACAGACGAAGAAGCGCGGCAATCAGCTTGTCGGCTGCGGTCCTATCGGGAATGCTCGTGTATGGCGTGTACTTGCTGCAATTAAAACATATCCAATTGGAAGAGACGACGACGGTTGTCGCTCCCAGACAATTCATCGCGACTGGCACGAAGCTGGAAGCTTCGCATTTAACTTATTTATCTTTGCCAAGGTCGGCCGTGTCGAAGGAGATGATGACCGACATGTCGGAGGCGGTCGGAATGGAAACCTCCATGCCGCTAGGCGGGAACGAGCCGGTGCTGCGTTGGAAGGTGGACAAATATCGATTATTGCCGAGCTCAGGCCAGTCGACCTTTCAAATTCCAAGGGAATACGTCAAATCGGTTTCCAACGGAATTCGTGCGGGAGACGAGGTTGTCGTGTACTTGTCGGATGAGGCAACGGTTTCTCGTAAACTTTATCCCGATGCGATTAGAGTGGCGGGGGTGAAGACCGCGGCTAATTTGGAAATCGATAACCCCAAAAATCCGAATTTGATCTCCATGGCCAATGATGACAAAGAAGGAATGTACACGTCTAGGCGGGATGCTAACGGGACGATCGATGCGATTAATTTGAACTTGACGGAAGACCAATGGCTCGCGATGGATACCGCTTGTAAAGGGGGAACCGCAAAGCTGATTATTGCTTTCCAGGCTTCGTCTATTAAGGAGGATGAACAATAATGTCGGGAAGATTGGCAGCTTTTGCTGGCTCGACGCCTAATATCGGCACATCGCTAACAGCGTTCGGCACGGCTTATCGCATTGCGGCATTGACGGGACGCAAGGTCGGATATTTATGTCTGAATTTGAAAAGCGCCAAAACCCACTTGTATTTGGGAGTAGACAAGCCGGACGTCACGTTGGATGGGGTACGGCCGGAGCTCCGGGCAGGTACTTTAACCGGCGACAAGCTTCAACAGTATGCCTTTCGTTCGCCCAGGCTGGGCGGACTGCACGTTATGTTCGGTAATATGGCAAGGGAACAAGCCGAGTATTACGAGCCGGAGGACATGCAGAGGCTGCTTGCCGCTTCCAGGGAAGCTTTCGATTTGACCATTGCAGACGTGAGCGCGTATTGGGATAACGCAGCTACCGTGTGCGCGATGAGGGAAGCGGATGAGCGTTTCTTAGTTACGACAGACAGCTTAAGCCATTTTCAGGAAGATATTCATCGATGGACCGGCCAAGTCGGTTCGCAATTCGGTATGTTGCCGGAGCAGTTTCAATTGGTGTTGCTGCATAGTAACCATCGAACGACGGGAGGATTTCGAATGAAGGAAATTCGCAAGGAAACCGGATGTACCGAGTTTACGGAATTGCGGCTGTTGGAGAGCGTACATCTTCAACTGGATAGCGGCAGGTTGGATGAGTGGCTGGCAGCGGAAGAGAGGAATGCCGCTGCTTTCGATGCGGTTGCTAACCCATTACTCAATCGGTTGAACTGGGTGCAAAGGCTGCAAAAGTCCGACCGTCCGTGGCTAAGAAGGCTGATGGTGCATAGAAGGAGGAACCGGTGAGTGCCAATGGTGCCGCTAAGCGGTTTTCTTCGACCGAATATGCGGCTAATTTGCAAACTTCGATTAGCAAGACGGCCATGCCTGCGGAGGAGAAATCGGATAGTTTAGCGAGCTTGAGGTCGTATACGGAAGAAATCCGCCATATGCTGGCAACTCCTAGAGGCTGGAGCGAAGAGGAGCGTCGGAAATATGCCGAGAAGCTTAACCGTGCAGTGATCGGCTTTCCGCAGGAGCGAGCCGAGATGCTTGCGATTATATCGGACTGGATTATTCGCAAGCGCCTGCAGCATGTTTCCTTCGGCAGCTTGCCGTACGCAACTTTAGCGGAAGCCCTGTTCGCGGAGGTAATCGGGATGAACGTGCTTGAGCTAGTGCTCCGCAATCGGGAAGGTTTGGAGGAAGTTCAAGTCGTCGGCACGAGAATCTTCGAAGTGAGGGACGGCAAAGCAACGGCTTCTCCGTATCGGTTTCAAGAGCTGGCCCATGTCGAGAGGATTCAACAGAACCTTGTGCTGTTCAATAACGATCGGATCAATCCTCGGAAAAGGTGGGCGGAAGTGCTGCTATTGGATGGTTCGCGGGTCACTTTAACTGGTTTTGGATTTACCGCGCAGCCAACGCTTACCATCCGACTATACACGGTCAAACGGTTCAGCCTAGAGACGTTATGCAGCCCCGAGTATCGGACGATGGATGATCGCGTTCGCGAGCTACTGCTGCTAATCGTGCGTAGCCGTTTGAATATGGTCGTCATCGGTGCAACGAATACCGGTAAGACTCATCTGATTAAGGCGCTCATCTCCGCTATGCCCGACGAAGAAAGAATCGTAACGATCGAGAGCCGGTACGAGCTGATGCTGGCGAGGGATTTTCCGGATAAGAATGTCGTGGAGTACGAATCCGATGAGGATGATCCGCTGCATGGACCGCGCCAAGCATTCAAGTTGGCGTTGCGACAATCCCCCCAGCGCATCTGTCATGCGGAGATTAGGGATGAAGATGCCAATATATACGTGAGGGCTTGCACTCGCGGTCATGAAGGAAGTATTACATCGGTGCACGCTAACGGTCTGGAGGATGTTCCGGACACGATTACGGATATGTGCATGCTTGATGGCAGGGGAATGAATCCGATTTCCATGATCCGGCGCATTACGGAGCATGTTACGCATATCGGGTTCGAGATGCGGATGGTTGACGGCGTCAGGAAACTTGTCCGCGTAGGAGAATTCGAGTGGTGCAACGGGGCGGTCAGGGTGAGGGAGTTGGTCCGGTTCGAGGAGACATCCGGACATTGGGTTTTTCCGGAGCCGTTCTCGGACAAAGCGTTACAGAAGATTTCCAGATTGGACCCCGAAAGCTATAGAACGATTGGGAAATTCTCCTTCGGAGGGTCTATCCCATGATGAAGCTTGCTATCGCGTCGGTAATCGGATTGCTGTTTTTATTGTTATTTTTGAGTTTCCGATTCGGATTATTGGTTTGGTGGGATAACCAATCGCGCAAACGAAGGCTCAAGTCGAGTCAAACAGGCCGTTGGCATTTTGATCCCGTGCAGCATTGGACGCGGTTAAGCAAACCCCATCAGCATGTATCCGATCTACTCGTAGCTCTAGGATGGCGGTTAAAGCCGCAAGGGTTTGTTATTTGTTCATTGGTCATGGGGCTGCTAGGCGTTGCTGGCGGAGTACTTGTGTTTCAATCTTTTCGTTCCGTCCTTCTTTTGTTCGGAGTATTAGGCTGCCTGCCCTATTTAATTGTTCGTATGTCTTTAATCAATAGGCAGATGGCGACAAGATTGGAGTTCCTGCCCGCAGTGGAGCTATTCTACCAAAGTTATTTAATAACCGGATGTCGCCACATTCGGGTCGCCCTACAAAAAACAGTAGATGAGCGCCGCCTGCCAGGGGAAGTACAAGCGGTATTCGAGCAGCTCTATCGAAATTTATCGGTAAAGGGAGATGACGAAGGAAGCTTACGCCGCTTTTCATTATCATTCGGCAATATGTGGGCTGACTATTTCGGGAGCATTCTCAAAGTGGCGATAGAGGAGGGGAATAACGTATCGGATAACCTGAAGGAGCTGATAACGGATATGCGCAAAGCCCAATTGGCCAATCAAGTGGAGCGCCATCGGTTGCTTGAAGTGCGAATGGCTAACTTCACGCCGGTATTATTCCTGGTGTTGTTTATGGGCGTGAACTTCCGATTGAACCCGGAGGGTAGCTATCGATATTACATTTTGGATTCCGGAGGCAGAGGCATGCTTCTGAACGCAATCGTGCTCCTATTCGGATCGCTTATGATGGGCCTTTATTTATCCCGGAGAAAAATGTAGATGAGGTGACCGATTGTGAAAGATTACATGCATGCTCTCACTGTCGGGATTGGCGGCCTGATCCAGTTTGCGCTCGTCTTTGCCAGTATATCCATTCTCTTGAGGCTTTCTTTCGCGCCGCGCAACCGCTGGCGAATTCATCTGAAGGGTTGGCGCGAGCGGAGGACGCCCATCTGGTGGCTTCGGCTGTGGAGGACGGACCGGGAAAGCGTTAGTCTGCAAGAGAGACGAATGCTGCTCGTCGGCTGCGGAATTCGTTATCCGCCTGAAGTGTATTTAGCCTATCGTCGCTGTTTGTTATTCGTGTTACCCACTATTGGCGGAATTATGTACGTCCTGCAAGATAAGAAACAAATATCCGCGGTTGTCAGCTGGAATATATTAATTGCGCTCTTAATCGTAACCGGATTGGTAGCGATCGATCGCACGTGGCTCCAATCGATTCGACGTTACCGGACCGACCGAATCAGGCGAGAGATCGTGGCCGTTAGTAGCCAACTGCTCTACTATACCGGCTCAAGGCAGCATCTTCACGGCAAACTGATGAAATGTCTTCTTCTGACCCGGTACATTAGAAGTGAAATGGGGCTGCTGCTGAACGAATGGTACCATGACGCCGATGCGGCCTTAAAGCGGTTTAAGGAACGGTTAGGAACCGATGAAGCCTATGGATTCGCCGAGAGTTTGCGTTCCCTGCGCTTGAGCGAGAGCGATGAAATCTACGACATGCTGCGAGAAGTGGTGCGGGACTATAAAGCGCAAATCGAACTTGCCAAGGATAGCCGCAAAGAAACGACTTCCTATCTTTTGTTCGTGTTGGCGGGGATTCCGATCTTGTATACGTTTCAAATCTTCTTGTATCCATGGGTTCAAGAAGCGGCTAAGCTCTTTGATGCTCTCAATCCTTAGGAAGGAGGTGTTTGGATGAGGAACATTCTGATTACGGTTATGATGCTTATCGTAGTGGCTTTATTGTTTAACACAATCATCGCTCAAGATAATACGGGTACGAAAGCACGGATTGAAACACACGGCAACTCGGCGAACACAACGCTCGGAAACTTGGCGCCTTAAGAGGAAAGGAGGAATGGCCCATGCGTCAGTTGTTAATGACCATGCTGCTGATCGTCACGGTAGTATTGCTGTACACTTCGATTACACAGGGCGATGAAGGCACGAATCAACGAATTGAATCGTCCGGCGGGCGAATGGCGGACCAAATTTCCCGGATCAGCCCGTGAAACAGTTGCTTGTGTTTTTACTGTTCGCCGCTTTATTTTGTTGGCTCATGTTTTCTCCTATCTACAAGCATGTGCTGGTGATTCGGCAGGCGCTGCTTCAACAAGAAGCTGATTATTTGCTAGAAGTCGGTGCAAGCGGAAGGTACGGATATATTGACGGCGGAATGGTAGCGGAGTCGAGGAAACGGCTGGAAGGGTACGGATTTCAGGCCTCATCGCTTCTGTATGAAGTGGCATCCACATCGGGAGTGGAGGCAGATAATGCGGCTTCTCCTTTGCCGAGAGGGATCGGGATTCGACTTCGGATTACTTATCCTTATGAAAACCTACTCAATATCGATCGCTTGATCGGCGTTGAACCTCCTTCCGATGACGCTAGAATTGCAGGTGGAGGAATGAAGATGAGCGAATATGTCCCCAGCCGATAACAAGGAGTAGACCGCATTATGGCTAAACTTGTATTTAGCGTGCTTATGATCGTCATCTGGTGGATGCTCCATGCGTTGCAAGTCGACGAAGAGATCGCGATGGGGACGGTGCACGATGCCAAGCGAGCCGTAGACCGTGCCGCACATGCCGCAGCTCAGCAGTTAGACCGAAGTAAACTGGAAATGGGAGTTGTTTCTATCCAGTCCGATCTTGCGGAGGGAGCGATATTAGCTTATTTGCAGCAAAATCTATCCTTGGATACCGAACTCCACCCGCTGCCAGGCAGTTTTCTTCGGGAAGCTGTCGAAGTGAAGGCCTTCGAAATCATTAACGAAGAAGAAGTATTTCCGTTCACTTACCGCAACCCTCTCTATAGCTATGAAGTTACGCTAGACCGCCCAGGGGTGGTACTAATCGTCCACGTTAAATATCCGCGTTTATTCGGCGTACTCGATCCGGTGGAGTGGGATTTGAAGGGATCGGCAGAACTGGTGTTTTGAAGAGAGAGAAAAACAATAAGAGCTGTTCCTGCCGATCCGAACGGATTCGAGCTGGGATAGCTCTTTGGAAATTTCTTGCCCAGTGCCCTCAACGCAGGCAAACCAATGCAAACCGTCAGGAAAAGCCCCCTCTCAATGACAACCCCGCCTCGATAGTTACTGCTATTAACCCCGTTGCAGGCAATAACGGCATGCGAAACCGCTAATTCTCTCTAAACTCTTTGTTATAGAGTGCATTACGGCAGCGAATGCCACTATAATCCATGAAATGGCTGGATTTGGTCAAAATCCAAAGATATAACGGCCCTTAGATCTGTTACTATCCTTCAACCCCCTATTTTTCAACAAATAACGGCAAGAAATGCCGCTAACGAGTGCGCGTATACCAACATCACTATCAAACCATCACTATCAAAATGTCGCTATCAAAACATCGTGAGCCCCTCTCAACGACAGCCCCGCCCGATAGTGACTACTATTAGCCCCGTTGCAGGCAATAATGGCATGCAAAACCGCTAATCCGAAACCGCTAGTAATTCTCCCTAATCCCCATGTTATCGACCACATTGCGGCATTGTCGACCTCTATCGGTTCGCTATGGGTTCACGTTTGGAAGCTGTTTATGCCGAGAGGTTTCTTTCACTCGGTTGACGACATGCTTCTTCTTTGTTGTAATAATGACGAGTGCAAGGACAATAAAGGGGCGCTAAGACATGCATGCTTTTCCAGCTCAAGACGAGTGGTCAAACCGCAAAATCAGGATGCAGCGTAAACTAGCAGAGAATGGATGGACGGGCTGTTTGGTTTCGCAGAACGTCGGCATTTACTATTTCACCGGTTCCATGCAAACCGGTTATGTGTTTATTCCCGTTGAAGGTGAACCTACCTTTTATGTTAGAAGAAGCGTTGCCCGGGCGCTTGCGGAATCGCGAGTGCCAACAAAGGAGTTAGCCTCATTCCGTGCTTTCGGCAATCAACTGTCGTCAGATTACCCGGATCTATTTTCACTGTCCGATCCTTTGCCTTCCATCGGTGCCGATCTTGACGTGATGCCTGCTCAACTGTATTTGCGGTTCGCGGAAGCGATTCCTCAAGCCAAGTTGACGGATGCATCGGCGTTGCTAAGGAATGTTCGCAGCGTGAAATCTCCTTATGAAATCGAGCGCATCGCTAAAGCGGCGGAAGTCGTTGCGGTTGCTCTTGAGACGGGCTTGGCTAGCTTGCGAGAAGGTATGACGGAGCTGGAATTGATGGCCGAGATCGAATACTCGATTCGTAGAAACGAGCATATTGGATTAATGAGGATGCGCAATTACAACCAAGAGATTATGACCGGTATCGTTGCGGCGGGAGAAGCGGCAGCGGAGCCTTCGTATTTCGATGGTCCCGCGGGGGGGAGGGGATTGTCTCCGGCCGCTCCGAAGAGCGTTAGCCTTCGCCCGATCGGCCGAAATGAACCGATTCTGATCGATATTGGCTGCTGCATCGACGGATACGTGATCGACCAGACGCGTACGGCCGTGATAGGCGAGCTTGATTCCGATCTTCGTGCCGCTTACGATACCGCCGCGGAGATCATGAGGATGAGCGAGCAGTCGCTTTGTCCGGGCGTTATCCCCGAGGAGATTTATTTCCAAGCCGTAGAGATGGCTAAGGCTGCAGGATTGTCGGAGCATTTCATGGGGTTTGGCCGTGACCAAGTAAAATTTCTGGGGCATGGGATCGGACTCGAGATTGACGAGTGGCCTGTGCTTGCCAAAGGTTTTCGAGCCCCGTTGGAACCCGGAATGACGATCGCCGTCGAACCCAAATTCACGTTTCCGGGACGAGGCGTCGTCGGCGTAGAGAACACGTATCTGATTACGGAAACCGGCTGCAAGGCATTAACGGTGTCTCCGGAGAAGATTTTTGTATTGCCTTGAGAATATCCTGTATTTTCTCAACAACGGTACCCAGAAAATGGCTATCGTTGTTTTTTTATTTTGGCTTGAACGATTTGCGATCGGGAAACGTATTAATTGAACCCATCGCGAACAACGCGAATCTCAGAAGGAGGCGGGAGTCAAACCTATGCCGAAATCCACTCCAAACAACTCCCGCATCGGACGAATCCCGCCTGCCGAGTTGGCTTCGTTACTCCGAGAGCATTACGGAATCGTGTTTCACTATTTACTCAAAGCAACGATGAATCGAACTCTCGCGGAGGATATTACCCAGGAGACGATGATTCGGGCGATCGAGAAAATCGATAGATACGACGGCAGCTCTAAGTTCTCGTCATGGCTCATTACGATCGGTACGAGATTGTATCTCGATTTTCTTCGTAAACGCAAACGGGAACACGAAAGCTTGAAACAACAATCAAAGATATCCGCTTTGCAATGGGAAACGGAATCTCGAGGGGCGGAATGGACCGAGCTACTGTCAAGCCTGGAGAAGCTCGCGAATGAAGATCGGGTTCCTCTTGTGCTCAAGCATTATTACGGATACACCTACGAGGAAATCGGACAGATGATGTCCCTACCGCCAGGCACGGTCAAATCGAGAGTTCATTACGTTATTCGAAAAATCCGAGAGGAGCGAGTCAAGGATGAAGCCTACTGATCAAGATCAGGACAATAAACTCATTACGGATTTGCGCCAAGATTGGGAAGTGCTAGAGAAAACCTATTCCGTCACTCCCGCACCGCTAGACGTATGGGAATCTCTAGTCCATAGACAACGCCAAGTTACGAGACGTCGCTTATGGCGAGATTTACTCCTCTTCTGGTCGGTCGCGGTGCCGCTTGTTTCGGGCGTTCTTTTCCTCGGCTCGGGAATATCGGCTTGGTTTTGGCTGCTGCAAGGAATATCCGTCATCGTCGGTATTCCCCTGGCGATTAACGAATTTAAAGCTTCTTGGCGCAAAGGGGCGTCGACCTATGACTGAAGCATCCATGCAGGGGAACTGGTGGTTGTGGACCTTCATCGGACTTCTGTTGCTGGCGCAGAGCACGGTACTGTTCATACATGCCCGAAACCGGGGAGGAAGAGCATGGTTCTGGGGACTATGGGGATTGACGCAATTTCCGAGTCCAACGCTCGTATACTTGCTGTTGCAGTGGCGGAGAAAACGCAAACGCAAGCTTGAAGCAGAAGGAGAAACAGACTAAAGGATGGAGGGAATAACGATGGATAAATCAGATCTTCTAATGATATTGCTTCCGGTGGTCCTCATCCAGCTTATTTTGATGGTGACGGCATTAACGTTTTTATTCCGGATGGATTCCGTTCGGGGGAAGAAGTGGGTATGGGTTCCGGTGATCGTTCTCGTTAATATCGTTGGACCGATCTTGTTTTTCGCGTTCGGAAGGAAGGAGAGCTGACTATGAACCTACTAAAGGCAGAAGGGTTATCTCGCAAATACGGAAAAACAGATGCGCTCAGCCAAGCCAGCTTCGTCATCGGCGAGAATCGTTGCATCGCCTTGCTGGGGCCTAACGGAGCGGGTAAAACGACGACGTTATCCCTATTAGCGGGTTTGTTGGATCCGACGTCCGGCACGCTCGTCATGAATAGCGATCTAAGCTCCGACAGGCGACGTTGGATGGGGTTCCTCCCGCAGCATCCCGCGTTTTTCGGTTGGATGACCGGATTCGAAACGATGGTTACCGCCGGCAGGTTATGCGGCTTGTCCTCCAAGGAAGCGGCGGAGCGCGGTAAAGAATTGCTGGAAGCGGCAGGGTTGAAAGAAGCAGCGAATCGTCGCGTTTCCGGTTATTCCGGAGGTATGAAGCAGCGTCTGGGACTGGCTCAGGCCGTCGTTCATCGTCCGCGCTTGCTTCTGTTGGACGAGCCCGTTTCCGCTTTGGATCCGATAGGAAGACGTGACGTACTCACGATGCTGGACAATTGGAAGCGGGAGATGACGATCGTACTCTCCACCCATGTTCTTCACGACGCGGAGCAAGTTTGCGATGAGCTGATCTTAATGAATCGCGGTCGAGTCATGATGCAGGGGGAGATCGAACAACTGCGCCAAGCCGCGGGCGCCCCCTACTTGAATATCGTCGTAGAAGAAGGAGAAAAAGCGAATAATTGGCTCGGAAGAATTGAGCGGATTCAGGGCGTGACGAAGGTGGACGGCGGGAAGAGCCAATGTCGCGTTCACACGGACGAAATGGATTCCGTAAGGGATAAGGTGCTGCGGAGCGCCTTGGATGAAGGAGTAAAGCTGCTGACCTTCGAGGTTAGCCGTAAATCGCTCGAACAATGGTTCGTTGAGGCGGTGCAGGCATGAGCGGCTTCGGAATATTGCTTCACAAAGAATGGCGCGAAGCCCTCCGCACGGCTAAGTTGATTTGGTTGCCGGCGGTATTCCTCTTGCTAGGATTCCTTCAACCGCTTACGGCGAAGTTCATGCCGGACATCCTTGCCTCCGCCGGCAATCTGCCTGAAGGCACGCTTATCCAAATCCCGGTTCCAACTCCCGGGGAGGTATTGGGGCAAACGATCAGCCAGTTCGGAACGGTGGGACTGCTAGCCGTATGTCTGGCGTTCATGGGAACGATTGCCGGAGAGAAGCGGAACGGCACTGCGGATTGGATTCTCGTCAAACCCGTCTCTCCGTTAGCTTACGTGGCGTCCAAATGGGTCATGCTTTGCCTGATCGTCTCGATTGCGTTCGGTTTAGGGTTTGGCGGATCGTGGTACTACACGAATCTATTAATCGGCGTTCCGAATTCGGGAGACGTCCTTATCTCTGCGCTTCTGTATTATATCTGGCTCGTGTTCATCGGTACGGTTACGATTATGACCAGCGCTTTGCTCCGTTCTCCCGCGGCTGCCGCTTTTATCACCTTTGGCGGCGCGATCGTTCTGCAGTTGGTTCATGGCTTATTCGATAACAAGCTTTCATGGCTGCCATCCGGACTCGACGCCGCGGCGATCTCCAAGCTGACTACGGGAAGTTCGCCGAGCTGGGCAGGCTCCGCTATCGTTACGGTGATCAGCATCGCGACGCTGTTAACGGTTGCGGCAAAAGGAGCGGTCTTAAGGAAAAAGGGATAGATTACTCTCGTAGACAGCATAAATACGACTCCATTTGCATAAGGTAATGCTTTTTTAGTAGGATAGTAGTATTACCGGAAACATGGAAGGGGAGAATCGGTATGCTGAAGCTGGGAGAGAAAATTATCATCGTGGATGACCGGTTTGAGCAAAATTTGCCCTTGGGCGAATATGGGTATGTTATCGCTTATGACCGCAATAACGATAGCGCTTTTGATTATATTATTCGTGTACCGAAAGCCAATAGACAGTTTTACGTGCCAGGCGAAGATATTGAATTAGAAGAAACCTTGATGGAGCTTGAAGTAGAGCGGATCGAGAGAGAAGCCTTGATCGACTTCGCTTTGGTTACCCGAAACGAAGAACTTTTCAAGCGTATCATGAACGGTGGCAAGGAAGAGGAAGAGATTGTCGAAGAGTCCAGCAAGGAAGTGCTGAGTCGCGAGGAATTTATTCGGCAAGTCAACTTAAAAGCATGGATCTAACCTAAGACGATGCCGAAAGCGTAACGTAACGGTATTCGCACTCCAAAAAGCACCGGAAATCTCTTGCTTACAAGAGGCTTCCGGTGCTTTTTCTACCTTGCTTCGACAGGGATTTCCGTTGGTATCGGAGTTGCGCGGCCGAACAGATAACCTTGAAACAAAGGTACTCCCGCGTTTTTTAAGTAGTCCCACTCTTCCTGACGCTCTACGCCTTCCGCCAGCACAACACCGTGAAACCGGGATACTCGTTCAAGCAGCCGATCGATATATCGCTGTTTTTGCGGATCGCCCTCGCAGCTACTGACCCATCTTCGATCCATTTTCACGTAATCGGGCCGTAATTCGTCTACAATATCTAATGTCGCGAATCCCGAGCCCACATCGTCGAGGGCAAGATGAACTCCTTCTTGGCGGTAGACTTCGAACACGTTCTGAAGCCGAGGATCATCGAGAGGCTCGGTTTCCATCACTTCGAATACGTAATCGCGCGGGTCGGTTCCGGATTGCCGGATAGTCTCGAAAGTGCTTTTAAGGCAAGTTTTCGGTTGATGCAAGGAGGAAGGAAGAAAGTTGACGAATCGCTTCATGCCGGATGGGAGGTGAGAAGCTCCCATTTGAATCGCGGAATGTCTGGCCGCCCTATCCAGATAAGAATGCTGCCCGATCCTTCGGGCTTCCTCGAACAGCTCCGCCGGACGAAATGGAGATTGCTCCGGCAACGGGCGCAACAGAAACTCATATCCGACAGCCTTGCCGCTGGGCAGAACGATAGGCTGCAAATAAGTCGTGAACAAGCGATACAAGATATAATCGGACACGCTTCTGCCACCAACTTCGCCGAACAGCTCGGAAAGCGAGATCCAGCCGTCGTTATGGCTTTCGATGCTCGCGTCCTCATTTTCCAATTGATCGGTATCGTATGAAATTCGGCATTGCACGTTGTGGGCATTTCGCTTCTCTATTGTTCTCTGCAGCTTGCTCATCAGTTTGAGCAGCATCTGTTGATTGTCATAACGTAAAGCAAGAGCGTTATCCTCATTGGGAGAGGTGGCACACTCGATAATGGCTTCATTTAACGTCTTAAGAGTTACCGGATCGTCCGAGGCGAATTCTACGAGTCCGTAATCCCTTAATGGAGCTGAGCCCACTGCGCTATGGTAACGGGGTATGTTAATCCCTCCTAACGTCGGCATTCATCGTCTTATTTTAACCGTTTTCCGATACCTTAAAGCATTTACCTGTCATTGAGTTCCCTTAGTTTGTCCGATATAATGAAAAGAATGAGCGGATATGCGGAAATAAGGAGGGTTATACAAGCATGAGTATCACGATTAAAGAAGTCGAGCATGTTGCCAATCTGGCGCGTTTAGAGCTGTCCGATGCGGAGAAAGAACAATTCGCGGGACAATTAAACGCTATTCTGAAATATGCCGAGAAATTAAACCAGCTGGACACGGAGGGCATCGAACCGACCAGCCACGTACTGCCTCTCGCCAACGTGATGAGGGAAGATGTCGTTAAGCCTTCTTGGCCGATTGAGAAAGTACTTCTCAATGCACCGGAAGAAGAGGACGGGCAATTTAAAGTGCCGGCGGTTCTGGAATAAAGATTAGGAGGAGCTAGCATGTCGGTTTTTGATTTGAGATTGGCCGAACTACATAATCGTCTTCAAAATAAACAATTATCCGTTGCCGAACTGGTGGAGCATTCCATTAAACGGATTTCCGATACGGACGACAAGATTGGCGCTTTCCTTGCTTTAAATGAAGAGGGAGCGCGTAAAGAAGCTCAGGCGCTCGATGCTCAGCTTGCAGCGGGCGGAGAACGGGGCTTGTTATTCGGCGTGCCCGCAGGCATCAAGGATAACATCGTCACAGAAGGCTTGCGGACGACTTGCGGAAGCAAGTTTCTTGAGAACCACGATCCGATCTACGATGCGGCGGTCGTTACGAAATTACGTGCCGCGCAGTCCGTCACGATCGGTAAGTTGAACATGGACGAGTTCGCTATGGGCGGATCGAATGAGAATTCCGCATACGGTCTCGTTCGCAATCCTTGGGATTTAGAGCGCGTACCCGGCGGCTCCAGCGGTGGATCGGCAGCTGCGGTCGCTGCAGGGCAAGTCTACTTTACGTTAGGTTCCGATACGGGCGGATCCATCCGCCAGCCCGCGGCTTACTGCGGGGTTGTCGGACTTAAACCAACCTATGGCCTCGTTTCCCGATTCGGGTTGGTCGCTTTTGCATCGTCTCTCGACCAGATCGGCCCAATCACGAAAAACGTTGAAGATTCCGCTTATGTCCTGCAAGCCATCGCAGGTCACGACGAAAGGGATACCACATCAGCTAAAGTGGATATTCCGGATTATTTGTCCGCGTTGACGGGTGATGTCAAAGGTTTGCGCATCGGCGTTCCTAAGGAATATTTAGGGCAAGGCATCGATCCTCAAGTGAAGGAACGCGTGCTGGAAGCGTTAAAAGTGTTCGAATCGATGGGCGCCGTGTGGGAGGAAGTATCCCTTCCGCATACGGAATACGCCATCGCGACTTATTATTTGTTGGCTTCTTCCGAAGCTTCCTCCAATCTAGCTCGATTCGACGGGGTTCGTTACGGCGTTCGGGCGGACAATCCGGCTAATTTGATCGATCTGTACCGTCGTTCTCGCAGCGAAGGTTTCGGGCCGGAAGTAAAGCGCCGGATCATGTTAGGTACTTATGCGCTTAGCTCGGGTTATTATGACGCTTATTATAAGAAAGCTCAGCAAGTTCGTACTTTGATCAAGCAAGATTTCGATCAAGCGTTCGAAAAATACGACTTAATTATCGGACCGACGGCGCCAACTCCCGCGTTCAAATTGGGTGAGCAAGTCGGCGATCCGCTTACGATGTATTTGAATGATATTTGTACGATTCCCGTCAGCTTGGCGGGAGTGCCTGCGATCAGCATTCCATGCGGAACGGCGGACGGCTTGCCAGTCGGATTGCAAATTATCGGCAAACCGTTCGACGAGCGGACGGTACTGAGAGCGGCGCACGCATTCGAAAGCCAAACCGGGTTTCATGACCTGCGTCCGGCACTGTCTTAGGAGGAGCACAACATGTCCAAATATGAAACGGTCGTCGGCCTTGAGGTTCACGTCGAGCTGCACACGAAAACGAAAATTTTCTGCGGGTGCTCGACTTCTTTCGGCGCGCCGCCTAACACGCACACTTGTCCGGTATGCTTAGGGCATCCCGGAGTATTGCCAGTCCTTAACCGCCAGGCGGTAGAATACGCGATGAAAGCCGCCATGGCGATTAACTGCGAAATTGCGGAATGGTGCAAGTTCGACCGCAAAAACTATTTTTATCCCGATTCGCCTAAAGCTTATCAAATCTCGCAATTCGACCAACCGATCGGCCAGAACGGCTGGATCGACATCGAAGTGAACGGTGCAACGAAACGAATCGGAATTACCCGTCTTCACTTGGAGGAGGACGCCGGTAAACTGACGCATATGGACGGAGGCTTCGGCTCCTTAGTCGACTTAAACCGCGTCGGAACTCCGCTTGTTGAAATCGTGTCCGAGCCCGATATCCGTTCCCCGGAAGAAGCGAAAGCTTATTTGGAGAAACTAAGAGCGATCATGCAATACTGTGACGTCTCCGACGTGAAGATGGAAGAAGGCAGCCTCCGTTGCGACGCTAACATTAGTATTCGTCCTTATGGACAAGAGAAGTTCGGAACCCGCGCGGAGTTAAAAAACATGAATTCCTTCCGCGGAGTACAGCGCGGACTCGAGTACGAGGAGCTTCGTCAGGCCGACGTGCTCGATAGCGGGGGCACGGTCGTACAAGAAACGCGCCGCTGGGACGAAGGGCAAGGGAAGACGATCAGCATGCGCGGCAAAGAAGAAGCGCACGACTACCGTTATTTCCCTGACCCGGATCTTGTTCGCCTGCATATCGATGCGGAATGGAAAACCCGCGTTCAAGCTTCGATTCCCGAGTTGCCGGACGCAAGGCAAGCGCGATATATGCAACAGTATGGCCTATCCTCGTATGATGCGGGTGTTCTAACCGCGTCGATGAAGCTTTCGGATTTCTTCGAGATGAGCCTCAAGCATACGAGCGATGCGAAAGCATCCGCCAACTGGATTATGGGAGATTTACTCGGTTATTTGAACGCCAATAACTTGGAGCTCAGCGACGTTAAGATCACTGGACAAGGCTTAGGCGAGATGATTCAATTAATCGAGAAAGGCACGATTAGCACGAAAATCGCGAAAACCGTGTTCAAGGGCTTGATTGAAACGGGTAAATCGCCGCAACAGATCGTCGAGGAGCAAGGTTTGGTGCAAATTAGCGACGAGGGTGCGATCCTGTCGATCGTAGACGCCATTATTGCCGCCAATCCGCAATCCGTAGAAGATTTCCGTAACGGCAAAGAAAAGGCGATCGGTTTCCTTGTCGGCCAGATCATGAAAGAAACAAAAGGCAAAGCTAACCCTGGGCTTGTGAACAAGCTGTTAGTGGAGCGACTGAACGCATAAAGCATCGGGGAAACGGCAAATTCGCTATATGGCGGGTTTGTCGTTTTGTTCCTTCTATCGGAAAGTGAGGGTTAGTTATGGGTATTGCGGTAATAGAGATCAAGCGTCGGGAAGTAGCGGAGGAAGTGTGGGCGTTGCAGCACCCGGCTTATCGGATCGAGGCTGCCTTGATCGGGGTTCCCGACTTGCCTCCATTGCAAGATACTATTCAATCGCTGCAAGCTTGCGGAGAAATTTTTATCGGATTTCGGAATGAGGAAGGGGAATTGCTTGGCGCTGTTTCGTATGAACGCGAACGATTGGGTGATCTTACGATTTGCAGGCTGATGGTTCATCCTGATTACTTGCGCCAAGGGATAGCCACCCGCATGTTGGAATATCTATTTTCTGATCAGCGCAATCTCTGCATGTGGTCCGTTATGGCTGAGATTCGCAACCTGCCAGCCATTGCTTTGTATGAACGATTAGGCTTTGTTCGTCATGAGACTTTCAAGCCGATAGCGGGGATTGAGATGGTTAAGCTTATTCGTTTGCCTTCACGCCTCTAGTCTTTCAACTCCGACTTCAGCCTAGGTTCGTCCCCGTCCAAAAACCATTGTATGGTCAATTTCTAGCGTGTTACAATGATGAAAATGAACTGATGAAAGGGATGCGCATGCATAATCCATGGGTAATTGACAACGTGCATCTTGTTATCCGCCTGTTCTTATCCGTCTTACTCGGAGGACTGGTCGGATTCGAACGAGAACGAAAAAACCATGCGGCGGGTTTACGGACCCATACTTTGGTATGTTTGGGCTCTTGTTTGCTTATGATTCTCTCGATGTATGGTTTTGCCGACTTCGTTGGCGAACCGAATGTGAGATTAGATCCGGCGCGTCTTGCCGCGCAAGTTATCACCGGAGTAGGGTTTCTGGGAGCGGGAACCATCCTGTTCACCGGCAAATCGATTACCGGCTTAACGACGGCCGCTTCGGTCTGGGTTGTAATGGCCGTAGGCTTAACGGTCGGAGCGGGATTTTATCTGCCAGCTGTTTTATCCGCGGTAATGGTACTGCTTATTTTGTGGGGATTAAATATCGTGGAGAAGCGGTATGTGAACAACCGGAGGGAATGTACATTTACTCTCATGCTTGATGGTGAGAAGCCCCGAATGGAGCATGTACAGGAGCTTCTGACGCATCGTGGCGTGAAATTGGTTAAAGTCCGATTCATAGGCACGGACGACAGCGATCTCGGCCTCGAGCATAAGCATCAGAGTATGATCATCACCGTCATTCTTCCGCACAGGGAGCAATTGATGGGTTTAGCGGATGACCTCAATCGCATGGCCGGAGTGAGGTCCGTTGCAGCGGAATAATGGAGTTGGAGGTATGGGGATGAACGAGTCGGGAGAATGGGGCAACAACGAATATCCGTTGCCGCCGAGCCCGGATGAGGGCGAAAGAGCGCAACAGCAGCAACATCAACAGCCGTGGTCTGGGTATGCCATTCCAAATGGGTATCCGCAAGGGCACAAGCGAATAGCTAGAAAAAGGAAATGGATCTCCGGTATTTTGGCATTTCTAGTTCCGGGAATCGGGCATATGTATTTAGGGTTAATGATTAAAGCAATCGCTATCATGCTACTCGTAGCCTTCGATATTACGGCTATCGTATATGCGGCTGATGAAGGCGATAATGTACTGTTCATCGTTCTGCTGAGCTTTGTCCTTCTCATCATCTATTTCTATAGCCTATTCGACGCAATTCAAAGCACGGATATCGTGAATGAACGCAAGGCCATGGCGACGGGGCAGTTGGTCGGATCCCCTACCGCGATGCAGAACGGATGGAGTGAGAATGCAGTCAAGCCTGCAATGGAGCAAAGCCACGGACGAAGCGTTCCGCCTGTCGGAATTTTACTGCTGGCGGGATCAGGCGTCGTTATTCTGATCTTGTCGGGTACGAATTGGACGCATTGGCTTTTTAATTCCTTCGGCTCTATGTTCGGTGCAATTGTACTGATCGGAGCTGGCGTTGGACTTTGGTTATGGGAAGGTCGGTCCCAACATCGCAAAGGGAACTAGAACATATCGGTTCTATCGGGGTTGATCTTCCATTGACAATGTTCAATTGTGAAACGTAGAATATAGGTAATCTATATCATCTACTTGCAGATGTGATACGAAAGGCTGTGAGAGCATGGAATCCAAGGTCGAGCATGCCGTGGACCAGCTCAAATCCGGTGGAGTCCGGATGACTCCGCAACGGTACGCAATATTACAATATCTTATGGAATCGTTCTCGCATCCTACTGCAGACGATATTTTTCGCGCACTTTCTCCGCAGTATCCGAGTTTAAGCGTGGCGACGGTCTACAACAACCTGAAGGTTTTTGTAGATGCCGGTCTTGTTCGCGAGCTAACTTACGGAGACGATTCTAGCCGCTTTGATGCCGATATGTCGGATCATTATCACGTAACTTGCACGAATTGCGGTACGATTGTCGATTTCGACCATCCCCCGGTCAAGGAAGTGGAGAGAGCGGCAGCAGCTTCTACCGGCTTTAGCGTCTTCGGTCACCGTCTGGAGATCTACGGGCTTTGTCCGACTTGCAAAGGCATGCATTCTTAATTTTAACGATTACGCTATTAAAGCACGCGGGGATTACGCCTTGGCGTGTTTTTTTAGTTCGCAGGCAGTCCGCATCAAGCGAAACTAGCAACCTTTCGTTCCGTAGCATCGTACATCTTAAGAGGACAAGCGTTGCATCCAGATATGCAGAAACGGAGAGTGAATGGAATTGAATTCCGAATTGATGGCCGGACCGCGCCGTTCGCGCAAAAGATCCGGTAAATGGATACTGCTCTTGCTCATTTTCGTCATAGCGGCGATTGCGGTAATTTGGTGGAGGGCATCCCATTCGGCCAATACATCGTACATCCAGCCTAAATATATTTCGAACCCTTCTCCGATTATGTTTAAAGGGGAATGGACGGACGTTAATGCTATAGGTACCGAAGAGGGATTATTGATTCCCTTGGACATCGCCGAGCGATTATTGGGTGACGGGGTTCATTATGAAGAGAAATCGGAGACCGTCGTTCTAACGACAGATACGAAGGTACTGCACTTTAAGACCGGTGAATTAGATGCCACGCTGAACCGGAAACCTTTCTCTCTTCGGTTCGCGGCCAAGAAAGTAGATGATACGCTCTATTTGCCCGTAGCTCCACTTACGGAATTGTTCGGCGTGAAGGCGGAGATCGGCAAGCCTTCTGGCATCGTCTCGCTTTTCATGCCTGGAGAGGCCATTCAACATGCGGCTGTTCCGGAGAAAACGAGCAAAGGGATCAAGCTAAGAGAAGGGCCGGGTAAATCATTTCCGATCATTGAGGATTTGCCTGCAGGTTCGGACTTGCGGTTATGGGGCGAAGAGGACAGCTGGTATAAGGCCCAGTCCAAAGCCGGGAATATCGGATACGTGTCCAAGGGTGCTGTTTCCCTGCTGGCTATTGAGACGATTACTTCGGATTCCGCAACCGAGGAACCCTTCGTCGCATGGAAGAGCAGCGGCAATAAAATCAATCTGACATGGGAAGCCGTTTACTCAGCCAATCCGGATACCAAGAAAATAGGAGAGCTTAGCGGCGTTAATGTCGTTAGTCCGACATGGTTCGAGTTGGTAGACGGCAAAGGGAATATTCGCAGTAAAGCGGATGCACAGTATTCGGCATGGGCGCGTGCTAAAGGCATTCAAGTGTGGGGGCTGTTCAGCAATGGATTCGAACCGGATAGGACGCATACCGCGCTTGCGACATATGAGACTCGTTTTGCGATGATCCAGCAACTGCTTGCCTATGCGAAGACGTTCAAGCTGCAGGGAGTCAACATCGATTTCGAAAACGTCTATACGAAAGACAAAGATAACCTAGTGCAGTTTGTTAGAGAACTTACGCCGCTCCTGCATGAGTACGACCTTGTCGTATCCATTGACGTGACTCCTAAATCCAACAGCGAGATGTGGTCCGTTTTTCTGGATAGGGAAAGGCTAGGAGCGAGTGTGGATTTTATGATGGTAATGGCCTATGACGAGCATTGGGCATCGAGCCCCGTAGCCGGATCCGTCTCTTCCCTTCCATGGGTGGAAAACTCGATTAAACGCATTGTGGAAGAGGATCGGGTTCCGTCTGATAAGTTGATATTGGGTGTTCCCCTCTATACAAGGATATGGACGGAAGAACCGAACGGGAAAGGCGGAGTTAATGTCTCGTCCAAAACGATGAACATGGAAGCCGTCGCGAAATTGATAACGGACAAAAAGTTGAAGCCGTCATACTCTGAAGAGACTGGCCAGAACTATATCGAATTCAAAGAAGGTAAGTTGGTCAAGAAGATATGGATCGAGGATGCTTCTTCAATTAAAGCTCGTGCGGAGCTGGCGCGAAAATATAATTTGGCCGGGGTGGCTTCATGGCGTCGCGGATTCGAAACGAATGACATTTGGGGAACGCTGGATAAGACGCTTCAGAACAGATCTAAGTAATCGCTCTAAACCGAAAACCTCCGATGCGTCTGCATCGGAGGTTTTGTTATACGGATATTAAGATTGAGTCGGCAACGGGGTGTCGCTAGCATTGTCGGAATGGGCTTTGCTAATAGCGTCTTCGGTCGCTTTGGCTGGGTCAAGCGTAAGAATCGTGTGGCAATACATGCAGCGATCCGTCGTTCCGAGCATTTTCGTTCTTTTCGAGCATTCGGGACAGTCGATGACCGGGGCGCTAGTGGATAACATGCCGACCCAGAAATAGATTCCCATGCTGATGAAGCAACTGATTATCCCGAACACCATGAAGATTGCTGCGATGATTTTGCCGACTTCACCGAACAGCAGGATTCCGCTTGTTCCAAAAACCATGACCCCCATGCCGGCTAGCACGAGCAGGAGTCCCCAAGTTCGCATCGTTGATATTTTGCTGGCTTTCCATTTCATGTTGTAGTCTCCCATCTTAAAAGAACACATGGCGAAGTTCTATTTTATACCATCAACTCTACTCCCGCAGGAAGCAGGAAACAGGGCATTGGTTGTAGAACTAGACCATACTCGTAATTTAATTATAGCTCACATTTTGTGGACAGACCACCTCGCATCGAACGTGCGAGATCTGGAACTTTAATAAGGATGTGAATGATGTGGAGTCGTTAGTCAAAAATTCGTTCTATTTAGAGCAGCTAGGTCAAGAGGAGGGGATTGTTAGCCTTCTTCTTGTTGCGAATCCGTTCTCCTATCAACCTCTGATCGACGGGATGGATCGATTGGCTCTTATTATTACGAACGCTTCAACCTATAAAGATTCCGAGCACTTGATCTGGAACGATGCGCGCATTCTGGTGCGAAGAGTAACTCGCGAGAAGTTGGAAAGCTGGATTGTCAGCAGCCCGAACCGCAATGTCATCTATTGGTTAGTGCAAGGGGAAGTTCTGATCGATAAGGACCATTACTTAACGAGCCTTCGCGATCGATTAATGGAATGGTCGCCGCATATTCGCGAGCAGAAACTTCTTAGCGAGTTTTCGCAATTCGTTCGTTCTTATTTACAGGCCAAACAAGACCTTAGGGATGGACAGGTGTTGGATGCCTATTCCAATGTATTGGCTTCCCTTCATTATTGGGCGCATATTGCCCTCGTTGAAGAAGGCATGCACCCTGAGTTAACCGTATGGGAACAAATGCGAAGAGTGAACCCGGGGATCTATAAGTTGTTCGAGGAATTAACGACAAGCGGCGAGACGCTGGAGCAAAGGGTGCAGTTGGTGTTGCTTGCTTGCGAGTTCACCATTCTGAATAAGATGGAATCCTCATGCTCGCTTCTGATACGACTAATCGGAAGCCGCGACGAGTCGTGGTCTATTTCAGAATTAATGAAGCATCCGGATTTGGTCGGTCTGTCTTTGGAGATATCGGTGCTTCTCCAGAAGCTAGTGCACCGCGGCAGTATACTCGAAATCGCGAAACCGTCGCATCATTTCTATAATGGAATATTGGAGCTTAGATATGCCTCCGCGAGTGGTAAAACAAACAATTAAAAAAATGTCGAAAAAACCGTTGACTAGGCATATCATTCTGTGATAAATTATATCTCGCCGCTGAAAAAGCTACTGAATGCGGACACGGTGAAATCAAGCGATGCAAAAAGAAATTAAAAAAAGTACTTGCATTACTGATACGAACTGTGGTATATTATAAAAGTCGCCGTTAGCGCGGACGACAACGAA
>NZ_JAKRWM010000016.1 GCF_022352055.1 Cohnella mopanensis | reverse complement strand
GTCGCGACAGTGATTCCATCAGCCGTGTACACTTCGTACGTCGCACCCGCCGCCTGCGTAATAGCAGCCTTCAACTGACCTAGCGTTGTTCCGTATGGGATGTTCGTGATCGTCTCATTCGCTGTGCCACCTACGCTTACGATTCCGATCGTGGACGTCAGCGTAGCGGCTCCGCTTGGCGGAGCTGCTTGTACCGTGATCGTGTAGATCACCTTCGTCGTTCCGTCTTGGGCGGTGACGATCACCACGTAGCCCGAAAATAGATCCGTCGCTACAGTGATTCCATCTCCCATGTACACTTCATACGTCGCACCCGCCGCTGGAGTAATGGCGGCCTTCAATTGGACCAATGTTGTTCCGAATGGAACGTTCGCAATCGTCTCATTCGCCGTACCTCCCACACTTACGGTTCCGATCGTGGACGTCAGCGTCGCGGTAGCACTCGCCGCCGCAACGGTCACGGTAACCTTCCAAGTCTGCGTGCTATTATCCGCTGCGGTTACGGTATAAGTGACCGTACCCGTGAAGTTGTTGGCGGTCGTGCCGCTCAACTGAGTCACCGAACCCACCTTCGCCGATGCTCCCCCGGATAACATAAACGTCGCTACAAGTCCGTTCAAACTCGTACCGTGCCGCACTTCAACCGCGACAGTGCGAGCGCTCGCGCTAATGGTTGCCGCTGTTGTTTGTTCCGCGAAGCTAAATGAGGTGATCTCTTTCGCGCTGCTTGCCGCTACCGTAACGGTGACGGTCCAAGTCTGCGTGCTGTTATCCTCGGCTTTAACCACATAAGTTACAACGTTTGAGAAGTCGTTAGCTGTCGATCCGCTTTGTTGAACGACTGCGCCTACCGTTGCCGTAGCGCCCGGAGATAACGTGAAGGTTGCCACCAATCCGTTCGGATTCGTTCCGTTAGCCACTGTTATTTTTACCGTGCGAGCGCTTGTATTGATAGTCGCGTTAGCGGTCTGCTCGGCAAATTTGAATGAAGTTATCGCTTTCGCGATATTCGCCGCGATCGTGACGGTATAAGTGACTTTCGTTATCGTGTCATTCGCGGTAACAATCACTTTGGTCCCCGTAGCCAGTGCGGTAGCTACGGTTGTTCCATCAGCATTGTAAATGACATACGTCGCGCCTGCCGCCTGTCTAATCGCGCTATTCAACGCAGTTAGCGTAGTTCCATACGGAACTAGAATGGTTTCGTTCGCCGTACCCCCTGTACTCACAGTTCCTAGCGTAGACGTCAACGTAGCATCCGAGTTTAATTCGACGGACAATCTATAAACGCGTCTTGTCATTCCATCCTGCGCGGTGACGATTACTTTGCGGCCAGTTGCCAAAGTGGTGGCTAACGTAGTTTCATTGCTATTGTAAATTTGAAACGTTGCGCCTATTGCAGGAGTAATCGCAGCCTTCAAAGCAGCCACTGTCGTTCCATACGGGATATGGTCTATCGTATCGAGTCCGGTTCCTCCTGTACTCACGACCCCGATCGAGGAAGTGATCGTAGTATCCGTGTTCGGAGCTATCGCAATGGAATACGTTACTTTATTTATTCCATCCTCAGCGGTGACGATCACCTTATTCCCTACTGCTACAGCGGTCGCAACCGTAATGCCATCCGCATCGTAGACTTCGAACGTCGCACCGTCCGCCGGTATAATGGCCGCTTTCAAAGCGGATAAGCTAGTTTCGTAAGGAACGATAAATGTTTCGTTCACCGTACCGCCTTTACTTACCGTACCTATTGTCGAAGTCATCGTAGCTGAAGTATTTGCCGAGAACTTCAAAGTATATACGACTTTCGTTGTGCCATCTTCCGCGACGACGACAACCTTCTTGTTTCTATTCAACTCCGTCGCTAAAGTAGCTTCGTCCGACTCATAAACGTCGAACATGGCGCCGTGAGCCGGAGTAATCGCTTTGATTAACGAAGATAGTAACGTTCCAATTGGAATATCCTTGATCGTTTCGACGGCTGTGCCGCCTGCGCTTACGGTTCCTACCGTTGAAATCAACGTAGCATCGCTTGAGGCCTTTGTTACTGTAACGGTATATGTTGTCCGCGCAGTTCCATTAGCGGCAGTTACAATGATTTGATTTCCCGTCGTTAATGAAGCTGCCACGGTCGTGCCATCCGCTTCGTATATTTCAAAAGTCGCACCCGGTGCTGTAGTAATTGCAGCCTTTAGCGCCGCTATAGTCGTACTTCTCGGAATATCGGTTATCGTTTCGCTTGGCGTACCTCCTGCGCTAACGGTACCGATACCAGAGGTTAACGTGGCAATCGAAGTCGGAGAGATCCAATTGGCAAATAGTGCGGTCGTTGACGTAATCGTGAAGGAATCCCCCGTCCGATACGGGTTGCCGCTTCCGTCCGCTTTCGAGTTCCAGCCATGGATCGCGTAACCTGCCTTCGATAAATTTGTTCCGGCTTCTATGCTGACTTTCGATCCAGGCATATAAGATACACTTGGCGGAACAGTGCCCCCATCGTGCCCATTGCCGTCATAATCCAAATAAACTTGGATTTCCCGCAAATAAGGATATCCCCCATTCCGATCGGGAGCTATCGCCCATGTATTCGTAAAATCCCAACGATTGGCTTGATCTGCTTCATACGTGTTTTGTTGCTGCATTTCCGAAGTTGTCTTGCCAAATCCCCCCTTAGATGTAGATAGCCCGGTTGTAACTTCATCATAATAACTATTGACCGATGTATCCGAATAAGCGAAACCGATCAAGCCGCCTATATCTTTTGTTCCGCTTACCTTCCCGATAGCGTAACTGTTGCGAACGGCCCCATTTACGTTCCAGCCGACTAAGCCCCCGATACTTTGTGTACCGTTTACATTCCCCCATGCATAGCTATCGTTGATCGGTCCAAGAACATTCCTGCCCACCAAGCCGCCTACGACTTCTGTCCCGCTTACATTTCCTTTTGCGTAACTGCTATGTATTTCTCCGTTGTCGCTGCTTCCCGCCAGTCCGCCAGCGCTTTTTCCTGACACATCTCCAGTGGCGTAACTGTTGCTGACCTTTCCCGCCAATAAGTCTCCAATCAAACCGCCTGCATAATCGAAATCGGTGCTTCCGGTTACGCGGCTGGAGGAGTAACTCTTGCTAATGGTTCCGTAATCCGTTCTGCCAACCAATCCACCTGCATTGGTGCTATTACTGCTTCCGCTAATATTCCCGGATGAGTAGCTATTGCTGATGATTCCTCCGTAGTCGTAACCGACCAAGCCGCCTACTTCGATCTTGCCGCTCACATTCCCCGAGGCATAGCTGTCGCTAATCGTTCCGTATTCATTGAAACCGGCCAAACCGCCGACATATTTCATCGTACCGATCCCGCTTACCGTTCCCGAGGCGTGGTTACCGCTAGCAATAGCCCCTTGATAATTCCACCCTACCAACCCGCCTACTTTCTCCGATCCGCTCACGCTGCCGCTAGCATAGCTATTGCTAATGACCGCTCTGTTTTGCGATTGCCACCCTACCAACCCGCCTACATTCAGAGACCCGTTCACTTGTACCGATGCAAAGCTGTCGAGAATTTCCTTCCCATTAATGCCAGCCAAGCCCCCTACGCTTTCTGTACCGCTAACGCTTCCCGCCGCATAACTGTTGCGAACGGTACCTATATTGCTCCCAATTAAGACGCCTACGCCTCTTGTTCCTGCTACGCTCCCTGACGCAGAACTATTTTCTATCGTTCCGCCATCGTTAACAGCGACTAGACCGCCCGCCCAATTACCCGCGCTAATCTTTACGTTTTCCAGCTTTACGTTAGTGATGTAACCGTTCATTCCAACATAACCAAAAAGCCCGCTATTATCGATTGAACCGCCCGTTATTTTTAGACCCGATATTTTGTATCCGTCGCCATCCAAATGGCCTTTAAAAGGATGATCCCAAGTCCCGATCGGTACCCAGCCTGTTCCGCCGGCGAAGCCGGTCAAATCGATATTGGTCGTAAGCTTGAAATAGAAGCCCCCCTCGATATAGTTACCCCTGATCTTATTCAGTTGAGATCCCGTACTGATAAGAAAGGGGCTGCCGGCAGTCCCATCACCCAAAAATTCAGTTGCCGCGAAAGCTTTACCGTATCCGAGCATTCCCCCCGGTATAGAACCGACTACAATAATGAAGGCTAACATCATTCGCATTGCTTTTGTTCTAAGGTTTCGCATTTGTTTGCTCCTCTTCCCACGTCTGTTTCCCAAGTTATCTCCCTGTAGGGTCCCATCCGCATTTTTTTACGTTCATACAACGCTAAGTCTACTCAAGGGAAATAAAAGAATAATAAAAGAAATCGAAATAAATCGACAAAAACCGCATAGCATTAAGCCCTCGCGGTTCTCGTCATAGGAATAAATTATTTTTAAAAAACAAAAAAACCTCCCCAAAGGGAAGGTTTTCGCGAAATCGATCCTATTCCGTTATCTCCCATGCCGGATTCCAAGCCACTTCCCACAGATGACCGTCCGGATCTAAGAAATGGCCGGAATATCCCCCCCAGAAGGCAACGTGTGCAGGATCAGTAATAATAGCCCCCGCTTTGCGAGCTTGTTCCATGACCTCGTCCACTTCTTCTTTACTAGCTACATTGTGTCCGATCGTCATTTCGGTAGAGCTTGGCGAGCCCAACGGAACCTTGGTCTCGTGAGCAAGATCTTGGCGACTCCAGATGGCGAGCTTTATACCTGCTTGCAAGTCGAAAAAAGCGACCGCGCCATGTTCGAATTCTCGACCTATTATGCCTTGCGTCGGCAAACCCAGTCCGTCTCGATAGAAAGTCAATGATCTTTCCAAATCGTCTACTCCCAGCGTGAGTACAGTAATTCTAGGTTTCATCTTTTCATTTCTCCTTAATGAGTAATTGACTTACTTTCTTACTTATAGATTAGCCTATTGCATTCTTTATGAATTGTAAAAAACAGACATCCACGAAACAATCGCCGAGCCTAGACCACTCAAAATAAAAAAACGCATTCCCTATTGGGATGTGCGAATGTTTATTATGCGGGGCTCTAGCGGGATTACCGTTTTATCTTCAACATCATTATGAATTTTTACGCTTAAAACCAGCCCGATCGCAACCATATTGATGAGAAGCGAGCTGCCCCCATAGCTGATGAATGGCAAAGAAATTCCCGTCAACGGAAGCAAGCCGATATGCATTCCGATATTCACGAAAATTTGAAACACGAGCATGCTAATCACTCCTACGACAACGTAACGGCCAGCATGCCTCTTACTCTCTATGATCGTTATAATCATTCGGTAAATCATAAGAAAATAGAGCATTAGTAGAACCGCGGAACCCATGAATCCATACCTTTCGCCAATGATCACGTAGATGGAATCGGAGTAGACGTACGGAATAAAACCATGCTCCGAGAAGTAGCCCGAGCCTCCGCTCAATCCGCCCGCACCTACCGCGTTAATCGCGTTAAGGACGTGCCATGATTTATCGGGATCGCTGGTCGGATCCAGAAAGGTCTGTATTCTCGCTAATTGATGGGGATGTACGAATCGGGTTAGCAGTTCATAATTCGCTTGATACAACCAAAGGATTAAACCAACCAGTACGCCGACTACTCCCACGAGCAACAACATATATAGAGCGCGAATATTTCCCATCCACAACATCCCGAGCAAAATACCGACAAACACTAGCGCAGTCCCTAAATCAGGCTGCTTTAGGATTAGAAAAAACGGAACGAGAACGATAACCGTAATGGGTAAAACATCTTTGAACAAGCGCAGCTTCTCCCCCGCTCGCTTTTGCAGCAAATGGGCAACTAACAAGATCGTGAACAACTTCGCCAATTCGGACGGTTGAAATTGAAAAGAACCTATGCTCATCCAGCGAGACGAGCCGTTAAGACTCTCTCCCTTTAATTTAACGAGCACGAGCGAAATGATCCCGATTCCATACAAAAGATACGATAATTTGCCAACCAGAAAGCGATAATCGAAAAACGCCAATAGCAACATCGGTACGCAAAACCAACCGAATAACATCAGATTGTTTTTGTATAAACCATCTAACTTCGTTCCGGATGTTGCTTCGTAAATCGCAACGGTGCCAATGGTGATCAGACATGCGCAGAAAAAAAGCGTTAATTTATCCAGCTTATTTATTTTTCGAATAAAAGTCATGCGGTTCCCTCTAAAATCAATCTGCAAATTGTTGATATTGTTTTTGTTTTCACTTTGATTCCAGCACTAAAGTACCATTACGCCAAACGTAGACATCCATTCCCGTCCCTGCCTTGCCTAATGACCAACCTAGAACAACCTCCTGCATACCATCCCGGTTGACATCGGCGATTTCCGAATAATCTAGACCGTAGCCGAAGCCCTTGGCATCCCAAACGATTTGCCACTGAGCGCTCTTCTGCTTGAGTACAGCAGCCTTAAGCATTTGGCCATGGAGGGGATTCTCTTTATAAACAATCAATGCTTCATCTATGCCGTCGCCATCTAGATCTCCGAATGTTATACCGTTTCCTTGTCCGATCGTTTGAGGGACTATTTGCGCTCCTACCGGCAGCACATTCTGAATGTCATCCCATTTATTAATGGACAAACTTATTTCAGGCGGATTGATTAAATCGTCCGGAGTGGCAGGCATTCTACACCCGTTCAGATACAATAATGCAGATACAAGTAATCCAGCCCTTGCGAGCTTGCTTATCGTTCTCATTATCTGCTCCTCATCTTTTTCGACTCAATGATCTATTTTATCGCTAAAACAATCCTAAAGGGTTATGAAAAAGTTAAAATCACGATTTGGTGCACACAGGTAAATGGATCATCGCTTTCGTCCCTACTCCTATGCGGCTTTCTATCGTTAAAGACCCGCCATGAAGCTCAATGATTTGCTCCGAAATGGATAACCCCAAGCCGCTCCCGTGTCCGCTCCCGTTACCCTTGTAAAACTTTTGAAAAACATGATCGATGTCATGCGCGGCGATTCCCGACCCCGTATCTTCGACGATAATCATGACCCCATCTTCAACCGATCGGGCAAGGATTGTTACGGTTCCATTATCGCTCGTAAACTTAAGCGCATTGTCTATTAGGTTAATCAGTACCTGTTTCAATCGGTTTGCGTCGGCTTGTATGGAGGGCAACGCATTCCCGACGTGTACTTCTAACGATATATTTAGCCTGGCAGCTCTAGGCGCCAATTGTTTGCCTATTTTCCGAAGAAAATCCGGCAAATCAATCGGAACCCGGTATAACTCCATTAGTCCGTTATCCCATTTCGAGAAATCGAGCAATTCATCGACCAATCGGGTTAACCTATCCGTTTCCGTCTCGATGATCCGCAATCCGTCTTCGAGCATCGATCGATCTTCCCCATGGTTCGAATGTAACGTTACGGCCCATCCTTTGATCGAGGTTAACGGAGTTCGAAGTTCATGCGACACGGATGAAATAAATTCGTTTTTAAGCGCTTCGTCTCGTTGGATTTTGGTCGCCATTGCGTTCAATGTATCCGCCAACGTTCCAAGCTCATCCTGATATCGTTTTTTGGCTCTCGCGGAGAAGTCTCCCTCCGACATTTTCCGAGCCGCGATTTTAAGATCCGATACCGAACTCGTAATGGTTCTCGATAGAAGGACGCCAACAACGGTTACGATCGCAACGACGATAAGACCGACCGTAATCAAGAGCTCCGAAATATGATCGACGGTTTCCTTCGTTTCCGTCAGAGATGTCACGTACCTGACTATGCCCACGTTACTATCCATACTTAGCAAAGGATAAGATACAGCTAAAACGGACTCATCGGTGGAAGGCTCACGCCCCCTCCATATTCCGACATCTCCATTGCGAGCTTCTTGCACGTCCGGATAGTCCGCCATAACATGACCGACCTGCATACCCGAAGAATCTTGAAGAAGTTGACCGGTTAAGCTAATAATCTGAACTTGGGCGGCGGAATGATGAGCAAAACCTTCTAATAACCGTTCGGGTTGCTTCTCTAAGTCTTCCGCATCGAAATATTGATGGAAAAAGGACGCGGATAACTCCGCTTGGCTTGTCAATACTCGTTCGACGTTGCGATAGTAATAGGACTTCACCGAGAAAATGAGAAAGATCTCCAATATCGTAACCGTAATCGCGATGACCGCGAGATAACTTCCTACTAATCTTTTCTGGATTCCCAATCCTCAGCCGTCCTTCCTCCAACGATACCCCAGCCCCCACACGGTTTCGATCAGTCGAGGTTTAGAGCTATCGTCTTCGATCTTTTCCCTTAATTTGCGAACGTGCACGTCCACCGTTTTCGTATCGCCGACGAAATCCTCGCCCCATACGAGATTCAAGAGATCGTTTCTCGATAACGCTTTATCTTGGTTTTCCAGAAATACTTTGATCATTTGATACTCTTTAGGTGTCAGTTCAATGCAGTAATCCTCTTTAAACACTTTATTAGAATCCAGATCGATACGGATTGTCCCGGACAGGAGTACATTTCTTTTCGTTTTCTCCGGATTCTCTAGCTTCGTTGCATTGTGCATGCGTCGTAAAACGGTCTTTATTCTCATTACGAGCTCCAGCGGATTAAAGGGCTTAACGATATAATCGTCGGCACCAAGCTCGAGCCCTCTGATTTTTTCCACATCCTGACCGCGCGCGGTTAAAATTATGATGACAATGTTAGCATCGACGTCTCTCAGCTTCTTGCATATTTCGAATCCGTCCATGTCGGGGAGCATAATATCCAGCACGACGACATCCGGACGGTTGTCGTCGATGCACTTTAAAGCCGCTTCCCCTAAAGCGGCTTCGGTAACTTGAAATCCGTTCGTACGCAAATTAATGGCCAGAAAACGCCTTATATGATCATCATCCTCGACGATGAGGACATGGTTATGTTGCGAAGGATTCATTCGATGCCTCCTGAAAGCTTAAGTTCATCTTCTAAGTGCATCTATTATAACCCGTTTGTCCATAGGTCTCGAAAGCCGATTCGAGGAATTTGCTTTACGCGCTTCCCGAAACACCAGCAATCCGAGTAACAAAGACGCAATGCCAATAATGATTAGCAGTGCCCCTATCTCCCGACCGTAAGCCGTCAGCGCTCCATTCCGAAACGCCATTCCGCGTATTAAACGGTTAAGCCAGTTCATCGGCAACGCCCATGCGGCAACTTGAAAAAATGTCGGAAACGCAAGCGGGGTCAACTGAATTCCCGTAGCAAGAAACGACGGGTACAATACAAAGCTAGTCCGTAAACTTACTTTAGACACATCTTTGGCAGAATAACCGATCACCATTCCCATAAGCGATAAGGCCAAAGAATAAACCAGCAACGGAATAATAAATAAATAAGGCTCCGCTTCAAATCGCATGTTTCCCACTTGCTTTAATAATCCATAGCTTAGGAGTAACGAGAATGTAGTCAAAACGGCGTAAGGTACGCTGCGAACCCAAAGCTGTACGGGCGATTTTCCGTTTACGAACAGCTTCCCTTCTTTTCGGAGACGAGGCGCAATGGATCCCGTAGCACTCGTTGTCATCATGAGCACGATAATATTCACAAATCCAAGAACCATAAAGCCGACATAGCTTGTCGTCGGATTAAACAGCATTCGCTGTTGGAGGGATAACGGAGATAAAAGCCCTTTCGATGTTTCGGCATCCATCCCTTTCTGAGCGAGACGAGTCATGGAAAGAGTCATATTTTCCGTCGTGATCAACTCCTGAATTGCGGTGCGGATACCGGTTAGCCCTGAGGGCATCGTGTTATCCATTAAGATCCCGATATTCGAAGACACTCCCTGCTGCTTGCGCAGCTCCAATTGGTTCGGAAGCATGATAACCGCTACAGCTTCCTCGTTTGCCAGCAAGGTTTCGGGATCCATGCGGCTGGCGAATACTTTCGTGACTTTCATATATTGGGATGCATTTATTTTCGCAATCAACTCTCGCGAATAAGAACTATGGTCTTCGTCAATCACGACAACCGGCGTTTCGCTGATTTGGTTTTTCGAAAACATCAAACCAAAAAACAAAGCCGCAATAAGCGGGGCGATAAAAATAGTAATAAGAAACTTGCTGCCCGCAACGTACTTCCACTCCTCAATCAGCGATTTCATCAAGATTCACCTCGGCAGTCATGCCCGGTAGGAGACCCGTGTTCGAGTCTACGGATATTCTGACAAGAAACATGCTTAAATCCGCTTGCCCTCTCTCGCGCGTCATGCGCAAGCTCGCAAACTGGGGGGCGGCTGCAATCGAAACGACAACGCCATCGACCTTGATAGGGTGATTCAAATACGGAAAATGAACTTTAACGCTTTGATTAATCTTGAGCTTTTCAATTTGGCCTTCTTGTACATAGAGGTCCGTATAGTATTCGTTCTTCTGCACCGACTCAAGGATGCCTTGTTTTCTGCTCTCGGCCTGGCTGACGGCATCCTTCCCTTTAACAGCAAGAAGCGAACCTCCCGCGATAAGCACCAACGCCATTCCAATATACAAACCCATTTTAATCTTCATTGTCCTAACTCTCCCTCTCCCTTAAATATGATGATCGTAATATATTATAGTCATCATATTTTAAGACAGTCAATAGCCCTCTTTTCTTTTGACTAGATTTATTATGATGGTTATAATATTTAAAATAGATTTATGAGCGATGGAGTGATTACAGTGCCTTATCCTGAAGGTCATAAAATAAAAGTTCGAGGCAAGATCATTGAAAGTGCTGCCCAAGCTTTTCGTAAGAATGGTATTCGCGACATAAGCGTCCCGTTCATTATGAAAGGGGCCGGCCTAACCCACGGAGGGTTCTATGCGCACTTTAACAACAAAGAGCAACTGGTAGCAGAAGCCTGCCGGTATGCCATCAGCGATACAATTGCCCTTCTGCAGGAAGCCGCCGACCAGGAGAAGCAAGGGCCCAAAATCTATGCGGTCATCGATTACTACCTAAGCAAGTATCACCGTGACAAAACGGAAATGGGTTGCATTCTCCCCACCCTTACCGGGGAAATATCCCGATCCTCGGAAGAGGTTCGCCAAGTTTTCACCCGCGAGTTGGAACGGATGATTGATTTCATCTCCGATCTGGCAGAAGTCGATAAGTCCAAAGGCAGCGCTCTGCTCAGTACCCTGGTCGGGACGCTTGTGCTGGCACGCTCTGTTAATGATTCCACGCTAAGCGACAGTCTCCTCACGGCAGGCAAGCAGCAGGCCAAAGCGCTAATCATGCCCAACATGGTCTAGGCGAATTACGATCGGACTTTCGCCGGCTAGAAGAAGGTGCCTCTGGGCACGCCCAAACGGAAATAGCGCGCACAGATCGAAGATCGGCACGCGCCAAGATTTAATCACAGTTTGAAGTTGTTTTTGTCATACTGTTAGGTTGCTTTTTTCTGCGCTTTCCAACTCAGTTCTAGAAGGATCGCAACTAAAGTCCCGAGAATAAGCCCGTTGCCAAATACGTATTTGACCACTGACGGCATGGCTTCAAATACGGATGCCGGAAGGAACATGGCGCCGCTGCCGACAAGGATCGTGATGCCGATAATCATGATTCTACGCGAGTCTAGGCTTTCTTTCGTAATGCCCTGCAATCCAACGCCGATCAGGCTGACAAAAGATGCCATGATGGACGAATAGGCGATTGGACTTGGAAGCAGCATGAGTAAGCGAATGAGCACGGGGACGAAAGCGATGCCCGCCAGCAGAAGACTTGCAATGAGAAACGGGCGAATTCTCGTTTGACCTGTCATCCGAACAAATCCGACTGCGCTCGATAGCGGAACTGTACCTACGGAGGAAAATACCGCCGACAAAATTTGCACGAAACCCCCTACCGCCCCGCTGCGGCTGATAACCCGATTGGACTCCTCCGCAGACGATTCTTCCTGCTTCTGTACCACTTGTTTAATGGCGGCGATGCTCGCGATCGTATTGGAAGTAAGAATCAAAGCAATGACGATCGAAGAGATCATGATACCTGTATCCCATTTCGGCAAGCCCCAAGCAAATATCTCCGGTAGTCCGACCGTTGCTTCTGCATCGACCTTAGCTCCTTGTCCGAGACCATAATAGGCAAGGCAGCCCGCTAGAATCCCAATCATGACCGCATAGCTTTTGATCCATCCTTTTCCCTTTACCGATAAAACTAAGATTAACGTAAAAACGCCAAAAGAAATGGTCGTCGTCAATACGTCGAGTTGCGGATGATCTCCGCTTACGCCGAGCATCCCTTGTAAGAATACGCCGCCAAGCTGCATGCCTAGCAGCAACAAATAAGAACCAGTAACGAGAGGCGTGAAGAGAGTTAGCATCCACTTCGTCAACCCGATCATAACCGATACCAGAAGCATGACTCCCGCGGTTAGCATCCCCATCTCCAACACACGAAGAGTGCTAAACACATCGCCATTCTGATGAACGACCTCTACGCCCATGATCGCAAATACGCCCAGCCAAGTGCCGGCCGGTCCATCGGGTATCGGAAACTTGTGTCCAATACATCCCTGCAGAAAGGAAGCGACACCGGCGACCAGAAATATACGTTGCATAAGCCCGATCACTTCATCCGGCGACAATTGATAAATTTGTCCGACAACAATGGGAAGCGTGACGGAGTTAGCTAGCAGAAAGACGAACCACTGCAGCGCGCCAACCCCGTCCTTCCAGCCTTGACGATTGTTCATTTTTTGGATCCCTCTCATAGCGTTTTTTCATCGCTCCCAAAGCCATTAGATTACTGCTCTCGTTGGAGTCTGTCAATCATTAATGTTATCGATGATCGGCATTGTTGATGCCGAATCTACAATTGGACAAACGGTGGAAGTTCGCTTTGATTTGGTTATACCGTTAATGCTTGCATTTCACAAGTTTGTGCTTGTATATTGCAAGTGTCATTTATTTGCTGAAGCATTGGATCTTAATCTAAACCTGTCTTTTTAGTTATCGATCCAAAATATTGCACAACGACCTCACGGAATTCCAGAGCAGCCTGCGAAATGTACCGACCCTTGTGCCATAATAAAGCTATCTCCCGTACCAATTCGTGATTCTCTACTTGGAGATATTTGATATGCTCCCGCGAAAACTTTGCCGTACTTGGTATGAAGGCTATGCCAATTTCTGCTTCAACCAGAGAGCTTAGCCTTGCAGGTTCATCCCCCTCGTACACATATCTAGGTGCAAATCCAGCCGATTTGCAAATAGAATCCACTAGATCGCGTGCACCGTAGCCTCTCTTTACACCGACAAACCATTCATCCCTTAGTTCTGCCAAGGATACGCTGCTTCGGTCTGCCAGCCGATGCCCCTTTGGAACGGCTACAAGGATGGGGTCAATGAACACGATTTGACATTCAATATCGTCCCCTTGTAACGGTGGCGAGGACAAGCAGTAATCAACTTCTCCTCTATGAAGTAGCGTAACCATTTCCTTCATGCTTAGCATCTGCACATGAAAATGGATATCGGGCCGCTTTTTCCGAAACTCTCGAAGGATATTTGGCAAAGTGCTTGCAGTGGTCACCGCCAATTCGAGTGTGCCATTTTCCGGGCTGGACAGATCGCTAATCTCCTGCTTCCCCTGTTCCAATTCAAACAAAGCCCTTTCAGCACGGCGAAGAAATCTGCTTCCGAACTCATTCAATCGTAGCTTCCTTCCTTTTCGATCGAACAGAGGGACCCCTAGGTCGTCTTCCAAGCGTTGAATCGTTTTACTTAATGACGATTGAGTAACGTGCAGACTTCGTGCAGCTTCCGTCACATGCTCCAAACGAGCTACCGCGAGAAAATATTGCAGTTGAAGAAGTTCCATTTCGCGCCCCCTCATTCCCTCAAGTGAATGAAATCATAACACAAAATGCGTTGGAATGAATAAACGAAGTCAAGTACGATGACATTAATACACTTTGGGGGGACCAAAAATGAATGTTCGCAGCAGGTGGTTGATGATTTCCGTCGGCCTTGGGATACTATTGAACCCATTAAATTCTTCGATGGTTTCTGTTGCTATTCCAAGGTTGCAAAATGCGTTTCAACTTGACTTTAGAAGTGTTTCCTGGATTATTTTTTCTTTCTACATTGCAAGTAGCATCGCTCAACCTATCATGGGAAAGGTCAGCGATTTATTCGGTCGTAGGAAGATATTTCTTACCGGGCTTGTTGTAGCCTTTATTGCATCTTTATTAGCTCCGCTATCACCAAACTTCGGGTATCTTATCCTGTTCCGCATTGTGCAAGCCATCGGAACAAGCATGATGGTTGCGGTTGGAATGGCCATTGTGCGGATTCATATTACGGAGAAACAAGCGACTGCGCTGTCTGTTTTGTCCATATTCCTATCCGGAGCGGCAGCGATTGGACCCTTTATTGGCGGGATCATCATTCACTGGTGGGGCTGGTCTGGTATCTTTTTCGTCAATATCCCCTTCGTGGTGGTGAGTTTTCTATTATCCTTGAGAAATATTCCTAACGACGAACCTTCAACATGGGTTGCGTTGGGGATGTCCTCTCGTAAATGGTTTCGTTTGATTGATGTGTCAGGGATCTTGCTCTTCACAGTAGGGCTGGTTGCCCTGCTCCTTGGATTACTGTCGGCAAAATCATCTGAGCATATCTCATTAGGAAATGTAACTGTCGGACTGATAGGCCTCGTTGCGCTGGGCGCATTCGTACGACATGAGTTAAAAGCGACGTCACCCTTTATTCCTTTACGTACATTCGCCAAATATCCTGCGATGACTTGGGTTAATGTCGAATTCATGCTCGTTAACGTACTTTATTACTCGCTCTTTTTCGGGCTACCTTCCTACTTGCAAATGGTACGTCATGTCAGCGAGTTCCAAACAGGAATTCTCATGCTAAGCTTGGGCTTGTGCTCTCTTGTTACTTCTCCAATAGCAGGACGATGGATCGATAAATCTGGACCTCGGCCAGCATTGTTGGTGTCCGCGATCCTGATGACACTTGGGTCGGTGTGGCTCGTAATATTAAATCAAACTTCACCGGTTGTCAGCGTGTGTTTCGCCTTGGCTGCATTCGGTATTAGCAACGGGTTAAACAATGTAGGAATGCAAGCGGCCTTGTTCCAAAGTTCTCCTAAAGAAATAATTGGTGTAGCATCCGGATTATTTAATACATCAAGATATCTGGGAACTATCCTATCTTCCTTGTTAATAGGTATCGTGATGGGAGGTAAGTTCAACTTCGAAGGATTTCAAGTACTTGGGATTATCCTCACGGTAATTGCATTTTCTTTGATATTCATGAGTAGTCGGCGTCGGGAGTCAGGGCAATTGCAAGAGTCGTAGGTTTATCAATTGCAATTTGCAAGTTTATACTTGCATTATGAAAGTACGAACTTTATACTCTGTGTGTGGTTAATAAAAAACCAAATAACGAGAGGAGAGGAGATACTTTTTTTGGATCAAAATTACAGAACTTCATTTACGGTAGACCGAAGCCCGGAAGAAGTTTTCGCTGCCATCAACAATGTCCGGGGATGGTGGTCGGAAGAAATCGAGGGCAGAACAGACGAACTCGGGCAATTCAACCATCACTACAAAGACATGCACCGCTGCACGATCCAAATTACAGAGCTTGTTCCTGGCAATAAGGTGGTCTGGCACATTGCGGACAACTACTTTAGCTTCGTCAAGGACAAGAGCGAGTGGAAAGATACCGACATTGTTTTTGAAATCGCAAGGAAGGGTGACCATACAGAAGTGCACTTTACGCACGAAGGTCTCGTTCCCTCTCTCGAATGTTACGGCGTGTGCTCGAACGCCTGGGGCACATTGATAAACGGCAACCTGCACGACTTGGTTACCACTGTTAAAGGCCAACCCAACCAAAACGAGTAAACGAAGGATAACTCAAAGTGAAAGGAAGTTTACAGATGAATGGCAAACATTTCAGCGTTGTGGAAGCAGGTCCTTTTAGCAGCCTTGTGAGTATGTCGAAGGACCCTATCCCAGGGAAGTACTTTCTGAAGGATAGGCTTGGACTGACCGGCATGGAAGTTTCACTGAACCAACTGCCTGAGGGAGGCTCTATCCCTTTCTATCACACCCATCGCGAGAATGAGGAGCTGTACCTATTCATAGGCGGCCGAGGTCAGTTTCAGGTCGATGGTCAGATTTTTGATGTAAAGGAAGGAACGGCTATTCGTGTTTCACCTGAAGGCGAACGCACCCTTCGCAATAACGGTACCGGCGATTTGTATTTCATCGTCATTCAAGTCCAAGCGGACAGTCTCCGTCAATGGGTGATGACGGATGGCGTCATTCTCGATAAACCGGTGACCTGGCAGGAATAGGATCAGTTCCTACAGGATCCCCCGAATCAATCGAGCAATAAAAAACGATCGATATCCACCAATAGGTTCGGGGAAATTCGCTTCTGCCGCACGGCCTCTGCCGCAAGCTTCGGCATCGGGCGTGCGGCGATAACTTGGTCGAAGCCGCCAAGCTCGCGCAAACGGCCGAAATATTCCTGCTTGCCCGACTTCCGGTACAGCGCTTCGTTCAAGGAAAACGCGGCAGTCCGAAGTACGTCCGAGTCGGACTTCAGCCGCCACATCGCGAAGCGAACGGCAGACTGTTCCTGCTCACCGGAGTATTGTTCCATCATATGCTGCAACTCGTCCATCGCTTCGTCAGGGCTGATCCGTCCCAAGCGCGTCTTCAGATGCAACAACTGTACAAGAAGCTTTACCTGCAAGTCCCGCCGTTTTAGCCGAATGGCAAGGTTCAGCGCCTCCTCGGCAACCTCAGCGCAACCTGCTAATTGATTCTGCCGCTCCCTTAGAAGGCTTGTGAAATAGAGCGCCTCGCATTCGAAGAAAGGGATACGAAGCTGCTTGGTTAACCTCGCCGAACGTTCGATCCATTGGTCGGCTTCCTCATACCGATGCTGCTCCATTAGATTGCACCCTTCGATGCCAAGCACGACGGCGGCAATATGCCAATCCTGAATGCGCACCGCTTCTTCAAGGCAGAAGGCGATGCATTGTTCCGCTTGCAGGCGGGAGCCGAGCAAGTAATAATATTTGCCCAACATGCCCACGCCCATCGCGAAGCCCATTTGCGCCCCGATCGACTTGCTGATCTCCAGCTTCTCGACGATACGATCGTAAGCCAAGTCCATATCGTCCGTCTCGAAATAAACCAACGCCAATCCGCCCAATGCATCTCCGACGAAAAATGCGTCCTGGATTTCCGTGGCGAGGCCGATTTGTCTCTGAAACCAATAAATCGCTTTGTCGTACTCGCATTGGTCATAATGCAGGAAGCCGATCATTCCGAGGAACCGGACATCGTCTTGCGTTTCCGTTTGATTTCCGGTACGAGACAATTCCATTCTTTCCACGAAGTATCGAAGCGACTTGTCGTAGCTTGCCATAAAGTAATGTAAAATACCGAGCGTTCCGTATGCGAATCCGAGTCCGTCATGGTCCTCCGTCAGCTTGAAGTGGTAGGACGCCCGTTCCAGATGGAATCCGGCTTCCTCATATTTGCCCTTCAGTCGCAAGCAGTTGCCGAGCGCGACGTCGCAATAGGACCGCTCATTGATCGTGACCAAGTATCCGTAACGCTCAAGCCATTGCTTGTAAGTCTTCTCCGCTTCATTCCAATCTCCCGTCACGATCAATGCGTCGCCGAGCTTCATCAGAATGGGCAAAGTCTGTTTAGATGGCAGCAGGCTGAAGAGCTTCCGATAATAATTGATTCTCGTCTCATTGGCATAGATCTTCTCCGCCGCCGTCGCGGCCAATTCATAGTAGATAATGGCCTCTCGATCCATCCCCGCAAGCTCGTAGTGAAAGGCGATTTCTCCGGCAACCGGTTCGATCTGCACCCGATGATAAGCGAGCAGACCTTCCGCGATCTGCCGGTGACACCTGCGCCGCCTGCTCTCATTATTCAGCTTGTACGCGGTTTCCTTGACGATGTCATGGGAGAAGCCGTAATTCCCGCCCCCCACCTCCTGCAAAACCTTTAATAGCACCAGCTGCTCCGTGCGCGCTAGAATCGCGTCCTCCTCCACATCCGTTATCATCGTCAATTGCGCTGTGGAGACGGGCCTTCCGACGGCCGCGATGATCGATACAAGCATGCGATTGACCGGCGATAGCCTGCTCAACCGATTCTCGATAACGGATTTCGCCACTAGCGACAATCGGAATTCGCCGCTGTCCCCACTCATTTGCCATTCCCGCAACGTTTCCACAATAAATAGCGGATTGCCGCCGGTTTCCGCGTATAAATTCGCGGAATGGCTGTTCGACAGCGCATCGCCGACCGTTTCGACCGCCAAGCGGGCCGTTTCGTCCCGGCTAAGCGGGGCCAGCTCGATATCGATCAGCTTCCGCTCGGACCGAAGCTCGCCCAGAACATGTGCGACGGCGTCTCCTGCATCTTCGTCCGTTCTCATCGTCGCCACCAATAGCAGTCTCGCTTTGGAATCGCCTCGAATCAGGTAGGACAGAAACTGAAGCGTCTCTTCGTCGCTCCACTGGATATCGTCAAGGACAAGCATCAGCGGCTCGCTGGCCAGCAGCATCCGTTCGATCGCTTCGAACCATTGGTTCAACTGCCATTTCTCTTGAATCGGAGACGGTTTCGACAAGTCCGGATATTGCTCCAGCAGTTCGGGAAGCAGACGCGACAATTCGGACAGCCACACCGAACCGAGCTTCGGCGGCGGAAGGCTTCGGAGCCAGTTGGCTACCGGCCTATAGGATAGCGACCTGACCGACGGATAGCAGCCGGCAAAAGCGGTTTGAATCCCCAAGCTCTCCAAGCATGCCTTAAACTCCAGGGCCAATCGGGTTTTGCCGATCCCCGCCTCCCCCTTCAACAGAAGAAGGGCGTTTCCGCCGGCAGCGGTTTGTTTCCAAGCGCCCAGCAAGCTTTCCCACTCGCCTATTCTGCCGATCAGAGGGACTTTGCTTTGCAAGGCAGTGGAAATCCCGCTCCCGTTTTTTGTCAACCTTTCATATAGACGCTGCGTTTCCTCCGAAGGGTCGATCCCGAGTTCGGCTTGCAGAACACCGTGCAGCTTCCGAAAGGTTTGCGCGACGCCGGCCATGTCTTCGTTCAAGGCGTGCAGCCGCATTACCGTGCGGTACGTTTCCTCCCTTAACTGGTCCTGCACAAGGAGCTTTTGCGCGAAAAACAGAGCCGACGCATACTCCCGCTGACGTTCCAGAACGAATACGAGCTTGTCGAGCATGGTCAAGTACGTTTGCGCCAGCTGGTCCCGTTTTATCGCGATCCACTCTTCGCCGAGCCCGGGAAGCAGCTCGCCTCTGTACAGCTCTTCCGCTCTGCGCAGCTCGAGAACGGTTGTTCCTTGCGCCGCCTGTTCGAATTCGCGCACATCCGAATAGAAGGGCAGTTCAGGATTCAGGCGGATGGATGCGGGCGTAATCTTCAGATAGCGATCGATTGTCGGAACGGATTCCCGAAGATCGTGAAGAAGCTTCCGCAAATTGGACAATGCTTGCTTCTCGGTGGAGTCGGGCCAGAAATGAAAAGCGATTTGCCTTCTGCTGGAAAACGCATCAATTGAGAGAATCAAGTAAGCCAGCAGTGCGGCTTTTTTGCCGGGGATTTCCGATAACACTTCGCCGTCGAGGGTAAATTTCAAACTGCCCAACAACTGAAAACTGCTGCCAGCCAAAAGATTCCCCTCCAATCGTCAATCGGATCATTGTCAATTGTATTCTCTTATTGTGCGAAAATCCCTTTCGACAAGCCGGATAAAAAAGATCCTTTGACGGGGGTCAAAGGATCTCAATCGTAATATCGGACATTTCTAGTTACGAACCTCCAGCATGCGGACGATGGCTGACGCGGCTTCCGCACGGGTGGACATCGCTTGCGGCGCGAATTTGCCGTTCCCGATATCCCCGGCGTTGATGATGCCGGTCTCCTCGGATTTCGAAACGGCAGGCTTCGCCCATTTCGGAATGTCCGCATCGTCGGAGAAGCTGGTCTGTGGCACATCGTTGGCCGTTGAGAAGCCAGAGGCGCGAATGACCATCGCGATCATTTCCGCATGGGTAATGTTCGTATCTGGCCGGAACGTACCGTCCTTATACCCGTTGATAATGCCGAGCTTCACCGCCTGCCGGACCGCCTTCACCGCCCATGCTCCGACTTTATCCTTATCTTTGAAGTTGAGCGGAGCACCTTCCTCCCCTGAGGGCAGCCCTCTGACGATCATGCTGGCAAATTCGGCTCGGGTAACGTTCCCGTCGGGCCGAAACGTGCCGTCCGAATAACCGAATACGATGCCGAGCGCCACCGCTTTGGTAATTTCCGGGCCCAACTTGTGCCCCGCAATGTCCGTGAGGCTCACCGCATCCGATTGCGGAGCAGGGGGATTGTTTGCAGGAGCAGGAGCAGGAGGATTGTTTGCGGGAACAGGAGGATTGTCGTTCGCTGCGGCGGATACGGTCACGACGCATTGTTTGTAGTATCCTCCATCCTCTGACGTTGCCGTAATCGTAGCCGTGCCTGACCCAATACCAGTTACTTTGCCTGTAACGTCCACTTTGACAATGCGATCATCGCTGCTCGACCAAGTGATTTCTTGATATGAAGCATTGCCCGGAGCAATTGTCGCCTGCAGCGTCTCGCTTTGCCCGGCGTCCAATTTGAGCGCGGCTTTACTCAGGCTTACTCCATTAACGTGTATCATGCCGATAGCATACAATTTGTGATCGCCAGATCCAATATATACCTCTCCGTCAGGACCGATCGCCGATACGGCGATGATCTGGCCATTGGTTCTGAACTCCCATTTCTTCGTTCCGTCCGTTTTAATCGCGTAGAGCTTCATATCGGCCGATCCTATATAGACGGTGCCGTCTGCGCCGACAGCAGGCGTGGCTATCATAATGCCATCCGTATCGAATTTCCATTTCTTCGTTCCGTCGGGCTTGATTGCACATAGGCCTGAGCCGCCCGATCCGACATAGATAGTGCCGTCTGAACCGATCGTTGGCGAGGAATAGAAATTGCCTCCATATAGCTTTTTATCCAAGGGATATTCCCATTTCTTCATTCCATCCGGTTTGATCGCATACAATCTCTCTGCACCAGAAGCGATATAGACGGTACCGTCTGTTCCGATCGCCGGCGACGTCTTCACTTCATTAATTGTTGCAAATTCCCATTTCTTCGTTCCGTTCGGATTGATCGCATAAAGTTTCTTATCGCGGGAACCGACGAAGAGGGTGCCGTTAGAATCGATGGCGGGTTTGCCGCTCATTCCGCCTCCTGTTACAAACTCCCATCTCTTCGTACCGTCCGGTTTGAGCGCATAGAGCTTCCCATCCTCACATTCAACATAGACGGTACCGTCTTCGCCGATAGCCGCAGTGGAGTATATGGCGCCTCCTGCTTCGAACGCCCACTTCAGTGTTCCGTCAGGAGTGATTGCATATAGTTTGACGTCCGAGCCGACATACACGGTGCCGTCTGCGCTAATTGCCGGCGAGGAGTATACGGCAGCTCCCGTCGCGAACTCCCACTTCTTCTTCCCCTTTTTATCGACTGCATAAAGCTTCCCGTCTGTAGATCCAACGTAAACGGTGCCGTCTGCGCCGATTGCGGGCGAAGACGAGTTAATCGCCCCCCCTGTTTCAAACGCCCATCGCTCCACGCCGTTTGAACTCGGCAAATATAGATTCATGATAATGTTCGGGTTGGCCTCTATTATTAATTCCGAATTTAACTTAAGATCAAGCGCCTTAGCGGATTGAAGCGGAGTGAGACAAGCCAGCAGCAAGGCGGCAGAGAAAGCAGCATAAAGCGATTTCTTATCAAACATAGTGAAGCCCTCCTTTCCGACTACTCTAAAGCAGCGAGCGCTTCAAAAGCGCTTCCCTCGCCCGTTGCCCGTTTTTGAAACGCTTTTGAAGCGCTTATCCTGTTATGTTCTTTCATGATGATTCGATCAATAAACCTTGGAGGAAGATAATCGATGAAGAAGACAAGCGTTATTCTGTTGCTCGTCATCACCGCCATGCTCTCGCTTTCGGCCGGAGCGTTCGCCGCCAGCAATCTCACCGAGATCAAAGCATACCTCAACTCAGGGATCAATTTCCGTCTGGACGGCAAACCATGGCGCCCTCTCGACGACAAAGGCAAGGAAGTGCTTCCGATCACGTATAACGGAACGACCTATTTGCCTCTTCGGGCAATTGCCAACGCCTTTAACATTCCGATCACATGGGAAGGATCCACGCAAACCGTCGGAATGCGCGAGAGCAGCAACCTCACGTTGTATTCCAAAGAGGTGAAAGTGGATAATTGGAGCGAGAAGTTTTACGATGTAATCGACAAAAAACAACTTGTTTTCGGAAATCATCAGTATGACGGAGCCTACGCCTTTACGGCGGAAAACGTGGGGTTGGGTTGGTATGATGGATCGCCTAACCTAAAACTCAACTTTGGCAAAAAATACAATAATTTGCATCTGATTGTGTACTCCCCCTCGTCGATGAAGATCAGGGTGCTAAACGGCAACAATCAGCAATTGGCGGAGGAGACCAGTCTCGAGGCCGATCGGGTTACGGAGCTGGATGTAGACCTGCAAGGCAGCCAATATGCCTTAGTGTCGGCTTACGATGCCGCTAATCAAGCCGAGAAACCGCTTCTCTATATTTTGAAAGACAGCTATGTTACGACGGCAGCCATTTCGGCTTCGCAGGAGTAAATAAAAAAGATATCCCTCATCATCCAATGATGAGGGATATCCTCTTACTCTACTATCCTTTTATGTCATAAAGTCTGCTGGACTCCCCCGCTCTTATGCGTAGTCTCCCGGCTGTGTCTTGCTCTTCATAGCTACCCCGAAGTCGGTATAAATCCGCTGAGTCAAATCGATTCCTCTTGCTCCCGCAATATGATGAGCCAAAATCTGGAACGGAATAATCATAATGAACGGAGCCATGAACTCGTCCAGCTTTACCTCCAGACCAATCGTACGGTCATTCTCCGCTTTACCTAACGTGACGGTATAGGTATAGTTCGTAATCCGGCTCTCGTACGCAATCAGCAGCTCCATCCGCTCCTTGACCGGACTTTCTGTTTCAACGAAGAAAATACGGTGCTCCGGATTGACCTCAAGATACGGTCCATGCATGAAGGCCTCCAGATCGATCCCCTGCGACGGCATGCGAACCGTTTCTGAAAATTTTGTTTCAAATTCCTTCACCGTTCCGACGGTAGGACCGTAACCAACAGCGGAAAATCTGGGCGCGCTCGCCAAATTTTCCTTGTGCTGCTCGAAGAACACCTCTGTTTTGGCGATCGTTTGCGGTATAGCGGCTACCGCAGCGCGGAATTGATCGAGATGGGCCTGCTCCACCTGTTCTGTCAGCTTTTTTTTCGCTACTGCCGTCTTAAGGCCGGCAAGCATCAACGTCAATACTGTAGCGATAAACCCTTTGGTCACGTAGCCGACTCTTTCCTTGCCGCAGCCGATATCAAGCGTCACATCAGCCGCTTCGGAAATGGCCGTCGTCACATCGCTCGTGAAGGCGACCGTTTTGAGGCCTGTTTGCTCGCGAATCCGGTTCAGGGCGCCGATCGTCGAAGTGCTCTGGCCGCTTTGCGAAATGCCGATGACCAGATCGCAGTGCGGACTGATTTTATCGTAATGCGTGAAATTGAACGGTTCTTTGACGTCAATACGCACATTCGCCACTTTCTCGATATAATATTTGGCGCTTAGCGCGGCATTGATACTTGAACCGGTCGCCAAAATAAGCCATTCCGTCTTATTGTCCGCCGCCAGCTCCGCGAAGGCATCCACATTGCCCGGGTAGCTGCCGAGAATGCCTTCCGTTACCGCCTGCTCTTCTTGAATGTAGGTCATCATTGTCGGTTTCATCGATTGTTCCTCCTATACATGACAAAACTGACCGGCAGATCACGCTGCCGGTTCAGAATGTCGCATTATGGTTTGCTCAAGCCTCGCTCTGCTTGTCGTACGCGTACAAGTCGGAGAGCAGAGACAGCCATTTGCCTGCAAGACCGACCCATACTTCCTTGTAGGTGGCGTTGTTCATTTGCGGCCAGTATGGAATATCCTCGTTCTCGAAAGTTTGTACGCCTACCGGAATTTCACCTACAATTTCTCCGCTAAGCACACTGTACTGCTGGGCGAAGTTATAGCCTTCGCCGTACATCAGCGATTGGCCGAACGGATTCTTGCCTACTACCCACTGCAGCTGGCTCTCGGCAATCGAGATCAGCTCCTGATCCTCAAGCAGCATGCCTGCCAGGGACGCGGCCTTGCCTGTAGAAAGGACGATCGCCGTGTTACCCTTGAACGAGAACCAGACCGGAAACCGCTTCAAGTAATAGTAGTCGTTCAGACGGACACCCTGCCTCAATTGCTCCGTATACAACGCTTTCGCTTCCTCCCCAACCAACAAATGCTGGAGCTCGAAGCTTTCACGGTCCTCATTCTCAGCCACATGGTAAATGCCACTTGAAATCATGGGATACGGCGCTGTAAAGGCTGTCAGAAACTTGATATATTCCCCGTAGCTTCGGACGGATTCCGTCCAGCTGTCACGCTTGGCATGCTCAGGCTGCGACTTCAGAATTTCACTGAAAGCCTGCAAATACACATGCTCTCTGGCCTGGTGGTTGAAATGCTGAATGACCTTCTTCTCCGGTGTCCGGTAGAAGAAGCCGGCTACGGTCTTGCTGTCATCGGTTTGAATGCCGGCAAGCTCTTGCGAATCGATAACATAGTCTAAATATTCGACAGCCTTGATTGCATAGGAAGCCTCGCCTGTCAGCTGGAATTGGAGCGATGCCGACCATGAAGCCGTCGCCATGAACAAGCTTTCCGAGCTACTGTAGGTGTGCTCCCAGAAGATAGGCTTCGGCGCAAAGCTTCTGAGCTCGAATTGCTCAACTGCATATTTGAAATCCTGGATCGCACAGGCTGTTAATTTATCCTTCAGTATATCCCCATCCTCCATGAACATGGCGATCTGCGCTTCGATGCCGGAGAGGATAAAGTTTTCGTACGGATTGTTGTGCACGCGGGCAGTCATATCGTCCATATTGCCCATGATGCCGTCCGACCAGATTCGGATACCTGCGCTTGTAGCCCGGTAGCCATCGCCGAATCGGGTCTTCAGAATGAAGTCCACCCCCCATTCTCCCTCTTCGACAAGACGAAGGTACAGCGGATAGTTGCGCTCCTTCACTTGATGGGCAATCTCATAGAGGGCGTTTGCCACCTCTGCCGTCTGCACCAGTTGCTGGGATACATCACCTGCATCATGCCATCCGCCATTGAAAATGATCGTTCCACCGTTATGCCGGGCGAGAATATCCTCATGGCAGCTGCCGTGAATGCCGTGCACCGGACAGCCGCAGCGCTCGCAATAGATAAAGTTAATCGATTTCCAGATCGAATCTTCCCATCGGTCCGCCGCGCCGCCAATCTCGAAGGGTTTTGTCAGCAGCTCACCTACCCGGACGATATACTTTCCTTTCTCCTTAAACGCGGAAAAGTCCACAACGGAGAAGCTGCCGATAGAGGTGCTCACATGATTAACGGGACCGGTGAACTTCTCCTCTCCCGTCTCAAGCTCGATAACGGTGAAAGTCGATGTCTGCTGCTCCGCCAAAATCATCGTTTTAGGTTGCTCCACACTATAGCCGTTATGGGAAAAAATAATATCCTTGCTTCTTGGCTGCCATCCCTTCGAAATGTTCGGGTAGGCTACCTTTTCCAGGAAGACGTTGCGAATGCTATATTTCATCGTATCGCCGGTCGCACGGTCTTTGCCGTACATATCATAGCAAAACTCAAGCTCGGTAATCCCGTCCCGCGGCAAGTCCGGAATTTCCATCGAGCATACATTCCACTGCCGGTCTTTCAAATTGATGACATTGGAGCCTTCACGGTGATAAATATCGGGAATTTTGATCGTGCCGTCATTTTTTATGCCTACTTTAATATGCGGGTTCGACATTCCGCTGCAGTCCGGGTAAATTTCGAAGGAAATCCGGTTGAAGTTCTCCCAGTTCTCATGATCGAACGTCCGATAGACGCCTACATGCCCGTAAGTGCTGTAATCTCCGTCGCTAGGCGAACCCTCCGGCCATGTATCCATAACAAACGGAGAAGTCAGCTGCAACAGACCGCCTTCAAGCACGCTTGACGCCCCGAGTCCACGATGCATCCACCGATTGCCGCCCGCGGCCTGATCGAGAATGACTACCCTGTCCAATACTTCCTTCTTCAAGCTGTCCGCTTCCAATGACGCACTCTCGTCCACCTTCAGCGGTCTGTGAATCAGATTTGACAGTTCAAGTTCACGTGCTATTTTCGATGCCATGATTCCGTTATCCCCCCTTTTAAGCTTCCAGCTTGGATATCGTTCGTATAGCCATCCATGCAGCGCCCTTTAATCCGATAAAGGCCTCGTCGATCACCGACTTCCTCACGCCGTTAGTAACGAAACGCATCGTCTTCGCCTGCAGCCGGGGCTGCAGCTTATCAATAAACCAGCTTCCATTAACAACACCGCCGCCAAGTACGACAGTGTCCGGATCGGAGAAGCGGACCATATTCATAATCGTTTCCGCTACAGCCTGCAGCGCAGTATCCACAACCTCTGTACAGAGCGGATCACCGTGGTCGTAGCCTGTAAAAATCTCTTCGACACCTACACGGCCTTCATTCGGGATGACAATGGCCGAATCGGGATAGGACGGCTTCAGCGCAACGATCCGATTGTGCATCCCGAGCCCGGAAGCCAACAGCTCCACACAGCCCTTCCTTCCGCATATGCATTGAACATCGCTGTCATAATCTACGACATGATGCCCAACCTCGCCCGCATTGAAATGCCCGCCGATAATCGGCTCGCCGTTTACTACACTACGGGCGGCAATCCCCGTACCGATATTCATATAAATAAAATTGTTCGAATAGGTGCCGCAGCCCCATTTCTGCTCCGCGAGCGTTGCACTGTAGACATCATTGCCGATTGTGCAAGGCATCGCGAACAGCTCGCTAATCTTCTGGGCGAGCTCGATCGGCTGGCTTCTGGAAGTATCAATTTCGAGCCAGATGCCCTCGCTCGTGTTGACCCGTCCTACTACGCCGATACCGATCGCCGCCGCTTCACGCTGCAGTCCCACATGTTTGATATAATCTCTGAGACTTGCCGCTATCGTCTCGAATACTTGATCTTGTGATACTACTGTCGATGCATAAACCTTGCTTCCGAGCACCTCGCCGTCCAGCGAAACTTCCCCGATCAAGATTTTGGTTCCTCCCAAATCAACAGCCAGTACAGACTTCTCCATTGTGGTTCCTCCTGATAGCACTTGCTTTTTTGGCGCAGGAACTGAAGACAAATCATGGTGCGAAGACCTGTTTTTAATTGTCATCCTGAATGAACTCAACGAGCTCGCCGCCCGGCGCGCGAACGTAGGAGAAGCTCAAGCTGACGATTTCGCCCGAGCGGGCCGGAATATTACTATGGCGCGGAACGCCAAGAGGCGTTGCTCCCGCCGCTACGGCCCGACGCACCGATTCCTCGATATCCATCGTACGAACTGCCAGATGCTCCCACATCCCATCGACAAATTCCCTCTTCGTCTCGTAGATTTCCAGGAAATCGCCATCACCCAGATCCACCAACACCGCATGATCCTCCGCCCCATCCTTGCCCCATTCCACGACAAAGCGTGCGCCAAGACCTTCTATATAAAACTTGACTGTACCTTCGATATCCCGTGTCTTTAGGCAAACATGATGGATACCCTGCTTTTTAGTTGTTGTATACATGGTCTCACTCTCTTCCTGGAATTGTGATGAGTTGCCGACGGCAAGCCGGTATTAAACCAAGCTCCAATCAAAAATAACGCAGGGTTTCGTCAATGTGCTGTCAGCAATTCCCGCATACACTTCTCCACATGCGCTTGGCGCATAGATATCATAAATGTTCTCTACCTGGAGCAGCCCGTCGCGAATCCATTCCATAGCTTTCCTGATGCTCCCATGATTGCTGTTAGGATGGAACTCCGAAGAATGTCGCGGAAGGGACCATTCCCAGCCGGAATTAACCTGTACATATCCATAGAAAATGCTGCGCAGCAAATCATGCGCAAACTTGTCCGTAGAACGGAACCAAGGCACGCCGACCAAATACAGTTCCCCGCCCTTGCGCAGGTTGGCAAGCAAGGAATACACCGCCTCTTCCCTGCCGGAGCAATCTATCGCCAATCCAGCCGTTCCTTTCAGTCCCGGCACTTCATCCGGTGAGGTATATACATGGCGCAATCCGCAAGAGCGGGCTGTTGCTCTGCGGCCCTCGTTCGGATCAAAGGCATAGACCTCATAGCCGCAATGCTGCATCACTTGCGCGCACATGAGGCCCACAATGCCAAGCCCCGTTACCATAACCGATTCTGTCGGGCGGATTCGGGAATGAATCATGGAGGTCATCGAGACTGCCGGGAATCGGCCAATCACGGCATGCTCCGGCTTCATTCCCACCGGGACAGGAATATAATCATTGAATTTGACCCGGCTGTACGCCTGATGCGGGGACAACGCAAGCACATGTTCGCCCACTCTCACATTTGTAACCTCTTCCCCCACCTCAAGCACCTCGAGAATAGCGGCATAGCCAGTCTCTACCGGATACTTCATTCCCCCGGAATGGTCCATATATGCGCCCATCTCCGAGCCATTCGAAATGAGCGATACGATCGTTCGCCCTATAATTTCATCGGCTGCAAGCGGCGACGGCTCCCAATCGCACTGCACAAGCGATGCTTGCTGCTTGCCTGTGAATCTGATCGCCTGATTTGTCTGAATCACAGTAACATCTCCCACTGGTTTAGTAACAAAGCTGATGCATTGGCAGCAGAAAACCCTCTTGGCTTCATGAGTTAGCTCATCAGCTTCTGCATGCCACATCTATGCTGTGCTAAACTTCTCTGTCTACAGCCGGCCGAAGCTGCCCCAGTTGCTCCAGCAGCCCGGTATAACACCGTTCTGCGCCATCAAACTGGGGATACTCAATCTCCGATTCATGTTCTACAATCAGCCATTCGGTTCCGGAGCGGCTGCATGCCTCAAGAATAGCCGGCCAATCATTGTCATCTGTAGCGCTGCCGATGAATGTCTCGTGGCCAAGCTTACAGGAGAACGGCTTGCAATGCACAAGCTGTACTCTCCCCGGGTGATCTGCAATAGCCTGGGCCGGATCAGCCTCCGCTTCAATGCAATTGCCTGTATCCAGCTCCAGTATGATGCCGGAATGGGTATGTTCGCTAAGAAGCGACCACGGCGTTGACTCGCCAAAATGCGTATTAAATTCATGCGCATGGGTATGGTAGCCGATGCGGAAATTCCGCTCTTCCGCCAGCCTCGCAAGTTCATTGATGCGGACTGCATACTGCACCCATACATCCGCGCAATCCTCGCTCTGCTTATGTCCAATTTGCCAAGGCCCGCCCAAGGCCGGGATAATAATATTGGTCGTTCCGGCGCGGGTGTGGTAGTCCAGCGTTGCGTCAATCGTATCTGCCTGCAGCAATTTCCATTCCGTATGCCAGCCGCAGTTGACGAGTCCGATTTCCTCCAGCAGATCTTTAATCTTCTCCGGCTCATGAATGAACGGGCCGTAGAATTCCACCCCTTCATAGCCGATGGCCTTGACTCTGCGCAGCGTCGACTCCAGGTCGCGCTGAAGCTCCTTGTATACCGAATATAATCCTAATGCTACTGACATCGAACCCACTGACACATCGCTCCCTCGTTATGTTCTAGCTCTGGCGAGCAGCCCAGTCCACACCGTTCTTCATGAGCTGAATCATTTGAGGGTGGCCCAGCGCCTCCGGATTATGTCCAGGAGTCAGCGCCACTACTTTGCCTGCCCCAACCTTATGTGCCCATCCCCCTACTGCCGTCACATGCTGGGAAGTGCTGAACAGAATCACATCGGTTTTCGTCGTATCCACTTGACAGTAGTAATGCTCGTCGATAGCAACGAACGGCTCGATGCCCTCGATAATCGGATGCTTGAAGCTTGTTACCGGGTTATTCGTCACCTCCACGTGATGGGGAGAATGCTCGATGAATCGGCCGGAATTCAGCTCCAAATAGAACGGGCTGTCCGTCTCGATGAGGACAAGTCCTGCATGTATGAACATAATGCCCATGCCGTTCCTCACCTTCTGGACAATCTGCCGCTGCTCTTCCGGGGTCATATTGGTCTCCCCTTCAGGACGCCCGTTGGTAAAGAACAAGGCCAAATCTACCAATGCCTCGGTCTCAATCAAATCTTTCGCCCGGTCAGTGAGGATAACCTCCCATTGCTCCGAATCGAAAACCTTTTCCATTACCGGATCTATGACTTCCTTCGGGTGGTTTATATCATCGCGAATAATATACACTATGCTCTTCATTGACCTGCACTCCTCACCATTGCGATGTTTTAAGCTTCCATACCTGTCTTCCATAGATAAATCTATCGGATTTCCTCATCCTATCTTTTTAAATCCCGCCCCTTCCCTTGCGGGAAAGGACGGGTCTGTTAATCTTTACTTTTTGGATGCAAGCCAAGCATTGACCTGTTTTTCCACTTCTGCTCTAACCTTATCAAGACCTGCAGCCTTGGCTTTATCCAGATATCTCTGGTATGCCTTATCCACATCTTTGAGAAGACCTGCCTCCAGCGGGTATCCATATTGGCTATTTACATCATTAAGTGCTGTATACTGCGTCTCGAAGCTGCTTTTATCCATTACAAAGCCTTCAAAAATGTCGGGTACCACTTTTTTATTGATCTTTTCCATCATGGTGTCATAATTTACCCAAGCATCGCTTTTGCGCTTCTTGAAGTTTGCATTTGCAAACATACCGCTGGGGAAATAGTTGAAGGATGCACCGTCTGCAATGTTTGACGTATCAATCATTCCATCTGCAGTCAGGTTGTAATTAACACCCTCTGTACCATAAGCAATTAACTTCCAGAGATCTTCATGCTGCTGTATATAATCCAGAACCATCAGTGCTCGTTCAGGATTCTTAGCATTCGTTGAGATTGCCGTCATATTGCTGGTTGTGGAGCCTTGAAGAACGGAGTCTGGATTTCCTTCAAAATACATAAAATAATTCAATTCCCAGCCCTCAGCGCCATGTTCTTTTGCTACCTGTGTCGCATGGTTGTTATAGCCGGGCAACTGTTCATTGAAGGATGCCGCTGCTACTCCGTTGAGTACCTGCGATACGCCCCAGTTAGTGCTGGTAAGTACGCTGGAAGACCAAAAGCCTCGGTCAGCCCAATCCTTCATTTTATTCATATATTCTTTGAATTCAGGGGTCTCGATAACACTGAGCACTTGACCGTTTCTGGGGTCATAAACAAAGTTGTAAAGTCTGTCATGAATTTCATCGATGCCGATATATGGTGTGGTGTAAATCCAGGAAGTACCGTATACCTGACTCTGATAATCATCACTCGGGGTTATTCCCGGCTCATTGTCCTTGATACCCTGCAGATAGGTCTCAATATCATCCATCGACTTGATTTCAGGCAGATTGTGTTTCTTTCTTAAATCCTCTCTGTATACGAAGGCGGGTGCTGTTACTCCTGTTTCCAAACCGGGAACACCATAGATCTTTCCGTTGACAGATGCTGCATCCCATGTCGTTTTCGGAATATTCTTCCAGATGTAAGGTGCATACTGCGGCAGCAGATCATCAAGCGGCTTAAATGCGTTCTTTGATGCATAGCTTTGATAATCCAACCAGCCGGGAGCCGCCTGCATCAGGTCATATTCTTCTCCTGAAGCAATTGCCAGAGCATAGTTGTTTCTGTAATCATTGCCTGCTGCATAAGTGAAATCAATAGTCGTATTAAGTTCCTTTTTTAATCTGTCATTGAGCTTATCCCAATACTGCTTTGCCAGGTCCGTATTATTGGGTGCATCGGAAATCGCATACATTCTCAGCTTCACATAATCCAAATCACCCTTATACTCTGTGCTCTCCGTACTTTCTGTCGGTGCCTTAGTGCTGCATGCAGCACTGCTAAGAACCATCGTTGCTCCCAATAACCCTACCGTCAGTTTCTTAATACTTTTTCTCATCTTTCAGTTTCCTCCTCTTTTTGATATGAATTGTTCCTGCTTTTTGACCCTTGCCCCAATTTTCAAAAATTAGGTTTATATAGTAATTTGCATTACTACCACTTTGGAATTATCCTTTTACCGCTCCGATGGAAATACCCTGAACAAAGTACTTCTGCAGGAAAGGATATAGGAAAATAATCGGTCCTGTTGCCACAATCGCGTTCGCCAGCTTCTGTGTCTCTGTCGGCAGAATTTTGCTGGAAAAGTTCTCCGCTCCGACCGACGCGATCTTGGAGGCAGCATTCAGGATGTTGTATAACCGGTATTGTAGAGGCCACAAATCGGCTTTTGTAATATAAAGGGAAGCCAGGTACCAGTCATTCCAGTATGCAAGTGCCAGAAACAAGGCAATGGTGGCCAGGATCGGCTTTGACATTGGCACGACGATTTGTACAAGGGTACGAAACTCCCCAGCTCCTTCCAGCCTTGCAGATTCCACAAGGGCATCCGGAATCGTCTTCATAAAATTACGAATGAGCAATATATAGAATGAGCTGCAGATGGACGGAATGATCAACGCCCAGATGCTGTTCTTTAATCCCAGCTTGGTAACTACGATATACCAGGGTACCAGACCGCCGGAAAAAAGAGTCGTAAAATAAATAATGAAAGCAATGACATTGCGATATCTTAATTCGCTTCTGGAAATCGCATAACCGCAGAAGGTCATGACCATCAGACCAATGCCGGTTCCCGCACCGGTTACAAAGATACTGACACCATAGGCTTTAGCAATCTGCATCGGAAACAGGAAAATACTACGGTAGCCATCCAGCGAAAATCCCCTGGGCAGAATGGAGTAACCGTTTTGCAATATCTGTGTGCTGTCTGAAAGAGAACCGGAAATCACCAGAATAAAGGGTAGTACACAGACAATAGACACAATTGAAAGAACGATATAGAAAAATATTTTTAATCCTTTTTCACTGGCAGATAATTTATGATTATTCATCTTTCTCAACTCTCCTTATTTAGAATAAGGCGTTTTCCGGACTCGTCTTACGTATGATCTTGTTTACGGTGACCACAAGAATAAGGCCGAATACGGACTGGTAAACACCTGCCGCCGTAGAGGTACCCAGATTGAAATTGACGGTCATCGCACGGTATATGTAGGTATCCAGAACATCCGTTACATTGAATAACTGTCCGTTTCTCTGAACCAGGTTATAGAACAATTCAAACTGTCCTCTCATGATACCGCCAAGGCTGAACAGCACCAGCATAATAAATGTTGGCTTTAACATCGGCAGTGTTATGTACCTGATCTCCTTAAATAGGTTACAGCCGTCGATTTTTGCTGCTTCATAAACCTCCCGGTCAAAGCCCGTGATTGCAGCAAGATAAACCACCATACCAAAGCCGGTACCTTTCCATAGGAAGAAAAATGTGATGATAAATGGCCATATCCATTCAATCATATACACGCTGATCCCGCTCCCGCCCAAAGCCTTCAGCAGCGAATTGAGTACACCATAGTTGCTGTTGAAAATATTATAGGCAATCGTTCCCACGATAACGTAGGATACAAAGTGCGGCAGCAGCATAACAGATTGCGTTACTCTCTTAAAAAGCCGTCCGACAACCGTTGTAATCATGATGGCAAACATACACTGCATGATATTTCCCAGGAGAATAAACACCAGATTGTAAAGGATCGTATTCTTGGTCAAGTAAACAATCGGTGCACTCCATCCGCCGGAAACGAAATACTGAAAATTCTTTAGTCCCACAAACTGACTGTGAAGAATACCCTTGCCAAAGTCATAATCAACAAATGCATAATACACACCCATCATGGGGATATAGCTGAAAATCAGGAAAAAGCACAACGCCGGAAGCGTCATTGCATATAAAGTCCTGTGTCTGTACAGCTCATTGAATACACCACCCTTCTTTTGTTTAATCAACTGGTTCTGCGCTGTCTTTTTCGTCTCCCTGTCCATTCGCATCGCAACTTCTCCCTTTACTATTGGTATCGATACCAAAGCCTCTTTTTAAGGGCATTTCAATTTCAAATTTACCTAACGAAATATTGAAAGCGGTGCCAAAATGATAAAAAAAATAAAAGCAACCTCGATTTATCATTTTCTGGCATTTTACCCCCTAGCCTAAACCGTTTTGGTACCGGTACCAAAATGAAATAAAAAAATATAAGCAACCTCCATTTATCGTTTTTTGGAATTTTTACTTCCTGAACTGAACTATAAATTAAACATTTCATTTTTGTCAAACATAAATTTACATTGACGAAAAATTTGGTATCGGTACCAAAACGAAATAAAAAATAAAACTGACCTCCACTTATCATTTTTTTGGAATTTTCACTTCCTGAACTGAACTATAAATTAAACATTTCATTCTTGTCAACATCATTTTAACATCAATTTTACATTTTCTGTCTGTCCTCTTTATTTTGGTATCGGTATCAAAATCATTTCGATTACGTTGACTTTTAATTTTTCCCATACTACAATTAAGAAAAATATTAGATTACTTGTTTTTCCCTGTTTTTTAAGCATATGGTACACTTTATGCGACATCCTGGTACCGGTTACAATATCATATGTTAGTGTTCCTGTATAGATGTTAGATGTTATAGCAGAGAGGAATTTTTTCATGTCGGATGATCAGAAAAACCTTACCATTTATAAAATCGCAGAGTTGAGCGGGGTGTCTGTTTCCACAATATCCCGCGTTATCAACAACAGTCCTTATGTTTCCGCAAAGACAAAGGCACATGTGACTGACATCATTAACAAATACCACTTCTCACCAAGCTCCGTGGCACGTGCCATGACCAGTAACCATACCCAGACGCTGGGAGTTATCGTATCAGATATCACAAATCCTTACTTTAGTGAGCTGTATCTGGAGATCCAGCGCTACGCAGTAGACTTCGGGTATTCCATCATCTTATGCAACACCTTTTATGGTGGGTCCAACCATGGTGTTTCCGATGCCATACCGGAAAACACCTATTTCCAGATGATGCTGGATAAAAAGGTGGATGGTGTATTGATTTTGGGAGGTGAAATCGACCGAGATCAAATTTCTGATTCCTATAAAGAAGCCTTAAACCGTATGGGCAGACAGATTCCAGTAGTCATTCTGGGACAGTCCGTTCCGGACTGCAGTTGTACCTTCTTGAACCGAAATTTAAGCGGCGGTATATCTGCCCTGATCCATCATCTACTGGCGCTGGGTCGCCGCAGGATAGGCTTTGTTGGAGGTGAGGAAGGGATTCGTACTACCACAGCCAGACTGGCTGCCTATACACAGACGCTGAAGAACCTGGCGATCCCCTTTGACCCTTCCCTGATCTCTTTAAGTAATTATTACGCACCAGACGGCTATCGAGCTATGGCTAAACTGCTGGAACAAACGGAAACGACCCCTACCGCAATTATCTGCATGAACGATGCAGTAGCGCAAGGTGCCATCCGGGCGATAGCAGATAAAGGACTACGTGTACCGGAAGATATCTCTGTTGTCAGCTGTGATCAGTTTCCCTCAGGCGAATATAACTGCCCCCGCCTGACAACGCTGGACCAGCAGAACAGTTACCTGGGACGCATGTCCATCATGACCTTGATAAGCGCTATCAATAATGATTCCGAAGGGATCAACATTTCCCATGAGCCCCGTTTAATCATCCGGGAATCTTGTGGTGCCCGTCTGGGTTTTCAATTCGAACAATAACAAGGGGATCTTCCTAATGGAACGAAAAATCCATGTCACCATATTCAACGAGCACAATCAGGACCGCAGTGAGCCCGTGAAATCAATCTATCCCGATGGTATTCATGCTGCTATCGCCCAGGCTTTTCATGGCTATGATGATTTTGAAGTGACGATTGCCACTCAGGATATGCCTTCCCATGGACTTTCCGAAGAAATCCTGGCGACTACCGATGTTCTTATCTGGTGGAGCCATATCGACAATGCCGCTTTCGATGACACGGTCGCAAACCGCATTTGCTATCATGTCGTCAACCGAGGAATGGGCTTTGTCGCCCTCCATTCCTCCATCTTTTCGAAACCTTGGCAGAGAATGCTCGGCATTTATTATGATGCCGGTCTTTGGGGGCGCTTTCGTACCATGCCCAAGGGCGAAAAGGAAAGAGTCTGGGTCACCAATCCCGGCCATCCCATCGCCTATGGCATCAACGATTGCATCGAAATTCCCGCAGATGAAATGTACGGTGAACCGCAGCTGATTCCCGAACCGGATCAGACCGTCTTTATTGCCTGGTGGGAGGGCGGCGATGTCTGCCGCAGCGGCAACGTTTATTACCGCGGAAGAGGAAAACTGTTCCAGTTCACCCCCGGACACGAAACTTTTCCGATCCTGTATCAGAAGGAAATCCATCAAGTACTGCGCAATGCCGCGAAATGGATGGCACCGAGTCCCGATATGACGATTCCGACATCGGCCGACGGTTACCTCCCCCGCGATGCTCGCGAAAATCTGGATCACAGACTATAAGAAAGGTAGGGTGTTAAACGGATGTATGCAAAACTAAAACAAAAAGGGATCCATCACGTTTGCCTGCGCGTGCCTGATTTACATGTTGCCGCAAACTTTTACAGAAACGCCTTCGATGCCGAACTGGTTGCGGAATGGGGGGCGGAAGGGAAAGAGGATCACGCCTTTATTCTGGATCTGGGTACCGGCGATTACTTAGAAATATTCGGCAGTCCCGAACCGTTTGCCCTTGGCAAATGGCAGCATGTCGCCATTTGGACCGACAACATGGAAGCCGCTTTCGAAAGAGCGATCGCCAACGGAGCCACTGTCGCCTCCAAGCCTGCGATCTCCCACATTCCTACCCGTTCCGGCCAGGTCGTTCATATGAAATACGGCTTTCTTAATGCGCCCGGCGGAGAAACCGTAGAGCTCATTCAGGATGTGGATGCAGATGCCCATATTTAAGCGGGGTAACTATGAAAAGCTGAGTCAGTTTCACTGCTCCATATTGGACCATTTTCATATTTTTTCTCAATGCGATTCTTAATAAATGCCGATAATCGGCCAGATGATACTTTTCAGAAAAGATGAATTAAATAACAAGGGGACCGGCAAAACCAGCCAGACGAATGTCCAAATGCGACCTAGCCACGCAACTCCGGCAACGGAAAAGCCTCTTCTCTCCATTGTACGCTCGATTACGACCCCCGTCCCATTAATTACAAAATAGAGCAACGGCATTCCAAAGCTTTGCCGGACGGGTAAAGAGATTGCCAACTCATGTAATATTCCCGAAAATATAAAGGAGGCGAATGCCGCTCCGTTCTTACCGATACTACCGCTCAGTGGACGGTAAACGCCCAAAGTCGTCATTTCCGAAAATGCCAGATTCCATCGCCGACTCCAAAATTCATTCAAGCTCCTTGACATCGCTGGATTGCGAAATAATGGCTGACAATCAAACCCCGCAAGTCTCCAAATCCCTGCCCATATTTTCAGTAGACCAAAATGGCCCGCAAAACTTAACCCTGCCATCAATAAAACGGTCGCCCCGATCATGCCGTAGCGATAATTCCAGTTCCATTGAAAAGCCGAATGCCATACGAGCCAAGATAAACCCATTAATAGGAGGCCCCATATTACTCTTAGAATTCCCGATACGATATATTTTCCGGCGTCCCTATTGGCTCCTGCCTTCCGTTTCGCGAATACATAAGGTCTCATTCCAATCCAGAGGTGAAAGGCTATCCAATGGAGCACGGGCAGCTTCCGTTTGTCCCGATTTGAACATTCAACGTAAGTAACGGATTTCATGGCATATAACAATACCCCGATAATGGCTATCATCCTTAAAGCGGGAGGTTGGAAGAGCATGATTCTATCTGTTAATAATAGTGCGCACACCGTCATGCCCCAGACTAGTCCGCGTTTTACAGCTATCGATCGCATCTGAGCCATTCGATATCCCAGCACTGGAATACAAACGCAGATTAGCAAAATCAAAGCGGGAGTCATGGAGCCCCCCAGACGCGCAGGAGAGCCGCTCCGCCGTACACGATCGTGAAAAATACGAAGCAGAGGGAAAGCAGCCATTCCCCGTATCGATAAACCCCTCCGCTCGGAATTCCTTTTTTATCGAAATAAAAAAACTGTATAACCAGACGGGCTCCCCAATACAGGGTAATAAAGAGACAGATCGCTGTGGCCAGTTCAGTACCATCCGCCAAACTGGGAGCCAGAAAGATCGACAAAATCGCAAAAAACAAATTGGTGCACAAAATGTAGCCGGCATACGTCCAGAACACCTGCTTGATCAACGTGCGAACGGACGATAATTCGTTTCGCCATTGAAGCAGATAAGGTACGGCAAGACTGCCGACTACGACTCCCAATTGCAAATAACCCGCCCATCTGATCAGTTCCGTCCACTCGTTCGTCATCTGATTCATGCGATGATCTCCTCTCCCACTTCAACGAATCGCTCTCTCAATCCCGCTTCGGGCAGCATACACGCGTCTCTTCTGCCGAACAATCGATAACGTCTCCGTGCGATGACGTCATACGCTTTGTCTCGGATCTTCAAGGGAAATACGACAAGTCCATAAAGAAGCGGCCAACCCCCGTCGAGCTTACGAAAGACGCGGAGAGCTGCATTGGACTTCATATAGTAGCGCCCGTCTTGTATCAGAATGAACGTTTCCTGATTATCCAGGGGCAATTCTACTTGCTTTAGAAGCCGTTGACCCGCCTTCGATTGCAAGGGGGCAAAACGGAATCGGCCTGCCCGATCTCGCCTGTATACAAATCGTGCCAGTCGATGACAGAGCGTACATTCACCGTCAATTAGCAAATAAATCAGCTCTTTCGAGTCGATAGGGTTCTGTTGCATCCCATCATCCCCTCCTCTCCCTTGAATTGTAACGGGTCTGCCGCACGTTGCTTAGTTCCAACTTCTATAGGCGGATGCCAAAAAAGGTACTACATTACGTAGTACCCCGCGTTAAGTTTGCTAAGTGCGATACCTCTCACGCTGTCCTTCTCTATTCCTCGCGCCCTTTCCGGAATAGCCCCTTCCTCTTCACCATCTCGACGGCTTCCTTGCTACTTTTCGCGCCGAACTTTTTCAGTATTTTGTTGACTTGGTTTTTGAGCGTGCTTTCGGCTTTGTACAATTTTCGCTCAATCTGAGCTTGCGTATAACCCTCTTCGATTAGTTCGAACACTTCGCGTTCCGCTTCCGTCAGCTGTTTCAACTGTTCCTCCCGTTTTAATCGGGACAACTCTTTCAGGAGCGCTTCCATTGCCGCCGAATGATGGTGGGCGCTGCGAATCATATGCGGCAATTCCTTGAAGCGGGTCTTGTCCAAATAATGGATTGCCCCTGCCGTAAAAGCCTGCGTCATCACATGCTCGTCGGTTAGAGAGGTCAGCATAATGATTTTGGTAGGGCGAATTTCAAGCATTTCAACCGCCGCATAGATGCCGTCCAAGCCCTTGTCGGTCAGTTGAATATCCATTAATACGACATCGAACGATACCGTATACGCAAGACGGATTGCTTCTTCTGCGCTCGTCGCTGATCCGACCACCAGCATATCCTCTTCCTTATTCAAAAAAGCGGTAATCGCTTTAATCCAATCCGTATCATCCTCTACAAGAAATACTTTAATATGGCTCATACGGATTTCCCCCTATTCGCTTGGATGATTTTGTGACGAGGAAAATAAAGCTCGATCGAGGTGCCGATATTTTCTCGGCTACTTATCCGGGCTAAGCCTCCGCTTTTCTGCATAACCTGATAGACATACGAGAGACCGAGACCGAAATTTCGGGACCTTTCTTTCGTGCTGAAGAATGGTTCAAACACATGAGCCAACCGTTGCGCCGATATTCCCGCCCCGTTATCTTCCACCGTCAGAAGAATGCCTTTCTTAATCGCGTTCAGTCGGATTTCAACCGTTCCTCCGGCAGCAGGCATAGCCTCTATCGCATTCAATAGAAGGTTGTTGACCACTTCTTTCATATGTACGGGATCACATCGTACGGTCGGGCGGACGGAGTAATCTGCAGTTATCTTTATGTTGTGATCATTCAGCAACAATTGCTGTCGGTGATCGAGGCATTCCTCGCACAATTGATCCAATCGACAAGGCTGCTCTCTTAGAACAATTTCCCTCGTCTTCTCGTGAATTCGAGAGACCATGGTCAACATATGTTCGGAAGCGCTCGAAATGATGTCCAGATGCTGTCTGGACGCTTCGTCGTTTGCAGGAATAGTCGATTTTAAGTTTTCGGAGCTGATGGCGATTTTACCGATTTCGTTCTTTATCGTATGATTTAATAAGGCGGATCCCGAACCAACTGCCTTCATTGCGCCTTCAAGAGGATCACGCTCAAACCGCAGCTTGACGCCCAGCACGCCGTATAAAAAAGTACCTAATAATCCCGTGGCAAGAGAATAACCAATAAACACGGATATGTAATTAAAAAAATCGAATTCCGGCCGTATCGCCCTAGCTCCGTAAATAAACACAAGTACGGCCAATAGCGTCGGCACGACAATAATGGCGGTGACAAAGCGCTTCTTCTTATTTAAGTTGTCTCTTTCTTTTAGCGAAGAGACAATAATAACGTAGCAGGAAACTAAGTAATAAGGTGCGGTCCAGACGAGTAAAAGCTTATCATTTATTAAATATTCCGGAGACGAACAAGTCGCTGCCAGCATGATGCCCACGGGAAGCAGTGCCGCCCACTTATAAATCCTCATTTTAGACCGGCTTACTCCTGAATAAATAAGACTGAATACCAGCACTCCATAAGGTGTCATGACAAGGTTAATAAATTGCGTCACATGCGAACCCATATCGAAATTAGCTTTATATAAGGAATCCGTTACCCCGCCGATGGCAGCACAGCACAAAAAGAAGGTCGCCCAACGGTTAGTCTCATTTCGGATGTCATTAAACAAAATAACGACAGCAGCCGACAGTAAGGCAAAAAAGTAAAAAAGCATTTCTTCCAGCTCCGTTTGCAAGATACAGTATTTAACCCATTTGCTCCGAATAAAAGGCTTAGCCGTTCACTAATAACGATATCACAAAATTCAGTTCCTATCAGTTTAACTTCTGAGGCCACCAATTAATAAAAGCAACCTCGAGAGGTTGCTTTAACTTGGTTCGATTACCGGAGCCGTGGCTGGAGCACTTCATCCATTTCGAAATGGCCTTTGTTACTTTTTCCAGCGGCAGACGAGCATCAACTTTTCACCGCGCAGTTCGGCCGTCAACGTACCGCCCATGTTGTTCATCAGACTTTTCGCGATAGGAAGGCCAAGCCCAGATGTTTGGGCGGATCGGGCACGGTCTGCAGTGTAGAACCGATCAAACAAGAGGTTAACATCGCTTCCCACTAATTCCTTCGCATCGTTAATAATCGTCAATTCTACTGTCTCCCGCTGCCGTTCTAACCAAATTTCCACTTGACCGGCCGCATACTTCACCGTGTTGACAAGCAAGTTTTCAACCACTCTCCGCACAGCTGATTCGTCGGCGTATATGGACAAATTTTCCTCCGGTAGGCGTATGTCAGGCATGATGCCGCGTTCGTTGAACGAATCGTAAAATTCGACCAAAATGTCGGAGATCATGGCGGTCAACCCAAGCCTTTCAGTTTTAAGGGGATAATCCAGAGATTCGATCACGGAAAGCTCAAAAAAATCGTTTAACAACGCCTGCAAGCGTTTGGTCCGATTTTTAACGATATTGACGTACTCGAGTTTCTCTTCAGGCGTTATGGTCTCCGCCTCCAACAGTTGGATATAGCCGAGAATAGAGGTTAGCGGAGTACGGATATCATGGGAAATGTTCACGGCCGCCTGCCGAAATTCGTTTTCGATTTGTTTTCTTTGTGCTCCTGCTTCGACTATTAAATGAGACTGACGATTGATTTGCCCAGCAAGCGCTTCGAGCTTCAGGTCGAATAGAGCGACATCGATTTTTTTACCAGTTACTCCTTCGTTGTAGCTTCGCAATTGCTCCGTCATCCGTCCTAACTCTCGCCTTAGCATCAGTAGATGGACAAGCAGGAGAGCTGCTGCCGCCATCGATAAGATCGTCAGGATAAGCAACAATCTCCCCACTCCCATCTATTATTTAATATCCTTTCGGCGGAACACAAAAATACCGAGCATAGCACATAAGGCAATTGTCAGCAACGGCACAAGCAGGAGCGCGGGCAAATCTCCGCTATCGATGCTGGGTTTGCCGATATCCCCAATCAGTTTAAAGATGGAATAATCGTACACCTTACCAAAGAATTCGACTTTCGAACCTATGCCAGCCAAAACTATATCGACCATCAGTAAGAAAATCATCGAAAACCCGATCGTTTTTCCGCTGTCAGTTAGGATTACAGCAATCAGCGCCCCGATGGCTGCGTAGGCCGCCGTATACAATAGCGTCAGCCCAAGCACTCTAGGTATGAAAAACTCAGTACTTCCCTCCGGCAAATGACCAAAGCCTGAAAGCAGCGTGACTTCCACCGTACTGACGATAGGAAAAACGAGAGAAACCAACATGACTCCGACTGCGAATCCGGTTAGTTTTGCCACATACAGTCGCCCTCTTGTGTTGCCCGACGAAGCGATCGTTTTCATGATACCTGTAGCATACTCGTTGGAAATGAAGAATCCGGCCAACACTGCTACACCGAATTTGATAGCGTAGGTATTGCTTGCAATAAAGGTGCCCAGAAATTCGGCTCCCGTGAATTGCGGCTCTCCACTGGACTGGTGATCAAAATAATACATTAAGGGATAAACAAGCGAGATTGCGGCAAGCGCGATCAGCAACGTCCAGAACGATCTGTTCTTACGGAGCTTAAAAAACTCGACTGCAATCAGATTATACATGCGGATTACCTCCAATCCGCTTCGTGAAGTAACTCTCCAAGTCTTCGCTCATAGATGTGAACTTCTCAACCTCCAATCCCGCAGAGAACAGCGCAGAAGAAATTTTACTTGGCTGCTCAATACGGTTATACAATTTGATGCCTCCATCCTGCATCACTTCGAAATCAGTTGTGCCCAGCTCATTCTGAATAACGGCTGTTGCCATGCCCGGATCATTCACTTTAATATACACATACTGCCGGCATTTTTCGTCCAACTCTTTGGCAGTGAGCTGCTCCAGTAGCCGACCGCGATCGATAATGCCATAATGACTTGCCATCAAATGCAACTCGCTAAGTATATGGCTTGAGATTAGGATCGTAATGCCCGACTCCCGATTTAATTTCTTGAGCAGCTCCCGCATTTCAATAACGCCCATCGGATCCAATCCATTTGTCGGCTCGTCCAGAATCAGGAATTCCGGATCGCCCAGCAAGGCGATCGCCAGACCTAGCCTCTGCTTCATTCCTAGTGAAAAATTTTTCGCTTTTTTCTTGCCGGTTTCTTCTAGCCCAACCTGCTTCAGCATTCTGGGAACGCAATCTTTGCCGGGAATACCTCGTAGAATCCGGTTCGCTTCCAGATTCTCGCTGGCGGTCATGTGAGGAAACAGGGCAGGGCTCTCGATACTAGAGCCGATTCGTTTGCGAGCCTGGATTAACGCCTGCTCTTCGCTGGTGCCGAACAGCTCAATCGATCCCTCGGTCGGAAAGGCAAGTCCCGTCACAAGGCGGATCAACGTTGATTTTCCCGCTCCGTTCTGCCCAATGAATCCATAAATCGAGCCTCTGCGAATGGACAAATTAACTTTGTCCAGCGCTCTATGGCCCTTAAACTTTTTGGATAGCTGATTTGTTTTTAATACATACTCCTGCAATTTTCATGGCCTCCTTTATGTGATAGACCAAGTATAGAAACCAGAACATAAGTAGAACTAAAGCCAAAACTTAAGAATGTCTTAAGGCTTTAGCCGATAGCCCATGCCCCATACCGTCTCTATAAAATCGCTTCCCGGAGCAGCCTTTGACAGCTTGCTTCGCAAATTGCTCATATGAACATTGATGATGTTGTCGTCGCCATAGAATGGCTCCTGCCAAACGCTTTCGTACAGATTGGATTTCGTGAATACCTTCTTCGGTGTCGACAATAGCAACGAAAGAATCTCAAATTCTCGAGCGGTGAGAGTCAATTTAGCCCCATCTGCTGTAACCGTCATGGCGTCTCGATCAAGTACAAGCCCCTTATGCTGCAGCACACTAGGCAAAGCCGGTTGCGCGATTCGCGCATACATGCGAAGTTGGGAATCGATTCGCGCAGATACTTCCTCAACATCGAATGGTTTCGTAATGAAATCGTCCGCTCCTCCGCGCAGGACAGACACTTTGGTCTTCGGCTCCCCTTTGGCCGAAATGATAATAACCGGGATATCGTCACGTCTGTCTATCCGATTGAGAAGCTCTTCTCCTGTCATTCCCGGCAGCATCAGATCGAGAAGCAACATACTCCATTGGCGCTGCTCCAGGTAGAGAAGCGCCTCCGTTCCGGAGTAGGCGGGCTGAGGAATATATCCGCTTTTCTTAATAATGCTGCACAGCAATCGACTGATGTCATTATCGTCCTCGGCAACGAGAATATGTATCGGATTGTTCATTATTTCTCCTTTGTTATCTATGAAAATAATCGGTCAGCTTCATACCGGATATCGTATTAAACCGATATTACCACCAGACCTCCATTAGTTCCAGAATATTCTTATAGAGGATTACCGGACAATTCATTGATGCAAGCGGAGGCTCGCATTTGTAATAATCTCCCAACCGCGCGAACGACCCAGTTTGGTTCGATCTCCACTAGGCCATCAATTAAAAAAGCAACCCCGAGGGGTTGCTTTTTTAATTGGGTGGACCTAGCTTGATCGACCGCTGACCTCATCTCTGCCAGCGTCCCGCTCTGCCGTCTGAGCTCATGCACCATACTAAATTTTATTCAATTAATGTAGTCATACAAACCTAATTTTTTTAAATAATTTCCTTATGCCTTTAGGTAACAAATAAGCTGCAGGGAATGCGATCGCAAATGAATTCCTCCACGTTACAAGCCACTTTTCAATAAACATCGTGTGGAACCCGATATTGATTACGCTCATCGTGAAAGAAATAATACAGGACATGCCGAGTGCCATCAACAAGGTAAACAGTATAAATTCGTACTTTTTATTTATTGTCATTTTGATCTTCCCCCGAGGTCTAGTTGCACATGCAAAAAATAAAAAAACGGCATCTCTGCCGTTAGGATGGTTAAGTATGGTGGACCCTAGCGGGATATTGAAATTCCGATTAACCTTACTGAAGAAGTAAATTCGACGATGACGTTCATAGCGGTAAATTTCAATGCCGTACTCCTTACTTCGTTCCGTCCGTGCGGAACGCCCCAGCTTGGTTCGATCTCGGCCATGCCACCAATTAATAAAGCAACCCCGAAGGGTTGCTTGAATGTTTAATTTGGTGGACCCTAGCGGGATCGAACCGCTGACCTCTTCGCTGCCAGCGAAGCGCTCTCCCAGCTGAGCTAAGGGCCCATAAATGGCGACAAAATAGAGTTTATCACAGAGATTAAGTTGCTGTCAACGGGTTATTGCGCCATTTTTTCTCAACAGCGAATTTTGAAGCCACTCCAACCCATTTAGCGCGACCTAGTCGTGTTAATTCCGCGAATCACGCTTTTTTCCGCATTTAACACGCCACAGCCGTGCTAAATCTGCGGAAATCGCCTTATGAGTCATTTTAACGCGGCCCAGCCGCGTTAAATCAAAAAAAATTCAAATTCAAATGCCATGCTTGCTCATCAACGTATTGAGCTCTTTAAGGAACATGTTGATGTCCTTAAACTGACGGTACACCGACGCGAAACGCACGTACGCAACCTCATCGACCGAATAGATATGTTCCATGAGCAGCTCCCCAATAATTCGGCTTTCCACTTCGGCATGAGCCGTATTGCGAAGCTCGCGCTCGACGTTCGAGACGATGATTTCCAGCTGACCGACGGATACAGGACGCTTCTCGCAAGCGCGCAACAGCCCGCGAAGCACTTTATCCCGGCTGAACTCCTCGCGGCTTCCATCCTTCTTAATGACGATTAACGGGGTTTCCTCAACGGTCTCGAATGTCGTAAACCGACGGCTGCATTTCTCGCACTCCCGACGGCGGCGGATTGATTTGTTGTCGTTGGCCGGACGCGAATCCAGCACCTTCGTCCCGCTGTAATCACAATAAGGGCATTTCATAACGGCGATTCCGCCTCCTCAGCATTATTTTTTTATTTCCAACCCTTCCCTTACATGAACAGAAAAATAAAGCACATAATACAGTTACCAACCGCAAGGAGGTGAACAACAATGGCTAACGGACAAAACAGCAGCAGCAATACATTGCTCGTCCCCCAAGCAACTGCAGGATTGAACCAACTGAAATACGAAGCCGCACAAGAGCTTGGTATTGCCATCCCACAAGATGGATATCAGGGAAATATGACAACGAAAGACAACGGTTCAATCGGGGGTAACATCACCCGCCGCTTGGTGCAAATCGCCGAGCAACAACTGGCAGGTAAATAAGTGATGAGATCAACAACCGAAGGCACTTAATACCGGGAAGCTTTGAAGCGAATAGCTTCAGGGCTTCCTCTTCTTCCTATCTATAACGTCTCGTACACTTTCTGATACTTCTTATAATAATACATCACACGTTGCACGTAATGTCTAGTCTCTCCGTATGGAATATCTCTAATCGTTTTCTCATCCCCGTCCCAAACCCCTTTATCCAGCCACTGTCGCACTTTCCCTGGGCCAGCATTGTAAGCGGCGAGCGAAAGGATCAGATTGCCTTCAAATTGGCGATTAAGTTCCTTTACATACCATGAGCCGAGAGCGATACCCGCGTGAGCTTCGTTACCTGCGGCTTTCACCGTAATTTCTCCGAAATCACCCTGCTTCAAAATCCAAGCCGCGGTCTCTGGCATAATCTGCATAATACCGACTGCTCCCTTAGGGGAAACCGCATTCAACTTGTAGTTAGATTCCACTCTTATGATCGCTGCAATAAGCAGAGGATCTAGTTTATAGATCGCGGCGTTGCGTTTGATCTCTTCCGTATACGAGATCGGATAGATCCATCGATCAAACTTATCTGATTGAAAGAACAGCACGCCTAACAGTGAGCCTAGACAAACAATAAGAATGGAAAAAACCAGAAGGAAGGCAACTCCCTTTCGTTTTGCGCTTTTCTTCATCCGAGCCTCTTTTCCCGCCAAAAGCGATCGATTTGCGCCTCGGTTTCCGCGAAACTGCCGCTATTATCAATCAAGATATTTGCCCTCAGCTTCTTATCCTCAATGTTCATCTGCGCATTCAGCCGCTTCAAAGCTTCCTCGGAAGTAAGCTTGTCCCGTTCCATCAGCCGTTGCAGTTGTTGCTCTCGAGGAACGTAAACGACCATGATTTGTTCAAAATAAGACTCCAACTCCGATTCGTACAGCAGTGGAACGTCCACGACAACGAGCTTACGCGGGGTATGATTTTCATGATAAGCCATCCGCTCCTTCATTACCGCCCGGATAGCCGGATGGGTAATCGCCTCCAGTGCTTTACGTTCCACTGGATCTGTAAAGACGATCGCGCCCAGCTTCTTCCGGTCAAGCGTCCCATCCGCTTGCAGGACGGCTTGTCCGAACCGCTGCGCAATCGCGAGCAAAGAAGGCTGCCCGGGCTCAACGACCTCCCGGGCTATTCCGTCCAAATCAATCAGTATCGCTCCGCGCTCCGTAAGGCTTCTGGCGACCGTACTTTTGCCGGTGGCGATGCCACCCGTTAATCCGATGTTCATCATTTTTCTTCCTTTAAGTATAAATTATCCTTTTAGATCCATAGCTTGAATATTCCCATGGCGATAAGAATGATACCAGGCAACATCGACAGCGGTCTTACCCATCGCCACCCCGATACGACGAAGCCGACTCGCGTTCCGAGCGAGAGGAACAGGCCGCTTGCAGTCGCGATCAGGACTGCGGTCAGAACAGGCGGATAACCGACTAACGCGGCTCCGATTCCCGCTCCGAATGCATCGAGGGATAACGCGGTTCCCAAGAAAAAGGCTTCTCCGGCACTTATCGTGCCCGAACGGTCCATATCTGCCGCAGATGGAGTGCGCAAAATTTGAATAATGAAGCCGAACAATTTAAGCTCCAATTTGAGAACGGGCCCCTCGGGGAGGACCTTTGCCGTTTCGTTCATTATACCGTTGCTATCTGCTTGAATGTTCTGATCATCCGCCTCGTAATTACGATTGCGAATGAACTGGATTAATGCAACTAATCCGATTCCGATAAGAATAATCGCGCCTACCGCCGAAGCCCCGTGAGGCGACATCCAGGCCGACATGGCTACTCCGGCCATCATCGCCAACAGAATGATCAGTCCTGAACAGGCCGAGATGATCAGAATGGAAGAGATCGGAATTTTGATTTTCCTAACCCCGTAAGTGATGCCGACTCCGAATCCGTCGAGGCTAACGGCGAAAGACAACAAGATAAGCGAAGCGACAGGTGCCATCATCACGAATTTCCCCCTGCATGGATGCTTACCCGAATCTCCGTTTCCGGAGCCAGGTTCTGTTCATCCTATGCAAGAGAAGATTTGATTGCCCCGCTCAAAACAATTTTAATGTGCGAATGCCTATTTCTCCTCGCCGTCTAATCGGCGTTTAACGGCATTGCGACGCGGTTTGGTCGCTGTTGAAAGCTCTTTAGCTTGACTCCCCGTTCGAGGCAGCTTCTGGCACTTTGGACAAATATGAGTGCCTCTGCCGCCGACGACCGACTTCTCTATCGGAGATCCGCACGTGCCGCACGGCTCGCCCGTTCTGCCATACGCCTTCAAGCTATGCTGGAACAATCCCATCTCGCCCTGACCGTTCACGTAGGACTTGATAGAGGAGCCTCCTGCTTCAACCGCCGACGATAAAGTATCCACGATGGCCTTATGAAGAAGCTCTTGTTCCTTCGGCTTCAGTTCGCACCAAGGCTTCTCCGGATGAATGCCCGCCGTGTGCAGCGCTTCATCCACATAGATGTTGCCCAAGCCTACAACGACTTCCTGATTGAGCAGCAGCGGTTTGATTTTCGTCGACCGCTTGCCAAGCGCGCGCCGGAACGCATCCAACGTGAAGCCTTCGTCCAACGGCTCCACTCCCAGTTTATTCAACGGCGGAGCTTGTAATTCATCTCCAGGGAAGAAGAGATGCATCGTTCCGAACTGCCGCACATCCTTATAACGCAATTCCGTTCCATCCGTGAAGTGAAAAATGACATGCGTATGCAGTTCCGGCGGCTCATCCTTATCGTATAGGCCATAACGTCCCTCCATCCGAAGGTGGGACACAAGTACGAGACCATCTAGAATGAGCCTCAGAAACTTGCCTCTTCGCTCCACGGATTGGAACGTTCTACCTTCCAGCTCTGCGGCGAACAGAAGCGGATCATCCGGCTTCTGCAGTATGCGCGGGAGGTTCACCGTAACCTTCTCGATGGTTTTGCCGACGATGAGTTGGTTTAATGTTCGGCGGACGGTTTCCACCTCTGGCAATTCCGGCATCGAAGATCCCCTCCTTTATTTCGCTTCGTACCAATTGCTGCCGCTGCTAACCTCGGCTAATAAAGGAACGTCCAATTGAAGCGCAGTGCTCATCACTTCCGGTACTAATTCCTTCATGATTTCCATCTCGTCTTCCGGCACCTCGAATACCAATTCATCGTGTACCTGTAGTAGCATGCGGCTACGCAATCCGCGTTCCTGAAGCGCTTCGCTCATGCGCATCATCGCCAGCTTGATAATATCCGCCGCGGTTCCTTGGATCGGCGTATTCATCGCCGTCCGTTCCGCGAAAGACCGTAAGTTGAAGTTGGAATGGCGAATTTCCGGCAAATAACGGCGACGATCCAACAACGTCGTCACATAGCCGTCTTTTCTCGCTTGTTCCACGATATCCACCATATATTTGCGAACTCCCGGGAAGGCCAGGAAATATTGCTCGATAAAATCTGCGGCCTCTCCACGGGTGATATTCAAGTTCTGAGAAAGTCCCCAATCGCTTATTCCGTACACGATTCCGAAGTTGACGGCCTTCGCTTGCCGACGCATATTGCTATCCACTTGGTCGGCTTGAACGCCGAAGACGTCCATCGCTGTCTTCGTGTGAATATCCATCTTCTTCAGGAACGCTTCCTTAAGCCCGTCATCTCCGGAAATATGGGCCAAAACCCGCAATTCAATCTGAGAATAGTCGGCCGCCAGAATCGACCACCCCGGCTCCGACGGTACGAAAGCTTTGCGGATTTGCCGCCCTTCTTCCATCCGAATCGGTATGTTTTGCAAGTTGGGGAATTGGCTCGACAGCCTGCCCGTCGCCGCTATCGTTTGTTTGTAGAACGTATGGATTTTACCGCTAGCCGGGCGAATTTCCTTAAGCAGGCCTTCGATGTAGGTCGATTGAAGCTTCGTTAGCTGGCGATAGTGCAAAATTAGACGAACAATCTCATGATGCGGTTCGAGCTTCTCGAGTACTTCCGCATCGGTCGAATAGCCTGTCTTCGTCTTCTTAACGACAGGAAGGCCGAGCCTTTCGAATAACACTTCGCCCAGTTGCTTAGTAGAGCCAATATTAAACTCGAAGCCGGCCGAATCGAATATCGCCTTCGTCATCTCTTCGATTCGGCGTTGGAACTCCGTCCCTAATTCTTGCAACGCTTCTGCCTTAACCGTTATTCCTTGCTTTTCCATACCGGCAAGCACGCTGGATAAGGGCTGTTCGAGCTCGTAATAGAGGCGGTTCATCCCTAACTGCTCAAGCTTCTCCGCAAGAAACGGCTTGAGCCTGCGCACCGCATCGGCTTTGGCTGCGAGATGCTTGGCCAGCGAGTCCCCGTCGGGAATGCGCCATTTGGCGCCCTTGCCGTACACGGCTTCGTCCGAGGGAATGGGAGCCAACCCGTTACGATGCAGCAAGCCATGGAGAGACGGATCCGCTTCGGTAGGATCGAGCAAATAAGCCGCGAGTTGCACATCGAAGGCTTGGCCCTTGAGAGCTATACCTGAATCCGCCAATACAAGCTCCACGCGATGCAAGTCATAACTGATTTTCGGCGCCTCAGCATCTTCGAGCCATGCTCTGAGGGTTGCTGCTTCAGGCGAAGATAGTAAAGAATAAGGAACCGAATAACATTGGGAACCTTCAACGATCGAGATTCCGATTCCTTGCGCATGATGCGGATTGTCTCCGAAAGACTCGACGAGTACCGCTTCGGCACGGTTTAACACACGATATAGACCGTCCCATCCGGCCGTTTCTACTGTAATAACCTCATACTGGGACGCCGTTAACGCATTCTCCTCTTCAGAAGCCTCGTCCGCGCCGCTCAAATTCAACCTCTCGACGAGGTTCTTGAATTCCAGCTTCCGCATCGCTCCTGCTAACACGGAGGAATCGTAGCCTTTCCATGCGACGTCTTCCAGCTCATAATCAAGCGGAACCTCGCGGAAAATCGTTGCCAGCTGCTTGCTCATTCTAGCGTCGTCCTTATGAGCTTCAATATTGTCGCGCAGCTTGCCTTTGATCTCTTCGACGTTCTCCAATACTTTCTCGACCGTGCCGTATTCATGCAACAGCTTAAGCGCCGTCTTCTCTCCGACACCGGGGACGCCGGGAATATTATCGCTAGCGTCTCCCATTAAGCCTTTGAGATCGATGATTTGCGCGGGAGTTAAGCCGTACTTCTCCCCGATTGCGCCTGGCGTATATTTCTCAACCTCGCTGACCCCTTTGCGCGTAATCCACACGCTCACTTGCTCCGTTGTCAGCTGCAGCATATCTTTATCTCCGGATACGACGATGGCGGATTTGCCTTGCTCTTCCGCAAGCTTGGCCATCGTTCCGATAATATCGTCCGCTTCATAGCCTGCAAGCTCGAACTGCGAGATCGAGAAGGCTTGAAGAAGCTCCTTCAGCAACGGAAACTGCTCCGATAGTTCGGGAGGCGTTTTCTGGCGGCCACCCTTATATTCCGAATACCCTTCATGTCGGAACGTGACCTTCCCCGCATCGAAAGCGACCAGCACGTGGCTCGGCTTTTCTTCCTCCAACACCTTAAGCAGCATCGTCGTAAAGCCAAGCACCGCATTCGTATGAAGCCCGTTGCTGCTCGTCAAAGGCGGTATCGCGTAAAAAGCGCGATTGATGATGCTGTTGCCGTCGATTAAAACCAGCTTGTCCATTCCATTGCTCATGACCTAGCGTCCACCTCACCGACATTATTCGTAAGATTATCATAACATACTGCCAATAGTGCCGCACCCCGTAGCTGCCTTCGAGCCAAACAGAGAAAGGAGCCTCCCCTAAGCCGTTAGGCTTTGGGGAAAGCTCCCATGATCGTCTCCGTTGGATATTCGCTTGGCCTGCCGATTAAATAACCTTGCGCGAAATCGAATCCCATCGCTCGCAGAAGCCGCAATTCCTCGGGCCTTTCGATCCCTTCCGCAACCGTTTTGATATTCATCTTCTTGGCAAAGCGGACGAACGTTCTCAACATATGCTTCTTCATCTCATCCTTGTCGGCCATGCGAATGAGCGAGCGATCGACTTTGATGTAATCCGGACTTAATTCCACGATGGACTGCAAGGAAGAATATCCAGCTCCCGCGTCGTCTATCGCAATCTCATATCCTTGCCTACGGTAATGCCCCAATATTTTCTTGGCGGCTTCGAAGTCATCGATCGAGCTTCGTTCCGTTAGCTCGAAGACGACTTGGCCCGGAAATAATCCGCGCTCGTTAAGCCATCTTACCGTTTGGCCGGAAACGAAATGAGGATCGTTAATAATCCCCATCGTGACGTTGATGAAAATTTTCTGGATCGTTCCCAAAGTCGGGCAATGTCGAATCGCTTTCTCTCTGGCCAATCGGTCCAACGCAAAAGCCATATTGTTCCGCTCCGCGAATTGGAAGAGCGAGAGTGGGCCATCGAACAAGCTGCCTTCCGGACATCTCGTAAGTGCTTCATAACCGAAAACTCTGCCATCCCCAAGCCTCATGATCGGTTGGTATACGCTTCTAATGCTGCTTTCCGATAATAGACGATCCAGCTCCTGGCGCAGCTCCCAATCGGTCTGATCGATGAGGGAGTCTCTTATCTGTGCCGTCGCTTTAAGGATACCTTGATAGACGACATCTTTAATTTGCCCGATTTGGCCTTGTTTCCAGTCCCCTAGAGCGGCATATCCGATCCCTCTCTCCCGATATCTGGGAGATTGGGCGAAAGATTTGCCCGTTAAGCCGGAATGGGCGATAATCGCTTCCTTGACCCGTTTTGCGAGTCCGCGCAAATAGGATTCGTTCTCTTCCTCGGCAAGGGAACCCGGCAATTCCGCATACAACCAGAGATGACCCGCAACCTCGTCTCCGAACCATAGATCGTTGCGGCCCATAGATAAGGAAAGCCAACTGGACCATTGAAAACTTTCTTCCCAGAGCTCCGTCCAGAATCCATTTCTCCATTCGGATAAATCAATACCTATGATACCTATATTGTGATGATGTTCGATTTTCTCGATCAATAGCTCCAAGCCGAACCAAGATGACTTCATGCCCTATATCACCATCTTCCAATGAACTTCTAAGAATCTAAATTTACCAAAGTTATGTAAAGACACGAACGGCACTTTGTTAATGTGCGGTTAAATCCGCGACGACGGGCTGAAATTCGACATTTTCCGCGATGGATTCCCATACCAATGCATTGCCGTTAAGTTGCTTGGCTTTCTTCTTAAGCAAGGCTGCCCTCTCGGACAAAGCTTCGGGTGTCCAGCCTGAACTCGACTGGCATAGGAGCAAGGATAGGGAGATCGAGAGTCCCGCAGCTTCCAGCGGGCGACCTGCACGGTCGAGAACCGGGCCGGTATGTTTCCCGGTAAATGCGCCGATTCCTTTTTCAAACCGATGAATAACCTCTCTTGCCATCTCTTCGAGATCCGATCCGGAAGAAATAACGATAAAATCATCCCCGCCGATATGCCCGACGAAGCAATCCGCTTTTGTCTGAGCTCTTATTGTTTCCAGTAAGGTTTCGCCCGTAAATCTTAGGACATCGTCTCCCTTATGAAAACCGTACTGATCGTTATACCACTTAAAATGATCCAAATCCGCATAGAGCACCGCAAACGGGCGTCCCTCCCCGAGTCTGCGAATCAGCTCCCGGCGAATCGGTTCATTGCCCGGCAATCCGGATAGCGGATTTGCCCATTGCGCATCGGCCATGCGAGATTGCGTTATCCATTCCAACATGGACCGTATCGAAGTTATGCCGGATACGAGGCCGTCTCGTGTGACAATGACCGCATCATACAGTTTGTCCGGTTCGCGTGCCATTGCCATCTGCGAAGCTTGGTCGACGGTAATCGATTCCTCGACGATCATGGGATGGGTGTCCATGATTTTACCGACCGAACGATTCCAATAGAGCGGTAATCCGAATTGGCCCGACAGCAATTGATGCAGCTTTTCCTTCATTAATAACCCGATTGGTTTGCCGTTATCCGCGATAACGATTCCTTGACCTTCCCGATGAAGTTCGAAGTGTCGGGAAACTTCGGAAACGGGTGTCTCTCTATTCATGGTCTTAACCGGCTCAACCAATTCCGTCAAAGTGCCGGTAGCTCCTTGATAACGTCTGTTCACTTCCGAGCGTATTCGAGTCTGAATATCCGGTGCGAGTACCATCCGGTCTTCGACTCCACGATCGAGCCATTTGCCTTGCACGTAATTCATACCGCTCGCGACAAGCGCCGGTAGCAGCTCTTCTTGGTCTAATCCGTTCGCTATCAGGACGATCTGTTCTTTGCGGGTCAAGGAAATAACCCCTTGAAGCATGCTTTCTTCGACGGGATCAAACCCCTTGCCGCTCACCCAGCCTACGTTCATCTGCGCGTAATCCGGATGCATGTCCATCATCCGGCGTAACGAATCGAAGCTAGGCGTTATGCCGGACAGAGCGATTCGAAAGCCTTGATTCCGATAATGGCTAAGCGCAGCTTTCATCGTTACTCCATGCTCGCCGTCCCCTCCGACCATCATCAGCACGACATGCTCCGGCCTTAAGTTGGCCGCTTCGATTCTCCTCAAGGTACTTCCCGGATAGAGCCTTGGATCGAAAATAATTTTGGCAGGAACGGGAAGAAACAGCTTCACGTCGCCATTCCTGGAAGGAAAGCCTCTAATGGCAGCCTCGCGAAAACGCCGATCCACTTCGAAAAGTTGCCCCGCTTGATCCGCATTCTCGTAAAATTCGCTCAGATTGATTCTTGCTCCGCTATGAGCTTTTACGGGGATCGCCTCAAAGCCGTATAGCGATCCGTCCAACAACGAGACAATCGGCAAATAATTGACTTTGAAATCGAAATCTACCGTTAGGGTCGGATATTCTGACAGCGGCAGCCTTATAGGGTTACCGGCGAAAAACATGCGTTGCCAAGCCGCTTCATAGGCCGCTAGTATCGCTTCATCCCATGATGTCGTTATCCCCGCGCTGTTTTCCCCATTGGAGGAATTGTCGATCCAGCCGAAGCCGTAACGAAGGCTGCTTCCATTCTCTAATCTTCGAGAATAGCGGAAGTCGGTGAATACACGGATCATCGTGTCGCGCAGCAGAAAAGCCATCCGGCCCGCGGCAATCTCCGGAACCTCTTCGGGGGCGGCGGAGCTACCCTGCTTATCGGAAGCAAAGGATACCGTTAGGATCAAGCTTGTGCCGGACATCGTCCAGTACAGAACCGAATCGGACAGCTTAGCGAATCGAAGAGAAACGGCTTTCAGCAGACGACGAATCCGCAAAGGAATGATCGCCTGGCCTTGGTCGGAACGAGCTTGATTCGAATGTGATTGATTCGATTGGGTCTGTTGTGTCTGGTTGGACAGGATTTGTCCGCCTTCCCAGCGCACGATGAATAGCCCATGACTATGCAGGGTCCCATTTAGTTCGCCAGTCAGCGTGCTATTCCGTTCGCCATTCTGCATGCCATTTTGTTCAACATCCTGCGTGCTATTCCGTTCATCGCCGGCAGCTCGTTTTCCCGTTCGCAGCGCCGCGACTAACTCTGGATTTATCCATCCGCTCATCAAATTCATATTCGTATGCCCCCAACCGACGATTGTGGATTCCATACCTGGGAAAGATCGTTCTATACTATCACCGTACCATGACAGTGTTTTCGTGACCGTTTACTTTTGTTGCCTGAATGTAAAACCGCTACTTCTCCATGAATTCAATTCGTTTCAAGACTCTATTTGCATGATCGCTGTTGCATGCCAACTCCGATCTCCCGCTGTCCGCCTCTTCTGTCACCGTAGGGATCCCATAAGGTGATCCCATTACCTTATTTCCATGCACAACGAGTCATCGACATGCAATAAGGTGATGCGATAACGTTATTCACTCGCAGAGGCTACGAAAATAGCATTCAGAAGCAAATAGCGTTATGCCATCACGTTATCGCAAAACTATTGTTCACGATCCACCCAATAAGGTGATGGGGAACCGCTATTCTAAATCCAAGTCGGTGCTCTAGGTCCAAGCGAGTATTTGCGCACGCGAACTCCATGGGATTCGGCAATGAGTAACTCCATTTGGCCTTCATGCTTCAGGCGAGGCTGTTTCGGCGCTATGAAGGCACTTTTTTGGCCTTCGTGCTTCAAGCGAGGCTGTTTCGGCGGAAAACAACAAAAAACCGCGATCTCCCATCAAGGGAAAACGCGGTATGCTTCACTCGCCATCGATTCAATAACCATAACATAATCGAAAATTGCAGGTTTATCACGCAAACCGTCACGCCAACACAATTACTGGTTCAAATCCGGACGTTTGCCCGTCATCAGATAGACGACGCTCTCGGCAATGTTCGTCGCATGGTCGGCGATCCGCTCGATGTAGCGGCCTACGAAGCTAAGCAGCATCGCTTGGCTGACCGTCTTTGGATTCTCGACCATGAGCGAGAACAGCTCGCGGATGATTTGCGAATATAACGCGTCGACTTGGTCGTCGTCCTTCGCGCTCTTGTAAGCGAGATCGACGTTCTCGTCGACGTAGGATTGCAACGATTCTTTGATCATGACCGCAACAAGCTCTGCCATTCTCGGCAAATCGAGCAGAGGCTTGATCAACGGTTGGCCGTCCAATCGGATAACTGCTTTAGCGATATCGACGGACAGGTCGCCCATCCGCTCCAAATCGGAAGAAATTTTGAACGCGATCAGAATACGGCGCAGATCCTTCGCGACCGGCTGTTGCGTAGCGATCAGCTTCGCGCCGATCTCGCTGATCTTCTCTTCCATTTGATTCAGCTCGGAATCCGATTTCACGATGCGTTTCCCCGTCTCGACGTCGCCCTTCTTCAGCGCTTCCATCGATTCGATAAGCGCCTTCTCGACGCGATTTCCCATCTCGATAAGCAATTGTGTCATTTCTTCCAGTCCATGATCGAACTCCAGCCGTTTAACCATCATCATCCCTATCCATCCTCTCTCGGAATCAACCGAACCGTCCACTAATGTAATCTTCCGTGCGTTGGTCAGTCGGATTGGAGAATAAACGCTCCGTCTCCGAATATTCTACGACTTCCCCGTTCAGGAAGAAGACGGTTTGTTGCGATACCCGAGCGGCCTGATGCATGTTGTGCGTAACCATGACGATCGTGTAACGATCCTTCAGCTCTTGTGCCAGTTCTTCGATCTTCAACGTGGAGATCGGATCGAGGGCCGAAGTGGCCTCGTCCATGAGCAAGATGTCCGGCTCTACCGCTAATGCGCGCGCAATGCACAGACGCTGCTGTTGTCCGCCGGAAATGCTGAATGCGGAACGCTTCAGATGATCCTTTACCTCATTCCAGAGAGCCGCCGAGCGGAGGCTCGTTTCCACGATTTCATCCAGCTTCTTGCGGTCGGTAATCCCGTGTAAACGCGGACCGTAGGCGATGTTGTCATAGATCGATTTCGGAAAAGGGTTCGGCTGTTGGAACACCATGCCCACGCGTTTGCGAAGCGTCTCCACATCGACTTCGTCGGAGTAAATGTCGGTACCCGCTATCTCGACCGAACCTTCGATTCTCGTGCCGGCAATCATGTCGTTCATCCGGTTAAACGTTCGGAGCAGCGTGGATTTTCCGCAACCGGAAGGACCGATGAACGCCGTAATGGCTTTCTCCGGAATCTCCATATTGACATGCTTCAACGCGTGGAAATCTCCGTAAAACAAATCCAAATCATTGATTTCGATAATGGAGTTCATGGACCATTCTCCCTTTTCTGAATTAAGTGCCAGTTATTATCCGAACCGCCCAGTGATGTAGTCGCTAGTCTCAGGTTTTTGCGGATTGGTAAAAATGTTGTGGGTCAGATCGTATTCCACGACCGAGCCCGTTAAGAAAAACGCCGTTTTCTCGGATACCCGTGCCGCTTGATGCATGTTGTGGGTCACGATAATGATGCAATAATCTTCCTTCAGCTCTGCGATCAGTTCCTCGATTTTGGAGGTCGACACGGGATCGAGCGCGGAAGCCGGCTCATCCATCAGGATGATATCGGGCTTAACGGCGATCGAACGAGCGATGCACAACCGTTGCTGCTGACCGCCCGAGAGCGCCAGCGCCGAATTGTGAAGCCTGTCTTTCGTTTCTTCCCATAAGGCGGCTTTCCTTAAAGACTGTTCGACGATCTGGTCCAGTTCGCTCTTCTTCTTGACTCCGTGATAACGAGGCCCGAAGGCAATGTTCTCGTAGATCGATTTATGAAAAGGATTGGGACGTTGCCAGACCATGCCGATTTTCTGACGTAACGATACGACGTCCGTCGTCGGACTGTTAATGTTCTGATCCCTAATCCATATTTCTCCTGTCACCGTGCAATTCGGGATAAGATCGTTCATCCGGTTCAAGCTTCGCAAGAAAGTCGATTTCCCGCAGCCGGATGGTCCGATTAGCGCCGTTACTTGTTTCGCGGCGAAATCGAGCGATATATTCTTGACGGCAGGCCTATCGCCGTAAGCAACGGTCAAGTCTTTGGCAGACAATCCGATGGATTCCATGCGATAACCCCCTTATTTGATTGCGGTAAATTTGCGGTACATGTAACGTCCGAGCCATCTCGCGCCAAAGTTGAATAGCAGAACCGTAATGACGAGCACGGCGGACGCTCCGGCCGCAATCTCCGCGGCATCCGGCGCCAAGCCTTCGGAATTGATCTTCCAGATGTGTACGGCAAGCGTCTCGGCCGGTCGGAACGGATTCAGCGGCGAGAACGGGCTGAACGGATTCCAATCCGTGAAGTCGAGCCGCGGGGAGCTCATCCCTGCGGTGAACAACAGCGCGGCTGCTTCGCCGAACACCCTTCCGGCAGCGAGAATCGTGCCCGTCAGAACGACCGGAAGCGAGATCGGCAACATGACCGAAGTGATCGTTTTCCACTTGGATAAGCCTAACGCAAGGCTTGCTTCCTTCTGCTCGCGTGGAACTCCCTTGAGCCCCTGCTCCGTAATCCGGACCATGAGCGGCAAGTTAAATACGGTCAATGCCAATGCGCCGGAGAAAAGCGAGAATCCGAATCCGAACAAATTGACGAGGACCAGAAGCCCGAACAAACCGACGATGATCGAAGGCACCGACGACAGCACTTCCACGATTAAGCGGATGAAGTTCGTAATCCGGTTCGCGGGAGCGTACTCGCTCATATAAATTCCCGCGCCTAATCCGATCGGGACCGTGATCAGCATCGTCAGGACGAGAAGGAATACGGAGTTGAACAATTGCGGTCCGATTCCACCGCCTTTGCGAATCGTCTCGGGTGCGGAGGTTAGGAAATGGAAGCTGATATGGCCCAATCCCCTGTAGAGGATGTAACCGAGCAAACCCGCTAATACTAGAACGATTAAAGCCGCTACTGCGATAATGATCGACGTCGCGATTTTGTCCGCTGTTTTAGCTCTCATATTTTCGATCTCCCTTCCAGCCAACGCACGATGAATACGAAGACGAATGTCATGAGCATAAGGATCATAGCCAACGACCATAGAGCATTGTTCGCTACGGAACCCATTGCCGTGTTCCCCATGCTAAGCGTAATTGCGCTCGTTAGCGTGGAGGCGGATTCGAACAAGGAGCGCGGAATGTGCGGCGCGTTCCCGATAACCATCTGAACGGCTAGCGCTTCGCCGAACGCCCGGGCGATACCGAGCACGATACCAGTCATTAACGCAGGCATCGTTGTCGGAAGGACAATTCGATATATGGTCTGCCAACGCGTGGCGCCGAGCGCGAAAGATCCTTCTTTAAGACCTTTAGGCAACGCGGCTAACGCATCGGTAGCTATTGTCGTAATCGTGGGAAGAATCATAATGGAGAGCACGAGCGCTCCCGCCGCGATCCCGATTCCTTGCCCGGGAAACACGTTGCGGAAGAACGGGACGATAACGCTTAACCCTACGAACCCGTATACGACCGAAGGAATGCCTGCCAATAGTTCAATGACCGGCTGTAAGTATCGGCGACCGAATTTAGGCGCGATTTCTACCATGAATACCGCGGCGCAGAAGCCGAGCGGAGCAGCGATGACGGCTGCCAGAATCGACGTGCTGAATGATCCGAAAATAAACGGCAGCGCTCCGAAAAACGGAGGTTCGCCTTCCGGCGCCCATTTGAGCCCGGTTAGAAGATCGAGTACATTAACGTGATTGATGAAAAAAGTACTGAGTCCTTTGGAAGCGACAAAATAGACGATAGAGAAAATGGTGGTTATGAGAAACGCTATGCATAGCAGGGTATAGATCTTACCGACCCATTCCTCGGCTATATGCGGTTTCGCTTTTTGTCGTTCTAACGGCTGAGCCATAAATCTCTCCCTTTACATAGCCAATCAAGAGGCTTTAGTCGATCTGCCTCTTGATTGGCGCATGATATGGAACCCTGATTACTTCGTGATATTGCCGTTTACATCGCGTTTGACTTCCATTTTGTTAGCCGGGATGTAACCAAGCTCGACAACGTCACCGTTCTGAACTTCATCGCTCAGCATGTAATCGAGGAATGCTTTTACAGCTTCGTTAGGTTGGCCTTTTGTATACATGTGCTCATAAGCCCATACTGGATAAGTGCCGTTCGCTACGTTGTCTACGTTCGCTTCCACGCCTTCGTATTTAACCGTTTTAACGGAATCGTCCAAGTAAGACAGAGCCAAGTAACCGATTGCTCCCGGCGTTTCGCCGACCAGCTTCTTAACCGTACCGGAGGAATCCTCTTGGATCGAACCTTGAAGGTCTTCCGATTTTTGGCCTAATGCGTACTTCTCGAAAGTCGCGCGAGTACCGGAGCTGGACGGACGGTTGACGATTTGGATTTTTTGATCGTTGCCGCCTACGTCTTTCCAGTTCGTTACTTTACCCGTGAAAATATCGACGAGTTGTTGTTTCGTGAGGTTATCTACCGTCACTTTCGGGTTAACGACCGCAGCCATTCCGACAACCGCGACTTGGTGATCGACTAAAGCGGCTGCTTTGTCCGCATCCAGCTTCTCTTCCGCGAATACGTCGGAGTTACCGATGTCCGATTGTCCTTCGGAAACTTGAGTCAAGCCCGTGCCGCTTCCGCCCGCTTGAACTTGAATGGAAACTTTCTTGTTCGAATCCATGAACTTCTTCGATACTTGATCGACGAGCGGCTGGAGTGCCGAGGAACCCGTTGCCAGGAACGAACCTGAGATCTCGCTATTATTGTTCGGGCTGTTGCTTGCCCCGTTGCTTGCGTTATTTCCGTTCTTATTATTTTGGCCGCATGCAGCCAGGACTACCGTCAGAGTCAACACCATCATTACCATCAAAGCCTTTTTCATTTCTTGTAGATCCCCTTCCAAGTCTCGTGTTTTTTTGCTTACAGTTCATATTGTAGAAGGTTCTCATTAGACTGATGTTTTCGTTGTGTTAACTAAGTGAAAAAAATAAATACATTAATTCTATGTAAATGTTAATATTATAGACAAATTGAATACTACTCTCGTAAAAGCGGGGTTTTTATCATCAGTCTATTAAAAATGAAACTACTCGTCCTTATAGATCGCTACAAACAAGTAACCGCGGTCGCCAACGCCCTTCATATGAAGCAACCTACGATTAGCTTCCATATGAAGAAGATGGAGGCCGAATGGGGAGTTAAGCTTTTCGAAGCCAAAGCCGGACGAATTTATCTAACGAATGCAGGGAAAATCCTCTTGCCTTATGCAACCCAGATCAGTGCGCTCTATTCCGAAGCGGAGTCGAAATTGACGCAATGGCGCGATAACGAAAGAACCGTTCTGCGTGTGGGATGCACCGACTGCGCCTTAACCGCTCTTGCTCGTTCAAGTTGGCTAACGATCCTTAAAGACAAAATCGATATTCAAATTTCAATCCATACCGGTGAAGAAGAAGCTCTGTATCATCAATTACAAACGGCTATGTTGGATATCGTGATCTGCGGTCAGCCGCCTCGCGATTCCTTCGACTTCCATTACGAAAAAATGAAATCGAGCTCGCTCAAACTAATCGTACCGTCCGATCATGCTTTAGTTCAGGCAGGCGAGTTTGCTCCGCACGATCTGTACAAGTTTTCTTTCGTCGATCATACGGAGTTCTCCTTAAGTGAGAGCATTGTCTTATGGAAAGCGCAGCTAGGATGGAAGTTGGACGTTACGGCAAAATTCGAATCCGTTGAAATGATTTTTAGCGCGGTACACGCCCGAATGGGTTTATCGATATTACCGGAGGTTGTCCTACCCGATCCTGCCGGCAGGGTAGCGGCCCTAGATCTTCCGGGACAGTCCGCGCCATGGAACTTATATGGCTCCTGGAGACCTAACTACTGGAACCCTACCCTGCTTAAGCAGATTATGGAATCCGCTTTGATGTGAGATAAGAGATTAGCTTACCGATTTTTACGGTCTTTAATCCACAGTGGGATACGGAACACGATGTTGAACATCAGGATAATGAATACGAGCACGGCCGCAGCTTTATCCGAGATCGATACCGCATCGGGCACGATAGCTTCGGATTGCACGTACCAGAGATGAACGGCCAGCGTCTCGCCGGGTGAGAACAGATTGAAATCCCACATTTCGCCGGATGTCGTCACGCCCGCGGTCAGAATAATGACCGCGCTTTCTCCGAAAGCCCGACCTGCAACTAAGCATATCCCCGTTACGATTCCGCTAATCGCGGTCGGAACCAATACGCGCCGAATCGTCTGCAGATGGGTCGCTCCTAAAGCGAAGGATGCTTGCTTCATTTCTTTGGGAACGGCGCGAATCGCTTCTTCCGTTACTCGAGTCATCACCGGTAGATTCAAGAAGGCAAGGCTGATCGCTCCGCCGATTATGGTTAATCCGATCTGGAACATTTCCACGAATAACGCGATCCCGAATAAGCCGAAAATAATAGAAGGAACGGATGCCAAGCCTTCCACGCATATTCTTACGAACCCGATCCATTTGTTGTTCGGGGCGAATTCCGCCAAATAGATTCCGGCCGCCATACCGAGCGGAATCGAGATGAGCAAGGAAATGAACAACATATAGAAGGAATTGAATAACGCGGGCCCTATGCCGCCCCCTTCTTCCATCTCGCTTGGCAATCCCATGATAAAGTCCCATGTCAGGCTAGGTAATCCTTTTTGCAGGATCAAATAAAGCAACGCGCAAATGAACAAAACGATGCAGGCGGATATGCCCCATACGAAAACGGTAAAGATCCGATTGTTAATGTTGTTGATTCCTCTACCCGTTCTAAACATCCCGCTAGTTCCCGTGGAAGCCGATTTCATTGGTGAGCTCCTTTCCGTTGCAGCAAGCGGACTAGCACGATCATCAAGAGAGAGATAACAAGCAATAGGAAGCCCATCATATACAGCGCGTTATTCCATGTAGAATCGAACGGAACATTGGCAATCTGCATGACGATGTTGCTCGTCAATACCGAAGTCGGCTTAAACAGCGCATCCGCAAGCTGCGGCGTGTTTCCGATGACCATAACGACCGCCATCGTTTCGCCGATCGCGCGAGCCATACCTAAGATGACGCCGTACATAATCCCGCTCCGTGCTGCCGGAATCGTTACCTTGAAGATCGTTTGGAATCGGGTTGCTCCCAGCGCATAAGAAGCATCTCTGTACTTACGCGGGACTACACTGATTGCATCGTCGCTGATCCGGCTGATCGTCGGCAGCACCATAATCGTTAGGACGATCGCAGCGGCCAATATTCCGTCTCCCATATTCGTGCCGGTAACGTCCCGGAGCAAGGGAATCAAGATCGTTAAGCCGAGAAAGCCATACACGACCGAGGGGATGCCCACAAGCAGATCCAGAACGGGACGCAGCAAGTTACGCAACCATTTGGGCGCGATTTCGGCGAGAAAGACGGCGATGATAACCGACAACGGAACAGAAATCAGGAGAGTTAGCAGCGTTAGCGCGAACGTGCCGAAAATGAATACGAATGCGCCATAGCTTTCGTTCTCCGGCGACCAATCGGTCGAGAAGAAGAACGTCATTGGCGAAACATCACGGAACGTTAATACGCCCGTACGGAACATAAAGAACAGGATGCTGAACAAAATAAGGCAGACGAACGCCGCGCTTGCGATACAAGCGATTTTGAACGCCCGATTATAGAACAGCAGGCGATTTTTCCGATCGAGGACGTTGCCCGAACCGGCTTTAATGCTGCCCCCGAGCTCGCTCGTGGATGAGTCGATGATCGGTCCTTGAGCAGTAGAGTCCAATTGCATAGGGGTATTGCTCCTCCCAGTAAGAAACCAGCCTCGCGTAGTCCGCTATGCTGGTCGCTTTCTTAATGTGTAGTTATTGAAGGGAGTGGTACCCAAGCGGAGCCACTCCCTATCGCGATTACTTGATTGCGGAAATCGGAATGAATTTCAGCTTTTTCAAGGAACCGTTTTGGAATTTCGCGCTTTGAATATACTCGATGAACGCTTTAGTCGCGCCATCCGGCTGACCTTTGGTCATGTAGTAACCGTAACCCCATACTTTATAAGTACCGTTGATGACGTTTGTTTCAGAAGGAGCAACGCCGTTGATTTGCAAAGCTTTCATATTGCTAGTTACGTATACGAGATCGATGTATCCGATTGCGTTAGGAGTTGTCTCAACTGCGGTTTTCATATCGCCGCTCGATTTAACTTCTTTGTAGTTATTGCCTTTGCTTAAGAAATCGGATCCAGCTAAAGCTTTCATCTGGAAATTAACGCGAGTACCGGAACCGAATGCACGGTTTACGACGATAATGTCCGCATCGGAACCGCCAACGTCTTTCCAGTTCGTCACTTTACCGGAGAAAATGTCTTGAAGCTGCTTCGTAGTCAAGTTGTCGACCTTCACGTTTTTGTTAGCGACGGCAGCGAACGGGATAACCGCTACTTTGTGCGCGACTTGGCCGTCGAATTTTTTGAAGCCCGGTACGTCTTGGGAAGCATCCCAGTCTACCGCGCCGATATCGGCGATGCCCTTGCGGACGGATTGCGGTCCGGTAATCGAACCGGCCGCGGAAGCCGAAATTTTAACTTTCGGATTCAATTTCTTGAATTCGTTTGCCGCTTGCAGCGTTAATGGCAGAAGCGCGGAGGAACCGTTAACGACGATTGTGCCTTTCAGGGAGCTAGCCGCGCTTACTGCGGATACAGATGAAGTGACTAGCGCGATCGCCATGGCGGCGACGGATAAAGTTTTGAATAATTTCATGGATAAATAAATCTCCTCTCGAATGTACCGATTGTTTTACGTTACTGCCGCTTATCGGGTTGTTGGTTTCCAATGTCCGTTAATGTCCAGGAATACGCGGCCATCGTTAATGACGGCGAACGGAGCTCCTGCTTGAACGACGATCTCGCTTACGGTTTCGTCAAGCGTGTACAGCTGTTTCGCTGCGCCTGTTGCCGGATCGATCTCGTAGACGAAGTTGTTTGCTCCGTTTCCTTCCGTTAGCAAGTACCATTTGCCACCGGACAATACGGCATCGTATACGTCTTTATCGCTGAACAGCGTTTTGAGCGTTTTGTCTTTGCTGACGGAAACCAACGTGGATTTTGCTGCATCGTCGCTGCTTACGCTCACGAACGATACGCTTGAAGCATCAGCGGAAGCGTGAATGAACACTTTGTCGTCCGCGGAAGTCGTCAGTTGTACGGCTTTATTGTCTTTAACAGAAGGATCGACCTTGAACAAGAAGATTTGCGGCTCGGTTCCTTTCATGTCGATTGCAACATCGTCGCTCTCAACCGGTTTCGAGCTGTCCGCCACGACTGCGCCTGGCTTCGTTACCGTATAAGTAAATGTGTTACCGTCCGTGGATACGGATAAGTTCGCTTTATAATCCACTTTGTCGTCGACGATTTTCGTAATCTTGCTGATCGAAGGATCCAGCTTGGCGATTACGCTGCCTTTGTCCCCTTGCAGGAAGTAGATCGACGAGCTATCCGCTGACCACACCAACTCAGGTTTGATGCTCGTATCGCCGCTTACTTTAGTAGGAACGATTTTATCGAATTCGATGACATAAACTTCTCCGTTTGCATTCGTGTAAGCTGCTTTTTTACCGTCAGGGGCAACAGCTAATTCCGATGCATCCGACGAGATAATCAGTTTCGAGTATTTGCCGGTTTGCGCATCGACCAAATAATCCGAACGGCCCGTTTCGTTTTCTTGCGAAGCGATGAATCTAGTTGCGTCTACCCATTGAATATGATCCACGTCTGGCAACAGGTTGGCATCGATCCAGATTGTTCCGGATGCATCCTTAGCGAATTGAGCCCCTAATGCTTCGACATAAGCTTTTAATTCCACATAGGAAGAGCCTTTAACGCTCTTAACCGGGAGGTTAAGCTTCTGCTCCACACCGTCTACATTAATCAGGTTGCTGTCATTCTTCAGAAGTACCGTGTGTCCGTTCAATCTAGCTTGAATTTCTTCCTTGGTTACTTGCAATTTCGCGCCTAGCGTTAGGCTGATATCCCGGAGAGAGACAAGCGTTCTCCCCTTCTCGAAGAACGTGTTGATGTTCACCGCTACTCCATTTACGATGTAAGCTGAACTAGTAACCTGCACTACGCTTGCTTTCGTTGCAGTTGCCGCGGAAGCCGCTCCTACGGCGGATACTCCGATTGCCAACGCTAATACAGAAACAGCTGACGCTTTTTTTAGCAACATCGACTCTGATCACCCTTCTGATTATGGTAGATTCTTCTTACTAGTGTGAGTATAGTACGGGTTTGTAAAGCGTCTGTTCAAGAATCGTTTGCTAAATGTTAAATTTACCAATTCATTTGCCGGACGAGCTTCTGAAACTCCTTGCGAACTTCATCGGATCGGATTCTTGCATCGCGCGAAGCATCCATTAATCTGGAAGCCGCTTCCTGGTTTAGCTCCGAAGAACTCCACAACTGCGCGAAAGTATCTTCCGTCTTCTTCACTTGGACGAAGCCTTTGTCCGCCCCTTTCTTGCCTTCTCCCGCTAGCCGGGTCGCGCTTTGTACCGCTTCCGTCATCGACCTCAGCAGCCCCGATATCTGGCCTGCGGATTGTTTGGTCTGGTCGGCCAGCGTGCGGATTTCATTCGCGACAACTCCGAAGCCTTTGCCGTGCTCCCCCGCTCTAGCCGCCTCGATCGTCGCATTCACCGCGAGCAGATTACATTGGTCTGCAAGGTCCGCGATTAGCCGACTAATCCCGTCCGCTGCGGACGTTCTTTCCGTAAGCTCGATCACCGCCTTCTCTTGCTTCGTCGCATTCATAGACCAGAGCTTGAATAGTTGCAGCATCTCGCTTAATTGTTCCCGGCCTTCGTCGGTAATTTCGCCGATCCGTTCGCTGCACGCTTGCGTGTCGCCCGTCGCTTCGGTTACTCCCTCTATGGAAGAATGAATGCTCGTGATCATCGATTCGGTATCTTTAATCGTACGAATTTGCCGGCTAACCGCTTCCCGTTGCAGCAATCGGGATACGTTTAGCAGATCGTTCATCGTTAAAATACCGATGAATTTCCCGCTCTCAGTCAGAAGCACCGCATCGTAGAAAGTTTCTTCCGAACGCGAAAGCGCACGATCGATGAGCTCTTGAGGCTCGATGGAAATCTCGGCGATAAGGGGGATTGGATCCATATGCGTGGAGATTGGCCTATGCCCGAATAACGACATTCCATATAAAGAGCCCAACAACCGGAAAAATCGATCCTTCATAATTAAGCCGATCGGACGATGCTGTTCATCGCACACAACGACGCATTCGAACTGTTTTTTCCTTCGGAACAAATCCACCAATTCATCGCTTTGCATCGTCATCGATATGACCGGACAACCTTTCATCCAATCCTTCACGACGATAGGCTGAAATATTTCCGTCACGGCAGCTTCGATTTTAACCGCTTGATATTCGGGTTTCTCAACTTGGAGTGGCGATTCATTGTCGGTTCTAACGAGAACTGTAGCACTTGCCATATGAACACCTCATTCGGAATGGGATGAGAAAATATTTCCTTTATTAGAAACTATCAAATTTATGTCATCCATTTGTTCTAAGTTCGTTAACGGAATGTAAAGTTTGGAAAACCTATGATTTTACGATAGATTGATGCCGAGATGATATTCCCGTAATAATGAATCTCTAAACTCATTCTTAGGTTCACAAGACTAAGGAGGGTAATTATATTGAAGAACATGACGAAAAAAGCATTCCCGCTCGCAGTCGTTGCATCCGTTGCGATTACTGCGCTCACAACCGGTCTAACGCCAGGTTTTGCCACTGCGAAAAAAGAAGAAACTCCTAAAGTCAAAAACGTAATTTTCCTGATCGGGGACGGTATGGGGCAATCGTACACTTCGGCTTATCGCTACATGAAAGACAATCCTAAAACACCCGTAAAAGAAAAAACGGAATTCGATAAATATCTGGTAGGAGCGCAAATGACATACCCGGATGACGAGCATCAAAATATTACCGACTCTGCTTCCGCTGCTACGGCCATGTCTGCAGGTGTCAAAACTTATAATGCGGCAATCGCCGTCGATACTAAGCAAAATGATGTCAAAACGGTGCTTGAAGCAGCCAAAGAAAAGGGCAAGTCCACGGGCTTGGTCGCCACCTCGGAAATTACGCATGCCACTCCGGCAGCTTACGGCGCACACGACATTAACCGTAAGAACATGGATGCGATCGCCAACGATTATTTCGATGATCGGATCAATAAGAAACATAAGATCGACGTCCTGCTCGGCGGTGGATTGAATAACTTCGTTCGTAAAGACAGAAACTTAACGGATGAATTCAAAAAAGACGGCTACAGCTATGTAACCGACCGCGAAAGCTTATTGAAAGACACGAACAAACAAATCCTCGGCTTATTCGCTCCAGGCGGATTGGATAAGGCTATCGATCGTAACGATAAGACTCCTTCGCTACAAGAGATGACGAAAGCAGCGATCCAACGTCTCAGCACGAATAAAAACGGCTTTTTCTTAATGGTGGAAGGAAGCCAGATCGACTGGGCCGGCCATGATAACGACATCGTAGCAGCCATGAGCGAGATGGCCGATTTCGAGAAAGCATTCAAAGAAGCGATCGATTTCGCTAAGAAAGACGGTCATACGTTAGTCGTTGCGACTGCCGACCATTCAACAGGCGGCTTATCCATCGGCGCAAACGGCGAATACAATTTCGATGTTTCTCCGATTAAAGCCGCTAAACGCACTCCTGATTTCATGGCAGCCGAGATCGTTGCGGGCGCCGATGCTGCGGCAACGCTGAAAAAGTATATTAACTTAGATTTGACGGCCGAAGAAATCAAGTCCGTCGTCGATGAAGCGGCGAGCAAGGATGTAACGAAGATCGACAATGCAATCGAGGCTATCTTTAACGTTCGTTCGTTTACAGGTTGGACAACGGGCGGACATACCGGAGAAGATGTTCCGGTATACGCTTTCGGTCCGGGCAAAGAGAAGTTCGCCGGACTCATCGACAACACGGATAACGCGAAAATTATTTTCAGCTTGATTTACGGCAAATAAGCTATCGACAATACGCACAAAAAAATAAGCCTGCTTATCGTGTGATATCCATACGATAAGCAGGCTTATTTGATTAGAGCGGATTATACCTCGTCAACGTTGACCCAAGCGCCGCGTTCGATCGACAGATCTACCGCTTCCAGCACTTCTTGGCATTTCACGCCGTCTAGGAACGTTGGCGTGAACGGAGAATTGGTTGTCATATGCTGTACGAATTCATACACGATATGAACGAATGCATGCTCGTAACCGATAATGTGTCCCGTCGGCCACCAGTTGCCCGCGTATTTGTGCGACGGTTCCGTCGCCATAATGCGGCGGAAGCCTGCCAAATTCGGCTCGTCTTCGCGGAAATACACTTCAAGCTCATTAAGCTTCTCGAGATCCCAGCGGATGGAGCCTTTGCTTCCGTGAATTTCGAACGTATTATGGTTTTTGCGGCCAGCCGCAAAACGGGAAGCGACGAACATCCCCATCGCGCCGTTCTTGAAGTCGGCCAAAAATCCCGTAGCATCGTCGACGGTAACTTCGCCCTTCTCCGTTGCGGAACCGGATCCCGTGAGCCCGGATGATTCCGTAAGGATCGGACGTTCCTTAACGAAAGTCCGGTTATGTCCGACAACACGATCGAATTCCCCGATCAAGAACCGGGCAAGGTCGATACTGTGCGCGTTAATATCTCCGTGCGCGCCGGAGCCCGCGACTTCCTTCTTCAACCGCCAAGCGAGCGGAGTATTCGGATCGACGAGCCAATCTTGCAAGTAGGTCGCGCGATAGTGATGAATTTCGCCTAAGCGGCCTTCATCGATGATTTGTTTGGCTAATTGAACGGCAGGCAAAAAGCGATAGTTAAAGCAGATCGCGTGCTTGACGCCCGCTTTCTCCGCCGCGGCTAACATCTCGCGTCCATCCGCTAGGTTAAGCGCCAGAGGCTTTTCGCAGAATACGTGTTTCCCTGCAGCGATAGCCGCAAGCGTAATCTCCTTATGCGCATCGCTCGGAGCGTTGATATCCACGAAGTCGATATCTTCGCGAGCAATCATTTTCCGCCAATCCGTCTCGTAAGATTCCCAGCCGAACTTGTCGGCCGCTTCCTTGACGCCGTTCTCGTCGCGCCCGCAAATCGCTTTCATGACGACATCCGCCGCCGGATCGAAGAACATTCCTACGTCTTTGTAAGCATGGCTGTGGGCTTTACCCATAAATTTGTAACCGACCATGCCTACGTTGATTTTTTTCTTGTTTACGCCCACCACATTTCACCCGCGCTTTCCTTCAAGATGAGTGAGTTGAGGAAGCTAGCCGCTTTAGTGAAGCCTTCGTTGACGCTCATTAAGCCATCTTCGTGCTCGATGCTGATCGTGCCCTCGTATCCAACGAGGCGCAACGTGCTGACGAGATCTTTCCAGAACTCATCGTCATGTCCGTAACCGACCGTGCGGAACACGAAGGAGCGGTTCATAATGTCGCCGTAATGCTTCGTATCGAGAACGCCGTTCAGCGCCGTGTTGCGTTTGTCGATCTTCGTATCCTTAGCATGCACATGGTAAATGGATTTTCCAAGCGCTTTAACGCACTCGATCGGATCCATGCCTTGCCAGAACAAGTGGGAAGGATCGAAGTTAACTCCGATATTATCTCCCGCTTCTTCCCGAAGACGCAATGCCGTCTCGGTGTTGTATACGAGGAAGCCCGGATGAGCTTCGATCGCCACTCTGACGTTATGCTTACGAAGGAATGCGGACTGCTCTTTCCAATAAGGAATCGCGATCTCGTTCCATTGCCACTCCAGCACCGTCAAGAAATCAGGCGGCCAAGGGCAAGTGACCCAAGATGGGTACTTAGAATTGACCGACTCCCCGGGGCATCCCGAGAATGTAATTACGGTATCTACGCCAAGCTTCTCCGCCAATTGGACGGTAGCTACGAAATCGTCATGATGGGATTTGGCGATCGCCGCATCCGGATGAAGCGGATTGCCGTGGCAGCTTAGCGCGCTGATCGTCAAGCCGCGGGAATCTACGGCATCGCGAATACGGCGGATTGCCGCATCGTCGTTCACAATGTCCTGCGCGTTAACGTGCGCGGTTCCCGGATAAGCTCCGGTTCCGATTTCTACGGCTTGTAGACCGGCCGCTTTAATGGTATCAAGCGCTTGCTCGAATGATTGCTGGCTGAACAATACTGCAAATACTCCTGCTTTCACTTGTTAACCACCAAACCTTTCTGATACGATTGTTGGTCATGCACATCAAATATGTACACGTGTTCATTCAATTCTTATTCTAGTTTACATGATAACGCATACTTATTTCCACCCATATTTGACAATGGGCGAAAGCGAGCCGCCAGCATGGGCGACTCGCCTTTATAATCCCATTTGCGTTAGATTTAAGTCTATCGCAGTTTTACCGCAATTTCATTTACGGATTAAGCTTATTTTGTATTAATATTTGGAGTCGGGATTCAAGAACGCTTCCACGTTAGCCGGCGTTACAGGCGTTGCTTCTAGCACGATATGGTGCGGAACGCTCTTCTCCCAGAAGCCTTCAATCCCTTTGCCTTCCAAGATCAATGTTGCCATTTTAACAGCGGTTCCGCTCATGGTCGGGGAATACGTCAAGGAAACGACAACTTCCGGCTTCGCTTTTTCTTTAATCATCTTGTAAATTTCTTGCATACCGCCTGAGCTGACGATAAACATCTCGTCTTGTCGCTTGGCATCTTTGATCGCTTGTACGATTCCTACGGTCATATCATCATCCTGAGAATACACCCCATCGATTTCCTTGTTGGCTTGTAAAATGTTTTCCATCGCCTTCAAAGCTTTCTCGCGGGTAAAGTCGCCTGGCTGGGAGGCAATGATCTGAACATCCGGGTAATCTTTAATATAATCGCGGAAGCCCTTAGAGCGCAGATCGGTTACAGAAGACGGAACGCCGCTAATCTCGACGACTTTGCCAGCCGCTTTCCCCTTACGTTTGATCAGATCGTCGACCAAATACTTGGCATCCCCGTAGCCAATTCCGTAGTTGTCTCCGCCAACGTACAAGCGATAGCTTTCCGAATTGACTGCACGATCAATTACAATAAGCGGAATACCTGCTTTCGCTACCTTCTCTGCGGCAGGTGTTAGCGCTGCAGATTCGATGGGCAACATAACGATAGCATCGACTTTTTTAGTAATCAAATCCTCAATGTCCGACGTTTGTTTAGCCGGATCTTTCGCTGTGTACACAATAGATTTGATGTTCTCATGCTTATCCGCCTCTGCTTTAGCATTTCCAATCAGTGCGCCCATCCAACCATGATCGGCCGCAGGAAGCGAGATGCCGATCGTGTAGTTGCCACCGGCTGCGTTCCCCGTTCCTCCCGACGCGCTTGCGTCCGGGCTTGCTGAGTTACTCGCTTTGGGACTTTCAGTCTTGTTTCCACTATTACAAGCCGATAATACAACAGCGAATGCAAGAACAAATACTAAAGATACTAGCGACTTTCTTCTCATATCGAAATGACCCTCCCATTGGTTTTAATGTCATACTTGAACAAACAACTTAGTAGGTCGATTAATCTCGCTTCTGAAGCAGAACTGCTGCGATGATGATTAAGCCTTTAACCACCCCCTGTAAATAAGGTGAAATGTTAAGAAGGTTCATTATATTGCTTAGAACCCCGAGGATCAGTACCCCGAACAATGTGCCAACGATGCGACCCCGCCCTCCGGAAAGGCTAGTCCCACCTATGATTACAGCGGCAATCGCGTCCAACTCATACATATGGCCAGAGCTAGACGTACTGATGGAATTCAGTCGCGACGTTTCGATGACGGCGCCGATCGCTGCAGTTAACCCACAAATAAGATAAGAGATAATAGTTACCCTAAAGACTGAAATCGCGGACAGCCGAGCGGCTTGAGTATTGCCTCCAACCGCGTAAATATGGCGGCCGAACACCGTCTTCTCAAGCACGATATAGCTAAGTAGGAATATGAGTCCAAATATAATTACAGGAATTGGAACTCCTGCTAAATATTCATTTCCGATCTTGCTATAGCTCGAATCGAAACCTGAGATCGCTCCTGCATCTGCATAATAGAGTGCTAAGGAACGCGCGATCGTCATCATCGCTAGCGTCGCTATAAACGCCGTTATTTTACCGTAAGTGATAACCAAGCCGTTAATGACTCCGAGTAAAGCCCCCGCAACCAAACCTAGCACTATTGAAATCCAGATCGGCAGCTCATAGGTAACCTGTGCAGCCATGATGACCGTACCTGAAAAGGCAAGCACAGAACCCACGGACAAATCAATGCCCCCAAGAATAATAACGAAGGTCATTCCTAGTGACAGTATGCCTACGATTGACACTTGTCTGAGCACATTGGTGATATTGCCGATGTCTAGAAAATGCTCGTTTAATATCGCTGCAAGCGCAACTAGTACGAGAAACGCAAAGATAACGCTATATTGATCCCACAAGTATTTCCCCCATCGCATTCCTGCAGATGGATTTTTAGATTCGAAATCCGTTGCCACTTGGGACATCGGGTAGTTCCCCCTTTGTAATTAAAGACCAGTTGCCATAGCCATAATGTTTTGTTCATTCGCGTCACTTTCATGAATTTCGCCCTTTAGACGACCACGATGCATGACGTATATTCGATTACATAGTCCAAGCAATTCAGGTAATTCCGACGAGATGACAATTACCGCTTTTCCTTCCGTTGCGAACCTAACGATCAGATTGTAGATCTCGCTTCTGGCACCAACGTCGATTCCCCTAGTAGGTTCGTCCATGATGAACAACTCTGAATCCGAAACGAGCCACTTCGCTATGACGACCTTCTGTTGATTGCCGCCGCTTAAGTTCTTGACGGGACCATTCAGTGCTTTTGCTTTAATATTCAGCTCTTGAATTTTATCGCGCACGACCTTGATTTCGCTCTTCCTTCGGATCAGGTTCCAACGACTCACCTTGGCAGGATTAGAAAGAGTCATGTTCTGTGCCACATTCATCTCCATCAACAGTCCCGATCCCTTGCGATCCTCCGTAGCGAATCCGAATCCCAGCTTTACGGCATCGAGTGGATTACGGATTCGAATCGGTTCGCCCTTCCATACCACAGTTCCGCTCTGAGCTTTCCAATCTCCGAACAGAGTACGCATAAGCTCCGTTCTTCCAGCCCCGATTAATCCAGCAAAACCGATAATTTCTCCACGTTTAACATGAAAATGGATATCCTCGAAATGAGGGGCGAGTGTGAGACCTTCAACTTTAAGAAGCTCGTCTCCGAATCGTTCAGGCCGTGCAGGATACATCTCCTTCAACTCTCTGCCGACCATGAGGTTAGCAATGTCCCTCTCGGCCAATCCTTCAAGGCTCCGCGTGGTCACATTCTGACCATCACGCAAAACCGTAATTCTATCGCAGATCCCTTTTAGTTCATGCAGACGGTGGGAGATATAAATGATCGATACGCCTTGCTCCTTAAACCGCCGTATCAATGTGAACAATTGGTTCGCTTCACTCTCCTCCAACACGGCTGTCGGTTCATCCATAATCATAATTTCGCTTTTCATAGAAAGTGCCTTTGCGATTTCTACGATTTGTCGTTCCCCAATGCTCAGATTATAGATGGGCTCCGACGGATTCAGCTTTAATCCGAACTGATCTAACAATTGCTTCGTTTGCCCGATCATACCTTTGAAATTCGAGAACAGCCCCGCTACCTTCTGTTCTCGTCCCAGAAAGATATTTTCCGCGACCGACATATGCGGAACTAAGTTTAGCTCCTGGTGAATGATGGAGATCCCTAGCTTCTGGGATAGATGCGGAGAACCGATATGTACGGCTTTACCCTTCAGTTCAATGGCTCCCTTATCGGGTACATGAATGCCCGCCAATACTTTCATTAACGTTGACTTTCCTGCGCCATTCTCCCCGACAAGCGCGTGTACCTCGCCTTTGCGTAGCTCGAAGGAAACATCTTGAAGCGCTTTCACTCCGTAAAAGGTTTTGGTAATTCCCTTCATTTCCAAAATCATTTGCGGCACCTGCTTTCTTTCGGTTCTACTACATTCATCCTAAAAAAAATGGAAACCTTCTACAATCAACTAAATTGCGCTTATGGGCTACACATTCTTGCGGCAGCCTGAGATTTGTATAACTAATTTGCGCGTACTATAGAAAAAACCTCCGGGAATTATTCTTCCCGAAGGCGATTCTGGCGGTAGAGCACAAGGAAGATGAGCAACCCCTTGAGCACTCCTTGCAAATAAGTAGAAACATTTTGCAAGTTCATATAGTTATTAAGGATGGAAAACATCAATACGCCTGATACGGTACCTAGTATCGTCCCTTTGCCCCCCCTTAGCGAGGCTCCTCCTAGAACAACGGCCGCAATCGCATCCAGCTCATAATATACACCGGAATTTGCGGTGGAGATTGAATTTAACCTAGCCGTTTCAAGTACGGCGCCCAATCCGGCTGCCATACCGCTGAGGGCGAAGGCGATTACCGTCACCATGCGGATATTGGCTCCCGAGCTGTACGCGGCGCGGGGATTTTGTCCGACGGCATAAATATATCGTCCAAACAATGTACGGGAGAGTAGGAAATGTGCAGAGATTGCTGCCAGAATGAGAGGAAAGACAACAACCGGAATACCTAGCCAATAGCCGTGCCCAAGAAAAGTATGACTGATTCGGCTACCCGATATTGCACCTGCATCCGCTACCCACATCATGAAATATCGGTAGATGAACATCGTTCCTAACGTCGTGATGAAGGAGGGAACCCTTCCATAAGTAACGATTATGCCATTCAAGCTTCCGAGCAATATACCCGATATTGCACCTAACAGGAATGAGCCGGGAATATCGAAGTTGAATAGGTTCTGTCCCCATAGGATAATAGCTCCAGAGAAGACGAGAATCGAGCCTACCGATAAATCCAGCTTGCCGATTAACACGACGAAATGAACCCCTAAAGCGATCATCCCGATAACCGATGCTTGGCGGAAGACATTCATGATGTTATTCCAGGTCCAGAAGTAATCACTCGTGATGGATGCCAAGAATACAAGAATAATAAGTGTCACGAAAATTTTGTTTCGCGAGAACCATCTTTGATATCTTTCCGTAGTCACGAATGTTGGCTGCTGCATTGGTTTCCCCCTGGCCGACTAGCCCCGAATTCCCGAAGCCGCTTGCAAAATCCGTTCCTGAGTCGCTTCCTCATGAGTGATTTCATTCACTATCCTACCTTCATGCATAACCAAAATCCGATTACATAAGCCAATCAGCTCGGACATATCGGAAGAGATAACGATCATCCCCTTGCCTTCATTAACCAGCTCGTGCAGCAATACGTAAAGCTCGCTCTTCGATGCGACGTCAATCCCTCTCGTTGGCTCGTCCAGAATATACAAATCGCTTTCCGCCACCAGCCATTTGCCAAGCATAACCTTCTGTTGATTGCCCCCGCTTAAAAATTTAATCTCTTGCTCCGGATCATGTGTCTTAATATCTAATTGAATGATGGCGTCCAAAGCTTTATGGTGTTCCTGCTGCTCGTGAACAAGATGATAGCGATGAATCTTCTTCAAGCTTGCGATCGTTAAGTTGTGGTATACGTTCATATCCATGAATAATCCCGATTCGATACGGTCCCTATTCACATAACCAAAGCCAGTATCGATCGCCTGCCGCGGGGTAGACAGCTGAATCGGTTGCCGATGCCAATACACTTTCCCTGACTCCGGCTTAACCTCCCCGAATATCGTCTTGGCAAGCCCTTCCGTCCCTGAACCCATCAAGCCGGTAATTCCGAGAATCTCGCCCTCATTGAGCTTGAAATCGATCTTCTCAAACCATGGCTTGCGTGTCAGATTTTCCACTCTGAGCAACTCAACGCCCGTCGGTTCCGATATCGGTGGAAAGATTTGCGTAAGCTCCCGTCCAACCATCTGTTTAACTAATTCCTTCTCGGATAGCTCGTTCACGTTGCTGGTAAGAACCTTCTTGCCGTCTCGGAGTACTGTCACTCGGTCGCATATTTCAAATATTTCGTTTAACCGATGGGTAATGTAAACGATTCCAACTCCATTTGCCTTAAATCGTCGAATCATCCCAAACAAACGAATTCTTTCCGAATCGGATAAGGAAGCAGTTGGCTCATCCATGACGAAGATGTTCGCCTTTAAGGATAACGCTTTGGCAATTGCCACAATATGATGCTCGCTCATAGAAAGATCTTTCACTTTCGTATTCGGATGGAGGGGCATACCTAGCAATCTTAGAATGCTCTTCGTTTCCCGTTTCATCTTCATCATGTTCGAGAACAAACCGAGCCATCGCGGTTCGGATCCTAGAAACACATTCTCAGCGATACTCATTTCAGGAACTAGGCACGATTCCTGATAGATCATCGAGATTCCCATCCGCTGAGCTTCAATGGGGGAAAACAGAGGGACGGGCTTACCATTGACGACCATGTAACCGTCATCTGGACGATGAACACCTGAAATTAACTTTGCCAAAGTGGATTTTCCGGCACCATTTTCCCCTACTAATGCATGAACTTCCCCAGGACGCAGCTCAAAATCGATATTATCGAGTACTTGGACCCCATAGAACGACTTGGTTATTCCTTTCATTTGCAACAGCACGGAGTCACACTCCTTTGGGAAAACCCCTATATCTTAGTTTAGAAGATAACTACGGTATGGGAAAATGAATGATCTTGCGGTTATTGGCGCTATTTATTCACATTCTTGCGGTGTCTCGTGAATCATATTGTATTTTCTTACCTTATCATACATAATTCGTTTCAAAGGGGGGAAGTGTTTTTTTGCGATGAACAAGCCCTCGATACTTCAGGAAATACCACTATTGGCAAGTTGGTGCGACTGGACCGGGATAGATCCTCTCCCTTTAATAGCGGGAGACCGTTCTTGTATATTATGGCTCCGATCGGGTACCGGAGAAGCGTGTTCCATCCATTGTCGATTACCGATAACGGAAGGAGCGTTCTTGTTCGTCCCTCCGAACGCTGAAGTGACGCTTCGGCCCTCAACAGGACAACCCATTCGAGCCGTCGTTTTTTACGTGACAGGCCTTCAAGTACAAGGATTGGTAACAGGTTTATTATCTAGGCTTGAGAAGCCTTTTGTCATTCCAGTCGAACCCCTCAACATACGAATTAATCGAATATTGGAAGATATGCTTCACGAGGCTCGCAACCCTCAGCTCGGGAGCCAAGAAGTCATTTCTTCCTTACTACAAACTTTACTTATCCATTTTCTTAGAGAGATGGATTCCCTTAAAGAACACATTCCGCTAGTTGAACCCTCTCCAGTTGTTCCAGAAACGGCTCGTTCCCCGAATAATGAGACCGCTATTAGTCTTGCGCAAAATGTAAGGGGTTACATTGAGCGAAATTATCATCTAGAGCTTTCTTTAAGCGATTTAGCCCAGCTTGTCTTCGTAAGTCCTTATCATCTAGCCCACGTGTTCAAAGAGGATGTCGGCATGTCGCCTATTCAGTACTTGATTAAATGCCGAATCGATGAGGCAAAACGCCTTCTTATCGACACCAATCATTCCGTTCGTGATATCGCCCAACAAGTCGGTTACCCGAATGCAAACTACTTTAATCTGCTATTCAGTAAAATGACAGGCCATTCTCCAGGGAAATTCCGTAAGCAAAATTGAGCGATAGAAATTCAATTGAATACCTAACTCCCTTTTCCCTCAGCAAAACAATAAAACAGTGACCTAGAAGTTGGCTCAAGTCCAACACTAGACACTGTTTTATTGTTTGTTGTACGTTTAGACAAAGCTAATGGCTTGCCCTTTGCTAGCAGACTCGTATACGGCTTCCAAAATTTCTTGGACGACCAAAGCTTGCTTGGCCGTAACCACTGGCTCCCGATCATGCAGGATCGCTTCGATCCAAGCGCGTGCTTCCTGTTCGGCAGCATCGTCCGGCAGAGGATTGCCGCCGAAATCTCCAGACATTTGAATTTCTTGCGTATAGAGACGGCCATGCTCTTCGCCGTTGACTCTCAAGCCCTTCTTCATATCCGCTCCGGCTTTCGTACCGCAGAGGGATACTTTCGCTTCATCCACGTCGAGCGTATTCAGCGCCCAACTGGACTCCAGCCATACCGTTGCACCGCTCTTCATCGTGATCATTGCGAAAGCGGAATCTTCGACGGTGAACTTGGACGGATCCCAGTTCCCCCATAGATTAGCCTGGCTTCCTTGCTCGGCTAGCTTACGGTAAGACGTGCCCAACACCGTTCTCGGTTCATAGTTATCCATCATCCACAATGCGAGATCCAGCGCGTGCGTTCCGATATCGATAAGCGGACCTCCGCCTTGCTTCTCCAGGTCTAGGAATACTCCCCATGTCGGCACCGCCCGACGGCGAACCGCGTGCGCTTTAGCTACATAGATCTCGCCGAGATCGCCTGCGCGACAAGCTTGATGAAGCCACTGGCTGTCCGCGCGGAATCGGTTCTGATAAGCGATGCTCAGCTTCTTGCCCGTTCTTTGCGACGTTTCCAACATGCGTCTGGCATCCTCTGCCGTCTTGGCCATAGGCTTCTCGCACAACACGTGTTTGCCGGCTTCGAGCGCCGCGATCGAGATTTCCGCATGAGTATCGTTAGGGGTGCAGACATGCACGACATGTACATCCTGGTCTCGTAGCAATTCATAGACATCGTGATAGACTCTGGCGTCATGAGTTCCGAATTTATTTTTCGCATCATGCGCTCTGTCCGGTGCCACATCGAAAAAAGCGACTACTTGCGCTTCTGGGATTTTGGCGAGTGCCGGCAAATGTTTCCCCATCGCAATACCGCCGCATCCGATCATCCCTACGTTAACTTTTGTCAAAATGCTTGTCCTCCTTGCGAGTTATCAGGATTCATTCTACAATTAGTGTATCACAATTCAATAGAAATCCCATCCGCTCAGGTGCGAGGATTTTATGTGATTTTGTCATATACGGGAGTTAGGGGATGAGTTGGTGCAGGCAGTCAGAGAGAAAATCGAATACGAGAATCCTTTGCTATCCTTGAAGATCTGGCAAACTACGCGTAATGACGCGGGCAGCATAACATGGCACTATCACCCCGAATGCGAGTTATTACTTGTCCAGAGTGGCAATCTTAACGTAGATCTCAGCGACGAGTCCTATGCCATGCAGGCTGGGGATATCGTGATTCTCGGCAACTCACAGCTTCACCGCGACCGCAATCCCGGTGGAACACTCGATTATATCGTGCTTCAGTTTGATTTGAACAATTATTTTGACCAAAGTACGATTCCCTATTTGCAATATTTTAATGAAACCAAAGTACCGCTAAGCGCCATGAACTACATTTTTCGCGACAATGTAGAAGCCCGCTATGCCGCCGCCGATTGTATTCGCCAAATTCACCAAGAAGCTCTGAATAAAGAAAGCGGTTACGAGCTTGCGGTAAATATGCTGATCAAGAAGTTGCTTCTTATTCTCATTCGCAATGACAATCGCGGGTTGCTCGCTGACCAAGACCGGGTCGAACGCATTCGTCTCAAGCCGGTTCTGGATTTCGTCGAGTCCAACATAGAAGATCGAATTACGGTAGAAGACGCATGCAAATTGGCTAATATGAGCTACTATTACTTCGTGAAGTTTTTCAAGAAGATCATGGGCTTCTCCTTCACCGAATACGTCAATTTCCGCAAAATCAAACGAGCCGAGCAGCTCCTCCTGACCCGCGATATGAGCGTTAGCGAGGTGGGCGACCAGATCGGAATGGCAAACATGGCCCACTTCTACAAAATGTTCAAGCGTTTCAACGGCTGCTCGCCTAAAGAATTCCAACGCAAAATGCTCGCCTGGGGGCGGGGTTAGTTAATCAAATTTATATGTATCTCTTGAAAAAACCGATTTCTTTGTGTTATTTTATGGTCACAACCTATAACGTCACGGTCGTGAAGCACACGCCGCTCTTTCCGGATACATTCCGGTTTGGGCGGCATTTGTTTTTTATCCCATTAGAAAAGGTGAGAGGTATGAAGCTGACAATGACGAATGAGATCCAGATGTCCGATCAATTGGCTCAAGCATATGAAGTATGGATGAACAAGTTACGCGCGGCAAGCAAAGGTGAACGCAAGAGACGATTATCCATTTCCACGAATCATGCCGAGAAAATGTTTGTCAAGCAAGTCTGGTGGCCTGCCTTTGGACAGTTTACGCATTTACATGCGGAATACGAAATTAAAGACTTCAAAGACGGCTGGAGATATCTCGACTTCGCTTATATTACCGAAGGATATCAAATTTGCATTGAAATTGATGGCTTTGGAACGCATTGGAGAGACCTAAGCAGATCTCAGTTTGCAGACCATTTAATGCGTCAGAACCATTTAATGATCGATGGCTGGTATGTGCTTCGGTTTTCCTACGATGATCTCATTGAACGGCCTCGCGTTTGCCAACAAATCATCCAACAGCTCCTTGGGAAGTTAGGGGGCAGCTCTTCGAGAATAGATATGAAACTGTCGACTATTGAGCAAGCTATTATTATACTAGCCGCTTCTCTATCTACACCAATCACACCCACTTTTGCTGCCAAACAACTTGGGGTGCATCGTACCACTGTTATGAGACATATCCAGTCTTTAGTTCGGAAAGAGTTATTGATTCCTACTAGAACTGATGTCAGGCGTATCTGTAGTTACAGACTAAATAAAGCATTTCTTTCAAAGGTAGTTTCCTAATCTCTAGAAAAATATCTGGATTGACTCAAGTGATCGTCGCATTTTGCGACTATGAGTGAGGAGTTACTCTGCCGGCTCTCTCTATCGTCGCATATTGCGACTATGAGTGAGGAGTTACTCTGCTCGCACACTCTATCGTCGTATTATGCGACTATGAGCGAGGAGTAACTCTGCGCGCCCTTCCTATCGTCACATTTTGCGACAATGAGCGAAGAGTTACTCTGCCGGCTCTCTCTATCGTCGCATATTGCGACTATGAGTGAGGAGTTACTCTGCTGGCTCTCTCTATCGTCGCATTTTGCGACTATGAGCGAGGAGTTACACTTCGGGCTCTTTCTATCGTCGCATAA
>NZ_JAKRWM010000015.1 GCF_022352055.1 Cohnella mopanensis | reverse complement strand
AGACTAAATAAAGCATTTCTTTCAAAGGTAGTTTCCTAATCTCTAGAAAAATATCTGGATTGACTCAAGTGATCGTCGCATTTTGCGACTATGAGTGAGGAGTTACTCTGCCGGCTCTCTCTATCGTCGCATATTGCGACTATGAGTGAGGAGTTACTCTGCTGGCTCTCTCTATCGTCGCATTTTGCGACTATGAGCGAGGAGTTACACTTCGGGCTCTTTCTATCGTCGCATAATGCGACTATGAGCGAGGAGTTACTCTGCTCGCACACTCTATCGTCGTATTATGCGACTATGAGCGAGGAGTCACTCTGCGCGCACTTCCTATCGTCACATTTTGCGACAATGAGCGAAGAGTTACTCTGCCGGCTCTCTCTATCGTCGCATATTGCGACTATGAGCAAGGAGTTACTCTGCTCGCTCTCTCTATCGTCACATTATGCGACTATGAGCGAGGAGTTACTCTGCTCGCACACTCTATCGTCGTATTATGCGACTATGAGCGAGGAGTCACTCTGCGCGCACTTCCTATCGTCACATTTTGCGACAATGAGCGAAGAGTTACTCTGCCGGCTCTCTCTATCGTCGCATATTGCGACTATGAGCAAGGAGTTACTCTGCTCGCTCTCTCTATCGTCACATTTTGCGACTATGAGCGAGGAGTTACTCTGCTCGCACACTCTATCGTCGTATTATGCGACTATGAGCGAGGAGTTACTCTGCGCGCACTTCCTATCGTCACATTTTGCGACAATGAATTGCTGAAAGTCCCCTTCTACTGACCAGAAATAAAAAAAACGCCCAGCTATCGCTGGACGAGTTAATTATCGCATTCGCTAAACGGTAAGTTATTCTGAAGCCTTAGCGATTAGGAGTAGTTGCTTTGCGATTAATGAATAGTTTGTAGCCGACGCCACGAATGGAGTCGATTTGAACGGTTTGCTGGTTGAGCTCGAGTTTCTTCCGAAGGGAGCTTACATGCACGTCGACCGTGCGCTGTCCTCCGATATAGTCGAACCCCCACACAACATTCATAAGATCGTCTCGCGTAATGACGATACCCGGCCGTTCCGCTAAATACAACAGTACCTCGAATTCTTTGGGCCGCAGCGTAATCCATTGGCCGTTGGAGAATACTTCGTATTTGTCCGGAAAAATTTGCAGATCCCCGATCGCGATAACCTTATCCCCGCTCGAGGCTTTCTCTGGCTTGTTGTCTTCATTACGCGAACGCCGCAATACGGCAGAAGTACGAGCCAGCAGCTCAGCTACGCCGAACGGCTTCGTAATATAATCGTCCGCGCCGAGCTTGAGCCCTTGCACGACTTCTTCTTCAGCATTTCTGGCTGTCAGAATAATGACTGGCGTGCGAACGCCATTCTGCCGCAGCTTCTGGAGCACTTCAAATCCATTCATGCCCGGTAGCATTAAATCAAGGAAAATAATGGCATATTGATCATGGATCGCCTTATGAAGTCCTTCCGCACCGTTCCCGACAACTTCAGTCTCGTAACCCTCTTGCGAGAGATTATAAGTAACTAAACGTGCAAGCGTCGGTTCATCTTCGATAATCAGTACTTTGTCCGACATGCGTTCCTCCGGTCCAGCAGGCAATCCTGCCTATTTGGCTCTTCATGTTAGTTTTATCATACCACTGTAAACGCAACATCATGCAATTGTTAACGCAGCGTAAAATAGGCAATTCCCATCTACGGCTGGATCAGCGGTAGCTCTAAAATAAACTGCGAACCTACTCCGACCGTACTTTCTACTCTAATTGTCCCATGATGCAGCTCGGTTAAATGTTTAACGATAGACAAGCCCAAGCCCGTGCCACCCGAGCTTCGCGATCTCGCCTTGTCTACCCGATAGAAGCGCTCGAAAATCCGCGGCATGTCCTTCTTCGGTATGCCGATACCGGTATCCGACACGGTGATCCGAACGTTCTCGTCTTCCCCGTCGTCCGCGACGACGATCTCCGCTCGAACCTTAACCCTACCGCCTTCAGGCGTGTAGTTGATGCCATTCTGCATCAAGTTCATAATAATCTGGCCTAATCGATCCTCATCCGCTTCCAGGAACAAGCCTTCTTCGGTTTGAACGTCGAGCACGATATCTTTTTTGGCGGCTTCCGCAGCCAGCAGTTCAGACATTCTGCCTAAGAACACCGGCAAGTCGATTGGAGAAAACTGCAAGGTCGAACGTCTGGATTCGATCTTCGATAATTCAAGAATATCCCCGATCAGGCGATTCAGCCGATCGCTCTCGTCCTGAATAATCGTCAGGAACGACCTCGCCGTTTCCGGATCGTTCATCGCGCCGGAAAGCAACGTTTCCGCGAACCCTTTCACCGCGGCGACGGGCGTTTTCAATTCATGGGACACGTTCGCGACGAATTCGCTACGCATCCGTTCCAACCTTCTAATCGCGGAGACGTCTTGCAGCACGAGCAGTAAGCCTTGCTTATCATCGCCATTCATCGTCATCGGCACGATGTGAATCTCAAGCAATCTCTCCTCCGGATAGTAAACCGTCAACTCTTCATGAACGGGAACCGGATTTTCCAGCACATCCCGAATGAGTCCGACGAGCTCGAAATGCTGGCGAATTTCCGCATAACTTCTGCCGACGCGTTCCCGTACCGTGCTGCCTAGCAACGTTTCCGCTTCGCGGTTGTAAAGCGTAATTCGACCATCGGGCGCTATCATGACGACTCCGCTTGTCATGTTGTCCAACACGCTTTGCAGACGGGTACCGTTCTGCCGAATTTCATCCAGCTGCTCTTGCAGACTTCCGCTCATCGCGTTCAACGCGCGAGCCAGCTCGCCCACTTCATCCCGTCCGCCCTCGGGCACTCGAATGGCATAATCCATATTCGCCATTCTTTTGGCCGCGGATGTCATGCGCTCCAGAGGACGGGTAACGCTAAGCGCAACTCGATAGCTGACGACTCCCGCGACGGCGAATAAGAGGAACAGTCCGAATATCAAAGCCATCCACATTTTGTTCAGGCTGCCCTCGACGTCCCCTAAGCTCATCGCCAGACGGATAATGCCTTTTTCAGCGCTGTTGGTATCCGACTTCACGGTAATCGCGACATACAGCATATTTTGCTGCAAAGTACTACTCTGTCTTATGCTGCTTCCCGTTCCACTGGCTAACGCTTGCTGGACTTCCTCACGCTTCAGATGGTTGTCCATCGTAATGGGATCGTGGTCTGAATCCCCCATAACTTTGCCATCCAGACGAATATAGGTTACCCGCATTCCCGCGATTTCCTTGAACCGTTGTGCCTGCTGTTGCAAGTACGTGCTCTGATCGGCCTCGCTCCCCTTATCAGGCCAAGGCGCAGCGGCGTTCAGCACATGCAGCTCTCGGATCATATGCTCACGCAAGGCTGCTTGATGGTTCTTCTGATAGGAATTGCCCATCAACAGTCCGGCTGCCAATACGGAGAAACCAATCATAATCACGAACAGGGCGGTCAATTTCAAGCGGAATTTAGTCATGGACGGACGATGTCTCCTTTAAGTCTTCCAACTACTCTGTAAAGATAAGCTCCGGAGTAAAATCTCTTATACGAATACCGGTTCCTTAAACTGGGCAAGTTTCGCTTTGGAATCTTTATCTACGTCGGCGTGCAAGCTGTTGCCATGCGAATCCATCGTTACGATCGCCGCAAAACCTTCAACCTGCAGATGCCACATCGCTTCCGGAATGCCGAATTCGGAGAAATCGACGCCGTTAACGTTTTTAATACACTCCGCATAATACTGAGCGGCTCCCCCAACAGCATTCAAATAGACGCCGCCGTGCTCTTGCAACGCAGCTAACGTTTTGGGACCCATGCCGCCTTTGCCGATCACCGCGCGCAATCCGAATTTCTTCATGATCTCCCCTTGGTAAGGCTCTTCCCGGATACTCGTCGTCGGACCAGCCGCCTTCACGTGCCAACCCGCATCATCTTTAAGCATAACCGGACCACAGTGGTAGATCACTCCTCCATTCAGATCGATCGGCGCGTCATGATCCATTAGATGCTTGTGTAACGCGTCCCGCCCGGTATGCATTTCGCCGTTCAAAATAACGACGTCTCCTACTTTCAACGAGCGAACATCCTCTTCCGTCAACGGCATCTGAAGCACGATTTCCTTCGGTTTGGCAGCCACTTCAGCGCCATCACCTGTCGTATCCACTGGCGCATCGGCCATCGACACCGCCGAGCCGCCCTCGTAAATCCACTCTTTAATCTCGTGAGATGAACCATCCAGAAGGACGCCTTGGCGACGGTATGCCCAGCAATTATAAGCGACAGAGACGAAGAAGCTGGCTGGCAAGCGGTTATTCACGCCAACCTTGCATCCGAGTAACGTCACGTTACCGCCGAAGCCCATTGTCCCGATGCCTAGCTGGTTCGCTTTATCCATAATATATTCCTCAAGCTGCTGAAGCTCCGGAATCGGATTAACGTCTTCTACTTGGCGGAATAGTTGCTGCTTAGCCAATTCATAACCTGTCGTACGGTCTCCTCCGATGCCTACGCCGATAAAACCAGCACTGCAGCCTTGTCCTTGCGCTTGATAGACCGCGTGAAGCACGCACTTGCGAATGCCATCGAGATCGCGGCCGGCTTTGCCTAAACCATCGATTTCGCAAGGCAAGCTATACTGGATATTTTTATTTTCGCAGCCGCCGCCTTTAAGAATGAGACGTACGTCTACTTCATCGCGCTCCCATTGTTCGAAGTGAATAACGGGAGTGCCCGGTCCCAGATTGTCTCCCGTATTCGATCCAGTTAACGAATCTACGGAATTCGTGCGAAGCTTGCCGTCTTTCGTCGCTCTGGCAATTGCGTTTCTGATTTCTTTTTTCATCACGATTTGGTTAGCACCAACTGGGGTGTGTACGACAAAAGTCGGCATACCTGTATCTTGGCAAATGGGAGAGACGTTGCATTCCGCCATTTCGATATTTTGCGCAATTGTAGATAAGGATAATCCCGCACGGGTAGCGCGGTCCTCCGCCTCGCGTGCCGCGGCAATCTTACGGCGAACATCCGCAGGAAGGTTAGTGGACGTCTCCACGATAAGTTGATACATACTTTGTTCGAATGATGATGGCATAATAACTGCTACATCCTTTCTCTGTTCGATGATCTTCATACATTATATAATAGCATATAGAGGTAGTTCAAAAAGTCATCTTTTGATCACGAAGCTAAAACAAGTAGCATATTCGACATCGAATCTTGGATTCAGCCGGGCCTTCCGGTGCTCACGTAGGTTTCGCCTACGCTCCGCTCCTCACTCCCTAGCTTCTTCCAACCTTCTCGGTGCTGATAACCTGACTTTTTGAACTGGACTGAAATAGATTAGCGGTGGGAGAAAAGGAGTCAAGTTCATGGCAAATCATTTTTTGGCGTATTTATATCGGTTGCAATATATCGAACGATGGAGCCTCATGCGCAATACGACGCCCGAGAACGTGGCTGAACATTCCTATCATGTGGCACTGATCGCCCATGCTCTCGGCAGTATTGCGCGGGAAATATTCAAGCGGGACATCAATCCTGACGAGGCTGTCACGTATGCTTTATTCCATGATGCCACAGAAGTGTTTACGGGAGATATTCCGACACCCGTCAAACATCATAATCCTCGCATTCTTGCGAATTTTCGCGAAATCGAGGCTTTGGCGGCAGATAGACTGCTTGCGACAGTACCTACGGAGCTTCAAGAAACCTATCGCCCGCTACTGGCCCGCAAACCCGCGAATCCCGAGTTGGCTCAATTGTTGAAAGCCGCCGACCTGCTCGATGCCTATCTCAAATGCATCAGCGAGATGTCTGCGGGAAATCGTGAATTCGCCACCGCGCGCCGTCAGAGCGAAGAGAAACTCAGAAAACTGGACATGCCCGAGGTCGAATGGTTTCTTACGCATTTGGCTCCCGGTTTTGAGAGAACGATTGACGAGCTCGCCGAAGATGAAGAGATGAGTTAATCTCCTCTACTAAGAGTTCATCAATGACCAAGGCAACTAATAAAAGCCCTGAATTTCAACTTACGTTGAAAATTCAAGGCTTTTATTTGTCCGACATCCCGGCATTTGAATCAGACTGGACTACTTATTGAAGTATTCTACTATTTCTCCATCAATCGTAGCTTGAACCCTTGTTGGATGATCGCCATTAAAAGGCGGAAAGTTGGATTGGATCTTAGAAAGATCGCCTTCCTCCAATGTTTCTAAATCGATATTGATTTTATCCGAAGTAAATAAATGCCACTCGCTACCGAACCACTCTTGCCAATTTTCGTATTGACCGTGTTGTTCAAATTTTAATTCTGCCCCGTCTTGAACCATGACGACTTTATCTATTTGGCAATTCGGACAGTAAATCAGAATCGGGATTTGCATCATCTTCTCTTCAGGGTCATACAAATATTGATCTTCCGCTAATCCGGCAGCTATCCCTTGAACACCTGTGACAAAATCGATTTCTTCCAAAAACGGATACATATGCTGTCCATTTTCCAAAATGGGACGTTCTGTTTTCGTAGGCGGCAAATTCAGCACCTTCTGACAAGGTGCAGTGTATGTCGCTAATTCGTGATCCCAAGTTTTTCTATTTACTTCTATGAATCCATTATTCGGACCTTTATCCGTTGCAGGCAAAACCGGGTTGTCACCCAATCGCATGGGGGCATAATAATCCATCACTTCATTCGGCGTGTATCCCCACTCATTAAACAATACAGCGCTTCGTTTGGAATGGATAGTTGCCAGCATAATTGAATTGGCGTACCGTTCATTCTTTGTTACAAAGAACGGATTATCTTGCATGTACACGGATTGCGCTGGATCACTCGCTGGAATCGACTTCTTAGTCATTATAAATTGGAGAAGGGGAAAAATCCGATATTCTGATTTGTAATCCACTTTCCCATTGCTCTCCGAGTAGTGCCCCATATCCTCCAAAGCAGCCTTGCATGCATTTAGATCAGCATCAGCATCCGCAAGATTGGCTTCACTTGCGTTCGTTTCCGGTGAACCGCTATTCTCAGCCGTACCCATGACGCTTGGCGGGTTAGATACGGACTGAGAATCGTTTTGGCTTTTGGGGTCATTTTTGCTTGTGCATGCGGATGCAAGGAATAGGATCGCGATGACGATTACTAAGAGCCCTCTGCCCTCTTTCTTCACTTCCAACACCCCTAATGAATGAAATCCTATCCCTGCATTAATGCCATTAATAGTATGTAAACACCCGGCTGCCCATCCACAACATTTGGTGAATAAACTCCATCGTCCGTATATTTCCCTTTGGTATATACATTCGTTCCGCTGTACGCATACGGACTCACTTTATTCTTGTTATAATATCCCAAACCGTTATAACACTCGGCAAATGCCGTCATTGCGGCAATATCTTTGCAATTCGCATCTATTTCGAACAAATCGCGATAGTTTACGAATTTACTTTCCGTTAAGGCTGCCACAGCAGATTCTTCAAACGTATAATAAAGCAAGCCCTTAGGTACATGCGTAGTCGGTTTCCCTAACGGATCTCCGTTTTGCAAATATTTATTGAAATTTCCCGTCGATTCCCTATAATGAAGGGCGGCGATCAATTCCGGCGGAAATCCGGTTTCCTTAGAAATCTTTTCATACGTTTTTTTATTTTTTTCATATATTTTTTTGAAATCTTCTAAAGCTTTACTAAACTTTTTCTGATCGATTTTCGTTATCTTTCCTACTAAATCCTTTGCGTGCGGATTGTATACCTTATAGACTTTGGGATACAATTTTTTCAGCTTTTCTAGTCTTTCCGCTTTCTTTTTATCCGCTTCGGAAACTATCTGTTTCACTGGATCCGTTGTCTTCTTCTCGGCTAATTTAGTAGTCGTCTTCTCTGTGCCCACTTTTGCCATCCCTTGGGCGGTTACTTCAGCTTGCTTCTTCTTCACTTCATTTATGGCTGCTGCTTGCTTGGTCAATTGGACTTCTGTACGGTCATATCGTTCTACAGCTCCTGCTACAAAATAATCGAGCTTCTTCATTTTCGCTTCCAGGTCTTGCAAGGTTTGATTAGAGCGCTGCAATCGAGTTTGGATATTTCTACGTGCGCGGATCGCGAAGTCCACACCATTCGCTGCACTAGAGAATCCATTCCTTAAATTTACGAGTCGTGCCTCTTTTTGTGAAAGCGTACGATTTATTTCTTCTATTTGACCCTGATTAAAGCGAATGGACGACATAACCTTAGCCTCCTAGAAAGTACTTTCATACCCGCCTCATTTTATCTAATTTTGTCATTATTTGAATTAAAAAGATAGTATCATATATTTTAACGTTTTTCATTGTTTTAAAATGAAAAATACACCTTTTAGATTTGACATTGGATTAACTTAATGGGAATCCAACGTCAATTCTAAAAGGTGCAAGTCAAACGTTATCTATTATCAGACTTCCTCCTAAAGGAAAATACCATGAATGCAAAAGCCAGTATAACGACTACTCCGCCGATAGGTATTAAATAATATCCTTTAGGCTTCTCTTTCGCGTCCGTGATAGGACTTATAGAGGAATCTTGAACCTGCAAGGGCTCATAACTTACCCCCAGCCCGGCTAAGTCTTCTTCAGCATTAGCTAGAAGCTTCGTTCTGTCGCATATGTTGGTTTCGAGCTTATCGGGCTCACCGTAAGCATACACAACGTATTCCGCATCGACAGTGAAATTTTCAATCCCGCAACTAGCCGAGCTAAGAGCCGTGTGAACGACCGTTGATTTTTCAACTTCTCCTTTCCACACTTGATCGACAGCGAACGTTATGCTTACGAGATCCCCGCTAGACATGATTTCCTTCTGTTCGGGGGGTGTTATTCTGGTCGCCTTACCGGAAAATATAGCGGTTTTCATTTGAATTTCATCACTCACGGTAGGCGAGGAACAGGAACAAGCATAAGCCGATTCAGGCTTCAAAGCTATCCCACTTCCTATAACGATTAAACAGCATAGAAATAAAAACAAAAAACGATTGACCACCCTAATCACCTCAATGCTTAAGACGTACTTGCTTTGTAAATTGTTCCAACCCTGCCGCAAAAAAATAAGACGCCGAGTTAGGCGCCTCTTCCATTTTATTTACAGTTAATTATATTTTCGGATAACTCGAACCTGTGCATATCCTGCAACGAGCATCAACGCCGCCAACACCGTGAACAATACTTCCCCATTACTCCAACTTAACAGTAAGCCGCCTAAGATCGGGCCTAAGCCGCGCGATAACAGTTGGCTTGTACCATACACGGAGAAGTAAAACCCCCTTTGCTCCTTCGGTGCCATGACCGAGACTGCCTTCTGCATATGAGGTCCGAACATCATCTCTCCGATCGTAAAAACAAACTCAGCAACGAACAACCACACGACGATACTGGAGTAACCGTATCCGATGGAGACGATCGCAAACAACGCATAAGAAATTCCGATGATTAAGTGCGACGCGATCGCTTCGGTTTTTCTCGCAATCCAGATTTGCAACGTTATGACCATGATCCCGTTAAACGTAAGGATAGACGCCAGAACGGTCCGGTAGTTCTCGAAATTCGATTGCAAATGCAGCGGCAATGTCGATTCTACCTGAGCGTAGAGCAAGCCTACGGGCAAACTCAGCAATGTGATGAGTACCAGAACTTTATGCTCGGCCCAGGAAAATTTAGGTTTACTCGAAAGTTGAAGAGGAGCTTGAACGGATTCCGTCCAACTTAGCAACATCGGGGCGGATTCCGGTATTTTAAACCATACAAGCAAACCATAAAACACGAACGTTATCGCGGACAACAGAAAGACCGCGGACGGGTTCCAGCCGAACATGAGCAAGCCCAGCACCGGTCCCACCGCAGCTCCGACGTTAAACGCCGTGTGCATAAGAGCGAACACTTCGGCACGTTTCTCTTCCGTTACCATATCCGTAATCTGGGCATTGGCTGCAGGCATATACAAAGCGAACCCTATTCCGTTAATGATCGAAATTAACGCGTATTGCCACACGTCTTCCGCGAAAACATAGCCAACCATACACAGCATTTGCAGCGTTAAGGCGATAAGGATCAAAGGTTTACGGCCGTAACGGTCGCTCCAGCTCCCGCCAAACCAGCTAACGAACAATCCGCATAGCGGTTGTAAACCGACGATGATCATAGGCAGAATAACAGAGCCTTCCAACTGCTCGTACAAATAAAGAACAAGAAACGGACGAATCATAAATCCCGTGATTGTCGTTAACGCCGATCCCAGTATCCGTATCCATATGCCGTTATCGTATCTTCCAATAATGTCGTTCATGAATTTATTTCTCATATTCTCAGATGTCCAATCCTCGTCATGTCGGTTATCGGTCTCCACCATTCGTAGAAACGATTTCAAAATTATAGCACAGACGGATTAGACGAAATTAAGCAAAAAAACCCGGTCGCGATAATCCGCGATCGGGTTTACACGTATTACGATTATTCAGTCAACGCGATAAGACGGATCTTGCATGAACCAAATGATTACCAAGAACAACACGAACAGAATCGTGCTAAGCACTTGCACCCGGGAAATGTCCGAGCTAGCATTCTCGCCTTTAGCGGCTGCGGCCGCGATTCTCTTCAAAGGCGCTTGAACGATACCCGACAAAGCACCGATGATCACGAACAAGACGATAACGATAACCATCCATGCTACCGTATATTTCGCTCCGCCCTCCGCGTTCGAGATCAAATATCCGCCCGTTAACAATTGCAAAACCAAAGAATATTGCCCGAATCTTCCGCTAGTAATGATTCCGCTAGCCAAGCCCTCTTGCGCGGCTCCCGATAACTGCTTGAATTTCCCGACCACAAAAGGCATAATCGCATAAATTCCCATTCCCACCGCACCTACTATGTGCAAAAACAACATGACATTTAACATTTTCCGTTCCCTCCAATAGTTAACAAACAAACTAAGACAACCTCAGTATACACAAAAATTCGGCTGAACAAAACCATAACGATACTTTCGATTTGATTCCTTCACGAAAGCATCACGATTTGTTCGCATTAACGACCTTTATACGTAAAAAGAGAGCCCGAAGGCTCTCCCTTGAAAACGAAACTGATCTTCGATTATGCGTTTTCGACGATTTTGATGACGTTGCGAACGGATTCAGCGGATTTCTCAAGTGCCGCTTTCTCTTCGCCTGTCAATTCGATCTCGATAATTCTTTCGATACCGTCGCCGCCCAGAACAGCAAGAACGCCCATGAACAAGTTGTTATAGCCATATTCGCCTTCGAGCAACGCGATAATCGGAAGAATGCGTTTCTTGTCTTTCAGAATCGCTTCCGTCATTTGTACGAGCGAAGCAGCCGGTGCAAAATACGCGCTTCCGTTACCGAGCAAGTTAACGATTTCGCCGCCGCCTACGCGAGTACGAGCTACGATAGCATCGATTTGCTCTTTAGGAAGCAGTTTTTCGACAGGAATACCGCCGATCGTCGTGTAACGTACGAGCGGGACCATATCATCGCCGTGGCCGCCAAGAACGACGCCGCGTACGTCTTCAACCGATACGTTCAACGCTTGTGCCAAGAACGTATTGTAACGAGCCGTATCCAGAACTCCGGATTGGCCGATTACGCGATTTTTCGGGAAGCCTAACGCTTTATTAGCTACATAAGTCATTGCGTCAACAGGGTTGGACAGGAGGATAACGTAAGCATTCGGGCTCGTCGCTTTGATGTTCTCGCACACCGACTTCACGATTCCAGCATTCGTGTTCACGAGGTCGTCGCGGCTCATGCCCGGCTTGCGGGCAATACCGGCTGTGATGATGACTACGTCGGAGTTAGCGGAATCTTGATAGTCGGAAGTACCCACGATGTTGGAGTCGATTCCTTGAACCGGAGTCGATTCCATCATGTCGAGCGCTTTGCCTTTAGTCGGGTTTTCCAGTTGCGGGATATCGAGAAGAACGACGTCTCCCAATTGTTTCTGAGCCAACATTAGCGCAGTAGTCGCACCTGTGAATCCAGCACCTACAACCGTAATTTTCGCACGTCTAATTGCCACTTTGAATTCCCTCCTTGTATTTAACCCATCACTTCACTAGTAGGAGCACGAAAGTCGCTCCAACCCGAGCGCGCAGCCAGCTCATCCCTTGACCTTTCACTAGTAGGAGCACGAAAGTTGCTCCAACCCGAGCGCGAAGCCAGCTCATCCCTTGACCTTTCACTAGTAGGAGCACGAAAGTCGCTCCAATCCGAGCGCGCAGCCAGCTCGTGCACTTTCCTAACCGCGAGAGCGCGAAGCAGCTCGTCAGCCACAAGCCATCGCAGCCAGCTATCGAAATTCGGGAAGGGTTTCGCCAACGAAGTGGCGATTCCCTTCCCGAATATTCTGCGGCCTCCCCGCACAAGCCCCGATCCCACCGCTCGTTGGTAACTCTCTCCGCGAAGGCGGGTGTCCAGAGGGCAGCAGCCCTTGGAATCCCCCTTGGAAAGGGGGACTTAGGGGGATTGAGCCCTCCCCGCGACGGGGACATAGGGGTTAATAGCCTCCCCGGCGAGGGGAATAAAACTAGAAGTTTTTAATAATTTCGTCCGCGAACGCCGAACATTTAACTTCAGTAGCACCGTCCATCAGGCGAGCGAAATCGTAAGTTACGACTTTGCTGTTGATGGATTTTTCCAAGCCTTTGTAGATCAGGTCAGCAGCTTCCAACCAGCCCAAGTGCTCAAGCATCATAACGCCGGACAAGATAACGGAACCTGGGTTCACGACGTCTTTGTCTGCGTATTTAGGAGCAGTACCATGAGTCGCTTCGAAGATAGCATGCCCAGTCAAGTAGTTAATGTTTGCTCCGGGAGCGATACCGATTCCGCCGACTTGAGCAGCCAAAGCATCGGACAGGTAGTCGCCGTTCAGGTTCAACGTAGCGATAACGTCGAAGTCGGTTGGACGAGTCAGAACTTGTTGAAGCGCGATGTCGGCAATCGCATCCTTGATTAGGATTTTGCCGGAATCAAGAGCGGCTTTCTGAGCTGCGTTAGCTGCTTCTTCGCCTTTGTCTGCTTTGATATTATCGTATTCGGACCATGTGAATACTTTGTCTCCGAATTCTTGTTCAGCCACTTCGTAACCCCAGTTTTTGAACGCGCCTTCGGTATATTTCATGATGTTGCCTTTATGAACGAGCGTAACGGATTTGCGGCCGTGTTTGATTGCGTATTCGATCGCTGCGCGAACAAGACGTTTGGAACCGTCCTCGGAAACTGGCTTAATACCGATACCGGAAGTTTCAGGGAAACGGATTTTGTTAACGCCCATTTCCTTTTGCAGGAACTCAAGCACTTTCTTAACTTGCTCCGTACCGGATTGGTACTCGATACCCGCATAGATATCTTCCGTATTTTCGCGGAAAATAACCATGTCTACGAGCTCAGGACGTTTAACCGGGGAAGGTACGCCGTCGAAGTAACGTACTGGACGCAAGCAAACGTATAGGTCAAGCTCTTGGCGAAGCGCTACGTTCAGGGAACGGATACCGCCGCCGATTGGCGTAGTCAATGGTCCTTTGATCGCGATGATCATCTCGCGGATCGCTGTCAGCGTATCGGCTGGCAACCACTCGCCGTAAGCATTGAATGCTTTCTCGCCGGCGAACACTTCGTACCATGCGATTTGTTTTTCGCCCTTGTAAGCTTTTTCTACCGCTGCATCAAGCACGCGTTTGGAAGCTTTCCAGATATCGCGGCCAGTACCGTCGCCCTCGATGAAAGGGATAATTGGATTGTTAGGGACGTTCAGTACTCCGTTAGTTACCGTGATTTTCTCGCCGGAAGTCGGCGCTGCGAATTTTTCGAGTTTCATTATTCGTTTCTCCTCCTGAATGTGTTCCGTTTATTTGTCGCGAAGAACCGGCGACTTGCCCCCTTGCTCTTGGCAAAGGGGACAACCCGCCGGCAGCAGCATTTAATTTAGCCACGATTGGCGATAGGCACGTAGTGCTGGTCTACCGGACCTACATACTCCGCGCGAGGACGGATCAAACGGTTGTCCTCGTACTGTTCGAGAATGTGCGCGGTCCAACCGGATACCCGGCTGATGGCGAAGATCGGCGTGAACAGGTCGCGAGGAATGCCGAGCATCGTGTAGCAAGATGCAGAGTAGAAATCTACATTCGGCTTTAATCCTTTTTGGCTTGTTATGAGATCGTCGATCTTGATGGACATTTCATAAAGCGTCATGTCGCCTTTCAGCTCGCCGAGCTGGCGGGACATTTGCATCAGATGCTTAGCGCGCGGGTCGCCGTTCTTGTAGACGCGATGGCCGAAGCCCATGACTTTCTCTTTGTTATCGAGCTTTTTCTGAATGTAAGATTCTACATTCGCAACGGAGCCGATTTCGTCGAGCATAACCATAACTGCTTCATTAGCACCGCCGTGCAGAGGGCCTTTCAAAGCACCGATCGCAGACGTTACGCCGGAGTAAATATCGGACAGCGTAGCTACCGTTACGCGAGCCGCGAACGTCGAAGCGTTCAACTCGTGGTCGGCATGAAGAACAAGAGCTTTGTCCATCGCTTCGATCGCGACTTGTGCAGGCTCTTCTCCTGTTAGCATGTACAAGAAATTATGGGCAACGCCTACGCCTTTTTTCGGAGCGATTGGTTCTTTGCCCTCGCGAATGCGGGCGAACGCCGCGACAACGGTTGGCAATTGAGCTTGCAACTTAACCGCCTTGCGGTAGTTAGCTTCTCTGCTCATGTCGTTGGCTTCGCTATCGAACAGCGCTAGGCTGGACACCAACGTACGCAAAGCAGCCATGGAGTTGCTGCCTTTAGGGTACAATCGCAAACCTGCGATTACGTCAGCCGGAACGGCAGCATATTCACTAAGGTCTGAGATAAGACCGTCCAGCTCCGATTGGGTTGGAAGTTTGCCGTGCCATAGTAAGTAGGCGACCTCTTCGAACGACGCTTGTTCTGCCAGCTCGTCGATATTGATTCCTTGATAAGTCAAGACGCCGTCGATAATGGAGCTGATCGTCGATTTGGCCGCGACGATCCCTTCAAGACCTTTGGTTGCTGTCATATTTTCTCTCTCCTTTATCCGGTAAATTCAGATCATCGGCTTGTCTCAACAAGCAGCCGAATGACATCATCGTAAGTTTGCGCAAGAGCAAAACGCTCTCCCGACTCAATAATGAACGAAAACATCAAATAACCTAGCATTTTTTGACCTTTTTTAATGATAATCGATTTCAGAGGGGAATGGAACCGATTGCGGCATTAAAATGTTTTATCGGCACCATAAGCAATCGTTCTTGGATTGTCATTCCTCTTTCAACCTGAAAACCTAAATTTTCGAACATGTTATTAAATTCTGGTAACCTTAGTCATTTGCTTAATCCCTCTAATTATTCGATCGATTATTTTGTGATACAATGAAACTCAAGTTCACTATTAAGTTTTTTATACAGCATCGAGATGGTTGGATGAAGCTAAGCTGGAGGTCTATAACATGCTCGTACATACAAACCGAATTACCGGAATCATCGATATCGGCTCCAACACCGTCCGTTTGTCCGTCTACCAGCTATCGGACAACGGCGCATACCGGGTCGTCGACCAAGGCCGGTGGCCTGCGCGTCTCAGCCAACGATTGGATAAATCCGGTTCCTTGCCGGACGAAGCCGTTGAAGAGCTTGCCGAAGTGCTTAGACATTTCAAACGGATTTGCCACAAACACGGAGCCGATCACATCCGCGCCGTAGCGACGGCTGCGATTCGGCAAGCCGTGAACCGGGAAGCGATCATTCGGCAGCTCTTAGAGACAACCGGATTAACCATAGAAGTATTAAGCGGCGAGGACGAAGCCCGAATCGGTAGCCAAGCGATGTTAAGCAGCCTTAGCCTTGCCGATTGTTTCGTTGTGGACATCGGCGGTGGGAGTACGGAAATTACCCTCGTGCAGAATAGAAAAGTCGTATCCGCGGTTTCCTTCCCGATCGGATGCGTCAATACGTCCGCGAAATACGCGTTGGGCAACGGAACCATACCTGCATCCCTGCTGACAGAAATCCAGAACGAGGTGCGCGGCTTGCTACGCACGCATGGCTGGATATCCAGCCACCCCGGGCTTCCCCTCATCGGTTTGGGAGGAACGGTCCGCGCGCTTGCCAAGCTTCACCAACGGGAATCGAATTATGCCTTTCCCCATCTGCACGGATACGAGCTGTCGATCCCCGATCTTGCTTCGGCGCTAGAACGATTGTCCACCATCCCCGTCGACAAGAGACGCAAGCTGCCAGGACTGTCCAAAGACCGCGGCGACGTGATCGTGCCCGGATTGGCTATCCTTCTCGGCGTCATGCAACAAATGTTAACTTCCCGATTGGTCGTATGCGGCACTGGATTACGCGACGGATTATTCTACGAAACCTGTCTTTCCCACCAGCAGACGGACTCGGAAGATTATGTATTGAATGAAAGCATACGCAATCTCACTGCTTTGTATCCCGTTGCCCCGGAAGAACATCTTGAGCAAGTAAGCAAGTTAGCTTTGTCTTTATACGATCAATTATCCCCCGGCGCGAAAATACCACCCGAATACCGTCGCTTGTTGGACGCCGCCGCACGTGTATTTCGAATCGGAACGGTCATCGACTTCAACGATAGCGCGGATCATACTTTCTACATGCTGCTGCACACGCACTGGAACGGTTTATCCCATCGGGAGACGATTTTGACGGCCGCCATCGCTTCCTATAGAGGAACCAATCCACTAAGAGGCAAGCTATCCCCTTATCGGATGATACTCGCCGAGGGCGATGATAAATTGATCGCAAAACTAGGCTCCTTGTTACTTCTTGCTGCCGCCTTGGATCGAAGCGAATCTCAAGCGATTACCTCCTTGGAGTTGTCCGTCAAGGGAAATAAGCTTCGCTTGTTAGCGGAGGCCAAACATCCATTGCCCGTCGAGCGCATGGAAGTCGACAACATCGCCAAGGAACTTAAAAAAAATTGGGGAATTACCCCCGAACTCACCGTTCGGATTCGATAATTCCCCAGTCCCTTATTCATACGCTGCCGCAATCGATTTCCAGAGCGGAATATCCGCCGTCTCGAATTGGCTGCGCAGCGGAGGGTTCTCGTTCTTCACTCTCAAGTAAGCGCCCGTGGATTGCAATTCCCTCGCTTTTACGTTGTCCTGCAGGTTCATATGCAGCACGTTCATGAGCATGAGACGCAACCCCGGATCGTACACGGGGCACATGAGCTCCACCCTGCGGCTTAAATTACGCGTCATCCAGTCCGCGCTTGAAATATATACCTCGTCATTCCCGCCCCCGGCGACAGACAGTATTCTCGCATGCTCCAGGTAGCGGTCCACGATGCTAATGACCCGTATGTTCTCGCTGAAGCCTTGCACTCCGGGCCGCAAGCAGCATACTCCCCTTACGATCAGTTCGATCTTGACTCCCGCCTGCGAAGCTTCGTACAGCTTATCGATCATCGATTGATTAGACAAAGAATTCATCTTAGCCACGATACGCGCCGGACGTCCGGCTAACGCATGTTCAATCTCCCGATCGATTAATTCAAAGAGCTTTGGCTTCAATCCGATCGGAGCAACCGCGAAGGAAGACCACAGATGCGGAGTCGAATAGCCGGTCATTTCGTTAAAAAGCGCGGTAGCGTCAGCTCCGATGGACGGATGGCTCGTAAATAACCCCGCGTCTGTATAGAGGCGTGCCGTGTTCTCGTTGTAATTCCCTGTTCCCACGTGTACGTATCTGCGTAACGAATCCGCTTCTCTTCGGACGACTAATGTAATTTTAGCGTGCGTCTTTAAGCCTACCAAGCCGTATACAACGTGGCATCCCGCTTTCTCCAATTGGCGAGCCCACGCGATGTTGCGCGCTTCGTCGAACCTCGCCTTGATTTCCACGACGACGGTCACTTGCTTACCCGATTCCGCGGCGCTTGCCAACGCCTGTACAAGCACGGAGTTCACGCTGACCCGGTACAACGTCATTTTAATCGCAAGGACGTCGGGATCCGCGGCAGCCTCCAGTATAAAATCATTCACGACCTCGAACGATTCGTAAGGATGATAGACTAGAACGTCTTTCTCCCTGAGAACGGATAACATGTCATCCGTTTCGTCGAACTCCTCCGGATAGACAGGTTCGTGTTTCGGATAACGGAGATGATCGTAATTCGGCAACATGCCTACGAATTTAGACAGAAAGCCTAAATCCAAAGGGCCGTCGATTTCATCGAACATGTCCTCTTCCAGCTCTAGTTCGTCTCTTAATAGCTCCAGAGCATCCGAATGAATCCCTTTCTCCACTTCAAGCCTTACAGGCAATCCGCGTCTGCGGCGACGAAGCTCCTTCTCGATTTCCTGCAGAAGATCTTCCGCGCCTTCTTCGTTCAGCGTCAAATCCGAATTGCGCGTCACGCGAAAAGAATGAACGGCTTCCGTCCGATAACCGCTAAATAGCAGTCCGATATGCTCTTTAATCAGATCCTCCAAGAGAAGATAGCTGAGTTTCCGGCTATTTTTGCGTCCTGGAACGAGAACCGTGCGCGCGAGAATCGAAGGTACTTGAACGATCGCGCAAAATGTTTGTTCCTCGTCCTCTTGATTAATGCTTTCGTTTTCTTCTTTCAAGACAACGGCCAAATAGAGCTCCTTACTATGCAATAAAGGAAAAGGACGGCTTTGGTCGACAGCCATCGGCGTTAGAACCGGGTAAATGATCCGCTTATAATAATCCGTCATTAAAGCTTTCTGATCTTCATGCAGATCGCGGAAAGTCGTAAGCGCAACGCCTTCCTTCGCAAGCAGCTTCAATAGCTCGCGATAGGTCCGATACTGTTCGCGAACCATCCGTGTTGTCCGTTTCATTAATCTTTTGATCAAACCTTGAGGCGTATAGCCCGTAAAATCGGTTTTCAAATAACCCGCTTTGCTCTGAGCTTGTAATCCTGCAACTCTAACGCTCATAAATTCGTCCAGGTTGCTCTGCACGATAGATAGAAACTGAAACCGCTCCAGAAGCGGCGTTCCCGTATCCTCGGCTTCCTCAAGCACACGTCTATTGAACTCCAGCCAGCTTAAATCCCGGTTAATGTACTTTTTGACGCTAGACACTCGGCTTCCCCCTGTTCATCCTGTAAGCGACTTTTTCCACATCTTATGACTTGTCTCTTTCATTATGTTGGTCATTTGTAAACTAAACATCAACGAATCGTTAACGTTAGGTTAAATGAACATCATTCGCGTCATAAACTGCGGAAAATGATAAATTATCGGCTACCAGCGGTTCGGTCCGCGGGATATCGTGAATTTACCGCTGCGAATTAAACGCTCAAGCCATCGATACAGAAACAGCCGATAGATCGGGCGAGTCAAGGGGATGACCATCGTAATGCCGATAATATCCGTAATAAAGCCCGGTACGATCAATAGGATCCCCCCGACCAATACGCAAAGCCCTTCCAATAGCTTATGGCCCGGAGCTTGACCCGACTGCATCTGCATTTGAGCTTGCTGCCACACTTTGCGACCTTCCGTCTTGATCAGCCATGCGCCGAGAATCGCCGTCCCGATCACTAGCAGGAACGTAGCGAAGCCGCCTATCCAGCGTCCCATCATATAGATACCCCAGATCTCGATAAGCATCGCGATGACAAGCACCGGCAACAATTTCTTTTGCATATCCGTTCCCTCCATCCGCATTCCTTACTTCATAACATCTCCCGCGAGGCTTACCATCTTATCATACCAGTCCGGAGCCTCTCGCGCGAAACGAACCGGCTTCCATTCTTTATTCACCCAAACGTGTTTCGTGCCCCCCTGGACGAGCAGATCTCCCGGCGGTTCATCCCCTTCAAAGCAAAGACCCAAGCTTGCCGTCATATCCCCGCTTAGCACTCGAGTCTCGAAGCGTACGCGGATGCTCGTCATCTCGACCACCTGCGTGCACACGGTCACCCATTCATCGTAAAGCGCAGGCTGCTTAAATGAAGCCTCCACATGCGTGACCGGCAGCAGCAAGCCCCGGCCTTCCATTTCTTTATAGGCTATTCCGGCTTGTCGTACCCATTCCGTTCTTCCGATCTCGAACCAGTTCAAATAGTTCGCATGATAGACGACCCCCATCTGATCGGTCTCCTGATACCTTACCCGCAGAGGAAATAAGAACCATTTTCCCATTTCGTGTTCCCCCCTTCCTACATAAGTCATTCAATAAATGACGTCCGGATATAAAAATCCCCCACAGCAACGCTGCGGGGAATCCATCTATACGATTGTTACGAACTTACATGACTTTAGCTTGGCCGGAGTAGATAACGCCATGCTCTGCATACAAAGTAACTTCCATTTCATCCTTCAATAACTTAATCGCGTCGTTAACGCCAACGATTACCGGGATGCCGAGATTAAGACCTACTACGGCCGCATGGCAAGTAATGCCGCCGCATTCCGTAATCACTGCCGCCGCTTTTTCGAAAGCAGGCATATATTCTTTGTCCGTCGAAGGCGCAACGAGAATGGCTCCCGCCGTCATCTTGCGGATAGCTTCTTCAGGAGAATTCGCGATTACGATTTTGCCTGTTGCGCTTTGCGAACCGATTCCTTGTCCTTTGGCGATCAATTCTCCAACGTTGTGGATCTTGATCAGGTTCGTCGTTCCGGAACGTCCTACCGGTACGCCAGCGGTAATAATGATCGTATCTCCCAATCGTACGGTGCCTGTTTCCAACGCGCCTTTAACGGCGATTTCGAACATTTCGTCCGTTGTCTTCGCGGACACGCCTTTCACCGGTACAACGCCCCATACGAGTTGCAAACGGCGAAGCACTTGATCAACAGGGGTAACCGCGATAATAGGAGATTTCGGTTTGTATTTCGAAATCATGCGAGCCGTATAACCGCTCTCCGTTGAAGTCACGATCGCTCTCGCGTCCAGATCCAAGGCGGAGTTCGCCACAGCTTGGCTGATCGCTTCCGTTACCGAAGTTTGTTGAGCTCTCGCTTGTTTCTTGAAAATTTCACGGTAATGCAGCGCGGACTCTGCGCGCTCCGCAATGCGCGACATCGTGAGCACCGACTCCTCTGGATATTTACCAGCAGCCGTCTCGCCGGAAAGCATGATGGCATCCGTACCGTCGAAGATCGCGTTCGCAACGTCGGAAGCTTCCGCGCGAGTAGGGCGCGGATTACGTTGCATGGAATCTAGCATTTGCGTAGCCGTAATGACCGGCTTGCCCACACGGTTGCATTTCTCGATCATCAGCTTCTGAGCGAGAGGAACTTCTTCAGCCGGAATTTCTACGCCGAGGTCTCCACGAGCAACCATTAGCCCGTCGGAAACTTCTAAAATTTCATCGAGGTTGTCAACGCCTTGTTGGTTCTCGATTTTGGAGATGATTTGGATATAACGAGCATCATGGCGCTCAAGAAGCTCACGAATTTCGAGGACGTCGCTAGCGCGGCGTACGAAAGACGCTGCAATGAAATCTACGCCCATTTCGATTCCGAACTTGATATCGCCGATATCTTTTTCTGTAAGTCCTGGCATGGAGATTGCAACACCCGGAACGTTAACGCCTTTTTTGCTCTTAATTTGGCCGCTGTTGACGATTTGGCATTTGATTTCCGTACCTTGGATGTCCAAGACCGTTAATCCGATCAAGCCATCGTCGATGAGGATCGTCGAACCAACGCTGATATCGCCTGGCAATTCCTTATACGTAATCGGAACGCGGTTGATATCGCCCAGGATTTCTTCCGTCGTCAAGGTAATGAATTCGCCTTGAACAAGCTCGATCGGCTCTTCCTTCAATTTGCCCAAGCGAATCTCGGGGCCTTTCGTATCCAGCAAAATCGCAACCGTTTTGTTCAATTCTTGGCAAGCTTGGCGAATCGTTTTCATCCGGTTTCCGTGCTCTTCGAAGTCCCCGTGAGAGAAGTTCAGACGGGCGACGTTCATGCCAGCGGTAATCAATTTCTTGATGTTCTCCAACGACTCGCTGGCAGGACCGATCGTGCACACAATTTTTGTTTTACGCATGATTTCTTTTTCCTCCGTTTATCTATCCAAGGTCGCATTTATATAGAGCTATTCAAGCTCTGCGGTACCGAAACGCCCGACTTTACGGAACTTCTGGTACCGGTCTTCCCTCAATTGATCCGGTGTCATCTGCAGCAACTCCTGCAAATGGCGCCATACGGCTTCCCTGATCGCGTCGGCTTGCATTCCTTTATCGCGATGAGCCCCGCCTTGCGGCTCGGGAATAATATCTTCGATGATGCCGAACTCGAGCAAATCCTTCGCGGTGATTTTCATCGCTTCTGCTGCTTCGTCCGCCTTGGAGGCGTCCTTCCACAGAATCGATGCGGCTCCGTTAGGCGAAATCGCCGAATAGATCGCGTTTTCCAGCATCAACACTCGGTTGCCGACGCCTAGCGCCAATGCGCCGCCGCTGCCGCCCTCTCCGATGACGACGCAGATGATCGGGACACCGAAGATTGCCATCTCCAGAAGATTGCGGGCGATCGCTTCCGATTGGTTGCGTTCTTCCGCCGTATTGCCGGGATAAGCGCCCTTTGTGTCGATGAACGTAATGATCGGACGTCCGAATTTATTCGCTTGCTGCATGAAGCGCAACGCCTTACGGAAGCCCTCTGGATGAGGACTGCCGAAGAAACGCTGGATGTTATCCTTCGTATCCTTGCCTCGCTGGTGACCGACTACCGTGACAGGAATGCCGTTAAGCTTGGCGAGCCCTCCAACAATCGCTAGATCATCTGCAAATACCCGGTCTCCGTGAAGCTCGATAAAATCGGTAAATACAAGATTTATGTAATCCAGAGATGTTGGACGCTGATGATGGCGGGCCATGTGCATAATCTGAGCCGCACTCATATTATCGTAGATCTCCGTCTCAAGCTGTTTGTAGCGTTCTTCGAGCCTTCCGATCTCATCCGTGAAATCAATTTGCTTCTCGGCTCCGAAATGCTTGAGCTCGTCTATTTTTTTGCGTAATTCGGCGAGCGGCCTCTCAAAGGGCAGTTCACTGGACATCGGCCGGCTCTCCTTTCCCCGCGTGCATGTCTAGCAACTTAGTCAGCATCGCTTTCATTTCTTTGCGATGCACGACTTTGTCCAATTGGCCATGCTTCAAGTTGAATTCAGCTGTCTGGAAATTATCCGGCAGCTTCTGGCGAATCGTCTGTTCAATGACGATACGCCCGGCAAAACCAACGATAGCGCCCGGTTCGGCTAAGATGTAATCACCTAAGCTAGCAAAACTGGCCGATACGCCGCCTAAGGTCGGATCCGTGAACACGGAGATAAACAAGCCCCCTTGTTCTTGGAACTTCGCAAGCGCCGCGCTTGTTTTGGCCATTTGCATCAGACTTAGAATGCTCTCTTGCATCCTTGCTCCGCCCGAGGTGGAGAAAAAGACGAGCGGCAACTGTTTTTCCGTAGCTTTCTCGATAGCGCGCGTCACTTTCTCGCCTACGACGGAGCCCATGCTGCCACTGAAGAAATCAAAACTCATGACGCCGATCACGACGCCAAATCCACCGATCTCGCCTTCTCCGGTAATGACCGCATCCTTCAACCCGGAACTTGCTTTCTGCTGTTCCAGCTTCGCGGCGTAACCAGGGAATTGAAGCGGATCCTCGGAGATCAGATCTTCGTCAATCTCAAAAAGACGCCCCTCATCGAGCGTCATCGCGATGCGCTCCCAGGCGTTCAGGCGGAAATGATGTCCGCATGTCGAACAAACTTTAAGGTTTTTCTCCAGCTCTTTGCTGAATTGAATCGTACCGCATTTCGGGCAACGGTTCATCAAGCCTTCGGGAATATCCCTCTTCGTACGTTCCGAGGGAACGACGGCATATTTTTTCTTCTGAAATAGATCCTTGAACACTGCGACACCTCACAAGCGATATATGGGGACCGTCAAGCTTTGGGTATCGTACTGAATTACAGATGCAGAATGCTGCCTAATACCTCTTGTACTTCCCGCACTTCGCCAGATGGCACCAATATTTCATACTGCGGTTTAGTAAGATTGATGGGGCGTACCTGTACGAGAAATCCTTCATCGGTTAGACGCTTCTGAATTCGTTCGGCAATCTTAGCGGTCGGTGCGATGTAGATGACCGTCCACATGAAGCGGTACCCCCAGTTTCTTAGACATTCATTGGAATAGATGAATTAATCGAATGAACAACCTCAATAAGCAATAAGGAAATCATAGCACAGATGCCGCAAGACTAGCAACCAAACAACGTCAGTTGCCCTAGCGCGCACGGATCGGAGGAACGTAAGCCATTAATCGCGCTTTATCGGAAGCCATTCTAGCACCCGCGCGATTTTATGATCCCAGTAGCTCCAATCGTGATTTCCATGCTCTTCCTCATACGTCACCGGAAGCCCTAGCTGCCGGCAATGATCGCGAAACCGGACGTTGTCTTCATATAAGAAGTCTTCCGTTCCGCAGCACTGATATAACATCGGTACCAGCCCGTCTCCTGCTGCAAGAGCCGCAAGATCAGCGAGCGCAAACAAATCTGCAGACGATCCCGAAACCTTAGCGGGATCGCTGAATATATTCCACATATCGCCGCCGTATTCTTCGGCCGCTAGCCGGCTAATGTCTACGGAGCCGGACAAGCTCGCGGCCGCGGCGTAACGATCGGGGAACGATAAGGCCAGTTTCATCGCGCCATATCCGCCCATGGACAGTCCGGCTACGAAATTGTCCTCGCGCCTATCGGACAAGGGGAAGAAGGAGCGAGCCAACCGCGGCAGCTCTTCGCTTATGAAAGTCCAGTACTTCGCGCCGCGGCTCATATCGGCATAGAAGCTACGGTTCACGGCAGGCATCACGACAGCGATGCCTTGATTATCCGCATAACGCTCGATTGAGGTCCGACGGCACCAACCCGTGTGGTCGTCCGAAAGCCCATGAAGAAGGTATAAGGTCTGAAACGGTCTATTTATTTGCCCTTGCGGCAAAATGACGTTCATAGAAGTGGAGATACCGAGCGTCTCCGATATAAAATCGCACTGAATCAATGCCATCGTCTGTTTCTCCATCTAGGGTTGTTGAACATGCCTTTGCACCCTGTCTTTTATTTTATTTTACTTTAATGCTTCCCTCACCTAGTAGCTTCTCCATCTCGGATACAAGCTCCGGCGCTGGATGGACCTTGTATTCGTCGCTTAGCGCGACGGTACGTCTTTCCCGCTCATATCGCAGCACGGTAGCCAGCTCGCCAGGATGCGCCTTAAGCAATAGCTTTAGGCGGATAAGCGTTGCCGGTTGCTCATGCGGTTCGTCGATGCGGATATATACCCGCTCGGCCTTCCCGCTACTCGCTGGTGCACTCGCCAAGCTTGGTGAAGCTGGTGCCTTTGTCCCGTACGCATTGGATGTCCTGGCAACGGGTGCTGTAGCTGCGGACGAACTCCCGCTTCTGCCCGCGTAGCCGCCGTTCGAACGAGCCGGTTGACTTATTCGGCGCAACCTCTCCACCTGCTGATTCAGATCCGCGCTATCAAGCGGTAATATATCGTCCGCGAGAAGCTTGTAATCTTCGTCCCCGAGCTGCACCTTCGCACGAACGAATACAAGCGAACCTTTCTTAACGATGGATGCCGCTTTCGCCCAAACCGTTGGAAAGGCGACAAGCTCCGCTCCCATAATCCGGTCTTCGATTTCGAGGAACGCCATCGCTTGCCCTTTACGCGTGACGAACGGCTTATGCGATACGATCATTCCCGCCGTAAACACGGTCGCCCCGTCCGCCATTTCCCCGATATCGACCAACCGGTCGAACTTCAGTTCATCCATCAGCTCATCGAATGCGTCCAGTGGGTGTCCGGACAAATATAAACCCATCAAATCTCTTTCCAATTCCAGCATTTGCGTCTGGGTGTAGGGCGGAACGTTAGGAAGATCCACATTCCAATCGGGGGATTCCTCGAAGTCGAACAGCTCGATCTGCAGCTCTTCCCGTTCCTTGCGCCATAACGCCGCAGCCGCAATAGTGGGCTCTAACGCAGCAAGCTGCTGCGACCGATGGCCCGGTAGAGATTCGAGCGCGCCGGCTTGCACGAGCGATTCGATGACCCGCTTGTTGCACACGCGCGAATCCACGCGCCTGCAGAAATCGCTTAAGCTCTCGAACGGGCTCTCCCGCCGTTCCTTTATTATGCTGTCGATCGCTTGAGTGCCAACATTCTTCACACCGGCAAGGCCGAAACGAATCGCTTCCTTGCCCGACTCGCTTGCAGCGGACGATAACGGAGTAAACAAAACGCCGCTCTCGTTTACGTCGGGCTTCAGCACCTCGATACCCATCCTCCGGCACTCGTCCACGTATTCCGCCGTCTTGCGCTGGTTGCCGACGACCGCCGTCAGCATGGAGGCCATGAACGCGACCGGATAGTGGGCTTTCAAGTACGCCGTCTGGAACGCCAACACCGCGTAAGCCGCCGCATGCGCCCGGCAGAAGCCGTAATCCGCGAAGCGAACGATCAGGTCGTACACCCCGTTAGATTCCGCTTCAGAATACCCCATCTTCAAGCTACCGCGGACAAAAAACTTTCGTTGCTCATCTAGTACTTCCCGCTTCTTCTTGCTCACCGCGCGCCGCAGCAAATCCGCTTCGCCCAATGTAAATCCCGCCATCGTAGAAGCAATCTGCATGATCTGCTCCTGATAGACGATAATTCCGTACGTATCCGATAGAATCGGTTCGAGATTCGGATGCGGGTATTCCACTTCGACCAAGCCGTGTTTCGCCCGAATGAACTGCGGAATGAACTCCATCGGTCCCGGCCTGTATAGCGCGACCGCGGAGACGATGTCCTCGAACGAGGACGGCTTCATCTCCTTAAGCACCCTGCGCATTCCCGTAGATTCGAGCTGGAAAATCCCAGTCGTTTCTCCGCGTCCCATGAGCTCATAAGTCGCACTGTCTTCGTAGGAAACTTCCTCCCACCGTAACTCGCGTCCGGTTTGCTCCTTAATGGAAGCCAATGAACGCTCAATGATGGACAAGGTGCGCAAACCGAGAAAATCCATTTTAAGTAACCCGACGGCTTCTAGGTTCTCCATCGAATATTGGGTTAACGGAACGCCATCGGTTCCTTCTTGAAGAGGAACGTAATCCGTCAGCGGATCGGAGGAGATGACGACTCCTGCCGCATGGGTAGAGGCATGGCGCGGCATCCCCTCTACCCTCCGAGCCATCGCGATCAGCTCGGCCGCCCCGGAAGTCCCTTCCGCCAATGCCCGGAATTCCGCGTTTTCCTTCATCGCCCGCTCGATCGACATGCCCGGCATGCCCGGAATGAGCTTGGCTGTCTTATCCACTTCACCGTAGGGTAAATTGAGCACCCGGCCCACATCCCGCACCGCCGCGCGAGCCGCCAACGTTCCGAATGTGATGATCTGCGCGACATGCTCCGATCCGTACTTCTCCACGACGTAACGAATAACTTCGTCGCGCCGTTCGTCGCTAAAGTCGATATCGATATCGGGCATGCTGACCCGTTCCGGATTAAGAAACCGTTCGAATAGCAGCTTGTGCTTAAGCGGATCTACGTCGGTTATTTTCAATACGTACGCAACCAGGCTTCCCGCCGAGGAACCGCGTCCCGGCCCCGTCACGATGCCATGCTCATGCGCATAACGGATGAAATCCCACACGATCAGAAAATAATCGTCGAACCCCATCTCGCCGATGACGCGCAGCTCGTAACGCAGTCGCTCCTCCGCTTTCAAGCGATAATCGGGATCCAGCCATTCCTGCTGCCCCTCGAACCTCTCCCGCAAGCCTTCCAAGCACAGCTCGCGCAAATATTGCGCAGCCGAATTCCCCTCCGGCAGCGGATTAAACGCCGGCAAAATGTGTTTGCCGAACTCAAGCTCTAGGGAGCAGCTATCCGCGATTTTCACCGTGTTGGCTATCGCCTCCGGGACATGGCGGAACAAGGCGGACATTTCTTCTCCGCTCTTAAGGAACAGTTGGTTCGTCGTAATCTTGAACCTGTCCGGATCGTCGACCGTCTTACCGGTTCCGATGCACATAAGCACGTCTTGCAAGGAGTTATCATCCTCGCAGATGTAGTGCGAATCGTTCGTTGCGGCTAACGGAATGCCTAACTCCTCGGATAGCTTGAGAACGCCTGCCGTAATCTTCTTCTGGTCCAGAATCCCATGATCCTGAATTTCCAAGTAATAATCGTCGCCGAACAAATCCCGATAACGAATCGCAGTCGCTTTCGCCGCGTCCGCATTGTCGTCCATTAACTGGCGGGACAATTCGCTGCTCATGCAGCCGCTCAGACAGATAAGCCCTTCGGCATGTGCCGTTAACGCTTCGAAATCGATGCGCGGACGATAATAGAAGCCTTCCAAGTGCCCGATCGAGGTCAATTTCATTAAGTTCCGATAACCCGTCTCGTTCTTGGCTAGCAAAGTAAGGTGATAAGTCGGTTGATCCTTGCGCGATTGCTTGTCATGTCTGGAGCCTGCCGTGATGTAGGCTTCCATGCCGATTATCGGTTTGATTCCGTGCTCTAAGCATGCTTTATAGAAAGGAATAGCGCCGTACATAACGCCGTGATCCGTAAGGGCTAGCGATGACATGCCAAGCTCGGCCGCCCTGGCCGCCATCTCCTTGATGCGAGCCGCGCCATCAAGCAAGCTGTATTCGCTATGGACGTGAAGATGAACGAAATCGCACATGGTTATCCCTTCTTTTCCGCTAAATCTATAATTCGAATAATACCTTTGTCTATGAATTGTATCATAAGGAGATAGGCCAGTCCCATACACTTAAGATAGAGGCGAAATTTCGCAGACGCCAGTGGCGCTGCTCGTTCACTCCAAGATGGAGGGATTGCTATGGACGATTTTATTACGAAAGCCGCATTCAGCTTCTTCATCGCGTTCGGCGTCGTATTGGGAGGGGCTTTGCTCGCCGGGATGGGGTCGGTATTTCTGATGACGCCACCCAAGGAGAAAATGCTCCAAGTTGCGGGAAATCTGAAAATATGGGCGCTCGTCGCGGCGGTCGGCGGGACGATCGACCCGATCCGGGTCATCGAATCGCATGTGATGGTCGGGTACCTTTCCCCTGCCATGCAACAAATCGGCTATATTCTATTCGCCTTTCTGGGCGCCCATCTCGGAGTGGAGCTTATTCAGTGGCTTCACAGCAACGGAGGGTGAGGTGCCATCATGCGGGTGCCTAACTTCGAGAGATTCCGGAGGTTCATGCAGATAACAGCCTTCTTCGTGTGCGGGATGATCGTAGGCAGCGCGGTATACAATGCCCTAAAAAACAATATCGTGGACGAAGTGATTCATAGAAACTTCGAGCTGAAGGATCAGCTTGAGACGATGAAGAAGGACTTGGAGCTCGCGCAGCAAGTACGCAAAGAGAATGTTATCCGAAGCGTCGTTACGATCTTCCGGCACGAGCAAGGAGGTTCCGACAACCTCGATATCATTACGGAAAAAGAATTAAAGAGGAGGCTCAAGGAAGATTTGAATATCTTCCTCGGGCGGAGTATTTATACGATTAATTCGGATGCGGAATTCGCGAGAAAGCTGCTTAACAAGAAGGTTTATGACCAAGTAGAGGACCAGGATTACGAGGTTACGATCCGAACGATGCTGCTCGTGGACGGCGTGCTGCAAGTCTGGGTCGATGCGAAGAAGCATCTCAACAAGTAACGGACTCCCCTGACAAGCGCTTTCCCCTTCGTTTGTGGTACAATAGTGGGCGTTAAGATGGACCAAAAGGAGCTGCTTACTTATATGGTTGACGCGTTAGAATGGGTGTTCGGCGCCCTGATTATCGTGACTTGTTTTTTATCCGCCCTCAATAGTTTCCGTTCCCGCCGCACAAGTGACGGACGGTTACGGGGATTGTATGCTTCCCGCATGAACATCTGCATGGGACTGATGCTTATTTTTATCGCCGGCTTGCTGATGATCCTCTTCACCGGTTCATCGGTTAAAGTCGTTATCGGCGCTTTGTTTATATTGCTTGGCTTATTCAATTTGTTCGCTGGCTTGCGCAACCATTCGCACTTCGCGCGATTGCCGCAATAATCCGCGATTCTAAGCCGGGTCGATCGTCTGGGCTGTCAGCATCGCTTTCGCGACGACGTCCCCGTCCTGCACCGCTTGAACTTCCACCTTCACGTAACGTCTGCTCGCCTCGATGATATGAGGTACGATAGATATGCTCGCGTCCACCGGAACCGTGCGCAAGAAATAAGTGGTCATATTGTCCAGGACATGCTCCCGTTTCCGCAAATCCTCGACTGCCCGGCTTGCCGCCTGCTGCATGAGCGACGTAAGAACGCCTTCCGAGATCGTGCCTAGCGGGCCTGACATTTGCGGCGTCGCCAAGCCGGTAAAGTACAACCGGTTTTCTTCGTCTCTCTGTTCCGCGAAACCACCCCACATGAGCGCATCGAAGGTTTCCCCTAGATGAGCCGGACGGTTGGCGAATTGCATCGCCCGAAGCACTTCTCCCCTGCTTATCGCTCCTACTAGCTTGCGTTGCCGATCAACGACGGGAAGCAGTTCAATCCCTTCCGATACCATCCGATGGGCTGCAGAAGCGACGGGCGTATTCATCGTTACGGTCATCGGCCTCCGCGTCATTAGCTTATCCAACGTCTGGTTAGTGGGGGAATCCGCGACGTCTTTGGACGTAATCATTCCTACGACCCTGTTCCATTCGTCCGTTACCGGGAATCTCCTGCTCCCCGTCTCCGAACTGAGCTTCAGGAAATCGGCAACATCCGACGATTGTTTCAGCAAGCCATTGCGGGACGTCGGCTCGAGCAGATCGGCGATAATCATGATTTTACGTTTAATAAGCTGGTCGTACATGGCCCGGTTAATCATCGAAGCAACCGTAAACGTATCATGCCGGCAAGTCAGGATGGGCAGTTGGCGCTCGTTCGCTAACGCTTTTACTTCCTCGCTAGTTCCGAATCCTCCTGTCACGAGCACTCCGGCGCCTTGTTCTAAGGCGATTTTATGGGCATTTTCCCGGTTACCTACAATTAATAAGCTCCCCGCGTCGATATAGGCCATCATTTCGCCGAGCTCCATCGCGCCGATGACGAATTTATGGAGCGTCTTCTCCAAGCCTTCTTCTCCTCCAAGCAAACTCCCCTGCACGATCTCGAGCACTTCCGCGAACGTTAATTGCTCCGGATGGTTTCTTCTTTTTCTATCCACCCGAACGGTTCCGATTCGCTCCTTCGTACTGACCAAGCCAAGCTGCTCCGCTTCCTTAAGAGCTCGATACGCGGTCCCTTCGGATACGCCCCGATCCTTCGCCATCTGGCGGACTGGCACTTTCGTACCGATAGGAAGCTCGCGGATATATTGAAGAAGTTGCTCATGCTTCGTTAGTTCATTTGGATTTTTGTCATTTCCTGACATAAAAGCCCCCTACTTTCATCAGCTCTTTAGGTAAACTTTATGAAAATTACCAATTCCCCTATTCCATAGCCTTCGGAAAACCAGTAAAGTAGATATTGATTGTTAGTATGACATTATATCTATAAATTCGACTTTATTCGACATGAACTGGAGGGGGAAAGCTTTGGACATCCTATTGGATTACTTCAAGATCGTTGTTCTGCTATCCATTCCCCAGTCGTTGATCCATATTTTGCTCACTTTCTCTATCTGGAACTTAAAGCCTTCCTCTCATATTTGGAAGCTCGTTATTTTCTCCGTAATCAATTCGTTGATCATTGACTTGGATATTTTGCATGTCCCTACGGAACTCCATTTATTGAGCTCTACAGTTTTGTCATTTAGCATCTTGTATATCATTTTTCGGACTTTCGGCTTTAAGAAAGTACTTATTGTATTCCTCACCTATGTCACACTTATCATGCTGACGGAATTGCTATCCGCAATGCTCATGCAGTTGACGTATGGTCTCGCCCCACAGAAGGAGATGTTCGAAGAACATTTTCTCCGGCTCCTGTCCGTCTCTGTTCCGGTCGACTTGTTGCTAATCTGGTTATCCCGATACATAGAGAGAAGAAACTTCGCCTTCTTCCTTCGATTATATCAATATTTAATAAATATCAAACAAACTCGGATGAAAGAAGTACTGCTTCTTACGCTTTTCCAAACCTTCTTGATTGGAGTATTGTTCGTCATCGGGGTTGAGGACAAGCATTATTATTCCGAGAGGACCTTCAACTTCCTGATTTACTTCTTGTTGTTAGCTTCCTTCGGGGCCTTCTTCTATACGATTCGCCTGATGCTAAATATCCGAGAAGAAGCCGTTCGCCAAACCCAGGACGTCTACGTAGAGGAAATCGGCAAAATGTTCACTTCTATCCGCGGACAACGCCATGATTTCCTTAATCATGTTCAAGTTATGTATTCCATGTTAAAAATGAACAAGTTAGAGCAGTTAAAAAGTTACATGGACGATCTCGTCAAAGAAGCGCATGCCGTCAGCACGATCGTCTCGCATCCAACGCCCGCGCTCGCTGCCTTCATTCAGGCGAAGATGGAAATGGCGATTACGCGAAACATAAACTTTACGTATCAAATTCCCGATCTACTCGATATCGAATCCTCGATCAAGTCCATCGATCTCATTAAGATTATGGGCAATCTGGTAGACAATGCATTCGATGAGAGCGATACTTTGCCGATAGAACGAAGACTGGTCCATCTATCCATCTGTATAGCCGAAGGAAAGCTGGCTATCGAAGTCCGCAATCAGGGCAGGTTATTGACCGAGCAGGACAAGATGATGATTATTCTTCCCGGTTATACGACCAAGCAAGCCGGTCACTCCGGTCTCGGGCTGGCTATCGTTCACGAAAGAGTGCAATTTTACAAAGGGCTTCTCCACATCCATTCTTCCGCCGAGTCGGGTACTACTATTCTCGTTTCCTTGCCTCATCGCTAAGAGGTTCATGCCCGTACCCATAGATAAAGGCTGTATCCGGTTCCTTCAAAGGACAAAGGACCGGTACAGCCTTTAATTGTTGTTATATTATGTGATGATCTTGTAAACCAGGAACAGCAGGAACATATAAGCCGCTATAGAATAGACGATGTACAGAAACCTGCGGTCTCTGCTAACTTCATGCAGGTCTTCGGCTTGAGTTACGGCTAAGATCAAGTTGATGAGCAACAAGATGACGCCGATCAGCATGGACAATTGCAAGGATAAGAACGCGACGATGCCGGAGACGATCCAACCTGCCCCGAACAGCAACTGCGTGCTCCCTTGGAACGTGATGGCCTCCATCCAGCTTCTTTTCCTTCCGCCGATCCAATTGCCGACCAACGTTAGCGAGCCGACCAACAGGGCGATAGAGAAAATTCCAATGACCAGATATTTGCCTGGTGTCGTGAAGCCGAGCAGGCTTAAGAAAACGAGATTGCCGATGGCCCCGAAGAAATCGTTCTTAAGCTCCTCTTGGATGGACCAAATCCAGAAGAAAAATCCGATGACCCCTACCCCGGCGCCGATCGCCCCGTATATCCATTCCGTAAGGGGCTGAAGCTTCAATGCCGATGATGGATTTTTCAATAACGCTAACAGCTTCTGTACATCGATCCCGCCCACTGGAGAGCTCTGCGTCGAATTTCCCGCATTGGACGATGGGGTTGCAGGAGCTGCCACTGGCGGCAATGGCGATCTCTCGGTAGCCGAAGCCGCCGTTTGAAGCTCGCCTTGTTCCTGTATATCCGCTTTGTGTAATTTCGGTTGATTCGAATCCTGGTCAGACATGTCGAATTTTCCTCCTCGGAACAATTAGGAATAATTTACCTAAATTCACTTGTTCGACGAGAAATCTCATATTCCTCTAATTCTGTAACATTTTCAATTGATAGAACTCGCCCTTCAACGCCATTAGTTCCTCATAAGTACCGATCTCCACGCATTGCCCTTGTTTCATGACGACGATGCGGTCGGCATCCCGAATCGTGGATAACCGATGGGCGACGATAAAAGTTGTACGCCCTTCGATCAATGTTTGCATCGCTTGCTGGACGTGGTACTCTGATTCGTTATCGAGAGCCGATGTCGCTTCATCCAACAAGATCACTTTAGGGTTGCGTATTAACGCCCTTGCAATGGCAATCCGTTGCCGTTGTCCGCCCGATAACTTTCCGCCGTGTTCGCCAACCGGCGTATCCAGCCCTTCCGGCAATTGCGCGATCACGTCTTCCAGATGGGTCATGCGGACAACTTCCGCCAACTGATGGTCGCTGACCGTAGGTAAGCCGTATGTAATATTCTCGCGAATCGTGCCGGAGAACAGTACCGTACTCTGATGTACGACGGCGATATGCTTACGATAAGCCGTCATGTCCAACTCGTCCATCGGTATTCCGTCGATTCTCACCTGTCCCTTCAGCGGACGGTTAAACCCGATGACCAGGTTTAGCACCGTCGACTTCCCAGCTCCCGAAGCTCCGACTAAGGCAATACTTTCGCCGGCTTTGACGTTGAGGCTGAAGTTCGACAAAATATGCCGTTCCGAATTGGGATATCCGAATTGGATATTATCGAAATCGAAGCTTCCTTTCACCGATTCGACCTTTTTCTTCCCCTGATAGGCTTCCGTATCCTTAGAGAGAAGAATCTCGGTTACCGAATAGATCGACTCGAAGCCTTTGGCGATGTTCGGGTAGACGTTGATCAGCTGCGTAATCGAGTTCAAGATCATGCCGAAGAACGATTGGTATAGCACAACGTCTCCGACAGGAATTTTTCCCTTCATCGCTAGCCAGACCGTGAACCCCAGACATAACACCTGGAACAGCTGAAAGGTTACCCATGCGGAAGATCCGAAATAAGCTTCGACGATATCCAGCTTATACCCCTTGGTTCGCAAGTTGCTTAACGTGTTGTCGATCTTCTTAATCTCGGTTTGCTCAAGCCCGTGGGCTCTCGTGACCGGCATCATTCCAACCATCTCGGATACTTGCCCGGACATCGTCTCGATCTGTTTGCGAAACTCCATATTCGAGCGCCTGATCTTCCTACGGAAGAAGGAGATGACGAACAGCGCGGTCGGGATCGTGAGAGCGAAGAAGCCCATTACCGTCAAGTTCCGCGAAGCCGTAATGGATATGGCGACGATAACGCTAAGAATAGCCGGAAATACCGACAGCATGAATTGTTTGGACAGAAACTCGATCGCCTCGACGTCGCGCAGCACCTTAGCTTGGAGCTTGCCCGCGGCAAGCTCGCCGTGCGCCGACATGGACAATCGCTGCAGCTTGCGAACGAGCGTGCTTCTCAGTCCCGCTTCGACGAATCGGATCGCTTTGCTCATATAGCCGATATGCAGCACTTGCGTCGGTATGTTCTGAATGATGACGATCGATAAAATAATAATGTTCCACCAGAGCGTCTCCATCCCGTATTTGTCAGGATTGGACACCATGTTAATGAGATTCGCGGTTACGATCGGAAGAATATAGGTCGGCGAATGCTTAATCAAGAAAAACAGGATAGACAGCAGAAGCTTCTTCCAGTGCGGTCTGTACAACAAAAACAACAACCGGAGCGGCTTGCGCTCGGTCAGGGAATCATCGTTCAATAAATGCTCAAAACCATATGAATGGGGCTCACCCCTGTTGGTGACTACGGGTTGCAAAATGCACTCTCCTCTGAACGCGCGTTTATGAACTTCATTTTCGTTCATTTCCGCATCCTTGTAAATCCCCGCGGATAGCTTTTTTATTGTGCTTTATTGTGTTATCCCATCACCATGGAAGAGGATTCCCCAGCAAATCCACGTAAGCCTGCGTATCGCGGCCGATAAGCTCAGGGTCATCCGCCAGCGCCAGAATATGAGCTGCCGCCTGCTCCGGCGTATAAGTCGCATCCGCGTCGAGTTTACCCTGCATATGAGTCTGAACCCATCCCGGATGAACGGACAGAAGATGCACGCCTTGCGGCTGGAGCTGGTTGCGGAGCAATGCCGTCTGCATGTTAAGCGCGGCCTTGGACATGCTGTACGCAAACCAATTCGTCCGATAACATTGACCGATGCTGCCCGCTTCCGACGAAATGTTCAGAATCGTTTTCCCTTCCGATCGGAGAACGAGCTCCAGATGGGCCTGCGTCACCCGTAGCGAGCCGATCGCGTTCACATTGTAGACATCGAGCATCTCTTGGAATTGCAGCTCGTCATAGATCGTGCTCTCAATATCGCCGAGCCTTGCAGCATTGTTGATTAATAGATCGATCTTACCCGTCCGCTCGCCGATCCAAGCGGCTGCTGCCCGTACGCTCTTATCTTGGGATACATCCATATGCACGGTCATGAGCTTATCCGCATAACGGCCTTTTAATTCCGCTAATCCCACGGTGTCCTCGGTATTGTACCGTCCCGCGAATACCTTATACCCTTTATTCAGCAAACCGGCGGTTAACGCTAACCCCAGTCCGTAATCCGTGCCCGTTACGCAAGCGACTTTGTCCATCCTTATTCCTCCTATGTATCGTGATCTAGAAATCAAGTATAAGACACAATGCTCTAGTTCTCCATCGGAACGCGGAAAGCCTGCCTCACGGCTAGCGTTCGACGCTCCGTTAGGCAGGCTTATGCAAAAAAACGGGATGGAGAAGGTTTATCCCCTCTCCATCCCGTTTCGAATTACCAGGTTACGTAACCCGGAGATCCCGGGGTCGTATTGCCGATCAAGTCGATGATCGGAATCGAATAAGCGATTACGATCAAGATGACGGTAAGCGTAATCCACAGCTTCCAATTTTCTAAGAAACGCGGCGTCGGTTCGGAACCTTCGGACACCTCGCCGATCGGATACTCCGTCTCCCCCTTCGGAGCGCGCATCAATGAAATGATATTGTAGATGATCAGCACGACTCCGACGAACAGAATGATGCCCCCGATTGCCATTGCGACATGATACGGCATCCATAGAACTGCGTCCGGATGATCGTCGTAAGTATTGTATGCCGTACGTCTAGGAGAACCCAGTAAGCCGACGGTGTGCATCGAGCCCGACATGAAGAACATCCCAATGCACCAGATTAAAGTCTGAATAATGCCCAGCCGGTTCATTCGCGGCGTAAGCACGCGCCCCGTAACGACGGGAATAAGCCAGTAAACGATACCGAAGAACGTAAGCGCGACGCTTGTCGCAACCGTAAGATGGAAGTGTCCGGTAACCCAAAGCGTATTATGAACGACAGCGTTCATTTGGTTACTGGCATTTACTAACCCGCCCGCGCCCGCCGGGATAAAGATCAACATCCCCATGAACGGAGCGAAGAACCTGACGTCTTTCCATGGCAGCACCTTTACCCATCCGAACAACCCTTTAGCGCCTTTCGATCTTCCGTTAAGCTCGAAGGTCGCGAATAAGGAGAATGCCGTCATCAGGGACGGAATTACGACCATGAAAGTCAGGACGACCTGCAGGTATTTCCAGAAGTGGCTAATGCCCGGCTCCATCAATTGATGGTGGAAGCCAACCGGAATCGAGAACAACAAGAACAATACGAAGGACATACGGGCAAGCGAGTCGCTGAATATTTTGCCGCCGATAATTTTCGGAATGATGACATACCAGCAAATATAAGCCGGAAGCAGCCAGAAGTAGACAAGCGGGTGACCGAAAAACCAGAATAACGTACGGCTCAGCACCACGTTAACCGTTTCCACCCATCCGAAAGACCATGGAATGAGCTGAACCACTACTTCTAGCGCAACCCCGATCGTGGCAATCTGCCACAACAGCATGGTGATTACGGACATATAACCGAATAGCGGGGACAACTTTCCCTTGTTGCTTTTCTTCCATTGAATGTATTGATAGAAAATGCCAAAACCGCTTAACCAACTGCCGATGACGACTAAAGCAAGAGCAATATAGAAATACGGCGATGCTTTCATTGGCGCATAGAACGTATAGAGCACGCTAGCTTTGCCTAGTAGGATAACGACGACGCCGATAAGCGTCCCGACGGACATGAGGACGTATCCGATCCATCCAAGCTTCTTAGTTAAGGGAAGCAACTTGCCCCCTAACGTCTGTGAAACTCCCGAATAAAGGAATCCGACGATAAAGTAGGTCGTGAAGATGAGCGCCATCAATACGCCATGCGCGGTTAGCAGCTCGTAATACCCGATATTGGCCGGCAAAGTGATCGTGCCGCCTTTGACCATCCCCTGCAGCATTCCTGCGATGCCTCCGATTAGGAGCGCTCCGAATGCAAACAGAATATGGGCAAGTACCAGTTGGCCGTCCTTCCGGTCGAATGGTTTAGTTTGAGTCGTAGTCATGGGATGCGGCCTCCTATTTCACCACGAGGGTGGTTTTCATCATTTCATGGGCAATCCCGCAATACTCGTTGCATAGGATCAAATATTCGCCCGGTTTGTTGAACGTATGGGTTACTTGGCTCACTTCGCCCGGTGTAACCATAACGTTCACGTTCGTACCGGGAATTTCGAACCCGTGCACGACATCCGACGAAGTTACTTTGAAGTGGACCGTAGCGCCTGCCGGCACCTCCATCGGTTCCATTGGATCGTAGCCGAACGCGTATGCGACCATGACCGCCTCGTATTCGTTGTCTCCGATTTGCTTCAATTCGGGCTTGTCGAACGGCGCCGTTTCGTTCACTTTCGTAGGGTCGATATGATGAACGTGCTCGTTGGGCGGTGCGATCCCCTGCGAGAATGTCATGACTCCAAGCACGACCAAGAATACGGCCAGCATGGATACTCCGATGCCGAGCCACATTTTCTCCAATTTATGCATGTGCATAATGCGTCTTCCCCCTTCTAATCTCGTGCGATAAATAAAACGAAAATACCGATCCAGACAAGCGCCAAAAAGGCTCCCAGCAGCAATACCGACACGAAAGTCCCTTTAAGCGATTGCTCTTTCGTTTCAGGCGCTGAGCTTGTATCCTGCGGCTTCGCTGCCGTCCGATCATCACGCATTCCGGATTCCTCCTGATCTCAAGTTGTTTTCATTGTAAGAACAATCGACGCTCCGCACTGTGACAATTATCACGGGACTTCGTCCCCACTTGTGGACGAATTGTTACATGGGCAGCGACAGCACCTGCCGACCGCTCCTCCCGGGCAATTGAACAGGCATCTCCGATTGGTAGCACCGCCATCTAAAACCCCCATCAACGGCGAACCATTGATGGGGGTTGATGGGACTTCATCTCTTACGTTTATTCCACGATCAGCTTGCCGGTCATCTCGTTATGACCTTTACCGCAGAACACGGAACAAATAAATTTGAATTCTCCCGATTTGTCCGCGACGAAAGTAACTGTGGCATTCCCTTTGACTTCTTTATCATAGCCTTCGATTTTGATGGCATGGTTTCCTTGGCTATTTTTGAGCGTGATGCTGACTTCCTCGCCCTTCTTCACCTTGATTTCATTCTGGTCGAATTTGAAGTTCGTGGCATCGATCGTGATCGCTTTCGTTCCGCCCGCCGCTCCTGCTTCCGTTGCCGGAGACGAGCTGGCTTCCTCCTTGTTCTTGCCTCCGCAACCCGCAGCAATTAACATTACCGCCAATAACAACCCGCTTAACGCCATCCATTTTTTCATATGACTAACTCCCTCCATCGGTATCATCTTGATCAAGCACATCATAATACCGGCGAAGTTTACCATCTGTGATATGTCTCACACCGTAACAATATTGACACAACCGAGCGAACATCAAAAAGCCTTCTCCCCCGCAACCCGACCGGTAGCGAAAAAGAAGGCTTGCGCCGATGTTTCAGCGACAATGAAGTTGCCACTAGCTGCTTTAAATCTTTAGCTCCCCGAGCTTAATAAGCTCGACAACCGCTTGCGAACGACCTTTGACATTCAGCTTTTGCATCACGTTCGAGATGTGGTTGCGAACCGTTTTCTCGCTGATAAACAACTGCTGCGCAATGTCGCGGGTCGTCTTATCCTGCACTAACAGTTCAAAGACTTCGCGTTCCCGATTGGTGAGTAGGAATTTGCTTTTATGGTCGCTGCCTTTCAACGTTTGTCACCCCTCCTTGCCCGGGAATGTGTGATTACAAGGTATAGGGATACAGTCAACTTTATCATATGAAAGGGTTTTTCTAGTGGTGCGGAGGTCGGAGAAAATGGGCGATCGATTCGTGGAGAGAAAAGCGCGCTTCGACGCGAAAAACCGACCCCTAAATTTGTTTGATAATACAAAACTACGTTCTCGTATAATAGCGTGAAGAATAGCGGCACGAACACTCATGCCGCTATCGTATTCGGCGAATGCGTGACGTAGGAATAGCCTTGGAGCAAGCGCTCGCGTTCGGCCTCAGGCATTAGATCATTCCAGAGCGAAGGATGCCAACCCTGCTCCGCCCTCGCCCGTATACGTGAAGTATAATGCCTGTATGCCGTCCGGAATGACGATATCGGCGGCGTATTCCTTCCACACGTTCGTGAAGCCGACGGAAATGCGGCCGAGCGCCGGACCGTTCCACGACGTTCTGACCTCGAAGGCGCCGCGGCAGTATCCTCGCACTTTAATCTTGACCGTACGAATACCGGAGCACCGAAAATATTTATAGCCCGCCGTGGCCGAGTCTCGCATATTGGCAATATACCCGATTTCCTCGTCCCCGTCCTTGCCGTCTTGGGTAATCTTCGGAAAACGGCTGTCCATCCATTCTCCCGGCGCCCCCGTGTAGAGCGCCTCTTCCTTGCAGAACAGATTGCAGGCGAGATAGGCCGCATACTCGCCGCGTCCCTCCAGCGGCCCGCCGTTCGGACCGCAGGAGGTCATCTCCGTCTGGGGAATCGTCCCGTCCTCAAGGAAGCCGATCGGCTCGAGGCAGCCTTGCCGACTGAAGTTGGTTCCGTTCGTGTGCCGGTGATAGAAGATATGCCAGACCCCGTCGATCTCCACGATGCTGCCGTGGTTGTTGCCGCCGTAATACATCGGCTTGCCCGCCGGCTTGTAGGAGTCGATATGGAGATCGTTATTGCTGACAATGACGCCGCGATAGACGAAATCCCGGGTCGGCGATCGGCTCGTCGCATAGCAGAGCTCGTGCATGACGACCGAGGAGTAGATCAAGTAATACGTGTCTCCCCGCTTCCGGATGGAAGGCGCTTCGAAGAACGCATGCCCTTCGAAACCGCTGCCCTGGCTGTAAGGCTCGCTTGGCGCAACGACGACCGGGTCCGCCACGATGGTCAGCATATCCGGGCCGAGCGTCGTGGCCCACGCGCCGCTTCTGGACCAGTCTCCGATCGCGCAGAAGCCGGTATACAAATACGTAACGCCGCCTTCCGTCAGTACGCCCGGATCGAACTGCGGCTCGTCCCCCTCCCGTTCCCCCAGACGGGTGCCGTCGGCATGCTTGACATAGCCGTAGAACGCGTACTTGCCGGCCGGTTCGTCGCAGACGGCGACCGATACGACGGGAACTTTGTCCAGCACGTAGTACAGGTAATACCGTCCGTCCGGACCGACCGTCACGTCCGGCGCGTACAGGCACATGCTTCCATCCGGATTAAGCGGATCATCCGTCTTCCGATAGATGACGCCCTCGTATCGCCAATCCGTCAAATCCTCCTCGGGCGCCGACCAACAGACGTAATCGTTCAAGCAGTACGCGTGTCCGTTGAAACGGTCATGCGAGCCATACACGTATACGCGTCCGCCGAATACATAGGGTTCTCCGTCCGGAGTGTACTCCCAAGACGGCAGATAGGGGTTGTACCCTTGCTTCTTCTTGTTCACGACATTCGCTCCTTATTCTCAGGTATGTACAGTGTGTCTTGCTCCGCTTCCGGACAAGCCCGAAGCACGATCGAGACGCCGGCCTCCCCGTCGATCGACACCATGTTCCCTTCATACGTACTCCGCTCGCCGGTCGCGCATTCAACCGACCATCGCGCGAAGTGGTCGCAGCGAATGCGGTACGTCCCTGCGCGATCCGGTCGCAACACTGCTTCATGAATACGTCCTTCCTTCCACGCGATGTCCACCGTAACCCCGCCGCGCGCCCGTAGTCCCCGCACCTCGCCGTTCGGCCATGCCTTCGGAAGAGCCGGTAGCAGATGAATCGTCTCCCGATGGCTCTGCAGCAGCATCTCGGCAATGCCCGCCGTTCCGCCGAAGTTGCCGTCGATCTGGAACGGAGGATGGTTATCGAGCAGATTCGGCAGCGTCGAATGAGTCAGGAGCGCCGTTACGTTATCGTAGGCGGCTTCCGCGTCCTGCAGTCTGGCCCAGAAGTTAATGATCCAGGCTCGGCTCCACCCGGTATGGCCGCCACCGTGGGCGAGGCGTCGCTCCAGCGTGCGGCGCGCAGCGGCGCTCAGCTCGGGCGTCTCGTCGGGCGTAATCTCGGTGCCCGGGTGCAAGGCGAACAGATGCGAGATATGGCGATGTCCGAGCTCGATCTCCTCGTAGTCCTCGAACCATTCCTGCAATTGACCATGACGACCGATACGGTGCGGCGGAAGCTTGTCGATCGCTTGCCGCAGCTCGCCCAGCCAATCGTCGTCAGTCTGCAGCAGCTCTCCCGCAGCCACGCATGCCCGGAACAGCTCGCGCGCGATCTGGCTGTCCATGGACGGTCCGTAACAGAGCACGCCCGTCTCCCCGTTCGGCAGCCGATAGGTATTCTCCGGCGATACGGAAGGACAGGTAACCAGCTCTCCGCCAGGCAGCTCGACCATGTAATCGAGCAGGAAGACCGCCGCCTCCTTCATCATCGGGTAGACCCGCTGCAGGAAGTCCCTGTCTCCCCCGAACCGGTAGTGCTCCCACAGGTGGAGAGACAACCATGCGAGCCCAAGCGGCCAATACGTAGACGGCAGCCATAGATCCTGCGGCGCCGTGTCCGCCCAGATGTCCGTGTTGTGATGAGCCGCGCTCCCCCGGCACCCGTACATCGCCTGCGCGGTGATGCGCCCGTTCGGAACCATGCGCTCGATAAGATCGAAGAGCGGGAGGTGGCACTCCGATAGATAACAACTCTCGGCGTGCCAATAATTCATCTGCGCGTTAATGTTGATCGTGTATTTGCTGTCCCATGCGGGCAGCATGTCCTTGTTCCAGATACCCTGCAAGTTCGCGGGCAATGATCCAGGCCGGCTGGAGGCAATCAGCAGGTACCTGCCGTAATGGAAGTACAGCGCTGCGACCCCCAGATCGTCGCCCCCTGCCTGTAACCTTTCAAGGCGCTTCGAGGTGTCCTCAACCCGCAAGCGCGGCTCTAGGCCGATCCGCAGCTTCGTCCGGTCGAACAGCGTCCGATAATCCGCGATATGCGCGGCGAGCAGCTCCGGGTACGGCTTCTCGGCGACGCGCCTGGCATTGCCGAGAGCTGCCTCCTCCGGGTCCGGCTCGCGATAATCCGTCGCCGCCGTCACGATCAGCAGCACGGCATCGGCATTCGTGACGACGAGGTGCTCCCCGATCGTACGCGACTGCCCGCCCTCCTGCTTGCAGACGAGCGCACCGCAATATCGGACGCCATCGCCGCCGCTGTTGCCGCTCATCACGATCGTATTGCCGTCCTCCGCGTGAATACGGTCGACATAACGGAAATACGCCCGACCCATTCTGGCGGTGAACGATAGTTGGCCGGGGACGTCCGCCGTCAACCGGATCGCGATCGCCCCGTCCGGATAGCTCGCGAACAGCTCGCGGCTGAACGTTACCCCGCCCGCCGTATACGAGATACGTACGACCGCTTCCGATAGATCGAGCCGCCGCTCATAATCCGTAATGTCCGACGCATGCTCGAAGTTCAGGAACAGATCGCCGAGCGGAACGTAATGGCGCTGCGTCTCGGGAATGGCGGTCAGCGCCAGCGAAGCGAGACGCTCGGCCTCCCGCAGCTTGCCTTCGAGGATCAATTCCCGTATCTCCGACAGATGCGCCAGGGCATCGGGGTTATGCCGATCCCTCGGTCCTCCGTACCATAAGGAATCCTCGTTCAACTGCAAGCGCTCCGCGCCAGGATCGCCGAAGATCATCGCGCCCAGGCGACCGTTGCCGATCGGCAGCGCCTCATTCCACTCCCGTGCAGGAGAGCGGTACATTAACTTGTCCTCGTAATCATAGATTGGTTCTCGCATCCGCATTCTGTCCTCCTACTTCTGCTCCGCTTCCCGATAAGCGCTCGGGGTCATGCCCGTATACTTCTTGAATACCTTAGCAAGTAATTGACGAACGTGTCGCCCGTCTCTTTCTTGAACAGACTGCTGATGTAATTCGGATGCAGCGTCATCGAGCGCTACAATGCAAATGCCGCCTCGATACTTAAAGTATCGAAACGGCACCAGGAGAGAATCGAAGCACCTCCAATACTTCCCGTCTTACCCCTTAACTCCGCCTACAACCATACCTTTGACGAAGTACTTCTGCAGGAACGGATAGACCATAATAATCGGCAGGCTCGCCACGATCGTCATGGTGGCGCGAACCGAAGTAGGCGTAACGATCTGCGTATGGCCGCCCAATGCGGCAGCATAGTGGTCTGCTGCAGAGCCGCTTCCGGCTGTCGTGTTGGACGAGGCGAGTAACTTCATCAATTCATATTGCAGCGTACTTAACTTAGGGCTCGAAGAATTGTACAGGAATACGTCGAACCAGGAGTTCCATTGATAGACAGCCACGAACAGAGATACGGTGGCAAGAGCCGGTACGGTCAGCGGAAGCACGATGCGGAAGAAAGTGGTGAAGTCTCCTGCTCCGTCGATTTTGGCAGATTCCATAATACTATCCGGCAAGCCTTCAATGAAGGAACGAATGACAATCATATTGAACACGCCGATGATGCCGGGAATGATGTATACCCAGAAGCTATTCAGCATGCTGAGCTCTTTAATGAGCAGATAGTTGGGAATCAAGCCGCCGCTGAAGTACATCGTGAAGATGAAGCTAATGGATATGAATTTCTTCAATTTGTATTCCGGGCGGCTAATCGTATACGCCAGCATCGCCGTGCAGATTACGGATAAGATCGTTCCGATGATCGTCCGCGCCGCGGAGATGAATGTGGCGAAGAAGATGTCGGCTTGACCGAATACATACTCATAGTTACTGAGCGTCCATTCTCGCGGCCATAAGTAGATATCGCCGCGAATCGAGTCGTTGGCATCGTTGAACGACAAGGCGAACATATTCACGAACGGATACAACGTAACGATAATCAGCAAGCTCATGAAGATGTAATTGCAAATATCGAATATCCGATCGCTCATCGAAGAGTTTCGAAAGGTTCTGGTTATCATGGCATATCGCCGCCTTTCATTTAGTACAATCTGCTCTCACCAAGCCGTTTAGCCAGGTTATTGGCAGCGATAAGGAAGATGAAGCTGACTACGGTCTTGAATATACCGGCGGCTGTCGCCAAGCCGAAGTTATTCATCTGTATACCGTATTTCAGCACGAATATATCAAGATTTTCCGAATATTCGATATTCATGCCATTGCCAAGCAAGTATTGCGGCTCGAATCCGGACTCCAGGATATTGCCCAAATTCATGATGAGCAAGATGACAATGACGGGCTTCATGCTTGGCAGCGTAATATGCCATATCCGTCTAAGGCGTGACGCTCCGTCCATCTCGGCTGCTTCATACTGAGTAGGGTCAATCATCGTAATGGCAGCCAGGTAGATAATCGTATTCCAGCCTACGTTCTTCCATACTTCCGTCACGCCAAGAATACCCCAGAAATATTCTCCGATGCCGATCCACAAGACCGGCTTATCGATCAGATGTAATTTAAGCAGCAGAATATTGACAATACCTTCCGGCGCAAGCGCCGCCTGAACGATATTCGCGGCAACAACCCACGAGATAAAGTGCGGCAAATAACTGATCGTCTGTACGATTCTCTTGAAGAAAACTTTGCGGAGCTCATTCAGGAGTAGAGCCAATACAATCGCGGTTATAAATCCGAGTACGAGATTAATCGAGCTCATGACGAGCGTATTGCGCAAGACGAGGTAAAACTGTTCTTCTTTGAACAGTAATTTGAAGTTGTCCCATCCAACCCAGGTCTGGTCGAATATATCTTTACTCAGTCTAAATTTCTGGAAGGCGATCATCCATCCCCAGAGAGGAACGTACTTGAATACAATCAGCCATACAAGAAAAGGGATAGACATCAGCATCAACATCTTTTGTCTGGATAATGATCTAAAAAAAGCTCTTAGGCGCGAATCGTCAGAAGTTGATCCTGTTAGTTGCACAGCATGTTTCTCCACTCGGTTCGTCTCCCTTCTCTATCATCTTGTATGACCTAAGAATTTAGATGGGAAAAGTGAATGACTTCACTTTTCCCGTCTAGATTTCCTATTTTGCTGCGCTGATTACCATTTACCTGCGACACGATCCTTCACCTTGCCGGTCATGTACGCTTCGAAGCCGGCAGCATTCAACTTGCCGAAGTCCTTCATGTAATCATTCCACACGGAATCGAACTGACCCGCTTTGGAGAGCACAAGCTTTGGAAAGTACTTCTGCTGAAGATCTCCGGCTTTCTGATTGAAGATCTGTTCGGGAGAACCTTCCGCCTTCTCGATGCTCCACGCAGGATACCATGGTCTTTCCACTGGTTTCGCGAAGAAGCCGGAGAAGGTATCGATATTGTAAGCCTTAAGTAGTGTACGATCGCCATCCGTATAATTGACGTCTGCTACCTCAGGCTGGCTGAATGGTTTCTGCGCATTGCCGTCCTCGTATACCGAGTTGTCGCCGTAACGCGGCCATTCATATTCAAAGTAAGCAAAGCCGTACTTGCGTTTGAAGTCATTGTCGTTGCGATTTACCAATTGCTCTTTGCTCATGACAAACCGACCTTGTTCATTCTTGGAGTACGTAACGCCTTCCTCTCCCCACATCACAAGCTTCTGATTCTCTTCCTTGAGCAGGTTGTCCCAATATTGAATGATACGTACAGGATCTTTAGCGCTTACGCTAATGCCAAGCCCGCGATTGTTAACGAAGGAAGGAGGATCCATATAAGCATCGGTAATACTTTCGTCGAACACGATCGGAAGCGATACATAACGAAGATCGTCATTTCCGGCCGTCTTCAGGTTATTCATGGCATCAGCCATCTGCCAGATGTAACCGACGAAACCGAGCACGCGGCCGGAAGTCAGCTTTGCCTTGAATTGGTCCCCGTTCGCCGTGAAGGATTCCGGATCGACCAGGCCTTTCTGGTACATGTCGTTCAATTTTTGGAGCCATTTCTTCTCATATTCGGTGCCCATATAGAGCTTGGCTTCATGAGTCTCCAGATCGACCAATACGTTGCCGTCGTTCGGATATCCGGCCAAGTGCATCGGAGCGTTGGTGATCGTATAGAACTGACCCGGTTCGCCAGCGAAGGTCAGGAACCCAGTCGTGTCTTTGCCGTCTACGGTCGGATATTTCGCTTGATACTTCTCGATGAGTTCCATGTATTGATCAAGCGTTTTCACTTGCGGGTAGCCGAATTCTTTCAACACTCTGCGTTGAATGTAGAAGTTGCTGCCCGCGTCAGGATCCATCAAGTAGCCCCCGATATTGGCTGTGAACGGAAGGATGTAGATGTTGCCATCCTCATTAGTGATCTTGTCCATATAAGGACCGTACACTCGCTTAATGTTAGGGCCATATTTCTCGATCAGATCATTCAGCGGGATAAATGCCTCTGCATCCAACAGCTTGGGAAGCTGGTCCACAGGAGAAATGACGTCGGGATATTTGCCGCCGGCAATCATGACGCCAGCCTTGGTGCTCGTATCTCCGACAACATATTCCATTTTCCAATCGACGCCTGTTTGGTCCCGAAGGATTTTGCCTATTGTCGTTTCGCTTGCAAGGACGTCAATGTTCGTTCCGAATCCGTAGTACGTGAACGTAACCGGATCCTTGTTTGCCTCTGGCGCCTTGCTTTCGGTTGTCGTGCTATTACTTGGGTTAGTACCCGGGGTTGCATTCTTTCCTCCTTCGTCCTTTTTCGACGAGCAACCAGCTAGAACGAGTGTTGCCGCCGTGACTACGGCGAGGCTGGTTAGCAGCCACTTTTTTCTGACCACTGTTAAATCCCCCTTCTCTTTCCTAAGTTGTTAAGCATCTTGAGTATAGAAGAAAGGCCTTGTCATTGTTATATGTCAAACCTTAGATTCGTCTTTGAATAGTTGAGATTTGACTTAGAATACTTCTTTTTTTTGAACGATCGGCAACCGGAGCGTAATCCGCGTTCCTTTATGTCGTTCGCTGGCGATTGCGAAGCTGAACGATTCACCGTAACAGATTTTGAGACGGGTAATGACATTTTTCATGCCTATGGAGTCGCCCATGGCTGCATCTTCTTCGAAGTAGCGGTAAAGCTCATCGATCTTCTCTTGTTCGATGCCCACGCCATTGTCCGAGATGATGAACACAATCTCATCCTGCTCTTGCGCAATTTGAATCGTAATATAACCAATGCCAGGTATGTTCTCGATGCCGTGAATACTCGCATTTTCCACGAAGGGCAAGAATGCCATCTTAGGAATTTCAATGTCCATGACGGATTGAGCAACCTCGATATGATACTCGAGCTTGCTGTCGAACCGATACTTCTGTATTTCCAGGAAGCACTCGATTAACTCCAGTTCCTCGCGAATCGTCACGAAACTTCGCTTCCATAGGATAGACTTCCGGAAGATTGTCGCCATATTCTGAATCGTCTTGGCTGTCTGAGATTCACCCTTCATCTGACTACGCATCCGGATCGTCTCGAGTGAATTAAACAAGAAATGAGGGTTGATCTGACTATGTAGCGCATGCAGCTGGGCTTGTCTCTGCCGCAGCTCCAGCTCCTTCTTCTGAATTTCTACCACATAGACATCATTGATTAAGTTCTCGATCCGCGAGCTCATGCGATTGAATTCGACGGCAAGCTCGCCTACTTCATCTCGTTCCCGATGATATGGAATTCGTTCGAAGTCTTTGCCCTTAATCGATTTCATGTGCCGGAGAATATTCTGAATGCGCGAATGGATCGAACGCGAGAGTATGAGGATGACAATTGTCGGAACCAGGAAGTTAATCCCGGCGAACCACAGGATGAACTGACCGGATTGCCTGACGTCGTACAAGATTTTCTCTTCATCAAGAACGCCGTATACTTTCCAGTTTCCCAAATAACGACTCGATTGATAGGGCTTGGTAATCACGATCGGCTTGTCGGGTTTCGGAATATCATGGAGCGCCAGCGTCTGGTCAGCAGTGATCCCCTCGCTGGGTTGACCGTTCGCCAGACGACCATAGCGCGCTTGATCATCGGGATCGATCAGGTAGAAATCGCCTGTAAAGGCAGACAAGTTTATAACCTGATTAATATAGTTCGTGTTCAGGTCGATTTTGACCACATTCTCGTAAGCCTCATAACGTGGATCCGACAGCTTTTGAATTACGCTGATCCTGTCGTGCGTCACATACAGATGGGGATATGTACGGCTGTAATTTTTACTTTGTCGATACCAGTCCGTGTTTCGTATTTCATCTTCGAGTTTGATAATATGACTCGAGGCTAGAATGGTCGGATTATCGCTCATGATCGTAATGGAGCTGATCGTTTTGTCTTCCATTTCACCGCGATTGAATATACTCGATATGCTCTTAAGCGACGCTACGTAGTTTTCATTCGATGTATGTTCGATATTCAGGTGATTGTTAAGCTGACTGTCAATCGAATACAGATAAGCAATGCCTGCAGCATCGTCAATCAAAGCTCCGATTTTGGATTGCAATAGCGTAATCGCTTCTTCTGCATCGGCCGTCTTCTGGTTCTTAATGTTGATTGTTGTTACATGATAGAACGTCACGTTGGTCAGCACAATCGGCAAGAACACACAGATGACATAGATCAGAATGAGCTTGCTTCGCAGCTTCAAGTTGTTAAATCCAAAGGTAAGCATGACGGCCCTCCTCATTGTTCGATCATCCGATTCCGATATTCGGTAGGCGTCATCTTCTCAAGCTTCTCAAATTGTGCGGCAAAATAATCCGCGTTCTGGAATCCGACCTGCTCCGCGATCTCATACATGCGCTTTTTGGTTTGCCGCAGCAGCCGCTTGGCCTCTTCAATCCGCAGCGAGAGCAGGTATTCATTGAAGTACATACCGTATTTTTTGCGGAACAGCTGTCCAAGATAGATCGGGTTCATCTGGAAATCGGCGGCGATGCCCTTCAGATAGATGTTTTCTCTATAGTGGCCGTCGATATATTTTTTCACTTTTTCAATATTGCCTTCGCCTTTCTCTCCTCGTTTCTCCGCAATATACTCGGCAGCTTCCTCCAGGAAATTCAGGAATACCTGCTTCAGCTGGTCGAGATTACGGTATTTGGTCTGCCAGTTGAGCAACTCCTCCAAGGAGGCCAGCTCCTTCTCATCTCCTGCCAGTTGGCGGATCATATTGATCGTCGCGATCATAATTCGACGTACGGTATTCGCAACTGCGCCCGGAGCGAAATACCGCTCCTGAAAAGCAGTGAAAATGGCGTCAATCCCGCTTGTGTAACCTTCCTTGTGATAGCTCTCAATCCCGTACATCAGCTTGCTGTGCAGTTCTTCATCAACATCGAAATAGTATAAGGGCAGCTCTAGCAGCACCGTTGCCATGAATACGCCGTTAAAGCCTGCGGCAAAACGATAATTCAAGCATTCGTCAGCGCTGACTCGGGAATGAACGATCTTACCCAAGTGATCGACCTTATGGCCTGCGAACAAAGCGACTTTCGTGGCAAGCCCTCTCTCCAGATATTGATGCAGCCTCATGCAGCCTATCCGCTGATCATCGATTCGCTCCTCATGCTTTTGCGCGGGGACGATAAATCCATATTGATTGTGTTCGCGTACATGAATGAGAAGCGGTTGTTCTTCTAGTCGGTAATACCGCTTGAGAAGCGTTAGTAATTGGGGCATGTAGTCTACTTCATGATGTGCCAGCTTATCCTGTACTTCAGCAATGATATAGATATAAGAGGAGGCGATGGGAAGCTCAAGCGTTTTCGCAATGAGGGTCATCACCTGCTCGTCGGGTTCGGCCTGGATCAAGCTTTCGATGATCATCTCGACAAGCGGTTTTTCCCTTGTCATCGATAGGAGCTGCTGCTGATTCAGCGTAACCGCGATATGCTTCAAGGTAGAGGTAAGCTCCTGTTCATTGACCGGTTTCAGAATATAGTCCGACACATTGTAACGGAACGCTTGCTGCGCGTAAGAAAAATCGGGATACCCGCTTAAAATGATAAATACCGGCTGATGCTCTCCCTGTTCATTGACTTGGCGGATGAGCTCCAGGCCATCAAGCACAGGCATTCGTATATCTACGATCACGAGATCCGGGGTTAATTGCTTAATGAGGTTCAATGCTTCAACGCCGTTCTCAGCTTCGCCGCATATCTCAAATTGCAGCGACGACCAATCAAGCAGGTTAATTAACCCTTTGCGTACGAAAATCTCGTCATCGACGATCAGTACCTTATGCATCTGCCTTCCTCCTAGAGAGTGCTTCATTATGATCGGTGAATGTAAAATACATTTTGTATTGTCCGGTTAAAAAAGTAAAGATAATTGCATTGTTTCAACATACCGGCGATTTCAACTATGAAAGCGCAGACAATTTGTATGCGAATGTGTTTCGAACCTATCTTGCTTCGGTAGAATAAAGAATCGACCCATGGCAAGTTGCCGGCAGTCTGCATTCGTTGAACCGGATAGCGGATGGATCAGCGGATTTCGACAGCAAAAAGCCGAGATCAAAGTCGCTGCTTTGATCTCGGCTTTCGTTCAATCGGTAACCGAATTAACGGTGTCTCGTGCCCGAGTGAGCAGGGAAGATCCGCTCTACAAGCGCGTTGAACTCGACTATTAAACCTTGAATCGGATGACCTGCTTTTACGTCGTGCGCATAACCTTCCATCCGCCCGGTAAAATCCGGATTGGCGGAGACGTAGACGTTCCCTACCGAAGGCGACAACGACTTGACATGGTCCGCGATCTTGTCCTTCACGGCATCCGTTACCGCGGAATGGCCCGTATTCGCTTTGTCTTCTTCCTTAACGGCAACATAGGCGTTATGATCGGTCATCATCACGTAAGCCGAGGAGATGCCTGGTATCGCCGCGATCTTGTCGGCGATTTTATCGCTCATCTCTATGCGTGAATTCCCATGCATGCCGATCACATTGTTATTTATTTTCCTTTCCCCGTACATCCGGTTCTGCGCATTGTCTTGATCGTTGGCAAAACGCATTTTGTTGTTAATCCCGTTACCCGTTACGTTATTGTAACCTCGGACGGAATTAGGTCGAATGTTCTTGTTACCTAAATCTCCCGTCTTTCCCATGCATCCCGTCAAAGCGATCACGGATGACAATAGGACGGAAGTGACAATCATTCCTTTACGCACGAGTATAATGCCCCCTTAAATTAGGAATGGATAAGCGTTATCCGCTATGCCATAGGGTGCACCTTGTGGATTGGAATTATTCGAGATGCGCAAGCTTGACTGAATGTTCACTTCAAAATAGCGCCTGCCGTCAACGCGTTCTCAATTTTTTCATTTCCGAGCATATATACGATGATCGTTGGTAAACTCGATAGAAGCATGGATGCTCCGATAAGCCCCCAGTCCGAAACGCCGACGCTAACGAAAAAATCAAGCAAACCGACGGTTAACGGGCGGAAGTCGTCTTTGGAAGCAATGACGAAGGCCAGCGGGAACTCGTTCCAAATACGCATGAAAAGCAGAACGCATTGCGTCACCAACGCAGGCATGATAATCGGGAGAATGATTTTCTGGAATGTTTGATATACGTTCGCGCCATCCATGCACGCAGCTTCTTCCAGCTCTTTGGGCAGGGAACGGAGAAAAGCGTATAGCATCAGAACGCAGGATGCGATCGCGAACCCGGAATACGGCAAAACGAGACCCAAGTAGCTATCCTTGATATGCAACAGTTTCACCAATTGAAATAGTGGAATTAAGACGACTTCAATGGGAACGATCAAACCCAAGGAAACATAAAACAGCGTCATCGCGCTAAATCGCCACTGCATTCGGCTTAAGCAATAGGCGAGCATGCTGCCTGCCGCCAACGTAACGACTATCGTTCCTATGGTATAAATGAAGCTGTTTTGGAGGTACTTAAAGAAATGATACTGTGACAACGCATCCCCGAAGTTTCCCCAATCCCAATTATGAGGGATGCCGTACGGATTACTATAAGCTTCGGCTTTAGACTTAAACGACATCGTGATCATCCAATATAAAGGAAACAAAAACGTGCAACTTATGAGAAGCCAAAAGACGCGGCTTATAGTTTTCATAACTCTCCCCCTAGAACTCTAATTTTTCTCTTGCAACGAATCGCTGAATGAGAAAGGAGATCAAGAGGCATTCCAGGATAAAGATAACCGCTATGGCCGTTCCTTTACCGAATTCAGACGTTCCAAAGGCTGTGTAATACATTTGATAGACGACCGTTCTAGACGTGTCGCCTGGGCCTCCGGCAGTCATAACTCGGACTTGCGCGTAAAAGGCCATGGAACCTAACGTGGACAGGATCAATACGTATTTGGTTATATCTTGTAGCAACGGAATCGTAATTCGAATGCATACTTGAACAAAGTTAGCACCGTCAATTAATGCCGCTTCATAGTAATTTTTGGGAATGGTCTTAATTCCCGCATAGAATAGCATGGCGTTCAATCCAATGTATTGCCATAGGAAGCTCAGTCCGATACTGGGCATCACCGTTTTACGTTCCGTTAACCATGAATGGGTCCAGGACTCAAGACCAATTGATTTCAGAATAGTATTGAATAGTCCCCAGTTAGGATCATAAAAGGACACCCAAATCTGCGAGACGACCGTTACCGACAAAATGGCGGGAAACATGGCCGACGTTTTGAAGATGCGCCGAAACCTCGGATTCTGTACATCCATGAACAGGGCCAGCATCAAGGAAAGAGGCAGCCCAATCAATACCGAAATTCCAACAATAAGGTACGTATTCTTATGGGCAAGCCAGAATGACGAAGAAGATAGCATATCCTTGTAGTTGTCTAGTCCGACAAACCCCAAATTTCGGAAGCCGTCATGATTATGCAAGCTCATCCATATTTCCGGAAACAGAGGATATACGCAAAAAACGGTGAATAACAGCAATGCCGGTGCAGCAAACACGAATATGGACATCTTGGTACTGTAATACTTGTTCATAGCGCTCTCCACCATTTATTTAATACTCATGCCCCCAAGGTATTGAGGGGCATGAGCTATTCCACCATTAAACGCCTATTTCTTATTGATTAAACCACGTATTTTGACTCCATACCTTCTGCATCGCCTCAATAAATTGATCAGTAGAATATTCGCCTGTCAACAAGCTTGCTCCTTGCGATCCCAACTCTGCAGATACCTTCGCGTCCAACGAGTTTAGTGCAAGAGAAGGAATTTTCGTAGGAATAGGATTGTACCAGTCAATGAATTTCTTCATAAGCGGACCTGGCTCCGGCGCCGCATCGCCCGTGTTCAATGACACCGGCGCACCTTTGGATTCAAAATATTTCGCATCCATCATCGCAAGGAATTCAGCTAGCTTGACCGCCTCCTCCGGATGTTTGGTCTTCGCGTTGACCGCGTATCCGTTCAAAGGAGAACCCCAGTACTGTACGTGTTTTGCAGAATCGTACTTATCGCTGGCGCTTGGGAACGGGAAGAAATCAACCGTATCGTCTTTCGCCAGATTCGGCAGTTCCCAAGTAAACATCATCAGCATGGCCGCTTTCTTCGAGGTAAACATCTCCATGGCCGGACCGTAGTCAAGATTGGCAATGCCTTTCGGGAAGAAGTCCGCCTTAACCAATTGCTCAATACGGGATGCGCCGGCCTTAACGGACGGATTGTTAAAGTCCGTTTTATTGCTCACAAGGTCTTCCATCGCTTGAGGGTCGCCGATTTGAACCATTTGTTGAAGCAAGAAAAGTTGCGGTCCCCAGCCTCCCTTACCAGGAGTAACCGCCGGCACCATGTCATTTGCGTTAAGTTTCTTCGATGCCTCGAGCAATTCGTCGAACGTTGTCGGAACTTTCACCCCCGCCTTCTCGAACATATCTTTATGATAGAAGATAACAGGCGTAAAGTAGGTGTCAGATCCGGAGGACAAGCTGTAAATCTTGCCGTCGATATGCTTCAACGCGCCGGGCACGTCGTACTTATCCAAGAATCCGTCCTTGGTAATGTATGGGGTCAAATCCATAATGCTGCCCGTATTGTTCAACGGAATGAAGAACCCCGCATCATCCCAGAATACGTCTGGCATATCACCGGAAGAGTTGTACGTTTTCAATTTGTTCGCCATGTCTTCGCCGCCGCCGCCAGGTTCGAATTCCACTTCCACATTCGGAAGCGCCTTGGCAACGTTGGGTTTGATATACTGCTCCATGATGTTATTGCGATTTTCATCCGTCGTAAGCGTTACGATTCTAAGCTTCACTTTCTCTCCGTTCCCTGTGTTGCTTGAACTCTGTTCCGTCGGGCTTGCCGTATTGCTTGCCGACGGATTGTCGTTATCCGATCCGCAAGCCGCTAAACTAAGAAGCATTGTGACTGCCATTGATGTAACGCTTAATACTTTCGCTTTCTTTTTCATTGATTGACCTCCCTGATCAAGTAACTGTTTTTAAGGTAGACTTCAGCTTTGTAAGCGTATTCAACCTTGATTTAATAGTACGGACTTTCCTTTTCCGATTACAGAGAATATTCTCAGTATGCAAGGAATATTGTCGGTCACAACTAAAAAACGACGCATGAAGCCTCTCAGATTACGAGTCTCCAAGCCCCGTTTAACGGGATTATGCTATTGGATATTTTTTATATACTGGCTGGGTGCGACCCCTATGTACTTTTTAAAGCATTTGCTAAAATAATTAGCATCTGCGTAACCGACCTGGCTCGCGACGTATTGAACACTTTGTATGCCTTGGTCGAGCATTTCCTTCGCTTTGGTGATGCGTAGTTCGGTCAAATATTCGTTGATCGTGACGAAGGTTTCCCTTTTGAACACATAGCAAAGGTGATTGTAATTCATATGCACATTCTTTGCGATATCCTCGATTCGCAGTTCCTCGTTTCCGTAATGGCCTTGAATATACAACTTTACCTCTTCCACCACTTTGACCGCCCTGGATTGTTTCTTGTCATGAACATGAGCCAACACTTTCAGAATAAAGGAACGAATCCAACTCTCTAGTTGGCTATAGGAGTCCATATTTTGGAATATATGAAAAATATCCGGTCGTGCCGTATCCTGGAAGATCCGGTAAAAGCTTTGCGACATTTCATCTAAAAATTCCAGACAAGTGGACACCATTTCAAGACCAGAAACAAGAAACATTTCCATTGAGGCATTCTTGGAAATCGCGTCCTGGAAAAATTCTGTGATCCATCCCTCTGTCTCGGACAGATTCCCGACCCGCAAACACATTAATAGACTACTTCTCCTTTCTAAGGAGAATAGACTGGCTTTCATCCCTGACTCAGAGATCATGGAATGAGAAATGACCTGATTCCCTCCCAATAAGAACCGATGTCTCAGGGCATAGATCGCTTCTTTGTAAGAAACGCTTATCGACTCAAGATCAAAATACCTATTGCCGATACCGATTGTTACCGTGCAAGCTAAATTCTTTTGGACCGATTTTCGAATTGATTCGCATAGCAACTCCATTTTGTCGCAAAGTCCCTCTTCAGTACCAATAATCATCACGAACCGATCGTTCGTATCATAACAGCTGGTAAACTGATAATCGACCGTAATAAATTCTTGAGCTATATCCTGAACGGCTAACTTGTAAATCTGCTTGTCCTCTTCGGAAACAAAATTTTCTATTGAATCAATGTCGACTACGACTACTAGATAGCTAAGGGCTTTCAAGTGAATGCCCAAATAATGTAACCTTTCCGTGGTATAGGAGGGAATTTTGACGTTAGGGCCTTGCAGCCATTCATTTAGCAATCGATCCTTCAAAACAGGTATATTCTCTTTTGCCTGCTTTTTCAGTGTGTTCAACTCTAGCCTTACGGATCGCTCCTTTTGGATCAGATCTTTTATTTCAAGTAAAGAGTCTTGAAGCTCCTTCTCGTCTATCGGCTTAAGCACGTAATTAAACACTCCGAGTTGCACAGCCTGTTTGGCATATGCAAATTCGCTTTGTCCGGTCAGTACGATAAATTTAGCGTCTCGCTCACTTCGAATGGCATTCTGAATAAACTCCATACCGTCCATAATGGGCATATTGATATCTACCAAGACAACGTCTGGCTCAATTTCAGACATTCGAGCAAGCGCTTCTTCTCCATTCTTCGCCTCACCCGCGATTTGAAAACCCAACTCCTCCCAAGGCAGCGTAACTTTCAATGCTTGTCTGAAATAATATTCATCGTCCACAACCAGTACTTTGTACATGTCATTCCTCCTGGGTTTGCATGAACGGCAGACGGATCATAACCTTAGTATAAGAACCTAGAATGCTTTCGGCCTTTAATCCGTATCTGTCTCCGTAAAGCATCCGAATTCGATTATGAACGCTTTTAGCTCCAAAGCTCACGCTTTCCTGGGATCTGTCGGACTCCAATACTATTCTCTTGATTTGCGCATCTTCCATCCCCACACCGTTATCGCAAATGACAATGATCACGTCATCACCGCAACGACTTCCGGTTATTCGCAGCAAACCCTTTTCCGTTTTTCGCTTCAATCCGTGGTAAATAGCATTTTCAACGATCGGCTGCAGCGTAAGCTTCGGGATGGAGCATTTCAGAATCTCATCATCGATAGCCATCGTATATTCCATATATTCCACATACCGCAATTGTTGGATTTCCAAATAACTTTCCGTTAACTGTATCTCTTCTTTTATCGAAATAAAATCGTTGCCTTTGCTTAACGAAATTTTATAAAAATCAGCCATATATTTCGCCGCAGCAATGGCTTCCGTTCTCATACCCAACTTGATAAGCGATATGATCGTTTCAACCGTATTGTACAAAAAATGAGGCTTAACCTGGGATTGCAGCAATTTGAACTCAACTTCCGACTTTGTCCTCTGCTTCTCTACATTCTCAGCCATCAGCGCTTCAATACGGTCCATTAAATTATTGAAGCCGTCGCTTAAATATCCGATCTCATCCTTCGATTGGTACGAACTTCTGACGTCCAACATTCCACTCCGAACATGTCTCATTGTCTTGGACAGTTGGAAGATAGGCCTTGTGATAGAACGCGAGAGCAGGAAGGAGAAAATAAGCGCGAGCAGTAAACATATAATGCCGATAAGCATAATATATTTATTTATTTCTTTCCGCTCCACGGTTATTTCATCAAGCGGTACAACACTTACAATCGACCATTGCAACGGTTCATAACGATTAATCGATACCAGCATCTTTTGGCTCCCAACATCTCTAATGTAGCTGGTATCCCCATCCTGCGAATCGGGAATCGAGATAGAGGTTACCTGGTTGAAATCCCGATACAATATTTCTTTATTTTGACTGGAAACGATCTTCCCGTATCGATCGAGAATGAAAAACTCGCCGCCCTTGTATTTAGGTTTCTTTTCGTAAATAGAGGAAATAACCGATTCCTTCACATATAAAACAACCAAACCTATGATTTTGCCGGTATCTTTATGGACCACCGTTTTAGACACGGCAAAAACATTGTCATCTCCTTCATAAATAAATTTGAAATTAATCAGTCCTGTCCAAAAGGGCCTATTGAAATGTGTATCGCTTGTAGGACTGTTACCGAATATTTTAGATACAAACTCGCTATCAGCGTTTCCTACATCGATCCATTGATGATTGGCAGTGAGAATACTTGCCCCTTTGATATTCGTATTTGGCTCTACGATGTTACTGATCACTTCAGAGAATGTCTTCTTCGTGGATAAACTATCCAATCCCTTAACTTTTCCTTGTTCAGAGAAGTCTTTATGCGCCAACAGATCGTTGTACAGTTCGTTCTGCAATCTATAATCCGTCGCCAATATTTTCGAATAATCCTCCACTGTCGATATTAACGTTCCTAAATTATTGTCAATCAAAATAAGTTCTCTCGACGAATCATTCATCGCTTTCTTGATAATGACGTTCTGTGAGACACGATTGGCGAAAAAAGCAAGTGTTGAAACGGATATGACAATGATCAAAATATTTGTAGTAAAGAGTTTATTTTTGATGGAGATCCCACTGAGATATTTTGAGAGTCCTTTCATTTTTTAAGTCTCCCTAGCATTTGAGCATAATTTTTTTAAATATGCTGGCGTAAATAGTCTCTAAACAATACCGGAAGTTGCCGGGTAATCCATCCGTAATCCTTACGAGACATCGACCAGTAATGCCGGTGGGCATCAATTCTAATGAAGTCCTCGCCTCTCGTATTGAAACTTATTTTACATATCAAATAGGAAGTTTTATATGTCAAACAATTGCGGCTTTATATCCGATTTTGATGTTATTATTGTTGCAAAGATGCTGTTTAGGAGGCTGACCTCGTGCAACCGATTCGTAAGACGTTTTTGCTCGATCCGATCTTTCCGTTCGATTTAGTCTTCAAAGGTATTCGCTACTCCGAGAATGAGCTTCCGGATCACTTGCACGACTTGTTTGAACTGGTGTACATTCACGAGGGTAAAGGCCTGTTCTTTATCGACAACGCCTTATACGAAAAAGGACCGGGCGACTTCTTCCTCATTCCTGGCAATACTGTTCACCGTGCATTTCCTTCAGCAGCCGAACCTATCGTTTCATCCGCTATATTTTTCGCGCCGTCTTTCGTCCAAACGGACTCGCTTGGCGATGGATACGAACCTCTCAGATGCTTTGAAATTGCACGAAAAAAGAAACAATATAAAATCGATTTATCCGAACCGGTCCGGCTAAAATTCGAAGCTGCAATCAACGCAATGATTAGCGAACACAAAGCAAAAGAACTCGGTTATCGTCATGTGCAACGGCTTCAATTGCAGCAATTATTGATAGAGTTAAGCCGACATCCGTTCACGAAAGAAACGTCCTCGCCTATCACCGGAATCGGTCCCCAATGGATCCGGAACGCTTTGCTTGACATTGACCGCGACCCTGTCGGATGCGGCGGACTCTCGGATATGTCTGACAAAGCTTGCATCAGTTCCGCCCACTTTTCGCGAGTCTTCAAGCAACTCACTGGCATGAATGTGACCGATTACGTGAACACCAAACGAATCGTCCTAGCAAAGGAATTGCTTCTCTCATCGGATGACAACATCGAAACGATAGCACTAGCCTGTGGCTTCCAGGGTATGCGACATTTTTATCAGACTTTTAAAGGAGTGACTGGACTAACCCCGAGATCATACCGTATTCAAGGCAAATGATTTCGGTATACGGTGGTATATAATGCAACATTTAAAGGCGCCCCTCGCGGAGCGCTCTTTATTTAATTGGTTAACATTTGCGAATCTTGGCCTGCCCCTCTATCCACTACTCCTACCTGGAAGTTCTATAATTTGCTCACGGCGAATCGACAGAGCCCTGGCTTCGTTGTCGTGCGCCCGACAACGAAGCCAAAAGGACAGTTCCAGTAGCTACAATTGCCGCCTTTCGAAATTTCTTCATCTTCCGTTTCTCCATTCTCAACAATGCTGACACCAACCCTTGACAACTTAGCTCATTGGTACTACTATCAAGTTATTAATACCTGGTACTAATACTTAATACTAAATATAAAAAAATGAAAAACGGAGGGAATCAACATGAGCACGCATTTGGATAGGGCCGTATTGAATTCCAGAGCCCATATTACAGCGATCGGAAGTTATGTACCCGAACAAGTCATTACGAATTCCGATCTGGAAAAAATGGTCGATACCAACCACGAGTGGATTGTTAGGCGAACCGGAATCGAGCAGCGTCATCAAACGAATCCCGATCAGACGACAAGCCATCTGGCCATTGCCGCCGTTCATGATATGTTAGCCCGATTCCCCTCCGTCGATGCAACTACAATCGATGCGATCATAATAGCGACCTCGACCCCGGATATGCCTTTCCCTTCCGTCGCCTCGCAAGTTCAACAGGCCATCGGGGCAACGAAATGCCTTGCCTTCGACCTAAGCGCCGCATGCGCCGGTTTCGTTTCGGCGCTTCATGCAGCGAATGGATTCATTTTGTCGGGAGTATATCGCAAAGTACTGGTGATCGGAGCGGAAAATTTAACGAAAATAACCGATTATACCGATCGTTCGACTTGTATCCTGTTCGGCGATGGAGCAGGCGCCGTATTAGTCGAAGCCACGGACGTCGGGGCTTTCCTTGCCTCAAATGCCAATACGGATGGTACTGGCGGCATGCAGGTTTACTGCAACGCGGACAACAAGATCGTCCAAAACGGGAGAGAAGTGTACAAATGGGCACTATCCACCGTTCCGGACGGAGTAAGGGATCTTCTTGGCAAAGCTGGATTAACGCTTGAGGAACTTGATTGGTTTATCCCGCATAGCGCTAACCTCAGGATGATTGAAGCCATTTGCGAAAGACTGGAACTGCCTTCAGAGAAAGCTTTGCAAAGCGTTATCCGTAATGGCAATACTTCGGCAGCATCCATTCCTCTGGCCTTAGATGCCGCCTACTCTGAAGGCAAGCTTGTCTCGGGGCAAATATTGGCTTTATACGGTTTCGGATCCGGGCTGACCCAGTCGGGGTTGCTTCTCCGTTGGACGCTATAACTTCAGATCTTGGATACAAAAAGCGCCCTTTCTCTCTCTTGCACGAGAGAACGGGCGCCTTTCTACTGAAAATAAAGCTATTGAATTCGATGGACTTGAACATACTCGTCAACCGTATTGCGAATTTCAATCGGAACGGCGGACGTCTTCGTAACTCCGTTGCTGTAATTAACAGTAAACACGAACACGTACGGACCGTTAGGCAAATCTTCGAAGGAGATGTTCGTATCCCCTTGAAGCAGCATCGCTGTCCATAACTCCGATCGCGGCGCCGTTTCCATTAAGCTCTTCTGCAACTCAATCGAAGCCATAGCATGAACGGATAACGCATGCGTCTCGGAAGTGCCCGTATCCGTTACCGTTGCTTCCAGCACGAAAGCTTCTCCCGCCCAAAAAACATTTTCCGCACGGGTTTTCTTAGGATTCTTGGAGTTCCAATTCAATCGGTTCTCCTCCCACTGCGGCGTATGCTTTACCCTGCCATTCAAGATTAGCTCTCCGACTACAATGGGTTTAGTCATCGTTGCCGATTCTCCGCTGGGATCCTTGGCCGTTAGCGTGACGTTATAGATACCGGGACGATTCGCCGTATCCGGTAGGGTCGGATGGATATCGGTACTCGTGCGCATATAACCATTAGGCCCCGTAATGTCCCAACGATAAGCGAGGATATCTCCATCTGGATCCGTAGACTGATTGATTAATGAAATGAGATCTCCTTCCCACAATGGCTTAGGCGACCAATCGAAGTCCGCAATCGGCGGGGAATTGATCATAAACCACGTCCTCGGCGACCAATTCGACCACTCAATACCGTCGTTTACGCGTACTCTAATTTGCATCTTTTTCCCCGTCGGAAGGTCAGTTGTCATCGTCCAGGTTGCCGTAGTCGCAGACGTGTTCTGATTCAACTCACCTGAATCCGCGATGAAATTACTGTTGTATTCATTGATGATCTGGATTTGATATTTCTTGAACACCGTACCCGGATCCGCGTCCGTTTGCACCCATCTGAAGACAGGCCTTTTCGAAGAGAATACCGTCGGGTTATCCTTTGTCCCATTTGGAATCTGCATAATGGCTTCGGGAGGCACGTTTAAGATCCGTATGTCCTGCTTATAGATGTTACTCCACATCGAGACTCCGACTGGAGGCTCGTCCCTAACTTGAAGCGATAGCGTGTACGTTCCAATCGCAAGTTTACCTTTAGCCGTAGCTCCAGATTTAAGTTGGTTCGCCGTTGGAGGTGTTGCCCCAGCATAGATCTGCACGCCATCTTTAGTCGCATCCCATTTGCGTTCAACGATGGGATCATTGTTAGGATCGTAGGACAGGTCCGTAATCGTTAAGTTATCCGCTTGGGATATTCGCGCCGGTTCAGCCGTAAATAATGCGACTGGTGGCAGATTTCCGGTTGAACCGATGATCTGCACGTTCTCATCCGACCAAGCGCCTTCCACATCCTTAACCTTGAGCGATACGACATATTGTTCGTTCTCGCCCAATATCGTCGGAGGCAACCCCAGTGTCCAGCCCGCATCTTTGATGTTTTTCCAGCGCCACACTTTCTGAGCAATGCCTTTGCCCGTCGCGGTTTGATGATCTAGGTCGTAGGAATATTCCCGGATGGCCACATGATATTGATTGCTGATTAGATTCGCACTGGCCGTGAACAAGGCAAACGGCGCACGGTGGACATAGAAAGTCAGCGTATCCCCCGGCCCCTCGCTCCATTTCCTATACGAGAAATAATTCGGATTCGTCGTCGGATTGTCCTGAGCTTGATATTGAACCTCGTACTTTCCTACCTTCGGCGGTGTAATGATTGCTCCCGGTATAAAGCCTCCGTTGTTATCTATCGATCCTTGATTGTTCTCGAAGACGGATGGATCATGGTCGAAACGCCATCTGGCATCCCGTTCCGGATCACCTTCCGGATCGAGGTAACTCGTCATATAATCCAGTGATTCCCCGAGTAGAAGATAATGGTCAAGTACTGCATCCTGGTTAACACGTGTTATTAGATCGTTCGTGAAATTGGTTAAGGCTGCATCTGGATCACTATTGTCGTAGTACTTGCCTTTTCCATTATTCAGGGCGATAAGCGCATTAGTTTGCGCCTCATTTGCCGTAGAGCCAAGCAGATTGTAGGAAACGTCATTTACAAGCAGTTCTTTCAGCATGCTGCTTTGTGTTTGCGGTGAACTCATGTCCGCACGATTCTTATTGGTAATGTCCACAAAAAACTTATTCGTCGGATCTCGCCATGTCAAACTTTTCAAATTTTTGTCCGATGGCGGCATATTGACAACATCAGTTGTCGGTAACAGATTTAGAGGTGCGTAGCCAATATCGGAATCAGTACTTGTGTTAAATACAAACTCTTTGCTATTTTTATCGGGATCATAAACGTACATTTTATTGTTCATTCGGTAGTACAATTTTTCATCATATGTCATGCCTGCAATCTGAGAATAACTAGGGTCGATCTGTTCCTCTGCTCGTGTTGTCAGGTCTAACCGCATTAACCCTGAGTCGGATGCAGTTCGAGTATCCCACGAAAAAGGCTTCCAGCTCGCATTGTAGTACATATAAGGTTTGGATCTGCTACTTGTTACATTTAATACGGTACCACTATAAGTGTCGTTGAATTTACCATATACTCCACCCGATCCGTAAAGGTATCCATCCGTACCAAATATTCCATTTGGATAATTGTCAGAGTCACCAAGAAAAGTCCCTGTCGGAGAGAAATTTGCATGCGTCTTATACCAGATTGATCCGGAATCCGCATATTGAACGGATACATTTCCATTAAAATTTGCTTGCAGGTTAGAGTAGCCATAGAGACCATTTCCGTTAGCATTGCTTTGATGAATTTGTTTCGTTATTCTTGTCACTGGGTCATACATGAAAACACCTACTTGCATATACCCACTATGCCCGACAACCCACATACTCGTGTAGAATACGTTGCCTAGCTTATTTATCGCAAAGGAAGAAATATAGTGTTCTGGAGGCGTGTAAAACTTAGTATTCGTTCCGGTCGCAACATCGTATTTTTGTAGTGTCCCCGTTGCGTCTAAGTAAATAATTGTATCGTCAGGCATGACGACCCCAGAAGCATGTCTCTGATCAATCTCTTTCGTTATTCCGGTATCCGGATTATAGATGTATGGTTTGATTGTGTAATATTCATTATTTTTAATCGTGTAGTAATAGAACAACTTCGACGCAGCTGGTCTGGCATCGCCGTAGGTTATCTTTGCATCAATCCCGTTTGCTGCCAGCTCAGGCAAGACAAGCGTATTTACTTTCGTCTTTAACTCATCGAGAGAGGCGTAATTACTTTCGCCAAGATTAAAATTGATATCAACGAATTTCTTCCTGAGTATTCCAAAAGAAGTACTCGGCGCATAATTATCTACATTAACCTTAACCTCGGATACACCGCTACGGTAGTCGGCAGGTGTGATGAATTGCGGAATCGTCGGTTCTCCGAACGTCTCCGTCGCGCTAATCTTGAAGCAGTAATTGCCAACTTGCGATGCAAAATACGCATATCTCTTACCTGCCGTGCTGGATAGAGTCGTATAAGCATCATTCGCACATGTCCCATCGTTGTTCGCATCGAAGGCAACCGCGACCGTTCGTGCGTTAATATAGTCTCCGTCTCCGGAATACGAGAAGTCTTCTAGTTCTATGAGTGCTTTGTTCTCGTAATAGCTTTGACGATAAACAGGTGTAATGCTGCTAGACTCCATAATAGGAGGTAAATCGGGTTTGATCGTAATGACTCTTTCTGCGGTATCCGATCCCCATTGATTCCATACCGTCAGTTTTACTCGGTAAGTACCTTCTTGCTTCAATAACACATCTTTACTGACATCATTTACCGATCCGACAAATTTAACGTCTGCCTGCGTTCCTCCGCTAACCGCAGTGATATCCCATTCGTATTTGTTGATAGGATACCCTGGCGGTTCATAGCTCTTCGATCCATTAATAACCACCTTTCTATTTTGCTTCAGCGTTCCATCCACTTTTATAAACGCTTTTGGTAGAGGTGCTTTCACCACCACCGTATGATAAGTATCTCGCGATGCCGCCCCCTTGTTATCTATAACGGTTAACCCGAAAGTGTAAGTTCCCGGATAACTGCAAACGAATTTCTGCAATTCCCTTTTATCTTCTGAATTCCCGCATCCACTGGGTCTGCCCCATTTGTAATCGATAATTGTTCCATCCGGATCATAAGAGCTTGAGCCATCCAATGTAAATTGTGACCCGGCATCCACCTCGGTCGGCCCTCCAATGACCGCTACGGGCGGAATGTTCGGATCAGGTTCCTTGGGCGGTGGAGGCGTCGCTTCTTTGTATACATATGTAGCTGCCTCTGCTGGTGCTTGTAGGCTCGTCTTTCCTGCGACAGCTTTTTTAAATACGGCAACAGCGGTAACGGTATAGACTTGCGTGTAATTGGAGCCGGTCAATTTTGACTTAGGAATCGTAAAGTTAAAGCTTGTTTTCTGAGAAAGTACATTACCAGAGATCGTTTTGCTTTGGAGAGTGGCATTCGTGGTGTCATCTTTTTCTTTCGCATAAAACTTCCACTCCTGGACGTTACTGGCGTTATCGTAATTATACAGCTCACCGGTAACATCAAGCTTTACTCGGACATCGGAGTTATTATATTTGACGGAGTTGGGAGTCGTCTTTGCTGTGGCTCTAATTGCTGGATCATCGTTATTGGGTTCTATGATGACTGTTACAGTCTTAAATACATCAATCTCTTGCTTTTCTTTGAATACATTTTCAATAAATGCTTTTCCTTTAAGTTTAATCGACACGACTAAATCTGTGTTACTTTCAGGATGATCCGATCTCTTAACAGGATACTTCTGATCATTTAATGTGACTGTTCCTTTTCGTGCAACCGAAGCATCAGTATTTCCTGAACTAGCACGTAAGGTAAGTATATCTGTTAGATACGCGGCATTAGCAACGTTGGCACTTGCAACTACCTTATAAGGGATTTCTAAACTGTCAACACCTCTTGTCATTCTATAGGTGTCTTCAGGTGTTTCTATTACACCTTTAACAATAGTGTCTCCCACCATCTCGGGAGTAACAAAGGACGCATACCAAACCTTTTTATTAGCCCCATAATGCTCAATATAGACGCTCCCTTTCGTTCGCCACTTTGAACCACTCTGCACTTTAGTGTATTGATCGTACGAACCGCCCATCTTACTAGCAATAAAATTTACGTTGTAATTTGTACTTTCCGCACCATTTCCTGTTAGCGTTGCTGTTCGCATAAACGTACGTTGAGAAGGTTCTAGTTCTCTCCACGATTTATCTGCTCCTGATAGTTTTAAATATTCTATCCAACTTTCTGGAGCACCATTGATGGGTGAATCTTTAGGAAAACACGAATTTGTATAGAAATTATTATTAATATCGTAGCCAAGATACCTATGTTGTTGTCCAGGCTTATCTGAACAAATACTACTATCTGAAAGTTCTCCCCACGGCTTTCCATACACAATTAGACCATATTTTTTGTAGGTCTGATATTCTGCAGGGAGTAACCCGCTATTACTTGTGCGTTCCCCTCTATTAGATAGCCATTCGATGAATTCTATTTGATCATCGGGATATGCCTGAACAATTGAGGCGGGGAGAATCCCCGCCAGAATCGCAACAATAATCAGGAGTATGAACTGTTTTTTCATTCGGATCACCATTTGCCCGAGAATTCAAAGTTTAGAATTGCATTACTTCCGTCGTCGGCAAAGTCCACTTGTGTTTTTCCGAATTGCTTTGACTCATGTACTCCTTTGTAGGTTGCCTGGCCTTGAGTTCTTTTTTTCAAATAATGAGCTACTACATAATCGCCGATTGGAACCCCTTCCGTTTCACCGAAAATCGCAATGAGGGAAGAACGTAATTTGTGCTCATAGAACGGAACCGACCAAACTCCAGGTGTTGCATCTTCCCATAAGTCTCTTAGCTCCAAAGAAATTGAAACCTTATCCGAGAACTTTGCATAATTCCAATCCTCACGCATATTGTACGGCTTTTCTTCCTCAAAGCTAAACTTAAAGTAATGTCCACCTCTTTGGGCAAAAGCAGCGTTTCGAGCAAATGTTAGAAATACACTTCCTCCGAAAGTATCATCTGCTTCATTATACAATGCATTCACAAAGTGATTTTCATCAAGTAATACTTTCGTGACACTAAATATCTGTTCATTGATTTTCGGATTAAGTGTATTTTTCAACGTGTAATTCGTATCCTCACCATTTCGACCAAAGCGAAATAAAAGCTTATTCTTATCCGGTTTAGCCGAGTACATGTTCATCATGTCCTCAATCTTCGGATAATCAAAAACCTCGTCCCCCGGAAGCACATACTTAAACGCTGGAATAGACTCAACCTCTTCCTTGCTATCAATCGTAATAACCTTCCGATCACCATCCCACTCGAAGTAAACTCCAAGAGCAATAGCTGCGTAACGAACTGGAATGAATAGGCGTCCGCCATTCATTTCCGCTTTCGTGTCCATTGTTACGCTCGTTCCGTTGACCTTCATAATAGGGCTGCCAAGCATAATTGTGGCTTCGGTGCCATTCCGTTTCAAGGTAGCCGTCTGAGTCTTGTTGTTCCACTTCACGTCCTTACTGGCCATACCGATCGCGCTTGAGAAGAACCGAATAGAAACCATTGTCCGCTTATCCTTATTAACATATGGCTCTGGTTCACCTTTTGGAGTTTGAAATGCCTTTCCATCAATAACAAACTTAACGTCTGGTTTAGAAGATGTCGCCGCACCTGCATGTCCAACCGTAAGCAATACCATTACCATAACAAGGATAAATACTGTACCCTTTTTCATCATTCTTCCCCCTAGCTCATTTAGAATTTGATAGATTCAAAACACTTTTTGGGCCTTCGTGCCTCACATCCAGCAATACTGCCGCATTCAAGGTACTTTTTTGGCCTTCGCACCTCACATCCAGCAATACCACCGCATTCAAGGTACTTTTTTGGCCTTCGTAACTCACGTCCGACAATACTGCCGCATTCAAGGTACTTTTTTGGCCTTCGCCACCTCACATCCGACAATACTGCCGCATTCAAGGTACTTTTTTGGCCTTCGCCACCTCACGTCCGACAATACCACCGCATTCAAGGTACTTTTTTGGCCTTCGTGCCTCACATCCGACAATACTGCCGCATTCAAGGTACTTTTTTGGCCTTCGTGCCTCACATCCAGCAATACTGCCGCATTCAAGACACTTTTTTAGCCTTCATACCTCCCACCCGGCAATGTTTGCCGCATTCAAGGTACTTTTTTGGCCTTCGTAACTCACGTCCGACAATACTGCCGCATTCAAGGCCCTTTTTTGGCCTTCGCACCTCACATCCAGCAATACCACCGCATTCAAGGCACTTTTTTGGCCTTCGTACCTCACGTCCGACAATACCGCCGCATTCAAGGTACTTTTTTGGCCTTCGCACCCACATCCAGCAATACCACCGCATTCAAGGTACTTTTTTTGCCTTCGCCACCTCACGTCCGACAATACTGCCGCATTCAAGGTACTTTTTTGGCCTTCGTACCTCACGTCCGACAATACTGCCGCATTCAAGGTACTTTTTGAGCCTTCGCGCGCCCCACGACCGGCAATGCCTGCCACACATCGGTTAAATGAATAGAATGCGGAGTATCAGGATTGTCTGACGCGCTAAAGTTAATAAAAAGGCATAAAAAAGAGAAAGCACGGCCGACATCGGTTAAACGTCTGCGGGTGCTTCCTCGCGTTATTTATGCTGTTATCCTGTTTTTGGATAATTCATTATATGAACAATAGATAATATTCGTCAACCAGAAACTGTCGAAAATGCAATTTATGTGTCAATTCTTCCCGTCACGGTGTCGGAGGAGAAAAACGAAGTTGCATCTGTTTGCGAAATAAGTCGACGGTGGCGGCAATCGCTTTGAACATGAGGGCGGTACGTATTTCGAACATAAAAGCGCAATATTGTGTGATATGACGAGATGACTCTTTGTGCCTATCAGAATGATTCTCTGACTTGGAGAGATATGGTTTCGTCCATCAAGGTTTCTAGAAAATCGGTTGTCCTCCCATCCGTCATCAGGATAGAGCTGCGAATATAGGTGTTCAATGGATTTCTAGTAAACCAATAACATTTTATTTTGAACAAGCATACATTGCAAAGGAATGCTTCCCTCCAGGGATGTTGCGCAGCGATCGGAAGCTTCATCCAGATTTGAGGAGGTGATACTATGAGTTCTGTAAAAGAAACGGCGGATACCAAAAAACAGGCCAAGAAAGACATCCAGAAAGCAGAGAAGGAAGCCGAGAAAGCGGCCAAGAAGGCCGAGGAGGCAGCCAAGAAGGTCGAAAAAGCTGTCCGGAAAGCCTCCAAGGAGGCCGAGAAGGGGAGCAAGAAAGCCGAAAGTTAATCGGCCTAACCGATGACGCTCCCCTGTCTTTCAATTTAATTACAAGATGACTTTTGGCTTTACCAAAAGTCATCTATTTTAGCGTCTCAGGCCTGACCTATTTCCGATTACGATTTAACGTTGGGCGCGGTCAGTATATCGAAAAAATTGTAAGTCTACGCTTGCTTCGTCGATGCATTTATAGAGATGTTCTTCCCAACGCTGCCAAGCGCTAGCTTCCCTAACAATTTTTATTAAATAATTCGTTCAAATTCGTAAGTAAAGGATTGCCTTTTAAGTCCAGGCTTTTCCCATATTTCAGCCCGTGACATGTATTGAAAAGCACCACGCTATCATCCGGTCTGATCCATCCTTCCTCACAAAGCTTCAGAAGCCCCGCCAATGTAGCGGCTCCCTCCGGAGAGGAGGAAACACCTCTATAACCCAGATTACGCTGGGCTTCGTCAATTTCAACTTGTCTGACAGCTACAGCCGTTCCACCAGATTCTTTCAGGATACGTACAAGCAGATCAAGATCCGGTGGCCATGGAACACGCATACCTGTAGCGGCCGGAGCATCCAGAACGGGTACAGGTTTGCCCATGGCGGAGACAAGAGGAGAACACCCTGCATCCTGGACACTTACCATTCGCGGCATTGGATCGGATATCATTCCCAATTGCTTCAGTTCATGAAATGCTTTCCACATACCGATAAGCCCTGAACCGCCACCCGTTGGATAAATAATGACACTGGGTAGCTTCCAGCCCCATTGCTCGGCCAGCTCGAACCCCATTGTTTTTTTACCTTCGACTCTACCGGGCTCCTTCAATGTTGCAACAGATGACCACCCACGCAATTGTTTCCCAACCTCTACCCACTGGCTTGCATCCTGAATTAATCCTTGTACGCGAAAGGTACGTGCGCCATAGGACAAGCACTCATGCACGATCAACGGAGGGCAATCTTCAGGCAAGAATACGAAAGCTTCGATGCCAGCACAACCAGCATAGGCGGCCAAGGCACTCGCTGCATTACCGTTTGAAGAAATAGCCGCACACTGTACCCCGCGTTCCTTAAGCAGGGAAACGGCAACTGACATCCCCCTCGCCTTAAAACTCCCGGTCGGATTCAATTCCTCTCTTTTGATCCATACATGACTGATAGGCAGTCCAATTTCCTGAATGTTGATGCGAGTTAGAGGAGTCCAGCCTTCGCCAAGAGTGACGATTCCTTCGGGTGAGGAAACGGGCAAGAGTTCTTTATAACGCCACATAGAGGCTGAGCGGCTTTGAATGGCCTGCTTCGTCATTGTTTTTGCAGCAAGCTCCATATCGTATTGCACGAGAAGGGTACCTCCGCAGATACATGTAACTTGATCATATGAAAAGGCTTGATGCTTGCCGCATATGGTACAAGCCATACCTATACGTGTCATGGAATACCTCCTATGCATAAGGTCGGTCTGTAGTCCTGCAGCTTATCGCTGATTTTCGTTACGTACTTGTTTCCAACGGTGGAGAATCATGTTCGGATTAAAATATTCGAGTAAATAGATACCTGGCTGAGAGCCAAAGTCAATCGAGTATTTTTTATAAGGTATCCTGCTTTTAGTAGGAGAAAAACGAAGCTGCATCGGCTTGTAAAATAAGTCGACGGTTTCTGTATCGTTACTCCATCCCGAATCGACCACCTTGCGAGAGGTTTGCAGTCCGAAAGTACTGATGGTCTTCCCGATTCCTTCTTGTTTGGCGACAATCGTTTCAAACATAAGAGGCGGTAAGTATTCCGAACATACAAGAGCAATATTGTGAGATATAACGAACTGACTCTTGGAGCCTATCAGAATGGATTCTCTCACATAGTAAGGAGCGTCTATAGCTTCGCCAAGATGAGCAGTTTGTTCTTCATTTAATCGTTCCTGCCGGATTACTTGAAGAGACACGGTTTCGTCCATCAAGGTTTCAAGAATATCGGTTGTCCTCCCGTCAGTTATCAGCAATATATTGAATAGCAGCTTGTGCAAGAAGTCGAACCCTGAGTCGATGTCCGTGATTTCCTTTCTCGTCATTCGATCCCCTCCATAAAAACAAATCCGTATGCTTGGATTATGATATGTTTGGAAACTATCGGACAACAACAACATATACCTATAGGTTAGAAAAGATAGATTTTCGCCTTCAATTTAAGCCTCAAGATAAGCCGTATAAAGACCCGCTTGGTACGGATTCGCAAACCTAGGGGTTTCCGTTTTCCGATTCAAGGGGCCTGGTGCCTGACCAATATCCGATTACGATTTAACGTCGGGTACGCTCAGCATGTCATAGAATTGAAGAGCCATATCTCTATCAGGTGAGTTGCGAAATGCCATTGCGGAACGAGGATGCTCATCGAGCAATCCTGTGATCATATACGGAATAAGGTAACCCCATTCTTCTATGTCGCGAAGAGGAATCATATATTTCTCAATCATATCCAGGATGGGGCGAAGACTGTAATTTGAATTCTTCAAGAGTCCAACCAACAATTCCGTCGGACAGTTGCCTGCAGCACGGCCCATGCCATATACGGAAGAATCCAGCAGCTCAACACCGTGGTCCGCAGCTGCCAGCGTGTTGGCAAAGGCTAGCTGCAAGTTGTTGTGCATATGTGCACCTAGACGCTTACCCGGAAGGTGCTTCTGAAACATCTTCACCAAATACTGGATGTCCTTCGGCACTAAACTGCCGTAAGAATCCACGATATATACAACGTCTACGACGCTGTGCGAGATCATCTTGAACGCTTCGATTAGCTGGTTCTCTTTGACATTGGAAAGCGCCATTATGTTAAGTGTCGATTCGTAGCCGCGCTCATGGAACAATTGCACCAATTCAAGCGCTTCATCGACATCCTTGATATAGCAGGCGACACGGATCAGATCAAGCAAGCTTTTCTCGCGCGGAAGAATATCGTTTACGTCAACCCGACCGATATCAACCAATGCCGATAGCTTGGTGGTCTGTTTCTCTTCGATCACATCTTGCAGAAACTCATCCTTCAGGAAGCGCCAAGGACCGGAAGATTCGGAGCCTTTGAGCAGCTTGGGCGAGTTTTTGTAGCCGATCTCCATATAATCTACACCGGCTGCGTTTAAGCATTTATAGAGGTGCTGAACGAAATCGACGCTGAAATCCCAATTGTTGACAAGACCGCCGTCGCGTATCGTGCAGTCAACGATTTTGTGATTCTTTCCGGCATTCATGGAAATAGGCTCCCTTCTGACGGAATTATTTAGCATGCTGCAAAAAACTCAGAATTTAGATCAATGAACTGTTCGTCCGATGAAGAGGATAGGCTTCGCCGGTGTGGATTTCTGTCTTGCTCCGCTACTCTTGCTTTTGCCGCGGACAATGATCTTCTTATTGCTAGGCTTCGCCGGTATGAATGTCTGTCTTGTCCGGCTGCTCTTGCCTCGGACAATGATCTTCTTATTGCTAGTCTTTTTGATAGGCTTCAACGGTATGGATTTCTGTCTTGTCCGGCTGCTCTTGCCGCGGACAATGGTCTTCTTGTTGCTAGGCTTCGCCACGGATTTCTTCAAATCTCGGACTACACGCCTGACAATAGGTTTTGGTCTTCGCTTGACACTCCCTCTCACCGCTTCTTTTCTCCGACTCCGACTCCGCCTCCGCCTCCTCACATACTCACCGGACACGGAACTTTTCTTGCTTCTATTCGGCCTATACGGCAGAGGGGCAATAATTGAAGTTCGCTTGGCCGCATTTCTCTTAACTTCCTTATCGTGTCTCGATTCGATTGAGGTTTCGCCTTTCGAAGGTTCTATAGCTTTCCTCAATCGAGTAAGCAAGGACGACGCTGCATGACGAAAAACGAATTGAACCAGCTCCGGAGCGATGGCATGAATCGGTGATTTATCCGCGTCCTTAAGCTGTATTTTGTTTAGTTCATGCTGGATAAATTCCCGCCAGCTTATCTCTTCTTCATCCATTAATGACTCCGTAATCGGAGCAGTTTGTGATCCGGCAAGCGTACCTTCTTCGACATTCGCAACCTCATCGGAAGCGTTCGGCGGCCGGTCGAGTACAAGGTCGGTCCTTGGCTCGCTGTCAGGATCATCCGGCCGTATTTTGTTTAGTTCGAGCTGAATGAATTGCCTCCATATCATTTCTTCCTCATCCAACGATTCGATACGAATATCGTTCACAAGTGTACCTCCCCGCCGTTTAGGTATTTCCCTTGTACATGTTATTACAGAGCATACTTCTTTGAAACAAACAGAAGCGGAACTTCTGTCCGAATCGGTATATTGTGTCACAACCTATATAAGACGTTCATCAAATTATGCGGTTATAGATACATCTTTAGCAGTTCATTACAGTTGCCCAACACTTCAAATGCCTGTTCACCATACAATGAGAAATACGCTATCGAATTTTGGGAGGTGAAGCAGTTTGGAACTAGTTTCGCAAAATGATAGGCATTCCGACTGTGAACCTTAAGGGAGAGATGAAAATGAAGAAGAAAGAAACGAGCAAAACTGAAACGTTATTGTTCGTTTTTGGTATATCCTTTGCAGTGTTTATTTTGTTGTTTGTTATTATCGCAACGGTTATAACGATCGTAAAAGCATATAGAAAAGGCGGATCGCTGCTTTCACTGTTGCAATCAACGCCGGATAAAGCGACTGACGCGAAAAATCCCCCTTCATCCGAAGTGTGGCCGGTTGAACCGAACAATCTTAACGATAAAGGCGTGCCAACAAACTCAGATACCCCTCTAGCAGCAAAGCACGTGCCTAAAGAGAGCTAACCGCACGATCTTGGAAAAACATAAGGCAAAGGAAGGTGCTTCTGTATGGCAAATAAATCGTCAATGCAGGAAAATGAGGGATCGAAACAGATCCTGAACGAGTCGAATCAGGCCGTGTTCGAGCGGCGGTTAGCCGAGGCGATCGATCTGCATAATGAGGGTCTTGGCGGGGACACGAAAGCTGTTTGGAAAGCCGACAGCAAGCTCGAGAAATTGTGTAAGGATTTTCCTGACCAGCCGATTGCAGCTGCATTTCACGGCAGCATTATGACGTTGATCGCACGCGATGAATCAAGTCCGATAACACGTTTTCAATGGGCGAGCCGTGGACTGAAGCTCCTTGACGAGTCGGTAGCCTCCGCACCGTCGGACATCAGGATTAGAATGCTGCGCGGCAGCATCGCTTATCGGCTGCCGGAGCAGTTTTTCCACCGGACAGAAACGGCGATCGAAGATTATCTCTTCCTCATCGATGGGGAACTTCGCAACCCTGGCAGCATTTCCAGAGATACGTATGAGAAGCTGATCTATGAGCTTGGTGAGGCATACCACCGCATTGACCGGCTGCAAGAGGCCAAGATCTGCTGGAGCAGGCTGTTAAAGCAAACGACGGATCCGAAGTACCACGATCTTATCCGTCAGAAGATGTGAACGGCAGATCCCCCTACAACGAGAGGAGGTGAAGCGCATGCTGAATTTTAAGAAAGAGTTTTCCAAATTTAAGGTTCATCTAGTACTTGAGTTCGCAGCCTTATCCGAAAAATTCGCAGATGCAGTTAAAGAGAGTGCTTATCATTCCAGTGAAAAAATAATAGAGGCGGTAGATGAATTTATTGAACCGTCTTCCATTCTTGCCGAGAAATTGTCAACTGCCGTAATAAAGGGGGAGCGTGAGCAAGTGTTGAGGGCTGTAGAGGGATTGGTTCAACCCTCCTCCAAATTGGTTCATATATTCGCCGATGCCGTTAAAGACGGAGCAAAAAAGGTCGGTGATAAAATGATGATTGCGCTGGAGGAATCCGCGATATCGACTCCGATCGACGCGAAGAAATTGGAGGAAGCGGTTAAAGGGGGAACGAATTATGCAAATGAAAAAATGAAGACGGCGGTAGATGATTTCGTTCACCTGATGAAGACATTTAAAGCTCCCAAATAATTCATGCACAGAAGAAATAAAAGGCCCTAGACCGGTCATCGGCTTAGGGTCTTTGCTCATTATATTTAATGCCCGCCGTCTAATTGCTCCAGTAATTCTTTTGCTTGTTCATGCTTGGGCTCACGAGCTAATGCTTCCTTTAATGCATACTTTGCCTTTTGTGGATTCTCCAACTTGATATAACACTCACCGAGCGACACCCATAGATCAGCTTCATCCATCCCTTGTTCAATACAATATTGAAATTCCTTCGCAGCCGCAGCTGGGTCCCCTCCAAGTGTATCGGGCGTGTTTAACAATCTTGCCCCGTTGATTCTTCTTGCAAAAGGAAGCTTCGAATCGATTCGAAGAGCCGCTTTAATCTCGTTTTCCAGAAACGGAAGCAGTCTCATTTTCTCCAATATGATCCCCGCTTCAATTAATCGGCCATAAGCCGCAGCGAGCCAAGCATGCGCATCCGCGCTGTTGGCATCTAATGCCACTGCTTTCTCAAACAATGTCCGGGCTGCATGAAAATCGCGGTCCGCCATTTTTCGGCGCCCTTGGTCAAGCAAATCGCGCAGCAGATCGATGGAAGCCGTCTTAACACTGGGTTGGAGTTTCTGGATATAAACCGGCTTCTTCGAAGGGGCATTCTGAACAAGCTCAGCGCGGTTCAGCAGCACGCCGTCATCGGCGAACTCTACGGTGACAGGCACGCCCAACTGCTTAGACAAATGGGCCGTAACATCCTTTTTGGTCCACTCCGAAGATCGATGCGAATCCAGAATGAAGTGAAGTCCGTCCTCCTGCTCGATGACCTTCCAAGCGTCAGGCACGGGAGATAATGTGTATACGGCAAATTGAATATCGCTGCTGTCTAATACCAACGCTCCGAATCGCATCCGTTCCTTTAACCGGCCGAAATGGACCAGACTGCCTCCGCTGTGGCCGCATATACATTGGCAGGGTTCGATGGTAATGATGTCCTCGTTGAAATATCGCAGCAACGGAGACGCTTGATGAGTCAGCGTCGTTAATACTGCGAATCCTCTATCCCCTTGGGCCGCAGGTACGGAACCATCTTCATTCAACACTTCAATTATGAAATCTTGTTCCAGGACATGCAGGACACCCTGATCGCACATGGTAGCGATATTGCTGGTTTCAGTGGAACCGTATAGGTTATAAACGGGAACGCCCCATAACCGCTCGATATGTTTCCGACGAGGCTCGCTCAACAATTCTCCGGCAGCACAAATAGCTCGAAAATGAGGGAAATCCGATTTTATATCCAATCCAAGCAGCCTTGCTGTCTCGGCCAACAGCTCCATCTCCCGAGGAAGCCCAGCCATAACGGTGACGCCAAGGCGCTTGATCAATTCCAGCACCCGGGGGTAAGGCGTGACCGTTGTGCGGCTGCTTGCCGGAACGGTAGTTGAGCCGGCTTGCCTTGAAGCATGCTGCATCAGGAACGCGGGAAGCGACATCGCATAAGGAAACCGAATGAGTACAATGTCATTAGGGGTTAATCGTACTCCGCATTCTCCCATCTGCTTTCCGCCGGTTTCCAAGTCTTCCTTGGTAAACCAAGCAGCGGAGGGTTCTCCAGTCGTTCCGAACGATTCGTGGTATTGAGCCGTTTCCTTTATGTCGACAGCTAGGTGGCCGAAGGAACCGGCATTTCGAAGCTCCTCTTTCGAAGTTAACGGCAGCGACATGATCTGATCCAATCGGATATTTCTTATGTCGTACGCTGCCAATTTTTCTTTATACAGAGGTGATTTCGAGATACGCATCAGCAAATTTTGAAATTTTCGCTCCTGCTCCATATGGGTCTCAGACATTCAAGATAACTCTCCCCTCGTTATACGATTAACGTGTGTCAACCGTTTACGTTTGGCCGCACCAATCTTCGAGCCAACTCAAGGCGGTCGGCCTTACCCGCGGCATTCAGTGGAATTTCATTAACGAACCAAACCTCAGCAGGAACTTTATAACGAGCGAGACGGCTTTCACAGAACGCAAGGATTTCAAGCCTTTTCTTCATTTCCGCTTCGGCATCCATTGGTTCTCGTAAGCGGATAAAAGCGATCGGTTCCTGTATTCGTTCGAGATGATAGATGCCTATGACAACGGCATCCTCGACACCGCTAGCTTCCCGTAGCACGTTCTCCACTTCTCCGGGGAAGATCCGAAATCCGCTGCGCTTGATCATATCGTGCTTCCGGCCGCACAAATACAAATAACCTTGCTCGTCGAGGAAACCTATATCCCCGGTCCTAATAAAATCGTCTACACAAGCCTCGCTTGTCGCGTCCGGATCGTCATAATACGCCCTCATCCGGTAGCGCGTCTTGACCCATACTTCTCCAATCTCTTCGGCGGGCAGATCCCTATTATTCTCGTCCACAATCCTAACAGTGATGAAAAAGACGGGCCGCCCACACGAACCGTCCTTGCTGGCCCATTCGTTGTCATTGATCATCGCAATCGCACCTAACTCGCTGGTACCGTATAAATCGGTAACCTGCAAGTGCATGGGCAGCTCTTTAATTCTCAATTTCATTGCGCTCGTCAGCGGCTCGCCGATTGTCATGATATGCTTCACCGACGAAGGAAACTTGGCTCCGATCCGTTCCAGATCATCCAACCATCTCATGAGGTCGCTCGGACCCAGATTAATAAAAAAAATGTTATACCGTTCAATCAGTTTCATCCAAATTGCTATGGATTGCCTGGCTACTACGATTGTATTGCCTTCTTGAAGGATGTTGCACGCTGTCGTCATACTGCCCCGGAAAGAGAGCGGTTTTATCAACATATGAAGGCGCGGTTCCATCATGTGACTGCTTATAGGCAATCTTAAATTAAAGACGGATTTGGCGACAATAATTCCTTTCGGAGTTCCGGTCGTTCCCGAGGTGAAGAACACCATGTCGGTACCGCGCTTGGTCAAGGGCGCTTCGGTATTCGGGTATGCGGTGATATCAACCTCATCTACACACCATATCGTGAAAGGAACCTCCTTATGGAGTGCCAAGTCCCTCATGAATTCACCAGTTGTAATCAACAGTCGAGCTCTCGTGGCAGCCGCCAAATCGATAACTTCATTGGCCATATAATAGGTAACATTAGAATTCATGAAATACGGCACGACATCCGCTCGTATCGTTGCAACCAACACTTCGATAAACTCGACACGGTTGGGAAGCATCAGCAGAATCCCTTCACCTGGGCTAACGCCGGCCGCCTGCAAAGCGCCAACCCAACGGTTGGCGCGCTCATTCAGAACTCCATACGAAAGGGTTGCATGTTCGTCTATAACTGCGGCTCGTTCCGGATCCTTTGCAGCCCATCGGGCTACCGAGGTTGAAACTTCATCCATAACGGACCTCCTCTTACTTAAATCGGCAGCATGAAGTTCCCAAACTTGGCCAGGGAGCCGACAGGGAAAACTCGGCTCGTCATTGCATATAAATGCGGGTGGCTTTGCCGAAAGTACGGGGCAAAGCGCGTTTAATTTCAACGTCACAATCGATTCCCAGGCGATCCAACATATGCTTGCGAACTTTAGCCGCCAATTGCTCATCGGTTAATGCCGTGCGAAACGGCTCGGCTTCGATCTTCAAGCGGTCGTTATTCACAATGAAGTGATACCATAAGCTCACTTCCGGAATTTCCATCAGAAAATGTTCTAATAAAAACGGCGAGTATTCATTGCCGTCCAAGGTCAGCATATTTTCCATTCTGCCTCGAAGATGCAATACATCCATCGTAATCCCACAGCTGCACTGAGATTTTTGCAAATAACCGATGTCACCGCTCCGATAACGCACCATCGGCATTCCTTCGCGCAGCAGCGTCGTTACGACGATTTCGCCGGTATCATTATAACCAAGCGGGGCTTCTGTCTGGGGATCTATGATTTCCACTTTCACATGACCGTCCATGAGGTGATAACCTTTATGCTCCTTGCACTCGACAGCTATAACGCCGCACTCTGTCGATCCGTAGAAGAACGATACTTCGCACCCCCACCATTTTTCCAACCGTTGGCGAAAGGTGTTGGAGCATCCTTCACCGGTAAGCACTATTCTCCGCAGACAAATATCCCGGCCAAGCTCGATGCCGAACCGCCCGCTTTCTTCCGCCAACAGCGCCGCATATGAAGGCGTAGTGACAAGCACGGTCGCTTGATATTCCTTCATGAGCTCCAGCGATTTGTCGATCGGCGCCATGTATCCGCCTTTACCAAGCGATAGAATCGCGGTTCCGAAAGCGAATTGAAACAATCGTTGGAAACCGAGACCGGGAAGCGCAAATTCGTACGGAAGCGCAATCGCAGCGATATCGCTGTCCGACTCCGGAAACAACTCCAAATATTTAGGCAATAAATCGTAAACATACTGGTCAGCGAGCGTGTAAGACGTATAAATCGGCTTGCCGGATGTTCCGCTTGTGAGATGAACCTGGCCGATCTCCTTAGGATCGACGCACAGCAGCTTCGATTTGTCTCCGCGAATGACGTCTTTCTTCAACAGCGGAACGGAAGCCAATTGCCCGAGATTGTCAATCGACGGCTGTTTAAATCCGGCTTCTTCAAGTGCCGCTCGATAAAATGCATTATTGTTCCAGATATGCTCGAGCGTCACGTTAATTGCCTTCAGTTGATATTCATCGCGTTTCTCGCGGGAAAGTTTTTCGATTGTTATTCCTGCTTCATCCAGTTGATTGTAGAACGCTCTTAATTGCATCAAATGCGAAGTATGCTCGTCGATCGACACCGTCATCTTATGAGACTGGGCTCTCATGCATACCCTCCTCTTCATACTAATGCCTTTCCGTTAATAATAAGGAATCCAATAATCGTCCACAATCGCCAAACACCCATACGCGCTATTTCAGATCTGATGTCAATCTGGAGTCAGGGATCTGATAACCATTCGGCAGAGCTTCCTTGATCCGTCTCCATACCTGATCGTCGACCATCACATGCTGATGGTTGGACGGTATAGTGAACAGACTCCTATAGTAATCAGATGACTTAGGGAACAGAATATCGACAGATTCGGGATTTGGGAGCATATAATCGGGAGGAAGATTGCTGGAAATCCTGGTCCAAAGTTGAAAGTTAATATATGGAGTATCCAGTATATTGGGTTCTCGAAGGACTTTTGGAATGGCTTGTGGAATAGCTTGTGGAATGGTTTCTGATACGAGTTCTTGAATGGATTCTTGAACTACATGGACAGGCACCGATTTGTTTTGATCCTCAGTGGTATGCTTTTTCGGTTTAAACTTCTTTTTCAAGTAACTTGCAACTCTTTGTAATGCAGCTTTTAATCGGGCAGCTTTTATGAGCTTATCAAACATCGGAACGACGGCTCCTCACCGTAATGGCATTTTGATAGACATCCAGAATTCGCTCCACCGAGCTATCCATCGACCAATGATTCATAGCCCATTGTTTGGCTTCGTCACCGAGTTTTTTTCGGAGAGAGTCCTTTTCCAACAGTTGGAGCAAACGATTCATCAGCTTTTCCGAATCTCTTGCAGGCGTTAATAAACCGGTAACTCTATGTTTTACCATTTCCGGCACCCCCCCTACTTCGCTTGCGATGATAGCTTTTCCGGCGAGTTGGGCTTCAATAATAGACATAGGCTGATTATCGTGAAGGCTTGGAAGGACGAAGATATCGGTTTGTGACAGAAGAGCGGGAACATCGTCCCGTCTACCCATAAAAACGACTTCATTTGTAAGCCCCTGCACCTTGCTTTGGAGGCGTAGCTCCGTCATCAGTTTTCCGTCTCCGACAATCCAGCACACCCAATCCTTACGTTTATCCTTGAGCAGCTTGAGTGCGTCCAGCAAATACTGTATGCCTTTCAGCTCAACCAGCCTCCCCGCATAGAGGATCACTTTCTTATTGGGGGGACGGACCGCCTTGGATTTTAATTTCGTTTTTTTCATAAACGATTCAATATCATATCCATAATGAATGACTTGCAATTTATCGCCGGGAACCTTGAATTCATCGGTCAATATATTTTTCATCCATTCATTTGCCAGAATCGTATATTCCGCCGATGTTGCGCCGATATATTCCTGACGATCGAAATATTCCCGAGCCATCTGAGAAGTATTGGATTTGTGTATGGTCTTTAGCTGAAGTCTGATATCATGGGCAACGCATCCGTGGAGAGAGGCGACTAGGGCTGGCTTGCTTGGTCTGATCCGGTTGATGCATGCGGTGGAAATGACGTCCTGCGTATGAATGATGTCATAGGAATCCAATCCCAAATAGGCGACAGCGAGCTCAAAAGCATAACGGCGGAATTCGGTATATTTGACGAGACTATTTTTATGAATCATGGGGTAATCTTTCTCATTTAAAATCGTTTGAAGCAGGGGAAGCAGCTTATTGGTTTGAATCTGCTGATTGGTATTCACAAAGTGCACAAAGCTGACGGCCTCGTCCCCATATCCAAGTAAATCTACCTCGTGTCCCAATGATTCCAGCTTTGTTTTTAATTGCTCCATATAAGTCCACACGCCGCCTAAATGCGGAATATGCCAATATGTCGCAAGCAATATTTTCATTGACTCCCCTCCTTTGCTAATATAAATCCGCCATCCAACAGCATTTGTTTGATTTCGGCTTTCGTCATGAGAGACTTCTTATCGCCGTGCAATTCCGCTTGTGCGGGAGGAAATGCAGTATAAGCTTGCTTTATTGCCGGAATCTCGGTTGTCGGAAGAACAACGAAGTACTTGTTGTTCAACACGACTGAATTGCGGCGTTCATATTGGGAGAGCAGAACCTCATTCAGCTTTTCTCCTGGTCTGCTTCCAATTTCAACGATTTCCGCATCCTCAGCGCCATAGGCTTCGATTAAAACTTCCGCCAAGTCCAGAATACGGCATGCCGACAGCATCGGGATGAATATTTCTCCGCCCTTCCCTTCTCTTGCGGCCGTCAATACGAGCTCGGATGCCGACTGTGCGGACATAAAGAATCGGACCATCTTCTTGTCGGTAATGCCGATCCGGCTTCTCGCGTTCAATTGATCAATAAACAGATTAAGTACGCTGCCGTTCGAGCCAAGAATATTACCGCCTCTTACATTAATGAACGTCGTCTTCACCTGGGAGCGATTCGCGTAGACGACCAGCTTTTCACCGATCGCTTTCGTCATGCCATAGAAATTGACAGGGTCCGCTGCCTTATCGGTTGAAATGTTGACCACTTTTTTGACACCGTTCTCGATAGCGGCATCAATCACATTTTGCGTTCCGATTATATTCGTTTTCAACGCTTCGGACGGCTGTTCTTCACAAATGGGTACGTGCTTTAAAGCGGCTAAATGAAAAATGTAATCCACTCCGCGGCATGCTTCGACCATCGCTTCGCGATCCCGAACGTCACCGATGCAAAAGCTTATTCTAGGATCATCCATTTCTCTTTTCATTTTTACCTGACTGGTCTCGTTGCGCGAAAAGATGATAATTCTTTGCGGATTTTGACTTAATAATTGCCTTACCAATTCCTGTCCCCATGAACCGGTTCCCCCGGTCACGAAGATGACTGACCCTTCGAACATTTCTTTTCACCCCACATGGTTATTTTCTGAGCTGAATCCCTTCGAATATTCTCCTCCACAGATGATCGTTATCGGTCCATTTGTTGATGGAAGGAAGCTGAACGGCACAGACTTTGTCCAGAGGCCAATTGTCTTCAACCAGCCCGCCAACATCCGTATGATTCACGACAAGCACCCGAAAATCGTGCCTTACCAATCCGCGCAAGACAGTTTGAAGAGCCTCGACATCCTCGTAATCCCCTTCCGTCCGGACAAAAAGGATGCGCCGACAAGTATCGGCTTTCTCCAGAAAACGACGGATACGGCGGTCGAACTTCTTCTTAACCTCCGCATAACTGCCCAAATGAGTCAATGTATTTGGTCCCACCATGAAATCGTGACTGGACACGATATGGTAGGCATCGTCTGATACGGCGATGTTGGTATCCCCCGCATAACCGATAACACGTAAATTCGAAAATTCCATAAACTCGTAAAACCGGTACTTCAACAGCCGGTTGACTGAAGACAGCATGGGCGAACCCATCCAATCCAGAACGCCGGCAAACGGTCTGAGGTTGTTTTGTCTCAATTGAATGGAGGCAAGACAAAGATCGCCGATACTGAAAATGGCATCATACTTTCCTTTGAGCTCTTGAAGCTTCATAGACTACTTCTCCTTTTTAGCGATATCTTACTTTTTCCAATAAGCGTAGGTATCCGTTAATCCGTCCCGCAGATCTATGAGAGGCTGCCAATGCAACAACAGGGAAGCTTTTCTATTGTCTAGGCAGCTGTGTGCGATGTCGCCTCTTCTTGCCGGTGTATGGATAACATCGAGATCCGCTCCATGAATACGAGACAGTATGGATACCAGATGGTTGATTGAAGTCTTGGTCGACGAGCTAACTTGCGCGGTTTCTTGGTCCCCCCGTTCAATAGCAGCAAGCATAGCCCCTACGACATCCTTCACGTAAATAAAATCCCGGGTTTGTTCGCCGTCGCCATGAATGCTAAGGGATTTGCATGCATGAATCCGATCGAGAAAAACAGCTATCACGCCTCCTTCCCCTTTCGGCGTTTGTCCAGGCCCATAGACGTTGCTGAAACGAAGGATGGTATATGGAATGTCGTATAGCTGATAGAATAAGCGGATATAGGACTCTCCTGACCACTTTGATAGGCCGTAATAGGAAATGGGCGCGACCGGGTCCTTCTCCGATATGCGTTCGCTTTGCACATTTCCATATACCGCGGAAGTGGAGACGAAGATTAGCTTCCCGCACCCAGTCTTGCGGAGGGCTTCAAGAAGGTTGATCGTACCGCAAACATTAACATCCGCATCGTATTTCGGATCGAGAAGCGACTTCTGAACATCCGTTTGGGCAGCTAAGTGAAAGACAACATCCGGCTTCTCACGAACAATAAGCTCTTTGGCCTCGTTACTTCGAATATCCATTCGCTTAAATGCGGCAGACGGATGAATCCTGCGCTGCTCTCCGGATACCAAATTGTCCATAACCGATACTTGAATACCTAGGTGCACAAGAGCTTCTACGAGATGGGAGCCTATGAAACCAGCTCCTCCGGTTACAATGGCCTTCATATTCACTCTCCTTTAAGTTCTGTATCATATGCGGATTAGAAGGGTAGCGAACAAGGTGTTTGTCTTATAGCAAGCAAATAGGGCGAATTAATATAAAAAGCTTTTGCCCCTAAGCAGGACAAAAGCTTTTTATTGTTCCTTTTCCGGACTTCGTTCATCTATTTCGGTAGGCAGCCGCCAAACTTTTGATCTTACGGTAAAACTTTTTATCCTCTAATCTGTTAAACAATCCATATGAGGGATACGCAAGGTTCACTTCAATAACCCATATTTTTCCTTTGCGATCGATACCGAAATCTATGCCCGTCTCATGGGAACGATAATCGCTTTTCGTGGCATATCGAATCAGTTTAAAACCATCGTCGATCAACTCGCGTTTTACGCTCTCGATTCTATCGTGACCGTAGCCTAATGATTTGGCTAAAGCATTATCAATTGTGGTGGCATACCCTCCGCCGCGACGAACATTGGTTACTACGCTGTTTTCTCCTGCAACTTTCGCCAGCATCCCCGCGTGCTGCCACTTTTCTTTCCCGTCTCGCATCAGCATAAGGCGAATGGAGAAGGGCCTTCCTTCAATCGTAGCCAAGTCAATCGTTCTTTGGACGAGAACCGACTTTCCGGGTCTTCCGTCTCTGAGCATGTCATATAGATTCTCGATTGAATTCACGTTAACCGGTTCACCCTTAACTTTAACGTAGCGATATCCATTTTCTGTTTTCCATGCCTTTATGATTCCAGAGCCAGTATGCTCGTTCTCTCCTTTGATATAGACCGAATGATATTTATCCAAGTATTCCGAAAGAGAGTCTTTACTCAGCAGCGTTGTCGGCGGCAAAAGTTTGTGGAGTTCGGGATGTCTGGAATACAATCGATGTATTTCCCACTTTGAAGGATCCCACTTTGAACCCATTCCATCATTCCTTCCTTCGTTGTGAAATACGCTTATCTTGCTTTTTCCCTCATCCTTTTAATTTTTCGATAGAGAGTTTGATCAGGCAGCAACTTGAAATTCCCTCTGATCAACGGTTCGATGTTGACCTCGTAAATCCAGATTCTCTTATGGCGATCAATTCCGATGTCGACGGCGAACTCATACAAATTGGGAAACATATGGCTCACTTGCCTCACGGTTTTCACGACGCATCTTTCTAGTTTGCGATTCAGTCTTGTTCTTTCCATATAAGTTAATCCCAAATGTCGTTTAAAGAGCGTATCGAGTAATGTCGGGGTCCCTCCGTAATGCGAGGTTGTCACGATACTTCCCTTCTCCCCGAGCCTCCCGCAGATCCCTCCGACCTTCCATCTCCCATTCACTCTCAGGCTATGACAACGAAGATCAAAGGGTCTGCCGTCCTTCGTCACGCTGTTAACCGCCCGCTGGATAATATATTTGCTGTCCTCAGTCATGCCATTCACTTTTTTCCAGAGATCCTTCGAATGGACGTAGGTCTTATCAGTGCCTTCCCTCAGTTTAAAAAGGTCGTAATTCAACTTCTCAATCCGAATGACTCCTCTTGATTTTCTTCCCCGGTCCGGTTTGAGATAGATTTTGTCATGCTTTCTTATCATCTTGTAGAACGCGCTCTCCCGCAGCAATTCCGTGTCCGGAATATGACGGGAAACCCCAGGAGTGTGTATGAGCTGGTAGGCCACTGCAAGCTTGCTTTTCACATGATGTACCTCAATCGCCATAAAATCACCCGTTGCGCATTATTTTTTTTGCCCTTAAATATTTACGGTAGAGCCCTCGGTCGATCTTCTCCAAGCCTTTGCAATCCGGTTTCGTATTGGCTTCGATAAACCAGATATTCCCTCTCTTGTCGATCCCCATATCCAAACCTAAAATTTTGAGCGGAAAACGGGATCCTAAAATTTGCGCAATTTGTTGGGATGCATCGATTAACTCTCGGATGATTTCCGATCTATTCAATCGCTGATCGGTTCCTTTAAGCAATCTATAAAGGTTGTAGTCCTTTGCCCCCTTCGATACATTCGTGACGACCGAAGACCTTCTGGGAGCGAGTTTAGCGCACATTAACGTTGCACGCCACTTGCCCTCGGGCTTTTGCAAGACAACCCGCACATCGAATGGGCGACGCCGATAAGTTGCCAAATCAATTCCTCGTTGGATGATGTATTCCTTATCCGGATTCTGCAATTCTTTAATTGCCGAATATACTTTATCTCGTGAGCATAGGGTTTTGGTATCTTTATACGAAATCTCAAACTCTTCGGCATTAAGCCTCTTGAGCCGGATGATTCCATTCCCTTTTCTCCCGACATCCGGTTTGATATAAATGCGGGCATAGTTTCGAAGCATTCTTCGAAGGCTGGAAGAATCAAACCATTCCGTATCCGGCACATAATGTTTCATGATGGGATCTTCCATAATGACAAGTCCCTTTTTCATTTTGCTTCTAATAACAGTGTGTTCGATACGATCACCTCCTTAAGCATCTTTGATAAAACCTTTCCGAATCAGATAGGTTTCAAGCAGCACCAAAAATGACTCTATCTCTTTGTAAGAGATATCACCGATATTCGCGATCCTGAATGTGTTAAATTCGTCGAGTTTGCCTGGATAAATCGTATAGCCCCTGCTATGCAAATAGTCATGCATTTCTTTGAAACTGTACCCATCCACGTTCGGTTCGAAGATGGATGTAACAAGCTTGGAATGCAGGTTATCGCTGGCGATATATTTTAAACCTATACGCGTAATGCCGGCGATTAACGTTTCCCAGCATTTCTTATAGCGCGCATATCGTTGGTCGATCCCCTCTTCCTTCAGTTCCTCTATCGCTTGTTTAAGCGCGTATAGTGTTTGAACAGGCGGAGTAAAGCGGGTTTGATAGGTTTCCGCGAAAAAACGATATTGGGCGTGTAAATCGAGATAATAATTTTTCGGTGTATTAGGTTTGTTTTTTTCCAATAACTCGGTTTCCGCTATTACGAACGATATACCGGCCATAGCTTGTAGATTTTTATTGGAACTTGCGGCGAGATAATGAATATTCATTTTGCGCATGTCAATCGGAATGGCTGCAAAAGAACTGATGGCATCTACGATCAGATGTATTCCATATTTCAAGCACAAAGCGCCGATCGCTTCTATGTCATTCAGAAGTCCGGTGGTTGTCTCATGGTGAACGACTGCCATATGGGTTATTTTCCGTCGACTTTTGTCTAGAAGCGATTCCAATGCCGTCAGATCAAGGGCGGAATGAGCAGGACTGTGAAATACCAGATGACCCAAGCCATAAGCTTCCGCAATTTCGCACATCCGTTTGCCGTAGGCGCCGTTATTCACGATCAGGACCAGACCGCCGCGCTCTACGACAGAACTTAATATAGACTCGACTGCAGCCGTGCCCGAACCACCGAACAAAACGGTCGTATATTTCTCCGAATCCGAAACGATACAGGTCAATTCAGTGCAAACAGATTTCAGCAATCGGCCGAATTCCTTTTCTCGCGGGCAAATATCGGGCACGACTTGGGCAAGTTTAACGCCATCCGTTGTCGTTGCGGGACCGGGAGTGAGTAAGATTTTTCTGCTGGCAAGCTTCATCAACTTCTCGCTCCTTTCGATTCGGAGACATTTCGATTCAAAAACATCGCTAATCGTTCTTTGACCTCGTAAGGTTTAATTGCCGGTCGACTTAACTGTTCCTCCGTACCTGACGAAATTTTAAGATGAAGAAAGGTTAAGCCTTTCGTTATTTTCCATTCGTTCAAGCATTTATTCAGCTCATTTAGATCGTGGATGTAAATAGATTTCGCGTAGCCGCAGGAGGAAGCAACATTGATAAAATTAATGTTGTGGGAAACCGTCTTCTGCCCTCCTGTAGAATCATGAGCATTGTTATCCAGTAAAATATGAATCATATTCCGCGGATTGTAGTAGCCAATCGTAGCCATGCTCCCCATCCTCATTAACAGCGAGCCGTCTCCATCGATAACTACGATATCGAAATCGGGTTTACTAATCGACAGCCCGAGGCCGAAAGAAGCGATGCACCCCATAGAACCGACCATATAAAGGTTATTGCATGCATCTTCGATTTCGTACAATTGCCTCCCCGTTTTTCCGGTCGTCGCGAGCTGAGCGGTTTTGCCGTCTTTGCATCCATTGATGACCCGCAATGCTTCCTGACGGGTAGGCAGCTGATTGTCGGCCCATTGGCTGATGTTTTCTTTGTTAACGCTGAAGTAACGGTCTTGTTCTTGCAGTATCTCTTGTTCAAAACTCTCTTTTTTTACGACGAAGAAAAAGGGATGACCGCTCTCAATATACTTGGCTGCCAGCGAGATCTGATGTTTGGCTTTCTTGAAATCGGCAGACAAATACATCCACTTCACCTGCATGGAATCAAGCAGATTTGTCGTTATTCGTCCCATCAGTTCATGCTGAGGTTCATCTTGATAGCCGGGTTGCCCTCGCCAGCTGACAAATCCCAATACCGGAATGCGAAACGGATAATTAAGAGACACGAGCGGCGATACAGCGTTCGCAAGACCCGAATTTTGCATTAAAACAACCGGTTTCTTCCCTCCCAATAAAGCGCCGGAAGCAATAGCGACCGCGTCCCCCTCGTTTGCCGCCCCGATATATTCGCTCTCATTGATGGCATAATTGATTAAATTTTTTAAGAAGGAGCAGGGAACGCCAACGTAAAAATCAAAGCCTAGTTTTTTCAACTCTCTCCCAAAAATTTTGGTGTTGATCATCGATGATTTGCACCTTCCTAATCTTTTGCTTCTACCGCTACTGCTTCCGCTACTACTTCCGCTACTGCTTCTACTTCTACTTCTGCTCCCTCTACTTTTTCTGCTACTGCTGCTATAAACACTTCTTTTGGTATAATGGCTTCTGCTACTTTAACTACCTCTGTTCCTTTCACAGTTTCAATTGCTGCGGGAACCTCTGTTTCGAAGGATGATAGGTCTCTGTCGAAGTTGGTGATCGTTTTCGCGTACTCCAGTGGGTTCAGAAACACCCGCTCCGCTCTAGATCCATACGCTTTTACAATTGAAACTTTGGCCGATTGGGCATTACATTCAATAAGCCAAATTTTCCCTCTTCTATCCACGGCAAAGTCTATACCGATTTCCCCGAATTTTCCGTACTTATTCTCCACTCCCAAATAAACTTGGTGTAAAAACTTTTTGATCTTTATTTTCAAAACGAATAATTGCTTGGCGGTATAACGGGGAAATAGCTTAGGGAGAAAAACGTCATATCGATAAGCGAACGAATGGGTCGTAATTGGGGAATTGGGACTGCCTACCCTTACGCATATTCCGACGATGTCGATTTCGCCATTTTTGTTTCTTTGCACTTCTGCCCGAAAATCGACAAGACGGTTTTTATTGATCTTCACCAGATCGATTGCCCTCTGAACAATTACTTTTTTATTTCCGAAAAAGGTATTGATGTTTTTAAGCAAGCTTTGCATATTGTTTGCTTTCCTGCGAACCAATTTCCCGATAATCGAATAACTATATACGTAACCCGGGTTTTTAGGTAATTTCTCGATACGCATCACTTGCAGCCCTTTCCTGCCGCGGTGCGCCTTCACATACGCTTTCCTGAACTTAAGAATCGTATTTTTGATTTCGTTCCTGTTATCAACATTTACGGTACTAGGTAAATAAGATCTTAAATTTTCGTTCTCGTTCAAGTATTGATATAATTCACTCTTATTAAAGGCATGGATCGGATTGATTCTTTTGATTCCCAGCTCATCGAATCTTTCCAGAATGCCGTCGGTTTCGCCTCCGCCTCCTCGGATATAAACGACGTCAGGAAAAGGGAACGATTTTTTTTGCCACTTTCTCCCCTTTTCATCGAAGTAAGCTCCTTCGAAATTTTCCTCGGAGAAATTTAAATCATTAGCGGTGAAAAAAGCTAGCGTCGTACCGGCCCTTCTGTTCGCTTTCACAAGTTTATTGATCCTGACATATTTTCCAATGTCTCTTAACGGTATCGATCCACTTCCAAGATACACTCCGACGATCGGATGGATAGTCGATGAAGATTGTTCTGAACGATACATTCCGATTCTCCTCTATTGTTCGATAGTTTTTTTCTGAGGCATATCCGACATTTCGTTCACGGAAATGACTTCGTTCGTTTTCTTGATCGGCCTGTTCCAATATTTTTCATTACCAGGCAAATCGTCAAACCATGCAGCCTCTTCGGGACAATCCAAAATCATCAACTTACCATACTCTCCGTCACGCGATTGATGATATTTTAAGTAAACTTTGCCGTTCTCGACTGCAAGGATCTCGATTTTTCCTGACGTATGACTCATGCAAAGCTTCACTCGTTTGCCTAAGCCTGATGTTCTAGCTTTGGCTTCTTCCACGATTCGGTACGTTTCTTTCAGTGTGAGCACGAACCCCCTGTTACCCGCCACGGGTCTGTTTATGAAAAAGTAATAAGGAGTAACGCCCGCCCATGAAAGCCGATCAAGCAATTCACCGAGCACTGCAGGATCATCGTTGATTCCTTTCAGCAGAGGCGTCTGATTCACGACGATAGCTCCGGCATCGTAAAGTGCCTTAAAGCATTTAATGGCTTCCGGAGTGATCTCTTTGGGATGGTTAACATGCGCCATAATATAGATCCTTTTTTCTTCCGTGGAATAGGTTCGAATCGTATTGAGTAATTCTTCGTCTTCATAGATTCTCATAGGATTGAAGACAGGCAATTTCGAACCGATTCTTATGATTTTCACGTGCTCGATTGATCTTAGGGCTTCCAGAAGGTTGCGAAGCTTGCTCGTCGCTAGGATGAGCGGATCGCCGCCAGTTAACAGAACATTGTTGATTTCAGGTGTTCTAGCGATATAATCGATTCCGTCTTGAACGTCCGGCATCGCCTCTTTCACGTCCGCACGGAACAAGCGCTTGCGGAAGCAGAATCTACAGTAGGCTCCGCATACTTCAGAGACAAGCAACAATGCAGTCGTTCGATATTTATGTTGACATCCCTTTACCACGTAGTTCGTATCTTCATCAGAAGCGTCCCATCGGCCGTATTCCCAAAGTTCATTGGCATTTGGAATCACGAGCTTTCTGATGGGGTCATTCGGATTCGACCAGTCAATCAACCGTAAATAATAATCGTTCAACCGAAAAACGAATTTATCGGTCACTTGCTTCAAGGCAGCCCTCTCCCCGTCTGACAAATGGGGTAATTCCTCCAACTTTGTAATGTATTTTACCTGCATTGAACGTTTATTCTCCTCTCCCATCACGGAAACGTGATTTTGCTCCAGTTAATGCGATTAGAGACAACTGTGTGTTAGACAAACGTGGAAAAGCCAAGAAATCCGCAAGCCGTTCAGCGAAAATAAATAAACCGTGCCTTCGAACTCTGGAACGGTGCCTTTCAGATGATACGATTTGCTCCTATTCGCTTCCTTTTTCAACAGATGAGGTAGTAAAGTACTTTTCTTCAGCCAATTGGAGTTCCTCTGCGTTTTGCAGACGGAATATTTCTTCGAGGGGGGTTATTTTGTTTTCGATCTGGATGAGACTTTCTTCTTTAAATAATTTTCTGCTAATTTTTTGCATGGCACTTACCGATGCCCTTAAGTTGTGATTGGCCCAAATGACTAAATTGATTCCTAATTCCTGAAAGCGGTTTTTGGGTGTCTTATAATATTTTGTCGGCACAATAATAACCGGAAGTCTACCGCCCCATTCTTTCACGAAAGCTTCAATCTCGTTGATATCCGCTCGTTTGCTGTGTGCGAGAATAGCGTCTGCTCCCGCTTGTCGATAAGCTTCTGCTCTTTTAAGCATTTCATCGAGTCCATGACCCGCGATAAAAGCCTCCACTCTCGCTACGACTACAAAATCCTGATCCTTCTGGGTATCCTTCATGGCTTTTATTTTGCCGCAAAACTCATCGATAGGGGCAAGTGGCTGCGCTTCCCCTTTGATAAAAGAGTTTGTTTTGGGAAAGAGTTTATCTTCGATACACACCCCAGCAATCTGTCGCTGCTCCAATTTTTTCAACAATCTCCTTGCATTGTTAAAGTTTCCGTATCCCGTGTCGCCATCCAGCAAAATCGGGATCTTCGTTGCATCACTCATAAACTCTAAGACATCCAGCACCTGCGTCCAGGAAGCTTCATTGTTGTCTCTTACGCCCATAGAAGCTGCAATTGAAAGTCCGCTGGCCCAAATCCCTTTGAAGCCGGCCTCCTCCACGATTTTCGCGGACAAACCGTTATGGGCCTCCATGATATAGTCCGTTGTCTGTGACTGGATCATTAGCTTCAATTGGGTGGATTTTTTCATTAATGTCATTCCTCTCCTTGATAATTAAACAAACCTATCCCGTTATGTCTTTAGAAATATGTATCTCCTAGTCTCATTGCATTGGCGATTCGTCTATATTCCATAATTATTAATTCGTGACTGCTACTTGATCCTCAAAAAAGTCTTAAGAACGTCAGAAAGCGATGCCTCGTGTTGAGACATCGCTTCAAGATTTCACGCAGCAATTAACCTAGCGATCTATTGCCTAATGCAATCCATTGAATGAAGCCTTTAGGTTCGGGTCCGAGCCGTGTTCGGAATACGATGAGCTCAGCTTCATGCGGGCGTTTGGCACCGAGAATACAGCTACAAGAAGCATGATTCGACATGGCTACCAAAGTATACGAGGTGTCGGCAAAAGGAGCGGAGAAAGGAACGACTATATGCATGGACTCCATGCCGCCTTGGAACTCGTATTGTTGGTTGCCGAACAATAAGCTAACGCCAGGTAGTTGAGCAATCACGGGTTGAAAAGATAGTTTCGACTCGCTTATGCTACCATCCAACAAATGCTCGCTTGTGATGCACCCTGCTTCTAACTTGGTGCTGCTCACGCTGCCATCTGCCAGGTGCTCGCTTGCGATACTGCCTAGTTCCAGCTTCGAACTGCTTACGCTGCCATCCAATAAGTGATCGCTCGATATGCTACCCGGTTCCAGTTTCGACCCGCTAATGTTGCCATCCGCCAGATGATCGCTCGTTACGCTGCCCAGTTCCAGCTTCGCCCCGCTAATGCTTCCATCCGCTATATGATCACCTGTGATGCTACCTAGCCATACTTGCGCGCCGCCTACGCTTCCTACAGCAAGATGTTCACTCGTTACGCCTCCGCGCTCCAGCTTCGATCCGCCTATGCTACCATCCGCCAGATGCTCCCTCGTCACGCTACCCGGAACGAGCTCGCGTATTGCCTCAACAGGCTTGACTGCAACTGCTTGCGCTTGCTGTATTTCATTAAGCAGTTCGCGCACTTCGCTAGACAGCTTCGCTTCGCTCACGCTGCCATCCGCAATCAGGGCTTCCGTTACGGCCTGCGGCTTAAAATGACTGGAAGTAATCGTCTGCTCCCCAAGATGATAACCGAGTATGGAGCGTGGGATGATGTGCGAGGAACTGACGCTTCGCACGGATATCTTTTCGGCATTAACAGAGCCCGCTGCCAGTTGATTCGCGCCGATGCTACCCTCGCTTACTTTATCTCTCGTTACCGAGCCGTCCGCCAACTGTTCCGTTCCCACCGCTCCAAGAGCCAATTTCTCCGAGCTGACAGCACCAACCGCCAACCGTTCATCGGTAATGGCGTCACCCACATAGCTCAAAAATTGAAGCAAGACAGGCGAAAGGTTATTTTGCGCCACGGAGCCGTTCGCCAGTTTTAACGTCGTCACGGAGCCTTCGGCTAACTGGTCGGTACCGATACTTCCTTCGGCCAGCTTCTCTGACGTAACCGCCCCATCGGACAATTTCACGGTCGATATGCTGCTGTCCGCCAATATATCTTCCGTCACCGAGCGTTCGGCCAATTGTCTGGTCCCGACGCCTTGATCGGCAATTTTCTCCGAAGTCACGGACCGGTCCAGCAGCTTCTCGGAGGATACAGACCCGTAAGCCAATTTTTCCGAAGTTACCGCTCCGTCGGACATCTGGCTCGATCCCACGCTGCCTCCTGCCAGTTTATCCGTCGTGATGACGCCATCGATGAGTTTAACTGTCGTAACGCTATCGTTAGCTAATTTGTCTTCCGTAACCGACTCTACTTTCAGTTGATCCGTTCCCACGCTTCGATAAGCGAGATGCGGAGTCGTCACCGAGCCTTCAGCTAGCTTCGAGCTAGTAACGCTTAAGTCGGCCAGTATTTCTTCCGTCACGGATTCCCTTACGAAATGATTCGTCCCCACGGTTTCGTTGGCTATTTTATCCGAGGTCACCGCTGCGTTGGACAGCTTCAAGGTCGTAATACTTTCGTCCGCCAGATTCCCCGAATGGACTGCGCCTTTCTCTAGTTGATGCGTTCCCACGCTTCCGTCCGCTAGTTTTTCCGTCGTTACCGCACGATTCAACAGTTTTTCCGTCGATACGCTTTCGTCGGCTAAGATGCTCCTCGTCACCGAGCTTTCCGCCATTTGAAGCGATCCTATCGTTCTATTGGCGAGTTTATTCGCCGTGATCGTCCCGTCTCTTAACTTAGCATCCGTCACGCTGTCATCGGCCAGAATGTCCGTTGTCACGGAGCCGCTAACCAATTGACTCGTTCCTACGCTGTCTCCTGCAAGCTTATCCGTCGTAACGACTCCGTCAAGCAGCTTTTCCGTCGTAATGCTTCCATTCGCCAAGATGTCCGCTTGCACGGAGCCTGCCGCCATCTGTTCCGTGCCTACGCTGCCGTCCGCTAACTTCTCCGTCGTAACCAAACGATCCAGCAACTTCTCCGTCGATATGCTTCGATCCGCCAAGATGTCCGCGATGACGGAACCCATTGCCAATTGATACGTTCCTACGCTTCCCATCGCTAGCTTCATAGCCGTCACTACGCCATTGGCAAGCTTGGCTTCCGTTACGCTCTGGTCCGCCAAATTATCCTCGCTAACCGCGCCTACCGCCAGTTGCTCGTTCCCAATGCTACCGTAGGCAAGCTTCTCGGAAGTAACGGCGCGGTTCTGCAATTTCTCAGTCGTTATGCTTCTATCCGCTATAATAGTTGCCGTTACCGAACCCGCCGCCAATTGCTCCATACCTACGCTGCCGTCCGCCAGCTTCTCCGTCGTTACCGCGCGATCTTGCAGCTTCTCCGCCGTCACGCTGCCATCCGCGAGTATTTCCGCAGCAACCGAACCCGCCGCCAATTGCTCCTTACCTACGCTGCCGTCCGCCAGCTTCTCCGTCGGTACCGCGCGATCTTGCAGCTTCTCCGCCGTCACGCTGCCATCCGCGAGTATTTCCGCAGCAACCGAACCCGCCGCCAATTGCTCCGTACCTACGCTGCCATCCGCCAGCTTCTCCGTCGTTATCGCGCGATCTAATACTTTCTCCGCCGTCACGCTGCCATCCGCGAGTATTTCCGCAGCAACCGAACCCGCCGCCAATTGCTCCGTACCTACGCTGCCATCCGCCAGCTTCTCCGTCGTTATCGCGCGATCTAATACTTTCTCCGCCGTCACGCTGCCATCCGCGAGAATTTCCGCAGCAACCGAACCCGCCGCCAATTGCTCCGTACCTACGCTGCCCTCCGCCAGCTTCTCCGTCGTTACCGCGCGATCTTGCAGCGTCTCCATCGTCACGCTGCCATCCGCGAGTATTTCCGCAACAACCGAACCCGCCGCCAATTGCTCCGTACCTACGCTTCCGTCCGCCAGCTTCTCCGTCGTTATCGCGCGATCTTGCAGCTTTTCCGTCGTTACGCTGCCATCCGCGAGAATTTCCGCAACAACCGAACCCGCCGCCAGTTGATCCGATCCAACGCTTTCGCCGGCGAGCTTCTCCCTCGTTATCGCGCGGTCCAATACTTTATCCGTCGTCACGCTGCCATCCGCGAGAACATCCGAAACAACCGAACCCACCGCCAGTTGATCCATGCCGATGCTACCGTCCGCCATTTTCTCGGTCGTGATCGAGCCGTTAACCAGTTTCTCCGTCGTTACGGAGCCTTTAACCAGCTTCTCCGTCGTCACGCTGCCATCCGCGAGTTTATCCAGCGTAACGCTACCGTCCGCGAGCTTCACTCTCGTGATCAATCCATCGGCCAGCTTATCCTCGGTAATGGTTTTCTCCTTCAAATGGACTGAGCTGACGGCATTCGGTTCCAACCTCTCGGAGTCGATACGCCGTTCCCCGTTCTTCGCCAAATCGAGCAAATCGGGCGCAAGATGCGAGACGGACACCGTTCCTTTGCGAAGGTGGTAACCGTGTACGGCTTCCGACTTCAGGTGTTTGCCGCTCACGCTTTCGATTTGCAGATGCTCGTTACCGACACTATGGAGAGCTATCTTCTTCGAAGTGACGCTGTCATCCGCTAATTTATCCGTTGTAATCGCTTGGTTCGAGATGGTCGCTTCCTGTACGCTTTCCTTTGCCAGATGCGCCGCTCCTACCGCTTCTTTGCGCAAATGGGCCGAATCGATTATGTTCGCTTGAAGATGAACGGACGTAATCGACTTATCACCGATATGAGCTTCCTTCACGGCGCCCGCTTGGAGTTTGCTGCTATCGACGCTATTCGGCGCCAACTTGCTTGCATTGATGATTCCCTCATTCAGATGAAGGTCGCGAATGCTTTTCTCGGCTAAATGTACGCCAATTACCGCTTGCTCGGCGAGATGGCGGCTTTCCACCGCACTCGTGACCAAGTGCTGAGACTTGACCGATCCGTTCGCGATTTTGTCCGAGGTCACCGAGCCTTCCGCCAATATAGAAGCCGTCACGGCACCTTCGCTCAGATGGGCTTGCTTGATCGACTTAATCTTCAGATGCTTGGAAGTAACGGATCCTTCCGCTAGCGTTCTCCCCGTAACCACTCCATCCTGCAGCGCTTTTTCATATACCGCGTTGTCGGAAAGCTTGTCGGAAGTGATGCTGTCATCCGCGATCTTCGCCGTCGTCACGGCCAAATCCGCTAATTTATCCGTCGATACGCACTCAGGAGATAACTTTAAGGACGTGATCAGATGATCGGTCAGATGATGCGAGAATACCGAACGTATGCCGAGCTGACGTTCACCGACGGCGCCGGGCGCGATATTTTTCTCCGACACGGCTTCGATTTGCAAAGCTTCCGTGCTTACCGATGCATTCCCCAGATGAGCGGCCTCGATGGCTCCTTGCCGAATATGTCGGCTATCGACGGATTCCGTTGCCAGTGTTCCGCCTATAACCGATTCTGGTCCAAAATGATACGGCCTTAGCGATCCCGCTGCCAACTGCTCCGTCGTTACGCTTTCTGAGGCTAAATGCTCGGTTTTAACGGCAGCGTTGGCTAAATTCCGGCTACTGACCGATTGATCCCCGAGCTTGACTGAACTCACTGCTCCATCCGACAATTGCGAAGTTCCGACTGCTCCGTCGGATAGATGCTGGGATTGTACGATATTCTTCGCGAGCTGCCCGGCGCCGATCAATCCCTCTTGCAAATGTTCTCTACCGATCGCCTGGGCGGACATATGCCGGCCATCCACGGATTTATCAGTCAGATGACGCGCTTCTACGCTGCCATCCGCCAGCTTATCGGATAGAATGCTTCCTTTAGCGACATGCCTTGTCTGAATAGCCTCGTCTGCTATTTTGCCGGAAACGATGCTTTGATCGGCTATTTTGGTCGAAGTGATCGCGTGATCGACAAGCTTAAGCGTCGTAACTGCTTGCTCGGCTAACTTGGAAGCAATGATCGTTCCATCGGCCAGATGTTTGGTTTTAACGGTCTCGCTTTCGAGATGCTCACCCTTTACTGCTCCTGCTTGCAGGTGCTCGGATTGAACCGTGCTGAGCATCAGCTTGCTTCCCGACACGGAACGGTCGGCCAGCTCGCGAGCGCCGACCGTTCCGTCCGCGAGATGCTCCGCCGCCACGGCGCGCGGAGCCAAATGCTTTCCCTGCAGTACTCCAAAAGCCACATGGTCAGCAAGGACAAGCCCGTCCGTAAGATGTTGGGATTCGATGGCCCCTCGTGCCACTTTGTCCTTGGATATCGATCCGTCGCGCAACTTCGAGTTCGTGACGGAACCATCGGCCAACTTCGAAGTATCGACGCTTTCATTGGCTAGATTCTCGCTGCGAATAGAACCGCTGCGGATTTTGTCCGAAGTAATGATCTGGTCTTGCAGTAATTCCGATGTAATAATCGAAAGATTCAAATGCTTCGATTGGATCGAGCCCTCGGCGATTTTGTCCGAACTGATCGTCCGATCCGCTAACTTCTCCGAAGAAACGCTCCCGTCGCGTAATTTCTCGCCCGTAATCGACCGATCGCGAATCTTCTGCCCGGAAATGGAGTTTTTAGTGAGATGGTCCCCCACGACGGATTCCGGAGCTAGCTTCGACGAAGTGATGGATCCATCGGCAAGCTTGATCGCCGTTACGGAGAAGTCCGCCATAGAATTGGTGCTCACAGAATCCGCCGCCAGATGAACGGCCTTAACCGCGAATGGAGCAAGCTTCTCTCCGGTGACCGCCTCATCCGCGATATCGTCCGTGTAGACGATCGGAGCTGGACGCAAGGGCATTCTCTTCTCTTCAAGTTTGTCGTGACGCACTTGCCTATCTGACAATTCCTCCGCAACGATAGCCGCCTCTAACGCTTCGTTATCCGAGGAGTCCTCTTGCAGCATCGCGACCAACGCATCGGCTGATTGAGAGCTCTCCGATTCCGCTGATTCCACGACCGCGATAATATCCGGTAATTCCACTGCCGCCGGAAACTCGATTGCAGGAGACAAAGCGGAAGCGATCGCTATGATCTCCTCTGCTTCCTGATCAGTCGAGACGAGCTCGGAAGAAAGTGGCATCCCCGTACTTGGGCTTGCTTGATCATTCTTGGCTGCCGAGGCTGCATTGAGTGGCTTCCGGTTTCCATGTGCATTGCTTGGCCCCTGGCCCTGTTTACTCCCTGCTTGGCTTACCGTCGTTTGCTGCGCGGATACAGCCGATCCATGTAGAGTAATCGACTTGGCTTGTGATTGTTGTATGTCATCCAGCCATTGCAGCTCAAGCTTGTTCGGATTATCTACATAGAATAGCGGCCGGCGCGATTTGGTCGTCTTACTCGCCTGTTTCTTTTTCATGTGCCTCTCCTTCCTGGTCATCGAAATCTTCAGTATCATATGCATTCACCCATGGGCACGTCACGAGGATGGGCGACTATCCCTATCCGAACAACAAATTAGGGGCGCAATATTTCCGCGGATAACCAGTTACGATATAATAGAAGAGCATTTGCAATGAATAGTAAGGGAGCCTAGCCATGAACAACCCATTGCTCGATCAATCCAGTGAAGGCTGTACCCATTCGGATATTCCATTGCAGGAAATCAAGCAGCGAATGATCAATGATCATTCCGCATCCCGGTTGGCAGAGCTGTTCAAAGCACTGGGCGATCCCACGAGAATTAAGCTGATCGGCGCGCTTCTCCATCAAGAGCTATGCGTTCACGACTTATCCGTACTGCTCGAGATGGGTCAATCCGCCGTTTCCCATCAGCTTCGGTATTTACGAAATATGAGAATGGTTAAACGCCGCAAAAGCGGAAAAACCGTCTTCTACTCGCTCGATGATTCCCACATTGAACAAATTTTCCTGCAAACGCTGCAACACTTGGATCATGGGTAAAATGTGAAAACACAAAACACCCGCTCTCCTGTCGAGACGGGCAATGGCTTGCCGAATTTATTCGGCAAGCTTTTTTTGTTTTGCACAAATGATAATCAACGATGCATTTTCCGGTTTACTTTTCCTCGATTCGGGCGTATATTTATAGCATTCAAGTTTTGCCTTAGGGAAAATTAATGTCCCAAACGCCACACTTGTTGCCATGAACAACATCAATATCGAGGTGAACCATTATGCATGATGAACTGGCAGTTGCTACGCCGCCCGTCACTACAAATCCGACAGCTCCTATAGAAAACAATCCAAAAGAAAGCGGTTGGCGCAGAGAGAGAGATGCGGTATCCTTGCCGGAATCGTTCCGGACCGTCCGAATTCCGAAGAACGGCTCTATTTTCCGTAAGTTTCTGGCATTCGCCGGACCCGGATATATGGTTGCCGTTGGTTATATGGATCCTGGAAACTGGGCTACCGATCTAGCAGGAGGCTCGCAGTTCGGCTACACGTTATTATCCGTCATCTTGATATCCAACTTAATGGCCATTGTCTTGCAAGCCCTATCGGGTAAACTAGGCATCGTAACCGGAAGGGATCTGGCGCAAGCTTGCCGGGATCATTATAGTAACCCGGTAAATTTCGGCTTATGGATCTTATGCGAGCTTGCTATCGCGGCGTGCGATCTGGCTGAAGTCATCGGAGCCGCCATTGCCTTAAACTTATTATTTAATATTCCCATTCTGTACGGCGTAATTTTAACCGCATTGGACGTACTCATCATTCTGTTCCTTCAAAACAAAGGATTCCGGTATCTCGAAGCTCTCGTCATCGCCTTAATCGCCACGATCGGCCTGTGCTTCGCGTTCGAGCTTATCTGGTCTACTCCGGAGATGGGAGGCGTGCTCCGCGGCTTCGTGCCTACCGCCGAAATCGTCAAAAATCCGGAAATGCTCTATATCGCCATAGGGATTCTCGGCGCAACCGTCATGCCGCATAATTTGTACTTGCATTCCTCCATTGTGCAGACGCGCCAGTTCGAACAAACCGCGCTTGGGAAGCGGCAAGCGATCCGCTTCTCCACCTGGGATTCGACGATTGCCTTGTTTTTCGCTTTATTCATCAATGCTTCCATCCTCATCATCGCCGCAGCCGTCTTCCATACGGCGGGGCGCACCGACGTTGCCGAGATCGGGCAAGCTTATCACTTGTTAGCTCCGATGCTAGGCACTTCGTTAGCCGCGATCCTGTTCGGAGTCGCGTTGCTTGCATCCGGTCAGAACTCTACCCTGACGGGAACGCTGGCCGGGCAGATCGTCATGGAGGGCTTCCTGAACATTCGACTCGCTCCTTGGCTTAGAAGGCTGATTACGCGGATGATTGCAATTATCCCCGCTGTTATCGTAACGGCTATGTACGGCGAGAGAGGGACGATGGATCTGCTCATTCTGAGCCAGGTTATTCTGTCGCTTCAGTTATCCTTCGCCGTCGTACCGCTCGTCCAGTTTACTAGCAACAAGAAGAAGATGGGACAATTCGTCAACCCGATGTGGCTGAACATACTAGCTTGGTTTATCGCGGTTGTCATCATGGGCTTGAATTTATACTTGCTGTATCGCACGTTCTGGGGATAATCCATCCGCCTTGCCTAATCAGCCAGCCAAAGTCGCATCATGCGACTTTGGCTGGCTGATTTGCTCCGCTTGCCTTCTCATCGTCGCATAATGCGACTATAGCTGGGTGATTTCCTCCGCTTGCCTTCTCATCGTCGCATAATGCGACTATGAGAGGGCAAGCGGAGCAAATCAGCCAGCCATAGTCGCTAAATGCGTCGATGAGAAGGCAAGCGGAGCAAATCACCCAGTTATAGTCGCATAATGCGACGATGAGACGGCAAGCGGAGCAAATCAGCCAGCCATAGTCGCTAAATGCGTCGATGAGAAGGCAAGCGGAGCAAATCACCCAGTTATAGTCGCATAATGCGACGATGAGACGGCAAGCGGAGCAAATCAGCCAGCCAAAGTCGCATCATGCGTCTTTGGCTGGCTGATTTGCTCCGCTTGCCTTCTCATCGTCGCATTATGCGACTATAGCTGGCTGATTTGCTCCGCTTGCCCTCTCATCGTCGCATTATGCGACTATAGCTGGGTGATTTGCTCCGCTTGCCCTCTCATCGTCGCATTTTGCGACTTTGGCTGGCTGATTTGCTCCGCTTGCCTTCTCATCGTCGCATTATGCGACTATAGCTGGCTGATTTGCTCCGCTTGCCCTCTCATCGTCGCATTATGCGACTATAGCTGGCTGATTTGCTCCGCTTGCCCTCTCATCGTCGCATTTTGCGACATTGGCTGGCTGATTTGCTCCGCTTGACTTCTCATCGGCGCATTATGCGACTATAGCTGGCTGATTTGCTCCGCTTGCCTTCTCATCGTCGCATTATGCGACTATAACTAGCCCCTGGAGCCATTTCAGCCGCACCTTACGTGAACTGAAACCCGAGCCACCTCTCCGCGGTATGACGCCATAGAAAATGGTTCAAAACCCGCGCTCTCCCCCTGCGTCCCATCTCCTCGCACGCTGCCTCATTAACTAACAAGTAACTGATGCGGTTTGCAAGCTCATTTACGATGGCCGGGGCATCCTTTCTTACGAGAAAGCCGGTAGAGCCATCAACGACGATCTCTTTCATCCCGCCCGCTCTCGTTGCGACGACAGGGAGCTCGGAAGCCATTGCTTCGAGGTTAACGAGTCCGAACGCTTCTTGCCCAACGGAAGGTACAACAGCCATGTCGGCCATTGCAAACCAATACGGGATTTCGGCGTGAGAAACATACGGTTGGAAATGAACATGGTGTTTCCAGCGCTTCGCTTGTTGACGCAACCGCTTTGTATATGGTGTCTGCCTATGCGAGCCGTATTGCGCGCTGCCGACGATGACCAGCAACACATCGGGCGAACTCGCGATCAGGCTCGGCAAAGCATGCAGAAGATGGTGGACGCCTTTCTGAGGGACGAGCCTTCCCACGTAAAGCACGATACGTCGATTTTTCCATCCGTGCTTCGCTCGCCACTTTTGTCGCATGAGGTTGCCTTCTATACTAGATCTTCCAGGAAATCTCACCGCATCGACGCCTAGATGGTTGACTCTGATTTTTCCCGCCGCCATCGGAACCTGTTTCTGAACGTAAGCGCGGAGAAATTCGCTATTTACTTGAATACGATCGGCTGCGAGAAGACATCTTTTTCGGTTCGCTTTGCTCAAGTAAGGCGAATTAATAAAGGTGGTTGAATGTAAATTAAGCCATATTCGGCTATTAGGAAAAGAACGCTTTAATCGAGGAATCCACAAAGGACGATTCTCGACCTGAATGACCTCAGGTTTAGCTTTGGCAAGCCTGCTGCGAACTAATCTGAAGTACTTGGCTTTATCCGAACCGGGAAATCTTTCGATCGGAATTCCGCCTATATTCCCATTGGAAGTTAAACGTTTGCTCGTTCGGCCGTAAATCGTCGCATCGACGCGATGAAGCAGTCCTGGGACTACCTTCTCCACTACGCGCTCGACGGATCCGCCCATCGAAGACGGAATCGGGAATGCTCCCGGAGTAATGAAAGCCGCTCTAAGCATCGTCCTACTCCCCTTACCGCTGAATGTCGGCATGTCGTGACAGCATATACGGGCAAAGCGCGATAAGTCACGGCATATGTACGTTATACGAAGAACTATTGCACTTTATCTACCGATGTGTCACAATTCTCGGGAATGTATTTTACGATAAAGGAGTGCTCGGCTGCATGACTCGTTGGCTGCTGCGCATGATGACTGAACTGTCCTCACGCAAATTTTTGTCCCGCATGACGGGACGTTTCGCTAAATCCTCCTTAAGCCGCCGTTGGATTCCCCGTTTCGCCGCGATGTATAAAATACCGGTTGAAGATGCGGAAAAACGGTTGGAGGACTATCGTTCATTGAACGACTTTTTCACGCGCAGGCTAAAACCCGGCAAACGGCCGATCGACCAGACTGACAGCGTTCTAGTCAGCCCCGTCGATGCCAAAATCACTGGCTGCGGCGTAATTAAAGACGGTATGATCTTACAGGTTAAAGGCCAGGACTATACAGTAGAGGAGTTGCTTAACGGCTCGCCTCGCCTTGCTCAATACCTTAACGGCTACTTCTGGGTACTCTATTTAAGCCCGACGGATTACCATCGCATTCACTCGCCTTGCGAAGGAGAGATTGTGGAAACCGAACATATCCTCGGACGTGTATACCCGGTTAACGAATTCGGCTTGACGTCCATGCGGCGCGTCCTCTCCCGTAACGAAAGGCTTGTCACCTATATCCGTAACGATGTTGGAGAAGCTGCCGTCGTTAAAGTCGGAGCTTTGAACGTAAGCAGCATTAAATACGTCGATCCTATGCCCCACCAATTGGGCCGCGGTGACGAGCTGGCTTACTTCGAATTCGGCTCTACGATCGTACTGCTGACGGAGGATGGAACACTGCAGCCCCGTTCCGATTTGAAGCTAGGCGATAAGGTTCTAATGGGCGAGAAGCTCGGAACGTTGTTGGAGCGAAAGTAATAGCGAACTTAAACAGCGCGCGCCGATTATGTTCGGCGCGCGTTCGCTTTAAGCGAATATTATGAACGTCCCCCTCAACGAATCTCCGAGGGGCTTTTTCCCGTATATTGCTTAAATTGGCGGCTGAAGAAGAAAATATCCCGGTAACCGAGCGCATCCGCGACTTCCGTCACGTTCATTCCGGCATGCATAAGCAAGTGCTGCGCCCGCTCTATTCTTGTCCGGATCATATAGGTCTGCACGGACATCCCGATGAGTTCCTTGAATTTGATGGAAAAATACCGGGAGGACAATCCCGCCCGTTTGCCAAGATCGTCCACGCGATGTACGATGCCAGGATGTTGCTGAATGTAGTTGGCCACTTCGCGTATGCTCTCTGTCAGTTGGTTACTCGCTTTGCGCTCGACCGGTTCCTTCCGCTCGTAACGCAGCAGATGGATGATCAGCTGTTTCAGAATCAATTGGGCTTCTATCTCGGCCGCGTATGTACGGACCAAGAACAATCGTACATATTTAGCGAGCATATGCTCGAAGTCGAAGGTATCCTCGATCTCCCGATAAGGCTCGGGGACGTGTCCAACTTTTTCCGATACATCAAAATGAATATAAGTAAGGACGAGCGGCTTTTGCGGATTATGGGTAGCGCTCGTGTGGTCTCCCGGACGGAACAAGAAACAGCTGCCTTTGCCAAGCTTATAAGGTTTACCGTTAAGAAACAGCTCCCCTTCCCCGCTCCATACGTAGAAAATATCGTAATTCGCTAAAGGCTTTTCTCGTTTTTGCCACTTCCAGCCGGGCTCGCAGGAAATTTTCGCGAACGAAGAGAGCAGTACGAAAGACGATGGTGAAAGCTCAAGCATGAACGGTTCCTCCTTGTCCTTGGTTGGAGTCGAATAATCCCAAAGCGTACGCGGTCTGGCGGATTAGCTCGATTCCGGCTTCGATTCGGCCTTCGTCTAGGTGAGCGAAGCCGAATAAAGCCGAGAGCCGCGGTACGGAAGTATTCCCTTGACAAGTATCATACCTAGCCCCGTCCCTCCACGTCACGCCTTTTTTTTCGCATTCCCGAACCAATCGTGCGTAGTCATCCGCGTTTTTTTTCCATTTTGCATATACGTGCAGACCCGCATCGGACATGATCACTTCGAATAAACCTTCCAGATGTCGCGTCAAACCTGACCGAAGCTTGTTTTCCAGCTTACCGAACGTTCTGCGCACCCGGCGCATGTGCCGATCGTACCCCCCCTCCGACATCCAGTTCGCTAAAGCCAATTGTTCGACGATGCCCGTCGGATAAGGATCATACAAGTTTTTAGCAGCGATGAACGGCTCGATGAGTTCATTGGGTACGACCGCGTATCCGATCCGGACCCCAACGCTCATGGAACGCGAGAATGTTCCTACATAGACGACTCTGCCTTCCCGGTCCAACGCTTTAAGCGGTTCGATCGGACGGCCTCCCCAACGAAAATCGCTGTCATAATCGTCTTCGATGATCCATGCATTCTTCCGAGAAGCCCAAGCAAGCAACGCGCGGCGGCGCTCATAGCTTAGCACGGCTCCCGTCGGGAATTGCCGGGTCGGCGTTACGAACAGTAGTTGCGCATCCCAATCCTGCGGAATAATGCCGTTGTCGTCGACGGCTTCGTCGATCACCATAGCCCCCGTTGCGTTCACCGCCCGCTGAATTCCCGTATAGCAAGGGCTTTCTATAACCGCGGTTTTCCCTTTTTCCAACAGCAGTTGGGCAAGCAAGGCGATAGCCTGCATCGAACCGGACGTAATCATAATGTTCTCGGCATCGCAAACAATTCCCCTCTCACGTCGCAGACGGTTGGAAATCGCTTGCCTCAACGCTAAGCTGCCTTCCGAAGAATGTCCGTCCTTCCAAGCTACTCCGAACTTCTTCCACTGCAAGGCGACTTCCGCTTTCCATTCCATCCACGGGAACCATTCGGATCCGACGCCTTCCGGAACGAAAGAGAGAGGTTCGATCCCCTCCCCTTCGGCACGCTCGACGGTCGAGGCTCGCGTTCGCATTAAACGACGCCCCCATTCCGTTAGCTTCGGTGCCGCCTCAGCTTGATCGGGCTCGTCCGTTCTCTCGGTCGTTGTTTCCTGTTCCCATCCGCAGACGAACGTGCCTTGGCCGATTCCGGATTGGACGAAACCTTCCGCGGTAAGCATTTCATAAGCCAAGCTTACGCTTCCGCGAGACAATTCGTACAACGCGGCAAGCTGCCTTGTCGAAGGTAATTTCTCTCCGGGGGCAAGCCGGCCCTCTGTTATGGCCTCGCGAATAGCCAAATAAAGCGCCAAATGTTTGGTCCCGCATTCAGCGAGCTTAACGGAATAGGCAAAAGGAAAATTCAATCGATTCACTCTTTCGAAATGGACTAGTCATTTTAATGTAAATTGGATCTTTTACCCTGTCAATATTCGTCTTACACTAGATCTTAACTTAACAAGGAATGGAGTCGTTACCGGATGAGAAGAAAAGAGTTCAAAGTATCGGAACCCGAGCAATGCGAAGCCTTTCTGAGGGAGTTGCACGATGGGGTATTGACGTTCATAGGCTCTGACGGCTGGCCCAAAGCTGTCCCTCTTAATTACGTGTACTGCGATCAAGCGATTTATTTCCATGGCAGCAAGCAAGGGGAGAAAATGGCCGGACTTAACAACGACCCACGAGCAGAGTTCGTCGTTTACCAAGCGCATGCGTTTATCCCGTCTTATTTCACGGATCCTTATCTGGCTTGTCCGGCAACCGTGTTCTTCCGTTCCGTTCGGATTCGGGGCATCGTCGCCCAAGTTGAGGATCCCGCGGAAAAAGCAACTGCTTTAGCGGCCTTGCTAAGGAATATGCAACCTGAAGGTGGACATGCGCCGATCGACGCGGCAGACTCCCGTTACGAATCCTCCTTGCGAGGTGTAGCCGTGATGCGCCTTGACCCTGACGAAATGACTGGAAAATTCAAATTCGGGCAAAATTTATCTGACAAACGCAGAGACCAGGTCGTAGAAAAGTTATGCGAACGCAATCTTAACGGAGATGCCGCTACGATAAAGCACGTTCGCGACAGCGCTTTAAAGTGTCCAATTGGTGACTCCTAAAATTTCCCTTGTCTTTTTTCGGAGATTGCGATCGATTTCAATGACGCTCCTCTTTCAATAGTGTATAATATCACCTAATGAATATTGGAAGGATGGAAGTCATGAACCCTCTTGCCCAGCAGTTAAACGAAACGTTAACCCGTGACAACCCGAATGCAGCCGAAATGCTTTCCGGATTAGGAAAAGCACTTTATATGCCTAAGCTTGGCATTCTAAGCCAATCTGCCGAAGCGAAGCAGAAGGCGAACCTTTATAATGCTACGATCGGGATCGCAACGGAGAACGGCATTCCGATGCACCTCGGCATTATTCAAGAAACATTGTCTGCATACGATCCGAAGGACATATACGAATATGCCCCTCCTGGAGGAAAAGCGGAGCTTCGTACCGTATGGCGCGAGAAGATGTTTGTAGAGAATCCATCCATCGTGGGCAAAAATATTAGTTTACCCGTTGTCACCAACGCTTTGACGCACGGCCTGAGCATCGTCTCCGACCTGTTTGCCGACGTTGGCGATGCCGTCATCGTTCCGGAGAAAAACTGGGAAAACTACGAATTAACATTTAATGTTCGCCGCGGCGCCGACATGGTCTACTATCCGCTATACAATGCCGACAACCGCTTTAACTCGGCTGGACTGCGCGACGCTCTGCTCGCTCAGAAAGATCGCGGCAAAGCGATCGTCTTGCTTAACTTCCCGATCAATCCAACCGGATACACTCCGAGTCCGGAAGAAGGCCGCGAGATCGTCGCCGCTATCCGCGACGCTGCCGAAGCTGGAATTAACGTCGTAGCGGTAACGGATGACGCATACTTTGGTTTGTTCTTCGAGGACTCCTTGCAGGAGTCGCTGTTCGGCCAGTTATGCGGATTGCACGAGCGAGTGCTCGCGGTCAAAGTCGACGGAGCAACGAAAGAAGAATACGTATGGGGATTCCGCGTAGGATTTATCACTTACGGCGGATTGACGGAAGCCAGCTTGGCGGCATTGGAGCAGAAGACGATCGGATGTATCCGCGCCACGATTTCCAGCGGTCCTCACCCTTCCCAAACGTTCATCCTTCGCGCGTTGAAATCGGATAAGTTCCAAGCGCAGAAGGAAGAGAAGTTCAACATCATGAAGGGTCGCGCCAACAAAGTGAAGCAGTTGCTCGACAGCGGCAAATACGGTAACGAAGAATGGGCTTATTATCCTTTTAACTCGGGATACTTTATGTGCCTTAAGCTTTTCAACGTGGATGCCGAAGCCGTTCGTCAGCGTTTGCTGAACGCTTATGGCGTCGGAACGATCGCGCTTGGCACAACCGATCTGCGGGTTGCTTTCTCTTGCATCGAAGAAGTGAACCTCGAAGATCTGTTCGACCGGATCTATCAAGCCGTTCTCGATGTTAAGGGCGGAAAAGCATAAATACAATTGCAAAATGGCTGGCTTAGAGGGTTCTCCTCTGTGCCAGCCATTTTTATGTTAGTTTGTTTTTGATCACCTGACTACAGCCCCACACTTTGGCCGCTTGCAGTCCGGTTATGTTATGCCGGACTACAGGGGCGGATTTGTTACTTTGGCAACGTGCAGTCCGGTTTTGCCGGACTACAGGGGCGGATTTGTTACTTGGGATGCAAGCCTTCTACAAATCATCTTCATCGACGAATTTGGAGATTTTCCGCGGTGTCCACCAACCGCACCATAACACGCCGAATGCAATCATAATCAGCCAATGCTCAAGTGGATACGCTGTAACCTCGCCGCCAGAGGCCCCTTTGCCTGCACCGGACGCGCCCCAGTTAGTCGTCAGCATGCCCACCAATCCGAGCAGCACGGCTACCACTAATCCGGCTGAACGGGCAATCGCCGACGCCGCGACTAGCCTTCCTTCCGGCGCGATCGGAACCGTTGCGGCCGTTTCGACAAACCTAACCCTGCGCAGCTCGCTTAATTGCAATCCGCATATAAGAATGGCGATTCCGTAAATGATTGCATCGATCCACACATTTCCCGACACGATGAGCACGATGCCGGCCACTATGACCCAGCGCCATAACGCTCCGAATGTCTCTCCGCGTAAGAAGACTTTGGCATATAAGAAATGCCAAGACCAACGATGCTGCCACAACAGGAAATCCCCTGCCCACGTAATCCAACGGCGCCGAGCGGGCTTGGAAGCTTCCGACGGAACGTCTACGAACCAGCCGAGGAACGCCATCCAGCGTCGGCGGGACACCGCTTCCTCCTCGATGAGCCTCTCCCACGGCAAGGCATGTTGTACTGGTAACCGCCACAATAACGCGACTACCCCCATGCAAAGCAGCATGAGCGGAACTGCCAGCACGAGCGGCTTCAGTAATAGAGCCGCGAGAACAACTATCGTCAGCAATCCTCTTGCTAATCTCAAAGCGAATCGCCAAGAACGGGCGGCAGCTTTGCGTTCCCTCCATCCACCGTATACGTTGCCAGCCGCAATGATCGCGAACAATACGCACAGTATCGCCACGGGATGGGATTTCGCGATGTCCGCAGTGAGCGGTGCGCGCACATAGATAGGAGCAAATAGTAAAAATACCGCTAAAGTTAGTAGCACGGCCGCGATGATCGTTTTCCGCAAGATCGGCTTGAGGTAAGCTTCGAGCATCCGGCCCTCCATCGCCAATAGGAATACCGGATCCGCCGGACGCAAATAGGTACGAAGGGGCGCTTGAATCGCGGCTAATGAAATGACGGCCACGCCAACGAGATCCGCGCGCCACTCCTCCGGGATCGCTTTAATGAAATCGATGTACCATACTAGTACCGTAAAGAAGATTGCCGAAACAAATAGGCCGAATCCGCTCTGAAACACGTATCGAAAATAGGGAACGACTTCTTGACGGAAAGCCGCCGCGCGACTTTGGCGAAGAGAACGCAAAAAGCCGAATTGCTCCTCCTGCCCTAGCTTACCCACGCGGTTGGCCTCCTTCCGCTGCCATGACGAGCGCTTCGAAGGCGTCGTCCATCGTGGAATCCGGATCGCTGCAGCCCGCTTGAGCTTTCACTTCGCGAGGAGAACCCTCCGCTATGATGCGCCCCCTGTGCAGAACTACCAGCCGATTCGCCCTGCGTTCAAGTGCAGGTAGAATGTGCGAGCTTAACAGAATCGCGCTCCCTCCTGCGCGAACCTCGTCCAGAGCGGTTAACAATCCACGGATTGCGAGCGGATCCAGTCCGAGGAACGGCTCGTCTATGATGAGTAAGGGCGGGCTCACGAGTAGTGCGTTCATTAGCATAACCTTCTGCTTCATTCCCTTAGACAGCGTGTCCGGCAAAGCGTTCATCGCTTCAGTCATCCGAAACGTCTGAGCGAGCTCTTCCATTCTCGCCGTCGCCGCTCCTTGCTCCAGGTTATAGGCCATCGCCGTCCATTGCAGATGCTCCTTCACCGTCAGGTTCGGAAACAAAGAAGGCTGTTCCGGCACATATGCCGTCGAGGATCGGTAGAGGTCGCGGTTCTCCTCCAACGTAACGCCAGCAACCCGGACTTCCCCCTTCTGCGGTACCATGAGCCCAAGGATATGTTTGATCGCAGTGCTTTTACCGGCGCCGTTTAATCCGATCAGCCCGACCATTTCTCCCGGATTAACGGTAATCGACACCTCGTGCAGCACCGGTCTTCGCTGACTATAACCTCCCGTTAGCTCTTTGATTTTAAGCGCGGGAACGGCACTGCTACTTTGCTCTGAAGCCACTTTGAATCCCCTCCATAACACCCCAGCTTTTCCCTCTATTATACCGGGCGAGGGTACTGTGCACAAAGGGAAGCGCATTAACTCGATTATGTGGTAAAGTTCGTATGGTCAATTCTGGTATGAACCTCGACGCTGAACTTCGTCGTAGGATAGATCTCGTCCCATTTATCTTTTATCTTCTTCCAATGCTTAGGGTATTTTCGATGTATTCGTTCCTTGATCCCCAATAAATCAGAATGATTCTTTTGCGAGAAAGCAATGAATCGCTCGACGTCGTCCGAAATCGCCTTATTCAGCTCTTCTTCCCATTGTTTAATTAATGATATTGTCCCTTCTTGGCTTTTTTCGCATTGGACGCTAACCAAATTTAAATCCGCATTGATTTCGATTCTGACATTCGGGTTACCATTTGCGTCTAAATAGGTTTTTAACCGGCTATTGCTGCTTGTATTCTCGAAAGAGACCGTTTGATGTTGGCCGCACGGTATCGTCTCGACGGAACCACTCAAACTGCCCATCGCCCGATAATATCCCTTCGTTTCCCGGAATTTCATGAGCCCGACAATTCGATCATTATCGAAAGCATACAGCCCTTCGGACTTCAGTAAAGATTTCTTCTTTCCGCTAGGGTCTTCAAGCAACTGCACGGCAGGGATATGAATGTCTCTGTATTGATTAATCAAATCTTTATATACGTCGATCAAGGTCGTCTGTTGGGTCAGCGCCGTGCTTTCCCCGCCCTCCGACAACCCCCTAAGAGCCTGCGAAGTGATCGTCGCGTTCGGCATGGTCGCTTCCAACACTTCGGAAGCCTTGCCCTCCGTCACATAGACCAACGTGGAGTTTCGGAACTGCCTAAGCTTCCTTATGGCCATAATATGCTTGCCGATGCCTTGTTCGGCTGCAGCCTTGCTGATTACGACGACCGTGGCATGTCCCCATAGAAGCGTCCGGTCGGTCTTCGTCCTCATGAGCCGGGCTGCTTCGAATAAACTATTTCCTTCGCCCGACAAGTAAAATGTTCGGTCTTGCATCCCTTTAGGCTGTTGACCGCTGGCGGAGAGCCTGGCGATTTCGGCCGTGATTTTAACCCCGTTATTCCGCCCTGCATCGATGCCTACGGTATGAACGATGTGCAGTTGGTTCAGTTCCATAATCCCTTTGCATCCCGAGCTCAATAAACAGACGCCGATCGCTAATATCATAAGCCCTGATCTGGCATTCATCTTGTCTTGCCTCGATTTCGATTCAAGTTTATCGCGCGGAATAGACTCGGTCGTCTATTTTTGCTCGTGCTCGGACGGCGTACGAGCACGTCGGTCAATTCGCTCATATCGAAAGGAGCAACAGGCCCAAGATAGGGTACTCCGAAAGAACGAAGCGACGCCAGGTAAGTCAATAGCATAATAATTCCCACAGTAATTCCAACATAACCTAGCAGGGAGGCAAGAAAAGTCATCCCGAATTGGAGGACCCGAATCACGTAGTTCATCATGGTCGGCGGCAGCGTGAACGTACAAATTCCTGTCAACGCCGCCACGATGACCATAATCGGCGACACTATGCCGGCCTGTACGGCTGCTTGTCCCAAGATAAGCGCCCCGACGATGCTAACCGCTTGTCCCACTTGCTTAGGCATGCGAATGCCCGCTTCGCGCATGATCTCGAAGGCGAGCATCATGGCCGTGCTTTCGACCACTGCCGGGAAGGGTACCGGTTCTTTAGCTGCTGCTATGCTTTGCAATAAGGGAGTTGGAACCAATTCATGATGGAAGGTGACGGTTGCCACGTAGAAGGCAGGCAGCAACATGCCGATTAATCCGCTAAGCAACCGAAGTACACGCATGGCGGATCCAATATAATAGTTCCACGAGTAATCCTCGCTTACTTGGAAAGCCTGCAAGAACACGAACGGCAACAATAGCGCAAATGGGGTTCCTTGTACGAGGACGGCAATCCTTCCGTCCAGCAACGCTCCGACGACCCGATCGGGCCGTTCGGTTGATTCGATCAGAGGAAACATCGTTCCTCGATTGTCCGTGATCCATTCTTCGATATCATTGCTTCCCAATATCGCGTCTTCCGATATTTCACCGATTCGACGGTGCACTTCTCCGAGAATCTCCGCATTCGTTATCCCTCCGACAGAGAGAACCGCAATCGTGGTCTTGCTTAAATAACCCACTTTACGAAATTCGACCTTCAGGCTAGCTGCGGGAAATTGAAAGCGGATCAGCGCGAGGTTATTGTATAAGGATTCGGTAAACCCGCTTCTCGATCCCTTTACAGTTGCTTCGCTCGGGGGCTCTTCCACGTTGCGCAACTGTACGCCCAACGTATCGATCGCTACGCCGTAGGCAGGTTCCGTGAAGAGCAGGACCGTCATTCCCGATACGAGGCAATCGGTTACTTCCTCGATGGAGTGTAACTTGGAATCCGTTCGAAAGGCCGGAAACAAACGCTTGTTTTCCATGTACAGAACGAGCGTTTGTTCAAGTCTGCGGCTGTCGATTAATCCTTCCAAATAACAGACCGTTAGGGCCTCTCCTTGGCCATTGAAAGCATCGGACATGACTAAATCTTCGGTTCCTTGCATCCGTTCGTTTAATAACCGCTTATTCTCCGTTACGTCGTCGGACAATACCGTTTTATTCCCGTTCATGAGCTCACCCGCCTTTTGTGGCTATCTCTTCTCATAAGCGCTATCAATAGCAACAGACTTGGAATGAAGAACTGAAACGATACGAAATACCATGCCTGTTTGTCGTAAAAGGTGGCTAATTCGATAAGTCCCCACACTTTATACTTGGAACATAGAAAGAATCCGCACGCCAATGGTATTAGGAATAGGCGCGGCTTTCGGATTCGCAACATATCTTTGAGGCCTTGAACCGCGGCCCAGAAATAAACGGTAATTTTGATGAACGAGCTCATTACCCACACGGCGACGAGCCCCGCATCAAACCGTTCGATATTGCGGAACAGCTTGATATTCTGAATCAAGCTCACGATAGGATAAGTAAACGTTTCGGTCGTTTGCGCCCCGAACAGCATGGTACAGGAAAGAACGGACATGAGCATGAGAATAGTCGTGATCCCGATTGCCCAAGTCGCATACGCCATCGTTCTTTTGGTTTTGCGCACGTGCTGCAGAACCATGGAGACGCACATCATGTCGCCGAACCACGAAGTGGAGATCATTAAGCCGCTAAGGGGTTTAATCATCCCCTCCTCCAGTACGGGAAACAAATATTCGGGGTGATATTGGTTGAGCAACAGCAAATAGATCGTCAGCAAAGTGGCTACCGTAATGAAAAAAACGATCTCCGTTACTCTCGCGAATACTTCCAGACCGTGAAATACAGCGTAAAGACACATAACGACTCCCGCGATCAAGTACCAGTTTTGAGGAATGATGGGATTAAGGGCAATGATAAAAAATTGAGAAAATTCCCTTAGTACCCACGACGTGATATCCAAGAAGTAAAATATGAAACCCAACGCAACAATGCCGCCGACCAAAGGTCCCAGCAAATGCATGCAAATCTTGATCAGATTTTTGTCCGGATACATTCGGTTCAACCATAGGAATACGTATAGGTTCAACAACCCGACCGCCCCTCCGGCCAGAACCAGGAACCAAGAATTACGTTCCGCATAGCGGGCTAAAGTGGCGGGGGCATAAAGACTCGATGTTCCGATCGAGGTAATCGCGATTAAAGACATCAATTGAATATTGCTAATCGTAATCCGACGTTCCATATCGTTCCATCCTTTCCAATGCATTCAGTATGTGCTCTCGCATTCGAATTATGCCTTGTATAACCTTGGAGAGTGAGTGGAATGCTCTTCGAAAAGAGGTGTGGATATGAATTCCAAAGCGTGTGCGATCGCCTATGCGTTATCCGGTATTTGGCTTTACCTTGTGTCCGTATTTATGTCCGATTACCAATGGTTCAGGTGGATTTCAATAAGTAACTGGGGATTCTTCCTTGTCGATACGATTACTTTAGTGCCAGTTATCCTTGTTTTACTCGTTGCGGATCGGTTTCAGCCCGTCACGAAATCCGACAATTCTCGTCAATGAGATTCACTGTCAATTTCCGCACACAAAAAAAGAACCGCCCGGAAGCGGTCCCCTCATTGCGAAGCTTATAAATAGGAATTATGCCAATATTTCAATCGATTGAACGATATTATTAGTCCCTTTAACGACGACGTTCAAGTTCGGCGACAAGACGCCGGAGTTTCCGATAATCGTGACGTTCGCATCTACGTTATAGATGATCGTTTGCAGCGTGCCGTTCACTTCTTTACTGAGCGAAAGCGTAGCGATTTTGCCTTGCGCGTTCAAGCTGAAGGAGCCGACTTTTCCCGAATCCACTAATTGAAAAATAACGTCCGCCGGCTTCGTAACCTCGATGAACACCGCTTTGCCCTGATACGTACGCACGAGTGCTTCGTCTCCTGCCTGAAGAGCGGACAATGGCGCTTTGACATCCTTGCGGAAAATAAACACGTTCGCATCTACCGGAACTTGAATCGTCGTATTGTCGGCTTTTTTCACGGTGATGTTGCCGCCCGCGATCGCTTGGATCGTTCCCGTGATCGCTTGCGCCTTCTGATCCTCGGGAAGTTGCTGATCAACCCGATCTAACAATGCGGCCAACTCGGCACGCGTTACGGGACGGTTAGGCTGGAACGTATTGTCGTTATAGCCTGTGATCAAGTTCTTCTCGAGAGCAACCGCGATATAGCCAACGGAACCTGCAGGAATGTCTTTAGCGTCGCGGAATGGCAATACCGTATCCATCTTCTTCTTAGCTTCGGCATCCAGCTTCATTGCCTTGACGAGCAGTACCGATGCCCACAGTCGGTTAGCCGGCTTATCCGCTTGAATCACATTGTCCGTCTCCGAGAACAGGTCGTTCTCGAGCGCAACGGTAACATATCCTACTGCCCAGCCGTATTTTTTCTTCAATTGATCGAAATCCTTGAAGTTAAGCTTAGCGTTCATGTTCTCCGGCTTCTCTGCTTCTTCCTTTAATCCAAGCAGGCGAACTGCGGCTACTAAAGCTTCTATTCTCGTAATGTTGTTGCGAGGCTTGAAGCTGCCGTCCTCATATCCGTTAAATACCCCTTGCGCGGCGAGCCGGATAATGTGGTCGTACGCCCATTTCCATTCTTTCTCGTTCAAGTCGCCGAAGTTGAGGTTGATTTGAAGCTTGGAATTGTTCTTTTTATCGTTTTTGTTCTTATCGTTATTGTTTTTATTGTTTTTATTTTTTTTATCGTCGTCTTTATCGTTATGCTTATCGTTCTTGTTATCCCAAGAACTGTTTTTCCAATCGTTGGATTCTTGCTTGGACTTCGCGGAAGCCATGACTCCCGTTGCGCCTCCGACTAACATCGTTAAGGCCAAAGTGGCGGCAGCCGTTTTCTTCAACATAGGTTGGGCATTTTTCATGAGATCAATCTCTCCTTTGGTAAGTAGCGTATTCACGGATAAATCCCGTATGCCTATACCATTCGGAGGAGAGTTGGATTATCGGAGGGTCCTAGAGGAAAAATAAGCCTAAAGTATGGGAAAGGACCCATTTCCGGGACTAAATCGAACAAAAAAAGCCCACCATGACGCGGTGGGCTTAGTTAGCTTTAATATTCTATTCTTTTTTGTCTGAGGCAGACGACTCGCGCTTTTCCTTTAACCATTTCGGAGCGCCTTTGTTTTTCTTATCCTTCGCCCGGTCCGCCTTCACTTTCGCTGGTTTGACCGGTGCCTTCATTGCTGGTTTAGCGGCATTCGCGGAAGTGGTTACGCTAGCAACCGGAGCTTTATCGGCTGTCTTTTTAGGCGTTGTCGGTTTATCCGCACGCACCGGCTTATTGTATGATTTGTCTTCCGAATACGTTCTGCCGGCCGACAAAGGTTTTTTCCCGGAGTACGAATTTTTCTCCGTCTGCGGATTAGGCCTAGCCTGTTCCGATGGCTTCTTCTCCTGCCTAGACTCGGGCTTAAGCGTCGCCAAGTATTCCGCCTTCGACTTCCATACCGGACGTCCATCCTTAGCGTCTTGGCCGCCGGATCGAGGGCCGCGCTCAACGGCCGTCCCCTTCTTGGCGATGCCCTCTTCCAAAGATACGACTCGTCCTTCGTATAGAACCTTCGGTTGCACTTGGATCTTTAATTGTTTCTCCAGCTTGTCGATAATAAATCTTTCTTCCGGAGAAATCAGCGTAATCGAAGTTCCATCGCGTCCCATCCTGGCCGTTCTGCCCGAACGGTGCACGTAGTGGTCCGCATCGAGAGCGGGCTCGAATTGAATAACGAGCGGCAATCCCGGAAGATCCAAGCCTCTGGCAGCCACATCGGTCGCGATCAGCAGCTTCGTGCGTCCTTTACGGAATCGCTGCATCACTTCCCCGCGCTCTTGGCCGCGCGTATCTCCGTACAACGCATCGGCGGAAACTCCCTCATAGCGCAGTTTAGCAAGCAGTTCCCCGATTTTCTCCGTATCGTTAACGAATAAGAGCGCCGAAGTCGGCTTCATGTGCCGAACGATTTTACGGATCAGATCGATTTTCTCGCGACGGTCGCTTAAGAAATACCAATGCTCCAATGTCGACGAAAGCCCGTTCTCGTTTTCCTTCTCCGTCACGTCGGACACCCAAGGGTCCTTCTGCCATTTGCGCTCCGCATCCCTCATTGCTTCCGAACGGGTAGCGGACACGAATACGGTCTGCCTGTCGCGCGAACACTGTCGCATCAATTGTTCCACGTCATTTTTCCCGCCGAGCGAGAACACACGGTCCGTCTCATCTATGACTACGGACGTTACCGAATGCAAGCTCAGCTTGCGAGTGCTCGCCACCTCTCGTACGCGACCCGGAGTTCCAACGATAAGCGCGGGCTTGCTTTTCATTCGCTCCAGCTGGCGAGCCAGCGAAGCTCCTCCGATAAGCGCCGTAGCTTTAATGCCGAGCGGTTGCCCATAAGTTTCCGCTTCGCGCATAATTTGCATCGCCAACTCTTGCGTCGGCGCGAGCACTAACGCTTGCGTCTCCCGGCGCGAGCCGTCGATCTTCTGCAACAAGGGCAGCAAGTAAGCGAGCGTCTTCCCCGTACCTGTCGGAGACACCAATACGCCATCTCTTCCGCTCAGCAACTCAGGCAACGCCTGACTCTGCACTTCAGATGGCTCCGAGATTCCGGCAGCCGCCAGCTTCTGAGCAAGCACCTCGTTCAGACCTAACTCTATAAAACCCATCAACTCAACCCCAGTCTTTAATTTGACAAAATAACGTAAAAACCTTACTTCTTATTCATGAACCGCCCAAAGAGCGAATCGCTAATCCGAGGAAACACCTGCATGAATTTGACTCCGATTGAAGCCGTCCAAGGTAAATCGAGTTCCGGTTTACGCCGCTCGATGACGCCCAAGATCGCTTTTGCGACTTTGTCCGGCGACATCATGAACCATTTAACGTTACGGACATAATTCCCGTCTGGATCCGCACGATCGAAGAACGGCGTATCGATCGGCCCCGGATTTACGGCGGACACGGCGATACCCGAACCGCGCAATTCCTGGCGCAACGCATTCGTCAGTCCGAGTATCGCATGCTTGGTCGCGGAATACGCAGTCGATTTTGCGGTCGCCATTTTTCCGGCCATCGAGGCCACGTTGACGATATGCCCTCGCCCAGCCTCGAGCATGGAAGGCAAGACCGCTTGGGTGCAGCGTACCGCCCCCATGAAGTTTACATCCATCATCTCATGAAAGTCGGCGATCCGGGCTTCCGTAAAAGGAATAAACTCCCCGTATCCGGCATTGTTAAGCAGTACGTCAATTTTACCGTAACGCTCGAGCACTTGCGAGACGACTTGCTTGACCTGCTCATCCGAGGTGACATCCATCTCGTACACGGCGTGCTCGCCTTGAATGGATGCGGATAACTTAAGCATTCTATCCCTTGATCGCGCCGTGAGAACGGGAATTGCTCCCTTATCGGCCAGAAGTTTAGCGACCAATGCCCCGATCCCGCTCGATGCCCCTGTTATGAGCACGACCTTATCACTTAATGCTACTCTCATCATTACCTCTCCTTGGAGGAAATAAGCAATAAAAGCTGAGCTACGAATACTATACCATGAAAAAAGCCCCTAGCCGGGGCGAACGAGCAACCTTATAAGTTTACATAAATCAGATGTACTAAGCAATGAGTACTTGAATTTCCATTTCCCCGATTCCATCCATAATTAACGGAACCGCTAAAGCGCGACTAGCGCCCGTAGCAGAAGCAAAATGGGAACCCATAATCTGCGGAGGCGTGATATCTACGTGCACGCCTTGATTGTACAACATCGTACTAGCGTTACCGCTAATCATATTGCCTAATTCGGAAATGGCGCTCTTGCCCATTTCGTCGATCTCGGTAATCGTATAGCCGCCCATCATGGCAGAAATAATTCGTAAAGCAACGGATTCGCTTAAACCAAATACGATATCGCCAGTCATATGACCTGTTAGTCCAATTTGAATCCATACATGATTTTCCGCGAATTTGATGTCCCTAATCGAGAGCTGTCCGGTACTGGGACGGATTTGAACCATCTGTTCGATGACCATACGCGCGGATTCCAAAAATGGGTTGATGTACTCAGCCTTCATGCCTGAACGCGCCCCTTTGTCTAATTGGATTGAAACCGCTAGCCGTAACCGCTTTCCTTTATTATACTGAAATCATAGGTACAAGTACACTGATTTTTGTCAAAGGGAGCGGAAGCATGCCGAATATTTGGGCCCATATCCAATTTGGTAAAGAAGTCTTAAGGGCTATTTGCATTGACCAATATATGGATCGACAACCGTGGAAGGCCGCGTTTCAACTCGGTTGCCAAGGCCCCGACTTTCTATTCTATGATCATTTCTTACCGTGGCAGTCCTCGACTCCATTGAATCAGCTTGGCACGCTGCTCCACAATATCCATTGCGGTCCGTTCCTGCTCTCTTTGTTCAGCGCCGTGAGATGTCGACCGATGGAAGATCCGGCCGTGGCCTATACGATAGGCTTTCTTCTGCATCATGTGCTGGATAGGCATCTTCATCCTTTCGTGTTCAGCCGTTCCGGCTTCAAGAAGTGGCATCATCAGCGGTACGAGACGGCGATGGATTCCGTCATCTTGATGAGACGGGCGGGTATCCATACCGGCAACACGCCGGTCTTTCCGGAGGTGGATACGGAGGATAGATTGCCAGGCGAATTCGCGAACGATTTCCTGAACGTCGTAGCCCAACACTACCCCGTAATCGCAAGCCGGATTCATTCTGAGCAGCTCGATCACGCCGTTGCACAGATGCTCCGGGCGCAGCGCTTATTCTTTGATCCAAGCGGCTGGAAAGGCAGATTAACTTTCAGACAACTCGCCCCTTTTTCCCCACCGTGCGAAATCCCTCAATGGGACGTCCTGAACGACAGCCGACAGCCCTGGATCGATCCGATGGATCGCACGGTCCATCACCGTACAAGCGCAATGGAGTTGTGGGACCTTGCTTTAGCGGATGGCCATGAAACGACTGCTGCGGGCATCGCATGGTTGCAAGCCGCGACAGACGAAGAAGCAGCCCGGCTGAAGTTGCGTTTCAGCGAGCTGCTTCGGGATGTTTCCTATGAAACGGGTTTACCTTGCGACAGGGGAACGATCACTTTCGCGGATTCCATTGTCCCAGCCTAACGGCTACGCCCTTGGCAATCCTGCGATTAAGAGTGCTGGGCTTCCTGCTCTCCTTTTGCCAAATTCACGAAAGTAAGCAAAATGATTCCTACGACGAAGAACAGTACAACTGTCAGCAACGCCGAACGGCTAGAATCGCTAATCATTTTCACGATTCCGAACACCAACAATCCCATAAAAGAGAATAACCGATAAGTGATACTCAGGAATCCATTAAACTCCGCGATTCTTCCATGCGGGATCATTTTACTGAAAATCGCCCTGGAAGTCGCTTGCGATCCTCCTTGAACTAAACCGACCAAACAAGCTAGCAGATAGAAGTGCAGCGCGCTTGTCATGAAATAACCCAGAATCACGATTACGATATAGATCGCAAGCGAGGTGAACAGCATTCTCTTGCTGCCTAACCGATCGGCTAATTTGCCGAATAGCAGCGTTGCCGGGAATCCGATAAACTGCGTGATCAAGAGAGCTATAATGAGATGGTCAGATTCGATTCCGATTGTCGTCCCGTAGCTGGCGGCCAATAAGATAACCGTGTTAATACCGTCGGCGTAGAACCAAAAGGCGAGCATGAATTTAAGAAGCTCGGGATATCGCTTAATTCTGAGGAACGTACCCCGAAGACGTTGCACCCCTGCTTTCAAGTTTGTCCTTATACTGCCTTTATCGATTGTTGACGGGGTATCCTTAATATTCCGAAATAAAGGCAAGGAGAACACGAACCACCATATTCCGACCGTAACGAACGAAATCTGCGAGGCAGCGGTACTGTCCGGCAGCCCAATAGATTCCCATCCCAGGATTAACCCCAGATTGACCGCTAACAGCAATCCGCCGCCCAAATACCCCATCGAATAGCCGCGCGCGCTTACTCTTTCACGCTGCGAAGGCGAAGCGATATCGTTCAGCATGGCATCGTAGAACGTATTCCCTGCTCCGAACCCGACCATTCCGATGACGACAAGAATGGAGGCAAGCCACATATCCCCGGTTCCGACGAATGCAAGAGCCGCGCTAGCAGCCGCGCCAATGATGCTGAAGAATCTGAGGAAGGCGGTTTTCCTTCCCGTATGATCCGCAATCGCGCCGAGTAAGGGCGACAACAACGCTACGACGATGGCAGCCGCGGTTTGCGTAAAGCTCCAGCTTCCATCCGTTCCGCCTGCCACTTTAATGAAGTAAATCGGCATAACCGCGGCCATAATCGTCGTAGCAAAAGCCGAGTTCGCCCAATCGTACATCACCCAAGCGTTAATCTTTCGTTTATCATCCATCAGGCAATCGCCTTTCCCGCTTTTTAGCGTTGTTTGACGGATTCATTCGACGAAAGCTAAGCGCTTTCCTTTCGTTCTTCACGGTTTTTACATTATTTAATGTTATCTTTACTTAATCTGAACCTTGAGCGCCTTGATCGAGAAATCCCCCGAGATCGGTCAATTTGCCCGATCGCGCATCTTCCAGCAGCACTTCTAGCCACTCCCGTTCCGTTTCGCAGAAACGCTTGATGCCTTGGATCATACGTAATGAGCCGTGCGGTAACCATTCGCCTTTGAGCTCGAGCACGAAGCGGAGATGTTCAATTCGCTCCATGCATTGCTCCAATCGCCTCGCGATTAGCGGCTCCATCAGATCATTCTCGGCATGCCTCGCAAATGGAAGAGCAACGAAGAATGGATGTTGGGGATGGAAATCCTTTCCTAGTTCCCCGTAAAGCATGTCTAGAAGCGCGGCTTTCCCCTTCTCCGTTATGCGATAGATCATTTTGTCAGGACGATTATCCTGAAGAGTAATCGCCTCCGCCACTTCGATCAGCCCATCGTCTCGAAGCTGATCGACCGCATAGTAGAGCGAGCCGTCCCGGATCTTGAACGTATGGTGCCAATTTCTTGCTTTGATCGTCTGCCTGATCTCATAGGGATGGCGGTTGCACTCGCTGAGCAACCCCAAGATTAATAATTTTATCGACATGGTTTAGTGCCCATGGTATGAGGGCTCCGGTTTGCTGGAGACTGCTTCATTAGAGCCCTGAGCATTCGGTGCTCCGGGTGCTCCTGGTGCTCCAGGCGCTCCAGGCGCTCCAGGTCCGCCTTGATTTGCGGGTTGTGCCTTCTCCATACGCGAGCGTCCCATGAGCAATACGAAAACCAAAGCAAGTACGGGCAACAGAACGGACCATTGGAAAATAAAAATGATCGAATCCGCGAGCTTCCCTAACAAAGCGTTTACGATATCCGGCGACAGTCCCATTTTCGCTTGCATAGTCGGATCCAAAAGCGCTTGGCCGCCTTTTATTTTCGCCGCCATCTCCGGGTTTATGTTCGGCAACTCCTGAATGCCTTTCTGGAATTCATGCTTTTGCAGCGTACCGAATACCGTTACGCCAAGAGCCGAACCGATCGTCCGGAAAAACGTAATGAGCGACGAGGCCGAACCTTTATACTGCGGAGGAACGGAATTCAACGTGGAAATGTTGAGCAACGAGAAGGAGACTCCCATTCCCAAACCGATAATGACCATGAATAACGTAATCAATAACCGGCTAGTTTCAGTATCCATCACGAACCCAAGTAAATAGGAGCCAACGAGCAGGGTCAACGCCGACACGATCATAACGTCGCGATATCTGAAACGCGTGGCGAATCGGCCTCCGATCTGGCTGCTCAGTACAACTCCGAGCATCATCGGGGTCAGAACCGTGCTCGTCTCCGTTGCCGTCTTGTGGAATACCCCTTGGATGAAGATCGGAATATACGAGGCTCCGGCAATCATGACTCCGCCGTACAGCAAGCTGATGGCCATGCTGCTCGTGAATAGCCGTTTCTTAAATAAGCTAAGCTTAATAATCGGGTCTTTAGCGACTCTCTCCGCCAACAAGAACAAAATGAAAAAGAGTGCTGAGCCTGCGAACAACGAGATCGTTTTCGCCGAATCCCATGCCCATCCGTCTGAACCGCCAAGCTCCAAGCCGAACATCAAGAACAGGACGGTACCCGTCAGCAATACCGCACCCGCCCAGTCAATAACCTGTTTGCGGGCCACTTTCGATTCATGATACGCTTTCGCGATAAAGATAATCGACAATATACCGATCGGAACGTTAATATAGAAAATCCAACGCCAGCTTAAATGATCCGTAATCGCTCCGCCCATGATCGGGCCGAACACGCTGGAAACTCCGAATACGGCTCCGAACAGCCCCATCATTTTACCGCGCTTCTCTGCCGGGAACAGATCGAAAATAATCGTAAATACGATCGGCATGAGCGCACCGCCGCCGATACCTTGAATCGCGCGATAAATAATTAGTTGATCCATGTTCTGCGCGGTTCCGCATAAAATCGAACCGAGCAGGAATAGGACGAGTCCCATCAAGAAAAACCGTTTCCTTCCATACATATCCGACAGTTTCCCGAATATAGGCGTCGCGACGACCATTGCGATCATGTATGCGGAATATACCCAGATGAAGCTTTCCAAACCTCCGAGCTTCTGAATGATCGTCGTCATCGCCGTGGATACGATCGTTTGATCGAGCGCGGCCATGAATAGGCCTAACATCAAGCCCGCGACGACAAGTTTCGAATTGCTTTTTTTTACGTCCATATTCTAATATTTCCTCCCAATCCTTACTTTGCGTTTTGTGGTACGAGTACTCAAATTTGATTACTCATTCGATATTATACTCAAATTTGAGTTATAATCAACACTTTGCTACGATAGAATGAATCCCCTATAATGGAATTAACGAAAAATCCTTTTTATATGCTTAAGTTGACCTGATAAATATATTCAATCCTAGGAGGCGACAAAGTGAACATAAGCCAACTGGAAACGTTAGTGACGATTTCCAAGACGCTAAGCTTCCGCAAGGCCGGCGAAGTGCTCAACTTGACGCAACCCGCCGTATCCGCGCAGATTAAAAGCTTAGAGGACGAATTCAAAGCGATTCTCGTTGATCGCAACCACCCCGTCACTTTAACCGATCGCGGGCAAGTATTCTTAGAGCACGCCGAGCAAATATTAGGAATCGTGGAGCAATTAAAGCAGAAGCTGTCCGATCTGAACCAAACCCCACAAGGCCATATCGTGTTAGGAACGACGACATCGATAGCCATTCAAATTTTGCCTCGGGTGCTATCCTATTTTCAAAACCAATTTCCGCTAATCAAAACAAGTATCCAGTCTATGTCCTCCGCACAGGTGCTCTCTTGCGTAGAGAACGGAACGATAGACGTCGGCATCGGTTACTTGACGGATAAAAGCCTGCAAGTGGAAACATCGGTGCTTTATTACGATACTTTCCAGTTCGTCGTTGCCCCCCAACATCCTTTGGCTTCTTCCAATCGCATTACGATTAACATGCTCAAGGATGTCCCGCTTATCCTCCTATCGCCGGACACGCTAGGCAGACGGTTCACGGACCGGATTTTCCGAGAATACGGGCTTGAACCGAACATCGTCATGGAGCTTGGAAGCAGTGAAGAGGTTAAACGGATGGTCGAGCTCAACATGGGTGCGGCAGTCGTATCCAAACTATCTATCGCGGGCGAGCTTCGTCGGGGTACGCTTAAAATGATTCCCGTGAACGAGTTGGAAGTAAGCCACCCCGTGGGAGTCATGACCAAATCCGGTCGCTACGTCAACAGTGCCATGCGCCAATTTCTGAACGATCTGAAAGGCATGCCCGAGGATCAGTTTATCGGCAGCGAATAAGGGAAACGAGGAGAACTGACATGAAATTCGATTTGCATACGCACCATGAGAGATGCGGCCACGCATCGGGAACAATCAACGACTACATCGTCTCGGCGATTCAAGCCGGCATGCAGGTTATCGGCATTTCCGACCACTCGCCTTATTTTGCCCATGAACTCGATCAGCCTCAACCCAACATCGCCATGGCCAGAAGCGACTTCCCCAATTACATTGCCGAGGTTCTTCGCTTGAAAGAGCAGTACAAAGAGAAAATCGAAGTATTGCTCGGCGTCGAGTCCGACTTCTATATCGACCAGATCGAGCTATACCGGAAAGCGTACGAACCGTATCCTTTCGACTACATCATCGGCTCGGTTCACCAAACGCGAGGAGTCAGCATCTTTAACCGCAATCGTTGGAAGGGCAAAGATGATGATGAGCAACTCGACGAGAAAAAACATTATTACGACCTCATTCGCCAATCGGCCGACAGCGGAATGTTTCAAGTGCTTGGCCATATCGACGCCATGAAAGGATACTATCCAGCTTTCGCCGACATCCAAGGCGCCGAGTCCGAGATCGACGAAGCACTGAAAGCGGTAGCCGCCAACGACATCTCTATCGAGATCAATACGAGCGGGAAAACGAAAGATGTAGGCGGATGGTATCCTTCCGACGCCTTGCTCGAGCGTGCCTGTCATTTCGGCGTAGACGTTACCTTCGGGTCGGATGCTCATGTTCCAGCGCGAGTAGGCGACGAATGGGAGCTTGTCCAGAAGCGGCTGCGTGAAATCGGCTTTAGTCGCTGGGTCTTCTTCCGGCAGAAACAGAAAGTCGTCGTTCCGCTATAAGGTTAAGACGCAAAAACACCCAACAGATTGCGAGAGGTCGCAGCTCTTTGGGTGTTTTTGTGTTTATTTTTGCTTTTTAACTTAAATAAGGTGATGCCATAACGCTATCACTTCTTTTTGATGATACCTACAAAAAAAAGGAAGCCTACCATCGGTGGCAGGCTTCAATCATATGAAAAAAGGGGGTCTTGTTTATTATAATATCCGACCTCTGCGACAGACAGGTAACAGGAATGTTTCAATTGTGTAACAAAAACGGTTACTTTTCGCTAATGAGTGCCTGTAGTTCGCGATGTGGACTTTTTTGACCTTCATTCATCCGGCATTAAGGCAAATCAATTAGCACAATACGTGCTCCGTCCTTGCTTACGATAGTCAACTCAGGGACATCCTCGATCCGCGCAGCATCCCGTCGGCTCAGTTCAACCTCGCCATTCACGCTAACATCACCTTCTAGCACGAACAGAAACACTTTCCTTCCCCCAAGCTGGGAGTAGGTCAAAGGCTTGCCTGCCGAAGGATCCGACAAATAGATGGTCATATCCTGATGCAAGCTCGCGACTTTTCCTTCAACACCTCTTGACGAAGCAACGGGCACCAGCGCATCCGCCAATCCGTCTTTATCGAATTCCGTCGTCTCATAGGACGGCGTTACTCCCTTGACGTTAGGCAGGAACCACATCTGCAACAAATCAAGCTGCTCGTCTTCCGATATGTTGTACTCCGAATGGAATACTCCGGTACCGGCGGACATCCGCTGAATGCCGCCCCAAGTCGTCTCCGCACGATTACCAAGGCTATCCTTATGCTCTAATCTTCCGCTAAGCACGATCGTCACGATTTCCATTTCCCGATGCGGGTGCATGCCAAAGCCTTCAGTCGCGGCTATGGAGTCGTCGTTCAGAACTCTCATCGGTCCGAATTGCACGTATTCCGGATCATAATAATCCGCGAAGGAAAAACTGAAATTGGATTTTAACCAACCATGGTCTGCGGAATAACGTTCATTTGCGCGTTGTATCGAAATCATCGATCACGCCTCCTTATCTCTTTCAGTTTACCCACAATGCGTCTAAGGAATAGTCGCCAGGTCCAATAAGGGCAACAGATACGGCAATAACGATCAGAACTAGATTGAACTCATATCCATTCTGCGTTACCCATAAGCCGTTTTTTCCATGCACTTTCACGATTGCCATTAGCATCGTTAGAACGATTAGTAATGCCGCTAACGGAGTAAACAATCCGAACGCGAACAGCAATCCGCCTACGAGCTCCGCAAGACCGGCCAGCAATGCCATCGTACGTCCCGGTTTAATTCCGATCGACTCGAAAAAACCTCCCGTACCTGCCAGACCATGGCCTCCGAACCAACCAGCCAATTTCTGCATCGCATGTCCAGCGAACAATAAACCAACAACGACTCTAAGCAACAACAATCCCCATTCCATCATAACCCACACCTTTCGATTTGTTTAGCATCTTCTGCCGATCTGCTTTTTACTATATTATTTCATGTGACTTACTTTTGTCAAGTAACTATAGTTTTAATATATATAACTTACTTTTCTGAAGTGGGTATGCTAAAATAAGATTCAAAGGGGGAATCGGTATGGACTATTCCAAAATGTGCCCCAAATACGAATCCGCTGCAGAATTACTGGGCAAAAAATGGACGGGACTCATCATCCGCGTATTGCTTGGCGGTCCCAAACGGTTCAAGGATATCAAGGAACAAATTCCTGAGATGAGCGATAAAATGTTAACGGATCGCATGAAGGAACTTGAATCATCCGGGATTCTAACGCGGACGGTATATCCTGAAATGCCGGTGCGCATCGAATATGAGTTAACCGAGAAAGGCCGTAATTTGGAGGAAGTCATTCATTCCATCCAAAATTGGGGCGAGAATTGGATGTAACGAAATCGCCGTCTGAAGGATACACAAACAAAACCTCCAATCCCAAATGGGACTGGAGGTTTTGCTTGTGTATCGAGATATTGGAACTATAAAGTAGCATTCGGAACGCTATCGGTCGACTTGGAAATCCAACGAATCCATGCCGAGTAACAACCGACTAGCTTTCTTATGAGATAAGGTGCCGACAATAGCAACACGGCGCCCAATCCGGCGTTGAACCAAGATCGTTGGAAACTGGTCCAGTCGGGGAATAACCAATTCATGAACCAATCTCCCGCGAATAGATCGAATTGAAAAAACTCCGTGCTAACGATTGCGGCAACCGGCGATAACATTAAACCTAAGGCTAAGGCAGGAATAAGAACAGCAAGGACGAACGTAAGGATCGATATGGGGAACTGGAATATTCCGTAAACCAAGTTCCAATATTGTTGCTTGTTGCCCAGAATGCTTAACCAGCCCCGCCAATTTTTAAGGCGGCTATCGTTGGCGATGTCCGCCACGTTTATTTTATCGGAGTTCAAGTTCTGCGAGTTTAATGATTGTTTATTATCCAGCTCCGCAAGCAATCGGCGATCAATGCCCAGTATACGTTCGCATACGATCAGCATTCCCGCCAATAGGGGGAGCCCGATTACGAATACCGCCAAAGGTAGCCCTACGCTTAAGCCCGCTATTGCGATAACAAAAGCGCCAATTCCTCGAGGTAAAGCCCCCAATAAGATGATCCAACTTTTGAACACCTTCATCTTCTTCATCTGTCTGTTTCCCCTCAACTTTGCCTTAATGAAAGTACCTACCTTATGAATGTATCTTATCAGAAAACTGGAAACATTGCCCTTGGCTATCGAACAGTCACTCGCTGGACTAAAGTCTAGTTTGCCGGAATCGGTTGACCGCCTGCTCTAACTCGCCGAATGCGAATCGATAGCGTCAGCTGCAAGTTCTTGAACCTCAATTAGCAAGTTTACACTTTAGAAACAACTCGAGATCACGCAGAAACATCTCTCTCTTACTCTTGAATTCTCAAGAGCATTCCTAAGGAGAGAGAGAGAATTATGAATAAAAAATTCGCGATTGCCGTTATTCTCATTATCGTCGTAATCGGCGGGGTCTGGACGCTGTCGAACAGAACATCCAACCCGGATTCCTCCGATCAAGCAACGAGCAGCCCATCTGCGCCTAACGTACAACCGTCCAGCACTCCATTACCGAGCGAACCTGCAGAAACGCATTCGGCCAAGCCTGAACCCTCGAAGAAACCAGAGCCTTCGGCAACGCCAACCGAGAAGGTCGATCCGCCGCTTCAAGTAAACTCGATATATGAGCTGTTGGCCAATAGCTTGCCAAGCTCCACGATTAAGAAAAACTCGGACGGCTTAGCGGTCATTACCAATGCGGAAAGTCCCTACGTTCTCGTCAATAAGAAGCGGAATCTTCCGTCCGATTACGTCCCCCCGGATCTCGTCGTTCCGGATGTTCCGTTCTCCTTCTCGGGAAATTCTCCGAAAAAGCAGATGCGCAAAGATGCAGCTAAAGCTTTGGAATCGCTCTTCAAAGCGGCCGAAGAGGATGGAATTGAATTAAAAGCCGTATCCGGTTATCGTTCATACGCCACGCAGAAATCGATATTCGACAACAACGCGAAAAATAAGGGAGAAGAAGTCGCAAACCGCACTAGTGCACGTCCGGGACAGAGCGAACACCAGACCGGCCTTGCGATGGACATCTCGAGCGCCAGCGTCGGTTACGGTCTGGAAGAGAGCTTCGGTGACACGAAAGAAGGCAAATGGTTGTCCAAACACGCGCCAGATCATGGGTTTATCCTTCGCTTCCTGAAGGGTAAAGAAGACATAACCGGATATTCCTACGAGCCTTGGCACGTGCGTTATGTAGGAAAAGAGATTGCGAAGGACATAACTAAGAAGAAAGTAACTCTCGAGCAGTATTATGACGAGGTTGCCGAAGCCGTTAATTCGAAATAGATCCCTTGCACTTCATTCCGTCCATCAGGTGAAACTATGATGAAACGAATTCTCGTCGCAGACGACGAACCCGGCATTGCCAATCCGATCTCTTATGCTTTCCGCAAGGAAGGTTACGAGGTGATCACCGTATACGACGGACAAGCCGCTCTGGATACGGCGCTAAGTTTCCATCCCCATATTATCGTGCTGGATGTCATGATGCCCAAGCTAACCGGATACGAGGTATGCCGCAAGCTGGATAACCGCGCGAATATGGGCATTATTCTTCTAACCGTTAAGAATGATATCGTCGACAAAATCGTCGGGCTGGAGATGGGCGCGGACGATTATATGACTAAACCCTTCGATTTGCGCGAACTCATTGCGCGAGCGAAGGCGCTTCTTCGCCGCTTAGAGAAAAGAGAACCGGAAACTGCCGACACGATTATCGCGGATCCATTGACGATACATCTCAAGCTTCGTACGGTGCTAGTGAACCAACAATCGGTCGAACTTACGCCTAAGGAATTCGACCTCCTTGCCCTGCTATTCTCGCACCCGGAAAGGGTATACACCCGCGATGAACTGCTCGATACCGTATGGGGAATGGATTACGCGACGGGTACAAGAACCGTCGACATCCATATGCAGCGTCTGCGCAAGAAGCTGGGCGAAGCCGGCCAACGCATGCTCTTAACCGTATTCGGCGTGGGTTATAAAGCAGTTGGGATTGAACGATGACCGCCGTTAGCATCAAGCTGAAGTTTAGTCTTTTCCTAGCCGTTCTGCTCTTGCTCACCGTTGTCGTCCTTAGCGTATTCGTGCTCAAGGGAATCAAAGACCATCAGCAGGTACGGATAGAAAAGGAGCTCCTGCAGCAAACCCGGCTGGCCAACTTAAGCATCAAACAAGCGTACCTAACTTCCCCGCCTATCGATGATCAGCCATTCCTGCGCTCCCGCGGACAGCAGTTCTCCATGGATCTGGCGGTGTATTCCGGATTGCATGTCGTGCTATACGACAATTCCGGCAAAAAAGTCGGCGACTCCGCTCCGCTGAGCTCCTCCTATGAAGTCGACAACGCCCTTTCGTTCGCGTTAAAAGGGAAAATAGCATATCAGCGGGAAGGCAATTCGCTGCTTTATTTAACTCCGCTTCAAGGTCCGGGCAAACAAATGGGAGTGCTTCAGTTTCAGTATCCGTTAGTGAACGACATTCGGTTCTACGATACGATCGCCGGCCTCTTCCTTATTACCGGGGCCGCCGTCCTTGCAGCGAGCTTCATCCTAGGTTACCTCTACTTCTCGCGAGCGACATCCGCAATCGTTACGCTAAACCATGCTGCCGAAAGGATCCGCAAAGGGCAATTTCTAATGGCTCCTCCTCTGAAGCGGAAGGACGAGCTCGGTCAGCTCAGTCAGAGCATTTTCTACATGAGCACGGAAATACGGAAGAGCATGGAAGCGATGAAAGACGAGGATCGAAAGCTTCGTCAAGCCGTCGTTAAGCTTCAGCAGCTCGAACGGCAACAGAAGCAGTTCATAGGCAATATTAGCCATGAGTTCAAAACGCCTCTCACGTCCATCAAGGCCTACTCCGATCTGATGGAGTTGTATCCCGAGGAGGATGCTCTGCGAAACGATGCCGTCCACCATATTAAACTCGAAACCGATCGGTTAACGGATATGGTCGAGAAGGCGCTGCGGCTGACTGCTTTAGAAAAGTACGATTTCGAATTCCAACCGGAGCAAATCCGCATTCGGGATATCCTGCTCGACTTAATCAGCAGAATGAGAGCGAAGGCCGAACGGTTCGACGTCGTTATCGATCATCGATTAGAGGAAATCTCCATCTGGGCCGATCGCGAAAGCTTCGTTCATATTCTCGTTAACTTGCTCGACAATGCGATCAAGTACAATGTTCCGGGCGGCCGGATTCACATCTCCAACCGTATGGAAGGATACTTGGCTATCATAGAGATCGAGAATACGGGAGTCGGAATCCCGGAGGAAGCCCGAGACAAAATCTTCGAGCCTTTCTTTACCGTAAACAGGGACCGCTCAAGACAAAGAGGAGGTACCGGACTCGGTCTCGCGCTCGTGAAACAATTGATGGAAAAACATAACGGAACGATCGAATTGCTAGATTCCGCAATCGGTACGGCTTTTCGCTTGATCTTTCCAGTCTCGCCTACGTCGCCTAACAAGGAGGAGCTTCCATGAAATCGACATCCCTTAACACAACTAAATGGGTCATAATCGCTTTGATGCTTCTCCTGTACGGCTGTCAGCAGCAAGGGACAACGGACAAGGAAGAGCTGCTTATTCAAGGCAAAGCGATCACCGTCATGGACAATCCGGAGCAAACCTCGTACGACAAAACGGAAATCCATGCTTTGGTCCGACTCAACAATGTAAGGGGAATGGATTGGCTTAGCGAAAATGACATTCTCGTCGATCGGGAGAACCACGATTTCACGCCGGAACAAGCGGAAGGTATCGAATGGTATCCGCATAATCTCTATGTTCAGTCCCTCTCATCTCCCGAGCAAACCCCGCTCCTGCCTGCGAACGAGAACCAAGGCTCTGCCCAAGTGAGCCCGGATCGGTCCAAAATTTTCTACAAAACGTACAGTCTGCAGAGCAATACCGGACAGGGCCATATCCTAGACATCCCGTCCGGCCAAACCACGACGTTCACGGATTTCGACGCGATGAATCTCGATAACGGACGTTGGATCGATAACGACTCCGTCGTGTACGCGACTATCGACGGCAAGATCTATAGAGCGGATGCGAACCGAACGACTCCAACCTTGCTCAAGAACACCGAAATCCCTTTTGCGAATAATATCGCCTATCTGAATAATCAGGTCATCTATAGCTCACTTAAAGGCGCTCTTATAACAAGCCCGCTCAATCTGAAACCCGAGTTGTTGCCGATCGACAACGTCGTCTGGATGGTTCCATCGCCGGACGAGCAACGACTCGCTATCGTTCGGAAAATCGAGAGCAACGAAACGGAGCTTATCATTACGGACTTGAAAGGGAAAGTTCTCCAAGCGATAGCCCAAGATTCCCAAATTTACGGCACCGCATGGTCGCCCGATGGGAATAAGCTTGCGTATGCGGGAATTACGTCCAACGGAACCGTTCGCGGCATCTACGTGGCCGACGCCTCGACCGGATTGTCGACCATTTTGTCGTTAGACATCAAGTTCATCGCGGACCCCTTGCGCTGGAATCCCACCGGCAACAGGCTTATGGTTTCCGCAACGCAGCCCGACGAACAACAAAGCCGGAATCGATTTGTTACCTATCTCGTCAGAATCAGTTAATATAAGAGTTACATTATGACTTGATAGGGGAAGACGACAGATGAAACCGATCCGCGTATTGATCCTCGATGACGAAATTCTGGCAATCGAACATATTCGTAGCTTGGTGCCTTGGGAGGAATTGGGGTTCGAAATTTGTTGCGTAGCCACCCACCCCGTCAAAGCGTTAGCTCTCGTAGAGGAATTCCGCCCACAACTGATTATCGTTGATATCAAAATGCCCGTCATGGACGGGCTTGAGTTTTGCAAACGTGTTCTAGCGACCGTAGCTGAACAACGTACTCCTCGCATTGTTCTACTATCCTCCTATAAGGAATTCGATTACGCGAAGGAAGCTATTCAACTTGGCTTGTCCAACTATTGGGTTAAGCATGAGTTGAAAGCGGATTACCTCGCTCGCGAGTTAACGTTACTCCAAAAAGAGTTCGAGGACGATTTGCTCAAACAAGCCGCTACTCGCAAGTCATTGCTCGGAGAGTTGTTAACCGGTCGGACGGTTACCCAGGAGCAATGGCAAACGGTAGCCGAAGCCTATACGGAATCGGACTTCCTTCAGTTGGTCGTCGTTCAACAGGATCGACCGTTTCCTCTCTTAACGGCAATGTCGAATATCGGAACCCCAATCCCCCCGGTGTTCGAGCCTGTGCATGTTGAACTGGAGGACGAATCGCTGCTCGCCGCGATTCCGATTCGCAAATCCCAATACGCTTTCTTATTTATCGCCCAAGGCATTCGAAGCGAGCATAAGCTATGGGACAAAGCTCACGAGAAAGCCATGCTGGCTAAAAGCGCGGTCGAGAATCAAGCCGGTGGAACGGCATCCGTTGCGGTCGCGCACGATATTACCGATTGGAGAACCATTCCGGCCCATTTTCACGAAGCTAACGTTCGATTGTCCTGCTCCGTATTTTACGGCCCTAAGTTTCTCTATCGCTTACAGGATCGGCATGGCTACAAACCGGTCCGTTTCGTCGCGGATCAAACGGTGAAGGGCTTAGCCGAAAAGATGAAAACGTTTCAATTCGACGAGATTCCCTCCCTGCTCGCAAGCCTCTTTTCCGAAGCTGCCGCCTCTAAGGACCTGATAGGCTTTACCGATATGTGCAAACAATTGGTAATCTTAATCGATCAAAGCCGAGAAACGTTAAGATTTCCTTCTTTGGAGCAATTGTGGATGAGGAATGAAATCGACACCGCTTCATGGATTTCCGTGGATGGCGTCCGAGATTGGTTTATCGGCCAGTGCCGCTTCTTAGAGGAGTCATCCGTTTCTTTCAACACGTATTCCAGGAAAGTGATTCAAGCGCTAGAGTATATTCGCAAAAACTTTTCCGAGGACGTCGGAGCCCAACAAATCGCCGATCACATCGGCATCAGCCGCGACCACTTGCGCCACCTGTTCAAAGAAGAAACCGGGCAGACCGTATTGGATGCGCTAACGGCCATTCGAATCGATCAATCCAAAACGATGCTCGACGAGGGAAAACACAAAATATACGAGATCGCAGAGCTCGTAGGCTATCGGAACAGCCAATACTTCAGCCAGGTGTTCCGTAAATCGACGGGCATGACTCCGCTCGAGTACGTGGAAAGGAAACGGTGAGCAAGCGATGCGCATGAAAATCAGATCGAAAATCATCGCCAGCACTGCGCTCGTCGTGTCCATCACCTTGATGTTGAGCGGATTTTTTATTTACGATTACGCCAAGAGCATCATCCGGGAGCAATCGATCAAGGATAGCCGGACTAAGCTGGCGCAGATCTCCTTCCAACTTAAAAAAGTTCAAGAGCAAGTAACGAAAACGGCGGAATATATCGTATCGGACGAAGAGATCGGTTCGCTCGTATACTCGACTCCCAGCCCGTCTCTGGAGGAAAACTATTTTCGCAAGCAAGCCGTACAAGAGAAGCTCAAACGCTTCGCCGCTTTGAATCATTATATCCAAAACATTATCATCGTCAGGCCGGACCAAGAAACCTTCTCCAACAATAGCGGCTACGAGGATTATTTCGCCGAATACATGAAACAGGATTGGTTCGTTAGCCGAATGGAGGAGCGCAGCGGCTTCTCTGTCCCTCATCAATTTTTCTATATCGGCAGCAATCGCCAAGTATTCAGTTACATTCTGAAATACCGACCGATCGGAGATAACATTTCCCCGTACAGCTATTTGGTATTGGATATCGCTTACTCGGAGATCGACAATTCGTTCCTTCAAAGCGCCGGGGATTTCGAACAAATCCAGCTATCCACGGGATCGGGCGATACGTTATACGAAAGCCATTCCGACCTCTCCGCGGATGACAACGCATTTATGAATGCCGTTTCCTCATCGGACGGGACCTATCGGGAAGACGCGAGATGGATCGCTTTGTCCGACGCCTCCATGAACCAAGGCTGGAAACAAGTCGCGCTTCTGTCGAAAGACAGGCTGTTCGAGAAAATCAATCGCGTTTTCTATTTTTACATCCTGATCATTTTGTCCGCTATCGTACTTAGCCTAATTGTCATGTTGCCGATTATTCTAAGCTTAACGAAGCCGCTGTCCCGGTTGACCAAAGCGATGAAACGGGTCGCCGTGGGCGATCTTAATACGAGCGTGTCCATCCATAGCGGAGATGAGCTGGAAATATTGGGGGCAGGCTTTAACCGGATGGTGCACGACTTGAAATCCCATATCGAATCTTCCATTCGCGATCAGGACATGAGACGTAAAATGCAGATCGACCTACTCATGGCCCAGATCAATCCTCATTTCCTGTATAACACTCTGAATACGATAATTTACTTGTCGCATGCGGGGCGAAATGTTCAAGCTGCCGAGATGACCCAAGCTTTAATCGCCATTCTTCAGGATACGATCAAAACCGGGGACGGGGCCGAGTTCGCGACGCTTAGTGAAGAACGCCGAATCGTAGATAAGTACGTTATCATCCAACAAACCCGCTATCCGGACCGGTTCCGCATCGAGTGGCAGGCGGAGGAACAACTATGGGATTCCCAAGTTCCCCGGATGCTCCTGCAGCCTCTTGTCGAAAATGCGATTCTGCACGGGTTATTTCCTTCCGATCGCGAAGATGGGCGAATTACGATCAGAGCCTATGAAGCTCATAATCAATTGATATTGGAAGTCGAAGATAACGGGGTCGGCATGGACGAAAACAACAATGAGGAAATACGCCACCTATCGCTTTCCGAGCCAGAACGAACCCGCGGAATCGGCTTAAGCAACATCCGCGAACGTATCCAATTCCACTACGGCTCGCCTTACGGGGTCGAAATCGACCGCCTTGATGGACAAGGCACGCTTATTCGAATCAGGCTCCCATTGAAGTCGAACGAATAAATCGGATCGCCGGATTTTATACAAAATAGCCGCTTACTCTCGTTTTCTCGTTTAACCCTCGCTGTTAACATAAACAAGGTAAGCGTTTTCCACAAGATATACAGGAGGGGTTACTAGAATGAAGACAATCGGAGTCAAAAAATGGGCGACTATGCTCGCCTCGCTTTCCTTGCTAACCGTATCGCTCGCAGCGTGCGGCAGCAACAATAATAATGCAGCGCCGTCGGCAACGACAAGCGCGGGAGCCAGCCCTAGCGCTAGCCAAGCGGCAAGTGCCAACCCGAACGACCTAAGCGGTACAGTCAAAGTATGGGATTGGGATGAAACGTTCCAAAAAGGCATGATTCCTGAATTCAACAAAAAATATCCGAACATCAAGGTTGAAGTTACCGTCGTTAACCCGAACGATTACTTGCAGAAGCTGCAAAGCGGTATCGCTTCCGGTTCCGACGTGCCTGACATCATCCTTGGAGAATCCGCTTACCGCGGCAAATTGTTCGATCTTGGCGTGCTGGATAACCTAGAAGGCGCTCCTTACAACTTCGACAAAAGCTCCGTGCTCGATTACACGGTTCCTTACCTGCAAAACTCCAAAGGCGAATTGATCGCGATCGACCAAGCGATTACGCCTGCCGGCTTCGCATACCGCCGCGACCTCGCCAAGGAATACTGGGGCACGGACGATCCTGCCGAGCTCGAGAAGCTGATCTCCTCTTGGGATGCTTTTATTGCTAAAGGCCAAGAGTTGAAAGAGAAAAGCGGCGGCAAAGTGTTGATGTTCCCGGGATTGGGCGATGCTTATATCGTTCTTCGCGGTCAAAACTTCAACTCCTATGTTAACGGAACTGATGTGGACTTAACGTCCAAACTTCAAAAACCGCTTGAAACGCTCTTCAAAATGAGAGACGCAGGCATTCTCGGCAAGAATGAGCTTTGGACTCCGGCATGGTCCGCGTCGATGGCGAAAGGCCAATTCATGTTCTACCCGATGGGACCATGGGGACCGAAATGGCACATTTCTGCTAACGACCCTGAAGGCAGCGGAAAATGGGGTCTCGTGAAAGCGCCGGAAGGCGGATTTACGCGTGGCGGTACCGCAATCGGAATTTACAAAGACAGCAAAGTTAAAGAAGCCGCTTGGGCATTCATGCAATTCGCTTATTTGTCCGATGAAGGATCGGCCTACAACTTCAAAACTTTCGGTAACATGACCAGCTCCAAAGCGTTCTACGAGAACGAAAAAGCTCTGATCGAAGCTCCAGGAGCGTACGATGAGTTCTTCGGCGGACAAAATCTCGCGAAATACTTCATGGAGAACATCGTTCCCGACATGAAGGGCGAAGCGCAATCGAAGTATGACTCCGTCGTCGACAGCGTGTTCAATGCGCTTTATCCATTGTGGACCAAGGACACTTCCATCACCGCGGACGCCGCGTTGCAGAAGTTCATCACCGAAGTGAAGAACAAAGCAACCGAAGCTACAGTGAAATAAAAACTTGCATAAACGAGGGATGAACGTGAATTCGGAACGCACACTTCAAACGTCTTCCGCCGCATCCCGCAAACGGAAATGGGGGCCACGCATGTGGCCCTACCTTTTCGCTTTGCCTTTCATTCTTTCTTACGCGGCGTTCCAACTGTACCCTGTACTCTATTCCTTCTATTTGAGCTTAAGCGACTGGAACGGAATCGGCGAAAAAACGTTTGTCGGCTTACGCAACTATGTCGATTTATTAACGAAAGATCCTTTGTTCTACAAATCGCTCTGGAACACGTTGATCATGATGGCGATGTTCATTCCGATCACGCTGATTCTAGGCCTGCTTCTCGCCTACTGGACCTTCCAATTAACGAGAGGAAGAAAGTTTTTTCAAACGGTTAACGTTCTGCCTTACATTACGACTCCGGTCGCCATCGGTTTTATTTTCTCATATTTATTCGATTGGCAAACCGGCTTGATCAACCTCATTTTCGTGAAGCTAGGTTTGATGCAGGAAGGCTTTTATTGGCTCCAAGATCCTTGGACATCGCGTGCGGTCATTGCCTTGATGGTCGTTTGGCGCAATCTCGGTTATTTCATGGTCATTTTCATGGCAGGCATGACTGCTGTGCCGCAAGACGTATACGAAGCGGCCAAAGTCGATGGCTCGACGGGGTTCCATACTTTCCGTCACATCACGATGCCGTTGCTCAGAAACATCTCCGTATTTTTGATCGTCACGTCAGTCATAAACGGCCTTCAATTGTTCGATGAACCTAAGCTGCTGTACGGCGGTTGGTCCGGATCGGTGCAAGTCGGCGGACCCGACAATACGGCGCTTACTGTCATATGGAAATTCGTGGACGAATCGTTCATTTCCAATACGCGCTTCGGATATGCTTCGGCAATCGCTTATACTTTGTTCGTATTGATCGTCTTTTTCTCCATCATCAGCTACCGCCTCAGCGCGCAAAAGGAGGATAAGCGATGAAAAAATTGATGTGGGTTTGCCTTATCCTAATCTCGATCCTGTCGCTGTTTCCTTTTTACATGATGATCGTCATGAGTACGTATTTCAACGAGGATTTGTTCAAAGGAATTCCGCTTCTTCCTAGCGACTATTTGTTCGAGAATTTGAAAACGGTATTTAAATCCGACTTCTTGCGGGTATACGGTAATAGCTTGGTCGTGTCGATTACTTCCGTCGCGCTCGCGCTATTCACTAGCACGTTGATCGGATACGCGATCGCCAAGTTCAAATTTCGCGGCCGAAATTTTCTGCAGATATTCGTTATCCTTACGATGATGGTGCCGACGCAGGTCGGATTGATCGGCTATATTATCGAAATGCGTCACATCGGCGTAGGTAACACGCTTTGGCCGATCATCTTCGTCTGGATGGCCTTCCCGTTCGGCGCGTTCTTCATGATCCAATTCATGCGGGATGCCGTTCCGAACGATCTGCTCGAATGCGCGCGAATCGACGGCTGCTCGGAACCGGGCATCTTGCTCCGCATCGTCCTTCCGATCATTAAGCCGGGTCTGGCGACGATGGCGACGATGGTGTTCTTGTGGTCATGGAACAACTACTTGCTTCCCTTGGTCACGATCAACAAATCGGATTGGTTCACGTTGCCGCTCTTCATCTCCAATCTCGGAATGGTCCATCGCACCGACTACGCCGCCCGTATGGCCGCCCTCGCGATGACTACCGTACCCGTGCTGATCTTGTTCATTCTGGGCTCCAGAACGTTCATGAAGGGCTTAACCGCCGGCGCTGTTAAGGGGTAAGGGTGGATTGAGAAGTAGGCTAGATATTTAAAGGCAACGCCAAGAGTTCATGTGTTCATCTGTTTAGGACTATTCAAACTTTTATTTTCCGAATATACTGTCAACTAAGAGACGAAGAACGTCCTTGTCCCGCTCTATGGGATGAGGGCGTTCTTTTTTTGCGTGAATGTCGCTTTCAACCCGTGCTCCATTCGGCTCAGGATTTTCAACACAGTTCACTCAACCCAAGCTCCATTCGGCCCAGGATTTTTAACACAGGCTTTTTCAACCTACAATGCCGTTGGGGGTGCGTCGGTTTATCAGGATGGATGGTTGTTGTTGGTGGTTTGGTTGTTGGTGGTTTATCACGATAATTCTAAGGAGGTTTTTATGATCGATTTTGAACAAGCATACGAGAAGTTTATGCAAGCCCATATCGGGCAAAGATCAGGTGAACGGAGAGGACGACTGATTAGCCGCAATTTTCACGGCGAGAAGCTATTTTTGCAAAACGTTTGGTGGGTTCTTAAAGGCAATTTGGATGATTTACACCCGGAATTCGAGATTATGGATTGGCGTGGCAGATCCTATTTCGCTGATTTCGCATGGAAGCCTCCAGGGCCGATCAGCCTACTCATTGAAATAAAAAGCTACTCCAAACACGTTCGCGATTTAGATAGAGATGGTTACTGTCGTGAATTAAATCGTGAATTATTCAATCAAGCTATGGGTTTCCGTGTCATCTCTTTTGCTTATGACGATGTAGCAAACCGCCCAGAATTATGCCTTACCTTGTTACGTCTTTATATTAGTTCCAACATCGGAAATGACACGAACACTGATTTAATGAGCCTAGCGGAGTTAGAAATTATCCGACTAACTTTTCGCCTAGCTCGTCCAATTCGCCCAATAGATGTAACCCGACATCTACACATCGACCATCGCACTGCAGTAAAACATTTAGGTGTCTTAAGCGTAAAAGGTTGGCTGAAACCCATTTTCGGCGCAAATGGTAAACGAGCAATCCGCTATAAGTTAGCAAAAGGATTCGCGGAATGGAAGTAGTTTAGTACTGCTACTTGCTGTTGGTGCTGCTGTTGCTGTTGCTGTTGCTGTTGCTGTTGCTGTTGCTGTTGCTGTTGCTGTTGCTGTTGGTGCTGCTGTTGGTGCTGCTGTTGGTGCTGCTGCTGTTGGTGCTGCTGTTGCTGTTGCTGTTGCTGCTGCTGTTGGTGCTGCTGTTGGTGCTGCTGTTGGTGCTGCTGTTGGTGCTGCTGTTGGTGCTGCTGTTGGTGCTGCTGTTGGTGCTGCTGTTGGTGCTGCTGTTGGTGCTGCTGTTGGTGCTGCTGTTGGTGCTGCTGTTGGTGCTGCTGTTGGTGCTGCTGTTGGTGCTGCTGTTGGTGCTGCTGTTGGTGCTGCTGTTGGTGCTGCTGTTGGTGCTGCTGTTGGTGCTGCTGTTGGTGCTGCTGTTGGTGCTGCTGTTGGTGCTGCTGTTGGTGCTGCTGTTGGTGCTGCTGTTGGTGCTGCTGTTGGTGCTGCTGTTGGTGCTGCTGTTGGTGCTGCTGTTGGTGCTGCTGTTGGTGCTGCTGTTGGTGCTGCTGTTGGTGCTGCTGTTGGTGCTGCTGTTGGTGCTGCTGTTGGTGCTGCTGTTGGTGCTGCTGTTGGTGCTGCTGTTGGTGCTGCTGTTGGTGCTGCTGTTGGTGCTGCTGTTGGTGCTGCTGTTGGTGCTGCTGTTGGTGCTGCTGTTGGTGCTGCTGTTGGTGCTGCTGTTGGTGCTGCTGTTGGTGCTGCTGTTGGTGCTGCTGTTGGTGCTGCTGTTGGTGCTGCTGTTGGTGCTGCTGTTGGTGCTGCTGTTGGTGCTGCTGTTGGTGCTGCTGTTGGTGCTGCTGTTGGTGCTGCTGTTGGTGCTGCTGTTGGTGCTGCTGTTGGTGCTGCTGTTGGTGCTGCTGTTGGTGCTGCTGTTGGTGCTGCTGTTGGTGCTGCTGTTGGTGCTGCTGTTGGTGCTGCTGTTGGTGCTGCTGTTGGTGCTGCTGTTGGTGCTTGTGCGATCTCGATAAGAAATAACTGTATAGGTACATTTATTTCAAGCGCAAACTAGCGCAATTATCGAAATAACTGTAAATCTACATCTATTTAATAACATTTAATTCAATCCAAGATCAAAATGAATGAATTAACTGTACATTTCCATTTATTTCATGGTGGCTGTTTCATCACAAAGAAATAACTGTACATTTCCATTTATTATTTGTTACTAAGGGTTTGCTGGGTTTGCTGGGTTTGCTGGGTTTGCTGGGTTTGCT
>NZ_JAKRWM010000014.1 GCF_022352055.1 Cohnella mopanensis | reverse complement strand
CAGAGATTCGTTCGACTTGCATGTATTAGGCACGCCGCCAGCGTTCGTCCTGAGCCAGGATCAAACTCTCCATAATAGTGAAGCCGAAGCTTCTTATTAAAGAGCCTTTGAGGCTCAATCTGTATTGCTGGTTTGTCTTCCGACGGCCGAAGCCATCTTCTGACGATTGTTTGTTTCTTACGCTCGATGTTCAGTTTTCAAAGAACAATTTGTTTCGTATTTCGTTGTCGTCCGCGCTAACGGCGACTTTTATAATATACCACAGCAACCATCATCTTTGCAACAGGTAATTTCTACCAGTTCTCGATGTCCTCGTTCGTCATTTCGACTGTCCAAGAGGCGCGAGATATAATGTACCATATTAAAGCGCGATACGTCAACACTTGTCGAAAGCTTTTTTTCTAATCCGATGAACTTACTTTCTCCACCCCCGCCTTCGCTCATTCAACTACCTTTTTCCTTATCCTCAGGAATACACAAAACACCCGCTGAGGCAGGCCGTTTCATGCAAGAACAATCCATTGCAAACCTAATACGAGACCCACTCCCGGCAACCCAAGCATTGCAACCGCTCCAATTGTAAAGGGATTAAGCGGAACATATCCTCCCGCTCCCCAGCCCGAGAAGTTAAGCGCATATAATGCCATTGCCGCCATAACCAAATGCACGCAGAACCGCATAAGCCAGCCTTTGGGAGTACTCCGCTTCAATAGAACCAGTCCGAGCGATACGGCGGAGCCCACAAGAAGGATAAGCCAGAATGTTTTCATCCTACCCCTTCCCCTCCCTGTTGTTGCCCCTGCTCCGAGCTGCTGCTCCATAGTCTTTTGGCTTCCTTAATCAACATTCCCAGTTTTTTCTCCGCAGCTTCGAGACAGTAAATCGCATAATCCACATGATCTTCGCCTAATGCATAATGAAACCTCCAGTCGGCGAGCTTCCATTCCTGCTCTGCTAACCGTATATCCGCAATGAGCCTCTGACGTTCCACCGATTGCACCGAGATCCATTCGCGCTTCCCCTTGCTATGCACGACTATCCCTCCCGCGTCTGACGGTACCGCCCCGAAGGACAACCCATTACTATGTCTATACCCTTAGCAATTCTCTTAGAACGGTTAGGATGCCAGAAAATAAAAAAAGACGCCCGAAGGCGCCCTGTGTGCATGATTCATACATTAGTACAGCTCTCTACGACCTTCCAACGCTTTGGAGATCGTAACTTCATCCGCGTATTCCAAATCTCCGCCAACCGGCAAACCATGCGCGATTCGGGTAACTTTAATGCCGAACGGCTTCACTAATCGCGAAAGGTACATCGCGGTCGCTTCACCTTCTATGTTCGGGTTCGTAGCCAGTATAAGCTCTTGCACCCGCTCATCTCCAAGCCTCCGAACCAATTCGGCAATCCGGATATCATCCGGGCCAAGTCCGTCCATCGGGGAAATCGCGCCATTAAGAACGTGATAATGCCCGCTGTATTCACGGGTTCGCTCCATGGCAACCAGATCCTTAGGTTCCTGGACGACGCAGATGACAGACACGTCTCTCGACTTATCGGAACAAATCCGGCAAGGGTCCGTATCTGTAATATTGCAGCAAATCGAACAGTAAGTCAGGTTTCTCTTGACGTTAACAAGCGCCTTGGCGAAATCGATCACGTCTTCTTCCTTCATTCGCAAGACGTAAAAAGCCAGCCTGGCAGCCGTCTTTGGTCCAATGCCTGGAAGGCGGGAGAAGGAGTCGATCAGCTTAGCAATCGGTTCTGGATAAAACAAAGGCTCCCGTCTCCTCTAATCTTCGATTTTCGGTTTAGAACAACCCGGGAATTTTCATGCCTCCGGTATACTTGCCCATATCCTGATTCGCCAGTTCATCCGCTTTGGTCAGCGCATCGTTTACTGCCGTCAACACGAGATCCTGCAGCATCTCGACATCTTCCGGATCGACAGCTTCCGGCTTGATCTTGATGTCGAGCAATTTTTTGTGACCATTCACCGATACGGTTACGACGCCGCCGCCGGCAGTTCCTTCGATCGTCTTAGTTCCAAGCTCTTCTTGAGCTTTAAGCATTTGCTCTTGCATTTTCTTAACTTGTTTCATCATTTGATTCATATTATTCATTGATATAGCCTCCCAATAAGTTAGTCATCTTTAATCGTTACTAATTGCTCTCCGAACAAACGAACTGCTTCGTCCACCCATGGCTCGCTTTTTTCTTCGCCTTCATCTTCCGGTACGAGAAGCAACTCCTCGCCTACAGCGTTAACCTTGGACTGTCCAGCGCTTTCCGCTACAGCTTCTTGCCATTCCTTCTGCATGATGGTGACCAACTGAGTCGTTTGACCGAACAGGGAAGTCAGCACCCCTTCGATAACCCCCTTGTTGGCGGGCCTCTCCGTCGTTTCGCGATGGATCGTATTCCGGAATGCGACGAGGAGCGCATTATCATCGTAAGAGACCGGCTCGCCATCCACTAGCCAAGCATGGACGGTAACGCGTTCTTCCTTGACTCGTTGAAGAATTTGCGGCCATTTCCCCAACGATTGAGCGGCTGAAGAGTGGGCATCCACGAAAGCATTCAACTTAGCTCGCGGGACCGTCGAAGGCCTCGGCGTACTAGAAGCAGCGCCGCCACCCGAGACTACGCGGGCGCTTCCCCCGCTTTGTCCGGACGGTGGAGATCCCGCCATAGCCGTAACCGCATTGCCTCCGCTCGCCAGCGCCCCAAGCCTCTTCTCCAATGATGCCACTTGTTGCTTTAATTGTCCGAGTTCGCCTCGGCCAACGCTCGAATCGGCTTGCGCCGTCGCGCTCGACGAAGATGAAACACCCGGTTGATCCGAGCAGAGCTTCAGCAGTGCGATTTCAAACATCGTTTGCGGGTGTGCCGCATACTTCATTTCGCCCTGATAGCGATTTAACAAATCTATGATAGCAAATAACCGCTCCCGAGAAAATCCGCTAGTCATTTCCTTCAATTCGCCCGGGCTCGCTATTCTCCCTGAAGAGTCTCCCGCATCCGGCGCCAGTTGTGCCAGCAGCAAATCACGGAAGTAATACATGAGCTGCTCCAAACATTTGTCGGCACTCTTACCGGATCTCATCATCTCGTCAATCTCGAGCAGAACTTTAGATGCATCGTTGTCCCTGATCGCGATCGCCAGCCTTGAGAATTGCTCGGAAGGCAAACCTCCGGTCGCTTCGATCGCCTGATCCAAGCTCACCTGTCCGCCGGTAAAAGACGAGATCTGATCCAGTAAACTTAGCGCATCGCGCATCCCGCCATCAGATAAGCGAGCGATATAATGCAGCGCTTCTTCCTCCGCCTGGATCCGTTCCTCCGCGCAAATCTCACGAAGGCGTCCCGCTTGTTCCTCTAATGATACCCTGCGGAAATCAAACCTTTGACAGCGTGAGATAATCGTCGGAGGCAGCTTATGGGGTTCGGTCGTCGCCAAAACGAACATGACGTGACCCGGGGGCTCTTCCAAAGTCTTGAGCAGCGCATTGAACGCTTCCGTAGTCAACATGTGCACTTCATCGATAATATACACTTTACGCCGCACTTCCGTCGGCGAGTATTTCACTTTGTCTCGGATATCCCGAATTTCTTCAACGCCTCGATTGGACGCCGCATCAATCTCTACAACATCCATAACCGATCCGCTAGTAATTCGCTCGCATTGCGAGCACTCATTGCAAGGCTCCGGTGCCGGACCATGCTCGCAGTTAACGGCTTTCGCCAATATTTTTGCTGCGCTTGTTTTACCCGTCCCTCTCGGGCCGCTAAACAAATACGCGTGGGATAGACGATTTTCGCGGATTGCGTTTTGTAGAGTTTGAACGATATGTTGTTGCCCGACCATGTCCTTGAACGTCTGGGGACGCCAGGCCCGGTACAAAGCAAGATGTGCCATTGCTTGTCGCTCCCGTCAGCTTGCCGTTTCATTCATTATACATCATCGGCAGACGGCACTCCACCGCCAGCTGCTATTTCTTAATTACTCCGAAGCGTAAGGGATCCAAACGGTAAACTTCGTACCCGTTTCATCGGACGCAACTTCGATGTTGCCTCCCAGGTCGTGAACGATCCGCTGGCATATCGACAATCCCAGCCCTGTACCTTGCGGCTTAGTCGTAAAAAAGGGATCGAACACTTTCTCTAAAGCATCTGGTGCAATTCCCGGGCCTGTATCACTTATATCTACTGCAATTTTGTCGGGTTCATGGGGGTAATGGCGCTCGCTAATTATTAATGTCCCTCCTCCGGTCATCGCTTCGATCGCATTTTTCCCCAAGTTCAAGAACACTTGCTTTAGCTGCTCTTTGTCCGCCAATATAGCAGACAGCTCCGATTTCGGATGATAAAGAACGGTCACTTTATGGAGCAAAGCTTCATTCCGGATCATAGGCATAATTTCTTGAAGCACATGTCCGATTCTTATCGGGGCCCGCTTGATTTCTTTAGGCTTGCTGAGCAGCAGAAATTCGCTAACCAAATCATTAACCCTCTCTATCTCGGAGAGCATGATCCCGACATAATCCTGTTCCTTGCTCATCCCTCGTTCCGAAAGGCTTTTCTCAAGCAGTTGCATGAAGCCCTTCATCGCCGTTAAGGGATTGCGAATCTCATGGGCCGTACCCGCTGCGATCTGACCGATGGTTTTCAATCGATCGGATCGCCTAACCTGTTCTTCTAGACTCATGAAATGAGACACATCCTGGAAGAGAACAAAGGCACCCGTGATGGCTTCGTTATGCTGTAACACCCCACCGTCCAACATCAACTTATAATTGTTCGCATCCCGTTTCCAATTCAATACGCGGTTCCGAAAAACGCCGCCCTCCAACAAGCTGCGATCAAACGGCTTAGGATGTAAAGAAAGCGAATCGAACCATTTCTCCACGGATTGTTCCATGATGTCAGTTCGTTTGCACCCGAAGATGGAGCAGATGACTTCGCTGATTTCCACGATGCGAAATTCCGAATCCATTATTAGCACACCAATGCCTTCCAATGACAAAAACCGTTGCGCAAATTGTCGAATATACTTCTCCCGTTTCGTCAGATGCGCATCAATTCGTTTGCGTCCTCCAAGTACCGCCCGTTCGTCTTCCATTCGTAATCACCTCCGGTCAACGAGCCAGTTCATTTGTAAATATTCGGTATTTGAGCTTATTTCCCTCCTTTGGACCTATGACAGTAGAAGTATTTTATAGGAAACCGGGATAACAAAAGAAGCATCTCGGCCGATTAGCCGGGATGCTTCTTGAATCGTTCATTTGAGAATTAACTTATTAGGACCGTGCACCTGATTTCGATAATTGTGATCCAGCCGTATAAGAGTGTGTCGCTCGAGCCGAGCTACCCTCCAGCACAAGAACTAAACCACTTATGGCTGCTTCCTTCCGGACCTGACCGGGTTCATGGCCGTCCCTCGCGGAGGACCCTGCCGTCAACACGGCACGAAACTTACCGGAACCTGCATCACAAAACCTAAAACAGGAATTCAACCTCGCTGGAGCGGATTGCGAGTTACAGGGCACCGCTACCTCCCCGTCTAGCACGGCAAAGCTAAGTATAGCGAATCGCGAAGGGAAGTGCAACCTACGGAAACAGTTTCCACAAATTTTACTGTCGCTTTACTTCATTGATTTGACATGAATGGTATACCTAGGGTAATTAAACCGAAGAACGGTAGCCACTTGTTGTTCGACCGTAGGGATTTCTCGGGCTTGCAGGCCGGGAGTGAGCTTAATAGTCACGTAGGCATCGGCTCCGTTAAACGTAATACTGGAGTCGGCAACGCCCGGTACTTTGCGAATGGCCTCACGCATCGTTCGGTTGTCCGTGTTGTAATTGGTCACGATGTGATGGCCAGGAAGCTGCGGATTACTGTTCGCCCTTCCAAGATAACCATCATTTTTGTAATTCTGCGCCTTCATCCCATTAGTGGTTTGTTTACCACAGCCCGGCGTAGCCCATAGAACGCATATTACCAATGCCATCAACGTCATTGTTTTCCATTTCATTTGCATGAAAAAAACCTCCCTTTTATCCCGTAGGATTTCAAAGGAGGCTTATCTCTATACGGCGATTTGAAATTAAATTCCGTATTTTTTCTTGAACTTGTCTACGCGACCGCCTGCATCGATAAACTTCTGCTTACCTGTGTAGAACGGGTGGCAAGCCGAACAGATCTCTACTTTAAGATTCGATTTGATCGAACCTGTTTCGAAAGTGTTTCCGCATGCGCAAGATGCCGTAATCACATTGTATTGCGGATGAATGGATGGTTTCAAAGGGTTCACCTCTTTCTGCCCTGAATCACATGCGGATTCAGAGTATTAGACACATGATGGGATTATAGCACGCCTGTAATTGCGTGGCAAGCAAGATTGAGCCTTTTCGCGACGGAAAATGTTATCGACCGTTCCAATATTAAGTAGCCGGCTTCGGAGGCACATGCGTATAAGAACCGATAACCACATCCGGCAGTTCTTGCCGATAAATATCGAGCAACGCTTTCATCCCATAGATTTCTCCTTGCGCCGGAGGAATCAGAGATAGATAGGCGTCGGGATCGATATTCAAGTTGCGCATCTGAATCAATTTCAATCCGGTTCTCCGAGCGAAACCGATCATGGCTTCGATCTCTTCCTCGCGATCCGTTACTCCAGGAAAAATCAAATAATTGATGGAAGTATACACGCCTTTGTCCGTCGCGTACTTCAAGGACTTCTCCACGTTCTTCAACGTATATCCGCGAGGCTTGTAATAAGCGTTATAATGCTCGTCGATCGCGCTTATCGTACTCACTCGCATGAGATTCAACCCGGCATCGGTTATCGCCCTCATATGATCCGACAAGCCCGCATTCGTATTGATGTTAATGTAACCTAACGAAGTTTGCTCGCGAACGCGTTTCATCGCTTCAACGATCGTTTTCGCTTGCGTTGAAGGTTCGCCCTCGCACCCTTGCCCGAAGCTGATAATCGAGTCTGGCAATTTCAAGTGCTCCAACATGATTTGCACGACTTCGTCGACCTCCGGCTTAAACTTCAAGCGAGTTTGCGGCGCGACGAATCCGCTGTCGTCAGGTTGCTCCGAAATGCAACCGTAACAACCGGCATTGCAGGAAAACGAGACCGGAACCGCTCCTTCGAGACGCTGCAAGAACGTATTGGATGCCGTTAAACACTCGTATCCCAAAGCACAGTGGGACAGATGCTTATACAACCTATTGTCCGGGTAGGCCTGCAGAAGGCGATCCACTTGAATCTCAAGTTCGGCGCGATCGCAATTTTCAGGATTCCACGGTTCCGGATCATCGCTCTGGCTAGCGGCTACATAGAAACCGCCGTCTTTCCATACGACTGCCGTATACCCGAACAACGGAAATTTTTGCGTTTTGTCCGTCTTGGAATAGCCGGGAACGTAATAACGCGTAAAACCTTGCGGCAACAAAGCTCCCACTGCTTGATAAGCGCCGGGAAGCAATTGCATCTTCCCACTCGCCGGATCCATGCCGATCGGACGGGTATAGGGAAGACCGACTAAAGTTGCCCCGGCAGGCAGAGGAATAAGCTCATCCTCGAGCAGTTCTACGAGATCATTGCCGCTTCTGGCAATCCCATAGAGCTCCGGATGGTCGAATACGTTGCCGTGCTCGTCTGCGTACACTAGATGCATGGGCTAAGCCCTCCTAACAATCCTGCTTTAAGAGGAACTGTTTCGCGGTGAGCGACGTCCTCCGCTGGAACTTGAGGGCGATGGGCTAGGCGAACTCGGGCCCCCGCTTGTGTCCAGCATATCCAGGAATTCTTGATTTGTTTTCGTATTCGAGAGCTTCTTAAGGAAGCCTTCCACGTATTCCATGGAATCGTTCATGCTCTTACGGATCGCCCATAGCTTATCGAGCGCTTCTTTATCAAGCAACATCTCTTCCCGTCTCGTTCCCGAACGCCTGATGTCCAAAGCAGGGAAAATCCGACGCTCCGATAGCTTGCGATCGAGATGGAGCTCCATATTGCCCGTACCCTTAAACTCTTCATAAATAATATCGTCCATACGCGAACCCGTTTCCACGAGCGCGGTCGCCAGAATCGTTAAGCTGCCGCCCTCCTCGATGTTACGCGCAGAACCGAAAAACCGCTTCGGACGATGGAATGCGGCAGGATCAATCCCCCCGGATAACGTACGCCCGGACGGTGGAACGACCAAATTGTAAGCTCTCGCAAGCCTTGTGATACTATCCAGCAGAATAACGACGTCTCGCTTGTGCTCCACAAGTCGTAACGCGCGTTCCAGCACTAACTCCGCTACCTTAATATGATTCTCGGGAACCTCGTCGAAAGTAGAAGCGATAACTTCTCCTTTGACCGAGCGCTGCATATCCGTTACTTCCTCCGGACGCTCATCGATCAGCAGAACGAATAGGTCGATTTCCGGATGGTTAATCGAAATACTATTCGCGATCTCTTTCAACAGCAACGTTTTCCCCGCCTTAGGCTGGGCAACGATCAAACCGCGTTGACCCAATCCGACGGGAGCTACGAGATCCATAATTCGAGTGGACAGATGAGAGGGAGACGTTTCGAGCTTGATCTTCTTCTGCGGATACAGCGGGGTAAGAGCGGGAAAATGTAGACGTTCGGCGGCAGTTTCCGGAGTGACGCCATTCACGGCATTTACTTGCAGCAATCCGAAGTAGCGCTCGCTTTCTTTAGGTGCCCTACATTTACCGGAAACGAGATCTCCTGTCCGCAGATCGAATTTGCGAATCTGCGAGGCCGAGATGTAAATATCCTCAGCGCTTGGAAGGTAGTTAATCGGACGTAGAAATCCGAAACCTTCCGGCAACACTTCTAGAACGCCTTCCATGAACATCAGACCGCTTCGCTCCGCTTGCGCTCGCAAGATCGCGATAATCAGTTCCTTCTTCTTCATCTGGGCGTAGTTATTAATCTGGTGCTGCTTAGCTAACTTATACAGCTCGGTTAGCTTGAGACCTTCCAGATCAGCCATCATTAAATCGGTCAATAGAATCCCCACTTTTGCTCAGAAATCAACTATTTGCTTATTACCCTTGCCGCCAAACTTCCGCGCCCAAGTTACTCAGCTGCATAACCAGCTTTTCATATCCGCGGTCGATATATTCAACACCGCTAATTTCCGTAGTGCCCTCTTCAACCGTAAGCGCGGCTACGACCAGCGCAGCTCCCGCACGCAGATCGGCGGCTCGTACTTTAGCGGCATTAAGCGGTCCGCCCTCAATGATGGCAGAACGGCCTTCTACCCGAATTTGCGCGCCCATGCGCGCAAGCTCCGGCACATGCTTGAACCGGTTGTTGTACACGTAATCAGACAACACGCTTACACCGCGGGCTTGCGTAAGCAAGCTGGTCATCGGCGATTGCAGATCGGTGGCGAAGCCGGGATACACCAACGCTTTAACGTCTACCGCTTCATACAGGGATTGTCCAACCACCCGTATTGCTTCATCCATCTCATAGACGTGTACGCCCATTTCCTGCAACTTCGCGGTCATGGCTTCTAAATGCTTAGGAATAATATTATCGATAAGGACGTCGCCACGTGTCGCCGCGGCGGCAATCATGTATGTTCCAGCTTGTATGCGATCGGGAATGATAGAGTGCCTGCACCCATGCATTTCCTGAACGCCTTCAATACGGATAGTTTCCGTACCGGCACCTTTAATTTTGGCTCCCATTGCATTCAGCAACGTAGCTACGTCGATAATCTCCGGCTCTTTCGCCGCATTCTCGATCAACGTTAATCCTTTGGCCCTGGAAGCCGCCAACATAATATTAATCGTGGCTCCAACGCTAGCGACATCCAAATAAATTTTGGCGCCGCGCAATTCTTTCGCTCTGATCCGAATGGATCCGTGGTCATTGGTCACTTCCGCTCCCAATGCTTCAAACCCTTTAATATGCTGATCTATCGGTCGCGGTTCGAAATTGCAACCGCCCGGCAAGCCGATCGTCGCTTCGCCGAACCTTCCTAACAAAGCCCCCATCAAATAATAGGATGCTCTAAGAAGCTTAACTCTTCCATTAGGCATTGGAACCGATCTCATAGCGGATGGATCGATAGACATCACGTCATCCTGCCAAGATACTTTGCCCCCAAGCTCCTCTAACAATTCCGCATAAACCGCCACATCGCTGAGTTGAGGAAGGTTGTCCAGCCTCACTTCCGATTCTGCCAGTATTGCTGCGGGAATAAGAGCGACAGCGCTATTCTTCGCGCCGCTGATTCCGACCGTACCTCTAAGCGGTCGGCCTCCCCGGACCATCAATTTATCCAATACGGTCTTCCTCCTCGTGTTGTTGTCGATGAAAATCACCGACACATGAAGGAACGGGAAAACGCCTTAAAGACGTTTTCCCGCATCTGGTACAATAATAATTGTAGAAATTAAGCCTTGTTGCTGCTTCCGAACAAACGGATTTTCTCTTGAACGACTGCTTTCATTGCGTTGCGAGCAGGCGTCAAGTATTTACGAGGATCGATTACATGAGCGTCTTTTGCAAGCACTTCGCGAATAGCGGCCGTGCAAGCAACTTGGTTTTCCGTGTTTACGTTGATTTTGCCGGCGCCGGATTGAATCGCTTCGCGAATCATATCGTCAGGAACGCCGGATCCACCGTGAAGAACAATCGGAACCGGTATTTTGGAAACAACTTCTTTAATGATATCGAAGTGGATTTTCACTTCGCCTTTGTACATACCATGAGCAGTACCTACTGCGATCGCCAGGCAATCTACGCCAGTTTCTTCATAGAAACGGATTGCTTCTTCTGGTTTAGCAAGTTTAGCATCTGCTTCGTCCACGCTAAGATCGTCTTCGACGCCGCCGATTGTTCCCAGCTCGCCTTCAACGGATACGCCCATTGCATGAGCGGCTTTAACGACTTCTTTAGTCAAACGGATGTTATCTTCGAAAGAGTGGTGCGAACCGTCGAACATAACGGAAGAGAAACCAGCACGGATACATTTCATAGCGATATCGAAATTGCTGCCGTGATCTAAGTGCAATGCAATTGGAAGACCGGATTTCTCAGCAGCCGCTTTAGCGATTGCTACCGTATATTCCATACCCATGTACTTCAAAGCGCCTTCGCTAACTCCGAAGATAAATGGTGAATTTTCCTCAATCGCCGCATCCGTGATCGCTTGAGCAAATTCCAGGTTGTTCATGTTGAATTGGCCAATCGCGTACTTACCAGCTTTGGCTTGCGGTAAAAACTCAGTCATCGATACTAATGGCATAATGTACAATTCCTCCTGCGGTTTTCATTCGATTTCTCACGTTTCATACATACTGCGTTATTATAACACAAAATGAGTTTGTGAAGTAAACCGAACGAATGTTTCCAAAGCAACCCATCCACTCGCAACCTCGTCGTTAAGATCCGGTCGCGGATCGGGACGCTGAACCTTCTCCCATCTGCATATTAACCGCCAATCTCATCTCATCGATATCGAAAGGCTTCGTAAAATGCATGAGAGCGCCCAAATCGGTCGCTTCTTTAATCATGTCTAGCTCGCCATATGCGGTCATCATGATGACCTTGATGCTGCGGTCGTATTCCTTGATCTGCTTAAGAATTTCCAGGCCGTCCATCCCCGGTATCTTCATATCAAGCAGTACTAGATCCGGGCGGTGGTTCCTAACGATTTCCAAAGCCGTCCTTCCATTCGCCGCTTGAAAAGTATCATAACCTTCGGTTGCGAATACTTCGAGTAATAATATACGGATCCCGACTTGGTCATCTACAATCAACAATCTCTTCTTCTCCAAGAACTCATCCCCCCGAATAACTATTGTAGCCTTATTCGTGACCCGAGCCTTAAATTCCTTCTCTTTCCATGTAAAAATTATGAAGGTGCATAAATAAAAAGGGAAATCCCATGTTCCTCCTATTTCATTGCAACTCTCAATAAAAGAAGAACCGCCCGAGCTTTCGCAGCCGGGCGGCACGTTCCATATAATAAATGAAAATAAATTAAGCTTCGGAATGGCGAAGAGCCGCTTTGACGAACTCCCTGAACAACGGTTGCGGACGGTTCGGACGGGAAGTAAATTCCGGATGGAATTGTACCGCCAAGAACCATGGATGGTCGGGAAGCTCGATCATCTCCACCAGTCGTCCATCCGGCGAAGTTCCGGAGATGAGTAATCCTGCCGACTCGATGCGCTCGCGATATTCGTTATTGAACTCATACCGGTGACGATGGCGCTCGTAAACGAGCTCGTCCCCGTAACATTGCGCCGCCAGGCTGCCAGGAACCAACTTGCAAGGATACAAGCCAAGTCTCATCGTGCCGCCCAAATCTTCGATATCCTTCTGCTCCGGCAGAAGATCGATAACCGGATATGGAGTAGCCGGATGGATCTCGGAGCTGTTCGCGCCATCCATTCCAGCCATGCTGCGAGCATACTCAATAACAGCGACTTGCATACCTAAGCAAATGCCGAAGAATGGCGTACCGTTCTCGCGTGCATAGCGGATCGCCGTGATCTTACCTTCGATCCCACGATCGCCGAATCCTCCCGGAACGAGAATCCCTTGAACGCCACCGAGAAGCTCGCCCACATTGCTAGGCGTAATTTCCTCTGCGTTGACCCAACGGATATTCACTTCCGCATCCGCATCGATACCCGCATGCGCTAGCGATTCAACGATACTAAGGTAAGCGTCGTGTAATGCAACGTACTTGCCGACTATGGCAATTTCCGTTGTTTTCTTAAGCGACTTCACGCGGTTAACGAGTGCTTCCCACTGAGTCATATCCGGCGCGCCGACTGACAGGTTCAAATGCTTGACGACATAATCGTCCAAGCCCTGCTCGCGAAGGTTAAGCGGAACTTCGTAAAGCGTTGAAGCATCGCGGCATTCGATGACCGCGTTAGCATCGATATCGCAGAACAACGCGATTTTGCGTTTCAGGTCGTCCGCCAATGGATATTCCGTACGGCACACGATCATGTTCGGTTGAATCCCAATGCTGCGCAACTCTTTAACGCTATGCTGAGTCGGCTTTGTTTTTACTTCGCCGGCAGCTTTAATGTAAGGAATAAGCGTAACGTGGATATACATAACGTTATCGCGGCCGATATCGCTCTTAATTTGACGAATCGCTTCCAAGAACGGCAAGCTCTCGATGTCACCGACCGTACCGCCGATTTCCGTGATGACTACGTCCGATCCGGCTTCTTTGCCCGCACGGAATACACGGTCTTTAATCTCGTTGGTAATATGCGGAATAACTTGCACCGTGCCGCCCAGATATTCTCCGCGACGCTCTTTGCTAATGACGGTTGAGTAAATTTTACCAGTCGTTACGTTGCTGTTCTTCGACAGATTAATATCGATAAACCGCTCGTAATGCCCTAAGTCCAAATCCGTCTCCGCGCCGTCATCCGTGACGAACACTTCACCGTGTTGATACGGGCTCATCGTCCCTGGGTCAACATTGATATACGGATCAAATTTCTGAATGGTTACCTTTAATCCGCGATTCTTAAGCAACCTTCCTAGCGATGCAGCTGTAATCCCTTTACCGAGCGATGATACGACACCGCCTGTTACGAAAATGTATTTGGTCACCCTGTGCGAAACCTCCCACCAAATGCCCTTAAGGCATCCTCATTATGTTACCCATTTTGCGTTGTAGCCCCATGAAAACAGGGGACAAAAAGAAAAAAGTGTCACCCAATAAATGGGGGCACTTTTTAAATTCCTATGCTATGGAAATACTCACTTCTAAAGCCCAAGCATAAGTTTAACGTCTCGAATCGGCGGTGTCAAGTAAAACGGCTCGGCCAATTTCGGGATGATCTATCACGATTCGGCAACGGGTTATTTATCGTTGTCGTCCTCGTCGTCATCGCCTAAATCGTCATCTTCTTCTTCATCGAAGTCGTCTTCCTCGTCATCGTCTTTCGCGTCAAGGTCTTCCTCGATCTCGGAATCTTCGTCCTCTTCGATGAGAACTTCTTCATCGGCTTCGGCCGCTTCTTCGCCTTCTTCGAACACTTCCTCGCGCTCTTCGTCGAAGAGATCGTAGGTTTCGTCATCCGTCGAGGTGTTGTCTTCATCCTCGCCGTACAGATCGTCATCATCCTCATCGTCATCATCATTAATGATGCGAGGACGTTTGGCTCCGCCATTCATCGGATCATCGGAACGTTCAACCGGATACCAGCGCTTAAGGCCCCAAACATTACCGCCTACGCATGCAAAGCGGCCATCGATGTTGATCTCCGTATAAAGTTGGGCAATCACGTCTGTTACTTGGCTTTCTGTAAGACCGCGCATCTTAGCAATTTCCATCATCAGATCGCGATAGTAAAACGGGGTGTTGGCTGTCTTCAGCAATTCATATGCCAGGTCAACCATCGGCATCTCACGAATTTTCTCGGAGTCGAGTTTCAGCACGTAGTCGGCGCTCACGTGACTTCCATCCTCTCTGTATGTGAACCGGTATTATACCTTCACGTTGATTTGTCAACCTTTAGTAAACCGTATTTCGTATAAAAATGCAAGTCGCAGGAACGGACTTTTCATGATTTTATTTTATTTCCTTTACCCCTATCCTCGAAAAAGCGAAGGCGCGTCCCTAGCGGACAGCACCTTCGCTTTTCGACTGTATCCTTCCCGGCCACTCCGCGGGCGGAGGAACCGGCATGACCAAGAGTCTCACCGGGAAACTCTCCATTCATCGTATGTCGGCGGTTCAGAAATGACACGGGACGCCGCCTATTTCCTGCCAAAAAAGGCCACATTCCCAAGCTTTTGTCGAACCCCGTTCATACAGTAGAGAACACGGCAGAAAAGTCGAGCTGAGAGAAACGCCAGCTTTATCTGCACACTCGTCCGGGAGGGAAGACGCATTGGACGCAAGCCAAATCGTGGATGGGCTCCACTATCCCCCCTGCTCTACAGAGAAACTTGGACGACGGGGAATTCTCCGTTTCTCCGATTCCGACGACTATGCGCGGTTCCTCCATGCCCTGCCATCGCAAAATTCTCTTTCTCCAAACGATAAGTTTCAGGAAGTCAGGCGGTTGGGCATCATCCAAGGAGTATCCTTTCCTATGGAAGCTCTTGAAGCAAAGCGTTTTCCCACCTCTATGAAAGGAGATGTGAGCTGGGAGGAAGATTGTCCAATCAGCGTCCATGCTTTGCAAGGAGGGGCACTCGTCACTGACAAAGGTATACCTTGGGGCGTCAGACACATTCAAGCACCCCAAGTATGGAGTCGTACAACGGGTTATCGGGTCAAAGTAGGCGTAATCGATACAGGGGTCGATTTCAGCCATCCCGACTTGCGCCACTCCTTGGAAAGAGGCATCAATCTGCTTCACCGGATGGCGATACCGCAAGACGATAATGGCCATGGTACTCATATCTCCGGTACGATCGCCGCGGCCAACGAGCTCCAAGGGATGATCGGCGTCGCTCCGCGCGCACTGATCTACCCGGTCAAAGCGTTCGACCATAACGGCACGGCTTACGTATCAGACATCATTCTCGGCATCGAATGGTGCATTCGTAATCAAATGGACGTCGTGAATATGAGCTTCGGGATGAAAACTAAAAGCAAATCGTTGCTGAATGCCGTCAATAACGCTTACCGTTCCGGCGTATTAATCGTCGCGTCCTCCGGCAATGACGGGCAAGTAGGAGAAATCGACTATCCCGCTCGTTATCACTCTTCGATCGCGGTTGGCGCAACCAATCAGCAAAGCCGTATCGCCAAATTCACCAATCGAAGCAACCTCATCGATATTTACGCTCCTGGAGAGCGCATCGCGTCCGCCTGGCTAAGAGGCAAGCATCGCGAGATGAGCGGAACTTCTATGGCGACTTCGCATGTCACGGGCGCGATCGCGCTATTGTTAGCGCTGAAACCCGGACTGACGCCAGGGCAAATCAAATCGATTATTAAGCAATCCGCCAAACCTTTGCGCAATAGCAAAACTCCCCGGATGGCCGGGGAGCTGAACGTCGTACGTATGATTAAAGCGGCTGACAATCTCTAATCTGTCTATCACCGTGATCAAAAGCAGACGGTTTACATTTTGTCCGGCGCGGACACTCCGACCAAAGCCAACGCATTGGAGATAGTGATCTTGATCGCCGAAAGCAACTGGAGACGGGCTTGGCTCTGTTCCGCGTCTTCCGTAATAACCCGTTCCGCTTTGTAATAGCTATGGAACTGGGAAGCCAACTCGTATACGTAACGGATCATCGTGTGCGGAGCATAGATCCTCGCTGCTTCCGCAACCGTCTCGGGAAGTTCGCCGATCTTCCTCAATAGATCATATTCTTGCTCCGTATCCAATCTGCCGATCGCCGCGTCCTGCCAAGGAACGATCGCGATCCCTTGCTCTTCCGCTTGGCGGAAGATGCTGCAAATGCGGGCATGGGCATATTGTACGTAGAATACGGGGTTCTCGTTCGATTTCGATACCGCAAGATCCATATCGAAATCCAGATGGGAATCCATGCTACGCATCGTGAAGAAATAACGGATGGCGTCCACGCCGACTTCGTCCATGAGATCCTCCATCGTAACGGCTTTACCGGTACGCTTGGACATCTTCACTTTCTCGCCGTTCTGGAACAAGCTTACCATCTGTGCAATAAGCACCGTCAGTTTATCCGGATCATTGCCTAACGCAGCCATCGCCGCTTTCATGCGGGGAATATAGCCGTGATGATCCGCTCCCCATATATTAATCATTTGATCATAACCGCGCTTATACTTATCCATGTGATAAGCGGCATCCGGCGTCAAGTACGTATAGCTCCCGTCGTTCTTGACAAGAACCCGATTCTTGTCGTCCCCGAAGGTAGTCGATTCGAGCCATACGGCCCCTTCTTCCTCGTAGACGTGGCCTTGTGCTCTGAGAGCAGCCAGAACCTCGGTCACTTTGTCGTTCTCGTAAAGGGATGTCTCGCTATACCATTCGTCGAACTGAACACCGAAGCGCGCCAGATCGCGTTTGATTTTAGCCAATTCTTTCTCGAGCCCGTACGTACGGAAATAGTCGAAGCGTTCCTCGTCCCCCAACGAAAGCAGGCGATCCCCTTCCTCCGCTGCCAATTCCTTGGCAAATCCGACGATATCCTCGCCGTGGTAGCCATCTTCCGGCATCTCCGCCGCTTGACCTAGAGCTTGGCGATAGCGAGCCTCGATCGAACGGGCCAGATTGTTCACCTGGTTGCCGGCATCGTTAATATAGTACTCCCGCGTCACGTCATAACCGGCTGCCGACATCACGTTGCAGAGCGCATCGCCTACCGCGGCGCCACGGGCATGACCAAGGTGAAGACTGCCCGTAGGGTTCGCGCTAACGAACTCGACTTGGACTTTCTTCCCTTGTCCGGAGTTTACTGCTCCGTATTTGCTTCCCTGCGTAAGCACTTCACCGACGATCGGGTGAAGGTAACTCTTGTCCAACCGGAAATTAATAAAACCCGGTCCCGCGATTTCCGCGGATTGAATGGAAGCGCGGCCGGAACCCAATTTCTCTATGATCGCTTCCGCGATCTGCCTAGGATTTTTCTTGGCGATCTTCGTCAATTGCATCGCAAGGTTCGTTGCCAGATCTCCGTGCGATTTGTCCTTCGGCACTTCCAAAACGATTGTCGGCAATTCATCCTTAGATGACACGAGCCCCGCTTCCAGCGCCGCGTCGGCAAGCGCTTCTTTAACAGCTGCTTGTAATTGTTCTAATACGCTCATCCTGCTTGTACCTCCCGAATATCGAGTCGGATGTGAAAGCTACCGACCGTCTGATCTTGCATAAGCAAGTCATATTTCCATTCAATGACGCCACCGGACTCCGAGATATCGATAACCAGATCCGAAGTCGAAGCGTTCACCTCTTGCGGGCCATAGGGCGTCTCCATCCTCCCCGGCAACGACTCGCCTTGGCGAAAACTCAATTCGACGAAAATCGATCCTCGTCGCCTGAGCCGCAATTCCCGCGGATGGATAAACAGGGTGTTGGCCGATTCGACGCCATTCTCGTCCGGCGGTTCCCGGTACACTAGCGTCCATCCGGTTTGCAGCCGGTACAATTCCCCCTGCAGGTCGAACCGTTGCGCTTCGCCCTCTTGCCGACTATGAAAGCCGACGGTTACGCTCCTTTTGTCCGGCATTGTTTCCTCTCCCAAATCCCTTTACTCTTGTTAATACTATATACAGATCGTCCAGTCAATTCAAATAGTTATAGAATGATTCAAGCCCCGAATCTTACCTTTTCCGCACTTCCGTCAATCGGAATTGGCCTACAAGCTGCTGCATAAAGGCAGTAATAGCTTCAACATGATCCGAAGTATGCCGAACGTTGACGATGTCCGTCAGAAGCTCTTGAACTTGGCCTTCCACTTCCTTAGAAATCGCGCGGTTCTCGATACTGACGTCCGCCACCTTCTCCATTAGAACGACGACCTCGTCAATGACCTGGGTCTTAAGAGAGTCGTCCGCTTTCGCATCGCTGAGCGTTTCCGTCGCGGCCGCGACCAACGCGGTTCCTTCAGACACGACCTTCGTGCCTTCGGTTATCGAAGAATACGCTTCATGCGCATGCAACGATATTTTCTCCACGAAGCCGTGAACCTCTTCCGTAGATTTGCGCGTCATATCGGCAAGCTTACGAATCTCGCTAGCCACGACAGCGAAGCCTTTGCCATGCTCCCCGACTCGCGCCGCTTCAATAGCCGCATTAAGCGCAAGTAGATTCGTCTGGGAGGAAATCTCTTCTATGACATTCAGTACGTCGCGGATTTCGTTAGCCGTATCCATAAAGACGCGAATCGTCTTGTTCGTATCGGCAACGCGTACGGAAATCTCCGACATTTTGTCCCCGATACGTCCGACCTCGCCCTGCGCGATCGTTATTTGCCCCGAGGCTTTCTCCTCTAACATATGCAGCGTTTGGCGCATTTCGTCTGCGACATCCTTCGCGATGTCAATATCCTTAAGCTGCCTGCGAAGGCTACGAATCATGTCGTGGACTTTGGCGCTTACTCGCTCCGTCGAAGAGGCCGTGCTAACCGTCGACTCGCTTAGAAGCAATTGACTGGAGGAAACGTCGCCCGCCGCCAATTTCACTTTAAGCATGACTCCTTCCAAAGAATCGATCATGTTGTTAATCCACTTGGCCAAATCGCGGGATTCATCGTTGTCGAATTCGCGCGTATCCAACCTTTGGGTAAGATCGCCCTTCCCTTCGGCGTTAATGCGAATGAAACGATTGATTCGACGAATAGGATTAACGATTTTCTTGGCGGTACGCCGATGTACCGAGCTAACGACGAATGCGCCGAATATAAGATTAAACGCCAATGCGCACAAAGCGATGGAGAAGGTCGAGACTTGCCCGGCAATCAGGAACAGCAACATCGCGGATACGAGCCCGAATCCACCTACCAGTGCGGCATGGGGCAGTAGCTGTCGCCAAGCGATCCCCCTAATCCGGTAGACCTCTTCCAAATCGCCTTCGCACATTATCCCCCACACGTCGGGACAATGCGGCAATTGAAACGTAACCCCCTTGCCGATGACCGGGATATGCCGATAATCCGAATAGCCGGGAAACTTCACGAACAGATTGCTTCCGTTTCTAATTGTGTTGGCCACTCCTGGGTGCAGCTCGCCCGTTGCGGGATCTGTGAACACGAGCTCCAATTCCGTATGCTCCTTGACGGAAACGATCCCCCAATCCGTCGTCACTCCGTCTTTAAGGTTCTCCCCGTGGGTGAAGGTCCGATCTTCGAACCGGCTGCGCGACAAGGCCGTTCCTAACGCAATATGATGATTAAGTCCGGGCTTGGCCATAAAAATGTAATTGTCTCCGGAATCCGGGTACACATGTCCGGATTCCCTCTGGATCAGATCCCCGATGACATCGTTAGGGACGCGCGCGCAAAGCGCTCCGGACCAGGCTCCGTCCTTAATGATCGGCTGAATGAACAACAACGTCATCTTGTCATGAAATGCCGAGGAGCGCGAACCGATCTCAACCGTCAACGGATCTCCATAGGGACCGAATAAGCAATTTCGAGGTGCTCCTCCATCGCCTTTGGAATAATTCAACCCCTTGGCAATAAGAGACCCCTCTTCGTATTCACGGCCTATGTGGGAAGAATACGTCGAATGGACCACCGTGCCTTGAGCATCCAGCAAGAAAATTTCCGTAAGATCGGAAGCTCTTGAGTAGGTGGTCTCGAATAAGCGCATCCAAACTTCCCCATATCCTTGGCGGCTGTCTGTTTTTCCATTCGGGGAAACATTGCTTTCTATTGATATTATCTGTTCGCTCAATCGTTCCAGATGTCTCCAGCATTCTCCGGTCCAATCTTTAAGCACATCTACGCGAGTTTCGGCAATCCCTTCGAAAATATCCTCAACATCGTCGACCAATTGCGAATTCAACCGAAAAGACCGCCACAAAGGCAACCCTTGCTTCCATCCCATCCATCCAAACATCCTTCCACCCCATATCCCATATGTGCAAATTCTTTTGTGTTAGATATTGTAACACAAGAATGCGGGATGAAGGGTAAAATTTACATTTCATTCGATAAACTTCGACAGAATCCAGCGGATAACCTCACATATCCAAAAAAACCCCAAGCAGCAGCGTTGCCGCAGTGCTCAGGGGCTCAAAACTATGTTATTTAACTTAACAAATTTACTTTACGAAACCAAGCAACATTTCCCGAATAATCTTCGAAGCGACTATCGGCGTCATTTCCGTCGGATCATAGATCGGGGCTACTTCGACTAGGTCGAAGCCAACGACGTTCACGCCGGAACGAGCGATCGCGTGAACCGCCTCGAGCAATTCCTTCGACGTGATGCCTCCCGCTTCGGTCGTTCCGGTTCCCGGAGCCGCCGAAGGATCAAGAACGTCGATATCGATCGTCACGTAGACCGGACGTCCCTTAAGCGAAGGAAGCTCCTTCTTCAAGGGCTCGGCCACCTCGAACGGATGGAAGTGGATGCCCGATTCCTGAGCGTAAGTCCAATCTTCCTTCGAGCCCGAACGGATCCCGAATTGATAAATATTGGACGGACCCATTAGCTCGGCCGCTTTACGCAAAGGCGTAGAGTGGGAAAGAGGCTCGCCCTCGTAGTCCTCGCGCAGGTCGGTATGGGCATCGAAATGGATAATCGCTAAATCGGGATACTTCTTGTAAACCTCTTGAATGACCGGCCAGCTAACTAAATGCTCGCCGCCGAGGCCAACCGGAATCTTGCCGTCCGCCAGAACTCCGCGGACGAAATCTCCGATAATGTCGAGGCTCTTCGCCGCATTGCCGAAAGGAAGCATAAGATCGCCCGCGTCGAAGTAAGCCAGATCGACGATGCTGCGATCCAGGTATGGGCTGTATTCTTCCAATCCGACGGAAGCTTCGCGGATTCTACCCGGACCGAATCTGGAGCCGGGTCGGAAAGATACGGTGTAGTCCATCGGCATTCCGTAGATGACGGCTTTGGAAGCCGCATAGTCATCCGAACTGCAGATGAATACGTTGCCGGAGTATGCTTGATTTAAGCGCATGGTGAATCTCCTTTAAAGTTAGATGAATTCGTTACGAACGATGCCGCGAGCGCAGGCGCCGCAAGCCCATTCGGACTTATTTCGTCAAATCTTCGACGAATTTAGGAAGCGCGAACGCGGCCTTGTGCAGGCGCGGCGTGTAATATTTGGTGTCGAGCTCAGGAATCTTGCTCTCGTCCACGGCCAGCGGATCGTATTTCTTGCTGCCCATCGTGAATGTCCACAGACCGCTCGGGTAAGTCGGAATGTTAGCGATGTACACGCGAACGATGCTGAACACTTCTTTGACGTCGCGGTTAACACTTTGGATCAGGTCCGCTTTGAACCAAGGGTTGTCCGTTTGCGCCACGAAGATCCCGTCTTCTTTTAACGCGTCATAGATGCCTTGGTAGAAACCTTTAGTGAACAGATTCACAGCAGGACCGACCGGCTCGGTGGAATCGACCATGATCACATCGTATGTATTCTTGTGATCATGGATATGCATGTATCCATCGTTAACGATGACTTCGACACGAGGATCTTCCAATTTCCCCGCGATAGACGGCAAATATTTTTTAGAGTACTCGATGACTTTTCCGTCGATGTCGACCAAAACGGCTTTTTTAACTTGCGGGTGCTTAAGAACTTCGCGAATAACGCCTCCGTCGCCGCCGCCCACAACAAGCACGTTCTCAGGATTCGGATGAGTAAATAGAGCCGGATGAGCTACCATCTCATGATAGACGAATTCATCCTTCTCGGTCGTCATGACCATCCCGTCCAGTACGAGCATGTTGCCATACTCCTCGGTTTCGATCATCGCCAGCTCTTGAAAGTCCGTTTGCTCGTGGACCATCGTTTGTTTGATTTTCATCGTAATCCCGAAATTGTCGGTTTGTTTCTCCGTGTACCACAGTTCCATGGAAGACATGCGATCCCTACTTTCTATAACTGAAAATGCCACCGTTTTATTGTACCAAACTAGATGTATTATATAAAACTTGCGCAGTTTTGCAACCCAATCCTGTAAACTGCACGTTAAAGCTGTTTGTTTGTGTAATTTTCGCAATGGATACGCTATACCGCTTGCAGTTTGCCGTCTTCCAGCCATTCGAAAGTTTGGGGCGGATGGATAACCCGAGGATGCCTTTTCCATACTAGAAGAAGTTAGGAGTGATCATGGCGACCGGAAGAGGAGGGGCACGAGATGGAGAATAACGCAAAACAAGCGAAGAAACCATTAACAAAAGCACGCTGGGAGAACCTTCGGCGGAGATTAGGCTGGATGACGCTTTTTGCGTTAGTTACTTTAACGGCGGGCGGCGCCTTGTTCTTCCGGTTCGGCGATTTGCCCGCGGGAGCAACGATGCAATCGACGCAGATCGTCGACGCGAACGGTCAATTACTCGCCTCCCTGCAAGGCGGAGTCAACAGGCAAATCGCTAAGCTCTCCGACATTTCCCCTTGGCTCGTAAAAGCTACGCTAGCCGTCGAAGATCGTCGTTTCTATGAACATGCCGGAGTAGATCTGCGAGGGTTGGCAAGAGCGGCATGGGTGGATATGCGCCATATGTCGAAGCAGCAGGGGGCTAGTACGCTAACCCAACAATTAGCGCGCAACCTCTATCTGTCCCATGAACGGACTTGGACCCGCAAGCTCAAGGAGGCTTGGTACGCCGCAAAGCTGGAGCAGACGTATTCCAAGAACGAGATTCTGGAGCTTTATCTAAACCAAATATACTATGGTCACGGGGCGTACGGCGCTGAAGCCGCCTCCAGACTCTATTTCAACAAATCGGCCAAGGAACTAGACATTGCGGAAAGCGCCCTATTGGCCGGAATTCCCAAGGGACCTCGCTATTACTCGCCGCATCTCCACCTTGACGATGCGAAGGCCAGACAGCGTATAGTATTGCAAGCGATGCAGGATACAGGCCAACTTTCCAAGGCGCAAGCGGCCCGAGCGGCAATACAAACCTTAAACGTACGGCCGCTGCCGGAGGAAGAAGAACGTGCCGCTCCCTACTTCGCGGACTACGTGAAGAAAGTCGCCATCGAGCAACTCGGCATTGATGAGCGGCTTATGAACGAAGGCGGCCTTACGATTCGCACTACACTTGATGCGAATGTACAGCAGAAAGCCGAAGCCGCCATCAAAAAAGGGCTTCAAGGCGGCAGCCCCGAGTTGCAAACTGCCTTGATCGCGATAGATCCCCGTAATGGCTATATTAAAGCGATGGTTGGAGGCAGGAACTATCGCAGCAACCAGTTCAATCGCGTGTTCGCCGGTACGCGGCAACCCGGCTCTTCCTTCAAGCCGATCCTGTACGCTTCCGCATTAGAGCAGCATGCGGTTACTCCTGCAACCCGTTTTCGCAGCGAGCCGACCTTGTTTTATTTCGACCACGACCGTCAGATCTACCGTCCGAGCAACTACAACGGACATTATTTCCACGGAGAGATCGGCATGCGCCAAGCGATCGCGGCATCCGATAACATCTATGCCGTCAATACGATCATGCAGGTAGGTCCGGAAGCCGTCATCTCGATGGCACGCAAGCTGGGCATTACATCGACTCTGAAAGCCGTTCCGTCACTTGCTCTCGGCACTTTCCCCGTAAGCCCTTTCGAGATGGCTTCCGCTTTCTCCGCCTTTGCCAACGAAGGTCGCAGGGCTGATCCAATTGCCATCACGAGCATTCGCGACCGTAATGGCACAGTGTTATACGAATCCCATCTGCGCGAAGAGCAAGTGGTTACCCCCGCACTGGCCTACGTCACGACGCAATTGATGGAAAGCGTGTTCGATCGCGGGGGCACCGGCCATCGGGTAGCGAACATGCTGAAGCGTCCGGTAGCGGGAAAGACGGGTACGACCGATTCGGACGCCTGGTTCGTCGGTTATACGCCGGAGCTTACGACAGCCGTTTGGATCGGCTATGATCGCGGCAGAGCTATCACTTCGAGCGAAGCCCATCGAGCGGCGCCGATCTTCGCGCAATTTACGGAGGCGGCTCTGGAAGGAACACCTCCTCATGTTTTCCCTATGCCGGAAGGTGTCGTAAGCGTCTATGTCGATCCCGCCACCAACTTGCTCTCCTCCCCCACTTGCCCGGGCCAAGCCGTACTGGAAACTTTCTTGGCCGGTACGGAACCGACGGAGGCATGCGCTCCGATTGGAGGAGCTAGCGGAGGACAAGAAGGCATCGAGGGCAACAATCGCTCCTTGTGGAACAAATTCCGTCGCTGGGTGGGCGTATAGCTCAGTCACTCATAATAGGACATACAGGGCTTAGGAGGATCATAATCACTCCTTGGTCCTTTTTTGATTTTCACCTTAGCCGCATCTACTCTCTTCTTCCCGGCTGATTCATAATGAGATAAGATGGAAACGGAATCATTTTCCAGTTACGGGGAGGTCCTATCCTGTTGAAAATAAAAGTCCTGATCGCGGACGACAATTCCTTCATAAGAGAAGGCATGAAAATCATTCTAACCACGTTCGAAGATTTTGAGGTCGTAGGCACGGTTGCCGACGGGGCGGAAGCGGTAACTTTCTGCCGAGCCCATGAAGTCGACGTTGTACTATTGGACGTGCAGATGCCGAACATGAACGGCGTTGAAGCAACCCGGATTCTGACCGCGGAGACCAAGGTCAAACCGCTCATCCTGACGACGTTCGATGACGACGAATGTATTCTCGACGCCGTCAAAGCCGGGGCCAAAGGGTACCTCCTCAAGAACAATGACCCCGAGCGCATCCGGGATGCCATTAAGAGCGTGCACCACGACCATCACGTCCTGCAAGATGTCGTATTGGACAAGATCAAGACGAGCTTGATTTCGGGTATCGCGAATTCTCCAAGCGGCACCGTAAACGAGCCCCCTCCATCACTTGCCCCAATTGCGCGTAACCATACTAGCCATAGCTCGATAGACCGAAGCCTTTTCACGGAGCGCGAACTCGATGTAATGGCCCAAATCGCGAAGGGCTTATCCAATAAAGAAATCGCCAAGAAGTTGTTCATCTCCGAAGGAACGATCGCCAATTATATTACTTCCATTCTGAACAAGACCGGCCTTGCGCATCGTACGCAAATCGCGATCTACTACTTAACGGGCGAAGTGAGAATGTCGGACGAATAGGAGAGCTACCCCAATGGAACTTTGGATTATCGGCAACAAGGCGGGTCTGCTTGCCTATATGATCGCGGTTTCCTTTACTCTGAATTCCACCGACCATCCATGGTTCACGCTCGCCTGCCTGTTATACGTATGCTTGAATATCGCGATTCCGATCTTCAAGCGGAGCGATCCGAAGGTCTTGTTGTCCGTCGCCTCGGCCGTATTCACGTTCATCTGCGCCTACCTTCTGAATCCGGCATTCATTTTGTTGCTTCCAGTCAACCTCTATGAGCTAACATGGCTTTTCGGCGGAAGGAAGATTTCATTCGCGCTGGCTTCGCTTCTCCCGATCCCTTTCGTCTCTTCTGGGCTGATCCCTCTCTATTTATTAACAACCTTCCTAAGCCTGCTTCTATTCGGATTCGGATGGCAATCGACGGAGAAGCTTCATCGGGCCAAGACCGAACAGGAAAAGATGCGCGAGGAACTGCATAAGCTTACCCGCTCCCTCGATGACAACAATGAATATATACGCCAATCCGAACATACGATCAAGCTTGAAGAACGAAGCCGCCTATCCCAGCAAATCCATGACGATATCGGTCACGCGATGGCCGGGGCGCTAATCCAGATGGAAGCTTCGAAGAGGCTTCTAGCTACCGATCCGGACAAGGCCGCCGAACTCCTGCATAACGCGATAAGCATCTCTAAAGAAGGACTGGAGAGAATCCGGTTAACGTTAAAGGATTTGAAGCCTAGGTCCGAAGAACTTGGGATTAATCGGTTAAGGCTCATCGCGGATGAACTGTCGGCCAAGCATACGGTGAGGGTCACGTTATCCCACGAGGGAAATATCGACGTTATTACGCCTATCCAGTGGAAAATCATACAGGGGAACGCCATCGAAGCGATTACGAACTCGTTGAAATACGGCAAGTCCTCCTCCATTCATATCGAGGTTCAAGTGCTTAACAAATTCGTTAAAACGGTCGTTACCGATAACGGAATCGGCGCGGACAAAGTCGTTAAAGGGCTTGGCATTATCGGTATGGAGGAAAGGGCCGCTTCGGTGGGAGGAACCGTCATCGCGGATGGTACTAAGGGATTCAGCGTGACGACTCTTCTGCCTCGCGGAGTCTAATGACTTTTGTCATGCCGCACAACATGAGGAATGTCATATCAAAGGGTGAACTTATGCACTGACATAGGGGCATCCTTTTTCTTTACAATACAATCATAACCAATACGGTAATTCAAAAAACAAATGGAGTGATTCGGATGAACGTGTTAGAGATCCGTAACTTGACTAAGAAATTCGGCGATTTCATTGCCGTAGACAATATGTCGCTTAACATTCGCGAAGGAGAGATTTTCGGATTCCTCGGCTCGAACGGAGCGGGCAAGAGCACGACGATCAACATGATCTCCTCCTTGCTGCGCAGCACCAAAGGCGATATCGAAGTTCTCGGTCGGAACATCGCGACGAACGGCAAATTCGCCAAAATGAACATCGGCATCGTCCCCCAGGACATTTCCATCTACGAAAATATGACTTCTTACGAGAACGTGAGCTTTTTCGCCGGACTATACGGCCTAAGAGGAAATCTTCTAAAAGAACGAACGGAGGAAGCGCTCGACTTCGTCGGGCTCGGCGACAAAGCGAAGAGCTTCCCGAAAAACTTCTCGGGTGGCATGAAACGCCGACTTAACATCGCATGTGCCATCGCACATAGACCGAAGCTTATCATCATGGATGAACCGACGGTCGGAATCGATCCCCAATCCCGTAACTACATCTTGAATTCGGTCCGCAAGCTGAATGAGATGGGCTGCACGATCATATACACGAGCCACTATATGGAAGAGGTCGAAGAAATCTGCACTCGCATCGCCATCGTCGATCATGGCAAGATCATTGCGGACGGCACGAAGGAGCAGTTGAAAGCGATCATTACCGATACGAAAAACATCTGGATCGAGATCAAAGCAACCGACTCGCCCTCTATCGATTCGCTGAAACAAATCCAAGGCGTCATCACAGCGCAGCTCGAAGATAACACGATCAAGATCAACTCCAAGGGCGAGATCAACAATCTCAATCGCGTCATTCAACAGCTGATCAAGGACGGAATCGAAATCCGTTCGGTCGAAGAGCAAGCACCTAATCTGGAGACCGTATTCCTGACCTTGACCGGCCGGAATTTACGCGACTAAGGAGGCGAATCGTTATGAATATCCTGAATGTCGCCCTTAAAGAGATTAAATCCGCAACGAGAGAGAGGCGTACGTTGCTGTTCATGCTCGCCTTCCCTATAGTATTGATGCTCATTCTCGGCACCGCGTTATCGAACGTGTTCTCCGGCAGCGCCATCGTCGGAGAGATGCAGTTACTTTATAAGATCACGGCGAACGAGCCGCAATTGACGCAATCTTGGCAAAGCTTCTCCCAAGAGATCGAACGGCAAGGCATTAAGATCATCCCTGCCGAAGCCGGCATGAACGGCCAGGACCTCGTTAAAGACGGGCAGTATTCGGCCTATGTCGAGCTTGAGTCCGACGGGATGAAGTTCTACGGAAGCAGCAAGCAATCGATCGAAAGCAATGTTCTCCAAGGCATGTTAACCGCATTCGCCGATCGTTACAACTTAGCCGCTTCAGCGATCAAATCAGCTCCTTCCGAAGCGAAAGCAGTCATGGAGAGCATTCAATCGAACGACGAATTCGTCAACGAGACTTCGTTAGACCCAGATAAAACCCCCGGCGCCATGGATTATTACGCCATCTCCATGACGACGATGATCGCTCTCTACTCCGCTTTGTCGGGCTCCTTTTTATTCCGCAGCGAGAGAACGCGCCAAACGGCCATTCGCTTAATGGCTGCGCCCATTAGCAAAGGAGAACTGTTCGCGGGGAAAGTCATCGGATGCACGATCATTAACCTGCTGTGCGTATCGATCATTATTCTGGTCAGCAAATTCGCGTTCCACGCCAACTGGGGCGACCATATGGGCTTGGTATTCCTTATCCTAACTGCCGAAGTGCTCTTGGCCGTAAGCCTAGGCTTAGGAGTCAGCTATCTCGTTCAAGGAGAGAAATCCCGCTCGGTCATCATGATCTTTACCCAGATCGCTTCATTCGTGGGAGGAGCTTATTTCCCTGTAGGCGATTCGGATAGCATCATGGGAATCGTAATGAATCTATCTCCGCTAAGATGGGCGAACGAAGCGATTATGAACTTAATTTATTCGGATGATGTCTTGGGGGCTTGGCCGACGATTGGAATCAACGTTGCCATCGCCGCGGCTTTCCTGCTCATCTCGGCTCTAATCATGCGTAAACGGGAGGCGTTATAAAATGACGGATATTCTATGGCTCATACGCAAAACATTGCGAAATACATTTCGCAATAAGTCCAGCTGGCTCGTGTATCTCGGGTTGCCGCTTGTCGGCATCCTGATCTCTTCGCTCCTATATGGCAGCACCAATGGAAACACGCTTCGCATCGGCATCGTTAACAACGACGGCAATCAAGTCATTACGCAAGACGCGATCAAGTTCATCGAGGGCTTGAATCAAATTAAAATCACGATGACGGATGAAAAATCGCTGCGCAGCGACATCGCCTCAAATAAATTGGATAGCGGTTTGGTCTTTAAGCAAGGGTTTGCGGATAGCCTACGTACGGGAAGCCACGGAGAAGCGCAGGTGGATATCGTATCCGTGAAAGGCGCTCAAGTTACAGCTTACGTCAAATCCATGTTGCAAAATTATATCGGAAACGTTGCCGCCATCGGCAAAGGCACGCAAGGCAATGAGGCTACGTTCGACAAGCTTTATGCCGAATACAGCGCGCACAACTTCAAACTCAACGCCGAGACGATCGAGGATACGTCGAACCAGAAAGATATGACTTATCAAACGATCGGATTCCTGGTTACGTTCATGCTGTTCTCCGCCGTTAACCTGTCCGAGCTCATTCTGAAGGAGAAGGAGTCCCGCACCTTCCTTCGTCTGATGACATCGCCTATATCGGCCAGAACCTACGTCCTCTCCAACGTAATCGTTAACGTGCTCATCATGCTGCTGCAAATCGTGTTCACCTTGTTCATGATGAAAAACGTATTCCACATCGATTCCGGCATTCCGTACGCGCAATTCATTCCGGTTCTTCTCCTGTTCGCTCTCGCGGCTGTCGGGCTATCCCTCGTTATGGTAGCTTTCGCCAAGAGTACCGCAGGTGCCGGAGCGATGCAGAACTTGATCATCGTACCGACTTGCATGCTCTCGGGTTGTTTCTTCCCGATGGAGATTATGCCGGATTCGATCCAGAAAATATCGAACTTCCTCCCGCAGCACTGGCTGCTGGATGCCATCAACAAGCTGCAGAGCGGCGAAACTTTCGGCAACTTGGGCTTGAACCTCGCCATCCTATTCGGATTCGCGGTCGCATTCTCCCTCATTGCCATCTATCGGTTCAGTCGCAATAACGATACACGCATGTTCGTATAATATGAAAGAAGCCCCCACCCGATCGATGAGATCAGGTTGGGGGCTTTATCGTTTAAAATCAGTTAGACCAGCAAGTCCTTCAAAGCTTGGGGAGAATGATCCCACCACTCCGCGTTATGCTCTACGAGCAGCTTGCGAAGCGCTTCTTTCTCCACCGGTCCGATGTTATCCAGCATATATTTGCGTTTGAGCGAAGCATCCAGACGGTTCACGTGATCAGGCAGCAGTTTCCAGCCTCTTCTCGCTTCCGTGTCGATCAACATCTCGCAAGAAGTCGCGCCCGCGTAGTAGGATCCGTTCTCGTTGCGGTCAACGGCCACCCATACGATCCAAGCAGGACGGCCATTAGGCACGTTAGCTTTGTCGGGAGAAAACTTGATCCCCTTCTCGATCTTGCTCTTCGCGTGCATCGCGCCGACGTCGATATAGGCTTCTCCTTCGTCGATGATCACGCAGGCGACTTGGCTCAGATCAATCGATCCCGCTCCGAATCCTTTATGCTCCTTGTTGCTGACGACGTTAAGCGACAGCTTCTTCTTCTCAACCGGTTTCTCTTGATTTTCCATCGTTAACCTCCATAATTTGCCGATAGATATGAAAAAAACCGGGCTCTAGATCTCCAAATCCGAGATCTTACCCGCTTCTTTTTTGCTTGCGTATAGATGAGAACGTATGTTCTACCTATTTTAGGCAATCCTGTACTCAACATCATAACAAAACGGAAAACATAAGTCTATTGTTTTTATCGAAAATGCGCCACAATAGGTGAAGTCAATATTTAACGCAAGGAGGCAATCGCACTATGGAAACGCAAAATCCCCTCTTCGAAGAAGAGAACCAACGACTTCAAGATACGTTTCAGGAAATCGAACGGCAACGCTCCAGCATCGGTCCCGTATACCGTGGCCATGATTTCACGGAACAATTGCTCGAGGAAAAACGGGAAGAAAGCCGGCAAAGACTGGATCTGCTCGGCAACGAACCTTATTTCGGACGGCTCGACTTCCGGGAGGAGGGCAAACCCGAGCCGCTACCGTTATACATCGGCAAACGGGGAATGGACTTGCAGAAGACCGGCGAACCTTACGTCATCGACTGGAGAGCGCCGGTCGCCAGCTTATTCTACTCGTTTACCGGAGGCGACGCCTCGGTATCCTATGATGCGCCCGACGGGACGATACATGGCGACATCTACCGCAAACGGAACTTATCCATACGGGACAAAAAACTAGGAAGAATCGTCGACAGTTACGAGCGCGGGGGCGATAACATCGGCTTGAACGACGAGTTTCTTCTTTATAAGCTCGGCGATAAGAAAGACAACCGATTACGCGATATCGTATCCACGATCCAAGCGGAGCAAGATCAGATCATCAGGGCTCCAAGATACAAGGCGTTGATTATCCAAGGTGCGGCAGGTTCCGGTAAGACGACGGTCGCCTTGCATCGCCTGGCGTTCCTGCTCTATCAATACCAGCAGCAAATCCGAGCGGAACGAATGATTATTTTCGCGCCGAACACGATGTTCCTGGATTACATTTCCGGCGTTCTGCCGGAGCTCGGAGTCGGACATGTCAAGCAAACGACCTTCGTGGAATGGGCATTGGAACGGCTTAACGCTAACGTAAGATTAGCGAAAGACACATCGGAAGGCAACCATTGGTTCTCGCTGGACGGCGCAAGACCGTCGATCGACGATGAAACGCCTGGTCGGTTCAAAGGATCTATCGCTTTTAAAGAGCTGCTTGATGAGAAACTTAAGCGTTTCGAAGAGAACTTCCTGGAGGCGCAGCCTTTCGAAGCTTGGGAAGGACGCATTCTATCCCCCGACACGATCCGCGAATGGTTCGAGGTAGAATACCGCCATTACCCGCTTGCCACCCGCCGTGACAGGGTAGCCGCGAGAATCAATCGCTGGCTTGAAATGCAGCTGAATACGATCGGAGATCCGAAAATTCGCAAGGACAAGAGCAAGACGGGCAAGCAGCGGCTGCGCGCCTACACGAACAAACTTCCGAAGGCCGATGCTTTCATTTTCTATCAAAGCGTATTTGCTTCAGGGGCAGATGAGGGCGGCATTCCGAAGAAAGTGCTTGAGGGGACGCAGAGCTATTTGAAAAAAGGCTTCGTACAACCTGAAGACCTAGCTGCGCTAGTGTGGATTCACTACAAATTCAACGGTTCCGAGAATCTCGCTTTCGATCACGTCGTCGTCGATGAAGCGCAAGATGTTTCCCCGCTTCAGATCGCTCTCTTAAACACGTTCATGAATGAGCCCTCCTTTACGATTCTTGGCGACTTGGCGCAGGGCATCCATGCCTATCGTGGCGTACAACGTTGGGAGGAACTATCGGATTTGTTCGCCGAGGAACACCGTTCGTATCACGTTTTGCGGCAAAGCTACCGTTCCACGCTGGAAATCATCGAATTCGCCAATCGGATTCTGCCTCATACTGAGACCGGTCTGCCTCCCGCGGTGCCGGTATTCCGAAGCGGAGATCCCGTAGATATTGTCCGTCTGGAACGCGAGGAGGAGAAGATTCCTTTCATCGACTCTTTCATTCGGGATAACCGAGAGCGCGGCATGAACACGATCGCGATTATCGGGCGTACGAACGAAGAGTGCGCACGACTTCATGAAGAGATGGTGCAAGCCGGAATCGAAGCCAACTTGATTAGCGAAGGCCAAACCCAATATCGCGGTGGCGTTACCATCGTGCCCGTCTATTTGGCCAAAGGCCTCGAATTCGACGCGGTACTCATTACCAACGCGAATGAACGACAGTATGCGCTAACCCCGCAGGATGCTAAACTGCTCTATGTCGGCTGTACCCGCGCGCTTCATCGATTGACCCTTTACTACTATGGCCAAGAGACTGAGTTGCTCGCTTAACATCGCCGGACGCAAAAAATGAAAAACCCTCTGCGGATAATTACAAATATAGTATATTAATAGGATAAGAGTTTTATCTCATTAATCTAATTCCATTTGGAAAGGGCGCCTTTATATGTATCGATATCGGCCATTATCCGCAGGGCTTGCTTTGGCTGTTCTACTTTTATGTCTCCAATCCATCTTTGTCCCTAACGACGCGAATGCGGCCTCGGGCAATCAATTGAACCTCGTGATCCGTGATTTCACCACAAAAGCACCCAACACACATCCTGACTTCGAGACCTACAACAGCGGGCTTAAAACCGGAATCTTGTCGCCGACTCTTGGCGCGGATAAGAAGCCGATTTATGTCGGCGGTACTAATTCTGGTACTGTTACGAGCTCTTCGACCTTCAACTCGTGGTTCAACGATGATCCTCGGTTTAATAAAACAACGACGGACACTTTGATCTTAGCCGACGATTCTACCCCCGGAATCTATAAATTCGATAGCCCGAGCTACTTTCCGATCGACGGATTGTTGTGGGGAAACGAGAACAATGACGGGTACGGGGTCTCTCGTAACTTCCACTTCACCATAGAAGCACATAGCAAATTCATCTACCGGCCGGGGGATACTTTGACCCTCATCTCTGACGATGATGCTTGGATTTTTATCAACAATAAACTTGCGATTGATTTAGGCGGTGTTCACGGCCTCTTAACTGGCACTATTGATTTAAATGCGACGAACGCCGCGACCCTAGGATTAATCCCAGGTCAAGTCTATGATTTCGATCTCTTCCGTGCCGAACGCCATACGAGTGCATCCTCGCTCAAAATAACTACGAACATTGAATTTTTCGACGCGCTTCCGGAAACGACTCTAGCCGAGCCTACTATCACGGCTTCAAGCGCGAGCGCGACTTTTAGTTTCTCCGGAACGGGCAACTCCTTTGAATGCAGCTTAGATTCAGCTATCTATGGAGCTTGTCCTTCTCCTAAAAGTTATAGCTCTCTATCGGACGGGAACCATACCTTCTCCGTTCGCTCAATCCTGTATAACGGCGTTGCGGATCCGACTCCCGCTACCTACACTTGGACCGTGGACACGACTGCGCCGGATACGACAATCTTGACGGGACCTAGTTCGCCTACTGTTAGCAGCAGTGCTACATTCGGGTTCAGCAGCAACGAGAACGGTGTCTCGTATGAATGCAGTTTGGATGGAGCAGCCTATAAAGCTTGCAATAATCCTGAGACGTTTATTGGGTTGAGCGATGGCAGCCATACATTAAGCGTTCGGGCGCGCGATTCGGCAGGCAACGTAGATCCTACTCCGGCCACGTACGCATGGACTGTTGATTTACCGGACACGACAATCGTGACAGGCCCGGATTCATTAACGAATAGCGTTAACGCTGCATTTTCTTTTACTAGTAATAAGAACGGCGGCACGTATGAATGTAACTTAGATGGAACTGCGTTTTTACCATGTTCGTCTCCCTTGACGCTTAATAACCTAGCCTATGGAGATCACGTCTTACTAGTAAGAGCGATTGATGCGTTCGGTAACGTCGATGCGACCCCGGCTAGCTACACTTGGAAAATTACGAGCGTTCAAGCCGTTGGACTTCAATTCTCGAACACTACTTATTCCGTGGTGAAGGGAAATACCCAATCAACGAAGCTCACCGTCACGAATTCCGATCAGACGACCTCGGATGTGACGGACAAAGCGATCTATTCTATAGCCGATTCGAGCATAGCTACGATTGATACGAAGGGAATCTTCACTGGGTTAAACGTTGGGGATACCGTCTTAACCGCCACATACGGAGGCTTGACGACTAATACAACCCTTCGGATCAATAGTAATCAGTCGGGTAGTCCAAGCGGTTCGGGCGGCTCTATCTCCCCTGCCCCGCAGCCAGAATCCTTTAATTTCGAGGTCCTGTCTTCCGACGGATCAACCACGAAGGTATCGATTACTTTAGATGAAGTTAAGAAAGGCTTCGTAGTCTTAAAGACGGACAAGCCGGATATGAAGGTTATTATCCCCGCTTCCATCATGGAGCGTATTCGATCGATCAATCCGAATACCTTGCTGACGTTTCAATCTTCGCTCGGTTCCATTACGTTGCCGATTGCAGAGTTGAACGTAACTGCGTTAAGCGAGCGGCAAGGGATGGATCGTTCTAAAGTACAAATGACGGTATCGATTGCGAATACCGACAAGGACAACTTAGGTAAGCTCGAAGAATCCCTTAAGAAGAAACAAGCTCGCATTCTCGTCACCCCTGTAGAATTCCACGTACGGATTGGCGACGGAAGCGAGAAAACTGCCGAGCTCGACAACTTCGAGCATTACGTGGCCCGCACGATTGATATGGGAATCGTTGCCGCATCTCCAACCGCATCGGGCATTTGGTGGAACCCGGACTCGGGCGAATATCGCTTTGTCCCTTCTCACTTTGAGAAGAAGGATGGACATACCGTTGCCGAGTTAAGAAGGCAAGGATTAAGTACTTATGCGGTCATTGACCGCCAAGTCACGTTCCCCGACCTCAGCAAGCACTGGTCAAAGGAAAGCGCCGAACGATTGGCTGCGAAAGGGATCGTGGAGGGACGAGGCAATGGTAACTTCGATCCAGAGAGCACCATTACGAGAGCAGAAGTATCCGCATTGCTCGTTCGTGCTTTGGGCTTAATCGACTCGACAGACGTTAGCCCGTTCCGAGACATTAAGGGTGAATGGTATTCTTCCCCGGTAGCTACCGCCTATCACGCCGGTTTGATCAAAGGAAACGATAACGGAAATTTCCGTCCCAATGATGGAGTCACGCGTGAAGAACTCGCGGTAATGTTGTATCGGGCAGCTCTGTACACGGGATCTGAGCTGAAGCCGGGGACTGCCGTCACATCTGCGAATCTGAACTCTGTGTCACCTTGGGCTAACGATGCCGTTCGCTTCAGTCTTCAATACGGCATTCTGACCGGAGACAAGCTTGACGAATTGAACCCGGGCGGAAAGGCAACACGTGCGGAAACCGCACAAATGCTTCTTCGGATGTTGACTGTCGTGGAGTTCGTCTAGACGCACCTTCCGAGCCTACAACACGGAAGATTGGAGCTGTAGTTGGGTTTTGCCGGGCTGCAACGCCGATAGCGTGGTAAATTAGAGCTGTAGTTGGGTTTTGCCGGGCTGCAACGCCGATAGCGTGGTAAATTAGAGCTGTAGTTGGGTTTTGCCGGACTACAGTGCCAATAGCACGATAGATTGGAGCTGTAGTTGGGTTTTACCGGACTGCAGCGCCGATAGCGCGGTAAATTAGAGCTGTAGTTGGGTTTTGCCGGACTACAGTGCCAATAGCACGATAGATTGGAGCTGTAGTTGGGTTTTACCGGACTGCAGCGCCGATAACGCGGTAAATTAGAGCTGTAGTTGGGTTTTGCCGGACTACAGTGCCAATAGCACGATAGATTGGAGCTGTAGTTGGGTTTTACCGGACTGCAGCGCCGATAACGCGGTAAATTAGAGCTGTAGTTGGGTTTTGCCGGACTACAGTGCCAATAGCACGATAGATTGGAGCTGTAGTTGGGTTTTACCGGACTGCAGCGCCGATAACGCGGTAAATTAGAGCTGTAGTTGGGTTTTGCCGGACTACAGTGCCAATAGCACGATAGATTGGAGCTGTAGTTGGGTTTTACCGGACTGCAGCGCCGATAACGCGGTAAATTAGAGCTGTAGTTGGGTTTTGCCGGACTACAGTGCCAATAGCACGATAGATTGGAGCTGTAGTTGGGTTTTACCGGACTGCAGCGCCGATAGCGCGGTAAATTGGAGCTGTAGTTGGGTTTTGCCGGACTACAGTGCCAAAAGCGCGATAGATTAGAACTGTAGTTAGGTTTTGCCGGACTACAGTGCCAATAGCACGATAGATTGGAGCTGTAGTTGGGTTTTACCGGACTGCAGCGCCGATAACGCGGTAAATTGGAGCTGTAGTTGGGTTTTGCCGGACTACAGTGCCAATAGCACGATAGATTGGAGCTGTAGTTGGGTTTTACCGGACTATAGAGCGAGTTGCCAGCGCGAACGCAGTAACCACCTAATAAAAAGAGGAGGAGCAGATAAAATCTGCTCCTCCTCTTTTGCGCTTCTTTACTTAGACAGCAAGTTGTAGATGACTTGCGCGCTTTCCGCGCGGGTCATGACGCCTTGCGGCGCGAACTGACTCTTCGCTCTGCCTTTTACGAGTTCAAGTTGAGCGGCAGCGTCGACGTATTGAACCGCCCATGCGCTAACTTGAGCGCGATCCGAGAAAGCTGATGATTTGGCCGCGTCCGCGGCCTTACCGCCGTTCTTCACTTCCAGCGCACGAATGATCATGACCGCCATTTCCTCGCGGGTAATCGTATCGTTCGGCCTGAACGTATTGCCTTGGCCCCCTTTGACAATGCCGTGCATAGTAGCCGTTGCTACATATGGAGCATACCAAGCGCTCTTGCTGATGTCGGTGAATTTAGCTTCACCTTCCGCTTTAATGCCGAGGGCACGGACCAACAGTGCCGCGAATTCAGCACGGCTAATGCTCTTCTCCGGCATAAACTTCGTATCCGTTATCCCGGTCACGATCTGCTTCGCCGTAAGAGCTTTGATGACTGTTGAAGCCCAATAAGTTGCTTTCACATCTTCGAATGATTTGTTGTACTCGAGAACGGCATATTTGCTGAAATGGGAAATTTGCGCCGTCATATAGCTACCTTCGAGGGTACCTCCAATATACTCGAGCTTGCCATCATCCCCGATATAGTAAATCCCGATTAAGTCTTTGTTCAAATTGCCCGTTACTAACAGCTTAATGGTAAGCGGCTTATCGAATTTCGTTACCGCTATCTTCTTGCCGTCTTTAGTAACGATGTTCAACGTCAATTCGTAAACTTGAGATGCGGATTTCAAGTTAACTTTACCCGCTCCTGCACGCGCAAGCAACGAATCGCCGTCCTCAGCTGAAATCGGCTTAAATTCAAAGGAGATTTGAGCGCCTATTGCATCTGCTCCGGTTACCATCCTGCTGATCGAATCCAGAACCGCGTTCGGGAAAGTCACCGACAAATTTGCGGAGCTGAGCACCAGATTATTGTTTCCGAGCGCCGCAGCCGCTTGAATCGGCAACAGAACCGTTTGCGTGCCGTTAAGGATTAGAATTTCTACCTTGCCGTTCTTACCGTCTTTCAAATCCATTTCGTTAACGGTTTGCGTATTCGCTTGTTCAGGTACTGTTACAGAACCACCGCTGCCACCGGAAGACGAATCGCTACTAGCACGCTCCAAGAAGCTAAGAATGACCGTTCCGCCCTCATTCATCCCCGGCAACTTGAATGTCACCTTTTGATTGTTCGATACGACGTATGTTTTGCCGCTGTATTCATCCTTAATCTTCGTACCGACAACGAATGGAACAGTAAGCGTAATGTCTTTGCTAGCCGTCTTTGTATTAATGACGGTAATCACATTATCCGTACCGTATTGTTTGTTGAAGGCCAGGTAGCCCTCAGCATCCGAGCCTCCAATCTTCGTACGAATTCCTTTGGAATACACTTTAGAGAATTTAGCTCTGATATTCAGAAGCTTCATATAATGATCGTGCAGATCCTTCTCGTCCGTCAGCTTATCCCACGGCATGTCACCGCGATTTTCGCTGAACTCGCCCTTACTCATATCGCCCGCGTTTTTCCCGGAGCGACCAAGCTCTTCGCCATAGTAAATGACCGGCTGACCTTTAGCCGTAATCTGCAAGGCAGCAGCGATTTTCAACTTCCCTTTGTTTCCGTCCACGTAATTAGACAAGAAACCATCCTCGTCGTGGCTGCTCAGGAATTGTCCCATCGTCGTCGTGTTATCCAACTTAGACTCGCGGTCTGCCAAGTAAGCGTCCACCGCGTCAATACTACCGTTGGCGAACTCTTTCGCTTTGCCCTTAAAGCCGAAATCGAGCAAGCTGTCCATTTGACCATTGCGAAGCGTACCGCCATCGCTATCGATTGTCGCCCCGAATTGCTCCCCGATGAGCTTAAACTTCGGATCGATCGCCGTTAACGCATTTTTGAACGCTTTCCATGTCGTGCTTTCCACATGCTTCACCGTATCTACCCGGAAATAATCAATGGTATCTCCGCGAGACGTCTTGGCACGGTTTAACCAGCCTGCTTGCCAATCAATGATCTTCTGGCGCACGGCAGGTTCTTCCGTCTTAAAGTCTGGAAGGAAGGCAAGCTCTCCACGGATTTCATCCGTATTCGAGGATACGCCATCCGTTCTCAACATACCGGCAAACCGATCTTTGTCGGCTTGCGTAATGCTAGGAATAGCATCATCCGGTTTCAAACCATAACCGGTATGGTTGAGAACAACGTCCACCATGATCTTAATTCCTCTATCATGCGCCTTGTCGATCAGTTCCTTGAACGTATCCAAATCTCCCAAGTGCTCGTCGATCTGAGTAAAATCCTTCGCCCAGTATCCATGGTAGGCATATTGTTTGCTGTTAAAATCCAGGCCTTTGTTGAAATCGATGTTATCGACGATCGGGGTAATCCAGATCGTGTTGATTCCAAGCTCCTGAATGTAATCCAGCTTGTCGATCATCCCTCTGAAGTCACCGCCATGGTAGGCTTCAAGATGGGTTTTGTCGACGTTCGTATTGTTGGTAGGATCCCCATCCGCGAAGCGATCGGTAAGAGCAAAGTAAATTCGCGCTTCATCCCAATCAAAATCGAGCTTATCGTTCGTATACATTCTCGCTTTAACATTCACAGTAGCCGTGTGCTTATGTTTATTGCCGTACACATCGACCAAAGTTACCGTGATATTTTTCGGACCCGCCGTAATCGTGTCCTTCACCGAAATAGATTGAGCCATCAGTTCCGTGTCGAACTTAGCCTTGGCCAAACCGCCAAGTGAAGTAAGATCCAGATAAGCCTCCTTATAGCTAACGGGTTCGGAAGGCGTAACCGTGAGAGTAAGAACTCCGTTCTCATTGGAAGCGATAGCTCCCGGATTTACCGCTGATTGAATAGCGATCGTAGGGTTGCGGTATTTCACGATCGATCTGCCGCCAACGAGGTTATACGGATCGTTGACTTCAGCAGTGGCAGTTCCTTTGGACACCAAGAAGGTGTACTCATGATCGCCGACTGCAATGTTCTTCAATGTATAGCTGTACCACTCTTTACTAGCGTCATACACCATCGGGTATTCAGTCGTTCCTACTTTGACTTTCACGCCCGAAATGGTATTCATTTGTCCATTCTTGAACAGGGCATCGTCCCGATAGTAGAAGGTGACGTCCCCGTCAGCAAGAACAGGGCCGCTAATACTCGGCAATACATCCAGTTCTCCGACCATGCTGGTGACATTTGCTTTTACAAAGTTCGTATCCGCCGGAATTTCGATGAATCGGTCATAGGCAATATCCTGCTTCGCATCATTCCAATTTGTCCCTTTGCGAAGCATGAAGCCCATTTTCGTCGCACCTGGCGCCATTTCGATGTTGACGGTGGCGATACCATTCTCTACTTTAGCGAAATCGATTTGATCGTCCTTCACCCCAGTATTCCAAACCCAAATATTCCAGCCCTGATAAGCCTTATCCGAACGACTATAATTGAATTGGATATATCGCTTGGCCAATGCTTTCGTGACGGTCACTTGAGCGTTAACCGCTAAACCTTTGTAAGTCGCAGTAATATTAGCCGTTCCCAAGCTCGCTGCCGTCAATTGACCATTCGCCGCCACGCTTGCAACTCCAGGTCTACTGGATGTGTATGCAACCTGGCTCGTTACGTTTCTCTTACTTCCATCGTCATATCTTGCGAACACCGTCATCTGGTGTTTGCTTCCGGCAGGAAGAGAATAGCTCGGCATGTCTAATTCCAATGAAGTTAGAACAGTTGCCGCAGTATCCTTCTTAATAATGACTGCCGATAACGGATCAAGCTTGATAGAGGTAGTCGTTAAAGTGAACCCGGATGGGGAAGAAACCGCTTGAACGCCTGCTTCGTCGTTATCGACGACGACCGTTCCGCCAGTTAAATCTTCCGTTAACGTAATGGTTCTTTCTACGTTATCTGCATTCATGAATACGTAATACAGCCCGGTTCCGTCCGTCGCTTTGCTCTTATAGCCGATAACAAGATCAGATGCCTGAATTTCCGGCGCCGTGATGAGCGTGACATTGGAATTGACCATGCTTCGATCTCCGAGCGTGAACGCATCCGTCGAATTTCTTAGCTTAATCAAACCGGAAGTATACTTACTCGTGATGCTGTTAACCGGATACTGAGCCGCATTCGTCGCCTTAGTCCAGTCGAACATATTGATCGCGTCGGAAGAGTCATAAGAATCGTGAATGAAATAATTATTAGGATACGGATTGCCGTTCACATCGGTAAACGCCGTGTATTTCTGTTCCGGCACCCCGGCAGCCTTCCATTGTTTCGTCCGTCCATACTCTTGACCGGATTGAAGGAATGCCGTTCCCTGCGAAGTTAAGACTAATAGGTTTCCAAGCCGAACCCGTTTATGGATTTCTAGATCATTAGCCGCAACCGATGGATCTTTCTTAATCGACTGTGCGATAACGTCGTAGAGCGGCAAGTTGTCGTGAGCCTCAATATAAGTAACTACGTCGCCCGGATCATCTTCGGCAATGTTGGACGGTTGAGCTTTAATGTTATTGAAAATAGTGCTGATGCTTCTAGCGCCACCGGTAATAAAGCTCGGTTGGCCTTCCGTAGGATAGCCGGATTTCAACTCGTTGCGCATCTCGTCGGAGAACACGCCAACGCTATCCGTCTTATCCATCCATTTCTGGTCTGCGCCTTGGCCGGCCAGAGAAGGATCGGCTTTGTCGCCCGCGAAGTCCTTCCAGCCTTCGCCGATGAACAACGCATTCGGATTAATGGCAGCTGCCGCGTTATAGGCATTTTGCACGGAATCCTGGGTTGCGTAGCCCATCATATCCCAACGCATACCATCGATTTTGTACTCGTCGAACCAATATTTAACGGAATCTACCATGAGCTTTTCCGCCATCTTATGATTCGTAGCTAACATATTTCCAAATGCTCCGATGAAATTACCATTTGGGTCTTTCCATGCATAGTAGTCTGGAACGATATCGTTCAAAGTGTCTGTTTTCGCCATATGAGTATAAACAACGTCTAGAAGAACACCCATTCCTCTATCATGAATAGCATCGATCAAACCCTTTAGCTCTTTAATTCTCAGCTCAGGATCGGCCGCATTCTCGGAATATGCTCCATCCGGCGAAAAATAGTTGTGAGGGTCATAGCCCCAGTTGTATTCATTATCCTTAGCGGAATAACCCAATTCCCTTTGGTCCATCTTGGATTCGTCCCCGTAATACCAAGCCATGACCGGCATGAGTTGAATATGGGTGACTCCCTGCGCTTTGATGTAATCAAGCTTATCGATAAAGGCCGAGTAGGAGCCCCATCTTGCATTCAAATCGCTTTGGATCGAAGGATCCGACGTAAAATCCCGAATATGCGCTTCCAGAATAATAGCGTCTTCTCTCTTCTCGTAACCATCGATATGCGCAAAATCATACCCTACCGGATCCGTGCCATTCAGATCGACGATCGCCGCTTTACCTACCAGGTCGCCGTCAGGACCCGCTTCTCCTTTCGTATTCACCGTGAATTGCGCCATCGACTTGGCATAAGGGTCAAGAACCGCTTTGGTTACGCCATCATTGGTCACTTTGAATTGATAGAAGTAGCCTTTGCTGTCTACCTTGCTATTATTTTTATTTACGGTAACGGTTTTAGACCATACTCCTTTATCCCCTTTAGTCAGAGGGAAATTGCCGATTTGCAACGTTGAATCGTTCTTGTCGAATAAGTCCACCGACACGGAGCTGGCCGACGGAGCCCATAGCTTCAATGTCGCAGTCCCATCCGCGTTGTACGTCGCGCCAAGGTCGTTCCCTTGATAGTCGTATAACTCGTCTAGCAGTCTCCAACCGGAAGCGGCGGACACCGTCCTGCCGGAATAGGTGATGCTTAGCGGAAGTTTGTCTAGATTAAGGGCGGCATCCGCCACTACCGTTGTCGCATCTTGAATCGCGACTTGATTAACGGTGACCGGGTTGCCATCTTTGTCTTTAATCGTTAATCCGCTCAATAGAGCCGCTGAATCGAGTCCGGTTGTCATCGTGAAGACGAGACGAACTTTGCTTGGAGACACGACTTCCGCGGAGACGATAGCGGTTGCCAAATCTCCGTATGGAGAAATATATACGTTATCATCGCCTTGTTTGATCCAGATGTGCGAATATTTACTCATCAGAGCGAACTCTTTGGTATCGCGGTCTTTATCGCCAGAACCTTCTCGTTTTACGGCAATAAAGCTAATTTTCTTCGCATCTGCTTTATAAGGAACATCAATGTAAGCCCCATAGCGATCGGTATTGGCGAATGGGGTTGCCGCCATCGGCCACTTACCTAATTGATCGGATTTCACAGCGACATCATCGAACAACCATAGGCCAAATTTACTGTAATCTTTATCGCCTCTAGTGTAATGAATGCGCACGGTGTTCGGTGCAAGCGTAACTGGCTCATAAGGAAGAACGGCATCAGAGTTCGTTTGGAGCCACACTTCGTTCATTGCCGGCGAAGTCAGTTCGAACACTTTATCTCCGCCGTCTTTAGCTTGCGTAGTCCGATTAACAACGACGAGGCCAACTTTCTTGGCATTCGCTTTAAGCGGTAAATCTAGATAAGCACCATAGCTATCCACTTGCGCGGATGTAAAAGGAATGGCGTCTATCGGCCAAGTTACAGGTGAAGCATCTACATCATTGAACGTCCACAAGCCTACCCCATTATAGGCGCCATTGTAATGAACCCGTAGATGACCTGCAGGTACTGGAACCCCTGCATTAGGATCAACAGGCACAATGAAGTCGGCTGCTACGCTGTTGTCGTTATTATTATATTTAAATGTTACAGGAAGCTCTTGCGGCAGAACCAAAGATTTATTGGATCCCGGATAAGCCTGGTCGGCCCAGTCATTCCCAAGCACGATCTTGTACTCATAGGTGCCTTGATAAACTGTTTTGGTTACCGAGTATACATTATCGAAGTCCGGATCGGTCATAATCGCGCTAGCGGTTCCCGGATCCCAATCCGTCGGATCTCCAATCTCCGTCTGCAAGCTTCCTACTACGCGAGGCAGCTTGTTCGCCGCGATCGGAGTGTAATATGTTGAATCCGCGATCTTGTGAGTATTATGGTTGTAATAAAACGTTACCGTCTGCGGTGCGGGCAGAGTGAGAACGATATTGTCTGTGCCCGTTTTCGCTGGATTCGTATAACTGCCAACCCCATAGTTTTCGTCCCATTTTCCATTAATCGCTACCTTGAACTCATAAGTACCGGCAGGCAGACTTCCCGTAAATTGATAGTTGCCATCGCCCATGTCCTGCATGATTGTCGCAGTATCCGAAGGAGTCCAATCCGTACCTCCCAGCTTCGACTGCAAATTACCAGCCAATGTAGCGGTCGTAGACGAAACCGCGCCTGCCCGATTCGGATTTACTCCGATACAAGACCATACAAGAGCAAGCGATAATAGAATCGCAAACATCTTCTTGCTTCTCAAACCGAACTTCATTCCTTTTGCCTCCCCGTCTTTATCATTCAACAAGCTATAAAGCTGCAAAGCCGTAATGCTTTTCTTAAATACGCAAACGTTTGCACAAAAAGACCAACAAATGCAAACGACTCTCATCTCCAGCCGTTCTCACAGCTTTATTGATACAATAAGGAAATGAAAGCGTTTGCCTTAATCAAATTTTATATTACTACTGCCAATAAAACGCTGTCAATTCAAAAATTAACCTACAAAATGATCAAAAATCTTGTGAAATGACATTTAATTCTCTAAAAACGCCCATTTGGTAACGTTTGCACAAAAGTTGCACAAGAAAATGTCGTAAAAATTTCTATCTGCGACACCAATCTACTTCGATCGTCCTAAGAGATAATCTCACAAAGCTTATCCCACTTTCTCTCTAGACGAAGATATAATCCGCGGACAACCCACATATATATCTCGTAGATGCTTGTCAACGGGAGGGTTATCCGTATGCCTAAGCGCCGTTCGCTGCGAATGTTACTTTTCGTCGCTGCCGCTGCTGTACTTGTATTGTCTGTTCGATTCGGATTTGCCGACGCTTGGGTGGATCAATATGCTTTGCCGGCTTCCTCGCTGTCCGAGTTGCCGGTTACGGCTACACCGGCCGCGGCGAATCACAAGGCCGAGCCTGGTCCTGATGTGCCTCTGAAACCGCAAGCCGTCATACTCAGCAATCGCGTAACGGAATACCATATTTCCGTTGCCCTTGACGAGAAGAACGGGAGCTTAGCCGGTGAACAGACCGTAACTTGGAAAAACCCGGGACGTAAAGCCGTCTCGGAGCTTTATTTCCATCTGTATCCGAATGCCTTCGCGCCTGGGAGTACCTTCATGAAAGAATCCAAAGGCCAGCTAAGAGGCGACAAGATGAAGTCGGGCAGCTACGGGAGCATGGAGCTTACTTCCTTGACGACCGAAGAGGGAGAAACGCTGCTGCCTCGCCTTCATTATGTCCAACCGGACGATGGCAACAAGAGCGATCGCACGCTCGTTACCTTCCGTCTTCCCGAGCCGGTCAAGCCCGGCATGTCCGTTACCGTACGCATGAAATTCACGGTTAAGCTTCCGGACGTATTTGCCCGTATGGGCAAGGCCGGGGACTTCGTAATGGCGGGTCAATGGTTTCCGAAAATAGCCGTATACGAAACGGCCGGCATGCGAGGACGCGCAACCGAAGGCTGGAATTTGCACCAGTACCATGGCAACTCGGAGTTTTTCGCGGACTTCGGAATCTACAGCGTGCGCATCGACGTTCCCGAGACGTACAAGGTGGCGGCAACCGGCTTTCAGACGAAATCGCCCATTATAGCCGGAGGTCGCAAAAGCCTCCAATTTTACGCCGATGACGTCCATGACTTCGCCTGGTCCGCTTCGCCTAACTTCGAATATGTAGAAGACTCCTTCTCTGCTCCTGGTATTCCTGGCGTGCGTATCAAGCTTTATTTAGACCCCTTGCACAAAGATTTGAAAGACCGTTACATGCATGCCGCCAAATCCGCTTTAGCCAAGCTCGGACAGTGGTACGGCGAATACCCTTATTCCACCCTGTCGGTCATAGTGCCGCCGAACAACGGCAATGGCGCGGGGGGCATGGAATACCCGACGCTCGTCACCGCCGCCGCCGCGCAGAACAACAATCCGGGTTATGAGCTGGAGCGCACGCTTGTCCATGAGATCGCCCATCAGTATTGGTATGGGTTGGTTGCTTCCAATGAATTCGAAGAGGCATGGCTGGACGAGGGTTTCACTTCCTATACCGAAGATAAGCTGATGGCCAGCATCTACGGCGTCGTTCCCAACTTAACGATCGAATCCAGCTACATGACCCATCCGGAACCGCTTCATCAAGCTTCCTGGGGCTTCAGTTCCTCGGACAGGTACGCCGAGAACGTCTACTTAAGGGGCAAACTCGTGCTTTCCGCCTTAGAACGTCAAGTGGGCGACAAAACGATGAGCAAGATTATGCGCACTTATTTTCAGAAGTACAGGTTTAAACATCCTTCGTCTTCGGACTTTCAGAAGGTCGTGGAATCCGTAACGAAAACGAAATGGGCCGACTTCTTCCAAGCCTACGTGCAGAAGGGGGAAATGGCCGATTATGCGGTCGATACGATCAGCACCCGCAAGATTGACGATGGTTACGAAAGCCTCGTCCTTCTACGACGCTATGGAGGAAGTCCGCAACCCGTCTCGATCTGGCTCAAATTTCAAGACGGCCAAATGTTGCGCAAGAAGTGGGACGGCGTGCAATCCCATGTTCAGCTAAAGCTCCATTCCGCGACTCCGTTGGTGTATGCGACAATCGATCCTAGCTTGAACGTCGTTCTCGATAACCGCAGGTACAACAATTATCTCAAGGCCGAAGTCCCCCAAGAGCAGCGTTCCCGCTTCGCGACCGGAATAACGCAAATCATTGAGGGTCTGTTCGGAACAATGGTATGGTGAGGTGATGAATTCATGCGTCTTTTATTGAAAAAGGGATGGGACATCACCGTTCGGCATAAGTATGTATTGGTTCTTCTATTCCTGTATCGCTTGCTGTGGGGATTTTTCCTATATCGGTTCGTCGACTCGGTCGTAACGCCCATTCTGGCGCGTTATCCCGAGGAACACCCCAACTCCGACGCAGCCCATCTGTTCCTTATCGAAGCCCAATTTCGCCTGCTCAAGACAGATCTGGTCAATGAAGTCCTGTGGATGTTAGGCGGATTGTTGCTCCTGCGGATGGTGCTTACTCCTCTGCTCAATGCCGGCGTTTATTACTCTTTCCACCATGCGGTGGAAGGAGAAGGGACCCGCGTATTGCAAGGAATGCGTCAGGTTTGGAAGCCGGTCACAGCGCTTTACTGGCTGGAGAATGGGTTAATTATACTGCCCGCCGTATGGTTGCTGCCACTTGCCAAAGAACGGTTTCTCTCAGAACCCTCCTTAACGGCTTGGCTCCAGGGACTGCTGCCTTACGCCGTCGCATGGATGGCGTTGGGGTTGGCGCTTCACCTGCTGTTTCAATTCATGCAGTTCGGAGCGGTTTCGCGGGAAGGAATCTTCAAGGGTCTGGGATTGGCGCTTCGCCGGGCGTTCCCTCTGCTTGGAATCACTTTCATATTGCTCGGCATTGGTTTGGCAGTGTCCGCTACAGCCTGGGCCGTCTCATTGCTCTGGTCGGGCTTTCTCGCCGTAGCGCTGCACCAAGCTTTCCACTTCGTTCGCTCTCTCCTCAAGCTGTGGACTTCCGCTTCGCAGTACGAGGTTTGGTGCAATACGGAGTCGTAAGCTTCTCTCGTCCCATTCGACAATAATTGACCCGGGACATTCCCCGGTTGCGCCTCTTTCAGGCCGCGACCGGGGTTTGGCGTTATTATCGGCGGGATAAATATAGGCAATAAGGGGGGGATCCATTCCTAGTTTTACACTCCAGATTAAGGAATTCTCATTTAGCATTTGCAGGAAATTCGTCACGATAACCGAATATATAAAGCTAAGAAATCAAAAATTGCCGAGTTCCCGCGCAAACGGGAAACGGGGGAACCATTAATACGGGTGAATTGGCTTTGCTTCACAGGAGCCATAGGGGAACCTTCTACCGAACCCTCCAGCTAACCTCGTAGGCATTGGAAGGAGTCACCGGTTTTGCGCAAAGTGTCAGTGTTTTTGTTTTCCCTAGCAGTACTCTTAGCTGTACAGGTAAGCAGCGCATTCGCAGACTCCAAGTTAGACAAGGCTGTTGCACCTCTCATCGGAATCAACTACGAATACGGCGGAACGACTACGAGCGGATTTGATTGCTCCGGATTTACGGGGTATGTATTCAATGAGCTTGGTATCGATTTGCCTCGTACTTCCAGAGATTTGTTCAGCTGGGAAAAAGCGTCCAAGGTCGCTACAGAGGACCTTCGTGCAGGAGATCTCGTATTCTTCAATACGAGTGGCAGCGGAGTCTCGCATGTCGGAATCTATGTTGGCAACAACAACTTCGCGCATGCAGCATCCAAAGGCGTTACCATCACGTCCTTGGACGAGAGCTATTACGCTAAGCGTTATCTTGGCGCTCGTCGCATCCTGAGCGACGGATCGTACAAGAAATTAGCTACCGAGCCAGAAGCCGTTGAAGTTGCAGCGGCAGTTAAACCGCAATAACGTTTTTCATGCAATATTTAAGAAGACCCGCGGATGCGGGTCTTCTTTGTTTTTGCACAACTATTTAGTTGGATGAAACTATCCCTTGGCCCTCTATTCGGCTATACCACGAACCTGCGATAGGCCGAATCATTCGGAATTTGATTGGCGATCCATCTTAACTTCTCATTGAACAACGCGATGGTCATCCCATTCGTCCAAGTGTCCGGGAGCAGTTCTTTAGGAAGCATCGGATCCCGCAAACCTAATTCCGCTAGGACGTCTCCCAGCTCAAGAAAGCTAAGAAACAGCCGCAAATCGTAATCCGGATCGGACTCCATCACTCCGCCTAAGGAAGGTATAAAGGCGTTATCGAACCAAACCCTCTTCTCCTCGTACAATCTTTCGACCCTGTCTAAATCCCAAATGGCCTGAGCTTGCAAGGAAGTAACCGGATTAAACAGATAACTCCCTTTGGTCAAAGACAAATAAGGGAGCACCTCATGAACTTCGCCAAGGCGAAGCACCTCCTCCGTGTACTGCCACGGAGAAGCATAAACCCCTTTATACAAACCGCCATACCCGAGCTGCACCAGATCCGCACGAAATCCATCCCGTTTCTTGCGTTCCGCCTCGGGGATTTCGAACATAACGAAGTACCAAGTTCCGTCCCATTCCCGTTCGTATTGCCCCGGCTTCCGGTTGATCGAGGCGACATACTCCCGGCCGAGTCCAGTAGCGGCATACATCGAACGCGCGGTTACTTCCGCATAACGGTCCTTCTTCAGCCGCGTCAACGCGTTCCTTACGATCTGCGCGCCGATGCCGCGTCCCTCGTAAATCCGGATAAGCTCCTTGGCGGATAGGCTCTCCGCACGCGAAATTAAATAGAGGATTTGCTTCTCGACGGATAACACAAAAAGAACCCCCTAAGGAAAAAATTGAAAAATAGAGTTGACAGCACCACGAAATAAATATAACTTATTATTCAACGAACGTTTATATTTTTATTATAAACAAAGGGAGATGTGATTTCAAATGCTCATTCGCTATCACGGACATTCTTGTATCCAAATCATGACAGGGGAAAGCTCGATTATTCTCGATCCTTTCTTGACAGGCAATCCCGTCGCCGTCACGCGACCGGAACAAATCCAAGCGCATTACGTCCTGCTGACGCATGGTCATACTGATCATATCACCGACGCCGTTGCCATTGCAAAACAAAATAACGCCCCCATCATCGCGGCGGAAGAGCTTGCCCTTCATATGGGGAAGCAGGGTGTAGACGTCGAGATCATGAACATCGGAGGGGAATGGAACTTCGATTTCGGCAAAGTTTACGTGACTCCCGCTTTGCATAGCTCATCCGTGACGGATACGTCTGGAGAAAGCTTGAGTATGGGAGTTTCGGTGGGCTTTCTGCTTACGATCGAAGACTATACGATCTACTACGCTGGAGATACAGGTTTGTTCGGGGACATGAAATGGCTTGGAGAGCGTCAACCGATCGATCTCGCCTTCTTGCCGATCGGCGACCGGTTCACAATGGGACCGTCGGACGCGATTACCGCCGCGCAATGGCTGCAAGCCAAGTGCGTCGTTCCCATCCACTTCAATACCTTCCCGGCCATTCGGCAAGACGGCCGCGATTTTACGAATAGGCTAGCGGCCCAAGGAATCCAAGGACGGGTTATGGAGCCTGGACAAACGCTAACTATCAAACAAATCTTAGCACAACGCGGATAGGGTGACTCTCATGGTTTTCCTTCACATTATCGAAGAAATAATATTGCCCCTCGTCATTCTCATCGGAGTCGGCGTCGTGCTGCAGAGGTTCTTTCAATTCGAGATGAAAACCTTCTCCCGGCTCATTCTCTACTATTACATCCCGGCACTCACGTTCATCACGGTATATGAAGCCAGTATCTCTTTGCATCTACTGCTCATTATCTTCGGCTTACTGATCGCGCAATTTATTATTCTCTTCTTGCTCGGTAATGGTATCAGCCGGATGCTGAAGCATAATCGCCCAACCGCAGCCAGCTTCTCCAACAGCATTATCTTGACCAATAACGGCAACATCGGCATTCCGGTTAACGGATATGTTTTCCATAGCGATCCCTTCGCGATGTCCGTGCAGATGATGGTCGTGTTGTTCGAGATCGCTCTGACTTTCACGTTCGGCTTATTCAACGCGAGCGCCGCCAGCATCGGAGCGTCCAAAACGTTGCGCCAGTTCGTCAGAATGCCGATCCTGTACGCTCTCGTCGCGGGTATTCTGTTTAATCTCCTTCATATCCCGCTTCCCGATTCGGTTGAGATTCCCTTGCATACCGTGGCCGGAGGGATGCTATCGCTGGCTTTGGTATCCATCGGCGCGCAGATGGCCGGAGCCAAACTGTACAAAAACACGAGCAGAGTGCTTCTTAGCACCTTCATTCGTCTGCTCGTAGCTCCGTTATTCGCGTTCTCCCTTCTTAGTTTATTTCATGTCGATGGGATCGTCGCGCAAGCGCTCTTCATCGCAAGCGCCATACCAACCTCGCGGAATAGTGCGGCACTCGCGTTGGAGTACGGCAATGAACCGGAATTCGCCGCCCAAGCCGTTCTTGTATCGACCCTGTGCAGCAGCGTTACTCTGACGTTAGTTATCTATTTATCCACCTATTTTTTTGCCTAATAGGCACAAAAGGCCAACCCGCGATTACGGGTTGGCCTAATCCTAAGAAGGAGCCGCTTAACGGTCCGATATCTGCTCCTTCAAGCTCTCAGCCTCCTGCGAGGTGACTTCGTGAGGACTATACTTGGCTTTCTCGTATAGTTTAAGCAATACCCTCCGAATTTGCAGGAAACGACTCCAATAATCGACGTTCTTCTCCTTCTTAGAGGATGTCGGCAGAGCCTCCCGCCAGGTTTCTAACCCCTCCAGCGTTTCGGATGGCGTATCGCTGGGTCGGAACGTATAGCCCTGCTCGATCCCGGTCATTATCGCCTCTTCGTAAAGGCGGCGAACCTTCTCCGGATTGCTGAGCTGATCCCAATTCACTTTTCGGCCATGTCTACGGAAGAGGGAATCGAAGAAGCTTTGCCCCTCTTTCTTTTCCTTCCGCAGGCTTCGGTGTTCTTCCACGTAGGGAAGCTCTTCCGCCTTCTTCTCTCTTAGGAACCATGCCCGGATCAGCCGAATAATCTCGCGCCAGGTCCTTCTTTCCTTCCACCCGAGCCGCACAAACCAGAACACTCCGTATGCCCCTGCTGCTATGAGCGCCCAGAATACATAATCCCACAGGACGGACGGCTTTCCTTGTTTCTTGGCCAGCTCGTTCATCCAATCCGGCATATCCATGGATTCGGGAGGTGGGATAGGCTGCTCGATTTGCCCGGTCGGTCTCTCCCATTTCACTTGCTTCGGCGTTAGCCAACGCTCTCCGTAGCTGGCGGTAAGAGCGATGACGACTACGCCTATAGCTAAGAAAATCAATAAGTAATTCCGGCTGGCCTTCTTGACCGGACTCGTAAGGATACCATTATGGAGCCCCGCGTTCTCGACCAACCCTCTATTAAGCACGTAGAAAAATTGGACTACCCACACGACAGCCAATACGATGAATGCGATTCGATAATCGGCCCAAGCTCCCACTTTCGAACCCACGATAAGACCGGCGCAGCAGACGCAGAACGCAAGGCCGTAATGCCAATGCCCCAACGTAACGAATCGCCCTCTCCAGAGCACGATACCCAGCCAAAGGAAAACAGGAAGAAGATTCGTATACTGCCCGATCCCAAGTCCGATTAGAGCAATGATTATTGAAATCATAGCTAATCTTCGCCACAGCGGGGGGAATCGATTGACCAATAATCCCAAGGCAATAAAAAGTAGAATGATCCCCACCGTAATGACCCTGTCCCGAACTTCCATCTTGGTCGTAAATATCAACACCAAGGGGAGCCAGATCATCAACTCTACGAATATGCGCCATACCATTTTTCCAATCCCGGAGGATCTAGGCGTTAAACTCCCCTTCATCTAGGCACCCCCTTATCCACCAGCAGGAGTTGCACCGTACTGCCTTGGCTACGAAGCCGGCGAATCAATTGTTCCTGCTTCGGATCGATGAATGCCGAGATAAGCATATAGTTAAGTCCGCGTGTCCGTTCCTCTACCAATTGGCTCTAGCAAATACGTCAGCCCAAGCGTCGTAACGGGTTGAAAGCCGGCCATCGCTTCCAACAGCCTATCCATATGCGAGGCCCCGGATTTCACCGGGACGCGGAATATCATCCCCGAATGTCCTTCGACGGTCCCGTTATACAAGAATCCGATCTTACCGCCGCCGGAAATGATGTACTGCGCGGCAGAAGCCGCGTAACTGACCGCATCCTCGTAGATTTCTTGGGTAGTACGTAAGTTGTGTATAGAATCGTGCAATTCCGCGTTTAAGATGATCGTAAGATCATTATCCTGCATGCTCTCCCTCTTATGTACGAGAAGTTCACCGGACTTGGCCGTCGCGTTCCAATTTACCATTCGGAAGGAATCACCCTGTCTATAAGGTCGGATTCCCGCAACGTAATAGTGATCCTCCATAACCGGGCTGATCATGCTTCTTACGCTTTGCAAATATTTTCTGGCATCCAGAGGAAAGTCGCTTAATTCTTTCACCTTAGGTAAGACGACAATCTCGCAGTCCGCGCTCTGTCGGATCGACTTTCCGGTCACGCCGATCACGTCTCCAAGCGATAACGTGTAAGAGGCAATCCGATACTTTCCCCGTTGCGGACAGACGATCTCATGCTTTCGAACGATTTCCGTATAGGACGGGACGCTGAACAAGCTGGCATGGTTCTGCAGTTGATCCCCGCGATTGATCGACATATCCGCCTCACGGTGCTTGAACACGAGCTGGGCGGGTAACTGAGACTCCACGCGCAGCCACGGCAGCGGTAGCCTTTTGCGATTGGAGAGGGTTTCTTGCATCCACACCGTTTCGCCTGCGTAAACACGGGACGAGCTAAAGATGCGATCATAAGAAATCGATTTAAGCCCGATTGCGAGATACAAGAACTTTTGCAGGAGATAGAGCACGGCCATCACTAGAACGACCCAGACAAGAACCGCCATGGTTACCTCGACTCCAACGCGGCTTCGGTCGGAACGGGAATGCCGGCGACCAAGCGTTCGAGGAGTTGATCTGCGCGATTCGTCTCGCCCCGATAAGTGTCCTTGAGTATAATCCGATGCGCGAACACCGGCTTAATTAACGATTTGACGTCATCGGGCAGCACGAAATCCCGTCCTTGCAGCAACGCGCGGGCTTGGGCCGCCTTCAACAGCTGCAAGCTCCCTCTTGGACTGACTCCGAACGAGATTTCCGGATGATTGCGCGTAGCCGATACGATCGCTATTAAATAACGGTACACCTCGTCGCTAACGAATACTTGCGGCACAAGGCTTTGCAGTTCAATGATTTCTTGCTGGCTGATGGCAGGTTGGAGCGAATCTAACGGATTAAGGGCCGTAAACCGCCGCAATATCGCCTGCTCCTCCTCTTCCGTCGGATAGCCCATCGATACGCACATCATGAAACGGTCCAATTGGGCTTCCGGAAGAGGAAAAGTACCGTGATTATCGATCGGATTCTGAGTTGCGATGACCATGAAGGGAGATTCGAGCGGATACGTGACTCCGTCAATCGTCACCTGGCGCTCCTCCATGCACTCCAGCAGGCTAGATTGGGTACGCGGCGTCGCCCGGTTCAGTTCATCCGCGAGCAGCAAATTCGTAAATACGGGACCTTGCCGCATTTCAAACCGGCTAGCCTGTTGGTTATAGAAGTTGATGCCCGTCACATCGGAAGGAAGCAAATCGGCGGTAAATTGAATCCGTCGCATCTGGCAATCCAGCGAACGGGCCAACGTCTTGGCAAGCAGCGTCTTCCCCGTGCCCGGCACGTCCTCCAGAATGATATGCCCTGAGGAAAGCAACGCGATGAGAAGGTGCTCCAGCACCTGATCTTTCCCGATGACCACCGAGTTTACGTTATTAGTAACAGCCGAAAGATTCTGCTGCAGCTTCTGTTTATCCACGACAAAAAACACCCCTCTCCATTTTCTACATTTTAACAATGGAGGAGGAGGGTGTGAATTGTAAGATCTCATATTTTATTCGGACCTAAATCCAATGAACCTATTGCCGGTAGTCGACTTCGCCCCTTAAGCCATCGCTTGAACTCTTTCCTCACGATATTCCGCGGGGGAGCTTTCGCCAGTTACAGGGGTAGGGGTCGTCGGCTCAGAATGTTCTCCAGCCAACCCATAAGGCAGACATAGAGGGGCACCGGTGCGCGGATCCGGGATAATGTCGGCGTCGATGTTGAACACGTCTCGCAGCATCTGGGAAGTCATAACGACCTCCGGGTGTCCTTCATACAGAACCGTACCGGCTTTCAAAGCAACGAGATGTTGCGCATATCTGGCCGCATGGTTCAAATCGTGCACGACCATGATAATCGTGCGCTTCTGTTCCTTATTAAGCTTCTCCAGCAAAGTCATGACTTCCATTTGGTGAGCCATGTCTAGGAACGTCGTCGGCTCGTCGAGCAATAACACTTCCGTTCCTTGCGCCAATGCCATCGCAATCCATGCCCGTTGGCGTTGTCCTCCGGACAAGTGGTCGACGGACCTAGTGCCGAACTCCGTCATTCCCGTCGCTTGCAAAGCCCAATCGATCATCCGGTTATCTTCCCCGGACAGATTACCGAATCCCTTCTGATGAGGGTATCTCCCGAACGAGACGAGCTCGCGAACCGTCAACCCTTCCGGCGATGACGGATTTTGCGGCAAAATGGCCAGATGCTTAGCCACTTCTTTCGTCGGTTGGCGATGAATCAGCTTGCCGTCTAAATAAACGCCCCCTTGAGTAGGGGCAAGAATCCTAGCCATGGACTTCAGGATCGTCGATTTGCCTGACCCGTTCGCGCCTACAAGCGCCGTAATCAGACCGTCCGGCACGCTTAAATTCAGCTCCTGCACAATCTGCCGGCTGCCGTATGCGAGGGATAACTGATTTGTGTTTAACCGTGACATGATCGCATTCATCCTCCGTTGAAAACCGTTCTCAAGTAACTCCCATGTCTTGAATGATAATGGTTCTCATTATCGTTGTCAATGGCACGCGCAAAAAAAGAAGCCAACCGGATTGTCCCCGGTTAACCTCCGTTTATGTGATCCTAACTATATAAATCCGACAAGCACCGTCCTCGAAGTTAGTAATCAATCGCCGAACAAGTCTCCGAAAACATCCATCATGCTCTTCTTTTTCTTATATTTCGGATAGGAAGAATGGCCCTGATGACCGTGCTGAGGATAATGCTGCTGTTGTTGTGGTTGATATTGCTGTTGCGGCGGTTGGTATTGTTGTTGTGGAGATTGAGAGCCTCTTGGAGCTCCTTGATGGTTAGCGGAATCCCCATAGTACCATTCATTATAATCTTGGCGAACTTCCCTAACGTCTTCCATCAGCTTGTCCAATTCACCCCGATCGAGCCACACCCCCTTGCAAGATGGGCAGACATCGATCAGAATACCGTTTTTCTCTACTTCTCTCATACGTGACCCTTCGCATACCGGACAGTTCATTCAACGTTCCTCCCTTATTCAATAGTTTACCCTAACTACTACGGAGGAATCGCGGCGTGGTTTCTTGGATTTCAAAGCCTTAACCCCGCTTGGCCTTGTTGCATTCTAAACAATAAGTTCGCCCATAACCCCGGGCAATCTTCACGATGTTCCGAATCATGGACGAGTCGTTCAGCTTGGTGAAGGGACAAGGATCCGGCTTCGTATTCACTTCGAGAATCCAAGCCCGATCCTTGGTATCCACGGCAATATCTAATCCGAGTTCGCGCATTCTAGGGTAAGCTAGCGTGAATCTTCTAGCCGTTGAGTAAGCTAGGCGATTAAAAGTTTTAAGTGCCTTGGCAGCTTGCTTCCTGCCCGCTATCCTCCGAAGCAAAGATTTAGCGCCGAAAATGCTGCCTCCCTGGCTTCCGTTCGTTACCGCCTTGCGAGGATGAGCCACCCGTGCCGCCGTCCCCGTTACTAACCAACCTTGTAACCGCGCTTTCTGGATCATGACCCGAAAATCGAGCGGCCTTCCCCGATGCCTCAGAACATGGATACCTCTCTGAACCAAATACGGCGTTCCGCGTATCTGCGACCGAAGCCAACGGAACATTTTCTGGAACGTGGAAAAGGAGCTGATCTTAAGCCCCGACTGTACTTTCCACTTCCCCTTCGACCGTTCCACACGCATCACGCCGATCCCCAACGATCCCGATACCGGCTTCACGTAGACCATTCCATATCGCGTTAACATCCGATTCAGCGTGTTTTGCGTAAGACGCAACGTTGTAGGAATATGGGCAGCCAGAGATGAAGAGCCTTCCAGCATCTTAGTTTTGATCCATTTACTCGATACCGCGGTTTGCTTGTTCATCCGTTCCGCCATCCCTTCCCATTTCCCGTGCAGAAATTGCTTCATAGATTACTGTATGGAATTACTTCCGAGAAGGAAGGGCTGTCGTCTAGGGGCAAAAGAAGAACGTGCTCTCCATCCCAACATATAAATGAATAACAATGGCTGCCGAAACGGAGGATCGATTATGGATAGACACCGCCTATCGCGGAAGACCGAGCGGATTCTCGACATTTTCCCTTGGTACGGCCAGCTTCTCAACGGCGTGGATAGCACCACGGTCCAATCGCTAAGCGAGCTCCCCCTCCTGACGTCCGAGCTGCTGGAGAGACACTATTACAATGAACAGCCCTTCGATCCCCGGATAAACGCCACCTGCTACCGAACCTCGGGAACGAGCTCGCTTCGGCGTAAAGCGATCTACTATTCCGACGAAGACGAGCAAAACTATATTCGCCTTAAATCCGCGCTATTCGAGCGAATTCTTAAGCCCACTCAACCAGCAATCGCATTATCCGATATGGGCACAGGCCATGCGGCCGGCACCGCGCTGGAAATTTTCGAGAGGATCGGGGTTCAAGCCCAATCGATTGCCTTTCAGCAGCCGATCGAACAGCATCACGAACGGTTAAGAACATTACGTCCCTCCATTCTCTACACGATGCCCTCCATTCTGGACCGTCTATTATCGGCTTGCGAGGATGATCCGGCTTCATGGGGCGTCCGAAAAGTGGTGCTTGTCGGCGAAATCGCTTCCCCCGCATGGCAGAACAGAATCGCTGAGCGACTGGGCGTACAGCCAGCTAATATAACCGATACCTACGGCTCGATCGAGATTGGTACGATTGCTTACTATTCTCATGAACACGGAAGATATTTGTTCGTCGAAGGAATCGAAGCCGAAGGCGTTCCCGTGCAGGCTCTATTCAGCGAAGATGAGCCTTTGCCCGAAAACGAATCCGTGCTCGTCCTTACTTCGCTGACCCGTGATCTTTTCCCCTCGCTGCGTTACGTAACATACGATATCGTGAGGGATTTGCGTCCGATCGTCGTCGACGGACATAGGAGAATGAGCTTCCAAGCGCTTGTCCGGCGGATCGGACCGGAGCTTAAGCATGGCGAGAAAATAAGCGTCTACGATATCGAAGACGTCGTCTATCGTCATCTAAGCGATGCCGCCGTGCGAATCCATGTCCACGCCAACAAGCTTACCGTGAGGGTCGACAGCGGGAACAAAGCTCCGGCTATTTACGGAGCCATCGAGCGCGAGCTGCTTGATCGGATTCCGGAGATCGGCGTCATGATTCGAGGCGGGATACTGGAAACCCTCCGAGTCGTTCCTTCGGACGTTACTTATGACAGCACCGTGCCAAAGCACAAAAAAATATATTACGACTAAGAGGAGCTGCACGCCTGATGGACTTTGACATCGATCGGCTTGACGGTTTGTGCCAGACGATAGGTCGCACTCCGCTCGTTCCTCTGCGGCGGCTGTTCCCGGATTCGCCTTTCAGCGTATTCGGGAAGCTGGAGCTCATGAATCCCGGAGGCAGCGCTAAAGATCGTCCAGCATTGTTCATCTTGCGCGAAGCTATCCGCACCGGAGACATTCGCCACGACACGACGATTATCGAGTCGAGCTCCGGCAATATGGCCGTTAGCCTAGCACAGCTCTGCCTGATCTTAGGCTTACGCTTCATCTGCGTGGTCGACCCTAGAACGACCGATTCGCATCTCAAGCTAATCCGTTGCTTGCACGGAGAGATCGAGAGGGTGGAACACCCCGATCCCGTTAGCGGCGATTATCTTCTTGCCCGCATTCGACGCGTCAAGCAATTGCAGCAGCAAATCGGCAATTGCTACTGGACGAACCAATACGGGAATCCGAACAACTATTTATCGCACTATCATACGACCATGCCGGAAATTTTGGAATCGCTGCCTCGAGTCGATTATTTGTTTTGCGGAGTCAGCTCCTGCGGGACGATACGGGGGTGCGCGGAAAGGCTGAAGGATAGTCGCTTGGATACGCAAATCGTTGCGGTAGATGCTCTTGGGAGCGTGATTTTCGGTGGGACAAAGGGAGCGCGTCAGTTCCCGGGGTTAGGCGCGGCCCTATCCCCTCCTATTAGCCGGAAGGAACTTATCGATCGGGTGGTCTACGTATCGGAACGCGAATGTATCGAAGGCTGCCGGGAACTTGTCCGGACGGAGTCGATCGTTGCCGGCGCTTCATCGGGAGGAATTATTGCAGCCATTAAGGCCATGCAGGCCGACATTCCGGCAGGTGCCGTATGCGTCGCCATTCTTCCCGACCGGGGAGACCGGTACTTGGATACCGTATACGACGAGGAGTGGGTGCGTCAGCATGTTAGCGGCGCTTAATAGAGGGTGTAGGTTGGAATGAGATACTTAAACAATGATCATATTCGCGACATCGGCATCGATTGGCCGCGTCTAGCCGACCTGATCGAATCGACCTTGCTTCTGCTGGATACTCCCGAAGTCGTCCAGCCGCTCAAGCCGTACTTGCGGTTCAGGCATCCGGGCAACCGAATCATTGCCATGCCTTCGTTCGTTGGAGGAAGTACGGATATTAGCGGTATCAAGTGGATCGCTAGCTTCCCCGGCAACGTGGCACAGGGGAAACCCCGGGCGCACAGCACGATCATTCTTAACGATCCCGCGGATGGCGTTCCCGTTGCGATTCTCAATAGCGGCCTGCTCAGCGAGCTTCGGACGGCGGCGGTCAGCGCTGTCATGCTGCGTCCATTTTTTGCGCTGAGGCGCTTGAGTCGATACAGAGTCGGCATGATCGGTTGGGGACCGATCGGGCGTAGACAGTTGGAGATGGTCCTCGCTATGTTCGGCGACAAAGTTGACAGCATTAGACTGCATGATGTGAGGGGCATCGATCCCGCAACCCTCGATCCGCAATGGCGGGTCATGAGTGTTGTCGCCTCAGATTGGCAGGAAGTCTACAGGCATAGCGATATCGTCTTCACCTGCACCTCGTCCACCGAGCGTTATATCGATGAACCCCCGCTACCCGGCAGCCTGCTCATGAACATTTCCTTGCGCGAATACACGCCGCAAAACGTACGCTCCGTTAAAGCCATCGTCGTCGACAATTGGCAAGAAGTATGTCGGGAAAATACCGATATCGAACAGCTTCATACGCAAGCCGGGCTAACCGAGCGAGATACCGTGTCCTTGCGGAACGTTGTTTATGAGCGGGCGTTGGAGGTTGCGGCCCCATCCGAGCCGATTTTCTTCAATCCGATGGGGATGGCCGCCTTCGATATGACCCTCGCCGCTTATTATTGGCGGGAAGCGGAGAGGCTTGGCATCGGCGTTCTGTTAGATGGTTAAGCGGAATCTCTTGCTCGACTCTTGCACCTCTCTTGCACCTCTCTTGCACGCTTACTCTAACCGCTCGTCCCCTAGGATCATCCTTGTCTCCCACTACCTCTCCCACCACTTCTACCACTACCTCTCCCCTGCCGATTTCTGGTTACGCCATAAGTTTGTTACACTTAGAAGGTGAAACCATAACCGAGAGGGGATAGTATGATGATCGTTGCTATCAATACGATAAAAATCAAATCAGGCCACGTAGGAGAAATCGTCGAAAGGTTCAAAAATCCGAAAGGAGTGCAGCATGCGCCCGGTTTTGTCCGCATGGAATTGTTGACCGAGGCTGGCGAAGAGCACGATGAGCTCAAAGTGTGCACTACTTGGGCGAGCCGGGAAGCTTTCGATGGCTGGGTGAACAGCGATGCCTTTAAGCAAGCGCATGCCCATTCTCGCCCTAAGCCTCCCGAGGGAGCTCCGGCAGGAGATCAGCCGAGCCATGGCGAGCAACCCGCGAAGCCCGGATCGGGCATTATGCTTGGCGCTAAGCTTAGCGTGCACGAGGTGGCTTTTACCTTTCCCGAGGCTTGATCGCCCTCAATAAAAACAGGAGATATCCCGTAATGTCTATGGGATATCTCCTGTTTGCGTTTCCCGCTATTTAAGCTCGCGTGGCGAGCTTATTTCGTTCCCTTGGCCGACTTCCGCCTGTTTAAGCTCGCGTGGCGAGCTTATTACGTTCCCGCGGCTGTCCTACGCCTATTTAAGCTCGCGTGGCGGGCTTATTTCGTTCCCGAGGCCGTCTTACGGCTATTTAAGCTCGCGTTGCGAGCTTATTTCGTTCCCTTGGCCGTCTTCCGCCTATTTAAGCTCGCGTGGCGGGCTTATTGGTTAGAATTTACCGCTCTTGTTCGCCACGATCAGCTCGGCCAGCTCGTTGAGCTCCGTCCAGCGCTCAAGCAAACCGTCCAACTTCGCACCCAGCCGTTGCTGCTCCTCCGCTAACTGCTGCAACCGCATCGAGTCGCTGCTCGACTCTTCCATCTGCCTGGCGACAGTCGCAATCTCCTCTTCAGTCTCCTCGATCCAACCGTCGATTTGCTCGAAATCCTTCTGATCCTTATAAGACATCTTAACGATCGGACGATCTTTGCTCTCGGTTTTAACCGGAGCCGCCGCGGTCTTGGCAGGGGCAGCTTCCGCCTGCTTCAACGCCTCTTGCCGCTCCGCGAAAGCTTGATACTCCGAGTAGTTGCCCACATGGTGCGTAACGACGCCGTCGCCTTCAAAAGCGAGAATCCGTTCCGCCGTCCGGTCGAGGAAATAGCGGTCATGCGATACCGTAATGACGACGCCCGGAAAATCATCCAAATAATCTTCCAGCACCGTCAAAGTGGCGATGTCCAAGTCATTGGTCGGCTCATCCAATAGAAGCACATTGGGCGCATTAAGCAGTACGCGAAGCAGTTGCAGCCGGCGCTTCTCTCCTCCGGACAGCTTGGAGATGACGGTCCACTGCATGGAAGGCGAGAACAGAAACCGTTCCAGCATCTGACCCGCGGATATCGTGGAGCCATCCGACGTCTTAACCTGGTCTGCCCCTTCGCGGATATATTCCATGACCCGAAGCGATTCGTCCATCTCTTCGTGCTCTTGGCTAAACCATCCTAGTTTCACCGTCGGTCCGAGCTCCACGCTGCCCTCATCGGGCTCAAGCTTGCCCGCAATCAGCTTCAGCAGCGTAGATTTCCCGCTCCCGTTGCGTCCGACGATACCAACTCTATCTTCAGGAACGGCGATATAGCTTAAATCGTTGATCAACGCGCGATCGCCGAACCGTTTAACCAGATGTTCAATCTCGATAATTTTCTTGCCCAGCCTCGAAGAAGCAATGGACACATCCATCTTGCCCGCGGATGCCTTGGGTCCTTGTTCCTTCAACGCCTCGAAGCGGTCGATCCGCGCTTTCTGCTTCGTGGAACGCGCTTGCGCGCCCCGGCGAATCCAAGCCAGTTCGTTGCGCAGCAAATTTTGGCGCTTCGCCTCCGATGCCGCTTCCCGCTCTTCCCTCTCGAGCTTCAGCTCGAGAAACCGGCTATAGTTCGCTTCGTAGAAGTAAGCCCTGCCCTGATCCAGCTCGATCACGCGATTGCTTACCCGATCCAAGAAATAGCGATCATGCGTAATCATAAGGAGCGCGCCTCTGCGCTTCTGAAGCATGCCTTCAAGCCATGCGACGGAGTCGTTGTCGATATGGTTCGTAGGCTCGTCGAGGATAAGCACATCTGACGGTTGTAGCAGCGCCGCGGCCATGGCTACCCTTTTGCGTTGTCCGCCGGAGAACGTCGATACCTTGTCGTTATAATTCAGAATGCCTAGTTTCGTCAGCGCGGTTTTCGCTTCGCTCTCCAGTTGCCAAGCACCTAGCTCGTCCATTCGCGCATTGGCGGCAACCAACCGCTCCTGCAGCCGGACGTCCTCCGGATTCAGAGCCAATGCCTCCATGATCTCGGCATAGTCGCGAACGGCTTCCAATTGCGGAGAATTCCCGCCGAGCACATGCTCAAGAGCCGTCTCCTCAGGAGCGAACGACGGATCCTGCGCGAGCATGCGAAGAACGACCGACCGGCCGATCGATACTTTACCCGAATCGGCGGGCTCCAATCCCGCGATGACCTTAAGGAACGTCGATTTGCCCGTCCCGTTAACGCCGATGATGCCGACTTTATCCCCCGTTTCAATGCCGAAGGTAACGTCCTCGAACAAAATTTTATCGCTATAGCTTTTCGATATATTTTCAACGGATAGTAAATGCATGGAACATCAACCTACTTTGCCTAAGGAATGCAATAACACTCCGTATCATATCATAAATAGCCCGACGATTACTTCGATCTGAACGCGCGAATGATATAAACAACCAACGTGCCCATCAAGACGACCAACAAAATCGGAATCGACCACATCCACATTCCTTCGCTTTTGCCGAGAGCCGCTTGAACGGATGTCCATTCGATATAACAAAATAGAACCTGAATTTCGAGGTTCATCCAAATCACCATTTTCCTAGCAAGCGAATATTGCTTAACCGCGTTCTCCTCCGTGATCGTAACCGGATAGTTATACAGATGAGGAAATCGGGAGAGTACCGATAACCCAGCGCTCAAAATAATCGCGATCGCCGGTAGGATCGCCAACTCCCACTTGCTGCCCCAACGGTCGATTTCCCCTTTGCCATTGTAGTGGGCTGGAACCGTAGCCGGAAGATCGGTCCATTGCGCCACCAAATAGACAATGCCCCACAAGAATACAATTAGCGTTAAAACTTGCAGAACTCTTTCTTGCCCTGTTAGGGGAATATCGTGTTTAATCCGCGTATGTTTTGGTTTAAGTTGTACCATGAAGACTTACCACCCTCTTATGAAATACTCACAGACTCATTCTAACTATATCGGTTTTCCCGTCAAATGGGCAATCCATGAGTGAATTTCTGTAAAAAGAGGGAAACTAACCAAGCCGCGATAAACGGATTATTTACTTTCTTCGCGGCACAAAGATAAAATGGAGGAATTCGTCATGATCTTCAACCACATCCTAGTCCCTTACGATGGCTCCAAAGCTTCCGGCAAAGCATTAGATAAAGCGATCCAAATCGTCGGGAGAGAGCCTTCCACGCTGCTAACCGTAGCGCATGTCATTAACTTGCAACCGGTTATCGTCGCGGACATGACCTTCGCTCAGCCTGACGGCTATCAGGAACAGGTGAAGGAACAAGGAGACGCAATTATCGACAAGGTGAGGGCAATCACCGGAGATCTCCCGCACGCGGACGTAGTCATTCTCGCCGGTTCGCCGGCCCAAGCCATTATCGACTATGCCGAGAATAGCGACTGCGACTTGATCATTATGGGCAACAGAGGTTTGAGCTCGTTCAAGGAATTCATGGTCGGAAGCGTTAGCCACAATGTCATCCTTCATGCGCACATACCGGTTATGATTATGAAATAAACGATAGAGAGCCTGACCCGGCGGGTCAGGCTTTTCAATGGAAACGGATATAGATGATTGGTAAACTATAGAAAGAGAGTATTAACAAGAATCGGGTGATCCCATGAGAAACGAAAATGAAGTCATCGGGCAATTGTTAACGTTTGCCGAGCAGGATCCTCGAATTAAAGTCGTTCTCCTGAACGGCTCCCGCGTGAATCCGAACGTCAAGCAGGATGCCCTATGCGACTACGACGTCATCTACGGAGTGACGGATATCGCTCCTTACTCGGAAGACCAGCAATGGATTGCAAGCTTCGGCGAGTTGATGATCATGCAGCATAACCAGATCGAGGAAAACGGCGAGGTGTGGGATATTTTCTTGATGCTGTTCAACGACGGGATCAGAATCGACCTCTCGTTCCGCAAGGTAGAGCATATCGTGGAGCCCACGGACAGCTTGACGAAGGTGCTTCTGGATAAGGATAACCAGATGGGCACCGTCGAGTCTCCAAGCGACCGATCTTACGTCACAAGCAAGCCTAGCCGACAGCAAGTTGAGGGCGCGATTAATGAAATTTGGTGGTGTTCGACGAACGTCGCCAAGGGACTATGGAGAAAAGAGTTGCCCTATGCTAAATACATGCTCGATGAAGTCGTGAGAGACGCGCTCGTTACGCTGTTGACTTGGTATGTGGGGATGAATAACGACTGGTCGGTCAACACGGGAAAAGCGGGAAGGTGGCTTGAACGTTATTTGCCGGACAACCTATGGACGGACTTCGTTCGAACGTATTCGGACAGCGATCCGGAGCGAATATGGGATGCGCTTATCGCGACAGGGGAGCTCACCAGAACGGTCGGAGTCGCCGTCGCTGAACAGCTCGGTTACGAATATCCGCACGAGGAAGACCGCGGGGTGTCCCAATACATAAAGCGATTGCGCATGGAGTGCGAAGGGTAGAAACATTCGTCGTCTAGAATGCGGGGGAGCACCGACCTGTGACTGAAATTAAATGGATAAGTACAGTTATTCTTCAAGGGTACTAGCTGCAATAATAAAATTAATGGAAAAATACAGTTATTTTTCTTGATTCATGCCTGAACAAAGCCTATCTCCGCGAAATAACTGTACTTTTCCCGTTATTTCTAAGATTCCGATGATTTCGCCTCTAAATACCTGTATATATCCATCTATTTCGTTAGAAAACGAGCAAGGAGGTAAAGTCCCGTTCCGCTAAAAGGACTGTTGGACGCGACTCCTTTGAGGTAGCCTTTTAGCGCACTCCCGGCGCGCGATTGTGGCGGCGTAGGCGCCGTTCGTCACAGGACGCCGCATGATGGCGATCGCATACTATCTTCGTGTTATTTACTCATATTGCTCCGATATTCGCTAGGCGTAATGCCCTCTTTCCCCTTGAACGCCCGAATGAACGTATTCCGGTTGTTGAAGCCTACGGCTTCCCAGATGTCGCCGATTTTGCGATCCGACTGCGCGAGCAACTCCTTCGCTTTGCGGATTCTGAGATCCAGCAAGTATTCCTGAAATCCGATTCCCAGCTCTCTCTTCAGCAACCGGGACATGTACTGCGAAGAGGTATTATACTTCTGGGCTAATAGCTCCAGATGAATATCCTCGTGGAAGTGCTGATCAATATACGCCTTGAAGGAGCCGACGTCGAATTTGTCGTTCGTCTCGCCGCAGACGTTCGCGACATTCTCGAAATAGGAAAAAATAGATTCCGTGATCTCGTCGACCGAAGGAGAATCGTTGGACAGGATGAAGCCCGTGTACGACTTGCCGACCTCCTCGTCTAGCTCTTTATCCCGCTGCTTCAGAACCTGCAGGCCGATCATATAGAATCGCATGTACAATTCGCGAAGCAGCGGAGCCGTCATTCCGGCGGAAAGATTATGATCGATGATCTGTTTCAACAGGATGTGCAATTCCTCTTTCTTACCGGACAACAGAAGGTTGAACAACCGGTTCTCGTCTTCTTTGCTTAATAGGTATCGCGTCACGTCCTGGTCATGATCGGCTTCCGTGAACGTATAGACCCGTTTGCCATCGAACGGCGAAATACGCCAAAGCGCCTTCATCGCTTCAATATAAGATTGCCGCATGCCCTTATAGCCTTTACGCACGCATCCGATTCCCGCATGAACCCTCAGGAAGTCCTCGTCCTTGCGGAATAACTCCACGATATCCTCGCAATACCGCTCATACAAAGCTTGATCCGCCCCCTCGGGAACGTTGGCCAGCAGACAGAACAAATGCGAATCCATCTCCAACAAATAACAAGGGTAGTCCAATGGCAGCAAAGACTTCAGCAATTTCATCAGCATTCGCGAAGAATCGTTCTGGAACGATTCGTTGAACGAATCATAGAACGGCTTCCGGAAGTTGAATTGAAACAACGCGATCATGAAGTGGTCATTCTCGAACGAGAAGCTACTATTCTTCTGGTATGCCTCCACGCTTACGTCGTCATATAAGTAATTGTACTTCAGCATCTTCACCAAAAATTGCTCGTTAGCGAGCGGAAGCGCATAGGAAAGCTGCTGATTAAGCGACTGCACGTTAGTCATAATGCGCCCGATCTCGTCATTCAAATACTCGAATTCGTTCATGGCGCGTTTGCCCTTCGCTTGAGGTCCGTTCAGGCGATCGACGAGCGACTTGATGGGCGCATACAGGTTTTTGCTGAAGGCAACGGACAGAATCAAACTGAGCAGCAGCGTGAATATCGCCGAAACCCACCTTAACTTCTCCATGTTGCTCAAGCTGCTGCGAATATCGTTCTCCGGTACGGCGGCGATCATAACGACATCGTTATAGAAGAAATTCGTATTGAGGGTGACGACCCTCATTTTTTGTTTTTTATAGACTGCCGGCGACTTGCCGGCGGATTGTTCTAGAATGCCCCCCATGAACGTCTGCAGCTCCGGATTGCTGACAAAATCCGGCTCCGACGAAGCGAGCACTGTCCCATTCTTGTCGGCAATGAACAGCACGCTGCCCGGCGTAAGCTTGTAATCCTGAAGCAATCGGACGATGTTCTTGGCGTTCAGGTTAATAACGTACAGGTTGTTGGACCAATATTCGGCGATCTTCGATTGAACGATCGGAATAATCACCTTGCCTTCATTCCGCTCCGACCCGCTAATCTGCGACGGCGGCAAGATAGAGAACAGCTTGTAACCCGAGCTGTGCGATTTCCAGAAGTCCGCGGGATACTCCTCGAAGCGATACACCTTGTCATAGAAATAAGAGGCCGAGTATGTGCCTTCATTGCTGATGATCAGGTCGTCCTTGCGTTTGTAAATATAAGCGCTGTCGATCGAGGAATCGATGTATTGAATTCGGGCCAAGGAGCGAACAGTTTGGCTGATGTCGGCATACTTGGAGGTGCCCTTGTTATCTCCTTCCCCGGAGAAAACGCTAAGAACGCTCGGATCGAGCGATAGCAGAAAATTGGATTGATAGATTCCTTCGAACAGATGGTTGAGAGAGGAAGCCACATTAGCAAGCGAGCTATCGTAATTTCGCTCGATCCGGTTCTGCACGTATTGCAAATATACGTTATAGGTCACGAAATTAATGATTTGAATGAGTACGGAAATCGACACGAACAAAATAATGAACCGGAAGAAAATGCTCCGGAAGCTCACTCTCCATCTTTTACCCCATCGCCCCATCCGCATTTCCCCCCTTCAATTATAGAGCCTAGAAACAAAGGGTATTATGTACGCCTCGCGCCGTCAATAACCTCATCCCCCTTGTAAGCAGATAGGTATAAAAGTGTTACATTGTCCGTTTATGTGACTTCGGGGAAGTAGAATCGTGTGACATGAAGCCGATTTTGGCCGTAGGAAGCCGCTTTCGGATGTGTTTGGATAAGGGAAGACAAAAAACGAAGGAGGTTGGTTATGCGGGTGAGTCCCTACTTCAAACGCTACAATCACTACTATCTCATGCTCGTGTTGCCGATTGCTTATTTCCTTATTTTTAGATACGGACCGATCCTAGGCAACGTGCTCGCCTTTAGAAAATACGTACCCGGCGGCTCGATGTACGGGGAAGAATGGGTAGGGCTGCGGTATTTCAAAATGTTCTGGAACGACCCGACGTTCTGGGCGGCTTTCCAGAATTCGATCTTACTCAGCGTCTTAAACTTGGCGATTACGTTCACGCTTCCGATACTGTTCGCCCTGTTGCTGAACGAAATCCTCAACAAGAAGATCAAGACGATCATCCAGACGATCTCTTATTTCCCTAACTTCGTCGCGGTTGTCGTCGTCGTGGGAATACTGAAGGAAATTCTTTCTCCGACGAGCGGCATCGTGAATTCCTTCCTTGGGCAGCTCGGAATCGATCCGATCTTCTTCGTGAATGAACCGGGCTGGTTCCGCACGATCTACATTTCGTCCGACATCTGGCAGTTCATGGGCTGGAACGCCATCATCTACACGGCGGCTCTCGCATCGGTAGACACTCAGTTGTACGAAGCTGCGGAGATGGACGGCGCGGGAAGATGGCGTCAGACGTTAAGCGTGACGATTCCGCAAATTCTGCCGACGATATCGGTCGTGCTTATCATCTCGCTCGGCTCCATGCTCGCGCTGGGCTTCGAGAAAGTATTGCTGCTCTATACGCCTAGCAACTCTACGACAAGCGACATTATCGATACGTTCGTATTCCGCATGGGCTTGCAGAACAACAATTACAGCTATGCGACGGCCGTCGGCCTATTCGGCGGGTTGATCGGGCTAATGCTCGTATCGGCGGGCAACTACATTTCTAGGAAAATATCCGGTTTCTCATTGTACTAGCCTAAAAGTAAGAGTTCAAAAAGGAGGAAGGAATTAAGCATGTTATACCGCCGTTCTACCGGCTTCAAATGGTTCATGGCCGTCAATTCGGTCGTAATGCTCCTTCTCGTGGCCTCTATCCTTGTCCCGTTCTTGCATCTGCTTTCGGTGTCATTCAGCAATTCAAGCGCCGTAGTGGGAGGCAAAGTCGGCTTATGGCCTCAAGGCTTTAACTTGGACTCTTATGTTCGCGTTTTCCAGCATCCTAGCATACTGGCCGGCTTTAAGAATTCCATTATTCAGACAGCTCTTGGAACCGCAATCGGCTTGTTCATGCTAACGATCTGCGCTTATCCACTATCTAAGAGAGCTTTGAAGGGGCGCAAGCTGCTCATTCTGTTCATTATGTTCACGATGTTCTTCAGCGGCGGACTCATCCCGACTTACATGCTCGTGAAAAGCTTGGGACTCATCGACAGCATCTGGGCCATCGTGCTTCCCTTCAGCATTACGCCTTACTATTTGCTATTGATGATGACCTATTTTCAAGGGATTCCCGAAGAAATCGAAGAATCCGCCATGCTGGACGGCTTGAATCCGTTTCGTATTCTCGTGCAAATCATCCTTCCGCTGTCTAAGCCGATTCTGGCGGCCATTACCTTGTTCCTCGTCGTGTATTACTGGAACAACTGGTTTAACTCCATGATCTACTTGAACAGCACGGATAAACATCCGGTCATGATGATCGTACGCAATATTATTGCCGGATCCGATCTGGCGGGCAATGTCGGCCAAGTCGGCGACACCGGGAACAACATCTCTTCGGCTTCGCTTAAGGCGGCGGCTATTATGTCGACCACGTTGCCGATTATGCTCATTTTTCCGTTTACCCAGAAGTACTTCGCCAAGGGAGTCATGCTCGGTTCCGTGAAGGGCTGATTTTCCTTTACTTTCGCAGGCCCAGCCTGAACAGCTTTTATGATAGATTTATACCAACACAAGGGAGGCAATTGCACTATGAAAGAGGTACAAGGCAGTAAGAAAAGCAAGCGGCTTGCCGGAGGAATCGCATTAACGCTGGCCATGTCTACGTTGTTGTCGGCATGCTCGGGTTCCAATTCGGGCTCGAACGCGAAGGAAACCGGCGGGGCGGCAACCACGGGGAACGGAGGCGATCAGCCGATCACCATCTCCATGATGTATGACGACAATCCCTCTTACCCTTTCAATGCGGCATGGCCCGTGCTCGAGCAGTTCCAGAAGCTAGCCAACGTGAAGCTGGATATTCAGCCGACCCCGGACGCGGATTACCAGAACAAGCTCAAAATCGTGCTAAGCTCCGGCTCCGCGCCTGATCTCGTCAGCTACGTCGAGCATCCGGTCTATATGGAATTCGCCCAAACCGGAGTATTCTTGCCGATCAGCGACTATATGGATAAGCTGCCGAACCTGAAGAAAAAACTCGAACAATACAAGATTTCCGAGGAAATCGACAACTGGACTTTGAAGGACGGCAAGCTGTACGGCCTTCCGTTCATGTTCGAATCGGCAATGTACAACACCGCTCCCGTCATCCGCGTCGATCTGCTCAAAAAATATAACCTGCAAGCTCCAACAACGATGGATGAGCTATATAACGTATTGAAAAAGTTAAAAGAAGCCGATCCGAAAAGCTATCCGATGGCTAACCTGAACGGCGCGCTCGGACTCATCAACTTGTCGGGAGCCGCATGGGGAATCGGACCCGCTTACAACGGCTTCGTATTCAACTCCGAGAAGAACGAGTTCGAATATGCGTATACGAGCGACAACTACAAGCAATATGTTACATTCCTGAACCGACTGATGAAAGAGAAATTGGCCGATCCTGAAATCTTCACGTCCAGCACGGATCAATGGAAGCAGAAGATGGCTACCGGCCAGAGCGTGTTTACCTACACTTGGATTAGCGAGCTCGGACAGATCAATGCGGACGGCAAGAAAAACGTAACTCCCGACTTCGAGCTTGCTCCGCTCCCTCCGATTGCCGGCCCGGGCGGCGTCAAAGGTCCGTCGGCTCAGCGCATTAACTTCGCTTACGTCATTCCCGCGACTGCGGCACAGAAGCCGAACTTCGACAAGCTGCTCGAATACGTGAACTGGCTGTACAGCGACGAAGCAATCAATCTCGGAACTTGGGGCATCCAAGACGAAACGTTCGTCGAAAAAGACGGCAAACGCGACTTCACGGATGCAGTGAAGAGCAGCGACATGATTCAGAAGGCACTCTGGAATGTCGGCGCGTCTAATAACAACTTCACGACCGTATTCACTTACGATTGGTTCTCCAAAGTATTGAACAACCCGCTCGTCGATTCGCTGACCGCGGAAGCCAACGCCAAAAACTGGTTCCCTTCCGTCGCGAAGGTGCCTAAGCTGACTCCGGCCGACAAGGAAGAAGAAACGATGAGAAGCACGACCGTCCACGACTTCTTCATGAGATCGCAGGAGCAATTCATCTACGGCAAAGCATCCGTAGACACGGATTGGGATAGCTACGTGAAGGAAATCAACGACAAAGGCGTTACCAAGCTTCTTGAAATCTACAACAACACATTGAAGTAATAACAAGCCATTCGCAAGGGAATACGCCGGGAAAGCCTTGCTTCATCGCGAGACAAGGCTTTCCCGGTGTTTTTCTTAACTGGAACGGAGTAGAGCAGACCAAGGAGGTTTATCGCAATGAAAGTAGGCATAGAGCTGCATCACGGCTATTTGAAGGACGAATATATGCCGGTGGAACAAGTACTCGAGAAGGCGAAGGCGGACGGTTATGAGGGCGTGTATTATAAATCCCCCTTCTACGTATCCAAGAAGTTGGATGTAGTTGCTTTGCGCGAGGCGGCCGCATGTGCCAAGGGGCTTGGAATGTTCATTGATTTCGGAGTTGGTAGAGTTAATCCCTATAATACGACCGAATCCCCGGAAATCTGGCAGCTAGGCGGCGGCGATTATAAGCTGGCCATGGAGAAGCAAATCTATGCCGCAGCGGAGATGGGCGCCTATGAACTGATCGGCGTTACCGCCGGCTGGCGGGGAGGCCACACCGGTTACTTCGTGAACGATCGCTTTCGCACGGACGTGACTTGGGAGGAACAGTTGCAGGCGACGAGCCGATTCTTGAAGGTGCTAGCGCCGTCGCTAAGAGATTCCGGCTCCCGCATCAACCTCGAAACGCATGAGGAAATTACCTCTTACGAGGTTCTGAGGATGATCGAGGAAGTCGGGGAGGACGTTCTGGGTGTCGCATTCGATACGGCTAACGTATTGTCCAGAGCCGAAGATCCCGTGGCGGTCGCCAAGCGGGCCGCTCCTTATATTCACCAGATGCATGCCAAGGACGGCATTCTTTATTTTTCGGAAAACGGACTTGTTCGTCAGTTGAAAGCTTCCGGTCAAGGCATTGTCGACTACAAGACGATCTTCGCGGAAATCGGCAAGGTGAATCCTTCTTTGCACGTGCAGGTCGAGGATCACAAAGGACTTATGCATATGGACATCTACGTGGAGCAATGGCGGAACGTTCATCCCGACCTCAGCTTGGCGGAAGTGGCGGAGCTCGTTCGGCTTGCCGCGCTATGCGAGCAGAGGTTTGCCTCGGGAGAATGGATGAAACCGGATGCTTACGAGGCGATCAGTTATTGGGACGAAATGGACGAACGATTGGACTCTTCCCGCAGGTATCTTCAGCAGGTGTTGAAGGACCTCGGGTTGGCCGGTTAGACCCGTTATTGATCATATGGAGGGATTCAACATGAAAAAAGAAGTAAGGGTCATCGTCATTGGGGCCCATCCCGACGAACCGGACATCTATGCCGGAGGAACCGCGGCCTTATTCGCGGAGCTGGGACATCGGGTTAAATTTCTATCGCTGACGAACGGTTGCTGCGGGCACTACGAGATTAGCGGCATGGAGCTCGTTGAACGAAGAAGGAACGAAGCCGCCGATGCGGCGCGTAAGCTTGGAATCGACGAGTACGAGGTACTCGATACGCCCGACGGGGAGCTCCTTCCGACCATTGCGGTACGCAATGAGGTCGTCCGGCAAATCCGGAGCTGGAGGGCCGACGTGGTCATCACCTTCCATCCCGACGGAGGAGCCCATTCCGACAATAGATATGCTGGCAAAGTCGTCAGCGACTCGTTTCCTTTCGTCGCCAAAACCCCGAATGCGGTACCGGACGTCCCTGCCTTGAACCAAGGACCTGTCGTGCTGCTCATGCCGGATTATTCGATGAAAAGCCATTACTCGGCCGACATAGTCATCGACATAGAACCGGTACTGGAGAAGAAGCTTCTCGCGTGCGATGCCCATGCCTCTCAGTTCTACGAATTCGCGCCTTGGCAAGCCGGCTTCCTCGACCAAGTTCCCGAGAGCTGGGAAGACAAGAAAGCGTTCCTGCTGAAATATTGGGCCGAGTTCATGAACGTTTCCAAAGAGATGGAACCGGCTCTCGGTAAATGGTACGGGGCGGAGGCCTCAGGAGTTCGTTACGCAGAGCCCTTCGAGATTGCCCAATATGGCCGTCGTCCTAGCGACGACGAGATGAAAGCTCTCTTCCCGATGCTCGACCGATCGGCAGAGCGTTAATTCGGGAGGAACCGTGCTGCTAGCTGCCTTTGCCGCCCTGATGTTCGTCATCCAGACGCTATGCTTGAAGAAGCTGCCCGAGTTGCGGTCGAACCGGGCGATGTTCGGACTTATCGCCGCTTATAGCTCCTTGATCGCCCTCGGTTTGCTTTTATGGTGGGTAATCGGAGGAGCCCCTGCGATCAGCTCTGGGACATGGCTGTTCGGATGCCTGTACGGAGGGGTCTTTACTTCAACCATGTTCTTCTATACGCGGGCGATGAATACCGGTCCTTTATCGTATTCGTCTTTCTACTTCTCCGTAAGCCTGATGGTACCCGTTGTCGCCAGCATGACGCTGTGGCATGAGGCAGCGGGTCCGGCCAAGCTTACGGGATTAGCCCTATTCTTGCTTTCTTTTTATTTCATCCAGATTTACGGAAGGCAACGAGGCAATACGGTTCAACAGGCGGGAAAACGCTGGTTCGTATACTGTCTGCTCGCCTTCTTGTTTAACGGGCTCATCCCCGTGCTCGCTAAAGCCCACCAATCGATGCTGGACGGGCGCGAGTCGACTGAACTTACGCTTGTCGGCTTCTCCGCCGCTCTGGTCTGCTCCTTGCTTGGCTGGATCGGATCCGGCCGGTTGCGACAATCGGAGGCGTCCTTCGACCGGATTCCTTTCTCGCGCAGCTCGGTTATATTCATCCTTGGCGTAGGCTTATCGACCGGAGCCGGAAACGCCTTGATGAACGATCTTTCCGGCCGGTTGCCGGGAGCCTACCTCTATCCGTTCGTCAACGGCAGCATGATCGTACTGCTGACGTTAATCTCTGCCTTCGTCTTCAAAGAGAAGCTGAGCAAAGGCGGCGTGCTAGGAATTGCGACGGGAATCGCCGCGATCGTCGCCGTGAATGTATAGATTGCGAAAGTCTATGAATTAGAGGTGCTATGATGCCTAATATTGCTATGCTCAGCTGCTGGAACCACTATCATGCCAAGAGCTTCGTACGGGATTTGGCCGAGTTTCCCGAGGCTACAATCGTCGCGGTGTGGGACGATGACCTCGAACGGGGAAGAGCTTACGCCGAACAATTCGGCACTGCGTTCGAGCCTAATCTGGCAACGCTTCTCGCTAGATCGGATATCGACGGCGTCATCGTCGATAGCTCGCCGGAGCAAGCCGCTTCGCTGATCGAGATCTCGGCCAAAGCCGGCAAGCACGTGCTGGCCGACCAAGTATTGGCGCTCTCGCTTCAAGAAGCGAACCGGGTCGCGGCTTCGATTCGCCGATCGAATATCCATTTCGCGATCGACATGTCGTTAAGGCGCTGGCCCGTCAATCTTGCCGCCAAGAAGGTGGCGGTTACCGGCGCGATCGGCGGGATCACCAGCGTGCGAATAAGGAATGCCCATGACGGCGCAACTGGCGAAGTCCCTCTCGCGCCGAGATTTCTCGATTCGAAATACGGCGTATTTACCGACCTTGGAGCACATTGTCTATACTTGATGCGTTGGTTATTGGGACAACCTGTTGCCGTCACTTCCATTATCTCCAGTTATGCAGGCAACAAAGCCGAGGATAATGCGGCGAGCCTATTCGAATATGCCAATGGCATGCTCGCCATCTGCGACACCAGCTATGCCGCCGATCAGTCGCCCTTCTCTATCGAGCTCTACGGAACGGCGGGAAGCTTCCTCGGAGGGGGCGCATCGGGCGTGCATCGCAAGTTGCTTCAGCCTTCGGATAGCATGGTCCGATTTTTCGCGCCGGAATCCCGCTGGAATGCCCTTCAAGAAGCGGCTGCCCTGCCCGATGCCGGAGAGTCTACTCTTTCCTTATGGTTAAAGGCGATTCAAGGCAAAGAAAGCGAGCTGTTAACAGGCGTAGAAGAAGGAATCGCGCTTGCCGAAACCCTTGAGGCGCTCTATCTTTCCGCTCAAACCGGACGGAAAGTATTTTTGAAGGATTTGAAGCCGTAACTACACACTTACGCTCACTACCTTTCACCGCTTATAGTCGCATTTTGCGACTTTGGCGAGGCATTCTTCGCGTTCCACTCTCCCATAGTCGCTTTTTGCGACTTTGGCGAGGCATTCTTCGCGATCCGCGCTACCATAGTCGCTTTTTGCGACTTTGGCGAGGCATTCTTCTGTTCCACTCTCCCATAGTCGCTTTTTGCGACTTTAGCGAGGCATTCTTCGCGTTCTACGCTCCTATAGTAGCTTTTTGCGACTTTGGCGAGGCAATGCCCCGATATCGTAAACAAACCAACAACTCTGACAGACTGGTGTCAGGGTTGTTGGTTTATAATGGAGCTATAAGATACTCAAAAAAAACTATGATAGCGTTATGCCATCACTCTATTCCTACTCTACCGGATGCTATTTCCGGAAATAGCGTTATACCATCACCTTATTGGAGTCATGCTAACCGAATTCGATAGTTGCGAGACCAATAGCGTTACACCATCACTCTATTCTACTTCCTCCGATCGAAAATGAAGTGAATAGCGTTACGCCATCACCTTATCGGGGTCACGTTATCTATTTTCGACTTTATCAGATATGGGAACCGGGAGGCAATGAATCATGTCGATTAATAAAACCCCCATCGCAGAAGTGCCTATCCTTACCAAACGCGCCCTCAACCGGGCACTGCTCGAACGGCAAATGTTGATTCGCCGCCAGAAAATGCCTGCCCTAACTGCGATTGAGCATCTAGTCGGGATGCAAGCACAAGCTCCCAACCCTCCCTATATCGGGTTATGGGCTCGACTTGAAGATTTCGACCAAGCCGAATTGGCGCAGCTTATCCGATCACGGCAGGCGGTAAGGATCGCGCTCATGCGCTCGACGATCCATCTCGTCTCTTCTCGGGACTGCCTGATTCTCCGTCCCATCCTACAAACCGTTCTCGAACGCGGATTCCAAGGAAACCACGGCAAACGACTGTCAGATATAGACATGGCGGCATTGACCGCCGCAGGGCGGGCACTCGTTGAAGAACGCCCCCTAACGTTCAATGAACTCAGTCATCTGTTAACCGCGGATGAGCGTTGGCATGACCATGATCCTGCCGCTATCGCCGCCGCCATCCGCACGTATATCCCGCTCGTTCAGGTTCCGCCGCGCGGATTATGGGGCGAAAGCGGACAAGCCGCCCATACATCCGCGGAAGCTTGGTTGGGCAAACCGTTATCCGAGGAAAACGGTTTGGAGACGATGCTCGAACGTTATCTAGCTGCCTTCGGCCCCGCGTCGGTGAAGGACATGCAGGCATGGTCAGGGTTAACGCGGCTTAGCGAAGTCATCAATCGGATGAGACCCCGTCTACGGACATTCCGCGATGAGCAGGGCAAGGAGTTGTTCGATCTCACAGAAGTGCCTCTTCCCGACGCCGAAACAGCGATTCCGGCGAGATTCATGGCCGAATTCGATAACGCGCTTCTGTCCCATTCCGACCGGACACGCATTATCTCCGAGGAGGATCGAGCACGGGTATTCACGATTAACGGAATTATCCGCTCGACGTTCCTGATCGACGGCTTCGTCGCGGGAACTTGGAGGATCGCTCGCGAGCGCAAATCCGCCACTTTAGTCATCGAGCCCTTCCGAGCGCTCAGCAAAAAAGACATTGCTGAATTATCCGATGAAGGCGATAAGCTGCTTCGGTTTGCAGAAGCGGATTGCACGAGCCACGACATTCATTTTGTCGAACATCAGGCTTAAATCCCCCGTGCTAATCGCTACCGATCGTTCTCATATACTCATCCGGCGTCTTGCCCAAATACGCCTTGAAATCCTTAATGAAATGCGCTTGATCGAAATAGCCCATCTCTTCGGACAGCGCCGGCCAATCTACGGTTTCGCCCTTCTCGATCTTCTCGGCCACTTCGTGAAGCCGGAATCGCTGAATTACCCCTTTCGGGCTTACGCCCACATAACGATCGAATAATCGTTGCAGCGTCCTTACGCTTACGTCATATCGTTCAGCCAACTGCTCGACCTTGAGAATATCCCGATCGGCAACGAGAGTGGCGACCATCCGATTAACCAGTTCCACATTCCCGTCTTCATCCGGTAAGCGCGCAAGTAAAAAGCGATCCATTCGTTCGACCTGAGAAGCGGCATCACCCGCAGCAAGAATGTCGGCTTCCAAAGGGGCCGCTTCCTCCCCGAACAAGTCCGATAAGGCGATCGATTGGCGGGTGAGAGTAGAAAGCGGCTTCTGCCAGAAGGGGTAAAAGCCCCCGGGATTAAATTTAATGGCGAATACGCTGCCTTGGCCTTCGAGGATTTGAGTCGAAGTTTTCTCCCATATCCCGTAAATTCGCGTATTTTCCGGTTCGAATACAAGGTTAACGTTGGGATGGGACAACACGGTTTGACGATAAGGCTCCATCCCTCTCAAATCCCATTCCACAACCCAATAATGTTGAATGTAAGTCCGCAGCTCCTGCGCAGGCTCATATCGGGATAGCTTAAATTTCTGTTTGCCCGCATCCGCGCGCAAAATCCCTTTGGTCGAATGATCGGCAATCGGGTTCATGAATGAGGTTCTCCCTCCCGCTATTGGGCTGTCGTATTTTTACAATACATTCCTTTGGGGATATTCTATCATAAGAGCAACGCTGATCTGAAAGGGGATTTAATCATGGAATTGAAATACGTGATATACGTCGGGGCAACACCGGAAAAAGTATGGCAGACGCTCGTCTCTCCCGAAGGTACGAAAGCGATCTTCTTCGGATCCGTCCTTCGCTCGACTTTCGAAGTAGGCAGCACCTACGAATATATCGGTCCGGGCTCCGACGGCGATGAAACGGTTCATGTCTACGGCGAAATTCTCGCCTACGAACCGAATAAAGTGTTCAGCACGACCGAGCATCCAGGACCTTCCTACAACCCGAACCACGCGCAACTGCAAACCCGCGTCACGATTACCCTCGAACCGGTAGGCGAAACCACGAAGCTGACGCTTGTTAACGACCAGTGGTCCGATAACCACCCTTCTTTCGAGAAAACCTCCGAAAGCTGGCCGTACATCATCAGCAACATCAAGACATACTCGGAAACGGGCAAACCGCTCAACTTCGGCTGGTAAGAAACGATACCCCACAAAAGCTATCCTCAAGGGTCTGAGACGACCTTCGGGGATGGCTTTTTATTTGTCTCCTATTTTTCTTGGCGAGGATTGTGTTACGATCTTGAGGATTTGGATTCCGTGCCTTCTCATAAACATCTGCGGGATGAGAGAGGATATGGATACGAATGACAATCGTCACGGAGGAAAGCTATGTCACGTTGGTTACGAAGGTCGCTTAATCGCAAGTTATCGTTTTTTTTGCTCGTCTCGATACTCGTCCCTCTCTTGTCTCTAGGTTATTTCTCGTATACGACTGCTTCTAAATTAACGGAGGAAAAGGCAAAGCAGTCGGGGATGGGCAGTCTACGGCAAATCGATACGAATCTTCAATTTATCGTCAAGGACATCGAGAACATGTCCTTGTTTCTGATCGGCAGTAAAGATGTTCAGCAGTATTTAAGCAACCAAGGGGATAACGTGGTCAAACAAACCCTCATGATCGAGTTTCTATCCAATCTCGTCTATTCGAAGCCCTACATATCCGACATCACGATTAATCCCAAGTATCAATCCCATCCGGTTTCCAATTCCACGATTCTGGAATCAGGGCTGACCGATATTACGGCGCAAGATCCGGACTATTTCACAACTCATCCTAGATGGTGGACTTCCTTGTACGAGAATCGGACGATCTCCGGCGTTAAAAGGGTCATCTCTCTCGTGCGCCCTATTCGCAACATGTTCACCTTCGAACAAATCGGCATGCTCGTCATGAGCTTGGACGAAAAATCCGTCAAACGAATTCTGAAGCAAGCGAGCCTGGAGAGCGATGATTACACGATGCTCGTCGACTCGCAAGGACGTATCTTGTCCAGCGGAGCCGCCGACCCTATGAACGGTTCCATACAAGACTTCCTGCCGGGTCTTCCGCCTTTTACGGAACCTTCCGGTTCCTTCAATTACGAAGATCCATCGTCGTCAAAGAAGACGATTCTATATTTGACGATGCCTGACGTGAACTGGACGCTAGTCAGAGTCATTCCTTACGCCGAGTTCCGGTCGCAAAACCGATATGTCCTCGCTCTGACGGCAGTATCCGTCGGAATAGCAGGCCTGCTGATCGCTTCGCTCGTCGTCTTCTTCGTCAAGCAGGTCACTCGGCCCTTGTTGATGCTGACGCATTTCCTGAAGGACACGAATCCGGAGGAGCCGATCGAACCGTATCCCGTGGAAACGATGGACGAGATCGGGCAGCTCGTTCGCAGCTACAACAAGCTGGGAGGACGCATCGAACGGCTTACCGAGCAAGTGAAGCATAACGAATCGATGAAAAAAGAAGCCGACATGCTGGCCTTGCAGGCGCAGATCAACCCGCACTTCTTGTACAATACCTTATCTTCGATTCATTGGATGGCTTTAATGAATCAAGACACCAAAACAGCCCATATGGTCGGCAATCTAAGCGATTTCCTGCGTTTCAGCTTGAACAAAGGGGCGCAATATTGCTCTGTCTCGCAGGAAATTTCCCATGCCCGCCATTATGCGAATATACAAGCCATCCGGTACCCGGACAAATTCGAAATCCACTTCTTCGTCGATCCCTCCATGAATGACATTATGATGCTTAAGCTGCTGCTTCAGCCGCTTATCGAGAATGCCCTCATTCATGGCATTTTGAAAAAAGACGGCAAAGGCGTCATTCACGTTCATGCCGTCATGAACAAAGAAACGATGACTTTCGTCGTTGACGATACCGGCGTCGGCATGGAGCCGGATAAGCTTCGCGAAGTGCTGTACCGGCTTCAGCAGTCAGATGAACCCGAGCCGATCGTGCAAGGCAGTTACGGCTTGCGAAACGTGCATCAACGGCTGTTGCTGCATTACGGCAGCGAGGCGGGCCTTAAGATCGAAAGCATGGAAGGCATCGGAACGCGCGTTACGTTTACCCTACCTGCAATGGAGGAATCCCAAGCATGAAAGTACTGATCGTAGACGATGAAGTCATTATTCGCACCGGACTTAGCACGGTGATCAATTGGCAGGAGCTCGGCTTCGAGTTGCTGACTCCCGCCGTCTCCGCCGAAGAGGCCATTGCCCGAATCCCGATCGAGCGGCCGAATATCGTACTAACGGACATTCGCATGACCGGCAAATCTGGCCTGGAGTTAGCGGCGGAAGTGAAGAAGCTGTTGCCCGACACGGAAATCATCATTCTAACCGGATATGATGACTTCAGCTATACCCAGCAAGCGATCCGGGAAGGCGTGAGCGACTACTTGCTCAAGACCAGCCCGCCTCAGGATATTATTAAAGCCGCCATGCACGCGAAGCAACGCCTGTTAAACCGTTGGGCTACGCTGAAGCAAGGCCATATCCAGCAATCCGCTTTCCGCGACAGCCTGCTAGAGCAGCTTGTCATAGAGGGGATTCTGGACAAGCAGTCGTTAACGCAAATCCCTCATCTGCTTCCTAATTTGAATGCGGATCACAAGTCATTCCAAGTGTTCATCATCGCGGCTGCGGGGTGGGGCGAAGATACGATTTATGCCAACTCTCTTCACTTCGCCGTTCAGAATATGGTTAACGAGCTTCTAGATGGCGAAACTTTGCTGCGCAAAGATTACATCCTGCTCGTCCTCAGCCAGGAACAGGCGGAAATCGAGCTTCCTAAGATCAAGCTGGAATTCGAGCGAATCGGCCGAAAGCTCAAGTGTAAGCTGTTCATCGCCGCAGGCTCGGTCGTGCATGAACTCCGGGAGTTAAGAACATCGTATTCGGAGGCTTCCTTCGCTTTTACTTTCAAATGGTTTGCCGGCCGAGAAGGCTTAATCGCCTATGTCGACGTCAAGGATAACGCAGGCGGCAGAACGATTTCCTCGCAAGAGGAGGAAGAGCAGCTCATTTCTATTCTGAAAACAGGCAATGCGGTCGAGCTTAAGATTTGGGTCATTGAAACGATAAGAGCCCAACTCGTGGACCCGGCAGTAACGCCGAGCTCGTTCCGCGCTTATCTCAATTCCATTCTGATCTCCGGGCATCGCTGGATCGAGCGGGTCAGAGTTCTTCAGGCGTTGGAAGGGGAAGAGCCGCTTCCGGCACAGTTGCTGCAGCCATCCGACGATATTACGGAGCGGCCGGAAGAAACGCTGTACAAGCATCTGCAATCGTTAATGGACAAGTACCAAGAGCTGGCCGCGGGTGAACGGGTATCTTATATCAAACGCGCCATGGCTTACATAGGCAACCATCTGGATAACAATCTCACGCTGCAGCAGGTCGCTAAGCATGTTCATCTCAACCCCAATCATTTTAGCGAAGTGTTCAAACGGGAGACCGGCCTTACTTATATCGAGTTTGTGACGAGGGAACGCATGCGGCGCGCCATGGAGCTCTTGAGCCAATCTCCGATGAAAATCAGCGACGTCGCGCGGAGTGTCGGGTACGAGGACGTTAAGTATTTCAGCCAGCTGTTTAAGAAGGTTTCGGGAAAGACGCCTTCGGAATATCGAACGAACAACTGATATTTACCCACCCTACTCCTGATTTCTGTCCCCTGCCTATTCAAAAAAGCTCCCCCTATACTGAAGGAGCAGTTAAAACAGGGAGGTCAAATAAATGAAAAAAACATTATCCGTTATTATGGCATCTACAGTAGCGATATCGCTTCTCTTGGCCGGCTGTGGCAACAAAGACTCCGACAACGGGGCCAAACCTTCTGACGGCAAAGAAAAAGTAAAGATTTCTCTTTGGCATAACTACACCGGCGATGACCAACGCGCGCAGACGATGCGTTCGATCATCGATCAATTCCAAAAAGATCATACGAACATCGAGCTTGATATTCAGGCCATTCCGCCGGATGGATACAGAACGCGCCTAAAAACGGTCGCGGCGGCTAACGAAATGCCGGACTTGTTCGTTATGTGGCCGGGCATTATGACCAAGGAATTCCAAGCGGGCGGTCTGATTCAACCAATTAACGAGTTGCTCGATAAGCAGACGGACTGGAAAAACGGGTTTCTTCCCGGCTCGTTCGACGGATTCACGATCGATAGCAACATCTACAGTGCTCCGATTGCTCTGAGCCCGACTTCGATACTGTACTATAACAAATCGATTCTAGACGCTAACGGACTGCAAGTTCCGACAACATGGGACGATTTGATGAAATCCGTTGAAGTCCTGAAAGGCAAAAAAATTACGCCGATTGCGCTGGGTAACAAAGCATCTTGGCTTGCTCAGTCCAGTATCCTTAGTTCGCTAGCCGATCGCGTAACCGGCACGGAATGGTTCCTGAAAGCATCCGCTCAAGACGGTGCGAAGTTCACCGATCCGGAATTCGTTCAAGCGCTGCAACATTTGCAAGATCTCGGCAACGCAGGCGCGTTCCAAGAAGGCTTCAACGCAATCGACAATACGCAGATGGAGCAAATGTTCGCGCAAGGCAAAGCGGCATTCATGATCGACGGCGGTTGGGCGTTGACGAACTTTGCCGCGAACGCAACTGCTGAAGCTATGGAACAAATGGGAGCCACGGTGCTTCCTTCCATCCCTGGCGGTAAAGGCGATCCGAATACTTTGTCCGGCGTTGTCGGAACAGGCCTTGGCCTTGGCAAAGACGCTACGGGCGCGAAGAAAGAAGCCGCATTCGAACTGATGCTTGCTATGGCGGGGCCGGATGCTCAGAAGCGCGTACTGGAAAGCAACCAGCTTGTCAGCTACAAAGTTGATCTCGACAAGAGCAAAGTAACTCCGATTTTCTCGAAAGTATATGAGCTTCTTAACACCGTGAAAATGACTCCCGTATATGACGGCATCATGACTTCCGCCGGTGCGGAAGCGGTAAATAACGGACTTCAAGAACTCCTTATGGGCGGCAAAGCCGCGGACATCGCGAAGAAAATTCAAGAAGCGCAAGCCAAATCGCTTCGCAGGTAACGTACGGTAGAGTGGTACAGCCCCTTAATTAAACAACAACATGTCGCGGTTTCAGTTCTCCTCCTCGCAGGAGGGCTGAAACCGTCCTAACTATTAAGGAGTGAAAGGAGCTTAGTATGACATCTACTAGCCGTATGAAAAGTTTTATCGTATTAGGATTGTTACCCGCGCTGCTTCTGTTTGTCATCTTCGTTATGATCCCTATTATCTGGTCGGCTTATTACGGCCTGTTCGATTGGAAAGGCATCGGCTCGGCGAAATTCATTGGTCTCGGAAATTACCTGGAGGCGATCCAGGATCCTATATTCTGGCTTTCATTTAAGAACAACATGCTCGTCGTCGTGGCTTCCGTCTTCGGACAAGTGCCCATCGCGCTTATTCTGGCTTTGCTCTTGCTCAAAAATCATTGGTTCCACAGTTTCATCCGTTCCTCCGTGTTCATGCCGATGGTTCTGTCCTCGGTCGTCGTGGGGATTATATGGGGTTATATCTATCACCCGGAAATCGGGATTTTGAACTTCCTTCTCGACAGTCTGGGACTCGGTTCTTGGAAGAAACTTTGGTTGGCTGATCCCGGCATTTCGATGTACTCGCTCATGGTTCCGATCATCTGGAACTATATCGGCCCTTACTTGATTATTTTTATCGCAGCGTTGCAAAATATCCCGGGCGAGATCGACGATGCCGCCAAGATCGACGGAGTTCAAGGCTCCCGCAAGCTGTTCTCCATTACGCTTCCGATGATCTGGGATACGATCAAAGTCGTCATCGTGCTTTGCATTTCCGGTAGCTTGAAAGCGTTCGACCTCATCTATATCATGACTGGCGGAGGACCGGCGCATTCAACCGAGGTGCTCGCGTCCTATATGTATAACAATACATTCTCTATCTACCGGTTTGGGTACGGCAGCGCCGTGTCCACGACGATTATTATTCTGAGTCTTATTTTAATAGCCGGCAGTCAATATTTGATGAAAAAAGACTATCGTTAAGAGGAGGACCCTACAATGAATAAGAAGACAACAAGCGATTCTGGCAGGCCATCCTCCTCGACTTCGGGTTTAGGTCTGCGTAAATTGCGCGGCGGCATCTCGAACGTTGCGATGCTGGCGTACGCATTGGTTACTCTTTATCCTTTGTTCTGGCTGTTCATGAGCGCGTTCAAGACGAACGACGAGTTTTTCAGCCGTCCATTCCAATTTCCGGCTCATTGGCAGTGGGATAACTTCAAGCGGGCTTGGGAAGTGTCCGATATGGGGCTCGCCATGTTCAACTCCATCGTCGTTACGATCGGCGCGCTTGTCCTAACGCTGGTAGCCGGCGCTTTGGCCGCATATGTCCTGTCTCGCTTTCAGTTCCGGCTCAAGCTCGCCGTGATGGGATTATTCCTGCTCGGCATGCTAATTCCGATTCACAGTACTCTAGTCCCGCTCTTCATTCTGATGAACAAGGTTCATCTTCTCAACACCTATTGGGCGCTTATTTTACCTTACGTGGCGTTCGAGCTTCCTATCGCGATTTTTATCGTTCAAGCTTACATGAACACATTTCCTAAGGATATCGAAGAAGCGGCTATGATCGACGGAACCGGGTACTGGGGCATTTTCAGAAGAATCATGCTTCCGCTATCCCTTCCGGCACTGTCTACCGTTGCGATTCTAGCCTTCCTTCGCTACTGGAACGAATTCTCGTTCGCGCTCGTGTTCATCAGCAAGCCTGCGCTGAAGACGCTGCCGCTCAGCTTGTCGATGTTCTCTACGGGATACATGACCGACTACAAACTAACGATGGCGGCGTTAGCCATCTCGGTGGTACCGACCATCATCGTCTACCTGATCTTCCAAAAGCACATTATGCAGGGCATGATCGCAGGCGCTGTAAAAGGATAATATCGGGGAAAAGGTCCGTCGGGGAGCGCTCAATTGCTCCTCTGGCGGACCTTTTTTTGCCTATAGGGACTCGTGCGGCCTGATATTATTGGTTTTTACGACTATGGGTGGGGGATTGCGCGTGTGCGGCTCGTCATTGTCGCTTTTTACGACTATGGGCGGGGGATTGTGCGTGTGCGGCTCGTCATTGTCGCTTTTTACGACTATGAGCGGGGGAATGTGCGTGTGTGGTTCGTCATTGTCGCTTTTTACGACTATGGGCGGGGGAATATGCGTGTGTGGCTCGTCATTGTCACTTTTTACGACTATGAGCTGGGGAATAGGCGTGTGTGGCTCGTCATTGTCGCTTTTTACGACTATGAGCGGGGGAATGGGCGTGTGTGGCCACCATTGTCGCATTTTACGACTATGGGCGGGGGAATGCGCGTATGTGGCTCGTCATTGTCGCTTTTTACGACTATGGGCGGGGGAATGGGCGTGTGTGGCTCGTCATTGTCACTTTTTACGACTATGGGCGGGGGAATGTGCGTGTGTGGCTGTGAATGCGTGTGTGGTGGCCAGTGCGCGCAGATATAACGTTATGTCATCACCTTTTTGCACCAAAGTTACTTAACATGCCGCCATTTAACGCCTCGCCATCACTTTATTTTCCACTTTGCTACCCCATTTTCGCCAATCGAGGCAAATAGCGTTATGCCATCACCTTATCACGCCTCGCTTGCGTAAATTACGACCAATTAGCGCTATGCCATCACCCTATTTCCCCTTCGACAATAGCACAACCCGCTTCTCACCTAGATGGCGACTAGTTGATGCGAGTTCGGGGGGAACGAGGCCCTCATACAGTAGAATGTGCGGAGTTTAAGGGTTATTAATCACGCCGCCGACATACGAAATAGGCTGCCCCAGATCATATAAGACCTTAAGAGCAGCCCATTTCATATGATCAATCCTCAGAACGGATTAAGGACGTGAAAGAAGACGTTAGGCGATGCCATTCTGTAATAATAGCTGCACCAGCCGGCTCCCTTGTTGTTGAATCGGTTCGTCGCGCTATACACCAGACGCTCCTGCTCCAACTCCTCGATCCGATCGATTCGGCCCTCGACATAATCGAGAAGTCGGTAAATCGCCGTATCTATCCGGTTCACGACTCCTCCGTAGCGGATATCGATCACTTCCCAACCGAATGGCTTAAACATACGGAGCCACTGCACGCGATGGGCATTGCGCAGCTCGCGTACCGCTTCAGCGATGGCGGGCAACACTTCCGTCGCAATCTCCTGCAGCTTCGCGTTGTCCTTCGCATCATAGGCTCGCTTAAGCTCGATTCCAACTTCGCTCTTCCGCTTCAGCACGCCGCATAATTTCTCCGGCACCTCGAACAAGTAATCCAAATCGGCGGACGGGTTACGACGACTACGTATTTGGTGCTGCAACCGAGCGTAGTGCCCAGCCATATCCAACCCTTCGATTTGTTTGTCGAACAGTCCAAGCAGTACGTCTTGATACAACAGAAACTTCGAAGGGTTGCTCTGCTTACGGTTGTCTGATTCGGCCCCCGGTGTTTCGTCCAAATCCTTCATCAACAGGAACGCGTCCGCTTCGATTCCCGTGCAGAACTTCGCTCTGCTGGCTACCCACTCCCGATCAGGCTTTTCCGCCGAATAGGCATGCTCCGCGTAGAGCTGTAATCCCAGCAGCGCGGCGAACGGATTGCCTTCATTCCCGTCGTCGCCCCACATCGTCGCGTAGGCTTCGCGGATCCCTTCCTTCTTGCACACTTGAAGAGCCGTGTCCGAAGCGTTCAAGCTCAAGCCGTAATTGACCCCGAAAGTATTGAAGATCCATACGGCGCCGGCGAACACGAGATTGCAACCGAGCGGCCGATGGTTGGCGATCACGTTCTCGTAATCTTCCGGCTCCAAGTGAACGTAATCCCAGTACACCATATCGACGTCTTTCGGAATGCGTCGAGCCATCTCCTCGGGAATCGACGTATTTTTATCGTAATAATTGCTTTCGGTTCCGGCATTCCCGACGGCAAGCTTCAGGAACATGTCGCTCCACATCATTGGCTTCAAGCCAAGGCGACGCGTGCATTCGAGCACCTTATCCAACTGTTCCGTCATGATTTCGAACCGGCTTCGGTAGCCGTTGCGGTCTAAATATTTACCTCGGCCAAGCTCCTCCGCCTCGTCCATGCCGATATGGATTTTACGGCTGCGGAACGGAGCGCTGGCGGCTTCGATCATCTTCTCGATCAACCGATCCGTCCGATCTTCTCCAACGATAAGCGCGCCTTTCGTATCCCGATAATCCCAAACAGGCTGCCACTTCAGGAACTCCTCCAGATGCGCAAGCGTCTGTATGCTCGGGAATGCCTCGATTCCGAATTGGTCGGCGTAATCGTCGATTTCCTTCAGCTCCGCATACGTATATCGACCCCTCATATAGCCGAAATAAGGCTCGCTGTCGACAGAATACGTATCCTCCATATACAGCATCACGGTGTTCAATCCCATTAAAGCCATCTTATTAAGCATAAGTTTGAAGCTATCGACGGTTAAAACCGCATTGCGCGATAGGTCGAACATCGGGCCGATCGTATCAAACTGCTGCCGTTCCCGAAGCTCGAAAGCCGAATCTCCCGCGGAAACGCGTTGCAAGAGTAGTCCCAATCCGCGAAAAAACTGATGTTTTTGCCCATAATAGATGTACGCCTTGCCTTGCTTTAAACCGACTTCCAATTCGTCCTGGTCGCCGGATTGCCCGACTTGAACGACTAATCCATTGTCCTCTTCGGAAAATTTAAGCTCTTGCGACAATACCCGTATACCGGGCCGTAATGCGTTCAAATCTCCTTCAAAATGCAATTTCATCGCGCTTCCTCCTGCACCCTAAGATGGATATCCAACTTTTGACGATTAAACATTATAACGTTATATTGTATTATGTGATTTATATGCTATCCTAATCTTATAGAGGAAAGCAATACGAATCTGACAATTTAATGATTTACCATTCTAGCCGTGGAAGAAGGTGACTGACATGCACGATCGATTTGTTCTGAGAAACCTAAAGCGCGTCAATGGCGACGCTATCGATATCATCATCGAACAGGGCACGATTATCGAGGTAGCCGAGGCCGGCCGCGGGACGGGAGACCGAGTAACCGACTGCGCCGGCGCTTATGTATCGAGCGGATGGATTGATATGCATGTTCATGCCTTTCCCGATTTTGATCCCTATGGCGATGAAATCGACGAAATCGGCGTTAAGCAGGGCGTAACCACGATCGTGGACGCCGGAAGCTGCGGAGCGGACCGGATCGCCGATTTAGCGGCAAGCCGCTTACGGGCGCGCACCAACGTATTCGCCTTTCTCAACATTTCAAGATTAGGCTTAGCCAGGATCGACGAATTATCCAATCTGGATTGGATCGATGCCGATAAAGTCGTTCAAGTCGCGAAACAGCACAGGGATTTCATCGTTGGACTTAAAGCGCGAATAAGCAGAAGCGTAGTCCGCGACAGCGGCATCGAGCCGTTGCGCCGCGCGCGCGAACTGTCCAATCAAACTTCGTTGCCGTTAATGGTCCACATCGGTTCCGGACCGCCGGACATCGAAGAGGTAATCCCCCTTCTCGAGAAGAAGGATATCATTACGCACTACCTCAACGGCAAAAGCAACAACCTTTTCGATGCCGAAGGCAACCCTCTCAAGGTGCTGCGAGATGCGATTGCCCGAGGCGTGCACCTCGACGTCGGTCACGGGACGGCGAGCTTTTCCTTCCGGGTGGCCGAAGCCGCGAAGCGTCACGGCATCGGACTGAACACGATCAGCACCGACATCTATCGCGGGAACCGATTGAACGGACCGGTATATAGCATGGCCCATGTCCTCTCCAAGTTTCTTTACTTGGGTTACCCGTTAGAAGAGGTCATCGCAGCGGTCACGACGCGCGCAGCGGATTGGCTCGGGAAGCCCGAGCTGGGTCGAATTCAAGCCGGGGACTCCGCGAACTTAACTTTATTTACCGTCAAACATGAGCAGACTGCGCTTCTGGACTCCGAAGGGGAACAGCGCATAGCGGATAAGACAATTGAAACCAAAGGAGTCGTTCGAAATGGCGAATTCATTGAATGCTAGATACGGACTTAAGCGCGTTATTAATGCAAGCGGGCGGATGAGCATATTAGGAGTATCCGCTCCTACCGACACGGTCATGGACGCAATGAAACACGGCGGGCAAAATTATGTGGAGATCGCGGACTTGGTGGACAAAGCCGGCGATTATATCGCTCGGATTCTTGGCTCGGAAGCTGCGGTAGTCGTGAACTCGGCTTCCAGCGGCATTGCGCTCTCGGTTGCCGCGGTCGTCACGCAAGGAGATCGCCGCAAGAGCGTACGCCTGCACCAAGAGGCCATCGACAAGAACGAGATCATCATTCTGAAAGGCCACAACGTGCAATATGGAGCACCCGTGGAAACGATGGTATTCTTAGGGGGCGGGAAACTCCTCGAAGTGGGATACGCGAACGAAGGCAAAGCCGAGCATATCGAAGATGCGATCTCGGACAAGACGGCGGCCATTCTGTACGTCAAATCGCACCATGCGGTACAGAAAAACATGATCTCCGTCGAGGAAGCTTGGGAAATCGCCCAACGTAATCAAGTCCCTCTCATCGTCGACGCGGCTGCCGAAGAAGACATTCAGAAGTATGTCAAATGCTCGGACTTAGCTATCTACAGCGGATCTAAGGCGATTGAAGGTCCGACATCCGGAATCGTGGGCGGCAAAAGAATTTATATCGAGTGGCTTAAGGTGCAGTTGCACGGGATTGGACGCAGCATGAAGGTAGGCAAGGAAACGACGTTCGGGCTGCTTCAAGCGCTCGATGAATATATCGTCAAAGCGGACAACAGCGAGAAAGAAAAGCAATCGTTGCAGACGCTTATGACGTTGAACGAGCTGGAAGGCGTTCAAGTCGGCATCGTCCAGGATGAAGCCGGACGAGCGATCTTCCGGGCGCGCATTCAGATCGATGCGGCCAAATCGGGTACGACCGCCAAGCAAGTCGTTACTGAATTACAGAACGGCGAGATCGCGATCTACACTCGCGATTACGGAGTCAGACAAGGCTATTTCGATATCGACCCTCGTCCGCTGCAAGGCGACGATATGCAAGTTATCGCATCCAGAATACGTGAACTAGCGGGAGGAAAATAAAATGACGAACTTGAACAAGCGCTTTTATAAAAACCGGGTCGCCTTAAACGTGTTAGCGAACAGCATCGAGAATGCCAAGGAGGTATTCGAAGCGGCTGAAGGCTACGTACTGGTCGGCGTTCTATCGAAAGATTACCCGACGGTCGAAGAAGCGGTTGCCGCCATGAAAGCCTATGGTAAAGAAATCGACGACGCGGTGTCGATCGGGTTGGGCGCGGGCGATAATCGTCAGGCGGCCGTCGTCGCCGAGATCGCGAAATATTATCCCGGCAGCCATATCAATCAAGTGTTCCCGGCTGTTGGAGCGACCCGCGCCAACCTCAATGGCCAGCAAAGCTGGATTAACAGCCTAGTCTCCCCGACCGGACAAGTCGGTTACGTGAATATCTCTACGGGTCCCGTAAGCGCGGCGCATAACGAACAAGCGATCGTTCCCGTGAAATCGGCGATTGCACTTGTCCGCGATATGGGTGGCCAAGCGTTGAAATACTTCCCGATGAACGGATTAAGCCGCGAGGATGAATTGCGTGCCGTCGCGAAAGCTTGCGGCGAGGAAGGCTTCGCATTGGAGCCTACGGGCGGAATCGATATGGACAATTTCGAGACGATTCTGCGCATTGCTCTAGAGGCGAATGTTCCGCAAGTCATCCCTCACGTCTACTCTTCGATTATAGATAAAGCTACGGGCAATACGAACGTAGAGGACGTTCGCAAGCTGCTTGATGTCATGAAAAGATTGGTTGATCACCATGGCTAAACGGATCGCGGTGTTCGGCGAAGTGATGATGCGCTTGCAGGTGCCGGGCTACGATCTTCTCTCTCAAGCCAGCAGCTTGAACCACTCCTTCTCGGGAACGGGGGTTAACGTAGGTTCGGCTTTAGCGCGCTTCGGTCATACCAGTTATCTTGTGACCACTTTGCCGGTCAATTCGGTGGGGGATGCCGCTACGGCCTATGTTCGCAAATTAGGCTTAACGACAACGTTTACGATGCGGGGCGGACAATATGTAGGGATGTACTTCTTGGAGAACGGCTTTGGCGCGCGGCCAAGCCGGGTGACTTATTCCAACCGGTTAGAAAGCAGCTTCAATACCGCGCCCGAAGGCACGTATGATTACGATGCCATCGCCGAGCAAGCGGATGTCGTTCACTTCTGCGGGATTACGCTGGCCATGAACGATTCGGTTCGTCTTCATATGAAAAGCTTGGCGAAAGCAGTCAAAGCGCGCGGAGGAACCGTCGTATTCGACTGCAACTATCGCCCGTCGCTTTGGGGAGCCGACGGCTACGAGAAGGCGAAACCGCATTACGAGGAAATGCTTCAACTCGCGGATATCGTCATGATGAACGAGAAGGACGCGATGTTCATCCTAGGCATGCACACCGGGAAAGAAACCCGGTCGGAGCAGCTAGCCGACCTGATCCCCGCCGTTGCATCCCAATATGGGATCAAGATTGCGGCCGGTACTCACCGTTCCATTAACGGCGACAACACGCATTCCTTGCAAGGCTTTATCTATAAGAATCAAAACTTCGCGTTTTCCAAGAAACTTACCTTCTCCGTCTATGATAGAATAGGGGCAGGAGATGCCTATACGAGCGGAATCGTGCATGGGGAACTTAGCGGATTCTCGCCGGAGAAGACCGTCGAGTTCGCTGCCGCCGCGGGTATGCTTGCGCATACGATCGTAGGCGATACGCCGATGTCCTCCGAGAGCGAGATCCTCCGTGCGATGACGGAAGCGGTAGGCGATGTGGAAAGGTAGGGACTTCTGAATGGGCTTGAACCGTAATAAGAGACCTTTATATTTGCAAATCAAAAGTATAATAAAGGATCGAATCCTTCACGGTGCGTATCCCATTGAGACCAATATTCCTTCCGAGCCTCAACTAGAAACGGAGTTCGAGGTTAGTAAAATTACGGTTCGCAATGCGATCAAGGAGCTCGTGCAAGAAGGCTATCTGGAAACGAGCAGCGGCAAAGGCACGAAGGTCATTCGCAATACTTCCTCCTCTAAGCTATCGACTTCGAAACGGTTTACGGAAATCTTAGTCGAGGAAGGCCACCGGATTCAGAAGCGTTTATTGCATACGGAAGTGGTCCATCACGAGGAAGGAACGGAGTTGCATTCCTTATTCGGGGAACAATGCATGCGCATTGAACGGCTCTACTTACTCAATGACGTGCCTTATATCCACTATACGCACTATTTAACGATGCGCAGAGGCGATCTTGAACTCATCGGCCTGGACGCGCAATCCTTATATGGCATGCTGGACGAACGGCAAATTTCCTTGGCGAAATTCCGAGATCAGTTTTCCGTTGCCGTCGCCCCTCCTTCCGTGGAGAGCCTGCTGCAAATTAACAAGATGACGCCATTGCTCATGAGAACGCGTTATTCCTATGAGGATACAGGCGAGTTGATTGAATTCAGCGAAGGGTATTACAATACTGAAATTCAGAAATATATCGTCAATTACGACGTATAGAAGTCCATTTATTAACGTGCAGCCCTCTTCCTGAAGGGCTGCATTTTCTCTTTCAGTTGCTGGGACAATTCGGCCAGAACGACTGCCGATGCCGCGACCTGCTGCATGGACGCGTTCTGCTGTTCCGCCGCGGCGGCGATCGTACTGGAATCGTTGGCGTTCTTAGAAGCGAGCAGCAGCATATCCTTCACCGAAGAAGTCATACTCCCCGCGCTTGCTTCGATCTGACGAGCAAAATCGTAGACCCCGGACGCTTGCTGCGTTACCTTCTCGATGCTGCTCCCGATGGCGCCGAACGACTTCTCCGCCTCCCGTGCCAATTCCCTTCCCGTTTCCGCCGCTCCGGTTCCTTGCTCCATGCTTGCCGCAGCTTGAGAGATCGAGGCTTGAACTTCCGCCAGCAGCTTGCTTATATCCCCTGCAGCCGTCGCCGACTGGTCGGCCAGCTTGCGTATTTCCATCGATACGACCGAGAAACCTTTGCCGGACTCGCCCGCCCTGGCCGCTTCGATCGCCGCATTCAGCGAGAGAAGGCTAGTCTGGGAAGCGATCGACGTAATGAACGCTAAAATTTCGTCTATCGCGTTCGAATGCTGCTTCAGCTTCAACACGTCATTCGAAGAGGCTTGGACCGATTCATAGATGGCATCCATCTGAACGATGACGTGGGCTAACGAATTAGTGCCCGTCTCCGAAGCCTTGCGGGCTTTCGCAGCCACTTCCTTCATGCGCTCCGTGCTCACGTTAATCTCTTTAACCTGTCCAAGTACGTCCTGCGCGACTTCCTTGAATCCCAGAACGATTCTCGCCTCGTTGTCCGCGCCTTCGGACACGCTCTGAATGGAACTTGCGATCTCTTCCGCCGCGCGAGTCGTCTCCTCCGCACCGCTCTTCATCTGATTCGCGTGGGACGACATCGCAATGGAAGATTGCGAGATGTCGTCCATCGTATCGCATAATCCATCCAACGTCTGGTTAAAGCTATTGCCTAATCTCTGCAGCTCGTTGCCGGAACGCAACTGCGTCCGCTTCGTAAAGTCGCCTTCCGCCATCGCGATCGCTAGCCGGTTAATATCCCTTACATTCTTGAGAATGTAGCGACTATAGAGATACGCGCCTATGGAGACGATGACGCAGGCCGCGATAATGAGGAGAGTCAGCGGCTCGAACAGCTTGAATAACGGCCCATACAGCTCGCTCTCGGGAATCGTAAGCGCAAGTTTCCAGCCTGCGTCGGGAATCGTGGCATAGTATGCTCTCATCGTTCGTCCCATCTTATCGTAAGTCCCTGTTCCTTCGACGATCTCGATAGGACTATTCAGGATCTCGACTGCCCCGGGAGCTTCCTCGGTTATCGTGTCTTCCTCCCCGGAACCCAGATCGATCTCCAAGCCTAGATCGCTCAGGTCGCTCTCCGTATCCTCGCTCCCAACCTCGTCGGGGTTGGATACTTCTTCAACTTCTGCGCTCTCGCTTGGACTACTTTCTTCTACAGTGTCGTCCGCTTCGGTCTTGCCCGTCACGGAGCTGCCAAGCATGGTCTCCGCTAATCCGGCTAAAGATTCGTTAGTATCCTCCGTCAGCTTCACCTTCATGATCTTGACGTAATCTTTGTCCGCCAGAACCCATCCGTTCTTATCGATCAGGAAAGCCGAACCGTTCCTGCCAACCGAAATGCTTCCGACTAGCTGCTGTATGCTATCCAAGCTAATGTCCTGCGTCGCATAGCCAACGAAGGTTTGCTCCTCATCATAATAAGGAACCGAAACCTTAACCATTACGGTCCCGGTCGCCTCGTCCGCATAGGGATCTCCGTAAACGACGTTCCCCCCTAGCGTTCCGTTCGCCTCTACTACCGGGGCTAAGGTCTGCGGAGTTAATATCGTAGATAGGAGCTTGTTCCCGATCTCGTTCACGTATTGATGAGTCTGGCTTCTCAGCTTGTCCTCTATGCCATCCTTAATTAGTTGACGGGAGAAAGAATAGCTTACGGCCGTCATCGCGATCAGGATAACGAGAATAGCGGACAGGAATATCATCAAAAATTGATTCTGGATCGTACGAAACCCCGAAAACCAAACTTTCCAATTCCATTTCTCTCTAACGATCACGCGTATTCCTCCTATAGAGTCAACCGTACTTAGATTAACTCTAATAGGAAATATTTAACTCTGAATCATCCATAGGCGCGTCTTGTGTAAAATTTGTCGAATGGAGCAAGGTATAGCTCTTCCATGCACGATGAGAATGACTTATTTTGAAGGAATTAATAGATTATCGTCGAATTATTGATAGCAGTGGGACATTTTTACAAGAATGGGTTGTGTGCAGTTGAGTGCTAACCAAACGAAAAGACGGGTTCGCCCCGAAATCATCATCGTAAGTCTACTCCTCCTTCTCCCCGTAAGCGCCGCGATTATCTGCTTCCTCCCTCGCTATTACGTGTTCTCCGCGCCCGGCGAGATTGTTTCCGTTCAGGATATCGGGGTCAACGGCAGCGTTCATTTCTGTTATGTGCGCGAGGGCTTCACTCGTAATTTATTCGAGCGTTGGTCCACCCAAAGGGCATTCCCCGATGCGGAATTCGCGCCTGCCGACGCTTCCGCGGCAGATAGCTTTACCGAACTAAAGGAGATCGGCGAAGAAGCCCGCGACGAGACGATCATGAACGCGATCACTTCTGTCGAAGATGAAACGGAGAACCCGGTAACCGAGGATGAATTCGATCAAAGGTTGGACAGCTTGATCGAAGAAACGGCCGATTATTACGGCGATTCATTAGGGCTTATGCTAGCCATCGGGTTAGTGGAAGAAGCCCAAGAGGAGGATTTCTCCGCTAACGGACGATATATCATCTCGGGAACCGGAACAATAGAACCCGATCATTCTGTCGGATCCGTTGGTGCGATCCGCGATAAGCTTCGGACGGCCGAGCAGGCCGGAGCGGACTATTTTTTCGTTCCTAAGGACAAAGAACGGTTCTACTACGAAGGTTTAAGCAATGAAGAAGAAGCCGTTTTAGTGGCTAAGGAACTGGGCTTGCGGCTTGAGATCGTTCCCGTGGATACCATGGAAGACGCGCTGGATTTTCTAAGAAACCTAAATCCATCCTAAGAGGAGAGTTCTATAAATGAGGCTTTATTCGGAAGTGATGTCGAACGTGCTCAAAATTTTGCTTTGGGCTTTAGTTGCCTTAGTATCCATCAGTCTGTTGTGTACCATCGTCTTTGCGATCGACGTTGACTTATACTTGGATTACGCTTATTCCTTGGATGGGTTTGTCGGCATATGTGCCTCCGTACTCTACTACATCGTGCTCATCATTTACTTAATTTGGATTTATCGCGTTCATGTGGACTTAAGAGATTTATTCCCGTTCTATTCCCGCACGCCGGGCATGTCGCTCGCTTGCATGATGATCCCTTTCTTCAACTTCTACGGAATTCCCTCCACCTATTACAGGATGGGGCAGTATATGCAAAGATTACCCGCCACTCTCAAACAAGGACGATTCATTAGCGGATTGGCAGCCCCGCTCATTACTTTATTCTTCGTTACCAGCGGGCTAAATCGAGTTATTACTAGAATGGAAGAACCTAGCGCAACGCTATATCTAGTATCGAGCATCTTTGACGTCGCTTTGTATACCTTATTCCTGGTTTTGTGCATTCTGGTGTCCCGGGGATTGAAGAACGCCTGTCTTAGTCGGCAATCGGCGGTATCGGAGTTAGACTCTCCCGAGTTGAGCACTCCCGAGTTGAGCACTCCCGAACTTGAGACACCTAAATTGGACGCTCCCGATTGGGTTTCCAACAACCTTTCGAAAGGCATTGAGCCTAATGTAAAAGGATAAGAAACAGGGGTTGATCTTCAGACGTAACACCGTCTAATAGATCAACCCCTTAATCTTTGCGTATCGCCGATTCGTCCTACTTCTCCTTACTATTCCGCATAGCGGCGACTACCTTCAAGCCCTCTTCCCCGCCATTCGCGTAATGGTCGTATTCCGCCGACTCTCTCGCGACAAGGGCAACTTTGCCTTCCGCGTTGAAGTGCAGTCCCCATCCGTACTTCTTCGGCAGCATAGAAGCCCGCAAGCATGCCATCGGTTTCGAGAAAAAGGCGCTGCGAATGTCATTCCGCCGAGCGGATAACTCCTCTTCGGGAACGTCCTTGTGCCGTACGTGGGTTTCGAACAACACATCTTCCTGCGTATAACCATACGGATGGTTAAAGACTAATTCGTATTCAATCCCTGGTTTCGTTTTGCCGCTTTTCTTCTCCGGGGGGACGATGCCTCTCTCTGCCGGGCAATCTTTCGAAACCGTAATGAATGTATTGTAGTAATTCCATTCCATCAACAACGCCTCCTACTTTTTCGGAATAAGACAAACTGCTTCCTTCATATCCTCAACCGATGCTAACGGTGAAGTACGATGGGGAGGCGTTCAGGATGCCCGCTGAGAACGAGTTTTTACCCACCTTCTCGGAAGTCTATCGGCAACAGCCCCTGCTATTCATCCCCAATCAAGGACAAGCTGACGCTAACGTCTCTTTCATCGCGCAGAAATTAGGCTACTACGTAGGCATATCCGCGCAAGAAGTCAGTATGACGCTATTCAGGCCCCACGAAAGCTCAACGGCTCTTCATCTGGTTTGGAAATTCGTCGGCGCTTCCGGGGATGCGATCGTAGAAGGATTAGACCAGGAAGCCGGCTCCTTCCATTACTTCATCGGCCCTAGATCCACATGCCGATTCATGAACCTGACTCCCTATCGGAAAGTCATTTGCCGAGAGCTTTGGGCGGGAATCGATGTCCTCATTCAGGAGCAAGATCAGTCGCTAGCTTTCGAATGGATCATTCGTCCGAACGGACGGCCCGAAGATATTCGATTCACCTGCGAAGGATGCCACGATATTCATCTGAACGAAGCAGGCGACTTGATCATCGACACAGGGCTAGGCGTGCTTGTGGATGCGAAGCCGGTTGCCTATCAGGCCAAACAATCGGAAGTCTTGCCTATCATCTGCCGATATGAGCTTCAATGCGAGTCTTGCGGAGCTAACAAGGTGGGATTCGTGCTCCCGGAAGGCTACGATAGGGAACTTGATCTCATCATTCGCTAGATGGGTTAGCTCGCTTGATAATCTCCAGCAACTCGCACCAGTTCACGATTCGCGGAATATTCAAGTGTCTGTTATACGGATTGTCCTTAGCATATACGAACATCTCCAACTCGCTTAACGTATCAAGTACCGCCGGTTTGTCGTCGAAATAGTAATCCAACCCTAACTTCCGTAAAATATGAACCTTCTCGGAATCCGCCATCCCGCAATAGAAACGGTCATCCTGAACCGGGAAACCTGCCTTGATCAGCGCGCTCTTCGTTCTTTCGCAGTGTTCCGGATTACGGGCGGTCACGTAATAAATTTCATGCCCTTGGCCTTCGAGCTCCTGCAGCGTCTGAACCGCATCATCGAACGGGGGAGCCGAATAATAAATTTCATCCCGATGCTCATTCCATAATTGCCGTCCTTCTTCTACGGACAATCCGAATGCCTCATGGATCGGAATCGTCGTTAATGCGCGAAAAGCATCTATTCCTACTTGCCTGTTTAATTTGACGTTATAGATTCGAAAGGCGTGCTCTCGTAAATTAAGTATCGTATCATCGATGTCGAATCCGAATTTCATAGCTGCTCTCCCTTGTTTTTCTTCCACAACTCCATCATACCCTATTGGACGGCGGGACAGGCATCTTCGTTGAAAACTTGTTGACGTATTCCGTAAAACTTGTTATTATCCATATAAATCCTATAAATATAATCGGAATTAGAAAAAGAGCAAGACTACCCATCAGACCGCTGAAGGTATCTTCCTAATCGTGCTTGCGCACGAATAGCGAGATGCCTTTTTTGACGGTCGACCCCAAATCAGGAGGCTGAAACTTATGGCAGAGGAAAGACAGCTACAACCGGAAACATTGGCGATTCACGCAGGCCAGCAAATCGATCCTACCACTTACGCGCGCGCGGTACCGATCTATCAAACGACATCCTACGGTTTCCGCGATACGGATCACGCGGCCAGCTTGTTTGCGCTTCAAGAACTGGGCAACATCTACACTCGCGTCACCAATCCCACCTCGGACGTGTTCGAGCAACGGATCGCGGCTCTCGAGGGCGGAATCGGCGCGCTTGCCACCGCATCGGGACAAGCGGCGATCACCTATTCCATCTTGAACATCGCCCGAAGCGGCGACGAAATCGTATCCGCGACAAGCCTCTATGGCGGTACTTATAACTTATTCCAGCACTCTTTCGCGAAGCTTGGCATTACCGTTCGGTTCGTCGATCCGTCCGATCCGGAAAATTTCCGCAAGGCGATCAACAGCAAGACCAAAGCGCTCTACGCGGAAACGATCGGCAACCCTAAGGGAGACGTTCTCGATATCGAGGCGGTCGCCAACATCGCTCACGAGAACGGAATTCCTCTTATCGTCGATAACACCTTTCCAAGCCCGCTGTTGCTGCGTCCGATCGACTTCGGAGCAGACATCGTCGTTCATTCGGCAACCAAATTCATCGGCGGACACGGGACTACAATAGGCGGCGTAATCGTGGATTCGGGTAAATTCGATTGGGCGGCGAACGACAAGTTCCCGGGCCTGACGACTCCCGACCCTAGCTACCACGGCGTCGTATTTACGGAAGCGGTTGGGCCGCTAGCTTACATTATTAAAGCTCGCGTACAGCTATTGCGCGATTTCGGCGCGGCGATCTCTCCGTTCAACTCCTTCTTGCTCCTGCAAGGCTTGGAGACGCTTCACCTGCGAATCGAACGCCACAGCCAGAATACATTGGCCGTGGCCAAGTACCTGGAGAGCCATCAATCCGTCGAATGGGTGAACTACCCGGGCTTGGAGAGCCATCCCTCCTACTCGCTGGTCCAGAAGTACTTGCCGAAAGGCCAAGGCGCCATTCTTAGCTTCGGCATCAAAGGCGGAGCCGAGGCAGGCAAGAAGGTCATCGGAGCGGTCCAATTGTTCTCGCATCTCGCCAATGTCGGCGACTCCAAGTCTCTGATCATCCACCCCGCGAGCACGACGCACCAGCAATTATCGCCGGAGGAACAGCTGGCTACCGGTGTTAGCGAAGGCTTGATCCGTCTCTCCATCGGAACGGAAGCGATCGAGGATATTCTATACGATCTGGAACAAGCTATCACGGCTAGCCAAGCGTAAATCTTTTGATTCCTGCATTCATAACATTACAAAGAAAACCGTCAGGGTATCCTGACGGTTTTTCTGATGCTAGAGCTTGATGGACGTTTTTTCGATAAGTGGATATATCCATTTATTGTGCCTCTCCGAGAGGCGAAAAATAATAATAACGGGAAAAGTACAGTTATTTCGGAGGAAGGGTCCTCCTTTCGGCATTAACCGCTCATAATAACTGTACTTATCCATTAATTATTCTCTAGAGGTAGAACCCGAGCCAAATAACTGTACTTTTCCATATATTTCGCAATTTCAGGAAATATCATTAAAGGTCATCCATACGACGGCCAAGCTAATCAACAAAAACATGATTGGTCTTAAACTTAATCCGATTCATTTTCACAAGGGAATATGGAGCAAGAATAATGTAGAATAAAGTCGACTTCATACCTCGCCCCAGTAAATTTCCGTCTCATAGTCGAAGTTTACCGTCCCATTGTGCTCATTCCGGTCGAATAACTCCCGTAACGCCTTTACCATGAGCTCGTAGTTAGGGTGTCCCTCTTGCGGACTGTAGGACGAAGAGAACAACCGCCCGCTCAACCCTTCGAAATCAAACACTTGCCGGATCGAGAAACGCGCTTCCCTCAGAGAACCGGGCTTGAAAAAGGAGAGCAGCATCTCGCGCGAGATATTTCGATGGTTTACTTTGCCGTAATCCGTGCCGAGGGAATGCAATAACTCCTCATACTCTTCGAGAAAAGGCGTGCCGCTCGTCAAGCGTGAATTCCACACCAATATCGCTTTGCCGCCGGGCCTTAGCACCCGACCGAACTCCTTCTTCGCCGCCGCCTGATCGAACCAGTGGAAAGCCTGCGCGCTCACGATATAATCGTACGATTGATCCGGCAATCCCGTTTCCTCCGCGGAGCCCGGTACCGCACGGAAATTCGGGTCCCCCTTCGAAGCCGACACAGCCGCTTCCCGCATCGCTTCGTTCGGCTCTACCGCCGTAACGGACGTCCCCCTCTCTAGCAGCAACCTGGAGAATATACCCGTTCCCGCTCCAACGTCCAGCACCTCCGAATTCGCGTTCAAGCCGATAACCTCGTACAAATAATCCACCGCTTCCGACGGATAACTGGGGCGATATTTCTGATAATTATCTACTCTGCTAGAGAACCGTTCTTTGCTATTCACTGGACTTCACTCTCCCACTCCAGAGATTCTAGGCGATTGCCGAAAGGATCATGAACGATGTTTCAACTGATGAAACATCGTTTCATTTATCTAAAATACATTATAATCTATTTTCGTATGAACGGGTACGCTACAACCAAATTATTGGCCTGATATCGCCTGTTTAAGCTGCTGCATATACTCCGCTGGCGTAAATGACGGATCCGTCACAAGTAACTGGGCGTTCTCCCAGGCTAATAGTTGTGTCCGAGTATTAAATCTCGCCTCGAACCATAAGGCCCCGTTCTTGACGCCGTCCAACTTCCCTTGAACCATGCGAGTAAGCGGCGGGACTTCTTCAGGTACTTCCTCGACTTTAAATCCCGTTATCATCCCCAGTTCACTCATTGCACGATCTCCATAGCGTTCGAATACATACTTCATCCACTGGCCCACCTCGCCGTTGTAAGCCTCTTGGGAGAACGAAGTCGTTAATCCCGCGTTTACCGGGTAGTCATCGAGCGAACCCACGCCGCCTTCGACGAGGGGGATGCTGAAAAACCCGGTATTCTCAGGACCGATCGGATTCAACGCAGGATTATTAAAGTCCCGAATAGACCAACTTCCCGAGTAAAACATCGCCGCCTCCCCCTGTACGAATAAGTCGTAAGAAGCTCCGATATCCACAGCATTGACGTTCGGCCCAAAGTAACCGCTAAGCCCCATCTTCTGAACGGCATCCGCCGCCTCTACGAATCCCGGATCCGTAATATCAAGCTTGCCTTTCTCCACCTGCTCCATCGCATCCGCTCCGAGCTTGCGAATGATATAGCCGTTGATCAAACGCGTAATCGGCCACTTCGCTTTCCCTGAGACGGCGAACGGTTGAATGCCCGCTTGCTTGATCTTCTCGGCCGCAGCGATCATTTCATCCCATGTCTTCGGTTCCGTTAGGTTTAGCCGCGTAAAAATTTCTTTGTTGTACCAGAAACCCTCGATATTCATTTCAAGAGGCAGGGCATACAGTCCCGTGTTATCCACGTATTTCTTGAGCCATTGGACTGCCGAAGGATTCAATTTGTCATAGATGCCTAACTGCTTAAACGTCTGTTCCAAGTCTAGCACTGCATCGCTATGTATGAAATCGAGCAACGGCCTGCCGGATTGGTAACCGAATATGACCGGAAGGTCGTTGCTGGCTGCCAGCAACTGAATTTTCTCGGAAAGATCGCTGTCCCGCACGCTTTCGAATTTATAATCCACTTGAGGGTGTTGTTGCTCGTACTCTCTCGCCAGCTCGCTAATTATTTTGGAGCTCCCCTGATCCTCGTTGCTGGCCGTCAGGTAGAGGATGGTCATTGGGGCGGCAGTCTGCGGTTGATGGTTTCCGCTAGGATTTCCGCCGGGATTTCCACATGACGCGAAGAGAAGCACACAGGCTGCTAGCCCCATTTTCGCAACCTTCATTCCCTGTTTCCTCACGTTCACCACATGCCCTTTTCTTGGTTGTATTCTGCTTCGTTTTATCGAATTTCAGTATAACCCTATCTTTCCGGATCAACAAAGAAGACTCCCCGAGGGAGTCTCCGATGCATCAAGGCTGCAGAAAGTATTTTCTTATAAAATAGGTCGGCGTACAGCTCCACGCGTGGCAATAGCTGTTGATCAGGTTACTGCCGTAAGGCGAATTCTTCTTGTCCTCGGGATTGTAGACTTCCCAGAAAGTATCCGCGCCGTCGCGAGCCATTTGCCCCCAATAGGCTTTCATTTGTTCCAACGCTTTGTCTTTATTTCCGACCGTAATAAGCGCTTCAATGAGATGGTGATACATATAAGGCGTCATCGGCCGAATATCGGGATTCACTTCGAAGAGGCGCTCCAGCAATGCCGCGTTCGCTTGCGGATCCAACACTTCGGCCAGCGCCATCCACACTTGAGAAGCCCAGGAAATCTGGCGATCCTCCCCGCTTACGAAGAAACCTTGCCGTTCGTCCCATAGATGGGTCAGCGCCGCTTCGGATGCGAGTTCAATGTGATTGCGGATGGCAGCCGCTTCCGCTTGCAGTTCCAATCTCTCCGCCAAGGCAAGCCCTCGCTTCAAGCAATAGATTAAGATCGCTTGCGCGGAAGCCTGCTTGTTCAGCTTTTCGTGCCAATCCGTAAAACAATACCAGGAAGCGTCATCCTTTACGATCCCCTGTTCGTCGAGACGCAAGAGAGAGAGTTCGATTTGTTCCATCACAATGGGCCAAAGCTCGTTCACGGTTTCCCGGTCTTCGGAGGCTAGATCATAATCGTAGAGCGTCGATACGAAAAATAGCGAGTAGTCGTACAAATAGATATCGTCTCTGGCCGGTTCCGGCTTCTCGTACACGCAGGCTCCGACTTGCCCCCCATCTAAACGCAGCCCGGCGAACAAATACAAGCACCTTTTGACGAGATCATGATTGTTGAACGTATAGTAGTTCGCCAGCGCTTGAAGGCGCAGATCCCCGATCCACAACCGCCGGTCTCGCTTAGGACCGTCCTCGAATACCGTTTGCATGCAATCTTGCAACGTTTTCACCGCGATGCGGTCCATTTCCCGCAAATCTTCCGGCATATCGTCCGGCAATGGGGGAACCTGAGTGACGTCCGCGGACGTCTCCGTCGTCACGTAAATATCCGGGAACGCGACTTTGAATTTTCTTGCGGGAGAGAGAACCTCGATCTTCAAATATCGAAACGTATATCGTCTCGGTAACGTATAGGTACCTGGCAATACGTCGAAGTTTACGATCTCGTCCTGCAGCCAAGAGCGGTCAAGCCAGCCGTTATACTCGTCGAAGTCTTCGGCGATTTCGCATGGCATTTCTCCGAAAATGAATTTCAGCCGGACCGGCGAATCCGCCCGCGCATCCACCGATTCCAGCGACAAGGTCAGCCTGCCCACATGATGGTCCCCGAAATCGAGGATGATGCTATCGCCTTTGGTGAACGCCCGATCCCGCAAAGTCGCGATAGACCCGGTTTCCCGTACCGCCCACCCTTGAAAGGCTTCGGAATCGGCTTCCGCTTCGACCAACCGGGTCGGGTACACCTTCTTCTCGATCAAATCGGGCTTCAAGCTCTCCGCCATCTCGACAAAACTTAAACTCATCTGTTTTACTTCCTTTCCTTAACGAGCTTCTCCTGATGTTATGTTTACCCTTTAACCGACCCCACCGTCAAACCGCCCACGAAATATTTCTGCAGGGCAAGGAAAGCCAGAAGCAGCGGTAGCGCGCAAAGAAAACACGCCGCGAACAAGACGTTCCACTGCGCGGGATTCTGTTGATCGCCCAGAAATCCGAGCATAGCTACCGGAAGCGGAGCGTCCAGCGCCTTCGTGATAAATACCATGTTAAAGAAATAATCGTTCCAAATCCAGACCCCTTGGGTAATGACGACGGATACTGTTACCGGGAGAATGAGCGGGAAGACGATCTGCCAGAAACGACGGAATAACCCGGCTCCGTCAATATGCGCGGCTTCTTCGATTTCTTCCGGAACGCTGCTGCGGATAAATCCGGTATACAAAAAGGTAGAGAACGGAAGGCTGCACGTAATGAACATTAAGATCGGAGTATATTGATTCATCGGAATCCCGACCCCTTTGATCATCTGAATGATCGGAATCAACACCATCTGCCCCGGAACGACGAGACCCGACAAGAAGAAAATATACAGAAATCGGCTCAAGCGGCCTCTAATCCGGGCCATCGGATACGCAGCCATTGCAGCCAACAGGACAACGAAAACGACGGATACGACGGTCAATACCGCACTATTCCACAACGCGGTAGGGAAATGCATGCGCGTAAACGCGGACTTGAAGCTCTCCAGCGTAAACTCGTTGAACCAGTTCAACGGATTGGTCATGTTCTTAGGCGATCTTAATGAACTGGAAAGGATAATCAAGAGAGGCACAAGGTTAACGAACACCAAAGCAATAATCGCGACATGCGTAAGCGACCTCTTCATAAGCGAACCGGGATTCATGCCGAAACCTCCCGTCTGTTTAAGGTGAACACGAAGATGGCGGTAATCGCGATAATGAGCGCGAACGAAATGATACCGAGCGCCGACGCCTTGCCGAACTGTTGATCCGTGAAGGCCATTTTGTACATGGCGAAAATCAACGTATTCGTCGACGTGCCGGGACCGCCGTTCGTCATAATGAACGGATAGTCGAACGCCTTCAGCCCGTTAATGACGCTGAGCGTGACGTTAATCGTGATGGAAGTAGCGAGCATAGGGATCTTGATGAACCGAACCAGTTTCCATCGTCCCGCTCCGTCGATTTTCCCCGCTTCAATTAAGTCATGCGGGACAGTCTGCAAGCCGGCCAGGAAGATGATCGTACTCGTACCGATATTTTTCCAAATATCTACTGCGATAATCGAATAGAGAGCTTTGGAGTAGCTACCCAAGAAGTTAGTGTCGAACCCTGTAATCCCGATTTTATTCAAGAAAGAGGCAATCAGTCCTTCGTCCGGCATATAAACGTAGCTCCAGATGAACCCTACTACGATCGCACTAAACAGTGTCGGGATGTAGAAAGCCGAACGATAGAAACCTTTGGCTCGAATATTCGCATTCAGAAGGAAAGCAAGCGCCAATGCAATGATATTGCCGAGCACTACGGTAATGAACGTGTAAATCAAAGTGTTCTTGATGGAAAGTCCCAAGATTTCGGATTGAAACAAATTTTTGAAATTATCGAAGCCCACATAATTAAACTTCTGAACATAGCCGTTGTAATCCGTCACGCTGTACTGAAACAGCTTTAAGATCGGAATAATCCAGAACAAGCAGTAAAAGAGGAGAGCCGGCAGTACAAAGTAATACATCGTTTTTCTCATGACGGCACTGTTCATGATGCTTCTTTCCTTTCCTGATAAAAAAATTACATCAAGGGAGATAACAGCATCTCCCTTGATGACAAACAACTATTAACCTTTGTTCAACTCTTTGTATTTGTCTTGCATCGCTTTCGTAACGTCTTCGGCAGTCGTCTTCTTGCCGCCGATGATTTCCGCGAATTTAGATTGCATAACGTCGCTAACGCCCGCTGGCCACATTTGGTTAGAGAAGTAGAACGCGTTGCCCGTGCTTTGGATTTCGCTCAACACGTCTTTGAAAATTTCGTTTTTCAATTCAACGCCGTTGTAGACGCTGATCGACGGGTTGGAATCCACCCAAGCTTGGAACAATGGGGATTGACCGTCATACAGGTATTCGAAAATTTGCTTGCCCAAGTCAAGATGCTTGGAATTGGCGTTCAAAGCATATCCCGCCGCAGTCGATGCGGAAGCATATAACGGTTCGCCGGATTTGTTGCCCGGCAAGGAGAAGAATCCGCGTTCGAAATCAACCGCGCCCTTGGCCGCAAGGCCCGGCAAATCCCAAGTACCCGTGAAGATCATAGCCGCTTTGCCGTCGATGAATTGTTGGGAGGCTTGAGCGCTAGCCATTCCCAGAGAGCCTTTAACAACATAACCTTTGTCATACAATTCTTTGTACTGGTTTACCGTTTCGACCCATTTCGCGTCGGTCAGAGCCGTTTCGCCCGTTTGCAGCTTGTTGTCGAATTCAGGATCCGTAGGATACACGGTGTTCGCCGCTAGCTGGTACATACCGAACTGAACGACCCACGGATCTTTATCTCCCATAACGATCGGCGTAATGCCCGCCGCTTTAAGCTTGTCGGCTGCCGCTAGGAAACTCGGCCAGTCTTTCGGAAGCTCCGTAACGCCCGCTTTCGCGAACAGATCTTTGTTATAGTAAGTTCCAAGAATGTCCATGCCTTTCGCTACGGCATAAGGCTTGCCTTCGTAGCTCATATCGCTTGCCGCCGCCTTGCTGACTTTATCCCAGAAGCTTAATCCGGACAGATCCGCCGCGTACCCGGCTTTGGCGACTTCGATTGCTCCCATGTTGGCGAGTTTCGGGAAGACTAAGAAAATATCCGGACCTTCGCCGGCTGCCAGCTTGGCTTTAACCGAGGTGTAATATTGCTCGTCAGGAAGCTTCTGCACTTCCAACGTCACGTTAGGAAACTTTTCTTTCACGAGCTTCGGTAGCGTATCGAGTTCGAAATCGGCGCCTTCAGCCGCTTTAGCGCCTGATACGAGCATGGTCAACGTTACAGGATCAGCATTAGCCGCGCTTGCCGCTGGGCTTGCTGCGGACGGGCTAGCCGATGCGTCGGAATTGGAATTAGAATTTGAGTTGCCGCAAGCACTCAAGGCAACCGCGAACAGTGAAGCCAAAGTAACTCCTGCGATTTTCGATTTCCAGGTCTTCATTTTTATTCCCCCTATTTATGAAATGCAGTTTGTCTTCTCGCTTACAATCTCAATTGTAAATGGATCTCCGCACCCCCATAAGCGCTTCATTTTTTGTATCCGCTCCGCATTTTTTAGGACCTACAATAACGCATGATATTCTACGATTTATAAATAAATAGAAATAAATAACCGATATATAGGATTCAAGCATAGTAGTTTAAGACAAGTGAAAGATTGCGAGAACAACCCTACATCGAGAGGAACAAAAGCAAATGAGCAACGGAAAATTTCGTTTTAAAGTCAAGTCGATTAACATGAAATCCATTAGAAGTAGGTTGGTGTTAGCCTTTATCATCGCGCTAGTCGTTCCGGGCACGTTAATTGGCTATTTTTCTTATCAAAGCGCCAAAACGCAATTGGTTAACAACATCTCCTCAAGCGCCCAAAACAATGTCGATTTAATTGCCAACACGATTAACACCTATCTTGAGATGGAAATGAAAGACGTCAGCATGCTCTCCCAGCAGCTGTCGAGCCAATTGACGGCCACGAACAACACAAATAATCGCCGACTGCTTGATGATTTCATCAACACGCATCCGGAGCTGGAGTTGCTCGTTCTGGGCAACGAACAGGGCGAATGGATGAAAGCCCCTGATCCCGGCAAACAGGATTATGATCCTCGTACAAGAGATTGGTATAAGCTAGCCAAACAATCTCCAGAGAAAGTTGTCGTATCGGATCCTTATGTTTCGGTAACGACTAATAATATGGTTGTATCGATTGCCAAAGTAACGAAAGATGGCAACGGGGTCATTTCGTTTAATCTTAGTCTCTCGGCGCTTGCGAATCAGGTAAAGGATGTAACAATCGGGTCACATGGCTATATCTATATATTTGACCGCAATAGTAAGTTCATTACTCATCCGAAGTATGCGGCTGGATCAGATGCCGAAGGTGAACATTATTCCAAAATGCTCACCCAAGATCACGGAATGATTGATTATTCATTGGACGGGAATCATAAGCGGGCTACCTTTACAACTTCGGTAGTAGGCTGGAAGATTGTCGGTACGATGGAGTATAGCGATATTACCGAATCGACGGCGCCAATTAAGAGTAAAACGATTATTGTCATTGTGATCGCTATTATTATGGGACTTATTTTGACTTATTTTATTACCGAATCGATTTCGAAACCTTTGCAAAAGCTTATGGCCGCCGCAGCACGAATCAGCCGCGGCGATTTGACAGAGCGAGTCCAGACAAACTCCAAGGATGAATTGGGTCAGCTTGCGGTAGCCTTTAATGCAATGACAGAATCCCTTCATTCTGTACTGCAGGAAGTGGTGGAAACCTCGAGCCAGCTTGCGGCCTCCTCAGAGGAAATGATTGCAAGCGCCGAACAGACGGCCAAAGCCTCTGAGCATATTACTACCGCTATCCAGGAAGTCGCAGTAGGGATGGATGCCCAGTCTCAAAGCGCGAACGAAACGGCTTCGACCATGGAAGATATGACGATCGGTATCCAGAGAATTGCAGAATCTGCGAGTCTAATCGTGGAATCCTCAACGGATACGAGAAGAGATGTATCGATAGGTAGACAAAAGATGCAGGAAGTGACTTCTCAGATGGTTTCCATTCGCGAATCCGTCAACGATACATCGGCTATGATTAGCAAACTGAGCGAGCTGTCCTCAACGATCAAGGACATGAATGCAGCGATTGCCGACATGTCTTCACAGACGAATCTATTATCCTTGAATGCGGCTATTGAAGCTGCCCGTGCGGGTGAGAACGGACGAGGTTTTGCTGTGGTCGCGAATGAAGTGCGTAAGCTGGCGGATCAGTCCAAGGACACAGTTGATCAAATTCTTAACGTTATCATTGAGATGGTCATGTTGATGGAGAAGGCTAAGGGACAGATGGTAGAGAAAACGCAGGAAGCCGAGCAGGGTATAGAGATCGTGAATGAGGCGGAAGAGGCTTTCCAGCAGATGGAGAAATCGACGCAGAGCATTGCGGAGCAAATTATTGAAATCTCCGCAATAACGGAGCAAATGTCTGCAAGCACGCAGCAGATTGCCGCATCCGTAGAGGATATCGCAAGTGTGGCGAAAGTCTCTAATGGCAATACCCAGAACGTATCTGCTGCATCCGAAGAACAGCTAGCTTCCATGGAGGAAGTAAATCAAGCTGCACAGTCGCTTACTAGTATGGCGGAAAAGTTGCAAAGTGTTGTGGATAGGTTCAAATTGTAATGAGCGGATCTTAACGGGTAAACCGCAAAGTCCATAAGGGAAAGGGCACTCCGAGGTATGGAGTGCCCTTTCTCTGTCTTGTGAGCTTATAGAGGCAATAATCACCGGCCTTCAGCGCCGATCCTCATCCATTTCCTGCTGCAATTCCTGCAAATATTGGCTAGGCGTATAATTACGGTTCGTGACGAGCAGTTGAGCGTTATCCCATGCCAGCAATTGCGCTCTCGTGCTGAACCGGGCTTCGAACCATAGCGCGCCCTTCTTCACGTGATTGATTTTGTCTTGAACCATCTTCGTCAAGGGAGACACATTCTCCGGCAAATTGTGCACGTTAAATCCGGTAACCATGCCTAGCTCTCCCATGGCGCGATCCCCGTACCTCTCGAAGACGAATTTCATCCATTTGCCCACTTCTTCGTTGTAAGCCGATTTGGAAAAAGAAGTGGTCAATCCTGCATTTACCGGATACTCATCGAGCGTCCCCAAGCCGTCCTGAACTAAGGGGATGCTGAAAAAGCCGATCTGATCCGCGCCGATTTTATTGCGAACGGGATCATTGAAATCCCGAAGCTGCCAGCTCCCCGTATATAACATCGCTGCCTTGCCCTTCAAGAACATATCGACGGATGTCCCTAGATCGATCGTGTTCACCAAAGGTCCGAAGTAACCGCTGAGGCCCATATTTTGCACGGTCTGTGCCGCCTCCAGAAAACCGGAGTCGGTCAATTTCAACTCGTTCTTATCGACCCGTTCCATCGCATCGGTTCCGTATTTGCGGATGGCGTAGGCATTAATCAGCCTTGTGATAGGCCATTTTTCCTTGCCTGCAACGGAAAAAGGCTGAATTCCCTCCCGCTGAAGCGTATGAGCGATTTGAAGCATCTCATTCCACGTTCTCGGCTCTTCCAAATGAAATTGGGACAAAATTTCTTTGTTGTACCAGAAGCCCTCGATGTTCATTTCAAGCGGCAGCGCATACAGTCCGGATTCATCCACATAAGCTTTCAGCAGATCAACGGCGGCGGGGTTTAGATTACTCATCATGCCGAGGTCGTTAAAAGTTGCCTCCAAATCAAGCGTGGCTTCGCTATCGATCATATCGAGCAAGGGTTTGCCCGATTGGTAATTAAACAATTGCGGCAGATCGTTGCTAGCGGCAAGAAGCTGCACTCTCTGCGTTAAGTCGCCCTCCGCTATGTTCTCGAGCTTGAACTGGACATTGGGATGCTCGATTTGATATTCCTTGGCTAATTCCCCAATGATCTTGGAGCTTCCCTCATTCTCCTTGATTGACGTCAAATAAAGAATCGTTGTCGTCTCCTCTTCGGGCCGGTTCTGCTCCGTCTTGGAGGGAGCGCCGCAAGAGGAGAGAATCGCGAGAATCAGGAACGCAAGCATCCAGCTACGAACGAACATCCCTTTCTTAGCGTTCATGCCCCTCCTCCCCTTGAGCGATATTGTCCCGGAGTCATGCCGGTTTGCTTCTTGAAAACTTCCGAAAAGTGGCGGGCATGGTAATAGCCGACCTTCTCGCTAATCTCATGGATAGTCGTCCCTTCGTTCAGGAGCTCCTTGGCCTTTTCCATGCGAACCTTGGTCAAGTACTTGATGTAGGATATGCCCATTTGCTCCTTGAACAACAGACTGAAATACGTTGCGTTCATCTCGACATGGTCCGCGACTTCCTGTTGGGTCAAATCGCGCCCGTAATGGTGGCTAATATACCGGATCGCCTTCTCCACGGCCGAATGCTTGGACCGCTGACGCACTCCGATAATCCAATCCATGATCGTCTCCATTTCATGACGAAGCCATGCCGCCATCTCGTCTTGCGTCTGCATGTTACGCAGCTCAAGCTGCGGCAGATAACCCGCCGGCTTGAGCTGCGCCGGATTATCTCCGGTCTCCTTAGCGACTTCCCATCCGTGGAGCACCATTTTCAACAATTCGATCTCGGCGACCTCGGGGTCCAGCCTCTCGTTCCTAAACTCCTCGAGATAGTTGTCCAACTTCTTCATTAGACCCTTCTTATCTCCAATCCTCATGTCGAACAGAACTTCTTCTTCCCTTTCCGAGAGATTGGGGTTCACCGCGTGATTATCTCCGAGATCCTCGAATCGAATCCAGCCTTTACCCTCTAAGTACTTGCCGTATCGAAGGGCTCTTGAAGCCTCCTTATAGCTCTTCGGAGCATCGGCCAAAGACGAGTATGTTCTGCCGGACCCGATAGCCGCACCGGACCAACATACCAATTCCTCCGTCCACGCTTGCGAAGACGAATCGAAATGGAACACCACGATAAGATTTTCGGAGCCGTTACGTATGGAAATTGTCCTATAAGGCTTAGAAGCCCCATTATCCAGATTGAACTCTTTATCGGAACAGGCCAGAACGGTGAGTCCGGCCAATCGGCTGACATCCGGGCCGAATTGTTCCGCCCAAGCCGCTTCAGCCTCGGCGCCTTGCAGCAACAGATCAAGGGTCGTCTTCTCAAGTAAGCCTTGCTGCCATTTCTGCTTCAACGAAGACACTTCATTAAGTTCGGTAAGCTTGTTAACCGCTTTTTGAATCCCTTCTCTGATTTTAGTAATGGTGACCGGTTTCTCTAAGTAATCAACCACGCCCAATTTGATCGCCCGTTTAACATATTCGAATTCGTTATAGCCGCTGAACACGATGCACATCGTATCCGGACTTTCCCTGCGGATGATTTCGATCAGTTGAAGACCATCCATACCCGGCATTCGAATATCCGTCATGACGATATCCGGTTTAAGCTGCCGGAATACTTCCAGCGCCGAGAGCCCGTCCGAGGCCGTTCCCGCTAGCTCCACTCCGTATTCCGACCAATCTATCAGCTTCTTCAACCCTTTGAGCACAATGAATTCATCGTCGAACACAACCGCCTTGAGCATTGCTTATCCCTCCTTTCTCTCATTGTAGGGAAACCGAAGTTCGATCGTTGTTCCCTCGTCCGGAGAGCTTTCAACCACGAACGAGCTATTCGGACCATAGTACAAGCGCAACCGTTCTCTTACGTTTTGCATGCCGTAGCCTTGTTCCGTCCGGGACAGATCCGCCATGCCTACCCCGTCGTCCAACACGGTGAACACAAGGAAATCGCCGTCTTTGCGGCCGGTCAACCGAATCGTTCCTGGGCCCACCTTAGGCTCGAGACCATGGTAGATGGCGTTCTCAACCAGCGGCTGCAGCAGAAGCTTCATCATCTCGAATTGCATGATGTCCTCGCTTACATCTTCGACATACAGAAACCGATTGTCATATCGCAAATTTTGGATAATCATATAGTGTTCGATATGCTTCAATTCCTTGAACACCGGGATCGTTTCCCTTCCTTTGTTCAGGCTGAGCTTGAAGCTCTCGGAAAGCGACAGGGCCATTTGCGCAATATCCGCTTTGTCCTCCAGCAAGGACATCCAATAGATAGAATCCAGCGTATTGTATAGGAAATGAGGTTTGATCTGGGCCTGAAGCGATCTAAGCTCCGCCTCCCGCTCCTTTAACTGCGAATGAAGAAGCCGCTCGCTCAACTGCTGATTCTCCAAGGTCACTTTCTGGAAGGTTTGGCCGATCACTCCGACTTCATCCGCCGTGAAGGATTCGTTCGGCTCGTTAGTCGGATTGCCCTTAGCCCAGTCTACGATCATTTTCTTTAACTGCAGCAAGGGGCGCGTTATGGTACCCGATACGAAGTAGGACACCAGTAAAGCAATTCCCGCGATCAGTGCCGCGATGAGCATCGTGACGGTACCGATACGATCGGATTGCTTCAGAAGCGCTTTGGTCTCCACGAAATGCACGAACATCCAGCCGCTCGTCGCGTTGCGGTATTGGCTATAGAGATAGCCGGATTTCTCGAATTGGGCCAACGTGGTCTCTAAGCTCGAACCCAATCCGACGTTGTTCGTCAGCTCCGGACGATGATCATAGACGACCACGGGCTCTTTGCCATCCGTGTCCAGCACGAGAAATCCGCTTTCATCGCTCTCGTTGACCGCCTGTCGAAAGATCGTCTTCCGAATATTGATGACCAGCAGGCCGATCATCTCTCCGCTTAGGTGGTTCGGATCCCTTAATAATTTGACGCTGGAGAAGGAGTTGCCCGATGACGATTCCTCCAGTACGTTATAGCCGAAAAATACCTCTTTGCCTTTGGCGGACAAGCTCCGGGCGTACCAATCCGTACTTGCGATCTGTTCACGGGTGTCGTCCGTTCCGTATTTGCCCGCCTGCTCCGATCGTCCGTAACAAACGGATTTGAAATTGCGGTCGAACAGACAAATGGAATCTATATTCTGAGTATCGAACAGATTGGATACGACGATGTTCTGCAGGCGGTTCGCCGTACGGACATTCAGCACCTCTTGGCTAGCGCCGTTGGCGCCTCCGCTCTGATAGAGCTCCTGCCTTAGCGGTTCGTTGGACAAAATAATCCGGTTCATATTAATAATATTCCGAAGCAGAAGATCCGCCATTTCGCTCGATGTTTTTAAGTGGCCCTGATTCGTTTGGATATGATTCTGTACGAGCGTATCCTTGGCGATATTAAAGGAGAAGTATCCCAGTACGAATAAGGGCGGAAGCGACACGAGAATCATAGCCGAGAGGAATCGGCTCCGAATTCGCGGCAGACGAATAAAATTGACAAAATCACGCATCCAATGGTTCATGACAATTCGCCCTTCGAATTCATTTCTTTCCAAACAAAATTCCCTAACCGGCCTGATCGTTTGTTAGGCAGATTAGGGAATCGTATCACCCGACAATCCGGATATCAATTCCTATTTTAGACCAATGGGCAGCCATTCATAAGTGCGGCATTTTTCTGATATTGTCCGATTTTTTTAGATTTGATCGATCAAGGGTACCTATACGCAACGAATCAAGGGACTGTAACAATCCCTTGATTCGTTCGACTGCTTATTTGATTTGGATACTGTCTACGCGAACATCGCCTTCTCGGAAAACCAAGAACAGATTCTGGTTCCCCTTCTTCGCCGATTTAAGCGGAACGGTAACCGCCTTGAAGCCGAGCTCTTGGACAGTTTGCCCGCCTCCGATTCCATAGGATACCGGAGAGGTCGAGCCAAAGCTAGCCGTCCCAAGCAACGTACCTGACGGGGACCCTGCCCGTAACTCGATTGTCCCGGTCGGATTCGTCGTCGCCACGCGCATTGTAATCGATTTGGCGCCGGTCAGATTCACTTTCGGAATTCCGACAAAATCACCTTTCGCCGTTGAAGTAACGGCATAATATTGTCCTTTATATTTCGCCGTTCTCGCTTTGGAAACCTCGGAGCCGATAACGCCCTTGCTCGCGAAGGTGTGTTCCCACACGTTCAATAATTGATTCCGTTTCAGCTCGGCGATAGAATCGCCTTTCACTTCTACGGCTTTGTTAAGCAGGATATCGCTAGAGGAACGGCCTACCATGACGTCATAGCTACCGGCTTCAACCGTATAATCTTGTTTATTGACGTCCCAGACCGCAAAATCCTTAGGATTGACCGTCAAGGTCACCGGAACCGATTGTCCTGGCTTAACGTTCTTGATTCTTTTAAATGCGGCTAGCTGTTTGATCGGAGCATAAGAACCGTAAGCGGAATTGCGTGCATGCACGTATAGCTGGACGACTTCGTCGCTCGTCATCTTACCCGTGTTGGTTACGGTGAACTTAACGTTAAAAGCCTTATCGGATTTAACTGTCGAAGATACATCCAACTTGCTGTACTTGAAGTCCGTGTAAGTGAGGCCGTAACCGAACTCGTAGGTCGGCTTCTCTTCCGAATACAGGTAAGTCAGTTTGGTTTGGATCGGATCCGAGATGGACATGTCGACGGTGTATGCCGGGTCAACCTTGCTCTGCTGCTCGGCCGACAATTTAGGAAGAGAACTCGTGTCTTGCAACCACGTGCCCGTCAAACGGCCAGCTGGCGCATAATCGCCGAACAGCGCCTCGGCCAGAGCTTTATTATCATATTGCCCGCCGTAAGAAGCATACAGAATAGCAGCCACATTCTTATCGTCCTGAATGTCCTGGACAGCCAGCGGATAGTTCGAGTTGATGACGACGATCGTCTTGCCGGGGAACTGTTCGGCAGCATTGTGTACAAGTTTCGCCTGATCTGTACCCAAAGCTAGGCTAGAACGATCGACGCCTTCTCCTGCTACGATTTTCGGGCCAGCTCCGACGACGACAATGGCGTAATCGTTCGAAGCCTTTAATACCGCGGCTTTTGTTCCCGGTTCTTCTAGGACAACTTCGGAGAACGCATACTCCTTAGCATCCTTAGCCGTTTTGAACTGATCTACTGTCGTGCCGGCAACGATAGCCTTGCTGTCGTTTACGGAAAAATAATAGCCTTCCGTCAACATGGAGTTTTGGAACGGGACGTTGCTAGAGAAACTCCAAGCCGGCAGGGCTCCCGTACGAATATTTTTCTGGCCGGAAGCATTCGTTTCATAGCTGAAGTAGGTCGGGAAATTGGTCGAGAACATATTCAGCGCAAAGCCGCCTCCCCAAGATTGGGACATCATATCTTCGCCGTCATTCTGAACCTTAGCTTTGTCGCTAGCCGAATCTTTATCGCCGCTCCCCGTCACCCAGCTATTATTGGCAAGCGATTTGAAGCTGTAAGCGCGATTGCCCCAGTCCAACACTTGGAAAGCCTCGTTCTCGCTTACGTATCCTTGCGATCCGGTTAAGGAATAGTATGTTTTATCCGTCCCTGCCACCGCAACCGGATCAGCCCCTGCAGTAAGCTGCTCGCCTTTGCCGGAAGCCGCCGTTACGAATTTACCGGTTTTCTCCGATTTCAAAGCGATCTTCTTAGCGCCCGCGTCGTAGGCCACTTGATCCTCGCCGATTAAATTCCGGATAGCGGCAAGCGGCGTCGTGCCTGAGCCGTCAATCTTCGGCGTTTCGGATGCATAGATATCCTTCAAGCGCGCATCCGCCAACTGCCCCATCACCGCTACCTTGGCGTTCTGGCTTAGAGGCAGTACGCTGCCCTCGTTCTTAAGCAAGACAAGTCCTTCGCGCGCGGCTTGCAGGGCAACTTGCTGATGGCTCGTCGTATTGAAGTCCACTTTATTTACATCAAGGGTTAGGCCAGAGTACGGGTAACCCGCCGGTAAACCTTGATCATTCTTGGCGTTGAAGTAGCCGACACGTACCCACAGTTCTATTTGAGGGCGCACCAAATCTTTAAGATGCTGGATCGTTACGCCATAGAGCTTCTTATTGACCGCGTTTTTGTAGTTGTCCGCCGTAGGGCTTCCCGCGGCCCCGGTCGCGCTGGAGTTATTCATATGCGAGCCGGCAAGCAGCATCAGTCCGGCAAGATGGTCGTTGTCGGGCACGTAGGATTTGTCGTAGCCGTTGCCGTATTGCGTAACCATCAACCCGTCGCCGTTAAAGTCGGATACGTTAAACAAAGAAAATGGAGCTTTACTCTCCGCTCTGATCAATTCGGGAGAGATGGCGCCGGGAACGCCGTTCATCGTCGCGTATGAGCTCATAACCCCTTGGATCGAGCCGCTCTCAATCGCCTTGGAGAAACCCGGCAATTGGTACTCGTTCAATCCGCGCACTCCCGTATAATAGTTGCCCGTGTTGCGGTTCCACTCCGAATTGTAGGTCATATAGTGCTTCGTTCCGAGCTGAACCTTCAAGTAAAAGGGATCATCCCCTACGATTCCACGCGCCAGCTTATCGGCCATGACGCTCGTGAGAAACGGATCTTCGGCAAACCCTTCCTCATAACGTCCGCTAAGCGGATTAATGCGAACGTCTGCCACTGCGGAGAACATGAGCGGATTTGCATTGTCGATTCCAACCTGGCTCCGTTTTTCATTTCCGAGTACGGTTCCGACCTGCTTCATCAGGTCCTGATTCCATGTTTGGCCCAGATGCATCGTCACCGGCATATCCGTTGCTACGCCATGCACGTTGTCCGAGCCTCCCACAGCGCCGGCAGGCAACCGGTAGCCGGTACCGTCCAAGGTCACGCGGGGCTCCGTCGCCGTTTTCTGCGCCGCATAATAAGCCAGATCATCGATATTCATGTGGTCTAGCACATCGTCCACAAAAGTCTTTAAGTCTTTGGAGTTTCCGCTGAATACGGGGGTTATGGGGGTTACGGAAGTCGACGTCTCCGCCCAGGCCGTACCAGGGGCGGAGATTGCGGGAACGACGGGAATGCTAAGGCACGCCGCTAACGCAAGATGAATGAAGCGTTTACCCCTTGTTCCTTTTGTAACTTTGAAAGTCATGTTTTGTTCCTCCCTGACTGTTCTTGGTCGGCAGAAGAATAACCGCAGCCAACAACATTACCTGTTTTAATTTGGAAACCATTAAGCTCCTATTTATCGTAAGCGCTTTCGGGATTCTTTATAAGACAGGCTTTTTTCTGATTCTTTCCTTATTTTTTGGGTAAACCTCCCTCCAACAACCTCCAAAACGATCTTTCGCTATTTGCCGGATTTTTGATAGAATGGAGCTTACGAGTTATAGAGCGGAGGTCAAGCAGTTGGACTACATCATTCTGGACATTGAATTCAACGGCCGAAAGTTTGCCAGCGATCTGCCGATGGAAGTCATTGAAATCGGAGCCGTGAGGTTGAATTCGTCATTGCGGCAAGTAGACGAGTTCTCCTCGCTCATTAAGCCGGTATATTACTCGAAGCTGAACAGCTTCATCAGGAAAAAGACAGGAATCCCTCAAGAAGATATTGACGTCGCCCCCGGATTTCCGAAGATCATCTCCGAATTCGCGGAGTGGCTTGACCGTAGCGAGTCTTATCTGCTCGTCACTTGGGGCGGGGAAGACTTAAAGCGGATCGTATTCGATACGAGGATGCATAAGCTTGACGATGCTCGTTGGATGGCCGATCCTTACTTCGACTTGCTGAAGGGTTATCTGCGTTATAAGAAGGTCACGAACGATGTGAGCGTAGAAGCGGCCCTCATCGATCTCGACATTGCGGCGGAAGGGTCGGCGCACCGGGCATTAGATGATGCGCGAATGACATCCGAGGTGTTTCGACGGGTATTCGGCGAATTGGATTTCGAACTCAAACAGCATTATAAAGATCAGTTCTCTAATTCCAAGGAACGCAGAATGGTTAAGAATGCTATTCGCTCCATGGTGTCACAGAAGAAAGTGCAGGAATGGGAAGCGTTCGTGGAAAGCTATCTATCCGCGAAAATCCCGTTAACGGACGAGAGGAAATTGGCGGAGTTGAAAGAGTATTACTCTTCCGAGGTCGCGAAAGCACGCCAGTCCAAATCGGGGAGCTAGTTTACTCTGAATATTAAAAAGGGCTGTCTCTCTTCGAGACAGCCCTTCTATATAAGATGAAATTCCAGCGCTATCCATAATTGTAGGTCGTGGCCGCACCATATAAAGTTATAGCTGCAATAACTACAATCAGGATAATTATCGCATAAATGGCCGTCCCCACGATTCCGCACACAAGCCCGGCAATCGCCATACCTCGTCCTTGCTCTTGATTTCTTTTGATTTCTTTAAACGAAATGGAAGCAAAAATGATTGCGACAATCCCGATAAGAAAGCCGACGTAGGGTAATACGATCGACAAGATGCCAAGCACCAGAGCAGCAATAGATTTTCCGTTTGTTTTGGGCGGCACGAATCGCTCCGGAGGCGGAGGCGAAAATCCGTACTGGGGTTCTTTAAAATTTTGATCCAAGGAAGATCCTCCTAATAATGTATAAGTAACCCCATTATACCTCATAACGCGCAACTCGGTAGACATTATTTGACAAATAAATCTCCCTCAACCCCTGCCGATCTACCTATTATTGAAAGCCTCCCAGAAGCTTGAGTTGAACGCAATGATAAATGCAATGATATTAATAAGCGAGTGAATCGACGTTCCGACGATTCCGCATACTAATCCAGCCTTCGCCAGTCCTCGACCCAGTTCCTGTCTCCGCTTAATATCTTTAAATGAGAAGGACGCGAATACGATCGCCGCTATTCCAATGAGAATCCCAAAATTAGGAATGATAATAGAAAATATTCCTAGTATCAAGGCAGCTATGGCTTTACCGTTCGTCTTGGGCGGTGGCGAATAGGGTTGTTGCGGCGGATATGGGTATTGCGTCTCTTTCATGTTATCTTCCACGGAATATCCTCCTAAGAATGTATGATTATGTCGATTATACTCCATTACGGAGAACGCGAACATCATAATTGCTTAGGAGGATCACCGCCTCAAAGGATTATTGCGCGCTCGCTGGCGGCCGCCAGCCCCGTTGAAGCTCGCCGATGGTATAACCGAAATCCATCTGCAGATGAGGATAATCGGGAAAGCTCGCCCAATCTCCTCCCCAACTGAATCCCAGCTTCTTGGCGATGGCCACGACTTCCATCCAATCCGACTTGCCGTTTCCGTTACCGTCGTATTCCAAATCCCAGATGACTTTACCCCCGGCGACGCCGAGCGCGAAATCGATGGCAAGACCGTAATTGTGAAACGATTGTCCTCCCTTCACCTGAGTAACGATCGCTCCTCCGTCGCTTCTTCCCTTTCGATATAAAGCATTCTGCTCTTCCAAGTTGCGGAAGCCATCGGTGATGACGACGCGAATGCCTATTTTGCGGCTTTCTTCTACTAGTTTATCTCTGTTCTTGGCAACAATCGGATTAAGCTCCGTCACGACCGGAATCTCCCGAAACCATCCTATCGGTAGCCAGCGCTTCAGCGCTCCTGTATCCGCCATGAAGTAAACAAGCAGTACGGCAAGTACCGCTAGCCCTAGTCCTATACGACGTTGACGGCTTGTCGGCCTAGGTCGGGATCGCACTGCGGCAACCTCTTGATTCGTATTCATTTTTACGCGTTTACCCTAGCCTTTCCTCTCCATTGGAGAATGATATCTATCAGAGCCTCTATCGTTTCTATTCATAGAATATCCATTCTTACAGATTCATATCCGTGTTTCCTCTAGGGTCAATTGTACAAGACATTATACTCGAGAACACAACGGAGTTTCCGTTTTGGCGAAAAATCGTTAAAATAGAAAACAGCAATCGAACTTAGAAGGGAATCAACGTACAATGATTATCAAACCTAGAACACGCGGTTTTATTTGCACGACCGCTCACCCGCAAGGCTGCGCTCTCCAAGTACAAGAGCAATTGGACTATGTCAAAGCTCAACCCGCACTGAAAGGCCCACGTAATGTCCTTGTTATTGGAGCATCCGCGGGATACGGCCTTGCCTCAAGAATCGTAGCGGCATTCGGCGCAGGCGCCAATACCGTGGGCATCTACCGCCAAGGCCAGCGTGCCGTAGATCGGCCGGCCTCTGCAGGCTGGTACAATTCGGCGGCATTCGAGAACGCGGCTCAGAAAGCCGGATTGAAATCGTATAGCGTTACCGGTGATGCTTTCACGGACGAGACGAAAGCTAAAGCGATTGACCTCATTCGCAAAGAGCTAGGACAAGTTGACCTAGTCGTATACAGCGTGGCTTCCCCGCGCCGGACGAATCCCCGGACTGGCGAGACGTCTAACTCGGTGCTCAAACCGATCGGACAGCCTTACACGAACAAAACGGTCAATTTCCATGACGGAGAAGTCAGTACGATCACCATAGAGCCGGCGACGGAAGCGGAAATCGGCGAGACGATCGACGTCATGGGTGGCGAGGACTGGCAAATGTGGATCGACGCGCTGCAACAAGGCGGCGTGCTAGCCGATGATGCCACCACGATCGCCTATTCCTATATCGGTTCGAAAATTACGCAGGACATTTACCGCGAAGGAACGATCGGACAGGCGAAGGATCACCTTGAAGCGACAGCCAAGCAATTGAATGAACAGCTAGGCGCAACGGGAGGCCGGGCTTACGTGACGGTAAGCAAAGCGCTGGTCACGCAATCAAGCTCGGCCATTCCGGTCGTGCCGCTATACATCTCCGCGCTATACAAGGTAATGAAGGAAAAGGAACTTCACGAGGGCTGCATCGAACAAACTTATCGATTGTTCGCCGATCGCCTCTATACTCCGTCAGGCGTACCGACGGACGAGGAAGGTCGCATCCGGATCGACGATTGGGAAATGCGGGAGGACGTTCAGCAGGAGGTCGCGAAAATCTGGGCCGAGCTGACGACGGACAATATTGAGCAATTGACGGATCTCGAAGGCTACCGCCGCGAATTTTTCCAACTGTTCGGCTTTGAAACGGACGGTGTCGATTATGAAGCGGACGTGGATCCGAACGTTAGCATTCCGAATTTAAGTTAATCCGATTAGGACATCATCAACGGCCGGGAACCCAACATAGGGTGACCCGGCTTCTTTATATAAGCGCTGATGCGAATTTGACTCGACCCACCCTGTAGGAGTATCGTAAATCCCGTTAGGGCATATCACTACCGAACGCTATTGGAGGATTGTGAAACATGAGAATCGCTCAAGGAATCGAAATGCTTGAATTAATCGCCTCATCGGGCGCAGCTACCTATCACCCTTCGGTATTATTCGATGACGCGTCCATCGTTCTCATCGATACGGGATTGCCCGGCAGCTTCGATATAATCATGAAGCTTCTCCAAGAAGCCGAGTTACCCGTTGACGCCAAACTCAATGCTATCGTGCTGACTCACCAGGATATCGACCATATCGGAGGCTTGCCGCAGTTCCTTAAAGAGGCAGACGGCAAACTCGAAATCTACGCCCACGAAGCGGATGCGCCATATATTAATGGAGATAAGCCGTTGATCAAGGTGCCTGAAGAACGGCTCCGCATGATCCTCGGCCAATTGCCGGACGCTATCGCACGGCAATACGAAGAAGTATTCTCCCCTTCCTCACCAAAGAACGTATCCCGAATTCTCTCCGATGGAGAAATTCTCCCCTTTGGAGGCGGAACGACCGTCATTCATACTCCGGGGCACACTCCGGGTCACGTTAGCCTCTATCATCGGCCAAGCAAAACTTTGATCGCGGGAGACGCCATGATCGTTCAAAATGGAGAACTTATGGGACCCAATCCGGCGTTTACTCCAGATCTTAGCCAAGCGTTCCGTTCTCTCAGAAAATTTGCCGATTACGATATCGAAACGGTCGTTTGCTTCCACGGCGGCTTCTATAACCATCGCGTAAACGAGCGAATCGCGGAATTGGCGGCGCAGGCCGACTGATGCACAAGCAACGATTAAGGCTCATGGCAGCCAACAAAAGCACGCAAATCGGTCTAACCTTGCTCATTGCGTTAGTATCCGGTTACTTATTCACTCTCTTGCGCATTCCGATCCCGTGGCTGCTAGGACCGATGATCGGAGTGTGGCTGACAAGCCGAAGCTCGGTTAAGCTCCAATGGCCCAGCTACTTCCAAAGCGCGGGACTTATTATCGTCGGTTATGCGATAGGCCTATCGTTTACGATCTCAACTCTTCAGGAAATCGCGCGCCAATTGCCGTCGATGGTTATTCTAACCTTACTGCTGCTTCTCCTCTGTTCGCTTATCGCTTTCGGCTTGTCCAAGCTGACGGGCATTCCTTTCCCGACGGCCTTAACGGGAAGCATTCCCGGTGGCCTTACGCAGATGATCGCGCTCGCGGAAGAGACCAAGGGGATCGACATCACGGTTGTCACCTTCCTGCAAGCTTCCCGATTAATGATCATCGTTGTGTCCGTACCGCTTCTGATTTTCAGCCCGCTGGTAGGCTCTGTGCCTTCCGCTGCACTTCCGGCATCGCCTCTTGTAACGGAAACCGCGGGTTGGGGGGAACTTTTCCCGTCCCTTATTCCTTATGCGATTGCTTGTACCGCATGCGCCGTAATCGGCAAGAAGGTCCGTTTCCCTACCGCATACTTGTTAGTCCCTATGCTTGTCGCGGCCGCGTTGCATCTGTCCGGGTTGCCCGGTCCCGTATTGCCCCCGACGTTCATAGCCGCAGCGCAATTAATGATCGGTTGTTATGTCGGTTTGCTGCTTAAGCCCGAGACCTTGCAGAACAAGCTGCGAATCGTTTCGCTTGCCGCCGCCAGCGGCGTTATTCTGGTCCTAGGAGCATGCGGTCTAAGCTACTTGATGACCAAGATGCACCCTGTCTCCGCCGCAACCTCGTTGCTAAGCTTATCGCCGGGAGGAATGGATCAAATGGGCATCATCGCGCATGAGATCGGAGCGAATGTCTCCATCGTCACGAGCTATCAGCTTTTCCGGACCTTTTTCATTTTTTTCGCGGTTCCGCCTTTGCTTAGAATACTCTTCAGAAAACTTGTCCCGGATACGGGTAAACTCGAACAATAAAGACGACAACGCCCATCAGGCCGACACTCCCCCACAGGGAATGTCGGCCTTCTGACGCTGTGAGGAATATCACAGATAAATATTGCCATCTACGGTATAGATAGGTATACACTCCATTCGGGGAGGCCCGTACATGTGCTATGAAATCAGGAGTATCGAAGAGCGAATAGAAATCGTGCTAACCGGGTCGATCGGGGTTAAAGAGGCCACCTCGATTCGCCAACAATTGTTCCCACTTATCCAACAAAAACTCGACTCGGTCACTTTTCATCTCGATGCCGTACCGGATATGGACAGCTCCGGCCTCGGTTTATTGCTGGCCGTACAGAAAATTTGCACTGATTTTCATACCACAGTTTCCTTTACGGGAATGCATGAACGGCTCAAAGAACGGCTAGAGATGGCCGGCATCTTATTTTGACAAGGACCCGCAAGGTCTAGCAACGGAGAGGGGCTCACACATGAATCGACATCCTGATACCCTTAGCGGCACAGAGATACATCCGAAACATCCGGCTTTACCCTACACGACGATATTTTATGAATCGCAGGAAGCCATCATGATTACGGATTGCTACTCAAAAATCATAAGCGTTAATCCCGCTTTCAGCACGATAACCGGGTACGAACCGTCGGAAGTCATAGGCCGAACCCCAAGCATGCTGAAATCCGGCTTGCAAGATGCGGAATTTTACGTGGAAATGTGGGCTTCCATCCATAAGGACGGACAGTGGCAAGGGGAGATTTGGAACCGCAGGAAGAACGGGGAGATCTATCCCGAATGGCTCACGATTCGTTCCGTTAACGATGACAATGGCTGCTTGCTGAATTACGTAGGGATGTTCACCGACATTACTCATCGCAAAAATACGATCTCCAAGCTTCGGCTTCATGCCCAGGTGTTCAGCAACGCTAGCGAAGGAATCATGATAACCGACAAGAGGCTGAAAATTCTGGCCGTCAATCAAGCTTTCACGACGATGACCGGGTATTCCGAACAAGAAGCCGTCGGGCATACGCCTGGACTGCTGAGCTCCGGGATTCAAAATCAATATTTCTACATTAAGATGTGGGAACGAATTCACTCTTACGGCATGTGGCAAGGGGAGATTTGGAACCGTAGGAAGAACGGAGACCTGTATCCGGAATGGCTGTCCATCTCAACCCTACGCGATGAGCAAGGGCATATTACGAATTACATCGGCATGTTCACCGACATCACGGAGCGCAAGCAGTCCGAAGAGCATCTGAAGTATTTAGCCCACTTCGATCCTTTGACGGGACTGCCTAACCGCACTTTACTATATGAACTAATGAACGAAGCTACGGCACAAGCCGCGCGAGGAAAACGGAACTTGGCGGTGTTATTCGTCGATCTCGACCGATTCAAAATGGTGAACGATTCCTTGGGCCACAGCATAGGCGACAAGCTGCTTCAGCAGGTTGCGGGTCGTCTAAGCGCAAGCGTAACCAAGAACGACATTGTTTCCCGGCTTGGTGGAGACGAATTCATTGTTGTCCTGCAAAACTTGCAAGAGCCCTCGGAAGCGATCACCACTGCCAAGCATATTATCTCCTGCATGAAGCGGCCTTTTCTTGTCGAGGACAACGAACTTTACCTTACCGCGAGCATTGGAATCTGCATGTGCCCGTCACACGGCAACGATTTCGATACTCTCGTTAAACATGCCGACTTGGCTATGTACGAAGCTAAGCTGAATAACAGCGGTCACCAGCTATTCAACGCAGGTATTATGGACACCTTCAAACGTAAGCTTGATTTGGAGAACGAGCTGCGGTGGGCAGCCTCCAAAGGGGAATTGCAGCTCCACTATCAGCCTCAGGTTCATGCCTCAACCGGCCGCATGGAAGGCATGGAGGCGCTTCTGCGTTGGAATCACCCTAGGTTAGGAACCGTTTCACCAAGCGAATTCATTCCCATCGCGGAAGAAACCGGAATCATAATGGATATTGGCAAATGGGTTTTGAAGGAGGTGTGCTCCCAATTAAGAGAATGGCAATCCGAATCCCTATTCGTTCCGGCGGTTGCCGTTAATCTATCCGCTAGACAGTTTATGGCGGCGGATTTGGTCTCTTCTATCCGCGATATCGTGTGCGGCACGCCTTGCAGCCCGCAGCAAATCGTCATTGAAATTACCGAAAGCAGCAGCATGAACGACATCGAATCGGTGCTGCCCATTCTGCATGAATTCAAATCGCTCGGCTTCCAAATCGCGATAGACGACTTCGGCAAAGGCTACTCCGCATTAGGTTATATGAAGCAGTTTCCCATTGATATTCTGAAGATCGATAAGAGTTTCGTCCAAGAATTGACTAGCGATTCGAAAAGCGCGGTCATTACGAAAGCGATTATCGATATGGCCCATGGCATGAATCTGAAAGTCATTGCGGAAGGCGTCGAGACGACGGAACAGCTGCAATATCTTCGGACAATGGACTGCGATATCGTGCAAGGCTATTTCATCGATCCGCCTATGCCCTCGGATAGGTTGGAATCCCTCTACTTATTAGGAGTGTAGCCCGTATGGCGTTTGAATTAGATCAGGATCTATTAATTAAGCAATTACAAATGATCGATCTAACGCAAGAGGATTTACGTAACGTCCATTCTCTCCAACCGCTCATTATCGAGCATATCGATGAAATTATCGAAACCTTCTACTCGACGATCTTAGAAGTGGCGGGTTTAAAGCAAATCATTACCGAGAACAGCACGGTCGACCGGCTTCGAACGACGCTGAAGCAACATGTCATTGAAATTTTCAGCGGGCATATCGACGACGAATACATACGGAAACGGTTGCGGATCGCCGAGGTCCACCAACGCATCGGCCTGGAATCCAAATGGTACATCGGCAGTTTTCAGAACTTGCAGAGCACCTTCCTGGATATCATTCATCGATACACTCCGGACAGCAAACAAAGTTTGATCTATAGCAAAGCCGTTACCAAGCTCCTGAACCTCGAGCAACAGCTCGTTATCGAAGCTTATGATAAGAAAAGCCTGGAGGAAAGGGAGAAGGTTCATGCTCAGGTTCGGGAAGAAGTCAAACACAAGATCGGCCTCGTCAGCCAAGAGTTGGCCGCGTTAACGGAGCAGACCAGCGCCTCGACCGAGCAGCTAATCGCCAGCAGTAACCAAGTGAACGAACTATTCCTCCATAATGCCGATCTCGCTCAAGTTTCCCGACAGCTCGCCGTCACAGGCTCCGATAAATTAAACGAGCTTGAACAGCAGATGGAGTCTATTCTAAAGCGGTCCTTGCAGATGGAGTCGTCTCTTGCCGAACTTATCCATTCTTCCGATCAGATGAGAACGATCGTACGCATCGTACAGGAAATAGCTTCCCAGACCCGGATCCTGTCTTTCAACGCCTCGATCGAAGCCGCAAGGGCCGGTTCTCACGGAGCCGGGTTCGCCGTCGTGGCGAACGAGGTCAAGAAGCTGTCCGAGGATACCGGCAAAGCCGTTAAACAAATCAGCGAGCTCATTCTCCTGTCCAATTCCCGCTCGCAAGAAGTCGTGAACTCCATCCATGAGGTTAAACAGCTCGTTCAATCCGGGCAGAGGCAATCCGAACAAACCGGAGAGGCATTCGACCGGATTCTGCTTGCGCTCGAGAGCAGCCTTGCCGAGATTAGCAAACTGCAAATCGAGTTAACCTCTCTCGTAAAAGCAATTGAAGAGGTCGGGAATGCAACGACAAAGGTGGCTAGCTCTGCCGAAGACCTGAACACGGTAACGCAAAATTTCTAATCGCAATTCCATAGCTACGAATGAGCCATTCCGATCATTCTTCGCAACCATATAAGGCCGCGAACGCTCCACGTGGGGAGATTTGCGGCCTTTCCGGTTATAGTTTATTCTCGCGGAGGAGAGTTAACGCTGTTTGCATTTTGTCGATATACGCCTGCTCTCCGCCGGTGCACATGAACTTGACCTTCCCGCTTCCCCTGCCCGATGCCACGCCATAACGACTGAGCAAAGCCGATAGCCTGCGGATCGTTCCTGCATTTCCGTTAACGATCTGAATGTGCGAAGGCAGTATTTCCTGTAGAATGTTTGTGTAGAACGGGTAGTGCGTGCAGCCCAGCACGACGATTCCGTAATCGTCGAGATCGTAACCGGACAGCTTCTCGCGGAAATAATCCCCCAGGACTTTCCTGTCGAACTGCAATGCTTCGCAAAATTGGACCAGCTCCGGCAAGGGCAGCGAATCCACGATTCCGCCGTCGTCCACGCGGGAGACGAGCGCATAATACTTCGGCATCTGCAACGTGAGAGCGGTCGCGAATACGAGCACTCTTTTGCCTGTTGCGCGATTCATCTCTACCGCCGGCTTAACGGCCGGCTCCATCCCGACGATCGGCAAGGAATACCGCTCTCGCAGTTCGTTAACCGCGATACTCGTAGCCGTATTGCAGGCCACTACCAAAGCTTCAAGGCCTTCGGCCATCATCTTCTCGACGGTGTCCATAATATACGATTTGACTTCATCTTCTGCTTTCGGTCCGTAGGGGACATGAAGCGTATCCGCCATATAGAGATAATCCTGCGCCGGGAGCCTTCGCAGCGACTCCTCCAACACGGTTAGTCCGCCAATGCCCGAGTCGAAAAATCCGATTGTCATATGTCATCTATTCCTATTAGAAGTAGTATTAGATATCCCAAGCGTAACCCTCTTTAAGGATAGCAGTTTTCGGGCAAAAAACAATCCGTCTTTCTATAAGATCGAGCAACTATGATACACTTGGAAAAAAGAGTCACAGATCGACGAGGAGTGAATAGCGATGAAGCTGGTATCCTGGAACGTGAACGGCCTGCGGGCATGCGTCAACAAAGGATTTAACGATTATTTTAAGCAAATCGATGCCGATATTTTCTGCGTTCAGGAGACTAAACTTCAAGAAGGGCAAATTTGCCTAGAGTACGGCGAAGAGTATGCGCAATATTGGAATTACGCGGAGAAGAAAGGTTACTCCGGTACGGCCGTTATTACGAGGATTAAGCCCCTCTCCGTACGTTACGGCATGGAGGAAGATCACGAGCCCGAGGGGCGAATACTTACGCTTGAGTTCGGAGACTTCTATTTGGTAACCGTGTATACGCCGAACGCTAAGCGCGACCTATCTAGATTGGATTACCGCGTAGAGTGGGAGGATCGGTTTCGCGCGTATCTTCAGGAGTTGGACAAGCTCAAGCCTGTCATCGTTTGCGGCGATCTGAATGTGGCCCACCAAGAGATAGACATCAAGAACGCGAAAGCTAATCGAGGCAATTCCGGCTTCACCGACGAAGAGCGGGGGAAAATGACCGAGTTGCTGGAAGCAGGCTTCATCGATACGTTCAGACACTTGTATCCAGAGCGGAGCGATGTCTTTTCTTGGTGGTCGAACATGCCGGGCGTACGCGAACGGAACGTCGGCTGGCGAATCGACTACTTCCTCGCTTCGGCGAGACTAGCTCCATCAATCATGGACGCGCAGATTGATTGGGAGATCAGGGGTAGCGACCATTGCCCTGTTGTTCTGGAGATTGAAGTTACTGGATAACGATAGGACGTGCGGAAGGATTGTCCCACAAAACAGGCCGGGGCCCTAATTAGGCTACCGGCCTCGGCGTGCATTCGCACTGTCTTTCACACTGTCTTTCGCCAAGTGTTCCGCATACCGCGCTAGCGTTGAATCCGGGTCGGCGTTCAGATCCTCGCGCAGCAGCTGCTCGAATTTATCATAATAAGCGATAGCCGCTTCATAATCCCTCATCCCGGCAAGCAGCTTCATGATCCGCAGGCATATTTCGTCGGAGTAGAGCTCTTGCGCGTGGAGAGCGGTCAGCCTATCCAGGGCATCCTTCTCCCGGCCAGTCGCTGCCTCGTAATCGGCGAGGTTACTCGCCAGCCTGACGTACTTCTGTCTTAGCTCCGTCCTATGGGATACCGCCCAGTCGTAATCGTGCTCCTCCAAATAATCTCCGGCATACAAACTCAACGCGCGCGCGACTGCCTCTCTTCTCGCTTCCGACTGTACCGTCAGCTCAGCCGATTCCCGTTCGAACAGTTCTTTATCTATGATCAGGCTGTCGCTTGCCAGCCGATAGCTATCCAAAGCATATTCGATAGCGGCATTCACATTCCATTCCTTTAGCAGCTTGCGAATTTGATAGACAGAGGTATGCAGCAAGACGGTGGTTTTCTCGTAGATGCCGCCGGGCCACAAAGTTTCCAGCAGTTGATCTTTGGAAATCCATTGATCCTTGTAATGGATAAAATAGGCGAACAGCTCTTGGGCTTTCAACGTGCGTAAGGCCCGCAAGTGCTTAAGGGACGTATCCGACATCCCCCCGTCATGAAGCGCAAGGCGTTTAAAAGTCGTTGCCTGAGGCGGAACCGGTTGCTCCATCTTTATCCGTATCCTGCTTAGATCCTCGATAATTCGAGTAACGGTCCTCTTGAACCGCTCCGGGTGAACCGGCTTAAGCAAGTAATCAAGAGCGTTCAGATCGAAGGCTTCAATCGCGTATTCGGAATAAGCGGTTATGTAAACGATACGAATTTCCGGATCGATCCGCCAAATATGCTCAGCCGCTTCCAGCCCGTTCAACCCGGGCATCTCGATATCCAGAAAGACGATCTCCGCTTTATGCGACTCTAGGTATTTCATCCCCTCCCGGGCGGAAGTAAACTTAGCCGCCACTTCCAAGCGACCGTCTCGTTCCAACAACCATTCGATCTGGGCAAGCGCTGGTTTCTCATCGTCAATTAGTATCGCTCTCATCCGCTGTCGCTTCCCCTTCCCTCTCATTATTGGCAGATAGCATGGCTAAATTTTTCGGAAACCGGAAGCTAACGATGGCCCCTCGCTCTTGCCCGTTGCTTATATCCAATCCGCTGCCGTATAAATTCACAAGCCTGCGATGAATATTGCTGAGTCCGACTCTACCCGTCCCCTTGTCCGATTGCACCTCGGCTAGCCGCTTCTCCGTAAACCCGACTCCGTCGTCCTCTACCCTGACCACAATATTTCCTTTTTCTTCCTTGATGCCAAGCTTGACCGTACCGCCGGCTTCCTTCTTCATGACCCCGTGATTAACGGCATTCTCGATGATCGGCTGGATAGTCAACGGAGGTATCCGCACCTGCATATCGCACTCCACTTCGAACCGAACGTTCAACCGTTCTTCGAATCTCGCCTGCTCTACCGCAAGATAGGACTTCACCAGTTCCAGCTCTTTGCCGATCGTCGTCAGCTTGTCCCGGTTATGGAAGTCGAAGCTGCTTCTAAGAAACTGGCTTAGCTCGACTAACAATTCCATCGCTTTGTAAGGGTCGACGGGACAGACCGCGATAATGGTATTTAACGCGTTATATAGAAAATGAGGTTTGATCTGCGCTTGTAAGAACGCCATCTCCGATTGCACGGCAAGCTTGACCGATCCCCTGAGCTCGAGCAACGTCCGAACGCGCGCCCTGAGCTCGCCCGCATCGACAGGCTTGCTGATGTAGTCGTTGACGCCCGCCTCGAATCCGATCCGGATATCTTCGGGTTTGCTCTTGGCCGTCAGAAGCAGTACGGGAAGCTCGGATAGCATGAATCTTCCCCGAATGGCTCGGCAAAGCTCGATTCCAGACATCCTCGGCATCATCCAATCCGTAATCACGAGATCGTATTTCATGCCCGGAGCCATGATTTCCTGAAGCGCTTCTCCCGCGCTGCCGACCGCGATTACCTCGCACCGTTCCATGGACAGCAAATGGATAAGCACCTGAAGATTAACCGGATCATCGTCCACGATTAAAACTCTGAACTCCGTTTCGCCGCGAGCTGCAGAAGGGATGATCTCCCCTTGCATGTCCCAATCCGGCACGGTCGTAGCGGCAACCTCCTCCATTCCCTCCTGAACAAATAACTGTATATCTTCTTCCAGACGGGGAACGGTGAAAAAGAAGGTCGTGCCTTGGCCCTCGGCCGACTCCGCCCAGATCGTTCCTCCTCCCAGCTCGACCAACTGCTTCGTAATTTTCAGCCCCAGCCCGGAGCCTTGGAACTTGCGGCTAGAAGCTCTTCCTTGCCGGGGATGAAGAATCGCCGTTAGCTGTTCAGCGGGCATCCCAATGCCCGTATCCGTGACTTCGACCGTTATATAACCGTCTTCCGCATAAGCAGCTACGGTTATCTCTCCGGCGCTCGTCGCCTTGATCGCATTGCCGAGCAGATTATACAGAATTTGCCGCAGCCGATCCTCATCGGCATCCAGCAGCGGTAGATTACCGGACAGACGTTGGACTATGCGTACCTGTTTGTCTGCCAGAGTATGCTCAATTACCTCGACTACGGCATGGACGATCGGCTGGAGATGAACCGCCCGTTTGACCAGCTTTAACCCTCCGCTGCGCAGCTCTGCGAATTCGAGAATTTCGTTAATGATCACGGAAAGCTGCTTACCCGTCGTCACGATCATGGACAGGTGCTGCGCTTGCTTCTCGTTATTCAGCGATCCCGTTGCCCCTTCCAGCATGGACTGGGCGATGTTGATCATGCCGTGCAAAGGCGTCCTCAGCTCGTGCGACGTATTGGCCATGAATTCGTTCTTTAACCCGTCAAGGGTTAGCAGCTTCTCGGACAGCTTCTCTACTTCCCTAGCGGAATGAGTGAAGCGTTTCGCGAATAGCGCTGCCTGGGCGAAGAAAAAGATGACCATCTCGTAAGCGATGAGGTGCAACCCCGCCCATACTCCCGACAAATAAAGCACATAGAGGACGATCATGATCAGGACGCTCTGCGCGCTAATCAACCAATAGATGTCTATCGTCGAATTCCGTTGGCGCCCCTTCAACATTAAATACATCGAATAGCCGACCACCGTCATGCCGTTAAACAAAATCAAAATTTCCCACTGGGAGATAAACAAGGAGGACGTGCACACGATAACGCCTATCCAAGTTAACGTAAGCCATCCCGCTGCCGGTATCGCGTATCTATGCGCTTCTCCCGGACTGGTCTCCGCCACGGATCTCAGTAAGAAATAGTAGACCAACGACGAAGAGATCGGCTGAATCTTCAACACGACCCAATAAGGAATGCCCGGTAGCAACAGGGCGATCAACTTCTCTCCTTGGGTCAGCATATAAACTAGACAAACGAGGCAGAACAGCGCTAAAAATAACAAGCCCTTCTCCTGCTTCCTCAAACCGTAGAGCAACAAGCCGAACACGGCCGGAACCAATAACCCGGCCAGCGATGCGGCATCCTTGAATACGCTGAATAGTTTGCTGTTCGTCACGGATGATTGATCGCCGAAGGAGATCGAATAGATGATCCCCCCTGTAGAGTAGCTGTAATTCGCGACCTGTACGATCAATTCCGCGGTATCCCCCTCGATGGTGGCGTACCCTGCATAAGGAATGTTATTTGGCACGCCCTCCGATCGGCTTATAGCTGGCGATCCGCTTGAGCCAACCTCTTGTCCGTTCAAATAAATCCGGTTAGCCATTCGAATATTCGAGGTTTTGATTCCGTATAAGCCTTTTGTCGATGCGGGCAGCTTGATCAGCAATCGGTAAGTCCCGTAACCGATTCCGTTTTTGGAGCCGTCATCGTGCAAGTAGCGGTTCCACACGCCCGGAACTTTGACGATGCCCCCCTTCTCTGCCGTACCGCTTGAAGCTAGGGTTCCCGAAGAGAAATCCTCCGGCGTCAGCAGCCGGTTACGGTAGAACTCCCATTCCCCGTCCAAACGAACGGTGCCTTCGCCGCGAAAATCCCATTCGCTTAAATCGATAACGCCGTTACTGGCACGGACGCCGTCTCTTGACGCAAGTTCCGCTAGAACAAACATAAGTACGGTCACTATCAGAACGGCTATCATGATCATGCTTACGATCCGCTTTCGCTTATCCATCATCCGGCTCCTCGACATCTGTCTGTCCTTCCTTCGTCATTCGAATTATATCAGAATTGTTCCGGCTTAAACGAGAGTTAAGCCTGTTGAGACTGTCGCCCCAACAGGCTTCCACGGTACTAAGCGCAGGAACATCCGCCTATCATGCGCAACGGTTTGTTTTCCTCCAGTATAATCGCGATTCTGAACCCATTCTGAACTTCGCCGAAGGAGTCCTGATTAACCTCTAGCGGATCACCTTAGACTCTAGCAGCTTGCGGACTTCGTCCTTCAGAGACCGCAAAGGATAGCCGACTAACCTCGCCAAATCGGGGGAAACGGTTCTCGTATCCGATAGAGGCAACATCCGATACAAGGGATTATTCATGATGGGGTCGGTGCGGTGAACGACTCGCCGTCCCGACGCTTCCGACAGAGCGCGCGCTAGATCGTCTAGATTCCATGGGCGCGAAGCCGTAAGCTCATACATTCGGTTCTCATGCCCATCCTCCGTCAGAACGGTTGCCGTGGCAGTCGCCAGATCCTCCCTGGATGCGGCATTAAACGTCCAATCCCCAGGAGGGCTGAGCAGAATGCCGCTCGATACCGCTTCTCTTAAACCAAGAAACCTAAGAACATCCATATAGGTCGCATTGCGAAGAATTGTATAAGTCAGAGTAGAAGCACGAATCGCTTGTTCCGTCTGAAGATGCATTGCATGCAGCGGCATGCTCCCTTTCTCCACATAGGCGAAGCTTGTATAGAAAAGATGTTCGATTCCCGTTTCTGCGGCTGCTTCGATCGCGGCCGCGTGCTGTTTCAGGCGAACGGAATCATCGGAATGCGAGGAAGACACGAGCAGCAGCCGAGAGGCTCCGCGGAAAGCTTCCCTAAGGGATTCCGGATCATCGTAATCTCCGTATCTAACCTCTGCTCCTAGCCGCTTGTAGGTTTCGGCTTCAACCGCGTCCGGTCTCCTTACGCTAAGAATAAGATCTTCGGCTCGAATACGTTTGAGTAATTCCTTTGCAACTAACTTTCCAAAATTGCCAGTAGCGCCCGTTATGACGATTTTCATGGTTAAAATATCCCCTCTCGCGACTTATTAGTTAAATGTTTAACTATATTTCGTAAAAGAAAGGAACTACGGAGTCGCAGTCCCCTTTTGCAGCTTGCCAAGCAGGGTTAACAATTGGACTTTTTCCTCATCGTTAAGCCCTTCCATCCGAGACGCGATGACCGACCTATTCCCCGGCAGCACGTCCCACAACAAGCGTTCTCCTTCCGGAGCAAGAACGATGATTCTCTTCCGTCCGTCTTCCGGATGGCCTGAACTTGTCAGATAACCCATTTCCTCTAATGGAACGAGCAAGACGCTTATATTCGCTCTCGTCACGCCGATTCGAGCAGCCAAATCCGAAGGCAGGATCGTACCGCCGGCTTTGGCGATTTCCACAAGCAAACGTATTCGCGCTCCGTTCAAGCCTTTGGAAGACCAATACTTCTCGGAGAATCCGATCAAACGAGCCGTAGCGTCCACCAGCGAGAAGAAGGCTCTTGCCTCGAGCGGGGGCTCCGTCACGTACCGTTGAATGTCATTCATTTAAGCCATCGCCCTTAATTAGTTAAATATTTAACTACAATGTATCTAAAGAGAAGAATACTGTCAACAGCCAACGAATCGCAAAAAGCCGCGAGCACCCCTATACGAGAGCTCACGGCTTTCCTCTACAGCAAATCGCAGTTTATCTTTATGACCGCCTTCTTAACGATCGGCGAATTAGCCCAATTGTTACGCCGTCGGATTTTCAAGAAAAGAGTCGGAATTACCCCTTCGGAATATCGAGCGCAAATTTAGGGTCTAACTTGCACTCAGCGACAGCTAATCGGTGTGTGCCAGTCCGCCTCCCCCTCTTTAAGGCACCTAACAAAAATCCCCCACATGAACCAGAGAAACCTAACAAAATGACAACAACCAAGTACAATAAAAGCAAATCCAGTCGTCTATAATTCTGTAATCATTGCGTTTATAATCTTGTAAAAGCGCTTACATTGCTGATTTACGTAGGTGACTCTTCGCATTTCTAATTTTGAATATTCCATGAAGGGGGTTTGCCATTCGTTCCATCTCTATAACAATGTCGAACTTTGTTATCAATTGTTAGGTTGTATTAGAAAAATTAAATATTGAAAAAGGAGAGTTGAAATGAATAAGAAGCTACGAATCGGACTTGTCTTCGCCCTAATCTTAACGATGATCGTTTCTACGTTTACTTCGGCGGCATTAGCCAGTTCCGATTCCTCTACGCAAGGGAAGGATGCCTCCGACATTCAAGGGCATTGGGCACAAGCCGCAATTGAGAAGTGGAGTTCTTATGGCGTGTTGAAGGGCACGAAGGACGGTTCGTTCAAGCCGAACGGGGAGATGACCCGGGCGGAATTCGTCACGGTCATTAATCGCCTATTCGGATTCAAGAATGTATCCGGCGTATCGTTCACGGACGTCCCAGCCGGGGCGTGGTATGAGAGCTCCCTGAGCATTGCCAAGGAAGCCGGATACTACACGGGATTCCCGAACAACGAGGCCAAACCTCTTGAACGAATTACCCGTCAGGATGCGGTTACGTTGCTCTCAAGGGCGTTTTCGCTAAAGGCCGATTCGAATGCCTCATTCGCTGACGGCTTCAAGGATGCTAATCAAATCGCCGGCTATGCCAAAGATGCCATTAACGCTTTGGAAGGCGTAATTAGCGGTTATAAGAACGGCACGTTTGGTCCTAACGGTTACATTAAACGCGCAGAAGTCATCAGCCTTGTCGATAAGTTTATTGGAGCATTTTATTCGAAGAGCGGACAATATACAGGCGGTAAAGTAGCCGGAAACGCCGTCATTAACGCCTCGGATGTCGTGCTTCGGAACACGGAAATCGCCAGAAATCTATATCTCGCGACGGGAATAGGGGATGGCGATGCTACTCTGGATCATGTCGCGGTAAAAGGAACAACCTTCGTGGCAGGCGGCGGAGAGCATTCGATCACCGTTAAAGATTCCTCTTTGCCCGTCGTCATCGTCAATCGCCCGGACGGCAAAGTCCATCTGCTCATAAGCGGACAAACGGTTATCGGCAGTATCATTACCGAGAATGCTTCGATCGTCGAGCTAGAACAAGGAACGACGGTCGACAGCCTGACGTTAAGCTCGTCCTCGGAACTCATCTTACATACGGGGGCTTCCGTTAAGAAATTAATTATCGCTAACGACAATACGATCATCAACGGCAAACCGGTCGCTAAAGGCGAGTATTCCGTCGTTAACGGCGTTGTCACCGCATTGAGCGGGAGCGCTTCTTCCGGCGGTGGCGGTGGTTACGGCGGCGGTTACGGTAATGTTGGAACGACACCCGTTATCAATCTCGTAGATCCGAACGCTACCGCAAATACGCGTTCTCTATTTCTCTACTTGAACAATACCCGCGGAAAGCAAGTCCTCTTCGGACACCAGCACGCGACCGATGTAGGCATCACCCTAACGCCATCCGGCGATGGGCTTCAGTCAGAGGTCAAGAACTCGGTCGGCGATTTCCCTGCCGTATTCGGCTGGGATACGCTTAGCTTGGAAGGAAAAGAAAAACCGGGCGTATTAGGCAACTTCGAGCAGAGTCGTGCCAACCTGACCGAGTCGGTAAGAGCCGTTCACAAGATCGGCGGAATCGTCACGCTCAGCTCCCATATGCCGAACTTCGTTACGGGAGGCAGCTTTAACGATACGACAGGCTCCGTCGTCGAGCATATTTTACCGGGCGGCGACAAGAATGCGGAGTACAACGCGTTTCTCGATAACATCGCCCTGTTCGCCAACAATGTGAAGGACGATAACGGCAACCTCATCCCGATCCTCTTCCGTCCTTTCCATGAGCAGAACGGCGGTTGGTTCTGGTGGGGCGCCAAGACGACTAGCACTAGCCAGTACGTAGAAATTTTCCGATACACGGTCGAATATTTGCGGGATAAGAAAGGCGTGCATAACTTCCTGTACACGTTCTCCCCTAACGGCACGTTCGGAGGAGCTGAAAGCTCTTATATGACCACTTACCCTGGCGATGACTACGTGGACGTTCTAGGAATGGATCAGTACGATAATCAGCAGACGCCGGGAACGGAAGGCTTCTTGAACGGCTTGGTTGCCGATCTTAAGATGATATCCAAGCTGGCGGACAGCAAAGGCAAGATCGCTACCTTCTCCGAATTCGGCTATAGCCCCGCGGGCATGCTGACGACGGGCAACGCCGATACGCATTGGTTCACCAAATTGCTTAATGCAATCAAGTCCGATCCGGACGCGAAGCGCATCGCCTATATGCAAACTTGGGCTAATTTCGGGCTTGGCAACAACCTGTATGTTCCTTATCGCAACGCTCCGAACGGGTTAGGCGACCATGAGCTGCTACCCGACTTCATCGATTACTACAATGATCCCTACACCGCTTTCCTTAAAGAAGTAAAAGGCATATATGGAAATGCGGCAACCACCGCCGCGAAAAAACCTCTGATGCACATCGTCTCTCCTACGGACAATGGCACGGTTAGCGATGCGACGACGACTATTCGGGTACGGGCAGTAAATGTCCAGCCGACAAAAGTCACTTACTCGGTCGCAGGCTCTAACGAGGAAATTCCGATGACGCTGGATGCGGATCAATTTTACTACACCGCAAATTGGTCGCCTTCTGCACGCTTTAACGGAAAGTCCGCCACCCTTACGGTTAAGGCGTACAAACCGGATAACACCGTTTTGCAACAATCGGTTACCGTTTTCGTGAAAGTGGAAGAGATTTTAATGAAATCTTTCACGTTCGATTCCGATATCGCGGGATTTCAGAATAACGGAACATACCCCGACACGATCGGATTGGCATTTTCGCATGGCGATCTTGGAGGCAACAAGGTGCTCCAGCTAGGCGTTAGCAATGCCGTCTATTCCGACACTTGGCAGGAGCTGAAGCTGGAGTTATCCGGTTTGTCGGATACCGTGACGATTGCCGACGTCAAACGAGTGAAGCTAGACGCTTGGATTCCATTATCGGCGGGAAGCAAAAGCGCTAATGCCAGCGTACGCGCAATCGCTATGCTGCCGGACGATTGGAATACGAAATACGGGATGACAACGAGCGAGAGGAAACTTACGGATCTGCCAACAGTGACAATAAACGGGGTTATCTATGCCCAATATTCTCCCGTCATTGACTTGAACGATCCAGCGAAATCTGCCGCCGCAACCGGACTTGCCGTATCTCTCGTCGGCAGCGGTTTGGATCTTGACGGGGCGATCTATATCGACAATCTAAACTTGTATAGCGTCTATACCGAAGCGCCGAAAGACCCAGCACTTGTCGATGACTTCGAATCGTACCAAGGCAGCGACGCAGCACTCGCCGCGAAAGTGATTCATGCGGGCGGCGATGCGACGACGGTCTCGCTGGATGGAGCCCACAAGAGCGGCGGCAACTATGCGATGAAGCTCGACTACACGTTAGCCGGCTCTGGCTACGCAGGCGTAACCAAATCTCTTGGTAGCGTCGACTGGTCAACCTTCAACCGCTTGAAATTCTGGCTCGTGCCGGACGGATCGAACCAGAAGCTCGTCATTCAACTGAAGGTCGACAGCGTCTCCTTCGAGGCTTATCCATCGCTGGCTACCACTACGCCTGGTTGGGTAAACCTACACTTTAACGATTTTAACGTTGCCCCTTGGGATACGGGGAACTTGGGTAAGAAAATAAACAAAGTCAGCCTTAAGAACGTACAGGAGCTGTCCATCTACGTTAACTCGGTAGGCGGCGCAACTCTCTCCAGCTCCTTGTATTTCGACGATATCAAAGCGATTAACGATGGAACAGGCGGCGTGCCTAACGGCGGTAGCGGTGCCGGCAGCAATCCAGCTTCGGCAGGCACGCTCTATGGCTTTGAGACGGATACTTCCGGCTGGAACATAGAGGTGAATAACGCGAGCGCGACGGCACCCGTGATTACGACGGACGCTGCCTCGGAGGGTACTCATTCCATGGCATCGACATTCTCCTTGGGCGGCACCGGATTCGAATTTACTAAGGTTGCCGCACTAGACTTGTCTGCGGCAACCGCGATCAGCGTCAAAGTGAAGCTGTCTTCCGGTCAAGCCAACGCGCGTCTTTACATTAAGGTCGGTTCGGCATGGGAATGGCACGATAGCGGAACGCCAACTCCCGTCGACTCCAGCGGTTTTACGATCTTGTCCATCCCGCTCACCGGGATCGCCAATCTGGATACCATCCAATCGATCGGCGTGAAGATCGAAGCCGTTGCCGGGGGTACAGGAACCGCAACCGCCTACGTGGATGACGTCTATATTACGGCCTCGCAACCTGTAGGCATGAGCTTTGATTTCGAAACTTCCGCCGACAGCTGGGCGGTCAATAACGACAGCAACGGAGCCTATAACACGGCCCACGCGACTGGCTTAGAGACCACTACGGCCGAGGCTTCCAAAGGAACTCATTCTCTGAAGGCCGATTTCGATCTCGGAGTGGGAGAGTTCCAAATTCGCCATGCGAACGCGCTGGATCTTAGCACCGCAACCGCGGTTACGGCAAAGGTCAAGATCGTTCCCGGAGCTGGCGCGAATCTAGGAAGCGGAGTGAAGCTTAAGCTATTCCTGCAATCGGGTGACGGTTGGAGCTGGTTCGATTCCGGCGAAATCACTTACGCAGGTACTGACTTTAATACAATAACGTTCGACCTCTCCAGCGTGACGAACAAGAACCAAATTAAGGCTCTCGGCATTCAAGTGCTGGCGCCGGGCAACTCGTCCGGAACTGCCACCGTGTATCTCGATGACGTAACACAGCAATAAACGTGCAACGCAAAGGCCGTGAATTCTTCGCAGGAAGGTTCACGGCCTTTGCCCTTCTACTTTTCCCTAGCGGCTTTGACGATCTGCGTATAAATAGACTGAGGCATCGTTGCATCCATCGGCGAATTGGAACTGAATACAACGACGAGGTCCAATGCGGGCGCGACGAAAATGTATTGTCCTCCGTAACCCATCGCATTGAATACCTGCTCTCCGCCATATTCCCCTACCCACCAATGGTATCCGTATTTTCCGAACATATAGTTTCCCTGAGAATGCACTTTCGTGGAGGTCTTAACCCAGTCCTCGGGGACGATTTGCTTGCCCTCCCATTTGCCGCCGTGCAAGTACAGAAGACCGAATTTCGCCTGGTCTCTCGCGGTCATTTTCAGGCCGAAGCCTCCCGTGTTCGTACCATCCGTACTAGGGTACCATCGCATTTCGCGCGTAATGCCCAGTGGCTCGAACAGCACTTTTTTGGCGAAATCGTATTCGCTCTGGCCGGTTGTTTTTTTCAAAATCGATGCCAGCAACTGCGACCCCCCGGTATTGTAATTGAACGATTCTCCCGGTTTGTCTTCCATCGGTCTCCGCAGCACGAACCCCGGCCAGTCCTTCGACTCGATCAACGGATCGACGCGGTAATTCCAGCTTGTCCATTCCGGCCAATCCAACCCCGACGTCATCGTAAGCAGGTTCTCGATCGTAATCTCCTTCTTGCCGTCCTCCGCCACCGCTTCGGCATACTCCGGAAAGTAATCGAGCACTTTGTCGTCTATGCTCTTAATGAGTCCTTGCTCTATCGCGATCCCGATCAAAGCCGATGTTATGCTCTTCGTCACGGAGTAAATCTCGTAATCTTTATCCGGCTGACTTTCTTGATAATATTCGCTGACGATATACCCGTTTTTAACCACTACCATCGACTGTATCGGTCGATAGGTGACCTCCCTCAAGATGTCGTCCAGCTGGGAGGAGTCCATACCGCGCTCTTCCGCATCCGCCGTCCGCCAACCGTAGGTCGGCCAATAATCCGGCTCTTGCACGGTTATTGCCTGCTGCTCAGTCGTAATCGCTGCCGGGCTGTCTATATTAGAGGAACAACCGGTCAGGAAGATTACAATTAGCACCAATAGGAACGCTATCGAGTACGTTGCCTTTTCTGTTAACTTACTAAGCATGAGATGTGCCCCTCTCTAAAATATCCAAACGGAACACGACTCATCATATCGCGGCTCGCGGCAGAAATCTTTTCGTTTTTTGCCATTCATTTAACGATTTTTGCTATGATGGGAAAAAGCGCCATTAAACGGAGTGATCTGCCATCCCCCTCCCCAAGTCGTTGCTCGACAAAGAATACCAGGATCGCATGAACCGGGTCGTCGATTATATCGAGAAGAACCTCTCTTCGCCTCTTCCTATAGACGAGCTTACGGACATTGCCGCATTTTCCGCGTATCATTTTCACCGGATATTCAAAAAAACGATGAACGAGAACGTTCATCGTTTCATCAACCGCCTGCGCGTGGAGAAAGCCGCCAAGCTGCTAATCTTCCAAACCGAGCGCAGCCTGTCCGACATCTCTTTGGAGTGCGGTCTTCAGTCTTCAGCCCATTTTTCCAGAACGTTCCGCTCGCATATCGGACTATCGCCCTCGGAATATCGGAGCAGGTATAACCTCAATGCCGTTACGGACTCTTTCAGAGGAAGCCATGAAGCCGCCGGGTCTCGACAAGAGAGGTGGCGACTACTGGAATCGAGATACAATGCCCTGAAAATAAGCATAAACGTTCTACCCGAAAGACAAGCCGCATGCATCCGATACCAAGGCACCATCAACACCGACGAACCGAATCCCGACATCTCCGACGCCTTCAACCGGGCGGAGGCTTGGATGAGAGCCAGAGACCTGCTTGTCTGCAATTCCATGTACATAGGAGTAATCCCGAGCGATCCCTACATCACACCGGCTACGAAGCATCGCTATTCCGCATGTATTACGACCGACCTGCCGTTCGCGCCGACTCTCGACGTGGAAAGGATAACATTACCCGGCGGCAAATACGCCGTCGTCTATCTGGAGGATCAAGCGGATATCGTCCGCGATCTCATCCATCTCGTAAGCATCCAATGGCTTCCTCTCAGCCCCTACGTTTGGGACGACTCCCGCCATCAGATGGAAATCTTCTACGGCGATCCCCTTAGCGATCCAGATCATCTTGTTCGGGTTGAATTTTGCATTCCGGTTAAACCGAAGTAGACAGCCTATTCTGACCTTGCGGATCTGAGCTTTGGCACCACTTCGAGTGTCCTTTTCCTTAATTCAAAAAACAAGTAGAAAAATCCATTTATTTAGATGCCCACAGAACGAAAAATCAAAATAAGTGGATATCTACAGTTAATTCGATCGAATAGATAGTTTTATCTCTAAAATCTGAATAATAAATGGATTTTTCCATCTAATCATAAGACAAGGGCAGAACTCGGCAAAAATAACTGTAGAATTACAGTTATTTCGGGGCCGTACTTACAATTGCAATAAAAGGGCTGTAGCGGAAGGTCGGATTACCCTAACTTCCACTACAGCCCCGTCTATTTATTTCGTATTCTTAGGGTCGAGAGCATCTCGAAGAGCATCGCCGATGAAGTTGATCGACAGCACGCTCAGAATGATCATAACCCCTGGCGGAATCCACTGCCATGGCTGGGAGGTGAGTACCGTAAGCGACTGCGCGCTCGCCAGCATGTTCCCCCAACTCGGGGTAGGCGGTTGTACTCCTAGACCGAGAAAGCTGAGCGCGGCCTCGTCCAGAATCGCTCCCGCGACCCCGGAGGTCGCATAGATCAAGATCGGAGCGACCGTATTCGGCAGAATATGCATGAACAAAATTCTTGGAGTCTTAAAACCCAATACGACGCTCGCTTTGACATAGTCCGTTTCCTTAATGGACAGCACGTTCCCTCGCACCAGCCGCGCCACACTAGGCCACCCCAGAAAACCCAAAATCAATATAATGTTCGTTAATCCCGGGCCCACGATGCTGGCAACGACGAGGATCAGCATAATATACGGAAACGACATGAATACGTCCGTTATTCTCATGATGATATTATCTACCCAGCCGCCATAGTATCCCGATACAAGTCCAAGTACAGTCCCGATGACCGACGAGATGAGAATGGATCCTATCCCGACCGACAGGGAAATTCTAGCCGCATAGATCAGTCGCGACAATTCGTCCCGTCCGATCTGATCCGTGCCGAGCGGGTGCTGCCAAGACGGAGCCGCACTGAAGCTATCCGTTATCGTACTCGGGTCATACGGCGCGATCAGCGGGGCGAAAATCGCGCATAATGCGAGAACGGCCATAACGGCAAGCCCTGCAACGGCAAGCTTATGCTTCTTGAACCGGCGAGCGAATAGCTTAGCGGAGCTGTCATCGCTCTTCGCAATCCAAGCTTCCGACTCGATGAGCGGCTCATCCCGATCCATGCTGCTGTTCTTATCCAGATTCATTTGGCCGCCGCTCCCTGGTAACTATTTTTAATTCTCGGATCAACCAGGGCATAGGCGATATCCGTAAGTAAATTCGCCGCTATGACGATAAACGCCGCTACCAGATTCAGTCCCATGATCATCGAATAGTCGCGGCTCATGATGGAAGACATCGTCAATTGCCCGATTCCCGGCCAAGAGAAAATCTGCTCGATAACAACCGCGCCTCCAAATAAGATCGGAATTTCCATGCCCAGCACCGTTACGATCGGAATCAAGGCATTTCTCATGGCGTGCCTGTTCACGACTAGAAATTCTCCGAGCCCCTTCGCGCGGGCCGTCCGCAAATAATCCTGCCCTAATATCTCCAGCATGCTCGAACGAACGTATCGAATATTTCTCCCGGCGACGTTAGCCGTAAGCACGATAACGGGTAAGATCAGATGCACGAGAACATCCGTAAACCCTCCCCCGCTTCCAAGCTCGGTCATTCCGCTGGACGGCAGGATCTTGAGGTGCAAAGCGAATACGTAGATGAGTCCTAATGCCAGAAAAAAGTTAGGAATCGAGATTCCCAAGAATGACCCCGTCACCGCGAAATAATCCAATTTAGAATATTGCTTCGAGGCGCTGAGCACGCCAAGAGGAATAGCAATCGCAATCCCTAGAATCAGGGCGATTCCCATCAATAGCAGCGTCGGTCCCATATGTTCCCCTATCATTTTCCCCACGGGCTGATAGGTAATCATGGAATAACCCAAGTCGCCGCGGAACAGATTGCCTAACCAGCGAAAATACTGTTCATAAGCCGGAGCGTTAAGCCCCAGCTCGATTCTCTTGGCTTCCAATGCCGCTTCCGGCAGCTTCGGGTTTACGAGCATGTCTACGGGATTGCCCGGCGCCATCCTCATGATTACGAAATTGATGATCGTTACGCCGAACAATACCGGAATGGCAATCAGCAATCGGCGGATCACATAATTAAACAAAAAAAAACACCTCGGTTCTTAATCGTTAGGGAAGAAACAAGCAACCGAGTGTTGGCCGTCTCCCGCCAGCTCCGGCTCCCGCTCTTGGCATTCCGCCCGCGCATTCGGGCATCGCGTATGGAATCGGCAGCCTGTCGGAGGGTTCACGGGACTTGGAACGTCTCCCTGAAGCACGATTTTCTTTCGATTCCTCAGACGCGGATTCGCAACGGGGTAAGCATCCATCAACGCTCCCGTATAAGGATGCCGCGGATTCTCGAATAGCTCCTTGGCCGTCCCGATCTCTACGATCTTCCCGAGATACATGACCGCGATTCTATCGCTAATATATCTAACGGCGCCAAGGCCATGGGCGATGAAAAGGTAAGTCAGGTTGAATTCCTTCTGCAAGTCCTTGAACAGATTAAGCACTTGCGCTTGAATCGACACGTCGAGCGCGGATACGGGCTCGTCGCAGACGATCAGCTTCGGCCTAAGCGACAGTGCTCTTGCTATTCCTATTCTCTGCCGCTGTCCCCCGGAAAATTCGTGCGGGAAGCGGTTTCTGCTATTCATAGGCAACCCTACGATATCGAGCAGCCTGTCGACTTCCTTGGTTATCTCCTTATCCGGTACGATACGGTGAACTTTAAGCGGTTCGGCAATTAAATCGGAGACACGCTTCCGGGGATTCAAGGACGAATAGGGATCTTGAAAAACGATCTGGAGCTGCGTTCGGAAGTTAACCCGCTCGCTAGCGGAGTAACCCGCAATGTCCTTCCCGTCGAACAGAATGCGTCCTTCCGTCGGCTTCTCCAAACCGACGATAGACCTGCCGATGGTGGACTTTCCGCAGCCCGATTCTCCGACAAGGCCGAGGGTTTCTCCGGCATAGATAGATAGATCCACGCCGTCGACAGCCTTCACGTTATCGACGGTCCGGTTAAGAATACCCCGACGGATGGGGTAATATTTCTTCAGCCTATCAAGCGTAAGTAGCGGTGAGGATTGAGCTTCATCGAGCTTATCCATAGGTTTCATCCACGGCTCCCTCCCCTGATCTCCCTACTTCCCAGCAACGTGCCAGCTGACCTTCCTGCTTGTCCTCAAGCGGAGGAAGGTGATTCTTGCAATGCTCGGTTGCCAGGTAGCAGCGATTATAGAATCGGCAACCCTTCATGAACTGGTATCGAGCAGGCACCGAACCCGGTATTGACTCTAATTGATCGCCTTCCGCGACATCCAAGCTCGGTATCGATTTTAATAAGCCCCGGGTATACGGATGTTTAGGATCGTCGAATAACGTGTATACATCCGCTTCCTCGACGACTTGCCCCGCGTACATGACGAGTACCCTATTCGCCATCTCCGCAACGACGCCGAGATCATGGGTGATCAACAGAATCGCCGTGCCCGCTTCCTCGCACAGTTGCTTCATCAACCGCATGATCTGAGCTTGGACAGTCACGTCAAGCGCCGTCGTCGGCTCGTCCGCGATAAGAACTTTCGGCTTGCAAGAAAGGGCCATGGCGATCATGACCCGTTGTCTCATCCCTCCCGACAAGGCGAAGGGGTATTCGTTCATCATCTCTTCCGGCCGCGGCAAGCCGACTTTCCTAAGCATTTCGATCGCGGTGGCCCGCGCTTCCCGAGAGCTTTGATGCAAATGAAGCTTAATGGCCTCGCACATCTGGTACCCGATCGTGAAGACAGGGTTGAGCGAAGTCATCGGCTCTTGAAAAACCATGGAAATCCGATTGCCGCGAATCTCTCTCATCTGCCGGTCATCCAGCTTCAGGATATCCGTGCCTTCCAGCAGAATTTGACCCTCGTCAATCCGACTGCTCTTTCCAAGCAGCCGCATGATCGATAGAGCGGTAACGCTCTTCCCGCTACCCGATTCTCCTACGAGCGCCAAGGTCTCCCCGGGCTTCAAGTTAAAGCTAACATCGTCAACGCTTACGATTTTGCCTTGGTCCGTGTCAAAAGCCGTTTGCAAGTGGCTGACGGCAAGCAAAGACTCCATCCCTATCACCACCTTGATGATCAGATTCCCTTGATGCGATTACTTTATTTTACGTCCCACTCATGGACATTGATGAACATGCCGTAGTCTTTTGGCTTAGCACCGGTTACTTTGCCATTCATAGCTCCCAAAGCTTTCATGGCGTAAATGGAAGGCATCGGAACGTCTTGAGCGACGATCTTCTGCAGCTTGCTGTAGTTTTCTTTTATCTTGGCCTCATCGGTTTCGGCCTGCAATGCAGTAAGCAATGTCTCGATTTCCGCATTCTTGTACCCGTTAGGGTTACCTTCATGAAGGAAGTAAGCCACGTCCGGCAGCGGATTGACCGGAGACAGGGAGACGGTAAGAATCCCGAGATCATACTCCATCTTCACAAGCTTATCGATCAGGGTAGCCAGGTCCAGCATTTGAATTTTGGCGTTAACGCCGACGGCTTTCAAGTTCTCCGCCATAATATTAGCTGCTTGTTCAAGTGTACTATCGCCGGATAGTACAGACAAATTGATTGTTTTTCCAGCGTCCCATCCCGATTCCTTCAGCAAGCTCTTCGCTTTCTCCGGGTCGTACGCGACAGGCTGCACGCTAGTGTCCACATAAGGGCTGTAGCTGGTCAAGAACCCGTCAACGACTTCCCCCGAGCCTTTAAGCAGCTTCTCGACAATCAACTGGCGATTGATCGCATAAGAGATAGCTTGTCTTTGCTTGGCATCCGGTACCGTTTTCTCATTGATGTACATGAATTGGGTAGCAATCGGCGGTCCATCGTTCGTCGTGAACCCTGCCAGACCTTTGACCTTCTCGTAATCGGCAATCGGAATAACGCCGGCCGACGGAATGTTCATGTCGATTTCGCCGCTTTGAAGCTGCGCGGAGATCGCCGTTCCTTGCAATACTTTGAAATTCAATTGCTCCAGCTTAGGAGCGCCTTTGAAGTAATCCTTGTTTGCTTCCATCTGTACATAATGATCTCTGTCATAGCTCACGAGCTTGAACGGTCCGTTCGTGACGGTCGGCTTCTGGAAAAATTCGCTCTTGTTGATGTTCTCCGGAGCTACATCCTTGAGAACGGACTGAGGAACGGTGAGCAAGTATCTTCCGATCGTGTCTTGAAAAATGTTTAAGGTCGTCGGTGCTTTCGTCTTCATCTCGATCGTATGGTCATCCAACTTCTTAACGCCGGAAATATCCGCAGTCCCTCCCGGCAAATATCCGGAATCGTCTAGGCCTTCCAAGATCGCGAACAAATAAGCGAATCCGGATGCCACCTTCGCGTTACTCATCAGCTTCATCGTGAAGATGACGTCATCCGCGGTAACCGGGGTTCCGTCCGTCCATTTGGCATTCGCGTTCAGCTTCACAGTGAAGGTTTTGTTATCCGTCGTTGCTATGGAATCAGCCAGCATCGGCTTAAATGTCAAATCTTCGTCAAGCTCTACGAGGGGCAAGAACATCAGGCCCGATACGTATGAGGATACGAGTCCTACCGGGGACAAGGGATTCAGCGCATTCGGGGAATAAGTCACGCCGATATTCACGACTTTCTTGGAGCTGCCGGACGGACTTGCCGATCCGGTTGCGGTAGAGGGATTATTGTTCGATCCGCTGCATGCCGTCAATGTCGTTAAAGCAGCCACGAGCACAAACGTTAATGTTTTTTTCCAGGTGCGTCTTGCTCTCATGTTGTACACTCCCTATTTAATTCCTATTATTCTTATATGATTTAATTCCACTTTAAACAAATATGAAGTTTTTGTCGAACTTTGTCAATACAACGAGTGGCAGGGAACTTCTCCCACGGCTGCCACGTCAAGCACCATTTTTTATCATACATGTTTTATCCAGCAGTTTCATTGTGAAAAATGACGAAATTTGTCGAATTATGAAACAGAAAAAACAGAAAACCGGAAGCCGATAAGGCATCCGGTCTTGTCTATGTTCTCCAGATAAGGAAAACGCGATACGGCATTGTTCTTACTCCCGATAGATCACTTGCTTCTCCCCGGCAGTAACCTCGAAAGGCAAACGATTGCCGGCAGGCGGCAACGGACAATTGAAATGATAAGAAAAAGCGCAAGGCGGAAGAAAAGACCGATTGAAATCCACCGTCACCTTGCCGTTCGCTCCCGGGGTAACGAGCACCATTCTTCCCATTCCGTAGGTAATCCTACCATTTGTTTGGTCACCGAATACGATGATCAGTGATCCGTCCGAATCGAAAGGGCTGAGATCATAGGTAACGCCTTCTCTGACGAAACGAATATCCCCTGGCGATTGATGATGTCTCAACACCCCCTCTTGATCAGAGTTGTGCGTAAAAGCCATCTTCCGCTGCCCGTCGCCGTTATCGCTGATCCACTCGGCTTCGACGACCCAATCCGGATCATACGAATAAGCCGAGATCCCTTCATAGCGGTTAATCGCCTCCGAATCGGCATCATATACGGCGAGTAAATGATCCGAACCCGGTTGCGCGGTTGCTACGGCCGTCAACGTGGGCGAGAACCGTACTAGCGTACGGTCGATCGCCAACTTGACGGTACCCACTAAGGCTTGTCCGTCCACCGAAATTCCGTCTGTATCTGTTGCCGTCAGTGCCAATCCTCGCTCATCGCCAACCAAAGGTGCCCATGTACCCGGAATTCCTTCCACTTGCATCGGCTCATTGATCGTATGCAGCCCTACTAATGCCAGATCGCCTTGAAACTGAGCCACAGACTGCTCACGCTCCGTTTTCCATTCCTCGAACGCTACGGTTGTCATCTTATGAAACCTCGCCGGCGATGAAGCAGGATAACGTTCTAATGAAACCTGGATGTTCTTCGATGAACGGCATGTGCCCGCTGTATTCGAATACGGCCAGCTCCGATTGAGGGATTAAACGGTGCATTTCCTCCGCTTGGGAGACCGGCGTAATCCAATCATAACGGCCGGCTACGATTAATGTCGGAACCTGCAAAGCTGGCAGCTTCGGACGAACGTCATAGGATGGCATGAAGTGCTTAAACGTGTAATTGGCAATCTCGAGGCACCCGATCGGGCGGTTCCCCGTCTCTCTCATCACTTCTTCGTTCTGAACGTGGAAATAGAGCGGGTAACAAATATCCCACCAGCGAATGAGTTGCTGTTCGTTCTCGACGCGACCTTCGAACATTTCCGGTATGACGCTCAGTTGCTCTTCCGTAGCCACAGCGCTGGCGTACTCCAACGCCGCGGAGTAGAACTCGTAACTAGGAGCCGTGTTCACCAGCAGAAGCTTCTCTAGTGATTCCGGATATCTCGTTGCGAACACTTGCGCAACCATGCCGCCGAACGAATGACCCAGCAAGTGGATTTTATCGAATCCAAGATACTGGCGAAGCGCCTCTATATCATCCGTCAGTTGATTGAATGTGCACATAGCCGGATCAACTCTATCCGATTGTCCATTGCAGCGTTGGTCCATATAGACGATCTGCATTTCCTTCGCGAGCGGGGTCAGCCACGGCTTGAAATCGGAATGGTCGCTTCCCGGGCCGCCGTGAATCGCGAACAATACCGGACGACTTTCCATTCGATCCCCGCGGGGAACATATCCGGAACCTTCTATATCGAAATAAATACGAGTTCCATTCACATTCGCAAACATAAGTGCACTCTACTTTCTCTTGATGTATGTTGCTTGTTGCTTGCTATGAATTACATTTCGTCGTTCAACAGCTCTTTCGTATCTTTACCATTATCCATTTCAAATAACCTTTGTCAATTCGATCCGCAAGAGCAGACTACTTCCGTATTAACCCGCTACGTACATAGCTATCTATGCCGCAAGTAACGGCGATTCCAATGCTGTACCTTATTAAATCCACGGTCAAAAATCCTTTTCCCAAAATTAAGCCGCCCAAGGTTGTATCTCTGATCCCATTAATCCAACTCGCTTGGTATAGCTGGCTGAATTCGATCCCGAAGCAAAAAATCAAGCTGACGCCAAATGCCCAGCCAAGACTCTTATTCGCAAACAACGAGCGAATGCCTAAATAAATCATGCTCGCCCACAATGCATCTCCGAAATGTTCGGCAACAAAAGGGGGCAATGAGCTTGCATACGCCCGCGTGCTCAATCCTAATATTATAACGATAAAAGCTGCACCCAAATAGGTTACTCTGGTTTTCATTGGAACCCTCTCGCTTTGCGCTAACAGATTATAAACCAAGGCTATCATATAACGGGGATACAGTGTTCTATAAATACACAAAAAAGGCCCGATCGCTTCCCCGAGTGGAAGTTATCAGCCTGAGGCTATCCGTTTTTATTTGCCATCCCATTGTTGCTTCTAGGTTAAGGTCGAGCAGATTCGAGCGTTCGGGATAACTCGATGAGAAGCTGGTCCAGTTCCGCTTGCAATCCTTTTAATTCAGTGCGGCATTTAGACTCGAGAGAGTTCATTTGTTCGCTTAACATGCGACGGTTCCTGATCGCATCCTCCAAATCATCGTAAGCGATTGGATATCGATCTATTAATTCGACGCTTTCCGGCGGCCTTTCCAACAAATGAATCATGCTTCCATCTCTCCTCTTCGGATTTGATGGTTTCATTGTACGGGCTCATCATCATGCGGGAATGCCGAATCGGTAAAAAGATTGTTAATTTTTATCAAATGATGCTTTTTTTTGCGCTCTTGGCCACAAAGTATAACTAAAGCTAATAAGAAAATCGATAGCCAAGACGAGCGACCAAGTCCGAATGACTGAAAGCAAGCTTTCCGTGCGGCTGTTTACATCCACCAAGTGAATGATTCCATATAGGATCCCGCACCCGATTACCCAAGCTAACGCATGCCGGAACCAGCCTTTCCGTTCGTTCCGTGCATGTTCCGGACCGAACTTGATTTTCTTCATAGGAGCCGGCCCTCCGGCGAATCGATGCGCGAAACGAATATCTGCCCATCTAATCATGGAATGGCCGAAAGCGATAGACGCTCCAATGTATACGGCCGCTAGCCCGTGAGCCGCATTCGCTTCGGCACCGCCTCGCAAATCGATTACGGTGACTATGAGGAGCACTAGATCGATAATGGGCGTGCAATAGAGCAGAACAGCCCCCAACCTCTTCTGCCGCAAAATATATCGGGACGCTAGCCCTGCAAGCACAAACAGCCAAAATGCGAGTTCGCATCCAATGATAACACCCGTAATGGACTCCACTCCCTTTTTAGAACAACTGTATTATTTAATGTGAGTTTATTATAGCACAGTTGTATTAAAACACAATCATGATATAATCTGATCATGCCGAAAATTGTGGATCACAACGACCGAAAAGAGAAAATAGCAGAAGCCGCTTGGCGAGTCATACGCCGAGACGGACTTGATCACGTTTCAGTACGTCGGGTTGCCGAGGAGGCCGGGTTTTCCCTTGGTTCCCTGCGGCATTATTTCGATTCGCAGGACGAGCTGCTGGCCTTCTCCATGCGCCTTGTATCAAGCCGAGTCAATGATCGCATTCAGAAAATCCCGTTCAGCGGAAAACCCCGGCACGACATGATGCTCATCATCGCCGAGCTCGTTCCGCTCGACGAGGTGCGTCTTGCAGAAGCCGAGATCTGGCTCGCCTTCGCAGGGAAAGCGGGATCCAACGCCGCGATTCGAGCCTTAAGTCTAGAGGTGCATCATGAGCTTTATACAGGGTTTCGAAGGATGATCGATGAACTGATCCGTCAGAAACTAACGACAGATGATATCGATGCCGAGCAAGAGACAAGAAGGCTTCACGCCTTAATTGACGGCTTAGTCGTCCATCACGCCACGTTCCAAGATCATTTAACGAGAGATGAGCTGATGACCACGATCTCTTATCATTTAGACACTTTCTTATTACAGGAACAATAACGAAAGGCCGGACCCCCTCATCGGGATCCGGCCTTTCGACATTAAAGATAATTACTGGGTTTTAAGTGTAAATAGCCCACTGGGTTGAGATAGTTTATTGGGGCTTCCATTCGTTCCGAAAGCTAAAATATAGACCTGATAAGAAACATTGTATGACAATGCTAAGGAGCTGATGGTCGTTGAATAGCTCGGATCCTGCGACTTAACAATAATTGCGCTAGTTGAAGCATAGTTGATTACTGAAGTTTCATTAACCGCAATTCCTGCCGGAACTACGAATGCTTGGTAATAACTAATGCCGTCTTCATTGACCGGTTTGTTAAACCCGGCTATCACGGTGTTTGTATTTACGACCTGATAGCCATATACGCCTAACAATTCGGGTACTTGCGAAGAAGTAATCGCAAACCAGTTGGAAGGCAACGACAGCGAATTCGTACCGTTAATTCCCATTGAGAGTACGTATACATAGTAGCCAGCCCCAACCTGGAGCTGATTTCCATATGCGTCTGTAGTTGGCGTTGGCGTTATCGGCATGTTAATGTTACCGCTGGTCTTGTTAAATACCGTAGAATTAGGAGCGGAGTTAGCCGAAGCCAAAGTAAAACTCGGGCTTTGATTATCCCTAACTAACAAGACGCGATAGAACATAATCAGATTCTCGTCCGCAGCTTTGTTGAATGCTACTTGAAGGTTCTGCCCGTTATTGGAAACAACGACATTCGTAGCGGTAGGCACGTTACTGTTCGACAGCGTAATTGAAGCGGATGGATAGGATAACGCGTTCGTACCATAGGAAGTACCGCCACCCGCGGACATCACGAATAGCCGATAAGCGATTCCGTTCTGGATCGGGATTCCATTAACATCATTTAAACCATATAAGAGCGACTCGATAGTTGCTCCATTCCCCTTTGACACAACCCGATAATTTCTAACATCCGTAATCGCGTTTGCCGTTGCAAGCGTAAAGGCACCTGCATTAGCTTCTCGGACTACATAAATCCGGTAATGGTCAATGTTAGTTTCATTTGTTGCTTTCGTGAAAGTGATTTTTAGATCCTGACCGTCGTTAAAGTCGCTGACGTCGGCGACACTCACGATCGTGACGGGTAAAACACTATTTCCCGACAACGTAATCGCTGCGGACGGTGCGGACAACGAGTTCGAACCATATGCAACCCCGTAACCAACCGACATAACGAATATGCGATAGCTGATTCCGTTCTGGATAGGGAGTCCATAGATATCGAGCACTCCTGCCGGAAGCTGCTCGCTAATATCCGTGCCCTTCTTAGCTATATTCGAATAGTAGGAAGCATTCTGAATGGAATTTGCCGTTGCAAGAGTGAAGTTATTCGCATACTCGTTCCTAACAATGAAAACCCGGTAATTAGCGATGTTGGTTTCATTTGCGGCTTTCGTAAAGGATACCCGTAAATCGCGGCTGTCATTGAAATCGCCCACATCGAGAGCGCTAACGTTAGTAGCCATAGGGATTGCTCCATTATTCGTTAACGTAATCGCCGATGAAGCGTACGATAACGCATTCGTACCACCGGTTCCCCCGGTTCCGACAGTCATAACGAATACCTTGTAGCTAACGCCGTTCTGAAGGACTATGCCGCTTGTATCGCGGGCACTGCTGGATAAGGTCTTCGTAATAATATCGGTACCGGTCTTGCTAAATGTCGTGTATTGACTAGTCGGCATCGACATCGCCATGGACAAATTGAAAATGCTTGCATTAGCTTCTCTTACGACGAATACCCGATACTCGGTGATTTTCGCTTCGTTGTTCACTTTCGGAAACGATACTTGAAGATCCTGTCCGTTGTTATAATCCGAAACGTCGCTAACCGTTACGTACGAAACGGCAGTCACGCCTGTATCCGCTAAAGTAATGCTCTGGGAGGGTCCGGAAAGCGTATTCGGATAGGAACTGCTATTGACGGATACGCCCATGACGAATACCCGGTAAGCAACTCCATTCTGAATAAACTGTCCCTTAACGTCTCTCATGCTCGATGACAGGGTCACGCTATAAGTGCTGTTTCCCGTCCGGCTAACGTCGTAATAATATTGCGAGGACAATTTATTCGCCTCGGTTAAATTAAACGTGCCGGAATCATAATCACGTACGACGAATATGCGGTAGGAGTTAATACGCGTTTCGTCCGTCGCTTTGTTAAAGCTGACTCTCAAGTCACGGCCATCGCCATAGTTATCGATGTCTTCCACATTTGTTATTGTCGGAACCTGTGGCGTCGTCCCTAGCGTAACCGATGCGGAGCCAACCGAAAGACCATTCGTCAATGCTCCAGTATTATTGCTAAGGGCAAGAACGAACGCGGTATAAGCCACGCCTGTTCTGATCAATTCTCCCGACGTATCTCTCGACGAGGAGTTCAAGGTAACGCTCAACGTATTATTGCTATTCTTGGATACTGTTGTTGAATAAGAACTGGACATTCCATTCGCTGTCACAAGATCAAATTGTGATGCGTTAGCGCTCTTGACGATCATGACCCGGTAACCTGTAATGTTGCTCTCGTTAGCCGCTTTGGTGAAGCTAACCTGCAGATCCCGTCCGTCCCCGAAATCTCCTACGTCGTCTATTTTTACATTTGTCGCCGCGTTAACAGCCGGACTGCTGCTTAGACTGATCGATACGGAAGAAGCGGAAAGAGCATAGGAGCCATTACCTACGGTTAGAACGAAAACTTTGTATGCCTGGTTAGTACGCAACAAGGCTCCGTCGACGTCTCTGCTTTGAGCGGTTAGAGTCGTCCTCTGGTCCGGGTTGTACTTGGACAAGCTCGTATAGTTCGCCGATCCTACGATCTGAGCTTTAGCCGAGTTAAACGAGGAGGCATTCTCCGCTTTCACGACTAACAACCGATAGCTGTCTACGTTCGTTTGGTCGGAAGGCGGGGTGAAGTTCACCTGCAGATCCCTGCCATCTCCGAATTGCGAAACAGTAGATACGGTTACCGAAGAAACAGCAGCGACCTCTTTAGGTGCCTTTGTAGTAATCACTACGCTTTGGGTATTTTTGTTCCACGAGACATCGTCCCCCAACGATTCGCTAACGAAACGAATTGGAACCATCGTTCTTCCGCCGATAGACCTAGCGGAAGCATCAAGTGTAACGGTTTTATTGTTGATTGTTGCCGTACTCGCTCCCAGTTTCAATACGATAGTCGTATCGCCCTTGGTTCCGGTTACGGTTTGAGCTTTCTGATTCCATTGCACTCGCGCGCCCAAAGCCTCGAATATCCCCCTCAGAGGCACCAATGTATAGCCTCCGTTAACGACAACCGGGGCCTGATCGGTTATTAACTCTTGACCGTTGATGACGATTTTAATTGCGGAAGCAGCCTTCGCTTCTGGGAGATGAACAACTGAAAATAGTAAAGCCAACGTTGCTAACACAGATATAAACTTACGCATAATAGTCCTCCCTTTCTCCAACTGCAATACCACCCGTTTGAAATATTTGGTTTCGTTAATAAGACGCAAGGAAGAGGCCAAATGTTTCTCGTTAAAAGAATCATTTTCGTCGAAAGATTGCTAAATTTTATATAAAGGCTTTCTTGTCACCTAATCCATTCCAAAAGCAGGCTACTTCGATTAGGTTATCGTATTTTCCGGAATATGGGCGATTTAATTCCTAGTTATTTTATCGGAAAAGTGTTGACTAAACATAAATGTGCATGTACTATACATCTTACTGACCAAAGTCAGACATCATAGAAGGATAGAGAGAGGGGTACTTATATGAAAAGAACAAGTTTATTGGCATTGCTGCTTACGTTTGCCGTGGTTTTGGCGGCTTGCGGGAATAAATCGGAAACACCTGCGAATTCTGCATCACCATCCGCAACAAGTACGGAATCTTCCAGCCCGGATGCTCAGAGCTCGCTCGCCGGCATTAAAGCCAGCGGTAAAATCAAAATCGGTACCGAAGGCACGTATGCCCCGTTCACGTATCATGACGCAAGCGGAAAGTTGACCGGATTCGACGTTGAAATTGCGGAAGAGGTCAGCAAACGTCTTGGCGTAGAGCCGGAGTTTCTGGAGACACCTTGGGACGGATTAATCGCCGGATTAGACGCCAAGAGATTTGACATCGTATTTAATGAAGTTTCGATTACGGACGAGCGTAAAGAAAAGTACGACTTCTCCGATCCTTATATCGTTTCCAAAGCGGTGCTGCTCGTACATGAAGATAACACCGAAATTACTAAGCTGGCTGATCTTAAAGGCAAGAAGTCCGCTCAGTCGTTAACGAGCAATCTGACGAAAATCGCGGAAGAGAACGGCGCCGTGATCGTAGGCACAGACGGCTTTAACCAAGCGATCGATCTGTTGCTTACCAAACGCGTAGATGCGACTATTAACGACGGCTTGTCTTACCTCGATCTGAAAAAGCAAAAACCGGACGTGAAAATTAAAGTGGTAGATGAGACTTCCGAAGCCTCGCATAGCGCAGCGCTTATCCGTAAAGGAAACGAAGAGCTGGTCAAGGCTGTTAACGAAGCATTAGCCGCAATGAAAAGCGACGGAACTTATCTGAAGATTTCCGAGAAATATTTCGGAACCGACGTTTCCAAATAAATAATGTAGTTCAAAGGATGTCTGAACGATGACAGATCGTCAAATACAAATTTTACTCGACTCCTTCTGGCCCCTGCTTAAAGCAGGGGTTCTTTATACCATCCCGCTCACGTTAATCACTTTTGCGTTAGGATTGACGCTGGCTATCGTGACGGCGCTCGTCCGACTGTCCTCGTTGAAGATCCTTAAACTGATAGCCGACTTCTACGTATGGGTCATTCGGGGAACCCCGCTTCTGGTACAGCTATTTATTATTTTCTATGGCTTGCCTAGCGTAGGGATTACGCTTGATGTCTATACGTCGGCGGTCATTGGCCTATCGTTAAGCGTGGGCGCTTATTGCTCGGAGATCGTGCGTGCGGCGATATTATCCGTTCAGAAGGGGCAATGGGAAGCCGCATTCTCGCTCGGAATGTCCCGTATGCAGGCGCTACGGCGCATTATTCTGCCGCAAGCGGCGAGAGTGTCCGTTCCGCCGCTCGGCAATGCCTTCATCAGCCTCGTTAAGGATACGTCGCTCGTCGCGATCATAACTTTCGTCGATATGTTCAAAAAAGCGCAGTTTATTGCCGCGGCCACCTACGAACCGATGATTATATATTGCGAAGTAGCCGTCATTTATTTAGCCTTCAGTACCGTTCTGTCCGTCCTGCAAAATTACGTGGAAAAGCGTCTCGAACGCTTCACTGCCACCTAAAGGAGACCGTGTAGATGATCGAAATTCGCGGATTGCATAAATCATTCGGTTCTCTGGAAGTGTTGAAGGGTGTCGATCTCACGTTGTCTAAGGGGAAAGTCCTTGTCATCATCGGCCCTTCCGGATCAGGCAAAACAACGCTTCTCCGTTGTTTCAACTTGCTGGAGGTACCGGATAAGGGATCGCTGAGGCTGGGAGACAATAGCTTTGAATTCCATGAGCATGCCAAGATTCCTCAGAAGGATATACTAGCCCTTCGCCAAAATACGGGAATGGTGTTCCAATCGTTCAATTTGTTCCCTCATATGACCGCTCTTGAGAATGTCATGGAAGGACAAATTACCGTACAGAAGAAGAGCAAGGACGACGCCCGGAAACGGGCCGAGGCTCTGCTGGCTAAGGTTGGCCTTGCGGATAAAGCGGACTCCTATCCGCATAAGCTATCCGGGGGGCAACAACAGCGCGTCGCCATTGCTCGGGCGATGGCCATCGAACCGGAAGTGTTATTATTCGACGAGCCTACCTCTGCGCTTGATCCTGAATTGGTCGGAGAAGTGCTAAAGGTCATGAAGCAGCTGGCAACGGAAGGAATGACGATGGCGATCGTCACGCATGAAATGAAATTCGCTGCGGACGTAGCCGATCATATTCTCCTCATGGACGGCGGACGGATCATTGAGCAAGGAACGCCGGACGAGGTGCTCAAAAACCCGCGAACAGCTCGGGCTATACAGTTTCTGAATCATTTGAACGGAAAAGCCGAGGACTCCTCCGAATAGAGGGTTCTCGGCTTTGTTTTTTCGACGAATTTCCCAGGAAATCGGGATTTCCCTATGTTTTCAGCAAATCGGCCTTCCATTTCTCGTATATGTTCTGGGTTGATTCCTTTAGAATTTGTTCCATCTGCTCAGGATCCTTAATGATCTCGTTTAGAGCCTTCTCCCCGTATTCGTGAACAATAAACCGAATGATCGATCCGCTATAGAAATACGCTGATCCTCCTGCTTTTGCGAAGTAATCGGGATCTTCGAGTTGCTCCAGTGTCGGAACGTCTAAGAATAAGGATCGCGTTTCTAGCTCCGTTTCAAGCTGATTAGAAGCATAATAAGCCAATCCTTCATCTAGCCACTTCGCATATCCCACAACGGGATTAATCTGCTGAGTAACGGCGTGTACGAATTCATGGACAACTTGAGCTACGTAATCCGCTTTGACTTCAGGATCTTCTAATGCCGCCGGCGTATACACCTTAATCACATTCTCTTTGGCAACATACGTCCCCTCGGTGTCTCTTCCAATCATCTTGGTAAATTCAACTTTGTCCGAATAGACGTGGATGACCGTTTTACCTACAGGTTCAAACTCAAAGAGCTTAGTAATGCGATCATAATTCGACTCGAACGCTTCCGCTAAAGCCGCAACGGACGTTTTCACTTTCTCTTCCGGGTCCGGACTGTAGAATAGCCCGTGTTCAGTCTCCTGCACGATCTTCATGAGGCTATTGCTGCTCGTGTTACCGTCATTAGCATTGCTGTTCGAGCAAGCGCATAAGTAAAGCAATAATAAGGACATTAAGCTTCCCTGTATCCATGTGTTGCGTTTCATTTCGATCCTCCGGCTTCTAAAATAGAAAAATGATTAGATCGATTCAATAGCCATTGCGCGAAAAACAAGTTAGGTATCCAGCACAGCCAAGCAATAACGCGGTAGTAGTCATTGAAAGATTCAATCCCGAATGCCGCTATGGAAATCGGCAAATATAGTCTTAAGGTAACGGCGGCGAAAGTCAACGCATAATTTCTAGTCATCCATCTCTGGTGCTCCCGCCTGTCCTTGTTAACGGTAATCGCCCGGATTCCCCGAACCAAAGTATAGATCCATAACAGCGCTAATAATAGGAAGCCCACGCTAGAAACCCAACCACCTGTCGCGTAGAAAGCTAAGTATACGCCCGTTACGCCTCCTAGAAGAACGCAATAGCTGTACAGCTTGCCGACCGCCCGATGCGTGCGGATGGATCTGGCCCTCAGTTTACCAAAGAATTGCAACCATCCGGTACAGATTGCGGTTATCGAGGTCGCGATATGAATGTAAATCATTACGTACCACACTTTGTCGAGATTCATCCGGCTAAGCTTATCTTTAACAAACTCGGATTGATCGGCTCCCAGAACGAAATATTGTACAGCCAGATATAAACTTAATCCGATGGCAAGGAAAACCGCCGTCGCCAGCGCTTTATTGCTCCTAATTGCTCCTAGCACAAGACACTCCTCCTCCATGTAACGTGAGATTGAACTCTCTCTTCTAATTAAATCTTACTTAAAATTCCAGAAACGATCATCCGACCGCGGAATTGTTCTGCACCGGACTTAAGTCGAGTAAAAGAAAAGCAAATAACCCTTCCACCCCGGATGAATGGCACGTCAAAAATATATACAATTCGTGAACATTTACATTATTTACCTTTATTAATTGAAAAATATTACAACGCATCTAACGTTCAGCTGCAAACTTCCGATAAATAACATGTTTGTAGGATTTCATATTGACCTGCAAATTCTAACCATTATGCAATTCAACAAAGGAGATTATTAATGAACAGCATGTCATTGGCAATGAAGCGTACTTTTTTATCGTTATTACTCTTTACTCTCACATTAACGGGAATAGGTGCAGGGGCTGTCCACGCGGAAGAAACGTCCAGCAGCTCAGAGGAAGTCGCCGTCATCTATTACGTTTCCAATGGAGATCTCTATCGCGTTAAGACCGACGGCAGCCCTTCGCAGAGGCTTCGTAAAAATTTTGACGGTGTCGAGCTCAAGCCCGCCGGAGATTATATGTACTACATGTTCAGCGAAAATTCTACAACGCTTCTTCGCTTGTCGTTAACGGATGAACAAGCCAAGGCGCGTGACTATGGCGGGGATAAAAGAATCGTCCACTTAGAAACCTACGGGGATCAAGTTTACTTCATGGACGACAAAGGAGGCCTCTACCGCGCTGCATCTACTGTAGAGAAAGCAGATCAAGCGTCGCTGATCGCGGACATGGCCGACGTTAACTTCCCTTCGTTCACAGTCGTAGAAGGAAGAGTGTATTATAATGCTCTCCGTAACGGGCGTACGACCTGGGTTGCTTCCAAAGCCGCGGACGGCAGCGGTGCAGTACAATGGGTTGCCGCCGGAGCCCTCGAGAGCTCTTATTACGCGAGAACGGACAGCACGAGCCTTAATCTGATCATTAACACCAAGCCGGAAGAGACGCAATACTCGACCGACTGCATGGTTCTATACACATTACCTAAGAAGGGCGGAGCGGCCAAAGCCGTTAATACGAAGGCCCCGCTTGATGCCAACTCCGTCTATTCCGGATTGTGGGCCGGCAACGATGCGATTATGTATAACAAAGGCATTCGTCTCAGCGGAAATGGAGACTACGATTACACTAAAGGCAAAGGCCAATTGTTAACGAAAGCGGGCAAAACTATCGATCTGAGCAAGTCCGGCATTATTGAGATTGCCAATGCGGGAACGAATAAATTCGCATACGTAGGCGCTAATGGCAAAGCCTATGTGGCTACTTTGGCCAACAACAAAGTGACGAGCACTAAAACTCTTTCTCTAAGCAACGTCGGATATGTTCGCAACATGATGAACAAAGGCAAAGTAAGATCTACGGTATTTTTCGGACAAAATGGAGCCTATGTGCTGAATGCGGACTTGACCCTTAAGAAGATGGTTGGCGTTGAATGGGACTTGTGCGTATATGAAGACGATATCGACGGCATATTTTATGTCAATGCAGGCGATAACGGTCGACTGTACCGCATGACTGTGGACGGTAAAGCAACGACTAAGCTCACCGATGAGAAAGTATCCCGGATCGTATTAATTACGAAAGCTTAACTTATGCCTGTAATAAAAACCGAGAATTTCCCGCCCTTTGAAGCGAGAGATTCTCGGTTTTTTGATTGCGGTTCTCTTATAGCAATCCATAAGAAATCTATCCGTGGGAATACTGTTACAATGGAAACGAAGAGATTCCAAACCGAAGGTTGAAAGGATGTTGAATCCCATGGCCAAACTCACGCCTTATATTTTCTCGGAGGATTCCAGAGCCCAAGCCGAGTTCTACACGAATGCGCTAGGCGGGGAAATCCTGTCCGTTCAGACTCACGGACAAGTATCGGATCAAGCCGGAAACAACAAAGACAAGGTAATCCACTTAAGCCTGGTTGCCGCAGGGGTTACCTTCTTCATGACCGATTCCGAACCCGGTTCGCTTAACTATGGCAACGGCATTAATCTAAGTCTCGAGTTCCCAACGGAAGAGGAAGCGCGCGAAGCGTTCGCCAATCTCGCGGAAGGCGGCACGGTGAAGCACCCGCTGCAACCGGAATTCTGGGGCGCGTTATTCGGACAGCTCGAGGACAAATTCGGCGTTCAATGGATGATCAGCAGCGAAGCAAAACCGAACTAAGATTCAGCTTAGATAAAAAGGTCGCCAGGATGTTCTGGCGACCTTTTTATGCTTCCGTCAATTCTAATCACATCTATTCGATCACGACGTCACAAAATGAAACCCTCACCTGTCTTATCTTTGTGAGCAAACCCAAACTCTTAAGGAGAGATGAGAAATGGAACTTAGAATGAATTACCGGAACTCCAATCCCGAGGCTTTCAAAGCCATGCTGGGACTCGAGCAATTTATCCAGAATAGCGGACTTGATCGCAAGCTGTACGAATGGATTAAGCTGCGGGCTTCGCAAATTAACGGATGCTCGTTCTGCATCGACATGCACGCCAAAGATCTGCTAAGCATAGGCGAGAGCATGGAGAAGATCACGCTCCTGAGCGTGTGGCACGAAGTGCCTCACTTCTCCGAGGAAGAACGCGCCGTTCTCGAGCTGACCGAGTACGCGACGAAGCTGTCGGAAGCCGGCATCCCTCGCGAGGTGTATGACCGCGTCCGCACTCATTTCAGCGAGAAGCAGTTCATCGATCTGATCATGGCGATCAACGCGATCAACGCTTGGAACAGAATCGGCGTTTCCACGGGGCTATATCCCGGCTGCTTTAATTAAAACGCGTCAATTTGTCCGGATTAACGATCAAGTAGATATGACGTACGCGGGAGCCGCCAGGCTCCCATTCCGCGCAAATGACCCTCGTAATCCGTCCGTCCTGACGATACGCCAACCCGAGTTGGCCGTTCATAACCATACGCTCGAACCCGCCTTTGAAACTGCCTTTGGCTGCCAGTCCCTCGAAGAATGCCTGCACCCGCCCGATGCCAAGAATCGGATTAAGCGCTGCCCGCACTTTGCCGCCGCCGTCCGACACCATCGTGACGTCATCGAGCAGAAAGGCCAGCAGCGGCTTGAAGTTCCCCGTGTCCGACGCGCGCAGGAACGCCGCGACGAAACGTTCCTTCGCCTCCTCCATCTCTTCGTTCGGTTGAAGCGCCCCCGTGTCTTGGCCTACCTTCATCTTCGCTCTGCTGAACGTTTTCCGGCAGCTCTGTTCCGTACGTTCAAGAATCTCCGCGATATCCCCGTATTCGAATCCGAATGTATCCTTCAGAATGTAGATTGCTCGCTCCAGCGGCGTTAGTTGCTGCAATAGCACAAGATACGCATATCCGATATTTTCTTGTCGCTCCACGGAATCGGACGCTTGGCCGGAACCGCCATCCGGCATAGGCTCGGGAAGCCATGGTCCCGTATACGTCTCGCGCTGGCGCCGCGATGATTTAAGCAGATTGATACAGCGGTTCGCGGTCATTTTCGTCAGATAGGCTTTCTCGTTCAAGACCGCTCCCGTATCCATTGCCAAGTATTGAGCGAATACATCCTGCACGATGTCTTCCGCATCAGCCGCGATTCCTAGCATTCGGTAGGCCAGTCCGAACAGCATCGATTGATGCTGCTTATAGGTTTGGGCAAACAAATTCGTCATTCCTCCGCTCTCCAAGTAACAATCTTACGTTAGAATGACAAGGAGGAACCGCGTTTTGTGACATTGCACCGCTTCCTCCGGCCTATAAAACTAATTCCCCTTAGCTCCGAATCTTCTTACGGATTTGATGCGGGCGCGCTCGATCTCCACTCCGCGATTTCTTGACGGAGCGCGGGTTACCAACGAAGCGAGCAGCTTCTCCGCGACCTCGGTCACTTCTTTAACCGCTAGATGGAACGCCTCCTCGTTCACCTTCGAAGGCTCGTTAAACCCCGAAAGCTTCCTTACGAATTGGAGTGCCGCAGCCCGCACCTCCTCATCCGTTGCCGGAGGATCGAAGTTGAATAAAGTCTTAATGTTTCTGCACATCTCATAGATCCCCTTCCGTTCAAGCAGATTAAATAGGCATCGTATAGCGATAGTTTTCCAGCACGGGACGGAAGTTGGTTCCTTGTTGCTGAACGACTTTTAAGGCTAATCCTTCATCGCCCCACCATTCGAAGCCGAGGGAATAACCCGCTTTCGATTGAGTGACGAATAAGATATTGAACATTTCGGTCGTAATCTCCCCCCCGTCGGAGACGCGCCATGTGGACATTTCATCGTCATTCCCGACGAAGTCGTCGAAAATAAGCTCTGATTTCGTTGTGAGTACGAGGCTTGCTAGCGGCTTTTGCCCTTTTATCCGTTCGAACTGGACGAGTCCGATTTGCACATCCTTAGAAACTTGGCCTAGTAACCCCTGATGGATGACCTTACGTTTTTTGGTCTTTTCGATCTTGCTGATCACGCTCTTGGAGAAAACCCCTTTGCTCACGGGCTTATAGTTTAGAAAAGTATGTCCCTGGAATGCATTCTTCTCCGCGAGCAGGACGCTTTCATCTGTCTTGATTTTCCCTTGGACGATACTGAACAGTTCGCCCTCATCCTGATCGAAATTATAGGAGATCTGTCTTCCGGTACTTTCATCCGATCTCTTCTGATGTTTTACGAATTTCACCGAAGCGATTTTACCCGGAGCATAGATCGCATTGACGAACCGTTTCGGATTCGTGCCGTCAAATCCCAATAGTCGCTTTCCCGATGCGTCCACATAGGAAAAAGCGAGCTTTTTTTCTGACAATTTACCTGTAATAGCTGCTGGAGATGTAGCGGATGAGGTTGAGCCTGCAAAGTTAAAAGTGCTTACTAACACGATAATGCTGACGATAAAACTTAATAATTTTCTCACCTTATCACCTTCGCTAATCTCTATAATTGGAAACATAACCCATTATACGTCAGTCGAAGATTTCGCCGCAAGTTACGTGCATCATAGCTTGTTCCTGATGTCACGGTTTCTTATCGATTGCTATCTTGAGGTTCTAGACAAACTAATAGTGTTTATGCGTACAAAAAAAGAGCAGGGAATCCCCGCTCCTTGTCTAATCGATTATTCAAATTGTGCGTCTGGCGTCAATGTAACTGGATACTGGTTTTTCTCCATCTGACCGGTGCTTTGAAGGTATTCTTCTACGAGCTGCGTAGCGTCGACGGTAGAGGAGAGCAGCCAATCCGCGTATAACGTCCCGAATTTCTTGGTAAACCAATCGTCCGTATATTGCCCGCTGAATACTTGGAAGATTTCATAAATCTCTCCAACCGTATTCGTTCTCTTCTTGCCGGAGTCGTCTATCCAAGTCACTTTCTTACTCAAGTCGACGGGACGAATATCTTCGATTTTCGTTGAGGTGATCCCGTTCTTATAGTTAAAATAAATCTTAAGAGACTTCTCGTAGCGGTGTCCCTTCAGTATCTTCCAACCTGCCATATTGCCAGTAGCCGCTACCTCGTACATCTTGCCGGAACCCGAAGTCGAAGGCGACGTTGCGGCTTGCTGCTTCGCTTGAACGATGAATTTCCCTGCTCCGATAGAAACGTTCATCTGCTGCTTCGCGGAATCCCACTTGAGCTGGGCTCCCAACGTCTGGCTAAGGATTTCCGCCGGGAATAGCAGCTCCCCGTTGTTCTCGATGGGGGCTCCTTTCATCGTGACGGACTTTCCGTTTATTTGCGCTTTCGCGCTTCCTTTGGTTAAGACAATTGAATTCGTCCCTATCTTAACGCTATAAGTTTTGGCCGAGGAGTTGTAGCTAACCGAACCGCCCAACGCTTGGATAACGGATTTTAACGGCAAATACGTAATCCCCTTTACTTGCTTCGCGTTCTGAAGAGGATTCTTTAAGCTGGAAGCAACCTTCAATGATTGTTTAAGCCCGCTAGCTTCAACCGTAATGGTCGCTTCTCCCACGGCCAGAGACTTAAAGCTGCCGTTCCCAAGAGACTGCAACAAATACGGCTTATCAATACTCACTTTAACCAGTTCCCAAGGAAGCTTGGCCGTCGCTCCGGTATTATACACAAGCGATACGTCTCCTTTGATTTGACCACCCACGGTCGGGCTTAAGCTGGAGACGTCGAATGACAGTCGCTCAATGCTAGGCGCGTTCAGAGGCGAGGATTTTCCTGACTTATAGATCACCCAAGCTCCGTTCGTTTGTTGAGCATAGAAATCCGGAACCCCTTGCGCCGCTATAATTTGTTTAATCTGTTCTATACCTTCTATCGGGTTAAGCTTGAATTTGTTATCGTTTAATCCCGTTCCGTTGTTCCACGCGGTGCCGTTTTTCTTAACGACAACCAACGTCGTATCTTCGTTAAATCCAATATCTACGCCGTCCGTAGCCAATGTCTCCGGAATGGATTTCATATCGTTATCGAAATGATAAGCGTCATATAGAATAACTCTCCCGTCCTCATACAGCAGGGCGACTTGATTATCTCTGACTTTAAGCTTGCGAATAGAGGCCGCATCCGAAATCCTAGCCACCAATACCGGATCCGTATACGTACTCTCGTATCTCTTGATCTCTCCAGAATCCGATACTGCAGCGATAACGTCATCATACGCATCGAACAATCGAGTCCCTTTGAAGCTTGCTAGCTCCTTCTTCCCGCCCCGGTCCATCGTCCATAACGTTCCGTCGGACAGCAACCAATACTCGCCGCTGACTTGCTTCACGTTACTTATGTCGGGAATCACGCTAGGCTCCTGCCCCCCGGACCAACGAACGAGTTTGCCATCCTTGTTGATCCCATATCCTGCGTTGCTATTTCCGGTAACGCTCACGAGATTCAAACTTTTCTGCAAAGGGACCCCTTTATTAGTCAACCAAATTGAGCCATCCTCCAGCATCGGTGTTCCGTCTTCCAGCACGGTCGCGATACCAGGCTTGCCTATCGTTTCCTGGCCATACGCAGCTCCGGCGATACTCGTTAAACCCAAACATAGCGTTATGAATAGAATCAGCACTCTATTACGAATTTTCGGCACCCCTATTACCCCCTAATAATTTCCTTTTCAGTAATGGGGATATCATATCATCTATATGCGACATTTTTCTACAAAGTTGTCGCGCCTAATAAAAAAACCACCCGGTCAAGGTGATTTTTGCTTGCGTACCACTCATTTTCTCATCGAATATTCTCGTTCGACTTTGCAAATTTTTACATGATAATGCTCATACCACGCTTGCTTTCCCTGCTCTTGGGCAGCCTTGTGGGCTTCGACCCGCTTCCAGTTGCTTATCGCCTCTAAGCTCTCCCAATAAGAAATCGTAATGCCGAACCCGGAAGAGTTTCGGACGCTTTCAACGTCTATGAAGCCGGGTTGCTCTGCAGCCAATCTTACCATCTCGTCAGCCACTTCTCCGTACCCGTTTTCTCCGTCTGTGCGTTGGCTAGTAAAAATAACCGCGTAATACTCCCTATTCTTACCCCGATTGCTTTCGCTCAAATGATTCAGCCCCCTTCATCTAGATGTTATACTATAACCATCCGGTAATATACTCACCTCATGATTCACGAACGAAAAAGAACATCCATCGATGAATATAAGTGCAGGAGTGAACAATTAATCCAATGAAAACATTAGTCTTAGCGGAGAAGCCATCCGTCGCGCGGGAAATCGCTCGCGTGATGGGGAGCCACAATAAGAATAAAAGCTATATAGAAGGACCCAAGTACGTCGTGACTTGGGCGCTTGGCCATCTGGTCGGATTATCCGAACCCGAGGATTACGACAAGAAGCTAGGGACTTGGGCTCTGGAGGATCTGCCGATTCTGCCCGACCGCATGAAGCTGAAGGTGCTGCGGGAAAGCAGCCATCAGTACAAAGCGGTGCAGCAACTTCTACGCAGACCGGATATCGGCGAACTGATCGTCGCGACCGACGCCGCGCGGGAAGGCGAACTGTTAGCCAGATGGATTATCGACATGGCCAAGTGGACGAAGCCGTTCCAACGGCTATGGATCTCCTCCCAGACCGATAAAGCGATCAAGGAAGGCTTCGCATCGCTCAAGCCGGGCAGCCAATTCGAGCGGTTGTACCAATCGGCTCGTTGCCGCGCCGAAGCCGATTGGATGATCGGGCTTAACGTAACGCGCGCTTTAACTTGCAAATTCGGTTCCCCTCTGTCCGCCGGACGCGTGCAGACGCCATCACTCGGCATGATCATGCAACGGGAGAAAGAAATTATCGCTTTCCGTTCGGAGGAATACAGTCTCTTGCGCGTAAGCTTCGGCAAGTTCGAAGCGCTATGGCGGAGCGCGAACGGGGATTCGCGAATCTTCGACGCGGACAAGGCCAAGCAGTTGCAGGAGAAGCTTGCAGGCGGCACCGGCCGTATTTCCAAGCTCAAGAAAAGCGAGAAATCCGTACCGCATCCCCTCGCCTACGATTTGACCGAATTACAAAGGGATGCTAATCGCATGCTAGGGTTTTCGGCCAAACAAACCTCCAACGTCCTGCAACGGCTCTATGAACAGCATAAGCTGGTTACTTACCCGCGAACGGATTCGCGTTATCTGACCTCGGACATGGCGGATACGCTGAAGGAAAGGCTGTCGAGCATTGCTGTCGGCCCCTATGCACCGCTGGCAAGGCCTCTACTGCGCGGAGCTTTGCCTCTGAGCAAGCGGGTCGTGGACGATAGCAAGGTTACCGACCATCACGCCATCATTCCAACGGAGCAAGCCGTACATCTGAATCTGCTTACTACGGAAGAACGCAGGCTATACGATCTGATCGTAAAACGCTTCATCAGCCTATTCTACGCTCCGGCACGCTTCGATCAGGTCGCCGTCACCATTGAGGTCTCGGGTGAGACATTGTCCGCCAAAGGCACGACGATCAAGGACAACGGTTGGCGAGCCGTCTATGACGGTCAATCAATGGAGGAAGAGGACTCCGAGGAAGACGCGGAAGATAGCGCGGCAATGCTGCCGGAGCTGCGCGAGGGCGAATCGCTTGAGGTGAAGCAATGCCGTATCCAGAACGGAAGAACGATGCCTCCGAAACGGTACACCGAAGCCGCTCTGCTGACGCAGATGGAGAAGCACGGACTCGGAACGCCAGCGACTCGCGCCGACATCATCGAGAAATTGGTCAGCTCCGATACGATCGAGCGGCAGAGCAATCTGCTGCACCCGACGGGCAAGGGCAAGCAACTGATCGAACTGGCTCCCGCCGACTTGCGAACGCCGGAGCTGACGGCCCGCTGGGAGTCGGAGCTGGAACGGATCGCGCGCGGACAAGGCAAGCCGGAGCCCTTCCTTAACGGCATCCGGGAGATGGCGAGAGAACTGGTATCCGGCGTCAAGAAGAGCGAAGCTTCCTATGTTCCGCATAACGTATCGAGCAGCCACTGCCCGGATTGCGGAACCCGGCTGCTCGAGAAGAAATCGAAGCGCGGGCTTATCCTCGTCTGCCCGAGCGAAGACTGCGGTTACCGCCGTTCGGACGACAAGCAGCTCTCCAATCGTCGCTGCCCTCAATGCCATAAGAAGATGGAGATGAAAGAGGGCAAAGCCGGCAAGTACGTTCAGTGCTTACCCTGCGGAATTACGGAGATGGTAAATAAGGATAGCAAGCATATGAATAAACGCGAGCAACAGAAGCTGGTTAGTCAATATTCCAAAAAACAAGAGGAGCCCTTGGGCTCCAACCTTGGGGAATTGCTTAAAGCCGCTATGGAGAAGAAAAACAGCTGAGTTGCGATTTTACCCAGCGTGCTAGTTCAGCCGGGCCGTCGGACTATTCCGGCGATGGCGCGAATTTCGAATAGCGGCACACGGTGCCGTTATTCGATGATCTAACGGGGGAAATTTGCCCCCACCATCCCATATCCGATTTGTGAATCAAGTAGAGCTGTCATAACCTAGATAACGCTCTTCGACGTTCCAGCCGCGAGATCACCCAAGTAAAACCGACATAATAACAGAAATTGAATACGGCCACGACTTTCTCGTTAGGCGGATGAGGCCCCCATATGGAAACTACGTTAAATAGCAACAAAATAACAAAAACAAATCCCATTCCGTATTTACCTAAGAAGGAGCCCTTCCCCTCCGTAGACCTCATATAGATAAATAGTCCGATCAACAACAAGCCGAATTCGATGAACAAGCTCCAGAAAATACTATGGTAAACACCGAATCCCACTTTATAACGATCGCCCAGCAATGGTAAATCGTGATCATGCACAATCAAGTCCAGCACCCAGTGTGAAAAAACAGCCGACGCGATTACGAGCGCGGATTTCCTACTCCCTTTCCCACTCCCTTTTCCCCTGTAAAATACTCTGTAGCCTAAGTAAGCTGCTCCCGACCACAGCAATGATGAGAGAAACCCGTGCGTGTAAGGCATATACGTTAAATGAATCGGGCTGGCGGGGAGAGAATGTTGCGTGTCCGCTTTCTCGATTCCAAATAGGATGAATAGGCTCCACACGACATCCAACCACTGAACGGCCAAGAACAACTGCCATAACTTAATCTCGGAATCCGCCTTCTTAAGCAAATAGCTAACGGAATAATGTCCGGCTAACATCATTAATCCCTCCTGTTAAAAATGTCGATTATGGATTATCGTTCCATGTGATACGATTATGTTAGCGGTTGCGATAGTCACATGGATACTGACCAAGGTCATCTCTTCGCCATATTCGGGAGGAATTCTATTGAGATTGACGTTTATTTTATTACGATTGGCAGGTTATGCTGCCGTTTGGATCGGTGCTTACATACAAGCCGGACAGTGGTCATTCATGGATTGGACGATTAGCGTCGGCATTATGGCCTGGTGCGTGGGCGACCAATGGAAAACACCGGACTCCCCATCGCCAACGTTAAAGATAGGTATCCTAGCAGAGACCGCGCTCATCACGATCTGGGCGTTAGTCCTGCAAGACGGCATAGTCCTATTCGTGCTTATTTCCCCTCTCGTACGTTCATGCATTCATCTGAAATGGCAAGATTGCTTATGGATCACGTTGCTGGAGATGACCGCTATCCTTGGGCTTCACCGCTTGTTTCATTCCACCCCTTACCTTCAACTTTCGCTGCTATTTATCGCAGGCTTATACGCCTTCGTTCTAGGTTCCCTCTTAAGAGAGAGAGAACAAGCTAGACGCCTGACCGCGATATCCGCTTTCGAGCAAGAATTGAGGGTGAAAGAAGAAGAACGGATGCGCATCGCCGGACAGCTCCACGACCGAACCGGCCAGTATTGGACGGCCATTACCCGGGCATTGGATGTCGCATTAAGGCTGGAAGGAGACAAGAGGGTGGAGTTTATTACGAAAGCCAGGGAAGCCTCAATGGAAGGTTTGCAAGAAATGAGAAACGCCGTCATGCAATGGAACGATGGAAGGCAATCGCCCGCCGAATGGATGAGATTCATGGAACAATCCATACATCGCTTCAGCCAAGTGACGAAGATGTCCATATCGCTTAACGTATCTCCTTCGATCGATTGGCATCGGTTAGAGTATCCCGCCCCGACAGCCGAGACGATCGCCCGAACGGTTATAGAGTCTATGACGAATGCCGTTCGCCACGGCGAAGCCGAGGCGGTTAATGTGACCCTGGAATCAGGGGAGGAAGAAATCGTTCTTACGATCAGGGACAATGGAAAAGGCATCGATTCTCTATCCCAAACCACGTCCGCATACGGAATTGGCATCAAGACGATGAAAGAGCTTGTGCACACAAACGGGGGATCGTTGAAAATGACAGGAGCCGGGTTACAAGGAACAGGAACAATCGTCTCTGTCACCCTTCCTTATCGCTCTAAAATGAAGGAGCTTACCCAATGATCAGAATAGGCATTGCCGAGGATCAAGCTTTAATACGGGAGAGCTTGGCCATCGTACTGGCTTTAGAGCCGGACATGGAAGTGGCTTGGACGGCCGCGACAGGTACGGAAGCCGTCGCATTGATGGAACGCGTCCCGGCGAATCTCATCTTAATGGACCTGCGAATGCCGGACATGGATGGCGTTACCGCCATGCGCCGAATAAGGGACATGCCGCCCAAGCCGCAGATGATCGTATTAACGACCTTTCATCACGAAGAATGGCTTATCGACGCTATGAACGCGGGGGCGACGGCCTGCTTCATGAAGGAAATTCCGCCTGATCTGCTCATTACGGCGATTAGGAGTATCGTTCGGCAGGATTGGATCCCTTCGCTATGGGCCTCCGATTGGAGGAAATACGCCCCGGAAATCCAATTCCGCACTCGCTTGGCGGCCTCTCATTCGAATAATGCGCAAGAGACATTAACCTCTAGAGATATCGACATCTTAAGAAAATTATGTTCCGGGGCCACGAATAAAGAAATCGCAGCGGATCTTCGTCTAAGCGAAGGTACAGTTAAAAACTATGTGTCTACGCTCTATGCAAAATTGGGGGTTCGGCATCGCGCAGAAGCCGTTAAAGCCGCTAGCGACCGCGCGTTATATTAGAGCTGAGTTGTTTTACTATATTAAGGCATATTCCCCGCTCCGATTGGAGATCACAAGGGAATGAGAGCATGGATCCAGACCCCCCGCTGGATAACGACCTTTAAAAAGTAAACATCTTCTCCTAAGTAACTTCATTGTTCGCAATCCCGTTTCGACGGATAATGAGGACATTCCAACCTCAAGGGGGATATACAGATGAATAAGACAAGCAAAAGAGTGCTTAGTACGGTCATGACAGGTTTGCTTGCAGTAAGCTTAGCTGCATGCGGAAGCACAAACAATGGAAACAAAGAAAGCAAAGGAGCTGCGGCTGATCCGTCTAGCCCTGCTGCCGAAACAAGCGTTGCCAGCCCTACTAGCAAGGACAAGGTAACGATCACCTTCCAGAACATCTACCCAGACCCGACCGATCCGAAATACAAAATGCTTCGCAAAGTCGTTTCCCAGTACGAAGCCGAGCACACGAACGTCAAAGTCGAGCTCGACTCCCTGAACACCGACCAGCAAAAGCTGAAATTCAAAACGCAAGCGGCTTCCAAAGAAATGCCTGATATCACGATCGTCAATCCGGCTGCGCAAATGCAACCGTTCGTAGATGCCGACCTGTTCGCGCCTCTTAACGAGATGGTCGAGCAAAACGGCCTGAAAGGCACGTTCACAGAAGGAATTCTTGATTACTACACTTTCAACGGCAACTTGTACGCTTTGCCGGACGGTAACAACATCGCACTCATCTACTACAACAAATCGTTGTTCGAGAAAGCTGGCGCTAAAGTTCCTACGACATTCGAGGAAATGATCGACGCCGTCAAAACTCTTAAAGCCAAAGGCATTACACCGATCGCCATCGGCGAGAAAGATTCCTGGACCGGTTCGTTCTTGTTCATGAACGTCTTGCTCCGCACGAACGGTGGCCCTGGCTTCCTGAAAGACGTCGTCGACGGCAAGAGAACTTTCGAAGATCCGGCATTCACGCAAGCGGTTGATGCGTTCCAATCGCTGGTTCAAGCAGGCGCGTTCCAAGAAGGCGCAACGTCGTTCGATTACAACGCGGGCGAGAACTTGTTCAAAACAGGCAAAGCGGCAATGTACTTCATGGGAAGCTGGGCTACCGGCGGTATCGAAACGTCTGATGTAAGCAAAGACGGCAACGTCGGAGTATTCAAATTCCCTACGGTTGGCGGCAAAGGCGACCCGAACCAATTCATGCTTGCTCCTGGTAGCGCATTCGCGGTATCCAAATCCAGCAAGCACTTGGCTGAAACACTCGATTTCTTGAACTACTTCATGGTGAACTACCCGAAAGAAATGTTTGAGCAAAAAGGAGCTATCGGCCTTGCTCAAACCGTTGAAGGCGACTTCAAAGCTGCGGGTTACTCCGATATGGCCATGGAAGTTATGAACATGTTCAAAGATGTCAAAGGCGGAGACCTGGCGTTCGACAATACGATGAATCCAGGAACGGCTCAAGTGCATCTGTCCAGTATCCAAAACCTGTTCGTTGCGAAGAAAGATTCCGCTGCGGTGGCCAAAGAACATCAAAAAGGCTACGAAGAAAACAAACAATAACATCCGTGGATATATTGTTACGGAGGGGGCGCCCAGCGGCCCCCCTTTCGTCATCATAATGAGAAAGCTCGAAGGAGGCGAAAGCCTTGAAAGTGTTAAAAGTATCCGGCTGGACGATCGCGGCATTCGTGCTTCCGTGCTTGCTCCTGTATGTCTGTCTCGTGTTCCTTCCGATCATCGTTTCCGTATACAACGGAATGTTGCAGTGGAACGGTATCGGCACATCCAAATTCATCGGACTTGCCAATTTTACTAAGATGTTCACAGACGATCCCGTATTCTGGCCCGCAGTTGGCCGAACATTCCTGTTGGCGGGATTCTCGATGCTCGTGCAATTGCCTCTTGCCTTATTCGTGGCGATTCTGATCAGTCGTTACGTCCGTAGAACCAGTTTCCTCGTGTCGAGCTATTTTCTTCCGGTAATCCTATCCGTGGCCGTAATCGGCCAGTTATGGAAGACGATATACAATCCGGCATCGATGGGAGGAATGATCAACCAAATCCTGGTCAAACTCGGATTGGATTCATGGACGCATTCCTGGTTAACCGAACCGAAAATCGCCATCTACGCGATCATTATTGTCGGTCTATGGCAGTATTTGGGTTACCATATCCTCATCCAATTCACCGGAATTCAGAACATTCCGGCCGATATTTACGAAGCCGCCAAGATTGACGGCGCCGAAGGCTTCAAGGCCGATCGATATATCACGTTGCCTTTGATCGTTCCGATTTTCAAAATATCCGTCGTGCTCTCCTTCATCGGTTCTCTCCAGTCGTTCGACCTCATCATGGTCATGACGGGCGGCGGTCCTGCACATGCAACCGATGTTATAGCGAGCGTTATGTACAATATGTCGTTCCTGTCGATGAAGTACGGATACGGTAGTGCCATCGCTTCATTCTTGGTCGTCGTCTGCCTTCTGGCAACCGTAATCATCAACTTCCTATTCAACCGGTTAGACAAACGATTCTCGTAAAAAGGAGGCGCGCCTTATGAGCCCATCCACAACCGCGAAGGTCATCAAGCCTGCGGCCCATGCCCGGCGTAGAGGCTTTTCCATCACTAAGACCATCGTATTCGTTATATTCGGCATTCTGCTCGTCACGCAGCTCTATCCTCTCTTGTGGCTACTCATCTATTCGTTCAAGACGAATGAAGAAATCCTGTCCGGCAGTTTCTTCTCTCTTCCTGCCGTATGGCAATGGAGCAACTACACGTCCGCCATCGAAAGCGGCAATTACTGGCGGTATCTGTCCAACAGCGTTCTCGTGACTTCCGTCACAATGATTAGCGTCATTCTTCTGGCATCGTTGGCAGCCTACGCGATCTCCCGATTCCGTTGGAAATACGGCCAACTCGTGCTTCTCGCCTTCTTGCTCGGGATGATGGTTCCGTTGCAAGCAACTTTGCTTCCTCTTATGCTCATTTTCAAAAATTTGGACATTCTGAACACGCGCTTGTCGCTGATATTGCCTTATATCGCCTTCCAAACGCCAATTGCCGTCTTCATTCTTAGCGGTTTTATGAAAACGATCCCCCAAGAGATCGAAGAATCGGGTATTATGGATGGTGCAAGCGTTTACCGGATATTCACTTCCATCGTTCTTCCGATCACGGTTCCCCCGATCGTGACCGTATGTATTCTGGCATTTATTAATATCTGGAACGAGTATATCCTTGCGGCTACTTTCATTTCATCCGAGAAGCTCAAGACGCTTCCATTCGGGGTCAACAGTTTTGTCAGCCAATATTCGGTCAACTACGGAGCGATCGGGGCCTTCCTCGTGCTCGGAGCTCTGCCGGTCATCCTGATTTATTTCTTGCTAAGCGAGAAAATAACGAAAGGAATGGTAGCCGGCGCCGTGAAAGGATAATTTAACATCGACATGATGCACTTTCGAACGATCCGCAGCCGTATCTTCCTGATCTTCCTATTCTGCATGCTGGGCTTGCTTCTTATCGTCAGCTTGGTTTATTACCAGCGGGCGACCGATCAGATCCGGGATAAAGTCGGAGTCATCGCGGAGAAAAATATTTCTCAAACTGTCGGTTTGTTCGAACTTATGCTTAAAGGGTACGATTCCGTAACGAAATCCCTGAACAGCAACGGCGAGCTGATGAAGCTGCTGCAGAACCCGTCTTCCGACCGTACGGTCGAAGGCGTCAATCTCGAACGGCGAATTACGGACATCTTAGGAGCGATCTTCTATTCCCGGAACGATATCGTCGGCATCCATATCGTGACCTATCGAGGCAAAGTATTTAGCTTCGACCGCTCGGTAGGAGCCGCCGTTCGCGAGTACCCGCAAGAAGAATGGTTCACTGAGCTGAAGCAGTCTACGGGGGAAATGAAATGGCTTGGCGTGTACCCCGATTCTCTCATGAGCGGCAATATTAACCGTCCCGTATTCGCATTCGGACGTCAGTTGTTCGAGTTTACCGCATTGAAGCGTATTGGCATCGTCTTGATCGAGACGGATGCGGATTCGATCGTATCCGCGCTTTCCAACGCAAGCTTAGGGCCGGGGAGTAGTGTTATCATCCGGGGGCAGGATGGGGACGATATTATCCGGACGAATCCGACCCAGGATGTCATGGATACGGTCCCTCCCGGATGGCCCGGCCCATTAAAGGATGATCAAGTCATCCTTAGCGAGCGAGAGGATGCCTTGATTACCGCAGCCCGGATCCGCACGGCGGACTGGACGGTCATCGGCATTACGCCTAAAGAAGATCTAAAGCTCGAGCTTAAAGAAACGCAACGTTTTCTGCTGAGCGTCATCATCATTCTCGTGGTAGCGGCTATCGCGCTTGCGACATTCATCGCGCGCTCCTTCTCTTCACCATTCAAAAGGCTTATCCAGCAGATGAAGCAGGTCGAGCTCGGTAACTTCAAGGGCCAAGTTCACGTGCAATCCTACCAAGAACTTAACGTTCTAGTTGGATCCTTTAACCGAATGGTTCATCAGATGGATGATCTCATCGAACGCATCAAGTTAGCCTCGCTAAGCGAGAAGCACGCCCAGCTTCAAGCGCTGCAATCCCAGGTTAATCCTCATTTCCTGTTCAATACGTTGGACATGATTTACTGGATGCTGGACGAACGGGAGAACGATCGGCTAGGCAAGGTGATTCTCTCCTTGTCCCAACTCTTCCGCTATAGCAGCGATTGGAAAGAAGCCTCCAGCGTGCCGCTTCGCCGGGAACTCGATCAATTGCGCCACTATTTGTCGATTATCGAGGTCCGGCTAGGAGGCCGCGTGCAGACGGTTATTGAAGTGGACGAGCGCTGGCTAGACATCGAGGTTCCTAAGATGATCTTGCAACCCATTATTGAGAACGCAGTGAAATACGGATTAGAGCCCTTGAATCAGTCCGGCATGCTGCGCATTCGTTCGGAAGAAAATAATGGAAGTTTATCGATTAGCGTGCAAGATAACGGAGTCGGAATCGATGCGGACACGCTACTCTCACTAACCCAAACGCTAAACGATTCGGCCGCTTCCGATCATGGCCGGGATGCCTTAGCCGAAATTGCTTCCGGCAGAGGCGGGATCGGTCTAGAGAACGTCCACCGTCGCATTCGCTTGATGTTCGGCGAAGGCTACGGCATTCGTATAGAAAGTGAGCTCAATCTCGGAACGACTGTCATCCTGACGATTCCTATCCCCCCCGAGAGGAGACATTAACGTGAACATTCTCGTCGTCGACGACGAAGAAATCATTCGCAGCGGAATCGAACGGACGATCAGCAGAAGCTTCCCGGAACACCGGGTCTATCTGGCCGCCAATCCGCAAGAGGCCGTCCATTTGCTCCGCAATAAGCCGATCAACGTCGTGCTTACCGACGTGCTCATGCCCGGGATGACAGGACTTGAGCTCATGGAAGTTTCCCGCAAGAAACATGCCCACGTCAAATGGGTCGTGATCTCTGCTTATTCCGAATTTAAGTATGCCCAAGAGGCCGTTCGCTTGGGGGCGAAAGATTATTTGCTCAAACCGATCGGCAAAGATATTCTCATAGACATGATTGGTAAATTGGGAGGAGAAATCGCTAAGGAGCACGAGTGGTCCAAGGATGCCCATCTCTTGAAGGCCAATCTGCGGTTCCTGAGGGAAGCCGTGTTCTCCCGTTGGGCGGCCGGGTTAGACCTGCGGGGCATCGATCTCCAGCCTTTCACGGAAAACCACCCGCACTTCCATCTCGTCATGGTTCGAATGGAAAGCGATCGCGACGTGAATCTCGAGCATTTTATCGTGGAGAACGTTCTGTCCGAGTTGATCGAATCTTGGGGGAAAGGTTTCGTCGCAAGCATTGATGCCCGAAGCTTAATCGGGTTGGTCACTTTGAACGACGAGAGCAAATTAAACGGTCTAGTGGAACAATTGCGCAGCCACTTGAAAAGGTATGTCAAAGTTCCGTTTCAGGTTCTACATACGGATCGGATCGCGGACTTTGCCGTAGTGCCTTCCAAGGTACAAAGCATGCGTAACGCTGCCGCCACCCAAATGTACGATCATTATGCAAGTAGCGGCGATCAGTCGATCGCGGTCGCTATCCAGTATATCAAAACCCGTTTTCACGAAGAATTGAGCTTGGAGAAGGTAGCGTCCATCGTCTATCTCAACCCGGTTTACTTCAGCCAGCTCTTCAAGCAGAAGACCGGCACAGGCTTCAAGGATTACGTCACTCAGCTGCGGCTGGACCGGTCGATGGAGTTGCTGAAGGCCTCCGAATTAAAAATAACCGATATCTCGGAGCGCGTCGGCTATCCGGACGTACGTCACTTTTCCCAAATCTTCCGCAAAAAAACCGGACTCACCCCGTCCGAATACCGACTGAACGCAAGCTCGCCAGCCGAACTCTGAAGGTTGGGAATCAGATCGGCAAGGCAAAAAGGATGCAATCACGAATCGAATTCGCGATAACATCCTTTTTTTGTCTTACATCTACTTTGTTTTATAACGAAAATAACCCCTCCATAGATACGGGGGTTATTCCAATCATCCACTATATTTTTTTCTTTATTCTTTGGAAATCGAGGTCTTAATGAGGTCTTTCCTCCAGAAATCGATCACCGTATGATCGGCTAATTCCATTGAAGTCCACGAATTTTTATACTTCAGCCCGAATCCTTCCATTAATTCAATCGTCTCTTTGACCTCCGACTTCTTCACTCTCAGCTCCATCGATACTACGTTCGTAAGAATATTTTGTACGATCTCGTTGTCTGGAATTTTCAATTCGTTCATTCCTCTGCATACACCCCTAAGCTCTTCGCCGCAGGTGGTTTTTTGTCGCTTGGTCGTTCCATTCCCCATTATGGCCCATGGAAAATGAGGATAAACTTTGGCTACATGACTTAGCGATAGACTCCTATCGTATCACGATTGGTTGGATTTAAATACGCGAGGTAACAATTGGCAATAATAAACTTAACTTCGTTTCTTTCCATCCCCTAGCGAACGGCTTATACTACTTTAGGCTAATCAATGATACATCTGCACAAGAAAGAGGGACTTATGAAAAGAAATAGGATACGAATCGTACATGTTTCGCTCATCATCTTCGCGTTCCTGCTGCTATCTCTCGGTTCGGCAACCCCTGGGACGCCTGCCAATATGGCTTATGCAGCAAGCGAACCAACCGTTAAGAAACTCGTCATGGGGACTTCTCCCGATTATCCCCCTTACGAAAGCGTAGATGCGAAAAGCAACGGCGACATTGTCGGAATGGATGTCGACATTGCCAAAGCCATCGCAAGCGAACTCGGCTATCAGTTGGAAATCTCCGGCATGGACTTTAATGGCTTGATCGCGGCCCTTCAGACGAATCGCGTCGATTTTGTCATGTCCGGGATGTCGGTAACCGAAGAGCGCAAGAAGAGCGTCACATTCTCCGATAGCTATTACACGGCGCGTAATACGATCATCTCGCAGAAGAAAAAGGCTTACGATACCGTAGAGCAGCTTGCGGGCAAGCTCGTCGGGACACAACTTGGATCTATTCAAGATCAGTACGCGGCAACTATCGAAGGCGCTAAGCTTAAGAAGCTCAATAAAATCGCCGACCTCATTCAAGAATTGAATTCCGGACGAATCGATGCCGCCATCGTCGAAGATGCCGTCGCGGTTGAAATGATCCGGGCAAACCCGGATCTCACGATGAGCTTCGTGCCGGCTACGGAAGAAGACAACGGTTATGCCATTGCCTTTCCTAAACAGACCAAGCTAGTCGACGACTTCAATCGCGCGCTGAATCAGATGAAGGAAAACGGCGAGCTGCAGAACATCATCGACAAGTGGTTCGAAGAGAAGGATGCGGGCGAGAACGAACGCTCCGCATTTCTGAACATTGATTTTCGAGTGTTGGACGGATACGTGCCTTATATTCTGAAGGGGATCTACGTCACGTTGCTGTTCACTCTCGTCTCGGCCTTGCTCGGGTTAATCTGGGGAACGATCCTCTCTCTCTTCAAGATCTCGGGCATTCGGCCGTTGCAATGGTTCGCCACCGCCTATACCTCGATATTCCGCGGAACTCCATTGCTCGTACAGCTTACGCTTATCTACTATGCGACTCCGCAGCTATTCGACTTCGATATCCCTGCGTTGCTCGCGGCGGGTCTTGCGTTCGGGCTGAATTCCGCCGCCTACTTGTCCGAGACGATTCGCGGCGGGATTATGGCGGTCGACAAAGGGCAACGGGAAGCTGCAATCGCCCTCGGGGTTCCTTATCGGAAAATGATGGTGCGCATTATCTTCCCCCAGGCACTCCGTCATATTTTGCCCGCGCTGGTGAATGAGTTCGTCGCCTTGCTTAAGGAATCTTCGCTCGTCTCCGTCATCGGAGTCACCGAATTAATGCGCCGTGCCGATTTCGTCAGAGCCAGCACGTTCCGCTCCTTCGAGGCATTGCTGCTAGTCGCGGCTATCTATTACGTGCTAGTGCTCATCCTTACATCTCTTGCTCGCATGCTGGAAAGGAGGTTGCGTCGAAGTGATTAACGTAACGAACCTAACGAAAGCCTTTGGCAAAAATCAGGTGCTTAAGGGCATCTCAACTCAAGTCGATAAAGGAGAGGTCGTCGCCTTGATCGGACCATCCGGTTCGGGCAAGTCCACCTTTCTGCGTTGCCTCAACCTACTCGAAACTCCAACCTCGGGTACGATCACCATCGACGGAATGGAATTGACGAATCCAAAGAGCGACGTAGCACGTATTCGTCAGCGGATCGGTATGGTGTTCCAGCACTTTCATCTGTTTCCCCACATGACCGTGCTCGACAATATTACGTTCGCGCCTATCGAGGTTAAAGGTATGACCGTGGAAGCCGCGCGGGCGAAAGCGCATGAGCTGCTCGCCCGGGTCGGCCTATCCGACAAAGCAGACAGCTATCCGTCCCGGCTCTCGGGCGGTCAGAAACAGCGCGTCGCCATTGCGCGCAGCTTGGCGATGGAGCCAGATATTCTGCTCTTCGACGAGCCGACTTCGGCGCTAGACCCCGAGATGGTTAAAGAGGTTCTGAACGTCATTCGCGGGCTCGCCGATAGCGGAATGACGATGCTTATCGTTACCCATGAGATGAAATTCGCGCGGGAAGCCGCAGACACGATCTATTTCCTCGATGACGGGAAACTCGTCGAACGGGCGACTCCCGAACTGTTCTTCAACCAGCCGCAGAGCGAACGCGCCGCGCGATTCCTGGAACAGGTACTCTGAATAAAGAGCTCTTATCCTCGCCAGAAGGCGTGGGATAAGAGCTCTTGTTATGTTAAACTATAAAAAATTAGGAGATCGAGGAAGTAGAAGGAGATTACGTCACGATGACCGAGTATCATTCAGGAGCTGCGCACGACAGCATCCGTCTTAGCTTGCAAGCCGACTGCGATAACTGCTTCGGACTATGCTGCGTGGCGTTGCCTTTCGCCGCTTCGGTAGACTTTGCCATGGATAAAAACGGCGGACAGGCATGCCACAATCTGCAAACGGATTTCCGTTGCGGAATTCATACTACCCTAAGGGAACAGGGCTTTCGCGGTTGCACCGTCTATGATTGCTTCGGCGCAGGGCAACTGCTTTCCCAATATACGTTCGGCGGACGCGACTGGCGGCAAGCCCCCGAAACGGCTAAAGCGATGTTCGAAGCGTTGCCGATCATGCGACAGCTCCAAGAGTTGCTCTGGTACTTAACCGATGCGCAAACTTTGCCTGCCGCCCGCACGATCCACGATGCGCTCGGTTCGGCATACGCCGAGACGAAACGGCTTACGCAACTCAACCCAGATGCTCTATTGAAACTGGACGTAGCAGCGCACCGGGCGGATGTCAACGTTCTGCTCTTGCAGACTAGCGAACTCGTAAGGAATGAGGCCCGCCGCCGGCACAAGGGCCCTCTGAAGCAACCGAAGAAGATTGGCCGCGGAGCCGATCTCATCGGCGCCAACCTCAAAGGCGCAGACCTTCGTTACGCCAACTTAAGAGGCGCCTATCTCATTGCCGCCGACCTTAGGGGCGCCAACATGAGAGCGGCAGACCTCATCGGGGCGGACTTCCGGGACGCGGATCTCAGCGGAGCCGATCTGACCGATAGCATCTTTCTCACGCAAGCCCAGCTCAATTCGGCCAAGGGCGATGCCCATACCGAGTTGCCGCCCTCGCTTTCCCGTCCGAGTCATTGGTCCGTGTCATTCCGATAACGCCTATTCGCTTTGAACGCAAAAACAACATATAAAACAAGGGTAAGAGGGAGAAGAATCCACAAGAACCCTCTTAATAAAGCAAACGGCGTTTCAAAAAGAAAGGCACCCCAGAAATCCGTTCCGGCTTTTTCCCATAAACCCGGCGTATAATACAAGGCTTTCGGATTCAAAAAAACTTCCGCGTCAATAGCGCCTGTTGAAACGAGTACTGCAAATAAAGGGAGGAAGATGGAGGCAAGGGATAACCACATTTGGGCCATCCTTTTGTATCGGGCGGCTTTGGAATCCACATCCGAAAAAATATCCTCGTTGCCGGATTCCTCTCTTTTCTTAAAATACTGATGTCCCGAGCTTCTGGTTCCTGCAATGTGTTGCCAGCCGCTATCTTCGAACAAAGCGCGATAGTCCTCGAAGTCCTCCCGATTCTTGAAGGTGCGATAATCGATTCGGATAATCGCCTTTTCCGGTTTGACGCGTTGGAATTCGTATCCGATTGACTTTCTGACAAGCATGTACCCTTGGCTTGCCAGTTCATTCAACCACTTTTCTTCCTTGTCGAAGTTATGAAACCATTTCCACTTCCTCATCCCGTTCCCCCATTTCTTATTCAAAGTTTGCTTGTGTAGCTGCAATCATGTGCTTCATTCTTTCATAGTCGAGCCGCAAAATTTCTTTGCCCTTGTCCGTTATGACATAAACCTTGCGTCGGCTATCCTCGCTTCTGACTGGCTGCAGAAGGTTCTGTTTCAGCAAGTTTTCAATCGCCCCATACAGCGTTCCTGCTGCCATGCGAACTTGGCCCCCGCTCAACTCCTCCACCTTCTGCATAATCAAATATCCGTGTGCCGGTTCCACTAAAGCCAGAAGAATATAGTAAACCGTCTCCGTGAGCGGCAGGTTCTTATCTCTGCTCATGCCGTCCCCCCTCTTTGTTCAGCTCGACTTTATATCGCGTAACTGTATAGTTATACTATATACAGTTGAACTGTATATTGCAACAACCAAAAGCTGAATATTTATAAAACAAAAGACCGGGAACCTCCAGAGAGGCGGTTCCCGGTCTTTCGCAATAGACACTGGCTTAAGCGATGTTGTTCCCCTTCTCCCAATAGTTGCAGGGCTGTTATTGGTTATATTTCTTAAGTACGATAACCGCGTTATGACCACCAAATCCGAAAGAGTTGGACATCCCGATCTTGAGATCGGCCGCGCGGGCTACATTCGGAACATAATCCAGATCGCAGCCTTCCCCGCGCTCCTCTTGATTAATGGTCGGAGGGATGGTACCGCTCTGCAAACTTTTCACCAAAGCAATCGCTTCAACACCACCCGCAGCTCCGAACATATGCCCTGTCATGGACTTATTGGCCGTAACAGGAATGCGATAGGCCTCTTCTCCGAACATTTTCTTGATCGCTGCCGTTTCCGACTTGTCTCCAAGCTCGGTGCTCGTGGCGTGCGCGCTGATGACGTCCACTTCGCTCGGGAGGATTCGAGCGTCTTGAAGCGCCAATCTCATTGCGCGGTATGCCCCATCGCCTTCGGGATGAGTAGCCACCATATGATACGCATCGGAACTAGCTCCGTAGCCAATAACCTCCGCATGTATTCTAGCCTTACGTCTCAATGCATGAGACAACGATTCCATAACGAGGATTCCCGCTCCTTCCGCGATGACGAAGCCGTCTCTGCCGGCATCGAACGGCCGACTAGCCCGCGCTGGCTCATCGTTCCTCATCGACAAAGCCGTTGCGTTCGAGAAGCTGGCCAGCGAGATTTCGGAAACCGCCGCATCCGTTCCTCCCGCGATCACGATATCTGCCCTTCCGGATTGAATGTGATAGAATGCTTCTCCTATCGCTGTATTGCCGATCGAACATGCCGTTACCGGGGATAGCGTGGAGCCTAGTGTACCCAATCTAATGCTAATCGACGCCGCCGCCATATTGGATATCATCATCGGAACAAGGGTTGGGCTTACCCTCTCCGGTCCCCGTCGGTCTAACACGTTATACTGATCCATTAAAGTCTGAATGCCGCCGATTCCAGAGCCAACGTAGACGCCCATTCGTTCTTTGTTTATTTGCTCAAGATCGATCCCCGAGTCGAGCACCGCTTGGTCCGTAGCTGCTATGGCAAACTGGCTGAACCGGTCCATGCGGCGTGCCTCTTTGGGCCCTAACAGCTCTTTGGCATCAAAGTCCCGCACGACTCCCGCTATTTTCACCTTGAAACGATCCGTGTCGAAAGCATCTATGGCGGATACCCCTGAGTCCCCGCGCATCAGCCGAGTCCAGAAGGTATCCACATTGTTTCCAAGCGGCGTTATCGCGCCCATACCCGTAATGACGACTCTTTCTCTTTCCATAGCTAGTGCCTCCTTGAACGTGCTTGAATAAAACCCTATAATCATCATGTCACGCCAATTATCCTATTACAAGTTGTGGATTATCCTATTATAAATAGTAATACGATATTCCCTTGAAAGGGACGGTTAACTATGAATTCACAAACAAGGCTTCAAGCATTGTCCCAATTCTTAAAAGCTCAGCGGGCCAAGCTCACCCCCCAGTCGGTCGGTCTCCCGGAAGGTAGCCGAAGAAGGACGCCCGGGCTGAGAAGAGAGGAAGTCGCGCAGCTAGCCGGTGTTAGCCATACCTGGTACACCTGGTTGGAGCAAGGCAGGGATATCAAGGCATCGTCCTCCGTCTTGGATAACGTGGCCAAGGCGCTGCAACTGACCGTAGATGAGCGTAAATACTTGTTTTCCCTAGCCTTGGAGACCACCTCAGGCGCAGGCATCCATCGGGAAGAGCTTCCTCAAATTAACCCGTCTCTAAGAATCATTCTTCAAGAATTAACATACTGCCCTACGATTATTTCCGATCGCAAATGCCATATCGTCGGCTGGAACGAAGCGGCTGCCCATGTGTTCCTGGACTTCGAGCTTATTCCTCCGGAGGAGCGAAACATGATACGTCTGTTATTTACGAGAAAAGAATTGCAACGACTAGCCGTGAATTGGGAGCAATTCGCTAGCGGATTTCTGGCTATCTTCCGGGCGTATTACGGGCAATATGTCGAGGACGAATGGTACGAGGAGTTCGTAGAGGAAATGAAAGCAACCCACCCTGATTTCAATCGGTTATGGGAGCAGAGCAAGGTGAGCTCTGCGCCCGAGGTGCTGCCTGAATTCCGGCATGCCAAAGCAAGAAAGATGCTATTTCAGCTCACGTCGTTGCAAGTTCATGGAGATGCGGATTTAAGATGTAGCATCTACACGCCCGCCCCGGGTACGTCTACGAGATCGAAGCTGGAGCAGTTGATGCGCTAACCGTGACCGAGCCCGGCCTGCCGTTCCTGCTATTTGCGCGTACCGTCTATGAACAAACGAATAAACTCGGCCAAATATTGCTCCTTGGTATAGCCAAGCGTGTCGCGATGGTACATATATTGTTCGGGAGCGAGCGCGGACAATAAAAAGCTGGTCGTCAGCGTGACGTCGATCATCCGGGTTTCCCCTTGATCCGCGGCGAGATTCAGATAAGCGGCGACCAGGTCGCGCAGCCTGCCCATGACTGGGCGTTTATAGGGCATGAAGTTCTTCTTCCCCGCATACATACAGTTGATGGAGGCCAGCAGATCGACATGATCGTCAATGTAATCGACCATTTGGGCAACCGCGTCGCGAAGATGATCGAGGGCAGAGACGGACGAGTTTTCCAAACCGCGCTGCGCCTCCAGCTTATCTATGAATTGCTCCAAGCTTGTCCTGAGAAGGTCGGAATAGATCTCCCCCGGATGCTCGTATCGCCTATATAGCGTCCCTTGCCCGATCCCGGCTTCTTGCGCGATTTGATACATGTTGACCGAATCGATGCCGTTCCGTTCCAGCAATCTAGCGGCCGCCTCGAGAATGCGGCGGTGATACTCCGTGCCGGAGTTCGTTTTTCTATCGGTTTTATCTGTAAATTCCACGTCAAGTCTCCTTTCGCGGAAAAAATTCCATTTTTTGTTGACTGCGCGGACAATTGTCCGTTATATTTTAGTGGCGGACAATTGTCCGCACCCTAAATATAACACACAATCGATCGTCGATGCGTCCCTTCCTGGAAGAAAATAAACAAAGATGGCTGCGCATTCGGGAGTCGACGTGGAAGGAGTGGAAGAGATGGAGCAAGTCAGTACAACCGGCGGTTCCCCGTCGGAATTTCGGATGATCAGTATCCTCATCCCTTTGTTTGCCCTAATTCTGGGCTGTTTCATGGTCATTCTCGATACGACCGCCATGAATGTCGCCTTGTCCAAGTTGGTGGGGGAATTCCATACTAATCTCCCTACCTTGGAATGGGTCGTCACCGGATACATGCTGGCGACCGCCGCCGTAATTCCGCTGGCCGGTTGGTTGTCGGATCGGTTCGGCGCGAAAAACGTATTCATCACCTCCGTCGTCTTGTTCACGCTCGGCTCGCTGCTGTGCGCTACCCCGAACAGCGCGGAATGGCTGATCGTATTTCGGATTATCCAAGGGCTTGGCGGCGGATTCGTCATGCCGGTATCGATGGCTTACGTATATAGGCTTACCCCTCCGAATAAGATTGGCATCGTCATGGGAATGCTCGGCATCCCGATTTTGCTCGCTCCCTCGGTCGGATCGCTCGTATCCGGATGGCTCGTAGAATATCACTCCTGGCGGTGGATTTTCCTGATCAACATACCCGTCGGCATTCTCAGCGTTCTGTTCGGCCTCTGGAAATTGCCGAAGATCGGCCGGCAGAAGGTGGCCGGCTTCGACTTGCCGGGGATGATTACGGGACCGATCGCGTTCGCCTCGCTGTCGTACGGCGTAAGTTCCGGGGCTCACGATTGGACTTCCGTTCAAACGATATCGGGCCTTACTATCGGCATAATCGCCCTGATCGCGTTCATTGTCATCGAACTACGCGCGAAGATTCCGCTTCTAGAGCTCCGCGTTTTCCGTTCGAGAGACTTCTCGTTAGCCATCGTGGCACAATGGGTCGTTCAGTTCTCCCTGTTCGGCGCGATTTTCCTCTTGCCTCAATTCCTGCAGCAGGCCAGAGGCTTCGGGGCTTTCGACACCGGTCTTACGCTATTCCCGCAGGCGCTGGCGTCGGCATTCATGATGCCGATCGGGGGTTACCTGTTCGACCGGATCGGGGTGCGCTGGCTGGTCGTAATCGGACTTGGACTCGTATCCGGGGCAATCTACCAATACGCCCAGATGGACATGGCGACGACGCGCTCGGATCTGCTGCTTCCGCTTATTATGGCCGGCGGCGGGATGGGACTCATGATGATGCCTTTGAACTCGCATCTGATCAACAAAGCACCGCGCGAGTTGGTCAGCCGGGTCACCTCCCTGACCAATGCCATGCAGCAAGTCATCAGCTCGCTGTCGGTCGCCGGGGTCGTAACCATTCTGACCTCCCGCCTGAAAACCATTACCACCGCCGAAGGCGTCGCCCCCGACAACGTGCAAGCGATGATCGCACTCGCGCCGAAAGCTTTCGATTATACGTTCCGGGTCATGTTGATCGTCGCCTTGTGCGGCATCCTGCTGGGAGTGTTGCTGCGGCGAGGGAAGAAACCATCGGCCGATCAAGGCGCGCAAGCTCCAGCAACGGATCAAGCGCTCGAAGGTCTTCATATGGGCTAACCTTAAAGTCCCCGTCCTTGATTACAAGGCGGGGACTTTGTAGCTTTCATGATTATGTTCTCTTTCCAAACCCTCCCTAAGGAGCGCGATGTCCAGGGTTCAACGTCACGGCTGCCAAGGAGTTCTTTTCATCCGGTACAGTAGAGGTTCACACCTTGCACCGTTTTCTCTTTCCAGCTCTTGAAGGGGGAACGAGGGCACTTTTTTGGCCTTCGTGCTCCATTCGCGGCGGTCGTGGCTCGGCCAAGGCACTTTTTTGGCCTTCGTGCTCCATTCGCTGCGGTCGTGGCTCAATCATGGCACTTTTTTGGCCTTCGTGCTCCATTCGCTGCGGTCGTGGCTCAATCATGGCACTTTTTTGGCCTCCGTGCTCCATTCGCGGCGGTCGTGGCTCGGCCAAGGCACTTTTTTGGCCTTCTTGCTCCATTCGCGGCGGTCGTGTGGCTCGGCCAAGGCACTTTTTTGGCCTTCGTGCTCCATTCGCTGCGGTCGTGGCTCAATCAAGGCACTTTTTTGGCCTTCTTGCTCCATTCGCGGCGGTCGTGGCTCGGCCAAGGCACTTTTTTGGCCTTCATGCTCCATTCGCGGCGGTTGTGGCTCGGCCAAGGCACTTTTTTGGCCTTCTTGCTCCATGCGCGGAGGTTGTGGCTCGGCCAAGGCACTTTTTTGGCCTTCGTGTTCCATTCGCGGCGGTTGCGGCTCGGTCAAGGCACTTTTTTGGCCTTCTTGCTCCATTCGCGGCGGTCGTGGCTCGGCCAAGGCACTTTTTTGGCCTCCGTGCTCCATTCGCGGCGGTCGTGGCTCGGCCAAGGCACTGTTTTGGCCTTCGTGTTCCATTCGCGGCGGTAGCGGCTCGGTCAAGGCACTTTTTTGGCCTTCTTGCTCCATTCGCGGCGGTCGTGGCTCGGTCAAGGCACTTTTTTGGCCTTCGTGCTCCATTCGCGGCGGTCATGGCTCGGCCAAGGCACTTTTTTGGCCTCCGTGCTCCATTCGCGGCGGTCGTGGCTCGGTCAAGGCACTTTTAGTGCCTTGATCGCACGATTCTATTCGCACATGGCATGCGAAGGCCAAAAAAGTGTATTCCGCGACTATTAAGTTTTGTTATACTTTCAACATGCAAACCTTAATATGGTAAATATTACTTAATATAATGTTGTCCACTGAAGGAGCGTCTATGATGCCAGACCCGATTACATTGAAGCATTGGCATAAAATATTGATTATCTGGGTTGGCATACTCATTTGCGGATTCGCAATGTTTGTAGCCATAGGTAATAGCAACTGGCAAATGATTGTTTTGTTGAGTTTCTCGATGGCTTATTGTATTGCCGCGCTCATCGTCATGCGACTCCAATTCATTGCCTTGCGGCCCTTCCGTCCCGGTAAAGGCTTCTGGTACTATCGATCCGCCTACCTTAAGAAAATCAACGCCTTAACCGTCATACAAATCATTCTCTTTCTTACTTTTGTCTGGGTTTTAATATGGCCTCCTGATAATCACGGGAGTAAAAGGAACAGTCCGCTCGTCACTCTCCTATTCCTGATCGTTGTAATTCAATTGTTCGTTAAACCGCGTGGGCAACAATCTCAAGTTCCCGTGGACAATATATTCTTATTCGAATTAGAGGATCTTGGAATTATTCGTTCAACCGACGCGGTAGTGTACGCATACAAAGGATTTTCGAGTTGGGCAGCCGTGAACGATGGGGACAAAGTTCTTCTTTTGATGTCCGACCGTTTGATCGTCGTGCGCATGCTAAATCCGAATGAAGGCGAACGAATCGAAATCCTTCTGGGAGATATCGACCGTCTAGGAATTCTAACTCACGGCAAGCAAGGACTAGGACTGATCCTATCGGTTGGGTTATCGAATGGACCTATCCTCCGATTCACGTTGGATAATCGAAACCTTCAGTATTCCCTAGAAATATTCGTTAGCCAACTGCTAGGGTTACTGGATAAGAGAGGGCTCGGACAAGCAGATAACCCGGATTCGGCACTGCCGCCGCGCTTCCGACCGGAAGGTTATTCGCGCGTTAAACGCGACAGCATTCCGGTGATCCGGTCTATAGACTTGCGGATGAAATCTACGGCATCGGCTACCGAAGCTTCCCATCAGCCGTCGTTCGCCAACAAGAAAGTCCTCGAATTTTAACGATCAGCTCGTAAACTGCACCAGTAGCTGATTAAACTTGTCGCGTTCCTCCCAGAAAGAGCCATGGCCGCTATACTGAAAAGGAACAAGCAGCGAATTTTTTATTAGCTTATTGGCTTCCTGCGCTTGAGGGAACGGAACGATCTGATCATGGATGCCGTGAACAAGGAGCGTAGGTACCGTTATTTTGCCAAGATCGCCACGCACGCTCTCGTCTCTTAAAGTAACCATGATCGCCGCGGTCGCCCAGCCGGCCGCTTGTAACCCCATCTGAAAAAACCAGTCCGAGAACGGTCCCGTAATATACTGAAAGAAGAAGAGATCCGTTACTCCCTGCAGCATTTTAGGCCGATCATTGAGCGTTCCCGCAATAAAGTTATTCGTGACATCCGCAGGAACGCTAGACGAAGAAACTGCGTCGATAAGGACAAGCTTGGATACTCCATAGCCATGGTGTCTTGCCATGTACCGAATCGATATTGCCCCGCCGGTGGAGTGCCCCGCAAGCGTGAAATCCTTTAACTGTAAGGCCGCTACAACGGCTTTGACATCATCCGCCAATCTGTCGAAGCTGTAACCGCTGAACGGCTTATCCGAATTGCCGAACCCTCTCCAGTCCATGCCTATACATCGATATCCCATCGCCGGAAGCACATTAAACTGATATTCGAACTGCTTATGGCTTAACGGCCAACCATGTATAAATAGGATTGTCTTATTCCCCTTCGGGTTAACATCCTCTACGAATACTTTTACACCCTGTTCTACCGTTACATAGTACCCCACACCGATTCCCCCGCTTCAATAGAGTGCTATCCACAATAAGATACTCAGCGTAGGAGACTTGGGTGAATGTCTACACTTTCTGGAATTTCGGCAAAAATAAAATGGCCATCCTAAGATGGCCATCTTCCATTCACTTCTTATCGAAGCCACTGATCGGCCTCTTTTTTCCTAGGTTCGGCTTTATGTTTCTTGATAAGCTTCGGCAAATGCTTAATGCCTCGAATCATGTTCCCTTTGCATATAGGACATTCAGGCGAACCTGAAGTAGCCAGCTCCTCCCGCACCCAAGCCTTACATTCCTTGTTTACGCATCTCCAGATCGGCACCGCCGAAAGATCAGGTTTAGTCGTTTCCACTTATTCTGCCACCTCAAACGAAACTAGAGTACCCGGAACTCATCGCTTTAATTCCGAAGTCCAGATTTGCAAGTTTACATCCCGGCAGACGCCTTTGTCAAACTTTTCGTGCCCGGCGGCGGCCTACCTGTTCGATCGGATGATTAAGATAGATTTAAGAATTCGTTTCTTCGGCTTTAACAATTACCTTATATAATAGAGAAAAGCATTGTGAAGGGAGCCGCATCTATGAAAAAATGGAATTCAGCGCTTTTGGCTGCCGTTCTCTTATTTACGGGATGTTCGGCTCCGCTCCAGGAAACGAATCCCACAGAGAAGGACGTGAACGTCATGAACAATCCACTGATTGCAGCCGCCGAACGAGGAGACACAGTAAATCTCCGGAAGCTGGTTGAAGAAGGGGCTGACTTGAACGCACAAGATGCGCAGGGGAGAACCGCTATTATGGCCGCGACTTATGCCGACAAACCGGATGCGGTTCGTCTATTAATCGAAGCCGGAGCGGATATTAATAAGCAGGACAATAAGAGAAACAATCCGTTCCTATATGCGGGGGCCGAAGGACTTCTGGATATCTTAAAGCTGCTGATCGAGGCGAAGGCGGACACGAAGCTCACCAATCGTTATGGAGGTAACGCTCTCATTCCCGCCGCGGAGAAGGGCCATATAGACAACGTAAGAACGCTGCTCACGACAACGGACGTGGACGTCAACCACATCAACAATCTGGGCTGGACGGCTTTGCTTGAAGCCGTTATCTTAAGCAACGGCGGAACGAAACACCAGCAGATCGTCCGATTGCTCATCGATCACGGCGCGGACGTCAATATCGCCGACAACGACGGAGTAACTCCGCTAGAACATGCCAAAAGGCAACGATTTGCGGAAATCGAACGCTTGCTGGCGGACGCTGGTGCCCGATAAGAAAAAGGATTAATAGAAAAGCCGGGTACGCCCTTCCTAAGGGCGGCCCGGCATTTTTGTTCTACAGATTCTGCTCGCTTATTCCCGATACGGGGTCGAACGTCAGTATTTTGGTCCCTATTTTGTCAATAAAGAACCGATCATGGCTTACCGTAACAACGGCGCCCGGAAAATGGATCAACGCTTGCTCCATGACTTGAATGCTCGTGAGGTCCAGATGGTTGGTCGGCTCATCCAATATAATGACTGCGGCACCGGAGAGAAGGCATTTCGCCAGCGCAACCCGTGCCATCTGTCCGCCGGAGAGGCTGCTAATCGTCTTGCTTAGATCCATCTCCGAGAATTGCAGCATCGATAGGAATTTGTTCACCTTTTTCCGCGGGGCATCCAATCCCAATCCGTAAGTGTTCACCGCGTGGCTAACGGTATCCTTAGGATTCAGCTCTTCCCACATCCGGTTGAAATAGGCGTAGCTGACGCCTTTCTCCCAGACGACCTCGCCGGATTGAGGCTTCTCCTGACCCGTAAGCACCTTAATGAGCGTAGATTTCCCGCTTCCGTTGGGACCGACGATGACTAGGCGATCTTCCTTCTGAATATCGAAGCTGATGTTCTCGAAGATCGTCCGATCTTCGTACGCCTGCCCGATCTTCTTCACTTCGCACAGCTTGTCCGGGAAACGCAATCTCTCGTAAATATCGGTGATCAGAACGTTCACGGGATGCGGCTCTATCCGCTTCTTGTTATCCGCCAATTGGCGGGAGAGACGATCCTTGGAACCGGATTTCCGGCTCGCGCGATTGTCGATCGCTTCAGACTCCATCAGTAGAAGCTCTTCCTCCCACTCGAACTGACGGTCCAGCTCCTTCTTGCGCATCTTCTTCTTGCGGACGTAGTCGGTGTAATTCCCTTCGTATTCCTGAAAATGATAATTCTCGATCTCGATCGTACGCGTGACGACTTTGTCGATAAATTGCCGATCATGCGACACCAGGATCATAGCGCCTTTGAACCGGTACAACCATTGCTCCAACCAAGCAATCCCTTCGATGTCCAAGTAATTCGTCGGCTCGTCGAGCAAGACGACATCGGGTACCTGAATTAACATCTTGGCGAGCGCGGCACGGTTTCTCCAGCCCCCGGACAATTCATCGACGGGTTGATGGCGCGACCTCTCGTTGAATCCCAATTTCGTAAGAACCGTGTTAATCTCGACGGAGACGTTCCAGCCATCCAAATGCTCCATTTGCTCGAATAGCTCCGCCTGCCTCGCGAGCAGCGCGTCCATCTCGCCGTTATCGGTAACCGTCCCAAGCTTTTCCCCGACTTCCTGCAGCTCCCGTTCGATAAGAGCCACCTGCTCGAAGCACATCTCCAGCTCTTGCTGGACGGACAGGCTTCCGGTCATTTCCGAGAATTGAGAGAAGTACCCTACCTTCACCTGAGGATCGATTTCCACTTTGCCGGACGTAGGCTCCTCTTTCCCCAGAATCAGCCTGAATACCGTCGACTTACCTGCACCGTTCCTTCCGATCAGTCCGATACGTTCCCCTTGGCTCAAGCGAAAATAAATATCGCGAAAAATCATGGCCTCTTCATACTTCTTAGTGACGTTCTCCAACCGAATTACGCTCATCGCTATCACCCTTCTAAGTCCAACAGTCTACGGTGATTATAACACTTGATCGCTAGTTGCCTTTAGGATAATTAACGATACTATGTTACTTTGAAGTAGGGTACTTGCTCTAAGCACTCTGAACATCAATAATAAACGGAGCGACAATCCGTTACAAAGGAGAGAGAAATATGAATTTACGCAATCAAACCGCGTTAATTACAGGTGCGGGCAAAGGAATCGGCAAAGCTACCGCAATCGCCTTGGCCCAAGAGGGCGTTAATCTTGGATTGCTGGCACGTAACCGCGCAGACCTTGAGTCCCTTCAGCAGCAATTGACGGGCACCTATAGCATTAAAGTGAGCATTGCTACGGCGGATATTTCAAACCGTGGCGAAGCAGAACAGGCAGTAGAAACATTGATCGGGGAGCTGGGCTCCCTTGATATTCTGCTTAATAATGCCGGAACTGCCCAATTCGGCAAGTTGGTCGATATGGCTCCGGAGCAATGGGAACAAATAATCCAAACGAATCTGATGGGTACGTATTACGTCACCCGCGCCGCGCTGCCAACGATGTTGAAGCAAAATGGGGGAAGTATCATCAACATTGCTTCCACCGCCGGAGAACGCGGTTTTGCGACCGGTTCCGCGTATTGCGCATCGAAGTTCGCCGTGCTTGGATTAACGGAAGCGCTCATGCAAGAGGTTCGCAAATCGAACATCCGCGTTACTGCCCTCACGCCATCGACCGTGAATACGGAGCTAGCCGTTAAAGCCGGACTACCTATAGGCGACGAGGATCGCATGATGCAAGCGGAAGATGTAGCCGAGCTCATCTTGGCCGCATTGAAATTGCCGCAACGCGTCTTCATGAAAACGGCCGGAATCTGGACCACGAACCCGCAATAACCGCAATCCGATAGGCGCTAATATAGACTTGGAGGTTATTCGTATGCGTCAGAAACTATTTTCATCATATGATCTGAAAGGCTTGCACCTCGATAATCGAGTCGTCATGGCGCCAATGTGCCAGTATTCTGTGAAAGCTAAGGATGGTAAGCCTAATGAGTGGCATTATGTTCACTATCTCAGCCGCGCTATTGGCGGGACGGGGCTTATCATCATGGAAATGACGGACGTTGATCCCGATGGCCGGATTACCGATTATGACTTAGGATTGTGGTCGGATGAGCACATTCCGGCATTCGCCAAAATTATTGACGGCGTACACTCTCACAATGGCAAAATCGGGATTCAAATCGCACATGCCGGTCGCAAAGCGGAAGACGCGGAAGTACCCGTTGCCCCATCCGCGATACCCTTTCCAGGAGCGACGTACAAAATGCCGCGCGCCCTTACGACCGACGAAGTGCAGAACGTCGTCCAACAATTCGCCGATGCGGCCCGTCGTGCTGTCAAAGCTGGCGTAGATACGATCGAGCTTCATGGAGCTCATGGCTATTTGATCCACCAATTCCAGTCGCCGCTCACCAACAAGCGCGATGATCAATACGGCCAAGATCTTGCCCGTTTCGGCGTAGAAGTCATTCAAGCGGTCAAAAAAGAAATGCCCGCGAATATGCCCCTCCTCTTCCGCATCTCCGCTGTGGAGTATGCGGATGGCGGATACGACATTGATCATGCCATCGAACTGTCCAAAGCTTACCAAGCTGCTGGCGTAGATGCTTTCCATGTTAGCTCGGGCGGAGAAGGACCCGCCGGAGAGAGAAAACCCGGCAATTACCCGGGATATCAAGTGCCGTTCGCGCGTAAAATCCGCGAGGCTTTGAATATCCCCGTCATTGCAGTCGGCATGCTCGAAGATCCTGCTCTTGCCGAATCCGTTATCGGCAGCGAAGACGCGGACTTCGTCGCGATTGCCCGGGGCATGCTGCGCGATCCGTATTGGGCTACGCATGCGGCCTTTACGCTCCGCAATGAGCCGAACAACCTACCGGAACAATATAAACGCGCTTATTAATTAGCTGCCGCTAACAAAGAGACCGTTTCTAGCCCTTTCACAGGCTAAAAACGGTCTTTTCCAATCCACGCAAGTTCGGTCCTACTCGTTTATCGTCTTCAAGGCAACGTCCAATGCGCCAATTACCTTATCGCACCAAATATCGAATTCCTTATCTTCTTTTTGATATTCAGGATGGGCTAGAATGTATTTAACCGTTTGCTTAATCCCTTGGTCCAGTCGAGTCGTTGCGACAAATCCGGGAACGAGCCTCTTAAGCTTCGAATTATCGAAGACGACGGAGTTAGCCTTATCTCCCAGCAATCCACCTCTATAATCCTCTTTACTGCAGGCTGCCAAAAATTCCGATGAAACATGGACGGCATTGAGCTTTACTCCAAGCGCATCGGCAATGATCTCATAGATCTGATTCCAGGTCACGGTCTCGTCCGAAGTAATATTAACGGACTCCCCGATCGCGTGAATATTCCCCATTAGACCAATAAAACCTTTTGCAAAATCGCTATTGTGCGTCATAGTCCATAGAGAAGTCCCGTCTCCATGAATAATCACTGGTTTGTTCTCCAACATACGCTTGGCAACCTGCCACGATCCCTTTCCATGTACCCCAAGCGGGATGGAACGTTCGTCATAGGTATGGCTTGGCCTTACGATCGTAACCGGGAAACCATTCTCGCGATACTGTTTCATTAGGTAATCTTCGCAAGCGATTTTGTTTCTCGAATATTCCCAATAAGGGTTAGATAAAGGAGTTCCCTCCGTAATTCTATAATCGGACAATGGCGTTTGGTATGCGGAAGCCGAGCTAATAAATAGGAACTGCTTCGTTTTGCCGTTGAACAGTCGATAGTCTCTTTCCAATTGGGCCGGTACGAACGCTATAAAATCGGCAACGACATCAAACTCCAAGTTTTCAATTAACTTCGATACTGTAGCTTCGTCGTTAATATCTGCTTTAAGGATAGTTACGCCCGCTGGCAAGGCATCATTTCGGGTACCCCTATTCAGAAGGTAAAGCTCGTTTCCTTGTTCCAACAACTGCTGAGTGATTGCAGAGCTAATCGTTCCCGTTCCCCCAATAAATAGTACTTTCATGATCCACCTCCGCAAAATAGTAAAGCGACTTCATTCCCTCCTTACGATAGCAGTTAGCCTCTTATTTGGAAACAGGAACTTGAAGCTCTACGAGCACATTGTTGAAATCGCGATGGTGATTTTCCCGACCGAACAAGTGCAGTTCTCTAACTGGCCCTGTCGCCGAATATCCGTTTACCCCTAACCAAGTAAAAAGCTCTAATAGGGCTTTACCTGCCCCCATAAAGGGCCCTTTGTAAATCAAGCTCGCAACTACGGTCTCCTGGGGGACCTCATAGATAACGACATTTCCGTTTGGGACTCCCTTATTGGAACCAAGGCTAACTGCAACCTCGATGTCAAAATTCTCTTCAATAAATTCAGTCATGTGATAGAATACATATTCTTGCTGCACGACGCTCTTACTTTGGGATAGCCACTCATCAAGCTCATCGAACATTCGGCAACGGTAGGCGGGCATATCCTGAGGTTTCGGTACGATTCTACGGATAGCTGCAATAGATAACGCGGGTACTTGCTTCAACACGACTTCATACTCAGGCTTCTCGCCGAACTTCTCAAGCTGGTTCAACCTTATATCAATACTCTTTAATTGTTGGGTAGCATCGCTTATTTGTATGGTCAGTTCCTGTTTCCTCTGATTCATCATTCGTTTCATTTCATCGATCGTCACGCCTTGATCGATCATGGAAGAGATTTGATCCAGCGAAAATCCAGCGTCCTTCAACACCAGTATTTGATTCAGCCGAATTAACTGGTCATATACGTAGTACCGATAGCTTGTATTGGATTCGATATACGCCGGCTTTAATAAGCCTACCTCATCATAATGTCTAAGCGTTCGTATCGTTACTTGCGCTATTTTCGAAAAAAGTCCGATTTTAATATACTCTTGCAACTGAGTCCCTCCCCGTTTAGCATCACCCACAATCTTCCATTAATGTTTATTGTACCATCTTTCTATACCAGTTGATCGTGCGCTTAACCGCTTCTTGGTGCGAAGTCGTCGCGAAATTTCCGAACTCTCGAACAAATTTACTGTGATCGACAACAAACGGTTGTTCAAACTCATACAAAATTTCTTTAATTTCCTTCATCATCGGATGAAACAACGCCAATATCGAAACTACGCTTCGCGGAGTCGTTTTTATTTTGCATGTTTTGCCCAACTCTTCGAATACGATTTGCAGCAACTGTCTTGTCGTAATCGTCTCCGCGCTTGGAACGTGCCACACTTCCCCCATTGCTCGATCCTCAAGTCCTAACGCAGCCAGCCCCCTGGCAAAATCGTCTATATAGGTGTACGTATGCGGCATATCCAAATGACCAAGCACGTCTACCGGCTTTCCTTGTAGGGCGAATCCGAATACCCTCTCGCCCATAAACGATTGCAATACCCCGGGACCGTAATAATCGGATGCTCTCCCGATCGCCGCGCGTACCTTGCCGGATTTATGGGCATTCATGATTTCCTCCGCCATTCGGGCCCGAGTGATGCCCTTGTTCCCTTGAGCTCGGTAGGGAAGACTTTCGCTTAACCGCGTACTCGCTTGACCATACATATACAGATTATCCGCGTAGACGAGCTTGGCATTAGCAGCGGCTGCCCCCTCTACTATGCCCGTTGTTAAGGCCGGAAATCGAGTTGGCCAATTCAAGTAACCCGGCTGCGCGCAGTGGTATACGACAGACGCATTTTTGCATATTTCTTTCGAAGTAGACACCTGCGATGCATCTCCTCGGATCACTTGAACCTCCTCATCTCCCTGCAGCGTACCGCTGCGATTCACCATCCGAACGTCTTGCTCCCCACGCCTTTTCAACTCGCGCAACAACGCCATTCCTAAGGGTCCCGTACCGAATATCACATGAGTCTTCGAAGTATGATTCATTATTTTATCTCCCTCCAATATTAACTTGCTGTTTCTTCTTGAAATGATGAATTGCTATCCCTAGCCCGCATAACAGCAACATGCCGAATAACGGGGCCAGGGGCTGAGGAATACCATTAGGATTGGCAATGAAATAGAAGGAGTTTGTTTTCATTGAAGAACCCTCCAGCTCAATTGGTTTAATTGAATTGTAGAGTCTTCCGTAACGAGAGAGTCAATCGTTGATTAAAACTGTTCTATCCTCATGGCGTAACGTCGAACTGGGCCCCCGCATAGACTAACCCATGTTCGAAAATGACGGAGGTTCTCATGATGAACTCGAAAAATACGGCACTTGAACAAACGCAAATCTATCAGTGCGATTCCAAAGTTCAGCAAACGTTGCAGTCGGTGGGCGACCATCTTCACAAGTTGTGCGCAGGCCACGCCAATCGACTGGTTAAGGTCGAGACCGTACACGGCGACGTCTTTGAAGGGCATATCGTTCATTGCGACAGAGGAATTCTTTACTTATGCCTATCCAATGAGGGATACAATCGTGCCTTTTTCCCAGGTCCCCCCAACCCTGTTAGCGACTTCGTGCTTCCTCTTGTTTTGTTTAACCTTCTCACTATCTCGCTACTCTAACGCGAGGAAAGTCGACTAACTAAGGAGTGATGAACATGGCCTTTACGCCGCCCTTCGGACCGCAAGGCGGGCAACAGCCCCCCTCTTCGCCGCCGCCTCAAACGATTCCCCCGAAACCTCTCACATCGACGTTTGCCATTGATCCGGGTGCAATATCCCGCTGCATGTTTCGCTATACGTATATTTGGCCGCGCAACGGAGCAGGCTTCTGGTTTTACCCCGTCTTCGTCGGTCGGACATCGATCTCGGGATTTCGTTGGAACGGTTTCTTTTGGATGTTCTCGGGTTTTGACCTTCGGAGTATCGAGTCGTTTTCTTGCTTTTAATGAGGATAAAAATGGCAAAGAGCCGGAAGCTCCCGATGATTGCGGGGACTTCCGGCTCTTCTTTAGAAGGGATGATCAACTCTTACTCGCCAAGAAAACTTTTCGTGAAGAATTCCAACTGGTACTCCAAGCTTAGCGGATCGTTAAAGTAGAATGCCTTCGCGTTCGCTTCGTACACGTGATTGTTTTTGACCGCCGTCGTATTCTTGTAAATCTCGGTATTCTGGAACGAGTTATCCTCATCCGCGTCTTTGCTGAAAATCACGTAGTCGCCGAAGTAATCCTTCAGTACTTCGGAAGACACGGCAAAGTAACCGTCTGTTTTCGTTGCTTCGCTAACTTTCGGGGGTTTCGCGAGTCCGAATCCTCCCGCATAGAGGATTTCGGTTCCGCGTCCGAAGTTATCGCCATAAACATAGAGCTGCTTATTGAATGTCTCGATAACCGAGACCGTCGCGTTTTCGCCGATTTTCGCTTTGATTTTTTCCCCGGCTTCTTTCACCTTCGCTTGGAAACCGTCTACCCAAGCTTGCGCTTCTTTTTCTTTGCTCAACAATTTGCCCATTTCCAGTTGAAGCGCTAAGTAATCCAATTTACCGTAAGTAAAAGTAACCGTTGGCGCGATTTGCTTAAACTTGTCGATGTTCTTAATGTCCGAGAGTCCGATAATGAGGTCCGGCTCCAGCTCGATGATTTTCTCAACGCTCTCGTCCGTAACCGTCTCTACGTCTTTCAATTCGTCTACGAATCTCGGATTGGTTTTGGACATTTCATCCACGCCCACCAATGGAACGCCGAGCTGCATAACGTTACCCGTTAAGAACCTGGTAATAACAACGACGCGCTTCGGATTTTTCGGAACCTCGACCGGTCCAGTCTCGGATTCGTAGGTAATCGTGCCAGAATCCTCAGCAGCGGATGCCGACGGAGATGCCGATTCCGATGGAGCGGCAGAAGAAGGACTGCTGCTAGCATTGTTGGCGTTATTTTTAGAGTTGCCTCCGCAAGCGCTAAGTACAAGAATAAGGACCAGGGTTAACGGAATGAACAGCTTTTTCATACGATGACTCTCCCTTTAAGCATCTAGTGCTCATATCATTATCGATGAATCCATTCCCATCTATTGTGCGCGCTGCCCAGTATTCGATGGGCGCGACTTCAATTGTTGAGAATGATTATCATATTCACCGCTTTGAACATTGTAAGGTGCTAGGGAAGAGGTGTCAATAACAAAAGTAAAATTGCCGAGAATGATATTCTCGGCTGCAGCTTCCTCGGACGCGAATCACATGCTTATAAACTCGCCTTTATCCAGATTGATATGAAGCTTGATCTGGATGTCCGAGTCATCCGTAATGTCCACCATTAAATCTATTAACTCAATACCTAGCCGACTCTCCCCCGAGTCGCCATATAGCAAATGATTGCTATCGCCCGTTTGAGATAGAATTCCGCCGAAATCCGGGAAGGCCGAAATCGGCATCCCTTCCCAGTTGCCGTTATTCAACTGCCACAAGCCTGCAAACACGGATCCCCAAGAAGATGTTCGATTTCCTACGACAATCAATTTGTCCTGGATTCGCAGATGATCAACGTATGTTAAGCCGTTTTTACTCCACAACAAACTTGATTGGACGGTATCTTGATCTTGGAACTGATAAATCATCCAGTGCCCATCCGCCCTGCCGGCTGTATGCACTAAGAAGGGATCCGCCAGCACTTCAATCAATCTGCCTGAATCGGAATCGGGAATGATAGTAATATCGAGCCCTGTCCATTGAAGATCATCTTGCAAAGAAGCTGCGAGGGTAAGATACTTCAACAACAACGAGAACATTTGGTCGGTGGCATCATACCTGGCTTGATCCTCTTCCGATTCGTCCGCATACACCTTCAGTTGCGCAACGATTTGGGCTTTCAATTCCGTTGCAATAGCAAGATCATTATCCTCACCGACTTTTACCATCTCTTCGCTTGATACCGGGCTTCCCGATGGCTGGGTCTCTATTGTTGCTTGTTGCTGGGTCGGAGTCAGGGTCGGTTCGTTCACAACGCTTTTATTTCCGCAAGAAGTTAGAATAAGCCAAGCAAGCAACGACAGTAACATCCAAGCTGACTTTTGGATCGTGAACACCCTTTCTGTCCAGTAGGTTAATTGATCGGTTTGTCGGTTAACTTGTAGTCCCCATCCAAGTCGAAAGAAGTGCTATGCACGTTGCCTTTTCCGGTAACGATTGCCGTTCTGCGAGCCAATTTGTCCTTGTCACTACCCGCTGAGACCTTGGCGATAAGCGCCAGAAGATCCTTTTCCGAAGTCCCCTTTTTTATGGCATCCTTAATTAGGTTTTTCGGATCCCTAATGCTCCAGGATTGAACGGCGATGTCGAACATTAAGGCAAGTCCGCGATCCGTTGTAATTCCGTAACTTTTAGCTAGGCTCTTCGCCCGATTGACATATTCCTTGGCGGCTTCCTCCTGATAACTTTGGCAATGAGCATTCTTACCCAGTTCGGTAAACATTGATTGCCATGGCTCCACCAATCCCTCTTTGCCTTTGGTGCTTATGCCGTCCGCCCACTTGATTTGATCTTCCTTGCTCATAGACAGCACTTTTTTTAGTTCGCTATAATTATCGCCAAATATTTTTTCAAGCTCCTTAGGATTTTCCTTATACATCTTTTGCAGAATCGGCTGCAGAGTGCCCTGACCGAAATTGAATTGGAGGAAGCCGAATGACAACCCTTGTCTGTCGGCGTTTCCCGTGATATTCGAATAATAATTTGGACCTTCGAAGGAGCCGGTAATCAGCTTAGCTCTGTTAATTGAATTGGTCATCGTATAGGCCGGGCAACTTTTGTTGCATTGTAGCGTAACGGGCAGCCCGTTAACAAGGCGGTCTTTAGGCTTAGCGACCGCTGAAATTTTAACCTCATTATTAGTCTTGGCAGCAGCAAGATGTGTGGCCTCTTTAGCCTTGGCAGCGGCACGATATGTGGCCTCGCCGTTGCTTCCGGATACGCCATGACGGTCGAGATTCATTAACGTCGAGGCTTTGGTTTTAAGTTCGTTTTCCGTACCTTGGTACGCACCTTGCGAGTTTTGGACCACCGTAATAAGATCCAACAGCTTCTTGTCGATTCCGTTTAACTTAAGGCTTGTCTGGTTTAGTCTGGCGTAGATGTTCCTTCGGGCCGAGACTGCGGAATCCACGTTTCCTCTCAAGGCTGACACCCGATTGGCGACATCGAGTAATTTTAATTTGCGACTTTTAACTTCCTCATTGACTTGCTTCACTGCATCCAAGTCGATTCTCAATTTGGACAAAATGGATCACCCCGAATAATTGAAATGTTGCGTGCAGGATTAGCATGACAAACTACTAAGTTAATTCGACAGCTTTCCTGTTTATCCTTTATTTTCCACATTGAGTTGGCTTTAGGCTATTCAAAAACGGATTAAAGGTGATAAGACACTAGCTTCGTACTCCCAACAGGTCACATTTGGGCAAAGATTTGGTTACCAAAAGAGCATTTCATACCGGTAGGGGGGTGTAAAATGGAATTACTCTCGCTATCATAATTCTTCCATCTCTGATTTAAAATGGGAGATTTAACCTGAAGGAGGTGATTTCATTCTGGGAAATGCTTATTTCCACTGTTTTGAAATCTATGAATAAGGGAGGAGATTTTGATGTCGGTTCAAGAAACATTGAAGCAACCCCCATCCAGAATCATGATGCTCTTGATGGGGACAGGCGCTCTGCTGCTAATTCTGGTTTGTTCGCTGCTGTTCGCGGACCGCGCTTCGGCGCACGGTAGATTGATAGATAGTCGCGCGGATTTATGTATGAGCGGGCTAAACACGGATTGCGGTCCGGTACAGTACGAGCCTTGGAGCGTAGAGGGACGCGGGGACTTCCCGGAAATCGGGGTGCCGGACGGTCAGATTGCCGGCGGAGGCAAGTACCCGCCTCTCGATGCGCAAACCATGACCCGCTGGACGAAAGTCAACCTGAGCGGCGGACTTCATACTTTCAAATGGAAATTGGTCGCCAACCACAGCACAAACTATTGGGACTACTACATCACTAAGCCGGGCTGGGATCCGAACAAGCCTCTGGCTCGCACCGATCTTGAAAAGTTCTGCCGCTATGAGGATAACGGCGCTATTCCGCCGGTGGATGTCTCCAATGATTGTTTCATCCCGAATGATCGGGAAGGCTACCATGTCATTGTCGCGGTATGGGATATCTTCGATACGATCAACGCCTTCTATCAAGCGATGGACGTAAACCTGACGCGCGATCTCTCGCAACCGACGACGCCGGCTCCGGGTTTCCCCGGCGATCCGAATCGCTTTGGCGCCATTCGCGATTGGAGCTCGATTCGCCCTTATAATACCGGCGAACAAGTCGTCTATAGCGGGAATATTTGGCAAGCGAGATGGTATACCCTAGGGCAGACGCCCGGAACGAACGAAGTATGGCAGCTCATCGGCCCGGTAACGGGCACGACCATACCTGCAGCTCCGACGGGGCTGACGGCAACTGCGGGCAACGCACAAGTGTCGCTCTCTTGGACGGCTTCGGCCGGAGCCACGAGCTACACGGTGAAACGCGCAACGACCGCGGGCGGTCCGTACACGAACGTGTTGACCGGCGTCACGGCGACGAGCTACACGAATACGGGGCTGACCAACGGCATGGTCTACTATTATGTCGTCAGTGCATCTAATAGCGCGGGCGAGAGCGCGAATTCCTCGCAAGCAAGCGCGACACCGATAGCAGGCACAACGATTCCTGCAGCGCCAACGGGTTTGACCGCAACTGCGGGCAACGCTCAAGTTGCATTGAGTTGGACGGCATCCGCCGGAGCCACGAGCTACACGGTGAAACGCGCAACGACGAGCGGCGGACCTTACACGAACGTAGCGACCGGCGTCACGGCGACGAGCTACACGAACACGGGGCTGACGAACGGCACGGCTTACTATTATGTCGTCAGCGCATCCAATAGCGCCGGCAGCAGCGCGAACTCCGCACAAGTGAGTGCGACGCCGACCGCAGGCACGACGATTCCTGCAGCACCTGCGGGATTGACGGCAACTGCGGGCAACGCTCAAGTGTCCTTGAGCTGGACGGCATCTGCCGGAGCCACGAGCTACACGGTGAAACGCGCAACGACGGCGGGCGGTCCGTACACGAATGTAGCGACCGGCGTCACGGCCACGAGCTACACGAATACGGGTCTGACGAACGGCACGATCTACTATTATGTCGTCAGCGCATCCAATACCGCGGGCGAGAGCGCGAATTCCGCGCAAGCAAGCGCGACGCCGATCGCAGGCACTACGATTCCTGCAGCACCTGCGGGATTAACGGTAACTACGGGCAACGCACAAGTGTCGCTCTCCTGGACGGCTTCGGCCGGAGCCACGAGCTACACAGTGAAACGCGCAACGACGACGGGCGGTCCGTACACGAACGTAGCGTCCGGCGTCACGGCGACGAGCTACACGAATACGGGGCTGACTAACGGCACGGTCTACTATTATGTCGTCAGCGCATCCAATACCGCGGGCGAGAGCGCGAACTCCTCGCAGGCAAGCGCGACGCCGACGGGCGGTAGCACCGGAACGGGCAGCCTTGTCATCCAATACAAAGTCGGTGACACGAGTGCCACGGACAACCAAATTAAGCCTTACTTAAACATCAAGAACACGGGCACATCCGCTGTTAGCCTCAGCACGATCAAAGTCCGCTACTACTTCACGAAAGACGGAACAGCTGCATTGAACGCCTTCATCGATTGGGCGCAAATCGGTGGAAGCAACATTACGACGACGTTCGTGAGCGCATCCGGCATCAATACGGACACGTATGTCGAACTCGGCTTCACCGCAGGCGCAGGTACGATCGCGGCAGGCGGACAAACGGGCGACATTCAGCTACGTTTGGCTAAAGCCGACTGGTCGAACTTCAACGAAGCCAACGACTACTCCTACGATCCAACGAAAACCGCTTACGCGAACTGGGATCATGTCACGCTGTATCAAAACGGAACTTTGGTTTGGGGCACTGCGCCCTAAACAAGCCGAATAAAAACGGAACAAGGAGCCCGCTAGGGCTCCTTGTTGTTATAGAGAAGGGTTACTAATGGTTACTACTTAGGTCTTGCCACTTAGAAGTAACCCCAAATACACACTACCTGTCGTAAAGCGGCTACTCCGCTTTATTTCCACAATCGGCGCCCATTTTCGAGATTTAAAGCGGTGAAACCGCTCTATTTACTCCCTATGTGTTATGTGCCTGAGTAGTAACTTACTAATGGTACTAATTTCACCATTCTCAGAATCTATGCCTGCCTCGCTTGGGAGCAATATTGTCTGAAGGTTCAATCCTAAATATCCCTTCAACCACTAGAACAGTAGAGGATAATCACGCAAAGCATCAAACGGTTTTACATCTAACGGCAGGTACCGTCTTACCAGTATCTGCCGAATTCAAGCAACTCTATTCTACTTCTAGCGAATGATGGGTGTTTGAACCCGCATTGACGACGTTGTGGTCCTCTCACAGATCATCCTATAATATATTGAACAGCCGATTATTTTACCCAGCTATCATCCAGCAGAACGTAACCCACCGAATCTCCCCCAACCGTAGCTACGAAATCCACTGACAAATAACGATTCATCCCGGTGATGTTGAAATCAGCCTCGACGAGCGGAGCCTCCTTCGTCAACGTGCCTTCATACAGCACTTCGTCATTGTCATTCAGCACCCTAAACTTCATCTCGTTGTGATGGACATTAAAGTTTGCGGTAGCGACGATATGTCCTTTCGCATACGCCTTGCCGAAATCAATCGTCAGCTTTTTCCGATTGCTACTCACTTCTTCTAACTTGAAGGCCCCCTTATATTGCTTGTCGCCTAACTTCAACTCGGATGCATTGTGCGTAACCGAGGAAGTGTAATACGATTTCTTATCAAGGCTAATCGTATTGCTTAGGAAGGAAACGGAATCTCTCTTCTCCCCAAGAATAATTTGCTTATTGACGCCATCGTACTCAACCGGTACCCCGAGCGCCTGAGACACCGCGCGAAGGGGGACATACGTTGTTCCGTTGAACGTGATCGGCTCCACTTTTTTGCCATTCGCATCCGCCGGCTGCCACTTCGCACCGTTCAGTACAAACGTAATTTCGTGATTCAGATAAGCCTTTATCTCCTCAAGTACAGGTCCCGCATGACTGGATATCGTGCCGAAGAAGAACGACACTAGCATCACCGTAGAGATAAACATCGTTTTTTTCATCCTTCGTCTCTCCTCATAAGTTCAAATCGTGCCTATTTCACACATGGCTTCTTGCTAGTTGAATCTACTTCTCTTCCATCTCTTTAAAGAACTCGGCACGGAGCGACTGCGCAATCGTTACAATCAACCGCCGCAGATGGCGGTAGTAGGTCGCGATCGGCAAGAACAGCAGCGATGCGATGCTCTCGTGCGAACCTTTCTTCTGCAAGTAGCGATGTTGCAAGATTTGGGCTTGCGTCTGCTCCGCGTCCGACCCTGACTTCAACCGTCGGTACGTGAGCAGAATGACTTCCTTGATCTTAGGCGACTGAATATCCTTGTAATTGTCCAACAGATGCTTCACAAGGGGTTCCCACGTCTTCAAGTCGCTATCCGGATGAACAGGATAAGGAAGTTCCTCCGCGATTTTCGCCGATGAATCCGTCGAAGGTTCGATCAACAGCCCCTGTTCCGAATATAGAATGGGGAATGGAATCGGCGTGCGCAAATCCATTTGAGCAAAATACATAGTCAGGCCGCCGCTTGATTGGTACTTAGCCCATTCCAGATGTTCGAATCCGATCAAGCTAAAGGCTTCCACTTGATCCCGCGCCGGCAGCAAAAACGTCATACATTTGCCGATGATTTCGGTATATAACAACTTCCGTAGGATATGTCCAAAGATCGCGAAGTCAAACGCTGGGATGCTAGCAATCGTATATACAAAGTAATCATCATCTTCGGTCGATCCCAGCTCAATGAAACTTTGTGTAATCGGATTGTGAGCCAATACCCCGCGCGTCTCCTCATTTAATGGAATCAGGAAATAAAGCCCTACCAACCTTTCGTAACGATATACAACATGCACAGCGCCAGGGTCTACATTCCATATTTTCGTCACATAGCTGTGCATGTGCACCTCGTCGATCTTATAGGGCAGAAGCGTGTCGACATTGTAGGATAACATTCGCTCCAGGACGGGCAGCTCGGAAGCATGAGCCGGCCGGGATAAAAATCCTTCGTCGTTGCCGCAAAATAGAATCCCCTGCAAGAAATCGTTGTCAAGCAAACTGAACTTGCGCCAGGCCAGCTCATATTTAAACCAGTGCTGTTCAGGGAAAAGTTGATGCAACCGATTGTTCAGCGCTACTTCAGCTCTCTGCTTATAGATGAGATATTTGACAGGAGAATCAGTTTTGCATTTCATTCGCAATTTCCTACGAAGGTCGTCCGCGACATACCAACCTAACTTCTCGGCTCGGGCAACGTGTGGCGAACGACAAAGTTCTTCGAACTGCTGCGACGGCACCGATCGTTTCAAGATGTTTTCCAGCAAAGAGTGGTCAAAATATTTCAATATCGCCGCCGCTTCCAGGCATTCTGTCGATTCGGCGTCCTCCTGTTTGAGCGGTGAAGGGGCATATGGTAGCAGTGGCTCGTTGATAATCAACTCTTCCAAGAGTGGCAGGCGCACGTTCACGAGCGGCGCTCTACCCGTGCTGCAAATACGAACCTTCGTCGACAACGAAGGAAGCCATTCTTCCTGCATCCACTCTTCAATCGTTATCCATTGATCCAAATCGTCGAGTAATATGACCAGCCTGCCTCTTATCTCGGCTATACCGTTGACGGCGTTCGTCACTTCCGTCTCCGATATCGGCGATTCGACTAGAGACTTATCCCTTAGCCGACTTCCGAGCTGTTGCAGGAAAAGATGCGGCGCATCGAACCCGGATTGACCCTTCACATAGATGACGGGCACTTCGACTGTGATCTGTTCGAAGCGTTGCAACAATACAGTCTTACCCGCACCCGAGTGCCCGTAAAAGTGCAGAAGACTCCATTCTTCATCCGAATGTACAAGCCGTTCCTTCATCAATTGAAGCTCTCGTGTTCTTCCGATAAAATGACTTGTCTGCCTTTCCCTGATCCAGTCTTTGAGCTGCTTCAATCTGCCCCCTCCTCCCGAATAAACTCCTCATCTAGACTTTATTCGAGATGGTCGGTAAGACGCAATAGAATAACGGCCGCTTCTGCTCGGGTCACAGCCGCTTGGGGTTCAAAGCGGTTGTTGCTGCGACCTGTAACGACGCCGTACTGTCTGGCGGCTTCCACGGTCCCCTTCGCCCACTTTGGAATGTCCGTGTCATCGGCGAAGCTCGTAGCAACATTGCTATCCACCGCCAGCTTCAGTACTCTGGCAACCACAGACGCCATCTCCACCTGCGTAATCTTCGCATCGGGACGGAACGTTCCGTTCTCGTAGCCCTGGACGTATCCTTGCTGGGCAGCGGTAGCAACTGCCTGCTTCGCCCACGCCGGAATTTCGTCCGCATCTGCAAAGCTTAGAGCTTTATCCGATTCTTTTATGCCCAACGTACGCATTAACATCACCGAAAATTGCGCTCGAGTGACCGCCTGATTCGGACGATAAGTGTTATCAGGGAAGCCGGTGACGATCTGCTGCATTGCCGCCTTGATGATGGAGCTTTCTGCCCAATTCCCCGCGATGTCGCTGAACACAGGTAGCTCCGGCTGGTCAGGAGACGGCACTTGTGGCGGACCCTCAGTAGCTACTGGTGGTTGAGCTTCCACAATCTCGAGCAAAGGAGCGCTGGCGCGGATAGCGTAGAATTCCTTCGTATTCGCACCGAAGTAGATCGTCCCGTCCGCACCAATCGCAGGCTCGGCGATGTCGGCAAACGTGGTGCCGCCGATTTTCGAATGCGAAACTTTGAAAATCCATTTCTTACTACCGTTCGGATTGATCGCGTATAAATAGCCGTCTGCCGTGTGTTCACTGGGTAACAAGGTGGCCATATAGATCGTCCCATTGGCATCGACTAGCGGAGCGCGGTCGAACGCGTGATTCGAATCGGTGGCGAACTTCCACTTCAAGCTGCCGTTCGGGTTCACCGCATACACATAGGCACCGCTTGTACCCGTATAGATCGTCCCATCCTCAGCGAGGGCAGGTGAAGAACCTATCCACTCACCCGTATTGAATCTCCATTTCTCGGTACCATTCGGACGAATCGCGAACAGATATCCCGCACCCGAAGTTGCGTAGATCGTACCGTCTGGGCCAATAACAGGGGAACCGTACATACTTACTAGCACATTGAATTTCCACTTCAACTTCTTGGAAACGGGATCGATCGCGATCACGAAGTGTACAACATCGGATTCATAATTTGCAGACATATAGATTGTTCCGTCTTTCCCCACAATAGGTGTAACCTGGTTAAGCTCGACGATCTCGTCACCAAACGGGGCAACCGACCACTTCAGTTTTCCGTTAGTCTGATTGATTGCGTAGAGGGTCCCATCATTCGACCCAACATAGATGGTGCCATCCGAAGCAATTGCAGGCGGGGACAATTGAAGCCCGATCTTAAACCTCCACTTCTCCACGCCCGTTTCCGGATTAATCGCATACAGATGGGTAGAGGATACATAGATCGTTCCATCTGCTGCAATGACCGGAGAACCGCTAAAGGCAGCATTACTTTGTGCCTCAAATTTCCACTTTACAGTCCCATCGGGTCTAATGGCATAGACTTTGGGTTTGCCCGGAAAATTCTCATCCTTCACATAGATCGTCCCGTCAGAGCCAATGACAGGAGCCGAACTCGCCCAATCGCCAGTTGCCAGCTTCCACTTCATCTTTGGGGGAGAACCCGCAACCGCGGCATAACGAGAACGCCGCTCCCAATTATCCGCCGTTGGCTGAGCGCCTTGAATATCATACTTCCCTGCAGCATACCCATCCCCTTGCTTGAACGTTGTGTGCTCATCCGCTGACGCGACCGAGACCGACAACAACACCGACGACGCAAGGATGACAAGCGTCGAGAGAGCCGCCCAGCAACGTCTGTTCCAACCTCCCATTGTACCGCATCCCACCTCTATTCCTGTTCTCGGCAAAGACAAACAAGGCGCATATGTTCTGCCCTGTCACATCGCCGGTAAATATGTTTAATTGTCGGTAAAATAAACTATCACTGTCAACGGTTGTAACCTATCAATTTTCGCTTGATCTGATAGCTCAACTATCAGTGGCACGTGCGCCTCAACCGCCCCCTAGACCTTGCCGTACAATACAAGACCGCAACTGAAATGTACGATGATTTAGGCTGAACAAAAGCAGCTTGGCTGAGCGATTGCTGGCGTGCAGATTTTCGGGGTCGTTGAGGACTTACTTGCCTTTTCCTACGTTCACAAGATGAAAGTCATGGAGGAGGATGGTATTGAGAACAACACAAACGAAGAGTTTGTGACGGATTTCTTCTACTCTACCTTCAAGAATGACAGCAAGTACCTGAAAGGGGATGTTTCCGTCTACGGCATCATACAAGAAATACTCCTGAAGCTCAAAATCTCAGGAGACTCTACAATTCTATATTTCACACTCGCAATCAACCTTGTTATATATGCCCATAACCCAATTTTACGCCTTACTTATGATACGGTTCACCTTATCATAAGTAAGGCGAACTCAAAGGGCACCCTTTAGAAGGGTGCCCTTTTCCGACAGTCCTGATTGAAGTTGCAAGTTAAAACGTCAGATGGTCAGTTCTACGAATCCTATCTCGGAAGCCCGCAAGGCTTTGTCATCAGTCCGTTACTTTCTTGGTTAATTATGTGAACCGCTGGGCTTGCTTTGAAGGCATAATGGTCAGTTCTGGAATGTTGACATGCTCAGGCTGCTCCAGTGCATAGAGGGCCGCCTCTGCAACGTCATCGGGATGTAATGGCAAGACGTTCGAAGTAAACGCACGAATTTCTTCCTTCCGGCCACCTGAGAAAATTCCGTCGCTACTGCCCCGGGTTGAATCGTGGTAACGCAAATCCCCTCCAAATCATCCAGATTCATTTCGCACCCTCCCGGATTCCAACCTTATTTTGTTAAAGGCACGCGATAAATGCCCTTGCTACCTCCAGGTGCCGTCCCTATATATAAATATCCGTTATGGCTTAAAGCCGTAGTTATGCCATACAGTTTGCCTTCCGGATCATGCCAGCTTCCGATAAGCTCTCCCCGAGGACTGAGCTCCACAGCAAGCCCATGCTTCGCCGGTGCGCTTGCGCCGCTAAGCAGTGACTGCGGTAATTTGGCCATATTACTGGCTAACCAAGGGTTGCTATGCATCTGATCTACAAAAGAAATGCGAGTCGTGAAGAGACCGACCCAGAAATGACCTTGCTCATCACGCGTAATGTTGTCTGGAAAGCCTGCGAGATTGTCCGCAAAAATATCAGATTTCCCCTTCTTTGGACCCTGCAGCCAGTATCTAGTTATCTGATAATGATACGATTCCGCCACAAGCACAAAATCTTCATCCGCAGACAAGGCAACCCCGTTTGCAAAGTAAAGGCCTTCTAACAGGACAGTCGTTTGCTTAGTCTTTGGATCGTACTTCAGCAAACGTCCATGCGGCTTGTTCTCGGCCATTTCTTTGAAGGTCACGCTACCATAATTCGAAGTATCGGAGAAATAAATCGAGCCATCTTTAGCAATATCAAGCTCGTTAGCTAAATAGATCGGCTTGCCGTCCACTTGATCGGCCAATACCTCTATGCTCCCGGATGGGTTTATAGATAGCAGTCCCTTCTTGACATCAGTAACGATCAAATTGCCATTGGCATCGAATATAAGCCCATTAGGCGTTCCTTTGGTGTCTGCATACAATTGCGCCTTTTGCGGGTTTCCCTCTGCATCGAAAGCAACCTTGTAAATTTCCCCATTGGAATCTCCAGTGTATAGCTGCCCTTCTTTATCGAATGTAATGAATTCCGGGAATTGAGGAGCATCAGTAACAAGCTGAGCCGAGCTGAGTTTGTTGTTCTGTTTCCACGGACCCGCTTCCTCAAAAGAGGGAGCCTTCGGTGCGGACCATTTTGCCGGTTGGATCGGTGAAGGTAAAAGTAAGAAAACGAGTAATCCTAGAACGAGCACCGCGAGCAGCGATAGCCCCCATCTGCATATCCTAGCACATAGTGAGCGTTTCGGACGATTCACGCCTTCAGTAGATTTAACGGAGCGAACTTGTGTATTAGGCATTAGTGTGTCCCCTTTGTCATTTTAGCGAAATATTAGATTTGGACTGCGATTTTACCGAAATATTGCTTTCCTCAGTTGTATAGCTTTCATTTATTTGCCCTCCTTGCAAGATCAGATTGATTACCCGGATTCTTATTATTGCTGCTGTTTCCTTCACGCGGACGAATCATACTTCCAACAAGCCGAAGACTTTGCTTTCGTGTAATGAATCGCGATAACTGCGCCCCGAGATAATTCTGCACACCGGGAACAACATACACTTTCCCTTCCTTCAACGCGCGAAGTGCAACCTCTACGACTCTTTCTGGTGTGTCTTTCTTTCCGACGGAGGCTTCTTCCGCTCCTACGACATTAAAGAAACTGGTGTCCGTCGCGCCGGGACAAAGTGCGAAGAATTTGATGCCGCGGTCGCGGTTTTCAAACCATAACGCTTGAGTAAATGAAAGGACGAAAGCTTTCGTTGCCCCATATACCGCCATATAGGGAAGTGGCTGAAATCCAGCGGTTGATGCAACATTGATAACTACACCTGAGCTTCTGTGCAACATGTCCGGTAAGAACAAGTGGGTCATATCTACAACAGCGGCGACATTGAGCATCACTTCTTCATGTTGACGCTCGCCTGACACTTGTTCAAACAAACCATGCGTAGCAAAGCCTGCATTGTTGACCAGGAGTTCGATATCCACTTTCAAAAGTCGACATTGCTGATATAACTCGCTGGGTGCGCCTTCTTTCGCAAGATCCATAGCGATAACCTCAGTTTTGATGCCATACCTCTTACTGAGCTCTGATGCCAAGCTCTCAAGCTTGCTCTTCGAACGGGCCACGAGTACTAAATGGCTGCCTTGTTTGGCCAGTTGTCTCGCGAATTGCTCTCCAATACCGGAAGAAGCTCCTGTAATGAGCGCCCATTTACCTTGAATAGTCATATCGCTTCTCTCCCTTTAGATACTATGTTATAATTTAGAAACAGTGTTACCGAATGAACAGAAGTCACTCCCGGTTCTTAAGGAATTTGATAATCATCATGCCATTTGGTAACAGTGTTTCTGATCGGGTTCATTGTATCCCGGCTTTTCAAGAAAGTCAATATGATCTTTGAATATCCTTGAACATCTACCGTTTCATTGACAACCGCTTAACAACTGTATAAAATTCCTTGCAAGAGCGTCAGAAACCTTGTTTCCTGACGAAAACTTGATAACCGAAGGTGATGATTATGAGCGGTCAAGATATCTCCTCCAATGCGAACTCACGAGTGTTGAAAACCTACCAAGAAGTCCGCTTGCAAAATATTGAAAATCTCCGCAAGCTCGTTGTTGACGCTGCGGCAACGCTCTTGCAAGAAGAGGGTCCGGAAGCCGTTACTGTGCGCAAAGTATCGCAGAAAATGGGTTGCTCGACAAAAATCATTTATAACTTGTTTGTCAATAAAGAGGGCTTGGCTCAGCAGCTGTATCTGGACGGTTGTAAGCTTCTCGCTAACGAATTCGAGGGGACGCCGCAAGCTGCTGATCCGGAGCAGCATTTGCACAATTTAGGCGAAGCCTTTTGGCAATTCGGGCAGCGTTACTCCAGTTATTATAAACTGATGTTCGGAGGCGCATTCGCAGATTTCAAACCTGACGAGGAAAGCCTAAATGGTACCGTAACGGCCATGCGGCAATTATTGACGGTGATCAGCAATGCGCAGAAGCAAGGTCTCATTCCCGGCCAGTATGACACTGAATTAGTTATCCGTATATTTTGGGCTTCGCTCCATGGCGTCATTCATCTTTACATGGGAGGACACTTAGGAGATGTACAATCGGCGCATACGGTATACAGGCAAACGTTGTCTTTAATTGTCAGTTCGTTATTGCCGGATAATTGATGTATTGCATCCGCCTGCGCTGCATGCGATTGAGACACCATTACTTACTGGTGATGGAAGTCTAGGTCCTTCTTGTGGGACAAGCTTTACTGCGCCGATTGTAGCTGGTGGTTATAATGGACTGATATTCCTCATGTCCCACAACACTCCCGTACGTTCCTCACACCCATATAGTCCCTATTCAGACGATACATTTATGTAATCGGCATGACTCCACATTGAGAAACAACCGTATTGAAAAACAGAGCATGGTGATATTGATATGCTCCCCTTTAAGTAGACAGGTGAAATAAATAAACCTGCTGCTTGAAGGGGAGCTTATCAAGTCATACCTCAGCAGCTCTGTATTTAGAATTTGCATACCGCTATTAACTTTTCCGGCCTTATTCCTCGCCAGTTGCCACCGGATTCTCTTTGTAGCTAATCCAATCGCTCCAATTGAGGAATTGGCTTCGGAAGCCCCCCACCATAAAAAACTTCGTATTTCTGTCCAATCGTAGTTACTACTCAGTATGGGAACGCGTCGAACCGGTTAAACCCCACTTTTATGGATGGCTCTGAAATGCGTTATCAATCATCGTTTCCCTAAATTCGCTAGGGGAAATCCCTTTTATTTTTTTAAAACAACGGTTAAACGAAGAGACGCTTGAAAATCCCGAGTCAAATGCAATATCAGTTATACGCGCGTTTGGATTCAAAATCAAAGATTCCGTCCTCTTGATTCGTTCGGTAGTCAGGAAATCTATAAATGTCATATTCGTAAATTTATTGAACATACGCGAGAAATAGTATTTGCTAACCCCTATGTGATGAGAAACATCGTCGAGTGTAAGGGGGCTAGTGCAGTTTTGCGAGATGTAAAGGCAAGCCTCCGCCATTAACTTAGTAGCCTTATAATCTGTGCTTGCATCACCTGAGAAGCCTTCTTTCTTCGCATTGACGCAGTATCGTCCGAGCATTACAAAAAACTCCAGAAGAAGCGAATAGATACGCACTTCATTAAAAAGAGTGTCGGAATCATATAGGTCGGGCAATTGTTTGATTAGTATTATCATTCTATCGGCATCAATATTCGAGGGGTCATATTTAATGCAATGGTACTGGTAAAAGATTGATATGTTTGTATTAAAATCGCTCATGATCATCAGTAAATCAAGAGGGAATTGGACGATTATAAAAGCGTTTTCATCTATATGATCAAAAGAGTGCAAGTCACCAGGGTAGATAATGACCAGGTCATTCGTTTTAAGAACATGTTTGGTGTAATTAATCGTTACTTCATTATTATCGTAAAGGCTTACAAGGATCTCGATAAAAGGATGCCAATGCATCTTGCCGGAAAAATTGATATCAGTTTTTTTTGATACATTAATTTTCTTCCCATTATTGAAATTCAATCTCTCGAAATAATTATTCAAATGCATAGTCGCCCCCCTCCTGCCTAGTTACGTTGATGAAGTTTTGGATAAGGTTAGGCTATCATTTACGATGTAAAAGAGCAACATTTGATAGGCTAAAAGAATGAAAACGCATACATACCGGACGAAATGCTCTCGTATCAACGTTTTTACGGGTTGTAGTATTTTCAGTGGGAAAAAATTCTAACAAAATATGCACAGGTAATAAACAATTTTCAAAGAGCGAGTTGCCTGTAAAATTGATAATTTATAGACAAGAAAAACAAATTGAATTTTAGTCCTGAAAGGAGACTTCAAATGTCTGGAGTACTAGGAACGAATTTGGTGGCACAGGTTGGATTAATCGTTAAGGATGTAGAGGAAACAAAGAAAAAGTGGGCCGAGTTTTTAGGTGTTGACGTTCCCGAGACGCAACCTATTGGTGACTATGCGGTTACAGGAACAGAGTTTAAGGGCGAACCCGCTCCAAATGCATATTGTTGGATGGCTTTCTTTGACGTCGGTCCGGGACTACAGCTTGAACTGATTCAGCCTAACGATGAACCTTCAACATGGAGAAACTATCTTGAGGAGAAGGGCGAGGGCATTCATCACATTGCATTTCAAGTTAAGGATTCAAAGACTGCAACTGCAAGTGCTGAAGCCGCTGGTTTAAAGCTGGTTCAAAGGGGCGTTTATGGCGATGGCAGCGGTGAATATAATTATTTTGATGCTCCAGATCTAAAATGTGTCATTGAAATCCTTGAGAGTTACAAAAAGTAAGATGAGACTTGGGACATCTTCGCCATTAAACCACAGTAGTCCAAAGGAATGGGCTATGAAACATAAAGCCTTAGGACTTGGAGCTGTAAATTTCCCGCTCTCTTACGAAAATGACGATGCACTTATTGACGAGTATGTTAAAGAAGCCCAAAAAAACAACCTAGTGATCGCAGAGGTTGGGGTTTGGCGCAATACATTGGATTTAAATGAAGATGCACGTAAAAAGGCTATTAAGTACGCCGTCGGACAGCTTGAACTTGCTGATCGGATAGGTTCCAGCTGTTGTGTGAATATTATTGGCGCCAGAGGCTCTCGCTGGGACGGTGCTTATAAAGATAATTTCACGAAGGAAACGTGGGAACTGGCTGTAAAGACGATTCAGGAGATCATCGATGAGGTAAACCCTAAAAATACGTACTTTACAATCGAGTCCATGCCATGGATGTTCCCGACCGGACCAGACGAATATCTGGAGTTGCTTGAGTCTGTGGGCAGAGATAGATTCGCGGTTCATATGGACATTTTTAACTGGATAACGACACCAAGAAGGTATTTCTTCAATGAGGAATTTATATGCGAATGCTTCGAGAAACTAGGCAAGTATATAAAGAGTTGCCATCTGAAAGGTGTCAAGATGGAGGACGAATATACGCTGTTCTTTAGGGAAACCAGTGCCGAAAACGGGGGAATAAATACCAAGCACCTAATCGAAAAAGGATTATCCTTTGATGAAAATATGCCGTTTATCATAGAGCATCTTCATACAGATGAACAATATTTGAATAGTGTCGCGTACATAAAGTCACTAATGACGCTCTAAGCGTTCATTAATAGCAAGTATATTATGAAAAGGGGGAAATACAATGAAAAAAACAAAAGTGGTAGTTGTCGGCTTACTTGCTTTAATGCTAATGATGACAGCTGTGCTAACAGGATGTGGCAGCAGTAAAAAGACAGAAGATACTTCATCTGAAATGAAAGGCGAAGTCGTGTGGTGGGGATGGACGCCCGGTTCCCCAACGAATGAAAAATACATTGCGGAATTTAACAAAGAATATCCGGACATCAAAGTTACATGGAAACAAACATCGATTGACGCTTATGACGCGGCTCTCAAGCCGGCTTTGGCAAACGGCAAGGGCGTCGACGCTTTCGAGGTTTCGGCGGGTTCGGGAAATGGCGGCATCCAAGTTTTCGGAGGGCAAGCCATTGACTTGACTGACGCTGTCAAAAAGGCGTTAGGCGATGACTATAAAGACAAGCTCAACGAGGCATCAATCACCACAATGACTGTCAACGGTCAGTTGAAAGCACTAGGCGTCGGAACGGTATATTCTGGAAATCTGTGGATCAACCAAGATCTATTCGATAAATATAACGTAAAAATTCCTACTAATCTTGACGAGTGGAAAAAAGCTTGCGAGATTTTCGAAAAAAACGGTATCTATGGTTTTGTGCAAGGAGCAGGTCAAGGTGCGTTTAACATCGATACTTTTCATGCAATCGCTGACAATGTAAGTCCTGGTAATTTCACGAAAGCAACCAGAGGCGAAGTTCAATGGGATGATGATTCGATCGTCAAAGCATTAGAGCTATGGAAAGGGTTGTTCGATGACGGAATTATGCAAAAGGGTGCTCTTGGTCTTCAACAATATCCAGAGGCAAACAATTTATTTATGTCTCAGAAGGCTGCTATGGTTATGATGGGCTCTTGGTATACATCTAACGCTTTGCCAGACGCGATGAAGTCTGCTATTGAGTCCGCAGCTTCCAAAGAAGAGCCGTTCACAATGATTCCAATTCAATTCCCCGACATTGCAGGAACAGGAAATACGGGATCTATGTTCGGCGATTTAGACTATTCAACTGCAGTGTCTGCCAAATCGAACAATATTAAAGCTGCAACTACGTTTGCTGTTTGGCTTGGAACCTCTCAGAGCGGTCAACAGATCATTGCGGATTCCTTAAACGTCGTTCCTTCTCTAAAATCGGCAACTCCGGATTGGGACAATGTAAAACTCGTAAATCCCGAAAAACAAAACGAACCAATCAAAGAATATCTTAAAAACGCAGTGAATAGCGGCGATAACCCTCGTTTTGGAGGAATAAACGCAGATATGAACCAAGCGTTGACGGATGTATTGGCCGGCGTGGCAGGAGGAACGATCACTCCTTCCAACGGCGCTGCTCAGCTTGCAAAGACTCAAGCGGATAGCGAGTAGGGGATCATATTCTGATAGGGGCCTAGTTATGCTAGCGCCCCTATTATTTAGAGTTTAGGAGACCTGTAAACATGGAGAAGAAAAATACATCGAGATCCACGATGATGAACGGACTTCCGTGGATTCTTCCAGCATTTGTTTTTGTTGCGGGGCTTATCTATTATTCGATATTTTATACGTTCAAATTGTCTACTTTAGATTGGAATGGGCTTGATCCCATTCAGACAACTGTAGGGATGAGCAATTATGATAAAGCGCTTTCTGACTGGATTTTCTGGAAAGCGATCAAAAACACGGTTGTTTTTTTCCTAGTTACCTTTTTAATTCAAAACTTTTTAGGCTTTATATTTGCCGCCATTTTGCATTCAAACGTAAAGTTGGCGACATTGCACAAGTGCTTGATTTTTATACCGACGATCTTAGCGCCCGCGACTATGGCACCGGTATTCAGATTGCTATTCTCGCCTCAGGGAATGCTGCAGGATCTATTCGACACGCTTCATTTAGGCATAACCGTTGATTGGTTGGCAAGACCGGATTCGGCGCTTTTCATTCTCATGATGGTTACGATTTGGCAGTTCACGGGAATGAGTTTCATTCTATATTATGCGGCGATGAGCCAAATCGATAAAGAAATGCTTGAAGCGTCGCACTTAGATGGAGCAGGTAAGTTCAGAATTTTATTGAGCATCGTATTGCCAAACTGCAAAAGCACGACGGTTTCTCTTGCCATGCTTGGGATCATAGGTTCTTTGAAAACATTTGATGTTCCTTATCTGATTACGACCGGCGGGCCGAATCACGCAACGGAATTTTTAGGGACGTATATTTTCAAACAGGGAATAAGGCAGTCTCATCTTGGCTATGCGGCTGCAATATCCGTCATGCTCCTTCTACTCGCAATCTGCTGTGCAATACTTATAAATAGAGCTAATAAAGGAGGCGAGAAATGAGATGTTCGAAACGAGAAGTTTAAAAAGCAAAGTCGTATTGCAAATCGTTCTACTTATACTAACGATACCTTATGCGATTCCGCTTGTTCAAATGTTTCTTGGCTCTATCGGCGGAACGGGATTTTTAAATTATAAGGCGGTTTGGGACACGGGCGTCGTTCTAGTCTATTTTAGAAACTCGCTCATCATATCGACTGGCGTCATTTTGCTGGTTTATATATTCAGTATGACAGCCGGCTTCGGTTTCGCGAAATTACGCATATTCGGTAAAGAAGTGTTCTTCTGGTTGATTCTTGTTGCGTTAACTTTACCTGAAGTCATTTTGTTATCTCCATTGTTCGTAACGTTTCAAAAGTTGCATATGTTTAACACCTTTTGGGCTGTCATTTTACCTACTGCAGCATTGCAACTGCCATTTACCATTCTGCTTGCTAGAAATTTTAACAGCGGCATTCCTAGCCAGTTAATGGAGGCAGCAAGAATTGACGGTGCGAGTGTTTTTTCGACATTCTGGTATGTCATCCTTCCACTTACAAGGCCAATTGCGGCATCGATTATTGTTTTGACGCTCATCAACTCATGGAACACCTATCTCCTGCCGCTATTGTTCTTGCAAAGCCCGGATATGCAGACGGTAACGCTGCTTCCGCAATACTTCCAAGGCGAGTTTACGAATGATCAGACGAAGATCTTAGCGGCAGCCGTACTCACCGCTATTCCCGTTATCATTGTTTATTTGTTCATGCAGAAGAGTTTTGAAAAAGGCATGAGTGCCGGTGCCATAAAATAATCGAAACAAAAGCAGATTACTAGTGAAAAGCAGGGGATCATGATGCCGTTGATTCAAGTTGACTTAATGAGGTCGGTGTTTGCGGATAAAGGAAAAGAAATATCAAATGCCATTCATCATTCGTTGGTCGCGGGTCTAGGTATGGATACGACCGATCTATTCCAGGTGTTTAGACCGCATGATGAGGGGGAGATTATTTTTTCGCCGACTTATGACAATCGCGATAGACAAGATTTGATCATTATTAGAATTACAATGGTTCGTATGTTTTCGCTTGAGCAAAAGAAAAAAACATATAAAGAACTAACAAAGAGGCTAGTCGACATTGGAATCAGGCGCGATGATATTTTGGTTTGCGTTGTTGAAAACAGTGCTGAAAATTGGTCGCTCGGCGAAAGAGATGCTTGATTACAGCGGCATAAATCGTGTTTAAGGAAACTTTTTTACAGGAAGGGTTTTTGTAACCTATGGAAAACGTAAAAAAAGAATTTTTGCCGGCTAGGTCTTATCCTGTTCAGCTAGACGAAAAAATGCCTAATACGCATAGGTGGGGGATCCTTGGTTCTGGCTGGATCGCAAGCTGTTTTGCCGCGCAAGTGATCAAAGCCGGCGGAAACATTGCTGCCGTTGGTTCGCGTGACTTAATAAAAGCAATAGCGTTTCAACACGAGTTTCCGTCAATAGACAAAGCGTACGGTTCTTATGAAGAGCTGATGAGAGATCCTGACATTGATGTGATTTATATTGCGACTCCACATGCACAGCACCATGAGTGGGCGATGAAGTGCTTGCAACACGATAAGCCTATTCTAGTCGAGAAGGCATTTACGCAAAATTATAAGCAGGCGAAGGAAATTATAGATTTGGCAAAAGAGAAAAATCTATTCGTTATGGAGGCGTATTGGACACGATTTCTGCCGCATATCATCAAAGTCAAAGAATTGATTGATCGGGGCGAAATAGGGGACATTGTTCAGATCATCGCCGACCATGGGGTTTGCTTTCCATTTGATCCTAAACATCGCTTGTATGCACCCGAGCTTGCAGGCGGAGCTCTTCTAGACTTGGGCGTATATCCGATTTCCTTCGTGCAGTTTCTGCTCGGAAACCCAACGAGAATAATCGCTGCCGGCTCCGCGACGCCAACAGGCGTAGACTCCAACGATGCTGCCATTTTCGAATATGGCAATGGCAAAGGCGCACTTGCGTTGCTAGCTTTTGGCTCGCTCGCGTCATCTCCTGTCACCGCCGCAATCTGCGGAACCAAAGGGAGAATCGAAATTCAACGGCAATTTTACAGGCCGTCGGACTTCACTGTTTACTATAATGACGGTTCGACATTGGAGTATCTATCAAAAACGCATGAACATTACGAAGCTGGCCGCGACGGGCTATTCGGCATGCATTTCGAAGCTGCCGAGGTGCAAAGGTGTCTTATAGAAGGCAAGGTTGAATCTTCAGTTATGCCTTGGGAAGACACATTATCCGTGATGAAAATTATGGATGAAATGAGAAGACAGCTTGATTTCAAATATGATGGCGAGGATTTTGAATGAGAAAATTATTGGATAAAGAATTGGTCGTTGTCACGGGTGCAGCGAATGGAATCGGCAGAGCGATCGCAGAACGTTTCATAAGCGAAGGCGCCGATTTAATTGTGGCTGATCACAATATCGAAAACGCAAAGAAAGTATACGAGGGAAACAGTCAGGTCGTTGACATTCTCAAGGTTGATGCCACCAACGTGAATGATTTAGAAAAAATAGCGGAATCCGTTAAAAAAACAGGCCGCAAATTGAAGGCCGTTCTACCGATTGTCGGTAACGGACCGCAAAGCCCGATTTCAGAAGTCACGCCTGAGCAGTTTCATTTGACCATGAACCTTAATGTTTTTTCGGCATTTTTCACGGTGCAGAAGTTACTTCCTTATATGTCCGATAAATCTTCAATTGTTCTAATATCGTCCATCGCAGGTTTTCAAGGCGGGAAGAACGCCATTATCTATAATGCGGCGAAAGCAGCGGTCAGGTCTATGGCGCGTTCGTTCACAGGAGAGCTTGCAGAGAAGGGGATTAGAGCAAATGCTATAAGTCCTGGTCCAACGGAGACAAAGGCGTTTACGAATTTCATACACGGCGATGAAGAACTACGAAGCCATATCGTTTCTCAGCTCCCCATCGGGCATATCGGAAAGCCTAGCGAGATTGCGGCGGTTGCCTTGTTCTTAGCGTCCGACGAATCTTCTTATGTGACAGGTGCTGAAATTATTGCCGACGGCGGTTTCACCAATCGATAATCGAATAAAGAAAAATTGATCATATAAAGGGAGATAAAAATGACATTATCATCTACGAAAATCATTAAAGTTATTGTCGTAACAGACAATCTTGAAAAAACAGTATCCGCCTATAAAACTTTGCTAGGCACAGGGAAAGAGCCTGCAGGGCTTCATGCGGAGCATAAAGAGGTGAGATCACCTTATACAAAGTATAAAGGTGCCGACATCACGGATACCCCAATGAAGGTAGAGAGTGTGTTCAGCGATAACTTCTGGTTTGAAATTATCCAGCCTCTCGGAAATAATGACCCCTGGGCAGCTTGGTTAAAGGAACATGGCACGTCGATATGCTCCATTTGTTTGTTGTCGGACGGACCTTTAGAAAATGACGAAGAAACGATGAAGAATGCAGGCTTTGAATCCCTGTTTAAACAAGAAAAAGGCTATGAGGCGTATGAATACTTCGACACATCAAATGCGCTTGGCGTTTTAGTTGAGGTGAAAGAGCAGTATAAATAAGGGATAAGAGGTGGCGAATTCGTTCGTCACCTCTTTCCGTGCGCGCCGAGCTTGTTGAATGATTCGCACATTTTCAATCTTTGTTGACTTTGCTCGTTCAGATACTGTTATGCCTTGCTCGGATGTTCCTCATTCCCGGTGGCGATGGGGTTGTCGCTATACGAAATCCAATCACCGGAAAACGAATCGAAACCGTCGTACCACGCCCTACCTCGCTGCTAATGCGGATAGAACCCTGATGTTGGTCGATGATCCAGCGTGCGATCGATAGCCCTAAGCCAGCTCCATGATCCCCTCTATTTCTAGCGGAATCCCCCTTGTAGAAACGATTAAATATGAGTGGTAATTCGAGTTCCGGAATCCCCGCTCCATTATCCTTGACGATTAAAAGAACCGATTTCCCTTGCCTAATGCACTCTAGATCGATTCGTCCATGCTCCTGCGTAAATTTAATGGCATTGTCCATTAAAATCATGAACAACTGCATGAGTCGATCCTCATCTCCATTAATAAGGAAATCCTCGCCTTCAACTCGGAGCTGTAACCGCAGCTGCTTGTATTCCATTATCGGCTCAATATTTTTGGCAATCTCCTTAATAATCCCGTCAACTCGCACAGGATTGCATGAGATGACTTCCTCATGGGAATCACCTCTTGCCAGAAGAAGCAACCCGTCTACCATGTTGCTCATTCTTTTGGTTTCTTTCAGAATGGCTGAAATTGGAACACTTTCTTCTTCGATCGTATGATCGGGATGGCGCAACAATAATTGCGTCTGCCCTCGGACGACGGAAAGCGGACTCCTCAACTCGTGAGAGGCATCTGCAACGAATTGTTGTTGCTTGTCCCAAGCCTTCTGAATCGGAATGAGTGCCCGTCTAGCCAATGCGTAACCCAAGATAATGGACAATAATGCACCGATCCCTATTCCGATACCCATACTCCATAACAACCGATTCAAATAGTGCACCTCGGTCGTAATTTCCGTAAACATCTGAACGGATTTCAAGGGCACATTCGACAGCTTCTCTATTTCTGGCAAGTTGCCCTGATAAGGTCTGCTTACGAACCGATAGGTATTATTACCGAATTGTATCGACTCGGGTCCCGTATGATTTTGTTTTTCAAGAAGTCTCCAACTCATTGAGATATAGGGCTCTTTATAATAAACGCGTCCAATCAAGGTATTGTTAGAATCCCAATAATAATTCAAGAGGAACCGTTCCGGTTCTTTCGAATCGATGTTAATGACTTGCTCCCCGGTAATCAGAGTGACTAGCTGCATGTGATCTATATTGAACACCAGTTGACGATCGATGTCGGAGTAAATCTTATACCGGGCCAGCCCATATAACACTCCCCCCAGTATGACGAACACGCTAAATACGATCGCGCTGTTCCATATTGTCATCCGTACTAACGTGCGTTTGATCATACTGGGGTTTGCTCTCCCTTTTATTTAGCAGATTTGATGTATTGATTCACTTGCTGCTCCAAGACCGGGAACGGCATATTACCGTTTCGCAGAAGAACGGAATGAAACGCCTTGATATCGAAGCGTTCTCCGAGTTCGCTTTCCGCCTTCTCTCGAAGAGATTTGAATTGTTCGGATCCAATCGCATAGCTCGCGTTAAGCCCTGGATATGCAATGACACTGTCGATCAAGGCATCGCTCGTCGTGCCGATGACGCTTACCAGATACTCATTAGCTTGTTCTCTTGTCCATTTCAGCCCATGGATACCCGTATCTATCACGGTGCCTAGGGAGTTGGCAAGCAACCGATTTAGGACCGTGTTCCGATCTAGCAAACCCTTCTCCGCACATAAGCTTTCCATATAGACCGCCCATCCCTCTACGTACCCAGATGACATCGTTATTTTGCGGATTAATGGAATGGTCGGCGAATCATATTGGATTGAGAATTGAAAATGGTGCCCCGGAATACCCTCATGCAACGCTAGCATTTTAACCATTTCTTCGGATGTCGGGTTTTCGAGTGGAATGACAAATCTCCCGTCCCTATCGCCATCTATAGATAAGGGAATATACATCCCGCCTGCCGATGCGAACAGAGCCGAATATGCCCGCACATCCACGGGATGGTCCGGGATGAACTCCTCTTCAAACCAATCGGATAAGTAAGGCGTTGCATCCGACAAACTGCTGTTTAACGCTTGTAGCAATTTATCACCGGTTAGGAGTTTGGTTGCAGCCGCAGTCTGTGCTTGCCCCAGAGCTCCACTTCTCAGCTCCTTTACGATTTCCTCTACCTTGCGTTTGGCGATTTCGTGGACTTCCTGGGGACTGAGGTCCGTACTTATGGCAAGTTTAAGCCTTGCGTTATAATATTCGTTGCCGCCTGGCTGAATCCAAATCCCTTGACCCACGGGGGCTTGCTTCATAAGATCGTTTTTGATGACATCGGCAAGTTTGCCGTATGAAGCCAGTACATGATCGGCTAAGGTTTGTGCTAGCTCTTGTTCCAGCTTCCCTTCTTCGGACGGATCGAGTTTTAACGCGGCTAATTTCTCTGCAAATAAACTATACAGAATCGTTTCTTCCGGTTGCGTGCTTCGCAAATTCTCATAACTCGTAAGCATTTCCTTCAGAAATTCAGAAGCAGGAACGATGCCTTTCTCCCGTCTGTCTTGAATTCTGCCTATAATATGCGCAACTTTGTCCGAAAACCCGTTCAGCGCAACTATATAATTCTCTGCATCTGCTTGGTTACGAATCGGATAGTTATTCGCAAAGTACGGCGGGAAAATGGTTAGGGAAAGATAATCATTCGTATTCAGGTTCCAATATTTAATTAATGGTTGAGCTACGCTTAGGTCCCATTTGAGGATATCATAAGTGAGTTTGTCTTCCGGGGAAAGCTTGGCAGCATCGTAGTCATTCAATTTTTCAAGAAGATCGTTGCTCTCTTCGTTTAATTGTTCGTAATCGGCATCCGACAGGTCCGTAAGCTTAGTGGGATCCCATTGGATTCCCTTCTCATTTTCGACACCAAAAAAGAGCTGTGTCTCTGGGTCTTCCTTAAGCGTATCCACCGCCAACTTCTGAACTAATGCGTCGAAACTCTCTGGCTGGTGTTGGGTCCGCCATACCAAACCACCTGCAATCAGCAATACGAGAAATCCCACAGCCAATAGAAGAGCCAGACGTTTTTTCTTAGTTACCTGTGGTAAAAGGCTCATAGCTTATATCCCCTTTATATGTGTTTTAGGAGAATATAGCGGATGAACCTTTGATTTTCCTTTGAACAACTATTCGTTTATTCTAAGTCTGTAGCCCAAGCCTCTTACGGTTTGGATAAAATGATTTGCATCCCAGAGAGATAGCTTCTTTCGAAGGTAATGGACATAAAGCTCGACGATGTCGATTCCCGCTTCCGAATCGAGCCCCCAAATCCGGTTATAGATTTGATCCTTCGTCACGATCTGCTCTTTATTCATGAGCAGGTACTCAAGCAGCTCATATTCCTTCTCCGTTAGATTCAGCTCTTCTCCTCTAACCGTTATCGCACGGCTTCTGACTTGAATAGCAATTGGGCCGTAGCTAATCTGCTCTTTTTGATTAACCTTGCCATAGCGGCGCAGCAGTACTTTTACCCTGACGATCAGTTCTGGAATCTCGAATGGCTTCACCACATAATCGTCCGCTCCGATCGTTAACCCCTTTACCCGGTCGTTCAATCCATCTTTTGCCGTCAGACAAAGAATCGGGGTATCCACTCTTTGCTTCCTCAATTCTTGGATGAGCGTAAATCCATCCAACTTGGGCAGCATAATATCCAGAATAATTAAATCGAACTCGCCGTACAATGCGTGATGCAAGCCCTCTTCTCCGTTATGACACTCCGTAACCTCATGCCCTTCATCCCGCATAACCCTCGCAATCGTATATGATATCGCAATATCATCCTCTACGATCAGCATCTTCATAGGCGCCTCCATGATGAACGAATATGAGCATAGGTTAACATATTAAAATTGGTTTGTGAGTCTCTTGTGGTTAAATATTGCCAATAATGCTTCTGGAATCCCGTTGATTTTATGTTTCACCTGCAGTCAGACGCTCGAATAATAATGTAGGTTGCAGCTGCTGTGGAGCAAAGGGTTTAGAATGAATCAGAAAGGGGATTTTCCACTTTTTGTATTTATTGTATGCTTAGATTATCGAGTAATAATAGAGAGGCAGGAGTTGCAATTGAAATTAAGCGGTATATTATTTGCATTCGGTTTCCTTGCTTGTGCAATAGCGACGGGTTGCGCCAAAGATAATCAGCCCGAGGCGACGAGCGCGTCGGGGAGTACAGCGGTTGCCATCAGCGCCTCCATTCGTTCGGAGGTTGTGTCCTCGGCTCCGAACGTGCAGAAGGTAACTTTTTATAGCGATTCGCTTAGCAAGGATATGAGATTCAATATTTATTTGCCTCCGGATTACGCAGCGACGAAGAAATACCCTGTGCTTTACCTGTATCACGGATATGGAGGGGATGAAGATTCTTGGATTCCTGCGCTTGGCATCGATAAAGCTGCGGACGAATTAATTCGGGAAGGGAAGATCACTCCCCTGATTATCGTATCGCCCGAGATCGATAACAGCTATGGCTTCAATTCCAATTACGGAAACTATAGCGACTATATTGTTAAGGACCTCATTCAATACGTAGATGGTAATTTCAGCACACTGGCCACCAAGAATGGCCGGTATATCGGCGGCCTATCCATGGGCGGATGGGTTGCACTGCACAATGCGTTTTCGCATCCTGAGCTTTTCGGAAAAGTAGGCGGGCATAGCCCGGCTGTATGGATGGACTATTGGGCAGACACGAGCGGCTTGAAAGACTGGATCTATCCGACGGAAGAGATTCGCAAGCAAAGCGACCCTTATTTGCTGGCAGATACAGCAGATTTGTCTAGTATGTCAATCTATCTGGATTCGGGAGATCAAGACCATTATAAGTTTTACCAAGGCGCAGCTGCGCTCGACACCAAACTTCGAAGCCGAAACGTGAGCTCGGAATTTCACCTAAACCCAGGCGGTCACGACGACACTTATTGGAGCAAGCATGTGAGGGATTACTTGCTCTTTTATGCCGGCAAGAGCCCCCAAATTCCATAGAAATGACCCACTTGAGATCGGCTAACCGATCATCGCCGCCGCAGCTTTGGCGGCTTTTTTGCATCCATTTTGAGAGGAGCGAAAATTTTCCCATGCCCATGCACGCGATGCTCGTCAAATCGTTTACTCCGACTACCTTCGAAATTGTCTGAAGAAGATCTTCAAGTCTTGAACCATCAGATTAGGGACCTCCATAGCGGCAAAATGACCCCCATGGTTAAATTCGGTCCAGTGCACGACGGAGTGTTCGCGCTCCGCAAGCGAACGCACGGGCAAAGCCAATTCGTAAGGAAGCACCGCCATGCCCATAGGGACAGGACACGGGTTCAAAACACCTTTCGATTTGAAATTCTCGTAGTATAGACGGGCTGACGATCCCGCGGTGCCCGTTAACCAATACAGCATCACATTGGTTAGAATTCGATCGTCATCCACCCGACAAGCCGGATCGGTCCATTCCCAGAATTTTTCAACGATCCATGCCAGCTGCCCGACCGGAGAGTCGGTGAGCGCATAGGACAACGTCTGCGGCCGGGTCGCCTGCAGTCTCATGTACCCTGCAGGAGCAGACCGGTAGCGCTGAGACCGCTCAAGCCTGTCTCGCTCTTCCTGGGACAGTTCGTTCGGATCGAAATCATCGGCTGGAATTGTATGCAAATAGTTCAAATGCACGCCACACATATGCTCGTGGTCCACTTCGGCCAATGCCCTGGAAATGAATGCCCCCCAATCGCCACCCTGAGCACCATATCGTTTATAACCCAGCCGTCTCATTAGCTCCGCCCAAGCGCGGGCGACCCTTTTTACGTTCCACCCCGACTCCTGAGTAGGACCTGAAAAACCGAAGCCGGGGATCGACGGGATGACCAAATGAAAGGCGTCGGCCGGATCGCCGCCATGAGACCTCGGGTCAACAAGCGGTCCAATCATGTCGAGGAACTCGATGATCGAGCCCGGCCAGCCGTGGGTGAGAATAAGCGGCAGCGCCTCCCGCTCCGGAGAACGGACGTGCAGGAAATGAATGTTCGCCCCATCGATCGATATAGTATACTGCGGAAAGCCGTTTAACCAAGCTTCCTGTTTGCGCCAATCGTACGAGATGCGCCAATAGTCCGCCAGCTTCCTGAGATAATCGAGCGGCACACCGTAACTCCATCCTTCTTCTGCCAATTCGTCCGGCCAACGGGTTCGGGCTAGCCGGTCCCGAAGGTCGTCGAGCTCACCTTGCGGAATCTCGATAGAAAACGGCCTTATTTCCTCATCGAATAATTCTGGGTAATCCTTTCCTTCTATACCCCCCATAAGATCAGCCTCCATTTTTAATTTCAATTTATATTCCCAGCCCATATGTGATCACGCCTTTTAACTTGAAGTGATCGGCCTATTTACCGTACACGCGGAACCGAACGCATAAATAAGCGAATAGATTGCGAGTAAGAAAACCGGAACTCTTCGCCATTTTCGGCAGTACAATTTTGAATATGATCGTGGTTATGGAAGATAATGCCTTGGTGAGTGCAAGTATATAGATCAATTTATCGGTTTACGTGGAATGTCCCCCTATCCTTTGGTTACCCTTTATTTTACAATCGATTATAGGTAAAGGATAATATAGGATATGTATATTTCTCCAGCTATTCATTACATTACATATATGGAAAAGGGGCGATTCCATTGGAGCTTCTTCAATTAAAATATTTCCGCACAGTTGCCAGATTGGAGCATGTGACCAGGGCGGCTGAACAGCTTCATATTGCACAGCCTGCTCTCAGCAGGACGATTTCCAGACTGGAGGAGGACCTGGGCGTCCCGCTGTTTGATCGAACAGCCAGGCAAATTCGTCTTAACACATTCGGCAAAGCCTTTCTATCCAAAGTCGAATCCGCTTTATCCTTACTGGAAGAAGGAAAGAAAGAAGTGATAGAATTGGCGGGGCTAGATCGGGGGATTGTCAGCATCGCTACGAACACATTAATCTGTCTCTCGCCTTCTGTAGCGGCTTTTCGCGAGAAATTCCCGGATGTAAGCTTCCGCATTAATCAGATTGCACCTGCCGAGACGCATAGCATTGGGGAGCTTTTGGAGCAGGGCATTACAGATCTCGGGTTTGGACCGATATCTCTTCACAAGCCGGGCATTCGTGAATTTCCCGTTCTCCAGACAGAGGTCTTCCTGGCTGTGCCACACGGGCACCGGTTGGAGAATCATAGCAGCATTACATTGGAGCAGGTAGCAGACGACCCATTCATCGAATACAAGATCGGACATCCGTTTCGCCAAGTCAATGACGAGATCAGTCGCAGAGCGGGAATTCAGCGGACCATCATCTGTGAGGTGGATGAGCCCGCCGCTTTGCGCAGTCTGGTACAGGCAGGTCTAGGGATTGCATTCGTCCCGGGATGCAAATGGAATGAAGTAACGCAATATACCTTGCTGCCTATCGAAGGCACGGATAACAAACACGCCTTTTTCGTATCATGGAATGAAACGCGATATCTATCTGAAGCTGCGCGCGAATTTCAACATTTCCTTGTCGAGTATTATGATGATAAGCAGAAGTGAGCTTCAGTCATTCTTACGGATCTAGTAACCTGATGGTATAATGGGCCAAGAAAGTTACCCGGCATAAAAATTAAAAATACTCAAGCGGCATTGCGCTTGAGTTTATCAAATCAGGTAAATGGGGATCTATCACTGCGTTCTCGCCATCGACACTCAGCACTCCACATGTATGGAGTGCTTGTGCTGAGCCCCCAATTGCAGATTGAGCACCCGGAGGGATGGATGGACGGGCGGGGACTGCTTGAACGCTGTTGAATGATTGTTGGCAGGTTGTTTGCTCCGTTGAACAATTATTAATCATTGCGAAAAATACTAAACACCAAATTGCCTTAAATGATGGTCTAGATGCTTATAAATTCCTTTACCCCATTGCTCAGGAGTGAGTTTTCCGAAAAAAGGATGTGGATGGTCTGAACATTTCTCCGGACCGTTACTTTGGAAAGTTAAAATCTTTTGTTTCAGTCTCTCTTTTTCTGTCTCAAAATCTCTGTCATCTGCAATACGTATGGTCGGAAGTGTTGACATATTGTGTGGTGCCGGCTTGTCATTATAAACAATAGGTTTCACAAACCTTCCGATTAACTTTCCTATCCAATCTCTAGGGGGAAAGGAATTTCCCATTGCGATGTCTTGAAACGATGAGCAGTGAGCTAACATTTGAGCAACATTCATTGTTCCCCATTGTGGTTCTGAATTTGGACTTAAATTCTCGATACGGTTCAGTATTTCCGCGGTATGCAATTGATTGTATATAGTTTTCACAAATGCTGTAGTCCGATGCGATTTCCCTCAGAATCTATAAACATCCCCACATAGCCAGCATTGCCATTATACGTTTTTTCCATGATCACCTTTCCACCTGCCTCGTTAACTCGTGACAGAATTGTCGCTAGATCGGGGCTTCCGTCCAGATATACAGTGACGCCATCTACTGCTGGCTTGTGATTCGGGCCCTGAACCAGAGCGCCCCCATTTAACTGCTCCTGAACAGGGAAAAACGCATAATGACTATCCCCCATCTGCATATTTGGCATTTCAATCTTAAAAATCTGCTCGTAAAACGTTTTGGCTCGTTCCATGTTACCCGCGGGAATTTCGACCCAAATAAATAAATGCTGCATGCTGCTATACCTCCAATAATTGATTTAAATTTACGACTCCTTTTAATCATCAACAATCACTTATTCTCATTATCATCTTTTTCTCCAGTATTAATGCTTTGCCAATTCCCACTGCTAAAGAAGTTTACCTCCTTCTCCAGAATTCGCCCGACATTCTCAAGAGCACCTGCTATCTTATCCAATTGCTCTGGGTCGAGTTTGGTAATTAGATGCTGGTTCCATTCGGCATATTGCTCGTAGATAGCACCCAGCACTTCTGCACCTCTCGGAGTAATTTCAACCAGCTTTGTGCGTCGATCGGTCTGATGGTCCTTATAGATAGCCAGGCCTTCATTTACTAATAAGTCTGCAACACGTTGCACGCTCTGACGTGCATGTCCCATATCACGAGCGATCCTCGCCACTGTTTGGGGTTTATATCCAATGCGACCAAGGACCTGCCACCTGGCACTGCTTTGATCAATTGAACGCGTGATAATGTCCCCGGAACGCATTAGTAACCCGTTAATGTGGAAAATACTCAGTGAAAATCTGCTTAAGGGGTCCTCTGGTTTGTCTATTGTATTCATGAATGCATCATAACAATTTGACAGCATGCTGTCAATGTGCCCAACTTTCCATCGTCTTGTTTGCAAGTTGTTTGCAGAGAAGCTCAAAAAGGGCTCGCAACAGCCCGCCTCCCGGCAACCTGTAACAGCCCCCAAAACCGCGTCCGACGCGGCCTTACACATTACCCTCTTCACCCGTCGCGATTGGGTTTTCGTCGTATGAGATCCAATCGCTCCAACTCAATTCCATGCCAGCCACCCCGTCTATACGGTCGTCCTCACGGGCGAGATGCTGGAATGAGGAAGTCAGACTGTCTACGAATTTTAATTGAATCGACCCATGCCGCTGAACTTGTCTAACTGCCGCAGTCTCTTTAACGGCTTCGGGCAGCACAACAACAATCCATCGCAAGTGCGTATGTTCGAGGATCGGCAGAGCTTTCAACATCGAATCTAGATTGACGACCGTCTTTTCGACGATAAACCGATTATCAATCAGAAGGTGAAAGGGCTGCGTCGCCTCTTGCAATGCCATGTGCGCATCCGTAGCAATATCCCGGAAATCCTCCATTGTTACCACCGGTTCAAAATGCGTTAACGCCAAAATATGATTTGGCACCAGCCAACCTGCTTTATAGCGCATGCTTAACCCCCCTTGTTATGTGGTCAGATATATTGTCGACTATATGCCCATAGCGCTTCGGCTTCTTGGCCTTCGGGTAAAGAAACGCGGAAACGCATGGGGCGATCCTGTTTCCAATGCACCCCCGAATGTTTCTCCAAGATCAGCCGGCCTAGATAAGCGCTACCTTTGGCTATCGGCTGGCCGAATATTCGAGACAACAATCGGAACAACAATGGCGCCTCTTGGAAAAGATTCGTTCGAACCATACCCGGATAGCAAGTATGCACGCGCAACCGCGGATATCGCTTGGCGAGCTCGGAAGCATAGAGATCGACCGCTAACGCTGCCTTCATCGCGGCTTTTAAACCGGCTTGAGGTTCAGCCCAAACGGTTGATGCATTGTTGTGGACGCCATTGCCGCCTACCATCACGATGCATCCGTCGGGTACGATTTTGTTCTGCTGAAGAAGCATCTCCGATAACGCGAATTTACTCAAATAGTTTGTTGCGAATGTCGTCTCCAAGCCCTCATTGGTCAGCCGGACCTCCTTGTCGGTAGATATTCCTCCCGCACACAGCGCTAACGCATTAATCGGTCCTTCTAGTTGTTCCGCTAATCGACGTACATCCGACATCTTGGACAGATCTGCATGGAGGTAGTCTACCCCTAGTTCGGCGGCAATCTTGGCGCCTTGAGTTCGATTTCGACCGACGATCGTCACCTTCCAACCGCGTTCCGCGGCCAAGCGCGCCGTCCCGTAACCGATTCCGCTTGTTCCTCCCGTAACTACGATTCGCATATTAACCCCCCAAAAATTAGTTAGGATCCTAGCTATAAAACAAACGTTTTTCATCTTCGCCCTTTAATACGCACCATTGCACTCACCTCCTCTCCGATCGTTAGGATGCTAGCTATTAGTGAAGGCTAGGAGCCCTATTAATAATATTCCTTATCCCCTAGATTCTTCGCTACTCGTTGCAGCCACTGTCCCAGCAAATCTCTCTCGGCTTGCGTGAACCCTTTAAGCATCTCGTTCTCGAATTCCAGAATAAGATCTACCAGCTTACCGAACACCTCGTTGCCCTGCTGCGTGAGCGTCACAACGTTAGCCCTTCCGTCCGTATGGCTAGGCTTACGGGAGATGTATGACCGAGCCTCCAGCTTATCTAATATTCCGGTCAACGTCGCGGATGTAATTCCGCTATGATGCTGGAGCTTCTGCTGCTCCAACCCTCCGGATTGAGCCAAATAGCCCAGGATCTCGAATTGCGAAGTCGTCAGATTAAATGTACTTAACCGCACGTCAAGCTCTTTGCGCATAATAATATAAGTTCTTTTCAAGTAAAGGATCGATTGAGACATGCAGTATGGCTCCATTCTTAGGTCATTTCGATATCGTTAGCATCCTAATTATATTCTAAGTATTTCCAGGATGTCAATCTCAGTTGTGTCTGACATGATGGCCTTAATCAGTGCTTCGCATTTTGCAATACCTCCTCAAATGATTTCAGCGAAATACACTTAATTCAACTGTTGACCTTACGTTGACCACCCTCATTAACAGCTAAAATTGTTGACTTCAAGTTAGTGGATCCGGGATCCGTACCGCTTAGGTGGGGCATTGCCGGCCCATTATTTGTCTGTACAGCGCATTGTGAAGCATACGAGCGCGTGTTTGGCCCGAATCACTCTGTAAATATTTTCATGAATCGATTGTTGACTCCGTGTTGACTTCTAGGCATAAAAAAACATCGCCGAGGCGTACGGCCACATGGCGATGTATTAAAAATTTACATACTGTTATGCCTTGCTAGCTTCTTACTCATCCCCGGTGGCAATCGGATTTTCAGCTAAGAAATCCAATCGCTCCAGCTACCCGCATAAGGCTTCACGCAAGCTGATCAGTACAATACCAACCTTACCTCGATGGGATTCCGTATGTTGTGCAGTTTATGATGGACTTTCTTGGTTGTCGGCCAACTCGCTCCTTATCTCATCCGCCCGGCTTTCCATCCAACGCCGAACCTCCTCCAAACCGATGAGGCTTGCGAAATTGTTTGTCAGGATGTAATTTTCGAAACCCGCGTTCGGCTCTATAACGTCATTTGTTTTCACATACAGCGTTTTTATATTGAGTCCTGTAGAGCGGATGAATTCTATGGCCTTTTGTGCATTTAGCACTTCCGAATCATCGACCCCGTCAAGCAGTTTGACGTCAAACTGCAGATCCAAGCTGTAATCGCCGCATTCTTCCAAATCCATCTCATCAATCGAAGCTACCTCCACCTTGTCCATGCAGACAAGATAGTAAGGACTGTACTGCTTATAAATACTCACGCCAATTGCTCGCAAGGAATCCTCAAGTGCTATTACCCGACCCAAATCCTTGCGGAAATAGTGGCTTTCCATCATCGCTTTCCGAATCCAGCCTTTATTAAGCACTTGCCGGAAAGCAGTCTGATCGGCAATGTCGTCCACTATATTTAATCTAACATCGTACCAGCTTCTCGCAAACTGTTCCAATTCGAATTCGTTCACGGGACGTTTCGGCCAGAATCCGGAAATATACATTTCCGTCAGTTGATAGCCCTGTTTGCGTAGCTCTTCACCCAGTGTCCGGATCTTCTGGTATCCATTAAACAGGAGGGTCAGATTGTCTTCCGATGGTTCCAGTCCGTTGACGGGGTTAAATACGATGATAGTAGACGCATAAGGCTTTTCCGCAGATAAATACCCTGTCATCAGAAACGACTCGATCCCCATCTCCTTCAAAGCGTGAAAAGTATCGGACTGGGAATACTCTTTATTTAACTTGTAGTAGCTATAGGACGTTTCGTAGGAATCGCCGCTTATTTTCGGACGAAAATATCCTTCAGTGAAGACGTGGAACGAAAAATCCGGAATATCCGCACGCTGTACCTTGAAAGAGTAATGACCATCCCATTCGTTAGAAACCGGCTCCTCTAGAAAATTGACCTCGAAACCATAATTCTTCTTCACATAACGCTTGACGTCATTCTCATTATCGCCTGAACAACTCGTTAATAAGAGAACCGCGGCGAACACAGCCAGAAACACCCACTTCTTTGTGAAGCTATGAAACCGCAACCGTTCGCCATTTGACATAAATATCTCCCATTCGACAACTCATTCTTATTAATACTGTATCATTTGGAAAAATATTCAGTCAATTATTATAGTTAACTAGTAAATCAATATAAAAAGGATTAACTCCCATCCCTTTCCCAGAAGGCATCGCCCCCGGAACGCCATCGGCTTCCAGCAGCGGACGGATAATCAGCTTCACCGGCCAGGTTTCGCTTTCGAACAATGCCTGGCGCAATACGTCTCTATCGGTTTCAGGAATATCGATGCTACGTAGAGCCTCCCTTAATTTCGACTCTGTAATCTCCCACAAATCACTCACCGGAATAGAATAAGCCTCCGACAAGGCCTCCATGATAGAAGCTAGATTAACCTGCGTACCCAACGACTGGACGTAGAAAATCAATTTTTCCAACGTCTCGTTGTACAAGCTGTTTGAGTAACCGGGACGGATATGATATTTGGGGTCCTGAATGCCATGTTTGTCTAAATACGGTTGGTGTAGGCGGACGGAATCATGATCTCTGAACAGCAGGCCGCTGACTTTGTTGTCCTTCAGGACTAGGCAACAGTTCTGACCGTGGATTTCGGGTACGATGCCCACTTTAAATAGTCTCATCGTAATGTCATAGAACATGGCGGCTAAGTCCGAGTAAAAGGCAACCACCTCATCATTGGACGATATCCCACCCAAGATTTCCGTTAGAAAATGGCTGCCGTTCAGCGCCCCCCCTAATGAGGACATTGGGATGATTTTATAACCTTCTTCCATTATCTCTTTCGGATAAATTCTCAGCTGGGCGGCCAAGTGGCGCGGGTGATCATCGAATAGACCCATCGATGGAGGCATATATCCCCACCAATGCTTCTCTTCGCATAAGTACACTCTTCCGGCAAGCGTCTCATCGCAAGCGACGGCTTGGCGGAACATCTTCTCTCCGGCAAGCCCGTTTAACAATTTGACGACGGGCAAGTATCTGGCCGCGCCAAGAGATTTCACGCTGATGGGTAGCTTCAACATCTTCACCGATGCATAGGGCGACGCTAATGAACGCATCGAAGAAGTCGCGAGGAAGTCGCCGACCTGCGAGTCCAAAATGATAATAGATTTGTCCGCTATTTCCTTATGGAAATCGGGCAAAATGATATTCTTCAGCTGCCAAGGGTGAGCCGGAATAACCGTATATTCTCTTCTCGTGATTCCCTTCCGCGCCAGTTCCTTCTCGATGGTCGTCCGTTGCTGATCGTTCAGCACATCGAGAGCTTCCCATTCCTCCTCCGCGCACCCTTTCATGACGGAGTCATTGCGAATCGCCACCCAATGCAAAGGGGTTTTCACCCCAAATTCAGCCATATATTGCTCATAATCCTGCGTCGTAAAGCCGATCTTGGCCTTGGATAACGGATGAAAGGGACGGTCGCGCAAGGACGCGATCATCTCGCCTTTCACATACCACTCATAAGCCGATTTCGGCGTGAATGTACGATAGGCCGATGCCCGCTCCAGACTCAGATCTAATTGCTCGATAGCGATGTCCAACCCTTCCAAAAATTCCGCCACGCCCGGGTGCGCATATGCTTCTTCGGATAATGCGCCGCGTAACACGACTTGGCAAAGCTCCCTCGGAGAACGGACTTCTACCCAATCCTTATTATTCTTCCTATATATAGGTGAATCAGCCACCCATTGATGGCCTTGTCTATAGCTCTCTTCCATGAGAAAACAGATCTCGCCAACGTAAACCCATTCCCCGTCGAATTCGGGATAAAGACGATGCGCAAGCTCCGGCAATGCCGACAGCTTCCTTGTCGTAAGATCATCGGTCTGGAAAAATTGCTCCGCAATCAAAGCATCCACTAAGTCTTTCATAATTTGCCGTTCAGCGGTGCGGCTCCGTGCTTGCGTTATGGATTTGTCCATCCTAATCCCCTTCCGTGATATAGTGAAATTTCGGATGCGGATGACCCAGAAAATCATGATGCGATATCGTCCAACAATAAGCACCCGATTTCTCGAATAGAAGCACATCCCCCACGCGCAAGCTCTCTAATTGGGCATCCGTATGAAGCCGGTCTTTGGGCGTGCATAACTCCCCGACAATCGTGACGCTGGCATGGCTTATCTCCGGTCGGGCAAAAGAATACGGCCATCTGTCCGTCGGCACGACGCGGAACGGATGATTATGTCCCCAAGATGCCGGTAATCGATTATGATGCGTGCCTCCTCTGATGACGGCGAACCATTGGTCGTGCGATTGCTTAATATCGATGACTTCGGCTGCGTAATAACCGTGATCGGCGACGATGAATCTCCCCGGTTCAAAGAAAAGCCGCGTGCCTCCCAATGCCCGCACGGCTTCGCTCTCCGCCAACAATCCAGTGAACCGTTGCCAATTAAATCCCGGCGTGTCATCATAGGAAACCCCGAACCCTCCGCCTGCATTAATGACCTGAACGTCTAATTCATACGAACGTTTCCACTCTTCCACCTTCCGCAGGTATAGCTCGACCATCTCCGCATGCAGCTCGGCTTGCAGATTGTTGGATAGGGAATGAAAGTGAAACCCGGCGAAATGAACATAATGATTGCCTTCCTCTCTTAACAACGCAATCGCTTCTTCAATGAAACTTTCATCGAGCCCGAATGGGCTTGGGCGGCCGCCCATCGCGATTTTCGTCTGCGGCAACGTGTTCGTCCTGAGATTAATGCGCAGCAACACATGGATATGCCGTTTCCGCTCTTTCGCCAGCATCACTATTTTCCGAAGCTCTAACAGACTTTCCACATGAATATAAGCGACGTTCTTCTCAAGAGCCGTCTCCAGCTCAATGTCTTTCTTCCCTGGTCCCCCGAATACAATCGGTACGCTCTCGGAAACCTCTCTTACGAGCAGCAGCTCGCCTATCGATGCCACTTCGAATCCTTTCACCAACGGCAATAAGGCCTCGATGATTCTCTTGTCGGGATTGGCTTTAATCGCATAGAACAGTCGGGTTTGCTCCGGCATGCTCTCCAGCATCTTCCGGACATGATTCCGAATGCCCTCCAAGTCATACACATAAGCGCATACCGGCTCATCGCTCCGATCCTGCCACTCGTGAATCCATCTCTCTATTTGACGACTCATTCTCTCCCCCCTATCGCCTTTCGATAGTCGTCCCTCTTCTGCCTATAAGCGCGGAATGCGGTATTGCGATCATCTCCCAGCACGAAAATACGCACGCTCCTGTCCGCCCACTTCCGATGACCGTCCAGACTTCGCGACACGGCGGCGTAGGGCACTCGGCATCGCCTCGACGCTTCGTACAAAATGTCCAAATTCCTTTGCACCTTTGGGTGCTCGGTATCCCAAGGCAAGGAGAGCGACTGCGACAGATCCGCCGCCCCCTCCAGTACAAATCCGACCTGCGGTACCGATAGAATGGATTCGCATTCCTTAACGCCCTCTACGCTTTCGATCATCGGAACGATCAGCAGCTCTTCATTGGCTTCCGAGATATAGTCGGTCAGCGAATATTTCGCGAAGGCGCCCGGCCGACCGCTGTTCAGACTCCTCGCGCCGATCGGATGGTAATAGGCGTAACGAACGGCTTCTTCGACTTGTTCCTTACACTCCACATGAGGGATGACAATTCCTTGGGCTCCACAATCCAGTACTTTCAAGATTTCAATCCGATCCACCTTGGATATTCGCACAAGCGGCGTAATGTCCAATAATTCCGCGGCGCGAACCATGTCTTCGATCGTTTCCATATTCGTCGATGCATGTTCGTAATCAATAATGACAAAGTCGTACTCCGCATGACCGATCAGCTCGATTACGATCGGATGAGGGATGGAGACAAATAGTCCGTAAACAGGCTCTCCGCGGCTAATTTTTTCCTTTAGTTTGTTTTTCCTCATACCAACCCTTCCCTTGCCCGCAACAGCGGGTTGTTCGCCGAACGGAAGTACAATTCGCTATCGCCATATATCCGCCGCTTCGTCATCTCTTCGATTAAGGCGTCTTCAGCGAATAAATCAAACATTTCAAATCTATCCACATACTCCGGGTATTCCTTCTGGTAGCTCATGATCGTTGCCGCGCATTTACGCCAGAAATCCGCTTCGCTCAAACCGAACTTCTCAAGCGTCCAACAAAGATCCGTCATGCAGATGAAGAAGAACGCGTCGTAAGTATAATCTCTGACCTCCGACACCGATTCCGTCTGAATGAACGAATAACGGTTGAATTTCCGGTGCGTCTCCGGCTCAGGGTTCAGCTTCGGCGCCCAATCCGGGCGCAATAGCTTATCGGGCACGTAACGAACGCCGTCGTGCAAATCTTTCAGGATAATTCTTGTCGGCAACTCCTTCTCGACGACTAGAATGATGTTTTGCCCATGAGACTCGAGCGCGATCTCATGCGCATACAGCAGATGGATAATCGGAAGCGTCACCGTGCGAATGAGCGCATCGCTCCACTTCTCCACCCCATACCGATCTATCGCCGCTTGAATGAACGACTCTCCGTTCTTCTGCGTAAGCAGCAGCGCATTTAACGGCCACGCCTCTTCCCCTTCTTCCAAGTAGGTCGACACGTTCTCCCTGTATATGGCGCCAAGTGCTCCGTAAGCCGATCGATACTGAATCGACGGCAGCCTATCATACCGGAAGGAAATTCCCATCACTTCTCTTAAAATATGTACCCGTTTCTTCCGCAACAGGGGATCGTTCTGAACGATTTTGTTCAGCCAGTCGCTGATGAGCGGCGCGTTTTGCGTCGTGTGATGCGCCAGAATACGACTTGTTGAAGTATTCGTAATACTAAGCGCTAATTTAATATAAGTTGCATCGAAATTGTCGCGATGGGCCACCGTTCGGATCGACTGTTGTGCCCTATAAGAACCACTCGACGTGCCCAGAAGCACAAGGTCCCGATCCCTCAATTGCTGAACGAAGACGGACGGAAGATGATGCTCCGCTTGCCAAGGATGCACGGGCAAGTAAACATACCGCTTATCGCTACAGCCTTTCTCTTCTACGATTTGTTCGAATTTGCGCCGATCTTCATCCGATAGATGATGCTTATAAACATCATTAAGCGAAGTCCCGCTAGAGAGCGCAACGTCTACCAACCGCTCATGGACCGCAACCCAATGTAAGGCTACCTCTTGGTTGAATTCAGGGCCATAGGCATAGTTGTCCGCCAACGAAAACCCGATTCTCGATTTGTAGCTGGGGTGATACGGATGCCCGTCGGTCATATGGCTTTCCAAGGCTTCGTAGTGCCGATCTTGCTCAGGAATCCGATCCGGTTGGAGCTCTCTGGACTGGTGATCCTTAGCCAACGTTTCCAACAACTCATGAATGAAGGAAGCCGTATACGCTCCTTCCAAAGCGTTCTGAATGATTTCTTCGAGGAAGAGATAGAGGTTCGCAACCGGCTTTCCTTCTCTCCGAATGGAGTTCCGGGCAATCTTCACCCTGCCGAAAGACCATTTTTCCTCGGCTTCGCATGTATACTCAACGCCTACTCCTTCCGCGGTTTTCCCGGTGAACGACCACCTTTTATCCTTTTTCGCGACGTCAACGATCCCCTCGAATAGAAGGGCCTCCATCGTCTGGCGCATGATTCTCTCCGTTACTTCTTCGAAAGCGGTCAGCTTCTCTTCAGACAAGTAGCTCGTTCGTTGCATTCCGTTCACTCCCTATCTTCTTCATCCTATTGTTCACCGCAACGTAAGACGGCGTCTCGCTGTTGCCCGCAAGGCAGCTCATCATATTTTTCTTTGCATAAAAAACGTTGGCCGTCAGCAAATTAAGCACGTATTCATTCCCGCTCTCTTCCGCCTCTTTTGCGAGAACGTCCCGTACGATTGCCCAGAAATGCTGTTCTTCCTTCTGAACGTCTCTGGCTATGGCATGAATCAACGAACCCAAATGGTTCACTACGAAATAGTAGGTCGTGCGCGCCCATGCTTCTTCTTTGGCATAGAAAAGAGGACCGCTTCGATCCGCATCCTCGCCGGCCTTATCCCTATTCACGCTAACCCCTTCCAAATCCCGAATGATAAACGTATGAGGCATGCCGTTCTTGAGGGTTAATAGTGCGTTCTGTAAATGAGCTTCGAAATGGATGCCCTTCTCCTCCGCAATGCGAACGATTGGCAGTAGAGAGAGGGCCAAGTATTGTCGGAACCATTGATCGACATCGCGACGATCGATCATCGAGTATAAGCGAGACGGTTGTCCGGACACGGGAGCTTCCACCAGACTGGACAGTACGTAAGTCGACGTTTCATCGAACCGTATGGGACGGTAGGCAATCGCGAACAATTTCGTGAGCTCATCCTCTTCGAACCGGCATGCGCACACGCCTTCCTCGTAGGAAATTTCAGTACCCGGCTCTTGCTCAAAACAGTCCATCTGCATTAAATAGCTAGCCGCGTCCAACGTTCTGCGCATTTGTTCCCTGTTATTGTTTCTCGTCATATTGGTGATTTGAATATTTAACGAGAGCTTAATATTGCAACTCATCGCCGGAATATACACCGTTCGTACGGACGAAGTCGGGTAGGCGAGCGGGCCGCAACTTCCGAGGAGAATGATCTTCCCCGCTTGGATGTAATCCTTTACTCCGCTAACCGTCTGGACATGTTCATACTGCCAAGGATGGAGGGGTAAAATTTCGTAGCCGTCCCTTTTCTCTTGGAGCACGTTCCGCACATGGTCCATCACGCTTTCATGTTGGTTTATTTGCCTTTGATCCGACACCCATTCCACCTGGAAAACGTCTTTCCTCACGGCCACATAGCATAGCTGGAATGAAGTGCCTAGTTCGGGGCAGTACTTTCTCACGTCCTCTTCGGAAAAACCCAACGTGTTCTTGGGAAACGGATGGAACGGATGGCCGTATAGCAAGCTTTGTTCGGACGACAAATAATCCCGTACGTGAGCCTCTTCCGAACGTTCCGCGAATAAGGCTAGGTTCCGATAGCTATTTGCCACTTTATTCGCAAAAGCCTCCGCCCCCTCCTTCGTCGGAAACCCATACTGCTGTTGCGCTTCCGCCACGATCCATTGCACCAGATCGACATAATGGAGCTCTTGTTGTTCCTGTCCCCGAATCACGGTGAAGTGACCGTACTCATGCTCGCCAATAGCCGAATAGTAGGTCAATTTCCCGGAAACGGTAACGGCGCTAGCCGGAAAACAAATCTTATAGGTATTCTCTGGAAGATTGATGGAAAAGAGGCTCGCCTGATCCTCCCCCAACTCCCGGAGATAACAGTTCAACAAGGTTTTGCAGGTGTGCTTATTGGCTTGCTCCTGACGATTAAGCCGCCGGTTTGGTCCCGTGCTGAGCAACGACATTCACCTTCTTCTTATTGATAACTAACACAAGCGGTAGAGTGAGCAGCATGAGGCAGCCGAGCGCAATGCACTCTTCCTTCAATGCCGTCCACTTCGCGGTTTCAGCCAGTTGTCCCGATTGCGCGATCATTTGCCAACGCACTTCGTAATACACGGCCAGCAGCATAACGGCGAAAGAAGAAGCCAGACGCTGGAGCGTATTCGATAGCGCGGACCCCTCGTGCAGGTCATCTTCGGGCAAAGCGTTAAGTCCGATCGCGGTCACCGTCATATCGGATAATCCGTTGCCTATTCCTCTCAATGCCATAAGGACGATAATAACGAGGAACGAAGCTTCCTTAGGAAGAAAAGCAAAAGACGCTACCGAGACCGCAATGAATCCGATGCCGTAAGAGATGAACTTTAATGACTTGCCTGAATCCATCAGACTGCCGCCAATCCACACGAACAGACTCGTGAATAGAGCCGTCGGGATGAACATGGCGCCCGCGACGGAGGGCGATAGATGAAACACCTCTTGGAAGATCAACGGCATCACGAAAATGACGCCGAACATAACGGAGTCCTGTACAGCCGAAATGAGCAACGACACGGTGTACACGGGATTGCGGCGCAACAGACTGTAACGAATGAAAGGTTCTTTCTTGGCGTTCTCTTGCCGAACGAACCGAATGATCGCAACTACGCCTAATACCAGCAAGAGGCAGGGAATCCACTTTGGAATCGTATGATTGGAAACCAATTGAATACCCAGGCTCAGCGACGCAATCCCTAGTACCATCAGAATGATGCTTTGCAGGTGAATCATTTTCCGATAGACGGGCGGATAACGTTTGATTTGCGTGCAGCATAGCACGAACGAAAACAGCGCAAACGGAACATTCAGCCAGAAAAGGTACCGTACCTCGCCGAACTGTATAACCGCGCCCCCTAAAGTCGGACCGATCGCCGGAGCGATCGTGAGCAGCATTCCCCATGCGCCGACCACTCTTCCCCGTACTTCTTTGCCGTAATAGTCGAACAACAACACCAAGGACAACGGGATCATTAACCCGGCGGCGACGCCGTGCATGACCCGTACCAACAGTACGATCTGGACATAGTGGCAGAACAAACCGCCCACGATAGAGAACAGACCGTAGATTACGATGCCAATAATATAAGTTCTCTTGCGGCCAAGACGATCTACGACAAGCGAAGTCAGAGGCATCGTGATCGTCATCGCCAAAATATACAGAATGATGATCCATCCGCCAAACGCGGTCGATATCCCGTACATTTGCACGAAATTCGGCAGCAAAATATTAAAAGCGCTATTCGTCAAAACCAATGAGAAGGCCCCGATCAAGATGGCCAATAAAACGGAATGCTTCCTTAAGCCGGATAGGATGATCATCGCAATCGCGTGGCTTCGAGGGCTTCAACGACGGATTTCTCGAAAATTGACAACACTTCCGCCGTTTCCTGCGCCGTAATCGTAAGCGGCGGCAAGAAACGCAGTACGGCCGATCGGCGGCCTCCCACCTCGATAATAAGGCCGTTCTTAAAGCATCTCTCCTGAATGTTCGAAGCCAGTTCGCCGCTAGGAGGATAATGTCCGAGCCGGTCTTTGCGACCGTTTGGATCTACCATCTCGACTCCGATCATCAAACCTCTGCCTCGAACGTCGCCGATCTCTACGTGTTTGTCCTGCAAGCGACGCAGCGTATCGAAAAATTGCTCGCTGCGTTCTTTGACATTGTCGAGCACATGGTTTGCCTTAATATATTTCAACGTCGCGAGCCCCGTTGCCATGCCTAATTGATTGCCGCGGAACGTGCCCGTATGCGCGCCCGGCTGCCATTGGTCCAATTCTTCTTTATAGATGACGACCGACATCGGCAAGCTCCCGCCAACCGCTTTCGAGCAGACGATAACGTCCGGAACGATTCCGGCATGCTCGAAGGAAAACATTTTGCCGGTTCTGCCGATCCCGGTTTGAACCTCGTCAATAATAAGCGGAATGCCTCTTTCGGCGGTAATGCGCCGTAATTGCCTCAACCATTCGAGATCGGCCGGAATCGCCCCGCCCTCTCCTTGAACGGTTTCAACAATCAAGCCGCAAGGAGCCGCGATGCCGCTCTCGCAATCGTCCAACAAATTCTCGATATACTGCGTGCTGATCTGAGCGGTCATTCCTTTCCCAACACCGAACGGGCAACGATACTCATAGGGGAAAGGAAGGAAGTGGACGTCCGGGAGCAAGCTTTGCAAGTGCTGCTTCTTGCTCAAGTTGCCGCTCATCGACATCGTTGCTTGCGTCGAGCCATGATAGCCGCCTTGGAAAGCCAATATCGATTTTCCGTTGGTGGCGTTCTTGACCAGCTTGATCGCCGCTTCCACGCCATCCGCACCCGTCGGACCGCAAAACTGAATTTTGGCGGTGTCTCTCAATTGTTCCGGCAATATCGAGAAAATTTCCTGCATGAACGCTAGTTTCAAGGGCGTTGCTAAGTCTAGCGTATGTAGAGGAATTTGTTTCTCCAGCACGTCCCCGATCGCGGCGATGACCGTGTCATGATTATGGCCCAGCGCCAACGTGCCCGCACCCGACAGGCAATCGTAATAAGACAATCCTTCCGTATCGGTAATGATTAATCCTTTGGCTTTATGAATGACGAGCGGGAAGCGGCGCGGATAAGATTTGGCATTGGATTCTCTGTCCTTCTGCAACTGCAAATACGCATTCTCGGCATTGAGGGAAATCATCATTAAACGCTCCTTTTATTCATCGAATAGATAGCGCAAATAAACATGGAACACATCCGTAGACGCCCCATGAAGAAAAAGGTGCGGATCGATCATATCCGGTAAAGCGTTGACCTCAAGAATCCCCCCGTTCCCCTCGTTCAGTGGAAGACGTATATCTTTGCATCGAATGTCAATCCCGGCGACGTCTACTTGTAACGCCTTAGCAGCCTCGACCGCGACAGCCGCGTTGGCCGGACATATCTCTTCGGTTCGGTCGGTCACGATCTCGCTAATTCCATCCGCCAGTACATTAGCGCTTCCGAATAGCTCTAACCGGGAGCCCTTTTCTAATATCGCTTGAACGGTAAGGCCTTGTTGTTCCAAATGCGACAGCATAGGCTTACAATCGATGCTTATTTCTTGGAAGGAGCCTGCATCTCCAGCATCATTGCGTCTAAGTTGGTCGGCATTCAGCCGATGGATAAGCTGTTCGATCGTGGAACGGCCGTCGCCTACCAGGAACGCAGGCTCATACTCCAGGACGCCTATCATTTGCCCCGCTATCACCAATACGCGGTAGTCGCGGCCTACGACATGCTTCTGGATCATCGCTTGATCGCTATGAAGAAGCGCCGTCCGAATCGCCCGCTCCAAATCGGCCTCCTTGTCGATGCCGACGGTAACTCCGATGCTGCGACTCGTGTCCAGCGGCTTTACCGTCACCATTCGATAGGCTTGCAGAAACCGGGCGGCTTCTTCGCTCATTTGGGACACAACGATATCATCCGGCACCGGTAATCCGCGTCTTCTTAGCAACAGATTCGATGCTTCTTTGTTTTTCGCTAATAAGCCCGCCATTAACGGCATCTTATGCGATCTAGTCTTATTGATAATGATGCTCTTGCCTTCGTACGACAGCTCCAGAAAATCCTCGCAGCCTGGAATTAACGGCCTGCCTGTTATCCCTATTTCCCCCGCTTTTTGTAGAATGAGTTTGTTATGCGCGTTCTGCACCTTGTGTAGATTCAAGGCAACTCCTCCCGATGAGTAGTGTCGTTCGTTCAACTTCTAATTGATAATGATTTTCAATATCAATGTAATTTATCATATGGATTGTGCCAGCAAATGTCAATACTATTCATATTTGTATATTTGTGTAACGAAAAAAAGCACCCGTTTCTCGAGGAAACAAGGTGCTAATTCAAATTACAGTAGAAATTGGGCGTATGAGTCTACCCGTTAGTAACGACCGCTTCATGCTTGATTTTAGGACAAGTCGGGCAATAATCTTCCGGTTCGTCTGAAGCCAAATAATAAAAACAACATGTTTTTCGAATCCGAATGGGCTCATCCGAAGCAAGGGTCGTCACTTTGCAGCTATTGAATCGGGTTAACGGATTTTTCGATTCTCCGAAAAGATGCGCCGGCGCTTCGTTAATCAGATACTCGAAATCTTCTTGAATACGGGACCTTTGATCGGCGCTAGCTCCCACTCCGAACTTATTTTCGTACAGCCAATACACATAAATAGCCGTATTTTCCCATAGAACAGCCTTAGATATAGGAACTGACTTGGAAAGGGAGTCCCAAGCCTTGGCGAGGTTGTCGGCGAAGACGTTGCGAATGATCCCATCCCGCCATTCCGCCCGTCTTCCCTCTGCAGGCTGGGAGACATGCCTGTTGGTCAAGCGCGCTTTCGGAAGCCAAGCCTGACCTTGATAATTGGACTCGATATGACAATTGTCTATGGCATAATCCATGCCCTTATTAAGCGCGCTCATCGCATACAAGCTGGAGGCAATAATCAAGTAACTGTATCTTTTGGCAAAAAGCGACGCGGTCGCTAATGGAGACGAAGATTCGAATATGCCCGCTACGCCTTCCAAATAAGCCGAACATTTGATCTTGTTCAGCATATCCGTCGCCGGCATCGAGAACTTCCCGTCCGACGATGGTTCTATCGCCAAGCGGTAATCTTTAATTAATACTTCGATTTCTTCCGGGCTAAACGCCAATGCCATCGCTTTATCCTCATTTTCTTCCAACGGTATATCCCCTTTATTTACCATTAGATTTTATCAGAAATTGTCTATCTGTCAATAAGAATGATTATTATTATCATTTGTATTGAAAAATATTACCTTTTCCACTAAGATAACTGAGAAGTCTGGAATGGGTTGGCAATTACGAAGGACAATAGGGGGAAATCAAGTTGAAATATGGTTACGTTATCGTACTCGCGGCGCTATTAGGGCTGACGGGCTGTAGCTCATCTCCGTCAACAAGCCGATACATAGAGGCACAGGAACCCACGATCGAGCCGACCGAATCGGCCAGCGAGCAGCCCGCTCAGGCGGATCCTTCGCTAACGGAAGCGAAAGCCAGTCCAACGCAAGCGGAACCGACTCGGCAGACCGAGGAAATCAAGGCACCCGCCTCGGAGAAAGCAAGCGAGCCTGCCAAAAAACAAACCAAAGCCGAGAAAGTTCAGGAAGCCAAGAAGAACAACGAATCCATAGGCAAAGCCGTCACGGATTCCATCCTGGACAAAGTTGCGGATCAAGAGACCGAGAAAAAACCGGAAACCTCAGCTTTGAAAAAGCCCATCGAACAGATTCGATCGCATGTGAAAGACTTGAAGCAGCATGCGGAGGATGACGACGCGGATAAGATGAAGGACGTCATCTCTCAGATCGCGCAAGATTGGGAAGCTATGAAGGCAGACGTAGAAGCTTCCTATCCGGACATGGTCGATTTCTTGCAAGAGAAAATCGTGAAATTAAACGAACTGCAAAGCGCGGAAACCATCGACTCCAAGGCGATATTGCAGCTCGATTACGAGCTATATCAGGCGTTACGTCAATTGGCCGATAAAGCGGGCATATGACGACTCTCAGACATATCTGGAAAATTATTGTTGACACCAACGAGAAATTCGATTTAATGTAGGTGATAATGATAATCGTTATCATAATAAAAGTGATTGAAAGGTGGATTTTTGCTTCCATGATAAAATCAACACTCCGCACGATAGCCTTATGCCTATCCTTCCTTCTAGCCGTCGTTTCCGTCCCGTTCGCCGCGACGGCAGCCGACACGCCGATCAAAGTCGTGCTCGACGGACAGCCGCTTAGCTTAACCGTCCAGCCGCAAGTGATCAACGGCGTCACGATGATTCCCTACAATGCGATAGCGTCCAAGATCGGCGCCACCGCTAACTTCAATCAAAAAGCGAAAACGATTAAAATCACCAGAGGCCAAACGACGGCAGAACTGACGCTGGACAGCAACCAAGCAACCGTAGACGGCAAAACCGTAACTCTCAACGCGAAAGTGATCGCCAAAAACGGCAGCACTTTCGTTCCGCTCCGCTTCCTTGGCGATGCTCTCGGCTTATGGGTCAACTGGAATGCCGGCACTAAAACCGTAAGCATCGATACGAAACGCACGATTACTCACGCCATGGGCACAACGACGCTCACGTCCGCTCCCAAACGCGTAGTCGTCCTGTTTAACGGCATGGTCGACATTTCATTGACGTTGGGCGTTAAACCGGTAGGCGCGGTCGAATCGTGGGTTCAAGCTCCTTGGTACCACTACCTCCGCTCTGACATGGGCGGCGTCAAAAATCTCGGCAGCGAGCTTCAACCGAACATGGAAGCGATCGTCGCTTTGAAGCCGGATCTGATTATCGGCGCGAAACCGCGCCACGAGAAAATTTACGGCCAATTGTCCAAAATCGCTCCTACCCTGCTCGCAGATCAATTGTTCGATTGGAAAGCGAATATGAATATGGCCGCTTTGGCACTCAATAAAGAAGACAAATCTACCGCGTTCATGAACGATTGGAATAAAAAAGTAGCGGACTTCAAGTCCAAAATCGGTAGCCGCGCCGCCAATACGGAAGTTTCGATCGTCCGATTCTACGATGACAATTCCGCCCGGATCTACGTTTCCGGATTCGCGGGTTCCGTCCTGCAAGAGCTCGGCCTAAGCCGGCCGAAATCGCAGCAATCCAAAGACAAGGTGTTCATTGACCTGGCTTCCCAGGAGCAGATTCCGCAGATAGACGGCGACATCATCTTCAATATTACTTCCAGCAACAACGGAGGAGACGAATTCAAAACTCAGGAAGAGTGGCAGAAGAATCCGCTCTGGAGTAATCTCAAAGGCGTCAAGAACGGCAAGTACTACCAAGTCAACGACATCACTTGGAACATGTCGGGTGGAGCGACTGCCGCGAAAATGATGCTAGACGATCTGTTCTTCTACTTCGATCTGTAATCAACGTATAACAATTGCAACGCGTGAAAGAATGGGCTCTCCGGCTCATTCTTTCTATGCGTCATAGGACTGGAGCGGCGATCATGGAAAGGCTGTTTGCCGGAAGCCTGTCTAAGGGCACCGGCCTTGCGTTCGGATTCATCATATTGCTAGCTTTCGTATATGCCAGCATGGCATACGGAGCCACACCGATCAGTTGGTCCGACGTGTACCATTCATTCACCCAGTATGACGGCACTTCGAACGAACAAATTATCGTACAAACCTCCCGCGTCCCGAGGGCATTCACCGCGGCCGCCATCGGGGCCAGCCTAGCCATGGCCGGATCGCTGATCCAAGGGCTGACGAGAAATCCGCTCGCCGATCCGAACATACTCGGAATCAACTTCGGCGCGTCGTTCATGATCGTGTTGTGCTCGACGGTATTTTCCGTCAGCTCGCTGCCGGTTCTAACCGGCGTGTCTTTCGCGGGCGCGGCGATTGCCGCAGTCGCGGTGTACTTAATGGGATCGCTCGGGCGCGACGGCTTGACGCCTCTGAAGATCATATTGGCGGGAGCCGCGCTGAGCGCCCTATTCTCTTCCTTCACGCAGGGGATGCTCGTGCTCAACGAGGAAGGCTTGAGCGAGGTCATGTTCTGGTTAACCGGATCGGTCGCGGGTAGATCCATCGAAATGCTGAAAGCCGTATTGCCGATCATGGCGGTCGGCTGGATTGCCGCGCTCTGGATTGCCAGGCATATGAACGTACTAACGATGGGCGAAGATGCGGCGCAAGGGCTCGGGCAACGAACGATATTCGTGAAGTTAGCCGCCGGCCTGATCATTATCGCGCTCGCGGGCGGCTCCGTCGCGATCGCCGGACCGGTCGGCTTTATCGGATTGATCGTACCTACCATCGCCCGTCTGTTCTCCGGCAACGACTACCGTTGGATCATTCCTTACAGCGCGGTCATCGGCGCGATCCTCGTACTCGCGGCCGATATCGCGGCCCGCTTCGTCATCCGGCCGGAGGAACTCCCGGTCGGTATTATGACCGCGATCATCGGCATTCCGGCATTCATAGCGATCGCCAGAAAGGGGATCGTCAAAAAGTGAAAAACTACACGCACATCCGGCTGGAGAAGCTCCCCGTCTCCTTTTTGCTTCATAAGAAAGCATTCGCGCTAACGATCGGGCTTACTATAGCTTGCGTTGTCGTCTTTCTGCTAAGTACCTCGCTCGGGGATATGCGTATCCATCCGCTAGACGTCGTAAGAGCGATGTTCGGAGGCGGCACCGATGAACAAAGGCTTGTCATCCAGACGCTTCGCTTGCCCAGAATCATTGCCGCATTCCTCGTCGGTGCCGCGCTAGCCGTAGCTGGATCGATTCTGCAAGGAATTATCCGCAACCCGCTCGCTTCCCCCGACATCATCGGCATTACGAGCGGTGCTTCCCTTGCCGCGGTGGCGTTTATCAGCTATTTGGCAGGGACGATCAGCATCGTCTGGCTACCGGTAGCCGCCATGTTAGGCGCAGGAGTATCGTCTATCGTCATTTATTTGCTTGCTTGGAAGAAAGGCGTTACGGCGATCCGGCTTGTGCTCGTCGGGATCGGCATCAACTTCCTGCTCGGTTCGATTACCAAAGTGATGCTCGTGAAAGGTCAGATCTTTACGTCGTCGCAAGCTTATGTGTGGCTGACAGGCACAGTGTATGGGACCGATTGGACCATCGTATGGATGATCGTTCCGTGGGTAGCCGTCTTTATTCCGCTCGCCTTCGTGTTCGCCAGGAACGTCAACGTGCTTCAACTCGGAGACGACATCGCGGCAGGGGCGGGAAGCGCCGTTCAGCGGCAACGGTTCACTTTGCTCATGATCAGCGTCGCTTTGGCCGGAGCCTCCGTAGCCGTTGGCGGGGCCATTTCGTTCGTCGGACTCATCGCGCCCCATATGGCCCGCAAGCTGGTCGGCCCTTCATTCGGCGGCGTACTGCCGATCTCGGCCTTGATCGGCGGATTAATCGTCGTCCTCTCGGACACGGTCGCGCGAACGGCTTTCTTGCCTCACGATATCCCGGTCGGAGTGTTTACCGCCGGCGTGGGAGCCCCTTTCTTCATCTATTTGCTGTATCGCAATCGGAATTCATAATAAGGGCATAAAAAATACAGAGCAGAGGCTTCTAGCTCGCCATGCTCTGTATTCATAATTATTCGGATTCTATTAATTTTCAATAATGATGCTATGAAGCTTGAGATTAACCGCGTTAGCTATCGTATCTCCAACCGGGCATTTGCTCTCCAAGAAGCGAACGAACTCATCCACCTTTTCTTTCGGGGACCCGGTTTTGATTCGGAATGTATATCGGATGTCGGAGTAACCCGGACGGACTGCGGCTCTGTCGAAAAATCCATCGAGATCAATATCGCCTTCGACTTCCACGAGAAAATCATCGAGTTTCACGCCGAACTTAGACGCATAGACTCTAGCAACGATAGATTGGCATGCACCCAAGGAGGCAAGCAGAGCTTCGACCGGATTCATGCCGGTATCGGTTCCCCCGAGACTCTTAGGTTCGTCGATCGTCAGCTCGAAATTTCTAACATTCGTTTTCACTTTAACTCCGTCTTGTAAATGCGCGGTCGCTTTGAACGTTTGAACGGCAGCCATATCGTAATCTCCTTCGATTAAAATCATAGTTATCCAATTGGATTTATATGTATTATATGTTGGGTAGAATGCGCTGTCAACTTGAACTATTCAATCCGATCCTATCATGGTAGAGTAAAATTGTGGAAAAAGGCCTTATGTCCGATTTTTATACTATGTTCTGGGAGCGGTTAAAATGAATTTATTCGACAACTGTCATGAGAAACTATTAAGTTCAGAACTAAACTGGTTAAACGAACCGAATAACTGGGGATTTGATGCAAATCAATCTTTAGCGATCTCCGCTCCGGCCAATGCGGACTTTTTCATTGATCCTTCAGGAGAAACCATTAAATCTTCGGCGCCTTTCTTATATACGATAGTCCCAGGAGATTTCACTCTTACGACTAGAGTCGGCGTGGATATGAAGCACCAATATGATTCGGGATGTTTGATGGTCATGTCGGACGATCAACATTGGGCGAAACTCTGTTATGAGTTTTTCGGCAATAAAAGATCTATTCTGAGCGTGGTTACAAATAACACTTCCGATGATTGCATTTCAGGCAAAGTAGATTCGCTTAAACCTTATTTGAGAATAGCAAGGGCTGGGAATTGTTTTGCATTTCATTATTCATTGGATGGAGAACAGTGGGAGCTCGTGAGGTATTTTGGAATGGACTGCACTGCCGAGTTAAAAGTCGGCATCGTTGCGCAATCGCCTATTGGCGAAGGCTGTTTGGTCCAATTCGATTATTTGCATCTTATCCAAAGTTCAAATGGGGATATTCGAACCGTAATTGCAACGATATAATGACAAAGGCCAGAATCCTCGGACGAGGAATTCTGGCCTTTATAATCGGGCTATTCGGCAAACGTTAGCACGAAGCCGTTGTTATCCAAAATAGCAAATTCGTTCACGTCGTAGAATGTCTTATGGATCGGCTTGAGCACTTCAACCTTATCTTTAATCTTGTCGAACAGGCCTTCCAGATCATTTACTTTGATGAACAGGGATAAACAGCCGACGCCGCTATGATTCCGTAACACCGGATATTCTCCTTCAAGGCTCGCTGTCTCTTGAAACATTAACTCTGCCCCACCATTCTTAACCATGCCCCAGTCCAATACAGGCTGATCGTATTCAGGCACGGTGACGATCACTTCGAATCCTAGTACATCCTTGTAGAACACTAACGTATCTTTGACGTTGTTCACTTTTAAATTTGCCGTTATGCTTTGCATTTGTCACGCCTCCTTCATGTTTGTTCTCATTATAAAGTAACTAATCGGATTGTATTGGAAAAATAGGACACGCGCCCGATATAAAGTTCCCCGGCGTTATTCCGTAGCGTCTTTTGAATTCATTAATGAAATGCGACTGGTCGTAGTAACCGCTATGGACGGAGAGATCCGACCAATTCACAGCGTTCTTCGTCTGTTTCAGGTGCTGCAGCACGCTTTGGAACCGAATGATGCTCGTATATTCTTTGGCCGTAATGCCCATTAAAGACTTGAATGTTCTCGCGATATGTCGCTCCGAGATCGTATAGTACTCCGCAAGCTCCGCTATCGTCATTTTCCCATTGTTAACCGCAATGCAGTCCAACATCCCGCTCCACTTCGGGTCCATATCATATCGTTTGAATCGGGTAATGAGATCTTTTTCAATAAGATCTATTCTTTGTTCTAACGACAATTCGACTGACCACATTCGATGTGCGAATGCCGCCGCTTTACTTCCCCACGCTTCCTCCAATCCCATCATGCCGTTAGCGAGTAGACCAGCCTCTCCCTTTAACAGAAAAGGAATGCTATGGGGTAAAAACCGAATGCCGAACAGGTGAACGTCGCCGATCATCGGAACGACGTCCGCTTCGCTCATTATGCCTACGAAAAAAACCTCGCCCGTCATTAGGTCAAATAGAATATCCACGCATCCGTCCGGCAGAACCCTGTGAAGCGCTTCTTCCTGCAAGGGGGAGCTCGAATTCAAATTCCAATAACAAGCGATATAAGGTTTTAAAGAATCGCAAGGCAGCCTCTCGCTATAGTTCAACCGAGGATGGACTTGTCTATTATCGATAAATTGAATGGGAACGTACACGATTATCGACCCCTCTTCAACTTATAAGCTACTATGCTGAAATTTGCAACTTAGTACGATCACGCATGACAAGGTAAATCATCATACCCAAGCTTACTGCAATAACGCTAAAGCTGGTCCATTGACCTGCTGTCCAACTGAACGCGTAGCGCGGGGAATCTCCACGTAGCCATTCCAAGTTAAATCTCCCGAACGAATACAGGATGTTATAGCTCAGGAATAATACTCCGGCTGTCCATTTCCTGCTTCTGAGCAGGATCAGCAAGACGAATACGATCAGATCCCACTGCCCCTCCCATATTTCGGCCGGCCACAGCGGTTGCGAGCCGTAGACGTCGTAAGCCATCGTTCCTTCCGGGTAAACGATGCCGAAGCCCGATCCGGTCGGCGAACCGTACGCGTCTCCATTCAAAAAACAGGCGATTCTGCCGATCGACTGGCCCAGTACGATTGCCGGAGCCAATAGATCGGTCAACTTCCAAAATGACAAGCGATGCTTCTTTGTATACACGATCAACGCAACGAAGCCGCCTATCAACGCACCTTGAATCGCAATTCCACCGTTCCAGATATATACGATTTCCGTAAGGTGTTTGGAGTAATACTCCCATTGAAAAAAGAAAACATGCCAGATCCGTGCACACAATATCGCTCCGACGAACACATAGGGCACAATGTTTACCACATGCTCCTGATAAGATGTGCCGGCCGCCAGATAACGGGCTACCCCTAACGCTAGCAGCACCGCCAAAGCTACGACGACTCCGTAAGAATGTACATGGAAATCCCCAATCGTAAATAAAACAACTTTCATCCGTTTACCCTCCAATGTAAATATCGTCAAAATCGACGCCTTAAATGTACTACACACTGTAGTATGATTGCTTAAAAAAAGGGGATTATGAATCCCCGCCCAGCATTAAGAGCAACAGCAGCGAGAAAGATGCGAGTAAAGGTCTAACCACGGCTACCTTTACCTTCACGGTCTTGTCCGGCTCCAGAACCTGCATGATTCGATAATGCAACGTCGCCGACGCAAAATGAACGGCTGCCGCATGTTTCCGCATTTTCCCCATTTTCGACAACTTCAGCAATACGCTGGCTAAAGGAAGCTCCGTCCCCATCCGACGGATCGCAAAGCGGTCGGCGAGCAGTTCTGTCCATGTTTGGTAGTAGCGAAATATCGGCTTCATAATCGGCAAATACTCGAAAGCTTCCGACAACAGGGTAGTCAGAAACATTTTAGCATTATCGCGATTAAGACAATGATGCCATTCATGCAACAAAATCGCCTTTACTTCGTCGTCGCTGTAAAGATCGAGAGCCGCGGTCGAGACCACGATTTTCGGCTTCCGCATCCCAATCGCCAGCGCGATGAACGCTTCGTCCCTGACGACGATGATCTCCGTCTCTAAGCTGCGGTACTTATAGTTAAGGCGTTTCGTTAGCTTGTGATGCTTAATGGAGAGAAACAGCTTTAACCATTTCCGGGATAAATAAGCTTGAGCAATCATTCGCCAGATCGCCCTGAAGAGCGTGTATCCGATGATTAAGTCCAATACGACGTAAGTTACGGTAGCTCCCCGCAAGATGTCGTCTCCCAATTGATGAGCGGCGAACATCCCCATTTGCACGCTGAACGCAGCGATGAACAGGACCATCCCCGCAAAGATCCATCTCAGCTTAATCGGAGGATTCATGGTTTGGTTCCTCTTCTGATTTCGCTTAATTTGCGTTCGAGCTTCGCGATCGTCTCCTGATCGACATCGTCAAGCGCATCGATCATGTGGTTCACGACCAAACTTCCGAATTCCTCTATCAGTCCCTGTGATACAGCCTTCGTCTGCTCGGAAAGAAACTGTTCCTTGGTCTGCACGGTACTGAACTTTGCCGCTTGGGTTCTGCCGGTTCCGGTCTGTACTTTCGTAAGATGGCCTTTGTCCAGCAGTCGGTTCATCACCGTCATCACCGCGTTAACCGAAATCGAATTTTCTTGATTCAGGATCGACTGTACTTCCTTGATGCTCAATCCTTCGGAAGACCAGAGAAGATCCATGATCTTCGCTTCGAGCGGCCCAAAAAAGCGATTAAGTCCCTCTGCGCTTACATTCAGTCTTTTAATCTTCATACCCTCGCACCTCATCTTACTACATAGTGTAGTATATTGGTTTTGGGCATGTCAACCAGCGTGCTCAATTATCTCTCAATCTGCTTTGCGCAATCAAGCCCGATAGTAAGATAGTACCCAGCACACGCCATTCCGGTCGGTGACGATGGCCAGCAATCCATTAAACGGAGCTTCATACACTGCCGTATTGATTTTCCCGCCGGCTGCGAAGTCTCCATAAACCCTTCGGAACGCTTCCTCCGTCTCGATTTTCAAGAAGACTCTCACGTAGTCCCCTTTCATTTCCGGCTTCGCCACTTGAGTATCGGCAAATTTAATGGTGACACCCTCCAGATTCAGGTCCGCGTTAAGAACCTCTTCCCCTTGCTTGCGCAGAATTTCAATCTCGCCGCCAAGAACGCTTTGATAGTACTTGATTTCCTCTTTGCAGTTATCCACTACGATAAACGGATGCACGATCATCATCCTTACAGCCTCCTACTCGCTCAGATTGCGAAGCACTTTTTTTAGCGACACCATCATCAGGTCATATTCCTCATCGGTAATGCCCTTACGAGTCTTGTTCTTGACCCGATCCAATGCTTGCTGCACCTTCGGTACCACTTCGCGTCCCGATTCCGTCAAATAGATCAGCTGATAGCGATTGTCGGCAGGATCAGCTTCCCTCCGTACGTAACTTTCGGCTTCCAGCTTGGCGATTGCCTTGGCGGTAGTCGTCTTGTCAATGAGCAGCTTCTCGCTCAGCGCCTTCTGCGTGATCGCCTCCTGGAACGCAATCACCATTAGAAAAATATACTGTCCGCTTCCGATCCGATAGGGTGCCAGCTCGGCTGAGATCAATACCTGCATGTGGCGATAGATGGCCGAGATGTATTGGCCGTGCGATTCCGTTGATTCCTTACCCTCGTGAGTCCACTGTTCGTTCAGTTTACTTCACCCCTAGATAGAATGCTATTGCAACTAATTTGAGTATATGTCGAATAGGGTGCTATTGCAACTAATTTTATTCCAACAAAGAAGATCGGATAGTCACCGCAACAGGGTGATGTCCCGATCTTCTTGTGAGTCGCATCGAAAGTTTCCCTGCAAGAAACTCATTCTTCCACCTTGAAATCTTCCTCCGACCATTCAAATTGCCACGGCCCTCTAACAATTACGCCCGGTCTTACCAACTTTAATTTCACTTGCTTGCTGCCTGGTTCGACATCAAATTCAATGTAGTCAATGACCCCGGTCGTTGCCTTTAGTTTAGCGACGCTGCTAATTCCTTCAATGTCGAAGTTATATAAGGATGCAACGGCTTGATCGTTATAATGGAAATCCAAATATACTCTAAGCCCGTTTTCCTTTACTCTTTCGGTCTTTGTGATCGTTACGGGGAATCCGGCGATCTCGAAGGTTTGGTCGATATGGTCTTTGGCTTCAGTCGGGATCTTAATCGAAACCTCGTTTTTGTAGATTACTCCTATCTCAGGCAATGTTAATGTATAGCCATTCGGTGCGTTATCCGACGACAATTTAAAATAAAACTCGCCGACGGGACTGCCCTGAATATGTTCGATCTCCAATTTCTTGCCCTTGTCGTCTAATACATTTAATTTACGATTCTCGTGGTTATACACGCCAAGTATTCCGTAATCAATAATGTTAAAATCCTCGGAATGGCGAGCAACCAACGAGATTCTTGCCTTTGCTCCGACTCGATCGGGAATTGCGGTAATGGATACTCCGTTGACCGTATCCGTCTCGCCCATCTCAGGGTAGCTGGAATAGGTTTCTGCTCTCGCGAGAGTCAGGGGCACTTCGATTCTAGGTTTCAAATCGATGACCAGCTTAATGTTTCCGCTAGCATCCAGCTTTCCTTTATACCAGAACCCGGATGTCCACTCCGTCAAACTCCACGAGGAATTGGCACTGCTTAAGGTATATTCGATTCCTTGCGCGTTTACTAAAGTAACCTTTTCAATGAATCTAGGCGACTCTGTGCCCGTCATCGTGATATAAGTCATCTCTTCATCCGACAAAATACCCGTAATCATAATGGACCCTTCTCCGACGCTCAAAGAAATAGGTTGTTTCAGAATATAACGTTCCGATGGCGAATTATCTTCTTTGACAATGCCTATGCCAGGGACGAATTGCAGCGTTTTCTGTATCGCGGCCCATACATAATTATGGTTCATGAGGTCCGCCGACAGAAATAATAAGGCAAGCCCCGCAACAATAACACCCACTGTTCTCCTAATCCGTTTGCTCTTGCTACGATAGCCTTCTTTTTGCTCCATAATAGCCCGTTCAATGCCCAACTTACTTCTTTCACGCAAACCCGAAGGAATAGGGATATCCCGGAGTTGCTGTTTAAGATTATTTGAACTCATAAACGTCTTCCTCCTCCACCCGTTTCCGGAGTTTCCTTAATGCGCGATACAACAACGTCTTCCCTGTTCCAAGCGGAATGTTCATGATCTCGGATAGTTCACTGATCGTATAATCATAGTAAAATCTCAAAATGACCACATGCTTCTCTTCAATATCGAGCAATTCGATTAAATCCTTCAACGATAGGGCAAGAGGAAGATCGCCTTCGTCGATCGCCGTTATTGAATCGTAGTATTCGGACTTCCATTCAACCTCTCTTTTGCGTTTGCGGAGCAGGTCGATGGAACAGCTGATGGCTATTTTGATGAGCCAGGTTTTAAAGTACTGGGGCTCCCTCACCTTAGCGATGAATTTATAGGACCGATAAGCTGTTTCTTGGACAATGTCCAGCGCGTCCTCCTGATTGCCTACATAAACGTAAGCCGTACGGTATATATCTTCCTCATACTGCCGGTAAAGTTCTAAGTACGCGATTTCATCGCCTTGTTGCGCCCTGCTCACCAGATCTATAATCCTCATCACCCGCTTAGCAATTACTCTTATATTGATTAGACGTACTTAACTGGATATTTAGCTTTAAAAATAAACCCATTTAACATCTAGGCATAAAAAAACAGAGCATCGGCAACTACTTCACCATGCTCTGCACTCCATTTGTCTCACACTTCTTTGTGGTCTTGCGTCTGCAGGATTCCCCGTAATATCACTTCGAGCCCCCACCGGAAACGTTCCCTCGATGCGGTGTCTCCGGAGAACATTTCCTCCTTCAGACTAGCTATCAGAGGATAGTTAACCGGATCGGCAGACTGGAACGACTCCTTGATGGCCGACATCTGCTCCGTCCCGTGCTTCTTCCAAGAAGCACGTTCGAATGCAATGGAGGAGACGTAGAAAAGGAACAAGTCTACTCCCCATGCCGCGGACGTAGACCGAACCCCGCCCTCATGCAGCGCGGAGAGGATGTATTCGGTCAACCGAAACGAGTTGGCTCCCGTCGGGATCGTGGTGAGCGAAAGCTCGGCGAGGCCCGATTGTTCGAACAGAAGCATGAGATACGCATCCAGACAGCCGAACAGTTTTTCCTTCCATGTTCCTTCCCCGGAGTCGGGCAAAACAAGCTGACCAAGACCGTGATCCAACACGTACGAGTTCAACTCTTGAAGGTTTTTGACGTAGACATACAGCGAAGAAGGTCCGGTGTCTAGCGCTTTGGCGACTTTGCGCATGCTCATGCCCGGCATGCCTTCGGCCTTCAGCAGTTCAAAGGCTGTCGTCACGATGAGCTCATGGCTAAGAGGTACCTTGGCCGGTCGGTCCCGGCGACTTACAATGGTTCGTTTGGGATTCATCATACTTCCCTTATAGCACGCCTGAAGAAAATAGTAAACCCGCCGCCCGGAGCGTTATTGCTGGCTATACTGTTCATGGTACTGGTTCATCAAATTGCTGAGCTTAGCCGCGGCATCGTCGGAGAAGATCAACTTAAGGTTGTCATACGACTCCCGAGCCTTTTCGGACGAATACTCATACATTTTTTCTTCATACGCCTCAATGGCTTGGGCTAAGTTGTTATGCTGGACGATGGACAGTGCCAGCTCCAGAGCATCCAGCATCGCCAGGTTTACGCCTTCGCCCGCGAATGGAGACATGACATGGGCCGCGTCCCCGATAAGCGTGACCCCGGCGTTGCGTTTCCACTTAAAGCCGACCGGTAGCATATAGATCCGTCTGGGCAGAACGGCGTCTTCCGCATAGCGGAAATAATTTTTCAGCGTATCGTCCCAGTCGTTGAACATCTCCAGCAATCGGCGCTTGGCCTCTGCCGGCTGATCGAACGGGATGCCGCAGGTTTCCAACCAATCCCGCTCTGCTTCAAAGCTGGCATAAACCTTAATGCGCCCGTCCCCGTTGAATTGGCCGAGAATGCCTTTGTGGTCGCCTAAGGCAAACATTTTGCCGAGCCGGTTAAATTCCGCCAGATCAGGGTGATCTTCAGCCGCATTCAAAACATTGAGTTCTACCATAGTGAGACCGGAGTATTCGGCCTTAACATCCGATAACAGGGGACGCACACGAGAGAAGGCGCCGTCGGCTCCGATCAGAAGATGTACCGTATCCGTAGACCCATTCTCGAAATGGAGCTCGGTCATCCCATTGTCCATAGAAACCGCCCGATCCAGTTTATATCCGTATTTGATACAGTCGGTGTCAAGGGCGCCCAGCAGCAAATCGCATAGTACGCCGCGATCGATTTCAGGCCGCTCGCCTTTGGCATCCTGTTCCGTAATTTCGTCGATATAAATCTTCCCGGATTTATCCATGACTCGGAAATCCTCGCCTTCATACCGGACAATTTCCTGGAACTTCTCGTACACTCCCGCTTCCTTAAGGGCTTTCTGTCCCGACTCCTCGTGAATATCCAGTGAGCCCCCTCTTTCGCTGCTCATGTCATGCGGTTCCCGCTCATAAACGACGGGTTGAATACCGTGGCGTTGCAAAATCAAGGCAAGCGTCAATCCTCCTGGACCCGCCCCAATAATAGCGATGCGTTTGCGATCATTAGATACTGTTTTCATTACGGCCAACTCCTTAGCAATATAGTGAAAAACTTTGGAAATTGTTTAGGATAATGAAGGGATATTCATACTACACATACCGTTTATCTTCAGGGTGCTTTCTTCTGTAGAACAAGAGGCTTTCTGAGGAACAGGCTAAGAACCAAGGCGACGAGCGAAAAGGATAGCGTAATCCAGAAGGTGTGGCCGAATGCGCGCCCCAGCTGTTCCACACTGTGCTGAATAGGCAAGTCTCTCATCTGGCGGGAGAGGTACGCGGTCGTAATCGTAATTCCGAAGGATGACATGATCTGCTGCGCCGAAGCAGTGATCGGGGTCACGCGACTGACAAGCTCCTTGGGAGCCGACTTAAGCACATGGGTGTTGATTTGCATCATCGTCAAGCCTTGGCCAAGTCCGACAAAAGCAAAGCTACACATGATGTAGAACGGACTGGTGTCCGCCGTGATCTGCGTCAAAGCGAACAACGCGCAAGCTAGGGACGTTATCCCCACAAAGGCGACCGGGCGAACGCCGTATTTGTCAAACAGCTTGCCGCCGATGTTGATACCGATGGTCGACAAAATCGCTTGGGGAATGACGTACAGTCCAGCCTCTAACGGAGAGAGCCCCTTAACCTGCTGCAGATACAACGGGAACAGCAGTAGGCTTCCGAATAAAGCTATCTGGTTCATCCACGCTAGGATAATGCCGTGCGTGAACGCCGGTGAGCGGAAAGTCCGCAATTCGAGCAGCGGCTGCTTCTGTTTGAGTTCATTCCATATGAATAGGAGCAAAGCCACGACCCCAATCCCTAACGTGGCAAGCGTCCACTCGTTGGACCAGCCTTTGTCTCCCGCTTGGTGAACACTGAATACAAGCGAGGCGAAGGCGATTGGGGCTAGGAACATTCCCGGAACATCCAACTTCAACTCATGTACCGGCTTGGAAGCCGGAAGGTACTTCTTTGCCATCCAGAAGGCAAAGATCCCGACCGGAAGGTTAATGAGAAAAATCCAGTGCCAATTGATGTATTCGATCAGCCAGCCCGACAGCACAGGCCCGAGGATCGGAGCCAGCAGCATCGGTATGCCGAGAATTCCCATGACGGAGCCGCGCTTGTCAGGCGGTGAGACTCTGAATGTCGTGGCGATCCCGATCGGAGCGACCATGCCGCCGCCCAGTCCCTGAAGGATCCGGAAAGCAATCAACTGTTCCGGCGTCTGAGCCAACGTACAGAGCAAAGATGCGAGCACGAACAGAACGATACTCGCGAGGAACACCCTCTTGGCCGAGAATCGGTCCGAGAACCATCCCGCCAACGGAATAACGGCTGACAAGGCCAGCGTATACGCAGTAATAACCCATTGAATGATGCCAAGATTAGTGTCGAACGTACGGACCAGCTTCGGAACGGCCACATTCATGACGGTGCTATCTAGAATAACCAAGAACATTCCGGTAGCCACGGCCAACAATATCGGCAAAATCTTCTTTATCGAAAATTCAGCTTGAGCGCTATGAGATTGTATTGTCATTGGTCCACCCCTCCTTTATTTAGTAGTTCCATTCATCCCCGAATGTACTCGCGATCCATTCAAGGCGTATCTAAGTTATATCATAACGAACAGTGTTCGTAAAGAACTATGTTCGTTAATAAATAAACTTAAAAAGGACCGCAACAGTCCGCCTTCCGGCAAGCTGTCACCGCCCTCAAATCCGCGTTTGGCGCTGTCCCTCCTAACTCGTGAACGGGGTTTGGTCAAACGAAAATTTCATAACAACCGATGATAATTAACAAGATACACCCTAGTAAATTGGAATACTTCCCAAGCCACGATTTCGCAACCCTACTCCCCAGTCGAATGCCCATATCAATAGATAGAAGAGAAAAGAGACCGACCGAAATTGCCGAAAATAATGGAGACACCCCGCTGGCACCAGCGCCTATGCTACTTGCTATGCAATTAATCGCCAATGCAAAGCCCAGTGAAATCGACTCGACCCACGATATGATGCGGTCATTATTTTTATCCGTTTTATCGGCTAGGTAATCAGGGGCATCATTATTGTCACTGCTTTCGGCTTCTCTTTCCGCTTTTTTGCCTGGTGATAAGGTAGTGAGAATTCCCCAAATGCCAAGGGAAATGATAACAAAACCTCCGGCTAGATTGCCCCAAAACGGTGAAATGAAGCGAGATAGATATAATCCTGCGGACATTGCCAGATACGTCGCTGCCATGGAAAATAAAGCAATTAAAATATTGGATAGGAAAGGTACTCTAGTCGAGCGCGCTCCAAATGTTACGCCGATTCCTAAATTATCTATATTTGCAGCAATACCGATGATGACGATAGAAAACCAGTGCATTTCATTGCCCCCAACCGTATTTAGTTAGTTAACTTATGCGTGCAATCGCCCAGCTGATACAAGAGCACGCAAAGTTTGACTTCGGCTTCTTGTCGACTTCTATGCATAAAAAATACATCGCCATAGGGTATTGCCCCACAGTGCGATGTATTCTGAATTTACATACTGGAGATACTATTAGGTTTCTCTGTTGTAAGGGGAAAGAAGGCCGGTGCGGCTCGATCAAGGCACTTTTTTGGCCTTCGTTCTTCAGACGAGGCTGGTGCGCTTGACGGGACAATTGTAGACGTAACGGATAAACTATTGACACTTCAATGCAGCGAGTGTAATATTTACTAAATAATTCATAGTTATCCTCTAGGAATAATAGTCAACCAGACCACTGGAGATCATTGTCCTTCTTACGAGAAGGAAGAATGGTCTTTTTTTGCGTCTGAGAGTCGGAAAGGAGCTGGTTGGCATGACACGCACGGGCAATTGCTGCTCCGCTTCGAGGGGAATCGCGTTGACAGGGACTAGCGGCGCGAAGAGGATATCTACCTTACCGTCGGTTCAGGATCGTACAGGCATGGTACGGCTGACCGGAGGAAAGTTCCTAATGGGAACCAACGACCCGGAAGGGTTTCCGCAGGATGGAGAAGGTCCCGTGCGCGAAGTGGCCGTTGCGCCTTTCGCTATTGATCAGTGTGCCGTATCCAACGAGCAATTCAGGACATTCGTGCGCGATACGGAGTATAGAACGGATGCTGAACGGTACGGCTGGTCGTTCGTGTTTCATCTACTCGTCCCTGAGCATACGGGTGCTCACGTCATGCAGGTCGTCCAACAAACGCCGTGGTGGTGGCAGGTTAATGGGGCAAGCTGGCGCCATCCGGAAGGCCCCTACTCGTCGATCGATGACCGACTTAACCATCCGGTCGTACATGTATCGTGGAACGATGCTCAGGCCTATTGCCAATGGGCAGGCAAACGACTTCTAACGGAAGCCGAATGGGAATATGCCGCGCGCGGCGGACTCGTCCAGAAGCGATATCCATGGGGGGATTTGCTAACGCCTGACGGGGTGCATCGTTGCAACATCTGGCAGGGCAAGTTCCCGGTCAAAAATCACGCGAGCGACGGGTATGAGGGAACGGCTCCCGTGGATACATATGAGCCGAACGGCTACGGGCTATATAACATGGTCGGCAATGTCTGGGAGTGGTGCGCCGACTCCTTCGATCGCGGCGCTGCCGGCGCCAAATCCATGCGAGGAGGATCGTATCTCTGTCACCGCTCGTATTGCAACCGATACCGCGTGGCCGCGCGAAGCTCGAATACGCCGGACAGCTCGACGGGCAACATCGGCTTCCGCTGCGCGGCGGACCTATGAAGATGTATACCAGTAGAGGAGAGTGAGTGCATGTCGCGCAAACCGAACATATTATTCATTTTATCTGATCAACACCGTTACGACAGCATCGGCTACAGTCGCGATTATCCGGTCAAGACTCCGAATCTCGACAGGCTAGCGGAGGAAGGAATCGCATTCACGAACGCATATACTCCGATTCCGCTCTGCTGTCCGGCAAGACAAGCTTTGCTTGCGGGCGTCCGTCCGGAGACGTTCAACGCATTCTGGAATGCGGACCTCGTACCGAACGGCGAGATTGACCCGAACGGGTACACGTGGACGAAGGAACTGCAGAACAATGGATACCAAACCGGCTATGTCGGCAAATGGCACGTGCATCAGAATCATCAGCCGGACGCATTCGGTTTCGGCGATTATAGAAGCGAACGGGATTATCGTGAATATCGCAAATCGAAATTACCGGACGAGCAGCCGCCAACGGACCTCGTAAAATGGTTTTTCGGCGGAGTCGATCCGGTAGCGCTTGAAGATACGCGCACGCATTGGCTTGCCGATCAGGCTATCGAGCTTATCGAGAAATATAGCAAGAGCGATGAGCCGTGGCACCTGAGACTGGATTTCCCCGAGCCGCATTTGCCATGCCAACCGCATCAAAGTTTTCTCGATCTGTATGACGGGGAGAATATCCCGCAATGGAGAAGCTTTCCCGATACTTTCGAGAATAAGCCGTACATCCAAAAACAGCAATTGTTGAACTGGCGGGTCGAGGATTACACGTGGGACGACTGGGAGCCGGTAGTCCGCCGATACTACGCGATAATAAGCCAGATGGACGCTGCCATCGGTCTTGTGCTTGAGAAGCTGAAATCGCTCGGGCTGGAGGACGACACGATCGTCGTCTATTCCACCGACCATGGCGACATGTGCGGGGGCCATCGCATGATGGATAAACATTACATCCTGTATGACGATGTTATTCGAGTCCCCCTTATCGTGAAGTATCCCGCCGCTATCGCCGCCGGGCAGCGTAGCGAGGAGTTCGTATACAATTTGCTCGACCTTCCGCCAACGCTGTTGGAGCTGGCAGGCTTGCCGGTGCAGAGCTTCTTCCAAGGTCGTTCGTTACAGCCGCTTCTTCAGGGACAGACGCCGGATGATTGGCGCAAAGACATTATCTCGACTTACAACGGTCAGCAATTCGGCTTGTACATCCAGCGGGCGATCCGCACGGAGCGCTACAAATACGTCTGGAACATGACCGATATCGACGAACTGTACGACCTTCATAACGATCCGGGCGAATTACGCAATGTTATAGGAGATTCCGCGCATACCGAGGCTCTTTCCGAGCTGCGCGCCCGACTGTACAAGGGACTGAAGGACGCGGGAGATCCGTTCCTGAAGTTTGACTTATGGCTTAAAAGCCAATTAACCGAGAATCGCAAAATCTTAACTTAAAGGAGCACGATACCTATGAAAAAAATAACGCAAGCTTTATTATCTATACTACTTATTTCCAGCCTAACGCTGGCAGGCTGCCAATCGTCCGATTCGAAAGACGCCGCAGCCCCCGCTACCGCCGACGTCAACAACTCTTCCACTCCATCATCGTCTCCCTCTTCCTCATCTAGCTCGAAGTACGGTGAATCGCCTTTCTTTAGCGGTAAAAACTTACCTCCTGTCCTTGACCGACTCCCGCTTGAGCCGAAGCTGACAAATGAGCTGCCCGCCGACTATTTGAACCTTGAAATCGGAACGTACGGCGGTACGTTGCGCACTGCGCGTACAGACGTCGTGATCGACAATGACGTATTCATCATTAACAACGAACCTCTCGTCAACACGCCCGGCTTGCTCGGCGAAGAGGTGACTCCTAATGTCGTGAAGGACTTCAAAGTAAGCGACGACCAGAAGGAATTTACGTTCACGTTGCGCGAAGGCCAAAAATGGTCGGACGGCGTTCCGCTGACGGTCGAGGACGTAAAATTCACCGTGGAGGATGTACTATTCAACCCAGAGCTAACCCCCGTGTTCCCTTTATGGCTGAAATCGTCGGCGGGGCCGGACGGTAAACCGTTCACGTTCCAGGTTGTCGATGACTATACGTTCAAAATCATTTTCGATAAGCCTTACGGCGGATTCCTGATGCAGCTTGCCGTACAAGGATGGCGGGGATATACGGAACTGATCAAGCCGAAACATTTTCTACAAAAATACCATACGAAGTATACGCCGCTCGAACAACTCGAACCGGAAATTAAAGCCGCGAACTTCGGCACCGGAGAATGGGCGAAGCTATTCATCTCCAAAGACTTGCTGAACACCGAGTTCTCCTATCCGAAGGCGGTCGGTTTCCCGGTGCTGACGCCTTACATTCAAGTGAAATCGGGCGACAAAGCCTTATACGAACGCAATCCTTATTACTTTAAAGTCGATGCTAAAGGCAATCAGCTCCCGTACATCGACAAGCTCGAGAGCAATTTCGTACAAAACCTGGAAGTCGTAAAATTGAAAATCATGGCGGGAGAGATCGATCACTCGTACGAGTACGTATCCATTCCGGATGTCTCCTTACTGAAGGAGCATGAGCAAGAAGGCGGCTATAAGGTGTACGTTAATAACCTGCACCGGACCGCAAACGATATTGAACTGAACCAGACATTCGATGACCCGGTATGGCGTCAAGTCGTCGGCGACGCGCGATTCCGCCAAGCGCTCAATCTTGCTCTCGACAAACAAGAAATCGACGACACCGTGTTCTACGGATTCGCGAATCCGGCAGCGTTCCAGGGAGCGGAGCGCGACCTCGACAAGGCCAACAAACTGCTTGACGAGATCGGACTGAAGAAAGGCGAAGACGGCCTGCGTAAAGGACCGGACGGCAAAACGTTCACCATTCCGCTTGAAGTGTCGACGCAGATGGCAGACTTTGCGACACTCGGTCAACTCGTCGTGGAGCAGTGGAAGCAATTAGGCCTGGACGTGTCGCTCAAGCAAATCGATAACACGCTGTGGACGACCCGCAATAAAGCGAATCAGCTGAAAGCGACGATTATGTTCACGCCGGGGCCAGTGCAATGGGCGCGGTCGGAGTGGGGGCAGAACATATGGGCGCCGCTATGGGATCAATGGTGGAACAGCGCCGGCGCTCAAGGCGAGGAGCCTCCGCAGGACGTTAAGGATTTGTTCCAGTCCATCTTCAGCTTACGTGAGCTTCCAATCGAGCAAGCAAAACAAAAACGCGAGGAAATTAAGAAAAACTTCGCCGACAAGGTCTGGTACTTCATCCACAGCGAGAATATCGCCGCTCCGGTTGCGGTGAACGCCAAAATCGGCAACTTCTCCGACAAAGGGTGGGGGATTGCGCAAAACTTTGCCGGAGAACAGTGGTTTTTCCGTAAATAACGGAAAACGTTAGCGTTAAGGGAGCCCAGGACGGATACAAGCCCCGCCTGGGCTCTTGTTTTGCGTCTCTATTGCGGAAGAAGGGGGATCTTCAATGCTGACCTATATTAGTTACCGGCTGCTGCAAATGATTCCGCTGCTATTTGTCATTAGCGTTATTGTTTTTGTGATCATTCAGTTGCCGCCAGGCGATTTTCTTACGACGTATGTAGAGCAGCTCCGACTGTCCGGTTCGGATGTGGATGCGAGTACGATCATTCAACTGAAGGCTCAGTACGGGCTGGATTTGCCGTTGTACGGCCAGTATTGGGTTTGGATTAAAAATATCATCCTCCATGGCGACTTAGGCATGTCGATTCAGTGGAATCTGCCCGTGTCTGAAGTGATCGGCGATCGGTTGCTACTCACGCTGCTTATTTCGGTCATCTCCCTTATCTTAATTTGGATTATCGCTATCCCGATCGGCATTTACTCCGCCACCCACCAATATTCATGGCTGGATTACGCGTTCTCGTTTGTCGGCTTTATCGGGCTTGCGATTCCGGGATTCCTTATTGCGCTGCTGCTTGTCTACTTCGTATTTAATCTGACGGGCTTATCGGTGACGGGGTTATTCTCGCCGGAATACGAAGGGGCCCCATGGAGCTGGGGCAAGCTGCTCGATTTGCTGCCGCATATGATCGTTCCGGTCATCATCGTTGGACTCTCCGGGACGGCGGCGCTTATTCGCATTACGCGGGGGATGATGCTCGACGAGCTATCTAAGCAGTACGTCATAACGGCTCGCGCCAAAGGGGTGAGCGAGCGAAGGTTGCTGTTCAAATATCCGGTGCGACTCGCTATTCATCCTCTCGTCAGCACGATCGGGTGGACCATTCCGGCGCTCATTTCCGGCGAGGCCATTATCTCGATCGTTCTTAACTTACCTACTACAGGGCCGATTCTACTCAAAGCGCTAATGGTTCAAGATATGTATTTGGCGGGAAGCTTCTTGCTAATATTGAGCGTATTGACCGTATTCGGAACACTACTCTCGGACATTTTACTTGCCGTCGTCGACCCGCGCATTCGATTCGGAGGAACCCGATCATGATTAGGAAGGTTATTGTGAAAAAAAGTCGCACATGGCTGCGCTTAGATCGCTCCAAGACGGTTTCGTCGCCGGAGCACACGCAGGACCTTAGGCAGGGGTTTGAATTCGCCTCCCAATGGCGGCTTATGTGGTGGAAATTCCGCAAGCACAAACTCGCGATGATTGCGGTTCCCGTACTGCTGCTGCTGTATTTGTCGGCGATTTTTTGCGATTTTCTGAGCCCTACCTTACCGACCTCGCGCTTTGCCGATTACAAGAACGCGCCGCCGCAAGGGATTCACTTCTACGACAAGGAATCTGGGTTTAGCCTGAGACCCTTCGTATACGGCATGAAGATGGAGATGAACAAGGAGACTTTCCGTCGCCAGTTCACAACCGATAAGTCCAAGAAATATCCGCTTCACCTGTTCGTAAAGGGGGATCCCTATTCCTTTCTCGGACTGTTCCCGACAACGACGCATCTGATCGGAACCGGGAATCCGGACGCACCTTTTTTCCTGATGGGTACCGACTCGCTCGGGCGCGACCTGCTAACGCGGATATTGTACGGTGCGCGTATTTCTCTGTCGTTCGGAATCGTCGGGGTTCTGTTGACGCTGGCGCTCGGATTGCTGCTGGGAGGACTATCCGGTTATTTCGGCGGATTCGTGGATGTGGTTATCCAGCGACTCATTGATTTGCTTATTTGTATTCCTACGATACCGTTATGGATGGCGCTCGCTGCCGCTCTGCCGCAAGACTGGACATCGGTGCAGCTCTACTTCGGCATGATCATTATTTTCTCGGCGATTAACTGGACGGATCTGGCTCGTGTCGTGCGCGGTAAAATGCTCTCTCTGCGCGAGGAAGATTTCACTCTCGCTGCTCGCCTTGGCGGAGCAAGCAACCTGCGCATTATCCGCAAGCACATGCTCCCGTCGTTCTCCAGTTACATTATCGTCATTGCGACAATGGCTATCCCGTCGACCATTCTGGGGGAAACAGCGCTAAGCTTTCTCGGTCTAGGAATGCAAGCGCCGGCAGTGAGCTGGGGCGTTCTGCTGCAGGATGCGCAAAACTTGCAGACGGTGGCACATGAACCTTGGTTACTCTGGCCGGCGGCGTTCATCGTTGTCAGCGTTCTGATGTTCAATTTTGTCGGTGACGGGCTCCGCGATGCGGCAGATCCGTACAAGTGAGGGGGAGCGTCATGAATACGGTCGCAGAAGATACCGTCGTATTGGAAGTGAAAGGACTGACAACTCATTTTCACCTGGATGAAGGCGTGCTCAAGGCGGTAGATGGCGTAGACTTAAGGTTAAAAAAAGGGCGTACGCTCGGAATCGTCGGCGAATCCGGCTGCGGCAAAAGCGTGACATCGCAGGCGCTGCTGCGTATTGTGCCGAAGCCGGGGCGAATTCAGGGAGAAATATGGCTACGTCGCTCAAAGGGAGATAAACAAGGAGAAGTCGTCGATATCGTCAAGCTACCGGATAAAAAGAAAGAAATTCGAGAGATCCGCGGCGGAGAAATCGCGATGATTTTTCAGGAGCCGATGAAGGCATTCTCGCCTATTCATACGGTAGGCGACCAGATTATGGAGGCTATCTTGCTGCATCGAACGGAGGACCGTAAGGAAGCATACCGGCTTGCGGTGGACACGCTCGTTGAGGTCGGAATGTCCAATCCGGAGCAGCGAATGAATGAGTATCCGCACCAGCTTTCAGGAGGTATGCGGCAACGGGCGATGATCGCCATGGCCGTATCCTGCCAACCGGCGATACTCATTGCGGATGAGCCAACGACAGCGCTTGACGTGACCGTACAGGCGCAAGTACTGGATCTGATCGACGGGCTTAAACAATCGACCGGGACATCGGTCGTGTTCATTACACACGATCTAGGCGTCATCGCGGAGATTTCCGATGAAGTGGCGGTTATGTATTTGGGGAAGGTCGTAGAGTATACCGATGTCGATACGTTATTTCACGGTGCTATTCATCCGTACACGAAGGCATTACTAGCCTCTATCCCCTCGGTTTCGAGGCGGGAGAGAAAAACGCGACTCGATGCCATTGAGGGCAGAGTGCCGGTTCCGATGAATTTGCCGCAGGGGTGCGGGTTTTACTCCCGCTGTCCTAAAGCGCAGGACGGTGTATGCAATTTAGCTGATATTCCGCTCGTTGAAGTGCGGAAAGGACATTCGGTAAGGTGTCTGCTGGTCGATGCTTAAATAAAGGAGGAGCATTTATGCAACATGAAGCGGAAACCATAGTGGACACGAAGGCTATTCGCAAATATTTTCCGATTCGCAAAGGGTTACTGAAACGGATAGTCGGTCATGTCAAGGCGGTTGACGGTATCGATCTCCTCATTCGTCAAGGCGAAACTTTCGGGCTCGTCGGCGAATCCGGCTGCGGAAAGTCGACGTTCGGACGGTGCCTATTACGGGCGATCGAACCTACGGAGGGGTCCATTCAGTTCCGGGAGCGCAATGGAACTCGCGTAGAAGTAACCGAATTGAATGCGAAGCAATTAAGGGCGATTCGACGCGACATGCAGCTTATTTTTCAGGACCCGTATGCATCGCTGAATCCGCGTATGACCGTCTTTCAGATCGTCGCCGAACCGCTTATTTGCAATGGGCTCTATCAGGGAGCGGCTCTACGAAAACGAGTCGTTGAACTCGTCGAAAAGGTAGGGCTGGACGCACGCCATCTAGAGCGATACCCTCATGCGTTTAGCGGAGGCCAGCGTCAGCGCATAGGTATAGCTCGAGCATTAGCGACCGACCCGACGTTTATCGTGTGCGACGAGCCGGTGTCGGCGCTTGACGTATCCGTACAGGCGCAAATTCTCAACCTACTCCAAGATTTGCAGGAAGAGATGAATCTGAGCTACCTGTTCATTTCTCACGATCTCGGTGTCATTCGTCATATCTCCGACCGCGTCGGCGTCATGTACGTCGGTCGAATGGTCGAGAGCGGCCCAACGGATGACCTGTTCGAGCATCCGCGCCATCCTTATACGGAAGCGCTACTTGCATCCAGACCCGTGACGGATCCACGGCTTCGCGCGAAACGGCAGTTGCTGCAAGGCGAAGTCGCGAACCCGGCCTCCCCTCCCGCTGGCTGCCATTTTCACCCACGCTGCCCTTACGCACAGGAGGTGTGCAGCATGTCGTCGCCGGAGCTGAGGGAGGTCGGCGAGAATCACTACGTCGCATGTCATCTGGCCCACGAATTAACGTTAAACGGGACGCGATAAGTTTATCCCCCCACGAACCGCAAAAAGGCACGCAAGTTGCGGCTCGATCAAGGTACTTTTTCGGCCTTCATGCTTCAAGCCAGGTTGTTTCGGCTCGATCAAGGCACTTTTTTGGCCTTCGTGCTTCAGACGAGGCTGGTGCGATTATTTTTCGATTTTGCCCGTATCCACCACTTCGAAATCGGCGCCTTTGATCTTGCCGAGATTGCGCAAGTCGTCATCGTCCCAACGCGGATCAGGCGCTCCGCTAAGATATAGGCTGCTGCCGTTATCGGCGACGATCATTCCGTATTTTTTCAAGGCATTGAGAATAGCTTGGTTCGTTCGGGAATAGCCGGATACGTCAAAATCCTGGCGCAACCGCAATCTCAGCCCCATCGGCGGAAGGTTGGGGTCCGTGCTGCTAGAGGCATAGTGGCTTGCGGGAAAAACGAAGCCTGCCTGCGTTTTACTGACGGTAAATCGGAGCGCATGGTTAATTTCTCCCGAGGAAGCTTCGTCGTAACGGACAAGTCCCGGAAAAATAGGCAATCCCGCGGCATCCGCCGAGGTCCAATTTCTCGGCCGCTGCGCGTTGGACTTCAGGTTCCACTTGGCTCCGCTAGAAGCTGTCCAGCCTTCGCCCGATGGGCGCGCATTGTACAACTCGTAAAGCATTAAGTTGTCCTTATCGACGACAATGACATGTCGGTCGCCGGAGCTATCGGACCCTCCCTCGATTGGCGCGTTCATCGGAATCGGATAAGGGCCCGGATCGCTTTCATCCCCGTAATCCGTAAACTTCACTTCCACTTTCGCTTGGTCGCCATTTACAACCGTATACGGAATTCCGAATGGCGAGTTGTCCCATACTTTTCCGAAGTCTGCGTGTACCCCCAGACCAGAACCGATGGAGGCGATAAAGTTTTTCGAATTCGCATGAACGGGATACTTGGATATATCCGTATTCCATGCATTGTCCTTCGGAAACACTTGCAAACCAGACGGATTAGCCGTCTCCTCCGGTTTCGCGCCAATATAGATAGAGCTTGTGGAATCCACCCATTTTACCGTTTTTCCCAACGATTCGGCTGCGAATCGCAAAGGGACATACGTCGTATTCTTATACATAAAACCCTTCAGATCTTTCGGAGGCTGCTTGTTCGTTCCGTCAAAATAATAGTGAATATCTCGAAAATCAACTTTGATCGTACTTGTGGCAGCAAAGGTTATCCCGGAGAAAAATATTGCGCCGCATACGAAACCGACCGTTCCTGCCTTCCAATTTCCCCATTTTCCCACCTTGTTCACTCCCCAAATAGGTATACTCCTCATTACCTTACTCTGACATTTTTTAACATTCAAGATTATTTTCGTTAACTAACAATTATTCGTAACTTCCAATTTATTGTCGTCGTATATCGTACCGTACGTGGCGCATAACAGCATGCCGCCGCAAACCTCGCTGCTCACTTGAAAATGGACGTTTTCTTCAAAGGTATCCAAGCTATCCGGATTAATGGTTACGATAAGCTTTTTAAAGTCTAGTACCGGTAAATATTTATCTACAATCTCATAACTCGTTAGTTTATCCCGATTCGTATACGGATCGTATTCCCGGAGTTGCTTATAAATCGGACTCGAGAGGTGTGGGTCGCGGTTCAATCGCCCGGATTCGTCTTCAAATTTTATTATTTCTTCCTTTACGATATAATCCGGGTACTCGCCAATATCGACCGTATTATCGTCAAACTGCCAAAAAGGATATTCAATATCGCATAAGTGCGTAATAATCCACATCAGAAACTGCTCGCTGATCCTATCCGCATTTGTTTCCAAATCTTTAAATCTGGCACCATAATAAACCGCCGCCTTCTCAAGCATCCCTGCCCGGGACATGTCGTCGCTAGCTCCTGCCGCCTCGCATCCGTCGAGATCGATGATGACAGTATCAAACTTGCCCATCGCGCCCAAATCAATCGACTCGCTCCAATAAGCTTCTCCGTCACTAGCTATTTTGATCATCAAGATTATCCTCCACGGACATACATTTGTATTCATTCAAAGAACTGATCAACATTGAAGCAAATCAATACAAGGCCGGATAAATTACCAGTTCATTATACATTACGACCTGAGTTCGAGGCATAAAAAAATACATCGTGCCAGGGATTAACCCACGGAACGATGTATTCCAAATCCTTCTACTTATTCTATTATTGTTTCAGCATCGCGCTGATCGCCGGATCGGCTTTTAACGAGTTGATAATCACGGTTACTGCTTCTGAGCGCATAACTTTGTCGTTCGGAAAGAAATGGGTGGCATCCCTGCCTGATATGATTCCGGCGGTTGCGGCATCATCGATTACGTTCTTTGCCCAGTATTGGGGGCCAACATCGGCAAATGATTTTGGTGCGCTAGATTTTAGTTCTATAAGGTTTACGATTTTCGAGATAATCTTAACCATTTCAGCGCGAGAAATGGTTTGATCCGCCTTAAATGTCCCATCCGGATAGCCGCTAATAACGCCATTGGAAGCTAGAATCTCAATAGACGTTCGAGCCCAGTTGTTTTGTATGTCTGGAAACGAAATGTTGCCGTCTCCCAATGCCAGGTTAAACGCTTTTACGATCATTGCGCTGAACTCGGCACGGGTAATCTCTGCGTCTGGTTGAAAGCTTCCGTCCGGATAGCCGCTGATTATGCCTAGCTTAGCGGCAAGACTTATATTGTTGGTCGCCCAATGAGATTTTGTATCATTAAATATCGCGGATTTATTGGCTGTCAAGGCGTTACTGACAGCAGTTACCAATTGATTGTGATTAACGATATCTTTGAACGTATTGTTTTTCTGGATTGGAGGCTCTTTCGCAGGCTCTATTGGATCCTTCCCCGTTGAATTTGGAAGAGAGTCAAAGCTTCCGCCTCCGGTATAGCTCGGAGAAGTTACCGTCAGGTTGATACTCACAGATTGGCCGCCGTACGTGGCGGTTATCACAGTGCTACCTGTCGCATTACCGGTTATTATGCCGCCAGCAACAGTTGCGACAGCAGGAGATTGAACAGTCCAAGCTGTGAATGGCGTTACATCCAGTTGAGATTGATTCGAATAATCGGCTGTTATTGCCGTCGAAGCGGTATTTCCTCTTTGAACAGTGATCGTCTGAGGGTTAGCGCTCAGTCTTACTACCGCCGTTACATTGACGTTCTTGGTGGCCGTGTTGCTATTAGCCGAGCCGTCATTTACGGTGATGCTGATCGTGCGCGTCGCCGTATTCGGCGTAATCGCCGAGTCGGTATAAGTTACGGCACTTAATGCCGACTGCCACTGTACCAAGGTTGCGCTAGCGCCTAAAGAAGTCAGCGTCATCGCGCCGGTAGCGCTGTTGTAGCTTGCTGTGATATTTCCATTTGTCGCACCGTCGTTGATGAAGCCCAGCACATCTTCGCCCGCTTGAAAGTTGCCGGTAATAGCAACCGTCGCGCTGGCTAAGGTGGAACTATCCAGATCGGATACCGTAATCCCGGAATCAACGGCGATAGGCGTAGAGGTTACATTATTGCTTGCCGTAAAGGCACTATTCCCGCCGCTTGTTGTCACAATAGGCGAGTGATTCGTCGCGGCTACGGTGACGTTCTTGGTGGCCGTGTTGCTATTAGCCGAGCCGTCACTCACGGTGAAGCTGATCGTGCGCGTCACCGAATTCGGCGTAATCGCCGTATCGGTATAAGTTACGGCACGCAATGCCGACTGCCACCGCGCCAAGGTTGCGGTAGCACCTGAAGAAGTCAGCGTCATCACGCCGGTAGCGCTGTTGTAGCTTGCCGTGATATTGCCATATGTCACTGCGCTGGTGTTGCTGAAGGCCAGCACATCTTCGCCTGAATGAAAGTTCCCGGTAATAGCAACCGTCGCGCTGGCTAAGGTGGTATTGTCCAGATCGGATACCGTAATTCCGGAATCAACGGCGACAGGCGTAGAGGTCGAATTATTGCCTGACACAAATGCGCTCGAACCGCCGCTTGTAGTCACAATAGGCGACTGATTCAGCACCGTAACTGTGACGTTCTTGGTGGCCGTGTTACTGTAATCCGAGCCGTCATTTACGGTGAAGCTGATCGTGCGCGTCACCGAATTCGGCGTAATCGCCGTATCGGTATAAGTTACTGCACTTAATGCCGACTGCCACCGCGCCAAGGTTGCGGTAGCACCTGAAGAAGTCAGCGTCATCACGCCGGTAGCGCTGTTGTAGCTTGCCGTGATATTGCCATATGTCACTGCGCTGGTGTTGCTGAAGGCCAGCACATCTTCGCCTGAATGAAAGTTCCCGGTAATAGCAACCGTCGCGCTGGCTAAGGTGGTATTGTCCAGATCGGATACCGTAATTCCGGAATCAACGGCGACAGGCGTAGAGGTCGAATTATTGCCTGACACAAATGCGCTCGAACCGCCGCTTGTAGTCACAATAGGCGACTGATTCAGCACCGTAACTGTGACGTTCTTGGTGGCCGTGTTACTGTAATCCGAGCCGTCATTTACGGTGAAGCTGATCGTGCGCGTCACCGAATTCGGCGTAATCGCCGTATCGGTATAAGTTACTGCACTTAATGCCGACTGCCACCGCGCCAAGGTTGCGGTAGCACCTGAAGAAGTCAGCGTCATCACGCCGGTAGCGCTGTTGTAGCTTGCCGTGATATTGCCATATGTCACTGCGCTGGTGTTGCTGAAGGCCAGCACATCTTCGCCTGAATGAAAGTTGCCGGTAATAGCAACCGTCGCGCTAGCTAAGGTGGTATTGTCCAGATCGGATACCGTAATTCCCGAATCAATGACGACAGGCGTAGAGGTCGCATTACTGCTTGCCGTAAAGGTACTATTTCCCCAGCTTGTAGTCACAATAGGCGACTGATTCGTATCGGCTACGGTGACGATCTTGGTGGCCGTGTTACTGTCATCCGAGCCGTCATTTACGGTGAAGCTGATCGTGCGCGTCGCCGTATTCGGCG
>NZ_JAKRWM010000013.1 GCF_022352055.1 Cohnella mopanensis | reverse complement strand
CTGTCCCGCTATGACTGTAGGAGGATAGGAAACCCTCCCTCTCGCAATACACCTGAACAATCTCGCATATATGGGGATCATCATCGACGATTATAATTTTGTGTGCGTCCGCCACACCGTCACCTTCCTTCATTCACAATACAAGGAAGCGATACATAGAATATCGACCCGGTCTTGCCGTCGCTCTCCGCTCGAACCGTCCCTCCATGCGCTTGTACGATTTCCCTGCAAATCGCCAGCCCGAGCCCGCTGCCCTCTACTCCCTTCTCCATGCCCGGCCGATCATACTTGTAATTGCGATCGAAGATTTGCTCGAGCTGATCTGGAGGAATACCCGTGCCAGAATCTTGTATGCTAATGATCGCATAGCGGACAGGATTCGCCTTGTCCACAGCTAACCCAATACGTACCAGCCCGCCCCTGGAGGTGAACTTCATCGCGTTCGACACCAGATTAAACAATGCCTGCTCTAATCTTTGCGCATCCATCTCGACAACAGACAAGTTCGCTCGTTGATCTTCCTCATCTCCGATATCCATCATGAAATCCAACCCTGCGTCACGCACAACCAGCTCATATTGTTCAAAAAAACCACGCAAGAAGTGAATCACATGAACCGGCTCCATTCGGTACGAGACTTGTCCCGTCTCCAAATGCGACAAGAAGGACAACTCCTCGATCATACGGTTAATCCTTATCGTGTTATCCTGGATATACTTCAGGTACTGTTCATTGCGTTCCGGCTTGACTCCGTCCTGCACAGCTTCTACATAACCAAGCATGCTGGACAGCGGCATACGCAGATCATGCGTAATATAGGCAAGAAGCTTTTTTCTCCCTTGCTCGGAGTGAAGCAACCGGTCATACGAAGTGCGGAGATCGTCATGAGCCGCGGACAAGGCCTGTGTGCGTTCCTGCACGGTCCGTTCCAAATTCGTATTCATTTCGGTCAGCTTGTCATTAGCGTCCTTCAGCTCACGCGCAATCCTCTCCTCGTTGGTTGCCGCCCTCGTAAATCTCGAAGAAAGCAGCATCATCTGTGCGATCGTAAACACCAACAGACCAAGCGGAGAGGTATTTCCGATCGGCGACCATTCGTTGTAATATAAAAAATCGTTGATGACCGTCACTAAAGTAACCACCGACACCAGCAGGAAGATCAGTGCTCCCTCCATACGCCGTACAGCCGCTTGAACCAGCCCAATCATTAGATAAACCATATGCAGAACAATCATTACACCGATCAACGGTAATAATTTTGTATATATAAGTGCAGGGGTCACCACAACAAGTATACAGAATGCGCCGGTTACGATCCGCGTGCCAATATGAAACCAACGCGACACATAATTTGGAAAGATGCAAACAGAGTACATCGTGATGATGTATCCACCACTGCAAAGAATCAGGTACTCGATCTTGAACTGCAATTCCCACGGAAAAGTCGGCCACAATTGTGTGAGCAATAGCTCGCCGACCAGCAACGAGCGGATACCGAACAACAGGGTGAACAGACCAAAATACAATGTAGCCTTGTCTTTGCGTCGCAGGGCGAACAACAGCAGGTGATACACGCCAATGACCAGCAGGCTTGCGGTGGTGAACATTTCAGCGGCGATTCTCAGATTTGTCCTGACCGTTAACGCATCACTGCCGCCCAACTCGATATACTTGGTGATACCGCCTCGATTATGATGGAAGTTGGCTACTTGCATAACCAGCTCCACCGTGTCATTCTCGGGCTGAAAGAACACCAGCTTCGTTGCCAGTTGCGGGGTCACGCTGCTCTTGTCCTGACCAACCACACCGACTTCGGTCAGCAGCTCGCCATTCACCCATAATTTATACGCATGAAAAATGGTAGGCAGCCGTAGAGCAAGCCGCTCGCTGCGATCCTGCTCGCTAAGCTTTATGACCAACCGAAAGGTTGCAAAGCCTGTACCGTTCAGCTGCTGACCATCTAACCGATAGCCTAGCCAGGAGCTCGGGATGCTAATCCAGCGGTCATGATTTCCGTCCCTTGCTAAGCGATTCTGTATGTCCTCAGGCGACAGCAGCTCTTGCCAGTAGAACGCCCACTCCCCTTTTAACTTTAGTGGATTCTCACTGACATGAACCTGCGTTAAATCCAGAATGCCTTCTTCACTTTGGATCTTAGGGGAGTCCGGCGCAGAGATGACGGCATAGCTTGCAACCAAACCGACAACAACGGCAGCAGCTATATAAAGCAAGATCGTACGAGAACCAAATCGGAGAATACTCCTCATTATGAAACCGACCCCAATCTACAAGATGCGCGATAAGTAAGTTATCTAAATAATATCATCATTAAAGGAAATTGTACCCTGCAAATACCTGCGAGGCGTTGAACTTGCAGAGATAAAAAAAGCTTCTCCATGACTGGAGAAGCTTACTATCGATTCACGTTCATCCTACTCGATCACTATGCTTTCCCAACCATTGCGGCCCAGCTTTTGTAGTCGTGAATAGCCATTCCGTCATAACCGGCATATCGGGAAAGCTCTTGATGTGCGGTTTGCAGCTCTTGCTCCATGAACTCTACGCTCTTGGAATAAAATGAAACGCGATCGCCTTCCGAGCTTTTAGTGGTTTCCACGGCAACGATCGCTTGCTTATTAAGAGCGGAGGCTTCTCTCAATATGGCTTGGGCGTTGTCGACGATCCCGTCCTTCCCCAGCGCATGATTGCGATAATCCATGATCACTAGGCAGTCGAACTTTTCCAGCAGCCATGCGCTTAAGCTGTATTCGGTGTCGGGTACCTTCAAGGTATGTAGCCAAAAAGGGACATCCAACGTGATCTTTAAGCCGCTCCCTCTCGTTTCCTGCTCTATAAATCTCAAATTATGTATCCATTCTTCAAGAATCGTCTTCTTTTTTGTTTCCCATTCGCTTAAGAGATAAGGTTCAATATCCAAATGCAGGCCATCAAAACGTTCTTCCGTTTTCGCGGACGCATTGTATTGCAAGGTCCAGGCAATGAACGTTTTGATTTGGTCTTGATTGGACTTACGAGCCCAATCGGGACGACCCGCCAGAGCCTCCACTCTGATTCCTTTTTCTTTGGCGCTTCGAATAAAATCCGCATACGCGTTAGCCGCAATATCCCTATTCAACTGAAGGTATATGGCCGTCACATCATGATCGCTTGCAAAGCCTAAGATTCGATCTTGATCCTTTTCGATCATGCGGCTATCCCAAATCCACGTTCCCTTGGAAATTTTCGCTGATGTCGTCACGACGGCCATCATGCGTTTCGCATCCCACTCTACCTGAGCTTGAAAGATTTCGCCGATCAGCCGAAGCGGAATCATCGTACGGTTATTTTTGATTACCGCCGGCGCATCGATTTTTATCGTGTTACCATTCACAAGCGCTTGGTTTTGGCCTATCGTTAAGCGGATCGTTCGATCTCTATACGAAAAAGTCACCTGATTGAGTTGTCCATTCCATTTCATCTTTGCGCCCAGTTTTTCGGATACGAATCTTGCCGGTACCATCGTGCGGTTGGAGCGGTGGTCGACATACGGAGGTTCATCCGGAAAAACCACATGCTGCCCATCGACAACGACTTGGATTTCGGTAGCGGCAAGAACAGTAGGTACGAAAATAGCTACGCCAAGGGCTGCAATCAATAGACCGATGAGCCATCTTTTCATATCCGGTTACCTGAATTCCAATTCTTCCTTAATGACCTCGACGATATGATCGACAAAGCCTGCAAGCTCTTGCTCATTCGGGCCCTCTGCCATGACTCGCACAAGCGATTCCGTGCCTGAAGGGCGAACCAGTACTCTTCCGCTCCCGCCCATCCGACTCTCTACCGTCCTGACGGCTTCTTCGATCATCGGATTCCCTGCCAGCTTCGACTTGTCCTCGACTTGAACGTTCACCAGAAGCTGCGGGTACTTGGTCATGCCTTGGGCAAGCCCGCTGAGAAGCTCGGATTCTGACTTCATCACATTCATCAGCTGGATCGCGCACAGCATACCGTCGCCAGTCGTACTATAGTCCAGCAACACGATATGGCCCGACTGTTCTCCGCCCAGGTTATATCCGCCTTGCTGCATTTCCTCCAAGACGTAGCGATCTCCGACTTTGGTTTGTTTGGCCTCCACTCCCTGTTGCTCCAGCGCCTTGTAGAAGCCCAGGTTGCTCATCACGGTAGAGACCACCGTATTGTTCTTCAACCGACGATGCTTCTTCATGAATTCAGCCAGGATATAGAGGATGTGGTCACCGTCCACGATCATTCCCTTCTCGTCGACGGCAATAAGCCGGTCCGCATCCCCGTCGAAGGAAAGGCCCAGATGGGCCCGATGCTCCAAAACCGCCCGTTGAACCGCTTCAGGGTGCGTAGAGCCGCAGTCTTTGTTAATATTCAACCCGTCCGGTTGATGGGCCAGTACAATCGTGTCGGCACCCAATTCGCGGAAAAGCCGGGGAGCGAGCCTCGATACCGCCCCATTGGCGCAATCCACGACCACTTTGAGCCCTTCGAATCGTTGATTAACCGTCGACTTTAAATAAGAGAGATAAACTTGTCCGCTATCGGGATCATCCTGTACCGCCCCCACATCAGCGCCGATCGGACGTGGAATCCGATCTTCATCCGTTTCCAGAAGCGATTCGATCTCCGCTTCCATCGCATCCGACAGCTTAAATCCGTCCCCGCCGAAAAACTTAATCCCGTTATCCTCCACGGGGTTATGGGAAGCGGAAATCATTACACCCGCATCGGCTCCCCTTGCTTTCGTCAAATGCGCCACACCCGGCGTAGAGATGACTCCTAATCGGAAAACATCCGCGCCGATCGATAATAATCCTGCAATAAGAGCCGCCTCCAGCATTTCTCCCGAAATGCGGGTATCTCTTCCTATTAAAATGGTAGGGCGCTTCCCTTGCTTATTCCGGGTCAGCACATATCCGCCCGCTCGGCCTAAACGAAAGACCAATTCCGGGCTTAACTTCCCGTTTGCTACGCCGCGCACCCCATCGGTACCAAAATATTTTCCCATACGTATCGTCCTTTCCTTATTGCAGGCTGGATTCCAAGACTTCCTTCCAGCTTTTGTAGTCGTGGATGGAAAAACCCCGATAGCCGGCATGCCACCGCAAGGACAAATGGCTTAGCCGCATTTGCCGATGCAAGCTGGAGATGCCCTTGCCATAAAAAGTGACGTGCTCCCCCTCCTTCACAGGGCCCGTTTCCAGCCCTACGATAACAGGTTTCCCTGCTCTGGTTCCTTCTCTAATCATCGGCAGAGCATTGTCTATAATTCCGTTCTCTCCGATGGCGAAATTCCGGTAATTCATGAGCACGACGCGGTCGAGCCGCTCTATCATCCAAGCCCCCAAGTTCCCGTTAGCGCGGGCAGGAATCTTATGAATCCAGAAAGGAAGATCGGCCGACACTCGCAAGGATGTGTCCCGCCTTATCCTGTTGACCAAATACTCCACATTATCCATCCACTGGCTTACGGCATCTTCGCGATCCCGTTCCCATTCCTTCAATAGATAGGGTTCGATGTCCATGTGAATGCCATCAAATTCAGCTTGTTCTCCCACGGCGCTATGATAGTCCACCATCCATCCGATAAAGGAGTCGATTTCCTGCCGGTACCCGGTTAATCCCCAGGACGGGTCTCCTCCCAACGCCTCGACTTCAATCCCTAATCCGTGCGCTTCCTCGACGAAGGCTCGATACGGTTCAAAGTCTTTGGACTCGCGATCAATGTGCAGGAAGATCACGTTCACGCCTTGCTCTTCGGCAAAAGCGAGCATTTGGCCTTTGTCTTTCGCCAACGTCGTCGTATCCCATATCCATGTTCCCATTACAGGCGGCTTTTCGGATTTCCATTTCAGCATAAGAACCGTTGCGATCGCCACGCAGATTAGCAAGGCGATCAGGATAATTTTAAGTAATGATACCTTTCTTGGAGATTCGAGCTTAGGCACCAACAAGAACTTTCGCATCTTTTTGATGGATTCCGGTTCCCAGCTTGTGAATGTTATCCGATTTGATATCTGCAAAAGCATTACGCGTATCGATGATCGGAACGCCCATCTCCGCCAGTTCATGATAACTGAAGCTTCGGTGATTGGTGATCAACACCATGCAATCGTATTGGGAGAAGGCATCCGTATCGTATTTTACCGTATGAACGCTGTGACCCTGCTCGTCCTTGAACGAAGTCGCATAAGGATCGTAATAGTCGACTTTCGCTCCGCTTTTTTTGAACAATTCATAGATTTCCAAACCCGGAGATTCGCGCAGATCGTCGATATCCGGCTTATAGGACATGCCTAATATCAGAACTTTCGAGTTGCGGATCGATTTCGCATATACATTCAACACTTGAGCCGTTTGGTTCAACACGTATTCCGGCATATTATCATTAATGGATTGGGCCAATTCGATAAATTTGCTATAGAAGCGGAACTCCTTGGCTTTCCAGGACAAGTACATCGGATCCAGAGGAATGCAGTGACCGCCGATTCCCGGCCCCGGATAGAAGGGCATGAATCCGAACGGTTTCGTAGAAGCCGCTCGAATGACTTCCCACACGTCAATCGCCATTCGATCGCACATCATAGCCAATTCGTTAACGAAAGCGATATTGACGCTGCGGAACGTATTCTCAAGCAGCTTGGACATCTCCGCTACTTTAGGAGAAGACACCGGAACGACAGTTTTGACCACGTTGTTGTAAAGCGTAACCCCAAGCTCTTTGCATTTTTCGGTCGTTCCGCCAATGACCTTGGGCGTATTAAACGTATTGTAGTCGGGATTGCCCGGGTCCACCCGTTCCGGCGAGAAGCATAGGAAGTAGTCTCGGCCTACTGCTAATCCCAGAGCCTCAAGCTCGTATTCGATCAATTCTTCCGTCGTTCCGGGATATGTCGTGCTTTCAAGGACGATCAAGGTTCCTTTTCTGATATAGTTCTTGATCTCATTCACGACGCTCACGATAAAAGAAGTGTCCGGATCCTGGTTCTCGCTTAATGGAGTCGGTACGCAAATGCTGATCGTATCCAGTTCCCGGATGGTTTCGAATCGGTTCGTAGGCACGAATTTCCCGTTGCCCACGGCATCGGCCACCATGGAACTTGGCACATCTTGAATATAGGACTCTCCATCCAGAAGGGACTTGACTTTATGCTCATCCAAATCAATGCCATAGACGGTAAAACCGCCTTTCACCATTTCCATCGCTAACGGCAAGCCGACATACCCCAGACCGACGACGCCTACCTTCGCCGTTTTATTTTGCAGATTTTCTCTTAAAATATTGTATGTCATGTTCTACCCGCTCCTCGAATTCACAAGATTAATGGTTTCCGGTCAGTCTCTTGATTTTCCATTCCAATTCAGAGATCGACAGCGGCTTGGTCACGTAGTCGGCAGCCCCTGACTCATAAGCGCGACTCCTGTTTCCCGCAAGCTGATTGTCCGTCAGAACGATCACCTTGCCTTCATTCGAATCATGGCGTTGAATGCTGCGGATGAGCTGGTATCCATCCAGGATAGGCAAATTCAATTCGGTAATGACGAGGTCCGGCAATAGCCGAACGAACACATCGTAAGCCTCTTGTCCGTCTTTGGCCTCGTATACGCGATACCCCTTCAGCTCCAGTCGGATCTTGATGAATTCGCGAACGAGATCGTCGGGATCGGCGATCAGAACGGACGTCTCTGCATTGGCCGTCATGAAGAAATGAATGTCAGCATCGTTCCCTTTGCTTTGGATCGCCTGTTGCAGGAATGCCGCGATCGCAGACTCGGTCGGTTTTCCGCTCTCCGGAAAGCTGGATACCCTCAATTGCCCTTGCAGCAGATGCTGAGTTTGGAGGAAATCTTTTAAGACGAGAGACGCATAATGAGTACCGCCCAAGGTCCCGCCTTCCAATACGGCGCACAGAACCTGAATCGCATCGTCATAGACCAATTGGACAGAAAGTGAGGTATCGTTCTTACTCATCAGCCCTTTCGCCTGCTCCAACGTTTTAGGGTTCATATGCGCGCATGGAGCCAGAATGACTCCGCACGAAGCGCTCTTCGCGGTCGCCACATGAATGTACTGTAAAAGTTGCAGCGTGATTTCCTGAATGCTGTTACGAATTACTACGGCCATATTCTTCACTCCTTTAATCGATATGCTGGATCTTATTTATTGAAATTGGTCCTAACCATCGTTCCCCACGAATTATTGTTGCGGAAGAAGTCGATGTGTCCCAAGAACCTCCACAGAACGCCGACTTGACGATAACCGAGAAACATGAGGAACGAGTAGAGCATCATTTTGTTGAGATCGCTCAGCTTGGGATAACGACTAAAAGCTTTTTCCTCGATGAATAAAGCGCCGAGGCTAAGAATGAAGCAGGAGAAGAAGTTCACCAGCATAAAGACAGCGACTGTTTTCCAATCCGCCATATTCAGCAGCCAATACCCGATCATGGCGATTAAACCGCTCAAACGGAAGTAAGGGTTTAAGGTTTCGAACAGGATGTTATAAGGAAGCGTTAAAAGCCCGAACACTTTGTAACGGGGTCGGAAGACCATATGGATTCCTTCTTCGATCATGTTCTTCAAGTTGCCGCGGCCCCAACGCATCCGTTGGCTGCTTAGAATCCGGTACGTATCCGGTGCTTGCGTCCAACACACGGCATCCGGGCAAAAGGCTACCTGATAAGGGATTTTGTTCTCCAGGCAATACCGGTGCAGCTTAATAACGATGTTCATGTCTTCCCCAGGGTAGCCGCCGCGGTAACCGCCTACGGCAATCACTTTATCCTTCTGAAAAACGCCGAAGGCACCGGATACGATGATCAATCCGTTAACGGAGCTCCAGCCGATCCGACCGCCTAAGAAAGCTTTGATATACTCTACGTTCTGGAGAGCCGGCCACCATTGCTTGGGGAATTGGATGTTCTTGACTATCCCATCCTCCACCGTGCAACTGTTGACGATTCGGACATTGCCTCCGACCGCCACGGTCTCTTCGGGATTTTCCATATACACTCTGGCGATTCTGGTCAGAGCATCCTTCTCCAATAACGAATCCGCATCGATCGTAGAGATCAACGGATGGCGGGAAAGATTGATCCCTGCATTCAAGGAGTCCGCTTTCCCTCCATTTTCTTTATCGATGAAATACAAGTTCGGATATTCAGGATTGTGATAATAGCCTCTGACCCTTTCGGTCTTAATATTATTGGAAACAAAGGGCTTGATTTCTTTGAGTTGAAACTCTTCGATCAGGAGTTGGGCTGTCTCGTCTTTCGAGCCGTCATTGACGACGATGACCTCATATTCCGGATAATTCAAGGCCAATAAGGATCGTACATTTTCTTTAATCATCAATTCTTCGTTATAGGCCGGGACTAACAACGACACTGGCGGCACATGTTCGGAACCGGATAGTTTCTGCACGCGATTATATTGAATTCCTCTTTGAAGAGGAGAAGTATGGCGAATCGATAGAGCGAAGATCAGGAAATAAATGAAAGTAATCGCCAATGCATAATACATGGCAAAGTAGCCGTACCCTAATAGAAAGTCGCGCAAGAAGTTCAAGATTTGTTGTAAATAATATTCCAGCATTCTCATTCTTTGTTTCCCTCCTAAACCTATAAGCTACACAACCCGATAGATTCGTTTGTTCTTGCCGAGCGTTTTTTCGTAATGGTAAACCAACGAATTATATCGTGTCAGTTGGTCAAGGTCATGGGGCTGTAACGAAAGAGATTTGATTTGTTCCTCAATAAGCATGTGGAGGTATTCCCCTCGCTCCGACCCTCTTGCTTCTGCGGCGACTTCGCACAATTGAGCGATTCCTCCTTCTCCAAGAAGCAATAACCCTTTCGCGCTGGCATCGGATACTCGCTTGCTTTCATCCAATAATGCGCTTCTCATGACATCGATATACCTCGCCAGCTTCAGATCGGCGATCGCTTGAACCGTAAGGACACGCACTTCATCCATCGGATGCCGAAGCAGCTTTTGAACGACGTTTCTAGGAATAAAGTGAACCGATTTCAGATAGATTTCCATGGCTTTGTATTGAATGGTTCTGTCCGGAGATTCGATGAGACGATAGACCGTCGATGCCACCGTCGGCTCGGTATAGTCTTTCAATCCGCACAAACCGATTTGTATGAATTCATGGCTTTCCCGTTGAATGAATTCGGCAAACAGAGCCCCATGGTCGATATCCGCTTCTTTGATCATGTCGACAAGCAAATCATAAAACCCTTTGTTATGCCTCAGAACAATCTGCACCATTTCCTGGACATCCTGTTCGTCGCGAGCGCATTTCGCAATCGAACGGGCGATGACGAAGAGAGAAGAATTCCGTTTATGCGTTTGGAGAAGCTTGAGTAAAGCCGGAACGGCTTCCTGAACTCTCATGCAGCCTAAGTGATACGCCGCATCGATTTTCACGGAATAAGAACCTTTTTTCAAACGATCCAGATGATCTTGCACCAGTCCCAAGCGCCTGCAGAGCTCCATGCATTTTTCCCGGGCCGTTCCGGTAAAGCTCTCGATTATATCGTTCAGGCGCTCTTGCATTGCTTTTTGTTCCGCTTTGTTCAATGGAAACGGCGGCAGATTCAATGGTTCTTTTCCTTCGATATGGATTAGGATGTAGGTGAGGTAATCTTTGATTTTGACCTCGAACCTGCGCTCCGTTCTCGTTCTTTTCAGATTTTTGATCTTCATGGCATACACCACGACGGCGAATGCCACATTCAGAACGATGAGAACATACAAGAATCGGATGGCCACTTCGATGTTGATATACACAAATAAAACCCTTCCTTCATAGTTACTCGGACACCGGCTGATTCACCGGTTGATTGACTTCTCGCATCGCTTTTTGCATGATCGCGTAACTTTGTTTCGGGCGTTCCACATACTTGACGTCGGCATCCTCCCACCTTTGCCAAGTGTAAATCGGAAGCTGCGATACCGGGTAAGGGTTGTTGCCTTCGAGTCCGATGACTTCCTTCGAATCCTTGCGGACGATCCAAGGAACAAGGCGAACGCCCTCGACTTTCACGGATTCGAATTGTTTCGTTCCGGTATCTTGGTAGCTAATGGCGCTGAGCGAGCTTGGATCGCTGAACCCTAGCAGCATCCACGGAATACGGATTTCCAATACTTTGCCTTTGGCCTGCCACATCGCTTTTGAATTGTAGTTTGGATCTTGCGGATCACTAGTTCCTCTCAGCAAGTCTCCTACGCCCATATCGCCGAAAGGATGATCGACACGGGCATCCGGATATTCAAGCAAATAATTCACGACCAATTTCCATGGGTTAAAGAGTCCGCTATCGTCCTCCAATTCTTGAGGATCATAAGCTAAGATTTTCGATAGCTTGCCATAGAATCGGGTATGGAAGTCATAATTGGAGGCAATCATCATCTGCCCTTTATCCTGGTTACCGAGTTCGATTAAGGTTTCCAAGCCTTCATCCAGCGTCTTTCCTTGGAGCTGCGTTGCATGGCGATTACCGCCCTTTAAAGTATCGAATCCAAGATATATTGAATTATTAGAAAAATCTAATGATTCTGATAATTTTATCGAGAGGTATAAATACCCTTCGTCATGCGTGGCCCATATTTCATTAAAACCTTCGATCTTTAGATCAAGCTTAGTCTTATCCCCCTCATCGAGCTTGTCCCAGTCCGAAGTATCCCCGTCAATGTGAATCACATCATCTTTACTTGGATACATGCCGAGTACCCCAAAATGAGATTCGTTCGTGAGCGTGTTATACCAATAAGCCCGTCTGTCAGGTATGTCGTAGTGCATCGTATTCCAGGTTTTCTTGAACCACTCGTCCTGCCACGTAAACAAGATCGCGCCTGAGTATCCCTCCTGATGGATCTGACGGAACATATCTGCATCCATTTCCCCTTGCGTCTTGTCGTCGTGCCCTCCCTGATCGCGCCCCACCATACCCGTATGGGCAATGCCTTGCGAGGCGGGAACGCCGAACTCGGTAATCATGATCGGCATTTCGTCATGGTATTTCTTCAGCTTATGCAGATAGGTTTTGTAGCTATCTATTTCCCCTTTATCGTTCTTCATCGTCTGATACGATTTGTCGAAGGTAAAGAAGTCCGGGTAATACGGGTACACGTGATAGGAGGCAAAATAACCGGCGTCCCAATCTACGGCTGCGACATGCGTCGGATCGACGCTGACCATATCTTCGGCAACCAATGGCTCGCCCGGATGCTCAAGCGGGTCGGTGGTCACCCAGTTCGAGAAGGCAATCGGATGCTGCCATCCGTGCTTAGCTTCTGTTACGGCCGTGATGTCGACCATCTCGGCTAACCATTTTTCAAAGGGATTAGCCCCGGGTTTGCTTTGGAAATGTTCTCCTTTATAATCAGCGACATCCGCATTGCTCTTATTCGTTTTAACCACCATCACAGGATCCCATTCCGTGCCGACGATCCATCCCATGAGATAGGGCCCTGCATTAAAGGCGTAATTCCCGCTGGCTTTGCCGGAATGCGCCTCGGCTTCAAGATCGATATTGCCGTACACCGCTTCTACAGCCTCTCGAATCTCTTTTTCAAACTTCTGTTTGACCTTCGGATCAAAGGCGTTCTGACCTGCGATCAATTGTTCTTCCGGACTCCATACCCCTTGAATGAAGAAGAGCGGATTATCCGTATGCTTCGCATTATATCGGACCAACGATTCGTAAAACTCCGGCTTCAGAATCGTGTACACGCGAATAACGTTGGCGCCCATCTCTTGAATCATTTCAAACCATCTCATATAGTCGTCTTTCGAAATCTCAAGTTCGCCGGGGAAATGTCCGGGAACGGCAGCCCCCATATTGACCCCTTTGGCAAAATACGGGTTCCACGATTGATTTTGAAATTGTTCGATTTGGGTCCCGTTCGTTTTGAATTTCACCTTAACGCCTTTACCGATCTCGGCGCTTTCTACCTTTGCAACAGGCGGCATCAACCAATAAACGATGGCTCCGCCCACGATGACAACAATAAGTCCTAATTTGACAAAGCCACTTCTGAAAAACTTTTTCATTGCCATCTTCCTCGTGTGTGTAATCTAGTTGTATATCCAACAATGGTATCTATCATTCGGTGTGAGTCTATACAGATCGGCTAAAGGCCGTTGGATCTAGCCACGTGCTACGACTCCAAGTAATGTAGCACAATGCGACAAACCCATTCAACCAAACCCGAGCCTTATCGTCATTAATAATTTTTTAGAACTTTAATAATAATTAGCAATTTATGTAACCTAATTCAGCATTCCCGCATGCTCAGCCGAGCGGATACGGAATCAAGTGCTCTCTTTTTCTCATAACTTGTTATTAAAAAAACTCAAGCAGACTTCGCTTGAGTTCCTAAATAACATTAGACAAATGTGACTTAACCAGTCCTGATCGCCCTTCGACTTAATCCACCTGCAACGAGTAAAATTCAATCCCATCTTGCTTCTTGGAACTCTGATAGACAAAATCATAGAAGTACCAAATGACAGTGTCGCCTCGAACAAGCGGTGACATATTGCCCGGTGAGCGCACTCCCTCTAGATTTTTCGGATTTTTCAGCAGATTGCCTGTCCCATCGATTACCGCATAGTACAAATTCGTCTTACGATCAGCCGATTCGGTCCACAGCACTACGAATTTATTATCGTTGATTTTCACAAGATGAGTTTCCGTTATCCGCACTTTGGACTTTACCGAATTTTTCGTCAGCCAGACGACTTTCGCATTTGTATCTTCCTTCATAGCCTTCGGAACTACGCCTAGAAATAAATTACTAGCTTCGCTCTTGCCATACTGTTCAGTGAGCGAAACGCTGGAACCGACCAATAAATAGTTATCATTCGCTACTTCCAATCCGCCTAACTTCGCTCCCGTGTAATTGTCCCCAACTTTTCCAGGAAACTTCAATACCTCGATCTCATCTCGCATCTCGCCGTTCTGCTCGACTTGCAACACGATCGCTCGGGGATAAGCATCCCCGTGGTCCGCATAGACGATCCGATCTCCGTCAAAACGAACATAAGTAGCGAAAGAGTGGCTTACGTGATTGATCGGCCATTCTCCCCCCGAGTACAGCAGTTTCATATCCTTCATGTCAATCTGGAAGGTGATATTGGATTGATGGTGCACGCCATCTCCGGATAAATACCTTTCTCTTGCAGAATGAATGACTAGCTTGCCTTCATAACTGTCCATCGTTAAGTTACTTGCATGAAAGGGTTTCGTTACATGCACATCCTGAATGTCCAACTGAGCAACTTTTATCCACTTATTATCGTATTTGACGATCCGATATACCGGCTTACTGTTTGACTCTGCATTATTATTCTGTCCGTATATTACATAATAATATCCGTCTTCCCCAACATGAGCCCCTCCGAAATCCGCGAGCTCAGTGGGGGTGACTTTCTCACCCGTCTTAACAAAGCTTGACGAAAACTGCTGAATTCGCATTTCATCTCCGCTATCTTTCAACAAGCTTATAACCCCGTTATTTTCCAGTAGATACCGATTTGATACTCTAAAGAAATTGGAGTATTCATAATCATCTGTATCACCCGATTGCGACTTGCTAGCTACTGCGATCGACACCTCCGGATTCGTAAAAATCCGCAAAATGTTGCTGCCCGTCTGCCATGCGTATTGCAGATCTATTTGTTTGGAAACAAAGCTAAGCGGAATGTACACATTCCCCCATTTCATCCGAGCGGGTACTTCCATGGTCACGTCTTGACCATCTACAGTTGCTTTAGCGCTGTTCACTTGCACTCGAATAATCTTATCTTTTAATTTGACCGTAGCCACTTTACTCTTGTTATCCCACTTATAAGTAGCATCTACCGCTTCGAACAAAGCCTTCATCGGAACTAACTTAATCCCGCTCTCCGATTCAACCGGAACATCCCGATCGAGCAGCTTATCGTTGACGCAGATGAAGGTCGATTTTTTCTGATCGGGTAGATGGGAATAATCATATGTGATGTTCTTTCCATTCTGATCGATCGCCCCGCTAGGCCTATCACGCCTGGCTTGACTAGCCTCAATAAAGCAGTTGCTATCCACTGAATACGCGGATGTGTTCTGATAAGGCAGAATGCCGCCGAAAATGGCCACAATCATGAATACCGTTAGTATTTTTTTCATCAGGTTAAATCTCCTCATGTCATGTGCTATATAACTTTCAAGGTGTATATCGGTTAGAAAGAGCGATATGTTAACGCGTCTTCCTAATCGAACTTATGGTCAAAAAAAAGAAACAGGACATATCCCGTTTCTTTGCTGTATACGCCAATACATCATCTTCATGCCTAACCTTTATTCCGTTTCATACTCCTCTTCTGACACTTTTATCAAAGTATTCTTATCCCAGACAAGTTTTTGAACAGCCCCGGTATTCGCACTTGCTTTTTGCCAATTTAACAGGTAACCATCATACACTTCGAAATAGGAGAGCATTTCATCACATTTTACTTTAACAAAATGATTGGCATGTTCATCCCAAACATACAGAACATACGAGCTATTCAAAGTACCCTCTTCACCCATAAATTGAATATCGGCGTAACCGTCCATGTTGAGATCTATAAAGCTAACGACTTCGTTAAAGTCATATCCGTGAGGAGTCGACAATGTCAACAAGTTTTCGCCCTTTTCATTTTGCAGAGTAAATTCGTACCCCTCTTCTTGATTGCTTAATTCAGCATGATATTTGGCGCCGCCCTTACCTTGAATGATTTCATATTCTACCTTGTTATCATCATAAGAAATGGTTCGGGCAACAGTCGCAGTAAAAGACTTCGCGCAATCTATTTTTTGAACCTCTACCACATTATACTTTTTAGGGTTCTGTTCGAGGAGATCACGAGCCAACGAGCTTACATTAGATTTTATGAGATAGCAAGCATTACTATAGCAGACTACATAATTCGTCTGACTTTCGCCTTGTACAAGATATAAACTGATGATTCCCGATTTATCGGTTACATGATTATAAATCCGTATTTTCTCATATTCAGGAATCATTTCACTTAAATAGGATGCGATGTCCTCCGTATTGCGATAAATAGGTTTTTTTATCGCTTTGATTTCTATGGTCATCTGAGTATTTCGCGAAGTGTGTCCTTCATCTATCTTCATGATAAATGTTCCATTATGATTGCTGCGCGTTTCAGAGACAATATAATAGTTATCAAAATTAATCGAAAGTTCATCATATTGTAGTAACTTATGGTTCTCGTCTTTATAGGTTTTAACATCGGCGGATGGAATACTGGATGGACTGCTAGATGGACTGCTGGATGGACTGCTAGACGGACTGCTAGACGGACTGCTAAACGGACTACTAGACGGACTGCTGGATGGATCCAGTTGGGTATTGGTTGCTTTATTATAGCAACCAACTAACATAAGAACAGCTATAGTCATGATTCCTAGCGCTATTTTTTGTATATTCCATTCCCCTTTCTCTAGCGATTTCATTTATTTCTTACCCATCATCACATCATATATTTTCTCTGCGTTGTTTCCGCGAATCCCTGCTTGATTCGGATCCTTTGGTTTTTCATATTCTTTACATACCACACTGCCTGCAGCTTTTGCTGCAGCATCGCCATCCTTACTATTCCCATATTTGGATTTCCAATTTGTATAAACATTCTTGTAAGATCCTTTAAGTTCCTGAAGAATAAACATACTCTCTGCTTCAATACATTGCTCCTTGGTGGGAAACCCTTTTTCTCCGCACACTTTAATGTAACAATCAATTAAACCCATCGTTCTTTCGCCTGTCCATTGAACGCAGCCAAGACCAAATTTGCCCTTATAACCTTCGTCTTCAAGCTCATCGAGTAATTCTTTTGTTTTTTCTATTCCAACCTCCGATATGTTCTTTCCGGAATAATCTTTTCGATAATCATGATATTTATCCATATATTTTAGATAATCGGGCTCTTTTTTTGGATTCGATTTATAATTAGAGCTTTCAAACATACCAACGCTTCCCTCGGCTAATATATTGCCTAGAACCCCCGCTACAAATCTTGGATCATAACCTTCTTTGAGTAAAAGTTTAGCCATATAAACCAAGGTATCTTTTTTCTCTTTCGTTAGTTTCAAGCTGGTATCCTTGCTGAGATTGTCAATCATGGCTTGGACCGGATCCTTGGTTTCTGCCGGTTTCTCTTTTGGCTTCTCTTGCTGTTTGGCAGAGGTATTCGAGAGGTTAGCCAATTTCGCGGTTTCTGGCGTTTTCTCTTTTGGCTTCTCGGACTGCTTGGCAGAGGCATTCGAGACGCTAGCCAATTTCGCTCGCATCTGCCCGATATTGCCGGCTTCTTTTGCTAGACTGTTATCCACAGCTTTATATTTATCCATGGCGTTTTGGGCGAAGCCATATACGGCACGTATTCGTTGATCAAGGGTCTCGAGTTCCTTAACGGCATTACTCAACCTGCTTCCAATACCTCTGCGAGCCAAGATCCTACTATCCTGGCTGCTCTTCAGGGAAGAAACCGCGCTCCTCGTATCCGATATACCGCGCAATTTTCTCATGGCATCCGATGATAAACTTATAATAAGATCAGTATCTACATGTATTTTTGGCATTCTAATCATCCTCCCTATACGAAATGCACCCGTGTATCTCCATCACCCGTACTATACCATATAATGGAATTTTTTGTCGAATACCCTCTATAAATGACAGGTCATCCAAGCAGCTGTGTTTAACCCTATTCAACGATCAGTAACGTTCTTTTCTTCTATCCAGGCTTAATAATCTAGTAGACGTCCATTATCGTTCCATTGACCGTACATTTTGTTTTCTCTAGTGTTTGTTATGAATTTGTCTAATCTGCTCCCAAACAATTCTGGCTGATTCTTATTGCTTTGTATCGTGTCGATCCGAACTCTTTTATATAGATCTGGAAATGAAATGAAATTGTCGTATACTTGCTTTTCCTCTTTCAGCCTTCGCTCAATATCTTCATCTATTGTAAAGGAATTTCGATCCATATCAGGAAGAACCCTTCTTCCTTCGTCTCTCATTAACCTCAACTTTTCGAGGCGGCGGACACGCTCTTTATTTAATTCAGTCCATGAACTTTTTTTACTCCTAGGAGACAGCCTCTGAGCCAGCTCCGTTTCAGAAATTTTCTTTTTGACTCCATCGATCCATCCAAAGCACAAAGCTTCCTCGACCGCGTCCAAATATAACAACATATTAGAGGTGGGCGTCATACTAACCAAGACCCAGCAAGACTTTTTAGTCTTACCATTTTCCTGTAGCCACTCCCTTAGATCTTCTCTCGATTTTGCTGGAATCAGATTTTCAATTTCCATAGAGAAAATACGTCCTCCTTTCTAAAGCGATGGTCGCCGCACACTGGTCGTCTAATGAGTATAAGACAAAACACACATTAAAAAATGGCCTTTAATTGCAAGACCATTTTTAGAATGCGTTATTTATTATTGGAAATCACTTTATCAAGGAACTTATCTGCGTCACTGTTAAATTTCCAGGAAACCCCAAACTTATCAACCAGCATTCCAAAGCACGAAGACCAAGGAGTATTGGATAGCGGCATCATAACATTACCGCCAACAGACAAATTATTAAAGTATTGTTCCAGTTTTTGTTTGTCGTCGATGACTAGACTAATCAGTACATTATTTCCTTTCACCAGCTCGCCTGTTACCCTCTTCATTGAAGGCAAAAGATCCGACAGCATTATTTTCCCGCCTGCAAATTCCATTGAAGACTCCATGATCATATTTAATTCATTTTCTGGCAGCGGGTAATTTGGATCTTGTGGCAGATCCTTGAATTTAACTTTTTTTACTTCATTCGCATTTAAAGCCTCCGAATAAAATTCAATCACTTGTTCTGAAATTCCATCAAAGTTTAAGTATGCAATAGCTGACATAAGGTAATACCTCCTTCTTGTGATAAATGTAGTATAATCCATAAAAGGTGACAGCATTATGTCACCATTATTGGATTAAGTAGAGAAAAAGTGGAGGACATATGGACAAGGTTGAGAGACTAATTTCTATAATCATGATATTGCTGAAAAAAGATGTCGTCTCATCAAAGGAATTTGCGCAATTATTTAACGTTTCCAAAAGAACTATTCTTCGCGATATGGAAACACTGAGTTTATCCAATATCCCGATCTATTCTATCAATGGAGTTAATGGCGGCTACGGTATTTTGGATGAATACAAGGTTGATAAACGTCTTTTAAGTAGCTCCGACTTAGAGAATATATTAACTGCGTTGAGCGGATTGGAACAAATTCTAGTTAGCGAAGAAGTTGAAATGACAATAAAAAAAATAGAGGCAATGGTAAGCCCATTGTCTCTAAATCGTTCAATTCAACTGTCATTCTATGAGTGGGAGGGTCGGTCTGAAATTCTTCAAATCTTGAAAACATGTCAAGAATCCATATTAAAGAGAAAGCTCGTTTCATTCGATTATATAGATAAAAATGGCACAATGACGAATAGATTGGTTGAGCCTTATGAGCTTCATTTTAGCGAAACGAGTTGGTACTTGATAGGATTCTGTTTACATCGTCAGGGATATAGAACGTTTAAATTATCTCGGATCGATCATCTTACTCTAGATGAAAGAACGTTTCACCCTAGAGATTATTTGTCAGGAAAAGAACGCGAAGCAAGTTATCAACCGGAACTAGTCGCTATTAAGGCGTTGATTTCGCCTAGCATAAAAGATCAATTCATTGAAAGGTACGGTCGAAAGAGTATCGGAGACTATAGTTCTGAATTTTTCTTAGCAACGATTAATGTCCCTCAAAACAGTACGGGATTTCAATTTTTAGCAAGTTTCGGTACAAATTTAACAATCGTTGAGCCCAAAACATATGCTGAAGACTTTCGCAATTATTTAATTAAAATGATCAACGCCTACCGCTGAACCGTTTGATCGCTTCCTCGGTCACCGGCTCGAAGAGGTTAACGAGGTTGCCGTCGGGATCGCGGAAAAGCACAGAACGGTTCCCCCACGGCATCGTGGTCGGTTCCTTTACCCAATCATCAACAAATAGCTTCAAGCGCGCGTATTCGGCTTCGACATCGTCGACGCGGAACTCGATGATGACAGTGTGATTGTTGGCCGCCACTACGGAACCAGCGCCGAATAGTTGCGCCGTCTGGGAGTGGCCGATTGCCAGGGTGCATGATGGCACAACGAGTTCGGCAAAAACGGGCGCGAGGCGCTCCGCCGAAACACCCATAACTTTCTCATAGAACTCGACGAGACGATCCACGTCGTCGGTAATGATGCGCACAGAAGCGAAATTCACAAGATATCATCCTTCCTATAATAAATGAAACAATACCGTACGTTTACATACCCGATTATAAAACAACGCTACTGACAACGTTATGTCAGTAGCGTTTTAACATTTTTAGGGCTTCCTCGCGAATCCGATTTCGGAATGATTCAGGTTCCAATACTATTACACCCGCTCCCCAGCCAAGCACCCATTGCAGCAATTCATCCAGTTGACGAACGCGTAAGACCACATGCAATCCATCTTGATGCTCTTCCATATCCTCCATGTAATGATAGTTCGATTCCTTCACCTTATCTGCGATGTCATGGTTAAACCGAAGGCGAACTCGCAAGTGGCGATCATCCGGAGGGGTATACTCCCTTAAGTTAAAATGCGCCGGTAGTTCGAATCGTTCTTCCAAATCGATAAGTTCGGTCATTCGGGACAAACGGAAATGGCGAATGTCTTGGCGTAGATCGCATCGAGCCACGAGCATCCAAGATCCTTCAACGAGTACCAGGCCATAGGGAGCGACGGTACGATCACTATGGTGATTCCCCTTGGAATCCCCAATCCCTTTCGAATAATGAAATCTGATCTTTCGTTCATCTAATATTGCTCGACGGATCTTTTCGAAATATTCCCTTTCTTTTGACAGCGCGACCCGTTTACCGGGAGTGAGCAAGCGCAGCGCCTTGCGCACACGAGAGGTCTCATTGCGAACGCTCTCCGATAGAATGGCCTCGATTTTCCTCCGAGCGGCTTGAGCCCTGACACGATACTCATCATCAAATCGTTGCTCGATAAAGTCCGTTCCTATAAGCAAGGTCACGGCTTCTTCTACCGTGAAACTGATCGGCGGCAGGAAATAGCCTTTCATCAAGGAATATCCTGTGCCTGGGGCGCCTATAATCGGCACGCCCGCTTCACTAAGTGCCTGAATGTCACGATAGATGGTCCGCACGCTGGTTTCGAATAGGTCCGCCAAATCTTCGCCCCGTACCACTTCTCTGCTTTGCAGCTCCAGAACGATGGCTAATAAACGGTCTGTTTTGTTCATTGGCTGCCCCCCTTGAAACTTAATGCTGTTCACTAAAAACTTGCCATTACTTGTGGTACGGTTCAGCTTAACGGGGATAACGGCGAAAAAAGCGTAAGGAGTACGTCGCGGCGCAAGATTGCCAATGTTTTATATCTGACTTCGGTTTCTGATCATTAATTGTTCGTAAACGATTTCGTTTGAACCAAACCGATATTGACTGCCTCCCAGAGGTATAGGGATACGATAGTAGAATAAGGCTTCCATTCGACATGTTTACGTTTCAATTGAGATTTGCTGTCGTTCTCTTCGGATGAATAAAGCCATTCCGCAGCACGGTTAAGTCCACTGTCCCCAAATGACAAGACATCCTGTCTTCCTAAATAGAAAATGAGAAACATCTCTGCGGTCCACCGACCAATACCCTTTATTGAGACCAATAAACGAATGACTTCCTCGTCGTCCATGTTTTGAAACGCATGAAAATCGAGAGAGCCTTCTTTCACACATTCGGCGGTGTTCCGGATATAGGCGAACTTGTTCTTAGATAATCCCGCAGAACGCAGACTCTCCTCCGTTGCGGCTAGGATGGTATCTGGCGTTATCGTCTCTCATATCTGTTCAACTCTGCGGAAGATTGTCTCTGCGGCTTTGACCGAAAGCTGTTGGCCGATTAACGATCTTGCCAGATAGTTGAATCCATCCTGCTGATTTGGTATGCAGATATTTCCGATCCGATTTATCAGCTTGTCCAGCAAAGGATCGTTGCTGCATAATTCACGTACACAATGGCTGTATGGGTTAATATCGAAGAGATATCGCAATTTAATCATCCTTTCTTGTTACAGTCCAACTGAACAAGTGGGAATCAACGAGCGTATGAGCCGCTCTTGAGAATATATCGGGGTTAAAATCGGACTTTTTCATGTAAGAAAGCATAATAGCCCCATTACATAACATACGTAATAATTCTGCCATTTCAAATGGACGAGCAGCACCAGCCTCTTCTGCTAATCTTGCGATGCGGTTCCAGTTTTCTTCCGTACCTTTGACCGCCCTTATATGATTCTGATGGGAGGAGTCCGGAAATTCGACTGTTGTATTTACAAAGGGACAACCACGATATCCGGGTGTTGTCATCTTCTCTACAAATCGGTCAATGAGAGCATGCAACTGCATTGCGCTTGAATTCGGATGTTGAAGCTGCACTTCCTCCAAATCTTTCGCATTCAGATCTTCGTGATATTCCAAATAAGCCGCAACCAAATCGTCTTTAGATGCAAAATTCCGATAGAAGCTCGATTTGACAACGCCCGATTCCAGTATAATACGGTCAATTCCGACGGCTCGGATACCCTCTCTGTAAAACAAATCCGATGCCACTTGAAGAATTCGATTTTTCGCTGTCGCTCTTGGCATGAAATCACCCGCCAATTAATTAATTGAATAATGAACAAATTTGATATTAAAAGGTACAGAACAGTCCCTTTTAATAATAGCCACTACACTGAGAATTGTCAATTTTTACGAGTAATATACTGAAATTATGAATTTGACAAAATTTTCAAATAGCTGTATGATCATCGAAAAGGTACAGATCAGTACCGTATATATTCCGGTGCATTACACAGTCTGTCTTTTTTAAATTTAAAAATGGAGGGAATTCAAATGACGACAACAGAGAAACTAGTAAGTACATGGGATGCCTGCTTTGACAAGGAAAGCGGCTGGTTTCCCCCGCTTGAACGCGCACTGCAAGGGTTAACAGCTGTACAGGCATGCTGGAGAATGGATGGGAAAGAGATGAATACGATCAAGGAATTGGTCAACCACATCTTATTCTACAAGTCACAGTTGCTGTCTAGCCTGACAGGTTCGACAGACGCTCCATCAACAGACACAAGTTTTGATGCGGGCACCCGTGTGATTAGAGAGGAAGAGTGGCAGGAAACAGTTGAAAAATTGAAACATATACACACAAGCATTCGTGAGAAGCTTTCAGCATTGAGCGATCAAGATTTGCTGAGCGAATTAGATGGGGTCACGATTGACCAATCGGTATCGAATCTTGTTCTCCACGACATCTACCATACCGGTCAAATCATCTTCATCCGTAGAATGCAAGGTTCATGGTCAGTTTGACCTTCATCGAATTATCCCATAAGCAATCTGAACCTCCATCAGAGTTGGAATGCCATCAAAGACAGCACCAAGCCCCCGGCTGAAGTGCCGGGGGCTTGGCTTTAAGACTGGATGAAAATTTACTTATTGACGAACGTGAGCGCATTAAGCAGAACAACCGCCGCTTCGGCTCTTGTTGCAGTTTGTTTCGGAGCGAATTTGTTGCCGCCGATGCCTTGAACGATGCCGTTCTCCACAATTGCGTCAACTGCCGCTCTCGCCCATGTAGGAATCTCGGCATCATCCGTAAATGCGGTTTTTGCTCTCGAGTTGTTGGCCAAACCAAGCGCATTCGCGATCATCGTCACCATCTCGGCACGGCTGATCTTCGCATTCGGCTTGAAGCTGCCATCCCCGAGACCTTTTACGATTCCAGCTTGCACAGCTTGAGCGATTCCTTGCTTCGCCCACGCGCCGATGCTTGCCTTATCGGTAAACTCAAGCACAGCTCCGTTGCCTTGCAGGTTCAGCATACGAGCCAGCATGACTGTAAACTCGGCGCGGGTAACCTCGCCCTTTGGCTTGAACGTACCACCGGTATAGCCGCCGACAATGCCCTTCGCCGCAGCCAGCTTAATGCTTGCTTCCGCCCAGTGGCCAACAATGTCGCTGAACTTAACTTCGACGTTCTCTTCAGGCTTAGTTTCAGGTTTTTCTTCCACTTTCTTATCTACGGCGAATACCGCGAACTTGGTGAAATGATCGACTTCCGCCGTAATTCGATCGCCACTCGCCTTGCCTCCGATTTCTACCCACACCTTCTTCGCTTCGTCAAAGTAGAAGATAGAAGCGAATTGGTTCGCGCCGACAGATTTCGGATCGAACGATAGGGTGATCGTGATCGGCTTCTTGAAGTTCTCCGTGAAGTTTTTCAAGATCTCGTACACTGGGCTCAAGAGAACTTCTTTGTCGGTTACAAGCTGCGAAGTATCTACAACCTTCTCAACCTTTATAATCAATTCTTTGTCAGTTGCTCCTGCGGGCAGTGTAATCGTAACGGCTTTGTTGGCAAACTGAGCCGTACCGCCTTGACCTGCAGGGAACTTTTGCGTATTGTCGTTAACTGGCGGTGTACCTCCACCGCCTCCGCCGCCGCCACCTGAAGTATCTGTTGGCAAGCTTTCAAACACAGCCGTCAAGGTAACTTGGTTAGCCGGCATCGCAAATGTCAATGGATTGTCGATATAGCTTTCGTTTGCAAGACCTTCCGCTGTCCATTTGACAAAGCGTTTTCCGTTTGGAACAGTTGCAGTCACGATAACAGTCGAGCCTTCCTCGACCTCTGCAGAACTTCCTACTGTAGCTCCGTCTACTTTAATCGCACCGCCATCAACAGTTAGAGCAGAGATCGTCCCTTCATCTTCTTCATCACCGCCAAGATCAAGCACTCGTGGCACGGGTACTTTATTCGTTGCATCCCATTGCCAAATGTCCGTAAAGTCCCATCCCAAGGCCACGTAGGTTGCTTGCTGCGCAAAATCAGCAGCGGGCTTGGATACAAATGCAGGAACAACCGTTGAAGGCAATCCGCTAGTGCTTAACTTCGCGCCGTCATAGTAATTGACTTGATTGGAGTCGGCGATCGGCCTGCTGCTGGACCAATACCCTCCAATTGGACCTGGAGCGGACCCATTAATTGCATTAACTACCGCATTTCCATTTAGGGTTTGGAGCAGATTACCTGAAGAACCGCCCATATCCCCAACCAGGGCACCGGAATATGTGCCAAGCTTATTAAACGTTCCACCCACATAGTTATTCAGAATTACGGTTGGCGAATTCTCATATCGAACGGGAATAGGCGAACCTGCACCATTCCAATTGGTACCGCCAATCAAGCCTCCAACCGTAGTTCCACTCACATCTGCAGATATGAAGGAATTTTTCAGTGTAGCTGCATGGAGCGTTCCTACAATACCGCCAGTATTGCCTCCAGCGGATACTTTACCGCTCACATAGCTGTTTTCAATCGTGCCCATGGAAGTTCCTGCAATGGCACCTGTGCTGTTGCCGCCGGTGATCTCGACATTCACCAGTTTCAGATTTACGACTCTGCCACCAGTTCCGATATAAGCGAAGAAGCCGGTGCTGCTATTGGTGGACGAGATTTTGAGATTGCTTATCGTAAATCTTTTTCCGTTGAATGTGCCTATAAATGGCTTTGAAGTGTCGTTTCCGCCGATCGCGGAAAACTCCACATCCTTCATATCGATATCCGCAGATAGCTCATAAATTCCATCATTCGGATATTCAGGCGTGCCAAATTTCTGTGACAATGCAACCAAATCGCTTGCTGTTTTAATTCTTATTTTTTCTGAGCCGCCACCGCCAAGATCAAGTACGCGCGGCACAGGTACGTTATTCGTCTCATCCCATTTCCAAACGTTTGTAAAGTCCCATCCCAAGGACTCGTAAGTTGCTTGCTGTACAAAATCAGCTGCCGACTTTGCTGCAAAAACAGGGACGATTCCTGAAGGCAGACCGCTTGTATTTAACTTGGTGCTGTCATAGTAGTTCTTTTGATTGGAGTCGACGATCGGCCTACTGCCTGACCAATAGCCTGCGAGCAGCTTCGTAGGATTTCCAACAATTTCAGATGAGACTACATTACCATTTAAGGTTTGGAGCACGCTGCCCGAACCGCCGCCCATATCACCGACAATGCCACCGGTATATTGACTTGTGCCGATCCTTGTAACCGTACCTCTCACGCTGTTGTTCAGAATTACATTTCCAGTTGTTTGTTGATCAAGTGACCAACCGGAACCGTTATAATTCGTGCCTCCAATTAAGCCGCCTACTGTAGTCCCGCTAACATCTGCGTTCATGACATTGTTTTGCAAAGTGCCCGCATAGAGCAGTCCTACTATACCGCCTGTGTAACCGGCGCCGGTTACTTTGCCGTCCACATAACTGTTTTCAATCGTCCCGCTCGATACTCCTGCAATGATCCCAGTTCTATTAATGCCGGTAATGTCTACGTTTTCCAATTTAAGATTTACGACTTTGCCACTAGTACCGATATAGGCAAAGAAGCCGGTGCTAGAATCGGTGGACGATATTTTGAGATTGCGAATGGAATAACCTTTTCCGTTAAATGTTCCAATAAACGGTTTTGGAATTGTGTCTCTGCCGATCGATTCAAATGAAACACCTGTCATATCGATATCAGCCGACAACTCATAATTCCCGTCATTCGGATATTCAGGCGTGCCAAATTTCTGTGACAGTGCAACCAAATCGCTTGCTGTTTTGATTTTTATTTTTGCCGAGCCGCTGCCGGCAAGCGGCGTGACTTTAGCCGTAGCTACGCTTGTTACGACGCCGTTATAAAAACCTGTTCCCGTCGCGATGCTGCGCAAATACGAACCGACATCCGCCGTTTTAATCGTATATTGCGATGCTGTTGCTCCTGCAATAGCCGTCCACGCCAAACCGTCCTTGGAGCTTTCCCACTTGAAGGATGCGGTAGCGCCCGCCGGCGTAATCGAGGCATTCAATGTTTGTCCTTCTTTGGCTATCCCATTAACGGCAATATTCGTGAGCGTAAACTCGTTGGTCTCCTGTGGGACTGCCGGATATTTCCAGCCCTGCAAATCATAAGTGCGAGGCTTGTTGGTAACCAGCACGTCGACATCCCCGGTTTGCAGGTCATCGTTTTTATCGAAACCTTTGCTTGTCACTCTAATTTCATCAGGCGAAATCGAAATATTGGCATATCCCCGTCCGACTTCTCTTATGTCGATGTACGCAATGGCAGGGTTTCCAGGGTTTGGATTATAATTCGATCCGCGGTTGTCTTTATTTGCAGAGTAGTTCGTCAGATAGGTTGTTCCGTCGCCGTAATCCGCAACGACTTTGCCGCTCGCGAAAAGCTTAGTCCGGGCATAAATATGGTCATGTCCCATCAGCACCACATCAATGCCTGCTTCATCAAAAGCGTCCGTCCAGGTGGCTATAGGGGTGGGCATCCGATATCCGAACAGCGTTTTGTGGAACATGCCAACGCGCCATTTTGTCGGATTTTGCTTCACGACGGCCTTCATCCAGTCTTGCTGTGCTTTGATCTGTGCAGGGGTGCTCTGATCCTGATAATCCATAACCAAGAACAGCGTGTCGCCATACACAAAATAGTAGTTGCTGGACTCGAGCTGCAATTTCGTCGTACCTGAAACCATGCGCTCAGTGCCGTCGCCGCCACCGTAGAAGGATGCGCCATTCTTAGGCGGATTGTGGCGGCCTAAAAAGTTCTGCAGCGTGGGGTCCACAGGAGCCCAGCTGTTGTTTGCCCATTTGTTACCCGCTCCATCGAACTCATGATTGCCCGTCGCCATATAGAGCGGCACTCTCGAGAACAAATCCTGGTTGGCCTCGAAGAATGCATCCCATTCCCATGTGTCGAAACCAAAGTTGACCTGGTCGCCCGAGCTCAGGACAAACGCCGCATCCGGAAAATCCGTAAAGGCTTGCGTCAGCGCTTTTTTGCTCATTTGATTATAACTATCGAGCGTTGCTGCATAGCCATTAGTGTCGTTTGCTTGGGCGTCGGAAATCCAGTTGAAGTTAAACGTATCGATATTGCTGGCAGGTGTCTTGAAGCTGGCCGGCGCTGTAACGCTCGTCACATTTTGGGCGCCGTCGCCTACGCTGTACACATATTCCGTATCAGGCTCGAGGACCGCCGTTTCTGCCTTATGGCTTTGAACCGGGTCGACAGAGTATTCCATCCCAGCTCCCGTATACTTCATATTCTCAATGTTTTTCCTCAAGTCTACTGTAAAATTGGTCCCCATCACAAAATCTGTAAAAATGTGGCCGTTATTGTCAAAGTCCGATTTTTTCGCATAAAAGAGCTGCGTTGACTTCGTTGTTACCGGAGTTACCCAGTTAAAGCGGGCAATGTACTTGTCTTTTTCCGGCTTACGTGTTTCTTCATTAAAGTTGTCGAACATAAATGTCACCGAGGTAGGCTCTTGACCGCCGCCTATCGGCTGGGTGATGTTGCCCCCCGATTTGGTAATGGTGAATTCATCGATGACTTTGAACGGTTTGTCAGAGCCTGTCGCTTTATAATACGTTTTATAAATGATCGAATTGCTTGTAACCTCAGCTCTGCTGTATACGCCTGGTGAATAGATGGATCCGCCGCCTGGATTTGTTTTGTTGATTCGAAGATCATAGAAGAAGTCGTTCCACGAAGTGTCTTTGGTGGCGTTCAAGCTGTACGCGTAATTGTACACCGATCCGCCTATGACATAGGTAGGCGCTTCGCCGAACTTCGCTTTTTGAATGCTTCCTGTGCCCGACGCAGTTGAGTTTGTCTTTATTGTTGTTCTGGCATAGGCATGCTCGTGACCGGCGAGAACCAGATCGATTTCAGCATCGGTAAACTTTTTACCGATTACATTGTCCACTGCATAGTGGCTTGAGCCCGGGTCATAAGGCGAAGCATGAAGATTTACGATCTTCCACTTTTTAGTCGATGCTGCCGCTTCATCAGCCAGAAATTGCCATTGTACAGCATCATCGCTGGAATTAAGACCAAAAGAATTAAGGGAGATAAACAAAGCGTCTCCATATTCAAATGAATATACAGTCCCAACAGCTGCCGAAGACAGACCGCTTGGTCTCCGCAAAGATGTATAGTTAAATCTGTTCGTATATTGAATGGAATCTTGGTCATAGATTGAATTGTCATGATTACCTGGGGTAGCCATGATCGGCATTGTGCTAGAAAGGTTTTGAGCTGCATCAAAGAAATACTGCCAGTGGTCCGAAAAACTCGCATCCTCAACTACGTCGCCATTATGTACGAGAAACGCAGCATCCGGATGGTTCGCCTTGATGTAATCGTACAAGTCGGCGGTGTTTTGATACGTGCTTGGAGATGTTCCCTGCGTATCAGGAGTGATCAAAAAAGAAAACGGTTTATTAGCAGCTGGATCTGCGGGAGCGGTAAAGCTGGAAATCGCGGAATAACCGTTGGTTGCGTTTCCTACTTTGTAATAGTACGTGGCTTCAGGTGTCAGATCCTGAACAACTACACGATAGGTAATAACCTCTTTAACGTTAACCAGCTTGTTGTCCGGAACGCTACCCGTCACAGTCGAAGTATTCACTGCGGTGATTGTGGCGCTTTTTGTTGCAGCACCGGTTAGATCAGGAGATGTGCCATAAACGATTTCTGAAACAGTAACCGTCGGATCCGTAACCCAGTTGAAAGCCATAGCCGTCTTACCGGCTTCTGCGCCTCCACCTATAGCCAACGTGATTTGCGACGGTATCGCCGCGGGCGCTGCTGCCCATGCGCTCATAGGCGCTGCGATTGCAGAAACTGCTAGAATTACGACTAACATTGCAGACACGAGTCTAGACATAGATGTTTTTTTTCTGTACACGCCAAAGAAGTCTCCTCTCATAATAAACATCAGACTAATTATGATCTCAGTTTATAAAGTCCATTAGGCCTTAATATAAAGGCTATATTAAATTTATTAATATTTAGACAAACTTATAGACTGTCCCAAAAAGTAAGTAAGTCCTCATCCTTGGCACTTACCTCGGCCGGAATAAGTTCGAATCGCATTCACCAAAAAACAGCACAATAACAAGGAAGAGACGCTCGGGTTAACCCGGCGTCTCTTCGGTTTTTCTGGGCATGGGCTGGGCAATCAATTTACAGCCTCCACATGAACGATACTTAAAAATATCTCGAAGCTTCCAGCAAGCGATTCGACAAGTCATTCAGACTGGCCAGCGTCTCTTCAATTTCCTTGAATGCCGCAGACTGACGCAGCACCGTGGCATCGACCGTGCCGGTCTTGGAGAGAATCGTCTCTACCTTCTCCTTCATGCGACCGATACTCTCTTCGGCTTGCTGTACCGCGTTTACGCTGTCGCCGGCCAGCTTGCGCACTTCGTTGGCTACGATCTGGAACGCTCTGCCTGCGTTGCCCGCACGTGTAGCTTCAATACCAGCATTAAGTCCAAGGATGTTCGACTGCGAGGCGATCCTCTTTACCAAATCGGTAATTTTCGTTGTCTCAAGAACTTCCTTCTTCGTTTGATCCGCTGACTTGCTCATCGATTCCTGCGCTTCCCGAAGTTCTTTGGACGTTTCCAGCAAATTACTCATGCTTGCCGTAATTTGGGTATTGGCCGAGACGAGCAGCTCCGCCAGGTCGGACAGCTTGGACTGTCTAGCCATGCTCACTCCGAACGCAATCGCGCCGACCACCTCATCGTTCTCATCGATTACAGGAATGGCAATCGTACGCGATGGAACGCCGAACATTTCTTTCGGAATCGACTTGATGACCATCTGTCTGGTCGTCATCGCCACTTCGATACCTTGACCTTTCGAGATCGGCGAACCGGGTTTTACATCCAGCGGACTGCTGCGGTCCGGCGAATAAAATATCAATTTCTCTTTGTCGGCTATAGCCAGCGCAATATCTTCCTCCCGGCAAAGCTGGGCAAAAAACGGTGCAGCCTTGAATATGCTTTCCAACACTTCAGAGCGCCTTACTGTGGCTTCCAATCGCTCCTCCTCCTCTGCCCGCATAATAACTTCACTTTATATACTCTAAAATAAATTGTACCTTTTAAATGTTATTTCATTGTTAAGCGCATCATTTTTCGTTTATTAGACGGCTTCCTACGTATCCGGTACCGCCGGTAATTAAGATTTTGTTCATAGATCATTCTCCTTCCACTGGCCACAGTGGGAAAACAAAAAAACGAGGCAGCCTAAGCCGCCCCGTTCTAATGTTGTCCCAAGAATCAAATGAGTTCGGATTTTTGCAGCAGCCTTTGCACGATGACCGCAACTTCCGCTCTGGAAATATAGGCTTTCGGCGCGAGCTCGCTATCGCTTCTTCCAGACACGACTCCGGCCTGCAAACAATCTGCAATGCCTTTTACGGCCCATGACGAGGAGGTGTCACCGTCGGTGAAGGTCCGCAGTAACTCGTTCTCTTCTCGGTTTGGAAGCTTCGATTTCAGCTCCGTTAGCGCCATCGCTCTTGCGACCATCGACATCGCTTGCTCCCGGGTGATTCTGCCCAGCGGGCGGAACGTTCCGTCTTCAAAACCGTTCACCAAGTTATAGGCGTAAGCGGTTTTAATCGCTCCACCGTACCAATCCGATGCGTTCACGTCCGTGAACGGTAGAGAACCGGTCTCCGCCTTCAATCCTAATCCGCGAAGGAGGATCGCTGCAAACTCTGCGCGCGTTATCGATCGATTCGGTTGGAATAGGTCATTGCCGACTCCGTCCACGACCAATCGCGAGCCGAGGTCGTTAATGGAGCTGCCGGCCCAATGATTAGCCGTATCCGCGAAAGCGTAAGGGTGCCAGATAACCGAATAAGTGCCGCCCGTCAAGCTGTTGATCTCCGCATAGTATCTTCCGTCGATCACGATGACCTTGGTCGGAATATGACGCACCGTTCCGTCAGGATCAATGGCAACGCCCGTCGTGATCTTGGTCGGATCTACGCCGTCCGGAATGGCTATCGTTCTTTTCACATAGGCATTAAACTTAGACACCTCAATTGCCTTGCCCTCATAGACGGCTTTTACCGTAAAATCGACGGGCGGCGCCACGACAACATAATGACCTTGAGCTGCGGCGTTCTCGACAAGCTTAACCGTGCTTGCCGAAGACTTGGATACCTCGATCGTTATCTTAACCTCTTGAAGGTCAACGTCTTTTCCTAGTTGCTCGGATAACGCTTGAACATTGATTTGCTGCACAGGCAAGGTGTAACCGGCAAATGGGGTTACGACATCTATGACCGTCTGCTGGAGTTCCATGCTTCTGATCGTTCGGCCGTCAAACTCTACGATGATGACATCGGAATCAACCTTTGCCGGAATCGTCAAGACCGCCCGTGAATCTTCCATTGCGATCATGTCTTGGATTCTCTCGCGATCGATTGCGACCGTCGTCACGGTCCGGTTGTCGACCTTCGTCGTAGTCGCTTTGCCGATCTTCCTTGTCTTGCCATTCACAAGCCCATCCATATCAGCCGATTTGTCCGGCTGAGCGGGCGTCCCGATGGAGCCGCCTGTCGTTGATGCCGCTCTTGGCGTCACCGCATTGGTGACTGCGGAATTCGCGCTTGGTCCCGTGCTGTTGATCGCTCTAACCGTAAAGGTATAAGTCTGCCCATTCGTCAGTCCGCTGACTGTAATAGGACTTGTCGTCCCGGTTGCTACGATGTTGCCCGGCGACGAAATCACCTCGTATCCCGTAATCGGGCTGCTACCCTCGTACGTGGGAGCCTTGAAATAAATCGTTGCCCGACCGTCTCCGGCAGCCGCGGATACATCGGTCGGCACGCCTGGCACATCTCCCATGCGATGAATCTTAATGCGATAAGTGAGATCGTCGCCATTTTGCGCAACGACATGAACTGTCATCTCGTTGTCGCCCAAATCAAGCGCGTATTCCAAGGACGGATCTCCGGAATGGGCGCTATCGCCATTGATATCGAACGATCCGTAGACGTTCTGCATAACGGCCGTCAAACGTACGCCCGTTACGTCATAAGGTACTTGGACTTCATAATCGGTCAAACTGGGATCGAAGGCCGGAGTCAACGCAATCACCGCGCCATTGCCATCCTCGAGAGACAGGCTACCGAGCTTCGAGTTGTCGCTTCGGATGACCGTGATCTGTAGTGGCGAATTCATGTTGGAAGCCGGTTTATAGTTGGCGTCCCCGCTGTATCCGGCATAGTACTGGTGCGTACCGAGATCCAGCCCGGTTAACGAGTAGCTTCCGCCGCCGCCTGCGAGAGCGACCGGAGCGGCGAGCGGCGTTCCATCGATGCTGTAAAATGTTACGGTACCGCTAGGCACGGGACCGCCGGGATCCCCCGACATCGTCGCGCTTATTGTCGTTGACTCGCCATAAGTTACCGCCGTTACCGATGCCGTTAGACGAATCACCGGGGTTCCTTTCAACTGCGGAAGAGAAACGATGGCTCCCGTCGAAGTCCCCATGGGGTTCGTCGCATACGCCCTTGCCTCGTAAGCCGTGTTCGATCCAAGCGAGCTTAGCGTCACTGTATTGACTCCATTTATAACCGAGGAGGCCGCTTGCGACGTCCAATTGGAATCTCCGACTTTACGATACTGGACCCCGACCTCGGTAAGCCGGAGACCTCCGTTATCATACACGCTTGCCGTTACGGACACCGTTCCGGCGTTATCGTCTTTCGATGCGCTAGCCGTAGTTACGCCCGGGAGACTTCCTTCGCCATATCTCCAGGTCCCCTGCGGCAGCCCAACATCCGTAAATCCCCCTATAAGGATCATTCCGTGGCCGTCATACGTAAGTGTCGTATGTCCGCGCTTTTCGGGATTGACATAAGGATTGGCTTTCGTCCACTGATCGTCTTGAGGGTTGAAAATCCAGGTTTCACCCAGCGCCCCGCCCGAATTCGCTCCGCCATACATGACAACGCGTTCCCCGTCGAAGCTCATGCCTCCCGTGGCGCGTGCGGACGGGGCAATCGTCGAATTAATTCGCGTCCAGTTCGAACCATTCCATCTCCAGGTATCTCCTAGTAGGGACACCCCCGATTCTCCCCCGTATAATAAAGCGCCTTTCCCGTCATAGGTCATGCTGCCGAACTGACGTTCCGGAGGGGACATTGCGGGAGTCTTCTTCACCCAGGTCTTCCCGTCTCCGTCCCATATCCAAGTATCGTTTAATGACCCCGACGCGTCCCGTCCACCGAAGAGGACGACATGCGTTCCGTCCCATGCCATCTGCACGGTAGTCCGGGCAGATGGGGGGGCTGCGGTGGGAACCAGGGTCCAATTCGAACCGTTCCACAGCCAAGTGTCGTTACGTAAAAACCCGCCATCCCCACCGAAGAGGACGATATTTTTATGGACCGGATCATAGACCATCCCGGCTCCGCTTCTTATCGGCGGTGTAGTTGCCTGGCTCAGCGTCCACTTCGCCGTATCCCCGTCCCAAATCCACATATCGTTCAGTTTATTTCCATTTGCATTATGCCCGCCGAAAAGCACCACTTGATCACGCTCGGAATCATAGGCGATTGCAGGCGCCGTTCTCCCTGTAAGCATTGGCGTTACGCCTATCGAATGCCACGTCATTCGCGCCTCATCGCGCGTATCCGTCTGCGCGCTGGCGATGTTCCCGTTAAACTCCGGGAACAATTGCACGAGAAGGCAAATGATTAAACCTAAGCCTGTCGCACGTGCTCCTCTGAAATATCTCCTCTTCGCCAATGAAGATTCCCCCTATGCTGTCGATTCTTCTCGCATCATTATAAAGAACAGCAATAAACGCAGAATCAACAAGAACAAAAAAGAGACCTGCTGAATCCCATCGGATTCAGCAAATCTCTCCTCTGCACAAGCTACAGCGTCATATTCATGACATACTCATTCATTCGGGGATCGGGCTTCATGCCCAGCTCCTGATACAGCACTTTCTCAAGTAGCTGGAACTGGCGGAGCGCTTCACTCTTATGGCCCAATTCGATCTGTAAACGTATCACCTCGTGATGGATGTCTTCTCTCAAGGGATCAAGCTTCAGAATGAGGCCGAAATCATGCAAAGAATCAAGCGGCCGGTTGTTCGCCAAGCTGCGTCTGCAGGCCGCCTCCAGTTGCTCGATGTACAGTTTCTCGAGCCGTCGTCTGAGCGGGATGGCCCAATCGAACATTTTACCTTTCAGCAGATCCCCCGTATACAGCGCCTCCGCCTGTTTGAGCAGCTTATCGGCTCGTTCCGGAACTGATCGGATTTCCTTCAACAGCCTTTCGAATTCATACAAGTCGCAATAGAAGCCGTTCTCCTCTATGCGGATTTCCGATCTGCTCGAGTGGATGACCTTGTTGATCTTGTCCGCATCGATCGCTTGGCGAATGTAATAAAGAGTCGAATTCAAGTTTTTTAACGCCTTCTCCGTCTCCAGGTCGCTCCACAGCGTTTCGACGATTTCCTCCCGGCTCACCGTTAGCTTGCATACGAGAAAAGCGAACAGTTCTTCGGTTTTCGGACTTCGTAGCTGAATCGGCGTTTCATTCTGGCCCCGGTCGGATATTTTCAATCCGTTCAGCAGTTGAACGTGCAGGGTAGAAGCGCCATGACGTGATCTGCCGATCTTGTCCAATGTCCGGTTCAATCGCTCCGCCGTCACCGGCTTCATCAGATAATCCAAGGCGCTTATATCGAAGGCTTGAACCGCATAGTCTCCAGAACCGGTCGCGAACACCAGTTGGATCGAATCGTCAAGCTCCCTCAGCTTGCCGGACAAAGTCATTCCATCGATCTTCGGCATGGCAATATCCAGGAAGGCGATATCGATCGATTTCGTTCTCGCGAACTCATAAGCCTCCGACGGATTCTGAAAAGCGTGGCATTCGCCGAACTCTCCGCTCTCGAGCAGGAGCCTCTTCAGTCGTTTCAGCGACAACTCTTCATCGTCCACGATCAACGCCGTTAACATGAATTACCCACCTCCCCTTTCCACCAGATGCGCCGGAATGACGAAAGACACCGTCGTCCCGATCCCTTCCGCGCTATCTATTTGAATGCCTGTATCGTACAAAAGTTTGAGCCGCTTGCCGATATTCCACAATCCGACTCCTTTTTTGTCCGAATTCGAATGCAAGTCCGAGTTCAGCACCTCTTTTATGATGCGCTCACTCATTCCGCATCCGTTATCCGTGACCCTAAATCGAATCCCGCCCGTCTCTTCCTCTTTCACGGATATGATCACTTTTCCCCGGTCAAAAGTAGACAATAACCCGTGTCTGATCGCATTCTCCACCAACGGCTGCAGAATCAACGGAGGAATTCGGATGTTAAGGTCCGCTTCCACGTCATAATCGACCTCAAGCCGGTTCCCGAAGCGCGCCCTTTTAATATGCACGTAAGCTTCCACGAGCTCCATCTCGCTACGCAGCGTCGTTAACGAACTCAATTGCTTGAAATCGAAGCTGCTTCTTAAATATCCCGAAAGATTCAGCGTCAATTCCTCCGCCTTCCGGGGTTCGATTATGCACAACTCTGCAATAGCATTCAAGGCATTATAAAGAAAATGCGGATTGATCTGCGAACGCAGAAATGCGAATTCCGCGTTCGCGGCGTTTTGCACGGAAGCCTTCAATCGGGTCAAGCTTCGGACACGAGCCGTCAATTCCTCCGCCTCGAACGGCTTGCCGACAAAGTCGTTCGCCCCGATCTCCAATGCCGACCCTACGTCGTACGCCCTGCTTCGCGCCGTCAACATCAACACCGGCAACTCGAAGGAGGAGAACCTCTCTCTGATTTTCTTCAGCACTTCGTAGCCGGACATGTCGGGCATCATAATGTCCAGAATGACCAAGGAAAAATCCGCTTTCCGGACAAGCTCATCCAGCGCCATTTGCCCGCGATTGACCGCTACGATAGAATATCCTTCGAGCCGAAGCAGATTGATCATCGCTTGCAGATTGGCGGAATCGTCGTCCGTCACCAAAATTCGCTCGTTGATATCCCCCTGGATATAGATGGGGTATTCCGATTTCGGGATGGCGGCATGCGCATAAGCCGTCACCGGCACTTCCCGATGCTCGTCGGCGACGCCTGGAATCTCATCCGACCGCGGTAGCGTAAACGTAAATACAGAGCCTTGTCCGGGACTGGATTCCAATCCAATTTGTCCTCCGTGAAGCTCCACCAGCTTCTTGGTTATGCTTAAACCGAGGCCGGTTCCCTCATAGTTTCGAGTTTCGGAAGGATCCACCTGTTCGAAGGCGTTAAAGATGCGCTGCCGCATGGACGCCTCGACCCCGATTCCCGTATCGCTTACCCGAATCTCCGCCATATCTCCGATAACGCTGGCACTTACAGCCACCTCGCCCCGGTCGGTGAACTTGATGGCATTGCCGATCAGATTGTGCAAGATTTGAATGAGTCGGTTGCCGTCCGCTTGCACGGCGGGAAAGTCTGCCGGTATACCGTTCAATAACGCAACGGGCTTGCCGTCGAGCAGAAACGAATGGATTCGGATGACCGAATCGACGGCAGCCTTCAATTCGATACGGCTCTTCTGCAACGCGATATCGCCATGCTTCATTTTGGTATAATCGAGCAATTCGTTGACCAGATGGGCGAGCCTCCTGCCGCTACCCAAAATAATCGCTAAATTTTGCGCCTGTCTCTCCGTGACCGGCCCCTCGATCCCTTTGAGCAGGGTATCAGTAATCCCGACGATGGCATTCAGCGGCGTCTTCAGTTCATGAGAAGTATTCGAGAGGAAATCATCTTTGATTTTATCTGCCTGAAGCAACCGGTTTTTCATTTCGTTCACCGTTTGATAGGCTTCGAAAAACCGGAAAACGGTCAGGAAAATGACGACTACGTTAAATACGAGGATATACAACTGCGAAAGCCAGAGATTGTCCTTTAACGACAGGGCAAATAAAATAATGTCCAGGGAGTAAAGATTAATGGCAACAATCGCCATGAACAGCAGCAAAGCTTTGAACCGGCCGTGATGCTCGCTCCTGATGAAGAGGACGGCGGTTTTCCATAGCATCCAAACCAGCATAACTTCATAAAAGACAATGACGTATGCCTGAATGGCCGTATAAAAGCGAATGGGTGTAAATCCCGCTAGGACTAGGAATATTCCCAATACGATCGATATCACTTGAAGCATCTTTAAGGAAATGATGTTTTTTTGCACTTTGTAAAAAAAAGAGGCAATCAAGACCAGAGTGGCAATGGAAGCGATATCCTTCGCTCTGTACATCGTTTCAAACGTAACGTCAGGTAGATACAATAGGAGGGACCGTTCGCCGATCAAGCCGTGATAGACGGCATATAACGTGCAGACGGCCGCGAATACGAGCAGCGAATAATCTTTGTTGCGGTATACGGCCGACACTGCGAAACAAATCAAATAAATAAGCGCCAACGCGCCGAGAATCGCAATCATGCTGAATTCGCTCATCGAATTCTTCATCTCATGCTTAACCATCGCAGCCTGCTCGCCGAAGATGAGGGAGGTGGGGATGCCTCCATTGGTATAATCGTAATTGGCGACCTGGACGATGATTTCCACATCCCCCTTGTCAAGCGAAACAAGCCCGAACTGCGGCGTGTTGCCCGGCCGATATCCCTCCGCTTCCCCGGATGGCGCCCCGTCTTCAAGTAGCTTCTGTCCATTCACGAAGATGACGCTTGAAAAACGGATATTGTTTTTTTTCAACGCAAAAACGCCGCCTGAAGGCACGTTTTTCAACACCATACGATAGGTGGCAGAACCGAATGCAGGCAAGGATTCGCCGTCAACGATCTTGCCATTCCATCGGGAAGGCACCTTCATATAGGTAGCGTTTGCAATTTCATTTTTGTGGAAATCGACAGGGGTTAGCAGCCGGTTCCAATAAAATTCCCATTCGCCGTCCAGTCTGATTCTCGTATCCCACTCTTGATTCCAGGAAGAGAGATCCATGACCCCCATCCGGACTTGCAGGTCGCCGGTTTGATGGCCACGATTCATCATGATCGACAATGGAATCATAGAGAACGAGATGAAACTGAGCAGGACAACGATCAGAGATCTCTTAAGCAATTCGCAATACCTCTTATCATGTAGGAGTCCCGTTCCAAAGAACGGAGTCTGGCTGGTTATGCGTATCGACGAATATCTACTTAATTCGACAAATTATTCGATGTCCCTCCCGAATGACGTTGCGAAATTCAAATTACGCAAGGAATCCGCCTCCAAATATTAAAACCCCGGCCATTTTATGAAATGACCGAGGTTTCTCGTCAAGCTGAGGCTCTATACAGAGCCTATTAATCTCTTATCATTCAGTTAACCAAGCTACTTTATTATTTCTTTTCCAAATAAGTGGCTAACAATGCATTTTTAAGATTATTCGTTTCATTCCTAATATCGCCTTCATACGTATCTACATTGTCTTTCGTCACGACGACAATGCCACCGTCAACCGCGTATGCGTCTTGCTTCGGCGTATATCCGTCAGCCATCAGCTTCAGCAACAGCATGGACAAGTATCCGGCGCCATAAGAGTTCTGTGCAATAGTCGCATCCATCACGCCATCTTTAATGGCTTTAATCACGATAGGATCCGTATCCATGCCGATCGAATGAATCGTCCGATTGCCGCCTTTTTTCTTGTAATCGTCCATAACCTGAGCGATGGCAACGGAAGGTGTAAATCCGGTTGCGATAATGCCGTCTACTTTATCGATATTGGCAGCAATTGCGCTGTCTACTTTCTGAACCGCTTCTTCCGTACTCTTCATGCCAGAAATTTCTTGAATGATATGAACATCCGGATATTTCTTGACGACTTCTTCGACGCCTTCTTTACGTAATTTCGTATTCGAGTCTTCCAGTACTTCAAGCACGTTTACGATATTACCTTTGCCGCCCATCAAGCTGATCAGCTTCTCTGTCGCTTGCATGGCCGCTGCTTTGGCATCCGTTCCCACGAAGAACGATGCAGGAGTTGGCATAACCGTAGAAGCTCCGAAGTTGACGAACTTCACACCGCGCGCAGTCAACTCTTCGTAAAGTCCGTTAGCACCGCTTCCATCCGATGGATAGATTGAGAAATATTTATACCCTTTTGCTGCTAGAGCTTGTACATTATCTGTCTCACTTGGTTGATTCCAGTCCGGCCCGATTTGTTTTTCAACCGGAATGCCGAAGTCATTTTCAAATGCTACTACGCCTTTTTTCACTTCTTCGAAATAGGGATGTGGTGCGGATGCATACCAAGCCAGTTTATAATCAGTTGCTGCTGCCGGCGAAGCATTTGCCGCGCTAGGAGAAGAATTGCTAGAGTTATTAGATCCACAGCCTGCCAATACCGTTCCTAAAAGCAATACTGTACTCATTGAAAGAAGACCCGCTTTGATTACTTTTCTCATCTTAATTCCTCCTCAAAGTTGAAAGCCTTTTCATTTCTATTTAAATTGGAAGCAGGGAGTGCTTCCACTTAAAGCCTAAGCCATGTACTGGCCAATGCGACCGCTTAACTCGTCATACGAGTGGTATTCGTCATTGATATCGTTTAATTCGCCTGCGATTCGATACTCGCTGAAGACTAATATTCTTCTGGCAAGAGTACACAACTCGGGCAAATCGGAGGAGATGACGATAATCGATTTCTTCTCGACTTTCGCCAAATCCCAAATCAATTGATGTATATATTCCTTCGCCCCGACATCAACACCGACAGAAGGCTCATCGATGATAAGAATGTCGCATCCGGCCGCCAACCACTTCGCTATACTTACCTTCTGCTGGTTTCCCCCACTGAGTTTGCCAACAATATCTTCAGCACTGGTTACTTTTATTTTGAGCGCTTCGACCATTCTTCTGGCTTCGGACTTCTCCGATGTCAAATTCAGCTTCCGCGTAAACGGATGAACGATCTTCTTCCAGATCGTAATTCCGATATTCGTCTTTACACTTTCGTCTAGCAGGAGACCTTCTTCTTTGCGATTCTCAGATACATAGCCAAGCCGGTATTTGTACAGACTGTCTGCCATGCTTTCAGGGACGGCTTTCTTGCCGTTTATCCTTACTTCACCGGAGTCTTTCGTATCTTCGCCGATGATGATCTTCGCTAGCTCAGTTCGGCCCGAGCCCACGAGTCCGTAGAAACCTAATATTTCACCTTCGTACAAATCGAAGTTAATATTGCTAAACCTTCCGGCTTGCGATAAATCTTTGACCTCTAGCACTTTACGATCATAGTTGATATCCAATTTTCCCAAGTAACGATCTTGAGTCTCGCGACCGATCATCATCTTGACGATATCTTGTTTGGTCAAATTTTCTCGCACTTTGGTCCCTACGTAATTACCGTCGCGAAGCACGGACACCTTATCGCATATCTCCAATACTTCTTCAAGCTTATGGGAAACGAATATAAGGACAACGCCTTGCTCTCTCAGCTTGGCGACAAGCTTAAACAGATATTCCGCTTCATGCTTGGTCAAGGAAGAAGTAGGTTCATCTAACAACAGTACCTTCGCATTGGAGGATAGCGCCTTAGCGATTTGCACGAGCTGCTTCTGGGCTGCGCTCAATCCGCCAATAATGGTCGTAGGTTCCAACTCCAAACCGACCATCTTCAAATATTTGCCCGCCATCTCATTGATGAGCTTCCAATTTACGATTCCTGCTTTCGCATATTTACCGATCTTATCAATGAAGATGTTCTCCGCGATCGTATACTGGGGAATAACTTGGATTTCTTGGTTCACGATACTGATCTCATGTTCCAAGGCATCCCGGAAGCTTTCGAAGCGCACTTGCTTGCCGTTTAGGAACACTTCGCCTTCGTCCGGCTGGTACATGCCGCATATAATTTTAATCAAAGTGCTTTTGCCGGCTCCATTTTCCCCAAGTAGCCCGTGCACTTCGCCAGGACGAAACGTAATTGATACATTATCGAGCGCTTTGACGCCCGGGAAAATTTTGCTGATACCCCGTAATTCCAGCATATTAACTCTCCTTTCTTAGCGTTTGCGTGATGAATGTAGCTTCATACGGAAGCTCTCGGCTAGAACCGCCAGCATGATAATGACGCCAAGGAAGGATTGTTCGAAATACACATTTGCGCCAAGCATAATTAATCCGTTATTGATTAACGCAATCATCAACGCGGCTGTTCCAAGTCCAATGGCGCTGATCGCCCCCCCGCTAAGAGCTGTGCCCCCAATGACCGCAACCGCGAACGAAATGATCATCCAATCACTTCCGGTTGCCGGCGTAGCTGAGCCCATACGCGATATCCATAACAAGCCTGCGACGGCAGCAAAAACTCCCGATAATACGTTGCCGAGCAGAACAATTCGATCCGTCTTGATGCCAGAATATCTCGCAGCGACGATATTGCCGCCCGTCGCGAGAATTTGTCTGCCAATTACCGTGTACTTGAATACGTACCACAAGACGATTAATGTCACGATCATTAGCCAGAACAAGTAGGGGATCCCCAGGAACCCGTCCCTGCCCATCAAAGTAAACCCTTTTGGAATTCCGGTGTACGGGTACCCTTTCGAAATCCCGAATACGAGGCCCGTGAAGATAAACGAAGTCGCCAGCGTTACAACGAAAGAATTCAGTTTCAAACGAACAATAAAAATACCGTTAATAAATCCCGCTATAGCGCCGACGATGATTGCTAGAATGACACCCATCCACCAAGGCAGCCCCCAGGTGTCCATAGCAACGCCCGCGGTCACGACTGAGAGACCGCCGATCGCGCCCAAGGACAAATTCATCCCGCCAATGACAAGCACGATGGCTTGACCTAAAGCCACGAACATATACAACGAAGTGGTCCTAAACACATTGAATAGATTGTAAGAGGATAAAAAACTTGAAGATCCAATCGCAAATACGATGAATAACACAAGCGTTGCTACGATTACACTTGTTTCGCTTCGCTTAAGGAGGGCTACCACAACGTTACTCTTACCTTTGACTTCTTTGTACTCTGCCGTTAACTCTATACTGTTCTTCATGCACGTGCCCTCCAGCTAAGAATTTCTCTAAATCGTCACAACTCCTATGAAGATAGTACTTTGATTGTCATCTAAAGTTAATGGAGATTTCCACGTTGATGGTCTAGATTTCCACTTTACATAGACAAAGCTGCCTTCCATATAGGAGAGGCAGCTTCTATCTTTCATATGATTCATTCAGGTTGAGCCATCATTCTCGTAATTTCCTTCGCTGCGGCGTCCAGCCCTTGCTTGGGGGAAATGTCCCCGATTATGATTCGCTGGAGATAGGGGTATAAAATATCAGACAAGGGAATCCATTGTTTAATAGGAGGAGGGGTACGAAAGTCCTCCGTTAGCGCCGTATTCAATACTTTGTAAAAATTCCGTTTGCGAGGATCCCCCGTCTTGGCATCGTTTAACACCTTTTCCCAAACGGACAAACGAACGGGGGTAGAACCGAGTTTCGATTCACTCGTCATGTTCTCCGCGCTCGTCAAAAACTTAACAAGTGCTGCAGCCGCTTGTTTATGATTACTTGACTTCATAATCGCGAATCCATGGGCACCGCCCCAACCTGGATGAACGCCGCTGGGTCCAGCCGGAGCGCGAAAAACATCGAACTTCCCCGCTACGGTTGAGCTTGTCGGGTCATCCAACGTGGAATACCATCCAGGCCACTCCGAATACATGGCCACTTTACCGCTTGCAAAGTTATATTCCTCTTCATCCCAGAGGTAATTAAGCATGTCTTTCGGCATTGCCCCCACAGAATACAAATCGCGTAAATATTGGGCAGCTTTCAATCCGCCTATTTCATTCAAAATCACTTTCTTATTCTCGTCGAAAAAGTCGCCACCGAATGCCTGCGTAAGTTCCATGAACCGGCCTGTGATCGCTTCTTCTTTACCGGCAAACTGTATGCCGGATAAGCCGTACTCTATCGTTGAGAAAAAAACCGCGATATCTTTCATTTGATCTAAGGTCTCAGGCGGGGCTAGATCATATTTATAGATGGCTTTGAATTTACTTTTGTTCGCTTCATCATTAAACAGATCCGTGCGATAAAAATACACGCTGATATCCGCCAATCTCGGAATCATAAGCTGATCTCCGTCTATCTTTCCGGCATACAGAATAGACGGGGAGAAGTCTTGGAGTTCATCATCCGTAAACCAAGAATTCAAAGGTTCTAAATCGTCGGCATACTGCAAAAAAAGGCTTGTATGAGTCGATATGACATCATAGTTAATCGAATGCTTGACGACATCTTGATTGATCTTCTTGTCCAACTCGTAATTATTCCCTTTAAAAGCGATCTCCACCTTGGCACCGGTATCCCGCTCGAATTTAGCAATTGATTCGTACAAAGGCTCGTACATTCCGCCGCCGATTAAGGCCGCTCTCAATATTATGCCTTCATAAACCCTTTTACCAGCGGCCAGATTGCTGTCCGCATCTACCCTTGGTTGAACGGAATGGCTTCCCGTTCCAGCCCTATTACTCCAAAGGGAAAGGGATAGAGCGATTAGAAGAATACTACAGAGGAGCACCCGATTCCTATTCAATTGTTCCTCACACTACCTTTCTCCGAACGGGAAAAGAAGCTTTTCATTCTCATCCGTGTACATATTGGCTTGGGTAATAACCTCTGACCCCGTATCGATGTGTGAATCGACGTTCATCTTGTTTAAGACTTTAACGGATGATTTCACAGCCAAATACCCCATATTGAATGGTTTCTGCACAACGATCGCCTGAAGTTCTCCCTCTTCCAGCTGACTAATTCCTTGAATAGAGCTGTCGAATCCGACCAGCTTCACCCCTCGTTGTAATCCCAAATCTTTTACAGCCCGAGCAGCGCCTTGTGTAGCCGTTTCGTTCAGAGTAATGATTCCGTCAACCGGATCATTGCCACTGAGAAGTTTTTTGGTGATTTCATAAGCCTTCTCCTCCTCGCCATTACAGAAGTAAGTGTCCATGATGTGGATTCCGGGAAAGCGTGCAAACGCCTGTCTTACACCGCTTTCCCTTTCATATAACGATGATGACTCTCTATCAGAATTAATAATAGCAACCCGTGACGAAGAGCTGAGTAGCGCAGCTGCCTCGGTCCCCGCTTTGTCTCCTGCTGCGATATTGTCTGTATAGATGGCGCTACTTGATAAACCACCTTTTACGGAGGAATCGATGGTGACAAGCTCAATACCTGCTTTTATTATTTTTTCGATCGTTGGAATCATCTTTTCATAATCAATCGGCGCCAGAATAATGGCATCGGGCAGTGGTCCATAATTAACGATGGTATTTAATAGGTTAATTTGACCCTCTACATCACTTTCCGTACGCGGGCCTACAATTTCAATATCAACCCCGAACTCCTTCGCCGCAACTTTGGTCCCTGCAGCTAATGCCTGCCAGAATTCCACGTTCGGATCGCTTGTCTTGGTAACGATCAAAATCTTAGGTTTTACATCCGATGCTTTTTTCGGAGCGAAATTAAAGAAACCAAATAGGATGATGAACAATGAGCCAGTTAGTAACAAGCCTATCAGCAATACCTTTTTTCTCGTAAACATCGTATCGCCTTCCCTAATCGATAATGGGGATGCAGACCGTTACTTCGGTCCCTGTCCCAAGGACGCTATTATAGCTCAACCCATAACGTTCGCCGAAGGCAAGACGCAATCGTTCGTTGACATTGGTAACGCCTACCCCTTTATCTTCGAAGGGTTGATCCTGTAATAAAATTCGTTCCCGTTGTTCTTCTTGCATCCCTATTCCGTTATCGATCACTTTGAGCAATATACAATCTTGCATAAGTTCGCCCGTAACTTGAATGATTCCTGTGCCGGTTTTGTATTTGATTCCATGATAGATACAATTTTCAACTAGCGGTTGCAAAATCAGCCTCAACGTTTTGAAATTCAAAATTCGATCGTCGACATCAATTTGATAATCCATAGACTTGTACCGTATTTTCTGGATCGTCAAATAATGTTTGATATGCTCCATTTCCGCCTGAATAGGAATGAGCTCGCTGCCTTTGCCAATACTGGCGCGGAACAAGTTGCCTAGCGCCACGGTCATCGTTACGACTTCTTCCATCTTGTTCTTTTCGGCCATCCAAACAATGGAACCCAGCGTGTTATAAAGAAAATGCGGATTGATTTGCGCCTGAAGCGCTTTCAACTCGCTTTTTCGTTTAAACTCTTGTTCCATCATAATGTGATCCATGAGTTCTCTTATTTTACCGATCATCATGTTGAAGCGTAAACTCAATTTACCGATCTCATTGACCGAAAGGATGTCTGATCGGATGTCGAAATTGCCTTTTTCAATTTCCCTCATGCACGACTCAAGCCTTTTCACCGGACTAGACAATCTACGAGAGAGCAGGACCGCCAAAGCCAAGCCAATCACCAGACATACAAAACCCCAGAGGAAAAACGACTGCTGCATCTCCTGTTTATTGCTCACAAGCTCATTCAGATAGGCAACACCGACAATGTTCCAGCCAAAACCTGATTTTTTGATCATATACATCCGGCTATCATTGCCTTCATCGGTTGTAAAGCTTCCTGTATTGGAATTAAGGACTTGGGATATCATTTCCGATTTCAGATTGCTGTAAAGGATTTGCTGCTGAGGATGATAGATGATTTTACCCACTTCATCCACGATAAATAGATAGCCGCTATTTCCTATACGGATATCGTTGCATATTTTGTTAATGACTTCGAAATCCAAATCGATTGAAAATACACCCAGACTTTGTTTGTCATCCGCGCTCCGAATTTCTCGGCTTAACGTGATCACCCAGCGGTATTCTTTTTGATACAGGTTTTGAATATGCGGCGGTGAGACCACAACTAACCCTTGTGCTTCCTTAGCTTTTACGAACCAAGATTGTTTGCTCACATTCAAATTCGGCTTCAAATTAGGATTGTCCCGATCGGATACATAAAGAGAGCCGTTGTCTCCGAATAACATGACCGACGTGATATCTTTATGAGAACTTAACACAGAATGGAAATAATCGCTGATTCTCCGTCTGGTTTCGTTATCGCTAACCAACTTAACATTTCTTGAGGATCGGATAAAGTCTCTAATATCCGCATTATTCAACGCCATCACGGATATATATTCCATACTCGAAATATAGGAATTAATGCTTGTATTGACTTGGTTGATAATCTCATTGGTAGAGTCCTGTGATTTCTTTTTTACTGCATCCGCTGACAAATGATAGGAAATAAAACTCAATATCAAAGTCGTTAATAAGATTAAACAGGAGAAAGCAACCGCGATACTCGATTGAATACGTCTAAACGCGAACAGGCGCAATTGTCAATTCCCCTCCACTTCAGGCTATGGATCGTTCCTGATTTTCCCGCGATATTCCGTAGGTGAAACGCCTGCTTTCTTCTTGAATATTAAGCTGAAATAATGAGGGTCTTTGTAGCCTGTATTGTGAGCGATTTCATAGGTTTTCAGATCGGTGCATTTGAGGAGCTCCATCGCCTTCTCGATCCGGATCCGGGTTACATATTCAATGAACGTTTCTCCCGTATAAGTTTTGAACACCGTACCGAAATAGCTCGGGCTGATCTGCACATGTTGACAAACATCCGACAAAGCTAATGTTTCGTTGGAAAAATGATCTTTGATATATTTCTCGGCCATCATGACTTTCGTCTTCGATAAATTGTTGCTTTGCCCGGATACGGATTCGACAATCTGTTTGCAAATTACAGATAACCATCGTTCTATTTCATCTAGCGTTTTGTATTGATCTATTTCCGCCAATCGCTCTATTGGATCTCCAAAAAGCTCTAATTGTCCGAATTCCTCCATGGTATCCTTGAGGGCCAAGCAAACTTTATGGATATAGAAATAACATTGTTTCATCGGAATGAATGAGTTCTTTAAATTTCGGATATAGTCTTCAATTGCCGTGTTGACTTCATTGCCCGTCCCTGTTCTTACGGCCAGGATCAACTTTTTCTCCCACTCCGGGTACATTGCAATGTGTGTACTTTGGTTGATATCAAGTTCGGGATACGTGATGACTTTATTTTTCCCTAATAAAAACCGGTTATCTAGCGCTGCTAATGCACTTTGATACGCTTGAACGATTCCTTGCAAGGAACTGATGGGATTGCCGATGCCGATCGTTACCGTAAATCTCAAATAACTCTCTACGCTCATCCGCGTCTCTTCCGAAAGAGCTTGAGCCATTCCCTGAACCTTAGATGTATCTTCATCGGATAGGATCACAACGATTCTGTCTTCGCGATTGCGAAAAACAATACTTTGATCTGACCCCATAATTTCTTCGATAATATTGTAGACCGCATAATACATCAACTCCTGTTCCGTCACGGACTGGGACAACTCTCGTTCTCCGAAATCATCCACATCAATAACGATCGCAACGTAACAAGATCCTGAAAGAGGGAGATTAAAAAATGCCAGCTTCTCCGCTATTTCTTTTCCCTTCATAGGCGCCGTGACCAAGCTTTCGAGAAACCGTTCTTTTAATAGAGGCAAGCTTTGATTCAATTGAAGCTTAAGCTTGCGGATGTCTTCTTTCTTTCGATTGTCTTCATCCATTTCGAGTTTGGCTTTATCCAGCACGTTTCGAAGCTGATTGGCCGAGAACGGTTTCAATAAGTAATCATACACCCTCAGCTGAATCGCCTGCTGGGTATACTCAAAGTCATCATAACCGGTCAGCATAATCACCTTGGTCAACGGATACTTATCCGCAATATGGCGAGTCAGCTCAACCCCGTCCATATAGGGCATGCAAATATCTGTCAGCACCAAATCGGGGATCCGATCTTCGAATGCTTTCAACGCTTCATTCCCGTTTTCAAAGCTTCCTATAAATTGAAAACCATGATTCTCCCATTGGATGAGATCTTCAATGCCTTCCCTTATTTCATCTTCGTCGTCAACGATTGCTATGTTGTACATGTTGCCCTCCGTCTGACTTAAGTCCGATTTCGACGTTAACATGGCTTTAGCTTTCAGACTTTTATTATAGGAATGTTCGTTAATACTGTATAGTACATCTTGCTTTTGTCGTTCGCGGCAAGCGGTGTCGCGAATACAAAAATTAATAGAAAAGAGCGTGCATTCGCACGATCTACAGAAGGCTCAAATATTAATTTCCTCATCGCATCTCGTTTGAAAGAACGGATTGATACGGGTATCCAAATGGTAAATCCAGTCATATCAATTGTTAAAGAGTACATTTGAATTCTTGACAAAAGTATAACCCGCCCTTAAAAGGCGACTTTTTGATCTAGTGTTCCTCGATAGCCTAATAAACGTACTTGGAACCAAGCCCCCAATAGTCATAATCATATGTGTTTGGATGTTGTATAAGGTATTTTGAACGTTTGATCCAATCGTTGAGTTTTTCCGATTTTGCTTTCATTTTCACTATATTTAATAACTCAGACAGCCTTCCAATTTCTTCAGCCACCCCAGATCTAACAAGATCTCCTGTAAAAACATAGAGGCTACCAAGAAAAAATAAAGTACGATTGCATTTTTCGTCATCAATTAACGAACAAATCATCGGTATATTTTCAAGACTATTTACAGCCAGTTCCCAATCTTGCTCTGGGATCTTCTCCCCACTGTATGCCCATGCTTTTATTTCTTCTTGTGTAGGATTCCAAGCATGCTGTGCATCTCTGAAAATAATCTTCATCTCCTTTTTTCCATTATCATGCTCCTACTGGCGAAATAATGGCCGCCGCAACGATAGAATTATCGTTCTCCGTTTATTCATCAGAACGTATATGCTTACCAAACAGATAGCCTTGTTCTAAAATCATTTTCGTCGGTAATATACTCAACTTTTTCAAAGCCTTTTCTGATGGCATTCAGATATAAATCATCAAGCATGTTGTTGTCCTTACAATAAACTGTGACATATGAGGAATCGATTACGATCAGCACCAACTGGCATTGGCTTTTTAAGAATTCTTCATAGGTGAGTACGTCCTCAATGATTTCACCTTTTGGATATGCCTTGAAATTTGCAAAAATTATATAATATCTGCTTGATTTAAGAATTTCGCTGAGGTCTTGCCCCTTCATTCCATATATCTCACCTTGGAACAAAGGTTCAAATTTTCCTCCCTCAGTGTCCTGATATGCTTCTTCTCCACCAATGTACCAATCGAAATTACTTATGTTGAAAGGCACCAGTACCTCCCCAAGATGGCTACCCCATTCGTTCGGTATCTCTAACTGGATCCCTCTTTTCATTTTTACCCTCGCTTCGGTTGTCTACTGCCCGTTAACGTTAAACTATCGTAACCGTTAATTCTATCTCTTGTCACTCGCCTACACTTACGTCATGCCGCATCCCTTGACTTCCCAACCAATCGACTAACATTTTCTGAATCCTGAGTCGTTCATCTAAAGGAATACTTTCTATCCTTTGCTCACTAAGAAAGTAACGCTTGTTGAGGTGTTCTGCCTCTCCAAAGACAAGAACGTCATATTCCCTTACTGCTGGCATCTCACCGTATATTATTACTATAGATTGACCTTCCACGAAGTAAATGTTTACACCTCGACCATGACTACGCCAATGAAACCCTGAAATATTAGGATTGATGTTATCTGTCTGAATTTCCACAAAACCACTATCTTTCACTGGGGACCTCCAATCCATAATGCTAACGTACTTCATTAACGCAATGGGCTGTCAGATTAAAAAATGCTTATTCCGCTTCTGATCCATATCTTGAATTGTTTGGAATCATTATTTCAGTTTTCCATTGCTTAAAGGAGTCATAAATATTTGTAACTGGCCAAAACGGTATCTGGTTCTACTGATCCACGCCATGTTAAATGAACCTGAACATATTTCTCTTCATCTATGTATTTAAAGAGATATTCATCCCTATCTCTTCTTCTTGCCACTATCTCAAGATTTCCCCCAAACAACACGTGGCTTTCACACATTTCTTTCTGTAATTCTTGAAAAATTTTATAGATTTTGATGATTGCCAGGGATCAAGAAAAATTTCTGATTGCATATCGACACCTCTTTTTATGGTCATGCAGACTATTCATTAATTGAAGTTATGTTCTCCGTTAGTTAAGTTGCATCTATATAGTTATCCATTCGTCTTCGTTGACGTTATAGCTGAGTTTAGCACTCACTACTGCATCTTCCATCGTATCGAAATCAAAATCTCCAATGACTTCCCAATTCATATCACAAGAAAAAAGATAAAACTTATTACTTTCTTCGTACTGACAAATTGCCATAGCAGTAATGGGATGTTGGTCGATAATTTCTTTGTTGTCATTCAATATCCCTACTATCCCATATTGGTTTGCCATAGAATTTGATGTATGCTAAATTACTTTTGCACCATCCAATTCAGTCGGAATCATCATTATCAGTCCTTCCTAACTTGTCCAACACCATTGCGATTAACGCCTTATTTCACTTACAACAGGTTTAGAGACCGAGACTATATCAATAATGTGATCAAGACAACTAATGCCATAGTGCATAAATGGTCCTGGAAAATCTTCTGACGCAAAAGTTCCAACAGAAATAAAATCAAGATACCTTGATTTCTTATAGATTCTAAATATCTTTCCTTCGAACTCCTCATAGTCATCCCAGGATGTATATGATTCATTTCGGATTGAATAAGCAACGTAAGTCTGAAAGTCAATTTGTATTAATGGGGAATTCTCGTCAACTTTGATTGGGTAAGAGTCTCCAAAGTTTTTTTCACCAATAATAAGGGGTTCAGGGTCTCCTTTTTCACTCTTGCTGAAGTACATTGTTAATGAATTTACTTCTGGCTCTTTTAGACCAAAGAAAAATATATCCTTTTGTTCCATCAAGTCTTTATACTCCAACACACAACCCCCACTTTAATCATTTTTAGTCATGCCCGTTAGTCCTGTGCACCAATCGAAATCGACTATACCCCCTTCTTCACGAATGCATTCGTACATTAAATTTATCCTCTCTGCGAGCTTTGAATAATCTTTAATTGTTAACACCTCTTTAGACTAACGTTCTCGTTTGTTCAATCCGTGATCCTCGTCAATGATCCACGAGAACTCTTTAGCAATATCGACAGCAATGATTGCAATGGCATGTTCTAATATGCCGCTAATGCTACTAGGTAAATCGATTTCAATTAAGTTTACCTATTCAACACTATCTAGTGTATGTATTGCATAGTTACCATCCAGATCGGCAGGAATGCCTCTTAGCCAGATTCGATCTCCATGAAGTTCTTTGCAGAATGTTAAATGCCTGACTTTTTCAAAATCCAGATTACTAGTTAAGTATTGCTCCAAAAGCCCCGACTTCACTTTTTTCGTGTAATCATTTGAATGGATACTTATATAGTCATACATAAACTTCACCTCTCCAATGTATTCTATATTCGTAAATATTCAACTGGATTCCATCTCTCTTATACTGCCCGTTTACTTCAGCGGTCAGCCTTTCCAATGTACAAACCAAGCGTCTGCCACGAAATCATTCCAGTAAAGGTCAAATCTCTTAGCTTCTACTTTCCACTCGCAGAACCCATTATCTGAACCAAACAATTCATATGTTATATATTCGGATTGCTCCTTACGGTCAAATTTCAGAATTTCCAACTCCCTGAAATCAGTACATTCTATTTGATGTTGAGTATTGCCTTCCAAAAATAACGTCGCTTTACTTGATATTGGTTGTGAAAAAACCAATCGGCAGTTATCTGTATTTTGCAACATCAAAAGGGTTAAGCGGATGCTGTGGCAGAATGTTGATTGATTCAATATCAACAATTATTTGATTTTCGGTTACCTCTATTTTTTCTACTACAGCATCATGAAAATCCAGCAAATCAAAGTAATCATCCGTTGTTGTATATTTCCATAGTTCCATCTCTCTCACCGCCATAAAATTGCTCATTTATACTGTAATAAAATAGTCACTTTAGCAATATCCCTTCCCGCCCATAACTTAAAGCTATATCCTGTTTCAAGTAAGTGCCAAGGTGCTTCATCTACAATAAAAGCTACATCAGCATAGGTATTCCACGATTCATCAATGAGTTCTGTAATTCTAACCAAGACAGTCCATGAATCACCATAGATTTTCTTATCAATTATTTCTCCGTATATGACTACAATGTCACGTAGCCATTCATTCATTGGAAATTTGCTTGGGTCTTTATCCCATTCGATAACTGCTTTGCAATGTCTTCTCTCCATTGTTTACCCCTCTTTATGTGAGTAAATGCTCCTCGATTATTGCATCGAGCTTTTCCCGCTCCAATCTTACCAAATCCTCAACTAATAACCTGTAGATCAGTCTTGTAACATTGGCAAATATCGCTTGACTGGAACCTATTTTGGCGTGAGCGCCTACATTGAATAGGAGTTTCCCTATTGGTAATGAATCAATATAATACTTATGTCTTAGTGTCACGTTAGAGACAACTTGCGCGTACTCCAAAGGGATTCCACTTAGAACCTCATCATTGGGCATTGCAATATTATCCAATAAAACCTCACCTGTGTTTGTACTGATAAGTCCTTCTACTTGTAATACGTCATTATTTTCAGGAATAAACAATGCTCCAAGCAATGCATAGTTACTAGCGTTCAGGTTTTTACGCAATTCAACTACAATAGAAATCGAAGAGTAGTCAAGTAAAATAGGATTTTTTGGGCTAATCTTATGTACAAATGTATCGATAGCGTCAATTGTAATTAGTGGAGGAATGTTAATCCAAAGTCTTAATTTATGATTCTTATATTCGTCAAATACATAAACTCCATTATCCATACGGGATTCCCCTCACTACTTCACGGTACATTTCATAATTGGCTAAAGATGTGTTCAAACTCTTGTTCACCCATGAGATATTGAATTACCTCTTCAATTCGCCTACGACTACACTCATCTACAAGCAGCATATCACTGCTCCAAAGATATTTACCGTTCAGACATTCGCCAGTTTGACTATTCTTTTCCGCAAGCGATTGAATATTTCTGTATGTATAGAATGATGCAATCCATCTTGAACCATCTTCAAACGTAACGATTACATCAGTATTATCGTCATTTATATTCCATTGTCCTTCTGCCCACTCTTCAGCTTCAATCCAAATGGTATACGTCGTATTCTTCAAACATTTCATCTCCGACTTTTGGTTTTATTTTAACAGATCGTTAAATGGTGTGAACCATTTTTTACCTTTATCCTGTCTGTGGATGCGCACAAGGCTAATACAGAAATCGTAATGATTAAAATGGTAATAATATTTCCCCTCCCAAAATATAGAAAAAGCCCTTCTCTGAGGAAGAAGAGCAAAACACCGTTACTTCTCGTTATTTTCCGTTCCAAACTAATAGTGAACAGCACTCCACATGTGTTGGTTGCGTAAAATGGACAACCTTTTGATGTGGCTACATTCGCTGAAATAAAAGACGTTTATAGCTTAAAGACTTGAAGCATCTCAAAGTTATTAGGTTTCAATCCAAAATCTTTTTACGACATTGCCGCCTCTCGGAAGCTATGTCTGATATTTACTGCCCCTATGACCCTCTTGTCATCGGATACTAAACAGTATGTTGAACTTGGAACCCAATCTTCAGGGATATACTCTCGATTTTCATTCTCAAGCAGGAATTGAATCCTACCTTCAAAGTCAGATGGGTCTCTGCCGATGAGCAGCACGACGCAATTCTGCACAAGCAGTAAAGGGTCCATCCGGCGGATAGCCTGGCGATCTTATTCTGCGTTTTTGATCTGATAGCTTCCGGTTAATCAACAGGCGTGCCACCAAATCAAAGTTTAGCGCTTTCGGATGCCCAATCCATATATTAAGTAGACTCTAATTACTTAAATATTTTATAAATTTAGAGAGTTCTTGTTCTTGATTGGCACCAAAACAATCTTTGTTTTGATACTTAAAAGATTTTACTACATCTCCTATATGCAATTCGATTTTCTTCTTGTCTTGTGCTACCAACTTATTAGTAATCGCTGAAAAAAGTACATAATCGATACTCTCATCCTCATATCTCTTAATTGATCGCGTGAAAGGATTCGATGTAGACGGGATAAAAAACATTCCGCTGTCGTTGTAAGCAACTACCCAAATATGCTTTGGGTCTATTGTGTCCTCAAGCAAATTAATGACATCCAAATTAGCACTTTGCATATTCGGAAGCTGTTCACGCACATAGTTCTTCATAACATCCTGAGCCACACCGGCAGAACGCCCCCCCTTTTTGTTCAGAAACACCATCACAATCACTCCAACAATCACCAGTACCACTGGTATAGCCAATAATCTTAAATCCATAGTAAATTTCTCCCTTTTTTATGTATTTTGTCGCAACGGGTATTTTAACCAAGGACTGTCATCATCTTCAATCAACTCTTTTGCAATTTCCATAATACCGTGCAGCATCATATTGGATCCGCCCCACATACATCTCCCAATGATATAGCCATCAGCAAGCTCTTTCCAGTCCAAATAGGCGTTCTGACATTCTCTATGGGCTTTACGAATATAATTCCAAGCTTCTTCTTCTGAGAGATATGCCATTTCATAACAGCAACGTGTAATCAAAACCAGTCGGCCCATATCCCAGCCAACAATAGATTGTGTGCTCAAGTCTACCCTTTTGTTGATATGCTTATTTTTAACCAGATCTTCGATTGTGTTGTTTAGATTTTTCATATAATTGTATGTATTTACCTTTTCATCTTCTTCCAAAACCGTCTCGTCAACGGCTGTGGATAGACCTGAAACAAATTGTTTGATGGCCTCAAAATAGATTCTATGCCCCCTGCTACTCAGCCATTCCAAAGTCATTAATGCAGTATCTCTATCAACAATGTCGTAGTAATCAGTAAGATTTCGTCTCATCTCATTTTTGTCAGACCCAGTATGCAAACTATCACAAAAGTACATAGTCTGTTCTGCATTGATTGCTCCGACATTCAAAGCAGCATACTGTTCTACAGTTAAAACAGAGGCATTGGGGTTCTTTCGATACTTTTTCTTGCTCAGTGCACCCACTAATTTTTTTAAAAAACCCATGTTCTCATCCTCGTTTCGTTAAAAAGCTTAAATCACCTTACCTTCAGTAGCTGCATAAACTCCAGCGCACCCAAATTACCAATACTCCTAAAACAAAATCTGAGACAAGTTATAAGCCTTTCAGCGTACACACTCCTAGTTATTAGTATTATATTCCAATTATCGATTATATTCGACAAAAGGAATCATTTTCCTTTTAAGTACAAAACAATTTATCGTGTACTTCCTAGAGAGGGCAAGATTAAAGATGAATTACAACTGACCGTTATTTCAGCAGTAAACCAACGGCAGAGTGAAGACACTTCTTACAATGTTAAAAATTAGTTCCCAATGTCACTCACACGCACACTATTCGACCTTCCAAGGGCGTTCTGTGCAGATTGCGGAGCAGGTAGCTGGTATAACCGGAGTGACCGCCTCGAACCTTGATGAAATATTAGATGAACTTAGTTGGGCCTATCAGGATAGCAGATCCGGTCAAAAAACCTTAATTGGGCATTGTTGCAACGAAAACACCCTCATAGTAATCTAGAATAAGGTGGCTTAAAGCTCTATCTGGAAGGAGCAATTTCGTTGAGTCTGGCGATGATCATTCGAATACTATTGATGCAGGGGGTACTAGCCGTTTTCTTGACAGCGGCGCTCCCGCTTTCGCACGATGCAGCTGCAGGCTCGCTTCCTGTAGCGGATGGGGACAGGCAAGCGCTCATCAAGCGCTATGAGCATGCGAAGCCGAAACAATGGGGAGACAAATTCGCTGGTGTCATGACCCACCTAGACACGAAAGACAAGGTCATCGCCCTGACCTTCGATGCTTGCGGAGGCCCCCGTGGAAACGGCTACGATAAAAAACTGATCGACTTTCTCGTTCAAGAACATATCCCCGCAACATTGTTCGTGAATGCGCGGTGGATCGACGCTAACCCGAAGACGTTTTTGAATCTGGCACAAAATCCTTTGTTCGAAATCGAAAATCACGGATACGAGCATCGTCCGCTTTCGGTCACGGGCAAAACCGCATATGGCATCCGCGGAACTAAAAATGCCTCCCAAGTAACCGACGAAGTAAGCCTAAACGAGGATAAAATTGCGAAATTGACCGGTCGTAAACCGCTGTTTTTCCGCTCCGGAACGGCCTACTATGATGATATAGCCGTGCGCATCGTACACGATCTCGGCTTAAAAGCCGTGAATTACAACGTACTGGGTGACGCCGGCGCAACTTATAATAAAAAACAAGTTTATAAGGCGTTGATGAAAGCGAAGAATGGCTCAATCGTTCTCTGCCATATGAACCATCCTGAAAAAGAAACGGCTGAAGGCGTCATCAAAGCCATACCCGACTTGAAGAAAGCCGGATTCCAGTTCGTCCTTCTGTCCGATTATCCGCTGCTGGCCGATTGATTCGGCTAGTACTTGATGTTTAATCTAAAAATCGAATTCATTTGGCACCATAGGGTGCATATACAAAAAAACACGCCATCTTGGCGTGTTTACTTCGTCTTCCTTTTACCGGGCAATCATGTATTCAAATTCTTACCCTTTGAATATTTCATCGTCCCGGGTTAACCGTCAACGCCTACCGTTGAACCGTTTGATCGCTAGATTATACATCTGACAACCAAGGGGTGGTAGCCCCGCAGCGTGAATACAGTGTTATGCGCCGTTACTGTCTTCGAAGCATCACCTAAAAACCTTTGATCAAGATTCCAACTCTATTTTTTACTTTGGTATAAAAACTCAACTTCACCATCTAGCAAATATCGATATTCAAATAATTGCATTGTTCTTTCCCTAATTCTCTCCCGTATAACCGTGCCTAGGCTTACCGATCCTTGTGATCCAAGGTAACCATTATTAATAAATGTCTTCTCTACAAATTTTGTTTCCCTTAAGTGATACTGTAACCATTCTTTCTGCGATTCAATTAGTGCTTCTCTTGGTTCTCTATCCAACTTAGAAAGAAGCTTTTTATATATTTGATTCAACTCTTTATCCCAAATCTCTGTATATTTGCTTTCCAAAGCCCCCCATCCCAATGTTGTAATAATCTCTTTGGAATTTTGAAATTCATTAAATTCCACTTCATAATCATGATCTATAGGATTTCGAAGCATTTCATCATAAAATTCTCCAGTCAAATCATAGTTCCCAATGTTCATGGATAACACTTCATTGTTAGAAGGATCTGATCGACCTTCAGTTATTTCTTTCGATTCTGTTCCATTACCTGTACTCACTACATCAGGAGGCAGTTCAGAATTCATTATTGATTTAGTTTCGCTGTTCAAAGTAGTCGATTGACTAATATTTTGACAAGATGAAAACATTATCGTAATAAAAAATAATAAGAGTATCTTACCTTTCATAAATTATCTCCTTAAATATTATCTTTAATATTTACCGGTAATGGCGCAAGTAACACTGTACACTCAACATGCTCCGAATGCGGAAACATATCCACCGGTTGAACCTTTACTGTTCCTCCACTCCATCATAAGGCTTGCTGTCGAATGCATCGAGCAAGGCACGCACTTCATCTGTTGACTTTGCGTTCATTAAGTTATTTCTTAATTCGCTCGCCCCTCGGAATCCACGGACATAAATTTTAAAGAAGCGAGGGATGGGCTTGAACGAACGCGGTTCCAGCGTTGAATATTGATCATGAAGATCCAGATGCAACCGCAGCAGGGCAAGCAATTCCTCACTGCTATGATCCCTTGGCTCCTTCTCGAAGGCAAATGGATTATTAAAAATACCACGCCCGATCATAATTCCATCTACACCATATTGTTGCGCGAGCTTTAAGCCGACTTGACGGTCAGGTATATCTCCGTTAATGGTTATCAGCGTATCGGGTGGCACCTCATCGCGAAGCTTCTTAATTTCCGGGATTAGCTCCCAATGAGCGTCTGCTTTGCTCATTTCCTCTCTTGTCCGAAGATGAATGGATAGATTAACGATATCTTGTTTCAAGATATGGGCCAGCCAATCGCGCCATTCGTCTACAGCACTGAACCCAAGCCTTGTTTTCACGCTTACGGGCAGTCCTCCGGCTTTGGCTGCTTGAATGATTTCTGCTGCGACTTCGGGACGACAGATCAGGCCGCTTCCTTTCCCATTTTCCGCTACATTAGATACAGGACAGCCCATATTGATATCTATACCCTTAAATCCTTGTTCCGCCATGCCGATACTCATCTGACGGAAGTATTCCGGCTTATCTCCCCATATGTGCGCTACCATGGGTTGCTCATCTTCCGTATAAGTCAAACGCCCGCGCACGCTCTGGTGCCCATCCGGGTGGCAATAGCTCTCCGTGTTCGTAAACTCTGTAAAGAAAACATCGGGTCTTGCCGCTTCGCTCACGACATGGCGAAAAACAACATCCGTCACATCTTCCATGGGAGCCAGTACAAAAAAAGGCCGCGGCAAATCACGCCAAAAGTTAGTCATCATAACAAAAACCTCACTATCGATATCGGGACTAAATGTCCCTGCTTCATCTACACTTATAGCACGTTTAAGAATCTTTAATCAAATGACGGTAACAAAGGAGCAAGCATTTAGACCGACGCCGATTAGTTCTTCAAAAAACGGTAACCCACCTTATTTCGTCACGATAAAGTTAGGGAGATTTTTTTCAAGATACTTAATTCTTTCCGAATAATCTTGTTTTGCATGAGTTTCCGAAAGTATATTGTTCGACACTAACAAGTCATAAAATGATTTCAGCATCTGGGCTGATATAGCGGAAGTAATCATCATTCTTTGACCGTCGATCAGAACAGAAGATTTTTTTTCAGGCTGTACAAGTTCAATCTGTACGCCGTTCCTGTCGATTATGAAATACATCTCCTTTACATTTTCAAACACTAAATGTTTTACTTCTGCCCCGTTTGCCAAGCGACTCTGAACTTCTTCCATCGAATAGCCCGGAATCGGATCATTTATCAGCAGCCATTTTGCAAATTCTTTTGCATCGACTTCATCTGTATCATATTTTTTCCAAACCGCGCCATTATCTTTGCTTATCTGTATTGTGTTATCCATCATGACACGAAGATATATTTCGTTGTCCATATAAACTGCACGATACTTTGAATCCATAAGGCTGTCTATCAACTTCGGTACATCATATTTCTTGTTGAATGATAAATCGTGCGGCATTAAATCTGTAATGGTGGCACCTTGAGATAATGCGGGCACTATTTCGGTAGTGATGGTACCTTGATATAATGCGGGCACTATTTCGGCTGAAGGTTCGGCTGTAGGATTGTCGACATCCGTAACAGCTTCCGTTTTGTCCCATGCAGAAGTCGCGAAGATGATAACGACACTGGCTACAAGCCCAATAGCGAGCAGCATCGTGACGATAGTGATTTTCTTGGTTTTCATAATCGATATAATCCTTTCTTCGGTTGAGTTTTTGGAAAAGCTACTAATCATCGGCGACAAACCGATTTTCTTCTCTTCCAAACGGACAAGTGCCCTAGCATAAGTAGGTTTCGTGCTTTCCCCAAATTTTCGTATGACTGTTTCATCACAGAATAGTTCGATATCACGGTTGGCAAGAATATACATGACCCATACTAAAGGGTTGAACCAATGGACGCATACGCTAATGGCAAGAATCCATTTTTTTAGTGTGTCGAATCGCTTGATGTGCGTAAATTCGTGGGTCAGGATAAACGCAAGCTGTTTCTCATCGTCATAATCTAAATTTTTCGGCATGAGTACAACAGGCCGAAAAATTCCGTAGGTAAGCGGAGTTGAAATATGATCTAGTTGCCTGATTTGAACATTTCGCCATAACAAATTTGAATGCTGCCATTTTCTTATAAAATCATTTCTAATAGGAACAGCCATTTTGTAGATTTTGCGATGCCTTAAATGCGGAATGATAAAAAATAAAGCACATAACGTAAAACCAACTAACCACACCCATACAATAGGCGATATTTGTGAAGCCGTCTCCAATGGCATAATCGGCGCGGTCAAATGTTCTGTAATTGGTGGCATGATTACCGTAGTTCCATTAACAAATGTTGAACTTTCTGGCGTGGGAATCAATTTTGGCACTGTAAACATTCTGCTTAAATGTTCCACTGCCGTAAAAATGCTAAATTGCGATTGAACTGAAACAGGTACAAGCAATTGAATTAATGCAACACCCCAAAGAAACATAAAGGTCATTTTGGGCAGCTTGTGAATAAGCAAGAAACGTAAGAAAATAACTGCAAGAATAAAGACAGATGCAGAGATACTTATTTGAAGTAACGACATTCCCTCACCTCATTCCATGCTATCGATAAGACGTTTCAAGCGGCTAATTTCTTCTGTCGACAGTCGTTTCTGTCCCAACAATGAAGCAATCAGTCTGTCGGGAGCGCCATCATACATTTTATTTATCAGTTCCGTTGTTTCGTGTTCTTGCGCCTGCTCTCGTGTAACAAGCGCATGGCAAACGAAATTAGGCTCATGCCGCTCTATCGCCCCTTTATCAAGGCATCTCTTGATGATGGTATACGTTGTTGTTTTACTCCAACCTATTTTTTCCTTTGTGATTTCTGCAATCCTCTTTGCAGCTGTATCGCCATCTCTCCACAAGATTTCCATAATATTAAGTTCGCTATCGAATAGCTTCATAACCAAATGAATACACCTCGTTCATTATTATTCTACTGCTGTAGAATCACATATTAACATTCTACTGTAGTAGAATAATTTTGTCGATAGAGTCCTGTCATTTTCTTACACCAGTTCCCCTTCCACATGCAGCCCTTCTTGATTGTCTTTGAATTTTAATATTCAAAACGAAAAAGACGCCGATTATTCGACGTCATTCCATCGTTTCATATCGTCCAGATACGCTGTATCTTTTCTTTCAAGTCTTACTGTAACCTCCACATGCCTTGTGGCGGTGATAATGATCCCGTATGAACGGTAGCCCCTTGGCAACATGGTATATTTCCGAAAAATTGCTTTTTAAACAGTTATTGCATTTATTCTCCGCTAAAGCTTTTGGCCCATTCAGCAACCCTCCGACTACTTTCTTCTTCTGACAAATCCTCAATCCTAGTCATAATAGACCATCTTACTCCAAAAGGATCCAATATACTTCCGAATCGATCACCTGAAACAAAGTTTACAACCGTTTCCCTTACTTTTGCTCCTCTTGCTACCGCATTTTCAATTACCTGATCAACATTAATTACGTAAATTCCTAAAGAATAACACGCATTGTCTTCATCTGGCGGCAAGATCAATTTATATGCCGGATTCGCTGCTCCCAGCTGCAAAAAACCATTTCCAAAATCTAATTCCGCATGAACAATTATTTTATTGCCATTTCCATCAGGATATTCAGTAATATCCTTAACCCTTGCATTGAAAACAGTTTTATAGAACTCTATTGCTTCAGAAGGATTCTTCACTGTTATAAATGGGGTAATAGATGTACAGCCATTGGGTGTTCCATTCTTTGTATATTTACCTGACACTCCCGTATATTTTATGCTTTCACCCATTTTTACTCATCCTTTAAATGATCATAACCTATCAATTTTATGCTTATACCTTCATTGGATTGCATTCATCAACTCATAGAAATATTTGGATTCATGAGTTTTATTAAGACTATACCAGGCATCTAATGTTTTTGAAGAAAACACACCCAGAGCTTTCAAGACGTGTACCGAAAATTCCAACGGAGCTATTCCAGATGCAGTGATCAGTTTTCCATCAGTTACAGCAGGCTCCATCTTGTAATACTTCTCGCCCGTGTAAGTGGGACAGATCATTTTAAGGTATTCCAGATCATTGCTTGTATGCAGGCGTGAATTCAGCAATCCTGACTGGGCAAGTGCCATTGTAGCACCACAAATCGCTGCAACCCATATACCTTCCTCTAAACACCTCTGGGCGATTTTTAAGATGGGTTGGTGAATTGTTTCTGTCCATGTATCTCCACCGGGTAAAATCAATGTATCTGATCTTTCAATGCTGCACTCATCCAGTTTGATGTCAGGCAGTATTTTCAATCCGCCCATTGTAGTTACAGGAGTCTTTTCAATTCCCACGGTAACTATTTTTGATGGGGCCAGCCCCTTTTTATAATATCTTCCCGAGTTCAGTTCGGCAGTTAAGTAACCTATTTCCCAGTCTGCCATTGTGTCAAACACATAAAGATATACCGTATTATTCATTTGCAAGTTCTCCTTATTTTACAATTCATCAAGTGATAACAACCATCCATCGGGAATCAATGATTATCATCATTATAAAATAGCTTCACTGACATCTGCTGTCAGTGAAGCTATTAAAGTTGATAATATTCCATTAACTCCGACGCAACAGCAACAAGTTTTTCCTTCAAACTCTGTGGTTCGATTACTTGAATGGATTTCCCGTAGGATAGGAGAAAATAAGGGACATATGTATGAATTGTTTCTTCCTCAAGTAAAAAGATTGCTTGATTTGATGTCCGCTCTTTCAGATGATGCCCCAAAAACCAATGCAGGCATAAGTCATCCAATGCCTCTGACCTGCCTCCGATAATTAAAGAAATTAACCCGTCCTTGCCCACTAAATCAGGTAACAGATTTTGCATAAAAAATTCACGGGCCGAAAAAGCTTCGGAACGTTTAAATATGATTTGAGTACGCTTGATTTGTAGAATCCGTTCTGCCCGAAAGCTGCGAATCTCATTCCTTAGGTGGCAAAATGCAACTGTGTACCATTTATTGTTCCAATAAACCATTCCATAGGGGTCTATCACCCTATTCATGTGTCGTACTTCACGGCCTGTGCGATAATCAATTTCTACAGAAAATTCGTTTGCTACAGCCTTCTCCAATTCCGCCAATACCGGCTGAAGAGAAGGGTCTCCCATGCGGTTTATAACTTCAAATCCGGCTAAATGATGGCTAAGTATACTTTCCTGCTCCTGATTCGAATACATTTTCAATTTTGATGTCGCATTGCCTAATGCCTCACTCAAAGGGTATCCGGCTTCTTTTGCAAAAACAGCAGCATGAAGGAGTGCCTTTTTTTCTTCAATATCAAATAGCAGAGGTGCTCTGATAAAATTATTCAGCAAGCTATACCCGCCATTATGGCCTGTGTCGGATATTATAGGCACTCCACTGGCACATAGTGCATCAATATACCGATAAACTGTCCTTACATTTATTTCTAACTTTTCGGATATTTGTTTTGCAGTCATTTTTACGCCCGAATTCAACATCCATAGAATTGCAAGCATATTATCGTTTTTTGGCATAACATGTACCCTCATCTTTTCTTAAACCTCAATATTTTATAAATATCTTTTTATCTTCTCAAGGATCGCACTAAATTATTTGCTTTGCGAATCGCCTGCATCCCTTTATTCATCAATCTTTCAGCCTTGCAATCCTCACGCAGCATTACTTCCCTTCCAAATACTTATTCAATTAACGGAGAGCATTAGTGTCATAATCACAGAATTCCGAAAAGCAAATATATAATAAAAAGAGGGGTTCACCGCCCCTCTTTACTTATTTCCGCCAATACATCTCAACTATTAGTTTTTCCTAACCAACAGTGAGCAACACTCAACATGCCCCGTATGAGGGAACATATCCACCGGCTGAACCTCCACCGTCCGATATCCCCCATCTTCGAGCAGCCTGAGATCTCTCGCCAATGTCGAAGGATTGCACGATACATAGACGATGCGCGAAGGCCGGAGCTCAAGCATCGTCGAGATAAGAATTGGATCACAGCCCTTGCGAGGAGGATCGACGACGATGACATCAGGCACGATACCCTCGGATTGCCAGCGGGGCATGACCACTTCCGCCGGACCGACGGCGAACTCGGCATTCTGTATGCCATTAATTCGAGCATTACGGCGAGCATCCTCGATCGCCTCGGGAATAATCTCCACTCCATATACGCGGTCGGCATGGCGAGCGAGGAATAAGGAGATCGTTCCCGCGCCGCAGTAAGCGTCGATGACCGTTTCATCGCCCGTTAATGCCGCATACTCGACCGCTTTGCCATACAGTCGCACCGTTTGCTCCGGGTTCACCTGGAAGAACGATCGCGGAGAGATCGCGAATTGAATGCCATCGATCTCGTCATAGATAACCTCTTCTCCCCACAGCACTCGGGTCTCTTCCCCGAACACAACCGGCGTCACCAACGTATTCACGTTCTGGCACACGCTCACGACGCCCGCGATCTTCTCGCGAATAAGGCCGACTAGCTCCTGAGCGTGCGGGATATCCCGACCATTCGTTACGAGAACGATCATACGTTGCCCAGTCGTACGAGCATGGCGCACGACGACGTGTCGAAGCAAGCCGCGACCGGTGACACGATTGTAAGCCGGAATATCCAATAGCCTCGCTGCTTCCTTAACGGCGCGAACGGTTTCCTCATTCTCTACTTCTTGAATAAGGCAAGCATCCATCTCTACGATGTCATTGCTTCCTTGCTCGTAGAACCCTCCGATCAAGCCGCCAACTCCGTGCCCGATCGGTACTTGAGCCTTATTGCGATAGCGCCACGGGTCATCCATTCCGATCGTCGGGTGAACGATAACGGAGCCTCCGTCATCAGCAACCTTTAGCTTTCCAATCCGAACAAGATTGTCCACCACATGCTGCCTTTTCCAACGAAGCTGCTCCGCATACGCCATGTGCTGCAACTGACATCCGCCGCAGGTGTCGTAGATCGGACACGGCGGGGCTACGCGACTACCCGTACCGCTTTCCAGCAACTCCGTCATCCGAGCCTTACCGAAAGACTTGCCGATGCTCACGACTTCAGCCTGTACCCGTTCGCCCGGAAGCGCATCACGAACAAAAAGGGTATAGCCCTCAAAGCGGCCAACCCCTTCTCCATCATGCGTTAATCCGACGATATGGCATTCGATCCGCTGACCGACAACGACTGGCACTCCGTTAATTGCCTGAGGCGCTCCGCCGCTCGATACTCTGCCCGAACGGTTTCCCGGTTTCCTATTCCCGCTCCGTCCGCTCATAGCTGCAAGGCCCGCCCTGGTCCGTTCTTCCGATAGGAGGACACTCCGTGCTCGTCCACGACAACGTTAAGATGAGCCGGTAGTAAATTAAACGTGCAAGGAAGCGTGCCGCCGAACTCGCCGTCCACATTCAATTGCACGCGTTGATCCGATTCCACGATAATTTTATTGGTCCTGAAATGAATAAAGTGGGAGTCATTTAATACCGGCTCCCCTCGCATGACCAACGTTGCGATTCGCAGAAACTCCGCGAGGTTGCACTTCCGCAAGGCAAGCACGTCGAATACGCCGTCATTCGTACTCGCATCGGGAGCAAGACGGTCGAAACCGCCTACCGAATTGCTATTCGCGATCAGGAACAGCATGAACTCCTCGTGGAATTCCCCTATCCCTTCCGCTTCGATGCGCATAAGAGTCGGGTTCAACCGAGTGATTTTCTCCAAACCCTTCATATAATAAGCAAGCTGTCCGACCATCGTCTTCAACTTGCTAGGAACTTCATAAGTTAGCTCCGTCAGCGAACCGCCTCCGGCTATATTAATGAAATAACGTCCGTTCGCCTGCCCTACGTCAACCGGAGTCGTATAGCGACGGGTCAACAAATCGCAAGCATTCTCCCATTTGCGGGGAATCCCGTGCGCGCGCGCGAAGTCATTTGTCGTTCCTAACGGCAAAATACCTAACGCAGGTCTCTTCTCGTAATTCGATATTCCATTCACGACTTCATTCAGGGTGCCATCTCCCCCTGCAGAGATGATCATGTCGAACCCGCGCTCTACCGCGTTAGAGGCAGCTTTAATGGCATCGCCTTTCGATTCCGTTGCATGGCAAGAGGTTTCGATTCCCCCGCGTTCCAAACGTTGCAAAATAGCAGCTAGCTTACGCTTAACTTCCTCCCGGCCGGAAGTCGGATTATAGATTAACCGGGCACGAATCGTATCCAAAACAGGATCCCCTCTTCATCTCTCGTTCATAGCCAACCTTTAGTTCCATCCTTCTTGCCATTCCCGCACCTGCCGAACGATCCAGCTTATCACTTTAGGATGCGGCATTAAAGAATGGCCCGTATAACGATATCCCAAAGCACGTTCAGAGCTCATTAATCTGCCAGGGACGACTTCCTTAGTGAAATATCCTTCGCTCAGAAACAAGCCTACGACTAATACTTCATCATCCGGATGGCTGATCTGAAGCGAATCTAAGCGCTCAACCACCTGATCGGGCAACAGCAGCGCCGTTGAACACGACCGATAACCGCCTTGCGTCAACACCTGCTCGGCAATCGAGTTAAGCCCTCGCTCCCAAGCCTCTTGGAAACCTTCGATTTCGCTTCCGTGACCGACCAGAAGTATGCTCTCCCGTGGCGGTTGAATGGACATTTCCTTAAGTCTATCCAACACGATATCCACGAGCTCCGGATCGTCATCCATCGGTTTACCGTAAGTCAACTGTAACGAGGAAGTAAAATAACGTTCGAGATCCGTGTCCGTCTTCGGCTCTGGATAGGCTCCGAGCGCCCAGCCGATCTCATCCACATGAGTGCTACCCGCGGATACGAATAATGGCAACGCTAGCACATGAGTCACGCCTGACGCTAACATTCGATCGATACCATCCTGAATGAGTCGCCCTTCCACTAGTTCGAGGAACACGGCTTCAATCGCAAGTGCGTCTCCCAATCGAGCTCGCGCCTCTTCGACCGCCTCGTCGACCAGAGCCACCCAGCCTGCATCCTTCGATCCGTGACTGATCACCAGCAAGCCTGGTTTCATGAAAGAGCTAACCCCTTTCTTTCCCAACTGTTCAACCTTCTTATTCATGCTAGCGAATCGTTAAGCCAATGTCAACGCTGACTGCAACTTGTACATGAATCGCCTTTAATCAAGAAAACCGCCAAGCAACTGGCGCTTGGCGGTGAATGACGATTCCTTCCGCAACCCGAAGGTTGACCTGGTTGGAAGCTTCTTATTTTTTGGAAGCTAAGAACTCATCCAATTGTTTTTGTTTCTCGGCAATAACTTGGTCCAGACCGTTCTTTTTCAGCTTAGCGAGGTAAGCATCAGCTTTAGAAGGATCTACTGCGCCAGTATCAAGACCTGGAGCGAATTCGGTTTGAACGTTTTTCAATGCCGTTACTTGCGCTTTCACTGGCTCGGAGTCGAAAGTGAAGCCGAGTGCAGGAGAGTTAACTGTGCTTTCGTTGAATGCTTTGAATTGAGCCCATTTGTCTGGGGACTCTGTATCCCAAACATAGTTCAGGAATTGGTTACCGAGCATCCATGCAGCGCCGATACTGTAATCTGCTTTTTTAGGACCGTCAGAGATAATTTCTCCGTTACGGATGTAGTGCTCGCCTTCAACGCCGAAGTTGATCAAGTTGTTCAATTCTTTGTCCGTATAGAGCAAGTTGATGAACATCATAGCGCGAGCCGGATCTTTCGAAGTGGAAGAGATCGCAAGCATCGAACCTGTAGTTTCGCCAGTAGACGTTGTGATAGCCGTCATACCGTGTTGTTTCAATTTACCGATCAAGCCAGTGGAAGCAGCCATTTCAGCGTCTTTACCTGGTTTAAGCGGGGATACGACCATGAATACGTTGCCTTTTTTCAATGCGTCTTGCGGAGACAGTTGGGAAGTCGCTGCATCTTGGTTTACTAATTTCTTAGTGAACAATTCGCGAGTGACAGCCAAAGTTTCTTTGTAGATCGGCAATTCCATAGCAGGAACGACTTTCGTATCCGTGCCTGTTTTCATGACTGCGCCTTCTAGTTTCGTATCGCCGAGGTAGTCATATTTTGCGAAATAGTGAGAGTTGAAGTTTTCTCCGTCTTTCAGGTGAAGAGGAATCAATTGAGGTTTTTTCGCTTTTACTTCTTCAAGGATCGGAACCAGGTCAGCAGGCGTTTTAGCCGCTTCGATTTTTTCAGTTAAGCCAAGCTCGTCGGCGATATCGGAACGGTAAAGTATGCCGCCTTCTTCAGCCATTTCTTTTAATGCAGGTACGCCGTAGTTTTTGCCTTTGATTTGAGCGCCGCCCAAGATCGCATCGGATACTACGCTTTTAATGCCTTGGCCGTAAGTTTCGAGCAAGCCGCCTGGCTCGTTCAATGGAAGGTATGCGCCTTTAGCTACGTTAGTAGCATGGCCATTCCAAGCAGCCGTGAAGATGATGTCCATAGCTTCGCGTCCGGATACGGACAATGTCATCTTCTGATCGTATTGACCCCAATCGATCATGCGGATATCAACGGTTGCGTTGATAAGAGGTTTAATATGTTCATTGATTTTAGCTTCGATCTCCTTCTCGTCTTTCGGAGGAGTACCAGGGAAGTAGAGCGAGATTTCATATTCAGGCAAATCGGAAGCTTTCGGAGTTTCGGAAGCTGCAGCCGAAGACTCGGCAGGTGCGGATGGTTCGGACGCTTTAGCTGAAGTCGTAGGAGATGAAGAAGATTCGTTGTTGTTTTTGTTGCCGCCGCAACCTGCAAGTACGATCGATAGCGTCAGTACTGTAGCAAGCATCAGCGTCCAAGATTTGCCTAATTTACTCTTTCTAAGCATTGTGTTGCCTCCCTTTTCTTATTTGAAAAATGTATGCTTAACCGGCCGGTAACCGGTGAAAGCCGAGCTTAGTTCGAGGGATGTCCCTCGTCATGCCATTAAGTTAGCCCTTAACCGCGCCTACTGTCAATCCTTCGACGAAATATCGTTGGAAGAACGGATAAGCGAAGATGACAGGGCCGATCCCTACGACCGCCATTGCCATACGTGCTGTTTCACCCGGCATAGTGAAGTTCGGATCGCTAGCTGCCCTTGCGGAGTATGCAGCCGTATTGGCGCTTAAATATTGAATGTCGAGCATCGTTTTGTACATACGGAACTGGATGCTGACGACGGATTCATTATTGTTAATGAACAACATGCTCAGGAACCAATCGTTCCAGTAATTCAAAGTCGTGAACAAACCTACGGTCGCAAGTACCGGCAACGATAACGGCAACACGATCTGGAGGAAGATGCGCCATTCTCCTGCACCATCTATTTTAGCGGATTCGAACAGCTCTTTCGGAATCGAATTCGCGAAGAACGTACGGATCAGGAGGACGAAAAACCCGCTGATGAACAATGGCATCATCAATACGATTAACGTGTTCTGCAAGTGCATGCCCTGAGTGTAAACCAAGTAGAAAGGCACCAATCCGCCGCTGAACAAAATCGTGAAGAACATGAAGAACGAGAAGAAGTTACGTAATGGATAGTCTCTTCTAGAGATCGGGTAGGCATATAAGGCCATTAACGATACCCCGACTACCGTTCCGCACAAAGTAATAATAATCGAGTACCCGTAAGATTTAACGATAGCTTGCCAATCTTTGAGCAGAAACTCGTAAGCTCCAAAGCTCCACTTCTCGGGCCAAAGGCTATACCCGTTTACGAGAATCGAATTCTCGTCCGTGAACGACGCGATCACGACAATAATGAGAGGAAACACGCACAAGAAGGTATATATCCAGAAGATCGTATTAATCGTAAAATTGGCACCGCCCGACACTTGCTTTACGAGCTTTCCGCCTGAAACGTTAGCAGTAGTACTCTGAGCCATTCTTATTCCCCCTTGCTTCCATAGGCATACATCCATTTAAGACTAGAATAACGCGTCATCCTTGCTGATCCGACGAATGATCAAGTTCGCTCCGAATACAATGACGAACCCGACAACCGATTGGTACAAGCCAGCCGCGGATGACATTCCGATGTCGCCTGCATTAACGAAACCTTGATAAACGTAAGTGTCGATTACCCGAGTCGTATCATAGATAGCGCCCGAGTTGCGCGTGACTTGCCAGAACAATCCGAAGTCTGCCGCGAAAATTCTTCCTACTTGGATCATGACCATGACAATGATGACGGGCTTGATCAGAGGAAGCGTAATTTTAACAATTTGTTTCCACTTCGAAGCTCCATCGATCGTAGCCGCTTCGTAGTACTCGTCGTCGATGCCGATAATAGCAGCCATGAAGATGATTGCGTAATAACCGATCCCTTTCCAAGTGTTTACGAGAGGGAGTATAACCGGCCACCATTTCGGATCCGAATACCATTCGATCGGATCGATTCCGAAGATCGGGAAAATAACCTTGTTCATTAAGCCCACATCGTTATTCAGGAAAGCGTAGACGAGGTAGGATACGATAACCATGGACAGGAAGAACGGCAAGAACATCATCGTCTGATGAAGCTTGGCTAACCGTTTGCTGCGCATGGAGTTGAACATGATCGCGAAAGCGATCCCGATTGTCGTATTTAAGAAAATAAAGACCGCGTTGTAAAGCACCGTATTTCGAGTAATCGTCCATGCGTCGGAAGTGTTGAACAAAAATTTGAAGTTATCCAACCCGACCCAAGCGCTATGCAAGAAGCTTTCAAAGAACGTTTCTCCCGGCGCGAACTTGATATCCTTAAACGCGATTAAGGATCCTAACATCGGAAGATAGTTGTTAATGAGTAGAAAAATAATGGTTGGAGCCATCATAATGTAGAAGGCACCAAAACGTTTGAAGTGATTCTGTTTCAACTTAGCCGGCTTCACCTTCATGCCGGGTTGAGGCGTCAATGTTGCAGCGGAGGCTTGTTCCAATCCCATCACAATCCTTTGTCTTATTGTCATTCTCTGTCTGTGTTCTCATTTTATCTTGCCGGACTAAGTCTATCTATCTACTGGGATGACCTACATAGCACTATTGTGACATTTGATAAAAGGTTATTATATTGCGCCTAAACGCGCGAAAACCGCGCAAAAAAGGCATCTCCGCCGCATGAATGCGGTAAGAGATGCCTTAGGTGAGTAGATCTATTATCACGGGACTATTAGCCCAACTAATGAAGAACCTGATGCTTCTTGCGATACTCCTGTGGAGACAAGCCGGTCACTTTCTTGAATAGCTTCGCAAAATAAGAGAAATGAACGTAGCTCAACCCTTCCGCGATGTTGCTGATCTTGTCGTTCGTCTCGGCAAGCTGCCGCTTGGCTTTCTCGATCCGCGTCTGCGTAATGTAGTCGGTTAACGATACTCCCGTTTCTTTGCGGAACAGACGGGAAATGTAGGCCGGATTACGGAATACGGAATGCGCGATATCGTCGCGGTTTAATTCCTTCTGCAAGTTGTCTTGAATATAAGTCTGTACTTTGGCAATGATTGCCGAAGCATCGCGTTGCTTATCCTGAAAGGCTTCCAAGCATTTCTGAATCATTTTGACAGCCCACTGCTTCAGCAATTGAGGCGACCTGACGGCTTGGGTATCCATCAGCTCCGTCATCTCCACCGCTTCGTAGATCGAGATGCCTTTACGATAAGCGGCCTGATAGAGCATATGCAGAAAGCCGTATTGGAACAGCTCCAGCGTCTCGCGACCGACCGATTCCGCCTGAAACTGGGAAACCGTAGTTTCAATATGGCGAATCAATTCCTCCTGCTGTCCGTTATCAAGCAGGATGGTCCATTCCAAGAACGAAGGAAGGACGATATGTTGGCTCCCCGCAGTCCCTTCCTCCGAAGAGGAAGCATCGACAACCGTCTGCGCGGAAGATACGTTGGACCGTTCCATCTGCATCAATCGCTCCAATGATGCGGGAAGCTCGCCGATGCGAACGGAGACGTCCACATAACAGGATACGCGGCAATGAAAGTAATCATTGCAAGCTTTCACGAATTGGTTGCACCTCGATAACAGCTGCTTGCGATCCGGAATATCCGCCTCGTCCAGATAGAGCAAGGTCAAATTAAGCTCTCCAGGATCTTGTACGACCGTCCCGGGCAACTCTCCGAGAATGATTTCCGCCGCCGCCTTGCGCAGCGCGTACTCCATAATGCTCTCGTCTCTTGAATCCAATTCGACATCCCATTGCTCGATGCTGAGCAGAATGGGGAGCACGCGGCCCCGTTCAACGTTTAGCGGGATTTCGAACTGCTCGAACTGTCGATTTAAGCGATCCGCATTCACGGCCACGCGGCCGGCAAGCAGCTCCTGCCAGAACCGGTCCACGAGGATAGGTAACTGATTCATCCATTGTCTGCGGTAATTTTCTAACGAATTCTCGAACTCGGCCTGTTGCTTGCGCGTATCGATCTCAACGATCGCCCGACTGACGATATCCTTGAGCACGTCATGATCCACAGGCTTAAGCACATAGTCGAAGCAGCCCATATGCAATGCTTCTTGCGCATATTCGAAGCGGGCATGGCCAGTCAAAAATATCGTTAGCGTCTGCGGACTTGATTCCCGAATATAGCGAAGAAGCTCCAGCCCATTCGCTCCCGGCATCTCAATATCGGAGATAAGAAGATCTACTTTATTCGATTGAAAATGCTGCTTCGCTTCCTTGACATTTTCCGCCTCCAGAATTTGTCCGATCGGCAAGTCGCTCCAGTCGATCCCCTGCGTAATTCCTTTGAGCGCATAAATCTCGTCGTCAACGACCAGTATCGTCAGCATTGAGTTTCTCCTCCTTCGTTGCTACCGCGTATACCTCTTCCGAATCGAAGGAACGCTCCCGTTCGCGCGGCAATCTCACCTTAACGATCGCTCCGCCTGCCGGGTCGTTATCGAACTGAATGCTCCCTCTGCCTCCGTAGAGCATCTTGAACCTCCGAATGATATTCCATATTCCGAGATGGTTTTCTTTCGAATGCGAGATGTACGTGTGGCTATTCAACTCTAGTAGCATAGACTCCGGAAAGCCTGGCCCATTGTCGCGTACGACCAGCCCCACGTATTGATCGGGCTCATCTTGATCATCCTCGCATTGAATATAGATCCGGAATGGAGTCCCATCCTGTACCCGTTTATTAAAGCCATGAATGACGCAGTTCTCGACGAAAGGCTGCAGCATCAGCGGGGACACTTCCCACCCGAGATATTCGGAGTTAGCATCGATAGAATACTCCAGCTTGGAGACGTATCTCACTTTCTGGATTTCCAGGTAATGCTCGATATGCCTGAACTCGTCTTCTATTCTCACGACCGTCCGATCCCCTAACATGAGAAAACGGAAATAGTCGGCCAAGTGCAAACTGAGCTTCTGTACGGTTTTGAAATCTTTTAACGCGGCCAAATTATAAATAATGTTTAAGCTGTTCATATAGAAGTGCGGATTGATCTGAATTTGCAGATGCTTGTATTCCGCCCGTTGAAGCCTGATCTGTTCCTCGTATACGTCGATCTTCAAGCTTTCGATCTGTTCGGCCATCTTGTTGAACGTACCGGTCACGAAGTTAAACTCGCTGCTATCCGCCAGTACCGGAAGCCGTGTATCGAACTGGCCTTGCCCTAACTTTCTCATTCCTCTGATCAATCGGACGAATGGCTGGAACATGACTCTCTGGAGGAACAGCAAGTACAGCGTAAGTACTATCGCCACGGACAATGGGATCCAGAAATTCAATACTTTCTGAAAGAAAGGAAGGTTCTTCAGAATATAGGATTCCTTCATCACTAACGTGTAACGGATATCGGCGTATTGGGACGGCTGCGAAAGAACGATATAGGATTCTCCCTTGTATTTCACTCCGCTCTCCATGCCTATCAATCCGCTGATTTTCCCTAGAAAACTTTTATCTTTCAACGGGCCATAATCATTTTTGACTAGTGCATTCCCATGAGAATCCAGCAAGAACACCGATCCGTCCGGTCCGACGTCAAAATTATTCATCACGTTTTGCAGCGTCTCCGCTTGTATCAAAGCCCCTGATATCGTCTCGTTCCCTAGATCGTGCGTCTTCATTAAGAACATTTGCCCGGAGATTCTCATTAAGCTCCAATTTCGTTCGTTTTCGGGTACCCCTTTAGGCACGTTCTCTTGCGCCCAAGCCGTTAACACGTCAAGCTTATCTAACGAATTGTATACATATTGGGTGGCGTACATCAATTCCTTGGACTTATCCGGATAGACGAAGAACGTATCAATAAGAGCGCTGTAGAAAATCGAATCCACCGCAAGCTGCTCGCGCAGCCTTAGCTTGGAGAACGTGTACTCGTCATCTTCAACCGCCAGTAGCGGCATCGCCTGAATCTCGGGGTCTCGTTCAAGATTAATAAGATAATGGTAATATTCGAGCATGCTCTTATCGTTATTTCGAACGTACTCCGACAGTAAAATATTATAATGCGACGAAATTTGCTCTTTCACGACCCTCATGGCATAAACATTATTATAGATAATGAAGAGAACCATCGGCGTAAGAATGACGAAAAAGCCGATCACGATCTTGAAGCGGACGGACTGCCAGAAACGCATGAGTTTCCCCCCGGAGACGACTGTAAGATGTTTCCTTAAGCATAACCCACCCTTTCGCGGGTGGGCAACTTGAACTTTCGCAAGTGACAAGATGGTCATCAATGTTAGTGAAGAGCAGAAGAAAACCGTTAAGGCTACCCTTAACGGTTCGAGACTTGCTCCATTCCTGCAGCTTCCTCTTACTTGGCACTATCCGACTTATCCTCGGTGCCGAATCGCCCTAAGCGATCCAAAGTCAACTTATACCCATCGTTGCCGTAATTCAGACAGCGTTTAACGCGAGAGATCGTCGCCGTGCTGGCGCCCGTCTCCGTCTCGATCTGGTTGTACGTATGACCCCTCCCTAACATCCGGGCGACTTCGAGCCTCTGCGATAACGATTGAATTTCGTTAACCGTACATAAGTCGTCGAAGAACACGTAACATTCCTCAACATTCTTCAAAGTCAGAATCGCTTCGAACAATTGATCTATGGATTTATCATTCAGTTTCTTTAATTGCATGTGCTCGCACCCTTTCCCTAGTTCCGCTTACAATGGCGATATAGCAATCTCGCGCCGATGGCAAGCAGAGTCGTTCGCACTTTGCTTCCATTGTACTGCGTACCTGCTAATAGTTCAAGCGTTACCGTATTCACGCATTACAGGAGTAAAATGTCCTAAAACCGGGCTTCTGTCCATGCCCGAAGTTGAGAAGCATCATAACCTGTTATTAAAAAAGGGTGTGACACTATGGACGAACCGCAATCGCCCTCTTTCAACGGCTGGACATCGGGCTTCGGACAGGAACAATTCCCGGGAATCGAAGGCACGTTCTCCAGTCCTCCCGCTGTCATAAATTCGACGACTACTCTCCTGCCAACTCCCGTCGAGGCTCCGGCAACCAAGAGCTCGTTGCCCTTCAATCTTTCCAGCTTGAGCGATTTGAAATCGGTGGTCGACCGCATGGGAGGTATTGAAGGAGTATTGTCTACGATGGGTAAAGTCCAGAAATTCATGTCTACGATGCAGCAAATCGCCCCGATGCTCAAATTATTCATGGGGAATAAGGGCAACAAGGGCAGCAAAGCATCAACGGTCAACAAGACCAAAAGCACATCAAGCCGAAGGCGCTCGACTAGTCGTCCGTCAAACCGTAAATCACCCTCCAAACGTCGGCAAACTAAACGTCGTTAAAGGGTTGTACCGAACTTCTATTGAACAAGTAAAAAAGAGGCTTTCCTTCCCCGAAGGAATAGCCTCTCGTTTCTGTTATGTCTCATATTCCAGGAAAGGATCCGGAATTTCGATTACGTGAGCCTCTGCGTCGCTGACTCCCGTATAGAGGGACGCGGTACCGTCCTTGTGGCGTACCAATCCTCCGCTGAAGATCACGTCCACGAGATCCGGGCGTTTCGCAGGGCCATCCGGAAACATGCTGCGGGTCGCGATCAGCTTAATCGGACTATAGCGGTTTTCGACCGAATGATAAGCGAACACCATCGGATAATAATGGCGAATGTTGTTATCTTCCATCCTGGCGATATGCCCAAGCACTCCGATAATTCCATTCGGCAGCAGATGGGCCTCATTCGCCCCTCCCCATTCCTCCGGTAGAAACTGATGGCGCAGCAGCCTCGCTCCAGAGATGTTAGCCTCCGTCAATTCCTCAAGCGACCCGATTTCCGTATATCCGATAAGCGCTCTTGCTCCCTCTACCATCATCGGCCGGGTAAAAACCCCGATCCGGCCATTCTCAAGCTCGACCAGACGTATATCCTTCATCGTTAACGGCCCTTTGGCAAAAGGCTCCAGCTCGTTAATCGAATTGCCCCGGTAAAAGACCGTGCACCACGAAGTAACGTAATGAGGATCATCTCCATCGAAATAAACTTCAACGCCGCCGAATACCAACTGCCCGCCTATGAACGAGAAGAACGGGTCCTGGAGCGCGAATACCGGAGCACCGTTCCGAGGCACCCATTCCCCTTTGCGCTCGACGAAAAACATCACTTCGGACGACTCTCGGTCCCGATCCTCTACCCGTCCTGCAATGACCAATTCCCCATTGTCCATGAAGGGAGCACTGATGTTATATACGTCACGGCTTCCGACTCCGGAGAAAATCAATTTTCTTCCTCTCGCAGCCTGATCGACCGACATGAATTCCTTCAATAAATCGACACTCGATTTCGCCTGCTCCGTATATGCAATCATGGGTGTCCTCCAGACCAAATAGAGATGACAACATCAGTTGAGATTACCGAATTAGTGGAGGAACAAACTTAAGACGTAATAGATCAGCACAGCTAGCACTCCGACTACCGGAATCGTAATGACCCAAGTCATAACAATACGCCCAGCCATGCTCCACTTTACATTGGAAAACTTCTTAGCCGATCCGACCCCCAATATCGAGGAAGTGATCGCATGGGTCGTACTGACGGGTAGGTGTGCCAGCGTAGCGCTCAGAATGACCGACGCTGATGCCAAATCCGCCGAAAACCCGTTCATGGGATCGATCTTGAATATTTTCGTCCCCATCGTCTTGATGATCTTCCAACCGCCGACGGAAGTACCGAGCGCCATTGATATCGCCGCGGACAGCTTAACCCATAAGGGAATGTCCAATGTCGGCTGGATCTCCGCGGTGACAAGCGCCAACGTGATGATCCCCATCGCCTTCTGCGCATCGTTAGTTCCGTGAGTGAAAGCTTGGAACGCGGCTGTAATCACTTGTCCTACTCGAAAATTTTTATTCACTTGGTGCGGGCTCGAATTCGCGAATATTCGTTTTAGCACGAACATAATGCAGAACCCTGCAACGAAGGCGATCAGCGGCGACAAGATCAGCCACTTAATAATAGTTGTAAACCCTAAATAGTTAATTCCGTTCCAGCCTTCCGACGCTATTGCGGCACCTGCCAAGGCCCCGACAATCGCATGGGAGGATGAGGACGGGATGCCTAATGCCCACGTAATCAGATTCCAGACGATAGCGGCGATAAGCGTCGCGATTACGACCGTTAAGCCATGTTCCAGCTTAAAGGGATCTACGATTTTGCCGCCAATCGTCTTGGCTACCCCCGTAAACATCAACGCACCGATCAAATTCATGACGGATGCCAAGATGATTGCACGACGAGGCGTTAGCGCGCGTGTCGAGATGGACGTCGCGATGGCATTAGCCGTGTCGTGAAATCCATTAATGAAATCAAATCCGAGTGCAAGCACGACGATAAAAACAACTAACCACATTGTGTAATCCATTATATTCTATTCCGTCCCCGCTTGCGCCGATCAAGAGTTGCGCATGATTATGGATTGCAGCGTATTGGCGACATCCTCGCACGAGTCGGTCGTCTCTTCCAAACGTTCGTATATTTCTTTATGTTTAATAAGCTCGATCGGATCTTTCACGTTCTGGAACAAGTGCTTAATGCCTTGGCGCATCAAGTCGTCTCCTTCGTTCTCCAACGCGTTAATGTTCACGCAATGCGGTTGCATGGCCAACAATTTCTTCTGCGTAAGCAGATAAATCGCCGATTTGATCTCCCTCGCGCAACGGCGTAAACATTCCCCGAACTTAATAATGTAAGGATCGGCTTTCGTGATTTGATACATCTCGAACCTTGACGCGCAAGCTTCGATTCCGTCCAACACGTCATCCAGCTTCTTAATCAGCTCCATAATGTCTTCGCGCTCGATCGGCGTGATGAACGTTTTGTTGAGCTCCGTAAGAATGATATGGGTGCATTTGTCGCCTTTATGTTCGAATTCCTTCATTTCCTTGGCGAACGCTGCCACATTCGGCAAATCTCCGTTGACGGCAATGGCGAAACGGTCGACCGTTTCAACGATGATATCTGCCATTTCCTCTAGGGTCATAAAAAAAATGTCTTTTTTCTTCCGAAACACGGATAGCCCTTCTTTCCCATGTATGTAGCTGAGTGATTTTACAATCCGCTAACACCGCGATTACACCGCATTAACTTATTTATTTTATCACAGGGCGGACATGCTTTGTATAGCCCCATTGCCGCACTTGTGACACTTTTTTTAAGTTTGACCCATAAGCGGCAATGCTACTCCGAATCCGTTCATCTAATTTTTCCGTTATCCGGAAATAAAACTGGCGTCAGCTTATAAGTCAGTCAAGACTTGAAGCCGGCGCCAGCGCGTTCATTCTATTCGTTGTATCGTGCTTACTGATAAGTGACATGCTTGTCCAATGACGAAGAGTTCGGTACCACGTGGTAGTACGTAACACCCGGAAGGAAAGGCAACTCTTGGCCATCCTTCACGAGTCGGATGACGTCGCCGTTCTTGCGCTCCCATTGGCATGGGATAACTTTGCCTTCCTGGAATAGGATTGCGTCGCCGCCCTTGTCCAAATCGACGACCAGCCTTCCTACGGAATCCTTGATGTCGTGCTTCGCATTCAAGACAACGAGGTTCGTTGCCGTCAACTGCTGGTCATTGTTCTTATCGATGTGCGGTTTGCCGTTAATCGAACGGGCATAGACGGCTTTAGCGCTATCATAAGCGTAGGAAACCTTATAGTCCGATAACATGAATTTAATTTCGATTTGGTTAGCCGACGCGGCAGTCGCCAACGCCGGGGGCGCCGCATTATACGTCATGATCGGTACTTCTGCCGTAGCCTTATACTTGCGTTTCTCGGTTCCTGCACGCAATTTCTCTAACGTCGTGTAAACGTTATGAGGAGCTTTACGGGATTTATCCCGGTAGAAGTAAGCACCTGCATTCGTAATTTCGTCTAGATCTTCCTTATGCTGTTGTTGAAGGATCGCGAACGCATCGTTGCTTGCGCCTGCATGTACAACAATCCCATTGTAAAATTCACCGATCTGGATGAAATAAGGGCGAATACTTCGAACCGGTCCGATCGGATCGGTAAATTCCTTGCTTTGGAATATCGCGACGAATCGCGTGATTCCTCCCTCCGCCAACACTTCCCACACCGTATCGGCTTGTGTGAGTCCGGATTGCGGTCTTGCCGGGGCGAGGTTGTTGATACTTACGGCGAACGGTCTGCTCGTTACTTCCGTCTCGACGGGCAAGCCTGTTAAGGGTGCCAAGAAAGCGGCGCTTGGCGGAGTTTCGCTAGCCGTTTCGGAAGCGCTAGACGTCGGAACGACCGTCTCGGTCGATTGATTCGTCGTCTCCTTAGACCCTCCGCTGCAAGCGGTTAAACCTACGAGCACGGCTGCAAGCGTAAGCTGCATCGCGATTCGTAATCGTTGCGTCATGCTCATTCTCCCTTCGCAAGTATGTACTCTTCCATTAAACCATACGAGCCCCTCGGGAAAAAGAGCCGAATTTCCTTATTTCGACAACGCACCTCGTTTGTAGCAGCCACTCCTGGGCACCCTGGTTGCTCCCGAGTCCGGTAATTCCTCGCCCCTGATCCCTCATTTTCGCGACTCATACTTGCCTAGGCGACAAGGGAAAACCCAAACAAAAACGGGACGAGCAGGCGCAAGCGCTACTCCATCCCGTTATAACATCCCGTTATTGCAAAGAAGAGGACAATTCCTTATTCGTTGTTTGGCGTAGCAGGTTCAGAAATTCGCGCATGAAGCCGGGCAAATCCGGCCAAGCGTGGCCACTCACTAACTTGCCATCCACATGCAGCGTTTCGCTTGCGTAAGTTGCGCCCAGCGATTCGACTTCCAGCTTACAGGCGTTATACGCGGTCAACGTGCGTCCTTCGAAGTATGAACGATCTTCCAGCGCGAGGAAAACCTGAGCGCCATGACAGATCGCTCCGACGGTCTTGTCGGCGTCCAGGAAGTGCTGGACGATGCGCGGGAGATCCGGATCGTTGCGAATAAACTCGGGGGCGCGCCCGCCGGGTATTATCAAAGCATCGTACTCGGAAGGATCGACGTCGGCGAAGGCGATATCGGCCGCAAGTAGATGAGCCGGCTTCTCCGTGTAAGTGTCCCAACCGTCTACAAAGTCGTGGCATACCGTGTTCAACACTTTTTTCTTAGGAGAAGCGATAACCGCCTCATACCCTTCTTCCTTAACCCTGTAGAAGGGATAGTAAACCTCAAGAACTTCCGCGCCATCGCCTGTCAGAATAAGCACTCGCTTGGACATGGTACACTCTCCTTACCGAGAATGAAATGACAACCATTTCCATTATGAATGGCTATATTAGCAGGCGTCAATGATCCTCCGGTCAGGGCTACTGCCGTCAGTTGATGACGAATAAGCCGCTTCCGATGCGGATTGTCGAACCCGTCCGAAACTAGTCATTATTTTGTTTTAGATGCTCCAATGTTGCCAATCCTGTTGACGCTTCTCGTGGCTCGCCAACCATTCAAACGTCGATTGGTAGAGCTCTCGCTTGTGCGCCCCTTTGGAGTACGTGTGATCCGCTTGGAACAAAATATTTTTGTCGCAGCGGCCTTCTCCCCTTAGCCAGAACGTCTTCTCCAACAGGAAGCTATAGTCTGCGGGAATGGTATCGTCCGACGTTCCGTGCGCGATGAACACGTCCCCGTGAAATTTCGGCGCTTCTTGAAAAGGCTGATGCTGCTGCAGAGACTCGAAAAATTCCGGCTTCAGCTTATATCCCAGATAGTCTGCATAACCCTTCTTAATGGTTTCGTCATACACGTCGCGCCCTACGATTTTGAGGATATCATTGAATGGATGCGCCACGGGCGACCATAAAGCGAGAGATTTGACCCGACGATCCTTCGTTCCCGTTAAAAGGGCTACCGCTCCTCCAAGACTGTGCCCTAGCAACGTTACGCGTAATGGATCTATGCAATCCAAGCTCAAACCGTAATCCAATACTGCGCGAGTCTGGGCTATCATCGAATCGAGTCCATTTTCTCCGTAAACTCCGTCGCTTTCCCCGCACCCGGCATAATCGAATCGAATGACGAGGAAGCCTCTGCTCGCCAGCTCCCGGCTTGCTAATAAGAACAATCTATCTACTCCAACCCGACTGCCGATAAAGCCGTGGCAGATGACGACGAGGGGCATTTTCTTCTCCGAGCATCCCCCATCATTGACCGGATAGTGGATCGTAGCCGTTAAGTTTAAGTTTTCATGGCGTATGGTCAAAGGTCTTTCCATAATCAATTCCCTCATTCCCGTTAATTCCGATGTAATTACTATGAATTAACTTTAACATCGTTATAAGGATCTGTCAACAAATTTGGAGTAATTAAAAGTATTGTCATATTCCCGGGCACGTTACGACGTTCGACAAGACCGGACGAGACCAGCTCTTCTGTTGCATAAGGATTGTTTGGATTCCAAACGGTTAGGGAAACCTAAATCCCGTCTAGAACGATGCCAATTCATCCTTTACAAGGAGATGACGACCATGGAAAGCTTCGTACAATGGGTGTCCGAACACCCTGAGATCGCTTTGCTTATCGTCGTAACGATTTTTGCGGTTGGGTATATTTTTGCTCATCGCAAATCGTTGTTTTATAAAGAATAAGCCGTTGGATCGCCTCATCATAACAAGGCGATACCAACGGCTTATGGAATGTATCCTTCTTCGGTTACACGAGCGCTTTAGCCGCAATGTCCGTACGGTTCTGCTTGCCTTCGAACGTAATGCCGGCAGCGGCTTCGTACGCGTTGGCCCGCGCTTCGGCAATACCCGCGCCACGGCCTACGATACCGAGTACGCGTCCGCCGTTCGTGACGACCCGGCCATCTTTTAATGCGGTTCCCGCATGGAATACCAACGCTCCCGGCGTGCTCACTTTGTCCAAGCCTTCGATCGGGAAGCCTTTCGGATAGGAGCCCGGATATCCTCCGGAAGCGAGAACGACGCAAACCGCAGCTTCGTTGCTCCACTTGATGTCGATATCTTTCAGCGTTCCGTCGATGGAAGCCAAGAAAATATCAAGCAGATCCGTCTCGAGGCGAGGCAACACGACTTGAGTTTCCGGATCTCCGAAACGGGCGTTGAATTCGATCGTTTTCGGACCGTCCTTCGTGATCATCAGGCCGGCGAACAATACGCCGCGGAACGGACGGCCTTCGGACACCATAGCGCGAGCGGTCGGTTTGATGATGTTCTCGATCGAGTCGTCGATAATCGATTGGGCGATATGCGGCAGCGGAGAATAGGTTCCCATCCCGCCCGTATTCGGCCCTTTGTCGTTATCGAACACTTGCTTATGATCCTGCGCAGGCGACATCGCACGAACGGTCTCCCCGTCTACGAAAGCCAAGATGGACATTTCTTGTCCTTCAAGGAACTCCTCGATGACGACTTTATCCCCAGCCGCGCCGAATGACTTGTCAACCATCGTTTCTTCCAGCGCTTTGTCCGCTTCTTCGCGAGTGAAGCATACCGATACGCCCTTGCCCGCAGCTAATCCGTCCGCTTTAATCACGATCGGCAGCGACTGCTGCTTCAAGTATGCCGAAGCTGTCGCATAGTCGGTGAACGTCTCGTATTTCGCGGTCGGAATATTGTATTTGCGCAGCAAATCCTTCATGAAGATTTTGCTGCCTTCGATTTCCGCCGCGTTCTTCCGCGGTCCGTATACCGGAATCGAAGCGGCTTCGAATTCGTCAACGATTCCCGCGGCTAGAGGATCGTCAGGTCCAACTACGACAAGATCTATCCCTTTGTCCTTCGCGAAAGCCACGAGACGAGCGAATTCCAATTCCTCGATCTCCACGTTCTCCGCAAGCTGCGCTGTTCCAGCGTTACCAGGCGCACAATAGATTTGGTTAATCTTCGCGCTCTTCTTCAGCGCCCAGATGATCGCATGCTCGCGACCGCCTCGTCCGATGACTAGAACTTTCACTGTAGCTTCCTCCTCCGATTCACCCTATATTCCATTGCTATTGTGGTTGCATAACGGCAGGGTTTGCCATTATTCCAGTGTTCCGCCCATTATAAGCAGCCTTAACGGCAATAAACTCCGCTATTCTAAGTCCAAACGCTCCAAATCCCCTGCAACTGAGAAAATAGCGGCATTTCCTGCCGCTACTCTATTCAGCCGAGTTAGATATGGAGAAATAGCGGCAATTTCTGCCGCTATTGCCTGGTTGCCATCCTATAATTAGTGTTTGAAATGACGAACGCCCGTCACGATCATGGCAATGTTGTTGGCATTGGCCACGGCGATCGATTCCGCGTCTTTAATAGAGCCGCCCGGTTGAATGATTGCCGTGATTCCCGCTTTAGCGGCAAGCTCAACCGTATCTCCCATCGGGAAGAATGCATCGGAAGCAAGTACTGCGCCCTTCGCTTTGTCTCCAGCTTGTTCGATTGCGATGCGAGCCGCGCCTACGCGGTTCATTTGGCCAGCGCCGACGCCAACCGTCATGTTGTCGCTAGCAAGCAGAATCGCGTTCGACTTCACGTGTTTGACGACTTTCCAAGCGAACAGCAATTGCTTCAGCTCTTCATCCGTCGGCTTGCGGTCCGACACGACCGTGATATCCCCGTCGCTCAGGCTGTGCACGTCGCTTTGTTGCACGAGCATTCCGCCTTCGACGCTCGTAACCAACCATTCGGAATTGCGTTCCGCAGCGGAAGGAAGCTCGCCGATACGCATCAGACGGATGTTTTTCTTGCGCTGCAGGATTTCCAATGCCTCCGGAGTGAATTCCGGCGCAATGATAATCTCTAGGAACAGTTCACTCAGACGGGTCGCCGTATCGGCTCCGATCGTCCGGTTAGCCGCGATAATACCGCCGAAGATAGAAGTCGGATCGGATTCGTACGCTTTCACGTAAGCCTCGTCGATGTCCGCTCCGATGCCTACTCCGCAAGGATTCATATGCTTTACCGCAACGACGGCCGGTTCATTGAATTCCTTAACGATCGCCAAAGCCGCGTTCGCATCGTTGATATTGTTATAGGACAACTCTTTGCCGTGCAATTGTTCCGCGGAAGTGATATTTCCTGCCGAGGATAACGGTTTGCGATAGAAAGCCGCCTTCTGATGCGGGTTCTCTCCGTAACGAAGCTCCTGGACCTTCTCGTAAGTAACCGTAAGGCTTTCAGGCAGCGGGTTGTCGAGTTGTTTGGCAAAATAATCGGAGATCAACGCATCGTATGCGGAAGTATGGCGGAATACTTTGGCTGCCAGGCGTTTGCGCGTTTCAAGCGTCGTATCGCCATTGCTGCGGACTTCCTCCAACACTTGGGCGTAATCGCCGGCATCCACGACAACGGTAACGAAAGCGTGGTTTTTAGCTGCGGAACGAAGCATCGTAGGTCCGCCGATATCGATGTTCTCGATCGCGTCTTCGTAGGAAACGTTCGGTTTAGAGATCGTTTCTTTGAAAGGATAGAGGTTAACGACAACCAAGTCGATATAATCGAGGTTAAGTTCTTCCATCGCCTTGATATGCTCGGCGTCGTCACGGATCGCTAACAATCCGCTATGTACCGCCGGGTGCAATGTCTTTACGCGTCCGTCGAGAATTTCAGGGAAACCCGTCACCTCGGAAATTCCGATGACCGGCACGTTTTCCTTCTCCAATAACGTTTTCGTACCGCCTGTCGATATCACTTGTACGCCTTGCTGCGCGAGCTCCCGGCACAAATCCACGATTCCAGTTTTGTCCGAGACGCTGACCAGCGCTCTTCTGATCGCCACGAATGAATCCTCCGTTCAGTTGTTTATCGTTACCTTGCGTCCGTTCAACGTAACCCGATCTTCGGCAATCCAGCCGACTACTTTGGGCAACAGCTCGTACTCCGCCTGCTGAATACGGGAGCCTAACGTCTCTAGCGTATCTTCGTCTTTAACCTCAACCGCTTGCTGGGCGATAATCGGTCCGGTGTCCGTTCCGCCATCGACGAAATGAACGGTTGCGCCGGTCAACTTCGCACCGTATTCCAATGCTTGCCCGATGCCGTTAATTCCCGGAAAAGCCGGAAGCAACGCCGGGTGAATATTGATCATTCGGCCATAATAAGGCTCGACAAGTACTTTGGTCACAAGCCGCATATACCCTGCCATGACGATAAGGTCAATGCCCTGCGCTTGCAGCTTAGCTACGATTTCTTCCTCGTAAGCCTCCCTAGAAGGGTACTGCTTTGGAGAAAAAGTGTAGGTTTCCACACCGAAGTTACGCGCGCGCTCCAGCACGTAAGCAGAAGGCTTATCGCATACGACAAGCTCAATCGTCGCATGAATCCGACCTTCGCGAACCGCCTCGGCCAACGCTTGAAAGTTGCTCCCGCTGCCGGAAGCGAACACTACTATCTTAAGCGGAGCGGAAGGCACTGAAGCCTTCCCTTCTCCTCCATTGCTTGCTATCATGGCAATTCAACGCCTTCGAACGTAACGATCTTGGAACCCGCCGTCACCGTACCGATGCGATACGCTTGCTCGCCTCGGGCTTTCGCTACCGCCAAAGCTTGCTCCGCTTGATCCGCAGGAACGACAAGCACCATGCCTACGCCCATGTTAAACGTCGTATACATGTCGCGATCAGTAATGTTGCCCACTTGCTGCATCAAACCGAAAATCGGCAGAACCGGCCAAGAGCCGCGGTTAATGTCCACGTTCACGCCTTCCGGCAGTACGCGAGGTATGTTTTCGATGAATCCGCCGCCCGTAATGTGCGCCATCCCTTTGATCGTGATGCTTTCCAACAAATTCAGGATTTGCTTCACGTAAATGCGAGTAGGCTCGATAAGAACGTCGCCAAGCGTTTTCCCTTCAAGCTCGGCTGGCTTATCCGTAAGAGAGTATCCCTTTTGCTCTAGAAGAAGTCTTCTCACGAGAGAGAACCCATTGGAATGAATGCCACTGGAAGCTAGTCCGATAACCGCATCGCCTGCTTGAATCGTCGAGCCGTCTATCGCTTTCTTGCGATCTACGATCCCTACCGTAAAGCCCGCGATATCGTATTCGCCTTCGGAATACATGCCCGGCATCTCCGCCGTTTCTCCGCCGATCAGCGCGCAACCGGCTTGCTCGCAGCCGTCCGCGACGCCTTTGACGATCGCTTCGATCTTCTCGGGCACGACTCTGTCGCAAGCGAGATAGTCGAGGAAGAAGAGAGGCTCCGCTCCGGTAACGATAACGTCGTTCACGCACATAGCTACCGCATCGATCCCGATCGTGTCATGCTTGTCCATCGCGAACGCCAACTTCAGCTTCGTGCCGACGCCGTCCGTACCGCTGACGAGAACAGGCTCCTCGTACTTGTCTTTGTTCAGGCTGAACAGCCCGCCGAATCCGCCGAGCCCTGTTAACACTTCCGGACGGAACGTCTTTTTGACGTGTTTCTTCATCCGTTCGACCGCTTCGTTACCGGCTGCGATATCGACTCCGGCTTGTTTGTACGCTTCGGACAATGGTTTCCACTCCTTTTAACTTTTAAGCACGCACAGCGAGCTTATTCCTCGCCTGCGAGCTGCTTTCGCTCATTTAAGCACGCACAGCGCGCTTATTCCTCGCCTGCGAGCCACTTTCGCTCATTTAAGCACGCACAGCGAGCTTATTCCTCGCCTGCGAGCCACTTTCGCTTATTTAAGCGCGCACGGCGAGCTTAGCTTATTCCCCACCTATCGGTGACCCTCATCAGTCGCAGCTGCAGGAAGTCAGCTTAGCGTCTTCGAACTCGACTGGGGTTGGATAGTCGTTGTTGAAGCAAGCTAAGCACAGTCCGCGATTGTACTCGTTGTCGTGGCCGCCGACGGAATCGATCAAGCCCTTCTCGCTTAAGAAATAGAGCGAGTCGGCGTTAATCGCCTGACGAATTTCCTCCACCGTCTTGCTGGAAGCAATCAGGTCCGCCGGGTTAGGCGTATCTATGCCATAGTAACAAGGATTCATGAATGGCGGCGATGTTATACGCACGTGAACTTCTAAAGCTCCGGCTTCGCGAAGCATGTTCACGATCCGCAGCGAAGTCGTGCCCCGAACGATCGAATCGTCGATCATGACGACCCGTTTGCCCTCGACGACTTTACGTACGGCGGACAGCTTCATTTTCACGCCTTTCTCGCGTAGCTCTTGAGAAGGCTGGATGAAAGTACGTCCGGTATATTTATTTTTGATCAAACCTAGCTCATATGGAATTCCAGTCTGCTCCGCATAGCCGATAGCCGCCGATATACTCGAATCCGGCACGCCGGTCACGATATCCGCGTCGACGAACGATTCTTGCGCAAGCTGCTGGCCCATACGCTTACGGGAGGAATGCAGGTTCACGCCATAGATGTCGCTGTCCGGTCTTGCGAAATAGATATACTCCATTGCGCACACCGCGCGGCGTTCCATCGGAGCGAACCGCTCTTCGCGCAATCCGTTCTGATCGAGCACGAGCAGCTCGCCCGGTTGGACATCCCTTACGTATACCGCGCCAATCGTTTCTAAAGCGCACGATTCGGATGCGAATATATAAGCTTCCCCTAACCGTCCCATAACGAGCGGACGAAGACCATGGGGATCGCAGGCCGCGATTAGCTGACCTTGCGTTTGAATAAGGAACGCGAAACCGCCGATCAATCGCGCAAAAGCATCTCTAACCGCATCGACAAGGCTCTTAGGAGAACGTGCGATCAAATGCGCGATAACCTCAGTGTCGCTTGTCGTCTGGAAAATCGATCCCGAATCCTCGAGTTCTTTGCGTACGCCCGGCTCGTTAACCAAGTTACCGTTCGTGCATACCGCCAAGTCCCCTCCGCGATATTTGAACACAAGAGGTTGCGCGTTAGCCAGTCCGCTTCCGCCCGATGTGGAGTACCGAACATGGCCGATCGCTTGACTACCCTTTAACGATTCCAAGCTGTCGCGGTCGAACACTTCTTTAACGAGCCCCATCCCCCGATGGTAATGGAACATACCGTCATCCGAAGTGCAAATTCCGCAGCTTTCTTCGCCGCGGTGCTGCAACGCATGCAAACCGTAATAGGATAGATTAGCCGCATCGGGATGACCGAACACCCCGAATACGCCGCACTCTTCCTTCAATTTGTCGAAAATAGAGTCTTTGCTGCCATTGCCCTCGTTGTAATAGTCCCCGGTCCAGAGCTGTGTCACTGCTGTCCCCCCATTTGCAACACTTGGTGTCATGCTTTGTTACCGACCATATGATTAGGAATCGCTTGCTTCCATACTTGGCGAAGCTCGGCGATGGATGCGTCGATCGCATCGTGGCCGCCGATATTAACCGTCAAGCGATCGCCCGATACCGTACCCAGACGTTGAAGCGGAACGCCCGCAAGCGTAATCGCGACTGCAAGCTTATCCGCAAGTTCAGGCTTAGCGGACAGCAGTATACGAGATTGGGATTCGCTGAACAACGCGATATCCGGACGAAGATTCGTCTCGAACGTGACGTTAGCGCCAAGGCCGCGACCGAAGCCCGCTTCCGCAAGCGCCGCTGCCAATCCGCCCTCGGACAAGTCATGCGCGGATGCGACAAGGCCTTGTTGAATAACGTTAAGCACCGTTTTGTGCAGTTTCTGTTCCGTAGCCAGATCAAGCTCTGGAGGACGGCCTTCCGTTACGCCGTGAACCGCGTATTGGAATTCGCTTCCGCCGATCTCGGCTTTCGTATCGCCAAGCAGGAAGATAACGTCGCCTTCCGCTTTGAATTCTTGAGTCGTAATGTGATCCGTATCGTGTACGAGACCGACCATGCCGACGACTGGAGTCGGATAGATCGCGCCGCGCGTATTCTCATTGTAAAGCGATACGTTACCGCCGATAACCGGAGTATCGAGCACGCGGCAAGCTTCCGCCATACCGTCTACCGCTTTCTCCATTTGCCAGAAGATTTCTGGTTTCTCCGGGCTGCCGAAGTTCAGGTTGTCCGTAATCGCTAACGGTTCTGCGCCGGAACATACAATATTACGTCCTGCTTCCGCTACCGCGATTTTACCGCCTACTTCTGGATCCAGATATACGTAACGTCCGTTGCAGTCCGTCGTCATCGCAAGACCTTTGCGCGTACCGCGAATCGTAACGACGGCAGCATCCGAACCCGGACGAACCGCGGTCTCGGTACGAACCATGTAATCATATTGGTTATAAACCCACTCTTTGCTCGCAAGCGACGGAGAACCGAGCACTTTTTTCAGCGCGGCGTTCAGGTCGAGTACTTGCTCGTAGCGGTTTGTATCGATTGAACCATTTTTCAAATAATACTCAGGAACTTGCGACGGTTTCTCGTAGATCGGGCAATCGTCGACAAGCGCGTGTACAGGCATATCGCCGACAAGCTCGCCCTTGTGGAACAATTTCAGACGTCCATCGTCCGATACTTTGCCGACCTTCGCACAATGCAATCCCCAACGCTCGAAAATGCCTTTCGCTTGCTCCTCATGTTGAGGTTCGCATACGAATAGCATCCGCTCTTGCGACTCGGACAACATCATTTCGTAAGCCGTCATGCCCTCTTCACGCTGAGGAACCTCATCGAGATAGAGCTCCATGCCGTTACCGGCTTTACTCGCCATCTCCGCGCTCGAACAAGTCAATCCGGCCGCGCCCATATCTTGAATACCGAGTACGATACCGGAATCGATCAATTCCAAAGTCGCTTCCATAACAAGCTTCTCCATGAACGGATCGCCGACTTGTACGGCAGAGCGCTTAGCTTCGGATGCCGCGGACAAATCTTCGGATGCGAATGTCGCACCATGGATTCCGTCGCGTCCGGTTGCAGGACCTACGTAGAACACCGGGTTCCCGATTCCTTTGGCAACGCCGCGTTGGATTTTATCATGATCGATCAATCCTACGCACATCGCGTTAACGAGCGGATTTCCTTCATAAGCCTCGTCGAACATGACTTCTCCGGCAACCGTCGGAATTCCGATACAGTTCCCGTAGCCCGCGATCCCGCTGACCACGTGCTCGAACAGGTAACGGACGCGGTCATTCTCAAGACGGCCGAAACGCAAAGAGTTAAGCAAAGCTACAGGACGGGCACCCATCGAGAAAATATCGCGAATGATACCGCCGACGCCCGTTGCCGCACCTTGGTAAGGCTCGACCGCGGATGGATGGTTGTGAGATTCGATCTTGAACACGACCGCTTGATTGTCGCCGATATCGACGATTCCGGCGCCTTCGCCAGGTCCCATCAATACGCGAGGTCCCGTGATCGGGAACTTCTTCAAGAGCGGTTTGGAGTTTTTGTACGCGCAGTGCTCGGACCACATTACGCTGAATACGCCGATCTCCGTGTAGTTCGGTTTACGTCCCATGAAGCCGCAAATCAGATCATATTCCTTGTCCGATACTCCGAATTGCTTATATATTTTCTGTTCTGCGATTTGCTCGACAGTTGGTTCCTTAGCGGATACTTGCTGCGCCATTACGTTCCCTCCAAGCGTTTAATACTGACGTAAACATCTTCACGCCGTCTGCGGAACCGAGGATGTCTTTCACCGCGCGCTCCGGATGCGGCATCATGCCGACTACGTTACCCGCTTCGTTGCACACGCCGGCAATGTTGTCGACGGAGCCGTTCGGATTGTCGCCCGCATAGCGGAAAACGATTTGGTTGTTCGCTTTCAGCTTAGCCAACATTTCGTCGTCTACGAAGAAGCTGCCTTCGCCGTGAGCGATAGGAATATCGATGACGTCGCCTTGCTTGTATGCGTTCGTAAAAGCAGTGCTAGCGTTCTCGACTACCAGATCAACTTGGTGGCAGCGGAACTTAAGCGAGTTGTTGCGGATAAGCGCGCCCGGGAGAAGCCCTGATTCCGTAAGGATTTGAAACCCGTTGCAGATACCTAGGATAAACTTGCCGGCTTCCGCCGCTTTTTGAACTTCCGCCATGACGGGAGCGAATTGCGCGATCGCGCCGCAACGCAGGTAATCTCCATAGGAGAAACCGCCAGGAACGAGAATCGCATCGTATGCGGATAGGTCGGTTGCCGTATGGAATACGTAATCCACGGATTGGCCGACAGTGTCTTCTACAGCCTTGTAACAGTCAATATCACAGTTAGAGCCCGGAAATACGAGGACAGCGAATTTCATGAGTGCCTCAGCCCTCCAATTCGAAACGATAGTCTTCGACAACCGTATTCGCCAGAAGCTTCTCGCACATCACTTTGAGCTTTTCCTCCGCTTGCGCGCGATCGTTCGTATCCAGTTCCAATTCCAGGTATTTACCGATTCTCACTTTGCCGACTTCGTTGAAGCCTAGCGTATGCAGCGCGCCTTGCACCGCGTTCCCTTGCGGGTCGAGCACGTTCTGCTTAATCGTTACGTAAACCTTTGCTTTCATTGGAGTTCCTCCTGATATGGGGTATGGATTTGATTTTTTACTTCATTAACTTGCGAGCAATATCCTGATATCTGGACGTAGTCGCTTCTACGACCGAATCCGGCAACGGAGGCGGAGGACTGTTCTTGTCCCAATCCGATCCCGCCAAGTAGGCGCGAACCGGTTCCTTGTCCATGCTGTCGATCTCGACGTCGAGCTTGTAATTTTCCTCCGCCCAGAAGCGCGAGGAGTCCGGAGTAAACAATTCATCGATAAGAATGATTTCGCCGTCTATCAATCCGAACTCGAACTTGCAATCCGCTAGAATAATGCCTCGCTTAGCACAGTAATCCCGGCCGAATTCGTACAGCTTCAGGCTGCGATCCCGCAATCCTTCGGCTAATTCGGTGCCGACGCGACGCGCCATCTCCTCGAAAGGAATGTCTTCGTCATGTCCGACATCGTTCTTGCCCGCCGGAGTGAAGATCGGTTGCTCCAGCTTAGAGTTCTTGAGCAGACCCGCAGGCAACGCAATTCCGTTAACCTGTCCGTTCGCTTGATATTGCCGCCATCCGCCGCCCGTAATGTAACCGCGCACGACGCATTCGATATCGATCCTTTTCGCTTTGCGGCTGACCATGATCCGGCCCGCAAGCTTGTCCGGCTCGGATACGAGATCTCCCAGCAACGCCACGTCGGTGTGCACCACATGGTTAGGCTGAACGACCGCCGTCTGATCGAACCAATAAGCGCTTAATCCGTTCAACACGCTGCCTTTGCCCGGTACGGGGGGATCCAGCACGTAATCGAACGCCGAGATCCGGTCCGTTACTACGATTAATAGATGTTCTCCGAGATCGTACAGCTCCCGGACTTTGCCCTTATGGATAAGAGGGGCTTTAACGAGCCCTTCGGCCGTAGCCAAAGCTTGGGTTGTCATGTCTGCCTCCTTGGGGCTTTTCGCCGCCGCTTACCTTATTTCAATCCCAAACGATCGAAAATCGTGCCGACGTGCTTCAGATGCCAAGTCGGATCGAAGCATTCCCCGATCTCTTCGGCGGACAACACGTCCGTAATTTCCTTCGTCGATCCCACGATGTCGCGGAAATCGCGTTGTTCTTCCCACGCCTGCATCGCGCGCGGTTGAACCGTATCGTAAGCTTGCTCGCGGCTGAAGCCCTTGTCGATCAGCTTCGTCATGACCCGGCCGGAGAAAGGCACATTGTAAGTACGCGTCATATTGCGCTTCATATTTTCCGGGAACACCGTCAAGTTTTTCACGATATTGCCGAAACGGTTAAGCATATAGTTGAGAAGCATCGTCGCATCCGGCAAAATGATTCTCTCCGCGGAGGAGTGCGAGATATCGCGTTCGTGCCACAGAGGAACGTTCTCGTATGCGGTCAGCATGTGTCCGCGGATAACGCGGGACAATCCGCTCATGTTCTCGCAACCGATCGGGTTGCGCTTGTGCGGCATCGCCGACGAACCTTTCTGGCCTTTGCCGAACGGCTCCTCGACTTCGCGGAATTCGCTCTTCTGCAAGCCGCGAATTTCGGTAGCGAACTTGTCGATCGATGTCGCGATCAGCGCCAATGTCGCCATGTATTCCGCATGACGATCGCGTTGCAGCGTCTGCGTCGAGATCGGTGCAGCCGTAATGCCCAGCTTGTTGCACACGAATTGCTCTACCGCAGGATCAATATTCGCGTATGTTCCGACGGCACCTGACATTTTACCGAATTGAACGCCATCCGCCGCACGTTCGAAGCGCTCCAAGTTGCGTTTCATTTCTTCGTGCCACAGAGCCAGCTTCAGCCCGAAAGTCGTAGGCTCCGCGTGTACGCCATGCGTACGGCCCATCATCGGAGTGTCCTTATATTTGATTGCTTGATCGCGCAAAATCGCGATGAAGTTCACGATATCTTGTTTTAAGATTTTATTGGCTTGAAGCAACAAGTAGCCCATCGCCGTATCGACGACGTCCGTCGAAGTGAGGCCGTAATGCACCCATTTGCGCTCGGCGCCCAAGCTTTCGGATACCGCGCGAGTAAAGGCGATTACGTCGTGGCGAGTTTCCAGCTCGATCTCGTTGATGCGATCGATGTCGAATTTCGCGTTCTTGCGAAGCTCTACCGTATCCTCATGAGGAATATGGCCTAACTCTGCCCATGCTTCGCACGCGCATAATTCGACTTCCAGCCAAGCGTTGAATTTGTTTTCTTCCGTCCAAATGGCCCGCATCTCGGGGCGGCTATAACGTTCTAACATGTGTGTTTAGACCCTCCATATATTCGATTGGGCTATCCATTCCAGCGCGGCATCCACGTTAGGAGCGAGCACGTTCAGGTGTCCCATTTTTCGTTTGTGTTTCGCCTCGGCTTTGCCGTAGAGATGAACCTTCGGTTCGACTCCGAGACGCTCGGCCGCAGCATCATGTTCTGCCATCCAAGCTATCAGAGGCTCCATATGCTCGCCTAAGATGTTTGCCATGACTACCGGAGTTAGCAGCGCCGGATCGCCTAGCGGCAGATTGCAGATCGCCCGCACATGCTGCTCGAATTGCGACGTCCGACAAGCTTCCATCGTATAGTGGCCTGAATTGTGGGGCCTTGGCGCAAGCTCGTTGACGTACAATTGTCCGTCGGCGGTCAAGAACAGCTCAACCGCGATGAGTCCGACAACGCCAAGCGTCTCCGCGATCGATATCGCCAGCTTCTCGGCCTCTTGCCGTACCGAATCGTCAATGCGCGCAGGAACGATAGATAAGTGCAATATATTATGAACATGGATATTTTCCGCAGGCGGGAAAGTTTTCACTTCGCCCGAAGGCCGTCTAGCCGCGATTACGGATATTTCCTTGTCGAAAACGATGAATTTCTCAAGTACCAGTTGCGTTCCGCTGCGGCTCGCTTCGTTCCAAGCCTGCTCCAGTTGATCATCCGTTCTCAGTACCCATTGACCTTTGCCGTCATACCCTCCGGTCGCCGTCTTCAACACGGCCGGCAAACCAAGAGATGCCGCGGCTTCTCGCAAACTATCTAAGCTAACGATCTCCGCATAAGGCGCTACCTTCACGCCAGCCGCTTCTATCGCGCGTTTCTCGCGAAGGCGATGCTGCGTCGTGTATAGCAAAGCGCTGCCTTGCGGAACGTAGGATTCCGTCTCAAGCATAGCCGCTACGTCGGCATCGACGTTCTCGAATTCATACGTGATGACATCCGAGCGGGCGGCCAGCTCCCGCGCAGCCTTCTGATCGTCATAAGCAGCTACGATCTGCGCTGCCGTTTGTCCGCAAGGAGAATCGGGAGTCGGATCTAGGGTCAGGAATCGATAGCCGAGACGGTTACCCGCATGCGCCAACATCCGACCCAACTGTCCTCCGCCCAGCACCCCTATCGTCGCACCGGGTAGAATCGTCCGGGACCCCGAAAGAGTCACCGCCTCATCCCCTCCTACAACTTCGCATCCGAATGCATCGCATGCCGCACCTTCGCCGCCGAATAAACTGACTAGCTTATCTCCGCTGCTCATGCCGGCAACTCTCCATTGTCGAGGACATCCTGCGTGATCCGATCGCGGCGGGCCGACAATCGGGCTTGCACTTCAGGATCGAAGGAACCGATCATTTGAGCCGCTAGCAATCCCGCATTCGTTGCGCCAGCGGTACCGATGGCTACCGTTGCAACGGGGATGCCGCCCGGCATCTGGACGATCGATAACAACGAATCAAGCCCGTTCAAGGCCTTCGACTGAACAGGCACTCCGATAACGGGCAGAACGGTTTTGGCTGCGACCATGCCCGGAAGATGGGCAGCTCCGCCAGCACCGGCAATTATAACTTTCAAGCCCCGCGATACGGCGGACTCGGCATATTCGAACATCAAGTCCGGTGTCCGATGCGCGGAGACGACTTTTTTCTCATATGGAATGTTTAGCTCCTCGAGCACCTCGCACGCTTTCTTCATCGTTTCCCAATCCGACGTACTTCCCATAATGACGCCGACAAGTGAAGACATGATTCCACCCTTCCCCAGTTGCGATCTTGTTTCCCATGCGAATAAACAAAAAAAAGATCAATGGGAATACCGTCAGTATTCCCCAATCGACCTTCAAGTTCTCTTCTACTATAAGCAACGCTCAACGGCGACAAGAGAAAGCCCGAACCATCCAAGGTCCGCGCTTCAATATCGATGGTGTTGGCGATTGCCGCGTAGTCCGGAAATTAGGGTTTCCGGGTAGAGACGTTCGGGCCGATTCCCGACTTATACGCGCATTGCTTCTTACCTTGATGAAGGCAAGAAACAGGCTCTTTTAACGCTTCTTAGTTTACCGCAGACTGGGGTGGACTGTCAAACAAAGACGAACACTTTTGTTATCATGAAATATTAACGTTCGGATTTTGACACATATATATACTCTCGGACCCCTTTGCGCGCGAGAACATGCACCCAATTTCAAATAATGTAAAGTTTTCCTAGTGATTACCCAACTTCAATGCTCTTGTCTATATAAGAAAATTAAAACCCCGCCCCACCTCCGTCTGTTCGGAAGTGAAGCGGGGTTGATTTATGCCATGAACCTTTCGGTTCATAAACGCTAAGAAATTAGCCTTGCGAGCCGACGAATACGTATCTTGCGATAACGATAAAGAACACGACCCACATCAGCCAGTGAATCTTATGTTTCTTGTCTCCGGCCAAGTTCGCTACGAAAGCGAGGATGACATAAGATACGATACCGAAGGAAATTCCGTTGGCGATATTGTAAGTGAACGCCATGATCGTAATCGTCAAGAAAGCGGGAATACCGATAACAAGGTCGGTAAATTCGATTTCTTTAACGGATTGAACCATGAGCACGCCGACAATGATAAGCGCTGCGCTAGTCGCCGGAGCTGGAATCAACAAGGCGATCGGCAATAAGAACAACGAAAGCAGGAACAATACGCCTGTCGTAACGGAAGTTAATCCCGTACGTCCGCCTTCGGCAACGCCGGCAGAGCTTTCCACGTAAGCCGTAACCGTGCTCGTTCCGAGCATCGCGCCGCCGCTGACCGCTACTGCGTCAACGAACATTGCTTTACCGACCTTTTTCGTGCCTTCTTCTTTATTTTTGAAAAATCCGGCGCGGTTGGCCGTACCGACCAGCGTTCCGAAAGTATCGAACAACTCAACGAACGTAAAGGTTGCGATAGCCGTTAACAGCCCTGTCGTAAAGAGATCGGCGAAGTCCATGCTCCAGAAATTCAATTCGCCGAAATCAGGAGCCCAGTCCGCGCCTTTCAACGAACTGAAGTTGACCAAGTCAACGCCCGGAAGCGCTCCGATCAGAGTGATGACGACCATACCTAGCAAGATCGCGCCTTTAACGCGCAATACCATGAAAACTCCGATAATCGCCAAGCCTACGATAGTTAACCACACGCTTGGATTTTCCAAGTTGCCCATCGAGAGCAACGTGCTGCCATCGCCGAACACCAAGATGGTCACGAGACCGCTCGTTTTCATGCCGACGATCGCAATGAACAAACCGATACCGACCGTAATCGCATGTTTCAATCCATCGGGTATCGCTACGATAAGTAATTGGCGGATATGAGTAACCGTTAAGATGAAGAAGATAATCCCTGAAATAAATACGGCCGCGAGTCCCATCTCCGGCGTGATCGGATGTCCCGTCGCCTTCGAAGTGACGATCGTCGTGGCGAAGAATGCGTTAAGCCCCATCCCCGGCGCCAAGGCTACCGGAAAGTTAACGAACAATCCCATCGCAATCGTAAAAATACCTGCAGCAAGCGCAGTTGCCAGGAAAACAGAAGTAAAGCTCAAATCTGCTCCCGATAAAATGCCCGGGTTAACGACTAGAATGTAAGCCATTGTCATGAAGGTCGTAATTCCTGCCATGATCTCTGTGCGTACATTCGTCCCCAGTTCCTTCAGCTTAAAGAAACGTTCCATGTCTCAATAAACTCTCCCTTCAAAATTTGAATGAATGTGGAAAACCTAAGACTAAACATACAAAAAACCTAGAAGAAGACTCTTCTAGGTTCCGCACAACCGGGAAAATCCATACCAACGGAGACATTAATCCCCAGGTATGCTTTTCCCTTTCCGTAGACAGATCATTTGCGGTGACCTCGTAGAGACTCCCGAGCCTATTCCCGGGATTATACGAAAAGATTATTCAGTTGTTTGTCCAATCCATATTCTAGGTCGTAAGACCTTGTCTGTCAACGGTTATTTACGAATAATGACACCCTAATTATGGAGAGATCGTTCGGAATTGATAGATTTTTCAGTAATGATTGCGGTTTATTTCCATTGAAAGCGAAAACAAGGCAAACTTCAACAACAAAGCTTTATCCGATACGCCAAAAATAAAGCCTGCCGAGAAGTTCTCGGCAGGCTCGTTTTTTACTCCCACTCGATCGTGGCAGGAGGCTTAGACGTAATATCGTATACGATCCGGTTGACGTTCTGTACTTCGTTGACGATGCGGTTGGAGATTTTCTCCAGGACGTCGAATGGGATTCTCGCCCAATCGGCGGTCATTCCGTCGATTGAAGTAACGGCGCGGATACCGACTGCGTATGAATACGTGCGGCCATCGCCCATTACGCCGACGCTCTTCATGCCCGGCAACGCCGTGAAGTATTGCCAGATCTCGCGATCCAGGCCCGCTTTGGCGATTTCGTCGCGAAGGATCGCGTCGGACTCGCGAACGATCTCGAGCTTCTCCGCGGTCACTTCGCCGAGTACTCGGATCGCCAGACCCGGTCCCGGGAATGGCTGGCGCATGACGATCGCTTCCGGCAAGCCGCATTCGGCGCCGACTTTACGCACTTCGTCCTTGAACAGCGTCTTCAACGGTTCGATCAATTTGAATTTCATGTCTTCCGGCAAGCCGCCGACGTTATGGTGAGACTTGATCGTCTGCGCCGTCGCCGTGCCGCTCTCAACGATATCGGTATAGAGCGTGCCTTGCGCTAGGAACGTGAAATCGTCGAATTTCGCGGACTCTTCCTCGAACACCCGAATGAAGTCCGTGCCGATGATTTTGCGTTTTTTCTCCGGATCGTCGACGCCCTTCAGATTGCCGAGGAACCGTTCGCTCGCGTCGATCTTGACGACGTTCATGCCGAACTTGCCGACGAACGTCTCCATGACGCTTTCCGCTTCGCCTTTGCGAAGAAGGCCGTGGTCGATAAACATGCAAGTAAGCTGTTCGCCGATCGCCTTATGGATCAAAATGGCGACGACGGAGGAATCCACGCCGCCCGACAATGCGCAAAGCACTTTTTTGTCCCCGACTTCCTTACGGATGTCAGCGATCATATCGTCGATGAACGAGCCCATCGTCCAGTCCCCGCGACAGCCGCACACTTCAAACAAGAAGTTGCGGATCATTTCGTTCCCGTAGACGGAATGGCGAACTTCAGGATGGAATTGTACCGCGTAGAACTTCCGGGAAGGGTCGCTCATCGCGGCAACCGGAGCATGCTCCGTGCTCGCGTCGACGCGGAAGCCTGACGGAAGCTCGGTTACGTGGTCGCCATGGCTCATCCACACCGTTTGACGGCTATCCAAGCCTTTAACCAAGTCGGAACCTGCTACGAAGTCTACGTCCGATTTGCCGTACTCGCGTTTGTGCGCGGGCTCTACTTTACCGCCTTGCTGGTGGGTCATCAATTGCATGCCATAACAAATGCCGAAAATCGGAATTCCCAGTTCATAGATCGCCTGGTCAATAGTCGGAGCTCCCTCCGCATATACACTGGCAGGTCCTCCCGAAAATACGATCCCTTTGGGTGCAAGCTCACGTAGCTTGTCCGCCGTCGTATTGAAGGGAAGAAGTTCGCTGTACACGCCTAAATCGCGAATACGACGGGCGATCAATTGGTTGTACTGGCCACCGAAATCCAATACGACGATCATTTCATGTTGGTGAGTAGTCACTGGGTAAATCGAGCCTCCTAAGCGTAAACCTTAAATCGCCATTGCTGACGGTCCTATCCGTTCCGCGGGGTAAAATCAATTGAAGTTATTATAGCTTTGCGGCTTCTACAGCGTCAAGGCGAGAAGGCTCCGCCGAGGCCGATCCCCAGCGACATGCCATTCAAATATCATTCGTTAGTGAGCCAGTTTCAATTTGCGGTCAGTCGGCAAGAACACGGCCAATAGACCAAGGAGCGGCAAGAATGCGCTTAGCTTAATGACGAAGGAAATGCTCGTAGCGTCCGCCAACGTTCCGAGAACGACGGAGCCTATTCCCCCGAGACCGAACGCGAGCCCGAAAAATAGGCCCGATACCATCCCGACTTTGCCGGGCAGAAGCTCTTGAGCATACACGATAATGACCGAAAATCCGGAGAGCAGAATAAATCCGATGAAAATAAGCAAGATGATCGACCAGAAAAGGTTCGCATATGGGAGAAGCAACGAGAACGGAGCGGTACCCAGGATGGAGAACCAAATCATGTTCCTTCTGCCGAATCTGTCTGCCAGCGGTCCGCCCATGAAAGTGCCTACGGCTCCTGCCGCCAATAAAGCGAATATGAACACTTGAGCGTATTCGGTTGAAATATGATGATAATCGATCAAGTAAAAAGAGAAGAAACCCGTCATGCTAGCGACGTATACGAATTTCGAGAAGAGCAGCAAGATTAGTATCGTCATTGCGTAAGCGATCGTTCTCGTTGGAAGCGGCTCTCTCTTGACAACTTCTTTCTTCTTCGCGGTTTGGCGGCTAATGTAAGCCTTATACCATCTCGCCACGTAAATCTGCACAACGAAGGCGACAGCGGCTGCGATCGTAAACCAAATGATTCCGAATTGACCGAAGGGAACGAATATAAGCGCAGTAAACACGGGAGCCAAAGCTTGCCCGATATTCCCCCCTGTTTGGAAGATCGATTGCGCCAACCCTCTGCGAGAGCCCGCTGCCATGTAGGCGACCCGGGAAGCTTCGGGATGAAGAACCGCGGAACCGAGCCCGATCAGCACAACGGAGACGATCACCTGCCAATAGCTCTCGGCAAAAGCTAGCACGACCATACCGAGAAGCGAGAATAGCACTCCCGTGGGGAGCAAGAACGGCTTTGGCTTTGAATCGGTATATAAGCCGATCACTGGCTGCAACAACGATGCCGTTACGTTAACCGTGAAGGCAATCCATCCGATCTGCGCAAAGCTAAGTTTCATGGACTCTTGAAGAATCGGGAAGATAGCCGGTATAACGGATTGAATGGAATCGTTCAGCAAATGAACGAGACTGATGGAGAACAAAATGGTGTAGACCGTGTTTATTTGTGCGTTGGCTAAATTTTTCGTGCTCATGCAGCACAACCTTTCATCTTATCATCTGATGTTTTATTACGCAGAAGTACAGTAGAACCTGTCGAATGTTTGCCTTTCCTTTCCCTTTCATCCTATCATCTGACGTTTAAGGCCATGGAAGTAGATTGCCGGTAGTATCCCGGCTTTCTTATCCCATTCTGTCTCTAAGTTGACCTACCGTTCCGTCTAGGTTGCGAAGCGTCCAGTGCTCGGCTGCCGCTACGTCCTTCGCCTTAATGGCCTCGTAGATCTTCTCGTGAATTTCGGTGTTGGGATCGTGTCCCTCCTTCTCCTTCGCAAGCTTGAACAGGGCTTCTCGCAGCGCGGAAGAGAACGTCCGATAGAGATCGACTACGACATGGTTTTTGCTAGCTACGGCAACGGCGATATGGAACTCGATATCCGAATTAAGATAACCGTTGATGTCATCTTTGTTCAAGGCTTCGGAGCGCTGATCCAGATGGGCGCGCATATTCTCGAGATCTTGATCGTCGCGGCGTTCGGCCGCCAATCTTGAGATTTCAAGCTCCAGCATTTTGCGTACCTCGTACACTTCGACGATCTCGGCTCTTCTAAGCCTATGCTCAAGCGGCTCTTGAATGCCCGGCGTCGAAGCCAAAAAAGTTCCGAAGCCTTGCTTCTTCTCCAACAATCCGGCATGCACGAGTACCCTAACGGCTTCGCGGATCGTGGAACGGCCGACTCCGAACTGCTCCATTAACTCGGGCTCCGTCGGGATCTTCTCGCCGTATTTCAATTCTCCGCTCGAAATCGTCTTCTGCAATTGGACCACGACGTCGTCGACCAGCTTCGTTCGGTGGAGCGGCTGGAATGAAACCTTTGAATTCGAATTCATCAGATCATCTCCTGTTTAAAGGATGGTAACATAATTGCTTTATCTTGAACATCCCTTTTTTTACAAGAAGAAATGAACACGTTACACTACTTGTTTCTTTTTCCCTTTTCCTGCAAAGCCTGCTTTACGTTCTCGACGTGGCCCTTCACCTTAATATTGCGCCATTCCTGCAAGAGGATGCCTTGCTCGTCGATCAGGAAAGTGGAACGTACGATTCCCATATAGGTTTTACCGTAAAGCTTCTTTTCCTGCCATACGCCGAACAGATCGCATACCCGATGTTCCGGATCTGCCAACAGCAGGAAAGGAAGCTCGTACTTCTCGACGAATTTGTGGTGTCTTTTGAGCTCATCCGTGCTGATGCCAAGTACGATCGCGTTCGATTGCTCGATCGTCGCGTTGGCGTCGCGGAAATCGCAAGATTCCTGGGTGCACGCCGGCGTCATGTCCTTCGGATAAAAATAGATCACGACCTTGCGTCCTCGATAATCGCTTAGTCGGATCGTTCCCCCATTCGTGGCGGGAAGCTCGAAATCCGGGACGGGTTGTCCGAGTTGAAGTTGTTGCTGCGTCATACTGAAAACTCCTTTTGCATCTTACTTAGAATAACGGCATGGAATGCCGCTAATCTGATCCTCGACACCTTGCCGTGACCTCATAGTGGCATTCCATGCCGTTATTTCCCAATTCAAAACATCCATTTAGGTAAAAATCGGGCAGATAGAGGTACCATATGCCGTTAACCTGCCAAAAACGGACTCTAATCATCCAATAGCGGCACGGCGTGCCGCTATATTCAAATCGTACCACTACTGTGCTCGATACGACTCATTCGACGGATTGCCACCTTGGTGCTCCATTGTTACTGATCAAATCCGAAATCCAATCAACTTCCCGCGCCGCGATAACGACGAACGCCGTAGTTCCAGAACCAGAGACCGAGCGAGAGCACGATGACCCCGACGACCGGAGTAAGCCACGCCATCCACCACTCCTCCAAGCGCCCTAGGAAGAACGAAGCCGGATATACGCCGACGAAAGCAAACGGAAGAACAAACGTGAGCAGAAACTTGATCGTCTTGTTGTAGATTTCGACCGGATATCGGCCATAGTTCTGAATGTTGTAGATCAACGGTCCGATACCCGTCGGCGCGTCCGAGTAGAAAGATATGGCAGACAGCGCGGTGTAGATGCCCATATAGATGAAGCACGAACCTAACACCATTACGATCAACGCGAGCGGATCATACCAATGGAACGGCAAGCCGAGCGTCGTCCAGGAGATGATCATGATGACCAAACCAACGATAGAGCCGACTATGGCCGGGGGATCCATGTTTTCCAGCATGACCTGGGTTAAAGAGTGCGCCGGGCGCGTCAGAACGCGGTCCATCTCTCCTTTGACAATATACCGTTCGCTGAAGTTCCACACGTTAAAGAAGGTCGTGAACAACCCGGAGGCGATCATGAAATAGCCGTATACGAACACGACCTCCGATTCGCTCCAGTCTCCGAGCGACGGCGTGTGCAAGAATACGATAAAAATAAATACAAGATTTAACCCGTTAAACATCAGATCCGACAATACCTCGATCCAGAAGTCCGCGCGGTAGCTTAGTTTCGTTTTCATATAATTAGCGAAATAATCCCGATACAAACCCAACATGAACGCAAAACGGCTCATCTGCTCAACCTCCCTGCACGAACAGTCGACGACGCGCCGCCCGCCATACGAGCATAATCGGAACGATTAACACGACTGTCCAAATCACTTGCACGAGCAACGCATTCCAGATCGCGGCACCCTGAATCCGGCCGGTGAACACGGAACCCGGCAAATACGTAATGGCTTGAAACGGAAGCCAGTTCATGACCGAGATCGCCCAACCGGGAAAAAAAGCGATCGGCACGACGACGCCGGACAGCAAGTCCACCAAAATTCTTTTCATTGACATGATGCCTTGGTTGTTCTCGAAGAAGAAAGCCCCTAACCCCGTTAGGATGTTGAGCTGCGTATTAATGAGAAAGCTGAACCAGATCATGACGAAGAAGACGATCCATTGAACCGGGTCGGTAGGCAACGTAATCGGAAAAATAAACGAAACGATAATCATGCCCGGCACCATGAATAGCCCGAGTCGAAACAACCCTTCGCCGAAGCCCTGCATCATCTTGACCAGCAAGTACGAATAGGGACGGATGATCTGAATGGCAACGCTGCCGTCCACGATCTCGCCCGATATTTCTCGGTCTAGGTTGTTGAAATAGAAAGCTCTCGCCATCCAAGATACGGCCACGTAAGTAGACATCTGTATAACCGTGAAGCCCTGAAGCGTCTCGGCCTCGCCGAAAATCGCCTTCCATAGGAAATAATAAGCCCCGATGTTAATGGCATAAATAATAATGCCGCTGTAGTAATTGACCCGGTAAGCCAGCATCATCAGAAACCGGATGCGGACGAAATCCAAATACGCGCTCGTCATGATTCGCCTGCCCCCGTCTTGACCGGCTCCTTCTGGTCGGTACTGCCCAAGTCGTCCGACAGAGCCGACAAATCTCTCGGAGCATCGGCGCTGCCCGATTGGTATATTTCGCGGACGATCTCATCGGTATTCGTCTCGAAAATCTTGATATCGCTAATGTCCTGCTGGCCGACGACTCTGGAAAGCACCTCGGACACGTTCATCTCGCGGGGAATCCATACTTTAGCCGTCACGTCGTTCTCGAGCGTCCATCGGACGGCAAGATCTCCGGTCATCGCGGACACGGCCGGAAGCGACACGGGGTCCGTGAACTGGAACTGCACTTCGCGCCCTTTGCCCCAACGGGACTTCAGCTCCTCCAGCCCGCCGTCGTATATAATTCGACCGTCGTCCAGCATGATGACCCGCGAGCAAAGCGCCTCGATATCCTGAAGATCGTGCGTCGTCAGCAAAATCGTCGTTCCTTGCTCCCGATTCAGACGTTTGAGGAATTCGCGAATTTCCGTCTTAACTACGATATCCAAACCGATCGTCGGCTCGTCGAGAAACAGGATGGACGGATTATGAAGCAATGCCGCCACCAGTTCACAACGCATCCGTTGTCCAAGGCTCAGCTTGCGGACGGGACGATTAAGCAAGTCCTGCAATTGCAAGGTTTCCACCAGTTCGTCGAGCCTATGGCGGAAATCCGTTTCGCTAACCCGATACACCTTGCGAAGAAGCCGGAACGACTCGATGACCCCGATATCCCACCAGAGCTGGCTGCGCTGTCCGAACACGACACCGATTTCTTGCACGAATTTCTCCCGATCCTTATAAGGAACGTAGCCGTTCACGACAAGCTTGCCGGAGGTCGGCACCAGGATGCCGGTCAGCATCTTGATCGTCGTCGATTTGCCGGCGCCGTTCTCTCCAATGTATCCGCATATTTCGCCTTGCGGAATTTGAAAACTAATATCTTTAACGGCGGCAACTTCGGTGTGCTCTCGTTTGAATAGATCCTTAAGCGCGCCCTTCAATCCTTCGCGGTTTTTCTGAACTTTGAATTCCTTGCGCAATTGGTGTACATCTATGGCTAACATATGAACCTCCTGTGATCAAGTCGCGTTCATGAGTATGCGATACTTGCTTATTCCATTGCCGAAACTTTATAATTTTAACATACAGCAACCCGAGAGGACATACATTAATGAGCAAAAAGCGGAAGATTACCCTTTTCAGCATACTGTCTTTAGCGTTTATTTTTATCTGTGTGGCAGGCTGGTGGGTGTTCTCAAGTGTGAATGAGTTGTCCCACGCCAAGAAGACCAAAGAAGAGTCACGATTCAATCAATTCGAAGAAAAGCCCGAATATAAGCCCCCGGAATGGACGGGCTCCGAACGCGTTAACGTGCTTCTTATGGGCGGCGACGATAGAGGTCTAAAGAAGGGCGAAGTCGCTCGGTCCGATTCCATGCTCATCGCTTCCTTCGATCCCGTAACCAAGAAGATCCACCTATTCTCGGTTCTTCGCGACACGCACGTGAAAATTCCCGGGTTCAAGGACAATCGCGTCAATGCGGCCATTACGCTTGGAGGCCCTGAATTAGCAATGAAAACGATCGGTGACTTAACCGGTTTGGACATTCAGTATTATGTTTATGTTGATTTCCAAGGATTCATTAAATTGGTCGATGCGCTCGGCGGAGTCGATTTCTACGTAGAGAAAGATATGAAGTATTCCGATGCCGCGGATAAGCACTTGTTCGATATTGATTTGAAAAAGGGACAGCAGCATCTGAACGGAGATAAGGCGCTCCAATACGTTCGGTTCAGACATGACAAGCTTTCCGATTTTACCCGTACCGAACGCCAACGCGATTTCCTTAAAGCCGTCGCATCCAAGATGAAATCCGGCTGGAATCTGATTAAGCTACCGGATATTTTGAGCGACGTAATCCCTTATGTTGAAACCAACATGTCTACCGGGGATATGTTAAAGCTTGGAACGTTAGGTTACAAGTCGCATCAAGCCGGATCCGCGCAAATCCCTCCAATGGAACTCGTTACGGACGAGAAAGTTAACGGTTCGGCCATGCTGGGAATTCGCGATCGCGATGCACTCAAAGGATACGTGCAAGAAGAATTGAATAAAGACGACAGCTTGGAAACGCCGAGTCCGTCTCCGTCTTCAAGCGGAAACAGCAGTACTAAATAGTAACGAGTTAGTAAGCGGAGGGTTTACCAATCATGCAAAGATTACGTTCAGAACAATTATATGAAGAAGCGCAGCAGCATATCGTAGGCGGAGTCAACAGCCCATCCCGTTCGTTCAAAGCCGTTGGAGGCGGGGCGCCCGTATTCATGAAGCGTGGCCAAGGGGCTCACTTCTGGGATGTCGACGACAATCGGTATATCGATTATTTGGCGGCTTTCGGGCCGATCATTACGGGTCATGCCCATCCGAAAGTAACGGAAGCGATCGTCCAAGCCGCCAATACCGGAACATTGTTCGGAACGGCGACAGAGCACGAAATCAGGTTGGCGCAGGTACTGAAGGAAGCTATTCCTTCAATGGATAAAGTCAGGTTCGTCAACTCCGGCACGGAAGCGGTCATGACGACGATCCGCGTCGCAAGGGCGTTCACCGGACGCAACAAGATCATTAAATTCGCCGGCTGCTACCATGGACACGCCGACTTAGTACTAGTCGCCGCGGGCTCGGGGCCTTCGACGCTCGGAATACCCGATAGCGCGGGCATACCGCCTAGCATCGCCAGCGAAGTCATTACCGTGCCTTTCAACGAGCTGGACGGATTACGCGAAGCGCTCGAACGCTGGGGGGATCAAGTTGCGGCCGTTATGATCGAACCGATCGTAGGCAACTTCGGCATGGTTATGCCGAAGCCGGGGTTCCTGGAGAGCGTATGCGCGATGGCGCGGAATGCGGGAGCGCTCGTCATCTACGACGAGGTTATCAGCGCTTTCCGGTTCCATTATGGCTCAACTCAGACTTTGTCCTTGTTTCCCGACCACGATGCGATTCGTCCGGACTTAACCGCGCTAGGCAAAATCATCGGCGGCGGCTTACCTATCGGAGCCTACGGAGGAAGGGCCGATCTCATGGCGATGATCGCACCGCTCGGACCGGCCTATCAAGCAGGCACAATGGCGGGCAATCCGGCATCCGTCTTAGCAGGATTAGCTTGCTTGGAAGTGCTGCGGGAGCCCGGAGTCTACGATCGAATGGAAGCCATGTCGATTCGGCTCTGCGACGGCCTGCAGGCTTCGGCTGACCGCCATGGCGTTCCGCTGACGATCAATCGGATTCTCGGTGCGTTCTCTACCCATTTCTGCGGGCATCCCGTCACTAACTACGAGGAAGCGCAAGGCTCCGACGGCGAGCAATTCGCCCGCTTCTTCCGCCTGATGTTGGAACGTGGCGTTTATCTAGCACCGTCCAAATACGAGGCATGGTTCCTCACCACCGCGCATGCGGATGCGGATATCGAGGCTACGTTAGTTGCAGCGGAAGATTCCTTCCGGGAAATGGCGGCAGACAAGTAAACTCTCGCATGATCGCAAACAACCCTATTGAAAAACGGAGAGGTTGTCCCATGACGAATTATGGGACAGCCTCTCCGTTTTATTTAATCAAGGTGCAGTTGTTCCTCAAGCTGTACGTTCGTTTGGTTAGGAAATTCATCGGAAAACGTCTTCCAGTTCATGTCCATCTCCTCGTCCGTCAGCAAGCAATCGTCCAATTGCTCGGTTAGCGTCCGGCGATCCATCGCCAAGCCGATGAATACGAGCTTGGTCACCCTGTCGCCATAGACGGCATCCCAATTATCGGACACGCTCCGATCTTCCTGCAAGATGTCCTCCCTTTCCTGCTCCGGCAAAGAAGCTACCCAGTAGCCGGCTGGACCGAACTGAATCGAAGGCCCTGCTTGACTGAAATTTTGCGCCATCTCATTACGGGTAGCTAGCCATACTATTCCCTTGGCACGAACGACTTCAGCGGGCCATTCGCTCATCCATCGCATCAAGCGTTCAGGATGGAAGGGACGAACCCGTTCATAGACGAATGACGAGATGCCGTATTCCTCCGTCTCCGGAACGTGGTGCTCCTTCTCCATTTCCTGAATCCAGCCGGCAGAACGGCTAGCTTCGTCGAAATCGAACAAACCCGTGTTCATAATATCGGAAGCCTGGATTCGCCCCCATTCCGCCCGAATCAACTTGGCGCGCGGTTGAAGGCTGCGAAGCACCGTCTCCAGCTCGGCTAACTCCTTCTCTTCGACTCTGTCGCATTTGTTCAGAACCAACACGTCGCAAAATTCGATCTGGTCGATCAACAAATCAACGACTTCCCGATTATCGTTTTCTCCAATCTCTTGCTTGCGATCCCTCAATGTCTCGCCCGAGGCATAATCGCTCCAGAAGCGGTAAGCGTCCACCACCGTTACCATGCAGTCCAAACGGCAAAACTTCGTGAGGTCCACGCCATGCTCCTCGTCGATATAAGTGAACGTCTGAGCTACGGGGATCGGCTCTCCGATGCCGGTAGATTCGATGAGGATATAATCGAAACGGTTTTCTTGGGCCAGCCTCTCCACTTCCCGCAGCAAATCTTCCCTAAGCGTGCAACAGATGCACCCGTTGGACATTTCCACGAGCTTCTCGTCGGTATGAGACAATCCTCCACCGTCCTTAATGAGATCCGCATCGATGTTGACGTCTCCTAGATCATTGACGATAACGGCCACGCGCATCCCCTGCCGATTGTTCAATACGTGGTTAAGAATCGTTGTTTTACCGGCGCCCAGATATCCGCTTAGCACGGTGACGGGAAGTTTATTTTGCTTATTCATTTTCTCATCCTCCAATTAATACGTAATTATTACGATTAGTTAACTAAAAAAATGCCGACCTTGTATCGGCAAGTATTCTTCCTTTATGTTAATCGTAATTGTTACGTATAAGATTATCAGCGGATACGTATCCTGTCAACAACGAACTACCGGATCATACGGCAAAAGAGCCCTCGATCCGCACGGATCAAGGGCTCCTCTTCATTAGTCCGAATTATTTAGCTGTCCCTGTCGCGTCCGGAGCCGGAACTTCAACGTCGGGAGCTGCCGCGTCTGCTACGACTTTGCCTTTCACGTCAATCAACTTAGCTTCCGTCCCCGTGATGACCCGCGCAAGCCCTTTATCGAACGCTTCTACGGAATCGTATTGGGCTTTAATGACCACTTCGCCCTTTTTGTTGATGAAGCCGTATTTGCCGCCTTCCGCGAAAGAAGCCAATCCGTCGTGGAAGTCACCCGCGTCTTCGTATTTCGTGCTAAGCACCGTCTCGCCTTTGCGGTTCACGTAACTGTATACTCCGTCATTGACGACCGCGGCAAGCCCTTCGCTGAAGGAAAAACCTTGAGCGTAAGTCGCGGCGATAGCCAGCTCGCCTTTGGCATTGACGTAACCGAAGGAGCCTTCGCCTTCCTCTCCTTCCGCCTGCACGAGTCCGAGTCCTTCACTGAAATCGGAGGCATGCTGGTACACCGCCGGAATTACGACTTTGCCCGTTGCATCGATATAGCCATACTTCCCTTCGATCTGCACGGCTGCGAGCCCGCCGGAGAAGTAAAATGCGTCTTCGAACTGCAACGGAATCACTTCTTTGCCCGAATGATCGATGTACCCGAACAGATCGTCTTTGCGAACGAGCGCCAATCCTTCGGAGAAGTCGAAAGCTTCGTCGTAGTCCGGACTTAAAACCGTTTTGCCTTGGCGATCGATATAAGACGCTTTACCGTCATTTACCACTAACGCAAGACCGTCGGAGAAGTCGTAGGCTTCCGTATATTGAGGCGAGATCACGTATTTGCCCGCAACGTCGATATAGCCGTACTTAGTGTACTTTTTGACGATAGCAAGGCCTTCGCTGAAGCCGTTTGTTTCATCATATTTGGCAGTAATGATTTTATCCCCGAACACGTTCACGAAGCCTTGTTTGCCGTTGCTGGCGAATGGATGCAACCTAGGAGAAATATTCAGCGTAGAAGTCGCGCTGTTCCATACTACCGTCGCGCCGAATTGCTCTCCGATGGCCCGTGCCGGTACCCACAATACTCCGTCCTTAGATTGGGTAACTGCCGATAGCGTTACGCTCTTCCCGTTCACGATCGCTGTGTTAGAGTTCTCGCTTAGCGTAACCGTCCGGTCGCCGTGCACGATTGTTGTCGCATTGGTCGTTTTATCCCACTTCAAGCTCGCCCCGATGGCGGAAGCGAAAGATTTAATCGGCAAGTACGTCGTTCCCTTGATCGTTGCGGTCGTAGAGCCGGATTGAACGACGCCGTCTACGACTATGCTCGCGCTAGCCGTCGCTGCGGAAGCGGAGGAGGCGTAGCCGAAGCTGGCGATTTGAATCGCCGCAAGAGCGGTTGCTGCGATAATTAAGCCTTTACGGATCGATGGTCGTGTATGGGACATATGGACATTCTCCTTGTCTATTGGGGGGATAGTGTGAACTGCTCTATTATTTTTTTAAGTAAATTTGGTCGAAAGTCCCTTTGTCCGCAAAATGATCCGCTTGAGCCTTCGTCCAGCCGCCGAAATCGTCAATCGTAATCAAGTTCAATGTCGGGAAGTTTTTCGCGAATTCCTTCGCTACTTTGGTGTTGATCGGACGATAGAAGTTTTTCGCGGCGATCCGTTGGCCTTCTTCCGTGTACAAATAATCCAGGTATGCCGTGGCCACTTCGCGAGTGTCGTGCTTGTTGACGTTTTTCGTCACTACGGCAACGGTCGGCTCGGCGAGAATACTTAAGGAAGGCGTCACGATCTCGAATTTATCGCCGTACTCTTTTTTCGCTAAATAAGCTTCATTCTCCCATGCGATAAGAACGTCGCCGATTCCTTTTTCAATGAACGTGTTCGTGGATCCTCTCGCTCCCGTATCCAACACCGGAACGTTCTGGAACAGCTTCTTCACGAATTCCTTCGCTTTATCGTCGCTATTGTTGTTGTGCTTCAATGCATAACCCCATGCCGCCAAGTAGTTCCAACGTGCTCCGCCCGATGTTTTCGGATTCGGAGTAATGACCTTCACGTCGGATTTAACGAGATCATCCCAATCCTTGATGTTCTTCGGATTGCCTTTGCGCACCAAGAATACGATCGTCGATTTGTACGGCGCGCTATTGTTCGCTAGACGTTTCTGCCATCCTTTGGCGATCAATCCTTTGTTCTCGACCGCGATTACGTCATATTCGAGCGCCAACGTCACCACGTCAGCTTCCAGACCGTCGATAACGGAACGGGCTTGCGCGCCGGATCCTCCGTGTGATTGCTTGATGTTCACCTTCTGACCGGTTTTCTTTTCCCAGTACTTGGCGAATGCCGCGTTGTATTCTACGTACAGCTCGCGGGTCGGATCGTAAGAGACGTTAAGCAGGTTGACGCTTTTCTTCTCCGATTTCTTCGTGACCGCACCGAATACGGTCGTCGTGGATAATACCAATGCTAATGCGGTAAGCAAGATGAGGCTTAATGATTTCTTCATGCGAATGACACTCCTTTTTATTTAGAAAATGTAGTGAACGCAAAAGGCCCCGATTTCGGACATACGCATAGCGCAATAGCTGCAACTGTGCGGATGTGAAGTCGAGGCCTCCGGTTTACCGGTCGGCGCGATGGCACGATCCTTTTGATAAACCCATCATATTCCATACTATTCCTAGTTGTCAACTATGAATTAATCATTGACAACAACTTTATCCTGTTGCTACAATCACCTCAATAAATCCAATAATTTCTATTGGAATTAATAACTTAAAAAAGGGGAACCTCTATGAACAAGCGCAACAGCACGCGCATAAGCGCTACTCTCATCGGTCTAATTGCACTTATCTTACTCACGATGACAGCCTGCTCGGGAAACAAGAAAGCATCCGTCGAGGAAGAAACGCCGAAATCCGATTATTCAAAGGCAGTGGCTTTAATCAACGCGGTATCGGACGGAACATCGGAGGTATTCAAAGATCTGGACAATGCTTTTATTAAAAGCTGGAACGAACGCACCGGACAATCCTTGACCATCGAAACCTCTTCCGGCAGCTCCAACATCGAGAAAGATGCCATTATCGGCGGCCAATTAAAAGCGGATATCACAACGCTCGGCGTAGGAATCGACATTGACGCGCTTCAAGTGAAAGGCCTCGTCGGCGAAGGATGGCAGCAGCGTTACGACTATAATAGCTCGCCTTTTTTCACCGCCGTGGCATTCGTCGTAAGATCCGGCAATCCGCTAGCCATTACGGATTGGGAACAACTCGCGCAGGGCAATGTTCAGATCGTCACATCCAATCCAACGACGGATTCCGACGCTCGTTGGTACTATGCAGCTCCTTGGGCTTACTCGTTGGATAAACAAACCGAAGATACCGAAGCAGCCAAAGCGTTCGTAACGAACTTCCACCAGCACGTCACCGTATTGGCCAAAGACGACAAGGAAGCGGAGAGTGCCTTCTTGGATCAAGGCAAAGGAGATGTATGGGTGACCACGGAAAGCAATGCGCTTCGGATTACCAACTCGACCGGGAAAGGCAAAGTCGAAGTCGTCGTACCTTCCGTAACTCTAGCCGTAGAACCGATCGTATCCGCCGTGGATAGCAATGCCGATGCCAAAGGCACCCGCGAAGCAGCGAACGCTTATGCGGATTACTTGTTCACGGAAGAAGCGCAGACCACTGCGGCCAAGCATTATTTCAGGCCAAGGTTTGCTTCCATCGCAGAGCAATTCCCAGGCGTATTCGCCGATGCCACGCTCCTTACGGTTGATGATAACTTAACCGGATGGGAAGACCTGCAACAAGCGCTATTCGCTGAAGGCGGATTGTTCGGGCAATTACCGGCAAAATAACGTTTCGTACGTTCGAACACTTGCGATAACGAAGAAAAAGGGCCTTCCCTCTACCGGGACTGCCCTTTTTCTTCGTCGTTATTGTTATTCTGCTCCACTTTAACGCCCTCATATCTGCCATCCACTTCCTGAGCGATGGCCCGATAAGCTTTCGTTTCCTCTACGACCGGATCGAGCTTCGCCTGAACGCGTATTTCCCATCGCGGGGGGAGCCTTCTCGTTGCCTCGGCCTCCGCATTCTCGACCGACGGTTCGGACGTCTCTTCAGTCAATTGCCGGGCGAGCAGCTCTTCGGCTTCTTTACGGTCCACATCGTTCGCCCCCTTCTGTCCTAGGATGGTCGAAACTGCCTCATCTCATGTATTTGCCGCTGCTTGAAGCTCCTGAACGAGCTCATCATGAATGAGTCCATTACTCGCGGTTATGTTACGTACCGAGAGTTGATACGGTTGACCGGCTACGTCCGACAAGCGGCCTCCCGCTTCCTCGATCAATAGCGAGCCCGCTGCGATATCCCATGCGCTTAGATTGTATTCCCAGAATCCGCTTAATCGTCCCGCAGCGACGTATGCCAGATGCAATGCGGCCGATCCGGCCACACGCAAATTGCGAACCTTCGGCGCCAATGCCTGAATGCCCTTCATGTTAGCTGGAAGCGCTACGTGTTGATCGGCGGGGAATCCCGTCGCCAGCAAACTGTGATTTAACGAGCTCTCTTCGGACACTCGCATTTTGCGGCCGTGCACATAAGCGCCCTTGCCTCGTTCCGCGACGAAGAGCTCGTCCCTTGAAGGGTCGTACACGACGCCGACGATCACTTGCCCGCGATGCGCCAATGCAATCGATACGGAGAAGAACGGAAAACCGTGAACGTAATTCGTCGTTCCGTCCACCGGATCTACGATCCACAAATATTCGGAGTCACTTACTTCCTGCAACGCTTTGGCCGATGCCTCCGGTCCTGGCTCAACGCCCTCTTCCCCCAGGAAGGAATGGGTAGGAAAATGCGTCGCGATCAGATTGCGAATCATCCGTTCCGCGCCTTTATCGACTTCTGTCACAAGATCGTGCATAGAGTATTTCGTATCCAATTGGGTGATGCTACCCATTTTGCTTTTAATCCACTCTCCGGCTTTGGCCGCGCAGTTGACGGCTACCGCCGTGAAGCTCTTGCCGCCGATAATGCTTTCCGGCTGGTTAGCGTCCATAATCCATCCCTCTAATCGTTGTAATCGTTAAAGAAAGACAAGGTTGTCTTTCTTTATATCATATACGAAAACTCAACGAAGCGGTTGCGATGAATGCACTAGGATGAAATATATTTCGTAACCGCTGTTCGCGAAATTAATACTATTATACCTTCGCCTCTAATAACAATGCGCGTAAAAAACCTTCAGCCAATTAAGCAAGTGGCGAAGGTTTCTTAGACTCTATTCTATTAAGGAGCATAATCCCCATTATAGCTAACCAGAACAACGTCCTTAACTCCGTCGAAGGAAGAAAGTTCCGTCACGAATGCCGTATTATCGTCTCGCAGACGGATCTCGACCGTCATCTCCGTCATGTCTTTACGAACGGTCTTGGACTTCAGCACATGTTTCATGCGGCGCAACGTAATTTTCACCGGCTCGCTCGCCTTTTCTTCATATTGGATGATAAGCAGGTATGGCGCATCCTTGCCTTTCCGCTTTGCCAGCATGAAGAGCACCGCGCTGATCGCCAGCGATCCGATTATCGCGATCGGATAAATTTTGGCACCGGTAGCGATTCCCGCCGTAACGGCCCAGAACGTAAACATGATGTCCATCGGATCTTTAACGGCCGTACGGAACCGAATGATACTCAGCGCCCCTACCATTCCGAGCGATAGAACGATATTCGTGCTGATCGTCATGATGATGAGAGTTGTTAGCATGGTCATAATAACAAACGTAATATTGTAATTATGGCTGTATACGACCCCGCGAAAAGTTTTGTAGTACGTCCAGTAAATAAACATCCCTATCGCAAAAGCAATCAGGATGCCGATCGAGAGCTCTAATAACGATACCTGCTTGAACGATTCCAATTCTAGAATACTTTTCTTGAAAACATCCTGAAACGTCGTTTTATCTCCCATAAGGTACTTACTCCTTTTATACATCTAGTCTGCATAACTTTTTCTTCGTTCCCGGCAAATGACATACTTCGATATAGTCGACCGATTATGCTCGGACATTTGAATGAGCCCATACACGAAATCCGGTAAAAATTGATTGTACTTCACTTCCAGAATCGTTTTGGGCCCCTCTATCGACTCTACCATCGGTAAGTTCACGTCGAAGATATCCAGCGATTGAATGCTTGCTTTCAAGCTTTTGTCGAACGTAATCCTCACGTCGCTTACCGGATAAATATAAGCTTCGCGAACGTAATCCACGACGACTCCGGGCTTCATGTAACCGTGTTTGCAATCTATGTAGAAGTCACGTACCAACGGGAGTTCCGAATCTCTCATAAAGTCGATATCGCCGTTAATAACCCGGTCGAATTGTTCCCTTGACATACTGGCCGACTCTTTGGCGATGTAATCGTGATACTTGCTTTTGCGTTCCAGCTTGATGACTCTATCGCTTTTGTTATAAATACGAATCCGGTACTTCTTGCGCTCGAAAATGCCGTTGTTCTTGTCGAGCAAGGCCGATTCGTGCATATTGTCGAAATATAAACTCCGAATATGGTAGCCCTCTCGACCGATCGAATTTTTGTCCAACGTAAGTGCGGAGCCTACCCTATTGCGAAGCGCGAGCGCTTCATGGTAATGGATATAATATTTCATTTCGTGACGCAGCTTCTTCCCGGCGAATTGCATCTTACTCGTCTCCTTTCCCGGCATGATTCGTTGCGAATCCGTACGCCTTCATCTCTTCGTCCGACAGTTGAAAGAGCTTCTTAATTTGAAGAGACATCGCATCTCCGCGTCTATCGGCGAAAGCGACCAGCTTGTTCACTTCGGCTTCCCACCCTTGCAATGTTCCGTTCCAACGCGTCTGATGTCGCCCCATCTCGGGTTCAAGCTTCTTTTGCAAAGCTTTGATCTCGCTTATGACTTTGTCCTTCCCAAGCGGACCGTTTAGAATTTCACCGCAGCGGCGCAGAAATTGCTCTCTCATTTGCTCATCGAGCAATAAGACCTGCAGCACCTTTACGGACGGATGGCGTGATAGCTTGGAAGACATTAGCCTAGTAAGGGTGGGTTCATCCGCTTGTCCGAAGCTTAGATCCGCATCATACAAGAGCCAGCGCCATTTGCCGTCGCCCTCTTCCGAACGCCAGTAACGAATGTTGTGGTCCGGCCAATCGGTATTCCCGATATAAGCTTCGAAAATCATGTAATCGAACAGGCTCGTCACATCGATCCGGGAAATCAAATTAGCGATTGTATCCTCTGTCGACTCATCGCTTTCCAGCACTTTCATGAGCTCAAGGAAAGCGCGATCGTCTCCCGCTTTGACTACGCCGTCCGATTCCAGCAGGTCAATCGACTTCTTGGAGAAACCGGAACGTGCCGAGATGAGGCTCTCGTCCATCTTCTCGCGCAGGTCATGAATGCCCCAGTATTGTCCGTTCAGATAGACGATAACGGGTCGGTAGGATTGAACGTCGCTTAGTATCGGCTCGGCTAACAAGGAAGACAAGCTATCGCGCATATGGGTCAGCGGAAAATCCTGCCCGCCGTTGCGCAGAATAAGATTGTTGAAAGTTTTCCGTTTCAAGCTATCGAAAAACCGATAGTCGAACCTTTTCGCCCCATATCGCTTCTTCGCTAGCAGCTCAAGCGACTTCTGCGGTTGCATGCGCGATTCTCCTCCGAACAATTCCATTCCGGCTCCGCTCTCGTAAGCAATTTTTCCCGCTTCATCGAAGTACTGAACGTTAACCGGGATCTCCCGATTTCCCCAGAAGTTCGCCCCCTTGTAGGGCGGGCTCGGATTCCCGTTCTTCCCGAGTACGTATATCCCCTCTTCATCCGACCACAGTTGCTGCGGATTCGCGACGATCGAATAGACCGGAAGCGTCGGTTTAACTCCGACGCCGAACATTCCGATCGTTTCCGGTCCGGCCGATCCATCGTCCGAATAAGCGCGTGCCCGGATGACTACGTCGGAAGTCAAATCGATCTTATTGCTGAATAGGGCGGACTCCATCGTCGGCTCGGTTCCATCCAACGTATACCTCACCATGAAAGATGATTGCGTTGCATCAACCTTCAACCCGATGGGCTGACCCTGCTCGTACCAACCGGGCTCGATCGAAAATAAGACTTTCGCTTCTAGCTGCGGCGACCCAGAGGGCTGAAGAGTAGGCCGAGCGGTAGGTTGAACGGTAGATGAGTTGTCCGAATTGCCCGTATCCCTTCCGATGATCACGATTGCCAGGAAGAGGGCGAGCAACGATAACCCGATAACTATGTTTCTTCTCGCATTAATCGCGGTCAACCCCTATTCATCCACATAAAATACCCGTACGCCGAAATAATGGTCGCTCTCCACATCCTCGTAGCTATCGAAGGCCGGAACCTCATGTCCCTTGGAGTCCTTCGCCGTCACTTTCCAGAAGTACTTGCCTTTAGGCAATCCTTCCACCTCAACGGATACCCCCGTTAAAGTGATATCCTTAATCGGGTTGGAGAACGATGGATTCTTGGCCAGTTGATAACGATAAGTCAGATCATCGCCTTGCAGATCGTAAGAGACGCCCCAGACGAACGTGAAAGTATTGTTCTTCCGCTTCACATCCCCCATGAAGAATGGCATAGGCTGTTCCAGCATCTCGATAAAACGCTGCTCGTTCAATTCCGATAAGGGTTTCATCTTGTCGAGCACTGATTCGTAGATGCTAATCGGGTCCGGAAGATCAACCAAATCCGGTTCCCGATGCACGAATTCCGAGACGATCGGTCTATACGTCTCGATCATCTTAGCCGTTTGCTCAGGGTTGATGATCTTCTGCAACTCGTCTATTTTGTCCCGGAGAGCTTGAACGTTGTCCGGGTTCTTAAAGAAGCGACTCTGTAGCGTATTTCCCCAATAGTTGGATATTCCCCTTTGCCACGGGGCGCGCCTTTCGGCGCTCTCCTCGTCGAAATCGGTATCTCCCCAGGCACCGTCGTAATCCCACGGGAGGAAAAACCACTTGTCGGAATTCAGCGGGGAGTAGAGCAAGAAATTCTGGTTGATCGTGTCGAAGTTATCCATGAGAATATTCACGGCCATCCAAGTCAGGAAGTTATCCCGATCGAAGTACTTGTCGAACACCTGGTCGAACGGTAACGACAAGTCGTTGACGTCATCTAACATAAGCAAGAGCTTCTCATGATCCATGCTCCCCTTCGGCTCAAGCACTTCGTTGAATTTCTTCTCGTCGTAGGTCGGGTCATTCGTTGTCTTCAAGGCATCCGGATAACGCAGAAATTCAAAGCGGGATGCCTTGTACAGATGTCCGTTCGAGTCCAGCCCATGCGATTTTAGAAAAGTTTTATTAGGTTGCTCAATCTGGGTGTACAGGCCGTAATCGACATATCCGGCATTGCCTCCGGCCGTCAGATCCTTGACGTAGAGATGAACGAATTGCGTTCTTAGACTGGTGAAATCCGGAATCATCGTGAAATAATCGAAACTGAGCTTATTCCGCAGCCGAGTGGAATCGAATGCATGTTTAACCAAATTAATCGTTCTTTGATTCCTCCATAGACCTGCCTCATCGAACAGCTTGATCTTAAAGGATTTCTGGTTTGCTTTAATGGTAGATTTGCCCCGAATCGAGATGACGCCGTTGGCATGCGTTTCCCCGAATCCGAATTTCCCGCTTTCGGGACCCTTTTCGGTGCCCTCTTGCAAGACTACTTCTAAAGTCTTGTCTTCCGTATTTTGTTCTAACCGATTGATGGCGTTAAATTGCTTCCACGATAGAGGGTGTTCTGACGTTAAGTTATGTTCTGCAACCGTCAAATAAAAGTTGACGACTTCATCCGCTTTATCCTGTTCGTATACGCTCCGGTCCTCGACAAGCTTCGTGTTATAGGCAGCGGCTAGCTCGGCTCTGGTCTGATGCACCGCGGACGGTTGCGCTTGCTCCTGAACCTCGGTGGTACATCCTGCGATAACGGTCATTGCCAGCAGGAATGAGCAGGCTGCCGCTCCTGATCTGTTCAGATTTTTCATCTTCTCATCCTCCTTCCGCTAACTTTTCTTTAACATTCGTATGTATTTATTGTCGTACTCCTTCACGACCAGCGGCTGTGCGCTGAAAGTGTAATAATTCAGGTTCCGCAGCACATGAACGAGCCTCCATAGCGTAAGCAGAAGAGTGACGAATGAGGCAACGAAAAAGGAAAACCCTTGATCTTCAAATAGCAGGAAGACCAACGTGCAGACGATATTCAATAGGAAGAACGCTCCCGCAAGCGCGAAGACACCCTTCCTATCATCGAAATAAAGCAACACGAGCGTCAATACGCTGTACAGGATGTAAGAGAAGAAGCCCAACACCAAGATGTTAAAAATATCGATTTGCGCGGAAGTAAATCCGATATACGGTAAAAACCGGATTCCGAGCGCGATAGCAACAATAGAGAAAAACAACTGAACTCCCATGGTCATCGTCAGTTGTTGAAGAAGGGCCTGATAGATGTCGCGCTTAGCTCTATTAATCTCTATGATCGATCCTCTATTCAGCACGGCATTATAGTAATTGCGGAACTTGGAGTAGAATACCGTTTCGAGCGATACAATGAAAATGATCAGCGTCGGAATAGCGGATATGAAGGCGTAGAAAACCGCAATGTCATACTCCGGCGCCATCAGGAACGTTCCTCCGACCCATCTCCCCTTATAGCCGAACCATTGAATAAATTGATGGGAGTATAATCCGATCGCGGATAATGCACCGATGGCGATCAAGGACGGATATTTGCGGATGTAAGCAAAGAACGCAAAGTCGGAAACGGGCTTGCTCGTCTTGAAGAAACGTTCAATCTGATAGAATAGCAATCCCGCTGCAAGAGCAAAACCGATATCTATGGCAAACAGGATGGCATCGATCGTATGTAAGTCCAACCACTCCAGCGCAATAATGACCGATACCGTCGATATCAAAGCCCCTACGGCAAAGGCGGCGCCAATCTTGCGGAAGTCCTTCATCGCGCTTATGAATACCGTCTCGGTCCACATCGTAATGAGAGTCATATAAAAAAGGAAAAGCGCGATTTTCGTTGCGAACGACATATCGACGAAAATCAAAAATATAATCGCCGGTACGCTGCCTAGTAAATAATTAATAATCAGAGTCCCATGGAACGAAGGCAGCAAGGCATGGAAATAACCTTGGTAAATAAAATCAGATATCGAGCGCGTGACAAACAAGGAGAGCACGTTCGTCACGATATAAGAAAAAGTAAAAGCATAGACGACGCATGCAAGGAACAATTCCCGTTCGATGAAGGGTACGTCGTATACAATCAATAACCACTGAATGATCGAGATAAGTAATATGCAGGAAAGCATCGGCCCTATCGTTACGACGGAAGAATAGGAGAAGGCCTTTACCTTGTTGACCAGGCCTTGTTTGTCGTAGAGCTTCTTCAGCTCGAAACCTATTCCTGCCATTGTTCCACCTCCCCAACCTTGCGATATAATTCCTTGTAGCTATTGATGAAAGCTTCGTTCGTATATCTGTCCCGAGCGCGCTGCAACCCATTCCATCCATACTCTCTACGCATGCGTTCATTGCGGCAAAGCGTAACAATAGCCTGACCGATTTGCTCATAGTTCATGACTGACGCCACGATGCCCGCTTGGCCGTAATCGTCATCCTCCCCGTATAGAAGCTCTTTACAGCTCCCCACATCCGTCGTGACGATAGGCTTGCCCGCAGCCATTCCCTCAAGAACGGCTAACGGTTGACCTTCGCTTATGCTCGTTAAAGCAAGAATGTCCATCTTGCCGATATAGTCCTTTACGTTGACGTTACCCGTGAATACGACATCTTGCAGTTCTAGCGCTTCTACAAGCGCCAGACACTCCTCGTAATATTCCAAATCTTCTTCATAGGGACCCATAATATAGAAGCGTGCTTCCGGAATTTCGTGTTTAACGATTTGGAAACTATAAATCATCGTCTTGATGTCCTTAATAGGAACGACCCTGACTAATCCGCCGATCCATATCGGTTCGCCCTCCGGTTTAACCGGAAGCCCTTCATAATCCTCAACGTTAACGCCGTTCGGGATGATGCAGATTTTGTCCTCCTCGCAATTAAGCTCGATCTGGATTTGTTTGTTCCTGTTAAATAGCGTGATCACCTGATCGGAGGATTGATAAGCGCATTCGGACAATGTATAGAAGTATTGGATCCAAATATCCTTGAAATAACCTTTGACCCAATCCGCTTTGATAATCTCTTCTTCCCGTTCCCTAGAATAGATCCCATGCTCCGTCAACATCATCGGCTTGTTGTACAGGTGCTTGCCTAATCCGGCGATTACGCCCGCGTAACCTGTAGATACCGAATGATAGACGTCCGCCTCCGGAACAGGCTCTCGGATGGTTAGGAGCAGCGGAAGAATCATGGAACGAACCGTCCAGAACATCTCCGTAAACGGGATTTGCCCATATTGCTCTAAGCAAAGCTCGCTAATGATATCGAAATAATCCTTGCTCATCAGGAAGTCGGCCGCATGATGCAACTTATCGTTCCGAAGTACCTCGAAGATGGAGTCCCAATTGACCCCGTTACCGCCGATCAACGACTTCAGTGCTGTCTTCTGGGACTCGCTGAAGGTAAATCTGTGCCCCCACTTGCCTTCCGTTCGCAGATACTCATCCAAGAACACCTCTCGAACTTCTTGAACGTTAGTCGGCAGCTCGTATTTGAACTTTCCTTGTTGTTTTCTTTCCGCAGCGATGGCGTAAATAATGAATTGGTGCTCCGGCATATTGCGGATCAAGGAATGAATCCAACTGGATACTCCCCCCGTAATGTAAGGATACGATCCTTCCGCTACTAAACAGATTCTCAACTTTTGCCCCCCAGTTCGATGGAAAAGCGCTCGTTGTCAGCCTCCACCAGGTAGGTTTCGCTATCGATTCGAGTTAACCGACAGTTTTCTGTGCGGGAAATTTTCTTGCCCGACCGAAGATAATAATACAATTTTCCGCCAGAATACTGATTGATATATCCGTCTATCCGATTCCCGGAATATACAAAATGGGGCTCGCTAAGGGAATATCGCTTCAGTTCCGCGCTTGCCTCAGTCGCCGTCATGCTTCTCAGCCACCCGTATTTGCGGTCAATCGTATCCATAAAATCGCTAAACATTGCAAATAATTGCTCCCACGTATAAGGAAAACTCCGCTCATGGTCCAAAATATCGTCCGGATGGATGAAGTGGGAGAATACGCCGATCGACGAAGCCGCGTTGGCCGCAGCCCATTCGTTGAACACATCCGCCTTGAACCCGGACGTAACCCTCGGCAATTCTACGATTCCGTCGGCCGCAACTTCGAATTCCTGAACATAACTGAGATGTTGAGTATCTTCGCTGTATACGGACGAGATCGATTTTAATTCCGGCCAAGCCGCCTTTAACGCTTCCCTTCCATCCTCGCCTAATACGTTGGACGGAGGTACATAATTGTGGATTCCGTACTTGGGTATCGAGGTATGAACATATTGGATCACGGTCCGTATGGATTCCTCCATGCTCTCAAGCGATTTCCATTTCTTATATCCGAACACGGTTTGAGCTTTATGGTTGGAGATCAGCGATTGGTGATTATATCCGTGAATTCCGATTTCTCCGCCCCGCTTAAGCAACTCTCTGCCGAACATAATCAAGTTAATATTGTCGGAATCCGTCGGTCGCTGAAACGGAGGTTCCACGTTGTCGTCATAAGATTGAATGACAACTCCTGTATACTTCAACTGGTAGCGGGCTCCGAGACGAAGCATGTCCGGCCACCACACTTCCTTGAAGAACCTCGTCAAATCCCTCTTGTAGATCGCGTAAATATCTTCCTGTATCCCTACCGGCAACGGTGCCGGAAAATCATCGATATACATGAGCTTCATATTCATGATGGGATAAATATTGTCTTCCTTAAGCAAGCTGATCGCTCCCGCCAAGAAGCCGCGACTCGTCTTCTCTTGAAGCATCGAACCGTTGAAGACGACGAATATCCCTTTGCCATAAGAAATATCCCACAACAGCGGCAAGCCATCCTTCGCTTTGGCATGGATGCGCGCTTCCTGTCCCAATTGAAGCCGCAAAGAGGAGTTCTCTACTGCCTCTCCGGGAAATTCCTCGCCTTTATAGTTGACCAATACGTTGGTCTGAAACACCAGGCCGCTCGATAGAATATAGTCTCCAATCTCGTTGATGCCCAACTTGCGATAAATACGATAAAGGCTACTATCGATTAAGGGTATCGTCGTAAATAATACATTTCCTCCCCGCTCGACATACCGCTCGAGCCATTCGTTGTTTGCCAGCTTACTCAGCCCTGGATCCGCAATGATAATACTGTCGTAGTCCTCGCCGGAGCCTTTGTATTGATCCATGCCGATCACGTCATGCTGCTTCTTCATGTATCCCAGCGTTTGAACGAGGTTGTTCATCATTCGAGTGCTATATGTCTCGTTAGAGTCGTAAAGCACGAGCAGCTTCTCCTCATCCAGTCGGGAAATCTCATCTTCGGATAACGGGTTGATTCCGCCAGTGGATGCTGGGGATGCCCAACCATTCAGTTCTCCACCGAAATGCAGAATCGAATTTAGTCTAGTCATTTGGATAGCAAGGGACAGAAGAAGTACAAAACCGAGAATATAATAAATTTGCTTATCTAATTTGAACTGCTCTTTCATTGCTACGCACCTTCTGCGGACCAGTAGCGGATCGTATTTAATCCATAATTGGACACGCGAATTTTTGATTGTTTCAGTGCTTCCAGCGTCTGGGAGAAAAGCTCCTTCATCTTTAGGAGGTAGTATACTTTTAATGCGGTTAAATAAGCTTCTTCACTTTCCGGAAAACGTTCTAGGAATAGCCTGCTCACGTTCAATGCTTCATCCAAGTGCCCTAAATCGATTTCCGTATTTATTTTCTCCATGAACAGCGCTGGACTACATATCTCCGAATGAATGAGCTGATCGAGCAGCTTCACGTAAGTCAATCGATAAGTCAGTTGCATGCGGTTATCCATAAATCCGCTTACCATGTACTTCTTCACCGCTTGCGAGTAGGAGAGCAACACGTTAAGATCGCTGTTATTGTTTTCGTATTGCACCGACCACTTCTGAATGGAGAGCAACAATTTCCGCTTGATCTCGATAACGGCCGTTACGGCATAATGAGAGGTTTCCGTATCCTCGTTATTTACGGCTTGCTCAAGCATCGGAATATATTTCTCATCGATGTCTTCCTTCAACACGTCAAGTAGTATCCGCCTTCTGGTCGCAAGGTCGTTCACGACTAAAGCTTCTTCCAACGGAACCAAGTTCGTTTCCTTCGCAACGTCCGGCCTGCCTAAATACCGCCCCTCTTGCTCGAATCCGTTGATCAGCTCATGGAAGCGATTGTCCGGCAACTCAGTGCCCCTCGATACTAGACCGCGCAACAAGATTAAGAGCAAACCAATCATTGGTAAAAACAAACAAACCATGATTGTTAACATTGGGGCGCTTAACTTCCACTTCACGCAAATCACGATATAAACAGCCGATAGCGCATAATAGATTATCAGTGCTTGCTCAAGCATAGACTTGATCCTCGTCAATAATAGTAGCCATAATTCCGCGTTTGTTTAGCCGCTGGATGACGGAATCGGCCTCAACGGTATTCGAATTAGAGAGAAGGAGCACCAACCGCTCCTTGATAATGCCCAGCGAGTCCGATTCACGCAGATTTCCCGATATCTGATTGGCCAGCATAGTCACGCTTTGATTCGAGCTATCGATGTCCAAAAGCACAAAGTCCGTGTTGTATTGCTGCTTCGCGGAAATTCGGATCTGCAGCACCTGCTCGAAGAACGCCGGGGACAACACTCTGGTCTCGTCCACATACCTTTCGTTGCGGGTAGCCCCGACATATCGAAACGCCCGGGAGAGAGAGCCCGCTATCATATCGATAGTAACTTTGAACAAATTTTCGTAATGCATATTCAATTTATCAAAAGAAGGCTCATGCAAAGATACCAGAGCTACGACTTTACCTTCGTGGCAGATCGGTGCCGCCAGCATCGGCAAACTAAGGTCCATTGCTTTATTCACGAAGAGCTTGCCGCTGCTTACGACTTCTTGAAAGTGCGGATACTCCGACAACCGGATCGTCTTAGGAAGATTAAAGTTGACGGCGTTCGATTTAATCATCATCCGAAGAAAATCGGAATCGTTAACGGAATATACGGATATCTTGTCCGTTTCCATCAAATTCGAGAGTACGCTTACGGAAGAGATTACGATTTCCTCCGGCTCCATGCTCTCTAACGCTTTGATAATGCCGTGGATACGGCCGATGCTATCTTTGCTGTTTATTAAGCGGCGTTGAAGCTCTTCTTTTACCTTCTGGTTATCCGCATTGATTTTTTTGAGGAACACGTACTTCTCGTTGACCGCTAGAAGCTCGTTGCTAACTTGCGAATAATCTCGGCGGCTTTTGTCCGATACGAAACCTACGATCAGGCTGACGAACATGTACATGGCAATAACAAAGAGAGCCTCCGGATCATACAGAAGCGATATCCATTCCCGTCCATTCCCTAAACTAGAATAAAAATAAAGTCCAGTCGATAGAACGGCGGCTAGCACGGATTGTTTCGTTCCATAGAATATACCGAGCAGAATAATATAGATAATTTTGAAGTCTTCCATATCTTCATATTTGAGAACCGCAGGGCCATACAAGGATAATAGGGCGACGATTGCAAAAACGGCTAAGTTTTCAAAATAAGGCCGAAGACGAGGCCACCAGTTTATAGCCCCTTTCTCTTTTCTTTCCTTCGCCTCTTCCTTCTTTCCTTGCTTTTGCGCAATCGATTCCATAAACCATTCATATGTCTTCGTTAGACCATTTTGAATAGTGTAGATCGGCACCCAATCCAGGTCCCGTTTTACTCTCGTATTATCCAAGCTGGAACGATAGATGTCGCCAGGCCGGCTATCATGGTAGATCACTTTCCCGGGCTCTTGCAGATTGCCGATAATTTCGATAAGTTGATTAACGCTAGTCTCCGTATTGGTCGAAAGATTGTAGACGCCCGTTACTTCTTCGCTGTTAGCCCCCCTGTATATGCCATCGACAATGTCCTCGACGTAGATGAAGTCCCTAGTCTGTCGCCCGTCGCCATAGACGTTAAGCTCTTTGCCATCCCGAATCCGTTCCATGAATATAGAGACGACTCCGCCTTCGCCCTTGCTGCCTTGCCTGGGTCCATATACGTTGGAAAAACGGAAACATAAAGTTTGGAGCCCGTAGAGCTCCATCCATTTCGCGCAGTAATATTCACCGAGATATTTGTTAATGCCATAGGGGGAAACCGGGCTGCAAAGTAAGTCTTCTTTCAGGGATACTTCATCATAAGGGCCGTAAACGGCAGCAGAAGAAGCGAAAATAAATTTTTTGGCTTTTGTTTTATGCGCGCATCTTAAAATGTTGACTAGTCCGAGGATGTTGGATTGCGTATCCGCATGCGGTTTTTTCACAGAGGTTACCACATCTACTTGGGCAGCTAGATGAACGACAACATCCGGGGAAATACTTTGAAACACTTGTTCGCAATTCAGATCATGGGCGCTCATGTGGTAAAATTTATGAGGAATTGACACGTTTGATTTTTGACCGGATGACAAATTATCTATAATATAAATCTGATGCCCCTCTTTATAGAATCGTTCCGCCACGAATGAACCAATAAAACCGTAACCACCAGTAATGATTACATTCAATAATAACCCTCCAACTAAAAGTAATCATCCATGATTTTACAATCACATAATTCCATTGTATTCCTAACTGTCTAATTTTAGCAATTGCATAATTCGATTTTTAAACACAATTTTTACATATATTCAACAAAAACATGAACAAAAGTTTACATTTTGATAAGATAAAAACCATAGTAGTTAATTTTAGGTCATTATTCGACACCAAGAAAACACATTCGGATAGAGAGGATGAGGGATGCCTTATGTGGAACGTTTCCGCATTATTTAAGAGGATGAACATCACATTATTCGCTTTCATTACCTGTATGCTTCTATTCACGACCGATGCGTCCGCGTCCGCAGCCGCGCCAAACATCCCTCAAAACTATCGATTGCTCATCTATTATGGTACTCCTAGTGGAGTCAATGATTTATGGAATCCGGAGAAAGCCGCAAAAGTATTCAGCGAATACGATTATGTAGTGTTCGGAGATGGACTTGAGTTACCCGATGAAAACCAACATGAATCTACCGTTCAGGTCATTCAGAAGCTAATAGAACTAAAGCCGGATATCAAGATATTCGGTTATGTGGATCTTGGGGTTACCACTCAAAATTTGAAGATGGGGGAAATTAATAATAGAATCAATCTATGGAAGGCGACAGGCGCCAATGGCATTTTCTTGGATGATGCAGGTTATGATTACAAAGTCAGTCGAACGAGGCTCAACGAAGCCGTTCAATACATTCATAAGTTGAAGATGCCTGCTTTTATTAACGCGTGGCGCCCCGAAGACGTTATGAGCAGCGCCGTTCAGGCGGGCTATAACCCCAAAGGCGACAAAACGGCCCTCGGTGTCAACGATTATTATTTGCTGGAGGACATGCTGCAACCTACCGACATAACGAATCCTAATGATCCGAGCGTGTTTACGAAATCATTCCGCCAGAAGATGGACTTGGCCATCAAATACAGGAAAATACTCGGAGTAAAGTTGCTTTCGGTAAGCGTCATAGATTATGATTCATACTCCAGCAATGCCGTCCGTAAGTTTTTCCGCCTTAACGAGTCGACTGCCGGCGTTTTCTCGCTGGATGGCTACGGCGTCGCGCCTGTGCACTTTAGCGCCTCCAAGCCCCATTCCGACGTAGTCAGGAAATTTCCTTACATCGAGAACTATATGGATTACTATAACAAGGACGTCAAATACGTGGCCAAATACGATAACCGGGATTATTCCAATGGCATATTCCGGGTCCACTCCGTGCCGGGCAGCCACTTCTATCACTATCCGCTTAACGTGGAATACTGATCCTATACAAATACGGCTGTCTACTAAGTCGCAGTGACTTAATAGACAGCCGTTTTGATTAACCAGGCACGATAACATTGCCCCGCACCCTCTATTCGTAACCGGTTAAATACCTACGGTACTATACCCGTTATCCACATGAAGCACTTCGCCCGTAATGCCGCGAGCCCACGGGCTCATCAAGAACAAAGCGGTATCGCCGACATCGGAAGCTTCCGTGTTCCGGCGAAGGGGAGCCTTCTCCTCCACTTGCTTCAATATCGTATTGAAGCCCGCAATGCCTTTAGCTGCCAGCGTACGGATCGGACCGGCGGATATCGCATTGACGCGGATATCTTGCGGACCCAAATCGCTCGCCAAATAGCGAACCGAAGCTTCGAGTGCCGCCTTGGCAACGCCCATCACGTTATAATTAGGCAGCGAACGTTCCGCTCCCAGGTAGGTTAGAGTCACGATGCTGCCGCCTTCGGTCATCAACGGATGCAGCCTTTGGGCTACCGCCGTTAAAGAGTATACGCTAACGTCATGCGCCAGAGCGAATCCCGGACGTGACGTATCCACGTACAAACCGTCCAGCTCTTCCGACTTGGCGAATGCAATGCAGTGCGCAAGGCCGTGAAGCACGCCTACTTCTTCCTTCAAGCGAGCCGCTAACGTCTCGATATCCTCGTCGGAAGACACATTGCATTGCAAAGTCAGAGAACCTTCGATCGTGTTCGCGAGCTTCTTAACTCTCTCTTCTACCCGCTCGTTCTCGTATGTAAACACAAGACGCGCACCTTGGGAGGCAAGCGATTGGGCAATGGCCCAGGCGATGCTGCGCTCGTTGGCAACCCCCATGACCACGATGTTCTTTCCTTTCAATAATCCATTCATTACGTGGAAATCCCCCTCGTCACAAGTAAGGCTGCTATCGTGTCTCCAACCGTTGACACAACACCCTTCTTTGTCCAACGTAACTTATTTTTATAGCGAATGCAACAGCGAAATCGCTAGATTCGGACACGTTGTGGAGGCGTTTTCACTAGAGCCATTCCAAGCTTCCTCCGTCAATGACGCGAACAGGCTCTCCCGAAGCTTCCAGAGCTCGGAAATCATCCATTAGTTTCAGTAAAGCTCCATCTTTTTTCTTAGCTTCGATCATGACGTCAATTGCGGGCGTTGAACCTGCGATATTCGACAGAAACTTAAGCAAAGGCTCTATCTCGACATATTCGGCATGCCCGCGCGGATCGGACAAGCTCTTGGGACTCGATACATGAATTTTGGGCGGGAGGACTATCGGAGTATTCGCATGCTTAACATTCCAAGGGAATAGGCTCCAAGTTCGCAAAATTCTAGGCCATAGTTCCTCCATAAGCTCGTTTCCGGGATTCACGGCATGATGATGAATGTCCAACACCATCGGAACCTTCACTTCCTCCGCAATGCTGAGCGTCTCCTTGGCAGTGAATGTTTTATCGTCATTCTCCAATGTAATTCTGTCGCATATACGCTTCTCGATCGTTTGGAACTGGTCAATGAATCTGAGCGCCGACTTTTCCTTATCTCCGTAACTGCCGCCGACATGAATGTTATTTAGCGCCCGTTCGTCTAAGCCCATCGCTTCCAGTAAGCGCACATGGTAATTAAGATCTTTAACCGAGTTACGCAGTACTTCAGGCCGCGGAGTACTCAGCACCGTAAAATGATCGGGATGGAAGGACACCCGCATGTTATGCTCACGTATAAAAGCCCCGACTTCGGCGAACGCGTTCGCCAAAGCGGGGTATGGATCCCAATCCTGTAATTCCTCATGCGTGGCAAGCGGAATCAGCTTGGAGGTCATCCGGTATACTTGCACTCCCATATATCGGTTATGCTTCAACAGCCTCAACGTATTGTGCAAATTTTGTTCCGCCAGGCGTTCAAGGCGACGCAAGCCCCCCTCGCGGTCGGACAATTTCGAGAAACTTGCCATCGTCATCGTCTTGGATGGGGAGGCATCTTCCAGTTCAACCGACATTGCCACGTATCCTAGACGTACGATCATGTTTACTCAGCCCCCGGTGCGAATGCTTTAAGGGTATTAGGATTGCTCTCCGAAGAACATTTCATGTGCGAGCGCAGTTTGGACACGCGCTTCCTCTTCTGTCAGCCTGCGAACGAGCTCCATCTCCACTTGGGTCACTTCTTCGCCTTGAAAATTGATTTCCGCAATGGAAGCTACGATCCGTACGATAGCAACCGCTTGATTATCGGGCGTGTAGGCGATCACTTTCTGCCCCGTCGGAAATACGCGAAATTGCTTTTTTACCATTTTGCCACGGCCGTATTCAAGTAATTCGTACAGTTCCTGTTCGGACTTGAATTTGCATACCGAATTAAACTCCGTTTGAAAACCCACTAAAATTCCTCCTCTTATTTTACAAGGCATTGGCATGCCTATTGCTCACGCATCGCTTTGCGATTGAATAACGTTGTTCTGGAATCCATTATACCCCTCTGTCCATACTTAGGAAAAGGTGGATAGAGAAAGGAAGTCCCGGAAGGACGTTCCTTCATTATTGGTGGAGCCGATTTCTTATCGTTAATCCCATCTCGTTGTCCACACACTATGGTTTTCTCGAAGGTTACGGGCTTAAACCTCGCATCTATCCACATGTGTATAGATGCCGATAAATACACGATTTATATACGAATTGTCCCGAACATGTGAACAGCTTGTTGATGATTAACGTTTATGCTTTGTTTAAGAGGGGTTTACGACTCTATTTGGTGATATCCGTTCCGAATCGGCTAGTCCATTCTCTCGAATTGTGCGTAGCTTGTGCATGAATTGGGGATTGTGTGTATGAGCAGCCGTCGATCGAATCCGTTGTCCACATGTGCGTAACTGCTCCGATCTTGTTTCCGCTTCGGGTTTTCCACACGTGGTTTTCCACATTCACGTGGATTATTTTGTTCCTAGGCTGTGCATGTCGGCGATCTGGAGTCGTTACGACAATCTAATCTAGTGACAGTTACGTACAACTGGGTTATGATCATGCTAACGCGCGTGAAGCACACCGCCTCTGACCCACTTCCGGGATCGGGGCGGTTATTTTTATGCCCAAGGAGGGAATCGGTTGAATCGTTATGAGTCGGAATATCGCAGCTGGTTAAACAAACATATCGCTCAGAGCACCGGGGAACGACTACGCAGATTGAAAGAACGCCATGGTTTCGGTGAGAAACTTCTATTAGAACAAGCCTGGTGGCCCGTCGTCCAAAGTCTGGACGATCTGCATCCCGAATATGAATTTGTTGATCCGGATGGCAACTATTATTTTATGGATTACGCTTATCTTCGCCTGCCCAAACCTACGTGCCTGGAATCCGATAGCTTCAGCTCTCATGCGCGCGACGCCGATCGAGGCACATTCTCCCGAGGGCTAGATCGACAGAACGAGATCGTTCTAGCGGGATGGAACATTTTGCGCTTCTCCATCGACAAGTTGAAGGATAACCCGCAAGCATGCCAAAAGCACATCCGAAGGATGCTGCAAATTTGGTATGGTGAAGACGAATCAAATGCGCACGAGTTATCTCTATACCAACGAGAAATCATACGTCTAGCCACGCGTTCTGCAAATCCGATTACGGTAACCATGGTATGTCGTTGTCTGGGCAAAAAGAAGACGTTCGTGCGACACCAACTAATCGGGTTAGTGGAGAAAGGCATCATTGAGCCCGCTAGTGGTGACCTGCGAGTCAGTAGCTACCGTTTAAGCAAATAGTGCCGCCTCGCGTGCTTATTTCCGCCTAAGTCGACTCGGGGAGCACATTAGCGCCGCCTCGCGTGCTTATTTCCACCTGAGTCGGCTCGGTGTACACATTAGTGCCGCCTCGCGTGCTTATTTCCACCTGAGTCGGCTCGGTCATCACATTAATGCCGCCTCGCGTGCTTATTTCCACCTGAGTCGACTCGGTGTGCACATTAGCGCCGCCTCGCGTGCTTATTTCCTCCAAAGTTGGCTCCGGGAGCACATTAGCGCTGCCATACGTGCTTATTTCCACCTGAGTCGGCTCGGGGAACACATTAGCGCCGCCATACGTGCTTATTTCCTCCAAAGTCGGCTCGGTGTACACATTAGTGCCGCCGCACGCACCTAGCTCAGCTCCGCTAGCTTCGGCTTCGACTCATTGTCCGGTTGAGCGCAAAATAGCGGTGCTCAGCACCGCTATTTCTAAATTGAAGATCAATTTATTCCCAGCCGCCGTAATCGATCGATTGACGTTCCTCATGGCGTTCTAGAGCAAGTTGGATTAACGTGTCCAACAGCTCGCGGTAAGAAACTCCCGATTCTTTCCACATAAGCGGATACATGCTGAATGGCGTAAAGCCAGGAAGCGTATTTACTTCATTAATGAACAAAGCGCCATCGCTCCGACGCAGGAAGAAATCGGCACGGCATAACCCGGAACCGTCAATCGAACGGAAAGCTCGGATGGCCATGGCACGTACCGACTCGGTTACTTCCGGTGATATCTCTGCCGGAATGACCATTGCCGATTTGCCGTCAATATATTTAGCTTTATAATCGTAAAATTCGTTAGAGCTGCAAATTTCGCCAGGAACCGAAGCACGCGGATCGTCGTTCCCGAGCACGCTGACTTCGATCTCCCGCGCGTCGACGAACTCCTCAACGATGACCTTGCGATCATAACGCAATGCTTCTTCTATAGCCGCTACCAACTCCGCACGATCGCGTGCTTTGGACACCCCTACGCTGGAGCCCAAATTCGCCGGCTTCACGAAGCAGGGATATCCTAACTCTTCGACGTTCGCCAAGCACCGTTCTCGATTTTTTTTCCAATCAAAACGAATGAAATGACGATAGCCCACTTGAGGCAAGCCTTCCTGCGCGAACATCGTTTTCATCGCTACCTTGTCCATTCCGACGGAGGAAGCCAATACTCCCGCTCCCACATAAGGCAGACCCGCCATCTCGAACAACCCCTGGATCGTGCCGTCTTCTCCGAAAGTTCCGTGAAGAAGCGGAAGCATGACATCGATTGTTCTACCGTCGTTCACGGCCGATCCTTCGGCTAGCACCCTCTCCGACATGCCTTGCAGCACGGGCAACAGAGCTTTGCCGGAAATAGAAGCCGCTTCACTATCTTCTCCCTCGCCGTCCTTACCTTGGGTTGGCGCAAATTGCAATTCCGCCACCGCTGAAGGCGGAGCGCTTAGCAAAGCTCCGGATCTCCATTGTCCTTTAGGGGTAATATAAAAAGGAATAAGTTCGTATTTGTCATAATCGAACGCCTTCAATACGGCCAATGCGGTCTGCAGCGATACTTGATGCTCGCCCGATCGCCCGCCATACACGAGTCCGACTCTTATTTTGTTTTCCATAACGTCATTTACCTCCGGCTTCGTATGACATTACCGCTCACGGCACACTACTCCATCCAATCCGATCGAATCAAATAGGAAGAGCCGCCACGTAATCTCAAGTAGGTTCAAAACTCATCGGCGATGCGGTAAAAGTGATACCGGGTATTCTCCGTCCACGCGTACGAATCTTTGTAATCCCAAAACCGGTGGCGACTGCTGACCGTATTCGCGTTAACGAGCGGCATGCCTTCGGGTGTAAATGCGGTTACGATCGTATTGTGGCCAACGCGGCCATTGCCTTCCCAATCATAGCAGATGACATCTCCGAGCTTTAGCGCTTCCGGTCCGGAAACGGCTTCAGCCCGCAGCCCCCATGCGCGCGGATTTCCCATGTAATGTTTCAAACTGTTGGCTACGGCCCAACTGTAGCTCCACATTTCATCTTTGTTAGCGTAGCCCTTATACCACCAGCCCGATGGCCTTCTCCCAGTATAATTCATAGGCGCTCCGCCTGCAAAGAAACATTGAGACACATAGTTCGTGCAATTGACCTCGAAATTCTCGTAAGCGGCGTTCGGCTCGTTCCACCATCTTTCGGCATACGCGACCGCAGCTTCCCGCAAATAAGGTTTCCCTCTCCCCGAAATCGCGACTCCATAACCATACTCGATGTCAGGAGAGGACCCTGCATATACTCTCGATTTGAAACCGTACAGCGCTTGAGGGTTCATGTACGGCGCCGATGGGGTAAGAGCGCTTTTCCTCTCACCGTCCCATTGATCGTGCACATCATCTTCCTCTAACAAATATATATCCGCCGGTCTTTCCATAGCGATTGGCTTAATGGAAACGACTCTCCAGCTCTTACCAGCGCGCACGAAACGGATCCTCTCCTTCTCTACCCGTTCTTCCGTCCATGGCTGATTTCTTTGTTCCATGGAACGAACCAGGTGGATGGAAATATCCGCGACAACTTCGCCCCGCACAGCTTGGTGCCGCTCAATTCGTGCACGCATTTCGCTTCGTACCGGCTTGATCGCCCATTTTGCTTCCCGTGTTGCCGTTAACCGCAAACGTTGGGACAACCTCTCACGATGCTCCCGGTCCGAAATATCGCGCAGTTTACGCACATCCGTATGCAATGCGGCTTCATTAATCGTGCTAACGTACCCGAATAAGGCTTGTTTCCATTCATTATCTTCGCTGGGCATCGAGTATCCCTCCCATGACGATTCGCAGTCAGTCGGCTCCAGATTACGCCACTTCATCCTATGATCGATTTTTCCATTCCATGCCATTCCTCTGTAACGGATGAAAACCTAAGGTCGTGCGGCATTCTAATGAAATGAAAATTTGCGGTTTAGCCACGAATTGGACCCCGATATCCCTCAAAACCGCTTTACGGAGAAGAGACAACAGAGTATACTTAGGGCATAGAGTATTTTTGAAATCGCGTTTCACCAGATGAAACCCGACGATCACTAAACACTTTTTCTGGTGATCTGGAAATGCGACCTCACGAAATACGAATTTGATTAAGGATACGAATCTAGGAGGCTACACACTTGTCCAAATTACCTTATCAAGTACAGGAACAACTGCAGTCATCAGGTCAATCGTACCGTTACTACCGCTTGCAAGCATTGGAAGAGCAAGGCTTAGGCCCCGTGTCCAAGCTCCCGTTCTCCATTAAAGTATTGCTCGAGGCAGCGATCCGCCAATTCGACGGACGCGGCATTACGGAAGAGCACGTGAAACAATTGGCTAAGTGGACGCAAGGCCGCGAAGACAAAGAAATTCCGTTCATCCCTGCGCGTATCGTTCTGCAAGATTTCACGGGCGTTCCCGTCGTTGTCGACTTGGCAGCTATGCGCGAAACGGTTAAACAAGCCGGCGGCGATCCGAAGCAGATCAATCCGCTCGTTCCCGTCGATCTCGTTATCGACCACTCCGTCATGGTTGACGCGTTCGGTACTGCTGATGCGCTGCAATACAACATGGACGTTGAGTTCGAGCGTAACGAAGAGCGTTATCGCTTCCTTCGCTGGGCACAAACGGCATTCAACAACTTCCGTGCCGTTCCGCCGGCCACAGGTATCGTTCACCAAGTTAACTTGGAGTACCTGGCATCCGTTGCCGCAACGAAATCGAAAGACGGCGTAACCGAAGTTTATCCGGATTCCCTAGTGGGTACGGATTCCCATACGACGATGATCAACGGACTTGGCGTTGTCGGCTGGGGCGTAGGCGGTATCGAAGCCGAAGCAGGTATGCTCGGACAACCGCTTTACTTCGTCATGCCGGAAGTCGTTGGATTCAAACTAACCGGCAAGCTTGCTGAAGGCGCTACGGCGACTGACCTTGCTTTGACCGTTACCCAAATCCTGCGGAAAAAAGGCGTTGTCGGCAAGTTCGTGGAATTTTTCGGCTCCGGCTTGTCCAACATCAGCCTAGCTGACCGTGCAACCGTAGCGAATATGGCTCCTGAATACGGCGCGACGATCGGCTTCTTCCCAGTCGATAGCGAAACGTTGAACTACATGAGACTGACTGGCCGCGAAGAAAGCCAGATCGAGCTCGTTGAAGCTTACTATAAAGCGCAAGACATGTTCCGTACCGATGCAACTCCGGATCCGGTCTTCACCGAAGTTATGGAGCTAGACTTGTCCACGATCGTTCCTAGTTTGGCAGGCCCTAAGCGTCCTCAAGACCGCGTAGAGCTGACGGCTATGAAACAATCGTTCAACGAAAGCATTCGTACGCCGATCGAGAAAGGCGGCTTCGGCTTGACCGACGCCCAAATCGAGCAATCGGTTGACGTTAAGCATCCTAACGGTGCGCAAACCAAGCTTAGCACGGGGGCAGTTGTTATTGCCGCTATCACAAGCTGTACGAATACTTCCAACCCAAGCGTTATGATCGGCGCTGGCCTCGTCGCCAAGAAAGCCGTAGAACGCGGATTAACTAAGCCGGCTTACGTGAAGAGCTCCCTGACTCCAGGTTCTCTCGTCGTAACCGACTATCTGATCAATGCAGGCCTCTTACCATACCTTGAGAAGCTCGGCTTCTACGTAGCAGGTTATGGTTGCGCAACTTGTATCGGTAACTCCGGTCCGTTGCCGGACGAAGTCAGCACAGCGATCGCGGATAACGATCTGGCCGTTGCTGCCGTTATTTCCGGTAACCGTAACTTCGAAGGCCGCGTGCATGCGCAAGTTAAAGCGAACTACTTGGCATCTCCGCCGCTTGTTGTCGCTTACGCGCTAGCTGGAACGGTTAATATCGATCTTACGAATGATCCGATCGGATTCGACGCGAATAACCAACCGGTATACCTGAAAGACATTTGGCCAACCAACGAAGAAATTCAACAAGCGGTTGCCGCTTCGCTTACGCCGGCTATGTTCCGCGCCAAATACGAGAACGTATTTACGCAAAACGAACAATGGAACAAAATCCCTGTACCGGAAGGCGAGCTGTACGAGTGGGACGACAAATCCACTTACATCGCGAACCCGCCGTTCTTCAAGGATCTTGCTCCTGAAGCTGGCGACATCAACAACATCAAGGGCGCTCGCGTGCTTGCTCTCATGGGCGATTCCGTTACGACGGACCATATCTCCCCTGCCGGTAACATCAAAGCAGACAGCCCTGCAGGTAAATACTTGCTTGAGCACGGCGTGAAAAAAGAAGACTTCAACTCTTACGGTTCCCGTCGCGGACATCACGAAGTCATGATGAGAGGTACTTTCGCTAACATCCGCATCCGGAACCAAGTGGCTCCTGGCACTGAAGGCGGCGTAACGACTTATCTTCCGACTGAAGAAGTGATGTCTATCTACGACGCTTCGATGAAATATCAAGACAGCAACACGAATTTGATCGTTATCGCCGGTAAAGAATACGGTACCGGAAGCTCCCGCGACTGGGCGGCTAAAGGTACGTTCCTGTTAGGCGTAAAAGCGGTCATCGCGGAAAGCTTCGAGCGTATTCACCGTTCCAACCTCGTTGGCATGGGCGTGCTACCGTTGCAATTCCCTGCCGGACAAAGCTGGAAAACGCTCGGCATTACCGGACGCGAAACGTTCGAAATCAACGGCTTGTCCAACGACGTAACTCCTGGACAACTGGTTGACGTAACCGTTAAACGCGAAGATGGCACAACGTTCGATTTCCAAGCCATCGCTCGTCTGGATTCGTTGGTTGACGTAGACTACTACCGCAACAGCGGTATTCTGCAAACCGTGCTTCGTCAGATGATTGCCGCGCAATAAGCTCTGGATTACCCAAAGCCCTCCATCCTCGGATGGAGGGCTTTTTCAATTTTCTTCCCTCGTGCTTTGTTTCCAACAGCTCTCATACGTTATAATAGTTCCACACACTATGCGACACCGCATACCTGGAGGCTAGCCCGGATGAATACCGCTAAACCTAACAACAAACGCTGGATACGGCGCAACTGGCTGCCCCTCCTGATCGGATTTCTATTCCTCCTATTCGTGGTTGCTTACTTAAAGCCATGGCCCTATATGCTGTACGGACCCGGATCCGCGGAATCCGTCCATACTCGGGTAGAAACCGGCCACAAGCTTGAGGAGAAAGGCGCTCTGCTGTTCACGACCGTGTCCACCTACTCGAACCCCAATATTTTCGATATCATATATGCCCGGATCAATCCGAAAATGGAAGTAAAGTCCGTGGAGGCGGCCACCGGCGGCGCAACGAACATGAAAGCCTACCGCAACTTATTGGCTTGGATGCGCGATAGTTCGGAGGAGAATGCCCTTCTCGCCGCTTATACGGCGATGAATAAGCCTATCGATGTGAAGGAGAAGGGTGTTATCGTCTACGCCTTGTTGCCAGAATCGAAAGCACGGGAGAGCGGTTTGCAGGAAGGCGACATTATTACCCAAGTCGATAGCACGCCGATCAGTAACGCCAAAGAGCTATCAGGTTACTTAACGGGGAAAAAAGCCGGAGATAAAGTGACCGTATCTGGAACGAGGGGCGAAGAGAAGTTCGAAGCTACGGTTCCCCTAATTACGATGAACCCGGGGAGTAGAACCGGAATCGGTTTCCAGAACGAAACCGTCCTGAAAGTTACCCCTCCCGATCCGGTCAAATTCGATTTCGCGGATACCGGCGGACCTTCGGCCGGATTAATGATGACGCTTGAGATTATCGCCCAGCTCACCGGGGAAGATCTCACGAGAGGCTACCAGATCGCCGGTACCGGTACGATCAGCGCGGAAGGCGCTGTAGGACAGATCGGTGGCATTAATTACAAGCTCATAGCGGCGGACAGGGAGAAAGCGGATTACTTCTTAGTCCCCTACAACAAAAATGATCCGAGTAATTGGGTGCTCGCCGAGAAAACGGTCAAAGACCTGAAATTATCGCCGAAGCTCGTCCAAGTTTCCACGCTGAAAGAAGCCGTTGATTTCCTCAAGAAGCTGGAACCCAAGAAATAACGATCCATCAAGCCCTAGTTGGAGAAGCAGAACGCTTATTCTAGCTAGGGCTTTTTCCTTTTGACAGGTTTGTCGTTCGGTGGTAACATTTGGCGGCAGCTAATCTCATTCATAAGGCGGGTTATTTTACAGTGAAAAAACTACAGAGATGGACAATCGCTGTCGCGTTGGCAATATTCGTTCTCTTAAATTTGCAAGTTGTTCCCGGAGCGGCTGCCGATTCAAAAACGGCTTTTCAGCCCATTAGACTTTCGGAAATGAAAGACGGCCATAACCTATTCGATCCTTTATTCCAATTCGTCAAGGTTAACCTGCAACTAAGCAAAGAGGATGCATCTTATGTTACGAATCAATCGTTCTACGAGGTCGATCTAGGCAATTACCCGAAAGGGTATACGCGTCAGTTCATCGCGTTCGTATACAACAACGATTGGATAGAGCTCGTCCTCGTTACCACGAATGAAGATGCCTCTGACATCAAGCTGCTGGATCGGGCAGTGAGCAGTGACGAAGGAGAACTGTTTCTCGGCACCTTCAAGTTGGACTTTTCAACAGAAAAAAACCACATTCATGTGTGGAGCCAAGCTTCTTCCTCAGCCTTTGAATCAAACGTGGAGCTCGAATGGGCGGGAGATGCTTTTTACGTTGTGTCCCATGATTACGATGATCCTACCGAACGATATTTCAAGGTGAAGGAACGGCTTATTCAAACTAAAAATATTGAAGGCTTAATTGATCAATATAATCACGATGCTGTCTCCTACCCAGCTGCTTACGAGAGCTTCTATACGCTCTCCACACCTGCTTTGAAGCTCGCCCATCAGCAGGCTCTGCAAGTGCAAAAGAAAGACATAAAAACTGCGATCAGCTACCTGGAATACGGTCTCCATCAGTATGTAGGCGTAAACGACTATAAGAGCGGGAAGTTGCAAAAGTCCGATATTGTAGCGAGCCCTGCCGATAAAAGACAACTTAGTCTCGGCGCATACGTGGAAATTCTGAACGACTACGGATATTTTCTTTCTCTTGCCGGACGCAACAAGGAAGCGAAACCTATACTCGCTAACGTGATCAAGCTCGTTCCGACTCGTACCGTTGCTTACATCAACTTAGCCGATGTGGAATGGACGCTTGGGCAGAAATCCGCCGCCAAAGCCCATTACCAGCAATACTGGAAGCTGCTCGGCAGCAAAGCTTCAACCATCGCTCCTAAGCGCGTGAAAGATCGGATGAAATAACATAACAAGCCTAACGGACAACAAAGCCCTCGCGCGAACGCGAGGGCTTTAACTTATTTAGGGAAGACGACGACTAACGTCCGCTTCACGGAATCCAGCTTAGCTGTGCCGCCTAACTGCTTTGCAAGCCAATCGGCGGTTAACAACCAATCGTCCCCCTTCGCTAGCGTGGCGATTGGAAGTTTGACGGCTTTGCCGTTCACTGTTCCCTGAACGCTATTTCGCTTCAAGACAACTTTGTTTTTCCCGCGTGTGACCGTCGCGGTTTGTTTATTCTTGTCCCACGTCAGCTTCGCACCATAGGCTTTTACGGCTTGCGTAAGCGGCATTACAACCGTGCCCTGATTGAGCTCGGGCTCAACGGATAGCTTGACTGGCTTGCCGTTTACGCTAAGCTGGTAGCCCGCCTTGTCTATTGACGGCGAGTTTCCGAAACCGCCGATGGCGATTGGAGTGAACCGTTTCTCGGTAGTACCGTCACCCAGTTGACCGTTCGCGTTATATCCCCACGTCCATACGCTGCCATCTTTGCCGATCGCCGCGGAAGAGCCTCCCCGTCCATTGATCGCAGCGATCGCAGGCAAGCCATCTACTTTTCCCCAACTGTACCTCTCTTTAATGCCTGACAAGCCTAGCTGTCCCTGTGCATTATCTCCGTGCGTCCATACGGTACCGTCTGGCTTGAGAGCGAGGAAAGAAGGCTCCACGAATCTGAAAATCGTGCTCTGGATGTCTGAGAAGCCTTGCAATTCCTTCGTCGCCGTCGGTTTCAAATTCACCGGAATTTGTTTGATTGTCGCAGGATCCGTTGGATTCAAGCCTTTGGATTCCAATAAAGCTTGACCCCATTCCAGCACTTTACCGTCATTCAAATAGGCTATCGTCGTTCTGCCTGTCGTCTCTACGCGCAAGACGTTCGTGAGACCCTCTACATGAGCCGTTCCAAAAGAATCGCTTCGCTCGCCATTCCCCAACTGGCCGAACCCGTTAGAGCCCTGCATCTCAATCGTACCGTCCCCGCTCAATACCGAGAGCACGTAATCTGCTCCCGCTACGGATTTAACGTTAGAGAAAGATTCATTGCGGGATGGCGTCAGTTTCTTCTTCTCATGTTCCTCGCTCATGCCTGCATAGGGATTTCCCATTAAGGAATCTCCCCAGCTCCATAATGAGCCAGCCTGATCCCATGCGACGGTTCCCCTGCTCATTGCTCTTATTCCTACAATACCCGTTAATTGAGGAACCACTTGAGGCTTGTAAGCATTCCGGTCATCGGCAATCCGCTTCCCTCCGGTGTTATCCGGCGGCCCTAGTGCAGAATAAGTTCCATCCCCGAGTTCGCCTTCCAAGTTAGATCCCCACACCCATACAGTTCCGTCTTCCCGAAGCGCTGCCGTATAATAACTGCCGGCGTCTACGGCGATCACATGATCGATCCCGGTCACTTTAACGGGAGCTTGCGAGGCTGCAGTCCCTTTCCCTATTCCGAGTTGGCCGAAGGCATTATTTCCCCAAGACCATACCGTTCCGTCCTTTGCCGCCGCAACGCTATGATAGACTCCGAACGCAACGTCCACAATAGACTTGCTGTCGTCCGATGCCGCCGAAACGGACTTTATACCATGGCCCGTGAACGCTAGTATCCCTGCAAGTCCTAACACGCTGACCTGTTTCAACATTCTGCTCCAAACCTGGCTCACCCGCGTCTCCGCCTCTCCAATGTTATCATCTTTAGCCCAGAATCGTCCCCATGCGATGTGCCGCTTCGATAATAGCCGGGGCAAATTCATGCATCCGATCCGGTGTTAATCGATTGGAAGGACCCGACACAGATAGAGCCGCGACCAGCTTTCCTGATCGGTTGAAGATTGGCGCGGATACCGCGGCCGCTCCAGGTTCCCTTTCCTCGTAGCTCGTGGCATAACCTGCCGCGACGATATCGTCTAACTGCTTGCCGAATGCTCCGCGATCCAATTGGGCCGGCCAGGCCGGGTCAGCCATCACAAGGCCTCTGATACCCGGATCCGCGAATGCCAACAGCACTTTGCTGGAGGCTCCGACGGATAACGGCAAACGCGCCCCTACCGTCGCCACGCGGCGAATCGCCTGCATGCTTTGCACCGCTTGGATTCTCACCCGTTCAGCTCGATCTCTTACGTACAGACTGATCGTCTCGCTTAATTGGTCCCTTAATCGCTCCATTTCCGGAAGCAGGACGACGGAAGGATCGTCCGAGCGCGACAAGTTAGCGGACAGCTCTAGCACGCTTAGGCCTAATCGGTACTTGTCCGTTGTATGAACGCGCGTGACGAAGCCTTTATCCTCCAAAGTCGCGAGCAATCGAAACACGGTGCTTTTATGTAAACCAACGCGGCCGGCGATTTCCGTTAAACCCCATTCCTGTCCCGAGGCAAAACAAAGAAGAACATCCAATGCTCTTTCCACTGCGCGAACCGTTCGTTTTTCTTCTTCCACTAGCGTTTCCCTCCCATAACTTTTGTTTCATCCAGTGAAACCATGTTACACACAGTATAACTCAAACGAGAGTTTGCGTAAATGTTGGAAGCGCTTTATTACAATTTGATTACGTACGATTTACAAGTCGCGCAGGCTCATTGACGCTATAGGTCCCTCAATCTACGATGATAGTACTAGTGTTCTAGAGTGCTTACATGAAGCGAGGCGATCCCCTATGACAACCATGTCGACGCCCCTACCTTTAGTTGGTTCGGGAACAGCTATTCCGGCGCCGGTCCATCCCTCTGAACGCACTCGGATCCAGAAGCTTGGAAGGGTTTCCCTCCATCTGAGCTATGTCGTTTTTAGTATCCTTCTCCTTCTATTCGTCGCTTTCCATGCTTATGTAGCTTGGGCGCTCTCCCATCCACCCGTCGCCGCTCTCGCTTCGAACCCTATGCTCGCCAAAAACCTCGCCTATTCGGAGGTTACCTTCGCAAGCGCGGATAATCGAATTCAAGTGGATGGCTGGTGGATTCCCGCCGAGTCGAGCCAACGTACGGTCGTACTAAGCCATGGGTATGGCGCTAATCGCGAAGAAACCTGGGTACCTATGTATGATCTGGCTGATCTTCTGCATGGAATGAAGTATAACGTCCTTATGTTCGATTACGGATTTGCCAGCAAGTCGCATCCTGCCCCAGCTACAGGCGGCAAGATCGAATCGCAGCAACTCCTCGGAGCCATCCAATTTGCACGAGCGCAAGGAACCCAAGAGCTGGTCGTTTGGGGCTTCTCCATGGGAGCCGGAACTGCGTTGCAAGCCGCTCTGCTAAGCGCACCCGTCGATGCCATGATTCTGGATAGCACCTTTCTTCCTGACGACGATACGCTTTATTTCAATATTAAACATTATGCTGATCTGCCTAGATATCCATCTTTATCGCTTATCCGCCAATTTTTCCCGATGATGAGCGGTGCCCGGCTGGAACAACTCCCTTCCGCGGAGGTACAGTCAACGGCATACGATTTCCCGATTTTCCTGATCCATGGCACTGCGGATGACAAAGCCCCTACGTATTTGTCCGAGAATGTCGCCAAAGCGCAGACGAATGCTCTATCCCGGCTATGGATCGTTCCCGACGCCATCCATGAAATGATCTACCGTACTCATACGCAAGAATACGTCCAACGTGCGACAGCGTTCTTGGATAACGTGCATTCGGATGTATTAGCCAAGCTGGCCACTCCTGCGGAAGACAAAGCGGGATCCGTTATAGCGGTGCAATTAAAGGGATCCGCATAAGCTTCAATTAATATGGCATGAAACAACCCTCCTCCCGCATACGCTTTGTACGAAGTTTACTTCGACAATCGCGATCATGGGGAGGTTCTTTATGTCATCCGTTTATGGCAATATTATGCCCCTTCAACTGTTAGAAGAAATCGGCTATTGGAAAGCGCAGGAATCGGAGCATGCAAACATGCTACGATCAATCGTTCCAACACTGGAGCCCCCTTACGTTCAATGGCTGACAGATTGGGAGAAAGTATTCCAGACCACCCGGGAATACGCGCAGCAAAACAAAACGCTTCTGGAAGAGGAGCCATCCCGCGCTTTAACGCCGGAGTGGTCGAACTTGGTACCCACGCTGTTGGAAGAATCGCTCGAGCAGTCCAGAGAGTTCAGCCGTCAACTGCAGATGCTTCCCGAACATAGTCTCGCGCTATCGGGCATGCAGAACCGCGAGCTCTCGCTCGCCTATATTAACCGTCAGACGGAATACTCCGCAGGCATTATGGGGCAGCTCGTGAGAGCCGGCGCTATCCACTTGACCCAATCGCAACCGCAAGGAGCGAACGAAGATAGTCCGGAGGGCTTTGCCGGGCCGGAGCCCGCAGACGGTGCTTTAAAGCTGCAACCGCAATCCGCCCATAACGGAAACGACGAGAGCCGCCCGGGGGTTTCTTGGTCCGATCCGACTGGAGATGGCGTTGCCGCTCCGTCGACAACCGGGAATCCCGTTCCGATCGGAGGGCATAGGCTGCCTCCGCTTCCTTACTCTTATAAAGCGTTAGAACCCTATATCGACGAGAAAACGATGAGAATCCATCACGATAAACATCATCAAAGTTACGTCGACGGGTTGAACAAAGCCGAGAAGAAGCTGGAAGAAGCGCGGAGTACAGGCGACTTCGATTTGGTGAAACACTGGGAAAGAGAGCTTGCCTTTAACGGTGCGGGACATTACTTGCATACGTTGTTCTGGGACGTCATGTCACCCCGGGGTGGAGGCAAACCAACGGGTCCGCTATTGGACGAAATCAACAGAAGCTTCGGCAGTTACGACGCGTTCAAGAAGCAGTTCACGGAAGCCGCCAACAAGGTCGAAGGCGGAGGCTGGGCCATTCTAGTATGGAGTCCCCGCAGCCATCGGCTGGAGCTCTTGACCGCGGAGAAGCATCAGAATCTGTCGCAGTGGGACGTTATTCCCCTGCTGCCTCTGGACGTCTGGGAGCATGCTTACTACTTGAAGCATCAGAATGACCGCGCAGCCTACATCAATGACTGGTGGAATGTCGTCAATTGGCCCTATGTGGCCGAGCGATACGCCAAAGCGAAGACCATTCAATGGGTTCCTTATTAAGTACGAAACAACAAAAAGTGCTGGTACAGGGTTCCTACCCCATACCAACACTTTTTTGTTTATGGTTTAATTAATCGCGATTTGAAGGTATTCTCCGCTCCAAATCAGTACAGCATATACTCCTGGAGCGATATTGGCCGTATCCATAGTAACAGTCTGGCCTACTTGAGCTGCACCTACAGTTAATTTTTGCAGCGCCGCTTGATCAAATTGTGACTGATCCCCGTTCGTTCCGGTAGGAACCAAGTAAACCGTTCCCGGCGTATTTACCGAGAAACTGATCTGCGTTCCCGCAGTAACGGAAGCTTGAGGCTTCACGACGAAAAACGGGTTCACGGTTATCGAGCCTGTTGTTAAATCTTCGGATCGGATGTTGTCGTCAGAGTCCTTAAGCGTGTTAGCAACAATCTTCACCTTCAGTAACGGGCTTTGGAATTGAGTCGCTAGAGTAACCGTGATATGGTCTCCGTTAATAGAAACGGTGTCTCCCGCTGCCAGCGGAAGGAACACTACGCCTCCATCGGTGGACATAAGGACATTGGATTTCAGATCAACGACATCGCTCGTAGCCGTTCGATTGAGATTGATATGGATGGCGGAATTATTGCTATCCAGATAGGCATTCTTTATCGAGAGAGGAGCGTTTGGAGCGTTCGACTCGTCTAAGTAAGTAACATAGGCTTTCTCGCTCTCCCCGTACGGAGGAGCAGTTACGGTTACTAGAAGATATCCTGCTGCCATTCCCAATTGGCCCACGTTGACAATGACCGCAGTTTGGCCGGCAGGAACCGGAATGCTAGCCGCGATTGGCGCCGTGTCCTCCCACTGACGATATACCTTAACGATGCTGCCCTCTGCCAACCCGGTTACGGTTACGGAATCCTGATCTCCTATGACATTAGCAACCGTAATCTGATGAGGCTGCAGTATCGGAGTCACGTCGATATCGACTTTCACCGAATCGCCGCCCCAGAGATATAGAGTGTATATACCCGCTGGCAATTCCGCGGTGGAGAGCTCAAGCTCTTGACCGACCATTGCTTCCGTGACGATTAGCTTCTTCGCCTGCTTCAGAACGACGCGATGTTCAAAATCGGCCCCAGAGCCTCCCCCTAATATTGTAGGCGAGAGGTAGACGGTAACGGCCATATCGACTTTAAATTTCAGCGTGTCGTTTAAGTGGACCGAAGCTTGAGGCTTCGCGATGAATAACGCTCCTGCCGCGAATGTCCAGCTAGTCATGATTCGATCTAACACAACGCCGTTCGAATCTTTCAATGAATTCGCCGCAAGTTGAAGGACATTGTCTTTCCCGGTAAACGGAGTAGCAAAAGTAACTTCGAGCGCGGTGTTAAATAATCTGATCGTATCATTCGCTCCCAGTGGCCGGAACGTTGTCCCTCCGTCCGAAGAGAAGCGAAGCGCCGCCTTGAGTTGATCCAGATTGTTCAGATTGTTAAGGATACCCCGATTAAAAGTGAACCACGCTTGCGTATTGCTGCCACCCGTGCTTAACCCCGTAAAGTTAAGAGGAGAGTTTTCCGAATCCATTACGTACACATGATGCAAGGCTGACACATTGCCGGCTACATCCGCTGCGACGACATAATATAATCCGCCTAAGAAATTCGTTGTCGAGATCTCGACGGTTTGATTAGCAACGACGGATACTTTCTTCCCGACTCCGTCACGGGCTGCAAGATTCAAATCGATCAGCAGTCCCGGAACCGAGGACGGCATCATATAAATATAGCCATTTTCGTTACTCTTAGCCGATATTTTATCGCCTGAAGTAATCTCGGTTGCAGAGATGTTAAGCGTTGGAGGCGTCCGATCCTCCGGCCTAGTCGTCGTCTCCGGCGATCCGGATGATCCGGAAGATCCGCCTGCCGCAGGCGTAGTAACGGGTTGCGATGAACCGCCTACTTTAACCGTCGTGTCTTTCGGCACATCGGTTCCAAGCTTAATCTCTGTCGGCTTCTGCTCCATGGTCACGCCCGCAGCATTGACGAGCGCGGCTGTAATCGAGCCTTCTCCGAGAATGCTCGTGGCCGCGTTCATGATCAGGGACAAGATTTGCGCCTCTTTGTTTAGCTTGATCGAGCTATCCGCCGCATCCTTGCCTACGTTCAGCTCGCCGATAGAGCCTGACGGAATTTCGATCGAGATATGCTTAGCCAATACGTTAACCGTTTCGAATTGTCCCACAAGGTTAATCTGGGACCCTTCCGGCAGCTTCTCGGACAGAGTCACGCTGTCGACTTTCGTATTTTTGTCCGCCTCCACCCGTACCGGCGATTGGATTTGGAATTCCGCGATTTGCGCGGCGCCTTCCACGACGATACGGACTGTACCGTCAGCCTTATCAACAACTACGGTAAGCATAATCGTGTTCTCGAAATGAACGCTATGCTCTCCCCCGCCTTGAACGATCGTTTTGCCGGTTACTTTGACGTTCTTCAGGAAGACGTCGCCTTCTCCGATCCCTTTGCCAAGCACCAAATCGCCGTTAACTTCCACGTTCTGCAAAGTAATACCCGGCGCATCGATAAGTAAGTTTTTGCGAAGGACAGCCTTTTGGCTTGCAGTCCCGTATGTACCGGCTTGTTTGAACACGATTTGATTCTTTTTCGCAAGCCGGTTCAGAAGAACGACAGCTTCGGCGCGTGTCAATACGTCGGTCGGTCGGAAGAGGCCTTTGCTGCCCACCATGATTTGCTGGTCGACCACGGCTCCGATTGCTCCGCTGCTCCATTTCGCGATTCCCTTGGCATCGCTGAATTGAGTCGCGGATAACGAATCGTTTAAGACTAGCAATTTCGACAGCATGACAGCCGCTTCTTGACGGCTAACGGGCTGCAACGGTTTAAATGTCCCGTCTTTAAAGCCCGTGGCGTATCCTGCTCCTACTGCGGAAACAATATCCTTGTAATACCAAGCTTTCTCATTCAGATCGCTGAAATGATTATCGGAAGGCTCGTCGATTTTGAAAGTTTTATTGATTAGACTTACCCACTCGCTGCGGGTAATCGGCGCGTTAGGACGAAAAGTTCCATCCGAATATCCTTGGACGGTACCTGCGTCTAACATTTGGTCGATAGTCCCTTTGGCCCAGTGACCAGTTAGATCTTTGGCAGTAGCAAATACTGCCGTGCTCATTGTCGAAAGAACGATTAGAACGGAAAGAATAAATGACACAAGACGTTTACCCGCTTGAATTCTCAAGCTACAACAGCTCCTTCTAAAATAACATGTGAGGAAAATTATAACTTTTGGCAATTTACATTAACAGACAATAATTAACAGGATTAACATAGAATTCGAGACTTTTGAACTATTATCTTTCGTTTATGACCCAAACCAAAAAAACTCCAGATCGCCTGGAGTTTTTTGGTCCTATCTCTATCGATTATCGCAGCTTACAAGCTCCAATCTAGCTTTACCTCGCCGCCCTTGCGGGAGGATTCGTAGATGGCATCGATGATGAGGTTACTGCGCAATCCCGTCTCCGCGGAAGTCCAAGGCGTTCTACCCGTGCGAACGCAGTCGAGGAAATGGCGGCTCAAGCGAACGCGGGCGCCCTCATCTTCCGTCGGTGCTACGAGCGGAACGTCAACCGTCTGGTCGAACCGCTCCGTAAGGAATTTACCCTCGCTGCCCCTCAAGACGGCACCGCCGTCGGAACCCATCAGGTGAAGGAAAGGAGAGCTGTCGGTGTCCATATGAACAGCCCAACTCACTTCAAGAGTCAGCGATGTTCCATCCTCCATCTTGATGATCGCCGTAGCTAAGTCCTCTACATCGTAGACTCCGTTCCAATCCGGCTTGCCCCAGTTACCGATCCCTTTTTTCCGAGGGCCGAACTCAGCGTAGGTGGATCCGTATACCGATACCGGCTTCGGTTCGCCCATGAGGAAGAAAGCCAAATCCAACATATGGACGCCGATATCGATTAATGGTCCGCCGCCTGACTGATCATGCCGGGTAAACCATGTCCCCCAGCCCGGAATCCCCTTGCGGCGATACCAGCCGGTCTTGGCGGTGTAGATTCGGCCAAGCTCCCCGCGATCGATCTGCTCCTTGATTTGCAAGGAAAGCGGCTCCCACCTCATCTGATGAGCTACCATGACCGTTTTTCCCGTGCGCTTCTGCGCTCTTACGATTTCTTTGGCCGCCTCGGAATGAAGGCCCATCGGTTTCTCTACCAGCACGTGTTTGCCTTGATCCAAAGCATATATGGTCAACGCAGCATGCGCTTGGTTGGGAACCGCAACGATTACCGCATCCACGTCTTCTCGGCGAATTAGCTCCTCCGGGGTCGGCGATACGACGGGAATTCCGTATTCCTTCGCTCTCTGCTCCGCGAGCGGCAAGTAGGCGTCCGTAATCGCGACGAATTCACATTCTTCTTTCAGCTTACCGAATTCCTGCAAATGCACGTTACCGATATTTCCTGCACCGATCAAGCCGATGCGAATCTTAGACGGACTGGACATGATCTTAGATTCCTCCAATGATAATGCTGCTGTATTAAGCGCGTACCACCATCATAATCCAGAAACCGTTCCAACGGAGATGACCAATTTAGCTTACTTCTTATGGTCTTTTGGTTGGAACGGCATTCCTTAGCCGCCGGAACGTGACTTCGTTCCTTTTTTAATACAGCAAAAAAACGTCTGCGGATATTCGCAGACGTTTCTACGTTGTTGACGGCAACTTCCATTATCTCTTGAGCAGCTCCAGAAATTCCGAACGGAGCGCCGAGCTTTGTCGGAATTGGCCTCTAACAGCCGATGTAACGGTTTTGCTGCCAGGTTTCTTCACGCCTCGCGAGCACATGCACAGATGCTCTCCCTCGACGACGACCATTACGCCATGCGGCTGCAGCACTTCTTCCAGAATGTCCGCGATTTGCGAAGTAATTCTTTCTTGTACCTGCAAACGTCTAGACACCGCTTCAACTAAGCGAGCAAGCTTGCTCAAGCCGGCTATCTTCCCGCTAGGAATGTAACCGATATGAGCCATTCCGAAGAAAGGCGCCATATGATGCTCGCATTGGCTGTAATAGACGATATCCTTCACGATGACAAGCTCTTCATGCTGCTCGTCGAAAGTAACGCCCAGTACGTCCCTCGGATCGACGGCGTATCCGGCGAATATTTCCTCATACATTCGTGTGACCCGTGCAGGCGTTTCCAGCAAACCCTCACGCTCGACATCTTCGCCGATCAGCTTCAGAATCTCCCGAACGTGGAATTCGACCTTCTCACGATTATGGCTCACATCCGAATTGGAGTAATCTTTGGCTCCCGCCATGACCATTCCCCCTACTATCTACGAAACTTTGGATTATTTCTGTTTTGGCCGGCACCGGGAGTCGGCTTAGCATTTCCGCCGCCCGCGTTCTGATTTTTCATCATTTGCTGAGCCTTCGCCAATTGTTGGCTATTCATATTATAGCCCATTTGCTTAGCCATCTTCTGAAGCATTTCCGGATTATTCTGCATCTTCGTCATTTGGTAGCGCAAGTAAAATACCCCAACGATAAATCCAACGACCAAGCCGACGATTAACGTCAGGATCGGAATAAGATAGGACCACATAATCAGCGCCTCCGAAATTTTCATAATAAAACCCCGCTAACGCCACGATGCGTCTGAGCAGGGCTGTTGTACTATGATAGCATGGTCGAACTTTGCGCGCAAACGGAAAAACCCGTCTCCCGCACTAAGATAAGACAGCCTCTATGAAAAGCGTCGGATGTTGAGCCAAATCGATCTCGACATAGCCAACCGCGTCTTCGCCATCCTTATCTATGACGCGAACGATTGGCCTTCCAGGCAAGCCTCGGTGCTGGCTGACGACGACTCCGATTTGGCGATTAGATAGCCTTACGGATATTCCATTCGGGTAGATCGATACGATTCGCATGAACTGGGTCAACACTTCATGATCCAGCATCGTACCCGACATTGCGTTCAACCGCTCGCAAGCTTCGTGCGGCATTAACGGCGCTTCATCGTCGTTCGGATAGATCATATTATCGTAAATATTAGCGACAGCCGCTATTTTCGCATAGGTATGGATGTCATCGCCCGTCAACCCTCGCGGTAACCCGGTTCCGTCCACGAATTCATGATGCTGGAAGGCTACGTGAGCGATCAGCAAGCTATATTCGCGTTTATTCTTCAGCAGATCGAATCCGCGCCATGAGTGATGCATTCGGCCTTCCTGTACTTCCGGCGCGCCGATCTTGCCGATATCGTGCAATAAGGCGCCGATTGCCAATTCCTTAAGCTGAATCATATTCAAGCCCATGTTCAGCCCCAACAGAGATGACATCATGCATACGTTCATCGCATGCAGGAATCTGGCATTGTCCGCCGTGCGGATATCCGACAGGTGGATGAGAATGTTTTGGTTTCTCAACACTTCGTCCAGCATGTCGTCCACGGTTTGGCCAATCGCTTTGGAACTGAAGGCTTTCCCGGACCTTAGCGACTCGAACATCTCGGACATCTGGTGAATGACCGCCAGTTTCGTATCGTCGGAGAGCAGCTCATCGCTCGAAATATCGCGGTACATCGGATCATCTATATAGATGGTCGTTACGCCTATCCGCTTTAATGTACTGATCATATATACGGTTAAATGTACTCCCTTGGAGAGCAGTACCGGTCCGTTAGAGGAGAAGATCGTTCTACCCAGTGTTTGACCCGGTTCGACCGTCTCGATATCGACTAATTTCATCTCGTGCCACTCCTGCCTTTGTTTAAAGATGTAACAAGCATTATTTCGGCAAATTAGGCGCTTAAGTTTATGCTGTACGCAGACTAAAAATAAAAACTCCTCCGTTCCTCTTAATTAAGGAAGCGAAGGAGTATGAATTCATTATTTCACATCGTAGATTTCGTACAATCCGTCGATGACGAGATTGGCCGCAAGAATGCCTCCAGCCGTGTTCCATACGGCATCGTCTACTCTATAAACCTTGCCGTTCTTAACGGCGTTCAAGCTTTTCCACAACGGGTCGTTGACCCATTCCTTCTCCGTTTCCGAAGCTTTACCGTCTCCGGTCTCGTAAGTGAAGTAGAAGAGACGATCCGCGTCCGCCTCCGGCAGACGTTCTTTCGTAATTTCATCCACGAATTGATCCTTCGCGTTCAAAGTCATCGCATTCCGTGCAATTCCGATTTGGTTGAAAATAATGCCTGTAAACGTGTCCGTATGGTATACGCGCGTCTTGCCGCCCATGAATCGAACAACCGATACGGTTTCATTCAGCTTGTCTCCGGCTTTCTCTTTAAACTGCGCGATCCTTGCGTCGTAATCGGCAATCAGTTTATCGCCTTCGGACGACTTGTCCAGAGCATCGGCATATAGATTGAAGTTAATTTTCCATTCTCCGCGCAACGTCTCGGATTCAACGGTCGGAGCAATCGCGGACAATTGCTCATAAATTTTCTCATGGCGCATTTTGTTACCAATGATCAGATCCGGCTTCAAGCCTGCGATCAGTTCCAAGTTAGGCTGTCCTTCTTCGCCAAGCTCCGTTACGCCATCCATTTGATCTTTAATGTGCTCATACCATGGCGAGCCCGTCCAAGATTTTACCGCTCCTACCGGCTTCACGCCAAGCGCGAGCAGAGCTTCCGTCCCTTCATTGGTCAGGACCACGATACGTTGAGGGGTTCCCTTAATCTTCGTTACACCCATCGCATGCTTGATGACGCGCTCTGTTCCGGCGGCTGAATTGTCCCCGGCCGGCGATGAACTATTGGATGCAGCGGGAGCGCTGCTTTCGTTTCCGTTACTCTTATTGTTGTTGCCGCAAGCGGTAACCATCATGACCATAACGAGCACCACGATTCCCCACCATGCGGAATGTTTTCTTGCGTTTGCTTTCATTTCTGTTAATCCTCCTAAGTATAATCATGTTGTGCGATTGAAAATCATTATCAACGACATTACTTAATTTATTCGATTCGTGCGCTAATGTCAACAATTCTGAGAACGATTCTCATCCTCATTGACAGTGCAGAGCTCATCATCTAAACTTCTCAAGTAGAGTATTCAATTGACGCCCCGGATCCTTAACAACTTATTACATCAAGAAAGCTGGTCGCTATGAGAATCTTCGGACTGATCTTTTTTTTGCTTCTATTAGTCCTATCGATGTTATGCAGTATCGCATTCGGAGTGGCGGATATCCCCATCTCTTCCGTTGTCGATTCGTTTATCCATTACGATGCATCCCAAAGTCATTTGATCATTCGCATGACCCGCGTTCCTCGCGCATTAATCGCGGCATGCGTCGGCGCTTGCTTAGCCGTTGCCGGGGTGCTTATGCAAGTCATTACCCGTAACCCGATCGCCTCCCCGAGCACGTTCGGCATTAATTCCGGGGCCGCATTCTTCGTTGTGCTTGCATCGGGCCCGATCCTCAACCTGAGCAGCCTTCAATCGCTCACTTGGACAGCCTTAATAGGCGCGGCAGTGAGCGGCGTTATCGTATTTATATTAGGCAGCGTCGGTAAGGATGGGATGACGCCGATTAAGATTACGTTAGCAGGAGCGACGATAGCCGCTTTTTTCTTCTCGCTCACGCAAGGCTTCATGTTATCGGACGGTAAAATGTTCGATCAAGTGCTCATCTGGATGGTCGGCTCGGTTGCCGGGCGGGAAATGGACATGCTGTTAAATGTTCTTCCTTATATGGCGGCAGGCCTCATCGTTGCGCTGTTCCTATCGAACCATATGAATGTCCTTTCCATGGGCGATAGCGTTGCTAAAGGACTTGGCATGTCCACCATACGGATTAAAGGAGCCGCTTCCCTCGCTGTCATTCTGCTAGCCGGCGCGAGCGTGGCAGTGGCTGGCCCGATCGCATTCGTAGGAATCATCATTCCCCACATCGTTCGTTATCTCGTAGGTAGCGATTACCGGTGGATTATTCCGTATAGCGCAGTCCTCGGAGCTTTATTGCTTGTCACCGCGGATTTGGGTTCGCGTTACATCGCCATGCCTACCGAAATTCCCGTTGGCGTCATGACTGCGATTCTGGGCGTGCCTTTCTTCGTCTATATCGCCCGGAAGGAGAGACGCATCGGATGAGCAAATATACTTCATGGCGTACTCGCCAACCGAAGACCAGCTTCCATGTTGACCGCAATGTCATTCGCATCACGATTATTCTAGCTATTCTATGCGTCGCCCTCATGATTCTAAGCACGGGAATCGGCAGCCTGTGGATCAACCCATGGGATGTTGTCCGTTCGCTCTTCGGGCAAGGCGATCCGATGCACAACGTCATCATAATGAAGCTAAGATTGCCGAGAATCGTCATCGCCGTGCTAGTCGGCGCCTCCCTTGCCGTTGCCGGGGCAGTGCTGCAAGGGATTGTCCGCAATCCGCTTGCTTCTCCCGACGTCACGGGGATTACGGACGGTGCATCACTCGGAGCCGTCCTGTTCCTCTTCTTATTCACGAATAAGTTGTCGATTCAATGGATGCCCGTCGCGGCCATCACCGGCGCTTTTGTCGTAACCGGTATCCTTTATTTGCTCGCTTGGCGAAATGGAGTCGCCCCCATCCGGCTTGTGTTGATCGGCACTGGATTATCCGCGGCCTTCAAATCGCTCTCCTATATGCTCATCATCTCCAGCCCGTTCATGCTCGCCATTAAATCGGTCACCTTCATGACCGGGAGTATTTACGGGACATCATGGGCGAAGGACGTATTCACGCTTCTACCTTGGATAGGCATTCTACTGCCCCTCACGTGGCTGTTATCGCGCCATATGAACGTCCAAGCGCTAGGCGATGACGTAGCCAACAGCGCCGGCTCCAACGTCCAGCGAGGACGTATCGTCTTGCTTTTGTTAAGCGTTGCCCTTGCGGGATCGGCCGTAGCAATAGGTGGTGCGATCTCATTCATAGGCTTGATGGCCCCCCACATGGCCCGCAAACTAGTCGGCCCCGCCTTCGGCGGCCTCCTACCCGTAAGCGCATTGCTCGGAGCGATGATCTTATTGCTGGCGGATTTAGTCGCCCGCACCGCGTTCTATCCGCAAGATATCGCAGCCGGTGTTTTTACGGCGGCAATCGGTGCACCGTTTTTCTTATATATGTTATATCGCCAACGAAACGCATAATAGGGAGTTTGACCAAATTAGGCATGAAACGCCAAGGAAGGATGAAGAGTGATGGAAGGCTTAATAGCGAAGGGTTTATCGTTGTCCTACAATAATGAATACATATTCGAGCAATTGGAATTATCGATTCCCATCGGCAAGACAACCGTATTAATCGGCAGCAACGGCTGCGGTAAATCGACATTGCTTCGTTCGATGGCTCGCTTGTTGAAGCCCCGCGAAGGATCGATCCTGCTTGATGGCGAGGATATTGCGAAGCATCCGACTAAGGAAGTGGCGAAGAAGCTGGCTATTCTGCCGCAAGGACCGACCGCGCCCGAAGGGCTGACCGTGCTGCAGCTCGTCAAGCAAGGACGTTACCCTTATCAAAGCTGGCTGCAGCAGTGGTCGGAGCAGGACGAAGCCTGCGTCAGGGCGGCGCTGGATTCCACGGGAATGAGCGCGTTCGCCGAACGTTCCGTGGACTCTCTATCCGGAGGACAACGGCAACGGGCATGGATTGCCATGACATTGGCCCAAGATACGGGAATCATCCTGTTGGATGAACCAACGACTTATCTGGATATGGCCCACCAGATCGAAATTCTTGACTTGTTGTACGATCTGAACATTCGCGACAACCGCACGATCGTTATGGTGCTCCACGACATTAATCTGGCTTGCCGCTACGCGGATCACATCGTCGCTATCAGCGACGGATCCGTGTATGCTGAGGGCAAACCGGAACAGATTGTCGATAGTTCGCTTATCGAAGCGGTATTTCATCTCCGTTGCGATATTATGCTTGATCCCTTGTACGGTACGCCGATGTGTATCCCTCATGGCAAAGGCCGCACGTTCAACAAGGAATAACCATTTCTTTTGACTACGTTAAATTTCGTCGTATTTCCCCGGAAATAGCCAATTATTTACGCGTACGGTCCGATTTCGGAGCCGATAAAGCGCGTTCGATGGCTAATAACACCTCTGTATCCTGCTCTTTCGATTGGGCCGCTTGAAGACATTCCATGGCCTCCATCGAACCTATCCGACCAAGCGCCCAAGCAGCAGTAGCCCGCAATACCGGACGAGGGTCTTCCCGCAACACGACATCTACGTCAGGAACCGACTCGACATCGCGGAAATTGCCTAAAGCGATAAGCGCATTACGCTGAATCGGCTTGCGACCTCGCCAAGATGCCGAGCCCGCTCCGAACTTCTCGCGAAATTCGCGGTTGCCCATCGTCAGCAGCGGACGCAGCAACGGCTTCGCGACCTCCGGGTCGGGCAACAGCTCCTCATGATGCCTCAAGTCGATTTTCCGATTAACGGGACAGACAATCTGGCACGTATCGCAACCGTACAAGCGGTTACCGATTTTCACCATCATCTCGTCTTCTACGATCCCTTTGGTCTGCGTAATAAAGGAAATACAACGCTGCGAATTCAATTGTCCCGGTCCGACTAACGCCCCAGTCGGGCAGGCATCTATACATAAGGTGCAGTCCCCGCACCCGTCCAGCAAAGCCTTGTCCGGAGGTATGGGAAGATTCGTAATCATTTCTCCCAAGTAAACCCAAGAGCCCAACTCCGGAGTAATGACGGAACAGTTTTTGCCGCTCCAGCCTATGCCCGCCCTCTCGGCGACGGCACGATCCGATAACGCCCCCGTGTCAACCATCGACATGAGCTTAGCCTCGGGCACTCTATCCGCAATCCATTCGGTCAACTTCGTTAGCCGGCGACGCAGCGCCTGGTGGTAATCTTCCCCCCAAGCGGAACGCGATAAGATTCCCCTACGTCTGCCCGGTTCCGATACGGGCGCGTTCTTCAGCTTCGATGGATAGGCGACGGCGATCGAGATAATCGAACGCGCTTCCGGCATTAACAGCGAAGGCTCCGTTCTTAAGTCCAAATCCGGTTCTTCGAAACCGGACTCGTGTCCAAGCTCGCGATGACGAATGAGCCGCTCCTTCAACTCCGCGAACGGATCAGCCGAAGTCACGCCAATCTTGTCGATCCCTAAGCTTGAAGCTGCGTCGATCATTTCTTCTTTTAGCTGAATCCAGAAAGCCGTATCTCTCTGTGCCATAACAAGCCTCACAGTTTAGCCCAGCGGCTGATCGGCCAGACGATCAAGTCTGCACGGCCTTTAATAAGCTCTTCCGGCACTTCCTTGAACGCACGGCTATCTTTACTGGCACTATGATGGCGGTTATCCCCCATCACGAAATAATGACCGGGGCTAACCGTCGTCAGAGGATAATCTCCGTCTTCGATCTTCACGTCCGTATAAGACTCGACTTTCAATTCTCCGTTAATGTATAACTCTCCATCGCGAATTTCCAACGTATCCCCGGGAATTCCGACAATCCGTTTCACCAGAAACTGCTTGTCTTCCGAGCCTCCGCTTGGATCCTTGAGAATAACAACGTCGCCGCGATCTAGATTTCCTAACTTTAGGACAATCTTATTGACGAACAGCCATTCATTCTCATGGAGCGTTGGCTGCATAGAGATTTTCTTCACGGTAGAGAGCTGGAAGACGTAAGCCTTCAGAAGCAATACGATAACAACGGCCACGACAAGCGCCCTGGACCAATCCCATAATTCCTTGCGCCATCCGCTCAAGCCTGGTTTTTTTTCTTTCTGCGCCGTTCGTCTTCTTCCTCCACCGGAAGAAGGAGCAGGCTCCGCTTGATGCCTCATGTGATTGTCATCTCTCCTTCAGCGTTCATCTGTTGTTTCCATTGTTCATAATAACGGTAAACGTCGGCATCTCCGAACGGTAAAGCTTTATTCGCGATTCTCGCTTGAAGCTCGCGTAATGCGGTTTCAACCTGACTTTCGACAGAATCGCCATAACGGTACTCTTCCTTATGAAGCAGAAATTCGTCTCGGTCTAGTTCATGTACGGCTCCGCTCGGCATAACTACAACATCCAAGTCATAGTCGATGTAGGTCAGAGTATCTCCGTATCGATAGGGAGGAGATGCCAGATTACAATAGTAACGAATGCCTTGTTCTTCGATTAGAGCGACAACATTGAACCATTGCCCGGGAATAAAGAAGGACACCGCCGGCACGCGGCTGATCCATTCCTTTCCATCCGCTTCAATGATCGTCGTATGGTCATTCAACATGACCCAAAGAGACGCCGTTGCATGCTCTATCTGCAGCCGTTCCTCCGGCACTTGCCAATTTTCTAACCAAACGCGGTGAAGTGAACCATCATGCTTGAAGCTCTTGATCACGCATTTCGCATATAGATTATCTGATCTAGTCAAGATGGCACCCCCCGCTGTTTCATGAAGTTGTATACGCCGTCAGATCAGCGATGTTCGATATTATAAGAAAAGCATATCTCCCCGCCAAAAGCAATGGCGCAAAAGATATGCTTCCTTGTTCCGTCCGTGATCGATTTAACCTGCTACAATCGATAGCGGCTGAGTTAACTGAACGAAATCGACAGGCCTTAAACCTAACGAATCGTAAAAGGGGCGCAAATGCTCGTTATGCTTGTCCTCTGCAACGAGGACCTTCATTACGTTGCGCTGGCGGAATCGATTGTTCATGTTGGAAACAAGAGCTCGTCCAACGCCCTGAAGCCTGAATTCCTTCCGAACGGCTATGCGATACACATAACCCTTATGATGATCAATCGTTCCAATTAATACTCCCGCGATGCTGCCTGCTGATTCCGCAACAAGCACCAACTCGCTATCCCAAGACAACTGGCGAGCGAACGCACCCATCGTCTCTTCACAGCACTCTTCCGATAATACTTCTTCCAGAAGCTCGGCAACCGACCTGTAGTCTGACAATTGGAAAGAACGAATCTGCATGCTGTACAATTCCCCCGGGTATTAGGTTTTACATCCAGTTAACGATCTCTTAATTTTACGACAATTTAGAGAAATTTCTAGTTCTTTTATTAAAAAAACATAAATTTTTTCGCAAAAACGCAAGAAAACGCTATGAAAACGCTTTAAACAACACGATTACCGGGGGTTTAACGGCATTAATGGGATTAATTCACGATATTCGGGTTTTTTTGCTGGATAATCAGAGACGAATTAGAGATTCTAAGAGAGTCAGCGAAGGAGGAGATCTGTCATAGCGCCCCGAGTTTTGACTTTTTATACATCTATGTTGATTTAATCGAAAAGATAAGGGATAATAATAAACGTGAGAAACAAAGCTACATATCGAAACTACTTTTAGGAGGTTTTTTACCCATGGCACACGAATTACCAGCTCTTCCGTACGCAACAGACGCACTTGAGCCGCATATCGACACAGCTACGATGGAAATCCATCACGGCCGTCACCACAATGCTTACGTGACGAACCTCAACAACGCTTTGAAATCCGCTCCCGAGTTGGAAAGCAAAAGCGTAGAAAACCTTATCTCCGACTTGAACGCTGTACCTGAGAGCATCCGTACTGCAGTTCGTAACAACGGCGGTGGACATGCGAACCACAGCTTCTTCTGGAAAACGATCAGCCCAAGCGGCGGCGGACAACCATCCGGCGCTCTGGCTTCAGCTATCGATAGCGAGCTTGGCGGATTCGAGAAATTCAAAGAAACATTCGCGGCTGCCGGCGCTACTCGCTTCGGTTCCGGATGGGCTTGGCTTGCTCTTAGCAAAGATGGCAAATTGAAAGTGTACAGCTTGCCGAACCAAGATAGCCCGATCATGGAAGGCGAAACTCCTCTGCTCGGTCTTGACGTATGGGAGCACGCTTACTACCTGAAATATCAAAACAAACGTCCTGACTACATCGCCGCTTTCTGGAACGTAGTGGACTGGAACGCAGTTGGCGCAATTTACGACGCTGCGAAGTAATTTAATGGCATAACTGAAAGAGATCGCTCCCTGGGAACGGAGGCCACGTGCCTCCAATTCGCCGGAAAGCGATCTCTTTTTTGTCATTCGGACTTACACAACGACGCCATCCTCTTCCAATAGCTCGTTTAACTCAGCGGCTACCGTATCGATCATGTGAACGAATGAGGATAACTCTTGCGAGCTGGCCGCTTGTTCTCTGGAGAAGCGGACGGTCTCTTCGCTGCCATGCTTCACATCGTCAAGCGCCGAACGAATTTCCTTGAGCTTCGTTTGAATCGTGACCAATGACTGCTTGGAGTTCGTCGCCAGCTTGCGGATCTCGTTGGCAACGACCTCGAAGCCTAATCCGGCTTCACCCGCGCGCGCTGCTTCAAGAGCCGCGTTCAAACCGATCAAATGCGTTTGATCGGATATTTCGCGCATCGTCGAGCCGAGTTGATTGATTTCGTCGATACTGCTGGACAGTTCCCCGACTTTCGTATGCGAATTCTCTTGAACTTCGGCCGTATGTGAAGCGTTCGTTGCGACCATTGTGCTGCTCGCGCTAAGTTGAACCATCATCGAGGATAGTTCCTGAACCGCCGTGCTCACCTTTGTCAGCATGTATTGCCTTTTCTCGACTAATCGCTCGATCTTGGCTTTCTCGTCCTGCTCATACGCTTCCAGAACGATCTGGGAATCCAAATTGAACAGCTTGCTTAACACATGGGTAATTTTCAACCACTCTTCCGGTAAAATCCGTTTGAGATGCGCAGTCGCGATGTCCAAGTAAAGGATATACGTGCCTAAGTACCATTGCGTCGTCAATCCGATTTTGGAATGAACCTTCCCGATAAACAGTCTTTTGCTGAAAAACTCATCGTCGATATAGCCTTCTGTAAGAGATTGAAAATACCAAATTTGGGTTTGCTTCAATCTTTCGATCGTGCTATGGGATTGAATGAGCTTGATTAGCTCCGGCTGTTCCGTAATGCGTGCGTACAGCTCGTCCACGACAGTAGTCGTGATCGTCTTAAATTCCGATTGCTTGGATTTCAGGAATGCCAAGTCTTCTTCCGAAATCCCTATGTAGTTCAACTGCTTCAATCTTGCCGCGTTCACCTGAATCATTTCCAGTTCCTCCTAATCTAGGCTGCTACTTCTCTAGGTTCTCTCGAAATGAGCGTTACGTCAAGCATTCAAATGAAATTTTATTTAAATTTAGACTGTCCCTTATGGTCATACGCCCGGCGTTAGGCCAGCTTGCAACTCCGCTTCGTCCGTTACCTGTATAATGCAATCCAATATGTTCATGAACTCACCGCGCGCCTGATTCAAGAATCCCATTAAGGAATCCTGAAGCTTGTCCGTCTGGATCGTTGCGTTCAGGAAGATTTGACGGTTCAAAATCACGATCGATAATTCATATTTAGACGGATAACGTTTAATCTCTTCATAGATTGTCGTCTTTAGATAGGCTTCCGGAAGAATTAAGGAATAGATCAGCACGGGATAGTCCGGGTCCATATCCTTAATCTGAAACTGTTCCCATAATGGATAATTGCGTTTGTGCCAACGGTATCCCAATGCGGCCTCTTCCTCCCATACGGGCTCATATGCACGAGCAGCCTCAACAAAGAGTTGCCTGTAAAAATGGATTAACTTCACTTTATCCCCCCTCACCGCGCAGTGCCGGATGTATCCCAATCCATACCGACGTTCCCCTCCAACCTAATTAGCTCATATGCCCTAACTTTAAGCCTGAATTATTAGATCTTGTGCTTGGTGAATATTTAATGGATATGTTTTTCGCTAACTGAAATGGAAAATGCAAGGAAGATGTTAGCAAAGTGTTTGGACATCCGAGGACAGGAGATGGTTAGGACCGGATTTGCATATCAAAAAACCGCGAGAGCTTCTCGGCAACACAATCCCGAAAACCCTCGCGGCTGATCTTATTCCTTATTTGAATTCATGGCATGAATATAATATTCCGTTAACAATTTTCTAAACACGTTAGGCCATACGTAATTTTCGAATTGTTCGGGACCTACCCACTCGTAAGCGGTACGATCCGCGACGTACTCCTCTTCGGCTACGGCGGATAACACCCTAATATTCCATACGAGATGAGTAAAGATATGCTGAGCTTCCCCGATGATCTGCTCCTTGGCCCTTATCTTCACGCCATCCTCGGCTAAAGCCGACTCCAGCCTGATTTTCCCCGTAGCCAAGGATTCCCAATCGCCCGCGTCCGACACCTCGATATGGGGGAGCTCCCACATCCGCGCGAGCAAGCCCGTCTCCGGCCGTTGCCTAACCAACACTTTCCCTGCGTTAGGTCCGGTCCCTTCCACCAAAGCCGCGAACCGAAATACGGGTTTCGCTTTCTTCGCTTTCGTTTTGACCGGCAAGTCCCGCTCTCGCCCCAGAAGTCGGGCAGCGCATAATTCCATGACGGGGCACTCCGCGCAGGAAGGCGATTTCGGCGTGCACACGAGCGCGCCAAGCTCCATCAGCGCTTGATTGAAATCAGCAGCCTCTCCGTCGGGAATAAGCTCTTGGGCCAATCCCTCCATGCCGATCCTAGTGGACGGACGGGCAATGTCGTCCTCCAGGCAGAAGTAACGAGACAGCACGCGCATCACATTGCCATCCACGGCCGGCTCGGGTTGATTATACGCGATGCTAAGAATTGCCCCCGCCGTATAAGGTCCGACTCCCTTTAGCCCGGACACCTCCTTCTTACCGCTCGGTACCCGTCCGCCATACTGCTCCGCGACTTCGCGAGCAGCCGCTTGCAGATTACGCGCCCTCGAATAATAACCTAAACCTTCCCAATGCTTAAGCACGTCCTCTTCGGGAGCTTCCGCCAGTTGCTCGATCGTCGGAAAGCGATCTACGAACCGATTGAAGTACGGAATAACCGTATCTACCCGCGTTTGCTGAAGCATGATTTCCGACACCCATATGTGATAAGGATCGCGGCTCCTTCTCCAAGGCAAGTCCCGCCGCTCCTTCCGATACCAGATTAACAATTGTTTACCGAAAAACCGTTTAGGATCGCTCGTACTCACTTCTGCAATTCCTCTCCCCTGTATGTCTAGACTCCCGATGAAACGATAGTCGTCGCTTGCTTACGATAGCGGCTAGGCGTCAAGCCCGTGTGTGCCTTGAACATCCTCGAGAAATAATAGATCTGCATCCCCACTTTGCTCGCGACCGCGGATACGTTGCAGTCCGGCTGCAGAAGCAAACCTTTGGCCATTTCCATTCGCCGCAAATTCACGTATTGGATCGGCGAGTACCCAAGTATCCCTTTGAAAAATACGATAAAGTAATTCGGATGCAAGTAAACCTGCTTGGCAAGATCGTCCACCGTAATGTTATCTGCCAGATGGTCTTCGATATATTTCAGCACAAGATCGATTTTCTGAAGATCTTCCGTCGGAGCGGCATCATCTATAATGGATGTATTATCCAAATATATACTAATCAACTCAAGCATCGTAGCTTTAATTTTAAGTCTTGAGGTTAGCTTATCCTGCCCTAAATGCTCGAACAATCGTTCGAATAAAGCCGAAGTTTCCCGTTCGATCTCGTTGTCCAACTGAATAGTAAGGGGAATCTGAAGAGCTCGGTATAGCTCGCGATCCTCGTAACTGCTGCGAAAGTGGCACCACTGAAGCGTAAGCGTCTGATGCGGTTCCAGCATGATCCTATGCGACATTCCCGACAGTAGAATACATAATATCCCCTTAGAGAGCGGGATCTCCTGCTCTTGAACGATCAGTGTGCCTTCGCCTTCCTTAACAAAAAGAAAGCGATTACAGTCATAGGCATCTTCCCGCTCCTTAAAGGATGCAGCATCCAACACTGTTTCCGCTGCGGCGGCAACCTCTATATTCATGTGCTCGAAATGTTTCATCATGATAGTTATATAATTCGTAGTCATCTCTGCGCCTCATTATCTGGATATAGAAACCATCGTCCTTTTACACTTATTCCATTATACGTCAGTTCAACGCAATCGTAAATTTCCAATATGAATAATTATGCCCAATAAATAACAGTCCAGCTGCAAGGATCGCCGGACTGTGCTCGACTTACTTTTCGATTAATGCCGTAGCCGCTGCTATCGAACGTTCATGCGTGATTGCGATATGTATCCTGTATGCCTCTTCTGTCCATCCTAGCCTACCGACCGAAGCATGGGATAAAGAACAGACAGGCTTCCCCCATTCGTCTGGAAGCACTTCGATATCCTTGAATCCGACTGTCGCGCCGATTCCGCAGCCGATCGCCTTCACGACGGCTTCTTTGGCCGCGAACCTGCCGCTAATAAATTCCAAAGCGCGTCGCGGTTGCAAGGATGCCCACTCCTCGCTTTCCCGGGCAGTGAGCACCCGCTCGGCAAATTTCCTACTCCCGGGTCCCGACAGGATCTTGTCCATGCGCGCCAGTTCCACTACGTCTAATCCGATCCCCAATATCATCCTAGTTGGTTAAATCCCAGGAATAAGCTGTCTCTTATGTTGAGTACGCAAGTAATGTCTCTCAAGGATCTCGCGGGCTTTAGGGTCGATCTCCTTGCCTTCCAAATACGAGCTGTTATCTTCATAGGATACGCCCAGCTCATCCTCGTCCGTCTGGCCTTGCCACAAGCCCGCTGTCGGCGGCTTATCCACGACGCTCGCCGGAACTCCGAGCCGTCTAGCTAACTCCCGGACTTGACGCTTATTTAAGGAGCTCATAGGCGTAATGTCCACGGCGCCGTCGCCCCACTTCGTGAAGAAGCCCGTTAGCGCCTCCGATGCGTGATCCGTTCCGACAACTAACAGATTCAGATCGAATGCGAGTGCATATTGGACGACCATACGCGTCCGCGCTTTCACGTTTCCTTTGCCTCCGCGGCTAATATGGCGATGGATTTCCAGCGCCTTGAACGCGTACTCGGTTTCAAGAGCGATTTCATCCACCGCTTCGGCAATATTCGTCTCGACCTTATGTTTCAATTGGAACGCTTCCGCCACCTCGTAACTATGGTGGATGTCCTCTTGTTCCCCATAGGGTTGGAACACGCCCAGCGTCATGTATTCTTTGCCCGTCTCCTGCGAGAGCTCATCCGTCGCGCGTTTGCACAGTCCTACAGCCACGGCGCTATCCACGCCACCGCTAATCGCAATCAGTAAACCCGTCGCACCGGCTTGCTTAACGTATTCTTTCAGAAACTGAACTCGGCGTTCGATTTCCTGATCCACGTCGATTGTCGGCTTTACGCCTAACTTCGCAATGATCTCTTGCTGTACTGTCATATCCACTTTCCTCCGCTTCAACAAAAATATCCCGTTGACTTAACCGTATCGGCTTAAGCCCCCGGGATGATGTGAATTACCGGCAATAACGATCGAAGGCCGACGTCAGATCGGAAGCAATGTCATCCGCACTGCGATTCTCGATTTGGTGCCGTTCGATAAAATGAACGAGTTCTCCGTCCTTCAGTAGAGCAATAGATGGGGAGGATGGCGGATAAGGCAGGAAATATTCGCGTGCTTTCGCCGTTGCTTCCTTATCTTGTCCGGCAAATACCGTAAACAAATGGTCCGGCAGAACATCGTGTTGCAGGGCTTCAGCAACGCCTGGACGGCATTGTCCCGCAGCGCAGCCGCAGACGGAGTTAACGACTACCAAAGTGGTGCCGGAGGCCGTAGGAAGCTTAGCCTCCACCTCTTCAGGTGATCTTAATTCTTGAATGCCGAGCCGAGTCAAATCATCGCGCATCGGTTGAACCGAGTTCATCATATATCTTTCGAAAGACATCGACATTAGAAGGCGCCTCGCTTTCCGGATCTATTAAATTTGCGGCTGAATTCATCCGCTATACTTCATTATACAGCGTTGCCGCAAGCTCCGTCAAAAACAGCGAACCGCTCCGGAATGACAACGGGGATGTAACGCGACATGCGTTACATCCCCTCCGTCGCATTGCGTCATCAAGGCTCATCCAACACTTCGGGCACCACTGGCAAAAATTCCTCGTCATCATCCGGGTTAATCGATTGGGCAGTCGCGTGCGTCGGATGCATGAACAGACCTGAAGCCGGGGCAATCCCCCGTTCGAAGAGATCCCTATTCTCGCTCGTGCGGAACCCAATGTCCTTATAGGGATGTACCCACTGATCTCCCGCCATAATAGAAGGTTCCGTTTCCTTGCTCCATTGCTCAAGCGGCGAGTTCCCTGACTCATAATCGTGATCGCCAATCACGACTCCATGGGCATTCACGAACGGCTCCCGCGGCCCCCGGTTGTCGCGGTACTCCGCCCGAAATTCGATTTCGAACGGATCCAGCTCCGAATCGTCATGCCCTCCCGCAGGCTTCATTCCCGCGTAGGAGTTATTATCCTTATCCGCGCAGATAACGCTTAAGTCGACGGACGGTTGGGCCCGTCTAGTTTCTTGTCATATCCCGGGGACAACGGCGAACTGTTCTTCCTAACTCGATTAGCGGCATTCCGTCCGGATTTCGACGGTCCTTGAGAACTTGGCATGGAAGCATCCTCCTTGTCTGGATGAGTCCCCCGTAGTGTAACCGAATTAAAGCCGCTTATCCGTATCCCGATCATTTAGTCAAGAAACTTTGCCCAGCTTGCTGAAAGTAACGATGAAGGTTGTCCCTTGCCCGATCGTGGATTCGACGTGAATCTTGCCGTTATGCCGCTCTACGATGCTGAAACATAGAGCAAGCCCTAAGCCGGTCCCATTCGTCTTGGTCGTATAGAAGGGTTCGAACAACCGCTCTAGTTGCTCTTGCGGAATTCCAACCCCGCTATCGACCATGCGGAGCTGGATGCTTTCTTGGAGATTTAAGGTCTCAATCCTCAGAACTCCCTTATCGTTCATCGCTTCCATTCCGTTGCGGGCCAGATTGAGAATGAGTTGTTTCATTTCCTTGCTATTCATCGGTAGCTGCTCCATCTCCTCGCCGAGCCGCAAATCGATCATCTGTCCACGTAAATTGGCATCCGCCCATATTAAAGGAAGAATATCGTTAAGCAGGTCGTTCAAGTTGGATGGCTCTTTCTCTACGATCCGATTCTGGGCCAAGGACAGGAAGTCGTTAATGATTGAATTCGCCCGATCCAGTTCATCTATTACGATCCGAAAATAAGATTTCTGCTCCTCGGGGCTCCGTTCGTTAAGCAACTGCACGAACCCCCTAATGACGGCCATCGGATTGCGTATTTCGTGCGTTATGCTCGCGGCCATCTGACCGACGAGGCTAAGCCGTTCCATCCGGTCAACCTCGTCTTTCAGCCGCTGAAGCTCCGTCACGTCATGCCCGATGAAGAGTACGCCGTCCGTTCCTTGCGAAGGTAGATCTTTGATCGGACAGGATACCGTGTAGAAGGTTCGCCCATGTAACCTTATAATCTCGGTTATTTTGTCTTCTCCTCGAAGGACTCGCTCTACTGGACTCTTCTCGAATTGCACATTCATCTTATCCATGAATAGAGAAAATTTCTGATAGAGAATATCGTTACGCCCTAGAGGAGCGACAAACTTAAGCGCTACGTCGTTAATACGGGTAATAACCCCATTATTGTCGCAGAAGATGACCATTAAAGGCGTATTATCGATAAATTGCTGCAACCTGCGCATCTCGTTACGATATTTTTTGGAAACGTCATGAAGCTGTAATTGTAATTGAATTCGGTCATAGCACAGCTCCGTATAATGGACGCAGACCAATGTAATCGAGATAAACAAAGCACCGAATACGAGAACGACTCTCAGATGTTCGGGAAGATCCGCGATTTCGAAATCCGATAAACTAGTGAAGTACGAGCTGCCTTGCAAGATGCTAAGAAGTAAACATAAGAATGCCGCAATCTTTAGTTTACCTCTACGCGAGCTGCCCTGAAACACGGAGATGCGAGAGTATAGAAGAGGAATAAAGGTGAGTAAGAAGATCGCGAAGATGATATAGGCCCAGTGGGTAGACATCTCGCTTAGCTTGGCTGCGGTATAGACGATAAGAAGAAGAACCGCAACGGGCAAGCCGCCGTACAGGGACCCGATAATAAACGGGATATGCCGCAAATCCAGATTAACGCCATGTTCATTAATGATAGAGAAGCGCATGTTCAATACCATTGCGACCACGCATGCTAAACCTAGAGAAATATTGGAATAGCGGGTTTGTTCTGGCTTTGAGTACCAGGCCATAAAGCAGCATACAGGTAAAAAAGCAATCAGGACTTGTAGCAGCGAGTCTTTCAACATCCTGCGAACCTCCTGCACGACGATTCGGCATCAAACGCTCAATTTTTTCCACATTTATAATCTACTTGATTAAAACATATCTCATCTTTGGTTACAATAATAGGCTTAATTGAAAGGCAGAAAAATAAAACAGGTCAATCACGGCGGTGACTGACCATAATCGACCTGTTATGACTGGACCCGATAACCTAAGCTCTCCAACAACTTAGAGCGTTTCTCCAACTCAAGTTCGATCTCGCCTAGTTCCAACTGCGAATTCCGCTGTTTCAATCTTTCGAAGAACACTGCAAAACCGCTTGTATCCAGAGGGACTCGGATTTTCTTCCCTTGGCCCGATAATTCCATACAGCCTCCGAACAATCTTGTAAATGTGACCTGATTCATTTCATCAAAAGATAGACGCCTGTTCATAAACAACCGGGAGCTGCTCACGCCATCTTGGTCTACAACCGTTCTCGATACGCTAAGAGCAAGAGTCATAAGCCCGAGTATCACCAGGCATCCGCTCATCGTCTGCAAGAGTAGTAGACTATCCTCAGAAGTCATGCTTGGATCTTCGAAATACCCCAGAGTTAATGCCATTAATGCAAGTAGAAAACCAACTAGAGGTCCAATACGAGTAATCGCAGCCCTCCTTAGTAGCAACTCTCCTTGACTATTGTGAACTGAACTTTTATAAATAACGCCTGTATAATGTTTAACGAATTTCTTTATTAACCACAGTCTTAATATCCACATGATTATTCCTCCTAGTTGTTTGTGCTCAATCCACCAATACTTTTCATCAATAGCTATTGCCTATATCGGCATTTGGAATATTTTCCATAATATTTATAAATAATATCTTCCCCTAGCTCGCTTAGCAATGACCCGTTTTGAATTCCACCCAAGCCAATGTTAAAATCTAAACATATCAAACGGTCGGGAGTCAGAACATGAAATACGACGTAATCGTAATAGGCGGAGGCTCTGCCGGATTAATGGCGAGCATCGCGGCAAGCAAACAAGGCGCTAAAGTTCTTCTGCTCGATAAAGGGGAGAAACTGGGGCGTAAGCTCGGAATTTCCGGCGGCGGCAGATGTAATGTGACCAATAACAAGGAAGACGATGAGTTGATCAAACATATTCCCGGTAACGGGAGATTCTTATATAGCTCATTTTCCAACTTCAACAACAAAGATATTATCGCTTTCTTCGAGAATCTCGGAATCAAGCTTAAGGAAGAAGATAACGGACGGATGTTTCCCGTCACGGACAGAGCTAAGACCGTCGTAGACACCTTGGTCGGACAGATCCGCAAGCAAGGCGTCGAGATCAAGCTCAACTCGCCTGTGGACACGATCATGTACGAGGAAAATCGCGTGGCCGGCGTACGCCTCAGATCGGGCGAAGTGTTAGACAGCCGCTCCGTCATCGTCGCCTCCGGCGGCAAATCCGTGCCTCAAACCGGTTCGACGGGAGATGGGTACCCTTGGGCGGAGAAAGCCGGGCATACGATTACCGAGCTTTTTCCGACGGAAGTTCCGTTAACGTCCAACGAGCCCTTCATTACGAGCAAAGAGCTTCAAGGACTGTCCCTTAGAGACGTTTCCTTGTCCGTATGGAATCCGAAAGGAAAGAAAATCATCGAGCACCAAGGCGACATGATCTTCACCCATTTCGGCGTGTCGGGACCGATCGCGTTACGCTGCAGCCAATTCGTCGTCAAAGCGCTCAAACAATTTCAGGTAGGCAATATTGAAGTGTCCGTGGACTTGATGCCGGACAACAGCGTGGACGAGGTGTATTCCCGAACGTTGAGGTTAACGGAGCTTGAACCGCGAAAATCCATCAAGAACATTCTTAAAGCTTGTTTACCGGAGAAAATGATTCCGTTATTGCTGCAACAATCTGGACTGGCCGAATCGCTTACCTATGACAACCTTCCAAGACAGGATTGGATGCAATTAGCCAAGCTGATCAAGCGTTTCCCGATCAGAGTATACGGAACCTTGTCGATAGAAGATGCCTTCGTAACCGGCGGGGGGATTAATTTAAAAGAAATCGATCCGCGTACGATGGAGTCCAAGCTTGTGAGCGGATTGTATTTTTGCGGAGAAATTCTCGATATTCACGGGTATACGGGGGGCTATAATATAACGGCTGCTTTCTCCACGGGATACTCCGCAGGCATGAATGCAGCTAACCGGTAAAACGAAATACGGAACGCATAGATCAGCGGGAAACCTGCTGCTATGCGTTCCGTATTTTTTATTTGGTGCCTGTGAACGTAATCCCTTGAACGAAAAAGCGATTGAAGAAAATGTAAATCAATAACGCCGGTATCGTCATGATGATCGATGCTGCCATGATGTAGTTCCAGAAGCTGATATACTGCCCCTTGAACGTATTCAATCCGACAGACAACGTAAACATCGATTTATCGGACATCAGCATGAGCGGCTTCAGGAACTCGTTCCATGCCCCCATGAAGATGAAAATCGTTTGCGCCGCGAGAGCCGGCTTAGCCAAAGGCAGAACAACTTTGAAGAAAAGCCCGAACCTGCCCAAACCGTCCAATTCCGCCGCTTCTTCAAGCTCTTTAGGGAAGCTGATGAAAAACTGGCGCATCATGAAGATGTAAGTCGCTTGAGCCGCCATCGGAACGATGATCGCTTGATAGCTGTTCAGCCAACCAAGCTCCTTGATAATGAGGTAACTCGGAATGATAGTCAGCTGGCCTGGAATCATGATCATGGCCAGAATACTGTAGAACATTAGCGTGCTACCCGGAAAACGGATCCTGGCTAACGCGTACCCTGCCATGGAATTAAACAGCAGGTTAAATACCGTAACCGATATGGCTATGAACGCACTGTTCATAAACCAGCGGGAGAACATGGGCTCCTGCTTGAAAATGGTTTGATAATTGTCTAGCGTGAAATGCTTCGGTATGAAGTGTATGCCTCCTGAAACGATCTCCGGCAATGACTTGAACGAAGCGGACAACGCCCATAAAAACGGTATAAAAGTGACGAGCGCGTAGACGCTCAGCAGGACATAGAACAACGGCCTGAAACGATTGATCGAACGCATTTCCTATCCCCTCCTAATTCAGCCGCTCTTCCTTGAAGATTAACCGCTGGATAAGCGTAATGAGCATAATGACGACCGCCAGCAAAAAGGCAAGCGCGGAAGCATACCCCATATCCATGCTCTTGAAGGCGTACTGGTAGATGAGCAACACCATGGTAAGCGTCGCATTGTTCGGTCCCCCGGAGCCAGCCGAGAAAATATAGGATTGGTCGAATAATTGAAACGTTCCGATAATCCCCATGACGACAACGTAGAAAGTAACGGGTTTGAGCTGCGGCACGGTAATGCGCCAGAACTTCTGCCACCCGTTCGCCCCGTCGATATCCGCCGCTTCGTATAGGTTCTCGGGTATATCCTGCAAAGCGGCCAAATAGATAACCATAAATAACGGAGCCGTCGACCATATGTTCATGATCATGATGCCCAGAAGCGCGACCGAAGGATCTCCAAGCCAGTTGTATGTCGGAAGGCCAAACGATTCGAGAATGTAGTTCAGCAGACCGTTGCTGTTGTAGATCCACATGAAAATGAGTACGAGCACGGCCGATGACGTAACGGTAGGCAAATAAAAGGCGACCCTAAAAAAATTACGGTAGCGAAGCTTCATATTCAAGATCGAAGCCAGCACGAGCGACAGAATCGTCTGTGCGGGGACGACGATCAGCGCGTACTTGACCGTATTCCTTAGCGCGATCCATAGACGCGGGTCGTCGACCATTCTCTCGAAGTTAGCCGTTCCGGTAAATTTGTAGCTTACCGTTCCGAGAAGATTGACCTTGTGGAACGATAAATAAATGGCATAACCGATCGGCAGCAGTAAAAAACAGCCGAGTATAATAATCGTGGGAGCCATGAACGAATAGCCCGACAATAGATCCCTGATTTTGTTTTTCCCTTTCAATCTGGCCATGTTGAAGCTCTCCTTTCGGCCTTTCCGTGTTGGGGCGTGAAATGACTAAAGCCGTGAGTGGCGTACGCCTGCGGCTTCACTCGTTTCACGCCAACGCGTCTGCGACAAGCTTGGGACGCGGACGCCATTGGCGCCCTTACGTCCCTCGCTTCTTAAGTCACATGAATTATTGCGCTGCTTTGATTTCTTTATTGGCAGTTTCTTGGCCTTTCTTCAATGCATCTGTCAATGAAGAGCCTCCCGTGTACGCCGCCACGAACTGATTATTGAAGTTGTTCATGATCGTCGGAAGCGTAGAACCCGCTTGCCAAGGAGTTGCGTAGGAAGAACCAGCTACAAGAGCTCCGCGCAATGCATCTTTATCATATCCAAGTTCTGCGGATACGGATTTGCGCGTCGGTAGAGCAAAGCCTTTGCTCGTCCAAGTTTTCATGCCTTCTTTGCCAGTCAAGTAAGAGAGCAACTTCCAAGCCGCTTCTTTCTTCTTGGAATTTTTATTCATAACGTAAGCGACCGTGAAAGCCATCGTTCCTTTTTCTCCATTAACCGTAGGAACTTCAGCTGTTCCAAAGTCTACGTCTTTGAAATTGGTTTGGATGTAAGGGATCGCCCAGTTGCCTTCGATAACCATTGCCGCTTTTTGTTGGCCGAACATTTCTCCGCCCCAACCTGCGCCAACATCGGAAGGTTGTCCTGCCGTATTCGCCTTTGTATGCTGATCAATGACAAGAGACAATCCTTTCTCCGCTTCCGGAGTCGCGAATGTCGCCATGCCTTGCTCGTCGGAAAGTTGACCGCCGAACGCTTTGATCATGAACATTTGACGCGCCAGCTCAGGTGCTTGACCCAAACCGTATACTTCGACTTTTTTGCCGTTCTTTTTGGTCAACTTCTCGGATACGGACATGAGTTCGTCCCAAGTTGTCGGAGGCGCCGTGATGCCAGCGTCGGCGAACATTTTTTTGTTATAGAACAAAGCCAGCGTGGATGTATCTTTCGGCAATCCGTACAATTTGCCATCGCCGGATTTGAAGGCGTTAATAGTAGGAGCTTCGAAATCATCAATGTCGAACTCCGGTGTTACGTAACCGTCCAACGGTTCCAATACGTCTTTCTCGATCAATGCAGGAGCTTCGAATGCGTCCAAATAAAAGAGATCGGGTGCTTCGTTCCCGATTAGACGGGTTTTGATAACATCCATATATTGGTCGGCGATAACTTCGTATTTAACTTTGACGTCAGGGTTTTTCGCTTGGAACTCGTCCAGCACCTGTTGCAACAACGCTTGCTCTTCAGGAGAAGACCCCCAGCCCGCTAACGTAACTTCAACCGGTTCTTTAGCCGGTGATTGCGATGCGCCATTGGATGCAGATGAGGACGGGGAAGCGCTCTCACCGTTCTTGGAATTGTTTCCGCAAGCGGACACAACCATTACGAGAGCCAACATCAGGACTAACATTGTAGATAATCTTTGTTTCATTTAAATCCTTCCTCCCTTTTATTTGTTTCTATAATTAAACGGTTGTAAGAAATCGCTCATGCTGACAGTGATTGGACCGGCGGTACCTTCCGGCTATTGGGTCAGTAAGTCGGCGATTTCTTATCCCGCTCAATTCGGAATTTGCTTCAGCCGCAGGCTATTCGATGATCTCGATGGAGCACCCGCTGCTATTGTCGAGTATCTCTACCCGAAGCGGCTCGGAATCTTGGTCGCGTCTTAGTTCGACCGAAATTCGGCCATCGGCTACAGGAAGATCCGTTACCGTCAAGCGATTGATTCCTTCCGGCAGGAACGGATCCAACCGAATGGACTTGGTTAACGCGTCAGGCTGTAACCCGAGCATCGACTGAATTAATACGACGGATGTTCCGGCAGCCCATGCTTGCGGGGAACACGCAACCGGGTAGGAAACCGGGTAACCTACGGATTCGTCATACCCGCAGTAAAGCTCCGGCAAACGGTTGTACTCGAAGTGTTCGGCTGCTTTCAACATTCCGGAAACGACGGTTGCCGCTTCTTCCTTGAATCCTAACCGGCTCATCCCGATCAACGTCATGGAGTTATCGTGCGGCCAGACGCTTCCATCGTGATAACTCATCGGGTTATAACCGGTTGAACCGCTGGACATCGTGCGAATGCCGTATCCTCCGAACATATCTTCCGCCACGAGTCTTTGCGCCACAAGCCGCGCTTTGTCCTCTGGGACGAGGTGGCTCATGAGCAAGTGACCTGGATTGGAAGTGACGGATTGAACTTGATCCTTGTTGGCATCTAGCGCAATAGCGTAGAACTTCTCATCCGACATCCAGAAGGCGCCGTCGAAAGCTTGCTTAAGGCGTTCGGCTTCATCTCTCAGTTGCTGAGCCAATTCATTGTGGCCCAGTCTTTCGAGAATCGGAGCAAGGCGAAGCTTCGCTTGATACACGTAACCTTGTACTTCAACCAAAGCTATAGGAGCAACAGCGAATTCTCCGCTCTTATGCACGACTGAATCAGCGGAATCTTTCCACCCTTGGTTGGCGATTCCTTTGGAGGATTCCTGGTAGTATTCGACCCAGCCATCTTTGTCGCGGTCGCCGTGTCCGCTGATCCATTCCAAAGCTTTCTCAATATTAGGCAGGAGCTTGGCGATCGTATCCGTGTCTCCCGTCCAGTGAGCGTATTCCGCCGCCAATAAAATAAACAAAGGCGTGGAATCGATGCTTCCATAATAAGGGGCGAAAGGCACCTGTCCGGAACGGGCTAATTCCCCGTTGCGCAACTCGTGCATGATTTTGCCCGGCTGCTCGTCTTTCCAAGGATTGACGTCCGTCCCTTGGTAATCGGCCATCATCTTGAGAGTGTCGCGAGCGACTTCCGGGTTAAGCGGAAGCATCTGGAATGCGGCTATGAGGCTATCCCTACCGAACGGAACCGCATACCAAGGAAGTCCCGCCACCGGGAACAGTCCGTAACCGAAATCCGTAAGCAACACCCGTAAATCCTGAACCCCGCGATCGAATAAACCGTTCAATACCTTCGAGTCGCTATTCACTTTCGTAGCGTTCTTGCTCCAACCTTCATAAGTGCGCTGCAATTCGGCAATCGCTTCTTCGCGCGGGATGATGACCGGATGTTTCCCTTCGACAGACGGAATAACGGTGAAAGTAATCTTCTTCACTTCCGTAGGCTGCAAGCTTACTGCGAAGCTCGCATCCCCTTGTTCGCTCATGGAGTCCGCTTCCGTATCCCACACGATGCGCGTTTCCCTGCGAATCCCGTCAACGCCTTCATATGCGGCATACCATTCTTTCTTATTCACGTTCCGTTCCGTCACTTTTCCAAGCTCTTCGGCGGGTTGAAATCCCCGAACGAGGAACATGTCGCTGAAGTCCGCGTCAAAAGAAACACCTATGTCGAAATTCAGAGCTTTAGTGGAATAGTTGGTCATGGAGAGCGTCTCGTACAATACCTCGCCGTAAATGAAGCGTTCCCGGATCAGCTCGACCGATTCTCTCCATAGTTTGACCTCTCCGTCCGTCTCTTCATGCTCATTCGTGAGTCGAATGCGCGCAAGGAAGTTCTCGTCGGCTGCGGAAGAAAGGAGCAACGGGCGCTTGCCGTTCAGAGTGATCTCCAACTTGCTAAGAAAGCGTGTATCCTTCATGTACAGACCGCCTTGGGCACTGTTCCCTTGGATGTCGCCATGATGATCCGTCATTAGAAAAACGTCGTTATTTTTAATTACTCTGTAGTTCATATCGTTTTCCCCATCCTGTGACTGTTTTGTTTATTATCTACATCTTTTTATGATTTCATTTCCTCCGAAACGTTTCGGATTCAAACAAAATAAAAATCCGAAACGTTTCGGAAATTAACGAAAAAAAGCGGTGCTACTCTTGAAGACGTTGCGTGCTTTCTCGGACGATCAATTGGTTGTTCAATAGCAGCTTGCGGTTGTCCGTCCTGTTCTCAAGCATATCGATCAACAGTTGGGCAGCCTGATAACCAAGCTCGTATTTATCCTGTCTGATCGTAGTCAGCTTTGGTGAACAATAGGCAGAAATGCTAATATCATCGAATCCGATGATCGATACGTCATCCGGCACTTTACGCCCCATACGTTCAAGCGTACGCATAGCACCTAGCGCCATCAAATCACTGGCGCAAAATACTGCCGTCACGTCGGGATTGCGAATCAAGATTTGATACATCGCTTCCGCTCCGCCGTCCTCGGAAAACTTCCCGTCGTAAGCAAGCTCTTCATTCGCCGATATTCCGTATTGCTCTAGCGCTTCTTTGTATCCTTCGAATCGCTCCCGGCTGACGAAAGCCTGATTGTGGCCGTTGATCATCGCGATATGCCGATGTCCGTTCTCCAACAGGTGCCGGACGGCCATCGCCGCACCTACGCGGCTGTCGGACGTAACGTGGGCAACGTTCTCACCGGTTTTGGGAATATCGATCAGTACGCAAGGAAACGAATTCTGTTCTATGACCTCCTGCAAATAAGGGTCGTCAAGACGCAATCCCGACAGGATTGCTCCTTCCACGTTCCTTTCTTTGCAAAGGGCCGTATACGACTTCTCCATCTGCTTGGACGGATTAGTACTGAATAATAACAAATCGTAGTTTAAATCTCCCGCGCGGTCGTTAATTCCGCAGAGGACTTCGTATGCAAACGCGTCTTTAGCACCGGCACGGTTGATATCGGAAATAATAAGGCCTATCGTACGCGTTTTCTTGGATACCAAACTTCTGGCCACGGCGTTAGGACTATAGGATAACTCCAACGCGACCTGTTTGATTTTCTTGCGAGTATCCTCGTTAACATCGTCGTAACCGTTAAGTGCTCTGGAAACCGTAGTGACGGATACACCCGCTTTTTTAGCAATATCTTTAATCGTAGCCATCTGCAGACACCTTTCCAAAACGTTTCGGGTTCATTATAAAACAGAGAGAGTTCCTATTGCAAGCGCTTTTTCAAGTGACTTTTCGAACTTCGATATCTTCAAGATGCAGAAAAAGCAAAAAACCCTTCCGGCAGAAGGGCTTCGTTAAAATCATATCCCGCAAAATAATTTAGGTCGCTTTGAAATGGTCGTATGAACCGTCATCGGTAGAGAAGCGTTTCTCTTGCTCATCGGTTCCAGAGCTTGCCAACTGATAACCTTCTTCCCAATCCTCATTGACGGTATGCGCCGGGATCGGAATCGATTCCATGCCATAGGCATGATCGGTCACGTCGACGACTTCAGCCGGCGCATGCTCCATCAACTGCCCCGCATAACATTGCACGATCTCGAGCGCGGAAGTTAGATCCTCATCCTGCACATGAATATGAAGCCGCCCTTCCTCATGAAGTTGCGGTTCATACCCCAATTCCATTAGCGTCTCTCCAGCCAATCTAGCCTGATTCTCATCCGGGAACTGGAACATCAAGGCGGCATGTTTCATCGAACTCATCCTCTCCAAGTACGATCAACGCATCCAATCCCGCATAGTTTGCCGATATGGCCTATGATTTATTCCTAATCTTGGCGGAAAACCTTAATAGAAGCAAAGATTTCATTCACGAATTGAAGCCAGAAATATCCCGCGATCGGCGCGGCCGCGACAGCAAACCAACTCGCTCCTCCATAAGCTAATCCGATCTTTACGCCTATCACGATAGCCCATAAGATCATCGTAGGTAAGGCACCCCAGACCCTTACTTTGTTCGCGGCTTGCTCAAGCATCTCGATTCGCCAATTGAACAAGGCGATGTACGGCTCGGTTAACCATTTAGACCATTGCCTTTGTAGCATCAACATGACTAACATCGGCAAAGCAAGCCAAACCAAGACCGCGAGCAATAGCGGGGGTAAGCTTACCGCTGCTATACCTATGCTGGCGAAATAGAGCATGGGATAGTATAGATCCACGCGCCTCAATGCCGATTTAAACCAACTGTCGAGCAGCCTGCTCGTGTCGTCCCTGTGCTTCAGAAGCGGCTGGGATCGTGGGAAGAGCATCGGTCTTCGCAGCATCGGAGTAGGCTTCTTGTCCATTGCTTCCTTCAGAATCCACTTCACCTTAGCGGCATAGAGAGCATTCTCCGTGGCTATTTCGTGCAGGAATGTTCCTTGCATTCGGTGGCGTAGCCACATTAGCCAAGCAGCAACGGCTGCCATGGGTATAATTGCCGAACCAAGAACGGCGGTGCTTTCTTGCCCGTATTCCGCAAGCAGGACAAAAACGATAATAAATACGATGTAACTGCAGATCAGAACTAATGATCTTCCCCAGCCCTGCCGCAATTGCGACAAACGATCTTTAAGCAAGATCCACGCGTAACCGGATATAGAACAATATAAAATCAGGATTACCAAGTAACCGCTTGTAAGCTTGAATATTTGCAACAGGAGCGGTGCGGCAATTGCGACGAGCAAGGCGGAAACCGACAGTCGCATCAAAAATCCGTACACAAATCCGCTTAAAATCTTGCCTTTATTCCACCTTGCATGACGATGAAGAAACAATCCGTCACCGGGTTCCGCGAAAGTTCTGTACTTTCCGATGAGCTGCAGCAGTCCTAGGGAAATATAGATCAGTACGAGAAAGCTTCTATCCAGACCTTCGGGAGGGTCGCGCAACAGATCCCGATACATCCCGCCGAAGATAAACAGTCCGGGAAGCAGAATGTATAGCCATGTTGCCCAATCCATGACCATTCGCCAAATTTTCCAGCTGGCTTTCCAATTGGCCAACACCCGCTCAAGAAACATTGGAATCGGTTGATAGCGGTTAGGACGAAACTCGTCCGTGATCGACTTAGGCATCATGGCTGCTCCTCATCGAGATAGGTAAGCTTGTGGAAGCAATCGAACAATCTCGCTTCCGCCCCGCATTTCGCAATATTCCTAATATCCTCTAAGGTTCCGGATGCCGCTACGCCTCCATTGTGGACAAGCACGAACCGATCGCATAAGCGTTCGGCAGAATCAAGCACATGCGTCGTTAACAGCACGGCGGCTCCGCGGCTTCTCTCTTCTTCCAACGCATCGAGCAGTTCCATGACGGCGCCGGGATCAAGCCCGATGAACGGTTCGTCGACCAAGTAAAGCTCCGGCTGCAGCAGGAAACCAATGATGAGCATCGTTTTCTGCTGCATTCCTTTAGAAAATTTGAACGGGTACTCGTGTTTAGAAGCAAATAGCCTGAATCTGCGTAACAGCTTTTCCGCTCGTTCGCGGAACACTTCTTCGGGAATGCCGCCCGCTGCCGCAGCCAAAACAAGATGCTCCCATAATGTCATCCGTTCGTACAAGATGGGATGCTCCGGTATGTATGCGATCCGCGAAGACATCAGGGATCCTTTCGAACTCTTTTCTACCTCGTCGTGCCAAGCGATTTTCCCTTTCCAGTGGGGCAACTGACCGAGCATTCCCTTCATGAGAGTGCTCTTCCCCGCTCCATTGGGCCCTAACAATCCGACTCGTTCGCCTGAATGTACAGTCAAGGTAACGTCCTGAACGATCGGGTGCCCCGGTTCATAACCGGCTTCCTCTATGTCCGCTCGAAATAATGGTACATCCCCATTTTCCAATTTCTTATCCCCCTATTTTCCGCTCTCTTCTAAATACGAAAAGGCGGATTGGGAAGTTCCAACCGGCACACCCGGTATAGTCGATAATTTCATAGTTTGTGATATCGGTCACATTAATCTGATAGTTAGCGCATTAATATTGAAATCAGAATCATCATCATTAACTGTTGATGGAGGAATAATCAATGAATATGGAATTTATGTCCAACTTGCCCCCTGTCGGTGAAAGTGTTCCAAAACTGGCCTCGGAAGGCGGCCAACTGATTGCAGACATGATAGGTTCTTACGGTTTCTTCGCCTTCTGCCTTGTGTCCGTGGGTTTATGTCTGATAGCCCCGGTTCATATCTACGAGAAATATTATAAAATCGCGGATGACGAATCTATCGTTGACATCAATCTCGATAAACGGAAAGCATCCGAGCCGGCCGCTTGAGCCGAGGTACTCGATAGATATTCGTTATTAGCTAAATGAATACGAAAAATCGGCATGACCGCCTAATGAATGGGGCGGTTTTTCTTTTAGTTCAAAATCAACAGTAGGGTTTCCTGTCTTTTATTTCCTTATGGCGCGGTAACGCATTTAAAAATAAAAAAGCCTCCTCCCGGTTACCGGCCGGGAAATGCGGAGGCTCTAAGAAAAGGGAGGCACCCTTATCTTCTTTTCATTTTATCCCAAATTACTAATTTCGAAAAGAATGCAAAGAATGGTTTATCCCCATTGTTTGACTATATACCTGTTGGTAAACACGGAATAACTGCTCGTACTGCTTGCTAACCTCTTCATTCGGGTGATAGATTTGCGCATGCTTCACGAATACTTCCCCGCAAGCATCCAAGGTCGGGAACCAACCACTGCCGACCGCAGCTAACATTGCCGCACCGAGACCCGGCCCTTGCTCGTTCTCAAGCGCTACGACGTTCGCCCGGAAAATATCGGCCTGCATCTGCAGCCAAAGCGGATTTTTGGCGCCGCCGCCAATGGATACGATCGTGTCTACGGTTTTGCCCGCCGCGCGGAAAAGATCGATGGATTCATTCAGGGAGAACGTAATCCCTTCCATGACCGCTTTAGCGAAATGAGCGCGGGTATGGCTTCCGTCTATCCCGATGAAGCTGCCGCGAATTTTGGCGTCCGCGTGCGGAGTACGTTCACCCACGATGTAAGGCGTGAACAACAATCCGTTGGATCCCGCCGGAATGTCGCCGATTCCCTCAAGCATGGCATCGAACGACTCCCCTTTCGCGAAAGTATTGCGGAACCAGCTTAACGAATAACCCGCCGCAAGCGTAACTCCCATCGCGTAGAACGCATTTTCTTTACCATGATTAAAGAAATGCACTTTACCTTCATAATCCGCGGAAGCATCCGCTTCATAAGTAAGAATGACACCTGACGTTCCGATACTGCAAAGCGTAAGTCCAGGCGACAAAATGCCCGCCCCGATGGCTCCGCATGCATTGTCAGCGCCGCCGGCGAACACCTTGGTCGTCGTTGCTAGCCCGGTCTCCTGGGAAGCCGCGGCCGTAATCGTTCCAACGAAAGCGCCCGCTTCCACTAGCGGAGGACAGAACGATTCCGGAATTTCAAAAGCGTTAAGTACGTCATTGCTCCATGTCTTACCCGCGACGTCGAGCAATAACGTTCCTGCGGCATCCGAAAGATCCATATGGATTGCGCCAGTCAAGCGTAAACGCAAGTAGTCTTTAGGCAAGAGGAACCGGCTTGCTTTCGCATAGACGTCCGGTTCGTTCTGCTTCACCCATAGAATTTTAGGTAACGTAAATCCCTCAAGAGCAGGGTTGCGGGTGATGGTCAGGAGTTTGTCGGCGAGTGTCCGTTCGATCTCCCGACACTGTTCCGTCGTACGCGTATCATTCCATAGAATGGCTCTGCGAACGGGTTTATTATTCTCGTCCACTAGAACTAGGCCATGCATTTGCCCGGAGAAGCTAATGCCTTCGATGTCGGACGGATTTACACCCGAGTTCGAGATCAGCTCTTGAAGCGATCCGTTCGTTCCCGTTACCCAATCCTCCGGATCTTGCTCGCTCCAGCCGGATTTCGCGTGATACAGCGGATATTCTTTGGTCGCTTCCGCTTTTACGCTGCCGTCTTGCCCGATCAGCAACGTCTTCACCGCGCTCGTACCCAAATCTACGCCAATGACATATTTCATGGGGGTTCATCTCCTCATATGAAAATCCGCCCCGCCGGTTCCTTCCGGGGGGCGGAATGGTCGTGCCGTTTAGGCCACCAATATGCTCTGTTTATCTTATACGCTGAAGATGACGTCGTTCAATGTCGCTTTGATTTGTTCCAAGCGAGCGGATTCGTTGCGAATCGGTTGTGCTTGCAGCACGTATGCTTCAAGCGATTTCAATGTCGCTCTGCCGGATACGATCTCAGCGCCGATACCTTCGTTGAAGCTACGGTAGCGGTTGTCAACGATATCGTCAAGCACGCGATCTTCGATGAGCTTAGCTGCTGCTTTCAAGCCGCGAGCATAAGTGTCCATACCTGCGATATGAGCGAAGAACAAATCCTCGTCCTCGAACGATGAACGGCGTACTTTCGCGTCGAAGTTCACGCCGCCGCGACCGATTCCGCCTTCGTTCTTAAGAATTTCGAACATAGCGAGCGTCGTGGAAACGAGATCCGTCGGGAACTCATCCGTATCCCAGCCCAGCAGCATGTCGCCTTGGTTCGCGTCGATAGAACCGAGCATGCCGTTAATGCGCGCCGTACGCAGCTCGTGCTCGAACGTGTGGCCGGCAAGAGTAGCATGGTTAGCTTCGATGTTCAGCTTGAACTGATCTTTCAAGCCGTAGCTTTGCAAGAACGCGATCGCCGTAGCGGAATCGAAATCGTATTGGTGCTTGGAAGGCTCTTTCGGTTTAGGCTCGATCAGGAACTGCGCATCGAAGCCGATTTCTTTAGCGTAATCAACTGCCATATGCAGGAAACGTCCCAAGTTGTCTAGCTCAAGCTTGAGGTCCGTGTTCAGCAACGATTCGTAACCTTCACGGCCGCCCCAGAATACATAGTTCTCCGCTCCAAGCTCTTTACCGACTTCCAGCCCTTTTTTCAAAGTTGCCGCAGCGTAAGCGAATACTTCAGCGTTATTCGTCGTGCTAGCGCCATGAACGTAACGAGGATTCGTGAACAGGTTCACCGTGTTCCAGAGCAATTTCTTGCCCGTAGACTTCTGGTAATCCTTAAGCATGGCCACGATGACGTCGAGGTTTTTGTTCGTCTCAGTCAACGTTGCGCCTTCCGGTGCGATATCCGCATCATGGAAAGCATAGAAAGGAACATTTAATTTCTCAAGCAGTTCGAAGTTCGCTTCTACGCGCGCTTTCGCTCTGTCTAGCGGGGACAAGGAGTCCCAGCTGCGGACAGCCGTGCCTGCGCCGAACGGATCTGCGCCGTTTGCATTGAATGTATGCCAGTACGCGACCGCGAAACGGAGGTGCTCCTCCATCGTTTTGCCGAATACGATCTCTTGCGGATTGTAATGCTTAAAAGCGAAAGGGTTTTTCGAAGCGCGGCCTTCATACTGAATCTTAGGAACATTAGGAAACTTGCTCATTAGAATGTTGCCTCCCTGTAAGCGATATCAAATTGATTTTCTGACATCAGCATATCATGCCTGAACTTAGTTTGTCTATCCAATAAACTAAGTTAATTAAAACTTAATATGGTATGATAGGAAATATGTTTAGCGAGCAATGAACCGTAACTTACCCATAAGGAGTCTTTGCCCGGATATGACGACAAAAACAGGCGATCAAGCCTTAATTAAAAGAATCAACACGGCAATCGTGTTGGAATATATTTTGCGCGGCTCCCCGCTTTCCCGCGCCCAAATCTCCGAACAATCGGGGCTGAACAAAGCGACCGTATCCAGCCTCGTGCAGGATTTGATCGACGGGGCGTTAGTCCAAGAAATCGGAACGGGCCAATCCAGCGGCGGTCGAAAACCCGTGTTGCTGGAGTTCGTCGCTTCTTCCGGTTATGCGGTGGGCATCGACTTGGGAGTCAACTACATTCGTGGCGTGTTAACGGATTTGCGGGGTAACGTCGTTGCGGAACGAACTTCCGCTCTGCGCCTTACGGAACCCAACGCAGCCGTTGACCAGCTTTGCGGCTGTATTGAGCATTTGATGACAGAAGCGCCTTCCAGTCCGTACGGCATTGTCGGCATTGGAGTCGGAGTACCTGGCCTTGTCGATGATAACGGGACGATTCTGTTCGCGCCCAACTTACAGTGGCGGGATATTCCGCTTCAACGCCTGTTAACCGAAAAGTTCTCGCTCCCGATTACGATAGACAACGAAGCCAACATGGGCGCGCTTGGGGAACAGAAGTACGGCGTTGGCCGCAGCATCAATAATTTGATTTACGTCAGTGTAGGCATCGGGATCGGTACGGGACTTATCTTGCATAAGTCCCTCTATAAAGGCGCATCCGGCTTTTCCGGGGAGATGGGGCATTTATCCGTTGAAGCGCATGGCAAAAGCTGCACCTGCGGCAATCGCGGGTGCTGGGAAATGTACGCTTCCGAGCAAGCGCTGTTGGAGCAAGCCGCTCCGCTCGGTTTCGAGGATTTGGAATCATTGCTGGTTGCGGCTTCCTCGGGCCGTCAAGACGTGTTGGAATTATTCTCGAACATCGGAGAATATTTGGGGGTCGGCATCGCCAACATCGTCAACGTATTCAATCCCGACGCCGTAGTCATCGGCAACCGTATGAGCCAAGCGCGCCCATGGCTGGAAAACGCGCTCCGCCAGACGGTCGTCCAGCGCGCGCTTGGTTTCCACCTGCGTAAGGTGCAGCTCTTGTTCGCCGAGCTTGGCGAACGCTCGTCCATGATGGGAGCCGCCGAAATGGCCATCGCCGGTTTCTTCGCAAGAGTGAAAGCGACTTAGCTAAGTCGCTTTTTTTGTGACTATGGTGGGCTCTCTCCTCGG
>NZ_JAKRWM010000012.1 GCF_022352055.1 Cohnella mopanensis | reverse complement strand
CGAGCTTGGCGAACGCTCGTCCATGATGGGAGCCGCCGAAATGGCCATCGCCGGTTTCTTCGCAAGAGTGAAAGCGACTTAGCTAAGTCGCTTTTTTTGTGACTATGGTGGGCTCTCTCCTCGGTGCCGCTCTCGTATAGTCGCATTTTGCGACTATGACGGGCTCTCTACTCGTTGCCGCTCTCGTATAGTCGCATTTTGTGACTATGGCGGGCTCTCTACTCGTTGCCACTCACTTATAGTCACTTTTTGCGACTATAGCGGGCTCTCTCCTCGGTGCGGCTTGCTTATAGTCACTTTTTGCTACTATGGTGGGCGCTCTCCTCGTTGCGGCTCTCGTATAGTCACTTTTTGCGACTATGGTGGGCTCTCTCCTCGGTGCCGCTCTCGTAAAGTCGCATTTTGCGACTATGACGGGCTCTCTACTCGTTGCCGCTCTCGTATAGTCGCATTTGGTGACTATGGCGGGCTCTCTACTCGTTGCCACTCCCTTATCGTCACTTTTTGCGACTATAGCGGGCTCTCTCCTCGGTGCGGCTTGCTTATAGTCACTTTTTGCTACTATGGTGGGCGCTCTCCTCGTTGCTGCTCTCGTATAGTCACTTTTTGCTACTATGGTGGGCTCTCTCCTCGGTGCGGCTTGCTTATAGTCACTTTTTGCTACTATGGTGGGCTCTCTCCTCGGTGCGGCTTGCTTATAGTCACTTTTTGCGACTATGGCGGGCTCTCTCTCCGTTGCTGCTCTCGTATAGTCACTTTTTGCTACTATGGTGGGCTCTCCCCTCGTTGCCACTCTCGTATAGTCGCATTTTGCGACTATGGTGGGTTCTCTCCTCGTTGCCGCTCTCGTATAGTCGCATTTTGCGACTATGGCGGGCTCTCTACTCTTTGCCCCTCGCTTATAGTCGCATTTTGCTACTATGGCGGGCTCTCCCCTCGTTGCCGCTCTCGTATAGTCGCATTTTGCGACTATGACGGGCTCTCTCCTCGTTGCCCCTCACTTATAGTCACTTTTTGCGACTATGGCGGGCTCTCCCCTCGTTGCCACTCTCGTATAGTCGCATTTTGCGACTATGGTGGGGTCTCTCCTCGGTGCCGCTCTCGTATAGTCGCATTTTGCGACTATGACGGGCTCTCTCCTCGTTGCCCCTCACTTATAGTCACTTTTTGCGACTATAGCGTGCTCTCCCCTCGTTGCCGCTCCCGTATAGTCACTTTTTGCGACTATGGCGGGCTCTCCCCTCGTTGCCACTCCACTCTCGTATAGTCGGCTTTTGCGACTATGGTGACCCGATCTGCCTCGGCATCTATCTTTATTATGTTAGTATTTTATGGTATAAATTATTATATCGTTATATACGAATTTATTGATGCTAAATGGCACCCTAAACGGAGAAATGAGGTCGGAACGATGAACGATAAACTAGCGGAAATGGCCGAACTTCTAAAGTTACTGGGAGATCGGACTAGGTTGGCTATATTAGGTCTTCTGCAGGAGAGGGATTTATGCGTTGGAGATATCGTAGAATTACTGGGCACGAGTCAACCGAATGCCAGCCAACATCTTCGCAAACTAAAAAGCGCCGGCCTTGTTAAAGAGACGAAACGCGGCCAGTGGGTGTTCTATTCGTTGAATTTGGACGACTTCCCCGACCTCAAAATTTTCTTATCGCAACTGCCCGGCCGCAAAGAACGGCTTCGTTCGTTATCCATTTTGGGTAAGCGTAGTTAAAATATGTGTTACACTGACTTCACTCAAGGCACTTTTTGGGTCTTCGCACATCATCCGAGGTAACCCATCGCACATTCAAGGCACTTTTCTAGCTTTCATTCATTGCTAATATTCTGTAACACCTAGTGTACGGAGTAAAGCTCGAAGCTCGATACCTTTTCTGTATACCAACAGCTTCGCCGTTCCAAGAACGGTGAAGCTGTTTTATTTGGTATAAAGTTACTTTCGAGAGTTTAATTGAGTTAAATCCATGGTACCCAGTTGAGGTTGATCAGGAAGAGCTTCGCCGTAGGATGGCCTATACCCCAGCTTCAGAATAGCTGTCCCGTTGCTAGCCCCTTCGCCTCCAGCGATCCCTTCGCTTACCCATCCCTTTTCTAATTGATACCGCTCGATTTTCCCGCTTTGCTTATCCAACGCAACAAGTTCGTTCGAATAGGGATAGGTAATCGCCGAATATGAATACGAACCCTTGTCGCCCTCGACGCTAAAGAGGATCTTGTCACCATATTGAGCAAGCTTGCCAATTCGCGACTCCGCTTGGGAGAAGATCGGCTTAGCCGTGCCGTTAACCAAGTCGATCAGAATGATGCTACAGCCGTGCACCAGATAGATTTCCCCCCGCTCCGCATCATAGGCGTAACTATTCTCCCCGTCGGCCCATCCGTTGCAATCGGTCGTATCCTGAGGAAACGCGATCGTTTGCTTCCATTGCCCGCCGCCAGATAATCGTTCGACCCTGTTATCCGACAGGATCACGATATCTTTCTTATAAGGCAACGGCTTTACGACAGTTCTCCCGCTCTCCGGATATCCGATAAAATAACGCAAAAGCTTCATGTTTCCATCCTGCTTAGACAGCATAAATACGTTACCGTAAACGGACATCCAGCCGTTGCCCGTGTTCGGATCTTTGTAGTACGTAGCGGCGTCAATCTCATGGCTTACGACTGATAACTTACCAGAGGCTACCGGATCGGCCGGAGATTGTTTGACGACCTGCAATCGCTCAAGCCCAGCCGTTGTCGTTCCCTTTAAGCTCGTGATCTCCAAGCGCCCATCTTTAACCGCTTTAAGCCGATAAGGCATAGGCAATTCCAACACACCGGTCACTTCGAGCGAGTCCGATAATCGAATGACCCGATCCGCGAACGTGTCCGCGACATACCAGCTCCCATCCGCCCGAATATAATCTTGTGCCGTATATCCGTTAGCTCCTTCGCCGATCGTCGTTCTTAATGTAATCGGCAACTGTCCGATTAGCTTAAGGCTGCCTCCTTCCAGACGGAACAAGCGCTTATCCTGAAGCACATGCCATACTCCGTCAATGGAGCGGATTTGCCTGACTGCGGCGAAATCCGGATCGCAATCGAATAGACAACTCTCTCCGGAGGCATTACCGGCTTCCATCGCCTTCTGTACCTCTTGAGGTACCTCTGTATCCATCCAAGAGAGATCCCACATCTTCTGCGGGAGCTTGACTTTGACGGTCGGAATTTGCGGTTCGCCGCCCTGTTCAGCAGATTTAACTAACGTTAGCGGCTCTCCAAGCCACATCTGACCGATGTCCCCCGAGCCAAGCAACAAATCAAATACCGATAAAAATTCGCGACGGCGCGTCTCCGAAGTCTCATACGTCAGCAATCCTTTGATTTCCTCTACAAGTGACCCTTTCGTGACATAATGGCGTCTCTCGAAACTAGTATCGTCTCGATCCCCTTGAATATATCGAATCGTATCCACAGTCCCATTCCCCACCGTGTAAAAACTGCCCGAGTCCACCATGCGCCACTCCGTATGAAGCAACTCCGGAGCCGCTTCCAGCACCGAAACCGAACCGCTAAATGGTAAAGATAGCATTTGGCGCCCGCTTCCGCTATCATTAATACCGCTTAACAACGCCAATGGCTGCCGTTGCCCTACAATATCATCCTTCCACACCAACTTTTCCGTCTTATACCCCGGGTAGCGCACAACCCCGCGATTACCGCTCCCCCACTTCGCGGCAATGAGCGTGCCTCTCTCGTCCTGCAACGCCCTAAGTGCCTCTCCTTCTCCCTCGCCACCTTCAGCGGATAGAATTTGCCGATAACTTTGTAGCTGCATCGACTTCTCAGGCCGTTGTGATACGAATCGCTCGTATGCCGCATCCCTGTTTCCCCCTGCCTCGACGTTAACCGAGAGCAAGCTCGGATCGCCGGGCCAATAAGCGAATTCTCGGTATCGCCGATCATCGTCGGCAATCGCGAGCACGAAGAGCGCTGGATCATCCACTGCCGTAACGGATAAAACGCTTCTTGGATCTTGATAAGCTTCCTCGATCCTAACCGCTTCAGGAGCGGCCTCTCCCTTCATTTGAACGGAATACCACTCCCCGCGCAGACTGCTCTCCGGATTATTTTGCTGCAATGCGACTCCGATAAGAAGGTGATCCCCTTGCATCCAGTAAACAGCCTGTTCGCCGGCTAATTTAATTAGCGGAGGGGTACCCGCATCTTCCGAAGAAGCATCTTTGCCCGCATTGGAACCCACGACAACCTGTTCGAAGAAAATAGACCCCCTAAGCGCATAGAGAGCTTGCTTCGTCTGACCATTCTTATATAACACAATGGGTTCGTTCGAATTCGTAGCGAATGAGGAGCTAGCCTTCTGCCATTGGTCGATCTGCGTCCAGCGATCGTTCGACGTTACGGTTATCGGTTCGCTCACGACACTAAATGCAGGTCTCATCCGCTCATGCCGGCTTTCGAACACTAGCCACGCAATACCCGCAGCCACCGCGATCGTCACTAGGATTCCGCCCCATATCCACCTTTTACTCATCTCGGATCCCTCGCCTAACTCTCGTCTAAGGCGCCATCCATACCTGCCAAGTTCGCCTTACTAACTTAGACGGAATCGGATGTGGAAAAGTTTCCCTGACGAGTCGGCGATCCTCCCCCATAGCCCGATCGTAACTTTCCTCTCCAATCTGTTATCATAAGAGTATATAAATTCCGAGAAGCAAGACAAATACGCATTTCAATAGACAGGAGTACAGCAATGAGCTTTCAATTGACGAAACGGGTGATCAAGCTGTTATGCGGCCCGTATTCCTATGAACGGGGAGAAGCCGATTACCGCGCAGGCAAAGTGACGATCACCGAGTACGATTCCGATTCGTCGCAATATATCGCCACGGTTAAAGGAATCGATAGCTTCCAAGTGCAGATCAGCATCGACCGTAATGGGGATGTTGGGGCGCAATGCAGTTGCCCGGTCTTCGATATTTCCCCGAAATATTGCAAGCATATTGCAGCGGTCCTGCTCAGCGTGCACGATATACAGAATGCAGGCAAATCTCCTGTCCGTTCGTACGCCTCGTTGTTCTCAACGGAGGATAATCACTCTTCCGTCCAAGGGACGGGGCAATTGACTCCACGATTCACAACCGCCACGGCGAATGGCTCTTCCGGGTCGTCCGGAGACAACGAACTCGCTAGCGGTATGCTCGGCCTATTCCGTAATAAACCACCGCGTTCGAGCCATGCTAGGCATTTGTTAGATTCGAGGCAAGCGTTGGATGTGGAGTTTACTTTTAGCCCATTCCCATACGGATATCGTAAATATATGTTCGGAGTGGAGCTTAAGGTCGGTCCCGGCAAAGGGTACATCGTGCGGAAAATCAGAGAGCTGCTTGAACGGATCGCCCGAAGGGAATCCTATGTTTTCACCAAGCATTTTACGTATGAACCGGAGCTTCACCGCTTTACTAGAGAGAACGGCGCCATCCTCCAGCAGCTAATCGATATTTATCATAACGAGAAAATGTACAGGGAAACTTCCAGCATTTATTCCGCGCACGCAAGCCATATGAGCGGCGATAGAATGCTTCTGATTCCCCCGTCCGCCTGGGAAGATCTTGTTCCATTGCTTGCCGATGCGCCCATCGTAAAGCTCGAGCAGGATAACCAAATCTACGAAGGAATCCGTTTGGTCGACGAACCGGTACCGCTTCAATTCGAATTTAACCGAGACCAGACAGATGGCGACCAGGAAAGCTACCAGTTGGACGTGGTCGGCTTGGATCGGATTACCGTCATGGACGCTTACGGGATCGTTCTCGCCGAAGGCAAGCTGTTGAAGCTGAAAGGCGATCAATGCACCCGACTCTCCGAGCTTAAGCGGATGCTGGAATCTTCCCAAAGAAGCGAAGTGCGGATCAAGCCCGAACAAATGGAGATTTTCATGGAGCAGGTCATCCCCGGTCTCATGAAACTCGGCAGCGTCCGCATTGCCCAGGAAGTATCCGAACGCCTCGTCCAAGCGCCGCTCAAGGCTAAGCTGTACTTGGATCGAGTGAGAGACAAGCTGCTTGCTGGATTGGAGTTTCAATATGGCGATATTATCATCAATCCTCTAGAGGGGAGCGGCCAGCGACGCAGCACGAACCGCATTCTCATGCGGGACGGTGAGCAGGAAGCAAGAATACTGGAGTTGATAGATCAGAGCCGATTCGCCAAAACCGAGAGCGGATATTTTATGGACGAAGAAGAGGGCGAATATGAATTTTTGTTCCATATCGTTCCTCAGCTCGAGAAGCTGCTTCAGGTGTATGCGACCTCGGCCGTTAAGGCTCGCCTGCACGTCGGTCATACCCCTCCGAAAATCAGAGTGGACGTGGACGAGCGCACCGATTGGCTGGAATGTAAATTCGAGATCGAAGGCGTACCCGAGACCGAAATTCGCAATCTCCTGAAAGCGCTCGGCGAGAAACGCAAGTATTACAAGCTACCTAACGGAGCTTTAATGCCGCTAGAAAGCATCGATTATGATGAAATCAATCGGTTCATGAATGATATCGGCGTTCGTAAAAGCGATCTTCTAGGTACCGAATTCCGTCTGCCTGTCGTGCGGGGCCTTCATCTTATGAACTCCGAACAACAAGGCAATGCGATTAAGCTCGGCAAATCTTTCCGTGCGTTACTCGACAACATGCGAAATCCGGACAATCTGGAATTCCCCGTACCGGACAATCTCGCCACGATTATGCGAGACTATCAGAAGTATGGCTACCAATGGCTGAAGACGCTTGCCCACTATCGCTTCGGCGGTATTCTGGCGGATGACATGGGTTTGGGGAAAACGCTCCAAAGCATCGCCTTTATCGTCTCCATGCTACCTGAGATCAAAGACCAGCAGATGCCGGTAATTATCGTCTGCCCGGCTTCCCTGATGTACAACTGGCGCAACGAGCTTAAGAAGTTCGCTCCGGAAGTTCGTACCATCATTGCGGACGGAAGTAAAATAGAGCGAGATCGCGCGTTAAAACAATTATCCAACGTAGACGTCGTCATTACTTCCTACCCGCTATTGCGCAGGGACGTCGAATCCTATGCCGCACCGTCATTTCACACGCTTATTCTGGACGAGGCCCAAGCTTTCAAGAATCACGCGACTCAGACGGCTCATGCGGTGAAAGGCATTCAAGCCCGTTATCGATTCGCGCTTACCGGAACACCCGTGGAAAATTCCATCGATGAGCTGTGGTCGATCTTCGACGCGGTATTTCCACAATTGTTCCAAGACCGGAGGACGTTCAACGAGCTGACAAGAGAAACCGTCGCCAAGCGAATTCGTCCATTCCTGCTGCGGAGGCTGAAGACCGACGTACTGAAGGAACTGCCCGAGAAGATCGAGTCGCTCCAAACTTCCGAACTGCTTCCGGAGCAGAAGAAGCTGTACATGGCTTACTTGGCCAAGCTTCAGAAAGAAACGCTAAAGCATCTGAACGAAGAAGGCTTCCAGAAGAGCCGGATCAAAATTCTTGCTGGCTTAACTCGGCTCCGTCAGCTCTGTTGCCATCCCTCCCTGTTCGTAGAAGACTATGAAGGCCGTTCAGCCAAGTTCGAGCAGCTCATGGAAATCGTCGAGGAATGCCGCAGCGCAGGCAAACGAATGCTCATCTTCTCGCAATTCACTGAAATGCTAGGAATAATCAGCAGGGAGCTCGGTGATCAGGGCGTTCCATTTTTCTACTTGGACGGCCAGACTCCGTCCTCCGCGCGCGTCGAGCTTTGCAATCGATTCAATGAAGGCGAGCGGGACCTGTTCCTTATTTCCTTAAAAGCCGGAGGCACGGGACTGAACCTGACCGGAGCCGATACCGTGATTCTGTATGACCTCTGGTGGAATCCCGCAGTGGAACAGCAAGCTGCGGACCGCGCCCACCGGATGGGACAGAAGAACGTCGTGCAAGTACTGCGTCTCATTACCCACGACACGGTCGAACAGAAAATGTACGCGCTCCAGCAAAGGAAAAAGAATCTGATCGAGGAATTGATCCAACCGGGCGAAGAAGCGCTATCGACCCTGACGGAGCAAGAAATCCGAGACATTCTGATGCTGCAATAAAATATAACGCTAATGACCCCCTCTCCTCGTTGGAGTGGGGGTTTTCGCTCAGCGATCGAATCGTCCATTGATTGTGTATGGCAACATTTTACCGATCGAAATATTGAAAATGAAATAAAATGGCGTTATATTGTTACATATTGCAATTATTAAACAAGATTATATTTCGTATCGAAATAAAATGAACGAAATCTTGTATAACAAAGGAGTTGCTCCTCATGCAGCATATCGACGATATCGACCGGCAGATCATTAAAGCGTTGAACGCGAACGGAAGAATATCTTATACGGACTTAGCCAAGGATATCGGCCTCTCCCGCGTAGCCATACAAGCACGAATCAACGCGCTCATGGACGAAGGCGTTATCGAACGTTTCACCGCCGTCATCAATCCCGAGAAGATCGGCATTACCGTATCTGCCTTCTTCAACGTGGAGGTCGAGCCGAAATGCCTGCAAACCGTGGCCGATGTCCTGGCCGATGAACCTGCGGTTACAAGCCTTTACCATATGACAGGCCCAAGCAAATTGCATATGCATGGGTTGTTTACGAACAATAAGGAAATGGAAACTTTTTTGAACGAGAAGCTGTATCGGCTTCAGGGAGTCGTGAGCGTCGATTGCCAAGTACTGATTACTCGCTATAAGAGCAGAATGGGAATGAGGTTGTAACCGATGTCCGAACAAACGATAGGAAGGCCCTACGCCCAGCTCGCCTGGGCAATGAGCAAGACGGGTATTCTCGGATACGGAGGCGGCCCGTCCGTCATTCCCTTGATCCGCTATGAAGCGGTAACCCGCTATCGCTGGATGGAAGACGAAGAATTCGGAGAAATTCTCGCCATCGCCAATGCGTTGCCGGGGCCGATCGCCACGAAGATGGCCGCTTACCTCGGCTATCGCTTGAAAGGCGTTCTTGGTTCCATCGTCGCGATTCTAACGCATATATTGCCATCCGCGATCGCAATGATTGGCCTGCTTGCCTTTGTGGACTATTTAAGCAACTCCGCCGTCGTCCAAGGGATGATCGTCGCCGTTATGCCCGTCATCTCCGTCATGCTCGGCGTGATGGCCTACGAATTCGTCAAGAGAGCCTACAAAGGTCTCGGCAAGATCATGCTCGTCGTGTTTTGCGGGATTTCGTTCGTACTGCTCCAGATCGTCCCCGTTCATCCCGCCATCGTGATCGTCTTATTTTTAGGTTACGGGGCTTTCCATTATCGAATCGTCGATCGATGGAAAGCAAAAGCCAACAAACCCGGAGGTGAAGCCTAATGAAAGACTTCATCGACCTATTGCTTGGCTTCTTCCTTTCGAACGTGCTTGGATACGGCGGCGGACCGGCGTCGATCCCATTGATGTACCAGGAAGTCGTTACCCATTACCACTGGACTTCGGACCACCAGTTCTCGAACATTCTCGCGCTCGGCAATACGTTGCCGGGACCGATCGCGACCAAGATCGCGGCGTTCGTCGGTTATGACGTAGCTGGAATTCCGGGTGCTCTGATAGCGCTGGCGGCTACGGTCGTCCCTTCCGCCGTCGCCCTTATCGTACTGCTGAGAATCATGCAGCGTTATCGGCAATCCTCCGTCGTGAAAGGCATGACGCTGCTCGTACAGCCCGTTATCGCCGTCCTGATGCTTGTGCTGACGTGGCAGATGGGCAGAACCTCCATCGATTCTCTAGGAATCTGGCAAGCCCTTATCATTGCCGCTATTGCGTTATGGGCGATGGAGAAACGCAAAATCCATCCCGCCTTCGTCATTTTGTGCGCTTTTATATACGGAGGAATCGTCGTGCCCTATATTTAATCCACTTCATAGTCATCTTCGCGCGTGATTATAAAAAAGAGGACCAGACGGTTAGTCTGCTCCTCCTTTTTCTTGCTAACTTCGATCATCGGAATGAGTCACTCGATTCCGCCCTCTGCTTTTCGAGGTGTATAACGACTGATCGGCTCTCGAGACTATCGTTTCTTCATCATCTGCATCCGATACGGTTGCCACGCCTACGCTAACCGTGATATTGTATTCGCCCCAATCCCCTTGTTGGATCTCCATACGATACCTCTCGGCGACGAGAACGGCGTTGTCCCGATTGGCGTCCGGCAAAATGATGGCGAATTCTTCTCCCCCGTAACGAGCCACGATATCGATATCCCTGGATTGCGATTGCATGATTTTCGCCACTTTAATAAGAACTTCATCCCCCACGGGATGGCCGTAGGTATCGTTAATCCGCTTAAAATAATCGATATCGATGAGAAGCAACGAGAATGGAATCTGTAACCGATTGAATAAGGACATGCTCCCCTCCAGGCTTTCCTGGAACGATCTGCGGTTTTTCACGCCGGTCAAACCATCCGTCGACGCTTGCGCTTCAAGGCTTCGATTCAGCTTGATAAGCTCTTCCTGCTTCTTCTCAAGTTCCTCGTTTAAGGCTTTCAGCGTCTCGTGCGCCTCATCCTTCGCTTGGTTCAATTCCTCCAGCTTTCTTTTCGAACTTAGGATATCCCGTTCATATTCAATCCTCTTACGCATCTCGATTAAGACGCAATCGATATAAGTGTCCCCGTCGCGCTCTTTGCGAACTCCGTTCAAGAGTACCGGCACTTCCATATCGTTCTTATTCTTAAGTGTAAGATAGATCTCGTTGACGTAACCATTGAGCTGGATAAACGGATAAAAGTAAGTATGGAAAAAAATCTTATTCGCAACGTTCATAACCGTCTCGATATGCCGATTAAGCAATTCGCCGCGTTCGTATTTAAGCAGGTTTAGCAGCGTTTGGTTGGCGTCGGTAATCATTCCGGTATTCGATAGAGTAATAAAACCGCATGGAGCATAATTTAACTGGTCATCCATAAGGCCGCAGCCCTTTCCCTATAATTAACGAATCAGAAATGCATCAAATATTGTTTAATGTATTGCGTCGTTTCTTCCGGATGGCTTAAGTGAGGATAATGGCCTTTCGCCCTCATCAACTTCAGAGTGTTATTCCTCAGATTCGAATGCAAGTATTCTCCTACCTCTATGGGAGCGATACTATCCTCGGAACATTGCAGGATAAGAGATGGAACCGTAACCTTGTTCAACTCTTCGCGACAATCGCAGTAGAAGGTTACCTCCGCGAATTGACGCGCGATACCGGGATCTCTCGAACAGAACGTCTGTTCAAGCTCGTCCGCCAGCTCGCGACGCTCAGGATTATTCATAACGATCGGCGCCAAGTAACTGGCCCAGCCCGTGAAATTCATTTCCATCATGGTTAGCAGTTCTTCGATATCTTTTCTGTCGAATCCACCGTAATAGTCGGGTAGATCGTTAACGTAACAAGGTGACGGTCCGAGCATGATCAGTTGCCCGAAATATTCGGAGCGGCTGATCGAAGCCAACGTTCCGATCATTCCGCTAACCGAGTGCCCTACGAATATCGCATCGCGAAGCTCCAACGCTTCCGCGATCTCAAGTACGTCCTGCGCATACCCGTCCAATTGACCGTATCTTACCGGATCGTAATCATTCAAATCCGATTTTCCCGAGCCAACGTAATCGAACAAGATCACGCGGTAATCTTCCTCGAAGGCAGGCGCGACATGTCGCCACATCTCCTGATCGCATCCAAAACCGTGCGCGAATATTATTGGCCGATCGCCTTTACCCGTAATAGTAACGTTGTTGCGGGTTATAATGTCTTTTGCCATCATCTTCACCTCTCGTTTGTCATCCTTCAAACAAAGAGCCGAGAATATCCGGATCCCCCGGCGTTTCTCGGCTACTGACTAGGCCTTCTCCATATGCTTCTTAAGTAAATCCCGGCCCCTCTTCAGACGGGACTTTACCGTGTTCATCTTGACATGGTTCATCTCGACGATCTCTTCCATGGACATATCCAGCACGTATCGCTGATAGACCATCAGTCGATAAGCTTTAGGAAGCTTATCTATCGCCGCTAGCAAATGCTCCGAAGCTTCCTTCAAGATCAGCGCGTCTTCCGGCCGCATCGCATCGGCAGCCTGGTCTTCCCAGCCTTCGTGCTTCATCATGGGATGAGCTAACGTAAGCTTGGTTTTCCGCTTGCGCAAAATATCGATGCAGATGTTCTTCGTCGTAGTGAAAATTAAAGAGGAGACCGACCCTGCCGGGTCAAGGCGTTCGAAATTAATGTACAGCTTAAGGAACGTCTCTTGAACGGCCTCTTCGCTATCCATTTTACTCCGCAGGATTTTCCATGCGAAGCTGAAAATTTTATCTTTGTAGTGCTCGAATAATTGCTCGTAAGAGATAACAGGGATGCCCCTGTTGACGGTATGTTGCATATCCATAGGTTTGCACCTCTATTCTGTGAACCTCAATATCCCCCATTATATCAAAAGAGAGCTTGTCTGCTAAGAATTCACAGAAAATTTCGCAAAAACTACACGATTAGCGACTTGGGATAAACTTCTTGATCCAACTGCCGAATCCTGAAGGATTGCGGGTTTGTACGAGTACGACTCCTTCACCGCGGAATCTGCATACTAACCCTTCACCGCTTGTAATGCTGGAGAACCAGCCTTTGGAAGCTTTCTCGATCGTATAGTTCATGTAATCAGGCCAAGCGACCAGATGCCCGTTATCGATAATCCGCTCTTCTCCTGGCTCGAGATTGATGGCGTGAATAGCGCCGTAGGAAGATAAAAACACCGTACCGGTGCCGCTGATCTCGATAATGAAGAACCCTTCGCCGGACAAGAGACCACGGCTAAGATTTTGCATTTTCGTATTCACATGAATTCCGCTAGTTCCCGCTAAGAAACCATCCTTCTGCACGAACAGACGGTAGGAGCCGTCCAGCTCCACGGATTGAATATCCCCCATGGACGACGGAGCGAGCAACACTTCTCCGCCCCCCCGGTTCGCAGCCAGCTCTTGAAAGAAGAACGTTTCGCCGCTCAGCATTCTTCCCAGTCCCGCCATAATGCCGCCATCGGCAGTCCCTTTAACATCGATATTAGGAGACATGGACACCATTGCGCCCGATTCCGCTTTTACAGCCTCGCCTGCGTTCAATTGAATCTTCAGCAACGCGAATGCTCCCTGATACAGAACTTCATGTTTCATCGTTAACCCTCCGAGTGTCTGATTGGCTTATCTGTTCAACGATCTCAGGTACAGCGGTCTAGAATCGACGCCCATCCTTGTTACGGTCTCCTAAGAGGCTGTCCGGATCTATCAATTCATCTAATCTACCAGCAGTATCTTTGTAAATTCGCGTAATTTCTTGTATTTTATCAAACTCTACGTTTCCAGGACCCAAATTTTCATAGAACATTTTTTGCAACAAAGTATTAAAGAGCTGCAGTCGCTCCTCGACTGCTTGCAGCTCTTGGGCCAATATTTCATCGAAAGTATGGTTTCTAACCCAATCGTCTATCGGATCGTTGCCCGTTTCTTCAACCTCGTCATCGAATCTTCCGCCCCGAACCCGATCGTAGTCGTTCTGATTGCCGGAGACATCGATTGACGTTCTGAGTTGAGACAGCATAATCCTTTCCTTAGCTAGCATAACCTGAAACGGTTTATTCGCGAGCAGGTCCGCCACGACGAGACGGCACATGTCCGGGTTACCTAGCAAATTCGCATCGAAGGGATGAAGAATCCATTGGTTCTGTTTACAGTACAAATTAAACTCGAACCATTCGCCTCCATAATTGAATCGAACGTTAATCGTGGTAGGATCTAAGATTTCAAAAGTAAAATCCAAGCAGTATGCTCCTCCCGGTTGGCGAAGTTATCTATTGGTATAGTACCAAATCGGGGGACATTTGAACATCTTTTGCCATCCTACTCCTCGGAAAGCTCCATGATCGCTTCCGCCTTCTCGCTGCTCGCCACGACGATCAGAACCAGAATGCCAATGCCGATAACCCAACTCATGATCATGGAATCGACTTCCTCTCTATCAGGCCGGATACTATAGTGTATCCAGCTGAGAGAGGATTCATGACGGGTCATATTCCTAACGGGTTCTCTCCTTCCCCTACTTATCTCCTCATCCCGCTCCTACGAATGAATTAGTCGGTTTTCCCTCGCTACTTCTCCCTCACTCCCCCTCCTACGAATGAGTTAGTCGGTTTTTCCGTGCTACTACTCTCCTCCTCCCGCTCCTACGCATGAGTTAGTCGGTTTTTCCTCGCTACTTCTCTCCTCCTCCCCCTCCTACGCATGAATTAATCGGTTTTTCCTCGCTACTTCTCCCTCACTCCCCCTCCTACGCATGAGTTAGTCGGTTTTCCTCGTTGCTTTTCCCCTCCAATTCCATACGCCCGTCCGTACGCACGTCCGCCTGCACGCACGCACACCCTACTCGAGCTGCTTATTCCGATGGAAAAGATCCTTCGCCTTCTCCGTGATCATGAAAGCATGGCATCTAGTGCTGCCGCCCCCAACAGGATAGACTAGTCCCTTGGACTCGAGATTTCGCAGCACGCTCCTGCTGGCCTCTCTCTTAAGGTGGAGCCATGTACATATGTCCGCCATCTGGAACGGCTTATTCCGCAGCAAAGCAAAGCGCATGGCCTCTCTCTCGTATACGGGTAATTCGAGCAAACCTGTTCCTTCCGCAATACCGATACGACCGATTAATTCGTATAAATTCCGTTGGCAGAACTCCGGTTTTTTATCCAACTCATCCCGGCTATACGGAAAATAGATGTACCCGAAGATCGCAACCGAACGAGCGCGAGCCCTTTCGAAGGAAAACCGGTCCCGCGTTATCTTCTCCGCATGGGTGACGAAGTGGTCTTCCTCGAAAACGACCCGCAACCGGGAATGAAATACATCAGCGTATATTTTCGTACCTGATAAGCTGACCATTTCATATTCGATCTCCAAATCCTCAAAGCTCCCGAATACAGGAATTAATACTGATTCCAGCAGCTTCCTCGTCCCCGTCAAATCCCTCTGCAACATCTCAAGCCTCTGCCCTCCAACTCCCTTAACCTGCTTTTTCCAAAAAAGCTCATATTCCTTCTCGAACATATCAACCTGCTCCTCCCAAATTGAAAATAAAAAAGCCGCCAGCTCCCTGTGGGGAACCGACGGCGTGTGCTTCACGCGTCTTTCGAGCGTACCTGCATTGGTCTTGCTAGCGTACCTGCATTGGTCTTGCTAGAGTACCTGCATTGGTCGAGCGAGCGCAACTGCATTGGTCTTACTAGCGTACCTGCGACAATTAAACTCTTTAACATAATAAACAATTAGTCCAATAAACTCGTGACTTCCGGCTGTTGAATGGCAGCCGGCGTTGGAGAGCTTGTCCCGGCTTGCAAACCTAGACGTTGACCCATTTGCTTGTTGATCTCGGTCAGGCGCGTGGTTTGTTCCGTCGCCGATGCGATAATCGTACGGTTGGACTCTTCGCAACGGGTAATCGCCGAAGTCAGATCGTTCATCGCTTGGTTGATTTGCTCCATCGACATGGAGGACTTCGTCATCGCTTGCGTCGTCTTCTGCGTCGTTTCGTTGAGAAGACGGGCATTTTCCGCGAACTGCTTACCAAGCATTTCGTTCGTAGTGTTAACGGCATCAATAACCTTCAACTGATCATCCAAAGCCGTTGCGATCATCGCGGACACGGTAATGAGATGCTGCGTCTTATCAATTGTCGCGTCAACCGAATCGATCAGCTTGTCATTATTGTCGTTAATGATGTCCGAACCGGCAATCGCTTGCTGGTACAGCATGATCATCTCGGTCAAGGCTTGAATCCGAGTAACGACCTTGCGCAAGCCCCGTTCCAACTGAGCTTTTCTCGACTCGTTCTCCGGCTTGGCGATTTCTTGCTCGAACAATACTTTAAGCTGGTTCCCCATCTCTATGCGTTGCTGAACGTTATACATTTCCTGAAGACACATTTGCTTCAGATTGCGCATATGCACGATGTTCTCTTCCAACGTGTCTTTGCCGTTACGCAGCGCGGAGATGATCGCTTGTACGTTGGTTCTAACCGACTGATACTTCATGATGTAGTTTTTCATCGGAGTTTTGCGCAAAATTTTCTGCATTAGCGATAGATCCTTGCTCCGGTTCAAGTCGTCCACTTCATTGCGCAGCTTCAAAATATTGCCGGCGATTTCCGAACGCTTGCCGCCCAGAAGATCGTTCAACGGACGCTCCAGCAAAGTCAGGTTAGCTCCGGCTTTTTCCATCGTCTTCTGGCCCATTCTACCGATTTCGTCCATTAGAGAATCCAATTGAGTAGCGTCCGTCGAAGAAATGCGTTGAATCGTTGCTTGCGCTTCCTGTTGAACCTTTGCCGCGTCTGAATCCTTAAGCAGAATGACTTGCGAACTCATGCTTAAATCCTCCCTTAGAGTTAGTTGCTCGCACCGTAACGCTGGTGAATGAGCTCAGCTTTGTTTTTCAATTCCATAAGATCCTTCTGCTCGATAAAACCCGTGTAAGTCGTAATTTGACCGTCGATATCCTTAAGGCTGTTCAATAAAATTCTGCGATTCTGCCGTTTGGCTTCTCCGCTAAGATTAAGGAATGGCGTAATGGTTCCGTTGAGATCCTTCAAGACAAGGCGTTGGATCTTGTGATTAATGTCCCCGTTGTTGAATTGGACGAGTTGCGGAATGACCCGATTTAACCTGACGAGCAGCGATAGAGTACGTTGAACGATCTCGTTGTCCAGATTGTTCTTCTCTCCCTCGATCAGCACCATATCCTCGATCGTTCCAATATAATCCATGACCGTGTCCCATTCCGGTCCAAGAGCAGGGCCTCTATGCCCATGCGGATGGTTTGCATGCCCCGCGGACGTATCGGGAACCGAATTATTCTCGCCGCGTAACTGATCTACCCGTTGAGTGCTATTCGTTGCCGCCGACGCTGCCGCATTGGCGGACTCTCTCTCCGCGGCCAACTTGGCCACTTTAAGCTCGGCTTGACGAATCGTAGAGCCCAGAAGAGTTCCCAAGATAGGGAATATTAAAGATACGGTAACATGAACAAAGTTAACTGATACAAGACCTACAACATAACCGACGATTACGGAGGCAAGCCCCCATTTGGAACGAAGCAATGTTTCGCGTACCTCCTGTCATATGACCTTTGTCAGTAATTGAACCTCTTGTTCAAGTGGTTATATAACACAAGTGTATGGTTTTCAACCGCTCTCGTCAATTTATTATGTGTGGTCAGCCTTTGCCCTGCATAACAATCGGCAGCTCGAGATAACTCGCTTTGATTCCCAACCGAGGATCAGGCCGCTCGAAAGATTGTCCCATTATCGTCTTCACCGCTAGGTACGGCATGTTTACTCCGCTCAGGCACGTAATGAACAACCCACCAGACATTCTAGGATTAATCTCCAATAGCTTAGGAACGCCTTTGTTATATTTCACCTGTATGTTAAATACGTATGGAATCCGGCATTTAGCCGATACTTTCTCGGCAATTTCCATCAGCTCGGGCACATCGTCCAGCAAATAAATTCTTCCGGAGGATTTCCTCCTAGGTATGGCAACGATCAGCTTCCCTTCCGGATCCGCTAGGCAGTCGATGCTGACTTCGTCCTCCTCAAGAAGCTCCATCACCATAAGCTTAGGAAATTTCTCTACGGCGCTTAATGTGCCGTACGCTTGCTCGAAGGGAACCGACGAGCTTACCCAGCCGTACAGATTGGCCAAAGGATCCATGTCATTATCGATGATTCGAAATCCCATGCCCCCCTCGGAGTCCGTCGGTTTAAAACAAACCCGATGCCCGTTCCGAACAAGAGTATCATAAGCCGTCTTGAATTGGTCCGCGGTTTCGACGACGTAGTATTCCGGAATTGCCACGACTCCCGTCCCTTGCAACGTTTCATAGAATCGATCCTTCTCCAGCATACTCTCCAGTAACGGAATGTCTCTGCATACCATGACCTTGGTGCCGATCGCGTCGAAACGTTCGACTTCCTTGGCGATATCGAGCATTTTGAGACGCGGGATGAAAATATCGATTTCATGGCGGCGACAGAAGTCCACGGCATAATCGACGTACTCGGTGCCATGCAGCACCGGCTCCCGTTCGGAATAATCGCATGCTTGCAAGCTAAGATGGTTCGGATCCGGATGGGTACCGTAAAATTTGAAGCTGCCCCCGTCCGGGTTATCGCGAATCATGTTCATATAGTGGTAGGAAACGGAAAACCAGCGGTTAAAATAGATGTTCGTCATAACGCGTTCCTTACCTCCATCCGATTCATCAGCGAGCCCACGACTTCTTCGGACGCCCGGATTCCTGCGCGTTCCGTAAATCGAATATGGGCGTGTACGCCGTATTTCCGATATAACTCCCCATGCTTAGGAGCCACGAACTCATCCGCGACATCGAGCATGCTTTCATCTAGCAAGCTATCCCCGGCCGCGTACACGTACTTGGCTCCGGCTAATTCCTTCACATATCGCACCGCCGCGCCTTTGTTAACGTGATCGGGAACGAGATAGATTTTTCTTCCTTGAAGCGAGCAGTTCCATCCATGATCTTGCAGGCAAGCCGCCAGCTCGTCCATTTTCCCTTCGGGAAGACTAGCCCGATCTACGATTACGGAGTAGAACAACTCATCGCAATATCGATCTTTGATTACCCATTCCTTAGCTACTAATTCGTAGAACATCCGTTTGATGTCAAGAGAGGACGCGCACTCAGCGCGCACGGCCTCCCGTACGCGGCTATCCCACTCCCTGTCCGGTTGGCCATCGACAAGCACCTTACCGCCGTTACTGACGATGGCATAGCGCGAAACGACGCCTTCTGTTAGTCCGAATATTCTCTGATATTGTTCGTATACTCTTGTCGTCGTCGGAACAAAATGAATCCGCCGGCTAAGAGCTTGCAAATCATCGTATGCCTTCCGGGTCATGTACGAAAGATAGTCCCCCTCGTAGCACTCAACAGGTACGAGTTCATCGGGTTGCTCGATCGGTCCCATTGAATTCCGGGAGTAGATGAGCGTCTGGTCCAGATCGCAAGCAAAGATCAATCTGTTTCCCCCTTCAACGGCTTAATGATCCCGCAGCAAGAATAAGTTAAGTCCGGATACACCTCGACGGGGACGCCTCGGTCGCGTGCCAGAAGAAGGATCGAAGCCAAATTCGGATTGTCCGGGTCGTTCACGAGAATTTTCCACGGCACTCTTCTTAGAAGCACTCTCGTCGTTTCCCCGACTCCCGGCTTGATCAGATTGATGTCGGCAATGCCGTAATCTTGCTGAATTCTGCGAATATCCTGTTCGCCCTTCCAAGTCACGGGATCGCCGGTAGCTTCCATCAGCAACTCGGCTTCCTCCCCTGCTTCTTCTCTCACTTCTTCGAAGTAGGCCTCGATCGCGTCAATAAAGACGTTCGATAGATCGTCTTTCTCCCACTCCCGATAATATTTGGCGCCATGATAATCATCCGGTCCGATGAGATCGTCCCGCAAGACGGTTCGGCTCATCAATCCCGACACGGTGGAGTTCAAGCAAGCGCTCGGGATCAGAAAGTCTTCTCGCGTCCCGAAGGTTGCGGAGCAGCATCCTGGATCCGCCAGCACGGCCAGATCGTCGCTCAGCCTTATTCCGTATTTCTGCTCGAAGCTATCGCAAGCGTCAATAAGCACTTTACGGATGGCCCCTTTGCCCGTCCATCCGTCGACGAATTGAATGTCGGCTTGCGGATGGGTCCGCAAAATATACTTAAGAGCGTTCTCGTCGATGCCTTTGCCTCTAATAATCGAAATGCTGTAGTGCGGCACATCTCGATCGTAACGTTCCTTAATGTATCTACGAATCAATACGCCGATCGGCGTTCCCGCTCTGGCCAGCGAGACTAGCACCAGCGTGGAACCTCTTTTGCGCACGGTCTGCTCGGATACGACGGCCGCAGCCAGCGCAACCCGCCTAGCCGTCGCTTGAAGAGTCTTATGGAAGAGGGCAATGTACGCCTCGGACGGCCGGTATTCTACCGGCAGCATCTCGGAATAATGAGTGCCCGATTGAATCGCTTCCTCTCGGTCCTCTGTTCCCCTCTCCAATGCCACATTACTCAGATCTTTAAGCAAAAAGACGACGTCATTAGGTTTATAGCTCCCCATCACGGATGGAGAAGCTATCTTTCCGTCGAATATCGAAGCACTCATGAGCGCACCCCCGGAAGCTCCGACTTGCCGAAGAAAACGAGGTTTACGATCGGAATTCCAATCCGGGATAACGCCCGTTCGAAGGATTTACCCTTGTCCGCTTCAAATTCCCGTTCTATAAAAACGAAAGCTTCATCATATTGCCCCGGTGCCACGTTATACATAAAGTTGGCTACGGATTCATCGTCCACGGATTCGAACCGGTAGGCGGAAGTTACGGCATAATTCTTCTGTTGCATCGGATAGATGGGGCTCCTCGTCGTCGATTGATAATAAACTCCGTCGCCCATGAGATCCGCAATCCGCATCGGTACATACATGAACTCGCCGGTACCCATACATAGAATACGCTTGCCCGTTCTTCGCTCGCCCAAGTTTTTAGCCGCTTGAGCAACTTCCAGATCCAGCTCCGCCCCTTGCAGGGCATTCATCCCGAATCTGCCGGTATTCTGTAGATAAGGAATATCATCTTTCTCGGTATGCGATCCGCTAACATGCGAGAAAAAGTCCGATACATCGAACCGTCTGAAGCTGACGGCATTATCCGGCTTCTCCGTTGTCGCCGATTGTTCTTCATGAACGAGCGGGCTTCCTTCCACGGTTATCGCCCCTTCGACGAACGACAAGCAACGAATACGAATGTCCAACTCTTGCTCCAACTGATCGAATCGGCTTCTATCGGCTTGCGAACGCCAATCCAGCAGACTAGCCACGATATAGTCGCGTTGGCCGAACTTCTCGAATAACTCCTTTATGATGTTCAACGACGTTTTCCCCGTCGTCATCTCATCGTCGACGAGGACGATACGGGAAGCCTTGCGAAAAGTATCCGCGTCTTCGGCATAACAGCGGTGAGACATCGCATGGGAATGCTCTTCCTCGAAGTTGATCACCGATCTTCTGTGCTCGATTTGCTCGCGAGTCGTATGCAAGTACATGACGTTCCCTTCGAACGCATCGAACATACTATGTCCCAGCCCAGTAGCCGTTTCCGCGAATCCAATGAACAGGGTAGGCTCGTCCACCTTGATTTTGTTGTCCATTAATCGACGGTATAGTTCATCAGCTTTCTTCGGATCGTTACAAGCTTCTTGCAATTGTTGCACAGACAAGGAGGCGGGTGACGCCGGCTGGCGCTCAAGTATCGTGGTCTCATATAAACATCCCAGCATTGCCCCCGAAGCTAGAGATAGCGACGGATGGACCGGGAGATGCTTGCCCAGCAACTTACTGACGAACAGAAAGCTGCGTTTCTTATTGATTCTCGCCGCCATCTGGAAGAGATGATCTAGCTCTATGCCGTAAGGATTCGAAGTGATGTCCACTGTTACTTCCAATCCCTCAACAATCTTATACAATCGCTTCCTCTCGCCGTGTATCCGCGAGTAAGCAGGTGAAGTTATGTTTGTCATGTAACACCCCGAAAATCTTAGCTCGGATCATGATCCGGTTGGACCAGTTCAGATGCGGCTTAATTTCATTCATTTTGTTCTCGTACTGGCTCTTCATGACGCCTAGATCGCCTTGGCTATTGGAAATGATGCTCATTGCATCGATGTATTCTTCATGGGCTACGACGTACATCGACTGTACGGGTTGCAGATGCGTCGGATGAATGATCGTTTTGCCGATAATTCCGTTTTCCTTGTCGTAGGCAACTTCCCGAATTAAACCGTCCACGTACCGATCCAAATACGACATCCTCAGCCTTAGGCCGTCTTTGCCCATCGTTTCTTGGAACGGCGTGGCCCGCAATTGAGGCTTCAGCACGCGGTCGCTCTTGAAATATTCCCACACGGGGCCGGAAATGATGAATCGATTGTCTTCTCTTCCGAAAATATTGATTATGTCCGTTACGCAATCCCGGATAACGCCGATATCGTAGATCGTCATATCAGGGTTTCTCCTTAATCCGAACATGCTGGAGAAGTCCGTTGCTCCGATCCGCACGTTCAGCACATAAGGCTTGTATTTCGTTAATAGCGCCTGAATGCGAAGCAGCGTAGCCAATCGGCTCTCCCGGTAGATGACATCCGGCGTTTCCAAGATCGGCATCCCATATAGGATCGGGGCGTCCGGAGCTTTGCCTTTATTGTAAGCGTCTAATATACGGAAGTAATCTTCACCTTCGGCAGCCGTAAACTTAGGAAAAGCAAACCCCGTAATGAGCCGTACTTGATCCCCGAATCGTACAAGCAATCTATCGAATTGCTCCGCTGATCTTACTCGAATAAAGAGAAGAGGGATCGATTGGGGGAGCAAAATGCCCCTGTTCAAGAAATCCTCCAGCTTGTCCATCGTCTGGCATAGATTATGCTCCGCGAAATGAACTTGGTTGTCCCCAACCGCGTCCTCTAGATCGATGACCATGGACACGAGTCCTTTGATCTTCTTGTTCGCGATATCCTCCGCGATCGTCAGCCTGATCGCCGGCATATACAGCGCCGCTCCGACCGCATACGCCAATACTTCTTGCTCGGTCCTATTGTTAAACTCCGTTGGAAGATGATGAAAAATATCGTTTTCCTGCTCCGGGGTCAGATAGTCAAAGTACCGCACCGACATCACCCTCCTTAATGCTTCTTACCTTTGAATATGAATCCATCGTCGCTTCCAAAAAATATCCCCCACTTGTCCATGAGGGATATTTGCTACGAACGACTATTTGGCGGAATCGGAAGCTGTTGCCTCTTGTCCTTTTCTCTTGACGGAGCTGTAGATCATCGTTCCTACGAAGATCGCGATCAGAATGGAGAAGAATACCGCATGCGAGACATGGAATCCGAACGCTCCGGAAATCATCTTAGCGGCAATAACGATAATAAGGATAAAAGCCGCTTTCTCGAGTTCCGGGAATTTCTCGATCAACTTCAGGAACAACTGCGCAACGCCACGCATCATCAGTACCCCGAGAATTCCTCCGAGGAACAATACCCATACCTCTTCGCTTACGCCGAACGCCGCGAGCACGCTGTCGATACTGAAAGCAATGTCCATGATTTCAACCGCAAGAACGGTACGCCAGAAGCTAAGGCCTTTATTCTTGACTTCGCCCTCTTCCTCTTCCTCTTTACGACGAATGTAAGGAATGAGCGGAATGCCGCCGACTCGAGCGAAAGCGAATTCCAAGTGGAACAAGTTACTTAGGGCGATCCAGAGTAGATAGAGCCCCCCTGCGACTTTAATCCATGTGATCTTGACCAGGTAAGTTCCGATCCCGATGGCCAAAAATCTGAAGACGTAGGCACCGATAAGTCCGTAGAACAAAGCTTTCTTCTGTTGCTCCTTCGGAAGATGCCTGACCATAACCGCGAGTACGAGCGCATTATCAGCCGAGAGCAAACCCTCGAGAATGACTAGTGTACCGATAATCCCCCAAGTCGAAGGCTCCGATAAAATTTGGCCCATGTGGTTCCAATCGAAGAAACTTGCGAAACTATCAAAGAAATTACTAAAAAAATCTGCCATGATGCTCCCCCTACCGATATTTGCCCAAATTTTGTATATCGATTTCTATTCCCTTTTCTATTTCCTGCCCTTAGACCAACGAAGTCCCCAATTGTAGGCGACGTCCAGCTTCTGCTGATCATCGAAAAATTGAACGAGCCTCTCGATACTGAAGGTTTGATTATTCACGTTCTTAATCATTGCGATAGCGCATAAGCCCTTGCTGTTGTTGTACTCGTCCATTCTCACGACGATATCGGGACCGCCCGATTGGGTTATGGTCACTACGCCGTCTGCTTGAGACCAGTTCGTCACGCCTTCATAAATGAACGCGAAGATTACGATTCTCTCTATTTCCGAAACCTTCGAGCCATTAATTCTTAGATTTTCGCCACCGGCCAGCGCGCCAGTACGATCATCCCCATCCAAGGAGATGTAAGGCGGACGGCTAAAATCTCCGAAAGCGTTGCCTAACGCTTGAACGCCGCCCTTCGATCCGTCCTTCATTTCGAAAAGACAACCTAAATCCAAGTCGATTCCGGAAGCTGCTTTGAATAGACCGCCCGACTTCTTGCGATTCCAGTTCAAATTAACAAGAATTTCTCCCAGCGAGCCCGAGTTCTTCTGAAGGTTGATGACCTCTCCCTTCTTACGAAGCTCGATCTTATCTAGGCGTATCGTAGTCGGCTGCGCAGAAGGTGGCGCGGCTGGCGGTTGAGACGGCGGTTGTGGAGGGGAAGCTTGTCCTGCTGCAGGCTTGGACGCGGAATCCTCCCTAACGTCGACGCCGAAGCTACCGCACAACGCGGACAATCCGCCGGAATAGCCCGACCCGATCGCATTAAACTTCCAGTCTCCGTTGTATCTATATAATTCTCCCACGACAATCGCCGTTTCGATAGGAAAGTTTTTTCCAAGTTCATATCGAAGCAATTCGTTGCCAGTAGCTTCATCGATGATTCTAATATAGGCATCGTTCACTGACGAAAAATTTTGCTTGCGGGCATCTCCCTCATAGATCGTTAAGGTAAAAGGAACCTTCTCGATTTCTTTCGGAACGTTGCCTAACAAGACGTTTACTTGTTCTTTATCCGCATGGTTTCCATAAGTTTTCCTGTTGCTTTCCGCTACGATTTCTATCGCCCCTGCGGCACCGGAAGGATTCGAATAGAATATCAAATCTTGATCCGACCGGACTTTGCCGTTCGCTTGAAGCACGAACACCGAGAAATCCACATCGACCCCAGGGGACGTGTTCCAACCCATTCCGACAATTACGCGAGATAATGAGGGATTGGTTTTGGTGATATCTGCTTTCTGACCTTTGATGATCGACAACGACATTGCGAGATAGCCTCCGTTTGGTTGTACAGGTTCATTTACTTGGCGTCAAGGCCATAATTGTGAGCAAGCGCCGATAAACCGCCGGCAAATCCAGATCCGATCGCCTGGAACTTCCAATCCGGTCCGTGGCGATACAGTTCGCACACGACAACGGCCGTTTCTACCGAGAAGTCTTCCCCGAGATCATAACGTAAAATTTCGCTTCCGGATTGCTCGTCCAACAATCGAACGAACGCATTGGATACTTGTCCGAAATTTTGGTTGCGCCGTTCCGCGTCATGAATCGTTACGGTAATGCCGATCCGGTGGATTGTTTCGGGAATTTTGGAGAAGTCGATTTTAATTTGCTCGTCGTCCCCGTCACCTTGCCCGTCGCGATTATCGCCGGTATGCAGGACTGCTCCGGAATAGACGGATAGATTGTTATAAAATACGAAATCCTCTATCCCGCCTGCTTTACCGTTCTGATGCAACAAGAACGCGGATGCGTCCAAATCGAACCCATCGCCGCCCGTATATTTATTCGTATCCCATCCAAGTCCGATAACCGCTAGCTTCAGACCGGGATTCGTTTTCGTCAGATCGATTCTTTGCCCCTTCGACAAGCTGATCGTCATGGCAAACCCCTCCTATACTTGTACTCCGAAATCACGGCAGAGCCCTGCCAATCCGTCTCTATAGCCGCTTCCGACGGCGCTGAATTTCCATTCTCCGTTATGGCGATACAATTCCGCAACGACAACCGCCGTTTCGATCGAGAAATCTTCTCCCAGATCGTACCGGATTAGCTCCTCGTTCGTTCCGTCTTTCACGACTCGCGCGAAAGCGTTAGCGACTTGTCCGAAGTTCTGGTTGCGTGCCGCCGCATCGTGAATCGTAATGCAGAACGCAATTTTCTCGATATTCGCCGGAACTTGGCTCAGATCGATCGTCAACGACTCGTCGTCGCCCGCGCCTTCGCCAGTTTGATTGTCGCCGGACAACTGGATAGACCCGTTCGTATTGTTCTTGTTATTGTAGAAAATAAAATCGGCATCCGAATTCACTTTACCGGAAGCATTCAAGCAGAACGCGGACGCGTCAAGATCGAACGCGCTTCCGCCATCGTATTTGTTCGTATCCCAGCCTAAGCCGACCATCACTTTCACGAGACCCGGATTGGACTTGGTTAAATCTACTTTCTGACCTTTGGACAAATTAACGGCCATGCGGGGATGATCCTCCTTTAATTGGAAAAAGGACCGCGATCCGAATGAAAAGCGGTCCCTTGAAGTCAGGGTCTAACGAACGATTACATCAAACCGAAATCTTTGCACAAGCCTGCCAGACCGTCTCTATAACCGCTGCCGACCGCATTGAATTTCCATTCGCCACTGTGGCGATACAATTCTCCTACAACGACAGCCGTTTCAATGGAGAAGTCTTCTCCCAGATCATAACGGATCAATTCCGCTCCCGAATCTTCGTTCACGATCCGAACGAATGCATTCGTCACTTGTCCGAAGTTTTGTCCTCTCTCGGCAGCTTCATGGATCGTGATACAGAAGGAAACCTTCTCGACTTCGGCAGGAACGGTAGCCAGGTTGACTTTAACTTGCTCATCGTCGCCGTCGCCTTCGCCCGTCAGGTTGTCGCCCGTGTGCAAGATGGAACCGTTTGGATTTTGCAAGTTATTGTAGAAGATGAAATCTTTCTCGGACGCAGCTTTGCCCGTAGCGTTAAGGCAGAAGACGGAAGCATCCAAATCGAACGCTTGCCCTCCATCATACTTGTTCGTATCCCATCCTAATCCGATTAGCACTTTCGTGAGTCCCGGGTTCGTTTTCGTTAAATCGATTTTTTGGCCTTTAGATAAGCTGATAGACATAGAAGTAACCTCTTCTCATCATTTTATTTGGGGGTAGGTCGAATTATTATTGGTAAGTACGAGCCAGAACATCAATATGCGGCGAATTCGATCCTTCACCGATTGCGTTAAATTTCCATTCGCCGCCGTAACGGTAAATCTCGCCAACGATAAGCGCTGTTCTGCCGGAATAGTTGTCCGTTAAATTAAAGAGAACCAATTCTTGCTCATTGGTCTGATTAAGCACCCGAATATAGGCGGAGGAGATCATTCCGAAATCCTGCTTGCGATTCACGCAGTCATAAATGTTAACGACCACGAGAATCTTGTGAATGTTCGCGGGTACGCGTCCCAGATCAATATGAATTTGCTCGTCGTCCCCGTCGCCTTCGCCCGTGCGGTTATCGCCGGAATGAACGACAGAGCCGTCCGGACTCTTCAAGTTATGGAAGCATACAAGATTTTTCCCTTGAAGCTTGCCGTTCTCGTCCAGTAGGAGGGCGGAAGCATCGCAGTCAATATCTACTTTCTTGGAGCCGAAGAAGCTCTTCTTCTCCACGGGGTTCCAACCGAGACCAACAACTATCCTGCTAAGCCCGGCGTTACCCTTCGTTAAATCGACTTTCTGTCCTTTTACTAGAGAAATCGTCATTTCAATGGGGTCTCCCTTCAACTAGTTCAATCAAGAGCGATTTCGGTAATGGATTCTATGAATCTATCATCCATTGACTAACTTAATTTACGACAATATCTTCAAAAGGTTTCATCCAACATCTAAATTATAATCCATATTCGACTATCCCATCAATATTTGGGAATCGTAAGTTTACTGTAACCTTCTTTCCTTCCTTTGCGTCAGTACACTTGTCGAATTCGCGCAAACATACATCAAGGAGAGTGCATCAATATGAAAAAAAGAACTTTCGTTCTTCTGTTAACCCTCGTGCTAAGCGTAGCGCTGAGCGCATGCTCAAGCAACAATAAGGAAGCCGCAATAGAGTCTAAGGTACCTGCTAAGGAAATGGCAGACCAGATGTTAGCCCAGTTCGAGCAACCCATGCTAATGGAATTGGAAGCCGGCATGGTTCAACAGCTTTATCACCTTGACCCGGCTTTGCTCGAACAATATACGATCAGAATTCCCCTTATGAATGTGAAAACGAATGAAATCTCGATTTTGAAAGTCAAAGACGCCAAAGATGTCGCAACCGTCGAAGCAGCCGTCAAGCAACGTGCCGCGGACGTGCAGAAACAATTCGAGACTTATCTTCCCGACCAATATGAGCTTTCCAAAAACTATAAACTTGTCACCAAAGGAAACTACGTGCTATTCGTTATTTCGGAGAAAGCCGACGAAATCGTCAAATCTTTCGATAGCTTCTTCGAACAAAAATAATCGAATATGGTATTCAGTAGCCTGATTTTCCTATTCGTCTTTCTGCCCGCCGTCCTGCTTCTATACTATTGCTCGCCCTGGAGAATCAAGAATCTCATTCTGTTCTTAACAAGCCTTGTGTTCTACGCTTGGGGCGAGCCCGTCTATATCGTTATTATGCTCATTTCCACCGTAACGGATTACAGCTTCGGGTTGCTTCTTAGCAATCCGCGGCTGAAACCGATTCAACGCAAGTGGATCGTCGTTTTCTCTATTATCGTCAATCTCGCGCTTCTCTCGTACTTCAAGTACGCCGATTTTCTCATTCATAACGTGAATGATCTGCTCGGAACCGATATTCCGCTTACTGAGCTGGCTCTGCCGATCGGGATCTCCTTCTATACGTTTCAATCCATGTCCTACATTATCGACATCTATAGAGGGACGGCCAAGGCGCAGCGCAACTGGATCGACTTCGCCACGTTCGTCGCTTTGTTCCCGCAACTGGTCGCGGGGCCGATCGTTCATTACAAAACGGTATCGGAACAATTGCGCAAGCGTTCAATCAATATCGAGATGTTCGCGGAAGGCGTACGCAGTTTCATCATCGGGCTAGCGAAGAAGGTGCTGCTCGCCAATAATATCGGCCTGCTCTGGCATGCGATATCGGAAACCGATTCCGGCTCGTTGCCTGTGTTGACCGCCTGGTTGGGCATTATCGCCTTTGCGTTCCAAATCTATTTCGATTTCAGCGGTTATTCCGACATGGCCATCGGACTTGGCTTAATGTTCGGCTTCCGTTTCAACGAGAACTTCAACAAGCCTTATACCGCTCAGAGCATTACCGACTTCTGGCGGAGATGGCATATTTCCCTTAGCAGTTGGTTTCGGGATTACGTCTACATACCGCTCGGTGGCAACCGGCGGGGATTAGGCAAGCAATTGCGCAACATCCTCATCGTTTGGTTGCTAACGGGAATCTGGCATGGAGCGAGCTGGAACTTCTTGTTATGGGGCTTATACTTCGGCGTGATCCTGATTTTCGAAAAATGGTGGGTGTTAAAGCTGCTTGAACGTACGCCCCGTTGGGTACGTCACATCTATGCTATCCTTCTCATTCTCATTGGATGGGTATTGTTCGCATTCGAAGATCTTCCGTTAATAAGCGAATATCTGCAAGCGATGATCGGTCTGACCGGTCAACCGTTCTGGGACGACAATACGCTGTACTTCGCTTATACGAACGCGATACTGCTTGCCGTGCTCGTCATCGCTTCTATGCCTTGGAGAAAACTTTCCGCGGCTCCTGCAAGCGGCAAGGGCGCGATCCTGAACTTGATCTGGTGTGGACTATTGTTCTTCCTGTCCGTATCCTATCTGGTCGATGCGACCTTTAATCCATTCTTATATTTCCGGTTTTAAAAGGAGTTAGACTGATGAAACAGAAAGCTGATCGTCTATTGGTGGGAGGATTCGTTGCCGCGCTGTTTCTCATATCGTTAACCTTCTTCCTCCTGCCGATTACGCGGTTTTCAGAGCTTGAGAACCGCACTTTGCAGGCTGCGCCCAAATTCACTTGGGATAATCTGATCTCGAAGAAATTCGCCGAAGACGCGGAAAGCTTCGTAACGGACCATTTTCCTTACCGCGGCGATTGGGTATGGATGAAATCCTCGATCGAGCAATTACGATTGCAGCAAGAAAATAACGGAATTTACAAAGGGAAAGACGGCTACTTATTCGAGAAATTCGCCAAGCCCGATTATACGAAGGTCCAGCAATATATAGAAGCGATCAATCTATTCGCGGCCAGCCATCCTGAAGTTAGCACCACGTTCATGTTGGCACCGACATCGGTCGGCATGTACCCGGATCGCCTGCCTTGGAAGGCTCCGTTCTATTCGGAGGAGAAGGTCAACAACGTCATCGCGGATCAACTGAATAACAGCTTGACGTTCATGAACGGCTTCGACTTCCTGCGTCCGCATGCGACGGAATCGATCTATTACCGGACGGACCACCATTGGACGACATTAGGCGCTTATTATGCTTATTCGGCTTACGCCAAGCAGATGGGTTGGCAACCGCTCAGCTTGAAAGAATTCCAGGTAGCAACCGTCAGCGATTCTTTCCTAGGCAGTTTCCATACCCGCAGCCAGTTCAGCGGATTGACGCCGGATCAGATCCAAGCTTTCTTGCCGACCAAGCCCGTCCATTCGGAGATGTATATCGCAGATACGGATAAGACGCTCAATACTTTGTATGACGATAGCTTCCTTCGGAAGAAAGATCAGTACTCGTATTTCATGGGCGGGGTTCATGCCCTGACGACGATCAAGAGCGACCTTGATCCGCAGTCCGTCGACCTAGACAAGCTGCTTATCGTTAAAGATTCTTACGCCCATAGCTTTATTCCCTTCCTTACGCAGCACGTATCGGAGATCCACGTCATCGACATTCGGTATTACAATGGCACAATCGGCGATTACATGACCGCGAACGGAATCCGGAATGTTTTGTTGCTGTTCAATACCGCTACTTTCGTCGACAATGGCGAGATTCTGAAAATAGACAACTAGTCGCACAAAAGTTTGCCTAGCTGCAACCTTATTCGGACAAGCAGCGTCATTAGATTTATAGAACAGATTAAGATCAGACATCAAGGAGAACACACACATGAGAAAAAGCGCCGTCACGTTCCTGTTAGTTACGACATTATTAGGAGGTTTGCTGAGCGCATGCGGCAGCAACTCGGATAAGAACGCCAACGCCCCTATCGAGACGAGCGAATCGTCCCCGAGCAGCGAAGCGAGCCTCGGCGCGGATGATAACGCAAGCCCCGAGTCCAGCTTAAGCCCTGAAGCGAGCCCAAGCGCGGAAGCAAGTCCGAGCGAAGAGGCAAGTCCAAGCACTTCCCCGGAGCCTAGCAAGGAACCCGCTCCGAGCAAGAAGCCTTCGACGCCTAGCAAATCGCCGGAACCGAGCAAAAAACCGGAACCAAGCAAGAAGCCGGAGCCAAGCAAAAAACCGGAGCCTTCCAAGAAGCCTGAACCGAGTAAAGATCCCGCTCCTGCGACTAAAGATATCGTAGATTATATGCTAAAGCAGGTCGAGCAACCGAGTCTCATGGATATGGACGCAGATCGGATTAAAGAAACGTACGGAATCGATACGAGCCTGCTCGCGGGGTTTACGGTCAAAACGCCGTTGATGAACGTGAAGACGAACGAAATCGCCGTATTTAAGGTGAAGAACGCGAAGGATATCAAGACCGTGAAGAACGGAATCGAAGAACGCGCCGCTGCCGTGCAGAAGCAATTCGAAAATTATTTGCCAGACCAGTACGAAAACTCTAAAAATTACAAAGTCGTCACGAAAGGCGATTACGTATTGTTCTTGATTTCCGAAAGCGCCGACGATCTGGAGAAAGCATTTAACGCTTCTTTCAGCAGCAAATAATTAAACCTGCAATTCATCATTTTATTAAACAAAAAGAGACTGCCCCGCAAGGTCATGTACAGACCTTGCAAGGCAGTCTCTTTTTTGAAATGTGCTTATAAAACTCGACGCGCAGTTACGTAATTTTTAGTCCAATAGCTTGAATTCATGTTCGATACCGTTACGCCTTGGCTGCTGCTCGCATGAAGGATTTTACCGCTCCCCGCATAGATGGCCACATGGCTAATGCCGCCTCCGCCGGTCCGGAAGAATACCAGATCTCCTACGCTTAACATTCCCTTGTCGACCTTCTCGCCGATATAGGCTTGGGAAACGGAAGTTCTGGGCAAACTCACTCCGAATTGATCGAAAATATATTGCACGTAGGAAGAGCAGTCGAATGCATATGTAACGCCTGCTTCTGCTCCGAATTGATATGGCGTTCCTACATGTTCTTTACCGAAAGCGATGAGATTTAAAGATTCCGGCGTTGCGGCACTTGTTTGAGAAGTCGAAGCGATCATAGATCCGAATAATCCGGTTACGGTCAAGCTGCAAGCTAATATTGCTTTTATGGTAAATTTCTTAGTCATCTCGTAATTTCCTCCCGGCATCTCTGGTTGTTCGTTAACCATTGTCGTCGGAATTCACTATAGCACATCTATTTTTTCCGATAATTTTCCAAGAAGAACGCGAACGTAGATGACAGAACGCTTTTCGGTCTTTCTTAGAAAAGGGTTAGAAATCGTTAATGTTTCGAAAAGTAATTTCTGTAGAAAAAAATAGTTCGATTAGTATTGTAAAACCTTAAATTCCGAGTATAATACTTGGTATATAGAAAAAGCGACAGGAGATGCCTTCATGACCATATCGAATAATCGGATCGCCAGCCAATGGATAAATAATCAGCTTGATTTATATAACCTTGCCGTTAGCCTGGGAGATCAGGTCTGGCAGGATCAAATCCTTGATCGCTTGCGTAGCAAAGAGGAGTACATCCAACGCGAAATCCAAGAGCAAGCTTGGCAAGATCTATGGTTACGGTTCGATGACATCAATCGCAAAATTCTAGGAATATACGAACAGCTCCATACGAGCGTGAGCGAAGGGCATAAATCGAGTTTAAGGGAGCAAGCGTGGGAACTTCGGGCCTTGCGCGTGCAAATCGGCAAAAAGCTGAGAGAAAGCCAACCGGGCATCTCTAATGTTCTGCAAAGAGGATAAAGGGCTTTAAAATAAAAAAGAGGCATGCAGCGGTCTGCTCTGCCATGAAACTTATGGGTTGAGGAATGGTCTAGATTCCGTCAGCCATCGCTGCAATCTTACATCGAGGTTTGTTTCATATCGCGCATCATACTCATCATCATCGTAGTCATTTCATCGCACTCTTGCATTTTGCCCATCATCATGTCCATATCCATGCCATCCATCATTTTCATTTCCATCATGTTGTCCATCATCATCTTCATGCATTTCATCTTGCACATCATTTCTTCCATGCACATGTTCATCATCATGCTCATCGCCATTTTCTCCACGTTTCTTCACCTCATCATATGATTTGAAATCCTTTTCCCTTGTCTAAAGTACTATATTTCCAGCCCAGGATCAAGAACTTTTTGTTGATTTGATAAAAATATTATGTTATAAATAAAGATTAATGTTTTTATTCAAGGTAATCCGGTTGGATTTATTTCCTTGCTCGGAATGAAATTAAAAACCCCGAAAACCCTTATGTGATAAGGAATTTCGGGGTTTTCCGTATTTTCGTTCTCTAGTTGTTATACCTTTAGCTCAGAATGCCGGATGGATGAGGTCTCGATCTGAATCGTCGTGTGTTGGATCTTGAACCGCTCCTCTATGAGGCGAATAGCCTTCTGTAGTACCGCTTGATTATCGGCATCGTCCGAAATGAGAAGATGACAGCTTAGCGAATCCAAGCCGGACGTAATTGTCCATATATGAAGATCATGCACCTCGGTGACGCCTTGAATTTCGATTAACGTCGCTTTGACTTCGTCTTGGTTAACCGTAATCGGCGTCCCTTCCATCAGAATATGGACCGTATGCTTAATGACGCTCCATGCGCTCTTCAAAATCAGCAATGACACTAACACGCTTATGATAGGATCGGCCAAGTACCATTTGAACGCAAGCATGATCAATCCGGCTGCTATCGCGCCTACGGATCCTAGAGCATCTCCAAGCACGTGAAGATAAGCGCTTCTAAGATTTAGATTGTTCTTGACATCGCCCTTCCTCAGCAATGCCCATGCGCTTACGAGATTGGCGATCAGTCCGACTGAAGCGATCAAGATCATCGATAAGCTCGAAACCTCCGGCGGAGCCGAGAACCGCTTGAAAGCTTCCCACATAATGAATGCGGCGATGACGAACAAGGTAACCCCATTGAACAATGCAGCCAATATTTCGAAGCGATAGAAACCGTAAGTTTTGTTGGGAGATGCCGGTTTCGTCGCGAACCAGAAAGCGACTAAGCTCAAGGCCAACGAACTCGCGTCGCTCAGCATATGGCCTGAGTCTGACAATAACGCAAGACTGTTCGTCAGGATTCCGCCCACGAATTCTAGAATCATTATGACGGCCGTGATCACGAGCGCGATCGTCAGCCCCCGTTTATTGCCTTCCCGTCCGGCATCATGATGATGGTGCCCAAGCCCGTGATGATGATGCCCGTGGCCGTGATCGTGGCCATGACCGTGTTTGTGATCGTGTTTGTGATCGTGGTTGTGTTCATGACCGTGATCGTGATTGTCGTTTTCCCCGTGCTTATGAGTGTCTTTCATAATCGTATCCCTCACTAACATATGAATATATGCTCATATATAGTATGTATCAAAATAGCTAATCCTGTCAATAACATTCCCATTTTATTAATAACAAGCAAACATGGCTCTCGACGTCCAGCGATTTTGTCGTCTCTCAGAACCGTTTACTTCCTTTTTTTCGTTCATCGCCAAAAGTCGTCCAACCTTTGATATAATGTTTAGGAAACCGGTTTCGTTAAATGGTGTGAAATTAACTTATTGTTCTGGAGGCTGCAATAATGACGAAATCTACAGTGAACACAATTATTTTGACGAAAGAGCAATTGATCGAGCAGTTCAGCAACTGCGGAGTGTCCAAGGGTCAGACGATATTCGTGCACACTTCGCTAAGCAGCATCGGATTTATCGTTGGAGGCGCGGAAACGTTAATCCGGTCGCTACTTGAAATCGTAGGCGAAGAAGGAACGTTGATGATGCCTTCCCAAACGTGGAAAAATCTCGACCCTTCCACTGGGGTTCATTGGGAAGAGCCGGAGGAATGGTGGCCGATCATTCGCGAGCACTGGCCCGCGTACGACAAGGAAGTTACGCCTGCGATCGGCATGGGCGTAGTCGCCGAGATGTTCAGAAAATGGCCGGGAGCGAAGCGCTCTGATCATCCTGCAAGATCAGTAGCGGCCGTAGGTAAACATGCTGAGTATTTGACTCAAGAACACGATTTGAGCAATATTTTCGGTAAAAATTCTCCCGTAGATAAACTATACGAGTTAGATGGATATGTGCTGTTGATCGGGGTCGGCTACGATAAAAACACTTCCCTGCATCTTGCGGAAACAAGAGCCGACTTCCCGACTAAGAAATTCGCCGACGAGAGCAGCGCCGTGAGTATCGACGGAAAAAGAGTGTGGGTCACTTACAATACGCAGTCGGTGGATGACGTGGATTTCGTTAGACTGGGCAGCGAATACGATCAAGAGGCGGGCATTCGAATCCATAGGGTCGGCAATGCCGACGTTCGGTTAATGAAGCAAAGACCGTTAGTCGATTGGACCGTAAAATGGATGGAGAAACATAGAGTGTAACGCGTAACGGCACTGTTTGCCGCAATTGAGGAAAAATGGCCAGCAGGTCATCGATTAACGGCACTGCGTGCCGCTAAATCGAGGCCAACAAGCCATTTTTTGCTTTTAAAGCACAAATAGCGGCACCGCGTGCCGCTATTCTGAGAGAAATGACTTCATACTATAGAGTAACGGCACCACGCGCCGCTAATTCAAGAATCAAATGATGTAGAAGAGTACCCATGCGCTCATTTCCGTTAATCTACGCTTGCGCTTCCGCTAAAGCTCTTAAGCCAAGCGCGAGCGAGCCGCTCAAGCCGGCGTTGTCTCCGAGACCCGGCGGCACGATGTAATCATCGATCCCCGTGTCCAACGCCTCGGCAGCGACGTAACCCTTCAAGTTAATCCGAACCTGCTCGCGGATCAGCGGGAATAGTTGCAACTGATGCATAACGCCTCCGCCTAGAATGATCTTCTTCGGCGAGAGCAGCAGAATCGCGCTAGCCAACGCTTGGCCGATGTAGAAAGCTTCCATCTCCCATGCCGGATGATCGGCCGGCAGCTCGCTGCCCTTCACTTTCCATCTCGCTTCGATGGCTGGTCCTGCGGCCATCCCTTCCAAGCAATCGCCGTGGTAAGGACATTTGCCCTCATACGTATCCTGCGGATGACGACGCGTAAGCACATGACCGCCTTCCGGGTGCACCAATCCGTGAACCATCCGCCCTTCAACGAAAACGCCCACACCGACACCCGTGCCGATCGTATAGTAGAGACAGCTATCCAAGCCTTTAGCCGCGCCCCAAGTCGCTTCGCCTAACGCAGCCGCGTTAACGTCCGTGTCCCATCCCATCGGTACGTCGAACGCCTTCTGCAATTCGGGAAGCAACGGGTAGTTCGCCCATCCCGGCTTAGGCGTCGTCGTCACGTAGCCAAATTGGGGACTAGCCCGATCAATATTAATCGGACCGAACGAACCGATTCCGATTGCCTCGACCTGTTTGTCTTCGAAATAAGCGACGACTTGGGCAAGTGTCTTCTCAGGTTGCTCCGTCGGAAAGCTGATCCGCTCCAGAACTTCACCTTTCTCGTTCCCAATTCCGCACACGAATTTCGTTCCACCTGCTTCAATGGCCCCGATAATCAATCTATTTTCCCCCTGCTGACTTAGAATCTAATTAGTTACCCGATAGAAGCTTTCGAGTTGCGCGGCAATCTCTGCCTTCGCGTTATCGACAACGACTTGGCGTTGCGGCTTATCGAACAGCTCCTGAATGCGCTCTGGGAAGTTCTGCTCTATGCCGATAAGGCGAATCGCTTCGTCGAATTTAGCCGGATGAGCCGTCGCCAAGGAGACGAATGCTCCGTCGTTCTTATTCCCCGCCCCTTCATAGGCCGCGATACCGCATGCGGAATGAGGATCCAGCAAATAACCGTAACGCTCCTGATAGGTCTGGATCGTATTAAGGCACTCGGCGTTCCCGACGCTGTAAGCCGTCATATCCTGTTGGATACGCGCGATCTCTTCCGGCGTGAAGATAAGCTGCCCCTCCGCTTTGAACTTCTCCATGCGCGCCGACACTTCGCCCGCATCTTCTCCGCAGAAATAGTACAAATAACGCTCGAAATTGCTCGCGATCTGAATGTCCATGGACGGGCTGTGCGTGCTGCGGAATCCTTCCGGCTTGTATACGCCCTCGCTGATAAACCGCTCCAAAATATTGTTCTCGTTAGTAGCCAAGACGAGTTGCTTGATCGGCACTCCCATTTTCTTAGCCAAGTAGCCCGAGAAAATGTTGCCGAAGTTTCCTGTAGGGATGCTGAAGTTAACGCCGTCCGCTCTTACCTTCTCCGGCAATTGCAGGTAGGCATAGAAATAATAGACCGATTGCGCCAGGATACGCACGAAGTTAATGGAGTTAATCGCGCGCAGATGATATTTCGTCTTGAACGGAATGTCCGCGAACAGCTCCTTAATGATCTGCTGGCAATCGTCGAAGTTCCCGTTAACCGATAGGTTCAACACGTTGTCGTCCTGTACGGTCGTCATTTGCAGCTCTTGTACGCGACTGACTTTGCCGTTCGGATGCAGGATACAGATTTGAATGCCTTCCTTGCCGCGAACGCTGCTAATGGCGGATGCACCCGTATCTCCGGAAGTCGCTCCAAGAATATTGATGACTTTGTTTTGCTTTTGCGCCACGTATGCGTACAAATTACCCATGAATTGCAAAGCGACATCCTTGAACGCGAAAGTCGGTCCATGGAATAGCTCCAGCACGTGCAAGGAATCGTTTAAGGTCGTTAAAGGCAATACAGCCGGGCTCGTGAAGCCGGCGTAGCTATCTTGAATGAGCTTCCGCAAATCCGGCTCGGGAATCTCGTCATTCGTGAATAACGAGAACACCTCCAGCATGAGATCCTGATAGGTTAGCTTGGACCAAGCGTTCAATTGTTCTGCCGTAACGGAAGGAATCGTCTCCGGAACGATCAAACCCCCGTCTTCTCCCAAGCCCATCAGGAACATATCGATAAAGCCGATCGGCGTAACTTGTCCTCTCGTGCTTATGTATTTCATCGTGAATTTCTCTCCTCGTTATGAAATGTTCTTCATCTATTGTGGACGAAAGCGAACATAATTTCAACAACTGAGTGTTCGTTATTCGCAGACAAGTACGTGACGAATAAACTGCCCTTTACTGACCGTACATCGATCCTTGATTTTAAACCCTGCTTCCATGATGATCATATCCATCTCTTCGATCGTAATGACGACAAGCTTTGATGCAAATTCGCGGGCGCTGCCAAGCATTTCCCGTTTTTCTTCGAGTGACAGCACGGAGCAGAGATTGTACGGCATATCCAATATGGCCGCATCATAACGCTCTGTAATCTCCCGCATGTCGCCTAACGTAACGGTTGCCGAACCGTACTCGAAGAATGCCACGTTCTCCCTCGCCCCCATGGCCGCAAGCGGATTAATCTCTCGCCCTACGATATCGATATTCATCGACAACGCTTCTACCAACACGGTTCCGATGCCGCAGCAAGGATCGATAGCCCTTATGCCGTCGATGCGAGGAACCGCAATGTTAACGACGGACCTGGCGACGCGCGTACTTAGCGCCGTAGAGTATTTCCGGGGCTTCTCGTTGTGCTTTAACCAGATCGCCTCCCCGTGAACCAATTCTCCCAATCTCCATCGTCCGTCTATTCGAGCAAATCCGAATTCCCGGTCAGGCTTGCGCATATCCGCCCGGCCGCGGAATCGCGAGCCAATCTCCCGCTCCATCGCGCGTTTCTCATCATATTCGAACTTGGCCCCTTCCTCGGGATCGTGATTATCGATAGCCAGCACTTTAAAGGTCGAATCGCCCAATTCGATCTCGCCGACTCGCTCGGCGAGATCTTGCAAACTGTCGCCTACGAACAATATCTTTAATCTCATCTTGATGAAAGGACTTCGGCTAGGCTTCACTTCGATAGAGCTTCGCAGTAAATTGTATCGGCACTCGCTCCCGAATAGTGAACGCATTTCGAGCATGCATAAAGCGCGTTCCTCTTCGTTGGCGGCGAATGCGTATAGGTAATCGTTCATGCGTATCCGTCCTTTATCGATGACGCTCCTTCTTCTATAGTAAGATACCATTCCCGAAGAGCAAAAAACACCACAACTTGACCACAATAGAGGTTAGAAAACTTTGGAACAATGAACTACTATGAAGAAATAAAACAAATACTAGTAAAGGCAGGAATAGCCATATGTCCTATTTATCCATAAGCACTTGGAGCTTGCACCGATTGCTTGGCCCTCTACGTTGGACTTACTGGGATGCCGAAACCGGAACGCATCGCACGCATGTACAGGATCAACCCCAAACGCATACGCTTCTTGAATTACCGGAGCAAGCCGCCCGACGAGGTTATCGCGCGATCGAGGTTTGTCATTTTCATTTTCCGGAGACGGACGAGAGTTACTTGAAGCAGCTTCGCCAGTCCTTCGCGGATGCGGACGTTTCCTTCGACACGCTGCTCCTTGACTACGGCGACCTCACGACGGCGGACGAGACCCGAAGATCGGTGGATCTGCAGCTGTATCGCGAATGGATCGACATTGCCTCCCTGTGCGGAGCTAAGCAAATCCGCTTGATCGCGGGAGAAGCAGCTCCAACCGATGTCCAAGCCATTCGGCAATCGGCCATGGCCCTCTCGGAGCTGAACGAATATGCGGCTACCCGCAACGTGCAGGTCATCACGGAGAACTTCAAGGAACTAACGTCAACGGGAGCGAGCTGCCTGCAACTGTTGGGCGAGACGGGGAGCTTTATGCGGATGATTACGGATTTCGGCAATTTCCACGGGGAAGATAAATACGGCGAGATTGCCTCTACCACTCCGTACAGCGTGTCTATTCACGCCAAAGCCGCATACGACGAATCCGGCAATCCTGACGAGACCGAATTCACTCGATGCCTTGAAGCCGTTAAGTCTACTGGATACGATAGCGCTTATGTCCTCATCTACGACGGACCCGGCGACATGTGGGAAGGGCTTGAACGGATTAAGCGCATCGTAGAACCTTATCTACAATAATAATGAGCCTCCGTTCGCCCCGTTGCGCGAGTTCGGAGGCTCTTCTCTTCGTTATTCCACGACCACTTTCAACGCAGCTACTTGTCCCGGATAGGATTGATTCACTAAACCGGTCGTCCATGCTTGCGCACGTTTGCCCACAAGCCCGGAATCAAAAATATCCGTTGCCTCTTGCCCTTCTTCGAACGCTTTGCCGTCTTCTGTCAAACTCACCCAAAAGGCGAGCGGATCATCCGAATTGCCGTTTTTCTCATGTTCGTTCACGATTAGAATCCGGTTACCCTGCGTGTCCACTTCGGTGATTTTTCCGGTCACGGAAGCTTTGGCACTGCAACAAGCCCGAACGGAAATGTCCACCGGAAACGGTTCTCCGGCAAGCCCGAACAAACTGACCTTGAATGCATCAATATCTCTCTCCGACAATTCGCGTTCGACATCTCCGAAGCTGCGAATCTCTAGTTTAATCTCGTTTTCGCTAATCCCCGAGTATAGTATGGCAATCGAGTGTAGATCTCCAACTTCGCGCCATCCGTCGATGATTTTCTGCTGGATTTCCTGTAATCCTTCAGCCGTCTTCGTTTGAACATCTACCGGGTAGCCCGATTCAACGGGCACGGTAGATGGCATATTCGAGGCGCTTCTGGCATTATCGTCAGAGTTGCAGCCCGTTAGCGTCCAGATAGCCAACAGTAAGAGAATTACCTTCACCATATTGACCCTCCATGAAATGAAAAGAATGTCTTTTCACTCTATAACGAGAGTAACTCCTAAAGGTTGCAGCAAGGGGGCGGATAGGGAGGCGCGTGACGGATTCTTCGGCTGAAAAAACGCATTTTGAGAAAGATCTCGAAGTGTTATGGCCTAATTAGGGTGACATGGATGCGGGGTATATGTCGTGGAGTGTGCGATAGCGGCATCGGGTGCCGTTGAAATGTGTTACTGAGTGCGATATCTGCACGTTAGCGGTGGGGCGTGCCGCTATTCGGTCTTAATTACGGCAACTGGAGGAGTATTCGCGGAAATAGCGACTTCGGATGCCGTTATAGGTCCTACAGAGTGAAAAATGTAAGAAATAACGGCACTACGAGCCACTATCTCCAATCAGCGAGTATTGCAGACTTCCAGCCCCCATATGATTCCGTTACATCGACTATTGAATAAGACGCAACATTTGCACGACCGGACGGCCATCTCCGCTTAGCTTAGCTTCTCTGCTTCGGAGCTGCGATGAACCGTCGCCGTCAAGAAATATGCCGTTTACAAGCTGGCCATCCCCGATCCGTTCGACAATCGCTTGGCGAAATTCCGCGAGAGTTCCCCTCGTGGCGCTAACAACCAGATAAAGGTTCCCCTCCTTGTCGTATACGGCCGCCGAACGCAAACAATAATTATCCGGCAGCGGCGCGGCCTCCATAACGGACTGCTCTACCCAACTCTCATTCCGGTCAAGGCTCATGCTAATGCCCCCCTGTGCCCAGAACCGCGAGCGATCCGTAACCGATAGCTCCGAGGATTGCTGCACGACCTGCACGCTCAGCTTATCCAAGCTTCCATCCCATACCAAAGTTCCTCGCGCGTATTTTGCATTAGTTGCTCCCGAGCCGTATTGCCCCGCTTCCTTGTGCACGGGAATATCGTTGACGATGGCAATGCTAAGCAACGCATCCTCGTAAAAGAATCCACCGTTAATCCCATAATAGGGTACAGCAACCACGTTATTGCGTATGGTCGCCAGCCCGATATTGGAAGGCCGCGTAAGCAAATAATGCAATTCCATGCCGTTGGTTGCAACAGAGGTTCCATATGTATATTCATGCGGCATATCCAGCTCTTCATCCTTGGAATCGCCGCCTTTACTAAGCCCGTTAACTATTAAGGCTGCTAATAACACCAGTAGAGCTACAAGTAACCCCCCTGCAATCCAGAGCTTAATCTTCGTCTTTTTCTGCATCTATTGGCTACCTCTTTTATTTAATGTCCCAAATTATTCTCCTATTATATATTGAATTCACTAGAATCGACACCCGGTAAACTGAAAATGCCAAAGAGGCAGTCCCTTGGCATAACTGCCGACTGCCTCTTATCCATCTGATCACGGAAGCAACGTATCCCCCATCAAGTACCGGTCGCATTCACGCGCGGCTTCCCGGCCTTCGTTAATGGCCCAGACGACCAAGCTTTGTCCGCGTCGCATGTCCCCCGCGGCGAAGACGCCCTTCACGTTCGTTGCGTAGTGGCCGTATTCCGCCTTGGCGTTAGACCGTTCGTCCTTTTCTATGCCCAACTGATCGAGGATCGTATTTTCCGGACCCAGGAAACCCATGGCCAGCAAGACTAGCTGAGCAGGCCACACTTGCTCCGTGCCCGGTACTTCCGCCGGACCGAACCGACCGTTCGCATCCGCTTTCCACTCTATACCGACGGTATGCAGCTCCTTCAAGTTGCCGTTCTCATCCCCGACGAAACGCTTCGTCGAGATCAAGTATTGCCGTGGATCGCACCCATAGAGCGCCTTTGCTTCTTCCTGCCCGTAATCGAGCTTATATACGCGCGGGAATTGCGGCCACGGATTGTTGTCTGCCCGGGTTTCCGGCGGCTTCGCCATGATCTCGAACTGCGTGACGCTTCTGCAGCCATGTCGCAGCGAAGTACCCACGCAATCCGTTCCGGTATCTCCTCCGCCGATGACGATGACGTCTTTGCCCTCCGCGGAGATGTACTGGCCGTCAGCATGCTCGGAATCCAACAAGCTCTTCGTATTCTTGTGCAAGAACTCCATCGCCAGATGAATACCTTTGAGCTCGCGGCCTTCGATTGTCAGATCTCGGCCTTTCGTCGCCCCGCCGCACAGGACGACGGCATCGAACTGTTCGAGCAGCCGCGATGCCGGAACATCTTTGCCGATCTCCGTACTCGTCACGAACGTAATTCCCTCTTGGCGCAAGAGATCGACACGTCGCTCGACCGTTTTCTTGTCTAACTTCATATTCGGTATCCCGTACATGAGCAGACCTCCGATGCGATCCGCTCTTTCGTAGACCGTGACCAAGTGTCCCGCTTTGTTCAATTGAGCCGCGCATGCCAAGCCGGAAGGGCCGGAACCGATTACGGCAACCTTCTTGCCTGTACGAACCGTTGGAGGCTCGGGTAAGATCCAACCTTCGGCGAAGCCCCTGTCGACGATGGCTTTCTCGATATTCTTGATCGTAACGGGCGGATCATTCAACCCAACCGTACAGGAGCCTTCGCAAGGCGCCGGACATACCCGTCCGGTAAATTCCGGGAAGTTGTTCGTCTGGTGTAGACGATCCAACGCTTGACGCCACAATCCTCGGTAGACGAGATCGTTCCATTCCGGAATCAAATTGTTGACCGGACAGCCGGCCGCCATTCCGTTAATGATCTGTCCGGTATGGCAGAATGGGATGCCGCAGTCCATGCAGCGTGCACCTTGCTCCTTAAGCAGCTCTTCCGATGCCTTGCTCTGGAACTCCTGCCAATGGTCGATGCGGTCTAGGGGGTTAGCTTCAGGAGGCAGTTCCCTTCTAAATTCCATGAATCCGGTAGACTTCCCCATCTTCTCTCCTCCGTCGCCCTAGTTTCCGCTAACGCGGGACAAGTCCCTCATATTCGCTTCGAACGCGGCCATTGCAACCTCTTCGCCGCTTAAGCCCGACGCCGATAAGCGGTCCATCGCGTCTAACATCCGCTTATAGTCTTTCGGAATGACTTTGACGAAACTCGTCAGGCTATCGTCCCAACGCTCCAACACCGATTGCGCCCATGCGCTCTTCGTGTGGATCACATGGCGCTCGATCATCTCCTTCACTTGCTGCGCTTCATCCGACTGCTCTAAGCGATCGAGATGCACCATCTCCAGATTGCAGCGGGTAATGAAATCCCCTGCTTCGTCTAATACGTAAGCAATCCCCCCGGACATTCCCGCCGCGAAATTGCGCCCCGTCTTGCCCAGAATGACCACGCGTCCGCCCGTCATGTATTCGCAGCCATGATCGCCAACGCCTTCGACGACGGCATTCACGCCGCTATTCCGTACGCAGAAGCGCTCGCCCGCTATACCTCGAATATACGCTTCGCCTGATGTCGCGCCATACAGACTGACGTTTCCGATAATGATGTTCGCTTCCGTCTTGAAGATCGCTTTCTCCGATGGAGTCACGATGATTTTGCCGCCCGACAACCCTTTGCCGACGTAATCGTTCGAATCCCCTTCCAGCTTAAGGGTCATTCCTTTCGGTACGAACGCGCCGAAGCTCTGGCCTGCGGAGCCGATAAAATGGAACCTGATCGTATCCTCCGGCAGACCCTTCGCGCCATAACGCCGGGTAATCTCGCTTCCGAGGATCGTTCCGACGACGCGATTCGTATTGCGAATCGGTACGATCGCCGCTACCGGCTCACCGGAGATCAGGGCAGGCTCGGCAATCTTGAGCAGTACCTTGCGATCAAGTGAGTTGTTCAGGCCATGGTCCTGCGCAGTTTGGCAGTAACGCCCAACCTCCGAACCGACTTCCGGCTGATACAGTAACGGAGAGAGGTCTACGCCCTTCGCTTTCCAATGCGCGATCGCTTTGCGGCTATTGAGTTTGTCGGTCCGGCCTATCATCTCATTGACCGTGCGGAACCCTAGCAGAGCCATCCACTCGCGCAATTCCTGGGCGACGAAGCGCATGAAGTGGACTACATGCTGCGGATCGCCGTTAAATTTCTTGCGCAGCTCGGGATTCTGCGTGGCGACTCCGACGGGACAAGTGTCCAAATGACAGACGCGCATCATTACGCAGCCCAGCACGATCAGCGGCGAAGTCGCGAAGCCGAACTCCTCGGCTCCGAGCAAAGCGGCAATGGCGAGATCCCGACCCGTCATCAGCTTCCCATCGGTTTCAACTACGATCCGATCGCGCAGCTTGTTCAGAACGAGCGTCTGATGCGTCTCCGCTAAACCTAACTCCCAAGGCAATCCCGCGTGGCGAATGCTTGTCTGCGGGGAGGCTCCGGTTCCGCCATCATATCCGCTGATCAGCACGACATCCGCTCGGCCCTTGGCTACTCCCGCCGCGATCGTTCCCACTCCAACCTCGGAGACGAGCTTGACGTTAATCCTCGCCCGCGGATTCGCGTTCTTCAGATCATGAATAAGCTCCGCCAAGTCCTCGATCGAGTAAATATCATGATGCGGAGGAGGGGAAATCAGCCCCACCCCCGGAGTCGAACCGCGCACTTCGGCGATCCAAGGGTACACCTTGCGTCCCGGCAGTTGCCCGCCTTCTCCCGGCTTCGCCCCCTGAGCCATCTTGATCTGAATCTCATCTGCATTAACCAAATAGTTGCTCGTCACGCCGAACCGCCCCGAGGCGACTTGCTTGATCGCGCTGCGCCGGGAATCGCCGTTCGCGTCCATAACAAACCGATCCGGGTCTTCTCCGCCTTCCCCGGTATTGCTCTTCCCTCCGATGCGATTCATCGCGATGGCCATGCTCTCATGCGCTTCCTTGCTGATCGAGCCGTAAGACATCGCTCCCGATTTGAACCGTTTGACGATTTCGTCTACCGGCTCTACTTCTTCGATCGGAATACCGCCAGCCTGATCCGGCTTCAGTTCTAGCAACCCGCGCAGCGTAAAGAGCTTCTCTTGTTGGCCGTTGACCGCCTCCGTGAATTTCTTGAACAGATTGTAGTCATTCGTGCGGCATGCCTGTTGCAGCGCGTGGATCGTCTGCGCCTGATAAATATGCTCTTCTCCGTCCCGTCTCCACTGGTATTCTCCGCCGGCCGGAAGCACCAACTCGCCTCGTTCTTGCTGCGCATATGCCTTTCGATGCGGAATAAGCGCTTCTTCGGCGATAGTCTCGAGCCCTACCCCGGCGATTCTCGATGGAGTCCACGTAAAATACTTATCGACCAGCGACTGCTCCAGCCCCAGCGCTTCGAAGATTTGCGCGCCCCGGTAGCTCTGGATCGTCGATATCCCCATCTTGGACAACACTTTAACGACACCCTTGGTGGCCGCCTTCAAATAATTCTGGACCGCCTTCTCGTGAGAAATCCCGACAAGCAAGCCTTGGCGAATCATATCATCCAGCGACTCTAACGCCAGATACGGGTTTATCGCGCTTGCCCCATATCCGAGCAACAACGCGTAATGATGAATCTCCCGCGGATCACCGGACTCTAGCAGAAGGCTTACCTTCGTGCGCGTTCCCAGTCGGATCAAATGATGGTGCAGGCAAGATACCGCTAGGAGAGCCGGAATAGCCGCATTCTCGCGATCGATTCCCCGGTCCGATAGAATCAAAATGTTATGGCCATGCGAGATGACCCGATCGGCTGCTTCGCACAACTCCTTCAATGCAGCTTCCAAGCCCTGCGACCCTCCCGATACCGGGAAGAAAATCGGCAGCGTGATCGCCTTGAAGCCCGGCCTTCGGATATGGCGCAGCTTGGCGAACTGTTCATTGGATAGGATGGGCGACTTCACCTTGATCTGGCGACAGCTTTCCGGCTCGGGCTTCAGCAGATTGCGCTCCGGACCGATCGTCGTCCCCGTGGCGGTAATGATTTCTTCGCGAATGGCGTCTATCGGCGGATTGGTCACCTGCGCGAATAGCTGTTTGAAATAACTATATAACCGCTGCGGCCGTTTCGATAGAATCGCCAACGGAGCATCGTATCCCATCGACCCGATCGGCTCGACTCCGCTTTGGGCCATCGGCTCGAATACTTTGCGCAGCTCTTCGAACGTATATCCGAAAGCCCTCTGCCGCTGAAAAACCGTCGAATGGTCAGGCTGCGGCACATCCGGCGCGTCCGGCAGCTCCTCCAAGCCGATCAGATGCTCTTGCAGCCATTCCTGGTAAGGATGCTCCTTTGCGATTGAGGACTTCACTTCCTCGTCGGATATAATCCGTCCTTCTTTCGTGTCCACGAGCAGAATTCGTCCGGGACGCAATCTTTCTTTGTAGAGAACATTTTCCGGAGGGACCTCCAATACGCCTACTTCCGATGACAGAATAATCCGGTCATCCGTCGTGACGTAGTATCTCGCAGGTCGCAGTCCGTTACGATCCAAGAAGGCTCCGATCTGCGTTCCGTCCGTGAACGCCATGGCCGCCGGTCCGTCCCAAGGCTCCATCAACGTACTATGATATTCGTAGAACGCTTTCATCTGCTCCGTCATGCTTTCATGATTGGCCCATGGCTCGGGGACCATCATCATCGCCGCGTGAGGGAGTGATCGACCTGACAAGTACAGAAACTCCAGCGAATTATCGAACATGGCCGTATCGCTGCCGTCGTTGTCAATGACGGGCTTGACCTTGTGCATGTCGTTTCCGTACAGTTCGGTCTCAGCCATCGCTTGGCGGGCATGCATCCAGTTCACGTTACCGCGCAGCGTGTTGATTTCCCCATTGTGGATGACATACCGGTACGGGTGGGCTCGCTCCCAGCTTGGAAAAGTATTCGTGCTGAACCGGGAGTGAACGAGGGCAAGCGCCGTTTCGACGGCCCGATCCTGAAGTTCTACATAATACGAGTCAACCTGCTCCGGAATGAGCATTCCTTTGTAGACGATCGTTTTACTAGAAAGACTAGAGAAATAGAACGTACGTCCGCCTTCCAAACCGGAATAGCGGATCTCCTGCTCCGCACGTTTGCGGATAATGTATAACTTGCGTTCGAAGCCAAGCTCGTCGGAGATATCCCCCTGTTGGCCAATAAACACTTGACGGACGAACGGCTGCACGGATTTGGCCGTATCGCCGAGCTTCCAGTCGTTCGTCGGAACCGTCCTCCAACCGATCAGAGCCTGATTTTCTTCGTGAATGATGCTCTCGAGCCGCTTCTCGAATGATGCGCGCAACTCCGCGTCCTGCGGCAAGAACAGCATGCCTACCCCGTATTCTCCGTTTGCCGGGAGTTCTATGCCTTCTTTCCTTAATTCGCTCCTAAAAAACCCGTCCGGGATTTGCAGCAATATGCCCGCTCCGTCTCCGGTATTCGCCTCGCTTCCCTGACCTCCGCGATGGTCTAAGTTCCCCAGTACCGTCAATGCTTGGCGAACGATATCGTGCGATTTGCGCCCCTTGATGTTAGCCACGAATCCCATTCCGCACGCATCGTGCTCGAATTGCGGATCATACAGTCCTTGCTTGACCGGCAGCCCATTACGCTTCATAGTTCGCAACCTTTCTATACCATAATTTTTATGTATATATGCGAGTTGTCTGACTATGTATGGATTATTCAAATTTCCTCATGCAAGTGGGCAAAATCAGGACATAACTTGGTTGGGTAGTGGTGGGATGAGTGGTTGGGATAGGTGGTTGGGATAGGTGGTTGGGATAGGTGGTTGGGATAGGTGGTTGAGATGGGTGGTTGGGATAGGTGGTTGGGATAGGTGGTTGGGATGGGTGGCTGAGATGGGTGGCTGAGATGGGTGGCCGAGATGGGTGGCTGAGATGGGTTGTGAGTAAATGGAAAAATACATTTATTTTCGATCAACTAGTCGCTTTTTGATCCATTAACTGTATTTGTCCCTTTATATTAATGAAGTCCCCTCCTAAACAAACTGATTCAGATTCATTAACTGTACATTTCCCGTTATTTCCATCCTAGACGCGATAACGCTGTGATTAACTGTATTTTTACAGTTATCCCCGTAACAGAATAGAGAATCAGGATTCAAGCTTGTCGCCAATATGCAAAAAGCACCCCAACAAAGCAACACTTATTGTGTTTGGCTTTGTGAGGCGCTTCTCCCGATTGCTGTTACCTTTATTATGTTCATCTTACGCCCTTCTGTCAAACGTGATAAGCTCCGTATCTCTACCTCTTCCGATCGTTCAGTTGTTGCTTCTTCCTATATTGCCCTGGGGAAATCCCATATGTCTCGCGGAACACGCGATGAAAATAGGTGTAGCTGCTTAGCCCCGTTTCCAGAGCAATCTGCTCTAGAGACATCAGGCTATGATCGAGCAATTCCAACGCGTGTGACAGTCTGAGCTGCTGAACGTATTGCATGGCGGACATTCCGAAATGTTCCTTGAACAGATGCACCGCTCTGGATACGCTTAGGCCCGCATGGCCTGCGATATCCTGAAGCCTCAAAGTTTTGGCGGCGTTCTCCTCGATGTAATTTCTCATTTTCAGAGCATGGAACACGGATACCGATTGGGCTGGAGGAGCCTCCTCAAGCGCACGGTCGAGAAGCAAGAGCAGAGAACGGACGAGCAACGCAATCAACTCCGAATGTCCGCCGTCCAAACGCCGTTTCTCCGAAATCAATTGATGCCAAATTCCTTTGATTCTCTCATCCTCCACGATTTTTTTACGAGTGGGCCTGACTTTTTCCTCCCACCATTCATCCATCCCCTGTCCGGTGCACATCACGAAATAATCCCCATTAGGTTTCATGGGCTTCCCCGGCATCCCGATTCTAAGCTCGTAAATATCCCCTGGCTTAAACAAAAGCAGATCTCCAGGCAAAATTTCCGTATATTTCCCCTCCATCAGCGCTTCGCTAATTCCTTCCATCTGCAATCGGATAATATAGGTATCGAGACCGGTGCTATAGTCTTGCCAAAACGGGTCTTTATGTTTCGAATACCCGCACAATTGTACGTTTATATCATGGGCCATCCTATTTCCCACCTCAGTTACTATAATCATAATGACCAGATCGTATAGGTTTACAATCATATTGTTTCTACATATCCTGCGCCTCTTCCTCCTATAATAATCATATAAATGATTATGGAGGTTAACTATCATGAGCCAACGGAAGATTAGATTAATTCAGACCGAACAGAAGTCGCAGGACAGATTGACGGAGAAAACCTCGTTATCGTTCCATGCCGACGAGCATGGCGTCGAGAACCAGCTGATTAACGTCTACGACGACCTAACCTACCAAGAGATCATCGGTTTCGGAGGCGCCATTACGGAAGCCTCGGCAGTCACTGCCGCCAAACTCGGAGAAACTAACCGGGACAACATCATTAAAGCTTATTTCGACGCGGAGGAAGGCATAGGTTATACGCTTGTCCGAACGCATATTAATAGCTGCGACTTTTCCGTGGGAAATTACTCGTACGTCGAAGATGAGGATCCTTCGCTAGCCAACTTCGATATTAGCCGGGACAAACAAACGCTCATCCCGTATATCAAACAAGCAGCATCGGCTGCCGGAGACGATTTCCTCTTGTACGCTTCGCCGTGGAGCCCGCCAAAGTGGATGAAGACGAACGGGGAAATGAACAACGGAGGGAAGCTTAAACCGGAATACCGCGATGCTTGGGCTCGTTACTACGTCAAATTCATCGAGGCTTACGAAGCGGAAGGCTTGCCGATCTGGGGCTTAACGGTTCAGAACGAAGCCAAAGCGGTGCAAATTTGGGATTCTTGTATTTATACCGCCGAGGAAGAGCGCGATTTCGTCCGCGATCACTTGGGGCCTGCGCTTGAAGCCGCGGACCTTGCCCGCGTCCGCCTCATGGTTTGGGACCACAACAAGGAACGCATCTATGACCGCGCCAAAGTGGCGTTCAACGATATTGAAGCATCGAAATACATTTGGGGTATCGGCTTCCATTGGTATTCCGGCGATCATTTCGAAGCGCTATCCGCCGTGCACGATCGGTTCCCGGACAAAGGATTAGTATTTACGGAAGGCTGCCACGAAGGCGGCGTACAGCTAGGCTCGTGGAAGAGCGGCGAGCGTTATGCGCACGACATCATCGGAAACCTCAACAACTGGATGTCCGCATGGACGGATTGGAACATCGTCTTGGATGAACAAGGCGGACCGAACCATGTCGGCAATTACTGCGATGCGCCGATTATCGCCGATACGCAATCGGACAGCCTCACTTTCCAAAGCTCTTATTACTACATCGGCCATTTCAGCAAATATATCCGTCCGGGTGCCGTGCGGATCGCTAGCTCTAAATACACGGACAAGCTGGAAACGATCGCGTTCAAGAACACGGATGGAACAGCCGTCCTCGTCGTGCTGAACCGTACGGACGAAGAACTTCCTTATACGGTTCGGAACCGCGATGAAATCTCGGAATCGGTTATTCCCGCTCACTCTATCCAAACTTTATTATTCCCTTGCCCATAAGAGGAGCCGATCATCCTATGAATCAACACAAGTGGACAACGCCTGAAATACGAAGCAAAGCCGCGGAAATCCTTTCTCGGATGTCCCTCGAGGAAAAAGCAGGACAAATGACGCAATACGATTGGGGCTTTAATCCGATTAATCCGGATACCGGATTGTCCCAACGCGACGTCATTATTGACCAGATCGCCCAAGGAAAAGTGGGGTCGGTATTCAACCTGCCGGGAGCCGAACAAGCCAACTCCCTGCAGAAGCTTATTTTGGATAAAACAGCGAATGGAATTCCGCTATTGATCGGGCGCGATGTTATTCACGGATACCGTACGATATTCCCTATCCCGCTTGCGCAATCATCCGCATGGAATCCCGAGTTAGCCGGAAAGACAGCCGCAGCTTCTTCTAGGGAAGCGCAAACGGACGGGGTCGCTTGGGTATTCGCCCCGATGATCGACGTCACTCGCGATCCTCGATGGGGCAGAATCGCCGAAAGCATCGGCGAAGACCCTTATCTGGCTTCGGTCTACGCGAAAGCGTGGGTGGAAGGTGCGCAAACGGACGATGGCCCTGGTCTTGCGACGGCAAGCTGTCCGAAGCACTTCGCGGCCTATGGCTTGGCGGAAGCCGGAAGAGATTACAACACGGTAGATATCTCGGACCGCATGCTTCGGGAAGTCATCTTGCCTCCGTTCCGGGAAGCGGTCGAGTCCGGCGCACTCAGCATCATGGCCTCCTTTAACGAGATTAACGGAACGCCGGCATGCGCCAACCGTTATTTATTAACGACGATTTTACGCGAGGAATGGGGCTTCGAAGGCATCGTCGTTAGCGACTACAACGCCGTTCAAGAACTCATTACGCATGGCGTGGCCGCGGATGAAGAAGAGGCCTGCCTGCTTAGTATCAACGCCGGGCTGGACATGGATATGTCCTCCGGCATTTATATCCGTTATCTGCCTAAGCTTGTTCGCGAGGGCAAAGTAGACGAGCGGCTCGTGGACGAAGCAGTACTCCGCATCATTGCCGTCAAGCTGAAGCTCGGCTTGTTCGAGCAGCCGTTCGTAACGGCAATCGCAAGCGAGTATGCCACGGAATCCTCCCTGCCCCCGGAACATCTTTCCTTGGCCAGGCAATCCGCTCGCGAATCGATCGTCTTGCTTCGCAACGAGAAAGAGACTCTTCCTCTGAGCAGGAGTACCGCGTCGATTGCCGTAATCGGACCTCTCGCCAAAAGCCTGCAAGACCCGCTTGGCTGTTGGTCATTCGACGGGAGGCCGGACGACGTCGTTTCGTTGCTCGAAGGCATACGGCAGTCGGTCGGTTCGAACACCGCGATTCATTATACGCAAGGGTGCGATGTAGAATCCGACTCCGATGCCGGATTAGACGAAGCATTGGAAACCGCTCATCAAGCGGACGTTGTCGTCCTCGCTCTCGGCGAAACTTACTTGATGAGCGGAGAGGCCCGTTGCAGAACGAGCCTGGATTTGCCCGGCGGCCAAAGAAAACTGGCGGAAGCCGTTGCCGCATTGGGTAAGCCCGTCGTCGCCGTGTTGATTACAGGCCGACCGTTAGCTATCCCATGGCTTCAGGACTGCACGGACTCCATCGTTCAGGCATGGCATCTCGGCGTTCAGAGCGGTCACGCTATCGCCGAAGTCCTCTTCGGCGATTACAATCCAAGCGGACGTCTAACGGCTACGTTCCCGTTAAACGTTGGTCAGATTCCGATCTATTACTATCGGAAAAATACGGGGCGTCCTCCCGGAGGCGTCTATACTTCTTATTATATTGACTCTTCTACCGATCCTTTATATCCGTTCGGTTACGGACTCAGCTATACTTCTTTCCGTTACGGGGCGATCCGGTACGAGAAACAACGAATTAGCAAAGATGAAGCGTTCGAGCTCTCCATCGAAATTACGAATACGGGAACTCGCGAGGGTGAAGAAGTCGTTCAATGCTATATCCGGGACGAGGTGGCTAGCGTCACGCAGCCGCTCAAGAAATTGGCCGCCTTCCGCAAGATCAAGCTCGCACCCGGAGAAACGACTACCGTATCGTTCACGATCTCGGAATCGTCGCTTGCGATTCTCGACGCCGACATGAACCTCACCGTCGAACCCGGACACTTCACGATCTGGATTGGCGCGAATTCCTCCGCGGGCGAATCGGTTCGATTGACGGTTGAAGCTTGATTTCGTTTTATCCCTTTTAGTAGCACATATAAAAGCCTCCAACATCTATGGTGTTGGAGGCTTTTCAAATCACATTTATGCAGAATAAACTTTAAGCACGCCTCGCGGCTCTATTCCGAGAAAACCCAGCTCTTGCCCGACTTTAAGCACGCCTCACGGCTCTATTTCGGGAAAACCCAGCTCTAGCCCCACTTTAAGCACGCCTCGCGGCTCTATTCCGAGAAAACCCAGCACTAACCCCAATTTAAGCACGCCTCACGGCTCTATTTCGGGAAAACCCAGCTCTTACCCCGCTTTAAGCACGCCTCACGGCTCTACGCGACCTTCCCATGTTCAATAATTTAGAATGTACGATAAATCTCCTCCAACGTGAAGTCTGCCCGGGCCATAACCTCGTCCGCTGCTCCGTAATACATGCGAACCGTCCTCCCCGCCAATAGCGCTCCGCAGGAGAATACGACCCCGCCAAAAAAACCGAAAGCCTCGTAATCCGCATCCGGCGATAGAAGAGGAACCCGAGACCGTGCGAGCACCTTCCCAGGATCCTGCTTATCCAGCAGCACGGCCCCCATGCAGTAACGGTCATCCGAATCGGCTCCATGATAGAGCTCGAGCCAACCTTCCTCCGTCAACAAAGGCACAGCCCCGCCGCCCATGCGTCCGCCGTCCCAGCTTCCTTCCCGCAAACCCATCAGAAAGCGATGGTTGCCCCAGTGGATCATGTCCGGGGATTCAGCAATCCACATCTCCGGTGAACCAATCGCCTTAGGAACCGGCCGATGCAGCATATAATACTTGCCATGAATAAGCTCAGGAAAGATCGCCGCATCCTTGTTCTCCGGCGGCAGCAGAATCGACTGCTTCTCATACATCACGAAGTCGTCCGTCGTAGCAAGCCTAACCGCAACCCCCTTCGATGATACCGCGCTGTAGGTAATGTAATACTTGTCGCCGATCCCAGTTATGCGAGGATCCTCGATTCCCCAAGCCTCAAGCGAATCCGTAGGGAATAACGACGGCTTCTCATCCACGACGAAGTGAACGCCGTCCTTGCTCCGAGCCACACGGAGATGCGACATGGAGGTCAAATACGCATAACGCCCTTGCTGCTTAACGACACGAGAATCGTCGAACGTATATCGGGAATCGGTCACCGAAAGATGCTGGATCTCTAGCTGGCCGTCCCCCTCGTTCAACAAAGGAACCGCAACGAATTTCTCCGGCACCTCCGCCGGCATTTCCGCAACGCGTACAAGCAGAATCGTTTCATCCCCATAAGCAGCTACGCCTGCATTAAATGCGCCGACAACCTTGAAGTCCGGTCTGCTAGGCTTGACGTCGCTAACTTTAATGATCGGATTCTCGGCTAATCTTCCTCCCGTCATCTTTTACCCCCTCGGCTTTAAAGCCTTCTCATATGCAAAATTAATATATCGTATTCCTGATATTTCCATTCTACCCATTTGATTCTGGAACCCAGCCCTTGTTCCAATTATGGACATAAAAACCGATCCAGCGAAACAAAACCACGAACTAGGGTATACTTGGGAAAAAGAGGAGGATTGAATCATGCAAATCACGTATCACGGGCACTCTTGTGTCCAGATCGTTACGAAAGGCAAGTCATTGCTTATAGATCCGTTCCTAAGAGGCAATCCGATCGCGGTTACGAAGCCCGAGGACATTCAAACGGACTACATCCTTCTCACGCACGCGCATACCGATCATATTCTTGACGCGGAGCCAATCGCTAGAGCGAACGACGCCACCGTCGTTGCCACCTTCGAACTTGCCATGTATATGTCCTCTCGCAAGCAACTCAAGACGATCGACATGAATATCGGAGGCACCGTCGATCTAGGTTTCGCCAAGGCGAAGATGATTCAAGCCTTCCATAGCTCGGGCATCTTCCTGGAAGAAGGCCAAATCATCTACGGAGGTATGCCTGCCGGATATATCATTCAAGCCGAAGGCTTGACGATTCTGCATGCCGGAGATACGGCACTGTTCTCCGATATGAAGATGATCGGCGACCGTCATCCGATAGACATCGCTTTCTTGCCGATCGGCGACCATTACACAATGGGACCGGATGACGCCCTGCAAGCCGCGGAGTGGTTTGGAGCAAAATTGGTCATTCCGGTCCATTACAACTCGTTCCCGTTGATCCGTCAGAACGCACAAGATTTCGTTCGGCGATTGGAGGTCCAAGGCCAACAAGGACGTGTTCTCGCTCCGGGCGAGAAATTCGAAATAACAAAGGAGAAGTGAACGGCTACGCATTAATAAGGTTAAGACCGCTACTCCGCTTTATTTCCGCAAACTGCGCCCATTTTCGAGATTTAAAGCGGAAAAACCGTTCTATTTACTCCCTATGTGTCTTGTTCAGGTGATTAAAGCGGAAAAACCGCTTTACTTACTCCCTATGTGCCATTAGATACCTGAGTAGTAACGACTTTTACAGTTATTTCACATCCCTATCCACGCAAGCAAACACAACGTCAGAGATCACGTTCCTTCACGAAAAAAACCGCCAACACCCGAGAATTCGGGCATTGGCGGCTATTTCCCCTTACTTTTTCGCTCCATCGTCTTCCTCTTTGTGGTTCAGAGTGGCACTGGCGATATAGAACATCAATCCCAAGAACAAACCGGTACCGACCACAATGTAGATCATCGTGAATATTTTGCCTAGCGTCGTTTGAGGTTCGAAGTTCGGATGCCCCACCGTACTTAGCGTCGTAATACAGAAGTATAGCGCATCAACGATGCTCAGCCCCTCTTCTCCCGTATAAAACATCGTGCCCGAAACGAGCATGAGGAGGATGAGAATTAACAAGACTTGAAAGTTTTTGTCTTTGAAAGATCTGCGTATGCCTTTCAATAAGCGCATGAGAGTAATCAGGAATGAAACCATGCAAGAGAGATATCCTTTCCTAAGGCAACCTGTCAACCTCTGTTAAAAGTTCCCTCTATTGCACGGATCTATACGCAGCGGAATCTCAGAAGGAGGCGATCTCTCCGAACAACTTGCCCGACAACCGGATAATCCGTTCCGTATCTATCTGTTGATCCTCCTCTTCCACCCACTCCCGAACAAGCCTTTCCAGGTCATCCCCTTCAAGCAGGAAAGAGGCAGGCACCGCTCCCGGTTGACCATAGACGGCAGAAATAACCCAATGTATTCCCACGTCTATGTTCGCCTTCAACGTAGGAATAACCGTGCGAGGGTACATCAGGTTCGTGTTCGCGTTCGGGTAAATGAGTTCAGCCCCTTCGAAGCCGAGTAAGCCGACGATGCCGCTCGTCGCAATGCTGCAGGAAGCACTCGCACGATCCGCTTGAAGAGCCGAGGCCATATCCGCCGCTATCGGTAGTGCGAAACCTCCTTCCGCGACGGTCAATTCCCTCCCCGTCTCGATCCGATGAACCCGGACGTGCCATGGCAATCCCGCTATGATCCATGTCTTCACCTCGACGTCTTGCCATGGTTTCCAACGGGAGTAGAGAACGCGATCCCTGATGAACGTTTCCTCGTTCCTTCTCCGAACGCGGAACAAGTTATCCCGCTCGCTCAGGGCGAGCATAGAATCGAACGCCCCTTGAGCCAGCCCCCATTCCGCCCTTGGCACGCTAAACCCGAATAGGTTGGAATACGCGAATTTCTCGTATTTGGCCGACGTATGCGTATGCTCGTTAGAAGAAAGATGGCCCGTATTGAATGCCGCGACGTGATTATTATCCGATTGCCGCACAACTACTAGACTAGGATGAACCCGTTCGCCGATGGCATGAAGATCGGGAAGCGGCAGCTCCTCTTCCGTCCAGAAGGGATGGTCGTCCGCGAAGGCAAGCGGCAGGAACGCCTTCATCGCCCAATAAGGAGAACCGGGAGCGTTGTAGTTTTCCGCCATGACCAGATTCGGATAAGCATAACCGATAGCCAATACGCCGTCAGGACGGAAAATCGACTGCTTAAACCACCACCTCAGATTCCGTAGAACGATCCCCTTGATCACGCCGAAAGTAATCTCTTCCGTTACGGCTTCGGCGTATGCGAGCGCGCTCCAGAATGCCGATTGGGCGAACCGGTAAGCAAGGCTTCTCCCGTAAGGGATCGCCGATCCGTCCGCGGAAAACCAACGGATAAAGTCGCGCGCGAACAACGCCGCATTTGCTTTGAACTTCATGCTACGCTGCGGATCTTCTCCCCCCATCAACTTCGCGTACATCAAGCCGTAATAATGAATAGCGAACGGAGTGTAGTAATCGCTATGTCCACCTGGACCATCGGTATACCATCCGCCATCTACAGAAAACTGTTCAAGCCGGTCTAGATTCCGCTCCATCCCTTCCGCATCGTAGGGAAGACCAAGCTTCCGCAAGCCGATATTAACGAGCACGGGGAAAAATAGCCAATTGCAATCGTAGACCGGGTGCCGATTAACCGTAGACAACCATTCCCTCAGTCGGTTCTGTTGCCCGATCGTGAGCGGAGTCCATATTTGCTCCGGAATGACGGCAAGCGCGAATCCGATTACCGCCATCTCGACGAACCTCTGGTCATTGTCGCCCGGTGCGCCCCAATATTCCTCATGAACGGGGTCGGTCCCGTTCACGATGCCCTTCAAGCAAATATCCCATATCGGATCATTGCCTCCGCCTGCCAGATGAGGCACCATTCCCCACAATACCCGGGAGAAGCCCTCCATCTCGGCAATCGAAGCCGGATATGCCGCTCCGCTCCCTTCCAGCCTTAACCGGGCGCACCCTTCGCTGTAATAGGACTCGAGAGGTTCGACTAATTGCCGCAAAGCAAGGCGCATATCTTCTTTCGTGCGCAGCGGATTATCGCGTAACGCAAGCTGGGTTTGGATCATGGCCCCTCCTCCTTACTCCCAGAAGATTGCCCGCGTTCCTCTTAACCTAGCGAGTCCTTCAACGAAATAGAAGTCTCCATAGATAAGCGGAACGTCGATATTTTTCCCTTCCGGATAATGGCTCGTACCGTGTAGAATTAAACCTTCCTCATTATCTTGGTCCCAAGCGCCGTAATTGCGGTAGAGCGATTCCAGCATTTTGACGGCGGGCTGTCGGTACACATGCGCTTCCAACGCTCCTACTTTGTCCGCCAGCAACAGTAACCCGCTCGCGGCAATCGCCCCGGCTGAAGAATCCCGATACTTCGTCACATCCTGCGGCAAGCGAAAATCCCAATGGGGGACATGGTCTTCCGGTAGGTTGGATAAGAAGAAATGCGCCACTCGTTTCGCGGCGTTCAAATACGCCGGATTCCCGGTATGATGGTAAGACAGGGTCAATCCGTATAATGCCCATGCCGTCCCTCTGGACCAAGCGGACTCCGGCGCGTATCCTTGCCCGCCCTTGCCCTCTACGAATTGACCCGTCCATGGATCGAATTCGACGATATGGTATACCGAACCATCCGCCCGAACGAAATGCTGTAGTACGGTATCCATATGAGCTTCGGCTATGTGCCGATAACGAGGGTCCCCGCTTTCCCGCGAGGCCCAGTACAGCAGCGGGGTGTTCATCGCGCAATCAATTATAGCGTAACCAGCATTGTCCTCCCCTTCGGTCCAAGGATTCCAAGCCCGGATGTAACGTCCTTTCAGGTTAAAGCGTCCGACGAGGTAGTTCGCAGCCTTCAACGCCCGTATTTTAGACACTTCGCTATCGAGAAGCTTATGGGCCGCAACGCTCGTTAACGTCCACATGAATCCCAAGTCATGGTCGAGGCGAACATACCCGTCCAACACCGCATCCAATCGGGCTTCGCATTGCTCGGCCGTCATTCGGAAACGATCGTCTCCGCTCTCCTCGTACAATTGCCATAACATCCCCGGCCAGAAGCCGGCCGTCCACCAATTGGGCTGCTCCAGCACGTAAGTCCCGTTAACGCTCGCATGAGGGAAACCATCGCCGATCTGAGCGATATTCCGCAATGTTTTGTCCTTCGCCTTCGTCCAAGCTTCCTCTACCCAATTCGGCGTATGTTCCATCTCCCTAGACACCTCTCGCTTTATCTGGAATAAACCGTTCCTATTCCAACTCCGCTTCCCATTCGAATAGAAGTTGAACTCGGTTAGTTAGTTCAGGGCACCTTAAACAGAAATCGATCGCATACCAACTCTTCTCTTGTCCGAAATGATTTCGGAAAGCGCGCCGTTCAACGGTTGCTTCAAGCAGCGACTCGTCATAACGGATGAAAACCGCAGCTCCTTCGCCCGCTTTCCCGCCGATGCGAACGACTCCGCCTTCCTCCACGCTAGCAGCATTCAAAGCTACGATTCTCTCCACGATTTCTTCCGGCTCCGCGGCGAAAACAATATCGTCCGTAATGATCAATGCAGTCGAATCCGACTTACGCCATCTGATCTCCCTAACTAGCGACTTCAACTCTGGGACGTGGTACGCGCTGGACAACTCCATCCGCAAGATGTCCTCTTCTACTCCAGCGCTTGCCTCTAGCACGATAGCCCGGCAGTCCGCGCCTGCAGATTGCCCGTTCCCGCCTATGATCGGAACCGAATGCCCTTGCGAGCCGTTGCAATCGTAAGCGTAGCGCCCTTCGCCGAAATAATCGGCCGTATATTCGCCGCTCCCAAGATCCCCGGCAACAGTTATCCCGTCCGCTAACAAGAGAAACTGGCCGATGTCGTTATGATTATGCGGTTCATCGTTATTTCCGCCCTTGGCCGCGAAGCCGAAACGTCTGCCCGACGAAGACACATGCCGCGAGACAAGCCACTGCGCATCGGGCAAATAACGCGAGGCTTCCCCCCACTCCTGCCCCTCTAACCCCGGATCAAACCATACGATATCCCGGAAGGCCGGAGCCCAGCGGCTGCAATGATCGTCCGTGAAGCTTGCGCTATAGTGCCGGGACGGAACCTCTAACTCCGGATATATCCCGGCCAAATAATGCGTGAGCCCTACACGGAACGGTACGCGGGGAAGCGAGTCCGAGAAGCAAGCGACGGAATCTCCGTGTAAATAAGCCGCCTGTTGGAAAAGCGCAATGTTGCGAACCTTAGGATGACTGAATAAATCGAGCGTGCCATGGCTCAGTTTTTTCAGCAAATCCGCAAAGTAAGCGAAATAACCGAAGCCGTAGTTCCAGTAACCTAGTCCCTCCAGGCAAGCCCCGTCATCCCCGAACCCCTCGAAGTAATACTCTAGGCTAGCGAGCGCTTTCGATAACACTTTCACTAGTACATCCGCATCTTTAATCCTAAGCAACGCGGCGGAGCCGATGGAACCGGCGCATACGGCAGCCCAGTTATGCTTCGCCTTCTCCCAAAGGTGCGGGCCATGTTCCAGCAAGGGCTGAATCAATCGTACCGATATCGCTCCATCGATGTCCAAAGCCAGCCAAGAAGGAAGCCGATCCCCCAATACGCAGGCGATCTCGCCAAGAGAGAAGCCGGTCTCGGCGGAGAACAGGTCGATCGTTTTCGAAGGATCCGCTCCCTTTACGTGCGCGGGTAAGCACCATGTCCTTTCGTCCAATATCGCGCGCATAATCTCGATCAGCTTGTCGAGGTAGATCCCCTCTCCCGGCTCAAGCAAGGTCAGCAAGGCGAACGTATTTAACGTCCGGCGCCTAGCGAAATACAATCCCTCGTATGCCAACCGGTTGCCCGTTCGTTCGAATATCGAGAAAAGTTCTTCCGTTAGCTCGGGGATTGGCTCGTCAATGAGCCTCTCCCCCTCAGATCGGATCTCGTCGATCATCCGCCCGTAAGCCGGTGCCTGCGTTATTCTCCTCCAGAAGGCACTGGCCCGTTCCCCCGGAGGATAGTAAATTCGATCCCATAACGAATCGGAATCCGTCACAGATACGATACGTTCCGCATAAGCGGGAAGCAGTCGATCATCGATCATCCCCTGACACCGCCTTATCCCCGATATTCCATCGGCGTTACGCCGGAGTGAGCCTTGAATGTTTTAATGAAATAGCTTTGATTGTCATATCCGAGCTGCTCGCAGATTTCCCCTACGGTGCAGGCGGTTTGATCCAGCATTTCCTTGGCTCGCTCCATCTTCATGCGGGTGACGTATTCGATGAACGTCTCGCCGGTCTCCTTCTTGAACATCCGGCTGAAGTAGCTGGCATTCAAGTGCAGTACTTCCGCCACTTCATCCAAACCGATTCTCCGGTTCAGATGCAGCGTCACGTATTTGCACGCTTCCTTTACTTCCGGCCGCCGGCTGACGGACGCCTCGCCGTCCCCTTCCGCGGCCGCCGTCAATTGACCTTTTAACCAGTCTCTTAGCTCGCATATCGAATCGATCTCCGAGATTTCCTTATGCAGCGTATCGGCCGAGTACCCCGTGCGAACGTACTGCAACGAGCGCAGCTTCAGTTTCATATCCAGCAACAGCTTCAGCACCCAATCCTTTACGGCCGCCGGAGGATATTTCTCCCTCGCGATCCGCTCCATCCAAAGATCGGCTAACCGGCAAGCATCCGCCGCCCTCCTGCCGATCATAGTCTCCCGTAGTTCGGAGCTCGCCGCATCGTAATGGATAAACAAGTCGTCGGTCGCGCTCTCCTCGGACTTACTCTTCGCGATCGATCCCGCCGCGAGATAGAAGCGCTGATTCTCTCCCGCGAACATCGCTTGAAGATTTCGTTTTAACGTTTCAGGGGCGGCGCATTCCGCTCCGAGCAAGAACGTCATTCGAATCTTCAGAAACTTGAGCATCGCCGATTGGATCGAACGGATCTGGACGGAGGCGACGTCGTAAATATTCGTCTTCAAGCTGCGCTTATAAGAGAACAGCAGCAGTTGCTTTCTCTCGCTATAAGCGATATGAAGCACGCGCGCATCCGCTTCGCTCAGTACTTCCTGAATCACGTTGGCAACGGCGAACCGAAGCGTCTGCTCGGAAGCGAAGCGATTTTTCAGTTGCTGATAATCGTCCACGTACCCGATCGCCGGCAAACAAACTTCATCCCCGACGAACAAGCCGAAACCGTTCGCTTCCTGCATCCACTTGTCCGAGGAGAGCAACGGCTGATGGATGAAATTTTTGAATGCTTGCTCCTTGCGGAGCTCCAACGTATCGTTCACCAGGGCATGCAGCTTACGTTGCTCCCCGCTCATGTGCTTCTCCTCGTCCAACCCTTTCTTGAATCGATCAAGCATGCGTACCAGGTCTTCCGGCTGAAGGGACTCCTTAAGCACGTACTCCTGTATGTTCATCCTCATCGCTTGTTGCGCGTAGGCAAAATCGTCATGGCAGGACAATATAATAATCCGGGTATCCGGCTTGCGTTCCTTGATCTTAGCGCACAGCTCCAGCCCATTCATTCTCGGCATGCCGATGTCCGTGATGAGAATATCGGGCATGACGGTCTGCGCGTGTTCCCAGGCCATCGCCCCGTTCTCGAACGTGCCGAGCAAACGGAGTCCTTTCGATTGCCAGTCGATCGTCTCCGACAGCAGCTCCAAGACAGGATAATCATCGTCTACCAACATGACGTTATACATTTTCATCCGCCCTTTCGTCAGCGATCATCAAACGGATCGTCGTACCTTGATCCGGAATGCTCTCCACCGTCATCGAGAATCGTTCCCCGCGAAGAAGCTTCATTCGTTCAGCCACGTTCGCCAATCCGAGCCCCGAGAACGAGCCGACCGTGCCCACGCCGCCGCTCGGCTCGGCTTCCGATCGGACGGATGCGCCGACCGCGAGCAGCTTCTTGTTCAGAGCCTCTACTGCTTGTTCATCCATTCCAATCCCGTTATCCTCCACGGCGAGGACAAGAGTACTACCGTGCATCTCCGCGCCAATCCGGACATGCCCGGACTTCTGGTTAAAGCCGTGAATAAGCGCGTTCTCTACGAGCGGCTGCAGGAACAACCGCGGTACCCGTACAAGCATCGCTTCCGAGGCGATATCCAGCGTCAGCCGAACCTCTTCCTTCTGTCGCAAATTCATGAGCTCCACGTAATGGGCGAGTAGTTCTAGCTCCTCGTGCAAATAAATCTCGTCTTCTTCGTTCTTGATCGTCATGCGCAGCAGCGTCGACAACGACCCGATCATTTTGGCGCTCTCCGTATCTCCTCGGCGCATCACCTTCATCCGAATGGAGTTCAGCACGTTAAACAGAAAATGGGGATGGATTTGCGCCTGCAGCATTTTCAGCTCCGCCTTGCGCTTGCGCGTTTGCGTCTCGGACACTTCGGTGATCATCTCCTGCACCCGTCCAAGCATCTGATCCAGCAGAAAGCCTAACCGCCCGATCTCGTCCCGCCCCCGGATACCCGATCTTGCGCCCAGATTGCCGCGTTGAACGGCGGACACGGTTTTCCCCAACTGCACGAACGGTTTTGTGAAGGCGCGAAGCAGCGCGAGCAGCAGCAATAAAAAAATGACTAACGACGTAAATTGTACGAGGAATACCCGATTGAAAATCGAGCTGATGTTCACGATCGCTTCCTCGTACCGTTGCTTGGACACGAGCCTCCAGTCGTTGAAGGAGAGCGGCTTCTCAGTAATCAAATATTTCGTGCCGCCGACCGTCTCGACCGAGGAATGCAATCCCCCCGTAGAAGCCCCGACGTCATCGAACGTTTGCCCGATTTTCTCTGGGTCTCCGCTGGAAAGAATCCGATTGTTTTCGTCCAGCAGCATAACCTCTTGGTTGGACGGCAGCCGCTTGAACAGTTGGTTCACCCGTTTCTCCAGCACGGTCACGACAACGTAGCCGTAGATCTTCGAATCGTCCCGGCGCAGCGTGCGGGCCAACGATATCTGGTACGGATTATCGGGCGAGAGATATTGGAATACAGTTGGACTCGTCCCAACCCAATAGGAGCCGCCGATCCCATTCAGATCGTTCAGTTCCGTAAACCAAGACTCGTTCCGCAGGGAAGTCGGATTGTAATCGCTCATCGAGTAATTCGTGAAAGCGGTACCATCAGTCAGCAGCACCGATACATAACTTCTCTCGCTGACGGTCAAGCTGTCCAACTGTTGGATAATCCGGTTCTTGTTCGTGAATGATCGGTATTCGTCCTCCTCGTCGGCTTGCCCGAAGGCGAGCAGCTTGAAATAGGTGTTCATATCCGGATTGACCTGAATATAATTAGCGACGTTAAGCATGCCCTGGAACAAGTTCGAGACCGAACCGTCCACGAGCAACAACGAATCTTGCGCGTTCGATATTGCTTGGCGTTGCACCGCTTCTTGCGTTAGCGAGTTATAGATCAGTTGCGTCAGAGCCGCGGGAATCAGAATGCAGGCGATTGCGGCCGCCATCAGCTTATGCCGAATAGACAACCTTCCGAACCAGTTCCTCTCCCCGATCTTCCGCAACATTACCAACGCCCCCTCGCAATGACAAAGGGAGACAGCGATGTGCTGTCCCCGCAATGCCAGTATAGCATTTATTTTTTATTCGAATCGATGATCTGTTGCGCACGATCTTGGCTGTTCTTCACCATCGCGTCGATGTCTTGATTGCCGAGGATGAGTTTCTCGTATTCTTCGTTAACCGCTTTGTACACTTCCGAAAGATAAGAAGCCGCCGGAATCATCTCCGAAGCCTTGGACATCAAGAGCGTCTTGATAAGAGAGTCCTTGTCTACCAATTCGGGATTCATCGTTCCCGCCAGAATGGTATCGATAATCGGCGTCAGTTGATCGTTCGTTACCTTGCTCCAAGCCGGAACGTTCTTGCCCTGCACAAGCTGGCCTTCCGTCGTGTACCAGCGGGCGAATTTATACGCTTCTTCCTTCTGCTTGGAGATGGAGGAAACGGCCATATAGTCCGTCGCAACCGGCGCATATCCGATCGTATCGGCTTTGTCGTTCTTAGGGAAAGGCGCGACCGCGACATGGAACGTCAGAGGAAGCTTGTCGGTACCACCGATCTCCGTATTCATCCAGCTTCCGATCGTCAGCATGCTGGCGGATTGATTGAAAAATTGGTTCCGGTACGCGAGCTTCTGCGAGATGATATCGGAGTAAGGCACGGACGATTTGTCCGTTTTCTCCATCCTGACCCGCAGTTCCAGCGTTCTCTTGAAGTTCGGATCCGCCAGATTGGAGGAGCCGTCCGCCTTCAAGAAATCGGTATTCGTCGGCTGATTCAGCATCATCAGCTTCAGGAATTCCATCCAGCCCCCGCCTTGCGGTCCATGGAAATACGTGCCGTAACGCTTAGAGGTGCCTTCGCCCTTCGTCAGTTGCTTCGCGTAGTCCGCATATTCATCCCACGTCCAATCCGTCGGCACCGGCAACCCGGCTTCGTCGAGATGATCCTTGTTGAGCAGGACGTACCACGGGTTGAACTTGCCCGGAAGCGCATACACTTTGCCATTCAATGTTGTGTCTACTTTATAATCATCGGCGACCTTGAATCCTTCCTTCGCGATGAAGTCATCTAGCGGCTCAGCCATGCCTAGCGATACGCGCTGCGCGTATCCGGCCGGATCGCTGAACATCAATAAGTCGATAGCTTCTTGAGAAGCGAATGCCAGATCCAGCTTCTTCATCGCTTCCTGCGTATCGCCTTTGTCGCTGAGCACGATCGGTTCTACCGTGACGCCGGTTTTTTCTTCGTACGCTTTCAGCGTCGCAGACCAATTGTAAGTCGCCTCCGGACCGAACGTATACAACCGAAGATGAACGTTCTTCGCCGGCTCGGAACTCGACTCCGCGGCACTCGAACTGGCGGCAGGGCTGGTGCTGCCCTCTTTCTTGTCATTGCCTCCGCAACCCGCGAGCAATCCGGCAAGCATGATTCCGACTACCATTACGTTTAGCCACTTATTTCTCATGATCATGACACCCTCCCATTGGATAAGCAATCTGGTATTGACAATCCAAATTATATAGGCGACTTTCGGGCACTCCATGAAACTATATTTACTTAATATAAAATATTTTTACTTATTTTCTTATATCTGGATTGTGAGAGTCACCCCTTGACGCCACCAAGAGCGATGCCTTCGATCACGTTTTTCTGGCCAACGATGAATACGATAAGCAGCGGTATAATAGCCGACACCGCGCCCGCCATAATAAGAGAATAGAACTCGCCGCTCATGGAAGTAAACTTCTGCATCGCCAGCGGGATCGTATACAGCTTGTCGGTACGCAGGAAAATGAGCGGATTCTGGTAGTCGTTCCAAGTCCAGATAAAGCGCAAAATCGCGTACGTCGCCACGGCCGGTTTGACCAATGGCATCGCGATCGACCAGAAAGTACGCAGATGGCCCGCTCCGTCGACTTTGGCCGATTCGATGTATTCCTGATGGATGCCCATGAAAAACTGCCGGAGCATGAAGGTGCCTAGCACGCTGAAGCTGCCGATAATGATAAGCCCTAAGTGGCTATCGAACAACCCGATGTTACGGTACAGAATGAATTGCGGAACGAGGATCGCCTGGTTCGGCACCATATAAGTGGCGAGCACGATGACGAACAACGCCTTGCTGCCTTTGAACCGAACTTTGGAAAACCCGTATGCCGCAAGGCTCGCCGTCGTGCAAGAAATCAAAGTCGTGATCACCGCGACCTTGATCGAATTCAGGTAATACACGTAGAACGGATAATCGCCGAACCAGACTTCCTTGTAGTTGGCGATCGCGTTCCATTGCTTCGGAATCCATTGGATCGGATAGACGAAGACGTCCTTCTCTATCTTAAACGACGTGACAAGCATCCAGATGAAAGGCAGAAGGAACAGAATGCTCACGACGAATAGAAGGGCCGTTACGGCGACTTTCCGCCAATCCGGCTTCATAGCGATCCCACGCATGAACCTCTCTCCTTCCGGTTAATAGTTGACCCATTTTTTCTGCGCGATCCACTGTCCGGCCGTAATGATCATGACGAACGCGAACAGGACGACGGATACGGAAGACGCATACCCGATCTTCAAGTTGTTAAACGCCTGCTCGTACAAATACCAGACCATCATGCTCGTGGAACCGATCGGACCGCCTTGGGTCATGACCGCGATAATATCGAACACTTTGAACGAGGAAATGATCCCGGTTACGAGCAGGAAAAAGGATGTCGGTGACAGCAACGGGAACGTAATCCGTGCGAATTTCACCCAGGCGTTGGCTCCATCGATATCGGCAGCTTCGTATAGGTCGCGCGGAATCGATTGAAGTCCGGCGATGTAGATGATGAGATTGAATCCGATCGACACCCAGACCGTGATCATCATAATCGAATAAAGGGCGAATTTCGGATCGGCGATCCATTTGGGCGGATTGGCGATTCCGATCGCTTTCAGCATTTCGTTGATCGGTCCGTAGGACGGCTGGAATAACACCTGCCATACGATGGCCACCGCTACGATACTTGAGATATAGGGCATGAAGTAGGCGACTTTGAAAAAACCTTTCCAATAGACGTACCGATCGATCAGAATCGCCAGCACCATCGATACGAGCATGTAGACGGGGACGGCCAGCAGGAAGATCATATTGTTGCGCACAGACCGGATGAACGCGTGGTCGTCCAGCAGCTTGCCGAAGTTATCGAAGCCTATCCACTTCAGGCCGTCCCAGCCTTGCACGAAGTTCCAATCCGCGAAGCTGAGCGCGAATATAGCCAATATCGGCAGCAGAACGAGAACCGTTACGCCGATCAGCATTGGGCTGACGAACAGTAAACCCGCCAATGTCTCGCTATTCTTCAAGTTCATCCAGTTGCCGCGGGCCGGCTTCGCGTCGGTCTTGGGCGTCACAGCCGAGTTCTCCATATGCAACACCTCGAATCTGTTCGTAATCGTAAACTTGTTTTTATTATAAAGAAAAATACCGCCAGCTTTTGACGGTATTTTGATCTCCTACGCTATTAATTTTACTTTTATATTTCACAGCCGTAACGGTGAAGAACCGTCCGTCAACTAAACCATTGCTCGCTTGCCAGCGGATCAAAGGCCGGATAGACATCCGGATGCAGGGAAGCCGCAAGCTTCTGCAAGCCTACGATAAGTCGCGGGGACGGCCTGCAATAAAGCGGCTCTTCCATGACATGAATGCGTTCCTGCTGGACGGCGTCCAGACGAGACCAACCTGGGCGCTTCTTTACCGACTCGGGCTTTACTTGCTGTGCTTTAACTCCGACCCATGCCAGTAAAATATAGTCCGGCTCCCGGTTAAGCACATCCTCCAGATCCGTCTTTACGCTCGCTCGCGAATCTTCCGCGAACACGTTCTTCGCTCCGGCCAGCTCGCTAATCTCCGTCAGCCAATTGCCGCCGCCCGGCGAGAAAACGGGTTTCGGCCACCATTCCCAGTAGAGGGTTGGCCTCTTCTCGACTCTACGGCTCAACTCCGCGTATTGCTCCAGCATCTGCCGATACTTATGCACTGCATCCTTTGCTTGCTCAATCTTATCCGTCGCTTCGCCAACGACTAGCATGTTATTGCTAATATCCTCCAGGCTATTCGGATTCAAGATGATATAAGGAAGATTCCTTGCTTTCAAGCCTTCTATATTCTTCTCCATCCCGGGCACGGTAAGCGATGCAAGAACCAGATCGGGCTTAAGCGCTTCGACGGCATCGATATCGATGTCCATATCCGACCCCAGCCTCGGCAACTCTTGAATCGCAGGCGGCCAATCGGAGTAAATATCTACACCCACGATCATGGAGGAAAGCCCCATGAACGCCAGTAGCTCCGTATTGCTAGGACATAGCGATACGATTCTCATTTGCGCCGCCCTCCTCTCACATCTCGATTCCCATTACAGCCGATATGCCTTCTTCATAATAGTGCTTAACCGGCTTCATCTCCGTAACGAGGTCCGCGAGCTCCACGACTTCCGGTTGCGCGTTCCGTCCCGTTAATACGAGATGCATGCCTTGCGGTCGGTTGCGGATGACGTCCAACACCTCGCTAAGCGGCAGAACATCGTCTATCGGGAACGTGTTGATCGCCAGAGCATTGTTGATCTCGTCTAAAATAATGAGCTGATGCTCGCCCTTGGAGATACGCTCTTTGGCATACGCCCATGCCGTTCGAAGAGACTCGCGATGCTCCTCCGGCGTCTTCAGCCAAGTGAATCCGATCCCGAGCTGATGGATTTCAATGCCCAGCTTGTCGAATACGAGCTTCTCCCCATAAGTCCTTTGCGGGGATTTAATAAACTGCATCACGAGCACTTTGAAACCTCTGCCCGCGCCGCGGACCGCGAGCCCCATTGCCGCCGTCGTCTTTCCTTTGCCATCGCCCGTATAGACGAGCGTCAGACCGCGTTCTTTGCTCGGCTTATCCATAATCGAACCACCTTCCGCATGTTTTAATGAATGCATAACGTTATTACTCGATTATCCCGCCTTGAAGCATAATTTGCGGCAGCTTGTGAACCGGATGTTCGACGATAATTGGAGTCGTTCCGTATACCCGCTCAATAAGCTCGCTTCGCATAATTTCTTCAGGTGTCCCTATACTAATCGCTTCGCCCTGGCTTATCATTAACATCCGATCGCAATAGATCGACGCCAGATTTAGATCATGAAGAACGGCGACAACGGTAAGTTTCTCTTCTCGCTGCCATGTTTTAATGAGATCCATCATCTGAATCTGGTAACCGATGTCCAAATACGTTGTCGGCTCGTCTAACAGCAATAGGCTCGGCTTCTGGGCCATTACTTTGCCTAGCGCGACCCGTTGCCGCTCGCCCCCGCTCAGATGCTGCAGCGATCGATCTTGCAAATCGACCAGCCGAAGCTTCTCCAGTATGGAATCCACGATTCCCGACTGATCATCCTTCTCTTCCCCGAGCCAATTCTGATACGGGTATCGTCCCATCTCGACGATCTCCTTCACCGTAAAGTTAACCGGAGGAAGCGACTCCTGTTGCAACACCGCTAGGAAACGGGATAATTGCTTGCGTGAATAGCGCTCTATTGGTTCGCCGTTTATCTGAATGTCGCCCCCGCTTGCTTTTTCCACGCCGGACAACAGCTTAAGCAAAGTAGACTTCCCGCTACCGTTGGGGCCAAGAATGCCGAAGAACTCCCCTTGTGCCACAGAAAACCGAATATCCTTCAGGACATGAGCTTCGTTATAGGATTTGGAGAGATGATGGACTTGTAGCATACTTCTACGCCCCCAGCCTTTTCTTGTTTTTGCGAAGCAAATACGCGAAGAACGGCGCCCCAAGGAACGCGGTAACGACGCCTAACGGAATTTCCGTTGGGCTAAGCAGCATTCGGGCTAACGTATCGGCCCAGAGCAGATAGATCCCTCCGAATATGGCCGTTACGGGCAGCAATATCCGATAGTCGGGGCCGACCATCAATCGGACCAAATGAGGAACGACAAGTCCGACGAAACCGATCGTGCCGGCTACGGAAACGGCTGCTGCCGTAATTAAAGTGGAAACGCATAATACGATCATGCGCGTTCTGACGACATTCACGCCTAGATGCTCGGCCTGACGCTCGCCAAGAGCGAATAAATTCAGCGTCCGGCCGTAAGACAATAGCACCGCGATTCCGATGAGGAAATACGGTACGAGCATGAAAGTAAAAGACCATCCGCGCAAAGAAAGGCTCCCCATCAGCCAGAAGACGATTTCATTGATGACCTTATCGGACAGAGACACCATGAAGGATACCATCGATCCGAGGAATGCCTGCACGACAACGCCGGATAGAATCAACGTTTCCAACTGAAACTTGCCATTAATGACAGCTAATCGCAGCACGATGAATAGGCTGAGCATCCCCGTTACGAAAGCGACGGCAGATATGGTCCATTGTCCCAGTAGCGCTACCTGTAAGCCGAACAAAATAATAAAAGCCGCCCCGACCGCGGATCCCGATGCTACGCCAAGTGTATAAGGATCCGCTAGCGGGTTGCGCAATACGCCTTGGAACCCCGCCCCCGCAAGGGATAGGCATGCCCCGATCAGAATAGCCAATAAAATTCGGGGCAAGCGAACCTTCAGGATGATCTGCTCCGAGGAAACCGGCCAATCCGGTGTAACCCAGTGCCCGACAAAAGGCAGCTGATGCCATAATATGCCCCACACTTGGGAGATAGGCAAGCTAGCAGTGCCCATCGACAAGCTCACGACAACGGAAAGAAGGAGGAGCGCCAAACCCGCTCCTCCCCAGATCAAGATTTTCCTACTCACTCTTCACCAATCCCGGATAAATGCCTTCCGAAAGCTGCTTCAGCGCTTCCGTAATGCGAGGTCCGGGTCTAGATAGAATGTCTCCGTCCATGCCGACCAATTGCTTATCCGCGATCGCTTTGATTTTATCCCATCCGCTGCGCCCTTGGATAAGATCCTCCAGCTTCTTGCCGGACTTGTCGTCCGTAATGTTCAGCGTATAGATGATGACATCCGGATTGTCCGCGATGACCTTCTCTTCGTTGATCGGATTCCAGCCTTGCATATCGGATGCGATGTTCACGCCGCCAGCCAGCGTAATCAACTCGTCCATGAACTCGCCTTTCCCAACTGTCCAACCCGGCGAGAACTCGATGTATACCTTCTTCTTGTCTTCAGGTTTGATCGTGGCTGCCGCCTCGGTAACCTTGCGAACGTCTTCTTTCATCTGCGCGACGAGCGCTTCCGCTTCCGTCTGCTTATCGGAAATTTGGCCAAACAGCAAGATGTTGCCTAGAACGTCATCGATGCTTTTAGGCTCCGTCTTAACCAGCTTAAGATCTAGCGAGCGTAATTTCTCTACGGCCGTATCTTTGATGGAAATCCCCGTAATGACAAGGTCCGGCTCCAAGGAAATAATGGCTTCCACGTTCGGTTCGGTCACGCCGCCTACCTTCTGCTTCTCCAACACTTCAGGCGGGTAGTTGTCGTAATCGGATACGCCGACTACTTTATCGCCCAGCCCTAGAGCGAACAAAATCTCGGTCTCCGATACGGAAGTCGATACAATCTTCTCAGGAGCCTTATCGAACGTGAATTCAGTTCCCGTCGCATCTTTAACCGTAAGCGGGTACTCCGTTTTCTTAACCGCTGCGTCCGAAGACGGAGCTGCGCTCTCCGAAGCAGCCGGGCTTGCGCTTGAGCTCGCGCTCGGGCTTGCCGCAGAATTGTTATTATCCTTGCCACAGCCTGCTAATGCGACTGCCAATACTAATGTTAATGCAATTAACCATAATTTTTTCATTACTCAATCTTCCTCTCGTCAAGTTAGTAGAGCTGCTCTTGAACGATCAAATCTTTTTACCGGCAGTGCCATTCAACGAGAAAACCCCCGGTCTCCAGCAGGAAACCAGGGGTCAGCAGATCAGGAATTAACTTTGGATGATTAGGTAAACGCTCTATCATGTCCTGATTCGGCCAGTCCTTTTCCGCGAAGGATGTTCTTTGGCGAAGCCGAGTAGGCAGGTTTCCTGGCTTACGGGTTTGCTGACTCCCTCATCTTCCCATTCCTTGCGGAACAGTGATCTTGCGAGGTTATCCCCGTTATACAGTGGCGGGACCGCGCCGGGTTTGCACCGGCTTCCCTTTTAACCTTATACGCTTGAGCGTCGAAGGCACCTACAGGCTGTAAATTATTCAATTGGTCAAGCAGGAATCCCTTCTAGCATTATAGATGAACTTCGCGAAAAAAAGAAGTGATATACTTCATTCTAAATCTTCTTAAGTATGTTTCCATTGGTATCTTTGATGACTCTTATGTCACCATCGTCTGAATTGTCTGCTTCCAAAGTCCCTTGCTCCATAGCTCTTGAAGCGTCTCATGATCGATCAGCTTGCGACTCCACTTCTTCTGTTCAGTAACTTCAACTATTACATCTGGATCGGATTGGTCGAAATCGTATGCTTTTTCGTCGCCATTGTCGGATGTTTTAAGGGTTCTTCTCGACTATAGTAGTAGATATCATACGATTTATACTTCCTAGGAGGGCGATTTCATGAAAAACCAGCATTTGCTCGAAAGACAGCAATGGTTCGTTAATCAAAGATCGGGCATGTTCATCCACTTCAACAGCGCGACGTTCCAATTCGCGGACTCGGAGATAGAAGATTGGGAATTCGCCCACGAGAACGGAGGCCAGCCGCGCAGGTTCGTCTTCGATCCCCAGGACTGGAACCCGACCGCTCTCGACTGCGCTCAATGGGCGACGGCGGCCAAGTCCGCCGGCATGACGTTCGCCGCGTTGACGGCCAAGCATCACGAAGGCTTCAGCCTATGGCCGACCCGGCATACGGAGCATTGCGTCAGGAACGCGGCCAACCCAACGGACGTCGTGAAGGAATACTTGGACGCGTTCCGCAAGGAAGGCATCCAAGCGGGGCTGTATTTCTCGATCCTCGACTTGCACCATAAGATCAACCGGAATAAGTGCACTCCGGAAGACAAGCAGTTCATCAAAAACCAGATCCTCGAGCTGCTGACGGAATACGGTGAAATTCCGTTCTTGATCATCGACGGTTGGGACGCCGAGTGGGGCGGTCCTCGCTACGAGGTACTTCCGTTCCAGGAGATCGACCAGTTGGTCAAGGAACTCCAGCCCGATTGCCTGCTGATGAATATCGGCTGCGACGATCTCGCGCTTACCGATATCGCTTTCTACGAGAACGCCGCAGGCCAGGAAATCTCGGACTCGTTCAACGGGCCGGGCGCGAGCTGCAACATTCTGACCAAGACGTGGTTCTGGAGAACGACCGATACGGATATGGAGCTGAAAACGGCCGATTGGGCGCTCGATAAAATTAACGACTCCAATCGCCGCAACGTCAGCTTCCTGCTGAACGGCGCGCCGAACCAGCTCGGACGGCTCGACGACAACATGCTTGCCCGCTTCAAGGAGATCGGAGAGCGCTACGCGCGGCCCGCCGATCTGGCGGAACCGCCGGCCGACTGGCCGACCCGCGGATAAACGAAAAGATCCGGGCGCCTTCTTCTCGAAGGCGCCCGGATCTTTTTTATATTCGGCTTATTCTTTGACCGCTCCCGCCGCAAGGCCGCTGACCACCCTTTCCTGGAATATCAGGAAGACGACGATCATCGGGATGATGGAGACGATGATGGACGCGAAGATCGGCCCGTACTCCGTCAAGCTCTTGGCCACGAACGTAAGCATCGTCAGCGGAATCGTGAACATGCTCTTGTCCGAGATGAAAATGACGGCGAAGATCAAATCGTTATAGACGTACAGGAAAGTCAGGATGAACGCCGTCGCGATCGCCGGCATCGTCAGCGGGAAAATGATCGAAGCGAACAACCGGATCGGCCCGCACCCGTCCAGGGCAGCCGATTCGTCCAGCTCCTTGCCGATTCCCCTCATATGACTGGAGATCAGGAAAATGGCGAACGGCAGATGGAAAGCCGTGTAGATCAGGACCATCGTCAAATAGTGGTTCTGTCCTTGAACCCCGCTGACCAGCTTCATGAGCGGCACGAGCGTGGTATGGACGGGAATCATGATACCCAGCAAAAAGTAAAGCAAAACGGCGTTGCCGAACTTCAAGCCCAGCCTCGCTAGGACGAAAGAAGCCAAGCTGCCCAGCAGGATGACCGACAGCGTCGAGACGATCGCGATTCCGAAAGAGTTGCCGATCGCCCGCAGCATGCCCGCATCGAACAGCGCCCTAGCGTAGTTAGAAAAACTGTAGAGGCTAGGCAGTTTGAATGGAGCCGAATAGATTTCGTCGGTCGTCTTGAAGGAGGACATCGCCGTAAATACGAGCGGATACAACGTAATGAGCGCCCAGACGGCCGAAAATAGGTACAGTAACGAGCCGCCTAAGCGAAAACGCGCCAGACGCAAGAGAGATCACCTACCGTTCTTATTTCAGGGAACCGTTTCCGTTCCCCTTACTTGTCGTTGTTCAGGTATCGGTTCGTCACGATGCTCAGGAATAGACCCGCAACGAGAATAAAAGTACCGATACTGTTCGCGAGGCCGAAGTTCATATACTTGAAGCCTTGGTAATACAGCAGCGTCGCCGGCACGTCGGACGCCCCGTTCGGTCCGCCGGACGTCATGACGAAGATGATGTCGAACACCCGCAGCGAGCCGGTGAAGCAAGTGACCGCGTAAATCTTGAACGTGTCCTTCAGCAGTGGGATCGTAATGTAGCGAAGCTTCCGCCAACCCGTCGCGCCGTCGATCGCCGCAGCTTGATAGAGCTGCTCCGGAATGCCGACGATACCCGCCGAGAAAATGATCATATTGAGTCCCGCATACACCCACATGTTGATGATAGGCGTCGTGTAAGTGACGATCGTCGTATCTCCGAGCCAGTTGCGAACCAGGTTTCCGAGCCCGATCTCCGTCAGCAGCGTATTAAAGAGGCCTCCGTTCGGAAACAGAATGAACGTCCACATTAAGGCTACCGCCGTCATCGGCAGAACGACCGGCATGAAGAAGGCCGTCTTGAAGAAGCGATTGCCCTTCATCTTGCGGGAAATCAGATACCCGAGAAAAAAAGAAAGGGGCATCTGCAGGGCGAAACCGATCAGGATAAACTTCAGAACGTTCGCAAGCGACGTCCAAAACTCCGGCATTTGGAACATCGTTTTGTAATTGTCCAATCCGGAGAACACCATCTTCGAGCCGGCGATGCCGTTCCATTCGTAGAACGACATGAACACGGACTGAAGCACCGGATAGATCAAGAGCACCGTGTAGACCGCGAATGCCGGTAAGAGGAACAACGCCGCGGTCGCGTATTTGCTGCGATTGCTGATCATGGAAACCTCCGCATCCCGGACGGGAACGGACCGGCCGCGTCTACGGCCGCCGCGCCCGCCCGGGTCTTCTGTTATTTAAGCAGCTTGTCGACCTGGTCCTGCATGCTCTTCGCTGCTTTTTCGGGCGCCAAGCCGGCGAACATGCCTTGAATGCCGTTGCGAACCGTGTCCATCATCTGCGGCAGAGGATCGTAGGAATACAATTCCGCTTTGAACGTCGCGTCCTTGAACGCTTCCGAGTAGCTAATCGTGAGCGGATCCACCTTGGCGGGATCACTCTCGATCTTGACCGGGAACACGCCGCCTTTTTGCACCTGCTGATAATATTGGAAAGACTCCGGTGAGGTGACGAACTTCAGAAGTTGGATAGCCGCTTCCTTCTTCGCTCCCTCCGCTTTACCGGAAATCGAGAACGCCCCTCCGGCTCCGCCCATCCAGACGTCCTTGTTTTCCGGCTTGTCGCCGTAGTACGGGAACGGGAAAAAGCCGACTTTGTCGCTGATTGGTGATTGGCCCGCTTCCCCGATGTACCAGCTTCCGTCCATGTGCATCGCCGTCTTCTCGGTGTGGAACATGTTCTTCTCCGCGTTGACGTCGATAGAGACGATATTGTCCCCGAGGAATCCTTTTTGCTGCCAGCTCTTCATCTGCGTCAGCACGTCGATGAACGGCTGATCGTTGTACTTAGCCGTGCGGTTGCGAATGTCGTCCGCGATCTGCCCGCCCATCTTCTTGTCGACCAGGACGCTGTACAGATGTCCGCCGCGCCACGTATCCTTCTCGCCGAGCGCCATCGGAACGATGCCCGCGTCCTTCAGCTTTTGCGCCGCCGCTTCGAATTCTTCGATCGTGGCCGGCACCTCGACGTTCGCTTTCGCGAACAAGTCTTTGTTGTAGAAAATGCCGATCGCGTAGAACTCGTAGGGAACCGCGTACGTGCCCGGAACGTCCGGGAACTTCCAGTTCTCGAACACGTCCAGGTACGAGCCGGACCATTCTTTATCGGAGTCCAAGATCTCGGAGAGATCCATCGCCACGCCCTGTTTGGCGTATTCGGCGAACGCGGCCCCGCCGTAGTTGGCGAAAACCTCCGGAACGTCTCCCGAAGCGACGGCCGTCTTGAATTTCGTATTAAACGTGCCTTCGTCCTCTACGGACAGATCTTCGACGACGATATTCGGATTCAGTTGCTGGAACTCTTTCACTTTATCCCGGAAAGCGGTTGCATTCGGTTGATCGCTTGCCAAGCGGGTCAAAATCCGGATTTTCACTTTTTCCCCGCCCGCGTCGGCCGTCCCCGCGGACTCCGCGTTTTTGCCGCTATCTCCGCAACCGGACAATACCGAGGCCAGGACGACGACGCTTAGGCCCGACAACCCGATTTTTCTGAACATGCGCTTTTCCCCCTGTTAGATATGGTGTGCCTTGCCTCTCCGATTATAGAAGTCGCCGGGTCGGGGAGACATAGATTATCTTTGGTCGATTGGTAATATCTTTGGTCGAAGTCGTCCCGAGCGATGCGGAGGCTTCAGATTTTGGATTTAAAGTACAGGGAGGGGGAAATTCCGAACATCTTCTTGAAGCTTTTGCTGAAATAATAAGGGTCGCCGAAACCGACGGAATCGGTGATCTCCGACAGCTTGCCGTTTCCGTCGTCCATCATCGCTTTGGCTTGCGTCAATCGCTTGCGGATCAGGTATTCGCTGATCGTAATGCCCGCTTCTCTCTTGAACACGCTGCTCAGATGGCTCGGATTGATCGAGAGGTTGGCGGAGATCGCCTCCAGCCCGATTTCCCTGTTCGCGTAGTTTTCGTCGATGTACCTTTTGACCTTCTCGACCGTTCGGGCGTAACCGTGGAGCTTGCTCCGGCTATAGACGTTAAGCGCCTGCCGGCAGAGCCTCTCGAACCACGCCTTCGTCTCGCCGAGCGATTCGTGGCCGTCGAGCAGCGCTCCGGCGGAGAAATCGAGGTCGGCGAGTTCGGGGATTTCGATCTCGTTCTCCTTCGCGAATTGGGCGATCACGAGGAACAGCTCGGTCAGCACGAGAACGGCTTGATCGGCGAGCAAGCCGCGCTCCTCGATCTCGCGGAAGACGCGGCCGATTTCTCCGATTGCAGCCGACGAGTTGCCCGAACGCATCGGAATGAGCAGATCGTGCCGGAAATTCTCGAAGAACGAAGAAGCGCCGGCCTTGTTCTCGAGGGAACGATACGGAATGATCCGGTTAGGGCCCATCACGACCCGGTTCCTTCTCGCCGCGACCGCTTCCCGGTAGCTGGCCGCGATGCCGTCGAGCCCTCTCCCGACGTTCCCGACCCCGACCGTCACGGTGAAGCGAAGCCTTATCTCGATAAAAGACTTTGCTTCTTCGCTATGCCCGATGAGCCTCTCCAGGCCGTCCTCGTCTCCGACGCCGGCGATCAGCGCCGCATGGCCGGCGGAATCGTAGACGCATTCGACGGGATAACCGCGGGACAACGTTTCCGCGAAGATGTTCGACACGGCGAAATACCAGAGGCGCTCCTCCGCCGGGTCGACCTCTTTGCCGGGCAGGGCGTCGATCTGCACGACGGCAACGGCGGCCCGGTCGATCCCGGCGAGGTTCGGAGCATGCCGCTCCAGCTCTTGCCGGAAATCCCGGGACCGCGCGACGGGCTCGAGCAAAGACCGCAGGAGCTTCTCCTTCAGCACGTCCCGGCTTTCCTTGTAGCTCATCTCCATCAGGGCGAGATTGTTTTGCCGCGCTCTCTCGTTCTCGATCGACGAGGTCAGTTCGACGATGACGGATCTCAGCTCGTCTTTGTCGATCGGCTTGAGCAAGTACCGAACGACTCCGGCCTGAACCGCGGTTCTCGCGTAGTCGAAATCGCTGTACCCGGTCAGAATGACGACTTTCGTTCCCGGGTAATCCGCCCGGACGGTCTCCGCGAACTCCAGACCGTTCACGAAAGGCATATGGATATCGACGATCGCGATATCCGGGCGAAGCCGGCCGACCTGCTCCAGGGCGTCTTCCCCGTCGGACGCTTCGCCCGCGATGGCGCAGCCGAGCTCGTCCCAATTCAGGCACGCCTTCAAGCGTTCCCGGACCAGCCATTCGTCGTCTACGATTAGCAGCTTGATCATCATTCGTCGTCCTTCCACATTTCGTTCTTGGGCAAGCCGATCTCGACCGTCGTCCCCTCCGCGCCGCTGCGGATTCGCAGGCCAAAACTGTCGCCGAAATACAGCTTGATCCTCTTGTCCGTGCTTGCCAGCCCGAAGCCTGACCGCGCCTTCCCTTCCGGCGAATCCGACAGCATTTTGCCCAGCGTCTCCGGATCCATGCCGATGCCGTCATCGACGACGGATAGAATCAGCCGCTCGCGATCGGCGGAGCCGGCGATCCGAATCGTCCCCGGCCCGCGCTTATTGCGCAGGCCGTGAAGCAGCGCGTTTTCGACGAGAGGCTGCAGCAGCAGCTTGACCGTGGCGTACCGGTATAGGGACTCGTCCACTTCGATCTCGTAATTCAGCCGGTCGCCGTGGCGGATTTTCAACATTTTCAAATAGCTCTCGGTAATGTCCAGCTCTTCCTTGAGGGAAATGATCTTGCTCCCCCTGCTCAATACCCCGCGGTAGAAAAAAGCCAATTCATTCACCAAGCGGATGATCTCCCCGTTGCGGTTCAACTCCGCCAGTCCGTTGATACTTTCGAGCGTGTTGTACAGAAAATGGGGATTCAGTTGCGACTGAAGCAAGGCCAGCTCGTACTCTTCCTCTTTTTTCTGCTTGTCCAGAAGATCGTCCATCAATTCGGCCGTTTTCCGGATCATCCGGTTGAACTCGAGCGTCAGCGTGCCGATCTCGTCTTTGTATTTCACTTCCGCTCTCACGCCCAGGTCCCCGCCCGATACGAACTTCATCGTCTGCTTCAGCCTCAAGATCGGCCGGGTGATGGAATTGGATAGCAGGACGGTCACGAACGCCGAAATCGCAAGAAAAACAAAGCCGATCGAGAGCAGCTGGCTCGTCAGCCTCTTCTGGTCTTGCAAAATTTCGACCGTCGGCACGATGCCCACGACCGTCCAATTCAAGCGCTCGTAATGCCGGGAAATGACGAGAAACCGCTCGCCTCCGATCCCGAACGTCTTACCTCCGTTATGCTCCTTGATCCACCCGTAATAGGGCTGATCGGCGACCGAGGCGTACAACTCGTTCTTGTCCGCGTGCGAGACGGCCGTCCCCCGATCGTTCACGACGAAAATTTTCCCGCTGTCGCCCAGTCGGATTCGGTCGTACAACCCGGAGATCGTCCGTTCGTTGACGTTTGTCTCGATGACCCCGATCCTTCTTCCCGAGTCCGCGTCGATGATGCCCCTGACCAGCGTGACGATGTTCTGGGCCGAGCCCGACTGCGTATAGTTGCTCGGATGCGTGTCGAGCCAGCGCAATTGCCCGGTCGATTCGAACGTTTGGAAGTAGTCGTAGAACTCGGGCAACCTGTACTGCAGATTTTGCAGCCTCCCGGAATCGAACAGCCTCTGATGAAAGTCGTATATCAGCATCGAATCGATCAACGATCTGGCGCCGATGATGCCGTCCAGCGCGCTAAACGCCTTATTCCGGCTGTTGTAGCGGGAAAGCTCGTCCTTTCGGGGTCTGGAGGTGAGCACCTCCTGGATATCGCCGTTCGTGATCGCCGTCTTCGCGTAATCCTCGACCCTGTCGAACGTCAGGTCGAATTTCTCGGAGACGAGCGCGATGTTCTGGGACGTGTTCTCGATCGTTTTGCCGATCAGGATCGACGACGAGACGTTGTTTACGATGACGACCAGCAAAGCGAGAAGCACGGCAAAAAGCAAGGCAAAGGACAAGCTTAACCGGCTTCGGATGGATGAGGAATAATACAGCTCGTGCGCCCTGCGCAGCAATCGTTCCAATCGCGTCATGGTTCGGTCGGCTTCCACCTTTCGTACGGGGCCGATATATTGGGCAAACGCCATTCTTGCATTTTAACATAAGCGCTTCGGGATCAAAAAGGATTCGAATTGAAAGCGCTATTATTTTTGTTCGATCCCGTGTATGGCGTATGATATCTACTACTGTACCCGATTCGAACGCTCTAAACAGCTGACAATGGCGACTTCCTATAGTACAATCTCTACATTCACGAGAGGAGGGAGATCATGCTCGTACTCGAACTCAAGGTGCCGCCGTTTCCTTTGCTGGCCACGGTCGGGCACGTTCTATGGCCGTCCGGAGTCGTGCACGCGGAGCGAACCTTCGAGGCGTTCGATATGATCTTTTGCGCGAAGGGAGCTTTGTTCATCGAGGAGGACGGAGTCAAATACGACATCCGTCCGGGCATGATTCTGGTGCTTGAGCCGGGGAAAACGCATCGCGGCTATCGCCCGACGGAGGAGGATACCGAGGCGTATTGGATCCACTTTCAATACCCGGCGCATTCTGGGCCGCTCTTGAAAGAAAAGAACGATTGGCAGCAGTCGCTGCTGAAGCTGACGAATCAGGATACGGAGCCTCCTCCGACCCTGATCGACGTTCCCAAATTCGCTCCCGTCGATTTACGCGCGATTGTGCCCCTCTTGAAAGAAATGCTGCAACTGCACGGCGTACTGACCCATTACGGCTCTTTTGAATTGCATTTGCTGTTCGGGCAGGTGCTGACGCAGCTCCAGAACGGAATGAGGAAGAACAGCCCGCAGGCCCGCTCCTACTTTCTGGGGGAGAAGGCGGCATCGTACTTGGCGAACCGGTTGGAGCTTCCTTTCGACTCGGCGGAGATGGAACGCGATCTGCATTACCATTTCGACTATTTAGCCCGGTGCTTAAAGCAATATTGCGGAATGAGCCCGCTGCAGTACCGACATCGCTTGCAGATCGACCGCGCGAAACGGATGCTCGCCCATTCGGATCTGTCGCTGACGAAAATCCGGGAGCAATGCGGCTTCCAGGACAACAACTACTTCACGCGGCTGTTCAAGCGGCAAACCTCTTTTACTCCGGGCGAATACCGCAAGCGGTATCAGGTGTTCCGGGTCGATTAACCGGTCAGAACCCGATCTAGTCCGTTCCACCCGTTCGCCGATGCCGTGCATTTAAACTAGAAATCGCTCCGTTCTCCTTACCCTGAGAAAAAGCTGGCTTAAAATAATGATCTAAGTTTCCGATAATAAAATGGAAATCGGGAGAATTTTCCTTTTTCATGACATCTAGAAATGAGGGTTCATTGAATGACGGTAATCGGTATCGATCTAGGTACGACAAACAGCTTGGTCGCCTATTGGACGGAAGATGGTCCCACTATTATACCGAACGTGCTAGGGGAACGATTGACCCCTTCTATAGTCAGCGTGGATGAAAATGGAGAAATACTTGTAGGCCAAATCGCCAAAGAACGGTTAATGACTCACCCGGATCTTACGGCTGCTACATTTAAGAGATATATGGGCACGGAGAAATTATACCGTCTAGGTCAGTACTCCTTTTCTCCGGAAGAGCTGTCGTCCTTTATCGTGAAATCGTTAAAAACAGATGCGGAAGCTTTTCTCGGACGCGAAGTGACGGAGGCCGTCATTAGCGTCCCTGCGTATTTCAACGACACTCAACGCAAGGCGACCAAACGGGCGGCGGAAATCGCAGGCCTGAAGGTAGAGCGCCTTATCAGCGAGCCTACGGCTGCGGCGATTTCTTATGGTCTCCATCAGCAGCAATCGGACACGAAATTCCTCGTCTTCGATTTGGGCGGAGGCACTTTCGATGTGTCTATACTGGAGTTTTTTGAAGGCGTAATGGAAGTGCAGTCGATTGCCGGAGATAATTACTTGGGAGGCGAGGATTTTACGTTATTGTTGGTTTCTTTTTTCGTTGAATCAAAGGGAATTGACTACCAGCAACTCGACAACAAAGCTCGTTCCGCTCTATTCAAACAAGCCGAGATATGCAAACGTACTATAGGAAGCGGACATGCCGGACAAATGAGCTTTAAATGGGAGGACAAAGAATTCGAACTCACCCTGGATCGTAACGAGTTTGAGAAACTAGCCAGCCATCTCGTTCTCCGGTTGCGTCACCCAATTGAAAGGGCATTGCGCGATGCCTCTCTATCACCTGATGATCTTGATGCCGTTATCTTAATAGGCGGGGCGACCCGTATGCCGGTTATCAAATCGGTTGTCGGCAAAATGTTCGGGAAGCTGCCTTTCAGTCAGATTAATCCCGATGAGGCTGTTGCTTTGGGTGCCGCTATACAGGTCGCCCTCAAGGAGAGGAACGAGGCTCTTAAAGAGGTCGTTCTGACAGATGTATGTCCCTATACGTTAGGTATCGAAATTACAAAGACGATGGGGAACGGAAATTATGACAGCGGTCATTTTAGTCCGATCATTGAACGCAATACGCCTATTCCGGTTAGCAAGGCAGAGCAGTACTTTACGATCCACGATAATCAGAAAAATATTCGAGTGATTGTCTACCAAGGCGAGAGCCGCAAAGTGGACAATAATATTAAGCTAGGGGAGCTCTCGGTTCCAGTCCCTCCCGATAAGGCAGGAGAGCAAGCCATAGACGTTAGGTTCACCTACGATATTAACGGTATTTTAGAAGTAGAGGTGACTACGATCGGTACCGGATTAAAACAAAAAACCATTATCGAGAAAAATCCCGGTAAGCTGACGCAGCACGAGATCGAAGAAAGACTGAAGATATTAAAGGACATCAAGATTCATCCTCGGGAGCGGACGGAGAACAGGCTGCTTCTAGCCAAAGGCGAAAGGCTATATGAAGAAGCGCTAGGTGAGAACCGGGCCGAAATTGCTTTTATGCTGCAGCAGTTTGAACAGGTTCTTGCCTCTCAAAATGAACAGGAAGTTAAAAAGGCCTCTTCGCACCTCAGGAAACAGTTAGAGTACTTGGAGAGGTGGCGTGATTATTAATGCAGTTCTGGAAAATTCTCGGCATAGAACCTACGGATGATGTGTCAGCAATCAAAAGAGCATACGCGGTCAAGCTAAAGATTCATCATCCGGAGGAAGATCCGGAAGGTTATCAGCGGCTACGGGAAGCATACGATCAAGCGGTAAAACAGGCTAAACAGAAAGCCAAGAAGGCTATAAACCGTGATATTACGGAGACCGAGGACGATGGGCGGGAAGTCTCTGCCGCATTGGAGCAAGAACTGGATGAGCATGAGCATGAAAATGAGCATGAAGATGAACCTGAGGATGAGCATGAAGATGAGGATGACGCGGATCCAGATCATCCGTATCATCCTTATCGTTTGTTGTCGTTCCAAGAGTCGAATAACCCCTTCGTTCCTGATCATCCGTTTGAACGGTTTATCGAGCAGATCGAAGCGTTGTATGAGAACTTTTCATTACGGGTAGATACCAATAAGTGGATGGAACTGCTGGACTCGGACGCCGTTTGGAATGTAGAGCTGAACCGCACAACCTCTCGTATTCTGCTTGATTTTATGGAAGAGCATTACTTTGTGCCTGATGCCGTCTGGAAGCTCCTTGAGAACACGTTTCACTGGAGGGATTTGGCTGAGGAGGACAAAGAAAGCTTTCAAGGGCAATATCCCAAAGTATATACGTATGGGATCGGGAATGAACTTGTATTAAACATGGGATATTCGGTTCTTCTGAATGCCGCGGATTTGGATCATGACGTATTCCTACTCGCTCGGGAAAATGCCTTATTAGCCTTACTGGAGCAGGATTATTCAGCGGCCGAGCGCCATTTAAGAAAAGCAACGGAACGATTCGAGTCCGACCCGGATGTCATTCGGCTCCAAATCGAGTGTTATTCCCGATTGAAAAATCCGGAACGGGCTCTGGATGCGTGCAACGGACTTATTCTCCTCATCCCCGATTCGGTAGAAGGGCATCTGAACCGTGCTCGAATCAATTTCGAGGACGGTAAACCGCAAGAGGTACTACAAGATCTATCGCGAATCCTGGAACGAATTCCGAATCATACCTCTGCTCTATCTTTAGCAGGAAGATCATATATGAAGCTAGGAAAGTACGACAAAGCGCATGAAATGTATCAACGAATTCAGAAGGAGAACGCCAACGATATAGAAGCTATGCTAGCGCTAGCGGAACTCTCCGCAATAAAAGCGGAAACCATTAAGAAGCAAGAGGGAAGCGGCAATAGAAAAACGCTGAAGCAGTTGAAAATAGATCTTGGTAAGACGCCATTAAGCTATCGTCTTAAGCAGAGCGCCTTTCTCCTCTTAGGCGGTAAATGGTTCAGCCTGATTGCTATTATCGCGCTTCATATTTTCATCTCTTCTTCCTTCGTGAAGCATACGGGAGAGACGCCTATTCGTTTTCTCATCCATGCGACTAAACCGATCGAATATAAGACGGTTGTCTCGCTGGCAGACTTGGATTCGGATTCCCTTCTTCCGAAAGCAAGCACGACGGTTCGTATGGAGTTGTCCAAAGCCACTTATATGGGTATTAATCAAGTTCGGATGAAGGACGATGACGGCAATCCAAAGATCGCTTACCTCTCAACGGCCGAGGTGGAAAAGCAAGATCTTCTGTCCAATATCAGCGGGTACTTAAACTTCGTTATATTAGACGGAACTCCCCTGCTTATCTTGAGCGATTATGATCAGGCCAAAGCAATCTACGATAAAAAAACGATAGAAATCAAAGGAACCGTTCAATCTCTAAATCCGACGCTAGCGGGAGAATACGAAAAATGGAAAAAACGGTTTTTGAAAGCTGACCAGAGTCCTTTAGCGGATAAATACTTGAATTTGATCGAGAAGCCGGCTTCCGATCAAAGCAGCATTCCTCTACGGATCTATTTTTACCTTCTTGCGTTGGCCTTGTTCTATATTTCCGTATTTCGGGAAGTCCGAAGAGTAACTAGGTACCTTCGATATACATAATGGGGAGAAAGGGAGTGGAAAAATCATGAACATCTCAACTGCGGAAGCACAGGAGACCGCCCAACTATATATCGACGCGCTATCGGCAATGTGCATCGTAGGGAAACATGGCGATTACCATGTCCAAAATCCAAATTGGATCTTCACGAAAAGAAATTATCTACGTAATTTATGCCAACATTGGGAAGTCGGGAATTCCGACGAACTGAAAGATAACATTAAATGGTCCTTATCGGTGGGGCACAGAAAAGAATTCGAGGACATGAACCTTGCTTTATCTACCCAACCGGAATCCGACAGATCACATTATATCGAGATGGAGAAAGACAATCCTACTCGGCGCTATAAGCTCTCGATAGTGAATGATTACTTAGAACGCATGCCTCCAGGAGGAATTGCGGCGACCGATTATACCTGGGCGGTATTCAAGTGCTGTGCCGGGTTTAAGCTGGATTATTTAACCGAAGAAGAGAAGTGGAAATATATAAATGAAATTATCGCGATTATTAGAAGCAATTATACGAATTGGAAAGACTTCTTAATTAGTTTTACTGTCGGTTCCGCTTATACTTCCTTAAATAGGAGCGCCGATTATATAAGCGAGAACAAAGCATTGCTCGCTAAACTTCTTGTATCCCCCTATAGCCCGTTGCGTAAAGTGAAATTAAACGGTTAAGAGTTTGTTCAAGATGGCGCGGTTGACATCGCAAAAAGCCCCGAAGAGGATTTCCTCATCGGGGCTTTCTTCAACAAGCAATCGATTCAGTCGCACTAAACCGCTGTTAAATCTTCTTAACGAATTCCGATTTTAGCTTCATCTCTCCGAACCCGTCGATTTTGCAATCGATGTCATGATCCCCGTCAACCAACCGGATGTTTTTCACTTTCGTTCCGATTTTCACGACTAACGAGCTTCCTTTGACTTTAAGGTCTTTGATTACGGATACCGAATCGCCATCGTTTAAGATGTTTCCGTTGGCATCTTTGACAACCTTCTTATCGTCGCCATCCGCAGGATCGGATTCCAAAGACCATTCATGAGCGCATTCCGGGCAGATCAGAAGATTGCCGTCTTCGTACGTATATGCTGAATTACATTTTGGACAATTCGGAAGTTCTAGCATCTATATATTCCCTCGCCTTCGGACTCTACTTTATCAAGAATCTACTGTATGAAGCAGATCTTCCTCCCATTGTTCACAAACTGTTCACTTATGAGGAGGTTTCCGCTGTCTCTATAATTACAAGGGTAAAAAGAAAGGATGACGCGAATTGCCGACAACTAAGAAAGAAAATTTTTACTTTGGGTTGATGATGTGCTCCGGGATGGTCTTATTCATGACGTTTTATAATTTATTTACTCATGGCTTACTTGCAACGATAACCTTGAAAGAAGTCCTTATTCAACTTGTTATGGTCTTTATTACTGCATCCTTATTGGAAATATTTATCGTTGGCCCAGTGGCCAAGAAAATCGCATTCTCATTACCCTATGACAAATCCAAGAAGGGATTTGTCATTGTATCCCTTGCCTTTTGCATGGTGAGCGGAATGGTTCTCTGTATGTCTCTATACGGATTGGGGACATCATACTTTTCTAATAGCCTAATCGGAGAATCCATACTCGGAAGTTACTTTACTTTAGTCTTTAGAAATTTTATTTTCGCTTTCCCTCTACAGCTCCTAATTGTGGGACCGCTCGTTAGGTATTTATTTATTAATTTCGTTAAAGATAAGCTTAAACCCTTACATCAATAGCGCTTCAAGAGCCCGAGCTCCTTCATGCTCAGGCACCATCGCTAAAGTTCTGTGCGTATAGGCCAACGCAGCGTCCGCCTTGCCGACTTCATAGCAGCACACCGCTAGGTTGTAGATCACCTCGGAGTTTGCCTCACTATGTTTCAGTGACCGTTCCAAGTAGATGCGCGCATCCTCGAACAGTTCCATTTCATATAGCAGCATACCGCAATCTAATGCTAAGTTATGTTTCTCCTCCATGGGGTAGTAGCTTCTCCACATGGAGTGGATTCCGCTGCGGATGTCTTCCATCTCGGCTTCGTTACACGTTGGAATAAGAGTGGAGATACGCTTGGCGCTTTGCAGAAGCCACTGCGAATCGTAGCCGCCGAGCCGCCAGAGGGCAACGATTTGTCTCATTTCCATCTGCTCCAACTGCCCGTCGAACCATTGTTTCATGCTAAAAAAGTCGTCCGGGCCAAAGCGTTCTACAAACCGTCGATAAGCCAGACGAGTATTGGCGTAGCTCATCGGATCCTGCAGCATTAAAATGCAACCCACGTTTAAGTTGCTGTGATGGTGCGTGGTGAACAAAGAGAGAGCGCCTTTCCGTTCGAAAAAGGCTACAATCGCATGATAGTTTGCCGTTAACGAGAAGCTCCCGTGATGGATCAGCTTGGGGGGCTCCGCGAATTCCCAGTTCTCTAATCGGTGGTCGCCTTTATCCGCCGTAATCAGAACGAATCCCTGCTGCGACAGGCGGCCAAGCCGCTCTAAACAGGCCATTCCAATGGCCGGAAAGAGGATATGGGATTCCTCGAGCTTCTCTTTATATAGTTGTATCACGTCGCGGTAAGGGTACGTTTCTTGTTCGAAATCAGTCCCCTTACGATAATGGAACTCTAGGTTCACTTTCTCCAGCATTTCGGATGGGCTCAGATCGCCGCTGCCATCCGGAATCTGTAGAGAAACTTTGCAATCATAAATATTCCCTTCTTCCACATAAATCAATTCTTGCGGAATGCTATCAAAGAAGTAATTCGCAATAACGAGCAACGGTTGCTGCAGGTCGCCCGGCTTTATGCGGATACCCGAGCATGTCAAATGTAGCTCAGTATCCTTAACGGCATCGAATTTCGCAAAATCCAAAATCCCTTGTTCGACGAGGGGAATTAATTCGGGATGCCGCTCCCAGTAGGCTATATTCGTTACAGCTAAATCGCTCATGATATAGCGATAAGGAGGGATCGCGACGCCAGCATATTCCACTAGCTCTCCCAGTTCCTTAAGGACATGAAAGGCTAATCTGCCCGATCCCGCTCCAAGCTCGACTATCGAGACGGGGTCGGATAAATAGCCCGATTTCGCTCTATCTTGAAGAAACCCGAATATCATTTCCGCATAGGCTGCCGCAATAATCGGATTACTTGTTATGTATAGCGGGACTTCTTCGCTCTGCCAAGCCTTGATTCCCTGATCTTCATAATAGGATCGCTGCAGTTCCCAGATCGGTGCTTCACTGAAGCGATAGATGGGGAGTTCCGATTGTGTCATCTCACGCATACCTGCTTTACTTAATTTTGTAGAACGAATCTTAATGCTTAACCAGCTAGTGCTGTTGCTTAAATTATACCATTTGGTGAACTCCCGCATCCCCAATCCAACAAAAAGGGCTTCCCCGTATAAGGAGGAAGCCCTTTAGCCTATTTCGCGAATCTATGGCTGCCGATCGTCACGATCTTATCAAGACCGGACCAGAATGATCCCGATGTTACTTTAGGATCATAGAAATACACAGCGTCTTGAACGTTGTTCCTCCCGTTCAGGGCATCCTTAACGGCGCGGAGTACGCTTGCATTCGGTACGCTCTTATCCAGCATGCCATTGTGCGCGACGGGGAACTGCTTGCCGGAATAGATGACGTCGTAGATCGAATCCGGGAATCGCGAATCCTTCACCCTGTTAAGCACGACATTGGCTACAGCTAACTGACCTTCATAACCCTCATACCCGGATTCGACTTGCGTGAGCTTGGCCAGAAGCATGTAATCTTCCTTCGTATACGGTTCTGCTTCGTTATCGAGAATAGAAGGAATGACGACGCGCAGCGATGTTCCAACCTTAATGTCGTCCGCATTGCTCAGCTTGTTGCGCTTTAACAGCGCCTTCAGGCTTATGCCGTGCTGCTCGGTGATCTCCGGCACTCCGTAATCTTCCGTCACGACAGCAGGCTCAACCGTCTCCAGTTCGGCCAACTGCGCTTCCCCATCCCATTTCACTGTTGCATGCAGCAGTTCAGCGACATGGCGAAGCGGAATATAGATTCTGCCTTCCGCCACGAACGGAGCCACGTCCATTCGATAACGGGATTCATTGAAGTATACAACCGGCACTCCGTTGCTCAGGACGATCTTGTCTTTGTTCACGGTCTGGATCGTCACTGCTTCATTATCCTGATCCCACTTGGTCTTCGCGTTCAACAGCTCCGCCAAGTTCGCAATGGGCAGGAACAGCCTCCCATCCGACACCTGAACCGGATCGGCCAGCTTGACCTTTACGTTATTAATTTTAATGGTTACGTTATTTGCCGTCGCAGCTTCCGCTTTGTCTGCGGCAACTACCGGCAATGCGATGCAAAGCAGGAGAAGCATAATGATGAGCATTCGCCCGCGGGTTTGCATACTTCTACAAAGCATAATAACCTCCCGAAAATCGTTCTGCATAATAAATCCACTTTTGAAACCACTGTAAAAATATATCACAACTTTAAGCGCTTGCAGGATTAACATTTTCACACAATTAGGACATCCATCGATAAAACGCCTTATTTTAACGAACTATAATACTCCGCGAACACGTCCGAGAATGCCTCCGCCGCAAGCAAGTTTTCTTCCAGCGTATTGTTCACGCCGCCGAATTCCAACAACAAGCTGCCCGGGGAAATGGATTGGTTATACTCTCCATTTCCTTGATGGGCGCTTTTGGATAGCACGCCGCGAGACAATCCGGGATATTTTTGGTTTAGCCGCTTGTTCAATGCTTCGGCCAACTTTTTGTTTTCCGCATAATTAGGATGAGCGGTTCCGATGACGAACAAAATTCTCGCATAGGCTTTACCGTTGATCGTAACCGTCGTAGTTTTACGGGGCACGTCGGCATCGCGATGAATGTCGAAAAAGTAAGAAAGGCTAGGCTGATCCTCTATCGCCTTTTTGACGCTTTTGCGAGATTCCGAGTAAGAGAGGGAGTAGCTGAGCTTCTGTGCTTTCAGCTTCTCGGTATAGTCTATCTTACTGACGATCGACATAATTCCTCTCTTCTGCAGAACCTCTCCCATATACGTGCCTACCATCGTTATATTCACTGTTGGGTCGTCGTAAGAGGTCCCTTTCTTACTAGCAACGTTTTTCCAAGATTCGCGATTGTGAGTATGGTAGATGTACACTTTCGGCTTCGAGATTTGATCGCCAAGATCGGTTTTGACGACCCAACCGGCTACGTATACGATCTCGCCGCTCGCAAGCGAGACTTGATACCAATCTCCTTCCGTAGCGAGAATCTGGAACGAATCGCCCAGCTTGGCCTTCGCGACAATCTTATTCTCGATCCCAGGCCCGCTTCGCAAATTCGTGTTCTCAACGATGTTAACGAAATGTATGGGATTTTCGATTTTCACGACCCAACTGGCGACATATGCGGTGTCTCCGTTCGAAAGCGATACTTGATGCCAGTCTCCCTCCAAGCCAATGACGGGAAATGTATCGCCTGGCATGGCCTTGCCGACAATCTCATACTCTAGCCCGGGCCCGCTTCGCAGATTCGTAACGTCTACGATATTCACGACGGAATCCGGAAAAACCGAAGTTTTCCGTTCCGTCTGTTCGCTCTGTATATTAACGTCCTGATTAGAAGATTCGATTGGAGCTCCATAGGTAGAACTAAACGCAACGAATAGAAGCGATGCTGAAGCGACTCCGCTCAGCATTATTTTACGTAGGTACAAAGCTGACTCTCTCCCATAACGATAGTGTTTCTTAACATTGTTCGACAGGATTTGAGAGAAAACCTTCTATTCGCCCGAAATTCGTCAGAGGCCGGACAATCGAATGAGTGTCCTTGCATAAGAAAAGAGACGAACCCGAAGGCTCGTCCCCTGTTCCCTGTTCCCTATTCCATAAAGTCCTTTAACTGTTTGCTGCGACTCGGATGCCTTAATTTACGAAGCGCTTTAGCCTCGATTTGCCGGATCCGCTCGCGGGTGACTCCGAATTCCTTGCCTACTTCTTCGAGCGTACGGGAACGGCCGTCATCTAGTCCGAAGCGCAAACGCAGCACGCTCTCTTCCCGATCCGTCAGCGTATCGAGCACGTCCTCCAATTGTTCCTTCAACAGCTCGAACGCTGCGGCATCGGCTGGCGCTAAGGCATCCTGATCCTCGATGAATTCTCCCAGCTTCGAATCGCTTTCTTCCCCGACGGGCGTCTCCAGCGAGATCGGTTCTTGCGAGATCTTCATAATCTCCCGTACTTTATCTAAGCTGAGCTCCATTTCCTTCGCAATTTCTTCCGGTGAAGGCTCGCGGCCAAGAACTTGCAACATTTGTCTGGAAATTCGAATATACTTATTGATCGTCTCCACCATATGAACCGGAATTCGAATCGTTCTGCTTTGATCCGCAATGCTTCGGGTAATCGCCTGACGGATCCACCACGTTGCGTAAGTGCTGAACTTAAATCCTTTCCGGTAATCGAACTTATCTACGGCTTTGATTAAACCCATATTCCCCTCTTGAATAAGATCAAGGAACAACATGCCGCGTCCGACATACCTTCTCGCAATGCTGACGACAAGGCGGAGATTCGCCTCCGTTAATCTCTGCTTGGCCTGCTCATCGCCTTGTTCGATTCTTTGGGCTAAATCGACTTCCTCCTCCGTGGAAAGCAATTGAACGCGCCCGATTTCCTTCAAGTACATGCGAACCGGATCATCCACCTTCACGCCTGGCGGCAAAATGAGATGGTCGTCGTTATAGTGCTCAGTCTGTTGATCATCCGTCATCGCAATTCCTCCTTCCACGTCCTGGGCGAACAATTTGAGACTACAACCCAAGACTACAACCCAAGACTACAACCCATTCCAAATCCATATTGACAATACAATCGGTATGTGGTATATTAAATTTATCTATGCACTTTGTGAATAAAATACCGTATTAGTCATTTTACCAAACCGATCAGCAAAGATCAACCCCTATTTTTTTACGTACAACTAAACATTTTCACTAACGGCACCGATGTGCCTTTTTTTTATGAAAATAGAGCTTCTTTCGTTGGGTTTTCTTGCAAATAAGAACATGACAACGTATTAAGGCTTCGCACCCAAACGGACCCAGGAGCCCTTATTTGTGAGTTTTAGGTCGAAATTGCTTTGTAACGGACACAGATGACCTTATTTGCTCGAAATGGCCCTAAAACGCATGGAAATGTGTGAAATAAAGTCTCTGGTGTCCGTTCATTCTAATGTTGTTTAAAAAAGACTCACGATCGCTCGGTCAATAACCGACGTCATCGTGAGTCTTTTCTTCCAACTTAGCTTTTATCGCCCTACTTTAACGGGATTCTCGGGATCCGACAAATCGTAGACGACCGGTCTGGCGTAAACGTATTGTTTCGTCATGGGATCATAGGCATACACCGTGAACGTAAGCTCCGCTTCCGGCAGTCCGCCGGATATGGTAATGGAGCGCTTGCCCGTCGTCATTTCCGTATAATCGAAAGTTTCTTCCCCATCATCCTCATAGGTCCAATAAACGCTATATTGCAGTCGCTGAGCGACAGTCGTATTCGCGGACGCCGCTTCATAAGTCAGCTTATAGTCGAATCCCCCGTCGTCGGACTCAACAGCCTGTATCTTATTCAGCTTAGGCTCCTTGAACACTAATGGCACCGGATCCTTAAGACCGCTGAGCTTCAGCCAGTAGCTTCGAACGGACTCTAGAGTCATCGCCGAAGGAATAGCCTCGTTCTCTATCTCTCCATAGAATCCTTTTCCGTCATCCGTTCGGAGCGAATTCACCATGCTCAACTTGGCGTTCGGAGAACCGAACAAGGCCATGTAATCATCCGCCATAATCTCTGCTGAATCCCAATAATGCGTATACTCGGGTTCCGACGAATCTTCCGAGAATAGGACGGGATATCCCTCAATTCCCCGTATGGACGCCCATTTCGCATTAGAATCGCTAGGCAGCTTATGTTCTTTCGCGATTAGCCAATAGTAAGTAAAATGATGGCCGTATTCATGGCTTAAAGTCGAGGACATACTCTCGACCGTCTTATTGCTGTTGGCGCCATATAGCGTGATTTCCGTCGGCTCGTCCATGACGATATCGGACAGATCATCCTCCGTCCAGGAATAGCTCATATTCGCAATGCCCAGCTCGCCTTCCTTATCTTCCGATGAAAGAATGACTTTACCTAAATAATTAAGCTCCTTGCCGTGCAAGTTCTTCATCAACTCGGCATATAACGCCTTCAGTTTGGACTGATTCCAGTACTTACTGTAGCTTATAAATTCGATTTTCTCGGGAGACACGTACGTGGCTATCGGTTTACCGGAGGCCGCCCATGCCGAAGAACTCGACAATCCGCTGACTAATCCGAAGATCATAGCGGCTAACGCCAACATCATTGTATTTCGATAAATATTCCGTTTCAAAAAAATCCACCTCACACTCAGTGCATAATTGTTTGTCTAGCATTTTATCGACAACAAACATTCGATTAATGATATTTAAGCTAAGAGTAATGAAGCGAAAAGAGAGACGAGCCCATCGGCTCGTCTCTCGGTTCCTGCGTATCCTCGGACACAAAAATTAAAGTGAGCTAGAGGCTTGGCTCACTAATGACGCTATAAGCTCTGAGTCCAACGAGTCCCCTTTACGTAACTTCAGCGTTTTTCTCTCCGCGGGGCCCTCGAACATGCCCTCCGGCAGCTCCAGATTAGCGGCATTAAAGATCGTAAAGCTCACGGCTTCTTTCGATGTCGAGATGACCGCGGCGTATTTGCCGTTTTTCAAGAAATGGGGCTTCTTGTACTGAATACGTTCAAGCACATCCGGTATGGCCTGATGGACAACCTTACGCAAATTAGTGGACAGCTCTATCTGCCATGGTTCATTTAAAGCTTCAATAAAATCGATAACTTCCTGATTCATCACGTATCTCTCCTTTTCGATTTAAATACTAGGATCTAGTAAGGTTATCTAAGTTCTCTTCGAGCCTACGTAATTCGATCTCAAACTCGCCGCGGCCCGCTGGAACCGGCATTTGGAGCGCCCAATTTAGAGCGTCTTCCTCCGTCTTCGCATCGATCAAGGTATATTCTGCAACGAGCTTTTGGTCTACCGGGAAAGGGCCGGCCAAAATCTCCGGATTTTCACCGTACGCTGGATACGATATCCTTATCCCAGCCGAGCTAGGCTGAAGCTCTTCTGTAGCAAGGAGCGCACCGGCTTTGGCCAAAGTCTTCTTGTAAGCAATCATGGCTTCGTTGTATTCTCGGCTGTGATTGACTCTAGCTTCCGAGTAACCCGTCGCCTTGACCATCAACATATATCGCATGTCAATTCCCCTCCTTCTCAACACCCGATTCCGCCGCGCGGTTCAGTAGAAGCGTCCGTTCACGCTCATTCCGGGTCATGGCTGCGGCTCGTTCAAATTCCGTACGCGCCTCATCGTAACGTCCCAGCTTTACCAGAAGATCGCCGCGAACGCTCGGCAGCAGATAATAACCATCTAATGAAGGTTCTGCATTCAGTTCATCGATAAGCTGTAGCCCGAAGGCCGGACCGAACGCCATGGATATGGCGACCGCCCGGTTTAATTCGACGATGGGCGAAGGCGTTACCCTCGATAGCGCTTCGTAAAGAGCAGCTATTCGGATCCAATCCGTCTCCTCTGCTGTCGGCGCCTGTGCATGGCATGATGAAATCGCAGCCTGCAGGGAATACGGACCGAGCGAACGTCCAAGTTTCCTACTTCGCTCTAATGCTGCCAAACCGCGGCGGATCAGCAGTCGATCCCATTGCGACCGGTTCTGATCCATAAGAAGAATGGGTTCTCCCTTGTTGTTTACTCGCGTCTTAAACCGAGAAGATTGAATCTCCATCAAGGCTACCAGACCGTGAACTTCCGGTTCTTGCGAGGCGATCTCGGCAAGAACGCGCCCCAGTCTCAACGCCTCTTGGCATAGCAACGGTCGGATCCAGTCATTACCCGATGTTGCCGAGTATCCTTCATTAAACATAAGATAAATGACCTCTAGCACAGTAGACAGGCGGTCTTGAAGCTCTTCCCCTTCCGGCACCTCGAAAGGAACCTTGTTGGCGCTAAGGGTTTTCTTGGCCCGAACGATCCGCTGCGCAATCGTTGCTTCGGCGGCGAGAAAAGAACGAGCGATCTCATCCGTCGTTAACCCGCATAACAGGCGAAGCGTCAGAGCCACTCTAGCCTCCTGCGACAATACCGGATGGCAGGTCATGAAGATCAGACGGAGAAGATCGTCGCCGATCTCCCCGTCTAATGATTGATCTATTTCTTCCTCTGTATATAAGTAAGTACTATGGGCAACTTCTACGTACTTCTGATCACGCAGCTTGTTCCTTCGCATGAGATCGATCGCGCGTCGCTTCGCCGTTGTCATCAACCAGGCTCCGGGGTTATCTGGAATGCCGGTCTCCGGCCATCGGTCAAGGGCGATTACCAAAGCATCCTGGGCCAGATCCTCAGCGATACCCACGTCTCGTACCATCCGAGTTAATCCCCCTATAAGCTTTGCCGACTCCATTCGCCATATGGCATCAATGGTTCGATGGGTGTGGGATGGCGAACTCACGCTTTTTTCTGCTCTTCAAGCTGTTTGCGAAGATTCACTTCCTTCTCCAGCGATTCCGGATTTTCCATTAGATCCTCTGCCTCAAACACCTGTCTAAGCTCAATCTCTCCCTGACCGAATCCATGGGGGTCAGGCATGCGCAAAGCCCATTCAATGGCTTCTTCCCTGGATTTGACTTCAATCAGCGTATATCCCGCTATCATTTCTTTAGCCTCCGTGAACGGACCGTCGATCACTTTCGGTTTGCCTCCCGGTTCCGGGTATGAAATCCGGATTCCTTTGGAGCTTGGCTGAAGTCCATCGGCAGCGAGCAATACGCCGGCTTTCACTAATTCTTCGTTATACTTCTGCATGGCATCAATAAGCTCCTGGCTTGGTAAATTCCCTGCCTCTGAATCCGTTGTTGCCTTAACGATCATCATAAATCTCATAAAAGGTACCTCCTATTTGTTAATGAAGCTGAGTGCTTCTATTCATACGACGAATCAACTTTGACATAATCGACAACAACCCTAGTTATTTTTTAACGTTTTCCCGAAAAGAAAGATACAAGCTCTTTGGAAATTAGTTTCGTATTAAGTTGCTTCGTATGGCCGAGTCCCTTCTTGCTCATCAATTGCGAATTCGGAAGCGCATTGGACAAAGCTTGAGTACCACGACGCAACGCAATCGGGCTTTCAATACCTTCGAGCACCAACGTTGGCATGTCGACAGTTCTCCACAATTCGGAAGGAAGCGGCTTGCCACCGTTATATCCATCCAGTAAAGCCGCGTCATAAAGGAGCGTATGCGCAACGGCCATAAGCCTGGACCATACGCCTGGCATAATGCGCATCAAGCCGACAACAAAGGAGGGAGCACCCATGCCCTTCGTCATAAAGTACTTGATCGCCTCGGCCCGGCGATTGTCCGCAATCAGCGCCGTTACTTGCTTGAAGAAATTTGCGGGCGGCATGTGCCCCTCCGCATCGACAACGAAAGGCGGCTCGTGCAAAGCCAATTTCGTAATCTTCTTTAACCCCCTTGCCGCTGCCTGTAAGGCAAGAACCGCCCCGGATGACAATCCCCACACATAAGCGGAGCCACCTGCTTCGTCCATAATAGCCTGAAGATCTTCAATTTCCCTTGTTATGTCATAGGGCTGAGTGTCTCCGCTATCTCCCCGTCCGCGACGATCGTAGTTGTATACCGTGAAACGTTCCGACAACAGATTAGCCAGCTGAACTTGTCCAGGAAATTTCCGGTAACTGAATGCGCCCGCTACCAGTATGAGCGCGGGCCCTTGACCAACCTTGTCGTAGGCGATCTTAGTGCCATCTTTTGAAATGGCTGTGTACATTGCAAGTCTCCTTTTGTAGTGATAATAGAAAACCGAGCCTCTATTAAGTCGACGAACGGCAAACGGCAAAATCGACACATCCACAAAAAAAATTTAAAGCACTCCTAACGCAATGCAGGCAGCATTCGATTAAGCAGCTTCAAGCCTGTGATCATTTTCTCCCGCTTCCTATATAGATCTTGCGCATAAGTCACATCCACCGCTTCGAATCGAATTTGATCTCTAGGCTTTTTCTGGGCGACGTAAGGGAGATCCACGCTGATCACGACCCCGATCTTGGTATAGCCACCCGTCGTCTGGCAATCCGCCATCAGGATAATCGGCTGCCCATTCGCTGGAACTTGGATGGAACCGACTGCGATAAAATCGGAAATGATGTCTGCCCCATTCACATGGTTCAATTGTTGTCCCTGTAATCGGTAGCCCATTCTGTCGGATTCATTGGCAACAACATATGGCGTAGAAGTAAATTGATCAAGCGATTGTTCGATAAATGCTTCCGCTTGCGGTCCTGGAATGAATCGTATAGCTCGGTCCTTCCCATAATCGGGAATGGCGTCAGGCCGTAATCTTCTTCCCTCGATATCGTTAAGCTTGAAAAGACAATTGCCAATCGGAACTTCATCGCCACTCTTTAAGGCCCTGCCCTCAACCCCTCCATAATGGCCACGGCTAAACGTCGAACGGCTTCCCATAATCCGAGGCACATTCACTCCGCCGGCAATTGCAACGTAGGCTCTGCATCCCGCAACACAATTACCGAAGCTAAGCTCGTCATCCTTGCCAACGGGAATAGATGTCCACATCTGAACCGGAATGCCATTCAGCGCGGGAGACAAATCCCCGCCAGTAATGGCGATCGCCCCATCTCCAGCAAATCTTAGTTTGGGGCCGATCAATGTAACCTCCAGCGCTGCGTCTTCTTCCTCATTTCCGACCAATAAATTGGCTAAGCGCAAAGACAGAGCGTCCATCGCTCCCGCGGTGGATATGCCAATATTCTGATATCGGTGACGCCCCAAATCTTGGACGGTAGTAAAAAAACCGGGTTTGATTACTTTTACGGATTCCATTCCCGATCCCACTCTCTCTGTCTTTGTTCATCCCAACTTTCAGATTCATCGGCTGAGATGGGCACATATTGAACATAATCCCCCGCCACAAGGACACACGGCTTTTCCCGATAAGGATTAAACATTTCCATCGGAGTCCAACCCAAGAGGTGCCACCCTCCCGGCGAATCGACGGTGTAGATCGTCGTCTGGCTCGTTGCGATTGCTACAGAACCTTTCCTCACCTTAACCCGTGGATTGGAGCGTCTGGGAAGCGCCAACCTCTCGTCAATATCGCCGCAATAAGGCGTCCCGTCTACAAACCCAACCATATAGACGTAATACGGTTTGGATATTAAGGCTTCGATCAATTGTTCCGAGCTTACTCCGGTTCTGGCGGACACCTCTTCCAAATCGGGACTGTACTCTCCTCCGATAACGACGGGGACATGAACCGTTTTGCCTGGCATGGCGTGAGCTTCGGACATCTGATCTTCTAATCCGTGAAGGGTGTCCGCAAGTTTATGGAAAGTGATCCTGAGCGGATCATAACAGATAGCTAAACTATTAAAGGTAACAATCATCTGGACGATCCCCGGAATTTTCCGGCTGCCGATCAGATTCGCAAAGGCTTGTACGCCTCGATTAACCTGAATCGAGATCTTATTCTCGAATTGCACCACCAGCGTACAGTCTCCTAGCGGAACATATCTCAAGTCTTTATGAGAAATAAGCAGCTCAGTCACAGCCGTCACCTCCGGATCATTCCATGTTATTAAACTCGTTAAGTATCTTGATTACATATACGCCATTCAGCGTCATAAATCCCGCTCATTCATTTTTGATTTTCTAGAAGTCCGCCCTGTTTCCTGATTCAGAATGGATACGAAATACAAAAAGACTACCCTCATGTAATAAGGGCAGCCGCCGACGTTGAAGTGAATGAGCTTGTTACGACAAATCAACCAGGAAAAATACCGGAAGTAAGAAGGAAAACACCTGCAACAATAGCAAAGATGCCACCTATTCGAGCCGAAATGAGGGCGGCCGTGCTTGGTTCAGCATTCTTGAATTGCCAACCAACACCCATATACCAAGATATTCTTGGAAAGAATACTCCGACTGCTCCCAATATAATAAATAGAACAGGAATCAACTTGAAGATGAACATGCGCATCAACCTCCTTTAAAATCGCTTTATTGCACTAGCGTTTTCCCTTAGTTATGCGGGTTTAAATCTACAAATACGGATGAATATTCCCGATTATTTATGTTGCGGTACCCCACCAAATATTCAGGTTCGCTTAAAGGAAGGTAAATTGTTTTGATAAGGGTATTGTTCAACTTATTAAAGATTAGACCGTATGTTTTATTTCCCGTGTTGTATCTGATTTCGATGTCCGTATCGCTCGCCTCCATCAAAACAGGATTCGAATTTTCGGGAAATAACTTTAATACCTCCTTGTTGTCGGTGGGTATACGAAGTAGTTCAACGTTTCCGACGGAATCTGGCACACCATATCCATCAAACATTATATTCCATTCCTTTAATTGAAGACGCTCTGCATCTGTGATGTATACATCTTCTTTTAACAAGGTTTCAGTCGTTTGGTTGATTACGTTCATTAACCGTGTCTCATTGTCTGCATAAGCGTTTTTATTTTGTTGCGCCGTGAAGTATTGATATACATTAAAGGCTATCAATACCGTCCCAACAACTAGGATGGCAATACTACCTTTTTTCACATTTTCCCTCCTTGGATAGGAACCCTACTTAATAATACACAAAAAATGGCAACCATGGACGAGAAAACAAAGTCCTTGATTGCCGCTTTTTTTGGGTGTTGCCTAACTTATGTCTGTTGCCTTGTAATATAGGTTTTGATCGCTGGAGGTTCGTAAGAATGAAACATTTGTAACAGATCACTTATATCCTCTGCAGATAATGCCATCCTTCGATATTTCTCCTGTAGAAATCCCTCTTTAACCATATGATCGAAAAGGGCTAACAGCGGATTGAAATATTGATTAACATTTAGGAAACCGCATGGTTTTTGATGAAGTCCTAATTGAGCCCATGTAAAAATTTCAAAAAACTCTTCTAAAGTTCCGGGTCCGCCAGGCAACATTAGGAAGCCATCCGCTAATTCAGCCATTTTTGCTTTTCTTTCATGCATGGATTCCACAACAATCAGTTCCGTTAAACCTTTGTGGGAAATCTCTCTTCCTTCTAAAAATCTAGGCATAACGCCTGTAACATGCCCACCGTTCTTTAAGACCGCATCCGCTACTGCCCCCATGATGCCAACACTAGCTCCACCATAAACAAGACCAATTTTGAGTCTCGCTAATTCTTCACCTAAGCGATTAGCCACCTGCTTATACATGATATTTGACCCTTCGCTCGATCCACAAAATACAGCCAATTTCCTCACTTATTAATCCCCCTTCATACTATATATTGTATCAAACGAATTGATGTATGTTAAACTAAACCGTATAGAAAGGATGAGTAAATGTGGATGTTCGAGAGTTTCAAGAGTGGGTTCGGCAGTACTATGAACAACGGGGATGGTCTGAGCTAGATATCTTCATTCGGATTGGTTTTTTGGCGGAAGAAACGGGCGAGGTGGCTCGTGCTATAAGAGATTTGGAAATCGGCAGAGATCGTCCCGATGAAATATCAGGTTCATATCTGGATAAGAAGCAAGAGTTAACGGAGGAATTAGGCGATGTTCTAGGCAATTTAATTGTTATAGCAAATAAATACAATATTCCACTTGAAGATATTTTTCTTTCTCATCGGAATAAGCTTTCCCATCGGTACTCCGATTAATCGTAACTATTCCCTTAATGAATCGTCTATAGAGTAAGGGGGGATTTGATTTGCGAAAGCTTCTAGTCATTATGGCATTCGGATTTGTTTTGTTAGGATGCGAAAATAAATCAAGCCCACATTTGGAGAGCACTCCTACTGAATTCATAGATACGACTGTCGCTCATTTAACGGATACTGTAGGCAATCTGGATAAGGTATTTTATTCTGACAAGCTCACGCGGGAACAAGCATTATCCGCCGCTCAAGATTACCAACCCATGACAGGAAAATGGTTCGAAGGGGAAAACGGCTTCAATCTCATTACTTCCTACACTTCCGAAGATACGGAGGCAGGAAGTCAGGTAGGAGCGGGTTTAGGCAAGATTCCTGAAGGGCGGTCCGTGCGATTTCAATTGACAAGCCGGGACAAAGACGGACAACGGCTTCAATTGATTACAGAGTACGTGGCTGACAATAAAAACACGATCGATGGACGGCTTGATTTTTCATATATGATCCCAGATCAGCCGAACACAAACTATCTCCTCAGCATAGAAATTGTTTCTCCTGAAGGCGTTGTAGAGGACACAATGATAACTCCCATTTTTGTACCGCCGAATGAGCTCAACGCTCGCCTAACCGTAAAAAAACCGGTTGACGGATCCGGCCAAACAGAGCTAACCCTTTATAATGCCGGTCCAACCGAGCTGTATTTGGGTTATGGCTATGGGATTTATCAAAAAGTGTCTGATGGATGGAAGCTGGTACCCGACGATAGTGCCGTACCGGCAATTGGATTCCGCATGCAACCCGGTGGATCGCACCGGGAGGAAGTGAGGTTTCCCCGGAAGCTTGAGGCCGGAGATTATCTGATCGTAAAACAGTTCGAAGGATACATGACCGACTTATCCGTAAAATTGGCTGCACAATTTAGGATTACGGAGGATGATTCTTAACAACTACGCGGCATCATCTTATTCCGCAGTTGCCGGGTTTCGAAAGGAGGGGCGTTCGCCGCCAAGATTGAATTGCTCCCAGCGTTGATAACGCCGCCACAGCTCACGCTTGATGTGCAATTCCAATTCGCCGATATCGCTCAGATTATCGATCGATAGCGCCAGTCTGCTTCGATTGCCTGAAAAAGCCGTTCGAACGACCGATAAAATAAAAGTATTGAACCTTTTTACCAATAGGGCGACTTGATTGGTGAACTCCTCGTCATCGTCGTCAAACCCTTCGCCAAAATAGCTAAGCGCCTTTCCGTATCCGTTCCATCTTTTGCCGATTACCCCTGCCTGCTCGATTGCCAGATGAAGCGTTTGAAGAGGGTATTCCGCTTCGTTCTGTATCGCCTTGCAAAGGAAAGCTTGCATTTCCGTTATCAAAGCGCTGGCAGCCAAGTTAAACGGCTCGGCGAAATAAGCGGATGCCCTTCTCCTCTCGGGTTCATGCAAGATGAGCGTGTCCACCGAGACGCCCATATTCGACCTCAAGCAATAATAACACTGATAAAGCACCTCTCTTGAAATGGAGCCCTCCCACTGAAAAAAAGAATCGCGCAGATAGATTTGCCCTTCCTGGTCTTGTTCCACGACAACGATATGGGGGCGGTGACGCACCTGATAGCACTGATTCGGATAGTTCAGGTAAAACAAGTCCACCAAAATTATGACGATCCGGGAAGGGCATGCCAACTCCCGTTCCAATGCCGCAAAATTTTCTTTCTTGCTCTTCCCGTGATCGTTCCATTCTATGAGGGCTTTACCGTATAGCTGCTCGAACTGAACGAGCAAGTGATCCGCGTTGACGACATCGGAATAATAATAAATGCCTTTATCGCCAACCTCGAAAGGCGTATCCCAAATACCGAAATACAAAGGCCGATCATCGTAACCGCGCTGCCGAACCGCGTACGACAAACAATCCAACATGCAGTGAATCGGTTGAGCCGTCGTCATGGCTATATCCCTACCGAATTCATACGGTCTTCTAGCGGCCGCTCCAGAAGTTCCTTCGTTTTATTCGGCCATTTCGTATATTCGCCGCCGTAACGGCTCAACAGCGCATAGATCCAACGATCGATTCCGAATGCGACGCAACCCGAGTGCATCGGCTTATCCGCATCGTTCAACACCTCGAAAGGCTTGCACAACGAATCCTCCATATTATTGAACGAGGCAATCGAGAAGGATCCGTTATCTTCGGTATCGACGATCAATTCATACTTCATTTTCCCCATGAGCTGAATCTGTCCTTTTCCCGATTCCTCCGAGAAATAGAACGGATCGCTCGCCGTCTCTATTCGCCCGCGCAAACCGAGCGCTTCGAACAGCGCCCATGCGCTCTCCATGAGTTGCTTCCGCTTCTCTTCGATAAAAGTGGAATCGCCGAATAGAACGATCTCTCTCATACTGAATTCGTTCATCCGGTGTTTGCCTACTCTCCAGACCGCCTCGTGCCGGTAGCAGGTGCCGCGAGCCGTTAACAACAGCGGATTGGATAAACGCTTGTTCGACAACTCCGCGTAGCAATGAAAGCATACGGCAGGGGAAAGCGCGTAGGAGCTAAGCCTGGATACCGCTTCCAAGTCCCCTGTCTCCCGAACCTTGTTTAAGTCTTGCAAGCGATGGGGAAACTCCGACACCATGTGAATATTCTGGGGAAACGTAGGGATATAACTGCATTTCTGTAGCGTTGCCAGCGGGATCATCGACGGATAACTGCGCAATTGCGCATCATGCCGGATCGCCAATTGTTGCAAAATGCGATCGAGCTGCTGGAACAGCGTAACGGCAAGGCCTCTTCGCACGGAGCCGTCGGCGGCGAACAATTCTTCGATCGGCTGCTTCTCCACAATCCGCGGCAAAGCCTTCCCTTCGCTCTGGGTGTATATGCGACTGCCAATGATACGGTTGTAACTTTCTTTCTCCATCAGGTCGTTTATCGTCTCGTCGATGGTCGCTTCATCGGCTTCCGGAAGCAGATCGACGACGATATCCTGCGTATGCGTATCGAGCCGGCAATCCGCGATCCCCTCTATGCTGTACATGAGCTTCGAAAGTAACGATTGTGCTTGCTTCGCGTTAAGCTTGCTTTCGGTCGGATACGATTTAATCATCGCGCATGCTCCTTTTCGGTTATGAATTGATGGAGACGTCTCGCAGAGACTCTTGTTTTTTGAGCCACGCGAGCTCACTCTCCAGGTACCGGAACGGCTGCTCCCCGAACCACTCGATAGAAGCCGTATACGGGCTGTCGTCGCGAACCAATTGCTCGATAATCGCCGAGTAATCGACGACGCCGTCGGAAAGCGCCGTCAGACCGATTCGATCCCCGCTTGGCGAATAGACGTTATTCGGTGCGAATACGTCCAGCCGATTCCGTCCGGATATATTTTTCAGATGATAGTTGACCGTCCATGACTTCAACTCCCGGTAAGCGTCGATCGGGTCGCTGCCCCACTCCCACGCGTGCAGAAAATCGAGGTTGACGCGAAGATGGGCATGGTTCGTTTCCCGCAGCAGGCGCAGCGTGGACGAGAGCGTATCCGCCAACGTATCCGGATGCGTCTCGATGACCAGATAGCTGTCGTGCTCGGAAGCCATTCGGGCAAGCTCCCGCAGTCTTATTATGCATTGCGTCCAAGTTTCGGAATCAGCCATGGCGCTCGGTCGGTTCCCCGCGAAAATCCGAACTTTGCGCGTGCGGAAGGTTTTTGCGAGCGCGAATAACTCGCGCCCCCGCTTAAGCGCGACTTGATCGTCCTCGGAGTAAAGATCGATATAATCGCTGATCATCGAAATCCGAACGCCATCGGCTTCCATTCTATCCAATAGGGACGGAACCTCGTGCTCGCAACGGCGCAAGACGGCCCTCGCATGAATTCCCCACAGTTCGATTCCGGCAAACTCCTGCTCGCGGGCGAATCTAACCAGATCGTGAAAAGAAACGAGCTCGTGCCGGAAGGAGATGGAACATAATGAATATTTCAAACCCGCACCTCCCAACCTTTTAAGCTTGCCGCATTTTTTTATAGCGTTCCGAGAATAGCTCCTTCTCTTGCGTGTAGACCTTCACCGGAATTTGATACTGCTCCAGCTTGCCTTGGCAGAACGCTCTCACTCTTTGCTTCAGCTCTTGGGCGCCGATCGGCAAGTCGGTACGAATGACGGCCGTCACCACGTGACCCAGCAAGGAATTAGGCTCTCCCTTAACGGTGACGTCCCGCACTTCGGGCATCTGAAGCAAAACTCCTTCCACCTCGACCGGATACACTTTCCTTCCGCCTACGTTGATCAATTCGGAGCGCCGGCCGTAGATCCGCAAATATTCTCCTTCAATGCCGACTTGGTCCTGCGTATTAAACCAACCATCTTCATCGAAAGGGTCGGGCGCGTTCAAATAGCCGACCATTGCCGCCTTGGAGCGGATATGAAGGATACCGTCCACGATCTTCGTCTCGACCCCTTCTCCTCCGATCTTCAGCCAAGTCGAGCCTGATTCCTTGGACTTGGCCCGCAAGATGCCGAGCTCCGACAATCCATACGTTTGTCTTAGCTGAACGTCGGGAAACCGAAGGCGCAATTGTTCCAGCGTGTAGTCCGGCATGACCTCGGTGCCATACGTAATGATCTTAAGCGAAGACATATCGTAGGGCTCATAAGCTCCCGTCATCAACAGCAAATTCAGAAAACTCGGCGAAGTAGGCAATAGCTCTACCCTATGCTTCTCGATTAAGGCGCAGATTTCGGAGGGCGACCGGCTGGGCGGCACGATGATGGTGCCTCCGTTAGCCATCGTATGGAACAATGTGTTGATTCCGCCGATGTGGTCGAAAAGCAGGAACGATAGTGTGCGAAAGGTGTCCCTTGGTACTTTATACCGATCGATGAAAGGCGCGAAACGATGTAGAATCGCCTTGGGAGCGCCAGTCGTTCCCGAAGTAAAAAGGATCATGCCGGCCTGCCCCTCCGAGAGGAACCGTTCCAGAAATCCCGTATGGCCGCCCCGCTCGTGCGACTCGATCCGATACTCGTCTCCGTCGAAATGAATCGACCTGTCGACCTGGGCGATATCACCGAACTCCCGAAGCCGATGACGCACGCTTGGCGAAACGGGAACGATCGTATTTCCGTTCCCTGTCAACGCCAGGATCGCGCCGCAGACGGCGGGAGAATAATCTCCTTCTAACAGAACCACTTCTTCGGGTCGGATTCGGAATTGCTCGATGTTGGCTTTCCATCTCTCGTAATCCTTCAATATTGTGCCGAACGTTACGGATTCACCCGAGTAAACCATGGCTTCCCGCTCCGCAAAGCCCGCGATTTTATCAAGAAGCCACTCGATCGTCACCCATCTTTCCTCCTTCGCCAAGGCGGCAGGTTACTGCGATTCTTGTAGAACCATCCGCTCTTGCACGTATTCCCGAAGCAGCCGATACTCGCTTAAGATCGGCTTATTAATTTCATGAACTAGAATCGTAATGTTGAATTCCTCTTCCAAATCGGCAAAGAGGTTGACAATGAGAATGGAATCCAGCGCCAATTCGTTGACAAGGTCGGTATCGGAGACGATTTCTTCCGCCGATATCGTCTTCCTTGTGCTTCGAATCAAAATTTCTTTAAGCCGATCGTCCATACTCATGCTAACGCTCCCCTCTTTCCCTAACCGCATTATGCAGCCATTCCAGAAACTGCAGTTCCACCTTTTTGAGCTCCTCCGTGCGTTGCCTAATCGCAGCGATCGCAGCAGTTGCATCCTGCCCAATCTTGTATTTCAGCAGCAGGAGATTAACCGTGTTCCAAGCTGACAGAATACCATCGATTTGTCGTTGTCCCTCCGCCACCTGGTCGTCGCTCAAGCCGGCCGTGTCCCGATAAGCATTCCAAACCTGCGCACGGAGTCGCCGAATCGAGGATATCGTCTTCGTATTGATGACGATCCAGTCGTTTCTTCGGCGGGGGGTCCACTCCTGAGATCGCGACAAGTCATCTTGAAAGTGCTCCAACGCCCGTATGCCGCCATGGCGATTATTGAACCAGGCCTGCCAAGCTTTCGCCTTCTCCGCTCCGGAGCTATTCTCCGCAAGGATCGGACTCGGCTTGTCCAATCTCCGGTTCCGATAATACGTCAAGTTCCGATCGGTGCAGTAAGCCAAGCAAGATTTCAAATCCGGTTCCGAGAACGGAATCTCCGACTCTTCCAATACGAAATAGTGTATCTCGCCGCTCCCTTGGCGGATGGCGCATGCATGGGCCGCTTCATCCGGACTCAATGAGGCGACCGCGTCGACGACCGGGTCTGTCACGAGATAACGATTCTGCCGTTCGTCCCATCCGTAGAGCAATATCGAGTGCTGGAAGCCGGTCTCCTCCATGCCCAAGTAGGCGGGAGGAAAGAAGGCGAGCCTGGACGCCAAACATAAGCAGATCGCGCTGCGTCCCTGGCGGATAATGCTCCGTAGCGACTCTTCGTCGCCTTTGACGAACGTCATGGTCAGTCCGTAGAAATACTCCAGCGGCAACTGATTGGCCTCTTTGCCGGATAGAAGCGTTTTAAATTGATAGCTTAAGTTCCAATAATCTAGCAAGATCTTGCGATAGTCTTTTCCCCTAATATTCAAATAAGTCAGAACGCAGGAAGTGAAGCATTCCATAAACGCCAAGTTAATATTGTGCTCGTTCCTGACTTCCACGACATGCTGTGCCAATGCTTATCCTCCCTTCTGATCCGCTCCGGCATAGAGCGGTTTACCTGCCATGGCTACAAGCTCCGCAACAATTCCTGCCGCTTCAACAATTCCTTGTAGATCTCGCAGCGAGTTTCCAGCTCTTCATGGGTACCGGAATCGACGATCGTTCCCTGTTCCATCACATAGATGATCCCGGCGGACATGATCGATTCCAACCTGTGCGTGGCGATCAGCACGGTTTTGCCCTTCATGATCCGGAATACCGTAGCGAGCACCTGCTCTTCCGTGTTTCGATCCAGCGCCGATGTCGGTTCGTCGAGGATGAGAATGTCGGGTTTCTTGATGATCGCCCTAGCGATCGCTACTCGCTGTCTTTGTCCGCCGGATAATTGAAAGCCTTGATTATCCAGCCTCGTATATATCCCGTCGGGCAGCCGATCTACGAATGATTTCAAATCCACTTCGCACAGAGCCCCGTACACCTCTTCCTCCGTCGCGTCGAGCTTGCCGAACGCCACGTTATCGAACAACGTCCCTTTGAACAGGAACGACTCCTGCGACACGAAACTGATCTGACGAGAGATCGCTTGACGCGACAGTCCGGACAACGAGCTTCGGCCTATCCGAACATCTCCGGACTCAATCTCCATAAAACCCTGCAAGGTTTTGAACAACGTGGATTTCCCGGAACCGCTCCTTCCGACAAAGGCGGCGATTTGGCCTTTGGCGACTTCGATCGTAACTCCCTTCAAGATGGAGCTCTCTTCATAGGAGACATACAAATCTCGGCACGACACGAAAGGCTGGCGCTCATCGGTCTTTAGTCCATCATTCCCAACTTCCAAGGACGTCGCGGTTTGCGCCGCGGCATCGCGCATCGAATCCTCGCAGGGGACGCTTTCATCTACGCTAACTTGCGACTCGGTCGGGGTTTGAAGAAATTCCTCGATGCGGGACATGGCCGCTTCGCTTCCTAGCAAATCGCTGATCAAGTAATTCATATGCTGAATAGGATTCAATACCGCTTGGATGTACTGAACGGCCGCTACCATCATCCCGACGGTAAATAAGCCATTCATCACTTGCCCGCTGCCGAATCCGTACAACAGAACGACCGTCAGAGCGATGACCAAAGCCCCGCTATTCCCGGACAGTTGTCGGAACAACCCTTCCCGGATGCTTACCTTTACGAGGTCCTTATACATCTTTTCATTGCGCCGTTCCTCCCATGATTCCAATCCGTACGTCCGGATTTCGCGGGAGCCTTGAACGCTTTCGAACAAATAAGAGCCGATCTCCTCGTTGTGATGACGGAGCTTGTTGACGGCGTCCTTCATTGGCCTTCGATATAAACGGGGGACTCCGATCACGAAAGGGATGCTGATCAGGGCTACGATGCCCAAGCGCCATTCCATCACGAAAATAATCGCCAGCGACACGAGCATTTGCAGCCACTGCCCAACCAGCTCCACAGCCAGGACATTGATGAACCTGGACGTCGCCGAGGTGTCCATCCCCATTAGCGCCATATACTTCCCTACGCCGTTCTTCTCGATCTCCGTCAAAGGGATTCGGCGAATGTGCCGCAGTACCGTGCTTCGCAAATCCAGCGTGTTCCGTGCCTCCAAGTAGCGAAATATGCTGAAGCCTGCGACGGTTAGGACCGCGGATAGGATGCTGATCCCGAAAGATGAGCCCAGCAAAGGAAATACCCACTCCGCTTGTCGGCCGATTAACACCTGATCGATAAACCGGGAAATCAGGTACGGCTGCGTTAAATTCAAGAGCAGACACAGCATCGTCAACAGGAAAGCTGCGCTCGTTAACCGCCAACGGGGGTTAATATATCGGATCAGGCGAATGTACATCTTCACGCTGCTCACGGATTCGACACCTCGCCTAACGCCGCTTCGGGTAGCTGGCTTCGCCATTTCGAGAACATTTGAAATAACGATTCCCGCACGCTTATCTCCAACTGGCGAAGATGCCCGGTTTTCACCGAAAACGATGCCAAATCGACAGGCTTATTCTGCATTTGGTAACGTACCAACGTCAGCATTAGATTCTCCCATCCCTTAATCATCTCCGTAATGGCTGAGGTCGTCACGTTGTCCTCGATTCCCAAGCGTTCGCAAAGATATTGGAGGATATATTGGCACCCGCCGAATCGTTTGGCTATAACTCCCGCTTCCTGAACGGAAGCGAACAACGTCTTCGGCGCATGCCCGCCGTTCCCCTCGATCGAAGAGTGAACGAAGCGTTCGACCTCGGCCAATAGCAGTCCGGGCGATAAGTGAAGCTCGGATTCGAATAACCGAATGATCGCGCGTTCATCCGCTTGCCGGAAAGCCCCTGTATCGATCGTCAACCCTCTGCCGAATCCGTCGAAGCCGAACGCCTCCCATAGCTCCCCATTCGACAGGCTGCCGTTCCAATCGAAATAGGGATCTATGACCTGCCATTCCAACCATTGACGCTGCTTCACGATCACGAAATGCGGAGCGTGTTTGGCGCGGTACTGGTAAGAGTACGGCAGATAGAATACATCAACCATAATAATCGAAACTTTCCCGGTAAGCCCGTCTCGCATCCGATTCGTCAAGGCGGAGAAGTTCCCGCGCTTTCCGACAGCCGTATCGTACCAGGACTCCACCGCGTTCCCGTAGAGCATAGAGAATTTGCTATTCCAATCCATCGGATCCACCGAATCGCTGTAATAGGAAATCCCGTTTTCATTTGCCTCGAAGTAAGCATCCCATACTCCAATGTAGAGAGGCCGGAAATCCAATCGGTCGTCTTCCTCTATAACCGAAGCAAAGCAGTCCAACAAGCAGTGGACTTGACTGAACTTCTTCACTTAATCACGCCCAGCTTGTGCATGATTTGTTCTCCGATAACCTTAAGCGTCGCGAAGTTCTCGATCTGCAACTCTTCGTCATCGAAAGCGATATCGTAGTTCAGCTCGATCTGAACGATCATATTAATGATTCGGATCGAATCCATGCCCGCCCCCTGAATAAGTTGATCATCCTTCAGGAGCTGCTCCAGCGCGGGATCTTCGGTTAGCTTTGCGATCGTATGACGCAAAAAGGCGTTGATTTCTTGCTCTTTCGATAAGGACATCGGATTCGCCTCCTATGTGGGTTTTCAAGCAAAAAACGATTTAATTTCGTTCGAAACCAAGGCGACCTCATCCTCCGTCAGCCCTATATGCATAGGCAACGACAGAATCTCGTTCGCGTAACCTTCCGCATTCGGGAAAGAGCCGGCAGCGTAACCAAGAAACGAGTAAGCCGGCGTCAGATGAACGGGAACCGGATATTGCACCGCTGTTAAAATACCCTTTTTCTGCAAGTGCTTCTTCAGCGCCTCGCGTCGCCCGTCGACCAGCCGAATCACATAGAGATGATAGACGTGGCGACTGTCCCGCGATGCTTCAGGAACCGCGACATAATCGAGTCCTTGCAGTCGGATCGCGTATCCGGCCGCGATGTCGCGCCGCTTGGCGGACCATTCGTCCAGATAAGACAGCTTGATTTGCAATGCGCATGCTTGAAGCGAATCCAAGCGGCTGTTAAAACCGGGGATCTCATGCTGGTAACGAATTTCCCCGCCGTGATTTCTAAGTTTGCGCAGCCTGGACAACCATTCGGGGGAGGAGGAGACAACCGCTCCCCCGTCCCCTAAGGCTCCCAAATTTTTATCCGGGTAAAAACTGAAACATCCCATTGTTCCCCAGCTTCCGGCCGCTTTCCCCTCCAAGCTCGCTCCCGCGGCCTGCGCGCAATCCTCGATAATCGCAATGCCTTTCTCCTCTGCCCAAGGCAGCCATTCGCGAAGATCGACCATTCGGCCGTAGAGGTGTACGGGAATAACCGCTTTCGTCCGAGGGGTCGCGCTGGCTTTCACCTGCTCGAAGTCGATGAGATAGGAGTCGTCGCAATCGACGAGCACCGGCCTCGCTCCCGTCTGATGGATGGCGCCGACGGTAGCGATAAACGTGTTCGCCACCGTAATAACCTCATCTCCGGGCCCGATATTAAGCGCTTTCAGAGCCAAGAACAAAGCATCCGTCCCATTGCCGACTCCGACCGCTCCCTCCGTCCCCAGATAAGCCGCGAAAGAGGACTCGAATTGCGCGACGGAGGGTCCGCCGACAAACTGGCCTCCGCGGGCAATCTGCGATACCGATTGAAGCCACTGCTCGCGGATCGTTTCGAATTCAACCTGGGGAGCCGAGAACAAGATTCCCATGTGCCACCTCCTTACTTTGCTGCGCGCAATCACGGATTCGATCCATAACTTCCATCGTCTTAATGGCTTCCTCCAGCGTGACGGCCAGCTTGCCGTCGTTCAGTACGTGATCGGCGAAAGAAGCATAAATGGCAAGCGCCCCCGACTTCGACCGCTCTTCCGGCTTCAACTCGCGGACAACCTTGCCTTTCTCGAATAATAAGGCCTCCCGATCGGATAGGATCTGCAACGTGGCCTGAGAACCACCGATAATCCAGAGCGGCGAAGCCACATTGGAAGCGAAGTTAATGTCCATAGACATGACGACCTGTCGTTCGGTACTCATCACGACATGCACATAATCGTCGACTTCGCCTTGCCGCCAGCGCAAATTTTTCATGCTTGCCTGGACCTCCTCGCACGCTCCGAGTTCCAAATTCAGCAATTGATCGATCAGATGGACGCCCCAATCCAGCAAAGCGCCTCCCCCGTACGCAATCTCGTTTCGCCATTCCGGGCGGAAGGACTTCACGCCGAATACAGCACCTGAACCGAACGTATGGTACCGCCGTTCCACGAACAGAATCTCTCCCAGACTGCCATCTTCGATCGTACTCTTGGCAAGAAGATAGTCGCTGTCGAATCGTCGGTTGTGAAACACGGTCACGCTTTTTCCTTCTTGATCGGCAATGGCCTTCAATTGAATCGCTTCCGCAGCGTCGAGCGTTACCGGCTTCTCTATTAACACATGCTTGCCACGGCGCAAGGCTTGCGCGGCAATCCGATAATGGCTGTTCGGGGGCGTCGCGACTAGGATCGCGTCAACCTCGGAATCCAGCAGGTGCTCCAGTTCGGAAAACACGGAGAACCCTCGCCTAGCCGCTAGTTCCAGACGCTTGGGCGTGACGTCGAAGATCCCGCGGACTTCGAACTCGGGCATATTCTTCAGCAGGGGAAGATGAACCAACTCGACGATTCGGCCGAATCCGACGATCCCTAACTTTACAGTATCCGCCATCTCGCCTATACCGCCGCTTGCCGAAGACCCATAATGAACCCGACTAAAGAGTCGACCGTCAGGAAGGTTTCCGGCTCGACGCCGACTTCGGGCACGACGACATCAAACGCTTCTTCGATATAGACCACCAGCTGAAGAACCATAATCGAATCGATGCACAAGTCTTCGTACAGCCTGTCCGATTGTTGCAGTTGGGGCGGCAGTCCCTCAAGCTCCAAATTTTCTTCCATCACCGTTCTCAGCATGTTCATAATTTCCAAGCGCTGTTGCTCCATTCATGATCTCTCCTTTTCCTGCAATAATTTCCGGCTTACTTTGCCGGAAGGCAACTTCGGTATTTCGCTCACCAGCTCGATGACGCTTGGCACTTTATAAGCCGGGAGTCGCCGCACGCACCATGAACGTACGTCTTGCTCCCCGATAGATGAAGCCGCGACGACAAGCGCCCTGACGGCTTCTCCCCAAACTTTGTGAGCCGTCTTCACGACGACGGTCTCGGAAACGCCGGGCATGGATCCGATCACAGCCTCCACCTCGGAAGGAATGACCTTCAAGCCGGATACATTAATCAGATCGTCCAGCCTTCCAAGCACATGCAAACGGTCGGTCTCCGGGTCTAAATATCCCAGATCTTTCGAACCGATGACGTCCGAGCCGACTATGCTCACCCTAATCTCTCCTTGCCTTTCCACTTCGCGATCGTCAGAACGAATCGACACCGTAAGATGTCCTAGAGGCTTGCCTACGTCCGTATTCGCGGATGGATGCTTGCCTACGGAGATGCAGCCGACTTCCGTACAGCCGTATTGCTGCCATACCTCATCCGTTTGGGCCTTCATGCGGGTCAGCAGCGCCTCCGATGGGGGAGAACCCGAGATGACCACCTTATGGCAGCGAAACTCCTCTTTTCCCAACGTATCCAACACGTGGTATAGAAAAGGCGCCGCGTAGACGATAGGGTCTTTGGCCGTTCGGATCGTATGCAGGGCGAACTTCGGATTTTTGTCCTGCACGATCGTGGGCTGCACTCCCCTAGCCCATGAGGCAAGCGTTCCCGTGATCAGGCCGAACGAATGCGATACGGGGACCAGAATAATCGGCTGCTCATAGGGCGTTTCGCCGAACAAACGATTGTAGTGCTCAACCTCGTCATCGACCCGCTTCCAGGAACGGGCAATCAGCTTGGGAACTCCCGTCGTACCCGAACTGTATTGCAGAACCGAAGGTTCATAGGGGACGGTTGAGACGCTCACAACGATAACCGTCTCCAAATTCCCGTACAGCAGATACGAGCAATCGCCGTTCCTGGCCAATTCGCCGGCTGTTTCTAACGGAGTATCCGCATGAATCAGCAACGCGGAACCTCCGCGATCGCGAAGATAAATCACGGCACCCAACAGTTCAAAGGCATTCTTCAGACAGAGCGCATACCGTTTTCCTTCCGGATTTCGATAAGGCTCCGCTTGTCCCATTCGATCGAACAATAAGCGAAATTCGTTCCCGTCATACTTTCGGTTGTCAATTTCAAGCATAGGAGGTACCTCTTATCAAATAAAACAGAGTATGGTACATTAGTTACTATCCAACAATCCACTCACCTAAAATTTTACTTGGTAGGGTTTTCAAGAACAATCGTCGATTCTTCAGAAATTAGAGGTTTCTTGAGATGTTTGTCATAGGGAGAGATCGATTATGATGCCGCAATTCGAGAAAGCGCTTCCTGCACATTTCATAGACTTTCGTTCCTCTATCAAGGAAGACGCCAGTTCGAACTATCGATTGATCTGGCATACGGACGCAAACGACCAAGCCGTAATTTGCGTTACCCTCGTTGCGCCCCATATTCGCCTTAGAGCAGAGGAACTTCCCCGTCCGCATTGCTGTATTGACTTTTATTCTTCGTTCCTGACATCCATGCAGGGCACCATGCCACAGAAGAGGACGCTGCGAATTTCTGTTTCCTCCTATGCCCACGATATCCTAACCATGCTGTCCTCCCTCGCCCATCAGCCTGCCTTTCGGCAGCGGCAAGTCAGATTTTCCATCGCGATTACTTCATTGCTTGCCGAACTGCTCGACGATCTGCGCAATGAACAGAAACCGGATCCGGCCATACCCAAGAAAGGCCACTCCGAGGGGTTAAGAGGCGCGCGCGCTATACTCTACGCAACCCGATATATGAAAAAGCATATGAGCGATCCTCAGCTATCTTTGCAGGATATCGCAGGTGCCATCGGGTACAATTCCAATTATTTCTGCCGGGAATTCAGCAAAATCTTCTCGGTATCGCCTATTCGGTTCTTAAATCAATTGCGAGTCTATCATACGTTACGGCTTCTGGAGCAGTCGGATATGGGCGTGGGAGCAATCTGCCTATTGGTCGGATTTACGAATCCAAGCCGGTTGTCCAGCATGGTCAAGGCCGCTTCCGGCATGACTCCATTACAGTTCAGGCGTTCCAAAAAAATGCAATCCCTTGCAGAGAAGGAGCCGAGTAATGTCGACCGTATTGTTCCTAAATGGACCGGCTAGCGGCCACGTCTATCCCACTCTGGGCATTGTGGAGGAACTCATCGCGGAAGGGGAACATGTTGTTTACGTATCCAGCGAGGAGTATCGCGAACAGCTTGAGCGGATAGGCGCGACGTTCGTCGCTTATGAAAATTTTCTCCGTCGAGAAGATCCTTTTCTTAGCAATCAAAACTATTTGTCGCTCGTGCTCACCATCCTATCGTCTTATGATATTCTTCTTCCCTGTATCCGAGATTTAGCCCGGCAATATCGTTTCGATTATGTGATCCACGATTCCATGTACGGATGCGGGACGGTAGCAGCCGATTGGCTCGGCATCCCTAATATCGCGACTTGCACTTCGTTTATTCTCGCCGAACGGTTACTAGCGGACAACTCGAGAGAGCAAACGAGGCTACAAGAAAATCTCTTGCTCATGAAAGAGTTCTCTCGTCTATCAAAGAGAATTTGGACTGCCTACTCCATCGATCGAAAAATAGAAATTAACCGTATTTTTTTTAATGAAGGCCAGTTGAATCTCGTATTCACGTCCGAATATTTCCAGCCCCAAAGCGAAACCTTGGCAGCGCATTATCGATTCGTCGGACCTATTCTCTCCGAGCGCCATGAACGATCCCTTCTCCCATTGAAGCAAAGGGAAAAACGGCAGTTGATCTATATTTCAATGGGTACTATGTTCAATAATGTACACGCGTTCTTTCGGATGTGTTTGGAAGCATTAGCTTCCTTGGATATCCTCGCCGTTCTATCCGTTGGCCATCGAATCGACATTAAAGCGCTTGGAAGCATTCCGGATAACATCACGGTAATCCCGTTCATTCCGCAATTGCAGATTCTGAGGGAGGCCGATCTGTTTATCACCCATGGAGGCATGAACAGCGTGAACGAAGCGCTATACAACGGGGTTCCCTTACTGGTCATCCCCATGGCCGCCGATCAGCCGATCGTAGCCGATCGCGTTGCCGCGCTGGGTGCGGGCAAGCAGTTGAACAAAGAGACCTTAACGGCCGAAGAACTGCGGGAGGCCGTTACGGAGCTGCTGCGCGATGAATCCTATCGGATCAACAGCGCCAGAATCGGTACCACCTTGCGGGAGGCCGGAGGGCAGAAGAAAGCGATGGAGCATATTCGGGAGTTCAAAAGGGCTCATGGGATTGGACAACATCCTGTAGATGGAGATGAGGGCATTGGATAAAAAAACGTTGAAAATTCAACCGTACAATGATATCTGGCTCGATTGCATCAATAACAATTTGGTTGCCATGTTGATAGCCGAAGAGGAATCCTTCAAACGAATCACGCTCTACTTGCAAGTGAAATATATCAAAATGGTTTTTGACCAGTACTACAACTCCGCGGAAGCCAAGGAAAAAATGATAACCGAAGGATTCATGACGCCAGGGACCGATTACTCCTTCGACATCATGAACGAGTTGATCGAGATGGAGAAAAGGCATTTTAAGCTCATTCGTTTCCAAGAGTTCATGCAGTTTATCAAAAACGCACTTCGCGAAGATTTCTACATCTTCCTTCAAATTGATCGTTACTTCTATCCGAGCGGCAGGGAATCCGGGGTTACGCATATGGTTCATCCCGTGTTCATCCACGGTTATAATGATGAAGAAGACTACTTCTACGCGATCGAGGACTGCGTAAATCCCGGAATCAACGAATATTACGCTCTCCCCTATAGCGCTGTCAAAAGATCCTTCGAACATTTCGTCCGAAACGACGAAGAAATTGCGGTCACCTTATGCAAAACCCGAAATCGGGACGTATTGGTCAACTTCTTCGAAAATAAAACCATTCCGTTAACGGAAGCCAAGCAAATGGCGACCAGTCTTCTGGAAGATCGGACGATCTATAAGGAAGAGCATGATTTATACTACCATTCCGGATTATCGTCTTTTGATCATTTCGGGAGCGAGTTGGATGAAATCTATAATCGCATTCAAGACAAAAGTATTTTCGGAATACAGCTTTTATCCTTACAGCAAGTCCATAAAAGAAATCAAGAGTTAATACGATTTTTGCAAGAGAACCATTTAGTAGAGACCGGGGATTCGGATAAGCTTATTTCGCTATATACTCAGATTCAAAAAGAATGGGGCATTTTCAAAGGAAAAAGCTACTATATGCTAGAAATGCGGGATGCTTCCGGTCAATCTATTCATCCGGATAATCTCAATGCACTAAAAGATCGACTAAAGGCCATTCGATCCTTAGAAGAAACCGCCGCGCATAACCTGCTGACCCTTTGTCAATAGCAGGCTAAACCAAGGGTTTTCCGCAGCCGGAAGTCGTCTTGCATAAGTATAGAAACAGCGGTAGCCTGGACGAGAAAATAAAGTCCTAGACTACCGCTGCTTTTTATTCAATGAGGTGATTATATGGTTTATGGTTTTATTTCCCTTACATAAAAGTCATATAATTGATTAATAGAAGAACTTGAGAGGATAGGACTGGCTCGTTCAATTTTCTCGCGTTCCCAATCGTACCAACGCATTTCCTTTAACTTTTCGATCTCTTCGTCTGTAAAGCGTTTCTTTATCTCTTTAGCAGGGTTGCCGCCAACTATCGTATAGGCCGGGACATCTTTTACAACAACCGATCCTGCCGCAACAATGGCACCTTCACCTATTTTCACGCCGGGCATAATCATTGCATTCATGCCAATCCAAGCATCACTTTCGATGATTGTATCCCCTTTTGGTTCGTAAGAGGTTTCAATCTGCTCCACAAACGGATACACGGTAATCCATTCAGGATGATGATTGTGATTTCCGCCCATTAAAATAATTACTCCGCTTGCAATGCATACGTAATTTCCTATAACCAATTTATCTAAATGCCAACCATAGTCTTCGATGGGGTTAAATAACTTTCTTGATTTTTCATCTCCCCAAAGGTATCTGACGCACCCGTCTTCAAAATCGTGATTATCGTAATAACCAGAGTAGTAGGAGTAGTCCCCTACTTCAATCATTGGGTTGGTGACAATATCCTTTAGATACTTAATTTCAGACCAGTGGTTAAATCGTTGTTGTTTCATTCTTTTCCCTCGCTTCTAAGTAATAGATATCATTTTCTACTTAGAAGCTTAATGCAGTAGCAACATTCTTAAACCTTTTCAAACGACGAACCATCGTCCTCATCCTTTTCCTTTTGGATGGGGACATTGTAACAATCGAATCATTTGTTCGTCAAATCATACCCCTAATAATTCAAATAACCCGCTAGCACTAAGCTAAGCGAGTTACTTTTGTAAGTTTTACATCGACCCGATCTTAAGTTGTTTTGCCATTTTCATCGTTTAAACTGTAACTGTTTCTGGTCTCTTGACAAGTAATGGAGGAGGAACTAACCAACCTTTATCCTTAAGCATTCTAAGGGTTTTACCACCAAGTACCGTTTTTGCGGCAGCATATTTTGCAAACAATGCGCCGATATCTTCGCGAATGCACATTGCCATTGCTTGTGTGCAAGCAACAAGACCCATTGCTGTGTCGGCAGATATCGCAGCAGCAATTTCCTGATCAGCTAAACGAGCACCCACAGGAATATCTTCGAGATTGGCTTTTGGTCTGTCAGCCATTATTGGAGCAGGAGCTATTCCATTCGCATTAAGTATCTCATCCAGTTCTTTTACTTCTTGTTTTGCTTGATCAATGTAGTCTTCAATCAATTCCCTTAGGTCCTTGTCACCGGTGTGATTTAAATAGGCTTGATAAAAAGAAATCGCTCCTTTAGCTGCAGTAGAAGCTGTCCATACACTGGATACTTCACCGAAATGCATTGGCTCATCTTTTGGGTTACCGCTTAGAATTCCCATGAAAAAGTTGCCCCCTTTGTTGTAGAATCAAGTGTATTTTGTCCATCATTTAGCCCCTTATCCTATTTGCGCGATCACTTTTTATTCCAGATGAGGTCAGCTCGAATCAGTGCAGGACTCTGTCTTGATCCACTTAAATCATGTATATTTTATCCCCAAAAATGCCAGTAAGATCACAGATCAACAATTACGTTTTGTGCCGGCTTCTTGTTTCGGAGAAGGACGGGGTATAGACTGCAAGGAGAGCTTCTGGGAAAGTTTGAATGGGAATAAACTATCTTGCTTATTAGTTGCGAACAGCCAAGGACTTAAAGATAAGTCCTTGGCTGCCACCGCGCAGATCGCATGATAATCTACCAATTCATCGAAATGGTTTGTCCGGTTCGCTCCGATTCGAGCGCGGCCGTGAAGAGACGATGACTGTCGGCCGCCTCTTCAGGCAAGGCGCAATGGAAGGATTGTGTCATCGCTTTGCCATTCGCCACTTCGTCACAGAATGCAGCCCACATTTGAAGAATGGAATCGGAAAAACCGAATTCGAAAATGCCTCCTGTGATCGTTTCGTAAGATGACCTGTAAGGAATATCCACGACATGCCAGGCCTGCTGACCGCCCGGTACATACGGCAGAGAGGCTACCTGTTTCGGGTTCTTGGTCGAGAATTCAGCAGAAAACTCGGTACCTTGAATTCGAATAAACCATGTGTTGGCATGTCCGGGCGCGATCCGTTTCATGGATAGCAGCATCGGAAAACTCGAGTCTTCTTGTTTAACGTTGCATGCGAGTATCGCGTTATCCCACGTTTCGCAAGGAGCCGTCCCTCCTTTTCCATCCGGTCGTTCGTTCACGATCTTGGACAACAATGCCCTTACGCTGGTCGGCTTCCAGCCGAATCGAAGCGGGAGATGCAGCACGTGCAATCCCAAGTCGCCCATGCATCCGTACTCGCCGTTCGTTGCGACCCGCCGCTTCCAGTTAATCGGTTTCGTCGGATCCAAATCGCTCGAATGCCAGAAGCCAGCCTCTACTTCGATGATCTTGCCAAAACGCCCTTCCTTCACCCACTGAACGATCTGTTGAGCTCCAGGGTAAAACGGGAACTCTGAGGAACTGCGCACAATGACCTCCGGATGAGCGTCGATAACCGCTTGAATGGCACGGTTGGCTTCAAGATCAATGCCGAACGGCTTCTCGCCAAGCAAATGCTTGCCTGACTTAATGATATCGATGTAGATCTGGGCATGCAGGTTATGAGGAACCGCGCAATATACGGCATCAACGGACCCCTCCGCGAGCATATCTTGATAATCGGTAAATGCGCGCTCGACGGAAGGCAATGATCCTTGAACCACTGTGTAGCCGCCGGATTGGCATCACATACCGCAACGATGCGCGGCTCGAAGTCTACATTCGTAAGATGGCACCACCGGGCTGCCGCGCTGGCGAACTCCTTGCCCATCAAACCGCAACCGATCACCCCGAAACGAATCGCCTTTCTGCTCATTGCGCCAGTTCTCCCTTCAGAATGCTAAGCGCTTGCTCTGCCGTAGCGCCGTAATGGACAATTTGCATCAATGCTGAAGTCATCCTCGCCGGGGTCGGATGCTGGATGACATTCCGTCCATATACGATTCCGGATGCTCCCTGATTCATCAGTTCTACCGTTCGGTTAATGATTTCCTCGTCGCTCGCTCTTCCGCCCCCGCGTACAAGAACAGGAATACCTGAAGCAACTTCAATGACCTTGTGGTATTCCTGAACGTTGTCGCACGGGTCGGCTTTAATGACATCGGCGCCGAGTTCGACGGCTTGACGGACCAAAGGTACGATTTTCTGAATATCGCCATCCACCATATATCCGCCCTTCACTTCGTTCGGAAGCATGACGAGCGGCTCAACCATGAGTGTCATGCCGTACTTGTCGCATTCCGTCTTGAGCAGCGCGATATTGCGAACGCATTGATGATGAAGCTCAGGTTGGCCTGGAAGAAGAAGCAAGTTCACGCACACGGCGACTGCGTCGAGGACGACAGCTTGTTCGACAGCATTGCTCACCAATTCGCTGAACAAGAATTGCGGCAACTCCGTTCCATAGATATTGGCGGCATCGGTCCGCAGTACAAGTCCGGGTTTTTGTTTACCAGGGATCTCTTGCAGCAAGCGCGCTTGGCCGGAACTGAGTTGAACGCAATCCGGATTTGCCGCAACGATGGTTTGAACCGCTTTCTTCATATCTTCGATACTCGAAAGAAACGAATACTCATTGAAAAATCCATGGTCGATGGCAACATCGAAACACTTTCCTTGCTCGCTAAACATCCGATTTTGACGCGGTTTACGATACATATAATTCCCTCCTGTTTAATAGCAGCAACATACTATAAACTCGCACTAATCTCTTGGCCTCTGATAAACCATGACATTTGGATTTGGGATTGGCTTAAATTCTGAGAGATACGGCTTCGGGACGTACTGGAGCCAACCTACCGATATTCGCTCCTGTACTGCTTCCCACGGTAAAATACCGCTAGTCGCATCTGGCTGCTCCACGTTGCACGCACCGATGCCCACGGCTCCGATGAGCACTTCTTCCGGGGACAACCGTTGAGCAAAACCCGCAAGAAAACCCGCGATCGTGCAGTCGCCGGCTCCCGTCGTGCCTGCAACACCAACTTGGAAACAAGGAATATATAGCTCGCGATTTGCCCATTTATCCTTATTTAGAGGTGCATATTTACCGGTTTGAGATAATCTCGCTTCGTCAGCGGTAGTTCTCATATAGAGACCGTGCTCGCCCAATTTCAAGACGACGACAGCCGCTCCCATTTGAACCAGCTCCGACGAAAGATCTCTGAGCAGATCTCCGTCCACTTGTTCGATCAGCCGGTCGCTTCCATGTTGCTCCAGCATCGCCTCATATTGATCTCTCCTCAGCATGAACAGAATTTCTTCTATGCTTGGAAAGAATAAGTCCACATACGGCAACACTTTTTTTAATATAGGGTTCCAATCCAATTGTCCTGCCGTGGAATCCGGGTCCGGCTTTGCCAGATCAAGCGAAGTGGTGACACCCGCATTTTTCGCCTTTCGCATGAGTCGAATCGTTTCTGCGCCGTCATTCTGATACATTTGACGCATAAGCGGCGGATAACCGAAATGAAACAACCCCGCGCTCGCCAGCGTTGACGTCTTGACGTCTTCGGAATTGAATGTATCGTTCGCCCCCGTGCAATGAAGAAACATGCGATCGGTATCCGGCGGACTGATGACAATGGAATACGAGGTGGATTCGTCTTCGGCGATAATCATCCCGTTTCCTAAGTCGGCATGTTCTTTGCGAAAGATGGAGAGAATCGCCTCACCTAAGATGTCGTTCCCGATTTTGCCCATCAATTGCACGGGAATGCCAATCCGATGCAACGCAAGTCCCGTATTCGCAACGGCTCCTCCCGTGGCAAGAACAGCTTGCCCGACGTCAACAAGCTTTCCCGGCACCATCTGAAATCCTCGGCCTTGAACGGCGGGAATGATGTCCAGACATACATGACCACCTACGATAAGAGGATAAGGTACGGAAATTTTCGTCACTGTAGTGCCTCCACTTATGAGTTTTCATGCTAAACTTATCCTAATGTCTCGTCTGCTTGGAGGATTCCCATGGACAATGAATATGAAATCGTGAAGCATCCAAGAATCAAATACCTGAATCCGTTTCTCGTAAATTTAACCTATCGCAATTCGCACCTGCACAACGATTTTGAGCTGTGTTTATTGCTCGAGGGCCAATTGACGGTTAACTCCAAGAAAGAACATCATCATCTGACCAAACAATCCATTATTTTATTTAATCCCATACAACCTCATGAACTGAGCGCTGATCAGGGTGGCGCATTAATTTTATCTTTACAAATTTCTCCGAAATTTTGCGGACAATATTTCCCGTCATTAGCGAATGTCGTATTCGACAAATCCAATTTGACCGAGTTTCTTCCAAGCGAACAATTACAACTGGTATATTCCTTGCTTATTCAGTTGTCATTCGATTATTTTGATAAGAAACTCGGCTATGAGTTCATGAATATCAGCTTACTCAACCAATTATTCTATCAATTGCTGCATACAGTGCCCTATCGACTTATCAGCGAGGAAGAGCGCGCGCATAACTTGCAACGACTTCACCGAGTCAACCGCATCGTAAACTTTATTGAAGAAAATTACGCCGGTAAATTACTGCTTTCGACGATCGCGGAAAGTGAGAACCTCTCGCTGACCTATATGTCGCACTTTTTCAAAGAAAATTTGAATACGACTTTCCAGCAGTATTTAAATCAGATACGTTTTGAGAAAGCAAAGCAACTCATCGTGCAAACCAATATGAAGTTAATCGACATTTGCCTCGAATGCGGATTCTCGGATGCCCGTTACTTAAATAACCTCTTTCTCAAACATTTCGGATGTACGCCGAAGCAGTATAAAGAGAGAGAACTTCCGTTGAATTCAGATCATCCGATTCCGAACCTATCGAGCGATCAATATTTTTACACGGATCAAGCGAGTCTGGAAATCTTGAGCAAGTACAAGCAAAGATCGATTGTCGGTTTATAGACAACCTTACTCGATGCCCATCAGCAAATTCATGACATACATTTCAAGTCCTTCGAAGTCGCGCGTTTCCACGCATTTCTTTTGGAACTCGTAATCGAAACGGCTTACCTTGTCTTCCAAGGCTTTCACGATTTTCAAACTATTCTCTAGATGTTTATAGCTGTCCTTATCTACTGTCGTCCGCATAGCCTTAACGTCGAGGCCGACATACTCGCCGTTTGAACCGTAGTTATTTTCTTTCAGAATCTTGATTTGATTAAAAGCCTGACGAAGATTCTCTACGCCGAAGCTTTTGTCTTGGTCAAATTTCAAGCCGTTCTGATCATTCAGGTGAACGCCCCATAGTTTGTTCAATGCCATCGCGAACCCCATTTCATGAGAGGGATCTAGGCCGGCCAATACGGCGTGCGCCGACTCCACGAGTCCGCCAACTCTCGAAGGATCAATCGTCGCAGCGGACACTGCCAGAACGTGGCCCATCGTGCCGCAAATGCTTCTGTCGATCGGTTCATTCGGCTTAGGCTCGATTAACACTTTGATATTATTGTCGTAGCTGAGCATTTTATTGATCGCGTCAACCAGTTGCTTAGTTGCTTCTACCGGACTTTTACTTTCTGCGCAGAGCGTACCTTCCCGGGCCAACCACAATACGATCTTGTCGCACCCCAATTCATTAGCAATGTCGATCGAGCGGTACGAGCGCCACAGCGCGAACTCTCTGTCTTTCTCGGAGGTCGACATATATCCTCCGTCAATCGTATGCGGATCCATCCACAATCGCGGTGCAACGAACTCGGCGACAAGATTATATTTATCTAGCAGCGCTCTCATCTTTCTTGCTTCTAATTTGATTTCCTCATCGCTTAGTTCGTTCATGCCGGGCACTGCATCATCATCGTGAAATTGAATCGCGCTGAATCCCATATCGGCGAATGTTTTCATTTTTTCTTCAATATCAATCTCGCTTCTCACCGCAGGACCGTAAGTATCCGCCCCGTTGTGAACGTTCCAAGGTCCTACCGAAAATTTGAATGTGGACATTCTTCCATCTCCCTGTATCAAATTAATATCCTACGCTTCAAATATAGTCCGGGCTTCTTGCGCAGACATGCACAACTTTACGATCTAGCCCCTACTAATTTACGATTGGGATAAGCACATAAAAAAGAGATGCGATGTACTTTGCTCCATCGCATCTCTTATCGTGACCGATTACAACTCAATGAACGAGTTATCGGGACTTGCAGCGAACATAGTTTGTACGAGGAAGTAGCCGCTTATTGCGAGCTTATCATACGGAGGCAGGTGACTTGCCCGCTTTGGCTGACACGGAAAAATAACTCATCTCAACGGGTGAGACGGGCTTTGGTTTCGGTTCTCCCATTCTTTTCTCTAATAAGCCATCTAGACCCTCATCCGAGCAGTCCCGTCGGTATCTCCCCTCCTCCAGCTTCATGTCGATAAAATCGACGACCTGCTGCAGCGAGGCGATTTGGCTGACAATATTTTTCCGGTGGCTCCTTAAGAGTTCCACCAGTTCGGGATATTCCGCGGGATCGGTATCGGCGGAGACTGCCAAAAATGGCCTCATTTCCTCTAGCGGCATCCCCGTTTTTTTCATGCATGCTATCAACCGGATCATATTGATGCCCTCCTGTCGGTAGATGCGGTGCCCGTTGTCCTTCCGCTCTGCACGAGGCAGCAGCGCGATCTTTTCGTAATAACGGATCGTATCCTCAGTAATTCCGGTTTCCTCGGCGGTTTGCTTTATCGTAAAGGATTGCTCTTCCTTCATCCTGTTCCCTCCCGGAGATTGTTTTTTGTGCATTATACATCTTGGAGCTAGCTCCAAGTCAAGTCTCTTATCCTTAGGAAAAAACTTTGTTTTCGCGCCTTGACTTGGAGTCGACTTCAAGTTATAGAATGTGAGCTATCAGAGCAAATATCCCGATATCAGGAGGAGATGCACAATGAACATGAACCCACGTGAACATATCGCATTGATTACAGGCGCAAGCGCCGGGATCGGGTTGGAATTAACCCGAAAATTGCTGTCGGAGGACTGGCAGGTGGTTGCTTTGAACCGTTCCGACTTTCCGGCGGACGATATGCGCATCCAAAATGCGGTCAAGAGTGGATCGCTTCGAATTTATAAAATAGATGATCTTGCCGATTATGCCAGCTTGAGACTTACTTTAGAAGATATCAAAAGCAAAGAGCAACGGATCGATATTTTGTTCAATAACGCCGGAGGCTCCTTTCCCAAGCTGAGCTATTCGAAACAAGGACGCGAGAAGCATTATGAGCTGTTGACGGTCGTTCCGTATATTATTCTGATGGAGTTGAAGGAGCTCCTAAAAATCGGTCGCTTAAAAACGGTGATCAACACCTCATCTTCAGCGCTAAAATTTACGAAAAAGTTTGCTATCGAAATCCTGGAACGTCCCCAAACCTTCCGCAAGCTGATTGGTCCTTACGCCACTTCAAAGCTAGCTCTTTCGCTGTGGACTCAGGCCATCGCGTCACAGCTTGCCAAGGACGACATCAAGATCCGAAGCGTTGACCCAGGTGGCAACAATACGCTAAGGAAAGGGAAACAATCCGGACTACCCCTTTTGGTTGAAATATTAATGAAGCTATTTTTCTCACCGCCTACTCACGGCGCCAACAAGCTGTATGAAGGGGCTCTCGGGGAACACCGGAATAAGAATGGCGTGTTTTTGCTGAAAGGCCAGGTTGCGGAATTAAAATTTAAAGACCAAGCGCTGAAAGTTCTGGAAAGGATTCAAGCGATTTATGAACACGAATTTTTGCAACATAAATTTTAACCTTGCGGCTGTATTAAACTGCCCGTTAATGTATCCGCAGAGGGCTTCGTTTTATCCTGCTCGATCTCACTCAATCTTCCTTGGGATGCCCCAATTTTCCGAGAATTCTATTTGGTTCATTTTATGCCTCTTCCTAATACCCTTCACTTTAATACCGATTGTCTCCATCCTATACACCTCACTAATAAAAATGGTCGTCCTGAAAATGACTTTTCAGAACGACCTAGGATGTACTTGCTTATTCAATTGAAACAACTTTATTGTATTTATTTTCGAAAAACAAAAATTTATTGATGTTTCTTGACAATAAAGTTGTTTAGAAATCGATTTGTATCGTTTTCTTTTCAAATAAGATTTCAAAATAAAGTCCCCTGACCTTGCATTGAAACTTTAATCCGAAAGAAGGCACTTTATTCAAAGTATCCTTCCTCCGGATCACGGTTTCGTTTAGAAAAAGGAATTTAAAATATTTAATTTAAGATCAATTCCAGAAAGTAATACTGTAAGCTCCCATCACATACGGACAGTCATTATAATTATGTTGAAACACTCCGTTGAATCCCCACTTTGATTTAACGCCTACATTATAACCACTAACACCAGTTACGATGCCAGAGTGATCTGCTGCACCGTAATCCACTTTACTTCCGGCTTGTCCCGTTCCACTGGTATAACTACCATCTGTCCTATATGAACTTGCGCTATTCATCCAATGAGTGTTAGACGTACTTGTTGAGTACCATGCATATGAGTGACAATTATAACTAGGATTCTGAGTACTCACAACGGTTGCATTTGGATACGCTGCTACCAATGCAGCTTGACTCGCCGTTGCCTGAGCCGACGTTATACCATGATCTGCCCAAGTTAGATCTTTAAACGTTGACACACTAGTACCTTTAGGGGTTTTTACAGAACTGTTAGTAAAGTATGGAGTAACGACACTATTTGAACTTATAAGACTTTGAGAACTAACACTTTCAATCAAAACTTCAACATATAGTCCTTGAGCAATTACTTTATTATCTGTTGTTTTTAAAGCGCCTATCTTATTCTGGAATTGTTCCAGTTCAAATATTGCGTCAGTTCTTTTTGTTAGTTCTTGTAAACCGTTAAAGGCACTGTAGACTGCATTGAATCCTTCTTGCACAGTGTTAAACGCAGTCAAAATTAATTGAACGGATTAATAATAAGAATTGTCTAATATATGAGGGGGGTGAATGTTATCTCGGAATTTGATTACTTGAAGCATTTATCAGATGGACATCCAAAGAACGAAATTATACAACATATTGCGGAAAAGTATGGGAACGACTTATGGAATTATGCATTCTCGATTGTGGGCAAACCAGAGATCGCGGACGACATCCTTCAGGACGTTTTTATCAAGATACTTGAAAAACTGCAGACATTCCGGGGTGGTTCATCAATGAAAACGTGGCTGCTCAGCATAACAAGGAACACAGCCTACAATAGCAGATCAAAATGGCTTATCAGGAAAACCTTTTCAATCGATAAATGGTCAGATCAACATTCCTATCCATCTGCCGAGACAGAAGCCATTGAACAAATCGAGATGAATAATGCCTGGAAAATTGTAATGAAATTGCCTGTGAAGTACCGTGAAGTGTTGGTGTTATTTGTTCATCACGACATGTCACAAAAGGAGATCGCTCAGACAATCGGTGTGCCCGAGGGGACGATTAAATCACGTCTTCATTATGCGAGGCTTAAGTTTTCAAAACATTATTATAGAGGAGTGGAATGATATGACGGACTACCGCATGGATATTGAAAGAGGATTGAAGCAATCACTTGTTAATAATGCCAGATTGCAAAAGATCGTAAGGAGGATAGATTTTGATCGCCACAATAAGTTAGCAACGCGGCTTCCAGTTAAGAAAATCCATTTGGTTGCTGCAGCAATAATCATTGTCGGGTTTATACCTTTTGGCATATCCTTCAATCCACCAGTTACTAATACACTTAGCAGATCAATTTCAGAAACCATTACACCAACGGAAGTTCTACCATTAGTATTTTCAATTGATGTTAATGGGAACTATACAGGTTTTTCAAATCTGCCAAAGAACTATACCGTTGAAGAAGCTAAGAAAGACGGATATATTGTTGAGCAAGATTCAGTAGTGATTGCAAACAATGAAGTATGGGCTAGCTTTGTCGAAACCGCAGCGCAAGGCAACAATACTGCTGTTCGTATGGTTAGTTTCTTAACAGAAGACAACTCGAGTCCTTTCTTTCGTGATTTATTCTTCAGTGATGGTTATTACTCTCTATTTGATAGCAGCTCTGACAAACAAGATATGCAGCGGTATTCGCATCTAGTAACATTAGAAGGGCAATTTGGAAACCCATTAAAAAATACTCAGATTGTTGTATTAACAGATGACAATGCTTTAAGTTTCAATGTTGTATTGAAAACTTTAATTACAAGCAATATGGATTATAAACAAAGTGTTTCACCGTATAGGTTGGTATGGTTCAATGAAAGCGAAAAATAGTCGTTTGATGTTGTTGTACCATAAAGGAAAAGGCTTCCTACTCCATTTAACCTTAATACCGATAGTCTCCATAATAACAAACCCACTTATTAAAAATGGTCGCCCCAAAGTATTATCTTTGGAACGACCAAGTTGTTGCTTTACTTCTTTAAAGCTTTCTAGATACCAACTCTGATGTAAAGATTCAAAGATACCGATGCGGGGTCTTGTACGAAGAAAATAAAGTATTAGACTGGAGTTGTTGATTTGACGCGGATTTTGAATTTATGAATCGTCAGCTTTTGAAAAATAAGTTTTAGACTGACTTTTGTAATTATAACTTCAAATAGCTTGCAACAGAAAATAAAGTGTTAGACTGGAGAAGATTCATTGTACGTTGCGTAAGCATCCCCTGTAAAACCAATAAAGTAGAAAGATAATTGGTCATGCATTCGGTCTTCGAAATTCTTACAAGGTTAAGCTTTTTCGAATCAGGTAGTCTGAAGCGATAATTACTTCAATCTTCATATCCAAATATGTCTTTAAATGACGAATGGTTTGTTCGTCTTTTGCCTTGCTGCTAATCAAAAATAATGGATACATCTGTTTAAACTCCATATATTTATATTGCTCATAGTATATCGACTTGTTAATATTATCCACAAAAAATTTTGCTGCCCTAGGATTGAAATAATATACAAAGAACCATTTTATATACTCTAAATATGTAATTTTATGTTTTAAATCTCCAAAACGAGTCACCACATTTTCCTTTGATAACACCAGTAAATTAATGATCCTTTTTATCTCACGAGGAGTGACATCTATAACTTTTGCTATTTCATTAATCAGCCTAGCTATAGTTTGTTTCTCTTCCTCGTTAAAAAAGATTAATTCAGATCCAAGTAACGTTTCTATAAAGTGATTATAGTTGGAATGCCTATTTAGATGAACAGGGATCGATATATATTTTTTCAAATAGTCGCGGCCAAATGCGATTTTATCTTCTCGAGTTGCACTATCTTTTAAAATGAATTGATTATTGTTGGCTAATGCTAATGCGACTACTTCTTCATTCATTGAAATTAGTTTAATAATGGAATCTGATGCAATAAATAATTGAAGAGCTGAGAAAAACTCAACAATCGTTTTTTCTGAGCATCTATCTAGTTCATCTACTACAAGAATAATATTCTCATTCTTCTTTAGCCAGATCTTAAGAAGATCGTCTAATGATTGTTTTACTTCTTCCCGAGTTCCCAATTTCGCCTTGTAGTCAGGAATAAGCATGTGCTGTAGCACTTTTGACGACAGTGGTTTAATGATAAATAATACTTTTTTAATGAACGGAACAATTAATTGTACAAATGTTGTAATAAATAATCCTGTAGCAAAAAGGTTGATGGACAATTTACTTTCTTCTATAAATTCAATGGTTGAGTCGTATTTACCAAAAAACAATACACAAACAACTATGTTTAATACTAGCAATATTGCCGAAAGTATGTATGGCAATTTACTGATTTTAGGTGAGAAGAATAAATTTCTAAATGCAAATGCGATCCTTCCTTTAATTCCTTTTTCTGCATCGTATTTCATATACATTTCTTTGAGGATAGCGTACCATATCAATTTATGGTCATCGTATTCAGTCGGATTAAATTCCACTATATAAGATTTGTTGTATTCACTTATAGTTGAATCATTCTTGGCAATTTTTTTATTAATCTCATCTAAATTGTTCTGAATTAATCGAACAAAAGTAGATTTTCCGCGACCCCACTTCCCATATATTCCAATAGCTAATGGTGCAACAGTCTGTTTATTGGCAATTAACCGTGCTATGACATTAGCTTGTGAAGACCTCCCTAATAAATCTACTTCGCTTTCTTTATCGATGATTGCCGATTGCGATTTAATTACACTATCAAAGTTAGCGATTTTCTTTTCATTGTCTTCTTCAATTTCAATTCTTCTTATTTCTGCCTTTAGTTTGTCTTCCTTACGTTGAAGTTTATCTACATCTGCATACGGGTCTCTATCCTCTTCATACTCATCATGCTCATCTGGCTCTCCGTTAAGATGCCACAATAATGAATCTTTCTGACTTGTTACATCTGTAAGTTCTTCAGCAAGCCTTCTTTTTTGTTCATCACGATTCATCTTGCACCACCTATTCTAATTTAATCTATCAGATTTAATTTTATAATGAAGGGTTACAATATTCCTGCTTTGGGTTAATAAGCGTTAACTTCACACCATTGACTCAATCAATCAAATCTCAGACCTTGTAACACATAATGTTCGTGTTCGTCGCCTAAACCGCAAATGTCGTGTTTTACTAGCCTTACCGGAAGAAACGTGGTGAACGCATAAAACTAGAACAATTACAGTCATTTATCCTTAAAACAATCATCCAACCAAGACATTAAAGAATATTTAAAATCCGTACAAAGGGAGCCATCTCCAATACCAGGGAACAATCTAAAATTATTAGAATAAACCATTTTAATAACTAGATCATTTTCGTGATCCACTAATCTGTTACGTAGGGCTGGGAGTAATAAACCAAGTAATAGACTAGCAATGCAGTAATGACGAGGTTTTAGAGGGGTTTTTCCTTAAAAACTTTGATAAAAAGCACTATATTCACATGATCAATCTAGCGCCTACAACATCAGTAGCTACCTCTTTTATCGCCTAAGAATCAATCTTGGAATTATAAAAAATAGACTATGTTAAACCTTGGAATGTAGATACCTAATTTCTTTACACCTTGGAAGTTCCTTCTCATAATCACTGGCCACGAACCTTTGAAATCCTTATATCACGATTTCTTAACCTTTCTCTCACATCCTCTCTCGTACCTACCATACCCATATTTAAGCAATAATCTATAGGGAACGTGTTTACCAACTGATTCTCAAGATTTCCGGATAGCAGAGGGTAATTAATAAAATCACACTCAGGACAAGGACGTACAAATACTCTCGTAGTGTCTAAAGCCCTAAAGCAGTCTATCGCCAGTGAATACACTCCGATAGCCCCTGCAAGACGATCCAGTGGGATTTGGCTGCCCCAATGTTCCTTTATTCTTCGTTTTATATCGTGAGCTATCCCAATATAAGCTTGACAATAATCGTCCAAAACCATAATGTAGAATCCTTTGATCTCGTTTACAGAATTGAGATCAGTGATTTCGTCAAAGGCATATGAATCTACTAACTTACGCAATTCCTCATTAAATTTATCCCAAAACAGGGAGTTGAAGTATTTCATATTAAGATCGAAATTGGTAGATGCCTTCTCCCACTTATCCCATAATTCCTCATGGGAGGGGGTAATATCTTTATTCCTTACCTTAATGTAATTATCAGCAGTTAGTTTAAATCCACCGTCTTTATTGCGTAGCTTTATCCCAAAATGCGTGGTCATTTATATTCCGTCCTCCTAGTTCTGTCCCTTAAATAAACCCAACTTAACAACATTATTAATTGAAGATGCTGGGTAATAAACGCAGGGAACCCGCTCTAAACCCTTAACCCTGTAGTTACCCCCTAAAACACATGCTTTACACAGTGGACTAAAATCAGAACTTTCAAATTAAAAAGTCCACCACAAGAGAATCAGTCTACAACTTTATTTTCCTAGTCTAATACTTTATTTTTCCTGCCCTATTGCTTAATGATACCGCCCGATCGATCCCGCGGCGACCTCATGATGTTTGTGTTGAACTATCGTACCCGTTAGTGGAATAAACTGCGATGATCATGACTTGATGGTCTTGGATTTCCACATTCGATATAATCCAACAACTAAAAAGCTAAAAGCAATAATTTCTATAATTCTAGGAAGTAGACTAGTCCAAGCAACTAATTCGCCAATAGTCATTCCCATGGGAGTGTTACCGCCATCCAATGAATCAATGTATTTATGAATAAAAGGGGAATAAATATAAGGTAATATTTGAAGGACAATTAAGATGAGAAAGCAATAAAAGCCTGCTATAAAGGAATGTTTCCTACATTGTATAAGTCCAAATATAAGCAAAGCTAAAAATATAACAGCAAGGCAAATGATCATAAATTTAAGCAAAATAACACCTCCAGAACAAATATGTATTACCATATTGTTCATTATAGCCTTTAAGAATCCTGCCCGTTAGTTTAATGATAAGACCGCAGTATCTTGGTTACTTAGTCTTGCAATTGTGATTGTGAAATTTTCTGTGGTTACTCAATATGTAAAAGCCAATTTAGATCAACACTAAACTGTTTTCTAAGTTGAATCAATGTATCCGCAGAGGGTTTCGTTTTATCCTGCTCGATCTCACTCAATCTTCCTTGGGATATCCCAATTTTCTCTGAAAATTCAATTTGGTTCATTTTATGCTTCTTTCGAATACCCCTCATCTTAAGGCCGATTGTCTCCACCTAATTTACCTCACTAATAAAAATGGTCGTCCTGAAAATGACTTTTCAGAACGACCTAGAATGTACTAGCTTTTTCAATTGAAACAACACTTTAGTTTATTTTTGAAGAACTTAACTTTATTGTAATTAATCACCAATTCTCTGAACAATTCAATTCAACCTACTCCACAGTAACGCTCTTAGCCAAGTTCCGAGGCTTATCAACATCATGCCCAAGAGCTAGCGAAGCGTAATAGGAAAGCAATTGTAGCGGGACAACGGACAACGCAGGAGTCAGCAACGGCAAAGTGCGAGGAATTGCGAATTGGCGATCTACGGACTTAGCCACTTCTACCTCATGCCCTTCGTTGATGATGCCGAGAACGTCGGCTCCGCGGGCTTTCGTTTCTTTAATGTTGCTAAGCATTTTCTCGTACAGATCCTCTTGCGTGAGAAGTGCGATTACCGGCGTGCCTTCTTCGATCAGCGCCAGCGTACCATGCTTGAGCTCTCCAGCCGCATACGCCTCGGAGTGGATATACGAAATCTCTTTCAGCTTCAGCGAGCCTTCCATCGCAACCGCATAGTCGACGCCGCGGCCGATGAAGAACAGGCTGCTGTGATGAGAGATCGATTCCGCCACTTCCTTGATCACTTCCGCTTGCGCGAGAATTTTCTCTACTTGCTCCGGCAACGCCTGCATTGCAGCAAGAACGTTGGCAACCGCAGCATCGTCTTGCGTACCGATCGTTTGTGCCCAGTACAGTCCGAACAGGAAGAAAGCAATCAGCTGAGACGAGTAAGCTTTCGTAGAAGCAACCGCGATCTCAGGCCCCGCCAAAGTGATAATGACATCGTCCGCTTCGCGAGCGACCGAGCTGCCCACTACGTTCGTGATCGCGAGTACGCGAGCACCGCAACGTTGCGCTTCGCGAAGTGCCGCCAGCGTATCCGCCGTTTCGCCGGATTGGCTCACGACGATGACAAGCGTTTCCGGAGTGATAATTGGCGAACGATAGCGATACTCGGAAGCGACATCGGTCTCGACCGGAATGCGAACCAAGTTCTCGATTACGTTTTTCCCGACAAGTCCTGCATGCAGTGCCGTACCGCACGCTACGATGTGAACCCGATTAATGCCTTTCAGCTGCTCGGCCGTCATCTTCAGTTCAGCCAGATCTACGGAACGGCCATCTTCGCTAATGCGACCGAGCATCGTATCGCGATAAGCTTTAGGCTGCTCGTGAATCTCCTTGAGCATGAAGTGATCGAAGCCCGCTTTCTCCGCGGTCATCAAATCCCAATCGACGTGGAAAATCTCTTTCGAGATAAAATTGCCTTCAATGGTGAGCAGTTCTACGCCATCACGCGTCAGAACGGCCATTTCACCGTCGTTGAGAATGTAAATATCGCGCGTATGCTCCAGAATCGCCGGAATGTCCGAAGCGATATATTTCTCCCCTTCGCCCACGCCGATGATGAGCGGACTTGCGTAACGCACGGCCACCAGACAATCCGGCTCATGCTCCGTCAGTACGCCAAGCGCGAACGCTCCGCGCATTTTCTTAACCGCACGCTGTACCGCCTTCACGATATCGCCGTCATATTCGACGGAGATCAGATGCGAAATAATTTCCGTATCCGTCTCGGACAGAAATTTATGGCCTGCTTGCACCAGTTCTTCTTTAAGCTCTAGGTAGTTCTCGATAATCCCGTTGTGCACGACGGAAAATTTTAACGTATTGTCCGTATGCGGATGGGAATTCACGTCCGACGGTTTACCGTGCGTAGCCCAGCGGGTATGGCCGATTCCGACCGTACCGAGCAACGGCTCTTCGCTTAGACGATTTTCCAAGTTGACCAATCGGCCTACCGTTTTCGTGACTTCCAAGCCTTGCTCTGTTTGAACCGCGATTCCAGCCGAGTCATAGCCCCGGTATTCCAACTTCTTAAGCCCTTCCAGCAAGATGGGCTGCGACTCTCTAAATCCGATATATCCAACGATTCCGCACATATTTATATAAGCCTCCGTTTTGGTTTCTCAGGTTTATTCCGAGAGGACCGCAACCAAGCCGAATGAGCGGCACAAGCCGTATTTGAATAAGGGGTTTCCGCTCTCCCCCAACCATCCCACGTTATGCCCCTCGCGCGACCGGTTACAGGCCGCCGGACATTTCTCAATGGTTCATCGTGACTCTTGATCATCGTATCGGATTTTTGTTCGCCCGGTTGCCCTGAGCGTTTTGTACTCCGATTATCGGCTTCAATGATAAGCCGGAAGGTCCCCGCCGAATATTCCGAACACCTTCACCTCGTCAACTTGCCTCCTGCAAGGTCGCCACGCCAAAGTTTGCCGCTCGGATCAGCTTTCCCGTTCCTGATCGTTGCCCTTCCGCGTTACTCCAAGATTCAACAAGTTCTGGCGCTATTCTTGCTTATTCTCCACTACCCTGCCCTTCTATTTTAGAATCTATTCCTTATCTTATTCGTTTTGCAATTGTCTTGCAACCATTCCGCCTTTATTTCCTCGGAAATGACATTCTTCTACATGGTGTTTTCTCGCACAATCGGCAGTTTATTTGAATGCGCACGGACTCGAATGTTATAGTGGGGATGGACTCAAGCCCTGTCATAGATGCCGTCATTGTAGGCTATAAGTGGAATTGGAGAGGTGATTTCAAATGGCCGTAAATACTCACATTGAACGTATATTGGATTTAGCTCGGCAAAATGGATTAATCATCGAGACAGCTAGCTTAGAAATAAACGAATCCGGGCTCGATTTCCTAGCTTTATTCGGTCAAGCGGACGATGGCGAGGCGTGGGTCATTCGTGAACCTAGACGATCGGATGTCGTCGTATCAGCGGCGTACGAGAGGAATGTGCTTAAGCTTATTAAAGGAAACCTTCCTGTCGCCGTCCCCGATTGGAAAATCTGTACGCCGGAGTTGATCGCTTATCCGCTGTTGCCAGGTTCCCCTGCCGCTACCCTGAACCCGGAAGCGAGAAACTACGATTGGGTCATTGACCCGCAATCGCCCAACGCCTTGTTCGTTGATTCGCTTGCGCAAGCGCTAGCCGCTTTGCATGGAATCGATCACGAGGCCGCGACCGAGGCAGGCATAAGGGTGAAAAATCCTAGAGAAGTTAGACGCACATTATCGAACAAAATGGATGAAATCCACCGCATCTTCGGAGTATCCGAGACACTATGGCAGCGATGGCAAGCTTGGTTGGCTGAAGACAGCTATTGGCCGACTCATTCCTCGCTCGTTCACGGCGACCTTCATCCTGGGCATATCGTTGTGGACTCAGACGGCCAAGTAACCGGCTTGCTTGATTGGACCGAGGCGGAAGTCGCCGATCCCGCTACCGACTTTACGATTTATTACGCTACGTTCGGAGAGTCCGGCTTGACGGTTTTACTGGAAAGTTATGAGCAAGCCGGCGGCAAAGTGTGGACCCGAATGAAGGACCATATTATCGAATTAATGGCAGCTTACCCGGTCCTCATCGCCAGCTTCGCCATGAAATCCGGCCTAGAGGAATATCTCGTAATGGCACGGCACGCCCTCGGAGTGAACGAGTTCGGCGAGGAGCTCCCTTCATAAAGAGTCACGCAAACAAACAAGCTCCCGTTCTTAGTAGCGGGAGCTTGTTTAATGCGATTAATATTCCATTATAGAGTGATGCGATACCGTTATCAGCACTTCTCAGCATTCCCTGCTCCCAGCGCCACCCGTCAACGCATTAAACCAATTCCGCCTTCACGACATCGACAATCGCCGCTACGTGGCGCTCGATCTCTTCCCGCTCCGGCCCTTCGGCCATAACGCGGATCAGCGCTTCCGTCCCCGATGGACGCACAAGCACGCGCCCGTTGTCCCCCAGAGCCGCTTCCGCCGTAGCTACGGCATCGGCGATCGCCGTATTTCCCGGATAGCGGGATTTATCCGCCACCCGAACGTTCACGAGCACTTGCGGATACTTGCGCATCATTTGCTTCAACTCGCCAAGACTGCGACCCGAGCCGACTACCGTGTCGAGGAGCTGTAGTCCCGTCAGAATTCCGTCTCCCGTCGTGCTGTAGTCGAGGAAGATAACGTGACCCGACTGTTCTCCGCCGAGGTTGTAGCCCCCGTTAACCATCTCTTCCATTACGTAACGATCGCCTACCGCGGTCTTAGCCGTGCGTAAGCCAAGCGTTTCCGCTGCTTTGAAGAAGCCGATGTTCGCCATAACCGTCGTGACGACCGTATCATGCGCCAGTCGACCGGATTTACGCAAAGCGTCGCCGCAAATACAGAGGATATAGTCGCCGTCTACTTCTTCGCCGTTCTCGTCGATCGCGATGAGCCGATCCGCGTCTCCGTCGAAGGCTAGCCCAAGATCCGCGCCATGCTCCTTCACTTTCGCCGCAAGCATCTCCGGATGCGTGGAGCCTACGCCCTCGTTGATGTTCAAACCGTTAGGCTCTGCCCCGTAAGCGAACACCTCAGCGCCAAGTGCGCGGAATACTTCCGGCGCAAGCTCGTATGCCGAACCGTTCGCGCAATCCAGCACAAGCTTAACGCCCGCGAAGGAGTTTCCGACGGTCATTTTTAAGTAATCCATATATTGCGACTTGGCTTCGAGATTCGTCGTTACTGATCCGATACCCCCGCCAACAGGCCGCGGCAAAGTATCTTCTTCGGCATCCATCAATCGTTCGATTTCCGCTTCCGTCTCGTCTAGTAGCTTGAACCCGTCTCCGCCGAAAAATTTAATGCCGTTATCCGCGACCGGATTATGCGAAGCCGAGATCATAACTCCCGCATCCGCTCCCAATACGCGGGTTAAGTAAGCGACCGCCGGCGTGCTTACGACGCCTAGCTTCACGACGTCCGCCCCGATAGATAGCAATCCCGCGGTTAATGCGCTTTCCAGCATCGGTCCGGAGATTCGCGTATCGCATCCGATTAACACTTTAGGACGCTCAGCTTTTCCCGCCAATACGACTCCGCCGCAACGTCCGATTTTATAAGCTAATTCTGGCGTGAGCTCCTGATTAGCGACTCCGCGCACGCCATCTGTTCCGAAATATTTCCCCATAACTGCTACTCTACCCCTTCGTCTCTTACTGGGGAAACGATCCCTGATCCCCGTCTTGGTCTACGATGATGCCGCCTATGGCATCTTCGCCATCGGTACCCGTCTGGGTTGCCGCTGCTTCGTCCTGTATTTCTACGGTAATGCTCTTCGTCCCGCCTGCCTGCTCCATGAACCGCTCGAGATTGACGATTAACGGAATGTTATAGATCCCCGGCCCTCGTCCGCTCAGATCGGCAATCACGTCAACATCTCCGGGACTCAACTTATCCAAGATAGCGGGAGCCGCTTGAATCGTAATATCCGCTTTGCCCGTCGAAGGGTCAGTGATCTTGGCGATTAATCCCTCGCCTAATCCGCGTAACGAAATCGTCAGCCCTTCAAGGGTTCTAGTCGCTGACAGCAGAAGTTCGATGTTGATACTGACTTCCGCAGGCGATATTTCGATAATCGGTGGCGTGATCTGCAGCGGGATCGTCACCTTCCCGGATTTCTTCAGATCTTCCAACTTCACGTCGACTTCAATGAATTCAATTTTATCCAGAGCTTCCTGCGGTCCATATACCGTCACTTGTTCCACTTCCGGCTTGAAGGAAGCAATGCTTACTCCAGCCTGCGTGTGACCGATAAGCTTGAACTGCAACGGAACCGTCTTGAACGGATTCGTGATCGGCACTTCCACTTCAAGCACAGCAGGATCGATAATCGCTCCTTCAATCACATTGCCATCCTTGTCGTAAGCCGCTAACTTCACGCTCTTGTTCTTGATCGTTTCCTTATCGCCATCGATCGCGATTGTCGCCCCGACGCGTTCAACGCTAGATAATTGACTTTTAGGCAAGGTAAGATGAACCCGATTGCTTGGCTTAATGATCGGCGTTCCTACCTTATACCCCTTGGCCGGATTACCTTTCGTCTTAATATCAACCTCGAATTCTTTGACCTGCAGCGCCTCTATGCTGACTTCCACCGTGGAAGGAGACATGGAGACCACAGAGATGCCTCTCGGCAAATTTTCTTCCAATTGCAGTGTATGCAGGCCTTCGCCCACGGTTCTTAGATCGACTTTCAATTGATAATCTTTCGTCTGCGCAGCCTTCAGATCGCTTCTCGTTCCTTTGACCGTGAGGTTGACCTTTAGCGGCTCCATGCCGATCAGAACGTAATTTCTTTCATCTAATCCGTAAGGCTGTACGACAACGTCATTGATCACTTTCGTGTCATACAGGGATGACACGTTATTAGGCGTCGTATCATTCGGATCGAAATGGACGACGGCCCACATAAGTATGCCAAGCGCAAGAGCGACCAACTTCGCTGCGGTAGGGTTATTTAACCATCTATCCACGGTCGCCACCGCCCTTTCGCTTCCAGAAAGCCCACTCCGTGGTCTTGGATTTGAATTGCGGACGCAATTCCGCGAAAAGCTTGGAGATGAGAGACTCTTCCTTAATGTCGCGTACGATTTGGCCGTTAATGGCAAGAGATATTTGTCCCGTCTCTTCCGATACGGTAACGCTAATCGCGTCGCACACCTCGGTTACGCCGATCGCCGCGCGATGGCGAGTGCCCAGTTCCTTACTGATGAACGGATTCTCGGATAGAGGCAAATAACAGCCTGCCGCCATAATCTGGCTGCCGCGAATAATAACCGCTCCGTCATGCAATGGCGTATTCGGGATAAATACGTTGCTAAGAAGCTCAGAGCTAAGCTTCGACTCCATCTTGATGCCCGACTCGATATAATCATTCAGTCCCGTATTACGCTCAAACACGATCAGAGCCCCGATTTTACGTTGCGCCAAATAATTAACGGATCTAATGACCTCGTTAATTCGTTGGCTAACATCCTGCTCTTCTGAAGATGAACGAGAAAACAGCTTACCCCGGCCAAGTTGCTCGAGTGCTCTTCTGAGTTCAGGTTGAAAAATGATCAGAACCGTAACGACGCCGAACGTAAACATCTGGTTCATGAGCCACTTCAGCGTATACAAATTCAGCCATGTACTCAATGCCCAAGTTATGACAAGCAAGAATATCCCTTTAAGCAATTGAACTGCCCGGGTGCCTCTTACCATCTTAATAAGTACGTAAACGATGTAACTCACGATTAATACATCGACGATGTCTTTAATCGAATTTTTAAATGTCAGCCCGGCAAAATAGTCCAAGACGCGACCCCCCCGTCCCGGCGCTGGAATAGTTTCGACGAATATTGTCGGATATCAGCATTGCTTCTATACTTATATCTTTCTCTACTGTGCCCCAGAAATCCTGTTATTTACACAAAAAAACCTCTCTTTGGTCCAGAGAGGTTTTTCTGTTCGTTTCGGAACGATTTCACGTAATGTGTCAACCCTTGTCGAATCCTTACGATCCGTAAGCCAACGTCCCGAAAAATGAACTCACCTTATACCAGAACCAATCTACCGCTCGATCGATCGTCTTGATCTCCCCCGCGATATGCGCGGTCGAAGCTAGTGCCGTGACATGGCCGTCTATGACGGTCAGATTGCCATCCAGATCGCCTAGCACTTGAACATCGCCGTTAACGACCGTTAGATCTCCCGATACTTTCTGGCCTTCCGGCACGATGACCTTCTTACCTTCGATGACGACATGCTCCAGATCAGGTCCGGAAATGGACAATTCCTGGCTTTGGTTCCACATCGACACGAAGCTAGATAACATGACAACCATGAATATCGCGGCTGCCGATACCGCCGGATGACGACGAACCCACGATGTCCATGCCGAAGGGCGGCGCGAGCGAGGAAGCGACTTCATGATTCGATCGCTTAGTTCGTCCGGCGCCTTCTCTATAGGTAAAGCCTTAACGAGCGAATCGGTTCGCTCTAACGATTCATAACGGGTATAGCACGATGGACATTCGCTCAGATGCAGTTGCAGCTGTTTCGTATCCTCGCGTGCCAAGTCCCCATCCAGATAATCATGCATATACATGACGGCGACGTTGCACTTCATATCAGCCATCCCTTCCTTCAACGGTGACTTAGTCCCGCATCGATGCTTCTATACAGTACGTGCGGCGAAGCGGAGCGGTTTCACTTATTTTTGTTGAAACGATTACAGCTTGTGCTCCAGTTTCTTCCTAAGGAATTCTCGACCTCGGTGTACTCGGGTCTTCACGGTCGTTACAGGCATTTCCAGCACGTCCGCTATCTCCTGCAAGCTCAATTCTTGCAAATACCGCAAAATCATAACGGATTTATACTTCACCGGCAACGTCGCAATCGCTTCATGTATAAGCCTTTGAGTCTCGGAGAGAAGAAGCTCGCTCTCGGGTGTTCGATCATCGCTTGGAAGCATCGCGTACCCGTCTAACCCCTCATGGTCCGACGATTCCGCGTCGAGGGAGTATATGGGTTTTCTTTTTCTAAGCCGGTCAATGCACAGGTTGGTAGCGATTCTATATATCCACGTGGAAAATTTCTGATTCTCATCGTATCGGTCTAAATTTTTGTATACTCTTAAGAACGTTTCCTGTACGACATCCTCGGCCTCTTGGCGATTACTCGTCATCCGGTAGGCGAGGTGATACAACTTATCCTTGTACATATCCACTATCTCCGCGAACGCACGCTGATCCCCTTTACGGGCTAGACGCGCCAGACGCGTTTCTGCTGGCTTCAAAGTTACGACTCACCTTCCTTTCCGGCTGCGTTAGGCCCCGAAGACTTGCGTTGTGCGTACATAATACCTGCTATGATCAAGATAATGCCGGTTCCCTGCCCTAACGTAAGAGGCTCGTCCAAGAGAATAAAAGCCGCCACGACAGCTGCCGGGAGCTCCATCGATCCGAGTAACGCGGCTAATCCGCTTCCCACCTTGGGAATCCCGTAGTTAAAGCAGAAAAAGGGGAACGCAGTACCAAGAAAGCCAAGCAGTAACCCCCAACCGATCAAAGGGGCGCTGAAGCTATCGATGATTACGCTATAGGATTGCAATATCATGATGAAAATAAGCGAAGCCGTCGACATAACCGCCGATTTGGCGATGGGGTCCAACTGCTGGGGAAGAAATCCGGTTAAGAAGAAAAAGAGGCTGTACGTAATGGCGGACAGTAGTCCGAAGAGAACGCCTAACCCGTCAATATCGCTAAAATCCTTCTCTAGAAGCCCAACGGCAAGTATAGTTCCGATCGCTATGCAGAGAACGGCAACCCATTCCTGACGTGTCGGCCATTTGCGTTTGCGAATGCTTTCTAGCAGAATCGTAATCCACGTAAACTGAAAAAGCAAGACAATCCCCAAAGAAGCATCCAAACGCGACAAAGCTTCATTGTAAAATACGGTCGTAAGCGACAATCCGACGATTCCAATTAATCCGAGCTTGAGCCAAGCTCTCCAGGTCTCGGTCAAAGCTTGCGCCTGCCTGCTTAATCGAGTAACGCCGAGCGCTAGCCACAGCAATACCGCACCGAAGAGCACTTGTTGAAAGGTGAGCTGCTTAACGCCCCATCCATCGATAACGGCTATTTTGAATACCACCGCTACTAGGCCATAACTCGCTGCGCCGGCAAGGACGAGTATTATCGCAAGCAATGGCTTCTTCGTTCCGTTCATGTAAGACCTACTTTCTTACGCAAAAGGGCCCGGTTAGCGCACCGGGCCCTCATTCATTCAATTAGATCAGCCCGTATTGCGGAGTCCTGCCGCGATTCCGTTGATCGTTAAGAGCACTTCGCGAAGAAGATCGGCATCATCCTCGTTCTGAGCCCGCAAGCTACGCAACTCAGTCAATAATTGAACCTGCATATAGCTTAACGGATCAACGTACGGGTTACGAAGGCGAATCGACTCTTGAATAACTGGCACGTTATCCAAAATTTCCTCTTGCCCCGTAATCGTCAGTATCATTTCCTTCGTCTTCGCGTATTCTTCTTCGATCTGCGAGAAGATACGATCCTTGATCGTGCCGTCTTCGATCATGCCTGCATACTGGCGGGCAATCATAAGATCCGCTTTGCCCAGCGCCATCTGAAGGTTGTCGACGAGGGAGCTGAAGAACGAATAATCGCGATACATCGTGCGGAGAGTCTCAAGACGAGCAGCATCGCCATTCACGTATGTTTGGAATGCCGTTCCGGCAGCATACCATGCTGGCAGCAAGTAACGGCTTTGAGTCCATGCGAATACCCATGGAATCGCGCGCAAATCTTCGAAGCGGTCGCTGCCTTTCCGTTTGGAAGGACGGGAGCCGATATTCAGCTCGCCCACTTCCGGAAGAGGAGTCGATTCTTTGAAGAACGTCATGAAATCCGGATCGCGGAAAATCAGATCTTGGTACTTGGTTTGCGCATCGATCGAAATGCCGCGCATAATCTCTTCCCACTGCGTCTCGATCGAGCTTTCTTGCGAAGGATAGCGGGACAAGTAAGCTCCCGTGATCAGTGCTCCAGTCGCTTGTTCCAAGCTTCTGTAAGCAATACCCTTCATGGAATAACGGGAAGAAAGAACTTCGCCTTGCTCCGTAATCTTAATTCCTCCACCAATCGTGTGCGGCGGTTGAGCCAGAATACTGCGATTAAGCGGCATTCCTCCGCGGCCAAGCGCGCCTCCGCGACCATGGAAAAATTTCAAACGAACGTTGTGTGCTTTAGCCGTTTTGGTCAAGTCGTTAAGCGCAACCCGAAGCTCCCAGTTCGCCGTTACCATTCCGCCGTCTTTGTTGCTGTCGGAATAGCCGAGCATGATCTCATGTAGATCGCCCATGGCTCTCAAGCATTCGCGATAGACCGGAAGATTAAACAACGTGTCCATAATAGCCGGAGCTTCATGCAAATCATCGATGGTCTCGAACAACGGCGCAGCCTGTAACGTACAAGTAATCGAACCGTCTTCGTTATGACGGAACAATCCTGCCACTTTAGCGAATACCATTACCTCTAGGATATCGCTAGCCGCTTCGGACATGCTGATCAAATAGCTGGTGATGCAGCCCGTACCGAACTCTTGTTGCGCGTTATAAATCGTATGGTATACGTTGAGGCACTCTTTGCTGGAGTCGCTCAATTCGATCGATTCAATCGACAATGGCTTAGCGCTTTCCAGCAAACCGTTCAGAATCCCGATTTTCTCTTGCTCGGATAGTTGTGCGTAGTTTTCCGTCACACCCGTCTTCGCGAGCAATTCGGTCATCGTGTTCTCGTGTTCTTTGCTATGCTGGCGCACATCAAGAGCCGCTAGGTGGAAGCCGAACAGCTCCACTTGGCGAATAAACTTCTTCAAATAAGAGTTCGCCACATAATCCGCAAAATGATGGCGAAGGCTGCGGTCGAGAATCTCGATATCCGTCGTAAGATCAGCAACCGTATGATAACGCTGCTTAGTCCCTTTGAATTCGTCTTCTCTCATGTTCTGCAGCTTCTGCAGCATGTATCTTAACTTCACCCGGTAAGGCTCTTTATCATTCGTCCAAGCTTCTACCGTACGAAGCTCTACATTAGCGCTATCTTCGCGGATAGAGGCAAGAAGCTCTTCCGTTACGTCTACGATCGTCGTACTGAAGCTCAGCTGACGGCCGATCGCGCGAATGATATTCTCGTACTTATAGATAACGAGGTTCCGTTGCATATGCAGTGTTTTCCAAGTAATGTCCGAAGTAACCGATGGATTGCCGTCACGGTCTCCGCCAATCCATGAACCGAACCTCAAGTAGGTTGGAACATGCCATGACTCTTCCGGATAATACTTCTCAAGACAACGCTCCAGTTCCTCGTATACGTCAGGAAGAACTTCGAATAACGTTTCGTGGAAGTAGTACATTCCATTCCGTACTTCGTCAAGAACCGTAGGCTTACGATCGCGTAACTCGTCGGTTTGCCACAAGGTCAATACTTCGTTAAGCAGCTTCTCGCGCAGCTTTTCACGTTCGCGATAAGTTAGGGTTGGATTATCCAACTCCATAACCTCGTCCGCGATCCGTTTGTGGATATCGAGTACGTCCCTGCGAGTCGCTTCCGTCGGATGTGCCGTAATAACCAGCTCAAGCGAGATGTCGATAAGCATATCCCGTACTTCATCAACGGACAGCTTCTTTTCTTTCAAGTCTTGAATTACGCTCTCGATCGATCCAGGCTGAACCGCCTCGCCCGTCGAGCGTTCGTAATCGCGTTTGCGGCGGATCCGGTGATTCTGCTCAGCGATGTTGACCAGTTGGAAGTAGATAGCGAATGCCCGAATAACCTGATGCCTAATATCAGGCTCCAAAGTTTTAACGGTGTTAATGAATCCTTCGTACAACTCCGGTAAATATTCGGCCCTTAGAGCCTTGCTCATTTCCCGAATTTTCTCAACATGTTCTAACAGTTCCCGACCACCCTGATGCACGAGCACTTCGCCAAGAATATTACCTAGAAAGCGCACATCTCTTCGCAGCAGATGATTGGACGGAGAACGTTGACTTGTAGCCAGTTCCGTCATCTCTTTCACTCCAAACGTTGCATTTCATCTATAAAAACCCTTCTTACTATGATACTACAATGAACGTTGAAAATCTTCTTTTTCTTCATCATTTAGTCATAATTCTTAGGTTTCAACCTACTGGCAGTTTGTGTAAGTAATTAATAAATCCGTTACTTCCGCTAATCGTCCCCCCATAACCTTAATGAAGGAGTGAGTAGGAATGAATAGAAAAACCTTTCCGCTTAAAGAATATCTGGTCATCCTCACGTTAGCGACTGTCATTAAGAAGGAACGTGAATAGAAGGTATTAGCGTAATCATGAAATAGTATTCTCTTTATTTTGCCGCAAATGCAACAAAAAAAGCCCTTTCGATAAGGGCTTTAAACGTTTGTCATATGGAGCGGGTGATGGGAATCGAACCCACGCTATCAGCTTGGAA
>NZ_JAKRWM010000011.1 GCF_022352055.1 Cohnella mopanensis | reverse complement strand
CGGGCTACAAGGTGATCGTCACTGCGCAAGACGGTGTTACGAAGGTGACCTATACGATCTCGGTACAGGCAGCTCCACCAAGCGGAGCAGCAACGCTTACTTCCACGATCGGAACCGTAAGTGCGGGAGGAACTGCGAACGAGACGATCGCGAACATCCCGTACGGCACAACACTGGCTCAGTTGAAGAACGCTATTGTGACGGTGACGGGTGCTACGTACGAAGTGTACTTGGGAGATGGAATCACGGTCGCGACCGATCTGGCCTCGGGCTACAAGGTGATCGTCACCGCACAAGACGGAATCACGAAGGTGATATACACGATCGCCGTGATGTCAGCTCCGCCAAGCGGAGGAGGTTCTCCTATATTTGGAAATGCCAAAGTCGTTTCTTCGGATGGAAAGCTGTTTCTATTCGCCGGCGAAGAGGGCGAGGTAAGCTTGGAGAAGGAGATTGTGATCTCCATTCCGGCGAATGCGACGGACAAACCGTTAAAGATAACAATCGATAAAATAACGAATACAGGCGGTTTGCTTGCGAATAATGAAGTTCTAGCGAGTGCCATGTTCGAAATTCTCAAAAATTTCCCGGAAAATTTTAAAAAACAAGTCACCATGACTTTCAGGTTTAACCCGGCAAGCTTGAAAAGCTATCAAAAGCCGGCTGTTTTCTACTACGACGAAGGGAAGAAGATTTGGATAGAAGTCACCGGCAGTACGATCAACGGCAATTATATTACCGTTAGGGTCGATCATTTTACGAAGTTTGCGGTGTTCGCGGTAGGCCAAGCGTCAGATCAGCCAACAGAAACCGATCCTGCTATCAAGCTAAGAGACATTGCAGGGCACTGGGCTGAGCTTGCTATCCAACAAGCGGTGAATCGCGGAATCGTCTCGGGTTATTCGGACGGTACCTTCAAGCCGAATCGAATCGTGACCCGCGCGGAGTTTACGGTAATGCTAGTCAATCTTCTTAAGCCGCAAGGACCAGGCTCAGAGCCGACATTTTCGGATGCTTCCAAGCTAGGCGTTTGGGCGAAAAGCGCTGTGGCGCAAGCTGTTCAAGCTGGTTACATTAAAGGTTACAAAGACGGAACTTTCCGTCCGAATGAAGCCATAACGCGCGCCGAAATGATGGTGATGATAGCAAATGCGCTTCAATTGACCTTAGATTCGTCGAGCGCGACGGGCTTCGCAGACGAGAAGAACATTCCATCGTGGGCGAAGGGGGCAGTGGCTGCTTTGAGAAAGTTAGGTTACATTCAAGGAAGCGGGTCCAATCATTTGAATCCTAACGATAAGGCTACGAGAGCGGAAGCCGTAACGGTTTTGTTGAAATTATCGCCGCAAAAGAACGACTAATGCTCGAAAGCTCAAATATAAGGCGCAGTCCAACCGGACTGCGCCTTTGAATGATTACTGGCATATTTGCTCTACATAACGCGGACACTTTTGCTAGAATAATGTGGAAACCTAATAGGGAAGGGTGACGGTTATGCCGGATTATCTGCGTGGCGATATCGCCAAGCTGGCCAATATAAATAAGGAAACGCTAAGGTATTACGAAGATCTGGGAATCATCTCTTTGCCATCGCGCTCGGAATCCGGTTATCGTCTCTATTCGGAAGCGGTGCTGAGTCAACTCGCTTTTATTAATAACGCCAAGTCATGCGGATTTACATTAAAAGAAATCAAAAAGGCGTTAAAAAAGTCCGAAAGCCGTCTGATTAACCTCAATGATTTTATAGTCGCGATTGACAAGAAAACGAATAAAATCCATGCGGAAATCGCCAAGAAGGAACAAACGTTGAAGATGCTAGCAGGGTTGAAAACCAATTTACAAGCAGCAGAGAGGCACCCCGATATTCATTCGACGCTCCGAATTCTCAATATGGAAGATTAGCTTGACCTTGTACCTTACTACAGGTTTTAGAATGAAGGCACTAAAACCGGTAGGGGGATTATCTTGGAAAAGACGAGTATGGAACAGCTTGCCGCAATTAAAAAACATTTAAGGCTAGCGAACCGATTTGATAGTAAAACGGTAGAACAAATGCGGCGGGAAATGGCCGATACAGCCGAAAGCCTGCCTAAACATTCCGATGTCGCGATCGAGAAAATCATTATCGGCCAAATGCACGGAGAATGGGTTCGTCCTTCTACTCTTGTTCAGGAAATAGAAAACCAAGCGATTCTTTATTTCCATGGAGGAGGATTTGTTTCGGGCTCTTGTGATTTTTACCGGGATCTATGCGTAAGAATTGCGAAAGCCAGCGGCGTAAAAGTGTTATCTGTAGAATACCGCCTTGCTCCTGAACATCTTTATCCTGCTGCCAACGAGGATTGCTTGACGGCCTATCGTTGGTTATTAGAAAACGGCTACTCGTCTCGCGATATCGTATTCGGAGGAGATTCCGTCGGGGGCAGTCTCGCCCTTATGACGTTGATTTCATTGCGAGATAACGGTGAAGAGCTTCCGTCCGGGGCTTTTCTCCTATCGCCGCATACCGATCTCGTTAATCTGGATGGCGAATCTTATAGGAGTCGAGCAGAACTTGATCCAACCGGGAGTCTCGAGAATAATAAATGGATACGGGATGTTTATATAGGGAGTCGCAAGGAAGAAACTCCTATATTATCGCCGTTAAGAATGAATCTGGAGGGTCTTCCTGATATATTTATCCAGGTAGGCGACCATGAGGTGCTATTAAGCGATTGTTCACGTTTCACGGAACGCGCGATAATGGCAGGAGTGAATGTCGAGCTGGAAGTATGGGATAACATGTGGAGCGTCTTTCATTTTTTAGCGTACATGCTCCCTGAGGCGCAACAGGCTATCCATCAGATTGGTCGATTCGTACGAGGGCAGTTAAAGTGAGACGGTCAGCCGTTCGAACCCGCTAAGCTTCCTAGCTGATCAACCTTTTAACGCTTGGGTTTCCAAGCGTTTTTTTGTTGTTATCGGAAGTTCACCGTTATGGCTTACATAATTAGTGAACCTACAACAAGGTTATGACAATATAGAGGTGAATGGCCATTCAGAGCGTTGGCCTTTGCAGTCGTGAAATTTCCTCATTATGAGTTTATAAATTCAAAATTTCATGAATGCAAT
>NZ_JAKRWM010000010.1 GCF_022352055.1 Cohnella mopanensis | reverse complement strand
CTACAACAAGGTTATGACAATATAGAGGTGAATGGCCATTCAGAGCGTTGGCCTTTGCAGTCGTGAAATTTCCTCATTATGAGTTTATAAATTCAAAATTTCATGAATGCAATAGCCACCGGAAGGAGATACATGTCCGGCCAAAACTAAAATCGATAACGAAATAAGACAAGGGACTTGCCATCGGTCATTGAAATGACTTATGAGACAGCCTCTTTTGGACTCATCATCCGGTTCGAGAAAAATACATTGCATTAGAAATACATCCTCCATCGTTCACATTCAGTTCATATAAGTGCTTTAACATTCCTAAGTAATCAGTTACTTAGGAGGAATCGCAATGGATCGCATAAATACAAAGAAAATGCAGCCAAACAATGGCGATTGGGCAGTTGAAGCTAGCGGCCTCGTCAAATCGTTCGGCGACAATCGAGCGGTGGATGGCGTAGACTTGAATGTTCGTACGGGTTCGATCTACGGCGTGCTTGGTCCGAATGGAGCAGGCAAGACGACCACCATCAGAATGCTGGCGACCCTGCTTCGGCAGGACGCGGGCACGGCGAGAATTTTCGGACACGATGTGGTGAAGGAATCGCAGATCGTCCGTCAATTGATCGGGGTAACCGGTCAGTACGCATCCGTCGACGAGTCGCTCAGCGCTACAGAGAACCTGATTATCTTTTCCCGCTTGTTAGGGCTAGGGCGCACGGAAGCTAAGAAGAAAGCAGGTGAGTTACTGGAGGAATTCGGCTTGACGGAGGCGGCGAAGCGGCCGCTCAAGAACTTCTCCGGCGGTATGCGACGCCGGCTGGATCTGGCGGCAAGCCTCATTGCGCAACCGCCGCTTATCTTCCTTGACGAACCGACGACCGGATTAGACCCGCGCACGCGTGCACAAATGTGGGATACGATCCGTCGTTTGGTGAAGACGGGTTCTACCGTTCTATTAACGACGCAGTACCTTGATGAGGCTGATCAACTGGCTGACCGGATCGCGGTTATCGATCATGGCCGAGTCGTCGCCGAGGGAACGGTGGATGAACTGAAAGCATCCGTCGGCACTTCGTCATTGCATCTGAGAGTCCAAAATCAGCAAGACATCGAGGCCACCCGTCGAACGATAGAACAAGTACTTAAAGTCCAGTCTACCTTGTCGTCGGAAGCCGGCAAGCTTACCGCACCGATGGCTAACGCAGACCTTGTTACCGACTTGCTAATCGCCCTACGCGGGGCGGGAATTCGCTTGGACGAGGTAAGCGTGCAGAAACCGACCCTCGACGAGGTGTTTCTAACGATCACAGGCCATGGCGTAAAAGAAAACTCATCACAGACATCGGATGAATCAAACAAAGCGGAGGTGGCAAGAGTATGAACAGTACTGCAATTAAACCCGGCGCCGAGCGCCGACTGAAGAACCACACGAGCTTCGGCCAGTCCGTTCGCAACTCGTTGACGATGGCCTACCGAGGGTTATTGAAAATTCGACGCACGCCGGAGCAACTGTTCGACGTGACCCTCCAACCTATTATTTTCACCCTCATGTTTACTTATATTTTCGGAGGTGCCATCTCCGGCGACGTGGCGAGCTACTTGCCCGTTATCATTCCCGGAATTCTCGTGCAGACCGTGATCACGACTTCCATCGTTACTGGCGTCCAGTTGCGGGAAGATATGGATAAAGGCGTGTTCGACCGATTCAAGTCGTTGCCTATCGCGCGCATTGCGCCGTTGGCGGGGGCTTTGTTGGCAGACACCGTCCGTTATACCATTGCGACCGTACTCACTTTTACGATGGGATTTATTATGGGTTATCGGCCGGAAGGCGGACTGGGAAGCGTCGCGATCGCAGCGCTGCTTGTCATTGTATGTGCTTGGGCCATCAGTTGGATTTTCGCGTTCTTCGGCGTGATCGCCCGTACCGCTTCAAGCGTACAGGGAATATCGATGATCGTGCTGTTTCCGCTCACGTTTCTATCCAACGCGTTCGTTCCGGTTGACACCATGCCTAATTGGCTTCAATGGTTTGTGAACATCAATCCGATCTCGCATCTCGTCACTGCCGTCCGGGATCTTGCCAACTCGGGTACCGTAGGATGGGACCTTGGCATCTCGCTTATCGGGGCGGCTGTTATCGTGGCGATCTTCGCACCTATAACGGTACGTGCTTACATGCGTCGGACGTAATGCTTTCCGCGATCGAGCTTCCGTATTAAACAAGAAACGACACCGAACTTATGGCAAGTTCGGTGTCGTTTTTTATTTTCGGAATTATTTAATGGAGGCTTCGTAAATGTCCTGAATGGATCTGGATAGCATTGCGTTAAACTCATCGTCCGTCTGTCCTGCGGTGAGTCCTTCCGACAAGGCACGCGAGAAACTAGCGATCAAGCCGTGATTACGTGCCAGTTTTTCATTGGCTTCCGCTTGCGTATAACCGCCCGACAAAGCTACAATTCTTACAACATGAGGGTCATCCATTAAATCGTTATAGAAATTGTCTACCGTCGGTATGGAAAGTTTAAGCATGACTCTTACGTCTTTGTCGAGGGTGGATAAATGAGTGAAAATTTCGTCTTTTAATATTTTCTCCGAAGTTTCCTTATCCGCGCTGTGAATATCGACTTCCGGTTCGATAATGGGGACTAGCCCCAGCTCAGCAATCTGTTTGCCGATGGCGAACTGCTGTTCGACGACTTGTTTGATTCCGGAAGGATTCGCTTCCTTAATAACCGAGCGCATCTTCGTCCCGAATATGTTTCGTTCAACCGCGCGTTTAAGCAAGTCGTTCAAACCGGAAATGGGCTTCAAGAGCTGAACCCCGTTGGCAAGGTCGGCGAGCCCTTTATCGACTTTCAGAAAAGGAACGATACCTTTCACGTTCCAAAGATAATCGGCGGTAAGCTGCCCGTCGATGGAACGATCCATCGTGTTTTCGAATAAGATCGCGCCCAGAATGTACCGGGAGTCAAACGCGGAGCTTTTAATAATACGCGTTCTCATCTCATGCACTAGCGCATACATCTCATCTTCATTGGAATAGCTGTTTTCTTGAATGCCATACTGCAGCAGTGCCTTAGGCGTACTTCCGCCGCTTTGATCCAAGGCTGCGATAAAGCCTTTTCCCGTACGGATTTTTTCTAATTGTTTCGTATTCATGGATGTTTCTCCTTCCTTCTAATGGACTGAATGACATCTTGAATCTTATTTATTATAACACTTATACTGAAAAACCATTGTAGTACTGTATACATAGTTAGACTGTGTCTTTCAGCTATTTATTGGAACAGGAGTTTGTTTGTCTTGGACTAGACTGTTCAATCAGCCGAATGATATGATGGTAAATGGGTGAAGCAGACGATGAACAACGAGACAACAAACGAAGAAATCGAAAACAACCAAGCAACCAACGAAGAGAATTTTGCCGAGCTTGTGAAGGCTGTCCATCATAACGGTCTTGTTGCTTTAAGGCAGCACTTCGACAACGTCGAAGCTCGAGTAATGAACCAAGAAATCTATGGTCCGGTTTTTGTTTTTCAAGTAAAGGATGATTCGGATAACGGATATGCTTGCGGCTTTTTCCTCCGCGAGTTGGTCGCGAAGTTTCAGTCGGGCAACGATCCGGCGCAATGGATGGCTTCATTCTTCATCGAGTTGATGAAGACCGAAGGGGGAAGAGGGCTTCCCAAGCCACCGGAAAGCGAAGAAGAGGCCAAAGCTATCATCGACAAGGTGTTGGTTCCGCAATGCATAGCGGCAGTTCAGGAAGAATTCGCTCCGGAACAAGTGCATGCAGGACTGGACTGGAACGAAGAGCACGGGGCAGTGTTCGAAGCCGGGTTTCCGGAAATACGGGATGGCAATAACGTGTGTGCTTATCCTCTTCATCTGTTGTATACGCAATTACTTCTGAATAGAGATCCTGCCGACTTGCTCCTTCAAGGCATGTACAAAATCCGTGAAGAACACGGAATGGATTAATCGATTTTAAGCAGCCCGCATAGGGCTGTTTTTATTTTTTTGGAATGGTGAAATTTGAACGTCTGGAATATCTCTTCGCCGTCACACATAAATTGATAAGGAACTTTTTTCGAGAATTTGTCCCATTTGAATCAAGCCTTATATTTCTGACCCAATAGTCGGGTCTTTTTTTGTAAGTTCGACATATCCTATGGAGGGATTAATATGGCAGACATGACTACCATTTCAGGTTTTATTGAAGTGTTTCGTCTGCCCGTTATTATGAGCCTTATCGGAGGATTAATTGGCCATTTTGTAAAAAACGGTACGGTCGAGTTACCGAAGATCGTTATAGAATATGAGGTAAACGAAATCGAATTGTCGCACAATCGTTTGTTAGCGTGGTTCCAAAGAATTTACCGATTTATTTTTTTTATTCTAGGTTATAGAAAGAAAAGCAATGAGACAAAAAGAGTGTTTTTTGATTTAGGGTTTTTAGGGGATTTGTTAATTGCGATTGGAACGGGGGTTTTGGCAAAAACGGCTTTAGCTCTTGCAGAAACAGATAATGATTTTGCAGTCATTAGTAGTGCCCTATTGGCGGGATATGCGGGGCTTTCCTACTTAAAGGGGAAGGCGAATGAAGAATTATCGAAAACCGTTCCCGAAGAGGTTGTTGGAAAAGACGAGATGGATTAGCGGGAAGGAGAGTGTTTAGTGGTACGTAAATCCGTAAAGGTTACTTCAGAGGAAATGCTGGAGCTCAAGAAGTTGGCAGAGATTATGAAGAACCCTCAATTGCCAATGTCTCAACGTCGGATCGCGAAATCACAATACGAATCGATTATTAAATTTGCTAAGTACCAGAATCGTGCCGCAGTGTCATTTCTTTAAGTTAATCGCTACAGACATAAATAAGAGCAGGAGAATTTTCATTTCTCCTGCTCTTATTTGTGTACCAAGTTTTATTATTTTCAAGCCAGTTTCGAACCAAGCCGCTTCACTTTATCCAGCCATTTGGCACGCAATTGCTCTGATGAAGGCTTGACCGGGCCGATCTCGGTTACACGAACGGGCGTGATTCCGCAAAATTGAAGGATATTTCGTTTCATGACGTTATGACCCGCACGCTTGTAGATTAACCTATTGTACCAGGACGGGGTGTCCGACGTGACGATGAGATGGGCGGTCTTGCCCTTCAAGAGTTTATCCCAAAGGGAGGAGTTGTCACGGTATTTGAAAGCGAATCCGGGCAAAAAGACGCGGTCGATGAAGCCCTTGAGAATAGCCGGCATCGCCCCCCACCATGTCGGATAGACGAAGACAAGGTGGTCGGCCCAGCGGATGAGTTCCTGTGCTTGCTTTAAATCTTCCTCCAGCTCCGTTCTTTGGCGATAACCGAACCGTAAGTTCGGATCGAAGTTGATCTTGCTGAGGTCGATCTCCCGAATTTGAACCTTAGTATCCTCCGTAGCCCCTTTCCGATAAGCGTCGGATAGGGCCGAGCTGAAGCTTTGCGAATCGGGATGGCCGGTAATAACGAGTATATTTGATTTCATTCCATGTTCCTCCTCTGATCGTAGCCGTGATAAAATGTTCGTGCGAGACTATTATCAGCATAGAGCGATTTTGAACATAAAGGTATGATCGACCGCGCACAGATGTTGCTTATTCGCGCAAAGGAGGAGAAGGAGTTGACGAACCAAGGAATCGCCATCTCCATGGTTTATCCAATCATGAAGTCCATCGTTCATAAAGGCTATGATGTGGAACAGTACTTCCGATACGCTTCTTTCGATTCGAGCCTGCTGCAGGACGTCGAGGCACGTATAACAGGAGAGCAATTGGAGAGGTTAATGATCGCGGCAGCGACCTTCACGCAAGATGAGCATTTCGGTTTGCGCCAAGGCCAGATTACGGAGTTCGCCGACATGGGCATTCTTGGCTACGTGATGCTGCACTCCGGTACGATTGCCGACGCGCTGGCAGCTTATCAGAGATACAATGTGATTCTGTGCAGCGGATTTAACCTGGATTGGGAAGCTAGAGGCGAGGATATTGTGATCCGGATGTTCTTGCAGCATCCCGGACGAATGTCCCGCCATTGCGTAGAGGATATGGCAAGTTCGTTGTGTCGGATAATGATGAGGCTTAGCAACAGAACCGTTCCCCTGCATGAGGTTCGATTCACGCATGACGCGCCAGTCGATACTACCCCCTACGCGGAGGCATTCGGAACGGTTCCCCGGTTCGGCGGGGATGAGAATCACTTGCGCATGAGCAAGGACGTGCTGAACTACCCCGTTATGTATTCCGATCCGAAGCTGTTGGGCGTGTTCGAGGCGATTGCTCAAGAGACGAAGATGGGTTTGACCCGGGAGAGCGATTTCTCGGATCAGGTCGTACGGTGGCTGAAGCAATGCTTACCTTCCTTCTTGCCTACCTTACAGCAAACGGCCGAATCGTTCGGGATGAGCACGAGAACGATTCAGAATAGATTAAAGGAAGAGGACACGACCTATATCGACTTGGCTACGCGCGTACGCAAGGAAATGGCGATGGGCTATCTGAAGAAAAAAGAATATTCTGTCGGAGAGATCGCCTACGTGCTGCATTTTTCCGAACCCAGCGCATTTCAGAGCGCTTTTAAAAAATGGACGGGGTTAACTCCAGGACAGTACCGGGCGAACGCCAAGCATCAACACGCCGAGGCAAGTCATTGATGCGAGAGCGATAAATCTGTTGCTCCGGCGTAAGACAGACCTAAATGAACAGCTGCCACTTTCTACTTATAGCGATCCGATCACGTTCGAACTGAAAATCAACCGGAAAGCCACCTTTTAGGTGGCTTTTTCACTCGTTACGATTTAGACGTTTTTCTTTTGAGAGGTCGCCCCAAAAGGTTAGTTCCGACTACCCCCGCTATAATCATCGCCGAGCCGATGACAGCATATATCGTCATTTCTTCGCCGAGAACGATGACCCCCGCGAGGATAGAGACGATAGTCGACAGATTGCTGAATACGCTCACTTTGGAAGCTTCTAATTTGGACAAAGAGTAATTAGCCGCTAGCGCCGTCAGAAGCGAGGATAACACACCTAGATAACCGATCGAGGCGATAAACGTTCCGCTGCCGAGCGGCTCGAGCAGACGATCAAACGTACCGTCGGCAGCATGATCGGTAAGAGATGCAACTAGAAAGGTAACGAAGCCGATTCCAAGCATCAGATAACTGATCTCGACCGAGCTGAAGGATTTCATGAGCGAACGCGCTAATATGCTGTACCCGGCAAAGGCCAAACAAGACAAAATCAGCAGCATAATCCCCGTCATATTCGACAATTCGATGTTGCTGCCCTTCATCGTGAAAATAAACACAACGCCGAATACCGACAGGAAGATCGATAGCTTCTGCAGATGAGTTGTCGTTTCCTTCAAAAATAAGGATGCCAGCAGCATCGTCATTATTGGCGTAAAGGCGAACAAGATCCCTCCCTCCGAAGAGGTGGCTTGCTGCAGCCCGAATATTTGAAAAGTAAAAAAACCGAGAGGGTACATCGTAGCTAGCAATAACGCCAGCAATATAGGCTTGCCGCGGTAGTTCAGACGAATGCGACCGAGCACCACCGGAATCGACATAACGGCGAACGAAAGGGCAAATCGGTACATAAGTGTATCAATGGGGCTGGCGTGTTCGAGCGCGATCTTCGTAAACAAAAACGAGAAGCCTACGATGACCGCGTTCAATATTGCGGATAAATAGGCAAGTGTTAGTCCCTTTTGGTTCATGGCGGTTATCTCCTCACTTTGGAAGTAGGGTACGCGTATGGCGAACCTCATTCCGTTCTATAGCAAGGATAGGACGATATCGTTGTTTCAACAATATCCGATTGTGAGAACTGTATCGATACAGTTGAATCGTTCATGTATAATCAATTGTGAGGAAAAGAGGTGCGCATGAAAAAATATTTGACTATCCTATCCGACATAGAGCACAAAATTAGGGAGGGCCAATATCGATCAGGCCAGAAGCTGCCATCCGTCCGCGATGCAGCGAAGATTTACGGATGCAGCATTAGCACTGTCGTACGTGCCTATGTGGAATTGGAGCAGCGCCATGAGATCTATTCGATATCGCAAAGCGGCTATTATATAGTCGACAAACCGGGAGATCGGCCAGCTGACACGGAGAACAAGATCATCGATTTTGCTTCGGCGTTGCCGGATATCGATTTGTTTCCGTATTTGGATTTTCAACATTGTTTAAACAAAGCGATTGATACCTATAAATACCACTTGTTCACCTATGGCGATCCGAAAGGGCTGGAGAAGCTGCGTTATACGCTTGTGTCCCATTTGGCTGGAGATCAAGTATTTACCCATGCAGAACGGATTGTGGTTACATCCGGCGTGCAGCAGGCGTTGGAGATTTTGGCGAAAATGCCGTTTCCGAACGGAAAATCGGTCATCTTGGTCGAACAGCCCAGTTACGACATCTACTTGAGATTTCTCGAGGCGGAAGGCATTCCGGTGTGCGGAATCGCCCGAACGGCGAAAGGGATCGATTTGCGGGAATTGGAAATGACGTTCAAAAACGGGGACATTAAATTTTTCTACACGATGTCGAGATACCACAATCCGCTAGGTACATCGTATAGCGCGGCTGAGAGGAAAGCGATCTCCAAATTAGCCAGCAAATATGACGTATACGTCATCGAGGACGATTATATGGCCGACTTGGGTGAGGAAACGGGCTTCGACCCCATTCATTCCTATAGCGAAACATCGCATGTCGTCTATTTGAAAAGTTTTTCCAAAATCATATTCCCCGGTTTGAGGCTGGGTGCCGTCGTGCTTCCGGAACGCTTGTTGAAGACGTTCCTATCTCGCAGAAGAAGCTCAGATACGTCATTACTCTCTCAAGCCGCACTCGAAATTTATATCAAGAATGGCATGTACGAGCGGCACAAGCGCAAAATAAGCAGCGAATACGCGGCGAGAATACGTGCCTTGAACGAGGCCATTCAGCAATATAATGAAGTCGGGTTAATCGAAGTATCTAACGTTAGCTCGGGCATCTATATGCAGTTCAAGCTTTCGCCAACGGTTAACTTAGAACGCCTGACGAAACGTCTTGCATCAAGGGATATCACTGTCGCATCCGGTAAGGGATTTTATTTTGCGGATTACTTGGAGCGGGAGAAATTTCTGCGTATCAGCATTTCAAAGGCGCAGCCGGAACAGATTAAGGCAGGAGTTAAGGCGATCGTTGAGGAAGTCGGGCGGGAAAGTATCGAATAGAGGAGCGGTATGAAATGAAACGAATTACCATCTTGATCGCGGATGACGAACCGGAAATAGCGGATTTGATCGCGATGAATATCGAGAAGGAAGGCTACCATGCCATCAAGGTATTCGACGGGAAAGCTGCAGTACAGGCGTTTCAAGCCCATTCGATCGATCTGGCGATCTTGGATATTATGATGCCCGAGCTGGATGGACATGAAGCGACACGACAAATTCGGGAGCACTATCGGGTGCCGATCATTTTTTTGAGCGCGAAGGCGTCGGATTTGGATAAAATAACCGGACTCATCATGGGCGCCGACGATTATATGACCAAGCCGTTTAACCCGCTGGAGCTGGTAGCCAGGGTGAAGGCCCAGCTTCGCCGTTCGATGCTTCTGAACCAGCCTTCGCCCGAGAACAAATCTCTTCTGGAAGTGGGGGGACTGATTGTAGATCCGGATAATCGCACGGTAACGCTATTCGGTAATCCCATCGTCCTGACGCCTAAGGAATTCGACATTTTATATTTGTTGGCTAGCCACCCCAACAAGGTGTATAGCGCGGATAATATTTTTCAGCAGGTATGGGGCGACGCTTACTACGAAAGCGGGAATACGGTTATGGTACATATCCGAACGCTTCGGAAGAAGCTTGGGGAGGATAAGGACAAGTATATTAAAACGATATGGGGAGTAGGGTACGCGTTCAATGCTTAAGCGCAGACACAGCTTTCGGTCGAAAATGCTGCTGCTGTTCGGACAAAGTATGCTCCTGTCCGGAATTCTGACCTACATGCTCTATAAAGGCCTTCAGATCTATTATCATGAGCATGTCCGAGCGGAAGATGCCATCGTTCGTTTGCGCTTTATCATGAATAACGTCGGGGACGTCAACTTTTTTATGATCGTGTTCGTGCCGCTAGCGATCTTGTTTTTCTATTTGCTGACCAGACCGTACGTTTCCTATTTCGATAAAATTTCCCAAGGTATTCATCGCCTGGCCAATGGCGATTTTACGGCCCGCGTGAAGCTGGACTCGGGCGATGAGTTCGATTCCATTGCGGAAGATATCAACCGTGCCGGAGAGAAATTAAGAAGTGCCGTGGAACGGGGGGATTTCGCGGAGAGCAGCAAAGATCAACTGGTATTGAACTTGGCGCACGATTTGCGCACGCCGCTTACTTCCGTATTGGGATATTTGGATTTCATTTTGAAACACGATCAATTAACGGTTGAACAAGCGAGGCACTATACGACGATTGCTTATACGAAATCCCGGCGATTGGAGCACCTGATCGAAGAACTGTTCGAAATTACCAAAATGAATTACGGTATGCTTCCCGTCGACAAAAAACCGCTTGATCTCAGCGAGCTCCTTCATCAATTAGTCGAAGAGCTTTATCCGATAATGGAGAGCAACGGTTTAGTAGCCAGATTAAACATTCCCCCTCGTACGATGGTGACAGGAGATGGAGCGTTGCTCGCCCGCGTCTTCGAGAATCTTCTGTCCAACGCCGCTCGATACGGCAAGGATGGGCAATTCGTCGATATTGCAGGTAAACTTGAGACTGAAGCCGTAGTTGTGCAGGTCGTTAATTATGGACATCTCATTCCGGAGGAAGAGCTGCCGTATCTCTTCGATATGTTTTACACCGGAGATCAGGCGCGAACCCACCAAGGAGGCAGCACCGGTCTAGGATTGTTTATCGCTAAAAACATCGTGGAGCAACATGGCGGAACGATAACGGCCGAAAGCAGCTTAACCCGGACGAGCTTTGAAGTTCGCTTGCCTATTCAGTCATGATATTTATAAAAACTTAAAGTTTATCCCACTTCTTTATTAATCTAATTTCTCTAACCTAGAAGTACATAAGGTAAGGGAGAGGCTGACGTTGAAGAAGCGGGATATTTGGTTTGTCGTTCTAACGGCATTATTCGTCGGTTATTTATATGGATTGGTCAAAGTCATACTCTTTAAATTCGGCACGGTCGATATTTCTTTCCTTGGATCTCAGCTTCAAAGGGTTATTGAGAATCCCGGCCAAATCGAGAATCGATTAAGTATGGCCAATTTCACCCCGTTCAAATCGATCAGCCAAAACATGAATAGGCTATCGAATCCGCATGATCAACTTAATCTCTTCGGAAATATCGCGATATTTTTACCCTTCGGATTATTCGTCGGGGGGATGGCCAAACGTAAATTCGTAGGCGTTTTGTTTTGTTCGCTAGGGATGAGTTTAAGCCTGGAATGCGCGCAAATCATCTTCTCGATGGGCAGCTTCGACGTGGACGATCTCATTCTGAATACGGCTGGCGGCGTACTTGGATACGGTATATATAAAATCATAAGTAATAAATAAGTCCATAATTATATGACGTTATTGGTAGTTGGATCATACGGAAAGCTCATCTTATTGATGGGCTTTCTTTTTTGGTTTATACTTCTAATTGATAATCACTCTCAATTAGAAAGGTGAAGGGTTGAAACAATCGGAGAAAATAGAAGATGCCGTTAGTCTGCTGAATGCGTTAAGAAGGAAAGGATAGATTTCGGTGAAATTGAGCGACCAAATCATGCTGTGGAATCACGTCTCGATTCGGGTTATGGATATACGTCACTCGATCATGGGGCATGGGGAGCAATTGCGCTCCTATCCATTACCGTCCAGCGCATTTCTTTATATTAAACGCGGCAGCGCGCATGTACGGTTGGATGGGACGCCTATTCGTATCAATCGTTTCGATGTGCTGCATGGCGGTAAAGGACTATGCCTAGATATTACCGCTGAAGAGATTCTTGAGTACTATATGATTCTATATAAAGCGACAATGCCATTGCCGTGCCGTCAAGAGCTCTTGAGGCTTATGGACAAAGAGAATCCGTTTCAAATGTACTATCACTTTACTCCGCATTATCCGATCTTCTTGTTTGACAAAGCCGAGGCAATGGATAAAGAGTGGCAACGATCGGATCCGCTCGCGAAATTGAACGTCAAGACGTTGTTCTATCAATTCGTGCATGAGCTATTGGGACAATTGCATCATCAGGGTGTCAATTCTATCAAGCCGGATTTGGTGATGCAAGCCGTTCGCTATATCCACGAACATTACAGCGAGCATGTGACGCTCGAATCTCTGGTCGAGATGCTGGAGTGCAATTCCAGACAGTTTCTGAGGATGTTCAAGAGTCGGAAGAATACGAGTCCGATCGATTATTTAATTCGCGTCCGCATGGATAGAGCGAAGGAACTTCTGCGCAATACGGAGCTTACTTTAAAAGAAATCGCAGAGAACGTCGGATATTCCGACAGCTATTATTTTAGCCGCATCTTCAAGAAAGTTGAGGGTGTCTCCCCGACAAGCTTCAAAGAGAAAGCCAACGCAAGGAGTACAAGTCGATATAATCCATCCTACATGTCGAGATATCCTATTGTTGTAAGAAAACTTCGACGTTATATTGTTAATGACGATGATAATCATTATCAATACAATGGAGAAGGAGATTTACCTATGTTCAGAAGATCCAAACCATCTATGGCGGCAACCATGGTCCTTTGCCTCGCTTTAATGCTGAGCGCATGCGCGTCAGGTTCGACAAATTCGAATGCCTCTAACGGGGGGGCAGCATCACCGAGCAACAATGTGACGACGCCGGCTCAGTCGGCTACTCCATCCTCCGAAACCGAAGCGCCTCGCATCATTAAGCATGCGATGGGAGAAGAAACTCTTACAGGCACGCCTGAACGCGTCGTTATTCTCACTAACGAAGGAACCGAGGCTTTGCTGGCGGTCGGGATCAAGCCAGTTGGCGCAGTCCAGTCGTGGATTGGCGAGCCATGGTACGATCATATTAAAGATGAGATGCAGGATGTCGCCGTCGTTGGCGATGAATTGCAACCGAATATAGAACTTATCGCCAGCCTAAAGCCCGATCTGATTATCGGGAATAAAGTCAGACAGGAAAAAGTATATGAGCAATTGAAGCAGATTGCACCTACCGTATTCGCCGAAGATTTAGGCGGGGACTGGAAAATCAACTTCAAGCTTTACATGGAAGCAGTGAATAAGAAAGAAGAGGGCGAGAAGGCGATGGCCGCCTTTGACAAACGCGTTTCGGACGTCAAAGCCAAGCTTGGAGACAAAGCCGCTACTCAAGTATCGGTTGCGCGCTTCTCCGCATCGCAAGTACGAATATACCAGAAGCAAACCTTCTCCGGAGTATTATTGAGCCAACTGGGATTTGCTCGTCCTGCTTCGCAGGATAAGGATTCCTTTATCGAGGTTATGACCAAAGAAACGATTCCTAGCATGGATGGAGACGTACTCTTCTACTTCGTAACGGAAGCCGCAGGCAAGACAGATGCGTCCAAGGTAGTGGATGAATGGATGAACGATCCTTTATTCAAAAATTTGAACGTATCCAAAAACAACAAGGTCGTAAAAGTCGATGAAGCAGTTTGGAATTCTGCCGGCGGTTATAAAGCAGCGAATTTACTTCTGGATGAACTCGTTTCCTATTTCGAAGTGGAGTAGACTCGCTTAGTTCATCCGCAAGCTGACGTCACTAACAACAGACGTCAGCTTGTTTATGATTTCAGCGGCAAGGAGGAGAAGAATATGGCATTAGGGATGGAAAACCGCAGGCGGAAGCTGTATGGTCTGGCATTCGGCGTCATTTTGCTGCTTATCAGCATGGTAATCAGTATCTTATTCGGACTTCATCGATTCGATATAAACGACTTATGGCAAGCTTATCGTCATTTTGATGGTTCCAATGAACACCTTATTATTACGACCACGCGCGTACCCCGAGCGCTAATCGCCGCAGCGGTAGGAGCTAGCCTCGCTATCGCAGGTGCGATCATGCAAGTATTGACGAAGAATCCGTTAGCTTCGCCATCCTTATTCGGAATTAATTCGGGAGCGGTGCTATTTATCGTGATCGGACTGGCTGCATACGGTTCATCGCTTACGATGAGCGGCATGATCTGGATCGCTTTCGCAGGAGCGGCGATTACCTCATTATTCGTGTTTACGTTGGGCGTTCAAGGAACAGGGGGATTTGACTCGATAAAGCTTACGCTAGCCGGGGCTTCCGTTGCCGCATTCGCTTCCTCTATTACATCCGGAATAATCCTCATTAATAAGGATTCGCTAGATTCCGCTTTGTTCTGGATGGTCGGCTCCGTGTCCGGAAGGAAATTGGATCATCTCGTGATCGTTGCTCCGTATTTGGCCATAGGCTTGCTCATTGCGTTACTTCTATCGGGATCATTGAACGTAATGGCACTGGGAGATGACAGTGCCAAGAGCTTGGGGCAGCGCATGATGCTCGTGCGAATGCTGTCGGCGCTTGCCGTCGTTCTGCTTGCTGGCAGCGCTGTGTCTGCGGCCGGTCCCATCGCTTTTGTCGGACTTATCGTTCCGCATCTTTGCAGATCCATTGTCGGGAACGATCATCGCTGGTTGCTGCCCTATTGCGCTCTTTCAGGTGCGGTGCTGCTTGTGATAGCGGATATCGTATCTCGGTTCGTCCTTATGCCGAAGGAAGTTCCCGTAGGCGTCACGACAGCTCTGATTGGCGTCCCATTCTTGATTTATGTGGCGAGAAGGAGGAGACATGCTTAAGTATAGTACGGCAAAATCTATCGTAATCCTAAGCTCGCTCTCTCTTCTCCTGGCTGCTTTATCTTTTTTATGTCTATCCATAGGCGGAGTGCGTATCCCGATCAAGGAAGTTTTCCTGTCGCTCGTGGGTAACAACGGTGAGAGCAGCGACTTAATCGTCATGCAGTTCCGATTGCCGCGAATCGTGGCAGCCCTATTAATCGGCGCTGCATTGGCGGTATCCGGCGCTTTACTTCAAGGGGTCATTCGCAATCCGCTAGGATCACCGGATTTACTGGGAGTGACTGGAGGAGCTTCGGTTGCGGTGGTCGCCTTCATGACCCTATTTACGGGATATAGTATTCATTGGGTTCCGGTAATCGCGATCTGTGGCGCATTCATCGTTGCCTTTACTAATTATGCGCTCGCTTGGAAAAAAGGGATATCCCCCTTCAGGCTTGTGCTTATCGGTCTGGGGATATCGACCGCGATGGGCGCGCTTACGCTTTTCTTGCTCATTAGCGGACCCGCATATCTAACGGCGCAAGTACTGAACTGGATGACAGGAAGTATCTATGGAACGAATTGGACGTACATCCAAGCTCTTTGGCCATGGATCGCCGTGTTCATTCCTTTATCCATGGTGTTTGCGAAAGATTTGAATGTTCAATCGTTGGGAGAAGAAGCGGCTATTGGGCTGGGAGTTCGGCTTCAGCTTAGTCGCATGGCGATCTTGTTCATTTGCGTCGCGTTAGCCGGGGCTGCGGTGGGGATAGCGGGAACCCTATCGTTCATTGGGTTATTAGCACCGCATATTGCTAGGAAACTTGCAGGCCAATCCTATCCTATACTCATACCGGTTTCTGCGTTTATAGGCGCAATAATTTTACTGTTGGCAGATTTGGCTGGAAGAACGCTTTTTCAACCGCTCGATATTCCGGCGGGAATCTTCACGGCAGGAGTGGGAGCACCCTTTTTTATGTATCTGTTGTTCAAACGTAAAGCCGTTTAGCAGTAAGGTGGACTATGATATACTGTATATCAAGTATACAATTTCGGTAGGCATGGGAACGGGTTTGGAGGATAGCGAGCATGCGGAATAACGATCAACAGGATGACGAAGTATTTAAGTGTTTACCGAATGGGGTTAAGCTCAGTTGGGGATTAGGGAAACAACCGAAGAGAGGTCCCAAAGGAGAACTAAGTATCCCCAAAATCGTCAATGCGGCAATCGCTATCGCGGATAAGGATGGACTTTCCGCCGTCTCGATGAATCGGGTTGCCGGCTCCTTGGGGTTTACGACGATGTCGCTCTACAGATACGTTTCCAGCAAAGAAGATTTACTTCAACTCATGCAAGACGCCGTGTGCGAGATTCCGATTCCGCCGGAGAAGATCGAATCGGATTGGCGTGCAGAGTTAAGGGAGTATGTACAAGCTTGTATTGAAGTGTTTCGCATCCATCCTTGGTTCGGAGATATCCCGGTTACCGGCATTCCCCTAGGACCTAATAATTTGCTCGTTATCGACTGGGCGCTAAGGGCGTTACGCCATTTTCCGCTGAACGATTATGAAAAAATGTCGGTAATCTTGCTACTAAGCAGTTACTCTCGGTCAAGCGGAATCATTCAACGGGACATCGAACGAGCTATCCGGGCGGGAGCAAGCGAAGATTCCGTGAGCGGAGTTCACTATAGCGCGGCTCTTAAGCTACTTGTTACGCCGGACCGCTTTCCCTATTTACACCCGCTCATCCAGTCCGGAACCTATACGGAGGACAACGCAAACGAGAATACGGTAGGCAACGATTTCGATTTCGGTCTGGAGCGTATCCTGGACGGCATAGAACAATATCTGGTCACGAAAACGCCGGGCAAATAAAAAGAGAACAGCGGTTAGGCTTGTGCCTAATCGCTGTTCTCTTTTGTTTGCCTTATCGCCGTCCGGCTTTCCGTTGGAAGGCGATGAGGCACCAGACGATGGAGATAAGGAGGAGGATCGAGCACCATCCGATTGCCCACCAAGCGTTGTCCTGAATCGGAGTTCCGGTAAGCAATCCGCGAATCGATTCTATGACTGGCGTAATGGGCTGATGATTCGCGACTCCTTGCAACCAGGAAGGCATCGTGTTCGTTTGGACGAAGGCGCTGGACAGGTAGGGCAAGAATAGTAAAATGAACCCGTATCCGCTCGCCGCGGACGGACTGCCCGTCATTAAGCCTATCGCGGCGAATAGCCAAGTGAACGTCAGAATGAACAGAACGATCATGCCTAATGCAGCTAACCATTCCAGTGCGTTAGCGGAAGGCCGAAAACCGACGGACAACGCGACTCCAATAACGACAGCAGTTGCGAGCAGATTACGGGTAAGGCTGGCTACGACATGCCCCGTGACTACGCTTAGGCTGCGAATCGGCATCGTTCGGAATCGGTCGATGATTCCGTTCGTCATGTCATGGGCAACGTCGACAGCTGTACTGGCAGATCCGAATCCGGCACAGAGAAGAATGATTCCCGGGACAACGTAATTCACGTAATTTCCGCTAGGATCGAGTGCCCCGCCGAATACGTAAGTAAACAACAACATAAGCATGACCGGAAGCAGGATGGCCATGAGTAAGGCCTCGGTATTTCGCATGCTGAGACGGAGGCTTCGGCCGATGAAGACGGCGTTCGTCACCCAGAAGGGAGTCAACTTGGTTATAGGGCGGTGCGTTGTCATGAGAAGGCACCTTCCAATTCTTGAGTAGATTTTTTGGCAGTCAGGGCAAGGAATACATCATCCATGCTCGGCTTGCGAATGCGTACCTTTGTTTCCTGAGGGACCTTAAGGATGAGTTCATTCAGCGCACGACTGATATCCTGGATACTTCCTGTCGTCGGGAAAGCTTCGATCAAATTCTCATCCTCGTTATACAGCTCGATCACCTCTCCGCCCAAGCGTGCTTTCAACTCCCCGGGCGTCCCGGTTGCCACGATTCGACCGTCGGCGATGACGGAGATCTTATCCGCCAGTTGATCCGCTTCTTCCAAATACTGAGTCGTGAGAAATACGGTAATGCCTTGCTCCTTCAATTGAAGGATGATTTCCCACAGGGCGCGCCGACTAATCGTATCCAGTCCCGTTGTCGGTTCATCAAGGAACAGCACTGGCCTACTGGTCACTAGGCTGATCGCAAGATCGAGTCGTCGGCGCATCCCGCCGGAATAAGTTTTGACGCGTTTCTTAGCTGCTCCCGTGAGATCGAAATGCTGTAGCAGTTCGTCCGCTCGGACACGGGATTCCAGGGCAGTGAGTCCGGACAGCCTGCATATCATTCGCAGGTTCTCCTCGCCTGTTAAGGCATCATCGACCGCCGCGAATTGCCCGGTAAGGCTGATGGATTGCTTGACTTGGAGTTTGTCGGTAACGACATCGTAACCCGATACCCGGACAGAACCTTCGTCGGCGGCGACCAGCGTCGATAGGATGTGGATCAACGTTGTTTTCCCGGCGCCATTGGGGCCGAGCAGCGCATAAACGGTGCCGGACGGAACGGAAAGATCAATTCCATTTAGCACGACGTGGTTGCCGAATTTTTTGCGTAAACCTTTAACTTCGATAGCGGGCTTACTCATGGTTTTCCTCCTCTTATTATCCTTTAATAATTGTATGCGACATAAACAGTATATGTAATACACAGTTAAAATACAACAAAAAAATGGAATGTCGACGAATGTTTTGTTGCGAATAGGAGATGGAATCCGAAGCGACGATTGAACGGTCTTCCATAATTCTCTCATTTTGGAATATGATATAATCAGGCAGATATTTAGTGTTTCTAGAACGGATACACTTGTGATTTCGGGAGGTGCGGGATGATAGAGACTATCCTTCTCGTAGAAGATGACCGATCCATTAGCGAGATGGTCATGAACCATTTGAATATGGAAGGGTACCGGGTAGTTACGGCTTTCGACGGAGAAGAAGCTAAATCGCTTATTCTCGGTAACGAGTACGATCTGATCATGCTCGATCTTATGCTGCCGGGCTTGAGCGGTATGGACTTGCTTCAGGTGGTTAGGCAGAAGAGCTGGGTTCCCGTCATTATCGTGTCCGCCAAGAACGGCGATATAGATAAGGCGTTGGGGCTAGGATTCGGTGCAGATGATTATATGGCTAAGCCGTTTTCTCTTATTGAGTTAACCGCTCGGGTTAAGGCAGCGATACGACGCTCGAAGATAACGAAGCAGTCCGATGCGTACGACGGGGATAAGGCGATTCGCCTTTTCGACCTCGTCATCGATTCGGATAATTTCTCCGTAACCAAGAACGGGAAGGCGATTAAGCTGACAGCCAAGGAATTTGCCATAATGCATCTTCTGGCTACCCATCCGAACCGGGTGTTCACGAAAGCGCAGTTGTACGAGCGCATATGGAACGAACAATATTACGGAGACGAGAACGTCATTAATGTGCATATGCGCAGGCTCCGCGAGAAAATCGAGGATGATCCTTCCTGCCCCCGGTACATCAAGACGTTATGGGGAATCGGCTACAAGTCGGGTGAGATATGAAATGATCTATTACCTATTAGGGTTACTGCTTCTTCTGTCTCTAGTTATGAATATCGTGCAATTCAAGGCTAACAAAGAACGGAATGCAAGCCTCGGATATATAAGCGACAAATTGAATGGAATCGTATCGGATCGGTCATCCGAGCGTTTGCTGCATGTGACGGCGGAACCGGAGCTTAGAGAGCTGCTGATCGGAACGAACAAGTTGCTGGCTTACAATCACGAATTGATTTCCGACGGGGCTAGAATGAGCAATTCCATGAGAAGGATGTTGTCCAACGTATCCCATGATTTGAAGACTCCGTTAACGGTCGTGCTTGGCTATATTGAGACGATCAGGTTGAATCGGAATTTGAGTTCCGATGATCGGGATGAGATGCTGTCCAAGGTGCAGTCGAAAGCATTGGAAGTGCTGGCGTTGATTAACAAATTTTTCGATTTGGCGAAGCTGGAGTCCGGGGATTGGCAGTTGGAGAGAAGAAGAATTCATATAAACGAGATTTGCCGGAACAGCATGCTCGCTTACTATGATCTATTAACGGGTAAAGGGTTCGAGGTGCCAATTGAGATTCCGGAAGCACCCGTCTTTATTTACGCGGACGAAGAAGCCGTCAGCCGAATCTTGGACAATTTGCTATCGAATGCAGTTCGATACGGTTACGAAGGCAACGTCGTTGGGTTAACCCTCCGACAAGATCAGGAGTTTGTATTTATCGAGGTGTGGGATAAAGGCAAAGGAATTCAGGAAACCGAAATGGACAAGGTATTCGAAAGATTGTACACGCTGGAGGATTCCAGAAGTTCATCTTCCGAAGGAAGCGGTCTCGGGCTTACGATCGCCAAGCGGTTAACCGAACAGATGGAAGGGCAGATCAGCTTGGAGAGCCAACCCCACGAGCGGACGGTCTTTACTGTGCGATTCGCCCTATTAAAATACGAGTACGGTTCAGCATAGATAAAGTAAGAATCTCTTAAGATTCGAGTAAGAGAAAAGATCAATCCCCCTGGTAGGATTAGAAGCAGGAATAAGAAGCAGGGAGGAAACCAGTCCATGAGTTATGTTCTGAGGACACATCATTTAACGAAAGTTTATGGCGGGAAAGAAGTCGTATCGGATGTCAGCATGAACGTTAAGAAAGGCGAGATTTACGGATTTCTGGGACCCAATGGCGCGGGCAAAACGACGATCATGAGGATGATGACGAATCTCGTGAAGCCGACTAGCGGAGAAATCGAGATTATGGGGGAGAAGTTAACGCACTCCTCGTACGAAGTGTTGAAGAGAATGGGCAACATGATTGAAAATCCCGTGTTTTACGATAAAATGACGGCCCAGCAAAATCTGGAGCTGCATTGTGAATACATGGGTTATTACAACAAAAACGCGATCGGAGAAGCCTTGAAGCTGGTTAACTTGAGCAACGTCGAACGTAAACCCGTCAAAGAGTTTTCTCTCGGCATGAAGCAAAGGTTGGGGATCGCCCGGGCCATTACGACGAAGCCGGAGTTGCTGATCTTGGACGAGCCGATTAATGGCCTTGATCCCGTAGGGATTCGCGAGCTGAGGGATTTATTCCTCATGTTAAGCAAGCAGTACGGCATAACCTTGTTGATCTCCAGCCACATTCTGGGAGAGATGGAGCAAATCGCGGATACGATCGGCGTTATTCGCGCCGGAAAACTGGCGGAAGAGGTGTCGATGGACGCGATTCGTGGCAAAAATACGGAATATATCGAGTTGTATACTTCGGATGCTACGAAAGCGGCTTTCGTGTTGGAGAACGTATTGCATATCTCGAATTTTCGGATAACGGAAGGTAGCGGGGTACTGAGGATTTACGATTTGAAAGTGCCCCCGAGCGAGTTGACCCGCAGCTTGATCGTTAACGGAGTGCCCGTGGATTCGATTAATCGGAAAAATCATTCTCTTGAAGATTATTTCATGGAATTGATCCAAGGAGGCGACCGTCATGTTGCATCTCGTTAGACTGGAGCTGAGAAAAGTAAAGCTTGGCGGCATTGTCAGGACTTCAGCGTTGACCTTACTGGGAGTTCTAGGGTTCGTACTGCTTATCGGATCGGATGAAGCCGAAGGATTCAAAAACTACGAAGAGGCGCTAACGATCATAGAGATGCTCGTCCGAATCGCGTTCATCATTTACGCCTCGGTGCTGCTCTCGAAGCTCGTCGTGGAGGAGTATCGCAATCAGACGATGGCGCTCCTGTTCACTTATCCGATCAGCCGTAAAAAGCTGCTTCTCGCCAAGCTGCTCATCGTCGGAGCGATTACTTTCGCAATGGTTGTCATCGGCACTGTTCTCGTCTCCGTGGGATTTTATCTCTTCAACGAGAAGCTGCACTATTTCGCCGCCCCTTTGACGACCGACATCGTGAAGACGCAGGCGATACATCTCGTGGTCAACGGGATTGCCTCCGCGGGCATGGCTTTAGTTCCGTTGTTTTTCGGGATGCTGCGGAAATCCGTCCCGACCACAATCGTTTCTTCCATTCTCATCGTGGCTCTCGTTAACGCGAGTAATAATGGATCCTCATTGGGGGAGAATATTGCGGTTCCCATTACGTTAGGGGTTATAGGTTTCTTCGTTGCCTACTTGTCCATTCGTAACGTCGAGCATGCGGATTTGTAACCCAATCATAAGTAAGAGATTCAAGCGATCGCTTGAGTCTCTTTTTTCGTCGATGCGTGGTCTGCTTGAACTGCGGGATCATGTATCCTATAATGTGCTTTATTAAGTTGCATTATAAGCGTAGGAGGGATAGTCATGAGTTCAGCAGCCCGCGGAGTCAACATTGGCCCCCCTCGGTTCAAAATAGCCGTTCATTCAATCGTATGGTTAGCTAATAGCGGTAATATTCTATCCAGCGCGATGATTGCCAGTCAGGTGAATTCGCACGCCACTTTCATGCGAAGGGTGCTTCAAGCGTTAGCGACTGCCGGCATCGTGGAATCGAAGGGAGGCCGCGAGGGAGGATATAGCCTTCGGAAATCCGCAGACCAGATTACGTTAGGCGAAATCTACTGCGCAGTAAACATAGCCTCTATAGAATCGGAAATCGACGCGGTCGATTGTGGAGCTGCCGGAGAGAAATTGGATGCGGAGCTTGAGAAAATTTTGTACGAAGCCGAACAGCAGACAATTGATTTTCTGCGGAACTATACGATTGCGGACGTCATGAATCGGATTGAATTTTTTGAATGTTAACTTTATTTAAGTAAGATACTAGTCAAATGAATGGGGAGCGATTATAATGTGCTTATATCAGTTGCAGTTATGGAACTGATTTTTTTATGAAGTATAATGTGCTCGATATGGGCACAATTAACTGGACGAGGGGATATTATTCATGGAAATTTTAACGATCGTACTGCAAAGTTTACTGGTTCTTGCGTTCCTTATGGCGGGTTTAGGCAAAATATCGGGAGCGAAAATGCACGTAGAAAACTTTAAACTATGGGGAATGCCGCAATGGTTTCGCGTGGTTACTGGCATAGTCGAATTCATCGGCGCGGGTGCGCTGATCGCTGGCTACTGGGATCCAAGCTGGACGGCGGCAGGAGCGCTCGTGCTTGGCATCACGGCAATCGGCGGTATCCTAATTCATGTTCGCGTTAAAGATTCGATGAAGCAAACGTTCCCGATTATTTTGCTTGGAGTCATCGCCTTTGCCGCTTTCTTCCTTTGCTTGTCCGATCTTTCGGATTTTCCGGGCTTTAACTAAACATCGTTTTAAGAAGCTCATCCTTATCCACAGGATGAGCTTCTTTTGTCTGCGTTCGAGCGCTATCAGGCATTCCCTTGAACCGGTTTAACCGACTCGCCTTTGATCAAGGTGACATATACCCGCTCATGTTCCACGGGTTGCCCGGAGATGAGCTTCAAGAGTTGCTCGGAGGCGAAAGCCCCCCATTTGCGCATGGAATAATCAATGGTTGCAAGCCTTGGCTGAATGTACTCGGAAACTTCGATGTTATCGAATCCGATCAGATGAATGTGTTCCCCGACGACTAGCGACGTATGGTGGCGGATATAATGGTAAAGCCCGACGGCCATTTCATCGTTAAGGCAGAATACGGCAGCCGTGCGGTCGTATTCATCCGCTATCCTTTTGCCCGCCGCTTCTCCGGAAGATTTGCCGAAATCGCCGTTAATCTCGATGAATTCCAGACGGGGGTTGCGTTCGATCGCTTGCTTGACCGCGTGAAGCCGTTGCTTGGCATCGTACGATCCCACGGGTCCGGAAACCACGTACAGCTTGTCGTGGCCCTGTTCGAGAAGATAATCCATCGCCATCGCCGCGCCGGCTTTATTGTCGAGCAATACTTGATTGATGTTGGGGTGATCCAATTCACGGTCCAACACGACAAGCTTATGTCCTTGATTCGCGTATTTAAGCAGTTCATCATCGGAGAACGTCTCGTCAAGTACGATCGCTCCGTCTATCATTCTCTCCGGAATGAGCCGATGGGATTGCATGCCGCTGCATACGATAAGATCGTAGCCTTTGCGATTAAGTCCTTCTTTAACCCCTTGGAGCAAATCCCCGTAAAAATGGCCGCTGAAATCGGTAAGGAACACCCCGATAATGTTGGACTGTCTTTTTTTCAGCGATCTTGCGGCCGCATGAGGAACGTAATGAATCTCCTCGGCGATCTTAAAGATTCTCGCCGCGGTTTCTTCGGACACCTTATGGCTACCGTTTAGGGCATAGGATACCGTCGATACGGAGACGCCGGCTTTGCTGGCAATATCTTTAATGCTGACCACGGTAGTCGCTCCTTCTATGTGAATTGAAGCCGATATCGAGTGAAACGTTTCGATTTTAACTATAACTTAAACGAGATGTCACTTCAAGTAAGATTTTCACTGTCTTAATTCCATAAAATATAAGTTTGACAGCGCTTAAATCGCGGATTTATAATCGAATTGAACAAAACCCAAACGTTTCACTAAAAATGAAATGCCTATTAAACCAAACAGCTAGAGGGGTTACGAGATCATGTCCAATCCAAAACAACAATTACCGTCCGATGCGGTAAAGCATCCGAACTTGCAAAACCTTGTAGATCAAATGACGCTCGACGAGAAAATCGCGCAGCTCATCCAATTAGCCGTTCCTTTCTACGAGGGAGCGGAGGGAGACGGGTTGATTACGGGTCCGATCGAGTCACTCGGCATTACGGAACAAACCGTTCATAACTCAGGATCCGTGTTGGGAATGGCCGGTGCATCGGAAACGATCAACGTTCAGCGAACTCATCTGAAGAACAATCGCCTCGGGATTCCGTTGCTGATGATGGCGGATATCGTTCACGGCTTTAAGACGATTTTTCCCGTTCCGCTCGCTATCGGCTGTTCGTGGGATATGGAACTCGCGGAGAAAAGCGCGGAAATCGCGGCCAAGGAAGCATCCGTATCGGGCGTTCACGTCACTTACGCGCCGATGGTGGATCTCGTTCGCGATCCGCGATGGGGACGAGTCGTGGAATCGACCGGGGAAGATCCTTATTTGAACTCGGAATTCGCAAGAGCATTCGTCAGGGGATTCCAAGGAACGGATTTATCAGGCGACATGGATAGGGTCGCAGCATGCGTCAAGCACTTCGCGGCATATGGGGCTGCCGAAGCCGGCCGAGACTATAATACGGTCGATCTGTCCGACCGCCAGATGCGCGAATTTTACTTGCCGGCTTATAAAGCCGCGTTAGATGAAGGCTGCGAAATGGTAATGACTTCCTTTAACACGGTGGACGGCATTCCCGCGACGGGGAATTCGAAGCTTATGCGTAAGCTGCTGAGAGAGGAATGGGGCTTTGACGGGATCATCATCTCCGACTGGGGAGCGGTGAAAGAATTGATCGCTCATGGAATCGCGGCGGACGAATCGGAGGCGGCGGCCAAGGCGATCAAAGCGGGAGTAGACATCGAGATGATGACTTCCTGTTACGTCAAGCATCTGTCCGAGCTTATCGACAACAAGGAAGTGGACGTAGCGTTGATCGACGAAGCGGTGCTGCGGATTCTAACCTTGAAGCAGAAGCTAGGGTTGTTCGACAATCCCTACCGGGCAGCGGATCCGGAGCGGGAGAAGAGCGTCGTGTTCTGCGAAGCCCATCGCGAGGCGGCGCGGGAGCTTGCGGTTAAATCCTGCGTCCTGCTAAAGAACGAAGGCGCGCTTCCGCTTAAAGCGGATCGTAAGATCGCTTTGATTGGACCGTTCGCGAGCAATGGCGACGTGCTCGGACCTTGGTCTTGGACAGGCTCCAAAGAAGATGCCGTCAAGCTTGACGAAGGGTTGCGAAGCAAAATGTCCGGTTCATTGACAGTGGCGGACGGCTGCGGAATCGAGACGGCTACGGAAGAGCAATGGCAGGAAGCGCTCGCGGCTGCTCAAGCTGCGGATACGATCGTCCTCGCATTAGGCGAACATTCGGATATGAGCGGGGAAGCGGGCTGTCGGGCGGACATTCGTTTGCCGGAAGTCCAATTGGAATTGGTACGCAAGATCAAATCGCTAGGCAAGCCGGTCGTCGTCGTTCTGTTCAATGGACGACCTCTCGATTTGCATGGGGTTTACGAGGAAGCGGATGCTATTCTCGAAGCTTGGTTCCCGGGATCCGAAGCGGGCAATGCGGTCGCGGATTTGCTGTTCGGCGACGCCAACCCGGAAGGCCGGCTGACGATGTCCTTCCCTTACAGCGTTGGGCAAGTGCCCGTTTATTACAACGCCTACAACACTGGGCGCCCGCAAGGAGCTCCGGACGCACAGGTTCGTTACGTGTCCCAGTACTTGGACATTCCGAACGAACCGTTGCTTCCTTTCGGATTCGGTCTCGGCTATTCCGACTTTGAATACGGCGATGCCGAGCTGTCGTCGAACGTCATGACGCAAGACGAGCCGCTCAAAGTAACGGTAACGCTGACGAATACGGGAAGCGTGGCCGGAGTGGAAACCGTGCAACTATACGTGAGAGACTTGTCCGGCGAAGTCGTGCGGCCGGTCAAGGAATTGAAAGATTTCCGCAAGGTCGCGCTTCAGCCGGGAGAAAGCCGCAAGCTTGAATTCGAGATTAGCGAGAGTCAACTACGTTACTATCACTCGGATCTCGTGCATGACAGCGACGCCGGAGCCTTCATCGCTTACATCGGCCCTAACAGCAAGAGAAATACCGAGCTTCCGTTCAAATTGGTGAAATAAACTTCGTATCCACATTAAGAAAACAACTATTCCGATACGCACGCAACAGGGGCTGTTCCATAAGATTCATGGGACAGCTCCTGTTGTACAACCGTTTTTCCGGTAGCGGGATGGAGGAGGGCGCGGAGTTCCGGATATGTGCGAGGTGGAGCGAACGAGGGCACAAAAAGTGCCTTGGTAGCGGGAGATGTGCGAGGTGGAGCGAACGAAGGCCAAAAAAGTACCTTGGCGAGCATCGAATGTACGGGGTGGAGCGAATGAAGGCCAAAAAAGTACCTTGGCGCGCGGAAGTGTACGCGGTAGAGCGAATAGGTACGCAGTAACGTACGCATAGTGTAACGAGGCGGTCATAAAAAAGAAGCGCGGCAGGCACGCGATTGCGTAACCGGCCACGCCCTTCAGTTGCCTATTCTTTGACGGCACCAATGACGACTCCTTTAACGAAGAACCGTTGCAGGAAAGGATAGACGATCAGAATCGGCAAAGCGCCGATGAAAATCTGGGCAGCCTTGATCGTGCGCTGCGACTTGTTAACGACGACGGACACATCGAAACCCGTCATATTATCGGCTACGATTACGGTTTGCATGAAACTGGCGAGCGGAAGCTTTTCGGCTACCTTCATGTAGATCAGCCCGTCGAAATAAGCGTTCCAATGACCGACCATCGTGAACAAAGCGATCGTAGCGATCGCCGGCAAGGAGATCGGAAGGTAGATCGAGAAAAAGCTGCGAAAATGCCCAGCACCGTCCATAAACACGGCTTCTTCCAGCTCTTTCGGCACGGTGCGGAAGAAGTTCAAGAGCAAGATGATATTGTAGACCGCGACTAAGCCCGGCAGGATCAATGCCAATAAATTATTCAACAAACCAAGCTTCAAGATCAAGATGTAGCTTGGAATAAGGCCGCCTGTAAAGAGCATCGTCACGACAAAATACCACAGATATATGTTTCTGGCACGGAATACGCGAGTATCCTTGGAAAGCGCGTAAGCGGCAAGCGCATTGACCATCAAAGCCAGCGCCGTTCCGAGAATGGTCCTTTTTAACGAGACCCCGAGGGATGTCAAGAAGTTCACGTTATCGAACGTTTTCGCGTACGCTTCGAAAGTGAAGCCAACCGGCCAGAACGACACGAGCCCGGCGTTAGCCGGAGCGGTCGAGCTCAAGGATACCATCAACAAATGGAACAACGGCAACAAACAAACGATCGAGATCACACCGAGCAGCGCATAGTTAAATACGCTAAATATTCGATAAGGCAATGTTTTGTGGTACATTCGGCGTCATCCTTTCTAGAAGATTCGGTATCCAGCGATTTTATAGGCTAGACGATACGAAATGACGATCAGGATCAAACTAATCATCGATTTGAAGAGGCTGACTGCCGTAGCGAAGCTGAATTGACCGCTCAGCAAGCCTTCCCGATAGACGAAGGTGTCGATGATGTCGCCTTGTTGGTAAATCATCGGACTGTACAAGTTAAATACTTGGTCGAAGTTCGCGTTGAGTACGTTGCCCAGAGCCAACGTGGCGACGACGATAAGAATCGGCACGAGCGAAGGAATCGTAATATACATCGTTTGCTTGAAACGGCCCGCGCCGTCGACTTCGGCCGCTTCGTACAACGAGGGGTTGATTCCGGCCAACGCGGCTAAGAAGATGATCGTGTTAAATCCGAATTCCTTCCAAACATCGCTGAAAATGATCGTAAGCCGGAACCAAGTTCCGTCGCCTAGGAAGAAAATCGGTTTTTTAAGATCGAACACGTACGTTAGGAATTGGTTAACGATACCCGTTTGGGAGAGCAAGTCGATCAGTATGCCCGAGAGGATGACCCATGACAGAAAGTGGGGCAAATAGACGAGCGTCTGAATGGATCGCTTGTATCCCATATGTCTGACCTCGTTCAGCAGCAAGGCGAAAGTAAACGGGATAATCAAGTTCAGGACGACTTTGGAGCAAGCGAACAACAGCGTATTCCCGATGATTTTGACGAAGTAGTCATTCTCGAACATGTAATGAAAATGTTTCAAGCCGACCCATGGAGAACCGGTAATCCCCAGCGAGGCTTTATAATCCTGAAAAGCCATAACGATGCCCGACATGGGCAAGTAGGAAAATACGAAAACGAGCAGAACAGCCGGGAGCACCATCAAGTGCAAAGTCCACGGGATCTTGTAACCTTTTCTCTTATCGGATTTCCGGACGGCTTTGAGGTTTGCGTTCCGCAGTGTAGTTTCTTCCATAGCACTCTCCCGTTTCCATAAAATCTCATTTGTCTTATGAGGTGAAGCCCTGATATATATAGTAACAACGCGTACGTTCATCGAACTATAAGACATTGTTAGGATCGATAGTATTTTGTTAGGGACATTGCCTGGGGGGACCGGTTAAGGATGCTGAACAAAGGCATGGATTTTGTGAAAAAAAGATGGGGTTCCAAGTTTAGCCTGTTCGCGAAAATCAACGGTTTGATCCTCGTATTGTTCATTCCGATTATCGTCTTGTTTACTTACTCGAACGGGGTTACGTCCAAAGTCATCGATAAGGAGCTGCAGGCATCGAACAGCAAGCAGCTTGCCTTTCTATCGAGCCAGATCGAATCGCGAATCAATCAGACGATGGACTTCGTCGTGACCTTCTCCAGGGATCCGAACGTTCGCAAGTTCAACGGATTGAACATTTGGGACGACCTTTACGACCGGATGCAGACGAGATACGTGATCCAGGAGAAGATGATGCTTCAATCCGGGGTCATGAACATATGGCCGGTCAAATTCACGGTGTATTCCCAGTTGAATAAAGAAGCGATCTCGAACGCCAGCGATAAGGTGGAGTATGATGCGGAATATTTGAAAAATAACGTGACGGGGAAATGGTCTTATGGAGAGGGCGCGGACGCGGAATCCAGGCAATCAAAGGAGTTTCATTGGTTTTATTCCGATTCGTTCGGCCAGCAAGACGTGCTCAGAGGAAGTAACTTGGTCGTTCAAGCTAGTTTTAACCAACAGAATATTCAGAACATGCTGGATACCTATAAAGCAGGCGGGCAAGGAGATCCGTTGTTCTATCACAAAGGAGATGCTCCGATCCTGAACCGTAGCGCCTCCGAACGCCTGTCGAACGAGCTTGTCTCTTATTTGGATGGTCAAAGTCCAAGCATGGGGGATACGATTCAAGAGGTCGTCGAACTGGACAATAAGCGTTACTTGCTCAGCGCCGTGAAGTCGACTCATCTGGAATGGTATTTGGTGGACATCGTGCCGCTCGACCAAATTCTCGGACCGATCTCGTTCAGCCGTAATTTGTTCTATTTGGCGATGGTCTTGCTCTTCGTTGTCGGAATATCCGCCTCCGTGCTCATGTACAGGAACGTCCAACGTCCGATCCGCAAGCTTATTCGAGGATTGCAAAGCGTGCAACGGGGGGACTTCTCGGTACGGCTCCATTCCAACAGCAACAACGAGTTTTCTTTCCTTTTCTATCGATTCAACGATATGTCGCGACAGATCGAAACGTTGATCGAGAACGTACTGAACGAGAAGCTTCTGGCCAAGGAAGCGACATTGAAGCAATTACAGGCGCAGATAAATCCTCATTTTCTGTACAATTGCATCGGATACATGATTAATATGGCCCAAATGAAGGATGAGGAAGCCGTCGTTTCGATGGGATATAACTTAAGTGCCTATTACCGCTACATTACGCGAATGGAGCGGCCGATGGCTTCGCTCGCCGACGAAGTCCAACTGATCATCAATTATTTGGATATCCAGAAGCTGCGAAACGGAAGAATACATTATCATATCGATATTTCCGAGGAAATGATGAAACAGCAAGTTCCTCGTCTGATGCTGCAGCCGATCGTGGAGAACGCCGTCATTCACGGGGTAGGGAAGAGCTATTCTTCCGGGGAAATCCGAATTACCGGCGAGATGACGGGCGGCTTCTGCAAGTTATTCGTCGACGACGACGGACCCGGTATGACCGAAGATCAATTGGAGGCGCTGAACCGTAAAAACCGGGGACCTATGCAAGAAGATATGGGCTACGGTTTCTGGAACACGAATCAACGGATTATCCATCAATTTGGAGAACGATCTTACCTCAAGTTTGCGAAATCCGATCTTGGGGGATTCCGTACCGAGATCGTTTGGGAAATTACCGGGAACTAACGCCGCCATCATTCCATTCAACAAGGAGCACGAGCAAATGCAAATGATCATCGTGGACGATGAAGCCCATTGGGTGGACAACCTGTCTTTGAACAAACCGTGGCATACGCTGGGCATCGATCATGTCCATAGAGCGTATTCCGCGCAGGAGGCGCTGAGGTTGATCGAGACGCATCCGATCGATATCGTGATTTCCGACGTTCTTATGCCCGAGATGACGGGAATCGAGCTGATCGGGGAAATTCGTCAGCGCGATAAGAACATCAAATGCATTATCTTATCCGGACATTCGGATTTCGAATTCGCGCAGGAAGCGCTTCGGCATCAAGCCGTGGATTATTTGCTTAAGCCGCCGACGGACGACGAATTGCTCGGAGCGGTGAAATCCGCGGTCGAGCAATTGCAGAACGAATGGGAAAGCGTTAGTTCCTTCGAGCGTACCCAATATGCGTTGAGGGAAAATTTGCCTCTATTGCGGGGACAATTGCTATTAGGCGCATTCCGCGGCGAAAGGTTGCCTACGGACGATTGGCACCGGAAGCTCGATACTTACGGCTTGCCTTTCCGCAACGGAGAGTGTGCGCTTTTACTTGTACGGATGGAAGATGAATTCGGGCAATATCGCAACAACGGACAGCAATTGTTGGAATACGCGGTCATTAATATTGCCGAAGAAATTTTCGGCGAACTCTCGAACGTGTGGGGCGTCAAGGAAGAGCATGGTTATTTGGCTTTCTTATTGCAATTCAAGGAAACGGTACAGGATTCCGGGAAAGAAATATTGCTCGAGAAGCTCGCCATGCAGCTCCAATCGAAAGTAAAGCAGTTTTTGAAGGGGGCCATTTCCATCGTCACGACGGAACGGTTTGTTTTCCCGGATCAGCTCTACGACCGATATCGGCACGCTCTCGCTTATTTCAGGCAAATCGTCGGGGACGAACGGGAATTCGTCATGCGTGCGGGGAACGTTGAGAACAGCTTGTCGCAAGGCGCGCTCGATGCCATTCATGCTCCGCCCGGATTAAACAATCTGCTGGAAGCCGGACGTTGGGAAGCGGCGGAACAGAAGCTTCGGGACGTGTTTGCGGAGCTGGACGAGAAGTGGTCGGAGTCTTGGGAACATTGCTTGGAATCGGGGTATATTATCGCGTCCGCGTATACCCATTTCGCCCATCGTAACGGGCATACGCTAGCCGGATTGCTCGGAGAGGATATCGATGCGTTGCAGAACGGGGAAGCGTTCTCCTCGATCGGCAAGCTGCGCAGTTGGGCCCTTATTGCTCTGGGCAAGTTGAAGGAGGGTACGTCCAACGAAGTCAAAGACATCCGCTCCGTGTACGTCATGAAAATCCAGGAATTCGTACAGGCGAACTTGCACCACGACGTGTCGCTGCGCGCGCTTGCCGATCACGTGAACCTGCATCCAACTCATCTCTCCAAGCTGTACAAGATCGAAACGGGTGAAGGCGTGAGCGAATACGTGTCCCGTTTGCGGCTGGAGACCGCATGCCATAAGCTGAAGACGACCGATAGGAAAATATACGAGATCAGCTCGGACATCGGCTACTTGGACCCGGCGTATTTTATCAAAGTGTTCAAGAGACAATTCGGGGTTACGCCGCAAGAATATCGGGAAGGAAAATAACAACATGACAGAGTCCTATGGAAACTAATAAACTCCTATAGATGACCTCCTAGCCTCGTTGGTAAAGTAACACATGTAACAATCTTACACCGTAGGGGGAAATCAAAAATGGCTAAGTTCAGAAAGCTATGGCTGCCACTCGTAGCCGTATCGCTACTCGTTTCTGCTTGCAGCAACAACAACGCGAGCAACGGAAATGCTGCCGCAACCGGTTCGGCTAGCCCGAGCGAGTCGGCATCCGCAAGCAAATCCGAAGCGGATCTTGCGTTCGAGAAAGGCAAATACGATCCGCCGATTAACATTAGCACGGTTATCATGCCGAAGGAGTACACCAAGGGAGAGACGAAGGACAACAACGTCCACGATCATTGGATGCTCGATACATTAGGCATCCAGTATAAGGATACTTGGTATCCAGCCGGTTCGGACCAATACAGACAACAGCTCCAACTCGCGCTTACTTCCGGCGAGAAGCTGCCCGACTTTGTTCAAGTGCCGACCGACGCGGTTCTGACGAATCAATTGATCGATTCCGAGCAGTTCATCCCGATCGACGAGCTGTTCGACAAATACGCGACTCAAGTATGGAAAGACCATGCGGCGGCGCACCCTGAATTGTGGTATCCCTTCACGAAGAACGGCAAGAAGTGGAATCTGCCGATCATGGAATATACCGATAATGACGACACGCTTCTGTGGTTGCGCGAGGATTGGATGGAAAAGCTGAACCTTCAGCAACCGAAAACGATCGCGGATCTCGAGAACATCATGGACAAGTTCAAAAACCAAAATCCGGATGGCTTGGCCGCGAAAGACGTGTTTCCTCTTGCGATCTCATTAAAGAACAATACGAACACTTGGATGGGCGGCCTGGACTGGTTATTCGGAGCTTACGGTTCCGTTCAGGAGCAATGGAACAAAGACGCTAACGGCAATCTCGAATACGGTTCCGTTAATCCCGGCGCGAAACAAGCGCTTGCCAAGCTGCAAGAATGGATGGACAAAGGCTATATTCATCCGGACTCCGCGTTATGGGACGAAGGAAAATCTGCCGAAATTTGGACTAAAGGAAACGCTGGCATACTGCCGGGCGCGAACTGGGTGCCTGACTGGCCGGCTCCGGACTTGTTGAAAAACGTAAAAGGCGCAAAATACAAAGCTTATCCGGTTCCCGCGGGCCCAGACGGCTTGATGGGCACCAAATGGCAGAACTCCGGCGTTAACAGCAGCTTCATGATCAACAAAAACGCGAAACATCCGGAAGCCATCATCCTGTATTACAATTACTTGCTCGACAATCTAGCTAACCCGGCAGTCGGAAGCCCTTACGAGTACGGCTTCGCCAAAGGTTACGACTGGGATGTCGTGGACGGCCAACCGACGAATGACAAAGAAAAGATCGGTAAAGACTTCTTCGACAAGTTCCCGTACATCACGGGTCCTGCGCGTATTCCCGATCTATATATGAAATCTCTCGTTAAGCTGGCGGATGGCGGTAAGCCGGAAACGCCTTACGAGAATCAACTCGCGACTTTCCGCAAGCCGGAAAACTGGTATGCAGCTAAGGTTGTTATGTCGCAGATCGACATTCGTAAGCAAAACTACTTTACGGGCGCCGCAACGCCAACGATGATCGAGAAATGGAACCTGCTTCGTCAATCCGAGCTCGAGACGTTCAACAAAATCATTTACGGCAAGCTTCCGGTAGACGCATTCGACGAATTCGTCGCAAGCTGGAAGGCGAACGGCGGAGATCAAGTAACGAAAGAAGTTAACGAATGGTTCAAGTCCGTGTCGCAATAAATTTGGCGGCGTAACTAAAGATCGCTCCTATATTCGGTTATTATTGCCGAATAGGGGAGTGATCTTTACATTTCGACTAACAATTACCGTGTTCAGTCTGCGACCAAGGTGGTATAATTCCGTTCATGTCTATTTGAACAGAACAGGAAGAGGTATCGACTAGCATGAGAAACGGACTAATCAACGCGATCATCGCGTATACGATCTGGGGACTTCTCCCGATTTATTGGAAATGGTTCGAAACGATGCCGGCTGGCGAAATTTTGTCTCACCGGATCATATGGTCTTTTTTGTTCGTCGCCGGACTTATCGCGGTTCAGAAGCGGTGGAGAGAGCTCAAGGCGACGATTACGGACAGGAAAACGTTACTTCCCTTAATCTTCAGCAGTTTATTGATAACCGCGAATTGGTTGATCTTCATCTGGGCGGTTAATAACGGTCACGTCGTAGAAACGAGTATCGGTTATTATTTAACGCCTCTGATTAACGTCGTTCTTGCCGTATTCTTCTTGCGCGAGAAGCCGACGGGAGGCCAATGGATAGCCGTCTCGTTGGCGGCAGCAGGTGTTCTGCTGGTCGCCGTCGATTACGGAAGCTTCCCATGGGTATCGATTTCCTTGGCCTTATCGTTCGGATTCTACGGACTTGTTAAGAAGAGAGTGAAGATAGATGCTTCGCTCGGTCTCATGACGGAGACGATGATCGTCGTTCCCGTGGCCATCATCTACTGGGGATATCTCGGCGCTTCGCATCTCGATACGGCGTGGTCGCTACCCCTCTCCTCTTTGCTATTGTTGGTGCTATCGGGTGTTGCGACGGCTACGCCGCTGCTGTTGTTCGCCAAAGCGGCAAGGAGCCTCCCGCTTTCGATGCTCGGATTCGTGCAATATATCGGTCCAACCTTAACTCTTATTATAAGCGTGCTTGTATTCAAGGAGACGATAAGCACCGTCTTACTCATTAGCTTCTGCTTGATCTGGACCGCGCTTGTCGTATATGCGATGTCTTCGATACGGGCAGCTCGCGCTCTTCGTCCTGAGAATGCCAAATAAACACTCGTTCGGCTGCCGCACTGTGCAGCCGAACGGGTGTTTATTGGTTATGCGATATTGTTGAGGAGCTTTGCTCTGTTTGCTGTATTTTTATATTTCGATATCTTCGTAAGAGAAACGAGATGGTATAATAATAGCGGCCTGAGGGCGAAGAGGGGGCTGTGACGTTTGAGCACATGGAATTTGCAAGGAACGAGTTGCCACTTGCTGATCTGCAACGGCGGGAGCTGCATGCGGCAGCAGGGCGAGGAAGTCACCGTGGCGATCAGGGAAGAGATAACCCGGTTGGAGGCCGATCGGCTCATCCATACGACAAGAACGCGCTGTAATGGTCGCTGCTTGGATGCATGCGTCGTAATCGCGTACCCGCAAGGGCTATGGTATAAGGAGATGACGCCGGAAACGGGCAAGCAATTAGTCCGCAAGCTTGTCTCGGGCGATAGGCTGGAAACGAATCTAGTCTATGCTTTCGAGCCTGATGCGGTGGCAACCGGGGCATCCGTTACAGGGATAGACAAAGCTTAAGATACGTTGGGATTCCTGTCGGGAAAAGGAGTCTGCCAGACCGCGCGATTCGCTAGACAACGATAGGACGACAATGATAAGATGACCGTGACAATTGAATATCATTAAGATCTAGGTGCTGCATGAGAAAATCTCAAGCGAGCTTAAATGGGAAGTTCGGTGAGAAACCGACACGGACCCGCCACTGTAAGGAACGCCGAATCTTCGGGATCGGCAGTTTTTCCGTTTGATATGCCACTGGAGCTAGCTTTTATGCGATCTGGGAAGGTAAACGGAGGATGATGTTCCAAGTCAGGAAACCAGCCTACTTCTAAACACTGTCGACCTACGAGGATTTAGGGAGGTGTTAGGGATAGGCTTGCCTTTTATTCATGATACGGGTACTTCATTAAATACTCGTTAATATAAAGGTTTCCGTGCTGAGAAGCATTTCTAACACTTTTCCTGTGTTGGAGATGCTTTTTTTTATTTTCGTAATTTTGTGAGGGAAGTCGTCCCTGTCGCGCGGATCCGGCTGTGCGTGCGGAATGAAGGCCAAAAAAGTGCCTTGGTCGTGCGGACTCGGCTGTGCGTGGGAAATGAAGGCCAAAAAAGTACCTTGATTGTGCGGATTCGGCTGTGCGCGGGGTATGAAGGGCAAAAAAGTGCCTTGGGTGCGCGGATACGGTGGTGCACGGGGAATGAAGGTCAAAAAAGTGCCTAGGTTGCGCGGATTCGGCTGTGCGTGCGGAATGAAGGCCAAAAAAGTGCCTTGGTCGAGCGGACTCGGCTGTGCGTGGGAAATGAAGGCCAATAAAGTACCTTGATTGTGCGGATTCGGCTGTGCGCGGGGTATGAAGGGCAAAAAAGTGCCTTGGGTGCGCGGATACGGTTGTGCACGGGGAATGAAGGTCAAAAAAGTGCCTAGGTTGCGCGGATTCGGCTGTGCGTGCGGAATGAAGGCCAAAAAAGTGCCTTGGGTGCGCGGATCCGGCTGTGCGTGCGGAATGAAGGCCAAAAAAGTGCCTTGGTTGCGCGGATACGGTTGTGCTCGGGGAATGAAGGACAAAAAAGTACCTTGATTGTGCGGATTCGGCTGTGCGCGGGGTATGAAGCGCAAAAAAGTGCCTTGGGTGCGCGGATACGGTTGTGCACGGGGAATGAAGGTCAAAAAAGTGCCTAGGTTGCGCGGATTCGGCTGTGCGTGCGGAATGAAGGCCAAAAAAGTGCCTTGGTCGCGCGGATCCGGCTGTGCGTGCGGAATGAAGGCCAAAAAAGTACCTTGGTCGCGCGGATCAGGCTGTGTTGTGCGGAATGAAGGCCAAAAAAGTACCTTGTTTGTGCGGATCCGGTTGTGCGCGGGAAATGAAGGCCAAAAAAGTACCTTGATTGTGCGGATTCGGCTGTGCGCGGGAAATGAAGGCCAAAAAAGTACCTTGATTGTGCGGATTCGGCTGTGCGCGGGGTATGAAGGCCAAAAAAGTGCCTTGGTCGCTCGGATTCGGCTGTGCGCGGGGTATGAAGGCCAAAAAAGTACCTTGATTGTGCGGATTCGGCTGTGCGCGGGGAATGAAGGCCAAAAAAGTACCTTGATTGTGTGGATTCGGCTGTGCGTGCGGAATGAAGGCCAAAAAAGTACCTTGTTTGTGCGGATCCGGTTGTACGCGGGGTATGAAGGCCAAAAAAGTGCCTTGGTCGCTCGGATTCGGCAGTGCGCGGGGAATGAAGGCCAAAAAAGTACCTTGTTTGTGCGGATCCGGTTGTGCGCGGGAAATGAAGGCCAAAAAAGTACCTTGATTGTGCGGATTCGGCTGTGCGCGGGAAATGAAGGCCAAAAAAGTACCTTGATTGTGCGGATTCGGCTGTGCGCGGGGTATGAAGGCCAAAAAAGTACCTTGATTGTGCGGATTCGGCTGTGCGCGGGGAATGAAGGCCAAAAAAGTACCTTGATTGTGTGGATTCGGCTGTGCGTGCGGAATGAAGGCCAAAAAAGTACCTTGTTTGTGCGGATCCGGTTGTCCGCGGGGTATGAAGGCCAAAAAAGTACCTTGATTGTGTGGATGCGGCTGTGCGTGCGGACTGAAGGCCAAAAAAGTACCTTGATTGTGTGGATGCGGCTGTGCGTGCGGACTGAAGGCCAAAAAAGTACCTTGATTGTGTGGATGCGGCTGTGCGTGCGGACTGAAGGCCAAAAAAGTACCTTGATTGTGTGGATGCGGCTGTGCGTGCGGACTGAAGGCCAAAAAAGTACCTTGTTTGTGCGGATTCGGCAGTGCGCGGGAAATGAAGGCCAAAAAAGTGCCGTGAGGTGCTGGATTCGAAAGCCTAGCAATCGAAAGGATGTGCGAATAATGGCAGGCAAGTTGCTAATTATCGGATTCGGTCCCGGCAGCTTCGAGCATATCACGAAGCGGGCGAGGGAAGCGCTCCAGGAGAGCAACGTCGTCATCGGTTATAACACTTACGTCGACTTGATCCGGGGATTGTTAACCGATCAACAGATCGTGCGAACGGGAATGACGGAGGAAGTAAGCCGCGCGCAGGAAGCGGTTCGTCAAGCGGAGGCAGGCAAGAAAGTCGCTGTGATTTCGAGCGGAGACGCCGGAGTTTACGGAATGGCCGGATTAGTCTATGAAGTGTTGATGGAAAAGGGATGGAACAGGAAGACAGGCGTGGAAGTCGAGATCATTCCGGGAATATCGGCGATCAATTCCTCGGCTTCTTTGCTTGGCGCTCCTGTCATGCACGATGCGTGCACGATCAGCCTCAGCGATCATCTAACCCCATGGGATTTGATCGCGAAACGGGTCGATGCCGCGGGGCAGGCTGATTTCGTTATCGCGCTGTACAATCCGCGGAGCGGAAGAAGAACGCGCCAAATCGTGGAAACCCAACGAATATTGCTCAAATATCGTTCCCCCGAGACGCCGGTCGGGATCGTGAAGAGCGCCTATCGGGAGCGGCAACATGTGGTGCTCACGACTTTACGAGAGATGTTGGATCATGACATCGGCATGCTGACGACGGTTATTATCGGAAATTCTTCGACCGTTGTCTACGATGGCCTTATGATTACTCCCCGGGGTTATCAGCGCAAATATACGTTGGGAGCGGACGTACAGCCGCTTCGTCCGCATCAACGGCTGCAGCAGGAGGCTGAACCTTGGGCATTGCGTCAATGGACGGACGAGGATGAGGAACTATACGATGAGGAACTAGACAACGAGGATCTAATCGATGCGGATGACGAAGAACAAGAAAATGAACTTGATGAAATGCCGACATCTCGGCTTACACAACCTAGCGATAGCAGCAACAAAGTTGTAGGATCGCTGGCATTAGCCATAGATGCCCTGCAACTCGTGGACAGAGCGCGAGGTATTCCGTCGACTTCGGAGGGACGGAGCATTTCGGGCTATGCAACGGCTGTTGCCTTCAAGCAACAGGAAATTTTCGAGTTCGCGGTCAGCACCGGCGTTGCCGATAAGCGCTTTACGTCCAGGCAGATGCTTGCGCTCGCCGATGTCGTCGGCGAGAAAGGGACGATGGATTATACTCCGCATCATCAGATGATCGTCCGCGTCCCTACGTCGGATCCAGATGCCATTACGACCAAGCTCCGGGAGGAAGGTTTTCTGCTCTCGCCTATAGGCGACGTCGCGCAGATTAAAGCCTGCGATTTCTGCGACAAGGAGAAAGGTGACTCCATTCCTTACGCCGAAGAGCTGCAACGGAAGGTCGGTGGCGTTAGCTTGCCCAAGGAAATGAAGATCGGTTTTAACGGCTGCGGAATGGCTTGTTACGGTGCCGTGCAGGAAGATATCGGCGTGGTCTATAGGAAGGGTAAATTCGATTTATTCCTTGGAGGCAAAACGATCGGCCGGAACGTACATCCGGCGCAGCCGGTAGCGGAAGGCATCGAGCCAACCGAGATCGTGGCGATGATCGACCGAATCGTGAAGCGATATCGCGCGGAAGGCCATCCGAACGAACGGTTCCATAAATTTTTCAAGAGAGTCAAAGAAATCGAAGGGTTCCGTCATCAGGACCAACCCGTATTCGAAATAGAAAATGCGATTTGCGGTGATTAAACCGATAAAGGAGGCTGTTAATAGGATGGACGCCATATTATTCGTAGGCCACGGTAGCAAAGACGAGGCGGGAAATGAAGAAATTCGGGAAATGGTTAAAGTCGTCTCGGAGAAGCTTTCCTCTTATTTAGTAGAAACTTGTTTCTTAGAATTCGTTAAGCCGACGATCGCGCAAGGAATCGCCCAGTGCATAGCCAAAGGGGCCACTCGTGTAGCCATCGTTCCGATCACGTTGTTCTCGGCCGGCCATGCAAAGATCCATATCCCTGCGGAAATAGACGAAGCAAGAGTTAATTATCCGGATATTCAATTCGTTTACGGCAGGCCCATCGGGGTACACGAGCAAGTGTTGCAAATATTAAGCTCCCGATTAGAAAGCGTAAAGCCTTCTAACGATTGGGCAGACGAGCTTCAGAACGAAGATACGGCCATCCTTATCGTCGGAAGAGGCAGCAGCGACGCCGACGCGAACAGCGACCTGTTCAAAATTTCTCGTTTGTTCTGGGAGAAAATGAAGTTTAAATGGGTGGAAACGGCGTTTATCGGAGTAACGGCACCTTTAATAGACGAAGGTGTGGAGCGTTGTTTGAAGCTGGGAGCACGCAAAGTTATCATTCTTCCTTATTTTCTGTTCACGGGCGTATTGATTAAGAGAATGGAACAAATGTTGGAGAGCTATAAGGAACAGTATCCGGATAGCGAATTCGCCTTGGCGGACTATTTCGGTTTTCATCCTCTGCTTCAGCATATTTTGCGGGAAAGAGCTTTGGAAGCGATGCTAGGCGAAGCTAAGATGAACTGCGATATGTGCCAATACCGTACGGCAGCTATGGAGCATATCGATCATCACCACCATCACGACGATGACGATCATCACCATGGACATGGTCATCACCACGACCACGATCATCACGATCATGATCACAACCACGACCATGATCACAACCACGACCATCACGACCATGATCACCACCACGACCATGATCACGAGCACGAGCACGAGCACGAGCACGAGCACGAGCACGAGCATGAACATTCCCATGACAAAACCGTAGCCGGCAAATCGGCGTCGGTATCCTCATAAGCGGAAGGAGCGGTGCAAAATGATATTGGTCATGGCCGGAACGAGCGATGCCCGCGAGCTGGCGCTTCTCTTGCAGAGGGAAGGCCATTCGCTATTGACGACGGTCGTTACCGAGAGCGCGGCCAAATCGATGGAAGAAGCGGGTTTGCCGGTTCTTACCGGAAGACTGCCTCAAGATGCGCTAAAGGGGCTTATCGAAGATAGAGGAATTAGGCTCGTTGTCGACGCTACTCATCCGTTCGCTGAAGAAGCTTCTCGTAACGCGATTGCGGCTTCGGAAGCGATCGGGATTCCGTACATTCGCTATGAACGGGATCGTCTTACTTTCGAGGATAACCCGCTTATTACATACGTGGACGATTACGAACAGGCAGCTGAACTGGCCGCGGAACGGAAAGGCGTTATCATGCTGACGACGGGAAGCAAGACGCTTGCGATCTTTGCGAAGCGTCTGCTGTCACTCCCGGATACGACCTTGGTCGCCCGGATGCTGCCTCGCAGAGACAATATGGAGAAATGCGAAGAGCTCGGCTTAGAGCAGAAAAACATCGTTGCGATGCAAGGTCCCTTTTCCAAAGAGCTTAACGAGGCGTTGTATCGCCATTATAAAGTGACCTTAATGATCACGAAGGAAAGCGGCAAGGTAGGAGCGGTGGACGAGAAGCTGGAATCCGCGCTGGCGCTCGGGATCGAGACGATCATCATCGGTCGTCCCGCTGTGGCTTACGGAATTTACTTTAACGAGTTCGAGGGCGTTATCTCGAAATCGAACGAAATATTAGGGAGGACTTAACATGGAGTTTCATACCGATTTTAAACCGTTGACCGTGCAACCTCAGGAGATCGAAGAGCGCAGCTTCGAGATGATTACGGAAGAGCTTGGCGAACATCCTTTTACCGCGGAACAATATCCGGTCGTGCAACGGGTCATCCATGCTTCGGCGGATTTCGAATTAGGGCGGAGCTTGGTATTTCATCGGGATGCGATTAGAGCGGGCATCGAAGCGATTCGTGCCGGACGTCCGGTCGTTGCGGATGTTCAAATGGTTCAAGTCGGCATAAGCAAGCCGCGGATCGAGAAATTCGGCGGATCTGTGAAAGTGTATATTTCCGATCGCGACGTCATGGAAGAGGCTAAGAGACTCAATACAACCCGCGCGATCATCTCTATTCGCAAAGCGATTTTGGAAGCCGAAGGAGGCATCTATGCGATCGGTAACGCCCCGACGGCTCTGCTGGAGCTCATTCGTCTCGTGAAAGAGGGAGCGGCGAAGCCGGGTCTCGTCGTTGGCGTTCCGGTCGGATTCGTATCGGCCGCCGAATCCAAGGAGGAGCTTGCGAAGCTGGATATCCCGTTCATCACGAACATCGGGCGCAAGGGCGGCAGTCCGGTTGCGGTTGCCGCGGTTAACGCGATTTCGTTGATGGCGGAACGGATGGGCTAAGATGGCGATGGCGGCGGAAGGCGATAACCAAGAGACGAAGCCCTTAAAGCACGGCTATACGACCGGCTCCTGCGCGACGGCGGCTACTCAAGCGGCTCTCGTCGCTCTTATCGTGCAAGAAGCTCAAGCTGAAGCGACGATTAAGCTGCCTATCGGAATAGAAGTCGCGTTCGAGATCGTAAGGAATGAGTTCTCCGATACTTTCGCCGAAGCGGAAGTGATCAAGGATGGAGGAGACGACCCGGATGCGACGCATGGTGCGCGAATAATCTCGCGCGTGTCATGGATGCCCGAGCCGGGCATCGTCATTGACGGAGGGATCGGGGTCGGTCGGGTGACCAAACCCGGATTGCCCGTACCCGTCGGAGAAGCCGCGATCAATCCCGTTCCGCGCAAAATGATCCGCGATGCGGTCGCGTTCGTGCTCGGTTTGTTCAAGCTGGAGCGCGGAGTGAAGGTCGTGGTCTCGGTGCCGGACGGAGAAGAGATTGCCAAGAAAACGCTAAACGGTCGCCTAGGCATTCTAGGCGGCATTTCGATATTGGGAACGAGAGGGACGGTCGTCCCCTTCTCTACCGCGGCGTATAAGGCGAGCGTCGTACAGGCGATTCGCGTTGCGGTAAAGTGCGGGTGCGACCATCTCGTGCTGTCGACGGGGGGGCGAAGCGAGAAGTACGGCATGGAGATGTATCCCGAGCTTCCGGAAGAAGCCTTCATCGAAATGGGCGACTTCGTCGGCTTCGCTCTATTGCATTGCAAGAAACAAGGCGTACGTAAGGTCACGCTCGTCGGAATGATGGGGAAGTTCTCCAAAGTCGCCCAAGGCGTAATGATGGTACATAACAAAAGCGCGCCGGTCGACTTCGGTTTCCTTGCCAAGGTGGCGGAAGAAGCAGGCGTTTCTGCTGAACAGAAAGCGGCTATTCTGGAAGCCAATACGGCGGCGCTGGTCGGAGATTGGATGCAAGAGTGGGGATATGGCGCTTTTTTCGAACGGTTATGCGCTTATTGCTGCGAAGAAGGGTTGCGCGAGGTAGGCGGCGGAATGGACTTGGAAACCGTCATTATATCTATGAAAGCCGTCTTGCTAGGACAAGCAAGCAGATAAAGGACGATAGCCGGGAAAGGGTGAATGCGGAGTGGATAAGGGCGACAACCGGTTGGCCTGGAAACCGAAAATAATCGGAATCGGGGATAATGGCAAGAAAAGTCTGTTACCGACATATCTGAACTGGATAGAGAGTAGCGAAGTGTTGATGGGCGGCGAGAGGCAGTTGGCTTTTTTTCCTGAGTATACGGGGATAAAAATCGTGCTCAAAGGCTCGCTTGCGAATTCGGCCAACCGCTTGATCGAAGAAGCGGGTTTAGGAAAAAGGTGCGTCGTGCTTGCATCCGGGGATCCTTTATTTTATGGAATCGGGGGATATCTGAGTTCGAAGCTAGATGTAGAAATCTATCCTACGACGAGCTCGATTCAAGCGGCTTTTGCCCGATTGGGCGAGAGCTGGCAAGATGCCGAAGTGGTCAGCCTCCACGGACGGAGCATGAAAGGACTCGCTCAACGAATCGACGGCAAATCGAAGGTGGCGCTTCTGACGGACGAGAACAATCATCCGGGGGCGATCGCCGCATACTTGCTTGATTTCGGAATGACGGAATACCGGATGTTCGTGGCCGAGAATTTGGATGGCGAGTCGGAACGATGCGGATGGTACGAGCTACAGGAAGCAGGGGGGCATACGTTTTCCCCGTTAAATGTAGTTATTCTCAGGCATGATGCAGACGCGTCGGCATCTATCCCTTCGTGGCCGCTTGGTATCGAAGACGAAGCTTTCTCGCAACGGAAACCGGATAAAGGATTGATCACGAAAAAGGAAATTCGCGTATTAAGCCTCGGCCAACTGGCGCTTAAACCGGATAGCATCGTCTGGGATATCGGAACCTGCACGGGCTCGGTCGCGATAGAAGCGGCGCGAATCGCTAAGCAAGGTCAAGTATACGCCATCGAGAAGAACGCCGCGGACCTTCAAAATTGCTTGGAGAACATGCGCCGTTTCCGTGCGGACATTACTGCGGTTCAAGGACTGGCGCCGGAGGGGTTGGAGTCGTTTCCCGATCCCGATTCGGTATTTCTAGGCGGCACGGGCGGCGAGATGAAGGAGTTACTAAGGATATGCGCGGAGAGGCTTCGGCCGGGCGGCAGAATCGTTCTTAACGCCGTTACGATCGAGAACTTATATGAAGCCAACAAAATTCTGGCGGCGGAAGGACTTGCCGTGAATATTTCGATGGTGCAGATTTCCCGGAGTAAGCCGATTCTGGACATGACCCGGTTCGAAGGCTTGAATCCGGTTTATATCATTACGGCCAAACATAAAGAGCCCGATGCGGCGAACGAGAAGGAGACATGCGCAAGTGAGTGAGCTAGGCATATTGTACGGTCTGGGCGTCGGACCCGGGGATCCGGAGCTCATTACCGTAAAGGCGTTCCGCATTCTCAGGGAGAGCCCCGTCATTGCGTATCCGCGCAAGAAAAAAGGCGCCAAGAGCTATGCTTTGACGATTACGGAGCTCTACGTGAACACGGAAGAGAAAGAAATGATCGGACTGACCTTCCCGATGACAAGAGATCGCGAAGCGTTGGAGATGCAGTGGAATAAGACGGTAGACACCGTATGGACGCATATTGAGCAAGGGAAGAACGTCGCATTCGTTACGGAAGGCGATCCGATGATCTACAGCACCTTCATTCATCTGATGAGATTGATGCAAGAACGCCATCCGGAAGTGGAAATCCGTTCGATTCCGGGAATATCGTCGGTGAACGCCTCGGCCTCCCGCCTCGGAATTCCGCTGGCGGACGGCGACGAGCAAATCGCGATCGTTCCCGCGATGGACGACTACGATGCGATGCGCCATGCGATCGAGTCGCATCATTGCGTCGTGCTGATTAAAGTGGCCAAAGTGATCGACCTGATGATTCGCGTGCTAGGCGATCTCGGTTTGCTAGACAAAGCATCGGTGTTGACGAAAGTTACGTCTTCCGAGGAAATGATCTGGCGCGATATTCGGGTACTTGAAGGACGCGAGTTAGAATACTTAACGTTGATGGTGGTGAGAAAATGAAAATCCATATTATCGGAGCGGGTCCAGGTGATCCGGATCTCATTACAGTTAAAGGCTTGCGGCTACTGCAAGAAGCGGACGTCGTATTGTATACGGACTCGCTCGTTAACGAAGAATTAATCGCCAAGGCGAAGCCGGGCGCGGAAATTTTGAAGAGCGCGGGAATGGCGCTCGACGAGATGGTCGCCATTATGGTCGACCGGGTGAAGCAAGGCAAAAGCGTTGCCAGGGTCCATACGGGAGATCCAGCCGTTTTCGGAGCTATTATGGAACAAATCGCACTCCTTAAGAAGGAGGGCATCGGATATGAAGTCGTACCGGGAGTCAGTTCCGTATTCGCGTCAGCCGCGGCGATCGGAGCGGAGCTTACGATTCCGGAGCTTACGCAGACGTTGATCCTGACGCGGGCGGAAGGCAGAACGCCGGTACCCGAGTTGGAGAAACTGCGGGATTTGGCTGCCCATCATTGCACGATCGCGCTTTTCTTAAGCGCTACGTTAACTAAGAAAGTCGTCAAGGAACTTACCGACGCGGGGTGGAGCGAAGAGACGCCCGTCGCGGTCATTCAGCGCGCGACGTGGCCGGATCAGAAGATCGTTCGAACGACGCTCGCTCATCTAGACCGGGACATGCAGCAGAACGGCATTCGATCGCATGCGATGATTTTAGCTGGGTGGGCTTTGGATCCCGAAATTCACAGCAACGAGGAGTATCGCTCCAAGCTGTACGATAAGGAGTTTACCCATCGGTTCCGCAGAGGGGTGAAGCCGTCTTGATCTCGCTGTTGGAAGGAGAAATCCCCGCTATCAAGCGGAACGGGGATTATGCGATCGTGGCGATCACGAAGCACGGCGTCGAGCACGCGCGTAAGCTGCATGCCTCGTTCGGCCACTCCGATCTCTACTATATGTCGAAGTTTGGGCGCGGAGATGAAGAAGAAAGAGGGATTCAGCTATTCGAGGGCAGCGTCAGGCTGCTATTTCCCGCCCTATTTCCGGCGTATAAGGGCCTTATTATCATCATTTCGCTCGGAGCCGTCATTCGCATGATCGCTCCTTTGCTTCAGGATAAGAAGAAAGATCCCGGAATCGTCGTCATAGACGACAAAGGGGAGCATGTCATTAGCGTGTTGTCCGGTCACTTGGGCGGAGCGAACGAATTGACCCGGGAAGTAGCCGCGGCGATCGGAGCGAGAGCGGTCATTACTACGGCATCGGACGTGCAAGGTACGATAGCGGTAGATTTGTTCGGCCGTCGTTTCGGCTGGGTGTGGGAATCCGACGAGAAGCTGACACCGGTAAGCGCATCGGTCGTGAACGAGGAGCAGGTGGCCGTCGTTCAGGAATCCGGAGAACCGGAATGGTGGCTATACGACACGCCGCTTCCCGCGAATATTCGGACGTATGGTTCCTTATCGGAGGGGTTGCTTGCGAAACCGCAGGCCGCGCTCGTCGTGACCCACCGGATCTTGTCGCCGGAAGAAGAAGCGATTCTGGCAAACGGCGTGTTATATCGTCCGAAGGTGATCGCGCTCGGCATCGGATGTAACCGCGGAACGCCAGCCGAAGAGATTGAGTCGGTCGTGAGACAATCCTTGGCGGAGCTCGGATTGTCCATCAAGAGCGTTCAAGCCGTCTGCACGATCGACTTGAAGAAGGACGAGGAAGGGCTGCTGGCGGTAGCCAACAAATTCGGTTGGGAGCTGGTCACGTATACGCCGGAGCAGTTAAACGAAGCGACGATCGAAGCGCCTTCCGAAACGGTATTCAAGTTTACCGGCGCTTACGGCGTGAGCGAACCCGCGGTCAAGCTCTATACGGGCTCAACGGATCTAGCGTTGCTCAAGAAGAAATCGGGTAACGTTACAATCTCAGTAGGAATCAGGCAACAAGGCTGGCGAGCAGCAGGAAGGAAGTTGCAGGGATGACGGTTCGCAAAATCGTAATCGCCGGAACGGGAAGCGGCGTCGGAAAAACAACGCTGACGATCGGGCTTATGGCGGCGTTGAAACGCGCGGGGCACCGAGTTCAAGGCTTCAAGTGCGGCCCCGACTATATCGATCCAACCTATCATACCGCGGTTACCGGAAGGGTTTCCCGTAATCTCGATAGTTATATGCTCACGCATGAGACGGTTAAAGAGGTCTACGCGAGAGCGAGCCGGGACGCGGATATATCCGTCATAGAAGGGGTAATGGGACTCTATGATGGCAAAAATGCGACGGACAACGTAGGAAGCTCCGCCGAGATCAGCCTGTTGCTGGAAGCTCCCGTGCTGCTCGTCATTAATTGCCAAAGCATGGCGCGAAGCGTGGCCGCGATAGTGAAAGGGTTCCAGTGCCTCGATCCTCGCGTCAGGATTGCAGGAGTTATCGCGAACAAGGTCGGAAGCGAAGGCCACTACCGGATCGTTCGCGATGCCGTTGAACAGGAGTGCGGCGTACCCGTCGTCGGTTACTTGAAGCGGGAAGACGAGATTGAAATTCCGGAGCGGCATCTTGGCCTGATTCCTTCGATCGAGCGAGGACAGCTTCAGCCTTTCTTCGATCGGCTAGGCGATTTGATCTCATCAACGATTGACATAAATAAAATATGGGAGCTTGCGGAGTCGGCGGGAGTGGAAGCACCTGAGACCGGATTGTTCCGGTCGCGAGGCGGCAAACCGATCCGACCGGTCCGAATCGCGGTAGCGAAAGATGCGGCATTTAATTTCTACTATCAAGAAAATATCGAGCTGCTGGAAGCTCATGGCGCGGACATCGTTTATTTCTCGCCGCTTGCCGGAGAACGGTTGCCGGGAAATGTTCATGGCTTGTATTTGGGAGGCGGATTCCCGGAGGAATTCGCCGAGACGCTGGCCGCGGGAGAAGCGGTCAAACAGTCGATCCGTCAAGCGGTCGAATCGGGCATTCCTACACTGGCGGAGTGCGGCGGATATATGTATTTGACCCAGGCGATCGAGGATACGAGCGGCCGACGGTATCCGATGCTCGGACTCGTTCCCGGCTTCGTGCGCATGCAGAAGAAGCTGGCGGCGCTCGGTTATAGGGAAGTAAGCGGAACGGAAGGCAATTTTCTACTAGGTACCTCAGACATGGCGAAAGGCCACGAGTTCCACTATTCTGCCTATGTTCCGGATTCCGAAGAGAATACAACTTATGCCTACGAAACTTCGGGTCGGCAAGGGAAAAAGCAGGACGGATATCGCAACGAAGAGGGTAACTTGATTGCAGGCTACGTTCATTTTCATTTCGCTTCCGAGCCTGCCATGGTCGGGCGATGGGTCGCACGTTGTCAAGCTTATCAAGGGGAAGGGGACTGAATAACGATGTCGGTGATTTCATTATTGCAGCAGCGAAGAGCGGTAAGGAACCTCAAGCCGGACAAGGTCGAGGAGGCGAAAATTCAAGCGCTTCTCGAAGCAGCCGTGCTGGCTCCCAACGACCGGCTGCGCGAGCCTTGGCATTTCTACGTCATTCAAGGCGATGCGAAGGAACGATACGAAGCGATGGCGCAACAATATTTGGAGCAGCGTTTCCCAACGAAGCCTAATCTGGTCGCGGAATCGCTGAAGGTCGTCACGTCAACGCCGTTAGTAATCGTCGTTACGTCCGATAGGATCGCGAATGACGAAGCCTCCAGCAAGGACAATGAATACGCGGTAGCCTGCGCCATTCATTCCATGTGGCTCGCCGCGGGCGAGCTTGGACTCGGTCTCGTATGGCGCACGAGAGGAGTCGGTCTCGTTCACGATGAGCGCATGCATCGGTTTATCGGGTCACCCGCCGACAGACGGGTTGTCGGAACGTTGTTCATAGGTTATCCTGCGGAAGAGACGCCGACGACGGCAAGAACCTCGTCCCGCGAGAAAACGACTTTTTTGTAAAGAACATCATACAAACATACCCTAAACAGAAACCCCCATTCTCACCGTCGCATAATACCGACGATGAGAATGGGGGTTTTGATATTAAAATTACGCGTTAACCGAAGCCAGAATATCCTCAATTGCAGCTAGCGTTTCTTCCGAAAGCTTAACGCCGGTTGCCTTAATGTTCTCTTCGACTTGCTCCGGCCGGCTAGCTCCGACCAAGGCGCTAGCAACGTTAGGCTGACGGAGAATCCACGCAAGTGCAAGCTGACCCGTCGTGAGATCAATCTCGCGGGCGATGTTCGCCAGCTTCTTGACAGCTTCGATTTTCTCTTCCGTGATACCGTTCTTCACCCACTCCAGCTTAGCCGCGCGGCTGTCGGATGGAATGGAAGCGACGGAATCGTATTTGCCCGTCAGCAGACCTTGGGCGAGCGGCGAGAATACGACCTGGGATATTCCTTTCGCTTCGCCGAGAGGAATAACTTCCTTCTCTATATATCGGTTAAACATGTTGTATACCGGCTGGCTAACGACGATCCGGTCGAGCAAATAACGGTCGGCCGTTCCTAGAGCTTCCTCCATTTGCGCAGCTGTCCATTCGCTAACGCCGACATAGAGAACTTTGCCTTGTCGAACGAAATCGTCGATCGTGCGCAACGTCTCATCGATCGGCGTCTCTTTGTCATAGCGGTGGCAATAGAAAATATCGACATAATCAAGCCCCAGTCGGCTGAGGCTCGCGTTAATCTGCTCTGTGACGTGCTTGCGGGACAGTCCGCGATCATTCGGACCTTCACCCATCGGCCAGAATGCTTTCGTAGCGAGGACATAGCTTTCTCGCGGGTAGTCGCGAAGAATGGTGCCCATGACCTTCTCAGCGGCGCCTTGCTCGTACACGTTAGCGGTATCGAAGAAGTTAACCCCGAGCTCGTAGGCTTTGCGAATCGCGGACGCCGCGCGCTCTTGCTCGACGTAACCTCCGTATGTAAGCCAACTGCCCAGACTGATTTCGCTAACTTTAAGGCCGCTCCGGCCTAGTCTACGGTAATTCATAGCAAAGTCATCCCTTCTGTCATTAAGTTGATTACAGATATCATTTTAGCATATTTGCATCCCGTATACGATACGATCGGTCCAATCACCTTAGGAGAAGCCTTCATATACTATTTGCGGAAGTCAGCGGGATCGATAAATGGTAGTTACGGAGGATTGGTCATGAACGATCGAACGAACATGGAACTCGCTTGGCAACCAATGCCCAAAATCGTTTTCTTCGTCAAACCCGATCAGGATGCCTTCATTAATCCGATCATCGCCCACCTCTCCCATTTATATGCGGTAAAAAAAGTAACCGTTAGGGAAGTGAGCCAGATCGAACGGGACATGCTGTGGGCGGACATCTGCTGGTTCGAATGGTGCGACGATCTTATCGTTCACGCTAGCAAGCTACCTATCGCATCCTTCAGGAAGGTCGTCTGCAGATTGCATAGCTACGAGGCTTTTGCCTATTATCCATATCACGTGAATTGGCGAGCCGTCGATAAAGTCGTGTTCGTAGGCCAACCTATTCAAGAGTATGTGTTAAAGCATGTGCCGGCTTTACGACTGGAGCAAACCGTCGTTATCCCGAATGGCGTGCCCATGGACCAATATCCGTTAGTCGAGCGCGACAAAGGCTTCAACATTGCTTATGTCGGCTATATCAACTATAAGAAGGGGCCTATGATATTGTTGCATGCCTTTAATGCAATTCATAAAATGGATGCCAGATATAAGTTATTTATTGCCGGTACCTATCAAGAGATTCGCTTCCAGTCGTATTTTAATCAAATGATTGCCGAATTAGGTTTAACGGATTGCATTCAATTCGACGGCTGGCAGAACGATGTTAATCCGTATTTGCGGGATAAACATTTTATTGTGTCATCAAGTCCGCTCGAAAGCCAGCATAAGTCCATCATGGAAGCGATGGCGACAGGCATTAAGCCGCTTGTTCATCATTTTTATGGAGCGAAAAAAGTGTACGAGGAAGCTTATTTATGGAATACGATGGATGATCTGCTCGAAATGGTAACGGAAGAGGGGTATCGGCCAAGCGAATATCGCTCGTTCATTGAACTTCGCTATTCCTTCTCGGCCCAAATTATCCAAATTGAAAAGCTCCTTAATCAACTTACGACAAGCGGCCCGTAACGTGATCCGTTTGTTGGGAGCGCTCAATACCTAATCGTAACTCTCGTTCTTATGGGCACGATCGCGGCAAGCTGCAGGACATCTTCATTGTACATACGAATACAGCCGTGACTGACTTCCCGGCCGATCGATGAGGGGTCATTCGTGCCGTGTATTCCGTAGTGAGGTCTAGACAAGCCCATCCAGAAAGCGCCGAAAGGCCCTCCCGGATTGGCTTGTTTGTTTACGATCATGTAATCGCCGGTTGGCGTTTTCGTTAATATTTTGCCAATGCCGACCGGGTATGACTTCACGACAACATCCCCGTCAAGCAAATACAGATTACGGTCCGACAGATCGACGATAATGCGATAGCTGGGCATGGACATTCCCCCTTAATCCTATGTTTATGTAGAGTGTGGTAGCTCGATACTGGAATAATGGACGCAAACAAGTCGTCGTTATCATCTTTCCATGGAAAGGGATGGGAATACCGTCTCTACATTATGTTATGATCATAACAACTAAGCATAAGGAGTAACCTCGATATGCGCTTACTTAAAGGATCGGCTTTGCTGCGATATTCATTGATATTCATTTGCTATGCTGTCATTATGGCGGCTTACGTATGGTACACATCGCCGAACCAAGTCCCCGAGGCTTACCGCGGAACGGCAGCAGACCCCACCACGTTCTATACACCTGACCAATTGTCAAAGAGCGAAACGCTCAATGCGGCCAGAAACTGGATTTTCTTCATGAGCGGACCTTGGGAATGGCTCATTTATTTTGCGATTTTGGCGAGCGGATTCGCGAAGAAATGGAGAGCTCTGTTGGATAGCTACCGCTTGCCAATCGTCGTCAAGTTTCCTGTGTACATCCTGGTCCTGAATGCGGTTGCTTACTTGCTCTATTTTCCGTTGCGGGTTGCGGGTTATAACTTATCGAAAGCCTATGGCATATCAACGCAGCCGGTCAGCGGTTGGCTAAGGGATAAGCTTGTAGGATTCGGCATTAGCTACTTGACGATGCTTGCGGTATCGGCATTCGCCTTCTGGATCATTTCACGCGGGGGCAAATGGTGGCTTAAGCTTTGGCTTATCTCAATCCCGTTCACGCTGTTCATGATGTACGTGCAGCCTGTCGTGATCGATCCGTTATACAACCGCTTCACGACTTTGTCCGATCCGGGGTTGGAACGGCAAATTCTCGAGCTGGCGGCCAAAGCGGATATTCCCGCCCATCGGGTATACGAAGTCGACATGTCCGCCAAGACGAATGCTATGAACGCATATGTTAACGGGATCGGTTCCTCCTTAAGAATCGTTCTTTGGGATACTACGCTCAAAAGCTTGAACGACAAAGAGATTCTCCTGATCATGGCGCATGAAATGGGCCACTATGTTAAGCATCACCTGGAATGGAGCGCAGTCGGCGCGGTAGGGTCATCGTTCGTTCTGTTATTCGTCGGAAGTTGGCTTTATAAAATCATTATTCGCAACCGAGGCGCGAAATGGGGAATTCGATCCGAGTCGGATATGACGGCCTTACCGCTAGTGTTGCTGCTCCTCTCCATTCTCTCCTTCGCATCTTTACCGTTATCAAATTACGTATCCAGGCAAGCCGAGGCTTCGGCGGATCGTTATGCGATGGAGCTAATCGGCAGCGCGGAAGGTTCGATCTCGATGAATCAGAAAATGTCCGTAGTCGTGTTGAGCGATATACATCCGCCTTTACTCGTGAAGTGGCTCCGAAGCGACCATCCGTCGGACATGGAAAGGATTATCGATGCAGAGAGATTCGATCGGGCAAGAGGGCAATAAACTTGAACTGTACTTCATGGCGGGGCTGGGGACGTCTCCCTTGTTCATGGAGAAGCTTCGGATGACCCTGCTGTCGGAGCTTGAGCGGATAGGATTATTTAGTGCGTTAAGATCTGAGGGGCAGCCCGTTCATACGGAGCTATTGTTCCCTTATGGGGATTGGACCAGGAGAGTTCTCCCGCAACTGTGGGAGATCCGGTCGGATCTTCGGCTCCGCCCAGCGCGCATCTCGAATTCCATCGGAGGGAATCGAGCCTTACAAGCCATCCGCAAGTCGCTCGATTCAGGCGAAAAGGGAAGGAAAAGCACGACGATTCTGATCGGCCACAGCGGAGGGGGAGTCGCGGCCGTCCATACCGGTCAATTATTGCTGGAGCAGGGATTTTGTTCGTCTTGTTTGGTCGTGATGATCGGTTCTCCGCGATGTCGGATTCCGGAAAGGCTCAAGCCGTTCACGCTTTCGATTCATGCGGCGGGAAGAGATATAGGGACGGCTGTAACTCGGAGATCCTCGGATTTCGTTTCGCGGATCGGAACGTACGGAGGATGGACAATCGGCGGCACGGCGGTTCAGGTAACGGAAGCTAGAGCATCGGGTGGACAGAGGAAACGATTACCTTACTGGCAAAAGAACAAACACGCTCCCTCTGAAATCGTTGCCGTACGAATCATAGGTAAACATGCGGATTACTTTCGCGATAGCGCGCCTTATGTGAACGAAAACGGAATATCGAATCTGGAAGTTACGTTGGGAGCGATCCTCTCTTGGCTCTCCGCGGTTGTAAAATAATCTAATGCACAGACGAAGTTGACGTCGCCGTTCATCGGCTTATATACTCAATACATAATAGAGATGGGTGGAGATACAACGTGACGGAACATTACGCCAAACAAGGAATCTATGAGAACGAGCCTGCTATTCTATTAAAATTCGGTAACTACTCGGCGATTATGTTGCCGCGTATCGGCGGTAATCTGATTTCGTTCCGCGACGACGAACGCGATTTCCGTTTCATCAGAGAGCCCGAAGGAAAGGACTGGCCTCTGTTCGTTGAGACGCCGATGCTGCATGGAATACCGGTGCTATTCCCGCCGAACCGTTATGATGGCGGGGCATTCGAATTCGACGGCAGACGCTATCAGCTGCCCGTGAACGAAGAGAAGACGGGGAACCATATCCATGGCTTCGTATATAAGTCGGAATGGGAAGTCGCCAGTTACGGCAGTACGGAGCAAGACAGCTCCGTGACGGTTAGGCTTCGATTTGACGAGAAACATCCCGGGTATACTTATTTTCCGCATCGGGTCACGTTGTCCCAGACGTTCACTTTATCCAAAGACGGTCTCAGACAGCAGTTCGATGCCGTGAACGAGAGCGACGAAGCGATTCCTTTCATGCTTGGATTCCATACGAGCGTGAACGCTCCATTCGCTCCGGGAAGCAGCAAAGAAGATATTCAATGCAGCATTTCCATAGGCGAGCGCTGGGAACTGAACGACCGAATGCTGCCGACTGGACGCAAACTTCCATTAAGCGATGGGGAATTGTTGCTGCAGAAAGGCGAAGGCGATCCGTACTTCGAGGCGCTCGACAACCATTATACGGCAGCTAGCTCGGAATTTAATGCGATGACTTTGTTGGATCGACGCGCCAATGTTCGGTTTGTTTATGAAGCAGGGGATGCTTATAAACATTGGATGGTATATAATGCAGTCGCTAACGGCAAGTTTTTCTGTCCGGAACCGCAAACCGGAATGGTTAACGCGCCTAACGTTGAACTTGATGCGGCTCAAACCGGCTTGATTCGTCTGGAGCCGGGTCAAACTTGGAGCGCGGTCAGCCGCATGTACGCGGAGTAAGGGGATATTCCGGAATTCGGACAACATATCGTCCGGGCTCCTATAGTAACTAATTGGATGAAGAGGCTGTCTCATAAGTCATTTATGAGCAGCCTTTTTTTGCGTTGAGAAGCAATAGGCTCTAATTGTGCAATGAAATGACCATTAATTTGTGAGGTACTTTTTGACGCTTGCGCTTGTTAAAATATCCCTGATGGAAAACGCTTTCAGATTTTACGATCCGGCTCTCGATAAGACATCGCTATTATTGTTTCCATTATTAGGACAATGAGGAGGATTATCGTTCATGAAGAAGACGCTTAGTCTAGTTACGATCGCCGCTCTAGCGGTAGCATTAATGGGCGGAACGGCTGTTGCGGCTGCCGCAGCTCCGTCATCCAAGATCAAGCAAGAAGCTTACGCATGGGATAGAGCCAAAATCGTCGGAGGCGGATTCATCCCTGGAATCATCTACAATCCGTCCGAGAAAGGTCTCGTATACGCCCGAACCGATATGGGAGGAGCGTATCGTTACGATCCTGCGAATGGTAAATGGATTCAATTGTTAGAATCCGTAAGCATGCAGGAATGGAACATGCTAGGCGTTGAAAGCTTAGCGACGGATCCCGTCGATCCTAATCGCTTATACATTGCAGCGGGGACATACACGAACGAATGGACGGATATGAACGGCGTCATGCTGCGTTCCTCCGATAGAGGCCAAACCTGGCAAAGAACAGGGCTGCCTTTCAAGTTCGGAGGGAATATGCCAGGGCGGTCGATGGGCGAACGGCTAGCAATCGATCCGAACGATAACAGTATCCTATATTTTGGAGCTAGAGGCGACAACGGACTGTGGAAAAGCGCGGATTACGGAGTCACTTGGAACAAGGTGGAGAGCTTTACGGCAAAAGGCGAAGTATCCGAGGACTACTTCAAAGACCCGCTCGGCGTCGTCTGGGTAACTTTCGATCCGACAACGGGAAGCAAGGGCAAGACGACGCAAACGATTTATGCGGGTGTCGCGAATAGAGACAATAGCATCTATCGCAGCACGGATGGCGGAAAGACATGGGAATCTGTACCGAATCAACCGAAGCAAGGGTTTCTTCCGCATCACGGTGTACTATCCTCGAACGGCGTCATGTATGTCACATACGCGCATGATGTCGGTCCCTATAACGGAGGCGAAGGCTCCGTATGGAAGCTCGATACGAAGTCGGGAGCTTGGACCGATATCAGCCCAACCGGAGACAAGTCGAATCCATACGGCGGTCTGGCGGTCGACGCCCAACACCCGGATACCTTAGTCGTAGCCACAATGAACAAGTGGTACCCGGATGAATTTATTTATCGCAGCACGGATGCGGGTAAAACTTGGAAACCGTTCACGACTCTAGATTACAGCGTAGGCTGGCCTCCGGCAAGAACGGACAATTTTACGATCGACTACAAATTGTCCCCATGGTTGGATTGGGGCGTTCAGAAAAATCCGAAAGAAACGCCCGAGATTTCTCCGAAGCTCGGCTGGATGATCGGCGATTTGGAGATCGATCCGTTCAATTCCGATAGCATGCTTTATGGAACGGGAGCAACGCTTTACGGTTCCGATAATCTATCCGCGCTCGACAAAGGCGAGAAAGTGAAAATTTCCGTCAAAGCGGAAGGAATTGAGGAAACCTCAATACTTGGACTCATCAGTCCCTCTTCGGGAGCTTCCCTTCTGAGCTCGATGGGCGACATCGGAGGATTCCGTCACGACGATCTGACCCAAGCGCCTAATATGATTACGGGACCTTACCTCGGCACGAGCACGGATTTGGATTACGCGGAAGCGAACCCGAATATCGTCGTACGCGTCGGCAACGAGAACGGCATCAATGCGAGCATGGGCGTATCGACCGACAACGGGAAAACCTGGAAGCCTGCCGCGAATGCTTGGACGCCTTTGCCGCTTACCGGCGAGAAGAAGGATCAAGCAGATCCAGCGGATCAAACCGGCGGCGGCTGGGTAGCCGTAAGCGCGAACGGCAAAACGATCGTATGGAGCCCATCGGCATCCTCTGCGACAATCGCTAGGCCGGTTAGCTATAGCAAGGATATGGGAGCCACTTGGAAAGCTTCCGAAGGCATCCCGCAGGGAGCTATGGTTTCTTCCGATCGCGTTAATCCGAACAAAATATACGGTTACGCAGACGGCAAGTTCTATATGAGTTCGGATTTCGGTAAATCCTTCAAGGCTTCCAATGCTAAGGGATTACCAAAAACGTTAACAAGCAAGTTCAAAGCTACTCCGGGCAAAGAGGGAGATATCTGGATCGCCGGAGCAAGCGACAATACGAACAAGACCGGCAACTTCGGATTGTTCCACTCCATCAACTCCGGTAAATCGTTTACGAAAGCAAAGGACGTCCAGGAAGCGGCAACGATCGGATTCGGAAAAGCAGCTAAAGGAAGCAAATACATGGCGCTGTACACCTATGCAAAAATCAGCGGCCAATTCGGCATTTACCGTTCGGATAACGGCGGTGAATCGTGGATTCGCATCAATGACGATCAACACCAATTCGGTTCGGCTAATCGGACGATTACAGGGGATCCGAGAGTATTCGGCCGCGTCTATGTCGGAACGAATGGTCTAGGTATTGTCATAGGCAACTCGGTTAATCAGAAGTAAAACAGAGAGTATAGCGCAGTGGCAAACAGGCTGTCCCTTAGATCAATCAAGGGGCAGCCTGTTTGCTTATTAACGTGTTTCTAGCTTATGGGAGGAGAAGCTTCCGAGAGTATGTTGTAAAGCCAGGGACAGACCCTCGAGTTCCTTGGCGATTCCGACGACTTCTTGGCTGGATTGCAGCTGTCCCGAACTGAGCGCGGCAACCTGTTCGGACGTTGCCGATGCTTGCTGGGAAAAGCTGCTCACGTTGGCGATCGTCCTATTGAGATGCTGCTGCTTCGTCTCGAGTTCATTCACATGTTGCTTGATTCGATCGACATAAAGCGAGAAGCTTTCGGCTTTACCGTAGACGCGTATAAAAATATCATTGGCGGTTTTAACGGATTGGATTTGGCTTTGCAACAGCGGTAGAGCGAGTTTCAGCGCTTTGACCGTCTGCGAGATTTCATCTTGTATCGTCTCCGTCATCCGATTAACCGTTTCCAACGAATCATGGGTTTGATCGGATAACTGTCCCATTTCCTTAGCGATTACCTTAAATCCGCCGCTTTGCTGCGCTGATCGGGTAGCTTCGATTCCCGCGTTCAGAGACAGGATCTTGGAATCTTTCGTGATTTTATTCATTAAGCCGAATACCTTCTGCATCTCGTCCGTGCTTTCTTCCAGCTGCGTTACCCGTTTGACGAGCAGATCGATGGAAGATTCCGATTCCAATGTCGCTTGAGCGGCATCCTGCATGAACTGTTTGCCTTCCAGTGAAGCGGTTTTCACTTCCAGGGAGGAGACGTTAATCTCGTCCGTCGTGCTAACGACGTTCGATAGATCGGCGTTCATCGAGTCCACGATCTGGAACACTTGATCCGCCTCCGCGGCTAACTGAGTGGAGCCTTGGGCGATCTCGCCCGTAGCGAGCGAGATTTCTCCGGACGAAACCGCCGTAGTCTGCGAAACGTGCAGCAAACTGGAGGAGGTGTCCAATACTTTGCGAGCGGACGATTGGGTTTGCTCGATTAATCGTTTCATATGCAGCATCATCGTATCAAAGCTAGTGGCGACTTCCCCGATCTCGTCGTTCCTCTTGATCTCCACTCGGACATCTAAATTCCCTTTCGCGGCTTCATTCAGTAGATTGCGTATTTTCAAGAGAGGCTTGCCTATGTACAGGAGAATAAGGTATCCGATCGCGATAGCGACGCCCCCGGCTATTGCGCACATTAAGTAAGTCAGGTTACGGATGACTTTCGTATCCGCGACCAACTCGCTTAGCGGGGCGATTCCGGTCAGCGTCCACGCGGTTTTCTTAAGCGGCGCGGATACGATCAAATTGCGTTTGGACTCGTTCGATTCCGCGAACGTTTGTCCGGCATCCTCGGGAACGGAGGAGAGGAGGATCTTTCCTTTGTCGTCGGTGAGAATCATTTTGGACGTTTCGCTGAAGTGGATCGACTCCAAAGTTTGCGAGAGCATCGTCGCATCGATCTCGAATACGATCAGAAATTTGTTAATCATTCTGGACAAACCGAACAGATTGCCTTTCGCCATGCCCGTATAGCCGTTCTCGATCATTGGCAGCCATAGCGCCGTTCCTTTCATGCCCGTCACTTTCGTATACCATTCGGCTTTCCGGTCTATCGTTATCAATCCCGTGGATACGGACGAAATCGTTTGATTCTCGTTTGCGGTATTGAATAACGAAATCGATTTAATGAACGTATTCGTTCTGGCGATCTGATTAAGGGTATCCTGAATGGCCATCTTCGCGTTCATCAATTCCGCCGGGTCTGCCGCCGGATCGAAAATGACGTCGAGATGCTGCTGAAGGTCGCGGCTGGTGGAAAATTGAAGCGACATATCCTCGAATTGCTTCAACATGAGGCCAATCTTCTCCGTCGCTTCCTTGACCGTAAGTTGGGAGACCGACTCTATTTTTCCTTCGATAATAGACTGAGATTTGTTATAAGAAATCATTCCAACAAGGAGAACGGAAATAAACGTCGAAACAAAAAACAGAATGAATAATTTCGCGCCTACCGAACGAAACATACGCATGATGACTCCTCCATATATGGAAATGGTTTTTACCTCTCTTTCATTTTATAGGCTAACGATAAACTGATAATGTGTTATTCTACGTAAAATAGTCGCGCTAGTACGAGGATACGACAATCTTCTGCCCAATGATCCAGATAGAGTACATAATAGGTTTCGACAAATCGTTGGGGAGGAAGCAAATGGACGCAAGGTTAAAAAACCCTTTGACGAGAATGAACGTAAGGCAACAGTTAATTTTGTTGTTTCTAATATTGGTAAGTCCGGTGTTTATATTGAATTGGTACGCCAACACGAAAGCCGAGGAAATTCTGAAGGAACACGTGACGAGCGCCTACGAAGAGCTGAACAAACAAAACCATTTCCTGATCAACAGGGATATCGACACGATCAGCCGGATTATGACGACGATCATCCAGAACCCGATTACGCAAAGCATGACCAGCGATGATAAGGACGTGCAATTCGACCGCGTCGTGAAATACGGGGAAGTGAATACTCTGCTCGGCAACAATTCCGTTGGCTTATTCGGCGGGGAAGCGATCTACTATTTCCTATTCGTATATGATCCGAACAATAGCTATCCTTTCGCGCCTTCGATTCCGGATATTAACCGGCGGAATAACGGTTCATCCGTTTTCTTCTTCTCGGACGAGACGAAAACCCCGTGGATTAAGGCGGCGCTTGAGGCCAAAGGAAAAGGCGTTCTGACGTTGATCGACAATTTCGGCCCGAAGGGAGATCAACAAACGCTCGCTTATCTCCGCACGGTCAACAGCGTCACGAACGGCAGAAGCATCGTCGGCGTACTCGTAGCTACGAAGATGGACAAGAAGATCGAAGAGTCTTTCAGCACGGTTTCCTTACCGGTAGGCGGACAAATCTACTTGACCGATTGGTCCGACAGGGTGCTCGCGACGACAACCGAGGATATGGGGCGAACGTTGAAGCTGCCGCACGGGTTGAACACGAATGATTCGATGGACGAGACGTTTAGCGCGGTTTCGGATGATTACATCTACGTTATCCATACGAAATACTCTTTGAATCAGAAGCTCGTCTACAGGATTCCTACGAAATCGCTTCTCCAGCAGCAAAGCGCTTTGAAACAAGTTATCCAGACGATTTCGATCGTCTATTCTTTGTTCGCGATAGTCGTCATGATGTATTTTTGGCGATCGCTTATGAATCCTCTTCGCAAGCTGGCGATGTTCGCCCGATCCCATGAGCCGGGCAAGCCGTTATCGAGAGCTCCGACGAAAGAGAGAAACGACGAGGTTGGGGTTCTGATCTATTCCGTCCATAATATGGCCAACCGGATCAATGACATGATTCACGAGCAATATGTCATGGAAATTAAGCAGAAGGAGTCCCAATTACAGCTTCTCTATCAACAAATCAATCCTCATTTGCTGTACAACACGCTGGAAAGCATCTATTGGAAAAGTTCGTTGGAAGGGAATACGGGGTCGGCCGAGATGATCAAGGAACTATCGAAGCTCATGAGGATCAGCTTGAGCCGGGGCAGAGAACTGATCACGATCGAGGAAGAGCTCGAACACGCCATGGCTTATACGAGCTTGCAGCAAAAACGGTACGAATACGGCTTCAGCATTCGCTGGAGCATCGGGGAAGAGGTTACTTCTTACTTGATTCCTAAGATTACGCTGCAGCCGTTAATCGAGAACGCGATTATCCATGGGGTAATCAATATGGGCGAAGACGGGGAAATTATCGTTTCCGCCCATTCCGAAGAGGAGAATGTCATCATTGCCGTCGAAGATAACGGATATAAAGAAACCGACTACGCCGCCATTAACCGATTGCTAGTGAACGAGCCTTCGGAGACGACGAGCGGATATGGAATCAAGAACGTGAACAAGCGAATCCAACTGCATTTCGGCAAAGGATACGGCTTGCATTACGAACCTCGCGAGCCGGAAGGCACGAAAGTGATCGTCTTGATTCCCAAACGAACAAGCGCCGACCAGCAAGATTAACTTCACGAAACGGAGGACTTATCGCTATGTACAATATTCTGATCGTGGATGACGAGCCGCTTATCTGCCGGGGATTAGCTAGCCTGCTTCAAACGTCGGGGCTTAACATCCAAAATATTTATACCGCGCACAACGGTTACGAAGCATTGGATTATTTGAAAATGGAAACGATCGATTTGTTGATTACGGATATTCAAATGGGAGCAATGAGCGGAATCGAATTGATGCAACAGGCGAAAATCATAAAGCCGTGGGTACAGGTGATCGTCATATCCGCCCACGAGACGTTTCAGTATGCTCAGCTCGCGATGAGACTGGGTGCGCGCGATTATTTGATCAAGCCGATTAACAGCGAGCAATTGCTGAATTCCGTTCGTCACGTTCTGTTGCATATGGATCGCCCCGTGCAGGATCAGGCGGAATTATTTTCGAGCCTCCGCGAACATTTTCGAATGGATCAGCCTCAACCGCAAAGAACCGAAATGTTGAATCGGATGCTCTCCGAAGACCCTTCGGGATCTACTCCGGACATGGCGAAGCTGGAGCAACAAAACGGAATCTCTCTGCGAGGGCCTTATTTCGCGATGATCAAGATCCGCTTGGACTTGAGCTCTAGCGCGAAAGGAGCGGTAATCGAAGAGAAGGATGCAAAGTTGCTGCAATATGCCGTATTGAACATCGTTAACGAGCTGCTGGACAAGGAATGGGATCATCTTTCGTTCTATTCCTCCAACCTAGACGTCAGCATGATCATCCAATGGGACGAAGCGAGGTACGGAGATTCCAGCGTCGATAAAATTAATCAGCTTGAAATGATCGGGCGCAGCCTGCATTTTAACGTTCATAAGTTTCTTGGATTTCAGTGCGTCGTCGGGATTAGCCAGATTCTGAAAGGCCGCGAATTTCTATCCGAATTGAACGATCAAGTCAATAAAGCGATCGTATGGAATCGGGAGCACAAGGATCACCATGTGTTCTATTACGGCGATTTCAAATGGGAGACGTATACGGAGGATCCGACCGAAGAGGAGTTGGCCGCCCAGAACAATCTTATCGTAGAGCGGGCTCATGAATATATTCATGCCAACTATGCGCAGAAAGGACTTACGCTGAACGAGGTTGCCCAGAAGAATCATGTCAGCCCCAACTATCTCAGCTATCTTTTCAAGAAAAACAAAGGCATTAATCTATGGGAATACGTCATTAAGCTGCGTATGGAAGAGAGCAAGCGGCTTATCCAGAATACCGATTTGCGACGTTACGAAATATCGGAGAGAGTGGGTTATGAATCCCCTGAGCATTTCAGCAAAATATTCAAAAAATACTTCGGGATGAGCCCGAGCGAAATGAAGAAGTAAGATTGCCTATGATCCCAATAGATACGCACATGTTCACTTCGCTCTCCTTTTTCTACAATAGTACTTATTGATAGATAATAAGGAATGAGGGAGACCCAATGAACCAAACAAGCGCTGTTCCAATACGTCCCTTGGAATCCCAAACCAAGCGACCTCCCACAAAGTGGAAAAAACACATCTGGGGCTATTTGTTCCTACTTCCCGCGGTAGCCATCTTCTTCACGTTCTTATGGATGCCGATCGGCAAAGGGATCATCTTCAGCTTCTTCCACATCGATTTTGTCAAAGGGGATTCTTTCGTAGGCTGGGCTAATTATTCCAAGGTATTCAAAGATCCGGAAGTGACCATCTCGGTCAAAAACACGCTGTATTACATGGGGCTCGGGGTGGTAATCGGCTTCTGGGTACCGATTCTTTTCGCTATTGCGATCTCGGAAATGAGAAGGTTCCAAGGCTTCGCCAGAATTGCGGCCTACTTGCCATACGTCGTTCCAGTCGTCGTCTTGTACAGTTTGTGGAGATGGCTGTATGACCCGGTTGGCCCGATTAACAGAGTCATCACGAAGCTTGGTTTCGATTCCGTATTGTTCCTGACGGACAAGGCATGGTCCATGATCTCCATCGTCTTCATGGAAACGTGGCAAACCTTCGGATCCGCTATGCTGATCTACTTGGCGGCCGTCCTCAGCATTCCTCGCGATTGGTACGAAGCGGCGGAAATCGACGGTGCCGGCATATGGAAGAGAATTCGCCATATCACGCTCCCGGCTATTAAGAACCAGATCGTATTATTGTTCCTGCTGCAGTTAATAGCGACGTCTCAAGGCTTCCAAACGCAGTACGCGTTATTGGACGGAGGCCCTAACAACGCAACGCTGACTTATGCCTTGCTTGTCCAGAGATATGCCTTCACGCGGCAAGATTACGGAACGGCTTCCGCGCTTGGCGTATTGATGTTCCTAGTGCTTGGATTACTGGCCGTAATCCAGTACCGGATGTCCAACAAGGGGGAGGCATAAGCTTTGAAAACAACAGACAGAGGAATTCTATCGAATTACGACTTGAAGAAGCCGGGTAACAAAATCGTATACTACCTCATGACCCTTATTGTGCTCGTCATGGTGTGTTCGATGCTATACCCGATGATCATCATTTTCTTCAACGGGGTTAAGCTCAATACGGAAGTTAATTCCTTTCCGCCGACGTTCCTGCCTTCGGAATGGCATTTCGAAAATTATCATAAAGCTTGGATCTACATCAAGCTGCCGCTCTTCGTCCGAAATACGTTATACATTTTCGCCGGTAACATGGCCATGACGATTCTCGTCGTCGGATTCGCGGCATTCAGCTTGTCTAAGATGAACGTGCCATATAAGAAGGTCATTCAGTACTTCTTCTTGTTGACCTTATTCATTCCGCCTACGACCTACATCATTCCGAATTTCATCAATTTACGCGATCTCGGACTCATGAATACGTTCTGGGCACTATGGCTGCCGGCTGGCGCGAACGCTTTCTATCTGTTATTGCTAAAGTCGTTCTTCGATGGAATCAACATAGAAATGTTCGAATCGGGAAGAATCGACGGGGCTTCCGAGCCGAGACTGTTTTTCCAAATTGCTTTCCCGTTGTCGATTCCGATCTTCGCGACGCTAGCTATTTTCGTGTTCTCCACGGCATGGAACGACTGGTATTGGCCGCAGCTCATTCTTTCCAGCGACCAACGATATCCGCTAGCGACAGCCATTTATAAGTACGTAGTTAATGTTAGAAGACTGGACCTCAACTTGAAGTTCGCGATCCTTTCGATGATTACTTTCCCGCCTGTTCTCGTCTTTTTATTCTTCCAGAAATACATCGTTCGAGGACTGCATTTAGGTGGAGTTAAGGGATAATGTCCAAAATCAGCATGCGTAAATCTGCACACAATCGAAATAGGAATACACATCGTCAGGGTGAATGCGCCTCCATTATGATGAGCGTGTAAGCAAAACAATCAAAACGAAAAGGGGATTTCCAACAATGCGTAAGATTTCAACGGTTATCGCTTGTCTTCTCGTATTCAGCTTAGTACTAGCTGCTTGCGGCGGCAAGAACAACAACGCTTCGCCTTCATCGACATCAGCAAGCACCCCTGCCGATACTTCCTCGGCGCCGGCATCCGAGAGCGCTGAGGCTCCCGCGGTAGACCCGACGCAGATCAAAGCGACGATCAGCATTTATTATCCGACTCCCGATCAAGTCGAGAAACGGGCACTGGAAGATGACAGAATCAAACGTTTCAACGAAGTTTACCCTAACGTTGAAATCGTGAAGAGCGACTGGCAGTACAATCCGAACGAAATCGGAATCAAAATGGGAGCGAACGAAGCACCGACGCTCTTCAACACTTACGCAACGGAAGGTAAGTTCCTTGCCGAGAAAGGCTGGGCAGCCGACATTACCGAGCTGTTCAACTCTTACGACAAGAAGGATCAATTGAACCCGATCTTGCTCAACCAATTCAACATCGACGGCAAAATCTACGGGATTCCGCAACAAGGTTACGTAGTGGGTACCGTTGTGAACACTAAAATGCTTACCGATAAAGGCGTTGCGGTTCCTCCGTTAGACTGGACTTGGGATGACATGCTGAATACCGCTAAAGCGGTTGCCGATCCAGGCAAAGGGATTTCCGGTATCGCTCCAATGGGTAAAGGCAACGAAGCCGGCTGGAACTGGACGAACTTCCTGTTCGAAGCAGGCGGCGAAATCCAGAAGGTTGAAGGCGGCAAAGTTACGGCGGCATTCAACTCCGAAGCCGGCCTTAAAGCTCTTGAGTTCTACAGCAAGCTGAAAGAAGCAAACGTCATTCCGGCTGACTGGGCATTAGGATGGGGAGATGCGGTCGGCGCGTTCGCCCAAGGAAGAACGGCAATGGTTATCGCCGGTCCGGACGGTCCGATTGACCAAGGGCTGAACCAAGGCGGCATGCAGCCGAAAGATTTGGTCGTCTATCCGATGCCGGTAGCGGCAGCTGGCGGCAAGCATACAGGCGTACTTGGCGGAGACTTCCTCGTCATCAACCCGAACGCAACGAAAGAAGAACAGCAAATGGCGTTCCAATACGCGGTATTCGATTACTTCACGGACAAAGGGTTGGAGTCGATCGAAGTCAACATCAAAGCGCGTAAAGACGAGAAGAAATTTTTCGTACCGCCGGTTATCCAATACTTCGCACAAGATTCCGAGTACGGCCAGAAAATGAAAGCCGTATACGATAAATACGACAACGTATATCAATACAGCAACGAGTTGATGGGATTGCTGGACGGTAAGCCGGAAGCGCAATTTAATACGCAAGAGTACTATGCGGCGATGACGAACGTCATTCAAGAAGTATTCTCCAAAAAAGGCGTAGACCTTAAAGCGCAGCTCGACGCGGCAGCGAAAACCGTACAAGAGAAATTCTACAATCAAATCAAAGTAGAATAGTTGGAAAGAGGGTTGCCTAGGCGAACGAAAGTTTGCAAGGGGCAACCCTCTAATCTATCAAAGGAGAACTTACGACATGCTAACTAGCGAAGCGATTTTGCCGGACAAACCGAACGACCATAAGGAAACGACGTTATCGACCTCGATCGGTCGAATTCATAAGACGGACATCGGCGAAGGAAGCGTCATCTTGCGCGGGGAATACGCGAATGTGATCTTTCTTTTCGTTAACGATCAGACGCTTAGAATGAAGCTTTTTTTCGGAGACGAGCCCGACTTGCGTGCGACTCCCGCCATCGTAGAACAGACGGCGCTTACGGCACTAAAAGTCGAAGAGACGGACGGCCATATCGTCATCTCAACTCCAGCTCTTCATGCGGTCATAAATCCGCTTAAATTCTCGTTGCGCCTATTCGATCAGGAAGGTCGTCTGCTGTTAGAGGAGAAGGAAATCGCGTGGGACGAGAAGACGAAGATTCAATTCGCAGCGGCTAAAACAAGCGAATCTCATATTTACGGTCTAGGGGAGAAAACCGGATTCCTCGATAAGAACGGCGAACGTTACGAGATGTGGAACAGCGACGTTTACGAGCCTCATGTGCAAGATACGGATGCCTTATATCAATCGATTCCTTTCTTGATTCACTATGAATACGGGAAACCCGCCTATGGCTTGCTGCTCGATAACCCCGGCAGAACCGTCTTCGACATGCGGACGCATGAGGATCGTTATACCGTCGGCATCAACAGCGGCGAGCTTGATCTGTATTTTTTTAACGGACCATCGATTAAAGACGTCGTGAAGCATCTTACAGACGTGACTGGAAAAACGTACATGCCGCCGATGTGGGCGATCGGATATCAGCAGTCGAGGTACAGCTACATGAACCAAGAGGAAGTGCTGGACATCGCCAGGACCTTCCGGAAGAAAGGAATACCGTGCGACGTTCTTTATCTCGACATTCATTACATGGACGAATACAGAGTGTTCACTTGGGATGCCAAGCGTTTCCCTAAACCGATGGAAATGATGGCCGAGCTGAAGGAGCTCGGTTTCGAACTCGTGCCGATCGTCGATCCGGGCGTGAAAAAAGACCCGAAATATCCGGTATACGCGGAAGGCGTGAAGAACGGGTATTTCTGCCGCAAGCTCGAAGGAGATATCTTCATCGGGAAAGTATGGCCGGGACTAAGCGCGTTCCCGGATTTCACGGACGATGCCGCGGCGGAGTGGTGGGGAGATCAACACCGATTCTATATTAAGCAAGGCATTAACGGAATCTGGAACGACATGAACGAGCCTTCCGTGTTCAACGAAACGACGAAGACGATGGACCTCGACGTCGTTCACGGCAACAACGGCAATGCGAAAACCCACGAAGAGTGGCATAATCTCTACGGTTTCTTAATGTCCAAAGCGACTTTCGAAGGCATGAAGCGTGGATTGTCCGGCGACCGTCCTTTCATCCTCACGCGGGCAGGTTACGCGGGCATCCAACGTTACGCAACTGTATGGACGGGCGACAACCGCAGCTTCTGGGAGCATATGGCACTAAGCATTCCGATGGTCTTGAACCTCGGAATGTCGGGAATCGCCTTCGCGGGTCCCGATGTCGGCGGCTTCTCGCATCACGCATCCGGCGAATTGGTAGCCCGGTGGACGCAGATGGGGGCTTTCTTCCCTTTCTTCCGCAATCACACGATGATCGACTCCCGCCGCCAGGAACCTTGGATGTTCGGGGAACAAGTCGAAGAAATCTGCCGGGAATATATCGGATTACGTTACCGGTTAATGCCTTACATGTATTCACTCTTCTATGAAGCTCATAAGACCGGCGTGCCGATCTTGCGCTCTATGATCATGGAATACCCGGACGATCGCGACGTCTATAACCTATGCGATCAGTTCTTATTCGGATCTAGTATTCTAGTGGCTCCCATCTACCGGCCGGGCGTCAAATCCAGATCGGTGTATTTACCTGAGGGAGTATGGTACGACTATTGGACAGGAGAGAAATTCGAAGGAGGACGATCGGTGCTTGCCGCCGCTCCGCTCGAAACGATGCCCCTCTATGTGAAAGCGGGCGCCATTATCCCGGAACAAGCGCTTCGGCAATCGACCGGACAGGTCACGGAGGAGCCGTCTCGGATCCGATTCTACGTCGGAGCGAGCGAAGCGGGCGAATCCCTGTTCGCGCAATACGAGGACGACGGGCGCACTTATGCCTTTGAGAACGGCAAGTATCGTCTAAGGGAGTGGAGTTCGCGGGAATCGGAAGCTGACGGCTTGCGGATCGCTTGCGATTACGTGCACGATGGCTTGGAAAGCTCTCAAGCTCTCTACTTGACGGTTGGCCCGCTGGAAGCTAAGCCCGAAGAGATGAGCTCGACCGGCGGAGTGGAAGTGGATACGTGGAGCTACGACGGGGAGAAGCGGGAACTGCAAGTTAAAATAACGGCCAACCAATCCTTCGAATTACGAATCCGGTTATAGGGAGAGAGATGCGGCAATGCGCGTATGGCAATCGAAAGCATCATGGATCTCGATCGCGATCATTGTTATCCTGCTAGCGGCGGCGTACTTTTTCTTCTTTTCGCCCTTTAACGCTAAAGCTAGCTTTAAAGAGAAAGAAGGGTTGCTCGTTGTCGGCAGAGGAGATTACGAGATCGCTTTTCGCGCCGACAATGGCGCGATCGCGTACGTTAAGAACAAAGATTCCGCTAACAATATTGCGCTGGGCAATCGGGAGAACGCGTTATGGTGGGCTTTCCTCCAAGACGACTCTTCTACGAACGGTAAGAAAGCGGAAGCTTTTTCCTACGATTGGAACGCACGAAAGGGCGAACTGCGGTTGCACTACGGCGGACAAGTAAAGGTTGACGTGATCGCCCGTTTCGAAGACGGCAAGAGGATCACCTTGAACGCGGAGGTAGACAACCAATCGGACAAAGCGATTAAATCTTTCCGGTTCCCTTACGAGCTGAAGGTGAACTCCGCGGACGTGAAAGACGGCTTATTGCCGATGCTTCCCGGCGCTAAGCTTAGGGATACTTTTTTCAAGGAAAGCAATTCCTTTCAGGATCAATACCCGGGCGTTATGTTTGCCTCCTATCTCGGATTGCGGACGACCGGCGGTAACATGGCGATATACGATCTGACCGGGGATATCGTCGCCATGACGGACATCGGTTTCAAGAGCCAGGTGGATGATGCGGGCAAGACGGGAATCGTTCATAACTACAAAACATGGATCGATCCGAAAAAACGGTGGAGCAGTCCATCCATCGTACTCGAGATCGGGGACTACGAAGCAACGGCAGCGAGTTATCGAGAACTGAACAACATAGACGAATATCGATCGTTGTCCGACAAGCTGGGCAAAGAGAAGCAGTCCTATTTCGAAATGCCGTTCTACAAAACGGATATTTCCGCAATCAAGGACGGCAGTTGGAGCAAACTGACCCGCGACTTTGTAGACAAAATGAACTATAACGGCGTCGTTCATCTCGTAGGTTTCCAGAAGGGCGGACATGACGAGAATTATCCGGACTTCTATCCGCCGGATCCGGCATGGGGCGGGGAACCGGCATTCCTGGCGTTCATGCAAGCGGCGAAGGACAAAGGGAATCGCGTCGTACCTTACACGAACATGAGCTGGTGGGGAAACCATTCCCCGACGCTGGCAAAGCTGCCATCCGGAACGACAATGGAAGATCTGATCGTGACAAAGGAAAATAATGCGATCATGAAAGAGGATTACGGCAGCCATAGCGGTTACGTGGTAAATACCGGACATCCGTTCTTCCAGCAACGGACGGCGGAGGAGCATAAGAAGCTGACGGAGCAGGCCGGTTTCGACGGGATATTCGAAGATCAGTGGGGCATACGCAATTCTCCTTATGTGTTCAACAAGACGATACCTGAAGGAACGGATCCATCGACGGCGTATTTCCAAGGCGTAAGGAAGTACTTCGATTCTTTGGATCACAACATGTACATGGAAGACGGAACGGACGTCCTAGCGGACGACGCGGTCGGCTTCATGGGTTCGACTTACCTGTGGGATCAGCTTGGTTATCGCAAGAATACGGCCTCCTATACGGATTACTACCCTCTGTCGGGTATGATTCTGCGCGACAAGGTGATGCAGTATCATCATGATCTGGCGGCGGAAACGATGACGGACGATCAAGACATGCTCCGATGGAATTTGGCTATGGGCTACAATCTAAGCGCCGATTTCTTCAATGGCGTCGGCAACCCATGGATAGACGCGGTCGGCGTATTCCAAAAGTACGTTCTGTCGCAGTACGTAGACTCGCTTGTTGAGAGCTTCGAGCAAGTGACGCCGAACGTCACGCGGACGGATTTCGGCAACTATGCGGTTACGGCGAACTGGAGCAAAGACGAAGATTACGCTCTGGATGGAGACGTGTCGCTTGCTCCGGGAGGTTACGACGTCAAGGCCGACGACGGCAATCGCCGAGCAGGCAACTACTCGCGGTTGAACGGATTAGATCTTGACGCCGGCGCTCATCATCTGGTCGAAGTGAGAGATGAGAACTCCGTGCGCGTCTATCAACCTATCGGCTCGGATACGACCCTTAAGATTCGTAAGGGAAAAGATTGGCCGCACGTCGCCGCGATAGCGTATCAGGCGAATGGAACGAAAATCGCCGAGCTCCCGGTCAAAGATGAGGGCCAATATGCGATTTTCGACTACGTGGCATTGATCAAAGAGCAGAAAGTCGGTTACGTTGAGCTCAAATCGTCTAAGGAAGCTAGCAAAGCTACGGAAGCTTTCGAGAAGATCAAAGAACAGGTTAATGTAGCGTTGGGACAAAAGGTATTCTCGACTTCCAATACGGCGGAGGCGTTTCCCGCGGAATTGTCCGTAGACGGCGATCCGTATACGTATTGGGAGAGTACGGCCAAGAAATTTCCTCAATCTCTAACGCTCGAACTCGGCGAGCAGAAGCCGGTCGCGATGTTGATTCTTAAGTTGCCTCCGCAGGATGCCTGGGAATCGAGGGATCAAGAAATCGAAGTGCTCGTCAGCTTGGACGGAAAGTCGTTTACGTCGATATTGGCGCCGAAACGGTATACTTTCGATCCGAAAAACGCCAACGTAGTGGAGATTCCGCTGGAAGGCGTGACGACGAAATTCGTTCGGTTGACGATTACCGGAAACACGGCATGGCCAGCCGCGCAAATCGCGGAGTTTGAAGCATATTGACGCAGGATGAGGAAGGCTGTCGCGTATTGTCGCGACAGCCTTTTTCGCGCTTTAGAAGTCGTAAGATAACGCCTATTTCTTTTAATAATACACATCGTTTGGTAAGCGTTTCCACTCTATGATGGAATAGCATGCGTTGACATTTTATTGGGAGGATTGTTATGGCGCGGGTTAAAGTGTGGTCGATCTTAATGCTGGCGGTGCTGTTGATCGGGTCTGCGTTCCCGGTTTATGCGGACGAGCCATCGGGTGGAGCTTCGATAGGGGATTCAGGTTCCTATGTGAGGTTGAAAAACAGGTGGCAAAACAACTATTTGTACGAAGGGACCGACGGCACGGTCAGATACGGGGCTGCCAGCGGCGATGATCGAAGTTCGCATTGGCAGCTAGAAACAATCGGCGGATTTCAGCGGTTGAAAAACCGCTCAACGGGCCATTATGTTTCGATGACACCGGGTATGCAACGGACCGATCCGCTTAAAAGCATCGCCGTTGCGCAAAGCACGGTAGACGACCAGTGGATCGTGGAGGAAACGACCAACCGTCCAGGCTATTATATTATCAAGAATGCCCGCGATGCCTCCGCGAATTACGTCATTCATGAGGAGAACCAGCTCGGTTACGCGCAGGTTAGCAACGACATCAACGTTACGTTCGAGAGTCCGCAGTGGGCGTTCGAGCCGGTCGAAGACTCCGTTCCGGTTCGGCTTGCCAATCAGTTCAAGGCCGGGCAATATTTGCTTGAGGATGCTGAAGGAAACGTGAAATACGGAGAACCGTCGGCAACGGACAGAACGTCCCATTGGTATTTGGACGTTCAATCCAATCCCCAAGGAGGCTCGAAGACGGTCATCATCCGCAATCGCGCCAGCGGCCACGTCATTACCCAAGGGATAGATTGGGCACCGATCAAAGCGCTTCCCATAGATGCCTCAAATCTCGCCAAGAGCGAATGGGTCATGGCGGAGAATGCGGATCCTTCATTCTTCTACTTCAAGAACGTCGAAGCGATGCAAGCGTCGCCTTCCTTGACCTATGTGCTGAATACGCAATTCCCGGATGACACGAACGCAAGATCGAATAACTGGGCACAGCCGGAATGGGGCAGCTCGTTATGGAGAGTAGAAGCGGCACCGGATACGGCGCCCCGCCGAATCGTCAACTTTACGCTCGACGACGTAGGGGATAAATACCTCTATGAACAGAACGGGATCGTCAAATACGGCCCATTGGATAACAGCAAGGCCGTGGCGTCATCGTACTTATGGTTTACCGAAGATTTCGACGGAGCCAAAAGAATTCGTAATCTCTCTACTGGCCATTATGTGACCAATCAGAACCTCGTGAACGATACGGATCCGCTAGGAGCAGTCGCGAACCCTAACGGCTCAGGTTCGGATCGATGGTTCGTTAAGCCTTCAATGGAATATGACGATTACGTGTCGGTTCAAAGCGCGGTATATTCAGATCATTATTTGAATGTCGCGAATTTGACGGGAGCAGCGCAGGCTAGCGTCGTCGATCCGAATTCCAACCCGGCGCAGTGGCTATTCGAGGATCCTGCGTTCGTAACGGATGGAAGCCCGGTTTACGTTCGGATTCAGAATGAGTGGCAGCCGTTCGTTCTCTATGAGGATATGGAGGGCAAGCTGAAATACGGGAACGCGGCATTGGATGATCAAAGAGCGCAGTGGGTCGTCGAAAGATTCGAAGGGCGCAAACGAATCAAGAATCGAGCGACGGGCCATTACGTGAACATGGAATCGGTGTCCGGCGGCCGCATTAACGTCAGTGCCGTCGAGGACGATTGGAGAAGCGCCGTATGGGTCATTGAGGATTTGGGCGGCGTGAAGCTCATTCATAGCGTTCTGGACAAAAATGACGTCCCGGGCCAGCAAAAATACATCAACCTGCAAAATTTAACCAAATACGCCGAGTACAGCGCGATTAACCCTGGATGGGGAAGCCCGAGATGGCGTTTCTCCATCGTGAAGGACTCTGAGCCGACGGCTTTCCGGTTCAAGAACAAGCTGACGGGACAGTACTTGTACGAGAATTATTCCGGCGGGGACTCCGGGGAGCTTCTGTTCAGGGATGCAGACGCTGACGATCTGTCCTCGGTCTGGATCAAAGAGGACACGGGCGACGGCGTAGGTACGTATAGGCTCAAAAACAGGAAGAGCGGCAATTACGTTTCCATGGAACATTTCGCGGCAGGCGGACATGAGACGGAAGAAAGCCCAGACGTACCGCTTCAGACGCTTAAGCAAATCTATCCGTCATGGGGTAGCGTAAAGTGGTATGTCAGCGCGGCTCCGGCCGCTGGCTACACCGTTATCCGCAGCGGCTGGACAGGCGAGCATTATTGGTATGCAGATGGCTCAGGAGCTCTTAAAGTGAGTAAAAACATCTCGGCGGAGGATAAGGCCCAATTCATAGCGGAACCCGCAACGGTTCCGGCAGCTCCGATACCGACGGATGAAATCCGCATCAAAAGCGTATCGAGCGGAATGTACTTGTACGAGAATGCCAAAGGTGTCGTCATGTACGGCCACCCGGCCGACAATAACGGCTACTCCCATTGGAAGATCGAGACGATCGACGGGTATCAGCGGCTCGTTAACCGGGTAACCGGCCACGCGATCAAAGCAAGCTTGGCTAGCCGGGTAATCGAAAGCATGCCTCTCGCGGACTCGTCCGATCCTGCTTATCGTTGGGCGGTCGAGCATTCCCCGGATGGATTGAACTACGTCATCCGCAACCTTAAAGCGGGAATCGACGACGAATTGATTAATGTTCAAGGCGGAGCGGGATACGCGGAAAGGGGTTTGTATCCGATTAACTTCGGTTCGGTCCAGTGGACGCTGGAACTTGCGCCCGCCGAGTTTGAAGCGCCTTCTTGGGAAGAAGGCAGGAATACGGTTACGGCAACGCCGCTCCAGAGCGATACGAACGTTGTCCGTATTGTCTCCCATTCTCATTCCGCCGCTGGAAGCAAAGTGTTGGTCGAGAGCGGGGGCAAACTTCTGCTCGATTCCGCCAGTAGGCAGGATCCGGCAACGCAGTGGCTCGTGAAGGATTTTAACGGACGCAAGCTGATCGAGAACGTCGGAACGGGGCGGTTAGCCACGATCGGAGATACATCAGGCGGAACTCTTAACGATCAGTGGACGATCGAGGACCGTTTGGGTTACAAGCTGCTAAGCAACGCCTCTCAGAACGGGGGCAAGCTGTTAGCTCTCGCATCCGGCGTCGCGCTTGGCGATGCCGGCAATGCTGCAGATTCGTTGTGGACTTTGGAACCGGTCGTTTCCGACGTCAAATACGAAGCCGAGGACGCTTTCGTTACGGGCGGAGTTCGGAATGGAAACACCGGAACCGGGTATTCGGGCAGCGGATATGCGGAAGGATTCGTTACGAATAAGAGCAAGATCAGCTTCGCCGTTCATGCTCAATCCGCAGGCAACTACGAGACGGTAATCCGTTATCGTAACGCGGGAGCGCCGCAGACGTTGAACGTTCTCGTTAACGGCTATTCGCTAGCGCCGATCTTGTTATCGACGACAAGCGGTTGGACGAATATCGTCTTGAACGCGGAGCTGCGATCGGGCATGAATTCGCTTACTTTGCAGGGCACATCGCAGAGCGAAACTCAAATCGCGATTGATTATGCGATTATTAAATCAAGCGTGAACAAGCAATATCGAGGAGCTACTGTTCCTTATACGACCTATGAAGCGGAGCATGCTTCGACGAACGCGGAAGTCATAGGTCCTTCCAGGACGTATTTGGAAGTGGCATCGGAGGCGTCCGGCAGGCAAGCAGTTAAGCTTGAAGAGACAGGCGAATACGTGGAATTCACGCTAGCGAAGCCGGCAAATTCCATCGTGCTGAGATATTCCATACCGGACAGCGCGGACGGAGCGGGGTTGCAGGCCGATCTTGCGCTTTACGTGAACGGGGCGTTCAAGCAAAATTTAAGCTTGACCTCCAAACATGCGTGGGAATACGGCAGCTATCCTTGGTCGAACGATCCGAATCAAGGCAGCGGGCACCGCTTCTTCGATGAAATTCATGCGTTGATAGGCGATGTGCCTGCCGGAGCCAAGATTAGGCTGCAGAAGGACGCGTCCAGCACGGCGGACTATTACATTATCGACTTAGCGGATATGGAGCAGGTGGCCGATCCTTATGAGCAGCCGGCGCAATTTATATCAATTGCAGAATTCGGGGCGGTTGCGAATGACGGTATCGATGATACGGCGGCGTTCGTAGCGGCGATGGCGGCTGCCAAAGCGCAGGGCAAAGGGCTATGGATTCCTCGCGGGGAATTCGAGACGGGCGGACAATTGCTCTATCTCGACGGGATTACGATCCGCGGAGCGGGCATGTGGTACACGACGCTTAAAGGCGCGAAGTTCTTCGGCAAAGGCGCGAATATTCAAGTGTACGACTTGCTGATCGACGGCGATCTGAACGTTCGCGACGACGAAGCGAGCACGCATGCGTTCGAAGGCGCGTTCGGGCTAGGTTCCGTCATTCAGAACGTGTGGGTGGAGCATTCCAAAACCGGGTTATGGCTCACTAAGCCCAAGACGAGCGACGAGTTGACGCAAGGCCTCTATATGATGGGGCTTCGCTTGAGAAACCTGATGGCGGACGGAATCAATTTCTGCGTCGGTACAAGCGATAGCCTAATGGAGCAATCGGATATCCGTTATCCGGGAGACGACGGAATCGCGATGTGGTCCACCGGCGGAATGGCCAGCACGAACAACACGGCGAGATTTAATACCGTATCGTTGCCTTGGCTTGCGGATAACATCGTCGTTTTCGGTGGACGGGATAACAAAATCCAAGATAACATTGCCGTCGATACGATCATTAACGGAGCGGGCATCGCGGTATCCACCCGGTTTAATCCCGTTCCTTTCTCCGGAACGACGCTCGTGGAGCGTAATACGTTAATTCGGACCGGCAGCTTCGATTCCGGTTATGGACTGAACCTCGGGGCGATCTGGTTATTCGCCAGCGACAAGGATTTGAACGGCAATATTATCGTTCGGGACAACTTGGCGCTGGATAGCACGAATAGCGGCGTATTCGCTCATGGGACGTTTAACATGGATAACGTCTTGCTGCAGAACGTCGTAGTGGACGGGACCGGAACGAACGGAATCGAAGCTTCGACGGGCCTCAAAGGCAAGCTGATCTTAGATAACGTCATCGTAAGAGGCGAACGAATGGCAATGGTAGGTCCGTTGCCTGAAGGTTTTACTTTGCTCGAGCAGAACGAAGGGTTAGCTTCAATGGCTAAGCCGTTTCGCGTGCGCATGGACAATGGAAGCACGGGTCCGCTAACGTTGCGCGTCGGACAACCGGAGACGCTCCGGGTTTGGAACAAGGCCGGGCAGGACGTGACGTCGGGCGCGATCGTTCAAGTTGAACCGGCGAGCATCGCTTCGATGGGTACGCTAGGCAAGGTTAATGCCAATGCCGTAGGTCAAGCGAAAGTCACCGTTCGGGTAGGAGCGGATACACGGGTATTTACTTTGGATGTCGCGGCGAATCCGGGCACCGTAACCCCCGGCGGAGGAGGTGGCGGTGGCGGTGGAAGTGGAAGTGCTCCGGCTCCAGGCTCCGCCGCCGACAATGACAAGAAATTATCCGATGCTGCCTTACTGAATTCGAATGTCATCGTATTCGATACGGACGGAAGCAAATCTATCGGGAAGGTGCCGTTTACGGTTGCGGCGCTTAGGAAGTTTGCCGAAGCCCATTCCGAGTCGTACATCCTCGTCAAACACGGGGCTGCCAGCTACAAGTTTCCGGCTAAGCTGATCGTCCAACTGCTGAAGCAGTCCGCGATCGGAGATGAAGCGAACGCGATATGGGAATTCACCATTCGCACGCTTGATTCGGATACGGCGAGTAAGATCGTCGAGCAGGCGAAATCGCAAGGATTGAAAGTGGTCGGACAACCGATCGATTTCACCATCAAGCTCTATCGCGGAGAGACTGTTGCGGCTGAATTCCACCGTTTCGGAACGACATTCGTAGAGAGAACGATCACGTTACAAGATGTCGTCAAAGGATCGGAAGCAGCGGTATTCGTCTATGACCCTGACTCGGGAAAATTTTCTTACGTGCCGGCTCAATTCAACACGGCAAACGGTCAAACGACGGTTACGATCAAGAGTACGGGCAATAGCATCTATGTCGTTGCCGTCCATTCGAAGTCGTTCAAGGACACGAAAGGACATTGGGCGGAATCGGACATTTCGCTTCTGGCATCCAAGCTGATCCTGAACGGCATTTCGTCCGATGATTTCGCGCCAGGCCAAACGGTAACAAGGGCGGAATTCGCGGCGATGCTCGTTCGCGCGTTAGGGCTCCGGGATAAGGGGAACGATGTCGCCTTTACGGATGTCCGTTCGGAAGACTGGTTCGCGGAGTCGGTCAAGGTCGCTTCGCAGTACGGAATCGTTCAAGGCTATTCGGACCATGCTTTCCGTCCGGGCTTAACGATCACGCGTGAGCAAATGGCCGTCATGGCAGCTAGGGCGATAAGCCTTACCGAGGTAACCGACGCCGGGTCTAAAGAACATGCGAACGGGTTTAAAGATCGTGGAACGATACACGGTTGGGCGCTTGAATCGGTTAACACGGTAGTGGGGCAAGGAATCATGCAGGGCAAAACATCCGATTCCTTCGTGCCGGGCGATTTGGCGACGAGAGCGGAGGCGGCAGTCATTCTGAGCAGACTGCTTCAAGCGATGAAATTGATTTAACGGCAAGAAATTTAGTTCTTAACGGGAAACAAAAAGGATCGAGCAGGTTAAACCCTGCCCGATCCTTTTTTTCGTGCAACTATTTACGCCTGGAAGATTCGCGAACGATCAGTTCCGGCTTAATCGATTGGAATTGCCGGCCCGGCTCAAGCTGTTCAATCTTGTCGAACAGTACCTCCGTCGCAAGCACGCCCAAATTAAAGGTGTCGATATCGAGCGCCGTGATAGCTGGCGTTGTATAGGGGGCTAACGGATAGTTATCGAAGGTAACGATGCCAAGCTGCCCGGGCACCCGAATACCGCGATCGGATGCTGCCTTCAAGGCTCCAAATGCAACGAAGTTGTTGACGCAAATAACGGAATCCGGAGGAATCTCCAAATCTAGCAGCTCGTTCATCATCCGATAGCCATGCGCCTCGTTAGCTTCTCCTAAGCGAATATAAGCGCTGCTATCGACAGCTTCGCGCAAGGACGAGACTACGTTCTGATAACCTGTAAGCCTGCTATGGGAAATCGGATCTTCGGGATTGCTTCCAAGGAAAGCGAGCCGAGAATAGCCCTGCTCTAACAGATGGTTAGCCGCCATGCTACCGCCGGCATTGTTGTCAATATCGACCCAAGTGACTCCGACTCCGTAATCTTCTTTAGGTTGCCCCACGATGACGAACGGAAAAGCTAACCGTTCCAACTCCTTCGCGATATCCTTGTCCAGTACGGACGGGTTAATGAGCATTCCGTCCAGTTTCTTGCTATAGACATATTGGTTCATGAAATCGTTGTCCCGATTATTAATATTCGAGATCGTTAATTCATACTGATGCTCGAAGGTGACGCTCTCCGCTCCGCCAAGCAAGCTGTAGAAGAAAGGGTTGAGAAAGTCGTCCTTCCGGTCGAAATTCATCAGAAATCCGATATTCATGCTGCTCCGCCGTGCCAATTGGGTGGCAATGCTGCTTGGCGTATATTGTAATTCTTTCATGATAGCCCGTACTTTCTGTTTGGTCGCTTCCGAGATGGTAGGAGCATCGTTCAATACTTTCGAAACGGTAGATTTGGCGACATTAGCCGCTTTAGCAATATCGTTAATCGTAGTTTTCATGAAGAATTCTCCTTTTCAGCGATCAGAAAGATAAGCTGCTAGAACGCTTACCCTTTTCTAGGACGGAGACGTTATGATACTCGCTAGCCAACAGTCGCCGCCTGATGTCCATTATAGCTAAGCTAGAAGATTACGCCAATTCATAAATAAAAAGTTGTTGATTTCCTAAAAAAGGTATGTTACTTTGATCACAGGAAACCGGTTTCCTAAATCATAAACGATTCGAAGGGCGGGTTCAACAATTTTATGAAAAAAAGAATCGGATTACTGGCTCTAGCAGCGATGATGGTGTTAGTCCTGGCGGCATGCGGCGGGAATAAGAACGGTAATGAGTCGTCCCCAAGCACAAGCCCCGCAGCAACGGAAGCGGAAAGCGCAAGTGCTACGACCCCAAATGAAAGCGCTACAGAAGAAGCTCCAGTGGATGTTAAAGCAGAAGACGGCGCAACACTGAAAATTTGGTCGGACAAAACGGAAAGAGTATTCATCGAAAGCGTTATACCCGACTTTAAGGCTAAATACGGCGTGGACGTCACGATCGAAGAAGTGAACATCCCGGACCAAGCGACGAAATTGGAAACCGACGGACCGGCGAATCTCGCAGCCGATGTTCTTATGATTCCGCATAACCATGTATCCAAATTGGCAGCGGCTAACCTCATTCTGCCTAACGATCTTTTCGAAGCGGAAACGAAAGCCAATACCCTTCAAACGGCGCTTGATGCAAGCTCTTACAACGGAATTTTGTATGGCTATCCGCAAACGATTGAAACGTACGCTCTTTTCTATAACAAAGCGCTTGTCAAGGAAGTTCCTAAAACTTGGGACGACGTTATCAAATTCGCGGAGTCTTACAACGATCCATCGAACAAGAAATACGCGATCGGCTGGCTGCACAATTTGTATTTCAATAGCATGTTCGTCAAATGGAAAGGCGGCTATATTTTCGGTAAAGACGATACGGACGGCACGGATATCGGCCTCAACAGCGATGGTGCGATTGAAGGACTTAAATACTACCAAAGCTTGAAAAAGATTTTCCCGATCAAAACAACGGACTTTACGTTCGATATCCAAAGCGAATTGTTCTCGACAGGCAAGCTTGCGATGTCGATCGACGGTCCATGGTCGATAGGCGCATACAAAGGAAAAGTCGATTTCGGCATTGCTCCATTGCCGGCATTTCCGGACGGAAAGCCAGCTCTGTCCCTATCCGGCGTAAGGTCGTTCTACGTAAACTCCTACACGAAATATCCGAACGCGTCTAAACTGTTCGCTAACTTCCTGACATCCAAAGAAAACGCGCTTAAGGATTTTCAATTGGCCAATATCATTCCTGCCAATAAAGAAGCGAATGAAGATCCTCTTATCAAGAACGACCCGATTCTGAGCGGTATCGTGGAACAATTCAAAAATTCCAAGCCGATGCCTTCGATTCCGGAGATGAACAGCCTATATGCTCCGACGGATGCTGCATGGGCCGCGATCTGGGATTCCAATGCGGATGTTAAAGCGACAATGGATAAAACCGTTCAAACGGTTAAAGATTTAATCAGCTCGACAGCAGCGCAGTAAATAAGCTAACGTCCGAAGACATCCGGCATAGGCCGGATGTCTTCGGAGAGAGGAGCATCGGATCGCATGGCCAAACATACCCCTCAAGCGACGTTGCTATCCGTATTGTTCATGGGATTAGGGCAGTGGTACAATCGCCAGTTTGTTAAAGGCTTGCTATTCGCCTTAATCGAAATCGCCGGAATTTACTGGATCGTAACGCGATTAGCGAAGTCGGTACGAGGTTTGATTACTTTGGGAGAAACTCCTAGGGGAATGGTTAAGATCGGCAAGGAATTCAAGATGGTGGAAGGCGACCATTCCATCTTCTTGATGGTAGAAGGGCTGATCTCGTTAATTTTCGTATTGTTGCTCTTATTTTTGTACTTTATATGCATTCGCGATGCCAGACTAACAGCTTTGAACAGGGAGAAGGGAATTAAGCCTCACTCCTTCGGAGTTAGCTGGAGCAACATGGCGAATCGCAATTTTCCTTATTTAATTCTCGCTATTCCGATCACGGCTGCCGTACTTCTGACGGTTATGCCGATCGTCTTTACGGTACTGGTCGCTTTTACCGATTTCGCGGCTCCGAATCTACCGCCCGCGAAGCTGGTTCATTGGATTGGCTTCGATACTTTCAAAAACCTGGTCAACTTGGGCTCTTGGAGCAAAACGTTAATCGGCGTAGCGACATGGACCGTCGTATGGGCAATCCTCGCTACGCTTTCGACGTATATGCTAGGTACGATCGTCGCCGTTCTTATTCAACAAAAGGGCATCCGTTTGAAGACGTTCTGGCGGACGATGCTCGTCATCCCTTTTGCCGTGCCGAATCTAGTCTCGCTGCTCGTGTTCAGAAACTTGTTAAATGAAGAGTTCGGACCGATCAATCAGTATTTGGAACTGCTTGGCCTAGGCGGAATCCCCTGGCTTAACGATCCTACGTGGGCGAGAATTACGGTCGTATCGGTTAATTTGTGGTTAGGTTTTCCGTTAATCATGATTCTGGTTTCGGGTATTCTGACGACGATTCCCAAGGACCTCTACGAGGCTGCGGAAGTCGACGGGGCTTCGCGGTTTTTCACCTTTAGGGTAATCACGCTTCCACTGGTGTTGTTCTCGACGGCTCCGATATTAATCATGCAGTTCGCCAGCAATTTCAACAACTTTAACGTTATCTTTTTGTTAACGAACGGCAACCCCGTCATGCCCGACTATGTTTACGCCGGGGGGACCGACTTGCTGGTCACATGGCTGTACAAGTTGACCTTGACGAACAACCAATATAACTTCGCTTCGGTGCTGAGTATTCTTGTCTTTATTTTTATCGCTTCGATCTCGATCCTCAATTTCCGTAAAACCCGATCCTTCAAAGAGGAGGATTTGATCCAATGAAGACTCGTCATTTTATCACGTACATTATTCTTGCTTTGTTGACCGTGTCTATTGTCTATCCGGCCCTCTGGATCGTTATGTCTTCCTTGAAGGAAGGGAATAGCCTTTACAGCGAGACGTTAATCCCGAAGAAGTTCACCTTCGACCATTATAAGGAGTTGTTTACGAGCACCCGGTATCAATATGTCCAATGGTATTTGAACACGATCAAGGTAGCGGTGTTGTCCGCCATTCTAGGAACGCTGATGACCTTGTTAGGCTCGTACGCGATGGCCAGGTTTCGTTTCGTTGGCCGGAAGTTCGGATTGACGGGGATGCTTGTCCTGAACATGTTCCCAAGCTTCATGTCGCTCGTGGCCATTTATATTTTAATGCTTCAGTTTAATTTGTTGAATTCTCACTGGGCGCTGATTCTCGTCTACAGCTCGGGGGCTTTTATCAGCAATGTTTTCGTGGCGAAAGGGTTCTACGATACGATTCCGAAAAGCTTGGAGGAAGCGGCGCGTATCGACGGCGCTTCCAACTGGAAAGTATTTACGAACGTTATGATCCCACTATCAAAGCCGATGCTGACCTATGTGAGCCTCGTTATATTCAACGGCGCTTGGATCGATTTTATATTCGCAAGGCTTATTCTGAGGACGGAGGACAAATCGACGCTCGCTGTCGGACTGTACAATATCGTCAATCAGCAGACGTCGACCGATTTCACCTTTTTTGCTGCGGGCGCGGTACTGCTCGCTATTCCGGTCCTTATTTTATTTATTTGGCTGCAACGCTTCCTCGTTGAAGGGTTGACGTCGGGAGCGTCCAAAGGATAATACAAATCGCGTCAAGGAGCAATCGCAATTATGCTGAAGGAAGCCATCTATCATATTAACGATATTCCTTATCTCTTCACGATCGGCCCAAACGAAGTGAAGATTCGCATTCGCGCCAAGCGGGGCGAAGTGTCGGATTGTACGTTGCTTCATTCCGACCGGTATAAACCGCCGGGACATGGAGTTCCGCTTAAGCTTGAGTTAATGGCGACAACAGAGCTGCACGATTATTTCGAAGGAGTCGTTTACTCGAGCTCGAAGCGAATTCGTTACCAATTTCTGCTGACAGGGGTTGACGGATCGCAGGTTTGGTGCGGAGAATACGGCGTATCGAACACTCGCCAGTCCGCCGGGTACTTTCATTGCGCATCCGTCTCTGCCGCTTTCGGAGGCCAACCTCCGTCATGGATTCGGGATGCCGTCGTCTATCAAATTTTTCCGGAGAGATTCGCGAACGGAAATGCAGCGCTCAATCCTGCAGGCGTTAGAAACTGGACTTCTTCCGAAGATCCGCTAAGCGACTCCTTCTATGGAGGAGATCTTCATGGCTTATACGAGAAGCTGCCGTACCTCCATGATCTTGGCGTTAACGTTCTCTATCTAACTCCCGTCTTCGAATCGCCATCTCATCACAAGTACGATACTTCGGACTACTATTCTATCGATCCGCATTTCGGACAGCTGGAGGATCTTAGAAGAGTTGTGGACGAGGCGCATACGCTGGGGATGAAGGTCGTGCTCGATGCAGTGTTCAACCATTCCGGCGATCGGTTTTTCGCGTTCCAGGATGTCATTAACAATGGCGCGGATTCGAAGTATACAGAGTGGTTTTTCATCGACCGCTTCCCGATCGTCCAAAGGCCTGAACCAAGCTATGAGTCGTTCGGTATTCTTTCCCCCTCCATGCCGAAGCTCAATACGGGCAATCCCGAGGTTGTCCGTTATATGCTGGACGTAGCGAAATATTGGATACGAGAGATTGGCATCGACGGGTGGAGGCTGGACGTTGCGAATGAGATCGACCATAGCTTCTGGCGTCAACTGCGGGAGGAGATCAAAGGCATCGATCGCGAGCTGCTCCTGATAGGCGAAATCATGCACCAATCCGGAGCGTGGCTTAGAGGCGATCAATTCGATGGCGTCATGAATTATTTGTTCCGGGATGCGATGATCGGCTTCTTCGCGGAGCAGAGCATTACGGCACGCGTATTCGCCGGGCAAATCGAATCGGTCCGCATGCAATATACGGACGCGGCCAATTCGGCGATGTTTAACCTTATCGGAAGCCATGATACAGAACGTTTCCTTACCGCTTGTTCCCGAAGCGTCTGGGGCTGGCAGCAGAAGCAGGAGACTGCTCGGCTCAAGCTTGCGGCGGTGTTTCAATTGACGTACATCGGAATGCCTATGATCTATTACGGCGATGAAATAGGCATGACCGGAGGAGAAGATCCGCTGTGCCGCAAACCGATGGTATGGGATGAGGCAAATCAGGATACAACCATCCACGCGCATTACAAGCGGTTAATCGCTCTTCGGCGCGAATATCCGGCATTGCGCGGCGGACAGTTCAGAATGTGGTTCGTAGACGAGGCAAGCAACGGAATCGGTTTCGTGCGCCAGCTCCCGGATCAGTGCGTGGGCATTGTTCTCAACAATAGTCCGGACGAGCGACGGCTTGAGCTAACGGCTCCGAAGGGTATCGAAGCACAGAAGATAGTCCCGTTGTTCGGCTCAAGCGAATGGGAGTGGAGTAAGGGGCAAGGGCACCTCAAGTTGCCGCCTTACAGCGCATCCATTGTTTTATTTTCTTAAACCGAGCACTGTTCAGGATGTAGCCGTCGAACCGAATTGCCCCCCCCGATTCAGCCTATCTACTTAAGGTCTGATGATCAATCAGGTTTGAAGGTTTGCATAGATTTAATAGGCGGCACCCCCCGGCCGCGGAACGAAGCTCATCTTTAGGAGGGAGAGCCCCGAGAAATCGGGGCTCTCTTGTTTGGACGTGCTAGGGGTTAAGTGCCATTCGTTAAAACACCGTTCCTGTCTTGTCCACCTCGGAATAAGCTATATCAGTAAATACGGATTTCGAGGGGGAAAGGGGAATGCAGGTACAAGCCGGAGCAATTACCGCGATTATGGGGGCAATGGTTTCCTTCTCTTTCGGCATATGGAACGAGTCGTTGACTTTCCTGCTCGTTCTAATGGCGATCGACTATTTTACCGGCGTAACGGCAGCAATAAAGGAAGGCAGCGGGCTGAACAGCAACGTCGGCTTCTGGGGTTTGTTCAAGAAGGGGCTTATCTTGCTTGTTCTGATCATCGCGCATAGATTGGACTTGATCCTTGGAGTAGACGCCGTTATGGGAAGCGCCGTTTTCTTCTATATGATGAACGAACTGCTCTCCGTCATCGAGAATTACGGAAGATTAGGTCTTCCGTTGCCGGAGCAATTAAAACGGATCGTACTCGTGTTAAGAGACCGGGCTGGTGAAAGCAAGCCGGATGTGCCCGCTGGTCCTGAGAACGAGGATGCTCCCGAAAATCCCAAGGAACCTAAATCGTGACTCGAACAACCGAATTTCACGCATTTATTATGGCGATGAGATACGGTTTTTTGTTTTTGCGCAACTCGGGATATAATCATAATGACAAAGTACCTTCACATTAGGGAGGATGGGATCATCATGAGATTGGAAGGCGGCAATAGCTTCATACTTCGCGTTGAAATGGACAAGCAGGTAGTTACTTTCGGAGAACTAGTATCCTTAATCGGACAAAACGGCGGCGATATCGTCGCGATAGACGTCATCCAACCGGGCAGAAAGACGGAAGTACGCGATCTCACGGTGAGCGTTGTCGAGCCCTCTGTCTTAGAGACGCTTACTGTCGCCGTTAGCGCCATGAAAGGCATCCATCTCGTGAATGTATCCGATCGGACCTTTTTACTGCATCTAGGCGGTAAAATTCAGGTGAAATCGAAGGTGCCGATCAAAAATCGCGACGATTTGTCTCGTGTCTATACGCCAGGCGTAGCGAAGGTGTGTTTGGCTATTCGGGACGATATCAGTAAAGCCCATTCGCTTACGATTCGCCGGAATACGGTTGCCGTCGTATCGGACGGAACGGCGGTACTCGGCCTCGGGGACATCGGTCCACATGCGGCAATGCCGGTTATGGAAGGGAAGGCCATGTTGTTCAAGGAACTAGCCGACGTCGATGCATTCCCGATTTGCTTGGATACGAAGGATACGGAAGAGATCATTGCCATCGTTAAGGCGCTGGCTCCAACGTTCGGAGGCATCAACTTGGAAGACATATCGTCGCCAAGATGCTTCGAAATCGAACGTCGCCTGAAGGAGCAGCTGGATATTCCCGTTTTCCACGATGACCAGCATGGCACGGCCGTCGTACTGCTCGCGGGTCTTATTAACGCGTTGAAAATCGTCGGCAAGGAGATCGGCGACATCAAAGTTGTCGTCTGCGGAATCGGCGCGGCAGGCGTGGCATGCTCGCGTATGCTGCTGGCGGCTGGCGTGACCCATCTCGTCGGTGTAGACAAGGATGGTGCTATCCATCGAGGCGCGCATTATGATAATCCTGCATGGAATGAATACGCAGCCCTAACGAATCCGCATAATGAACAAGGCCGGTTGTCCGAGGTTATCGAAGGAGCGGACGTATTCATTGGGTTGTCTAGGCCAAGACTACTCCATAATGAGGACGTCCGGAGAATGAAGCCGGATCCCATCGTATTCGCCATGGCGAATCCGGATCCGGAAATTTCTCCGGAAGAAGCAGGATCGTATGTGCGCGTCTATGCGACAGGACGTTCCGATTATCCTAATCAACTGAACAATGTGCTGGTTTTTCCGGGCATTTTCCGCGGAGCGCTCGATGCCCGGGCAAGCACGATCAGCGAATCGATGAAGCTTGCGGCAGCGCACGCGATCGCTTCCATCGTGACGGAAGAGGAATTAAACGAAGAGTATATTATCCCGAGCGTTTTTAACGATAAAGTGGTACCCGCGGTACGCAAAGCCGTAGTTCTTGAAGCTATACATAGCGGGGTAGCCCGAAAGGTTCCTAGCGATTTTCGGAACTTAGACTAATTTAAGGACAAAAAAAGTGAAAAAACGGTTTTGTTGTTCATCAATTTGTCAAAAGTATAAAAAGTTGACCATTCTCTTCAGACTAGTGCTTGAGTTCAAATGCTTGTATTAGGTAAAATATGAGGTAGACAATTTGTAGGAAGCAGGGGAGCAAACGATGCATAAATGGCTTTTGTCCGCTTTGATCACGATTGCGTGCGCAATGGGGGTATACTTGATGGCGACCGGACTGCCTGAGAAACCTAAGGATGAGGCATCCGAACTTAAAGAAGGCCAAGAGTTGCTCAAGATCAAAGCTACTAACTTTAATTTCGACGAAACGGAATACCATGTTAAAGCGGGAACGAACTACAAAGTGAAATTCTCCAACACGCTTGGTAACCATGGCGTCGAAATCGTTGGACTTGGCATTGAGCTGAGCAAGGACGCACCGGAGCTGGAAGTTACGTTCGATAAGCCGGGAACTTACGAGATGCATTGCAGCATCATGTGCGGTCAAGGTCACGGGGATATGAAATCGAAATTAATCGTCGAGTAACGTTTCGCAACGGCCTCGCCATTAGGGATAGGAAAGGAGCCGTAGCGGCTCCTTTTTCCCGTTACCCTAAACGTTCGCTGATTTTCGTATCCGTTCCGTTACAGATGTTTCCATGTTCGGATTCTCGAGACGCCGAGGTCGCCTAAATACCCGATGAGTGCCCAACTGAGCACCGTTAACGCGTACATAAACCATATATTTACCTTATGGAGATCGGTAAACACCTCGACAAACCACATCGGGACGCTAAACATCATGAGGAATAAATTGTGGGGGTCGTAGCCTGTCACATTAAAAAGACATAGTGCAACACCGATCAGAGTACATGCTATAGTAATGGTGTGACGCATAATGGTTCATGTGACTCCCTTCTTTATCACTTTACGGGTAGTATGCACGGCACTCTAAATCCTCATGTTAAGAAAGGAATGGGAAAAAATGATTACTCATATCGTATTATTCAAATTGAAAGACCGCAGTCCGGAAAGCGTTGCTAACACGGCGCAAGTTCTTCGCGACATGGAAGGTAAAATCGACGTACTCCGCCATCTGGAGGTCGGAATGGATGTGATTCATTCGGACCGTTCTTATGATATCGCTTTGTACACGAAGTTCGATTCCATGGAAGACTTGCAGGTTTATCAAGTGCACCCCGTGCACAAGAAAGTGATCGAGCATATGTTGTCCGTAAGGGAAGCATCCGTTAGCGTCGATTACGAGAGTTAAGATGAGGATGCTGGTGGAGAAAGATCCCTCCAATATGGGAGACGTATATCAGATGGCCACCTATACGCTTCTCATCCTGATCAGTGCCGTGATCATGGTCGTATGGCTGAAGCGCAGAGGTAGAAGCAAGAAGAAATGACAAGGGGGCCGTTCACCTATGTATGACGTGAACGTCGATAGCATCCGCAGACGATTAGCCTGCTTACCGGAAATCGCGCAAGCTTTATCCGCTGCGACGGTGGAATGGAGCGGTGGCTTAATCGAAGGATTAGCGCAGGAACGAGCGCTTCATCTAGCCGCGGAGATTGTGACGGATGTAGGACACGCGTTGATTGACGGTTTTATTATGCGCGATGCGAGCAGTTACGAGGACATCATTGAGATAATCGCCGGAGAAGGCGTCATTACCGAGCAAGTATCCGAACCGTTGCGCCGATTGGTCTTATTGCGCAAGACGCTCGTTCAAGAATACGATCTGTGGCCGCGAAGCGAGTTGCATCCTCTGACAGCCGAGCTGCCGAGGGTGTTGATGGGTTTCTCGGATCAAGTGGAAACTTACTTGCAACAAGAATTGATCTAGCTGTTCAGCACATATAGAAGGAGCCATCCCACAAGGTTTATACCTGGGGGTTGGCTCCTTTTTATTCGATTCTTAAATGATTTTTGGCACGTCCGCTGTGTCAAGTCAAGCCGTAGCTACTTATACTGGATTAACCGCATGGGCATTCGCCCGGGTTAAGAGCTACTGGAGGGATGACGGGTGGCGTGGGAGCTAGCGGGGTACGGGGTTGCGGTCGCTATGGTGGTCATTGCTGCTGCTTTTCTTTACGGGATCGTAAGCGTAACAAGGTCGCTTAGACGACTGGATCATGTTGTGGCTAACGTTAGTAAAGAAGCGGAAGTCTCACTGCGTCAATGCAGTCGATTGGCGGAGGAAGCTAGCGAGGCGATCACCGTAACCAGGCAGAGCATGCAAGGCTTCGTCACGTTTGCGGAGGGGGCGCGGGCGTTAGGCGAGGCTGTGCAGACGGTCGCACAAACGGCAGTACACGTTACGGAGTTATACCGCGAGAAGTTAACCGCTCCTCTTCAAGCTTCCGCAGTCGATCGTGAACCGGACGTCGAAGAGACGCCTGATCTCGCGGACGTAGGCCGACAATTGTGGTCCATGTGGAAGCGTCGAGCCTCTAGAGGGTAACCATCCAGCAGTTATCGGAGCTCAGGATTGAGTGCGGATACAACTGAAGGAGAGTGTAAACATGTCTAATAAGAAAGTTGTAAAATCGTTTCTGTGGGGAACTTTGACGGGGGCCGTTACGGGTGCAGTCACTGCATTGCTGTTCGCTCCGAAATCCGGACGCGAGCTTCGCGGGGATATCGCTCAAACCGCTCAGAAGGTCGGCGAGAAAACGGCGGACATTAGCCGGCAAGCCGGATCAGCCGTGCAATCGCTGGCGAAACGGACATCGAGTCTGGTGACCGATATTCGTTCTCGTAAATTGAATGCATCCGTAGAGTCCGAGGAAGTCGCCGCTGCAGAGGAATCATACGAGGAAGACAAATCGTCCGCATTGTAAAGTTTGCCGATCCATAACGCCCTGAAGCGCTTCCCTCTCCCGCGGGGGCGCTTTGGGGCGCATTCTTGTCCAAAAATCAGCTAAGATGTAGGTACCTTTTGCGCTTGGAACTCATAAAGTATGATGAAATGACTTCATCATCTGTGAAGAAAGCGGTGTTCCCGTGCAGCAAGCGATCGCGGTCCTTGATTCCGGCGTAGGGGGGCTGACCGTCGTCAAGGAAGTGATGCGTCAGCTTCCCCATGAAAAAATAGTGTATTTCGGCGATACCGCACGAACGCCTTACGGTTCCAGACCCGCGGAGGAGATCGTCGCATTTACCCGCGAAATCGTGGATTATCTCATTCACTATGACCCCAAAATGATCGTCATAGCCTGCAATACGGCAACGGCAGTCGCTTTGGAGGATATTCGGCAGAGGGTAGAACTGCCGATCGTCGGCGTGATAAGTCCTGGCGCTCGCGCAGCGGTCGGGCGGTCCAAGTCCGGAGTTGTCGGCGTGATCGGTACGGAAGGGACAATCAATAGCGGGGCGTACGATATTGCGCTGAAGAAGCTTTCGCCTCCGGTGCAGGTCGTTAGCCTTGCATGTCCGACTTTCGTTCCGCTTGTGGAAGACGGCAATTTCCGCTCCGTCGAGACGTTCAACACCGTAGCTGATTCGCTCCTCAGTTTACGGAATACGACCATGGATTGTTTAATTCTAGGATGTACCCATTACCCTTTTCTCGCGGAGAGTATATCGGAAGCGATGGGCTCAGATGTCGTTTTGATCAACTCGGCCGAAGAAACCGCTAGGGAAATCCATTCGATTCTAGATGCGAATAACGAATTGGCTAAACCGAATGAAGTGCCTATTCATCAGTTTTTTTGCAGCGGAGAGCCGGGTAAGTTTCAAGAGATCGCTCAAGAGTGGTTAGGAAGACAAATCCGGTTAACGCCGGTCGTATGGCAGGTTCCCCGTATCGGGGTTTGATGATCTCTGTAACCCGAACGGGTTGTACGTTCCGACGGACGTTCAGCCCGCTCGTTTTTTTTTGCGCGAGGAAAGTAATATGTCGGTGTCCGCCTTCATAGCCATTAGAACCGCCGACGAATAGGAGGGGTATCCATGGCCAGCAAAGCGGACTACGGTCCGGAGCAGTTGTCGAAGGATTTGAGAAGGATCGATAGAAAATACCCGATGGTTAAAGTGGGATCGATAGGAAGTAGCGTGCTAGGTAAGCCGATTCCTTACTTGAGATTAGGAAAGGGTTCGTTCAACTGGCATTTTAACGGAGCTTGCCATGCCAATGAGTGGATCACTTCCCTGTTGTTGATGAGGTTTGCGGAAGACTACGCTCAGGCTTGCGCGAATAAGCTTTCTTTCTGGGGGAAATCGGCCATGGATTTATTCGCGCGTTGTAGCTTGTGGATCGTTCCTATGGTCAATCCGGATGGTGTTGAGCTTGTCCAGGAAGGGTTGACAGCTAATCATCCGTATTACGAGGATTTGCTTCAGTGGAACCGGGGGTCGAATCGTTTCCACAGGTGGAAGGCGAATGCGAGAGGCGTAGACCTTAACGACCAATTCCCCGCATACTGGGAGGAAGAACGGCAACGCAGGGCGATCCTTTCGCCGGCACCTCGCGACTATGGCGGAGAAAAGCCGTTGTCGGAGCCTGAAGCGGCCGCATTAGCCGATTTCACGGAGCGGAACGATTTTCACGCGGTAATCTCGCTGCATACGCAAGGGGAGGAAATCTACTGGAATTATCGCAACAAAGAACCGGATGAAGCGCGAGCTTGGGCGAATCGCTTGGCGGTTTCGGCGGGATATCGCGCCGTATACTTAGAAGGGAGCGATGCGGGATATAAAGACTGGTTCATCTCCGAATTCCGTCGTCCCGGATTTACGGTAGAAGTCGGCTGGGGTCATAACCCGTTGCCCTTGGAGGGCGTTGACGAAATGTACGACGATATTGCCAGGCTGCTGGCGGAAGCGCTCGATTGCACGCCCGAATGATTCGCGGAGGAAGAGGCAGGGTACACTGATAAAAGCTGCCTGAGCGGGCGGCGTCAAGCTCAGAGAGGGGCTGCCGCTATGGCGCGTAGATCATGGACAACCTTATGGAGGCATCTCCCTAGCCGGGTATGGCGAATTTTGCGTTCGCCGCGGGTGTCAATAAAAGACAAGCTGCTGTTTATTCTACCGGTCGCGTTGTATTGGGTGCTGCCCGATTTCATGCCGTTCATGCCGATCGACGATGCTGCCTTTACCGCTTTAGTAGCGACCTGGTACGCTCGGGCGATGGAAAACAAATATACGTTTTGAACCTCCGCTTAGGCATTCGCATATACATGCATTGTATACTCCGACTTAAGCTGAGAGAGGCGTGGACGGCTTGGCGATATCATATATGGATTACGCATCACCGACGGCCCAATTTACGTTTGATTTGAAGAACGACTTGTTCTTCAGGAAAGACGCGCGGAATTATATAAACCGTCTATCGATTAACGATTTGAACACATTGGGAAACACTTCGTTATTAGATATTTATTTGACCATCGGTAACATAGTTGAACCGCATTTGCATCAGAATGCGTCTGAGCTCGTTTATTGTATTTCGGGTGCGGCAGTCGTCTCCCTTATCAATCCATTTACGAATCAACTGTTGAATTTTCCGATTCAACCCGGACAGGTCGCGAACGTCCCGCAAGGATGGTGGCATTATGAGATTGCGACCGTGGACAATACCCATCTGCTTGCCATCTTCGACGCGCCAATCCCGGAAGCTATCTTCGGGTCGGATATATTGAGGTTAACCCCGGCGAGCGTGTGGGCGCATTCGTACTGCTTGAACGAGTCGAAAGTCAAAGAAACATTTGCGCCGATTACTACAACCGCGTACATCGGACCGCCTAAGGATTGTTCGCGCCCGCCAGCGGTAGGAACGTCGACGAATCTTCAGTATCGGCAACCGGGCCCGCATCAGTATCGTTAATGAAGATATAGAAGAGAGACGGACACTTGCGCCGTCTCTCTTGTGTTCCCACTTTAAAATACTTACAATAGAACGGAGAACCTGACGGGAGTGAATGGCCAGATGAACTGTAAAATCACAAGGAATGCGGCTAACGTGCTGCGCCGTGAATTGGACAAGCCTGAGAACGCGGAATTGAAATTAAAAGTCTTCATTACGCATAGCCATGGAGACCATGCGCATTATGGCATGGATTTGGCTAAGCCGACCGACGCCGAAGAAGTCGTGTCGACAGATAAGGGCATCGACGTTATTCTAAGCAAAGGGGAATCCTTGCTGGATGGCGTCAAGATCGACTATTTATATTTTCCGAAAGAAGGGTTCGTCATTACGAATCCAAGCAAGGGTAATCATGGAGACCACTGACAACGAACAGTTAGCTCCGCTTAACGATATACGGATTTGCGATAAGTGCAAACATATGAGGATCAAATCGGCCTTGCCTAAGCTGCAGAAGCTGGCGCCCGGGACAGAGATCAAGGTAGCGTGCAAATCGTATTGCGGCCCTTGTTCTCGATACGCATTCATTTTTATTAATGGGCGTTACGTAACCGCTCCGACGGAAGACGAAGTGATCGAGAAAGTTCGCAAATACGTGAAGTCTTAAGCCGAAATGTCGTTAAGCCAAAGGCTCCGCCATCCTCATGGATGGCGGAGCCTTTGTATATGCTTTATTCTTTGTCTTCCTCATGGAACTTCGCGATCAGATCATGCTCGATGACGGTGTCGGAGACGCTTAAGTCGCGTTTGGCTGATTCCGCTCCGGCCACGCAGGAAGCTGTATCCGTCTTCTCATCATTGCCGCCAGAGACGTCGTAACAGGTGCCGTTGCTGGCAATCCCGTCGGCGCTCGGTACGAAGTAGACATTGCCGTCGGTAAATCCTCCATTGCGGAAGACGACGGATTTCTTCGCTTCGGACAGCATGCTAATTCCCATCAAATATCGATCGTTTGCGGGAATTCCGAGCAAATGCATAAGGGTAGGCGTTGTGTCGATCTGTCCGACTGCTTTGTCCACCACGCCTGCATTATCGTCGTTAGGCAAGTGGATGAGGAAGGGAACCTTGCGAACGATTCGATCTTTGTCGATGTCCGACACCGGCTTGCCGAAGTACTGTTCGTACAGTTTCCAGTCGTAGACGGAATTATCGTGATCGCCGTAGAACACGAGGATCGTGTTCTCCCACAAGCCTTCTTCCTTCAAGTCCTCGATTAACGAACCTACGGCGGAATCCACGTAATGCATCGATTGAACGTAATCCCCTAAGATCGTCCCTTGCAGATCGCCGACGTCCAGCTCTTGGTTGGAATAAGGAAGCTTGAACGGATGATGGCTGGATAACGTAATCGACATCGAATAGAATGGCGACTTCTGGCGTTCCTTTAATTGTTCGACCGTCTGGCGGAAGAAGGAGGGATCACCTAGCGACCAACCGATAGGTTGGTCAATCGTGAAGTCCTTGATATTATAAAACTGATCATACTTCATATTGTGGTACATATTGTTCCGATTCCAGAAGCTTCCGTCGTAGGCGTGATGAACCGTCGTATCATAGCCTTCGCTTTTCAGGATCGATGGAGCGCAGTCGAACTCGTTGCCGGCGAACCGGATAAAAGCAGAACCGGTCGGCAGAGGATGCATAGAACAACTGGTAAGGAAATCGGCATCCGACGTTCTGCCTTGCGCGGTTTGGTGATAGAAGTTAGGGAAGTAGATACTCTGACCGATCAGCTCGTTCAGATTAGGCGTAATCTCTTCTCCTCCGATCGACTGTCCGATGACGAACTCTTGAAAGGCTTCGGCTTGAATGACAAATACGTTTTTTCCTTTGTACTGTCCGAATAGAGGCTCAGACTCCATTTGCTTCTGAAGCTGTTTACGTTCCGTGAACCAGTTCTTCGCTTCCTGAAGCTGTTCCTCGGACAGATTGTCGCCGAACCAATGCTCCTTGGCGTAGCGATAAGTATCGTAGCCATGAAATCCAAGCAAGCCGGTCACATTATAGATCGGTACGTTCCACCAGTTGCCTACGAACAAACCGCGAGCCCAGCCGTTTTTCTGTTCCTGGATCGGATAATACAGCAGTGCCCAGCCCATTGCGAATATGAGCGCAGCCGGAATGAATTTGCGCCATAAAAATTTAAGCGCCGGTTTGCCGGAATCGATCGTGAGGGATCTGCTTTTAGCGGAGCGGCGCCACAGCACCCAGCCGGCTAGCGCGAATGCAACCGGGATATCCGCGAAGAAAAGCCAATCTCCCGGTTCAATGAGGCTCCAGATGCTCGCTTGCAATTCTCCAACCTGTCCGGCTTGAAGAAGGACGGGGACGGAGATGAAATCTTTGAAATATCGGAAATAAATAAGGTCGGCGAATAGTAGGAAAGAGAGTGCTAAATCCAAGAGAGCCAGCGATATGGCTTTGGCGCGTGGCCCCAAGAAGATGGTCCAGAAGGAGGCGAGAAGCACGGCGCCCATATTAACGGCCCATTTCCAGTAATTCATTCCTCCAACGTTAAATTGATGGTCAAGCTCGTTCAATTTATATAACATTGAAGCAACGAGTAATGTAATTCCCCATGGCCAGAACCGGAGCCCTCTTAAGGCGCCATAAAGCCCTTTCCGGGCAGCAGTTTGTAACTGCGCTAACATGACATAACTTCCTTTCCTAAGCGCGGCAACTTTTACATACACTAAGTAGGTAAATTCGCCGTGCCGATTGATCAACGTAATGTAAAATGCTAAACAAAAATCAGTATAGCCCTAATGAAGGGGAAATTACAAATATTGTGGTAGAATGTTGGGGTGTAATCGGAGTTAAATTGAAGCTGCAATTATGGAATCCAAGGAGGAGACAATAATAATGGCCCAGTCGCCTGATCAATATTTTGACGAATTATATAAGGCAGATACCGATCTTGAGCGGGTGAACGCAAGTATTCAAGCTGCCGGAATGCCGGACATCTCAGTGGCGCCGGGTTATGGCCGTTTGCTTACTTTTCTCGTATCGCTGTCGAAAGCTCGCTCTATACTAGAGATTGGGGCGCTTGGGGGGTATAGCGGAATTTGTTTGGCGAGAGGCTTGCCGACAGAAGGGAAGCTGGTTTCCCTCGAACTGCGCCAAGAGTATGCGGATATCGCCAAAGCGAATATGGCTTCTTCCGGTTTAGGGCACTTCGTGGACTATCGGGTCGGAGACGCGTCGGCTAGTATAGCGCGGCTTCGGGAAGAGGGGGCGCGATTCGACTTCTTCTTTATTGATGCGGACAAAGAAAATTACCCTCATTATTTAGAAGAGTGCATTCTATTAGCGAATGAAGGCGCGATTATCGCCGCGGACAATACGCTTCTTCGAGGTAAAACGATCGATGAAGCCAGGCAAGGGCCTTCGGTGCTGGCGATCCGACATTTCAACCGGACGATTGCACAGGATCCAAGACTAACCGGTGTCCATCTGCCTGCTTACGATGGACTTGCATTAGCTCAAATTAGAACAATATAAAGAAAACGCAGTCATTTAAAGAACCTCTAGAATTGGATTTTCAATCCTATTCTAGAGGTTTTTTGCTATACATTATGCTTTTTTAATACAAATCTAATATTTAATTAATTTTGTACTAACATTCAACCCAATAAAATTACGGGTTTCCTTTTTGTGGATTTAATCTGAACGGAATTTCAAACATTGAAAATAGCGTTTTACAAACACGGCAACGAAAATGAATTTATATTCATGAACAAAGAATGAATATGCAAAAAATAATTGATTTATGTAATCATTATGTCACTTAAACTTACGCAACGGGTTATTAATCATGTCGTTGGAAGAAACTCTCATTGCAAAATCCGAACGATATATAGTAGGATGACTTCTGTTCCGTAAAATTCAGTCTGATCGGTGCATATAACCTACATTGGGGACGATGTTCCGTCTCAGGAGTTGAAGTTTGCGGAGGAGTGGAATTGTCGTTTTTTCAATATTGGAAATATTGGCAATTTTCAGTCAAAGACATGGGGGACATGCAACGAAAGATGCATAGAAGCTATGGAAAACAGCAATGATAGTCAGTAAAAATATGGGGAGGCAACAGAATGAAATTCAAGAAAATTTTCTCGGCTGCAATGGCAGTCACGTTAGCCGGTACGCTGTTAGCGGCGTGCAGCAACGACAACAAGAACTCCGAACCTTCTGCTTCGGGATCTACGGGCTCCGGAACAGGCAGCAAACAAGAGCTGGTTATGAATTATCGCGCCGATCCTCCGGCACTAGACGTATCGATCGCGGAAAGCGCCGCATCGTTCACGATTCTCGGAGCAATCAGCGAAGGCTTGTATCGTTTGGACAAAGACATGAACCCAGAACCGGCACTCGCGGCGGAATTGCCGACGATCTCCGAAGATGGTTTGACTTATACAATTAAACTGCGTGACGGTCTTGTATGGGCGGACGGATCGCCTTTGACGGCAAAAGATTTCGTTTATTCTTACCAAAGAACGCTTGATCCAGCAACGAAGGCATCTTACGCTTTCATTCTGACATGGCTCAAAGGCGGACAAGCTGTACAAGATGCCAAAACACCTGAAGAATTGAAAACGGCTCAAGAAAACCTCGGCGTTAAAGCGATTGACGACAAAACGCTCGAAATCACTTTGGATATCCCTCGTGCTTACTTCACGGCACAGCTTGCATTCTTGAACTATTACCCGCAAAAACAAGAGTTCGTTGAAGCTCAAGGAAGTAAAAGCGGCGCAGATGCGGACAAAGTACTTGGCGCTGGTCCGTTCGTCCTGACGAAATGGGATCACGAGCAACAACTGGTGCTTGAGAAAAACCCGAAATATTGGGATGCAGCCAACGTGAAGCTGGACAAAGTAACTTTGAACATCGTTAAAGATACTTCAACCGGCTTGAACTTGTACGAATCCAAAAAAACGGATTACGCAGATATCAAAGGCGACCAAATGAAGCCTTATGAAGGTAAAACAGAGCTTCACCGCAAGAGCGAGCTCGTTACCGGTTACTTGAACTTCCAACAAACGAAAGTACCTGCTTTCGCTAACGTTAAAGTTCGTCAAGCGCTCAGCATGGCAATCGATCGTCAAGGTCTAGTCGATGTCGTTCTGAAAAACGGTTCTGTAGCATCTACAGGTTATGTACCGAACGGCAACAGTGACGGTAACGGCGAGGAATTCCGTAAAGTCGTAGGCGACACTGAAGTTGCATTCGATGCTGCTAAAGCAAAAGCCTTGCTTGCTGAAGGTTTGGCAGAAGTTGGCATCACTTCCTTGCCGCAATTGTCCGTGATCGGCGACGATACGGAGACAGGCAAGAAAATGCTCGAGTACCTCGTTTCCCAGTGGAAAACGAATCTTGGCATCACAGTGCTTGCAGAACCATTGCCTCACGCAACTCGTCTTGAAAGAGAGCTTGGCAAAAACTACACGATCGTTTCCACGCTGTGGGGCGCAGACTACAATGACCCTATGACATGGCTTGATATGTACGTTTCCGGCGGTCCTTTCAATACGCAAGATTGGAAAAACGCGAAGTACGACGAATTGATCAAAGGCGCTGAAAAAGAGCTGGACAACAAAGTACGCGCTGAAAAAATGCATGAAGCAGAAAAAATCCTGCTTGAAGAAGCAGCGGTATTCCCACTGTTCTTCCGCTCTTCTCCGTTCTTGATTAAAGACAAAGTAGAAGGCTTGATCTTGCCTCCTTACGGTCCTGACTTCGAATTGAAATGGACTTCGATTAAGTAATCTGAAGCTCCGTTCACTGAGAACGATACATGCCGTACATTCAGTACAAGGAACAATCCATGAAAGAGGCCGTTGCTAGAACGGCTTCTTTCATGTCGATTGTAGGGCATAGGAAAATTATTCATTCCCGGAAAGGAGGATTTCAACGTGCTGAACTACGTGCTGCGTCGTTTGATCTATATGATCATTACGTTATGGGTCATCATTACGGCCACTTTTTTTCTCATGAAGCTACTGCCGGGAAATCCTTTTGGAGAAGTCGCTGCAAAGCTGCCTCCAGAGAACTTGGCGATACTGAAAGCCCAATATGGCTTGGATAAGCCTGAATGGCAGCAGTATTTGCAGTATTTGGGCAATGTCGCTCAAGGGGATCTAGGCGTATCCTATCAATTCCCGACCCGTTCAGTCGTTAGCGTAATCAAGCAATCGTTCCCGGCCTCCTTAGAGCTCGGAGTAGAATCGCTTGTTATTGCGATTATTATTGGTTTAACCCTTGGGATCGTCGCCGCTCTACGGCATAACAAATGGCAGGATTACTCCGCCATGATTATTGCTCTTATCGGCATTTCGATTCCTTCATTCGTGCTAGCTCCGTTGTTATCTCTTTATATAGGTAACAAATGGGGAATTCTCCCTCCAGGCTTGTGGGAAGGTCCCGAGAATCGCATTTTGCCGGCTTTCGCGCTTGCGCTTGGAACGATCGCCACGCTCGCAAGGATGATGCGCGCTTCCATGTTAGAGGTAGCGAGCTTGGATTATATTAAAACAGCGAAATCAAAAGGGCTTTCGACACGGAAAATCGTGACGGGCCACATGTTACGAAATGCGATATTGCCAGTTGTAACGATTCTAGGACCCATTGCCGTCGGCGTCATTACCGGTACTCTCGTTGTCGAGAACGTTTTTGTCATCCCGGGCTTGGGCTATCAATTCGTAAGCTCCATTACAACGTTAGATTATACGATGATTACTGGACTGACTATTTTCTATGCGGCGATTCTCATCGTTGTTATGTTCCTAACCGATATTGCCTACGGCCTTATCGATCCAAGGATTCGTATGTCGGGGAGGAGGTAAACGATGGAAAGCCTATCGAAAGACAAGTTTCAACCAGCTGAGAAAACGACAAACGCAGAGTCCATTGTGCGGCCATCCTTAACTTATTGGCAGGATGCGTGGAGGCGTTTGAGATCTAATAAAATGGCCATGGCGGGATTGATCATTCTGGTCCTGATGACGATATTGGCCATATTTGCTCCAATGTTCAGCAAGTTTGATTACGAGACGCAATATTTGAAAGATATCGATCTTAAACCTTCTTGGGGCCATTTCTTCGGAACGGATGACTTCGGGAGGGATTTGTGGACCCGTGTGTGGTGGGGGACTCGTATTTCCTTGCTCATCGGGGTAATCGCTGCTTTGATCGATCTAGTCGTAGGCGTACTCTACGGCGGGATTTCGGCTTATTTTGGCGGGAAAGTGGATAATGTCATGCAACGGATAGTCGAGGTTATTTACTCCATTCCTTTGCTGTTGCTTGCCATTATTCTGATTGTTTTCCTTGGGCCAGGCATTAGCTCCATCATTATCGCCTATGCCTTAACAGGCTGGGTTGGAATGGCGCGTCTGGTGCGGGGACAGCTTCTTCTCGTGAAGGAACAGGAATTCGTTCTAGCTGCGCGTACGTTAGGAGCAAAGCCTAAGCGAATCATTCTGCAGCATTTAATCCCTAACGTAATCGGATTGGTAATTGTGCAGATCACTTTTATCGTACCTACGGCGATTTTCTTCGAATCGTTCCTGAGCTTTATCGGGGTCGGCATTCGTCCTCCTATGGCGTCTCTAGGTAACTTGATTAACGATGGTGCTCATTATATGAGGTATCAGCCTCACCGGATCATATTCCCGACGATCGTATTTAGTTTAATCTTGCTTAGCTTTAACGTGCTTGGCGACGGATTACGAGATGCTCTCGATCCGAAAATGAGGAAATAAGGAGGGCTGCCGAATGGGTAAACCCATACTTGAGGTCAAAAATCTTCGCGTATCCTTCAAAATGTATGCCGGTGAAGTTCAGGCGGTACGTGGCGTCTCCTTCACCGTAGATAAAGGGGAAGTGCTTGCGATCGTAGGCGAATCCGGTTGCGGTAAATCCGTAACCGCGCAGACAATCATGAGATTGATCCCGACTCCGCCCAGCTATATTAAAGAAGGATCTTCCATCTTGTTCGACGGCAAACACGAAATCGCTAAAATGACGGAGTCCCAGATGGAGCGCGTGCGCGGAAAAGATATGGGGATGATCTTCCAAGATCCGATGACATCTCTAAATCCGACTATGACGGTCGGGGCGCAAATCTCCGAAGGCATTCGCAAGCACAACCAGAAGGTGAGCAAAGCCGAAGCGTTTAAGCGGTCTGCCGAATTGCTCACTCTCGTAGGAATGTCGAATGCGGAAGAGCGGATTCAGCAGTATCCGCATGAGTTGTCCGGCGGGATGCGTCAACGGGTGATGATCGCATTATCGCTCGCTTGTAATCCGAAGCTGTTGATCGCGGATGAACCGACAACCGCTCTGGACGTAACCATTCAGGCGCAGATCATCGATTTGTTGCGCGATATTCAAGAGAAAACCGAAACCTCCATTATCCTGATTACGCATGACTTAGGCGTTGTGGCCGAGATGGCCCATAAAGTTATCGTTATGTATGCAGGCAAAGTGGTGGAGAGAGGTACGCTTGACGATATTTTCTATAATCCTAGACATCCTTATACTTGGGGATTGCTTCGTTCCGTTCCTCGGCTCGACAGCGATAAGAATAACGAGCTAGCCTCGATTCCGGGTACGCCGCCGGACTTGTATGCGCCGCCGGTTGGCTGCGCGTTCGCGGCTCGTTGCCCCTATGCGATGAAAGTGTGCAAAGAGATCGACCCTGAACACTTCGAAGTGTCGGCGGATCATAGTGCGGCATGCTGGCTCAATCATCCGGACGCTCCCGAGGTAGAAATGCCCGTTGGAATAGGGAGGGGATCACATGGCTGAAGATAAAATTTTAGAAATAAAAGATTTGCAGAAGCACTTTCAACTAAGCGGTAATCGAGTGCTTAAGGCGGTTGACGGCTTGAACTTCTCGATTAATCGGGGAGAGACGTTCGGTTTGGTCGGAGAGTCGGGTTGCGGTAAGTCGACGACAGGCCGAACGATTATCCGCCTCTATGAGGCTACCGGCGGGGAAGTTTTGTTTAACGGCAAAGACGTACAGAAGATGAAAGGCGCCGACCGGAACCAATTCCATCGCGACATGCAGATGGTGTTCCAGGATCCTTACGCTTCTCTGAATCCGCGTATGACCGTCGGTAAAATCATTGCCGAAGGCATCGAGATTCACGGGCTCTACTCCGGTAAGGAGAAGAAGGAGCGCGTCAATCAGTTGCTTAGAGACGTTGGCTTGAGCGAGGAGCATGCGGGACGGTTCCCGCATGAATTCTCGGGCGGTCAACGCCAACGGATCGGGATCGCGCGAGCGCTCGCGATCGAGCCGCAATTCATTATTGCGGACGAGCCGATCTCCGCGCTTGACGTTTCGGTTCAGGCTCAAGTCGTAAACCTGTTCAAGAAGCTGCAGAAGGAACGCGGTTTAACTTATTTGTTCATTGCGCATGACCTTGCGATGGTCAAGCATATTTCCGATCGGATCGGCGTTATGTACTTGGGCAAACTGGTCGAGGTGGCAACGTCCGATAAGTTGAACGAGAAACCGATGCACCCTTATACGCAATCGCTGCTGTCGGCGATTCCGATTCCGGATCCCGATCTGCAGAAGGCGCGCAAGCGGATTATTCTTCAGGGCGAGATTCCGAGCCCGTTGAACCCGCCTAGCGGCTGCCCGTTCCGTACGCGCTGTCCGCATGCTATGCCGGAATGCGCGGCGACAATGCCTCCCTTCAAGGAAGTCGAACCGGGCCATTTCGCGGCTTGCCATTTGCTCTAATTAATAAACTAAGCCCCAAGTCTAGTGACTTGGGGCTTTTTGGTATTCAATAGCGGTACTGCGTGCCTCTATATTCTCGATGTGCCACGTCAACTACGCATTCACGTCCCAATAGCGGCATTCCCTGCCGTTATTCCACCGTAACCAACTTTGTAGAGCCCATTAGCGGCACCGCGTGCCGCTATATTCTCGATGTGCCACGTCAACTACGCGTTCACGTCCCAATAGCGGTATTCCCTGCCGTTATTCCACCGTAACCAACTTTGTAGAGCCCAATAGCGGCACTGCGTGCCTCTATTTCTATGATAGGCCGCCTTGCGATGATAGCGGCACTCCCCAGACTGTGCCGCCCCCCAGATTAATCCACTCGAATCGGATAGAGGCGATGCCGACCGTTCATATAAGGACGCAGAGCCTCTGGAATATGAATCGATCCGTCCTCGGCTTGATGATTCTCGATCAGAGGGATCAGAATGCGAGGGCTCGCGACGGCCGTATTGTTGAGCGTATGGCAGAAACGTAAATTCCCATCGTCGTCACGGTATCGAATATTCGAGCGGCGCGCTTGGAAGTCGTGCACATTCGAAGAGGAATGGGTTTCGCCGTACGATTGACGGCTAGGCATCCAGGTTTCGATATCGTATTGTTTGTAGGTTTTCTGCGACATGTCGCCCGAACATACGGCCACTACCCGATAGGGAAGCTCGAGCCGCTGCAGAAGCTGTTCCGCGTTAGCGGTAATCTCGCTAAGCAGGCGGTCTGACAAATCGGCATCCGCCTCGCACAAGATGACTTGTTCCACTTTGGCAAATTGATGGACGCGGTAAAGGCCTTGAACGTCTTTGCCGGTCGATCCGACCTCGCTACGGAAACAGACGGACGCGGCAGCCAGTTTGATCGGCTTAGCCGCATCGACGATCTCGTTGGCATGATAGGTGATGAGCGGCACCTCCGAAGTTCCGATCAGAAATTTGTTCTCATCTTCGATCCGGTATACTTGATCTTTGCCCAGCGGGAAAAATCCCGTATTGTACAGTGTCTCCGGACGAACCATCAATGGCACTTCCAGCAGGGTGAAGCCTTGGGCGAGGAGTAGATCAACCGCGAGCTGCTGGACGGCGCGATGCAGGAGAGCGCCGTCGCCTGTCAGGTAATAATTCCGCGTACCCGCGGCTTTCACCCCTCGAGGAACGTCGATCATCCCGTGAAGCTCTCCTAACGCGACGTGATCCTTCATCCAGAGATCCATCGTCCTTGGCTCGCCGACCCGACGGATTTCCACATTGTCCTTATCCGATCGTCCGACGGGCGTATCTGGAGAGACGATATTCGGTACGAGCATCATTAATTCGTGATATCGCCGTTCCGCAACCGCCAGCTCGGTCTCCGCCAATCGCAAACTCTCGTTCACTTGCTTAGCCTCTTGTTTTTTTTGTTCCCTCTCGCGCTCATTCGATTGGAGCGCCAATTCCGCAATCCGCTGCGATAGCTTATTTCTCGTTTCCCTTAGTCCTTCCGTTTCGGTGATCAGCGAACGCCGCTTACCGTCCCATTCGAGCAGATCCCGAATCGATACGTCGATCCGCTTCGCGACCGCCGCTTCCTGAACCGTGTCCGGATGTTGCCGAATCCATTTGATGTCCAACATGTTACCGCGCTCCTTTAGGATAAAATGCAAAAAAACGCCCTCGTCTCTATGGGACGAGGAGCGTTTAATTCTCGCGGTGCCACCCAAATTGACCGAACAGCCGAACTGTTCGATCCGCTTTAGTTCCGCTGTAACGTGCGGCTACGGTTGACTTAGGGAGATCGTGACCTGGAGTCTATCGATTTCCTTGACGGGAACGCCTCAGAGTTGGATGCTCTTCATAGGCATGATTACGATGATGAAGTTTGTTGTAGTATATCGTAATCGCCTCACCCGATCAAGCGGGAAAAAGATGGCATTCGCCAATTTAAGAGAAGCCGGATTGACATCTCGTTGCGCATCGTTTAAAGTGATTCAAACGATGTTAATAAACAAGTAGCAATGAAGGGAATCAGTAGCGTTCGTCCAACGCGTTACAGAAAGCCGGCGGTCGATGCAAGCCGGTACGCGAGCAAGCGCGAATTACGTCCTGGAGCATCTTGAACCGAAACCGTACCGGTACGGAAGGACAAGACGGAAGTCGGCCGTTATTCGACGAGAGTGGAGAATGCGCAAGCGCGCGTTTTCAATTAGGGTGGTACCGCGATGACTCGTCCCTGTCTATTGACAGGGCGGGTCTTTTTTAATTCCAGAACAAAGGGAGCGATAGGCAATGACGAATTCAATTACGCCAGAACTGAACAAGGGTTTGCTGGAGGAACTGGAATACAGAGGCTTAATTCACCAAATGACTAACCGCGAGGGTCTTCAAGAAAAGCTGAACCAAGAGCGGGTCGTACTCTATTGCGGATTTGATCCGACTGCGGACAGTTTACACATCGGGCATCTGCTGCCGATTTTGATTTTGCGCCACTTCCAGAGAGCTGGACATAATCCGATCGCGCTTGTCGGCGGAGGTACGGGCATGATCGGCGACCCAAGCGGCCGTTCGGCGGAGCGCTCGTTGAATACGGCGGATACGGTAGCGGGCTGGACGAACAGATTGAAGGATCAGCTTTCCCGGTTTCTCGATTTCAATCCCGACGTTAATTCCGCGAAGCTGGTCAGCAACTACGATTGGTTAGGATCGCTAGACGTCATTACTTTCCTTCGCGATATCGGCAAAAACTTTACCGTCAACTACATGCTTGCCAAGGACTCGGTCGATTCGCGTCTAGCCAACGGGATTTCCTTCACGGAGTTCAGCTACATGATCCTTCAATCCTACGACTTCTATAAGCTGCTTACGGATCACGGCTGTACGCTTCAAGTAGGCGGAAGCGATCAATGGGGCAACATTACGGCGGGGCTTGACCTGATCGGCAAAATGGGCGGAGGCGACGCCTATGGGATGACAGTGCCTCTCGTTACGAAGAGCGATGGGAAGAAGTTCGGCAAATCCGAATCCGGCGCGGTTTGGTTAGATCGCAACAAAACATCGGTGTATGCCTTCTACCAGTTCTGGATCAATACGGACGACAACGATGTCATTAAGTTCTTGAAATATTTCACTTTCTTGGACCAAACGCGCATCGCCGAGCTCGAGGCCGAGCTTGCCGAGCGTCCGGAGAAGCGCGAAGCGCAACGCGAGCTAGCGCGCCAAGTGACGAGCCTCGTACACGGCGAAGAAGCTGTCGTGAGCGCGGAGAAGATCACGCAGGCGTTGTTCTCGGGAGACGTGACCCAGCTTAGCGAGGCAGAGCTCGTAGAAGCGCTGCAAGACATGCCGACTACGATCGTCTCGGGCCAAGAGGAAATCGCGTTGCTGGATCTTCTGATCGAAGCGAAAGTCGCCCCTTCGAAACGTCAAGGCAGACAGGACATCGAGAGCGGCGCGGTGTACGTGAACGGGCAGCGGCAACAAGACGTTGAATTCGTCGTGACGAAGGAACAGCGTCTGCATGACAAATATGTCGTGCTTCGCCGCGGCAAGAAAAACTACTACCTGGTTAAATTCGAGTAGACTTTCGTTGGACTTAAAGCGCAAAGCGCAAAAAAAGAAGCCGATTCCCCAACGGGATCAGCTTCTTTTTTTACGAGTTCGGGGATTAACCCCTCCGTACTGGCCGACTTTGCCGCGACGACCGTAAGGCATATGTAGCCCATAGACAAGTCATAAACAGTAAAGCGCCCGAGAGGATGAACAAACCTTCGATCCCGATGAAACCCGACAACGCGCCGCCCATGATCGGTCCCATCATATTGCCTAGGCTGAGCGCGCTGCTATTGAAGCCGAAGGCTCGGCTTTCCATACCGTCTGGCGTATATCGGCGAACGAGCGAATTCACGGTCGGTATGAGTCCGCCCATGAAGCAGCCGAGCAGGAACCGGAACACGAGCAGTTGTCCGACGGAGCCGACGAAAGCTTGAGGAATGAGCATGATCGCCGCGCCTGCCAACGATACGAGCAAAATGCGCGATGCCCCGATCCGGTCGCTTAACCGTCCAAGCACAGGGGCGCAGATCATATTCGAAATACCGGTTACCGAGCCTACGAATCCGGCGTAGAACGCCAGGTTCTCTGTCGTGCCGTGCAAATCTTGAACGTACAGCGGAATAAGCGGCATCGGGCTAAGCATGGCGAACTGGATCAGGAACGTTACGGTCAGCAATACGGGCAGTTGCCGGATGACCATCAAGTCGCGAAATCCTTTGATTACGCTCATCTGTTTTTTGAGCGCGGCTGCCGTGCGATCGAAATTTTCTTGGACCAATAGCCATGAAATCGCCGATGCAAGGAACAATAACGATCCGGTAATATAGAAAATCGGGCGATAACCGAAGTTATCCGCCAGTAATCCGCCAATGAAAGGACCGAGTATCGTCCCGGCGGTACCGCCGGATTGTAAAGTACCCATCGCGAAGCCCATTCGGTCCTTCGGCGTCGTTGCGGATACGAGCGAGACTGCTGCCGGCGTAAAGCCGGAGATGACCCCGTTTAGCATCCTCAGCGCGAGCAGGTGCCATGGCGCGGTGGCGAAGCCCATCATCACCATAACGATAGACATTCCGAATCCCGAACGCAGCAGCATCATTTTACGCCCGTATTTGTCGGAGAGCTTGCCCCATAAGGGCTGAAACAAAAATGAGGTAATAAAGTTGGCCGCGAAGATAAATCCCGCCCATACCCCAATTTCATGCTTGTCGGTTAATCCGAGGTCTTGCTGCAAATATAATGAAAGAAAGGGCATGATCATAGTCATCCCCGCCATTACTAGAAAGTTCCCGCACATGAGAACGATAAGATTAATTTTCCAACGTTGCATCCGCTGCTCCTTTCCCCTGACTTACTTCTGTATGGTTAGTATATCATAGGCTAATCGGGCGCCTAATAACAGCATTGTCAAACTATTGTCATACTCCGCAAGGCGTCTGAGGTTGTTCGGGCGGTGTAAAAGGGGCATAATGAAAGCAATGAAAGACAATCTGTTACATAAATGAGGCAACCCTAAATGACGAATAACGATCTATTCCTGCGAGCATGTCGCGGAGAGACGGTTGAACGCATTCCAGTGTGGTATATGCGCCAAGCCGGACGATACGATCCAGATTATCGTAAAATAAAAGAAAAATACTCCTTGCTGGAAATTTGCAAGCAACCGGAGCTAGCGGCAGAAGTGACGTTGATGCCGATTCGGAAGCTCGGAGTAGATGCAGCGATCTTGTATTCCGACATCATGAATCCTGTAGCTTCTATCGGAATCGACTTCGATATCGTCAAGGATGTCGGACCGGTCATCCACAATCCCGTAAGAAGCGCGAGCGACGTGGATCGTCTGACTCCTATCGACGTGGAAGGCGATCTAGCTCACGTGATTGAAACGATCAAGATTTTGGATCGCGAGCTTACTGTCCCGCTAATTACGTTTGCAGGGGCACCGTTTACGCTTGCGAGCTACATCATCGAGGGCCGTCCGAGCAAATCTTACATTCGGACGAAAGCGTTAATGTATAGCGAGCCTAAGGTTTGGCATCGTTTAATGGGCAAGCTTGCCGAGATGGCGGCTACCTATTTGCGTGCGCACATCCAATCTGGAGCGAAAGCCGTGCAGCTATTCGATAGCTGGGTAGGCTCTCTTGCGCCTCACGATTTTAAAGAATTCGTACTGCCCCATGTGGAAAGTATTTTCGCGAACTTATCCGATTTGGACGTTCCCAAAATTTATTTCCCGGGAGTTAGCTCGGGAGAACTGCTTCCGCATCTGACCGAGTTGAAGGTTAACGTCATCGGCTTGGATTGGCGGGTTCCTTTGTCCGAAGGCAGACGCCGCATAGGCCATAAATTCGCGATTCAAGGAAATCTCGATCCTTACGTGTTGACAGCACCGACCGAAGTCATTCATGAGCATGCCCGTAGATTGCTAGACGAAGGGATGAAGGAGCCTGGTTTTATTTTTAACCTGGGACATGGATTGTACCCGGAAGCTTCTTTGGATAAATTGCGGGAATTAACGGATTTCATTCATCTATATAGCGAGCAGCAGCTTGCGGCGGGGGTAAATTCATGAGCGTGACGGCTAAGAACGCTATCGGAATACTCGTAATGTCCTATGGAACGCCGGAAAGCCTTGAAGGCATCGAGGCCTATTACACGCATATTCGCAGAGGACATCCTCCTACGGCGGAGCAGCTTGAAGATCTCACGAGTCGTTATCAGGCCATTGTCGGCGGCGTGTTCCCGCTTCGGGAAAATACGAACGGTCAAGTTGCCGCACTTCAACGGACACTGGACGAATTGGCCGGCGAAGGAGTTTACGTGTGTTACCAAGGCTTGAAGCATGCAGCGCCTTATATCGAAGACGGCGTCGCGGCTATGGCAGCGGATGGCATTACGGAAGCGATCGGAATCGTACTGACGCCTCAATACTCCGTTATGAGCGTCGGCGGTTATATGAAACGTGCGCAAGAGGAAGCGGAGAAATGCGGTATCGCTTTTAAAGCGGTACAAGAGTATCACTTGCATCCCGAACTGATCGATGCGTTGAGTAAACGGGTCAAAGACGGGCTGGAACGGCTTGGCGACATGCGCGAAGAAGCGTTAGTGTTATTCAGCGCGCATAGCCTGCCGGCGAAAGTGCTGGAAATGAAAGATCCGTACGCGGACCAATTGCTGGCTACTTCCGCTGCGGTTGCCAAAGCCGCTGGAGTGGACAAGTGGCAATTTACTTGGCAGAGCGCCGGACAGACCGGACAGCCTTGGCTCGGACCGGATATTCTCGAAACGTTGGAACGACTAAGTTCCGAGGGGGTAAAGTCGGTACTCGTAACGCCAGTCGGATTCGTGTCGGATCATCTTGAGGTTCTGTACGATATCGATATCGAGGCGCGGAAATTCGCGGAGGAACGCAATATTCGCTTAGAGAGAATTCGTATGCTGAACGATGACCCTCAATACATGGCCGCCTTGGCGGATACGGTTATCGGATTAGCGAACGGGAGGACGAATTGATGGAACAACAAATTCGCCGGGTGGCGGTGCTAGGCGGCGGTATTACCGGCCTTAGCGCCGCCTTTTATTTACTTAAGCTCGCCAAGGAGCGCGGGGAGAAGCTTGAAGTAACGGTGCTCGAAGGATCAAACCGTTTGGGCGGCAGAGTGAACACGTTAAGGCGGGACGGTTACGTTATCGAGCGTGGCCCGGATTCTTTCCTTGCCCGGAAGCTTCCGATGATCGAGCTTGCCAAGGAGCTTGAGATCGATGGGGAACTAACGGGAACGAATCCGTTAGCCAAGAAAACCTACATCTCACTGGATGGCCAGCTTCATCCGATGCCGGAAGGCTTAACGCTCGGTATCCCATCCGATCAGGAGAAGTTCATGCGGACGGATCTGGTTTCCGAGGAAGGGAAGCTGCGTGCTTTGGAGGATCTGGAAATCCCTGCCGGAGACGTAACCGCAGACGAAACGGTCGGAGATTTTCTGGAACGCCGGATGGGCAAGGAAATGGTCGAGCGGATATTCGAGCCGCTGCTCGCGGGCATTCACGCGGGCGACTTGTATCGTCTAGGGTTGGAAGCGACTTTTCCGCAATTTAAGACGATGGTGAAAGAGTTCGGTAGCTTAATCGCGGGCACAAGAGAGGCTCAACTCGCGGCTGCGAAAGCGAAAGCGCACTCTGAGGCGAAGCAGGATGCGGGCGGCGGTGTCGCAGCCGGAGTTGTTAAAGATGCTGGCTCTGGGGAAGGATCCGGGGCTACTTCCGTAGCCTCGGCTTCTTTACCCGCTTCCGTATTCATGACGTTCCGCAACGGTTTATCAACCGTTATTGAAGCTCTCGAATCGAGATTGCAAGCGGAAGGCTGCTCTATACGGTTGGGAGCCCAAGTGGAATCGCTGGAAAATGTTGCTGTTGCAGGTGAGGGTGCATATTCGCAAGGACGTTATCAGCTTCGACTATCCGACGGTTCGACGGTCGAAGCAGACGATGTTCTATTAACTTTACCCGCATACGCAACGGCAGAGTTGCTTACGCCTCATGTCGATGTGTCCGCGTTAACGAACATTCGTTACATTTCCGTCGCTAACGTCGTCCTTGCCTATGACGAGGTTGGATTTAATCAGGACCTCGACGGTTCAGGGTTTCTCGTGCCGCGTGGGGAGCATAGGCATATCACGGCAAGTACTTGGACTTCATCCAAGTGGTTGCATACCGCGCCGGAAGGCAAACGTCTCATTCGTTGTTACGTCGGTCGAGCCGGGGATGAGAAAGGCGTAGAATTGAACGATGCCGTCTTGGCGGGTGTCGTCCAGCGAGATTTGCAGGATCTAACGGGTCTTACCGCGACGCCTGAATTCGTCGAGATCACGAGATTGCGCCATTCCATGCCGCAGTATCCGGTCGGACATCTGGACGCCATCGCTACGTTCCGCGATAGCCTGGTTGATCAGCTCCCCGGCATTCATGCGACGGGCGCCGCATTCGGCGGCGTCGGCTTACCAGACTGTATTGCCCAAGGTAAGCATGCCGCACAACAGATTCTAGATAGGTGATCTCCAAAGTAGCTCAAAAGCCCGTGTAGTCCGGTAAAACCTAACTGCAGCGCTCCAAAGTAGTTCAAAAGCCCGTGTAGTCCGGTAAAACCTAACTGCAGCGCTCTAAAGTAGCTCAAAAGCCCGTGTAGTCCGGAAAAACCTGACTGCAGCGCTCCAAAGTAACCTAAATGCCCGTGTAGTCCGGAAAAACCTGACTGCGGCGCTCCAAGTAGCTCAAAAGCCCGTGTAGTCCGGTAAAACCTGACTGCAACGCTCTAAAGTAGCTCAAAAGCCCGTGTAGTCCGGCAAAACCTGACTGCGGCGCTCCAAAGTAACCTAAATGCCCGTGTAGTCCGGCAAAACCTGACTGCAACGCTCTAAAGTAGCTCAAAAGCCCGTGTAGTCCGGAAAACCCTGACTGCGGCGCTCCAAGTAGGTCAAAAGCCCGTGTAGTCCGGAAAACCCTGACTGCGGCGCTCCAAGTAGGTCAAAAGCCCGTGTAGTCCGGAAAACCCTGACTGCGGCGCTCCAAGTAGGTCAAAAGCCCGTGTAGTCCGGAAAACCCTGACTGCGGCGCTCCAAGTAGGTCAAAAGCCCGTGTAGTCCGGAAAACCCTGACTGCGGCGCTCCAAGTAGGTCAAAAGCCCGTGTAGTCCGGAAAAACCTGACTGCGGCGCTCCAAAGTTGCTTAATAGCCCGAGTAGTCCGGTAAAACCTAACTGCAGCGCTCCAAAGTAACCTAAATGCCCGTGTAGTCCGGAAAAACCTGACTGCAGCGCTCCAAAGTAGCTCATAAGCCCGTGTAGTCCGGTGAAATCTGACTGCGGCGCTCCAACGTAGCTCAAAAGCCCGTGTAGCCCGGTAAAACCTGACTGCAGCGCTCCAAAGTAGCTCATAAGCCCGTGTAGTCCGGTGAAATCTGACTGCGGCGCTCCAACGTAGCTCAAAAGCCCGTGTAGCCCGGTAAAACCTGACTGCAGCGCTCCAAAGTAGCTCATAAGCCCGTGTAGTCCGGTGAAATCTGACTGCGGCGCTCCAACGTAGCTCAAAAGCCCGTGTAGTCCGGTAAAACCTGACTGCAACGCTCCAAAGTAGCTCAAAAGCCCGTGTAGTCCGGTGAAATCTGACTGCGGCGCTCCAAAGTAGCTCAAAAGCCCGTGTAGTCCGGTAAAACCTAACTGCAGCATATAAAAGTAGCTCAAAAGCCCGTGTAGTCCGGCAAAACCTGACTGCAGCGCTCCAAAGTAGCTAAAAAGCCCGTGTAGTCCGGTAAAACCTGACTGCAGCGCTCCAAAGTAACTCAAAAGTCCGTGTAGTCCGGTAAAACCTGACTGCTGCGCTCCAAAGTAGCTCAAATACCCATGTAGACCGGTAAAACCTGACTGCAACGCTCTAAAGTAACCAACCTGCCAGTAGCGGTCCGTCCAAACCTGACTGCAGCGCACCCTCGCGATTAACCAGCTTCTCGAGGGTTGTCATGGCGCATCACGTAAGGATAGAATAAAGTAATCCTTTTATTTGACTATCGATTCCTATCTTAATTTCATTTTCATTAATTCATAGAGTCACTTATAGTAAGTATCTTGAGCTCAGTCGGAGGCAGCGCCATGGACAGGTCGGCGGTTATTTTGGCCGGGGGGCAAGGGAGACGAATGGGCGGCGTGAACAAGGCGTTGCTCCTCGTTGGCGGGGAGACGATCATCGAGCGCCAGCTTCGGGCCGTGGAACAATGGACGGATGAAGTCATAATCGTGTCCAATGATGAGGGGCTCCGAGCACGCTTGCCACAAACCTCGAACCTTCGAATCGTACCCGATTCGTACAAGGGAGAGGGACCGCTAGCGGGGCTCCATGCTGGCCTTACCGCAGCAACTCGTCCGATTGTCTGGGTCGTAGGCTGTGACCAACCCTTTCTCGATGTTGCGTCGGCAGTTTATCTGCAAGAGCGCTTGATCAACGGCTCTTATCAAGCGGCGCTACCTCTCATTGGCGGCAGGCTGCAGCCGCTGCACGCCCTCTATCGCAAGGAGGCGGGAGCCGTTGCGGAGAAGCTGCTACAGGCGGGAAAACGCAAGTTCATGGCTTTGCTGGACCAGATCGATTGGTGCGAGATAGAGGAAAGAGAATTTACGAACGAAGGACTATCTTTAACATTTACGGAAGATATCGATACGCCCGAGCAGCATGCGAAAGCGAATTTTCAGCTCTTGAATCGTCACCGCTATCCCCGGGAGCAATAGTAGATTAAGTTTACCGTTATATATTGAGTAACTTCTTAAAGGAGCCAAGTCCTTCATGCAGCCCGTTGACAGCCTTGATCGATTTCGTCGCACAGCTCTGCAACCGGAAGATGCTCAGAAGCTTATCCTTGAACGCATACATCCGCTTCCCGCCGAGCAAGTGCCTCTAGCCGACGCTTGGGGACGGCGATTAAGCGAGGCTCTTATCGCGCCTCATCCTTTTCCTCCGTTTCGTCGGTCGGGGATGGATGGCTATGCGGTTCGATCAGTCGATTTGGAGCAGTCGACGATAGCAAGCCCTGCCGAGCTACGGGTGCTGGAATCGTTACCGAGCGGAGTCGTGCCCAAGTATCCGGTCGGATCAGGACAGGCGACCCGCATCATGACGGGAGGAATGGTTCCGGAAGGCGCGGATGCCGTCGTGATGTTGGAAATGACCTCAACCCTCACGAGGGATGGACAACCGTATGTCCAGATCGGCAAAAGCATTCCTCAAGGTTCTAACGTAGCTGATATCGGCTGTGAAATAGAGCAAGGAGCCCTACTTCTGACCGAAGGAAAAGTAATCGGAGCGGGAGAAACGGGCCTTCTTGCTTCATGCGGATATGCGAAAGTTACCGTCTCGAAGAAACCGCGTGTCGCGATACTCTCAACCGGAAGCGAGCTGCTTGAGGTCGACGAATCGCTGGTCCCGGCCAAGATCCGCAACAGTAACGCTCCGATGCTTGCCGCACTGGTCAGGGAATGCGGCGGAGAGCCCATTATGCTAGGTAAAGTACCGGACGATGCAGAAGCGGCGCAAGCTTTGGTTCGCCAAGGATTGCAGACGTGCGATATGCTACTGACTTCAGGGGGTGTATCCGTCGGGGATTACGATGTGATGGTAGACGTGCTGGCCGCTCCCGAAGTAGAGCTGTTATTCAACAAAATCGCGATGCGCCCAGGCAGCCCGACAAGCGCGGCTATCGCAGGCAATAAGCTGCTTCTTGCGCTCTCGGGCAATCCAGGGGCTTGCTTCGTCGGCTTCCATTTGTTCGCCGCTCCTGCTTTAAGAGCGATGTTAGGGGTACGAAGGCAAACCACTGCAAGCTTCAAGGCTTATCTCGGCGAACATTTTCCTAAAGTGAACGCCTATCGCAGATTTATTCGGGCTCGAACAGAGCTGCGCGACGGGACGGTATGGGTGACCCCGACCGGTGACGACAAGTCCAGCCTGATGACCACGATCGTGGACGCCGATTGCCTGATCGAGATTCCTCCGCTGAAAGAAGGCTTAGAGAAGGGACATCTCGTAACGGCTTGGCGTTTGAAATAAAGGTAGCATGTAACCCGTTGGAGAGACGAGGGATAAGCCTATGCAGATCGTACAGATCGTCGGATACAAAAATGCCGGAAAAACGACGCTAACGTGCGCATTCGTCCGGGAGTTCTCCGCGCAGGGGATAAGGGTTGGTACTTTAAAGCATGACGCGCATACATTCGAACCCGATCTTCCGGGTAAAGACACGTGGCAGCATCGGCAAGCAGGTGCCCACATCACGGGGATTACATCACCCTCCCGCACGGCATGGGTCCAAGAACAGTCGACGCCAATCGAGCGATTGGTGGCCGGGATGGAAGCGGAATCGGTTCAATTTTTGGTCATTGAGGGATTTAAGCAAGCTTCTTATCCTAAAGTCGTACTTCTCCGTAGCGAAGAGGATGCTAATCTCTTCTCCCTACCTAACGTCATAGCCGCAGCGATCCGCGAACCCAATCGAGCGATAGAGGATATCGCGATAACAAAGTCCGTTCCTTTATTCGTCCAACCGGATGTTACGTCTTTTACTCCGTTGATCACCTACGTACAAAGGGTTACGCTATAGGATCGAGCACAAACATGACGAGATCGCTCACACATTCGTCCAGGTGAATGTGTTTTTTTATTTTAGGGCAAGCGAAAGGAATCGCAATTATGAATGTTCATCTAGATTATTTCTCGCGTAAAGAAACCGAAACGGGAGTCGTCCTTAACGAGGTTCAGCGGCAAGCCGCATCGCATACGGACGGTGCCTTGCTATTACTGGCTTCTCCGGGCTCGGGGAAAACGACGACTTTGATCATGCGCATCGGGTACTTAATCGAAGCGAGGGGAGTAAGGGCGTCGCGCATTAAGGCAGTAACCTTCAGCAGGGCATCCGCTCAGGACATGAAAGTACGGTTTAATCATTTGTTCCCGACGCTGCAGCAACAAACCCCTGATTTCTCTACGATTCATAGCTTCGCCTTCGAGGTAGTCAGAGAGTATTTTCATGGGAAAAGAATGTCCTACCGGATGATCGAAGGGGGATCCGACGGTGAGAACGAACAATGGGGCAAAACGAGAATATTGCGCGACATCTACAAACGAACGAATGGCGATCACCCCACCGATGACCAAATGGAGGAGCTTACGAGCTACATTAGCTTCATCAAGAACAAGCTTATTCCTCATGATCGGTTGTCGCTAGCCAAGTGTGACGTGCCCAAGGCGGAAACGATATACAAGGAGTACGAGAAGTTCAAGCAGACCGGGACGGCTCAATTATTGGTCGATTACGATGACATGCTCACGATCGCGAACGAAGCGTTATCGATGGAACATGCGCTTCTAAACAAATTCCAACTCCGATACGACTATATCCTGACCGACGAAAGCCAGGATACGTCCCTAGTCCAGCACGCGATCGTGGAGAAGCTTGTTAGGGCACATGGTAACCTGTACGTCGTGGCGGATGACGATCAATCGATCTATACTTGGCGCGCGGCCGAGCCTCAATATTTGCTCGATTTTAAGCAGGCGTATCCGCAAGCCTCGATTCTGAAAATGGAGCAAAACTACCGGTCATCCCCCAACATCGTGGATATCGCCAACCGTTTCATCAAGCGCAACAAAAACCGATACGACAAAAATATGTTCACGCGTAATCCGGAGCATAGACCCATTGCGATCACGGAGCTTCCCGATTACAAATATCAAGCTAAGTACATCGTCGAGAAAATCTCGGACAGGAACGACCTGAGCGAAGTAGCCGTGTTATACCGCAACAATTCCTCTTCGATCATGCTGATGAACGCTTTAGATCGGGCGGGGATTCCCTTTTACATGAAAGACGGGGACAACCGTTTTTTCTCCCATTGGGTCGTCGAGGATATATTGAATTTCATGCGTATGACGTTTAACGATAAAAGACCGGATATTTTGGAAAAAATTCATGCCAAATTCAACGGTTATATTACGAAACAGCAAATGGCTGCGTTGATGGCGTTGAGCACGGACGCGGATATGTCGGTGTTCGATCGCCTGCTCAAGCACGTTCCTTTGCAAGAGTATCAGATTAAGCAGCTGGAGGCGGGCAAAGAAACGTTCGTCCAGCTGCAAGGAGCGCAGCCGCTTGCCGCTATACGGACCATCCGCGAGAAGCTCGGTTACGATAAAGCCATCGAGAAAATGTGCGAGCGTCTAGGATTCCGCAAAGAATATTTGATCGGAATCCTCAATACGCTGGAGGAAATCGCGGAGCCGCTCGACACGATGGAGGATTTCGCCAAGCGGTTGAAGTTTCTTGAGAAGTCCATGAAAGCTTCCAAGTCGAATAAGAAGGGAAGCGCGGTCACCTTGTCCACTCTTCATAGCGCCAAAGGCTTGGAATTCAATTACGTCTATATGGTGGACTTGGTCGAAGGCATTTTGCCTTCCAACGAAGATATCAAGAAATACGAGAAGGATCAGCTTGACGGAATGGAGGAGGCGGTAAGGCTCTTCTATGTCGGAATGACAAGAGCAAGGAAAGAGCTAGAACTGTTAAGCTACAAAATAAGGGACGGAGAGCAAGTCAAACCTTCGCAGTTCGTTACGGACGTGCGTAATATTCAAAACCCGCCTAAGGAAATCGGGAAACCGAACCTGGCGGGCAAACCTGCAATAAAGCAAGCCGGACAAATAAGGCCACCCGTTCCGTACAATCCGAACGCGATAAGGGATTCGAAACAGTTCGCCGTGGGGAGTAGAGTTAAACATCGCGTTTTCGGCAGCGGGGATATCGTCCTGATCCTCGGGGATAGCGTCGAAATCCGGTTTCAGTCGGAGACGAAACGGTTGTCGGTAAATATCTGCATCGAGATGGGACTGCTCGAACCGGATGCTCATGATCCGGTCGAACGGTAGTGGCGTACGCCAATTTTCCAGATGAACAAACATGGGATGAGGAAGGCGCACCCGGCAAGAGGCGTCAGCATATGGATAAGCGGATTTCCTTCCGATTTGCCCAGAATGAACAACAACGGCAAGTAATTGACGCACCCGAACGGGATAATGTACGTGAAGAAGCGGGACACCCATTTCTGATAAATGTTCAAAGGATATTGGGCCATCTCTCTGCCTCCGTCCGTGAAGATGTTGGCGATCTCCAGTCCTTGGATGGTCCAGAAGCACATCGCTGCCATCAGGATGAATATTCCCGCGAATATGAATACTCCGCTAGCAATCATGAATAGCAAAGTCAGTGCTTTCATGACGGTCCATTCCACTTGAACTTGACTGATTGCCCAAGCTAACACAAGAGCGCTCTGCAAGAGCCTTCCGACGCGGGTGAATTCGAATTTGGAACCAAGCACCTGAAGTATGGTGCTTCTAGGCCTTACGAGTAATCGGTCGAACTCCCCATTCACGACAAGGCTGGAGAACATGTCGAATCCTCGAGCGAAGCATTCGCTAATTGAGAATGCCATATGGATGACGCCGAAAGTCAGGGCAACTTCGTAGAAATCCCAGCCTTTGATCTGACCGAATCGTTCGAACATGAAATAAAGTCCGGCGAAGACGGAGAACGGGATGAAGAACTGGCCGAACGAGAGCAGCCAGAAGGAAGTCCGATACTGCATTTGGGATTTGAACAAGATGAGCAAGTATTTGCCGAACAATCGCATTGCATTCTAACCTCCTTGTATGACGACTCTCCGCAACGCTTTGCCCATAGCGAACTTACCTATTAGCAATAGCGCGAATAGCCAGACAAGCTGAATGGGAATCAGTTCCAACGCTTCGCGGGCGGGAATATGTCCGGAATAGACGCGGAACGGAAAATCCGCCGTTAACCGGAAAGGCAGAACGTTGACGATGGATTGCAGCCAATCGGGCATTAATGGGATCGGAATGACCATTCCCGCGAGAAATTCGCCGATTACCCCGAACATGAGCAGCGAGCCGGCGGCAGACATCGTGACGAAAGTAGAAATGTAGATGAGCATGGAAATCGACACGAGGATAAGTAGTCCAAGAAGAAGAGCGATGACGAATAAGGTGGCGGTGGCCAGATCACTCGGCAGCGATAGGCGATAAGGCTGCGGCAAGAATACGGCGACGACGAGAATAGGCGCACAGCGAAGCACTGCGCTCGATATACGCTGGGCAAGCAGCTTGGCGTACCAGAACCCGTAAATGCCAGTTGGACGACACATCTCGTAGGCGATATTGCCTGAAGTAATGAGCTGGAAGAGTTCGTTATCCCTGAACCATAGCATGATGAACGAGAGGAAAGCTTGCTGTAGCCAGACGTATGTAATCAACTGCTGCAGAGAGATGGTCGGCGTGACGCTAGTTTGGCTATAGAAGGCTTCGAATACCATAATAATAATGAATCCCCAGAAAACTGCGTCGCGATTCCCGCGAGCGCGGCGGAACGATATTGCAGACCGTTGACGAGTCGCAACCGGAAGACGGATAAGTATGATTTCATGTGATTTGGTACTCCTCGTACATCCGTACGATGATTTCTTCGATCGAAGGCGTTGACTCGGATGGGAAAGCATTAACGTATCTATCACGCAATGCGTGAATGTCACCATCGTAGAGCAGGGAGCCTTTCCCAATGAGAATGATCCTTTGGGCGAGCGCTTCGATATCGTTCATATCGTGGGTGGTCAGAATAATCGTGACGCCCTTCTCTTGATTGATTCGTGTGATGAACTGCCTCACCGCGATTTTGGAGACGGCGTCGAGCCCGATCGTTGGTTCGTCGAGGAAGAGGATGCTGGGGCTGTGCAGGAGCGAGGCCGCGATTTCGCAGCGCATCCGCTGTCCGAGGCTTAGCTGCCTAACCGGCGTTCGAATAATGTCCTCGAGGTCTAACGTTTCCGTAAGGAGCTTGAGATTGCTTTGATACTCGGCTTCTGGTACATCGTAGATGTCCCTTAGCAGATCGAAGGAATCGATGACCGGCACGTCCCACCAGAGCTGGGATCGTTGTCCGAATACAACGCCGATGTTTTTCACGTACGCGACTCGGTCGAGCCAAGGCGTGTAGCCCATGATTTTGCAAGTTCCGCTGTCCGGCACGAGTATCCCGCTAATGACTTTAATCGTCGTCGATTTGCCGGCCCCGTTCGGTCCGATGTAGCCGACGATTTCTCCCGGCTCGATAGAGAACGAAATGTCGCTTAAAGCGGCAACCTCCGTATACTCCCTGCGAAACAGCGACTTCACCGCGCTTCGTACCCCCGAAGATCTCTTCGCTACTTTGAAGCTCTTACTAATTCCGCTAACGGTTATCAATGATTTATCCTCCTGTATGGATTGACAAAGCGAAAGGAACAAGATGTTATCACCTTCATTAAAGTATGTCAACCGTCTATTTCGCAGGTTATTATCGGCTTCTAGCCTATTGTGCAGGAAGTGCCCGCTTTGAGCGTTACCTATTGCTTAAAGCTATGGAATCCGATACAATAGGCAATGATCAAATGATGATCATTTGTTATGTTTGTGATAAACCTATTTGAAAATGGAGGGTCGAATGTGAACAACGCACGTGAAAAAGACATCCTTGAGCTTCTTCACCAGCAATCGCCTTCGTCAGTCCAACAGCTTGCTTCCTATTTGAAAATGTCCGAGGTAACAGTACGGCGGGATCTTGTGGAGATGGAGCAAAAAGGACTGCTTGTTCGAAAGCGGGGGTGGGCCTTTCTTCCCGGCCTCGGGATCGAGCCTCTTTTTAATCTAAGAATGAAGCAAAATCCCGACTTGAAGCAAAGAATCGCGGCCTATGCGGCGGATCAAGTGTGCGAAGGGGAAGTGATTGCTCTCGATATCGGTACAACGGTTACGGAGCTTGCCAAGGAGTTGCTTCGTAAAAACAACGTTACTGTATTTACGTTCTCCTTCCAGGCAGCAAACATCCTCTCGCAGAGCAACGTAAATTTGTATCTCGTCGGCGGCAATCTTCGCAAGACGGAGATGTCGCTTGTCGGTTCGATTACTCGCGACACGATCATGAAATTTCACTTCGACCGCTTCTTCATGGGAATGGCCGGACTTTCCAAAGATAATGGACCAACCGATTTCAATCTGGAGGAAGCTGAGATCAAACGAGCGTTCATCGAACGTTCCAAGCACGTAGTGGCATTGGTCGACAAGACGAAAATCGGCGTAACGTCGCTCGTTAAGATTTGCGAGTTCGACGAGATAGACGAAATCGTAACGAACGAAGATCCTGAATCGATGCATGAGCAAATTCCTTTTCGAGGCAAATGGACTTTCGTATAGGGAGTAAAATAAGGTGGAGTTTGGCGAGAAAAAGACGGCGAAAGCCGTCTTTTTTTATGCGTAAAACTAAAACACACAAATATATTGATCATTAAATGATCACAATATGATTATTATTGATCATAATGAGATTTTTATTGACCACAATGTAAGCTCGTGATATATTTAGATCACAGAATGATATTTTGTAAGATAACATGACATCAAAGTCCCGTAGTGTGTTCGATAAAAATGCAAATTGAAGGAGGATGGATTGTGAGTCGCTACTCATTAGGGATCGACATCGGCACAACATCCGTCAAAGCCATCCTGATTTCGCGCGATGGGCGAATCGTCTACGAGACAAGCTCTCCGCATGATCTTTATTCCGAACAAATCGGATGGGCGGAGGAAAACACGGAAGATTGGTGGAGCAACACGTTGCTCGTTATCGAGCGGATGTTGCGCGAGGTTCCGCACGCGATTGCGGGAATCGAAGCGATCGGCGTCAGCGGCATGGTGCCGGCGATCGTGCTGCTCGATTCGGAAGGGAATCCGTTGCGACGTTCGATTCAACAGAACGACGCGCGCTCCGGCAAAGAAATCGAATGGTTGAAGAAAACCCTCGACCAAGATACCCTCTTTCGTCTGACGGGCGGATATACGAATCAACAGCACGTATTGCCAAGATTGCTATGGGTAAAGGCGAACGAACCGGAAGTTTGGAACAAGACGTCGACGATTTTAGGATCCTACGACTACGTGACTTATCGATTGACCGGACAGTTTTCCGTGGAAGTGAACTGGGCGGTTGAAAGCGGTTTATACGACATTCACGAAGGCGCTTGGCTGACCGATCAGCTTAAAGGATTCAATATTGATCCCGACCTGTTCCCGGACGTTCGCGCTTCAGCCGACATCGTCGGAACCGTCTCGGAAGAGACGGCTAGATTAACGGGACTTCCGGCGGGGATTCCCGTTATCGCGGGTGCAGCGGACCATGTCGCTTCAACTTTGGCGGCGGGCATCGTGGACGAGGGAGATCTGTTGATCAAATTTGGAGGCGCGGGAGACATTCTCTACTGTACGAATGAAATCGTAACGGTACCGGAGTTGTTTTTCGACTATCACGTCGTTCCGGGACGTTACTTGCTGAACGGCTGCATGGCAGCTAGCGGTTCGCTCGTGAAATGGTATATCAAAGATTTGCTCCGCACCGAGAGCGACGATATTTTCAAAGAACTGGACGAGGCGGCGCTTAAAGTAAAGGCGGGAGCGGACGGATTGATCATCCTTCCTTATTTTCTGGGAGAGAAAACCCCGATCTTCGATCCGGAAGCGAGAGGCGTCATGTTCGGCCTTACTTTGTCCCACGGACGAGGTCATATTTTCCGGGCTATCCTCGAAGCGGTTATTTACGGTTTCAGGCATCATCTCGAAATTCTAGAGTCGCACGGTTACAGGCCGAACAAGGTGTACGCGACCAACGGCGGGGCGAAGAGTAAATTCTGGTGCCAGATTGCCGCGGACGTGCTGAAATGCGATATACGGTCATTCCCTTCCCATCCCGGATCGGCGCTCGGCGTCGCATTCGTGGCAGGTATGACCGCCGGGTTGTTCGACGATTGGTCGGACATTCACGGCTTCCTTCAAGATTATCGGGATTTCTCGCCGATACCGTCCAATTCGGACGTTTACGATAAATCGTATCGGATTTACCGGGACTTATATCGACAGCTGAAGCCGTCGTTTGAGTCTTTGCAGTCACTTTACTAAGGGGGAAACCACAGCATGACCAACCAACCATTGCGGAACCAAATCGCTCTAGTTACGGGGGGCGGAGCCGGAATCGGCCAAAGTATCGCGCTCAAGCTTGCTTCCTTGGGAGCAACAGTCGTCGTGACGGACATGCGCGCGGAAGCCGCGGAAAGCACCGTGGCGCTGTTGGAGCCGCAATCTCCGGCTCATTCGGCGAAGAAACTCGACGTAACCAATAAGGAAGAAGTCGTACGCGTGTTCGGTGAAACGGCGGCCCAATACGGGGGGATCGATATTCTCGTCAACAATGCCGGAGTCTCCACGATGAATACGATCGAAAAGTTGACGGAAAAAGAGTGGGACTTCAACTTCGACGTCAACATTAAAGGCATGTTCTTCTGCACGCAGGCGATTATTCCCATCATGAGAAACAGAGGGGGAGGCAAGATCGTGAATACCGCTTCCATGGCCGGCAAACGCGGCGTCCCTTTACTGGCGCATTACGCGGCTTCCAAATGGGCGGTTATCGGCTTTACGAAGAGCGCGGCTATGGAACTGGCGGTCGACAAAATTACCGTCAATTGCGTATGCCCGGGATATGTGAAAACGAGCATGCAGGAACGCGAGTTGGAGTGGGAAGCTTCGCTTCGAGGCATGACGCCTGAAGAAGTGAAGGACGAGTATATCCGCAACACGCCGCTTGGCAGGTTATGTACCGCGGAAGACGTTGCCAGAGCGGTCGGATTCCTCGCGTCGCCCGAAGCCGAATTCATTAGCGGCGAGGCGATGGACGTAACCGGAGGGGCGGGATTGGGTTGACGAAGATAAGAGTAGGCACGGATGAATATGACATCGATGGCGTAGTTTTCGACAAGGACGGGCTGCTCTTTGATTCGCTGCATTTCTGGAAAGGGCTAGGGGACATCCGTATTGCGACTTTGGCCGAGATCGATCGGTTTCCGATCGAGGAATGGTGCCGCTTGTTCGGCGTCCGGTTAGAGGACGGCAAGGTCGCGGACATCGATCCGAACGGCATCTTCGCGATCGCTTCTCCCCAGGAGGAAGCTACCGTTACGGCAGCGTTGCTGCATGACGCCACCGGATCGGAGTGGGGGTGGTGCCGTAATCAAGCAGCGGCTGCCTTCAGGCGCTCCGACGAAAGATTCGACGTGCGTAAAGTGCTGCATCCGAAACCCGGTTTCCCCGATATATTCCGCAGGTTGCGGGAGGCCGGAATTCCATATGGAATCGCCACTTCCGACGATGCGGAGCGGACTCGGATATCGGTAGACGTATACGATCGTGCGGATGATCTTTCATTCATCATCACGCCGGTAGACGTGAAGAAAGGCAAGCCGAGTCCCGACATGCTGCATCTAGCTTCTGACATTCTTGGGGTTCCGACAGGCAGATTGCTCATGCTCGGAGATTCCTACGTTGACGTTCAAATGGCGCACGAGGCGGGAAGCATCGGAATCGGCATACCGGACGATGGAGGGATGGAGACGAAGATGCGGCCTTATGCGTCCAAGATTATCTCTTCATTAGAGGAAATTGAGTTTTAGGCGGGGGAGGTGAATCAAATGAACGCAAAACAGAGCGTAAGGCTGCTGAACGGTCTAACCTATGCCGCGCTTACAGGAGTTGCTCTTATTTTTCTTCTGCCCATTCTTTGGATCGTTCGGACGTCTTTTACGACCAAGGCGGTAGCCTATCAGATTCCCCCGAAATGGTTCGTAGAGCCGACGTTGGACAACTATCGGGCTATCTTCTCCGATAACCCGTTCGGAAGATACTTTATGAACAGTATGGTCGTTTCGCTAGTTTCGACGTTCATTGCCGTCATACTTGGGGCAATGGCGGCCTACTGGATCGCGCGACGGGTGAAAGGCGGCAACTTCTTGCGGATTGCGATTCTGGGAACCCAGATGCTTCCACCGATCGTAATGGTTATTCCGATCTTCATGATGATCAAGAAGCTGGATTTGCTCGATTCTTGGGTGGCACTGATCGTGACTTATTTATCCTTTAGTTTGCCCTATATGATCTGGCTTCTGATCGGGTTCTTCGAAGGAATACCGAAAGACCTGGACGAAGCTTGCGAGATCGACGGCTGCACGAAAATGCAAGCGTTCACGAGAGTGGTTCTGCCGCTTGCGGCTCCCGGTATAATGGCGGCAGGAATTCTCAGCTTCCTGATGGCATGGAACGAGTTTTTGTTCGCTTTGGTACTGACGGGCACCGGAGCGCGCACGCTTCCGGTGGCGATCGCCAACATGGAAACCCAACAAGGCGTTATGATTGCCCAATTGTGCGCTGCGACGGTGATCATCATTCTTCCCGTTGTATTCCTGTCTTTGTTTATACAGAAATACCTGGTCAACGGTATGACAATGGGCTCTGTCAAATAAGGAGGATCAATTAAATGAAGAAACATGGAATAGTGCTGATGGCAATCGTGCTCGTAATGTCGCTGCTTTCCGCATGCTCATCCGGAAACAACAAGGAAGCATCCGAAAGTTCCGGCGCGGCAGGCAGCGGTAAAAAGGAACTCAATATTCTGATGGAGTCGGTACCGGATACCGATTTCGTCAAGCAAGTGGTCGATAAGTTCACGGCGGAATCAGGTATTAAAGTCAATATCGAAGCTGTCAATTATGCTTCCATGCACGAGAAACTCGTGCCGCAATTGCTCAATGCAACCAGCAGTTACGACATTATCGTCGTGGATAACTATTGGGTTGGGGAGTTCACGGATGCGGGATGGCTTGAACCGCTTGATTCCTATATTGCCCGAGACAAGTTCGATACGAGCGTGTACTCGAAATCGATGTGGAATATGGTAGGGCAAGTAAAGGATACGGCCTACATGCTTCCATTCTACAACTACGCGATGTCTCTAGTGTATCGCACGGACATCTTCAACAATACCGATTTGAAAGCTAAGTACCAAGCCGAGTTCGGCCGTGAATTGACGCTTCCGGACAATCTGGAAGAGTACGTGAACATCAGCAAGTTTATTACCAAGGAAAACGGAAATTCCATGTATGGCTCCGTTATGATGGGCCTGCGCCCGGATCCGATCAGCGTCGAATGGCTCAACTACTTGTTCAGCTCCGGCGGCGATTTTTTCAACGAAGACGGTTCCGTCCGAATCAACGATGCGAACGCCGCGAAATCGCTCGGCTTGTATATCGACAACATGAAGAATGCAGCTCCGAAAGGCGCGGCAGGGTTCGGCTTCGACGAAGCGTTTAACGTATTCGCTCAAGGTAATGCGGCTTCGTTCATCACCTACAACTGGATGTTGAACAAGCTGCAAGACGAGAATGAATCCAAAGTCGCGGGCAAGGTTGACGTAGCTGAAGTTCCTGGCGGCGTTTCGCTTAATGGAGGATGGGGCTGGGCGATTCCGAAGAATGCCGGGGATAAGGAAGCTTCTTGGAAATTCCTTAAATGGGTCGAATCGTTCGATATCGCTAAGGAACGCGCTTTGGCAGGGGGTTCCCCGACGAGAAACGACGTATTCACGGACAGCGACGTGTTAGGACAATATCCTCATTATGTAAGAGTACAAAAAATCATTAATGATTCGCACATGATTCCGATTATTCCGCAAGCGCCGCAACTGATCGAGATTTTAGGTCGCGAACTGTCCGAAGCGGTGTCGGGAGGTAAATCCGCCCAGAAGGCATTGGATACCGTGGCTAAAGAAATTGCCGAATTGGAATAGAAGCAAGGAATGATTATTTGATCCCGGGAAGGAGGTGGTTGGCCGATGTTTTCGGTAAAACGCAAGCAATTTCTGATCTTTTTCGTTCCTTCCTTGATCGTGCTCGCCGTGACGGTTATCTATCCGTTAGTCTATTCGCTGATCATGAGCTTTACGAACGCATCTTTGAAGAAACAGGGGTTCGGAGAGTTCATCGGACTGGATAACTATATCAAGGCGTTTAAGGATACTTATTTTATTGATTCGGGTTGGAATACGATCGTCTTTACGGTCATCGTGGTTACGCTGGAGTTTCTGTTCGGGTTGGCCGTCGCGTTGTTGCTCAATCGGATCAAACGGGGCAAAAAGATCTTTTTTACGATCATCATTGTGCCGATGCTGATCACCCCCGTTGCCGTCGGTCTTATCTGGAGGCTGCTTCTGCACCCTGATCTGGGAATCGTCAACTATTTACTCGGATTGATCGGAGTAGAAGGGCAAGCATGGCTGGGAGATGCTAAGCTCGCTATGATGACAGTCGTCCTGGTGGACATTTGGCATCAGTTGCCGTTTATGATCTTGTTGCTGCTTGCCGGGTTAGTATCTTTACCCGGAGAGCCTTATGAAGCTGCCACCATCGATGGGGCCGGCAGATTTCAAACCTTTCTGCATGTAACCCTGCCGTTGATGAAGGAAACGATCGTCGTGGCCGTCCTATTCCGCGTCATAACCGCCATCAAGACTTACGACCTTATCTACGTATTGACGAAGGGCGGACCGGGAACGACGACGGAAGTCATCAGCTATCACATTTACAAGCAAGCCTATACCTTCTTAAACACAGGGTACTCCTCGGCTATGTCCTACCTGCTGCTTATCGTCATTATGTTGATCAGCACCTTGTTCGTTAGAGTCAGCAGAGGAAAGCCTCAGCCTAGATAACAGACACAGAATTTACATTATAGGAGTGATTGGAATGACATGGTTAAAAGAAGTCATCGGAACAGAAAAGGCAATTATCGCCATGTGCCACTTGCTTCCATTGCCAGGCGATCCGCATTTTGACGCCGAAAAAGGAATGGAGTACGTCATTGAGATGGCCAGAAAAGATTTTCTGGCGCTCCAAGAAGGCGGCGTCGACGCCGTCATGTTCTCCAACGAGTTCAGCCTTCCTTATTTGACCGACGTCAAAACCGAGACTGTAGCTGCAATGGCCCGCATTATCGGCGAGTTGATGCCGCTAATTAAAATTCCTTTCGGAGTGAACGTATTGTGGGATGCCAAGAAATCGCTTGATCTCGCGGTAGCAACCGGGGCGAAGTTCGTTCGGGAAATTTTCACGGGCGTTTACGCCAGCGATTTCGGTTTATGGAATACGAATGTGGGAGAGACGATCCGCCATCAGCATCGCATCGGCGCAGACAACGTAAAGCTATTGTTCAATATCGTACCGGAGGCTGCCAAATACGTAGCCGATCGCGAGATCGAAAGCGTCGTCAAATCGACGGTGTTCAACAACCGTCCGGATGCGCTCTGCGTGTCGGGATTGACTGCCGGCGCGGAAACGGATGATCAAATTTTGCAACGCGTCAAAAAAACGGCGAACGGGACGGTCGTGCTGGCCAATACCGGCATCCGCTTGGAGAACGTGGAACGACAATTGGCCGTGGCCGACGGCGCCGTTGTCGGAACGACGTTCAAACACGACGGCGTATTCGAGAATCATGTCGACATCGAACGCGTGAAAGCGTTAATGGACAAGGTTAAGGCGTTCCGCAAAGACGCGATCGTCGTTTAATCGGGAACTGTATGCCATAACGAATTTGCGAGCAACCTCGATCCGGGTTTTTAACGGATCGGGGTTTTGTTCATTTTTATCCCCCCATGATGGAAATAGCGACTAATAGGCGAGCTATTCGGTTTTATAATGTAGGAAGCGGAATCTTTCTTCCGCTCATGTCGATCAGGTCCTCCTACTGCTATAATGAGTTCAAATTACTCGAGAGGACGGACACCTTCAGATGAGTCTGAGCAAACGCATTTTCGCCGCATTTTTAGCATTTATTATCGTACCTTTGTTCGTGTTGGGCACAGTATCCTACCTCGTATTCCAGAAGGTAACGCAAGAGAAATATGCGGAACAGACGGAGTTGACATTGAAAGCGATCGGCCGAAACATCAACAACATGATCAAAGAAGCCAACTATTTCTCCGATTTCTGGGTAACGACAGAGGATAGCGTTGAGGCCGCGGAGCAATCGATCGACCCGAACGGGGGCAGCCCCGATGCTGCCGGAGATGCGTCCAGGGTGCCTGACTACATTCAATTGCTCGAGAAGGAGAAGCTTCGTCAAAGAATGCTGCTCACCTACCCGGGGATAAAATCCGTCACGCACTATCGCAACGATAACCAACAAGTGACCGTCAATTTTACGAAAGATACCCCGCTCGCGCGCGAAGATCTGGAGAATAACCCTATCTATCAAGAAGTCCTCAAGAAAAATGGGGCACCGGTATGGGTCGGGCCCAATGAAGACGTGAAACTGACTGGCGAGAACAATTTATTCACGCAGATTCGGGTGTTGCTGGATATTGATACTCTGAAGAGCAAAGGAATTCTAGTCACGCGGTTTCAGATGACCGAGCTAAACCGGATATTCAGCTTCTATAGCAGCCAAGGAAAAATAGATCGGCGTTTTCTCATCGTCGGCGGCAACGGCAACATCATATTCGATAACGAAACGGTAGCGGAAGGGCAAAATATCTCGAAGTACGTGGATTCGATCAAAGGAATCGACTTGACCAGCGGTAAGCCGCAGAGCAAGACCTTATCCTTTGACGGCCGAAAAAGCTTCGTCTCCGTTCAAGATTTGCAATTGCAGCGTTTAGGCGTCGGAGATTGGAAGCTTGTCATGGTGACCTCGTGGCAGTATTTGTCCGGGGATATGGCGATCGTGCTTCGCTGGATGGTCGTCGTAACTTCCATTTCACTCATATTGGCACTTGTCTTTAATCTCATGTTCGTGCGCAGAACAGTAACCTTCATTATTCGCGTTGTTAAGGCGATGCGCCAGGTGGAGCGGGGAGATCTAACGACGCGCGTAACGATCGTTGGGAAAGACGAGACGTCGACGCTGGCCCGAGGCTTCAACAGCTTGGTCACAAGAGTGGAGGAGCTTCTCGACGACGTCAAAGAAGAGCAATCGCGCAAGCGCAAAGCGGAGATGATGCTGCTTCAAGCTCAGATTAAGCCTCACTTCTTGTTCAATGCGCTTGAGTCCATTAACATTTTGGCGGTGCAGAACGAAGGGCGCAAAGTAAGCAAGATGGTTCAACGGCTGGCGAATATTTTCCGGATCAGCATCCAACAGAAGGAAGAAATCACGATCGAACAAGAATTGGAGCATCTGACGAGTTACTTGGAAATTCAGAAGTATCGATTCGAGGAGCTGTTCGACTATACGATCGACGTTCCGAAAGGGCTCTTGACCAGATCCATTCTAAAGCTCACGCTTCAACCGCTTGTCGAGAACAGCATTCAGCATGGTTTCGAGGGGATCGAATACATGGGACGTATCCATATTAGAGCCCAAGAAGAAGGATCGAATATCGCTTTCTACGTAGAGGATAACGGTATTGGCATATCTGAGCGACAGTTGGAGCAGTTCGCGACTAGAGGGATGACGACATTGCAGGAAATGGCCGAAGAATCGCCGGAAACCGGAGAACGCCGCGGCCTTGGGGTAGGCAACGTCGCCGATCGACTGCGGATTCACTATGGACAAGGGTACGGCATTATTCTATGTAGCGCACCGGGTCATGGGACAGTCATTAAATGTTTAATACCTCAAACCCCTCGGGAGTGATTTGCTTATGAGACTTAAAGCCCTATTGGTGGATGATGAAGTTAATATTCTAAAAAATTTAACCGCGGTTATTCCATGGGATGCTCTCGATATCGATTTAATCGGTACGGCTCGTAACGGCGAGCAAGCGCTGGAAATGGCCAGATTGAAACGCCCGCATCTCATCCTATGCGATATTCGCATGCCGGTCATGGATGGAATTGAATTTCTAGGCGCTCTTCGCGAGTTCGACTCGGAAGCCGAAGTGATCATGATGACGGGTTATCAGGACTTTAGCTACGTGCGTTCGGTTATTCGTTATGAAGTGAAGGATTATATTCTAAAGCCGATCGACTACGAAGAACTTGCGGAAACGATCAAGCGGTTGACCTTGGGTATTCGGGAAAGAAGCTTGGAGCAGCACTCCATGCAACAGGAGTGGAAACAGGTTTTTCATCTCGCTTACGAGAAGGTGCTTTATGATCGCATAATCGATCTCGGCGGATCCGCCAGCCGACCTTTCCTGAAGCTGGACGATACGGAATCGGAAAACTTGGCGTTCGCGATGATGCTGGTCGATGTCGCGGATTATTCCAAAAGGGAAAGATCATGGGACGACAAGGAACGCAAGCTTTGGAATTTCGCGATCCATAACATTTTGCAGGAAAATCTCAATTCTTTCGAAGTACCGCATTCCGTCTTGCAAGTGAGAAGCGGAGAATGGTGCGTGCTAATCGAACGAGTCCCTCCGGATCTTTATGACCGCGAACAGTGCTTAGTATGGGCGGAGAAACTTCGCCAAGCGGTGGAAAGTTATCTTAAGCTGAACATACGCATCGCGGTTCATCCATCCGAAGTGAGCTTGAAGCAGCTTGCTAAAACCTATAAGAGCTTACAACGTTCGCTTAATCTGACTCCTACGGCCAATACGAACGTCATCTTGTCCGAGAAGGTCAGAGGGAATGCCGACACTTCCCAGCAGCTATGGGACCGCATAGAAGAGATGGTTACCGGATTGAAGCGGTGCGACCGCCGCCGAACCGAATCCGCGTTGAAGGAGTTGAACGATAGCTTTCGGTTGCTGCCGGAGACGTCGTTCGAAAGAGTGGCTCCAATCGTTCATTATTTGTGTATTCATTTGCTCAGGGAAATGCGAGAAATGGAAGTCATCAGCCGGGAAGAGGAAATCGCGATCTGGAGCCAGATCGATCAGCATCATGGGATTCGTGAAACTCTAATGGTTATTAACCGGCTGGTGGACCAATCGATTGAGAGCGTAATGAAGAAAAAGACGAGCGACGTTCTTATGCTCTCGGCGAGAGATTATATCGAACGCAACTTGTCGGCAGAGTTAAGCATAGATTTGCTAGCGGAATATTTGGGCATCAGCGGCAGCTATTTCAGCTTACTGTTCAAGCAACACTTCGGAGAAACATTCGTTGAATACGTCACGAAGCAAAGAATGGAAATGGCCAAATCTTTGCTCGCTTTAAGCGATAAGAGCGTGACATTAGTCGGCCAGATGGTCGGCTATGCGGAAAGACGTTATTTCACTAGAGTGTTCAGTAAATATACGGGGATGTTACCGTCGGAATATCGGGAACGGCAGCAGAATCAATCCGGAGCGGAGCCTCCGGCATGGACGAATTAGGAAGGTTGAACTGAACGAAGAGGGACGATAAAGGGAGAGAGTATAATGGCATTGAATAGAACTTTTGAACAGCTTGACCTGAAGGAGAAGATCGGACAGATTTTCATGTGTGGATTCGAAGGGTTGGAGCCTACAAAAGAGATCATAGATTTGATCAAGGATTACGGAATTGGCGGGATCATTTACTTCAGGCGAAACCTTCGCGATGCCTCCCAGGTTAAGGCGCTTTCCGCGAAGCTTCAGAAAGCATCTGCCGACCCTTTGTTTATCGCGATCGATCAGGAAGGCGGAATGGTCGTCCGTCTAGAGGATGGCGTGACGGTGATGCCTGGCGCGATGGCGCAAGGGGCTGCAGGGGATGCGGACCTGACTTTCGAAGCGGCGAAATGGTCCGGGGCGGAGCTGCGGGAAATCGGGATTAACATGAACTTTGCTCCATGCTTGGACGTGAACAATAATCCGCAAAATCCGGTTATTGGGGTTCGTTCCTATGGCGAAGATCCTAATCGCGTTGCGGATCTAGGAGTGGCAGCCATACATGGGTACCGGGAAGGCGGAGTTGTTGCCGTCGCTAAGCATTTTCCGGGCCATGGCGATACGGCGGTGGATTCCCACTATGATCTTCCGCTAGTGCCTCATGATGTCGGCCGGCTAAACGAAGTGGAACTGCTCCCTTTCCGCCGGGCGATTGAACAGCGCACGGATGCCATTATGACGGCTCACGTCGTATTCCCTGCTTTTGAACCGGACAACATTCCCGCGACTCTCTCCGCGCGGATCTTAACGGGGCTACTGCGCAACCAGCTTGGTTTTGATGGAGTCATCGTGACGGATTGCTTGGAGATGAACGCGATTGCCGAGACGATCGGAGTTGCTCGCGGAGCGGTTGAGGCCATTAAAGCGGGGGCTGATCTCATTCTCGTAAGCCATCGTCTGGTTCGTCAGAAGGCGGCGCTGGAAGCGGTGATGGAAGCGGTCATGACGGGAGAAATTCCGGAAGCACGAATCGAGGAAGCCGCGCGCAGAATATGGGAATTGAAGCACAATCGGGGGTTGTTCCACGATGTCCTTCCGGCAACGAACCGACTACGCGCGGAAGAAGTGCAACGCCAGCTTAGCGAATCGGCGGTCACGGTAGTCAAGGGTGAAGGGAACCTTCCTTTATCTAAGGAAGGCACTACGGTCGTCGTCTGGACCGAAGCTAGAGTCTGGACCGAGGTTATCGAAGTGATCGCGCAGGAGTGGACGTTAGGGGCTGCGCTCAAACAAGCAGGATATGACGTTCGGGAAGTCAGAATAGGCCTTAAGCCGACATCCGATGATGTAGAAGCGGTAATCGCGGCTACTGAAGGTTGCAAGACGGTCGTGTTCGCTTCTTACGACGCGGGATTCTCGCGCGAGCAATCGGAATTGATACGGGAGCTGTCTGCGAAAGGCAATTATTCATTCGTCTGGGTATCCACAAGAACCCCATACGATCTCCTGGTTGCACCGGAAGTGTCCACATACCTGTGTACTTACGAGAACAAGCCAGCCATGATGACAGCGTTGGCCGGAGTTCTATCCGGGCAGCTTCCCGTTACTGCGAAGCTCCCGGTAACGATCGGACAATACTCACGTGTATCCGCGGAGGAGTAGGCATGGGCTACCGGATTGGGATGGACGTGGGAGGTACGAACGTCGTAACCGGACTGTTCGGAGCGGACGGCAAGCTGTTGCGAAAAAGTAAGACGCGAACGGTCAAGACGAGCTCGCAGGAGCTATTGCAGCAATTGGCGGACTTATGCAGGGAGCTTCTCATTGTCGAGAATGTATCCGAGCAGCGCCTGAGCACCGTGGGAATAGGGCTTCCTGGGTTTATTAATGCGGAGACGGGACTCGTTACTGCAGCTAACTTGCCCTTTAACGATATTCCCGTCGCGGAACGGCTACGCCAGTTAATCGGGGTTCCCGTTACCGTCGAGAACGACGTGAGAATGATCGTATATGGAGAATCGTTAAGAGGCGCAGGCCAAGGATTTTCGCATATTCTAGGAGTCACGCTAGGTACGGGCATGGCATCCGCATGGGTAACGAACGGTCATCTTCACGGGGGGGCAGGAGGTTTGGCCGGAGAAATCGGTCATATCGCCTACCCGGATATTCCGTACATGTGCGGTTGCGGGATGAAAGGCTGCTTGGAGACGGTCGTCTCCGCTTCAGGCATCGTCCGCCAAGCGCAGGATGGATTATCCGCGGGCTGGGTTGGACTTCTAGCGGATCGTTTTCCCGCCCATATGCGTGAAGAGCTCACTTCCAAGGACGTATGGCAAGCTTATGACGATGGAGACGCATTTGCCGGGCAAGTGTTCCAGAGAACGGCGAATTGGTTATCGAGGGTGCTCATCCCTTCCGTTGCCCTGCTTAGCCCCGATGTGATCATCATAGGCGGAGGAGTGGCAGCTGCCGGAGACGTATTTTTCGGGCCGTTAAGGAAATACGTAGCGGAAAGCTTACATCCTCTGTATCGTGAGAGGCTTCTCGTCGCTCCCCCTTCGTTAGGGGATGACTCCGGGCTTTATGGCAGCGCGGAATATGCCGCTAAACGGCTAATCTCGTAAAATAAGTGCGAATAAAGGCGATTTTCCTCCCGATTATGGTGCGGGGAAATCGTCTTTTCCGATTCCATGTTGTATAATAACGGGCAAGAGAGACGGAGGGACAGGTGCCAATATGACCTATTCACGGTCGCGTACGCATAATAAAGAGAAATCGAGACGACGAAGTAAAACGCGGCTTCTGCTCGTCGTGAACGGAATATTATTAAGCTGTATCGTCGCGGTTGTTTTATTCATATGGAAGTCCAATGACGATCATAAGGGGCCATCCCCATCCGGTAATTCACAGGCGCAAAGCGTCGCTTCGCCTTCGGGAAGCTCCGATAAGTCCACTTCTCCGGAATCCACGGACGAATCAACGAATTCTGCTCCATCATCCAAGACGGAAGAAGAAGGGGGGTACACCGAGCCGGAACAACAAGCCGATAAAATATCGCTTTCTTTCGTCGGCGACATTTTGCCTGCGGCGAGAGTGCTCGAGCTAATGAAGTCCAACGGCTTTGACTATCCGTTCCGGGAAGCCAAAGCTACTTTGGAGGCTGCGGATATAACGGCAGGCAATCTTGAAACGCCGATTACGACAAGGGGCACTCCCGCGTTGAACAAGCAGTATGTGTTTCGGGGAAGCGCGGAAGCCATTCCAGCCTTGAAGGAGGCCGGCTTCGACTTCTTATCGCTCGCTAACAACCATACGTTGGATTACGGTTGGGAAGGGCTTAGCGACACGATGGATGCTCTGGACGATGCCGGGTTAAAACATGCGGGATCGGGTAACGACGATCGCGAGGCGTTCGCGCCTGCATACATAGAGAGCAAAGGGTTTACTATAGGTTACGTCAGCGTGACGCGGGTCGTGCCGGAAGTGTCTTGGAAAGCGGACCGGACGCATCCGGGAGTCGCGGAAGCATACTCTCCCGATCGCGCGGTCGCCGCGATCAAGGAAGCTAAGCAAAATGCGGATATTGTTGTCGTTATGGTCCATTGGGGAGTGGAACGCGAAGACCGTCCGGTCAGCCATCAGACGGATTTAGCCCATCGCTTCGTCGATGCCGGAGCCGACTTGGTCATCGGAGGCCATCCTCATGTATTGCAAGGCTTTGAGGCATATAAGGGCAAATGGATCGCATATAGCTTAGGCAATTTCGTTTTCTCGACTACCTCAACCAAATCATCGGAAACAGGCGTGTTAAACGCGGAATGTAGTAAGGACGGAGCATGCTCATTAAAATTCGCACCGATGTTCGCGACCAACTCGCAGCCTGCGCCAATGGAAGACAAGGAAGGAAAGGCTTTGTTGGCACGCCTATCGGCATTATCCTACGGAGTATCCGTAGAGGAGGATGGGACTATTGTGGCACGGCATTAAAAGTTTTGTAAAAGGATTACGAAACTTGCCTTTTCGATTTCATATTAAAGGGGTCGGCACCATGAATGGTAAAAGTCTCGCTAATCTTCACCCGTGCGTTGCCCATCGCGGCTTCTCGGGCAAAGCGCCCGAGAACACGATGGCTGCTTTTCACTTGGCGATTAGCCAAGCCCACGTCGGATGGATCGAGCTAGACGTCCATCTTTCGCGGGATGAGGTTCCGGTCGTTATTCACGATAGCACTTTGAAACGGACAACGAACAGCGAGGGCCGGGTCATTGATCATACAGCCGAAGAGCTGGGCAAATTGGATGCAGGCAGCTGGTTTCACTCTTCCTTCTCATCGGAAGGAGTACCTACGCTTGATGAAGTGTTAAACGCTACAACCGGTAAATGCCTACTAAACGTCGAGCTGAAGGGCGACGATTCCGATCATGACCTATTGGCAAAACGGGCGGTAGAGGTCATTCGTTCCCACCGTTTAGAGGATAAGATCATTGTGACTTCATTCCGCACGGATATTCTTCGGGCCGTTCGTCGGTATTCACCCTCTTTAAGGTTGGGGCTTATTATCGATGAACGCCCCGAGCATCTCGTTCAGACGTTGATCTCGTTAGACGCGACCTATCTCTCCATCGGTTTCAGGCATATCGACGAGACCTTGCTGGAACAGACGTCGGAAGCCTCAATCGATGTTATGGCTTGGACGGTTAATTCGATTGGCGATTTGCGTAGGTTAGCGACCCGCTCTGAGCCGTTTCAACTGTGCACGAACTACCCGGACCGCTGGTTGTCCGTAATGAAAGAAGAGAATCCATCCCATGAATAATCATGATCAGCTTTCCTTCTCCAACTTGCGCAACATTTATTGCGTCGGAAGAAATTATCGGCTTCATGCCGCAGAGCTTGGCAACGAAGTTCCGGCTTCTCCGATGATCTTCACTAAACCGACCCATGCCGCTACGGATATGTCTGAAGGGATCATCGCGATTCCGGGATCGCAAGGGAGTATCCACTACGAAGCGGAGCTCGTTTTCGCCGTAGGAAAACCGTACGAGCCTGGCATTTCTTGCGATGAGATCATTACTTCGTTTACGGTGGGTTTGGATTTTACGCTTAGAGACGTTCAAGACCAACTGAAGGCGAAAGGGCAGCCATGGTTGGCAGCTAAAGGCTTCCGCAATTCGGCGACGCTCGGACGTTGGCTGAACTATCCGGGTTTAAAGGCTATGGCGGAAAATGATTTCGGCTTGAGATTGAATGGTAAAGAGGTACAGCGCGGAAATGTGCGGGATATGGTATTCAATTTGCAGCAAATCGTGGATTTCGTAGGCCGGAATTATGGCTTGGGAACGGGGGATATTCTCTTCACGGGAACACCCGAAGGGGTAGGCGAGCTGAACGACGGAGACAAGCTGGACGTTTGGTGGAACGAGACGAGCTTGGGTGTAGCGATGACAAAATTTGAGGGGTAAAGTCATGAGAATGTAAAAAATCCATATTTTCATGCTTATCTGACAACTCGATACAAACGTGTACAACAGTCCTAGGACTGCGAAGCCCACCAGCATTTTGGAAAATTAAGCCTGCCGAGCAGGCTTAATTCAAGGAGTTCATCAACATTTTGGCAAATTAAGCCTGCCAAGCAAGCTTATTTCATGAGCCCACCAGCATTTTGGAAATTTAAGCCTGCCCAGCAGGCTTAATTCATGCGCTCATCAGCAATTTGGCAAATTAAGCCTGCCGAGCAGGCTTAATTCATGCGCTCATCAGCATTTTGGCAATTTAAGCCTGCCGAACAGGCTTAATTCATGCGCTCATCATCATTTTGGCAAATTAAGCCTGCCGACCAGGCTTAATTCATGCGCTCATCATCATTTTGGCAAATTAAGCCTGCCGACCAGGCTTAATTCATGCGCTCATCATCATTTTGGCAAATTAAGCCTGCCGACCAGGCTTAATTCATGCGCTCATCAGCATTTTGGCAATTTAAGCCTGCCGAACAGGCTTAATTCATGCGCTCATCAGCATTTTGGCAATTTAAGCCTGCCTAACAAGCTTATTTCTAGGAAGTCTCTCAATCGGTGAGTTGCTGGCGTACTTTAAGCAGCTTCGGCAGCTCTGCGAAGAATACGTCGACCACGGCCGGATCGAAGTGATGGCCACGTTCCTTGCGGAATAAGCTCTCGATCTTTTCCAATGGCCATGCTGCCTTGTATACCCGTTCTGCGCTTAAGGCGTCGAATACATCGGCAACAGCGGTGATTCGTCCGAAAATATGGATTTCCTCGCCTTTTCTTCCTAACGGATAACCGCTGCCGTCCCATTTCTCATGATGCTGCTCGGCTACGATAGAGGCGGTGCGCAGCAGCTCTCTTCGGGAGCCCCGAAGTAAGTGGTGTCCGATGTCCGTATGAGATTTAATAAGGTCGTACTCTTCAGCCGTCAATTTGCCCGGTTTGTTTAATACCGCATCCGGAATCGCGACTTTACCGATGTCGTGCATCGGGGAAGCCGTGCGCAGCAATTCGGCTTGGCTCGTGCCGAGGCCTAGGCCGAGTGCAAGGATATAAGAATACTCGGCGACACGTCTAACGTGATTGCCTGTTTCCTTAGATCGGATTTCACCGATTTCACCCATCGCCGATATAATCTCGCGCTGGGTATCGATAATCTCCTGATGGAGCATGACGGACTCGAGCGATTTGCCGGCATACGAGGCAGCCAGTGAGAGTAAGTCTAAGTCCATCGCAGTGAAATGGCCGATGGCGGTCAACTTGTTAATGGCTTGGTAAGCTCCGATGATTTCGCCGTCGTTGTTGCGGAACGGGACGGTGATAATCGATTTCGTATGGTAACCCGTCTTTCGGTCATTCTCGGAGTTGTGCCTCGGATCACCGTAAGCATCATCGATGATGATAGGCTCTCCAGAAATGATCGCGCTTCCGACAAAACCTGTACCGTAAGGAATGCGGATTTCGTCGACGCCGTGCGCCACCGTCGTATATAACTCATGATTCGGCAAGTCGATCAGCCAAACCGTGCATCGATCGGATAGAATCATTTCCCGACCCATGTTGGCCATAAGGACTAGCACTTCATTCAATTTTCGCTCGCTGGCGATTTTGGCCGTATAGTCAAATATAATCCGTAATAAATCTTCCGGCGACAGCTCATTTTTGTACAACGTATTTCACTCCTTAGCCTTCCTTTCCATTATTCGCGAGAGTATTGTCGAATCCTGCCCTTTTACGTTAAAAAACAACTTTTTCGAATCGAAAAAGTTGCTTTTAGGAGAATAGGGCTGTTTTAGTTGAAGTGTTTACTTAAGCCGTCGATATAGTAGGTGATGGTTTTGGATAAGCTCTCCATTAAGTCTTCCTGCATTTGGAACCCGCCCATTGCCTCCAACGAAGCGAAGCCGTGCACCATGCTGCGTAAACCGCGTATCGCGTGAACGGCTTCCTCCGAGGGGATGCCGAGCGGTTGCATGAGCCGAATGAACAGATTCAAGATGGCTTCTGAGGTCTGCTCGAACATCTGGGGTTTCGGCTCGGATACACGGTTTATGGCTTCGTATAGACCGGGATGCTGGCGAACAAAGGCAACGTAAGCTTTGCCGACCTCGATGAACGCTTGTTTGCCGGTGTGGCCGATGGCCGCGTCATGAAGCTGGTCCCGCAATTGCTCGGAAGCGTATAAGGCTAACTTCTGGCGCAAATCGGGTAATCCTTCAACATGATTATATAAGGAAGGGGTTTTAATGCCTAATTGGCCTGCTACGTTCGCTAAGGTGATTTGTTCCCAACCGATTCGGTCGGCAATGTCAGCGGCTGTCGCGATGACGATCTCGGGTTTAATACCTGCTCGCATTTGCCTTGCCTCCATTGACTCTAAGTTGTGCATCGGCGATGGCGCGCTTTATCGAGACGGAAGGCTGAATGAGCGCGGGCCCATGACCCACGACAAGAACGGTCGGGTTAAGCAGCAGCAGCTTCTTGGCAGTCTCGATGGCTGTCGGCGCATGCCACGTTGCTAACGCCGGGAAAGGGAACGCCCACTTCACGTGGCCTGAGACGGCAAATCCGCCTTTGGTTTGGAAAGCATCGCCGGCGATCAGCGTTTGGCTTCCCGGTTCCAGAAAAGCGAGGTGGCCGGGAGAATGGCCCGGGGACGATACGGCGATTAACGATGCTACGCGGTCGTTGTCCTCGATCAAGAAGTCGGGGGCGAATAACGCTTTTTTCGGCAAGCCGCCTTTAAGCGGAGTTTGTGGTTCGTGAGGCAGGAGGGAACGGTTGCCGCTCAGAATGGCCGCTTCGCGGCTGGACATTCCGATTCGGGCATGGGGATACTTTTCTTTTAAGTAGGGAACGGCGCCGATATGATCTTCATGAGCATGCGTGATCAGTATTCGTGCGAGAGGTTTGCCCGTCGCTTGGATCGCCTTATGGATTCCTTTAGCGACGAAGGGCATGCACGCATCGATCAGCGTAATTCCGTCTTCTTCTTCTACTAGATAACAGTTCAATGGGAACAATCTAGGCATAAAAATCAGTTGGGTTACGGTTCCCCAAGTCGTCTTTCTCATAGTTAACGCCTCCATAAACTAATTGTATTATTATAATAACTAATATCATTAGTTTATGCAATGGGCATTTTTATGGTTTTCGGAAAAACCCGCTGATGGACAACGAATAGGGGGAAAAACGCTTGTTTCATGCGCAAGATGATCTTATCCCTCCGTTAGCTGTTTGACTCCCTTACTTTGGGAGAGTTTGCTTTTACAATAAGGGTGTAAGTATCAAACAACCTTTTGGGAGGTCAAAGAAGTGAAAAAGAAACTACTTACTACAGTTGCATCCGTTGTCATGTTGTCATCTGTACTGACTGCTTGCGGCGGCAACAACAAAAACGAAGCATCGCCATCTGCAAGTGCAAGCACTCCTGCAAGCAACAGCCCTAGCGAATCGGCATCGGCGCCGGCTAGCGTGGAGAGATTCGATGTTTCCCTGCGTCACATCCAAATCGGTGAATTGCAAAAGTTCCGTAAAGCGATTCTTGACGAAGTCGTTAAAAAATCCGAAGAAGAAGTGCCTGGAGCAAACTTTGAACTTGACGCGGTTGAAGATAGCTTCAACCGTTGGACAAAGCTTCCGGCTGAAATGGCGGCGGGCAACCCTCCTAAAATCTTCGACGTGTTCGGCGGTCCAGCGGAAGGTCAGAAGTATGCTCGCGCTAACAAATTGCTCGATCTAACTCCGATCCTCGATGAGCTCGGAATCAAAGACAAGTTTACGGACACTTCCACGTTTAACGTAGACGGAAAAACTTACGGATTGCCACTCGGTGCTAGCTCAGAGGGATGGTTCTACAATAAGGAACTTCTTGAGGCTAACGGCATCGCGGTTCCAAAAACGCTTGAAGAGCTCGAAGCTGCGTTCGAGACTCTGAAAGGCAAAGGTATTACTCCGATCGCAATGGGATCTCAAGCTGCTTGGGTACCATTCATGCTCGTGAACACGCTGATCGCTCGTTATGCTGGTCCTGATATCCAAGCAGGCGTAGCAAACGGTACTCGCAAATTGACTGAGCCTGAAGTTGTTGCCGCATTCGCGAAATATGAAGAGTGGATCAAAAAAGGATACTTCACTAAAGGTGAACTAGGTATCGACTACACTGGCCAAACGAACGAATTCATCGCTGGCAAAACAGCATTCTTGTTCGACGGCACTTGGCGTGCGTCTACCTTCTCTCCAGAAGGCGTAGGTAAATCTCTTAACGGTAAAGTTGGTTACTTTGCATTCCCTGCTGTAACGGGCGGCAAAGGCGACCAAACCGCAGTTAACTACAACCAAAACAACGGATACGCGTTCTCTTCCGATGTGAACGACAACGAAAAAGCGGCTATTAAAGCGTTCATCAAAAATCTTTATTCCGAAGAATACCAAGTTCGCGGCTTCAAAGAAGACGGCGTATTGCCTTCCATGAAAGTAGACGCTTCGAAGCTGACTTCCGAAGATCCGGTTATGAAAGAAGTATTGGCGAACAACGCTGCTGCCGGAACCGTATTCCCGCATTTCGATTCTCTCGTAGCAGGACCTGTAAACGGCGAATTCGAAAAACAAATTCAAAACCTGATCGCCGGCAAGTCCAATCCGCAAAAAGCAGTTGAAGCGATCCAACAGGCTCAAGATAAAGAACTAGCAGCTTTGAAATAGTCCTAATTCAGCGATAACGACGACGAGGTTCCGCCCGCTCAGATTGGGCGGTTCCTCTCTCGTCATCAGGGTGGGGGAACCATGAACAAAACTTTGAGAAATCCATATGTATACCTGCTCTTTGTACTGCCGACGATCGGCCTGTACGGATTGTTCTTTATTTATCCCGTCATCCAATCGGCTTATTACGGATTAACGGATTGGAACGCATTGACGACTGCTAATTTTATCGGTTTCGGAAATTTCGAACGAGCGTTTCAGGATGACGATTTCTGGATTTCCGTCAAAAACAACATGTTTTTCATTCTTTTCTCGGTTTTCTTACAAGTTCCTTTGATTATTCTGTTCTCGCTGCTTATTAGCGGCGTAAAACGTTTGCAGGGTTTTTACAAGACGACAGTATTTATGCCTTCCATTTTGTCCACATCGATTATCGGTATTTTGTGGGGTTTCATGTATCATCCGAGCATCGGGTTTTTCAACAAATTTCTTAGTTGGTTCGGCATTGAACCGATTTATTGGTTATCCGATACGAAATGGGCGCTGCTCTCCATTCTGATTACGAATGCTTGGCAGTGGATGGGATTTTATATCGTATTAGTGCTCGCAGCCATTTTGGCTATTCCGAAGGAAATCAACGAGGCGGCGGAGATCGATGGGGCAACGGGCTTCCAAAGAGCAGTCCGGATTACGACACCGCTCATCATGCCTGTTATATCGATAGTAGTAATGCTTTCCATCGCCGGCGCGATGCGAGTCGTCGACATCGTCCTTGTTATGACGAACGGAGGTCCGGCTGGCGCAACGGAAGTTATGGCTTCTTATATGGTCAATAAAGCGATGAAGTACGGTGAATATGGTTATGGCACCGCCCTCTCCATCATGATCTTCGCCATCGCCTTGCTCTTGACGGCGATTTACCAAATCGTGTTTGCCAGAAGGCAGGAAAGGGTCGAGTACTGATGCCTAAAGTCATAAAAAAAGTCTTGCCCCATCTCGTGCTGATCGTCTACGTATTCATTATTTTGTTTCCTTTCGTGTTCGTGTTGCTCTCGTCCTTAAAAGAAACGAACGATCAGATCGTAACTGCGCCATTCGGTTTGCCGAAAAAGCTGATGTTCGAGAATTTCGCGGATGCCTGGTCGCAAGCGAAAATCAGCCGTTATTTCTTTAACAGCGCCTATCTATCCTTGTCGGCTGCCGTTGCTGCTATCCTGCTTTCCGCAATGACAGCTTATGCCATCGCCCGCATGAGATTAAAACGTATGAGCAAGATCATCTATCAGTTTATTTTGCTGGGGATGCTCATACCGGGTAACGTACTGTTTATCGCGCAATATATTCTTGTTCAGAAAATGGGAATCCTCAACACCCACTGGGCCTTGTTCTTGCCTTATACGGCGGGGGCGTTGCCGTTCAGCGTATTGCTTATCGTCGCTTTCATGAAGGCTATCCCTCAGGAAATGGAAGAAGCGGCAATTGTGGACGGGCTAGGGGTTATCGGATCTTTCTTTAGAATTATCCTTCCGTTGACTGTACCGGCACTCGTAACGGTATTTATCATTAACCTTCTAGGAAACTGGAACGAATATTTGCTCTCGAACTTTTTCATTAGCAAGGACAACTTGCGCACGCTCCCGACCGGAATGGTCGGTTTCCGCGACGCGTTCCAAACGAGTTATCCCTTGGTATTTACCGGTATCGTAATTAGCGTATTGCCAATTCTGGTTATCTACGCGTTCTTGCAAAAAACGATCATCGAAGGATTGACCGCGGGTGGCGTTAAAGGCTAAGTGGGAAATCTTCAATACGAACGAACTAGCGCCTTCTCCTAAAGAGATTCGCGCTTTTTTGTTTTTTCGGAACGATTCATGAGAAAATAGGTGGAGCAAAGCGAAGGGGAGGGCACCGATTTGATCGTTTCCTCATTTCCGCCGGTTATCGATACCGGCTCGCGAATATTGATCCTGGGTAGCATGCCGGGCGTCGCATCCTTGAGATCCCAACAATATTACGGGAACGCCCGCAATTATTTGTGGCCGATCGTGTACGCGTTGTTCGGGGAGGGCAGGAGGCCGGATACGGGGTATGAAGAGAGACTCCGATTCGCAATGGATCACGGGGTTGCCTTGTGGGACGTCATCGCGAGCTGCGAGCGGGAAGGGAGCCTGGACAGCGACATCAAGGGGGCCGTCCCGAATGATCTTCCGGGGTTGCTAGCCCAATATCCCAATGTAGAAGCTCTTGTCTGCAACGGCACGAAATCGTATTCGGAGCTGAAGAAGCATTACGGTTCGCACCCGGAAATCATGGGAAGAAAGCTGCTTCGCCTGCCTTCGACGAGCCCGATCCCCACGAAGGATTACAGAGGTTTCGATGATCGGCTGGCAGCTTGGCGGGTATTGTTGGACATATAATTTTTCGATTTTGCTCGATCCCGCATTGTTGTGACTCTGATCTATAACAAAAAGAGGCTGCTCATAAATGACTTATGAGACAGCCTCTACGTATTTCAGCTCGATTACCAGCCCTCGCGTTGCCTTAAGGACGTGATATGAGCCGCGTGCTGCTTGCCGTGCCATGCGAAGTAGGCAAGAGCCGATCAAGCGTGTTTAAGCCGCTAACGGGATGCTGGAAGGCGAGGGAGAAGGATTCGAGTGGCAAGGAACGCAATCTCCCACGAGATTGATATTGCTTTTACTTCGTCAATTGCTCCATTTGTTCAATAAGCCCTTCGAATACGCTCATCGCTTGGCGAATAGGTTCCGGCGTCGACATATCGACTCCGGCTTTCTTCAGGATATTGATGGAGTAATCTTTGCCGCCGCTTTGCAAGAAGCCGAGGTAGCGATCGACCGCAGGCTTTCCTTCGTCCAGGATTTGCTTGGCGAAGCTCGTCGCGGCGGAGAAACCCGTTGCGTATTTGTACACGTAGAAGCTGTTGTAGAAATGCGGAATACGAGCCCATTCCATTTCGATATCCTTATCAACGACCATGCCCTTGCCGTAATAACGCAAATTCAAGTCATAATAGATCGAGCTGAGCTCCTGCGGTGTTAACGCTTCGCCGCTTTCCGCTTTCTCGTGGATGATTTTCTCGAACTCCGCGAACATCGTTTGACGGAATACGGTCGTCCGGAACTGGTCGGCGTAATAAGTGAGAAGGTACATTTTTTCCTTCGGATCCGTCGACTTTTCCAGCAAGTTGTTCATGAGCAGCGCTTCATTCAGCGTGGAAGCTACTTCCGCTAGGAATATCGTATATTGCGCGTCGCGATATTCATTGTGACTGTCGGAATAATAAGAATGCAGCGCATGACCCATCTCGTGCGTCAACGTGAACATGCTGTTCAGGTTGTCATTATGGTTCAAGAGAACGTACGGATGCGTGCCGAAAGCACCCCAGCTGTAAGCTCCGCTACGCTTGCCTTCGTTCTCGTAGATGTCGATCCAGCCGCTGTCGAAGCCTTCTTGCAGCACTTTGCGGTAATCGTCTCCAAGAGGCGCGAGGCTTTCGTATACTTTTTTCTTCGCATCCTCGTAGGAGATCTCCATATCGAACTCTTCGACAAGCGGGGCGAACAGATCATACATATGTAGCTCGTCGAGCTTGAGCAGCTTTTTGCGCAAATCCATGTACCGGTGCATGAGCGGCAAATACTCATGGATCGTCGAGATCAAATTGTCGTATACGGATTGCGGAATATTATCTCCGAAAAGCGACATTTCCAATGCCGATGGATAGTGGCGGGCTTTCGCATAAAATATGTTTTTGGTAACGTTGGCATTCAGAGTAGAAGCCAACGTGTTACGCCATTTGCCGTAAGTATCGTACATCGCTTTGAAAGCTTCCCGCCGAACGTTCTGATCTTTGCTCTCCAGAAACTGAATGTAGCGGCCATGCGTAAGTTCGACTTCTTCGCCTTTTTCGTTTTTCACTTTCGGGAACTTAAGATCGGCGTTGTTCAGCATTCCGAATATGGTACCGGGAGCTTGCGAGACGTTGCCTACTTGTGCAAGCAGCGATTCTTCATTCTTGGATAATATATGCGGCTTCTGACGAAGCATCTCTTCCAGCGTACGCTTATATTTGGCCAAAGCGGGATCCGCGATAAGGTCCGTCAATTGTTGCTCGGATAAGCTGAGTATTTCCGGGGTAATGAAAGAAGTGGCTTCGCTAACTTCAACGCTTATCTTTTTGGATTTCTCAGACAATGCTTGATAGCTTGGCTCTGCCGTATCTTCATGATGGCGCATGTTGGCGTACACGTAGAGGCGCTCGGTCAAGAGAGAAAGGTCATCCTCCAGCGCGAAGCAGCGGGCGATGGACGCCGCGTCCTGAAGCTTGCCTTGATAGGCCGAGATTTCACCGAGCTCGCTTTTGACGCGTTTGAATTCGGCGTCCCAAGCGGCTTGGTTCGGATACAAATCTTCCAATTTCCAACGATTTTCCTGCAGGACTTCTTTTCTTTTGGCAACTTGACTCATGGGAGAGCTCAACCTCCTGATTATTGGACTAGGGTTAGAATCATTTTCCGCAATTGAAATTCTGGTTGTCGCGAAAGTGGCGTTAGTCGTCGCGACGGTGCATAGAATCGAAATCACCACTGCAGTGGCGGAGAGCGAGATAGCGAAAATCTTCATAGAGCGCCTCCGGGAACGGAATGAGTTACCGGAATAGTATGTCCTTACCAAGGCGCATTATCAGTTCACCTGCCGCTATGTGCCTAACCGAACGAAGCTATAGACAATTAGGAAGAAGGCGAAGAGCACGAATAGGATCGATAGGATCGCCATGGGACGACGCAGAGGCCCGGGGATACGCTCCCGGGACAGAATGAGTACTACGGCTAAGCTAAAGGATGCAATGATGAAAATGATATTCGACTCCGAGTTCATAAAAGCACGCAACTCCTTCCCCGCGGTTTGCGATTAGATGTCTTTCATTTTCTCCATCGTAGCGCGGAGACCTTCTTCGCCATCGGGGAAATCTTCGGGCAGAAATCTTTTCTCGGCCCAATCCATCATTTCCGGACGGCTAACGAATTTGTGGCAGATCTCGCCCCATTGATCGGATATTTCCCTTACGACGAGCGTTTTTCCTTGTACTTCTACAGTCAGCATATTGTAGTTATCGTGCTTATAGACGGTATGTTTAGTGAACATAATCTTCTCCTGATCTAGGCATCGCGTGCCGTTTTTCTCATCATAGAAGAGATGGGCGTAGAAATCAACGTAACGCTGGAAAATATAGGTTGACATAAGATGAGATATATGGGATTCTACTACAAATTCACCCTTAAAGAAGCATAAGTTGCTTCGTAATGGTGAGTGGGAATGTGAAGAGACGAGCTGAGCCGAGTCTTAGATTGACGAGCCGAGAGGAGAACGAAACAATGGAAAACAAATCTGCGCTGCAAGCTTACCCGCAAGTCGGAGTCGCATCGACCTGCCGATCATTCGAGGAGTATCGCGCGATGTTCAATCTTTCCGAGACGAACTGGAATGCCGGGCCCGTACTCGATGTCGCCGGAGGGGCGTCATCGTTTACCGCCCAGCTTAACGCCATGGGAGTAAGCGCGTATGCCGCTGATCCTTACTACGAAGGACTCACCGAGAGCGTAATCGCTTCCGGATATCGGGAGATCGAGGTTTCTACCGCCAAACTCGCGGCGATCTCGGATCAATTCGACTGGAGCTTCTACGGCTCCCTGGAACAACATCGCAAGTTAAGAGAGCGATCCCTGGAGCTCTTCGCGGAAGATTTCCGCAAGGAAGACGCGAGATCGAGGTATTTGGCCGCCTCGCTTCCGAACTTGCCGTTTGAAACAGATACGTTTGGTTTGGTCTTGTGCAGCCATTTCCTTTTCCTATACGCAGACGCTTTCGGGGAGAAATTTCATGCAGACGCGTTAGCGGAGTTGATTCGCGTATTGCGCCCGGGCGGAGAGTTGCGAATATATCCTTTAGTTTCCTTGAAATGGGAGCCTTGCTCTTTCATTTCGGATATTTTGAGAGAGCTTGAGGATGTTGCCCATGCAGAGTATTTGCCTAGCGGATTACCCTTCACGCCAGTCCAAAGTCCCTTGCTACGACTGGTTAAATTGGCATAATGGACGAATCCGTCTATCTTGCAAAAATGGGTAATTTCGGTTATAATTATCGTATTCGCCGCTTGACGGCGAGATTTTAGGAGGTTTTTCATTTGAGAGGAACAGTTAAGTGGTTTAACGCGGAGAAAGGCTACGGTTTTATCTCCATCGAGGACGGAAACGATGTATTCGTTCACTTCTCTGCAATCCAAGGCGACGGCTTCAAAACCTTGGAAGAAGGCCAAGCGGTTGAATTTGAAATTACTCAAGGCAATCGTGGTCCACAAGCGTCTAACGTGGTTAAACTGTAAGTCGCGCGATGCGTTGACTTATTATCATATCACGAATTAGCAGTAAAACCCCTAGCCCTTGCTAGGGGTTTTATTGTCTATTCCTTTGACCTTGTCGGCGGCATAATGGTACACTATTTCTGGGTTTTATTGATACTAATGTCACTCGGGGGTAAAGGTTATGCCAAAATTCAAGCTTTTTGCTGGTCGCAAAGGCAAAGCGGACCAAGCCAAAAACAATCGTTTCGTTAAGCTGGCTCGCGAGATTTACGTACAAGCACGCAGGGGCGGGACTAACCCTGAGGCCAATTCCGGACTTAAATCCGCCATTGCAAGCGCGCGTGCGATCCAAATGCCGGCTGATAATATTGAAAGAGCGATCAAGAAAGCGGCGGGCGGTACCGACGGCGTTGATTACGAAGATGTCCTGTATGAAGGATATGGTCCGGGCGGCGTAGCCATCATGGTGAAGTGCTTGACGGATAACCGTAACCGCACGGCGGCAGACGTTCGTTCGATCTTCGGTAAACGCGGAGGAAACATGGGGGAATCGGGTTGCGTTTCCTACATGTTTGATCAGAAAGGTTTGCTAGTCATTACACGCGATGAGGATGACGACCGGGACGAAGATAGCTTCATGATGGAAATGCTGGAAGCCGGAGCGGAAGACGTAGTCGTAGGAGAAGATAGCTTCGAGATTCTGACGGCACCGGAAGACTTCGACACCGTGAAGAGCAACCTTGAAGCGGCGGGTTATTCGTTCGAGACGGCGGGAGTTCGTTGGTTGCCGCAAAATACGGTAGCTGCCGAAGGCGAGAACGCGGATAAGCTATTGAAGATGATGGAAGCTTTCGATGACAACGACGACGTACAAGACGTCTATCATAATTTCGAGATTAGCGACGATGAAATGCACCGTTTAGGCTAAGCATTTGACCGTAAACATAACGTACAAACATTAAAGGGGCCTCTCGGCCCCTTTTTTTGTCGTTTGAACATTAGGATATTGATTCGACAGCAGCAGGCTGCAACATGTGGACTTGATCTATCGTACCGCCGCCTAGGCAAGTTGCTCCATCATAGAAGACGACGGCTTGTCCGGGCGTGATCGCTTTCTGCGGAACGTCGAACTCGACATGGTAAGTTCCGTTGCCTTGGGGAGTTAATGTAACGCCTTGATCCGGTTGGCGATAACGGAATTTAGCGGTGCATCGGATCGGTTCAACGGGCAGGGAAGGGCTAATCCAATTAACTTCCGTAGCGGTTAAGGCAACGGAGTAAAGGCTGGAATGAGCATCCCCTTGAACGACGTACAACGTATTGCTTGCCAAGTCCTTACTCGCCACGAACCAAGGCTCGCCATTGCCGGAACCGCCGATTCCTAGCCCTTGACGTTGCCCGAGCGTGTAATACATAAGCCCATCATGGCGTCCTTTAATATCGCCCGTAACGAGGTCGACCATATTGCCTGGCTTGGCAGGCAAATATTGGCTCAGAAACTCCTTGAAATTGCGCTCTCCAATGAAGCAAACGCCGGTGCTGTCCTTTTTCTTGGCCGTTGCCAATCCGGCCTCGTCCGCGATTTTGCGCACGTCCGGTTTGTTCAGATGGCCGATAGGGAACATGGCGCGCGCCAATTGCGATTGGTTAAGGGCATGGAGGAAATACGATTGATCTTTGTTTGTATCGACGCCCCGCAACAACTCGTATTTGCCTTCCCGAAGCTCGACGCGGGCATAGTGACCGGTGGCAATGACTTCCGCGCCCAAATCCAATGCCTTTTGCAGGAACTCGCCGAATTTGATCTCGCGGTTGCACATGACATCGGGGTTAGGAGTTCTTCCCCGGCGGTATTCTTCAAGGAAGTATTCGAATACTTTGTCTTTGTATTCCTCTTCGAAGTTAACCGTATAGTAAGGGATTCCGATTTGGTTGCATACGCGGCGAACGTCTTCCGCGTCTTCTTCCGCGGTACATACGCCGAACTCGTCCGTATCGTCCCAGTTTTTCATGAACACTCCGATTACGTCGAAGCCTTGGTTTTTCAATATAAGCGCCGTCACCGAGGAATCCACGCCGCCCGACATGCCTACTACGACACGAACCTTAGACGGATCGGGAAATCGCTCATCCAATGACGGATTAGCAGACTCATTGTCTATCATCTTTCATCTCTCCTTACTGCAAACCATATCTGATTCGTTATTATTTTAGCATATTACCTTAGAATTCTCACATCTAAAGGGCTCTTTCATGAATATGTCACGTTTTTTTTGACCAAAAAGGGAGATGATGTGATAACATAGATTTAATATGGGGATACCCCCCATTTAACAACGAGAATTAGACATAAGGCAACTTATTCTATGCTCAAGGCATGAAAGCGGGTGTTCTTTTGAAAATTTCGACGAAAGGCCGCTACGGCTTAACGATCATGATGGAACTTGCGGCTAAATTCGGCGAGGGGCCGATTTCATTAAAAAGCATTGCGGAGAAGAATGGCTTATCCGAGCATTATCTCGAGCAACTGATCGCTCCATTACGCAACGCCGGACTGGTCAAAAGCGTTAGAGGAGCTTACGGCGGTTATATTCTGTCCAAAGATCCAGAAACGATTTCCTCGGGAGACGTCATTCGCATCTTGGAAGGACCGATCAGCCCCGTTGATTTTACGGAAGAAGACGATCCGGCCAAGCGGGATCTCTGGCTGAGAATTAGGGATAGCATCGCGGAAGTGCTCGATTCTACGACTCTTCACGATCTGATTACCTTTAAGGGCGAGGACAAGCTAGACAACTACATGTTTTATATTTAACGGTTTATTCAAAAAGTCAGGAACTACCTATCAAGAAGGTGCAAGGCATGGATTCCATTTATTTCGATCACGCGGCGACTACGGCGATGAGTCCGGAAGTTCTTCAAGCCTACATCGAGGCTGCCTCGTTCGGGCCTGGCAATGCTTCCAGCCTGCACAGCAGCGGGAGAGCTGCCAGAGAACGGATAACATCGGCCAGAGACGTCTTTGCTACTCATCTTCATTGCGAACCCTCAGAGCTTATTTTTACAGGGAGCGGAACGGAAAGCGATAATTCCGCCTTGTTCGGAGCGGCTCTAGCGCAACGTAAGCGCGGGCGCAACGGAATCGTCACGACGGCGGTCGAGCATCACGCCGTATTGAACGCATGCCGTCAGTTGGAAGCCCAAGGTTTCTCTCTGACGGTATTGCCTGTCGATGAATTTGGTCGCGTTGCAGTAGCGGACGCGCAAGCTGCCATTAACGACACGACGGCGATCGTCAGCGTTATGGCCGGAAACAACGAAACCGGGACTATACAGCCGATTGCCGAAATCGGCGAATGGGCTCGCAAGCATAAAGCTTATATGCATGTCGACGCGGTACAAGCATTTGGTTATCTTTCTTTTGACCTTAAGGAAATGCCGATTGACTTCCTCAGCCTTTCCGCCCATAAAATCAACGGCCCCCAAGGCGTTGGCCTACTCTATGTCCGCAAGGGAACCCCGTTTCAACCGTTGTTATTCGGAGGCTCGCAAGAACGGAACCGCAGAGCCGGAACGGAAAACATTGCCGGAATCGTTGCTTTCGCGAAAGCGGCGGAGCTTGCCTACGATCAGCTTCAAACTCGATGGAACCATGTCGAAAGCATTCGAGAGGCCGTCCTTCAGAGGTTAACGGAGCAGCTTGGCGAAGATCGGTTCATAATCAACGGGCATCCTACCGAACGGCTTCCCCATATCCTCAACTTAAGCTTTACCGGCATTTCATCCGAGAGCATGCTGATGAATCTTGATTTGGCTGGTGTGTCAGCATCGGGGGGTTCTGCGTGCAACTCGGGTTCCTTGAAACCTTCGCATGTTCTGACGGCAATGAACATTTCTTCCGAAAGAGTGTCATCTGCCGTACGTTTTAGCTTCGGTTTGGGCAATACTAGAGAAGAAGCCGATAATTTGGCGAAAATAACTGCAACCATTTCAGCTCGTTTGCGTAATAGATAACAGGCGCGTTGAAATAGTCAGGAGTCCGGTTTATGTTCCAAGTACAACGGATTCTCGGCCTGCCGGTACTTCTCGAAAACGGTAAGGGCGTTGGCAAAGTCAAGGATTTCTGGTTTGACGAATTTTGGAGTCTGGTCGGGGTTATTTTAGACAGATATACCCGTTCAGGCGTAATTCGCAAAATGCCCAAGGTGGTTTATTGGGAAGATATCGTTCACTGCGGTGAAGATGCCCTGTTGATACGCAACAGTACAGTCATTGCGACTTTAGATAGCAAGCAGCTGCTGCGGACTTTCCACACCGGTGTCATCCGATTGAAGGAAATGTCGGTATATACGATCGAAGGACGGCATTTAGGAGAAATCTCAGACGTTTATTTTCAACCGTCTGAGGGTACACAAATATTAGGATATGAGTTAACGGATGGTTTTCTCGCGGACGTATTCGAGGGAAGGCGGAAATTGTTTCTGCCGGAGGCGCCTGAGAATATTATTTTGGGCGAGGATGCCATACTGGTACCGGCTTCTTACGAGCGGATACTTACGAGAGACCATACTTGGAAAGTGACAGGTGAAGACGGATGATGAGATGCCCGAATTGCAGCTCCAAAGATATTGGAAAAATCGGTTCCCACCAGTTTTACTGTTGGAGCTGCTTTATCGAACTAACGGTGAACGGTGAGAAGATGTCGGTGTATCAAGTGGAAGAGGACGGCACGTTAAGCTCGCTGGACGACTTGTTCTTCGAGGAAACTATGCCGGTTCAGATCCATGCGAACGGAATGTAAAGACGAAAGCGATTAGCACTCTGATGCTCCCAAACGGGAGGTCGGAGTGCTTTTTTGTTTCCTTTGGTTTACGGGTCGGGACAAGTACATATACTAATTGGGAATGAAGGGAAGAGGCGCGCTTGCTCGGGGGGAGATGGAGAGATGAGCCGGATGACGCAGAGTCGGTTGTTTACCGCGCTTATTTATACGATCTTGATCTTGGTCGTATTGTTTCTTGTCGTCCTCGTACGTCCCATGCTCATGTCCGTCTATGATTTTCTGAAGGCGGTATTGACGCCTTTCCTCGTCGCGATGGTGATCTCATATACGCTTAACCCGATCGTTAATATGCTTCATGACCGTAAAGTGCCTCGTACGGCAGCGGTTCTGCTCATCTATGCGGTATTCATTTCGGTGTCCGTCGTCATCCTAATGAACGTCATTCCGATGTTCATGAATCAGGTAGAGGAACTGAATGAACGGATGCCGGATTTGACGATGAAGGCGCAAAGCCTTGTCGATCATTTCAATAACAACAACGTATTGCCGGAAACCGTCAGGGATGGGATTAATCGATCGATTAGCACGATGGAGAAACAAATCGAACAACGGATCGCCGACTTTCTTAACAATATCGGTGCCGTAGTGAACGTGCTGTTCATTGCGATGATAGTTCCTTTTCTTGCGTTCTACATGATGAAGGACTTAGACGTATTCGAACGTGCCGCGCTGAAATATATCCCACGAACCAGACGCAAACACGCGGTTAGGCTCATGAAGGAAATAGACACGGCATTAGGAAGCTATATACGCGGACAGCTTATCGTTTCCTTCTGTATTGGAGTGCTTGCCTATATCGGTTACTTGATCATTGGAATGCCTTATCCGCTCTTAATGGCCGGGTTCGTGTCCCTGTTCGACATTATTCCTTACCTAGGGCCGTTCTTCGGAGCGTTCCCAGCTCTGATTATGGCGACGACGATTTCGTGGAAAATGGTGCTCATGGTTATTATCGTTAACATGATTTGCCAGAACTTAGAGAGCAACGTCATCAGCCCGCAGGTTGTTGGAAAATCGATGAAAATGCATCCTTTGACGATTATTTTGGTGCTGCTTATCGGAGGGCAATTGGCGGGAGTAGTGGGGATGATCCTGGCAGTTCCTTTCTATGCCGCGTTGAAAGTCGTCGTTCAACATGTGTCCGCCTACTATATCCATAGAAAAACCGTTTGACAGCGTCGAAATACGTTGTCTATAATTTGTATGATCATCATATTAGCAACACGTTGACGGAACATAAGTACTTTGCAGACCGCGTAATCAGAGAGAAGATTTCATGTTGCGAGCTTGCCGTAGGGCGGGATCAGCGACATGGCTGAGAAAATCTTCGATGCGAAGGGCGAAGGAAGCTCGTTTCGGAGTGCGGATTCAAGTCCGCCGGCGAAGGCCGTTATCGCTGCATGAGGAGATTGTATCTTTCGGATACAATAACCAGGGTGGTACCGCGAAAATTTTCGTCCCTGATTTTTAGGGGCGTTTTTTTATTTTTTTGGACGATTATGAGGAGGATTACCCCAATGAAACCGATGAAAGCAGCAGAAATTCGTAGCAAATGGTTAGCGTTTTTTGAAAGCAAAGGCCATAAGATCGAACCGAGCTCGCCGCTCGTTCCGCATAACGATCCTTCGTTGTTATGGATTAATGCCGGCATGGCACCGCTGAAAGCGTATTTCGACGGACGCGTGAAGCCGGAAAATCCAAGAATCGCGAATTCCCAGAAGTGCATTCGTACGAACGACATCGAGAACGTAGGCAAAACGCGCCGCCATCACACGTTTTTCGAGATGCTGGGCAATTTCTCCATCGGCGATTATTTCAAGGAAGAAGCGATCACTTGGGCTTGGGAATTCTTGACAGGACCGGAATGGATCGGATTTGATCCGGAAAAGCTGTCCGTTACGGTATATCCGGAGGACGAAGAGGCTTATCGCTTCTGGAACGAGAAAATCGGCCTTCCGCCTGAGCGTATCGTCAAGTTGCAGGACAATTTCTGGGATATCGGCGAAGGTCCATGCGGTCCTTGTACCGAAATCTTCTATGATCGCGGAGATAAGTATGGCGATCTATCCGATCCCGATTGCACGACGGGCGGGGAGAACGAGCGTTTCCTTGAAGTATGGAACCTTGTTTTCTCGCAATTTAACCATAACAAAGACGGCAGCTATACGCCGCTTCCGAACAAAAACATCGATACCGGCGCAGGCCTCGAGCGGTTTGCCTCGATTTTGCAAGACGTGGATTCGAACTTCGACACCGATTTGTTCATGCCTCTGATCGAGCGCGCCAGCGCTATCGCAGGCGTAAAATACAAAACGAACGAAGAGCATGACGTTGCCCTGAAAGTGATCGCCGACCATATTCGTACGGTTGCGTTCTCCGTAGGTGACGGCGTTCTTCCTTCGAACGAAGGACGCGGATACGTCATTCGCAGGTTGCTCCGCCGCGCGGTTCGTTACGGCAAAGTGATCGGAATCGATCGTCCGTTCTTATGGGAGCTAACGCCTACGGTAGGCGAAATCATGGGTGTCTACTATCCGGAAGTGCTGGAGAAACGCGAGTTTATCGAGAAAGTTATCCGCACGGAAGAAGAGCGCTTCCATGAGACGCTGTCCGACGGATTGGCTATCTTGGCGGATCTATGCGACAAAGCTCGCGCCAGTGGCAGGACGGTCATCTCCGGTCCGGATGCTTTCAAATTATACGATACGTACGGCTTCCCGTTCGATCTGACGGAAGACTACGCGACGGAGCAAGGCATGACCGTCGATCGGGAAGGCTTCGATTCTTCGATGCAAGAACAGCGCGATCGCGCTCGCGCGGCACGCCAAGAGACGGACAGCATGAAGGTTCAAGGCGGTCCGTTGGCAGACTACACCGAGAAGAGCGAATTCGTTGGCTATGAAGGCTTGACGGCGGAGTCGCGCGTTATCGCTATCGTAGCGGATAATCAATTCGTAGACGTAGCCGGCGTAGATGACAAGGTGCTGGTCGTTCTAGATCGGACGCCGTTCTACGCAGAGAGCGGCGGGCAAGTGAGCGACCGCGGAGTTCTATTCGGCAAAGGGATCCAAGCGAACGTGAATGGCTTGAGCAAAGCTCCTCACGGCCAATCGGTCCATCAAGTCGTCGTTACGAGCGGCCTCCTGCGAGTCGGCGATACGTTAACGGCTTCCGTTAACGCTTCCGAACGCAGCGACATCGTGCGTAACCATACGGCTACCCACTTACTGCACAGAGCTTTGAAAGACGTGCTCGGCGAGCATGTTAACCAAGCGGGATCGCTTGTGGATCCGGAACGTTTACGGTTCGACTTCTCGCATTTCGGCGCGATTACGCCCGAAGAGCTTGCGGAAGTCGAGCGTCGCGTGAACGAGCAAATCTGGATCGGAACGGAGCTGGACATCAGCTTCAAGCCGATTGCGGAAGCAAAGGCTCTTGGCGCTATGGCTTTGTTCGGAGAAAAATACGGCGATATCGTCCGCGTCGTTCGCGTAGGCGATTATAGCTTGGAGCTATGCGGCGGTTGCCACGTTCGCAACACTTCCCAGATCGGGCTGTTCAAGCTCGTCAGCGAAGGCGGTATCGGCTCAGGCGTTCGTCGGATCGAAGCGGTCACAGGCAGGAACGCTTACAATTATCTCGATGATCAGTTGAACGTGCTCAAAGGCGCAGCCGCGCAATTGAAATGCGGCGTAAACGATGTCGCTAAGCGAATCGAGGCTGTTCAAGGCGAAGTCCGCCAGCTGCAACGCGACAATGAATCGCTTCAAGGCAAGCTCAGCCGCTTGGAAGCTGCAGACCTCGTCTCGGCAGCGAAGACGGTCGGCGGTTTTACGCTTCTCTCGACCGAAGTAAACGCAGGCGGCATGGATGCCCTTCGCGGCGTGGCCGACGAGCTTAAGCTGAAGCTCGGTTCAGCGGTGCTTGTACTCGGTTCGACCTCGGACGACAAAGTCAACTTGGTCGTCGCGGTAACGTCCGATCTCGTGAAGCAAGGCCTGCACGCAGGCAAGCTGATCAAAGATATCGCAGCGATTTGCGGCGGCGGTGGCGGCGGCAAGCCGGAGCTTGCCCAAGCCGGCGGTAAAGACCCGTCCAAGCTGTCCGAAGCTCTAGCCGCTGCCGAACAGTTGGTTTTGGCTCAATTGTCCTAAGGTAATTATGGTTTGGAAGCTTTCGACCTTAGGGAGGGAAGTGAACTAGCTCTCGTAAGAGTTTACGTCCGCCTCTTGGAGCCCATTGCCTCCTTCTAGTCTAATCAAGGCAATGGGCGGAGAGGATGCGGCTGGAGAGAGTTAGTTCACTGGACTCCCGGATTGTCGAAAATCTAAACAGCACCACTAATTTCCTGTCCACCAGAGATTATGTTATTATGAATACAAGTGCTAAAGAGTTTGTCAGTGAAAGCGAGGTGCTGGAGATGAGCTCGTCGGACAACAATCATTTGGACATGACCGTCAAATTTGACGTCGTAGCGGATCCTCATGAAGTATCATCCCGCGATATTTTATTTACGGTACATGATGCCTTAGTGGAGAAAGAATATCATCCGATCAATCAGATCGTCGGCTATTTGCTCTCCGGAGATCCTGCCTTTATTCCGCGTCATAACAATGCGCGCAGTCTGATCCGCAAGAAGGAACGCGACGAACTTATCGAAGAACTCGTACGTTTCTATCTTCAGCAGAACCGTTAATCTATGCGCATCATGGGGTTGGATTATGGGGAAAGACGTATCGGCGTAGCGATGAGCGACTTGTTCGGGTGGACCGCTCAAGGCGTGGAAGTGATCGACCAGAAGGTCGTCGCCGATCCGATGGCACGCATTGTCGAGTTGATCAAACAATACGAAGTGGAGTCCATCGTCGTAGGACTTCCGAAGAACATGAATGGAACAGTCGGCCCGAGTGGGGAAAATTGCATCGCATTCGCTGAGAAGCTTAAGGAGACACTATCCTTACCTGTCCAGCTTTGGGATGAAAGGCTGACTACGGTATCCGCAGAACGCACTTTGCTGGAAGCCGACGTAAGCAGACGCAAACGCAAACTAGTCATCGACAAGATGGCCGCGGCTATATTGCTGCAGAGCTATCTGGATTCGATATCGAAATGAGGGAATCGTCCATGACGGACATTTTGAACAACGAAGAAGAAGCGGAAATTATTTATATTCCAGACGATGAAGGCAACGATGAAGCGTTCGAAGTCATCATGCGCTTCGAGCTGGACGACGGAACGGACCGCAAGTATTTAATGGTCGTTCCGGCGGACGAGGAAGACGAGGAGCAAGAAGTATTCGCGTTCCGTTACGATGAAGAGAACGACGAAATCAAGCTCTATCCGATCGAAGATCAAGCCGAATGGGATATGGTCGAAGAAACGTTCAATACGTTGATCGGCGAATTCGACGAAGCGGAAGGCGACAAGGGCTAATTATGCCGTTGCGCTAACCTTCGGGAGGAAAGTAAATGACTAACAATGACAACGGGAGCAAAGAGCTTTCCGCGTTGCGACAAGCTTATGGCGATCAAGTGGAATTGCATGACGAAGACGGAACGGGCCAAATCTATCGAATATTGGCCGAACTTACCGTGAACGGCAGCGATTACGCTATTCTTCAGTCCAAAGAGATGCAGCAAGAGGATGAGATTGAAGTATTCAAGATCGTAGCGAACGCGGACGGAGAAGCTCAGCTTGAAACCGTTACGAATGTAGATGAGTGGGAACTTGTCGAAGAAGCGTTCGACGATTCTCAATTTGGCAGTGACGACCAGCCTTAAGTTGTAAGTGATGAGAGCGGGCGACCGCTCTTTTTCACGAAAAAGGGGCTGCTGGAGGGGACATAACGTGAGTAGAGATGATGAGCCGACATCGGGTTGGAAATCCATATACGGCGATAAGATTGAAGGCGATAACGACAAGGCGACGGGGACGCGCGAGACGGCGGCAGCTACGGAAACGACCGGATATTCCCGCATGACGAGGTCCGCATCCGCACAACGCTCCGACGTTCAGCGGAACGATGCTCCGGCCCCTCAAGCTTCGCAAGGAGGAACAACGGCCAGGACGACATCGGTACCGCCAATTCGGCGCCGTAAGCCGCGCGTCTTGCTATGGTCCTTTCTTATCGCGTTGGGGTTAGTATTAGCCGTGCTTGGCGGTGTCTTGTTCTATTTATGGAATGGACTGCGTCCGGCTAAAGCTTCTGCTACACCGGTTAAAATCACGATCAATTCTGGGATGAGAGCGCAGAAAGTTGCAGAAATGCTGGAAGAAAACGGACTTATACGCAGCGCGTTTCTTTTTAGCGGATGGTTAAAGCTCGAAGGAGAAGGTTCCCGTTTCCAAGCTGGCGAATACGAGCTTACTCCCGGTATGAGCCGGCAAGAGATCGTAGCGAAGCTGAATTCGGGAGATATCGTCGCCGGGGCAACGATTCGGTTCACGATTCCCGAAGGATTCACGGTACAGCAAATCGCGGCAAGGCTGGCGGAAACCGCGGGCATCGACAAAACCAAGTTTCTTGAAGCAGCCGCAAAACCTGAACAGTGGACAGGATCTCTATGGACTAAAGCTCTTCCTAACGATAATAGCCTAAGATTCCCGCTAGAAGGTTATTTATTCCCTGAGACGTATGAGATGAAGCGCGGTAGCACGGAAGGCGATATTATTAATCGGATGCTTGCCGAACTTGACCATAAGCTCGACCAATTGCCGGAAGACTGGCAGAGCACGCTGGAGGAACGCGGACTTACCGTTCATCAATTGCTGACGATCGCCTCGCTCGTCGAGCGTGAAGTCGTCGTGGATGAAGAGCGGCCGATCGTTGCAAGCGTCATCCAGAACCGTCTGAAGAAGAAGATGCCGCTTCAAATCGACGCGACGATTCAATATTTGCTCGACAAGCAAAAGGAACGTTTACTCGAGGTTGACCTGAAGGTAAATAGCCCGTACAATACTTACTTGAATGCGGGGCTTCCGCCTGGTCCGATCGCAACGCCGAGTTTGAAGTCGATCGAAGCGGCGTTGTACCCGGAGAAAACCGATTATTTCTATTACGTAACCAAAAAAGACGGAACTAATACCCATCTGTTCGCGGTTACTTACAAGCAACATCAGAAAAACATCCAGTTAAGCGAGAAAAACGTTAAATAAACAATAAAGACGCGTTTTATAAAACGCGCTCCGGCCCGGCTAGCTTGTTCGACGTACCTGAGGGTACCGCGGACAGGCGAGCCGGGTCGAAGATTTCCCGGAGGTGTATCCCTATTACAGCCTTAACTCCCGAATTGCTAATATCCGCCGCTTCCCTGGAACAGGCGGAAAAATACATTGAAGCAGGCGCGACGGCGATATTAATCGGCGAATCGCGTTTTGGCATGAGGCAGCCAGGCGAGATTACTTCGGATCAGTTGAAGGATGTCGTCGCCGCTGTTCACCGGCTAGGCGCGAAAGCCTACGTGAATATGAATAAGCTTTTTCGAAATGACGAATTGGCATGGATTCCGGAATACCTCCAACTGTTGAAGGACGCAGGGGCGGATGCAATCGTATTCGGAGATCCGGCGGTATTAATGAACGTGAGGCAGTATGCACCTGGTCTGACCATGTTCTGGAATGCGGAGATGACCGGGACGAATTCGTCCGCCGCATCTTATTGGGGGCGCCGCGGAGCTTCTAGGGCCGTCGTCGCAAGAGAGCTGAACGAAGAAGAAATCGTGGACCTGAAACAAAAAGCAGCGATGGAAATCCAAATTCAAATTCATGGAATGACGAACATTTATCATTCTCATCGAAATTTAGTGCAAAGTTATTTGGAGCACCTTGGCAGAGAAGCGACGCTTATTCGTAAAGGAGCGGACAAAGGTTTGTTCTTAGTCGAAGCCGAGCGTCCGGATGAGAAATTTCCCGTCTACGAGGATGACAATGGGACTCATGTTATGAGCCCGGATGACATATGCCTACTGGAGGCTCTTCCGGAGCTTATTCAAGCCGGCGTGAACAGTTTGTATGTGGAACCCTTGCTCAAATCGGAACCATATAACTTAGCCGTGTTGAGAAGTTATCGGCAAGCGCTGGATCTATGGGGAAGCAACCCCGAACGCTATCGATTCGATCCGAAATGGCTCGCGGATATTCAGAAGCTACAAAATCCCGAGAGAGAGCTAGGATTCGGATTTTTGTATAAGGAACAAGTTTACTAAGATGAGCTCCACAAAGGAGGTAATCAGGATGAACCAAACTTTAACGCAGGATGCCCCGCGACTTAAAGGGAAGAGAAACCGGCTTGACAAACCGGAGCTGTTGGCGCCCGCGGGTAGCTTGGAGAAGCTGAAATTCGCCGTACATTACGGCGCCGATGCCGTATATATCGGAGGACAGAAATACGGTTTGCGTTCGAATGCCGATAATTTCAGCTTCGAGGAAATGCGCGAGGGAGTGCAGTATGCGGCCCGATACGGCGCTAAAGTATTCGTTGCTACGAACATATATGCCCACCAAGAGGATTTGGAAGGCGTAGCGGAGTATCTCAAACAGCTTGAGGACGCGGGAATTGCCGCTATCATCGCCGCTGATCCGGCCATTGTGGAAACCGCGCAGAAGTACGCACCGAAGCTGGAGGTTCATCTCAGCACGCAACAATCGACGATGAACTGGCAAGCCGTTCAATTCTGGAAGGAAGAAGGATTGCCGCGCGTCGTGCTTGCCCGTGAAACGACAATGAATGAAATCAGAGAGATGAAAGCACGGGTTGACGTCGAGCTTGAAGTGTTCATTCATGGCGCCATGTGTTCTTCCGTATCCGGTCGTTGCGTGCTGTCCAATCATTTCACGGACCGGGATTCGAACCGCGGCGGGTGCTGTCAGTCATGCCGTTGGAAATACGATCTTCACGCGGACGAGCAATCTGTTATGGAGCCGGGGCAAAATCCTTTCACGATGAGCTCCAAAGACTTGTGCATGATCGAGCATATTCCTGATCTGATCGATGCGGGCGTGGACAGCTTCAAGATCGAGGGGAGAATGAAGAGTATTCATTACGTAGCATCGGTCGTAAACGTATATCGTCAAGCCATTGACGCATATATGGCCGATCCTGAAGGCTATCATCTCCGCCCGGAATGGGTAGAGGATATTGGTAAAGCTGCCAACCGTCCTTTGAACACCGGTTTTTTCTATGAGGTTCCGGGAGCGGGAGAGCATATTTACGAAGCCGAAGAGAAGCCGGCACCTTATGATTTCGCCGCGGTGGTGACGGATTATGATGAAGAGACCGGAATCGCTACCGTACAGCAACGCAGTCCGTTTCGTCCGGGAATGGAAGTGGAGTTTTTCGGTCCGGGGGGCAGGCAATTCATTCAGCAGATAGCCGATTTAACGGATGAAGTGGGTAATCCTTTGACCGTCGCTCGACATCCTTTGCAGAAGGTTTGTTTAAAAACGGTGCATCCGGTTAGGCCGCTAGATCTAATGCGCAAACGGTTGGATTAAAAATTTTTTAAAAAACAAGAGGAAATATAATTATACTTGTCGAATTGTTACATTAAAGTAAACGTTGCGGCCCTTGCGACCGATATACTTTATGTATACTTTTTCGGCAAGTTTTTTTCTGCCGCAGGTCAGTCGTCACTACATAGTTGGAGGGTCATAGCAGATGGATAAATCGTGGCGTGAGAAATTGGGAAGCGGAAATTGGAAGAAATCGGTCCGCAATGTAAGCGGTTTAACAAAAAACTTTGGTAACAAGCTGAAAGAAACAAAGGTGGAGAACCCTATTCGTTCTGTTGGGATGAAGCTTTTTCTACTCATCTTCAGCAGTATTCTCGCATGCGTACTTTCATTAGGCTGGTTCTCTTACTCGAAGTCTAGTTCGATTATTCAGAAGAAGGTTGCCGATTCCAGCAGTCAGACCGCGGAACAGACGGCAGGTAAAATTGCGTTGCTCCTGAAAGGTTACGAACGTCAATCGTTACAATTTATTACGGACTCCAAGTTTATCGGGTTCTTAAGTTCGATGTCGATTTCGGAAGACGATTACGAGAGATTCGACTTGTCCAGACAGCTTACCGAGAAGATGAGCAGCATTGCTATGGCGGACAGCAGTTACGAATCGATATCGTTGATCCCGGCCGATGCGGCTGGTCAGGTCATGACTACTGGCGGTTCGATCAACAAGGAAGAATTTCTGAAATTACCGTTCCTCAAAACGATCGCGGATGCGAACGGCAAGGCGGTATGGAATTCGACGATGGCTTCAGGCTTGGATGGAGGTCGTAATGTCCCTACTTTCGCGTTAGGACGTATGATTAACCAAGGCAAGCCGTATTATTTGATTCTTGAGATCAAAGCCAAAACGTTGGATGAACAGATGAAAACTGTAAACTTCGGCGAGAATAGTTCTTCCTATATCATTTCCCCCGACGGTACGATGATCTACGGTCCTGACGAGAAAAAATGGGGATCAAAGTACGAATATGAAGTCCCGGGAGATACGGGTACCGCTACAATTAGCATGGACGGAACGAAAACATTGTCATCGGCAGGCGTAATGGAGCTCAACGGTTGGAAGTTGATCGGGAATATTCCCGTAGCTTCACTAGTGAAGGACGCTAAAGCGATTAGCAACTTAACATGGATTATGACCTTTGTTGCTGCGCTTATTGCCGGAGGGATCGGATTAATCGTTATGTTGTCGGTTGGCCGTCCGCTTGGTCAATTAAGAACGTTGATGAACGAAGGGGAACGCGGGAACTTGACGGTGCGTTCAACCATTCGCAAGAAAGACGAGATCGGCCAAGTGTCCGATAGCTTCAATCGGATGATGGAAGAAATCACCGGGCTAGTTCGTCAGACGAACAAGTCCGCGCAAGAAGTGCTCGAGACGGCCGGTGCGTTAACGGACTCTTCTCGCAAGACGGCTAGCGCAGCCAAGGAAATTGCCGTGGCGACGGAAGAAATCGCCAATGGGGCAACTAATCTTGCAGTCGAGTCGGAGAAAGGGACAGATTTGACGGTCCAAATTGGCGAACAAGTTACTTCGGTCATCAACTCCAACGTCGAGATGGGGAATTCGGCTAACGAAGTCGAGGAAGCTAGTCGCAAAGGTTCCGTGTACATGGGAAGCTTGATCGAGAAGACGGGTCAGACGGAAGAAATGACTCGTTCCATGGTTGGAAAAGTAGATAAATTGAAAGATAGCACACGTTCTATCCGCAAAATTTTAGACGTATTAGGCAATATGGCCAAGCAAACCAATATCTTATCCTTGAACGCGACGATTGAAGCGGCGAGGGCAGGGACTGCAGGGAAAGGTTTCATGGTCGTTGCCGACGAGATCCGCAAGCTGGCAGACCAAACCCGCGAGTCAATCGGCGTCGTTGGAGGAATCGTAGAAAATATTCAACGCGAAATCGATGAAACCGTTAACGTGCTTTCCGATGCGTACCCGATTTTCAAAGAACAGATCGAATCCGTACGGGAAGCGAATCAGATTTTCGTTATCGTACAAGATAACATGGGTAGCTTCGTGCAGCGGTTAGAATCGGCAACGGATTCCGTTCGTCATCTGGAAGATGCGCAAACGACATTGTCCATGGCGATGAGCAACGTGAGCGCGGTCGCTCAGGAAGCATCCGCTACATCCGAGCAAGTAGCTTCCCTCAGCAACGAGCAATTGAACATTAGCGACGGTTTAGTCCAATTGTCCAATCGACTGGAATCCGTATCCGGACAATTACGCGAGTCGTTAAGTCGTTTTACCGTATCTTAATCGTATAACGGGTGTTAGAGGCCGGAATACAAATTCATAGATTTGCTAAGCAGACAGGGTTACTCCTGTCTGCTTTTTATTTGTAGTTATTTGGAAATAATAAAGGAAGGAGATTGTAGGATTAGGAGTTGGGGCTTATGAGCCGAAATTGGACGATAAGAACTTTTCACGTTCTGTTATTTATCGCTATTTTATTCGGGATAGAGGGTGCGAGATTAGCATGGTTGCAGCTCGGTTTCGGTGGATCCAGAACGGCAAGCGGTTCGCTTAATCAAAGCGCGTTCCTACAGCATTCCGACGGGCTAGTGCTGGATAGCGGACGCGGACAATTCCTTGATCGGAAGGGACGGCTTCTTACGGGGGTTACCGTCCAGAGTCTGGCGGCATTCCCTGCTAACGGGAAGCCTCGAGGTTCTAATCAAGACTTACGATTGTTAGCTTCTTCTCTAGGAGTTGAAGAGAACGCGCTAGAGGCATGGCTTGCCGGTCTTCGCGAGCCCCATACGTGGAACGGGGCAGATTCTGACCGTGCGCTCAATATGACGAAACTTCAGATTAACGCCGCGGAACGGTCCCGTCTGCTTGGCGTTGCTGTCGTGCCTTTCGTAAATCGATATTCTGCCGATTTTCCTCCTATTCATGCCGTGGGTTACATTTCCCAGCACCCGGAACGGGTTCAACAGCTGTACGGGAATCGACTGACGAAACATCGGATGAGCTTGAAGAGCCCGGTTGGAGGCTCTGGATTGGAGAAATCGATGGATCGATTGCTACAAGGACGGGGTCCGACCACGGTCATGCAGATGACGGATGCGAATAGGCATCCTTTAGAAGGGTTGGGGCTGAGAATTTCAGCTCCGAAAAATCCGCATTTTCCGATTCAAGTGACTACGACTTTGGATTTGGATATTCAACGAATCGCGCAGAACGCCATGGACAAATACGGGATAAGTAAAGGGGCAGCGGTAGTCTTGGATGCAACCAACGCGGATATCCTCGCAATGGTGTCCTTGCCGCGTCTTGATCCTTATCATATTGGTGCGAGCGAGGCGGATGAACGGAATCATGCGCTCGTGGCGGCTCCTCCTGGCTCTGTATTCAAGACGGTGACGCTAGCCGCCGCTATCGAAGCAGGAGTAACTAGCTTCGACGAGACGTTCTATTGCGACGGCCATTACGGTAAATACGGCTTGAAATGCTGGAAAGAAGGCGGGCACGGTAAGCTTACGTTAGAGCAAGCCTATGCTCAATCTTGCAATGTGGTGTTTGCCGGGTTGGCAGAGCGGATGGATGCGGCGTGGCTGCAAATTACGGCGGAACGGATGGGCTTCGGCCGGCAAGTCGGCTGGCAAACGGATAGCTTCATTGATGGCAAACCGTTAAGGTTGCTTGGCGAGGAAGAGAAGGGATCGATTTTCCTTAACAAACAGACCGCTCAGGATGGAGGAGTGAGGACGGGAACAGGGATTGGGCAGCGGGATGTGAGAGTCACGCCGTTACAGGTAGCCAACGTGGCGGTTACTTTATTGCATAATGGACAAGTGTTTTCCCCTAGGTTAGTGAAGGAGGTCCGTTATGCGGACGGCGGGCTAATGGCTTCAATCAACGTGAAATCTGCCCCTTCTAAATACGGCCAGATTGAACCGCAAACAGCGAGGCTGATCCGGGAAGGGATGAGAGCGGTCGTGCGGGAAGGTACGGCTGAGCATGCGCTGAGGAACGCCAAGTGGCCGCTTGCCGGCAAATCGGGAACGGCGGAGCTTTCGGGCAAACAAAAAGCCCGTAACGACCAATGGTTCGTCGGTTACGGGCCTGCGGATGGAGAGGCGCGCTATGCGGTTGCCGTACTGATCGAAGACCAGCCGGCAGGCTTACGCAATCGCGGGGCGACTTTATTCGGTGAGATTATGAACGGACTTCGTCTTCAGGAGCAGCGGCTGCTGTCTCAGGCTGAGGCGCAAAAGGAGAAACGTTGAACTCCTCTTTCGGGAAACGGATCCACCTGTGGAAATAGCCTTGATCATATAAGGCTTTCAGCAAGATCATTAGGATCGGAGCTAATATGAGCCCCGATACGCCGAATAACGATAAGGAGACCATCATGAAGGCTAGCATCGTAAAGGCGGATACGCCGACGGTCTGGCCGGTGATGCGAGGCTCCAAAAATTGTCTTGTCAAGGTAACGACGAGCAAAAGGGCCGTAAGCCAAATGGCGAGGCTCGTTTCGCCGGTAATAAACAAGTACGCGATCCAAGGAATGAATAACGTATTCACGCCGAGCAGCGGCAGGACGTCGAAGATTCCTGCCAGCAGCGCGATGGAAAAGGAGTTATTTACGCCGAGCGCCAACAACGATACGAAGATGACGATAAAGGTAACGCTGATTAGTTTGCCTTGCGCTTTAAGATAAGCTCCCATTCCTTTGAACACGTTATTGCGCAAAAACTCGAATGCGATTTTTAACGTTTTGGGCGCCCGGTCCCTGCTCAATTTTTTCCACGATTCAATCTCGATGCTTAAGAAATAGGCGAGAACAATGGCGATCGAGAAATTGAGGATGAAGGAAGAAAAGGAAGTTAGGAACCCGACCAACCAATTCAGGAATTGGCCTGCCCATTTCGCTCCTAGGTCCGTCACTTTAGCCGTAGCTTCGGTTAACTTCTCTGTAATATCAGGAGGCAGAGCTTCCATTCGGCCTTGAACGTCAACCGAAATTTTGGCCACTTGATCCTGCAGCAGCTTCTGGTATTTCGGCAAATCATCGGCTAGTTGGGTAATTTGCATGGTGAATATGAACCCAAGGCCAATGAATATAGCTAGAATAACGAGCATGAATAACATAATACTTATTCCGGAGGCGATAGATTTCGGCATGCCCCAACGGTTCAGTCGACGTGCAAGGGGCTCGATCATCCAGAAAATAAGGAAAGACAAGAAAACAGGTGTCGCCAGATTGTACAAATAACTGAATATGTACATCGTAAGCCAAACCGTTAGCACGATGACGCCAATATCGAAAGCGGTCCGCCAATATTTTTGATACAAAGAAAACATCCGTTTAGCCACCCTTTTTGTATTCGATTATGAGCAAGGCCATTCCATTTATTTTTTATTGTACACGATAACAAAAAAGATGCCTATACAATGCCTATTTTTCGGAAGGTTATGATAAAATAGAAGACAGGCATGAAACCGCGAGCAGATTAAATACGGCAATCAAGATGGTGGGGAAGGCATGGAAATCATCCTTTGGATCGGTTTTTATTTTTTGACTTTTTACGCTTTTTTACCGGCTCTCGTTAGTCGGATTTTTGGTTTTAGGGTGTTTATGAAAGGGAAGTCGGAATCCGATATCGCGCTGACGTTCGATGACGGACCGGATCCGGTATATACACCTCAATTGTTGGACTTGTTGAAAAAGCATGGAGCGAAAGCGACATTCTTCGTCGTAGGGGAGAACGCGGAACGGAACCCGGATATTATCGCCCGTATTCATCAAGAGGGCCACATTCTAGGCATTCATAATTACGTTCATCATACTAACTGGTTCATGCGCCCAAAAACGGTCAAGCGGCAAATTCATCGTACTTCGGATGTCATTAAGCGCATTACGGGAACGCGACCGATGTATTACCGTCCGCCATGGGGAATCGTGAACGTATTCGACTATGCGAATCTAGGGTACTTACAAATCGTATTATGGACTTCTTTGTTCGGGGACTGGAAGAAGCGGGTTGGCGCGGAGAAGCTTTATCGAAGAATGAGGCAAAAGCTCAAACCGGGGCAAGTGTTCCTGCTGCATGATTGCGGGATTACCTTCGGTGCAGATAAGGATGCGCCTGCGAATACTCTTTCGGCATTGGAACGAATATTGGACGATGGTCGGGGGTTGGGATACCGCTTCGTTGGGGTCGACGACTTGATCGCGGTGACTGAACGCGCGAAGAACAAGAAGCAAGTCGATGATCAGGTTACGAGGAGATCCGATATGAAGAGCGGCGAGAAGGAAGAGATTAGCCCTAAGATTAGTCCGTTCAAGAAAGTGATCGTTAGCCTGTGGATGGTGTACGAGAAAGTGTTCCACTTGGTGTTTAGATTACGTCCCGTCGGAGCGGGTCATTTCTTCAATTATCGGATACGCCGATATTCGGGTCCGCCGATGGACTTGCAGGACAATCAAACGCTTCGTTCCGGCGACCACATCATGGAGATTCATTTCGAGAACCAGATGTTGTTCGATCTTGGCATGAATTCGAAGTCGACTTTACAAATCGGGATTCGGATCATTCGGGAGATGGAGAAAGCATTGCCGGATATGGCCAGAGAATTAGCCGTAGCTCCGAATGGCGATAAGGTTAAAGCGCTTTATGGGGTATCCATGATCCATCGGGGATCAGAATCACTCGGCTATAGGAATTTTGACTTGCCGCGGGGATTATTCGCATGGATGACGAATCTTTATTTGCGATTCCTTATCCGGGTTATTCACCCGTCAGGCAATCAAAGAGTGCGAGAAAAAGGGGATTCCATGGCGCCTCGCATGCTCCTTATGCCGCGTCACATTCTAATGACATGGGCGGACGAATCGCGTCCGTCGCGGCGTCCGAAACGCGGTCAGGATACGAAGTCGGATTCGGGAATCCAGACAATCGACGAAACTGATTCGCAAGACCTCGTAGCGCAATTCGAAGAGGGCGCTGTCGGCAAGCTTGTTTAATAGCGGAAGCAGGTACTGGGTAAAACCGGTACCTGCTTTTTTTTGATTCACTTGAGGGGAGTGTGGGCTGCAGTCAGGTAAAACCGGACTGCGAGTTGGGACACAAGGAAGAAATAAAAATAGGAGGAGCAGGAATTTATTCCTGCTCCTCCTATTTGGAGTTACTTGAATTACATTTTCATAACGCCGCCGCGGCTGGCGTTGGTGACCATTGCGGAATAACGTGCGAGGTAACCGCGTTTGATCTTCGGTTCGAATCCGGACCATTCGGAACGACGGCGATCGAGCTCTTCGTCACTGACTTCGAGCGTGATCGTACGGTTGTTCATGTCCAGTTCGATGATATCTCCGTCATGTACGAAGGCAATCGGTCCGCCTTCAGCCGCTTCCGGAGAGATGTGTCCGATCGCGATTCCGCGGGATGCGCCGGAGAAACGTCCATCGGTAATTAGCCCAACTTTCGTTCCAAGTCCCATACCGACGATCTGGGATGTCGGAGCAAGCATTTCCGGCATGCCGGGACCGCCTTTAGGGCCTTCGTAACGAATGACAACGACGTGCCCTTCTTTGACTTTGCCTTCGGCGAGGCCTTGAAGAACGGCTTCCTGGGAATCGAAACAGATCGCAGGACCGCGGTGGTAGCCGCCAACCGATTTGTCTACTGCGCCGACTTTAATGATTGAACCGCCCGGTGCAAGGTTCCCGAAGAGGACGGACAAACCGCCTTCCTTGGAGTGCGGATCGTCGATTGGGCGAATAACCGAATGATCGGTAATTTCCGCGCCCTCGACATTCTCGCGAAGCGTCTTGGCGGAGACGGTCATTACGTCTCCTTGCAACGCGCCTTCTTTTTTGAACAGCTCGTTGATGATCGCGCTCACGCCGCCCGCGTTGTGAAGGTCTTCGATGTGGTGATCGGAAGCGGGAGCAAGCTTGGACAAGTAAGGTACGCGTTTAGCGACCTCATTGATACGCTCGATCGGATATTCAATTCCAGCTTCATGGGCTAGAGCTAATGTGTGAAGTACGGTATTCGTGGAACCACCCATCGCCATGTCGAGTGCGAATGCATTGTCGATGGCATCCAGCGTGACGATGTCGCGCGGTTTGATATCTTTCTTGATCAGTTCCATCAATTGCGTAGCGGACTTTCTAACGAAGTCGCGACGTTCCGGAGCGACCGCCAGAATAGTTCCGTTACCTGGCAACGCTAAGCCAAGCACTTCGGCCAGACAGTTCATGGAGTTTGCGGTAAACATACCGGAGCAGGAGCCGCATGTCGGGCATCCGTATTGTTCAAGCTCGGTTAAGCTCTTCTCGTCGATCTTGCCGGTCATGAATGCGCCGACGCCTTCGAATACGGACGTTAGGGAGATGGCTTTGCCATCGCTCGTGCGTCCGGCCTTCATCGGTCCTCCGCTGACGAAGATCGTCGGGATGTTAACGCGAAGCGCGGCCATCATCATCCCCGGAGTAATTTTGTCGCAGTTAGGAATACAAACCATGCCGTCGAACCAGTGAGCATTAACGACCGTCTCGACGGAATCGGCAATGATCTCGCGGCTTGCAAGGGAATAGCGCATACCGATGTGACCCATCGCGATTCCGTCGTCGACGCCGATTGTATTGAATTCAAAAGGAACGCCGCCTGCTTCGCGAATGGCATCCTTAACGATTTTGCCGAATTCCTGGAGGTGAATATGTCCTGGAACGATATCGATATACGAGTTACAGACTGCAATGAACGGTTTGCCGAAATCTTCTTCTTTAACGCCTGCTGCACGCAGCAAGCTACGGTGCGGTGCGCGGTCGAAGCCCTTGGTAATCATGTCTGAGCGCATTTTTTTATTAGCCAATGATAAGTCCCTCGCTTTCGGATAAACCGGAATGTCATATCCTTGATTTTATCACACAACGAGTTGGCTTGACCAGATAAGGCTTAGGAATCTCATCGATCATTAATGTTATGTTAATGTTATGTTTTAACCAAAATTCAACAATAATTACACAAAAAATGTTTATATTATGTAATAAAACTTAACATAAATGATTTACATCTTGAACTTGTTTTCCTATAATGGGAAGAAAGTTCAGGGAGGGAGACAGAGAATGAATCTGACGGAACGCGAAAAAGAGAAGCTGCTCATCACGGTAGCTGCCGATCTCGCCCATAGGAGACTAGCGCGCGGAGTGAAGCTCAATTATCCCGAGTGCATCGCATTGATAACATCCGCGATTATGGAAGGCGCAAGGGATGGGAAAACGGTAGCGGAAATGATGGCATACGGTACTACGCTGATTACTCGCGATCAAGTGATGGAAGGCGTGCCGGAAATGATTCACGAAGTGCAAGTGGAAGCGACCTTCCCCGATGGAACGAAGCTGGTAACGGTACATCAACCGATTGCATCTTACTGAGGAGGCAACGAAATGATTCCAGGTGAGATTAAGGTGAGAACAGGACAACTGGAACTGAATGCGGGAAGGCGAAAGGTTGAAATCATTGTGAACAACGTGGGTGACCGTCCGATACAGGTAGGCTCCCATTTTCACTTCTTCGAAGTCAATCGATCGCTTCGTTTCCCCAGAGAGCAAGCATACGGAATGAGGTTGGATATTCCGGCGGGAACGGCCGTCCGGTTCGAACCGGGCGAAGAGAAGCCGATCGCGTTAACCGAACTGGGCGGAGCTAAGCTGTCGTTCGGCTTAAACGGAATTTCCAAGGGCGTTGCCTCGGGAGAGGTGTCGCCAGAGGTGGCGAATCGGCTTAAAGCTTGGAGCGATCTTGCGTAGCAATACGATCAACATTATACGAGGAACGGGCATTTGGAAGGAGAGAGCGAGCATGCGCATGGATCGTCAAAGCTACGCCGGGATGTTCGGTCCGACGACGGGGGATGCAGTTAGGCTGGCAGATACCGGCTTGTGGGCGGTTATCGAGCAGGATTATACGGTATACGGTGACGAGTGCAAATTCGGTGGCGGTAAGGTCATCCGAGATGGCATGGGCCAATCCAGCCGCGCAATCAGAAGCGAGGGTGTTCTGGATACGCTGATAACCAATGCGATGGTCATCGATCATTGGGGGATTGTAAAGGGTGATATCGGGATTAAGGACGGAGTTATCGTCGGTATCGGCAAAGCAGGCAATCCGGATATCATGGACGGCGTCCAACCGAATATGGTCGTCGGCGCGAGCACGGAGGTCATTGCCGGAGAAGGGAAAATCGTAACGGCGGGCGGGATCGATACGCACATCCATTATATTTGCCCGCAACAGATCGAAACCGCGTTATCCTCAGGGGTGACGACGATGATCGGAGGAGGAACGGGGCCGGCTACAGGCACGAACGCAACGACCTGCACTCCGGGAGCGTGGCACCTTAGGCGGATGTTGGAGGCGGCTGAAGCCTTTCCGATGAACCTTGGATTTCTGGGAAAAGGAAATGCTTCGACCTTAGAACCGCTAATTGAACAGATAGAAGCAGGGGCTATCGGACTTAAGCTACACGAGGATTGGGGGACAACGCCTGCGGCAATAGACGCTTGTCTAACGGCCGCGGATCAGTACGACGTTCAAGTGGCGATTCATACCGATACGTTGAACGAAGCGGGCTTCGTCGAGGATACGCTTAGGGCGATCGGCGGAAGAACGATCCATACGTACCACACGGAAGGCGCAGGCGGAGGTCATGCGCCAGACATTATTAAGGCGGCCGGGGAACCCAATATCATTCCTTCCTCGACGAATCCTACCCGACCTTTTACCGTTAATACGATTGAAGAGCACTTAGATATGCTGATGGTGTGCCACCACTTGGACAGTAGCATACCGGAAGACGTCGCATTCGCGGATTCGCGGATTCGCCCGGAGACGATTGCGGCGGAAGATATTTTGCACGATCTTGGGGCGTTCAGCATCATCAGTTCCGATTCGCAAGCGATGGGTCGCGTAGGAGAAGTGATTACCCGGACTTGGCAGACGGCGGACAAAATGAAAACGCAAAGAGGACCGCTAGCTGGCGATGACGCGGAAGGGCATGGGGACAATGAGCGAATTAAACGGTACGTGTCTAAATATACGATTAATCCGGCAATCGCGCATGGCATCTCCCATGTCGTCGGTTCCCTTGAAATCGGTAAATGGGCCGACGTAGTGGTGTGGAGCCCGGCCTTCTTCGGCGTGAAGCCGGATATGATTCTGAAGGGCGGGAGCATCGCTTACGCTCAGATGGGAGATCCGAACGCTTCCATACCTACGCCTCAGCCGGTATTCGGTCGTCCGATGTTCGCTTCATACGGAAAGTCTTTGTTTCATAGCTCGATTACGTTCGTTTCGCAAGCGGCTTACGAGAAGGGGATTGCTTCCGAGCTTGGTTTGCAGAAAAGAATCGAGCCCGTCGTAAACTGCCGCAACATCGGGAAGAAAGACATGATCCGCAATGACGCGACTCCTGCTATTGAAGTAGACCCGGACACCTATAAAGTTACGGTTGACGGTGAGCTGGCGATCTGTGAGCCGGTTTCGGTCGTTCCGATGGCCCAGAGATATTATTTGTTCTAGAGAGGGAGATACAGTCGAAGGGAGGGGGGGCTGACGGTGGAAGGAAGTGCAACCTCAAATCAAGAAACATGGCTATCCTTGCAATTATTGCTTGATTCAGCGTTGCCGGTCGGCAGCTTCGCCCATTCCTTCGGTTTGGAGTCGCTCGTGCAAGATGGGCAAATCCAGGATGGAGCGAGCTTGCGGGCGTACATGGAAGCGATGCTGAGGCATAGTTGGGCGGCTAGCGATCTAATGATCATTAAAGCCGTCTATCACAGTTCTATTGATGAGGGGGATACGTACGCGTATCAAATCGAAGAGCTCGTACACCTTCAGAGATTGGCGCCGGAATCGCGGGACGGAATGGAGAAAATCGGCCGAAGGCTGCTAAAGCTAGCCCCAGAACTATTTCCATCGATGTCGGCGTTGTTCCGCCGGGTTCAAGACGATATTCGCTACGGCCGTTGCTTAGGTAGTTATCCGCTTGTATATGGCTTGATCTGCAGAGGGCTTCGGGTTCCGCTCGATCAAGCGGCGGAAGGTTACTTATATACAGCGGTAGCGACATGTGTGAACGCGGCTTTGCGGTTGATCTCCATAGGCCAGACGCAGGCGCAGCGAATAACGGCTTCCTTATTCCAATCTATCGCGATAAGTTGGGCCAACGTCAAGGAAATGGATCCGGCGGATGCGTACAGCGCAATGCCGCTTGCGGAGCTCGCGATGATTCGGCACGAGACGTTATATTCCCGACTATTCATGTCTTAACTTACGAAATTACTCAAATAACGGAGGAATGAACTATGTGCCAAGGTAAAGAAGGGCATCATCATCATGAATGGGAAACACCGCAAGTCGCGGGAGGACGCCCCATGCGGATCGGAATCGGAGGGCCGGTCGGATCCGGTAAAACAAAGCTGGTCGAGCAGCTCGCCTTTCAATTAAAGGATAAAATCAATCTCGCGGTCATCACGAACGATATCTATACGAAGGAAGATGCGAGGATTTTGTCCGATACGGGATGCTTGCCTAACGATCGGATTATCGGAGTGGAAACGGGAGGGTGCCCGCACACGGCCATTCGAGAGGACGCATCCATGAATTTTGAGGCGGTCGAGGAGTTGGAGCATCGTTTTCCCGATTTGGATTTGATCTTGATAGAGAGCGGCGGTGACAATCTGGCAGCGGCTTTCAGCCCGGAACTGGTAGACCGTTTCATCTACATCATCGACGTGGCCCAAGGGGAGAAAATTCCTCGCAAAGGCGGTCCCGGAATTATGAGATCGGATTTGCTTATCATTAATAAGATCGACCTGGCGCCGTACGTGGGGGCGAGCTTGGAAGTGATGGAGCATGATTCCCGCCATATGCGCGGCGAAAGGCCGTTCGTCTTCACGAATCTGTTCGGGGGGCAAGGATTGGATACCGTCGCAGCATGGGTAGCCCGGGAGACAGGCCGTCATGAGGCGGTTGTCTAGCTTGGCGGATAGGGCTACGGTCGACCTTCCGATCGGCGCCGATTTGCCCCCGGTAACCGAAAGGCTCTCCGAGCTTCGAGCCGTAGTCGGCTTAGCTAACGGCAGACCGGAGCTCTTATCCCGGTACCATACGTCTCCTTTGAAAATCGCCAAAACTTTCGCCCTGTCGAATGGGGATTGGAAGCAGTTGGCTGTCATACAGATGGACGGTTCTCCCGGATTGCTGGAAGGAGATCGTTACGTGTTCGATTGGGAACTGAAGGAAGGGGCTCGCCTCTATGCGACGAACCAAGCGTATACTCGAGTTCATCCTTGCGAATCCGGCCGATATTCCCGGCTCCATCAACGATTTAAGCTGCGAGCGGGTTCCGTGATGGAATGGATGCCGGAGCCGGTCATGTTATTTCGGGATGCTCGGTTCGTTTCCGAGACGGACATCGATATGGATGAAGGCTCGGTGTGCGTACTAGGGGATATTTTCTGTCCGGGAAGATTGTCGAGGGGAGAAGCATTTGCTTTCGGCGTCTATGATGCGAAGGTGACCGTACGTTACCGAGGAAAGCTAATCCACTATCAGCGACAGAAGTGGGAACCTTCCCTCTTGGAGATCGATAATGCCGGCTGCTTCGGAAGCTTCACCCACTTAGGGTTATTCTCCGTATTCTCTGATCGAATATCGCCTGATTTAGTGGAGAATGTGCGCGAAGCGTTGGGGAGGCCGGGAGCAGTACCTGAAGGCGTCCGTTACGGCGTCGCACGAACGGCACGCCACGGCCTAGTCGTCCAAGCGGCTGGCCATGCGGCGTGGAAGCTGCAAAGGTTGCTGCTCGTCGCTTGGGACAGCGTGCGGCAGCAACTCATGAATCAGCCTCCGCTTAGGCTTCTTAAGGAAGCTTGGATGAGCGGCGTGAACAACTGAAAATAAGGGAGGGTAGCCGCGATCGTCGAACTCGCGGCTACTTCTGTTGGTCGGGGAATAGGTTCGCAAGTCCCGCGAACGGAAGATTCTCGAAGTGGTCGGTTTTGTAGACGACTTCGCTTTCGAATTTAGGTTCGTCGCTTAGCTTATTGCGGCGGAATTGGAACTGATCGAATAGCTTTACGAGAATTTGCGCGGTGTTAATGGCATCGTCCATGGCGCGATGATGGGATCCCGAGAAAGGGATCTCCAGCATTTCTAATGCGGGCTTTAACCCCATTTGCTGATGCTTCTCGAGCTTGTATATTTTGGATAGCATTTTTTGCAGGTTATTATGGTTCACGATCCAGTCGGTTGAAATTTGATGCTGGCGGCATTCCTGGACAAGCTGTCGCTGATCGTCAGGTCCCCATGCGCAAAGAAAATACTCTTCGTCGCCCATCCATTCCGTATATTCTCGAATGACCTGCGCTAGCGTCCCGGCCGTATTAACGTCCTCTTGAGTGATTCCGGTAAAAGAGGTCGTATCCTCGGTCAGTTGGGTAACGACGACAGGTCTGACGAACGATTGAAAGGTATCGATGATTTGCGGGGTTTCTCCGACTAAACCGACTTTAGCCGCTCCGATCTCGATGATTTCAGCAATCTGGCCTTTCTTGCGTCGAACGGTCATTTCCAAATCATAGACAATAATGGTCACTTCATGCACCTCTAAGACATTCCGATAATGGGTTTGTTCCTTAGTTATTATAGTCTTATGCGGGTCATTTGTCAGTGTGGAAAATAATCTACAATTTCACCTAAAAATAAACAGCCTGCTGACCAAGATCAGCAGGCTGTCTAAGGTTACCGTTCTACAAGGTCGGCTTAAAGAACATGAACAGGAAGAGGATGATGCCGAAGATAGCCGCTAAGTAATTCAGGTTGTTAACTTTCGAAACGTCGACTTGCAGTTCGGAAGAAACGGTTTGATCGACGGGATCAGATGAAGCCATCGCCTTGGCGACGAGTTTCTTAGCGGCTGGAGCCATGAAGCCGACGACGATAATTTGGATGATGACGTAGACGGCTAGTGAGCCATAAATCCATAGTTGCTTGAATCCATAGTCGCCTAGCCAGGCAAGTAAAATACCGCTCAGAACCGCAACCGAGCCCAATATTTTCGGAAACTTCTCCAATAGAGGGATAAAGGTTAAGGAGCTTTTAAGCTGACCAAGCGTTTGTCCTTTGCGCAGGAGAACATGGCTGAAGTATGTAGGACCAATTCCGATAATTGCGGATAGAACATGAATGGCCACGAGAATATTGAGCCAATCTTCCGGAAGTCCAATATAGCCGTTAAATGACATCGAATAACTTCACCTTCCAATTTTTGGACTAATGACCATTAGAATAGTATCACGTCGACACAACTTCGACAATATTTACTTTATTGCGGCACGAAATTTGATCGACGGCTCTCCATAAGGTACAATTTAAAATCTAGCGTAACTAGCATAATTAAGCACACAACGGGAGGAACAAACATGAGCACATTTTCACAACGATTATCCTCAATGCGCCAAGGACTTAAAGACCAAGTCACGAAGTTTAAAAATAAAGATTTCATGGACGCTGTTGTAGCCGGGTGCGCGATTGTTGCTGCGGCGGACGGGAAGATCGACGCCTCCGAGAAGCAAAAAATGGTAGGTTACATTAACCACAACGAAGAACTCAAAGTATTCGAAATGGCAAAGGTGATCGAGAGATTCAATTATTTCACGAATCAGTTCGACTTCGACCATTTGATCGGTAAAGCGGAAGCGATGAAGCCGATTCTCAAATTTAAGGACAAACCGGATGTTGCGCGCGTTGTCGTCAGCGTTTGTTGCGCGATCGGTGCTGCCGATGGAGATTTCGATGAGTTGGAGAAAAACGTCGTCAGAGAAATTTGCAGAGCTGTTAACCTTCCTGCAGGCGACTTCGGTCTGTAGAATACCTCTGTGAAAGTTTGATAGAGTCCTAAATAAAGCGCCGACCAACGCCGTCGGCGCTTTTTCGTGTTTCCACTCACCGTTTAGCCTTATAAAACTCGTGATAGAGCTTCATCAGAGCTCTCTTTTCTATCCTCGATACGTAGGATCTCGATATTCCCAGTTCCCGTGCAATCTCGCGCTGCGTCCGCTCGTCCCCGCCGCCATCCAATCCGAACCGCCCTCGTATGACCTCTTGCTCGCGATCGTCAAGAATGTCGAGATTGCGGTATATTTTACTTTTCTCGATTTTGAGCTGGACCTTCTCGACGACCTCATCCGGTTCCGTCCCCAAAATATCCTGCAACGTAATTTCGTTGCCCTCTTTATCCGTTCCGATCGGGTCGTGCAAGGACACGTCCTTGCGTGTTTTCTTAAGCGACCTTAAATGCATAAGTATTTCGTTCTCGATACACCGGGCGGCGAAAGTAGCCAGCTTCGTCCCTTTGTTGGGCTGGAAGCTCTCGATCGCTTTAATGAGCCCGATCGTTCCGATGGAGATGAGATCCTCCAAGTCCTCCCCGGTATTGTCGAATTTTTTGACAATATGGGCGACCAAACGCAAGTTGTGCTCAATGAGCAGGTTGCGGGAAACGGGGTTACCCTCCGCAAGCCGTTGCAAATGTAGAGCCTCTTCATCATCGGTCAGAGGCTGCGGGAAAGCGTTGTTCTTGACATAGGAGACAAGAAGGGACAATTGCTTCAAGAACAGGGCTATCGATGTAATAAAACCGGGCACGGGAAGGCCACCTCCGGATGTGGGGATCGGCTTTGCGGGAAAAGAAGCATTACCATTGTATGTGGGTTTACGCCTATCCGTGCCTGTTCCAGAGCATTAAAGTAAATTGGCCGAATGATTGGATGCCACTATGGGGAATAATTATCGCGATGAGCATGATGTTATTTTCCATGGAGGTGGTTTCTATGGCCGCAAAAAGTACCGGGAGTGGAACAAAGTCTTACAAGCCGGTATCCATGTCGTCCAAAGAGTACCAAGCATTCGCCAAAGCAAGGGAACCTTCCCGGTCCATATGGACGAATTGCCTGAGGGCATTTTTGGTAGGAGGGGTTATTTGTGCCATCGGTCAAGGGGTCACGCAGTTTTTTATTACCGTATTCCACATGTCGTCTAAGGATGCCGGTAATCCAACGGTGGCTGTCATGATCCTGTTGTCGGTTATTTTGACGTGCCTCGGTATCTATGACAAAATCGCGCAATGGGCGGGCGCCGGGAGCGCCGTTCCGGTGACCGGATTCGCGAACTCCATGTGTTCCGCGGCGATCGAACATCGCAGCGAAGGTTTGGTGCTCGGCGTCGGAGCGAATATGTTCAAGCTGGCCGGATCCGTCATCGTATTCGGCGTCGTGGCTGCTTTTATCGTCGGCATTATCTACTGGATATTCGGAATAGGAGCATGGCATGATACTTCAGGGTAAACGCACTTGGGTATATCCGAAACCTCCCGTAATCATCGCTACCGGAACGGTCGTCGGCCCTGATGAAGGGCTGGGGCCGCTCGCTTCGGAGTTCGATTTGGTGCACCCGGATTTAGAGATGGGTCAGTCAACCTGGGAGAAATCCGAGAGATTGTTGTTGGAGCAAGCATCGGATATTGCCTTACAGCATGCGAAGCTATCGAAAGACAAGCTGAATTTCTTCGTGGGCGGAGATCTGATGAACCAGATCATTAGCAATTCGTTCGCGGCGCGCACGTTAGGCGCACCTTACATCGGTGTTTTCGGTGCGTGCTCGACTTCCATGGAATCGCTCGCCGTAGCTTCCTTGATCGTCTCCTCAGGCGCGGGGGATTATGTCATGGCGGGCACTTGCAGCCATAATTGCACGGCAGAGAAGCAATTTCGCTATCCGACGGAATACGGATCGCAGAAGCCTCCGACGGCGCAATACACGGTGACGGGGGCGGGTGCCTCCATAGTTGCGCAAGAAGGGGACGGCCCGATCATCACTGCAGCTACAATCGGTAAAATCATGGATTTGGGCATTAAAGATCCTTTTAACATGGGGGCGGCGATGGCGCCTGCGGCGGTGGATACCATTCAGGGGCATCTTCAGGATACCGGAAGGGAGCCCGGGTATTACGATCTGATCGTAACTGGCGATTTGGCAGGCGTAGGGCATCCTCTCGCAAGCGAAATGTTGCGCAGAAACGGAGTTCCGATGGATCAGACGAAATTCCAGGACTGCGGGCTCATGATTTACGACGTGCAAAATCAGAAAGTGCAAGCAGGTGGCAGCGGGTGCGCTTGTTCCGCGGTCGTGACCTACGGCCATCTTCTCAAACGAATTCATAAAGGGGAATTGCGCCGGATACTCGTTGTTGCCACGGGAGCATTACTCAGTCCGATATCGTATCAGCAAGGGGAAAGCATTCCCTGCGTAGCGCATGCGGTCGCGATTGAAGCTCCGAACTCTCTGAAGCAAGGAGGAGCCGCAATATGATGGCTTTTGTATGGGCATTCGTTGTCGGCGGCGCGATCTGCGTCGTAGGACAGCTGCTATTCGACGTTGTTAAGCTTACGCCCGCGCATACGATGTCGTTATTAGTCGTAATCGGAGCGGCGTTAGACGCCGTCGGGTGGTATGATCCGTTGGTCGATTTCGCCGGAGCGGGAGCTACGGTACCGATCACCAGCTTCGGCAACGCATTGGTGCACGGAGCGTTGACGGAGCTTCAGAACGTCGGATGGATTGGCGTCATTACAGGCATATTCAGCGTAACGAGCGCGGGCGTTTCCGCGGCGATTGTATTTTCTTTTTTGGCCGCTTTGGTCGTGAAACCGAAAGGCTAACGGCAGTTTTCCGACCCATATATTGTAAAAACAGCCAAACCCAAAATGGGTTTGGCTGTTTTTCTATTGAAATTTGGAAGAAACTAAAATTTACGATCCCATCCAAATTCCGGTATAATGAACAAGGGACTATATAATAAACATCAAAGTAGATTCCATAGGAGGAACGGAGAAATGGATCATCATGCCGCGATGCAACTAGTAGATCAAATCAAACGAAATATGGAATCGTGCATTTATGGTAAGAAAGAGGAAATCGCTTACATGCTCACCGCTTTGCTTGCAGGAGGGCATGTACTCATCGAAGACGTACCTGGGACGGGGAAAACCCAGATGGTGAAAGCACTAGCTTTGTCGATCGGCGGCGTGTTCCATCGTATTCAATGTAATCCGGATTTATTGCCTACGGACATTACCGGGGTATCCATCTATCATCCGAAGCTGGAGCAGTTTGTGTTCAGGCCGGGTCCGGTTATGGCCAACCTGTTGCTAGCCGACGAGATTAACCGGGCTACTACGAAGACGCAATCCGCGTTATTGGAAGCGATGGAGGAACGAAGAGTTTCCGTCGATGGAGAGACGCACGTTTTACCGCATCCTTTTATGTTATTCGCCACCCAGAATCCTATTGAATTCGAAGGAACATACAACTTACCAGAAGCGCAGCTAGACCGTTTCTTGATGAAAATCAAATTAGGTTACCCGGATGAGGTGTCCGAGAAGCGCTTAATTCTTGAGCCTGGAGCGAGTCGCGCAGCCGAATCCTTGAAGGCGGTCGCAACGGTAGAAGACATTGCCGAAATGCAGCGGTTAGCGGAAGCCATTCATCTAGAAACGACAGTCGCCGATTACCTGGTTGCCCTTATACGCGGAACCCGCCAGCATTCGGGCGTATTGCTCGGGGCAAGCCCGCGGGCTGCCGTTGCTCTCGCATCCGCATCCAAAGCTTATGCGTTCCTTAACCATCGGGCTTTCGTATTGCCGGATGACGTGAAAGCGATGGCTCCGCTCGTACTTAGCCATAGACTGCACTTGCGCTCCGAAGCTAGAATGCAGGGCGTTACGACCGTGCAAGTGTTGCAGGACGTTCTGCGTCTGTTGCCGGTGCCCGTAGGGATGGAGCGATAATCATGTCGCGGCTTCATTTCCCACGCGCTTGGTGGCTAAGCGCGCTTCTATACGTCACGGCTTTTTGCTACTTGCTTTTTCAAGGCGGAAAAACCTCTCTTATGCTTTTCGTAATTCTTAACGCGCTTTGTGTCTATTTGATGCTTGGACGATGGAGCGGCATCGGCGGCGTACAAGGCGTACGAATAACGGAAATGGATGAAAAAAGTTCTACTCTTCTTACCGCAGGGATGAGGCTGCAAGTTAAGCTGCGAATGCAAATTCCCGGATTTTGGCCGCTTCCATACATTATCGTTAGGGAGAAGCTAATACGCTCCACGGGCGGGGAATCGCAATTATACGAGATGTCCTTCGTGCCGGATTACCGGCGCAGGGGAGAAGTTCAGTTCGAGACAGCTCCGCTCAGAAGAGGAAGATATGAATTCCAGAAGACGGATTGCTCGACACGGGACATCTTCGGCTTGTTCGAGCATCGGGGCTCTTTCGCCCAACCGATGCGTATTCAAGTGTTACCTCGCACGATCGCGCTGAAGGACTGGCGGCTGTTTCGCAAGTCGCAGCGGGGGGTATTCCAACATACGTTCAACTCGTTATGGGCAAGAGAAACAACGCAGATTGACGGGGTTAGGGAATATATTCACGGGGATCGCCTATCGCGGATTCACTGGAATGCGACAGCCAAGACCGGACAGTGGAAATCCAAGGAGTTCGAAAGGGAAGCCCTTCCCCGCGTCGTGTTCGTATTGGACCGGAAACAGTCCTCCTATAGAGCAGCGGACCAGTTCGAGCTCGCCGTCTCCGTGGCGGCTTCTTTGCTCGAATTAACGATTACCAAAGGAATGCCTATTGGCTTCGTCTCGGCGGGCGAGTCTTCCTATTGGTTCGGACAAGACCGGACGCCTACTTCCCGGGATGAGCTCTTGCAGCATCTGGTGGATGTCGAAGCGGACGGAACGTTATCTCTCGGAGATTTGCTTTGCCAAGTGGCCGAACGTTACGAACCGGGCATTCACATTGTCATTATCGGATCGTCTACGGACGAGCAGACAATTAAAGCCATGAGCGCGCTGGAAGGCAAGCGAATGGTTCCGAGCGTCATTCATATCTCGGACCCCCATCAGCTACCGGATGATACGGCAAAGCTTCGCCATTGGCAATCTTTATGCCAATCCAAGCAATGGGAATTTTGCTCCTTGTCCCAATTGGATAAACTTCCCCAAGCATTGGGGGTAGCGAGCGCATGAAGCTAAGAATAACGGAACAGTTTTGGCGGCAATTGGTGTTGGAGCGGCTTCATAGGTTGCTTGTGATCGTCATCGTATTGCAATTAATCCAATGCTTGTCTGACTATTGGTGGGAAGAAACTTATTTCATCGTTTATGGGGTATTGACGGTAACGGCTATTACGGAATTGCTTATTACCCGATTAATCGGCATAAGATTGGCCATATCTGGCGTAGCCGCGATAGGGTTCATACTATTGAAAATCCCGATTGAGTGGCAGGGGTGGCCGGACAGTTGGAAAAGTTGGGCTAACGTAAAAGATTTTATCGTCGTTCACTCCGAGCAGTTCCATCCTTTTATTGAATTAACGATCGGCGTTGTTGCCCTCGTTCACGTGCTGTCGTGGATAGGCTCGAGGCGCGTAGGCGCAATCGGCGTGATCGTGTTATCTATTACAGTCATGGCCGCGATCGATTCTTTCTTTCCGCTCGAGTTATGGCACAACATTGCTTGGATCGTTACCGCAGGATTAGCTTGGCTGGTCGTTCTTCATTTAAGGCAACTGCAGATTCGGCATCCGGACAGCTGGGAAGCGTTGGCTGAAAGGCCGCTCGATATCGCTGTTCCTGCCGTATTGATTATCGTAATCGTGCTTCTAGTTGGAATTCTCATGCCCCGTGCACCCGTCATTCTCGAGGACCCGTATACGATCTGGACGGAAGCGCAGGGGCGGGAAGTTCCGGCTTTCGGGGGAGATGGCGGCATTCAGAAGGTCAGCTCTTCAGGCAACAAAGGCTCGTCCTTATCGGGCTATAGCAGAGACGATCGCAATATTGGCGGAGGTTTTCAATTTGACTATTCTCCGGTCATGACGATAACGACGTCTCAGCGCAGCTACTGGCGGGGCGAATCGAAGATGGTCTACACCGGCAAAGGCTGGGGAGACAGTAAAAACCAGAATACGGTGCCTGCGGAGATTGGCAAGACCGCTGCCGATATGGAACTAGTACCGCCTAGAGGCGAAGGAACCAAAACGATTGAAGTCGTACAGACGGTCAATGTTGAACGCAAAGGGAAGCAATCCGTGCTGTTCACAGCGAGTCCTGCTGCGACCGTTACGGAGCTTAAGAGCGACAGCAATAGCGGATTGAAGTGGAATCCGGAGGAATGGGAGCTTCGATGGAGTAAACCTGCCCGCGTGGAGACGTATTCGGTCGTTTCTCGAGTGACCATTCTCGACGAGAAAGCATTGCGTGAAACGACTGCATCTTCCGAGAGTTCGCTACCGCTCGCTCCTTATTTGCAACTGCCGGACAGCTTACCGGAACGAGTTCGCGAGTTGGCGAAACAACAAACAACCGGCTTGACGAACGATTACGACCGGGCGAAGAAACTGGAGCAGTATCTGAAGGAAACGTTCCCTTACACGAACACTCCAGACCTGTCTCGTCGCACCAATAAGTCGAATGGAGATTTCGTAGACTCTTTCTTGTTCGAGATCCAAGAGGGTTACTGCGACTACTTCTCGACTTCATTCGTTGTCATGGCTCGGTCGATCGGATTGCCGACGCGCTGGGTGAAAGGGTATTCTACCGGATTCGATCCGTCCGCGCTAGATCGCGCGCGCTTCGGTGGTCCCGAAGAGATTCCCGATCCGACAGGAGCGGGTACTTATACGATACGTAACGCTGATGCCCATTCGTGGGCGGAAGTTTATTTCGAAGGCTTCGGTTGGATCCCGTTCGAACCGACTTCCGGATTTAGCATTCCTCAGCCTTTGCCTGAAGGCGAAGTACTGCAGTCTAACGTGGATACGGAGGTAAACGGAACGCCGGTCGAAGAAGGCACTTTAGATAAGAACAAAGATTGGATTGTTCCGGTCGGGGCGGTTGTCGTCGTACTGATCATCCTATCCTTGATATTCGTAGCTTACCGGAGCAATAATGCCCACAAGCTGTGGAACCGAATTCGCAATCGAGGGAATACGCCGAATCAAAGAGTCGTTCGCGAGATGGAGAGGCTCTTGTCTTTCTTGCAGCGCCAAGGCCTGCGCAGAGAGTCGCATGAGACGATTCGGGAAACCTTTAACCGTTGGGAAAATAAGTTCTCATCCCTTCATCATGAGTTCGAAGAAGCCTTAACGAGCTTCGAGAAGGCTCGGTACGGGCATGATAGCGGCAATAGCCAAACGTTACATGAGTTTACCGAGGCGGCGAATAAGATCCGTAAAGCGCTATGATGGGACAATTAGGAAGTGCGTCTCTACTGAATATAAGGCGATATAGGGGAAGCTCGGGTTACCCGGGCTTTCCCGTCTTTTTTTTGCAAGGCTAGAGGTGGTGTGGTATATTTTGAGGAAAGATCAGCCGTTAACAGACAGGAGTTCTCATTAAGATGTTCAAGCGTTTGCTTCCCGATCAAATCGTAAACACCGTATTTGATATTGATTTGGATGAATTGAAGTCCCGTGGAGTCCGCGGAATCATAACCGATCTCGACAATACGCTGGTAGGCGCCAAAACTCCGCTTGCCACGCCTCAATTGATCGATTGGTTGGATATCGTCAAGGAGCGGGGGTTTCAAGTTGTCATTCTTTCCAATAATAACAAGATTAGGGTAGGCAATTTTGCCGACCCTCTTGGCATTCCATTCATCCCGGCCGCGCGTAAGCCCGGCGGGGCTGCGTTTCGCCGTGCGCTGAGTCTGATGGGACTTTCTGCGGAGCATGCCGTAGTCGTAGGCGATCAAATGCTGACAGACGTATTGGGTGGCCGGCGGGCGGGATTACACACGATATTGGTCACGCCGATTGCCCCGGCAGAAGAAGGCTGGGCAACGCAGATCAACCGGAGAATCGAGAAAATTGCATTAGCTCGGCTGCGGAAAAAAGGACTATGGCCAGATAAGGGAGGACGCTAACCAGATGACAGATCAACACAAGCCTCCTCGTTGCGCGGGTTGCGGAATTCCGCTTCAGAGCGAAGATCAGAAGCGGCCGGGTTTCGTGCCCGCCTCTTCTCTCGACAAGGAAGAAGCCGTATGCCAACGCTGCTTCAGAATCAAAAATTATAATGAAGCGTCATCCGTAACGGTAGATCAGGACGAGTTTCTGAAGTTGCTCGGAGGAATCGCTTCAACGGACAGCTTAGTCGTCCATATCGTTGACTTATTCGATTTTCAAGGAAGTTTGATCTCAAGCCTGCAGCGTTTCGTCGGGAATAACCCGGTGCTGCTGGTCGTTAACAAAATCGACTTGCTGCCTCCGGTCACGAATTGGAACCGGCTGCGGAATTGGGTACAGAAGCAAGCCCGCGAAGAAGGCTTGAAGGTCGCGGACGTTGTGCTGTGCAGCGCCCGACGCAATATCGGATTCGACCGAGTCGTAGAAGCGGTCAACGAATATCGCAACAATAAGGATGTCTATGTAGTCGGAGCGACGAACGTAGGCAAAAGCACGTTGATCAATCGCTTAATTTCGGATTATAGCGATTTGAAGCGCGAGCTTACGGTGTCGCGGTATCCCGGAACGACACTCGATGCCGTCCATATTCCACTCGATGATGGCAAAAGCATTATCGATACGCCAGGAATCGTCTATTCTTGGCGGATGTCGGAAATCGTTCCACGCCATGATTTAGCGTCTCTGTTACCGGACAAACCTCTAAAACCGTTGACGTACCAATTAAACGAGAAGCAATCGTTGTTTATCGGAGCTTTGGCGCGATTTGATTTCTTGGAAGGGGAACGCCAATCGTTCACGGTGAACCTATCCGGCGGATTGACGGTTCATCGTACGAAGCTGGAGCGGGCGGATGAGCTGTACGAGCAACATCGCGGAGTGATGTTAAGTCCGCCTAGCTTAGAGGATCTGGAGACATTTCCGGCTTGGACTCGGCATCGCCTTAGAATTGCTCCAAACTCGAACCAGGATATTTTCATTTCGGGCTTGGGATGGATTCAGGCGAACGGAAAAACAGGCGCGACCGTAGACATTCACGCACCGCGTGGAATTAAAGTCATGTTACGGGACAGCATGATGTAACCGGGCAGCCTCTTTATGGGAGAGGGGATAACATAGAATGGATAGTCATACCGTATTATTCGGAGTCATCGGCGACCCGATTCGCCACTCGAGATCTCCGATCATGCTGAATCGGGCATTTCGGGAGTCGGGCATTAACGGTGCCTATGCGGCATTTCATGTTACTCCGGATACGCTTGAAAAAGCGATAGCCGGTGTTCGTGCATTGGGATTTAGAGGCTTAAACGTAACGATACCGCATAAGGTCGAGGTCATGGCTTATCTTGACGAGATTAGCGATGGCGCTAAAGCGGCCGGAGCCGTCAACACGATCGTCAACGATAACGGACGGTTGATCGGATATAACACGGACGGCATCGGTTATGTTCGTTCTTTGAAGGAAGAAGCCGAACCGAACTTAAGCGGCCAAACGATCGTCGTGTTAGGTGCAGGCGGAGCCGCTAGGGGAATCGTATGGGCGTTGGCTCAAGAAAATCCCGCAGCGATTCTGATCGCCAACCGAACGGAAGCGAAAGCGGTCGAGCTTGCGGCGTCGTTCTCGCCGGACGACCGAATCGCTGCGATTCCGTGGAGCGGCCTGCGCGAGGCCTGCTCCTCCGCGGACGTCGTCATCAATACGACTTCCGTAGGCATGTCGCCGAATATCGGCGATCTCCCTCTCGATCCTTCCTGGCTCAAGCCGGGATCGGTCGCGAGCGACCTGATCTACAACCCGCTCAAGACGGCGTTTTTACAGCAAGCGGAGCAGCTTGGCTGCCGCGTTCACGGTGGCTTGGGCATGTTCATTTACCAAGGCGCCTACGCCTTCGAGTACTGGACCGGCCAGCCCGCCCCAGTCGACGCGATGCGTTCGGTCGTCCTTGAATCTTTTGGTAAATAAAAAAATCATGGACTCGCAAAGGTACGGAGGAAAATGGGTGATACGGAAAGTTTACGTCCGCCTTTAAAATCGAGTTGTATCCACATAATTAATTCAAAGAACAACTTGATTTTAACAGCGGTGGAGTAGCACTCATTTTTCGGAGTACCTGTCTGCCGGGTCCACAACTAATGAAAGCAGGAATTGAAATGTTAACAGGAAAACAAAAACGCCATCTCAGATCGCTAGCGCATCACCTTACCCCGATTTTCCAAGTCGGCAAAGGCGGCACCAACGATAACTTGATTCGCCACATCGAAGAAGCGATCGAAGTACGCGAACTGATCAAGATTTCCGTCCTTACGAACTGCGACGATGATCCGCGCGAAATCGGCGCAGAGCTTGCCGAGAAATCGGGTTCGGAGTTAGCACAAGTCATCGGCAAAACGATCGTGCTCTACAAAGAATCCAAAGATCACAAGCAGATCGTGCTTCCTCGCAAATAATGATCGGAAAGGCGGAAGCCTATGCGTAAGATCGGTTTGCTCGGCGGAACGTTCGATCCTATTCATAATGGCCATTTGCTGGCGGCGCAAGCCGCGCTTGAAGCCGTCAAGCTCGATGAAGTCTGGTTTATTCCGACATTAACGCCGCCTCATAAGCCGCAGCCTGGGGCGGATAGCTCGTCGAGACGGCTTATGCTTGAAGCGGCGATCTCCGGAAATCCGGCTTTTAGAGTAGAAGATATCGAACTGAGGCGGGCAGGCACATCCTATACGATTGATACGGTTACGGCGCTGCAGGAGCGGCATCCGGATTTGAATTTCCATTGGATCGTCGGCTCCGATATGGTCAAGGACTTGCCGAATTGGCGGGAGATCGACAACCTTGCCCGGCGCGTAACTTTTATCGGCTTGGAAAGACCGGATCAGCCAGGAGACGACTCCTTGCTTCCTGATTTCATAAGGAGCCGTCTTATTCGGGCGTCAATGCCCCCTATGGGCATTTCTTCATCCGAGATCAGGCGGAGGCGTAAGGAAGGCGGCTCTATTCGCTATATGCTCCCGGAATCGGTTGTCGAATTCATTCAAAGGAATGGCTTATATGAATCTTGAGACGTTAAGGGAAGCGACAAGGCAGCAGATGCCCGACAAAAGGTGGAAGCATACCCTCGGGGTAGTGGACACCGCGATCAAGCTAGCCAAGCGTTACGGCGGCGATCCCGACAAGGCGGAGTTAGCCGCGTTATTGCACGACTATTCGAAAGCATGGGCGATCGATCGGATGGAAGCCGTCATACGCCAACACGATTTGCCTTCGGAACTGCTCGTGCACGACAAAGAGCTATGGCATGCGCACGTCGGGGCATGGGCCGTGGAAAGCGAGCATGGGATAACCGATGCGGAGGTTTTGGACGCGATCCGCTATCATACATCCGGACGGGAAAACATGACGAAGCTGGACAAAATCGTTTGTTTAGCGGATTATATAGAACCGGGAAGAGATTTTCCGGGCGTGAATAAACTTCGCGAACTTGCCAAAATTAGCTTGGAAGAAGCGCTCATCTCGGCATTCGGTTCAACGATCGAAGTGCTTGTAGAGCGAGGGAAACGCATTTTTCCATTAACGGTACTGGCAAGGAACGATCTCATTTTGCAATTCAAACTAGCACAAACAAACGAACAATAAACATAGTAAACGGAGGCTGAGACATGGCAGGTAGCGCAGAACAATTATTGAAAGCCGTACTCAATGCAGCAGAAGAGAAGAAAGCCCATGATGTCGTAGCTTTGAACTTGCAAGGAATCTCATTGATTGCCGATTATTTCGTCATCTGTCACGGGAATTCGGACACGCAGGTGTTGTCTATCGCAACGGAAATCCGTAAAAGCGCAGAGCTAAGCGGTAAAAGAGTCCGTATGGAGGGAATGGATACGGCGCGTTGGGTGCTTGTGGACATGGGAGATGTCGTCGCTCACGTATTCCATCGCGATGAACGGGAGTATTACCATTTGGAGCGCTTGTGGTCTGACGCGAAGGCAGTTGAATCCGTATGAACCTAACCGCTGGCACGCTGCAGCACTTGTGGGTTCGCAGGGAAATATCTCCGTACGGCTGGTTCCTCGGTTTCGGACCGGAAGAGGGGCCGGAAGTCCATCTTCCTTACGGCGAGGTTGTCGGTACTAAACCGGAAGTCGATACGGAGATCGAAGTATTCTTGTTCCACGACGACAAGGAGCGGATTACCGCGACCTTGCGCAAACCCCTCATCGTACTGGGAGAGATGGCTAAGCTGACGGTTGCTGATTTCCATCCTCATTTCGGGTTTTTCCTGGAGATGGGAATTGGCCGTCAATTGTTGCTCCCGTTAAAGCAATTTCCTCCGGAGCGTAAGAACGTGTGGCCGCAGACCGGAGATGAGCTGTTCGTCGTCATGAAGCAGGACAAAGAAGGACGTATGCTAGCGCGTCTTGCGAAGATCGACGATTTCGCTCCGAAAGTCGTACGGGCACCGACGACTTGGCTTAACGAGTGGCGCGAAGGTTGGGTGACGGACGTCTATCGGGACGGCGTGTTCACTTTGGTAGACGGTGGTCTATTAGGCTTTGGCGTACTCGGATATATCCATGACGCATCGATGACGCATCCGCTGCGAATCGGTCAGAAATTCAGTGGTCGAGTGACGCAAGTTCGCGAGGACGGCCGAGTGTCCCTAAGCATTAAGGCGAGCAAAGAAGTCGGAAGGTTGGAAGACGCGGACCGGATCCTTGCTTTTCTCAAGGAACGGCCGGGCGGAGCGATGCCGTATTCCGATCAGACAAGCGCCGATGATATTCAACGTCGGTTCCAGCTTAGTAAATCGGCTTTCAAGAGAGCGCTCGGGAAGCTGATGAAGGAAGGCCTTATCACGCAGAAGGGCAATTGGACTCATCTGGTTTCGGCTCAAGAAGAGTCGAACGATAAGCCGAACCCGGAGGACGGGAACTCGGCGACTTAGCCTCTAAGCGATATCTGACAGAGACTGGGGAGACAACCATGCGTACTTACCGGCAGTTCGCCGCCGTATATGACCGTTTGATGGAAGAGATGCCGTATTCCGATTGGATGAGCTTCGCTCGCCGATGCTGGGATAAGTACGGCATCCCTAAGACCGTCGTGGATCTCGGCTGTGGAACGGGCAATATGACGATCCCGTTAGCCCGCTCGGGCTTTAGCGTGTTCGGCATCGATATTTCTTCGGAGATGTTATCGGTTGCCCGAAGTAAATGGGACGAACCGCCATCGCGAAGCGGACACCGGGATGAGCCAGGGACGATTCGTTGGCTGCAGCAAGATATGCGGGATTGGGAGCTTCCGCATTCCGTGGATGCGGTTATCAGCTTCTGCGACTGCTTGAACTATTTGACGGAACCGGAGGATATAACGTCCACGATACGTCATACCTATCAAGGGTTGGCACCTGGCGGTTTGTTCCTGTTCGATGTTCACTCCCCTAGGCAATTGGAGAGGTATGCGGAAGAGCAGCCATTCGTCTACGATGAGAAGGATGTCGCTTATTTATGGACGAGCGATTACGATCCCGTTCGGATGGAGATCGAGCATTCGCTTACTTTTTTCATCCAAGAGGAGTCGTCGAACGGTGGAGGAAATGGCGCGTTATACAGTCGTTTCGAGGAGTCCCACGTTCAGAGAGTTTACGATCCCGACTGGATCGCGGAGCAACTGACCGAAGCCGGGTTCGAAATCCTGCATCGTCTAGCCGATTTTACTTGGGATAAGCCGAACGAGGAATCGGAGCGATTGTTTTACGTGGCTCGCAAGCCGGAATAATGTCTATAGCATGAATTGAGGCGTCCTTTCGAGGGCGCTTTTTTTATGGAAATGGGGGAATTCTCTTAGAACATGACAACGGGTTTAGGCGTCGCACCCAAACGGACACAGGAGCCCTTATTTGTGAATTTTAGGTTCGAATCGCTTTCAAACGGACACAGGAGCCTTTATTTGCTCGAAATAGCTCCAAAACGCATGGGGATTTGAGGAATAAGGTCTGTAGTGTCCGTAAGAACTCAGCAACAGAGGTCTGTACGGCAAATAAGGTCTCTGATGTCCGGCAATATCTCAATAAATCGTGTCAAATCGGCTTTGAGGTTAACACCTTCAAGGCCTTTTTGAGCATGACCGTTGAACTAGCGAGCACATCTTAAGCAGCAATCAATCGAGCAAAAATATGACAATATTCCCCGGCGTATAAACCTAAAAACTACCTAAAGAGATGATATTCGACAAAATATTACAATTTTCAACAAAAAAAGAGATATACACTAAAACAACTAGATGCTATACTCTCCTTGTCAAGAGGAATTGAAAGAATTGAATAGTATATTGACAATTTTGAGGATATATGTTTTCAAAAAAATTAAAAACCAATACCAGTTAACTTTGGCCGGTCGGCTGGTATTGGTTCCCGTGATTGCAACTTTGATGCACTGCATAAAGTCGCTTATTTGTCATTCTATCATAAACGTAATTTTCAGTGCAAGACTGCGATTAAAAGCAGCGATTACGAAATTCCATTCTCCGATTAAAGGTGTGGTGCTCCTTTGAAGAAACCGGTAGCCGTCGTGATCGGTATTCTGCTAACGCTTATACCTCTACCCATCTACTTTTTGGCCCAACAGCACTCGGCAGCCCAACAGAATTCGTTAGCTCAACAGCAGAGCGAAGGAACTATCGTCAGGGAGGCGAGCGCCAACGGTTCGCATTATATCGTCTACGCGAAGGGCGATACCCTCTACCTTAAAGAGACGAACGCAAATACGACCACGCCGCTACGCAAAGTAACCGGCCAAGTCGCTCCCATCATGAAGATATCCAGCAGCAAACCCGTTGCGGAATTTGCATACTTAACAGAAACCTCTCTGATCGATCCGTCAAGCTTAAGGCTTAACATACATCCGTCAATTCCTTATACATACGATTCAACATTAGAGAACACCTCGGCTTATCTGGAGACATTGCATCAAGATGGTTGGCGAACGATAGGTCTTTACGCAACAACGAATTACATCGACATCTATTTGGAGAAAAAGGCTATCGTATCCCGGGTTATCGTTCTGAAGAACAGCATCAAAGTATTTCACGATATTCAAGGACCGCTGCCCGATCCGGAGCAATTTGTCAGCAAGTGAGCATTCAGGGTTCAAACGCAAAGTGAATGATTATTAAGATTCTCTTGGAGGATGTAAATATGAATATCGAATGGAATTGGAAGACGATTGTGGTCTTAATAAGCATAATAGTGCTATTCATACTGACCAACGTCGGTCAATACTTCATTTTGTGGGGACCTAAGCAAGAGGCTATGACCAAGAAGTTCGAAGAGGAGAAGGCGGTATTGCAGGCTACAATCGACGAATACGGTCCGATGGTCGGCATCTGGACGGTGAAGGAAGGCGCTTCCGAATTGTTCCCCGGCAAGACGATCGAGGAAACCGATTTGGAACTTCGGGAAATACCGCAATCATTGCTGACGAGAAGTTTTATTCTAGACCCGGAAGCGATTATCGGCAAATACTACCGAATCGGATTGAATTCCGGCACTCCGCTCAGCATGGACTTCGTCATGGACGATCCGATCGACGACACGACCCGGGATTACGACGTCGTCGCGAACGTGCTACCGATCGGCATCAAGGTGGGCGATTATATCGACTACAGAATCGTCTATCCGCGCGGAGAAGATTTTATCGTCCTCACCCATAAGCGCATTGAGGCGATTCATGACAAGACAATGAAGCTGCGGATGACGGAAAACGAAATTCATTTCTATCAAGCGGCATTAGTCGATTATTTCCTACAAAAGAGTGATGGAGCCACATTGTATATGGCGAGGTATGTCGAACCGGGTATTCAGAAACCGGCTATCGAATACTATGCGATTCCGAAAAACATCCAATCGATCATGATGCTTGATCCGAATGTAGCAGAGCAAGTCAACGGCGAGATAAACGATACGAGGAGAAAAATTATCGACGCGGCTATTCTAAGTGTTACGGCAGAGATTGGATCGGTGATTTCGTCGGGTAGAAGCGAGATACAAGGGAAAATCGACAGCGGGGCAACGCAGTTGGAGAACGACGCGAAGGCATTAATGGACTTGCAAGCGCAGAATGCGCTGAATTCCCAGCCAGATCAGGGTACGACGACACAGCCATCCTCGGGAACGCCTAAGTCATCCAACTCCTCATCCTTCACCGTCGAGGAAGGAGTCGTAGAATAATGCTAATCGGTGTATACGGATATACGGATAAGCGCCCCGTCATCTATGCGCTCATGAAATTGCTGCAAGCTACCGGAGACGTCGCATTGTTCAGCAACAACCGGCACTACAAGCGGCTGCTGGCGCCAGGAGAATCGCAGGGGCATCTTGCAAATATGATGATTGCTATCTCGGATGCTTCGCCGGATGAAATATTCGAAGAAGTAGGTTATACGCAAGACGATTTCGAGCATGTCATCTTCGATATTCAGGATACATTACCGGAGAATCTGTCTCAGATTATTTACGTCAAGAGCTATGCGCCTAACGAAGAGGAGCAAGCCTTCCTAGATATTCTGGGCAATTACAAGACGATCAAGTTGACCTATGACCGCAAGCGCGAGAAAGATGCAATCAACGTATCGCCGCTAGCTTCGCTTTGGAAAAACGTGGAGGAGATCGAGACTTATCGTATCCTGAACCCAGTACCGTCACCGGAATTGAATAAGGGACTAGCCACAATGCTGGCGCCAGAGCTTAATCTAAAATTCAAAACAGCTCTTAAGCTGCTGACGAGGAGGTGGGGCAAATGAATATCGCCGTTATCTCTCCGGACCGAAGGCAAGGGGGCACGACAATCAGCGTACTCTTGGCGGTAGCTTTGGCACAGACGCAGAATCTATCAACTTGCCTTACTTATACGGGGAACAACAACAAAGCGATGGCAGGCGTGCTTGGCTTAAAGTCGACGGAGGACATGACGAGGAACTTAACACAAGTTATCAAGATGCTAGAAGCCAATGCCATCTCGCGAGACGAAATTCAGGATTACTGCATCAAGGTGCCGAACGTTCCTAATCTGCAAGTGATCGAGACGGCCTCGGAGACGGTATCTTATGAAGATAGCGCTAAGCTTATCAGGTTTGCCATCGAAAGTCTGAACCACGAGATCGTCATCACGGACGTTACGACGGAAATCTACGATGAAGTAACGCAGTCGGTCATCGACAATGCCGATCTGATCATTATGGTCCTGACCCAATCGAAGGACGTCGGAGATAAGCTAGCCTATTGGGAAACGGCCGAAGTGATCAAACATCTGAACGCCAAAGGTCTCGTGTACGTGTTTAACCAATATGATCCGTACGTCGAGGCTTTCAGGGAGACGACCAAGCGACTCGGCTTGAGGCACAGACGCTGCGCCAAGATCAGCTACAATCCGTTCATCAGACGGACAAGCAATAGAGGGAACCTGCAAAGCATCCTGTCTTTTATTCTCGATAAAGATCCGCGCGTCATCGAGCTTCATAACGATCTAAAGGAATGCATCATGATGATCTTAGCGAACTTGGGCAGAAAAACCGTTTGGCCGCACAAATAAGTGAGCGCGCCGCACTCGGTGAAGACCGGCTGGATTGGAGGAGACGTTCTTGAATTTAAATACTTTGCTTATCCTAGTAACCCTCCTCGCTATTGTGTTGTTGCTACTCCTTCTATATCTGAAGGCCAAGCGGGAGAAGCCGGACATCGAGCTGTCCGACAAATTGACGTTGGACAGAATTCTGGAGATCGTTAAATACAGTCTCGCAGACATGGTGAAGGATGAAAGTTTCGCGGGAATGGCGGATGAGGAATTCGAATCGTTATATAAGCGAAGGGCACGGATTATCGATGCGATTCAGAACTGCGTATACGGCATCGATTCCGCGAAGCTGATCGTTCAAGACTTGATTAGAAGTCTGATCGCCGATCTGCTGAAGACGGAAGAAGATATTTTGCAGGTATTCGATTTTCATGCGCGCAACTTGGACCAAAGGATCAAGTTCGAGATCCTGATGTACTTCTATAAGAAAACGCACGGCAAGGACGCGCTGGCCGAGTTGATCAACGAATATAGATTGGCGAGAGAACGTTACGAGATCGAGGAAAAGTCGCAGCCTTCCTATTTGATCTCGAACGAGGATATCGACGCCATATATGCGGAGAAAAATTACGAGCTGACGTATCACGTCATGCTGGACATCATTTCCATCATGATTTATCAGCGATACAAGGGTTTCGGCGTTGTCGACACGTTACGAGAGATGAATATCAACGGATTTAACTGCGGAACGTCCGGTTCCATTCTAAGTGCTTTGCTGAACAAAGATAAGGACATTATGAAGGCACCCAGGTCGGTGTGGCTCTATTATAACGGAAAGTACATTCATCTTCGGTTTCTCACTTTTAACTCGGAAGAGGAATTAAGGCGTGTCGTGCAGCTCTTATGCCGTTATAACAACCCGGGGCCATTGACCGAAAAGCGCGGTTATCTGGTCAATACGATGTACGACAAATCGCGGGTGCTCGCGTTAAGGCCGCCGGCCGCGGAATATTGGGCCGTGTTTATCCGTAAGTTCACGCTGAGCGATTCTTCGTTGCCCGCGCTCATCGACAAACCTTACGTTAACAAGGCTTACCTGGCGATTAATCTGGTCATGTATTTGATGATGGGGCAAATTACTTGCGGATTTACCGGACGGCAAGGCGCGGGGAAAACGGTCATGATGACGGCGGCGGTTAAGTACATCGACCCGCGGTACACGGTGCGGGTATTGGAGATGGCGCCGGAGATGTACTTACGGGAGTTATACCCGGAGAGAAACATTTTGTCCGTGCAGGAAACCGAGTACGTATCGGCTTCCGAACTGCAGGATGCGCTCAAGAAATCCGACGCCGCCGTTTCCATCGTCGGGGAAGTCGCGACCGACGCGATCGCCGCCCGGATGATCCAGATGGGGCAGGTCGCATCGATCTTCACGATCTTCTCGCATCACGCCAACATGGCGGAGCAACTCGTCTATGCGATCCGGAACTCGCTCGTGAACGCGGGCGGTTTCACGGGCAATATGATCACCGCCGAGCAACAGGTTATCGACGTTATCCGCGTGGATATTCATCTCAACTATACGACGGACGGACGCCGATATATCGAACGCGTGTCGGAGATCGTCAAGCTTGATGTCAGCGTGCCGTATCCTCAGTACGACGTAGGAAATCCCGTTCATTCGATGAACGAGATTACGAAGGAATACTACACCCGGCAGACGGACCGCCAATCGTTCACGACCCGGGATATTCTGAAATATAACCTGGAGACGGATACTTACGAAACCTTCGATTGGTTTACGACGGAACTGACGCAGAAGATGCTGGAAGTGATGCCGCCGGATAAGCTGAAAGATTTCAAGACTTTTATTCTGGATAACTGGAGGCTGTGAGACGATGCTCACGATACGGCTATGATCTTCCTACTGATTGCGATCATGCTCACGGCAATACTGGGCATCTCAATGGTTGTCGTCTCCGACCGGAAGAAAGCGAAGAAACGCAGACTGACCGGGGCTAGGAAAAGCGGAATCATCTCTCTTGCGACTTACGTCAAAATCAGCAAATTTCTGGATGAATTTTTCTTATCCAGAGGCAGCTTTCGCAGAGTCAAGCAAAGAATGGGCGAGCTATCGGTATATAACTACCAAGAAATTCAGGTTTTATCGGTAAGAATCTATTCGATCTCGATGATTACTTCGATCGCTCTCGTTATTGCTGGAGCTATCATTTTCCGGGATTTGTTCTCGACTTTGCTCGTTCTTTTGTACGCGGTAGTCATGAATACCGTTATCGTCTCCAAGCAAGTCGATAGCGTGCATTATAAGCTGCTGAAGCAGATGTCGATGTCAATCTCATCTTTGCGGCAAAACTATTTGCGCTTGAACTCTATTCCGCAAGCGATCGCCGAAACCGAAACCGGGGCGGAACTGCATCGGGCGTTCGAGGATATTTACCTCATTCTGACGGATGTTGACGGTAAACGGCGCTTGGACGAGTTCTATGCGATGACGCCTTTCCGGTTGTTGTGTACGCTTGCCGGCGTCTGCTACATCCTGAACAATTCCGGGGACACCAAGCTGAGCAACGGTTCCTCCAATTTTTTGCAAGCGATGGGCATGCTGGCGGACGAAGTGAATCTGGAAATCAGAAGAATTACGCTTCAGAAAGCCCGCTTCGGATTTCTCGAGTATTTGCCTATTGCTCCTTTATTCGCCATCGGGGTTATCGAGCGATTTTTTACATCGATCATCCCCGGTACGACGGTTATGTATAACGGTCCGATCGGCTATATTTCCAGAATCGTTATCTTGCTCGCCTCGATTATCGGATACACGGTCATCGTGAAGATCAATAGCGCCGTATCGGTTAAGAAGGACGATCGCAATCCGCTCGTGATGTTCTGTTTGAAGAAGTTTTCTTGGTTCTCCAAAATAGTGAATAATATTCTTCCGAAAAAACAGCTCAAGCGAGGGCGGAAACAGCGAATTATTAAGGGCGCGCTCAGCATGACGGATTTGCGGCATCTGTACGCCAGTAAAATCGTGTTCAGCTTCATTGCATTCGTTATGTGTATTCTCTTTATGTTCTTCGCGGTCAATCTCGGTAAGCAATTCGTTTATTCCAACGTTAAGGAGGTATCTTTGGTCGGCGGCGAGAAGCTGAACGCAAAGGATATTGAAATCCGGAAAAAGATGGATAAGGTTTACCTCGAATTGCCGGCAGCGCTGAGCGAAAGCAAAACGAAGGATTTCGTCAAGCAATACTTATCGAATCTGCCTCCCTTCGATCAAGACGCACAGATCAAGCGGCTGCAAGAAAAATATAAGAGTTACCATAATACATACTTCAGATGGTGGATGATCGTAATCGCGTTCGGAATCGCGATGGCTTGTACCCGAATTCCGGAGTTGCTGCTTAAGGGTAGAACTTGGCTGCTTAAGACGGAGAGCGAAGAGGACGTGCTGCAGCTTCAGACGATGATCTCCATTCTAATGAATACCTCCACCGACACGCTGGATACGCTATTCTGGCTGGAACGTCAAAGCCGGGTGCACAAGAATGCATTGATCGACGCCTACCACGAGTACCCGTCGAATCCGGATTTGGCGCTCAATCGCTTGAAAGCGAAAGCCGTTCTGCCTGGCTTCCGCAGGCTGGTGGACAAGCTGATCCTGACGATTCATCAGATTACGCTCGCCGAAGCCTTCAGCGATCTCGTCACGGAGAGAGATCACGTGCTGCGGATCCGGGAAATCTCTCAGACAACGACGCTCAACAAGAAGAGAGCGATGGTCAGCCCGCTTGCGATGGCGCCGTTAGTCTTGACGGCGGTTCTCTATATTCTCGTTCCGTTGGGCATATTGGGCTTCAGAGAGTTTACGGCGGCGTTATCAAATATCGACATGTAGCCGGGGCAGATTCCATTAAGGGGGTGAGTACAAATTGAGCGATGTGCCATGGGCTCCTATCGTTGCCGTTGTCGTCTTGATCATCGCCGGAGTATGCGTCTTTATGTTCGCGCGCAAGAAAGCTTGATTTGTACGAGACGCAAGAAAATGTAACAAACGATTCTACAAATAAGAGGAGTGAGTAACCAATGGAAGGTGAATTGGGATCAGGCGCGAGGATAGCCATAGCGCTCATTGTTATCGGGGTTATCATTTCGGTTATTTTCGTTATTTTGGGTTTTACGAGAGGCACGACGAACTCGGGGATCACTACGGTGCAGAACTCGATGGACTCGATGTCGCTAGCTCAATTCGACGATTATGACCAGAAGATATTGTCGGGTACGCAAGTGACTTCCGCGATCAAGCTGTTCGACGGAAGGCCGGTGGCTATGGTTGTCCGAACGCGGGCATTAAGACCAGCTACCCCGGCTAATGCTGCAGCTACGATTGGTCACAATTATGGAGCAATACTTGCCAATGCGACTTCAAACAATTTAACAGGAGATCAGCTACTTTATACAACGACGGCAATGACGAAAGCTGTAGCGACTAATGCATTTTATACGGCAAATCTAAATACTACAAACGGCATTATTTACAACATGGTAACGATCCAGACAACAAGATCCGGAACGAATGCCTTCATTAGACCTACTGCCAAATTTATAGCTGAACTCATTCAAGATAACACAGGTACGATCGTGGGCATCTGCTTTACGCAGCAATAACTTTCTTTTTTTGTACTGTTCGGATTCACGAGCCTAATAGGCTCGTGTGTCCTATAGAGTATGGAAATTGCTAGATTTCAGTTGAAACTTATAGCTAAAGGATCTGGAGGAGTCGGATATGAACGAATGGTCGACGACGATATGGGCGAGCATCAGCGCTATGACGGCAGCCCTCGTGCTCACTTTAATCATCACGCTTGGTTCTCTCGCGCGAGAGAGCGCGAATATTCAGCAACAGGACGACAACGCCGTAGCCATAATTAAGGAGTATCGGAAATACAACCAATTCGACGATACGAGTAATTTATATCCGTCGGACGTAATAACGGCCATTACGGAATCCGACGGGATGCCGGCAATATTGGTTTACGGGCTAGGAGGAGTGACTTGGGAATGGACGGCGGATACGTCTAAGAATAATCCGGATCAGTTCGGCACAAATGAACTGGTTAAGTTGAATATAGAAGGCGGTCTATTCGATCCGACGGCAAGGTTCTCCTCGCAGCTTGTTCGCGATCCGAACGGAGCCATCGTACAAATCATATTCAGGAGGTAGTCAAGATGGATAACGAAGTGAGCCATGGGATTCATCTTACCGTAAATATGGTGATCATCGCTGCCATAGTCGCCATGCTGGCGTTATTCATCACGCTTGGCCAAAATTTCAGCAGAAGCGCTCAAACGGTCATTGCGGACAATCAAGCGGGAACTTATGCAGCGGAGTTGAAAGCGATGAGAGAATATGATTCTTCCATTCCAGCAGCTTCGGCTTACGTCCTTCTGATGAAGAACGCCGAATCGCTGCAATCCGTAACGGGTACCGCCTTTGGTATTTCCATTACGAAGACTGAAGATTTGACCTTGCTATTGGATAAGAAAGTCAGGCTGAGTGTCGAGCCGGTGTCAAGCCCGGGAGATACGTCGAGGTCTGACTATGATTACTATACCGTTGAAGTGACGGAGGGGCGCTAATGGAACAATCAGATGACGCTTTCGACCTGATTACGCTAATCTGCGCATTGGTTATCTTCACCCCGATTATGGTGTTCGTTATGGTTCCGTTTCTCAACGGACACGTCGGAGGTTTCGACGTTCAGATCGATAAGACGGCAAGGGTCACCAATGCTGAGATCATTCCCGTTCATCGGCAATTGAAGGCGAATGACGTAGTCCTAATGCTGGCCGTCGCGGACAGATACGGACCCGATCCGAACAAAATAAGGCTTAGCGTTAACGGATCAATAGAAATCAAGATAGACGAAGATTTCTTTGTCAATAAGGCGGAGAAAGTAATCGAAGCAAAAACGGCAATGCCTGTAAACGAGAACGTTAAGCTCCAATTATTTTCTGACCAGCTCGGAATGAGGTTCTGGGACGTACAGCCGGAATAAGGAGGAATACCTGATGAAATTGTTCGGCTTATTAATCCCTTCGTTCAGGAAAGGCGTCTCCGTTATCGTCGCGGATCCCGTCTGCGCCCGCGGCCAGAACGCTACTAATATTTTCCGATACCTGGACCCGAAGGAAGAGTACAAGCAAAGCATATACGGCTCATTAAAGAAAGGCTCCAAGGGACGAATCGTTACCATGATCAAGTATAAGGATTCGGAGGGCAATGAGAGCATTTATTGCGGAGTGTTGATTAAGGAAATCTTGTATGCGATCGACGAGTCGAGATTAGCCAGGGCGTAAGGGGGGACACCTCAGCATGACGGACATATTCAATAAAATATTAGGCGTACTCCTAGCTTTCACGATTCTTGCGGGCGGTCCGCTGGTTATCAATACGATGAGCAAAGATCTGACGATGAACAGAAGCGTGCTCAACGAGATGACGAACCTTATCGACAAAGTGACGGATAACGGCAGACTGACTCCCGAGGATAAGGAAGACTTCTACATTGCCATTTCTTCCTACGGCATGACGATGGACGCCACGATCAGAAGATACATGAAGGTCGTGAATCCGAATGGAACCGACGGTACGACTACGACTTACATGCTTAACGACGATATCAGTACTTGGAACCAAGGGGACATCATCAAGGTGACGGTCAAAGCGATCGATTATACCGGCGCGCAAAGATTGCAAAATCAGTTGCTGCGCATCACTCCGGCGAAGTTCGATCAAACGATGGCCGGAATGGTGAGAAAGTAGGTGAACGATGAGCAGGAATCTAGGAATTATCAATATGCTCAGCGGACTGTTCATTGCCGCTTTGCTCATCGGTTACCTCGTATACGTGCAGAAAGAAAAAAACGAAATCGAACAACTCAAGCTATCTTATGCGATTGATTATGCCAGCGATGCTGGTGCGATGGCGATGCTGGAGACGACTAGACTCGATATGGATTATACCAACGGCAAGTCGACTTTCACGGTCGATCCGCAGCTAGCGCTCAATGCCTTCCTTGAAGTTTTTTGCTTTAACTACGATATGATGCCAACGGATCGGAACAAACAATTGATCAAGGATTTTATTCCGGTAGCGGCCGTAGCTACCAGTGACGGATATTATTTGGCCACTCACCAACTCGTTCGTAACGGCGGAGGCAATTATCCCGATAATCCGGGGCGGGAGGTTAACGACGGGGACTGGGATCTCATATTCGGAATGAAGCTTCCGTATTTATATGAAGGGCCTGACGCGACTTACGCTCTGAATATGGGATTGAAGGACTCTCTAAGAATGACTGCGGACAGTCTTACGAAACCGAAGGGATTGCCGCCAGGTCTCACTGAGCTTAGAGCGAGGACTTTAATGAATAATCTCGTAAGCGCGGATATGGCCAACAGCATCAACGAGATCAACGAAGAAAATGTGAATTGGCGCAATTCCTTTTATATTCCCAGCCAGTTGACGACCACCACCGGCGTTAATCCGATCGAAGGACCGAGCTTCCTCGTGCTGGTTCAAGGGGTTAATCTAACAACGTCAAGACCGATTAGCGGTTTCAGCTTGTCAGGAACTAAAATCGAGGAAGCCCGAATGATCGCCGGTTACGTTCGGGATGGAATCCACTATTACGCATACGCCGATAAGGTGCCGGAAGGCAGCGTAGTAGATGACTTGTTCACGACTTTCAAGGAGGCGGCAGCTGCCGGATATTATATCGATTTGAAGTATATGACCAAATAAACGAATGCAAGATTTTATGATAAACGTCTCTCGACTAGAAGGAAAGGGGGGATAACCTTGTTCAGAGCCATCCCGATCGCGATCTTGCTTCTCTTCGTCGGAAGCGCAATCGTTCATGCGGAGAACGCGTCCGTCTTACTTAAGAAATACGGCATTTCCGTCGACGATCCCGTCATCGAGAACGCGAAGCTGAGCTTGTTTGAAGACGATTATACGAATGCGCTTTTTACATTCAATACGAATACGATGCTATCCGAGGCTAACGGTTTGCGCGATCATAACAACGAAACAAAGCTGGCTGATTTTGATCTGGAAATCTATCGAATCGACGACGAGCTTCATCAGACGGAGCTCTTGATGGATCAGAGCAAGGAACAATCCGTCTCTTATATCTTAGAGTTGGATACGAAGTACAGAACGTTGATGTCCAAGCAAGAAAATATAAGGGCTGCCCGAGAGGGAGTGGCGGAACGGAGTCATCCGGTACCGCTCGTAACAACCGAAAATATCGAGCAGGACAAGATCCGAATGGAACAATTGGGCAAAGAGGTGGAAACGCAGCGGAAGAGGTATGAGAAGTCGCTCGACAATCCCGATTTGGGCGAGATTACGAACTTCAAATCACCGCTTGAAATCCCCGTGCGGGTAACGTCTCCCTATGGAATCCGGTTAGATCCGATTACGAGGGATTCAGTCACTTTTCATAGAGGGATGGACATTGCCGCTGTGGAGGGCACTTATGTTTTGGCGGCGTTTAACGGTGTGGTAGAAGTAGCCTCCGAGAACGAATCTATCGGCCATTATGTCATCGTGAACCACGGTCGCGGTATTACGACGCTATACGGACATCTCTCTGAAAGCCTTGTCGTGAAGGGCCAGAAAGTTACCCAATACGACATCATCGCCAAATCGGGGAGCACCGGCTCGAGATCGACCGGCCCGCATTTGCATTTCGGGGTATATATTAACGGAAAGACGGTAGATCCCGGCATCATATTAACTCATTGGGAGGGAGAGTCCGAATGATCATTGCATCGAAAGAAAGATACATGCCCGTCGTGATCAACACGTTAGTGCTGACCAAGGGCGAATGGTATTTCTACATTCATAGGGACGTCTACGACCAGATGGTGATTTTGTCCGACCGTTACGAGGATCCGGAAACGTTGGCCGAATTGATCGGAGGCTCGCGCAATAACGAAGAAACGGTACGTTGGTTTTATGAGCAAACGCCGAAGCCGCTCAATATTATTGCTCCTTACCTTAACCTGATCGAAGGAACGATAGAAAAGGACATGGAGTTGTGCTGCGGGGCGCTTCATGTGATCACGGCGATGATTAACGTACGTGGGTTCATACTTAAGCCCCCGGAAGTACGCAAGAGCGTGTCCTTCACGCTATCGATCAAGGAAGAGTACGAATTGGCTTGGGAAAGCTTCTTCATGTCGGCAATGCCCTATGAACAACGCGATCTATTGACGCTATCCGCGCAAAGATTAGCTCTAATGATGAATGGAATGTCCGGCAACGTGAACATAGGAGGCTCAATCGGTTCCATCGGAGGCATGATCCGCACGGAGACTCCGTTAGATGCCACGGGCATTCTTGCGGGCTACTCCCACGTAAAAGAGCCGGAACTTCCTATGGCTGCCAAAGGTCCATCGGAAAAAGAAAAAAGCGCGACGAAAAATTTGCTCATATAGCTAGGAGGGTCAGGTATGAGTTACGAGTTGACGCTAGGGGAAGCGTTGTCGGGCATCGCCGACGAGTTAAACGGATTATGCGAGGAGGCGGCAGAGCTTAAGGCAATATATAGTCAAGCTTCCACCGATTCTGATCTCACGTTCATTAAGATTATCGAACATCGATACGAGCATCTAACGGAAGAGTTCATTAAGCTATCGGAGCTGCTAGAGGATCTTCGCGTCAAACTTAAAGAAATGATGGAGGGGGTTTCCAGTGGGCGGTAAGACGAAAATTCTAGATCCCAAGCAAATTCGCGAGCTCTATTCGGCTAGCCGCAGGTTCGACCAGAGGGCGACCGCAAGCATGCAGACGATACAAAAGCAGCTTGCCCAGATTATCGACCCGGCGTTCCAAAGCGGGGCGTTCTCCGACCATTACGTGGAGGCTCGCAACGCGATCATTCATGTGGCTGAAGAGATCGCCAACGTCAAATCTTCATTGGAAAACAACAGCAAATTCGTCGAGGAGAAGCTGGCCGGCGCGGCCTACTTAGCCAAGGACGACCAGGGAGCTTCGACCAAGGATCACCCGACGGGCGCTATCCCTTACAATGCGAATTTGAAGAAATAATCGCTAGTCTATCAGCACGAAGATAAGTATTAAAGCTAAGCTGATGCAGAGCGACAACAACAGATTAAGCGTTATCCGTATGGCGTTGTATTTTTTAGTCGTCTTACGATCTCTTTCTTCGTAATCGAAGACCGTATCGCTTCGAGGAATGGTTACTTCCTCACGATACTCCCCGCACACCATGGCCAGCAGAAGCAATTCGTCCTCGGGGCTGAACTCGGCGATATTTTTCTCGGTTGCGTTAACGATCTCGATCGTTCTGTCGCGGTTATCTCTGATAACGCCTAGTCCGTTATCGCAAGCAAAATAAGCGAACGGTCCGGGTACGATATGGCTCGCTCCGAATTGGGCAGCGAATTCAGCGGCGGTCAACTCGCTCGTTTTCATAAGGTTTCAACTCTCCTTTTGGCAAACAAATCATTGTATCCTACTGAATAATTTGCTTTAGATCCCAAAAGTCCTGCATGATATCCATTCATTCATCATATTTTTATAAAATTTACCCAAATTTTCCTGAATATTGTCGAATAATTCAAAATTTTGTGATAGTTTAGTCGTAACAAATGTATATTTTTCCATATGACGGAGGGGTACAGGCGTGCAGCTATCGTTATTGAAAGAAAACGAATTATATACCTGTGTCCTACCTGAAAAACAAAAGGGTCAATACTGGGTGACGCACACGAACGCGCAAGGGTTTGAGGAAAGAGTCATTAGCGCCGAGGGCGTCGAAGGCCAATGGATTCTGAAGTCGAACAAAAACGTGATCATCCAGGACCGGGGACACCAACGGGTCAAAGAACTCGTTCTGGAAGCACCTTGTTTTTACAGCCTGATCCTCAAAAATACGAACGAAACGGTATGGTTATACTCGGAGCCGATCTCCGAAGACCGGAAGACGTTCGAGAAGCTCATCCTGCCAACGCAGGGCGAACTCGTGATCGGACGAGCAGATAATTGCGACATTCATTTCGCTAATAAATTCGCCTCGTCACGGCATGCGGAAATTCTCGTTGCCGGCAACACGCTGACTATACAGGACTTGAACAGCTCTAACGGAACGTTCGTTAACGGAACGAGGGTCCAGAGCAAGACGCTTAAGCCGGGAGATATCATCTATATCATCGGACTTAAGATTCTCGTAGGGCAGGGCTTCATCGCGATCAACAATCCGGACGGCCAGATGTCTTACAAGCAATCCGTACTCAGGCCGCTAGTCAAACAAGCCGCGATTCCGGCAGACGACGAGGACGGCGACGACGAGGACGTCTCCGTGAGCACTCCGTTTTTCCGTTCGCCGAGATTCAAGAAAGACATCGCCAGCAAGGAAATCAAGATCGATCCGCCGCCGTCCGTGGGTAATCAGGAACAGACGCCGTTAATGCTGATGTTAGGGCCATCGCTCACGATGGGGATGTCCGCCGTATTCATGGGGATCTTCTCGTTGCAGAATGCGATGAGCTCGACCGGCAGCGTCAAGAGCGCCATGCCGACGATGGTCATGTCGTTCAGCATGCTGCTCGGAACGATTCTGTGGCCGATCTTAACGAGAAAGCACGAGACGAAGAAGCGAATCAAGAGGGAGAAGCTGCGGCAGGAGAAATACCGGGCTTACATCGACCAGATGAGCCAGGAAATTGTCAACGAAAGCGTCCGCCAAAGCCAGATCCTGCATGAGAATCACGTGACCGTCGATAAATGCGTCGAACGCATCAAGCTCCGGCAACGGAATCTGTGGGAAAGAAGCCATGGCCATAACGATTTCTTGAAGGTTCGTCTAGGTCTGGGACAGCTTCCGCTGCAGGCGGATATCAAATATCCGGAGAAAAGATTCACGATGGATGACGACGACCTGCAAGACGCGTTATACAAATTGGCCGAACAGCCGAAAGTACTGGAGCAAGTTCCGATCACGCTAAGCTTGATGGAGGATTGGAACAGCGGCTTTATCGGCAACCGGACAAGCGTCACCGACTTAGTCAAGGGAATCATTCTTCAGTTAGTCGCCCTGCACAGCTACGACGAGCTTAAGCTGGTGTTTATCTACGATAAAAAGGAACAGGAAGTCTGGGATTTCGTTAAATGGCTGCCGCACGTATGGAACAGGGAGCAGGGCATTCGCTTCTTGGCGACTAGCACCAGCGAGGTGAAAGAACTAGCTGCTTTCTTCGAGAAGGAGATCTCTCGGCGCGAAGAGATTTCCAATGATGAGGAGCTCGCCGAACAAAGTCCTCATTACATCGTATTCGCCCTGAATAAGAGCTTAGCCGCCAAAGCGGAAATGATCAATTCAATCTTGAAGCATAAGAAAAATCACGGATTCAGCGTCGTGTACCTCTACGACGAATTGAATAAGTTGCCCAAGGAGTGCTCGATGGTCGTCGAATTCGGAGGCGGATTATCGAAGATTTACGATAAAGACGACATTACCGGCAAGCATATCGCGTTCCAGCCGGACTTCTACTATAAGCAGAGCGAGCACGATCTGGCAGTCATTCTTGCGAACACGGAATTGGATTCGGCTTCATCGTCTTATGCACTGCCGAACATGCTAACCTTCCTGGAAATGTTCGAAGTCGGTAAGATCGAGCACTTGAACGCGTTAACCCGTTGGAAGGAAAACGATCCGACGGTAACGTTGGAAACTCCGATCGGGGTGGATACGACGGGAGAGAAGTTCAAGCTCGACTTGCACGAGAAGTTCCATGGACCGCACGGCTTGATCGCGGGGATGACGGGCTCGGGGAAGAGCGAATTCATCATGACCTTCATTCTATCGCTCGCCGTCAATTACCATCCCTATGAAGTGGCGTTTATTCTGATCGATTACAAAGGCGGCGGCATGGCCAATGCTTTCGAGAACTTGCCGCATCTGGCGGGAACGATCACTAACTTGGACGGCGCCGCGGTGAAGCGGTCGCTCATCTCGATCCAGAGCGAGCTGAAGCGCAGGCAAGCGATCTTCAGCGACACTAGCAAACAAGTCAGTATCAGTAACATCGATATATACAAATATCAGAAGCTCTATCGCGAAGGCCAGGTCACGGAGCCGCTGCAGCATCTATTCATCATTTCCGACGAATTCGCCGAGTTGAAGACGCAGCAGCCGGAATTCATGGAGCAGCTCGTCAGCGCCGCGCGGATCGGCAGAAGCTTGGGCGTGCATCTTATCTTGGCTACTCAGAAGCCTTCCGGCGTCGTGGATGATCAGATCTGGAGCAACAGTAAATTCAGAATCTGTCTCAAGGTGCAGGAGAAGGCGGACAGCATGGACGTCATCAAGCGCCCGGATGCGGCGGAGTTATCGGTTACGGGAAGGTATTTCGTACAGGTCGGCTTTAACGAGTTGTTCGATCTCGGTCAATCGGCATGGGGGGGCGCACCTTATTATCCTGCGGATCGCATCGAGAAGCTTCGAGACGAGAGCGTCGCCGTGGTCGACAACCTTGGACGGATTACGAAACAAGTCAAGACGGATAAACGGAGGGCAATGTTCCGCAATCCGCCGAAACAGATCGACGAGATCAACAAGTATTTATCCGCCATCGCGGAGGAAGAAAACATTCAAGTCCGGCCGCTGTGGTTGGAGCCCATTCCTGAAATGATCGTCGTCGACGAGCTGAAAGCGAAATACGGGCTTCCCGATGCTACGCCGTACGTGCTCAATCCGCTCATCGGGGAGGTCGACGATCCGACGACGCAAAGGCAATTTGCAATGACTTTCCCGTTAACGCGGGAGGGGAATGCGATCATCTACGGCGCTGCGGGCAACGGCAAGACGACCTTCATCACTACGTTGACCTATGCGTTGATTAAAGACCATACACCTGCCGAATTGAATATGTATTTGCTCGATTTCGGTTCCGAGACGCTCGGCGTTTTCGCTAAGGCGCCGCATGTCGGCGATGTGCTGTTGTCCCATGATGCGGAGAAGATCAACAACTTCTTCAAGATGCTGTACCGGGAAGTCGAATCGCGCAAGAAGCGGTTCTCGGAATACGGCGGGGATTATCATTCGTTTATCCGTTCCAGCCCTGATAAGCTTCCGGCGCTCGTTGTCATCATTCACAATTATTCCGCTTTTGCGGAAACTTACGAAGACAAGGAAGAAGCGATCTCTTATCTAACCCGCGAAGGATTGAAATACGGTCTGTACTTTATATTGACCGCGTCCAATACTAACGCCATTAGATACAGAATACTGCAAAATTTCAAACAGCTCTACGTCCTGCAATTGAACGATCCGAGCGACTATTCGAGCGTGCTCGGCAACGTCGAAGGGCTGTACCCTTCCAAGCATAAGGGAAGAGGGATATACAAATCGGATCGCGTGTACGAGTTCCAGATCGCCCATGTCGACCGCGAAGCGGATCGAACGTTCGACAATCTACGGAAATTATGCGAAGAACGTAAGCAAGCATGGCAAGCGCCGGGGGCTGCTAAGATTCCGATTCTGCCCGACAAGGTCAACGTGCTCGAATTCGAGAACGAGATCAAGATTAGCCGGGAGCCGAGAGTTCCGATCGGCGTCGACAAGAATAGCTTGAAGGTCGCGTATTACGATTTCAACCAATCCTATATCAATCTCGTGCTTTCGCAGAACAACGATAATCCGAGCTTTATTCAAGGCTTGGCCGAAGTATCTGCGGCGAAAGAGACGTCGGATATCGTCGTGCTGGATCCGGAAGGCCACTTCCGCGGAGGCGGTTCCGGAATGGATTACACGTACGTGACATCTCAATCCGAACTGGACGATCAGATCGGACAGCTGTTTAACACACTGGTCAACAGGAACAACACATATAAGGAAGCGCTCGAACGAGGAGATCAACCACCGGCATTCGAGAACTTGACTTGCATTATCGATTCCTTGTCGTCTTTAATGTCCAGAATTTCCGACGATTCCAGGGACAAGCTCAAGGTCCTGTTCGAGAAAGGCGAGACCCAGTATAATGTCAGCTTCGTTCTATGCGATTCCGTATCCAGCATATCCTCCGTCGCCTACGAGAATTGGTTTACGAGCAAAGTATCATTAAGCGACGCTATCTGGATCGGCAACGGCATTACCGAGCAATATCAGTTGAAGATTGCGAAGATGTCGACGGATATGTACCAAGAGATCGGCCAGGATTTCGGCTATTTGATCTCGAAGGGCAAACCCGTTCTCGTGAAGCTGTTGTCCTCGCTGTCGTCGGATTCGGAGGTGGAAGCCTATGGATAAGATTATCGTAGAGATTTATCTGCCTTCGATTAACCAGAAGTATGACGTATTCATTCCGATCACGCTAAGGCTTCATGAGATCGAAGCGCTGTTGATCGGCGCGTTCATCGAATTGTCGGACGGCTATTTCGTCGCTTCGCAGAACGCGATTATGTGCGACATGCAAACCGGCACTCTGCTCGATATTAACAAATCAGCCATAGAGCTTGGACTCTATAATGGCTCTCGGCTGATGTTAATATAATAAACCCAATCCGAGAGGAGCAAATCAATCATGGCAAGAACAATTGTCGTCGATCCATCCAAGCTTGTCTCAGCATCGCAGGCTATGGACAGTCATTCCGCGGAGTACGAGAAGCTGTATAACCAGCTTTTCAACGAAGCGGACGGAATGGCCGCTAACTGGAAGGGCGCGGACAACATCGCGTTCGTCACTCAAATTAAAGGGTTTCAAGAAGATTTTCAGAAGATGAAGCAGCTGATGAACCAGTATTCCGAATTTCTGAAAACAAGCGCGAAAACTTACAGCGACACGCAAACCGAAACCATTAATCAAGCAAAACGCTTAACAAACTAATCGAAAAAGGGGAGTTATTCAATGGCTACGGAAGGAATCAGTATTTCGTTAGGAGCGGTCGCCAAAACGGCGGCCACGATCAGGAACTTGAATTCTAGCTTGTCGACAAAGCTGGACGAGATCAAGAAGGAAATGGGCAATCTTTCTTCCACTTGGCAGAGTGACGCTTCCAATACGATCAGGAACAATTTCAACGCTTTGGCGCCTAGATTCGAGGAATATAAGCAAGTCGTGGAATCGTACGCGAAATTTTTGGATAATACCGTTACGAATTACGAAGCCGCGGAGACTGCAATCAACAGCAATGCGAGCGCGTTCAAGTAATCCTTGCATGTCGATTTGGGGGCATGAAAGTGCCCCCAAGTTGTATTCTCACCTTCATAGGAGGAATAAGGATGGGAGTTAACGTCGGTTTGGCAGCCTCTCAAGCTAGCGCGATGAATCAATATTCAACAACGCTGAGGGACATCAACAACAGCTTGAAGCAGTATCGCGCGAATCTGAATCTCGCGTGGCAGTCCGATGAAATGGTATTCGTAAACCAAGCGATTGATCGCTTGACGAACGAAATCGTCCTATTGAGCAAGGAGCTTGAATCGTTAGGGAGCGATATCGTTAGCGTTGCCAATGAAATCTATCGCGAAGAAGAAGCAGCGAGACAAGCGGCGGCAGCGGCAGCCGCAGCGAGGGCTGCCATGAATTTTAAGCCCAATTGGTAACAAGCACGCACGCATCTAAGACGTTACGGAGAGGTGTTCATAGTCGATGTCGATCAAATTACAAAGGCAGCTGGCAGGAACGCAAACGACGCAGGTCCAAGCGAAAGCGTCGACTTCTCCTGCCAGTAACAGCTCGAAGAATAGAAAAGATCTGGGCAACGTCAACAAGGGAGACGGTTGAAATCTTCAAGTGACGATACCGACAAGGGGGAACCCATCTTGATCAAGCTATTGCTCACACTTGTTATCCTAGCGACAACGATCTTTTCGGATCCGTTGTCGTTTAGCGTCTTACGGAAGCATGACCGACATTACGAAGTAAATAAAGAAACCTACCGGAATCAAGAAGTTACCGTGAATTACCCGCAAATTGCCGGCCTTGGCAATCGAGACAGGGAGCAGGCAATCAATTACACGCTGAAGAACGAGGCCCTTAAGGTACCGATGCTATACGCGGATGACGATAAGAACGTTCATTTAGAGATGAATTACGCCATTAAGGAGCAAACTTCGAATCGGTTAAGCGTCATATATTCGGGAATGGGCGTGGTGCCCGATGCGGCTTACCCGACTAACCTATTATATACGACAAACATGGATATCCTTACGGGAAAGCGATTATCGCTCCCGGATATCGTCGATATAGATGCCGGTTTTATCGAGACATTCAAGAACGGCGAATACAAGCCATACGATCCCGAATTGGAGATCGGGCAAGAGATTAAGGAATGGATTGGCGAACAGAGCGACGAAGCATGGATCGCGGCTTTCGAACAAGCGGACGATCTGAGCGACAAGAACGCCATGAGCGTGTATTCCTATTTGACGGATGATGCATTAGGAATAAGCTTCAACGTCCCTCATGCGCTCGGCGATCACGCGGAAGTAGAGATTCCATATAAAGAGTTGAAGGGAAGCTTGCATGAATCGATAGATTCTCGCAACGGGGAGCGAAAAAAATGAAAACGATGAAGGCGGTGCTCATATCCATGATTCTAGCTTCTTTATTATCTTTAATGGGTTGCACGGATAGAGACAAGAAGGCGATCGAGAAGATCGAACAATATTTGCACGAAAAGTACGGCGAAGAATTCGTTGTTCATGCGATCGGCGGGGGGTATGGCACGCTGACGAACAATACTTTAAAAGCTCGTGTTTATCCTAAGTCTGATCCAGACGAAATATTCGAGGTGGAGATCACGAAAGACCGCAAAACCGTTTGGGATGAATATATGAATGTGATTATGCGGGATAAGGTTGAGGAAGTAGCATACGAGACCATTCGTTCGGTGTTTCAGGAAGAAGTTTATTTGAAATCCGAAGTGGTTCAAAGCGGTTTGTCGTATCCGGAAATTAATATGAATGATCGTCATATTAGCCTGGAGGAGTATGTGAAAGTCAACCCCTCTTCCGTCATTTTAACAGATAATTTTATTAACGCTGGGGCTGAAATTAATATAGATTCTCGTGAAGAAGCTATAAAAATCGATCGTTTAGCAGATGCATATATGGCTCGCGGTGTTAGGAACTTAACTACTTCGGTTTATTTTATTAATTCAACTGACTTTGCGGAAGTCATGAACGATTATGCTATCGGGGAACATCCAAAGGATTATCTGATTAGAAAAAATATGAACTACAAAGTTGGACATATATATGTAACTGATTCTGTTAAAGAACAATCCATAGACAAAATAACGACTACGCTTTCAACATTACGTCCGGGAGGCCAGAAAGAATGAGCGAACCATTATCAGAGGTTGATCTCAAAATTTTGTCGGATATCGTATATTTAAATATAAAAAAAGATGAGCAAAAAAAGATTAATAATGATGAATCCGAATTAACAATAGGTCAACTGGTAAAATCCTATACTAAAGATTTCTATGATGAAACAGGAAAACTATCAGACGCAAAGGTAGACGCGAAGCTAGAAGATCTTAGGAGTCATTTTAAGACGGATGCGGACTTTAACGCTTTCAAGGATTTGACGAAAAGTTTATCCGACCCTTCCTCAAAATTTTACAATTGGAAAGTCAGCCACGTTCAAGATAACAACAATGAATCGGGATTCGTCGCATATACTTTCGAACCTCCCGGGAATAGCGGACAAGCCGTTGTTGCGTTTCGCGGCAGTGAGGAAATTTCCGTAGCCCAATTTCGGAACGATTGGATTAACAATGTGTCTTCCTGGTATGAGGAAACCACGATGCAGCAAAAAGATGCGGCCGACTATATGCAAGATACACATTTGAATAAATACAAGGATATTGCGGTAACCGGCCATTCGTTGGGCGGGAATCTGGCGCTGTATAGCACGATCACTGCCGACTCCGACATCCAGGATAGAATAACGCAGACGTATACCTATAACGCACCGGGATTTAATCAAGAATTCATCGATACCCATAAGAATGCCATTGATAAATTGAATCAGAATCAGATTATGCACGAATATCAAAGCCAGCATGACATGGTTTCCTCTCTATTTCATAACCCGACGGATCCGATCATCGTTAAATCCACCGCCAAAGACCCCAAAGTATATAACTTTGATAATCACGGGCTTGCATTCATGGCGATGGAAGATGGACATCTCGTGCTAGCGGACCAAAAAGATTTTGCCTGTTTTGTCATTCAGGATATCACCCAGCAAGCAGACAAATTACCGAACTTTATTTCAAGAGGAATTTCTAATATAGCGGTTCAAGCATGGACAGGAGAAATGAGTAAAGCAGAGATGGTAGCGATGGCTGCGGCCGTAATCGTTCCCGCTGCGGCATTGGTAATCGTGATAGGCCCTGCTGTCGCAATTACGATGGTCGCCGTGGCCGCTATTAGTTATCTGTTGCCTCTGGTTATTGAATATTACGTCATGCCCTTTATTAATGATGTCGCCGCTAGGGCTAAGGATCTTGGCAAGCAAATCGCCAAATTTGTCGGGGACCAGCTCGAGTCCGCGTTCGACTATGTGCAGGACAAATACCGTCAATTCAACGATTTCCGCAATCAGGTGCTGGCAGAGGTGGGGAATTTCTTCGACGGCATCGGCCGCGCGATCGCCGGCTTGTTCGGCGGGGGCAAGAGCAAGAATTACGATCAGAACATTAACGTCAATACAGCGATGCTCAGAAACCTTGCCGCTCGCTTGAATATGATTCAGAACAAAGTACAGCAGGCGGATCGCAGAATCAGCACGCTTCGGGGTCTTGTGGACTTCGACGAAATGCTGCCTTTATTGTGGCTCGATATGCAGTTCGGCTTCGATTATGACCTTAAGGCTTGCATGGACTTCTTGAATAAGACGGCGGACAGGCTGGATCAGTGCGAAGGATCGCTTGTTCAGAAGGCTCATGCGTTCTAATTGAAATCCTCAGGTAACGACACTCGGAGAGTCACTAATGAGACAACCAAAGGAGAAGATAATGTGTTTAAGAAAACAATCGCAACACTGGTAGCGGCAGCGGTCATCGGTGGATTTGGTCTGAACTCTGTAAATGCAGCAGCTATAAATGAAGGTCAAATCATTATTCCTATAATCGTTAATGGTCATAAAGTAAAGTTTCCTGATACTGAGCCTTACGTCGATGAGAACGGTCGTACTATGGTTCCTGTGCGTTTTGTGAGCGAATCGTTGGGTGCTACTGTAAAATGGGACAACGCTACTCGCACTGCTACTATCACAAATGGTACAAAGACTATCAGCTTGGCTATTGGTTCCAAAACAGTTTCGGATAATGGACAAGTTGTCGAACTGGATACTGCCGCTGCTATGGTAGACGGCCGTACTATGGTTCCTTTGCGTTTTGTAAGCGAGTCCATGAATTCCAAGGTAACTTGGGACAAAGGCGGTAATGCGGTTCAAATCTCTGACTCTGCATATCAAGCAAAGATCGACAATGGAACTGTCAAGCTTGATGCTTGGGGGCGTGAGTTGGCAACTGCTGACGATAAGTGGAACAAACTTGCTGATCTCCCCTCCTTCGTGTATGAATTATCCGCTCCTAGGGAATTGTCGAATAAAGAGTTCATTAAAGAGGTAGGTTCTACTTGGGCAGATAAAACTCACATCGATATGTGGGCAGGTAAAATTCGTAAGTACTACCAAGCTCAACTGAATATCGATTACCGCACTATCGATGAGTCCTCTTTTATATCTGCTTTACAAAATGAGATGGAACTTGGATCATCCTACGACAAATTTTATATTACAAAAGCTATGAAGGAGTACGTAGCTTGGGTTAAGACGAACCATGTAATTGCTAAAGGATATGCCGACCCGGAAAACTCCCTAGTTGGCTATATCTTTGGCGGTCCTGTATTTAGAACTCATTTCAAGTTTATGGTAGTGCAAGCGGATGATACTGCACAAGTATTCATGGATAATACTGAGGTTTCTAAGTGGTCAGACTCTTTTAAACTAAAGACCGGAGTATGGTACGAGGGATATGCTGATGTAACTATGGGAACTCATTTTGGCTCTAGCCCAGAGAATCACTTCGCTTTAAACGCAAATGAAAATATGTTTAGCAAAGGTCGTTATGTTTACAACGAGGTTAAATAAGGATAAGCGAGCTACAATCAATCTACCTCTATATTTCTAACGATTCGTGATTCGGGTTGACTAGATCTTGTTACATTGTTCAAGTGGGCATCGCTTAAGGAGGGTTAGAATGTGAGAAGGATAAAGAAGTGGAATACGGCGTTGTCAGTATTGATGATAGCCATAATGGTGTTCTCTATGGTGCCGACAAGTCCACAAACAGCAAACGCTTCGGGAGGATCCAGACCTGGTACTGATGGAGGAAATAAAGTATTCTTCGATCCAAGAACAAAAGAACTTACAACAGTCACTGATGTAAAAGCAGCTTCGGCGGCCATACGGTACTATACGGTCGCGTGGCTAATTAGATTGGAGACTGTATGTACAAATGAATCCAAAATGAATTCCCAATGCAATCCAGTAAAGGATAGCAACTACATCAGGTTGAATATTGGCACAGATTTCAAAACTAAAGGTACAGCCAGAGATCTTGCATGTAACGACTCAAGAGTTGTTGATTGTTATTATTACGAGGGTTCCGAAAAGAGATTGATTGAAAAGTATGTTATGGATGCCGAGTCCTTAAGAGGTAAATTTGGCCTTGATGAAAACTTCCGAAGTGTAGTCAATGGTACGCTCTTATATCTAAGCCCGGTGTTAAAAATTCGAGGGGATGACACAAGAGAAAATAATGAGTATACCAATCTGAGCTCAATCAGAGATATTCCCTATCCTTGGGCTAGACCTGACGACTTTAGGCAATATTATGATAGGCCAGTAGAGTTCGAAGGTATGAACTATCCTCTGATAATACAGCATAGGTATGAAGGGAATAACGGGACTCTTGCTCCACAAGTGCCTGATATTCCAGTTCCGAATCCTGGCAGTCCTGATGGTTTGTGGCCTTCCGCTATGGAAACGAAACAAATCACATTAAAAAACTCAGTCACTTACAATGGAAAAGTAATGGAACTTGTATGTTCTTATCAGCAAGCTGCGGACGATAATACTAACGTCTTATGTAACGCAGACACGACTAGGACTTCTGATGGAAAAGTGATTAAGAAAGGTGCAGGTCCTTATTATGTAAGGGACGGTACGGGGAGTGACTTTACTCGTAAGCCAGGTATGTCAATTGGTGGAGAGAGAGTTGTTGCAAAGTATAAGGTTATTGCCTGTGACTGTACTCAGAATGTCTCTATACCTAACCTATCAAGTGTCGGTGGTAAAGTAACCGGAAGTACTTTGGCTCAGCAGGTACCTTTGCAGATCAACATGGTAGAGTCTCCATTATCCATTCAACATTGGGATAAATATCTGTCAGCCAGATCTAACATCCAAGTCGTTGTTCGATTATGGAGAACAGATACCGGACCGAATAATACAGGAGCAGCACCGACTTGGATTAAATCTGCCGGACCTAATTTTACTGTAGGTGGCGGAGCAGCTGTAGTGAATAACTACACGAAGGCAGCTTTGTTAGATTTGCTCGCAGGAAAAGTCGTACCTCTTTATAATGATAACCTGCAAAGTTATCCGATACCGGCTGGGGGTAAAGTAAGTTTCCGTTACAACGCATCCGTTAGCATTACATCTACTGCTGCAGACGGTACAGTAGAGACGATCACCTGTACGCAAGGACCGTCGATAGATGCTCCGCCATTCTTTAGGCCGCCAGATATGACTGGTTATGGAACTTATACTTCTGAACCTGAATATTGGTCTGAGATTAAGCAAGGTTCTCCGCAAACAGCGGGGACAGGTTCTAACGAAGATTTCGAAGCCATGGCGGGCACGCCTACAACTCGTAAGCTTTATTTTTCATCGGGCGGTTCCGAGTTTATGGTAGACATTGTCACCCAGTACATGCCTCAAACAACCGCTACTCGAAGTTATAAATCTCATTATACCGGGGTAACAAATGGTTGGGCGATGTCACCTATTGTTGGAGGTTATTCTGATCCAGCACCCCCAGCACCTGCTCCTAGGGTAAAAGTAGATGCTTGTGGTGCACCGTACACAGAGCCCGTTACACAAGGGAGTATGCCTTACATAAAAGGAACTAATCCTGACGGGTCGCCAATTCCGGGTACAAAGTATAACTGGACTCAAGCTGGTTATGATTCCCACACTGTAGGGGATTATACCGATACTTGGACTCAGACATCGACGTTCGATTACATGAGGATTGTTAAAGCGCAAGTATGGAAGTTGGATAAATCTAAGGTTGATGGTATGACTTCTCTACTAGGAACCAACGAAATTACGGCTAGCATTGTTCAAGGAGATCCGAACATCTTCGCCCACATAGCTACGTCTAATACTAGCGCAGGAGGTCGCCTTCGTTACTCTCTGGAAACGAATCAACATGATAGCGTGGTCTGGGAAGAGGGGAATTCCGATAACTGTTTATCGAACAGTAAAGATACGGGTCCAGTAGTAGAGCAGACTAAGTTTACGGAGAGAAGAAATCTGACCAATAGCGTTACTGCGGTATCAGATGTGCTAATCCTACAAACTTCTTCTGGAGACCAATCTGTCATGTATTTCGACAAGACGTCGAATACAGCTAAGGTTACAGATGATTTAACTGTACCTACTACAGATTTTGATACGATGTGGACTAATAATTCATTATCAGCAGCACAATGGGATGTACATCATATTAAGATCGGGGGATACAACGGTAATTACTCTACGCCTTCCATGAAATATTCAGGAGGAAGTACTAGTACTGTAGCTACGGTATTCGATAGCAGACCTGCAGGCGTAAATAGACCTGATCGACCTAGTCCTTACTTTAGAATGATGGAAACGAATCTAAGTCCTCTCAACGTTGTTAACGGTGAATATAGGACCGGTAATTCTTCCGTTTTCTATAGGTACATTTACAACTACAATCCTAATAATTGGCCTGTACCTTATTCGACAGCTAATGATGCGTTGTACGGGACTGTCGGTCAACAGTACGCAAGTACTTATTCATCCGCGCATCCGAAGGTAAACGATATCATTATACACAATCCTGTGTCCGTAGAGAATGCGTTAGTAGTATCGTTACCCAGCAGATTAGATCAGAGAACTCCGGCATCTAAAACCATAGGTGGAAATCTGCAAACTCCTGAAAAAGAGTTTGAACTTCAGCTCGATCCGGATTACAGGCAGAATATTCTAACCAATGGAGATGCAGAAGTTATTAATGACGATGCTACCGTGGCGGGGTGGAATATTTGGACTTCGACTCCTGGATCGAATGTACGATTCACAAGTCGTACTGGTGATCAGTGGGTCATGAAGGGTATTCACACATTCGAGATCAACACAACTCCTAATCCTGGAGGGAACACGGGTACTAACTATATAGGTGTCTATTATAAGGATGTGCCTATCAAGCCTAACGTTAACTACTCTTTCGATGGGGAGATTAGTTGCCATAGGTGTGAAGGTTATTTCTACTTAGATGTCTATAACAGCGATGGTACAGTCTATCAGAGCGGACTCTCTAATGGAACTGTTCAAAGTACTGGAACTCCAGTTACGACAACTATTAATTTCAAGAGCGGTCCTAGCGTGAACAAGGTTCGTATCCATATCGTGAAAGGAAACGGTAGATCTGAATCAGTAGCTGGTACTGCAGAATACGTTTTTGCGGATAACTTAAGATTACGAAATATGGACGCCCAAGAGTTTATTGCTACCGATCCGGTCTATGTTACTCAACAGATGGCTAATCCGGATTATGTTGCGGCTTCGGTATCGCCACCATCTTCTGTAGAATTTGGGTACACTGGCGTTGCACAGACTTTCACTGCCTCTAGTACTGGATTGTATACGCTAGAAACATGGGGGGCTAGCGGGGGCAACGGTACGTACACAAGTAATCCATGGGGAGGTATAGCTACTGGAGGAAAAGGTAGTTACGCAACCGGTAAGATTAGCTTAATGGCTGGAGAAAAGTTAGAGGTTTATGTAGGTGGAGCAGGTCGTAATGCCTCGATTGATACTGGAGGTTGCGGAGCTGGTATAGGCCAGAACAAAGGTGGATTCAACGGAGGCGGCGGAGGTGGTAACTACTCCGGCAGCGGCGGTGGTGCTACAGATATACGCAGCAGCTCAAACAAACTTATAGTAGCGGGCGGTGGCGGTGGAGCAGGTCAACAGTCTTTCGGTGGAGACGGGGATCTTAACGGTGACGGGTACAACTCTTCCAAAGGAGCCGGCGGTGGTGGTGCGAAAGGGATTTATGCCACTGGTTTAGGCGGTGATGGTCATGAAACCGATGATGGAGGAGGAGGCGGCGGTTGGTACGGCGGAGCTGGAGGGTCTACTGGTTGCGGGGGCGATTCAGGTGGAGGAGGAGGTACTTCTTATGTTGGATCTCTCTCTAGTTCAGCTATCATGCAAGGCAACTTAAGTTTCCCAGCTCCTGGAGGAGGGAACGAAATAGGTCATTCCGGAAATGGATACACTAGAATATCCACTCCGGGAGCGAATATACCGGAACAAGGCACGCCAACTATAGGAGTGCAAGTCGTAGCCGCTGGTGGTTCTTCGGCCATACCAGCGGATGCCTATATCAAAGTATCTAAAGATACGGAACCTAATGCTGGCGCTGGCGGCTTTACTCCGGGCAACTTTATATTACTTGATTATGGATTCCGAATGTACTTCCCAAATACAGGAGACTTCTACGGTAACGGAGCTAATGGGATTTCTTCAACAACTTCGATCCGAGGTAAAGGCTTCGTGGATAATATGGATACAACGGAATGGACAAAAGAAAAGTACGTAAAGTTCCAGTTTGACGTAATCTACAGCGGCGTCTTATTCAAGAAGAATACTTGGATCCAGTTAAACGTACCTACGACCACATTCGATTTCTATACTCCTCTGGAGAACAAGGAAAAGATAAGTGCTCTAGTGGAGTGGAAGAGTATCGCTATCAATGCTCCTTATGAGGATAATGATACTCCGACCAATAGAATCAGGTATGACAACTACGCGGCACGCCATAGTACATTGAAGCGATTCAATATTGACTTGGTGGGACGTATAGGAAACATGATGATGGAGGATACTGGCGACTTCCGTTTCTCCAATTTCTTCAAGAAGCCTGCTGTGCCTGAAGAATGGTTTATTCCTAATGTGGTGCCGAAGGTAGACCAGACCAGGCAGAAATTCATTATTGGAGATAGGATAGATATTAGGGCTAATCCAGTATCGGTCGATACAAACTACTTAGATACGTGGGGATTATTACCCCACGCTAGGCAGGTTCCGGTAGAATGGCCATTATCTCCTGAGAAGAATAATATTACTGCATTTAAGAAACAGCCTATGCGTATAGGTTACAACGCATTTACTGATATTCAGACCATGGGCAATTATTACAGTAAAGTTCAGATTATTCCGTACTATTACGCGCTTAATTTACTAAACGGTGACATACAGCCTGTAGATATTTACATGAAGGTAAACGGCTCCTATCAACCCATTAACAAATTCGGAGCAGCTAAACCGGATTGGGATCCTACTACGATATACAAAAATCCGGTAGCGATTGATTGGGAATCTGAAGCTTCAAGGCGTAATGTAACTCAAGCGGAACAGGAGAACACGGACGCCGTGACAAACTACGCACTAGGTGGCGGCGATGACGCCAAGACAGGAAAAGCAGCTGGACCTACTGGATACGATTATATCTACGGCACTACACAGATTATGAATCTGAACGGTAGGAACAGAACATACATCGGTCAGACGAATACGTATGGAGAGGACAAAAATCCAGGAAACAAAATACCTTCATTAATGTACGCGCAGCAGGCTCAAAGGTGGCACTTCCATATGGGACTTCCATCGTCCGCGGTAGCAGTGCCTAAAGGTGCTAAACCTACGCAAGCTAGTATTCAAGCGATCGCTAAGAATACGATGGTATTGTTGATGGCCGCTGATATCAAATCCGTTGGAGATACTTACGTACTTCAGTACAGTAACCCTAACGGGAACGGAGATGTCAACATAGATGGAATAAATTCCTGGCCGACAACGAGTATTCCTTACCCAATTATGGCTGTTTATTCTGCTAACAAATCTTCAGCTCTGGACTTAGACACCTTCGGTACGCATTAAAGCGCAAGAGGAGAGTATATCTCTCCTCTTTATAGAGCGAATAATTTAAGGAGGATTCACAATTGAGATTTAAAAGTTTAGCACTTCTAACTATTCTAGCTGTATGTTTGTCTGGATGTGCTAGCGATTCTGTTCTACTTCCAATAGCGGCAGCAGCATCTTCACCTAAGTCAACAGCAGGAGAAGACGGTCAACCAAGGGATGCAAACGGAGTAATTGTTCCTGAGCCGCCTATCGATATCCATCTGAAACCTGGAGAGTCGGATCCTACCCTTGCGATTGAAGGATCAAACCGTGTTATTTCCTCTTGGGCTAAAGCGGATGTAGAGCAAATGATAGCTAAGGGTTTGGTACCGGACAGACTGCAAAAAGATTATAAAAAAAGTATTAAGAGGGAAGAGTTTGCGGAGTTAATAACTATGGCGGCAGAGTCCCTGGCTAGTGATAACACCAAAATGAAGTTGATTGCTAATGAGAACAAATTTGCTGATGTAGAAGGTATGTATCACGTAGAGCAAGCATTCTCGTTAGGAATAATCAACGGAGTGAGTGCTGCCAAGTTCGAGCCGGATAGTAATATTACTAGGCAAGAAGCTACTACTATGATGTCTAACTTTCTGAAAACAATAAGAAAGCAAGGTCTTAGCTCTGCGGAGTATGACTTTGTAGATAAACATTCTATTGCGAGTTGGGCTAAAGACGGTGTAAACATTCTAGCTAACGCTAAAGTATTTCAAGGATCCGATCTAGGATTCAGGCCCTCAGATTTATACACTCGGGAGCAAGCTATCATTACCGTAAAGCGCTTGCTCGATTTTACGGGTACATTCGAAGGGGTGTCTGTTAGAGGAAAGGTTTATGTAAAACTTTCAAACATTGATATTACTAAGAAAGGTGCTAGAGGGGATGATCCGACTGCGCCTGCAAGTAACAGCATGAATCTAAGATCCGGCGTGAACTACGTGAAGGTAGGAATTCTAGATAACAAGGCTTATATTTCCGATTATGCGGATAGATTATCCGATTCCTTAAGTCAAGACACGATATCTAAAATTCAATCGGGTGAGCGGAAAATGACAGAGGGTAATCTAACCATTGAAACGCTTGGCTCTGACTATCTGATCAAGATCACTTGGTAGACTAATGGAATGATTGATTCCAATAACAACGGGAGTGAAGAACGCGATGGACTACAGAGCCAGCATGGAACGGAACGAGATCGTCAACGATCTGAACGCGATCAGCCGGGATTTGGAGCAAGTCGCCGAGGAGCTCAGACGGATCAAGGGCGTCGGAGCGGAATATTGCGCCGAGCAGTTGATCCAAATCTCGCAGAAATACAACAAGGTCAGACAAAATCTCTATCGGCTATAACCGCTTCCGAAGATAAACATAAGGTCAGGTGATCGGATTGCTGCGTGCGGGAGATTTGCTAGGAAACAGATATAAGGTTGAGTCGGTAATCGCCAAGGGTGGGATGGGCTCCGTGTATCTCGTCAAGGACTCGAAGCTTAACGATAAGGAGTGGGCGGTCAAGGAAATTACCCAAGTGCACAACCACGAGGCTTTCCTCGAAGAGGCACGGATTCTGGCTAACTTGACCCATCCTTACATTCCGAAAATTACCGATTATTTCGAGCCTGACGCGGACGGCTATTGTTACTTGGTCATGGAATATATCAACGGCGTGACCTTGCAGCAGCGATTCGACGATGCCGCCCGCGCTTTGCCTCTGGATACGGTGCTGAAGTACATGAAGCAGATTTGCGAAATTCTGCTGTACCTTCACCGTCAGCCGACGCCGATCGTATTCAGGGACTTGAAGCCGGGGAACATCATGATCGACGAATACGACAACATACGGCTGATCGACTTCGGCATCGCGCGCGGCTACGATCAAGGCAAGGTGTCGGATACGGTGCAGATGGGGACGATTGCGTTCGCGGCACCCGAGCAATTCGAGAATAAGCAAACCGATCCTAGAACGGACATTTACGCGCTTGGTTCTGTCATGCACTACTTGCTGAGCGGGGGCAAATACGTCTATCAAGCGCGCGAGTCGTTAGACAGCCTATTCGCGCATGTCCCGGACAAGCTGGTGAGGATCATGGATAAGCTGCTGCAGACCGAACCCGAGCTCCGATATCAGGATGTCGGCGAGGTGATCGGGGATTTCAAGCTCGTGCAGTTCGATTCACCTGCCCCTCTTCCTCCGGCCGAGAGCAATCCGGAGATGGGTACAGTCATGCTTAGCGCCGCCGATTACCTTCCGCCCGCCGACAGAGAGCAGCGAAGCCGATCGCCGGAACGGCAGGCAACATACAGGGCGCAAGCGACGCAGAGCCAACCTGCGCTCATTATTTATTTGCTGGACGTTAGCGGCTCTATGACTATGGCGAATGGAGATAAACGGCGTATCGACGTCGTTACGGATGCCTTGCATGTGACGTTAAGGCAGATGGTATACCGCTCGACCAAGGGAAGCCGAATCTCGTCCCGTTACAGAGTGGCCATGTTGGCCTACAGCGACGAGGTCTACGATCTGCTGGGCGGAGTCAAGAACATCGACGAACTGATGAACGACGGCGGAATGCCGGTATTGAACACGCATCGTTTCACCGATACGGCCAAAGCTTTCCGACACGCGGAGGCGATCCTGCGCGCGGAGCTGCCATCGCTGCAGGACGGGCCGGCACCGTTGATCTGCCATATGACGGACGGCGTGTATACCGGCGACGATCCGGAGCCGATCGCGCGCAGAATCATGGATCTATCGGTGAAGGACGGTAACGTATTGGTCGAAAATATATTCATTTCCGGCGACGTGCTGGCACAAGAGGTCGTCGATCCGAAACGTTGGCAGGGCGTTACGCCGAATACGCCCTTCTTCGATGAGTACGGCTATAAATTGCGGGCGATGTCCTCCGTCATGCCGGAAAGCTACCGCGAGATGATGCGGGACGCCAATTACAATCTTGCCCAAGGCTCGCTGCTCATGTTTCCCGGGACGAATCCTGATCTGGTGTCGCTTGGCTTTCAGATGTCGGCCGCGACGCCGATCTTCTAAGCGATGAGTCGGCTAATTCAGCTTCCCCAACAAAGCGAAACGGCCTTGCGGCAAGTACGGCAGCCTTCTTGGACTTACCGGTACGGATATTCCCGTTCCGCGGAATCGGCCGCATCGGGTGATCCGGGCCAAGACTACTTGAGCTTTGCGGAGTCCGAATCCAGCTTTATTTTCGCGCTATGCGACGGGATCAGCATGTCTTACTTCGGCGATATCGCGGCTAAGTATTTGGGCGATCGGTTAATCGAATGGCTAGGTCAATTAGAAGACGGACGAAATGGGATATCGGAGTTAGAGCAGTCATTGGAGCGTTACTTAAAGGAAATCACGGATCAGGCAACCCGAAGCTTAGAACGTCATCGGATACCTTCGCGGATTCATGGCCTATTGCGGGAAATCATTCTCGATAAGAAAGCGAAAGGTAGCGCGTCGATGTACGGCTGCGGCAGAATCGATCTGCCTTGCAAGGCGTTTCCCGAAGGGCGCATCGTGCTTGCTTGGCAAGGCGACATTCGTCTTCGGGTGTGGAAGGACGGGCTGGAACGAACGTCGTTGTTAGGCGATCGATTCGATACCCGCCAACAGTGGAATAGCGTCTTGGGACCCGTAGGCGGAAAGCCGAACCTGCTCTACGACGACCTGCGAAGCTGGAAGGAAGGAGCGGTGCTGCTGTATTCCGACGGGCTTAAGGCGATCGACGCATGGGAAAGGTTTACTCACGAGAAGCTGGAGGGGGTCATGAAACAGGAAGCCGCCCATCCTTCCAGCGACGATATTTCGTTGTTACATATTATATGGGATTAACGCGTAGCGGAAATTATACTTTTCATCATGAAGGAGAAGAGATGAAATGAGTTTTCAACCGGAAGTCCGTGCCCGATTGTCCATTAACGGCAAGCCCTATACGATCGGGGAACATCCTCAAGCGGCTGGAGTGCCTTACGGTCAGGAAGGCAGGCAAGGCACCGTATACCTGCTGAATGCCGAAGAGAGCGGCGGCCCCAAAGCGATGAAGGTGTTTCGAAACAAATTCATCGACCCTTCTCTCGTCTTTCATACGGATACGGTTGCGAAATACAAAGGCATAGCCGGTCTGACGGCTTGCGATCGATCTATTCTCACGCCGCAAAATCATGCGGAGCTGCTGAACAGGGAACCCGATCTGCTCTACGCGGTAGTCATGCCGTGGATCGAGGGCCCGACGTGGATGGACGTACTTCTGAACAAGCAGCGACTGAGCAAGAAGCAAAGTTTCTCGGCCGCATTCGCCTTGGCGCACGTGCTCATGGACATGGAGCAACGGGGGCTGGCGCATTGCGACTTATCGGCCGCGAATGTCATGCTGCCTATGCTCAGCACGGTGAAGAAAGTCGTCAAACCCGTCGAATTCGTTCAGTTAATCGACTTGGAGCAAATGTTTTCCACCCATCTGGAGAAGCCGGAGCATATTCCCGCCGGTTCGCCGGGGTACGCCATACGGAACAAAACCCAATCGCTGATGTGGAGCGGACAGAGCGATCGCTTCGCCGGTGCTATCCTGCTTACGGAAATGCTTGCTTCGTGCTCCGATGCCTTCATAAGAAACCTCTGGGGTGAAAGCTATTTCGACCCGGAAGAGCTGCAAACCGGCTGCGATCGGTTCAACGAGCTGGTCGAGATGATCCGAATGGCATGGGGAGAAGCATTGGCCGCGCTATTCGTAAGAGCTTGGGAAAGCGAGCATCTGAGCCAGTGTCCGCCTTTCGGGGAATGGCTGATGGCGTTATCCAGGATCGAAGGGACGATCGGCGCCGAGGTGGCGGCGGCAGCCTCCGCGCCAGTTGCTGTTCGTTCTTCTTCGCCGTCGGATCACACCGAGACGTTATCCGGACCGGCGCCTAGAGTGGCTGCTCCAAGACCCGCGGCTCCGGTTGTCGCGCCCGCGCTTAGGGCAGCGGCTTCGGCGGATTCTATCTCGCAATCGGACGGCGGCGGATTTAACGCGAATTTACTCCAGAAGGCCAAGAACCTGGAGCAGAAGAAAAACTATAAGCAAGCGCTGGAAGTGTATCGTTCCATCCAAACGTTAAACGCGCATTCCAGCTTGGCTAAGGAAGTAGAAATCGCGATCCAGCATATCGAAGAGATTCTGTCGAACGGCAAAAAGAAGCAGGATCGGGCGGCGACTTCACGCAAAGTCAAACGCTTTTTCTTAACGCTTGCGTTTATCGTTCTGCTTGGTTTGGTCGGATTTCTTGGCAAGTCCTATCTGGACAAGCAAGCTGTCGGATCGGTGGAGAGCTTGACGGAGGACATCAAGGAGAAGGACAAGGAGATCGCACAGCTTACGAAACAATTGAAAGCGCAGGATCTCTCCGCCAAGAAACAAGAAATGCTTAAGGCGTTAGAGGAGGATTACAGCGAGCTGCAGCGAATCGCCAACGCGGACCCGGCGTTGAACGACAAGCTGGATGTCAAGACGTTCGCCGCTGCCCAGTTGTACTTAAACCACATGAACGAATATCTGATGAAAGTATTCGAGTTCGATCAGACGTTCGTCGATCGGACGAAAACCGTGGACGGCTACTTTTTCCCATACGTATACAACCAAAGCCGCAATCCGGAGAAAAATATCTCGTTTCACAAAGAATATATGCACCGATTTTAAGAGGGGGATACGCGCATGATATTCGGAGCATCCTTAGGGCCTTTCGTCAAAAAGGCTTTGGTCGAAAAAGGTTTCCAAACGAACATCAACAAAATCATAGAAACATTGCCGCTCGATCCGAAGGTTTCCAATATGGATGCGGTCGTGCTCGGTCCGAAGGATATGCAGGGGACATCGGGAAAGATGCTGCAGGCGGCGTTGAACGGCAAGCATCCTTCCGTGGGCATTCTGTATTTCTACCAGAAGGACAAGGATGCCGATCTCGTCAACGGCGACGTCTCCAAGATCAAGATCGGGAAGCTCACGCCGGAAGAAATCCAGCAGAAGGTCGAACTCTCGATAGGCGAAATCAGCGGGGATAACCGGATCATCGAGTCGGGGGACAACAAAGCGCATCAGATGGCCCGGGCTAAGCTGGCAACGCCTATCCCTAAGCCGATCTTGCCCGATGTCGAGGCGGAGCTGGAAGTCGCGGCCACCGTCATGCCCGAAGTCGAGCCCCCGAAATCGCTGGAGCAGCGGATTAGGGAGATAGGCGAATTCGCGAACTTCGGCTTCTTCAAGGAGGCGCTGCGCAAAGACGTCGTGCTTGCCGAGCTGATGGATCAGAATACCGAATACGCAGGACTCGTTAACATGCTGGAAGCCTACGACCGGGAGATCGCAAGCATCTTTCAAGAGGCTAATCTACCGGCCGAGCAACGCTTCGAGATGATCAGAGCGATTAGTATCGATCGCTCGACGTTCAGCGGGATGCACAATAGCATTATAGCGGATAAGCTCGCCGCTATTATGGAAGCGATCGTATCGTCCGCCGAAGCGACGGTAGAGAGACGGATCGAAACGCTCAGGGAAGCGCTCGGAGTCGTAACGTCGGCGGAATTGTTATACGACGACCACGGCAAGCTTGAAGCGTTGATCGATGCCAGAATGCGAGTACAGGTCGATCTGATGGAACTGTCCAAAGAAATCATCGAAGTCTACATGGCGATGGACAAGACGGTAACGGAGCATCTGGACGGCATGGGCGCGGAATTCGCATCCGATAACGCCTACATTAATGAGATCATGCAGCCGATAAAGCCTTTATTCCTTCCCCAGAATATCGCGGCCGTAACGAACAAGCTGATCGGCGATTTGCACAAGAAAAGAGTCGTGCTCTCCATAGTCGAGGAGAAAATCAAGAAGCTGATCGATCTGGTGTTCAAGCTGTGCGAGGAAGACGCGACGATTATCGATTATCAGCAGAAGCTGATCCGGCTGCTCATGGCGCAGAGAGTAGAGAATGTCGTCATCGTAGACCACGTAATCAAGTATTGCTTGAGGATCTTCGTCGGTCCGACCGATACGGGGCGCACGGCTACGGCACTCGCGTGGTCGGGAATCGTATCGCGAAGAAAAAATACGCTTCTATTGGATTTTACGGGCAGCTCGAAACTTAGACAGTATGGCGTAGAGCCTGTAGAGCTGACGACATTTTTGAACGATCGGTTGGAGAGGCCATTCGTTTGCGTGGAAGGAAATTTGGAGGAAGCGTGGGAGAAAGCGGATGAAGTCGTGGCGGAGTTGAAAACGCGGCTGAATTATTACGCGCACATCCATATCCTTCTGGATGCCGGACAGACCGAGCTTCTGAACCGGCTTGCCAAGTCGGCCTTATCTGTCCACTTTCTAACCGACTGCACGCCTAGGGGCAATCGGCTGTTGAAACAAACGATCGAGCATTTCCGCGCGGATAACGTGGCGACTAAAGCGATACTCATAGATCCTCCAGTCGATCCGGCCAGAGTGCTTGCCGATCTATCCTTAGACCCGTTGATGACCAAAGCGATTATCTTGCCGCGATTACAGCATATTAGGGCCTGCTCTTTGAATCAGGCGAAGCCATATGAGAGCTGGGAAGTCGTTGAAGCGTTCGAGGAAGCTTTCAGGTAACGATAACAATAGGAGTTGCCCAATGATAAAGTTCATGCTATCGCTTGTTTTGTTAGCCATGGTTTGCTCGTGCGCTAAAGCTAATCACAACGAAGAGGCTGCTAAACCGACTAAGATCGATCCTCCCACGCAAACTTCGATACAGCCAGAGCAAAGCTCCGCATCATTGCCTATTGAAACGAAGGCTCAGAATGATCTTTCAAATGTGAACAATATCATTAAGAGCGTTCAACCCGAAGGATTGGAAGTAAAAAAGATAATTGAAGACGACCTCAACCACGATGGAAAAAAACAATCCATCGTCGTTTTCGGTGAGTATGAACGCATTTTTGTTGTAGACGAAAACCGGGTTTTTGGAGAATTGATGGATCCAGTTGGCGTCGTGCATGACAATATCGATGTGAGAATTCAAAAATTAGATCAGTCGGACACCCCATTTATCGTTGTGTATTCCGAGCAGGCCAGTTTTGGCGGATATGGCGAAGGATTTTCTATTTTTCGATTAAACGGCGATCAAATTGAAGCAGTGAATTATAATTTCCCAGAGTCGACCGGCAACGGGTCAAGGAAGTTAGAGGATTACGACAATGACGGCGTGTTTGATAGCGTAACTTACGAATACGTGAATGATTTCCAACATCATCTGCTTGTTTATTATCAACGGTATGATGGTTTGGGAGAGGGGAAAACGGATCTAAAATATCCTAACGAGCAACAGACACTGGTGTACCCGACCGAACCTAAAGATCTCATTCGTAATTTCATCGAAGACTTTCATAACAAAGAAGGGTTAGTCGAGGAAATGAAGCAATTCGTTGATAACGAGGCTGTGCTCGATTTTAAAGTGGAGGATTATATCGATTTAAGTCTCATGAATTATGGCGGATTGGATTTGCAAATCGTGGAATCCTCTGCTCTTGAACCGAACAAAACCTTTGTCGTTAAGGCGGAAAGCCAGGATAATTCCGAATTAAAGTTCACCTTGAGCAAGATATCCGACCGTTGGAAAATATCAAACATAGCTCTTAAAGACAATTAGAAGCGAACATTTCCGCATTCCAATATTTAACTAAATTTCAATTCCTCCGTAGCATCGTCCGTGATAGAATAGGAAAATGCATACATAAAGCGAGGGAATCTGTTGAAGATCAGGAAAAAAATACTCCAACTCAGTCTTATAATGATTAGTATTTGTGTATTAAACGGTTGCGTCCCTTTCCTTAATGAAATCAGGAGTCAAGCGGAATGGGAAAATAGAGTAACCGAAAATAATCAAAAAGGGTACGATTTAATAGAAAACGGCAAGTATGAGGAAGCGATCCCCTATCTCGATGAAGCCGTCAAGTATGTATATAAGCTAGAACCGGGCGTCGTTGATCTGGATCATGAAATCGAGCTGTCCGAGCTGATGGATTCTCCATTCAACAATTTGAGCTGGGCGTATAACGAGTTGAGGGAATTCGACAAAAGCTTGGAAAATATAGAGAAGTCGCTGCTTATCCTCCCGAACACGGATGTAGAGTATGTGAACAAAGGAAACGCTTTGTACGGATTGAATCGGTATGATGAAGCTTTAATCAATTACGATCGGGCAATCGCCTTGGAGAAGACGGATAAGAGCGCCTATTACGGGAAGGGCATGATCTTCTACGATAGACAGCAATATCAAGACGCGCTCAAGCAATTCGATACCTATTTAACTTATGATGATAACGATATGGACGCGCTGGAAATGAAAATTTACTCCCATATCCGGCTGGGCGAGACTAAAGAGGCACTGGCGGTAGCCGATGATGTCATCGGGCGAAATTCCGATCAATATGAAGCCTATGAAATGATGGCCGACGTGTTGGAAGAGACCGGAGATTTCGAGGAAATCAAGAAGCAACTGGAATTCATGAGCAAAAAATTCCCTGATCGAATGGACGTCTACGTACGAATGATCAATACGTATAGCGCGATCGGAAAACAAGATGAAGCTTTGTCTAGCTATGCGCGAGCGGTTAAAAAAGACAAATCCAACATCGAAGTCCAAAATGCGATGGGTAGCGTCTATATGAACAAGTCTATGTACGTAGAAGCTTTAACTTATTACGATAAAGCTGTTAACATAAGTCCGCGGGACGAGACAGCGAATATCAACAAGTTAAGGGCGTTATACAGCGGCAAAAGAAACCTGCAATGCGTGGCATTCGGCGCGAAAGCTATGAAATACCAGAAGGATTCTTCCAATATTGCTTGGTATACGGGGAAATGTAATATGGAGCTCGGGAATTACGAGGAAGCGATCGGCAATTTTCAAAGCGTCATCGACAAGGACGAGAACGACGATGAGGCTTATGCCAACATAGCCTACGCTCAGTTGATGCTCGAGAATAACGGCGAAGCCGAGAAGTATAGCGCGAAAAGCTTGAGCCTGTATTCAGATAACTCCTTGGCGCAATATATTAAAGACGCTTTACGGGAAAGAAGCCGGCCTTTGGGGCAACAGATCAAGAAGTTTTTTGAGGAACAATATCTCTATGGAGACGGCAAAGACGAGGAACGGGATAAGATCTTGTCCAAGCTGGATGATGCGAACGTTACGACGAAGCAGATCGCGGAAATCATCGATCGCGCGAAAAAACGAGATGATCGGTTTACGTTTACCCTATACGGCGAAGTGTATGACCAAGTAATGATGGGGAGCGGGAACGAGATTAAGTTCGAAGACCAAGGCGATATCGCCTATTTTCGGATTGTCGATTTTAACGCGAATACGGACGATGCCTTTATCGAGAAGATCGACGGCATTTCAGATACTCCTAAGAAGACATTGGTCATTGATCTGCGCGGCAATACGGGAGGGGTGACGGATAGCGCCAACAATATGCTGGATGTACTTCTTCCCGACTACGTGACGAGCACGCTCATCTACAAGGACGGCTACACCGATAGTTACTATTCGGATGCCTCGCATGTCGATTTCAAAAAAATATTTATTTTGGTCGACGAGAACACGGCTAGCGCGGCGGAGCTATTAACCTTAGGTTTAAAAACTTACCTGAAGAACGTCACGGTCATAGGGCGTAATACCTTCGGTAAAGGCGTTGGCCAACGGGTGTTCGAGGATAAGAGCAACAAGATCATGGTGTTCGTCGTCAATCATTATTGGAACGTGAAGCAGAACAATATCATGAATAGCCATATTAAGCCGGATATCTACATTAAAGGCAATTCCTTAGAAAGTTTCATGAAGCCCGTTAAGGCGTCCATTAAATAGAGGAACATCAAGAAAGGCTGCCCCGAAGTCGATTGACTTCTTCCAGGGCAGCCTTTCATTTTAGATTATTGATTTGCCGACGGCGATTGTTCTTGCACGGCCTCGTACTTGCTGGGCCAGAAAGACCAGCGGCCAAGCAACAGCGTAATCGCGGGAACGAGGAACGGCCGGACGACGAACGTATCCAGCAGCACGCCAATGGCGGTGATCATACCGAATTGGACGAGCACTTGAATCGGCAACGTAGCAAGCACGGCGAACGTTCCGGCAAGGATAAGCCCTGCGGACGTAATGACGGCGCCTGTCTCGCCTACGCCTTCTTTGATCGCTTGTTTGAGCGGCATATGTTTTCTCTTCTGCCAAATGCTCGAGATCATGAAGATGTTGTAATCTTCTCCCAACGCGACAAGGAAGACGAAAGAATAGAGCGGAATCGATCCTTGGATGGCATCGGCTCCCATGACGTAGTGAACGATTAGCCAACCGAGCCCTAATGCCGAGAAATAGGAGAGAATAACCGTCAATACGAGATAGACGGTGGCGACGATAGAGCGCAGATACACAAGCAGCAATAACGTGATCAGCCCGATTACGATAGGGATAATCAACATCGTATCGCGCTCGCCGGTCACTTTGTTATCGTATTGCTCGGCCGTCTGACCGCTAATCCATACGTGATCTTCGGGATTTGACACTCCAGCTTGGGCCAACGCGTGCTCCGCCGCAGCTCTTAAATCCGGAATATGATCCATCGCTTCCATCGAGTAAGGGTTCAGGTTAAATTGAACGTCGTAGGCGACGATTTGCGAATTGGCTTTGCCGGTTTGCGGATTGGCGACTTCATCTAGGAAAGGAAGGGCGCCGAGAGTTTGGTCCAGCGCGACCGGCTTCCCTTGCGTGTCGATGATGACTTTCGCCGGAGCGAGCTCTCCCGGAGAAAACTGTTCTCCGATCGTCGCGAAGCCTTCCCGGGATTCCATATCCTTGGGGAAGGACGACAGGATGTCGTACGTGTACTTGATTTGCGTCGTGACGGCGGCGAGCCCGCCGAGAACGACGATACAGATGACGACGATCAACCAAGGCTTGCTGACTACGGTTTTGCCGACCCAATTACGCGGTTGCTTGGGTGCGATGACGGGCTTGGTTTTTCCTTTGCGAATGGTGCGCTCTTGCTGCATTTCGGGCGTTCTTGGCACGAAAGGGAAGAAGGAAGCGCGGCCGATGATCGCGAGCATCGCAGGAACAAGCGTTAAGCTGGCGATTCCCATGATCAGGATGGCAATGCTGAACGGGATCGCGAATCGGTGGTAAGCCCCGTATTCGGCGACTAGCAAAGCAAGCAGGGACAGAACGACGGTTAAACCGCTCATCGCAATCGCCCCTGAGGAGCCGGTAATCGCGCCGAGCAGCGCTTTGCCTTTATCCCTTTCCGATTTAAGCAATTGACGGAAGCGGGAAATGAGGAACAAGCAATAATCCGTTCCGGCTCCGAACAAGAGGACGGTCATGATGGAAATGGCCTGGCCATCGACGACGATCCATCCTTCGTGCGCCATCCAACCGAGGATCGGGCTGATGACCCCGTATGCGAAACCTACGGCTACTAATGGTAGGAATGCTAATATTGGCGAACGATAGATGAGCAAGAGAAGGACAAGCACGAGCATGACCGTTCCGATCATCAAGGAAACGTCGGCGTTCTTGAATAACCCCGTCGCGTCGATTTGAATGCCGACGGGTCCGGTTACCCGGGCGCTCAGTTGGTCGGGGGAGTCCTTGGCTACGGTGAACGGGTTCTCGCCAATAAGGTTCGTCGCATGTTCCTTTAACTTCTCCACGCCTTCTTTTAGCTCGTCTACACCGACTTCTTTGCTGAAGAAGACAGGCGCGACGAAGGTGCTGCCGTCTTCGGACAATTCCCCTTTTAGCGCTTGAAGCGGCAACTGGTGCAAGGGCGGTACCGAAGTTTGGTGAGGCACCGGCTCGGCCGTTAGCTTCTCGGCAAGCTTCTGGACGTTCTGCAAGTCGGTATCGGTTAATCCGCTTTTTTTATGCCAGACAATGAGGGCCGGAATGTCGGCTCCGCTGGGAAATTCGCGCTCGGCAACGGCGTCCGCTTGCACGGATGGCTTAGATGCGCTTAAGTTAGGATCGTTGTTGACTTCTTCCTTGTTGACCGACGGGAGCAAAGCGCTGAGAAGTCCCGCCGCCACAATCCAGACGAGCAGAGTGATCCACTTGCTTCTTTTACCGGCAACCCATTTTCCTAGTCCTCGGTTCTCGTGCATGCTATCTTGATCCTCCTTCACGAATTGGACGATGAAAGCGTCTGATATTTGGGATATAATCAAATTATGATTTACACATTAATTATATATACCGGAAGGTTAATTATGCAATGGCGAATTATTGAACAAAGGAGGGGAATGCGATGACGACCCCCCGTACTACCAAGCGCTCTCCGGGAAGACCGAAGAACGTAGTGGATCAACCCTCAATGCGAGACAAAGTGCTAAGTACCGCTTCCATCCTATTTATGGAGCTAGGTTATGAGCCTGTATCGCTGAATATGATCGCGCAACGAGCCGGAGTGACCAAGGCGTCGGTCTATTACTATTTTACGAATAAAGCCGATCTCTTCACCACTTCCGTCACGGAAATGATGACGCGAATTTGCTCCTATACGCTTCGGATTGTTGAAGCCCATTCGGATATTCAAACGAGGCTGCAACAGATTGCCTTGACCAAAATGTCCAGATCTCACGTGGAATTCGAGAGCCTGATGAGGGAAGCGATGCCTTTCCTGACGCAGGAACAGCGGGATGATATCCGCAAAGCAGAGCATCAAATTCATGAGGTACTGGCGGATACCTTCCGTCAAGCGATGGAAGATGGGCATATCTCGCAAGGGAACCCGATGCTGCTATCGCATGCTTTCTCCGCGCTGTTAATGATCGGCAACCGGGAGATGGTCGGCGACAAAGCCTATACTCCGGCTGAATTATCGGCATCCATCGTGGAATTGTTCTGGAAGGGGATTTCTCCCCGGCATACGGCAGAGTAGCGGGTTTACTTGACATCAATCGCGTGAATTGGCTATAATCATGGCATACTTTGGCTGTGATAAGGAGCAGTACTCGTTAGACGTTACCCAGAGAGCCGGCGGAGGGTGCAAGCCGGTTAACGCGAACGACGAACTCGCCTTGGAGCCTCCGAGCTGAACGAACATGCGGATCGCCGTTGTTCGACAAGTTAGGCGTTTCCTCTCGTTACGAGGCACGAGTGGGCGGCAATCCAAGCAGGATGTCCGTCAACTAGGGTGGTACCACGGGAATTTATGCTCTCGTCCCTAGCGATAACGCTAGAGGCGGGAGCTTTTTGTTTACTAACAATGTTGTATACCTAGAAAAGAACATAAGGGAGTTAATGGACATGTCGCACGAGCAAGGGCAAGGCTATCAACCACTGAAGATCGAACCGAAATGGCAGCGCTATTGGGACGAGAACAAAACGTTCCGCACGACGGAAGAAGCCGGAAAACCGAAATTCTACGCGCTGGATATGTTCCCATACCCATCCGGAGCCGGATTGCACGTAGGCCATCCCGAAGGTTATACCGCAACGGATATCGTAAGCCGTTTCAAACGGATGAAAGGATTTAACGTTCTTCATCCGATGGGATGGGATGCTTTCGGTTTGCCTGCGGAGCAGTACGCTTTGCAAACGGGACGCCATCCGCGTGAGATTACGGTGGAGAACATCGACAACTTCCGTCGCCAGATTAAATCTCTAGGTTTCTCGTACGATTGGGAGCGGGAATTCAGCACGACGGACCCTGACTATTATAAATGGACGCAATGGATTTTTATCCAATTGTACAAAAAAGGCCTTGCTTACGTAGCGGAAGTACCGGTGAACTGGTGCCCTGCTCTTGGCACGGTGCTTGCGAACGAGGAAGTTATTGACGGACTGAGCGAGCGCGGCGGACACCCGGTCATTCGTAAGCCGATGCGTCAATGGATGCTTAAAATTACCGAATACGCGGAAAGATTGCTCGAAGATTTGGAAGAGCTGGATTGGTCGGAGAGCATCAAGGATATGCAGCGCAACTGGATCGGCAAATCGACGGGAGCCGAAGTTAAGTTTGCCATCGACGGCCACGATGCCGAGTTGACGGTATTCACGACACGTCCCGATACGCTGTTCGGCGCGACTTATTGCGTATTGGCGCCTGAGCATGAGCTTGTCGGCGTAATTGCTTCTGCTGATCAGAAAGCAGCGGTCGAGGCTTATGTCGAGCAAGCGGCTCGGAAAAGCGATCTTGAGCGTACGGATCTGGCCAAAGATAAGAGCGGAGTATTCACGGGCGCTTATGCGATCAATCCGGTTAACGGAGGCAAGGTTCCGATCTGGATCGCGGATTACGTGCTTGGCGGATACGGTACGGGCGCGATTATGGCCGTTCCGGGACATGACGAACGGGATTGGGAATTCGCGAAGAAATTCGGTTTGCCGATCGTGGAAGTCGTTGAGGGCGGAGACGTGGACGCGGCGGCTTATACGGGAGACGGCAAGCTGGTCAACTCCGATTTCTTGAACGGACTGTCCACCGCGGAAGCGATTGCCGCAATGATCGCCCGCTTGGAGAAGGATGGCAAAGGGAAAGGCAAAGTGACTTACCGTCTGCGCGACTGGTTGTTCAGCCGTCAACGTTATTGGGGCGAACCGATTCCCGTTCTTCACTACGAGGATGGCACGATGGATACGATTCCGGAAGAAGAGCTTCCGTTGCTGCTGCCGGATGTGGACGCGATTCAACCTTCGGGCACCGGCGAATCACCGCTGGCTAACGTTACGGAATGGGTGAACGTGGTCGATTCGCGTAATGGCCGCAAAGCTCGCCGCGAGACGAATACGATGCCGCAATGGGCGGGAAGCTGCTGGTACTACTTGCGGTTCATCGATCCGAAGAACGAGAAGGAAATTTGCTCCCCTGAGAAGCAGCGCGAATGGCTGCCCGTTGATCTATACATCGGCGGCGCGGAGCATGCGGTTCTTCACTTGCTCTACGCGCGTTTCTGGCACAAGGTGCTGTACGATATCGGAGTCGTGAATACGAAGGAGCCGTTCCATAAGCTCGTTAACCAAGGTATGATCCTCGGAATGAACAACGAGAAGATGTCCAAATCGCGCGGCAACGTCATCAACCCGGATGATATCGTAGGCGAGTTCGGGGCGGATACGCTTCGCGTATATGAAATGTTCATGGGGCCTCTTGAAGCGACGAAGCCATGGAATACGAACGGTGTAGAAGGCGTATATCGCTTCTTGGCCCGCGTATGGAGGTTGTTCGTAGACGACAACGGCAACTTGAACGGCAAGATCCAGGACGTTGCAGGCGATGACGCATTCCGTCGCTCTTGGCATAAGAGCCTGAAGAAGGTTGGCGAGGATTACGAAGCTTTGCGCTTCAATACCGCGATCAGCCAAATGATGATCTTCGTCAACGAAGCTTACAAAACGGAGACGTTGCCGAAGCAAGCGATGGAGCATTTCGTTCAGATGCTTTCCCCGATCGCTCCGCATATCGCGGAAGAACTGTGGGAGAAACTTGGAAATACCGGTTCGGTCTCCTACGTCGCATGGCCGCAGTACGATGTTTCGCTTACGGTGGATTCCGAAGTCGAGATCGTCGTGCAAGTGAGCGGTAAAATCGCGGATCGCCTGAACATCCCGGCAGATCTGGACGAAGCGGGCATGCAGGCGCTGGCGCTCGAGTCGGAGAAGGTGAAAGAGCTTATCGCCGGCAAGACGATTCGCAAAGTCATCGCCGTCAAAGGCAAGCTTGTTAACATTGTAGCCAACTAATTTCTTTGCAGATCAACAACAGCATATCGCTGCGTGAAGCACACGCCGCTTGTCTCCCTTCGTGGAGCAGGCGGCGTTTTGTTTTATTCGAAGCTTGGAGGCAACGAGATGTTGAAGATGAGTTCGAGAAATTTCTAATGCAACAGCGCGAGTCCGCTACAGGCCAAAGGCTGGAGATGCTGAACAGGGATTTGACAGGAACGAAAAAATTGTTGGAGGTCGTAGTTTGGGCAGTGCTCAAATCCTTTGAGGGGGTGACTTTAGAATATGAAATGGTCAGTTCTACTGGAGTAAAGGCATATATCGATGTTCACTATGCTCCTCTTGACGTTGCTTTCGAGTGTGATGGGTTTGTCGCCCACTCGGAGAAGATTACACGTGATCGGTTCGATTTCGAGAAAACGCGAGTAAGGACGATGGCGTTAATAGGATTAACCTACAAGCCCTATAGTAAGGATCAGTTAGATAAACAGCCGGACGCTTGCAGACGAAGCTTCTTTGAGCTAATAGGCCAGCGCTCGAGTCTGGCGGGTAGTTTGGCAATGGAACAGTTGTCCGTTTATGAGCGGGAAGTTATCCGGTATGCTCTGCAACTCATGCGCCCGCTTCGAATATCCGACGTTAATTATACTTTGCAATGCAAATACGATCTTTCTCATAAAGTCATCTATCAATTAATCAATAAGAGACTATTGAAGCCAATAGGGACAGGCTCAAAGCGATATCACGAATACATCCTTCTACCATTGGCGAAAGAATATTTGGTACAGAGAAATAGAATATAGCGTGGAGTCAGGATTTGCCGGACTACAGAGAGGAACGTGTGTTTGAGAGCGTGGAGTCAGGATTTGCCGGACTACAGAGAGGAACGTGTGTTTGAGAGCGTGGAGTCAGGATTTGCCGGACTACAGAGAGGAAATGGTGAGTTTTGAGACGTGGAGTCAGGAAATACCGGACTACAGAGGGGAAATGGTGAGTTTTGAGACGTGGAGTCAGGAAATACCGGACTACAGAGGAGAAATGGTGAGTTTTGAGGCGTGCAGTCAGGAAATGCCGGACTACAGAGCGGGAATGGTAAGTTTTGAGGCGTGGAGTCAGGAAATACCGGACTACGGAGGGGAAATGATGAGATTTGGGGATGTGAAAAAAGGCGGGCAAGCCGCCTTGGATACACATATGGCTAAGTCCGAGGAAACCCAACCCAATCGGTTTACGTCCGCTCTCGGGGGAATAGGGAGCTATCAACGCGATCCAAATCCTCGGCGAATTTCTCATGGGTCGTGTACAGGACTTGAAGGAAAGCGCCGCGCGTTGATTTGCGAAGGACATCCAGCGCTGCGGCGGTGATTCCTCCTGGTACGGAAACCTTAGCTTGCAGTTCGCTTGGCGAGCAGGATTGCTCTAGCATGAGCCGAGCGGTTCCTAACATCATTTCGCTTGCGAGTTCCGTCGCCGTTTCCCGTTGCATTCCCGCGGAGATGACCGCCGCGTCGATAAACTGCTCCAGCAAACAAGCCAGGAAAGCCGGACCGCAGCTTGAAATATCCGAGGCGACCCGTACCTCCTCCTCCGAAATGGAGATAGGTTGGCTAATCGCGGCAAATAAATGCCATAGCGCGGAACGATCCTCGTCCGTTAAGCGCGAGCCCCACATGACCAACGAAGCTCCGCTGCCAACGGCATTGACGACGCTCGGAATGATTTTGGCTACTTTGCAAGGAATAAGCTCTTCCAGCGACGAGATTCTGACAGGGCTCGTAATTGAGATCACAATCTGATCCGGAGTTAGCACGGAAGTAATTTCGTCGAGTACGCTTCGGAAATCAAGAGGCTTTACGCACAAAAACAAATAATCGGCATCTGCAGCCGCATCTTTATTTGTAGTTGCAACTTGAAGTCCAGGATACTGATTTGCCAGACTATATAGTTTGGAAGAGGTACGGGAACTGATTACGATGTCGTCCGGCCGCATTGCGCCGGCGCGTACGAACGCTCCTACTAATAAGCTTCCCATACTCCCTGCACCGATGAAGCCGATCTTCATCCTTTGTCCCTCCTGCGGCGAGCTATTTACATTTCATTGTATGAATCATCGCTTGGCCGAAATGATTTATTTTTCAATAGAATGAACAAAACGATCGGAGGTAAATTTATGAGAAAAGCTAGACCAATCGGTTTGAACAATAAAATCGCGTTGATTTTGACGTTAACGGGTGTTGCAATTCTCGCTTATGCTTTCTATTCAAACGCCAAATCGTCGTCGATAGATGGTTGGATTCCGGTCAATGAGCCTTTGCAAGCCGTTGTGGAGTCCTTGTCTGTTCAGCCTTCCGCGCCAACAGCAGAAGTGTCGGTAACGACTAGTCCTTCACCAGCAGCAGAAGCGTCCGCAACCTCTGGCCCATCGCCAACGACTGAACATATAGCGGAGCCACAACTCTCCACTAGTGCCCCTGCGACGGAGGAATCTCAGCCAAACCCTAACCCGAAACCAACCTCCTCCACATCGGCTGTTTCTTCCAACCTCATAGACCTTAACCGTGCAACGCAAAAACAACTGGAATCGTTGCCTGGAATCGGACCGTCCAAGGCAAAAGCGATTATCGCTTATCGAGATCAACATAACGGGTTTCGAAGCGTTGATCAGTTAATGGAGGTGAAAGGGATCGGACCGAAGGTGTACGGAAAAATTTCCGCGCTCGTTCAAATTGCTCCATAGGAATAAATCCTGCGCTTTCCTTTATCATTTGGCGTAAATATGAGAAAATGATAGAGTAATTTATTTCTATCCATCTTAGGAGGTTATTAAATGAGTCAAGAATCATCGTATTCCCTGGAAACGCTTGCCGTACACGGCGGGCAGCAGATCGACCCGACAACGATGTCCCGCGCAGTACCGATTTACCAAACGACTTCCTATGGCTTTCGTGATACAGACCATGCCGCTAACCTATTTGCCTTGAAGGAATTCGGCAATATTTATACTCGTATCATGAATCCGACTTCAGATGTTTTCGAACAGAGAGTTGCTGCATTAGAAGGCGGCGCTGCAGCGTTGGCGGTTGGATCCGGCCAAGCGGCGATTACATACTCCATCTTGAACATCGCGGGAGCGGGAGACGAGATCGTCTCCGCAGCAAGCCTGTACGGTGGTACTTACAATCTGTTCGCTATAACATTGCCTAAGCTGGGCATTACGGTGAAATTCGTTGATCCGTCTGATCCGGAGAACTTCCGCGCGGCGATTACGCCGAAGACGAAAGCGATTTTCGCAGAGACGATCGGTAATCCTAGAGGGGACATTCTGGACATCTCCGCAGTGGCTGACATCGCTCATGCCAACGGAATCCCATTGATTATCGACAGCACTTTCGCGACGCCGTTCCTTTGCCGTCCTTTAGAGCATGGAGCGGATATCGTGCTTCACTCGGCTACGAAATTTATCGGCGGACACGGAACGTCCATCGGCGGCATTGTCGTGGATGGCGGTAAGTTCGATTGGAAAGCGAGCGGTAAATTCCAAGGCTTGACCGAGCCGGATCCAAGCTATCATGGCGTTGTTTATGCAGATGCCGTGGGACCGGTTGCGTATATTATTAAAATGCGCGTTCAACTCCTTCGCGACATGGGTGCGGCTTTAGCTCCTTTTAACTCCTTTATGTTCCTTCAAGGCTTGGAAACTCTCCATCTTCGCATGGAGCGCCATAGCAGCAATACGCTTGCCGTAGCCAAGTTCCTGGAATCTCATCCTGCCGTCGAATGGGTCAACTATGCCGGCTTGGAAAGCCACCCGTCTTACGAGCTTGCTCAACGCTATTTGCCTAACGGACAAGGTGCGATTATGACGTTCGGCATTAAAGGCGGAGTAGAAGCAGGCAAAAAAGTCATTAACGCAGTCAAACTGTTCTCGCATCTAGCCAACGTCGGGGATTCTAAGTCGCTTATTATCCACCCTGCTAGTACGACGCACCAACAGTTATCCGAAGAAGGCCAACTCGCTGCAGGCGTTCAGCCGGGTATGATTCGTCTTTCGGTCGGTACGGAAGGCATTAAAGACATCATTCAAGATTTGGAACAAGCATTGGCGGCAAGCCAGCGGTAATCGGCGAGCCAGCAAGTGGAGGTATGCAGAATGACAGCCCTTCGTAAGGACTGGGATACGTATTTTATGGATATTGCTTTCATGGTATCGACTCGTTCGCGCTGTCCTAGACGACATGTCGGGACCGTGCTCGTGCAAGGGAAAAAACTGCTGGGAACGGCATATAACGGTGCTCCGATGGGCGTACAGGATTGCTCGGAAGCGGGCTGCATGATCGTCGAAGAATTCGAAGCCGCTCCTGCCGGAGCCTCGTCGACGGAGATGATCAAGAAGCAACGTTGCATCCGGACGATACATGCTGAGCAGAATCTTCTGCTGTTCACGGATCGAGTCGACCGCGAAGGATCGGTCGTGTATGTTACGGACCAGCCGTGCTGGACTTGCGCGAACATGCTTGCGAATAGCGGGATCGTAGAGATCGTCTATTTCCGCCCTTACTTGAAGGATCACGGGAAAGTCGCCGCTCTCATGGAGCAAAGAGGCGTGCTGTTCAGGCAAATCGCGAATTACGTCCCCCCAGCGGATACCGAAGTGCAGGATGGGTCTTAGTATCCACAATCTGTATATTTTACACAGGTAGAAGAGGAAGCACCTCTTCGTCGAGAGTTCTCGGCGGAGGGGTGTTTTTTTGTTGCTATACGGCAACGGAGGTGCAAGATGAACAGTAGACCATTAGTCGGAGTGGCCTGTTGCTGGATCGTCGGCGTTTCAATAGGCTCGTTGTTCCAAGGTTATAACGCTATCTTAACGCTAAGCGGCTTACTTATGCTCCTACTCGGTATAGCTTTCTATGGCAAAATAACGATTAAATTGACGTTCATCTGCGGACTAGCTTTGTTGTTTTCATTCGGAGAGCGCAATTGGGTGGAGCATCGCAATGAATCGGATATTGAAGCTTCCGCTGCAATCGTTGGGTCTGAGGTTGTGCTGCATGGTTACATTACATCGACGGTAGAGGTAGATGGGGATCTGGCGACGTTCCGATTGCAAGCGAATGCGATAAATTTTACCGGGGGCTCCCAGGATCGGGACATCGATGAGACGGTGATTGTCAGAATCAAGCTAACCAAACAAGAGGAGCAACGGATCGTTTCCGATTGGCGTAGAGGCGAGCGCATCCTTATCGCGGGAGTATGGGAGCTACCTGGCGGATCAGGTAACTTCGGGGCGTTCGATTATCGTGAATACTTAATGAAGCAAGGGATCTATTGGCAACTTGCCGCCAAAGGCGCGAATTCCGTTACGTTCACGGGTGAGCCAAGCCCTTTCTGGAACAAAGGGCTAACGGTGTTGGACGATCTGCGTCTAGGAATCGGAAAATTAATGGATCGAATGTATAGCACCGATGATTCGGGTTATATGAAAGGCTTGGTCGTGGGAATCCGTTCGGATCTGAATCCGGAGCAGTTCGACCAATTTGCTCGGCTTGGCTTAACTCACGTGCTTGCGATCTCGGGTTTGCATGTCGGAGTAATCGTCTATTTGCTGTTGCAAATCGGCGCATGGACGAGAATGACCAGAGAACGAGCATTAAGCATGACTATCGCGATGATGCCGATGTATATGCTAATAACGGGGGCCTCTCCATCGGCGGTTCGCGCTTGTTTGATGGCAATGCTTGCGCTTTGGCTAGCACGCCGGCACGCCTTAAAGGACGGTCTTCACCTTTTACTCGCGGCGGCAATGCTCATGCTCCTATGGAACCCGTTGCTTATCGAAGATGTTAGCTTTCAGCTTTCCTTTCTTGTCACGGCGGGATTGATCCTGTTCGTTCCAACGGTTACGGAGTCGCTTCCTATTCCTTGGGCATGGCTTCGAGGGGCGGTATCTGTCACGTTAACGGCGCAGATCGTTTCGTTTCCGGTCACGATTTACTATTTTCACGCCGTGCATTTGCTGTCGTTGCCCGCTAACTTCGTGCTTGTACCGTTTATTAGTTTTATAGTTATGCCGCTTGGGATGGCATCTATCGCATTGGGCGCCATCTGGCTGCCGTTGGGGATCATTCCTGCTAGAATGGCTTCATTGGGCAATCAATGGACGTTTAGTATAATCGATTGGCTTGATTCTTTTGTCGGAATGAGAACGGTATGGCCGCAGCCTTCTTTGATGTGGGTTGTAACAGCTTACGTACTCATGGGCGTGGGAATTGTCGGCTTGAAAAGAAGATTGGCGCACCGGGCGGAACGAAACTGGTGGAAACAACGAGAAGATACGGCAATCGAGGCGGGCGGCGGGGAACAGATGACAGCGCCTCTCATTCATCCGGTTGAGGATACAGGCTCACGGTTGCAATATGGAATAAGAGTGTTGATTCGCGTTAGCGTAAGCGTGCTCGCCGTCGGTTGGCTGTTATGGGGCTTTCAGCCAGCATGGCTTGGTCGCGGTGCATCGGTCTCCTTCCTGAATGTTGGCCAAGGGGATAGTATCTTGATTCGGACGGGAGCCGGCAAGAACATTCTGATAGATGCCGGAGGGACGGTTAAATTCCGTAAATCGGATGAACAGTGGAGAAGCCGCCAAGATCCCTATGAAGTCGGACGTAAGCTGATCGTTCCTTTGCTCCTTAAGCGCGGGGTTAGACAAATCGATGCGTTGGTGCTGACGCATTTCGATGCCGACCATATCGGAGGCGCGCAAGCGGTGCTCGGCAATGTCCCCGTTCGTTCCTTGCTGATCAATGGGACCGTGAAAGATTCGCCCGGCGTTCTGAGCTTACTTCGAATGGCGACGGCGAGTAATATTCCGGTGTACTCCGTGCATGCTCCGATGGAATGGGCTATCGATGAGTCAACGAAAATCCAAGTCGTTTATCCATTGACGCAGCCAACAAGCTCAAATTACGCCATTCCAATCGAGGATGACCAGAATGATAGCAGCATAGTGTTACTCGTAACGATATATGGTCGAACTTTCTTGTTTCCAGGCGATCTAGAGGAGAGAGGAGAGCTGGAAATCGTTGAAAGGATAAGAAGTGGAATGAGCAAGGAAATTCAGGCGATTCCTCCGATCGATGTGCTCAAAGCAGGACATCACGGGAGCAAAACTTCAACGACTCCACTTTGGGTAAATTATTGGTTATCCAGGGAGACGGTTATTTCGGTAGGTCGTAACAACTTCTACGGTCATCCCAATAGCGGCGTGATTGAACGGCTCTCGGAAGCAGGCAGCCGAATCTGGAGAACGGATCTGAACGGAGAGATCCAATATCGGATCAAGCCAGGCGGAGCTATGGAACGAAGAGTGTTACAAATAGGCGATATAGGGCAATAGAACAATAGAACAAGATCGCCTCTCAAGCTATCACCGATGGCTCGAAAGACGACCTTGCTTCACTATTCGATAGGAGTAGGAGCGTATCGAAGATTGGATATAACGGCAAGCAACAACGGACGAATCTGCTCCGTTTGCGCGGATTTGGTTCGGATCGAGACTTGAACCGAATATTCCGGATCCAATTCGACCAAGAAATGGTCATAGCGGATAGTTCGGTCATCTCCCCAGAACTCCGACCCTATGGTCCGACCTTAAAATTCTAATGGTCGCTTCTGCGTCCCCGGTCGTGTATTCGTAGCCGTCCTCGAACTTGACCGTCTTCATGGAATCGGGAAGGTACAAGCCGAAGTCATTTAAGGGTCCTTATACCATTTAGCGTCGATTTCCACTCAGTCCACTTGGATTCAATCGAATCCTTCTCCTCGTAAACGGCGCCGGTCATGAGCCGATCCTGATCCGTTGTTACTTGCGAGTTGTCGACAAGCTCGAGGGTATCTTCTCCCTTTTTATACTGGTAGCTCAAGTTGTAGTTAGGGAATATCGCCTTGAAGATGCGTTTCTCATTGTCGAAAATGACGGAGTTAGGATGCTCGGCATTGAGCGCGATATTCAGATCCGCGATTTTGATTTGGCCGTTTATTTTTTTGTAAATTTCTATTTTACTTATCGTTGACGATTCCGACGCGATTGCTTCCATCGTCCCGTCTTCGTCGATATCCATTTCGAAGACATGCGCATTAAGCCTGAAGTCGCTTATCGGGACGACCGGCGTAGCCTCATCGAAATGAATCCAATTATTCGTTACGCAATTGGCTCCGCATACGCCGTAAATATGAATTTGATATTGGCCGAACAAGTTGCTTCCCTTAACTTCAATGTCGTTCAAATAGGGGAGCTCGCCGACGGTCCCAAGCTCGTAAATGTCGGGCTTTGGTTCGGAACCTTGACCTCCAGTGAGAATTTCCATCCCCGAGTACAGTTGGGTATCCTTTTCGTCTTTCGTATAGATCAAGAAATTTCCTTGATCTCCGTATTCGATGACGCGTTTGACGATAACGGACGATTTGGCTATGCGATTGGCCTCAATCCGGTTGAATTCGACCGGATAATTCCCGATCGTGTTTGCTAAATCCATATAGGCAAGCTGCACCTGGTCATCGGGAGTAGCGATAGGCGTTTCCGAAGGCGGTATCGTATCGGTTGGCTCGGGCGTTGGCGGCGTACTCTCGATATCGGGAGTTTGGGTTCCGGCAGGAGATGGAACAACGTCCTTCGTAAGGGAAGGGATGACCAACAGAAAGGCGACGATGCAGATCGCAACGGCAATGGCCGCCGCGGTCCAGAACCCGTATTTACTTCGCTTAGGCTGCTGATCTTGAATTCGACGTATCACATCCTTCTTCATCTGCTCGTCGAATAGCGCATGACCTAGTCCGCCTTTTGCGTCGTTATACCATTCCGGTTTTTTCTCATTCATTGTCCCCACCCCTTTAACTTTTCTTCTACTTCTTTGCGAGCGCGATGGAGCCGGGACTTTACTGTACCCGTTGGAAGGTTGAGCAGTGTAGCGATCTCTTGAACGCTTAGCTCGTGTTCCAGGTCAAGGACGAGCACTTCGCGCAGTTTGTCGGATGATTTTAGGATGATATCCCATAGTTCCGAAACGGATTGCTTGCCTAGGTAGGCTAATTCGGCAGAGGGGTTCGTTTGGCGTGGCTTAACGGTGCCGAATAGCAGAATTCTGCGAAAATAGCTGGACTTTAAGTAGTTAAACGATAGATTTCTCGTAATGGTAAGCAGCCACGTCTTCAAAGAGGATTGGCCTCTGAAAAAATGGATGCTGTTGTGAACTTTAATGAACACCTCTTGCGCGATATCTTTGGCCTGCTCGCGGTCTTTGGTTAATACGTAAGCATATTTCCAGACATCGTCTCCGTATTGATCCATGAGCAGCCTAAGCTCGGACCCGTCGACGGAATCGACATGTTTCAAATATTGCGTGTCCATAGGTTCACCTCCAACCTATTAGACAGTGTATAATGGGATTCGGTTCCGTTAATTCCACATAAAACATTATGCCTTTCGAAAATTTTTTGCTAGACTTAAATAGCTATAATAAATTACCGTAAATTCCCTTGGGGGGATTGCAACCTTTAGACAGACACTAACGTCTGAGAGGGTGCAGGGGAGGAGGATCTTCTGTGGTGGAGCCGGCTCTGATCAAAGCCGCACAAGCGGGCGACCGGGAAGCTCTCGTTACGCTACTCCGCGAAATTGAGAACCAAGTATATCGGACAGCTTATTATTTGTTAAATAACGAGCAGGATGCCATGGACGCTTCTCAAGACGCGCTCATTCGCATTTACACAAAAATCGATTCCTATGAGGAGAAAGCTCAATTTCGCACCTGGGTGCAACGTATTGTCACGAACATATGTATCGACAAATTTCGGCGCAAGAAACCTTCCGTTTCTATAGACGAGCATGAAATGGTATTTCAAGCGGGAGATAACGTGGAAACCGAGGTTCTTTCCGCATACGCTGCTGAGGAAATACGCGAGGCCATCGGTAAGCTTCCCGAGCATCATCGTACCGTTGTCGTTCTCCGATATTTGCAGGATTTTTCGTATAATGAAATTGCCGACTCGTTGAATTTGCCGTTGAACACCGTTAAGTCTTACTTATTTAGAGCCCGGCAACAATTGCAAATTCTACTTCAAGATTATCAGAAAGGTGGTGTCCGGGGATGATTTGCCAAGAGGTGATGGAACTCATGCAGCGTTATATTGACGGGGATTTGGATCAACAAGAAACATCGCTCATGATGGATCATGCCGGTCAATGCCCTGACTGCGCCGCCATGTTAGCTAGATTGCAGAAGTTGTCGAGCGAATTGGAGCAGCTTCCGCGCGTTGTGCCTAAATATAGCCTCGTAGATGCTATTATGCCGGAACTGGAGCGCCTTCATGCGGCTGAACCGGCAAAGGGTACAGATGCAAACGAGGAAGCATCTGAGCCAATACGGACAAAGGGAAGATCGAACCGTCCTGCAAGACATTTGTTCGCCAAAATATCGGGCGTCGTCGCTGCGGGAGTTATCGTAGGGTTGATGTTGTTCAGCAGTCCCGATCAATGGAGGTTGGGCGGAACGGGTAGCCATAATGAAGCGGCTGCGCCTGAACGAGCTGCGGCTCCTGCCGCTAATGAATCTTCCGCTTTAATGTCGAAGCAAGAGCTTGGAGCTGCGCCGATGGCGGATAGCAATAACCAGGAGATGGATATTCAAAATCAAGTAAGCGAGCCAATGACTTTCGGCGCTACGGGTTCCGATGTAGCTCCTTCCGAAGACAAAGAAAAGCTGGACTCAGCCAGAAGCTTGGGAGGATCCGATGCCAAAGGCCTGGAAAACCCGTCCGCGAACAGTTCTGACAGAATGTCTATTTCGGCTTATAACGCTCCGACGCTAACGGCTGATTCGCCGGACGGTAAGTGGAAAGCAGTCGCTTTGGAAGACGGGGGTTCTTTCCAAGTGTTCCGTAATCAAGATGGTAGCGAGTATTACAAATCCGAATCCAAAGGCAGCAAGATCAGCCTTCTGGATTGGAACGACGAAAGTACGATCGTGTACTACACGTTAACGGATGCCAGCGGGAATGCAACTCAATGGCAATTCGATACGGAAACGTCAAAAGAATCAAAACGTTAATTTATCTGTCACCATTTGCGCGAAGCCGCGTATAGTGTACAGATGAAGTTGACGATCGTCTTTGGACCATCGTCACGGTCGTTCGCGCACGGTACCATGGACCGGCCGGCGAACGTTGATATAGATGTCCGAGGACAGAGGGATCGCGCCTTGCTTAAGGTGTGATCTCTTTGTTTTATGGTGTACAATTGGGAGAGTACATAAGTTGGGGGATCGGCGCAATGGACGCAAAACAAGCTTTTCGATCGATCAAGCAAGGGAATCTGTCCCCGGTTTACGTTTGCTTCGGAACGGAAACCTATATTATGAACGAATTCGTCGAGCGATTGCTGGAACATCACGTTCAGCCCGAGCATCGGGAAATGGCAATCATCCGTTTCGATACAGGAGAGACCTCGATCGACAGTATACTGGAGGAAGCCGAGACTCTTCCTTTTCTCGTTCCAAGCAAAATCATTCTGGTCAGGGATAGCGTGTTATTCGCTTCGGGCAAAGAATCTTCCCGGATTGAGCATCGGCCCGAGAGCCTGCTTGCCTACATGAGCCGGCCGTCGGAAACGACCGTGCTTGTGTTCATGGTGCATCACGATAAGCTGGATGAGCGTAAGAAGCTGGTGAAGACCGCAAAGGCTAACGACTCCGTTATCTCCTTTAGCCCATTGCAACCGGAGGAGCTGCTTCAGTGGGTGCTAAAGCGCGCTTCCAATCAAGGGAGAACGATGGAAAGTCAGGCTGCGGAGGAGCTGCTGAGGCGAGTAGGCACCGATATGCATGCATTGTCGGCAGAGACGGACAAGCTTTGCTTACATGCGGGCTCGGGTGGATCGGTTACGTTGGAATCCGTTCGTTCGCTAGTTCCTATGGCAACGGAACAGAACGTGTTCAAGCTTACGGAGGAATTAGCTGCGCTTCGGACCGCAGAAGCGATCAAGCTCTACTACGATCTGCTGAAGCAACGGGAGGAACCCATTAAACTGATGGCGCTGCTCGTTCGCCAATTCCGCAACATGCTATATGTTAAGGAGCTTGGCAGCCAAGGCTATTCTCCGCAGCAGATGGCTTCCCAGCTTGGCTTGCATCCGTACGCGGTCAAGATAACGGGAGAGCAGGCGCGCAAGTTCAGCCAAGAACGTCTAGCGTTCTTGTTGTCCGAGCTGGCCGACTTAGACTATGCCATGAAAACCGGACGCGTTGAGAAATCCCTCGGCCTTGAGCTCTTCCTGCTCAAAACAGGCTCCCAAGGCGCAAGCTAACTTTGCAATAACGTTAAAATCCCCGTCCTCTCGGGGCTTTTTTATTTATGCACAAGATCAGCTACTCACCAAGGCCAAAAAAGTGCCTTGGCTCATCGGTTGAGGAGCGAAGCCTTGCGTTGCCCCCATGGTGTAGGTTACGTGACAGATGGGACAGTTCCCTATCCTATTGTAATGCACCTAATTAAGGTGCTAATAAGCAACTCTGAAAACCCACATCTGTTGGGTTTTATTTTTGTGCAACCATGGGATTCAGAAAGGGGTATAGAGGAAAAAAGTCACACGGAAAGTTTACGTCCGCCTTTAAAATTGAATTGTTCCCACTTAATCTCATATAGACAATTCGATTTTAACCAGCGGTGTAGTGAGACTTTTCTTCCGGCATACCCGGATTTCTGAATCGTTGTGCTCTGAATTAATGAAACCCAACCAAAAAAGCCATCCTATAGACAGGAAACCCTGCTTAGGATGGCTTTTTTATGGCTGCTGTATCAGATGGACTAGGCAGCCGCATATGCGTCAGGCACAAGCTTACGCTTGCGCGGACAATGCGTTGAGTTTTTTGGCCAGACGGGACTTTTTGCGAGCAGCTGCATTTTTGTGAATGAGCCCTTTAGTTGCCGCTTTGTCCAACTTCTTCTGAGCCGCGCCGTAAGCTGCTTTAGCAGCGTTTACGTCCGTTCCTACGACCGCTACGTCAGCTTGTTTAACAACTGTACGAAGAGCGGATTTAGCCGAAGCGTTACGCAAACGGCGAGTTTCGTTCGTTTTGGTACGTTTAATGGCGGATTTGATGTTTGGCATTCTTTTCACCTCCAGATAAAACAGAAGTATTTCTCCACACAACTTGTAACATTCTATCATGCAAGGGGGTAAAAAGCAAGCCGATTTCCCACCTCAATCCGCATGCGAAAGGGGCTTTATTTCACCCTATGGATAATGATTTGTCAATGTACAACGTACGCACGGATCTAGCGCTCGAGGCTCATGAGCTAGCGACGCAAGGCCAGCAGGCTCCGAGCATTCCGGGAGTCTGGTCCGAGAACGAAAGCGCGGACGGAATTAACGTAACCCGCATGGAAATTAAGGATGATCAAGCCGCGCGGCAAATCGGCAAGATGATCGGCCACTATGTCACGCTTGAAGTTCCTGACCTGCGTCATGGGGATACGACTTTACAAGACAAAGTCGCGACATCTTTTGCGAAAGAATTTGAAGCTTTCCTGAAGAGGATCGGAGCAACCGCGAAGAGCAGCGTATTAATCGTCGGTCTCGGCAATATGAACGTAACCCCGGATGCTCTTGGACCCATCGTCGTGGATAACATCATGGTCACGCGCCATCTGTTCGAGCTAATGCCCGATCAAGTCAGTCCGGGCTATCGTCCAGTCAGCGCCGTAGCTCCCGGCGTTCTGGGAACGACGGGGATCGAGTCGAGCGACATCGTCCAAGGTATCGTGGAGAGATCCAAGCCGGATCTGATCATTGCCGTGGACGCTTTGGCGGCTAAATCCTTAGAGAGAGTAAATACGACGATTCAAATCGCCGATACGGGAATTCATCCCGGGTCGGGAATCGGCAACAAGCGCAAAGGCTTGACGAAAGAGATCTTGGGCGTGCCGGTCATCGGAATCGGAGTGCCGACCGTCGTCTATGCTTCGACGATCGTCAACAACACGCTGGACATGGTATTCGAGCACATGAAGAAACATACGGCGAATTCGGATGCGGTGTTCGGCGTTTTCGGTATGATGGAGGAGACGGAGCGTTTGCAGCTTGTGAGGGAGGTACTCAACCCTCTGGGTCACGATCTTCTAGTCACTCCGAAGGAAATCGATAAATTCATGGAGGATATTGCTAATATCATCGCTAGCGGATTAAACGCGGCTCTCCATGAAGCGGTCGATACCGATAACGTGGCCGCCTACACCCATTAGTTGCACGACATGTACTCCATATCGACAGCATGAAAGCCTGGCTTGCGAAAGCCGGGCTTTTTTGTTGTTCCGTTCATCCTAATCTATTAAATGATCGGTTCTATCATTCTTGATGCTCTCATAGGATAGGGTACCTATCAAAATAAGAGAAGGAGTCTCCGCACAATCGAGGCTCAGGGGGAGGACATGGGATGAGACGCCTCATTAAATCGCTGAAATGGCCGCTGTTGCGCGCGAGATGGAGAAGAGTTCTAATTACCGGCCGCGCGTTCTTCTTCTTAAGCGTCAGTTCCATGGTGCTATTCCTATTGCTAGGGTTAGGAGGCATGCTGCAGAAGTCGTTAGCCGCTTCTCCGGCGCAATCCATGAAAGGATTCACCGCTTCGTTGTCCGGACAATTTTTTCAATCGCTTCTTAGTATGGAGCTTCCAAATATGGATGCCTCGGAAGGTTCTCCTTTCCAGACGGGAAGGATGGCGGCTTTCTTACTGCGTTTTATGACCGACGTGAACCCGAACGATCCGAAGAGCTTGATTGCGCTAGAGATGCCGGGTATGGACAGGGATCACTCCGTATTGCTGCGACCGGGATCGGACGAGCCGGAAGCGCCTGAAGATCGGGGTCCTTTAGACGGTAGGGGTCTCCCTTCGTCAGGAGGAACACCAGTTTTTCCCGGTTCGCCGGTCGTTCCGGATGAAGCCGCGAATCCAGGAGATGAACCGGTCCCGTCCTCTGAGCCTGAGCAAGACGATCCGTCCAACTTAACGGAAACGCACTCTACGGAAGGGCGTAAGGTCGTATTTATTTATCATTCGCACAATCGCGAGTCATGGTACCCCGAATTGAAATCGGATATGAAAGATCCGAATTCCAGCACCACCAATATCACCTTAGTCGGCAAAAGATTAGCTAAGCAACTGGAATCGCTTGGCGTAGGATCGATTCATTCCTCGAAGGATTATCCGACTGCCGTTCAGGGCTATAATTGGAATTATTCGTACAAATATTCGTTGCAGACGGTTCGCCAAGCTATGACATCTAATAAACAATTGAAATTTTTCTTCGATATTCATCGAGATTCCCAGCGCAGGAAGAAGACGACCGCAACGATCAAAGGGAAGGATTACGCGCAAGTGTATTTCATTATCGGCCACAAAAATCCGAACTGGCGGGAAAATGAAGCATTCGCTAACGAGATTCACGAGAAGCTGGAGGAAACTTACCCGGGGCTGTCGCGCGGCGTGTGGGGCAAAACGGCGGCAAACGGCAACGGCGAATACAACCAATCGGTCTCTCCGGATAGCGTTCTGCTTGAAATAGGCGGCGTTGATAACACGCTGGAGGAAAGTAACCGGACGGTAGACGTTCTCGCTAAGGTCATTGCCGAATTGTATTGGAAACAGGGGGACGCCGTAAAAGTGAACGGACAGAAATAATAAAGGGGTGAATAGATCATGCGCCGAGATACGTTTAAATTGCTTATTTTTGCAGGGATTGTGGGGTTTGCGATCTTATATGGTATGGAATTGTCTTCGAAAGGGATCGAAAGCGTGAACGGGCCGTGGGAAACGGTTAGCCCTGGTAACGGAACCGTGGCGAACGATAACGATTGGACGCTGCCGGTGCAAAATCGCAATCAGAACGAACAAAATGCTAACCCGGTCAAATCGCCCTACTATCAGTCGGAGGAGGAGAAGGTTGCGATCCCTCGCAATGACCGGGAGCCGATTGTCGACCGTGTGTCCGGCAAAACCGCAGAGGTGCTGCATGACCTATCCCGCAATGGGATACGGATGGTCGTTTCGATCTTTGATCGGGTGTTAGGGTAAGGCCTTCCAAGAAGCCAATCTCTGTCAGCCTCTATCCGGGCTTGACGACATTCTTCCGTTAACGTTATGATGTTGCTAATTAGTTTTTAAGGGGAAATTTTAATGTTGGTATTGGTTCTGAACTGAATTATCTGATACGTCGCGAATAGGGTAAAAGGATGAAACCGTCTTTATGAGGGTTTATTTCCTTGTTGCTGCTTCGTGGCACTGATAACCAGTGAAGAACCGGTCAAGACCGCCCCTACGAAGAATGAATTTTCGGGGAGATCAGCCGTGCTCATCAGGGTACGGTTTTTTTGCATCTTCTTCGATTTTTTAAACTCCGACAGGTTGCGAGCTTGCGCCGATGGCGCTTCAGCTCGCGACCTGTTTTTTATTTTAAAACCACAGGAGGAATTACCCATGAGACAACATTCACTTCGCAAATTGGAATATAACCGCGTGATCGACATTTTGCACACGTATGCTTCCACTTATCTTGGCCGTCAGATGATCGAAAAGCTTGAGCCGTTGCAGGACAAGGAGGTCATCCGCCGCAAGCTGGCAGAGACGCAGGAGGCATCCCGGATGCTAGCCAAAGGAGGGCATCCGCCTCTTCCTTCGTTAGATGGGATGGAAACCATGATGGCGCTGCTCGGTACCGGTTACGTCATGTCCGAGGCGGATTTCGGATTCGCGGCCCAATTCGCGCGCAGCTGCGAGCAGTTGCGGCAATATATGGCGTCCAAGAAAACGGAGAGTCCGATCGTAGCGGCCTATGGTGCGGCAATGTTCGACCTTAAGCCATTGCGGGAAACGATAGAAGCCTGCATCGATCGGGGACGTATCGTGGATACGGCCAGTCCGGAGTTGCACAAAATCCGCAAGAAGATCCGCACGGCGGAAGAGAGGCTGCAGAAGAAGCTCGAAGGAATGTTATCCCGATTTGCGGATATTTTGCAGGAACGGCTGGTCAGCCAGCGAAACGGGCGTTACGTGCTCCCTGTAAAGAAAGAATATCGCAAACGTATCCCGGGTACGGTTCTCGACGAATCGTCCAGCGGGCAAACGGTGTTCGTAGAGCCGTCAGAGCTGGCAGGCTTGCAAATGGACCTGAGCGTGTTGAGAGTGGAAGAGAACCGCGAGGAAGCGCAAATACTGGCCCGGTTGACCGGAGAAGTGGAAACTTATTCTTATGAGTTATCCGTTAACCAGGATACAGTCGGGCATTACGATTTTCTGTTCGCGAAGGCAAGATGGGGGTTATCGATCGGAGGAATCGCACCGGAGCTTAACGACAGACGGATCATCGATTTAAGAGAAGCCCGGCATCCATTGCTGGCGACGAAACCCGTGCCGCTCGACATTCGGTTGGGCGACGGTTATCAAGCCCTACTGATTACGGGGCCGAATACGGGAGGAAAGACGGTGGCGCTCAAAACCGTAGGGCTGCTAACGCTAATGGCACAATCCGGGCTGTTGATCCCAGCCGCGGAAGGGAGCCGGCTATGCGTATTCCGGAGCGTCGAGGTTGATATCGGAGACGATCAAAGCCTCGATTCGTCGCTTAGCACTTTCTCGTCCCATCTCCGCAACGTCATCGATATATTGGCTCACGCGGGCTCTGCGACTCTCGTATTGCTCGACGAACTGGCTACCGGAACGGATCCCGGTGAAGGGGTCGGCTTGTCGATTGCCGTTCTGGAGGAATTGTATCGCCGGGGCTCCGTCATTATGGCGACGACCCATTTTAACGAAATCAAAGAATACGCCCGCGTCACGGATGGATTTCAGAATGCGAGAATGGCATTCGACGAAGAGACTTTAAGTCCGCTGTACCGGTTGGACATGGGGGAGGCAGGCAATAGCTATGCGTTCGTAATCGCCGCTAAGCTGGGGATTTCCAAAGGAATTATAGAGAGGGCGCGCACGATTGCGGATAGCTTGAAGGAAGGTCGCGGCCAGACTGCGGTTCCTCGGCAAGCGGGAGGGAAATCTCGCGCGACGCCGACATTTGGCGGTAGGGATGACCGTGAAACGAGTCGTAAATTTAAAGGGGACGCCAATCGTGACGAGCTGCTCTCGAGATGGTCCGTCGGAGATGTCGTGTTCATCTCGCAGTTGCGCAAGCCGGGGGTGGTTTACCGCTTGCCTGACGAGAAAGGCAACATGATCGTTCAGGTGCAGAAGGAGAAACTCACGATCAACCATAAACGGATTCGCAAATATATCGATAAGAAGCATTTGTACCCCGGAGAAAATTACGATATGGATATTGTTTTCGATACGGTCGAAAACCGTAAGAAACGACATTTGATGGGGAAACGGCATATGGAAGGGATCGTCATCGAGAAGCTTTCGGAGGACTAAGCGATAGATCATGGAACAGGTATCATTGATGCTATGGGGATACGCTGTTATAATGAAGTGATCGTCATCTGACGTATGGAACCGGCTGGAGGTACTCATTGTAATGGCAGAGCTTAAAATTAAACAGAGTAACATTCGTAATTTCTGTATTATCGCGCACATCGACCATGGTAAATCGACTTTGGCCGACCGCATTTTGGAATATACGGGCACGTTAACCTCCCGAGAAATGCAACAACAGGTTCTTGACTCCATGGACCTTGAACGTGAACGCGGCATTACGATTAAGCTTACTGCTGTTCGTTTGCTGTATAAAGCGGACGACGGAGAAGTGTACTTGCTGCACTTGATCGATACTCCGGGACATGTGGATTTCACTTATGAGGTTTCCCGTAGCTTGGCTGCTTGTGAAGGCGCATTGCTAGTCGTCGATGCCGCACAAGGAATTGAAGCCCAGACTTTAGCTAACGTATACCTTGCACTTGATAATAACTTAGAGATTGTTCCAGTTATCAACAAAATTGATTTGCCGAGTGCCGATCCTGATCGGGTGAAGAAAGAAGTCGAAGACGTGATCGGACTCGATACCAGCGATGCAGTGCTTGCCTCCGCGAAGAACGGCATTGGAATCAAAGAAATTTTGGAGCAAGTCGTTCAGAAGATCCCTGCCCCTCAAGGGGATCGGGACAAGCCGCTCAAAGCGCTTATCTTCGACTCTCACTATGATGCTTACAAAGGCGTAATCTGCCACATTCGGATTATTGACGGTACGATTAAGGCGGGCACACAGATGAAGTTTATGGCAACTGGTGCTAGCTTTGAGGTCGTTGAGGTCGGAACGTTCATGCCGCGACCGACGTCCGTTGCCGAACTGGGGCCTGGGGACGTAGGGTTCGTCAGTGCTTCGATCAAGAACGTGAAGGATACCCGCGTTGGGGATACGATTACCGATTTGAAAAATCCGACGCCGGAAGCGCTGCCGGGCTACCGCAGCATCAACCCGATGGTATTCTGCGGATTGTATCCGATTGAATCCACGGATTACAATGATTTGCGGGATGCGCTAGAGAAGCTCGAGCTTAACGATGCTTCGCTTCGTTACGAGCCGGAGTCATCCCAAGCGCTTGGCTTCGGATATCGTTGCGGATTTCTAGGCATGCTGCATATGGAGATCATTCAAGAGCGCATCGAACGGGAATTCAACATTCCGTTGATCACGACCGCACCGAGCGTTATATACAAGGTTACGCAAACGAACGGCGAAGTGTTGGAGATTTCCAACCCTGCTGACTACCCGGAAGCGGGCAAGATCGACTTCGTCGAAGAGCCGTACGTGAAAGCATCTATTATCGTTCCGAACGATTTTGTCGGGGCTATCATGGACTTGTGCCAAGGTAAGCGCGGAGAGTTCATCGATATGCAATATTTGGACACGAACCGTGTAACGCTGAAGTACAACGTTCCGCTTGCCGAGATCGTGTACGACTTCTTCGACCAGTTGAAGTCGAGCACGAAGGGCTATGCTTCGTTCGATTACGAAGTGATCGGCTATCGCCAGTCCAGCTTGGTTAAGATGGATATTCTGCTTAACGCGGAGAAGGTTGACGCTTTGTCCTTCATCGTGCATAAGGACCGAGCCTACAATCGCGGGCGGGTCATCTGCGAGAAGCTTAAGGATCTTATCCCTCGTCAAATGTTCGAAGTGCCGATCCAAGCGGCCATCGGCCAGAAGATCGTGGCGCGCGAATCGATCAAAGCGATGCGTAAGAACGTTCTCGCGAAATGTTACGGTGGAGATATTTCCCGGAAACGGAAGTTGCTCGATAAGCAAAAAGAAGGTAAAAAACGGATGAAACAGGTCGGAAACGTTGAAGTGCCGCAAGAGGCGTTCATGGCCGTGCTTAAGCTGGATAACGAATAAAGCGATATCGATACAGAATAGCGGGCTTCCGGCCCGCTTTTCGCTTTGTCGGAGTTAGATTAGGTTATCAAGAGAGGTGAAGATCCAACATGGAAAATCCGTCCCAACAATCGTTATCCGTCCCGTCGGTCCATCAGTGGGCTCCTCGGGCGTTATATATCCATATCCCGTTTTGCACGAACAAATGCTTTTATTGCGACTTTAATTCTTACGTGGCTGCGGGCCAGCCAATAGATGCTTATCTGGATGCTCTAGAGAACGAGATGAGATTAACCGTTGCCGAGCTACCAACTAAAGTTATCGACACCGTATTCGTTGGAGGCGGAACGCCGACCGTGCTTAATCCATCGCAGATGACGAGGTTTCTGGCAGCCGTTCGGAGACATTTTCCGCTTGCGGACGACGTCGAGTTCACGATGGAGGCCAATCCCGGGACGACCGATATGGGGAAGCTTGCGGCGATGAGAGAAGGCGGCGTGAACCGGATTAGCTTCGGCGCGCAAACGTTCGACGACGGCTTGCTGGCGACTATAGGAAGAATTCACGCCGCTCAGGACGTCATCCAGAGCATCGCGAATGCGAAAGCCGCCGGGTTCACTAATCTGTCCATCGATTTGATGTTCGGATTGCCGAATCAAACGCTGCAACAGCTCAAGGATAGCGTGACGAAGGCGCTAGAGCTGGATTTACCGCATTATTCCCTCTATGGCTTGAAGGTAGAGGAGAACACGCTGTTTCACAGGTTATATCAACGCGATGAGCTGCCATTGCCTGAAGAGGACGTAGAGTTGGCTATGTATGAGCATCTCATGGAGCGTCTAGGCGAGGCTGGTTATCGGCACTATGAAATAAGCAACTTCGCTAGGCCGGGCTTTGAAAGCCGCCATAATACGACCTATTGGCATAATGAGCCTTATTATGGCCTTGGGGCTGGCGCGCATGGCTATGCGCTCGGTCAACGGCATATGAATATTAAAGGCGTTCAACCTTATATCGATGCGGCGAATATCGGTTTGCCGCGAATGGAACGGAACGTCGTTAGCGTACAGGAAGCGATGGGCGACTTCATGATGGTAGGTTTGCGATTGCAGGAAGGCGTCACGCAGTTGAGCTTCGAACGGCAGTTCGACGGCGCTAAGCTGGAAGAGGTTTTCGGAGAGGAATTACAACGGCTAGTTAAGGTTGGGTTACTCGAGAAATCCGAGCAAAATGCCGGATACCGTCTGACTCCGAAGGGTATTTTGCTCGGTAACGAGGTTTTCGGGGCATTCGTGTAAGGCATAATGATCGAAATGTCCCTTGAGTGTCCATTCGTTTTGTTGTATATTTATTCATACATATTTCATGTATGAGAGAAGGAGTACACATGCCAATCGTATGCCGGAAAGCGTTGCCCGAGGATGTCGATGCGCTTTATGAACTTATACAGGGTTATGCCGCCAACGGGATTATGTTACCTCGTTCGCGCGAGGCGTTAACCCGCAATATCGATACCTTTATCGTCGCGCAAGACGGGGATCGCCTCATTGGGTGCGGTTCTTTGTGCCGTTTAGGCAGCGATCTGGTTGAAATACGTTCTCTGGGCATCGTCGATGGCTACAAGGGGCAAGGAGTAGGCAGCCGTCTAGTTGATGCTTTAATAGAGGAAGCCAGAGTTCAAGGCATTCCTAAAGTGATGGCGTTAACCTATGAAGCGGCCTTTTTTCAGAAAAACGGATTCAAAATCGTCGATAAAGAAATTTTTCCAGAGAAAGTATGGACGGATTGCGTGAATTGTCCGAAGCAACATTGCTGCGACGAGATCGCTGTCGTCAGAGTCATTGAATCGGAATTGTCCAAGGAGAAATTAAGCTTCGCCCAAATCTAATTCAAACTGCCAAATCGCGCGGGAACGTCCTTGACACGACCGCCGTCGATTTGGTATTTTTGTATTAGCCGTTAGCACTCATCGAAATGGAGTGCTAACGAAAAGGAAAAAGCGGAAACCTTAAAGGAGGAGTTCGGATGCTAAGCGAACGTCAACGAATGATTCTCAACGCGATTATCGACGATTATATCCGTTCGGCCGAACCTGTCGGATCCCGAAGCATATCGAAGCGAGGGGACGTGACTTTCAGTCCGGCTACCATTCGCAACGAGATGGCGGATCTAGAGGAGTTGGGCTTGCTCGAGCAGCCGCATACGTCTGCGGGTCGGATTCCTTCGATTAAAGGGTACCGTTATTATGTTGACCACCTCGTTACGTTGGACGGAGTCGGTGATCAGGATGCTCGGAAGCTCCGGACTTTTTTCGCGGAGAAGATGAATCACTGGGAAGATGTTATCGGACATGCGGCGACGGTATTGTCCCAGATGACCAATTACACGTCGATCGTGCTCGGACCGGAAATGTTCAGCACGACGCTGAAGCATTTTCAACTGATTCCGATTAGCGATTCGTCGGCGGTAGCGATTATCGTCGCGAATACGGGACATGTCGAGCACCGAACGATTACCATTCCTGACGGAATCGCGATGGAAGACATGAACAAGATCGTCAACATGCTGAACGAGAAGCTGACGGGCGTCCCGTTTTACAAAGTCAAATCCGTTCTTCACAGCGAAATCGCCAAAGAACTAAGTCGTTACGTCGAGCATTGCGAAGAGATTCTTACTTTGCTGGAACAGACGATTACCGAAGAGCAGGAGCCTAAGGTTTACTTAAGCGGGGCATCCAATATGCTTACTCAACCGGAGTTCAAAGATGTCGACAAAGCGAAAAGCATTCTCGGCATGTTGGAGGAAACGCAGTTGCTCATGCAGTTGTTCCAATCCAATCCGGGCGGGATTCAGGTCAAGATCGGGACGGAGAACGCGCTTGAAGCGATCAATCAATGCAGCTTGATAACGGCAACTTATTCCTACGAAGGGCAATCGCTCGGTACGATCGGAATATTGGGGCCAACGAGAATGGAATACGGCAAAGTAATCAGTTTACTCAATTATTTATCCAAGGATATCGCATTAATGATGTCCCGATGGTATAAGTAAAGACTTGTATAGCGCCAAGGCAAGGGTGGCACGGTAAGGAGGTGAACTCTACATGAGTACGAATGAGACGAAGGAGCCAGGAAACATGGATGAGCATCAGCAGGACTCTTTGGAAAAGGAAATGGGTTCTGATGTGAATGAAGCATCCCCATTGGAAGGCGAACAACCGACAGATGAGCTTAACAACGAGGACAATTCCGCAATTGCCGAGCTTCAGCGCCAAGCGGATGATAATCATAGCCGTTATTTGCGCGCGCAAGCCGATTTCGATAATTTTCGGCGCCGCACGGTAAAGGAAAAAGAAGAGCTAACGCAATATGCTTCTTTGAAATTGATCACGCAGCTACTTCCTGTAATGGATAATTTCGAGCGTGCATTGCAAAACGGCGGGGAAAGTGCAGAAACCGAATCTTTCGCTAAAGGCGTAGACATGATTTATCGCCAACTTTCCCAAGTGCTAGAAGCGGAAGGCTTGAAACCGATGGAAGCCGTCGGTCAGCCGTTCGACCCTGAAATGCATCAAGCGATCATGCAGGTGGAGAGCGACGAGTACGAAGAAGGAATCGTCGTCGAGGCTATTCAAACCGGTTATTGGCTTAAAGATAAAGTCATTCGCCCAGCGATGGTTAAAGTTAGCGGCTAAGACGTTAATACTTAAATGAGTAACGCACTTATATGAAGGAGGAATACAGTTATGAGTAAAGTAATCGGAATTGACCTTGGAACAACGAACTCTTGCGTAGCGGTAATGGAAGGCGGCGAAGCTGTCGTTATCCCGAATCCGGAAGGAAACCGCACAACCCCTTCGGTTGTCGGCTTCAAGAAAGACGGAGAGCGTGTCGTCGGCGAAACGGCGAAGCGTCAAGCGATCACAAACCCTGATCGTACAGTAAGCTCGATTAAACGTCACATGGGTACTACCCATAAAGAAACGATCGAGGACAAAGCGTACTCCGCTCCTGAAATTTCCGCGATCATCTTGCAGAAGCTTAAAGCCGATGCGGAAGCTTATTTGGGCCAACCCGTAACGCAAGCCGTAATCACGGTTCCAGCATACTTTAATGACAGCCAGCGCCAAGCGACTAAGGATGCGGGTAACATCGCGGGCCTTGAAGTTCTTCGGATCGTTAACGAACCGACGGCGGCAGCTCTTGCATACGGCTTTGAGAAACAAGAAGACCAAACGATTCTCGTATTCGACTTGGGCGGCGGTACTTTCGACGTAAGTATTCTTGAACTAGGCGAAGGCTTCTTCGAAGTTAAAGCGACTAGCGGCGACAACCACCTCGGCGGCGACGATTTCGACCAAGTCGTAATGGAATGGCTTGCTGGCGAGTTCAAAAAAGAACACAGCATTGATTTGCTGAAGGACAAAGCAGCCGTGCAACGTCTGAAAGACGCAGCAGAGAAGGCGAAAAAAGAATTGTCCGGCGTCGTGTCGACGACTATTTCCTTGCCGTTCATTACGGTCGTAGACGGAGTTCCTCAGCATTTGGAAATTAACCTTAGCCGTTCCAAATTCGATGAATTGACAGCTAACTTGGTTGAGCGCACGATGGGACCTACTCGCCAAGCGCTATCCGATTCCGGATTGACTGCCAAAGATATCGACAAAGTCGTTCTAGTCGGCGGATCTACTCGTATTCCTGCCGTACAAGAAGCTATCAAAAAGCTGACAGGCCAAGATCCTCATAAAGGCGTTAACCCGGATGAAGTTGTTGCCCTAGGCGCAGCAGTTCAAGCGGGCGTGTTGACAGGCGAAGTGAAAGACGTTGTCCTGCTCGACGTAACTCCATTGTCTCTGGGTATCGAGACTGCGGGCGGCGTATTGACGAAAATGATCGATCGCAACACGACGATTCCTACGAGCAAATCGCAAGTATACTCGACTTACGCGGACATGCAGACGCAAGTTGAGATTCACGTTCTGCAGGGCGAACGCGCAATGGCGAAAGACAACAAAACGTTGGGACGCTTCATTCTTAGCGATATCCCGGCTGCTCCTCGCGGCGTACCGCAAATCGAAGTTACTTTCGATATCGATGCAAACGGGATCGTTAACGTATCTGCATTGGATAAAGGTACGGGCAAAACGCAAAAAATCACGATCACTTCTTCCGGCGGTTTGAGCAAAGAAGAAATCGACCGTATGCAACAAGAAGCTGAACTGCACGCGGAGGAAGATAAAGTTCGCCGCGAGCTAGTCGAAGCTAAAAATAGCGCGGATCAATTGATCTACAGCGTAGAAAAAACGATCAAAGATCTTGGCGACAAAGTCGATGCAGGCGAGATCGAGAAAGCGAACGCCGGCAAAGAGAAGTTGACGAGCGCGCTGGCTTCCGATAACCTTGAAGAGATCAAAGCGGCAACCGACGAATTGAGCGAGATCGTACAGCAACTGTCCGTTAAGCTCTACGAGCAAGCGGCTCAAGCAGAAGCTGCGCAAGGCGGAGCGGAAGGCGCTGCGGATGCAGGCCCTTCGAAAGATAACGTCGTTGACGCGGATTACGAAGTCGTTGACGAAGACAAGAAAAACTAAGCTTTATTGAAATAAATCGAAAGTCAAAGTGATTTCCGCCACTTGCGGGATCATTTTGACTTTCCTTCATGAGGAGGTGGAGAAGTGGCGGACAAAAAAGATTATTACGATGTATTGGAACTACAGAAAAATGCTTCCGCGGACGATGTGAAGAAAGCCTATCGTAAGCTCGCGCGCCAGTACCATCCGGACGTTAACAAAGCGCCGGATGCCGAAACGAAATTCAAAGAGGTCAAGGAAGCTTATGATGTATTGAGCGATGACCAGCAGCGGGCTCGTTACGACCAATTCGGCCATCAGGATCCGAATGCGGGATTCGGCGGCGGAGCCGGCGGGGCGGACTTCGGCGGCGGATTCGGGGATATCTTCGATATGTTCTTCGGAGGCGGTGGCGGCAGGAGAGATCCGAATGCACCGCAACGGGGCAACGACTTGCAATATACGATGACGATCGAGTTCAAGGAAGCGGTATTCGGTAAAGAAATGGATATCACGATCCCACGTACAGAGACATGCGACACTTGTCACGGCAATGGAGCGAAGCCAGGCACGAAACCGGAAACTTGTTCGGTTTGCCGCGGCTCCGGCCAACAGGAAGTAGCGCAGAATACGCCGTTCGGAAGAATCGTTAATCGCCGCGCTTGTTCGGCTTGCTCCGGACGGGGAACTGTGATTAAAGATCGTTGCGGTACTTGCTCCGGCAGCGGTCAAGTGAAGAAACAACGCAAAATTCACGTTAAAATCCCGGCAGGCGTCGATGAAGGCGCTCAGCTTCGCGTAAGCGGAGAAGGGGAAGGCGGAGTTCGCGGGGGGCCTCCGGGAGACTTGTACATCGTTCTGCGCGTAAAGTCGCACGATTTCTTCGAGCGCGAAGGCGATGACATTTTCTGCGAGATCCCATTAACCTTTACCCAAGCGGCACTGGGGGATGAGATCGAAATTCCGACTTTAACGGAGAAAGTTAAGCTGAAGATCCCTGCAGGTACTCAAACCGGTACTTACTTCCGGTTGAAGGGCAAAGGCGTTCCGAAACTTCGCGGTTACGGTCAAGGCGATCAGCAGGTTAAAGTGACCATCGTGACTCCGACTCATCTGAGCGACGATCAACGCGAGCTGTTGCGTGATTTTGCTTCCAAGAGCGGCGAATCCACGCACGAGCAAAGCAAATCCATCTTCGAACGAATGAAACGCGCCATCCTAGGGGATTAAGGCCTTTATTCGATAACGAACCGTCCGGTGCGAGCTGGGCGGTTTTTTGCTATGAATATTCCTGTGTGCAGTTGAGAATTCTATGTGAGGATTTGCTTCGCAAATGGAATGCGTTCGCATGATAAGGAGGTATAACGTGAACAACAACCAAGAGCAATTACCGATTGCTTCCGCAGAAGACGTTGAATTTTCCGAAGAGCTAGCGGATCAAGACGACAAGGAAGCACAGGAGCGTGCACGCGCAGCGGATTTGAGAGCTTCCGGGCACGAGGGGGAATGACAAAGTTGGAAATGCAGTCTTTGCAAGCGAAGTTCGACACGCAGGATCAGGCGGAATCGGTTATACGTAAGCTCGCTTCTCTCCGCGGCGATCGTTTTCGATTGGAGCGAGCTAGCTCGGCTGGCGCGGTCTCGTCGGCACCCGAGTTTTCTCAGACTACTGCATTGGATTCCCGATTGGAAGCTTCGGAAGAGTTAACGCCAGCGCAGACTAGCTCCAATGCCGAATTCACCTTATCCGCGATCGTTCCCGGAGACGCTTCCGATCAAGCCCGTACCGTCATTTTACAAGCCGGCGGCGAAATCATATAGAACGAACGAGACGCATCTTGCTTAGGCTTGGTGCGTCTCTGTTTGAGTTTCATCGTAGTGCGCCGCTATCTCCATAATCCCCCTCGCTCAGTAGTAACCGAAGTTGTCTCCACTCGCAATAACCATTATCCCCTTCGATCAGTAACTAGGTTTTTGGGTACTTATGTCCATTATCCCTTTCACTCAGTAGCTTGGGTTAGGCTATCTACGTCCATTATGCCTTTCACTCAGTCTAAGTGGATTACCCCGCCTAAAGTCGAATAATGCTCCTATGGAGAGGTCATTTTAAGAGAAACTCATTGTCATAAAACGCGACGATGGAGAGCCGAAGCAAGAGAAAACCCTGCTCATAGTCGCAAAATGCGACGAAGGAGAGCCGAAGCAAGAGAAAACCCTGCTAATAGTCGCAAAACGCGACGATGGAGAGCCGCTGCAAGGGAAAACCCTGCTCATAGTCGCAAAATGCGACGATGGAGAGCCGAGGTCGATGAACAGCGAAACAGCAATACGCAATAGTCCTGACCGAAAGGGATAATGGCTAAAGGTGATAAATCGAGCTCATACGCGAAACTGACTGAAGGGGATAATGGAAGCAGCGAATTGAGGAGCAGCGACTGAGAAGCAGCATCCGAGAAGTCCTGAGCGAGAGGGATAACGGCAAAAGAAGATAAACCGGACTCATTCGAAGAATCCTCGAGAACGACGTATTTTGCATCCTACAAATCAGAGCGTGTATAATGGGATTCATTGAGCAGTCACGAGGCTGGGAGTCATGAGGAGGAAAAGATTTGCGCTGGCATGAAATTACTGTCCTGGCGACGGAGTCGTCTCAGGAAATGGTTACGCATTATCTTACGGAGCTTGGAGCGGGTGGAGTCTCGGTAGAGGAAGCATGGTCGGAAGACAAACCGAGAAACACGACCTACGGGGAAGTGTACGACACGCCGTTAAACGATATTAGACCTGGCTATGCCGTTTTTAAGGCTTATTTCTCGGAAGATATCGAGATGGAGCCTATCGCCGTACAATTAAAGGCTTTGCTCGAAGGACTTCCGGAATTCGGATACGATGCGGGAGAGTTTACGATTGAACTCGGCGACGTGCATGAAGACGATTGGGCGGATGCATGGAAACAATATTTCAAACCAATAGCGATTACGGAGCGCCTGACGATTAAACCGACATGGGAAGAATATACTCCTAGCGGAGACGAGTTAATTATAGAGATCGATCCAGGTATGGCTTTCGGAACGGGGGCGCATGCAACGACGGCTTTGTGCTTGAAGGCGTTGGAACATGCGATCAAAGGCGGAGAGCAGATCATTGACGTCGGAACGGGCTCCGGCGTACTTGCCATAGGAGCGATGAAGCTCGGCGCATCGAAGGTACTGGCGCTAGACTTGGATCCGGTTGCGGTAAAATGCGCGCAAGAAAACATCGAGCTGAACGGATACGAGAAGGAAGTTGAAGTTAGGCTTAGCGATCTGCTGGGCGTGCTGCATGAGAGTGCCGATCCCGCCACGGCAACCGTTAACAGCGTAACCCCTCCTGTGGATCTAGTCGTCGCTAACATACTAGCAGAGATTATTTTGTTGTTCATCGCCGACGTCATGGAAGTGCTTAAGCCAGGCGGAATTTACATTACTTCGGGTATCTACAAGAATAAAGAAATGATCGTTGAGGCAGGATTGCTAGCTTCCGGCTTCGAGATTATCGATGTATTGAGACAAGAGGAATGGGTCGCGTTCGTTGCTGGAAAACCTAAGGGGGATGGCCAGTGAATCACTTATTCTGGTTTCCGATAGAACACCTTCCGGTCATTATCCTGATCATGCTGATCGCATTTAGCGTACATGAGTTCGCGCATGCCTGGACGGCATGGAGATTCGGAGACGATACGGCATACCGGGAAGGCCGGGTTACGTTGAACCCGTTGGCCCACTTGGACTGGATCGGGATGTTGTTTCTAGTATTAGCCGGATTCGGTTGGGCTAAGCCGGTGCCAGTTCGTCGCAGCAGATTCAAGAATCCGCGGTTAATGAGTATTCTAGTAACGGCCGCTGGGCCGATTAGCAACTTGCTTCTCGCTTTTATATTTTTATTTCTCATTCATTTATTGAGCGCATTAAATGTTTTCGATCATGCTTCGATCGATTTCTTGACTAATTTACAAACGTTCTTAGTCTATTGGATGTCTATTAACCTTGCGCTTTTTATTTTCAACTTGATTCCCATACCTCCGCTAGACGGATACCGAATCGTGGAAGAGTTTTTACCGATTAAGACGAGGATCAAAATTCAAGAGATGGGTCAGTGGATCACTTTTGCTTTCCTTATGCTTATTTTTATCCCTCCTCTCCGCGATTCGACGATCGGCCCACTCATGAATTTAAGAGTACCGATCTGGAACGGGATGACTCGTATTTTAGATTTGATTTTCTAATCCACAATTCGATGGTATGATGAAGGATGGAACATAAGCAGGAGGCTGGATGAACGATGCAGCGTTATTTTGTGCCTGCGGCGCAATTGGAGGATAAATCCGTCGCGCTTGTAGGAGATGACGCCCGGCATGTAGCCGCCGTCATGAGATCCAAACCCGGAGATTGTTTTATCGCTTGCGACGGTAACGGTCGCGACGTTCTTGCGAAAATCGTGTCGGTCGATAAAGAAAAAGTGCATGCGGAAATCGTGGAAGAGCTAACTTCGAACGCTGAAATGTCGTGGAAAGTGACTGTCGCGCAGAGCTTGCCCAAAGGCGACAAGCTTGAAATCGTCATTCAGAAGGGAACCGAAGCGGGTGCAATCGCTTTTCAGCCTTTCTTATCGCAGCGCACGGTCGTGCAATACGACGACCGCAAGGAAGCGAAACGGATCGAGCGTTGGCGCAAGATCGCCAAAGAAGCCGCGGAGCAGAGTCACCGCAGCGTCGTTCCGGACATTCATGCGGTTCGTTCATGGAAAGCTTTGCTTCAGCAATTCGAACAATACGATCTTGTTCTGTTCTGTTACGAAGAAGAAGGACGTTCCGGTAACGGACTAAGGGATTTATTAGCAAGCTTCAAAACCTCAGAGTTAACCGCAAAGGCTACATCAGCTCCGCGCATCATGGTTGTCATTGGGCCTGAAGGGGGCTTTACCCCACAAGAAGCGGAAGCGGCAACGGCATCCGGGGCGAAATGGATCGGTCTAGGCAGAAGAATATTACGGACGGAGACGGCAGCGTTATTCGCGCTCGCCTGTCTAGCATACGAGTCCGGAGAGTTGGGAGGAATTTGAGATGCCGAACGTGGCATTTTATACACTTGGCTGCAAAGTCAACTTTTACGATACCGAGGCGATCTGGCAGCTGTTTAAGAACGAAGGCTACGAGCAGGTCGACTTCGAACAGACGGCGGACGTTTATTTGATTAATACGTGCACGGTTACGAACACGGGCGACAAGAAAAGCCGGCAAATTATCCGCCGTGCCGTTCGCCGGAATCCAGACGCCGTTATCGCGGTTACGGGCTGCTATGCGCAGACTTCACCGGCCGAAATCTTGGCGATTCCGGGCGTCGATCTCGTTATCGGAACGCAAGACCGGGAGAAGCTGATGTCGTTCATTACGGACATCCAGAACGATCGCAAGCCGGTTAACGCGGTTCGCAACATTATGAAAACCCGCGAGTTCGAGGAGCTGGACGTTCCCGATTTCGCGGAGCGGACGCGCGCTTTCTTGAAGATCCAAGAAGGCTGCAACAATTTCTGCACATTCTGCATCATTCCGTGGTCTCGCGGCTTGTCCCGCAGCCGTAATCCGGAGAGCGTATTGGATCAAGCCCGCCAGCTCGTCGCCGCGGGTTACAAGGAAATCGTACTGACCGGAATTCATACCGGCGGGTACGGAGATGATCTGGAAAACTACCGGTTAGCTAATTTGCTTGCCGACTTGGATAAAGTAGAGGGTCTGGAACGCATTCGCATCAGTTCGATCGAGGCGAGCCAGATCGACGAGAAAATGATCGCCATCTTGAACAGCTCACCGAAGATGTGCAGACATCTGCATATCCCGCTTCAAGCGGGCGACGATGATATCCTGAAGAGGATGCGCCGCAAGTACACGACCGCGGAGTTCGCGGAGAAAATCCGTCTCATTCAGGAAGCGATGCCGGGAGTCGCGATTACTACGGACGTCATTGTTGGGTTCCCTGGAGAAACGCAGGAGCAATTCGAGAACGGCTATAAGTTCATGGAAGCGATGAATTTCGCGGAAATGCACGTATTCCCATACTCCAAGCGGACAGGAACTCCGGCGGCACGCATGGACGAGCAAGTGGACGAAGAAGTGAAGCACGATCGCGTGCATCAATTGATCGACTTATCCGAGCGCATGCAAGCTGCATACGGTCGCGAATGGGTCGGTAAGGTGCTGGATGTCATTCCCGAACGGGAAGCGAAAGGCGCTGAAGGTACCGGATTGGTGTCCGGTTACACCGATAATTACATTCAAGTCGTATTTAACGGGGAGCCGTCGCTAATCGGCAAGCTTTGCCGAGTTCGCATTACGGGTTCTTCAGTAAATGAATGTCAAGGCGAGCTTCTCGAGGTGCTCGAATCCGAATCGCACCCTGTCGCGATGCAAGCGTAGCATTCGGAATGAAGATTTCATCGCAAGGCAGGTGTGCGCGAGCTTCCTCCTTGCCGTGAAGTCTTTTTTCTCATACATAGGAACAATAAAGGGGATTCGGAACATGCAGAAGGAAATTTCCGCTGGGGGAGTCGTCTATCGCAAACGCGACGGACAACTCGAAATCCAATTGATCGAGGACCGGTTCGGACGGATGACGTTGGCGAAGGGGAAGATGGAGCCCGGAGAGACGATCGAGCAAACCGCATTGCGCGAAATACAGGAAGAAACGGGCATCATCGGACGACTAGTGGCCCCGCTTCAAATCATCTCCTATGTGTATGAGCATGCACAGTTAGGCACGGTTCAGAAAGAAGTACATTATTATTTGGTTGAAGCGGGGGAAGGCCAACTTCAAGCGCAGGTTGAGGAAATTACAGGAGTAGCATGGTACGAGCCAACCCAAGCCTGGCAGCTGCAACTGGACTCCGGTTATGACAACAATGACGAAGTGCTTCGGCTAGCTCTTGAGAAGTTAGGCGTGAAGTAAAATCGTTGAATGTGAGGGGGGAAGTCATGTCCGAAGAAAGTCGGTTTCCTTTGTGGCAAATGGACAGCCGTTTAGCAGCCTTCATGGATTACACGCTCATATCCGCGGTGGCAGGGGCAAAACCATTTATCGAGCTATGCAGCGAAGCGGTCGAGGACGGATATTACGGGGTTTGCGTGAGCGGAGGATGGGTCCGGTTGTGTCGGGAACGGTTGAGCGGTACTTCCGTGAAAATAAGCGCGGTCGTAGGTTTTCCCTTGGGCTCCCATGCGACACGAGCGAAGGCGTTCGAAGCTTCCGCGGCCTTGGACGATGGGGCATCGGAGATTGACATGGTTTTACCTATCGGCAAATTGAAGGACGGAGATTATGATACGGTAGAACGCGATATCGCCGCGGTCGTACAAGCTGTTCAAGGCGGCGCTTTGGTGAAGGTCATATTGGAAACCGGACTATTGTCGGACGAGCATATCGTTGCCGGCGCCAAAATCGCCGAAGCGGCGGGAGCGGATTATATCCAGACTTCGACCGGTTTCGGCGGCAAGGGAGCCTCTGTGGAACATATTCGTCTGCTAAGGTCAACGGTATCGGAAACGATGGGGATCAAAGCTTCGGGGGGTATTCGGACCGCTAGGTCAGCGATCTCATTGTTAGAAGCTGGCGCGAATAGGATCGGCAGTAGCTCGGGCAAAGAGATCATTCGCGGCAAGCTAGAACTAATCTAAGGATTTCTTGGGTTAAGGGAACGCCACATAGGCAAGTAGGCAATCGGAAGGGCTAGCAAGGAACATGCCACGTTAAAAATCGTCTGAGCATGCGCGATCTGGGCGGAGGGGTCATCCGGCGCCAAGTAAGCAGCCATCGCATGCAGGATGCCGATCATCGGATAGAAGAGCAAAGCTCCCCCAACGTTAAGCGTTAACTGGGATAAAGCGACGAAACGGCCCCCCGGCCCTCCGCCGAGCGAGGCTACCAATCCGGTGAAGCAAGTGCCGATGTTAGCTCCTAGAACGATTGCGATCCCGGCTTCCGGCGAGATTGCGCCTGTCGCCGCGAGTCCCATGCACATCGCGATAACAGCGGCACTGGAATGAACAAGCGTGGTAAGCGCGGCGCCTCCTAGGATCCCCCATAACAAGTTCTCGTCCGTATGGCGCATGAGCGATTCGAACACGCTATTTTCCCGAAGGGCGGGTCCCATTCCTTGAAGGAGCTTAAAGCCGATAAGCAACAAGCCGAAGCCGCCGACGGCAACGGATACATATCGGAACGTCATCCCCCATCGGGGAGTCGCGCTTGAATTTCGCATCTCGTTCCGAATGAAAGTGATTAGCCAACCTATCGCGCCCAACGCCAGCAGAGGAGCCCCGTAACGGTGCAATTGGAAGCTCATGAGCTCCGTCGTCAGGCAAGTCCCTACGTTCGTACCCAATATGATCCCGAAGCTTCGGGGCAGCGTGAGCCAACCCGCATTCACGAAACCGATCGTGAGGACGGTCACGGCCGTGCTGCTCTGCAATAGCGCGGAGGCGATAGTACCGACGGCAAATCCTCTCAACGGCGTTGCGGTCGAACGGGCCACCCAGTTAGCGAGTTTCTGCCCTGCCCATTGTTGTAGGGAAGTTTCCATGACTTTCATGCCGGACAATAATAAGGCGAACCCAAGCAAAGACGGGAAAATAAAGCTAGCAAACATATTCGCACCCCCCATTCAAACTATGCGATAATAGGACAAGTTTATGATCGGAAACGGATAAGGAGTAGATGCAAATGAGCAGTCAAGCAGCGGTGTGGTTAAACAAAGGAAGACGCCCGCGTTTAGAGGAAGGTCATCCCTGGATATTCGCGAATGAGATCGCCAAGACGGAGGGGGAAGCGACTCCAGGACAATTGGTAGAAGTGCGGGATCATCGCGGACTGCTACTAGGCACGGGATATTGGAATCCGGCATCGCAAATTACGGTGCGAATCGTGGCTTACGGACCGTTAGATTCCATGGACGCTAACTTCTTTAAGAAACGCTTCGAACGTGCGAGAGACCACCGTACCCGTTTTCTTGGCGATGAAACGTCATGCCGACTCGTCTATGGCGAAGCGGATTTTCTTCCGGGTCTCGTCGTTGACCGCTTTAACGATGTTCTTGTCGTACAGGTGCTTACGCTTGGAATGGAATTGGCTAAGGATGCTTGGCTTCCGGCGCTTATCGATGTATTCGCTCCGCAAGGGATCTATGAGAGAAGCGACGTAGGCGTCCGCACTTTGGAAGGGCTTGAGGAGAGAACCGGGGTTCTGTACGGGGAATGTCCTAGACTCGTGGAAATCGTAGAGAACGGATTAAAAGTCCAAGTCGATATCGAAGGCGGACAGAAAACGGGATACTTCTTCGATCAACGCGAGAACCGGGCATCGATCAAGCCGTTGGTGAAAGGCTGGGGAGCGCGGAGCGGAATCAAGCTGGTGGAGAAGCTTTCGGATAATGGAGTTAGTCAAAGGGTTCCTGTCAACGAGAAGGGCAGCGAAGTCACTTTTCCTTACTGGGACGGGGCAACGGTGCTTGAATGCTTCGCCCATACGGGAAGCTTTACGTTGCATGCCTGCGATTTCGGAGCGAAGAAAGTAACCTGCCTGGACATTTCCGAGCACGCGCTGCAAACCGCCCGCCATAACGTGGAAATTAACGGCTTTACCGACCGCGTGGAATTCGTTGCCGCCGACGCTTTCGAATATTTGCGCCAACAAGTCGCCGGTCGGGACGAAAGGCAAACGAGAGCGAACGCCAAAGCGGCAGGCGTTAAGGTAGATACGTCTAAACCGCTGACCTCCGAGGGAAGATCTTGGGACGTAATCATACTCGATCCTCCGGCCTTCGCCAAAACGAAACGAGCAGTAGAAGGGGCTTGCCGCGGTTATAAGGACATTAACCTGCAAGCGATGAAGCTTCTGAACGAGGGCGGTTACTTGGTGACGGCCAGTTGCTCGTATCATGTAAGGCCGGAGCTGTTCTTGGAGACGATCCAGGAAGCGGCGAAAGATGCCGGCAAAGTGATTCGCAGAATCGAATGGCGCGGAGCGGGCAAGGATCATCCTCAGTTGGCTGGCGTAGAAGAGGGGCATTACTTGAAGTTCGGAATATTCGAGGTTCGTAGCCGTAAAGAGCTTTAAAGATCGGACCATTGTCTATTTGTTAAGAAAATGTTAGCAAAAAGAAGCATGATTTCATCTCGTTTCGGGAACATTTCTAACGCCTCTGGATTATCTTTAATCATGAGGCAAGGAAACGGGAGGTTGAAGTCATGGTGCATGAAGTAATATTGTTTGGTAAACGGGCCGTTCCGTTGGAAAATAGAGCTAAAGCTCTTAGTAGCAGAAGCCGTTTTAACACCCGGATTCGCGCAATGGCGGACGATCTGGAATTTCGCCGCCGATGGAAACATGTCAGTTATATCGAGTTATGGTCGGACGCGGCGATCTTCAAATACGATGATGGAAGCAAATGGTATATGAATATTTCCTAAGCTTAGCGAACGTCGGGGAAACCCGGCGTTTTTTTTATTTATGTAAGTGATGGCAACTTCGCGAACGCCTGTGCTCGTTTCGGATTCCTGTGATACAATGATCGAAGAATGCGGTGTGAAGGCGATCATCGCTTGTGAGGGACAAAATACAAGGAACGGGAGGTTGTTAAATGCCACTTCAGCTCATTACGGGTCGTTCCGGGAGCGGAAAAACTCGTCTGATCCTGGATGAGATAAGGAGAGAGTTGCATAAGGACCCCTTGGGGCCTCCGCTTATCCTTCTCGTTCCGGAGCAGGCAACCTTCCAGATGGAATATGCGATGGTCTCGACGCCGGGACTATCCGGATTCATGAGAGCCCAAGTCTTAAGCTTTCGCAGGCTTGCTTTTCGGGTCATGCAAGAAACCGGAGGCTCGGCGATCGTTCCGATTCAAGATAACGGCAAAGCGATGCTGTTACATAAAGTACTGGAGGCTCGCCGGGAAAGTTTGCGCGTATTTCACGGCGGGAAAACGGAAACGGGGCTTATCGCTCGGATTAACGAACTGTTTACGGAAATGAAAAGATACGGAATTGATAGCTCCAAGCTAACGGAACAGGCGGACGCGGCAGCCTTAAGGACGGTAGCCAATAAGGAATCGTCTTTGCTGGCAGACAAGCTCCACGACCTATCGCTTATCTACTCGGATATGGAGCAGCAACTTGTAGGGCATTGGCTTGACGGGGAAGACATGCTCGACTGGTTAGCGAAAGGAGCGGCTTCTTCGACGTATTTGGAAGGCGCGCAGGTGTGGGTGGATGGTTTTCACGGGTTTACCCCAAGCGAGTATACGGTCGTAGAAGCTCTCCTAAGGAAAACGCAGAAGGTGAATATCGCCCTATGCGTCGATCAGCCCTATGGTTCCGGTGAACGGCCGGACGAACTGGACGTGTTCCACCCTACGGCGGAGACGTCGGCACAATTGTGCGAGCTGGCGGAGTCGGCAGGCATTAAGCTCGAGCCGCCGGTCGTTCTCGATCCCGTAGTCGCTCCGCGCTTCAAGTCGAATCCGATGCTCGCTTTCTTGGAACGGAATTGGGACAATCCGAAACGCAAGCGTTGGGATGGCGATCCCGCGATCTTGCAACCCGGTCATCCCGATTGCGGACTCTCCTTGTACGAAGCCGCGAACCGTAGAGCGGAGGCGGAAGCCGTAGCCCGGGATATGCTGTACCGCGTTAGAGAGCAAGGGAGCCGCTGGCGCGATATGGCTTTGTTCATTCGGCAAATGGACGAGTACGCGGATTTGCTCGCGAAGGTGTTCGGGGATTACGGTATTCCTTATTATCTGGACGGCAAAGCTTCCGTCTCTCATCATCCGTTCGTGGAATTCGTCCGCTCGGCGCTCGAATGTATTAGCGGCGGCTGGAAATCGGAGGCCGTCTTTCGCTGCGCGAAGACGGATTTGCTAGGAACGCCTGATCGACGAGTAACCCGAGACGAGATCGACCGCTTGGAAAACTACGTACTGGCGGCGGGAATCGACGGTTGGCGTTGGCATGCTGCTCAAGCATGGTTCCCGCTATTCCGCGGCGATCTGGAGATCGAAGGGACGAGCATCGCCGCCGAAGATGAACTACAGAGCTTTATCGACGTCCGGGATGCATTGCTCGGGCCATTGCTAGCCATGGAAGCAAGAATGAAATCCGCGCGTTCCGTCAGGGAACTCTGTGAAAGTCTCTATGATTTTCTGGAACAGACGGGCGCGGCCGATAGGCTGGAAAGTTGGAGCAAGGAAGATCAAGCGGCAGGAAAACCGGGCCGAATGGCCGTACATCGTCCGTTATGGGATGGGGTTATTCATCTCTTAGACCAATTGGTAGAACTAATGGGAGACCACTCTCCGGATATTCAATTGTTCACCGGAATGATAGATTCGGGCTTGGAAGAGCTTAAGCTCGGGGCCGTGCCTCCTTCTCTTGACGGCGTGTTGATCGGCAGTCCGGAGAGAACGCGGTCCGACCGCGTGAGAATCGTTTATTTGCTCGGAGCGAACGACGGCGTGCTGCCGATGCGCATTTCCGAGAATGGCCTGCTAGCGGAGGAAGAACGCGAACAAGCTGCCGTCTCGGGGCTTAAGCTTGCTCCGGGCTCACGTAGACGGTTGTTGGACGAAGCCTTTTTGGCGTATTTAACTTTTACGACCGCTTCCGAGCATCTGTGGGTCAGCTATCCGGCGGCGAACGAGGAAGGGCAAGGGCTTCTTCCATCGGAATGGATAGGCAAGCTTAAGAAGAGATTTCCCGGCATTCCGGTCCGTTCTCTAGCCGCGGAGCCTCAGGAAACGCAATCGGAAGAGGAACAGCTGCGATTCGCGGTGCATCCGGGAAGAGCGATGACCCATCTATTAACGCGGCTTCGCGGCTGGCGGCAAGGGGAAACGTTATCCGCAGGCTGGTGGTCGGTCTACAATTGGTTGCGGGATAAGACGAGCTGGAATGCCCGTCTTACCTCTCTCGTTTCTTCTTTGAACTATACGAACGAAGAACAACCGCTTAGCCCGGAAACGAGCCGAGAGTTGTACGGAGAGCGTCTGCTTGCAAGCGTATCCCGGATGGAGCGGTTCATCGCTTGTCCGTTCCAGCATTTCGCCGTTCATGGCTTGCGCCTGCAGGAACGTCGCTTGTTCCGGGTGGACGCTCCGGATATCGGACAGCTATTTCATGCGGCACTCCGCCAAACGACGGAGAAGCTATTCGCGGAAGGTCCGGCCGGCATGGATGCGGTTCGCTGGCAGTTAGAAGCCGCAGCCGCGGTGGACAAGCTGCTTCCGCGCATCCAATCGCAAATTTTATTGTCTTCCCACCGTCATCAGGTAATGGCGCGTAAGCTGAGAGATATCGTTACGCAAGCATCGGCGATTCTTGGAGAGCATGCCGCCTTGTCGGCCTTCAAGCCAGTCGGGCTCGAGATGAGCTTCGGGCCGAAAGGATTGTTGCCTGCTTTGTCTTTGGAATTAGACGGGGGAAGATGGATGGACATCGCCGGTAAAATCGACCGCGTCGATGCCGCGCAATCCTCTTCGGGCTTGCTCCTGCGCATTATGGACTATAAGTCTAGTGCTATGAAGCTAAAGCTAGACGAGGTAGCGCATGGCTTGTCGCTCCAAATGCTTACTTATTTGGACGTCGTCGTCTCTCACGCGCCGCATTGGCTAGGACAACCGGCCAAACCGGCGGGCGTGCTCTATTTTCACGTACAGAATCCTTTATTGGTTACGCCGAACGGATTGCCTAAGGATGAAGCCCGCAACGCCATGTTCCGCCAATACAGAATGCAGGGGCTGCTTCTCTCCGATGGGGAATCGGTCAAGCTGATGGACGAATCCTTGAACCACGGGAACAAATCCGCTGTCGTGCCGGTCGAATTCAAGAAGGACGGGACGTTCTCCGCGCGCTCGCAAGTCGCGGACAAGAGCGAATGGGAGGTGCTCCGGGGATCGGTACGCTCGCAAATCCGCCGCATTGGCAAACGGATCATCGACGGCGACGTGGCGATTACTCCTTATCGTCTCGATAAGCGCAGTCCTTGCACGTTTTGCGATTTCCGGCCGGTGTGCCATTTCGACAACCAAGTGGAAGGAAATGCTTATCAAACGTTAAGCAAAGCAGGAAGCCGCGAGGAGTTATGGCATAGGCTGTCGCGCAGCGCCGAAGGAGGGAACCCGAAATGAGCCAGCTAAACGCTTGGCCGGCAAAACCGGCCATCAGCCGGTGGACCGATGAGCAATGGGCGGCGATCCAGGCGGACGGTTCCAATCTTCTTGTCGCTGCCGCGGCCGGTTCCGGTAAAACGGCCGTTCTGGTCGAGAGAATCATCTCGCGAATCGCCGACGAGAACCGTCCGCTGGACGTAGACGCGATGCTCGTGGCCACGTTCACGAAAGCGGCAGCGGCGGAGATGAAAGAACGGATTCGCCATGCGTTGGAAGAAGCATTGGAGCAAGACCCGGATTCCAAGCATTTGCGCCGCCAGATTGCATTGCTGCCGAGGGCGTCGGTCACGACGCTCCATTCCTTCTGTTTGGAGGTCGTGGAGCGTTATGCGCCGCTTATCGGGCTTGATCCCGGATTTCGCATGGCGAACGAGACGGAAGCCGAGCTTCTGAGGATGGATACGCTCGACGAGCTGTTCGAGGAACGTTACGAGTCCGAAGGGGAAGCGGGCTCTTTGGCGGCCTTGGCGGATCACTTCGGAGGGGAAAGAAGCGACGAACCGCTGCATCGGCTTGTGCTGGAGTTATTCGAATACGCGGGAAGCCATCCTTGGCCGGCTTTCTGGCTTCGGCAAACGGCTGGCGAATTCGAAAGCGCGCAAGCAGAGACGCTGCTTAGTTCGCTATGGGTGAAAAGCTTGCGCGAGGATGCGATGTTGCTGTTGCAAGGTACGTTGCACTTGCTGCGCGGCGCGTTGCGTATCGCTCATGAGCCCGGAGGGCCGGAGCCCTATATCGATACGTTATTCGCGGATATAGACGGGCTGGAGAAAGTGACGAACGCTTTTGAGGCGGGAGCTTGGGAAGATTGGCAGGCCGCGGTTGCGGACATTTCCTTCGGTAGGCTTAAGCCTTGCAAAGGCGATGAATACGACCCCGATCTGATCGACAGAGTCAAAAGCTTAAGAGACTCTGCGAAGAAGGCGGCGGGCAAGCTGTCTGAAGAGTGGTTAGTCCGTTCGCCTGAGCAGTACGCCGCTGAGCTTCGCTCCCTTGCCCCGGAGATGGAGCAATTAGCGGAGCTGGCCGTGGCGTTCGGAGAGCGCTACGAGCAGGCTAAGCGGGCGAAAGGATTGCTTGATTTCAGCGATCTTGAACACTACGCGCTACGCATCCTGAGAGATCCCGTTTCTACGCCGGAACGCAGCGTGCCTTCCTTGGCAGCTATCGGGTTCAGAGAGCGGTTCGCGGAAATTTATTTGGACGAATACCAGGATACGAACGAGGTACAAGAGGCCATCGTAGCTCTTATTTCTAGCAAAGACCCGGGTAACGTGTTCATGGTAGGAGACGTGAAGCAGAGCATATACCGATTCCGATTGGCCGAGCCGGGCTTGTTTCTGGATAAATACCGAAGATATGAGGCTTACGGCGACAATGCGGAGGATTCGTTATTGACCGGTCAAGACTCGGACGGATTACGGATAGATCTGGCGCGTAACTTCCGCAGCCGCAAGGAAATCTTAAATGCGGTTAACCACGTGTTCAGGCTCATTATGCGAGAGCCCGTGGGGGAGATGAATTATGACGGCCGAGCCGAATTGATCTACGGTGAAGGTTATCCTGACGGAGGAGAACCGAACCCTTATTCGGTTGAATTGATCGTGTTGGATTCCTCGGCTAGTGCAAGCACGGAGTCGGAAACCGAATCGGGGGAGGCTGCTTCCGATACGAACGAGGACGGAGCATCCTCGTCCGAAGGGGCAGATGAAACCGAAGACGTGGAATCGGCGCAGTTAGAGGCCCGATGCATAGCGGCGGAAATCCGCAAATTGATGGGAGCGGACGACCCGGATCAGGTACCGTTCGCTGTTTACGATGGCAAAGCTAAGCTGCACCGTCCGGTACAATACAGGGACGTCGTCATTTTGCTCAGGGCGGTTACCGCTCTTGCTCCTACGTTTCTGGATGAGCTGAAGGCTGCAGGCATTCCCGCTTATGCCGATTTGGCAACAGGTTATTTCGCGGCAACGGAGGTAGACATCATGCTGTCGCTTCTGTCTATCATCGATAATCCTCACCAGGATATCCCGCTGGCGGGAGTGTTGCGTTCGCCGATCGGCGGCTTGACGGCCGAACAGCTCGCGCAAATCCGATTGTCCCGCCGGAATGGCTCATTCTGGGAAGCGGTCAATGCAGCTGCGGGAATCATTGATTCCCAAGCGGTTGCACCGGATGGTTTGCGGGAGGTATTAGCGGGATTCGTAAGCCAACTGGAACAATGGCGCGATTATGCGAGAAGGGAGCCGCTAGGAGACCTGCTGTGGATGTTATATCGAGAAACCGGCTATTATGACTATGTTGGCGGCTTGCCCGGAGGCGGACAGAGGCAAGCGAACTTGCGGGCGCTCGTCAACCGGGCTGTCCAGTACGAACGCTCCTCTAAATTCCGGGGATTGTTCCGGTTTCTTCGTTTCCTAGGCAGAATGCGCGATACCGGAGCCGATCTTGGAGCCGCGCGCGCGCTCGGCGAAAGCGAGAACGTCGTGCGGATCGTATCGATTCATAGGAGTAAAGGCTTGGAGTTCCCGGTTGTTTTCGCGGCGGGGCTAGCCCGTAATTTCAATCGCAGAGACTTAAACGGGGCTTTTCTTAAGCATAAGAAGCTAGGATTCGGTCCAAGGGTAGTGGAGAAGGACACTCGCGTTGCATATCCGACGCTGCCTCAGCTAGCTATTCGCAGAAAACTGGCAGCCGAAATGCTTGCGGAAGAAATGAGGGTGCTCTATGTCGCCTTAACGCGGCCCAAGGAGAAGCTCTATTTGATCGGCACGAGCAAGAACGCCTCCAAGCAATGGGAACAGTGGAGTGAAACCGCGGCCATGGCTGAGGGGAGCTTGCCTACGTTTGCCGTTGCCGCCGCCGGAAAGTATTTGGATTGGCTTGGTCCGGCGGCCGTCATCGCCAGCGAGCTACAGGACCCGGCGCGCCGATGGACTTGCCGAATCGTCCCCGCTAACGTGTACACCCGACAGGCGCAGGACGTCCAAGAAGCCAAGCCTGACGAGGGACAATTATGGAATGCCGTCTTGAACGGAGAGAAGATCGCTTCGGAACATTCCGATACCTCGGATCGAATCTCACGTATTCTCTCTTGGGAATATGAGGACGCGGCAGCTTCTCGCTTAGCGGCGAAGACATCGATCACCGCTCTTAAAAATCGGTTGCAGGAAAGTAACGCCGGTTCGCTGCCCGGGCTGCCGGAGAGCTCCCCCACCCCAATCGAGGAATGGCATGAGCGTTCCGATGGGGAAGGATGGGCCGAACCGGAACAGACGCCGGAGTCTGATCAAGCGGTTCCGGTCTCTACGTATCGGCTTCGCCGCCCGCGATTCATGTCTGCGCGCCAGTTGACGCCAGCCGAACGGGGGACGGCTTTCCATCTCGTCATGCAACATTTGCCTTTCCGGGAAGGCATCGACGAAGCAAAGATCCGAGAGCTTCTTGAGAGCTTGGTAGAACGCCGAATTCTCTCCGAAGAGCAACGCCAAGGCGTTGACTCGTCTGTCGTGGCGGCATTCTGCCTCCATCCTTTGTACTCGAGAATAGGCAAGGCTACAAGAGTGTGGAAGGAAGTTCCTTTTACCTTCGGGCATGATGCGGCTACCGTTTACCCGGGATCGATTGCTTCATCGTCGGGAGAAACGGTTATTATCCAAGGGGTTATCGATTGCTTGTTCGCGGAGGAAGACGGGCTCGTGCTCGTGGATTACAAAACGGATGTCCTCAAGGGGATGAATCCGGAAGAGGCGGCGGAAAAACACCGGTTCCAAGTAGAAAAATACAGCGAGGCAGTAAGTGGTATTTTAAATACGCCAGTAACGGAAGCTTATGTGTATTTTTTCGACGGCGGGCATTCCGTTCGTTTGATTTAATTCAAGTTAAGTCGATTGCAGGAGGAAATGGACATGTCGGCCAACGTTCAAAGCAAAAGAAGTTATACGGCTCCAATAATATTCGTCGTTCTTGTGGTTCTTATGACGTTAATCATCGTCGTTTCTACCAAATACTTATTTATGAAGCAGACTCATACGACGGATCAAGGTAAACAATTAGCCGAGGAGTACAATTACGCACTAATCTACGCGGACCGGCTTCATAATGGCACCGATCTCATGCTGAGCGCTAAATCCGAAGCGGATCGGATGCGTGCGGCACGAATGCTTGGCGAAGCCCATCTCGCTTCTGGTGAGTCCTTAGGCTTGTTCTTGGAAGCCCAACGACTCACAACGGGACAATCCACGGAAGAGACGGGCAACCCAATTATTGTCGCGATGAATACCGTATTTGGCGAGAAAAGTATATTGGCTTCGGTAGGCGAGCATGAAGGAACGTTAACGGAGCAAGAGATCGCGATGCTAACGCTAGTCCGTGACGGGGCAGCGCAAATGCAGCAAGCTCTTAATCGCTTCCGGCCACCTTCCGGAGAAGCGGGATTCCGGCAGATGGTTACGGTCGCCGATTGGGTGCCGAACGTCGTGGAAGCGAGTAAGTACCTGGAGCAACTTGCGGATAATCTTTAAGGCGCCTAATTCATTGTCCTCCTAGTAGCCATTCGCCTACATCGGCATATGATGTTGAAGAAGGTAAGCGCCCAAGGAGGGAAATCCGATGGAAAAACCTAAACCGCAACCGGCACCGAGCCCGGCGCCGAGCCCGGCACCGGTGCCGATGCCGCCCAAAAAAGCCGAGAAGCCGGTCGTTTATCCAGTGGCGGAAGAGAAAGGCCACCACCATCATCACCATCATCACGATTATAAGATGGCCGTTAAGCCCGTTGCTAAAGTTGTAACGAAATCTTTGTGCGAATCCCATATGCATCGATACGTGGAAATCCAAGCCGCCGATGGCTTTTGTTATGATGGGATCGTAGAGCACGTGGACGACGAGTGGGTATGTCTCGCGGTTCCGGGATGCGTGGAGCCGATGCGCGGCTTCTTTCCGCAACAGCCCTTCTATCCGCCGTACTACCGTCCAAGACGATTTAACCGTTTGATTTTGCCTTTGGCAGGATTAGCGGCTGTTTCGCTGTTGCCTTATTACTGGTAAGCGCGAGAGACTACCGGAGGCCTGCAGACGTAGGTCCTCTTTTTTTTGCCTCTTCAGGCAGAGCGCAGTTGGACGAGGAGGAAGGGAATACGTTATGATAAGTGCAATAGATTTCTAAGGGGTGTGTTCATTGTCAGATTGCCTGTTCTGTAAAATTGCCGAAGGAACGATTCCGTCGCGCAAAGTGTTCGAGGACGAACATGTCCTCGCGTTCCATGATATCCAACCGCAAGCTCCCGTTCACCTGTTGGTCATTCCTAAGAAACATATCGCATCGATGAACGAATGGGGCGCCGAAGACGCCGAATTGCTTGGGCGAACTTTATTCGCCGCGCGGCAGATCGCTAAGGAAGCGGGACTAGAGGAATCCGGTTATCGGCTGGTGAACAACTGCGGAAGAGATTCCGGACAAATCGTATTTCACTTTCACTGGCACATTCTCGGGGGAGAGAAACTGGCCAATTTAAATCCGTCTTCCAACTAGGATAGTCGCGTATTGGAAGCATATGGAATCGAGGAAAAACTTAGTTGAGCAGGAATCGAATTTTTCGTCAGACTCAAGTTGACACCCCCTTTCCTCATCACATATAATATAGTTTGATAACCGTGTTGGGTCTGTTGCGGAGGGAGGGAAAACAGGTGGCCGAAACAAAAGTACGAAAAAATGAAACAATCGACGCTGCACTCCGCCGCTTTAAGCGTTCCATTGCCAAAGACGGCGTTCTCGCGGAAGTGAAGAAACGTAAACATTACGAGAAACCAAGCGTTAAGCGGAAGTTGAAATCCGAAGCTGCGCGCAAACGGAAGTTCTAGGAGGAATCCGCACTCATGAATCTTGCGGAACGATTGAACGAAGACATGAAACAAGCGATGAAGAGCGGTGAGAAATTTCGCCTGCAGACGATTCGCATGGTTCGTGCATCGATCAAAAACCAAGAAATCGAGCTACGCCGCGCGCTTGACGATAACGAATTGCTTAATATAATGAGCCGTGAACTCAAGCAGCGACGTGATTCCCTCCAAGACTTTGAAAAAGGCGGTAGGGAAGATCTCGTGAGCAATGTGAAGGCAGAAATTGAGATCATCTCTGAATATCTTCCACGACAGCTTACGGAAGAAGAAGTCAAAGCCATTGTTGTACAGACCATGCAAGAAACCGGTGCTTCTTCTAAAGCCGATCTGGGGAAATTGATGGGCGCTCTTATGCCCAAGGTGAAGGGAATTGCTGACGGTAAGCTCGTCAATGCAATCGTCCAACAATCTCTGCAATAATTCCGACATGAACGACAGGCACTCCTTTAGGGGAGTGCTTTTTGCTTTCTGCCAGCTTGACAGAAACTTATTTCCCCTGTTTACTAATTTCCTGAAGGGGTCGACCCGATACTTAATTAAGGTGGATTGAAACAATAGTTCTGTCGAACCGTATTAAGAGTATATCGCCTAAAAAAAAGTTGTAGGAGGAATGGACTTGACCTTATCTCATCCCAATCGCCAGAAAATCGATGGGTGGACTAGAGCGGCCAGGCTTGCCCTGCTGCTTCTCCTATCGGTAATTCCGATTATCGGCATTGCTGTAGGCGGCGTTCGAGCTGCAGAAGAGACTACTGCCGGAGCCGTATACGTGGTTCCGGTGCAACAAACGGTGCAAAGCGGTCTTGCTTCTTTTCTTGATCGCGCTTTAACGGATGCGGAGAAAGCCAAAGCCTCCCTCGTCGTGCTCGACATCGACACGCCTGGCGGCCGTTTGGATAGTGCCGAGGCTATTGGGAAGCGCATACGGGAAGCTGGCGTGCCGACGGTGGCCTTTATTAGCGGCAAAGCGGCTTCGGCAGGCGCATACCTATCGCTTAACGCGGGAGATATCGCAATGGCTCCGGGCACGACAATCGGAGCAGCCATGATCGTTGACAGTAACGGTAACCCTGTAGATCATCCGAAGCTTGTTTCTTTTTGGAGGGAAGAGATGGCGTCGGCAGCCGAGCTGAACGGACGCGATCCGAATATCGCGATCGGAATGGTCGATCCTAATCCGGTCGTCGAGATGAAAGCGATCGGCGAAACGAAAGAGAAAGGCCATATTATTTCCCTAAGCGCGGAGAAGGCCCTTAAAGTAGGATATGCGGATAAGATCGCCAAGACGACGAAAGAAGTGATCGCCTGGAAAGGCTTGTCCGATCGCGCGGTGATTGAGTTCAATCCTTCATTCGCGGAAAGGGTATCCGAATTCGTAACGAGCCCGGGAATCGCTACCTTGTTGCTCATCATCGGAATCGCGGGCATTGCGATCGAGTTTCTCGTACCAGGCTTCGGAGTGCCGGGAATTATCGGTCTCGTGTCCTTTGCACTCTACTTTTTCGGTCAGTCGATTGCTGGGTTCGCGGGAATAGAGGCATTGGTCGTGTTCTTAATCGGAATCGGATTGCTAATCTTGGAAGTATTCATGCCGAGTTTCGGAATTTTGGGTATTCTAGGCATCGTAGCGTTGATCTTCGGGATCACGATGGGAGCCTACGATACCGGCAACGCGCTGCAGTCGCTCGGCATAGCCGCACTGGTGGCAGCGGTTATCGTCGGTATAGTCGTTTATATTTTCCGCAAGCGGGGCATCTGGAACCGGTTTATCCTGAGCGAGCAATTAACGACGGACAAAGGTTTCGTCCCTCAGCAATCCCGAGACAAATGGATCGGTCAGGAAGGGATGACAACGTCTATGCTGCGCCCTTCGGGCATGGCGGAATTCGGCGGCGAACGTCTTGATGTCATCACCTCGGGCGAGTTTGTCGAGAAGGGTAAGCGAGTACGGGTCTTATCCGCGGATGGAACGCGCATTCTTGTGAAGGAGATCGAATAGGCTGCATCGAATTACTAGTTGATGAAAAGTCGAATAGACTAATAAATTGTTGGAGGTAAACGATGAATACTACGGATGTTCAACTACTAGTCATTATAGCTGTAGTTATTGTAGCGGTTTCGGTGTTTATGAGCTTTTTCCCTTTTATGTTGTGGATTTCTGCTTGGGCAGCAGGTGTGCGTATCAGCATTATTACTTTGGTAGCGATGCGGTTGCGCCGCGTTGTTCCTGGTCGGATCGTTAATCCGTTAATTAAGGCAACTAAAGCCGGTCTAGGTTTGAATATTAACCAGTTAGAAAGTCACTTCCTTGCTGGCGGTAACGTTGATCGAGTAGTTAACGCACTAATAGCTGCACAACGCGCAGATATTCCTCTCGTATTCGAGCGGGCAGCTGCGATCGACCTCGCAGGACGGGATGTGCTTCAAGCGGTTCAAATGAGCGTAAATCCGAAAGTCATCGAAACTCCTGTCGTTTCCGCAGTTGCGAAAAACGGTATTGAAGTTAAGGTTAAAGCTCGTGTGACGGTTCGTGCGAATATTGATCGTCTCGTCGGGGGAGCTGGTGAGGAAACCATTCTCGCTCGTGTTGCCGAAGGAATCGTTAGCACGAACGGGGCTTCCGAATCCCATAAGGACGTTCTGGAACACCCTGATCTCATCTCCAAAACGGTACTAAGCAAAGGTTTGGATGCGGGCACAGCATTCGAAATTTTGTCTATTGATATCGCTGACGTAGACGTAGGTAAGAATATCGGGGCTCAACTGCAAACGGAGCAAGCGGAAGCCGATAAGCGAATCGCTCAAGCGAAGGCGGAAGAACGTCGCGCGATGGCGGTCGCCCAAGAGCAGGAGATGAAGGCTCGCGTAGTCGAGATGCAAGCGAAGGTGGTCGAAGCGGAATCCGAAGTCCCTCTTGCGATGTCGGAGGCTTTGAAATCCGGTAAGCTTGGAGTCATGGATTACATGAACTTGAAAAACATCGAAGCCGATACGCAAATGCGGGGTTCTATCGGTAAGCAAAATGACATTGGCGGGAATGGTCAGCAGAAGCCATAAGGGTAAGCAAGGAGGAATGAACGGTGGAGGAATTAATATCGTTCCTGACGCATAATTTTTACTTTGTCATCCTTGCGGTCGGGATTATATACTCGCTGTTTTTTCGGAAATCTCCGCTCGAAAATCGGCCTCCTAACCGGATGCCGGACTTCGGGGGAAGCGATCAGCAGACGAAGCAACCCGAGCCTGAAATCCGTAAGCCGGCTCCTCAGCAGCCGAGAACGATCCGGGTGGATTCCCGCCAGCGGGAGTCGCTTCCATCCCTGGTCGAGGATAAATCTACGGTTGACGATGCCTATGCGTTGGAATCATCGCCGATTGCGATGACGAACACGACGGCTAACATGCCGAAGAAACAAAATGCGGTGCCCCGTACAGGGGGCTCTGGTGAGGTTCAAGGTTTGGCGAGCACGGAGCTCGCCCGGGCCGTCATGTGGGCTGAAATACTAGGCCCGCCGAGAGCGCGCAAACCCTACCGGCGATAGCGAACGATCGTCCATATCTAATGTTTTCATAAAGCGGACCCTATGGGGTCTGCTTTTTTGTCGTTCGCGCGGATGATAAACATGGCGAGGATGGCGGCTTGGCCGGGCATCGCTTCATAAAGCGAGCATGCGGCGCATATGTTTAACGTATAGGAGGGAGGACCGCCCAATGATGCGTGTAAGTCGGAAGCTGCGCAAATGGACCGCAACGATTCTCGACCTGCCGCAGGATGTGGTGCTGGACTTGCCGCGCATCACGATGATCGGGGGCCTTCAGGTTACGGTGGAAAATCACCGAGGTATCCTCCATTTTTCCCCGGATGTTCTAAGATTAGCGATGGATAACGGGATTATGGAGGTCACGGGCCAAGATTTAGTCATCCGGAATATCGGGGCAGAGGAAGTATTCGTGGAAGGGAAAATCATGGGCGTCCAGCTGCACGCGAAAGGGAAGCCGTCCAGTTGACGCTTGGATTACGTTCGAGTCCAATGGCTCGCCGTCCCTAGCGCAACCCATCGTATAGAGCAATAGGCTCGCGAACGGGATGTCCCAATGACGGCGAAGCTGTTTTGCTGTTGATCTGGACAAGCCCTAAGCCGGGAGGAGAGTCAAAGATGAAAGGATCATGGGTAGCAACGATACGCGGATACGTTTGGGTTAAGCTCATTGGGGGGGAGCCCGAAGTTTTCCTCAATGCGGCAACTAGGGAACAGGTCCCGCTCTGGAATATATCGTTCAGTCCTGCGGGACAATTGACCTTCGGGGTGTCGGTTCCCGATTTTTTTCGCCTACGTCCGTTATTGCGAGGATGCGGCAGCCGAACTCGAATTATATCGCGGCACGGGCTGCCGTTTCGAATGGCACGGCTGTCTAGAAGAAAGACATTCGCGGGAGGCATGCTCGCGTTCGTGCTGGCTTTATTCCTCCTGTCTACGTTCGTTTGGGATGTCCGGATCGAAGGGAATACCGCGATTCCCGAGGAGAAAATACTGCAAGCCGCAAGGGAAGAAGGCGTCTACACTTTCCAATGGTCGTTCCGCTTGCAGGATGCGGCATCGCTATCGCAGCGGTTGGCGCTGCGGTTGCCCGAAGCGGCATGGATCGGAGTGGACAAACGGGGAACCTCTATCTCGATTACGGTAATCGATTCGACCAAGCCGGAGAAAACGGCGTTGGAAGGCCCAAGGCATCTCGTCGCCAAGACCGATGCCGTTATTACGCGAATCATTGCGGAGAATGGGCGTCCGAAAGTGGAACGCAACGACCGGGTGCGCAAAGGGGACATCCTCATTTCCGGAGTTCTCGGGGATGAGCGGAACAATAAGACGGTCATTTCGAAAGGAAAAGTGATGGGCTTGGTGTGGCATGAGTATCGGATCGAGTCTCCCCTAGTCACGAAGTCCAAAAATTTAACCGGAGTTACCCAAGATCGCTCATATCTGATTATCGGGAACCGGGCCTTGCAAATTTCGGGATACGGCGAGCCGTCCTACGAAATTTCGCAAACGCGCACGACGGTTCATCGCGCGCAGCTCTGGAAGCGGCTGTTGCCGTTCGGGACGATGAAGGAGCACGAGCTCGAAGTGGTAGAGCTTGAGAAAGTCCGGACGCCGGCAGAAGCCAAGTTAGCCGGTTTGGAGCAAGCGCGCTCCGAAATGCTGGCTAAAGCGGGGAAAGATGCGGTCATTAAAGCCGAAAAAATTTTGCATGAACATACCGAGAATGGTAAAGTGTTGTTAACCGTTCTTTTTGAAGTGGAACAATCTATCGCGATAGAACGTCCAATAGGATAAGCTATGATAAGCATCTACCGATTAGGGGGAATGAGGCTTTTTGACGGAATTGAAAGAATATACGACTATCCCGTTACGCAATGCGGCTGAAGGCTTAGCGCTGTTCGGTCCGCAAGATAAGTTCCTGAGACTAATTGAGAAGGAAACCGTGTCGCTTATCCATTCCAGGGACGCGGAAATTTATATTGAAGGTCCCGCGGATGAAGTTCGCTCGTTGCAGCAATTATTCGACACCCTTATTCAACTGGTTCAAAGCGGACTGCAACTGAACGAACGAGATGTCCGCTACGCGTTGGAATTGTCGCGGGAATTAAAGGCGGACGAGCTTCTGTCCTTGTTCAAGGGCGAGATTACATCGACTTTCCGCGGTAAGCCGGTCATTCCGAAGACGTTGGGCCAAAGGCATTACGTCACAACGATCAGGAAGAAGGACATCGTATTCGGCATTGGGCCAGCGGGTACCGGTAAGACATATTTGGCGGTCATGTGCGCGGTCGCGGCGTTGAAAGAGGGCAGAGTGAAGCGGATCATGCTTACTCGTCCCGCCGTCGAAGCAGGGGAAAGCTTAGGTTTTCTGCCGGGCGACCTGCAGGAGAAGGTGGACCCGTATTTGCGTCCGTTGTACGATGCGCTTAACGACGCGCTCGGACTTGAAGGCGTAGCCAAAGCGATGGAGCGCGGGCAAATCGAGATTGCTCCGCTCGCTTACATGAGGGGGCGGACGTTGGACGATTCCTTCGTCATCTTGGACGAAGCGCAGAATACGACCCCGGAGCAAATGAAGATGTTCCTGACCCGCCTAGGCTTCGGATCACGGATGGTTATTACCGGAGACGTGACGCAAATCGATCTTCCGAAAGGGAAAAAATCCGGTTTGATCGAAGCCGAACGGATTTTACGCGATATCGAGGAGATCGGAATGGTGAGCTTTACCGATCAAGACGTCGTCCGACATGCGCTCGTGCAGAAAATTATATTGGCCTACAACGCAAACGGCGAACAACAATAAACATAAGGAAGGGGAGTGCCGGATGAGTCGGAATGACAGCGGCCAACCAAGCAATCCGCTTACCTTATCTGGGGCAGCGGCAGGATGGAAGCACAGCGCAGCGATGCGCTGGCTCCTGCTCCTGCTTTTTGTATTTTTGTTTTACTTCAGCATCGCTCCGCGCCTTGTGCCGGAGACTTACGATATTACGCTGAACGGCAAAAGCGATAAGGATATTAAAGCGCCGCGCCAGGAGCTTGACGAGAAGGCGACGTTAAAGGCACAAGAAGAAGCCGCAGAGAAGGTCGGTCCGATCTATTCGATCGTAGTGCTTCGGAATGAAACGCTGATCAACGAAATCTTTGCTAGGATCGAGGAGCTAAATCTGGACGACCAGATTACGGAAGCCGACAAGGTCGATATTTTTCGGCGCGTCATTCCGGAGCGCGTCGACCAGTATATCGCGAATTTCGTCAAAGCGAACAAGGGATCGGAAACGTATTCCGAGGGCTTGCTCCAGGAGATGCAGCAGGTCGTGCTGTCGCAGTTATATTCGATACCTGAGGAGACGTTCTACAAGATCCCCCGCTTAACGCAGGATCAGTTGACCGAGATGCGCAAGGTAGGGTGGGACGTCGTTCGCAAGCTGACGGGAGAATCGTTAACGCAAGCGGAGACGGCGAGAACGAAAGTCGCCGAGCTCGTTAATGCAAGCTCCTTGTCGCTGAAGACGGAACGCGAGATCGTACAGGAGCTCGCTCGTTTGGCGATCTTGCCGAACAAATTTTACGATAAGAAAGCGACGGAAGACGGAAAAGTCGAAGCCAAACAGAATACACCGCCCGTATTAATTAAGCAAGGCGACGTCGTTGTTAAGGCGGGACAAGTCATTACGGAAAGCTTGTACGAGAAGCTGGACTCGTTAGGACTGCTTCAGGAACGCAAAAATTACTTGCCGCAGCTGGGCGTGCTGTTGTTTTCGGTTATTTTCACATTAGCGCTATATGGTTACGTCGAGCTGATTGCCGCGGCAACGGCCAAGAAACGGACGAACGTGGACTGGGTCATGCTGCTGCTGATCTTCGCGCTGAACATTCTGTTCATGCATCTCGTCTCGCTAACCCACAGCGAGGAATGGCCTTTTGTCGGCTATTTGGCACCGATCGCGATGGGAAGCATGCTCGTGACGTTGTTGCTCGATCTGCATCTCGGCCTTGTGAGCTCCTTTTTGTTCACTCTGCTTGCCAGTCTCATTCTTAACGTGGAGCAGGAGCATGTTTTCGATTTTCATTACGGTTTCGTAGCGGCTGTCGTTTCTTTCACGGCAGTGTTGGCTATCCATAGGGCGAGCCAACGTTCCTCGATTCTCAAAGCGGGAATTATGGTCAGCCTCTTCGGTTCCGTTGCGGTGCTCGCGCTCATGCTTGTCAATCCCGAACCAAGCCGGCCGCAGCTCGTCCAATCGGTCATCTTCATGTTCTCCAGCGGATTGCTGACAGCCGTGCTCGTCATTGGACTGATGCCGTTCTTCGAGGTTACGTTCGGGATATTGTCCGCGCTTAAGCTGGTCGAGCTATCTAATCCTAATCATCCTTTGCTTCGCAAGGTGCTCACGGAGACGCCGGGCACTTACCATCACAGCTTGATGGTCGGTAACCTCTCGGAGGCTGCGGCGGAGTCCGTAGGAGCGAATGGACTATTGTGCCGCGTAGGTTCTTTCTACCATGACGTCGGCAAGACGAAGAGACCGCTTTATTTTATCGAAAATCAAAGCGCCTCCGGAAATCCGCATGATAAGCTCGATCCTAAGGTGAGCGCTTCGATCATCATCGCACATGCGAAGGACGGGGCGGATATGCTCAAAGCGCATAAGCTGCCCAAGCCGATCCGGGACATCGCCGAGCAGCACCATGGATCGACATTCTTGAAGTTCTTTTATTACAAGGCGGTCAAGCAAGCCCAGGAACAAGGGGCGGAGATCGATTTTACAGAGGATGATTACCGTTACCCGGGGCCGAAGGCGCAGTCGAAGGAAGCTGCGATCGTTGGCATCGCGGACTGCGTGGAAGCGGCCGTCCGGTCGCTAAACCATCCTAAAGTGGAACAAATCGAAGAGATGATCGGTAAAATCATTAAGGACCGTTTGGATGATAACCAATTCAACGAATGCGACTTGACGCTTAGGGAACTGGACAAAATCGCCGAGACGCTTAAGGAAACGGTCATCGGGATGTTCCACTCCCGCATCGAGTACCCGGACGACAAAGAACTGAAAAAAATGAAGGAAACAAAGGAGATCAAAGCATGACGCTAAGTTTGGAATGGATCGACGAGCGCGAAGGCGGAGCCGGCGAACGCGAAGAGAAATGGATGGACTTGCTCGAGAAGCTGTTGCATATCGCTGGAGAAAAGGAGGATGTGCAGGACGGAATCGTTACGCTTACGTTGACGGACGACGAAGGCATTCGTGAGCTGAATCGACAATATCGCGGCTTGGACAAGCCTACGGATGTGCTCTCCTTTTCTTTGGTCGAAGGGGAAGAGCCGGACATTCAGTACAATGACGAATACGAAGCGTCGGAAGATGGAGACGAGAATTGGCAGGATGAAGAAAAAGCGGGCAATCCGTTCTCGGATCTGTTAGGGGATATCGTCATTTCCGTTCCTAGAGCCGAGGCGCAAGCGGAGGAGTACGGACATAGCTTTGAGCGAGAGCTCGGTTTCTTGTTCGTGCATGGCTTTCTCCATTTGATCGGATACGACCATGGGGACGAAGAGCAAGAGCGCGAAATGTTCGGCAAACAGGAAGAGGTACTGAAAGAGGCAGGGCTGACGAGATGAGCGGCTGGCTTTCCCGCGAGATCCGATCGTTCAGGCAATCGATAGCGGGTATAGCCGAGGCGCTGCGGAGCGAGCGGCATATGCAATTCCATCTGGCGGCTACGATAATCGTCATTATTTTAGCCGTTTGGTTGGGCGTGTCCCGATTGGAATGGCTGTGGCTATTAGTCGCCATCACCGGAGTGTGGGTATCGGAGTTGATCAATACGGCAATCGAGAGAACGATCGACCGGATATCGCCCGAGCCGCACCCGCTTGCCAAGAAGGCTAAAGATACGGCGGCCGGTGCCGTGCTCGTGGCTGCCCTCTTCGCCGTCGCGGTCGGTGCGATCGTATTGGGTCCGCTTTTGTGGGAAGCTTGCATTAAATAAGTTATAGGACGACTTGGAGGAAATCATAATGAGCAGCAAAGTGCATCCCTATTCGATAGAGCAATTATTGGAAGCGGCTAAGGAAGCCCGTTCCCGCGCCTATATTCCTTATTCCGGTTTCGCGGTCGGAGCGATTGCCATAGATGCGCAAGATCGGCTTCATTACGGCTGCAACGTCGAGAACGCCGCATACGGACCGACCAATTGCGCGGAGAGAACGGCATTGTTTCGCGCGATAGCGGACGGTTGCGAGGCCGGTGAATTCAAAGCCGTTGCCGTTATTGCCGAGACCGAACACCCCATCACGCCTTGCGGAGTATGCCGCCAAGTGCTTGCGGAACTTTGCCAGCCTGATATGCCGGTCATACTGGGCAATATGGCGGGGGACTTTCGCATGACGACGGTGTCCGAATTGCTTCCGGGCGCGTTTACTTCCCGCGAATTGAACAAATGAGAATCGAATTGACATAAGGAGATTGGCAGTTATGCAGAAAAAAGGCTTCAAATCAGGATTCGTAGCCATCGTAGGCCGTCCGAACGCAGGTAAATCGACGCTGATGAACCAAGTGATCGGACAGAAAATCGCGATTATGTCGGATAAGCCCCAGACGACGCGCAACAAAATCCATGGCGTGTACACGACGGATGACGTCCAGATTGTGTTTCTGGATACTCCGGGCATTACGAAACCGAATTCCAAGCTAGGCAACTACATGCTTAAGGCTGCGGAAAGCGCCTTTAACGAAGTCGAAGCGATTCTGTTTCTAACGGACGTTACCGAGCCGATCGGGGGCGGGGATCGTTACATTATCGAGCAGCTTAAGAAGGTTAAGGATACTCCGGTCTTTCTCGTGCTCAACAAAATCGATAAGATTCATCCCGACGAGATGCTGCCGATGATCGATAAATACAGCAAGCTTATGAATTTCACGGAGGTTGTTCCGGTATCGGCGCTTAACGGGAACAACGTTAATGCATTGCTGGAGCAAGTGGCGAAATATTTGGACGAAGGCCCTATGTATTACCCGGCTGACCAAATTACGGATCACCCGGAGCAGTTCGTATGCGCGGAGTTGATCCGGGAGAAGCTCCTGCAGCTGACGCGGGAAGAAGTACCCCATTCCATCGCGGTTGAAATTGAAAGCATGAGCGTGGCGGCTAACGGGCTAGTGAATATCGGAGCGGTCATTTTCGTCGAGCGGGATTCCCAGAAGGGCATTATTATCGGCAAAAGCGGCGCGTTGCTAAAGGAAGTCGGCAAGCTGGCCCGCATGGACATGGAGAAGCTGCTCGGTTCCAAGATCTTCCTCGAGCTGTGGGTGAAGGTGAACAAAGACTGGCGCAATCGCGACTCGATCTTGAAAACGCTGGGGTACCGCAACGATTAATTGTTAATAACAGTGGACTTTGTGCAAAAAGTAACAGGCATATCGAAGCCGTTCCCGAGACATCCTAATCCGTGAAAGTGCAATTCATTTTCGCCCGGAGAGGATGAGGCGCTGTGCGGGATTTCACGTGGCACGTGTTTACGCAAACCGGCGATATCGAAGCGTATTTGCTTTATAAAGAAGTGCACAATCTCGGAACATCAGAGCTCGGAGCAGATGCCGGGCCTGAAGTCGAAGAGGGTTATGCCGCGGACGAGGAATGAGAGCCGATGTTATATCGGGTGGAAGGCTTAGTCATCCGAAGCTCCGATTACGGAGAAGGAAATAAAATTATTACCCTGCTTACGCCGACATACGGGAAGCAGGGCATTGTCGTGCGCGGAGCAAAGAAGCTGAAGAGCCGATACGGGGCTTTGGCTCAGCTTTTTACATACGGGGATTACTCTTATTACAAGGGCGGAACGCTTGGCACTTTGAACAGCGGCGAAATCATCGAATCTTTTCGGGAGTTGAGGGAAGGGCTTGAAGGTCCCGCATATGCGGCCTATGCTGCCGAACTAACGGATCGGGCAATTAATGACGATGAAGCGGCTACCTATCTATTTCATCAATTGAAAGCTTGCCAGAGCGCGCTTGCCGGCGGCAAAGACCCGCAGATCGTCCTTCGGGCTTACGAGATGAAGGTTATTAGCGCCGCAGGATATGCTCCTATGTTAGACGAGTGCGTCAGTTGCGGAAATCCGGATGGTCCTTATCGTTTCAGTTCGCTCGCCGGGGGCGCGTTATGTTATCGGTGCAGGCACAGGGATTCCACGGCATTAGAGCTGGAAGATGCCGTTTGGAAGCTGTTAAGAGTATTTCTGGCGCTAGATTTACGAAGGTTGGGCAACGTAGCAGTCAAGACAAGCACGAAACGTCAATTGCAGCTCGCTATGCGAAGATGGATGGATACGCATTTGAACTTGAATCTGAAGTCTCGCGGCTTTCTGGATCAGTTGGAGAAGTACGGTGAATTGCTCGGCGAACCGAGGAAGCGTCCCGAACCGTCCCCGCCAACGGGCGAAGCAGGCGACGGAACGGTTTGACAGTCCGCGCCGCAGTAGGTTAGAATGGCATCATAATCGATTTTTTTCTCTGTGAAGGAGAAGAGTAACCGAACACCGTCAGCAACAGCAGCGAGCCGGGGAGAGTGCAAGCCCGGAGCTACGGATCGGCGAAGGGCGCTCTGGAGAGAATGCACGAATGAGGAGGGTAACCTTCGGCATAGCGACGATATCGCTGCCGGAAGGATGCCAAGTAGGGTGGAACCGCGGGAATGTTCAGCTCCCGTCCCTATGTCTGCCAAGGCAGACGTGGGACGGGGGCTTTTTATTATGAGCAGTAACGCCAAAGGAGCGAATTACGAATGAATTTCCAACAAATGACGTTGACGCTGCAGCAGTTCTGGGCAGAGCAGAACTGTATCGTCGTGCAGCCTTATGACACGGAGAAGGGCGCGGGAACGATGAACCCGATGACCTTCCTTCGCGCGATCGGACCGGAGCCGTGGAATGTCGCGTACGTGGAGCCATCCAGAAGACCGGCCGACGGCCGTTATGGAGAAAACCCGAATCGGCTGTATCAGCATCACCAATTCCAAGTGATCATGAAGCCATCTCCCGACAACATCCAGGAGCTTTATTTAGAAAGCTTGAAGAAGCTCGGTTTGGATCCTCTTCACCATGACATCCGCTTCGTTGAGGATAACTGGGAGTCTCCGACGCTTGGGGCTTGGGGACTAGGATGGGAAGTGTGGCTGGACGGAATGGAAATTACCCAGTTCACGTACTTCCAACAAGTCGGGGGCATCGACTGTCACCCGGTTGCGGTAGAAATTACCTACGGGATGGAGAGATTAGCCTCTTACATTCAAGACAAAGAAAACGTGTTTGACCTGGAATGGGTTCAAGGCGTTTCTTATGGCGACGTGTTTAAACAACCTGAATTCGAACATTCCAAATACACGTTCGAGGTATCGGATACGGCGATGCTGTTCCAATTGTTCTCAACTTACGAGAGCGAAGCGAAGCGCGCGATGGACGTCAATCTCGTATTCCCCGCTTACGATTACGTACTGAAATGTTCCCATGCTTTCAATTTGTTGGACGCGCGGGGAGCGATCAGCGTTACGGAGCGCACGGGTTACATTACGCGGGTACGCAATTTGGCTAGACAGGTTGCGGCTACTTATTTGCAGGAACGCGAGCGGCTGGAATTCCCGCTGCTGAAGAAAGGAGCGGTGAACAATGGCTAGAGATTTGTTGTTGGAGATCGGGATGGAAGAAGTGCCCGCTCGATTCGTGCGCGGAGCGATGGATCAACTGAAAGAGAAAACGGAAAAATGGCTCGCGGACAGCCGCTTGGCCTACGACGAGGTTAAAGCCTACGCGACGCCACGTCGATTAGCGGTTCACGTTCTTGGACTTGCGGATAAACAAACGGATATTAGCGAAGAGGTCAAAGGGCCGTCCCGCAAAATCGCTTACGACGAGAACGGAGCGCTTAGCAAACCGGCTCAAGGATTCGCGCGGAGCCAGGGCGTTGATCCGGAATCCTTGTTTATTCGCGAACTAGCGGGCGTGGAGTACGTATATGCTACGAAGAACAGCCTTGGCGTCGAAACGGCAACGTTGCTGCCGGATGCGTTGCCGGCTTTGGTGACTTCTCTTACGTTCCCCAAAAACATGAGATGGGGTAATTACGAGCTGCGCTATGTCCGTCCGATACGTTGGATGATCGCCCTTCACGGCAAAGAAATTGTACCGTTCGAGATTACGGGAGTAACGACCGGCAACGTTACGAGAGGACATCGCTTCCTTGGCGAGGATACGACCGTCGAGGAACCTAGCCAGTACGTCGAGAAGTTACGCGCGCAGAAGGTCATCGTCGACGTTGAAGAACGCCAGAAGGCGATCGTTGCCGGCATTCAGAGCTTATCGGCGGAACGGGGCTGGAATATTGCGGTTAAAGACGATTTATTGGAGGAAGTGCTTTTCCTTGTGGAGACGCCTACCGTGCTAACGGGATCCTTCGATCCGGCATTCCTGCAAATTCCGCAAGAGGTGCTGATCACTTCGATGCGCGAGCATCAGCGTTATTTCCCGGTATTCGATGGGGAAGGACGTTTGCTTCCGCATTTCGTCACCGTTCGTAACGGGGATAACTTATCGTTGGACGTTGTATCCAGAGGAAACGAAAAGGTGCTGCGGGCACGTTTGTCCGATGCCAAGTTTTTCTATGAGGAAGATAAAAAGCTGGTCATTCAGGACGCATTGGCTAAGCTTGAAAATATCGTGTATCACGAGGAACTGGGAACGGTTGGGGATAAAGTTCGCCGGGTTCGGATCGTAGCGGATCGAATCGCCCAACATTTGCGCCTGGATCAAGACGCGCAAGCCGACGTTAGCCGTACGGCCGACATCTGCAAATTCGATCTAGTCTCTCAGATGGTTTATGAGTTCCCAGAGCTGCAGGGCATCATGGGAGAAGATTATGCTCGCAAAGCGGGAGAGCGAGAAAGCGTAGCCCGTGCGATCAACGAGCACTATTCGCCTCGCAATGCAGGAGATACGCCTGCGGCAAGCTTGATCGGCGCGATCGTGGGGATCGCAGACAAGATGGATACGATCGCGGGATGTTTCTCGATCGGAATCATTCCGACCGGGTCGCAGGATCCATACGCGCTGCGCCGCCAAGCGGCGGGTATCGTCAATACGTTGCTGGCGCACGAAATGGAAATTTCGCTTGCGGAATTGTTCCAGATCGCTTTAGACGTCCATGCGGCTAGAGGATTGAAGCGAGAAGCTTATGACATCAGCAAAGATATGCAGGAGTTTTTCGCGTTGCGAATCAAGAACGTCCTGTCCGATCAGGCGATTCGTTATGATATCGTAGATGCGGTACTTGGAGCAGGGACGACGGACGTACGCCGTACGGTGCTTCGTGCCCATGCTTTGCAAGCCGTGAATTCGGAAAGCGGCAAAGCGGAGTTCCGTCCAGCGGTCGAAGCCTTTAACCGGGTATGCAATCTTGCCGCGAAAGCCGACTCCAAACAAGTGGACGTCCAGTTGTTCGCGGATGCCGCTGAAGGTGAGTTGTATGAAGCGTGGCAACAAGCGCATGGCCGCTTCTTAGCCGCTAGCGCGCAAGCGAATATGGAAGAGGCGTTATCGGCGCTTTCTTCTTTAAGCGGTCCTGTGGCTGCCTTCTTCGGGGCGGTCATGGTCATGGCGGAGGACGAGGCGTTGCGGCGGAATCGTCTGGCGATCTTAGCGTTAGTAGCCGACGACGTCAAACATTTCGCCGATTTCTCCAAGCTGGCAGGATGACGATTCCATTGGAAGGAGTTGGACCTGTCTATGCCGCAAGTTAGCGTTATCGTGTATGTGGTTTCCGACTCTGCGGGGGATACGGGAGAGCTTGCGGTACGAGCTGCCGCCGCTCAGTTCCACCCGTTATCCGTGCAAATTCGCCGCGCGGCTTTTATTCAGTCCCGGGAGGGGATTGATTCCGTTCTCGTGGCGGCTCAATCGGACAATAGCATCGTGCTCTATACGTTGGTCATTCCATTCTTGCGCGATTATATGGTGGATCAGGCGAGGAAAATGCAATTGACGGCCATAGATTTGCTCGGACCGCTCATCGATAATCTAGAGCACGCCCTTGGCCATGAGTCCCGGCATGAGCCTGGACTGAATCATCTGTTGAACGCTGATTATTTCCGGAAGGTGGAGGCTGTGGAATTCGCCGTGCGTTACGATGATGCCCGGGACGTCACTGGAATCCTCAAGGCGGATATCGTTCTCGTGGGGGTATCCAGAACATCCAAAACACCTCTATCGATGGTGCTGGCGCATAAAACGTATAAAGTCGCTAACGTACCCTTGATTCCCGAGCTTGTGCCTCCTAAGGAATTGTATCTTGCTTCTCCTAGTAAGGTAATCGGCTTGACGATCAGTCCAGATACGTTGAACGCCATTCGCAAGGAGCGACTGAAAGCACTCGGATTGCCCGACTCCGCTCCTTATGCTACTTCGGAACGGATTCGTAAGGAATTGGATCATGCAAGACAAGTGATGGAGAAAATCGGTTGCAAAGTCATCGATGTATCGAATAAAGCCGTAGAGGAAACCGCGAGTCTCATATTGGAGAATTTGCAAGGCTAGACCGGAAGAGAACCGCGAGGTTCTCTTTTAGTTATTATTAGGAACAATATCGTTCAGGGTTTAATTGGAATTGAATGCGCCGATGATAACTAAGGGTTAGTTCTATGTGACCGGAACTTCAGACGCAGTTGTTGTGGTGGTTTGGGTAATTAGACCCATCAAATAGAAATGCGGTAGCACGATTTGCATAATTGTGAGCAATTTATGAACGATTTCGGTGGAATCTAGGAGAAATACAGGGTTCTAGTGTATTCTGATTACCATGCTGTTTGTCGAAAAATGTAGGAATGTCGAATGGTTTGCGGGCAGCCGTAATCGATTCTTCAAAATGTTTTCAAAAACGGTTGAAATGGGGAACATAAAATTTGATCGGGGAAAGGCAGGATTTTTGAGTCCCGTTAGCGTATATAATACTACGGCAAACTTTGGGTGAATCGTGTGGTGATGTCGATGATTAATGTGCGTCATAGGGTTGTGGTGGATGGCGATGCATGTCCGGTGAAGTCGGAAATTGGCAGAACGGTGAGAACCTGCGGCGCCACGGCGCTTCTCGTTTCGAGCCATGCGCATGTACTGGTGCCGGAGCCATCCGTGGAAGTCGTAACCGTTGACGCCAGCGATCAATCGGCGGATCTATATATCGCCAACGTGCTGACTAAAAGCGATATCCTTGTAACGGGCGACTATGGATTGGCGGCATTGGGACTTGCGCGTGGCGCTGCCGTCTTGACGCCAAGAGGCAAGGAAATCCGGGAAGCCGACATCGAAGGCTTGTTGGAGCAACGTCATTTCTCGGCTCGACAACGTCGCGGAGGTGTGCGTACGAAAGGGCCGAGGGCATTCACCGATGAAGATCGGGATCGATTTCAACAAAAACTGACAACTCTGTTGCGAGGGTTGCAGGAGAATCCCGACCTTTAGCGAATTGTATTACGTGCGAGCAAGAGACCGATGGACATTACCTTTGTTCATTGCGCTTGCAAGCACCGGGAAATAGGGTGAATTCCTTGAATTACGGAATGATACCGCAGTCGGTGATCGATGAAGTGTTAAGCCGCCACGAAATTTCCGAGACGGTAGGCAAATATGTTCATCTAACCAAAAACGGGAAATACTTGAAGGGGCTCTGTCCCTTTCATTCCGAGAAAACGCCATCCTTCACCGTAACGCCGGAGAAGCAAATATTTCATTGCTACGGCTGCGGAAAAGGTGGCAACGTCATCAAGTTCGTCATGGAGATGGAAGGGGAATCGTTCCCAGAAGCGGTCAAAGCGCTAGCGGAAGAAGCTGGCATTCCCATTACGTGGACGACCGCCAATCATGAGGAGCCTTCCGCGTTCCACAAGGAAAAGAAAATCCTTATCGAAGCCCATGAATACAGCTCGAAATTGTACCATTACCTTCTGCGGAATATGGAAGTAGCGAAACCGGCAAGGGAGTATTTAATGTCCCGAGGGTTTACCGATACGTTAATCGAGCAGTTCGGCATCGGTTATGCCCCCGCAAGATGGGACACCCTTACTCAAGCGTTGGAACGCAAAGGCTATGCTCCTGCGGAGATGGAAGCCGGAGGATTATTGTCGAGAAGGCAAGAGTCCGAAGGTTATGTCGACCGCTTCCGAGATCGCATCATGTTTCCGATTCATGATGCAGCCGGACAGATCGTTGCATTCGCGGGTAGGTTGCTGTCGGACGGTCAACCGAAATATCTGAACTCTCCGGAGACGGCCTTATTCAATAAGAGCAAAACGCTATACCGCTTGCACGAAGCCAGACCCGCGATACGCCGCTCCAGACAGGCCGTTCTATTCGAAGGTTATGTCGACGTAATCAAAGCATGGTCGGCGGGAGTCCACAACGGAGTTGCAACGATGGGAACCGCGTTGACGGGGGAACATGCGGCTGTGCTTAAACGGTTCGCGGATGAGGTAATCTTATGTTATGACGGAGATGATGCAGGACAAGCCGCCGCACACAAAAGCATACCCTTGCTGGAAGAAGCGGGATTCCGCGTCCGCGTAAGCGTGCTTCCGAACAGAATGGATCCGGACGAGTACATTTCGTCCCACGGTGATGAGCCGTTTGTTCGCGAGTTCATAGAGGGAGCGGTTTCCGCGGTCAAATTTCAGCTTATATATTTAAGGAAATCCCATATACTCCTAGAAGAAGATGGAAGGATTAGGTATTTGCGCGATGCGGTACGAATCGTGGCGAGACGAGATTCTCCAACGGAACGGGAGTTGTTGTTGAAGGAGCTAGCCCAAGAGTTCGGCGTATCGCTCGATACGTTGAAGCAGGAAAGCTTCGAATACAGGCAACAAGAGAAATTGGGAAACGCAGGGGATATTCCGGCCGGATCGTGGAATAATGTATGGAATGAAAAGAGATCTGCCTCCAAGAATCCTCCATTGGGAGCCGCGCATGTTAATGCGGAACGCCAACTGCTTTCGTGGATGATGCAGGACAAGGAGACGGCACTCCTCGTTCAGCAGAAACTTGGCGAACGTTTTCATGTCGAGGATCACGCGGCTTTAGCTGCTTATTTATATGCTTATTACGCTCAAAACAATGATCCTGATGTTGGCAGGTTCGTGGCGGTCTTACAGGACGATCGCTTGGAACGTACCGCCAGTGCCATCGCGTTAATAGACATTCCGTTTGGCGAACGGGAACTGGAAGATTGCATCCGTACGATCGGTCGCGCTTCTCTTGCACGGGAAGTGGAACGTTTGACTGAAGAATTGAATCGCGCCCAGCGAGCTGGCGATTATTCACGTGCAACACAAATGGGTATAGAGATTATCGCCCTGGAAAAGCAGCGCAAACAATTTTGATTGCGCGGGTTTCTCAGGGAGGAGGGAGTCGGAAATGGCAAACGATCAACACACCGGACTGGAAACGGAAGCGACGCTTGAACAGGTCAAAGCCCAACTGATAGAACAAGGAAAGAAAAAATCTACCTTGACCTATAAAGACATCATGGAGAAACTGTCGCCATTTGACCAAGATCCAGAGCAAATCGACGAGTTCTTCGAACAATTGGCGGATATCGGCATCGAGGTATCCAACGATCATGATGAATTAGGCCGCGAACGGCATGGCCACGGAAACGGGGAAGAGGAAGAACGCGACGAATTCAATTTCGACGATGATCTCTCGCTTCCTCCGGGAATCAAGATCAACGATCCCGTGCGGATGTACCTTAAAGAAATCGGCCGAGTTCCCCTTCTGGGCGCGGATGATGAAGTGGAGCTCGCCAAGAAGATCGAAATCGGCGGACCGGACGGAGAAGAAGCGAAAAAGAGGCTAGCCGAAGCTAACCTGCGTCTTGTCGTCAGTATCGCGAAGCGTTATGTTGGACGGGGAATGCTGTTCTTGGATTTGATCCAAGAGGGCAACATGGGCCTTCTGAAAGCCGTCGAGAAATTCGATCATGACAAGGGCTTCAAATTCAGTACTTACGCAACTTGGTGGATCAGACAGGCGATTACTCGCGCGATTGCGGACCAAGCGAGAACGATCCGGATTCCTGTGCATATGGTGGAAACCATCAACAAACTGATTCGCGTCTCGCGTCAGTTGCTGCAAGAGCTTGGAAGAGAGCCTACACCGGAAGAAATCGCGGAACAAATGGAATTAAGCGTGGATAAAGTTCGGGAAATCATGAAAATCGCGCAGGAGCCGGTTTCACTCGAAACGCCGATCGGCGAAGAGGATGATTCTCACCTTGGAGATTTTATTGAGGACCAAGAGGCGTTAGCTCCAGCGGATGCGGCAGCTTACGAGTTGCTCAAGGAACAGCTGGAAGACGTTCTGGACACGCTGACCGAACGGGAAGAGAATGTTCTTCGTTTGCGTTTCGGATTGGATGATGGTCGTACGCGTACGCTTGAAGAGGTTGGCAAAGTTTTCGGTGTCACGCGCGAACGTATTCGCCAAATCGAAGCCAAAGCGCTTCGGAAACTGCGTCACCCAAGCCGTAGCAAGCGATTGAAGGATTTCTTGGAATAAAAATGATAAGTATGCGAGTGAGACCTTTGCCGATCTGGTTGAAGGTCTTTTTCTTCAAAAGGCGAGAGGGGAATCGTCGGTATGGCTGGTTTGGATGAAGAGAAACGCAATATCGTCGTGAAGGAAATTGAATCTTGGCGCCGCAACAAGTTATTGCCGGAGCAATATTGCGACTTCCTGCAGAACATCTATTTGGAAGATTTGAATGAACGTCCATTAAGTTATGCGGGCACTGTCGTTAAGAAAATTGGGCAAGCATCGGGCAAACTGTGGCTTCTTGCATTTGGAAGTTTTGCCTTGATTTGTTTTGTTGTACTTCATTTTAGCGCGTTTCCTTTGCCATTGCAAATAGGGATAACCAGCATTGTGCCGGCGGCGTTTATTGTCTTCGGGGCCAAGCTGAGGGAGGATAATCCGACGCGCGGGCTTATTGCAATGGGGAGTGGGATGGCTTTTCTGATCGGGGTCGGGTTTCTGGTCCTGCGTCTTAACGATTGGTTGGCCGGGTCGGGTCCATTGTGGTTGCTTGGCATCTGCGCAGCGGTTTGGATATCCAGCGGCATCCTACTAAGGTACGCCGTTGTCCATTGGTTCGGCTGGATGGCTATCGTTACTTTGTATACTTTGTTACTTGCGAAGCATACTTCGGGACCGTCTTTGCTTGAAACCCAAGTGTACTGGATCCCCGCGGCGTTGTTAATCTGCTGGTTGAGCTGGTTCCTACATGTAAAGTACAAGTCTACCGGCACAGTCCTGTTCGCGACCTCTTTAGTACTTTGGTTTATGCCGGAAGTTTACTCGGCTTTGTATGCTATCCACACGGATTGGATACAGTTGGAAATTGTAATTAAGATCGTAATCATGGGCATAACGATGTTCCGATTACGCAAACAATGGATGGAATGGGTTGCTTAAAAATGAAAGAATTAAAAGGGAATGGAGCAGGGCTGAAGCTGTCCCGCCGATTATCGGCATTGGCGGAGTGGGTTCCACAAGGAGCTCGCTTTGCCGATATCGGGACGGATCACGCTCTGCTTCCGGTTTATTTAGCACAGAAAGGTAAAATCAGCTATGCCGTTGCTGGAGACGTTCATGCCGGGCCCGTAGAGGCCGCAAAGAGACAAGTGTCTGAGGCAGGATTGGAACAAGTCGTATCCGTCCGGTTAGGGGACGGAATGGCGGTGTTATGTGCTGGAGAAGTGGATACGGTAACGATAGCCGGCATGGGTGGGAGTTTGATGGCCAGAATTCTCGACCAAGCGGGAGATAGTTTAGACGGAGTTCGAACGCTTGTCCTCTCGCCCCATGTCGCGGAAGATGCGGTTAGGCGATGGCTCGTTAGCCATCACTTTGTGCTCGATCAGGAGATGCTGTTAGAAGAGGACGGAGTAATCTATACGCTAATGCGGGCTGTTCTTTCATCGGCTCCGTCAGAAGCATTGTTAGCGCATGAAAATCTGTACGACGAGAAACTGCTAGCTCCGGCTATCACTAAGATCTCATCCACCCTCTTGTATGAAATGGGTCCCTTGCTGCTTAGGCATCCAACCGAAGCTTTCCACAGGAAGTGGGAAGAGGAGATCGCCAAGCGGGAGAGAGTCATTCTCCAGCTTAAGCACGCAACCGCTCCCGAAGCGGCGGAGAAGGCTAGGGAATGGGAAGAGGACGTTAAAGAAATTCGGGAGGTGCTGTCATGTTTGCTCGCGGAGAAACCATCCTCCAATTAATGGAGCGGCTCGCTCCCAAGCATTATGCCGTACCGGACGATAAAATCGGATTGCAGGTAGGTTCGGCAGCAAAGCCGGTCAGCCGCGTACTTGTGACGTTGGACGTTACGCCCGCTGTGGTCAACGAGGCTGCTTCGCTGGGCGCGGAGCTTATCATCGCGCACCATGCGGTTATTTATCGACCGCTTGCACATCTGCGTACGGATACGCCCGCAGGGGCGCTAGCTGCCGAACTGCTTCGGAAAGACATTGCCGTGTATATTTCCCATACGAATCTCGATACGACCGAAGGCGGCATGAACGATTGGATGGCCGAAGCGCTAGAACTTACCGGACGCGACGTGTTGGAAGAGGTTCATACCGACAAGCTGTACAAATTGGTCGTTTTCGTCCCCGAGACCCATCACGAGAAGGTAAGAGATGCCATTTTCTCCGCAGGTGCGGGTTGGATAGGCAATTACAGCCATTGTAGCTTCAACATCGAGGGGACAGGCACTTTTCTCCCCCGTGAAGGAAGCGATCCGTTCATCGGCAAGCAAGGAAAGCTGACCCATGCCAAGGAAGTCAGGTTGGAGACGGTCGTTCCTTTAAGCGCAAGGAAAAGAGTCATTTCTGCGATGTTAAAGGCGCATCCTTACGAGGAAGTGGCTTATGATTTATACAGCATGGATTTGAAAGGCCGATCTTTCGGACTCGGTAGGGTGGGCGTGCTTCCGGCAACGGAGAGCTTAGATCAATTCGCCGAACGCGTAAAGGCGGCTTTCCAGGTTCCTTTCGTCCGCATGGTCGGGGACGGCTCGAAGCCGATTCGTAAAGTCGCCGTTCTTGGCGGGGCGGGAGCCAAATATATCCGCCATGCGATGTTCGCTGGCGCGGACGTCCTCGTTACCGGAGATATCGATTTCCATTCCGCGCAGGATGCTCTTGCAGCAGGAATGTCTATTATCGATCCTGGACACCACGCCGAAAAAATCATGAAGATCAATGTGGCGAAATGGCTGACCGAGCAACTCATTAACAAAGGTTACACTACGGAAGTATTCGCTTCCGAGATCGATACGGAGCCATTTCAATTACGATAATTGCCATTCGAATAGGTATTGTGGCATAAACTCCATTCGTTCCCGTTGTCAGCGAGAGCATTTCGCGTTATACTAGTCGATGCAAACCGGAAAGTTTGACAGACAATCGCTGGTGGCTTCGCGCCACGAGAGGAAAGTCCGGGCTCCACAGGGCAGGATGCTGGATAACGTCCAGTCAGCGCGAGCTGAAGGATCAGGGCCACAGAAATGGACCGCCGATGGCTGCTTAGGCAGATCAGGCAAGGATGGAACCGTGGTGTAAGAGACCACGAGGAGCACTGGTGACTTTGCTCCTGGTAAACCCCATTTGGAGCAAGACCGAGGAGGACGCAGGCGCAAGCCAGCCCTAGCCCGGGGTGCGTTCGGGTTGGTCGCTTGAGCCGTATAGCAATGTACGGCCTAGAAAGATGATTGTCGCTTCAGTTCGTGGGAGGATCGCTTCGGCTATCCGTTATGACCACTTGAAGTACAGAACCCGGCTTACGGCAAGCTTTCCGGCTAACATGTTTGAATGAAGAAGCCTTCCCAGTAGTACTGGGAAGGCTTTTTTTGAATAGTCATTAAAGTTCAATGACGATTATTCTCTCTATTGAGCTGCTCTAACTCCCGGCGCACTTGCTGCGGATATAGCTGTAAGGAACTGCTAGTTCCGTGGGCGGTTTGCAGAGCGGATTGGACATCGATCTGACCGTAGCCATAATCTTTGTCCCTGCCGCTTGCTCCTAGATCTTTAGCCGTGTGTCTGAGCAAATCCATAACCTCGACGTTAGTCAGGCTGGCGTTCGCCGTGCGTATCAAGGATGCTAACGCAGCAACGTGAGGAGATGCCATCGACGTCCCGGATAATGCCGCGTAGCGACTGCCGGGGTATGTGCTCGGGATGGAAGTTCCCGGCGCGGCGACGTCTATATAATCACCGTAGTTGGAGTACTCGGCCCTGGATTCATCGGCGTCGGTCGCGGACACGGCGATCACTTCCGGATAAGCGGCAGGGTAGCCCGGACGATCCGTGTTATCGTTGCCGCTGGCAGCCACCAGTACGACTCCGTGATCATAGGCGTATTTGAGTGCATCGTGAAGGAACTGCGCTTCGGCATAATTGCCTAAGCTCATGTTGATGACCTTCGCCCCGTGATCCGTCGCCCATATGATTCCTTCGGCAACGGAATAAGTGGAGCCTGCGCCAGAGCTGTCGAGCACTTTAACGGGCATGATCTTCGTATACCATGTCATTCCGGCAATGCCCTCGTTGTTATCGACCTTGGCAGCGATAATCCCCGCCACATGCGTACCATGTCCAACGTCATCGTCAGGAGGACTTGAAGGGTCCACGATATTCGTTCCTTTAACGAGACGACCCTGAAGATCGGGATGATCGGCTTGAACGCCCGTATCCAATACGGCTACGACGACATCGGTGCTTCCTTTCGAAATATTCCATCCGTTTTCCGTTGCGATTTCGGGCAAATTCCATTGGTATTCGGAATACAGTGTATCATTGGGGACAATGGACGCGCCGTTTCCAGAATCGTTAGTCATATAGAGATAGTGGGGTTCGACGAACTCGGGATCGAATTTATCGTGAAAGTATTTTTTCAGCGCCTTAGTATCGTGTTTTTTGGAGCGGAAAACATAAGTTTTCCCGGTGAATCTCACGACGGACAAATCTAAATCTTTGCGCAGTTGAAGCAATTGGCGATCCGTAAGCGGCGCGCGAAACTTGACGACGATCTCATCCACGGCATAGTGGCTGGCATTGCCGTTGTCCTCACCTGTTCGTACGGTTGTTTCCGCATTGGAGCCCGGAACGACCGACTCTATCCGATAGCGTCCTTCGGGCGGATAAGGGATTAGGCGTAAATTGCGGCGCTGATGCCTCTCTACCGCTTGGATAACCTCGGTAGACACGAGAGCGACTAGATTTTGCTTGCCGGCAGGCTCGGGCGCACGTTGCGAAAGCACGAAGTAACTTTTTCCGTCATGAGTAAATGTCGGCGAAGCGTAGCTGTTGCTCTTAAGTAGCGCTTGTCTGGCTTTGGTCAAATGAGGCTTGGCCGACCGGGCGAGCAGCGAATTGGGTTTTCCTGTTTCCTCCCGGTGCTTCCCGTCGTTTTTTTCCGCATACTTAATTTCCGGATGGGTTCTCAGCAGAGCTTGGAACGCCTTGCTCGACTCCCGATCCGAACGGTTTGCCAGAAAATTTTTGATGTCGCGGATGACCTGGGAACGTGACAATCGCTCGGTCGCTTCCATATCTTGCTGTACGGTCCGCAGTTTATACGTAGCTTCTTTCTTAGAGCTGGATTGCATTTCGCGGACTGGCGAAGCGGATGGCTCGCGTTGGCCGGAATGGAAAGAGGAAGGCAGAAGCGGAATCGCGATCAAGACGACGGCGAGCGTACACAATATTCCGATTAACGTATTACGTCTCAACCTGCACCTCTCCTTTGTATCCCTTTAAGCAAGGGAGTTCATTGTCCATTAGAATGAAGGAGAAAGCACAAAAATATACGGTTCTTTTTACCCTTGGCAGTACCGTTTGCGCAGGAAATATGTTACGATGAATAAGGTTTCGCCGGATCCTGTAGCGAGACTATTTAGTTTGATACCCATCTAATACCTTAAAGATATGTTTCGCACAATGGAAAGGGGAACAATCCATGCCAGCTACTAATATTAAAGCGCTTGCCGAATCAAGTCGGGATAAGTTGAAGGCGGCGATCGATCCGATTGAACAATTCCTAAACCACAACGCGCTTGAGCAGCTTGCACAAGCAGACATTCCAGATAGTACTCTTTTCTACAGCGGGTTATTGTCCGATTTGCGTCATTTGCTTGTGTTCTCCGAAGTCGCTTACGAGAAGCTCGGTGCGGTACTCAGACGTCCTAATTTCGACAACGATCTGGCGGAACGTGCATTATACGATGTGTATCACAATGGTGTAAATTCGTTCTTCTATCCGAAAAACGAATGTTATTCCGAGGATGGACGTTATGCGTATACCGGGCAAGATGCCATCCGCTTCCGTACGAAGCCGGTTCGCGTCGCGCGTGACATCATTCTAAGCATTTCCCGCGTCTACGAGGAACTGCGCGATGATTTGTCCTATTACGAGAGCGACTACTTAACGCATCGCCGCATGCAGAGCCAAGCTAAATAACATTTATGCCTACAACCTCCACCCCTCTGTCCGTATACCCGTCTTCACAGGGTACACAATAGGACAGGGGGGTGATTTATTATGCCGAGTGGCGTAGCGTGCAGCGTTAGCAATTGTTCTTATTGGGGTCAAGGAAACCGTTGCGGGGCGCAAGAAATTACAATTGAAGTGGATTCCCATGCCAACAACCAATGGAATGAGGAATTCGCCGATGAATTTTTCTCGCACAAGGACACAGCCAAGCAATCATCCGTAACTTGTTGCCTCACCTTTAAGCCAAATGGGGAAAAATAGTTCTAAGGGACGAGATTTCATTTTTTGTCGGGACTAGTCGTACTCCGGTAGTTTGTTGTACAATGGATATACTTACAATATGACTATCGGGAGCTAACCGACGTGAATGTATCGACGGATCCACGAATACTGAAGCAAATGCTTCTCACGCAATGGATGACGGAGATGAACCCTTTAAGCTCCGCATCAACCGATGGAACGGCAAGCGATGGCAACGGTTTATTCCAGATGTTGCTGAGCCAGTATACGTCTGCGGATTCCAGCCAGCAATCATCGAGCGGTTTAATGTCGCAGTTGAGCGGCCTATCGTCTTTTGCAATGCCTACCGCTTCTTGGGGAGGAGCGTTGACCGGAGACCAAGGTTCGTCCTCGGCCTACGATGATCTGATTACGATGGCTGGTGCTAAGTATGGCGTCGATCCTGCACTGATCAAAGGCGTGATCCAATCGGAATCCTCCTTTAATCCGAATGCTGTTTCCTCGGCTGGCGCCAAAGGACTCATGCAGTTGATGGACGATACGGCTCGCGGATTAGGAGTAACCGATTCCTTCGATCCAGCCCAGAATATCGATGGCGGCACCAGATTTTTGTCGTATTTGCTGCGCAAATACGATGGCAATGTGTCTACCGCGTTAGCCGCTTATAACGCGGGTCCGGGTCGCGTTGACCGAACGGGAATCCACAACGATCAAGAGCTCGCGGCAAACCTTCATTTGTTGCCTACGGAGACGCAAAATTACGTCCGCAAGGTTGTGAATGCGTCTAACCAATGGGGCGTCTAATCTGACTTACATCACTTACGGGGATCAAGACGGGGGGAGGCCATGGGCCTGCTCCCGTTATTGGTCCTTTTATTATGAATAATCTCGTGTACGGCAGAATGGGGATTACGAATGAAAACGTATTATTATGATCATAGCGCTTCTACGCCTATGTTGCCGATGGTGATCCAGACGATGAGCGAGCTGATGAAGCTTCATTATGCTAACCCCGCGGCCTTGCATAAGTCCGGCGCCGAGGCGATGAAGCTGATTGATCGAGCAAGGGCCAGCATTAGCGACAGAATGGGATCGGAGCCCGGAGAGGTCGTGTTTACTTCCGGGGGTACGGAAAGCAATAATCTGGCTATTAAAGGCTCGGTCAATAAAGTCGCCAGATCAAGCAAACATATCATTACGTCCGCGATTGAGCATGCTTCCGTATTCGAAAGCTTTCGTCAGCTTGAGACGTTCGGAATCCATACGACGATTTTGCCCGTTGATCGACAAGGGAAAATTCGTCCGGAAGACGTTGCGAACGCGATAAGGAAAGATACCGTGCTAGTAAGCATTATGCAGGTCAATAATGAAACCGGCGTCGTTCAACCCATTCGCGAGATCGGCCAATTACTGGGCGAATTTCCGCACGTACGGTTTCACGTCGATGGCGTGCAAGCGGTCGGAAAGGTTCCTTTCTCTTGGAAGGAATGGGGTGTCGACTTATATAGCGGCTCGGCGCACAAGTTCGGGGGCCCTAAAGGATTGGGGTTTCTGCTCGTGAAGAGCGGGAATGAGCTCTCCCCGCTCCTTAGCGGCGGAGATCAAGAGCAAGGCACGCGTTCGGGAACGCATAACGTACCCGGGATAGTCGCGATGTCTCAAGCGCTTAGACTGGCGGTAGAGAGTCAAGAGGCGCGACGCGAACGAATGTATGCGATTAGACGGAGATTGCTGCATATCGTAGGCGATATTCCTGAACTTCTCTTTAACGGAGTACATTCGGACGAAGCCGATGGCGAAACGGGCGCAGCTCCCCATATTGTTAATTTCTCGTATCCGGGTATGCGTCCGGAAGTTATCATTCATATGCTGGAGAAACATGGCATACTCGTGTCTTCCCAGTCTGCTTGCTCTTCCAAGAGCTTGCAGCCAAGCCGAGTGCTGCTCGCGATGGGGCAAGACGCCGATCGGGCATCAGGGAGTATCCGGATAAGCTTCGGGGACGAACACACGATGGAAGACATCGAAATATTAGGCGATAGGCTAAAAAGAGTTGTGGCTGAGCTGAAGCCGTTAGAGAGGAATTCGAAATGAAATACGATCTCGTACTGGTCAGATTCGGGGAAATTACAATCAAAGGACGTAACCGCAACCGTTTCGAGGCGATGTTGCTCACCCGGATCAAATCGGCGTTAAAAGCAATGCCTAAGCTGGAATACGTAAGAGGTTATGCGCGAGTTTACATTCATCTAAACGGCGAGAGCTACGAGCAAGTTAGCGACCGGTTGAAGGATATTTTCGGAATTCAAACCTATAGCCCCGTAATTAGCTCGAAGCACGATCTGGAAGCGATTCGCGAAACTTCGCTCCAAATGATGAGAAGCTTAAAAACCGAACCCAAAACCTTTAAGGTATCCGTCAAACGGGGATGGAAGCAGTACCCGCACGATTCCATAGAAATGAATCATTTGGTCGGTGCCCATGTGCTGCGCAACACCCCCGATCTGAAAGTGGACGTTCGAGCGCCCGATGTCGAGCTTAAGATCGATATTCAGCACGAAAGTGCATATATTTACTGCGAGGTCGAGAAAGCGGCCGGAGGGTTTCCTCTCGGCATGAACGGGAAAGGCATGCTTCTGCTCTCGGGAGGCATCGATAGTCCGGTGGCGGGTTGGATGGCGATGAGAAAAGGCTTGAAAATCGAAGCCGTCCATTTCCATAGCTATCCTTTTACAAGCGAACAAGCAAAAGAGAAGGTCATTACCCTCGCGAAGAGATTGGCTTATTATAGCGGCAAAATCAAACTGCATCTCGTGCCCTTCACAGAGCTCCAGACGAAGCTCGCTCAATCCGGGCACGATAGCCTGATCATTACGTTAATGAGACGGAGCATGCTGAAAATAACGGAGCGATTGGCAGAGGAGAACGGAGCCTTAGCGATCGTGACCGGTGATAGCCTTGGGCAGGTAGCCAGCCAAACGCTTGGAAGCATGAACGTGATCGGAAGATCGTCCTCGTTACCGTTACTTCGCCCGCTTGTCATGATGGACAAGCAGGATATTATCGATTGCGCGGAGCGCATAGGGACGTTCCAAACTTCTATATTGCCGTTCGAGGATTGTTGCACGTTATTCGTGCCTAAATCTCCAGCAACCCAGCCGAATCTTACGCTTGTAGAGCGCATAGAAGCTCATATGGGGGAGGAGCTCGAACGATTAATCGATGAAGCCGTACAAGGAACCGAAGTGCTAGTGCTGAGGGAAGACGGAGTAGAAGCGCCTGCCGGGGAATCCAAGGAAGAAGACGCTTGGTTCTAAGCTGCCATATAGCTCAATCAATAGAGAAAGCCGTGAAACGCATTAATGCGTTTCACGGCTTTTTTTGGCGACGAGCGGCGGAGCGGGCTTTTTTTGCTGGACTTTCCTCGCTTGAATCGCATTCGTCCACACGCCTGCAACAATAACCAATACGACTAGAGTGGCGATGAATATCCAAGTGAACACGGGATTGGCGACGAAGTAAGCTTTGAACTCTCCCTCGTGCGTGATCATTTTGGCGGCCGTATAGGCAAGGACTCCAGAACCTAGATATATGATCCATTTGAATTTTTCAATGATTTTAATGAATAAGGTACTGCCCCATACGACGATCGGGATGCTAATGATTAATCCGAGAATAACCAAGAAATAATCTCCGTGCGCCGCTCCGGCAACCGCGATGACGTTATCAAGCCCCATGGCTGCATCCGCGATGACAATCGTTCGAATCGCCGCCCATAACGTCGAGCTAGGCTTGATGTCCCCGTGCGAATCTTCTTGTACGAGCAGCTTGTAGGCGATCCATAGCAGCAATATGCCACCGATGGCAAGCAAGAACGGAATCTTGAGTAAGGATACGACGAGCATGGTTGCAACGATTCGAATGATAACGGCTCCTGCCGTTCCCCAAAGGACTGCTTTTTTCTGTACGTTCTTCGGCAAATTTCTGGCTGCGAGACCGATTACGATTGCGTTGTCGCCTGCTAGCAGAAGATCGATGAATACGATCGTCAACAAGATGGACCAGAAGTCCACGCTAAGCAAATCCCACCCGAATAGTTCCACGATTTAGTCCCTCCTCTATATTAATCAAGCAGTAATACGTCCTATTTTCGGAATAGATTCAAAAATGTGCCCACATATCCGCTTCGGCTTGTACATAAAACTGGTAAGAGGGGGTGTCCGCATGGAAATGGAAACATTTTTCGTTTTTTTGGAAATCGTCATGATTAATTTACTTTTAAGTGGCGATAACGCTATCGTTATAGCGATGGCCGGTCGCAGATTGCCGGAAGATCAAAGGCGCAAGGCTGTCTGGTGGGGGGCGTTAGCGGCTATTGGGCTTCGAGTGGTGTTGACCTTAGGTGCGATCACGTTGCTTCATATTCCATTCCTCCAAACAGCCGGAGCGATACTTCTACTGGTCATTGCCTTGCAACTGCTGCTCGACAATAAGGAGAAAACCGCCCATACGCAAGCTGCCTCCACGTTGGCGGGAGCTATATGGACAATCGTAGTCGCGGATTTCGTCATGAGCCTGGACAACGTGCTTGCGGTAGCTGCGGTAGCGAACGGTGATATTGCCATGCTAGTCATCGGAATCGTCATGAGTATCCCGATTATTATTTGGGGTAGCTCGTTTATTATTCGTATATTGGATCGATTGCCCGGACTACTGTATTTGGGCGGAGCTTTACTTGGTTATACGGCGGCCGAAATGGCAATGGGAGATCCCGGACTGCTACGTTACATGGAACTGCTTCAGCCTGAGTATGAAAGGTTAATCCCGTTTCTAACGGTAAGCATGCTGATTATCATTGCATTAATATTGCGTCGACGCAGCAAAGCCGGCAATGGCGATTTAAGCGGGTAAATCGCGCATTAAAGCGCTTTAGGGAAAATTTTGCTTTCATGAACTAGTTTTTTCCCCGGACTTCCATTAAACTAAAGGAATAAATGTCACGCCGCGCAACTTGAGGCGTGCAGAGAATGGAATGAAGTGGGGGAGCCATCGTGAACAGACAATCCGCCGCAGTCGGAATCGGCGTCGTGGCTGTTGGATTGATAATTCTTCTAGGTAAATTAGGAGTCTTCGCGTTTATCGGGGCCGTATTTTGGCCGCTTTTTATCTTAATTCCCGGTTTGTTGCTTCACGTTCTTTATTTTGGTCGCATGGTTCCGTCTATCACTTTGATTCCCGCGGGAATATTAACGGTGGTATCGATCATTCTGTTGATCGGCAATTGGTTCGGATGGGGCTCCATGAAATATTTATGGCCTTTCTTTTTGTTTGCCATCGCTGTCGGGTTATATGAATACCACGTATTCGGTTATAGCCGTAACAAGCAAATTTGGTCCATCGCGATAGGGTTGGCGGTTATTTCGCTCGTACTGTTCTTCATGACCTTGTTGTGGACATGGGGAATTTACTTATTTGCAGCTGCTTTGATCGGTTTCGGAGTATGGCTTGTCGTTCGTCGGCCAAGATCTTGGTAAGTTTGTTTGCCTGACGCAATTTAAATAGTTGGCTTTTCGACTCTTCTAGCGTATAATAGAATGGTTGAGGACCAGTTGAAGACTTTTGGATCACGCTGTGTCAATCGTACCGGTGATGCTAATTAACGTCGGCCTCGAGTCGGCGTTTTGTTTTGTGGATTTAGAGAACCCTAGAGTAAAAGGCTCAAGCCGCCTGGGGAACCAGAGATAAACGAGGAGTGGAAATATGCATTCAAGAGACAAAATTCGTAATATCGCAATTATTGCCCACGTTGACCATGGTAAAACAACACTGGTTGACCAATTGCTGCGTCAATCCGGAACATTCCGCGACAATGAGCAGCTTCAAGATCGTGCAATGGATTCCAATGACATCGAAAGAGAACGCGGCATTACGATCTTGGCGAAAAACACGGCTATTAATTACAAAGATACGCTGATCAACATCGTTGATACACCGGGACACGCCGACTTCGGCGGAGAAGTAGAACGGATCATGAAAATGGTTGACGGCGTTCTTCTGGTCGTTGACGCGTTCGAAGGCTGTATGCCGCAAACGAAATTCGTATTGCGCAAAGCGTTGCAACAAGGGTTAACGCCGGTTGTCGTCGTAAATAAAGTCGACCGTCCAGCCGCGCGTCCAGTCGAAGTCGTCGACGAAGTTCTCGAGCTGTTCATTGAGCTGGAAGCGTCCGATGACCAACTGGAATTCCCTGTCGTATACGCTTCTGGTCTTAACGGAATTGCCGGCAACACGCCGGATGACCTGAAAGAAACGATGGAGCCGTTATACGAGATGATTCTCGAACATATTCCATCCCCTAAGGAAAACCCGGACGAACCGTTACAATTCCTTGTTACTCTACTCGACTACAACGAATACATGGGTCGTATTGCGATCGGTCGCGTTAACCGCGGACGTATTCAACAAGGTCAAGTCGTTGCGGTCATCGACCGCGAAGGCGTCGTTAAACAGGCCCGTATCGAGAAACTATTCGGCTTCCAAGGCCTGAAGCGTATCGAAGTCGAAGAAGCGGCTGCGGGAGATATCGTAGCGATCGCCGGCTTGAAAGAAATCAACATTGGCGAAACGATTGCAGATCCGGCTAATCCTGAGGCTTTGCCGGTACTAGCCATTGATGAACCGACCCTGCAAATGACTTTCTTGGTCAATAACAGCCCATTCGTCGGACGTGAAGGAAAATGGGTAACGTCGCGTAAACTGCGTGAACGTTTGTTCAAAGAAATCGAAACCGACGTCAGCTTGAGAGTTGAAGAGACGGACAGCCCGGACGCATTTATCGTAAGCGGTCGCGGTGAATTGCATTTGAGTATCTTGATCGAGAACATGCGCCGTGAAGGCTTCGAGATCCAAGTGTCCAAGCCGGAAGTTATTCTTAAAGTGGTCGACGGCGTGAAGAGCGAACCGATCGAGCGCTTGTTGATCGACGTTCCGGAAGAGAGCATGGGTTCCGTTATGGAGAGCTTGGGTACGCGCAAAGCCGAGATGGTCAACATGATCAACAACGGCACGGGCCAAGTTCGACTGGAATTCCTGATCCCTGCCCGCGGATTGATCGGCTACCGCACGAATTTCTTGACTTTAACGCGTGGATACGGCGTTATGAACCATGCCTTCGACAACTACGGCCCAATGGTCGGCGGTCAAGTTGGCGGACGTCATCAAGGCGTACTCATCGCGAGCGAAACGGGAAAAACGACTATGTATGGTATGATGTCCGTAGAGGATCGCGGAATTTTGTTCCTTGAGCCAGGTATGGACGTATATGAAGGCATGATCGTCGGCGAGCATACGCGTGATAACGACATCATCGTCAATATTTGTAAAGAAAAGGCGCTAAACAACATCCGTACGGCCAATAAGGAAGAAACGGTTAAATTGAAATCGCCTCGTCTGATGTCGCTCGAAGAAGCGCTTGAATATTTGAACGACGACGAGCTGTGCGAAATTACGCCGAAGAGCATTCGCCTGCGGAAGAAAGTATTGAACAAAAGCGAGCGAGACAGATCCGAGAAACAACGCCGCATGGCTGAAACCGGAGTTTAATCGCAGCATGTCCTATCGCGATGACCGATACTCGACTAACGGGTATCGGTCATGCCGCATAGAACGCTTAAGGGGGGATTTCAATGCAGACATGGTTCCACGACCATCCGGTTATTTCCTATCTGCTCATCGTCGCCTGCACGATTTATATTTTTAACGCCGTATTCAGGATGGGGAAACTTCCGATTTTGAAGGAAATTCTCGTCCATGTTGTCCTTGCTATCGGATGTTTGGTTTTGTTGCTGCTGCAGCTTGATAAATTGCCGATCATTCAATGTATGGCCGTTGCGGTCGCCATGATGGCACTGCTCCGGATGCGTCAGTTTTATGACAAACGCAAAGCTTATCGCAACAACAAAAAAGGCGATTCACCGCAAGTGAATTCAGCCGATCCTCAATAGCTTTTCCTTGGGAGAGGGGAAACGGCCGTGTCTTTAATGGATGCGTTGTTCTATTGGCTTCAGATGAAGTGGGTTTCCTCCGCGCGTCCCGATGACGGGGCAGCAAGGGAGACACTTCTCTTTTTTGCGCAAATTTTGTCGGAAGACCACGAATTGACGTCGTTTGAGGTCAGCTCGGTCGATGCCGGGAAAGTGCATGTTACATACGACAAGGTAGACGGTTCCACTCGTACCGTATGGTTTGATCGGGAAGCCGTGGAGCAATTAAACCGGGATATGTTCGGTCAATCGGACGACACGGATGATGAGCCCGGAACAGAGGATGAGGAGGAACTGGTTTGAGTCAAGATACACCGTTGCCATCGCGCGGAAAAAGTCGAGCATCTTCTAATCCGAAACCAAAGCCTCCCGGAAAAAAAATCCGCTGGGGCAGAATCGCATTGATTTTGCTGGGTGTAATCATTCTGGTGCTGGGAAGCTGGGTCGCCTATTTATTTTTCGATAAATGGAAAGGCAACCTGGTTAAAATTGCGAAACCTGACGATGGCAAAGGTAGCGTGACCGTCCCTAAGGAACAGCGTGCGCAAGTCAAACCGATTTCTCTAGCCATACTTGGACTGGATACCCGAACCAAAACAGGCAGCATGAACACGGATGTCATGATGGTAGCTTCATTCAACCCCGTCACGAAAACCGCTACGGTCGTCTCTATTCCCAGAGACAGCGATTTCAACTTAGACGGTTATAAGAAGCATAAAGCCAACGGCTATTATGCAGCCTTCTTCATGAATGGGCGCAATAAAGAAAATCTCGAAGGCGATCTCGTTTCTGCTTATGCTCGGGATGAGACGCGCGAGTTGTTGTCCAAATTTTTCGAAATTCCTATCGACTATACGGCGGTAATCGATTTTAAAGGCTTCGTAGACGTCGTGGATGCTCTCGGTGGCGTGAATGTCACGGTAGACAAGGATATGCGCTATGTCGATACCGTAGACGGTACGGATATCGATCTGAAGAAGGGCGAGCAAGAGCTCGACGGAGAGCAGGCGCTTGGTTTCGTTCGTTACCGGAAGTCTAATCCCGGTCGAGGTTATAAGCAAACCGCGGCTTCGAGCGATTTTGAACGTAACGAGCGGCAGAGCCAAGTGCTCGGCGCCATCGCCGATCGCATGAAGTCCTTCAGCAGCGTTACGAAGGTTGGCAGCATTATGGACGCCGTTGGCGACAACTTGAGGACGGACATTCCCGCAACGCAGATCGAGAATATCATCACAACGTATTTCGGCATCAACCGGTCGGATATTCGCTTCATCCCATTAACCGGAACATGGAAAAGTCCTTACGTTTATTTGGACGAGGATAAGCTGCAAGAGGCAAAGAAGGCGCTTGCCGAGGAATTGCTACAGGATGGAAGGCCGGCTCCCTTAGCTGTGCCGACCAGTTCGCCATCCGCCTCGGAGTAACTCTATTTGTCCGTTGGAAACCGGATACCCCTGTGATATAATGGAACCAAACCAGAATTCCACTTAGGGGGGCTGCGGATGGTTCAAAGCAAACTTTCTGTTGCGGAAGTTACCCCTATTCCGACTCCGTTTTTTAACGATATCAGATCGGCTAACGTCTTGGAGTTACAAGCCGTTGTTGCCATGAGTAAAGCCCAGTGATCTCTCACTGGGCTTTTTTTGTCATTTTCCAAGCTTATTAACGGAACTGGTCCCCACGTTTTCCGGGGTTTTCGGAGGAATGATGTTTCTCGGAATTTGCGGAATGATACGTCCGACAATGTCGGCGAGCTCCTCCGCGAATCCGGAAATCGGACGGCCGTTATTGACATCGGCGCGAATTTCACGAACCCTTTGGGCAAGATCGATATCCGCGGTCACGACAGCGTCGATGCCATAAGGATCTTTACGGAAAGCTTCGGCAACCGCGTACTTGATCGTACCGACGCGGGAGCGTTCCATCTTCTCATCGACGTTGATGCCGACGATGGCGTACTTGCCGAACACGACGCAGTTAGCGGATTTAACGCCTTGTACACCTCGAGCAAGCGACTCCAGATGAGCGGCGACTTTTTTCGGATTGTCGATCTTCTTAGCCGCTCCTCTGTAGGCTTGAGCTTGCAGATGATTGTTTGCGGCATTCGGTGTTGCTTGCTTTTTACCACAGCCTGCGGAACCCATTGCGAGAGCAAGAATGACCAGCAATGCGGTTGCGCGAGCGATTAACTTATACTGCTTCAATTGAGTTCACCACCCTGGTTTGGAGGGATGCCCGTATTAGCCGATGTCGCTTAATCGTGCACGATTCGAAATCGGCTATCACAGGAGAAAGCGTTCGATGGTCATATTGTTTCCTCGTCATTCGCTCACTATGTAAAGTCAGAATTGGACAATTCTTGGTGTTAAACAACAAGTTCACCCAATAATCGACGAACCGGGAGGGAACACCCATGCGTAAAATTTACGTGATAGATACGAATGTGCTCCTGCATGATCCGCTCTCCTTGTTTGCCTTCGAAGACAATGAAGTCATTATCCCTTCAGTCGTTCTGGAAGAGATTGATTCTAAGAAAAGGCTAGCCGACGAAATCGGACGCAATGCGCGTAATATCTCTCGGGAATTGGATAAAATGAGGACCTTGGGACAGCTGCACAACGGAGTTGCGTTACCTAACGGCGGCTTGTTAAAGGTAGAGATGAACCATCGGCGCTTCGTGAGGGTACAGGAGTTATTCGGGGAGATGACTAACGATAACCGAATTCTCGCGGTAGCTTTGAATTACCACTTAGAGGAGCAGGAAAGCGGCGATCCTCGCCCGGTTATCATCGTCAGTAAAGATGTGCTGGTCAGGGTGAAGGCAGACGTGCTGGGGATTATTGCCCAAGATTACCTATCCGACCAAACCGTGTCGGTATCGGATCAATATACGGGTCATATGACGTTACACGTTCATCCTTCCGTAATAGACGAGTTTTACTCCACGCGATTTTTAGGGGTCAATCAGCTTGGAATCAAAGTGACCTTACATCCGAATGAATTCGTCATTTTACGGGATGAACTAGGCACTTCCAAATCGGCTCTCCTGAAGGTAACGTCGGATGGCAACCGGCTTGAACCGTTGCATATGAGCAACGATCCGATATGGGGAATTACGGCTCGCAACGCGCAACAACGAATGGCGTTGGAGCTGTTGCTTAACGATGAGATACCGCTCGTAACGTTAACCGGAAGAGCCGGAACGGGGAAAACACTCATTACGCTTGCTGCGGGTCTCATGAAGGTGGAGGATGAGCATAAGTTCAAGAAGCTGCTAATCGCGCGGCCGGTCGTGCCAATGGGCAAGGACATCGGGTATTTGCCGGGGGAGAAGGAGGAGAAGCTGCGTCCGTGGATGCAACCGATCTACGACAATCTGGAATTTCTGTTCGATACGAAAAAATCCGGGGATCTCGATAAAATATTGATGGGCATGGGCAGCATTCAAGTAGAGGCGTTGACGTACATTCGCGGCCGCTCGATTCCGGGACAATTCATTATCATCGATGAAGCTCAGAACTTGAGTAAACATGAAGTGAAAACCATCGTATCCCGCGTTGGCGAGAATAGTAAAATCGTATTGCTTGGCGATCCGGAGCAAATCGATCATCCTTATCTCGATTCCCAGAGCAATGGCCTTACGTATCTTGTCGAGCGCTTTAAGGAAGAAGGAATCAGCGGCCATGTTACGCTGGAGAAGGGAGAACGTTCGCGGCTTGCCCAGCTAGCTACCGAAAGATTATAATGCCGGTTACAGCTTATGCCATTCGATATCGCACTTGTATGCCTTTGCAATGCGGTCTGCCAAAGAGTCCAGCTGTCGGTCGATGAGATAGATCGTTCGGCCGTCACTCGTAAAGGAACCAATTAAATGTTCTTGCAGTTGTAGCAAGGCCGGAGCGGGTTCCGCATCCGGCTTTGCCGCGCTTAAGCCGAAGAGAGCGGTAAGGCTCAAGTCAAAGTAAATATTGCCGTTGCCGGTAACAATGGCATAATCCTCGTACAGCTCGCCGGGTTCTGTCCGATCGGAAGCGACCCAGACCAACTCGCAGCGTTCGAAGGCGACCCTGTATGGGGCGAGCCGTTCAATTACAGCGCTGAGATGCGCTTCCGAATCGACAATCCATAACTCTTCGTATCGATCGAGTAAAGCCGCATGTTCCTCGATCTCTTTTACGATACGAGCGTAAAATGCCGGGGAACTGCCGATCGGCAGTTGCATATCCAACCCAATAACTTTTTTCAGTACCATCTCTTCTCCAACCTTCGAACTGCTATTTTCACTATCATAACGGATAAAGCGCTTTCTAAAAAGGGGAGACAGGCAGGCTATGTCCTGTTATCATTAATAAGAAGCGGTTAACGATACGATGAAAAAGGTGAAGGCTGTGGCACGAAGTAAGTCGGCCTTAGTATTCTTATTGCTATGCATAATGGTTCTAATCCTATCACCATGGGCAGATGCACCTACTTCAACCGCACCGATTGCGGTCGTGCCCGACAACATCGAACCCTCAACTTACGTGGCTCCCGTACTGGATCTAGAAATTTCCGAATTAACGATCGAGGTCGCCATGGAAGAGCGGGAATTTGAGGAATTGGTCGCTCAGAATGAGGAATTTACTCTAATCCATCCGGATATCCATATTGAATTGCGACGATTAGACCCCGAACAAGCTTATTCAACGTATACGCAATCTTCCCAATTGGAAGAAGCGGCGGATATTATGCTAGTGTCCAACGAATGGGTCATCCAATTCGCCTCATCGGGGTATCTCTTACCCGCTGACTCCGCTTTCGCTGGCAAGGCGTTAGCCGAACAATTCGACGCACTAACCGCTCCTCTGAAATGGAACGGTATTTTGTGGGGAGTACCGCGTGACATGGATCCTTTCGTGCTCGTCTGGAATCAAGATCTGCTTAATGAATGGCTTGGTACTAATGTTGCATTCCCACTCACGTTAGAACAATGGTCCGCTTTGGCGGATAAGAGCGCCCAATCCGAAGATATAGTCTCTTGGCTGGCGATAGACGGTACGGATCCCTTGGCGCTGATGGCATGGCTAGAGAATGCTTCATCCCAGAGAAGCGACGGCATATGGACGGCGGATAACGATCCTTGGAGCGGAACGTTGTTTGAGCAAGCCTTACTGTTGCTAGAGCGGAGCAGACCTAACGTTCAGTTCATCGAATCAACGCAGGAAGCTGCGCGCGCCTTGAATGATAGAACCGCCTTGGCGGCGATCATGCCCTACTCCGAAGCCGCCACTCTGGTGGAGCAGCCTCGATCGGCCCCTGAGCCTAAGCTTGTCATCGACCATCATTCATGGAAGCTGCCCTTTGTATGGCCGCGCGGGAGTTGCTTTGTTATTTCCTCGAACACGAAATCGGAAGAAGCGGCTTCGGCTTGGATTTCCGAGATGACGAAAGACCAGATGCAACTGCGGATTATGGAAGAGGAAGGCAAGCTCCCGGTTTATCGTTCTCTCTACGATAGCGATAGGAAATTGTCCAATTTGATTCCAGGAAGAACCGGTCAAGGTTTCCCCAATCAATCACCGCTCTATTCGGGTCCGGAAATGTCTGCCCGGTTAGAGTATCTGCGTAACCTATGGACCCGATTTGCGCTAGGGAGTCTATCGTTAGAGGAATGGAAGCAGGAATGGTCATCCAATTATTGAGGGGAGGTTCCTCCCCTCGAGGGTCGAGTTATCCGCCAATCGTGAGCTGGACGATGAGTTTTCCGTTGTCTATTTCAACGCTTTGGGCTTTGACGTATTTGATCAGCTTCTGCGGATAGAAGCCGAGGTCGAATTCTCTTTCGAGATCCGCTCTGGTCGTATCGGGCAATTCTAAGCCATTGAAAATTAACTTATCTACATGGAAGCGGATGGCGTTCTCCGGTTCATTCTCTACGGTATATCGGCCTTGAATCTTGACCTGAATATTCCCGTTGTCTCCTTCCATGGTCAAGAGGCCATCCTCGAAAGTGAAGGCGAAGTCATTGAACCGTTTATCTTCTTTTCGCAAAAATTCGTTTAATTGGGCATCCGTAATCGTGAGCTTGGTTTTCAATCCGCTAGATTGAATAATCCCCGGTGTTTCCTTCACGAAGTCAGGTAGATTTCTCATGGCATCGGCAATCGCTTTGAAATGCTGTTTGACCTCGTATAATCCTACGTTCTTCCAATAAGCTTGAAGCTCATCCATTAATTTGAGCAGCATTTGCTGATCTCCGCTCGCGGCAAGCGCTTTGTCCAGTTCGCTCTGAAGGGCAATGATCCGCTCGCGCTGGGCAATGAGCTGAGAAGCTACGGCTGCTAAATCCTCTTTATCTTGTTGGAGCTTATGATAGCCTTTTTTCAACTGCTGATAATCGTTAGCATAGCTATTCATCGTATTATGATCGGATTGGACGATCATATCCATCGTATCCCATACGCGGATCAACTCGGGAAGTGAATTCGCGTTCAACAACGCGGATAGCCAGAAATCCTTATACCCCATATAATACGAACGAAGAACCCTACCGGCTTTTTCTCTTTGTACGGCTATTGCGATTTCTTGTTCGGCTAGCTTTTTTTCGCTGCTGTCGATTTCCGTTTGAGTCTTGTTCTTAAGCCCGGAGATTCGATCGATTTCTCTATCCAGCTCGACGACGGACAAGCTTTTCTCTAGAAGTTTTCTTGTCTCTTCCGGCAACGGTGCTGCATTGACGGGCAACAGGGCGACGGAGCGGGACATATAGATCAGCATAGTTAAAGCAACAAACATGGCGATAAGCCAACGACGCATCGAGGGTTCCTCCTTTCCTGTTGCGAGATCCTGCCGAATGCGTTTATGGGACGGACGAAGTTATGTACAATCCTATGTTATTATAATATGACTACATAGCGCGGGGAAGGTGTTTAAGGATTGAATAACACTTTATCGGAAACTCCTCTTACAGCGGTTCTGAGAGAAGAAATAAAGGGTAGCAACAGAATAGGAAGGTTGGATACCGGAGAAGAGTTGTCCGCAATCTCCTTTTATCATTATATGAAGCAATGTCTTTATCATCCCGAATTTGGATATTATCGCTCGGGGAACGCGAGAGTCGGCCGTGAGGGCGACTTCTATACAAGCGCCTATATCGGCGAGCTTATGGGGGAACAGCTGGCTGTAGAGCTTGCTCGCCTTGCAGAGCAATGGTTCACCGGGGAGCAGGCTTTCGATATTGTGGATTGGGGCGGAGGAACGGGCCGCCTTAGCCGTCAGATGTTAGAGGAATGGGAGTCATGGAATGAACAAAAGCGACCCCAACAAGAGTTCCGGCTGACGATAGTCGAGGACAATCCCGAGCATCGTCGAGTGGCCCGGGAGGAATTGGCTGCCGCTATTATTTCAGGCAAGGCTAGCGTCGAAGGAAGCGAAGCCGGTGAGAAATTGATCGAGGGCGATCGTCCAGTTTTCATCGTAGCTAACGAGCTACTGGACGCATTTCCAACGTATCGTCTCGTTCTTCGGAGTGGAAAGCTGTGGGAATGGGGGGTCACCTGGGAAGAAGGAAAAGGCTTATCCCCTTGCCTAATGGAACCCGTCGAACGACGACTTAAGGTATGGGTAGACGATGCTGGAATCGAATTACAAGAAGGCCAAACGATCGAAGTGAATTTGGCCGCTATGGATTGGATTAACCATTTAGCGGGGCGAATAAGCAGGGGAGTTCTGCTATTTATCGATTACGGGGACGTTACGGAGGAATTGTTCGCGCCGCATCGGATGGATGGCACATTGCTTTGCTATCGCAATCATAGAGCCCATAATAATCCTTACGAAGCGCCAGGCGAACAGGATTTGACTTCGCACGTCAATTTCAGTCATACACGCGAAGTTGTCGAGCTGCGAGGTTGGAAACAACTTTGGTATGGAACGCAAAAACAATTTCTGGTGAACTCCGGCATTTTGCATAAATTGAGCGCACATGCCATCACCGATCCTTTTCATCCGGTCGTGCGCCGCAATCGGGCGATTCGCCAATTGCTCTTGTCGGACGGAATGAGCGAATTATTTAAAGCGCAAATATTCGTCAAAGTCGAATGAATGCGAAGTGAATTCATAAAGTCAGCAATCGCATACCGGAAAGCTGCCGTTAACGGAAAAGGCTGCCTCATGTCTTATCAGACATGGGAGGCAGCCTTTATTGTGCTTTGTTATCACTTCTAGATTGGCGTATGTAACCGTTAGATGATGCTGGTTATACCGGGATTCCCATCTCGAACACGGTCCAATAGGTAAATCCAAGGAAAGCCAGTACCATGTATCCCCAGAACATCATGAGATACGTCCGTTCGGTGAAATTCAAATACCCGAGCAAGAAGAAAACAGCGGTTTGCATGAAGAACAACAGTGCGAATTCATACATGTCGCCAGCAAACGCCATTAGGGCAATTACCAGTGTCCAGAAGCCGAGCACCCTAAACATTCGTGCCATCGTATATTCCCCTCTCATACACACAAGACGATTTCTAAAGCATATTATAACGGTTGGACTAAAGAGTGTAAACAAACAAGTCGTGACGAATCGGCAAACTTTTCAATCCCATAGGGGATTCTAAACAATGTTGTAGCACTAATATCCCCGATAATCGATTAACTATGTATTTACTCTAAACGTCATATCGATTTTAGTTCAAAGGTATAGTGAAACGAAAAATGGATATAAATAGAAGTATCCGATAGATTCTATGAATTCTACTACGGGCATAGAAATGAAGAAAGCAGCAAAATATACGTGATTCTTAAGGAGGGAAGGGCACCCATGACGGCTGTGAGACAAGACGCATGGAGTCCGGATGATGATTTAATATTGGCGGAGGTAACATTACGCCACATCCGCGAGGGCAGCACCCAATTATCCGCATTTGAAGAAGTAGGACAGCGAATTGCCCGAACTTCTGCCGCTTGCGGTTTTCGTTGGAATAGTTGCGTCCGCAAGAGATATGATGAGGCCATCGGAATGGCCAAACAACAACGGCAAAAACGGAATTATCTCAAAAAACAAGGGATTTCCACCATTTCCGGCGCAGAACGTTTAGTCGTCGAAGAAGGAGACGGAGTGAAAGCGGAATTATTGTCCGCTGAATCTATGTCATTGGAAGCAATTATTCGTTATTTGCGCCAATGGAAAGGGACCGTACAAGAGATGAGCCGGCAAATTCGTCATCTGGAAAAAGAATTGAAGGATAAGGACGATCGCTTAAACGAATTCCGCGAAGTGAACGAACGGTTGTCTAAAGAGGTTAACGAGGTGCAGACGGATTATCGCGTCGTCAATGACGACTATAAGGCGTTAATTCGCATTATGGATCGTGCTCGCCGACTCGCATTCCTAACGGAAGAAGTAGACGAGGATCGCGCGAGGTTCAAGATGGATGCGAACGGTAATCTCGAGAGAATCGAATAGCCAAGAAAAGATCAAAACCCGTGGGGACTATCCTCGCGGGTTTTGCTTTGGTATGGTTAATGAAAACTAGGAAAAGGATTGGCTGACTATGGATAAAATCGCCGTGCTCGGCGGTGGCTCGCTTGGATTGCTGCTCGCTGGCAAGCTGAATGCATCCGGGTGCAATTGCGCCATATGGACAAGAACCCGCCGTCAGGCCGCTCTGTTGAATGAACGAGGGCTAACGCTAGAGAATCCAGTAGACAATCTAGCGAACAACTTCAAAGTCAAGGCAACGCCGATGGGAGAAGCGAACCTTGCCGACAATGGCGTAGTACTACTCGCGGTTAAACAGACTGCGCTGACTACGGAGTTCCTGCAGGAGCTTTCCGCCTCCATTCCGGTTGGCGGGGCGATCGTATTGTTTCAGAACGGCGTCGGTCATCGTGAGCTTCTGAAGCAAGCGTTGCCCGGCAGGGAGCTGGTTACGGCTATTACGACGGAGGGAGCGCTTAGACTCGACGAAACTACCGTTCGCCATACGGGAATCGGCGAGACTAGAATCGGCGTAGAGGAACAATTGGACGCAACCCTGTTAAGGTTCATCGAACTATTGTTGAAACAGGCAGGATTTTCCGTATTTTTGTCGAAACAGTTGGGAGAAGCAATATTGCGGAAACTGCTCGTGAATGCCGTAATCAATCCCCTAACGGCGATCTTGCGAGTACGCAACGGCGAGCTTATCGAATCCGCGGTTCGCCTGGACGCGATGAGATCCCTGTTCCACGAGACGTTCGATATCCTTAGCGCTTATGGATTAGAGGACGAGCACGGACTGTGGGATCATGTCCTGCAGGTTTGCGAGGCGACTCGTTTGAATGAATCCTCCATGCTGCAAGATATTGGGGCACGGAGAACGACTGAGATAGATTCCATTAATGGAGCGGTATGCCGAATGGCGGCTGAGCAAGGCAAGGACGCGCCATGGAACTTAGCCGTTACGACGCTAGTTAAAGCTATCCGTTAAAAGAGAGGAGAGGTAGCCCTTGAGTTTAATCTGGTCCGCCTTGGTTCAATCCTATGCATTTTTGGCGACAGTACCCGTTATCCCGTTCCTCCTCGTTTATTATGTCTCCTCCATTCGGGGGGGAGATCGGAAGAGAGCGATGCAACTCGCCATGGACGTAACCGGAGCATTCTTGTTAGGATGCGTGGCGATGTTGATCAATCGTCTGCTTCATACGGAATTCGGATTGTTTTTCCTGATCCTCATCATGCTGATTTGTGGCGGCTTGATCGGTAACGCGCAAAATCGCGTAAGAGGAAAAGTCGATTCGAGAAAGCTAATACGAGCGGTCTGGAGATTATCCTTCTTCGGATTGGCGCTGCTCTATGTTTTGTTAATGCCGATTGATGTTATCCGCTATTTTACTTGAAGTTGCTCAAGCAGAACCTATTCTCCCGTAATACTCCGCACACTCTCCAGTCTTGAACGAGCTCTTCAGCAGCTCAAGGCGTCTCCCCCTTAAAGCCCGAACACTAGAGTGCAGACAGATGTATACATGATCGAATACGACCTATTTAGTTAATCCCTTTATGCGCGATTTTTTTTGACGCGCTAACTGCTCTTGTGTACAATCAATTTGATAGTACAAAGACAGAACGGGGGAATCTTCCCTTTGAATATTTCATTTCTTAAGGAATCCAACAGTTCCTCCTTGGCGGAACGTTATCGGTTAGGAGATTTAGCGGTCGGTGAATTGTTCGGATGTCATCCATCCGAGCAAGAAAGCTGGGCTAAGAGAGCTTCCCGGCTCGATGAGAAGGCGGCGCAGAGAGCCAATCCAGCGAAGGTAGCCGAAGCGCTTAAACGTTATCAGGAAAAGCTACCTTACTTTCCGGAAGCCGCGAAATCGCTAGAGAAGCTTGGGCAACCGAATAGCTTAGTGATCGTAGGCGGGCAGCAAGCCGGATTGTTCGGAGGAGCGCTGCTGATCTTCTATAAAGCATTGTCCGTCATCCAAACCGCTCGAGAAGCGGAAAGAAAATTAGGCAGGCCCGTCATTCCCCTCTTCTGGATCGCCGGCGAGGATCACGACTTCGACGAGGCCAATCACGTTAATATTCAATCCGCGGAAGGTGGCATTCGGAGGGTTAGGGTCGAACGGCCTGAAGGCCCGCGCCTAGCTGTCAGCAGAACTTCGCTTACTTCCGGGCAATGGCATACGGCTTTACAGGAATTGGCCGCGCAATTGCCGGATACGGAATTCAAACAAAGCTTGTTGGAGCGGTTGCAAACCCATGTCGCGGATGCGCCTACATTGAGTCTCGCATTTGCCAGGTTGCTTGCGGATTGGTTCGGAAGCATGGGGCTTGTGCTCCTTGATGCCGACGATCCGAGCTTGAGGGCGCTGGAAGGCCCGATGTTCCGGGATCTCATTCTTCGCAATGACGAGCTCGAAAGCGCCCTGAAACAAGGGGAACAGTTGGTGCTCGATCGAGGTTTCAACCTGCAGGCCGAAACGACTTCCGGGAGCGCGAATTTATTCCTTCATCACGAACAGGGGAGACTTCTGCTCCATAAAGATGACGAAAGCTTTATTGACCGTAAGGGCAATGTAGCCTACTCTAGGGAAGAGATGGTGGCGCTAACGGTCGACCATCCGGATCGATTAAGCACGAACGCGCTGACTAGGCCTCTCATGCAGGATTATTTACTGCCCGTGCTCGGGGCCGTATTAGGTCCATCCGAGATAGCTTATTGGGGAATTCTCGGTCCTGCATTCCGCGAGTTCGGATTATCTATGCCGATATTGGTGCCGCGCCAATCTTTCACTTACTTAGAGCCAAGCGTCGCTAAGCTGTTGGACAAATATCATTTGTCTGCCGAAGAAGCATTGTCTGAATGGGCAAAGCGGAAATCGGATTGGCTAAGCAAGCAAGACGAGTGGAAAATAGAAGAGCAATTCGAGCATGCTAAACGGCAATTTCTCGAACTGTACGCCCCGATCATGGCTACCGTATCATCGGTGCAACCTGGGCTTGCTACATTAGCTGCGACCAATCAGGACAAAATCATAGAGCAGATGAAATATTTGGAGTCGCGGTCGATCGACGCGATCGCCAAACAGCATGATTCATCGCTCCGCCAATGGGATCGGATCCAGATCTCGCTCTCTCCCTTGGATAAGCCCCAAGAGAGAGTATACGGAACCATTCATTTCTTGAATCGGTTCGGGCCGGATTGGCTAGCCTTGTGGATAGACGTGCCTTACGAGGCGATCGGCGGACAACGGCTAGTAGAGGGTTTGACTACTTAATCGAATACTATGGAGGAATTATTTTATGAAAACAGCATTAAAGAGTATCGTACGCGATCCATCTCTCGCACCTGAAGGTAAACTCAAAATCGATTGGGTGCAAGCCCATATGCCTGTTCTGAACCAAATTCGCAAGGAGTTCGAACGCGATCAGCCTTTCAAGGGATTGCGCGTAGCGATCTCGCTTCACTTGGAAGCTAAGACCGCTTATTTGGCTAAAGTCGTGCAAGCGGGCGGCGCGGAAGTTGTCATTACCGGAAGCAATCCGCTGTCGACCCAAGACGACGTGTGCGCGGCGCTCGTAGAAGACGGAATCGCGGTTTACGCCAAATACAATCCGGATCCGCAGGAATATAAAGACCTAATGGTCAAAACGTTGGAGACGAAGCCGGACCTTATTATCGACGATGGAGGAGATCTCGTATCGATCCTTCATTCGGAACGCCAAGACCTGCTTGCCCAAGTACGCGGCGGAGCCGAAGAAACGACAACAGGTATTTTGCGTCTGAAAGCGATGGAGAAGGATGGTTCTTTGAAATTCCCGATGGTTGCCGTTAACGACGCGTATTGCAAATATTTGTTCGACAACCGTTACGGTACGGGCCAATCCGTATGGGATGGAATTAACCGCACGACGAACTTGGTCGTTGCCGGTAAAAACGTCGTCGTCAACGGATATGGCTGGTGCGGCAAAGGCGTCGCAATGCGTGCCAAGGGGTTGGGCGCAAACGTAATCGTGACGGAAGTGGATGCTATTCGCGCAGTGGAAGCTTACATGGATGGATTTACCGTGCTTTCGATGGAAGAAGCGGCGAAAGTCGGCGAATTCTTCGTAACGGTGACGGGCAATAAAGACGTTATTCGCGGCGAGCATATTGCGAATATGAAAGACGGAGCAATTCTGTCGAATGCCGGACATTTCGATATCGAAGTGAATCTTGTTGAGCTTGCCGAATTGTCGGTGTCCAAGCGAGTCGTTCGTCGAAACATTGAAGAGTATGTCCTGAAGGACGGACGTAAAATTTACGTTCTTGCCGAGGGTCGTTTAGTGAACCTTGCGGCCGGAGACGGACATCCGGCGGAAATCATGGACATGACTTTCGCGTTGCAAGCGATCGCTTTGCGTCATGTGAACGAGAACTACGAGAGCATCGGCAGCAAGGTCGTTAACGTACCTTACGAGCTGGATGAGCTTGTTGCCCGTACGAAGTTGGAATCGCTAGGGATTAAGATCGATACGCTTTCCGAAGAGCAGAAGGCCTATCTGGACAGCTGGGCATCCCACTAATTGTGTAACCGAACAAACCCTAAAAACGTTTATTTCACCGATTATTTTCGGCGGAGTAAACGTTTTTTATTTTAAACAGATTGATGTTGACAATGATAATCATTATCATGTAAAGTTCTAATTGAAAATGATTATCATTATCGACGTCATAATGACGATCATCCCGAAATTCATCATATTCTTTATCAGGAGGAAACAAAATGTTTCGTAAAAAGTTGTGGACTGGATTATTGTCGGCAGTGATCCTGTGGGTTGCAGCCGTTGGATTCGCACAATCTGCGGAAGCGGCAACAACGAATAATTCGATTAAAGTGGTCGTGGACGGCAAAGAAATTTCATTATCGACCGCACCCCAAATCATAAAAGGTCGCTTAATGATACCTTATAGCAACGTCGTAACCGGCATGGGCGGCAAAGTCAGCTGGGATGCTCAGACGAAAATCGTAAAAGCCACGAAAAATAACGTTACGGTTACTTATACGGTCGGCTCCAAGACGGCATACATAAACGACCAGAAGAAACAGCTAGAATCCGCACCGGTAAGCATCAATAACACGACATTCGTCCCACTTCGTGCCCTAGCTCAATCTTTCGGGATGTGGGTGAAATGGGATAACGCAAAAAAACAAGTCACAATCGACAGCAAATTGACCGTGCAAACGAAGACCGGTCCCCTTACGTTAAGCAAAGTCCCTGAGCGTATCGCGACATTATCCTCATCGGATACGGAGATCGTAGCTGCGCTCGGCGGGAATATCGTCGGAAGGTCTACGGCGCTCGGAAAGGTTTATCCGCCGGAAGCCGCTTCCATACCGGAGATCGGCAGCGCGCATGGGATCAACTTCGAGACACTGGCCACGTTAAAAGCGGATCTGGTCATCGGCAGCCCGTCCCTTCAGCCGCAAGCAGCAACGATCGAGAAGCTCGGAGCTAAAGTGCTATTGAATTCGCATAACGATTTCAAAGAAATCCAAAACTCCATTCGGCTTTACGGAGAAGTGCTTGGGAAAGAGGAAGAAGCAGCTAAGTTGATTAAAGGAATGGACGAACAGCTGAAGAAGGTCACGGCTAACCAACCCGTGAAGAAACCTAAAGCATTAATCCTCTATGGAGCAACCGGCAGCTTCGTGGTCGCTCTTCCGACGAGTTACCCGGGCAACTTCTTGGAACTGGCCGGCGGGGATAACGTAGCCTCCAAATTTCCGAAGATGGATACAATGCCGCAGTACGCCGAGTTTAGCATGGAAAGAATCGTGGCTGCCAACCCTGACGTGATCTATCTGATCACTCACGGCGATCCGGTGGAAGTGAAAGCAAGCTTTAAGAAGGAGCTGGAAAGTAATCCGGCATGGAAAAACCTAGGCGCCGTGAAATCGGGTCAGTTCGAGGTACTGCCGAATGACTTGTTCGCGGCAAATCCGGGCTTGCGAGCACCTGAAGCGATTACGGTGCTGAATAAATTGCTTCTTCAGGCGAAATAACGGAATGAGCATACCCAAACCTTTGAGGAAAGACCCTCGAACTAGGAGAAGAGTCGCGTTATTCGTTCTATTCATCGGTCTAGCTATTCTCTCCATCCTATATGGCTTAATGGTCGGTGCCATCTCAATCCCGGCGAAAGAGGTGTGGACGTCGCTTTTCTCCAGCACGGATAGCGAATTCCGTCAAATTGTATGGAATTTGCGGCTTCCAAGGGTGTTTACCGGATTACTCATCGGGATATGCTTGGCGATCTCGGGCGCATTCCTTCAGGGAGTATTCCGCAATCCGTTGGCAGACCCGGGCATTATCGGCGTGTCATCCGGAGCCGGTCTGGCAGCGGTTTCGATCATGATCTTATTCCCGGAGCATATGTCGCTCGTACCGTTGGCGGCATTCTTGGGAGCATTATTGGCTGCCGCGATCATCTATGCGTTAGCTTGGAATAAGGGAGCGCCGACCGGGCGGATGATTCTGGCCGGAGTCGCCGTTAACTCCTTGCTCGGCGCGGGAATGACGACGGTTATGCTGTTGAATAGCGAGAAGGTGCAATCGGTTCTGCCCTGGCTCGCCGGAAGCTTGAACGGGAAAAGCTGGCCGCACTTCGATACCATTGCTCCTTACGCATGCATCGGAATATTGTTATCGTTCTTTCTGATCAAGCATGCTAACGTGCTGATTCTGGGGGATGAAGTGGCGAAACTGCTTGGCAATCGAGTGGAAAGAAGCAGGATGCTTGTCATACTCATGTCTACTTTCATGGCGGGCGTTGCGATTAGCGTTGCCGGATTGATAGGTTTCGTAGGCCTTGTCGTGCCGCATATCGTGCGAATGATCGTCGGCAATGACTATAAGTATTTTCTGCCTCTGTCCGCGATTGGAGGAGGGGCGCTCGTCGTAGCCGCCGATACTTCGGCAAGGGCATGGTTCGACCCGATCGAATTTCCCGTCGGCGTATTGCTGGCTTTGCTAGGAGCGCCATTCTTCCTCTATTTATTGAAAAGGGGGCTTAAAGTTTGAAGAGCGCCTTAAACGCGGAAAGGATTTCTTTCGGATATCAGGAGCGAAATATCGTCGAGGACTTCGGAATACACATTCGCCAGGGAGAAATGGCGAGCATCGTTGGTCCTAACGGCTCAGGTAAATCAACCGTCCTGAGGCTGCTGACGAGATTGGCACATCCGCGAAGCGGGGTCGTGTTCTTGGAAGGGGAGGCGATCGCCCGGATGAAAACGCGAAAGGTAGCCCAGATGTTAACGATGCTTCCGCAGACGCAAGACCATAATTTGGATCTGACGGTGCGGGATTTGGTTAAACAAGGCCGCCACCCTCACTTGAAATGGTACGAGGAATGCCGGAACGAGCATGAGGATATTGTGGATTGGGCGCTGGAAATGACCCATCTGACCGAGATGCAATATCGCTCTTTGTTTACTTTATCCGGAGGCGAAAGACAAAGGGCGTGGATTGCGATGGCCGTCGCTCAAACTCCGCATACGTTGCTGCTCGATGAACCGACGACTTATTTGGATGTTGCCCATCAGCTTGAAGTCATGGAACTGCTGCAATATTTGAATAGACAACAAGGCATTACAATCGTCATGGTGCTGCATGATTTGAATCAAGCGGCCCGTTACAGCGATCGAATCATTGCGATGAAAGACGGCAAAGTCGTGAGCGACGGAGCGCCTCAAGACGTATATGTCCCGGCCTTTTTCTCTCAAGTGTTCGGAATCGAAGCGAAGATTTACGAGGATGAAGGGAAGCCGGTGTATGCCCCGCGGGGCTTAGCTAAAGCGAAAATAAAGGAGGAATCGTGGAATGGCGTTGGAGTCGCGAAAGCCGCTAACGGCAATTGACCAAGAGCTCGTAAAGTCGTTCGTAGCTTCGGCGCATGCCGATTTAGATAAAGTAAAGGAGCTGTTGGAGATCGAACCCGGGTTGTTGCACTCCTCCATGAACTGGGGAGGCGGGGATTGGGAAACCGGGCTAGGAGCGGCAGCCCATGTGGGTAGACGAGATATCGCGGAATTCTTAATCGCGCGAGGCGCAAGAATGGATATATTCGCAGCGGCGATGCTTGGACAGTTGGAGCTTGTGAAGCTCATGATCGGACAATATCCCGCCATGATCCATGCGGAAGGACCGCACGGAATTCCGTTGATCAGACACGCGGCTATGGGCGGCCCTCAAGCTCGGGAAGTATTCGAATTTCTGGAGCACTCCAGCGAATTAATATAAAAGGAGAGATTCCAAAATGATCATCGTAACAAATACGATCCAAGCGAAGCCGGGTTATGGCAACGTAATTCGGGAAAGATTCAAGTCTCCGAAAAACGTTCACACCTTTCCCGGATTCGTGAGAATGGAATTGCTGCAAACGCAAGGAATCGAAGAATACGAGGAATTTCAAGTATGCACGACTTGGGAGGACAAAAAGGCTTTCGATGCTTGGGTGCAAAGCGATTCCTTTAAGCAAGCACATGCGGGACGCAGAGAAAACGGTAACGGCGATCAGGTTATCGGCAACAAAATCACGCTGCACGAGATCATCGTCTCTCATCTTCCGGCGCTTCCAATAGAAAACTAGCCCTCATCCCGCTCGCTGATATGCGAAGCGGGATATTCTTTCTATAGGAAACATTTTCCTCAACTACTGCGTCTATCCATTTAGCAAACAAAAAAAGGGGAGATCTAGATGAAGGGGAAATGGCAACGAGGCTTCAGAAACAGTGTTCTTCTGATGCTGGCGGTATGGCTGACGTTAAGTTTAGCGGCATGTGGCAGCAGTAACGATAGCAATTCTATGGCGAAGGTCGCAACCGAAGCCGATCGGCAAGCTAATACGACATCTGCTTCGATGTCGTTCTCTGTCGCGGACTCGGCTGCGAGAGCGGAGGCTTCTGCTGCGCCTGCGGAGGCCGCGATGCAAGACGGGAATGAAGTTGCGGTCGGCGGGGGCGGAATCGGTCCGATCGCGGACGCTAATGCGGGTTTCGGGCGCAAAATCATCTACCGTGCCGATCTGGTCATGAAGGTCAAGGAATTTAAGGTTGCCGAGGAAGAGTTGCTTAATATTATCCATCTTGGCGGGGCGTATGTCCTTCAATTTTCCGACAGCCGCAATACGAACGAGGTTGGCGCTTCTTACGTCATTAAAGTGCCTTCCGAAGGGTTCACTTCTTTCTTGGATAAATTGCAGAAAATCAAAAATCTAAAATTTGAGCGCGAGGTACAGGGTAACGACGTTACGGAAGAATTCGTCGACCTCGATGCTCGGCTTAAGGCTAAGCAAACAGTAGAATCGCGATTGCTGAGCTTCATGGACAAAGCGACGAAAAGCGATGATCTCGTGCGATTCTCCAATGAGCTAGGCAACGTTCAGCAGGAAATCGAACAGATTAAAGGTCGGATTCGCTTTCTTGATCAGAACGTTGCGTTCTCCACGATTAACCTGCGTTTGTACCAATCGTCGGGAATCCCGGACAATCAAGAGGAAGAGACCGTCGAGAAGAGCGGATTCGGAGCGCGGATCTCGGATGCCTTGTCCGGCAGCGCTAAAGTATTAAAGAATGCAGGGGAATGGCTATTAATCTTCATAGCTGCCTTGCTTCCTATATTGGCCGTTGTCCTCGTCATCGGACTTCCGATTTATATTTTCGTTCGCAAGCGTAGAGGGAGTAGGCGTACTCAATCGGAAGAGAAAAGGAAGTCTTGGAATCAGTCTATCGCTCCGACGACGGATGATTCGGTTGCTAAAGATACCGATAAAGAGGAAGAAAATCAATAATTGGCAGACGATAGTCGTTAATCTCATGAAATATTTTTTTGAAAATCCTGCTCTCGTGGCAGGATTTTTATTTTATGCCGCGAATAATCATCATAAGTGGTTCAGAGTGGTGGAAAGTGGTGAATAGTGGAGGGGGTGTGGGGAGCTTATGTTTTTGGGGGAATTTCAGCACAGCATCGATGACAAGGGACGGATTATTATCCCGGCGAAATTCCGAGAAGCTCTCGGCACCGACTTTATTGTCACCCGTGGATTGGACAACTGTTTGTTCGTCTACCCTCGCGAAGAATGGGCCCAGCTCGAACAAAAGATCAAGACCCTGCCGTCGATGGCGGCTAACGCAAGGGCGTTCTCCAGGCTGCTTTTCTCGGGGGCTTCGGAATGCGAATGGGATAAACAGGGCAGGGTAAACGTACCGAACCATTTGCGCGAATATGCCAAACTCGACAAAGATTGCACCGTAATCGGCGTATCCAGCAGAGTGGAAATTTGGGACAAGGCGACTTGGGAGGAATACTCCAAGCAGTCTGCCGATTCGTTTAACGAAATTGCCGAGAAACTCGTCGACTTTGATTTTAACTTCTAACTCGCTTACAACTTACCAAACCATACATAAACAAGAAAGACGGAACCCTTATGGGGCACCGGGAGGCAGCAACTATGTTTCACCACGTTACGGTATTGAAAGAGGAATCGGTAAAAGGCTTAAACATACGTCCTGACGGCATTTACGTCGATTGTACCTTGGGGGGCGCAGGGCACAGCGAGCTTATCGCCTCGCAGCTCGGCCCGCAGGGGAGATTGATCGCATTAGACCAGGACGAAACCGCCCTTGCCAATGCACGCGTACGCTTAGCCGCATACGGCGATATCGTGACGCTGGTGAAAAGCAACTTCCGCTATCTGAAGCTGGCGCTTAAGTCGGCCGGAGTTCCGGAGAAGGACGGGGTACCGCAGGTGGACGGAGTATTGTTCGACCTTGGGGTATCTAGCCCGCAATTGGATGAAGCCGATCGCGGCTTCAGCTACAACCTCGATGCAGAGCTGGACATGCGAATGGATCGCGACGAATCACTTACCGCGAAACAAATCGTTAATGAATGGGAGGAGCGGGAAATATCGAACATTCTTCGGGATTACGGGGAAGAGAAGTTCGCCCGCAAGATCGCGGCTAACATCGTGAAAGCGAGAGAAAAAGCGCAGATCGAAACTACGGGCCAATTGGCGGAGATTATTAAATCCTCGATTCCCGCAGCGACGCGCCGAACAGGCCCCCATCCCGCGAAACGTTCTTTCCAAGCGCTTCGCATCGCGGTGAACGATGAGCTCGGAGCCTTCCAGGAGGCATTGGATCAAACGATAGAATGCTTGGCGCCTCAAGGTCGCGTAGCGGTTATAACGTTCCACTCCTTAGAGGATCGCATTTGTAAGACGACATTGGCGAAGGAAGTCGCAAGCTGCAGCTGCCCGACCGATTTTCCGGTATGCGTGTGCGGTGGCGGAGACGGCCGCTTGAAGCTGACGCCTCGCAAGCCGATCTTACCGACGGAGGAAGAATTGGAAGCCAATCCACGGGCGCGTTCTTCCAAATTAAGAATCGCAGAGAAGCTCGGATAACCGGGTTAGAATAGATAACGCTGAGAGGGGCACAAGGTAAAAATGGCATACTACGGCAACTTGGCGCTTCGTCCGGAGCGCGTACAAGAAGAAAGAAAACAACATCAGCAGCAGCAGCAGCCAGCCAGACAACCGCAGAGAACGAATGTCCCTCGCCGGAGGACGATTCCGATCGGCGAGAAACTACTGTATTTGTTTACGGTCGGCTTAGTCGTCTTTGTCGCAGGCATTATTATTTTTCGTTATGCGCAAATCTATCAGGTCAACGGAGAGATTCAAGCGACGAAAAAATCCTATGAACAAGCAACGGAGAAAAACAAAGAGCTTCAGAACCAAGTGAATAGTCTTAGCGATCCCGCCATTATTAGGGATAGAGCTATCGCGAATGGCTACGTGAAGATAGAAGGCGAAGGAATTACCGCTTCCAAGGACGATCACAATGCTGTGGCGAAGAAGCCTTAAGCTAGATCGGGAAAAGAAGAGGATAAAGCTATGATTAAACGAATCAAACTACGGACGTTACTGGCGGGAGGGTTATTTACCCTCCTTTTTGTCGGTTTAATCGTTCGAATCTATTGGGTCCAGGTCGTGAAAGCCGATTTCTGGTCGGAGCAAGCGATGAAAACTTGGGTGACGAGCGAGACCATTCGGCAAGAACGGGGCAAGCTGCTCGATCGGGACGGCAAAGTGTTAGCCGCGGATGCTCTAGCCTATACGGTTGCGGTAGGGCCTAAACGGATCGCGGAGTTGGAAGCCTTGCATCCGGAATGGAAGCTGACGGACAGGATCGTATCGAAGCTTCATATCGTCCTGGGTACAGAGGAAGCCAAACTAAGAGAATTCATTACCTCCAAGAAAGACGACGGAGTCACCTATCGGGATCAACGCGAAGTTCGGCCGGATGGTTGGAAGGTCGACAAAGCGACTAGAGACCGTTTAGCAGCGTTCAGAGACGAGATTCGCACGTTGACAGGCGTGAAGAACGACGTCGGACTGTACTTCATGGAGGAACAAAAGCGTTATTATCCGAACGGTTCCCTAGCCTCCCATATTCTCGGATACGAGAGTAAGGACGGCAAAGCGGTCTACGGTTTGGAGCAGAAGATGAATGAAGAATTAAGCGGAAGTCCCGGATTCATCAAGTATCAGAAGGACGGCGCTAGGGTCCAGCTTCCGAACGGGGATGTGGAATACAAGCAGGCGGTGGACGGCAAGGACATTACCTTGACGATCGACAAGGATATTCAATACTATATCGAGGAAGCGTTAAGAACCGCCTATGAAAAGTATAGACCGATCAGTATAACGGCGATCGCCGCCGATCCGGAAACGATGGAAATATTGGGAATGGTCAGCTTGCCCGACTATAACCCGAATACGTATTGGGATACGAAGGATCAAAATTCGTTCCGGGACAACGCGATTCAATCCTTATATGAGCCGGGCTCGACGTTTAAGATCGTGACGTTAGCGGGAGCGGTAGAGGAAGGGTTGTTCGACCCGAACGCTTTTTATAAATCCGGAACGATCAAATACAGCCCAAAGGATAAGCCGGTCAAGGACCACAACGGAGTCGGCTGGGGAGAAATCACTTATTTGGACGGCCTTAAGCACTCTAGTAACGTTGCTTTCGTTAAGCTAGGTTATGAAATGCTAAAGAAGGAAAGATTAACGAAATACATTAACGACTTCGGCTTCGGGCAGAAGACAGGCATTGAGCTGCCGAACGAGGTGTCCAGGCCGTTCAGCCTCAATTATCCGTCCGAGGTAGCTACGGCCGCGTTCGGTCAAGGAAAGGTATTGGTTACCCCGATTCAGCAAGTGGCCGCCGTAGCCGCCGTAGCCAACGGAGGCAAACTCATGCAGCCGCATATCGTCAAATCGATCAGCGACCCGAATACGGGAGAGAAGACTTTGACCGAGCCTAAAGTGATTCGTCAAGTCATTTCTCCAGAAACTTCCCGCAAGGTCGGCGAATACTTGGAGACGGTCGTAAGCGACAAAGCGATTGGTACTGGGTATAAAGCGTATATTCCAGGCTACAAGATTGCCGGGAAGACGGGGACGGCGCAGAAGGTTACGAAAAACGAAGATAACAAAAGCGGTTATTCCAAGGAAAAATACGTCGTTTCGTTTATCGGTTATGCTCCCGTGGAGAAGCCGAAAATCGTACTGTACGTTGTCGTAGACGAACCGCAGATCGCCAATGCCGGGGGGGGCTCGGTAGCCGGTCCAATCTTCAAAGAAATTATGGGCAAATCGTTGTTGCATATGGGTATCGAGCCGAATTTGCCTAAGTCGGAGGAGACTCCCTCCAGCGAGTCTACTAAGCCACGTAGAGATGTCGAAATCACGTCCTCCGTGCCGGACGTCTCCGGTTTAACGGTGTCTCAGGCGCGCCAACAGTTGACAGAGCGCTCTTTCCCGGTCGGAGTGCTCGGCAAAGGCACCAAAGTGCTGCAACAGTTGCCGAAAGGGGGAAGCGTGCTTCCTCCCTCGCAGCGAATTTATTTGCTAACGGATACGAAACCCGGCAACGTTCCCGATCTTAAGGGACTTTCGCTACGCGATGCACTTGAGATGTGTTCCCTGCTCAAGGTCGCGGCCACAGTAGATGGCCAAGGCTACGTCACGGCGCAGAAAGCCGTTAAAGTCGATGGGAAATGGATTCTTCAATTAACGCTCGCTCCCCAAGGGCAAGCGGTTGAACCGCCGGCGGAGTCGACCGAAGCCTCAACCGAAGAAGCTGCTTCTGGTAGTTCATCAGAAACGAAGCCCGAAGGTTGAGGGCTTGTTCTAACCCTCTTTTCCCGAGAATAGTCTGGAACTAGGCGAAAGCACGTCCAGACGTTCCCGGTAAAGGGGGTTTTTCATTTTGAAAATTTCACAGGTTACCGTAAGGAAGAGGCTGTATCTCGCAATGGTCATTTCAGTGATCGCCTTTGCAGCCTTGATCATCAGATTAGGCTACGTCCAGCTTATGATCGGCGGGGAAATTACGAAGAAGGCCGAAGATTCCTGGAGACGGGATATTCCGTTCCAAGCCAAGCGCGGGGAGATATTAGACCGCAACGGCATACGGCTTGCGTACAATATCAGCTCTCCGACGATCTATGCGATTCCGGTACAGATCAAAGACAAAAGAGAGACGGCTCGGCAACTGTCCGGGCTCTTGGGGATGTCGGAAGAGAGTTTGTTCAAGAAAATATCCATAGTGCAATCCAGCGTAGAGCTTAAGCCGGGGGGGCGCAAATTGACTCCCGAGAAAGCTCAGGAAGTGCGCAGTTTGAATTTGCCGGGCATCGTCGTGTCCGAAGACAACAAGCGATATTATCCTTTCGGAAGTTTAGCCGCGCACGTGCTTGGGTTTACGGGCAGTTATAATCAGGGCTTAACGGGATTGGAATTAAAGTACGACGATCGGTTAACCGGACAGAAGGGGAACGTGTCGTCGCTCACCGATGCCGCCGGGCGCAAAATGCCGCAATCGTCGGATATTTTCGTGCCGCCTCAGGATGGATTGTCCTTGCAACTGACGATCGACCAGACCATCCAATCGATCGTGGAGCGTGAACTTGATCAAGCGATGCTTCAATATCAAGCGAATAGCGTAATTGCTATCGCGATGAATCCGAATACCGGTGAAGTTTATGCAATGGGCAGTCGCCCTACGTTTCGTCCGGACAATTACCAGGAAGTACCTGTCGAGGTTTATAACCGTAATTTGCCGATCTGGATGACTTACGAGCCCGGTTCCACGTTCAAGATTATTACTTTAGCGGCAGCGTTGGAAGAAGGAAAAGTGGATCTGGAGCATGAGCATTTCTATGATCCGGGCTATATTGATGTTGCGGGAGCGAAGCTGCGTTGTTGGAAGAAAGGCGGACATGGCAGCCAGACGTTCTTGGAAGTCGTCGAGAACTCTTGCAACCCGGGATTCGTGACGCTTGGAAACCGGTTGGGGAAAGATAAGCTATTCTCTTATATTTACGATTTCGGATTCGGGAAGAAGACGGGCATCGACTTGAAAGGGGAAGAGAACGGGATCATGTTCAAGCCTAAGCAGGTCGGGCCTGTGGAATTGGCTACGACAGCTTTCGGGCAAGGCGTCTCCGTAACGCCGATCCAACAGATTACGGCGGTATCGGCGGCCATTAACGGCGGCAAGCTCTATAAGCCGTTCGTGTCCAAATCATGGATACAGCCGGAAACCGGTATGATTCTAGAGGAGACGAAGCCTGAACTAGTGCGACAGGTCATATCGCCGGAAACGTCCAAGAAGGTGAGAGAGGCGCTGGAGAAGGTCGTCGCGCAAGGAACCGGAGCGAAGGCGTTCCTGGAAGGTTATCGCGTCGGTGGGAAGACGGGGACGGCGCAGAAAGTCGTGAACGGAAGATATTCGAAAAGTGAGCACATCGTTTCGTTCATCGGGTTTGCTCCCGCGGACGACCCGCAACTAGTCGTCTACGTAGCGGTCGATAATCCCCAAGGCATTCAATTCGGAGGAGTCGTAGCCGCTCCGATCGTTCGCAATATTATGGCGGATGCCTTGCCTCATTTAGGCGTTAAGCCTAGAACCGCCCAAGTGGAGAAGGAATATAAATACGGCAGCGGAGAACCCCGGATCGTAACCGTGCCGAATCTCGTTGGCAAAACCGTATCCGACCTGTACGAGGATATGAATTCAAACTTTCGATTAGTAACTTCTGGAAGCGGGCAAACCGTTGTTCGGCAAGCGCCGGCAGCAGGGGCAAGGGTTGAACAGGGCTCCGCGATCCGAATCTATCTAGGCGCTTCGGACTAAAGTTGGCGATTCCACTTGAATGATCGGGAGTCATTGGACCATAATGAGTTTACAATGTACAAGATGTCGTCAGGAGGCTAGTCTTATATGAATCTCTATGAGTTGTCCCAGCAATTGCTCGTATGCCGAATCGTTGGCGATCCATCCCTTATCGTTCAAAGCTTGGAAAGCGACTCGCGTAAAATTAAAGAGGGCTGTTTGTTTATCTGTCTTCCCGGACATACGGTGGACGGGCATGATTATGCAGCCCAAGCGATCAGCAAAGGCGCCGCCGCGCTGTTGACAAATCGGGAGCTGCCGATCTCCGCCCCTCAGCTCATCGTGCCGAATTCTCGGCAAGCTCTCGCGCAGTTGGCTGATTTTTTCTACGGCAGGCCGTCGCACAAGCTGCGTCCGATCGGCATTACCGGAACGAACGGGAAAACGACAACGAGTTATTTAGTCGAGCAAATCTGGTCGGATGCCGGCGTGTCCGCAGGTGTCATCGGAACGATAGAAACGCGATTCGGCGGTCGGAGCCTTCCGATGTCGGGAACGACTCCGGACGTGTTGGAATTGCAGCAAATTTTCCACTCCATGGTCGAAGCCGGTACGGATCGATGCGTGATGGAGGTATCATCCCACGCTTTGGAACAAGGCAGGGTCAAAGGCTGTCATTTCAAAACCGCGATATTTACCAATCTTACTCAGGATCATCTGGACTATCACGGAACGATGGAAGCCTACGAGGCGGCTAAAGGCTTGTTTTTCTCCCGACTAGGCAATACATATGCGGACCGTATCGAAGATCGTTCATTTGCGGTGCTGAACAGCGACGATGAAGCATCTGTCCGATATGCCAAGCTGACGTCTGCCGAGGTTGTAACGTACGGAATCGATCAAGCTGCCCACATTAAGGCGTCTAACGTGCAAATTACCGCAAGCGGAACTTCGTTCGAATTGGAAACTTTTTGCGGTAACCGTCAAGTCCATCTAAAATTAGTAGGCAAGTTTAACGTATATAATGCACTAGCCGCCCTTGGAGCCGCGCTGTGCGAAGGTATCGAATTGGACGACGCTTTGCGCAGCTTAGAGCGGATTGATGGCGTACCTGGACGCGTGGAGCCCGTCAACGAGGGCCAGCCTTACGCGGTTATCGTAGACTATGCGCACACGCCAGACGGCTTGGAAAACGTGCTCAGCATGGTTAACGAGCTGGCTACGGGGAAGGTTATCTGCGTATTCGGCTGCGGCGGCGATCGCGATAAGACCAAACGTCCTATTATGGGGAAAATCGCCGCGGAATTGGCGAACCAATTGATCGTCACGAGCGATAATCCTAGGACGGAAGAACCACTCTCCATTCTGGGCGATATCGAAGATGGGCTAAAGGAAGCGGGAGTTGCGCAGGATCGTTATGTGCTTGAGCCCAATAGGCGGACGGCGATCGAAAAAGCGGTTGAAATGGCAAGCCCCGGCGATGTAGTATTGATTGCGGGGAAAGGCCATGAAACCTATCAAATTATCGGCGGAGTCACGCATGATTTCGATGACCGCCTAGTGGCGAAAGAAGCTATAAGGAGTCGAATGAAGTGATGCAGGCAACGGTTCGCGAAGTGGCCGAATGGAGCGGCGCCATAGGGATACAAGGTTTATCGGCGAACGATAACATCTTGTTATCCGGCGTCTCGACGGATACGCGCAAGATTAAACCCGGACAACTGTTCGTGCCTTTGAAGGGCGAACGATTCGATGGGCACGACTATATTCAAATCGCTAAGGATGCCGGCGCTAGCGCCGCATTGTGGGAAAGCGCAGTACCCTTGCCGGAGCTCGATATTCCGCTAATCTTGGTCGAAGATACGCTGGAGGCTCTGCAAGCATTGGCGGTCGGTTACTTGAACGGCGGATTAGCCGTGAAAGTCGTAGCCGTAACCGGAAGCAATGGGAAAACGACGACCAAAGATTTAGTAACTTCGGTTCTATCGACCCGGTACCTCGTACATAAAACCGAGGGGAACTTCAATAATCATATCGGATTGCCGCTTACGATCCTAAGCGCGCCTAAAGATACGGAATTGCTCGTATTGGAGATGGGGATGAGCGGGCAGGGGGAAATATCATTATTGTCTTCCTTGGCGAAGCCGGACATCGCGATCATTACCAATATAGGGGAGTCCCATCTGTTGCAGCTTGGATCACGGAGAAATATTGCCCGTGCGAAGCTGGAAATTACAGAAGGACTGAAGCTGTCGGGCACGCTCGTCTATTACGGCGATGAGCCTTTGATCGCGGAAGAGTTGGCGGCACTTAACCTCGATAAGCCGATTCAACTTGTGACCTTCGGCGAGAATCCGGACTGCGATTGGATCGCGCGTTACATTCGGGTAAGTACCGAAGGAACGCAATTTACGGTCAGCGGCGAATCGGAATCCCAATATGAGCTGCCCGTGCCCGGCAGACACAACGCGGTTAACGCATTGGCTGCCGTCGCGGTCGGACGGTTGCTCGGATTGACGTTCGAGGAGATTGGCGAAGGGCTTAAAGCGACGAAGCTGACTGGCATGAGAATCGAACGGAGCGTTGCGTCCAACGGTGCCGTCGTCCTCAACGATGCGTATAATGCCAGTCCAACCTCGGTTAAAGCGGCCATCCATCTGGTTGCCGAGCTGTCGGGATACCGTCGCAAGTGGATCGTGCTTGGAGACATGCTTGAGCTTGGCGCGGACGAGGTCGCCCTACACGGAGAAATCGGACGCTACTTAACCGATTCGAAGGCGGACAATGTCCTTCTCTACGGTCCGCTGTCACGACAAACGTACGAGGAAGCGAAGCCGAATTATTCGGAAGGCCGAGTACGTTATTTCGAAGAGAAAGAAGCGTTGGCCGACTATTTGGTCGGGGAGCTGGCATCGGATGATTTGGTGCTTGTGAAGGCTTCTCGCGGAATGCGACTGGAAGAAGTCGTGAAGAAATTGCAGAAAGGAGCCGGGGAGTAGGGGAATGGACTATACATCGATTATTTGGACTTTAGGCGTTTCCTTCGTGCTTGCGGTTTTATTCGGACCGTTGTTCATTCCGCTCCTGCGCAGGCTGAAATTCGGACAGCAGGTTCGCACGGACGGACCAGAGTCCCATCTGAAGAAATCAGGCACGCCAACGATGGGCGGAATTATCATCTTGGTAGCTTTAACGCTCGCTTTTCTAAAGTTCGCCGACCAGGGACTGGAATACTGGGCATTGCTCACGGCTTGCTTAGGATTCGGACTCGTCGGTTTTCTTGATGATTACATTAAAATCGTATTTAAACGCTCGCTAGGTTTGACCGCTAAGCAGAAATTATTCGGGCAACTCCTTTTTTCGGCTATTTTCTGTTATATTTTATACAAAATGAACCATAGTACAATCGTTTCCGTTCCGGGAACGGACTGGTCCTTCGATTTGGGATGGTCCTATTACTTGCTTGTTGTCATTATGTTCCTCGGTTCGACGAATGCCGTGAATTTCACGGACGGGTTGGATGGGCTCTTATCCGGGACAAGCGCCTTGGCTTTCGGAGCTTATGCGATCATTGCCTTGGAAGCCACGCAGCCGCAATCGGCCGTATTTAGCGCAGCCGTCGTGGGCGCGGTGCTCGGTTTTCTAGTGTATAATGCACATCCCGCGAAAATTTTCATGGGCGACACCGGGTCGTTGGGACTTGGCGGAGGGATTGCTGCCGTTGCGATTTTGACGAAAACGGAGCTGCTGCTCATCGTCATCGGGGGTGTCTTCGTCTTTGAAATGCTGTCCGTCATCATTCAGGTCGGATCATTCAAGACGCGAGGCAAGCGTGTTTTCAAAATGAGTCCGATCCATCACCACTTCGAGTTATCGGGCTGGTCGGAGTGGCGGGTCGTCACTACCTTCTGGTTCGTCGGCTTGTTGCTGGCCGGGGCAGGCTTATTATTGTATAAGATGAGTTAAGCGACAAAAGGGGCTATTGCGAGATGATGCAACTAACATCCTACCGGGGACGACACGTCGTCGTTCTCGGCTTGGCAAGAAGCGGCGTTGCCGCAGCTAAACTGTTTCATAGCGTCGGCGCGGTAGTGGTCGTCAACGACAAGAAAGAGCGGGAACAATGCCCTGAAGCCGATGAATTGACGGCTTTGGGCATTTCTGTTGTGTGCGGACATCATCCGGACGATCTCGTGACGAAGGAAACCGCGTTGCTGGTCAAAAACCCGGGAATTCCTTATTCGGCGGCTCCTATTGTCAGCGCGTTACAGCTTGGCGTAGAAGTCGTAAGCGAAGTCGAGGTTGCGGGGCATCTTTCTCCGGCGCCGATTATCGGCATTACAGGCTCTAACGGCAAAACGACAACGACGACGTTGACGGGCGTGTTGCTGGAAGCTGCCGGGCTTAAGCCGCTCGTCGCAGGAAACATCGGCCGGCCGCTTAGCGAAGCCTCTCTTGAGGTTGCCGAAGACGGCTGGCTCGTAGCCGAGTTAAGCAGCTTCCAATTAAAAGGAACGTCAGAGTTTCGTCCACGCATCGCATGTTTGCTAAACGTCGCAGAGACGCATTTGGACTATCACGGCTCCATGGAGGATTATGTCGCTTCGAAGGCGAAAATGTTTGAGAACCAAAAAAACGGAGATATCGCCATTTACAATGAAGACGACGAAACTTGTCGCCGTTTAGCGAACGACTTCCAAGGGAAACGGTTTCCATTCTCCGTAACGCGGACGTTAACGCAGGGAATTATGGTGGATCCGCCTTATTCCTCGATTCGTCCCGCCGAGAATGAGATCGAACAGGAAAGATGGATCGTCAGCATTGACGAAGACGGAGAGAAGAATCGAATCATCCGCGTTGACGAGTTAGGAATTCCAGGTCGCCATAATACGGCTAACGCACTAGCTGCCATTGCCATCGCTTTGGCCGCCGGAGCGAACCCGCAGCTACTCGTGGAGCCGCTTCGCCATTTCCGCGGGGTAGAACACCGCTTAGAGTTCGTCGGAACGTTCGGCGGCGTGAAATTCTATAACGATTCCAAAGCGACGAATCCGATGGCGACGACGATGTCGATTTTGTCGTTGCCGTCTCAATTGATTCTGATCGCTGGCGGATTGGACCGCGGTTCGGATTATATGGAGCTGTTGCCAGTGTTTCGCGATCGGCTTAAAGGCGTAGCGGCTATTGGAGAGACAAGGGAGAAGATTGGCAAAGTAGCCGCGTTATCCGGTTTAACGAACGTGAAAATCGTCGAACCTGTAGAGGACGCCGAGCAAACGCTTCGCCGAGCCGTCGTGGAAGCAGCCGCCATGGCTGCGCCGGGAGATATCGTTCTTCTGTCGCCTGCATGCGCAAGCTGGGACATGTTCCCATCCTATGAGGTTCGAGGTCGCATTTTTAAGCAATCGGCGCATACGTTGTAGAAGGGGGCATGTCCCCACTTTTGCAAACCGCGAGGTGTCCGGTTCATGGCCAAATCCCGTTCCGTTCCCGATGTGTGGATGATCGCCGCTACTCTTGGCATTCTAGCCATTGGCGTAGTGATGGTGTATAGCGCTAGCGCTGTAGCAGCTTTTCATGATTATGGGGATTCGTATTACTATGTGAAAAGGCAATTGGTATTCGCCGTGCTTGGGATCGTCTCCATGTTCGTTATGATGAACGTGGAGTATACGTTCTGGCGCAAATGGGCGGTTCCTGCGTTATTAGTGTGCTTTGGCATGCTGCTTATCGTGTTGATCCCGGGTATTGGAGTCGTGCGCGGAGGCGCACGAAGCTGGTTGGGGATCGGTTCGTTCGGCATACAACCCTCTGAATTTATGAAACTAGCGATGATCTTCTTCATAGCTAAGCTGCTCTCGGAGCGGCAAAATCAGATTACGAATTTTACAAAAGGATTACTTCCGCCGCTTGGTATTATGGGGGCGGCGTTCGCGTTGATCATGCTTCAGCCGGACCTGGGAACAGGAACCGTTATGGTCGGAGCTACCTTGCTGGCTATATACGTGGCAGGAGCAAGAATCGCCCATCTCGGTGGTTTGGCTTTGTTAGGAATGGCCGGATTAGCAGGCTTAATAGCGGCAGCGCCTTATCGACTACAGCGAATTACGGCCTTTCTGGATCCATGGCAAGATCCGCAAGGAGCAGGCTATCAATCCATTCAATCGTTATACGCGATTGGGCCTGGAGGGCTAGTCGGCCTTGGACTCGGAATGAGCCGTCAAAAATATAATTATTTACCGGAGCCGCAGACAGATTTTATTTTTTCGATCATTGCGGAGGAGCTTGGATTCATCGGAGGCTCCTTGTTGATTTTATTGTTTCTGCTTCTCATATGGCGGGGCATGAGGACGGCGATTACGATCTCCGACCCTTTCGGCAGCTTGCTCGCAACCGGAATCGTCGGTATATTCGCGGTGCAAGTGTTGATCAACGTTGGCGTAGTAATCGGCTTACTTCCCATTACGGGCGTAACGTTGCCGTTAGTAAGCTACGGCGGCTCCTCATTGACCTTATTGCTTACTTCGCTTGGCATTTTACTTAATTTATCCCGATATTCGAGGTGACTTTCATGCGTGTCGTGTTAACCGGAGGGGGTACGGGAGGGCACATCTATCCCGCCTTGGCCATTGGTCGCGAAATATCGGAGAAGCAACCCGGCTCCTCCTTATTGTACATAGGAACAAACCGCGGATTGGAAAGCCGAATCGTGCCAGAGCAAGGTATCGCGTTCGAAGATGTAACGATTACGGGATTCAGGCGTTCCCTGTCTTGGGAGAACGTTCGGACAGTCGTTCGATTCGTTCAAGGGGTGCGACGTTCCAAGCAACTGCTCAGAAAATTCAAGCCCGATGTAGTCGTAGGTACCGGAGGTTACGTGTGCGGTCCCGTCGTTTATGCTGCATCTCGGCTAGGCATTCCGACGCTAATTCATGAGCAGAACGTCTTGCCAGGGCTGACGAATAAGTTTCTGAGCCGGTATGTCGATGGGGTAGCGGTTAGTTTCTCAGAATCCGTTCCTTTATTCAACAAATGTCCGGACGTAGAATTTGCCGGAAACCCTTGCGCGACGAGGGTGTTGCAAGCCGATAGGAGCAAGGGCTTTTCCTCGCTCGGATTGCCTCAGGAAACGCCGTTCGTGCTTATTGTGGGCGGGAGTGGCGGGGCTAAAGCGATCAATAACGCGATCATGGAAATGGGACCGTTGCTGCATAAGCTACCGGATACTCATTTCGTATTCGTAACCGGCGAAAGATTTTATAACGATACGGCCGCGGCGATGAAGCGGATGAACTCAGAAGGTTCCAATCGCGTGCACGTGCTTCCTTATATTCACAATATGCCCGAAGTGCTTGCGGCGGCGACGCTTTTCATTGGTCGCGCGGGAGCATCGTTCCTCGCGGAAGTGACATCGCTTGGGATTCCATCTATTCTGATTCCGTCGCCGAATGTGACGAATAACCATCAAGAGGCTAATGCAAGAAGTCTTGCCGATGCCGGAGCGGCTCGGCTGATCTTGGAAAGAGATTTGAAGGGTGACTTGTTGTTCAGCCAGATCAGCTCCATTATGGGCGATAAAGTGTTAAGGGGTAAAATGGCTCAAGCTTCAAGAGGGCTCGGCATGCCGAAGGCGGCATCCGCCATCTATGATCAGATTGTACGTATTCAAAGAAAAAGATAAACGACTCAGTCCTTCGTACAGCATGCAATAGGCGTTTGTCACCACCACCGCCTAGCCGTCATAAGATACAACGTGATCGTGACTGCCGAACTTGTGGCAACGGTAATGACAGCACGTGCAGCCTTGAAGGACTCGTTAGGAGGATAATGCCATGCAGCAGTTGGTCGCTGAGCTACAAGAAGCCGGAATCGGCCATGTACGGCTTAATGAGCCGCTTGCCGGACATACGACTTGGAAAATCGGCGGACCTGCGGATCTACTGCTCGTCCCGGAAACGGATAGTCAGCTTGCGGCGGCTTTGAAGTTGCTCAAGCGCTATGACGTACCGTGGTGCGCACTCGGTCGCGGCTCCAATACTCTGGTGTCCGATAAAGGGGTTCGCGGAGCGGTCATCAAGCTGGGCGACGGCTTCGACGATGCGCGTTTCGATGGCGAGACGGTGTCGGTAGGGGCTTCGTACTCGTTCATCAAGCTGTCAGTCATGTCTGGCAAAGAGGGGCTTACCGGTCTGGAATTCGCGGGAGGAATTCCCGGGACGGTCGGCGGTGCCGTATACATGAATGCCGGAGCACACGGATCGGACATTTCACGCATCTTACAGTCAGCAGACATCATATGGGAAGACGGAAGTCGGGCTGTGCTTGGGAAAGAGGAGATGGGATTCTCGTATCGCCATTCCATTCTTCACGAACGGAAGGGGATCGTAACCCGTGCGGTATTCCGTCTGGCGAACGGAGACCGCAAGGAAATCGCGGCGGCGCTCGCTTCATACAAGGATCGCCGATTGCGGACCCAACCGCTTCAGATGGCGTGCGCGGGGAGCGTGTTCCGCAATCCGCCTAACGATCATGCCGCAAGGCTGATCGAAGCGGCAGGATTAAAGGGACTGCGGGAAGGCGCAGCGGAAGTTTCCCAACTGCACGCTAACTTTATCGTTAACCATGGCGGTGCTAAGGCTGAGGACGTTCTCACGCTCATACGACGAGTACAACGCACTATTGAACAAACTTATGGAATCCTACTAGTACCGGAGGTTCTCTTGTTGGGTGAGCGGTAACCCGGAGGTGAAACCCTTGGACAATTTGGTGATTGAAGGCGGGAATCCGCTTTCGGGCACCATTCGTATCCATGGAGCCAAAAATGCTGCTTTGCCGATCTTGGCCGCCAGCTTGCTGGCGGAGGGGAAAGTGACGATCCGCAATGTACCAAGGCTGCTTGATATTGAAGTGATGCTGGACATATTGCGGGATCTCGGGTGTAAAGCCCGACATCAGGATTCGGTAGTGACGGTCGATTCGACGGTCGCAACTTCCTCTCACATTCCGGAGAGTCTGATGCGGAGAATGCGATCCTCGGTATTTCTGATGGGGCCTCTTCTCGCGCGTTTCGGCGAAGCTCAGCTCTATCAACCCGGAGGATGCGCGATCGGTGAAAGAAAGATTGATTTGCATTTGCGCGGTCTTGCGGCTCTTGGTGCGAATATAGAAGAGAAGGGCAGCAGAATCATTTGCTCCGCCCGTCGACTTAAAGGAGCCGAAGTGAGCTTGGATTTTCCTAGCGTGGGGGCTACGGAAAACATCATGATGGCAGCTGTCCTGGCTCAAGGCCGGACGACGATCATCGGGGCAGCGAGAGAACCTGAAATTCAGGATCTGCAGTTGTTTCTGAATCAGATGGGGGCGCGAGTATCAGGCGCCGGCACGGATACGTTGACGATAGACGGAGTAGAGTCCTTATATGGATGCGATTTCGACGTAATCCCTGATCGGATCGTGACGGGAACGATAATGGTTGCCGCAGCGGCAACGCGCGGTGAAGTTACCCTCGAGAATACGCAGCCGGGGCAACTGACCTCGCTCATCCACGTCCTTCGCCGGGCAGGTGTTCAAATCGAGGTAGGAAATGATATAATTAAGGTTGGCGCTTTAGTACGTCCTTCGGCTGTTGATCGTATTGTAACGTCACCTTATCCCGCGTTTCCGACGGATTTGCAGGCGCAAGTGATGACATTGCTTGCCTTAGCGGATGGCGTCAGCGTCATGAAAGAAACGATATTCGAGGGACGATTCAAGCATGTGGATGAATTATGCCGCATGGGAGCCGATATTCGGGTAGATCTGAACAATGCCTTTATACGGGGAGTACCTCAGCTTTATGGCGCAAGGGTAGAAGCGACCGATCTTCGCGCAGGCGCCGCGCTTGTCATAGCCGGGCTGGCGGCTCAAGGCCGCACGGTCGTCGAACAGGTTCACCATATCGATCGCGGATATGATCGAATCGAAGAGATGTTCCGCCAGATTGGCGGCAATATTACCCGGGAAGTCCACATAAGCAAGGTTTACAGCTAACGGTGAAAGTTCCCCGCCGCAGAAACGACTTCGGCTGCGGGTTTTTTTTATGAAAGAGATGGACAAGGGGGGATGGATTATGACGGAAAGAATTCCCGCATTAAAGCGCGAAGGGGGAGTTCCTCGCTCTCGCCGCGGGAGAAAATTGTTAAGGCTCTTGATTGCGCTTTTTGTCATCGTTCTCATCGTGTTGTTTTTCCGCTCCCCCCTTTCCGAGATTTCGGAGATAGAGATAACAGGCACGCAATATCTAAGCAAAGAAGAAGTCGGGTTGAAACTCGGCGTTACGCCTGGGGATTCCTTTTTTGTTCCTAGCATTGCCAAACTTAAGGCTAGGCTAACGGAGATGAAACCCATCGAGAGCGTTAATATCATCAAAAATTTTCCGGGCAAGCTACGCGTCGAAGTGAAGGAATATCCGCAAGTCGCGGTTCAACTTTCCGATAACGGCCAGCTGCTAGCGGTTTTGTCCAATGGCTTGACATTGCCGATTCCCGAAGGTAATTTGCTAGACAAGCCGATTCTTTCAGGATGGAAGCCGGAAGATGTCAACTTGAATGCGTTATGTCGCGTTCTAGATGAGCTTCCTAATTATCTCCTTGCAGATTTGTCGGAGATTCATCCCGATCCCTCGATCTCTTATCCGAGTCGGATCAAGATGTTTACACGTTCTAGATTCGAAGTCGTAACGACAGTAGACAAGCTAAAAGATAAAATTGCCTATCTTAGCGATATCGTGCAAAATCGGGAACCCGGCAAGATAATTATGTTGGAAGCAGACACTTATTTGCCCTATTCCGCGGAAAATGTTACAGATGAGTAACAAGAAGCCGATAAAGTTAAGGAAAAGGACTCTACTCAATAATCGAAAAGAATGCTAGAATTTCATTTATGGGTGAAATAGGTACTCTTTCAGATTGTCTGATAGCATCCTCAACAAATGACTAAAAAAATTGTAGAAAAAAGAGGGAAAACCTCGTGGATGTGGAATAAGTAGAGGAAGCATCCCTTGTACACAGCCACTTTCATTGAACTACGGGAGGTGCCACCGGTTGAGCAACAACGACCTCATCGTCAGCCTGGATATTGGAACTTCGAAAATCCGGGTGATTATCGGGGAGATCAGCAACGGGGCCATTAACATCATTGGCGTAGGCTCTGCAGATTCCGATGGGATTCGCAAAGGCGCCATTGTAGATATTGACCAAACCGTGCAGTCCATTCGTAATGCCGTCGATCATGCTGAGCGCATGGTCGGAATTGGAATTAGCGAGGTTTACGTCGGGATTTCCGGCAATCATATCGCTTTGCAAAGTAATCACGGAGTCGTCGCTGTTTCCAATGAAGATCGGGAAATCGGCGAAGAAGATATTGAACGTGTTTTACAAGCGGCCAAAGTGGTTGCCCTACCGCCTGAACGGGAAATCATTGGACTTGTTCCCAAGCAGTTTTTAGTTGACGGATTAGCGGATATTCAAGATCCGCGCGGTATGATTGGCGTTCGACTCGAAGTTGAATGCACCATTATTACAGGTACAAAAGCAGCTGTACATAACCTCATGAGATGCGTAGAGAAAGCAGGTCTGCGTATTTCGGGCCTTATCTTGATGTCACTTGCGTCAGGAATGATGGCTTTAACCAAAGACGAGAAGCAAATGGGAACCGTTCTAGCGGACATTGGTGCAGGCTCGACAACGCTTGCCATCTTCGAAGGTGGAAGTCTAGCAGCTGTATCTACGCTTCCGATTGGCGGAGACTATGTGACTAGCGATATTTGTTATGGTCTCAAAACCCAAACCGAACATGCGGAGAAAATCAAGCTGAAGTACGGCTGTGCCCGTACGGATGATGCCGCTGAGGATCAGAAGTTCAAGGTCATGCGAGTGGGAAGCAACATGGAGAAGGAATTCTCCCAGCTCGATCTTGCGAATATCATCGAACCTCGAATGCAAGAGATTTTCCAAATGGTACGTCAAGAGGTTAAACGATTGGGTTATCACGACAAAATTAACGGTTATGTTCTTACAGGGGGTTCCGTCTCTTTGCCAAGCGTTCTTCCATTGGCGCAGATCGAATTGGAATCCAACGTTAGAATCGCTGTGCCGGATTACATCGGAGTTAGAGATCCGTCTTTCAGCAGCGGTGTTGGCATGATCCAATATGTAACCAAATATGTTCGAACACGCGGCGCAGTTGGAACCAAACGCGCACCAAAAGCGAAAGCAGCCGGTAGCAGCGCTAATACGGCATCCAAGCCTGGCATTGTTGAATGGTTCAAAAACATGTTCAAGGAATTTATTTAAGCCGCCGCTTATTAAGGAACCATTCATGCGAAGCAAGGAGGAGTTAGCAAATTATGTTGGAGTTTGATTTTGAAATGGAGCCACTTGCGAAAATCAAAGTCATCGGAGTCGGTGGCGGCGGCAGTAACGCTGTAAACCGAATGATCGAGAACGGCGTCAAAGGCGTAGAGTTTATTACCGTGAATACGGATGCGCAAGCATTGCACTTGACGAAGTCTGAACAAAAGCTGCAAATCGGGGATAAGCTTACTCGTGGGCTTGGTGCGGGTGCGAATCCTGACGTTGGTAAAAAGGCAGCCGAGGAATCCCGTGAATTTATTACGAATACGCTTCGTTCGGCGGATATGGTATTCGTTACGGCAGGTATGGGCGGTGGAACCGGTACAGGTGCTGCTCCCGTAATCGCCGAATTGGCGAAGGAATGCGGAGCGTTAACGGTTGGGGTAGTAACCCGTCCATTCACTTTCGAAGGTCGTAAACGTTCTTCGCAAGCAGAGCTGGGTATCGAAGCGCTGAAAGAAAAAGTTGATACTCTCATCGTCATTCCAAATGACAGATTGCTTGAGATTGTCGACAAGAAAACTCCGATGCTTGAAGCTTTCCGCGAAGCGGACAACGTGTTGCGTCAAGCTGTTCAAGGTATTTCTGATCTTATCGCCGTACCTGGCTTGATTAACCTAGACTTTGCAGACGTGAAAACGATCATGTCGGAGCGCGGTTCTGCATTAATGGGAATCGGTCAAGCATCCGGGGAGAATCGTGCTATGGAAGCCGCTCGCAAAGCGATCATGAGCCCTCTCCTGGAAACTTCGATTGAAGGCGCACGCGGAGTTATCATGAATATCACTGGCGGTTCCAACTTGTCTCTCTACGAAGTTAACGAAGCGGCGGAAATCGTCATTTCGGCCTCAGACCCGGAAGTGAATATGATTTTCGGGGCGATTATCGATGACAACTTGAAGGATGAGATCAAAGTAACCGTCATTGCTACGGGTTTTGAGCACAAAGGTCCAACAAGACGTCCAGCAGCGACACCATTGCCTCAATCGCAACCACAAGCGCAAGCACAACCTCAAACCGAGAGCTCGAGCCCATCTGACGCTCGTCAGACAGGGAATCTTCGCCCTTTCGGCAATCAAAGCTTGTCGAGCGATCAACTTGATATTCCTGCATTTTTACGTAATCGTCCGCGTGGCGATCGTTAAGGCTATTCATACGACTTTTAAGAGCTTCGGGTCCGCAATTGCGGACTCGGAGCTTTTTTTATCGACAAAAAAAAGGCTTAGAGGGTCGGCAAGATTAGACAGACACCGAATTTGAAAGCGATTATACTGGGTTCATCCATCCCGGCTTGCGTTTCGTCGTCGTTTTCCGGGCGATCAAGGATGGGGGCAGCCTATGACCGTATATGTAGATTTAGTGTTCTTCACCAATTTTGCCGTAGACGGTGCCGTGTTGCTGACTACCGCAAAAGTACGCCACCTTAGGCCAGCAAGAAGCCGTGTGTTTGTTGCCGCCTTCGTAGGAGCGATCTATGCAGCTGCGATGTTCTGGGCCCATATCCCGTACCTTTATTCTTTCGGAGCTAAAGTGATAGTGTCTCTCGGAATGGTACTGCTCTCCTATGGATATGGCGGACCTTTACAATTTATCCGTAACTTCGGTGCCTTTTACTTGGTGAACTTTGCAACGCTAGGCGGTGTAATCGGACTGTCCTACTTGCTTCGCTCCACGGAGTCGCCTTGGGGCGGGGTTACGTATACAGCGGATGGAGGCTTGCTCTTAGAGTGGCAGATGCAATTAGGCTTGTTCGTGATGACCTTCCTGCTCTCTCTTTGGTTGTTCCGCAGCACGTCGGAAACTCGCAGGAAACGGCAAGACCTGGAACAACTGTTTTGGAATGTTCAGATTAAGGTTGGCGAAGGCAGTTGGGAGATAAAGGCCTTAATGGATACGGGCAATCGGCTGTATGATCCGTTAACTCGCATCCCCGTCATGATTATGGAGGCAAGCGTTTGGAGAGAACAACTGCCTCAAGGCTGGTGTGAACGGTTAAAAGGTGAGTCGGCTGACCTGCTTATATCTGAATTGGATACGTCCTCCGCGGAGGAATATCCTTGGGGAAATCGCCTTAGATTAGTCCCCTATCGCGCAGTGAATGGCAATACCCGTCTCATGCTGGCCGTAAAGCCGGATGCGGTTTTGTTGTCTCGGGAAGGACATCCCCTTCTTCAAGTGAACCGGGTTCTAATTGGTTTAGATGGAGGAACTTTGTCATCCGAAGGTACGTATCGTGCCATTGTCCACCCCGACATGGCTCATGCCGACCCCTTAACGTCGGCTCCATCTCAACCTGCGTGACAGGAGGTCTACAGAAATGTTCGTGAACTTGAAATTAAAGACCCAATTATCGTTTTATCGCCTGTTATTCTGGTTTGGTTGGAAAAGCGAAGAGGTCTACTACATTGGTGGGAGCGAGGCATTACCCCCGCCACTCAGTCGAGAAGAGGAAGAATATTTATTAGAGAGACTGTCTACGGGAGATGCCGCAATCCGGGCTATGCTCATTGAGCGTAACTTGCGATTAGTCGTCTACATCGCCCGTAAATTCGAGAACACGGGAATTCATATTGAAGATTTGGTTTCCATCGGCGCAATAGGTCTCATTAAAGCCGTAAATACGTTTGATCCGGATAAGAAAATTAAATTAGCGACATATGCATCTCGGTGTATTGAGAACGAAATTCTGATGTACTTGCGGAGGAATAGCAAAACGCGGACAGAAGTTTCGTTCGACGAGCCCTTAAACATCGACTGGGATGGCAACGAGCTTCTTCTTTCCGATGTGCTTGGAACGGAAAACGATACGATCTACCGCAATATTGAAGAACAAGTCGATCGTAAATTGTTACACAAAGCATTGGATAAGCTTAGCGAGCGAGAGCGCACGATCATGGAGCTGCGCTTCGGGTTGGCTGACGGGGAAGAAAAAACCCAGAAGGATGTCGCCGACTTGCTAGGTATATCTCAATCGTACATCTCGAGACTAGAAAAACGAATTATTAAGCGACTGCGCAAGGAATTTAATAAAATGGTATAAAATTGCGCGAAAATTCGGTTTTTTCTCACTTTTTTCGCGTGTACCATAAGTATCAAATATCGGAATAAAAAACCCCTACCCGGAGATACTTTACATTAATGCTGCTCCCCGGGAGGAATTGCCTTGACCCGCAATAAAGTGGAGATTTGTGGAGTGGACACCTCAAAGCTGCCCGTTCTAACCAATGCCGAAATGAGGGAACTGTTTCTCGCTCTGCAAACCCGAGGAGAAATCTCTGCCAGGGAAAAATTGGTAAACGGAAATTTACGCCTGGTCTTGAGTGTGATCCAACGGTTCAATAACCGTGGAGAATTCGTAGACGATCTATTTCAAGTCGGTTGCATTGGTTTAATGAAAGCAATCGACAACTTCGATCTGAGTCAGAATGTTCGATTCTCGACCTATGCGGTTCCGATGATCATCGGGGAAATCCGTCGTTACTTGAGGGATAACAACCCGATCCGAGTTTCTCGCAGCTTGCGCGATATTGCTTATAAGGCGTTGCAAGTGAGAGACCAACTAACGAATCAACACTCCAGAGAACCGACAATTTTGGAAATCTCCGAAGTATTGAATGTTCCGAAGGAGGATATCGTCTTCGCATTGGATGCGATTCAGGATCCGGTTTCTTTGTTTGAACCGATCTATCATGATGGTGGAGACCCGATCTTCGTCATGGATCAGATTAGCGATGAACGCAACAAAGACGTTCAATGGATTGAAGAGATCGCTCTTCGGGAAGCAATGAGAAAGCTCAATGATCGCGAGAAAATGATTTTGTCCATGCGTTTCTTCGAAGGTAAAACCCAGATGGAAGTGGCCGACGAAATCGGTATTTCTCAAGCTCAAGTATCCAGGCTCGAGAAGTCGGCGATCCAGCAAATGCAAAAACATGTTAAAACATAGTACAAGCGTAGAAATAAGCGAGAGAGTGAAGGAATGTTTCTTCGCTCTCTTTTTGTTATGTCGGTACTGACACTCGATGTGATAGCACGGGCACAGGCATGCGCTTGAGTTTGAGCGCGAACCTGAACCTAAACTTGAATTTGAACCTATATCCCCCAAAAATAGCTACAGCCATTATCCCCTTCGTTCAGTAACGACCCCGCCCAGACAACGCCGAAGTATTATAAGCGCCTCGCTAAGAAGTAGCACCTTCAACTATGCAGAATCGCAAAAGAGCATCACTTAAGAGTTAATATCCTCAACATTGCCGAATTACATAAGACCATTAAGCTGTAATGCAGAAAAAGTAACACTCAACAATGTAGGACCGTTATTGAGTGGCACCTACCACCTACTAAAGGGTAGCATACTCAATTAGCAGATTCGCAAAAGTTCGCCATAAAATATGGCTTAGATAATGTAATCATGATTGTTTTAGCAAGCCTCTCTTAGAAGGTGGAAATAGTTGCGTTTATGTAGTTTGGAATGATTAGCACGACTTACTAATTCAGGGTACTTCAAAGTTGAGGTAGAGGCGGAGTATTGAAGAAGATTATTAAAAATGTTCTCGCCGCTCTGAACACGATTGAAGCTAAAACAAAATTGATCCAAATAAGATTGTAGATGCTTCGGACCTATGCCATTAAACACAAGATTCATCCAATTAGATGCGCGATTGCAGAGTGAAATGAGGGCATTGGACCTGTTACGGCTAAATTTCTGGGTAACGACGGTTAAATCAGTAACTGCGGGATCGACATACTGGGAGGTGAAAGCAAGGCTGCCTAAGCGGGTAATGCGGTCATGAATGAGATGGTTATCGGAAATTTGTTTGATTTTGAGGTGGATGATTTGATCGTTGGAGTCGATTGTGCCGCCGGCTAGAAGAGGCTGCTCTTGAGGATGCCTGAATATGGTCGGATTGTACGGATGGCCATAGACTCCCCAATTCACCCGAACTACTCCAGATAGCAATTCGCGAGATTCGGCGGAAGACATCGCGTGACGAATTTTATGGCAGATAAGCCAGGCGGTTTTGTATGTTGTCCCAATGATTGATGTTAATTTCGTTGCGCTTATGCCGGTTGGTAGCGAATGAAGATACAATGCTTGAAACCAAAGCTTCAGTGGTGTCCGGCTGCCCTCGAGAATCGTTCCCGCGGTAAGTGAAGTCTGGATATGGCAATCACGGCATTCATATAAAGGAAGCTTGCGAGTACGGATTAAATAAAATTGGCGATGTGAGCAGTGCGGACAACAAAAACCTGTAGGCCAACGGGCGTCGAAAAAGGCGGCAATGCATTTTTCTTCTGAGTTATACAGACTGCAAAAATGCTCGAAGCATTGCGAACTTTGCATTATCCCTCACCCCAATGAGAACATTTGTTCTTATTTTATTTTACATAATTTATATAAAAATATCAAGTGATAAACATAAATAACGGTAAAAAAAATAAAGCGATTATGGACCTGGATCGGGTGCAATATCGGTAAAAGTCTCACTGACTAAAGGGGATAATGGACATACGGAACTAGTGGGGACACAAACTGAATGAATGGGATAATGGACATACGGAACTAGCGTGGACACAAACTGACTGAAGGGGATAATGGGCATATGGAACTGGCGTGGACAGACAAACTGACTGAGGGGGATAATGGCTATACGGGTTTAGAGGGGTGATCATACTATTTATATGAGGGCGCGAGCTGAAGACCGTACATTTTTCCAGACTGGCTCATATATTGTGTAGTGGGGTACGATTGCCTAGCCGAATGGGGGCGAGGAATAGTGAAAATTTCTGATTTTCAGACGAAGGACGTCATTAACATCGTGGATGGAAAAAAGCTAGGGCAGGTTAGCGATTTGGAGCTGGACCTGCGACAAGGAAGGATCGACTCTATCGTGGTGCCTACGTCCACTCGTTTGTTCGGAATGTTCGGCAGTGGGAACGACGTGGTTATTCCTTGGAGAAATATCGTAAAAATCGGAACGGACGTCGTTCTTGTTCGTTTGGATGACGCTAAGGTATACCGGCTGGAAGACGGGGAACAACATTCGGGAAGATAGCGCGCTGCGGCGCCTTTCTTCCGATTGCCGCGGAGCTGTGGTAAACTGGGTTCGGAGGTGTGGATTTTGGAGCCGTTTCAATTACGCTTAGAGGATGAGGAGTCACCGTTGTTATTGCTGCATTCTTGGTGTGAAAGGGATGGAGTTACCGCCGGATTCACGACAAGACAAGCCCATAATACGGCGCTTCACGTGGGTGACGATCCTAACGCAGTCATACAATCGCGTATTCAGGTTACCGAGGAACTCGGTTGGAAATTCGAAGCCTTTACCTGCGCAGAACAAGTTCATAGCAACGAGGTACATGTGGTAACTTCCGAGGATTACGGACGCGGCAGGCTTCATCGGGATAACGCGATTCAGAGCATGGATGCCCTCATTACGAACGAATCCGATGTATTGCTGGCAATGTATTTTGCAGATTGTGTACCGTTGTACTTCTATGATCCCGTTACGGAAAGCTTGGGGCTCGCTCATGCGGGATGGAAGGGAACAGTAACCGAAATCGCAGTTAAAACGGTTGAAAAGCTGCAAGCTGTCTACGGAGCGAAACCAGAAAACGTACTAGCGGCTATAGGGCCGTCTATTGGCAGCTGTTGCTATGAAGTGGATCAAAATGTGCTTCAGCATGTGCTGCCGTTATTAGGTAAGCTAAGGAACGGAAATTCATCCCACGAGGATGCACGAATCGTCAAACCAGCCCAATCGGAAGGTCGCGCATACCTCGACTTGAAACATTTAAACCGAGAACTTATGATAAAAGCAGGAATTTTGCCGAGTCACATCGAAATGTCATCATGGTGTACAAGCTGCCGTACGGATCTCTTCTTTTCCCATCGCAAGGAAAATGGAGTGACAGGACGGATGATGAGTTGGCTTGGAAGGAAATCGAGGTGATCGTTTCGTGACATTACATGACCGTTTGCGAGACGTGGAAAACAAGTTAGAGCAAGCATGCATCAGAAGCGGAAGACAGAGAAGTGACATCCAGATTATCGCCGTAACGAAGTACGTATCGGTACAAACAGCCCAAGCCGTCATACAAGAAGGCGTAACCCATATCGGAGAAAATCGCTGGCCGGATTCCAAACCGAAATGGGAAACGTTAAACGGACAAGCCGTCTTCCACTACATAGGCTCCCTACAAACCAATAAAGTAAAGGATGTCATCGGTAAATTCGATTACGTCCATTCCTTAGACCGTCTGTCGCTTGCTGAAGCGATTCATAATCGCGCGCAGTTGTTAGACATTCAGGTTGATTGTTTATTGCAAGTGAACGTATCAGGCGAGCAGTCGAAGCACGGTTTAGCGCCAGACGAGGTCAAGCCATTCTTAATCGCTCTTCATAAGTATGATCGGATTAGACCGATTGGGCTTATGACGATGGCCCCCTTTGAAAGCGAACCTGAAGAGACGAGGCCAGTCTTCCGCGCACTAAGGAAATTAAGAGACGAGCTGAATGAATCGGCAATTCTGAAGGAACCGTTAACGGAACTTTCAATGGGAATGTCCAACGATTTCGAGGTGGCTGTGGAAGAAGGAGCAACCTGGGTGCGTTTGGGAACAGTGCTGGTAGGGAAAGAAGAGATAGAGGAGGGATTGTGATGGGTGTCATGAACAAGTTTCTGAACTATTTAGGATTGCAAGAAGAGCAAGAACAAGAGCAAGATCAAGACCGTGAAAGGTACGCAGGGTCCGATGAGCAAGAAATTGAAACCCCTGTGTTTGATTCGCGTAAACAATCAGGAAAGAACAATGTTGTGAGCATACATTCTCAGAAGAACTCTCGTGTCGTTCTGACGGAACCACGTTCTTATGACGAGGCGCAAGAGATTGCCGATCAGTTGAAGTCGCGTCGCTCTGTCGTTGTGAATCTGCAACGGGTAAGAAGGGATCAAGCGATCAGGATCGTGGACTTCTTAAGCGGTACCGTATATGCGCTTGGAGGCCATATCTCTAAGCTAGGGCCAGACATTTTTATGTGCACGCCGGATTCGGTGGAAGTGTCGGGAACGATCACGGAGATATTATCTGATGAAGCCGCTGACTATCCCAAAATGAGGTGACACCAGGTTGGAACAAGTAGAAAGTTTTATTGGAATTGTGGGTAGCATCTACTCATACATGATCATTATTTACGTGTTGATGTCATGGCTACCATCCGTTCGCGAAAGTTTTGTTGGAGAGTTTCTAGGTAAACTGGTGGAGCCCTACTTAAAACCATTCCGGAGATTGATTCCTCCTATCGGAGGCATGTTGGATATTTCGCCGATTGTCGCGTATATCGCTTTAAAATATGTTCTCATAGGCTTAGTGACAGTTCTGGAGTACTTGTTCGGAAAGTAAGGGAGTTCAATTCAAAATGTCGCATAAAGAAATTTACGAGCATTTTCATCCTGATGAGAAAGCTTTCGTTGATCGCGCTTGGGAATGGGTCGAACGCGCCGCACAACGTCATGAGACGAAGCGGACGGATTTTCTTGACCCACGCCAAGCGCATATTTTATTTACGTTAGCCAATCGGAATCCTGATGTCCAGGTTATGCTTGCCGGTGGTTCTGAGCAGGCAGAGCGTCAGAGGGCGATTATTGCTCCCGACTACAAACAGCTAGACGATGAGGATATGGGAATCGTCGTCCTTGATATTTCTTCAGAAGATCGACGTGTTTCGGATCTGGACCATGGGGACTATCTCGGAGCGCTACTTGGCTTAGGTATTAAACGAGATAAAATCGGTGATCTGCATGTTAGCGATGAAGGGTGTCATGCTCTTATAACCGTTGATATCGGCGACTTCATCGTCGGTCATATGAAGCAAGCTCATCGTATCGACGTTAATGTTACGATTCGCCCCTTGTCGGCCTTAAGGGAAGTCCATATGAAGTTGGAGGAGCAAGTACTATCGGTTGCTTCGATGCGGTTAGATGGAGTAGCGAGCGATGTGTTCCGCTTAAGCCGTGCCAAAATCGTCGATCCGATCAAGGCGGGGCGTTGCAGAGTCAGTTGGAAACCGATCGAAGATCCTTCACATTCGTTGAAGGCCGGAGATGTCGTTTCGATGAAAGGCTTTGGACGATTTAAAGTTATCGAAGTAGAAGGCGTGTCGAAGAGCGGAAGAATCCGGGTGAGGGTCGGCAAATTTGTGTAAAGGAATAGAAGGATTTTCACAGGTTTCGTCGAATTCAGTCATTGAAAAGCCTACACGGAAATTATGAACCAGGAGGTGCGCCAATGCCACTTACGCCATTGGACATCCATAACAAAGAATTCGCACGCCGCCTTCGCGGATACGACGAGGATCAAGTAAATGAGTTTCTCGATCAAATCATCAAAGATTACGAAGCGATGATTCGCGAGAATAAAGAGTTGCAAAATGTAATTGCTGCTTCTCAAGACAAGCTGGGCCACTTTTCTAACATCGAAGAAACGCTTAGCAAAACGATCATCGTTGCTCAGGAAGCGGCTGATGAATTGAGAGGCAACGCGAAGAAGGAAGCCCAACTGATCGTTAAAGAAGCGGAGAAGAACGCTGACCGTATTATTAACGACGCGTTGGCCAAGTCCCGCAAGGTGGCTCTGGAAGTCGAGGAATTGAAAAAGCAGGCGACGATCTATCGCGCGCGTTTCCGGGCGCTGATCGAGACGCAAATGGAATTGTTGACTCAGGATGGTTGGGATTCGTTGGATAGCCGCGAGCCGCGCGGTATCGAAGCTTAATCTGCGATAAACAAAAGAGATCCTTCAGGGTCTTTTTTTGTTATCGAGCGAAACTGGGTTTGACAAACGCTGCGGTAAAAAGTATAACAAGGATATACGATTATTCCATACCCGATCGAAGAAGGGAATCAGTAAGCGCGACATCCGAAATTCAGAGAGCTGGCGGAAGCTGCGAGCCAGCGTGAGGAACGTGCCGAATATCATCCCCGAGATGCGCTGCCGAACGCCGTTGAATCTATAGGTTTAACGCTAATAAGCAGAGCCGGACGTCCTCCGTTATCAGGAACGCGCACTACGTTAGAAGCCGGTCAACAACCGGGAGCTACGGTGCGTTGCGAGTTGCCGCCAAGCTTTCTTTGAAGGAGCAGGGGCGGAACAAGGGTGGTAACGCGAGCTAACCTCGTCCCTTTCCAGGGACGGGTTTTTTTTATTTTTTGGCTATGAAAGGATGAGGAAGATGCAACGCGTTGACGTTAAAGAAAAAGCAAGATCCCGCGAAGTGCGTATTCTAGAGCAATGGAAACAAGAGGATACTTTCCGCAAGTCGATCGACAATCGCGAAGGGAAACCGAATTTCGTTTTCTATGAGGGGCCTCCGACCGCGAACGGGAAGCCTCATATCGGCCATGTGCTTGGCCGCGTCATTAAGGATTTCGTTAGCCGCTACAAAACGATGGCGGGCTACCGGGTTATCCGTAAAGCGGGATGGGATACGCACGGCTTGCCTGTTGAGCTAGGCGTCGAGAAACAGCTTGGTATCTCCGGCAAGCAGGAAATCGAGAAATACGGCGTAGAACCGTTTATTACCAAGTGCAAAGAGAGCGTCTTTGAATACGAGCGTCAATGGCGGGAGCTTACGGAAGCAATCGCCTACTGGACCGATCTTGATGATCCCTACATTACGTTGGATAACAATTACATCCAAAGCGTGTGGCACGTGTTGGCGACGATTCATGATAAGGGGCTGTTGTACCGGGGACATCGGGTAAGTCCGTACTGCCCGTGCTGCCAAACGACACTCAGCTCGCATGAGGTTGCCCAAGGCTATGAAGATGTCAAGGACCTGACGGCAACAGCCAAATTCAAGCTTAAGGAAAACGGAGAATTCGTCCTGGCTTGGACGACGACTCCTTGGACGCTGCCGGCTAACGTCGCGCTTGCGGTTAATCCCGAATTGGATTACGTACGTGTACGACAAGACGGAGAAGTGTTCATAATCGCTTCCGCTTTAGCGGACAAAGTTATGAAAGGCGAATACGAGACACTAGGTACAGTTAAGGGCCGCGAGTTGGTCGGGCTTACTTATGAGCCTCTGTTCCCATACGTGACGGTAGAAAATGCTTATCGAATTATCGATGCCGACTATGTTACCGACTCGAGCGGTACGGGAATCGTTCATATTTCCCCGGCGCATGGGGAAGACGATTATCGCGTTGCCCGTCAGCATGGGATTCCGATGTTGATGGTCGTGAACAATGAAGGCAAATACATTAACGAAGTGACGGATTTGGCCGGCCGTTTCGTTAAGGATTGCGACATCGACATTGTGAAAATGCTGTCCGAACGCGGCTTGCTGCACCACAAAGAAAGAATGGAGCATAGCTATCCGTTCTGCTGGCGCTGCAAAACGCCGTTGCTATACTACGCGACGGAAAGCTGGTTTATTAAGACGACTGCCGTTAAAGATCAATTGATCGAGAACAACAAGTCGATCCAGTGGTATCCGGAGCATCTGCGGGATGGTCGATTCGGCAAATTCCTGGAAGATTTGGTCGATTGGAACATTAGCCGGAACCGGTATTGGGGAACGCCTCTTAACGTATGGACGTGCGAATCCTGCGGAAAAGAGAAGGCGCCTCATAGCATTGCCGAGCTTCGCGCGCTTGCCATCGGCGATGTCTCGGAAAATATCGAGCTCCACAAGCCTTACGTGGATGCGATTCAATTGCGTTGCGAATGCGGCGGAACTATGAATCGTGCTTCAGAGGTTATTGATGTCTGGTTCGATAGCGGTTCTATGCCGTTCGCGCAGTATTTCCATCCTTTCGGCGACGAGAAAAAATTCCAAGAACAGTATCCTGCAGACTTTATTTGCGAAGGGATCGACCAAACGCGCGGTTGGTTTTTCAGCTTGTTGGCCGTATCGACGCTATATAACGGTAAAGCGCCATACAAATCGGTAATCTCGACCGGCCACGTCTTGGACGAAAGCGGCCAGAAGATGAGTAAATCCAAAGGGAACGTAATCGATCCTTGGGAAATCATCGACGAGTTCGGAACGGATGCCTTCCGTTGGTCATTGCTCGCGGATAGCGCTCCGTGGAACAGTAAACGCTTCTCCAAAGGGATCGTGGCGGAAGCCAAATCCAAAGTGGTGGATACGCTTGTTAATACACATGCTTTTTACGCGCTATATGCTTCGATCGACGGATATGTGGCTGCTGATCATGCGAAGGTTAAGTCGGATAACAAGCTTGACCGTTGGATTATTTCGCGCTTGAACTCCTTGATCGCCGATGTTGCCAAGGGCTTGGAAGTGAATGATTTCCTAAATCCGGCCAAAGGAATTGAAGTTTTCATCGACGAGTTGTCTAATTGGTACGTACGCCGTTCCCGCGATCGCTTCTGGGGGAGTGGTCTGACGGATAACAAGCTTGCCGCTTACCAGACGCTCGGAGAAGTGCTCTTGACCTTGTCCAAGCTGATCGCGCCTTACGCGCCGTTCGTTTCCGAAGATATTTACGGAAATCTTGGCGGTAAAGGCAGCGTTCATCTCGCGGATTATCCGCAAGCAGATCCTTCGGTTATCGACGCCAAATTAGAACACGAAATGGCGGCGGTACGGAATATGGTCGAATTAGCTCGCAACATCCGTAACGAATCGAGCCTGAAAACGCGTCAACCGCTGTCCGAGTTGCTCGTTTCCTTAAGCGGCGAATTCGATCTATCGGGTTATGAAGAGATCATCAAGGACGAGATTAACGTCAAAACGATTACGATCGTGAACGATGATAGCGGGTTCGTTAACTTCAACCTGAAGCTTAATTTGAAGGTCGCGGGCAAAAAGTACGGTAAAAACGTAGGACCCATTCAAAATGCGTTTAAGGGCTTGACCAGCGACGAGACGCGCCATATTGTCCAGTCCGGCAAATTCGATTTCGTTACTCCGGATGGAGAGTCTCTGACGGTTGAACTCGAGGAAATCTTGGTTGAGAAAGAAGCGAAGACGGGATTCGCTTCCGCATCCGGTGGTGGCCTAACCGTAGCGCTGAATACCGAAATCACGCCTGAATTAGAGCAAGAGGGCTGGGTTCGCGAAGTGATCCGCGCGGTGCAGGATACCCGGAAGAAGCTAGATCTCCCAATCGAGAAAAGAATCGATCTTGTATTAGAAGTCGATGAGGATCTCGAAACTGCTCTTCGCGCGTTCGATCATGTGCTGAAAGAGAACGTACTTGTTAACGAAGTGTCTTTCGGAAAAACGGCAAGCACGGAGACGGTTCAAGCCGGCGAAAAAACGATCGGAATCGCCATCGTCTCTTGAGCATAATTAGTTAAGTAAGAAGCTAATATAATAAAGAAGACATTTTAGGACGAGCTCATTTCTCCGACTGCTGTTCAGGCTACAAGCCTGAGGCAGTCGGGAGAGCTCGTTTTGCATTCGGCGGGTAATGGGTAAGAGAGGGAAAGGACGCCTGAAGGGATGTGTGGTCATGGGCGAAAATTCCAAAGACGGGAAACCGAATCAGATCAAAGTGAAGACAACGCCAGAAGCGACTTTGGAATCGACGGAGAAGTTGGCGCATGAAGCGAAAGATTTACGAGGAACGCTTGGGTATTTATCCAAGAAGCTCGATCGTTTAGCTATCGATATGGAGAAAGCGCAATTAAAGGAATACGTTAATTTAATGCAACGACCGTGGCAATTGATATGGAGAAATTTTATCTCGGGAATATCGCGGGGTGTGGGAATTGCGCTCGGGTTTACGTTCTTTGCCGCGACGATCGTATACTTGCTGCAATTCCTCGGGGCGCTCAATTTGCCAATTGTCGGGGATTATATTGCGGATATTGTTCGCATCGTTCAACGTCAGCTTGAGATTAATCCTTATTAGGTTAGTTGGGAAGTTTTCAGTGCCAAGCCTTCGTAGATGTATCTCTCTCCAGCCGCTTCCTCTCCGCCCATTGCCTTGATGAGATTTACTCGTGGCAATGGGCTTCAAGAGGCGGACGTAAACTCTTACGAAGAATATATTTGTTCCGACACTCACGCCTATTCTTATTTAAGTTTTATCCCAAGCTGCGACATTTTTTTATTTATCTAACCACTCGTCGGGTTCAAGAAGATGGTCGCCTTCGTTGGCGTCCATGTATTGGCGGTAAGCGCGGTTACGTATGACCATCAAGTTGTGCCCGGTAATGTCGGTGGCCAGAAAGCTTTCGAAAGATTCGACGAAGCCGTCGTTCTCATCCGCTTCGATGCTCATGGATCCGTAATCGTATATGTTGCTGTTTTCGGCCATGGCCGGACTGTTAGAGCTGCCCCAAGATTCGACGATTTGCCAGGCGTCCTCGCCGTCAAATCCGGTTTCGTCCCTTTCGTCTACGCTACTGCGTCCGAAAGGCGGGGTGAGAAACATTTCCTCCGCTGGACGATTATCCGAAGGTTCCTGTCTTGGCTCATGCTCAACGCAGTAAATCGAGGTCGGAAGAGCTTCAAGCCTTTCGATAGGGATGAATTTACCGCAAGTTACACAGTGACCATACTCCCCGGATTCCATTCTGCTTAATGCGGCATCGACACGCTCCAACCGGAAAGCTTCTTTCTCCAGCAAAGCGATATCTTTGCTTCGCTCGAACATTTCCGTGCCCACATCGGCAGGGTGGTTATCGATTCCGGAAAGCTCTCCCGTCGAATCGCGTAAAGATGCAGCTAAGCCGAAATGGCTATTGCCATGCACTCGCTTTTCCAAGTCGCCGCGTTCTTGAAGTAATCGCCTTTTAAGCGTATGAAGTCGTTCTTGATCAATCGGATTCGTCAAGATGTCCACTCCCTTCATCTTCTGACTGCCTATAGTTTTCTCGAGATGGAGTTGTTTTACGTGTGACAATCGTCGGGTAAGTATGGAGGCTCTGTCGTTTTTTACTTGCACTTCATGGACGCTCCTTATGGCAATGTGATAAAATCAACACGCAGGAGAAACAGATGAAGGGCGGAAAAAGAATGCAACGTCGAATTTGGCCTATTTGGTCTTATTATGTCATCGCAGTTGTTGTGTTTCTAATCGATTACGCTAGCAAAAAAATTATTAGTGCTAACGTGGAAGAGAATACCGAAAAAATCTCGGTAATCGGAGACTTTTTCATCATTTCTCATATCCGTAACAGAGGCGCCGCATTCGGAATGCTGCAGGAACAACGAGTGTTTTTCTTGAGCATTACCATTATTGTCGTTGTAGGAATCCTGTGGTATTTGCACCGTTCGTTCCGGACGGGCAGCGTGATGTTGTTGTTTGCACTCGCTATGATTCTTGGCGGAGCGGTCGGTAATTTTCTGGACCGTGCGCTATTTGGCGAAGTCGTTGATTTTCTGCAATTTAACTTTGGCTCGTATACGTTCCCGATCTTTAATCTCGCCGACTCCGCGATTTGCGTCGGTGTAGCATTAGTGATCTTGGATTCGTTACTGACGATGAAACAGGAGAATAAATCGAATGGCAATGGAGAACAACCCCAAGAGCAACAACCTGTCTGAAGATAATCAGTTTGAATGGCAAGTCGAAGAGGAAAATTCCGGAGAACGGATAGACAAGCATATTACGGAAGCGATGGCGGACAAGTCTATTTCTCGTTCGCAAGTTCAAGATTGGATCCGTACGGGAGCGGTTTCCGTAAACGGTCAATCGGTGAAAGCGAACGCCAAAGTCAGTGCCGGAGACCAAATCCACGTGACTTTGCCCGAACCTGAACCGCTGGAAGCGTTTCCCGAAGATATTCCTTTAGATGTCATTTACGAAGATAGCGACGTTATCGTCATTAATAAGCCTCGCGGAATGGTTGTACATCCGGCGGCGGGGCACCCAAGCGGTACGGTAGTGAATGCGCTGCTGCATCATTGCAAGGATCTTTCCGGAATTAACGGCGTGATGAGGCCCGGTATCGTACATCGGATCGATAAAGACACGTCCGGCTTGCTCATGGTCGCCAAGAACGACTTGGCGCATGCATCGCTTGCGGAGCAGCTTAAAGAACATAGCGTAACCCGCAAATATTTTGCTCTCGTATACGGAGTAATGCAGCATGACAAAGGGACGATAGACGCTCCGATCGGTCGGGCGAATCACGACCGCAAGCTGTACGTCGTAACGGACAAGAACAGCAAACATGCGATTACGCATTTCGCGGTAGACGAGCGTTTCGATGAATATACGCTTCTCGAGTTGAAGCTGGAAACCGGACGGACGCATCAAATTCGGGTTCATATGAAATATATTGGGTTCCCGCTGGTCGGAGATCCGGTATACGGCGGCAAAAGCGGCCGAACGCTCGGCATGGTAGGACAAGCGTTGCATGCGGGAGTTCTCGGTTTTCAACACCCGCGCTCCGGACAGTATTTGGAATTTTCGGTACCGATTCCGGAGGACATGGAAGAAGCTCTGAGCATTCTAAGAACTCGTTAGTAATATACGGGGCAGAGGGCGAGCACGGAGATTTCTGCAAATGATCTGCGCAAAAATCCATGGAGGTTCACGACTTAATAAGTCATAGTTTGTAGCATAGAATGTAGCAAACTAATGGACTTATAAGGAGTGTCGTGACTTGAGAGTGGAAAAATACCAGTCGACTTTTATTCAGGAACTATTCGCAAGCCGCATTGGCGGGGCTAACTACGGTAAGGACACGAATATTTATAAATTCGAGAAAATCAAAAGAGCGAAAGCGGCAGCCAAAAAAGCTCAACCTGACGTGGAATTGATCGATATGGGCGTTGGCGAGCCGGACGAGATGGCCGATGCGGGCATCGTCGCGAAACTGGCAGAAGAAGCGTCCAAATCCGAGAACCGCGGATATGCGGATAACGGAATTGCCGAATTCAAAGCCGCGGCCGCGAAATACTTGAAAGAGGTCTTTTCTGTCGATGGCATCGACGCAGAGACGGAAGTACTTCATACGATCGGCGCAAAGCCGGCGCTAGCCATGTTGCCAACGGTATTCATTAATCCGGGCGATGTTACGATTATGACGGTGCCTGGTTATCCGGTCATGGGGACGCATACGAAATATCTCGGCGGCGAAGTGTACAACATCCAACTGACGAAAGAAAACAACTTCCTTCCAGATATCGATGCCATTCCGGTGGATATCGCACGACGAGCTAAGTTGCTGTATCTGAATTACCCGAACAATCCGACCGGCGCCACGGCAACGGTTGAATTTTTCGAGAAAGTCATCGCCTGGGCGAAAGAATACAATGTCGTAGTCGTACATGACGCGCCATACGCTGCGTTGACCTATGACGGAGTTAAGCCGTTCAGCTTCCTGTCCGTTCCGGGAGCGAAAGACGTTGGGGTGGAATTGCACTCCTTGTCCAAATCCTATAACATGACGGGTTGGCGGATCGGATTTATCGCCGGTAACCCTCTAATCGTCAAAGCTTTCGGAGACGTGAAAGACAACAACGATTCCGGCCAATTCATCGCGATCCAGAAAGCTGCGGCTTACGGACTTAGCAATCCGCAAATTACGGAAGCGATCTCCGCAAAATATTCCCGTCGGCACAATATGCTTGTAGCAGCTTTGAACGAGATCGGTTTCCGCGCCGAGAAGCCGAAAGGTTCCTTCTTCTTATATGTTGAAGCGCCTAAAGGTATCGTGGGCGGACAACGTTTCGAATCGGCGGAAGACTTTTCCCAATATTTGATTCGCGAGAAGCTTATCTCAACCGTTCCTTGGGATGACGCGGGCCATTTTATCCGATTTTCCGTTACGTTCATCGCACAAGGCGAAGCGGAAGAAGCGCGTGTAATCGATGAAATTAAACGCCGGTTAACCGACGTGAAATTTGAATTTTAATCGGGCTGATTTCCTTGACACTTCATGTCGAACGTGGGATAATTATTGTTAATGTAACGGGTACCTTTAACTCAGTCCTGAGAGGCTGGCAAGGTGGCGCAGCGTTGACACATATCTTAGGTGACGTGACTAGACATGGCTTCTTCCTGCAGTGATTCTGCGGAATGGACATGTTCTGTGTGCGAGCCTACCGATATCCTCATCTGACTGATTCCTCCTTGCGTAAGACGCAAGGAGTTTTTTTATGTGCAATTACTGCGTAAAGGAGGAGGGATCGATATGTCAGACTCCCGCGTCATCATGGATGAATCGGCTATACGGCGGGCGCTTACCCGGATTGCCCATGAGATGGTCGAGAAAAATAAAGGCATTCAAGGCTGCGTGCTCATCGGCATACGTACAAGAGGCATTTACCTGGCCAAACGCGTAGCTGAACGAATTCTGGATATTGAAGGCCAACCAGTGGCGGTCGGAGAGCTCGACATTACTCGATATCGCGACGATCGGCCTTATTCGGCCGAAACGAGCAGCATCTCCCCGGATGAGGAACTGAAGCTACTGGTTAAAGATAAGAGAATCATACTTATCGATGATGTGCTCTATACCGGACGAACGATCCGAGCGGCTTTGGATGCATTAATGGACTGCGGAAGACCACAGTCGATTCAACTGGCTGTCCTAGTCGACCGGGGCCATCGCGAGCTGCCGATTCGACCCGACTACGTAGGGAAAAATGTGCCGACCTCTCGGCACGAGCAGATTGACGTTTTGTTAAGCGAGATCGACGAACTTGATTGCGTAACGATCTTGCATCCAAAGGAAGCGGAGATCGGTCGATAACGTCACCAACCCACAACAGCAGAGGAGGCGCAAAAGATCATGTCAACTTGGATTATTAACGTAAAGATGCTTAACCCAGAAACCGGTGATCATGAAATCAAGCACGTACGCGTAGACAATGGCCTTATCGCGGAATGGAAGGAAGGCTCGGCATTGCCTGACACAACGGGCGCAGAAGTCATCGATGCTCAGGGCAAGCTAATCTCGCCGGGATTAATCGATATGCATGTCCATTTACGCGAACCGGGCTTTGAATACAAGGAGACGATCGCTAGCGGTACGGAGTCCGCAGCCAAAGGCGGATTTACAGTTATTGCTCCAATGCCTAACACGCGGCCTGTAATGGACACGCCGGAGACGATTCGTTCGGTATTGGATAAGGCGGAAACGGAAGGCGTCGTGCGCGTGCTTCCTTACGCGGCGATTACGAAGAATGAGCTTGGACGCGAATTGACGGATTTCGCTGCGCTTAAGGAAGCTGGAGCAATCGGGTTCACCGATGATGGCGTTGGCGTACAGAACGCGCAAATGATGAAGAACGCCATGGCGCTAGCCCAGTCGCTCGATATGCCGATTATCGCGCACTGCGAGGACGATACGCTTGTTGAGGGAGCCGCTGTATCCGAAGGCGCATTCGCCCGCAAGCATGGATTAAAAGGCATTCCGAATGAATCTGAAGCGATTCATGTAGGCCGTGATATCTTATTATCCGAAGCTACAGGCGTGCATTATCACATCTGCCACGTCAGCACGGAACAGTCGGTACGGCTGATCAGGTTAGGTAAGTCGGTCGGAGTGAGGGTAACCGCTGAAGTTTGCCCGCATCACTTGCTACTGTCCGATGAGCACATTCCTGACAGTATGGATGCCAATTGGAAAATGAATCCTCCGCTTCGCACGCCTAAAGACGTAGAGGCTTGCATTCAAGGGATCGAGGATGGAACGATCGATATTATCGTTACCGATCACGCGCCCCATAGCGAAGAGGAAAAAGCGCGCGGCATGGAAAGAGCACCGTTCGGAATCGTCGGATTTGAAACGGCTTTTCCGCTTCTATATACGAAATTTGTCCGCACGGGACGCTGGAGCCTTGATTTTCTGCTCCGCAGAATGACTAGCGATCCGGCCCGGGTATTCCGGTTGCCATACGGTACGTTGAAGGTAGGCGCGCCTGCGGATCTCATACTTATCGACCTCGAGAACGAACGCGAAGTCGATCCTGCGAAGTTCCTCACGAAAGGCCGCAATACCCCGTTCACGGGTTGGAAATTATACGGCTGGCCAACATTAACGATGGTTAATGGCAAGGTTGTCTGGACAGAAGAGAACGGCATTAACCGCTAAGGAGTGATTGGGATGCAAGCTAGATTATTGTTGGAAGACGGCACGTTGTTCACAGGACAAAGTTTCGGTGCTGAGGGCGGATCCGTAGGAGAAGTGGTGTTCAACACCGGAATTACGGGATACCAAGAAGTCATTTCCGATCCGTCCTATTGCGGACAAATCGTCACGATGACTTTCCCGCTTGTCGGAAACTATGGCATTAACCGCGATGATTTCGAAAGCATTCGCCCCTTTATCCACGGTTTCGTGGTTCGCCGGCATGAGGATGTGCCAAGCAACTGGAGGGCGCAATATACAATCAGCCAATTGTTGCAAGAGTATGGCATCCCCGGAATTAGCGACATCGATACCCGTATGCTTACGCGTATCCTTCGCCAGCACGGAACCATGAAAGGGATTATCACGACCGGCAACGAGCGTATCGAAGAACTGAAGGAGCGTCTCGGAGCTACGGCTCTGCTGCGTGATCAAGTCGCTCGTACTTCGACGAAAAGCTTGTTCTCTAGCCCGGGCGAGAAAGAACGTATCGTACTTATCGATTACGGTGCGAAAAGCGGAATTCTCCGCGAGTTAACCAAACGCGGATGCGATGTCGTCGTCGTACCGCAAGATGCGACAGCGGACGAGATTCGCCGCTTGCATCCGGACGGCATTCAATTGTCTAACGGTCCTGGAGATCCGAAGGACGTTCCCCATGCGGTGAATACGATTCGAGAACTATTGGGCGAATTCCCGATCTTCGGAATCTGTCTTGGCCATCAACTGTTCGCGCTCGCTTGCGGTGCTGATACGGATAAGCTCAAATTCGGCCACCGCGGCGGTAATCACCCGGTGAAAGAACTTGAATCCGGCCGTTGCTTCATTACGTCCCAGAACCATGGCTACACGGTGAAGGAAGAGTCCGTCGTCGGCACTGAGCTTGAAGTTACGCATATCAACAATAATGATAAAACGATCGAAGGCTTGAAGCATAAACGTTACCCTGCTTTCACGGTTCAATACCATCCAGAAGCAGCACCAGGACCTTACGATAACAGCTATTTATTCGACCGTTTCTTGCAAATGATTCGCGATAACAAGATCGCAAACCCAGAACGTCCGCGTCAAGCGCAACTGTCGGAGACACTGAGAGGAGAGCTGCTGTATGCCCAGAAATAATGACCTCAAGAAAATTCTCGTTATCGGCTCCGGCCCAATCGTCATCGGGCAAGCGGCGGAATTCGATTATGCCGGCACACAAGCTTGCCAAGCCTTAAAGGAAGAAGGCATCGAGGTCGTTCTGATCAATAGCAATCCAGCTACGATCATGACCGATACGAACATCGCCGACAAAGTCTATATCGAGCCTATTAATCTGGAATTCGTTTCCCAGATTATCCGCCAAGAACGACCTGACGGCTTGCTGCCGACGCTCGGCGGACAAACGGGCCTTAACATGGCCGTTGAATTGGCGCGCGCAGGCGTGCTCGAGCAAGAGAACGTCAAGTTGCTCGGTACGCAGCTCAACGCTATCGAGCGTGCGGAAGACCGTGATCTGTTCCGCGAATTGATGCGCGAGTTGGAACAACCTGTACCGGAGAGTGTAATCGTAACGACGGTTGAAGCTGCCGTAGATTTTGCTAATGGATTAGGATATCCGGTTATCGTTCGTCCGGCTTATACGCTTGGCGGAACCGGTGGCGGTATCGTCGCGAACGAGGAAGAATTGCGCGAGACGGTTGCGAGCGGAATCCGTTATAGCCCAATCGGACAATGTTTGATCGAGAAATCGATCGCGGGCATGAAAGAAGTCGAATACGAAGTTATGCGTGACGCGAACGACAACTGTATCGTCGTCTGTAACATGGAGAACTTCGATCCGGTTGGCGTTCACACCGGAGATAGTATCGTCGTAGCGCCTAGCCAGACGCTTTCCGACCGTGAATACCAAATGCTGCGTTCCGCTTCCCTGAAAATCATTCGCGCGCTTAACATCGAAGGCGGATGTAACGTTCAGTTCGCGCTCGATCCGCAAAGCTATCAATACTACGTCATCGAGGTTAACCCTCGCGTAAGCCGTTCCTCGGCGCTCGCTTCCAAAGCGACCGGATATCCGATCGCGAAGATGGCCGCAAAAATCGCCGTAGGATATACATTGGACGAAATCGTTAACCCGGTTACCGGACAAACCTACGCTTGCTTTGAACCGACGCTTGATTACATCGTGGCTAAGATTCCGCGTTGGCCGTTCGACAAGTTCACTTCTGCAAACCGTAAACTCGGTACGCAGATGAAAGCGACCGGAGAAGTGATGGCCATCGGCCGCACGTTCGAAGAATCTATCCATAAAGCAGTCCGTTCGCTTGAGATCGGCGTACACCGCATCTATCTTAAAGGCGCGGACGAGTTAACAGACGAAGTTCTGACGACACGCCTTGTCAAACCGGACGACGAGCGGCTGTTCCTAGTCGCAGAAGCGTTCCGCCGCGGTTGGACATTGCAACATATCCAAGATTTGACGAACATCGATTGGTGGTTCCTTGATAAAATCGAGCGCATCGTTCAATTCGAGGATGTTATCCGCCGCGAACCGGCACTGACGCCAGAAACGCTATATAAAGCGAAAAGAAACGGCTTTACGGATCGTGCAATCGCCGAGCTTCGCAACGAAGGCCATCCGAACAGCGCTCTAACTAAAGAAGCGGACGTTCGCTCTCACCGTCTTAGCCAAGGTCTCAAACCGGTGTACAAAATGGTTGATACTTGCGCAGCGGAATTCGAAGCGACGACTCCTTATTACTACTCGACTTACGAGACAGAGAACGAAGTCATTCCGAGCGCTAAGGAGAAAATTATCGTTCTGGGCTCCGGGCCGATTCGGATCGGTCAAGGGATCGAATTCGACTACTCCACCGTTCATGCCGTATGGGCAATCCGCAATGCCGGCTATGAAGCGGTCATCATCAATAATAATCCGGAGACGGTTTCGACCGACTTCAGCACGTCCGACCGCCTCTACTTCGAGCCTCTTTTCTTCGAAGACGTTATGAACGTAATCGAGCAAGAGAAGCCGATCGGCGTCATCGTGCAATTCGGCGGACAAACGGCGATTAACTTGGCTGCACCTCTTGCGAATGCAGGCGTACGTATTCTCGGTACATCCTTGGAAAGCATCGACGAAGCCGAGAACCGCAAGAAATTCGAAGCATTGCTTAGCAAGCTGAACGTTCCGCAACCGAAAGGAACTACGGTAACTTCGGTTGGAGAGGCGGTTGGCGCTGCCCAAGAGCTGGGCTATCCGGTTCTTGTACGCCCATCTTACGTACTTGGCGGACGCGCAATGGAAATCGTGTATTCCGACGAAGAGCTGCTTTCCTACATGGAAATTGCCGTAACGATCAATCCGGAGCATCCGGTTCTGATCGACCGTTACATGCTCGGCAAAGAAATCGAAGTCGACGCGATTTGCGACGGCGAAACGGTTTTGATTCCAGGGATCATGGAGCATGTAGAGCGCGCGGGCGTTCACTCCGGCGACTCCATTGCGGTATATCCTCCGCAATCTCTGTCGGACGATATTAAGCAACAAGCGATCGATATTACGATTAAGATTGCCAAAGAGCTCAAAACTATCGGACTCGTCAATATCCAATTCGTTGTTTGGCAAGACAAAGTGTACGTGATCGAGGTTAACCCTCGTTCTTCCCGTACCGTTCCGTTCTTGAGCAAAGTAACGAAAATCCCAATGGCTAACTTGGCTACCCAAGCTATCCTTGGCAAGAAGCTAACCGAACTTGGCTATCAAGAAGGTCTCTGGCCGGAAGACGATTTCGTCTCGGTTAAAGTTCCGGTATTCTCCTTCGCGAAGCTTCGCAGAGTTGATCCAACTTTGACGCCTGAGATGAAATCGACCGGCGAAGTTATGGGACGCGACCGTTATTATGCTAAAGCATTGTACAAGGGCTTGGTCGGTTCCGGCATGAAAATCCCGAATTCGGGTGCGATCATCGCGACGGTTGCCGACAAGGATAAAGACGAAGCAATTCAGATTCTGAAAGGCTTCTACAACCTTGGTTACAAGCTGCTCGCCACTGGTGGGACCGCGGATGCGTTGGAAGCTGCGGGGTTGAAAGTTCGCCGCGTGAACAAGCTTTCCGACGGTTCTCCTAACATCCTGGATTTGATCCGTACCGGTCAAGCTCAATTCGTTGTCAATACGCTGACGAAGGGGAAAACTCCGGAGCGGGACGGCTTCCGGATTCGCCGTGAAGCGGTCGAGAACGGGGTTGTGTGCTTAACCTCGCTAGATACGGTTAGCGCGCTGCTCAATATGTTGCAAGCACTACGGTTCTCGAGCGAGCCTATGCCAGCATTCCAATCATAATAACAGTTAGCCGCCCGGTCCTCTAACAGCTAGGGGATCGGGCTTCTGTATGAAATTCAAATCGACAAGGGGGCTTAACAATGGCAAATCTTACTCGGGAAGAGGCAGCGAGCAAGATCATGGTAGCGCTCGACAAGCCGGATGCCGCTGCGGCTTTGGCGTTAGCCGATCAGTTGCGGGGTGCGGGTTGCTGGATGAAGGTTGGAATGGAGCTGTTCTATGCGGCTGGACCATCCGTCGTCCGTGAACTGAAGTCGCGTGGATTTCGTGTTTTCCTCGATTTGAAAATGCATGACATTCCGAATACGGTTCGAGGCGGAGCGAGAAGCATTGCCAGGCTTGGCGTGGATTTGTTTAACGTCCACGGAGCCGGTGGTTTGGCTATGATGGCTGCCGCAGCCGAAGGGGTACAAGATGTGATAGCCGCAGGAGATACGCATCAGGCTCCGATCATCATCGCGGTGACTCAGCTTACGAGTACTAGTCAAGCTGTACTAAATGACGAGATCGGCATAGCGGGGCAAGTAGAAGATGCCGTAGTAAGGTATGCTAAGTTAGCCCGCGAAGCTGGACTTCACGGTGTAGTTGCTTCACCGCTTGAGGTTGCTGCGATTAAAAAAGCTTGCGGAACCGGATTCCTTACGGTTACTCCGGGTATTCGTCCAAGGGGCTCGGATACGGGCGACCAATCCAGAATTACAACGCCTCGCGACGCCGTAATCGGCGGTACCGACTATCTCGTAATCGGACGTCCGATTACGTCCGCCAACAACCCAGCCGAAGCGCTGGACAACATTTTGAAGGAGATGACCGAAGCATGAGCGATGTTTCATTGGAACAATTACCAGCATCGATTGCGGGAAATCTATTGGACATAGGGGCGGTTAATCTTCGGCCCAACGAACCTTTTACATGGACATCCGGAATCATATCACCGATTTATTGCGATAATCGGCTGACGATGAGCTACCCGGCCATTCGCGAATCGATTGCGGAAGGCTTCGCACAATTGATCCGTGCCCATTACCCGGATACCGAGGTTATTGCGGGAACCGCTACCGCGGGAATTCCGCATGCTGCCTGGGTTGCTCAGAAGCTGAATCTTCCTATGGCTTATATTCGCGATAAAGCCAAAGGCCACGGGAAGCAAAATCAGATCGAAGGCATCATCAAAGAAGGACAAAAGGTCGTCGTCATCGAGGATTTAATTTCGACTGGCGGCAGTTCGCTGAAAGCCGCGCTGGCCGTAATTGAAGCTGGTGGAGATGTACAAAGCGTCCTTGCGATATTCACTTACCAATTCGCGCTCGCGGAAGAAGCGTTCCGTGAAGAAGGTATCGAATTGCAGACATTGTCGAACTATACTGCCTTAGTTGAAGAGGCGCGCCGTCGCGGAACGATCAGCGAATCGGATGTAAGCTTGCTTCAATCCTGGCGCAGTGACCCTCAAGGGTTCGGTAAATAAAACAGAAATGACGAAACTGCTCTCTTAATTGGGAGTAGTTTTTTTTATATATAAAAAGAGATGAAAAAAGCGTAGACCTATGCTACTATTGGTTCAATAGAACCAACAAATGGGGTATTCATATGCCGAATGAACTAATGGTTGCCCATTGCCCAGAATGTGGAAGAGTATATCAGAAAAACTTGAGAAATCTTTGTACTAGTTGCGCGGCTCTCGTGGATGAGCAAATGGTGTCTATACAACGATATTTATTGCGTAATCGCTTGGCATCAACGGAGGACCTCGCGAATGCGACTAAGCTTCCTCCTCAAAGAATCAGATCGTGGATCAGAAAAGGAAGACTCACAACGTTTGACTACCCCAATATGATGGATCAATGCGATCTGTGCGCCTCGCCGATTCGGAGAGGACACCTGTGCACGTCATGCTCAATGAAGATTAAAGACGATATTGCCCGTACATTGGATCGGGAGCAGAAAATGAAAGAGCGTATGCGTGGTGCGCATAGTTATATTATTAAGAATTAACTGGATATGGATTGAAACGATATTAAGGTTGTCCTCTAGATATGCGATAGGGGACAATTTTTTTTCTGTCGATTAGATATATGTTTTCTCAGTCTTAAGACCGATAGCAAAAGCGTACCGCAGACTGTCGAGTAAGACTGTAGTCTGAGGTACAATAAGGCTAACCAAGCGGAATTGGAAAATGAAGGAGAGGAATTCATGTCCATTTTAGAGGTGAAAGGGTTACGGAAATCGTTCGGCACGGTAAAAGCCGTCGAGGAAATCAGCTTTTCCGTCGATGCCGGAGAAGTGTTTACGATTATTGGACCGAACGGGGCAGGCAAAACTACGACTCTGGAAATGATCGAGGGCATGTTAGAGCCGGATTCCGGGACGATCGTCATTAACGGATTGACGTGGGACAAAAATGCGGAGCAAATCAAATACATAATCGGGGTTCAGCCACAATCCAGCGCTTTGTTCGAGTTGTTGACCGTGCAAGAAAACTTGGAATTGTTCGCTTCCTTCTATCCGAACTCCAAACAAGCAGCAGAAGTGCTTGAAATGATTAACTTGACGGATCATCGCGGCAAAAGAGTAAAGTCCTTATCCGGGGGGCAAAGGCAAAGGCTTGCTATCGGTCTAGCGATGGTTAGCGATCCGCAAATTATTTTTCTGGATGAACCAACGACCGGTCTTGATCCTCAAGCGCGACGTAATATTTGGGATATCGTGCTTAAGCTCAAGGGACTAGGGAAAACGACGATTTTAACGACGCACTACATGGAAGAAGCGGAGAAGCTTAGCGATCGTGTATGTATCGTCGACCAAGGCCGCATCGTTACGCTGGACACGCCGGCTAAACTCATTGACCGCTTAACCAAAGAGCGGGAAGTTCGGCTGTTCTTTCAGGACGGCGAACAAGCGGCGATAGATACGGAAGGCGTAGCGAAGGAGCAACCGACGGTCGTACGCACGGCGAGGGAAGGGTCTGCTCTCAAGTTATGGTCCGTACAGCCAGAGGAAACCCTGTACGGCATTTTCGGATTTACCAAAGAGCGTGGATATCGAGTAGAACAGGTATCTATTCGCGAAATGAGCTTAGAGGATGTATTTATCGCCTTTACGGGCAAAGAGTGGAGGGACTAAGGTGAGTAAGGGGAAACAGTTAGGCAAGCTGTTCGGAGCGCAAATCAAAATGATGTTCCGGGAGAAACAGGTTTGGTTTTGGAATCTCTTTTTTCCCATCATCTTAATGGTCATCTTCATGGTTATATTTGGGGGAAGCGGTAGCAGCGAATTCAAAGCAAAAGTTGCCGTTGTAAAAACAAGCGCGAACGCGACTTCGGATATGCTGGAAAGCTACCTTCGGCAGGTGCCGGTATTTGAGTGGAAGTCGGATGTGCCGGTGAGCGAGGAGCAAGCCGACGCTTGGGTGAAAGATAAAGACGTTGAAGCCGTTATTATTCTGCCTTCTTCTTCCGAGTCAACCACTCTGGAATTGATCGTGAACAAGGAGAACGAGAAGAGTGCGACTACTCAAGCGGTTAGAGGAATACTAGATCAAATTATCGTGCAATCCAATTATGCCGTCTCTAAAGTGCAACCTACTTTCAAGCTGGAGACGAAAGCCATATCGAATGGTAGCGAGGATTTGAGCTACGTAGATTTCCTGCTGACGGGAATGATCGCTTTGGCGGTTGCGCAAGGCGGCCTGTTCGGAATGGTGGACATGGTCGAAATGAGGCGAAAAGGCTTGCTGAAGCGGTTGAGGATGACTCCTGTCAAAATGGGACTGTTCGGAGTGGCTGGCATGATGGTCCGGTTCGTTCTAGGAATCGTGCAGATTATTATTCTTTCCGCGATAGGGGTACTCGGATTTGGGGCTAATCTGCATCTGGATTTTCCAACGCTGATTGTAGGCTTCTTAGTCGGTGCTCTAGCCTTTAATGCCTTGGGGTATTTATTCTCCTCGTTCAGTAAATCAATCGAAGCCTATATGGGTATGGCCAATATCGCTAGCTTCTTGATGATGTTCTTAAGCGGAATATTTTTCCCCACGAGCGGGTTTCCTGAATGGTTGGTTCCGGTCTCGCAGGTGCTTCCTCTCACTTACTTCGTGAATGGTATCCGGGACGGTATGGTCTACGGTAGTGGGATCGCAACAAGCGACTTCTGGATGGGAATCGGGATTCTCGGAGTTTGGGGAGTCGTCGCTTTCGGTATCGGTGCCCTTATTTATCGAAAAGGTAAAGTAGAAGTACGTTAGTGTTTACACGTTCGCCAAGGGGGGGCTGCTCATGCAGCTCCTTTTCCTTTTTCCTGTTGCTTCGCCCAATATCCCCTTCGCTCAGGTTGGGCTTTTGCGTATGCTGTTTGTATCGCTCTGGCCATTATCCCTTTCGCTCAGGGTAGACTTTTGCGTATGTAGTTTGTTTTCACTCTACCCATTATCCCTGTCGCTAAGTAGGAATCTGTTGAAATAGTCACATTCTTTGTAACTCGATATCTATTTGAACTGAGTGAACGGGATAATGGAAATAGGGATGCTCGATAGGGGGCTCGGAGGAGGAACTGTTGAGGCTGGTGCGAACTGAGCGAACGGGATAATGGAAATACGGATGCTCGATGGAGGAAGCGCTCTGAGGAGAAACTGTTGAGGCTGGTGCGAACTGAGTGAGAGGGATAATGGCTGCACATGGTAAAGAGCCGGTAAGGAAGGAGATCATGCTCCTTATCTTACCGGTTTGATGTATATTTTTATTTTAGACGAGTGAGCCATTGCCGGATTTGTTCATTGGGGAGATCGTCGAGGGTCGGCGTAGGAACTTGGTCATCGGACAGTTGATATTTGTGCTTCAGAGTCAGAATGCGACGGACACTCTCGTCAATTCTCGATTGTTCGAGTTGTCCGTTTTGTACCGATTCAATAAGCTTGTCGTAAACCTTTTTCTCCGTGTTGTAGCCGTGCGCAATGAGAAGAATATCGCTTCCCGCTTGAACTGACTTCAAGGCGGCGTCCTCGATGCCGTAGTGATCGGCGATTGCACCCATCGTCATGTCGTCCGTAATGACTACCCCATCGAAGCCGAGAGTGCCGCGCAATTGCTCGCCGATGATCACTTTCGAGAAAGAAGCAGGAGCATCCGGATCGATGAGAGGGAACAGGATGTGAGCGACCATGACGGCATCCGTCCCGTTCTCGATAGCGGCTTGGAAGGGGATCCACTCCAATGCTTCTAACTGCTTGGCGGTTTTCTGAACGATGGGCAAATCAAGATGTGAGTCGACGGACGTATCCCCGTGACCGGGAAAATGCTTAACTACGGGGATCGTTCCTCCTTCTTGTAACCCTTTCATCAATGAAATGCCCATTTTCGTTACTAATTCCGCATCATTGCCGAACGATCGGCTGCCGATAACCGGATTTTTCGGATTGCTATTGATATCGAGCACTGGCGCGAAGTCAACATTAAATCCCATAAGGCTGAGCTCATTGGAAAGGATTGCCCCCATTTCCTGGGCGAGTTCAGGTTTGCCTGTTCGTCCGACCTTTTCCGCAGTTGGAATAGCTAAGAAATCCTTTGGTAGCCGGCTCACTTTGCCGCCCTCTTGATCAACGCTAATGAAGAGAGGGGCGGGATTATCCTTATTCGCTTTTTTGAGCTCGTTGACGAGACGGACAGAGCCTGCCAGATCGGAGAAATTATTTTTGTATAAAATAATGCCTCCGACATGTTGATCAGCAATCATGGCTTTCATAGAGGAATCGATTTTTGTTCCGTCGATGCCGGCAAGGATCATTTGGCCGACTTTTTGTTCCAAAGTCATTCGGCTGATGATGTCGTTAATCGCCTTATCCTCAGCGGTCTTAGCAGGGCTTGAAGAAGAAGCCGATGCGGAAGAGGAGGCTGGATTAGACGGTGACGGATTAGCGGATGGAGATGAAACTCCAGTCGTGTTGGAAGGAGTGTCGGGCGTTGTTTCGGCGGAATTGCCGCTGCCAGTACCAAATCCACAGCCAACCGTAAGAATAAGAAGCATGCTTATTCCGATACTTCCTAACGTTCGTGTAGCATTTGATCTCATCGTAGCTAACCATCTCCTAAGTAAAAGGCTCCTGCACTCCCTTATTAGGGTGGCAGGAGCTCTATTTAAATATTAAACCTCGAACGAACTTTTCAAGGATACGATCCGGTTAAAAACAGGGTGACCTTCGGAGGAATCTTTAGGATCAACGTTGAAATAGCCGTGACGGAAAAACTGGAATTTATCTCCGCCTGCGGACTCTTTCATTCCTTGCTCCACGAATCCTTCCAGTACTTCAAGGGAATTCGGATTCAGGTGATCGAGGAACGATTGGCCTTCCTCTTCCGCTTCGTTCTTGATAAGCGGTTCGTACAAACGGAACTGTGCAGGAACGGCGTGGGTAGCTTCAACCCAGTGGATCGTGCCCTTCACCTTACGTCCCGTGAATCCGGATCCGCTCTTCGTCTCGGGGTCGTACGTACAGCGAAGCTCGATGGCGTTGCCTTCCGCATCATGAACGACTTCCTCGCACTTGATGAAGTAAGCATGCTTCAAACGAACTTCGTTACCCGGGAACAGACGGAAATATTTCGGTGGCGGATTATCCATGAAATCATCGCGTTCGATATAGATTTCCCTGGAGAACGGAATTTGACGGTGTCCCATGTCCGGATTCTCCGAATTGTTCTCAGCGTCCAGCCATTCTACCTGATCTTCCGGATAATTCGTGATAACCACTTTGAGCGGTTGCAGTACGGCCATCGTCCGAAGTGCCTTAAGCTTCAAGTCCTCGCGGATAAAATGCTCCAGCATCCGTTCGTCGACGATACCGTAGCTCTTGGCTACGCCGATCTCGCGACAGAAAGCGCGGATCGCTTCAGGCGTATAACCTTTGCGGCGCAATCCGGAAATCGTCGGCATGCGGGGATCGTCCCAGCCGTCTACGGCTTTCTCGTCCACGAGCAGCTTAAGCTTTCTTTTGCTCATGACCGTGTTCGTTAAGTTAAGGCGGGCGAATTCGTATTGATGGGGAACCCATTTCATCTCGCATTCGCGGATGACCCAATCGTAAAACGGCCGTTGATCCTCGAACTCTAACGTGCAAATCGAGTGAGTGACACCTTCGATGGCATCCTCGAGCGGATGAGCGAAAGCATACATCGGGTAGATGCACCATTGGTCGCCCGTATTATGATGATGCGCGTGAACGACTCGATACAGAATCGGATCGCGTAAGTTGACGTTGGGCGAAGCCATATCGATCTTCGCGCGCAATACTTTCTGGCCATCGGAAAACTCTCCATCCTTCATGCGACGGAATAAATCCAAATTCTCCTCGACCGCACGATTGCGGTAAGGGCTCTCTTGACCAGGTGCGGTCAGCGTTCCCCTTGTCTCGCGGATTTGCTCCGCGGTCTGATCGTCGACGTAAGCCAGCCCTTTGCGAATAAGGACAAGAGCTCTTTCGTACATTTCTCCGAAATAATCGGAAGCGAAGAATAAGCCGTCCCATTTAAAGCCGAGCCACTCGACGTCTTTCTTGATGGACTCCACATACTCTACGTCTTCTTTGACCGGATTCGTATCGTCGAACCGTAAGTTGGTTCTTCCATTGAACTCGTTGGCGAGCTCGAAGTTCAGGCAAATCGATTTGGCATGTCCGATATGCAGGTAACCGTTCGGTTCCGGCGGGAAGCGGGTAACGACTTCCTTGACTTTGCCGGACGCGAGATCCTCGGCCACGATGTTTTTGATAAAGTTTGATGACGACGTCTTAGTTTCCAAGCGGACCAACCTTCCTCACAGTAGCAAGTATATCTTCTAATAATACACAAAAGTAACACTGCTTATAAAGGGCTGAGCGAAAAAATGGTGAAAAGTCGGATGACATCGACAAAATATTCCAAGCGAAAGGACATTTCTTAATTAAAAAAATGATAAAGATTTAATTTTTTCAGTAACTTTTCAGTATTACGTCTCGTTATAATCAATGAAGAGATTGGTAAGGGAGGAAATGGTATGCTGTCTTGGTTGGGCCGAAGTTCCACAACAGAGAGAAACAGCGAACTAACGGAAGCCCCGGTACAGGAAACGGCAAGTAAAATATCCGTGGGAGAACCGCTTCTGACCGTTCGCAACGTGGAACGATCTTTCGACGTCGGCAGCCAGAAAATTCGCGTTCTTAAAGGGATTAACCTCAGTTTGTTTCCCTCTCAGCTTGTCATGCTTAGAGGGCGTTCGGGCTCAGGAAAAACGACGCTTATGAACTTAATGGGAGGGCTGGATACACCTACGGAAGGCGAAATTTTCTTCAGGGATCGCCCTTTCCATAAATGGGATGACGATAAACGCACGGAAGTGCGCCGCAAGGATATCGGATTCATTTTCCAAGCGTATGCATTAATGCCTCTCTTGTCCGCTTACGAGAATGTCGAATTGTCGCTCCGAATGGCGAACACTCCGCGGGCGGAATGGAAATCGAGAATTACTTCTTGTCTGGATCTTGTCGGATTATCCAAGAGGATGCATCACCGTCCTTACGAACTATCCGGGGGAGAACAGCAGAGGGTAGCCATCGCCAAGGCGATTGCCCACAAACCTAGCCTCTTGCTGGCTGATGAGCCGACGGCCGAATTGGATAGTCAGATGGCTGCGCAAGTCATGCAAGTATTCAAGGAAATCGTCGCGACTGAGAATGTGTCGATCTGTATGACGACGCACGATCCTACAATTATGGAGGTAGCAGATCATGTCTATGAAATGGTGGACGGCGTATTCGTCGTTAAATCATCGGAAAGCAATTAAGAATAGAAGAAGCAAGAGCGCGAGCCTACTAGCCATGCTGGCACTATCCGTCGCGATCACGGGATGCAGCATGCTTCCTAGCGAGCCGGAGGAAGAGGATTTATCGGCGATTGAGCTGCCGAAAATTTCGGAGAAGCCGAAATACGACGTTGAGACAAAGACCTTGGAATCGAAGGTGCAAGGATCTGGAAGAGTGATGTCCACGCAAGAGAAGTCCTTATATTTTACTTTAGAAGGTAAGAGGCTTAAAAAGCTATACATAAAATCAGGCGAAAAAGTCGAAGCGGGACAAGTCATCGCGGAATTAGATGTCGACGATATGAAAAAATCGTTACGTAAGGAATCATTAGCGTTCAAGCAGAGCGAATTGAAGATGAAAACGACGCTTCGCGACAAAGACTCGATGGATCCGATCGAGTTCGAACAGCAGACGCTTATGTTCGAGGAGTCTCGCCAAGCACTTGTAGACATGCAAGAGGATATTAATAAGGCAACTTTAACCGCTCCGTTCTCGGGTACTGTCGTCTCGGTATCATTTCAAGAGGGCGATCAAATCAAAGCATACGATACGCTCTGCGTCGTAGCGAATCCGAGCAGTTTGGTCGTAGCGGCCGAACTGTCCAAGGATGACTTAAAGAAAGTCGCCTTGGGCATGGAAGTTCGCGTAGACATCAACAATACCGATGAAATCAAGGGCAAAGTGAAGCAAATGCCTATTCCTAAAACAGAAAATCAAAACGGTGGCAATGGTTCCGGAGGCAAAGCCGTGGAAAGCTTAAACGATTATTTATTGGTCGACGTAGAAAAATTGCCTAATACAATAACCAGAGGAACGCCGTTGTCCATCACGATAATTGTCAACCGTAAAGAAAATGCAGTCGTTATTCCGCTAGCCGCATTGCGTACGATCGGAGCTCGTACTTACGTACAGGTCGTCGAAGCAGACGGAAGCAAACGCGAAGTGGATGTGGAAGTCGGACAACAAACGTCGACCGACGCGGAAATCTTGAACGGATTGAAGCCGGGACAGAAAGTCGTAGGTCGTTAATCGATGAACGCGCTTATTCGGTTTCTCTTTCGCAAAATGTGGAACACCCGATGGATGACGCTCAGCACGCTAGCTGGATTGTTCGTCGCAGTCGCCTTTACGACGAGTATTCCGATGTATGCGGATGGCGCTCTTAAACGAGTCGTTTCCCAATCGTTGCAGGATAATAGCCAAGGTTTACCAGCAGGGTCGATGCTCATCCGGTATCAGTCCACCGATGGCAAGACCGATATGGAAGGCTTCCAAGACGTTAATAAGTATATTCAGGAAGATGTAAGAACGAGTATCGGATTTCCCGTCGAGGTTAGCCAACGCAGCTTAATGATGCGTAGCGGCGAGGTATCCCCGGAAGATCCGACTAAAGTCGATGCAAGCCGGACTCGCAAGCTTACGATTGCCGCATTCAGCGGATTGAAGGAACAAACGGAGATGGCGGGCGGTAAATGGTACGCTGACCGGGTAGAGACCGACGGCACGATACAAGCGGTCATGTTGGAAGAAGCGATGTTCCGCAGCGATCTCCATGTCGGCGACGTGTTGCTATACCCGGTATCCGGCGGATTGAACCTGACACTCCGGGTACAGATCGTCGGCTCCTTCAAAGCTCTCGACGAGAGCAGCCCTTATTGGTACCAAGGGATGGAAGGGCTCATGAACAATCTGTATATCGCCGAACCTGCTTTTCAAGAGGATTTGGCCGGCAAGCTGAAAATTCCGATTCAAATGGCAGGTTGGTATTCCGCCTTCGATCTTCGGGAGATCAAAACAAGCCAGCTTTCCCCGTTGTCGAGCAAGCTTAATCGCGTAGACATCGATGTATACAAAAAGTTAAAGGATACTCGACTGGAGATTAGCTTCGCGGATATGCTTAGCGATTTCCGTCGGGATAGCATCCAATTGCAGACGATGTTATTTACGCTGGCAGCGCCGATGATCGCGATGGTTTTCTATTTCATCACGATGAATACGCAGCAAGCGCTCGAGAAGCAACGCTCCGATATTGCGGTGCTGCGAAGCCGTGGAGCGAGCACAAGGCAAATCTTCATGTTATTCCTGCTGGAGGGGACCTTGCTCGGCATCGTAGCGTTGCTGATCGGACCGCTCTTCGGATGGTTCCTGGCTAAAAGTATCGGGTCGGCGAGCGGGTTCCTGCAATTCGTGGACCGTAAAGCGATTCCGGTAGGATTCTCTATGGATGGCGTATTAGCTGGGGTAGCGGCGGTCGTCGTGGCTATCGCGGCGACGGTCATTCCGGCGTTGATCTTCACTCGGACTTCGATTGTCGATTACAAGCGTCAGATGGCGCGGGGAGACCAGAAGCCTTTCTGGCAAAAATGGTTCCTTGACGTCTTGCTACTGGGCGTAGCGGGCTACGGCTGGTATTTGTTCAACGAACGCCAAATGGTGTCGTTCAAGACCGGCATGACGACTGATCAGTTGAACGTCCAGCCATTCTTGTTCTTCGTACCGGCGCTAAGCATTTTCGCAGCGGGACTTGTATTCCTAAGGTTATTCCCGCTCATTCTGAAGCTGGTCAACTTGATCTGGAAACGGATTTTGCCGGTTCCATTCTATTTGACGCTGACGCAGTTGTCTCGTTCGTCGAAATCCTATTATCCGCTTATGATCTTGCTCATTTTAACGCTCGGATTAGGCGTATATAATTCTTCCGCGGCACGCACGATCGGACTGAATTCCGAAGAGAGAATCATGTACAAATACGGAGCGGACGTCGTCGTTCAGACGGTATGGGAAGGCCAAGCTGAAATAAAGCAGCCGACTAAATCGCAAGGCGGTGGCGGCTCCGGAGGCGGAAGCGGCGGCGGCCAAGGGTCGCGTCCGACGCCGACGAAGTACAATTATAACGAACCGCCGTTTGAAGTGTTCCGTACGTTGCCGGGTGTAGAACATGCGGCAAGGGTACTGCAAACGAAAAACAGCTTGACGATCTCCGGCAAGACGGCGGGCCAGACGATGATTATGGGTATCGATAACGTCGATTTCGCCCGTGTCGGCTGGTTGCGCAAAGATATGTACGATACGAATCCATACAAATATCTGGCGTGGTTAGGCCAAGTACCGGAGGGCGCTTTCATTTCCTCCAACGTGGCCAAGAAATTCGATCTCAAACGTGGAGACCGGGTTTCGACGGTCATCCAGGAGCAGTCGATCGAGTTCATCATTCTCGATGTCATCCCTTATTGGCCGAGCCAATATCCGGACCAAACGCCTTTCCTGATCGCGAATCTGGATTACATCTATGATCAAGTACCGATGATCCCTTATGACGTGTGGCTGAAGATGGATCCTGAGGCGAAGGTTGGCGACATCATTCCGGTACTTCAGGAAAAAGGCATTGAGATTGCATCGATCAATAGTATGCGGAGCGAGCTGGCGACACAGAGCAAACATCCGGCAAGAGGCGGCGTTTTCGGAATTCTGAGCCTTGGGTTCCTGGTTACGATTATCGTATCTCTATCCGGTTACGTCCTGTTCTGGTTTTTCAATCTGTCTCGCAGGGTCGTACAGATCGGGATATTGCGCGCGATGGGATTGTCGCGTAAGCAATTGACCGGAATGCTGCTATTGGAGCAAGTATTCACGGCAGGTCTATCGATCGGGTTAGGAATCGGCATCGGTAAACTAACGAGTATTCTATTCTTGCCGTTCCTACAGACGTCGGATAATTCTACGAACCAAGTTCCGCCGTTCCGAGTCGTATTCGAAGCAACGGACACGATGAGGCTGTATATCGTCGTAGCCGTCATGATGACGATCGGCGTAGCTTTGCTGATTACCCATATTAGGCGTCTGAAGGTTCATCAGGCTGTTAAGCTAGGAGAGGAGCGATAAATCCATGATTCATTGCGAAGGTCTTGTCAAAATTTACAAAGCCGATGACTTGGAGGTAGTTGCTCTTCAAGGGCTTAATTTGTCCGTCAAACCTGGGGAAATGATGGCCATCATCGGCAACAGCGGCAGCGGGAAGTCGACCCTCCTGAATATTTTGGGAGGGCTCGACCGCCCCTCTGCCGGCCAAGTTCAAGTTGGGCCTTGGAATTTACTCAAGGTTAACGATGAGGATTTGGTGAAATACAAGCGCGATACGGTCGGTTTTATCTGGCAGAACAACGCTCGCAACTTGCTGCCCTTCTTGACCGCGCTAGAAAATGTCGAGATGCCGATGATGTTCTCGGGTAAGTTAGATCGGCCATACGCCAAACAGCTGCTAGAGTGGGTTGGGCTGAAAGATCGGATGCATAACAAGCTGCAGCAGCTATCAGGGGGAGAGCAGCAGCGGGTCGCGATCGCGATCTCGCTGTCCAATCGCCCGCAGCTTCTGCTAGCGGATGAGCCGACGGGTTCGGTTGATTCCCGTACTTCGGACATTATTATGGACATTTTCAGAAAATTTAATAGGGAATTAGGCCTTACGATCGTTATCGTTACGCATGACTTGTCGCTAGCGGGCAAGGTGGATCGGGTTGTCGCCATTAGAGATGGTTTGACGAGTACGGAGTTCATTAAACGTAACCCCAACCTCGACTTGTCGTTGCCGTTATCCGAAGGGCAGAGCCACGAAGAAGTGCACGAGGCGTACGTCGTCGTTGACCGCGTAGGGCGGTTGCAGATTCCTAAAGAGTATTTACAAGCATTAACGATTGGCGACAAAGCAAGCATGGAGTTCGATGGGGATAAGATCGTCATCACTAAACCGAAGTCATTAGAGGGGGAAGAATCCGCATGAGTCAACAGCGTAAACTCATCCGTAAATGGGTGCTGAGCGGTCTGACATTGTCTTTATTAGTTCCTACATTAGCGGCTTGTAACACAACCAAAGGCAAGGATTCGGAAACCAGGCATACGTTGCGGGTCGGAACGATGTACGGAAGCAAGCAAGACGAAACATGGTTCCGCCAGCAATTTACCGATATATTCGAATTCACGCATTCGAATATCGATATCGAAGTCGTTCCGGCTATCGATTATTCGGAAATGCAATTCGAAGATCAATCGAAGCAGCGGGAGCAGCCGGATCCGCTAGAAAAAGTCAAAGCTATCATGACGGGCTCCAATCCGGTAGACGTAATGATATTCGATATGAGCATGCTTAACCAGCTGGTTAACGAAAACATGCTGAAGCAGCTAGATCCAATGCTTAAAGAAAACAAAATGGATACGACTGAGTTCGTGCCTGCGGTTATCGATGGCATTAAAGACGCCGGCAATGGCTTCTTGTACGCTCTAACGCCGACGTTTACGCCTTCCGCGTTATATTACAACAAGAAGATTTTCACCAGCGCCGGTGTCAATTTCCCGACGGACGGCATGAGCTGGGAGCAAGTTTTTACGTTAGCGAAAAGGTTGAAATCCGGCAGCGGTAAAGATGCGATTTTCGGCTTCTCCTTTAACCAATGGGGGGCTGGCGATAGCTATTGGGATATGCAAACTTACGCCGCACCGCTTCAAATGAGAGTATTCGACGACAAAGCCGAGACGATGACGGTAAATACTCCGCAATGGGAATCGGTCTGGAAAACGATGTCGGATCTTTATAATGACCACGTCACACCGCGCCAAGAAGATATGCAATACGATCAACCGCAGAGCGAGAACACATTCTATAACCCATTCCAAGGAAGATTGTTCCTTAACGGCAAAGTGGCTATGTCGGTTGGCGATTATAGCCTGATCAACGAAATCCAGCAATTGAACGACAACAGCGAAAAGTTGAAGATGGAGAAATTGGATTGGGATGTCGTTACGATGCCTTACCATATCGGTAAGGAAGATATCGGAGGAAACGTCTACTTAAGCTCATTATCCGGAATCAATGTAAAAGCAGCTAATCCGGACGATGCTTGGGAATTCGTGAAGTTCATGAACGGAAAAGATTGGGCGAAGCTGAAATCCCGCAGCACTTATGAATTGTCCGCTCGTAAGGATTTCGTTAAAGTACGCGATGGCATGAGCTATAACGTGGAGGCATTCACGAAGATGAAGCCTGCTCCGCAATTGAACTCTACGCTTAAGGATCAGGAGTTGTACCGCGAGAAGCCGAATCTGCAAATGGTATCCGAGCTAGGGAATAGAGCGTATGCCGAAGTCATTCAAGGCAAGAAGACGGTTAAAGAAGCGTTGGCGCAATGGGAGACTAAAGGGAACGACTTGTTGCAGAAAATCAAGTTGAATCCGAAAGGCGAGATTACTGGGGTATTCGATGATGGGGATATATCGCCAGAGAAAAGAAAGGTAATGGAAGCGGCCGGAGAGTCCGTTCAAATTATCGATTAAAAAGTTAAAGTTATAAGGGGCTGTCTCAAAAGCGAAATCTTTTGAGACAGCCCCTTTTGTTTGATTTTAGGGAAAGGAGGATTCAAAAATGATAATCCCGCGCATGCTATGAGCATCATCAGAAGATATCAACCTAAACATCGGAGGGAACGACATGAAATGGATATACTGGTCAAGGTTATACGACAGCAAGTTTCAGGCAGGATGCCTAGTCCAGCGGATGGAGCACGATAGTTGGGTGTTCGGAGTCGACGTTCCCCAGGAAATCGAAGTGTTTCGCTCGAGAAAGGGAAAGTATGGCGTTCGTTACTTGCCTTAAGCTATTGGCAATCCTCGATTACCTATGCTAAGCTGAGTGCTAGGAATAATGGGGATGGAGGGTTAGCTATGCGTAGAATGCCTTTATCGGCAGATACAGCCGTGAAGCTCGCGCAATACATGAAGGTGCCGCTTGAGCATCTCATGCATATGCCTCAGCATATCTTACTACAGAAGTTGGCGGAGATGGCTAAGGAGCAAACATCGGATACCGAGAAACATTTGGAAACGGAAGAAAAGAAAAGTGAATAAAGTTCTTGACGAAGTACTGTCCGATGTAGTATATTATTACTTGTCGCCAATAAATGTACCAAGTTAAAAATGACGCGGGGTGGAGCAGCCCGGTAGCTCGTCGGGCTCATAACCCGAAGGCCGCAGGTTCAAATCCTGCCCCCGCAACCAACCTTTTCTCTGGACCGAGACGGGGGCCTTTAGCTCAGTTGGTTAGAGCGGTCGGCTCATAACCGATTGGTCGGGGGTTCGAGTCCCTCAAGGCCCACCAAGTGAAAAATTGAATTGCCTTAAGTAATACATACCCACTTTATGAACATGTTCTAGTCAACATCGTTCAATATGCCGGGGTGGCGGAATTGGCAGACGCACAGGACTTAAAATCCTGCGGTAGGTGACTACCGTACCGGTTCGACCCCGGTCCTCGGCACCACATAATATCAAGAATATCAAGGGTTTCAGCTCATTGGGCTGGAGCCTTTTTTCGTGTCATGGGAGCGGGTTTGCTAACGGCGCTTCTTTTATCATTTCTGTTCGAGGTTTTCGGTACGTTCGGAGCCGATTTAGAAAGAGCATTAATTCGATGTTCCGTATCTTTTATCGTCATGTCAATGTGCGTATAAGTGGTAACTTTAATATTAAGTTGATTTGATGGGACTACCGTCAGGCGAGCAGCAGCAAACCATTAATGAATTAGGGTTATCCAAACTGAAGTTGTATTTGTCTACCTACTCGAGTCGAATATGGTAGAATAGAGGGAATATTCGTTGCAAAGGAGAGACGAAAGATGGAGGATCAAGAGACTGATGAGATCCGATGGCTGAGCGACAATGTAAAAAGGCTGGATGAGCTGCGTTCGCGGTTTATGGGCTTTGAAGTAGTCACGAAGCTGGAAATGACGGATCGAGAGAACGAATATACCGTTCATTCCAGCACATCCTTTCCACGCCAGATTCATGCTGTGAACGACAAGATAGCCGGGGACTTACTGAACGCTTCGAACCGGATTCTGGAGAACCAATTGAAGACCTCGGAAGGTATCTTCAATCAGAGTCTTTTTTTGACCCATATCAAAGAGACATCATTATCTCTAATCTTCGAGTCGTATGACAAAGCGGTACCTGCAGACAAATGGAGAATATTTCAATTTATCGAAGATTTGAGCGAGATCAGCTCGCGGACATATGAATCGGCCCCCGTCACCCTGGGCATTGTTTATTTTCAAGAGGAGGCGGAAAACAAGGCGCGTAAGAGCTTCGCGGACAAAAATATGGAGTTCCTTCCGCTAGACACTGCTGAGCCGTTCATGGAACTGTTTAATGGGGAAAAGGCGTTCTTAAGATTAATAGACAATCGTTCGATGGCGTTAGTAGTAAACGAAACCTTCGCGGTGATCGGCGTTCTACGCAAAAAGAATGACGGCAGAAGCATCTCCTCGGAGTTGGAGGATCTCATTTTCACTTATAATATGAACGCCGTGCTTGAGCAAGTCTATGGGGACTTGATCGACAAGTTGGGCGATCTTGAACAAAAAGTGTTTCGTAAGGTGAAGAAGCAGCATCCCGAGTTCACACGCAAAGGCGTCAACCAGGTCATTAATGTATACAAGGAGCTGCTACTCAAAAATATCGAGGTTATTCAGTTGGCAAACCAAACGAGGGAGTATCCGGACTTTCTATATATCTCGGTGGACAACGACAGAGTGAACTTTTATACGCAAAGCAGGATGGTCGTCTCACTCGTCAATGGAATCTGGAAAATGAGGCATTACGATCTGTTCGTCGCTTCCATTCTCCAGAAGCTGATGATCACGAAGCTTCCGTACTACGCGGTTTTAGGCGCCGAGTCGTTTAAAAAACATATGACACGGGCTTTCAAAGGATACATTCGATTGTTCAGGACTTTCATCGATCTGTCGCGGGAACAGAAGAGCTCAGTTTATTTACTTATTGATGTTCCGGATATCTTGCATGGAATAGGTGAATCGAAAACGGCTCAACTCTTGAGGGGAACGGGGTTCCTGCATTCCGAGCGGAAAAGGAGAAGTCTGCTGACGATTAAGAAAGGCAAAAAGAACGCCAATCTGATTGATCTGGACCCTTATCTGATCAAATCGTTGTCCGCTATTGACGGTGCCGTTGTGTTGGATTCGAACTTAAACATCCTCAGCTTCGGTGAGACGATTTCTGTCTCGCCCGGTCAGAGTTACAATGGGACTTTCGGGACAGGGTCCACAGCCGCCCAGTTTGCCTCGAAACGTGGAATAGCAGTCAAAGTTTCGGAGGACGGGGACATTACTTTGTTTATCGATCAACAGAAAATTTTAAAGCTGTAGGTCAAAACTGTAGATCCCAGCTTAAAATCCTGCGGTGGGTTACCACCGTACGGGTTCGACTCTTGTCCTCGGCACCACTTATATCAAACATTCAGGGGTTTCAGCTCATTGAGCTGGAGCCTTTTTTGTGTCAGGGGAGCGGTTTTGCTAACATTCTGCTAACGGTGCTCTTTTTTGTGTGTATGTTCGAGAATTCCGTCATGTTCGGCATTATAGTTGTACTGGCTTCGTCCTCGGCAATTGTTGGTTCAGATGATGCGTTCGAGAATTTCGTCACGCTTGATTCTAAGACGCTGGATTTCTGCTTTTATGGCTTCTCTACGATAAGGTAACTTGAAACATTATTATCGGATCGATGACAAGTCTTTACTGGAGCTTTCCAATGAAGAGTTATCAGAGAAGGTGTTGCTTTCTTATTATAAGAAAACGGTTATGAGGATTACTATACGCTTCCTGAAGCAAGGCAATTGATTAGCGAATCCGACTTTAAGCAAATAGAGTGGATGTTTTCTGTTGGTGGATAAGGGTTCATTGGCTTTCCTCCGTTGATTTGATGGATACAAAAAGAGCCTTACACATTTGCATGTGCACGGCCATGCGATGCATGTAGAGCCTCTCGCGAGGACTAACTATCATGCATAGGTATCAGGGATATAATATATATTTCATTCCATTCAAAATACTCAATTATGGCGAACATTTGTTTCGGAGGAAAATGTTGTTATTTATCGAAATGTAAATAGATGTAGTTCGTGAGTCTTACGAATGAGGACCTAGATATGTCTGTATTGAATTGAGGTGGCTGTATGACTATAAAATTAGCAAAGAACTCTGCCCCTGGTAGCATGGCTGGTTATTTGTTTCAACCAGAGAGGGCGCTTTATTGGTTGGTTTGCAGTGGAAATGGTTCCTTAATTGGTATTGAGACTGAGGATGATATAGTTAGGCAAGTTAAAGAGAATGCTGAACTAAATGTTAGAGAACAAGCTAAGCATTCCATTACATCAAACATCCCATTTGGTGATCATAGTAAAGACTTATGGAACACTTTGGGTATATGGCTTTCTGATGTTGCTACAGGGAAAGTAAATTATAATAATACCCAGTTTCAAATGGTTACTAATAAGGAAATTGAGTCAGGTCTGGTTTTAGAGCTTGAAAAAGCCAAAGAACCTGATGAAATTAAGCAATGCATCTCCAAACTAAGGAATATTGCAAAGAATACACCACAGGGCATTAAAGCATATGTAGATAAAGTGATTAGTTATAATGATCAGATAATTGGTGATCTAATTAAGCAAATTGTTGTATGTGATAGGAAAAAGGGTAGCTCGGGTGATAAGTCATTGAGTGAGATGAAAACTCGCTTGATGATTCCAGATCATATTCCCTTCAATGAAGTATATAATTCGTTGTTAGGCTGGGTTCATTCTACGGCGATGAGTTGTTGGAGAAATGGAATTCAAGCGTGGTTAGGTAGAGATGCATTCATAGAGTATTATCACAAACTAATATCTAGATATGAAACACATTCTTTTGTTGAGAGACCCAAAGCACTTATACCAATTACAAATGTGGAACGTCAAGAACAAGCGAATGCTGTTTTTGTAAGACAATTGTATTTGTTAGCAATTGAATCTGAAGACAATTTATTAATAGACGCAATTGACGATTATTTAATGAGTTCCTCTGAACGCATTCGCTTGAGTGTTTTGGGAGATATAACAAAAGAAGATATTGACAAATTTGATGATGCTCTTAAAGATCGTTGGAAAATGATTCATGCTGTCTATAGACAAAAATATAAAAAAGCACAGAAACAGCTAAGTGATATCATAACATTTGGAGAAGAAAGCGGATTAGATATTTTGCATCAAACTTTAAATCATAGAGAGCCTTTAGCTGGACAACAAACGGAACAATTTTATCTAACAAGAGGTAGTTATCATAGATTAGCCGATGCCATGGAGATTGGCTGGCATCCGGATTATAAAATTCTAATTGAGGCTGAGGATTATGAATAATGATTCTAAATTAGTACACGAGTATGATGTCGTACAAAATATTGCTATAGGGGCAATTGCAATCTTCAATTTTGCTAATGAGTTTTACAAGAAAACTGATGAACTACGTGGACCAAGTATTGCACTTTGTATGTTAGTTTTACCGTTGATTTTTAATAAAAATTTCGTTAGCAACGCACATAGGAGAGCCTTTAATGGGGGGCTTTATAAAGTCATAAATGAAGATAAGTCTATATTTGCGGGATTGCAAGATAGAGTTGAGAAAATGCATGGTGTTTCAATGAGGTCATTGAACCTTGGCTTTACAAGTAAGTTGTTAACAATGGATCAGGAAAACTTCGAAATATTGCCGGTACGTTCAAAATCACCTGAATTTAATAATAGTGAGATTAAAGAAATGATCTCAACATCAAGACGAGTAGGTCAATGGTTTTCTCAGCCTTCTTTTCAGGAATTATGTACATTGCTAAAAGTGAGGTTTTAATACATGAATATAAAAATTCAACACTTAATTTTATGGCCTAAAGATCACGAAAAGAAAGAGAGAATATTAAGTTTTGACTTAAAGAAGATTAACATACTTACCGGAGATAGCCAAAAAGGAAAATCTTCAATTATTCCAATAATTGATTATTGCTTGGGAAGTTCAAAATGTACAATTCCTGTTGGTCTAATTCGAGAGAAGACAGAATGGTTTGGTGTTATATTACGAATTGAAAATACGGAGATGCTCATTGCAAGGAAAGAGCCGGGTCAAAATAATCAAAGTACAGCAGTGTTTATTAAAGAGGGTATCTTTGATATCGAGAAATTACCAAGACCCTCAGCTGAAAATGATGTTGAATATCTAAAAAATAAATTAAATGAAATCGTTCAGTTGCCGTATTTAACACTTACAAATGAGCAAGATGCTGATTCATCAAAAAAAAGAGCAAGTTTTCGCGATTTTTCCGCGTTTCAGTTTCAACCACAGCACATTGTTGCAAATCCTTATACGCTTTTCTATAAAGCTGACACAGCCAACAACCAGGAACGACTAAGAAATATCTTCCCTCTTGTTATTGGAGCAATTGATAAGAAAACCTTACTTCTAAGGCAAGAACTTAAAGAAATTGAACTAGAGTATGCAAAAAAGGAAAGGGAATACAATGAAATAAAAAAAATGAACGAAAATTGGTTCTATCAATTAAAATCGTATTATTTGCGGGCGCGAGAGTATGGCTTAATTCCGGAGTCTCAAGATTATATTAACGAATGGTCTACAGAGAAATACTTGTATGCTTTAAAAATGGTATTCGATAACAGCAATTATCGAAAAATAGTATTACAAGAAGAGGCAACTAGTAATGCTATTAATGAATTACAAGAAATCACCAATGAAGAAATAATTATTGCAAGAGATATTGGGAATCAAAGGCTTAAATTATCTAAGCTTCGCAAGCTATTTGAATCAGAAAAACAATATCATGATTCAATTGGTGTTCAAAGAAATAGATTAGAACCCGTGGGCTGGTTTTTAAATACAGTTACGCCTAATGAAACTTGTATATTATGTGGTTCGCAAAATTCAAGTGCTTACGACGAGCTCCAAAAATTATCCGATTATGCAAAAGTTTTAAGTGAGGTATCTAATGATGCAAATAATTCATTTGATATGTTGGACAGAGAGATTGTTAGAGTCAGGAACAAATTGAAGGAATTAGAGGAAAATTTAAACCGAATACGGAGATTAAAAGATGCATTAGAGAATCAGTCGGAGAGTTTAAGAAATGCTCGACAGACTGAAAACGAGATATTCAGATTTATTGGACGACTTGAGAATTCTCTTGAGAATTATAAGTTAATCCATGAAGATGATAGTTTATTGCAAGAGCTAATCGAATTAGATGCAAGAATACGTAAACTTCGAATTGAAGTAGACACTAAAGGTATCGATGCAAAAATAAAATCAATTATTAATCTAATCTCTAAAAGTATTTCCTTTTATGCAGATAAGCTGGGGGTAGAGGATTCTGAAATACCAGTGCAGTTAGATATTAAGAATCTTACTGTAAAACGAAATACGGGAAAGAGAGAAGATTATTTATGGGAAATCGGAAGTGGAGCAAACTGGATGGGATTCCATGTTTCCACAATGCTTGCTCTGCATGATCATTTCACATCATTACTTTGGAATCCTGTGTCTCAGTTTTTGGTGTTTGATCAACCAAGTCAAGTTTATTTTCCAGATAAATTAGGAAAGGAAAGGGATTATAAGTCGGAGGATATCATTAGAGTACAAAAGATATTTTCTGCATTACAAACTCATATAAAATTACGCCAGTATGCAACACAAATAATAGTTATAGAACACGCTGATGAAGATGCTTGGGGACTACCTAAAGAAGAAATTCATATTGTAGCTAGGTGGAGGAATAATACTAGCGATGCTTTAATACCAAAAGAGTGGTTGTAATAAATCGGCAATATTCTCGTAATTAATGAATTAGTTTTGCTGCACCATAATAGAGATGCTGCCTCGCTGTAGTTCATGGCTAATTTCTGCTTAATAGAGATGTAGTTCTTACTGTTCTGTAAGTAAGAAAAGAAATTCTTCACAGTTCTAGTTTGAGAGGGATAATACTGTATAACTTAAATGTTTTAGTTGTGGAAAAAAGCTTCTTGCAACTTATTGATGAGTAGGCATGACAATGACTTCTGCTCAGCACGCTGGGTAATGTAGTGAAGAACAAGATCCAACATCTTGACACGGCGTAACGCCGAAAGCAAAAGAACGGAAGGAAAATTAAAATGAGTTTAAAAACAGATATTGAAAAAATTTTTTCGGACAATACTAATTATACAAACCCTAGTCAAGCAGTAAACCAGGCTAGTTCACTTAACGCATTATCAGGTGACTTATATACAGATTCAAAGCGATTTATTTATGAACTTTTACAAAATGCAGATGACTCTTCTAATGAGGATGAATATGTAAAAGTATGGATAAAAATTTTTGGTGATAACTTAGTCGTTGCTCATTCAGGTAGACCATTCACTACTCGTGATCTTCAAGGAATTTGCAATGTAAATAATGGAACTAAAAAATCAGATTTAACGAAAACGGGCTATAAAGGCATTGGTTTTAAATCGGTTTTTGGACAATCTGATAAAGTAACGATATTTACAAAAGATGAATATTTTAGATTTGACTCTACCTATTCATTTGAATGGAAATGGGAAGAACCAAAGGAAACTTGGGAGAAAATTAATGACCGAGAATTTCAATTTCCTTGGCAAATAATACCGATATATACAGAGTTAAAAGAAATTTTTGAGCCTATCAATAAATTTCTTGAAGATAATAATGCAAATGTTGCGACGATAATTCAAATGAAAAATGTGAATGAGACGAGTCAGGCTGCTCAAAGCCTATCTCAGAACTTAAACATGTTCTTATTTCTTAAAAATATCTCTGAAATTAATTTTGATATAACAGAATTAGTTTCCGTTGAAATCGATCGAAAAGGAAATGATAGAATATCTTTAAAGAAGGGTAAAAGCTCGAAAGTAGACTGGTTGATAAATACTATAAGTTTAACAGTTCCTGATGATGTAAAGATTGCTTTAAAGGATGAACGAAATATTCCTGATAAATTACTGAATGCTGATTCTATAGAGTTATCGCTAGCTGCCAAATTGGATAGTGATGATAGTATTACAAAGCTTTCTAATCATGAAAAACTTCTATACTCATATTTACCAACTGATGAAACTAAGTATTCTTTTCCGGTGCTTGTTAATACAAGTTTTCTAACCACTGCTAATCGTGAATCGCTTCATGCTGATTCAAAATGGAATCAATGGCTTTTTAAAACAATTGCCATTGAGATGTTTAAGTGGATCTCAAAATTAGTGAATACTGAATTTCATTTTCAAGCATATCAATTAATACCTAAAGATACCTTCATTGACGAGTTGGGGAAAAAATTTAATGAAGGAATTAAAGACGCTCTAAAAAATGTTCCGTTTGTTATTTCTAGAGAAGGCCAGTTAATTAAAATTGAAGAAACAATAGTTGATTTTACATATCTATCTGAGAAGAACTTTATTGGCGAAGAACCTATTAAGAAATTTATTGATAAGGACAAAGCAAAAGAGACAGGCCCTACTAAACAATTTGCTAAAAATAATGGCTTTTTTTCTGAATTCAAAAAGCTGGGATCTTCTTTTTTTGAATGGAAACAAATCCATCAATTTTTGTTATCTACACATTTTATTTCTACACATTCAACAGCTAATAATATTGAACTTATAAAATATTTCAAGAAGCTCTGTGAATCGGATAGGGTTACAGATATTTCGAACGAAGCACTCATGAAGCTTCCATTTATTTGGGATCACAAGAATAAAATTAATTATCCAAATCAAGTATGTTTTCCTACAGCGGATGATCAGAACTGGGATAACCCTAATAGTGAGTTATCTTTTCTGCATCAAGAATTGCAGAACTGGCTTCTGGAAGATTCAGATAGTAGACAATGGCTAGAGAATTTAGGAGTAAAAGAAAAAACAGATATTACCTATATAACTCAGAATATTATCCCGAAAATCGATGGTTATATAACCTCCCAGAATGCCTTACAGACAATTCAAGATATATTTAGTTTGTATAGAAAGGGAAATCTGAAAGACGATTTGATAAGACAATTATCGAGAATAAAGCTTTTTACTCAAAGTGGTTCTTTGAGGGCAGCTCAAGATTGTTTTCTTTCAGATTTTTATAAGCCGAGACTAGAAATTGAAAAAATAATAGTAAAAGATATTTTCGTCAATGAATTGTACTGTGCAAATGCTCTTGAAAAGGATGAATGGAAACGTTTTTTTAAGATGCTTGGAGTTCAAGAAGGAATTTCAACATTATCATATCCAAATAAACTTTCTGGATCAGATTTAATCAATGTTGAATTTAAAAGTGAATATTTTGAAACTAATGATAAAAAATTCACCCCCTTTCTAACTACTTTTAAAGCGAATTCTTTCAGAGGTATGATGACTCTGAACTATATTCAACTTATAGAAAATAGTCCTATGTTTGCTTACAAACTTTGGTGTGATTATATAGAAACCTATTCCCCAGATGAGATCAAATCACCAGCAATTGCATATTGGGGGAACGAGAATAGACCGGGACAAATAACAGGCAATGAAGTCGAAAATTATGTCCCATGGTTTATTAAGAACGTAAAATGCATTCCAACTCTTTCTGAAAAATGTGAAACTGTCTCTTCTGTATTTCTTAATACAGAAGAGATAAAAGCTATAGCTGGGAAATATTTACCCGTATTCAATGGACCCGAATTATCGTCAAATTGGAAAGCCTTCTTTAATTTTAGAACGAGGTTCGAGTTGCAGGACTACCTAGAATTGCTTAGTAAAATATCGATGGATATTGATGATAAGGGAAACATAAAGAATGATAATTACAAAAAAATTCAATCTATCTATTCTGAATTATTAGCCCAATGTGTTAATTGGAGTACTGACAATATTGAAATAGTGGAAGAATGGGCTACTACTGGATTTTTGTTAAATACAAAAAATCAATTCACAGAATGTAGCTCTCTCAAACATTTCTTAGATGGTAACGAGGCTATTTTTCAAGAACAGTATTGTTTTATATTGCTCAGTGCAGAAAATAAAAGAAATCCAAACCTAGAAATACTCTTAAAGCACTTTAAAGTAAAGTTATTGAGACAAAGTGAATTTGAGCTAGTTCACACTCAAGAAGAAGTGTGTTCGAGCTTGAAAAAACAATTAAAGATTATTATTCCATATTTTAAAGTGTGGGTTGAAAATGAGCATAGTGATGCTAATACAAGAGACAGCTTAAACCACCTACAAGACAAAATAGAAACCTTAGAGATATTTCAGGCTAAAGAACTTAAAATTACGTATAAAGAAATTGATTTTATTAAGAGCGTGAATATTCATTTTAATGAAACCAGTCTTTACGTAACGGATCCTTGGAATGCTAATAGTGTATTATTAAAGTTGTCTGAAGTTTTATGTCGTTATTTCTATCTGCTAGGACACGATAAGAAATTAGACTTTTTACTTAGATCTAGTGTTGATGAGATTCAAAAGTACTTTATGCAGGAAGAGTTCAACATACCAGAGGAAGTTCTTGAAATAAGTCGTAATTTTGAAGGTGAAGCAAAAAATCAAAAAATATATTCTTTTGCAGATATTGAGACTGCGATCAATGAAAAAAAGTTACCTCCGGAATTCTATCATTTAACAAAGCATGAATATAGCCGATTACAGTATATACAACAGCGTATTCCGAGAGCGGTAACTAATGTAATAGAACACCTAAAGGAACTGCCGGAGTACGACTGTTCGCACGTTTATAAGATTGCAGATAGTATTATTGGTGGTATTACAAAAAATGGGAATGAGATAACTGTAGTAGCTAGACCTTCAGATAATGATCAAGTACTAATTTATGGAACCTCTGAATTTGATGTTCTTGAATATGTAGATTCTGAACTTTGGTGTGAAGATGGTATCAACGCACCCCAAAAAATAACATTTGGGCAACTTCTGAAAAAAACAGAAATTAATAGGATTCCTATAAGAAACATTGCTATTACAAAATATGAACTTGAAACATTACTTAATGATCCTAAATCTGAAGCGTTGGATTTTAATCCTGTACCATATGTTCCACAAAAAATAGCGAAAATTATTTCATCCTTTGCTAATACAAATGGTGGAACATTGATTTTTGGACTTAAAGAAAATTCACCAACTTCAAACGAGATTGTTGGACTTAGTACTGATTTTCAGGTTATTGAAATTACAAAAAAAGCAATTTCCCTACTTTCACCAATCCCAGAAGTAACTTATAACTGGATACAAAGTGGAGAACAGTCCATTTTCGTGATCAAAACAGAAAAAGCAGAAAATGATATATTGTTGGAGAGCCAAAAGTATATCAGAGAAGATTCTAATAGTGTCTTAGAAGAAAAGAAATCAGAATATAAACCTAAATTAAATGTTTCTAGGCCCCAAAAAACTTTAGCGATTATTATAGCAATAGAAAACTATGCTCCTAGAGACGAGAATCAAGTATCAAAGGTAAAGTATGCTACTAATGATGCACTTAAATTCAAAGAAGCATTAATTAAGTCGATGAATGTAGATGAAAATGATATCTACATGTTTATGGATGAAAAGGCTTTGAAAAGTAGTTTAGAGTATGATTTGAGAGGTTTATTTAATTATTTGACAAAAGAAGATCGCTTAGTGTTCTATTATGTTGGGCATGGTTTCCATAATGGTATCACGAATTACTTATCAACTTACGACATGCATCAATACCATATTGCAGAAACTGCAATTTCCCTAAGCAAGATTCTACTTGATCCTTTACGAAAATCTAAGTGTGAAAATGCACTTATTTTTATTGATGCTTGTGCGCAAAGCTTTGAGGATGAAAATGAGCGTAGCCAAATTACTGATATTAATGATGAGGAGCTAATATTACTAACTAATGAATTTCCGTACTATGCAACATTTCTATCTTGCCAACCAGGACAAAGCTCTTATTCAAGCGATATCTTGAATAATGGAATATGGACTCATCATTTAGTTAAGGCATTAAGTGGTGATGTATTAGAAGTTCTACGTAGCAATAAATATATTACAGATAGGTTATTGAAGGACTATCTTTCTAGTAGTGTATCTATATATACAAAAGAAGAACTTGGATATTATCAAAATCCCAAAGCGATATTAGATTCAAGTTATGAGAATATTATAGTAGAAATCAAAAATGAAAATATTTAATAACATAGATGTACACGTGTAGATAATCAATCGAAAGAATGTATATTCTTTATTCTGCATTTTTCGCCCGGCTCAATGCACCTCGATTTATTCAATAAAATGATTAGCAAGGAGCAGAAGCACTTGGCTCCTGCCCAAGCACTTTTGCTAACATTTATGCTAACATGGCTCCGTATGCAACTTCCAGAACGCAGAAAGTACTGAACATAAAAAAGTACCTTTAACCCGCATGGTTAAAGGATTTGTATCCGAGCTTTCTTTAGTGTAGAATAGGTTCTATTGAGAGTGCTTCAGGAATTAAAAATCCTGCGGTAGGTGACTACCGTACCGGTTCGACCCCGGTCCTCGGCACCATTAGTTTTATGCAGTTTCGTTATATCTAAACATAGTACACAGGGAGTCCCGAGTGGTAATTTACCGCATCAGGGCTTTTTTTTATGTACAATGATGTCACAGAACGAACAATTGCTGAATTATCGATTCCCGGCAAGTGCATTCTTATACATAGTTCGCGGAAGCGCGCGGGTGTGGCTTGATCTAGCAAAAACGAGAACATGAAACCCTGATTAAAAATTGCCACCCGGTGGGGTGGCAATTTCGTTCCTTTATTGAGCGTTCATCATTTCCAATATGTATTCGAATGATCTGTTGATCTCGTTTAAGTCCAGGTAGACCTTAGTATTGAAGTCATTTTCCTTGACCTTGTCTTTACCATCCAAGTGGGTTTTGATGTATTGGATGAGTGCCGCCTTTTGAGTCGCGATTTCCTTTAGCGTAGCATTACTTGCGACTTTAAATTCTTGCACCTGAGCAGCACATTCTTTTTTCGCCGTGTTTAACGCTTTCTTCTTTGCATCTAGCGATGATTTGGCTTTCTCTTGGGCTGCCTTGCTTGCCTTCTGTTTCTTAAGATCGTTGAGCTTTGAGGACAATGTCTTTATTTCCTTATTTAAGACGTTTACCTCCGGACATACGTTTTTAGCTAGATTGTTTTGAGCGCTTTTGACTTCCTTAACCTTCGACTTATAGTCCTCGAAGTAAAGCTTTTCAACATATGATGTGCTTGTCGCAGCCAATGCTGCAGAAGGTAGTGCTAGAGCTAGTACGAGTACTAAGAATATCATTTTCTTCATGTGGCTGACCTCCTATGCTGTATTTCATTACTATAAGAGATATTTTTACAATAGACAACAACTTAAACCATAGCAAAAACCGGACCACGATCGTGATCCGGTTCGACATCTTGTAAATGGCGGCTCTCTATCAGTATGGATTCACGTCAGCCAACATGAACCAATCTGATTATTTCCTCTTTTCAATATAATTTAACAATGAAATGAGGAACACACCAAAAGCGAAGATGACTGAGAGAGTTTGAAAGATATCCATAAACAGCCGCCTCCTTTCGAATTGAGCTGTCCGCCATTTTACAAGATGTAAGTCGATCATACCTTTAACTGGTTATAATTGGAAGATGTTCTAGCACTATCTTTTTTCTCTTATTCGACACCTTCGTTAAGCATGTTTCATTCCTATCCTTTATAATGAGAATTAGAGGTGGAGAGTATGGGGACGAACATAACAGCGGCATTGAATAATGATTGGGGAACACTGTTAAAGGAAGAGCACGATAAACCGTATTATTGCGAGCTGCTTGATAGAGTAGGGGGGGAGTATCGAGAAAATGTGGTGTATCCTCCGAACGAGTACATTTTCCGAGCGCTGGAATTAACCGATTATGAGCAGGTCAGAGTCGTCATTCTAGGCCAGGATCCGTACCACGGGCCTAATCAAGCGCATGGACTGAGCTTCTCCGTACTTCCAGGCGTGAAGCTGCCTCCGTCGCTACGAAATATATATAAGGAACTGCAAGATGATGTCGGTTGTCCGATTCCTAAGCATGGCTTCCTAGAGCATTGGGCTAAGCAAGGAGTACTGCTTCTGAACAGTGTCCTTACGGTAAAAGAGAGCTTGCCAAATTCCCATCGAAAGCTCGGGTGGGAGAAATATACGGATAAGATTATTAGTTTGTTGAACGACAGGGAGACTCCGGTTGCTTTCGTCCTGTGGGGCAAACACGCACAAGAGAAAGGTCGGCATATCGATGGTACGAAGCATTTCGTGTTAAACTCGGTGCATCCTAGCCCGTTATCCGCGCATGGCGGCTTCTGGGGCAGCAAACCCTTCTCGCGATGCAATGCTTTTCTCAGAGAGAACGGTCAGGAAGAAATAGATTGGCGTATTCCGGAGTTGGACGAGGCTGCGTTATTAATAGGATTAGAAAAAGGATGGATCTCTTGACGAGATCCATCCTTTTTCATGCTTAGCCTGGAAAAGGAGCCGTAGGTTGAACGTCCCCTAGAACCGCTTTGTAGTTAGAAGGGATATAGGTGACGGCTTTTAATTCCGTGATCATTTGAATGTACATTTTATCCGGATCGGGTTGTACGGCCCTGTAGCGGATCTTAGCTTCGCCTTTTACGAACTCAATACTCGTAATCTCAAGCCCGTATCCGGGATGAGGAGCCGATACGGTAAGCGTCACGCGCTTAACGGCGTCCGTTTCTTGTTCGATGGAAATCTTGGCGTTGCTTAGAACGGAGTCGCTCGGAGATACTACTGGCGGCGCATCCTTAATGTACTTAACCGTTCGTTTGATCATCGCGTTCGCTTCGGCGTAAGTAATGAGTCTAGAAGGGTAAAACTTCTGTTTACCGTCCAGGGTGACGACTTTGGCAAGGAGAAGTTTCTGTATGCTTTCCATGTAACCGTTAGTGACTTGATTCTCATCGGCAAAACTTTGATAAATGTCGACCCAAGCATATTCGCCCTTATGACTCAATGCTCCGAACAGCCATTTGGCAAATTGTTCACGCGTCACTTTGGATTTAGGGTTAACGTCTTTCGAAAGCCCGAGCCCGTTAAATTGCGCAATGATGAAGTCTCCGGCATAGGGGGCATTGTCGTTCACCTTCGTATAATAATCGCTTGCTTTAGGTTCTTTAATAAAACGAAGGTTATCGATGTTCAGCTTCAGTCCATTCACGATCAAGGATACGGCGGTAGCTGTATTCATACTGTTTTTAGAGTGGTCCTTGATTGTAACGGTTTTATTTTTGGCAATAACGGAACCGCTAACGATTGTACTAAATATCGCAATGAATAACAGCAACAACAAAGGCTTCTTTATTTGACGGATCATATTGTTCCCTCCAGCATTTTTAAGCATCATTTCCCAATTGGTACCCCTTAGACGCTGCTCATTCGGAAAAGGTTGCGCTGGATTTAAAAGGTTTATTCGAACAGTTCGTCCATAAGACTCTCGATCTCTTTTTTACGCTTTGAGGTTTCGATGGCATCAATTCGAATTTCCCCATTTTCCAGAATTACTGAATCGCCTATCTTCACGTTCCTTGGAAGCACAGCTTTAGGGAAGTCCCTAGTCTTTCCGCCAATCTCAATGACTACGATCTCTTTTTCAAACCGGTCGACAATTCCTCGTTCCATCATTTCACCTTTAGGAATAGTATTTTTTTGCCGTCGCTTACAGCGGTGACAGTCCCATTTAGATCCGTTCTATATGCCGTGACCTTGGCGGATTTAAGTCGATTTAGAATCGTTGCGGCGGGATGTCCATAACTATTTTTGCCTACGCTTATAATCGCATACTTAGGTGAGACAGCTTTCAGAAACGCGGAATTCGTTGAAGAAACCGACCCGTGATGCCCGACTTTCAAGACGTCTGCCTGTAGAGATTGTTTCGCCGCGATCATGTCGTTCTCGGATTTTTTCTCGGCATCTCCGGTGAACAGGAAGGAGTTGGATCCGTAAGACAGTCGAAGCACTGCGCTCCAGTTATTCAAATCGTCGCCATATTGCTTGACCGGTCCAACGAACGATGCTGTTACGCCTTTCAGAGGTATAGTGACCCCGGCTTTGGCTTCTTTGATCGTTAGCCCTTGTTTTTTGACCGCGAGCAGGAAATCTTTGAACGTTTCCGTCGTGTGTGATACTTTAGGGGCGTAGACCGCTTTAACTTTGTAATTGTCCAACACGACATCAAGGCCGCCGACATGGTCCTCGTCCGGATGGGTCGAGATCATGACTTCAATATCGTCCACGCCTAGTTGCTTGAGGTAATTCACAACAATGGCGCCAGCCTCATTCTTACCGCCATCGATTAGAATATCGTCTCCGGCCGCAGTCTTGATGTAAGTGGCGTCGCCTTGGCCGACGTTCAAGTAATAGACCGATAGCTTTCCTTTGACGGGCGGTTTGATTTTGTCTGCCGTGAGCTCCGATTTTCCGGTAGGTTTGGCGGGTTCAGTAGTTGGAGTCGGAGTAGAGGGCGTCGTCGTTGTCGAGTTGTTGCCATTGTGATAGTGATACTCGCCGTCCTTGAGTCCCCACTTCGCGCAGTTCGTGCGGCATGTATGACCTCCATTAGAATCCGTGCGTCCTGGGTGAGCCGTGGTGACGTTGGTGCTAAGCAGAAGCGTTGTGATCGTTAGTAGGACTAGGCTGATTTTACGCATGGGAGTTCTTCTCCTTGGTATAGTAATGAGATCAAGTTTACATTGATTACCGTCGAATACCAAGGAAATATTTATCAGTACTGGCTCCGCTAACACTCTGCTTGACTTCTATCTTCAAAGCTATCATTATTATTCGATCCAGCACAGAGGAGAAGATTGAACATGACTATCCGTAACAAACCATTAGGCGGTTGGTTCAGGGATCGCAGAATACGGACCAAGATTTTAATCGTCTATCTTCCTTTGCTTCTCATTCCTTTTCTCGTATTAGGCTATACGGGGAACGCGGTATATTCCAAGGTCGTCGTCAACAAGACTGCGAAAGGATTCGCGGATAATTCGGCGTTGATCATCAGTCGTCTGAACGGCATGCTGTCTAACGTGGAGAACAACGCGAATATGCTCTCATTAAATCTAAATCGGGTAATCGCCAGTTATCCGGATAATTCTAACGAATTTAATTTGTCTCGTTATACGGCGATTACGACGCAACTTAGCCTGTCTCGGCTTGTCTTTCCCGACGTGGAGTCGATCGTGTTCATAGACACGAAAGAGAGGATTTACGGGTCCAATCCGAAGATTGAGCAAAATTTACCTCAGAACATTCGCAACGAGATGTTGGATTCGATCGAGGCAACGAACGGAATCAATGTCTGGTTACCTATGCAATACCGGGATTATTGGGTAACCGACGTACAAACCCCCGTATTGACCGTAGGGAAGAAAATCGTCGACATCAACTCGGGAAAAACGTTAGGCATTTTACTTCTGAACCTGCAAGAAAGCGAAGTATCGGCCGTACTGCAAACGATGAACGCCGAACCGTCCGCGCAGTATTCCATCGTAGATGCTTCCGGGAACGTGGTTTCGTCAAGCAAACAAGATGAACTTCTGCTTCCCATCGGAGATTCCGATTTGCTTTCATGGGTGAATAGCCATGCGCAAGCTACGGATATAAGAGATATTCATCAGGAACAAACGCTGCTCACGATCCGAAGTTTCCAGAAGCTAGGCTGGAAGTTAGTTAGCGTTACTCCGCTTAAAGCGCTCACGACGGATCTGAAGCAGATCAAAGTCACATTGCTGTTGATAGCGGGGTTATGCGTTTTATTTGCCGTGATCGGCGTAACTTATCTCTCGAATTGGATCGCTAATCCGATCGTAAGGCTTGCCAAGAGCATGAAGGGGTTCCAAGAAGGCGATCTGGACGGACGGTTAATGATCGAGTCCAAGGACGAACTCGGTCTGTTTGCGGCTGGATTCAACGAGATGACAAAGCGGATTAAGAGTCTGCTGGCGAATATCAAGTTCGAACAGAAGCAGAAGAGGGAATATGAACTTGCGCTTTTCCAATCGCAAATCAAGCCGCATTTCCTCTACAATACGCTGGACGTGATCTATGCGCTGTCCGAAATGGGAAGAATTAAAGACGTGCAGAGGACGACCAAAGCTTTGGCCGACTTCTATCGATTGACCTTGAATCAAGGGAGAGAACTCATCTCGATCGAACAAGAGGTGCGCATCTTAAAGGATTACCTAGCCATTCAGCATATTCGTTATTCGGATGTGTTCACGTATGCGATCGATGTGGACCAAGAGATTCTCCCCCATTCGATTCTCAAATTAACGGTTCAACCGTTGATCGAAAACGCGATTTATCATGGATTGAAGCTTAGGCAGGGTAAGGGCCATCTCCATGTGCGGGGTTATCTAGAGAAGGGCTTTATTTACATCAAAGTAACGGACAACGGGGTCGGAATGTCGCCCGAGAAAATTCGGATGCTTCTTCGGTCGCGAACCGAAGGAACGGATTCAAACCATACGATGAAACATGAGATGTCATTTGGCTTGCGTAACGTTAATGAGCGTATTCGCCTTTCATTCGGAGAGCAGTACGGTCTGACCATTGAGAGCGAATTGGACAAAGGGACGTCCGTGACGATAACGTTGCCATCAAGTGGGACATTTGGAGGGCTAAACAATGATTAGAGTGATGATCGTGGATGACGAGGCTATTTTTCGCGATTTCTTAAAAATCTTGCTGCCGTGGGAAGAATACGGGTTCTTAATAAACGGTGAAGCGCGTAATGGAGTCGAAGCGCTTCAGATGGCGGAGCAGATTCGGCCGGACATTGCTTTGGTGGATATTAATATGCCCTTTATGGATGGGCTTGAGCTATCGGAGAAGTTAAAAGAGATGAGCCCTGATATCGGAATCATCATCGTCACCGGTCACAATGAATTCGAGTACGCAAGACGGGCCATCAAGCTTGGAGTGGAAGACTATTTGCTTAAACCTTTTACTAAGGAAGAATTATTGCTTACGCTGCTGAAACTGCAATCCGAGATTCAAGAAACGAAAGACAGGCAATTAACGCTCAAAGCTAATGAAATCATGCTTAAGGAAAGTTTTTATAATAGTTTGATTGAAAGCGAGTATCTCAAGATCGAAGATATTCGAAATCGATTAGAGGAATTCGGTTTTTCTAATGGTTCAAGCTGCTTTCAAGTCGCCTGCATAGAAATCGATCACATGGATGCGAAGTGGAGAAACGTAAGCGACAGGGAGCTATGGAAATTCGCCGTCGCCAATATTTTGTCCGACACGATTCATTTGAACGGGAATTTCATCGTATTCAACGGTCCTGAAGGCCGCATCATATGCATTTATGAGCCCGAGGAATCGGACAATGGGTCTGCGAGGGTTAAGGAAGGATTCGAACAACTTTGTATTCTGATAAAGAAATATTTGAAATTCGCGATTACGATCGGCTTAGGGACTTTGCATACGAGCTATTCCGGCATACGCGCCTCCTATTTAGAAGCTCTTCACGCATTAAGGTATAAGTTTGTTATAGGCAGCGATCGGGTGATCGTATATGACGATAGCGTGGAAGGCGTAAGAGGATTCGCCAGCGGATTTATCCCTTCCCAAATGAACGAAGAGTTGCTTATTTTCCTTCGAATGGGCGATTCCGATGGCGTGAACAAAAAAATCAACACGATATTCGAAGGGATTCGCGAAGATCGGCTATCTATCGATTACGTGTATACGATATGCATGGGACTAGTATCGATTTGTCTATCCTGCGTTTCAGAGAATGGTCATCCGATCGAGGATTGCTTCGGAGAAGAATTTTACCCCTATAGCGATATTATGCAACAACATTCCATCGACGGAGTGCAGCGCTGGATTATTGATATGTATTTACGAGCAATCGAGTACATGAAGCACCATAAACAGACCAAATCGGGTAAAATCGCCGAAACGGCCAAACAATTGATCGACAAGCAGTATATGGATTCGGAATTGAAGGTGGAAGTCCTCGCGCAGCAGGTATACATTAACCCTAGTTATTTAAGGGGAGTATTCAAGAAAATTCACGGAATGACCGTTACGGACTACATTACGCAAAAGCGGATGCAGGAAGCGCGCTCTTTGCTTCTGGAAGGTCAGTATAAGCTTTCGGACATCGCGGAGCGGGTCGGATTTCAAGATCCGGCATATTTCAGTCGCGCCTTCAAGAAATATTACGGAACTTCGCCAAGAGACTACGAGAATATGCGCGGATAGTCCAATTGTTGTGCGGTTAGTCCATTTAGATCATGCAGCGGCCCCGATATACTAAACATGTCTCCAGTGAGAGATGACTAGCAATACTAGCTTAAACAATTTTTCGGGGGGTTTAACAGATGAAGAAGATGAAAAAAGCGCTATCGCTAGGTTTGGTTCTTTCCTTGACAATGGCGCTCGCGGCATGCGGTTCCAATAAGGGCAATGAAGCGGAAAGCTCCTCGAGCAATGCCCAAGAAGGTAAAACGAAATTGCGGATTTACGCTCAATATTCCGACGAGGATACTAAAGGTTATTACGATTACGCAGTTGCCGAGTTGGCCAAGGAGATGCCGAACGTACAATTGGATCTCGAGATCCAAGCGCAGGACGATGGCCAGAAGCTCAAAACTTATGCTGCGACTGGAAATTTGCCCGATGTTTTCAATACAGCTCTGGACCAGATTAACGTCTTCCGTCAATCCAACAATATTCTGGAGTTGGACGAGTACGTAGATAAGCTCGGATTCAAGGATAAAATGCAGCCAAGCGCCTTGAATACGCTTTACACAGACGATAACCATGTATATGCATTCCCGTACGCGGGTAACGAAATGATCCTGTTGTACTACAATAAAGAGCTTTTCGAGCAAAACGGCGTAAAAGTGCCGACAACATTCGAAGAGATGAAAGCTGCGATCGAAACGTTCAAAGCGAAAGGTATTACTCCTCTTTCCATATTCGCGAAAGAAAAATGGCCGGACGTCGCATTTTACGATATGTTCGCGACACGATATAATCCTGCGGGTATCAGCGCCTTAGACAAAGGCGAAGCGAAACCTTCCGACGAGGCTTACGTGAAAGCAGCGCAAGACATTATCGACCTTGTTAAAGCCGGAATGCTTCCTAAGGGTGTAACCAACTTGAACTATGATCAAGCTGCAGCCCTATTCCATGAAGGCAAAGCGGCGATGTTCGTCAACGGCCAATGGGAGATCGAAGCTTCGACTAAGGCACTTGGAGATAAAGTTGGTTATATGTACTATCCAGCAACGGATGCAGCCACTTACGAAAGCGGTAAAATGGCATTCAGCGGCGGCGGTAATCCAGGCGGATACGCCGTATCGGCCAACACGAAAGACAAAGAACTGGCAACAAAAGTCGCAAGCTTCATGGCTTTGAAATACGCGGAATTCAAATATACGCAGAAGGGCAGTCCAATCGTTTCGACCAAAGTCGATAAACCGGTCGTTAAAGCTTTCGATCCGATGATGGAGCAGCTCGCTAAAGATCTTCCAAACATCACTAGCACGACGGCATTCGCTTGGGGATTATCGAACACGAAATTCAAAGCCGCGATCGAAGACGCGTCGCAAGCTTTACTCAGCGGTTCGTATACCGCGGAACAATTCGTCTCCGACCTTGAGAGTGCAATGAAATAAGCCAACGAGAATGACAGACTAATCCCAAAGAAAGCCATTTATACGTCAGGGGTATAAGTGGCTTTCTTTGCGGACAAGCAAGGAGCGAGATTCATGAATAAGTTTTTGGGGAACAAAACCGCAATCCTTTTATTTACTTTACCGACGATTGTCCTATTCACCATTATCGTGATGTGGCCGACGATGCAAGTGTTCTATCGAAGCATGTTCGATTGGGATGGCTTGAGTGCTGGCAAATTTATTTTCCTGGACAACTACAAGAGGTTGTTCGAAGACCGATTGTTCTATACCTCCCTGAAAAACGGGATTATCTTCGCCATTATGCTGGCAGTGCTGCAAATCGGCATCGGAACCGTACTTGCGCTAACGATCTCGAACAAGAAAATCCGAGGAAGAAAGTTTCTACGGGTTAGTTATTTCATTCCGGTCGTCCTCTCGGTCACCGTAGTCTGCCAGCTGTGGCTGGCGATGTATAACGGGGAATACGGACTCATCAACAAAATATTCGAAACGCTTGGCATTCCCTATCGCCAAGATTGGCTATCGAATGGCAAGACGGCCATATATGCCGTGGCTGCCGTTAATGCTTGGCAGAACATGGGTTATCACTTCGCGCTGCTTCTCGCGGCGGCAAATTCGATTCCCGAGCAGTATTTGGAGGCCGCGAAAATCGACGGTGCCGAGAAATGGAAAGCCCATTGGAAAGTGACGATCCCGCTCATGGCCGAAACCTACAAGTTTTGCTTCGTTCTGGCGATTACCGGAGGTTTGAACGCGTTCGCCAACATGCAAATCATGACGGGCGGCGGACCGGGCACGGATACTTACACGTTGACCTACATGATGTACCGCTCGGCGTTCCGGGTCGGCGAATTCGGTTACGGCACAACCGCGGCCGCGTTCCTCGTCATCCAATGTTTGATCGTGACGTTCGCGATCAACAAGTTAATCGCCCGCGATCGCATCGTGTATTAGAAAGGAGGTCACGTTATGTGGTCTAAAATTCGTAAGGGCAATCCGATCTTTAAGCTGTTTCTGTGGATCTACGCAATCATTTCCGTATATCCATTAGTGTGGATGCTATTCTATTCCCTTAAAGACAATAACGAGATTTTCGTAACGAATCCGTTCGGTTTTCCGACGAACTTGCGCTTCGAAAATTATACTTCGGCTATTTCGCAGTTTAACGTACCTAAGTATTTCATGAATAGCGTTTTTGTAACGGTCATTACGGTGGTTGGCACGATCGTATTGGCTGTCATGTTCGCCTACTCGGCCGCGAGGCTTCGCTGGCGCGGGAAAACCATCGCGCAGATGTACATCGTGATCGGCATGTTCGTTCCCGTACAGGTCATCATGATTCCGCTAGCCATTCTGGTCCGCGATTTCAATCTGACGAACACTTATTCATCACTGATCATTCCTTACATCGCGTTTAACATCTCCTTCTCCTCGATGGTGTTTTATGGCTTTTTCCGCACGATACCGAACGAACTGGAAGAATCCGCTTGTCTTGACGGCGCTAATATATACCAGACGTTCTACAAGATCATGCTGCCGCTTGTGAAGCCTTCGATTGCGACGATGGTCATCTTCGTCTTTCTCGCCGCGTGGAACGAATATCCGATCGCGCTAATGCTGATCTCGGATGAAGCGCTCAAAACGTTACCTTTAGGCCTTCAATTTTTCCAAGGGCAATTTACGACGAATTGGGGCGCAATGGGCGCGGCGATGACGATCGCTTCCTTGCCGACCGTGCTCGTCTATATCCTATTCAGTGAACAGGTAGAAAAAGCGATGACAGTCGGTTCCGCAGTGAAAGGATAATTGCATAGTCGGTTAGAGAGCTCCCTTGCTCCTGTAATCAGGAGGAATGTACGGCGAGAAGGTGGCTTTGGATAATAGAGACCATTGCAAATCATATTATGCTGACGGATCGTAAAATGGCGGTTTACTTCAAGTAAAATCTAGCAGCCGAGAGGGCGCATGTACAACAAATAAACTTCCTGAAACTTCAGGAGGTTTATTTGTTGTGTCCAATTCAAACCTGTTCCGCATCTTCGTTCGAATAATAAAAAAGAACTGCCTTGGCAGTTCCAGCACCATTATAAAGGCATCGTCCAAACAATCTCGGCTATACGTACGCATGCTTGGCGGCTGTGCAACTGCAAAAGGACGTGATCCGGTTTGACGTCGACGATCGTACCTTCAATGGCCCCCCGCGTCGTTTCGAATAACACGCATCGCCCAACTAAACGACATAGCGCCGCTACGACATAAGGATCTACTTGCGACACCATTTGTACTTGGCTGGGACTAATCTGATTGGGTTGGTATTGATTCAACTCATCCACTCCTTGGGAAAGGTTCAAAACTTAGAGCATTATATGCGAATGCCTAAGTTGTGATTGGGCGGATGACTTGATGGCCCATTTACCCAAGGCAATTACCCTTAGTTTAGTCCTCTGGTGTCCGGTCGAGATAAAGGTGGGTAACTTCAGTAGTATCTCCGACTTTCTTCTCTTCTTCTGTCGCTTCTGCTTCAAGGGTGTTATGGGTGTCGATACTTGGAGCGATCGTTGGTTCGTGATCTCTTTCTTGGCTCAAAATAACGCCGCCTCCTTGTCGAATGTTTATTCTCGGCAGATTGATCTGTACCCTTCATTTTGATGGTCGAATATTTCACTATCTTCAACAATTTCTTCATCATCATTAATTTGCTTAGGCTCGTCGCTTCGGTTTTGCGGAGCTATAGGCGGATCAAGGAATTGATTATTTTCAGTCATTTAGAGTGGCTCCTTTTATGGATGTTATTACCAATAGCCAACTTTATTTTAAGTCACATCTGGTGTGGGAAGGTTTCTATTGTTAGGCCCTCGGAATTCATTCTCCATTATCTCTTGAAGATTGTCGGACTGCTCGGGGGCATCGGCCATTTCAGCCGCAAGCTCTGCAATTTGTTCTTCGTACGTATGATTCTCAAGATCATCGATGTTTCTTTCGGTCATGGGTAAGTCTCCTTTTGGTGGGATTGATTACCACGTAATCATGTTCATTTAGATTACTTTTTATTCAGGGAATACAAGTAGCGCCGGTAAGACAATTAACGCTGTGGACAATCTGCCGCTTAATACTTGTTCGAGCTGCGTGTAACTGGTCTAAGGCCCCACCATAATAGGAAATATTTTCTTGCTCCTTGATAGAATATGTCGTATTATGTACGGATATAAGAGAGGGGCTTTTCGATGAAATGGAATAAGAGTTTATCTTTAATCGCTTTGATTGCCGTTCTATTACTTGTTGCCTGTTCGAACAAAGAAGGGGGATCAAAAGGCGCATCCCCAGAAGAGAAGTTATTCGAAGTCCGAAATTACTTAACCAAGAATCTATGGAATAATGGTTTCGTAGACGTAAGTTGGTATATTGGAAGCGGAACGAGCAGCACGGGCGAAACTCTTGACATAGATTTCACCATGGAGAGATTAGGAAAAGCTGTCGAGAAGAAAGCGGAATACGACGAGTACATAAATGGTTTAGATGCTAAATACGATTCCGTCAAGAAAGTATGGACGAAGCTTTCAGCCGAAATCGATCATTTGTACGGGCAATTAAAGGATAAGCCCCCCGTTGCAAATGACAAGGAATCGAAGTTCGATACCGGATTGTTTTCGCAATACAATGATGCTTTCGACGATGAAGTAGATGCGTTCAAAGTAACAAAATAAACGTTAAAGGAAAAGCATCCCAAGTGGATGCTTTTTTCATGTGCTGAGTGCTGCTTATTGACCCCCAATGCAACAGGAAACCGCTGACGCATTCGTGAAAAAGGTTAACGAGCAGGATAGTGTGGAGAATATTCATTTAAAGTCCTTGTTATGATAGCCTACTATAATAAGAGTACATGGTTAACAAGAAGGGGAGTTACTATTGATCGCTTATTCTGAGATGCTTAACTTGCGTAAAACTGAAAAAGAAGACCTTAACTTTGTTTTAGCTACTGAAACAGAAACGGATAATACCCCTTTCATTGGGCAGTGGACTTTCGAAGAACATATAGAAGCTCTTGAAAACAATGACGTAATCCATTTAATCATCGAGAATAAACAGGTAGGCAGGATTGGCTACATTATCTTAACAGGGCTCTTAGACAGGAACAAGGTTGTTTGTGTAAAGCGTATAACTAACAAGTTTAAGGGTGAAGGATACGGGAAAGAAGCAATGAAACTTGTTGTTAACTGGATTTTCGAACATACTGATACTCATCGAGTCTGGTTAGATGTAAAAGATTTTAATCTGAGGGCACGGCATGTTTATGAATCGGTTGGTTTTATTTATGAAGGCACACTTAGAGATAGCTATTATAATGGACAAAATTACGAATCACTTTCAGTAATGTCTATCCTTAGACATGAGTTCAAAATATAATCGAAGAGTTCTAACCGAAGGGGAACGAAACAATGCAAATTCGTGAAATTGAAGAAAAGGACAATCAAACAATAGAGCGAATTATTAAACGCTCTTTAGAATCATTTAACCTGAACATTCCGGGAACAGCATATTTTGACCCTCAACTCAGCAGTCTGGCTCAATATTACAAGGAACAATCAAATTCAAAGTATTGGGTTGCAGTGAATGAACAAAATGAAGTGGTAGGCGGTGTGGGGATTGCACCGTTTGGGCAGGAACCGGGAATTTGTGAGTTGCAAAAGCTATACATTACACCCGAAGCTCAAGGTATGGGTCTGTCGAAGGATCTTATGAAAGTAGCTCTCGACTTCGCCAAGGAGCACTATACACACTGTTACTTAGAAACATTGAAGAAACTTCAAGCAGCAAATCTCCTTTACATCAAATTAGGTTTCCAACAACTTGAAAGACCACTAGATGGCTCAGAGCATAATGCTACAGACGCTTGGTTTATAAAAGATTTATCGTTTTTGGGTTAGTGGCAGCCTTATCGAAGTTTCATAAGAGTAAGAGCAGCCGGATTAGCCGTTCTGCTCTTTTTGTTTTATCTGCACCGATTGGATTGTTCGGCGAGCAACAAGGCAATTAACCCTATTTTAACTTATATCGAAACTTATCCTTATCGTCACCCTGGTCATCCTCATCTTCATGTTCTTCTTTCTCTTCGTGGAACTCAACTGATGAGTGACCTGTTATGTTATCAAATGGAGTGTAATTGTAATGCGAGGTGGGAAGTTTACTGAGCTTCTTAAGAATTGCAATTCCTAGTAATAATACAAAAATGATGAAAATAGAAATCGAAGCTATACCGTAAAGTGCGGAATTCATGGAAATAACCTCCAATAAATGTTTATAAAGAATACGGTCTGACTGGTGACAAGGTTTCATAAAGCTAGCACCAATTTCAGGTAGATAGGAAGGATAGAAGGATGAAAGGAATGATCATAAAACCCAAATGGGCTGACTTAATCCACTCAGGCGAAAAGACTTGGGAGATACGAGGAAAATGGGCAGAAGCCCGCGGAACAATATTCATAATTAAATCCGGTAGCGTTTAGATTTATGGCACCACGACCGAAACGGCAAGGAGATATACGACCGAAAATATCCCGTTATTCCATTTGGACGAATGTTACCACAACGGATTCCGGCAGCTTGAAGTCATCGGCAACATATACGAACACCCTCACCTATTAAGGGGGAGGGGGAATGAAAGATTTACGTTACCTAATCTTATTTGTTATCCACGACGCTTATTAACAGAGAAAAACCCCTCTTAGGTGAGGGGTGAAAAGTTACTAAGCTATTACCAAAATGCACCGCCAGCAACTAAAGCTATCGCTAATATGTCGAAAAGAGCAAGAGCGAGAATGGCACCTCCGAATCCAAATCCAAATCCTTTTATTCGTGCCTTACTAGAGATAAAGGCGGCAGAAGTATCCATATAAATATTATCTCTGTCAAAATTAACGAGTACGCCTTCATGGACCCGCCCATCTGCTGTAGAAACACGAACGCGCTGATTCAAACAGCGTTGGCATATGGGTAGTAAATCTTCCAATAAATTTACCTCCCCTCTTCTTAATAGTTATTGTATGGTCATTTTTCATAATTGTGTGGGGGGATAAGTCCAACTTTTGAGCACGGGGGAGAAAGCATCGAGCGCGCTGTTCGGTTGATACTGGATCCGGAAGTCCGATAAATAGTCGAACACCGATATATCCGGGGCGAGCGCCATAAGTATACGGTAATGCGCTTTAGCAATATGGATCAATCAACTGTTGACCGGAAGCTCAAGGATGGTATTGAATCAGTTGAGGAGAGTATTAAACTGTTCGACAGCTAAAAAGTTGCACGTAAATTGCGCGTGAAATGCACTTATGATGCGACTAATATGCACGTTTAATAGGTGTACAGTGGAATGAATAGAGGGAAACCTCAGACGATTCCGCTGTGCCTTTTTGATTTTGCGGACCCGGCCATGCGGTGGGACGATGCCGGTCACCAAGGCAGACCAGATAGCGCGGTGCGGAAACTCGGTTCCGCCAGTCTTTTCGGAAGCATTAGTCAGGGCAAATCTTCCGGAGCATTGTACTGGAGCCGGTCGTCGATTGTCATATGAGCGGTACAGGGAACAAGAAAGAAGGAGAAAGAATTTTCATTCTTTCTCCTTACTCAGTCACCTATGACGATTCAAATTTTCAATTTTTTGGCCATTGTAACTTTGCAAATCTTGATTAAAGTTCATGCCATCTAATCTTTGCCCCTGCCAGCCGTTTCCTTGCCAACCAGACGAATGATGGAAATGATGATGGAAATGGTGTACGTGAATTACATGATGTGGTTCGTGATGAAAATGTTGATGTGGTCCATGTTGGGGGTCAAGTGCCAAAGATTGACTCCTCCTTAATTTTGATGATACCAACCTATTCACACAAACAAGATCATGATGCTTGCCCTAATAAGTTGGGCGTGAATATAGGCTTTTACGCCGGGAGGCAATTAACGCTTTGGTAGGCTGTATTAACGGTTACTTATAACAATAGCCTCGACTATGAAAAAAATGATTAGAACCAGCATCCCGTATCCGGCAAAACTTAAATTTCTAGGATGAAGACGAGGACT
>NZ_JAKRWM010000001.1 GCF_022352055.1 Cohnella mopanensis | reverse complement strand
ACGAATCCTCCTGGCACCAGTACGAAAGTGGAAGCCGAGAGTATGACCAAAGGCGGCCAGTACACCGGGAATATCAGCTCGCCTTTCTCCGGAGTCGCGTTATACGCCAACAATGATTTAGTGAAATTCACTCAGAATTTCACGACCGGCACCCATAACTTTTCGCTCCGTGGTGCTTCGAATAACTCCAACATGGCCAGGGTCGACTTAAAAATCGGCGGAGTAACGAAGGGTACATTCTACTTCGGCGGCAGCAGTCCTGCGGTCTATACCTTAAACAATGTCAGCCATGGAACCGGAAATCAAGAGATCCAGCTCGTTGTTACTGCCGATAACGGAACATGGGATGCTTACCTTGATTATTTAGAAATCAATTAATAACCTAACAAAATCCCGGCGGGGAAGATCCCGCCGGGATTTTTAATGTCAAGAATGAAGATGATATTCCGCAATAAGTTAGTCACATCGGAGTTGCTTCATTTCCTGTGCTACCTTGATAATTATGGGAATGCGGATGTGATCCATTAATCGTAGTGATACCCTCGAAGTGGTGATAATGACCACCGCCCATAAGCGGGATTGCCGGTCCGGTAACTCCTCTAATATTATGCGAATGACCATGAACAATAGCTGTATCCGTAAAATACCTGTGAACGTGGGGGACCCCGCTCGGAGCTGGTTCGGTCCAACCAGCATAGGGGTGAGAGTGTCCATCATCATAAGAGGTGTCTCCAGAGAATGCATGGACATGAACGGGATCTCCATCCCAAGAAGTAATGTATAGTTTATGAGAATGATCAGAATCAGAATCTCCAGAATGCACGATAAATCCGGAAACCGCAATTATCACTATTAACATCAAGCTCCTTTACGAAATTTTTCATCTCCTTAATTAGCTTATGATTTTCATATGATGCCTGATCACGGCTAATGCCTAGCATAGTTTGTTGATAAAGATTGGGAAGATGATACGCCTCGAAAATTATTGAAAGGCAGCCGGGAATTGCTGCACTATACCTTTTGTCATCACATCCGCCATTTCAAGTGCTTGAGTTCCGATAGGATCGCTTAGTGCTATGTTTTCGCTATAATTCCCGGCAAGCCGAGTTGCGACCTCTTGGGTCAAGAGGCGTAAATGTTCATAGAGCATATTCGTCCATTCCACTTTGGACCAGTAGGGATTAATTCGGCTTAAAAAGTCGGCGATAGCATCGGCATTCGCGTACCAGCGCTTTTGCGCATCAGCTGCTAATTTTGTGTTGCCAGCTTGTAACGCCTTAACGACCTCGACTGCGATTGTGAGGTGGCCCGTAAACAATTGGGCAAACTGGTTCGCAATATCCGAGCCATAGTAGTGAGCCAATGCTGCTGCGAAATCGGTTGGGTTTCGAAGAAGCCGTGCTGTCGTTTCCTTTTCGTCAGGAAGTCGTCCAACAATGCTATTCACCGTTAATCTAGTCCAATACACATGTTGTTCCCATAAGGCCCGTAGATTTCTATTCAGTTCCACCATTGACGTTGTCCAACAAGAACTAGGATAAACCTGTCTTTGTATTTGGTAATAATAGCTTGGAAAATCGTACATGATGGCATCCGCCTTTATTTAAGATCTGATATTTTATGGGCATGTTGCCCTTTTTGTGCTTGGTTACTGAAATTGAACAATAATATAGATCAAGTGGTACAGTGAGGGAAGGAAGAAATGAAACGAATACAAAAAAAGCGGCAATCCAGGACTTTTCTCGTCCATGGCTGCCGTTTTTTTATTCGCGAATATAGATTCGCTCTCCCGTATCCGGGTTGTAGTAAACCCGCTGCTTCTCTTGCGTAACGGGATCAATGTTAACTTCCTCTGTGCGGATGAACCCAATGGGAATAATCCCGGACTTTCTTTTTTTGTAGCGTTTGTCATAATAAAGCACTGACAATATAATGATCACCAAAACGATAACGACCTGAACGCCATAGTAACCAAGGATCCAATTCATTCTTTGATTTTTTCAACCACGACTGCTGTGCCGTATGCTACGATTTCGCCCATCGATTTTCCGATTTCCCCAGAATCAAAGCGGACCATCACAATGGCGTTCGCGCCCATTGCTTGGGCGTTTTGTACCAAGCGGTCCATGGATTCTTTCCGGAGATCTTCTAGCAGTGAAGTGAACTGTTTGATTTCGCCTCCTACCAAACCTTTGAATGCGGCTTTGATGTCAGCGCCAAGCCCGCGACTCCTAACAATCAGTCCAAAGCACAACCCTTTGACTTCTTTGACTTTATATCCCGGAATGGTTTCAGTAGTAACGACGATCATATGTAAACTCTCCTTTTCATTTTTTTTCTATATATTAACACACAGAAGGCTGGGGTTGGAGAGAAGGCACTGATGAAGCAAATTGATACCGAATACCCTGTCCAACGAAAGGGTAATATTATACAGAAAAAACCGTGATATCGATATGGAGTGTGTGAGCAATGGGGATCATTTCACCGGAGAGTAGTACTAACCAGCAGGCAGGATCGGTTGAAAAAACAGTTGGCCAGTATTTGTTCGATTGCCTGAAATTAGAGGGCATTACGGAAGTTTTTGGTGTCGCCGGAGACTATAATTTCACACTGCTGGATACGCTGGAGCGGTATAATGGCGTCCGGTTTATCAGTGGACGGAACGAATTGAATTCGGGATATGCGGCAGATGGCTACGCAAGAGTCAAGGGAATGTCCGCTCTTATTACGACTTTCGGGGTTGGGGAGCTCAGTGCCTGCAATGCGATAGCAGGAGCAAACAGCGAGCATGTGCCGCTGATACACATTGTGGGTGCGCCTCCAGATAAGGATCAAAAGGAACACAAGCTGATGCACCACACACTGATGAATGGAAATTTCGACGTCTTCCACCAAATGTATAAGCTGATTACGGCTTATACCGCGGTGTTGACGCCGGAGAACGCCGAGATTGAAATTCCTAACGCCATTCGTATTGCGAAGGAGAAGAAAAAGCCGGTATACCTAGTTGTGGCCGATGATTTAGTCACTAAGCCGATCATTGCCCGGAGAGAGCCGGTACCGCCGCGCCCAACGTCCAATCTGAAAACCCTTCAGGCAGCGACGGATCGTGTCCGCCAGCTGCTTGAGCGTGCTCGCCGTCCGGTCATTCTAGTTGATGTCAAAACGATGCGTTTCGGCCTTGTGACAGCAGTTCGGCAGCTGGCCGATGCCATGAACGTGCCGGTTGCGACAATGATGTTCGGGAAAGGAGCATTCGACGAAACCCATCCGAAATATATCGGGATGTACGAAGGCTCTTTCGGAAGTTCTGAAGTTCAAACCATGGTAGAAAATGCAGACTGTGTCATTGCCGTCGGCATGGTATGGGCGGATAATAATACCGCCAACTTCACCTCGAAACTGAACCCACTGTTGACAGTCGATATTCAGCCAGACATGGTCAAAATCGCAGAAGCGGAATATCCGAATGTGTTCGCGGCCGACATGCTGCTTGCGGTGCAGAATATTGGGTACAAAGGCAAAGGTTTGGCGGAAAAAACAAAATTCCCGTATGACCAAATAACCGGCAGTACCGAAGAACCGCTAACTGCGGCCATTTATTATCCTCGTTTTCAGCAGATGCTGAAAGAGGGGGATATTGTGATCGCGGAGACCGGTACGTTGTACAACGGGATGGCAGAGGTGAAATTGCCGCGTAATGTAACGTATATTGCGCAGGGCGGCTGGGAGTCCATCGGTTATGCCACACCCTCTGCATACGGTGCCAGCATCGCTGCGCCGGACCGCCGAGTCTTGTTATTTACGGGTGACGGGTCCTTGCAGCTCACAGCCCAAGAGATCAGCTCCATGCTCTATTATGGATGCAAGCCCATTATCTTCGTCTTGAACAACGATGGTTATACGATCGAGAAATATTTGAATGTCAAAACAGAGGATCAGCAATATAACAAAATTCCGCGCTGGTCATACACCAAACTGGCCGAAGCTTATGGAGGCGACGCGTTTACTGCAACCGTTCGAACCTATGGAGAACTTGATCAGGCTATAATTCAAGCTGAAAAGGAACGTTCCGGAAGACTCTGTATCATCGAAATGATCGCTGCGGATCCAATGGACGCACCCGAAAATATGCGCCGGATGCGCAACTACTTGGAGATGCAGGAGAAGCAGCGAAGCCAGAATTAGTAACGAATAGAAGGGGCGAGAAATATAGGCATGCAGAGCTGCGCGGGGCGCGGCTTTTTTATTTTATGGTTAACATAAACCGGCTGCGTGCAGAATTCAGCCGGTTTATGTTGATTCGACATTCAGACTGGGCCAGGTCAATGGTACAATGTAAATAGAAGTAGAGATTAACGTTTGCGGAAGGATGTTAAGCATGAGCGAATCGAATCAGGAGTATATCGTAATTTCGGGTGCGAGGGAAAACAATCTCAAGAACGTCTCCTTGCGCATTCCCAAGCGGAAGATCACGATCTTCACCGGGGTATCCGGATCCGGTAAGTCATCGATCGTTTTCGATACGATTGCCTCCGAATCCCAGCGTCTGCTGAACGAAAACTTCAGCATGTTCGTCCGTACCTTTCTGCCGCGTTTTCCGCAACCGGATGCGGACGCGATCGAGAACCTGAGCATGGCCGTTATCGTGGATCAGAAGAGGCTGGGCGGAGGTTCCCATTCGACGATGGGCACGATTACCGATATTTCTCCCATTCTCCGTCTTCTGTTCTCCCGAGCGGGTCAGCCCTATGTCGGTCCGGTGAACATGTTCTCGTTTAACGATCCGCAGGGGATGTGTCCCGAGTGCAACGGGATCGGTCGCAGGCTGGGCGTCGACATGAGCAAGGCAGTGGACATGTCGAAGTCGTTGAGTGAAGGGGCAATCATGCTGCCGGGGTATACTGCGGACAGCTTAGATTGGACGATGCTCGTGGAGTCGGGCCCATTCGATCCCGGAAAGAAGCTGAGCGAATATTCGGAAGAGGAACTGGAACAGCTGCTTTACGGCAAAGCAAGGAAAGTGGCGACGCAATTCGGCGGCAAGACGATTAACATCACGGTGGAAGGCGCTATTGAGAAGTTTACCAATAAATACATCAAGCAGGATCTGAAAACGAAATCCGAGCGCACGCAGCAGGCTGTTGCGCCGTTCATCACCGAGGGTACCTGCTCCAGCTGCCGAGGCGCTAGACTCAGCCAAGCCGCGCTCAATTGCAGAATCGATGGACACAACATTGCGGAGTTGTCGGCCATGGAGGTCGGTCAGCTCATCCGCGTCATTCGAGAGATTGACGATCCCGTCGCCGCACCGGTCGTCAAAGCGCTGACGGAGAGGTTGCAGCATCTGGTGGATATCGGACTTGATTACTTGACGCTGGACCGCGAGACGGATACCTTGTCCGGCGGCGAGTCGCAGCGCGTCAAAATGGTAAAGCATCTGAGCGGCAGTCTCGTGGATGTCACTTACATCTTCGATGAGCCCAGCATTGGCTTGCATCCTCGCGATGTGCACCGGTTAAATGGATTGCTTCAGAAGCTGCGCGACAAGGGTAATACCGTAATTGTCGTCGAGCATGATCCCGATGTGATCAAGGTGGCGGATCATATCGTCGACGTCGGGCCTCACGCCGGCAGCCGCGGCGGTTCCATCGTGTACGAAGGAAGTTTCCAAGGTCTGCTGGAGTCAGGGACGCTGACTGGCACCCATATGAAGCGTTCAGTCCAGTTGAAACATAATTGCAGGCACTCATCCGACAAGCTATCCATTAAAGATGCCACACTGCACAACCTGCGGAACGTGAGCGTTGATATTCCAATCGGCGTGCTGACAGTCGTTACGGGTGTCGCCGGATCGGGCAAAAGTACGCTGATTAATGAAGTATTCCTCAGCCAGCATTCGGATGCGATCGTCATCGACCAATCGGCGATAGGCGTGTCGACACGATCGAATCCCGCGACTTACACGGGTATTATGGATGATGTTCGCAAAGCATTTGCTTCCGCGAACAAGGTCAACCAAGGTTTGTTCAGCTTCAACTCCAAGGGGGCTTGCGAGAACTGCCAAGGGCTGGGCGTTGTATATACAGACATTGGATACCTCGACAGCGTGAAGCTGCCATGCGAAGTATGCGGAGGTAAACGGTTCAAGGAAGAGGTTCTCGAGTACAAGCTGAACGGCAAGTCCATTGCAGAAGTGCTGGAAATGACTGTGGAGCAGGCATTGGAGTTTTTTCAGCTAAAAGAGGTTGTACGCAAACTCCAGGCGATGAGCGATGTGGGGCTGAACTATATTACGCTCGGCCAGCCGCTCAGCACGCTCTCTGGCGGAGAATGCCAGCGCATCAAGCTGGCAAGCGAGCTGCATAAGAACGGCAGCATCTACGTGATGGACGAGCCGACGACCGGCCTACATATGTCAGATATCGGTCACCTTCTGGAGATTATGAACCGCCTCGTAGATGCAGGCAATACGGTAATCGTCATCGAGCACAACCTCGATGTGATCAGCCAAGCGGATTGGATCATCGATATGGGACCGGACGGAGGCAGCAAGGGTGGCCAGGTGGTGTTCGAGGGCACGCCTTCGCATATCATCCATTCAGAGCAGTCGATCACGGGTAAATACCTGACGTAATATAAGCGAACGAAGACGATCATTCCATTTTGGAATGATCGTCTGTTTTGTTGCGCGCTGTTCGCGTTAATCAGTCCTTTTTTTCTATTTGCGCCAAAAAGTCGAACAGTCTGCCTTGTCCAAAATATTAAACTCGATCATTTTCTCCAGTAATGAGAAATCAACCGGACTATCCCACGGGATACGGACCAACTCCTTGGTGTGATCATAGCCAACCTGCACAATTGCATCAGAAAAGTGATTAATTCCTACCCTTTCAGGGGCAACAGCCATATGATGTTTGGCTACGCTAAAGCCAATAATAAATGTACCGTGATCGGTAAACATCGGCTGATTCCAAGCCATTTTCGTTAATAAATGTGGGAATTTCTTACTTACCCAACCCAAAATTTCTTCCGTTCGAGCTCGATGTTGCGGATTATTAATCTTCGCTAGAAATAGTTCAAAATCATCCATGTTGTTCCCTCCTTAAATATAATTTCATCCGCTAATAAAACCGGGATTTATTACTAATTATTAAAGAAAGTATAGCATGAAAAATAAAATGTTAGATCGAAAAGAAAGATTAGACTGGCGCTCGGGAGCTCAACTAGTTCTAGGATTATCGAATGGAACAACTTATACGTTTAAGGTGAAAGCTATTAATAGCGTAGGCAGCAGTGAGGCTTCCGAGGCTTCCGATGATCATACCGGTGCTCTGCGACTGTTTTGGCGCGTATCGAATCGGAATATAGAGAAACTAATCTTTAAAGTTTCTTTCGTTTTTTCTCCCCTGCTTATTCATAGCCACCCGTTAACATGGTTTCTATGAATGAAGAAAGAGGAGAAGTAAGCATGAAAATAGTGAGTTGGATAGGTATAGGCGTTTTATTAGTTTTGGTGGCCATCGGTTTCGGGGGACGGGCAGTTGCTGTCAGCACATCGGATGGTTGGCAAGCAAACCGCTTCATTGCTCATGCGATGGGAGGCATTGACGGCGTAAGGTATACGAACTCATACGAAGCATTTCAAGCCAGTTACGATAGAGGATACCGATTGTTCGAGGTCGATCTTATTCTGACGAAAGACGGGAAGTTGGCCGCACGGCACGATTGGACGGACGATTATCAACCCGGTTTGCCCGATCGAAATGGTGGCGCATCCACTTTATCGCAATTCAAAGGCTCTTTGATCTATGGCAAATACGAACCGCTGAGCGTAAGGGATATCGTTCGTTTGATGCGGGAAAATCCGGACTTTTATTTGATTACGGATACCAAGGAAACAAAAGTAGAGAAGGTGAAGAAGCAATTCGAGTATTTGGTGAATGAAGTGCAGAGTGCCGATGCGTCGTTATTGCGAAGGATCATACCCGAAATCTATAGTCCGGAGATGTACGATGCCGTAATGGAGATTTACCCTTTTCCGAACAAAATCTATTCTACTTATCAGTCTTACGAATCAGCTGCCGCCATCATAGAATTCGTGAAAGATAAAGGATTCTCCGCGGTCGCAATGCCCGTATCAAGGGTGCTGTTGGACCCGTTTCTCGTCATTCGCCTGAACAAGATCGGGTTGAAAAGTTATGTACATTCGCTAAACAATAGCGCTTTTATGATGTTGTTAAACCGCTCGGTCGGCGTATATGGATTTTATACCGATCTAGAAACGGGTCCCAAGCAGTTATCAAGCGAAATGGAGATCTTACACGAATCTTTCGAACTCCAATTATGGATCTGCATATTTCTAATCGGCCTAGGAAAAATAATAAGTGGTGTTAAAAAGGACAGTGCGATGAAAATCTTTAAGGTGGATAAATAATGTCAAAACATAACGTGCTTATCGTGGACGACGAAGCCGAGATCGTCGAGGCTCTGACGATTTACTTATCAAGCGAAGACATCGCTGTGTTTACCGCTTCGAACGGAGTAGAGGCTCTCGCCGTCCTTGAGAAGGAGACGATTCATCTTATCGTCATGGATATCATGATGCCTCGAATGGACGGTATCAAAGCGACTTTCAAAATTCGCGAGCATCTGAATATCCCGATTGTCTTGCTTTCCGCGAAATCGGAAGATACGGATAAAATTATGGGCCTTAACATAGGGGCCGACGATTATATTACGAAACCTTTTAATCCTATGGAACTGGTAGCCAGAGTGAAATCGCATTTAAGGCGGTTTACGAATCTCGGTTCGCACAAGATGGCCGATGACCAGATCGTAATCCGCGGTCTTTCTTTGGACAGAAGCTCCAGAACGGTCGAAGTCGACGGCGAGGAAGTCAGGCTCACGCCTAAAGAATACAAAATTTTAGAGCTGCTAATGGTGAATAAGGGAAGAGTGTTCTCCATCGACGAGATTTACGAGAAGGTATGGAATGAACCCATCTATGCGTCAGAGAATACGGTTGCCGTGCACATTCGTAATATTCGCGAAAAAATCGAAATCAACCCGAAGGAACCGAAATACTTAAAGGTGGTGTGGGGGATTGGATACAAAATGGAAAGCAAATAATCCATTCGCCAGAGTCAAGCGGTATTACGAACAAGTCAATAACTCTTTGCGCCGTATTTCTTTCGATTTTCGGATATTAGTAGCTACGGCGATCTGGTGGCTGATCGCGCTAGGAATCGGCAATTTATCCTTTAGGGGATACCGCTCCGATATTGCCTTAAGTTACGTCGTAACGGTATTGTTAATCGCATTTGGTGTCTTCGTCCTTCGGTTTTCCCATCTCCTCGTATCGCCTAACATTCTCATGGAACAATGGAGAAACAGTCTTTTGCTTCGGTATTTGCGTACATGGCAAGGCGGATTCACGGAATATCGAATCGCGCTTCCGATCGTGTCGTTCGCTCTGCTATCGGCTGCGGCGGGAATCGTCGGATATCGGTTGTACGGGTATTATCGCTATGTCGAAGAAAAATGGCTCATTCTGTACTTGTGTATTTACGTGCTATTCATATTCCCTTCGCTATTAAGTTTCGCCGGGAAGTTCCGTCGTTTGCTGCTCGAAACGAAAGAAATCTCCAGAGGAAATCTTCAGGCTAAAGTCGAGATCGAAGGAAACGGGCCTATTTCGGAATTAGCCGCCCAAATCAATAACATGAGGATAGGTTATGGAAAAGCGCTCGAAGTCCAAATGAAGAGCGAACGTCTCAAATCGGAGCTCATCACGAACGTATCGCACGATTTGAAGACGCCGCTCACATCCATCATTAATTACGTCGATCTGCTTAAGAAGGAACAGCCCGGTTCCGATAAGATAGGAGATTACGTGGAGGTGCTGGACCGTAAATCGTTAAGACTTAAAGCGCTCATCGAGGATTTGTTCGAAGCGTCAAAGATGGCCAGCGGAACGATTGAACTCGATATTCAGCGAATCGACGTTGTGGCGCTTTTAGATCAAGCCGTGGCTGAATTCAAAGATAAATTCGAACATTCCTCGTTATTTCTTCGCATGAAAATAAGCAAACCTCATATTTACGCCTATCTGGATGGGAACAAAACTTGGCGGTTATTCGAGAATTTACTTTCCAATGCCCTTAAATATTCGCTTTCAGGCACGAGAGTTTATGTATATCTGGACGAGGCCGATGATCGTGTATCTTTCCGAATTCAGAATACCGCCTTGTACGAAATCGATTTTGCTCCGGAAGAGTTGTTCGAAAGATTTAAGAGGGCCGACGAATCCCGCCATACCGAAGGGTCCGGGTTAGGACTCGCCATTGCCAAAAGTATAGTCGAACTGCAGGGTGGGGATATCCGAATCGAGGTTAGCGGCGATCAGTTTAATGTTCTGATTGATTTTCCTATCAGTTAGGCGAATAATTGTGAGTGAAGAAACGATCTGGAGAAACGGACTGCAGGGGCGGGATTTCATGTTAGGAATCGCTAAGTTACCAATAAAAATGGGTTTAATTTGCACAGTTGCAACGCTATCGATTGCGCTAACAGCATGCACGTCGGAAAACGCGAACCAAGAGAAGAACGAGGACTACGCCCCGTCGGCGAGTGTCGCAGCGCTTGTAGACGAAATGCGAAGCGAAGAACCCGTCGAACTTCTTAACCCTTCTGATAAAGCATCTGCACTAGAGGAACTAAAATGGAAAGTGGTGACTCCCACCGATGCACTCAACCCATGTCCGTGCGAGTACGGAAGCTCGCCGATCACCGGGGATCTAACGGTTGCGCCCGCGTCCTTAATGGGTAACCATGCCACCATCGTGTTCGAAGAAATCGCGTTCGGTAGCTTCGGTGAAGCCGAGCTGTATGTTGTGGCGCGCGACCGTTACGTCGGCGATACCAATAAAGACGTGAATTATGAAGGTTTTACCTATGAAGCATGGCTTGTCACGTTGGGAGACAAGATCGATAACGAAGGCACTCGAATCGCAATGACCATCACGGTCACCGGACAATCGAGCATAAGAGACGCTTACGACAAAGGTAAACAGCTCAGTAAATACGCCGTACTTTCCGATGGTAGCGGAGATGACATCCTGCATTCTCCGCCGAGCAATGAAGACGAAGTCGCACTCATCAGCGTCGATTTCAGGAAACAGACAGCTGTTATCGAGAATCAGAGCAATCGCGACGTCGATCTGACGGGCTGGGGATTGGAAGGAACGAATAAACGGGAAGGCTACGTTTTCTCGGAGGGAACGGTACTGAAAACGGGAGGTAAGTTAACCGTTATCGCCGGGCTAACCGAGCGAATGACTCCCGCTCAGGGCGTAGTCATATGGGAAAACAATCGGTTTCCATGGCGGTACGACGGCGACCAAGCCGTCTTGCGCAATGCGAGCAAAGAAGTCGTCAGCCATATCGAGAGGCCGAACCTAACTCCTCCCGTAATCATTGGAGCGTATAAAAACATACCGATTACTGCGACGATTACCTCTAACCGAGGCGTCACTGCCGCGATCGCTGTCATTAGGGCGGCGGCTGGTAAGCCGAAAGACATACTTCAGATCAGCGAGGTCGAACAAGCGGAAGCCTCTAACGGTCGCACGATTTGGATGCTTAAGCTGCGGCCGGAAGGACAGAACGAGGGGGCATTCGCGGATGTGCGAATCGATGCGGATAACGGCGAGCTGTTGATGGTTTCCGGTCTAGGTGAGACGAAAAACCAATCGCTAACATACGAGGATGCAGGTGCGCTAGAGAAGTTAGCGAACGATCGTTTGCGTTTGCTCTTGGGTGATGCTCATGCAAAATATAAGTTGATCGACTTTGTCGACGTACACGGATATTCCGAGATGACGTTGGAGCAAGGCGACAAGGACAAGGAAAAGAACATCTACCAGCTCATTTATTCAGATGCAGAAGGTTTTACAAGCGCTGCTAGACCTTGGTTGTACGGCCTGTAAGGTGCAATAGTCTCAAATGTTTGTGTGCTCAAATTTTTCAACTGAGACAGACCCTGTGTCTATCATTAAAGTAATCGTGTCTCTTCCGTAAGGAGGATTATGAGGACCCGTGAAGGTCTCCACGACAACTGTCATCCTGAATACATATCCTCCGGAAATCTGGCGTTCTATTCTAACTATTTTTGTGTCTGACAAATCATATAACTTGGGAGATCCATAAAATCCAACCAGCGCATTGGATACAGATGGAGTAATTAAAGCTAAGAGAACATCGCGCTCATCATTCTTATTAGGTGCGGCTGAGGCTGAAGTAAATGAAATTGAACTCAGTACTGCTATGCCGAGAAGTACCTTTTTAACAAAAACCAATGAGTTATCTCCTTATATTTCATTTATAGCTTACTATTCCTAGAGATCTCGTAAATCATTCGTACTCGTATAACAAAGAGCTTGAAAAGGTATTGGCCTAATGTACTTGGATCGAGCAAGTATTTTCTGCTTAAAACAAGTCGACTATAATGAGATTCAATTGGATGATTGTCATAATGCAGAGGGGTGTACCTTGATGAAAAAAGGTGAAAAGAATACTAAGATTGATCCGTTTTTTAACAAGGCTAAAAAGTGGAAGGAAGAATTCGAGAAGTTGAGAGATATCGTTCTTGACTGCGAGTTGAAAGAAGAATTTAAGTGGATGCATCCTTGTTACACATTTCAGAATAATAACGTCGTTCTAATCCATGGATTTAAGGAATACTGCGCGCTCCTGTTTCACAAAGGAGCCTTGTTAAAAGATCCCCATGGAATCCTAATCCAACAAACGAAGAATGTACAGGCAGCGCGCCAGATTCGGTTCACCAACGTTGAAGAGATCGAAGAGATGCAGTTGATCATTAAAACGTATATCGATGAAGCCATCGAGGTCGAAAAAGCCGGATTGCAAGTGGAATTTAAGAAGAATACGGAATACGCCATTCCTGAAGAATTACAAAATAAATTCATTGAAATTCCTGACTTGAAAGTTGCTTTCGAAGCATTGACGCCCGGACGTCAAAGAGCGTACATTCTTCATTTTTCTGCGGCCAAGCAATCCAAAACTCGAGAATCCAGGGTTCAAAAGTATTTGCCGCATATTCTCAATGGTAAGGGATTAGATGATTAAAGCGCTCCGAATGAAGTCCGCGTAAATCGCGGGCTTTTTTCGTTTTCGGATATCTAAGATCTGGTTAAACGACTATACGATATCTGGTTATGAAAGTGATAATAAGTTCATCCATCAGAGGTTTGATACTATCAGTGTTTATACCATGTTGGAATAATGCGGGCCAAGTGAGAGCACCTTCAATCATGGCGTAAAATACCCTTGCAGCAAGGGGGGGATTGTCTATATGCAGTTTGTTATCTACGTGTGCAGCAATAAGCCACTTTATTAAGGGTTCATGAGGAGAGGCATACTTCGCCCTTGTCATTCTCGCGTAGTCAATATCTCTAATAAAAACTGAGGTAAGAACCCGTGATAATCCGAGTCTTGAGGGGCTGTTGATCAAGAATAGTTCGGCATTCGCAAATGCTGTTAATTGATCTTCCATAGATTTTGCAGGATCATAGTCAATTTGCTTCAGGATTTGTTGCTCTTCAAGAAATTTGGCAATGACCGCTTGAAAAAGATTCTCTTTACTCAAAAAATGATTATAGACAGTACGTTTGGAAACATCTGTTACATCAGCGATTCTATCCATACTTGCATTGTCATAACCCATTTCAGTGAACACTTGTATGGCTCCGTTAAGTATGGATTCATGTTTCCTGCTAGTATCTCTTTTTTTGGTTCTGGGTGTGTCGTTCATATCATTACAACCCTCTCATGATGACATTCTTTAACCTACACCGATTAGTGTAATTAACACTTGACTGATGATTAATTACACCGTAGAGTTTAACTAACAACTGAATAAAATTCAATACCGCATAGTTACTTAACGGAACTCATGGGAGGTATGTATGAATACGAAAAACATTAAAAACAACTTGTCACTATCTTTAGGAGTGGCTTTTTTTCTTCAAGCATTTACATCGTTGGCAAGTGGTGCATTTTTATTTAACCCACTCGTTGTTACAGGAGATATAAGCAAAACCATGCTTAATATAGGGGACAATGCGATCTTAGTACATGCAAGCATTATAGGAGACATTATTACAGCTTTAGGAATTATTTTTTTAGCGGCAATCCTTTTTACAGTAGTGAAGAGGCAAAACAAAACAATGGCACTTGCCGCATTAGGGTTCTACATATTCGAGGCTGGAATACTTGCTGTTAGTAAATTTGTAACCTTTGTGCTATTGAATATCAGTCAAGAATATGTGGCTACCGGAGATAAAGCGTTTGAATTAATGGGCACTCTGGCTCTGGAGGCTAAGGATTTTATTTATAGGATACATATCATCCCATTTGGACTTGGTGCTATTATCTTCTATTACTTGCTGTATAAATCCAACGCCATACCAAAATGGTTATCGCTTTGGGGACTAATGACCGTCCCATTTGTGATAATTGGCGTCGTATTTACAATTTATGGAGATGGAGTACCGTTTGTTTTCCTTTTACCCTCCGTACTCTATGTACCCTTCGAGTTCTTTACGGGTATATATATTCTTGTCAAAGGTTTCAAAGTTGAAGTGCTACAAGAATAAGATATATGGAGTTGAAAATAGATATTCTAATGAGGAAGGAATTGATCTCATGAAAGCTGTTGTTTGCACAAAATATGGTCCACCAGAAGTGCTTCAACTTAAGGAAGTAAATAAACCTTCTCCTAAGCACGATGAAGTATGCATTAAAATCTACGCTACAGCAGTGACAGCGAGCGACATATATATTAGAGGTTCTCAATTACCGATCCGGTTTTGGCTGCCGATGCGTCTATTTTTAGGATTTACAAAGCCGAGGAAGTCCATAATAGGCATGGTGTTAGCAGGAGAAATTGAGTCGGTAGGCAAAGACATAAAACGATTTAAAGTAGGCGATCAGGTTTATGGGATTACCGGTTTTGGACTTGGTGCTTATGCTGAATACAAATGTATGAAAGAAACAGACTCTATGCATGGATGTCTATCATTAAAACCTGCAAATATAAGTTACGAAGAGGCAACTGCTGCTGCATATGGCGGACTTTTGGCGTTACAACGTCTGGAAGAAGGAAATATCCAACGCGGACAAAAAGTTCTTATATACGGGGCTTCAGGAACTTCAGGAACAATAGCAATACAACTGGCAAAATATTATGGAGCTGAAGTTACAGGAGTATGCAGTACTAATCATTTGGAATTCGTAAAATCTTTGGGTGCGGATAAGGTTATTGACTACACCAAAGAGGAGTCTGAAAATTTCATCGATCGTTATGACTTTATGCTCGATGCGGTGGGAAAAGCCAAAAGTTCAAAGATTAAAGAACTGTGCAAAAAAGCGCTAAGCTCAGAAGGAAAATATATATCAATCGATGATGGGAAATTAGAATTAAAATCAGAGCGCCTTATTAAGATAAAAGGGTTAATTGATGCTGGACATATTAAACCAGTTGTTGACAGAATATACCCCATGGATCGAATAGTAGAAGCGCATGAATATGTAGGAATGGGTCGCAAGAGAGGAGGGGTAGCAATATCAATTGACCATTCTAACTAATAGCGATGAAGTTGAAGAAGGGGTTAAGCCCGGTCTCGCCACATAAGCGACCGGCTTAACCCCTTTCGGTGGTTGAATCCCTTCCCCAACCCAATAAATGTACTCGTATTGCTTGGTTTCTACTATGCAGTGCAACTAACTTGATTCTTTGGCAGCTCCTGGTACTGCTTCTGGAATACTGCCGGCTTGGTTAGACTTAGTCTCTCCGATGGGTCTTAAGTGCCGAAGCCGCGTAACAGCAAAGACGATAATAGCGAGCATGATAGCGCCGCTGGCAGCCGCAACGGCGTGCATCCCGCCGGTAAAGGCTTCTCGTGCGCCGGTGAGTAGTGCCTTGCCGACTTGTTCGGAGAGGCCTTCCGCAATAGCCGTGGCACCGGCCAAGCTGTCGCGAGAAGCTTGTACCGCGGACGCCGGCAAGTCGGCGGGAATAGAGTTCGCCACCTGGTTGCGGTATATGACCGTGCCGATGCTGCCTAAGACTGCGATGCCCAGCGCGAAGGCGAATTCGCCGCTGGTTTGCAGCATGGCGGCCGCCGATCCCGCCTTCTCCGGCGGGGCTGAGCCGATGATAAGGTCGCTGGACAAGCTCGGGAGGGGAGCTGAACCGATATTGAAGCAGATGTACCCGAGCACCAGAAACGCGAGACCTGACTCAGCCCCCACCTGGGTCAGCAGAAAACAGCCCGCGGTCGATACCAATAGACCCGTTCCGATAAGACGAGCTGGTCGTATCCTGCGTGCGATAAGCGGAGAGAGAAGCATACCGGCCATCGAAGCTATTACCCCGGGGAGCATATACAACCCTGCCTGGAGCGGTGACATTCCTTGCACGAATTGAAGGTGCTGCGCGATGAAGAGCATGGTCGCTCCTGTCAGTGTAATACCGAACATGCCGCCCAGTGCAGCGCTGAATCCGGGATTCGCGAACAGGCGCAAGTCCAGCAGAGGATTCGCCAGCCTACGCTGCCGCGACACGAACACCGTGCCGAGTACGACGCCCGCCAATATTAACAGCGCAGGGACTATCTGCAGGCCATCCTTAGCGATTTGCTTGAGGCCGAATATGATCGGCAGGATGGCGCCCAGCGATAACGTAACACTGGTCAAATCCAGCCGTCCGGCTTCGGGGTTCCGGTATTCAGGCAGCAATAGGGGGCCGGTTATGAGTAGAAGCAACATAACAGGTACACCCAAAAGGAACAAAGAGCCCCACCAGAAGTGATCTAGCATGATACCTCCAACCACAGGACCGAGCGCCATGCCGCCCATAGAGCATGTTAACCATATTCCGATGGCAAGGGAACGCTGCTTATGATCACGAAACATGTTACTAATCAACGCTAGTGCAGAAGGCGATAAAGTCGCTCCGGCTATACCGAGTATTGCGCGGGCCGCAATAAGCATCTCAGCGCTTCTGGAGAATGCAGCCAATATTGAGGCTATCATGAATGCGCTCCCGCCGATCAACAGCAGTTTGCGGCGGCCGATCCGATCTCCCAGAGTCCCCATGGTGATCAAGAATCCAGCGAGCATGAAGCCGTAGATGTCGATGATCCACAACTGCTGGGCGCTATCGGCGCCGAGGTCGGCACCAATATGCGGCAACGCGAGAATCATTACGGAGAGATCTATCGAGACTAGTAGGGCGGGCAGGGCAAGAACCGCGAGCCCGACCCATTCACGCATGCCGGCTTGCTTCACAATCCCATATATAGCGTTTTCCTCCCTTAGGTCGGATCATCCGGATGCTCTTCAAGATAATCACCAAGCCGATCGAGGTGTGAACCCCAGATTGCTTCCGTTCGGCGAAATATTTCTCATGATTCATCCTTATGGCGCCCAATATTTTGGTATAATCTAGAATTGTCAAAGGTGCTTTACTCAATGTACGAACTGTTAATCCCGTTAATTTTGCAAGTTCTCCAACTTCCACTCCAGTTTCATGATCATCCCCTTTTATGCGCGCGAGGTGTTCACCGGTATCCACATCTTAATTCATTACGTTACGTAAGGTTCAAGTACGAAATGAAATTTTTTATATATTAGCAAGAAAAAGGATTGAATTTTAATAGAGAGGGCTGTTGGAAGCCAGCGATCAGTTGTGGCCTCATTTGGAGTAGGCAGTCACATAGATATAAAAAGTTTCATAGTCGGTCACATTTTCGAGTTTGCGATTGTTATATAGGCATCGGGGCCCCGAAATGAAAGGAGTTTTATATTGGACGTTAACGGACCATTAAAGTCGCTTAGCACGGAAAGAATCGAGGAGCTCGTCGAAGATGTGCAAGCTGGGCATGCCGAGCCGTATCGCGCAATTGTTCAGCATTACCAAAGAAGGTTGCACCTCTATTGCTATCACATGATCGGCAATCAAGCTGAGTCTGAGGATGTCGTACAGGAAGTGTTCATGAAAGCTTATCGTGAGATCGGGAAGTACCGACCTACTGTCTCGTTCACCGCATGGCTGTATAAGATCGCCCAACGTCATTGTCTGAACGTAATTCGGCAGAACTCGGGGCAGCAGCGGCTATTATCGTTACTTAAGCTGCAGTGGCTATCACCGCCTCCGCCTGGTACGGTCGAATCGGCAAATGATCTATTGAACGGGCTGTCTGCGGAAGAGCGGCAATTGGTCATTCTCAGAGTGATAGAGGAACGCAGCTTTTCCGAGATCGAGGAAATTATCGGAGTCAGTGCTGCAACCTTGCGAAAAAAAATCGAACGGATCCGAAAGAAGTTGAATCAGAAATCGAACAGAGAGGTGATTCTCGATGACGGAAAAAATTTATACCCCGAACTATGAACCGCTGGACAATTTCAAACGAAATGCTGAGCTAAACGCACCCGCATCCGTGGACTTTTCCGAGCAGGTTATGTATCGCATCCAACGGGAATCTGAAGAATCTATCAATGATGGAGCGCGTAGCCATAAGCGGCCGGTTTTCAGTTTCGCTTTGATCGCTCTAGTTGGAATGCTGATAAGTGGATTTGCATACGCTGCTTCGGAAGGTTGGCTTAGTATCAAAGATGATTCAGGCCGCGAAGTCATGCAAGTTAGCTCAACGCTTGACCAACATTCGGAGCAAGTACAATTTTTAGATCGGGTTCATCGAAAAGTGAAAGATCAACTGCAATTGGGCGAAGCCGCGTTTATACTAAATGATCAAGTGGCCATCGACGCAATAAAAAGACATGAAATGCCGATGTCATATGGTATTGTGAATCGAGGTTTTACCTATAAGTCCATGCAAGATATATCCTCGCGTTTGATCAGCCCTCTGAGCGAGCTGAAGCTTCCGGGCGATCAAGTTGTGGATGCGAAATTCATGTACGTGGAAGTGTTGTCTAACTCCGGCATCCCAGTACCCCTTGATCCCGAAAAGTGGGTGGAAGCTACCGATGCAGAAACGGGCTCCCCGTACGCTTATTCCAAGTTCAAGCCTGCCGAAGATGTGACTCTCAAATATGATACGGTTAGATTGAATTATCAAGATGAAGAAGCAATCTATACTCTTATGGTTAACTATGTTAAAGATTTAGATCAGAATGTAGCCGTTAAAATTTACGACGAGTACCCCTCTGTTAAGCGGGTATACGAGTCTCACGGAATACCGATTTATCACAGCGCGGGTGATGGAGAGCCGTTCTTCATCTGGCTTCAACCTCTTGAAGGCGGGAGCTTCTCATACACCCTAATGGGCGAGGGGAAAGCAGATAAACAGCTAAAGTTTGTAAAATCCTTTATCGAAGTGAATGCTTCTGATAGCGAGTAAGATGATTATGTCCGTAGGTGAACAACAGTGAAGTAAGTGATAGTTTTTAAAGCTACCATCCAGAGCATGGCGAGTTAATCGCTATTGCTCTGGATTTTTATTTAAATTGACCATAAGTTTAATTTAACGATCGACGCATGTCCGAAGATTTCATAAAAAGGAAATTAAATGATATTTCACGAATAATTAATCTGAGATTCAAAAATGCTCGTGTATGTGCTAATGAAGGATCACTCTGAAAGGTGTCCTCCGATCTCTCCTTGATACGAGCGGGCAGGCTAGTGTAATCACTGCGCGAACACTTCAGATATGGGATATTTGTGAAGTTCGTAGATAAGACGTTATATGAAATTGGCGCAATACAATAAAACACGAGGTGATAACTTGAAGTCATTGTCTGTTGGAAGTAGTAAATTCACTGTCGATAATGTACCTGATTTATGTCCTATCTGTAATTTTCATGTTCAACCATTATCATGTTTTGCACATACTTCAGGTAGGAGATTACAGATTGTTTTTAGATGCGTTAGACAAGAATGCGATTGTTTATTTTTTGCTTATTATAGGGGAGAACATGTCCAAAACGTAGGAATGCAATATCATTTTATAGAATTCAAGCCAAAGTCATTTATCTCTAAAAATCTAAATGCGGAAATACGAGCTATTAGTCCAAATTTTGAGCAAATTTATAATCAAGCATTACATGCAGAAAGTTTAGGTTTGAATCACATTGTTGGACCAGGATATAGGAAAGCTCTTGAGTTTTTAATCAAAGACTATTTAATCGGTTTATTTAAGGAACAAGAAGAAAAAATCAAAAAAATGTTTCTTGGTAATTGCATTAAAGAACTAATAAATAATGAGAATATTAAACTATGTGCTGAACGAGCAGTATGGTTAGGTAATGATGAAACACATTATACAAGAACTTGGGAAGATAAAGACATCTCACATATGAAAGAATTGATAGAATTAACAATCTATTGGATATCAAGCGAAGTTATTACGAAAAGATATTTAGAAGAAATGAATTAATAGATGTAGTAACTCGAAGAAGGCGCCAACATCTTATAACACTATATTCACGCATCGGGCGATTCGGCCCTCGGTCCGGCAGAAGTTAGAGGTAGAATCGAAGAGGAATTTCGGTAGCGAGGAAGCATATTCAGCCGGACACATCCGCATCACCTAACCGCATCGCGGCCGCCCTTCGGGCTTAAGGTGGTGGGACGTCGTGAATACAAGAACGTTATGTGAAACATGGGCAATTCATTTAAAGAAAGAAGATGAATATGAAACCTAACTATCATGATATGGGCATGTCTATTAGTATGGGCAAGCAACTTCGGAAGTTTGTTGAAGAACAATTAATCAATGACTTGAAATTTTATCACAAATTTAATGGTGAACTTCGTTTTGACTGGTCAGAAAGTTGTGTTGAAGGCGAAGATCTGAAATATTTAGATGGCTCACTAGACAGGTATTCAGGCATTATGATTTTTAATTCTACTGATGAACTAATTGCGGATGGTTGGATGGATTTTGTTTTCTTAAACGATCGTAATCAATTAATAGTTTATTGGATTTATCTATCCTACTATGTCAATGGTAAAGAGATAAATGCAATAAATAGTCAAGAGTTAGAGAATCATGTACAAGAATTAATAAATCAATGTATTGAAGAACTTTAAAATCTTGATTGTTTTTCTAGAAGGCCAATGCTTCGTATAACACCATATTCACGCATCGGGGCATTCGCCCCTCGGTCCGGAAGAAGCTAGATGTGAATTCGAAGAGGTATCTCAACACCAAGGAAGCGAACTAGCCGGACACATCCGCACCGACTAAGCGCATCGCGCCCGGCGACTTCGTCGCCTTAAGTCGGTGGGACGTCGTGAATACAAGAACGTTATCCGCAATTGCACAAAACATGAAACAATCACCAACCATTCTCGTACATTAATATAAATATATAACAAAGAGGTGTTTCATGAAGTTCGTCAATTTGTTAAGAATGTTAAGTTATAAGATTGCTTTTTATTATCAGAAATTTCAGCTCTTAGTCCTATCAATTTTTGCAGTGGGAATTGTTGATTACTTTTTTATTTATGAATTACTCGTATCGCTTTCTTCAGTTGTTCCTTTGTTTTTATTAGAAATTGGACCTATTGTTCTTATCATTTTATCAATAATCATTATTAGAGGAGTTATTAAATATATTCAAAGGAAAGCGAAAGAAAACAAGCACTTACTAATTGTTTAGAGCAATAAATATAAATACGATAATGAAGTTAATAATAAAGAATGATTGTAAATGAATTAACGAATAAATAAAGCTTTTTGATGGTATCTCAAGATGCGTGCAACAGCGTATAACACCATATTCACGCATCGAGTATTCGCCCTCGGTCCGGCAGGAGTTAGAAGTGGATTCAGAGAGGGATTCTCAGTTTCGGGGGAGCAGAATTCAGCCGGACACATCCAACTCCCTAACCGCATCGCGACCGCCCTTCGGGTTTAAGGAGTTGGACGTCGTGAATACAATAACGTTATACGTCATGCTACTCGAGGAGGAAATCCATGATTGAAGTCAAATCAATCGTTGATCTAACACAATATGTAGGTCGGCATCTAAGTAGTATAGATGATGAAATCGATAGAATATTAGAAGGGTACAAAGATTACACTGATACCTTAGTTGATATTGCTGGACCGATTAAAGCTCTTGTAAAAATTTATTCTTTATCAAAAAGGATAAAATTTAAGAAATTTATCAAGGGTTTCTCCGAAGCAGTCCAATTAGAGACAGTAAATGAAGTATATATAAATAGGCTCGAAAGATACCTCTCTCGGCAGGAAAATTTAGAACATATTGCTGAGATAGTTGATTCATCAATTGAGACAAAATCTTCAAAATGTTCGAGTGTTTTAGGATATTATGCGGGCTTAATACTAAATGAAACTAGGGAATTAGTTTATTCAGATTTAGTGATGATTAATGCTTTAAAGGTTATGGTTGATTCTGACCTAAAGTACTTCCTATTAATTTATGAACGCTTTCATAGTAGGGCATTTGATTACGAAGTTCGTGTGAGAGATACCAAAGATGAATTTGAACAATTTGGCTATCCAGTATTCGAGTTGGAGAATACAATTGAAAAGTTAAAATCTTCACAAGCAATTGGGTACGACGTAGGTGGCTTGGGTAATGTAGGGAACGCTTGGGGAGCATTTAAGTTTAATGAAAATACTAAATACATGTATGAAACTATTAAATCTATTTTGAAAGAGCACGTCGTATAACAATGTGTTCACGCATCGGCGCACAAGCCGTTTCGGTCGCCAGAGGCATTTCGGAGAAGTAAGCTCAGGCGACTCATCCGCACCGACTAACCGCATCGAGGCCGCCCTCCGGGCTTAAGGGAGTTGGACTTCGTGAATATATAAACGTTAGCTGAAATCATTGTGTTAAAGGATATATAAAAGGATTGATTTTAATGACTTTAGATAAGTAATCCAATCACTTCTCGATAATGAAGTTGATAGAGCACTTCATCTCATTGAAGAACTGGGTGAGAACAAAGATATATTACTGCAGCTCCATTTTTATTAGAACTACTGAACACAACAGAAAACCACCTGAGCAGCCGGACACACCCGCACCACCTAACCGCATCACGGCCGTCCTTCAGGCTTAAGGTGTTGGGACGTCGTGAACACAAGAACGTTATCTGAAAGAACCTAACTTGATTTGGGGTGAAATATTGAGTAGAGAAAACAATCAAACCTTCTTAGAGGCATCAATAGCAAATATTCAGTCCTTATATTTTCATGAACTTGCAAATTTAAGTTTTAATATTATTGAGTATTGCAATGCAATTTTCAAGAAAACTGAGACTTCGTCTGTTCCTAGTTATATTTTAGTCTCACCGGAGCTACATTCTAAAATTAATACCGTATTAATTAACGCAGCAAATATTAAAAAATTAGTTAAAACCAATCCTAATAAAAGAATGCGGGAAACAGAAAATCAATTTCAAATCAGAATTATGAGATCCAATACATTATGGAAATCTATCAAGGATTTGAATATCAACGAAATCTTGAATACAAAAGTTAGAAACAGTATTGAACATTTTGATGAATATCTAGATGAATGGCTAGCAAATGTTGAAGATTATCATACTAGCAAAGTTTTCATGGGCATCTATAATATGACTTTTTCTGCTAGAGAAATATATAAAAATGATATTTTACCTATTCGATTATACATAGTTAGTGAACGTACATTCTACAATTTAAAGTATACAATAAATATCGGGACAATTTATGATGAGGCTTCTAGGATATTTAATCAAATGCAAAAATATAATGTTTTATCTGAAGATAATCATGTTGGAGGATTAATGATACCAATAAATTTAACAAATCAACTTATTCCAGAGTAAGCTCAAAGAAGAGTTAGGTTCCTTCGGTTAACACCATATTCACGCATCGGGGACATGCCCCACAGTCCAGCAGAAGTTGAAGCGGATTCAACTGGAGTGAACTCAGTTACAGGGAAGCGAAATCAGCTGGACACATCCATCTCCCTAAGAAATGAGCTATCTAAGGGAAATGGACGTCATGAATACAAGAACGTTATCTGAAATTGCCGAAGATCTGATTAGGAGAAATGGTATATGGATGACGTTGATTTATTTTCAGATGAATTAATAGCAAGATTATTATCGAAGCGAGAGATAGTTATTAACACCAATGATGTTTTAATAGCAATTAAAAGAGTATTTGAATTCAACTGGGCAATTGTAGGTTGGGAAGCATTGATTAAATATGAAGATGGAAGAGTTGGACATTCCTTTGCCTTATGTAATTGGTGCAGAAATAATAAAGTCTATTGATGAAAGCTGGGATTCATTTATTAGTATGTCGGCAGAGATTAGCACGACCCAGCCTAAGATATTATCTATCAAAGGCTGGGTCGAGTCGTGAATATAAGAACGTAGATGAAACCACTCAAATAAGAGGAGGTACTATGAAGTACACACTCCCAATATTTTTTGTATTATTACTGATGTCTTGTCGATCGGAGAATAACACCCAGTCCATTACAAGCACTTTATTAAATCAATCAAAATCTGAGTATTCAATCATAAGTGCAACAGGAACAAATACTCCTATGATCTTTTCGCTGACAAGTAATGGAAGCCCAGAATCGATAGAGTTTTGGGTTGATCATTACATTGATGGCAATTATCAAGGGGAAATTCTAAAATTACATGGCTATACAAACGATAAGAAGAAGGAAACGAGATTATATTTCTTTTCAAGAAACATAGATGCAAATGAACAAATGTGGACATTGTCGCTTCGACAAGACTCTGAAAACTCGGTTTCCCAAGTAACACTTAAAATGAATAATGGAAAATCATTTATTAGTAACTATAATGTATATCCTAAGGTAACAATAGTTAAGGGCACAGAGAATGCTATAGGAAGAATAGTGTTTATTGGAGATAATGCGCAGAACATTGAAAAAGATGATAATGAGGAAGCTGTTATCAAGAAAGGTCATGAAGTATTTATCGTTAAGTGTAGGATGATGTGAGGGTAAGCGGTAATAGTAAACAGATCTAATCATATTCTTATAAAAGTAAAATAAAAAGGAGTGTAAAAGGAGTGAAAAGTTAATTGATAAAAGCAAAAGTTAGTTTGCGGCCCATTGTTAGCAAGTTAAATATGCCCACTGTTTTGAAAACAGCTATTCTTCCGGGCGACTCAATCGAAAGATTATTTATTGCAACCCAGGTAGGAGAGATTTTTTACATAGGAAACGGAGTTATAGAGACTTTCTTAGATATTCGCTCAAGAATCTTAAAACTGGGTGCTTCTAGTGGCGGTTATGATGAACGGGGATTGATAGGGCTAGCATTTCATCCCGAATTTTATTATAACGGTTTATTTTATCTCCATTATTCAGTAGCAGGAACCCAAGGTCCGGGTGCAATTCCTGGTGCTCAACTTGAATCTTTTAAGCCTGATCCGTGTGATTCTAAAACCTTAAACTTAAAATGGATAAATAGAGAAATTCAATATGATCATATCGATACGGTTGAAGAATGGATTCTACAATCGAAAGGCCAACCTCAAAAACGGCGGACATTACTAAATATAAGAAGACCGTTCTTAAATCATAATGGTGTCAATAGCTTAAACTTTTCACCAGAAACAGGAAAACTTGTATTGACAACCGGTGATGGCGGATCGGGTTATGATCCATTTAATTTAAGCCAAGATGATCTGGAAGTCGCAGGTAAAATAATTGAAATTAATGTCGTTAACAATACATTTATCGTTAATCCACCCGTAATTACACGTTTTAATGAGCTACCCGAACCAATTCAGGAAACGCTTTCGGTAATTGCCAAAGGAGTTCGAAATATGCCAGGCATTTCATTTCAAAGGTTTCATAATCAGTATATCAAATACGTAGGAAATGTCGGACAGGATCTCGTAGAGTCGATTTTTTCATTCATTCATTATAAATCGATACCCGTTACTCAGCTTGTAAAGGCTTCTTTAATGAAATCCGAACCTGACCAAGAAGGATTTATTAACTTTGGCTGGCGAGGGTGGGAAGGTGCTTTTCCTACTTCGATAATAACAGCCTGTTCCGCGAATCCGGCCTTGAATGAGAAAACAATTGCTTATTACGATGAAGCAGTGAAAACTTCAGTGCGGCGTCTTCAGCCTTTAATTAGTTATTATCATGAAGATCCCCGAACCGACAAATTTAGAGCAATTGCACTTACAGGGGTACAGCCTTATATGGGAAATGAAATCCCCGAGTTATCGGGCAACATAGTGTTTACCGATCTTGCTCGGGGTAAAGAATCTCAGCTTCCGGCTAGAGGGGTTTTAGCTTATACCAAGGTAAGATCAGATTGTAAACTAAATGATTATAGTGTTATCGAAACCGACTATAATTTCGGGTCACAATCCGCTTATTATGTTAGTTTGGGAACGAATCTGAATCAAACCAGATTATTTCTAGGGGTTTATGGCTCTATGAAAGTGGCTGATTGTAACCAAGGAACTGTTTTTGAAATTGTTCCATGATTTATTGCCGGAAAATCTAACGGGAGTAATCTTAATTCCCCTTTTGAACAAACCTCTCAACACGAGCTTTGATGTCATCTCGTACTGCACGGAACTGAGCCATGATATCTTCTTCGGTACCGGTTGCTTTTGCCGGATCGTCGAATCCCCAATGCCACTTGATCACGTTGGGATTGGAGATCACCGGACAATGTTCGTCGGCATGACCGCACAAAGTTATGACGTAGGATGCCCGATTCAATATTTCAGGATCAATGACGTTGGAGGTGTTCGAAGAAATATCGACGCCGGCTTCCGCCATCACTTTAACGGCTCGCGGGTTAAGCCCGTGCGCTTCAAGTCCTGCGCTCTTCACTTCGTAGAGATGACCTCCGAGTGTATTCATAAATCCGTCCGCCATTTGGCTCCTACAGGAATTTCCGGTGCATAGAAAGTATACCAACGGTTTTGTCATGGTTATCTACTCCTTATTTAATGATGTTAATTAATGATCTTCAGCCAGAAATACAAGCTTGTCAGCGTAATAAAGAGGACAGGGATGGTCAGCATAATGCCAACCTTGAAATAATACCCCCAGCCGATTTTAACGCCTTTAGTGGATAGCACATGCAACCATAGCAGGGTGGCCAACGAGCCGATCGGCGTAATTTTGGGTCCTAAATCTGAACCGATCACATTCGCGTAAATGAACGCTTCACGAACTAACCCTGTTGCATCGGTGCCCTGAATCGCGAGCGCATCGATCATTACCGTCGGCATATTGTTCATGATCGAAGATAGGATGGCTGCAATGAATCCGGCAACAACGGTGGCCGAGAAAAGTCCCTGATCGCCGGCCCAAACGAACAGTTTGCCGAGCTCATCCGTGAAGCCGACATTTCGCAACCCGTACACCACGACATACATACCAATAGAAAAGACGACTACGGCCCAAGGCGCACCTTTCACGAGCTTCCAGGTATGAATTTCTTTGCTTTGGCGGGCGAGCAGAAGGAAGAGTATCGCCGCAACTCCCGCTATGAGCGAAACTGGAATTTGATAATTCTCACTGGTCAAGTAAGCAGCTAATAATACGGCTAAGATAACCCAAGAAATACGAAATAGCCGCATGTCTTTGATGGCTTCTTTTGGTTGTTTCAGTCGAGTGAGGTCGTATTGTTTCGGAATACTTTTTCTAAACATGAGATACAACACCAACAAACTCGATCCGATGGCGAATAGTGTGGGTACGATCATGCGCCCTGCATATTCGACGAAACCGATCTCGAAAAAATCCGCAGACACGATGTTGACCAAATTGCTGACGACGAACGGAAGGGATGCTGTATCGGAAATAAATCCGCTGGCCATGATAAAAGGCAATATCATTCGTTTATCGAATTTTAACGCCTTAACCATAGCCAAGACGATCGGAGTTAAAATAAGGGCAGCTCCATCATTCGCGAAAAATGCCGCTACTACAGCCCCTAACAAAATGACGTATACGAACATCAGGTTGCCGTTACCTTTGGCGAACCGTGCCATATGAAGCGCAGCCCATTCGAAGAAGCCGATTTCGTCCAGGATCAACGAGATCAGAATCACCGCTACGAAAGCAAGCGTAGCATTCCATACGATCTGCGTTACATCCCAGACATCGTTCAAATTAACGACCCCGAAGATCAAAGCTAGGATAGCACCCGCGCATGCAGACCACCCAATGTTAAGTCCACGAGGCTGCCAAATCACAAAAATCAATGTAACGATGAAAATTCCTAAAGCAGTTATCATAAATCCTCCCCTAAGTTGTCCCAAACTGATGGATATTGTATGCTGGGAAAAAGCATATCACTTCAAGTTAACTTGAAGTCAAGGGGGTTCCCATGCTATCCATCGGGGAAGTTGCTGATAAGAGCGGCACAACAACATCGGCTTTACGTTATTATGAACAAATCGGATTGCTTGCGCCACCGCATCGCAAAAACGGTAAAAGGGTGTATGATGATGAGGTATTAGGGCGGATCGATACGATAAAACTTGCACAGAGCGCCGGGTTTCAAATCCAAGAAATCAAACAACTGCTGGATGGCTTTGATTCACAAGTCGCACCTTCCGAAAGGTGGAGGCTGATGGCAATGAGGAAACAGGATGAACTCGAAGCGAAGATCCAACAAATGACCCGCATGAAAACCATTTTGGCGAACAGCTTGGACTGTAATTGCCTATCTTGGGAAGAATGTTTTCAAGATAATATCAAGAAAAATTGATTTAATGCTTGAAATGAGGATTTTTCCATGTTAACATCGTTACATCAAATAATTTTGATTAATTGGAGGCAGTGAAAATGATTAAACAACTTCCGATTACCCAATCTAACTCGGAACATACTGATTTCGCACCTTACGAGCAAAAATTCAAGGCACTAGCCGATCGTAAAAGATTGCAAATCATGTATGAACTAACGCAAAGAGGCAATACATGCGTTTGCGATCTAGAAGATATTCTGGAGATGCAGCAGTCAAAGCTTTCTTACCACTTGAAGATCTTGCTCGATGCGGGGCTCATCCTTCGCGAGACAAGAGGGACTTGGAGTTATTATGAACTGAATCATGAAGAAGTGAATAACCTTTTGTCGCCTCAGTTATGTTGCATATTCCGTAAGTAAGAACGTGAAGACTTTAGTTCTTCACGATGAATTAATCAAATTAATTTGATTAATAATACACAGGAGGTTTTCAATATGAGTGAATGTTGTTCCGTAAATGCAAAGCAGGTTGCCTTTAAGTTACCGGTGGCCATTATCGGTGGAGGTCCAATTGGATTAGCCGCGGCCGCTCATTTGGTTGAACGTGGCGAAAGCTTTATTTTGTTCGAAGCTGCGAACCACATCGCAGGTAATATTGAAAAATGGAAACATGTCCGTTTGTTCTCGCCATGGCAATATAACATCAACAAAGCCGCAAAAAAATTACTCGAAGATTACGGATGGGTTGCCCCGCCTGATGATGAGCTGCCGACCGGTGGAGAACTCGTGGAGAACTATTTGAAGCCACTCGCTCAACTCCCCGATATTCAACCAAATATCTATGTTGGTACTAGGGTCGTTGCGATTAGCAGGAAGGGATTAAGCAAGATCAAAACCGCTGGACGAGAGAAGTTGCCGTTTGTTATCCATGTTGAAAGAGATGGAGAACGTCAAACATTCGAAGCGAATGCCGTAATCGACGCTTCGGGAACTTGGTCTAATCCGAATCCGGCGAATGCCGAAGGCGTATGGACGAGCGACGAAACATCACTTGGACAACACATCGTCTATGGCATTCCGGATGTTCTGGGAAGCCATCGGGATCAGTACAAGGGCAAAAAGGTTCTTGTCGTCGGCAGTGGTCACTCCGCGATCAATGCCTTGCTTGATTTGGAAAAATTAAAAGCGGAAGAACCAACAACTGAGATTGTCTGGGTCATTCGTAAATCCAGTTTAGTCGACGTATATGGAGGACAAGAAAACGACAGTCTGCAGGAGCGCGGGGCGCTTGGCATTCGTCTCCAGCAACTCGTCGAGAATGGACATGCGGAAGTGCACACTTCGTTTAATCTGGTTCGGTTTAGTCAACAACAAGATGCAATCACCGTCACAGGTTACCAGGACGGCGAACTCGTTCGCATTACGGGTATTAACGAAGTCATAAGCAATACAGGGTCTCGTCCGGACATGGCTTTCCTTCGTGAAGTTAGAACCCTGATGGATCCAAGCATCGAAAGCGTAGACGCGCTTGCGCCGTTGATTGATCCCAACATTCATAGCTGCGGAACTGTTCGGCCACACGGGGAGAGAGAGTTGCGTCAACCCGAGAACAATCTCTATATCGTAGGCGCTAAAAGCTATGGCAGGGCTCCGACGTTTCTGATGGCAACAGGTTATGAGCAGGTACGTTCCGTTGTAGCCGCGCTTACTGGCGATTGGGAGTCAGCAGCTAAGGTGGAGTTAGATTTACCGGAAACGGGCGTATGCAGCATTGCAGGACAAAAAATTGAAACGACATCAAATAAGGATTGTTGCTCGAATGATTTGACTAGAGCAGCCATTGATTCTAATTCAAATTCAACTTGCTGTTCATAATTATTGTAAAGGTTGAAGTATGGGTATCTCGAAGACGGAAGCGCCAAAGGAAAGGTAGTTATCCTTTCCTTTGGCGCTTCCGTACGAAATGATAAATTGTCAGATATCAAGTTTACGGGTTCCGAGCCATTTCACCATTTCAGGATCGCGATGTGAAAAGAACAAGCTCTGTTTCGTGTCTAACGCAGCAATCGACTCCATATCCGCTTGATCTAATTCAAAATCGAAAATATTGATATTTTCGATAATTCTTTCTTTACGAACCGACTTTGGAATCACAACGACTTCTCTTTGCGTCAACCAACGTAAAACCACCTGAGCAACGGATTTTTTAACCTTCTCAGCAATAGATACCAATACCTCATTCTGGAACAAGTTATTTTTTCCTTCAGCAAAAGGCGCCCAGGATTCGATCTGAACATTATGCTCATTCATGAATTTTGCATTATCGATTTGCTGATTGAAAGGGTGTGTTTCAACCTGATTTACAGCAGGGGTCACTTCATTATGAAGAATCAAATCGATCAGACGATCCTCATGAAAGTTGCTGACCCCAATTGCCCGGACCTTACCTTCACGATACAATTCTTCCATCGCGCGCCAAGAACCGTAAACATCTCCATACGGCTGATGAATTAAATACAAATCCAAATAATCCAATTGTAATCGTTTCAGTGAATTATCGAATGCTTTTTTTGTGCGAGCATAACCGGTATCCTGAACCCAAAGTTTCGTAGTGATAAATAAGTCCTCTCTTGCCACGCTACTCCGTTTGATCGCTTTGCCAACTGCTTCTTCATTTAGATAAGAGGCAGCTGTATCTATCAGCCGATAACCTGCCATAATAGCTTCATAAACACTTCGTTCACATTCATTTTGATCCGCAATCTGATATACACCAAAACCGAGTATAGGCATTTTAACACCATTGTTCAAAGTTACTTTTTGCATATCATAACCTCCAGTACTTTTAATCATTTTGGGCAAATCAACTTATACATCTCCATAACAGCAAGCCTGTTCACATCTTAGTATGCACCGGATGACAATTTGATCGTTATCCCATTCGTCTCAAATGTTTGCCTAATCCTCTCACTACGATTTATTTAACAAATCAATATGATCTATAATTGAACTATTCAGTTGACGGAACGGGGAGGATCAAATGTCTGATATAGATATTACTAAGCAGCAGGAGCTCATTAAAATCATTGAACGTGCTTCGGAAGGTGACGGTGTCCACAAAACCGCTATTCCATCCCTCTATTTCATGCGTCTGTCTAATACGACAGAGTCTAACCACGGAGTATACAAGCCCTCTTTTTGTATGGTTGTGCAAGGGGCGAAGGAGGTTTGGCTAGCACGGGATCGCTTTAAATACAGTCCTGCAGATTACCTTGTAGCATCCGTTCACTTACCGGTTAATACTCAAGTCACTGAAGCCACTCCCGATGTTCCCTATTTGGGTCTCAGGCTTGAGATTTCACCTAGTCAAATCTTAGCGGTTCTAAATGACTTTGAACTTCGAGATTTTCCGAAAGAAAATCCTAAACGAGCTATGTTTGTTAGTCATATTGAATCGTCTTTATTGGATGCGGTCATCAGGTTAGCCCGTTTGATAGATAATCCTAACGATATTCCTGTACTTGCTCCACTATATACGGAAGAAATTCTTTATAGGGTACTGCAGGGTAAGAATGGGAATATTTTAAAAGGTATTGTATTGGAAGAGAGCACAATCCACCAAATCAGAGATGTTATTGAACATATCATAATGAATTACGATCGTTCATTTCGAATCGAGGAACTTGCAGAAATAGCGAATATGAGTGTTTCATCGTTTCATCGGCACTTTAAAGAAGTAACGGCCATGAGTCCAATTCAGTACCAAAAACAAATGAGACTTCAGGAAGCCCGGCGCTTACTATTAACCGAGTCTACAGATGCTACAGAGGTTGCGTATCGAGTAGGTTATGAAAGTAGCACTCAATTCAGCCGTGAATATTCCCGGATGTTTGGCTTTCCGCCTAGAAAAGATATTAAACGACTAAAAGCATAAACGAAATTCAGTCAGTAATGGATGAGGCAAGCCAAATAGGCTTGCCTCTTTGAATTGAACTAAGATGTTTTATTTATCAAATAGACGGACAAGGGGGGAAGCGGCTAATATATTAGGTATTGCCGAAAAGGGTGGACTACTTCCATGGGCAGCGCAGAGGGGAGAGACGATGAAATGAATCGCATATACAAGAGAAGCTTGTTTGCCAGATTGCTCGTCTGGATGCTTATTATGACCACCATTCCGTTTATTTTGTCGAACGTGATATCCTACAGATCCAATTATCGTACGCTTCAGGAGCATTCCATTGAACTGAACCAGAACACGATGACGATCGGCATGGACAATATGAAAAAATATTTGCAGGAGCTTAACCAGTTATCTGTGTCCTGGTATGCGGATCAAGACCTAGCCATGTACGTGTGGAAAAATATGAGCAGCTATGAGCGCAACATGTATGTGCAACGAAAACTAAATGACGTTTACAGTAGGCGTCCGGAAATCAAAATGGTTAACTTTTACGCTGGAGGCTCTGGACAGCACTATCAGCTCAACAATTTAATGGGCTACGCTTTCTCGCAAACGGTTCTTCCGCCCGCTGACGAGGACAAGTGGAGCAGTGTGCCGGATTATGAGGTGAAGCAGTTGAGCGGCGAGCGTTTTCTCGCTTTTCACAAGAAGCTAATCGATTATCCGAACTCGACGAAAATTGGCTTGTTATCGATCTATGTATCATTGGACGAAATTACGAGGCTAAACAGACAGCTCTTCGATGCAACGAATGAAACGATGTTTTTGTTTGTCGCTCCCAGCAATCAGATGCTGTATACGTCGGACAAGGAATTGACGAGTTTGGATTCGGTTGATCAGATCGCTCCTGATCCCCAGCAGGCTAAAGGCTACAGCTTCGGCAAGCTGAACGGCAAGAAAGGCGTGTATATCTACGTTCGTGATCACTACTTAGATGTGCCGATCATGAGCATCAAGTTTATTCCATCCGTTGCGTTCAACCAGGTGGCGAAGAAAACACTGAATCAGACGATCGCTATTCAAATTGTGGCTTTGGCTTGCATCGTTATATTTGCATTTATCCTGTCCTTCTCCATTACTGCCCCGATTAAGCGGCTAGTTCAGAATATATCTCGCGTAGGAATCGGTATTTTTGACGGCGTCAAATTCAATGCCCGGGAGGACGAAATCGGAATTCTCGAGCAACGCTTTGAAATGATGGTGCACAATCTGAAAGAAATGATTATTAAGGAATACCAGCAGAAGCTTGAAGTATCCACGGCCCGGCTGAAGATGCTACAAGCGCAGATCAACCCTCACTTTTTGTACAACACGTTGCAATCTATATCTACGCTTGCGCTCCGTTATCGAGCAGATGAGATTAACGACAGAATATCAGAGCTCGGATTTATTTTGCGATACAGCATGGATATGAAAACCGAATTTGTCACCCTTAAGAAGGAAATTGAGCATATCGAGCACTATTTATCCCTTCAGGAAAACCGCTTCAAAAACAAGCTTTCCTACCGAATTTCATGCGAGCCTGAAGCGGAAAATGTAACCGTACCCAAGATGATCCTTCAGCCTTTGGTTGAGAACTGCATCATTCACGGCATCGAGAATGGGACGGGAGCGGGGTTCATTCATGTGGAGATTACGCTGAATTCCGGACTCATGATCCGCATTGTAGACAATGGCAAAGGTCTCGAGCAGAATACGATCGAGCTCTTGAAAAAGAGGTATGCCATTCACCATGTTCAGGATTGGGAAGGCGGCGGCATCGGTCTGATGAACGTTCTACAGCGGCTATGGATTCGGTATGGCGATTCATTCGAATGGAATTTGAGCAGCGCAGCCTATGAAAAAACAGAAATTCAATTGATTATTCCCCTTGAGGAGGCAGCCCCAGATGAAAATATTGATCGTGGATGATGAGCAACATGTAAGAGAAGGAATCGAGCTGTCGATCTCAACGGAAAAGTTCGGAATTACAGATATATTCATGGCGGAGAACGGCATTGAAGCGTTAGAGCTGATTAAGGTTCATAAACCGGCCGTTGTTTTTTGCGATATGAAAATGCCGATGATGAACGGAATTGAACTGCTGCAACAAATCAGGGAGATTCATTCCAATACGCAGGTTATCGTCATTAGCGGGTACAGCGATTTTGAATATACAAGGGCTACTATCAAGGCTAATGGAGTGGACTATATTCTAAAGCCTTTTCACAGGAAAGAGCTTGAAGAGGCACTACAGAAGGCTGTTAACGCTTGGAACGATCTGGAGAGCATTAAGCAATCCGAAACGGAGCGCGGCCATCTCATTCGGAAGGCGGACGCCCTGCTGGATGAGAAAAAGCTGGCCTCCTTTGTCAGAGGGGAGAGTCTGCTGACGGACGCGGTCAGACGAATTTTCAATAAGCTCGGATTGCCGGAGCAAGCCTTGAGCATTTCCGTAATTTTGCCACGAAAGCGAATGGACATAGTGGGCAGCCGCTTCGAGATGGATGAGGAGCTGTTTTTCTTTGCCGTTGACAATATTGCCCAGGATGCAATAGGAGATTGTACAGGTTATCTATGCAGACTAGATGAATATCAGTGGTTGATGATCCTTAGCGATGGAGCAGCCAGTAGGAAGGGCATCGACCTGTCCATGCAACTTGAGAGAGTGAGACGAGCCTGGAAACAAACCCTTGGGCTAGAGGTGCTGATCGGACAATGCGCTAGAGCATGCGATCTTGCCGGTCTGGGTCAGGCTGTCGGGGAGGCGAAGCAAGAGCTGCTCGGCTGTGACGTGCTGCCGGGTAAATCGAAAGCTTCCACAGCATCGCCTCAGGAAGTTCCCCCCTTTATGAACCAGCAATTTTTGCTGCAAAAGGCGATTGAAACCAGAAACAAGCGTTTTGTTCTAGACATTATAGGGAAGTATGCGGAAGGCTTGCGGCAACAGGGGAAGTTGACGTTAAAGGAGCTTCAGATTTGTTCCTTGGAGGCCAATCTGCTTCTGAGTAGATTAACGGCCAAGCATTCGGGAATGTCCCCAACCCCTCATCTGGCTCTATGGATTAGCGATCTTGAGGAATGGGAAAAAATGCTGCTGCAGCAGTTCTGGATAGTGCTGGAGGCGACGAATACGGCGTTCCACGGCAGTCAGGAAATCGAGACGATTCGGGATTATCTGACTCGTTATTTTCACGAAGACATTTCGTTTGCTACCCTGTCCGAGAAGTTTCACCTTAGCCCGCAATATATTTCGAAGAGATTTAAAGAAACGTACAATACGACGATCATTTCGTATTTGACCGAGCTGAAGATCGAGAAAGCCAAAGCGTTGCTGTCCAACACGAATTCAGCGGTATCCCAGATCGCCAACCAATTGGGGTATGTCGACGAAAACTATTTCAGTAAGGTGTTCAAAAAACAAACGGGAATGTCGCCTCTTCACTTTCGCAAGGTTCGACAAGAAACGCATATATTCCCTATTTAGGCGAGGATATTCCCTGCCAAGCCCAATTGTAAGCGTCTAATATAAAAGCTGTACACATCACACCTTACATTATTGGGGGATTAGAAATGAAGAAGTTGATATCAGGCGTCACCGTTATCGCTTTAAGCGCCGGCTTGCTTGCCGGTTGCGGCAAAGAGAACTCGGAGTCTTCAGCAAGCAGCACGGCGGGAAATCAGGGCTCGTCGGATAAGAAAATTACGCTAAAGCTGCTGCAAGGAAAGCCGGAAATCGCCGACAAAACAAAGCAAATGCTGGCGGATTACCAGTCGGAGCATCCGAACGTCACCATCGAACCAGAAATTACGCCCGATGTGCAGACGCGGCTCAAGACGCTGTTCGCAGCAGGGGAAGCGCCAGACATTTTCTTCGTAAAAGGGTACACGGATATGGGGCTGTGGCGTGACAGGCTTGTAGATCTAACTGACGAAGCTTGGATGAGCCAGGCGCTGCCAACAACTCTTCCTGGAATGACTTTCGACGGTAAGAAGTATGGCTTTCCGATTTCCATCGAAGGATACGGTTTCGTTTATAACAAGGATTTGTTCGCCAAAGCCGGAATCGATAAGGTTCCAACAACGCTAACAGAGCTAAAGCAAGCGAACGAGAAGCTGAAGGCGGCAGGCATTACTTCTTACTCGGAGGCTTACAAGGAATGGTGGACGCTTGGACAGCATTTGCTAAACCTTCCGTTCGCATATGCGCCAGACCCGGCGGGTTATGCCAAGCAGTTGAATGATGGCACCGCGAAAATCAAAGACAACCCGTTCATGAATGGATTTTTCGATGTCCTTGATATGACTGTGAAGTACGGATCAGGCGTGGAATCGCTCGGCGTCAGCTATGATACGGAAATCGCGAATTTCGCGACGGGCAAGGTTGCGATGATACAGCAAGGCGTATGGGCGCTGCAGCCGATTCTGAAGGTAAACCCGGACGTGAATATGGGGATGTTCGCTATCCCGCTCACCGATAACGCAAGCGATACGAAAATTCCGATCAGCGTACCTAATTATTACGCGATTAACAAGGAATCCAAGAACGTGGATGAAGCGAAGAAGTTCCTGGACTGGGTTCACAAGAACGGTCAGAAGTATTTGGTCGATTCGTTCCAGTTCGTTCCTGCCTTTGCCGATATGCAAGCCACGGATCAATTGGGACCGCTCGCAGCTGACATGAACGAGTACGTTAAAAACGATCAAATCATTCCGTTCGCGTTCTTCTTATGGCCTGCTCCGGGAATCCAAACTCAATTCGTGAAGCCGCTGCAAGCTTATGTTGGCGAGCAATTGAAAAAAGAGCAAGCGATAGATGATATTCAGAAAATTTGGTCAGGTGCTGTGAAGAAGTAAATGAAGTCGAGCGTTCTCTAAACACTCGATTGGAAGGTAAGCAGCCACTGTGCCGATTCGGAACAGTTCCGGAAATGTCGCAGTGGCTGCATTAGGTTAAAGCAGGAAAAGAGGTGCTCATCATGACGCAAACGAAAACGAAAAAGCTGCTTATTTATTTTACTTTTGTATCTCCGGCTGTTCTGCTATTCGCATTAATTATTATGCTGCCCTTTGCCCGGGCGATCATCTTCTCGTTCCAGGATTGGGATGGAATCAGCACCGACATCAAGTGGGTAGGATGGAGCAACTATACGACGATCTTTCACGATTCTGCGTATTTGAAGTCCTTCTGGTTCACGCTAAAATATGTAGCTGTTAGCACGTTATTGGTTAATCTTATAGGTTTTGCTTTAGCTATAGTTTTGAACATGAAGCTGAAAACGAAAAACGTGCTCAGAACGGTCTATTTCATGCCCCATGTTATTGGAACATTGATTATCGGCTTCATCTGGCAATTTATCATCTCGCAGGTTTTCCCGCAAATCGCGGAGTGGACGGGCTGGCACATTTTCGGAGTCAATTGGCTCAGCTACCCAAGCTATGCATTCTGGGCGCTTATTCTCGTTAATGTATGGTATTCCGCCGGTTATTTCATGGTCATCTATATTGCCGCGCTACAAGGGATTTCCACTGAATTACTGGAGGCCGCGCAGATTGACGGGGTCAACCGCTGGCAGAGAATGTGGCATATTGTTTTACCGCTTGTTCGTAATGCGATTACGATTTGCTTGTTCCTAGCGATCACGAGCGGCTTTAAGGTGTTCGATCTTAATCTGGCCTTAACGAAGGGCGGACCATTCGGATCGACGGAATCATTGGCACTGCATATTTACCAAGATGCTTTTGCGAATAACAATTATACGCTGGCATCGACGAAAGCCATCATATTTTTCATCGTTTTGGGCGCCATTACGCTCATTCAAGTGTTCGCTATGAAACGAAAGGAGGTTGAGATGTAATGAAGGACCGTTATGGCAGCGGGAAGCTTCTTCTAGAGCTATTCATGATCGCGCTCGGGCTCCTGTTCCTTGTTCCGCTTTATCTCGTGTTTATTAATGCGTTCAAACGGTACGATGAAATCTTGACCTCCGCTTCTTCGTTACCTGAGCGGTTTCAGTTAAGCAATTTTGTGACGGTGTGGCAGGAAATGAAGTTTCCTACCGTGTTCGCGAACTCACTTATTATTACGGTACTCAGTGTGCTTGGCATTTTATTGTTTAGCTCGGCTGCGGCCTATCAGCTCGTTCGTCGTCCCGGCAAAATGAGCAATATTATTTTCCTAGGTATTTTGTCCGCGATGGTTATTCCTTTTCAAACGATGATGATCCCACTGCTCATGGTGGCTAAAGACTTTATGATGATCAATAACTTGCCCGGTATTATTACGATGTATTGGGGATTCGGCATCCCGCTGGCGCTATTTCTGTATCACGGGTTTATTAAAGGCGTGCCCGTCGAGCTGGAAGAAGCGGCAACGATCGACGGCAGCGGTGTGTTCGGTGTTTTTTTCCGGATTCTGCTTCCGCTGCTTACTCCGATTACGGTAACGATCGCGATCCTGCATTCGTTATGGATTTGGAATGACTTCCTGCTGCCTTACATCGTACTCAATTCGAAGGCGGTTCAGACGATCCCGTTAGCTTCCTACATTTATTTCGGAGAATATATGAATCAATGGCATTTAGCTTTAGCAGCGATGACGCTGGCAGTAATCCCGATTGTTGTATTTTTCCTGCTCATGCAAAGATACATTATTCAAGGCATTACGGCGGGTGCGGTAAAAGGCTAGGACTATAGAGAGAAATAGAGAAAACAGCTTGGAGAGGAGCCAGATGGAAATGGATCGAAAATGGTGGAAAGAAGCGGTTGTGTATCAGATATATCCAAGAAGCTTCATGGACAGTAATGGAGACGGAGTAGGAGATTTGCAAGGTGTCATCCTCAAGCTAGACTACCTTCGGGAACTTGGCATTGATGTGATCTGGCTGAGTCCGATTAATAAATCGCCGAACGACGATAACGGCTACGATATTAGCGATTATAGAGATATTATGGATGAATTCGGCACGATGCAGGATTTTGATGAACTGCTTCACGAAGCGCACCTAAGAGGCATCAAAATCATGCTGGACTTGGTCGTTAACCACTCTTCGGACGAGCATCCTTGGTTCATTGAGGCCAAGAAATCTAAAGACAATGCCTATCGCGATTACTATATGTGGCATCCGGGTAAGGAAGATGGCAGCGAGCCTAACAATTGGGGCTCCCGCTTCGGCGGCTCGGCATGGGAGTACGACGAGAATTCCGGCGAGTATTATTTGCACATATACTCCAAGAAGCAGCCTGATTTAAATTGGGAAAATCCAGCGCTTCGTGGGGAAGTGTATGATCTGATGACCTTCTGGCTTGATAAGGGCGTTGACGGCTTCCGTATGGATGTTATCAATATGCTTTCCAAAACAGAAGGGCTGCCTGATGGCAAAGTAAGAGAAGGCTTTAAGTATGGCGACGGCGTTCCTCTCTACTGCGACGGCCCCAAAATCCATGATTACTTGCAGGAAATGAACCGTGAGGTGCTGTCCAAATACGATATTATCACGGTTGGCGAAACGTTAGGCGTTAATGTGGAGCAGGCCAAGCTGTATACGGGAGCGAATCGGAACGAATTGAACATGGTGTTTCACTTCGAGCATGTTTTCCTCGGGGACGGGAAGCTAGGTAAGTGGTCGCCTGAGCCATGGAAGCTGACGGAGCTGAAAACCATTCTGAGTCGCTGGCAGTACGGACTTAGGGAAGACGGCTGGAACAGTCTTTATTGGAGCAATCACGATCAGCCGCGAGCGGTATCTCGCTTTGGTAATGATAGTCCTGAATATCGCACGATTTCTGCGAAAATGCTGGCCACTTGCCTGCACATGCTGCAAGGCACTCCTTACATCTATCAAGGAGAAGAAATCGGCATGACCAATGTCCGATTCGACAATCTATCGGATTACCGGGACATTCAGACGGTAAATGCGTATCGCGATTTTGTCGGAGGCGAGCAGTTAAGCCATCCGGAGATGATGGAGAGCATCTACCAGCGAAGCCGGGACAATGGCCGCACTCCTGTACAATGGACGGATGGCCACAATGCCGGATTTACGGAGGGTACTCCTTGGATTGGGGTTCATGAGAATCACAAGGAAATCAACGTAGAGCGGGATAGGAAAGACCCGGATTCAATCTATCATTACTATAGGAAATTAATTCAGCTCCGTAAGGAGCATGGAATAATCGTATATGGTACGTATGATATTTTAATGGATGAGAATGAACAGATTTATGCTTTCACCAGAACGTTAGGAGAGGAGCAATTGGTCGTCATTTGCAATTTTTCGGATCAGTTGCCTGTGTTTGAGCTCCCACGGCATATTCCGTTTTCGAGCAAAGAGCTACTTATTAGCAACTACACGGTGGATACGAAAGAAGAGATTGCGACTATTACGCTACGCCCATATGAAGCGCGAGTCTATCGTCTGGTTTAGGTTTGATTCCGGTTCTGGTAAAGGCTAGTGCGTATATTTTTATCATTATTCTTGGCTTTATGTTAAAGCGAATTGGATTAGTCGCGCCGACGGATTATAAGCTCATTTCCAAAATCGTACTGAACGTTACACTTCCCGCCGCTGTTGTAACCAGTTTTGCAGCTCATGACATGCAGGCTACGCTGTTATTCATCGTGCTGCTGGGCCTAGGATGTAACGTGCTTATGCTGCTGCTTGGGTACTGGGCCTCTCGGAGAGAAGATAATAGCACTAGGGCGTTTTATATGCTGAATTGGCCGGGGTACAGCATCGGTTCCTTCACCATGCCTTATGTTCAAAGTTTTCTCGGCCCTTCCGGTATTGTGGTCACTAGCTTGTTCGATGCGGGCAACGCAATCATGTGCACAAGCGGTTCGTATGTGGTGACTTCGAACGTATTAAGCTCAGGGGAAAAAAGCAGCGTTATGGGAATGCTGAGAAAGCTGTTTTCCTCCGTACCGTTTGTCACCTACATGCTGATGCTCCTATTTGCAATGCTGCATGTGGGCATGCCGTCAGAGGTCGTTTCGGTTTCTTCCACGATCGGCGCTGCGAATGGCTTTCTGTCCATGCTGATGATCGGAATGATGTTCGAAATTAAATTCGAACGCAAGTACGTAAAGCAGGTTGCTCTCACGTTATCCGTTAGGTTTCTCTGCGCGGGGGCTTTTGCGGCGGTGTTCTATTTCCTTATGCCGTTCTCTCAGGAAATTCGGCAGGCACTTGTCCTTGTCTCGTTCTCGCCGATCTCGAATCTATCTCCGGTGTTTACGGAAAAATGCAAGGGAGACCCTGCGTTATCCAGTCTCACCGGCTCGCTCTCTATCTTGGTTAGCCTCGTGGTGATGACGGTTCTTCTTATGATCATGCAGATGTAACAGAATAGGTAAGGAAGACAGGAGGGGAAACCGGATTTGGGGTTTCCCCTTTTTTTCCACCCAACAGTGTATATCAATCATTCGCCAGGAGGCCAAAATATGCAACCTTTGTTTCGGATAAGCGAAACACTAGCTCAGGCCATTGTTGAAGCTGCCAAAGAAGTGATTCACCATGACGTAAACTTCATGAATCCGGAAGGATTAATGATTGCAAGTACCGACAAGCAGCGTGTAGGCACATTTCATCAAGCTGGCTGGCAGGTGTATGGGGAAGGTCAATCGATTGAAGTAACATCATCAGAAGCTTATATTGGTTCACGACTGGGCATCAATTATCCGGTTATTATCGACGGTCGGAGGATCGGGGTTATTGGCATTTCGGGGGACCCGGAGGACTGCCGTTCGTTAGGGTTTCTTCTTACGAAAATTACTGAAGTTCTGATTAGGGAACAGATGTTGAGTCTTGAAGCCCAATCGCTTGAAGAGCTTTGCTCGGCTGTAACACGGATGCTGGTATTTGGAGAAATGGTGGATAGTGGACGCGATTGGTTGTATGCCCTACAGAAGCTCGGTCTAGATCCCAAGGAAAAAGCATTTGTCATTGTTCTCGAGGATAGGGGTCAAGAGCAAAACCGTTCCGTCTATACTTATTCCATGCAAGATATGATAAGACAATGGAACATTAGGCTGTATACTTATCTGCTTCCAAATCAATACGTGGCGATTCTCGAACAATCACGATATAGTACCATCGTCGAGAAAATAAAAGCAAATGACACGGTCCGTTTGAATAAGATCGCGGTGGGAATTGGTAGTATAGCCGCATGGAGAGATTTGGCGCTGTCTTACCGAAACGCACACCTAGCTTTACAACACGCGATCTCAGAAGGGAAAGGGATATGTGAATATACTTCGTTCGAGTTAGGAATGCTTCTGTCCTCGATCGATAAAGGGGTAAAACAAGATTTCGCAACCAGGATGTTGGAGGAGCTCACTGAGGAGGAAAAGATGTTCCTCAAAACTTATTTTCAACATCAACTGTCGCTTAAGGATACTGCCTCCGCTTTGTATGTACACAAGAATACCATCCAATACCGGTTGGATAAAATCAAGGAAAAAACAGGGCTTGATCCTAGACAATTCATCGATTCCGTTAGCTTATATGCTGCTCTCTTGATCCAGGATAGTCATTGTTGAAAAGGGGTGACATTGGTACCTGAACTAAAAATCAAGTTCTAGATTTGGTACGAGGCATATTCCCCTTTTCGATTCCATTTTCTTATAATGGAGCTATCAGCTTAAATTCCGAAGGGGGAAATATAATGAAGGTTATCATAGCTATCGATTCGTTTAAAGGAAGTATCTCGTCATTGGAAGCGGGCAAGGAAATAGCTTTGAGCATTCAAGACGTTTACCCGGACGCAAATGTGGTCACCATTCCGCTCGCCGACGGCGGGGAAGGAACGGTTGAAGCACTTGTATTGGCAACTGGAGGGCAGCTAAGAAATCTTCAGGTTACGGGACCGCTTGGGCAACCTGTTCAAGCAACCTACGGTATTTTGGGGGACGGTAAAACGGCGGTTATTGAAGTGGCTTCCGCATGCGGACTGCCGCTTGTTAACCTTGCACAGAGAAATCCGCTCCGCACCACGACATTAGGGGTAGGCGAACTCATTATTGATGCGTACGGACAAGGCTGCAGGGAATTTATTATTGGGCTTGGTGGTAGCGCAACGAACGATGTTGGGATCGGAATGCTTCAAGCCCTCGGTTACCGATTTATTGACGAAGATGGAAATGACGTAGGTCAAGGCGGTGAGGCTTTACTTCGCGTTCACCGTATCGAGAATACGAATGTTTGCCTGAATCTTGAGCAATGTACTTTCAAAATTGCTTGCGATGTCCATAATCCGCTATATGGACCGGATGGAGCAGCCTACGTTTTTGCGGCTCAAAAGGGAGCTGACCCCGAAATGATAAAGACTTTGGACATAGGCATGATTAGGTTTGCCGAAGTCGTACATCGGACGCTCGGCAAACCGATTCATCGCATTCCAGGAGCGGGAGCCGCGGGGGGGCTGGGAGCGGCTTTTGTAGGCTTTTTGCAGGGGGACCTTAAACCGGGCATTGAGATTGTTCTGGAATATGCCCGCGTCGAAGAGAAGTTGTCTGAGGCAGATCTGGTCATTACGGGAGAAGGCAGGTTGGACGGGCAAACGTCAATGGGGAAAGCGCCATATGGAATTTCTCAGCTTGCGCGCAAGAAGGGAGTTCCGGTAATTGCCCTTGCCGGAGGAGTTACGAAGGAGGCTTCATTGCTGAATGAACGGGGCGTTACCTCCTATTTCCCTGTAGTAAGCGGCCCCATGACGCTCGAACAGGCAATGGAACCTGAAGAAGTAAGGTCAAATCTAAGACGCACGGTGAAGCAATTGTTCAGATTGATCCGCACTGCGAAAAATATGCAATAATATACTATAGGCATTTCATTATAAGATGTAGGCTATGAGAAGAGCTTGAAGGGAGCATTCTCATGGATATTACATCTTTTTTTATTTACTGTATGATTGCTACATTTACACCGGGACCCACTAATATCGTCATATTGTCCACCGTGCAAAATTATGGGGCAAAAAAGACAATGAAATATACGTATGGAGCAACGACTGGTTTTGCTTTATTACTTGTTATTTCTGCTATGTTGAATACGATACTTATAACGTTCATACCGAAAATATTAATTGTGATGCAGATAATCGGGAGTATTTATATGTTCTATCTCGCTTATCGAATTTACAAAATGGATAAATCAAACCCTAATGTAAACCAGACTGCTACTTTTATGTCGGGTTTCCTTATGCAGTTTTTAAATCCAAAGGTATTACTCTTTGCAATGACTGTAATTCCAAGTTTTATTATGCCCTACTATAACGCGATCTGTGCTGTGACGTTAAGCATTATAGCGATAACTCTGATTGGATTTTCAGCTTTTACTACGTGGGTTCTATTCGGTTCAATCTTCAAGGAGTTTTTACAAAAGCATAATAAGACTGTTAATGTAATAATGGCCTTAGCTTTAATTTATGCTGCAATCATGATATGGACATAGGTCAGCTTATTAAGAGGTGAATGGAATGAACAAATTTATCTATAAAAAAAAGGCAGGTATTACTGCGTTGTCCGCAAGTATGACTGATTTTACGTATAAGAAGCACTCTCACAAGGAGTATGCAATAGGCGTAACATTACGAGGCATTCAGCATTATAACTTGGATGGCAGTCTACAATTATCCTATCCTAATGGAGTTATGCTTTTTAATCCAGAACAGGCCCATGACGGAATGGCGCATGATAAGTCAGGCCTTGATTATGTCATGCTATATATTGAGCCACAACTGCTTTTAGAGGTTATCGAGAAAAAGGATATCGTACGTTTTTCAAATCCTATTGTGTATGATAATGGGCTTGAACAAAGAATTTTAAGTCTTTCTCATGCCATTCTAAGCGATAAAGACGAGGCGCTGTGCAATGAATTGCTCTTATCCCTCACGGATAGCCTTATTCAAACCAATCTTTCTATAGACGACAAGAAAGATAACGCTCTAATTAGAAAAGCTAAGGAAATGCTTCATGCCAACTTTGAACATGTACATAATCTTGACGAGATCAGTAAAGAGCTTCATTTATCGAAATTTCAGTTTATCCGATTTTTCAAGGCCAATACTGGAATTTCACCCTACCAATACTTTCTTAACTGCAAAATCGAACGTGCAAAGCAGTTAATCGAAAAAAATAAAGATATTTATTCAGCAGTAGCTGAATGTGGTTTTGTGGATTTAACCCATCTAAACAAACATTTTAAAAGCGTATATGGAACAACGGCGTTTGAATATATGTCCCATATATAATTTGCTTGGGCAAACCGCGTAGATCGCGGTTTGTTTTTATATCCAGGAACATTTAAACGTCCTAACTCATACACACTGCGTACAAAATGGGGTACTATAATTCCAGTAATTTGTTGAATAAGACAGGAGAGACAACATGACAATCGTAATGGTGGTTGACGACGACCAGCATATTCGTAAATTGGTTCGTTTTTATCTGGAAGATGAGGGCTTAGAAGTGATTGAAAAAGCGAATGGTGCAGAGGCTTGGACCTATGTTAACAATCATCCGATAGATCTTATCGTTTTAGACCTTATGATGCCGCAAATGGACGGTTGGGAGTTCTGTCGACGGGTAAGGGAAGCTGGAGACAAACCTATTCTTATGATGTCGGCAAGAAGCGAACCGATGGATCGTATTAAAGGTTTCCAACTAGGAACAGATGATTATCTGATCAAACCATTCGAGCCAATGGAGTTGGTCTTGCGGGTAAAAGCCCTTCTAAAACGCTACAAAATTTCTGCTTCTGAAGTCATTAATTTAGGGGGCATCTCGCTCGATAAGTTGAGTTACCAGGTCCGTTACAAGGATACGGGATGCAGTGAATCAATTCCACTAAAAGAATTCGAATTATTGGCAGCACTCGCAAGTTATCCTGGTAAGCTACATACTCGAGATGAATTAATTCAAGAGATTTGGGGACATGATTACGAAGGGGATGAAAGAGCGGTTGATACGCACGTCAAACGGCTTAGGGATCGATTCGGTGCATATGAGGAAGATTTCAAAATTATAACCTTAAGAGGTCTAGGTTATCGACTGGAGGTTTATCGGTGATCAAATCACTCTATGTACGAGTTATTCTTGTTTTTATTGCTGCTGTGTTCGTAAGCCTCCTCTTAACTTCTTTGCTCGTAAGTCGATTTTATGCGGATAAAGTTCAAAATGTAGTTCTGCAAAATCTCATTGACGGTGGTAAAAAAATAATACAGTCTTACACAGCATCAGCTGCTGAAAATCGAAGCACTTTGATGGAGGGAGTAACGGCATTACCTACATATTCTATTCTCATGTTCGATCAGGACGGTAATCTTCTTCATCATGTCGACCCGGACGAAGTATCCAGGCTCCATATCGGGTCTGAAGTGTTACAAAAAGTTTTGAACGGTGGCGTATATCAACATATTGGAGAGCATAAACACCCATTGCTCGCTGGTCTCCCCTTTGAAGTTGACGGTAATCGGTACGCTCTATTTATCGCTCCTGAAATTGAGGATATTCCTTTTGCTTCCATTATTAGGACAACGCTTATTTTGGTTTTATTAATTGGAAGTCTGATAATCCTTCTTGCAGCACGCTATCTTGTTCGACCTCTCCAATTGCTCACTAAAGCGACTCGTCAAATGGCCAAAGGCATTTTCGACATTCAAGTTAGAATTAAAAGCAAAGATGAGATCGGGCAACTAGCGAATAGCTTTAACCTTATGGCACATGAACTCGGGACATTGGAGGCGAATCGGAAACAATTTGTTTCTGACGTCTCACACGAAATTCAATCGCCTTTAACGTCCATTAAGGGTTTTACGCAAGCCATTAGATATAAAAAAATGGATGAAGCGACCAAACTGGAAATGTTGGCAATCATCGAAGAGGAGGCAGATCGCTTATCAAGGTTAAGCTCCAATCTACTTCAATTATCCTCGCTTGAACAAGAACACTTGAAACTTAGTATCACCGTATTTCGATTGGATCATCAATTGCGTCAAGTCATAGTTGCTTCTGAACCTCAATGGAATGCCAAAAATCAAGAAATCGAATTTGACGCTAATGAAATTACAATTCATGCTGACGAAGATAAATTATATCAATTATGGACTAACCTTCTGGGCAATGCGATTAAGTTTACACCCGAGGGCGGTCTCATCCGAATAACAGCAGATCAAAGCTCTATGGATGTTAGAGTTTCTATTACCGATAGCGGTTCGGGCATATCTGAAGAAGAAATGGAGCACATCTTCAAGCCATTTTATAAGATTGACAAGTCTCGAGATCGATCTGAAGGTGGCAGTGGAATCGGACTATCGATTGTAAAACGAATTGTGGAGTTGCATGATGGGGAAATTGGGGTAACGAGCCGTAACGGCCAGTTAAAAGGGACAATGATTACAATTATATTTCCGGTTTTATAAGAAAAATACTGCCCAATACACAGTCCGTACAAATTCGCTCGTTATTATGCTCTAGAAAGAGCAGAGAGGAGCGATTTACTTTGAATTGGTTAACGAAGATTAGCTTGAAAAACAGCACGGCAGTCATCATACTATGCATGCTCGTGTTGGGATATGGTGTTTACTCAGCCAAGCAGATTCAGCAAGAGACTCTCCCAACAATGGAGTTTCCGACGGTATTCGTATCGGTCACACAACCAGGTGCTTCTACAGAAGAGATGGAAACGAACGTTACAACTCCGATCGAAGGTAGCCTGAAGGGACTTAAAAATTACGATTCGCTTTCCAGTACTTCATCTGATAATGCAGCAAGTATTGTCGTTCAATTCCCTTTCGGTTCAAATATGGACAAGATGACCAGTAATGTTGAAGCGGCCGTAAGTAAAATCAATCTTCCGGTAGGTGCCAGATATTCCGTACAACGATTGTCGCTTAGTGGACAGGCCATTTATGAGGCGGCTCTCTTCTCCGATAAACTTGACACGAAGGAATTGGAGGAGAAGTTACTAAACGATGTCGTACCCAAGCTTCAAAAGATAACTGGAGTAAGCTCCGTTGATCTAAAGGGAACGACAACCGAAAAATTGGAAATTCTCGTGGATAAAAATAAAGCCGCTGAGAATGGGGTAACTTTGAGTGATATTCGTAATACTTTGCAATCGCTCGATTACTCGATGCCGCTTGGATCGGCGTCCGTGGACCAAACAACAATTCCGGTTAAGTTGGCAGGGAAAATCACCTCGATGACTCAGCTTGCGAACTTGAAGCTTGGATCGGGTGGCAAGGTTGTTTTGTCGGATATAGCTGACATTAAGGCAATTGAGACGCAAAACGAGAAAACCCGGTATAACGGAGAACCCAGTTTCTTATTGGGAGTCGGAAAAAATCAAGATGCGAACACCGCTAGCGTTGCTGATGAAGTAAAGTCGGTTCTGAAGGATTTTGAAAATAGCGGTAAAATTAACGTTCATGTTGTTTCCGACCAAGGAGAGAATACGAAAGAGTCGGTTAATGGATTGATTAAGGAAGGGCTTTTCGGCACATTGTTTTGCATGATCATCATTTTTATCTTTTTGCGCAACATCAGAGCAACGTTGATATCGATCGTTTCATTACCCATTTCGATCTTCGCCACAATTGCTTTAATGGATCAAATGGGCTATACGCTTAACATCATGACTCTAGGCGGAATTGCAGTATCAGTAGGGAGAATCGTCGATGACAGTATTGTTGTAATCGAGAACATTTATCGCTGGAAACAGCAGAAGGGAGAGGAAGCGCAGGGTAAGAAATTAGCCTATATGGCGACCAAAGAAGTAATGAGCGCGGTTGCTTCTTCTACAATTGCTATGGTCGTTGTATTTGGACCTCTGCTTTTTGTCGGAGGTATAATTGGCGAGATATTCCGTCCATTCGCTCTCGCAGTTGTAATCTCTATTCTTACATCATTGTTTGTGGCAGCGATGCTTATTCCAATCTTGGGTGCCAAGTTCTTTACCAAGGTGAAGCCTCATAAGGAAGGCGGTCGAATGATCACCTTCTTTGAGAAGACGATCCGTGGAGCTCTTAGGCGTAAAGCATTGGTTCTTGTTGTGTCAGTACTTCTTTTAATTGGATCAGTATGTTTGGTGCCACTCCTTGGATTATCGTTTCTTCCATCTGAAACCGTCCCATCGGCAACAGTTGCAATTACCTTGCCGGCAAACCGTTCATTAGATGAAACCGATAATGTCGGAAGCAAAGTTGAAAGTTATATGAAAGACCTACCTGGGGCTCAGAGTTATGAAATATCAATTGGCGGTTCTCAAGGTAGCATGCGTAGCGCTGGACTAAACAATAATAAAGCAAAGGCATCTGTTCATTTTGAGAATGGAACGGACATTGATCCCATCATTGATCAGATGAACAACGAACTTCCTGCTATTGTGACAGCAGTAGTACCTGGGACAACGGTTGAGGTTAAAACAGCTGCAATAAGCACATCATCTGGTAACGACGTTGCTGTAAGCCTGTATTCTAACGATCCTGACCAGCTTTCCCAAGCAGCTAAACAAATTGAAGATGTAATGAAACAAAATAACGAACTAAGCAACATTAGTAACAATATGAATGAAGTAACGCCAAAATGGGTCATTACGCTCAACCAGCAGGGAATTGACCTAAAAGTCAGCCCTTCGTATATCACTCAATTGGTTGGCGAACAATTACGTCCGCTAAGTGTCGGAGACTACACTATAGACAATGAGAATCGAGAAATTACGCTGACCTATCAGCAATCGATATCCTCCTTGACAGAGTTAGAGAGCATTCAGGTTCCTACGGAAAGCGGGCTCAAAAAGCTTAGCGAACTCGCGGTTGTTTCGGAAGAGAACGCATGGATTCAAGTCAACCATGATGATGGTCGAATGTATGCTAAAGTCAGTGGAACGATTAAGGATGACAATTCGGTTCAATCCGTTTCAAAGCAAGTTAAAGACGAAGTGAAGAGCTTGACATTGCCTAGTGGTGTCGAGGTAAGCTTCGGCGGAGGGCTGGAGTCCATTAGCGCCGGCTTTACAAGTCTGATTATCGCGATGATTGTTGCCATTGGCCTCGTCTTCCTCGTAATGAGTGTGACATTTGGCGGCATCGTCACTCCATTGATTATCTTGTCTTCGCTTTTCTTTATTCCTGTAGGGTCATTGGGAGCATTGCTCATTACGGGGCAAGCCTTATCGATCAGTGCAATGATTGGGATGCTAATGCTTGTCGGCATCGTCGTTACGAATGCGGTCGTATTACTTGACCGCGTTGAGAAGAATCGTCTGTCTGGCATGCCAATTAATGAAGCGATTGTTGAAGCTTCCACAACTCGCTTGCGGCCGATTCTAATGACTGCGTTCGCAACGATGTTGGCTCTGATGCCTGTTGCGCTGTCTAACTCGTCGTCTACGAGCGTGGTGTCAGGAGGACTCGCTATTACGGTTATCGGGGGGCTGTTCACCTCAACCATCTTGACGCTAGTCGTAGTGCCTGTCATTTACAGCCTGGCTTGGCGAAAGCGTAAGCCGAAGGAGATCGAAACGTTCTAATTGACTACCAAATGGTGAAAAAGAGGCCTATAACGGCCTCTTTTTCTTTGCAATAGTAAAAATCGAATTGACATTGGAGTTTACTCTAATGATATTGTGAATGTATGGAAAAACAATATTCTATAAAAGAGGTTTCACGGATACTTGGTATTTCGAAGGATACGCTTCGGTACTATGACCGTATTGGAATCGTATCGCCGTCCCGGGAACACAATTCTTACCGTAGGTATTCTAGGGACGACCTCGTCGATCTGATGAATATTCAAATCATGCAGTATGCGGACTTTACTCTAGAAGAAATCAAGGGGAAGTTTCAGTTCCACAGAATGCAGAGTGTAGATCCTGCTTATTGCGAGGAGGTCGCCGATTTCCTTGATGCCAAAAAAGCGGAAACGCGCAAGAAAATCGCCCATCTTGAAAAGGTCAGTCAGTTGCTCGACGTAGCAGTTGAAACGCTAAGGGACCTTAATCATTAAAGTGACCAGCGGCTGGCAGTGTTCGTTCGGGAGATTTACAGGGAGCTTCACAAGAAGGAACCTGAATTAACTGAGGAGGATTGTGATGGGCATCAAAATTAAAAATTATTATTATCTGATTGCAGGCGTTCTTGCGATACTGTTTGCCGTTACGCACGCCTGGAACGGGCAATCCGCTGTACTGCCTACGCTCTTAGTGAATGAAATATCCATGGATACACGGATAATATTTAGGTATGTTTGGCACATTATCACCGCAGAGAATCTGGTCTTCGGCATTGTATTCATTATCCTGTCATTTCATAGCGAGCGATCGAAGATCCGGTCTGCTGCATGGACGATCGCGTCGCTTCTGCTCGTTCGTCTGATGGTCATTCTCGGCGTAACGGCATGTTATGATGTTTCGGCACTTACGGATTCGTTAATCGATTCGATTGCCATCCTAATCTATGTCGCTTTTATCATACTGGGTATAAGAATGAAGAAAAAAGAGATAGGGGGGGAGTCAATGCCTTTACAAGAACGGTGGCCTAAAGATACCATGTAATCGGATAGCTAAAAATTTGATGACAGACAGGAGTTAGAGACGATGATAAAAGGTTTTGGAGGAATATTCTGGAGAACTAAAAATCTTGAAGTTATAAAGAAATGGTACAGTGAAGTGTTGAAGATTGAAATAGAAAATTGGAATGGGACTGTGATAAAACCCCAATTAGGAAATGAGACTATCTTTTCTTTCTTTGCCGAGAATGACAGTTATTTTCCAACCGAACAACAAGTGATGTTAAATTTCCAAGTGCATAATCTAGACGAGACTATTAAGCATCTTGAACATATCGGTGTACCTCTTGCAAAGAACATAGAGATTAGTGAATTTGGAAAGTTTATTTGGATTGAAGATCCTGAAGGTCGACTGATCGAGCTTTGGGAGAAATAACGTGTTGTAATTCATTTGCTATTGAGCTAAGTCATTCGCGATTCATGCGAGTGGCTTCTTTTACTTGTGCGGATATAAGGGGTTGGGCAATCGATGGATTGACTAATCGTGGGGAACCGTATAAAATTATTTTCACGCTTAGTAAATTAGTAATTTTGTAAATTAGTAAATTAGTAAATGAAAACGAGGGATAATCATGAAAATACCGACCACATTGAAACATAAGCCCGTCATCGTGTCTGAAAACTACGAGCAAATCGACGGACGCATCGCACGAAATACGGACGCTAAAGGGATTTCTTTAGGACTCGCCCAATGGAACGACAGAGGGAAGCTCGATATATCAGCCAAAGTATGGAGATACACGGGGGAAAAATGGTCTAGACAATCGGAAGAGTTGCCGCTTCATCGCGTTCTGGATTTATCAATTCTGATCTGCAGGACCATTGAACATTTTCAAGACGCTTATCGGTACGAGAATTTATATGATCCTGAGAAGCCGGTCATCGACAGGATCGGTCTCCAAGGGGATGCTATGACCGTCGAAGTGTGTACGGACAACGAACGCATTAACGAAGACATTAAGCTGTTTAATCAAGCGTTAAGCGACGATGGCGAGATGATCGGGGAAAGACTGCGTACGTTGTCCAGAATATTAAAGGAAATGGGTTACTAAAGAGGAAGGTCAACCGCTAGAGCAAGGAGGATCTATGTGTACGAACATGCAAGTTATGTATTATCGCCCGCCAGACAGTTGACGGATGCGGAAAATGCGCTTATCTGGAAGAAGCCAACCTCGCACAAAGACAGCGAGGAAGAAAAGCGGATTTACAACGAAGTGAAGCGGAACTGGCATCGCGGAGAGATGAAGATCGCTAATATTTTATTGGAGGGCGATGCCGGCTCAGGGAAAACGCAACTCGCAAAGGCTCTCTCGGCCGATTTCGGTTTACCGTATACGAAAGTGACTTGTTTTGCGGACATGGATAAAACCGATATTATCGGAGCGATATTGCCGGTGATCCCATCTGATCGATTAGAACAGATCAAGTCCGTGGATCTTGAGGTTATGAAGGCATTGTATGAGAACGACGGATTCCGGAGCATGACCGAGATTTTGATGGATGTCTTGGGTGTAACTCAGGAACAAGCATCCTTGAAGATGAAACAGATTCTGAAGCTTGCCGCAGAGAATAGCGATGGCGATGGGGTAGAATATCGATTCTATCCATCGGAGATCGTCAGAGCTTACCGAAAGGGATATCTCCTAGAGATTCAAGAACCGACCGTGATCCGGGACGCCGCAGTATTAATGGCATTAAATTCTGCTTTGGAGCTGGATGGCAGCATTAATCTACCGACCGAAATCGTGCACAGACATGAGGATTTTATCGCCGTCATTACGACGAACCGCAGTTATGCGGGAACTCGACCTTTAAACGAAGCATTAAGGGACAGAGTTCAGCATACGGAAAAAATGGATCTGCCGTCTAAAGAGATCATGATCGCGCGCGCATTCGCCAAAACCGGATATACCGATGAGAAGGCACTGGAAGTTCTAGCAGATTCCATCATTATTTTGGATCAAACGGCCCGAGCGAACGCGATTAAAGGCGTAGCCGGAATGCGTTCCTATTTCTATTGGGCGGATGCCGTTGCAGTAGGCGCATCTGTCAGAGAATCTCTTTATCATAAGGTCATTTATAAGATCACGACGGATACAGAGGAAATCAAAATTCTGGAGGACGCGCTCGCGAGACAAGGGTTGCCGGATCGCATGAACGAACTCGAGAACGAAAAAAAAAACGAACATCGGAAGCCTTTGAGATCCGGACATGGGGAAACATAGACAAATCAAACCATGAGGTCGACGATGATCCGAACGAAGATGCGATCGCCTTCAAGAAAGCCGCCGAAAGCGATCCAAGCACTTCCGACGGTTCCCAAGATTCCGATGAGACGAGAAGCAGCCCGGATTCCGGGGATAACGGGGCTCCGATCTATCATGAAATCGAGCCGGAATCCCTGACGGAAGAAGCCAAACAGCAGGAACGAGATTTTCGCAAGAAACTTAATCGTGAGGCAAGGGCGGTTTCTGCCGAGTCGATTCATAAGGACATCAAGCTGATCGTTCATCGTCCGGATGTTCAACCGGAGAGCAGGCAAGAATACGAAAAGCTTAGTAAAGGGCTAATGTCCGTTGTTAGGGAGATCGCCAAGAAAACTCTTCCATTGCTGGAACACGAACAAAGTTCCGAATATGCGAGGAATCAGTTTTATGGCAGTAAATTTCAAGCGGACAGCCTGGCACAGCGCGATTACAGAACTTTTGCCAAGAAACGTCCGCCGACGGAACTTCCTTCGTTAGCGGTCGGATTGCGAATTGACGAATCGGCATCGATGTCGGCATTCGGTAGATTGGATGCAGCCAAAAGCGCCATTATATCGGTGTATGAGTTTTGTGAAATTTGTAAAATCCCAATAATGATCTATGGAGACACCGCAGATAAATCCAAACTGGAACAAATGTCTATTTATGCGTACGCCGATTTCGATAAGCCGGACGACAGAGATCGTTATAGATTAATGAACATTCGCGCAAGAAGCAACAATCGTGACGGTATGGCGTTAAGAATCATTGCGGAACGACTGTTGAACGCATCGCAGAAAACAAAACTGTTAATCAGTTTAAGCGATGGCCAGCCCAAAGCTATGCCGGATTACACAGGCAGCTTTGCGTATGATGACGTACAACGAACGATTGCCGAGTATGAACGCAAAGGGATTTCATTTTTAGCCGCGGCGATCGGTCATGATAAGGACGTAATCAACGGCATCTACGGGAGAGAAAGATTTCTCGATATAACCGATTTAAAAGAGTTGCCGGCAAAGTTAGTGAGGATAATCGCGCGATATCTATAGAAGGTAAGTTCTTGTCGCTTGTCGGAAGCCCAGAACAATGTCCCATTACAAGTCGCGTAAATCGCGGCTTTTTCTTTTTATGGGATCAATTCCTGGTTCAATAAGGCTGAATCTCTGATTGGATACCTGAATGAATTCGGACATAGCTGCAGTTCTATAAGTATCTTTGCGACGTATGAAGAGAGTCGGTGTTATACGGAACTTATCCGAGATTTCTTGAGATCGCAAGTGATATTGAACCATGGCTCTCTCAACCACCGAACGAGGTAGAAGGGAGACCCCGAGACCAGCGTGAATACATCCAAGGATCCCCTCTAATGTTCCAAATTCCATGATCTTAGCAGGAATAATTCCTTTCAATTGCAACCATTCCTCGAGTTTTCGACGATAAGAACAACCAACACGAAACACTAATATAGTGAGATTTTGCAATTTTTCCGGCCGATCGATTGGGGAGAATTGTCCTCCCGATACGAGCATAAGTTCCTCAACCCCAATTTCTATAATCTCGAGTTCTGCGTGCTCAACTGGCGCGGCTACAAAAGCTCCATCCAATTCGTACTTCATCACTAAATTGATGAGCTCTTCCGTCGTTCCAGTTTTTAATGTCAAATCGACCTCTGGATATGATTTATGGTAATCGGTGAGTATAGATGGTAGCCGAATCGCAGCCGTGGTTTCAAGCGATCCGATCCGAAGAGGCCCCCTTGGAATCGTGTTATCTGCTACGACTCGTTCAGCCTCGTGAGTAAGAAAGACAATTTTCTCAGCATAGGACTTAAGTATTTCTCCGGATGTTGAGAGCCGAATCCCATGCCGCCCACGATGAAATAGCACTGTTTTTAGTTCGCTTTCGAACTGCTGAATACGGATGCTTATACTCGATTGAACGTATTCCAATTTTTTGGCCGCTCTATCATATAGATTCTTTTTACTTGATATTTCTGAGAAGTTACAATAAAAGTGTCCGATTCTACTAGGAGCAAGATCCAGTGGATTTATTATGAAGATTCCATCTAAGGTTCAATAACGGGAGGTTTTTTAATATATGTTTGAGACTAAATTAACTCGTTTACTCAAAATTCGATACCCGATCTTCCAAGCACCGATGGCAGGCGGTCCTACGACTCCCGAATTAGTAGCAGCAGTTTCAAACGCCGGGGGTCTAGGCAACCTGGGTGCCGGATACTTAACACCGGAACAACTCCGGAGCACGATTCATATGATCAGACAATTGACTGACCAGCCGTTTGGGGTCAACCTGTTTGTACCTGAGCAACCGATAGAATCGGAAGAAGCGATCGACCAGATGACGGCCTACCTCAATCAATATCGAATCGAGCTTGGGATTGCCACTAATCCATTACTCCCGAAGTTTTCGGAGTCGTTTGAGGAGCAGGTTCAAGTATTGTTGGAAGAGAAAATATCGGTTTTTAGTTTTACCTTCGGCATACCGCCGCATGACGTAATCCAAGCCATGAAGGAGCGTGGAACTGTCATAATAGGCACTGCAACAACCGTTGAAGAAGCTAAATGTTTGGAAGTCGCCGGCGTAGACGCAGTTGTGGCTCAGGGAAGTGAAGCAGGAGGACACCGCGGCACATTTTTGAAGAACAATTCCGATGCTCAGATAGGTACTATCGCTCTTGTTCCACAGATTGTCGATCATGTGTCGATTCCAGTCATCGCATCCGGGGGTATCATGGATGGGAGGGGGCTTGTAGCAAGCCTCACATTAGGAGCTGCTGCTATACAAATGGGCACTGCGTTTCTCGCATGCCCCGAGAGCGGCGCCCATGCAACGTACAAACAGAAGATTCTTTCAGCAAATGAAGACGCCACTGAAATTACACGCGTTTACTCAGGCAAAGCGGCACGAGGCATTCGAACAAAATTTATAAATGACATGCATCATTATTCCGGAACAATCCCAGCTTACCCAATACAAAATGCAATGACGCGAGACATTCGTCAGGCAGCTGCAAAATCGAATAACCCCGAGTATTTGTCACTCTGGGCTGGTCAGGGTCTTAGGTTAGCCAACGATGGCTCTGCTGCTGCAATTGTCAAACAAACCATCGATCAAGCATATGTTCTTGTCAAAGCGATGGAAAAAACTCTTCAAGAAGAAGGATGATATGATTATTGAAGATACTGCCTTAGAAATGTAACGGCTATTTATTAACGCTCTCTATTTTGCCAGAGTAACACTTCCGCTTCGCCTACAATATGATGAGTCTAGAAATCTAAAGAGGTGAGCCAATGGCAGTCGTAAAAGCCAGGGAACAGGATATCAATATGTTGGCAAGGTTGCTTCGAGCTGAAGCTGAGACCGAAGGCGAAATGGGCATGCTCCTTGTTGGAAATGTTGGCATTAACCGAATTAGAGGGAATTGCTCCGATTTTAAAGGAATCCGGACAATTCCCCAAATGATCAACCAGCCGCATGCGTTCGAAGCATTGCAACATGGTATGTACTATCAAAACGCTAGAGAGAGGGAGCGCCGTCTGGCGCAACGGGCTGTGAATGGGGAGCGGAACTGGCCAGGCAAATTCTCCCTATGGTATTTCCGTCCAGGAACGTTCGAAAATCCCGGACCATGTCCGCCAACTTGGTATGATCAGCCTCTCGCAGGACGATGGAAGAAACACTGTTTTTATGAACCGACCGCGGAAGAATGTGAAAGTGTATATAATACGTTATAATTTTATAAACGAAAAGAGCTCAGGATTTCTTAACCTGACTTGTCACAGCCAAGTGTTGGATGATAAGAATATGTATCGATTCTAAACCGCGTATATTGCGGTTTTTTTGTTTTATCGGTATTGGGCAGTTATGCGTAATATCCATCATAAAATAATCTGTTATAATAAAGTGTCTATTTTTGTATGATCAAGCGGTTATGAAAGTGGTGTTTGATATAAAATATCAGTGGAGAATCACAAAATATAACCCGATTTTTAGAAATGATAAAGGTCATTATTTATTAGATGAATGGACTTGCCCATCTGAAATTGGGAACATAATAAATGGGGATTCATTTACATTAGAAAAATATCTCGTTATTGAACATGCTTATGTAGAGACGATAATAGAGTTTTTAATTGAACAGAAGCAATATTCTCTGCGTGTTATCCAGGCATCCAATAGATTGATTTCACACGAAGATAAGAAATCTGTGTTATACGATCATGAGTTTGGTGAGATCAATATAAAGGAAGATATGATTGCGAACATAAATGAAATCCGCATAATATGCAAAATGATATTAAGAAATTTTGCTGACTGTCAATTATATTCCAAAGATAATTTTTTTGTGCATTTTGGTTGGGATTATTATATGTTCATTGGCAGTAATCAAAAGTCTTTAACTGCAATTAAATTTGCAACAAACAGTGGTCTTTTTGTTGAAGAATTTAGTTCACCGTATTACTTCGAGGAAAAAGATACAACAAGATTAGTCCAATGGAATGAAATTGATGTTGAAATCAAGATAGTTGTCGGTAATGAGGAAATTAAAGATGTCCCATTAGAGGAATATCGGAAGGTATTTAATTTATCAGACGAGCATCCAGTTTTTGGATTATTTGAAATAACAATAGAACGTATGGATTTCTTTCAGAAGTTCTTAAATCATAAAATGGATTTTAGAAAGTATGAATATGGATTTTGGGCTGGTCATTGAATAGCATGATATTCAACTAATGGTGAACGATAGCGGAAGAGGAGTGTACAGGGAGGTGGGGATTTGAAGAGTAAATTAGTTGCACTTCTATGTGTACTAACCATCGTCTTCGGATTAATTATCTATTTTGCATTTCCCGTACCCACCAAGAAAATTTTTCCTCACTCAGAAGATATCACTGTAATACATGTAGAGTTGGTTCGTCATAACGACGTGCTTACGACATATTTTGCAGAAGTTGCTAACAACCAAAAAGAGATTCAAGGAATAATGAGCATCCTCAAGTCTGAATCATATAATAGGGAGCTGGCTTATAAACCCAATCTGACCAATTCACCCAATGCCATTCAACTATTGACGAACTTGTATTTAATTGAAGTCAATGATAAAGGTTTTTTAGTGGTTAACGGGAAGAAGTACAAAATGATGAATCGGAAAGATACTGTATTTAACCAACTATATAGTTGGTTAGAGGAAAACGGCGTGACCAGCAAAGAGAGAGATTAAGCTAACGGGACACGTTAGTTCAATCTCTGAGCGGCAGTTTAGGACTTTTTTCAGTCCAAAGCTGCCGTTTTCTCTATTATTTCTGATAAAATTGAGGTGGTAAAAATGTAAAAAAGTTTTATGTCATAGTAAAACTTAAATCGGTTCCATTATAGGATGGTGTCACATACCAAATGCGTAAATTATCTGGTACTATGTCACGACCACACTAGACTTTCCACTAACGGGCAGTTTCATGAAGTGTGTTTTTTCTTTAACCAACTGGTGAGATAATGAACCGAGGAAGTTAAACAAGGAAGTTAAACATTTCCTTCATAAAAGGAGTGATTCATATGGATTGCTGTACAGTATCAAAAAATAATACAAAAGAAGTTGCAATAACGGAATGCCCTTCCTGTAATGAAGAGGGTAAGACCGTTCAACTCATTACGATAAAATCCCTGCTTATAGCATCGGCGTTAGAAATCATTGAACCCGAAAATTCTTACGTTTTTTGCTCTAACGCTGCTTGCTCTATCGTTTACTTTAGCGGGAACCATTCACAAACATTTATGGAAAATGACCTAAAGGTGCCTGTGTACCCAAAAAATCAGGGTGCTGATGTACCTGTATGTTACTGCTTTAATTGGACGAGGGAGCGGCTAATTCATTCCATTGGCACCAACCAAGGACCATCTCATCAAATCAAAGTCCATGTTCAGGCGGGTCGATGTGGATGCGAGGTAAATAATCCCCAAGGGACTTGTTGTTTAGGCAATGTGAATGCTTTTTTACGAAGCATCAAAGAGGTATAAACAGAAGTCAATAATAATGAAAGTGAATAATACAAGGACTGACCCGAGAACGTGAGACAAATCAATACACCTTCAAAAGAACCCTTCGCATCGAATGATGTAAGGATTTTGGAGGTGTTTTTCTTTTGGTAACTAGATTTAATTACCCTGTGGAAATCACGATAGATTGAAGCCAAGGACATATGTCCTTCCCAATAGGGCCGGTTTTATTTTTTAATGAAAGAAAAGAGCTTTATTGGGGAGTGAGAACATGATTGGGATTTTATTTGCGTTTCTAGGCGGGGCCTTTATTACATTGCAGGGGGTGGCGAATGCCCGGATCAGTCAAGATATCGGCACCTGGCAGGCGGCGACGATCACCCAGTTTACCGGGTTCGCGGCGGCTTTGTTAATCTTGCTGTTTGTCCGAGATGGTAAATGGCAAAAGTTTAAACAAGTAAAGCCGATCTATTTGACGGGCGGCGCTTTCGCGGCTATCGTTATTTCCAGCAACGTCACGTCGATTCAGCACATCGGAGTTACGTTGACGATCGCTTTCGTGCTGATTGCCCAGTTGGGCTTGACCTTTCTCGTCGATCGGAACGGATGGTTCGGGGTGGCCAAGACGAAGATGGGGCTTCCGCAATACATCGGCATCGCAATAATGATCGCCGGCGTGGCGATCTTGCGATTCTAAATTAGGAGTGGAGTCGAGTCATGAAAGGTTTAAAAGACCGCGAGCAGCTGTATCAATATTTGCGCATGCATCAACTCGAGTCCGTTTTTCCGGAGTCGCTTCTGCCGCATTTGACGGTTTACAGTTTTGATCAAGGGGAACTCATCTGTTCCCAGGGCGATCCGGCTCTACACCTATATGTGCTTGTAAAAGGGAAAATTAAAATCTATACCACCTCGGCGGAGGGAAGAGCGCTTATTCTTTCTTTCAAAACGCCGCTTGAGGTGATCGGGGATATCGAATATATCCGCGGGCGTGACATCATCAATACGGTCGAGGCCGTAACGCCTGTTCATATGATCGGTGTCCACCATACTCGGTTGAAAAAGTACGGAAGCGACCATGCGCCGCTGCTACAATTTATGCTGGATATCATCACGCAAAAATTTTACGTGAAATCCAACTCGCTCAGCTTCAATCTGCTGCATCCTGTGGAAGTGCGATTAGCTGGTTATTTGCTGGCCGTCTCCTTCGACGAATCCGATGCACAATTCAAGGGGCAGATTCGCACAACTAGCTTGAAGGACGTGGCGAACTTAATCGGAACGAGCTACAGGCATTTGAATCGCGTTATTGCCCAGCTCTGTGCGGAGGGTTTGCTGGAGCGCACGCAAAGTCTTATTCTTATTAAAAACAAGGAAGGGCTGCGCCGGCTGGCGGGTCATCATATTTATGAAAAATCGGCCAAAGGAAGAGGAGAGATCATGGTTATAGGACTTTTATTGGCACTGATGGCGGGATCGCTGATCGGCTTGCAAAATATTTTCAACAGCAGGGTGAATGAACGGGCAGGAACTTGGGCAACGACTACATTGGTATTAGGATTGGGATTTCTGGCTTCCATGACGATCGGGTACCTTTTCGAAGGGAAGCAGCTGTTTGCGTTGCAGACTATGCAGACATGGTACTGGTTCAGCGGTTTGATAGGCGTTGGGGTGGTTGTGTGCATGGTACAGGGGATCAAGCGGCTTGGCCCCATGTATGCCGTCTCGATCGTTCTCACCTCACAGCTTGCGTTTGCGCTGTTATGGGATTCGCTCGGTTGGTTAGGGCTGACGAAGGTTCCTTTTACATTCAAGCAATTGATCGGCGTGCTCGTCATCGTCGGCGGCATTCTTGTGTTCAAACTAGGCGGCGGTCGGCAAGCTCGGCAAGCGGCAGTTAAGACGACTTAGAACATACCGGACTTTATTATTTGACGCATCATGGAAACATTAAAAAGTAAACGTAAAATAGTCCCCATCTGGCGATCAGATGGAGACTATTTTAAATTTATTTAGCAAACCCGTTCTGCTTTATGCCAATGCCGGTCGCGTCTATCCGAGACCCGACCGCTCTTATTAAACCGACCACGACAGAAGATCGTGATTGTAAGTTTAGACATTAGTCATTTCTTTCTCTCCTTTACTTAAAGTAGGGTTAGTATAGAATGTAAGCATATAAAAGAACTATTACTTATAAAACATTGAGTTCACAACTTGATTGTTCAGGAGAATGATACGGATGAATAAAAAGATACTGATCGTTGAAGACGATGTTCATATATCCAAAATAATCAAGATGAATCTGAACCTCATGAATTATGCCACCACCGAGGCGTATGATGGTCTGGCAGCATTCGAGATGCTCAAGAGGGAGAAGTTCGATCTTATTTTGCTGGATGTGATGATTCCCCATCTGGACGGGTTTGAGCTGATGGAGAGAATCAAATCTTACGGCACCCCTGTAATCTTTTTGACGGCGAAAAACTCGGTCTACGATAAAGTGAACGGTCTGAAGCTGGGTGCTGATGATTATATGGTCAAGCCCTTTGAAGCGATTGAGCTACTGGCCCGTATAGAGACAGTGCTGCGCAGATATGGTCATGAAGACAGGGTGGTGGAATTTCAGCATGTCCAAGTGGATCTTGATAAAAGAGAAGTCGTGATTCAAGAGGCGCCAGTGGAGCTGACACCGAAGGAGTATGAGCTGCTGGTGGTCCTGCTCAAGAACAAGAATATCGCCCTGACGCGGGAACAATTCCTGGATAAAGTATGGGGCGGCGATTATTACGGAGAGACCCGAACGGTAGACATGCATATCAAATCGTTGCGCAAGAAGCTAGGTTTGCAGGATCAGATCAAGACGATCTACAAAATCGGGTATCGGCTGGAGGACTGATGGATGAAGTTTTGGCAGAAAATATATCTGTTCTCGATTCTCGTGTTTGTCATTATCTTTAACATTGCTTCCATTTTGGTAATTGAACGCAGCCACAACAAGATGTTGGGACAGGCAATTAACGTGGCTCTAAGCCAGAACATCAGCATTCATTCCAGCGTGGATGCCATTGTGCCGATTCTGAGAATCTATGATTCGATTGATTATGAGAAGACGGTCCTGACGCGTATTGCCAATGAATTCGTGGATAAGAACAGTGAACAGGGCGTTTATATGGATATTACGGATGATTCTCAGCGTACGGTGTTTAATAACTCCGATTTCCCAATGCCCGCGGCACGGAGCGAACTGGATAATCTGGATGAGGACAGCATTCATTCTATTTTGCGGGAGATTGATGCCCGGACGATTCTGTTTACCTCGAACATTACAGATATTAATCATAAAAAATATGTATTCACCTACATGAAAGATGTTACCTCGGTGTATCAGGACCGGATTGATCAATACAGCTTTTTTGCCAAAGTCGATCTGGCGGCCTGTCTTTTGTTTATGGTGATTATGTTCTTCGTGAGCAGAGGGCTGACCAGATCCATTGACCGCCTGAATCGCACGGCGAAAGTCATTGCCCAGGGGGATTTCTCGGAGCGCGTCACTCTGAAATCAAGGGATGAGATCGGTATTCTGGGGTCTAATTTCAATGAGATGGCGGAGGTTGTCGAAGATAAAATCAACGAGTTGGAGCGTAATAACGAGGAAAAGCAACGGTTTATCAATAATTTTACGCATGAGCTAAAAACGCCACTGACCTCGATTATCGGGTATGCCAATTTTTTGCGCACGACTAAATACAACGAAGAGCTGTTCGTGGACGGACTGAATGTCATTTATTCCGAAGGGAAGCGGCTGGAGTCGCTTTCACTGAAGCTGATGGATTTGATTTTGTTGCAGAAGGAACAGATTCAGATGGAATTGCAGGATCTCGGCGAGATTATTACGGAGATAAAGCCCGCGCTAGAGATCATGGCTAAGGAGAAGAACGCGGCGATTGCGCTGGATTGCGAAAAAGGGGAGCTGCCCCTGGAGCGTGATCTAATCAAAGTGCTGATTTTCAATCTCGTGGATAATGCGCTCAAAGCCTCTTCGCCGGAACAGACGATTACGCTGCGTGCATATTGGCAGGGCGGGAATTATATTCTTGCCGTCATTGATCAGGGTATCGGAATTGGCCAGGAAGATCAGGACAAAATATTCGAACCCTTCTTTATGGCGGATAAATCCAGAACAAGAAGGAGTAACGGCGCAGGTCTGGGTCTGGCGATCTGTCAAAATGTAGCCGGTATACATGGTGCTGTCATACGGGTAAACAGTGTTGTGCAGCAAGGAACAACGGTGGAAGTTGTCTTTGGGTCGAACCCTGTTGCGGAAAGCGAGTTACGTCCATGAGAAAATATATGATGCTTTTGCTGTACTCGGCTACACTGGTGCTGGTGACAGGATGCCAAGGCTGGTTCAACAGTATTCCCAAGGATACCGTGATGATCAAAAAAATCGTGCAGGAGCATAAGAACAGTGAGATCGAGTACGAAGGGGTCCTGTCCCAGGATGCGGTGAAGACACTGAGCGTACAGGCGGTGGACAAATTTTTGAACAAAAAGCTGGCCCTGGATCATGCGCAGTTCGAGATTATGGCTGTCGATCAGAACAAGCTCAAGGAGCTACTGAAAGAGACCAGTCAGGAAGCCGGGCCGGTGGTCGTGGAAAGCAAGTCCCAGCAAAGAATGCAATTCACCAGTGATATCCAAGCTATTACCGGCGGACTGTATTATGTGACATTGACGTCTTCGGAGGTTCCTGAGGAGTCTTATGATATTGTATTAAATGCCAAGGATGGCGACGTGTTGAAGATTTTGCGTTCCTACCGGGAAAGCAGAGCTATGCCGCGCTATTCGGAAGAAAAGGTATTTGATCTTGCCGATCGTTTTGTAGAAGAACATGGAAGCTATCCGTTGACTGAGTTAACCCCGCAACTCGATATGACCCGTTGGGGTTCCAATGTGGAACTGTATTATTCGAGTAAGGATAACAAGACCCTGAAGTATTGTGTCGTGGTTAAGTTCAGCAGTAATGAAGTCGTAGGCTTCAGCAAGGATGTCATGGCGCTGCTAAGTTATAATTCCAAACGGTAGAGGGATTAAACTTAATCTATATAGAAGGTTGGTTCAAAGTCATGAATGTGGCTTGGAATCAGCCTTTTTTTGCGTGCTACCACCCGCACTTCAAACTTTACAACTTCTATATAACTCTATCTCACTTATGATATATCCGCTCTCTATACTGTTAAAGTACCCGACAAAGGGGTGCCAAGAAGACTATCAAAGAACCGGAAGGAAGATTACGTTATGAAAAAAGTCATGCTGATGATATTGGCAGCGATGTTCGTATTAACCATTTCTGCTTGCAGTGCTGGTACTGGAAATCCTAAGGGGAGCGCCGGCGGCGCCGGTGAAGTGAAGACGGGCCAGCAGCCAACGGATCAATCGGCGTCCTCATCAGGTCAGCCTGGAGGCTTGGGCGCCCCCTCCGATACGGAGAAGAAAACCGTGGTGTTCTCTACCTTTTTCCCGAACGATTACTTTAAAGAAGCTAAGAAAAAATATGAAGCCAAGCACCCTAACATTACGATTGATCTGAGATCGGTTGAGACGGATGATGCGCATTTGTTAGAGAACTTGGAGAAATTCGTGAAAACAACGGGCACGGCGATGCTCTCGGGACAAGGGCCCGATTTAATCGAGATGGATCAGTTACCGTCCGGCGACTATGTGAAGCGAAAGATGCTGTCCAATCTTGGCGACATCATGGAACATGACCCTGATTTTATAGAAGAACAGTATTTCACTAACATTCTGGAAGGTATGAAGGTTAACGGTGGAATGTATGGCTTGCCAATCGGATTCTTTATCTATGGTCTGTTGGGCAATGAAGATGCGATTCAGAAGAGTGGCGTGACATTCGATGACAGCAAGTGGAACTGGGAGCAGTTCATCACGACAGCCCAGGCTATGACTAAAGGAGCCGACAAGGACCACCAGTATGCTTTGGGCAGAAGCATTCCGGAGTATATGACCGCGCAATTTGTGAATGAAAGATTTTCAACCTTCGTCAATCAGGAGCAGGGAACCGCCAATTTTGTATCCGGCGACTTTACCAACCTGCTTCAACAGGTAAAAACGTTGTTCGATAAAAAAGTAGTCGGTACAGAAGCACGCTTCCCGTTGTTCAACACCGTCCAGATCAACTCGCCAACGGATTATATCCGGGAGTTGCGGATGAGTGAATTCATTCCCGGCGGCAATGCCTTTACCTCGAAGCTTTATTCGAGTCCAAATGCCGATCCGCAGCATCCGGGCGGTTCCTTCCGAACCTATCAGACGATTGGGCTGAACGAGCGTTCGGCAGTCAAAGCCGAGGCGTGGGATTTTATGAAGTTTTTGCTTTCGGATGAAATGCAGAGTAAACCCGACGGTACCGGATTTCCGCTGAATAAAGCCTCTTATGCGAAAAAAGCGCAAGCGCTGGTTCAAAAGGGCTCCATCTTGTCTGATCAACCGATCGGGCCGTTGAAAGGCAAGAGCTTTAAAATCACACAGCAGGATATTGATGATTTGGACAAATTCCTGAAAGGGGCGACGTACCCGCTGCAATTCAAGCCCTCCAAGATTGACGAGATCATCACGGCAGAGGCACAGGCTTTTTTCACCGGTCAGAAGTCGGCCGACGAAGTCGCCAAGCTCATTCAGAACAGAGTAACTACCTATTTGAATGAGTAGCGGAATCAGGCTGTTACGCAAAGATTGGATGGCTGCGGTACTTTTCCTCGCACCTAGCTTGATCGGATTTTCCGTATTTTATCTCATTCCGTTCGCCACGGGGCTGATCTACTCCTTCCAGGACAATACCATCGACGGTACGTTTGTAGGCCTCGACAACTATCAGGCTGTTCTTTCCAGTGGCTCGTTCCGCAAGGCGGCCGCCAATACGCTGCTCTTTACGGGAGTAAGCGTTCCGCTCCTTATTGCGCTGTCCCTATGCTTTGCGCATTTGCTCAATCGGCGATTGTTTATTCGGAACTGGCTCCAGACTGCTTTTGTACTGCCGCTGGTGGTTCCGGTAGCCTCGATCGTGATGATGTGGCAAATCCTGTTCGATTGGAATGGAACCCTGAACGTGTTGTTGGAGCATTTGCATATGGGACGGATGGATTGGATGAAGTCGGAGTGGTCCATGGTGGTATTGGCGGTGGTGTATATATGGAAGAACATCGGCTACAACATTATTTTATTTCTCGCAGGCCTGCAAAGTATTCCGAAGGATTACTATGAGACTGCGGATATAGAAGGTGCAAGCGGGCTGCATAAGTGGCTGCATATTACATGGGTCTATTTGACGCCAACGATGTTCTTTGTGGTCCTGATGTCGATCATTAACTCCTTCAAAGTGTTCCGGGAGACGTATCTGATTGCTGGCGATTATCCGCATGATCGCATTTATATGCTTCAGCATTATATGAACAACATGTTCATGTCACTGAATGTGCAAAAGCTGACGGCGGCAGCTACGCTCATGGTAGCCGGTATCCTCCTCTTCGTAAGCGTCATGCTGATGATGGAACGCCGCTTCCGGAGCTTTATGGAATAAGGAAGGACCGTGGGCATAATGGTTTTGTTTCGCAAAGTAGCGTTGACGGTAGTGATGAGTATCTTCGCGTTGGCCATGCTGTTTCCGATCCTAGTCACATTCTCGAACTCTTTAATGACGGAGAGCGAAATTGACTATAATTATCATCTTATTGGGAAAATGATCAACGTTGCAGCAGGGGAGAAGAACGGTTTTATTAACTTGAAGCTGATTCCGGACTGGGTTTCTTTGAGCCAATATGGGGAAGTGCTGGTGCATAAACCGCTCTTCCTGCATATGTTCTGGAATTCTGTCTTTATGGTGCTGCCGATCATCATCGGTCAGGTAGTTGCAGCTTCACTGGCAGCCTATGCCTTTGCCAAGCTCCGCTTCTGGGGAAGGGAGAAGCTGTTCGTCGTATACTTAATGACGATGCTGATGCCGTTTCAGGTGACGCTTGTCCCCAATTACATTATTGCGGACAAGCTTGGGCTGATGAACAGCACTGCTGCGATTATTTTGCCGGGAATATTCAGTGCGTTCGGTGTGTTTATGTTGAGGCAGTTCATGCTGCATATTCCGTATTCTTACCTTGAGGCAGCCAAAATGGACGGGGCCGGACAGTTAAGGATTTTCTACTCGATCATGCTTCCGCTTATCAAGCCGGGCATGGCGGCTTTGACGGTACTGCTGTTCGTGGATAACTGGAACATGGTGGAGCAGCCGCTTATCTTTTTAGAGGATGCCTTCAAACAGCCGTTGTCCTTATACTTGTCACGAATTAATGAGGGGGCCCGCGGCGTGGCGTTCGCTGCATCGGCGTTGTATATGGCTCCCATGGTATTGCTGTTCTTATATGCGGAGTCGTATTTTATTGAAGGTATTCAATTATCGGGCATTAAAGGGTAGTTCATTCACGGGGTGATTACATTGGAAGTGCAACATGCAGGGCGCAAGAAAACAATCGCTGTAATCGCAGGCGTGTTTCTCGGGCTAGTGATCTTATTCACCTTGTTGAGCAATACGTTAATGTCGTTAACTTTGCCGAAGGTAGCGCTTCTCACGGTGAGCCGTGGCGTGCTGAGTCACGAATTTCAGAGCACCGGCGTTCTGAAATGGAAAGCGGAGGCTGAACTAAACAGTACCTCTGGCTGGAAAGTGAAGACGGTGGCGGTCAAGAAAGGCGATGTGGTGCAAAAAGGACAGACGCTGATCACTTATGACAGCAAGGACATAAAACAGCAGATTCAGGATGAACAAGGAAGTCTCGCCAAATTAAAGCTGTCCACGGGCAGTTTGCAATATGCCTTAATGGAGGCCATGCAAGGCGGGGATGAAAAAACAATCCATGACGCAACAACCGCCTATAAAAGTCATGAGATTGATATCGAGACCCAGCAGCGGCGCATTCAGAAACTGCAGATCAGTCTAAAAGAGAATTCGAAGCTGGTTGCCCCCTTTGCGGGAATAATAACCAAAGTTAATGCAATGGAAGGTTTTCCTTCCAGCGGACCGGATGTGATGATTTCTAATCGAAATCTGGGCTTGATGTTAGAGCTATCATTGCCAGTTCTGGCAGTTACCCTGCTCAAGGCCGGAGATGAACTGGATGTGCAAGTGAATGGCAAGGAAACAAGACAAGTGAAGGGGCAGATCGAGAGAATTCAGGATGATGATCCTGTGAATTCAGATATCGGGGATAGTGCGACGGGGAATTCCACGGTTCCCATGAAGAAGCTTATTCTCTCCATTCAAGACCCTGCTGCTAAGGAAGGTGAAGCAGCCCAAGTTGATCTGACCCAAACGCTGGAAGATGTATTGCTCGTACCTAATACGGCCATTCATGATGAAGGTGGCAAGAAATATGTATTTGGCATTGAGCAAAAGGACGGGCCGCTCGGCAATGCCTTTTATGTTCGTAAAGTTTATATCACGGTTGATGATGCCAATACGTCGCAATCTGCCGTCACCGGCGGACTGTTTGACCAGGAATCTATCATTATAGAGAGCAGTGAACCCTTACAGGAGGGCAACAAGATTCGCATGTAGACATCATGGAATAACATGTCAATGAAAATGAGGAAGCGGAACGTTGAATGAAAACAGCGCAATCACAGACTTTATTTTTCAGTCTGAGATCGCCGCTGTTTCTTTTTATTGGATGGGATTGTCATACTATGAATCTATGAAATCCGAAATTACGCAACTACACCCGAAAAATAGGTACTAGATTTTTTTAACTTCCAGCATTAGGTTGGAATTAGCAATTAAATACAGTTGAAAGGGGAGGATGCCAATGATTGCGGCTGGACGTTCCGGCAAAATGTAAGCGATTACCTAACAGACCGGAGGAGAATAACGTAAACAATCGGCAAGCGTCAGTATGGATTCCGCTCAACGGCGGGAACGAGACGACTTCGCGTTGGTAGTTCCCCGCTTTGGGCAAAAGCGAAGGGAATGATGAGGATGATCTTAAAAAGAAGTTTTCACTTGATATTGGCGCTGTTCCTATTGTCGGGATGGTTCGCCGCATCTCCGCCGGCCGAGGCGGCGCCCGGAGATCCGGGGAAAATCGAGGCGGAAAATTACGCGGCGATGAGCGGCATCCAAACGGAGCCCTGCTCGGAGGGCGGCTTGAACGTGGCGTTCGTGGATGCCGGTGACTGGATGGACTACGCGGTGAACGTACCGACTTCCGGTGCGTACACGGTAGAGTTCAGGCTGTCCAGCCCGTACACCGGAACCCAGCTGCAACTGCAGAAGGGCGGCGCCGCGCTGGCGACCGTAACGGTGCCCAACACGGGCGGCTGGCAAAACTGGCAGACGGCGTCCGCGACGGTGAACCTGACGGCCGGCTTGCAGACGCTGCGCGTCTACGCGGTCACGAACGGCTGGAACATGAACTGGATCAACATCACGTCGCAGGGAGGAGGGACGGGCGGACAAGCTTCTGCGCCGACCTTTACGCCCGCGGCGGGGACGTACGCAACATCCCAAAGCGTGACGATCGCGAGCGCGACATCGGGGGCGGCGATCAAGTACACAACCGATGGCTCGACACCTACTTCGGCGTCGGCTACGTATACGGGCGCTGTCAATGTGTCTGTGACGACCACGATTAAAGCGATCGCGGTTAAATCCGGCTTGGCGGATTCGCCAGTCGTGACTGCCGCGTACACGATCAATGCGCCCGCGGGCAAGGCCATCCCCGGCAAAATCGAGGCGGAAAGCTACGACGCCATGTCCGGTATTGCTACTGAGGCTTGCTCGGAAGGAGGTCTGAACGTCGGCTGGATTGACACCGGCGATACGCTCAGCTATAACGTGAACGTATCCGCGGCAGGTACGTACACCGTACAATACCGCGTAGCGAGCCCCAACGCAGGTGGGCAGATTCAACTGAAAAACGGTGCGACCGTCATGAATACGGCGTCGGTGCCTAACACAGGAGGCTGGCAAAACTGGGCGACCGTCACTGGCACTCTGAACCTGAGCGCTGGCTCCCAGACGTTGACGTTGCTCGCCGCGACGGGAGGATACAATGTGAACTGGATCCAGTTCACGGCTGGTACGCCGACACCGAAAGTCGCGACGCCGACGTTCACGCCAGCGGGCGGAACGTACGCGACGGCGCAAAACGTCACCCTCGCTACGACAACGGCAGGAGCGACGATCAAGTACACGATGAACGGTTCGACGCCTACGGCATCTTCTCCGACGTATACGGGACCGATTAATGTCTCGTCCACGACGACGGTCAAGGCGATCGCGGTCAAAGCCGGCATGACTGACTCTGACGTCGCCAGCGCGACGTTCAAAATATCGAGCGGGACCGGCGTCATGGATTTCCAAATCCGGAACGGGACGAGAGGTCACTTCGCCGACAACCAAATCTATTGGGCGGTGCTGGGTCTCGACTCCAACAACCGCCTCAGCTATCTGGACGCTAACGGCAATCTCGTTCCGACGTCGACCGCGCTGAACGACGCGCCGGGACATCTGACGAAAAATGGCAACAACTACGCGAACATCTATCACAAGCTGAGCGACGTGCAGATCGTCTCGACGCCGGCCATCTCGTCGGGTCGGATGTTCCTGAGCATCGGATCGCCGATGTTCATCAAAGTGTCCAACGATGGCTACGCCGGTCCCGACATCAATAATCCGACTGATCCGAACAACGACATCATTTGGGATTTCATTGAATTCACGCTCGACGCCGGCGGGTACCACGGCAACACAACCCGCGTCGACGCCTTCGGCTTCCCGATTACGCATCGACTCATATGTGCCGACGGCTATGACCGGACGGTCGGGGAGACGGAGACGCGCGACGCGCTGTTCGCCGCGTATCAGAACGAAGTGCCTGCGGAGTTCAAGACACTCGTACAGGCGCCATATCGGATCGTCGCTCCCGCGAAGGGCGGATTCAAGGCGGGCGGTCCGTACGGCAACTACTTCGATAGTTATGTGAACCAAGTGTGGAACAAGCCGGGACCGAAGCCTACGACGCAGGACGTTCTACTCGGCATCGGCGCTGCCTCCAATCCGCTGGATTGCGCGGCTTTGAACAGAGGCGTCTACGGCGATCCCACTCACTGGACCGACCCGAACTACTATTACAAATCTGCGCCGAGCAACTTCTACTCGAAGTTCTGGCACGATCACAGCATCGATGGCCTGTCCTACGGGTTCTGCTACGACGACGTGTATAACCAGGCGGCTTACCTGGAGCATAACGACCCGACCGCATTGATCGTAACCGTCGGCTGGTAAGTCCGGTGCGGAATCACCGAGGCTTGCGCGGAAGGCCGGCCCGGTCCACAAGCAATCTCGCCATCGGCGATTCCGCCGCAAGCAAATCCAATCCATAAGGAGGCAATAAGCATGTTCAAAAAACGAGTGTCGCTCCTGTTAGCGCTTGCCATGCTCGCCAGCTTGTTTGTCGCTGTTTCCCCGCTGTCCGCCGCTCCCGGCGATCCGGGTAAGATCGAAGCGGAGAACTATGCCGCGATGAACGGCGTACAGACGGAAGTTTGCTCGGAAGGCGGACTGAACGTTAGCTATATCGATGCCGGCGATTGGATGGATTATCTCGTCAACGTGCCGGTGGCCGGTACGTATAAAGTCGATTTCCGCGTATCCAGTCCATATTCGAATACGCAGTTGCAGCTACAAAAGGGAGGTACCTCGCTCGCTACGGCCACGATTCCGAATACCGGCGGGTGGCAGAATTGGCAGACGGTGTCCACGACCGCGAACTTGGCCGCAGGCGCTCAGACGCTTCGCGTCTACGCGGTCACGAACGGGTGGAACCTGAACTGGCTGAGCATTACGTCGGACACTGCGCCGGTATCGTCCAACCTGGCGCTGAACAAGCCGGCGACGGCGTCGTCGTTGGAGGGGGCGTACGCGGCGTCGAACGCGGTGGACGGCAATAGCGCCACCCGCTGGTCGTCGCTGTTCGCCGACCCGCAATGGATATCGGTCGACCTCGGCTCGGTTCTAACGGTCAGCCGCGTGAAGCTGAACTGGGAGGCAGCGTACGCCAAGTCATACCAGATTCAGGTATCGACCGACGGCAACGGATGGGAGAACGCCTATACGACGACGACCGGTGGCGGCGGAGTGGAAGATGTGACGTTCACGGCGAAGAGCGCTCGGTACGTCCGCGTCTACGGCACGCAGCGCGGCACGGCTTACGGCTACTCGTTATGGGACTTCGAAGTATACGGATCGGGCACGCCTCAGCAGCAAGTCGCGGCGCCGACGTTCACGCCGGCGGCCGGGACGTACGTGACCGCGCAAAACGTGACAATCACGAGCGCGACGAACGGCTCGACGATTAAGTACACGACGGACGGCTCGACACCTACGGCGGCTTCGGCCACGTACACGGGTCCGATCGCCGTCGCCGCCACGACGACGCTGAAAGCGATCGCGACGAAGGCCGGCATGACAGATTCCGCCGTCTCGACCGCAGCGTACACGATCAACACCGGCACGCAGTCCGGCTCGTGGAAGCTCGTATGGAACGACGAGTTCAACGGAGCGGCAGGCACCGGCGTCGACTTGTCCAAGTGGACGTATGAGGTGGGCGGCGGCGGTTTCGGCAACAACGAGCTGGAATATTATACCGACCGCACGAACAACGTCTATATGGAGCAAGATCCGGCGGATGCGAATAACCGGTTCCTCGTGATCAAGGCGCAGCAAGAAAACTTCGGCAACCGCAATTACACGTCCGGCCGGATCAAGACACAGGGCAAGTATAGCTTCACGTACGGCAAAGTCGAGATGAGGGCGAAGCTGCCGCAAGGCCAAGGCATCTGGCCCGCCTTCTGGATGCTCGGCGACAATATCGACACCGTTAGCTGGCCGAACAGCGGCGAAGTCGACATTATGGAATTCGTCGGACAGACGCCGACCAACGTGTACGGCACGCTTCACGGACCGGACTACAGCGGAGGGGGCGGCATCGGTGCGTCCCGCAGCTATGCGCCGGGCTTCAGCAACGACTTCCATACGTACGGCATCGAATGGGAGCCGAACATCGTTCGGTGGTATTTCGACGGGCAACTGTTCCAAACGCGCACGATCGACGACCTGTCCGGCAAGAAGTGGGTATTCGACCATAATTTCTTCTTGTTACTGAACCTTGCCGTAGGCGGCGAATGGCCCGGAGCGCCGAACGCTTCGACCGTCTTCCCGCAAAAGTACACCATCGACTACGTGCGCGTATACCAACGCGAAGGCGGTGTTTACCCGCCGCTGCCGGCGCGCACGATCACGACCTTGCAAGCGGCTAACGGCCAATACGTCTGCGCCGACAATTACAACGGCAGCCTGCTGACTGCCAGCAGGCAGACGGCCAGCACGTGGGAGAAGTTCGATGTCGTCGACGCGGGCAGCGGCAAAATCGCGCTTCGCGCTCTCATGAACTACAAGTTCGCCAGCGCTGGAGCAGGTGGCAACGGTCAATTGATCGCGAACCAGGAAACGTTCGGACCGTCCGAGACGTTCACGAAAGTCGTTAACGCCGACGGCACCGTCTCACTGTTGTGCGTCGCCAACGGCAAATATGTGACCGCGAACGGCGCGACGTCGCTGACGGCAAGCGCGACAACCATCGGCGCGAACGAGAAGTTCCGCTTCTCCAACTAATCGGGCAATAACGGCCCGACTGCATGTCTGACCTGCAGTCGGAAATGACAACGCTTTCGCGCGGATTGCTACGCGGAAGCGTTGCTTCCGAAGTTCGGAAGAAGAAGGGCAACAAATGAATGACGTATGGGAGGAATCGTCATGTTCAAAAGAAAAGCGCTACAAGTACTGTTGGCCCTGGCGTTGCTAGCGTGCCCCTTCACGGGGCTGGCGCCTGCGCAAGCCGCACCCGGCGATCCGGGAAAGATTGAAGCGGAGAACTACGTCGCGATGAACGGAGTGCAGACGGAAGTTTGCGCGGAAGGCGGACTGGACGTCGGCTATATTGATGCCGGCGATTGGATGGATTACAACGTCAACGTGCCGGTCGCCGGTACGTATAACATCGATTTCCGCGTGTCCAGTCCGTATGCCAATACGCAGCTCCAGCTTCAGAAGGGAGGCGCTACTCTCGCCTCCGTGATGCTGCCGAACACGGGCGGCTTTCAGACGTGGCAGACGGTGTCCACGACCGCGAACTTAGCCGCGGGCGCCCAGACGCTCCGCGTCTACGCGGTCACGAACGGGTGGAACTTGAACTGGCTGAGCATTACGTCGAACTCTGTGCCGGTATCGTCCAATCTGGCGCTGAACAAGCCGGCGACCGCGTCGTCGGCGGAGGGGGCATATGCCGCGTCGAACGCGGTGGACGGCAATAGCGCCACCCGCTGGTCGTCGCTGTTCGCCGACCCGCAATGGATATCGGTCGACCTCGGCTCGGTTCAAACGGTCAGCCGCGTCAAGCTGAACTGGGAGGCGGCATACGCCAAGTCGTACCAGATTCAGGTATCGACCGACGGCAACGGATGGGAGAACGCCTATACGACGACAACGGGCGGCGGCGGAGTGGAAGATGTGACGTTCACGGCGAAGAGCGCCCGGTACGTCCGCGTCTACAGCACGCAGCGCGGCACGGCGTACGGCTACTCTTTATGGGACTTCGAAGTATATGGATCGGGCACGCCGCAGCAGCAAGTTGCGGCGCCGACGTTCACGCCGGCGGCCGGGACATACGCGACCGCGCAAAACGTGACAATCACGAGCGCGACGAACGGCTCGACGATTAAGTACACGACGGACGGCTCGACGCCTACGGCGGCTTCGGCCACGTACGCGGGTCCGATCGCCGTCGCCGCCACGACGACGGTGAAAGCGATCGCGACGAAGGCCGGCATGACAGATTCCGCAGTCTCCACAGCTGCCTATACGATTACGGCCGCGCCCGTCGCGGTCACGATTCCGGTAACCGGTCCTTATGCCCAATATTTGGAGATGGGATTAACGCCGGCTGATCTGGATCAGAAGACGACGCTAAAATCGCAAAACACAACAGTCAACCATACGTTGCGCTATAATGTCGGCACGACAGTGACGATCGGCGTCAACTATATGGTCGAACAAAAACAGGTAATGTTCAAGACAACCGCGCCGAATGGCAGCCCGATCCAGGGCAATCCACTGACGTTCACCGTACATGCGAACACGGCGATCACTGTGGACATTACCGATCCGGTTGTGACGTCGCCCAACATGGCGCTGAACAAGCCGACATTCGCATCCTCGGCGATCAACGGCAACGTGGCGACGTCGGCGACGGACGGCAACGCGCAGACGCGCTGGGAGTCCGAGTTCTCCGATCTTCAATGGATCTACGTCGATCTCGGCTCGGTCAAAGCGATCGAGCGGGTGAAGCTGACGTGGGAGGCGGCCAGCTCCAAAGCGTACAAAATCCAGGTGTCCGATAACGCGACGAGCTGGAACGACATTTACACCCAGACGAATGGCGGGGGGAATGTCGAAGAGCCGCAGTTCGCGCCGACGAACGGACGGTACGTAAGAATATACGCCACTTCGCGCAATACGGCTTACGGCCACTCGCTGTGGGAGTTCGAAGTGTACGGCCAGTCGACGCCGTTGCCACCTCAGGTCTCGGCACCTACGTTCTCGCCGGCGGGAGGCTCGTTCACGACGCCGCAAAGCGTGACGATTTCGACCGCGACGGCGGGCGCGACGATCAAGTACACGACGGACGGCTCGACGCCGACCGCTGCGTCGGCGACGTATGCCGGCCCGATCAACGTGACCGCGACGACGACGATTAAGGCGATCGCGATCAAAGCAGGCATGACGGATTCCGCCCCGGCTTCGGCGACGTATTCGATCTCGGCGTTCTCCGTGCTCACGCCGACGAACGGCCAGATGATTACGACAACCCGTACGCCGACGCTTTCGTGGCAGGCGAAGGCGGGTACCGCCAAGTACGAAGTATGGGTGAATGTGACTCGCAACGATTACGATTGGAACGCATCCGGCAACTTGCTTGATCGCTACACGAAGGTTGGCGAAACGACCGGTACGACGTACGTTTCTCCGTCTCTCGTCGACCGGTGGACGTACAAATGGTACGTTATCGCGGTGGACGGAGGTGGCGGGCGTAGCCAGTCCAACATCGGCCAATTCAGCGTGTATTTGCCGTACCTAGAGCAGGTCGCGGACGGCGTCAACATTGTCAACGGCAGCCGCGACTTGAACAAGAACGGCACGATCGAGCCTTACGAAGACTGGCATAACCCAATCGAGGTGCGGTTGAACGATTTGATGTCACGCATGACGAACGAGGAGAAGCTGAATCAACTGTTCTTCTCGCCCGAATCCCTCGACGGGTTAAATACGATGGCTGGCTACGTGTTCTCGTACGGTGTAACCGGATTCATTACGGACGCGCAGAAGAAGGTTGCCGCCGAGCAACGGCTCGGCATCCCGATCGCCTTTACCGGCGACAAAGTGCATGGCTGGAAAACGGTGTACCCGACGGAGCTCGGCCTGTCGGCGACCCGCAACCTGAACCTAATCTGGCAGGTCGGCGATCTCCAGCGCCGCGAGCATAAGTCGTGGGGCTTTACTGGCTCCCTCTCGCCGATCGCGGAAGTCGATACGAAGGTGCTGTATCCTCGCTTTCAGGAAGGGACAGGGGAGAACGCCGATTTTTCGGCCGCAATGATGCGCGCCCTGATCGCTGGCTTGCAAGGAGGGCCGGAGGTTAACCCCAAATCGATGATGATCACCGTTAAGCACTGGCCAAGCCAGGGCGGCGGCGGCGAGCAGTCGATCGTGTACGACGCGGTGACGATCAAGTGGCATATGAAGCCGTGGTACGCCGCGATGGATGCCAACATGGGTACCGTCATGCCGGGCTACGGTGGCTCCCCGTTCCTTGATCCGGCGAACAATGGCGCGGGAACGAGTAAGCCGACGCTTGATTACTTGCGCGACGTTATCGGCTTCAAAGGGGTCGTCATGACCGACTGGCTCGCTTCGGCCACCGACATCTCGGTCAAAAGCATCGGCGCTGGCAGCGACGTCATGGGGGGCGCAGTGGCATCAGGCACCGACTTCAACGCGCTTGTCGCCGCCGTAGGTTGGCCGCGCCTTAACGAGGCGGTCCGTAGGGTGCTCGATCTGAAATTCCGACTCGGCATGTTCGAGAATCCTTATGGTGACCCGGACTATCCGACGACGATCTGGCACAGCACGGAGAGCAACAACATCGTCACTGAAGCGGCGCGCCAGTCGCTGACGTTGCTGAAGAACAACGGCGTGCTGCCGCTGAAGGCCAACAGCGGCGATACCATCGTCGTAGCCGGGCCTCGTGCGACCAGCGACGACATGGCCAACGACAACATCGCCAACGTCATCTGGCAATCGATCTACCACGACAATCCCGCGGCCAAATCGTATTTTCAAGGCATCAAAGACAGAGCAGGGACGGGCGTCAACGTCGTGCTGAACGACGCCACCCAAGCCAAAGCAGCCGTCGTCGTCATCGGTGAGAGAAGCTATACGCACGGGACGGAGTGGCCCGACAAGCAAATTACGCTGCCTGCCGACCAAGTCGCGCAAATCGACAAATTTTATAACCGGGGCATACCCGTCATCGCAGTCGTCGTGATGCCGCGACCTTACGTCCTGACCGACATTTTGAACAAATGCGCCGCTGTCGTGGTCGTTTATCGGCCGGGGAACGGAGGCGGACTGGCGACGGGTCAACTACTGTTCGGCGATTATTTGCCTACTGGCAAGCTGCCCTTCCAGCTTCCGCGCTCGGTCGATCAGGTCGGCACGGACAGCGTGACCAACCAACTGGAAAAATGGGACTTGCCTTACGACCTGGGCGCGACGGAGGCTCAGCGGGCCGAAATACGCAACTTTATCAACAATAACCAGCCGGTTCCAACGACATACGGCAATCCGCTATTCCCGTACGGCTACGGGCTGCAAAATTTCAATCCTTCTCCTTGAACATCTTGAATGCCTACAATCTGATCACCGTCGACTGACGGCGTCCGTCATGGACAAAGCCTTTGCGGAATGAGTGTCCGCAAAGGCTTTTGTTCGCGATCCGAGAGGATTCAAGCGAACTTTATCTCATTAGGTGCCGCGTAAATCGCGGCTTTTTCTATTTATGGGCTCAAGTTCTTGTCATCGCCAATGACAAGAACTTGAGCCCATTCCCGAATTATCGAGTAGACCGAGGTTTCATAAATATGCGATAATTGTAATTATTTAACGTCGTAAACCAAAATCTAATAAAAAAAGGAAATGAGCCATTTGAAGAAGAGACTATTAATTTTGATATGTATTTTCATGATGCTTAGTAACATAACAATTGCGGTAGCTAATGAATCCATTCCTTATAATATTGAACCTGAGTTTTCTTACGCCAGTGACTTTAGTGAAGAGGGAATTGCAATGGTTGCCACCGGTGGAAAATGGAGTCTTAAGCTATGGTACATTCTTGAAGGTGCAAAATATGGCTTTATTGATAGGTCAGGTAAATTTATCGTTGAGCCACAATATGATTGGGCGACTGGATTTGTTGAAAGTTTTGCGAGGGTCGAGAAAGAGGGAAAAAAAGGGTTTGTAGACATAACCGGCAGAGAGATTGTAAAACCACAATATGATTGGGTTTATGATTTTAGCGAAGGTATAGCTGAAGTGAAAAAGAATGATAAGTGGGGATTTATTGATAAAACTGGAAAAGAAATTGTAACACCTCGTTATAACGAAGTTGATTCTTTCAAAAACGGAATTGCAAAAGTGAGGAAAGATGATAAATGGGGATTCATTGATAAAACCGGCAAAGAAATTATAAAGCCACAATACGTGAGAATTGGATCTTTCGTTGGAGGAATGGCTGCAGTTTATAAGAATGGGAAATGGGGATTTATTGACCATACCGGTAGAGAGGTTATAAAACCTCAATATAATAGTGTGGGCGGTGTTGATCGTATCGTGGTTAACTATTTCACAGAAGGATTGGCACTGGTAGCTAACGATAATAGAGACCGAAATCCTTTATTTATTGATAAAACAGGTAAGATTGTCTTGAAGACTCGTTATGATTTTGCGTTTGATTTTAGTAATGGAATGGCTTTATTTAGTAAGGGTTCGAAATTTGGATTTATCGATACACAAGGAAAAGAGGTTATTAAGCCTCAGTACACTTGGGCGCATTTTTTTAGTGATGGTATGGCTGGGGTAATGAATAAAGAAAGGAAATGGGGTTTTATTGATAAAACTGGAAAAGTAATCGTAAAACCTCAATTCGATGACGTATTTGATTTTCAAGACGGAATCGCAATTGTTCAGAATGATTTAAAAATGGGTCTCATTGATAAAACCGGAAAAGTAATCTTGAAGCCCGTGTATGATAAAATTCAGCCCTTGCATGAAGGTTTGATCATGATTCAACAATCTGGAAAACGTGGCCTTGTAAACAGGAGTGGAACCGTAATTGTTAAACCTCAATATAATGATATAAAGGATTATAGTGAAGGGCTCGCAGCTGTTGAAATAGAGGGGAAATGGGGGTTTATAAACAAAATCGGAGAAATAATAATAACCCCACAGTATGCTACTGTAAATGATTTTCAAAATGGGTTTGCACTGGTTCAAAGAGAGGAATGGAAGTACAATTTTATCTCAAACCCACTGAAAAAACCTGCTGATTAAGGCCTAGCAAATGGTCACTATATTCAGAATACCGGTGATAAAAGCCTTTGGGTTATGGAGATATTTAAGAGTGACCGCTTTGAAGATGTTTCGCTTATTCAGTAGATGGCGCTTACACCTCATCAAATCGTACAGAGTAACCTTAATGTAGGACCAGAATTAATGAACGCATTGCGAAAGGAAAAATCATATATAGTAAATCATCCTTGGTATTCCTAATACCCAAGTCAGCAACAGAACAGGGGGGGCACAGTTGCAAACTTAAAACCTAGATATCAAGTTTTCGGGCGACATACTCTAGCTTGGCCGTGTTCAACATCTCTTGCCAGTTGTCGAAAAAAGTATGATTTGCTATGTGTTCGTCAAATAAGTCGCCAGGGATGTTTTGAAAGTCTTCCTCACAGCTGACTTCAAATCCCCCGGCGACTAACATTTCCTTAAATGATGTGAAGACTGTGAATTTCTTCATAAATGAAGGAAAGAACAATGTTTCAAAAGAGTCGGAAGGTGTTTTCTCCAACTCTTCTGTACGCTTCCCCATATTCTTCAGTTCTCTCATCATTTCATCCTTCCCATAATTTTTTCTTAAAAAGAAACTCCTCCTTATAACTGGCCCCGTGCATCATTTAAAAATGTATACTAATTCTCCGATGTTATGATCGTCGATTTTTGTTGCCTGATTTCCTAGTTTTTTCACCATCGAAATCCCATCGTGACTCTGGATTATCGATATTTCGAAATAAAAAAAGCCCCATCATGTAGCCAATCATGATGGGGTAAGAAGAAGCCGGAGGGTTTCAATACTGCTTAGTAGATCCCAGTTCCAGCACGAAGGATAATTACCAAAAGAATGAATAAAACAAGTGCGAATGCAGCTGCACCCATACCGCCGCCGTATCCTCCACAACTTCCGGTACCTACACCACCAACACCACAACCCACGGAAATCACCACCAATTTTTATTGTGATTGTTTATCACACGGTTAGTTTATGTTGAGACAAACATACGGTCAGAGCATTCACACAGACATGTGCTTTTTCCGCTAGAGCATAAGAATGCCCGAGGGGCTTTAGCTCTCTGGCTTTTTATATACCCAAAACAAAACACTTCAGTCATTGGGCTGAGCAGGGATTTTGATTATTAAGAGTTTGTTTAGAAGAAATCCTGGAAGCCTCATTAAAAGAAAAAGAATGGCGTAAAAAACCCAAAACGATCAAATGGTTCAAAACGCTCGAATCGGTCGAATGGCTCAAAACGTTCGAATCCAAAAGGGAAAAAAGCTTTCGTATGCACAAGTTTTGTGGTTTTAATCTTTTTTGCGCTTGTATGGACATTTTTTTGATTTTTATTTTTGTTTAATTTTGTGCGAGCAGTTTTTGTTTTCAGAAGTTTTTTCGGAACTGTCATATTTTCACCACCTGTCTTTTGTGATTGCAACCACTCCTATAATATGAGTGGATAAGCATACCGCCAGTGCATTCACACAGGTTCATCATTAATCCGCATATATACAATGAAAATTAGATAAGCCCGTTGACTTCGGGTAGTGTTCTTTTTCGTATAAAAAAAATCCCCGCTTGGCCGATTGGCTGGCGGGAATTTGCTTACTGTATTTGCCATCACATTCACACGGAGCAGGGTATTGGGACATGGTGACAACAGAGAGGTAATTCCTTCTTAGTAGATCCCAGTTCCAGCACGAAGGATAATTACCAATAGAATGAATAAAACAAGTGCGAATGCAGCTGCGCCCATACCGCCGCCGTATCCTCCACAACTTCCAGTACCTACACCACCAACACCATAACCCATTGATTTCACCACCCAAACTTATTGTGACTGTTAATCACATAGTTAGTTTATGGGGGAGGTAATTATACGGACTGTGTATTCGCACAGACATATGAATGTTCCGCTAAAGCACAACTGCCCACAGCGAATGCTCAGCTAGGCAAATGATTGAAAATCAGCCTGCTAGGTGAAAACCTCTACCAAAGTATCACACCGTACATAGTATGTGCCAACTAAGGTGTGAACCGCCTGTTTTGGGGTGCTAATATGGAGTTGCTGGAGAAAGTACAATTAGAAATTGAACGATACATCAGCCGTCTGAAGATGGAACAACATGTGAACGGTTCTTGGAGGTATTGTTTCGAAGCAGGACCCGTGACAGATGCCTATATGATGATTCTCTTAAGCACCCTTAACAGCCCATACAAAGAGGAGCTTATTCCATTGCTGGGTCAGCGCTTGCTGAACAAACAGGCAGCGAGTGGAGCATGGAAACAGTATGACGATGATGAAGGTCATCTCTCTTCTACGATCGAGGCTTATACCGGGCTGCTGCTTTCTGGTTATTCAGATCTACATGACGACCATATGAAATTGGCCGAAACCTTTATCCTTCGAAACGGCGGAGTTGAGAATGCTCATATTTCCACCAAATTCATGCTGGCGTTAAATCAACTTTATCCCTGGCCTGCCATTTATCCGATTCCGCTATTTTTATTGCATATCCCTAGGTTTATCCCCTTTAGCTTTTACAGATGGAGCTCCTATATCCGCACTCATTTTGCCCCCATATTAATTCTTTGCTACCGAAAATTCTCGCTTAGGAAGCCATCCGCGCCGGGTATCACTCACTTATTTGTAACTCGTAAATTCAGGAGACTGGATAAAAAGGGGCGTTGGTTACATTTATTTTTGAAACGTTGGCCAGCGAACCCTATCTCTAAGGCGGCAATTAAGAAAGCGGAGCGTTATATGCTGCAAAATATAGTGCAGGACGGTACTCTAAGCAGTTATGCGAGCGCTACCTTTTTCATGATTTATGCTTTACTGTCTCTCGGCTACCAGCATGATTCTCCTGTTATTCAGCATGCCATTAAGGGGTTAACCTCTTTTGGATACCGATTAAACGATGAGGTCCATATTCAGAACTCTCCTTCTACGGTATGGGACACGGCACTGATCTGCCATTCTTTACAGGAAGCGGGACTAACGACAGAAGATCCAGCGATTCAGAATGCTGCTCAATATTTACTTGCTCTTCGGCAAAGAGATCTAAAGGAGGGGGGAGGGAGCAATCTTGTTCACCTCGCAGGGGGATGGGGATTTTCTGACTGCAGCACCGCTATTCCGGATGTGGATGATACGCAAGCCGTCTTGCGGGCGCTTTCGCGATTTGCAGACGATCAATTAGACTATCGAGAGGCGTGGAGAACAGGAGTTAACTGGTTGTTAGGAATGCAAAATGATGATGGAGGCTGGGCAGCCTTTGAAAAGAACAGCATTCCATCTATGACTCGCCCATTCCGTATACAGAATTTTGCTGATACGGCTGTAGATCCTTCTGCTGCGGATGTCACAGGTCGTACCCTTGAATTTATGGGCAGTCACTTAAAGTTGACAACGACTCATCTCCGGGTTCAAGACAGCGTACATTGGCTTATCAAAAATCAAAAAAAAGATGGATCATGGTATGGTCGGTGGGGAATTTCCTTCATCTATGGGACATGGGCAGCTGTCACCGGGATGAGAGCAGTCGGGATGTCTGCCGATCATCCGATCATTCGACAAGCGATTGATTGGCTGTTAAAGATCAGGCAATTGGACGGCGGGTGGGGCGAGTCTTGCAAGAGCGATATACACAAAAGGTATATTCCTACTTCTTACTCTACGGTGGTTCACACGGCCTGGGCACTCGATACCCTCATTGCCGTCCATGATCAGCCAACCGATGAGATCAATAAAGGACTGGCCAACTTAATGGAATGGAACAGGCAGAAAAGCAAACGATCATCTTACCCAACCGGTGCCGGCCTGCCCGGGCATTTCTATATTCATTATCACAGTTATCCCCTTATTTGGCCATTGCTCACCTTGAGTCACTATATGAAGAAATACAAAGGCTACTGTATATAATCAATTTCACTTGTATGAGAAAGCAGCCCTGCCCCCTTTCTGGACGATCACATATGCTAAACTAACCGCCACAAAGCGGGAGAAAGCCGTTGATGGCGAGAAAAATGATCAATACGAAAGGAGAAATTGGGGATATTATGGCTTACCTTGACCCGCATTTAATGAGAACGTTTCGGTGCAAATTCATGCACCCTATGAATTTCCACCGTGTTTGCGGAATTCTTAGGTCCCATCGACTTCAAGATTTAAGAGACCATGGTAAATGCTGCCAGATGATTGATCGGCTATCCGATTGTTTAGGAGTACCGGTCACACCCGAACAAAGAGAGAATGCCGCCCAGTGGCTGATGAATTGCAGCATAGATCCTGAAAATCCTTGTCATCGTAGACGGATGTGGAATTTAATCCATGGAATTTGGTAGCGTTTAAAGTTAAATGGAGCTGTCTAATGGGCAGCTCTTTGTTTTGGGTACTTAGCCGAATGTCAAGTAGAAGAACACTGAATCGGTCGTTAATACCTATTGGAACGTGAATCTTTAAGACGCGGTAGGCATAAGCTCAATTATGTCGTTTATGAGAGGAAGTTGTTCGTGTTTCCTTATTCTTCGGGGAATTATCAAATTCCAAATCCTAATTATCGGTTCATACCACAGGGACAGTATTATAATCCTTATTCCGAACCGCCTCAGCGGCTAACCTTCGTACTTGTGCATGGTTCCTGGGCAGATGTTCATTTTTGGGACGGCGTAGCTGCAGTACTGCGTAGTCAAGGGAACATAGTCTACACTCCAGAATACGCAGGCCATGGAACTGATTCAAATAAAAAAGTCACGCATGCTATGATTACGAAATCAGTCGTTGATTATATAAAACAGTTGAACCTGCACGACTTTATTCTCGTTGGGCACAGCTTTGGTGGAACAGTCATTCAAAAGGTTTCCGAACAGGTACCCGATCGTATCAAGCGCTTGGTCTTCTGGGATGCTTTTGTATTAAAAGACGGCGAATCGCTTGCTGACGAATTACCGCCCCAAACGAGACAAGGTTTTGAAGAGCTCAGAAAGATGTCAGATGATGATACAATCATGCTTCCGTTTGAGACATTCCGAGCATTGTTCGTAAATACAGCCACCACCAATGATGCTAAACTTTTTTATGCAAGTGTTGCTCCGGAACCGGCTAAACCGCTTTTCGAGAATCTCGATCTCAAAGCGTTCTATGCGCTACAAATCCCCAAAAGTTATGTGTATTTCTTCCAAGATAATGTATTGCCTCAAGGGGAGGGCTACGGTTGGAATCCCCATATGTCAACACGACTCGGTTTATTCCGCCTAATCGTTGGCGATGGGGACCACTTTACGGATACGCGCACTAGACCGGCGTATTTGGCGCAAAAGATATACGATGCGAGTCGGGATTAATCTGCTCAAGCATAAATTGCTTGAGCTTTTTTGTGGTCATTTGTCAGATAATGCAAGTTTTTCTGATATAATATGGAAGTGTTTTGTATCATCCATTAATATCCAGCGTGCTATGAGAGGGGATACCTATCCATGAAAGAAGAACGATTAATACAATTAAACAGATGGTTTGACAAGGGGGATCATCAAAAGATTATAGACGAGATCGCGGCATTGCCCGACACGGAAATAGACTATGAACTCACGGGTCATCTAGCACGCGCTTATAACAATCTAGATGATTATGATAAAGCTATCAGCATGCTATTATCCGTTCAGGATCAGGGTAAAGAGGATTCCCTGTGGCATTTTCGTTTAGGTTATGCATACTACTATTCGGGAAAATATGAGGAAGCGTTGCAACAGTTTGAGATAGCGTATCAATTGAATCCAGCAGACAAGCAGGCCTCCAAATTCGTGCAGATGTCCAAAACAAGCCTTGGAAGCCAGTTGAATAAGAAGAGTACAGTTGACCCGGTCATCACATCCTCGCAAAAGTATGCCCCATCTCCGGATTCAGAACTCCTTCTACCCTTCCAATGGGTAGTTCACGCGAGTTCGGTGTCACTGATTTTGAATGTGGGGAGCTATAAAAATGAGGTTTTTGCGGAACGTGCTGACGAGGGATTTGAAGGAAACGGTTATGACTGGGGTTCTTTGGCCGCTGTTTTCATCGAGGAAATCATGCCGGAGTTGGCAGCTCAGATCCAATTTGATCCTGAGGGGAGTATGTTCTGCGCTTACTCGACGGACGGCGAAGCGCTGGAGAGGTTTGCTCTAGGTTTTAAGGCTGCTTGTGAGGATGATACCTTGATACGCGATTTATTTTCCCGTGCGGAGTTGGACTAAGGGTGGGTAGAACATTGCCCGCTCGAACGATCGATATGCCCGGCAGCGGATCAATGTCAGGAGACCTTTGAGTTAAAGGTCTCCTATTTGCGGGATATTACACCCATACGCTTCGGCAAGAATGCCCAGGTAATTGTCTAGGGACACAAAAACGAAAAGAGGAAGAGTGATGGAAAAAGACCTTATGCAATCTGCCGCATTGAACGTTATGAACGAACAAACTGCGGTTAACGAAGCAAATGAAGTTCCCTTTGAATATTTAAAAGATATGTATATTGATGGATATTTCCCTAACTTTCTTGTGGATAAAGTTAAAGCTGAACTAGTTAAAGTTGTTGAGTTTTTGGAACAAGGAAATCAAGATATCGAAGAAATTCAATCAAAGCTTGATTTAGCCATCAATACAATCAATGATCTTGCAGAAGAGTTTGACGAAAATGACAGCGAAATTGAAACAGTTGCGAGAGAATCAATTGCACAAACAGTTGAAGATATTTTAGCCTTTTTTGGTATCGAAATAGATACAGAAGTAGCCATTCGTGAACGTGATTGGTAGTTTGTTGGAGAAAAATAATACAAACTACTCTGAATCAATCCATTTTTTTCGCATGATTTCTTTGCGTTTCCTAGCAGAGGTGCTGAGCGTATGGGAACGTGGAGTGCTGAGGTTTTTGGTAATGACACTAACTTATTAGTCCTCAACAAGTAGCTGTTTACATATTTTCACCTCTTGTATAGTGAAACTATCTTATTTGGAAAATTACAATAACTATAAAGAAGGTGGAGAAGAGCATGTACATAAGCAAATGGTGGGGAGATTTAATTGGCGGTTCCGATGATTCGCTTGCATTAATAGACTATTTGGAACAATTGGACTTAACGGATGTGACGTTTAATCAGATTTTAAAGGACTTGGGTTTCGATGTTCTGCTTTCGGAGGGAGACTTGAAAAACGGCGGTAATATTGGATTTGATAGGAGAAGTGCTAACGGCATGTTTCGGGTAGAACTTGATATTGCCTGCGGTGCTCTAATCGATCTTTCAGCCATTGTGTTGGAGTGTCTTAAATCAGGCTATGTCGATTTGCATGATTTGGATGAGAGTAGGAAGCCGTGCAAACTTTATATTGATGCCTCCGAAGAAAAAAGAAACCTGCTTCGGGATGATTTGAACAAGTTTTCCCGTAATCCGCTGTCCTACGATTTAGCCGAGCTTGTTCCAGCTGCTGATATGAGGGAGCTTGCGGAAAAGGCAAAAATGATCGCAGATGAGCTTATATAAGTTGGTCTTAGCCTATGAATATGGGAAGGTTTAGCGATTTCGCACCGCGCGGGATTTTGCGCCGATAGATCCGAAATGCTGAACCGTATCATAAGTGTGTGACTTCGACACCCTCACGTTACCAAACGAAGCGGTGTTTTTTTATTTAAAAGGATTGCAAGATGCATGCTCTGAGATGTGAGTCCTGTCGTCAAGGAGGACACGCATGGCATGGACCAATTTCTGCACTTGCTGAAATGACGGTGCTATTGTACAAGGATATGAGCCTGAATTCGAAGAGGTAGAAAAAATAGCAAATAGTCTTGAAAGAGTAGAGGTGAGTATGTTGAGAAAACAGATACCGAATCAATGCCAAGAATGCGGAAAATCTATTCTTTTTAACGGAATCTGTTATCGCTGTCGAAATAAGAATCAGCGGGAAGCCTACCAGGCTATGAGCAGAGAAGAAGTGGAGAAAATGGTCGAATCGATCATCTCGAATATTGAAACGATCGGGAAGTGGGATCAAGTCTATCAAGATTTCAATGGGTTGCTTGGCTATCACGACATCAACACTGCGCGAATTGCACAAGCAGCGTTCGACAAGGGGATCTTCTATCCAGCTAAGCTCTATCGGAATGCTTCCCCCGAGGTGCGGGATCAGCTGCTCTCGCGTCTTTTTGATCCTGCATGTGATGAAGCAAATCATTTGCTGCTCTGCCTCGCCCTGCAAGGCGATGAAGTCGTTCAGGAAGCATTCCTGAGGCTGGAGAGAAATCCGCTGCCCTGGCGCAGCAAGCTGTATGTGAATCCGTCCGTCTATGCCCATCATGGTGGCTGGCATTTCGATGATCGGGGGAATCACAGCTCATTGTGCTTCGAACGATGCTACACGATGTTACCAGGGGATGGCGTCGATCAGGCAGCGAAAACGGGTCAATTATTGGAGCAGCACTGTCCGCATTGCGGTTGTCAGTTGATCGATGTTCTGCGGCTGGACGGCCTTGATGAGCGATTTTCTTTTCTGAAGGTTGATGGAGTGCTGGCCATTCCCATCTGCCCGAATTGCATCACATTCACTGAAGAGACGTTTGTGTGCTATGACGAAAATGGTCGTAGTGAGATCATTCCATATGAGCCACCCTTAACGGAAAATTATTGTTCGGAAGATGATCTTCTGGAGATGAGCCGGAATCAGCTCACACTTAGTGCCGAGGCGGTACCGAATCATTACGCTAGCGGTGGTGATGAGGTCATCACAATCGGAGGCTGGCCGGATTGGGTGCAGGACGCACAATTCGCGACATGCTCGGACTGTGGTCAAACCATGAAATTTCTCGCAGCGCTTCCATGGAACGTATTGATGGATGGCTCTGAAGGTACGTTGTATATCGAGATTTGTACGGATTGCCGCACGCTGTGCCTGTTCCATCAACAGACATAAATCGGAAGGGGCAACAAGGTGGACAATAAATTACTGGACAATCTGGAGCTGTTGAAAGAAGCCTATGCGCGGACAGACCGAACACCGGAGACGGAGGAGGCTATCCTTGCTTTTGAGGAAAAATATGATTGTCGGTTGCCCTCAAGCTATCGGTGGCTCCTTCTCCATTTTGGATCCTGCCATTTTCTCGACCCATGGATCAATTCGATCCGTGATTTGGACTGGGCTTATCCCTCTTTTGTGGAAAACTACAAGGAGTATGAGCGGGAGTACGAACTAGCTCCCCGCCGGCTTTTTCCCGTTGGTGGCATGGGAGATGGCAGCACGGTTGTGGAGGATTTGGAGACAGGACAGTTGTTGATTTTGCTCCATGACTGTGCCGGGGATGATCCTTTTGAGGAATTGGTGGGCAGTTTTGACGAGTTGATTTTGGAACAGATCAGCATTGTCAACCATTTTGAAAAGTAGAATTAAATCGGAGATGATAGGCATGGGGAGACTCGGGCAATACGTGATGGTAAGCGAGGATACGTTGGAGCAAATGATGGAGATGGAAGGCGAAGGTCTGATGGATACGCTGGAGGAGCTGATTGAAGCAGGTAATCCGAGCTATGAGATAGACAAGCTATGGGACGGCCTACATTTCTTGCTTACTGGTGTTTCGGCAAGTGTACCGATTGAAGGCAACCGGCTTAGCGAATCCGTGGTATGTGTTCATGTGTTTGATGTTGGGGAGGATGACGGATTTTTTACTTGTACCGAACAGGATGAGCTGGCCGGTATAATTCAGGCGATGAAGCAAGTAGACTTTGACGAGTTGGAGTCTGGCTTTGATTTAGCCTCCTTTCGCAGTAATAACATCTATCCACGCATTTGGGAGGAGAATCGCAAAGAAGCTCTGTGGCACGAGCTTAAGGGGGAATTCAGCGCTCTGCTTGCTTTTTACGAAAAGGCTTTGGCAGCAAAACAGCATGTGATATTCAGCGTGGTATGAGAGGATAAAGTTATGAACAACTTAATAATGAAACATTGGTCAGCTGAACAAAGTGAGTTGCCAGGAATTAATTGCATCGCTTTTCCAAATGGCAACATAATCATTTTAAATGTCGCGACATATTACAATCCTAACAACAATGAGCGCAAAATTTACTGTTCTCCCCAGTGTGATACAACTATTGAGAGTATTGAAAAATATGACGCCGAATGCTGGACAATGGTTGATGCATGGACGAGTATTGACTATCAAGGCGGTAAAATCTATGGCGGAAATGGGCAAATGGGAAATGAAGGATTCATTGCTTGCACAGATGCTAATGACAATTTGGTTTGGGGTATCTTTTTTGATGCAACAAATCCTATAAAAAAATTAAGTATCAAAGATATAACTTTAATTGCTATTAATGAACATGAAGATATGAGCATTGAAATCAATTTGAATACCCTTGTAGATATTAAGATGACATTGATAAAATAGAGACAATCATCGAAAAGCAGTGTACCAGATCAATGAATACATGAAGGATAAATTTCCGCCCAAAACAACGACAGACGAATTAGTAGATGAACTGGACTACTGCCGTGAATACCCATGGGAAACAGGTATGGAAATTGATACTGTCATTGGAGACACAGCCTATTCTGAAAAAGATATATCCAGTATGCAAACGGAAATGAATTACACCTCGTATCAAAATTACATCCACAGATTACCCAAGGGACTCGTAAAAAAAAAGTCGACCATCTCGGTGGTCGGCTTCTATTATTCTATTGCGCGGTCAGGATTTGTGGACCTTCAGCCGTGATGGCGATAGTATGCTCGTATTGGGCGGCGAGCTTGTTGTCCATCGTCCGTGCGGTCCAGCCGTCCGGATCGATTGTCATGAAGTAGGTGCCTTCGGTGATCATGGGCTCGATCGTGAACACCATGCCCTCCTTGATGCGGAGGCCTTTGCCGGGCTTGCCGACATGCATATAATTCGGCTCCTCGTGCAGGTCCCGGCCAATGCCATGCGCAAGAAGGTCACGCACGACGCCGAAGCCGTTCGATTCGGCATGCCGCTGGATGGCGCTGGTTACGTCGCCAAGCCGATTGCCGGGCTGCGCCTGTGCGATGCCGAGGTCAAAGCATTCCTTCGTGACGCGCATCAGCTTCTCGGCCGTCGGCGAGATCTTCCCGACCGCATAGCTCCAGGCCGAATCGCCGAGCCAGCCGTCGAGTTCCGCGACCGTGTCGATAGTCACGATATCGCCCTCCTCAAGTGGCTTGTCGCTAGGGAAGCCATGCGCGATCACGTCGTTGACGGAGGCACAGGTCGCATATTGATAGCCCTTGTAGCCCTTCGTGTAGGGCTTGGCGCCGTGCTTCAAGATAATGTCCTCGAAGATGCGCTCAATCTCGTTCGTCGTGATTCCCGGTTTGATGAGCGGGGCGATCGTGCGATGGCATTCGGCCACCACTTGGCATGCCTTGCGGATGGCTTCGATTTCATGCTTGCTTTTTAAGATGACCATGTTAGTTTCAGGACTCCTTCGTAATAGCTTGCATCGCGAGCTTGGCGATTCGATCGACGTCCAACTCAGAAGTGCCCGCATAGTAGTGCAGCCCGCAACAGCCAACCAGCACGGCAAGCATATGGTTGACGCTGTCGTCTTCGCGCTGGGCGATCGATTGGAGCGGAACGTACAGCCGTTCCATGAATCGTCTCTTGGTGGGGTGCCGATCCTTCTCAGGCAAGCCTGCGTAATGTTCCGCCGCCATTTTGTAGACGAGATATGCGCGGGCGTCCGACTGCCACAGCCAGAGCATCTCCTTGCAATACGTCAACAGCTGCCTATCATCCGGGCTGCCGCCGCTGATGTTAGCCCATTCTGCCAGGGCTTGCTCGCATCGCTCGAAGCCGCTGCCCAGCACATCTTCTATTAATAAATGCCGGTTGGGATAATAATGGTATACCGTGCCGTAACCGAGCTCGGCCTCGCGGGCGACGTCGCGAATATCAAAGCTCCCGCCCGTGTGGAAGTAGGCGCGCGCGGCGGCGTCCAGGATCTGTTCTCTACGCTGCATGCGGATGAGCTCATTTTGTTCTTTGGTACGAGGGCACATGGGCGCGTGAACCTCCTTGTATAGACCTGCAAATTTGTCGATATAAATATAGTAATGCATGGGGCGGGGATATGCAAATTATCTGTTGGCGCGGGAGCCATCACCGGACGATTCGAAGGAGCGACGTTACGCGTATGGGCGAACGACGAGCTTTTCGAATTTGACGAACGTAGCTACGGCTTCCCGGTTCCGACCGCGACGAGGAACGGCAGGGTGTTCGTTCCGCTTCGAACCTTGGGCGAGGTGCTGGAGCATTCGATCCGCTACGATCAAGCGAAAAAACAAATTTCTTTGATCAAGCACGGATTCGGGCAAGACGGTGAAATCCGGGAGAAACTGGAGGCCTTTTTCAATGGAGAAGGCTCGGTCGAGGATCTGTTCACGATGGATTATCCGGATCGTATTTACTGGGAGGATTCTTCCGACCTGAGGAAACTTCCCCGAAGAAGCTACGATTTTTGGATGGGAGACATCACGTATCCTACGGCCCGAGAAGCCGTCGTCTCGGCCGGATACCGCTCCGAAACCCAGACGTTGAAGTCGAGCGTCGAAACGAAATTTACCCTTCGCCTAGAAGGGGGCACATGGAAAATCACGGATAGGAAGTGGGTGCATTTCACTCTCGATCTGCCTGCAGACGCAGATGAAACGGCTGGAAGATTAAGTTCGGAGAACGCTAGCGAAACGCAAAAAATAGTAAGCGACTTAAAAAAACACTACGAGGCGATGAACGGTAGAAAGCTAGAGGCGGCCAAGGCGACGTTCTCTCCTTACTTTATTGAAGAGTAACTTGATAAAATTCCCGATGGGATGGTGCACCCACATCATTCGGTATATAATGGTAAATAATATAATTGATGATAATTTGAAGCGAAATAGTAAACAAAATAAATAATTTTGAGATAAGGGTAGAAAATTTGTGAAGAAGACATTGCTGTTATTATGTGTCGTATCCTTATTGGTGTGTGCTTGTAGTAGATCTGATACAAGTACTCAGGATATGGAAATTGTTAATGAACCAAGCTTGGCAGACAATGCTACTGTACCTGCTGCCAATATACCTGCTTTTGAACCGGAAACACCACCAATAAATACCCAGGAGAAGCCAATCCATACGGATGACTTCGATCTGGAAGGTCAGAATTATTCCGTCCAATATTGGAACAAGGGCGAGTTCGACTACACCCGTTTTGCCATTATGAAGAAGGGCAATATTGTTTTTGACAGTCAGAAGCAAGGGATAACATTCGAAGGCGGTGCTGGCGGGCAAACCGATGGGGAGCCCTGGTCAACTTCTTTGGTCTACAATCACCATGCTGCATTTCTTTTTGAACTCGTAGACAATCGTCCTGGTCCCTCAGTGATCCTTATTGAAGAGATCGATGGTGAGATGAAAGTAACCGTACAAGACAATGTCGAGCTCTATTTCGATCAAGCCAAAGGAGATCCCTTGTTGTTCGGATTCCCGTCTTATGGTCAAATTCCGCTGTTCCCCGCGCTTATCGCCGTGTATGTCTGGCAGTCCGACCATTACGAGGCGAGTGCCGCATTGACGACCCAGTACTGGGAAGAAAAGCTGGATAATCGCCAGGTCTCCTTCGAGAAGGAGCCCGATGATATGCGTCTGGATTCGCTTCTCTCAGCTTACCTGCTATTGAACCGAATTGAAGAGGGCACGCAATGGCTGGACGAGTATAGCCAGAACAATCATTCAGCGGATAATGAGTACTTACAGACCTACAAGGACTACTTAAATGACGATAAAATGGTGGATGAAGCCCGTTACGAGCACTGGGTGGACAATCTTCCTCCTCTTGCGAATCCCTCCCGCAGAGGCAATTGAGCAGGAAGGCGGACGCTCACAGCTGAAGCGACTTGGTCTAAATAGAATGTACTCTCGATATGTTTTGTTCGCGGACATTCCGAAGGTTTTCTTGCATCGAATTAGACATGAGAGAACATTATTCTGGGAGTAGATATAATGAGCGAGCGCCTGCCATGCCAAACCCCCGGCTGTACGGCAACAATTCTTCCAGCGACAGCTATAAAGACGGGTGGAATCTGTATGCCATGCCGTCAAAAGAAGCTTGTGTTAGAAGAGAAGGCTTATATTGAAAAAAATCGAATTGATGTTAATCGGTACGCAGGTGTAACGGATCCAGTCGAGGTTCTAAAAATCATGCATACTCCACGTAAATACAACCCGCTTGAGAATGACCTTCCTTACCATACAAGAGCGCAGGTGCTTTATCATCAACTGACGGAACCTGAATTCGAGCGATTGGAGACATATGCAATCACGTTGATAGACAATGGTGACTTTGACCTAGCCGAAACCATTCTGCTGTCGCTGGTATGTTTCGCAAATTCACGGATTGAGCGGGGGATCGAGACCCTCTTTCGAAAAGGAAGATATAATCCTAGTATTCTATACAAGGATGCCGGGCCGGCTATACGCGATGAGCTTATTCATCAGGTGAATTGCGATTCGGACAATCGTAATCTTCTTTTGCTTGCATTGGCTTGGATTGGCGATGAAGAAGTCATTCGTCTTTTCACGAAATGGAGAGATGATCCGCCTCCATGGGCATCTAAGTTATATGTGTCCCCAGAGAATTATACGTACGAAGCTGGATGGGAACTGGATCAATACGGCAGGAAGCGGCTGCTTTTTCATTCCAAGAGCTATCATATTGAAGTATGCGGCGAAGGGATAGGGGAATCAGAGCTGGCACGATCGGTGGTAGTAGCATTGCAGACGGATGACCAAGAGTGTCCATGGTGCAAAAGTAGACTGACGGTGCTGCTTGATTTCAAATTGCAGGACCCTTTAATTAAGTTTATCAATCTTCCCGGCGAGCAGCTAAGGATTGCGGCCTGCGTGCACTGTAACTGTTATGGCACCGTGTTTATGAAAGTGGAACTGGATGGCAGCTATTCTTGGAGTGAATATAATTCATTACCGGATTTTTTGCAAGAAAGGGTGCCGGATGAAGAATCGATATGGCGTACCATGCGACTATCGGAACGACTGATGGGTACCTTCGAAGGAGCCTGCTGGACGCTTGAGGCACCCGTATCCCAGATCGGCGGTCATCCAGCTTGGATTCAGGACGCAGAATATCCTACATGTCCTTGCTGCTCAGAGACGATGATGTTTATCGGACAAATAGACATGGAACAAGCCGCTGATAGTGAGGGAATATTCTACACGTTTCTGTGCGGGTCTTGTCTAATATCTGCCGTGAATTATCAGCAGACGTGATCTAACGGATAACAGTAGGTTCAAGTAATCGATGAGACGAAGAGGGGGGAACCGAAATGAAGACGATCAAGCGCATGATGGACCACTTGTACTGGGCGGACGGACGCATCTTGGATGCGCTCGAGGAGAGTGAGACGAAGAACAAGGACCTTCTGAAGCTGGTTCGGCACGTCGCGGTCGCGGAACGAGTCTGGCTGTCCCGATTGCAGGGCAAGGGCAGCGCGCGATATTCGTTGTGGGAGGAAGCGGAAGATCTGACGGCGATCCGGACGATGTTCGAAGAGAACGCCGAGCAATATCGCGTCTATATCGAAGAGCTCGAAGAATCCGAGTTGGACGAGATGGTCGACTATGCGAACCAGAGCGGGATTCCGTTCCGAACGTCCGTCCGGGACATCCTGTCGCATGTCCTCTTACATGGGCAATATCACCGGGGACAGATCAACCGGGCACTTCGGATCGAATCGGTAGAGCCCGCCCAAGTTGATTACATCACGTTTGCGAGGCTTAACGGGGCTTAATAAATAGTTGTTTAGGGACACAAATGTATCATCATAAAAGACTTTAGAAAAGCTTGTTAAATCAGGCTTTTCGTTTTTTATGTAGGGAAATTAAAGTCTGAAATAGCTGAGACCCATATGATAATCGTATTCGCTTTGTGTGAAGAAGATGAACTATGCGTGTGCGATGTCGCCAATATTATAGAGGATGAACATGTTCGGCAATTTATCCAGCTGGCTTCAACACACACTAAGGAGTTGACGGAGCATGCAACAACATGAGGGAGACAACGATAAGCAGGTTTACCGCGTACAAGGCTTTACCTGTACAAATTGCGCTGGAATATTTGAAAGGAATGTAAAGAACCTTCCCGGTGTTACGGATGCACAGGTTAACTTCGGCGCTGCCAAGATTACCGTCATTGGAAATACCACGATCAGGGAGTTGGAAAAGGCCGGTGCTTTTGAAAACCTGAAGCTCACGCCTGAAAAACAGCGAGTCATCGAAAAGAAAGAACCCTTTTTGAAAGCGAATTGGAATGTTCTGCTCTCCGTTTTGTTAATGTCTGCCGGATATATCCTCGCTTTTAGCTACGGCGAAGAAGAACTCGTCTCAGCTTTGGCGTTTGGCGCCGCCATTATTATTGGCGGTTATGAGCTCTTCCTAAAAGGTATTAAGAATTTGTTTAGGCTCCAATTTGACATGAACACACTCATGACAGTCGCGATAATTGGCGCAGCTTCGATTGGAAAATGGGGCGAAGGTGCCGTAGTCGTTGTGCTATTTGCGATTAGCGAAGCACTGGAACGCTACTCTATGCAAAAGGCACGACAGTCCATTCGCTCGCTTATGGACATTGCGCCTAAAGAAGCCTTGATCCGGCGCGGTTCGGCCGAATTGACAGTGAATGTTGATGATATTCAAGTTGGCGACATAATGATCGTTAGGCCAGGTCAAAAGCTTGCTATGGACGGCGTAGTAATTAAAGGGACTTCTACGATCAATCAAGCTGCAATTACGGGTGAATCCGTTCCCGTCACTAAAACCATTGAAGACGAGGTATTCGCTGGTACATTGAACGAGGAAGGACTGCTTGAGGTCAGAGTTACCAAGCGTGTTGAAGATACGACGATCTCAAAAATCATTCACCTTGTAGAAGAAGCCCAGGCTGAACGCGCGCCATCACAAGCATTTGTCGACCGATTCGCTAAATATTACACACCGGCAATTATGTTGCTCGCTATTGGAATCGCTGTTGTTCCGCCTTTATTTGGCGCAGACTGGGAAGATTGGATTTACCAAGGTCTATCGCTACTAGTAGTAGGATGCCCTTGCGCGCTGGTCATTTCTACTCCAATTTCAATCGTTACCGCAATCGGCAATGCAGCCCAAAATGGCGTACTAATCAAAGGCGGAATCCATCTAGAAGAGGCTGGACATATCACGGCTGTAGCCTTTGATAAAACGGGGACACTAACCAATGGTTTCCCTGAAGTCACGGAGATTGTTACTTTTAGCGGCCATAACGAAATTGAATTGCTTTCGATCGCCGCGGTAATTGAAAAAGGCTCCCAACATCCATTAGCGTCGGCAATCGTTCGCAAAGCCGAGCAAATGGGCGCTCATTTGGTATTTTCAGTGGATGACTTCCAGTCGATCACAGGTAAAGGTGTTAAAGCTTCTGTTGATGGCAAGCTATATTTTATAGGCAACCCGAAGCTGTTTGATGAGTTGCAATATGACATCACCGAAACGACACGCCAGCAAATCATTACACTGCAGACTCAAGGGAAAACCGTTATGGTGTTGGGGACGGAAGAAGAAGTACTCGCCCTAATCGCGGTTGCCGACGCCGTACGCGATTCAAGCAAAGCCGTGATCGAAGAATTGCATTCCATCGGAATTAAAAAGACGATCATGCTTACAGGTGACAATCAAGCGACGGCTAACACTATCGGCAAACAACTGGGCGTGTCCGATATAAAGGCGGAACTGCTGCCGCAAGACAAACTCGAATATATCAAGAAGTTACGGGAAAGTTATTCAGGTGTGGCAATGGTCGGTGACGGAGTGAATGACGCACCGGCGCTTGCGGCTTCTACCGTTGGTATTGCGATGGGCGGGGCGGGTACTGACACTGCGCTGGAGACAGCTGATCTCGCATTAATGGCAGACGATTTGCGAAAACTGCCCTACACGATTAGACTAAGCAAAAAAACACTTTTGATTATCAAGCAGAATGTTACGTTCTCCTTAGGGATTAAGCTCCTTGCACTGGTGCTTATTGTTCCGGGATGGCTGACCTTGTGGCTTGCTATCTTGGCCGATATGGGAGCGACCGTAATAGTGACACTTAACAGCTTACGTTTGTTAAAAGTAAAAGAGAAATAACGTTTTGGCCGCCATAATTGCAATAACTGCAACATAGCAATCCAAAAGAAACTATTATATTCATCAAATGTTATCATAAGCATCAAACATAAATTATTGCAGTTAGAAGGGAGTAAAGCATGGCAAATATCGAGCACTTGCAAACCGTACATGTTCCAGCGTCGAAGGTGTATGAAACTTTAACCACCGCTGAAGGACTGTCGGAAATATGGACCAATGAACTCATTATTAATAATCAGATTGGCTTTATTAATGAATTTCGATTTGGCAGCAATGACATAACTAAGATGAGAATAGAGGAATTGATCACTAATAAAAAAGTCGTTTGGCAGTGTATAGATTCAGATCCAGAATGGATTGGTACGATTATTTCCTTTGATATTCAAGAGAAGAACGGGAAGTCTTTTATTACTTTGCGTCATACGAACTGGAAAGAAGTAACGCCATTTTATCGCTCCTGTAACTACAACTGGGCTATTTTCCTTTATAGTCTCAAATCCTATTGCGAAGATGGCGATGGTATCCCTTATCATAAACGTAAGTTTTAATAATTTAAGTTATACTGCTCGTTCACTAATGGGGAACGAAAGCTAAATAAACCGCCTGTTCACCAAGGTGGTTTTCTTATGGTCAAATATCAACATTAGAACTTTCAGCCTGATCAATACATCAAAGATAATTGATTTAATGTGAAGCCAACAGATGCCTACAATCAAAGTCATACTCGGAGGAGGGTAATCAAGTGCTTCCGGCAATTAGTCTACATATTTGTTAACGGGAATAATCTTACCGAAATCAGATAAAACTCGCATTGTCCGAATGAAGTCCGCGTAAATCGAGGGCTTTTTTATTTGTCGGATCACGTTTTGAATGAAATTATTAAGAGGATTTGTTGAGAAGGATGCGAGAGATGCGTGAGCGAGTGATTGCTGCATGGGGAAAATACCCACCAAAAACAGGGTTTAGGCAAAAGTTGGCATATTGCATTTGTTACTCTTCATTAAGCTAACGGGACACGTTTAATGACAACAGCGGCAGTCTAGGACTTATTTTTCAAGTCTTGGTCCGCCGCTGTTTAATTTTTTGTCCAGTATATTACTTAAATTTAGAAAGCTTGCCTGCCGAAGCGGTTCCCCTCACATCGCTCACTGGTATATTGATGAATTTGAGAATTTTTCGGTAAGGGTATTAAAAAGTTGAGGCATCGTAGCAAAAACCACATGAGTGTAACAACTCATTTGGTTTTTTTTGCCCCGGCTATTCGTTCGCCAAAAGTATCCTAAGGCACCTTCGAATATCACTTACAGATAAAACGGCATTATTCGAAATCCGATTTCACAAAAACGTCAAAAATTCTCAAGGCTTGATACTACGCGATTTTGGCTGATTCTTTCATTATTCTTTTATTGGCCGTCTTTATAATGAAATATAGTAGTCGTCCAGTTGCAGAAACCGCAGATACCTATCCGTATCCCGTTCATTCGACAAGCTTCTGCTCTCATCGTCATCTCGCTTCAACCGTTATAGAAAAGGAGAAAAATCATGAAAATTTCATTCTTATGTCTATTAATTGCATTATTTGCGTTCGGGACTTCATTCTCGCAGATTCGACCTGTATATGCAGCCGCGAACGACTTTACTTTTACAGTCGGTTCCAACGGCGCAACTGTTACGGACTACGGGGGCACGGATCTGAACGTGGTTATTCCCGGTACGTACCAGGGGACGATGGTAACCGAGATTGGGAGATCAGCATTTGATACGTACGGTACGGGCAAACCTAAAATTACGAGCGTGGTGATTCCGAACAGTGTGAAAGTCATTCAGACGTATGGATTCCGTTATACAAGCCTCACTTCCATAGACCTTCCTGACAGCTTGTTAACGATAGGCGCCAGCGCATTCGAAAACAATCCGCTTACAACCGTCGTTTTTCCGGACAGCGTGACGTCTATCGGCAACTATTCTTTTTATATGAATAGTTTGACATCGATTAAATTATCGGAAAATTTGAAGACGATTAATGGCGGTGCTTTCGACACCAATCACATTACGAAACTGGTCATCCCGGCCGGTGTAACGAATGTCGCCAGTAGCTCATTCTATAATAACAGCTTGACAAGCGTAACGGTGTTAAGCAATGCAACAACTTTTGGGACAGGCGTATTTGCGGGCAATCCAGGCAATCTGAAAATATTCGGAATTGCGAATTCACCTGCAGCCGCTTATGCGCCGAGCAACGGACATACGTTTGTGGACGGAACGGTGTTGTTTCAAGCGGTCGCTAGCGCCAAGTCGTTGTTGAAAAGTCATCTGCCGGGCACAGGCGTAGGACAAGTGCCGGCCAATGCTTACAACGACTTGTCTGCAGCCTATGACGCAGCCATGCTTTTTATCGACGGAATCGGGAATGCAACCGTCGCCTCCGACCTGGCTAACGCCGCAATCCCGTTGACCTCTTCAATCGCGGCATTCAATGCGCAAATTGTCCAGGCCGGCAATCCCGCGGCGTTGGGGGTGGCGATCGCGGCGGCGCAGCAAGCGTTGACGGATCATCCGCAAGGCGTAAACGTGGGACAAACGTCGGCGGGAGACCGCAGCACTTTGCAGAACGCGATCGCTGCAGCCCAACAAATTTTCAATCAAGCTGACAAATATCTGCAGGACGAATTGGAAGTGGCTGTTGCAAATTTGGAAACGGCGATAGATACATTCGAAGACGTGATTATCACAGCCGGCGATCCGACAGCGCTGGGCGCGGCGATCACGGCGGCTCAAAAGGCGCTGACGGATCATCCGCAAGGCGTAAACGTGGGGCAGGCGTCAGCGGGAACGCGCACCGCACTGCAGACCGCGACCAATGCTGCGCAGCAGATTCTCGATAACGCGAGCATTTACACGCAGGATCAATTGGATACTGCCGTCGTCCAGTTAAATTCAGCGGTTCAAGTCTTTAATGCCGCTGTTATTCAACCGGGCATTCCGACAGCGCTGGGCGCGGCGATTACGGCGGCGCAACAGGCACTGACGGATCATCCGCAAGGTGTAAACGTAGGGCAGGGCGTCAGCGGGAACGCGTACCGCACTGCAGATCGCGTCCAATGCTGCGCAGCAGATTCTCGATAACGCGAGCAGTTACACGCAGGATCAATTGGATACTGCCGTCGTCCAGTTAAATTCAGCGGTTCAAGTCTTTAATGCCGCTGTTATTCAACCGGGCATTCCGATGCTGCTGGGCGCGGCGATTACGGCGGCGCAACAGGCACTGACGGATCATCCGCAAGGCGTAAACGTGGGGCAGGCGTCAGTTGGAACGCGCACCGCACTGCAAACCGCGTCCAATGCTGCGCAGCAGATTCTCGATAACGCGAGCAGTTACACGCAGGATCAATTGGATACTGCCGTCGGCCAGTTAAATTCAGCGGTTCAAGTCTTTCATGCCGCTGTTATTCAACCGGGCATTCCGACGGCGCTGGGCGCGGCGATTACGGCGGCGCATCAGGCACTGACGGATCATCCGCAAGGCGTAAACGTGGGGCAGGCGTCAGCGGGAACGCGTACCGCACTGCAGATCGCGTCCAATGCTGCGCAGCAGATTCTCGATAACGCGAGCAGTTACACGCAGGATCAATTGGATACTGCCGTCGGCCAGTTAAATTCAGCGGTTCAAGTCTTTAATGCCGCTGTTATTCAACCGGGCATTCCGACGGCGCTGGGCGCGGCGATTACGGCGGCGCAGCAGGCGCTGACGGATCATCCGGTAGGTACGGATGTAGGGCAGATATCGGCTGACGACCGCGCTGCCCTGCAGACCGCGATAGATGCGGCGCAGGCTATTGCCGACGATGCGAAAAACCAATCTCAGACTCGATTGGATGAGGCCGCTGCCAGTTTGAGCGATGCTCTGGCGGAATTTGAATCCGCTTGGGTGGGGTTGGTGCTAACCGCCTCGGCCAATGATTTGTACGGCACGAGCGACACGATTCGCTTTACGGTATTTTACGGATACGAAGTAACCGTGACCGGGACACCGGCCGTTCCGATCATGGTCGGAGACGATTCCGTCACTCAGACGGTATATGCCCCGTATACTGGAGCGCGCGGCACGGCATTGACGAAACTTACTTTCGAATACGAAATTCCGGCCGGGCTCGCGGATGTGGACGGTATTGAAGTTGCAGACGCGTTGGAGCTCTCGAACGGCGCAAACATCGTTCGCGCCTCCGGCGGAGCCGTCGCTTCGCTGACGTACGAAGCACCGGACACGAGCGGAATACGTATTGTGGCGATACCGCCCGATGTTACCCTGACGGCTGTACCGAACGGATTGGCAAGTAAAGCGATCAGCGTGACGGCAAGCGTGTACGGAGTAGCTGCGGGTAATGCGCTGACGGAGCTTCGTTGGCTGCCTGGAAGCCTTAGCGAGGCTGATTTTGCCGGCGGAACGGCAGGAACCGATATTTTGTCAGCGCCGCAATTCACCATAACTGCCAACGGTGACTATACCGTATATGCCCGAGACGAAGCAGGCAATGAAGTAGTGAAAGCCATTCTCGTCACCGGCATCTCAACACCGTCTTCGTCGTATTACGGCGATCGACCGCTCACATCGGGGACGACCGTGAAGTTAAATCCGGATGGCGGGATTACCGCTCTTGTCGATCCATCCGACATCGAACAGGTCACGCGTTCGGACGGCACGGTGATCGAACAGGTCATCCTCTCCGAACGGACGAGGGAGCGAGTGCTGGAACTCCTGAAAGATGCGAAGGAACCGTTTGTCAGCATTGAAATCGGTGATCGGCAGAAAGCGGTACAGACACGTTTTCCGGCTGACTGGATCGCGGATATGGCCAAAGGTTATCCGAATGCGATTATCGAGGTGAGGCTGAACGACACCAGCTTCCAATTACGGATAAGCGTGATCGATCTGACCGGCTTGGCGGAGCGTCTCGACGCGGAAGTATCGGATTTGACCGTGAGCATCATTCAGGAGCAGGCCGGCGAGGATGTTCGACAGGAGATCGATCGGATTGGCGTTTCCCAAGGTTTTGCAGTAATCGCCGACGTCATCGACTACAAGGTGACGGCGGAAGCAAACGGGCAAACGTTGGAGGTGCGCGACTTCGGCGGATCGTACTTGATCCGGACCATTAAATTGTACGGAGAGAAAACGAACCGTAACCTGGTTGCCGTTCAGTATATCCCGGCAAACGGAACCGTCGTTTTTGTTCCGGCACAGCTGGAAACCGGTCCAGACGGCACAAAGGAAGCGATTCTGAACGTGCCGCATAACAGCTTGTACACAGTCGTAGATGTGCAGGCCCGAACGTTCGCCGACTTAAACGGATACTGGGCGAAGGCGGATGTGGAGCATCTGGCGTCCAAGCTGCTGGTGAACGGCGTGGCGGCCGACCGTTTCGGGCCAGAGGGAACCATTACTCGAGCGGAATTCTCGGCCTTGCTCGTTCGCGGGCTGGGGCTGTCCGTGAAGGAGAGCGAGGACGGTGCCCGTTTTGCGGATGTCCCTGCATCCGCATGGTATGCATCTGCGGTCGATGCGGCGGTGGCGAGCGGACTGGTGAGAGGCATCGGTGCCGGCCGTTTTGCGCCCAACGACCCGATTACCCGCGAGCAAATGGCCGTGGTGATCGGCGGCGCCTTAACCTTCACCGGCCATGGAACCGGTGGCGTTGGGCAAGAGGGCGGCCGCCTGGCCGCTCTCACGGATCGTGACTCCATTTCTTCATGGGCGCAAGCAGCGGTAGTCCGAGCAGCGGAAGCCGGCATTATTAAAGGGATGGAAGACGGACGCTTCGCGCCGACGGAATATGCAACGAGGGCACAGGCAGCGGTTATGCTGAAGAGGTTCCTGCAATACGTGCATTTTATCGATTAATAAAAAACGATCGTTTAAGATGATTCCTGGTTGTTCAGGGTCATCTTTTTTTTAATCGTGTCGGAAGCCAAGATCATTGACCCATTCCCAATTTGTGACAAGAACTTTGTCTCATTCCCGACGGATGGTCGAAATAGGGGGGGGAGGGGATTAAACTAACTGATAGAACTAACGGGGAACTATAGCACAATGATGACACGACGGCAGCCGGCCATAACGATCGGCTGCCGTTGTTGTGCTAACGGGAAGTTTAACGCAATTTATCATTTACTCTATGTCCCTCTTCAAGAGGCGCCCGCAAGCGGAGAAGCAACTTTCGGGATACTGCTGCGTCTACAGTTACAGTAAAATAATGGAAAGATGGTGTCTGGATGAAAAATATAATCTTATTCGTCATAGCGGTGCTGGCGGTGGTATTGGGAGTTTTGGGAGCAGGCGTTGCCGATGCGGGAGGATTAAAAGGACAATCGTCTTATATTGGCGATAACTATGACTACTTGAATGATGCGAAGACCGTCGAGCCGACTTGGACGGTGGATATGTCGGGTTTCGATCCCGGCTTCGATTTGAACAGTGGGGTTGCGCTTGTGGAGGAGGGAAAAGTCTTCTATCTGAACCAAGGACAGCTGCTCGCCTTATCGGTCAAGACCGGCAAGCGGATCTGGAAATACGGCAGCGGATTGAAGCTGCCGCTCGCCTATTCGGATGGCAAAGTGTTCGTAGCCTCCGGCGACGGTACTCTCCATGCGGTGAACACGACGACGGGCAAACGGATTTGGGCGTCGTCGGCTAAGCAGCCGGACGTTCATCAGTTTACGGTGGCTAATGACGAGCTGATCTCGGTCAGCGATCATGTATACGCGTATCGTCTGTCCGACGGCAAGCGGTTATGGAAGGACGATTACGAGTTTCCGGCTTTCGGGACCGTGACGACGATGGGCGATGTTTTGGTGGAGCGGCATTGGGAATCCGGCGCCTATATGTACGACATGACGCTCGGACTTGACCGGAAGACGGGCAAGGTGCTGTGGAAGCTGATGGACATCGGCGAGCCCTTATACGTTGATGATGCAAAAGGTACGTTCATGGCACGGCACTTGGATTATATCTTCGCAATCGATAAGCCGGAAGGCGCGGCGGTCAAAACCGTCGATTGGCGAACAGGCAAAGTGCTCAAGACGACGGAATATGAATCGGCCAAGATCAATCCGAACGGCAAGGAGCGGATTATCGACACCGTCTTCGTGAGCGGAGGCAAAATCTATCTCTCCTTCGGCATAAAAGTCCTTGCCTATCCGCTCGATGCGGATCCGGCCGCGCCTTCAACGAAGAAGGAGATCTACTGGGTGTATGGGGGCAATTCAAACGTAAACTATGCCGCCGGACCAGCAGCCGGCAAGGTATTCTTCGTATCCAAGGATGGTAGAAGCTATCGGCTCTACGGGGTAAAGACCGAGGACAAAGCGGCGGTAGTCGGATACGCGATCGATAATCCGATCGCCCGGTTCGATATCTTAGGCAATGGGCTGTATATTTACCAAACCGACCAGAAGCTAATCGTCATGAACCTGAGCAAGAACAGAACGTTGTTCCGGATGGACGTACCGACGCGCGCTTTCGGCCCTACTTTGCGCGACAGCGGCATGATAGTGGTGCAGACGAGGGGCCAGCTACTCGCCTTTCCGGAGCCGGCGGAACTGAAAGAAACATCGTAAATGATAAGCCAAGTTCCAACAGGGTGGTAAAAAAAAATATGCATTCAAGGAAGCGAACAAGTATGAAGAGATGGCTCATATGGTCTGGAGCAGTCCTTACATGTTGTGTTCTATTTGTTGTTTTTCTCTATGCTTATAATGTTCCTGGGGGGATCGCTGATTGGAAGTATTCAAAAGCGATAGGACTAACAGAAACTTTAAGCATTCCAACTGGGCGAACGCCAGAAGAAGCAGTACAGAAGTTCCGTAATACCCCGATGCAGGTATTACATCGAGAATCCGTTGACGGGGGCGTCCTTTTCTTCCTTCAACGATATGAACAGAAGGAAAATAGTACAAATCTACAGATTGAATTTGTACATAAAACATGGCTTGGTTGGAAATGGGTCATGGGCGGAGGATATGGAAGAAGCAGATCGGATTCGAATGAGGCGCTTATTTATATGAGTATACCGCGGTCTAAAGGAATACATGGACCTTTCCCAATCATTTTCGGGCAAATAACCAATTCAGACATTACAAATGTCAATGTTTCGATTGGCGGTGATGATGCTGGAAAGTACTATGCCAAGTTGATTGAGTATGGTGGAGAGCAAAGACTTTGGTATGTCGTATTTCCATCGTCAGCAGAAGTTCCTTATGAGATTGAGGCACTAAATGGTGAAGGTTCTGTAATTGCAAGAAAATCACTTGACGATTCTCACGATTTTGCCAGTGTTCTCATGTCTAAGTAACAGGTTGCGAAGGCGCGGGAGCGTTCTTAATTATTGAACTAACGGGCAGATTTGCGCAACATTGTTGTCTTCGAATAAAATTCAGATTTCCACTTGATCCTTACGTAACGTAATGATTTATAGTAAACATATGAGCAGGACGAAACACGGGCCTACTGCCAAAAAATCGAACAACTAAATTCTAAATCGGAGGAGAAGCAACATGAGAAAACTCGTATTGTTTATGCATGTGTCGCTGGACGGGTATGCGTCAGATTCGAACGGAGGACTAGATTGGATTCCGTACAACGAGGAATTAGAGAAATACGCCGAGGAGATCGTAGCCGAAGTCGGCTCTCCCGTATACGGACGCACGACGTATCGGATGATGGAGAGCTACTGGCCCACGGTGCTGGACAATCCGGATGCGTCGAGGCACGGTATGGAGCATGCCAAATGGCTGCAGGATGTTAAGAAGATCGTCATTTCCGGCTCGATGGACATTGTCGAATGGAACAATACGATGCTGATCAAGGACAATATTGCAGAGGAAATCAATGCGCTCAAGGAGCAGCCTGGCAAAAATCTCGTTATCTTCGGCAGTCCGGGGGCGGCGAAGACGTTGCTTGAGCTCGGCCTGATCGATGAATTCCTTCTGACGATTTGTCCGGTCATCTTGGGCGGCGGAAAATCGGCATTCCACGGCGACGGTGAGAAAATCAGGCTCAAGCTGCTGTCTAGCCGAACGCTCAAGTCGGGCATTATCGCGGCCCGCTATGAGTTGGAGAAATAGCCGTGCCGTAGGGAAGAGAGAAGTTTATTAAGCTAACGGTCAGATAGTTAGATAGCACAAAGAGGAGCGATAAATGCAATTGCTCTTCTTTGTGCTGGTTTAAAAGAGCTTTATTTCCATTAAAACAGTTTTTTCAAACATAAAATAAATTAAAGAAAAGAAGAGGATCATGGCGAATGCCATCGAAACGGAAATATCGCACTTCATTTTCCGACATATAATAAACTTAGTTTGTTGAATAGACAAACTATGTTGTAAGTGCTATTATCACACCATGATAACCAAAACTTATACTCGTACATTTTAAAGGAGGAGCAATGCCATCATGGATCAAAATATTAAACAAGCGATAGTCAAGGGAGAAACCTCGCTTGGCATCGAATTTGGATCCACACGAATCAAGGCTGTACTGATTGATTACAATTTTGAAACAATCGGTTCCAGCAGTTATGAGTGGGAAAATCAATTGATCGACGGTTATTGGACCTACCATCTCAATGAAATGATTAACGGGTTGCAAGAAACCTATCGCCAATTAAAGCAGGAGGTTGAAAATAATTATGGCGTAACACTGCAAAAAATCGGTTCAATTGGATGTTCTGGCATGATGCAGGGCTATATTGTACTTGATAAAGAAGGGGAGCTATTGGTTCCGTTTCGTACATGGCGCAATAGCACAACGGGTACAGCTGCATCGGAGCTAACCGAGAAATTCCAATTTAAAATTCCCCAACGCTGGAGCATTGCACATTTGTATCAAGCGATTTTAAACGATGAAGAGCATGTCACTTACATAGATTATATTACAACTTTGTCGGGTTACATTCATTGGCTGTTGACTGGCAGCAAGGCTCTTGGTTTGGGGGATGCCTCTGGTATGTTCCCAATCGATGAATCTGAACTGCAATATAATGAAGAGATGGTGAAGCAGTTTGCCGAATTAATTGCCGATAAAGACTACCCGTGGAATCTTAAAGATATTTTACCTAAAGTTTATACTGCTGGTGAACATGCTGGATATCTCAATGAAGCTGGTGCCCGACTATTAGATCCATCAGGAAGCCTGCAAGCAGGTATTCCGCTATGTCCTCCAGAAGGAGATGCCGGAACAGGCATGGTCGCAACGAATAGTGTCAAAAAGCGTACCGGCAACATTTCCGTAGGTACGTCGATTTTTGCCATGATTGTACTGGATAAAGATATATCCGTGTACCCTGAGATTGATATCGTGACTACACCTGATGGCAGTCCTGTCGGCATGGTTCTTGCTAACAACTGCTCCAGCGATATTAATGCGTGGCTCGGCTTGTTCCGTGAATTTTATGAAGCAATGGGACTGAAACCCGATATGAATCAGTTATTCAGCGTCCTGTTCAACAAAGCGCTGGAAGCAGACGCTGATGGCGGCGGCTTGCTGAGCTACGGCTACTATTCAGGTGAGAACATTACCGGGCTTGCAAAAGGTCGTCCGCTGTTCGTTCGTTCTCCAGAAAGCCGTTTCAATCTGGCTAACTTTATGAGAGTACATCTGTTTACCGCGTTTGCTGCACTAAGGCTCGGGATGGATATTTTGACACAGAAGGAGCATGTGACGATTGACCGTATTTTGGCGCATGGCGGATTGTTCAAAACGCCGCTAGTCGGTCAAAAGATGTGTGCCGCAGCACTGAATGTTCCTATTTCGGTCATGTCTACGGCTGGAGAGGGCGGCGCATGGGGGATGGCAATTTTGGCATCCTATATGGTTAATAAGGAGCAGGACGAGGGCTTGGCTGATTACCTTGCCACTAAAGTGTTCAATGATGCAGAAGGACAAGAGGTTTATCCTGACAGCGCAGATGTGAATGGCTTTGCCTTGTTTATGGAGCGTTACACGGAAGGTCTGGCAATTGAACAGGCAGCGGTAGATCATTTTGTAGAAAATTGGAAGAAATGACACCAACAAAAGATAATAAATTGATCAGCGCGTACGTTGATCGATATGTTTCAAGATTTACTTGCTGATAAAACAAAACCATCGTTCGAGACAGAACGATGGTTTTGTTTTATAGAGATTGGATGTCTTTTCGAGTCTACGGATTGAACGAGCCTAAATATGAATGGAGTAACTTTCTTCCAAATTTAATAACGTATACCTTATAATGAGTAGACATCGATTATTAGAGGAGGTGTACTTTGGAAACGTTAATGATCGTGTTTTTTGGTATAGGTGTCGCTTATGCGATTATATCAGCGATTGTTGGAGATTTACTGGGTTTTGCAATTCATGCGGGAGAGCTGCCGTTCTTATCGCCGACGATTATAGCGACATTCTTGACCGTATTCGGCGGGATCAGTTACATGCTACTGCACAATACAGATTGGTCGCCTGTAGTGGTGACTAGCTTGACCTTGTTAATTGCATTAGGGGTCTCCTCAGTGGTGCTTTTCCTGGTTGTTATTCCGCTTCAAGCGGCGCAGAAAGGGATTGCACAGTCGTCGAAAACCATGATAGGTTGCGAAGCACAGGTCGTTACATCGATCGAGGCGCTAAGAATGGGTGAAATCGTCTATGTGCAAGGGGGAACCCGTCACAGCGCTCCCGCTAAAGCGATAGAGAATGCTATAATCGCCCAGGGCAGCTTGGTTCGGATAGTGGATGAATTGGCTGGTACTTTTGTTGTAGAAAAAATCTAATATATATAATACGCATTAAGAGAGGAAGATCGCATTGAACGTAGACGCAACGGTATATATTCCCGTAGGCATTGTAATCGTCATTGTATTATTAATTATCGTGTTCGCTTCCAGATACCGTACCGTTAAAGCCGACGAAGCCATGATAGTGACAGGAGCTCTTACTCGTGACGGCATGAAGATCGTCAAAGCAGGTGGAACCTTCGTATGGCCGATTGTGCAAAACGCTTCCTTTCTATCGTTGCAGGTTCAGACGGTGGACGTTCATACTCCTGAAGTGTATACCGTGCACGGTGTTCCTGTCATGGTAGACGGAGTAGCGCAAATTAAAATTAAGGGCGATCAGGAATCGATGGCTACGGCGGCTGAACAATTTCTAGACAAGCCGGATGCGGAGCTTAAGGGCATCGCCACGCAAACAATGGAAGGACATCTGCGGGCCATATTAGGAACGATGACCGTCGAGGACGTATACAAAAACCGTGAAGAGTTCGCGAGAAACGTCCAAGAGGTGGCGGCAAGCGATTTGAACAAGATGGGCTTGCAGATCGTATCGTTCACGATTCGGGACGTAAGGGACAAGAATGGATATCTGGATGCGCTCGGGCAACCGCAGATCGCTTCCGTCAAGCGGGATGCGGAGATAGCCAAAGCCAATGCTTACCGGGATGAACAGGTAGCCAAGTCCAAGGCGCTGGAAGACGGCAAGAAAGCCGAATTCACAGCGGAGACGAACATAGCTGAAGCTCACAAGGCGATGGAAGTGAAGAAAGCCGCGTTTAAGCAGGAGCAGGATATGAAGAAGGCGGAAGCTGACCAAGCGTACAAGCTGCAGGAAGCCCGCACGTTGCAATCCGTTAAGGCCGAAGAGATGCAGATTCAGGTCATTGAACGGGAGAAGCAAATTGAGCTTGAGTCCAAGGAAATTGAACGTCGGGAGAAGGAGCTTGTCGCCACGGTGAAGAAGCAAGCGGAGGCGGAACGCTTCGCGCAGGAACAACGTGCCGAAGGAGACCGCTACCAGATTGAGGCGAAAGCGAAAGCCGAAGCAGAATCCGTCAGGTTGGCTGGTAACGCGAACGCGGATAGGGAAAGAGCCGAAGGAACGGCAGAAGCAGATGTCATAAGGCTTAAAGGGTTAGCGGAAGCAGAGGCGAAAGACAAGATCGCGGATGCTCTGCGCAAGTACGGAGAAGCAGCTGTCATTGAGCTCATCATGGAGAAATTTCCGGAAATCGCCAAGGCGATTGCGGAGCCGCTGTCCAAGACAGAGAAAATCGTTATTGTGGACAGCGGAAGCGGAAACGGTACTAACGGAGGTGCTGGCAAAGTTACGAGCTATGTAACAGATTTGATCGCCAAGATGCCGGAAACTGTTGGTGCGTTAACCGGAGTCGATATTAATCAATGGCTACGCAAGATGGCGCAAGGTGATAAGTCAGTGAAGAAGGATATTACTGACGATGAAATATAGGATCATGATCGCAAATCGATTAATATAATTCCGAAAAAAGTGGTAAGCATGAAGTTATATATCAATTGGAGATATACGATCACCATCTTCAAAAATGTGATGAAAGGAGCGTGATTATGTAAAAAGAAAAAGGAGCAGAACGAAATGATACAAAACAGAAAAGCAACTGTTAATGACTATGATATGATTATAAATCTTTGGGAAAGATCGGTAATGGCCACTCATCATTTTTTGAGTTTCAAGGTTAAAGAGGAAATCAAAAAAGAATTACCCATGTATTTTCCTCATCTTGATGTACGTCTCTGGTATACCGAAGACTCTATCATTGGTTTTACCGCCATCAATGAAAATCACTTGGAAGCACTGTTTCTCGATCCCGATAAAATTGGAAAAGGGTATGGGAAACAAATTATGCAAACATGCATCAACGGTTTTGAGATCACGTCCGTTGATGTGAATAAACAAAATGAGATTGCGACAAGGTTTTACTTAAAAAGCGGTTTCGGAATAACCGGTGAAGATTTGACGGATGGAGCAGGCCGCCCTTACCCCATTTTACATTTGAAATACAATGAACAGCAGAAGTAATTCTTCTGTCCAGGCTGTCGAGAAATCGACAGCCTTTTAAGTAACAGAAGTTTAATGATTTTGCGGTCGTAAATCGAGACTCAAACAAAAAATAGGGGAATATTCAGCTTTATAGATATGTAAAGTGTATTGTCAATATACAAGGATAATTGTTGAAATGACAAAGGTTTAGTATGGAAGAATATAATATAAGAGGATGTTTAGGGAGGTACTTGCCGTTGAGAAAAGAGGAAATATTAGATAAAAAGCTTTTAAACAGAAAAGCTGTCATTTCTTTGGTTTTAGGGGTTCTATCAATTGCTTTATATTTTAGTGTTGGATTAATTTTGGGTGTCATTGGTTTAATAATTGGTATTGTAGCTCTAAAAGAAATAAGGGTTAACGAACAAAGTGGAAGAAAAACAACAATTACAGGTATCGTTTGTAGTTCTTTAGGAATTATTATTCCAATTCTTTTGATGACAATTCTATATGTAAATAGATAAGTGATTGAATTGGGATTGAATATTTAATTGGTACAACTAAGTGTTCTTAAACGAACGGGTGCTTTAGTTGAAGAAGCTTAAAGTTTTTGCGGACTTCCACATAATTGGAAGTCCGCTTTAGTTCCAGAAATCAACATCAGTCGCTAACATAGCCTTTTATTAAACAAACGGGCAGAATAACTCGATATATGAAGCTTACTTGATCGAATTGATCCGTATTCGAGATCATTTATCGTCGATGGCGAGCGTTTTATAATTGCGGATATTATCTGGGCTGAGTGTATTTAATATTCTTTAAATCGTTTTCTCACTCCATAAGTAGAAGTACTTGTGATGAAAAGGGGGGCAGTGATGACAATTCGTTTGGTTCTCATAAAGTAGTGATCTAATGACCGTGTTGCAAGTAAGTATGCAAATGTCTAAGGACACAAAAGTGGGGACATAACTGAACGCGCTGAATCTTGAGAAATCAAGCTTCTTTGTTTGTCGTGAAAAAACGCACAATAGTGGGGACATTGTGTTCAAACGACATAAATTTTCTCGCCCGCGCGCGTCAGCAATGATAGAACACGAGATGTAACTATGGCAAAGATGCTTGAAAGATGTCTTGACTCACCTGGATCGAAGGAGGAATTGCAAGACATTTGCACTTATGTTCTTGATCCTCTAGGTGGATGGATGAAGGAATCTTGAAAGGTATAGCTTGAGCTGACGGCTGATGTCGAGTGACAAGAACTTGCGTCCTCAACCGACTTGTGACAACTACATACCTCCTTAACCGCGGCAGCTTATTTCTTAACTAACTAGATGCGTTAACGGTAGCACAAACGAAATTGAATATAGCCGTTAGAACCAGCAGTTGATTGGTAATAAGGTGGTCTAACTTTCACTCATGGTCGCTCAACTAACGGGCAGTTATTTTTCAATAGCTCTTGTTTTTATGCTCGAGACAATGGTAACATTTAACGGGAACGTATGTTTGTTTTTTTTTTTTTGTATTTTCCAACGAATAGGGGGAATAGGTGTGGTTGAAATCATTGAAAAAAAGCAATTTTCGGTTATTGGAAAATTAGGAAAGGGGTTTGCTAATGAAGCTCCCCAATGGATACCATCATTATGGAAAGAAGCAAATAGTAACTTTATTGAGATAAGCAACCTCGCCATCCATCATCATGTGCAAGCTACTCCCGTTTGTTTCGTTAAGGAGCCGATGTGTACATGATCCAATTGACGAACCGCCAGGCACGGCAATTTCTGCTATTGAAGCACGGGCTGTTGGGCGAACATCAATTTACCGGAAAGCAGGGAGTATTGAATTTTGTGCGGCAGGTCGGCTGTATTCAATACGATCCCATCGATGTTTGCGGAAAAAACGCCGAACTGGTGTTGCAGTCGCGAATCAAAGGATTTACCAAGAACATGCTCGCCGAGTTGCTGTATCAAGATAGAAGCCTTGTCGATTATCCCGACAAGAATTTGGCCATTATTCCTGTCGAGGACTGGCCGTATTTTGAGCGGTACAGGCAGGCCGCCCGACAACATGCCAAGCGCTATCCCGAAATGGAAGCGTTGATAGAGCAAGTACGGGCTCACATCCAAAATCACGGTGCGCTAAGTTCGGATGATCTAAAATTGGATGGAAATTTCACTTGGCAATCGGCCATCCACTGGAGCAGCGGAAACAATTCATCCCGGTCGGTGCTGGAGCAGATGTACTCGACAGGCGAGTTGATTATACATCACAAAAAAGGAACGCGTAAATATTACGATATCGCCGGGAAGTACATACAGCCAAATCTGCTGAATGCACCGGAGCCGCTGGAGGGCGAGCATGAGCATCACAAGTGGCGGGTACTGCGTCGAATCGGCGCTGTTGGCCTTTTATGGAATCGCGCATCCGATGCCTGGCTGAACATATGGGGATTGAAAGCGGAGCAGCGCAACGAGGTTTTCCGTCAACTGTTGTACGAAGCTCGCATTGTTGCTGTTGCCGTGGAACAATTGAAGGATATACTGTACTGTCGCGCGGAGGACTTGCCGCTTATTGAAGCCGTTCTGCAAAATCCGGCGCCGAAATGGCGCTGCGAGCTGATTGCCCCACTAGATAATTTCATATGGGACAGAAAACTGATCAACGTATTGTTTGGATTCGATTACACCTGGGAGATTTACACGCCTGCAATCAAACGGAAATTCGGCTATTATGTGTTGCCTCTAATATACGGAGAAAGCCTCATCGGACGAGCCGAGGTAATCGCGGAGCGAAAATCCGGGACGCTCGTTGTTAAAAACATCTGGTACGAGAACGACATAAAGCCAACAAAGCAATTGAGAACAGCCTTGAACAATTGCTTTCAAAATTTTGCATTATTCAACGGATGCAAGACGATTTCGACAGAGTCTATGAACTGATATTTCCAGTCCCCAGTAACATTTGCCAACAAGTTTCCGCGTACGAAACAGGTAAGCCGACGCATCCGGTAGTGGTAGTTTAAGTAAATATAAATATTTACTTGCGAACTAGTGTTCGGTATAATAAACTTGATTCCATTACAAAAAGGAGATGTTGGATATATATAAATACATTAAAGATTTTGCCGCAACTTGGCAGAATGAAACGGAAGCAACAATGCGGACACTGGAGATGCTGACCGACGAGTCTCTTGGCCAACAGATAACAAGCGATCATAGAACGCTTGGACGTGTTGCATGGCACCTTGTACAGACGTTGCACGAAATGCCATCTCGGACGGGACTGTCTTTCGAAGGACCGGGCGAAGATATGCCGGTGCCAGCTTCGGCAGCAGACATCGCGTTAGTCTATAAGAGGACCTCACAAGCGCTCCTTGATGCTATACAGTCCAGTTGGAAAGATGAGAATCTGCTTATCATGAGCGATATGTATGGTGATCAATGGCCAAACGGCTTAATGCTGGATATTCTCGTAAAGCATGAGATTCATCATCGTGGTCAGATGACAGTCCTGATGCGTCAGGCAGGCCTTCATGTGCCGGATCTTTACGGCCCGACAAAAGAGCAGTGGGCAGAGTACGGAGCGCTACCTCCAGTAATTTAGAGTAAGATTATATCCACTTTGGCCGTTTGGCTATAGTGGGATTTATAAGTATTTTATTATAGGATTGAAAGTGGTGGCTTGAATCATAGACAAGAGGATACCATCGGACTGAAACTATAATTTTATGGTTAATTCTGTTTTAAAAAAGAGGGAATCGGTTATTTATTTTTAGGTGTAAGACGCCAAAAATGATGGCTCCTAGTTATGGAATGGGAAATATATATGTCGGATGTCAAGAATGTGTACCGATTCAAGCCCGCGTAAATCGCGGGTTTTTCTTTTTATCGGTATATATTCTTGACAAAAACCGGTGTCAAGAATATATACCGATTGCCGCTTGTGTTCATGAGCTCCATCGGATTAGGCGCTGTACTGCCTAGTATTATGCCTTGTTAACCGAAGACATTGATAAAGAGCAACGGAGGACGTTAACCTCCTTTTATAGTAGCATTCGATTTCTCGGCGTTGCATCCCTTGGTTTCCCAGTGAACCAATCGGTATTCGTCCATACTTGGATACATTGTCCGTCAACGGGAGTGTTCCCGAAATGTCGGGCTGGAGATGGATTCATTCAAAAGGCCATACTCCAGGCCACATTTCGCTTTACGAAGATCGATCGCGAGCTCTCATAGCGGGGGATGCGTTCGTCACCGTTGGATTAGGTTTGAATGACAGACTCATTCTTTAAAATAGGGCGTAATCCCTCTTGAATATAGGTTGTCCACTAACTTGAAAAACTCTTCTGACGATAAATCCTTTTGTCGCTGGAGCCAAAGACGAAATAAAGAAAGGGAAGTTGTCAGGTAAAACTCAATTAAGTATGGCGTTAAGGAATGGTTTTGCGGAACGTTTAATTCTAATTGATCCAAAGTGATTTCTTCTTTTAAGCGTTTTAAAAAACGGGTACCTCCATAATCACCCAAAAGGGCATTAAGAACCAGGAGATGTTCTCTTTTGTCCAGACAATAGAGTGTATCTTGAACCATATGCATCGATAGCTCTTTATTCGCCAATTCTTTTTTCATTTCATTCAATAAGTCATTTTCAACAGAGTCTAACAATTCGTAAATGTCAGTAAAGTATTGATAAAAGGTGCTGCGGTTATATCCTGACTTATTCGCAATTTCCTGAACCGAAATTTTCTCAATCGGCTTTTGGCTATATAACTCACAAAAAACTTCTATAAACTTTTGTCTTGTTTTATCCGTTATTTGGGGTTGCTTCTTCATGTTTTCCTCCTACTAGCGAATAAGTATATCATCCGACAAATCATAAAAAACTGATGGTTGATCAAGGAATAATAATGATTTATGATCACATCATACAACATGTTGTCTGATAATCAAAAGAAACTGTTAATAAGTAGGGGTGGTTATAATGTCAGAAAAACAAGATAGAATTTTAATTTTTGGTGCAGGTGTCATCGGGAGCATGTACGCAATTAAGCTAATTGAAGCAGGGTTTAACGTTACCCTGTTTGCACGTTCTAATAGATTTAAATCATTAAGAGAAAATGGTCTGCAATATAAGGAAAAAGGTACGGTTAAATCGATACAAGTGAATGTCATTGATACGCTCGAAAATGACGATGTATACGATTTTATTTTCGTTACCGTTCGTTATGATCGGTCCGAATCAGCGTTGTTAGCGCTAAAAGATAATCAAAGCAAGAATATAGTTACGATGACTAATAATTCAATTGGATTTTCTTCGTGGCTGGATATCGTAGGGGATAGACTTTTACCAGCTTTTCCCGGCTTCGGCGGACAGATTAAAGATGGAGTATTGCATGCTCGATTTCTACCAAAGATTATAGTGGCAACTGCATTTGGAGAAATTAATGGTGTAGTGACAGAACGCATAGAAAACCTCGCAAAAATATTTAAAACAGCAAAGCTTCCCTACGTTATAAAAAAGGATATGCAAGCGTATCTAATCACACATTCCGTATCAGACATTGCCATGATGAGCGTTTTGTATTCTGAGAATAAGATAATTGACATAAAAACAGCCAGAACCAGAAAGACGGCACGCAAAATAACAGTCAATTTAAAAACGTATCTAAAGGCAATACAAAAAGCTGGCGTTTCAATTAATCCACCAATGCTTAAAATGTTGCTTAAATTTCCAAACTTATTTTTGGATCTTTTCTTTATGACATGGCTACGAACTAAAATGGTTAGGGATATGATGTTGCCGGATTATGCGAATAATGCTAAAAATGAAATTGTGCAGCTGAGTAATGATTTAATGAAATTTTTAAGTCAAAATGATATCAAATAGGAAATATGAAAATCGAAATATATAGTTTTTTCGTAGCATCCTTGACTAAACTAACGGAGAACGGATAGCTCCACGACAACAGGCTGCCGATAATATCGGCAGCCTGTTGAGCTAAAGGGCTGTCTAAGGACACAAAAGTGGGGACATAACTGAACGCACAGAAGCTTGAGAAATCAAGCTTTTTTGTTTTTTTGTCCCGTTTTTTTGTCGTGACAAAATGCACAAATGTAGGGACATTGTATGTTAGACTGCAAAATATAGTTGTAGGTTACCTTTTAGTTAATCAAAGATTAAAACTAATTTCCAATTGACAGTCTTGAACTTGAAGCTAAAGTCAGGACTGTTTATTTATTTTAGATTCATTATTGCGAACGTAGAGGAAGAAGGAGAATGTCCCAGCATTTGTGTCGTTTATATCTGCACATTTATGTCGTTAGACATAAAGGGCAGATTTGTCGGATGTCAAGAATATGTACTGATTCCAACCCGCGTAAATCGCGGTTTTTTTATTTAATCGGTATAGATTCTTGACAAAAACTAATGTCAAGAATCTATACCGATTGCCGCTTAAAGCCAAGATTGTGTACCGATTACCGATCTCGATTAACCATAACGAGTCTGTCGGCATGATCGTGGCAGTTTAACGCAATAAAGTAATTACAACATTATTATCCAAATACCTTCTAATGTGGTGAGAATAAGAAATTTGTATTGATAATTGACCCCCAGGCAGTTGGTAAACGACAGTTAAGAGTGCGATGAGATAGGGGGATCACCATCGAGTAGTGAATCATTTGCAGCGCTGAGTATTTGATTTTTTAGATGCAAGTTCTTGACCATTACTCTAAACAAAACCACCGCCCAATAGCGGGCGGTGGTTTTGTTCAATCTCTGGTTTGATATGGGTTCTGAAGTGCGGCTAAAAAGTCAGCTATAGTTAGGTTATTAATATCTATTTTGGTTGGTGTAATGACAAAAGATAATTGATCCACCCGACAATATATAAGATTGCTCTGATTATAAGGGACAATGACGCTTTAATGACATATGTATAAAATACGGGTTTTGTGAAAAAGTATAGCAATAAGTAAAGCACGATGAAGTTTCCTAAGCAAAACTTCATCTATTATGCTCACATCGCCCAATTGAATTCAGATAAACAAAAAAACGGCATCTCTGCCGCTTTTTTTGTTTAAACAGCCATTATAGTTTCTTGCCTTTGCCCGAGATGATTTTCAGTGTTCCGTTTTCTGGTCTAATGATGTACGTAGATTTGTAGTTGCTGAGTACGCGAACGCCGTCTTTGTTTTCCCATGCTTCAATGAGCGCGGTTACCTCCGCGGATTCGCTGGATGATGAATTAACGCTCACGCTTGTAACTGCTACGCTAATTGTATTTAGGTATCCTTCACGGAATTTATCATAAGTCGTTTTAGACTGCCAATCGCTTCCAAGTAAGCTGTAAGCTGTTACGTAGTCCAGTCCGTTTAAACTTTCATAGAAGTAAGTGATCAAATATTTAGCATTATCTTCCATCAATTCTTTCGTATAGCCTTCAGCAGAACCGGCTTCATCGCTCGAAGAAGAATCGGCAAGTTTCTTGTCCGGATGCGCGCTCCAGTTTTCTATCATGTCGGCTACTTGGTGGTATGGAATGGCATATCCGATCGTACCGATCTCTTCGCCTGCCGAATTGATCCCGATGACTTTTCCCGTGCTTTTCATGATGAGCGGACCGCCGCTGTTGCCATGAGTGATCGGTGCCGAGATCTGATAAACGCCGCGGTATTTGGTCTCTTCAAGATCGAAGTCTCGATCCACGCCGCTGATGATACCGGTTGTGACGGTATTTTCTAAGCCCAACGGACTTCCGAAAGCCATCACCTCGTCGCCTACTTCGGCTTTCGTATCTTTGTCGTACGCTAACGGCTCTTTCCCGGCTAATGCCTCGACGCGCACGACGGCGACGTCTTTCTCCTCGTTCATGCCGATCACTTTGCCAGGATGAATGCTCGTGTCGCTGCTCTTTACTTTAATATTGACCCCGCCATTTACGACGTGTGCGTTCGTAACGACATCGCCTAGGTCATTATAGAGGAATCCGGAGCCTATTGCCGTTCCCTCAGGATACGTTACTTGAATAGAAACGACTCTTTTCTGGCTTTCTCTGATCGTTTCCTTCAAATCTTTCGTTTCGTTCGCTTTAATGGAGGCGTCTCCTGGTACGCTGAGCTTGGATTCCGCCAATACGACCGGATCATTCCAGCGATCGTTTAATTGATAGGCGGTAAATGCTCCGCCTGCGAGTAGACATAGGGAAACGACACCCGCGATTATAGTTTTCATCCGATGATTCAGCCCTTCATCCTTAATTAATGTACCACTCGAAATAAGTGACTTGGACGGAGGAGATGCTTCCGTCAGAATAGTGATAATTGTATGCGGTACCCGATTTCCCGACATCCAGATTATCAGGTAGAACATAAGCTGAGCTGCTATCCACGACATCGCCGTATTCGTCCAATAGATCATAATAGATAAGTACGCTGCTTATCGGGCGTGTCGCGACATTCTTAACGTTGATTTCCACGTTGTAATTGCCAGTTTCCTCTTCATAATATCCGCTGGCAAAAATAAGATCTACGGCATCCGTTTTGTTCTTCTGATCTTCGAGCGACGCGGCTTCTCGAGCTTTCTGAATGCGCTCCGCTTCGTCTTGCTCGAATTTTTTCTTCTTGGTTTCTATCGTTTGTTTGAGCTCTACCATTTTCTTATTACTATCATCTAGCTTCAAACCTTCTTCAACCGTGGTCAAGGCGAGATTGAAGTTGTTCGCTTTTAATTCGGACATGGCCTTCTCATGTACTCGTTCGAAGATTTTGGCTTTAATAGCCTTGTTCGTCTTCGTTGCTTCGTCGCTTCGGTACTCCTTAATGGCATTAAATAAAGGGAATAATTCATCAAGTTTATCGGTAGCAGATAGTTTTTGATTAATCTGCGAGACAACGATAAGTTCTTCCTGCTTGCCTGCTCGTTCATTAAGCTGATCGATTAAGGGACCCGTTCGCGAATTCAATTGTTCTTTAAGCGTATGAATCGTCTTAGTGGCCTGATCATATTTCATCTGTTTCGACTGCTGCTCGGATTCGATCAGCTGCTTTTCAAAGGAAATCGCCTCGGTGAGCACAGCCTGATCCTTCAAAAGAACAGGATGGTCCGGTCTTTTCTTTAGTGCGGTTTCGATCGACTCCAGGCCTTCGCTCCATTTGCCTTCCAAAGCCATTTTTTCGCCTTCCTGCAGCAGGTTTTCTACGTTTCGATTAATGTTCTTATGGTAGAAGTACAACCCGGTTATCAAAGCTACCGAGACGACTAAGCAAGCTAAAGGCATAATCCAATGAATCGGACGAAGCTTATTTGTCTTGGCCATAGGCGTGATGATCTCTTCGTCAGGCTGAGCTGGCGACTTGTTCCTCATGACGATCGGTTGCAATCCGTCGGATTGCGGTTGCTGAAGCACTTCGGCCGCAGCGGCTGATTCTACGATAGCTGGCTCGTTCCCTTGCGTTGAAGCATCGGGTACAGCCACTCCGCAATGGTTGCAGAACTTGCTATGTTCACTGATTTGATTTCCACAATTACTGCAAAACATGATGGCTACTCCTTCTACTGTTCGTTGTTATGGGCGACACGAATCAGTATTATTCGACAACCCCGCGGTTTTCTCCTGCTTTTTTCCATTTGAGAATTACGAACGGAGTTAAGCGAAAAAACCACCAAACGAATTGGTGGTTAATAAGTTTACATAATATTGTTTATGTTTATATCTCCATTTTATATCGTTCTTGCTCCAACCTGTTTAACATACCGTGCTCGAATGAATATGAAATAAATGAACTGCACGAGTACGAACGTTCCTAGCACCATAAAGGATTGTTTCATCAGCGAATAGCCGAACATATGTTGCAAAGATGTCAGTGCAACCGCCCCGTGCACCGTCGCAACGGCAATCGGCACGAAGAATAAAATAATGAGCTGCTTGGTCAAAATAACGGACAATTCCTTGCCGGTTAACCCGAGTTTCGTAATAGCGGCAAATTTACGTTTGTCATCGGGCAAATCCGCATAAAGCCTGAAGTATAGGAAGCTTCCCGAAGCGACGAAGAATACTGCTCCGATGAATAATCCGATAAACAACACAACGCCGTACTGCTGATTCATCAGATACAATTCGTAAGCAAGAGAAAAGAAGCGGTTGTTTTCCTTCGAAAATTGTTTCGTTAGCTTCTCTCCTATCTCTTTCGTTCCTTTCGTCTTAGCGACGTCGAAGGCATAAAACTCGCGCAATTTCCCATGGTCAAGCTTGTTATACAAGTCATCGGTGACGACATAGTAATGACCGTAATTAGGTAAAGTTACGGAAGGAAGACTGCCGATTGGATTGAGCTCAATATCATTATTCGCAAGTTGAGTCTTTACCGCTTCAGCGGTCTTGGCGCTAGCGATCGAATTCGTGTAATAGATCATCATCGATTGATTGTCGCTCAGATCAACGGTTTGTTCACCGGCCGCTTCCGCTATCGCATTAAACTCCGATGCTTTAACGACAAATACTCCCTCGCGTGAACCTTTCACCTGCTGTTCCGCCATCGTTGCATGCAGCCGGTCATACAGGATGTTTCCCTCTTTCAAAGCGCTCTCGATCGAATTCACGTCATGTCGGACCTTCTCGCTATCGCTCTCATAAGCCGTGTACTCGAAGGCGAACGGATTTTCTTCCAACAATAGCTCCTTCGACATCGTCTTGAACCCGACCAATGAACCGATTGCCGAGAAGGCTACCGTAGATAAGATCGCGACCATGAAGAACGTACGGGCATTGTCTTTCATCCGGTATGCCAAGTCCGACAGAAACAACATATTCGTCCCCCGCCAGAAAAAAGACCGGTTATTCCTGCTCTTATGGATGAGATACACGCTAGATTGAGTAAACAAGAAATACGTGCCCACGGTAACCATCAGAGTGACTGGAACCATGGCATAAAATACGAATATTCCCTTTACGAGCAACGCAATCGCGTACCCGATTCCTAAGAGCAAGATCGCTATCCACGCTAATACCGCTGAAGATTTGGGATCACTTTTAGGTACTGCGTTGCCTTTGATCAGGTCAATGAGTTTGTTGGTCCTCAGGATTACAACTGTGAACAAGGAGATCAAGACGAACAACGCTATGAAAGCGACGAATGTCAAGATTAGCGCCTCTGTAGGCAAGTAAAACGGTAAAGCTTGGTCTAATTGCAGGAAGTTCTCGGCCGTAAGCAGCATGATCTTGGCCATAACCAGTCCCATGACGATACCGGACACCGTCGAGAACAATCCGATTAAGATGTTTTCGAGGAAGACCATCGTCCTAAGCTGTGTATTGGTCATCCCGAGCATAACCATTAATCCGAATTCTTTTTTCCTCGTCTTCAAGAACGCGCTCATGGAATACAGCACGAAGAAGAAAGAAAACACGTAGATGAGCACTTCCGCAAAATGCATGCCCGAGGCAATATTCTTATGAACTTTCCCACTCACAAGGTCGGGATGAAAAGCGAATACGGCATAGACGAAAAACACCATAACGGAGAATGCGCTGCTTAGAAAATACGCGGCATACGTGCGCTTATTGCGCAGCACGTTATTAAACGCGAATTGTCGAAAGGTCATGTGCATTCCCTCCCAGCAACGACAGGACGTCGATGATTTTCTGGAAAAACGCTTGGCGGTTGTCACCACAATTAATCTCATTAAATAACTGTCCATCTTTGATGAAAATGACGCGATGGCAATAGCTGGCTGCTATCGCATCATGCGTGACGAGCATCATCGCCGTCCCATCCGCGCGGTTGATCGCGCTTAACGTCTCCATCACGTCTCTGGCTGCCTTGGAATCGAGATTACCTGTAGGCTCATCAGCGAACAGAAACTTCGGAGAATGGATCATGGCTCTGGCAATTGCGGTTCGTTGCGCCTGGCCTCCGGATATCTCATACGTACGTTTCTTCAGAATCGCCTCGATACCCAGCTTCTTGGCTATTGCCGCTACTTTCTCCTCCATTACCTTTACCCGTTCGCCCTCAAGCGTCAGCGGAAGCACGATGTTCTCTTCAACTGTTAACGTGTTTAGAAGGTTGAAATCTTGGAATACGAAGCCTAACTCCTTACGGCGAAAACGAGCGAGTTCCCCCTTCTTAAGCTTGTGAGGATTTTTGCCGTTGATGAGCACTTCCCCTGTCGTAGGCGTGTCTATCGCCGCTACGAGATTGAGCAACGTCGTTTTACCGCTGCCGGATGGTCCCATGATGCCTACGAATTCCCCTTGTTCTATCGATAAGTTAATATCCGTTAAAGCGTGGGAAGGAACCTTGCCCCCGTAGATTTTATTCAACTGATTAACGCTTAAAATGTCCATTTTCCGACTCTCCTCCGCATCTTGCAGTCCAATGTCTGCTACTATCCTGAGTGTAACGGAAGAGAAGTCGTAGCCCCATCGATTTGCCTTTCATCTTCCTTACATTTTTGTAAGGTAGGAAACGAAGCTCACCCGTACGCATGTTCCTTCTCCTACTTCGGAGTCCAGTTCAATTCGATGGCCAAGCCGCGTAGCGATTTCTTGCACGAAATAAAGGCCCATTCCCGTCGATTCGCGGTACTTGCGACCATTGTCACCGGTATAGAACGGCTGAAATACGCGTTTTCTATCGGGTAACGGAATTCCGATGCCGCGGTCGCGAATTTCCAATATCGCTTCGGATGGCGTTATATGAGCAGATAAGGTGATTTTCTGATGCGTATCAACGGAGTATTTGATCGCATTCGTGACCAATTGATCGATCAGGAACGCTAGCCACTTTGCATCGCTCTCGACGGTTAATCCAGCGTCGATGTTGAGTTCAGGATACACCTTATTCGCGATAAACATACGTTTGTTTTCGTGAATGACACTCTCGGCAATCGATCTCAGCGAGACCGGCGAAACTTGGAAATCGCGTTCGAAGGTTTCAAGTCGAGTTGCGTATAAGACGGTTTCTAGCCCCTTCTCCATACGGTCTGCTTCTTCAAGTATGCTGGCGGATCGACTGTCGCTGCTTTCCTCCATCATCAATCGAATAACGGAGAGCGGCGTCTTCATTTGGTGTACCCATTGATTCATAAAATGAAGATGATCTTTACGCGCCTTCTCCGCCATCTTTAACTGTTGCTGATAATGCCCGTATTGGGTTTGGATCATTTGCTCGAACGCTTCCGACAACGGCGTATAACCGACCCCATGAATGGAATCGTCTAGCGTTTCCAGAGGGTCGGTGAGTCTTTTGTATAGGGAGTGATGAGAGAAATAGCGGTATAGCAAGTATCCGATAAGGACCACGGTTCCGATGAAAATCGCATATAAACCCGTCAGGAAATTACGGTAACCGTCTAGCCAGTAAATGAGCAACACTAAGCACAATTGGACAATATGAAGAACGACGAGAGGTAGATGTTCGCGCAAAAATAGTTTCATCGATTATTCCCCGCCATCCCAGGTGGCAAGCAGTCTATAACCGGCTCCGCGCACCGTTTCGAGTCCAATGTCCGCGCCGACTTCCTGCAGCTTCTTGCGCAAGCGGGTCATATTGACGTTCAACGTGTTCTCGTCCACGAAGGCCTGATCATCCCACAATTTGTCCAACAGCGCTTCCCGGCTTACGACCCGAGGGGATTGTTGCATCAGAACTTCCAACAGATCGGCCTCTTTTTTCGTTAACGGGCTTCGTACGCCGTTTAATTCCATCTCTAATCTCTCCGGATACACATTCATACCCGCCAATTTCACGATTCTTTCCTCGAATTGAGGGGCGTACTCTCCGACGGCTCGCCTTAATTGGCTGCGAATTTTCGCCATCACCACTTCCATGTGAAAGGGTTTCGTTATGTAATCATCCGCACCGTATTCCAAAGCCATAACTTGATCCATCTCGCCCGCTCTCGCGGAGATGAATAGAATTTGGCATTTGGAAATCGAGCGAATCTGCCTGCACCAATAGAATCCGTCGTACTTAGGCAAATTGACGTCCATCAAAACCAAATGCGGATCATACGTTTGGAAGTAATGCAGCACTTGATCGAACTGTTCGACGACTCCCGTATCATATCCGTATTTCTCGATGTTCGCCTTTAACAGAGCAGCTAACTTCGGATCGTCCTCGCAAATCATGATGCGATGCAAAGCGATCATCCCTTCGCTTACAATTTTTGTTCAACCGATCTTAGCTTCTGTTCCATCGTACCAATCTTGTCTCTGCGGTCATCGATCGTAATCGATGTTGATACTCGCATCGCGCCGTTCTCGAACGGAACCTCATGCATTCTTCTCACGACCGCAAGCAAATCTTCCAGCTCGCCTTCAATGATTGTACTCATCGGAGTAAGTTGATATTTGATTTTCTCGCCGGCTTGCTCCAGCACTTGATAGACTGCGGCAACGTACTCTCCTACGCTGGTCGTTCCAGTACCTAATGGTACGATAGTAACCTGAATGATCGCCATTGAACGGTTCTCCTTTTGTTCTTTTAATAAGGGACTTGTTGCGGCTTATAATCGGGCCTGATCTCTTGCTCAACCAATTGGCTTTGGTTCCATATTGGAGTAGCGGCGGGAGACATAGGCGGGATTAGCCAGGACCATCGCGCGTTCACGGCGCGGTCTTGCGCCTCTTCACGTTTCATGAATGTCATAAACTGCTCTGCAGCCGTATGGTGATCGACAATGCTTACCCCGTTCGATTTGAAGGAATGAATGACGGCCGCGTTCAACTCCAACAATGCCCGGTCCTTCCATAGGTTCGTATTCGAGGAGCGATCCAATCCTAGCTTATCCGCGATCGCAGGAAGCTCATTATAACGTTCGACGTCCGCTAAATTCCGCGCACCGATTTCCGTTCCCATGTACCAACCGTTGAACGGAGCAGCCGTATAACGAATTCCACCGATTTCAAGTTGCATGTCGGATAAGATCGGCACCGCGTACCAACGTAAATTCAAATCGGCGAAGTTTCCGATGTCCGGATGTACGAGTTCAACTTCCTTAATGTAACTATCGGGAACAGGAAACAGCCTCGGTTCATCGTCGTTTATTTGAATGACTAAAGGTAAAATATCGTATTTCGTACCTTGTCCGCTCCACCCGAGTCGCATTATCGCTTCGGTGAATGCAACGGAAGCCGGGTCGCCGATAATGCCTTCGCTAGTTCTGTAACCGGCATAACGTATGAGTTGATGGTTCCAAATTCGAATGCGCTGGCCCGCCGCCGTCTCTGGCGCGAATACGGTTAAAGTCGGACGTATTCGCCCCTCGTTGGTGGCGTATGCAATATGCCTTAACAAAGCGTCGGCTATCGCTTCTTCCGTACTTGCCGCTCTCTCGTCGATGACTTCTAGCGATTCCCAGAATAATCTCCCGATACATCGGCTATTATTACGCCAAGCGACTCTTGCGCCGAAAGCTAGCTCCTCAATCGTATGGCTGTAAGTACCCGTTTCTCTAACGGAAGCCAGGATTTCTGCGATTCGATGATCCATTTCTTCCTGAGAGCGTCCGGTTTCTTCATAATAAAGCTGAATAAATGAAATGGCTTCTTGTTCGATGACAGTTCCATTATTAATGACATTAATCATTTGGCAATCTCCAGTTGGTTTACATAATTATTGTTATGATTACTTGCATGAAATATGTTAATCATGGAGCAATTTCGATGCATGTCCATTAAGAACATATGCTCACTCTCTCATTGTATCAAATCGGCGACCTTTTCGCTTCTTCTGCTCGTCTCGATCCTTATTTTTCCGCGGCTGGGCTTGTATAATTCAATGTCAGCTATTACAGTAACAGTATACCGAACGAGGTGATCCAATGAATCTCCAGAAGCGCAAAGACCGCGAAGAGCTCGACCAACGAATTCCGAGGATGCCTTGGTACGTCGAGAAATTCATGAATTATAAGTTGCCTGATCTCTCGCCTTCCTCCCTATTGGAGTACATACGGGATTACGAGGTTTTCTTATCGTGGCTTATGGCTGAAGGCTTAACTTCCGCAGGTAAAATGACGGAAATCCCGCTCATCGATCTGGAACGCTTGCACATGGACAGCGTCGATAACTTTCGCATGTTCCTCGCGACGAAAAGGGAAAACGCCAATACGAAGACGACGATCTCCCGCAAGCTGTCATCCCTTCGTTCCTTGTTTCATTATTTAAGCCAAATCGCCGAGGACGAGGAGTTCTATCCGCTTCTTAAGCGTAACGTGATGGCCAAAGTGTCGGTTAAGAGAACGCAGAAACCTAAGGATACGGCAGCCAAACTAGAAGGAAAGCTGTTGCAAGAGCAAGAAATTATCGAATTCATTAACTACATTAAACAAGATTACGCACACGATGTCGCGACGAATAAACAGGCGATATATGCCCACGAGCTCAACCGGATTCGCGATTGCTGTATCGTAAGCCTTATCCTGAATTCCGGCCTTCGGGTATCCGAGCTCGTTAACTTGAACTTGGACGACGTCGATTTCAAGAAACGGCTTGTCTACGTGTACCGTAAAGGGAAAAACGACGATACGTTCAAAACCCCCGTCTACTTCCGCCAAGACGCTGTCGATGATCTGGAGCAGTATCTTAGCCAACGGGAATCCCGATACAAAGCGCCGAAGAAGGAAAAGGCGTTATTCCTTGCTATCGCGAACGGAAAAAAAGAAGGCTCGCGCATGACCAAACGCGCCATTCAAGAGATGGTCATGAAATACGCCAAGCGCTTCGGCAAGCCGTATTTGTCCGTACATAAGCTTCGACACTCTTTCGCGACCGACTACTACCTAAGCAACGATCTGTATAAAACTCAGGAACAGCTTGGTCATGCTTCTCCGGAAACGACACAGATCTATGCCCATCTCACCGACAAGACGATGGCCGAAGCCATTGACCGCCGCAAAGCGGAAGAATGAGTACGTCAAGCTTTGCAAGCTAAAGAAAACCACTCCTCAGCTTCAGGAGTGGTTTATTTATTGGGCTACGGCCGCAGCCTCTTCTCTTCGTTTCAATATGGCGCTTATCCACTCTTTGCCTGTACGTCCCTCTAGCTTTGCTTTGTGGAAGTATTCCGCATAGTCCGCAGCCATCGGATAACCGCCGATCAAGCCCAAAACCGCGCGATATTCTTCGAGAATGTCCTTGGCTTCAACTGAAGTGTATCCAAATAACTGCTGCAATTGTTCGACGATAGCTTTCTCATAGCTGTTGAGCCGTTTCCTCGTTGCCATTGTATCGCCACCTTCTTCCTTGATAAAGATAAGCACCGGTCAAGTTCAGCATCGGGGTGAGCGCTTCATCGCAGAATACGATTTGATTGCCCAGTTGCAGGCTATCCAGACGACGATTCGAATGATTTCGCGTGATCTTGTCCAGAAACCATTGACTGTCTTTATTTAATCTTACTGCATCCTGCACGATATTACCAGTATTGGCATCCGCCATCGGGCCGATCGCAATATGCGCGTGCGACGAGCACGGATCGCCTTCACCGGGGATAACCTTGCGATGCTGATAAATATATTTGGCCCATTCCGAGGATATACCCGTGAAAATACGAAAGTGAGGCTGAAAAGTCAATCGTTCGGCTTGGACGGCGATCTCCAGAACGCAAGGCTGACCTTCATTCCACTTGTCTTGCATGGATCTGGCCCAAGCTTTCGCTTGATCTATGGAGATCGTCGTATATAGGCCTTGACCGAAATCCCGGCCCGTCTTCCAATAGTTCTTGTTTAATAACCGTTCCTTAAAGGAATCTAAGTAAATGTCTAAGGTGCCATGATAGACGCTTGATGGAAATACGACATCAATACTCAGGAAAAGCACCTCCGGCGGACAAGTGTTTCGAGAACATGAATCTATTATACCGTTCATATTCTTGGATTGGGAATTCAAATCTTATGATCACGTTTATTTTCATCGGTTATGTTAGATGCTACAACTATTGGTTAAAGTTAATTATCATGCGAATTCGAGGTGTACAGAATGGGATATCGGATCGAAAGAGACTCTATAGGAGAAATTCTAGTGCCCGAGGATAAGCTTTGGGGCGCTCAAACAGAGCGGAGCTTGGAAAATTTCCGGATCGGCACGGAGAAAATACCGCTAGAGCTCATTCATGTATTCGCCCTGCTCAAGAAAAGCGCGGCAATCGTTAATCGGGAGCTTGGTAAATTGTCCGCGGCCAAAGCAGAAGCGATCGTCATCGCCGCTGATGAAGTGATCCGTGGCTTATGGGACGCCCACTTCCCTCTTGCCGTCTGGCAAACGGGTAGCGGAACGCAGTCGAACATGAACGTTAATGAGGTCATCTCCTATCGGGCTAACCAGTTATTGACCGAACAAGGCAGCGAAGAACGAGTTCATCCGAACGACGACGTGAATAAGTCCCAAAGCTCTAACGATACTTTTCCGACGGCTATGCATATCGCCGCGCTGATCGCGATCGAAGACCAAGTACTCCCCGCGATCGACAAGTTGAAGAGCACGTTGGATGCCAAAAGCGAGCAGTTCTCGGACGTAATCAAGATCGGCCGAACACACCTTCAAGATGCAACGCCGTTAACGCTTGGCCAAGAGATGAGCGGCTGGGTAAGGATGCTCGACAAGTCGCATCGAATGATTCGGGATAGCGCGGAATACTTACGAGAGCTTGCGATCGGGGGCACGGCAGTAGGAACGGGGATTAATGCCCATCCCTCCTTCGGTTCGAAGGTTGCGGAGAAGCTTAGCGAACTAAGCGGGAAGACGTTCTTAACCGCAAGCAACAAGTTTCATGCGCTTACGAGCCACGATGAGCTCGTACATGTCCATGGCGCATTGAAAGCGCTGGCTGCGGATTTAATGAAAATCGCCAACGACGTTAGATGGCTGGCAAGCGGACCAAGGAGCGGAATCGGCGAGATAACGATTCCAGCTAACGAACCCGGAAGCTCGATCATGCCAGGCAAAGTTAACCCTACCCAATCTGAAGCGATGACGATGGTCGTCGCGCAAGTGATGGGCAATGACGTAACGATCGGTTTCGCCGCTAGCCAGGGCAATTTCGAGCTGAACGTGTTCAAGCCGGTCATCATCTTCAACTTCCTGCAATCGACGAGGCTTCTTGCGGATGCTATCCAATCTTGGAACGATAATTGCGCCGTCGGTATCGAAGCGAATCTTGACGTTATTCGAAGCCATCTGCAACGTTCCTTGATGCTCGTAACCGCGCTTAATCCGCACATTGGATACGAGAACGCCGCGACGATTGCCAAGACCGCCCACAAGGAAGGTCTTACGTTAAAAGAAGCGGCGTTGCGAAGCGGATTGCTTACCGAAGAACAATTCGATTCGATCGTTCGCCCGGAGCAGATGATCCATCCCCATGAATAGCACAAAAGTGAGGGTAATCCCTCACTTTTTGTTTTTTTTGCTGGCCAACCAGAATACGAACACGATTATTGGAATGAGTAAGAACCATGGGATTTGAATCGTACTTTGGGTTATAAAAGCAAGAATCATAATGACTATGAAACCGACAATCAAGTACAAGCATCCCCTACCGAACGTTTCCATAAGCTTTACCTTCCTCTCCATACCTCGTTTATCACGATTATCAAGAAGGTGATCTTTGCAATAGCCCCATAGTCTAACTATTTTTTATCGTCTTCGTAGAATACTCGCCTTCTTCATAGATCAAGCAATTTAACTGCAGTCCGTACGCGCAGCCGCCGTCAATGCCGATCTTGTCTTCGTCAAACCAAACGTCCGAGGAATCGTGGATTTCCATGGCTCTTGTATGTCCGAAGATGACTTTCTTGGCAACCCTCGTCTTAGCTTTAATAAAATCGTTCTTAATGTACATGAAGTCGTATGCAGGCTGGTTTTTCCAATTCGCGTAATGCGGGTTCAACCCGGCATGGACGCAAATATGGTTGTCGTCCTCGTAATAATAAGGCAGCTCGTTCAGAAAAGCGATATGGTGTTCATAGTTAGACGATATGTGGTCTCTCGCATGTTGCAGCTTATCCTTATCGATGTCTTTGCCAATGAAATCGCAGTAGCTATGTAAGGTCTGGATGCCACCATGCTCCATGAACTTGGATTGGATGAGAGAATCGTTGGTGCGGATCAGATCTACCAATCTTTGATCGTGGTTTCCGCGCAAGGCAATTGCCCCGTCGTTATTCACTAAATCCATGACTCGGGCAACGACGTCTTTGCTCTTAGGTCCTCTGTCTACGTAATCCCCCAGCAAGACAAGCCGGTCGGTTGAACGATTGAAACCAACTTCCTCTAACATTCGGTTCAAAGGCTCGATGCAGCCATGTATGTCGCTAATCATTAAAGTCCTAGTCATAGAATCACCTGTCCTTCAACCTCGATCCTCATTTTGATTCCGGCGATCGTGCCGTGAGGAGTATCGTCAATTTGTCGAATATCGTAGGGAACAAACCCTAACTTATGATAAAACAATAGCGCGCGGGAGTTCGTGTTATGACACACGAGATGTACGGATTTGACTTGAAGCTCTTCCGCCGCTCTGTGAATCATCGTTTGAATCAAGAAGCCGGCTAACCCTGTTCCTCTGCTCGCAGGTCGAACGATCACGTTGCCGATCCAACATTGCTCACCGGAGATCACATCGTAGAGATTGCTATAGCCTACGACTTCCTCCGAATCCGTAATGACCGTCAAGGAGGTTCTCCCTGTCGCCGCTTCAGCTAGTTGCTCTGCGGTGAGAGGATAAATCCCTTTCGGATACATGTAAAATTGCTCTTCCTTGCTTTGCGGAAAAGAGGCGATCTGTTTGAAATCCGCGAAAGTTGCATCACGGTAATGAAACATGGCTGCCCCTCCTCTCTATTAACGTTATTAACAACCCTTTAATAATATTCAATGCCGATTTGAATTTCCCTCTTCCTTCCTATCACTTTTTGTCGGAACAAAACACGGAAGAAGATCGCGGAAGCAACCGCGATCTTCTTGGTATGTGAATTATTCGGATGTATGGGATGAGATAGGCTCTCCGTTGCGATCATATGCATCTAGGATGGATAACAACAATCCCGGAAATCTGGATTCCAGATCATCCTCGCGCAAGGTTAACATTCTCTGGGTGCCTTGTATTCGAACATTCAGAACGCCTGCTTCGCGAAGCGTTCGGGCATGATGGGACATCGTGGATTTCACGACGGGAACGTCGATATCGCCGCAGGAGCGCTCACCTAATCTGCGGATTTCCGATACGATGAACAGCCGAACAGGATCGCTTAAAGCATATAGAACGGAGGACAAATGGATGTCGTCTTTGTCCGGGTGAAATAAATTTTTCAACTTGCGGCCTCCTTTTGAAAGGTATTGATTGCATATTACCATATCTCATGCTATATTTCTATTGTTCGATAACAATCGAATAATGAAACATGGAAATGAGGGAACGATATGTCAGTCACTTTGCCTAAGAGCGTTCCGCTTACGGCAGATCATCAGCCCGCCATACGTGAAAATGCCTTGACTTATTTATTGGGGATATCCGTCGTGCTGGTTATTATGAATACGATGATGTTCAACTTAGCGCTGCCCGACGTCTCTCGCGCTTTCAGCTTGTCCGCAACTTCGACCTCTTGGATCGTCACGGGATATTCCATCGTATTCGCGATTTCATCCATTACGTATAGCCGACTATCCGATTTTGTTCCTATACGCAGGTTATTCATTATCGGCATTCTGTCAATCAGCCTTGCGGCCGTGGCAGGTTATTTCAGCGATAGCTTTCTATGGCTGCTCGTCGTTCGGATCGTTCAAGCTTCCGGCGCGGGATCCATTCCCGCATTATCCTTAATCTTGATCTCCCGTTACGTGCCTCTGGAAAGGCGCGGTAAGGCAATGGCAACGGTCATGTCGGCAGCATCCCTAGGTTTCGGACTCGGACCCGTCGTTGGCGGAGCGATTATCGAATATTGGGGCTGGCATTATTTGTTCGTCGTTACGGCAATCACGCTATTTCTGATCCCTCTCTACGCGAAACTCATTCCGAAGGAAAAGCCGACCAAAGGTTCTTTCGACTCATTGGGTGCTCTGTTAGCTGGCGTTGGAACGACAAGCTTGCTCTTATTTCTTACGAATCAAACTTGGATTGCGCTCGCATCGGGTGTCGTTGCTGTCCTCTTATTCATCATTAGAATCCGAACGGCTGCTCAACCGTTCGTTCAGCCCGCCTTATTCCGTAACCGTCAATACTTGTCTTTATCCGCAGTAGGAATAGCCGGGTATATATGCAGCTTCGCGACGTTATTTCTTATGCCTCAAATTTTAGTGAATCAATTCGGGCTTAACGCAATTGAAGCCGGATTCGTTATTTTCCCAGGGGCATTGTTAGCGATGCTCATCTCTCGTCGAGTCGGCCGGATCATCGACTTGCAGGGAAACCGTTCGTTCATTCGTTACATCCCTCTACTTGTGCTTGCTTCCGTCATATTATTCGCCTTATTTGCGAGTACGACTTATATTGCGATTATCTTCATCTATATGCTGTTAAGCGTTGGATTTACTATTCTAACAAGCAGCATTTCCAATGAGATGTCGCGGATTCTGCTACCGTCGCAGATCGGATCTGGACTCGGATTGTTCCAATTGCTTCAATTTTTCAGCGGAGCGTTCGGGGTTGCCATGACGGCTAGCGCTCTCGGGTGGCAAAAGCATTATTCTCTAGCGCACGCTTACGGCAATATTTATTGGGGGTTGGCGTTTATCGTCCTCGCCTCGATCGCCTGTGCTTATTCGTATCTTCGCTCCCCTTCCCGAGCTACGCAGTCCATATAGACCGTTTGACTAAAAGCCGCCATCGATCAGATGGCGGTTTCTCTTCGGCGCGATGCGGATACGATTGCCATAACCAAGCTGATCGCAGCGGCACCGCTTGCTACCCAAGGGTTATTCAAGACCGTCGAAGTCGCATCCACGGCCAATCCTCCTATTCCCGCTCCCGCAGCAACTCCAAGATGAAGTACCGAAGTATTTAATCCAAGTACAAGGTTAGAAGATTGTGGTGCTTGTTGGATGAAATACGTCTGAATAGCCGGAATGGTCATGGACATGGCGAAGATCCAGACGACGATCAAGCTTAACCCCACGGCAACGTAAGCCACGAATAGGGGAAGCAAGGCGAGGGAAATAGCCAGTATGGCCATTCCGCCACTCATCATGCGAACGGTCCCCCATTTATCCGCCCATATACCTCCCATTCGCGAGCCAATGACGCTAAAGATTCCTATCACAAGCATCATATAGCCGATTTCCGTTACATTGAGATGAAGTATCGACTCCATAAATGGCGTAACATAACTATTCATGGCCGAACTGCTCGTGCTGAAGAAAAAGGAAAACAATAGCCCCGTGACAATGACAGGATTACGAAGTACGGTGAACTGTTGTTTGAATGGAATCTGCACATCGCCTTCGATCTCAGATAAGAAACGTAGCATTAACAACATTACGATAAGAGCGGCAATCGCAAGCGCAGCAAAGACGACCTGCCAATTCATCCATTTCGTTACGGCAATTCCCAACGGTACGCCTAATACCATTGAGCAACTGACCCCAAGGACTACCGTGCCCACCGCTCTCCCGATTTGATCCGGAGGAACAAGTTTGGCGACTGAGCTGAAAGCGATTATCGTGAACACACCTGCACTCACGCCAACAATAACTCTGGAAAGCATTAACTGGGAGTATTCCGAGCTTCCGTAGGACGCCAGACAACCGACGATAAATAAGGCGAGTGATCCAATTAGAAGCTTCTTGCGCTCCATGCGAGCTGTAATTGCCACGACAACAGGCGCACCGATGGCGAACGCTAAAGAAAACACGGTCACTAATTGTCCGGCAAGAGCTATGGAGATTTGCAAATCGTCCGCGATCGGCTTTAGTATCCCGCCGACGATCAATTCGGAAGTCCCCACCACGAATGCTCCTAATGCAAGAAGGAACACGCTTCGTTTTTTCATAAATACCAGCCCTCTCTCCACTGCGAACGTTTGGATTAACATAAAAGATGCAGCTCTTGATTGACATTATATTTAGCTCACTCACATAATGTAAGAAGGCAAAACATTTTGACATTATCCAGTAATCAGGATTAACTATACTTTAGTAAGTGGGTGTAAATGAGATGACTATTCAGTTGGAACAAGAAGACAAATCATTCCCTCACATTTGTAATGCCTTAACCATTCTTGGCGCGAAGTGGGCGTTTCTTGTAATCGCCGAGCTTTCCAAAGGGACAACAAGATTTATGCAGCTTCAAAGAAACATTCAAATTATCAAAACGCAGTCTCTCACGGACACCCTTCGGTTGTTGGAGGAGACGGGAGTCGTTAGACGTGAAGTATTCCCTACCGTTCCCGTGAAGGTTGAATATTCATTAACGCAAAGCGGTATCGAGTTTCGAGAGGTACTAAAGGCAATGGATATATGGGCGATCAAGTGGGGAAAACCTTCGGGGAATCAGGAATAAAGCTCATTGAAAAAGAACCGTCATTCGCGCTCCTTATTAGCTGCGAATGGCGGTTCTTTTTACTATGGACATTAAACCTTCTTATCGATAATATGCTTGTTCTCTCGAATCTCTTTTCTCAACAATCTCATCTCGTCGATTAAGACATCCAATTTCTTGGAGGTATTGGAAGTATCGATAGCGTTCTTGATTACGAGAATTAAAATATAATAAGCCACCATAACTACGATTAACCCAAATAAAACCAATATAATCTCCATGGTTAGCCACGCTCCCCTATAAGCCGTCCTTTAAGCGTAGTAACGGCTTGTCCCGTCATGATAATCCTGTCTTCAACGATCTTCAGCTTTAACGTGCCTTGTCGGGTTGATAACTGTTGAGCGACCATCTCGGATTTATTCAGCTTGGCTTGCCAATAGGGACCGAGACAGCAGTGAGCAGAGCCCGTAACCGGATCTTCATTGACGCCGATTGCCGGGAAGAAACACCGGGATACGAAATCGATCCCCGGCCTGTCCGATTTACTTGTTACGAGAATCCCCCTAGTCTCGATAGATTGCAGAAGGTGATAATTCGGCTTCAACCGTCTAACGAGCTCCTCATTATCTACTTCTACAAGGTAATCGAAACGGTTTCTGCCGACGTATGTACAAGGAATACCCAACGCTTCGACCAATTTCTCCGGCACTTCGCATTCCTGTTCGATTTCCAGCGGGAACAGCAAGTTGATTCCATCTTCGCCTTTGGTTGCCGTCAACAATCCACTCTTAGTCATAAAAGAAAGCTCGCTGTCCAAGCTAAGCCCTTCCTCCCATAACACATGGGCGCTTGCAAGAGTCGCGTGTCCGCATAAGTCCACTTCAGCGCTAGGCGTAAACCATCTCAGCGAGTAGTCATTATCCCTTCTAATCAGGAATGCGGTTTCGGACAAGTTCATTTCGGCTGCGACGTTCTGCATCCAAACATCCGACTTCGCGGAATCAAGCAAACAGACTGCGGCTGGATTTCCTCTGAATGGCTCATCTGTAAAAGCATCAACGATGAATAAGTTCATTCCTGCTCAACTCCCGTTTGTAAGGTAAGTTTTCCGGCGAAATAAAAGTGCCCAGCGCCGTTATTAGGGAGCTGGGCATTGTTGTTGATTATGCTTCCGGGAACAGAGGAGTCGATAGGTAACGTTCGCCTGTATCCGGTAAGATGACTACGATATTCTTGCCTTTGTTCTCAGGTCTCTTGGCGATTTGTAATGCTGCGTAAGCTGCTGCCCCGGATGAAATCCCGACGAGCAATCCTTCCGTACCGGCTAATTTCCTAGCGGTCTCGAACGCTTCCTCGTTCTTGACTGGATAGATCTCGTCGACAACCGATGCATCGTAGTTATCAGGGACAAATCCGGCTCCGATCCCTTGAATCTTATGGACCCCTTTGTTCCCTCCCGAGAGTACGGGGGAATCGCTTGGCTCGACGGCGATGATTTTCACTGCGCTATTTTTCGCTTTCAAAGCTTGTCCTACGCCGGAGATCGTTCCACCCGATCCGACTCCGCTTACGAAGATGTCTACTTCACCGTCCGTATCTCTCCAGATTTCTTCAGCCGTCGTCGTTCTGTGAATGGCCGGGTTTGCGGGATTCTTGAACTGCTGCGGCACGTATGCGTTGGGTAACGATTCCGCTATCTCGTCCGCTTTCTGAATCGCTCCTGCCATCCCTTCGTTCGCAGGGGTCAGAACCAATTGAGCGCCAAGCGCGAGCAGTAGCTTCCGACGCTCCAGGCTGAAGCTCTCCGGTAACGTTATGATTAATTTGTAACCTAGCGCTGCGGCGGCGAACGCAAGTCCAACTCCCGTATTGCCGCTCGTCGGTTCTACAATGACTGTTTCCTTATTGATTATGCCTTTGTCTTCGGCATCTTTAATCATCGCAAAACCTATTCTGTCTTTGACGCTGCCAGCCGGGTTAAAGTATTCCAGCTTAGCTATGATGTTGGCTTCGGCTTCGTGTAGACTCATGAAGTTCGTTAGTTGTAGCAATGGCGTATTTCCGATGAGATCCGTCAGATTCTTCGCGATTTTAGACATGTGAACACTCCGCCTCCAGTAATTCCAACTTAGTAAGTCGGGTATGGTATCACTTTATCATTCATGGCGAAGGAATTCAACAAACGTGCGATCTCACTACCCATTCGGCACGTTTGCCCACGTGGGAGGTCGCTTCATGAAACGGTCTGAATCTTTAATAAAACCGTACTGTTCATACAATCCGTGAGCATCCAAAGTCCCCAACATTCCCATTAACGACTCATATTTCACGTCATTAACAATCGTTTCGATCAGTTTCTTCCCGAGGCTTTGTCCCTGATACTCCTCTAGAACGAACACATCGCATAAGTAAAACATCGTAGCTCCGTCCGTAACAATTCGCGCGAAACCAACCTGCTTCTCATGATGGTAAATGCCGTAACAATCCGAGGCTTCGATCGCTCTCAGAGTGCGTTCGGGTTCCCTCTTGTTCGCCCAATAACTCCTGGCTAAATAATCGAGAACGACTTGTTTGTCGATCTTGCTTTTATCGTTCGAGATGACATAATCCTTGTCCTGAACTTCACTCTTCACCCGTCCGCCTTCCCGCACTAGCCATTCACCAGTTTCCCAATCCGTAAGCTCCTTTGAAGTAGGCTTGTAATATAAATCAAAACGAAAAACAACCTCATCCTCCCATGGAGACTGAACTACAACGGATCGGAATATGTCCGACAATCCTGGAATGGCAAATCCGATAGGCTCTGGGAAAATACTTTCTAACTCTTCCTTGGTTATATTGGTTTCGAGAGCAAATTGGAAAATAGGCTTATCCGTATACGTATCGTAGACGATCTCGAACTTTGGTGTTCTTTTTACATTAAAATTGGAAATCTCAGTGTCATACTCCTTGTCGTCCGCCGGAATAATAAAAGGCCATTGTTGCCCAGGGTACCGATAGAGGTTGCATATGCCTGAAAGCCGAGACATAAATTCGTCCCAAACGGATTGCTCTGTCGTTGCTGCAGGGACGTTTACGCCTGTATGGTCGATTCCGATAATTCTGCCTTTCAGCTGTTCGTAGAGATAAGAGATCGTATTTGCTCTAGCAGTAGAATTCATCTTGATTGTTGTACTGCTCTCGGCGTTCAACAAGGATTGATCGTTGTTGGCTGAAGCATCATTCGTGATCTCGATGTTCCCTAGCTTTAATTGAATGCTCACTTCGGTCTCCAGAAGAATGGTAGGAGATGGACTTAATCCCACTAGAAACCCAGTACTAGGCATCGCAGTGTCTGAAAATGAAGGAACAATCACGTTAGATTGAGCCGTAGGCACATCTGAAATCAATCGATTGAAGAAGCTGTTCCATTCGTATTCCTTCTCGTTCGTGTTCGGAAATACAAAGGTAATTTTACGCAGACGGGTCATCGCATACCATCCTCCACATTCCTCATTTACCGAATTTTTCTAATTAATTCCATCGATATATTTTCGACAAATTACCTTTCGTTTCCTTCAATAACTATCCCTTAAATTGCAGAAATCAAAACTTGTTGCCTTAGCTTAGCATGAAAAAAGGAGCCAGATGAAGGGCTCCTTTTCTTTCTTAATATAATGTTTTTAACGCTTCCCCATCGTACGGGACAAGCTTATCGAACTGGCCTTCACGCACTTTACTGGCCCAGGCAGGATCCACTAATAAAGCGCGTCCGACGGCGACGAGATCGAATTCCTCATCATCCAGCCGTTCCAGCAATTCGTTAAGATCTGCTAAACCTGCACCTTTGCCCTGAAACGCTCCAAGGAATTCCTCATCGAGTCCGACCGAACCAACCGTAATCGTAGGCTTGCCTGACAGCTTCTTCACCCATCCGGCATAGTTCAACTTCGAACCCTCGAATTCAGGCTCCCAGAAGCGACGAGTCGAGCAATGGAAAATATCGACGCCAGCTTCAACAAGCGGCTCCAAAAATTGTTTCAACTCTTCAGGCGTTGAAGCAAGCTTTGCTTCATATTGAGCCGTTTTCCATTGCGACATCCGCAGAATAATCGGAAAGTCCGGTCCTACCGCAAGGCGGCACGCTTTAACGATTTCCGCGGCAAAGCGCGTACGCGCAATCATGCTGCCTCCATATTCATCTGTGCGTTGATTGGTTCTTTCCCAGAAAAACTGATCTATCAAGTATCCGTGCGCCCCATGGATCTCGATTCCGTCAAATCCAATTCTTTTGGCATCTGCCGCCGCTTGAGCGAAAGCCCGAATAACCTGGTCTATATCCTCTTTCGTCATCGGCTCGTTTAATTGATCGCCTTTAAGCGTACGGCCGGACGGTCCAATGGATGGAGCTTCCGGATGCGGCAACGAGCCGTTGCGGCGCGTCATACCGACATGCCACAGCTGCGGAACGATTCGACCTCCCGCTTCATGAACGGCTGCTACGACATTAGCCCATCCTTCAAGAGCTTTCTCGCCATGGAAGTTAGGAACGTTAGGATCTCCCGTTGCCGCAGGATGATCGATTAATGTTCCTTCCGTCACGATCAAGCCGACCCCATTCTCCGCCCGACGTCTATAATAGGCGGCTACATCCGGTCCGGGAACACCGTCCGGCGAGAAGCTTCGGGTCATCGGGGCCATTACGATGCGATTAGACAGCTCCAGCTTTCCTAATGTGAATGGCTTAAAAAGAGAATCCACCGAATGTAATTTCGATTGTTGAGTTGTGTTTGTTTTGTCCACTTTATTCCCTCCAATGGGTTCATGTCTCTATTGTATATCTAGTTATATATATATTTAGATATACATATTGCAAGAAATTAGCTTGAAAGTATATCAAGCTATATCTCCTCGAGGAGTCGCTGCTTAAATTGCTGAATGCCGGTTTCGTGGCGACGATAATAAGTCCATTGGCAATGGCGCCTGGACTCAAGCAGGCCTGACTTCTGCATTTTGACCAAGTAACCGGAGATGACCGACTGGGCTAGACCGGCTTTATCGGCGATGGCTCCGACGCAGATGCCGCCGTGAAAGTCGCAATCGCTCGGCATATGGCTCTGAGGTCCGAAATGCGTTTCCGGATCCTTCAGCCATTCCAAGATTTTGAATCTCGTCTCATTGGACAGTGCTTTAATAATCGATAAAGTATCCATGGTTAGAGTATATCTACTTTTATAGAAATGTAAATACCCTATTATTGCGCCAGTAAAATAATACCGCCCGTTATCAACACCGAGGCGACGATGCGGCTTCCTCCCTGTCGTTCATGAAGAATAAAGATTCCCATCAACGTGCCGAACACGGTTCCAATCTCCCGCATCGGAGCTAGCTGCGAGACAGGCATGAATTCCAGAGCCTTCAAGAACAGAATATATCCTCCGGGAGCAATCAATCCCCCAAGTAGGATGGTCTTCCAATTCACTTTCCATTCCTGGCGAATGGCTTGCGACTTCATCGTTACATAAGTCAATGCCAGCATGTTGCCAATGTTAGTCGCCTCATTAAGCGTAAACGCCGGGATGTATTGCAAGGTGACTTTGTCCACTATGGTATAGGAAGTAATCATAATCCCCACTAATACGGCTAATAAGATAGACTTGTCGACAATTTTACGAAAACCCTTATTTTTGCGGTCTCCGACAATCACGATTCCACTGACGATGAACAATATGCCAATCCATCCTAGCCAATGAACGGTTTCGTTAAGCAGAAGTACGCCGAAGATAGGCACAAGCAAAGGAGTTGTTCCTCTCATGATCGGATACACCTGCGACATGTCCCCTATTGTATAGGACTTGGCAAGCAAGAGCACGTATGCGCCATGAAGAAGTATACTAGCTAGGATAAGGAAGTAGCCAGATGTTGGCACTTGTTCTATCGTAGGGATTTCGAAGATAACAACGGGGAGAAAAATGAGAATAGCCGCCCATTGGCAGAACCAGAGAAACACGTTTTTATTGACGCTTTTCTTCGTGAACAGGTTCCAGAGGGAATGGAATAACCCGGATAGAATAACGAGAATGATTGCTAAATAGTCCAGTTGGATCACCTTTCTGCCCATTCGGAGAACGATTAGTTCCTTGCGAGAACACCATCAAGGAATTTGATTGTCTCTTCTACAATAATCGGGTAACTCATAATGCTATTATGGTTAGCCCCTGGTACGTATACGGTATGTTTATCTCCAGCCCACTGCTTTAGCAATGATTCGGATCGCTCGGGAATCACCGTTGTGTCTTGCTCTGCAATAAAGCTCAGAACAGGCGCGGAGATGGCAGGCGCTAATCGATAGGAATCAAAATGCGTATTCGAAAGTACCTGAGGGTACATCGGAAGCATGTCATGAACGACACGGCTCATGCTATCGTAAGGCGAGATGAGAATAACGGCTTTCGCTGCCCGATTGCTGGCCAAATAAGTGGCAACACCCGAGCCTAAACTTCTTCCTGCGATAATGATTTGCCCGTTGTCTACGTGTTCGTTCTGCACGAGAGTATCATAGAACGTTAAACTATCCTCTTTAATCTTGAATTCACTTGGAGTTCCTTCGCTAAGGCCATATCCCCTATAGTTGACGAACGCAATATTTAATCCCGTTAATTGTGTTAAAAAAATAGGAGGCACATTATCGTTATTACCTGCGAAGTAGATCATTAACGGTGCTTTATCCTCTATGGCGTTTCGGATGATCCAGCCTTTTAATGCGATCTGGTCGTTCGTTTCGATCGATATCTCCTCGACATTCTGGAATACGTTCTTTACGTATTCTCTTCCGTTCTCGCTTAATTTGGGCTGCATGAAAATAACCCGCTCATGCGCAAGGTAGATTGTACTTTCGAATAATAATAGTCCGACAACTAGGGTTACTCCTATTGTCATGACTAAGCTTCTTCTTGAATGTCTCTTACGTGCTTTCACCAATAACCATGTGGCAGATCCGAGCAGCAGTAGGATGAATGAAACAAATGGCCATTGGATTGGAAATCCTGTCGAATGCTGAAGATTCCTGACGGTTGGCCATAATAGGGCAAAAATAACCCCAACGACACCGAAAAGAACGGAAGCTACGGTTGGCCACCCTCCTGCTCTCTTGCTCGTTATCGGTTTATTTTCCAAGGGGAGATTGTGCATAATCATGTTCGCTTTTACTCCTATCACATACTGCTTATGTTCAAACGATTGCCATCTAGATCATAGAAATGAAAACTAACCATCCCTCGCGTAAGAAAACCGCCAATCTCCGAAGTATCGATGCGGCTGTTGATCAAATAGCGATGATAGTTAAAAAAATCCTCCCGCTCCTTGACCCAGCAACTAAGACGAACGGGACCGTCCACCTTGCCTGAAGCGGCTTCTTCGGAAAGCTGCTCAAGCACCCACAGAGAATGTCCTTCCGGTTGATGATTTAACTTTAATTTCATGATGACATAACCGTGCTCACGATAATCCGCGTCTACTTCCATCCCCAGATGATGGTTGTACCATTCTACCGATTTATCTAGATCCCGAACTCCAATCCGGTTCCAGGATGGGAAGAATCCGTCTGAATCGACGCTGCTGTCTTCCTGTGCGGTTAGTCGAATGCCTTCGTTGGTAGCCCAGAAATCAAAATAATGCGTAAGTCCGGGTCCGCTATGTATGTCTGTTACGCGAATACCGCTATTCTGATAATTGCGATGCAGCTCTTTAAGGTTTCGAACTCTCCAGCACAAGCGAACATTCGGATCGATCGTTCCGCGTTCCGTATAGTGATGAGGCAACCGTTCATTCGAAAGGCTTGAAACCAGCCATGTTCCCCAGTTCATTTGAGTCATTTTGCCGTGCGTGCATCTGGGGTCTGGTTTCCATAACTCCTGTCGTTGAACATCCCAGCCTAAGTGCTTCTGAAACCAACTAACCGCCGCGTCGTGATTATCCCATAACACATCAATAAATGAACCGTCGAAATATAGTGTTGGAACGGAGGGATTTTTCGTCATGCGTGTTAACTCCTCGCGATTAATTTGTATATTTGGCTAACGAACAAAAGCGACAACCTGATTTAATTTCTCTACTTCAACAGGGCTGATCTTCAGCGTTGAGTTGTGTATTCCCGTTCCACCATAAATATAGGCGTATCTATGCAGTTGTCGGTCTATGATTGTCGGTAGATTGTGCCCGATTAAAGGGACGTTCCCTATTGTGCAACCCGTTATTTGTTCTACTTCCTTGGGTTTGGCTAATTTGAGTTCATTGCAGTTCAATATCATCATCAGGTTCTCGAAGTCTATCCGTCCATAGTCCCCCGAGATAATGATCGCATAGTAGCTGTCTTCCGATTTGAGAATTAACGTTGGGGCCGTTTGACCGATTTCAATTCCGAAATAATCTGCTCCATCCTGTGCGGATTGAATGGAAACTTCGTGCTGGATGATCTCGTGGTCGACTTTATGTTCGTTCAGAAAAGAGATGAGATTTTTCATAGACTTCTCCCTAATATGATTTTTCTAACTTCTACATGCCTTTCTTTAGAGGGTGTAATAATATTCATGACTTTGCTCCTCTCTTTCAAGATTTCGCATTACTTTCTTGTAGTCACGTATTAAAATCCTAAAATCCTTCTGTTCCCCATAAAACCGATATTTCCGGTTTTGTTTTAATGATCAAGTCCTTCAATTCCTGATCTTCATGGAATAAAAAACGGAGAAATTCAAGTCCGTTTCTCTTCTCAATCTCTAATCCCTTAATGTTTCGGAGATCCAAATCGACTATAGTTTTGTCGTTTTTGTCCTTCCAAATAAATGTGGCAGAATGGCATCCTGGCTCTAATTCAAAATAGATAATACCATTCGCTCTTTCTAACATGTAAGTTAGGTGGTTATAAAAAAACGGAGAGTCCGGATCTAATAAATGGGGTTCTGTTTCAAACAAATCAATAAATTCACACTCTTCTGGAAATGGTTTCACACCATCACTTCTTTTCTTTAATAATTCCATAATGTAATTGCAGTTATTAATCGAATTCTAACTTCTATACTCTGTTCGGTCCAAGGACCAACGGCAAGTAACACGAATAATGTGTTATATGAATCCAGTCGCTTCACCGAAAAACAATCAAAATGCTGATTAGATTAGTTCTAATCACTGTAAATTCACAACTCTATTAAAATATACGTATGTATTTTTATTTAGGTCATATAAATACACACTAGTGGGATAAGATTCACTTTCTGGATTATCAGATAATACTAAAGTAGTTGGAGTTAAAGAATAGAGGACATACAAATGCCTCTCTTTAATATCAGCCGGTGTGGGAGATAATACATACTTCCAATGCCTTTTGCTTATCCCCAATAAATAGCTATTTGACTTCATGAGTAAGTAAGAGAATATTAAGAAAACAAAGATGCAACTTATCATATTGCTGATCCATATATTTTTATCTCTGTTTGTATCAACTGAGAAGTACACATCATGAAGCATTATAGAATAAACAAATATATTCAAAAGAAAAACTGTAAAGAACACTTTATTTAACGTCTTTTCTGAAATCTTAAAATTCCATTCTTTATTCTTTCTGTTAATGAATTTCATCAAGCAAAGAATTACTATATACAAAATCCCGATAAAATATATAAAATATATTGTCTCTATAGCATCAGATGTATGCTTCAACCACCTTAATTCAATAATTTTCTGATATAATGCAGCGAAGTAAATTCCATATAAAATGAAAACAAATATAAGAAAAACAATTAAAAAAGTATTCTGCAAAGACTTTTGATGTTTCGGCATAAATACTCTATCAAACTTGTTCGTCGTGAAGGTTTTGAATACAAAGGATATTGCATAAATAATAGATGTGCTAAGTAGGATTTTTAGTAATACTTCCATGATGAACATCCCCCTGAATACTTTGGTATCGGCTGATTTCACGTATCAATATACTCGCGATCTTCAATATTTCTCCCACTAACCTTCGAGAAATTACCCAACATTTCCTTTTATGGATATCTAAAGTTCAAATAAAGAAAAGACGCATTCGCTCAAATCGAGTCGAATACGTCTTTCCTTATCTTCCGATATTTTACGTCGTTAAATAACGAGAACAAAGCTGAGACAACTCACTCTCGATCCGCTCTAGCTCAGACAATCCATCGTGTACGGATCGACTTTGCTCAAGAAGAACCTTCTGATCGTCCACTCCATCCCAATAACGGCCAAGGAAATGCAGGAATACGTCTAAGTTTCTCAGTCTTACGAGTGAAGGAATCGCTTCGATCTCGGAGCGATCTAATCGCAATTGTTCCCCTACGCCTTGTAGATATCGTTCTATCTTCGCCATGACATCATTGCTATTAAGAAAGCCCGATATCATAACGGCTATCTCCATTACCCGCAAATCCCGTGTACAGAACTCAAAATCTAGAATGGCAGCAAGTCGGTTGCTGTCTGCGCTAGCGACAAGTGAATTCGAGTGGTTAATATCGCCATGAATGAGTTGATGCGGCAACGTTCGGAATTGGGGCAAGAGTGCTCGGAAACTCAGTATCGCTGAACTGATAGCTTGCAAATCTTCGGCTACTTCGATGAATTCGACAGGCGGCGCAGAACAGAAAGCAGTAACTCGTTCGGATGTACATAACGGATGAGATGAATCCATCTCATAGTACGGCGGATATAAAGGCAGACTCACGACCTTTACGTTCGCAAGAGCTTTGCTCAATTGTCCCGTAACTACCCCGAATGCATATCCGATGCCTAAGCTTCCTTCATCCGGACGTTGCCCCTCTATATACGTGAACAAGCACGCGAGTCTCCCGCTTCCATCCTCTAGCCTAACTATTGTGCCGCCATCCAAGCATCGAACGGGCATCGGAACCTGGAAAGGCAATGGCTGTTCATTCAGCACTAGCAAAATCTCGTGCTCATAACGGATTTTAGCTTCATCCTGGTGAGTCTCATAGATCCGTAGTACCCATCGAGCTTCTTCCGTTTCGACGAACCTTGTCGTGTTGTTCCAACCCGATAATCCTTCCGTGATCGTCCAACGTCCATGCTTAAAGTACTTCCGCAAAACTTGATCAAACGACAACTTACTTTCCTACTTTCTCAACGACGTTATCGATAGCTGTTGCAAAGTCATTTCCGTAAAATGTTAGCCTCCAGAAGGAAGCTCCTTTTAATCCATAGCGCTTGGCAAGACCGAGTTTATCGTCAACCGTCCCCGTCGTCTCGCTCCATAGGCTAATACCGAGAATGATTTGATTGGCCGGCACTCCCGCTTGCAGCATTTGAGTGATGGCCTCCTCCACTTTGGCATAGGGTTCGGGCGTATGGTCTGGCGTTCCCTTAGGATTATAGTCATATGCCATGACGACGAGATCATCGGCCAATTTGCTCAATGTTTTGTAATCGTAACCTTTGAACGAGCTATTCGGAGGCGGAACGGCCAAGCTAAGCTTAACCCCTACTGCTTCCAGCTTCTTGTCGATCGCTTGTACGTAATCATTAAGAAGCTTCTGCTGACCTAAAGGATCAAGACGCAAACCGAGACCTTCGAAATCAAGCAACACACCGCCAAAACCATGATCAGACGCTAAGCTTACAATCTTGTCGATTGAGCTATTCCTTAACGACTCATCGCTAAGCATTTTCGTCAACTCGCCTTTACCATCCACAGCGTAAACCATGAGATAAGGCTTAGCCCCATTTGCGACGGCATCGCTCACAAGCGATTCCGGTGTCGTCTCACCTGCCGCTGCGGGCCAATAGTAGTCTTTTCCTTCTAGGGTAAGCCCGCCATTCTCGTCTATTCTTGCCCATCCGAATGCAACGGAATCCATCGATTGGATTCTCTCGCGCTGAGCGAACGAGCCCATGGCGTAGAAGGCACGAAGATGCATCGCTTTTTTCGCGGATGTGATTGATACGGTATTCGTCTGTTGGCTCCAACCGACCTTAGCGCCGAATTGCGTGCCGAAGAAGTTAAGAGGAATGAACACCTGCTGATTCATCATAAGAGGAGCGGTTAGTAAGGCTACAGATTGCCCGTCCACGACAGCTGTTTTTTGACCTAATTGAAGGCTGACATTTTTCTCCGCACCATTAATCACTCCACTTGCTAGCACCGTCTTTGTCTTACTGTCCCAAGTGACTTTGATGCCAAGTGCTTTTGCCAACGACCGAAAAGGAACCATCGTAACGTTATTCTTAATGATAGGCGATACTCCCATAGATAACGGAACATCATCCAGCACGATTTTTATTTCAGTAGTGTTCGCCATCGCCGATGAAGAACCTAGCGTAGAGCTTCCCAAGATACATAGACTCGCAATTACGGCTGCTACCGATTTCTCCCAAGGTTTCATAGGCTAATCTCCCATTTCATTTGCTAGAATAGGAGAATTATAACAGAACTTACCCGAATGCCGTAACCGCCCCTGGGACTATTTCGATTTGTTTCGTTGAGTTTGGCTCTTCCGATAGATACAAGGTTTCAGACTAGCGGCACGCGGTGCCGTTATTCCGATACAAAGCTGCGATTGTTCCATGATAGAGGTACCCGGTGCCGCTATTCGAGCAAAGTTACAATGAAATGTCCGATTATGTTCGAAATAACAGCACGCGGTGCCGTTCGTCAGCAAATACGGCGATAAAGCTTACTCAATAGCGGCAAACCGTGCCGTTACATAAAAAAACTGCCCGTAAAATGATTTACGGAGCAGCCTCGCTTGTCTGTGATCAATCTAATATGCTATTGAATCTAGCCCTCGCCCTCGCTCAACAGCGGCGAATACATCATCAGAGAGTGGTTCTCCGTAATTTCCTCTTCCCGCAGCCAATCTCCATCGAGAGCATAGACGTCCCGATAGAGTGCATTATGCCGAACATATCCGCCCCAAGGTTCTGAGGTAATTGCATGCCCCCTCTCCTTCACCTCGTAACGATAACGAGAAGGCTGATCGGCTTGCCAGCTACCAAGCAAATATTCGCCATCCAACTGCAGCTGCAAACGATAAGTCACGGAAGTACGATTCGTAATTCGCAAATCCCGGTAATTGTAAGAACAAGTAGCCCCGCTTCCGAACGGTTGGGTACGTCCTGCATCCGGGAACACGTCATAACTATGACGGTGGCGTTCGGTGACCGTCAGCTCCGTATGCAGCGTCATCCAATAGATTAGATTGGACAGTTGGCACAAACCGCCCGCAACGCCCGTTCTAACTTCGCCGCAGAATAGGATCATGCCGTCGACGTAACCTTTACGCCGGGTAGGTTTGCCAAGCAAGCGCCAATAGGAGAAAGTCTCGCCAGGTCGAAGCACAATCCCGTTAAGGCGAGGAACGGCGACTTTAAGGTTGATGATTTTGTTGTGCTGCAACCACATTTCCGTATTTGCAAGCTTCCTGAGAAGAGGCGTTCGGTGGTGCTTCACGTTGTATGGCAAATCAGAAGCACTTTTCAATCGGGCAAACTTAACGTTACCGAACATCCACTCCATATACCTTCGCGACGTGTACGCCCATTTGCCGATCCGAAGTCGCAGCGGAGATCGAGCAATGGGACGGAGCTCGGGCATCATTGCGTATCCTCTCCCTCTCCGTTTACCAGCGTAGGATCTGGAACGACTACCTGTTGCTTACGTTCGCCTCTTAACGTTTTCCAATCCGATTTCAGCATACCCATTTGAATCACGTCCAGGTATCGGCCTTGCTTATACAGCTTTTCCCGTAATCGGCCTTCCTGTATGAATCCGCAGTTCAAGTAACATCGAATGGCACGTTCGTTGAAGTCGTATACCTCGAGCTCCAATCGGTTCAAATTCATATCGAGAAAAGCGAAATCAATAAGCAATCTCATGGCTTCCGTACCGAATCCACGACCGAAATTGTCCGTTGATCCAATAACGATCCCTATTTTGCCAACCCGGTTTTTCCAATCGATGGAATCCAAGTTCACTTGCCCGATATAAGCTTCCGTCGCTGGATCCGCGATGACGAAACCTCTGCTATCCGAACTGCCGTCTAGCATCGATTCCAAGTAAGCTTCGGTAGACTCAAGCGCTTGCGGATACAGAAAAATGTCCGACAATTGATGTACGATATCCGGATCGTTCACCCATTGGCGCATCCAAGGCAGATCATCTTTGCGATATTCCCGTAGCATGACTAGTTTACCTTGAAGTCGTGGCATATTCAGACCTCCTTGGCGGTAGGATCGTCAAACAGAATACCCATATCAATCGATCTCTGAATAATCTCTTGCGCGAATTTCCATAGCGTATCCGAAGTTTCTCTCACGGGGTCCAGCCTCTTAAGCACCTGCGACCTCACGATTCCGTTTTTCTTCCAGCTTACTCCGCCTGTATAATGGTTATGAATGACAGGTTGCAAGCGATCGAGCGCCGCAGCGTATTTCGCTTCTCGAGTAGTTCCGTCCTCGAATTCGCGCCACAAAGTCATCCATTCTCCCTTCACGTCGTCGGGAAGCATTCCGAACAATCTTGCGGCCGCCGCCTGCTCGCGTTCTTCTTTATCTAAATAACCTTGCGAATCATAAGCGAACGTATCGCCGGCATCGATCTCCACTAGATCGTGAAGAAGCAGCATGCGGATAATTCGATTGAGATCAAGCGAAGGTTCATTCGCGTGTTCCAGTAGTACGACGGCCATGAGAGATACATGCCAACTGTGCTCTGCCGTATTTTCCAGACGGCTCTTGTCGATAAGGAATGTTTTACGAAGTACGGTTTTAAGTTTATCGATTTCCACCAAAAATGAAATTTGTTTGGTCAGTCGTTCATTATCGATCCAAAGGTCTGTCATCGGTAGTGTCCCTCCATCCATTCTGTCCACTTATTGTAACATGGTTGGATTGCCCGTTCATATTCCGTTCATAAACCTGTTGCATGATAGGATCAATGACAATACGGAATGAACAGTATCCAGAAGAAAAGAGCTGACGAACATGACAAAAATTCTCGTCGTCGACGATGATCCGCACATCAGAGAGCTGGTAAAAGTTTTCCTCCAACAAGAGGGATTAGAAGTACTGGAAGCGACGAACGGCGTGCATGCCCTTCAATTGCTGGAAACGACCACCGCGGATCTCGTCATCTTGGATATTATGATGCCGCAGATGGACGGTTGGGAATTGTGCCGGGAACTGCGCGAGCACTATGAATTGCCTTTACTCATGCTGACCGCCAAAGGAGAAACCGCGCAGAAGCTTAAAGGCTTCCAACTAGGGACGGACGATTATATGGTGAAACCGTTCGAGCCGGTCGAGCTCGTAGCCCGCGTCAAAGCTCTGTTGAAACGATATCGAATCTCCGTCTCCCAGAACGTGACTATCGGAAGCTTGCAGCTCAATCGGCAAACCTTCACCCTGCTTGCGGACGATCAATCGATTACGATTCCTCTGAAGGAATTCGAACTATTATTTAAGCTGGCCAGCTATCCCGGCAAAACCTTCTCTAGAGAGCAACTGATCGAGCAAATCTGGGGTTATGATTACGAAGGGGACGAACGTACCGTCGACGTTCATATTAAACGGCTGAGGGAGCGATTTCCAGACGGACAATTCGGGTTTCGGATAACGACGATTCGGGGCTTAGGTTATCGCTTGGAGGTAACGTCATGAGGCGAGGAAATAGAAATCACCGTCATGAGGGTCGGCACCACATAAACCATTTCAGGCATGCCATTCGAGAAAGCAAAGTCAATCGCCAACGCATGAAGGAATTAAGCAAACAATTCAGACCGCCCAAAAAGTTTATTTTTCTCTTTATCCTATTTATTCATGCCGCGCTTGCCTCAAGCTGGGGAATTGCTTACTTATTGATGGGATTATTCTATCGAACTTGGTTTCCCCAATTCGAGCATATCGTACTCCGTCAGTATTTAACGGTCGTGTTGGCCGTTTCGATTATCTTCGTGACCATGAACCTTGTTCGTATATTTTTCGCCCCGGTTCGTCGTCAGATGGATTGGTTTCTGGAAATGATTAATGCCATGAAAGAGTTGTCCAAAGGAAATTTCAACGTGAAACTGGATATGTCACCTAGGTTCATGGGGCAATTCGGGCCGTTAGTTACGGGATTTAACGAGATGGTGTCCGATCTCAACCAGATGGAGGAAATGCGCCAAGAGTTCATATCCAACGTCTCGCACGAGATCCAGTCTCCCCTTACGTCCATTGCCGGCTTCGCTCAAGCGCTGCAACGCGATGACTTATCGCCCGAGACGCGCAAGCACTACTTGAGTATTATCGAGACGGAAAGCAAGCGCTTATCTAGAATGAGCGACAATCTGCTTAAGCTGACCTCTCTGGAATCCAACCAACATCCTTTCGAAGCGAAAAGATATCGTTTAGATCGACAGATCCGTCATCTTATTCTGAGCTGCGAGCCGCAATGGCAGAGCAAGCGCATTGAAATGGAAGTCGAATTGCCCGAGCTGACGGTCAGCGCGGACGAAGATTTAATGAGTCAGGTATGGATCAACCTCATTCACAATAGCATTAAATTTACGCCGGAAGGCGGAACGATTCAAATCAAGCTGGCTCAGAGGAATAACCGCATACAGTTCGAGATCGTGGACACAGGTAACGGGATTTCCGCAGAGTCCCTCCCTCATCTCTTCGAGAGGTTCTATAAAGAAGACAAGTCGCGCGATCGAGAAGGTGGCGGTAGCGGGTTGGGATTATCAATCGTTAAAAAGATCGTGGAAATGCACGGAGGAGAAGTGTACGCAAGCAATCATAAGGAATGGGGGGCAATGTTCACCGTTCTATTGCCAATTAAAGAAGCTTCCTCCGTCTAGGATGGAAGCTTCTGTATGAGGTATCGCAAAAATAAGGCTTGCATCTCCCGCATTGTGTTCGTCCTCGTTTTACCGGTTAAACACCTCAGATACACCTCAAGTTCATGCTCGGCTATCTGCATCACCTTCATGATTTCCCTGTCCTCTAATCCGAACAGCATATATAAACGCATGACTTCCTTTTCGCCCTGCGTAAATCCATATCTTTCTCCGAACCGTTCATGCCACTTCCCCGATTCCGTTTCCTCTCCCTTCGCGATCTGCCATTCCATCGTTTGGTTGGACACTTGATTGAACACCTCTCCATGCCATTGAAGTTGGGTCTGTCGATTCTTGCTCTCTTTCGTTATGATAGAGTCAAAGTATTAGTAGAATTCCATAACTTCTGTTTGTTTTGTATGAATATCACTAATAGATCGCGGAACCACTTCAATTCGGGGGTGTCAATCAACATGTTACGGTCTCTTCGGTTTAAGATCGTCATCGTATTAATCTTGATCAACACCGCTTCTTTCTTGCTGATGTCGTTGATTAACTATGAAACCACTAACAAACATATGAACAATCAACTGATCGACCATAGTCTGGCGAGCCTGAAGAACACGGTAGCCAATTTGGACACGATGCTGAATTTGAGGGTTAAACAAGCAGAATTGCTTAGCAGATCTATCCCAATACGGATGCAGACGATCCCTCAGAAACTTACCTACCTGCAGGACGAGATTCATTTAACGGATATCTCCACCCGATGTATCGGGATCGCGGATCAGGACGGGATTCTTTCGTTAGCCGACGGTTCATCGCTTCAGATAGACGGCATCCCTGCGTATCATCTGGCGTTAGCAGGCACTAGCTCCTATTCTTCCATCATGCTCGATAAGGACGGTAATCCAATCCTTTGGTTAATGGTTCCGCTTCGCAACCTCCATAATGAAATTGATGGCGTCATTGGCTTAGCCATTAATTCCAATAAGCTCTTCGACGGTCAATTGGACCAGAGTGCCGGCAATTACAAAGACAGCTCCGTTATCCTAATCGACCGGGATACTAATCTTCTTTACTATCAAGATGCTTCTCTTATTCTTAAACGCAATTACATCAAAGACGAACCAGGTATTCGCGATTTCGCGGAACAGCTTAGAAGCAGCCGGGAAGGATACGGGGAAGCGGACGTGTCCGGGCGGGTGCTGAAAATGTTCTATATGAAAATGCCGAAAATGGATTGGTATGTCGTTTTCTCCGTCTCAAAGAAGGAATTCGAAGCCCCGCTTCGTAATTCGACTTGGATAAATATGGGCTTAATCGCTCTTATGGAAATCATATTCGGCGCTTTCTTGTACCTGATAACACAACGCTCCATCCTGCAACGTTTGAAACAAATCGTTAAGGTGACCAAGAACGTAGCGGCAGGCAACTTCTACCCCCCGTTATTGCATATTGAGAGCCAAGACGAAATCGGAATGTTGGCCAAATCCGTAAACGGAATGATCGATAATTTGCAAGAGCTGTTCGAGCCTTTCCAAGCTTTCATCCGGCACAATCAATATGCTATGCTTGTAACAGATTCCAAATTTATCATAACTTCCTTTAACAAAAGAGCAGAGGAAATGCTAGGTTATGCGGAACACGAAGTCATCGGGAGAAAATCGTTGCTGCTCTGGCACGATCATGACCAGCTATACGAACGGGCGAAATTCTACTCCGATAAGCTGAAACGTACGATTTCTCCGGATGAGGATGTTTTGTTCGTACTCGCTCATAAGGGGTTTTTGCCGGATTGGGAATGGATATGGATCAACCGTGAAGGAAAAAGGATGCGAGTATCGCTAAATACGAGCGTCATGAGATATCCGGACGGGACGATTAAAGGTTACGTATTGATTGCGAGGGATATTAGCGAGATTAAGAAAGCGGTTGAAACGAACACTAGGCTTTTAGAAATTATGGAAAGCGCGCATGACATGATTGCCACCTTCGATATGCGGGGGCATATCTTCTATCTCAATCAAGCTGGTCATTCTTTCTTAGGCATTCAAGCTCTGAGCGAACACAATAACCGCCTTAGCCAATATATGCCCATTCCGACGACCGTTAGGTTCGCGGATGGTTTGACCGAAGCGCAGAAGCTTGGCTTCTGGCAAAGCGAGATTGAGATCATTGGCGTGAACAACACGATTCAAACAGCTTCGATAACCGTTGTCGCCCATCAATCCGAGGACGAACGGGATACGTTCTTCTCTACTATCGTAAGAGACATTTCCGAACAGAAGGAAATTGAACGCCAACTCGTGAAAGCCAAGGACGAAGCTGACGAAGCGAACGAAGCGAAGAGTTCCTTCCTTGCTCGCATGAGCCATGAGATTAGAACGCCGCTTAATGGGATTATCGGTCTATCTTATTTGCTGCAGCGTTCCGAACTAACGGAGCTTCAAGCCGAATATATTCGTCAAGTATCCGATTCTTCGCAAAATTTATTGCGTATTCTGAACGATGTATTGGACTTCTCCAAGCTCGAAGCAGATAAGTTAATGCTCGAGAAGGTTCCGTTCAAACTGGAGGACTCCTTGCAGCGGTTATGCGGCATATTCTCCGTGCTTCTAGGACCTAAACCTGTCGATTTTATCGTTCATATGGACCCGCAAGTGCCGGATCGGATTATCGGGGACCCTATTCGCTTGGAGCAGGTTCTATTAAATTTGGGCAGCAATGCGATCAAATTCACGAATTTCGGTTTAATAGAAATGACGATATCTTTGGTTGAGTCCAAGGAAAATCATGTGAGACTGCTCTTTAGCGTGCAAGATTCAGGTATCGGGATGACCGAGCTACAACAAGCGCAATTGTTCACGCCATTCGTTCAAGCCGACGAAAAAACAAGCCGCAAATACGGCGGAACGGGACTCGGGCTAGTCATCTCGCATACGTTAGTCGAACTCATGGGCGGATTCATTTCCGTAGAGAGCAGCTATCAGGTTGGAAGTACGTTTAGCTTCGAACTCGATTTCCCTTTGCATGTACAGGATTCGGTTCCGTCGGCCTCGGATCACCGGAAATTCGATCTCAGAGTCGTTGTTCTGGAAGATCACCCACGAGTTGCCGAGCATTGGCGCGATCTTCTCTCCTCTTTCGGATGCCATGTCATTACGTTATCCGCGTGGGATCAAGCGAAATCATTGCTTCAAGATCGGCAATGGGATCTGTTTATCGTCGATATGGAAGCGGGAGACATGCATGGCGAAGAAACGTGGGTAGATTGGAAGATGAGCTTGGACGCTCATGGCATTCTAGCGATTTGTTCAACCACGATGCTAGGAAGAGATGCCTTGCTTCAATTGCCAGATGAGTATAAACCGGCTGCCGTTCTCGTTAAACCAGCTTCTTCTATTCAAATCCAACAAGCGTTGCAGGTCATACACAAATCGAAGCAGCATTCCTTGGTCACGCTCGAAGCAGCTAAGACTACAAACATCGAAGGACCTATTCATTCATCGAATACCCAAGATGGCGCTTCTGCTTCTTATCGAATTCTAGTCGTCGATGATCAGGTCATTAACCGATTGGTTGTCCAACAACTACTAGGTCAACAAGGCTACGAGGTCGAACTATTGGAAAGCGGAACGGAAGCCGTAACTTTAGCCGAGATGAATCAACCGCCGATCGACTTGATACTTATGGACCTGCATATGCCGGTCATGGACGGAATCGAGGCGACGACCCTCATCCGCAAATCCTATACTAAGGAACAGTTGCCGATTATCGCCTTAACCGCCGATATGACGATTGAGCAACACAAAAGGTGCTTGAATGCGGGCATGAACGATATTATGACGAAACCAATTGATCCTAATATTCTATACGCCATGCTTGGCAAATGGCTCTCTGCTCCTCTACTCATCGTCGCTGACGAAGCAGTTCAAACGAACGAGCTATGGCCGGATTCTCCGCGCCTTCAAGTATCGATCGCCTTACAACGTTTATCCGGGAAGAACAAGCTTTACTTGCGGTTATTGGACAAATTCGTTCAGCAATATTCGGATGTAGAGTCACGATTAAATAACTTGTTAAGCGAAGATGACCGTACAGATGCCATACGCCTCGTTCACTCTCTTAGCGGAGCTGCCGGCCATCTTGGAGCTATATCCGTTCAGGAATCGGCTTCCGCTATGGAAATCGCATTAAAAGCCGATAAGGACTGGCGACATGCTCAAGATCGACTTGTTCAAGAAGTTCGAGAAACGTTGCTATCCATTCATGACCTACTTCTACAAAAAAGAAATTAGACGTATACGGTTCGGCATTATATAATAGATTTGCCATCCAAATGTTAGCAAACTATGAGCTTTCCTAACAATTTCTTAAAGGGGGTGACTGGTAATGACGAGAGTACTTGTTATTGAAGATGATCCCATCATCGGAGAGATGCTCACCCTCTATCTTAGCGAAGAGAATTTTGACGTTCAGCGTGTCGAATCCGCTCGCGAAGGAAAGTTCGCCTTAGGAACGTATAATCCAGATATTCTGTTATTAGATTTAATGTTGCCCGATGCGAGCGGAACAGAACTTTGTGCGGAATTCAGGCAGCTTACTGCGATTCCCATTATCGTCATCTCCATGAAGCCATCCGTCACCGTTCGAATTCAGGCCATTAGTTCAGGCGCAGATGATTTCTTGGTTAAACCGTTCAGCATGCAGGAGCTTAAGGTGCGCATGGATGCCGTGCTTAGGCGAACAGCGAACGCAAGAGCCGTCTCGACTGCGCGAACGCATGATGTTTCCTCTGTTGCATTAGAGTCTTCGCAAGGTCTTCTTTTGGATCTTGAACGCAGAACGATCGTTCTGGACGGCGAACATATTGAAACGACTTTCTCCGAATATGAAATCATGAGACTCTTCTATCAACATCCGAATCGCGTATTTAGCCGGGAAGAATTGATTAATGCCGTAAGGGGAATTGATTCCTTCATTAATGACAGGGCAATTGACGTTCATGTCACCAATCTCAGGCGTAAGTTGGAGAAAAACCCGAAAGAACCGCAATTTATTAAAACCGTATGGGGCGTAGGGTATAAATTCATCAATTAACTAAAGCAATACATAAGAAAACAGACTCCTCGATCGAGGAGTCTGTTTTCTTATACGTTTTACCTAATATTTATCCAGTAATTTTCTAAATGTTTACCCTGTATATTGAAGCTTATGATGATGTGCAGGAGGAATCTTAGTGCTCTTATGGGATAGTCTAGTTAGCTTGAGAATGTACTCCGGCGTTGCGGCTACTGTAACCGCTGCCATCATCGGCATTTTATTTTATTATTTCATGAATGTGGAATGGTCCAGAAAACGCGGTCTCGTCATCGATGAGATTACCGGTTTGCTCCAATATGATCAGTTTAAGGGCCAACTTCGCAAGGCTATTCATCATCGCAATCCACTTTACTTAACGGTATTAAATATTGACGAATTCAAATCGATTAACGCATTGAACACTGCTAGCGCTAGAAACGAATTACTTCGCCAGATTGGTCAACGACTGAACAACTGGCTCCCTGCTAACGCAGCCGCATGCCGATTCGAGGGCATGGATTTTATCCTTTACATTTCGGATTCCGTTCCTTCAAGCGCATCTTCTAACCGTTCCGAACTGTGGCAGGAAATGCAAACGTTGTTGTCCGCGCCTTACGTGATTCAGCATGAGCTTTGCCATGTCACGGTAAGTACGGGAATGACAAGATATGAAGGTGACGAGTTAACTTGGGAAGAGCTTCTTCCTCGCGCGTTTACGGCTTTGCAGCATGCGAAGATCAACAGGATCAACGAGACCGTTCAGTATCATGAGAAGCTTAACGATCTCATACGGCGACGTACGCTTATAGAAATTTATCTAAGGCAAGCTATTCAAGAGAATCAGCTATCCTTACAATATCAGCCCCAATATGAGCTGCAAAGCGGTTCTCTTCGCGGATTCGAAGCGCTCCTTCGCTGGAATCACCCGGAACTTGGTGACATTCCGCCAAATGAATTTATCCCCATCGCCGAAAAGATTAACTTAATCTTATCTATAGGAGAATGGGTTCTGCTACAATCTTGCCTAATGTTGCAACGTATAGCTCCCTCGCCTTCCCTGCTTAAGATATCCGTCAATATATCCGGAGCCCATTTATTGGATGAACAGTTCCCGGAGAAGGTGAGATCTATCTTGGATGACACCGGCTTGGCGGCCGAACGGTTGGAATTGGAGCTGCAAGAAAGCACCCTGTTACACTCTCTCGATCATGCGGATTGCCAATTAAGAAAACTGCAGGATTTCGGTATCCGATTGGTATTGGATGACTTCGGTTCCGGTTATTCTTCCATGCAATATTTACGCAAGCTTTCTTTCCATATGATTAAAATCGACAAAAGTTTCATTCACAGCATCGGCCATTCCCCCGACCAAGAAGTGACCGGATCGATGCTCCAGTTTATTAAGCAGCTACGATGCGGCGTCATCGCCGTAGGTCTGGAAACTTACGAGCAGTTAATCTACTTGAAAAAAAACGAATGCGACTTCGCCCAAGGTTATCTGTTCAGCAAGCCTTTATCCGAAGCGCAGCTCCCTCCGCTCATCCAGGCCGTCTAACCTTCGGATCATTGTCCTCGAATCGTAATAAAAACCTCTTCGGAACAATCCGAAGAGGTTTTTATCGCGGGATTACCAGCCCATACGTTGACGAAGAGAAGTAATATGCGCGACATGATGCCGACCGTGCCAAGCGTACGTACCTAGTACAATGTCCAGGCGGGAAACTTTCTTCGATTCCGGATGATAGAACGATCTTGCATAATCTTCATCCGTCATGGAACGTAGAAGGATCACCCAACGTTCATGCAAGGCAGCGAGCAATGTGGCTGAAAGTTCAACCGGAGCTTGAAGAGTATCCGGCAGAAGCGCCCAGCGTTCTTCGAAATAAGGTTTGATCGTAGGCTGCTCTTCTGTTAGGGCCAGCTTATAACGCATAAAGCTATTCAGATGGCTATCCGCGAGGTGATGGGTCACCTGCCTGACCGTCCATCCGTCCGGCCGATAAGGCGTATTCAATTGTTCCCTGCCTAATCCTTCGATAGCAGCCGCAAGCTTTGTCGGCAAGCTCGCGATATCGGAGATCCATTCCAGCCGTTGCTGAGCGCTAACCTCACCCTCATGGCGGAATGGGCCGATCGGATAACGAAGATCCTGGTTCATCGATTTGGTCACCTTGACTTTCCGCTCTAGAAGTATTTTTTCAATGAACTCCGCTTTCGCATCGGAATACGCTTCCCGATCGCGCCGATAACGCTCGGCTAACTCAATCTTGAGCTGGCCGTAAGCCATGGCCCACTCTCTTCGATCCAGCAGCGCGTCCCTGAAGATCAATTGCTCCTCGTATCGGGGTTCATCTGTCAGAAACAGATGGAGATGGGCGACTCTTCTATCTTTGTCCGTTTTCACTAGGAATCTGCGGTAAGGCCGTAAATCTAATTCTGGAGGCACATAATGCCACCCTTCGGATGTTAAGGCTTCGACGATTTCAGGCATGCGATCAAACGAAGCAACCTGGGCCATGATGTCGAGGATCGGCTTAGCGGGAAGGCCTGGGATTGCCGTACTTCCAACATGCTCGAATCCGCTAGCTCCGAATTCTTGCAACGCAGAATCCAATTGCTCAATTAATTGTTCCCCCGCTGCCAACCATCGCGGATTTGCATCCGCAAGCCATACTTCCTCCATAGCCCATTTGGGCCAACGATCCGAAGAGCTAGACATTTAGCCATCCCCTTTTTTCGAACGATTATGGGTTTGTGCCTTAATGTTTGCTTACGATATCTTTCAGCGCCGAAATGAAAGTATCCATCTCATCGTCGGTTCCGATGCTCACTCGCAAATACTGGTCTATTCTCGGTTTGTTGAAATGGCGAACGAGAATGCCTCTACCTTTCAACGTATGAAAAATCTCTTGAGCCGTTACCAACGGATGAGAAATAAAGACAAAGTTGGCTTTCGATTCAATCACGCGGAAACCGATCGACTTCAGCGCTTCGCTCGTCCACTGTATTGTGCTCTCGACCTTGCGGTTCGTCTCGTCGAAATAGGCTCTATCTTCAATGGCCGCCACAGCTCCGGCCAATGCTAACCGATCGATCGTATAGGAATTAAACGAATTTTTGACCCGGTTTAATCCCTCGATCAGATCAGGGTGGCCGAACGCCATTCCGACTCGCAATCCGGCTAATGAACGAGACTTGGACAAGGTCTGTACGACTAATAGATTCGGGTATTCCGTAACCCAAGTCGCGACCGTATCACCGCCGAAATCGATATACGCCTCGTCGACGAGAACGACCTGATCGGGATTCGCGTCCAATATGATTTTTAACTGCTCCGTCATCATAAACCTCGCCGTCGGGGCATTCGGGTTCGGAATAATGATTCCCCCATTGGGAATGCAGAAGCGTCGTGCATCGATGTTAAATTCATCGTCCGTCGGAATGGTCTCATACCGTAAACCGTACAAATTCGCGTATACGGGGTAGAACGTATAAGTTATATCCGGGAATAGGATCGCCTTGTTAGGGGAGAAGAAAGCTTGAAACGCGAAAGCCAGTATTTCGTCCGACCCGTTTCCGACGAAAATCTGTTCCTTCGATAGTCGATAATAATCGGCTAACGTATCCCGCAATTGATCGCAATTCGGGTCCGGGTATAACCTAAGATCCGCGTTCGTGGCGTCTTTTATAGCCGCTATAACTTTGGGTGAAGGCGGATATGGATTCTCGTTCGTGTTGAGTTTAATATATCGTTGGTCTTTCGGTTGTTCTCCTGGTACGTAAGGGACCAATGAAGCCGTTAACTCGTTCCAATATTTACTCAATGTGTAGTCCTCCCAGCGCTTTGTGCTCTTTCACGATTATACAACCCTCCCGTTAGAAGGTCTACTAATGGCTGATATCCAGATTGACTGTTTTCAAACAATACTTTATATTGTCTATATTAATATAAACATCATAAGGAAGTGTTTGTTTAATGACCATTCCGGAATCGTTCTGGAATTCGTCTTCGGAGGAACTGAAACAAGGCTTTATTCAAGAAGGCGAACAATACGTCTGTTTAATATGCGGTAAGAAAACCGAAATCGGAATCATTTACCCGGAAGACGGGGTTTATTATGACGCCAAGAGGTTTATGCGAAAGCATATCGAGAACGCTCATGATTCCGTATTCGATTACTTAATCGGTCTCGACAAGAAGCTTACGGGATTAACGGACCATCAGAACGGACTTTTAAAATTGTTTCATCAAGGGAAGAGCGACAGCGACATCCAGAAGGAAATGGGCATCGGCAGTGCGTCCACGATTCGAAACCACCGCTTCGTGCTGAAGGAAAAGGAGCGGCAATCCAAAGTTTTTCTTGTCCTAATGGAACTGTTGAAGGAAAAAGACCAGCATGCGCCTACGATCGTGAATATGCACAAAACGGCCCGAATGGTCGACGATCGATACAACGTTACGCTTGAAGAATCCGAGAAAGCGTTAAAAAAGTATTTTCCGGACGGAACTGACGGTCCTCTGCTCAAATTCGATATTAAGGAAAAGCATAAGCTAATCGTGCTACGCGAAATCGTTAAGCGTTTCAAGAGCGATCGCGTCTATACCGAGAAGGAAGTCAATGAAATCCTTAAGACGGCATTCGAGGATTTCGCGGTGCTCCGCCGTTATTTGATCGAATACGGTTTTATGGATCGCCAGCCGGACGGCAGCAAATATTGGATTAAAGAATAGGAGTTGGCCACAATGAAAAACAAAGCAGACAGAGCCAAATTACTCGAACAATATAAAGACATTCCGATAGAAGCCGGTGTATATCAAATCAGGAATACCGTAAACGGCAAAATACTCGTCGACAAATCAAACAATCTTAAATCCCTTAACGGAAGAAACATGTCTTTGAACATGGGCACCGATAAGAACAAAGCGCTTCAGAAGGAATGGACACAATTCGGTCCAGATGCCTTCGTCATGGAAGTTCTGGAGGTGCTTAAACCGAATGAAAATCCGTTCGTCGATCCTAAGGACGAATTAAAGAAACTTACCGAGCAATGGATCGAGAAGCTTCAACCGTTTAACGAACGCGGATACCATTGAGTTTTATCACTCCTGCACCTTATAATGAGAGATAGTGTGCAGAAAATGAAGAACAGAGAAAAAGGTGTATACTTATGAGTATTCTTACGGTTACAAAATTAACTCACGGTTTCGGCGACCGCGCCATATTCAATGATGTTTCCTTTCGTTTGCTCAAAGGCGAGCACGTAGGACTAATCGGTGCCAACGGCGAGGGCAAATCCACGTTCATGAACATTATTACGGGAAGCCTCGAACCGGATGCCGGCAAAGTCGAATGGGCAAAAAAAGTTCGCGTAGGTTATTTGGACCAGCACTCCGTCCTGCAGAAGGGAATGACTATCCGCGACGTTCTGCGCGGAGCCTTCCGCTACCTGATGGATCTGGAGACGGAAATGAACGAAATGTACGACAAGATGGGCTCGGCTACGCCGGAGGAATTAGAAGTGTTGCTGGAGGAAGTCGGGACCATTCAGGATACGCTGACGAACAACGACTTCTACTTGATCGATGCGAAAGTCGAGGAAATCGCTCGCGGGCTTGGTCTCGGCGATATCGGCTTGGATCGGGACGTTCACGATCTGAGCGGCGGCCAACGCACGAAAGTTCTCTTAGCGAAACTTTTGCTTGAGAAGCCGGACATTCTGCTCCTCGATGAGCCGACCAACTACTTGGACGAGCAACACATCGAGTGGTTGAAACGCTATTTGCAAGAATACGAGAATGCGTTCATTCTCGTCTCTCATGATATTCCTTTCTTGAACAGCGTCATTAACCTTATCTATCATATGGGCAACCAAGAGCTGAATCGTTATGTCGGCGATTACGATAACTTCGTTCAATTATACGAAGCCAAGAAATCGCAGCTAGAATCTGCGTATAAGCGCCAACAGCAAGAAATCGAGGATCTCAAGGATTTCGTGGCGCGTAACAAAGCGCGCGTCTCCACCCGTAACATGGCGATGTCCCGCCAGAAGAAGCTCGACAACATGGATGTCATCGAGCTTGCGCGCGAGAAACCGAAGCCGGAATTCCGCTTCAAGGAAGCTCGTACGTCAGGTCGTCTCATCTTCGAGGCCAAAGATTTGGTCATTGGTTACGAAGAACCTTTGTGCCGGAATATCGACCTGCTCATGGAGCGCGGTCAGAAGATCGCAATTGTCGGCGCCAACGGAATCGGTAAAACAACTTTGTTAAGAAGCTTGTTAGGCCAGATCCCTCCGCTCTCCGGGTCCGCTAAGCAAGGCGACAACCTCTATATCGGCTACTTCGAGCAAGAGATCAAAGGCGGCGCGGATGAAACCTGCATCGAAGCCGTATGGAAGAACTTCCCTTCGATGTCTCAATTCGAAGTACGGGCGGCGCTTGCCAAATGCGGTTTAACGACCAAACATATCGAGAGCAAAATTTCCGTCCTAAGCGGCGGCGAGAAAGCAAAAGTTCGCTTATGTAACTTAATCAATAAGGAAACGAACTTACTCGTGCTCGATGAGCCGACCAACCATCTGGACGTGGACGCTAAGGATGAGTTGAAACGCGCGCTTCAAGCTTACAAAGGAAGCATTCTTCTAATCAGCCACGAACCGGAATTCTATCGCGACGTTGCGACGGAAATTTGGAATTGCGAATCTTGGACGACTAAAGTGTTCTAATCGCTTTCGCACAATGCAAAAAGGGCATGGACAAGAAAACGGACAAACTAAAAACAAGCCTCTAGTTATGCAACTAACTAGAGGCTTGTTTTAGTAATCGTTCCTTTACACCTTTTTTCCCATCATGACCAAATCTCTTTCCATTCCATCCAAAATCGCAACTCCGGGTAGAAAGCCCCATTGCTCGAAGCCGAACTTCCGCAGTAACGCTAAGCTTGGCTCATTATGACCGAATACAAGGGCAACGATGTTGCGAATATGTAATCGCGGGCATTCGTCAATCGCTTTACGGAGAAATCGGCTGCCAATGCCTTGCGATCGGCTCTTGGGAGAAATATAGATACTAATCTCGGCGGTTGCATTGTATGCAGCCCTGCTATGAAAATCGGAAAAGCTTAACCAAGCGATAATTTCGCCTTCAACCTTCATTACCCATAACGGTCTGCGAGCTTCATTATGCTCTTCAAACCATTTGATACGACTTTCCACCCCAATGGGCTCTAGATCCGCCGTCACCATCCGGCTGTCGATCGTCGAATTGTAGATGTCTACGATCGTCTCCAAATCATCCCTCGTGGCATGAACGATTTCGAAGGGTTGTTGCATGACTCTTCCCCCCAATTTAACTATCTCATCTTACATCATACAATTAGATTAAACGATTAACAAAATGATAAAAGCTAATCATTCCGAATACGCCAAGAATAAGCGACGAACCGTAGTTTATGTTCGGTGATAATAAATTTTTAGACTGCCGCTGTAGTCATTCAAATAACGTACCCTTTAGTATAATAATGCATCATCTCTGCAATCCCCGAAAGAGTTAATGCACAATGAGGACTGGGCAACTTGATAGCTGTGAAACCTTGTGGCTGACATTAACCAAGGTAACTTGAGTTTGTTTGTTTCGGGCTATTTCAATGGTTGCATCGAGGAGTTTGTTCGTTATTTCTGCTTTATCAATGGTCACTATAATTTTGTTAAACATATTTATCATCCTTTCCGTGGCAGCTCGTAGCTATTTCGGCTACCTACAAAACGGTTTCTTGCTGCTCCTATACCGAATAAAAAGAGTAAGACCGAAGCGCCCAACAGAATGAAAAGTGGCAGGTTCCAACTATTTGTCGCATCATGCAGATATCCTATAAGGGCAGGACCGATTGCGGCAAGAAGATATCCGATCGATTGCGCCATGCCAGACAGTTCCGCTGCTTGATGCGCATTTTCAGTACGTAACCCGAAAAACATCATGGACAAACTAAAGGCGAAGCCTCCACCTATTCCAAGTAAGATGATCCACAACAAAATGATATTGGAGCTTCCGTAAAGAAGTCCGAGCGTTCCCGTCAAAAGCAAAATGGTTGTGATGACCACTAACAAACGTTGGCTAGACATGCGCCCAGCAATAACGGGGACAATAAAGGCAAATGGAAGCATAACTAACTGCATGATCGAGAGGTACCATCCCGATTGGTTTGAGTCAATTCCTTGCTGCTTTAAAATCTCAGGCAACCAAGCGATCAACACATAGAAAACCATGGACTGTATACCCATAAACATGGTTACTTGCCAGGCAAGCGGAGATCGCCAAACATTCACATCGTTGCTGGACATCTGTTGACTCGTCGTGGCTGTTTGCTTCGTTTGATTTCTTAATTGGGGTAACCAACAGAGGATCGATACAAAACTTAGAATCCCCCATATTCCCAATGCTCCCTGCCATTTTAGACCTGCATTCACGGCTAGCGGTACACTGATTCCAGATGCGATTGCTCCACATAAATTCATTGAAATGGAGTAAACACCTGTCATGGAGCCAATTTTATTGGGGAAATCCCTTTTGATTATACTTGGCAATAATACATTACATACGGCGATTGCGAATCCAAGAATTGCTGTCCCAATAAACAGATAAGCTGCGCCAGATAAAGATCGTATTACAATACCCACAGTCAGAAAGATTAGGGCGGTCATTATGATACGTTCAACCCCATACCTTCGTCCTAATTTTGGTACTAGAGGCGATAATAAAGCAAAGGCAAGCAAGGGTACCGTTGTTATCAGACCTGCTAATGTATTTGAAATATGAACGTCATCCCTTATGAGACTCACTAAAGGACCGACTGAGGTTAAGGGAGTACGTAAATTAGCAGCAATAACAATAATGCCTAGAATGATCAGCCCTATGGCTTTTTTATTTTGTTTGTTCGGCATTCTTAATTTCTCCTTCCTGAATTCATACGTATTATTTGCTGATTGAAAAAAACTATGTGAAATACACCCGCGCGAATAAATAAAGTATATTATAATGTATTATCTATATCAATAAGTAATTTATAATATACTTTCATTCATCTAAAAACAAAAATACAACTCTGAAATTCCCGTCGTGGAATTCAGAGTTGTATTTAATAAGTGGAATTTTCGACTTTAGAAATCATACTTTAAGGATATATGGAGCACTGTTTCGCTATCCGTATGATTGGTATAAGAATGAGGACAATCTGCACGAAAACTAATAGTATCATATTGATTCAATGTGTAAATCTCTCCATTTACTTGAATTTCAATGGAACCAGTCATGGCTGTTACAATTTCAGTTGTATTGACATGATGACCTTCAGGCTGATACGAGCTATTTGGCTGTAAGTAAGCCCGACACATTTCAATATCGTTACTTTTAAAGATTGGTTCAATGATCCAATTTTTTTGATCATTAGAAAACCGCAGTCCTTCACCTGCTCGATACAAACTAGCAGAGTCTTCTGATTTGAACAAAGCCAATAGCGGTAAAGATATACCTTTTGAAATTTTCCATATAATCGCCAAAGTTGGATTTGTCTCGCCACGTTCGATATTCCCCAGAGTAAGTTTGCTTACGCCCGTTAGTTCCGATAAGTCGTCTAAGCTCATGTTTTTTTCTTTTCTGTACTTTTTCAAGGCAACACCGATTTGTAATACAATTTCTTTTGAATCATTGATTTCATCCATTAGATTCACCTCAACAAAAAACAGTTATAGCTAGTATATTATTTATCTAGATTCTTTTCCATACGAGTAGTATTTGATGGTGGACTACACTAACCCGCGTCCGCCGTTGCGGCTCCCATCCCGGATATGCCGACATGAGACGATTACCCTCCGTTTGCTATCGTAACTAGCTATCGCAACTGCCGATAATGGATTTAATCGTACCGCTGTATCATTTTTTCCAAGTTCGACTTTAACGCCTGTCTAAGCTCTATCGGTTCAACGATCTCCGCTCCGTCTCCAAAGCTCATGATGATGGAGAGCAGCCACTTCGCGCTCGAGACGTCGTTAAGCTTCAGTTTGATCGTCAATGAACCGTCGGGGTTAAAGCTTCTCTCCCCGTCGTAGAAGAAATCCAAAGCTCTTGCCAAGGAATCGCTAGAGAACCATAGCAACACATCGACACGTTCGGACTCTGCGTTCCGCTCATAGGAAGTTCGTTGGCGCGTAACCTCGTGGCTACGTTGGTATCGCTCAGGCAAAACAAGTAAATGGGCTATGCGGGACAGTTTGAACTCCCGGTAATCCGCCCGCGTTCGACAATAGGCATAGAGATACCAAGTATCGTTATTATAATGCAAACTGATCGGTTCCACGGCGCGGTTAGCCCGTTCGTTCTTGCCGTTAATGTATTCGAATTGAACCACTTGCCGCGAGTTAATCGCGTTTCTCAGAATACGCAGAGAGGTTTTGTGACCACGGCGGCCGCTAATGTCCATAGACATGTTGGGCGGTCGATCCTCGCTTTGGATCGTTTGCAATTTGCGGACGGTTTCCATCGCGCGCTCGTCGTCGAACACCGTCGATAAGCTATGAAGAATGGTGATGAGCGACCCGATATCGTAAGATCCTAATAAGCTTTTGTCCATTTTATATTCTTCAATGATCCCATATCCGCCGTTCACGCCTTGATAGGAGATGACAGGAATACCCGCCGCGCCTATCGCGTCGATATCCCTATATATCGTTCGTTGGGATACGTCGTATTTCTCCGCGAGCGCCGAAGCCGATAGGACCTCGTTGTTCAGCAGCATATAGATCATCGATATTAACCGTTCCAGCTTCATTTGGCCCCTCCATGCAAGTTACCTCTATTTCCTATCGTTCCATCATATCAAAAAAACTTCTTGAAATGCAGCAGTAAAGGAGGATCGCTTGTTGAACGTAGATCAGATTGCGCTTGAACGAGTATCCCACGAAAAAGTCCGAGTTAATCGCCTCTTCGCTGACTTCTTCCTGTCTGTAAAATGGAGGACATGGGTTCAGCAGAGCCGATGGTTTCGCTAATTTCATTCTCTCTATCGTAATTTGATATCGTTCGATGTATTCCCTCGTTCTGAACGATTCAGGCAAACTGTCCGTCAACACCACATCGCTATTCGCCAATATCGGTGCAAGCTCCGTATGAAAACGATAATTACGGTGATCGGGGCTTAATTGTTGACCATTGACGCAGACGTGGTTGAATTGTAAATCCATCGCTTTCGCGATGTCTTTCCAGGAACGGGAGATATTCCCGGCATGGCCTACGAACGTATAAACCAAATTCCTATAATCCTCTCTTAATCTACTGATCGTATACAGATCGGCTAAGATCTCGCAGGGATGATTGTCGGATGTCATGGCGTTAATAACTGGAATGGTCGAATGCCGCCCCAGCTCTTGGATGACATAATAGTCAGGATGCCTTACCACGACGCCATCCGCCCAGTTCTGGACATACTGAATGACATCTTCTAACGCCTCTCTCTTGTTCAACGTTTCCGGAGGAAACAAGAGGCAGCGGCCACCCAAGTCCATAATCCCTTTCTCGAAAGTCAGTCTCGTACGTATGCTGGATTCGGGAAAAAACAATACAAACGTTTTCCCCTTCAAATGAGCCTCGTTGGGGTCGGTCTTGAGTTGATCGGCTAGCTCGAAGATTTCTAAAATTTGTGTATCTGTCAGATGATCGATATTCAGCAGATGCATCACGTCAACGCCCTTTTTTAGTCGTTTTATTCCGTATTATAATACATATTAATGTATATATATACGGTTTGCACAATAAAAAAAACCCTTGCAACCAAGGGTTTTAACGATTCGTATTGGCTACCATTTCTCTGCTTCCGATAAATCCAGTTCGAATACTTCCAGAAATAAGCGATACAACCGCTCGCAATTGCTCGCTCCTCCGCAGAAGGCGGGCGACAGAGCTACGGTGATGAGTTCATAAGGATATAGGGCTCTCAGGAACCGAAGCTGTTCCCTGACGAGCTCTTCCGGTATGAGCGACTGATCCTTCGGATCGGTCAATTTAGCTTTGAAGACGTCCAAATCCAAATCCAAGATGACCGAGTTTGGCGGATTTAGAATTTGCAAGCCATCCTTGCTCGCGGCAACATGATCCTGTAATTGATCAATCGACTCGAATCTTGAACCTGAGTATTCTCTATCGGCTAGTAGCTTCTTGACTGGCCTTAACTGCTCCCCTTCCAGATTCCAACCGGAGAGGTCGAAGGGATCGGAAGGATCCGCATCCTTCGGACACACATAGACAATCCGATCGATCGTACGAGCCGCGAATGCTGCCCAGATGAAGTTGTCGATCTCAAGCTTGCCTGCTACTTCCATGAAATCGGAATGCTCCTTCATTTCATGCAAGCCCGGCGCTATGACGCCGTCCCACGTATCGTCTAGATGCGCGTCCACATGCAGCAAAGTCGTATGAGGTCCTAATCTGCCGGATTTCTTAGCCATCGACCATGCCGCGAAAGCCCATTGATGATTTCTGGAAATGTACACGCCTTGCTTCGGAAAACAGACTCTATAGTCGAGTTCGAACATGTTGCCCCCTCTGATTCTCCTATGTTGATCTATATTCTACTCTTCTCTATCTCGTCGAGCTCGATCTCTCTAATGGAAGTCACGATTCGGTCCGCCGCGGACAAATCCTGGTTGCCGGAGTTATGGTTCACGTAGCCGATGCATTGCATTCCCGCGGCTTTAGCGGCTTTGATTCCGTTCCTGGAATCCTCGATCACGAAACAGCTCTCAGGAGAAACGCCTAACAACTTGGCAGCTTCATAATACACATCGGGAGCCGGCTTTCCTTTGTCCACTTCTTCACCGCTCACGATGCATTGAAAGTAGTGTTCGATTTGAAACTTCGACAAAACCTCCATAATAAAACGTCTGGGAGACGAAGAAGCCAGACCGATCGGGATATCGCGACTTTTCAATTGTTGAAGCAGCTCCGTGATCCCGTCTATCGGAATTAATTCGCTCGTTCTCAAAATGTCTATTTTGCTGGACAGTTGATATTCAATGATTTCCTCCACCGACTGAGGCATATCATACTCTTGCTTCAGAATAGTCCACATTTCTGGGTTCGTCATCCCGACGAATCTCTCAAGCTGTTCGTGCGAAATGGACATTCCGAAATGCTGCATCGTCTGAATATCGACTTCAAAGTGTATCGGTTCGCTATCGATGATCACGCCGTCCATATCGAATATAAATGCTAAGCTCATAATAAGTTCCTCCATCTATTGCTTTCGTTTTGTCTGTGAAAGGCCGACTCGGCGCCAAGACTGTTCGCATTGTCCATGGTCTGCGCTTCCCTCTCTTCTCCCTGTACCAATCAATCCAGCATGACTTCCCTATCGTCGTTCCTAACGATCTCGAATAGCTTCCTAACCTGTTTCTCCGTATTCCGTTCCGCGGATAACGCAGGCAATTCGTCTTCGGCGAAAAAACCGACCTCTGATGTTTCAAGCCCCGATTCCATAGATCCGCCTACGATCTCGCATAAAATAAACAATTTGTAAACGTGCGATGAAGCCGGAGGATGATTATGAAACTTCTTGTCTAGGATGCCTAACAGGCGCAAGGCGCGGACGTCCAAACCTGATTCTTCCTTCGCTTCTTTCACGACGACTTCTTTCGGGGATAATCCGATATCCGCCCAGCCTCCAGGCAATGCCCAAGCTCCGTCTATCCGTTCTCTGACCAATAAGATTTTGTGTTCTTTAAAAATGACCCCGCGAATATCGACCTTAGGTGTGGCATACCCCGTCTCATTGGCAAAAAGCGTACGTATTTGATCCGTTTCCACGTTCGTATACTCATTAAGGATCTCGATACTCATATTCCGCAGCATTTCGAATCTTTCGATGTCATATACGTCTTTGGAGTAAGCCAATCCCGTTTGGCTGATCGCTTGAATTTGTTTAGCCCACTCCAGCCATTTCAGTTGCAATGGAATCGATCCACCCTTCCGTCTATCATCTCTTTATAACTGATTACTGGATTTTAACAGCTTAATGCCCAAGAAAATAAAAATAGCTCCCGTTATCTTGTTCAGATAAGCCGACATTTTGCTTTTTCTAACTTTTCGTGCCATAAATTCAGAGCCCCACACTAATAATAAACACCAGATCGTCCCGTTAAAAATAAAGGTTAACCCTAATATAATAAACGGTAATGACCCGTACGAGTTATGAGGGCTAATGAATTGAGGCAAGAAAGCCAAGTAAAAAAGAGCCACTTTAGGATTCAATACGTTCGTAATTAATCCTTGCATGTAAATCTTTTTCAACATTTTCCTGTCCACCGCTTCGACTTTCATCTCGGTTTGCGATCTCGAAATAAGAATCTTAATCCCTAAATAGATGAGATAGCCGGCACCCAACCATTTAACGACATTAAATGCCGTAGCCGACTTCATCAATATAATGGATAAGCCGAATGCTGCAAATGCGGTATGGATCAAAGATCCAGAGACAATGCCAAGAACGGACATCATTCCGGCGCGTCTACCTTGGGAAAGCGTCCTTCCCAGTATAAACAGAGTATCGTTGCCCGGAGTCATATTAAGTAGAATTCCCGTTAACAAGAACAGGGAGTAATGCTCAATGCCAAACATATAGAATTCCCTCCGAAAGTGGATAATTGCTCAACTGTAACACGGATTTCGTTAATTAGGAACAACTATACTGCTGAACTGTTAATACTGAATCTCCTCATCCTTCTTGACTCTGTACCCAATCGTTATGCTTCTAATGATTTCGTCCTTTTGCTTCGAATCCTTGTGTTTGTCGAAATCATTGAGATAACCGTCATTCCATAATTGTACGTAATACAGATCTTTAACGTAACGATGGTCCGAGCCCTCCCTGTTAAATCCTTGTTCGGCGAGGCTTTCCTCGGCTACATCGAACGTATCCCCGACTTTGAAACCGAATAAGGAGTTCGCAGGATCGGTAGTCGTCATCATCTTCACTAAATAAGGGTTCAGCGTTTCGGAGTATCGACCGGACAGGTGGACGTTAGGGAAAATAAAATTCAACTCGCACCCGAAGCAACCTGCTGTCCTATCGGTGCCTAGCCCATACAACCTGCCGACCTCTTCGCGGCTCATGAACAGATGAACCCCGTCGAACTGAATACCGGACATCTTCGTCTTGAATTGCTTGGCTTTAACGATACCCGAAATCCCATATATGCCGTAGATAAGCAATACCGCAAGTACCGCTATGCTAAAGACGATAAATTTTTTACTTCTCACGAATTGAAGCCGGAGAGGGATCACGAAGGGTTTCGGTTTCTTAGCGAGATTCCCATTATCGAAATCAAGTCCGCAACTCCAACAATAGATCGGGTAATCCTTATGGACGCAGTCGTCGCAAAGAGGCTTGTCGCAATAAACGCAAACCTTGCTAAAATCCACTGAAGGATGGTAATAGCAACTTCCCGTTTCCATTCGTCTCCCCCCTAACGAGTTCTATTTCCATTCATTAAATAACCGGAGAACAGCCAATAGCATCTAAACGGCGTTTCGCATCCGCATACACTTCGGCAGACAATGGCCCTTTTTGGGCATACCGTACGTTTTCCGCCAAATGAACGGGGTTTAACGTACCGACAATCGTCGTGGAAAGCTGTGGATGCGTAAGAGTGAATCGAAGCAGGAATCCCGTCCGGCTTTCGCCTTCCTCCAGTAGCTCGTCCAGTCGGGCATTATCCCATGTGGACCAGCGATCAGGCAATCCTAATCCGGCACCCGGCTCGCCTCTTCCGACTCCTCCGCGCACGATAACTCCCGCACCGTCTTCTCCCGCCGCGCGAAGCAAATTCTCGTGCTCCCTCTCCAATGCCGAATAGGGAACTTGGAACGTATCGTAATTACCGGATTCGATATAAGAAGTAATATGAGGCAAATAGGTCGAGATGCCGATCGAGCGTACTTTCCCCGTCGCTTGGATTTCCTTCAGCACATCGACAAGTTGGCCATCTTCCGTTTGTTGTACGGACGGACCGTGAAGCTGCAGCAGATCAATGTAATCCGTTCTCATTCGTCTTAGGCTAGTCTCGATGTTATGAAGCAGATTGTCTCTAGTCCATACATGCGGCGTCTCGTCGTGATCTCCATGATCTACTAGCGTACACCCGCATTTGGTCGCGAGGATATATTCCTGCCTCCGATGGCTAATGTATTTACCGATCAGCTCCTCGCTGCGGCCATAGTCATAAGACGTATCGATAAAATTAATTCCGTTATCCAGAACCGCGTTCAAGATCGTCTCCGAGTCCGAGTCCGATATCGGCCTTCCATTCCATACCCGCGGCCCGCGGATTTCCATCGCGCCGAAACCTAGTTTGGTAACCTCCAAGTACGATCTACCTAACTTAGATTTTAACAAAACCACTTCACGCTCCTTGATCTTCATCAACTCCTTCTTCCATTATACTGGAAAATATCCGCTATCATAAGGTTTTGAATACTTCTTCGCTAATATCTGCATCCTAATTGGAAGTATGTTCAAGGAGAAGTGAGGACTATGCCGACAAGCGCGTTGAATTGCGATTTCTCGCCGATGAAGAAAATCATTAAAGAAGATATCGAGTTAATGATCGCCAATCTAGATGAGCTTATCCATACGCTTGACGACGAAGGAGATTGCCTGCTTGGCGATTTCGAGAAAATCAAAAAAAACTTCATGCACATCGAATCGAGCGCGGCCACGTTTTATTTGAACTGTTACCTGTCCCCTTATATCGAACGATATATGGATCTCTCTCTCACGATTCAAAGTTTATCCGACAGACGGCACGGCGCGTTGATCGCCGTCGAGAGATGCGACCCTCTAGACGGCCTGCTTCAACCTGGCATTCCGATCGGCGCCCCCATTACGCATTCCTTGCTCGAATCTATTTTCTACCCTGGAAGTCCGTTGCATGACGGTGCAGTACTGATTAAAGCCAACCAAATCGTATCCGCGAAGAACATCCTGCCTCTCACGAATATTCAAGGAAACGATCGCATTACCGGTACCCGCCATAGAGCCGCAGTTGGATTAACCGAGCACAGCGATGCTATCGTTCTTGTCGTGTCCGAGGAAACGGGTAAAGCTTCCTTCGCCAGCAAAGGTCAGCTTTATCCCGTTATTACTCCCTAACGCATGATAAACGAGGGATACTTCTCGCTCTTGTCCATCATGTTTAATCCATGCGGCAATCGACTATACTACTGTCTAGAATCGACAATGCTGACCGGAATAGACGGAAATAACGTTCAATGAGGGAGGATAAGCAAGGATGGAAGCCCGCAAGAAATGGGATCTGATTTCGATTGCCTCTATTCCGCTGACGATGACACTCGCCAATTCGATGCTAATTCCGGTTTTGCCGGCTATGCAGAAGGCGCTTAACATCACCTCATTGCAAGCAAGTCTGATCATAACCGCTTATGCGGCGGTTGCGATCTTATTTATTCCTTTTGCCGGCTATTTGTCGGACCGCTTCAGCCGCAAAGCAGTTATTCTGCCTGCCCTCATTCTCGTATCGTTATCCGGCGCTGGAGCGGGCTTTGCGGCACTTTGGCTGAAAGATCAAGCTTACGCTTATATTTTGGTGGCCAGACTGATTCAGGGGCTAGGCTCGGCGGGCTGTTTCCCGGTCGTTCTGCCACTGGTGGGCGATTTGTTCCGAAGCGATGAGGATGTCAGCAACGGTTTAGGATTAGTGGAAACGGCCAATACGTTCGGTAAAGTCGTAAGCCCGATTCTAGGAGCAACGCTCGCAATCTGGACCTGGTATATCCCTTTCTTCGCGATACCCGTATTTAGTTTAATTTCGTTCGTCCTCGTTTTGTTTTTAGTCAAAACGCCAGCTCAAGATTCTGAAGGTTCCGATAAGACAAAGAAAACAAAACTGAAACCTTTCTTGCAAGCTCTGTTCGCACTATTGCGCAAAGAAGGTAAATGGCTGTACGGTATATTCGCCATCGGTGGAATAAGTATGTTCATCGTGTTCGGTAGCTTGTTTTATTTGTCTGAAACGTTGGAAAACCGCGGTTTTAAGCCGATAAATAAGGGATTAATCCTAGCGCTGCCGCTCGCTGGCCTTTGTATTGTCTCTTATTTAAGCGGTAAGTGGATCGGTCAGAACAAGCAAGTGATGAAATGGACGAGTCTGGCGGGATTATTAATATCGTCAGCGGCATTATACGTCTTAGGATTCATGACTTGGAATCCGTCATGGTTGATCGTCCTTATCCTTGCATTCGCGTCCGCCGGAATCGGAGCCGCTCTCCCTAGCTTAGATGCGCTCATAACGGAAGGAATTGACAAAAAACAACGAGGCACCGTGACCTCGTTGTACAGTAGCATGCGATTTATTGGAGTGGCCGCAGGTCCGCCCGTTATGGCTTTGCTTATGCGCGGATCGATCCCGGTTCTCTTCTTCGTTATCGCCACGGCTAGCCTCATAGCGGCCATCATAAATGCTTTTGCGATTCGTCCTGAAAGTAAACCTCGTTGAAAATAATGTTTATTGTTCTTCATTTGCGGGCGTACGCTCGCTTTTGTTTTTTCTCAATTTCTTTCTCACTAACAAGAACACAACTAGGATCGGGATTGCGATGACGAATATGTACAGCGAAACGTCACCCACCATATTCTCCGCCGCTTTCCCATAGAAGTAGAACAACAGGCCGACCGCGTAAAATTTAACTGCTCGTCCGACCGCTGCATAGGCTAATAAGCGCCATAACGGGAATTTCATGCAACCTGACAATATCGTGAACACTTTGAACGGAATCGGCGTAAAAGAACCGATCAGAATAGCGGTTTCGCCGTTCTTCTGAAACATCTTCGTAGCGGAGTCTACCCATGATTTTTTGAGCAGCTTATATAAGACGGAATGTCCAAGCACTTTACCGATCAAATAACCGAACGGTGTCCCAAGTAGACAAGCGATATAGCCGACTGTCGCCAGCCATAAAGCATTGGAAGGATGCAACAAGCTTAAAGGCACTTGCAGGAAGAACGCTGGAATCGGGAAAAACACGGCGTCGGCGAACGAATGAATAAACAAACCCCATACGCCGAAATCAAGCAAATAATCGATGATGTCCTGAAACATAGCAGCATACTCCCATCAAAGCAACTCTGTCAAAAAAAAGACGACTCCCTATACTACGGGAATCATCTCAAAAAGTTACAAAAAGATTAGATGGAAGGCATGACATTACCGCCGCTGACCGGTAGATAAGCACCCGTGATGAAGCTAGCTAGATCGGATGCAAGAAAAGCGACCGCGTTTGCAACTTCTTGATCGGTGCCTCTACGTTTTAATGGAACGGTTTGCTCATACGATTCGCTATGTTCCGTCTTGTTCAAGCGATCGCGTTCGCTGATCGTCCATCCCGGCGCCACTTGGTTGACCGTAATCTGATGCTCGCCGATTTCCTTCGCTAATACGCGATATACTCCGTCCATTCCTCGTTTGCCTGCAACATAAGCGGATTGCGTAGGGAAGTTCTGCATGACGCATTCGGTGTTGATGCCGACAAACCTGCCCCATTTCTGCTTAATCATGTCAGGCGCGAACGCCTTAGCCAAATAGACGCTTTGCATCACGCAAGAATCGAACTGGCTCTCATAGTCATCCGGAGCCTGTTCGAGAATACTCGTCCATTGGTATTGCACGACCGCGTTGGCCACTACGATATCAACCGAACCCAGTTGCTCTTCGATCACAGCTTTCATTGCCTGTATCGATTCATAATTCGTGATATCAGCCTGAACGATTGCAGCGCGGACTCCGTAAGAATGAATCTCGTCCCGAAGTTCTAACGCTTGGGCCTCGTTACTGCGGTAGTGAATCGCAATATTGGCTCCGCACTTCGCAAGCGTTCTTGCCATCACTCGACCTAACTGCCCGGTAGCTCCGGTAATAAGAGCTGTTCTATTGGATAAATCGATATGCATAATGAGTATCCCCTTTCAATCTTCTCTCTCTATGATAGGCAACTTTTCCCTTTAAAACAATAAAAAGCCGCATGATCGCGGCTAATTCTGATCAAATGTATTTTGCGATCAAGTTCTCGTAAACCGCCTTCGGGCGAAGCCCAATCAGTTTCTCGACAGGCTCCCCGTTATTGAAAACGAGCACCGTCGGCATCGACATAATTCCGTAATCGGATGCGGTAGCGGGCGATTCGTCGCAATTCACTTCGAGTAACGCTATCTTCTCGCCATATTCGCTACCAAGCTCATCTAGGAGCGGTTTCAGCACCTTGCACGGCGGGCACCATGGCGCTCCGAAGTCAACCATCGTGACACCCTGCTGCCTAATACTCCCTTGAAAAGTCGAATCGTTAACCATAAGCAGATTCATTTCCATTCCTCCAATACTAGGTTTAGTCACTTTCCTGTATCGATCGGATGCGGTCCTCCAGGTTCGTTTTGATCTGGCTTAACAGATGGATCTGATCATCGATTTCCTTGAGCTTACTCTCGAAGATCGGCAGCACTTCCTCGCAGAAAGCTTCCTTATTCATCAAGACGCAAGTGAGGAAGCTGGCGATCTGCTCCGTGGAAATTCCGAGCGCCAAATAAAACTGGATCGTCCTAACCTGCTCTTCCGCCAAAGGGGAAAATTCCCGATAGCCATTCGGCTGACGAACGGAGGTCAATAGTTTCTGTTCCTCATAGTACCGAAGCGAACGAATACTCACTCCGGTACGAGCGGATAGCTCTCCGATTCTCATCTAACTTCCCCCTTGTCGATCGATACAAACCAAGTATAAACCCTGACATTAATGTCAGGGTCAAGCAGGAAATTTAATCTCTCTCGTAGATCGAACCCGAGCGGCTGGCGAAAAACTCGGCGTACACTTTCTCGGCGTATGCATCGGTCATACCCGAGATATAATCGGCGGCAAGTCTCTCCCACGTCCACTTATCTTTCTGCGATTCGTAACTCTCCAGCCAATCCGGAGGAATGATTAAACGGCCTGTTTCATAATTTTTGAAGCTTCCCCATAGCCGTTCGATCATAACTTCGCTTCGCTTATGCAGACGTTGAACCCGGAAGTCCTTAATTAACGTTACCCACGCCAGCTTCTTCAGTATTTCGATCGTCCTCATCAGTTCAACGTTCTGCTGGCCGTCACGAACGAGAGTGATTTTTTTCCAGCCCGTCTCGGGGTCATCGATAATGCCGACCTCGTTAGCGAACTTGCGCACCCAACGCGCTTTCATCTCCCGTCTCGTACGCGACGGTTCCCGATCGCATTCCGCATAGATCGTTTCCCATTGCTCGAAATAATTCAGAAGCACTTGCTTAACCATAGCAGCTTGGTCGATGTTCTCCCAATTGGCTTCCGAATAGCTCGGGTCATCCGTAATTTCCTGTACGACATGCGCAACAACTCGGTCATCTTCGAAAAATCCGCGATCCATCTGGATTTTGCCAGCGCGGATTCCATCTTCCAAATCGTGAGTCGAATAGGCGATATCGTCGCATAAATCCATCAACTGCGCTTCAAGCGTCGCGCAATTTCCAGGCATTCCCCACGTTTGGCGCAAGAAATCGATTCCTTCCCACTCCTTGCGGTATACGCCCTTCTGTCTGCCAGGCTCGTCGATGCAATAAGGGTATTTATTGATCGCTAGAAGCACCGATGCCGTCAAATCCAGACCGCTTCCGCTTCCCGCGCGTTTCTCCAGAAACATGAGGATACGGAAGTTTTGCGCATTGCCTTCGTATTTCAAGCCATGCTCTTCCAGAAGAAGCCGGTTGAGCACCTCTTCTCCTTTATGCCCGAACGGCGGATGGCCCAAGTCGTGGGCAAGCGAAGCGCATTCGACCACCTCGGGATCGATCATTAGTCCCGGGTGCTCTTTCCTCGACAAGAACTCGTATTGTTTGCCCAAGCGCCGCGCCACTTCTCTGGCGATCTGAGACACTTCGAGCGAATGCGTAAGGCGGGTGCGATAATAATCGCCTGAGCCGGCGCCGAATACCTGCGATTTGCCTTGAAGCCTTCTGAACGCAGGCGACTGAATCAGTCTCGCGTAATCTTTCTCGTATTCGTCGCGATCTTCGCCGGAGTAAATATTCTCGGTGTCGTATAGTCTCATTTTGCGTACGTTCATGCGATGACCTCTTTCCTACAGACCGAAAATGTTCGCCTTCTTCTCTATGAACTGGTCTTGGATTAAATAAGTCCAAGTTCTAGACGGAGCTTTCAGTCCTTCTTTCTCCCAATCGATCTGCTCTTCGGTCCCGTTAGCTTTAATTTTACGGAGCGTCTTAGCCGTTTCTTGTTCTAGTTTATCCGGCAGCTGCTCGAATGCGTGAATGATCCGGTTATGAAATTCATCGACGGGGTTCCGATTCGCCAAGCTCTCCAGATGAATGCTTTCGCGAATGTACGACACATACGCCAGATGATCGGACCATAGACGATCCATGTGGTAAAGATTCACGTATTTTTCCGTATCGCTCATCGTATCGTCGTTATATAATACCGCTTCGCGCTGTTCTTGATGAATTCGACGCTGTTCCTCTAACATATCGGAGTATTTGTTAAGCGTCTTGCGCATCTCGAAGTTTTGTCCCATGACAACGCGCTGGATATGATCCATTTTTTTAGAAAACACGGAAGCTTCCAAAGGCTCGTCCTGCTGCTTCGTCCGGTAAGCGGCCGGAATCGCCTTCTCAATACCGAAACGGTTGATGAGATCGTCTTCCAAACAGACATAGAAGCGGGAAGAGCCCGGGTCGCCTTGACGGCCCGCGCGCCCTCTTAACTGATTATCGATTCGGGCGCTTTCGTTCATATGCGTGCCGATGACGTACAACCCGCCAAGCTCCGCTACCTGTTCCGCTTGTTGCGGATCCCCTCCGCCTAACCGAATATCCACGCCTCTACCCGCCATATTGGTCGATACGGTTACCGCACCTAGCTCCCCGGCTTTCGAGATAATCTCGGCTTCCTTCTCGTCGTTCTTGGCATTAAGAACATGGCAAGGAACGCCCGCTTTGTTCAATTGCTCAGAAAGCTGATCCGATTCTTCTACGCTGCTCGTCCCGATCAGAATCGGACGTTTCGTCGCGTGCACTTCCGCGATTTCTTTCACTAGCGCCTTTAATCTCGCCTCTTTATGAGTGAAGATCCGGCTTTCATGGTCGATTCTGATTTTAGGGCGATTCGGCGGAATTTGGACGACGTTTAACGAATACGTTTCATCGAATTCTTCGGCGGAATCTTGGGCGGTAGCCGTCATCCCGCTAAACTTGGGATACAAGCTCAGCAAATGCTGTAACGTGATCGTTCCTAGTATTTTACCGGACGATTTCGACACCATGCCTTCCTTCGCTTCTACCGCAGCCTGAAGACCGTCAGGCCAGTGCCGATTCTCGGCCACGCGGCCCGTATGCAAGTCGATTAATTCCAGCTTGCCGTCTCGGATCATGTAATCGACGTCTCTCTTGAGGAGCGACTCCGCATGCAACGCACAATTTAATGACGTTAACAAATGGCTGTTATGCGTTTCGTACAGATTGCCGCTGCGTAATATCTGCTCGGCTTTCTCCGCGCCAGTATCCGTTAAGTAAACATTTCGTTTATTCTCGTCGAAGTCGTAATCTTCTCCCAGCTTAAGCTCCCTCGCCAAATTCGCCATCCGGCTTCCATCGCTGCTAGTCGAAGCGATTTCCCCAGCAATAACAAGCGGCACCCGTGCTTCGTCGATCAACAACGAGTCGGCTTCATCCACGATCGCAAAGTGAAAAGGACGATGAACGATGCCTTCCGGCTTCAAGGCGATCGTATCGCGCAAATAATCGAATCCGGCTTCTTTGGCCGTCACGTACGTAATGTCGGCGGCATACGCCCGCTGTCTCTCTTCTATAGACATCCCTTCCTTGACGTAGCTGACGGATAAACCGAGAAACCGATAGACGGGTCCCATCCACTCGGCGTCCCTTCCGGCCAAATAATCGTTAAAAGTCAGAATATGAACGCCTTTTCCTTGAAGAGCATTCAAATAAGCCGGCATGACTGCGGCAAGTGTTTTCCCTTCGCCGGTCTGCATCTCGACCATATTTCTTTCATGAAGTGCGGTGCCTGCCATATATTGCACATCGAAAGGGCGCATTCCGAGTACGCGGCTCGCCGCTTCCCCGGCAATGGCAAAAGCTTCTACGAGAATATCGTCTAAGGATGTTCCGCTTTGCGCTTTATTTTTAAGCTTTAACGATTCGGATTGTAACCGTTCATCATCCCATGACTCCAGCTTCAGCGCGCTGATCTCCCGCAGCTTGTCCGAATAGGATTTGAGATTATGCTGAACGAAACGATCTTTGACCATTTGAACAAGCTTGCTGGCAAAATTCATCGGAAAAATCCTCTCTTAATAAAATCCATATTGATACTATTATAGGGATTACGGGATTAAATTCATAGCGTTGCACGATTATTGGCGATTGATGTTGAAAAACTCCGGAATATGAAGGGTTCCGTATAGGGAAGGAGCCGGTCCTTGTCATACGAACGACTTGGACCAGCTCCCGTAAGCTATTCATTATAGGATACTCCTAACCAAGCCTATTTCACAACTTCGACCGACGTTCCTATTCCCGCATGTCCGCCTGTAACCGTTTCGAATCCCGGATAAGGCACCCCGATAAGATCAACCTGATATTGTCCTGGGAGTACATTCTTCCTATCGAGAGTTCCCTCGATAACGTACTCGCCATGATCGACGACAATTTCATCGCTACGCCAGACGACTTTGTTATCTTTGGATAGCTTAACGTACATTTTTTCCATCAACGATCCATGCCCTATAACTTGAAAAGCGTGATTCAGCGATATTTTCTCGGGGATTTCATAAGGCTTTAAGTCAGGCATCCACTCTCGATACGACTTGTTCACGAATTCAAATAAAGTTGCCGACAACGCAAATTCATGGGCTCCGCTTGAATCCGTAATCGACACTGTATCTTCTACCGGCTTACAGTCCGTGCCCGTATTCCCTTGTGCGTCTTTCGTGCTACTACATCTCCATGCCGGGCGAATGGTTTGCGTCGAACCGTTCTCATAGACGATCTCCACAGCCATGCTTCGACCATGTAACGGATCCGTGAGCCCGGCTCCTTCTATGGGGTCCGCTTGATCCAGCCATCTTAACAATTGCGATACACGTTTCGAATTTTGGTCCGAATACAAAGTGTTCACCGTTTGCTTCGGTATCGGCGGAGACATGTAAACAAAACGAACTTGCTTCGAATCAAAAGGGGATTTGAACTGTTCGTTAATGCGTCCCTCCAGCGTGTCGAGAAACTTCATGAGATGTTCGTAAAAAGGATCGTTGTTCGCATCTGCGACGGCTGGTAGTTCTTCTCCAAGGCGGACGACGAGCGCACTATACTCTTGCGTTAGTTGACCCGTAAAAGAATTCCCATCAGAAGAAACGAGGTCATCGAAGGCTTTACTAACTTCGGGGTCTAGTTCCCTTCCCGATTCAAAAGGCGTACTATTGCTAGCTCCTAAGAAGAAGCTCGAAATATATCCCTGCAATACCACCTTCACGCGTTCATATCGAGGGGAGTCCGGGTACTCGTTCAAATAGGCCTCCGCTTTTAATGCGCGTTCCCCTATTTGTTCCCAAGGTATGATGATGCTGCCATCTGCAAACATTTCCTGATCTGAGTCGATTGACATTAATTCTAAATAAGCTCCAACCGCCGGACTTAAATAGGCTTTGTAATCCGTCAGTGCATGGTAATCCAAGATCGGATCGATAACGCCTTCTCCCGCGACAAACTTATATTTGCCCGCAATCGCATCCGTAACGATCCGTTTAACATCATCCGGGAATCGCGCGATGTCCTCGCTTGTAACGGGGTTATCCAACCTTTCGAAGGTTCCTGCTTCATTAGCTTCTCTTAAAGCTTCATAAACCTTCTCTCGATCGGAGCGATAGTAATCCTCCAGCTCCAACAACATCGAGTCCAACTGTTCCGGTATCAGCAGTGGGATGTAACCTTCGAACATAGCAACGGCATCTTTAGCGGAAGCGGCTGTCTTGATCGCCTCCGACGAGTAGTTGACGGTTGTTGCTCGTTCGTCTATCCCTTCAGGATCTTTGACGATTTGAAGCTTTTCCGTCGGAGTGACTACATCTGATTGTTTGCTCTCGCTCTTCTCAGAAGTACATCCAGAAAAGATGAATAATATAGTTAATAACATTAACGATTTACGCAACTTATCCGGCACACCTCTGAACCCCCTCTTAATCTTTGACCTGAGTAATATTCACCGCATAGGCTTCCGGGTCCCATTTCACGGTAGCCCCCATCGTTTCGCCAATTAAGCGCAAGGGTACCATAGTACTGCCTCTAATGGTTAACGGCTTCTGCTCGGAAGGGATAACCTTATCATTAACGGTCGTTTGGCCAGTAACGGAATTCAAGACGATTGTCGTTTCACCTTTGGTCGCGATGACCGACCGCGATGGAACGTCCCATTTTACCGTAACGCCTAACTTCTCGAAAATACCCCTTAGAGGAACATATGTGACTTGATTCACGATTAGAGGTGGGGTTACCATATCCGTTGCTTGACCGTCTACGAAAATGCCAATAGAGTTTTTGATTGCTTGCGGAGAATCGATTCTTTGGTCCAACAACCCTAAACCGGTATTCCCGAAATAATTGTCTCCCCAAGACAAAACATGCCCGTCTTCCAACAATGCGAAATGATGTTGCCACGTATCACTGACTTTAATAGCTCTCTCGATGCCTTGTACTTGCTTATACGAGCTTCCCTTGCCATTTTGTTGCCACTGCCAAACGGTGCCGTCCGATTTAACCGCAGAATAGGCCGATATCGAGATGATGTCCTTTAGGCCTGTAACTTGAATTGGATTTAAGAGGTCAGCCGATTTATCGAAAGAATAATTGTTCCAAGTCCATACTGTTCCATCGTGACTCAATGCGACTCCCCGATCATCGGCATCTGCGATAGCAACGAATTCGCCATTGCCTTTGATTTGAGCGGGTTTACGAACCTCGTCAGGCCCGTTAGTGACCTCTTTCTTAAGTCCCCAGGACCAAATCTCTCCCCCGTTGCCGAGCGCAATGGAACCCTTTTGACCGGCCTCTATGGCTAAGATGGAAGGTAAGCCATCGATCTGCACCGGCTTGACTGCATTTTCCCTGGAATCGATGCCTAACTGTCCTTGATCATTGCCGCCCCAAGCCCACACTTTCCCTGTTCCATCGATTGCCAGGCTATGATAACTTCCGGCCGATACGGCTTTGATGTCCGATAGTCCCTTAACTTGGACTGGATCATGAACGATGGTATCGTTCTGCGTACCGTTTCCGAGCTGCCCGTGTTCGTTCGCGCCGACAGACCATACTGTTCCGTCCTTTTTCAGCAATAAATAGAAGCGATCGCCTCTCGAAATTTGTTTCACGTTATCGATAGATAGTTTGATCGGCGAGAAAGCGGATGTCGTTGCATAATAAACGTTAGCGTCTTTGTATGTTCCCCAAGCCCAAGCGCTCCCGTCTTCCTTAACGGCAAACCCGCCGAATTGCCCGGCTTCGACCTGCTTTACATTCGAGAAGAGTCTGTTGGCTTGAGTCGACAAGTCGCTGCCCTTTGCGGATGAGAATGGAAATCCCAATCCAACCAGAATTGCTGCTATTAACGCCAATACGTGCTTCCATGACCAACCGTTATTGATTTCCAAGCCGCTCACTCCGTCCAATAATCTTTTTATACAACAAAGCTATAGACGAAACTTTACCAAAAAAGTTGTAATTATATCCTTATTTTTCATAAAAAAAGAGCCCGGATAGATACCCGAACTCGTTCTCTTGTTTCATATATATTTCGTTAAAATGTTCTCCACGTGCTGCAAATGCTGCTTCATTCTCTTCGCCGCAAGCTCCGAATCCTGTATGCGGATTGCCTCGAAGATCGCGGAATGTTCCTTGTATAGTTGCTTGGCAACCTGATGATTGGCATACAGCTCCACCCTGCGAATTTCGCGGATCGCCGTCTCCAATTGATTGGCAATGGACTCGAATAAACGGACCATGATCGTATTATGGGTAGCCTTAGCTAACGTAAGATGGAACAGTAGATCCGTTCGCTCTCCTTCCAGATCCTCGCCGACCGATCTGGCCATTGCTTCGATCAATGATTCGAACTCCGACAAATCCTTATCCGTCCTCTTCGTTGCAGCGATCGCCGCGTTCGACACTTCCAGAGACTGTCTTGCCTCAAGCAACTCTAACAAAGTATTCCTGTTCATTCGCAAGGAATCAAGTTCCGGTAACGCGACTTCCGTCGGCGAATTGCGAATGACCCGACAGCCTCCGCCTTGACGGATCTCGATCAGCCCCATCGCTTTCAAAGCGCTAAGAGCTTCTCTAGTCGTTGATCTTCCGACACCGAAGCTCTCGGACATCTCCTTCGTCGAAGGGAGCTTATCGCCAACCTTCAGCGTACCGTCCGCGATCATCCGTTGCAGCTGATCTTTAATTTCCTCGTAATGATTGCGCTTCGTTAGACGAGTCATCTCCATCTGCTAGCAGCCTCCGTTATTAACCGACGATTATAGCATACACGATTCCCGGTCCGTGTACACCGATCGTCAAATCATTCTCGATATCCGAGGAACGGCTCGGTCCGGAGATAAAATGGATGCCGGCCGGCAAGCTTTCACGTCCGCCTTCGTCGAAATGGACCATTACTTCGCCCATGCGCGTCTTCAATCGGTCGAGGGGAATAATCGCAATCAATACCGTAGGAAGCAGACTCACGGAGCGCCCCTTATCCTTCGAGGATAACACAACCATCGAGCTTGTATAAGCAGCCGCATGGTCTACGAGCACTACACCGATATCCGCTTCAGCCGAACGTGCCTTCCAATGCTGATCGGGATCCGTATTCCATACCGAAATACTCGCTTCGGGTAGCTCCGATTCCAAATGGAGAGCTTCGAGCTCAGGCTGGTTTTGCCGGATGACGTATTTGGCGCTCATTTCTTTCGCTTTATCCGCGATAAAACTCCGTACCTCATCCATCGACGATAGACGTTCAACGTGACCGCCCACGCTTTGAAAGTTTTCCGTAAATTTATCGATTCTCTCCTGCTCATCCCATTCGTAAGCATTCCAGAAATCGGGAGATCCCCGATAAGGATGACGAGGAGGTTCGGTAACCATCGGTCTTCTCAGCTTAGCGGAAATGCCGTTAATAAAGCTGGTTTGCTTGGAGCGGGATTGTGCTTCCATCTCCAACAACCAATTTTGGTGCGATTTAGCTGTGTCCATGTCCGTTGCCTCCCCCTTTCGTCCTGTCTTTGACGATTTGCTCCATCCGTTGTTTCATTTCGGGCGCCATTTCCTTAAGCCCTTCGCGAATTTCCGCATCCATCGTACCCCATTGCTCGCGGAACGATTTCTTAGGCAAGCTTGGCGTCACTCGGTAGGTGTTCCAGCCTTTAAGCGGTCCGACCTTCAAGCGAATCTCTCCGTTGCGAGCTACGAACTTCTGTCCGAGTTTACCGAGTTTGAGTACGGTCTTGAAGCGACCGGATTTAGACAAGAGAGCTCCGAAGCCCATCATGCCGGCACCTTCGACTTTGTTCCCATGACCGGCTTCCACTTTACGGCGACGCAAGTAAACGAGCATCTCATGAAGCGGTATTTTTACGGGACACGCCTCGTAACACGCGCCGCACAAGCTCGAAGCGTTGGCGATGTCATCCCATTCGGCGATGTTTTTCTGCAAGGAAGGCGTCAACACGGCGCCGATCGGTCCGCTATACGTTCCTCCGTAAGCATGGCCGCCGATGTGGCGATAAACCGGGCAAGCGTTCAAGCAAGCGCCGCAACGAATGCAATTCAGCAGCTCCTGGAACTCCGGATCGCCTAGCTGCAACGAACGTCCGTTGTCGACGATAATGATATGCATTTCATCTGGACCGTCCGCGTCTTCCGAACGACGAGGTCCCGTAATACCGGACATGTACATCGTCAACTTCTGACCGGTCGCGGAACGTGGAAGCAACGTCGCCATCACTTCGAGATCCGCCCAAGAAGGAATAATCCGTTCCATCCCCATTAGCGTAATTTGCGTTTTCGGGAGTGTAGTCACCATACGCGCATTGCCTTCGTTCTCGAACAAGACCATCGAGCCGGTCTCGGCAATCGCGAAGTTACACCCTGTCATGCCGATATCGGCTTCGAGGAATTTCGCCCGCAACCTTCTGCGAACGTAACCGGCAAGCACCTTAGTATCGGCTTCGAGCTTTTCTCCCGCATCTTCCGAGAGAAGATCCGCGATTTGATAACGGTTCTTGTGAATGGCCGGAATAATAATATGAGATGGCGCTTCTCCCGCCAATTGGATAATATATTCGCCCAAATCTGTCTCGATCGCTTCAACGCCGATAGATTCGAGGGCTTGATTAAGGTGAAGTTCCTCCGACACCATCGATTTCGATTTCACGACGGATTTGGCGCTTTTTCTCTCTGCGATGGCAAGCGAAATTGTAACCGCATCTTGAGCGGTATCCGCAAAATGAACATGCACGCCGTTAGCACGGGCATTATCAACAAACTGGTTGAGGTAGTAATCGAGATGGGCGATCGTATGAAGACGAATCTGCCTGCCTCTCTCCCGCCATTCTTCCCAGTTACCGTGATCCTCCATCGCTTTCAGCTTGCCGTTCTTGAGCCTTTCGGTCGTAAACTTGACGGCTTTGCGAAGAAACTCGTTGTTCAGCGCGAGCTCCGCTCTTGCTTTGACCGTCGCTCCGCCGGAATGTCCTGGCGCATGGCTCATGCTTGCTTCACTCCTTCATATAGAAGCTCTGCCAAGTGCATCACTCGGACGGGTTCGTTACGATAGCGCAGATTGCCGCCGATATTCATCAAGCAAGCCATATCCAGCCCGACAAGCACTTCGGCTTCGGTTTCTTTGACGTGATCGACTTTCTCCGTAACCATCGCTCCGGAAATATCCGACATCTTCACGGCAAACGTTCCGCCGAACCCACAGCAATCATCCGCATACGGCAACGGAACGAACTCTAGCCCTTTCACGTTGCTCATGAGCGCCATCGGCTCATCTTTGACGCCAAGCAAGCGGCTACCATGACAAGAAGGGTGATAAGTGACTTTATGTGGGAACGTCGCTCCGACATCCGTCACGCCAAGCACTTGAACAAGGAATTGCGTAAACTCGTAAGATTTGCTCTGAAGCCGCAGCGCTCTCTCATGCATGACCGCATCGTCCTCGAACAGCTTCGGATAATGATGGATCATCCCGGTACACGAACCCGATGGCGAGATGACGAAATCGCAATCCTCGAAAGCTTCAATAATCGTCTTGGCGGTCGTACGGGCTTCTTTCCAATAGCCGCTATTAAAGGCCGGCTGTCCGCAACAAGTCTGAACGTTAGGGAACTCCAACTTAACGCCGTACCTCGCCAGCAAGCGCACCATCGCTTCCCCGACTCTTGGGTAGATCGCGTCGCTAAGGCAGGTGATGAATAAGGAAACTTTCATGCTGCACCCCTTTTCCTCTTATAGCTATATAATATCAGGTTATCAGACAAGTTGAATAGGTTAATTGGCGAGAAGGAACAGATTATGCCACGTTGTTGGGACATGGCGTCCTCTGTTCCATCCCCTTCCTTCTGATCCCAGGCGTGCGAACCCCAAAATCCTTATACAATCACGACCGTAATTCCCCGATCTTCCAGTTGGTTGATCGTCTCTTGGGGCATGCGGCGGTCGGTAATGATCACGTCTACTTCCGACAGATCGGCAACGTGCGTAAACGCCTGAACGCCGAACTTGCTGGAATCGGCGAGCAAAATGACCTCGTCCGCCATTCCGATCATCCGCTCCTTAATGCGCGCCTGCAATTCGTTGGATTCGCTAATTCCTCGATCCAGATGAACGCCCTTGCACGATAGGAACACTTTGTCTACATGATAGGCATCCAGAGAACGTTCTGCCAGAGGGCCGACGAAGGATAACGAACGTTGGGCCAGTATGCCCCCCGTCGAAATCACTTCGATCTTCTCCTTGCTGCTAAGCTCCGTCGCGACTTTGATCGAATTGGTCAGAACGGTGAGCGCAACGTCCGGCACATCGGTTGCCATATACCATGCGGTCGAGCTCGCATCCAGAAGGATCCGATCTTTCGGTTGTATCCGTTTGATCGCTTCCAGCGCGATCCTCTTCTTCTCGTCCGCGTTCGTGATTTCACGAACCGCGTAAGGAATTTCCGGATGCACCACCGTATCTTTGACGCTAACAGCGCCGCCATGGGAGCGGCGAAGACGGCCGGCTTGCTCCAACCGGTCAAGATCCCTGCGGATCGTCTCCTCCGTCACTTGGCACAGATCGCTCAGCTCCGATACCCGAATGCTTCCCCGATCATTGACCAGGCTCACGATTTTCTCATAGCGCTCCGCAACTAGCATGTCTGCCCTCTTTTCACGAACCTGTATTATTCCGCTTCCGTTAGTCCCGTCAAAGCACGGAATCGAACATACGCCGCGTTCCACTCTTCCCCATTCATCGGTTCATACACCGTTATCGGGAAAGAATTACGTATCGCTTTACGCGCTTCCCATATATCCGAGAATTCGCCTTGGGCGATCCATTGAACGATTAGATTTCCGATCGCGCTGCCTTCGGAAGGTCCAGCCCACACCGGCTTGCCGAGCGCGTTCGCCGTCCATTGGCACAGCAGCGTATTTTGGATACCGCCTCCGACCATGTGCAATCCGTTAAAGCTCTGGCCCGACAGCCGTTCGGTTAACTCGAACACATGACGGTACTTCAGCGCTAAGCTCTCGAGAATACAGCGTACGAACTCGCCGACCGTCGAAGGGGCTTGCTGACCCGTCTGCTCGCAATATTGCGTAATCCTCGATGGCATATCTCCCGTTGGAAGGAAGATGGAGTCGTCAGGATCGATAAACGTCGTTAACGGCTTCGCATCGGAAGCCATTTGAACCAATTCGGGGAACGAGTACGATTTTCCTGCTCTCTCCCACTCTCTTCTGCATTCTTGCAGAATCCACAGCCCCATAATGTTCTTAAGCAGCCGGAAAGTATCCGCGACTCCGCCCTCGTTGGTGAAGTTCATCTTCTGCGCCAGCTCATGAATAACCGGCTTATCTACTTCCGTTCCCATGAGTGACCAAGTACCGCAGCTTAAGTAAGCGAACGATTTCTCCGTCGCCGGAACGGCTGCAACCGCAGAAGCGGTGTCGTGCTCGGCAACCGCATAGACGGGAATGGATGGAATACCCAACTCCTCGCATACGGAAGCTTGAACAACCCCAGCTTGCGAACCTGGTTTTAATACGTCGCCAAACCATGACTTCGGAAGCTCTAGCAATCGCAACAACTCGGAATCCCATGACCTTGTTAACGGATTGTAGAGTTGCGTCGTCGTCGCGTTCGAGAACTCGTTATGCATCTCGCCGGTCAGGAAATAACGAAGTAAATCCGGGATCATCAGCAATCGGTTGCCTTCTTTAAGCCAAGGCGAATTCGCTTCTTTCAGCGCGTAGAGCTGATAAATCGTGTTGAAAGGAAGAAACTGAATGCCCGTACGCGCGAAAATGACCGAAGGAGGAATTTGCGCGAATAAGCTTTCCATCGCGCCGTCCGTATGCCGATCGCGATAGTGATAGGGATTGCCGACTAATTCGCCATTCTTGCCGATGAAGCCGAAATCGACTGCCCAGGAATCGATCGCCATGCTCTTGAGTTCTATGCCTTGATGCTTGGCTTTCAGCAATCCTTGCTTAATCTCGTGATATATCCGTAAAATGTCCCAGTGCAGACGGTCGCCCACCTGCACGGGATCATTGGAAAATCGATGAAGCTCCTCTACTTCGATCTTTCCGCCCTCAAGCCGGCCTAGCAGCGCTCTTCCACTGCTAGCCCCGAGATCAAACGCGAGAATGCTCGACATCTTGAATCACCCTTATGTTAAATTAAACGCCGCGTTTCAGCAGCACTTCATTTTCGTAGGTTTTAACATCCGCAAGCCATTCTTCGCGAACGGGAACGCCCATTTTCTCGCAATAATAATCCCACACCGCGCCGAACGGATAAGATTTGAACTCTTCGGTTAAGGCAAGGCGAGTCGTGTAGTCGCCTTCAAGCTCCGCCTTCTTCAACGTATCGATCGGATCCAGCATACCGCGAAGCAATGCTTTGATCGTATTACGCGTACCGATTACCCATGCAGCAACGCGATTGATGCTCGCATCGAAGAAATCGAGACCAATGTGCGTTTTGCCAAGCAAATCTCCGCGAACGAGCTCGCGTCCGATTTCGATCAGTTCATCGTCAAGCGTAACGACATGGTCGCTGTCCCAACGCATCGGGCGGCTTACATGTAACAGAATACCATCCGCGAACAAAGCGAGCGAGGACAATTTATTGGAGATGACTTCCGTCGGATGGAAGTGGCCCGCATCTAGGCAAATCAGCTTGTTGTTGCGGATTCCGTACCCCATGTAGAATTCATGGGACCCTACGACGTAAGCTTCCGATCCGATGCCGAACAGCTTGCTTTCTACCGCATCTAGGTTGTAAGCAGGGTTCAACTCTTCCGCGAAAACTTCATCCAACGAATCCTTCAAGCGTTGTCTTGGCGCCATACGATCGACTGGAACGTCTTTGAAACCATCGGGTACCCATACGTTCGTTACGCAAGTTTGTCCGAGCTCTTCGCCGATATAGGCTCCGATTTTCCGCGACGCTTTGCAGTGGTCGATCCAGAAACGGCGAATTTCCGCATCCGGATGGCTAAGCGTGAATCCATCCTTAGATTTCTCATGGGAGAAACAAGTTGGATTGAAATCCATGCCGAGCCCTTGCTCTTTCGCCCAATCTACCCACTTCTGAAAATGTTTCGGTTGAAGCTGGTCCAACTCGACCTTCTCGTCCGTGTCCGCGTAAATCGCGTGAAGATTAACTTTATGTTTACCTGGAATAAGGGAGAACGCTTTCTCCAGATCGGTGCGTAATTCATCCGGCGTGCTCGCGGCACCCGGATAATTGCCCGTAACCGAGATTCCGCCGGTCAAGTCTTGATCCTTGTTCAAGAACCCCCGTACATCGTCTCCTTGCCAGCAATGCATCGAAATTTTAATTTTTTCAAGACGGTTAAGCACTTCATCTACGTCAATGCCATGCTGAGCATATTGCTCTTTTGCGGCTTCGTAATTGCGTTTGATACGTTCTTGCATGCTTGTTCCTCCTCTTCGTCTGCGCGGTTACATAATCGGATAGGCCATAACGGACATAAGAGCATTCTCGGCTTGCGTGGAATCAAGCCTGCTATATTGGACGATGACCGGAATGTCGCTTTGAACTTCGATAGCGTACGGAACGCCGACCGGAATCGGCGTCCCTTCCTGATGTAATGAGCTTGTTCGGATATGTTTCGTCCGTCTTCCGGATACGACAACCATTATGTTCTCCAATGGGTCGCGATCCTCGAAGTAAATCGTAATATTCAGCAACGCTTCCTCGGATGCCGTGTTCAATACGCAAATGGATTCATGGCTTGTTAATTGACCTGCGCTGGTCTCGGGAATGTAGCCGTCCGGAATGTACCAGAGCTTCTCTCCTCGTGATCTGTGCATGAACGAAACCTCCGGTTTATCGAGTAAATGCCGCAGGAACACCGCCATCGATCGTCAGCATGCAACCCGTCGTTTTCTCGGACTTGGAAGAGGCGAAGAAAGCGATGCCTTCCGCGATGTCTCTAGGGTAAATGTTGACAAGCAGCGTCGTGCGTTTACGATAGTGCTCTTCCAATTGGTCTGGCTCGATACCGTACGCGGCCGCACGTTCGTTTCTCCAGTTGCCGTTCCAGATCGCGGAGCCTTGCAGAATCGCATCCGGCAAAATCGTGTTTACGCGGATACCGTACTCTCCGCCTTCCGCAGCGATACAACGCGCGAGATGTGCTTCCAATGCTTTAACGGAACTATATGCCGTTGCGTTCTTACCTGCATAGATGGAGTTCTTGGAACCGATGAATACCATGTTACCGCCGATGGCTTGCTCTTTCATCATTTTGAACGCTTCGCGAGCAACGAGGAAATATCCGGTTCCAAGCACGTTCATGTTCAAATTCCACTCTTTAAGAGATGTTTCTTCGAAAGGGCTCGAAGTCGCAAGACCTGCGTTGTTGACGATAATATCAACTCCGCCGTATGCGAGAGCCGTTTCTGCATATGCCGCTTGGATCAACTCTTCGCTGGTTACGTCTACTTTAACGGCAAGAGCACGGTTCTCGCCGTACTTCGCGTTGATTTCGTCCGCAACTTTCTGAGCGCCTTCCAGATTCAGGTCTGCAAGCACAACGTGAGCGCCTTCAGATACGAGTCTGCGAGCCGTTTCGCTGCCGATTCCGCCTGCTCCGCCTGTGATGAATGCTACTTTGCGGGAAAATTCCGCTTCTGCCGGAGCCAAGCTCAGCTTGTAAAGCTCAAGCGGCCAATATTCCACGTTGTAGGATTCGTTCTCCACTAAAGAAACGAAATTGCCAAGTGCCGTTGCGCCTCTCATAACCGCGATCGCACGGTGGTATAGTGCTCCGCTTACTTGGGACATCGCCCAGCTCTTGCCGGTATTGATCATCCCTACGCCCGGGATAAGAATAACGCGCGGAGCCGCTTCGAACATCACGTCTCCCTCGTTCTTGTTACGCTCGAAGTATGCTTTGTACATTTCTTTATAGGCAGCAACGCCTTCTTTAAGCTTCGCTTTCAAGCCTTCTACATCTTCCGCGTTCGGAGTCCAGTCGATGAACAACGGAACGACTTTCGTGTGAACGAGATGATCCGGGCAAGCAGCGCCCACTTGGGACAATGTAGCGGAATCTTGTCCGCCGACGAATTGCAGGACATCGTCCGCATCGTCGAAGGAAAGAATCATTTTCTTAGCATCGCTTACCGCGCCGCGAATAGTAGGCATCACTTGTGCCGCGATGCTCTTACGAACTTCTGCGTCCAGTGTCGAATGTTTTACTCCGCCGAATACTTTGGCTTCGTTCACGCGAGCTTCGATGAAATCTTCCGCTTCCGTGATGATCTTGATCGTTTGCGCGTAACAAGCTTCCGAAGTATCGCCCCATGTGACAAGACCGTGCTTCTCCATCAAGACTAGCTCAGCTTTAGGATTGTTCAGAACGCCTTCAGCGATCATCTTGGACAAAGTGAAGCCAGGACGGATATAAGGAACCCATACGAAACGGTCTCCGAAAATTTCTTGGGCAAGCGCTTTGCCGTTATCGGCGCAGCACAGGCTAATAATGGAATCCGGGTGCGTATGGTCAACGTGTTTGAATGGAAGAAAAGCATGTAGCAGCGTTTCGATGGAAGCGCGCGGATGCTTGGAATCGATCATGCAATTCGCCAAATAGGCAACCATATCTTCATCGGACATTTCCGGTTTTTCGAACAATGGACGAATATCATCCATGCGCAAGCCTGTGAAATTGCCGGCTTTCATCGAAGCAAGGTCGGACCCGCTACCTTTAACATACATGACTTCCGTATCGAGGCCGCGGAAATCTTTAACGATCGTTTTCGTGGACGTGTTGCCGCCGCCGAAGTTACATACGCGACGATCCGTGCCAATGATATTGGAACGGTATACGAGTTGATCCAAACCGCTTTGCTGTTCTGATGCTTTCGATGATTCCCACAAGCTTTGTACCATGATAATACCTCCGAATATGATGTTTATTTGTGTTTGTTTTGATTTTAACACACCCGTTTGTTTTTGAATACATGATAATCAAACAAAAACAAAAAAAGACCCGAGCTTTTCGGGTCTTTTTAAAGGATTAATCATTGATAAATTTTTTATTAGGCAAATAGTGTATCGCTTTAATAAAACGGATCGTTTTCGTCTTTGCTCGCATGACGATGGAATGCGTCTCCGCGCGGTCGTCCGGCAAGTATCGCACGCCTCCCAAAAACTCTCCGGGCGTCACGCCGGTTGCCGCGAATATCACATCATCCGTTCCCACCATATCCGTCATCGTCAATACTTTATAGGGATCGTCGATGCCCATTTGCAAGCATCTCGCATACTCATTGGCATCCGAAGGCATCAGTCTTCCTAGAATTTCTCCTCCCAGGCACTGCAGCGCTGCAGCGGCTAATACGCCTTCCGGGGCTCCTCCCGATCCGACGTACAAATCGATTCCCGCCTCGGGAAATGCCGGAGCCATCGCGCCCGCCACATCTCCATCCGACAGAAATTTGATCCTTACGCCGACTTTGCGCAACGTCTTGATCAGAGCTTCATGCCTTACGCGATCCAGCACCATCACCGTAAGCTCGGATACGTTCTTACTCAAGATGTCCGCAGCCTTCTTTAATGTTACTTCCATCGGATCCGTCAGATTGAGTCTGCCGACTAGCTGAGGACCTACCGCTAACTTCTCCATATACATATCCGGCGCATGCAGTAAATCCCCTTTGTTCGCGATGGCGATAACCGACATCGCATTGTTCAAGCCCTTGGCGACGATCTCGGTTCCTTCCAGCGGATCAACGGCGACGTCTACTTCCGGTCCATTCAAACTTCCGACTTGCTCTCCGATGTACAGCATTGGAGCTTCATCCATTTCCCCCTCGCCGATGACAACGGTGCCGTTAACCGATATCGAGTCAAACATCGCCCTCATAGCGGAAGTAGCTGCTCCATCCGCATTGATTTTATCTCCACGACCCATCCACGGGGCGGATGCTAATGCTGCCAATTCCGTTACGCGAACAATTTCCAACGCTAATTCTCTCTCCATATAGAACCCTCCAATGAACTATTATTACATATTTAATGTATAACATATTATTATATGTGACACAATATAAAATCGCATATGTCCTTAAATGTAACTTTATTAAGCCTAATCCATAAAAAAAGCCTTTCTATTGCATCTAAATCGATGCAATAGAAAGGCTTTAATGTTATTAATTAAACTTTACCTAGTTTAATCTTAAGTTTAATGATTTCGCTACGGCTTCCGAGGCGAATCGGCGGCCCCCACGTTCCGAAGCCGGAAGAGACTACGACGTGCATTGCGCCTTTCCTCATATAACCCCAATCGAGCTCGAATAATCTCTTCGTGAACAAATGGTTCGGCACGAATTGCCCCCGATGCGTATGACCGCTCAACATAACGTCTGCTCCCGCATCCGCTGCCGCCGCGAACTTCGTCGGTTGGTGGTCCATCAGAATGATCGGCTTGTCCTTATCCAGAGTTTGAATGAGTTCACTGACAGCTTGTCTCTTAGCCGGCTCCATCGACTCCGCCGACTTGTCCTTGCGTCCGGCTATGCTGAGCTCATCCCCGATATCAACAGTCTCGTCTCTCAATACCCGTATGCCGATTTTGTTCATTTCGGCAACATATTGGTCGATATGTCCGCCATAATATTCATGGTTGCCCAGCACCGCGTAGATGCCGCGTTTCGCCTTTAATTGTCCGAGCACTTCGCCCATTCGATTGCGAAGGAACGGCTCTATCGAATCATCGATGACATCGCCCGGCAACAAGATCAAGTCCGGCTCCATCGCGTTCATCCGGCTGACTAATTTAGCGAGATGTCTGCGGCCAACGGTGTTTCCCAAGTGAATGTCGGAAGCCATCGCAACCGTCCATTCCTTCTGCCCCCCCGCGATCGGCGTTTTGGCGATATCCAGCTCGTATTCCCTGACAATCGGACTCCAAGCATTACGGGACCCTCTTGCGGTGAAGATGGCCAGTAAGGCGATTACGGCGCTACCGGAATAAAGCGAGTAGTTCGCGGGCAAAACTCCGGTCCAATAAAGAATTAGCTCTACCAGATCCGATAGGATGAACAGCAGGAATCCGGCTTCCATGATGAAGATATAATAAGAACCGATCACTTTGAGCAGTCTGCCTACCGACGTGAGCATTCCCGGCAGTGATATCCTAGCCGCGATATAACTAAACGCAACAATACCGAACGGGATCCAGAAGAGCCAAGGCGAATACGAAACTTCCAGAGCATCCAGCCAATCGGTGAGATGCCATCCAATATAATAATTAATGCTGGAATAGACGGTAATCAATAAAAACAATAAGAATACAGTTCGGCTTCGTATTTTCATCTAGGTTGAATGCTCCCTATTCTCTCATGTAATTTACTGTGTTGATTATAGCATAGAAAGAGCCCTAAACCGAATTCGGTTCAGGGCTCTGAATATTAACCTCTAGTCAATAGCATTAGCGGCCGATCCTGCATTATCGCATGCGACCAGCGTTCAACGTCGAAAGGGATTACTTTACGAGTGACGGATAATTCAAATCTTTTGCGCAGGAGCGCACGCGTACGAAATAGGATGGATTTGACCGTCGATTGTGTGCAACCCATATCGCGGGCGATATCTTGCATGGAGTAACCGAAATAATAGAATAAGAGCCAAATCTCGATATTTCTTCTCGCAAATCTCTCGGATAACCACTCGATCATGCTCCGAACTTCGACGTAATCGTTATCTGTGTAATAGGTTTTCGATTGTTCGACTATCGCTAGCCGGCTTCTTCTCTGCTTTTTGCGACATTCGTCGATCCACAGGTTTTTGGCCACTCGCATTAAGAACAGCTTAACGTCCAAGTACGGCTCCGTATGCACGAAGAATACCAAGGACTTAAGCAGCGACTCTTGGAACAAGTCCTCCGCTTCCCATTGTGATCTAGTCAAATAGAAACAATATTTTTTCAATTCAACCAAATGGGGAGTGACCCAAGTATCGTATACTCCATTCACGTCCATACGAAATGCCTCCCCTTGTTTCCCATCATTCGCAATAATCATCCTATTGGACGACTTTAACGGATTGCCCCGCCTCCAACGCATGTTGGCCGGACACGATCAATACATCGCCAACGTTAAGCCCTTTTAGCACCTCTTGGTAAGGTCCGTTAATTCGGCCAAGCGTAACCGGTCTCTTCTCTGCTTTGTTCGCCGCGAGGATGAATACGAACGTTTCCGTCCCCTCCCTCAATACGCTCAATGAAGGAACGGCAACAACGTTCTCTTCTTCAGGTGTCGTTAGTTGAAGTTGAACCCGGCTTGTAGGCTTAAGAACATGATCCGCATTATCTACTTCCAACTCCATAGCATATAAGCGCGTGCTAGCATCGGGAATAGTCGAGAGGTAGACGACTTTCGCTTTTCTCTGCGTTCCGTCATCGTTCGAAAGCTTAAATACAAGCTCCTTTTTGTTACTGGCCAGCTCAGCTGCAGGCTCCGTCAATTGCGCCTTGAGCTTGACTTTATCCGTATTTTGCACGATGCCGAACAAGCTTCCGGCTTGAATGCTCGTTCCGGAATCGGCCTTCACGTCGGTTAATACTCCGCTGGCGGAGGCTTTAATCACTCCGTTACCCCAAGACGTTTCCGCTTGTTCGAACACTAACTTCGCGGTATCGACTTGCGCTTCCAAAGCCGCGGTTGCTTTATTGCCTTGCAAAGCCTCCAGCTGCTTCATGGAAACCTGAAGATTCCTCTGCGTTTCGTCTTTACCGGTCTCGTCCCCGTCTCTCGTTTGCTGCTTAATTAAATCCTTCATTTTGTCGACCGCATTCGACAATTCCAACCGCCTAGCGGCTAACTCTACCGATGAATTAAGAAGCGACATCTCGGCACTCTTGAGCGCGGCTTCCGCTTTCTCTTTCTCGATGAAGGCATTCTTATTATCTATAATGGCGATCACTTCTCCCGCCTTCACCTGGTCCCCATTATTCTTAACCTGTTTCACCAGGAGACCGCCGGCTTCCGCCGTAATATCCACCCGAGCGGATGCGATCACTTCAGCCAATTGTTCCCGCGGTTCTCCCATACTCATCTTCCGTATAGCTTCGGTTTTCACTTCGGATACTTTATCCGTTGCTACTGACGTTGCCGTTGCCTCCTCCGTCGAAGCGCTGGACGAGCACCCCGCAATCGCCGCGGAACTAACCATGATTAGAACTAACGCCCATATCGATTTTCTCATCTGCTCTAACTCCTTATTCACAAAATTAAATACTCAGTTTTTGGTGTTGGTCCGTTTGTTCGCCGCGGCGAAACAGACGGCTCGCTCTCGCTTTCATGGATTCGATTAACTCGTAGATGATCGGAACGACGACGAGCGTCAAGATTGTCGAAGTAACCAAGCCGCCGATCACGACCACGGCTAACCCCTTGGAGATCAATGTGCCATGAGAGATTCCAAGCGCTAACGGAACCATCGCCGCTATCGTTGCACCAGCCGTCATGATGATCGGTCTTAGTCGCACTTTCCCGGATTCGATTAGAGCATGCCGAACGAGATATCCTTCTTTTCTGAGCTGTTGCGTTCGATCAAGCAGCACGATCGCATTCGTCACGACTATACCGATCAGCATCAGGAATCCGATCAGAGACGTCACATTAATCGACTCTCGGGCGATCAATAAACCAAGCAATCCGCCGATGACCGCCAAAGGCAAGGAGAACAATACAGCGAACGGAGTTCCGGCATTGCCGAAACAAAGCACCATAATCAAATAGACGATCGCAATGGCCGCACCCATAGCGGCAAACAATTGCGAGAACCCTTCCTCCATGTCCGAGCTGACTCCCCGAGTCAAAGTCGTTACCCCCGCAGGAAGCTCTAGCTGGCTCAATGTACTCGACACTTTGTCGCTGATCGCGCCTTTATCCGCGGAATCAATCTTCGCCGTCAAGCTCACCATTAACTTCTGGCTCTCTCGCTGTAGCGCAAGCGGAGACTTCACTTCCTCGAGCTTCGCGACCTCGTTTAAGAACACCGTATTGCCGTTCGTCGTTTGGATCGGCATTCGGCCTAACTGTTCAATCGAGTTTTTGTCCTTAGGGGCAAGCTCGATCGCCGTACGATAACCAATATTGTCCAGACGGACGTTACCCAGTTCGTACCTACCGATCCATTCGCCGGTTAAATCATGGATTTGCGAGACGGATAAGCCGAATTGTCGAGCTTTCGACGGATTAACCGTAATTTCAACTTCCGTTTTAGCATCACCCAAGCTGTCTTTAATTTCTTTGAGTTCTTTGAATTCTTTCATTTTCGCTTTGATCGACGCAGATGCTTGTTCTAGAATTTGTTGGTCATCCCCGTAGATGACATACGTGAAATCGACCGAGGAATAACCGCTCCCCCCCGATAACGCTCCCGGAAGCACTTCCGAACCTTTAGGAAGTTGAGCCAGCATAAGTTTGCTGTATTGTTCCTTGATAAGCTCGGGATCGGCTTGATCGTTCACTTCCGTAATCAAATCGATAACATAAGGAACGCGATCTTCGCTGCCGCTATAACCGACGAGCGATTCTACGAACGTAAATAATGCCTTATCTTCTTTATCTTTAGCTTCCCTGAACAATTTCTCGATTTGTACCGCCTGCAGATTGGTACTATCGAAGGACGTATCGTAGGGCAGTTTGATCGTAAAGTCCATTTTCTTCTCCGGTTCGCCTTCCGGAATAAATCCGGTCGGCAAGTTCGGAACCGTGATCACGATCGTCATAATCAACAAAACCCCGGAAAATAATAACGTTTTGATCCGATGGGATAAACACCACACCAATACTTTTTCATAGAACAAGGTCACTTTGCCGTCCTCATGTTCCTTAACGGATACCGCTTTGGAGTTCCTTAACACCATGAGTTTCGCCAACATCGGAATGACCGTAAGAGAAACGAGCAAAGAAGCGAGCAACGCACAAGACACCGTGAGGGCAAACGGACGGAAGAAACCTCCGATGATCCCCGACACGAATGCGATCGGCAAGAATACCCCTACCGTAACGAAAGTAGAAGACGAGATGGCCATCGCAACCTGTTTCACGGCAAGAAGAATAACCGATTCATTTCGTTTCTGCGCTTTCTGCAGATTCGCGTAGATGCTCTCGATGACGACGATACTGTCATCCACGATTCGTCCGACGGCAATGAACATACCTCCGAGAGACATGATATTCAACGTCAGATTCATCATCTTCATCATGACCATGGTGATCAAGATGGATAACGGGATGGACACGATGACGATCAACGTCATTCTCATGTTGCGCAAGAACAACAAGATCATCAGCGAAGCTAGGATAATACCGAACAAGCCTTCTCTTAACAAACCGCTTATCGAAGCTCTTACTTCGTCGGCGCTGTCGTATACTTTGTTGAAGGCTATTCCCGGATGGGTTACCTCCCAACCCTTGATCAGATCATTCGTAGCATTGGAGAAATCAACGGCATTCGTAGCCCCGGATTTGTACAAATGAATTCCAATTGCAGGCTTATCGTCAATTCTAGCGATAAAGGTAGATTCATTGATCGCTTGTATAACCGCGATATCCTTTAAGAGTAACGTTTGGCCGGTTGGCGTCACGATCTCCGTATTTTCCATCTCGTACAAACTGTCTAGTTCACCCTTAACCCGGGCGATCTGAGAATTTCCGTTAAATTTGACGATCCCCACCGAACCGTTCGTCATCGAGGACTGTAACGAGCCCGTTACCATCGTTGGCGTTAAGCCATAAGCTGCCAGGGTTCCCGCATCCAACTGGATATCCAAGGAGGATTTGCGTGCTCCAATCGTATCGATGTGGTCCAGCCCATTAATGGATTCAAAGCCTGGCTTCAACTCTTCTTCATACAATTGATCGAGCTCTGTTTGGGACATTTTATCTTTCGCATGGACAGCCAAATAATAGACGGGGAAAGAAGCATATCCTATCGTCGCAACGATCGGTCTACCGGCTTCTCTCGGTAAATTCACGCCTTGAACTAAGCTTTGCAGATCTTGTTTCGTCTTATCGATATTTACCTTTTCATTGAATTCGAGGAAAATCGATGATAAGCCATCGCTCGAAGTCGAGCTAAGCATCTTTAAGCCTACCGCGTTGGCTACTTTGCTCTCGATAGGTTTTGTAACAAGGTTCATTACATCTTGCGGAGAAGCTTGATAATTCGTATTGATCATGACATAAGGGAAAGAGATATCGGGCATATTCTCCACCTTAAGCGAATTCCCCGAAAAACCTCCTGCTCCTAGCACGATTGCGATTAAGATGAGCATCGCCGCAATTTTGTTCATAGAAAACTGGATTAATGACTTCAACAGCTAACCCTCCTGCAAGTTCATATCGATATGCCACTACGTTGGTGGAAATTCTTACCTGTTCGTTCTGCATCAGTGTACAACACGAATGTGAATATACTATGACATGAAAAAAAACCAACGGCGCAAGGAAGGAATGTCCTTTGCCCATTGGTTTTTTTGCGATGATTATAAACGATTCGGCAGCATTACGATGGCGATCGTGCCTCCGTTAGGATTGTTTTTCAATTGTACCGTTCCCCTGTGCCTCATGACGATCTTCTTCACGATCGCAAGTCCTAAGCCGCTTCCCGAATGCTTTTTGTTATGCGATTGATCCGATTTATAGAATCGTTCGAACACTTTCGCATGCTCTTCAGCAGGAATTCCGATTCCTGAATCGGTTACGATGACCTCGATTAGATCGGTATGTTTGACGATGCTTACGGTAATTAAACCGCCAGCTGGCGTAAATTTAATGCTGTTGCCGATTAGATTATTCCACACTTGATTAAGCTGGTCTTCATCCGCTACGATTTTCGTTTTTGGCAAATTGAGCCGCCATTCCAATGACTTAGTTGACCATTGGGGTTCGTAGGCGACGACGGCTTTGCGCAGCTGTTCATCCAAATCATAGATTCTTGGTTCGAACGGATGGCGTTTCGAATCCAAGGAGGCTAGCTTTAGCAAATTGTCGCTCAGACGGGACAGTCTCTCGCTCTCGTTCTGAATGATGCTTAAATACCGGATTCTCTCCTCTTCCGACAGATCGCTCTCCTGCAGCGCTTTAGAGAATCCCGAAATCGACGTTAATGGGGATTGAATTTCATGGGAGACGTTCGAGACGAAATCCTGCCTCATCGATTCGAGCTGCTTCATCTGAGTGGCCATGTAATTGAAGCTTTGCGCGAGCTGTCCCAGTTCATCCTTCCGCTTCCCCCATTTAAGCTCGATGTCGAACTCGCCCTTGGCCATTCTCTCGGCAGCCGCTTTCATCCCGCGAAGCGGCTTCACCAAGTAACGGGCGCCAACGATGATGATTATACATCCAACGAGTAAATTGATTAGCAACGCCGTAATAAGTAAAATTTGAGCGAATGATTCCACGGTACTTTCGGACACTTGGACAAACAGAGCGTAATGGTTGCCAGAATATTCATATGGAAATCCGATAATCAATTCCGTAGGGGAAACGTCGATCCCTTTGTATACTTCTCCCCTTAAGACGGAGCGGACGATTTGATCCGACAAAATATAGAGATCCGCAGGTTCTTTGCCATCCCTGATCATCAGTTTCCCATTCTGGTCGTACAGCCGGATTTCGTATTGCTTCGCGTAACTTGACTCTTGCATGAAGGCATCCGCCTGTTCGACGCCTTTATCCCTATAGATTTCCTGAATTCTATTACCATCTTCGATCAATTTTTTTTGAAGATTGTTCGCATAACGATCTCCGACTGAGTCTAATAAATAGAGAGCCAAAAAATAAGTGGTGACCAATCCGACGATGACGGCCGCCATATAGGTAAGCACGACACGAAAATAAAGCGATTTGATCATTCCAGCACCTCGAGCTTGTAGCCAAGCCCTCGCTTCGTCTCGATCGCGAACGAGCCGTTCAACTCGGCGAACCGGTCTCTGATCCGCTTAATATGTACGTCTACCGTTCGGTCGTCGCCTTCGAAATCCGCGCCCCACACTTGTTCGATCAGATCGTTTCTCGTAAATATCTGACCGGGAAAGCTAGCGAGCTTAAACAGCAGATCGAATTCTCTTAACGGCAACGCGAACGACGTTTCTTCGACGACGGCCTCGTAACGAGTTTTGTCCAACAGGACGTTGCCGATTTGAACTTTCATCGAGATATGGATTTTATACCGTTTCAACAGAAGCTTGACCCTAGCGGCGAGTTCCAGCGGGTCAAAGGGTTTAACGAGATAGTCGTCCGCGCCAAGGTTAAACCCTTTGAGCTTATGATCGGTTTCTCCTTTCGCGGTCACTAACAGAATCGGCATCTCCGGATAGTCCTCTTTTAAGCTCCGGCATAAGTCCCAGCCATCCATTAAAGGCATCATGACATCTACGATTGCCAGATCGATTTTGGCTTGCTCCGCGATTGTTATCGCTTCGAGTCCGTTGCTTGCTACAGACACCTTGAATCCTTCTCTAGTTAAATAAAAACGGATGAGTTCAAGAATATCCAGGTCGTCATCGACGATCAGGATGTTAGCCATCTCCATTATCCTCCCGTATGCGAGTATCCTCTTCTATTACGGGAATATATGGTTTTCGGTTCCCGATCGCCCTATCCTTCGGATAGCAGCCCTTGCGGCCGGTCCTGCATAATCGCGCGCGACCATCGTTCCACATCCAGAACGATGACTTTACGGTTCTCCATGACGGCATTGCGGTTTCGAAGCTGATCGCGGGTACGGAACAGTACGGATTTAACGGCCGATATCGTGCAACTCATAGCCTTCGCGATTTCCTGCAAGGTATAACCGAAATAATTGAACAATAGCCACATGTCTATATTTCGTCTAGGGAACCGCTCGGCCAACCATTCTATCGCGCTGCGCACTTCAACGTAATCATTGTCCGTATAGTGGGGCTTAGACAAGTCCGCGATCGCTAATCGTCTCCTCTTCCGTTTACGGCAATCATCGATCCATAAATTACGCGCAACCCGGATCAAGAATGGCTTCACGTCTAAATACGGCTCCGTATGGTAAAAGAAGATCAGCGATTTCAATAACGTATCTTGACACAAATCTTCCGCATCCCACTTAGATTTCGTTAAATAGTAGCAGTATCTTCTTAGATCTTCGAGATGGGGGATAACTAAACGTTCATATTCCGGTATAGACGCCAAGCGGTTCCCTCCTTTCCACGCGGTTAGTAGATTTGATGGCAGTCGGTTATTCGAAACGCAAAGCTTCAATCGGTTTAAGCTTAGCCGCCTTATTCGCTGGGAACATTCCGAACACGACGCCAATGCCAACGGAGAAACAGAAAGCGATCAATATGATATTGAATGAGAACACGATGTCCATATTGAAAGCGGAGGAGGCGCCTTGCGCCGCCCCGACTCCGATTCCGATTCCCAGCAATCCTCCCAAACCGCTAAGCACCATCGCTTCGATGAGAAACTGGATCAGGATATCGCGTTTCTTTGCGCCGATAGCTTTGCGTATGCCGATCTCTCTCGTCCGCTCCGTTACCGAGACGAGCATAATATTCATGATTCCGATCCCGCCCACGAGAAGGGATATTCCGGCAATCCCGGCTAAAGCGAGCGTCAGCGTATCGGATATGGACGTTAACGTAGAGAGCGCGTCGCTTTGATTGAACACCCGATAACTATCGGTATTTCCCCGGAAGTGACCGCTCAGTTCGGTTTCCAATCCGGTGACGACGGAGTCGATCTGCTCGGTCGTCGCTACTTGGACGTAAACCGTCCGGACGCCTTTCGATTTAAATAATCTTTCGGCCGATGTTTCGGGGATCATCACGACTTCATCGTTCGATCCCGCCATCGAACTTCCTTTTTCCTCTAATACGCCAACCACCTTATAGCGAGTTCCCTGAATGAGAATGTATTCGCCTACCGGACTCGCGAAACCGAACAGATCCGTCGCGGTACTCGATCCGATTACGGCAACCTTCTGATAGACATCTAAGTCGATCTGCGCCAGAAATCGGCCGGTTGCTACCTTATAGTCTTTAACGAGCGCATAATCCGCGTTCGTGCCTACGACGCTAACGGTAACGCTTGTCGTTCCATATTTGACGGAGGTGCTCTGCGTGCTGGCAGGAGCGATATATTGAATGCCTTCCACCTTATCCTTCATAGCGACAGCATCGTTCACTTTTAAAGTGTTAGCGGAGCCACGCCCTAAGATGTTTACTGTCAGAAGATTCGTTCCTAAGCTTTGAACCTGCTCGGTTACCGATTTGGTCGCTCCTTGTCCCATAGCCACAAGCGCGATAACCGCCGTAACTCCGATAATGATTCCAAGCATCGTTAGAAGCGAACGAAGTTTATTGGACAGAATGCTCTTCATCGCCATCTTAAACGCTTGTAAGAAATTCATTCTGCCCTCCCTCCTCTTCGCTTAATTTCCCATCCATGATCTTGACGACTCGTTTGGCCTGCTCCGAAATACCCGGATCATGAGTGATGAGCACGATCGTATGCCCGAGAGCATTTAATTCCTTCATGAAGCCCATCACTTCCTTGCCCGTCTTCGTATCCAACGCTCCGGTAGGCTCATCGGCGAGCAGTATGGGCGGATTTCCCGCCAACGCCCTGGCAATCGCTACCCTTTGCTGTTGTCCACCGGATAGCTCAACAGGCCTGTGATGAATCCTTTCTTCCAATCCGACCTTCCTTAGCGCCTCGATCGCTTGCTCTTTTCTTTCCTTAGCCGAAACGCCTCGGTAGATTAACGGTAGCTCCACGTTCTCGATCGCAGTTAGCCGATTCAGAAGATTAAAGCCTTGAAATATAAAACCGATCTTCCGGTTCCGGATTTCCGCAAGTTTGTTATCCTTTAATCGGCTAACCTCTTCCCCATCCAGCCAATACTCGCCCGATGTCGGCGTATCCAGGCAGCCGATCACGTTCATAAGGGTAGATTTTCCCGAACCGGAAGGGCCTATGATCGCTAGAAAATCCCCATAATTAACGGTTAACGAAACGTTATCCAAAGCATTAAGCGTTTCTCCGCCCATACGATATTGCTTGTTTAGCTGTTTGATTCGAATAAGAGGGTCCGGTAGCGATTTCGTCGTCATCAGCGAGCACCGCCTGCCGCCGCGCCGGTGGATTGACGCCCTCCGCTTCCTCCTTGGAAGCCGCCTCCGCCGCCTGAGAATCCAGCTCCGCCGCCACCCGGGAAACCTCCGCCTCCGCCCAGACCTGGGAAACCGGCTTGGTTGTTTGAATTAGAGCTCTTGCTTACGACGGTCGGAAGAATGACGCGGTCCCCTTCTTTCAGTCCCGATACGATCTCGATCTGATCTTCATTGTTAATTCCGACTTTCACTTCGACCCGTTTAGTGGAAGTGACATTGCCGCTTGCGTTCGTCGAACTACCGGTACCCCGATTCCCCATGAATTGTTCCCTCATGGCGGCTCGTTCCTCTTCGGTCATGTTCTGGAATCGGCTAGCGTTTCCGCCTTGGGGCGTTTGTCCGGCTTGCGGCTGTTGTCCTGCTTCCAATTGACCTTGCTGATCTGCTTGTCCTTGTTGCCCGTTCTTCGATGACGCACCCGGATTACTGCCAGATTGCCCCGATTGAGCCGTCGTAGCTTCAGTCCCGTCGCTTGATGCCGGAACCATTACGAAGTACTTGCCTTGAGAAGATTGCACCGCTTCTACTGGGACATATAGAGCATCCGTTTTCTTATCCGTCATAATGCTCGCTTCCGCTGACATCCCGGCTTTTAGCGTTTTGGCATCCGCCAGGACGATCGTAACATCGAAGGAAGCGACGCCGTTGCTGGTCGTTCCTTCATCTGCGATAGCGACGACTTCCCCCGTGAAAGTCTCTTCCGGCAATGCTTCTACGAGAATTTGCGCTTCTTGCTTAAGCTTCACCTTAGGGATGTCCAATTCGTCGATTCCGACGACCATTTGCAGCTGGGCAAAATTAACGATCTCGCCCAGCTCGTTGTTCGGATTAAGCGTATCTCCCACTTGAACATTAAACGTAGAGAGAACTCCGTCGATTGGCGCAACGATCGGGTCCAAGCTTTTTCCCGTCTTCAACGTCGCAATATCCTCTTTCGCCATCTCGATATCGAGCTGTTGCTTCTGTATGTTCAATACCAAAGCTGCCCGCGCCGTATCATCGGTTGCTGCTTTATACTTGTCCTGCGTATCCTCGAGTTCCAGCTGTTTTTTCTTCAGATCGATTTCCTTGCTGCGAACTTGAGAGGTAATATCGGTTTGTTCATATGTAATGAGTACATCGCCCTTCTTGACCGTATCCCCTTTTTTGAAGTTGACTTTGAGAGCCGTGCCAGCCGATTTTGCTTTCAACGTTTCACGCGCGGATGGCTGAATGCTTCCGGTACCGCTGACTTTGACTTCAATGGTTCCTTTGCGAACCAGGGTCGTTACGTAACTGGCTACCAGTTGGGTATCCTTCTTATTGTAGAGCCGGATACCTCCCCAAGTTCCCGCTGCCAGTACGATGACTAGAGCGGACGTCCATATGATTCTCTTCTTCATCCGAATTGTTCACCTTCGCCTCTTTATCGTCTTGGCACTATTATGCAAGGCGAACCTTAGTTGTTGATGAGTGCCCGCTGAATGTTTTCTGAATGTCGTCCTCCTAACTTTTCAGCATTCTTTCAGTTTTCGCTCAGCCAAAGTTAAGCTAAATCCTCCATAATAGGAAAAGATAGATCAGGCATGTCCTAATAAATGGATCTACAGTTGGAGGACTCGAGATGGCACAGCAAGGAAAAGGCATTAAAATATTAATCGTCGATGACGAACCCAATATATTGCAGTTTCTTGAGCTCGGATTAACGAATGAAGGGTATCAGGTCATGATTGCGCAGGACGGACCAGAGGCGATCAAACTATCGGATCAATTCAATCCTCATGTCGTGATATTGGATGTCATGATGCCCGGAATGGATGGTTTCGAGGTGTGTCAAGCTTTGAAGGCCATTAAGCCCGTTGCGGTCATTATGCTCACGGCCAAGGATGAGATCGAGGATCGAGTTAAGGGGCTAACGCTGGGCGCGGACGACTACATGCCCAAGCCTTTCGGCTTCGGCGAGCTTCTCGCCCGAATCCAAGCGCGAGTACGCAATCAATTTCCCAATCTACTTAGCGAGGTATCCGTTGGTCCGTTCGCGATCGATGCCGCTCGTAAAGAATTCCGTTACAAGGAACGCGCGTTGGAGCTATCACCGACGGAATATGAACTACTCAAACACCTTGTGTTCAATCATGGGCACGTTTTAAGTAAAAGCGTCATTCTTGATCAAGTATGGGGCTATGATTTTGGCGGGGAAGAAAATATCGTGGAAGTTTATATCCGTTCATTGCGCGACAAGCTTCAAGACCGCGAGCACAGAGTCATCCGAACGATCAGGGGCGCGGGTTACCGGGTGGACCTCTTATGAACCGCTCAAAAGGCTACATGCAACGTCTCAGATCCTTCCTATTTCCGCGTTCCTTGCGTTATCAGTTGTTATCCCGCATGTTGCTCATTCTAGCCGGTTTGCTGCTTGTGATCGGACTATTTCAATATGTATTCATGGAGCGTTTCCTGTATCAGAACAAAGCCGCAAGCATACAGAGGCAAATTCAATCCGTGCCTGGGGAACTATGGGAGCGAATTAATCCGAATATGCGACGCGGACCTGCCGAAGCGTTCATCTTCTTCCCCTCTTCCTCCGTCGCCTTCATTAATAAGGAAGGCAAATTTACGGTACTTTCATCTATTGACTCGAATTCCAATTCGAGCGTTCCCCATCTTGATTCGGAAGTATACGAAGCAGCTAGACGCAAACCTTATCGCGGCAAGCCTCAATTCAAAATCATGAATCAGGACAACACAGGAGAGCAGCTTATCGTTATGCAAGCGGTTCGATCCTTCAACGGGACGAGCGGCGTCGTGCAAGTCAGCACGAGCACCAAGCCGATGAAGAACGAGTTGACCCGGCAGTTGTTATTATTCCTGGCTCTAGCTTTTGCTGCTTTAATCGGTGGATTGCTCACCTTCTTGCCTGCCATTCGCAGAACGTTAACTCCGCTGTCCCGCATGGTAACAACCGTTGAACGCATTGATTCCGGTAAACTCAGCGAAAGATTGCCGGAAGATGAACAGCCCAAGGAAATTGGCCGCTTATCCCATTCCTTCAACCTAATGCTGGAACGTCTTGAAGTTTCATTTCTAGCCGAGCAAGAAGCGAAAGAGAGAATGCGCCGCTTCGTTTCCGATGCTTCCCATGAACTTAGAACACCGCTCACCTCGATTCACGGATTTCTAGAAGTGTTGTTGCGCGGCGCTTCGGCGGATCCGACCCAGCTAGAAAAAGCTTTGAGGAGCATGTTCGGCGAATCCGAAAGAATCAATAAATTGGTATACGATCTGCTTCTGCTCGCAAAACTCGATCGCGCGCCCGAAATTCAACTTAATCCTTGCGACATAACACAATTGATTGTCGAGATGGAGCCCCAATTGCAGCTGTTAGGCGGTGAGAGGCAAATCCAAATCCTTTCTGAGACTGCGTCTGGAGCACCAAATGAGATCAAGCTAGATCCGGACAAAATCAAGCAAGTATTGTTGAATCTATTTCAGAATGCCGTACAGCATACGGATCCTATTGAAGGAGTCATTCAAATCAAATCTTACAAGACCGCTGAAGAAATTGAACTCACTATTCAAGACAACGGAACGGGAATTGCCGACGAGCACCTCCCTTATTTATTCGACCGCTTCTATCGCATCGATTCCTCCCGGGCCCGCAAATCCGGAGGGGCCGGTCTTGGATTATCGATCACTCGCTCTCTCGTCGAGCTTCATGGCGGATCTTTAAACGCAGAAAGCTGCCTAGGTAAAGGCAGCTTGTTCCGAGTCCATCTCCCGTTATAATCGTTCGAGCCGTTGAACGCCTTCGAACAGAGTAGCAAGATACAAATATCGTTCATCCGAATCTACATCCGTCACTTGGCAACCTATCTTTAATGCCATTAAAGATATTCGGTTGCCAATACGGCTTATTCGGTACAATCCTCGATCCGTGCAAGCGAACACTTCATTATTGCGCGATACGACGGAAAATACGAACGTACTCCCCATCTTGAATCGATCGAAGCCGCCCTTTAAGTTCCCGACTAGCAAATCTCCATGTTCCGTTGCCCCTATGATCCTGCCATGGTAGACTGCTAGACTGGTCACGGCGGAATCATAACGATAATTCATCCAGCTAGAGGTCATGCGATCCAGAATCGCTAACCCCTCGTTCGTTCCAAGCACTACGTATTGAGGCAAATACAAGAAGTCATAGACGATGATGTCGGAACGCATCATCAGATGCCATTCTGTCCCCTCTGTATACCATAACCCGCAAGAAGTTCCCGCAAGTCCAACTTCTCCGAATTCTTTGTACTGATAACAGCTTACGGCTAATTCCGTTGAATGCCACTCTCCTTCGCAACAATGATACAAGCCTTTATTCGAACAGGCGTACAGCTCATCATCGTATACTTGTAATCGATTAATATGAGTCTGATCCGGAAGTCCTTGATTGATTTCGATCCATTCGCTCGACATCTCGGGTTTATGTACAATGCCCTGTCCAAGCGGCGCTGCAACTATCGCTTCAGATGAGAACCGCTTAACCGAAGAGAAATGAAAGACTAGTCCCCCAGGGTTCGCTGAGATTTGCATAGTATGATGACAACTCCTTTATCCTGACAGCGGTGTATTAACTAATAGTCTAATTGATAATGATTATCACTGTCAAACAAATTGTGAATTTGACGAAAATTAAAGAAGCCGCTCCTGATGCAAACTGCATCGGAGCGGCTTTGTTTAAGCTTGAGGTAACGGTAAGAAAAGTAAATTAATAGGCAGCATGCTACCGTTCGCAGGTGTAAACGTGATCGTTACGGTTTCTTGGGTATCCCCCGACTTGTAGAGCATTCCCACTTCGTTCGGATTCAGAAGAATGCTTGAAGTTGTCGTATAGACGACTTTGCCGTTTACGGTGAATGCGCCTGCATAGTGTCCTCCGCGCGGATTCACGACGATAGCGGTATGCGGCTGCACGTTACTAAGCCGCAACGTATACAGTACGCCATAATTACCGGCATTCAACACAGGCGTATTCGTCGTTTTGTCGATTCCGCTAATCCGGGTGTCGACTACGTTGTCCGCCAGAATCATCCGGCTCTTCACGTCTCCGATCGTTTGGTTCACGTACATCATCCGATTGGCGTTCTCGAAAGTACCGCGAATATGGCGATCATGGCTTGGCAGGACTTGCAAATAAGGTAGCATCTTCATGACATCGCGCTGTTCGTCTATGGCGATGACCCGGAACTTAAGATTAGCATTCATCTGAACGTCCGCGTACATGGAGTATACGTCTCCCGGCCTTACCGACTTTTCGCTATACTCCTTGAAAATAACCCGGCTTTCGCCAGCAGGAATGTACATGTAAGAATACGACGGATTTAACGTTGATTCGAGGAACCTTCCGGTTACCGCCTTACCAACCGTAGACACGATCGGATTAGGTCCGGCCATTCCTTTGGCTCCTAACCTGACCGTTGCCGTCGTAGCATTCTCGTTCGTGAGCAGCACGTAAATTTTGATCGCCTTCGAGCGTTTGTTCAAATTGTGCAGGAGGAACCTCACATCGCCGGACACCGTGTCTTCGTAGGTGATGCCTTCATCAACAATCGATTCCGGGCTATTAGACCGGATTAACGTTTGCTCGCGGTCATTGATCCAGTAAGGGATAGCGGGCAAAGACAATACCGAAGAACCGCTGTATCCGAACTTTTCCCCGATGTTCGTATAGACCAGATCGAATTCCTCTTTCGTATATTTTACTTCATCCGTGATGGTGATCGTCTTCGAATATTCGTCAACCGCGCCGTTCGCATCCGTGACGGTCAATGTAATGGTTTGCGGTCCAGCAACGAAAAACCCTCGTTCGTTATTATTCCATACCCGGCTCTCGATCCGATTCTCGTCGTCCGTGCTTTGATCTGTGTAAGTGATATATTCGCCAATACGATAGGTATCTTTAGTTGTAGTAAACCGGGCAACCGGCGGTTGATTCGGCGCTTTAACCCTTATGGTGACTGTGTAAGGGTCGCTCCAAACCCCGGTTTCGTCCTTCACCCAGTGCGTTACCGTATACACGCCGGCTTGTTCAAATACAGACTCGTTGTTTTCCCAGCGTTCATCGATAATCTTGAGACCTCTAGGATGATAGGATTGATCCTTATATTTAACCTCCGTCTGCTGGGCGTACGGATTCGTATTCGAAACGGAAAACTTCGCTACGGGAAAAGACTTCCACGTGAGCTCTATTTTCTTCTCCTTCGTAAAATTGACCAAGCTCAGCCCGAAACTCTGGGCAGCGATCCGCACTGGAATCATAAGCGTTCCATTCAGTAAATACGGCGCGCCTGACCCGCTGTTTTTCGCGACTCCATTTAGCGTGTAGGATGTTTTCCCGAGGCGCATAACAAGGACGGATCCCCCCTGCTCTAAGGTATATTGTTTGTTCTTGGAATCGTAAACAATGCTACCGTAAATCTCGTTGACGAACGATCTTGCAGCGACGTATGTAACGCCTTTTATTGCGGTTAGCGGCTGCGCAGCCATAACGGTCGAGCCATTGTGAATCATTTTTTTCGATCCTTGAAACAATACCAACTTCTCCTGCGCATTCGCGCTACCTTCGGCATATACAGGAAGTTGAATCGAGAACAACAACATAACGGAAAGAAATAATAACAAAATCCTCTTATTCATGGGGTGCTCCTTCTAATCTAGTTGCTATTATCTTACTTTTGCAAAGGGCTAGATTGATAGATTTAGGACATCATAAATAATCCCGAACATCGGGAAATTTACATTTATAGGCTTTTGCGCATGCGAACGTGACGAATACCCGCATCAAGAAATGGCTCCTCGGATTCCGTCACATACCCCAACTTGAGGTAAAAATCCTCTGCCGTACATTGAGCATCCAATAGAGAATAACGATACCCCATGCTTTTAGCTTCCGCTTCCATAGCTAGCAATAGAAACTTCCCGACCCCTAAGCCCCTTGAAGATTGTAATACGGCAATCCGCTGCATCTTCGCCACGCTTGGCTCATAATTTTTGAAGCGGCCGGTTGCAACCGGGCGTTCCTCCTCTAAAAGAAGGAAATGGTTGCACGCTTCCGGGGACACATCTAGTTCATCCAACTCTAGTTCCCTTGGAACGCCTTGCTCGTTCACGAATACTTCGACGCGTATAGCGAAGGCATCCTTAAGCTGCTCATCCGTTTCGATTTTCACGACTTTCATGTCGCACATCCCTCCACTTAGTTGTCTAAATCTCCGAATTATCGGGTGTGACGGCTCTTTCAGCATAACTGAGACGACTATGTAGCACAACGGATGCGGCTCGTCCAATTTCTAGCATAATCCGGTCTTTCTTAAACCATAATAATGGAAACTGCGAGAAGAACGGAGCTACGAAATGCCGCAAGCTAAGATCAATGTCGTACAAGCCATGTTTTTGTTTATGCTTGCCGTAGGAATTACGAATCACGTCATTATCGTTCCCTTGATTCTTCAAGTCTCACATCGAGACTCTTGGATTAGCGCGCTGCTTGCCATCCCGCCGTTAATTTTATGGACGATCATTTTGTTTTACGTTATGAAGCTTACGAAGCAACAGTCTCTATTCGAATGGTTCAGAACCCATTACAACTATACCGTCGCTTGGATCGTCATCCTTCCTTTGATAGTGCTTTGCATGATGATTCTGTTCGTTACGCTGCGAGATACTTCCACTTGGACTAATGTGACTTACCTGCCGAAAACCCCATTTCCGATAACCGTCAGTCTTTTTACCATCTGCGGTTTAATTGCGGGAATATCAGGAATTCGAACGCTTGCCATCGCCGCGGGCTTGTTGCTTCCCGCAGTGATCCTATTCGGCCTGTTCGTTATGAGCGTCAACTTCCAATTCAAAGATTATTCGTATCTGCTGCCTATCATCACCCATGGCTATCCTCCGATTCTTCACGGCACGATCTATACCTTGGGAGGGCTCGTTGAATTCATCCTCTTGCTAGGCATACAGCAGCACTTAAACAAAAAGGTCCGATTATCGGCGCTGCTTGTCTTAACGATGGCAGTGACAGGCTTAGTCTTTGGTCCGATTATAGCCGCCATCTCGATCTTCGGTCCCTACGAAGCGGCGGATCAACGTTACCCCGCATTCGAGCAATGGCGTATGGTCCTGATCGGCAAGTTCATCTCCCATTTAGACTTCTTGTCCATCTATCAATGGATCTCGGGAGCGTTGATCCGTATTTCGTTAGCTTTTTACTTGCTGTTCGATCTATTGAGGCTTACCCGAAACAAATGGAAGGGACTATGGATGTTGTTTACCGGAATAGTCCTGATCGTCGGAGTTTCCCAGTTCAGCCTTAGCGATTCCCAGTTCTATCGCTTTCTGAAGCAAACTTATTTCCCTGCGGTGATGTGGACGTTCTACGCCTTCCCGTTCGCGTTGCTGTTGTTGATTATGATTAAAAGAGGTAAACCCGCATGAACCTAGACAAGATGTTCCGCAAGGCGTTCTATATTGATCATAATCAACCGAATCAAGGGGAATCCGACAACCACTTGCCGAAAATTTCACTGGATGAGCTGAATCATTCCATTCTGCTGGAACTTTTCGACAAGTCTGCGGATGTCAACATACACTTGTATTTCAACGAGGACGAACCGGGCGTCGCGAACCCATTGTTAATCTATTGCGACGGAATGATCGACCCGAAACAATTAAACGATTTCCTGTATATGCAATTAAGGAAATTGCTTTCTTATCCTACTGCCGGCAACCCGTCGCCGTTATCGGGAATCCCGTTTGAAACTCAGAATATTAATCACATCGCGGATCCCGATGCCGTAGAGATTATGATCCAACAAGTGTTTTCAGGAAACTTAATTTTGTTTTTCGAACCCACTCGCGATCTATACGCCATTCAGATGGCTAATCCTCCGCAGCGTGCGCCAAGCGAATCCAATACGGAAATATCCATTAAAGGACCTCGGGACGGATTTACGGAATCCATCGACACCAACGTGGCTTTAATACGCAAGCGACTTAAGACTCCGACATTAGGCATAGAATATTTTCAACTCGGAAGCCGGAGTAAAACGTCTATCGCATTGCTCTATATGACCGACATTACCAATCCCGATCTGATCAACGAAGCGAGAGCGAGGATACAGAAAATAAAAGTCGACGGCGTCCTCTCCAGTCAATTGCTCGAGGAGGGATTATCGGATGCTTCTTACTCCCTGTTTCCGTTGATCGAGTACATAGGCAGACCCGATTATATTACCGAAAGCTTGCTTAGAGGCAGATTTGCCATCGTGGTCGATGGGTCCCCCATGGTACTCATTGCACCGACGAATTTAATGTCCTTAATTAAATCGCCCGAGGACTTGCATCTCCCGTTCTATTACGTCACTCTCGAAAGGATGCTTAGGTTTCTCGGCTTAACGGTCGCTTTGTTCTTCCCAGGTTTCTGGGTCGCGATATCCGCCTTTAATATGGATCAGATCCCTTTCCCGTTACTGGCCACCGTTGTCGTATCGAGACTTGGCTTGCCCTTATCGGGTCCCGTGGATTTATTCTTGATGCTTGGATTGTTCGAGCTGTTCCGCGAAGCCGGCATGCGATTGCCCAAAGCCGTCGGACAAACCGTTGCCGTCGTCGGAGGTTTAATCGTCGGAGAAGCGGCCATATCTGCAGGGATTACCGGTCCTACAACACTAGTCGTATCCGCGATCACGGCCGTAGCCACTTTCACGCTCGTGAACCAGTCACTTAGCGGTTCCGTGACGGTTATTCGATTTTTCGTGCTTTCCCTATGTTGCATGTTCGGAATGTTAGGCTTGTTCCTCTCCATCTTCCTGATCGTCGTCTATTTGTCCTCGCTGACTTCGTTCGGCGTTCCCTTCATGGCGCCCTTATCTCCGATTCGGTTCAAAGATGCGCTCTACGCGATCGTATCCCTGCCGTGGAAAATGTACAAGAGAAGATCGAATATTTACGAGGCCAAGGATCCCACTCGGCAAGGAGAGAACACTCGATGAGAACCATCTGGGCCGGTCTTCTATTCATTGGCATGAGCACGTTGGTATCCGGGTGCTGGGATATTAAGTCGTTACAGGACGTCAACTATTTTACGGGCATCGGTATTGATTACGTGGACAACAAGTACCACGTATACGTTCAGCAGCTTGACTTCGCAAGCGTAGCCAAAACCGAAGGCGGTAAAAGCGAAGTACCATCACCAGTATGGGTCGGCCATGCCAAAGGAGATTCGTTATCCGAAGCGATAATCGAATTATATCAAACGACTCAGCAAACCGTTTTTTGGGGACATCTCAATTCCATTGTGCTCACGGAAAACCTGCTTAAGCACGGTGATTTACTAGGCGTATTCGATTCCTTAATCCGATATCCGGAAATCCGTTATACTCCTTGGATATTCGGAACGAAGCAAGGAATTAAGGAATTGTTCACGACAAAGCCGTTCTTCAATTTATCGCCCATTAACTCCATTCTGTATGCTCCTGAAACAAATTATAACCAGCGCCCCATCATCGCTCCCATGCGTCTTTCGCAGTTCATTAGAGAATTGAGGGAACCCGGGCAAACCGTCTTCCTTCCTTCGCTTGGCATCTCCGCCAAGACGTGGGATCGTGATGATAAACCTGATCCGAAGCTAGAAATTAACGGCATCTTTGCCATGCACAACCTGAAATACGGAAATTGGCTATCGTATGAGCAACTGCTTGGCATGAGATGGCTTGTAGAGAAAGCCGCAGGCTCCCGTCTTATTCTTAAGCAAGGCGATCAAGTGCTTGCCGAACTTAGGTTGGCGAAACCCAAATCTAAGGTTCATATTGTTATCGTAGGCGGAGAGCCCGTGTTTAACGTCGAAGTCGAGATTGCAGCTGCTGTTATCGAGCTTTGGAAAATGAAGACGCAAAAGGAATTCGAACAAATTGCCAACAAACATATCGTCGACCAAATCAAATCTACCCATCAAACGGGACTCAAGAGCAATGTCGATCTATTGGATTTAGAGCATCTCTTGTATCGCAAAAAATTTAAGCTTTGGGACAAGCTGACCTCGGGCGGCAAAGTTACCCTTAAACCAAGCAATCTTGGAGAAGTGAAAGTAACGGTCAAGATCGACCAGTCAGGCATGTACAAGCTCCAACGTAAAATGACACCCTACTAAGATTGCTGCTTATCCAACTGCTCCAATTGCATAATGAGATCGGGCTGTGAAAACCCTTCTCCAATGAATACCGCTACGTTATTTACCGGTTTCTGAGGAGTAATCCGCAGGAAATCCACTTCCCGATAAGCAAATTGAAACAAGAACAGGCTAGCGGTATCCGTGAAAGAGACTATTCCTTTCGCACGATAGATTTCTTCGGGAAGTTGCCTTAAAAACGATTCGAAGGCTACGCTGTCAACGAAACCCTTAAAGTAATAAGTTACCGCATTAACATGGTCATGCAAGGTAGCGTGTTCATGCTTGCAGTTCCCATGAGCGCAATGCTCATCATGAACGTGTTTAACCGCTTGTTTATTCGCCAGTATGTTTGCTTCATTATGCGCGTATAAGATGCCCGGATCAAGTTCCCCTTTCATCGCCGTCACAATTCTGGCATAGGGGTTCCAACCTTCCAACGCTCCTTGAAGCTCAGCAAGATCATCGACATGCACCAGATCGATCTTGTTCAGCACGATGACGTTCGCAGCACGAATTTGTTCCTTCATGAGCTTGAAGGTTTTACCCGAACCAATCCGCATCTTGTCGAGCAATTGCCGGGCGTCCACGACCGTTATGACGTTATTCAGCTCCACCTTCGCGTATAAAGACGCTTCCGTGACGCCATCCATGATTTCTAGTGGTTGCGCGATGCCTGTAGATTCGATCCAGATGACGTCGGGATCATTGTTCTGCGCGAGCTGAACAAGCTCCATGCTGAGATCGCCGCGACTCGTACAACAAATACAACCTCCCAACAATTCGGACATCGGGATATCGTTGTCGATCAATTGCCTTTCTACGTTTGCTTCGCCAACTTCGTTAAGTAGAATGGCGGGTTTCCGGTGACGCTGCTTGGCATCTTCAAGAATTCGATTCAATAGCGTAGTTTTGCCGCTTCCTAGAAATCCGGTAAGCACATAAACCGGTATGACTTTGTTATTCATGCGGATGACCCTTCTCGACCAGATCGACGGCGGCGGCATTCGCTTCCACTTGCGCAACGTCCTTGCACCCCGGAATGACGCATGTTACAGCCGGATGCTTTAGACACCAAGCGAGCGCCCACGCGGCCATATCCGTTCCGGCAGGAACTTCATCGCGTCCGATCGCTTCGACTTCTTTCATCTGTTGATCCAGTTGGGCTCTATCTCTTCTAGACCTCACGTCATCAGCTGCGAACGTGGCTCCAGGCTTGTATTTACCGCTCAGCAATCCGCTTGCCAGCGGCACCCGCGCCAATACGCCCAAGTTTTGCTCGATGCAGGAAGGAAATACTTCCTTCTCAGGTTTGCGGTCCAGCCGGTTGTATACGACTTGAATAGCTTTCGCATTCACTTTAGACGCTTGGGACGTTTGGTGAATATTCTCGTTTGAACCGATCGAAATGCCGAGATGACGGATTTTACCTGCTTCAACCTGCTTATTTAACGTCTCCCACAGCTCCATCTGATCGAAGGAAGCGTCAGGACCCGAATGGAATTGATACAAATCTATGTAATCCGTCTTTAGCGTCCGAAGAGATGACTCCAATTGTTTAACGACGTCCGCTGGCGAATATACGTCCGTTCTATCGAAGTTTCCATGAAAATGGTGACCAAACTTCGTTGCCAAGATCCAATCCTGGCGATTGCCGCGAATGGACTCGCCAATGAGCGATTCCGATAGATGGTCGCCGTAACATTCGGCCGTGTCGATGAGGTTAATCCCGAGCTCCTTGGCACGATTTAGGATCGCGTCCGCTTCTTCTTGACGATATTGTCTTCCCCACTCGCCGCCGAATTGCCAAGTCCCTACTCCGATAACGGATACTTTCAACCCTGTTTGGCCTAGCACTCTATATTTCATATAATTAGCACTCCTTATTATTTGTTATAAGATTACGACAAGTATCGGCTGCTTCCATACACTTGCAAAAATTGTTCCTTAGCTCTCTCCCGCATTTCGTCATCGAATCCCCGAATATCGTTCAACAGTTCGAATCGGTCGCCCTGCACTTTCTCCCCTCCGGCATACAGCAGCCATTGAGCCAGATCGTTGGTCGCACCCATGCGATCGAATGAATGGTGATACAAGATCGAAGCTCTCTCCAAATACGCTTGCGCTTCGAACGGATTCAACTCGATAACCTTCGAGAAGGAGGCAATCGCATCGTCATGTCGGTCAAGATGATTGTAGATCAAACCTAAGTTATAGTGCCCTTGCGAATCTTCCGGCAGAAGCTCCGCGTAGGTTAAGGAATCGATTAACGCGGCCTCGTGATCATCCAATCGATACTGAATTAATCCACGCAGCCAGGTCAAACGCGCATTCGAGGAATCGAGCAACAAACCCCGGTTGCAATCTTCTAAAGCATCCATCAGACGGTCGTCGGCAAATCTACAGCGAGCCCGTCGGTCGTATATTTGGGGATTATCGGGCTCCAGCGCCAAAGCCTTTGAATATTCGATTTCCGCTAGTTCCCAATTTCCCATCCCTACATAGAGCTCACCAAGCGCAAAGGCCGTCTTGCTTTGCTTGATCAGGCTTTCATCCAGCTTTAACGCCGACTGAACATCCATCATCGCTTCTTCGTATCTGTCTTCCATGTAACGAGAATAGCTACGGCGCATGTAGAAATCGGCGGATTCCTCTAGCTGAAGCGCTTTGGAATACGCTTCATCCGCTTCTTGATAGCGTTCGGCGTCAATCGATATTTCTGCCCGTTGCTTCCAGTTTAGCGGGTCTTCCGGCTCGATCTTCGTCAATTCCTTATTTTCAGCTCGCGCTTCTTCGGCTTTCCCCGCTTCCCGAAGAGCATCCACTAACCAAAATCGAACGACCGTATGGTCGGGAAAATGCTGCTTAGCTTCTTGAAGCTCCTGAATCATTGCTTCAATTTTGCCGGTTGCGCGATATACGCTGCTAAGCTCCATATACACCGGCAACCACAGCGGGTTGTTGATCTTCAATTTCACGAGTATTTCCGAAGCTTCATCGTATCTTTCAAGCAATCTGAGTAAGCTGCCTTTGCGCAGCAGTAACTCTCCCGCTTGAGAATAAATCTGCAGAGCTTGGTCGACGGAATTCAGCGATTGGTTCAAATCGCCCAAAATCTCGAACAATTTGGATTCGAACAATCGAAATCCGAACTCTTCCCTCGCTCCTTTAACGAAGCTTGCGACAGCAGCATGCGAATAATTCGTTCTACTCTTAAGATGAACCGCTCCTTGGTCGTCCAATTTGTTCCATTGATCCTGGAGGTGAATTCCTTCCGCGAGTACTTCTCTAGCTTCGTCTAGCCGGTTCAATTGTTCCAAGGCTTGCGCGCGCTTATAGAAGTAATGGGGTATAGCCCTGGCTGGATCGGCAGACGATTGCCGGTAACAGTCTTCAGCTTCTTCATAACGCCCCAGCTTCATATAAACGTTGCCCAACTCATAATAAGTTGATGCTTTCGAATCTTCCCTTCGCTGCAAAGCTTCCTTGAAATCACTTATGGCTAACTCGAATTCTCCCCGGTCGTGATAGGAAATCGCTCTCGTATACCAATAAATATAAGGCTCCGGATCAACCTCGATCGCGGCGTTCATGTCCGCGATTGCTTCTTCTTCCTTACCCAACTCATTATAAATGTGGGCTCGGCGTTCGAACGCATGCGGATAAGCTTGTTTATTCAATATTGCCGTCAATACGTTAACGGCCTTCTCAGATCTATCATTGTCATGCAGAAGACCTGCATAATTTACTCGTTCATCCAAGGACATCTGATCGACGCCCCATTTTTCATACCACAGAAGCGCCTGTTCCAACTTCTGCTTTCTATGCAGTCTTCTTGCCATCCACTTAGCAAACAAATGAACCAAGAGCATCCCCTCCAATTGACGCAAAAGCTGCCGAGAGTGTCGGCAGCTTCCTTATTCCGTATACTCTCCCGTTGTATTTATTCCCTCTTCGACGGCAAACTCAAAATCATCGATATCGAATAATTGCACCGGTATAGCGTTCTGTACCACTTTGTCCTGGAACTCGATTTGATCGGTAAGAACAGGGCATTGCAGACGAAGCGACATAAGAATAATTTCCGTTTCTATCGGGTCGAATAGTTCACCGTATTGCATATTCTCCGCCGCGTTCACGATAACTAGAGAAACATGATCGTTAATCGGCAAAGGAGGGCTTTCCCGCCATGGCGCCATCAAAGCGCGTTCTATCTTCTTCTTATTAAACGGATCTTCGAAATAACTAATCATTTCGCCGATTTTGGTTTTGACATACGCGTCATCTTCCGGTTCCGGCATGACAGGTTCAGGGCTATCTTTCATATCGTATAGCTCCATGACCGAAGTATACGGTAATCTGTATTCGACAGGACTCTTCGGTAGAAGCAGTTGCCCGTAGATGGCGATCATTACAGCTTCGATGACAAAACGCCGACTCATCTCGTATTTCCCTCCCATAAAGCTTCCGCGGTCTTGCGCATTGTTTCTCATTATATCATAAAAAAGCCGGGCGCAATGCTACACTGTACGGTATAATATTCAAAGATTATTGCCATATTATCTCTGTTAAGGAGCTGTCAGGGATGTCGGAATTAACCTTCAACCATTATATGCAAATCACTCGACCGGAAGATGAACAAACGTTTAGATTAGCTATGGAAGCCGCAGGATATTTTACCTTCTATACGTTCATCGAGGACTTTCGCAATGGTTTGAAAAGTTACTCCGATGGCGATTCGGAAACCTATGGCATCAAGCTCGCTAAGGCTCGCGCCTTGTTTCCGGCACCTGAACGATTCAGCCCTTCATGGTGCATCATCTGGGAAGAATTCGAGTTGATCATTAGCGCCAAGAACGAAGTGCTATCTCGTATTCCGTACACGCAACGAGACGGAGAATGGCAAATCCTTATCGATAACCCTTATTCGCACCAGCAAGTCGTCTGCTATCCCGGACTAGGCTTCCTAGAAGCGGCTTACATGTATGGATATTTTCAACGGGAGCTCAAACCTAACGAAGTTTTGCGTTTGCAGAAAGTAACGGACCTCATTCGGACTAACGGCCGTAAGGAAGCTTCGATCTTACCTGATAGCTAGTAGCCGTGTTACTTTGGCGCTCTCTAGTCAGGTTTTACCGGACTGCGTGGTGTGTTTTGCTCATTTAGTGCTCTCTAGTTAGGTTAATTTCAACACATAAAAAATTTACATATAGGTGGCTTATCGATTGGCAATATCCCTTCACATCGATTTCTTGGCTCAACAAGTAACTAAAACGAAAATCGACTATTGCGAAGTATTTCTGCGCGATCGGGTCGTCTTTACGCATGCTCGAAATTCTCATTCCAAGGATAAGCTGCATAAGATCAACTCCATCACGAAAAGCGTGACCAACTTACTCGTCGGCATCGCCATCGAGCGTGGAGAAATCCCTGGAATCGACGTCCCGATCTCGGAGTATTTTCCCGATGCCATTATCGAGGAGAAGCATTCGGTTACGATTGAAAACCTGCTCACGATGACACCGGGTTGGGACTGGCCGGAAATGGGAGATTGGGGCGGTTTGCCGAATCCGATGATCAGTAGTCCGAACTGGGTACGCTTCATTCTCTCCCGACCGATGAAATACGCTCCGGGCAAACGAATGTTCTACGATTCGGGCAGCTCTCACTTGCTTAGCGCGATCATTCAGAAGGTTTCCGGCATCACGACTGCGGAATACGCGGAAAATTTCCTATTCAAGCCGCTTGGGATTGAACAATACCGTTGGTATTCGGATGCAAAAGGCGTTGTAATCGGAGGTTTCGGATTAGAATTAACTGCTCCCGACCTCATGAAGCTCGGACAGTTAATGCTGCATCGCGGCCGTTGGAATAACGAGCAGATTGTGCCAGAGAGATGGATAATCGAGAGCACGAGAGCTCGATATCATACTTATGACCACATCGGTTCCTACGGCTATCATTGGTGGATCATGGCGGACGAGAACTCCAATCCTCTAACTCCTGAAATCTACTTCGCCATGGGCTATGGCGGGCAATACATATTCGTCGTCCCCGAACATGAGCTGATCGTCACGTTTGCCAGCACTCTGTACAAACAAACCTTTTTACCTTATCGGCTGTTCAAAAAATTAATAGGATTAAATACATTGTAAAAAACCAAACGCCCCTGGCTAATGTCCAGGGACGCTTGGTTTTGTTACTGCTTATTAACCGATTCGGCAGCTGCGATGACCCCATCCCGATAATAGACGACTCTTCTCGGATCGTTGCGCAGCTTTACGTTGGCTATTTTAGCTTCATGCTCCGACAGCTCTTGCGCTTCCCAATCGCCCACTTCGCCTGCTTCGTCGCCCGGCGCAATTCCGGCTTCCGCAAGCGCCTCGCTGACTTCGAGCAGTTCTGGAGGATGCTCCCACAGCAACAGTCCGTAATAAGCCAACTTATACCCGTTCCTCTGAACGCAGGCGAGGAGAGTTCCAGTGGTCGTATGCTTTAACCCGAATGGCATAGCCTTTCCCCCCGCCCCGTTACGACCTCATTACAAATAAGGATTCTCGTGTTTCGCTTTTAACATATTCCAGCGACGTTCGATCTCTTGCTCGAACTCCCTGAGCGTTTCCGCGTATTCCGGCTTGGACAGATGCTTGGTTTTGCCCATCATCTTAAGCCAGTCGCCTACCGGAACCCGTTTCCCCTTCTCCTCGGGGTTATAGGTAATCGTCGTAACGCCTCTCTCGACCTCGTAGAGCGGGAAGAAACAAGTATTTACCGCGTAATCGATAATATCCGCGCCGTCCTTGTCTTCCGACAACCAGTTTAACGGACAGGTAATGAGGATCTTGCCATATACCATCCCCACGTTCTGTGCGTACCACTGGGCTTTAGCACCTTTTCTCACGAGATCCTGAGGACTCGCTTCGCTTCCCGTGAACACGTAAGGAATATTCGTAGCCGCCATGATCTGCGCCGTATCCTTGTGATGAAATACTTTACCGCCCTGATGTTTACCCACGTTCGATGTCGATGTCCGATGCCCCATCGGAGTAGAATAGGAAAGCTGAGCTCCCGTATTCATGTAGCCCTCGTTATCGTACTCCAGAATTATCATCCGATGGTTGCGGAGAGCGGCACCGATCGCCGGTCCCATTCCGATGTCCATTCCCCCGTCTCCCGTAATCATGACGAAGGTGAAATCATCCTTCAAGCCGAATTCGTCCAATTCTCCCCGACGTTTCCGTTCATGGAACATCTCGACGACGCCCGACATCGTCGCTGCACCGTTCTGGAACAAATTATGGATATAAGTCGCTTTGTGCGCCGAATATGGGTAGCCCGTCGTCACGACCATCGCGCAGCCCGTATGGAACAAGGCGACGATATCGCCTTCGATTCCTTTGAAGAACAGCTCTAATCCGGAGAAAATACCGCAACCCGGACAAGCTCCATGTCCTGGAGCAATCCGTTTAGGTTTCTTCGTTAAGGAGCGAAGCGGCGGTATCCTTACATTCACTTTGCCCGTAGCCTCGTCTGGAGTTACCGTAATGAGCCCTGTTTTCAAATCTTCGTATTTCATCGGTTCGAGTACCCGTTTCGGCGCTTTTTCCGGGTCTCCAGCCGTAATGCCATGGTAATCATAGGGCTTCTCTACAAAGCCTTTCTCCATTGCGTCGATGGCAAATTCGAACATTTTCAAGCCATCCTCGGCGTAGAAGTCTTTACCGCCTAATCCATAGATCCGGCTGATGACTAACGTGCTCGAATTTCCGTATTGCTGCAAAGCCGCGCGGACTTCCATCACCATGTTCCCGCCGTGTCCGCCATAGGAATCGGAACGGTCGCCCACCGTGACGGCTTTCACGTTCTTCAACGCTTCGGTAATGGCCTTAGCCGGAAACGGGCGAATGATGTTCGGGGAGATCGCTCCCGCTTTGACGCCTTGAGCGCGAAGCTGATCGACGACATCCTTAATGATTTCGGCCGAAGAGTTCAGCAGGAACACGGCGACATCGGCATCTTCCATTCGGTAAAGCTCAAGGATCGGATACTCCCTGCCCGTTAATTCCGCATACTCCTTCTGAATCCGGTCGAAGACCGCTTCCGCGCGGTACATCGCCATGCTCTGCTGATAACAGTTGTTAATATAATCCGGTTCGTTCATGTAAGGGCCGACGGTGATCGGGTTGTTCCGATCCAGCACGTGCTTAAAGCCTTCGGGAGGCCGTTCTCCGACGAATTTCTGTACGTCCTCCCGATGGGTGAACGTCATGACGCGGCGCTTCTGATGGCTTGTGAAGTACCCATCCGAAGCGACCAACACCGGCAAGCGGACCTCCGGGTCTTCCGCGAGTTTCAGCGCAATGATATTCATATCGTACACGGCTTGCGGATCGCGGCATAGCACGATCGGCCAGCCCGTATTTAACGCGAAGTACAGATCCGAATGATCCCCGTGAATATCGAGAGGTCCGGATACGGATCGGCATACAAGATTCATGACCATTGGAAAACGCGTTCCCGATTGGACCGGCATCTGCTCCAACATATACAGATAACCGTTCGCGGATGTCGCGTTAAACACGCGTCCTCCCGCCGTTGAAGCCCCGTAACATACGCCCGCGGAACCGTGTTCTCCGTCGGCCGGGATCAAGACGATATCGTGCTGTCCATTCGCTTTCATAAGATCGAGAAATTGCGCGACTTCCGTTGACGGCGAGATCGGGAAATAACCCATAATGTGATAGTTAATCTGGTGTGCGGCGTATGCGGCCATCTCGTTGCCTGATTCATAGACGATTCGTTGCTCGACGGTACCTTGACGGACCGCTTCCTTGCGAATGTCGATCGACATTTCAGACTCCACCTTTCCTATCGGTTCTCGATGAACTAACGCTAGACGTTCTATCTCTTATAGAGCTTGTTTAAACTCTCACTTATATGGCCAAATGAAACTTATGCGGCACCCGATGTCCGTCGGCATAGCCGTCTTCTTCGAGCTCCGAGGAGAGAGCCTCCGTCGGACACGCCTGGACGCATTTCAGGCAACCTTTGCAATATTGATAATCGATGCCTTGCAGGAACATTTGCGGACGTCCCTTCTTATCCGGCTGCTCCTCCCAAACGAAGCAAAAATCCGGGCAAACGTTGTCGCATGCAGCGCAATGGATGCACTTGTCGTCCGCGAAATGAGGCATCATCCCTGCCCGGGATATGCTGAGATCCTTTAAGATGCTATTGCCAGGATTCACAACCAATCCGCCGATCGGCTGTGTTTCGTAGCCAAGCACCGGCGTGTCCATACGGACAAAATCCGGCATCGCATCTCCCTCGGCAAGCGAATACGTTTGGAATTTCATCTCATCGTAGCCCCGTTGAAACGTGTTTAAGGCCGGTTGCACGGCCGCCGGATACTTTTTCTCCAGCGATTTGCGGATTACGCCCTTCATAAACTCAACATCTAAAAACTCGCATAGACGGAATAAACCTCCCAACATGGCCATGTTCACGCGATTATTCTCGCTCATCGCGATACCGGTCGCATCGACCACCGCTATGATGCCGCCCTTCAGTTTCAGCTGGTCCTTGAGCTGTTCAGGAGATTTCTTGGAGTTGACCAGCACGATGCTGTCTTCATACATCCCGGAAATGACATTAATGGTCTTGGACAGGTTTTCATGAAAAATGCCGATGACATGCGGCCTTTCGACAGGCGACGTATCCCGAATCCGCGTATCGATATCGCAAAAACGGATATGCGCCTTCACCGCCGACCCTTTCTTCTCCGAACCATACGAGCTGAAGCTCACACCGTTCAGTCCCACTCCCATAACTCCTGCTTCCGCTAGCATCTTGCCTGCCAGATTGGCACCTAGCCCGCCGATCGACTCCAGACGAATTTCAAAAAAACCGAGCTCGTTTACCTTAGGCAGCATAACCATGTTGTTCTGTAATCCCCTTTCGTGTGTAGATGGAGATAATTCAGAAAATTGGCAATATACAAACATTAATTATTTCGCGATAAAAAGCAAAATTCCTTCCACGAATGTGAAAATACGCCATAAAATGCTCTCGTCTTACGCGGACAAGCTCGCTTGCAGCTGTTGCAGCTCCTTCCAGCCGATAAGCCTAACCTGTTCCTTGAGCAGAATTTCCCACACTTCTTCATCTTGCCAGAAATCGACTTCCATTCCCCGTTTGTCGGGATGACCGTGAAACGCGCGCAGCTCATCCGTCGGACTCGCAGGATGCGAGATCCATTCCGTTACGCCCGGCAATAAACCGCGAATGAGCCCTATGCCTTCCGCTTTAACGGAAGCATACGTCTCGTCGGTATTTAGAACGTACTCCGGCCCGAGCACATAATCGGGGAGCACGATCCCTCTGTCCTCGGCCAGGCGCACCCTAGCTTTGGCGCGATCGTTCAATTCCGTCGGAATCATCCGCCCTCCGACAGGGAGCAGACGTCTAGGTAATCTAAAAGGCAATTGATAACGAGAACAAATATCGAACACGATCGGAAGCAGATCCTTCCCCAAGTGAAATCCGTATAAACTGCCCATATGGTTATCGGCATGAGTCAGAGCCAGTCCGGATCTAAGCGCCGCTTCCGTCTGAGCGATCAACTCGTGGCGCACTTCTTCAGGATCGGCCCTCCGTTCCACTTCTTCGATCGTCTCCGGGAACCAGCCGACTGGACAGGTCAGGCTACTCATAGAACGATTCCTGGCTATCGGACCCCACTTGTATTTCGTCCACTCGCTGGTCAATGTCCAATGGACCCCTATATCCGCATTAGGGAGAGCTTCTTGAATAAGGGTTATCGCATCGGCTGACCAGGAGCAGTTCATCATGACGGTAGTGGAGCAAATCGCTTTATCCGACAGCAGTCTAATGACTGTCTCGTTCACGCTGCGGCATAGCCCGAAATCATCCGCGTTAACAATGAGCAATTTTTCCTCTTTCCCGTATCCCAGTCGCTGCGCCGTGTTCACGTTCCATCGCCTCCCTTTCCCATTATATGTTCCTAGACCGAACGCATTGCTTTTAGTTGACTAGGATTAACGAATGATTTTACGAAGCTTCAACAAAATCGAACCTGCGTTATGCCTATCATTTGTTCTCTCCTGATTTTAGTGGATATGCAAAAAGCGGAGTGCCCCAAATAGGCACTCCGTTACTTCGCGTAACTTCGACACTTCCACTACAAGTTTACTTATGCGTTCTTCTTATAGGCTATGCCATCCAACATGCAGAGGCATGTAGGGTTAACGAAATCGGTAGTCGTCGTCATTCGTGCCGGAAAAGTGTCATGGGGGAAAAATTTATAGAACGTATCTCTTGCTTTCCCGAAATCCTTCACGTTCTTCAAGTACAAATTGATCTGAACCAAATGTTCTAATGAAGAACCCGCGGACCTTAAAGTTTCGTTCAGATTGTTGAAACTTGCTTCCATCTGATACTCGATATCGTCCTTCTCATGACCTCCGCTATGGTGAGCTAGGAAAATGAAGTCTCCGGCTATCACATAGGACGAACAGGTATCATCGCCGTAATGCGATGGTTTTCTTGTAATCATCACATTTCCTCCAATGGGTACGATATATATTTTATTCATCATACCAAACATATGTTCTCGTGTGTAGTTTTTTCATTTTCTACAAAATTTGGCGCGTGTAATCTTTGGAATATAAAAAAAGGCAGCCCTTCGGCTACCCTGATCTTACGTTTACTTTCCTTCCTGCTCAAACCGTTCCAATCTCTTCCTTAACGAATTCACCCAACTTGCGGACAATTCGGGCACGGCAAGCAAGCGGTAAATGCCTTCAACATCATCCTTGTCCTTATGCATGACCCTATTCGCTTCGCTAACCGTAATTTTATCAGGATGTACATGCATCAGCTTCAATTCTTCGCCAGGCTTCACTTCGCCCGATCTAAGCACGCGGAAATAAAACCCGGTCAAGCCGCTATTCGTCACGAGCAAAGGAAGCTCGTCAAGCCCCCACTTCATGGCCAGCTTCCAGCAAGGCTGTCGCGGCTGGCTAACCTGCACGACCGCTGAACCGATCTGATATACATCGCCGATATGAACTTCTTGTTCATTCATATGCTTAACAGTGAAATTCTCGCCGAAAGCTCCGTAATCTAGAGGATGGTCAAGCATCTCTTCCCAATGGGCATAATGGTCGTAATTGTATACGCAGACAGCTTTGTCGGGTCCTCCATGGTTGACGAGGTCCGCTTGCTCATCACCGACAAATCCATGCTCCGTAAGCGCAATAGAGTGATCAACCTTGCTTTTGCCGATACCCGACTTTGCTTCTTTTCCTTTGTAAGTACCGATTTGAACCTTGCCTATGTTAAGCGATAACAACGAATATACGGTCGCGATTTCGTTTTCCATAAGATAATCATTCCCCTTCCAACATCCTTTAATTAGGGGGGTGCATAAGCTCATGCAGCAAACGCCACGATAACTCATGTAATACACAACTTCGAAAGGTGGAGTCGCATGACAACATCCAAACGACGCAGAGAAAGCAACTGGAAAAGCCGTAAGATGAACCCGCAGCCTCACGGCAAAATCACTTCGTTACACGATCTGGCGAATGGAGCTAGCCCGGAAGGAAAATCGGATACGACTCCGTAATGAATCGCCCATGAACGAAAATCTGCCGTCCTTCATGCCACATCTGATCGATGCGACGGTTGGACGGCAGATTTTACGTAATGCGAATCTTCTCGGAAGCGGTCAATCTTCTTCCTCTAATGTTAACGACCAGCCTTCCGTCCTGCATGCCCCAGATTTCATCAGCGAATTTCTCGGCCAATTCGACGCGGTGCAAAGCGGCTACGATTGTCGTTCCCCGCTCATGGCATAGCTTCTTAAGCGTGCTCATCATTTCTTCGGACGTATGCGGGTCCAATCCCGATACCGGTTCGTCCGCCAATACAAGCTTGGCACCATGAACCAAGGCGCGCGCGATCGCGATCCGCTGGCGTTCGCCGCCGCTCATTTTCTCCACGGCTTGCTGGGCGCGCTCCATTAATCCGACCTGCTCCAGCATTTCCATTGCTCCCATATGTACATCGCTCTTCACGATACCTGTCGCTCTGCGCCATAAAGGCGTTTGCTCCGACGCCCCAATGAGTACGTTCTTAAGCGCAGTCTTTTTCTCGTACAAGAGAGGCTTCTGTTCCAAGTAAGCGATTTGACGCCGAAATCGCATTTTGGCCATAAACCCTGCTTCCATCAAGTCTCTGCCATCGACCTTGTATTCGCCGGATGTCCATACTTCCTTAAGCGCCAGCGCCTTAAGCAACGCCGTCTTGCCGCTTCCGCTCGAACCGACTACCGCAATGAAAGTACCCGGCTCAAGACGTGTATTCACATGATCCAATATCGTTTTCCCATCGGGAATTTTGCGAGTTAATCCTGAAATTACGATCATAGCTGCCCTATCCCTTCAATCCAATATAAATCTAGTGTAAGCCATTATGCCATCGCTTGCCATACGAACAAATGTTTGGTATAATCAAAACAAGAACAAACGTTCTATATTTTGTTTCCATAGGTGGGATAATGGATGGTGAACTGTGAACATCTCCGTTACTTGGAGCCTCCTAGAGGCCCCAAACCGTCTCGAGACTTAACCTTCAAATTTTACGACGACGGGAAGCTCGTCATCATTGATAACGACACAGGGAATACAATGAACCCCCGCGAGTTAAGCGGGGGCAGCTACGACTTCTATGTTCGTCAACGTATACGTCTGATTAAACGCAATCTTGCGGAGAAGATCGTCAAATATGCTTAGGGCAAATTTTTATTGATCCCGTTTAAGCTTGGCGGGTAACGCAGCATTTTATTAACCTGTATATCCTGCTCTTTGTCTTTTGCTTTCATGTTATTCCGCTGTTCGAGCTGACTTTTGTTATTAGTCATTCGTATCACCTCCTACCCTTCGCCAATCGAAGGGTTTCTTTGTAGTTTTCCTCTTTCCTCTCATTTACAAACCTTATTTCAAACGCCATAATAAAAAATGAACACGAAAATTAGACGAAGCTCCCGACACCTTTATCCGCTTCAGAGGATATTCTGTTGGAGGTCGGAATTCGCATTAGAGTTAGGAGCACAGCAAGCCTATGAGCCAAAAAATCATGTTTGACCTTGACGATACGCTTGTCTATTGCAACAAGTATTTTCATTTCATCCTCGACCAATTTGCCGACGAAATGGCTACCTGGTATGGTCCGGCTGGGATTTCCCGCTCGGAAATCGCCTCCAAGCAAACGGAAATCGATATTGCCGGCGTTCAAATTCTCGGCTTCAAGAGCGAGCATTTCCCTCAATCGTTCATCGATACGTACAGGCATTTCCAGAACTTGACCGGCCGCACCCCCTCTTCGTTAGAAGAAGATAAGCTATGGAAGCTTGGAAACAGCGTTTACGAGCTTGAAGTGGAGCCTTACCCTAATATGGAAGAAACATTGGAGACGCTTGCGAATAGCGGTCACGAGCTTCATCTCTACACGGGGGGCGACACTCTCATTCAACATCGGAAAATCGAGAGCATGAATTTGGAACGTTATTTCCAAAAGCGGATTTATGTTCGCCAGCACAAGAACACGGAAGCATTGGAACAAATCTTAACCGACGGCGGTTTCGACCGGACGTCAACTTGGATGATCGGCAACTCGGTTCGAACGGACGTCCTTCCTGCCCTCCATTGCGGCATTAACGCCGTATATTTAAAGCAAGAAGCCGAATGGACCTATAACGTCATTCCGATCGATGCCAAGCCGAGCGGTGCCCTGTTGACGTTAACGGCATTGCCGCAGGTCCCTCCCGCCATTCATGAATACTTGAACGAGATCGGGATAGCCGTATCCCGTTAAATTTTCTTCTAACGACAAATGCCGGACGAACTGCTTGTATGCAGTACGCGTCCGGCTTTTGTTTAAGATGAAGGCTGTAAACTATTTAGTTTATCGAATATTTTCCTGACCCCGTCCGACCACAGCGGGTCCTCCGCGTACGTCTGATTGAACCATTCGAACGGATCGTGTCCTTCAGGGCGGCTATTGGCAAGCTTCACGATCAAACGGGAAGCGATACCCGCCGAATTACGGATGTCCGTATTGTATTCCATCCAACTGTGGCCAACGTTAAAAGGATTGTTAGCGATTATTTTGGCGTCTTTGCTCGTCTTCGGCACGAAACCTTGCTCTTGTCCCGTTATCGCGAATAATAAATGCGGGTGAATATCGTATTCTCGCGCATTATCCATAATCGCGCTGAAATAAGGCTCCTTCTCCAACATCGAATTTCTGCTTTTCAAATATTGTTTCAGGGTAGCCACGTCGATCTCGGCGTACTTTAGCCGTTCCGGCATCCCGATATCCGGTAACGCCATAGGCGGCGCGCTGATCATTGGAGGCTGAGCAACACTCTCCGTTATGGCGGTTTCCGGCTTATTCAGCAATAAAGTTATGCTCGCCGCACCGGCAACGACCAAAGCGATCATCGATATCGTAACCATAGTCGAACCCTTTTTGCGCAATCGGCCAAACCAGTTCTTCACTGAGACGGAAGAGTCGTTAATCTGCGCATCCTGCTCGGGTATCGCCGGTAAATCTTGAACGACAGCCAGCGCAGGTCCTTTTCTTCTATTCAATCGGGAAGTCAATTGCTCTGCATTCCACCTACCGGGGGATCGCTCATTCGCCCACTCCAGAATAGGTTCAAGCCATTGCTCCCGAAGCGAAATTTCGTCCGTATGTAATTCCGCGCATAGATCCAACACGTCATCCGGTTGGACATCTCGCTGTTCTCCTACAAGACAACGAAAAATCAGCTTATCGACCATAGCGTTCTTCAAATCGTCAGGGACATTGGGCAAGCGCTGCTGCAGCGTTCGACGAATGGCATCCGCCACGATCTCAGCACGGCGATTGCCTGGGAGAGGCGCATATTTCGTATGTACATACCGACGGATCGTGTTAATATCCGATGGCGAAAGCACTGCTGCGCGATCCATGACTTGGCCCCTCCCCCTTATCGACTAACGACTGTCATACAAGTGTATCACAGAGGAAAGATTTGGGGGAAGCCCTGTCCATTGAACCAATCGATGTCAGCATCCGCCTTCACATCCGCCAATACGCTACTACTCGACTGTCGAAGCGACCATAAGTATGGCACTTCTAACTTCATCCGTCCGGACGAAAGCGTTAATCTGTTCAATTTCCCCTTCCGTTAATTGATATTCGCAATCAAGTCCTTCATCCAGCGTAACTAACTGGATCGGATGTCCTTGATGGGTACAGATCGCCATGATAGAGAAGTCGATCAAATCCGCGGGCAGCGGCGTATCCTCCATCGTTTCCACGTCCAACATGACGTCAACCCATTGGCTGTCCCGTCTCTCCGCCTCATATTGAAAGCTCTTGAATTTGAGCTCGTTCCACTGTTCGTCACCATATCGAATCATAGCTTTTCTCCTTCCAATTCCTAATTAAAGAGGCCGTCCCCGGCTTTCGGAACGACCTCTTTACCTTAAACCAAAATGCTTATGGGAGCAATGTGCTTCCCATCAAGAACTTATCGACTTCCCGAGCCGCTTCGCGGCCCTCGTTGATAGCCCAGACGATCAAGCTTTGTCCGCGTCTCATATCGCCCGCCGCGAACACTTTGTCTACGCTGGTCTTATATTTGCCGTAAGTTGCTTTAACGTTCGTGCGACGATCCGTTTCCAGCTCCAATTGATCGATGATCATACGCTCCGGCCCTTCGAATCCAACGGCAACGAGGACGAGATCTGCCGGCCATTTTTTTTCGGTACCCGGAATCTCTTCGTAGATTTTACGTCCCTGCTCGTCCACGTAACGGCGAATTTGTACCGTGTGAAGCTCCTTCACGTTGCCGTTCTCGTCTCCGACGAATTTTTTCGTCAGCACGGAGAATGCACGCGGATCTTCGCCATACAAAGCCTTCGCTTCCTCGTGTGCATAATCGAGGGTGTAGACATTCGGATATTCCGGCCAAGGATTATTAGCCGCATCGCGCTCCAGGGGAGCTTTAGAGTGCGTACCGAATTGCGTGACGCTTGCGCAACCATGACGCAAAGCAGTCGCTACACAGTCCGTTCCCGTGTCTCCGCCGCCGATGACGATGACGTTCTTATTTTTCCCGGAAATATAAGTTCCTTCTTGCAGACCGTTGTCGAGATAGCTCTTGATCGTGCTGTTCAAATAATCCATCGCTTGATGAATCCCTTTGAGCTCATGGCCTTCCACGTTGCCGATCGGACGCGCTTTCGTAGCTCCACCGCACAAGACGACAGCGTCGAATTGCTTCAGCAGCTCCTGCGAAGAAATGTCTTTGCCGATTTCCGTGTTGACGACAAACTCAATTCCTTCCGCGGCGAGCAAATCTACGCGGCGTTGAACGATGTTCTTCTCCAGCTTCATGGAAGGTATACCGTAGGTCAACAGTCCGCCAGCGCGATCTGCTCTTTCGTATACCGTTACGGTGTGGCCAGCTTTGTTCAACTGAGCCGCAGTCGCAAGACCAGCAGGACCCGAACCTACGACAGCAACTTTCTTGCCCGTGCGCTTCTTAGGCGGCTGCGGTACGACCCAACCTTCCTCGAAAGCACGATCGATAATCGCTTGTTCAATCGTCTTGATCGTAACCGCGTCACCGATCAAACCCACCGTACAGGAACCTTCGCAAGGCGCCGGGCATACGCGTCCGGTAAATTCGGGAAAGTTATTCGTCTTGTTAAGACGTTCATAAGCTTCTCTCCAAAGCCCGCGATAGATGAGGCTATTCCATTCCGGAATCAAGTTGTTAACCGGGCAACCGGAGACGCTGCCTCCGATTTCCATTCCAGTATGGCAATAAGGGGTTCCGCAATCCATGCAACGTGCGCCTTGCGTGCGCAACTGCTCCTCAGAGAACATCCGGTGGAATTCATTCCAGTCCTTGATGCGCTCCAACGGATCGCGGTCGCTTGGCAGCTCCCGTTTATATTCCATAAAACCCGTAGGCGTCGACATCTTCTTTACCTCCATCTGTCGGAATTTCGTTTGCATGCGTATAGAACAAAATGAATGTTGATGATAGATCATCCTAACAAAAGTAATCCAATGTCAGAATAGATTATCCGTAATATTGTTTGTACTATTTCGTCACTTGGCGCTCATAAACGCAAAATGCATAAGGAAGTTGGTTGTTATTGTCTTGTAATCCTTCCTCACGTGAAATCAGCTTCCATTCCCGTTTATCGTATTCAGGGAAGAAAGCATCGCCCTCGAAAGGCTGCCCGATTTCGGTCAATTGCAATCTGTCCGCCTGCTCTAGCATCTGCGCATAAATATCCGCGCCGCCGATGACCATCAACTCAACGTCGTTGTATTTGGCGATTGCTTCTTCTATCGAACTGACTAACTCGCAGCCTTCAGGCGCTTGCTGGAGCGTGCGCGACAAGATTACATTAGTCCGATCCTTCAACGGACGGCCTAAAGATTCGTAGGTTTTGCGACCCATCAATACGGGTTTTCCGATCGTGTTCTGCTTGAAATATTTCATATCTGCAGGCAAACGCCATGGCAATTGGTTATCGATGCCTATAGTCCCGTTAGACGCAACCGCGGCAATTAATGTAACAGTCATCGTAACATTCCTTTATAGGAGAATTTGTAGTTTGTAGGTTTAAATAGTATATCATACGCCAAAGTCACTGCCTACTTGAGCGTATTAACGAAGATTTGTCAGAATCAAACTTCTCCCGACGAAGATTGCGGCGTTGAACCGAACATCTTCGGACCTCGCGGTATGGTCGAATGGCTATCGGGTTCCAATGTCACGCCAACCGCATCGATATCTTTAATACCATGCGACAGTGGAAGTGTCATGATTCCGATACCAGAGCTTCCGACCGTAAAGGTGCCTGCACTCGTGCGCTTGCCGCCTTTCCAAAGCCATACCTGGTACGCTTCACCGTCGCGCGTCTGCGGAGAGCCGAACACATATACGACAAGCCGTTCATCGTCGTCGGAACGAACAAGGCAGGCGACTCCATAAGCATGCTTACTGTCATTAAACTTGCCGTTGCTTCTTTCCGCATTCAATTGAAACAACGTCTCTATGCTTGACGGTGTTTCAATGGACGTTTCCTTCCCGATTGACTGAATCTGCAAGTCCTTCATAAGCCATCCGGACAAAAACACGATAATGATGAGGGCACTGGCTGCTCCCAATCGCACAATACGGGATTCGAATAGGGATGCCGTGCGTCTCTTCATCGACTTTGGCTCAGCATTTTCCTTCTCGATTAAAGGACCTAAGACTTCGTCCTTCAAATCTGCTGGCAAGTCTCTCAAATCCATATCGTCGGCTAGGCGATCCCATACTTCGTGCCATAAAATCGCTTCTTCTTGGCATGTGGAACAGCTCGTCAAATGTCTTTCGAACCTTTTCCGCTGCATTTCCAGGCCTTCGCCCGTTAAATATTCAATTAATCCCTCGCAGGGTGACGTTTCCCGGTTGTCCATCGCTCAATGTTCCTCCCTCAAACCCTGGAGATGCCGACGAAGCGTTTTGAGCGCCTGATGAAGTCGGCTTTTAACCGTACCGACAGGTTCTCCGCCCATCTCCGCAATTTCTTGAAGCGTATAGCCTTTCCAATACAACAATTCGATGACTCTCTGCTGCGGTTCGCTTAAACGCCTGGAAGTCGAAGCGATCAACCTACGCTGGTCGCTCTGCAGGACAATGGACTCCGGGTCATCGGCGACGCCTTGCATTTCATTCAGTTGATCTATAGAAACCATACCCTGATGCCTGCGTTCTCGCCGCAAGACATCGATGGAAATATTCCTTGTCATCGTCAGAAGCCAGCTCGTGAATGCCCCTCTACCCGAATCGTATTCCGCTTTCGTCGACCATAGGCGCGCGTAAACAAGCTGTACGATTTCGCGCGATAACGTCTCGTTTCCGGAAAACCGGACGGCGAAAGAGTAAACTAGCCGCGCATGCCGATCGTATAACTGTTCCAGCGCATCGCTCCGCCCTTCGCGGATTTGCCGCATTAATTCTCCATCCGACCGGTTAGGCATCTGGACCGTTCTCCTTATCCGCGAACAGCAGGGCGAGAACCTTCTCCCGCCCTACTCCTCTATTTGTCCTCTACGGTGATCGTTCCCGTCATCCCTGGATGGGGAGCGCAATAATAGGCAAACGTTCCCGCATCGTCGAACTTCACTTCCTTCGAAACGTCTTTCCCGAACAGCCCGGTGTCGAACTCTCCTTCATCCGCGGTTGCCGTATGCTTTACTTTGTCCCTGTTGATGAACGTTACCGTGCTCCCTTTGGGGATCGTGATCTCCGCCGGAGTAAAAGCGAAATCCTTGATCTCGATGACAATCTCCATCTCAGAGTTTTCCGATTCGCGTACCGGTTGTTCGGAAGACGATTCAGACGGTGTTTCCGAAGGTGCCGCGGATTCGTGTACGTGTGACTCTGATGAGGATGCGGCAGCGCTTGGCGTTGGCGATCCGCTTGTCGATTCCTTTGTTTCGGACGGCTCCTCGCCCTGCTCAACAGAAACCGAAGGCGAAGAGGAAGACGTATCAATCGAAGACGATGCTGATTCAGATACATCTGCGGATGCGGAAGCTTCAACGGATGCGTCGCTGCCTTCCTTGTTAGAGGATCCGCACGCCGTCAAGGCAAACGCCAGAATGAGTACCGTAAACACGGTTAAGTAACTCTTGTGCCGTAAGTTCATTGGACGATTATCTTTCCTTTCATGAAAGATTTATGCGGTTCGCAGTAGTAGTCGTATACGCCAGGTTTATCTAGCTTAATCGTCGCGGATTGGCCCTTGCTTAGTAGTTCGGTCTTAAACGAACCGTCCACCGCTACCGCGTTGTGCTTCATATCGTCCCTGTTGATGAACTCGATGGTCGTACCCGCTTTAACCGTAAGCTCCGTCGGCGTAAAAGAGAACTCTTTCATCTCAATCGTTACTTTCTCGGTTACGGGAGCGGGCGCCTTTTTGCTCGCCGTCGTTCCGACGAACGTAGCCGGGTTCACGACAAACCATACATCCCCCGCCGATTGCCCTTTTAGTTCCCCACGTTTGGCATCCTGAAAGAAATAATAAAGCGGATAACCTTTGAAGGTCGATTGCTTCAATCCGTCCGTCCGCGTGATCTCTCCGAAATCTTCTGTCTTTAACCCTTTAGGAACGATAATCGAATCCGCATGGAAGGCCGGCCACTTCGCCAGGCAATCTCCCTCGCATACGCTTGCGCCCATAGTGTCCTTGTCAAAATAATATAAGCTTGCACCGACGCTGTCGACCAAATAATTACCTAATTTAGCCTCCGTACCTAAGCCAATCGTGTAGAACGGTTGCTTGATGAGGAACCAGACGTCGCCCACGCCTTCTCCGTTCACGTCCCCTGCCTTCGTATCCTTGAGAAAATAATAGAGCGGCCATCCTTGATACGTTAGCTGCTTCACTTCATCCTTCCGAATGGATACACCGAAAGCTTTGGCATCCAGTCCTTCCGGCAGAAGTAACCGATCCGAGTAGAATACCGGCCAGTTCTTCAAACAATCGCCTTGGCACGTACTCAGATCGGCCATGTCCTTGGTGAATAGATATAGAGCCATTCCTTTACCGTCCGTTAAGTACGAAATGCCTTCAGAGGTCTGATGGATGTCTACCCGTTGTCCATTCAGCGCATTCGCATACTCTGCGGATACGACCTTCTTATCGACGAGCTCTTGGAGCAACGTGTGAGTAGCACCTTTAGGCATCGCCTGAAGCGTTTCCGTTAGAGCGACCGCTAGATCGCGGTTCTTAAACGGAGAAACTTCAGACGCGCGGAACAACCCCTGAGCGGCGGCGAACGTCAATGTGTCCTTATAGGCGTAGTCTGCTCCTGAATGATATCCAAGCGACTCCAGCATCACCTTGTATAGCTGTTGCGCCGTAATGGCGGCCATCGGCTCGAAGTTCCCGGATCCCGTTCCGCCCCAACCATATTCGGGGTGATTTTTCAAAAAGGCAAGAACCGACTGGCTTGCTTTGCCGGCTTTGTCCGCATCCGCGAAAGATCCCTCACCCTCATATTCGAGCGCCTCATGTTCTTTGCCCATAAGCCTAAGCAACAGAATCGCCGCTTGAAGGCGCGTCGTCGTTTGGTTCAGATACGCCTCCGTTACACCTTGCCCGTCTCCCCTAAGTACTCCCATCTCTTCGACTGCTTTCACAGCGGTCGTCGTACGCGCGGCAGCGATTTCTGTCCCAACCCCTGACTGTTCTTCCGCGGCGAATGCCGATAGAGAAACAACAGTTAAACTCAAAGCCAATCCAAGTGATACTACCCATCTCTTCATTCGCAATCTATCCCCTTCCGGAATGAGGTTCAACATCTAAGCTAACGGAAGTAATCGAATTACGGTTTGAGTGATTTTCGATTTTATCGCAAATAAAAAAACCGCTCCGCCCGCATTGCGGAAGAAGCGATTAGTAGATAGGTTATACGGCAACGGTCGCTTTAATCGCCGGATGATGCTCATACTCCGCAAACTCGAAATCTTCGAACGTATAATCAAAAATAGAATCCGGTTTACGTAAAATGTTCAACTTAGGCAACGGTAATGGATCACGGGTTAATTGCAGCTTCACCTGCTCCAGATGGTTGCTGTAGATATGAACGTCTCCGCCCGACCAGACGAACTCTCCAACCTCCAGATCGCATTGCTGCGCAATCATGTGGGTAAGCAAAGCATAGGAAGCGATATTAAAAGGCAACCCAAGGAACGTATCGACGGATCGCATCGTAAGCATACATGACAACTTTCCGCCCGCAACATAGAACTGGAACACAAAATGACAAGGAGGCAACTTCATCTCGTCGATCACGGCGACGTTCCATGCGCTCACCAGGTGTCTGCGGGAATCGGGGTTCTTCTTAATTCCATCTACGACTTGTTGAATCTGATCGACCGTCCGTCCGTCAGGCGTCTCCCAGGCACGCCATTGCGAGCCGTACACGGGGCCTAAATCGCCGTTCTCGTCGGCCCATTCGTCCCATATCCGTACGCCGTGCTCTTTCAGGTAGTGGATGTTCGTATCGCCTCTTAAAAACCACAGCAGCTCATGTACGACCGATTTCAAATGAATCCGTTTCGTCGTCACGAGCGGGAAGCCTTTCGATAAATCAAACCTTAGCTGTCTGCCGAACACGGATATTGTCCCTGTCCCCGTCCGGTCTTCCTTCTTCACACCGTTGTCCAACACTTCTTGAAGCAAATCTAAATAATTGCGCAAGGAAAACACACCTCAACGTAGCATTTTGTTGTTTATTGTACCATTCGGGTCGTCATTCTGTCGACGAGAAGCGCTGGGAGCGCCGTTTCTTACGGAGATCGAAACGTTCTCCCGCGCTGTCGAACAACTTTCGCTCGGCGTCATTTTCCGGAAAGACGGGTGGTACCGAGCTTGGCTTCCCGTTCTCGTCCACGGCGACGAATGTCGAGAAAGCAGTACAAGTTACTCTGCGCTCACCCGTGAACAAATTTTCCGCCCTTACAACGACGTATACCTCCATGGAAGTGCGATTCGTCGAAGTGACGAAGGCTTCTAGTTCTACCGCTTCTCCCATCCGGATAGGAGCCAAGAAATCGAGGCTATCCGTAGAGGCCGTTACGACGGGTTTGCCGCAATGCCTCATTGCGGATATCGCGGAAATTTTGTCGATATATTTCATTAACGTGCCGCCGAACATCGTACCGTGATGGTTCGTATCCGTCGGAAACACGAGCTCCGTCATGATGGAACGCGAACGACTCACCGGTCTAGCATCGTCACTCATACGCCGCCCCCCTCTTATTGGATCATATGACGTCATACTCTATTCATGAACAGTTAGGAGATTTAATTAATGATATAAAATAAACCTTTATGAAGGCAAACCACGATTACTCGTGAAGCCTCCATAAAGGTTGTATGGATTCGAATTAGGATTTAGGAGCTATCGTATGGATCGGGTGACCCATAGCGAGTTCAGCCGCATCCATCGTGATCTCGGCTAGCGTTGGATGCGCATGGATCGTAAGAGCGATGTCTTCGATCGTAGCACCCATCTCAATAGCCAGACCAAGCTCGGCAATCATGTTGGAAGCTTCTACGCCGGCGATTTGCGCGCCGAGTACCAAGCCCGTATCCACGTCATGAATGATTTTCAAGAAGCCGTCCGCTCCGTTCAGCGTAACCGCACGGCCATTACCGCCGAACGGGAATTTGCTGGACTTCGCTTTGTGGCCTTTTTCCTTCGCTTCCTTCTCCGTGTAACCAACGCTTGCGCATTCAGGATCGGAGAACGCGACCGCAGGAATACATTTGTAATCCACTTTCGAAGGCAATCCGGCAATCGCTTCCGCAGCGACTTTAGCTTCGTAGGAAGCTTTGTGCGCAAGAGCAGCGCCAGGAACGATGTCTCCGATTGCGAAGATGTGCTTGATGTTCGTGCGGCATTGATCATCTACTTCGATCAGCCCGCGCTCGCCGACTTTAACGCCGATGAGATCAAGCCCGAGCTCTCCGTCCGTATTCGGACGGCGGCCAACGGTAACGAGCAAGTAATCGGCCGTAACCGACTTCTGCTCTCCGCCAACCTCATAAGTAACGGTAACGTCTTTGTCCGTTTGCTCGGCGCCTTTGGCCAAAGCTCCGTTGACGATATCGACGTTGGATTTCTTAAGCTTCTTAACGACCAATTGGCTCATGTCTTTATCGAAGCCCGGAAGAATCGTATCCGCACCTTCAAGCACGGTTACCTTCGTTCCGAATTTGGAATACATTTGACCAAGCTCGATACCGATATAACCGCCGCCGATGACGATCAGGCTTTTCGGCAATTCCGGCAAGCTGAGCGCTTCCGTGGAAGACAGAATACGTCCTCCGAACGGGAACGGCTTCAATTCGATCGGACGGGAACCCGTCGCGATGATGCAGTTCTTGAAACGGTAACGCGGCGCTTCCTGATCGTTGAACAAACGGGCTTCGTTCTCATTGATGAACATGACTTCACCGTTGAACATTTCCACTTTGTTCGCTTTCAGCAGCATTTCCACGCCGCCTGTCATTTTATTGACGACGGATGATTTGTACTCTTGCACTTTACCGAAATCCACGCCGACTTTCTCAGCCGACAATCCGAAGTCCGATGCATGAAGCATCGACTCGTAATGGTGAGCGGAGTTAATGAGCGCTTTGGAAGGAATACAACCTACGTTCAAGCAAACGCCGCCGAATTTGGCTTTGTCTGCGATAATGACTTTCTGTCCCAATTGGGCGGCACGGATAGCGGCTACGTAACCGCCAGGTCCAGCACCAACAACTAACAAGTCGATGTCTAGAGAAGCGTCTCCTACGACCATGGATTACACCTCCATAACAAGCAGTTCAGGATCGCTGAGCAGCTGTTTAATGTAGTTTAAGAAATTTTGCGCCGTAGCGCCGTCGATGATGCGGTGATCAAAGCTAAGGGACAACGCCATTACAGGAGCAGCCACGATTTCGCCGTTCTTAACGACGGCTTTCTCAGTGATGCGGCCTGTTCCTAGAATAGCAACCTCTGGGAAGTTAATGACAGGCGTGAAAAACATGCCGCCAGCGGAACCGATGTTCGTGATCGAGATCGTGCTGCCTTTGAGTTCATTCGCCGTCAATTTACCGTCACGTCCGCGTGTTGCAAGATCGCGAATTTCGTTAGCGACGGACCACACGTTTTTGCGGTCCGCATCGAAGATGACAGGAACGATCAAGCCATTGTCCGTGTCGGTTGCGATACCGATATTGTAGTATTTCTTATAGACGATCTCGTTAGCCGCTTCGTCAATCGTTGCATTAAGCGCTGGGAATTCACGGCAAGCCGCTACGAGCGCTTTAACGATGAACGGCAAGTACGTCAGCTTAACGCCTTTTTTCTCGGCAACTGGTTTAGCTCTTGTGCGCAGCGCGACAAGGCCGGAAACGTCCACTTCATCCATCAATGTAACATGCGGTGCGGTGTACACGGATTTAACCATTGCGTTAGCAATCGCTTTGCGAATGCCTTTGAACGGAACGCGTTCTTCGACGCCAGGTCCGCTTACGGATACGACTGCTTTCGGGGCTGCTGCGCTTGCCGGTGCAGTCGCTTCGGATGCCGATGTAGCTTCCGCCGCTTTCGATGCGCCGCCGGATACGAATCCGAGTACGTCGTCGCGGGTAATACGGCCGTTCTTGCCGCTGCCGGACACTTCGGAGATGGCAATCCCCTTCTCGCGTGCGAGCTTGCGAACGCTAGGCGTTGCCAGCACGATACCGCCGGAAGCTTGATTAGCTGGAGCTGCCGCAACCGGTGCCGCAGGTGCAACAGCAGGCTGTTGAGCCGGTTGGCCTTGCGTATCCGCGCCGCCAACGCTTGCCGGTGGAGCATGATCTTCAGTAGAAGGCCCTTGATCAGGAACGTCGCCTTCCGCTTCAATGATGGCAACCACTTCGCCTACATGCATAACCTGTCCGTCTTTAGCGCGTACTTCAACGACTTTCCCGTTAACGGGACAAGGAACCTCTACGATCGCCTTGTCATTCTGTACTTCCATAATTATATCTTCGTCTGTCACCGTCTGTCCCGGCGCGATTAGCATTTTGACGATTTCGCCTTCATGCAATCCTTCGCCGAGCTCCGGGAACCGATATTCGAATCTAGTCACACGGAAACCTCCTCAATTAGAACTGAAGAACCTGATTTGCGGTTTTCACGATACGTGCGATCGAAGGCAACCATGCATCCTCGATTTGCGCGAACGGATACACGGTATCAGGACCTGCGCAACGAAGCACCGGTGCTTCCAAGTGCAAGATAGCTTTTTCGTTGATTTGGGCAATGATTTCCGCTGCCGCTCCCGAAGTTTTTTGCGCTTCTTGAACGACGATAGCCCGGTTTGTTTTCTGAATCGATGCAACGATCGTATCGATATCAAGCGGAAGCAACGTACGCAAGTCGATCACTTCGGCGGATATACCGTTCTTCTCAAGCTCTTCCGCAGCTTTCAGAGAAGTGTGAACCATTAAGCCGTAAGTAAGGATCGTAATGTCTTTACCTTCGCGAACGACTTTAGCTTTACCGATAGGTACCGTGTACTCGCCCTCAGGCACCTCGTCGCGGAACGCATGGTACAAGTTCAAATGCTCCATGAAGAATACTGGATCATTATCGCGGATAGCCGAAATCATAAGTCCTTTGGCATCGTATGGGTTAGACGGAATGACGACTTTGATTCCCGGAGTCTGAATAGCCAAGCCTTCCAAGGAATCCGTATGCAATTCCGCAGCCTTAACGCCGCCGCCGAACGGAGTGCGAAATACGATTGGAGCATGGTAACGTCCGCCGGAACGGAAACGCATCCGAGCCGCTTGTACGAACATTTGATCCAATGCTTCATAAATAAAACCAACGAACTGAATTTCGGCAATCGGACGGAAACCTTGCGTACCGAGACCGACAGCCAGACCGCCGATCGCGGATTCCGCAAGCGGCGTATCAAATACGCGAGTTTCTCCGAATTCCCCTTGCAAGCCTTCCGTCGCGCGGAACACGCCGCCGACTTTACCAACGTCTTCACCAAACAGAATAACGTTAGGATCGCGTTTCAGCTCAACGCGCATTGCGTCGCGAATCGCTTCTTTCATATTCATTTGAGCCATGCTGCTTAACTCTCCTCGCTAAGAGCGAACTGATGCGTAAGCGATGGAATCGCCCGCTAGTCGTCTCGTATCTTATTGGAAATCGGCTTTTTGCTCTTCAAGATGCGCTGGAGTCGTTTCGAACATCGAATCGATCAATCCCGCTACGGTCATTTTTTCCGTTTGCTCCGCTTTCTTGATATGCTCGTTTACCGCGTTTTTCGCTTCTTCTTTCACGCGAGCCGTATCTTCTTCGGTCCACAGCCCTTTTTTCTCCAAAAACTTACCGAAGCGCACAAGCGGATCCTTCAAGCTCCACTCCTGCTCTTCTTCTTTAGTCCGGTATTTGCTGGCGTCATCTGCCATGGAATGCGGACGGAAACGGTAAGTTAACGCTTCGATCAAAGTTGCTCCACCGCCGTTACGGCCGATTTCAGCAGCTTCTTGAACGGCGGAAATGACTGCCAATACGTCCATTCCGTCGATTTGCAGGCCGCGGATACCAGCTGCCAACGCTTTGTGGGCAATGGATTGAGCTGCGGTTTGCTTAGCGAACGGTGTCGTAATCGCGTAACCGTTGTTTTGTACGAAATAAACAACTGGCAAGTTAAAGGAACCGGCGAAGTTCATACCCTCATAGAAATCGCCTTCGGAAGAACCGCCGTCACCCGTATAGGTGATTGCGACGCGTTTTTCGCCTTTGAGCTTAAAGCCCATGGCGATTCCGGTTGCATGCAAAATTTGAGCGCCGATAATAATCTGAGGCATGAGTACGTTAACGCCCTCGGGAATTTGCCCGCCATGCTGATGACCGCGGGAATATAAGAACGCCTGATAAAGTGGCAATCCGTGCCATACCAATTGCGGCATATCGCGATAACCCGGACAAATGAAATCTTCCTTCGTTAGTGCGTATTCGCTTCCGACCATTGTCGCTTCTTGTCCGGATACCGGAGCATAGAAGCCCAGACGACCTTGACGGCCTAGATTAACCGCGCGATCATCCCATGTCCGCGTGAACACCATGCGATACATGATTTCTTTTAACTGATCGTCGGAAAGCTTAGGCATACGTTCCGGATTGACGACTTCACCTTCCGGAGACAATACTTGCAATGGGGTTACATTTTCTGACCTGACTTCGTGCGATTGCGCGCCGATCTTAGCGACCGGTGCTTCAGTGGATACTTTACTCATAAGGTTCACCTCATCTTTAATTGTGGAAGAGGGCTTTCTGTTATAGAATTATTATATCCCTGTTTAAGTGATTTGGTCAAAGAAAAACTCTAAAAATCCTTTATTTATATAGCTTTTGACCTTTTCATGTTTGTATAACAGGATTATTAATATCATGTAACAGTATAATACAATCCGCAGTCTTCAGTCTTCATTTGGTTTACCCATGCCTGAGATTTCCCATACCTAGCAAGGAGGTTTGTCCATTGAGTGACAATCCGTTATACAAAAGAACGATTCACAAACATGAAGTCCCGAGCGAATTTCTGCCGGAAGGAAAACGCACGATTCGCGTTTATTTACCTCCAGGTTTTCAACAATGGATCAGTTATCCTGTCGTTTATTGTCAGGACGGAGAAGAATTTTTTAATTTCGGCCGAATCGCCACTCATTCCCAGAGGCTTATTCTGGAAGAAGACTGGGAGCCTTTCATTGTGGTCGGTGTGGACGTGGATATTAACAATCGGACTTCTGAATATACTCCAGACGGTGAGCTCTACACTCGATATACCCGTTTTTTCGCGGAGGAACTCATTCCATGGGTAGAATCCCATTATCCGGTTCGCGACGTCCCGGACCATAGAATACTGATCGGGGACTCTTTAGGGGGAGCAGTATCGTTGTCGCTCGCACTGACATACCCTTCCCTATTCAATCGAATCATATCGCTCTCCGGAGCTTACTATGGCCCTTATATCGAACAAATTGTGCAATTCCCAACATTGGATAAGCTTAAATTATGGATGTTGGTCGGCCTTCAAGAAAGGGAATTCCAAACCGATCGGGGTATTTTCGATTTCGTTGAATTAAATAGGTCAGCCGTACGTTTATTAGAGGAAAAAGGCGCTAAACTGCATTACGTTGAAAAAGACGGGGAACACAAATGGGGATTTTGGCAAAATGAACTGCCCGAGGCGCTTGCTTCGTTCCTAGGACCAAAGCCGCTGTTTTAGTAATTCATTCATTTCTTACAAACTCAAGTGAAAATCCCATCTGGGACGTTCTTAGGGAACGACTCGGATGGGATTTTTTTCATATCAACGTATGAGGAGTAAGGTCTGTAGTGTCCGTTCATTCGATGCGAGGAAGATGGTTATCCATCGCTTCGAAAAGGCGTTTCACCTCTTCCTCCCCGTGGTTTCCTTGCCTGCGGAAGGCGAGCAGCTGCTCACGAATGTAAGCTTCCGTCTCGGCATAGCTCGCTTCTTCTTCCGTCGCTCCGCTTGGGTCATACCACACGAAACCTTCATGAGGACCGTTTCGCAAATAAGACCTGTCCCACTGATGCGGATATTCCATATAATCGGCGCCTAGCGCCATCGAGATCACGTCGTCATGCTCCAAGGGCAGAAGATGATGGTATTCCTCCTCGGCCCCTCCGCCAGCCACATGAATGTGAAAAACGGCGTAATGCAAATAATGTTCTCCGGTTTCGGAATCCTTAATGATCCGATAGAGCTCCGTGCTTTCTTCCTTCAGCATCTTCACGGGTTCCATTCGGCGAACCAGTTCATCTTGTGCGACCAATCTGATCTGCTGAAATGAAAGAGGCAACGAAATCGAAGGAACATTGTCCGCATGATCCGCTTTGTCCGTTTTATCGTTCAATATTCATCCTCCCCTTCACAAGCTCAAGCAACTTCTCGCAGCCTTCCTTTACCAATTCGTATACTTCACCGAAATTACCTGTGTAATAAGGGTCCGGAACGTCATCTATCCCTTTCTCCGGGAGCAAAGATAGGAATCGAATAACTTGCGCGCGTGACGAAACCCCGAGCTTCTCCCGAATATCCCGTTCATTTTTCGTATCCATAGCAACGATCAGATCGAAGTTTCCCCCGTCTTGAACGGCCAATTGCCTAGCATTCATTCCCTCGTACGAAATCGAATATCTATCGAGTAATTTGCGTGTCCCTTCATGCGGCGGGTGGCCGATATGCCAATCCCCCGTCCCGGCGGAGTCGATCTTAATAACCGCCTCTAATCCTTGCTCAACGACGATATGACGAAACACGGCCTCCGCCATCGGCGAGCGGCAGATGTTGCCTAGACAAACGAATAGAACAGAATAACTCATGATTGACCTCCAGTCGAACCGCGCAAAGAACGGCGCGGAAGCTTCCATTTATAATAGACGGATAACATCCTGAATAACACGACAAGTATGAACAACGTAAACAATTCCCACGGCTTCTGTAGATCAGCGACTCCGATCGCGAGCCCCGCTGCGATGGCCCACATCGCGTAGATTTCGTCCCGCAGGACTAGCGGCTTACGGCCAGCCATAATATCCCGAACCATCCCGCCCCCGATTCCCGTGAGCATAGCCGCTACCATTACCGCGCTTAACGGAAGATTGGCTTTTACGGCATATAACGCGCCCTGGATGGCGAATGCCGCTAATCCGATCGCATCGAAAAACGCTTCGCCTCGTTTCCAATGGTGTATGAGCGTTATCGGAAGGACGAATACGATCAGTATGGATATGCAAGCGATTTTCAGGAACAGCCCTTGGCTCCACAGCGTTGTTACAGGGACGCCTATGAGCAAATTACGTATAACCCCTCCGCCGAACGCGGTCACAAGACCTAATACGAATACGCCTAATATATCGTACTCCTCTTCCATGGCAACGATCGCGCCGCTGACGGCAAAAGCAATCGTGCCGATCAAGCTAAACACATGAAATATTTCATCTAAATCCAACTTGAACTCTCCTCCGCGCGCTACATAACGAAATGGACGACCAAAATTAATGTCGAAAGTTATGAATCCTTACTCATTGTAGCGGGTAGCTTCGCAGTTCCGCAACGGTCATTTTCCCGTTATACTAGATGAGGCCGGTTGGTGCTCATACTCGATCGTCTGAGTCGCGATCCATACGCTAGAACTTTAGGAGGCTGCTCTCATCATGTCAAAGACACATTCTGCATTTACGCGCGCGTTTATTTACACCGGAGGGCGTTTGGGGCCATGGGCATTGGCTCAACTTCCTGCCGACGACGCCTATTTGATCGGTGCCGATCGGGGAGCTGACTTTCTTATACATAATGGATATACGCCGCACCTAGCCCTGGGAGATTTCGATTCCGTTACGTCCGATCAAATGAACCTCATCAGGGAAAATGCAATCGAACTACTGACTTGCGACGCCATAGACAAAGATTGGTCCGATACCGAACTGGCTTTACGCGAAGCCATCGCAAGAGGTTATACAAATATCACTTTATTAGGAGCCCTGGGTACCCGCTTCGACCATGGGTTGGGCAACGTTCACTTGCTTCGCGTCGCCAATGAACTCGGTTGCTCTCTCACTGTGCTCGACGAACATAATGAAATTCGGCTGTGCGATGGCCGCTTGAAGTTAGCGAGCAACTCCGCTTTTCCTTATACATCGTTATTGCCGCTTACGCTTGAAGTAACGGGAATTACATTGGAAGGTTTTCGTTATCCGCTTCATCAGGCAACGTTACGGCTAGGCACGTCTCTCGGGATCAGCAACGTACTAGATGCCCCCGCAGGGACGATAACGATTGAGGACGGATTGTTGCTCGTCATTCGAAGCCGCGACTAGACCGTCAGGCTCGTCCCGGTTAACGCGAACTTAACGTTAGACGGCAACCCGTAATCCTTACTTATGTCAACGTCGTGAGACAGATGAGTAAAGAGGAGTTGATTAGGCCGAACCTCATCGGCGAGCTGCAAAGCCTCCGTCGTATCGTATACAGAACGCGTATCCATCGGGAAAGGCTCTTTCACGTAACTTGTCCCAAGCACCAATAGCGCTAACCCCGTTAACGGTGCTTTTTGACGTTCCGTCAAATTAATAGCATCCGAGCAATAGGCCCACTTCACTTGTGTTCTAGTGTTGTCGAAATGATACGCGTACGAGTAACCGTTTTTCCCGTGATTCACTTTCCAAGGGGTAATCCGCCATTCCCCATAAGCCATTCCCTCATCGTTAACGTTCATCGCAAGATGCCGTTCGATCCATGGGAATCGGGATCGTATTTCGCCGAACACTTCGCGAGGAGCGTACAGTTGCGCGACTTCTTCCGTCCACCGGCATGCATCCGCCCATTCCGTTAATCCACCGATGTGATCGAAATGCGCATGGGTTAGCAACGCTTGCGTCATCCCCCTCATGCCTCCCCGTTCCATCTGACCGCGCCAATCCGGCCCGCAATCGAGCAATAAAGGCTCTTGTCCCTCCTCCTCAAGCAATAGCGACGAACGAAAGCGAATATTATTACCCGTCATACGCGCTTCCGTACAAACCTTACAATCGCAATAAATCCTAGGCGTCCCCATTGAATCTCCCGTGCCAAGAAAAGTGATACGCATAACAGTGCTCCTTATGATACGAATAATTTGCGAGTCAGTTGGAAACATTTACTTGAAGCCCGTTAATCTGAACAAGGAGTTCATGCTGTTGAAGAGCCCATCGTTTTCCTTACTCCAGATCAGCTTAATTCTCATACTATCTATCGGAATGATGAATCACGTCCTTGTCATCCCTTTACTGTTGGAGGCATCCGGTAGAGATGCTTGGATAAGTGCATTAGTTACCTTCTTTGTCCTTGTCCCGTTCTTCCTTCTGGTTGCCCAAATGTCCAAATTGACGAAACAACGGCCCATTATGGAGGAAATCAAACGGCGTTATGGTAAATGGTTAACGCGCATGATTGCCATACTCTTATCTATCTACCTGGTGATTTCGGCGGCTGTGACAGGTAAAGACTTGACGACCTGGACGAATGCCTCCTACTTGCCGCAAACTCCTCCATTCGTGATCGCCACGTCCTTTATTTTACTTTCTATGGCCACGGCCATCAAAGGGCTTAGATCCGTTGCCTACACCTCTACGATTCTATTTCCGTTCGTCGTCTTGTTTGGAGAATTCGTCATGGTTGCTAACATCCCTCACAAGGATTATGGATTGTTATTCCCCATATTCGAGAACGGATACGACACCATATGGAGAGGGATCGTATATGCGGGGACAGGTTCCGTAGAGCTATTTCTATTGTTATTTGTTCAGCATCAAATTTCAACCCCGATCAAGAAATGGCACGTTCTTCTGATCGCCTTCTTCCTCGCCGGACTCACGATAGGTCCGTTAATGGGAGGAATAGCAGAATTCGGACCGATCGAAAGCAGCTTGCAAAGATACCCTGCGTTCGAAGAATGGCGGTTAGTCAAAATCGGCGATTTTATCGAGCATCTTGATTTTCTATCGATCTTTCAATGGGTTAGCGGTGCATTCGCGCGGCTAAGTTTTACTTTTCTGTTGATTGCCGAATTGTGCGACAAGAAGAAGTTTGTTCTTCCCATCGCCTCGTTGCTCGTCATTGGCATGATTCAATTTCCGTTAGGGGACATCTCATTCTTTTCCATCCTTAAACATTTTTACTTTCCGTTTTGTTTCTATGCCATGCTTACGGTTGCGGTTCTCTTCTTTCTGTTGATCGCTAAACCCATGAAAACCAAGCAGGTGAAACAGCCATGAGCCAATCGAATGCCTTGAATATGCAAACTTTGCTCCAAGCTTACGCGAAATGCTCCGACGTTCGGCATGTTACGCTTCCATTGGGCGATCAAAAACACATTACTTTGCTTTATTGCAAATCGTTATGCGACGAAATGATGATCAATCGAAATTTACTTCCGGAAATTAAACGCATGTACAGCCACGATGAAATGAATAGCGTCGATAACCTGGAGAAATATTCAGCCATCGAGCTTACGGCTCTAGATTGTTTCACAATCGACTTATGCGACGAACTTTTGTTCAAAGGCGATATCATCGTGGAGATAACGCATTTATCTGCTTATTTCGCATACGCCGCGCCGCAAATTCCGGTTCGTCAGACGGAAGAAACGAATATCGAGGTTTCTATTAGAGGGCCGAAAGACGGTCTTGTAGAATCGATAGACACGAATCTTGGATTGATCAGGAGACGTTTGCCCGTCAATACGGTCGCCGTCGAAACGATGAGAATCGGAACTAAAACGCGAACTCGTGTCGGTTTAATTTATGACGTTAACAAAATGAATTCCGACTTATTGGACGACCTGCGAAAAAAGCTGGGCGAATTGTCCGATCAAATCGAGGAGTTGAATAGCGCAACCCAGCTAGAGGAACGGATCTCGGATCATCCTTATAGTCTTTTCCCGTTATCCATCTATACGGGGCGTCCCGATTTTGTAACAAGCTGCGTGTTACGGGGACGCTTCGCCGTGCTGATTGATGGCGTTCCCGCCGCAATGATCGGACCTGCTACATTAACGATGCTGCTCAAAACTCCCGAAGACACTCATTTCAATTTTATTTCTTCTTCCTTCGGGCAGTTACTGCGTTTATTCAGCTTAATCGTGTCGATATTCCTTCCTTCGTTCTATATCGCGTTAACAGGGTATCATCAGGATCAAATCCCTTTCCCTCTGCTGGCGACCGTCGTGACGACTAGATTCGGCGTTCCGATAAGTACCCCCATGGAGATGTTCCTTGTGCTGACCTTGTTGGAAACGTTCAAAGAAGCCGGATATCGGCTTCCATCCATGATCGGTCAAACTTTAACGGTCGTCGGAGGGTTGATTATCGGCGACGCGGCGATCCGGGCTGGATTAACTTCGCCCTCCATGGTCGTCATTGCCGCCATCTCCATCGTTTCAGGCTCGACCTTGGTCAGTCAAACGTTGTCGGGATCGGTAAGCGTCATCCGTTATGGTGCCGTCATACTTGCAGCCATACTGGGGATGTACGGGTTCATGCTCTCCGTGCTGCTGGTACTCGTCTATTTGTCAGGCCTTACTTCTTTCGGCGTTTCTTACCTCGCTCCAGCAGCGCCTTTCTCGCTTAAAGACATTGGAAGATCCTTGCTCATGTACCCTCGGAAAATGAAAACGTTCGTGCCCAAATCCCTTAACAAGAAGTCATAAAGGACTGATCCGGCAATGAAAGGAACAAAATCGGTCTGCTTTCTGTTCGTCATGTGCCTATTCGCGAGCCTATTGTCGGGATGCTGGGACTATAAGAACATAGACCGCATGAACTACTCCACGACGATGGGGATCGACCACGAGAATAATCAATTTATCGTTTATTTGCAATCGATCAACTTTTCCGGTATTGCAAAGAAAGAAGGTTCGAGCCCCCCGGATCAGCAACCTGAGATCGTCGGCGTCGGCAGGGGCATTTCCATTGGGGATGCCTTATTCGATCTTTACCAATCGGAGCAAATCCACATTTATTACGGGCATATTAAAGCGCTCGTCCTAACCAAAAAGGCTTTGAAGAAGATCGGCATAGTGGATCTTACGGATCTAATCAACCGCTATAGGGAAATCCGCTATAACCTGTGGGTGTTCGGTACGGAGGAACCTTTGGAGCGATTCCTTTTCTACCATCCCTTTTTCAATCTGTCTCCCTACGATTCTCTGCTCATGAAACCTCTTGAAACTTATAAGCAGTCCTCTTACATCAAGCCTGTCTATCTATACAGACTCCTTGCCGATTATTACGAGAAAGGTAAAACAGCTATGATTCCCGTTGTAGCGACCGAGAAGTCGGCTTGGAAAGAAAACGGAAAACCGCTGCCCGTATTAAAAATGAACGGGATGTATTTTTTCAGCAATGAAAAATGGTCGGGAGAGCTGGATGAAAAACAGTTGGAAGGCAAAAAGTACCTCGACCTGAGAATGAGTCGGGCACCGTTAATTGTTTATGAGAACAACAAACCGATCATCACCTTTATCGTTCAAACGAAGAAGGTCAAAGTTCGCTATTCAATGAACGGAGGTCGGTTGTCTTATAGGCTTGAAATTAAAGTGAAGGTTTTTCTAGATGAAATGCTCGAAAATAGGACACAGAACGAAATGAAAACGAAAGTTAAAGAAGCCCTAGAGAAGAGCATCCGCCATACGTACGAATCCGGATTAAAACTCCATATCGACGTCCTTAATCTCGGATATTCCGTCTATAAACATCATTATTCGGACTGGAAAAAATACATTCGGGACAGCGAGGCCATCCCGAATATTGAGTCTTTTCAAATAGACGTGCAGCTTATCCATTCAGGCAAATACAAAGGCAAAATCCACAAACGTTAAGAAGTTACAAGGGTAGAAGTTCGATTGCTGCGTGACCTTCCAACTTTTCGATCATGTCCAGCCACTCCCGAGGTTTATTCGGAAGGGCAGTATAGTACTCCCTAAGGAACTGCGCTATAAGACTCGCCGGCAGTTCCCGTAAAGTCTCGTCCGCCGGCAAAAAGCCTAAATCGAGCTCCGTTACCGCCTTGCCTTCATGATCCCAGGAAGGGTGCACGTATGTGAAATTCAGCTTCTCATAACCGATGTGCGACAGCACTTCCCTCCTTACCGCGGGATGCATTGGAAGCACATTGCCGAATTTGAACGACGATACCGCATGAGGGCGATAGATTTCAGCGAACATGCCGATCGAAGTCGTGCCGCTCTCACGTTGAAGACGTTCTAGATCGCGGGCTCGATTAACGTATAAAAAACGTCCGATGCCGAGGCCCATCGTTCCGATAATCGTAAAATCGGTCATCGCTACGCGTAGATCGGCATAATAACGATATTCCGTTGCCCCGACGACATTACCCTCATGTACGGCCACATAAACATGAATATCCGGATCCTCGATCGGTTCCTTCCACAATTCGAACGCCAATACTTCCTCGGCCGGAAAAATCGAACTCATCAATCGGTGCATCGACACGAAATTAGGATCCTCTATTGAACTTACTCGAATATATTCCATCAATTCTCGCTCCTTCTCACTTGAAAGGGTTTCGCCATTCCATTAACGCTGCATAATGAGCGGATTGTTCATCTTCTAAATAGTTAGCCAATAGGCCAATCGGCAATCTTCCGCAATTCAGCAAAAAAGTAAGTACAGCATCGTACCTTGACCCGGATATCACCTCATCCAAGTATTGTTGAGGCGTTAGCAGATGTGCATGCTGTTGATACCCAGGCATTCGCCCTCCCCCTAGCAAACGATTGCAGCCGAGATGGACAACCGTCTCATACATCGACTGCATGAGCCATTTGCCTAATCCGAGCTTGCGATATTGTGGGGCGACGCAAATATCTACGACATAGAGAGTGTCGCCATCTGGATCATGGTTTCTAATGAAGCCTTCATCGGTAACAGATGCCCAATCATGAGGTATGCGATCGTCCAATGTTATCCGCAGAGCGGTCATGGATCCCGCAATTATACCTTCAACCTCTACGCACAAGGCACCTTCCGGAAATCGGGTGACATGCTCAGTCAACTGCTCCTCATTCCACCATAGCTCAGAAGGATACGGCGGAGGAAAGCAAAGTGCCTGAAGAGAGATTAAATTCGTAAAGTCCCCCCTTTCATAATTTCTGATCGTCACAGGAAGCAGGCGGTGACCGTCCGATACTCTTAGATGTTTAAGCACAACGACACCCCCATCCCAAAACTATGTGTTAGATTACATGACTAAATACCCCATACCCTCTACCTATTTTATAGGAATTGATAGAGAAGGGGCAAGTTTCATGCTCTTGATTTGATGGCAGATGCATGCGCTTGAGGTAGATATGTACAGGTTATGAGTAAATTCTCATCGTTTTCTAAGAAAGCGACTCAAACCGTTCTTATGCCCACGCATGTTCTCTCTTTGGAAAAAATTAGGAACTCTCTGTTTTGTTATACTCGAACCCATGCATCTGTATTATATATGGAGGGAATTACAACATGAGCTTCAAAAACGCATTCGTCCGGAAAATAGCAGGCGTCAGCCTTTGCGCAGTCATTGGATTTACCGGAATCGCGCTAGGACAAGCCCCACAGGCTTCCGCGGCAACGACTTCTAAGGCAGACAAAATCATCACGCTCGGCAAAAAATACTTAGGCGTGAAATATCGTTTCGGCGCCCCATCGGGCTCTACATCCGCATTCGACTGCTCCAGCTTCACGCAATATGTGTACGGTAAATATGGAGTCAAGCTGCCGCGCGTCTCTAGCTCACAAGCCAAACGCGGTTACAAGGTAGCGAAGAGCAATCTGAAGAAAGGCGATCTCGTATTCTTCAACGTCGCACGTACGGGTAAAAACATTGGTCATGTAGGCATCTATGTCGGCAACAACAAAATGTTGCATACGTACGGCAAGCCTGGGGTTACTTATTCTTCGATTAACACATCTTACTGGAAATCCCATTATGTGACTGCACGTCGCGTGCTATAATCTCTATTTATTATCTTATTGCTATTAACGTCTTAGTTTCGCGTAAAGTTGCACAACAAAAACCGGCATATTTCGGAAAATCCGAAACGCCGGTTTTTTGCTGATCTCGGAGCTATATTTTACGCGGCAACTGAATGGAGATTGTCGTCCCGTTTCCTGTTTTGCTGTATACTTCCACGTTTCCTTCGTGAATATCGATAATTTTCTTGGCTATCGATAAGCCGAGTCCGCTTCCTCCCGTTGACCTATGCCGCGCTTCGTCAACCCGATAGAATCTCTCGAACATGTACGGGATTTCGCTTTCCGGAACGCCGATGCCGTAGTCGGTAACTTCGAGCTTGATTCCGTTCTTCTGATTGCGAATGCGAACGTCTATCGGTTCCTTGCTATACTTGATCGCATTATCGATCAGGATGAGCAGCAATTGCCTGATTTTTTCCTTATCGCCCTTCATATGTACGGAATGGCTATCGGAATGAACCCGGATTTCTCTCCGGAACGTTGTTCCGAGCACTTCGGAAAGTTCCCTAACAACAGTAGTCACTTCAAACCGCGATACGTTCAGCCAATCATCCTGTTCGGCTTCCGCTAACGTGAGCATGGAACGAATCAGATTTTGCAGCCGCTCGGTTTCCCTGGAGATCGCCTCGATCGCCTCGTCCCGGACTTCGACGTTATCCCTGCCCCAGCGTTTAAGCATGTCGGCGTAGCTTGAGATGACCGTAAGCGGAGTTTTCAGCTCGTGGGAAGCATCCGCGACGAAATGCTTCTGATGCTCGATCGTACGGTCCAGGCGATCAATCATTTGATTAAAGGCTCTAACCATTTGCTGGAGTTCCACCGACTCTTCCCTGCCGTTCAGCTTGACCCGGTATAGCTTCCCGCTTCGGTCGATTTCTCTCATCGTTTGGACCATCTGGCCGATTGGCCCCGTTAATCGCGAAGTGAACCAATAGGTTCCGAAAATGGCAAACACGATCGCACCTATGCTTGTAACGCTTAATGCCCCTAATAAGATTTGCAAATAACTATCAAGAACCGTCAAGCGCCGCGCCGCTTCCACCGTTCCGATGAGATGCCCTTTATCAAAAAAAGGCATCGATAAATAAAGGACCCGTTGCCCGTTAATTTGACGAGTCTCTGATAGATTATATACCTGCATTTGTGGAGGAATATTCAACAGCTCGTCGTCCGTTCCAACCTTGTTCACGACTCGCACGTCGCCTGAGACGATCCTTAACATCTCGTTATAATTATACATGTCGCTAAGAAGCTTCGGGTCCTCCAGCCCCCGCATTCCCTGCTTCCTCAGCGTCTCGATGATCAGGTCCGCTTTGTTAGTAAGCAATTGCAGCTCGCCGCGCGTCGTTACCCGTATCACGAAAAAATAAACGAAAATGTTATAAAGGATCAGAATGAAGATAAGCCAGAAAACCGTGAATAAGGTGAACCTTGATCTGAGGGTCATGCATCCGGCTCCTTCAGCATATATCCGACTCCGCGTACCGTATGCAATAGCTTATGGCGGTAACCTTTGTCCATTTTTTGCCTTAAATAACGGATGTAGACGTCTACGACGTTCGTATCCCCGATATACTCGTACCCCCACACATCCGACAAAATTTCGTCCCGTGTTTTCTCTCCGTTCTTATGTCGGGCTAAATACAGTAAGAGTTCGAACTCCCGAGGTGTCAGTTCAATAGAATGGTCTTTACGATATACTTTGCGGGTTAAGAGCTCGATGGACAAATCTCCAATCCGTATAACGTCCTCGCTCTCCCCTTCCCGGGAAGCTTTGAAGATGCGCAACAAATTCCGCACCCTTGCAAGTAGCTCTTCCATGGCAAATGGTTTTGTAATATAATCGTTCGCCCCATGCTCGAAGCCGCTCACCTTATCCGGTACTGTATCTCTAGCCGTCAGCAGAATAACAGGAACGACTCCGTCGTTCTGCCTTAACCTGCGCAGCACCTCGATGCCATTCAACTCGGGCAGCATCACGTCAAGCAGGATGAGATCCCATTCTCCGGATGTCGCCATCTCCAATCCTTTACGTCCGTCCGCGGCCCTGCCGACCCCGTAGCCTTCATGCTCCAATTCCAACTGGAGAATTCTTGCAATGGCATCTTCATCTTCTATGATCAAAATATTTTCATTGTTCATTTCAGTCACCTCATATAAATATGTGTATGTCCGCCCTATAGCAACCATCCAAACGCTGCAGCCAGTATCACGAGCAACCAAGGCGGGCATTTCCATACGACAAGCAGTAAAAACCCGATTCCTACAAGAAGTATATCCAACTTATCGTTCACTGAGCTCGTCCATACTGGATCATAAAGAGCGGCAAACAAAATTCCAACGACCGATGCGTTAACACCGTTCATAATCGCCCTCGCCCGCTTCCGAGAACGCAACCGAGACCAGAAAGGCATAACACCTGCCACGAGTAAAAAGGAAGGAAGAAAAATGAACACCAACATCACGACTGCCCGGATTAGTCCCTCCGTACCATTAGATGAGATGGCGCCTAAATATGCAGCGAACGTGAACAATGGACCCGGCACCGCTTGTGCAGCTCCATATCCCGCCATAAATTGTTGTTCATTAACGATTCCCGTTACAGTCAGCTGATCATGCAGCATCGGAAGAACGACATGCCCTCCACCGAACACGAGAGCGCCCGCTCGATAGCCAATGTCGGCTAACTGCCATAGCGGACCCTGATATAACGCTGAAAGTACGGGTAGAAGAACTAATAGCAGCATGAATATAACAAGTAACCCAATCCCTGCGGCACTTTTCATACTCGTCTCTGAATCGTTAGACGACGCTACCACCTGAGGTTTCAACCATAGAGCTCCGACAATTCCGCAGGCGACAATGGGAATGATCTGACCCGTTGTTCCGGGTATCAGAATCGCGCAACACGCTGCAAAAGCCGCTAATGCAATTCTCGGTTTGTCTGGCGTCAGCGTCTGTGCCATGCTCCACACCGCTTGCGCGACCACGGCAACGGCGGCGAGCTTTAAGCCCGCTAACCAACCGGAGTCTACGATACCTCCCCACTGCAATCCAAAGGCAAAAGCAATGAGCAGCAACGCGGATGGAAGGGTAAATCCTAACCAAGCGAACAATCCGCCCAGAAGCCCGGCACGTTGAATGCCGATAGCGATGCCTAGTTGACTGCTAGCCGGCCCAGGAAGAAACTGACATAGCGCTACCATATCACCGAATGATTGTTCGGACAGCCATTTCTTGCGAACAACATATTGCTGTCGAAAATATCCGATATGGGCTACCGGTCCTCCGAACGATGTCATTCCAAGCTTTAATGCCGTTAATCCTACTTCCAGCCATCGCAACCGATTGCCCGACACTCTGATTTCTCCCCTATTTAACGCTTTCTCCCGTCTACATTGTATCATGACTGTCAAAGGCTTGGAAAATCCGTCGAAAAGAAGGAATTATCGGAAACACGTCTTCCCTTAACGACTCTTGGCGTAAGAGTCGATCCAGCGTTGAAAAGCCTGGTGTACTGTCTGCTGCGCATGGGGCTCAGACGTTATTCCTTCTCCTCTCCAGAGCGAATGAAGCATAGTCGGACCTCCGAGATCGGGCAAGTATACGTCCGGTTTTACAGGAAACAAGGAAAGCCATTGCTTCCTATCGGCAAAAGGTTGATCGCGATTGGCAATCCAACTATTCTTAATATTGCGTTGCAGGGCTAGTTGGAGCAATTCCATGCAAGATGCTTGCCTTCGGCCGGACCATTTCGCGGGATAACAATCCGCAACCATTATGAGATGATCCACAGCTCTAGTTAGCCAGTCCCTAATATGCGTTTGTCCCCAATTGCTGGATAGGTCTAACAGAACGATTGGTGCTCCGAGCTTGCGAAGCCAACTGGCAAAAGCCGTCTCCGGCGGTTGTGTTCCGAATTCATTCGGATCTAGCGGATAATATGCCGCTTTGCCGTTTCGCCAAGCCGGAGCCGTAGCTTGAAGTCCGTTCGCATGTGCATAAACGGCGCCTCTGGGCATTTTTCTCGCTCCGTTAAGGAGTGTGTATAGCTCGGAATCGTTGCCCGGACACTCCACCAACGCGTGGGGTATCCCTATTCCGGACAACGCCGAAGAAAGGGCTAGCGAAGCAAAGGTTGCCCCCGCGCCGGGATAAGCGGATGCGATGCCGATCACGATCGTACGGTCCTGGTTTCCGTATTCATGCGCTTGATAGGGATCGAGGATCAGACTATGTAACTGCCGTTGGGACAAAGGATGGTCATTAATCTGCTGATGGATCGCGATGAAATCGCCATACAGCTCTGTTGCCGATTGCGGCCGGGCGGCCGGTTGGCTGGCGAGTAATCGTTCTAATAAGAAAATAAACTCCGAGGGAACATCCTCCTGAAGCACCCGCTTCAATTCCCCCCGATGGCGGATCGCGAATTGTCCTCCGGTTAATAGAAAATAGGCAAGCGCACCAATGCCGTACAGATCGGTACGGCCGTCCGATTGATCCCCTCTTAACTGTTCTGGGGCCGCGAAACCTGGCGTTCCGAGCTGTAACGTATCGAATTGAACATCGTCCCGATATCTTCGGGCAATTCCGAAATCGACGAGCATCGCTTTATTATGCCGATCTAACAGCACGTTAGCAGGTTTTAGATCGCGAAATACGATGGCTGGCGTCTGCGCATGCAAATAAACGAGAACTTCGCATAGCTCCGTAAGTACACCCAGCACGAATGGAAAAGGTAACCGAAACCCGAATCGCTCCCATCTTTCTGCTAACGTATCTCCCGCGATATAATCCATCACGATACAAGCAACGCCCTCTTCATTAGGAGGATAATAATCCACGATCGCCGGAAGATGCGGGTGGTCTAGCTCGCTCAACAATTGCGCTTCCGGAAGGAAACTCATTCGCTCATCCTGAAGAGGGCGGGTTAGCTTCAATGCTCGCGTTTTCCCGCCGAGACGAATATCCTCCGCTAAATAGACGCGCCCCATCCCTCCCTTGCCGATCGGCATAACGATACGATACCGTTCCCCGTATAACTGACCCGGTGCGAGCATAAGGCCATCTTGGCGTTGTTCCTGCATTTTAATTCCCCTCTTCTATGAGTAAAATAAAAAAACCGCACCACGGAACGGAGCCTTGCATACGCAAGACTTCGCCCGGATGCGGGATGCTTTCCCGATTCGGAGTTTATTTTCTCTTCACCCACATTGTAACTTCTTCCCGATTATGAAACAACTGTTTTACTTTGCGAATGTCGAATTCATGGCTATAATCCTCCATGAGCTCTTGAATGCTCTGGAGCGGTTTACGGTACATCAGCTTAAGCGTTATGATCCCCGAGGCCCCGGCCGACATCGTTTGCGCAAGCTCGGAGACGATCCGGCAAGTGTGATACGGATCCCAGCTCATGTCGCATACGAGAAGATCGAAACTACCTGGAGCGAAGGATACATCCGCCGCATTTCTCCGAATATGGCGTAAATTCGGGTGCAGCTCCAGTGACGGATCCATTTCAGCAGGATCTACGGCAGTTACCCTTAACCCTCTATCCAGAAGGACGGAGGTCCATCCTCCGGGTGCGGCGCCTAAGTCGAGAGCATTCGAGAAACGATTCAAAGGCAAATCGAACTCCCGCTCAGCTTCCAGCAGCTTAAATGCCGCACGAGAAATGAGGCTTTCATCCTTGCGGAATCGAACGGCTCCTCCCGGCCAATCCGACAGATTGTCCCGAGGCAATGAAAAACCCATATACAGCTTCTTCTTCGTCGCATAGACCGAAAGGATCCAATCCGCCTCGCGGGCTACCGCTTCTCCGCCTAATTCAAGTATATCGGGAACGATAATGTCCCTGCCTTCGGCTGAGGAATAAGGGAAGGGGCTGTTCTGCTCCTTACGTACTTGAATCGCGACTTTCTTACCCTTCACTCGTTCTCCCAATGTCCTTGCGTAAGCCTTCAACGCTTCAGCTGTATCCTCTATGTTTCCAGATACGTCGACTTCCGCATCGATCGGGAAAAAATGTCTGAGGAAAATCGGCTCTTTACGCCGAAGATCGGTAATCAACTGATCCGCGTCGACATCTCCGCTCGTGAAGGAAAACGTTTCTCCAGGCGCAAGACCCGATAATTTCGTCCCTTGGATGCGCCTGCGCAGCTCGTCCATGGCGTAGGGGGAAAATCCGGGATTAGCTGTACCGACATACGTTTTCATCGTCCTGCCACCTTCCCGACTTCAATCCAAGGCCGGTCATCCTTCCATTTGATCTCGATTGGAAGATCGTAGGCCTCTTGCAGTTTGTCCGGCGTAAGAACATCCCGTTTATGTCCTGTCGCAACAAGCTGGCCTTGCGCCATTAACGCAACATGAGTAAATAACGGAATAATTTCTTCGATATGATGCGTTACGTACAGCATGGACAAATTGTTGCCCGTTAACTCGGATAAAGCATAAAGAAACTTCTCGCGTTCGTATAAATCCAACCCCGCGCAAGGCTCGTCAAGAATAAGCAATTGAGGAGAAGCCATCATCGTGCGCGCTAACAAAGCTTTCTTACGCTCTCCCTGAGATAACGTACCGAACGGTTGCTCCGCAAGCGAACGCAAGCCTACACGCTCAAGTTCACCGTAAGCTCTCTCCCGAACTTCATCCGCTACTTCCTCGTAGAAACGCAAATAAGCGAACGCTCCGCTCGCGACGATCTCCCATAGTGGATCCCGTAACGTCATTTTTTCGATCAACGATGGACTTATGTATCCGATTTGCTTACGAATTTCACGAACGTCGACTTGTCCATAACGATTGCCTAGTACATCAACCTTACCGGATGTCGGGAATAAATAACCCGTTATCATCTCCAAAATCGTGGATTTGCCGCAACCATTGCGTCCTAGTAACGTCCAATGTTCCCCAGGATTTACCTTCAAATCGACTCCGCGAAGAATTTCCCGTTCTCCCCTACGGTAAGTTAAGCCTTGTAAATGAATCATACTTTATCCCTCTCTTCCCTTAACTGTTCCACCAGCTCCGTGACGGAGGGGAACCGATATTGTTTCATCCATGAACCGTCATTTCGTTTCATCAACAGGCAAGGCACGCTCTCGATCTGGAACGTCTGCGCCAAGTCGGGCATGACATTAATGTTCGCCGACATTACTTGCACCTCCGGCACGATTTCCGTCGCCACTGCTAACATGCGTTTTGCCGCTAGACATGTGCCGCATAAAGGCGTGTGAACGAATAAAGCGAAAGGGGCTGGTGTGAAGGTCCACTCTCTCTTCCAATCGTTGGAATCCCACTCACGCATTCCGTTGCTCTCCAGCCGCGATCGCTTCCAGTACCGAAGACGGCATCGGTCCGTCATGGATAATGACGCCTTTCGGATCTGCCGCCCTTAACTCTTGCACCATCTGGGCACGCCCCATTTGGCTAGACGAATGTACGTAAATTTCTTTCGGAAATTTGCCGCTTACGATAATTCCGCGGACGACGGCAAGGCCATTAGGCTCACCCATGCCTAACTCGAAATCGAGCGATAACAGATCGACGTCGCTGACGGACAGAAGCAACAAGCATTCTTCCGCCGAACGGGCTACGACGAATCCGCGCGGACACGGCCGCACGTCATCTAAGTACACGTTAATCAAATGGTTTCGCCTCCCCCGACAATTGCTGCACGAGCATAAGCTGATTCCGATGAGTCCCCTCTATGTCTGTCGGCGTTTCCAAGACGAAGGGAACATCGCTCAACTCTGGCGTTGCTAATAATTCTATAAACCCATCGCGTCCGATCCAACCCTCGGCAATCGCAGCATGCCGATCCTTGCGCGAGCCGGAAGGATAACGGGAATCATTCAAGTGGATCGCCCGAACATGATCCCAGAAGCGAAGCTTTCTCGCTCGCTCCGCGAACGATAACCACTCTCCCGGCCTCCATTCTCCGCTAGCGAACAGGTGGCACGTATCGAGACAGAATCCGACTTTCTCCGGTTGATCGATTAACGAACGAATCTGCACTAATTCTTCCGGCGCCGTCCCCATCGATCCGTGATCTCCGGCTTGGTTTTCCAACAAAATGAGGGCATTGCCGTGCCATTGCTTAGTCACGCTATTGATCCATTGTATGATATTCCGATAACCTTGTAACGGATCATTCCCCTTGTAATGGCCGAAATGAACGACGACCCCGATCGATCCGCAAGCTTCGGCGATATCTAAATCGTTGAGCGTACATAACGCCATCGATTGAGCCGCTTCGCCTTCCGAAGCCGGGTTTACGAGATACGGCCCGTGGGCGATAGAGCGGATATCTTTCATCCTGCACCAACTCGCGCATTTCTGGGCGTCGGATTGGTTAAACGCTTTAGGAGCAAGCGTGCGCGGATTTTTTGGAAAATACTGAAAGGCGCTTCCGCCTATGGATACCGCGTATTCAGCCGCTTTGCTAAACCCTCGTCTCGTGCTTACGTGGCTTCCTGCTCTCATCATCTAGGACTGCGGCTGACAATGAGGACAGAAGAACATCTTGCGGCCCGTTAACGTCTCCAGCTTGATTTCCGTACCGCAGTCATCACATGGCTCGTCTTTCCGATCATAGACGCGGCAACGTTCATTGTAACCGCCAGTTAGCTTATCGTCGGGCGTAAGAGGATGTTCCATGTAACCTCCCGCTTCCTTCGCCTCCATTAACACTTTGCGCATCGAGCCATAGAGCCGTTCAAGCTGCTCATCATCCAATTCATTTGACGACAAGGCAGGGTGAATCTTCGCATCGAAACAAATTTCGTCGCTATAACAGTTCCCGATGCCCGCTAGAAACCGTTGATCCGTTAGCGTCGTCTTCAGCTTTCCTTTTTTGCTAGTGAGCCGTTTCTTGAAAGCTTCAAGCGTCAAGCGCGGATCGAACGGATCGGGGCCTAGCTCTTTTAACTGCTCGATAGCCGCTTTGGCGGTAATCCGGTGCAGGTAGCCAAGACGCAATCCGCCGAAATAAAGCGATGAACCGTTGTCGAAAGCTAATATGACCTGAAAATGGCTATCCTTCTTCGGACCCTGTTCGCCATAAGCAAGCCATCCTCCAAGCATAAGATGAAGATGCAAGCGACGACCGTCGTCCAGATGAAACAGCAAATGCTTGCCTTTGCGTTCCACGAAGAGAATACTTCGGTCAATTAAGCCGGATTTAAATTCATCAACCGGCTCATTGATGGTCGCTTCTCGATTGACGGTTACGCCTATGATCTTCTGTCCGCATAGCAGCTGCGATAGTTGAGAGCGATAATGCTCCATTTCCGGTAATTCCGGCATTTGATTTCTTCCCTTCTGCTCATGTGTGCTCCGTTGGTGCTTAAGCGCGATTGTTCAGGATTTCGATATCCATAACTCGTTCAACAGCCGTTCCAGTTGCTCCGGTCCTTCGCATACCGCGTCCGGAGAAACTTCCGCCGCCGCGCAGTGCTCTTGCCAATTATCCGCCGTGCATAGTCCTGTCAAGACTAAGATCGAAGGACATCCGGCATTGCGAGCCGCCGCCAAGTCGGTATAAGGATTATCCCCAATGACCCATGACCTGTCCGGGGTCGTGCCGGAAATTTGCAAGGAATAGTCCATGAGTATCGTCGAAGGTTTGCCGATAACGATCGGCTCGATTCCCGTTGCCGCTTGCAGCATCGCTCCGAGACTGCCCGCCCCGGGAAGAAATCCTCCGTCAACCGGCAACAGTCGATCCGGGTTCGTCTGCACGAATGCGGCTCCATCGAGTATATACTTCACGGCGGTAGTGATTCGATCGTACGTTAGCTTACGATCTAACCCCTGAACGACGATCGCGGCACGCCGGTCGGTATCGTGTTCCTCTAAGATAACTAGCCCGGCTTCCGTTAGCGCTGCTCGCAACCCATTTTCCCCTATTACATAAGTATCGGCACCGGGATAATGCTTCTGTACATAATAGGCGGCCGCCAAAGCGGATGTGACGATTGCTTCTTCTTTCGCGGGAATTCCCATAAGCTTTAGATGCTCTGCGACTTCCGAGCTTGTCCGCGTGGAATTGTTCGTTACGAACAAACAGGGAACACCGCTACTCTGCAATCCGGATATCAAACGATCCGCTCCCGGAATCGGCTCGTTGCCACGGTACAAGGTTCCGTCAAGATCGAACAGAAGCGCTTCCGGCGCTTGGTATTCCTTATTCTGATGAAGAAAAGAATTCATGGTGTGATCTTACTTCCTTTCGCGCGTCACTTTATTCTTCAGCCTTGTTACCCTGTGCTGAAGAGTTTCCTTCTCATCCTTACGCTTTGCTGCATCGCTAATAAACTTTGCCCTGCGATATGCTAATTCCAATGCTTTCTCCGCATATATTAATGCCGTTAACGGTTGCTTATCCCGATGTTCGTAATAGATGGCCAGCTCTATATGGGCATCCAACTTCGGTAGCGACGAGCTTTCGGCTTTCTCCGCAGCCCTTCTCCATAGAGGCAATGCTCGCTCATGCTGTCCCGCGCGCTTGTAGCGAGCGGCCAAGGCCAAGCTCCAGCCTCCGCTGTCCGCGATATCCTCCATCTCGTTCAGTTGAACGAACAACCGTTCCGCGGCTTCTAGGTTGTGATGCTGTTCCAGCCAACATGCCGTCCGAAATAACTCTTCGCCTTCGATTCCCTCGCGTGAACGCAAGTCGATGCCGCCGCTTAAAAGAAACCCGAAATGAACGCACAGCGATGCTAACGTCAAGATATCCTTCTCATTATGGGTGTATACGCCGTGCAGATGGGTAGCATTGCCATCGGCCAAGTACTGGAAATATAATGCCGGAGCCAAAGATCCTGGAACATCTTCGCCTCTCTGAATGCCTAGCCTGGCTTCTTCAACCATGCTAAGACGGCAAGACGGCAACGTATTCCGCCATAAAGCCCTCGAAGGATGAAGAAAATCGAGATGTCCCGGCTCTTGTCCGCTTTGTCTCCATCCGTTCAGAATGAACCGGTTGACGAGAACGGGCCAATCGAACGTTCTTCCATTATAAGTGACTAAGTGCGTCTTGTCCTTCATATGTCCCAACAAATACGTGAGCATCGCTCTTTCTTCGCCGGGATGCCGAATAAGCGTCTGTTCGACGACAAAAGCTGTCTCGGTATAATAACCGAATCCGATCATGAACGGAACGTTACCCGTGCCGACGCCGAGTCCGGTCGTCTCCGTATCTAGAAACAGCAACCGGTAAGGATCGATCGCATCGACCGGGCTTTGCCGGTTCTGACGCGTTGCAATCGGATGCAAATGCGAAGCGCATGTCAGCATATCGGCCAAGTCATATCGTCCGTGCCGGTAAGGGAACGGATACTCCACCCTTCGGAGAAGGAACTGGCCCGACTCGTTGTCGATGAGCCGTACCCCGATCTCTATAAATTCAGGCGACAAGTTGGGGATTTCCGGGGTAGCCGATAAATCCAGCGATGACGTAGTTTCATCAGTCGTCGGAGCTTCCGCCGAGCTCGAACGCAGACGCCCCAGCCTTTCCCGTAACCCGCTCATGATCGCTCACTCATCCCTTGTAGTAGAGATAATGCCAAATCTTTGCCGAGCAGCCCTACCTCTTCGATCGGTCCAACGCATGCCGGGCAACCGCTTAAACAGCCGCAACCGCGAATGAGCCTTTGAGCTTCTTCCAACAGCTCATCATGTTTCTCGTAAAGCCTTTGGCTAAGGCCGATTCCTCCGGGATAACGGTCGTAGAAGTAAATAGTAGGCCGCTTCGTATGCAGCGCCTTCACCTGAGGAACGACGCGTATATCGAGCGGATCGCACATCAGATGCAGTGGAGCCAGATGGATAAGGACGTTGGCGAGCCCCAACAAAGCCATCTGCATATCATTCGCGCTCCGCTTGCCTGATTGCTCCTCCGAGAAGGAGAACCAATACCCGCTCGTATGCAAAATCTCTTCCGGAAGATGGATCGGTCCCGAGCCGATATTCTCATGGGTTCTTAAGCGGATTTTCTTGAAAATCGTTGGCTTGGCCATAACCGTTACTTCGCCGAACTGACGCTCCAACGGTCCCGAGGTCGATTCCAGGTCAACGTGAAGCACCTTCAGCTCAACCGCCAGATTCGCGTCCGTAAAGTAGTCCACGTTCACTTCTCTGACGTATGCCTTTTTCTCCGGATAATCCAGCTTCTCTACTTGGTATTGTACCCCTTCGTGCAAGTAAATCGCTTCTTCGTGTATAAGCGTCGGAGCGCTGAACCGGTCTACTTCGCCTATAACGCGATGACCTTCGGTCTGGTCGATGATCACGAAATTTTCCTGAGCTGCCGAGCGAAGCGAGATGTTGTGGGCAGGGAATGCCTGCTCCATCCAATACCACCGGCTTCCTACCCGGTGCAGCACCTTCTCCTCGGCCAGAAACTCTAGAAGATCCGTCAGCTTCTCGCCGCCGAAAACGTCCCCTTCCTCGAAAGGCAGCTCGTAAGCGGCGCACTTCAAGTGATCTAAAAGAATGAGCAGATTATCGGGATGGATTCGAGCTTCTTCCGGCGGACGGCCGAGAAAATAATCCGGATTCTGAATTAAATATTGATCAAGCGGATTGCTGCTGGCGACGAGGAAAGTAACGGAGCTTCCTTGCCTGCGGCCCGCCCGCCCGGATTGCTGCCACGTGCTGGCAATCGTTCCCGGATAACCGTTCAGAACGCATGCTTGCAGCTGGCCGATATCGATGCCTAGCTCCAGCGCGTTCGTGCTAACGACGCCGCGTATTTCTCCATTGCGCAGGCCGCGCTCGATTTCCCTGCGCAGCTTAGGCAAATACCCTCCGCGATATCCTCTTATGGACTTCTTGCCTAGCTCGTGTTTGATATTCTCCTGAAGATACGTAAGCAAAATTTCGACTCTCACCCTGCTTCGGGCGAACACGATCGTCTGAATACCACTCTTAAGCAGCATAGCCGCCAGCTTCTGCGATTCGAGCACGCTGCTTCTCCGAATACCAAGTTGCTTGTTCACAACCGGCGGATTATAGAAGACGAGATGCTTCTCACCCGTCGGAGCGCCATTGTCGTCCACAAGCGCGACAGGCTCTCCAATCAGCCGTTCCGCATGCTCTTGCGGGTTACGTATCGTCGCCGAAGCGCATAGAAACTGCGGTTCGCTGCCATAGAAACGGCAAATCCGTTTCAACCTTCGGATTACGTTGGCGACATGGCTTCCGAACACGCCGCGATAGGCATGCAACTCATCTATAATAATGTACCTGATGTTTTCGAATAGCTTAACCCATTTCGTATGGTGCGGCAATATCGCCGAGTGCAGCATATCGGGATTCGTGACCACGATATGGCCGGCGTTGCGGATCGCTTGGCGCACGGTAGGAGGCGTATCGCCGTCATAGGTGTGCGTCTTAATATCGGCTTCCATCAGATTAGCCAGCTCTTGAAGCTCGGCCACTTGATCTTGCGCCAACGCTTTCGTCGGAAACAGATAGAGGGCTCTGGCGCTATCATCCTCCAACAGCTTCTGGATGACAGGCAGATTGTAGCAGAGCGTTTTGCCCGATGCGGTCGGCGTAACGGTTACGACGTGATGACCGTCGGCAACGGCTTGGAACGATGCGGCTTGATGCGTATATAATTGCGTAATGCCCTTCTGTTGCAATGCTTCAGCTAGCTTCGGATGCACCCGTTCCGGCATTGGAACGGAACGCGAAGGCTTCGCGGGCTGGGTATGCCAGTAGGTTACGTTTTCCATTAGCTCCTGTCGGCTTCGCAGCAGCCCGAGCCACTCCTCCACCGACTCCGTTTTTTCCGTCCACGGATTCATGGCCATTCTCCTAAATTCATAATATCCTTATTGTACAGAATACATGTTCGTACAGCAACGGGAGACTCAAACCGATTTTCGACAAACGAGAATGCCGCAAGCATTAAATATCCCCCCTATTCGCATCTTTAGAGCCCATTGCGACAATTCGTGTCGGCTCCTGCGCTTTCCCGGGAAACTATTTATTTCTCTTGGCTATAACCCATTAACATAGCATAAATAACGAACCACCCTTCGATAGCTGCTCTCAAAGGAGCCTAATCGAAGGGCGGTTCGCATTTCTCAATAAGGTTAAACGTACGGGGCTTCCCATGCTTTCTTGTACCAGCCGATCCGTTCATTCATAACGTTGAATTGATCGTCTAATCTGACTTCGGCACGGTAAGGCCAATCTTTTTCCCGCCAAAATCGTAAATCGGTCCACGTAACCAAGTAACTGCCATCCGGTTCAACCGACCAGCTTACGTATTCGCGTTTCGCGAACCCTCGTAACGTTCTAACCACATCGACTTTACGCGTTGCTTCAACGCAATCGTGATGCTTACTCAAGGGAAGATGCTTGCAAGGCAGCCACCTTCTTCCGGCGATGATGCCCATCTCGTAACCCTTGTCCGTCTGGACGACATATTGCCACCGAAACCACCAAAGCCCAGGAAGAACATGTACTGCGCGCCAACGACGGTACCTTCTTCTGACTCTTCGTAACACAACTTCGTGATGGACGATTCTCCAAGCGATATAGATAAGCGTCAAACCCCAAGCGATCGTGCACGCCCACCTCGATATTGGCCCAATTCCATTAAAGACTATCATAACAGCTGACGAGGCATGAACGACAACCAGCAAGGGATCCGTTAAACAGAGAGCATCCAGATGCAGCCATTCCTTGCGATAAGGACGCATAAATTGTACGCCGTAGGCATTCGTCCAATCGAACAATACGTGTAGCGCGACTGCCGCGAAAGCAAAGCAAAATAATAACAATAAATGGTTCCCTTCTCCCCATGCCCATGACGCAATCCCGCCGATTGCGCCAGCCCATAGAAACCAAGCGGGTATAGAGTGGCTTAACCCTCTGTGATTTTTAAGATAAGCATCCTCGCTCTTGATCCGCAGGATCGAATCCAAATCGGGAGCATGCGAGCCGACGAGCGTGACGGTCAATACCGCTGCCCCCAGCTTAGGATCTGACGCAACTTCGGGACTGTACAATGCAAGACCTGCCAACGTGGTCCCGAATAACAAGTGAGAACCGGTATCCAATCGTCATTGCCCCTCTCGTTAACGTTACCTTTAACATAACAAAGGACTGTTAACGACAGATTATCCTAATGAATGCTTTTGATTATTGTCGCGTCATTCCCATAGGTCGCGAATAGCGAGGACAGCTTTGAACCATACTAGTCGACGGGCAAGCAGCCTCATTATGACGAAGGAGTGATTACAGATGGCCAAACCAGACGACCGCTCGGACAACGTCGCCAAGCTTCAAGAAGCCGTTCAGAACACGAAAGATAATTTAGAGGAATCCGAACATTATTTGGATGAGCATTCTGAAGAACTCAACCCGCAGGAAGCGGAAGTGCTGACCGCCAAAAATGAAGGACGGCGTAATGCGATTCAAAGCATGAACAGCGAGATTGAAGATGAGAAGAACGCCAATACGTAGCACGCATCGCTAAAGAACATTAAACATAGTAAAATCCCCGAATGAGCGCCGTAATGGGCTCATTCGGGGATTTTGCGTTATGTTATACCTTTTCGACGTTAAAGTACTGCGCTTCCGGATGTGAGAATACCATAGCGGATACGGATGCTTCCGGTTCCATCATGAAGCCTTCGGTCAGATGAACTCCGATATCTTCGGGACGCATAAGCTCGAACAACGGAGCTTGATCCTCCAAATCCGGGCAAGCCGGATAACCGAATGATACCCGTATGCCTTGATACCTAGCGCCGAAACGTTTCTTCATCGTCATATCCGCAGGGTCTGGGAAGCCCCAGCTATCCCGCATAATATGGTGAACTCGTTCCGCTAGGCCTTCCGCGACTTCCAGCGCGGTAGCAAGCAACGCATGTGAGCGTAAATAATCTCCGCTATCCTTCCACTTCTCCCCTTGCTCGCGCGCGCCTTGACCCGCCGTTACGACGAGGAAACCGACGCTATCCATTATTCCGCTCTCGACGGATTTCAAGAAGTCCGACAGACAGAGGAACGGTTCAACCTGCTGGCGAGGGAACGTAAACCGCTTCAACACGCGGGTTACATCCTCTGGATCATAGATGACAATGTCGTTGCCATCGGACTGAGCCGGGAAGAAACGATACATCGCTTGCGGATTTAACCAACCTTGCGACTGAGATTGCTTCATGATGTCGTCAACCGTTTCTTTCAAGTTCACGGTTCTTTCGTCCCCAGCGGCAATCAGCTCATCCACGTTGCCTTTCAAGCCTAGATGGTGGCCGAGCAGCATCTGCATATTCACATAGGGAAGGACATGGGACATAGGGTAGTCTCTGAGCACATGCCGTTCATAATCCGGCGGAGTGAATACAGGCGCATCCGGTGAAATGTTAGAACGGCGCGCTCTCGTCAATTCCGGAAGAACTTTAGCCGGTTGTTCGGCTTCTTCCGCCAGTTTCGCTTGTGCGGCCCAGTGTTCTTCGATGATGCGAGCGCGATGACCCGGATCGCTCAACTTGTTGGCAATATCAAGACCATCCATCGCATCCTTCGCGTATAAGACGACTCCGTCATATTCCGGTGCGATACGGTTTTTCGTGAACTTGCGGGTTAACGCCGCTCCGCCAACGAGAATCGGAGCATCAATGCCTGCACTGCGCAAATCCTGTGCCGTGATGACCATCTGCTGTGCCGATTTAACGAGTAATCCGGATAGCCCGATCGCATCGGGATTTTCCCTGCGAGCCGCTTCGATGATTTGATCCGGCGGTACCTTGATCCCTAGGTTAATGATTTTGTAGCCGTTGTTGGACAAAATGATCTCGACGAGATTTTTGCCGATGTCATGGACGTCGCCTTTGACCGTTGCGAGCATGATTTTGCCTTTGACAGCCGCATCCGCCTTCTCCATATGCGGTTCCAATTGAGCTACGGAAGCCTTCATGACCTCCGCACTTTGCAATACTTCCGCTACGATCAGCTCGTTATTGTTAAATAAGCGGCCTACCTCCGACATACCGGCCATCAAAGGCCCGTTGATAATGTCCAAAGGCGCATATTTGCCCAACGCTTCATCCAAATCGGGAGCAAGCCCTTCTTTGCTTCCTTCGACGACGTAATTGGAGAGACGCTCTTCAAGCGTAAGATTATCGACTTTAACTTTCTTCTCGACTTTCTTATCGCGGAAAGCGGCCACGAATGCGGCTAAAGTTTCATCGTTCGTATTGTACAACAGCTCTTCGGAAAGTCTCCGTTCGTGCTCCGGAATGGATGCGTATCTCTCCAGCTTCTCCGTGTTGACGATGGCATAATCCAATCCCGCCTTCGTACATTCATAGAGGAAGACGGAATTCAATACTTCACGTCCTGCTTCCGGCAAACCGAAAGAGATGTTACTAATTCCGAGAATCGTCTGACATTTCGGCAACGCGGCTTTAATCAATCGAATCCCTTCGATCGTTTCCTTAGCCGACCCGATATACTGCTCGTCTCCCGTTCCGACAGGGAATACGAGCGGATCGAAAATCAAGTCCTCCGATTTAAGCCCGTATTTGTTGATGAGCAAGTCATGGGAACGAATAGCGACATCTCTCTTATCTTCCCGGGAGATCGCTTGCCCTCTCTCGTCTATCGTACCTACGACGACAGCAGCTCCATAGCGATGCAGAATCGGAACGATCTTCTCGAATTTCTCCTCGCCATCTTCAAGGTTCATGGAGTTAATTATCGATTTACCTTGAATATATTTCAAAGACATGTCAATGACGGCTGCATCCGTCGTATCGACCATAAAAGGCACTTTTACTTTTTTCGTAGCGAAATCTAGAAACTGCTTCATGTCGATCGATTCTTCGCGGTCCGGGTCCTGTAGGCAAATATCGATAACGTGGGCCCCGGTCTTCACTTGGGCTCTGGCGATTTCCGATGCTTCCTCGTATTTGCCTTCCGCGATCAACCGTTTGAATTTACGGGATCCGAGTACATTCGTGCGCTCGCCGACCATGTAGGGACGGTTGTCGTTCTCGATATACACCGTTTCGATACCGGATACAGCGGGCGGATGCTCGCCTTCGATTGTACGCGGTGGCAAATCCTTCATCGCTTCGGCCATTGCCGCAATATGAGCCGGAGTCGTTCCGCAGCAACCACCCGCAACGTTAAGCCAGCCCTGTTCGGCGAAACCTCTCATTTTCTTCGCTAATGAATCGGGGGACTCGTGGTAGTTCCCGTTCTCATCCGGCAATCCGGCATTCGGGTAACAGCTAACCGCTGATTTCGCGATTCCGGATAACGTCCGAATATGGTCGCGCATGAATTCCGGACCCGTTGCGCAGTTCAGCCCAATCGAGATCGGATTCAAATGCTCTAGAGAAATATAGAAGGATTCAATGTTTTGTCCGGCAAGCGTAGTTCCCATCGGCTCAATCGTACCGCTGATCATGATAGGCAGCTCTTGGCCCATTTGCTTGAAGGCTTGACGAACGCCAATACTCGCGGCTTTAACGTTTAATGTATCTTGGCAAGTCTCGATTAATATACAATCGACTCCGCCTTCGATAAGCGCTACGACTTGATCTTGGTAATCGGCGATCAATTGGTCGAACGTAACGCCGCCCGTAACGGAAAGCGTCTTAGTCGTTGGACCAAGCGCACCCGCGACGAACCTAGGTTTGTCGGGCGTGGAATATTTATCGCATGCCGCACGGGCTAACCTAGCTGCGGCAAGATTGATTTCCCTTGCTTTCTCCGGGATATCATATTCGGCAAGAACGACGGCCGTTGAGCCGAACGTATTCGTTTCGATAATATCCGAGCCTGCTTCCAAATATGCTTCATGTATGCCGGAGATCACATCCGGACGAGTGAGAACAAGGAGTTCGTTGCAGCCGTCCAAGTCTTCGCTGCCGAAATCGTCCGCAGTCAAATTCGCTTGCTGGATCATCGTTCCCATAGCGCCATCTAAAAACAATATTCTCGATTTTAATGCCTCTTGCAGAGACGGTTTATTTTGCGTTAAAGTCATAATTAGGTCGCTTCCCCTGTCTGTCAAATCATTAAACTCTATACTAACAGAATCCTCCATGAACGAAAAGATGCTCATCGACATAGCTAGGGAATTGGACTATAATAAAGGCATTAATTCATATTGGGAAAAGAGGAATTAACTATGGCACAAATTCGCATTCGCAATACGAACGAACGTATTGAAAATGAAGATCAAGTACTTGAATTTCTGACCAAACAAAATGTTCTATACGAGCACTGGGACGCAACTAAGCTTCCAAGTCAGCTTCAAAATAAGTTTTCCCTGACGGACGAAGACAAAAACACGATCCTTTCCACTTATGACGAAGAGATTCGTGAAATCGCCGGCAGACGCGGTTACAAAGTTTGGGATATCGTTGCTCTTTCCGAAGATACGCCAAATTTGCCTGAAATTCTGAAAAAGTTCGAGCAAGTGCACACTCACACAGAGGACGAAGTACGTGCGATTACGGCTGGACGCGGTATTTTCATCATTAAAGGCGACGAACAAACCGGCTATTTCGATGTAGAGCTTACCGTTGGAGACGTCATCTCCGTTCCGGAAGGCCAGCCTCACTTCTTTACTCTAATGGATAACAAAGCTATCGTCGCGGTTCGTCTCTTCATCGAGCCGGCAGGTTGGATCGCGGATCCTTTCGAAGACCCTGCTTTCGTCAAGTAATAACGGAAACCCTTACGCAAGACGAAGGAGCCCCGCCCTTATAGGGAGTGCTCCTTCGTTTTTTTCTTATGTATTGCCTCCACCCGCAGATGGAAGACTGTACTCAATTACCCTATTTTTTGAAGAAGTTCTTTAAGGTCGGTCAGAGACTTAATCTCGTAGGACGGGATGATCTCATCGTTGCGAACGGCGCCATGGCGATTAATCCACACGGATGTCATTCCGACCCGATTCGCTCCAAGAATATCGGTCGTCAATTTATCCCCGACCATGATGCCTTCCTCAGCCGTAATGCCGATCTGTTCCATCGCGTGCGCGAACAGTTTCGGTGACGGCTTGCCTTCGCCGAAGTTGCCTGAAATGACGATAGAATCGAAGTAAGGGATAAGATCGGGCATGCCGTCCAACTTCTCCTGTTGCAGATCCGGCGATCCGTTTGTTAGGAGCAGTAGCTTGTACTTGCCTTTAAGCTCGTCCAATACGGCAAACGTTTCTTCGTATACGTATTTCAAACTACGGCGTTGAGCCGGGAACCACTCCGCCAATTTCTCGCCTAGTTCCGGATTATCGACGCCAAGTGCGGCAAGTCCTCTCGTCCAAGCATTCACGCGGTATTCCGGAGCCAATTGCTGCAGCTTGCGGAACATCGGATGTTCGCCGCGCTCGAATTTCCCCCACAACGCTTCGAATGGGTTAATCCCGATCATCTGCGTAAATCCGTACGTTTCGTACGTTTCGTAGAGCGCTCTAGCTTCACGGCGAACGGACGCTTCAAGCTCCTCCTCATGAAGCCCGGTCGCTTCCGCAGCCAGCTTGCATGTATCCTTGAACGCTTCGCTTACGCTCCGGTCGTCCCATAATAACGTATCATCCAAATCAAACAGAACAGCCTTGACCGACATTGTCACTACTCCTCACTTCTTTTTAACTTCCCAATCGATCTTATGCAATTCAGTGAACGTCCTCAGTCTTTCTTCCATCTGTGAGATTGGGTAACGGTTCATTAACTTCGAGAAAACCCAATTCGCGCCTTTCACGGATTCCACGATAACATATCCGGGTTGAATCGTAATTTTACGAATTTCAGTAGGACGCAGTGTTTTGTAGCCTGTGAATTTGCGCGTTTCAAGCGTGTCCCGACTAACGGCCAAGTAAGGCCGACGCATGTAATAGAAAAACGCTAGGACAACGTAACAAGCTATCGTTACCCAGAATAGCGTCGGGTCTTGCATGAATTGATCGGACCATGGCTGGGCAAGAGTGATATACAAAAGAATCAACATGATCAATAACACCGGCACAATGTAATTGCGTCCGCGAAAACGATCAATTTGCGGTGCATTCGCGGTAATCCCTTTCTTGCCTTCCTTCTTGCGACGCTTGTTAATTTGTTTAGAGTTTTTCTCTACCATCCGTTCCCATGAGCGGGACATAAACTTCCTCCTTATTAATGCTTAATTGTCGGTTCGCCAGGCTCGTCCACGATTTCTATGCGATCCAACTCCTGACGGAAATTTTGCTTGAAGATTGAAATATATTGCCGACGGAGAAGATCGCGTTCTTCAAGTTCGCTTTCGTTCAAACCTTCGGTTTTATTTTTACGGGATAATTCATTAATTCTGTTAATCAATTTATCCATTTCCATAACTGTCTCACTCTCCTTTCATAACTACTCTACTTTGCCATTTTCACAGATACGTTGTCAAGAAGAGCAGAAACACAAATAAAGACCGGAATCATCCGGTCTGGAAGTGATGTTAAATAGTGGTTATTGCAAAATCTCAGCGGGAATAATTAATGCCTGGCCTACGGTAACCTCGGATGAGATCAGACCATTCCTCTCCGTTATTTCATGAACAGCGTATCGCGTATCCATCGAGTCTTTCTTATAGCTCTTAGCAATCTGCCAAAGCGAATCCCCGCTGTCTACGGAGATAACGAACTCCTCCCCGGATGCGGGAGTAACTTCATTGGAAGAAGCGAATGTATGATAGAGCGTAAAGCCGCTAAATAGGATCAGGAATGCGAACAAAAAGAAAACGCCTCTGGCAAACTTCCAATTAGTAACCGATAAAGCACGCTTCTTCACATCGCGTCCCGACTTAGTAAGAGCATATGTACGAGCGGACGTTCGTACCGAAGATGTGGAAGCTGAGCCAACCGATACCCATGAATGCACCATTAAGTTCACCCCAAACATTTGTTCTGGTGTTATCGTAACACGAACATATGTTCATGTCAACGATTTTCGGAACGTTTGTTCTGTAGAACGAATGTTTGTACGAACTCGAGTTCTGTGTTATAATTTGTCATCATGAGCTAATACATAGGGAGGGTTTGGCGTGTCGAAGATGTCCAATCGCCAGAATTCCATACTCGAATTCATTAAGAACGAAGTCCGCGAGAAGGGTTATCCTCCTTCCGTACGCGAGATTGGGGAAGCCGTCGGTCTTGCTTCCAGTTCCACCGTTCACGGTCATTTAGACCGTCTTGAGAAGAAAGGCTTAATCCGCCGCGATCCAACTAAACCACGCGCGATAGAAATTCTAGGAGACGAAGAGGATTCTATTTACAGAATCTCATCCTCCGTTCGCCCGATTCCCTTACTAGGTAAAGTAACCGCAGGGTTACCTATTACGGCTACGGAGAACATCGAAGAATACTATCCTTTACCTATTAACATGGTCGGCGATCAACCCGTCTTCATGCTTTCCGTCGCTGGTGACAGTATGATCGAAGCTGGAATCCATAACGGCGATTACGTCATCGTACGTCAGCAGCCTACCGCAATGAACGGTGATATTGTGGTCGCGATGACGGAAGAAAACGAAGCAACGGTCAAAACCTTCTACAAAGAAAAAGATCATATTCGGTTGCAACCTGAGAACTCAAGCATGGAGCCTATTCGTTTACCTAACGTAAGCATCCTTGGCAAGGTCATCGGATTAATTCGCTCATTCATGTAACTTTAACTTCGCACGACAAAGAGGGGCTGTCTCAGTAGGTCAGATTGTTGACCTATGGAGGCAGCCTCTTTTTAGTTTACATGCTCCCGTCGGTGCCAAATCAACGTTACTCTTCGTTAGCCTCAGTTCGCAATTACAACAGTAACTACTACTTTCCCATTAGATTCAGCACAATCAATCTTTCGTAAATAGGAAAAACAAATTAACTCAATATAGATTAATTACATTGTTTTTAATTTGTCTTCATGACCTCGAATCGAGATACTTTAGACGCTCAAAGGCCAAAAAAGTGCCTTCCCTGTGCGAAATTGGGGGCTCCTTGCGTTTCAAAGCCAAAAAAGTACCTTCGCTATGCGAAATCGTGGTCTCTTTGCATATCAAGGCCAAAAATGTACCTTCGCTGTGCGAAATCGGGTGCTCCTTGCGTTTTAAGGCCAATAAAGTACCTTCGCTATGCGAAATCGTGGTTTCTTTGCATATCAAGGCCAAAAAAGCGCCTATGCTTTGAGAAATCGGGGGCTCCTTGCGTTTCAAGGCCAAAATTGTACCTTCACTGTGCGAAGACGGGTGCTCCTTGCGTTTCAAGGCCAAAAAAGTGCCTTCGCTGTGCGAAATCGGGTGCTCCTTGCGTTTCAAGCAAAAAGTAACTTAAAAGTGTTCGGGGTTGCGGGGTTGCGGGGTTACATCATAAAAAGAAAAAACCCTTCAGCACCGAAGCGCAGAAGGGGATTGAGTTTAGTACATTGTCAGATACTGATCGCGTTCCCATTGGTGGACTTGCGTCCGGTACATATCCCACTCGATTTCTTTCAGTTCGTAGAAGTGGCTAAGAGCGTGATCACCAAGCGCATCGCAAATGATATCGTCGCGCAACAATTCGGCGAGAGCTTCTTTCAAGTTGATCGGCAAGCTTGGGATTCCCGCGTCTTGGCGTTCTTCCTCGCTCATCACGTAGATGTTGCGATCGACAGGAGCCGGGATCGGCAACTTGTTGTTAATGCCGTCTAGGCCCGCTTTCAACATAACTGCAAGCGTCAAATACGGGTTCGCAGCCGGATCTGGATTCCGGACTTCGATGCGAGTGCTCAAACCGCGAGACGCCGGAATCCGGATCATCGGACTGCGGTTACTTGCGGACCATGCAACGTAACATGGCGCTTCGTATCCAGGCACGAGACGTTTGTAAGAGTTAACGGTCGGGTTAGAAATGGCCGCGATACCGCGAGCATGACGTAAAATACCGGCCATATAGTGACGGGCAATGTTACTTAAGCCAAGCTTGTCATTCGCATCGTAGAATGCGTTCTCGCTGCCGCGAAACAGAGATTGGTGGCAGTGCATGCCCGAACCGTTCATGCCGAACAACGGCTTCGGCATGAATGTCGCGTGCAAGCCATGCTGACGCGCAATCGTCTTAACGACGAGCTTAAACGTTTGAATCTGATCGGCCGCTTTAATCGCTGGAGCATATTTAAAGTCGATCTCGTGTTGTCCAGGCGCGACTTCATGGTGCGAAGCTTCGATCTCGAAGCCCATTTCTTCCAGCATAAGAACGATATCACGGCGGCAATTCTCGCCAAGATCCGTAGGAGCCAAGTCAAAGTAACCGCCTTGGTCATTAAGCTCCATCGTAGGATTTCCCTTATCGTCTGTCTGGAACAGGAAAAATTCCGGCTCTGGCCCAACGTTCATAGTCGAGAAGCCCATTTCTTCCGCTTCTTGCAAAGCGCGTTTCAGAATACCACGCGGATCTCCTGCGAACGGAGTACCATCCGGCATATAGATGTCGCAGATCAGTCGCGCGACTTTATTCTCGGTAACCCAAGGGAATACAACCCACGTGCTTAGATCGGGATATAGGTACATGTCCGATTCCTCGATGCGAACATACCCTTCGATCGAAGAACCATCGAACATCATTTTGTTATCGAGAGCCTTCTCCAATTGACTGAACGGAATTTCCACGTTCTTGATCGATCCGAGCAAATCCGTAAACTGCAAACGAATGAATCGAACGTTCTGTTCTTTGGCGATCCGAGTAATGTCCTCACGGGTATAAGTCATGACAGCCTCCTAGAGTGCTTCATATTTAGTCTTATTTGTTTTTGAAAAAACGGGATAACTCGCCTTGAATCAAAGACACCTGACCAGGCCGTTTACCTGTCATCAGCTGCTGCTTGAGCATCCGGTGAAGCTGGGAATCGCTCATCTCGCGTCTCTTTACCTCAGAAACCTCGTTGATGATCGTTCCATCGTTCTCGTCCTGTCCGACCGGGTTCATCACTTGTTTGATTCCTGCAATGTTAACGCCCTTCTCGATCAATGATTTGATTTCCATTAATCTTTCCACATCATTGAAAGAAAATAAACGTTGGTTACCGTCCGTACGAGCCGGCTGAATTAATTCATGCTGCTCATAGTATCGAATTTGGCGGGCGGTCAGGTCGGTCAGCTTCATTACGATGCCAATCGGAAACAACGCCATATTCCTGCGAATCTCGTCGCCCATGTCATACCAACCTTCCAACTATACTTGTTGTTATTGAAATCACTTACATTGTACCCTCGACCCCAAAACGTGTCAAGGAATGTAAGGTTTCCGGCGGCGAAACTCACAAATATCCGCGTTTCCGAAACTCCGTAAGCGCTTGTTTAACGGCAAACTTCACATGCGCGTAAGTAAGCCCGCCCTGCATATAGGCGATATACGGTTCGCGAACCGGAGCGTCGGCCGACAACTCCAAGCTCCCTCCCTGAATGAACGTTCCGGCAGCCATGATGACGGGATGTTCATAGCCGGGCATGTCCCACGGTTCAGGAACGACGTGAGCGTCAACCGCGGCCGCTTTCTGAATCGATTGAACGAAATGGACGAGCTGATCCGCATCCGCGAACCGGATTGCTTGTATGAGGTCCGTTCGCGGATCGTCCCACCGAGGATGGGTTTCGAAGCCAAGCTTAGCGAAGATCGCCGATGCGAAAATACTCCCTTTAACCGCTTGTCCTACTAGCAAGGGCGCCAAGAACAACCCCTGATAGATGGAACGCGTCGTGCCGAGCATCGCTCCGACTTCTCCCCCGATACCGGGCGCCGTCATGCGATAAGCGGCGAGTTCGACCAAACGTTGCTTACCGGCGATGTAGCCTCCGCTTGCCGCGAGTCCGCCCCCGGGATTCTTAATGAGAGAACCGGCAATTAAATCCACGCCAACTTCGGTGGGCTCCTTCTCTTCCGTAAACTCTCCATAACAATTGTCCACGAATACGATACCTTCGGGCCGCAATGCTTTAATCCGCGTTACCATATCTCCGATCTGTTCCACGGTAAAGGAAGGTCTCCAGTCGTACCCTCTAGAACGCTGTATCGCAAACACTTTCGTCCGCTCAGACACTGCTTCCGATACCCCGTCCCAATCCACGCTTCCGTCCGCCAGCAGCGGCACGATTTTCGTTACGACGCCCCAATCCGCCAACGAGCCTAGCCCATCGCCCGGTTTGCCGATAACTTTATGTAACGTATCGTATGGCCGTCCCGTCACGAACAGAAGCTCGTCCCCTGGCCGCAAACAGCCGAACAAAGCTGCCGAGATCGTGTGCGTTCCCGATACAAGGTGCGGTCTCACGATAGCCGATTCCGCTCCGAATACATCTGCGTACACAAGGTCTAGAACTTCCCGGCCGCTGTCGTTATATCCGTAACCGGTCGACGCGGCGAAATGGAAATCGCTCACTCTATGTTTCTGGAAGGCCCGAATAACCTTCCCTTGGTTGCTCTCTACGATTCGATCTTGGAGGCGAAACCTCGGAGCAACTTGCTCTTCGGCTTCTTCCGACCATTGTTCCCATTGCTGTTCAAACTCTGCGTGTATGTGGTCCTGCATCCTGTTCTCCCTTTCATTGTATACGACAACTTCAATTTATTCCGATGCCCGGTAAGGCTCGAGCGCTCGTCCCGACTTTTCCATGTCGGCCGGGTTCAGCCTAACGGAAAGAACCAGGAAGTCCTCGTCCGTGTCTTGCTCGACGACTTCGCCAACTCGGTATGCCAAAGCCGCTAAATCTCCACGGGAGGCCGGAATACGGAATTCAGCCACTTCGCCGAGAATCCGATCCTCGATCGCCTCTCTTAGATGAGTCATATCTTGTTCGACGAAAGCATTCACGCGAATCGTGTCCTGCCCGCCAGTTAACATCGATAAAGCTTCTTCCGAGCTTAGATCAATCTTGTTATAAACGATAAGCGTTGGTTTGCCGCCCGCTCCCAGCTCCTGCAGCACCTCTTCCACGACCTTCTGCTGGCGAACGCGCATCTGGGACGACGCATCGACGACATGTAACAGGAGATCGGCTTCGCCAGCTTCCTCCAAGGTAGCGCGGAAAGCTGCGACAAGATCATGCGGAAGGTTCTGAATGAATCCAACCGTATCCGTTAAGATGATCTCTTTGCCGCTCGGCAAAATCAAGTTGCGAGAAGTCGGATCCAAGGTGGCGAACAGCTTATCTTCCGCTAATACGTCGGCCTCCGTCAATTGTCTAAGCAAAGTCGATTTGCCCGCGTTCGTATAGCCGACGAGCGCGACCTGAACCGCGCCGACTTTACGCCGGCGCTCACGGTGCAGATTACGATGGGCGGTAACCGTCTCTAATTGACGCTTAAGCTCGGTAATCCGGTCGCGGATATGTCTGCGGTCCGTCTCCAGCTTCGTTTCTCCCGGTCCTCTCGTGCCGATCCCTCCACCAAGCCGAGACAGATTTTTGCCGTGTCCCGATAACCTTGGAAGCAAATACGACAGCTGCGCGAGCTCCACCTGTAAAATACCTTCCCTTGTTTTGGCGCGCCCCGCGAAAATATCCAAAATAAGCTGAGTGCGATCGATGATTTTCATATCTAGAACTTCTTCAAGGTTTCTCACTTGCGCACCGGAAAGCTCTTGATCGAAGATCGCGGTAGTCGCGCCTGTCTGTTCGGCAAGCGTGCGGATTTCTTGCGCTTTGCCTTTGCCGACGAAATATCTTTTGTCCGGCACGTCCAGATTTTGCATGATGGAATCGATAACCTCGACGCCGGCCGTATCGGCCAGAGATGCGAGTTCTTCTATAGAATGTTGCGGATCGGCGCCCGATCTTCTGACATTGTCGGTCACAAGACTAACGAGCAATGCTTTTTCCTGCTCCCCGGCTCCCGTGTCATATGTATTTTGTCTCATGTACAACCCTCTTTCTCGTTGCCGGCAATTAGCGTTCAAGAAGTCAGGCAACAACTTCTATCATAAGCTGCGAATGTCTTCAGGGCGAAGAGCCATGAGCTCCGACCGTCCGGGCGAGCTAGCCGGATAATGGGATAACAGCCTTACCGCTTGATAACGTATGGCCCGCTCCAAGACGTTGCGGACATACCTCGCGTTGCTGAAATCGTATACGGATTCCGTCTTTTCCTGAACGAGCAGCTGACGCAGCTTAAACAGCGTTTGCGGCAACATCGTGTATTCTCTTTCTTTCGTCATGCCCTCGGCGATTTGCACTAGCTGGTCAACGGTATAATCGGGAAACTCCATCTGAATCGGGAAACGCGAGGGCAGCCCAGGGTTCGTCAACAAGAAGGCTTCGATCTCCAACGTATATCCGGCTAGAATGAGCACGAACTGATTTTTATAATCCTCCATCGCTTTGACAAGCGTATCGATGGCTTCTTTACCGAAATCCTTCTCGCCGCCGCGCGCCAAGCTATAGGCTTCGTCTACGAACAATACCCCTCCGAGCGACTTTTTAACCAATTCCCTCGTTTTCTGGGCCGTATGTCCGATGTATTCTCCGACAAGGTCTGCCCGTTCTACCTCGACGAAATGTCCCTTCGCCAGCAGCCCCATGCTTTGGAACAACTTCGCCAACAGTCTCGCGACTGTCGTCTTACCCGTTCCGGGATTTCCTTTGAAAATCATATGGTAAACGTGTGCATGGGCTTGCAGGTTAGCTTCTTGACGATACTGCATAATCTGCAACAAAGCATAGATTTCGTATACGAGCTCTTTCACGTTATCCAGCCCGATCATTCGATCAAGTTCCTTTTGCCATTCCGCCCATGGACCTTGGTGAGGCAACGACTTTGCGTTCCCCGCGATTTCCGCCGCATGCGCGTGCCCGGCTGCATCGTGTTCCGAGTTGCGCAAAATCACGTTAATTTGCCGGGACGGCCTCTTCTGTGCGGCAGAAGCTTCCCTTACGTCCGACGTGCTCGCTTTAGCGTTCATCAAGCTTCACCCCATAGGTTTTGAGTCGACGAATATGCCGCAATACCAATGTATTCCGTTCGTCCGATCCCTAGTCATAGGAAGAGCTTCGTTGCGAGCCATTTCGTATAGGCTAATATCTCGCGGGTTTCGTGATAGGACATTTTTAACACCTTGGATTTCATAACGCTCACTTGCACGGGGTTGAACCCAACCGTCTTGGCGATATCAGCGGCTCTAGATCCATGATAATCATGAGTTACGATTACCGCGGTTTGCCATTCTTGCCGATCCATGATGTCTTGCGCGAAAATCAAATTCTCGTACGTACTACGGGATAGCGAATCCATTAAAATATTGGACTCCGGTACTCCCTGCGCGATCAAGTAATTGCGCATTCCTTCAGCCTCGGTGAGCGTCGCCCCATTGCTATCCAAGCCCCCGGTGACGATGAAATTCTTGAAAGATCCCGAACGATATAACGAAAGCGCGTGATCCAGCCTCTCCCGTAGTCCCGGGCTTGGCTCATTATTCCATAAAGTCGCGCCCAGAACGATTCCCACGTCCGCATGGATAGGAGTACCTGGGGCCGGCGTGCCCTCGAATCGGGAAATCCAATAATATAAAGTCGAACACCATGCAATTAGTGCGATCAAGCCGATCGAGACTAGCCACATCGCGGCTTTCCGCCACCTTGGACGCTGCCTAGGCACTGAATAGATCAATGATGTGGCATAACCTTTTCCTCTGGGAAATCCACTCATTAGACGGTTCCTTTCTCCCACCCCAGCTTGTCAAGTAACAGCTTCCTATGCGTTAAGCTTAGGTCGAAATACGGAAATTTATTTTGGTTGATTAGCTCCATTAATCGTCCGGCCGTTTTCTGCGCCATAGCTGAATCGCGTGGAGTGATCTGTCCCTCATCAAGCGCTTCCTCCAGCTCATCCTCGTCAAGCAGAAGCTTCTCGCCCGTCGGCAGAACGACGATGTCCAAGAAGAGATCATCGAACCAAGGTACCTGCTGATCCGTCAAGCCTTGGATTTTGCAAATATCGATGTACCACTGCACGACCTGTCCTTTGTCATCGAACATCGTCGTGACGACGAAATGCTCGCCGCGCGGAAAATGCTGCATCCACAAATAGCCGCGATCCGCTAGGCACATTCTGCGGCCATTATATTCTTTCCATAATGGATCTCTCAGCTCATGGATTCGATATAGGGTGACGAACCCTCTGAAATGAGGTTCTTCCATCGGGATACAAGCGTAGCTTTTCTTAAGTATCCGCCGCCAATTGGCTCGATCCGAAAATTTACGTTTCATAAGCTATTCCTTTCCGTCCGTCCAACGATAGTGTGTAATCCTCGCCGTCTCTACGACAGCTCCATATACTCAAAGCTTACCACAACTTGCCTGCGCGAACCAGTTGACCAACGCCCGGTAATCGTTACAGAACGCAAAGCAGCTGAACCCTACTGGGTTCAGCTGCTGCTCGATACGTATTCGTTCATCCATTACGGTAAAGGATTTTGTACCGGAATGTCCTCCGGAGATGTCCCCGCGTTCTCGCTAGGTGTTGGCGACTCCGTTGGAGGCAACGACGGAGTTTCCGTCGGCGTAGGTGACGGACTAGGCGATGGAGATTCTCCCGGCACCTCGATCTCGATCGGCGGCTGGGAAGATCCGCCGGGTTCTCCTTCTCCGCCTTCTTCCTCTCCCGGCGGTGGCGAACCTCCCAAATCGGACGTGGCCGTCACCGTGACTTGCTCGGATGGCGCGCTTTCCAGCTTTTTGCTCGCTTGATAAGCGGTAACGTAATAACTGAATGTCTGATCGGGTGATACCGTGAGATCGTCGTAGTTCGTCCCCCCCACCTCGGCTAGAAGTCTGAACTCGGCTTCTCCGTTTGCTTTGCGGTAGACCTTGTACGTGATATCTTTGCCTTCGACCGGTGCCCACATTAACTCAACCGTTACTTGCTCCGGCGAATAAGAGGCCATCAGTCCGCTCACTCCGGGAATCTTCTCTTCCTGTTGCAGGCTCGATGGTACCGGGAAGCTTTGGCGTTTCACGCCTTCGAGAGCTTTGGACATGACTGCCGAGAACATGGCGGCTGCTTGACCGCTGCTCTGCTTGAGCAGATGCTCCTTATCGGTTTTGTCATATCCGAACCATACTGCCGCGGTCCACTCCGGCGTGTATCCGACGAACCATACGTCACGGTTTTTACTCGTCTTGTAATTCGGAATTCCCGCTTGCGTCGTTCCGGTCTTCCCTGCTACCGTACGGCCGCTAATGTTTGCCCTAACGCCGGTTCCGCCTTGCTGCGTGACGCCCTTCAGCATCTCGGTAACGTAATAGGACGTCGTATCTTTCATCACTTGCTTAGCTTTGGACGGATTAAAAGAATACACGATATCGCCTTTGTTGTTCTTAATCTCTAAGATGCTGTGAGCATCTTGCAGCTTCCCGCCATTGGCGAACGCCCCGTATGCTCTTGCCATCTCAAGCGGAGTCACCCCGCGGTACAGTCCTCCAAGAGCAACGGAAAGGTTGCGATCTTCTTTTTGTAGCTTAATGCCCAAATTCTCTGCGAAGGATAACCCTGTTTTAATTCCGATTTCATTCAGCAGCCATACCGCGGATACGTTTCGCGATTCCTTGATGGCCTGCTTCATCGGAATGGCGCCCAAGTACTGGTTCTTGTTGGAATTGGAAGGACAGTAATCGCCGTAACATTGCTTGACGTCTTGGACTGTCGACCAAGGGAAGTAATCTCCCGTCTCGATCGCAGGACCATAGTCGATTATGGGTTTGAATGATGAGCCCGGTTGCCGTTGTTGAGTTACCCGATTCATCCCCTGAGTCTCGTAATCCCTGCCTCCGACCATCGCGATTAGAGAGCCGTCATGTTGATCCATGATGACCATCGCCCCTTGAACAGGCCTATCGTCTACGCTTTTCTCGAAACGATCGTTGTTCGCGAATTCCTTCTCCATCGCGAGCTGGGCCTTCGTATTGATTGTCGTCGTAATCGTATATCCGGCACTGCGCAATTCTTCCTCGCTCAAGCCGGTTCTTTCTACCGCTTCGTCTACGACATAATCAATATAGGTCAAATACTTCGTGTTTTTCTTCCCGGTCGTTGCCGTCCCTTCGTACACGACTTTAGCAGCCGCTTCCTTCTCTTGTTCCGTAATGAGTCCTTGATCGAACATCAGCTTCAAGACAACTGCCCGACGCTCCATCGATTTCTCCGGATTAGAAATTGGATTATACACGCCTGGAGCCTTAGGGATACCGGCTAATGTAGCCATTTGCCACAATTCCAGCTTCTCAAGATCGGATACGCCGAAATAAAATTTCGCAGCCGTCTTAACGCCATATTGTCCTTTGCCGAAATAAATCCGGTTTAAGTAAAGCTCGAGAATCTCCTGCTTGCTCTTCTGCTGTTCAAGAGCTAGAGCGATAGATGCCTCCGTCCCTTTACGGAAAACCGTTTTGTCGGCGTTCAAGAATAAGTTTTTGGCCAGTTGTTGCGTAATCGTACTTGCGCCTTCTACGGCGCTCCTTGCAATGACGTCTTTGACCAGTGCCCGACCGATGCCGAGTAGGTCTACGCCGCTATGTTCATAGAAGCGTTTATCCTCTGTCGCCACGAAAGCGTCCTGTAGGAGCTTCGGAATTTGCCCGAACGGAACGAATTCGCGATTACCTTCCGCAACGTATAGCTTAGCGACTTCGTTATTATCCCTGTCGATAATAATAGAAGCTTGATCCAAGTTCAATTTATTGATATTCGCGTTAAGAATGCGTTCTCCGTTCAAGATGATCAGCAAGTACCCGACTACTGCGCAGACGACTGCGAACAATGCTACGAAGAACAGCCAGATCAGCGCAGCCTTCTTCCTGCCTTTGCGCGGGCCTTTAGGGCCTTTACCCTTTCCTTTCCCTTTAGCCCTTACGTTGTTGGAGCTTCTTCCCATTGAGCCAGATTGGCCATGAGCTTCAGTTTGGTTCATCTTATTCTCCCCTTCTATCCCGTTCTCTCTTGTCTCTTTTTATCTCTAATTTACCCAACATACACGACTTCACCCGTAGCCTGCGCGACTTACGCATAAAGAAAGAACAACCCGGTGAGGGGTTGCTCAAGTTCCGGCCTATTGTGTTAGACGCATGTTATCTTGGAAAAGTTTCACGAACCCTTTGCCCGCAGGCTTCCGGATTAGTTATCAGATCCGCTTTCTTGCTGCATGAGAGATACGTTACGCTGCGGCATAAACGTGCTGATCGCATGTTTATAAACCATTTGCTGGCGTCCCTCGCTATCGATTACGATGGTGAAGTTGTCAAAGGCGCGGACAACGCCGCGAATTTGAAACCCGTTGGTCAAATAAACAGTGACCGGAATGCTGTCTTTGCGAAGTTGATTAAGAAATGTATCTTGGATGTTAATGGACTTGTTCATTGGCCGTCCCCCCCATCGTCACTCATATTTATGAACAAATATATTCAATATCAATCATAAACTTTCCTGCTATTATAGCACAAATTCGCGGGAAAAGATCGTTGTTTTTTGCGGCTTCGCCAACATCGACCCATTCTAGAGCTTTCATGTGGCGAAACCAACTGAGCTGCCTCTTGGCGAAATGCCTCGTGTCCCGCTTCAATATCGCGACGGCATCCTCGAAGTTTGTTTCTCCAGCTAGATATGCCGCGATCTCTTTGTATCCTAGGCCTCGCATCGATACGGAATCCCTTGGAACGCCCAACTGCAGCAGTGAACGAACTTCTTCCACCAAGCCATCCGCAATCATGTCGTCGACTCGATGCTCGATCCGGCCGTACAGTTCCGCACGGTCCATCGTTAACCCAATAATACATAAGCGATAGGGAGACTTCTTGTCGTCTCCGCGTTTCTGATCCTGCGATTCGGAAAGCGGCTTTCCCGTCAGATGGAACACTTCGAGCGCTCGGATTACCCTGCCTTCATCGTTCGGATGAAGCTTAGCCGCAGAGATCGGATCGATCGCATTCAACCGATCGTGTAACGCTTGAGCACCTTGCTCGTGCGCGAAATTTCTCATCTCTATCCTGAACGATTCGTCCGCGCCAATGTCCTGGAATTGAAACCCGTAACACACCGACTCCACATATAATCCCGTCCCCCCGACGATAAAAGGTATCCGGCCTCTGCTATGAATGTCCTGAATTTTCTGGGTGCATAAGCTTTGAAACTCCGATACGGAGAAAGGATGCTCGGGCTCGCAAATGTCGATGAGATGGTGCGGGATTTCCTCCCGATGCTCTGGCATAAGCTTGGCCGTACCGATATCCATGCGACGATACACTTGCATCGAATCGCCGCTAATGATTTCCGCATTCAAAGCATGGGCTAGCTGAAGGCTCAGCGCGGTTTTGCCGACCGCTGTCGGTCCGACCAATACGAGCAGCGGAGGACGATTGTCATCCGTTACGTTATTCAATGTCTATCACTCCGTATGCTACCGACGACGCGGATACTCGGGCTAGGCGGAAGCCGAGCCGTTCGAATTGGCCGCTATCGCGATGATCTTTAAGCACGACTTTCTTGCGGGCGACGCGAAATGCCTCCCGAACGGCTTCGCCGGACAAGGACTCTCTCAGCGCTTGCGAACGAAGCGGAATCATCGAACTGGAGGTCGTAACCGGCCGCTCGAACATCGGGTCGAAATAGACGATGTCGACGCTATCGTCCTCCATTGCGGTCAAATACTCTTGATGCAATGCATGAACGGTCCGTATCGCCCGCATCGCTTGATCCACATTCGCTATTCCCGTTTCGTAAATTTGCAGTCCTTCCCTTACGACCACATGCAACGCTTTCGATGCTTCCAATGCAATGACTTGCCCCTGTCCCCCTACAGCGTAGCTGAATACGAGCGAGTCGGAGCAAAGGCCAGCCGTACAATCGAGCACCGTATCTCCTTGCGTTGCGCCGGACACGGTTAACAGCGTGTCATTACCGCCTGTCATGAGTCTCTTGAGCCTCACAAGTGCCATGCTTGGGTGAAAATAAAAGGGTTGTTGCCCTTCCAGCATAAGCCGAACTTCACGCGGACTGACGACGATAATTTCGTCCGTCGCCCAACTCGAGTACAAAGCGCGGATCGTTTTGTTGGAACGGGGAACAAAGTCTGCATTCAGCTCGGAAGCCAGCTTGACCGCTTGGTTGAGGGTATCCGCGGAAGGTTGTTCCGATGTCGTAACGATCAAGATGTCACCCGCTTAAACATTTTCTCAAGCTCGTACGTGCTGAAGCTTACAACGATCGGTCGCCCATGCGGGCAAGTAAACGGCTGACGGCAAGCGGACAGACGTTCGAGCAGCTTCTCGCCCGATTCTCTCGTCAATGCTTGATTTGCTTTGATCGATGCTTTGCAGGAGCACATGATCGCCGCCTTCTCCCTAAGAACATGCAAATCCACACTGCGTTCTAGAATGACCCATTCCGCCATTTCGCGAACGATGGCGGCTTCATCGCCGCTCGGGAACCAATGGGGAACCGCGCGGATGATAAAGGTATTGCCACCGAAATCCTCCATATATACGCCGGCGCTTTCAAAAGCGGCCAACCTCCCCCGGAGAACGGAGCATTCATCGGGCGCGAACTCTAGTGTAACAGGCAGCAGCAGCTCTTGGCTCGCTTCCTCGGGCTTTCCGAATTTATCATAATAAAATTCATAGTGAATTCGTTCATGGGCAGCATGCTGATCGATTAAATACAAGCCGGTCGGATTCTGGGCCACGATGTATGTGCCGTGCAACTGTCCGACCCAGCTCAACTCGGGAAATGTTGGAGCTTGCGGCTTACGATCTGGCTGTGCGAATGCGCGCTCCCATACTTGCTCGGGAATCTTCTCCGGGACGGGCTTATCCGACCAAGGCATCGAAGAGGCTCGCTCCGTACTATAGTTCGGGCGTCCGCTCGAAGCAGCCGGTCCGCTCTTAGCGGAGAAAGATTGATTATCGAAACCCGACGTCGTACCCTCATATCGCGCCTTTTGCTCGGCCACGAAAGGATTGGACGTTGACTGTTCGAATATCGATGTCGAAATGTCTTCCGTTATTGCCGCGCTCGATTGCGCTGCTGCGGCAAGTTCCTCTTCCGGCGGATGGCTGGCGGGTACTTGAAACCGGATCTGATCTTGCACCCAAGTATTCGTTTTGGGCGTTCGAACGGCCGCACCGGATGGAATATAGGCTTCCGAGCTAAGCGCCTTCTTGATCGCGCTCTCTACGAATGATCGAAGCTCGTTCTCTTTGCTGAACCTGACCTCAAGTTTGGCCGGATGCACGTTGACGTCTACGAGAGTAGGGTGCATTTTCAGATCAAGTACCGTGAGCGGATAGCGATGGAGCGGCAACAAAGTATGATACGCCTGCATGAGCGGTTGTACGACCGCTTGACTACGCACGTAGCGCCCGTTAACGAGGACGGTTAGCGCATTTCGGTTTGCACGCGTTTCAATCGGCAATGCTGTCAACCCAACGATCGTATAGTCTGGGCTTTCGTCCTTCACTTCAAGCATGGCTTTCGCCGAAGCCGTTCCGTAGATGGCAGCAACCACTTGGCGAAGATCCCCGGTTCCAGGCGTACGCAATAGCAAGTTCCCGTTATGCGAAAAGGTAAAGGCGATATCCGGCCGGGCGAGCGCTTGCCGATAAACGACATCGGACAGATGACCGAGCTCCGTTTGGATGGTCTTCATATACTTGAGTCTGGCCGGCGTGTTATAGAATAAATCCTTAACGACCATTTCCGTACCCTTCGGAGCGTTCGTGTCCCGATTGGCAAGTATGGCACCGCCCTCGATTTCCAGTAATCGTCCTAAACCGCTATCATCAATCGAGCTAACGCATTTGACCTTGGCCACGGCGGCAATACTCGGCAACGCTTCCCCCCGGAAACCGAGGGTGGCGATGTGGAACAAATCCTTGCCCGTCGAAATTTTACTCGTCGCATGGCGTTGAAAAGCAAGGAGGATGTCATCGGGCTGAATGCCGTTTCCATCGTCCGCGACCCTCAACAGATGGAGGCCGCCTTCTTCCGCCGATACGTCAATCCGCGTCGCGCCAGCGTCCACGGCGTTCTCGATCAATTCTTTCAGAACGGAGGCTGGCCGTTCGACCACTTCGCCGGCCGCGATCTGATTCGCCAAATGTTCGTCGAGGGGGCGAATGATTCCCATGCCGACTCACTCCTTCCTATTAGCCCGCCATCAGCTTAATCGTGTCCGTTCCTGCGGAATACGTGAAGCCGGCAAACCATTTTTTCAATAGTCTGACGTCGATGTTGGTTTGTCCTTCTTTGATTCTCAAGTGCGAATCGTTCGTTGTAAACGTTTGAACTTGAGTGCCTTTCGTCAGCGTATACGTATGGCTCTTCGAATTATAGGTAAGCTTAGCACCGATTAAAGCCGACGCCAGCTTCAAATTAACGTACCACACGTTATTTTCCTGCCATGCCGCGCCTGGTTGCGCCATACGAACCCCGTTGATCGTCAATACGCCTTTGCCGGAAGTGACGGTAAGCTTCTGTCCGCCCGCAAGCCGGTAAGCGCCGATGAGCTGCTCGGCAACGCCGTTAACGACCAAATCCGGCGTCAATCCGACTTTGTCTACCTTGCGTCCGGTCGGTGTATAGTACTCTTGAATGGTCACTTTGAGCATACCGCCGCTTTTGACCGGAATTAGGGATTGAACGACACCTTTACCGTATGTTTTCGTTCCGACAAGCTTGGCGACTCCGTAATCCTGCAATGCGCCGGATAGCAATTCGGAGGCGCTTGCCGAGTTTCCGTTAACGAGAACGACGACGGAGTAGGGTTTGGTTGAACCGCTAATATCAAGCGGTTGATCGACGCCTTCCCGATCGCGCATGTGGGCAAGTATGCCTTCCTTTACGAATAATCCGGCAATTTCCTGGGCCGCATTCACATACCCGCCTCCATTGTCCCGCAGATCAAGCACCAAGGACGTCAATCCGTTTTTCTCAAGCTCCTCAAGTTTCTGCTTGAACACTTTGCCGGCTTCGAGGGTGAATCCGGACAAGGCCAAGTATCCGACGCCTTTGTCCAGCATCTTCGTCGTGACGACCGGAAGTTGGACCGATTTGCGCGTCACTTTAAATTTAAGGGTTTTACCCCCTCTAGATACGCTCAAATTAACGACCGTGCCTTCCTTGCCGCGAAGCTCACTTTGAATTTCCAGCGTCGTTTTGCCCTTGAACGATTTGGCGTCAGCGCCAACTAGTTCGTCCCCAGGCAAAATACCTGCTTTTTCCGCCGGGCTATCGGGAATAACATCCTCCACGTAGACGACGCCTCTCTCTTCGATCATGACAATTCCGACGCCTACGAACGTTTGTTCCAACGATGAATTGAATGAGTTCCACTGATCGTCGTCGAAATATTTCGTGTAAGGATCATGAAGAGAGTCGACCATGTCTTCCATTTCCTTGTTGGTCAGAGCCGTATCTTCCGGTTTGCTTAGGTGATACTGCTCTAGCAAGCTCCGAACTTCTTCTATCTGGTCTTCGGTTGCCCCTAATGCGACGGGCGCTCCGACGAGTAGCATTGCCATTGTGAGAAGTAATACTAATGTCAGGCGCATTTTTTTGATTAAATTCATCATTGATCCCCGCTTTCCGCCAATTGATTCCTCGCGTCGTTTAACCATTCCAACGCTTGCATAGGTGTCATTCTCATGACGTCAAGCTTCCTTAGCTTCTCTAATAGCTTATCGTTCGCGGACGATTTTGCCGGTTTAGCAACAGGAGTCGCATCCGGGAATAAAGACATCTGCACGATGTCAACGGTCTGAGCAGCAGGTAGGGTATCGCGTCTTGTCTCCGGCTCCGATAACGTTGCGGCCGTTTCCTTGACCATATCGCTTTTCGGAGTAACAACCTGATCAGCAGTGCTATGATCGTTCAACAAAGTATAAGCACGCGATACGATCGTTTCCGGCAATCCGGCAAGTTGAGCGCAGTATATTCCATAGCTGGAATCCGCAGCTCCCGGCACCAGTTTACGCAAGAAGGTTACGCCATCAGCGCTTTCCTTGACGGCCATACATCCGTTACGCAAGCCAGACAACGAGTTCTCCAAGTGCGCAAGCTCGTGAAAATGGGTGGATACGAGCGCTTTGCAGCCGATATGGTCATGAACGTACTCGATAACCGATTGGGCGATCGCCATACCTTCGTCCGTCGAAGTCCCTCGCCCCAGCTCGTCGATGATGATTAGGCTTCTTGCGGTTGCCTGTTCCGTCATGACTTGAATATCTTTCATTTCGACCATGAACGTGCTTTGACCGCCGACCAAATCATCCGCAGCGCCGATTCGGGTGAATATGCGATCGACAAACGGCAGCACGGCGCGGCGAGCCGGAACGAAACAGCCGATTTGCGCCATTAGGGCGATCATCGCGACTTGGCGCATGTAAGTACTCTTACCTGCCATATTCGGTCCCGTGATAAGAAGAATGGATCCACCCGATGCGGTTAACGAGGTTCCGTTGGCGATGAACACGCCGTTCTCGTTCACCGATTCGACGACCGGATGCCTGCCTTCTTCAATCGTTAGATCGTAACCTTCGCCATCCGTCCAGGTTGGGCGCGTATATCTACGCTCCGCGCTCGCTTCCGCGAATGACTGTAGAACATCCAGCGCTGCGACGCTTTCTGCCAACCGTTGCAATCTCGCCATCTGGCTAGCAATGCTGTCCCGCAAGGCAATGAAGCTTTCGTACTCCAGATCGAACATCCGATCTTCCGCTTCAAGGATTAACGCTTCCTTCTCCTTAAGCTCGGGAGTCACATATCTCTCGGCGTTGGCAAGCGTCTGCTTCCGCTCGTATCTCCCTTCGGGAAGGTTGATCAGATTGGCGCGAGTCACTTCCAAATAGTAGCCGAACACTTTGTTAAAGCCGATTTTCAAAGATTTGATGCCCGTCGCTTCCCTTTCCCTACGTTCCAACTCGGCAATCCATTGCTTGCCGTTCTGGCTCGCTTCGCGGAGCTCGTCGAGCTTCTTATCGTAGCCGGGACGGATGATCCCTCCATCCTTCAACGTCACGGGAGGCTCGTCCGCGATAGCCCGTTCAATCGCGCCCGCAATATCGGCGCAAGCGTCCATACGATCCGCTAACGCGTTCAACGGAGATGTATCAAGGCTTTGGCATAACGCTTGAATCGAGGGAATGCGATTCAAGGAATTTTTCAGGGCGTTCAAATCCCGCGCGTTGGCAGTTCCGTATGCGATTCTTCCCGCAAGACGTTCCAAGTCGTAAACTTCGCCCAGTTCATCCCGGAGCTCCTTACGCTTAATCCAATCCCGATTCAGTGCTTCCACGGCGTCCAGCCTGCGCTCCGCTTCTTCGCGGTTCAGCAAGGGCTGGTCAATCCAGCGCTTCAGCAAGCGAGCGCCCATCGCCGTCCTTGTCCGATCGAGTAGCGACAGCAACGAGCCTTTGCGCGAACGGTCGCGAACGGTTTCGGTCAGTTCCAAGTTGCGTCTCGTGAAGGCGTCTAGCGACATGTAAGCTTCGGAGTCGTACGCTTTGACCGCCCGAAGATGGGTAAGCGAACGCTTCTGGGTCTCGTCCAGATAAGAAATCAGCCGCGAGACCGCCTGCTGGCGTACCGCTTCATGGGTGCTCCACGGCTCATCTGGAAATTGGCCCGCTAGTCTCGTCAGGTCGAATTGTTCCCTTACGGTAGTCAGCAAGCTGCGGGAGGTCGGATTAAGATCGGCGTTGATCGCGGCGATCGAAGCTTCGTCTCCTACCGCTTCCGATGGCCTGTATACGTTCATCACGTTCTTAACCGCTTCACGCGATTCGGCGAATGAAGTGACGTACAGCTCGCCTGTCGTCAGATCGCACGCGGCGATTCCGACGCGGCCGTCTTGCTGCGCAGCTCCGACGATAAAATTGTTCGATGCGTCGCCTAGCATTTTCGAATCCATAACCGTACCCGGCGTAACGATCCGAACGATCTCCCGCTTAACGACTCCCTTCGTGCTAGCCGGATCCTCCACTTGCTCGCAGACGGCTACCTTATATCCTTTTTCAATCAATCTAGCTATGTATCCTTCAGCCGCATGGTGCGGCACGCCGCACATCGGAATCCTTTCCTCTTGCCCCGCTCCGCGACCCGTTAGCGTAATTTCCAATTCCCGCGATGCGGTTATCGCATCCTCGAAAAACATTTCATAGAAATCGCCAAGGCGAAAAAACAGCAGAGCATCCTTAGCCGTCGCCTTAACCGATAAATATTGCTCCATCATGGGGGTATATCCAGCCATGGTCTTCCTCCTGATTCCATAAGCAGTGCCTAGCAATTTCAATCTCATTATAACAAAAATGAAATGTGCCGGGACAGATTTGGCCAAAAAGATACAATCGACAGCTCCTTGCTATGGAGCTCACGGACCTATCGTTGCTTAATAAGCCGATTCGTTTCACGAAGCCGTTGCAAATTCGCCGCGCCAATGCCGAACATCGATGCTTTGAGTTCAAATTCCACCCTCGCGAACAATTCCGCGAGTTGATCGGAAGAATGTAGCGCAGATGCCAACAATGCTCTGCCGAACGAGACTAGATTTGCACCCAGCGCCAACGCTTTCGCCGCATCCACGCCGTTCATCATGCCACCGCTCCCGATCAAGACAACATCGGGAGATCTCTCTCTTGCCTCCTCGATACATTGTGCCGTCGGTATCCCCCAATCCTCGAACGCTTTGGCTGCTTCTCTCTTAATGGGGTCCTTTGACCGATATTTCTCCACTTCGATCCATGAAGTGCCTCCCGCGCCGGCTACGTCGATGAATGCAACGCCCGCTTCCTCCAATGCTCTCGCGGTATCACCGTCGATACCCCACCCGACTTCCTTCACGCCGACCGGAAAGTCCGCCTCTCCGCATAACCGCTCAATCTTGGCCAGCAATCCGCTGAAATTCATGTCCCCTTCATTCTGGAATAGCTCTTGGAGCCCATTGAGATGCAAGACGAGCGCATCCGCTTCCGTCATCTCGACGACTTGCCGGCATTCCGCAATTCCATAATGATAGTTCAATTGAACGGCACCGAGATTAGCAATCAGCGGAACATTCGGCGCGTATTGCCGGACTTGAAAACTTGCCGCCGATCGAGGAAACTCTATAGCTGATCTTAAAGAGCCTAATCCCATAGCCCATCCTCTATCTTCGGCTATTTCCGCCAGGCGCACGTTTATTCGTCCGGCTTCGTCGGTTCCACCCGTCATCGAACTGATCATTAGCGGAACCTTCATATTGCGCGATAGAAACTTTGTAGAAGTATCGATCTGCCGAAAATCAAGTTCCGGGAGAGCCTGATGGCGGAAATTATACCGATCGAATCCGTTTCCCTCGCCTCGGCCTTCCACGTCCTCATGCAGGCATATTTCAATATGCTCCCTTTTCCTAAGTGAGATATCCGGTTCTGCGTCCGGATTTGGTTCCGTATTCTTCATTGCTATAGCCCCCATAACATTCGTGCTGGAAAATCATTTGATTAAAGCATGTCCAACTTTAGGCGGAAGCTGCGGTCATGTTGCTTAATGCTTGTGAGCCTCCAAGTTTAAGACGTCGGGATATGCCACTTCAGCCGAAAATCGCCGACTTCATCCCAACTGCGGCCGCGCGCGATCGCTTCGAACAGGAAATCGATCGGCTCCTTATGGGCCGCGTAGGTTGATGTTCTCATGATCGACCGATGTACTCTTGCCGCAGCCATTAACAGTAGCTCCCTGTCCCCGGCGTAGAACGCTTCCCTATAGCGTTCTTCATCTAATGGACGGTCGGAGGCAAGCTCGCGCGAATGCTCGGCGGCTAGCTTGGCCAGCGCGAACGTCCCAAACGCCAGACGCGGGGAAACAAGCCAGCTCGGAGGCGTGCGATATTCGAACCCGCCATAGGGCTGGCTTCTCACGTCGCCGAGCGAGCCGTAACGGGGACGCCTGCGTGCGGCTTCGACCGGTTCAAGCAAGCGAAGCGGCAAAGCGACCGCGTTATCGAGCGCGCGCAATCGTTCGCTCGTCAGCGTCGCTCCGCTCAAATGCACGTGCCCCCCAAGCGGCAATCCGGGAACCGGCAACGCACCCGCTCTCCAAATGAGAGAAGCTCCAGCCGTTCTATCGTTAGCAACGAATAGCAATCGTCGCAAGTCCGCCGTCAAATGCTGCGGATCAACCGTCGGCCTAGGCCTTAATTCCACCAACGGCCAGCGTTTCTCTCCTCTTATCCTCACGGAATCGCATCCGGCATCCCCTTCCGGCGTAAAATACCTCGAGGCCGGCACGACACGCCCATCCCGGGATAGCATCACGAATTCCGGATCGGCGCCAAGCTTGGCCGTTACCCCTTCGGAAACTTCCGCAGCCCATGCTGTTGCGAACCCTCGGACCGCGTCTCTTAATCGAATAACGGAAGCTTCGCTTATCGGCTTCAATTCAGAAGTCACTCCCGTAACTAAGAGCTTCCCCTTCTCGGACAATATAAGATCGACCCGTCCATAGTCGAGGCCAAGCAAATAAATCGCCCTCGCGGCCATTCTTTCCGCCGGTTTCCACAAAGGATGTTCTTTTGCGATAAACATTTTATCCCAAGAATTGATGCTATATTTAACTTCATTAAATAAATTCATACTCGGGTTTGACCGCCTCATCTCAATCGCGCTGTGTCCCCACACGACTACAGTGATGGGCGTTCCGCTACTATCGGCCCCGACTAGGCTGGCAGGTACGCCTTCCCGTCGAAGACGGCGTTCCATCTCGTTTCTCGATAAAGCATTAACATACGCTGCCGTCTGATTCATTAGCCAAGGGGATTTCTGCGTGGAAGTAACCTTGGCGCCCCGTTCCTTCTCAGAAACCATCATGACGCAATCGTTCGGTTTCGCAGAGGTGAGATCGCGTAGGACGGGCAATTCAAGTTGCTCCCATACGCCCATAGGCTTACTTTCCCTGCCGCCGTATAACCACACAGTCCCATCTTGCTCCTCCATGCGGCGCCCCCCTATGAAACATGGGAAGGGCCGTCCCGCAGGCGGCGCATAAACGCCGAAGCCGAATGACCCTTCCCTATGTGTGCCACTGCTACAATCAGGCTTATCCTGTTGTTCCGACAGGGCATCCGCCCTCGACTAATGTTCCGCTTCTGCATAGACTTAAGTACCGGCCGATGATCGAACCGATTACAAATCGTCTTCCAGTAAATCGGAATCGAGATCCTCGAAATCTCCATCATCACCAAGGCCGAAGTCGACGTCTTTCCCGTCGTCGTCGAATCCATTCGGATCTACTACGACACACACCTTCGTTTCCGCAACCATCTCCACGGCGAATTCCCGTTCGACGCGGATGAGCACGGCTGAACCATTGGAACTGATCGTCGCTTCCACGCAATTAGGCTCCTGCGTTGCCTCCGCAGAAACTTCTTCCGTGGAAGAGCGATGCTTCGGATCTACGTACGAGAGGGGAACGAGCTCAACATAAGAGATCGTTTCCTTCGCGACATCGGTTTGCGAGTTTTTGTTGTACGAATACCAGATGTTAATATCGTAAGACCCGATGACTTCGATTCCGTCCCCTGATTTCACCGCTTCATACTGATGATTGATAATCCACGCGCCCAGTATGCTGGTCGGGTGGTGCGGCGGCGTTACGGTGTGGGTAATCGTCGAGAACTTACGGCCTTTGCCGCAAACCGCCTTCGTGATGATTTCCCTGCGCTGCAGCCGTTTATCCGCAATAGCCATTTCAGTAGACCTCCTCCATACGATCAAGTCACTTAAAGTCTATGCAGGACATTCGTCTAGAGTGACAAAAATGTGTTCATGCAACCCGCAACCGTTTCCCGGCATCGATATAACCGGATGAAGCCGAGATAGACTTTACTTTTCATTGTATGATCGCATGGGCAGAAGTTGACTTTTGTTTTTTCTCGCGGCTCGCAATACCCAAATAACGCCGTAATTCACGGGAAAGATAGAATAGCGTAGACCGTATCTCGAATTCTTCTCTCGTAACCGGCAACGGCATTGTTCGAAAACTATTATCCAACTCGCCGAGCATACGTTCCGTTTCGCCTTCGTAAAAATCCGATTTAACGTCCTCCATCAGCCTGTCGAACAGCAGCGCGATTAATTCCGCTTGCGGGACGTGCCGGGACACGAATGCCACGGATTCCATCATTAATTGAACGGATTCAAGTTGCTGGCGCCGCATGTTAAAGTACAGTTGCCAAGGCTCATCCTGCGGGATTAGCCGATTTTCGCGCGCTCGCTGGGACACTTCCAGCCCTTGCTCGATCGCCGTGCCCGTCGCCAGAAATTCCTCCCCCGCCCATACCGAATCCGGATTGCGCAAATGGATAGCCAGATGGCGAAAGATGTCCGAGAACCCCGCTTCCGTAATCTCCCTCAGCTCTTTCAGCTTCCCGTAATACTTGGGCATATACAAAAGGTTAAACAGCGTAGCCCAACCTAATCCGATGGCAAGCAATTCCACTTCCGTTACGAGCGCGTTTACGGTTACTTCCGCTTTAGCGAAGAGATGAAAAACGACTACGGCTCCCGTGACCAGTCCGTCTTTCAAACCGAAACGGGAAAATAACGGAAACGCAATGAGAATGTATACGGATAATACCCAAATATGAAAGCCGATAGCCGCAAACAGAACGGAAGCAAGCAGTAAGCTGAGAACAGCCGCCGTAAATCGGGCGAATACGGTTCGCAGGCCTCGCCATCGCGTCGTATCCACTCCAAGAATCGCTAGCAGCCCAGCCGCTAGCGGGTTGTCCGTTCCGATTAAGATGGCTGTTCCGATGGCTGCCAAAGTGGCTGCAGCGGTTTTGATGACACGAAATCCCATTAGCATCTTTTACCTCAGCCCACTAACATCGCTATTTCATTACAGGCGATAGATTTCCCGATATTTGTTTTCCAAGTAATCGCACAAATAGGACGATTGCAACGGCTTGCCGCTAATTCTCTCGATAATCTCCGCGGGCTGCAGCAGTTTGCCGTATTGGTATACTTGCTCCGTCAACCACTCTTTAAGCGGTAGCAGCTGCCCCGCGGCAATTTGATCATCCAGATGAGGAAGCTTTCTACGGGCAACATCCATCATCTGGGCCCCGTACATGTTACCAAGCGAATAGGAAGGAAAATAACCGAAAGCGCCTCCCGACCAATGAACGTCCTGCAGTACGCCTTCCGAATCATTGTCCGGCGTTATGCCGAGCGCTTCGGAATATTTTTTGTTCCACACTTCAGGCAAGTCGCGCGGATTCAAATTTTCGTTGAACAGCATTTTCTCGATCTCATACCGAATCATGATATGAAGATTATACGTCAGTTCATCCGCTTCGATCCGAATGAGCGATGGTTGCACAACGTTGATCCCTCTGTAGAACTCTTCCGCCGTAACGCCATCCAGTTGGCCCGGGAAATGTTCTTTCAAATCCGGCAAATATCGAGTCCAGAAGCCGAGGCTGCGTCCGACAATATTTTCCCACAACCGGGATTGCGACTCGTGAATGCCCATCGACGTCCCCGTGCTCAACGTCGTGCGAGCAAGCTCGGGATTAATATTTTGTTCGTATAAGGCATGACCGCCTTCATGAATCGTTCCGAACAGCGCGCTGGTAATATCGTCCGGCAAATAACGCGTTGTAATTCTCACGTCGCCGATGCTTAACCCCGTCGCGAACGGATGGACGCTCTCATCGAGCCTGCCGGCTTCGAAATCGTATCCCATGTCCTTCAAGATAAGCTTGCTGAACTTCTTCTGCGCCTCTTTGTCGAATGTTCCTTCCAAGAATGAAGTATTAGGTTTATTGCTGGAGTTCGCGATCTGTTCCGCTAACGGAACGAGACGAGCCCTGAGCTCTCCGAACAATCGATCCAATTCGACTGTCGTAAGGCCCGGTTCGTACATATCCAATAACGTATCGTATGGAGTCGTCTTAACGCCCCAAAGCTCGATAAATTGGCGGTTAATCGCAATGATTTTCTCCAAATAAGGAACAAAACCTGCGAAATCGTTATTTTCCTTGGCTTCTTCCCATGCGGATTCGGCTTGAGAAGTCAGAACGACGTACTCACGATATAGCTCGGGAGGTATTTTCCGGTTTCGTTCGTATTCCTTGGATGTTTCCGCTACGAGCCGACGGTCGATTTCGCTTAATTCCGCTTGCAGTTCCGGTTCGTTGAGTTTTGCAAGCAATTCTCCCATCTCATCGGATGTGGATAGCTTAAACGATTCGGAAGAAAGCGCGCCTACCGCTTCCGACCGCAGCTCAATCCCTTTGCGCGGTGCGCCCGTCCTCATATCCCAATAGACGACACCTAATATTTCTTCGTATTGTTTGATTTGATTGATTCGTTCGCGAAAGCGCTGCAATGGCGATAATGTCGCCGTGTCCGCTGTACTCATGGGTTCACGACCTTCCTTTAATGGATATTGTCAACTTGATCATACCCTCAGCAAAATTTATAATCAACTTACTAAGTTAAAAAATAACAGGTTTAACGAGCTTCATGGAGAAAGGAGTGTTGGGATGAAAATACATTGGAGCGAACAAGCCATACTAGAAGTACAAGCTAGATTCGGCACAGACGCCACGACTTGGAAACTTGTATCCGATTCCGAGGGCTGCGGCTGTTCTATGAACGGTGTCGCGACGTTCTGGGCGGTACTTGCGCCGGATTCCGACGATTTGCATGCGGAAAGCAACCACTTCAACGTAAGCTACGAGAAGCGTCACGAAGTCTTTTTCGATGAACAGATGCGCGTGACATACCTGCCGGACAAGCGTGCTTTCCAGTTAGCAAGCGATGGGCAGATCTATAGCAACCGATTGAAGCTGGAAGACAAACGCACGGCGGACGCCGCGATCTAGATTAAACTGGAGGGAATGGCTTTGCGGATTAAAGATCAGATCATGGCTTACAACAAAGATTTCGTGGAAAGTAAAGCATACGAAGAATATTTGACGTCGACCAAATTTCCCGACAAGCGCGTAGTTATCGTAACTTGCATGGATGCTCGATTAACGGAACTGCTCCCAAAAGCGATGAACCTAAAGAACGGCGATGCCAAAATCATCAAAAACGCCGGCGCAATTTTAACTTCCCCATTCGGCAATATTATGCGGAGTATCCTTGTCGCATTATATGAACTTAACGCCAATGAAGTATTTATCATTGGCCATCATGAATGCGGCATGACCGGAATCGACCCGAACAACGTCGTGGCACATATGGAAGCTCGCGGAGTAGAACAGCATGTCATCCACACGCTGCGCCATTCGGGCATTAACCTCAATCGTTGGCTAACGGGCTTCGACAGCGTCAGGGAGAGCGTCGAGAACAGCGTCGATATCGTGCGCAACCACCCTCTGCTCCCGCCCGGCACGCCCGTGCACGGGTTGATTATTCATCCGGATACGGGAGAGCTCGAGATGGTCACGGACGGCTATCAATATCTACAAATCCACGACTAAGCGCTTTGAGCTTTGCGGATTCAGCCCTAGCTTGCGTGACTTCGCTTCGGTCTCTTGTCAAATGCCGGTGAATGATCTCGTCTCCTGCTTCCAGGCCGGGAGTGCCCCACTTATAACCGAGTTTACGACATAGACGTTGCGCGGTTTCGCGCAAGCTTTCATCGCGAATAGGCAATTCAATATCTTCATAAGTAACGTCTGGCTCTGTCCAGCGTTTTGCTGCTTGCCTTAGTTTGGCGACAAGCTCTTTCCCATCCATCCCCAATCGGTCGAACTGCTCCGCACTCGCTTCCCCCGCCGCTTTGCCCATAAGCTTAATCGCTCCTGTCCAATTCCCGCGACGTGCATGATACAGACAAACCGAAATGCGTATAAGAACAAGCCAACAGGTAACATACTCCGAATCGGGATTTTCCTTCCAATATTCCTCCATAATTTCATGGCACTCGAAATAGTCCCGGGATCCGTTATACTCCGCTAAATATCTAATATATTCGATGGGATACGTAATCATCTTCGTCATCGTCTTACTCCTCTTTTTCTCTCTTCAGCTTTCATTTCAAGCATAACCCATAATTCACTAGCTGGCATCCCTATCTTATTTGAAACCTTCTATGTCCATCCTACGTATGAAACTATCGTAAACTATTACAACCATCGCAGGAGGAACCAACACCATGTGGAAAAAAGCATTGCTCGTGCTTAGCTTATTCGCATTCACCGTTGCCGTCGCAGTTCCGGCCGACAGTGCGGATGCAAGACCAAGATCGTTTAGCTCAGGTAAAAAATCGTTCAACAAAACACCAGCTCAATCTCAGGATAGTGTGAGCAAGAGCTCCACTACAAATAAATCTTCTACAACGGCTTCAGCCGGTACGAATAAGAAACCCGGATTTTTCAGCGGGGGCAGCTTCATGAAAGGCCTAATGATCGGCGGTCTGGCAGGATTGTTGTTCGGCGGCATGTTCGGTTCCGGATTTTTCGGCAACATGATCGGATTGCTCGTTAACGTAGCCGCGTTGTTCGTCTTATTCATGGTGTTCAGGGGGATCTACGATGCGATTAAACGCCGCAGGCAGTCGCAGAATCCTAACCAGCGCCGTTGGTAACCGATCATGCGACTAACAATGGATCAGATCGTCAATGCCGTTTGCCTTCACCTGGCGGAGCGGCATGAGATTCCCGTCGAGTCCGTTGAAGTAGAGTTGCTCTATGATGAGGAACAAGGCTTCAGTGCCGAAGTTTGGGTTCAAGGACGCAGCCGCTTCCTAATCGAGGCTAACATCAAGGAAGCCATCATGCGTTACGTGCTCCAAGAGTTCGGGCAACGCGTCTACCCTTCGCAAATCCAGCTGGATGTCGAAGACGAGATTTGGGCGGATATTAGCCAGTAACGTCATAAACCCCGCATCGGGTCAACCGATGCGGGGTTTTGTTGTCGGCTAACCATGCCGGTCCTGTTTATTAATTCCCACGCTTTTACGGAAGTCGGTGGGCGTTAATCCGTAATGCCTTTTGAACATTCTGTAATAATACGATGAGTTAGTAAATCCCGATTTGTCGGCAATCTCGGCTATCGGTTTGTCCGTATATCGCAACAGCTCCGCTGACTTCTCGATTCTGACTCTATTGATGACGTCAAGCAAAGCATTCATGGTAAATTGCTTGTAAATCTTGCCCAAATAACTTGGAGAAATATCAAATTCGTCGGCAATCCCGTTAATGCTGAGGTTAGGGTCAGCAAAATTTATGTCTATGGTTTCGTTGATCCTCCGAATTAATTCCTCCTGTTTCATGCTGCGTTTGCCATCTAGCTTCTCATGCAGATCATCGAATATTTTGTCGAAGAACCTATCAAGCTCCCAAATCGTTTCGAATTGCTCAATTGGTGGAATCGATAACTCCTTACCGGTTTCGGTATCCATGATCCGATTTTTCTGAAACGTATGAATGACGTTATTGATCGTAATGGTAAGACGGGTTACGGCAGATTGCGCTACGCGAAGCGGATAAGCGCTAGTATCACTAACCATGCTTCGGCAAATAGCCTTTGCCTCTTCCATCCTGCCTGCCATCATTAAATCTACTAGTTTTTTCTCCTTATCTACCGGAAATACATAATTCTCCGCACTCATCAATTCGATATCCTTAACACGTATGATAGCCCCATGGCCGGAAAAAAAGCGATGGTTGGATGCCTCGTTCGCATGCTTGAAAGAGGAATGCAATTGCAATACTTGGTCTTGAATGGGAGAGTACGACATCGATATTCCGATCTTCAAATGCTCAAGCACCGCTTGCCGGATCTGGAGCAGCAAGGAATGAAGATACCCTTCGTTCTCGATATCCGCATTGGACGATTCGCCTACGATAAGCAATACGCGATCCTCTTCCAGCTCGACGGTCTCAACTGAAAAGGATTGCACGGCAAGCTCAGAGCCGATGTTCATCATAGCGTACTTATACACCCGTAGATCCGTGCCCTTCTGTTCTGTGAATTCACGAAAACCGTCGATTCTCAACAAGATAAGCCTGTATTTTTTGTGAAAATCAACGGTTATTCCCCATTCGGTCATTTTGGAGCGAAGCGATTTGATATTGATGGCTTCGGTTCCTTGAACGAGGCTCCGTAAAAACTGTTGGCGTATCGTATATAAATTGTTTCTTTTTTCGTTCTCAAGCATATGCATTCGATTAGCTAAATTTCCGTAAGGAACATAGAGCCTGCGGGATAGGTACCAGGAGCTGAATAGCCCCGCGACGACTATTCCGACAGCGATCCAGATGGTTGTCCATAAGATCTCGTTCACCTTTTTCGTAATTAAATGATAAGGTGTCACGCGAACGTATCTCCATTCCAAAGAATCCGGTTTGGTATAGGATATGAAAGACTTTTCCCCACCGACTTTCTTAATTCGAAACCCTGCTTCTTCCGTGCCCAGAACGGTCCCGAGAATGGAGTCGGAAATGGCTGGCCGTAATTCCTCCCCGTTCAACAGCATTCCGCGATTATCGATAATATAAGATTGTCCCGCATCGGCGGTATTGCGGTTTCCGATATCCTTATTAATCCATTCCGCCGAGATGTTCACGATAATAGCGGAGTTAACACCGCCCTTGGCGCCTATTGCGTCGTAACATAAGTAAGTGTAAACGCTTTTAATCTCATCTGCGGAATCCCCGATTTTGTACGTCCGCGGTACGGGACTGAACGGTTTGTAATCCTTATAATGGTCAAGTAGATCCAAGATATCTTTGTCGGTGAGTTCATTTTTGGTAAGAACGCCGTTCTGCCCAGTATTGGATGCGATATAAACGTTGGATGACTTAGGATTATATACGTAAATCGATTCGATATACGGCATGGAGTTCAAATAATTGGACAACTCCCCCATCGCACCAATCGTATCGTAAATATTCGGATTCGAATAAAACAAAAGCTTCATGACATTGATATTCCGATAAATTTGAAAAGTAAGCGATTGAGCGCTTTCTGTCATGTTAAGCACTTCACGGCTCGTTAACGTTAAGTTGTCTAGATCTGATTCGTAAGCTTGATTGAGCACGATCCGATTAAAAAACAAGATTAAAACCGTAGAGGAAACGGTCAGCGTCAAAGCCGTACACAAAACGATGCTGAGCAACAGCTTGCCGTATATCCCGTTGCCCTCCCTAGCTTTCATAAGGCGCATACCGTCCACCTCCAATTCATTTACGTTTCACCCTGTAGTCAATTGGACAAAACGCCGAGCCCCTAAGCGTCGCTTAGGAACTCGGCACTTCTATTACTGAACGTTCCTCATGCCTTATTTAATTCCGTTCTTCGCTACGTAATCCAACCACTGCTGCTTGTATGAAGCTTGTATTTTCTGGAGTCCGGCATTATTCGCCTTGTCCATGGCGGTCTTAATCCCTTCGTCAATGTCTTTAACAAGACCGGCATACAAAGGATAGAAGTACTGCTTCTCGACTTGTTCTAGGGCCGCTCTCTCAGGCTGATAGGAGGAGTAATCCTCGACGAATCCCGTGAACAAATCCGGTTTGGCAATGGCATCGAGCTTATCGAATATCGCTTTTACCCCATCGTAGCTCTTATCGAACAACATGAATTCAGGGTTTCTCCATGCCCAGCCCTGCATGCCTTCGCGCAAGAAGCCGTTAGACGTGTTGTCGCCAACCATTTTATAGTATCCGTCTTCTACTGTATAGTTCTTCCCTTCGATACCGTATTGCGTTAATTGATTATATCGTTTGTCCGTAACCATCTTCTCGTAGAAGGCAAGCGCTCTCTCGGGGTTTTTACTGCTTTGCGGAATGGCAAATCCGTTATGGATCGGATGTACCGGCGTTGCAAATCCTCTAGATTCCGCGTATGGAGTGTAGCCCAGCTTCCAATCCGGATGGGTGGACTGCATTTTACTCATCGTATCGTTGTAACGGGTCGGATTATCTCCTAGAATCGCAGCGGCTTTGCCGCTTGTAATCGGATCTTGCAGCGTGTCTTTGACGTTCAGGACGTTTTTGGCGAAAAATCCTTTTTGTTGCCAGCGCTGAACCGTTTCGAGGTCTTTCTTCTGCTCGTCAGAACCCCAATAGGAATAAAACTCGCCCGGTTTATTGTATTTAATCCCGATTCCGTAAGGAAGCGGTCCGCCGATCGTATCGTCATTGACTTCCCGGAAAACGTCCATCAGGTTCTGTCTGACGTCCGAATTCATCGAAAGCGGTTGGATGCCGGGCTCGTTTGCCTTGATCCCGTCAAGATAAGCTTCAAAGCTGGTAATGTCTTTAGGTACTGGTAGATTGTACTTCTCGCGAAGATCTTCGCGATAGACGAAGCCGTTGTTTACGTATTCCTTGTAAGTAGCGGGAACGGTATAGATTTTCCCTTCGATTCTGACCGCATCCCACATGTCTTGAGGCACGAATGCTTGGAGCTTGGGCGCCGCTGCCGGAAGAAGATCATCTAGCGGGAGGAAGGCACCGCTCTTCGCATAGGATTGGTATTGGGTCCAATCCGCCGTAAAGATCAGGTCTACCGGTTGGCCGGAAGACAGGAGGAGCTTGTACTTCTGGTCCCAATCGGTCCAAGAAGTAAAGTTGAATTTAACGGTCGCATTCAGATCTTCTAACGCCATCTTGTTAATCTCGCTTTGAATGGCGGGTAAATCCTTTGGCGCGTCCCCGAGCATATAGAACTGAAGCTCGACCTTCTTGGATGTATCAAGTCCTGTTTCGTTTGAGGCCGAGGAAGCCGAAGCGGATTCGGACGGCGCAGCTTTACTTGCCGCGGAATCGCTAGGACTTGCTTTATTTCCGTCGTTGCCACTACAACCCGCGAGCGCGGACACGATCATAAAGCTGGCTAGTACCGATGATAAGAGCTTGCCTTTCTTCTTCATTTGAATCCTCCCTTTGCGTGTGTTTAATATGTTAGCCGTAGAGGACACTAATTCCTCTACGGTATTAACCTAGGTTCTAGCCTTTTACGGCCCCGATCGTCAAACCTTTCACGAAGTAGCGCTGCACAAATGGATAGAGGAACACGATAGGTCCGGTTGCAATAATGGCCATGGCCATCTTGGTCGATTCCGTCGGAATGTCTCCGCCTAGGGATATGCCCGTACCCGCTCCCAGTTGGTTAACAAACTGAATCGTGTTGATTACGTTGTAGAGATAAAACTGGAGCTGGTACATATCTTGATCGTTAATGAAAAGCGATGAAAGAAACCAATCGTTCCAGTAGGCCAGCGCCAAAAACAGTCCGACGGTTGCTATGCCGGGCATCGACAATTGAAGTACGATCCGGTAGTAGATTTTGAAATCGTTTGCTCCGTCGATTTTAGCGGATTCGATGATTTCCTCCGGTACTGCGGAACGGACGAAATTTTTCATCAGTATGATTAGAAACGGAGTCATTAATCCCGGAAAAATAAGCACCGTGTAAGTATCCGTCAGTTGAAGATGCTTAGTCAGGAGGATATACCACGGCACCAGCCCCCCACCGAAAAGCGTCGTGAAATAAATGAAGAAGGAAAATCCGTTGCGGTATTTGAAATCTCTGCGTTGCAGAACGTAACCTGCCATCGTAATGAACAGCAATCCTAGCAGCGTTCCGACGATAGTCGTGTATGCCGTAACCCCATAAGCGCGCAGAATATGTTCGGGAAAGCGAAACACTAAGCGATAGCCCTCAAGAGAAAAAACTTTGGGAATAAGATGAAAGCCGTCCTTCACTATCGATTCATTCTGGGTAAATGAAGCGGAAATGACTAATAGGAAGGGAAATAGGCAAGCTGCCGCGGCTAAGATGATTACCGCAAACGCAATGGTATGGAACAATCCCGTATATTTATCCTCTTTGATCTTCAAGTTCGTCCCCCCTTAGAACAAGGCGTAATCTTCGTTTACTTTACGAATGATAGAGTTGACTGTCATGACAAGCACGAATCCGAACAACGATTGATACAACCCTGCTGAACTTGCCATTCCGATATCGAAGGTCACTTTAAGCGAGCGGTAAACGTATGTGTCGAGAATATCAGTCGCGTTATATAGAACTCCATTGTTGCCGATCAATTGATAAAACAGATCGAATTGCCCCTTCATGATGCTCCCCAGAGCGAATAGCAAAAGTACGATGAATGTCGTCTTCAGCATAGGAATCGTTACGTACCACGTTCGCTGAAAAATATTGGCTCCATCGATTTTCGCCGCTTCGTAATACTCCTCGCTTATTCCCGTAATCGCCGCCAAATAAATAATCATGCTGTATCCTAAGTTTTTCCATATATAAAAGACGACAACGAGTATGACCCATAACCAAGGCGTATTGTATACGTCCACGGGTTCCAAGCCGAATGATTTCAGGAAGGTATTGAGAAAACCGTTCTCGTAACCGAACAAGTTATAGACGATGACGCTAAGAATGACGAAGGAAATGAAGTAAGGTAAGAACATGATCGATTGAGCCAGCTTCTTGAACCATTTCAACTTCAATTCGCTTAACAGAACCGCGGATATAATGGCGAGAATATTACCGAACAAGATAAAAGCGAGATTATAACCGAGCGTGTTCAAAGTTAGCTTCGTTAGGATGCCTGATTTCCATAAAAATTCGAAATTGTCGAACCAAACGAATTGGCTATTAAACAGGCTTGTATTGAAATCGAATCGAGTAAACGCATAGTAAATTCCCACCATTGGGACGTAAGAGTTAATAAGGAAGAATACGATCGTTGGGAGCAGCATTATAAACAAAATCCGATTAGTGATCAGTTCGCGAATAAATGTTTTTCTAGTCGGCATAAGAAGTAGGGTCCCCCTCTTTGTTCACTCGTGTGAACTGTTAATTGTTCAGTCGGATTGAAAGGCTGTTCCTCCCTTGTGGAAAGCGTTCTGCTCAACTGGATGGCATGACCTCAGTCTAAGGTCGCACCTTGTCTTCGGGGTAGAGCAACATTGCGTAAAAGATGAACAAATCAATGGATTTCATAGTGAACATTTTCGATATTTGTGAAAAATGTACGCATAATAAAAAGACGATTTCTCACCGATCGATAATCGGATAGAAATCGCCTTTAATATGAGCTGTTAATCTAATCTAAACATTACCATGCGTAGGCTTTAGGGGCTGAACCTCCGGGGCCGGGGAAAATTTCGTCTAATCTGTTAAGCGTAGACTCATCTAACGAGATATCTACAACGCGTAGTGCCGTTTGTAATTGTTCAAGCGTTCTCGGCCCAATAATCGGTGCGGTCATAGAAGGCTGTACCAACGTCCAAGCCAATGCAACGTTCGCTTCTTGTTCTCCGATCTCTCGGCATAGCGCTTCGAACGCAAGAAGCTGTTCGCGATGCTTCTCCACTCGTTCCGGGTTGTTCGCTCTCTTGGAGCCTTCGATCGGCTTCAAGGCATGTCCGCTAAGCAATCCGCCGTCTAGCGGGCTCCATGCGATTACACCGATGCCAAGCTCTTCCGCGGCAGGCAATACTTCTAGTTCAGGTAGCCTGCATAACAAGCTATACTTGTGCTGCTCACTAACCAATCCCAGCATTCGGTTAGACTTGGCCTCATACTGGGCTTTAACTAAGTCTCGTCCGGCAAAATTACTAGAGCCGACATATCCGATCTTGCCTTGATTCAGCACGACGCGGAAGGCTTCCCATAATTCATCCCAAGAAACTTGGCGATCAACGTGATGCATCTGATATAGTTCGATATGATCGGTCTGCAACCGTCTAAGCGAGCCCTCGAGATGGCGGCGCAGCTTATACGAGGATAATCCGGGATCCGTGTTGGGACCGTCCGTAGAGTCGCTCATATCTCCGTAGAACTTGGTGGCCAACACGACTTTTTCCCGGCGTCCTCCGCCTTGCGCGAACCAGCGCCCGATAATTTCTTCCGTTCTTCCGGCATTCTCGCCCCAACCGTAAATATTCGCGGTATCAAAGAAGTTGATGCCTGCATCCAATGCGGCATCCATAATGCGGAACGACTCTTTCTCGTCCGTATCCACGCCGAAGTTCATCGTACCCAAACAAAGCTTGCTTACTTTGAGACCGGATCTTCCTAATGAACTATACTTCATGACTTCTTTCACGCCTTTCGTTGTTTAATTAAACCGTGAATTTACTTACGATTGTCTTAAGATCTTTAGCTATTCCCGACAAAGTCTGAGAGGAGTTAGTCATCTCTTCGCTGGAAGCCAATTGTTCTTCCGTTGTTGCCGCGACCTGCTGCGACATTCCGGCAGTTTGCCTCGCGATATGTCCCATATTCGCGATCGACGCCGCGACTTCCTCTGAGCTTGCCGCAAGTTGCTCCGCTGCCGCTGCCGCTTCCTGAACTCGACTGGAAACTTCGCCGGTCGATACGACGATTTCCTTGAAGGCTTGCTCGGCATGCTCAACCGCTACGACACCTTCTTGAACTTCGGCAAGGCTTTTCTTCATCGTGGCAGCCGCGCTAACCGTGTCTAGCTGAATAGAAGCTATTAGTTCGATAATGCCTTGGGAAGACTCATCGCTCTGGGAAGCCAGTTTGCGAACTTCCCCGGCTACGACCGCAAAGCCTTTGCCGTGTTCTCCGGCGCGAGCAGCTTCTATCGCGGCATTCAGAGCCAACAAATTCGTACGTGCGGCGATATCGCTTATTAATGCGGAAATCTCGCTAATCTGCTGGGATTGCTCCTCCAGCTTGCCGATCGTATCGCTGGAGCGTTCAACGGATTGGTACACCCTATGCATTCTATCCGTTACATCTTCGATACGCTCTAATCCTACGTTCGCGCGAGTCGCAGCGTTCTGAGACAATTCCGAAACCTCGCCTGTCGTCTCCGCGATTCGCTGAACGCCGTCTGCCATCTCGTCAATGACGCGACCGCATTCGGTTGCCGTATTTGCCTGATCCTCGGATCCGATGGCCACTTGTCCGATCGATTCCGATACGTGTCTTGCCGCTTCGGAGTTTTGTTCGGAGCTGGCATACAGTTGAGCGGATGCATTCGCTACCGAAGTGGAAGCTTCTTGCATTTGTTTGACCGACAATTGCAGGTTGGCCAACGTTCTATTCACGGATTCCATCATGACCCCGAATTCGTCCTTCCGGTTGATCACGAGAGGATCTACTTTAAGATCGCCCATGGAAATTCGATTCATTAAATTCGTTGTTGCTCTTAAAGGCCTAGTCAAGTTCACGATCAGTGCCCATGCCAATAATCCGATAACGAGCAAAATGGCGATACCCAGATAAAATAGTGCCGACGATGTTTTCGTGTAGATGTTATCGCTATCCGTCTGGCTTTGAACAGCGCCATCGTGATTATATGTAATCAAAGCATTTACCGATCCTCTTAGATCCGTAAAAGCCTGTCCCACATCCTTTGTCGCTTGAGCAAGTTCTTCCTTGCTTGCCGTAGTCGACTTCGATACGGCGAGGCCATTCTGAAAACGTCCCCATGCTTCATTAAGGGTCCCATAGGCCTCCCTGTCTCCATCTCCTACAGTGTCTCCATATTTCAAAATACCGCTTTCAATAGAGGCAATAAGCGTATTGTTCGACTCATCTATTTTCTTCATTTGCTCGGGATCTTTCACGTTTAACGTTTGGTAGTAATTCCCTAAAAATTGCTCGATGTTCATGTTCACTTGATTGATTACTTCGATACCGACCAACCAATTCGTTGTGACGTCCTTCGTAAAATCCCCCATTTTCTTAATTTGCGTTAAGCCGTTGACTCCAAGCACGACGACAAAAATAAACACGATTAAAAACGATCCAAGTAACTTCGTCCTTACCGATCTCATGACTCTCCCCCTGATGTATGCGCGTTGGTAAAAATATGCATGAACTCATCATAGAAGGGCTACAAAAAAATCTCCAATAAAAATATACTTATTATGTTAAATAATGGTCGAACTTTGAATTGTATTTATTCCCATTACCTAAGCAGTTACGATGACCCTATCGGTGCTGTCGTCATCAGATCCTTATAACAACCTGCTGCAACAATGCTATTCAAGTTAATATATGATAAGCATTTTTACCTTTGTGTTTAACCTTATACATCGCCTTGTCCGCGCTATTAAGCAAAGCATCCCCATCCTTCCCATTGTCCGGGAAGAGGCTCGCACCGATGCTCATACTCAGGGAAATCGGATGTTGCGCATGCAAGAGCTCATGTTGCTCCAATGAATTTTGCAGATGATGAATCATACTTTCAACCTGCAGCATCGAGGTAACCGAAGGAATAAAGAACACAAATTCATCCCCTCCCAATCTCGCTGCCATCCCATCAGGGGCAATCGTTTCTTGAATCCTGTTGGCCACGTGCATTAATACTTGATCTCCGAATTGGTGTCCGTATTTATCATTAATTTCTTTAAAGTAATCAAGGTCGATCAGAACGACGGCAAGTTTATGTTGTAGATTTCCAGCCTCTTGGATCGCCGATTCTAAGTTGTCATAGAAGTATCTGCGATTAGGAAGCCTCGTCAGAGGGTCATGATAGGCAAGAAACGTAATTTCTCTTTGATCTTCCTTCTGCTTCGTAATATCGCGCAAAATGAGAATAATGTAAGGCTGGTACTCTACCATTAAATAATCGCCGTCTATTAGAACGTCCAATCGATGATCTCCATTATGGAGCGTCATCTCCACATGGCTTATCGCTTCTAAATTATGAATTCGCTGTCTTATCTCTTCGCTAATCAAAGCATAAAATTCAGCATAATCGAGTCGAAAGCGATCGAACAATTGCTTGGCACTTGGATTGGCTTCTTTTATATTTCCTTGATGGTCTAGGAGCAAGATCGCCGCGGGGTTCAGGTTAAACATTTTCTCGTACCGCTTGTCGACGAAATTGAGGAAATCGTATTTCTTCATCGTCTGACGGAGGAAGAAACACCATAACACGCCGCCGTACAAATAAGGATAAGGCGGTAAGCTGCTTCCGAAATCAATCAACCCGAACACGGTAAACCAGGTTGCGGATATGAGGACGCCAAAGATCAATTGATGATAGATTTCCCTAAGCTCTCTCGTCTTGGCGTTGGCTCTGACTTTCATAAGCGGAATCAAATATAACAAATTATTAACGATACTTGCCGTCATCGCTATGTAATAAGGTTTGTTATATACAGGCAGTTTCCATAAGCCTTCATGATAAAATTCATTCGCGGATATCATTTTATCGTTGGTGAATAGATTGACGAGAACGAACAGAACAGGTAAATAAAATAAATACGGGTATACAAATCGCGGCAGCTTCTTGTCTAAGTTTGATAGCTTTATGAATAAATGAAAGCCAATCCCGGGAATCAAAATCCCTATCGTGCTGAACCATTTCGCGGCTAGCTCCGGGCTATAGTCCAAAGGGAGCTGGTTTCTTACGTATTCTTCCATGAACAACAGCAAAAAGCATAACGAAGTAAGGCTCACCAGACGATGCTCGACCTTTTTCGAGTTACGCATCAGTACTTCAATGCCCATATATACAAAAAAGAGTATCGGTACTAAATGAGTAAATATAGGAACGATCACTTCCATTACGCTCAAGCTACCACTTCGCTTTCTATCATTCCATGGATAGGGAATTGCCGATTTATTCCTTAGATATCCCCATCCATTCTAACGTATTATTCTATTTAATGTGATCTATTTATAAAATAACGGTGCAAATTCAATAATCGAAGGTTTGTATAAATCGAATAAAAATCCCTATAATGATGTGGAGCATTCCAAATATCTGGCGAAGGAGCGAGGCAAATGTCTGTCGACGTCTATTTGAATTTCAATGGAAATTGTCGTGAAGCAGTCGAGTATTACGCGCAAGTTTTCGGAACGGGTAAGCCTCCCTTTATGACTTTTGGCGATCATCCGCCGGACCCCCGATTCGAACTTCCCGAAGAAGCCAAAAATTTAATTATGCATGCGCGACTTAATATTAGCGGAAGTAATGTCATGTTCTCCGATGTGTTCCCCGGCATGCCATTCATTACAGGTAACAATATTAGTCTATCCATAGTAAGTAACAGCTTGGAAGAAGTTCAAACCGCCTTTCATCGATTAAAAGAAGGCGGTAAGGTCGGCATGGAGCTTCAAGAAACATTTTGGAGCAAATGTTATGGCAGTATAACAGATAAGTTCGGGATTACCTGGCAATTCAATTACGAGGCTTGATTACTACTGAAGACAAAAAACTACGATCCCTTTAGGGTCGTAGTTTTTTGTTGAATCCGCTGTTCAGAATCCATCATCCAGCTTCGCTACTATTTGTTCGATCACATCGATATAATCCGCTTCGGGATGCTGAACGCAATACATGTGTGCCCCTAGTACCGCCCCTACGATAGCCCCAGCAAGCGCAAGTTCCGCAAGATCGCTACTCGACTTCCCTTCTCGCTCCGCGATCAATCCAGCAATCATAACCAAAGTTTCAGAAGTTTGGCTCATATTAGCTCCCCGTAACTCCGGGATCGACATGATCAATTCCATCCGTTCTCTAATGGCCCGACGTTGACTCGTTGAAATATGACCCGCTGCATCTTTGATCGTTTGGCGGAAAGCTTGTATCGGAGTTAACTGCCGTGGCTGCTTTCGAAAATATTCAATGAGTAACGGATCGAATTCGTCGCTCAACACGAGTGCTTCCTTCGTCGGAAAATAACGGAATAGAGTGCTGGGGGATATTTCCGAGCGTTCGGCGATCTGCTCGATCGTCGTCTCTTGATATCCTTGCTCGCGAAAAAGTTGAATGGCGTTCTGCTGGATCGTTTCCCGAGTCTTTATCTTTTTCCGCTCGCGAAGCCCGATCTTAGGCTGATCGTCTGTTAACACGCGCGTGCCTCCCGGTTACTCTTTTATGTTCCCTATCAGTTTACCCTTTTTGGGAGGTATGGGCAACGTTATAGGTCGAGCTTAACCGCTTGCTTAGACGGATGCGCATCGGATGTTCGAGGTAGGAACAATATGGTAAGAACCAAGCCCGCAATAGCAAATCCGCCGCAAATGATAAGAAGGATATCCATTCCTTGAACAAACGATTGATGCACGGTTAGCCGCAGAGAATCCGAAGACATTCGATCTGCGATCATCGATCCCATTACTACGCTCTGACGGACGGTTTCGGCGACGGAATCCGAAACGCCGCCCAGATCCAACTGGGATCGATACGTGGAGTTAAGCGCGGTACCCAGCAAGGCAACGCCGAACGCTCCGCCGACTTGGCGCATCACCATAATAAGCGCGGATCCTATGCCGCTTCTTTCGGCGGATAGTTCTCCAAGCGCGGCGTCCATCGAAGTCGGCATGACCATTCCTAGTCCAAACCCCGTTATCGTAATCCATATCGCGGCGTAACCATACCCGCTATCTACTCCGGTCATTGCTCCAATTACCAAACCGACCGCGATTACGCCGAATCCTATCGCTGCAATGACTTTGGCTCCGGAACCGGATATGAGGCTTTGCGCTATTTTGGCCCCGACGATCAATCCACCGATCAACGGAAGCAGACGCAAACCGGTCGATAACGAATCCGCCCCCTGGATAATTTGGAAGTAAAGGGGTGTTGCAAACAGAAGACCGAAGATGGCAAAGGTCGCGATCGTTGCCAGCACGGCGCCCCACGTGAAACGCGCCGAACGAAATAGAGTCAGATCGATAAGAGGATGTGACGTTCGGCGTTGCCATAGCACGAAGGATAATACAAGCAGAAAGCCAATGACGATTGCTCCTAATGCAAGCGGATCGGACCATCCGTGCTCTCCGGCGCGGATTACTCCATAAGTTATACCGATTAACCCTAAGCTGGATGTTACGATTCCAGTTCCGTCAAAGCTCGTTCGAACTGCGCTTCGAGATTCAGGCAATAACCAAGCTACTGCAATAATCGCAACGGCGGCGAACGGCAAGTTAATCAAGAAAACGGATCCCCAATCGTAATGCTTGAGTAGCCATCCGCCTAAAATCGGACCGAGAGGGATTCCGAACATATTTGCCATCGTCCATAGCATCATCGCCTTCGTACGCTCCGCTCCCTCGAAGAGTACCGGAAGTACCGCCATTGACAAAGGCATAATAAACGCAGCCCCTAAACCGAGAAAACAGCGCATCGCGATCAAAGTCATCGAGGAATCGGAGAAGGCGCACCCAACAGAGGCGACGCCGAATACGACTAATGCCGCGAGCAGAAACTTCTTGCGACCGAATCTGTCTCCGAGCATTCCTGCTGGAAGCAGCAGCGCGGCCAGGACAAGAGTGTAAGAATCGACAATCCATTGAAGCGAGCTTGTCGAAGCATCCAAGTCGGATGCTAGAGTGGGCAATGCGACGTTGAGAATCGTCAAATCCAATGAGACGGCTAGAAGACCGAAGCTGAGCGCGCCGAGCACCCACCATTTTCGCGAATTTGAATTTAGCATTTGAACCTCCACCTTTCGCGGTCGTAGTCGACCGATATAATGGAAGTATATTCATTTTGATAGTCACTGTCAAATTATATTTAGTGTCATAATATTAAATGTGACGCAAATCACACTTCCTTCGCGAGAGCCTTGTTATACTGGCATTAATGGTGAAGGAGGTGCCTCATATGGAATCCGTTCGCGCATTGCCTAAGGCCTGTCTTGTCCGGAATTCCTTCTGCTTCTCGAAAGGGAGTCTGGAAAAGCTGAAACAAATTATGCATCCGCATAAATTCAACTCGGACATAGCGATTTTTCATGAAGGCGATGTTGCCGACAAACTGTTTTTTCTCTACTCCGGAAGAGTCAAGGTAACGAAGTTCAGCGAAGAAGGAAAAGAATACATCATGTCGCTCTATCATGAGGGCGATTTATTCGGACAGCTGGAACCTTTTGAAGAGCCCAAGCATCAATTTACCGCTTTAACGGTTGAAAAATGTGAAATCGGAATTATTCAAAAGAACGATCTGGAGATTTTACTGTGGCAATACGGGGAATTATCTATCGAATTTATGAATTGGATGGGTTATATGCAGAGGCTGACCCAAACGAGGATGCGCGATCTGATGATGTACGGGAAGCAGGGAGCGCTTTGTTCGACTTTAATCCGTTTGTCCAATAGCTACGGTTTAGTCGATAATAACGGGTTACATATTTCTCTCAAACTGACGAACACCGAATTAGGAGATTACATCGGCTGTGCCCGCGAAAGCGTTAATCGGATGCTCAGCGAGTTAAAAAAAGCCGATGTAATTTCCGTGCGCGACGGAACCATTACGATTAAAAATTTAGATTACTTGAAGAACCTATGCAGATGCGAGCAATGCCCGAAAGAGCTGTGCCGGATTTAGTTGGCGATAATCTTCTTGTCGCCTGGCAAATATGTGTTTCGCTATTCCGATGGAATGTTTCCGTTCTGATCCTTTACGTTCGGCTCAGCACCTGCTTGTAGCAATAGTTCAGCCGCTTGCGGATACGAACGTGCCGCTTCCATTAACGCGGTTTGACCCTCTAACAGTCCTGAAGTATAACGGCTATTCGGATCGCTGCCGGATTGGAGCAGTAGCTTCACCATGGCAACGACATCCGCTTCCGACTTGTTGATTTCTCCGTTGATATTGAGGCTATCGCTCACGGCGTAGAGCAGCGCATTGCCTCCTTCGTCGTCCTTGCTTAATGTCGCATCGGCATTAGCGGCTAGAAGCAGCTTCATGATACCGGGATGATTGTAGTATCCGCTTAACATTAAGGCGGTTTGCCCATATTCATCGCGTGCGTCAGGGTTTGCCCCTTCCGCCAGCAATTGTTTTACATGCGCTTCCTCGTCATAGATAACCGCTTCAATTAATTTACTTTCAAGTGTCGACGTTTGTTTATTCTCATGCTGCGCAACTTTACCCGTATCCTCTGCGGACTCCGGATGCCGCTCGTTTGATCTTGATGACATCAGTGTCGGCCATATATCCGCGATCCATCTCATCGCATCAACTAACGTATTATCCCGGTTTCCTGGCTCGTCAAAATATTCCAACGCCATCTGAGCCCAAAGCTCGGCCTCTGCCGTCCGATCGTTTCCAAGTAATTCAATATCCGCTCCCTGTCCCCGCCACTCCTCGAGAATCCAACGGCTAAATTCGACTAGACGCTGATAGCCGACTTTATCTTCCCAATTGGAACCCGTGATCGCAGTCGCCATTTCAGCCATACTGCCTTTTCGGATCGCGAATTCAGATGCTTCTGTTGTTTCTAATGAATTGGATTGCGCTTTGAACTTTAGCATATCCTCGTCGATCAAAACAACAATGTAGCACACTAACTGAAGAGACAGCACAATACTAGGAAATACGGTATGAGTACCTCCCTTTCTCGTAAGCTCCTGTTTAGATATGTTGTCCGTTTCATGACTCAGCTTCGCCAGTTTGCGGGAAACGTGAACTTGATAGAGCGAATCGCCGATCACGCCAACGCTTAGCTTGAAGATCGCATATACGACGATCATAAATGTCAAAGGATAGTCTTCCATCGGGAATTCCAGCATGCTCATGACTTGATAAATACCCGTAGTTACGATCGAAAACCCAAACAGCACGAACGTTGTGAACATATACATTTTACGATATAACATCCAATAGACGCCCATGAAGAAAGCCGACCAGTTCCACATACTGCCGTGATTCCACTTTATCAGATACACATTGGCTTTACTGCCGACGTATGCAGCAACTTCTTCCTCGGTCCTGTCTTCTTCGCTCCGTTCTCGCTCATCTATATTTTCGACGTTTGAATTTTGCAACTCCAATTCCTGCTCGCTCATGTTGTCCTCCGAAGCCATCTCAATATCATCGATGTTATTTATTTCCGGTAGTATTTACCTATTGAATCTTATCACCGATTGTCGATATTTGTCATGGGATTATCTGGTTATCGTGAATGGGCACATGAATTGAACGTCGATAATGATCAAAGGACCCACCTCGCATTTAAGCGAAGTCGGTCCTTTACTACACTGCTTTATTCATGTTTCTCACATTCCAAGCTCTCTTCTTACCTTCGAGCGGTAAAGTCAATGTGACAACCGCTCCGCCTTCTTTGCGATTGCTTGCCTGAATCCGGCCTTGGCATCTCTCCACGATCGCTCGCGAGATGGCCAGCCCTAGCCCGGATTCTCCGTCCTTGCCTTTAACGAACCTATGGAACAAATACGGCAGCAACGCGGTTGGAAATCCCGCTCCGTCATCGGATATCGCTATCCGTGCATCGTCGTGATCACATGTTAATTCTATATCGATTTGTTCTTTAGCATATCGGGTAGCGTTCGACACGACATTAAGCAACGCTTGCGAGATTTTATCGCGGTCGGCTCGGATTAGAATCGGTTCATTATGCAACTCTTCATTCCGAATCCGCAGCTTTAAGCCTCTTTGGACAAGTAAAGGATTAACTCGTTCGCTTGTTTCCGTTAATAATTCTCTTATGTCCACTTCGGTTATCTGGATTATATCCTCTTCGCTGTCCAATTTCGCAAGCAACGTCATTTCCGTGACGATGTTCTTCAATCTTCCGCTTTCGCTCAAGATTACCTCTAAGCCTTTTCTTGCCCCTTCGGCTTCGAACACGCCGTCCCGAATTCCTTCCGCATAGCCGGCGATCGACATCAAGGGAGTTTTCAATTCATGCGAAGCATTCTGGAAAAATTGCTTCTGAACGCGGTTGTACCTCTCCAGTTCTCCCGCAAGGTCGTATACGGTTTGTGCAACCGCACCGATTTCTCCTCCCGCTTTAACGAGCTGTACTTCGGAGAAATGTCTGCTTTCCACTTTCTTAAGTTCTCCTCTTAATTTTATTAGCGGCTTAATGAGTTTGTTCGTAATCAGCAAGCTTATCAAATAGACCAGCGCCCCCGAGACGCACAGCACGATTAGCAATCGGCCTAGCAAAGCTTGTTCGATCGACTTAATCTTGCCCATAGGCGTATATAAAGTCAGAGTCCCTTGCGGTATGGCCGTCGCAGAGACGACGAACCTATCATCTTTACCTTCAATCATCTTGCGTACACCGATCGTCGTCTGTTGTACGCTAATCGGAGCCGTCATCTGGAACGACTTTGTCGAAGCAACCGATGCCATTGCGGTAGGAGCCGTGCCGTAAACGACGTTTCCTTTGTCATCCGTGATCATCGCTGCGACATTCTTAATCATTACGGGTTGAAGAGCCTGTACGGTGTTGGCTACACCGATCTCCGCTTTCTCTAGCTGAACGGACTGAAGCTGTGCCGTCATTTCCTGTCCGATCTCCTGCATTTCTTCTTTCTGCGCCCCGACGAAATGATCCAATAGAACGTAGTGGTTTATGATTGCGGTAACCGCGATGACGAGAGCGATCAGGATACCGAAAGCCAAATTGATCTGATGAGCCAATTTCATGTTACAGTTCGCCTCCCTCGCTTCGTAATCGATAGCCATGTCCCCACACAGATTCGATCGGAAGCTGGTCTATTTTTTTGCGTAACCTCTTCACCAGATGATCTACCGCTCTATCGCTGCCGAAATAATCGTCGCCCCAGACTAAGATTAGAATCTCGTCCCGGGTGAACGCTCGATTCGGTCTCTCGGCGAACATTCGTAGCAGCGCGAACTCCTTGCTCGTTGCTTCGACTTCTTCCCCGCTCCAGATGACGCGTCTCTCTTCAAGCAGCAACTGAAGTCGTCCGACTTCGATGCGCATCGATGATTGCGAATCTTGGGCAACGTCGTCCGATGCCCTAGATTTGTACCATCGTTGGAGATGGCGCTTTACTCGGGCGACCAGTTCGCGAGGGCTGAAGGGCTTAACCATATAATCGTCACTTCCAAGCTCCAATCCGAGGATCTTGTCGACTTCGTTATCCCGTGCGGAAATCATGATGATCGGCACTTCGGCTTCGCTGCGGATGGTTCTGCAGAACTCGTAACCGTCCATTCCCGGCAACATCACGTCCAACACCCACATGTCCGGCGGATCGCTTTTCCACTGTTGTAATGCTTCCTCTGCGCTTTCCAACCCGACGGTACGATAATTTTCTTTTTTCAAATAAGCTTCGACTAACTCGCGTATATTCCGGTCGTCGTCAACGACGGCAATTAAATAGTCATTCATGGTTTATCCTCCGGCTTAACAAACTTATTCCCATTATAACAACCGTGCGAGCCAAGCTGGGGCTTGCCATCGTTTTTCCACAATTCCACCAACGTTGTGCCATCGTTGGGCTATATTATGAGTCCTGTAAGCCAATCCAAACCCAATAGGAGCTGTTAAAGATGAAACATGCCTTTCTAGCTAAACGTATCGCCCTATCCACCTTGTTAATTTCCGCCGTTGCCACTCCGTCCTATTTCGCAAGCGCCGCTACCGGCCCCATGGTCAAGCAATATGTAACTAAGATGGAGCAGGTCCATTCCCCTTTCGCCTTAGTTACGGAAATTAGCGCAATGACACCTTCTAACGAAATCGCAACCGTATCCGCAACTAAGATCATCGATCCGCTGGAGGTCGCTACGAAGTACGCGCCAGATACGGTAACCGATTGGAAATTCACGCTAGCCGCCTATGAAAAAGCATTGTCGGAGAATGTCGCGAAGTTCGAAACGACTGTCCGCTCAGTTGATTCAGTAGAAGCGATTCCCTTGAAAGCCGTCGAGTCCATCCCGGCGACGCAACTTGAATCCATTGCCATCCGATCTACTGACTTGAAGCAAAGCGAAGGCGTTCTAAACATAGCTGTAACTAGCGTAGCTGGATTATCGATTACGGGCAATGGCTTCTTCCAAGCGAATATTGCGTTAGACGAAGCCGTCCAATCCGAAAATGCAGCTACAATCAAGGAAGCGCTCGCCAATCTTCACCAGGCTTATAAACAACAGACCTTAGACTTGCAGGCTGGACAAAAATAAAACAAGGACGTAGCAGAAGGTCTCATTCTGCTACGTCCTTGTTTTGCGAACAATCTCATGATGCGCGCCCCTATCAAATCCAAGACATCAACCAGGGTGCAACCGCCAGTGTAATGAACGCAGTAAGCATCATGGCGATTCCCGCTACCGAACCTGAGACGGCATCGTATTCGAGAGCTTTGCTGATCCCGGCGGAGTGAGCGCTAGTGCCGAACAATACTCCTCTAGCCACCGAACTTCGAATGTTGAACCATTTGACCAAGTAAGGACCCATGACCAAACCTAGCAGCCCCGTTATCATCGTTGCAACGGCAGTAATCGTAGGGACCCCTCCGATAGAGCGAGATACCGCAATCGCGATTGGCGTCGTCGCGGAGCGAGGGGCAAGACTATCCGTGATCGCCGTGCCTAAACCGAATAAGTGCGACATTTCAACCGATGTCACTATAGAAACGACGGCTCCGCAAATAACGCCCGAGCAAATGGCCACGGCATTTTTCTTGAGCACGTCCAAGTGTTTATAGAGAGTGACGGCAAGCGCGATCGTAGCCGGTTCGACCAGCTTAGTGAGATAGCCTGATCCACTGTCATAAGTATCGAACGAAACTCCACCGATCTCGATCAAAGCGATGATCAAGACGGGGGTTACGAGAAGCGGCGTTAAATAAACTTTAGGCACCCTTCTGTATAATCTTTTGGCTCCCCAATAGACGGCGATCGTACACACTAACCAGAACAATCCTTCCATTAGGAGACGACCTCCTTGTTCCGTCTTCCAAGTCGTTGTACGACTAACCCCGCGCATAACATGACGGCGATCGTACTGCAGATGATCGTAATCGTTATCCATAACCCGCTGTGCAGTACCAAGCTCCTATAATTAATGATGCCTACGATTGCCGGAATGAAAAACAATAACATTTCACCAATCAGCCACTTGGACCCTGATTCTAGCCATTCTACGCGGATCACTTTCAGCTGAAGCAAAGCAAAAGTGATCGCTATGCCGACAATGCTGCCGGAGATGGGCAAATGCGCCCATTGGACGATAACATCCGATATTTGGGCAATCCCTATGAAGGCTATGATTTGCAAGATCGTTTTTAGCAGTTTCTTCATGATGTCTCCTCGCTTCCTTCTTCAACAAGTATACAGACAGATTAATCATGGGTAAAATGAATATGTTTCATGGTTTTCATTCCATCTGTCTATGGAGCTGAGCGAGTTTGGACATCCGACATTTACAAATCATCTCGGAAATCGTACGTAGCAACAGCTTTACGAAGGCGGCGGACGCCCTTCATCTTACGCAGCCTACGATCAGTAAAACAATTAAGAACTTGGAACTAGAGTTAAACGCCGAATTATTCAAGCGGGATCGTAAGCAAGTGGTGCTGACCGAGACTGGCCGGACCCTATTCGAATATTCCGGTCCGATTTTGCGAATGTTCGATAACATGCAAGCTGAAATTAATGATCTCGCTTATTTAAAGAAAGGAAGCATTCGCATTGGAATGCCTCCTATGGCGGGTGCGCGTTTTTTCCCAGCCGTTATTAAGAGCTTTCAAGATCGTTATCCGGGAATCTCGATTACGCTTGTGGAAGATGGAGCGAGAAAAATCGAAGAAAATATCGCGGAAGGTTTGCTCGATGCGGGCGTCGTGTTATGGCCTGTAGACGAGGGCATATTCGATTCGTTTCAGCTCGTTAAAGAACGGATGAACGTGATCTTGCATCCGGAACATCCGCTTGCATCTCGAAACGAAATCGAGCTTGCCGACCTGGCGCTGGAAAGCTTCATCCTATTCAATAATGAATTCGCTCTCCATGCGCGTATCATTAACGAGTGTAAGGAAAAAGGCTTCGACCCGCATATCGTTTACGAAAGCTCGCAATGGGATTTTATCGGGGAGATGGTAGCGGAACGCCTTGGCATCTCCATGCTTCCCGACACGATATGCAGGTCTCTCGATCCGAATAAAGTCCGCGTATTGCCGCTCGCGAACCCTGTTATTCCATGGCAGCTTGCCATGGCGTGGAAACGCGAAGGTTATTTGTCTTTGGCAGCAAAGGAATGGATCTCATTCACGCGAGAACGCTTTAAGACTTAATGTCAATCTAATTGGCGCAACGTCATCCAGTCGGATCCGTTACCGTACCGATGAACAAGATGCAACCTGTCTCTTTATCCGTTATCGTGAGCAGAAACGGCCGATTCACCGTCATCCGGAACGGATCTTCCGGCTGTGCCGCTCCAGCCAACATTTCTACGACAGTCGCAGCGGCTGCGACCGTTCCTTGTTCGTTCATGTCCAGAAAGGTTTTATGCTTGACGCTGCCGATATATAAATTCGGGGGTTCCGGCGCCATCAACGAAAAATTCCCATGGGTCTGATCGAACGCTTCTTCCATTCCAAGCGATTTCAATGCGTCGTTAAGTTCAATTTGATATTCGAACTTTACTTTAGGCAATTCGATGCTGCCTTGCCGTACTTCAAACGGCATTGAGACGAGCTTCGGATCACGCGCTAATTTCTCTTGAAGTTGACTGAGCCCCGTTCTTTCGCTTGGCAGGAACACGGTCATGAAAGCGGACTCGTCTTTGCCGAACGGCAATTTAATCGCCTCGTAGTCGGAATTGGCGAAATACTCGAAGTGCCCTCCTCTCGCCATCATATCTACGGAAAAGGATTGGTCCTTCGCGCTGTAGAAGTCGGCTTTCTTCGTGATTCCCGGTTGAAAGGGCTCCGACCATGCTCCTTGAAAATAAACGGCGTTCACAACGAATAACATCGCCTCGGCATCGATGTCCTTCACGATATCCGTTATTTTCCCGTTCGTATGTTGCTCTACCCATTCGTTCATTTTCTGGACGGCATTGGGGCTTTTAAAATCAAGTTCCGTAGCCTCCGCATTATAGTTGTCCTTGGCTCGTTGAACGAAGGAATCATGGAACGTTTTCCCTTCTCTCATCCATAGAGAATTAGCGACGGACAACTCGTTTCCACCGTCATCCGACCTTCGCAACCGATGTATCAGATCACGATATCCGTTATTGAGATCATCCAATTTGAATTCGTTTATCCCCATCGCCTTTCCCATCGCTTCCTTCGATTCACCGGCTGCGCCATTGTATACAAGAGCTAAAGCCGTGGAAATGCTTATAGGAGACACAAACCGATTGGTTTCCGGTTTCGATTTCGATATATCCTGCAGCATTCGGAAACCGAAAGCATTCGACGCTTCGACTAAGCGCTTGTCCACGCTGCTCAACGGCGAATTGAAAGGCTTAGGGATATCTTGCTTATCCTTCTCTTTACCGCAACCGACCACTAGCAGCGCCGCGACAACGATCGCTACTGCTCCTTTAAGTTTCATTGAAATGCCCCCTATATCCATACTTTAAGATGAGTTACACTTATAACGAGCAATCCGTCCATTATGTTCCACAATAGACAAAAAGAAGCCAGCCTTCGGTCTAATACGACCCTATCGGCTAGCTTCTCTTTATTAGCATAAGTACCCTAAATTATTGAATCCGAACCGTGTAGTTGACTCCTGCGATCGCTTCGAACGTCCCATTGTCGACTTCAACGGACGATCCTAGCTCTGACGAGATGATAATGTCAGATTTCCCATAACAGATGTTGCATTTGCCGCCCTTCTCACTTAGCAATACGGCCTCAACTAATGCTCCATTTCGCCACTCCATGTTGATCGTGAATCCGCCTCTTGCTTTTATTCCGCGTATCCGCCCCGCTTCCCAAGCTTGAGGCAAGGCAGGCAGCAGTTCGATGGTACCGAGATGACTTTGCACCAACATCTCAAGAATGCCTGCAGCGCCTCCGAAGTTCCCATCTATCTGAAACGGCGGATGGGCATCGAATAAATTAGGATAAGTGGAATGAGTCAATAAGGTTTGCACGCTGCCATACGCTTGCTCTGCGTCTTTCAGGCGAGCGAATTGGTTAATTAACCAAGCGCAGCTCCATCCGGTATGTCCGCCGCCATTGGTCAATCGTCTTTCCAAAGTAACCACGGCCGCCTTGAACAGTTCCGGCTTCCCTTCATGGATCTGATCCCCGGGATGGAGACCGTATAGATGCGATATATGCCGATGTCCCGGCTCCGCTTCTTCGTAATCCATGTACCATTCTTGGATCTGTCCGTATTTACCGATCTTGTAATCCGGCAGCTTATCGATCGCTTCGAGCAATTCAACCCGTAGCTCCTTATCCACGTCTAGAATCCGAATAGCTTCTAAGCATGACGAGAACAACTCGCGACTGATCGCAATGTCCATCGTAGAGCCATGCGTGACGTTGCATGATTGTCCATCTGCCGTTAGGAACGAATTCTCGGGCGAAGTAGAAGGATTCGTCACCAATGCTCCGTCCGGTCCTTCCACTAACCAGTCCAAACAAAACAAGGCCGCGCCTTTCATTAACGGATAGGCACGTTCTCGCAGGAAAGTGACATCTCCTTCGAACAAATAACGTTCCCACAGATGCCGAACCATCCATGCTCCGCCTAAAGGCCAGTATGCCCAGCACGCGCTTCCTCCCGTAGGAGTAGACATTCTCCACAAGTCTACGTTATGGTTTACCGCCCAGCCCCGGCAACCGTAATGGATTTCCGCCGTACGCTTCCCGCTTGCGCTCAGATCCTCTAACATATCGAACAACGGCTCATGACATTCGCTCAAATTACCGGCTTCGGCAAGCCAATAGTTCATCTGCGTATTAATGTTAACCGTGTAATCGCTGTTCCACGGCGGTTGGACGAGCGGGTTCCATATCCCTTGAAGATTAGCCGGTTGCGTGCCCGGTCTGGAGCTGGCCATGAGCAGATATCGGCCATAATGGAAATACAAAGCTTCTAATGCAAGATCGTTTTTCTTATCCTTGTAGGCAAACAACCGTACATCCGTTGGCTGATCATCGCAGTCCTCACTCTGGCTTGAACCGAGCTGAAGATCCATACGATTGAACAGCTTCATATGCTCTTCCGTGTGGCGTAGCCTCAATTGTTCATAACCCAGCGTTCCGGCGGCTGATAATACCACCTTACACCTGTCCGACAACCCGCTTTCATCCGGTAAAGAGCGATAATCCACAAATCCAGTCGCGGCAGCTATCATGAGGGTCAGTTGTGTCGCGTTCCTCACTTCAAGCTTGCCATCTCCCGCGATCACTACACCATCTGTTTCTACTTGCAACCGGGCTTCATACGGCAAGCCAAGTCCTTCCTCGTACAGAATCGGCGCAGGATGATCTCCTGTGTAGTTATCCGAAATATGGCTCGGTGCCCGTCCCGACATGACAAGCGAATTCCCCTCGGATCTTGTCGTATAGCGCAACGGAGAATCTAAAGCAATATCGTAATTCAATTTCCCTTCTTGAGCTATGTAGCGAATACAAATCATTTGATCGGGGACGCTTGCATAATACTCCCCTTGCACCGTATTCCCATCCGAACGGTAAGATACGGTCGCTATTCCGTCAGCCAGACTCAGTTCTCGCCGGTATTGCTCGATCGAAGACTTCTCAACGTTTCCTGCGTAAGCTTTAGTTAAAATAACGTTACCTAACGGCAAATAGGGCTGGCAATCCTGACCTAGCATTTTAGCATCGATAAGCTTCTGAGCTTCAATGTTGTTACCTTCGAAGATTAACGTCCGCGCGCGTTGCAAGTTCCGACGTGCCTCGTAATTGATCGTATCCCGAGGAAATCCGGCCCATAATGTATCCTCGTTAAGCGCGATTTGCTCGACATCCGTCCCACCGAAGATCATGCCCCCCAATCGGCCATTGCCGATCGGCAATGCTTCTTCCCATACGGAAGCCGGCTGAGCGTACCACAGCTTCCAATCTTTCCTGCCGGATGGAACCATCATTCCTCATTCCTTTCTAATGGGAAAGAGAGCCCGGGCAATGCCGGGCTCTCTTCTCTTCATTCGCAACTGCGCGGGATTACTCGCTCCACAATGCTACGCGTTCTTTAACTAATGCTTCACGAAGGTCTTCCGCTTTAGTTACGTTTGCTTTATCGAGATCCTTCATGTACGCATCCCAGATTTTATCAAAATCTTCCGGTTTAGCCAAGATGGCTTCAGGAATGCGTTTCCAAGTGATGTCTTTCAGCTTGTTCTCGATGATCGTGGTTTCGCTGTCTCCTGGAATCGGAATGTTCCAAGCCGCGCCCCAAGGACGAACTTTGAATTCACTTTCTTTAGGAAACAGATCGATCCATGTTTGTGCGCCGTAAGCAGCAAGAACTTCTTTCTCTACATCGTTATAGCCTTCGATGATTTGAGCCGGGTTGTCCGTTGTGAAGTAGTTGCCAGTAGAATCTTTAACACCGTTTCCATAACGCGGAGTCATATTTTGGTAGTGACCGATACCGGTTTCTTTTTGGAAGTTCGTTGCGTCATTGATTTTACGGTTGTTAACCTCTTTCGGAATTACGCGAGTACCGTTCTCGATTTTGTAGTGCTTACCTTCAATCCCCCAGTTGACTAGCACTTGACCTTCTTCGGATGCCAAGAAGTCCAAGAATTTAATCGCACGGACAGGATCCGGATTGTCTTTGGAAATTGCGATACCGTAACCAGCCATGAAGCCAGTCGGCCAGTACGAAGTATCCTTCGTATCTTCCGTCATCGTAACCGGATAGTGACCGTAGCCTTGATCGAATTTGCCTTCAGCTTTAAGAGCTTTTTCGCCGTCATCGTAGTCCCACTGTTGATCGATCAAACCGAGTACGCGGCCTGTTGCGATTTTCGCTTTGTATTGGTCGTACTTTTGCACGAAGCTTTGTTTGTCAAGAAGCCCTTCTGCGTTCATGTGGTTCAGCCAACGGAAGTATTCTTTCTCCTCCGGACGACGGAAATGGTAAGTCACTTCTTGCGTATCCACATTGATGTTGAACTCGCCATCATCCGCTCCGCCCGTCGTATAGAACGCAGGATTCGTAACGGAAATGTACATATGCCAGTCATCCGCGTTAAGAGTCAAACCGATATTTGGGTTGCCATTCTCGTCTTTCGGGTGAAGGGCAAGGTAATCTTTGATCGCTTTCTCGAAATCGGCTACCGTGCGAATTTTAGGATATCCCAATTCTTTCACGACACGGTGTTGCAGTTCGAATCCGCCCTCTGCCTTGAACGGCGTATTGTTTATCAAAGCGTATGTCGGAATGACATAGATCGATTTATCTTCATTGCTATAACGTAAACGGCTCATTTGGCCTTCGTACAATTTCTTGAGGTTAGGAGCATGTTGCTCGATCAAGTCCGTCAGGTCCAGTACCGCACCCGCGTCAACGAATTTATTGATGCTGTTCTTCGCGCTGATGAGATCCGGGTATTCGCCGCTTGCAGCAATTAGGGCCGATTTTTGGACCGGATCGCCGACCGCGAATTCAGCATCAAGCGTAATTCCCGTTTTTTCGGTAATGACTTTACCCACATCGTCTTGCATATTCGTCCAGTTCGGACTTGGATCCTCGCTGTAGAAAGAGAAATTAAGAGGTTTTAACGTCTCAGGCGATGCGCTTGCCGATGCCGTGCTGCTAGAACTGCTTGTACCGCTTGGACTTGCACCTTGGTTGTCATTGTTGTTTTTGCCGCTGCAACCGGCCAATAAGCCGGCGACGAGTGCGGTTGTCAGTGCGATGCCCGACCACTTACGCGTTTTAATCATGCTTAACCCTCCTATATTTAGATGAAGCCTATGTGATAACGGGTTACCCCATTATAACCAAACATCATGCGACCTGTCGGGAAACGAATTAACCTTTTACCGCTCCCAAGGTCATGCCTTTGACGAAATAACGCTGCAAGAACGGATATACGAGAAGAATCGGAAGGGTAACGACAATCGTAATCGCCATCTTAACCGATTCCGGCGACACGCTGGACATCACTTGCGTCATGTTCGTATTTCGGTAATCTCCATTGCCGCTTGTCGTACTTTGCAGCACCTTCATCAGTTCGAACTGCAACGTCGTAAGAGATTCGTTCGATCCGTTGTATAGGTACGTATCGAACCAGGAATTCCACTGGGTTACCGCAAGGAACAAAGCAATGGTCGCTAATGCTGGTTTCGTCATCGGAAGGACGACGCGCCAGTAAATCGTAAAATCGTTAGCGCCGTCAAGCTTCGCGGATTCTTGCAAGGCATAGGGAATCCCGTCCATGAAGGAGCGGATAATAAACACGTTAAATGCGGAAACCAATCCAGGGAGAACATATACGGCAAAAGTATTCATCATGTGTAAGTCTTTAATGAGGAGATAGACCGGAATCAATCCTCCGGAAATATACATCGTTAAAGCCAAGTACACGGATACGAACCGTCTTGCCTGAAAGTCCGGGCGGCTAAGCGTGTATGCTAGCATCGATGCGCTGATTAATCCAAGAACCGTTCCCACGATCGTCCGGAGAATAGAAATTTTGAATCCAGTTATCAAACCCGAAAAGGAGAAGATGACATCGTAATTCTTTAACGTAAAATGGCGTGGGAAGATCGTAATTCCTCCGCGTACGCTGTCCGTCGAATCATTAAGCGATAAAGCAAGTACGTTCAAAAACGGATATAATGTCGCAATTGTCGCGAGGATGACGAAGACATATACCGCAACGTTGAAAATTTTGTCTGACTTCGAAGATCGGTTCAACATTTGATTGGTTGTCACTCTGCCACCTCCGTTACATGATGCTTTCTTTCGTGAATTTCTTGAACAACCCGTTCGCGCTGAACAGTAGAATCAAGCTGACTACTGAGTTGAACATATTGATTGCCGTACCAAAGGAATAGCGGCTCATCTGCAAACCGTATTCTAATGAATACAAGTCAAGTACTTTGGAGTAATCCCCCACCAAGTTGTTGCCGAGCAAAAATTGTTTTTCGAAGCCGATACTGATAAGATGGCCGATCGACATAATGAGCAAAATGATGATCGTCGTACGAATACCCGGCAATGTAATATGCCATATTTGGCGAAGGCGGCTTGCCCCATCCACTTTAGCGGCTTCATACAACTCGGGTCCGATTCCGGCAATCGCAGCCAGATAGATGATCGTGTTCCAACCGGTTTCCTTCCAGACGTCGGATACGGTTACGATTCCCCAGAACCATTCTCCCTTGGCCATGAATTGAATCGGTTCGCTAATTATGCCTAGCCACATTAGAAATTCGTTAACTGCACCGTTTTCCGCGGAAAGCAACTTCGTGACGATCCCCGCAACGACGACCCATGACACGAAGTGAGGTAAATACGATACGGTCTGAGCGAACCTTTTGAATGCCATATGGCGAATTTCATTTAGCATTATGGCGAAAATGATCGGAATGGCAAATCCGGCAATAATGCCCATGAAACTCATCGCGAGTGTATTTCGTAAAACCAGATAGAAAGTATCATCATTGAACAAATAGCGGAAATGCTCTAATCCCACCCACTTCTGTTCTCCGAACGATTTCCCTGGCTTATATTTCTGGAAAGCCATCGTCCATCCCCATAGCGGGTAGTAGCTGAATATAAATACCCAGATGACGAAAGGCAACGACATCATGTACAAATACTTGTTACGGATGAACGTTGTCCAGAACCGGCTTTTACGTGGTTTCTCTTTGTTGGTTAAGGGTGCTGCGACCGCTTTCATGGAATCCCTCCTGCTTCATGTATTTATCATATCGGAACAGCTGCGCCTCCTACTACCCAAAGGATTTGGCATAAAATCATGTGAAAATTAGTGTAACCGCATACAGTTCATTTTACATCTCTTAACAAATGACCCTGATTTCAGTAAAAAAATGAAACGCGTGGTTCCTTAGTTGGAAACCACGCGTTTCATTGTCGGGACTATCACATTTTTTTATAACCGGTCGGTGAAGTTCCCACGTATTTACGAAATTTCGTATGGAAATAATCGACGTTTGCATATCCGACTTTCTCCGCCACTTGATAAACTTTCAAGCCTTGTTCCAGCAGCGTTTTGGCTTGCTCGATCCTAACTTTGTCCAGATAAGTATTGAAGTGCTCTCCCGTCGCCTGCCTGAACAGCTTCCCGAGATAAGCGCTATTATAGTTGAACAACTCGGCGAGCTTCTCCAGCTTCAGATTTTCCCCGTAATTTCGGTGAATGACGTCGATCATTCGCTTAATCTGCTTGTCCGTACCGGAATTTTCCATCGAATTGGCCATCCCCTCCGCGATAGCGGCCAAGCGCTCGATTAATCCCATATACCGAGTTTCCTTGTAGCTTTCTAATAAACCCGCCCGAATTTCCAAGCTATGCATTTCCGATCGGTTATGGGTAAGCTTGTCCAGAATCGTCGAGAACATCTGAACGAACCGGGTTTTGATTTCATCTTCCTTGCAGCCGCAGCGATACATGACTTCGGCTGTATTCTGGATCAGTTGTCTCGAGGCGGGAAGGTTACCGATCTCAAGCGCCAAATATAAAGTTTCTGTTGCCGCGCCGAACAATTCATCCAAATTCTGATTCTGCTCGGCGGCGGGTATGAAAATGGGATAAGGATTGGAAGATTGGGTAATGGAGCCGCTGTCCAAGAAAAATTTATTCTTCATCAGTTCAAGCGCTCTCCGATAAGAGATCGCGATGTCGGACCAGCTAAACACCTCGCCCCCCGACACCGCAAAAAAATCCAAGTTATGCTCCTTGCTGGCTGCCAAGATGTCATGATATACGCTATTTAGTTTCTGCTCGTCCTTAAGCCCGTCTTTCACAACGATTCCGATATACGGTTCCAATGAAAATGCGATGCCTCTTTCCTGCTCATCAAACGTTTCTTTTAGTTTGTTCTTGATCATCGCAGGAAGTACGGTTTGCGTTTCACCGTTAGGCAAATGCTTGATGAGTACTACCTCGTAACAACTCCACGGAAATCGCCTCTCTAACTCGGCATAACCCGATGAAAGACTCACGTCGCCCAATAGCAAATCTTGAACGGCGCTATCCCATTCCAACGTTCTAACTTCCGGGTATTGATCTTGGGAGGCGTATTCCATATCCAATTGCTCGCGCAATTTCAGTAAATACTCGGCTAATTCATCCTCATCGACGGGCTTCAGCAAGTAACCGTCAATCCGGTGAACGATCGCTTGCTTAGCGTATTCGAAATCGGCATAGCCGCTTAAGATCAGAATGTGCATGTTCGAACTCATCGTTCTTACGGTTTTGATCAGTTCCAACCCGTTCATGCCGGGCATTCGGATATCGGCAATCATTAAATCCGGAACGATCTGACCGCATTTTTGCAACGCGTCTTGCCCATTAACAGCCGTATCGATTACTCGAAAACCCAACTCTTCCCACGGAATAAGCGTTTTAAGGCCCTCTCGAATCATAGGCTCGTCGTCCACTAACAATACTTTATACATGTAAGTCGCCCCCAGATGGAATGGTAAATGAGATATGCGTACCTACGCCCGGCTCGCTTTGGAACTTAAGCCCATGTTCTTCCCCATAAGTTAATAACAACCGAAGATGCACGTTTCTAAGCCCGATCCGGTTTGTCTCGTCATCTTGCGACTCTTGTAACGACTCGTAGAGCTGCGCGATTTTGTCCTCGGTCATACCGGCTCCGTTATCAAATACGTCGAAGTGGATTTTATCACCGATCAACTCAACCTGTACATGCACGATTCCGCCTTCCATCTTATTCTCAAGCCCGTGGATGACGGCGTTCTCGACGAGCGGTTGAATAATTAACGGCGGTATGCTGACTCGTTCCACTCGCGGATCCAAGCGGAGCGAATATTGCAATCTATCCTCATAACGGAATTTCTGTATATCCAGGTAACAACGTACGATATCGAGTTCATCGGTCAACGCCGTCTTGCCCGTTCCTACCTCCAGGTTGCGGCGCATAAGCTTTCCGAGCAATCGAACGACCTGGGAGATTTCCTTCTCCCCCTTCAAGTGGGCTTTCATGCGAATGGATTCCAACGCGTTGAACAAAAAGTGTGGATTAATCTGGCTAGCCATCATCTTAAGCTTGATTTCGTTCTGTTTCGATTCGAGCATGTTGTTCTGCTTATGCGTCTCTTCCACTTCAGCGACTAACCCATTTATACTTGTCACCATGGAATTAAACTGTCTTGACAGTTGGCCGATCTCGTCTCTGCCGTCTATCTCGAGCATGATATCGAGATTCCCCGTCGCCACCTTCGTAATATGCTTACTGAGCCTGAGCATTCGTTTCGACAAAATGGTCGATACCCCATAGATAAGGAATATCGTGATCGCCAAACTGATCGAGATGATAATCATCGCCAGCACGTTGATACGGTTGGCATCCTTAACGATCGTGTCGATGGAAAACACGGATATGATCCGCAAGGAATTCAAGCTGTCTTCCGGAACCAACGGCTCGATTAAGATCCGCGAAGCTTTGCCGTCGACGTTCGCTTCGAAGGAGCCGCCCTGTTCCGTGATGACGTCCCGTTCGAAGGATATATCAGCTAACGTGTTGCCTACGCGATCGGAACGATTCGCCGCGACGATCGTATTGCTCTCGTCGACGATCATTGTTTCGAACGATTCCTGCCTCAGGATAGAGTTCAGCATGTTCATGTTAACGTTAATGACCAGAATACCGCTCGTGTTCTTCTCCACGAAATTGACTTTGCGGACTAAGCTTAAATATTTGCGATTATACCTTTCGTCGTCAAGAAAATACCAGCTAACCTTGCCGTTCGTACTAGCTAATGTCTTCTGATACCAATCGGAGTTTTTAATATCCTCTTCGGGTTGAATGAATTCCCAGTTATCCAGCATCGTAGGATTGTCCATGTAAAATCTAAGATTCGATATTTCCTTATATAGCCGCTTGTTCTCGTTGAACACTTGATATTCCCTATAGGCTTCTACAACTTCATATACGGACTCGTACCGCCTGGTGGATACGGCTTCCAAGCGGGAGTCGTTAGCGATCCGGTATGAACTGTCATAAGCGACATTAATGAGTTCCGCCGTACGGGCTTTAACCCGTTGTACGTTGGCAGATGTTTGTTCCATCGCGTTGCTAAGAGCCATATTCCTTAGTTCGTTCGTGAGCAAAATGCCCACGAGCAACACGGGCAAGAATACGACGGCTACGAAGGACAAAATCAGCTTAGTCCTTAGCTTCATGTTATTCAGGGCACGGGAAAACAATTGGATAACCACCTTCGTATGGTGCGATTCCGAGTAATAAGCTTCATTATACGACTTTTTCTCTATTGTAAACGACTTCAACAACTAATTGTGAACGGATTTTCTGTCCAATTTAGCGGGTATGATCGTTACAACCTTGCATGGTAAAATCGTTTAATCTACGGTTTCAAGCCTACTGATGGGAGCTGAACAGAATGACAGAAAAATACGAATATCGTTTCCAAAACCCCGATTTGTCGCTTGCGGAGAGAGTTGACGATTTGGTCGCGCAACTCACGCTGGAAGAGAAAATCAATCTCATGTGTCAGTATCAGGACGAAGTCGCGCGGTTAGGAATCAAAGCTTACAAACATGGCACGGAAGCCGCGCATGGTATGGCATGGCTAGGAGAGGCAACCAGCTTCCCTCAGCCCATTGGACTTGCCTGCACTTGGGATACGGAACTGCTGAAGCGAATTGGCGATGTCATAAGCGACGAAGCCCGTGCTTTCTTCAAGAAAAACCCGGCCATTAACGGTTTGACCCTATGGGCGCCTACCGTAGATATGGAGCGCGATCCGCGGTGGGGCCGTACGGAGGAAGCTTATGGTGAAGATCCGCATCTAACGGGCAAGCTATCTTCCGCCCTTATCCACGGCTTGCAAGGCGATGATCCATTCTATTTGAAATCCGTTGCCTCCCTCAAGCACTTCATCGGCAATAACAACGAGATCGACCGCGGCGAATGTTCCGTCAGCATCGATCCGAGAAATATGAAGGAATATTATTTGAAAGCGTTTGAGATTCCGTTCAAGGAAGGCCAAGCCAAATCGATGATGACCGCCTACAATTCCGTTAACGGCGTTCCGGCTAACTTGAATCCGGACGTTAACCGAATCGTGAAGCAACAATGGGGCATGGACGGCTTCGTAGTTAGTGATGCCGGAGACGTCCTAGGCACCGTGAACGAACACAAGTATGTAGCAACCTACAAGGAAGCCGTCGCACTCACGATTAAAGCCGGAGTCGACAGCATTACCGACGATCACGATATTTCCAAGCAAGCAATTCGCGATGCGCTAGCGGATAATCTGCTCTGCGAAAAGGATCTCGACGTTGCCCTCACCAATACGTTCCGAGTACGTTTCCGGCTTGGCGAATTCGATCCGGACACCCGTAATCCTTACGCCGCGATCGATGAATCGGAAATTCTGCACCCCGACCACATCGCCCTCTCGCTTGAAGCCGCCAAGAAAAGCGTTGTATTGCTCAAGAACGAGAACAAAGCGCTTCCGCTTCAAGCGGACAAGCTGAAGAAGGTAGCTGTCATCGGACCGCTCGGGGGCAAAGTTTATCGGGATTGGTATAGCGGTACTCTTCCCTATGCGGTAACTCCTCTTGATGCGATCAAGAAGCGGCTTTCCGCGAAGGGGCAGAGCGTTGCGTTTGCCAGTGGCAACGATCACGTGAAGCTTAAGTCAACGTCCAATGGCAAATATGTATCTTTAACTAAGGAAGACAAGCAGCCACTAGCCGCGAACCAACCTTCCGCCGACGATGCGGAAATATTTGAATTGTCCGATTGGGGCTGGGACAGCCACACTTTGATCTCCAAAACGAATGGTTTATACCTTACGACGGACGATTCGCTAGTCACAGCTTCTTCCGAGCATATTTGGGAATGGTTTACGAAGGAAGTGTTTCGCGTTCGGCATGGTCAAGGCGACTCGCAAATCACGACTTGGAACGATCGCCCCGTCACCGTTGACCCTAAGTCGGGCCAATTGAACGTTAAGGATGGTTCGGCTGAAGACGCGGACAGCTTTACGTTCGAGAAAGTCGTTGACGGTATTCATGACGCCGTTGAAGCAGCCCGCGATGCGGATGTTGCCGTCGTGTTCGTCGGGAATCATCCGCTTATCAACGGCAAAGAAACGATGGACCGTCCTGACCTGACGCTTGCGGAATCGCAAGAACGTCTTATTCAAGAAGTGTTCGCGGCGAATCCTAATACGATCGTCGTCATCGTTGGCAGCTACCCTTACGCGATCAATTGGGTTAACGAGCATATTCCGGCGGTCGTTTATTCCTCTCATGCGGGCCATGAGATCGGGACCGCTTTATCCGAAGTGTTGTTCGGTCAGTACAATCCAGCAGGACGTTTGAATATGACTTGGTACGAATCTACTGAGCAGCTCGGCGATTTCATGGATTACGACATCATCAAGAGTGAACGTACTTACCAATACTTCGCCGGCAAGCCGTTATATCCGTTCGGCCATGGCCTCTCTTACTCCACGTTCAAATACGATGAACTGACGTTGGATTCGGATCGCATTTCCGAAGGGGGCAGCGTAACGGCGACATTGCGGGTAACGAATTCCGGCGAAGCCTACGGTGAGGAAGTCGTACAGCTCTATACCAGGTCGGGGCCTTCCCGCGTGAAGCGTCCGCTAAGACAGCTACAGGGCTTTAAACGGGTCGCTTTGGCAGCAGGTGAGTCCACTGACGTTACATTCGTATTGAATGCATCGGATCTCGTATTCTGGGACGTGACGAGAGAGAAGTTTTGTTTGGAAAATGGTCAATGCACGTTGATGATCGGCTCCTCTTCTACGGACATACGTTTGAACAGTACGATCGCGATTTTCGGTGAAACGATTCCTCCACGGAATTTGCTATTGCCAACAAAAGCGATCAATTACGATGATTATGAAGGCGTGGTGATCGGAGAAAATACGGAAGGCGGAGACAGCGTTGTCACTTCATCCCCGCTTGCGTGGATTCGTTTCGACGATGCTGCTTTGAGGGCGGAATATCGCACTTTCGAGGCGAGGATCACGTGCACTGGAAATGCCGAGATCGAGATACGCCTTGACGGGCCTGAGGGGAAACTCGCAGGTAGTTGCGCCGTCTCCGGAGAGTCGTCCGAATGGCAAACCGTATCCTGCCAAACCGAGTTACCGAATGACAATGGTAGCCTATATCTTGTGCTCAAGGGCGCGCTTCGAATCGGATCCTTTCAATTTCAAGCGTAAAAGCTCTATAATCGAATAATCAAAGATTAGAGCTTATGAGGAGGAACCTACTATGGACAACCAAACCCTTATTCATTCTGTCATTTTTAATCTGAAGCATCCTAGGGGCTCGGAGGAAGAAAACCTCTTCATTGAAGATGGACGATCTATTCTGTCCTCTATTCCTAGCGTGCGCAACTTTAAGGTGTACCGCCAAGTTAGTCCGAAGAACGAATTCGCATACGGATTTTCGATGGAGTTCGCGCATGAAGCAGATTACGAGGCCTACAATTCCCACCCCCTTCACGTGAAATTCGTGAACGAACGCTGGGTGACGGAAGTGGAAAACTTCCTGGAGATCGATTATCAATCGAAGGAGTAGACGATTACAAACAGGGGCTGTTTCGTTAAGATCATCACTGATCTTACGGAACAGCCCCTCTTCATGAATATGTGGCAATCGCTTAGCCCAAAGCTTTGTTCGCGGCGATCACGAATTGTTCGAAAAACGAGTCGTCTTCTTCAAGCTGCTCATCCACCGCTTGAATTTCCTCTTCGCTGCCCGGCTGATTGCTGAAATTCAAAGCGTAGCTCCAGTTATTCCTGCCGTTATTGCTTTGTATCGTCACCTCGTAAGGCTGCTTGTGTTCCTCGACTTCGAACTGAACATGGCCGACATAACCTGACTCCTCGCTGTGGCTCATCTTAGCATTAAGAATATTCACCTTCATCACATTCACCTCCCAAAAAGATACGTATTGTATCCTCATATTACAACATAACCACGCTTATTTAGAGACGCCAACCCTAATATCGACGTAAATCTCAATAATTTATTCATGATTTGAACGAGAAAACGTTTACTAACCCCTTGACACGATACATTTTGTATCATAAATTACTATTAGATACTCTATCTGGTGTCAAGGAGATATTAAATATGAATATGGGAGAACGTCTGCGAGAACTGCGCCTTCGCCGTAAAATTTCGCAGGAAGAAGTAGCCCGCCACATCGGGATAACTCGCTCTGCATACAGTCACTACGAGATCAATAATAGACAGCCGGTTTACGACACTCTCATTAAACTCGCTGCCTATTTCGACGTGTCGTTAGACTTCATTATAGGCGGCAGTCAATCCAAAGCAAAGAACGAACTATCCGTGACGCCTGATACGAAGGAAATATTGTCTCTATTTCAGCACATGAATCATGAGCAAAGAAAGAAGTCGATCAATTTGATTACCGACTTTATGCGTCAAGAGCACAGAGTCAACGATAGCGGATAGACTCTTATCCTTATTTCGTTAAAGGCAATACGATCCGGAAAACGCTGCCACCCTCCGGGGGGTTTAACGCGCTGATTTGCCCGCCATGCATTTCCACGATTTCCTTGGAGATGGCTAAACCTAAACCGCTACCCGACGATGCGGAACTGCGTGATTTCTCGTTTTTGAAATAGCGGTCGAACAGATAAGGCAGATCATCGGGCTCGATTCCGCTTCCGTTATCCGTAACGAGAACTTCGACTGTGGATGCATCCGCATCGTCGCGCATCGTTATTCGAATCGTCCCGCCTCTCGGCGTATATTTGATCGCATTGTATACTAGGTTGGCGATTACCCGATCCATCCTGCGTATATCGATCGTGACCGCCGCGTCGAACGTGGATTCCGTCGCTAACGAGCAATCGAAAGCGATCCCTCTCGATTCCATTTCCAAACCATACTGCTCCGTTATTCTGTCTTTCCAGCTTGGGAGCGGAATTTTCTCCAACGCCAGGTCGACTCTCCTAGCTTCCAGAACCGAAAGATCGAACAAATCCTGAATGAGCGAATTCAAACCTTCTACTTTCGACAGCATCAATCTAATCGTATTCTCCCGTTGCGTCGGTTCGGAAATGACATTGTCCCTTAGCGCTTCCAGATAGCCTTGAAGCAACGTGATCGGGGTTCTCAGGTCATGGGAAATGTTGCTGACCAGTTGAACCCGGGATTGTTCCATTCGTTCGAGGTCAAGCTTCGCTTCTTCCAATGTCTGATACGAATGCTGAAGCTCATCCGTGCGATCCGAGATTCGTTGTTCGAGCGAATTATTCCATTCGATGAGTTCCGCGGACATCTGTTCGGCACGGTCATAGGTTCTTGAAAATCTCAAAGAAATAATGAAGGAATTCATCACGATAAGGAACAACAATCCTATCGGCAACAGATCGATCGAACGCCACCAACCGTTATAGAAAAGGATGTCATTCACGATCGTAATGACGAGGCCTGCTACCCCGATTAGCGCCAACCTGGACCCTTCCCGCCTTCGGAGCGAAGACAGCACCAAGCTCACCAACACTATCGCGCTTAGCAATAGGATGTAAATCTGATATCCCATTACCCAAGAAGTAAAGCGAATCGGCGGAACGACTAACACGCTTAGAATCAACAGAGCCGCTATTCCGCTCGACAGCTTAAACCAAACTCGTTTGATTTCTATCGGATAGATGATTTGGAAGAACGCAAATCCAGACCAGCCCCCCATAATGAAGGATAGATATTCCAGTCGGATAGCCGTTCCCCAATCCATACCTTTAACCCACTGCACGATAAAGCCTTCTCCGATAAGCCCCATCCTTAGCCCTACGAAAAAACAAAGCAGGGCAAACATGATGTTTGCAACCTCTTTGCGCCGAAGTATGAACAAGCCAAGGTGATAAAATCCGATCATAATCAGACAACCTAATATGATCAGTTCCTGCGCGGCATGCCGGATTTGCAGCTTCTGGATTTGGCTTGCGTTGCCGATAATGATCTCCGTCCGGATACCGCCGTCCCTATGATCGTAATTGGCAACGGCAAGCTCTAGCACGGTCTGAGTACCCGACGCGGTGAAATGCACCATCGCCGGCAATTGATAAGGGAAAGCCTTCCGCTCATCCGTATCGGCCCGCCCACGAGACATAACGACTTTGCCGTTAATCGACAAGTCGTACGCGGTAGCGATATTCGGGACACGGACGGCTAACAATTCATCTTGTATTTGGTGGTTTATCGTCAATCGATAAATACCGTACCCCTGATTCCTCAGAGCTTCTCCGTTTCCCATCCTCAGGTTGCCCCAAGTTCCCGGAACTGTAAGGGTAGTTATACCGCCGATTTTCGGGCCCCGCTTTTCTCCGCGTATGGAATTGTTCCAAACGAATGCCCACTGCCCGTTCAATGGAACGATACCGTCCTCGTCCCACGACCACTCCGTAAGATCGATAATGCCTTGCTCCGCTTTAGGGATTGGTTTAGTCGATTGCGTCGCTGCCGAACAACCCCCTAGGACTGCCCATAGTGCGGTTAGAAGCAGCAAGCCCGCCATGCTTTTACTCCATCGTTTGAACGCCCATTCCGTGTTTCGGGACACGTCGTACCCCTCTCCCCAGATCAACTGTATCCGTTCGATCTAACAACCATTCGAACGTCATTGTAACGGTGCATTGATTACTCGTCAACGCTTTCGTTATAATAAGGCATCAAGACTCTTCAATATGGAGGGAAAATAATGAAGAGTTCGGAAGCTACTATTCTTGTTGTTGACGACGAGAGAGAAATTACCGAGCTGATTACCTTGTATTTAGCCCGAGAAGGATTTACCGTTCATACTTCGGATAACGGCGCCGATGCCAAACAGCTTGCGGAATCTCTAGTTCCCGACCTTATCGTGCTAGACGTGAATCTCGGGCGAGTGGATGGGATCGAAGTTTGCCGCGAGCTGCGCCTAGGCGTATGCGCGGACGTTCCGATCCTGTTCCTTAGCTGCAAATCGGAGGACCAGGATATCATCCGTGGATTGTCCGAAGGCGGGGATGACTACATAACGAAGCCTTTCAGCCCGAGCCAGCTCGTGGCTAGAATTCAAGCGCATATCCGCAGACGCAGAACGCGCGAGAGAAGCATCGACGATCAACTCGTCAACCTGAGTTTTCCTGGGTTAGAAATCGATTTCCGTAGTCTTGTGGTGCGTTTGGAGGGCGAAGTCCTCTCTCTCTCCGCCAAGGAATTCGAGCTCTTAAGCGTGCTCGCCAAGCAACCGAATCGGGTATTCCCGCTAGAGGAGCTTTATCGCCGCGTATGGCAATCCGATAGTATGGGAGATACGCGCACGCTCATGGTGCACATCAGCAATCTGAGAAAGAAGATGGAATTGGATCCATCCCGGCCTCGTTGGATACAAACCGTTCGCGGATTCGGATACCGGTTTAATCCGACGAATAACAACGAGGCGTTACCCCAATACCCTATTTGACGACAAAAGGAAGATTAAACAATGATGCAAATGGCACAAGATTGGCAAGATTACGAATTACTCGATACCGGTAACGGCGAGAAGCTTGAACGTTGGGGCGATGTCATTTTACGTCGGCCTGATCCGCAAATTATATGGCCGCTCAAATCCGAAAATTCGGAATGGAAACAGGCGGACGGCCACTATCATCGCAGCCACAGCGGCGGCGGCCAATGGACTTACAAACGCGCCCTTCCCGAGAGATGGAATATCTCTTATGGCCCTTTGAAATTCCATATTAAGCCGACCAGCTTTAAACATACGGGCTTGTTCCCCGAGCAAGCGGTCAACTGGAGCTGGATGATGAACAAGATTCGCGAGGCTAACCGCCCTATTCGCGTGCTCAATCTGTTCGCCTACACCGGTGGAGCTACCGTCGCCGCTGCATCGGCAGGAGCCGAGGTATGCCACGTGGATGCCGCCAAAGGCATGGTCCAATGGGCCAAGGAGAACGCTGAACTATCTGGACTCGGCTCCGCGCCTATACGTTACATCACGGATGACGTATTCAAGTTCGTACAACGCGAAGAACGCCGGGGCCGCCAATATGAAGCGATTATTATGGACCCTCCGTCATATGGTCGCGGACCGAACGGCGAGATGTGGAAATTAGAGGAAAACCTGTTCCCGTTCCTGGAATCTTGCCTGGGCATTCTCTCGGAGAAGCCATTGTTCGTTCTCGTTAATTCTTACACGACAGGGTTATCCCCTACCGTACTCAATAACCTGCTTAACTTATCCATTCGGCGTAAATTCGGCGGCAAGCTGGATTGTGGAGAAATCGGACTGCCGATTACTCGCAGCGGGATGACGTTGCCATGTGGGATATACGGGCGTTGGGAGAGCGAAGTATAATGCCTCGAAGCTTCTCTCCAAGCTGGGCGAACCCTATAAAACGACTAATTTCCATAACTTGTATCGGGCTGCTAGCGATTATGCTAGCAGCTTGTTCGAGTAGTCCGTCCCTCTCCCCTTCGCCAACGCTAAGTTCTGCACAACCAGCAACCTATTCGAACTTCCCCTCTACGCCCGCACAGACGGCTTCAGAGAGCCCGGGAGCATCACCTTCCCACTCATCCGAGCCCATTCGCAGTGAAGCGACCCTGCTCGCGATAGGCGACATTATGGTTCATATGCCGCAGTTGCCGGCTTACTACAATCAAGCCAAGAAGAGTTATGACTTAACGCCATGGTTCACTCAAGTTAAACCGATCTTAGAACAAGGCGATTGGGTCATCGGCAATCTGGAAATGCCGATCGCCGGCAAAGATTTGAAAATAACCGGATACCCGCGATTCAATGCGCCGAAAGAGTTAGCGGATGCGTTAGTCGACGCAGGTGTTCAGCTCGTATCTACCGCCAACAACCATTCGATGGATCGGGCCTTTCCCGGCGTAAAAAGAACGCTTGCCAACGTGAGGAAAGCCGGACTTATTCCGATTGGCACATCTACTTCCGCCGCCGATCAACAGCGGTTAGTCATCGAGGATCGAAACGGCATACGAATGGGTTTCCTAGCCTATACGTACGGTACGAATGGTATTCCGATCCCGGCAGACAGCTCCTTCGCCGTTAATTTAATCGATCTCGACGTCATTGAGCAGGATATCTCACGGCTCCGCGAAGCCGGTGCTGACGTCGTTACCGTTTCCTTGCACTTTGGCGTTGAATATCAACGCATGCCCAACGAACAACAAACCAAGCTAGCGCATAGTCTCGTGAAAGCCGGCGCAGACATTATCCTCGGCTCTCACCCCCACGTTGTTCAGCCCTACGAGGAGATCGTCGTTCCCGCTTCCGAAAGCGAAGACGGACAATCGCGCCGGGGAATCGCGATATACTCTCTTGGCAACTTCATCTCGAACCAGACCGGCAACTGGAAAGACGTCGGATTGATCTTCGGAATACATATCGTCAAAACCGAACAGCCCGACGGAACATCCTCGATCCAGATGGACAAGATCATAAAAGAACCTACATGGGTTCACATCTTATGGAAAAATCAAAAACGTTATTATACGGTTATCCCGATGAGAACCGCGTTAGCCTCAAAAAACATTCCCTCTTTAACCGATCAAGATTACAAGAAGATCAAACAACTGTACTCCGGTATCAATAAACATCTCTTGCAACTTCACAAGAAATCATAATAGAAATCATAATTGGAAACGCCCCCTGCGCAAAACCGCAAGGGGCGTTCATTGTACCTATGATGAGATCGCTGAGGACTCAACGTTGTTATCCTGATTGTCCGAGTCCGAATCGCTTATGTTAACCTTCCGTTCGCCGCTAGCGACAGACTCCCTTGTACCGGCTACCTTGCTGATCAAATAAACGAGAAGCTGCCGATTATGGCTCGATACTTGCTCCAACGATCGGTTTACGATCGCGCTGCGCACGCTTAAGCCTCGTTCCGCTTCCGAGCGCCCTAGAGCCGTCATGGTCACCCACACGATCCGACGGTCGCCCTCGTCCCTATTCCGCTCAACCAACCCTCCGCGCTCCATGCGATCAAGTAACGTCGTGATCGCCGCCGGCGTCGTTTCCAAATGAGGGAGCAAATCCGATGGTTTCATCGGTTCATGCACCTGCAGCAACTCAAGAACTTCCAGCTGTCCCGCCGTTAATTGCGGAGCTAACTCCGCTTCCATCTGCGCGTTCCAATCCTTCGTGAGCTTCGTCCAACTTTTCACAAAAACCGCCGCATTATCCATAGGTATGCTCCCTTCGTCCCGAACATTGCCTTCTCTTTTATTATACTCAGAGCCTATGTCGAAAGATAGATTAACGCAATTAAATATTTACGACATAAATCCCCACAAAAGCGAACGCTGCGACAATTGGCGACATATACTAGTTTCGAAATATAGGTAAATGCGGAGAAACGCGCGCAACAAGGAGGCGAGACTTGATGACCTCTTCGGATCAAAAAATCAAAATGATCGGCCAAATGGCGCAGGATGCCGGGTTAATAGAAGATCCACAATGGCTGGAACGGTTAAATGAACCGGTGCCATTGTGGATCGTGTTGGATCTCTTATTGAGGTGGATTGACCGCACCGAGCCCGACGATGGGCCCTATGACTGAACCAATTATGTGGTCAATGGCTTCCTGAAGGCTTCCGTAAGAACGTCTCCACGATCAACGGCCGTCATGAGCTTGCCTTGGCCTTTGCGATCATCTATCGGTGCGTTCTCGGAGACGATCTCCGAAACCGATCCACTAGCTGTTAAGGCGAGCAGGCTAACCGCTTCTTTCACATGGAATACGGAAATCAGCCGCGTACCGTTCGGACGAACGCGTTTGCCTTCCTTGAACTCAAACGTTTGAATGCCTTTGCCGCCTCTTCCTTGTTGCGGATAATCGAGAAGAAGTGAACGCTTCGCATATCCGTAATCGGATAAGACGAGAATTTCTCCTTCATCGCCGGCGACGGGAATCGCATCGGCCAATTGATCGCCATCTTTAAGCGTGATTCCGCGAACTCCACCTGCGACTCTGCCTTGCAAGCTGACGTCATCTAGGTTAAAGCGAATGCTCATCCCTTGTTCCGTCACAAGCAGAAGGTCGTCAGGTTGGTCGGAACGGAACACCTTAACGATCTCGTCGCCGTCCGCTACTTTGCATGCGGCTATTGCCATGCTGCGCGAGGTTGCATAATCGACGAGCGGCGTCCTCTTCACTTGGCCGCGCTTGGTGACGAACACAAGCGTAGGCGCCGTATTAGCATCTGTTGCAGCTTCCGTAGTTGAAGGCGTTAGATCTGCCGACTTAGCCGTTATGAGTCCGACGATCCGATCATCCTTCGCTAGCGGAAGCAGGTTTACGATAGCCGTCCCGGTATCCTTCCACTTGAACTCGGGAATGAGATGAACCGGCAGCAAAAAGTAATAACCTTTCTGCGTGAATAGCAGCAACGGATCGAGCGTATTCATGTTCATGCTCCAGCGAATGATATCGCCCTCTTTAACCCCCGCGCTGCCGAGCTCGCCTCCCGAACGAGTGAAGGAAAGCAAGCTGGTCCGCTTGATGTACCCTTCGCGGCTTAAGGTAATCAATACTTCTTCCGCCGGAACCGTTACCTCAAGGTTCACTTTAATTTCTTCGACTTCGCCCTGAATGACGGAACGACGATCAATGCCGTACTTGTCGCGAATTTCCGTCAATTCATCCTTAATGACATTCATCAGCTTGCGCGGACTATCGAGGATCGCTCTCAATTGGGCGATCTTCTTCAGCGTATCTGCGTGCTCTTTCTCGAGCTGCGTAATCTCCAAATTCGTCAAACGGTACAATTGCAACGTCAGGATCGCATCCGCTTGACGCTCCGAGAAGCCGAATTTGGCAACCAAATTGTTCTGCGCATCCATCCGGTTCTTCGAAGCTTTGATCGTCTCGATAATCTGATCCAGCAAATTCAACGCTTTAACGAGCCCTTCCAGGACGTGAGCGCGATCTTCGGCCTTCTCCAGATCATACTGGGTACGATGCGTGACGACTTCCTTCTGATGCTCGACGTAGGCTTCTAGAATCTGTTTGATTCCAAGCTGCCGCGGCGCCTTGTTTACAATAGCGACCATGTTGAAGTTGTAGGCAGTCTGAAGGTCCGTCTTCTTGAGCAAAAAGGCTAAGATGCCTTCGGCGTCGACGTCTTTCTTCAGTTCTACGACAATACGGAGTCCATTACGCCCGCTCTCGTCCCTGACTTCGGCGATCCCTTCGACTTTTTTCTCCATACGAAGGTTATCGATGGCGTTCACGAGCTTGGACTTGACGATTTGGTAAGGGATTTCCGTGATCACGATTTGCTGCTTGCCGCCTCGCATGTCTTCGATAGCGGTTTTAGAGCGAATATAGATTTTCCCTTTGCCGGTTTCGTAGGCTTCGCGAATTCCATCCCCGCCCATGATCAAGCCACCGGTTGGAAAATCGGGCCCTTTGACGATTTCCATCAACTCTTGAACGGTCATATCCGGTTTGCTCATCAAGGCTACGCAAGCATCAATGATCTCGCGCAAATTATGCGTAGGAATTTCCGTGGCAAAACCAGCCGAAATACCCGACACTCCATTAACAAGTAAATTCGGATATCGAGCTGGAAGGACAACGGGTTCTTTGGTCGTATTATCGAAATTGTCCTTAAAAAGAACGGTCCTTTTCTCGATGTCGCGCAATAATTCCATAGCGATCGTAGATAACCTTGCTTCCGTGTAACGCATAGCCGCCGGCGGATCATCGTCCATCGAGCCCCAGTTGCCATGGCCGTCGACTAGCATATGCGCCATTTTCCATGGCTGGGCCATCCGGACCATCCCTTCGTAGATTGAAGAATCTCCGTGAGGATGATAGTTACCCATGACGTCTCCGACCGTCTTGGCCGACTTGCGGTACGGCTTGTCCGGCGTATTGCCCGAATCGTACATCGCGTACAGAATCCGCCGCTGAACAGGCTTCAATCCATCGCGTACGTCGGGAATCGCGCGGTCCTGAATAATATATTTAGAATAGCGTCCGAAGCGGTCGCCTACGACCTCCTCCAGAAAAGCCGGTAAAAACTGCTCAAGTAGGCTGCTCACTTCTTTGTGCCTCCTAGTGTTTTATGGATACGATTTGTAAATCATTTCGAAAAGAATAGGTCGCGGTATGAAGGAAAAGGATTGCCCCTGGAAAGTTTACGGCCGCCTTTAAAATCGAGTTGCTACCACTTAGTCCGATAAAGGCAAACTCGATGAGTTCTGGGGTCCCCGCAAAGTAATCGGAATTAGCTTCGTTAGCATCATCGTCACTTTGTGGGGTACAGTAGCGGTGGAAGGGGCAACCTTTTTCGTAATACCCGTTGATCCTATTCCATTCGATTAGATTTACTCCTCGTACTCCGTGAAATCCACGTTCTCGATAATCCAACGCTTGCGAGGGTCGACTTTGTCACCCATTAGCGTCGAGACTCGGCGCTCCGCTTTGGCGGCGTCTTCGATCTGAACCTGCAGGAAAGTGCGGGTTTCGTAATTCATCGTCGTTTCCCACAACTGATCCGGATTCATCTCTCCGAGACCTTTGTAACGCTGAAGCTCCGCGCCTTTGCCGATTTCTTTCAAGTAGTTGTTCAGTTGGTCATCGGTCCACGCATATCTTACCGTCTCAAGCTTTCCGGATTTTCTCGTAAGCTTGTACAACGGAGGCTGGGCGATGAACACCTTACCAGCATCGATTAACGGTTTCATATAACGGTAGAAGAAAGTCAGAAGCAACACTTGTATATGAGCGCCATCCGTATCCGCGTCCGTCATAATGATGATCTTGGAATAGTTGCATTCTTCCACATCGAATTCCGAGCCTATGCCTGCGCCAATAGCCGCGATAATTGCCTTGTACTCATCGTTCTTCAAGATGTCCACAAGCTTGGACTTCTCGGGATTCATCGGTTTGCCCTTCAGCGGCAAAATCGCTTGATATTTGGAATCCCTTCCTTGCTTGGCCGAACCGCCCGCGGAGTCTCCTTCTACGATGAACAGCTCGTTGCGCGAGCTATCCTTGGACTGCGCGGGAGACAGCTTGCCGCCCAGGCTCGCGCTCTCGCTCCGCTTCTTGCCGCTGCGAATCTCTTCGCGGGCTTTGCGAGCTGCTTCGCGGGCTTTGGATGCTTGAACCGATTTACGAATCAATAACTGGCCCACCTGAGGATTTTCCTCCAGGAAGACGGCCATCTTGTCGGTGACGATCGCGTCTACCGCGCCGCGCGCTGAAGCGCTGCCGAGTTGATCCTTCGTCTGACCGACGAATTCCACTTCCGACATTTTAATATTGATAACGGCCATTAAACCTTCGCGAAGATCATTTCCTTCGAGGTTTTTTTCTTTTTCCTTCAACTGACCCGTTTTGCGAGCGTACTCGTTCATCACCCGTGTATACGCCGTCTTGAAGCCCGTCTCGTGCGTTCCGCCTCCGCGAGTAGGAATCGAGTTAACGAAAGAAGCCAGCGTCTCGGTATACCCGTCGTTATACTGCAAGGCGATTTCGACTTCGATCTCGTCCTTCTCCGACGTGAAATGGATAACCTCATGCAGGACGGATTTCTCCTCGTTAAGAAATTCAACGAATTGGCGCGCCCCGCCTTCGTAATGGTACGTATCGGATTTACCGCTGCGCTCGTCTTTGATGTTGACCTTAAGGCCGGAGTTCAAGAACGCGATTTCCTGCAATCGTTCCGATAAAGTATCGTAGCTCATGCTGACGTGGCCATGGAATACTTTAGGATCGGGTTTGAAGGTAACCTTCGTACCGGTGCGGTTCGTGTTGCCGGTCACTTCGAGTCCGGTAACGGGTTCTCCGACGTGCTCTATTCCTCTGTCGTCGACCCACGTTTCGAATCTCATCTTATGTATTTTACCGTCTCGGTATATCTCAACTTCCAACCATTCGGACAAGGCGTTCGTTACGGAAGCTCCTACCCCGTGCAATCCCCCGGATTTCTTATATCCTCCGCCTCCGAATTTACCCCCTGCGTGCAGGATCGTATATACGACTTGCGGTGTGGGGATGCCGCTCTTGTGCATGCCCGTCGGAATTCCCCGTCCGTTATCGACAACCGTAACGGAATTGTCGGAATGAACGGTAACGTCGATGCGCGAGCAAAATCTAGCCAGATGCTCATCGACCGCGTTATCGACAATTTCCCACAGCAGATGATGCAAACCCGATGCCGTCGTGCTCCCGATGTACATGCCCGGTCTTTTGCGGACCGCGGTTAAGCCTTCCAGAATCTGAATATCATCCGCGTTATATTCGCTGCCCGCGGTAGCCGCGCTTTCAGTAAAAAGATCGATTTGTTCGGTCACGAATGGACCTCCTTGCTTCTCTCTTGCGCCTGCAAATGCAAACGCACTACCGTTTATTCTAATTCAAGATGTCTTGCTTCGTAAAGACAGTGAATGAAACGATGAGTGCGGCGACGGCCCAAATCCCTAATATTGCTAGCGAAAACCCTAGCGTCATGCCCTCAATCGGAGGTGGAGTGCCTCTTAAATAGGACGACAATTCCAGATTTACGTTGAACAAATACTTTGCGCTCTGCCAAGATGAAGCCATATTCGACAATATCGTCCCTGCGATAATCGTCGCCATCATCGTAACGAAGCTCGCCGCCGTGCTGCGAACGAGAACGGATACCATCAAAGCGATTATGGCTACGACCATGGCGGAAAACCAAATCAGTCCGGCCTGCATGAGTAAATATACGCCTTGCGTTACCGCATGAACCCCGCTCGTATCCACGTCCGCCCCTTGCACCTGGAATCCGACGAACACCGGCTCTCCCCAACCCTTATAGCCGAATACAAGGCCGGAGATCAGATAACAGAGCAATACGGTCGTGAACATAATAAGCGATACGTACAACGTCAGAGCTGCCAGCTTGGCGAACAAGATTCTCCATCTTCGAACCGGCCTCGTGAGCAGCATCTTGATCGTCCCGCTCGACCGTTCCGAGGAAACGAGATCCGACGCGATGGCGAGAACCATCAAAGGTACAAACAAACTAACCGCATTGTCCATGAATCGACGGGTGAAAGTGACGGCATTCGGCGATTCCGGATTAATATCGTGATCGAGATAATATTGCAATTGCTGCACAAGCGCTTTGCGCCACTGTTTCCATTCTTCCGGAATTCTATCGCTGCTTAAGGCATTGGTATTATCCGTAATTCGGCTTTGCAGCTCCGATCGCCAATCCGCGTGAAATTTATCGGCGCTGTTCTGGGCGATTTTCAAATTCGCATAGACGAAGATCGGAATTAGAATGAGCAGGATCAGCACAACGACCGCAAACCGTTTCTTCTTCCATACTTTTAGCGTCTCGTTCTGGATTAAAGCTAGCAAATTAGCCAATTTTCTCTCCCTCCGTCAGCTTCAAGAATAGTTCCTCCAAGGAAGGCGCGACGCGTTGGACGGAATGAATGGCAATTCCCGCCGATACGAACCGGCTAACCCATTCACTGATTTTGTCCTCGTCCATGATCGTTATTATCGGATGATGAAGGCCAGACAATATCGATTCGTCTATTCGATGCTCGTTATCGGGAATCAGTTGAACGTCCTGTTGACCCGATAACATCCGCTTCACCTCGGTCGTATCCCCTACTTGCCATATCGTATAGGTGCCTGCCTGCGACACCAACTCCTCGACTTCCCCGACGGCGATCACTTCCCCATGGGCTATAATCGCAACCCGATCGCACATGAGCTGAATTTCGCTCAGCAAGTGACTCGAGATAAAGAGGCTCATACCACTCTCCGCCAGCTTGCGGATAAATTCCCGCAGCTCCTTGATTCCCTTCGGATCCAAGCCGTTCGTCGGTTCATCTAGAATGAGCAGCTTCGGCCTGCCTAGCAACGCTTGGGCAATGCCCAACCGCTGTCTCATGCCTAGGGAATACGTTTTGACTTTATCGTGAATTCTCTGATCAAGCCCGACGATCTCGACGACTTCCGTAATTCTGTCTATCGTAATTCCCGCTTGCATGCGTGCAAAATGCTCAAGGTTTTCCCACCCGGTCATGTAACCGTACATTTCCGGATTTTCGACGATACAACCAATGTGGGAAAGCGCCTTTTCCGGGTGCGTACCGACATTGTCCCCGCAAATGACGATTTTGCCCGCCGAAGGTTTGATTAAATCGACCAGCATCCGTATCGTCGTCGTTTTGCCTGATCCGTTCGGACCCAAAAATCCGAAAATCTCCCCCGCATAAACGTCGAACGAAACCTGGTGTATAATCGGTTTTCGTCCGATCGTTTTCTTTAGTCCCTGAACGGACAATATGATTTCTTTGGTTCTTGCCTCCATCGCTTAGCCACTCTCCCTTCGATTTACTGCAAAGCCTGCACGATTCTGTCCGATATTCGGGTGTAGCCTTGAGCGTTAGGATGAAAGTGATCCGACGACAAATACTTCTTCAAGCTGAATTCGAACAAATCATAGGTCGGAACGACGGTTGCGTTGCCATCCGCTTTCGCCAAAGAGAACGCATAATCATTCCATTCCGCTACGTGCTGGCTTATTGAAATCATTTCCGGAAGATCATAGAACGCATTATATAACCCGACGTAAATAATACGCGCGGTTGGATTAAGCTCCCGAAGCTTGTCAAATACGGCTTTTAGCCGAGGCTCCGCCTCTGGTAATCGCTTCGACAAAAGCTCCGGGGACAGATCTCCGCCTTCCGCCAAAGAGCCCCCGTTCTGGGCGATTTGGAACAAATCGTTGCCGCCGATCGTCATGAGAATAATGTCCGCTTTCCCGATTGCGTTCTTATAGCCAACCTCGTCCAATCGGTTCACGAGCTGATCCGCCCTTTGGCCGTTAATCGCCATATTGTTCACTAAGTAGACCGGCTTGTCCAATTGTTTCGATAATTGATCGATAACTCTCGTGACATAACCTTCTCCCGTCGAGTCCCCCGTTCCTTTCGTTAGGGAATCACCAAGCGCTGCGACGTACAGCTCCTTTTTGGCGCTCCAATCTCCGCCCGTCGCTACTTCCGGCTTAGTGGACGCCTGAGGCAATTCCAGCCCCTTATTAGGGAACCAAGTATCCTTCAGAGCCCAGCCGAACCCCGTAATCATCACCAATAAGCAAACGAACGTAGACCAACTTAATAACCGCCACAACCACGAAGATTTCATCAGGTCCCCTCCGATCCTCAGACTTTCGCCTCTCCATGCTCGTATTACTCGGTTTTTCCGACTAACCCTCGCTACTGCTCCAACCAATTTACACCAATCGTTTTTTCTACTGATTTCCACGATAACGGTTCTGTCGTCATTTTTCAAATCTCCTACTATAAAAAAAGAAGTTGCTCGAAAGGAACTTCCGAGCAACTTCTATGATTAAGCGGATAAGTACCTGTACTGCGCGTCGACCAAATTCCGATAATGGCCGGGACGTTTCATTAATTCGTCGTGGCTTCCTTGGTCTACGATCTCGCCATGATCCAATACGACGATAAGATCGGAATGCCGAATCGTGGACAGTCGGTGAGCTACGATGAAGGAAGTGCGTCCTTGTAACAGCGTTGACAGCGCCTCTTGAATTCTCAGTTCCGTTTCGGTATCGATGCTGGCCGTCGCTTCATCCAACACGAGAATTCTCGGATTCGCTAGGAGCGCCCTCGCGAAGCTTAGCAATTGACGCTGACCAACGGAAAGCGCATTGCCGCGCTCTTCTACTTCCGTATCGTACCCGTTAGGCAAATCAACGATAAATTCGTGAGCGCGGACGGAACGCGCCGCCGCTTCTACTTCCGCATCCGTTGCATCTGGACGGCCGTATCGAATATTATCTCTAATCGAACCAGAGAAAATAAACGTGTCCTGCAGCACGATGCCGATCTGGGAGCGCAAGCTCTCGATTGTGGCGTCTTTCACGTCAATGCCATCAAGCAGCACGCGTCCTTCTACCGTATCGTAGAACCGGCACAGCAAGTTCACGATCGTGCTTTTGCCCGAACCGGTATGTCCGACGAGCGCGACCGACAAACCGGCTTTCACTTCCAGGTCGACTCCGCGAAGCGCCGGGCGATCCGACTCGTACCCGAACGTAACGCCTTCTAGTTTAACGTCTCCGTTTAGATTAGATAACTTCACCGCGCCATCTTTCTCCGGCACGGCCGGTTTTTCATCCATGAACTCGAAAATCCGTTCTGCCGAAGACATCGAGATTAACAGCTGGGAGTACATATTGCCTAGTCTCGTAATCGGTTCCCAGAAGCTGCCCACATATGTAATGAAAGCAACTAGGACACCTACGGTCATCGCTCCCGATTGGATTAAATACGTTCCGTATAGCAGCAAGATCAATGTACCCACTGCGGAAGTGATTTCGATAACCGGTCCGAACAGCTGATTCAGCGCCGAAGCCGTATTCCACGAACGGATGTTGCTTTTGTTCATGCCGTCGAAGAAAGCGATGTTTTCCTTCTCCTGAGCATAGGCTTGCGTGACGCGAATTCCCTGAATGCTCTCATTAAGATGGGAATTGATCCTGGACTGCTTAATACGGACAATTTGCCAAGCCATCCGGATTTTTTTGCGCAACGCCGACGAAATGATGAACATTAATGGAACGGTAATCATGATGGCAAGACCTAGCTTCGGTTCCATGACCAGAAGAATAATCGTGATTCCGATCAATTGAACGATATCGATGGCGGAGTTAACGACGCCGTTAGTGAACATGTCCTGTAACGAATTCACGTCGTTCGTGACTCTCACGAGTACGGACCCGGCAGGTCGCTTATCGAAGAAACGGAACGACAACGATTGGATATGGCGGAACAACGCCGCTCTCAAGTCGAAAATAACCTTCTGGCCGATTTCATTCGTTTTCTGGATCGTGTACTTTTGGGCCCACCAGCGCATTCCATACATGATTAGCATTGCTGCGACAAGGCTAACCAACAAGCTTGTGCTGCTATTCCCGTCCTTCGGATGGATCGCTTTATCGATGGCCATGCTCATGAGGAACGGAATCGCTAGACGGGATAACATCCCGAACACCGTCATGACGAACACGACTCGTGTTACCGCGGACTTATAGGGCGTTACGAATCCGACTAATCTTCCGACTTGTTTCCAGTTAAAAGGTTTTTCGATCAATTCATCGTCTTGATAGACGAATTTGCGGCTCATCCCGTCACCCGCCTTTCGGCTGATTTAACGAGTGTAATCTCGGAGGCATGCGATGATTGATCCAATTCATCTGGCCGATCCGCATATTGGATCCTGTACGTTTCCCGATATAAGCCCGGTTGACGGATTAACCGCTCATGAGTGCCGCGTTGGATCGTATGACCGCGATCCAGAACGACGATCTCATCCGCTCGGCGAAGCGTCGATATCCGATGCGCGATCATGAATACGGTGCGACCGACCATAACTTGACGGATAGCGGTTTGGATTTCATTCTCCGTTTCCATATCCAATGCGCTTGTCGCGTCGTCGAGGATAAGAATTTTCGGTTTGCCCAGCAATGCCCTAGCAATCGCGATCCGCTGCTTCTGGCCTCCGGATAGCCCCATTCCCCTCTCGCCGACGATCGTGTCGTATCCAAGAGGAAGCTCACGGATAAATCCGTCCGCCTGCGCTAACCGCGCGGCTTCTTCGATCTCCTCTTGAGTCGCATCGGGAAACCCGTAACTGATATTCTCTTTGATCGTCGTCGAGAAGAGGAACGACTCTTGGAAGACGATCGAGATTTGGCTGCGCAAGCTCGCCAGCTCAATGTGCCGAACATCGACGCCATCCAATGTAACCGAACCTTCGCCTACGTCATACGCTCTAAGCAGCAATCCGACCGCGGTCGACTTACCCGACCCCGTACCTCCCAGCAAGCCGATAACCGCCCCTGCCGGAGCGTCGAGATTAAACCCAAGCAACGCGGACGGCAGTTCGTCCCGATTCGTATAACGGAAGCTTACGTCCTCGAATCGAATATGGCCTTGCACGGCATTCGTATCCAGCTCTAAGCTGTTTTTCGTATTTTTCACGGAAATCGGTTGGTTCAGCAGCTCTAACAGCCGCTCTCCTGAAGCTTTCGACTGCGTGTAGTTGTTAATCTGAAACCCGAGCGTCCAGAGCGGCGCGACAATAAGGCCAAGCATCCCTGAAAGCGCGACCAAATCTCCCAAAGACAATGAACCGTCGATAACCCGCCATCCTCCGACAAGAAGCAAAGCCGCAACGCTTAAGTTGGCGATAAATTCGATTACCGGAAAATATTTCGCCCACACGACCGCTAACTGTAAATGATTGTCGCGATAGTCTACGTTTTCTTTCACGAATTTGTTGATTTCGAATGGCTCGCGCGCGAAAGATTTCACGGTTCTAACCCCGGTGATGTTCTCTTGAACACGAACCGTCAGTCGGCCTACGGCTGAACGAATAGAACGGAATACCGGATGGATATTCTGTTCGAACCGAATGGCTACGTAAGCGAGTACTGGAATCATCGCGAACGTCATCACCGTTAGTTTCCAATCGATGAAGAACATCATCATAAAGCCGAAAATGAGCAGAAACCCCGTGTTCAGCAATTGCGCGAAACCGAAACCTATAAAGTTCCGCATGCCCTCGATATCGGCGGTCAAGCGCGACATCAGATCCCCTGTCCTAGCTTTGTCATAAAAGGAGAACGATAACTGCTGCAGCTTCTCGTAACATCCATTGCGAAGCCGATAAGCAAGCCTGTTCCCGAGCCGCCCTCCGCTGAAGCCGTGTACGTACTGAAATCCGGCTTTCACGATAATAATGCCCACCGCTACGAGCGACAATTGAAGAACTCCCTCATACTTGCCGGGTACGATCATGTCGTCGATCAGCGTTTTGAGCAGCAGAGGATACACCAATCCGAGTGCGGTTGCGATTGCAAGCCCAACTACGGACCCCCATAGAAAACCTTTATCTTGCCAGTAATACGATTTCAATGCCCTAAAGATATCCAATAATGGTCCTCCTCTCGCTGCTTTCTACGGCAGTGTAGCTTAATCGCAATCCCCCGGCAAACGCGCTATGCGGTCCTATTCGGCATTACTTTGGAGAATAGTGGGAAGAGCGCAATGATTCCATCGGAATTCTCCGAAATCTTCGTTATTCATACCGTATATCCCCCATTTGATAAGGTTACGGGAGGAAATGTAAGGCAAACAAAGAAAAGGCCCCCTTCTATCCGGTTTAAGATAGAAGAGAGCCGATAACGCTGGTTAATGCCTGATTTTCCGCCACTGTTCTTGCAAATCCGCCAAGATCCGTTCCTCGCCGGGTTCCCGAAGCGATTGGCTCATGCTCAGCGCGAACGCAGCCAACTGCTCCGACCAGTGAAGCGATGTGACCCGTACCGCCTCCTGTAACGCCTTCTCAGCATTACTATTCCAACTCAACCGCAGAGCATCAAGCTCTATATCCATCTCTTTGAAGAGGTCTTCGTTAAGTTGTTCCCTAAGAGATACGGATCCTTCCTTCTCGAAGAAATGCTTAGGAGAACGGAAAGCGTTCCATAGCTGTTTCGTTTCGAAATACGGTCCGTTCGCGAATACAACCGGCATAGGAAGCTCCAATTGGCTTCGTTCCGAAGACTCTGGCGAGAATCCTTCCCGTTCCATATCCGCTAAGCCTGATAACGCGCCTAGCGCTTTCTCCGCGAGCGCATGAATCGTCCCTTCCAAGCGCAGTCCCGCTGCTCTAAGCTCTTGCAGCAGATCCTCGCTTAACGAACGTTTGAGATCATCTCCGCAGGCTAGGAGCAGCTTCTTCAAATCTCGGCCGTCGTCTTGTAGCACGGAGGGGTGAAAAGCCGACTGAAAATGCTCCTTGAACCTGAATTTAAGCCTTTGGCGCAAATGGTATATTTGTTCGCCGATTTCCTGATGCAAAGGCTGAACCGTCGCTGCCGGAACGTTCTCCGCGCCTTCGTTTTGCCAGCGCTGCGCTTGTTCCCGAAGACGCACCGCCTTCGATTCTCTAGTAGCCGCATCTTCGTTAGCGGATTGCAGCCAGCTGTCCAGCAGCTTATCGACGCGATCTAATTCCTTGTTGGCAGATGCGAGTGCCAGACCGCCAAGCTCTTCCTCGGAGAAAGACCGGAAAGAATGCTCGAAAGCTTGAACGCCTGAAACTTTCAACGATTCCGCGTCATGGGATTGCTTTGCCCGCAAACCTTGCAAACTGGACACCGCAAACAGCCTTGGCTTACGTATGCCGTGCTTGAGCAGTTGCTTCCCTACATGCTCGCGTACCGCATCTAATTCGGCTTCGGAGGAAGCGAGATCAGCGGCGTTAATGATAAAGAACATTTTATCGAGCTCGAATACGTCCTTCACGCTTCCAAGCTGGTTCAGGAACTCCCGATCCGCTTCCGTAAACGCATGGTTGTAATAGGTCACGAACAATACCGCATCCGCGTTCTTGATATATTGGAACGCAACACCGGTATGGCGGGCATTAATGGAATCCGCTCCGGGCGTATCCACGAGCACGGCGCCGCTTCGGGTAATCGGAGAGTCGACGAACAGGTCGATCTCCGCAACGAAGCAAGATGCCTGCTCTTCCGCAGCGAATTTTCGGTACTCCGCTTCTAGCACGGCAAGCTTCTGTCCGAGCAGTTGGCCATATTCACTCCAGCCCTTAGCTGCCGCGGTCAGGAACGCCAAATGAGGCCTCCCGCGCGGATGCAGCTCACTAGCGGAGATTGGATCCTTGAGCGATAGCAGCTTCGGAACGTCCGTCCCTGCCGCAGCCAATTTATCTTTCCCGACCCCAATTCGCCCGAGAGAATGGCGAATATCTTCCACGAAGCCGTCCAGCGATTTCATCGTGACGAGCGCGGTACCGTCCGCATGCTCGGCAGTCGGTGCAACGATCCGGTTAATCGTTGCCGTCGTCGGATTCGGGGATACCGGCAGAGCGGACTTACCTACGAGTGCGTTGGCGAAAGACGATTTGCCCGCGCTGAACGCTCCGAACAATGCGATCGTGAAGTTTCTATTCTTGAACCGCTCCGCTTTAGCCTGCAAGCTATCGGCAATGCTGCGTAATGCAGGCACCTTCGTCAGTAACGCCGCCGAACGCTCGAGCATATCTGCAGCGCCTTTAGGAGTTCCGAGTGTACCCGCATGCTCCTCCGGCTCCGTAGCCGCCTTGCCAAGCTCGTTAACGGTCGTCGTACTGCTATGTGATGGTTGTTCGGTTATCGGTTGTTGCAAGGCAGTGTTAGCGACGCTGCTGATCTTATCCGCGGATACCGCATCCGGGGAAGGCAATTCCAGATCTGCATAGCCGGCAGCCGGCAGCAATGCAACCAAGCTTTGCTCCTCTGCCTTTTCTTCCTGCTCAAGCAACGTCATTTTATTAGCAATTGCATCCTTTGCGGACAAATCGTCAAGTTGCTTGCGAAGATCATCTATTTCTCCGTTGATATCCGCTTGAAATCTAAGCTGTAGATCATCAATCCACAGCAACGCCGATTTGCGATATTCCGATTTGAGCTCCGTGCTGATTTCGGCGGAATAGTGCAAAGTCGCTTGGCCTTCCGCGCCTGCGCCCGGCTTCACGAGATCCCGCAGCCAGCCTGAACTAATCGGCTTGAAGCAAGCCGCGATCGAGGACTCGAGCTCTTCGCCTTGCAAACCGGATTGTTCGGCTTCCTTCCGCAAGATGTCGATCAGATGCCCGGTTACGTGTGCCGATACTTGACGGTTAAAGTCGTCCGCAAGCCGCTCTAATCGGGCTGATCTTTCAGCCTCTGTCTTCGCCGCGCCGGCGAGCCAGCCCGCTTTGAAGCCCTGTTGCATCGCGACAAGCACTTCTCGCGCTTTCTCGCGGGTTTCGGCCGGCGTTAGATTGGCATTGTTCAGCAGCTTCTCCAATTCCGTTCTAACGCGATGCCTGCGTCTCTCGCCTGTAGACTCGAGCTCGGTGATACTCTGATCAAGAGAGCTTCTTAAAGCGGACCGCTGTTCCTCTTCTCCATTGTCGCCAAGTTCACGCTGTAACGATTCTCTAAGGCTCTGGTTATGGGAATGCAGCGTCTCTCGGTATTGCTCCGCAAGATGATGCGCGGATCGATCGGCGCTTCTCAGCATGAGCGGTGTCGCCAAAGGTTGAAGGTCTCTAACCAATTGCAGTAATTGCTCCCACTGGGAGAGGGGATGATCCGGTTCTCTTAAGGACAAGAACAACGTAGCCGCGGGTTGAATATCCCAATTGCTCAGAGCTTGCCCTAGACTATCCCGGAACTCCATAAACGAAATCTGATCTTCGCGATGTTTATCGATCTGATTCACGATCAAGTACGTCGGTTTGCCCCATCTCGCCATACTGCGCAAAAAGCGGAAATTAACCTCGGATTGGACATGGTTGTAATCGGTAACGTAGAAAACGACGTCCGCCAAGTGCAGCGCTGATTCCGTAGCCGCTCGATGCGCTCCGTCCGTCGAATCGACGCCCGGCGTATCCACGATCGCCATCCGTTCACCGAGTAACGGGATGGGGTAAGAAACGTGGATCGACGTAACGCCTTCGCCATCCACGGCGAAATCATGCAGACGATCGACAGGGATTGTCCGCGACGGAAAGGCCGTACCGTTGGAATCGCGGAAAACCGTCTCCGCATAAGGCTCGCCGTTCACGACCGTGACGACGTTCGCGCTGGTTGGAATCGGCGATGCCGGAAGTAACGAAGCTCCGCAAAGCGTGTTGACCAATGTTGATTTCCCCGCGGAAAAATGGCCGCAGAAAGCGACCGTCATTCGACCGAGCTTTAGTTTCTCGGAAAGCTCATTGAACTTCTCGGCTTGTACGGGGTCATTGTTGACGGATACCCGTTCAGACATCTTTGTAAGGGAATTTCGAAATAAAGCAATTTCGGATGATTGCTGATCATTAAATGATGCTGTCGGTACTGGAGCACTGATGCCGTTATGACTCACGAGGTTACGCTCCTTTTTTTCAAAGCCGCCTTCATACGGGACTTCCCTTCTTTGCAATGCTCTAAGATCGGACATAGATCGCATTTCGGATTTTGGGCCTTACAGTGATACCTACCAAAGAAAATTAACCTATGGTGCGTTATCGTCCACTCTTCGCGCGGAACCTTGCGCATGAGCTTCTTCTCGACTTCAAGCACGGAGTCATCCAGCTTTGCGATGTCTAGCCGTTTCGAAACGCGTTCAACATGCGTATCCACCGCGATGGCGGGCACATCGAATGCGTTGGACATCACGACGTTAGCCGTCTTCCGGCCAACGCCAGGCAGCTCGGTTAGTTCCTCGTGCGTACGGGGAATCTCTCCGTTGTGCTTATCGATAACGAGCCTGCATAACTTCTGGATATTTGCCGCTTTATTTCGGAAAAGTCCGATTCTGCGAATGTCGTTCTCCAACTCTTCCAGCGGTACTTCCAAGTAGTCTTGCGGAGTTCGATATTTATCAAATAAAGAAGCCGTCACCTTATTGACGGTTTCATCCGTGCATTGGGCGGATAGCAGGACGGCGATCGTCAGCTCGAACGGATTGCGGTGGTTCAGCTCGCAATGCGCATCCGGGAACATCTCGGCGATCGTATTCAGCACTTGCCTTATCGTTACGGCGTTCATAGGCACTCCTTCGGGAATATGAAATTCATAACAAGTGTACCGGAAGTTCGGTTTGTCGGCAATATGCACGCCGTCCATAAAAAGCACCCTAGCCTTGTAGACTAGGGTACCGAGATGAAGCCATTATACGGTTCTGTCTTACTTACTTGGAAATCTCGATTACATTCCCTCTAAGAATGTACAGCGAAACTGCATCATCTCTCTTCAGGTCGGACAAAGTCAATGTCTTGGAACCTTGATGAATGTAAGCTTTCGGATCTACCGAGTATTTATTCGTCTCACCGAACGTGTCTATAAAGATATAGACGAATTTCTGATTGCTATCCGTAAGTTGGATCGTTTTACGCAGCGCCGGAATGATCTGAATGACCGGACGGTCATTCTCGTCTAAGCGTATTTCCACACGATCTTCTGGCTGAACCGAAGCTAATGAATTCAGAGTAGCGTTGTCCTTCTTAATGATCGGAGCAGTCGTGAACGATTTGGTGATCGTCGCACCGCTATTGATCACGATGTCCAGCGAAGATGCCGAAGAATTAACGCTGGATACTCTTCCGTATGTCGTGGCCGTAGCTTTTATTTTTTGCGGCGATTTCCCTTTGAAAGTGACGTTCAGTATGTTCGCGTTCGATTGGTTGAGCGCGCTAAGGCTGATGGAAGTCCCATTCTCGTCTTGGAGCGTGATCAACGTAGACAAATTCATGTTCCATTCCTCGATGACGCCGTCCGCGCGTTTTGCACGCAATTTGTTAGTCGCGACATCAGCCGATACGAGATCAAATTGTACGGATTTCTGCACGAGAACCGAGACGATCTGCTCTTGCGTCAAATAATCCATAACCGCGGTAATCTTGTCTCCCGCATGGACATCCAAGAAAGACGGGTTGTTTTGTCCGTAAATTTCCACAGTAGGATAGAAATTAGAATAAGGAAGAGTAACCGTATTCGCATTATCCAGGGAAATTTTTAGCGTTCTCGCTGTCGTATTATTTTCCACTACCGTTCCAACGTATTGCGAAACGATGGATACATAAGCCGCATTCGAACCCGTATACCCGACATTAATCTTTTTCCCTTTGGTAATGTACTGGGCTGCTTCTTTTTGCGTGATTTTCACGCCGTTCAGGTCAAAGCGCGTAGACTCGTTGATGAGCAGTGGTTTCCTAACGTTATCCGTGCTGGTTACGACTAAGAGATCTTCTGTAATCCCATTGGAAGTAACGGTAGCTCCGTTCAAGAAACTAACCGATCTGCCCGTAACAGAAATAACGGAAACTTTGCCGCTATCGTTCATTGTCATCGATATGGTGTCCCCCTTAAAGAGGTCATCCAAGGTTACGTTGGGCAATCCTTCGATTTGAACTGTGACGTTATCCGCCAAATATTCCGCTGCGAGCTTATTGTTCACAGTGTACTGAATCGTTTTCCCCACTTTATCAATTAAGCTAACAACGCCCGTAATCGGAGGCTGTACTTTTTTCGTGACGACCATGCTCGTTACCGTGCCGTTCTTGACCTCGTACGTGATCGCGTCTCCGACTACGAGTTGATCAAGCGTCAAGTTGGCATCGCTATGCTTAAGCGTCGCAGTCGACGCTACGGGATAAGTATCCGTCTTGCCTGCTGCATCCTTCACTTGCAGCGAGAGACCAGCCGCATTCCATGCCGCTACGGTACCTGCACCCGTTTTGTTCGTAACGGACTGGTTCACGGTTAAGGACAGAATTTTTCCGTCTACGTTCGCTGGCGACTCTACCGTAAATTTAACCGGAACGTTAAGCGGCAACTGACTGATGGTCAATACCTGTCCGTTAACGTCTTTAATCGTCGGCGGGTTTTTGGCGTCATAATTAAACGGCTTATAGTCGTTATTGATCAAGAAAGTCAGTTTACTTTCAGACTCCGTCACGAGAGTTAACGTACCCTCATAATCTTTCACGTTTGCCGATTCGCTCGTTTGTTCCACATATCCGACGGAACCATCGCTATTACTAATCAAAATGACGTTAGTATATAGCTTCAGAGTCGTAATCGCGCTTGACGTTTCGGATTTGTAGCCGTAGATCGACGCTGTCGGAGACAACTTATATTCTTTAACGACTCCGTCCGGATGGCGTAACGTGATTTTATCGGACGAGACGGCCGTCAGCGTACCGACGACCTGCCCGGAATAAGCGACGGAAATTTTATCCTCTGCGCGGCTAAACAAGGTAGATGCCATTTCGCGGGATACTTGTTGGGTAGGTTCAAACTTCCCGTTGATACCCGATACGAGTCCGGTGGAAACCGCAACGTTAACGTAACCTTTCAACCCGGCGTCGATCTTAGCGTCATCGCCGAAAGATGTGTTTTGCGCCTTCGCCAGTTCGGCTTCAGCGTCCTTGCCGATCGCTCTCACGAGTAAGCGCGTCATCCATTCCCGCGTTGCCGGACTATTTCCCCACTCTTTGCCCTTCTCTTTCTCCGCCAATTCCGTTTCTTCGCCGATAAGCAGAATTTTTTTCTTCAATGCTAGTTTTATGTATGGCTTATAGTCTTCCTTAATGACGAGTACGCTAGGGAATACAAGCGCTTCGGTTTTGTTGACTTCTTGTTCGACTCCCATGAATCTCAGTGCGATAATAACCGCCTCTTGACGAGACAATGATTTGGTCGGATTAAACTTTCCATCGGATCCGCCCTTAAGTAATCCTTGCAAAGCCAATTTCGCGATATGCTTCTCGGCCCAGCCCGGTTTAACATCCGAGAAGGGAGAAGCTGCCGACGCTGAAGCCGGGATCAAGGAAACTCCCGAACATACTAGCGATGCAGCCAACAAACCGGTAATGCTCTTAGAAACTTTTTTCTTCATCGTCAAAATAGTCCCCTCTCCCTAGATACACATATACCGGCCCCCGTAGGGGCCGGATGATTTAAGATAATTTCAACTGAAGCTTAATGCCTGTAGCAATGGCTTGAGCAACGCGGTCTTGAAGCTCGTTCGTCCACAATTTCGGCTCGTCGATCTTACTGGATAGATATCCGACTTCCAGCAAAATCGCCGGCATCGTCGTCTTCCTAGTAACGCTTAAGCTTTTATTCCGAACGCCGTTGTCTTTAAGCCCGGTTGACGGAGCGAACACGGAGTGCATGAGATTCGCAAACTCCTTGCTCTCCTCGCGGGTATAATACGTTTCGGTACCATTCGTAGCAGCGGTATAACTATTGGCATGCACCGATACGAACAGATCTGCTTGTACGGCATTCGCGAGTTCCGACCTGGAATCAAGCGTCGGGAACGAATCGTCGGAACGCGTCAAGACTAGCTTGATTCTCTCGTCTCTTGCAAGTATATCTCTGACTTTGAGAATGACGGATAGATTAAAGTCTTTCTCGGGCCGTTTGGTCAAGCTAATAGCTCCCGGATCCGAGCCGCCATGCCCCGCATCTAATACTACCGTGTAGACCGACTTGTCCGTTACCGGTTTCTTAAGCAGGATTCTTAGCTCGCTAGCATATGCATCGTTAACTAGCTCGTAATCCCAATTCTGAGCAAGGTCTAACACGATTCGTGGCGATTTGGCCGATCCGAACAAAGAGTATCGAACCTTCTGCAGAGCTTCGTGTCCCGCTACTTCAAACACGCCTTGGCTCACCGTGGTGAGATCGACGGCTGGCACAAAAACGTCTGAATATTGAGCATTCGGGATATCAACGACTATCCGCTTAGGGTTGTCCAACTTAAAAGCGTTCGGCGAGATCATGCCATCGTACTTCAGCACGACCACGTCGGTCTCGTAGCGAACCTCTAGCAGATTGCCGGTGATGACCGGCGGAACCGTCGTCGTTGGCGGAATTTCCGTTCCTCCACCATCCGTAACGCCTTCCGAGGAATTCCCCTCTTCCGGGTCTACAATGCCAATTAATCCACCATCCGGCGGATCGGTAGGTTTGGGTTGTTCGGTGTTTCCGTTACCCGCATTTCCCGATGAAAAAAGAAAAGCCGATTTAATTTGATTATCCCAGAAAACTTGGACGCCTAAAGAGTCGCCTAGAAATCTAAGAGGAATAAGTATGTTTTGGGATACTAACAGGGGCGCCCTTACCATTTCCGTCGGTTTGTTATCGAGGTAAGCCGTTTTCTGATCCAATGTCATGACCAATTGCTTGGAACCGCTCGATACCGTAACCTGCTTCTTCTTATTGTCGTAATCCACCTTGTACCCCAGATTGGAGGTTGCGATCCTTACGGGAATCATAACCGTCTGACCTACAACTACCGGGGGAACTGGGGGCTCTAAAGCTTTGCCGTCCAGAATCAGCTTTGGAATCAGCGCTTCTGTTTTAGCGGCGCTTACGATGCCAGCACTTAGGAACAGCATGCCAATGACGACGAACAACAAGACTAACCACTTCTTCATGCTTCACCTCGATGTAAAAAAAGATTTGCGAACGTTGCCGAGTTATGTACGTATTAGTGGCTTGTCCACGAATCATTAGACGCATCGGAGGAATAAAAGTTGCGAAATAGAGGAAAAAAAGACCCATTGTCCCGAAATTTGCCGAATCGGAGACAAAAGGCCTTTCCATCTGCCGAATACGGCAATTTATTACAGGTTATTGGATTACGCGTTAGCGGCTGCAGCGCGTTTCGTTTCATATGCCGTAATCGCTGATTCATGCTGAAGCGTCAGACCGATATCGTCCAATCCTTGCAGCAAAAATTGGCGGCGATGCTCGTCAAGATCGAACGCGATGTTAAGGCCATCGTTATCCGTAATGACTTTGTTCTCCAGATCCACGTTAAGCGTGTAGCCCTCTTTCGCTTCCGTACGCTTGAACAGATCGTCCACTTGCTCTTCGCTCAGCTTGATCGGCAGAATGCCGTTCTTAAAGCAGTTGTTGTAGAAAATGTCCGCGAACGACGGAGCGATGATACAACGGAAACCGTAGTCCATAATCGCCCAAGGAGCATGCTCACGGGAAGATCCGCAACCGAAGTTAGCGCGGGAAATCAAGACGGAAGCGCCTTGATAACGAGGCTTGTTGAGATTGAACTCGGGAATGACATTGCCTTGTTCGTCCCATCTCCACTCGAAGAACAGGAACTGGCCGAAACCGCTTCTTTCGATTCTTTTCAAAAATTGTTTAGGAATGATAGCATCCGTATCTACGTTAACCCGGTCGACAGGGGCGACTAGTCCGTTTAATTTAACAAAAGCTTCCATGTTGTAGTTCCTCCTCAAAATGCTACCGCTAGTCCGCAACGTTAGTTGCGCTCGGTAGGCATGTTACGCCTTCACTTCGGATTTGAAATCCCATGTGCGAACATCTACGAAACGGCCTTGAACCGCAGCTGCCGCTGCCATTTCCGGCGAAACGAGATGCGTGCGCCCACCACGGCCTTGACGGCCTTCGAAGTTACGGTTGGACGTCGATGCGCAACGTTGGCCTGGCTTAAGAACGTCCGGGTTCATCGCCAAGCACATGCTACAGCCCGCTTCGCGCCATTCGAAACCTGCTTCGGTGAACACTTTGTCCAAGCCTTCTTTTTCCGCTTGGATTTTAACGCGACCGGAACCAGGAACGACGATTGCCGTTACGTTCGAGCTGACTTTGTGTCCGCGCGCTACGGAAGCCGCCGCTCTCAAGTCCTCGATGCGTCCGTTCGTGCAAGAGCCGATAAAGACGTAGTCGATCTCGATATCCGTCATCGGAGTGCCCGGTTTCAGATCCATGTATTCCAGAGCGCTTGCAGCTGCTTTGCGCTCGTTCTCCGTAGGAAGATTCTCAGGTACCGGAACAGTGGAAGTAATGCCCGTTCCCATGCCAGGGCTCGTGCCCCAAGTCACTTGAGGAATCAGGGAATCGACGTCGAAGTCGATTACGGAGTCGAATTCCGCGCCTTCGTCCGTAACAAGAGCTTTCCATTGTTCAACGGCTGCGTCGAATGCCGCGCCTTGAGGAGCGTATTCGCGACCGCGCAAGTATTCGAAAGTCGTTTCGTCCGGAGCGATCAAGCCTGCGCGAGCGCCGGCTTCGATGGACATGTTACAGACCGTCATCCGCTCTTCCATCGTGAGGGTACGAATCGCTTCACCCGTGTATTCCATAACATAACCCGTTCCGAAATCCGTGCCGTACTTCGCGATCAGACCGAGAATCATGTCTTTCGCGGTAATGCCCGGCTTGCGTTTGCCGTTAAAGCGAATGATCATCGTTTTCGCTTTGGATTGTTGCAAACATTGCGTTGCGAGAACGTGTTCGACTTCGCTCGTTCCGATACCGAACGCCAAAGCGCCGAAAGCGCCGTGAGTGGAAGTATGGCTGTCGCCGCAAACGATCGTTTTGCCTGGATGAGTCAAGCCCAGCTCAGGTCCCATAACGTGAACGACGCCTTGATCGATCGTGTTCAGGTCGTACAGTTTAACTCCGAACTCTTGGCAGTTGGTCGTCAAAGTATCTACCTGCTGCTTGGAGATCGGGTCGGAGATGTTGAAGCGGTCTTTCGTAGGAACGTTGTGATCCATTGTCGCGAATGTCAGCTCAGGACGTCTTACTTTGCGTCCGGACAACCGCAAGCCTTCGAATGCTTGTGGAGAAGTTACTTCGTGAACCAAGTGAAGGTCGATGTAAAGGATGCTAGGCTTTCCTTGTTCAGCGACGATGACGTGGTTGTTCCAAATTTTCTCGAACATTGTTTGTTTACTCATGTCTCTGTTCACCCCAATAGGACTTCTTAATATGAGCTTATCTTAACATTTCTTCTTTCATTGTTCCAAGATATAATATCTATAAGGTTAATAGTTCCAGACTATGAAGTCTGACAAGATACCGTTATATGAAAAGAGGTTATGGTGATGGAATTTCGCCAATTGCTGTATACGATACAGATCGCAACGGAAAGAAACTTCTCGCGCGCTGCCGAAAAGCTGCATATTGCCCAGCCGTCCTTAAGCCAACAATTGTCCAAGCTGGAAAAAGAATTAGGCGTACTCTTGTTCAAAAGAAGCACGAACTCAGTCGAGTTGACTTATGCGGGCTCCGTGTTCGTGGAAAAAGCTCAACAAATCGTGGACATGGCCGATCAGCTCCGCAGGGAAATGGAAGATATCGCCGAGATGCGCAAAGGGCGGTTAGTCGTCGGCAGCCTGCCTATGACCGGCTCTCACATTTTGCCGCACGTCCTCCCTGTCTTTCGCGAAGCTTATCCGAATATCGAAATCGTTCTGATCGAAGAGTCGACGAAACGGCTGGAGCAATTGACCGCGAACGGCGGAACCGACGTAAGTTTATTGTCCCTTCCGCTCGTCGAGCCGTCGCTCGCTTATCTCCCGATTCTTGAAGAAGGGATCTGCCTCGCCGTCCCTCCCGATCATCCGCTCGCCGAACCGGAATATAAGGATGCTGTTATTCCGGTAACGATGCTGCGCGATGAACCGTTCGTCCTCTTGAAGAAGGGCCAGGGCTTCCGGGCCATAGCCCATGATCTGTGCCAATCCGCAGGGTTCGATCCGCGCGTCGTATTCGAAAGCGGCAATATCGAAACCGTGCAATCGCTTGTCGCCGCTGGGATGGGAATTGCGTTCCTGCCCAAGATGGTCACACGCAATGACTGGCAAGGCCGTGCTCCCGTTTATTTGAAGCTGGAAGGAAAACCAACCCGTACGCTAGTGATCGCCTATCGCAAAGGCAGGTACTTGTCCAATGCCGCCGAAGCGTTCATATCGACTTTTCGCGATACTTTGAAAAGTATTCAGTGAGTGGATGGAACTGTGGAGTTTAAACGATAAATTAGAGTATCACCCACAGTGCGCCATATGTCGGCACTATTCGTGATCAGCGAGCTTATTTCGGCGGATTAGTACCGTGTGGCGGCTCTATTCGTGGACCGGAGGTTGGTTTATGCGAATTAGAGCCGCGTGGCGGCTCTATTCGTGGTCCGGAGGTTAGTTTTTGCGAATTAGAACCGCGTGGCAGCACTATTCGTGGTCTGGAGGTTAGTTTTTGCGAATTAGAGCCGTGTGGCGGCACTATTCGTGGTCCGAAGGTTAGTTTTTGCGAATTAGAACCGCGTGGCGGCACTATTCGTGGTCCGAAGGTTAGTTTTTGCGAATTAGAACCGCGTGGCGGCACTATTCGTGGTTCGAAGGTTAGTTTTTGCGAATTAGGGCCGCGTGACGGCACTATTCGTGGTCCGGAAGCTAGTTTAGGCGGATTAGAGCCGTGTGGCGGCACTATTCGTGGTTCGAAGGTTAGTTTTTGCGAATTAGGGCCGCGTGCCGGCACTATTCGTGGTCCGGAAGCTAGTTTAGGCGGATTAGAGCCGTGTGGCGGCACTATTCGTGGTTCGTAGGTTAGTTTTTGCGAATTAGGGCCGCGTGCCGGCACTATTCGTGGTCCGGAAGCTAGTTTAGGCGGATTAGAGCCGAGTGGCGGCACTATTCGTGGTACGAAGGTTAGGTTTTGCGAATTAGGGCCGCGTGACGGCACTATTCGTGGTCCGGAAGTTAGTTTAGGCGGATTAGAGCCGTGTGGCGGCACTATTCGTGGTCCGGAGGTTAGTTTATGAGAATTAGAACCGCGTGGCGGCAATATTTTTGGTCCGGAGGTTAGTTTATGCGAATTAGAACCGCGTGGCGGCACTATTCGTGCAGAGGGCTAGTTTATTCGGAATAGTGACCCAGCTCTCTCCTGCATCCAAACAAAATAGCGGTGCTCGGCACCGCTATTCGTCAACACTTATAGTTGCTCATATATCGTTCTCGTACGATTACTCACGTACAGATGAATCCACTACCGAATTACTCATACAACGAAGGTCTGCGGTCAGCGAATACGGGAATACGGCCACGGACTTCGTCAACTAGCGCAAGATTGATATCCGCCGTCAGAATCGTTTCTTCTTCCGCTGCTTCGGCGATCACTTCTCCCCACGGATCGATAACCATGGAGTGTCCGAAGAAGTTACTCCCTCCGCTCTCTCCCACCGTGTTGCAGGAAATGACGTACATTTGATTTTCGATAGCCCTAGCTTGCAACAGCGTTCTCCAATGATGCAACCGAGGATGAGGCCATTCCGCGGGGACGAACAAAATTTTGGCGCCGCCTAGCGCCAGCTTGCGGGCTAACTCAGGGAATCGGATGTCATAACAGATCATCGCCGCTGCCGGAGTCCCTTCCAGTTCGAAGTTGCCTAACGCGTCGCCCGCTTCGAGATGCAAGTGTTCGTTCATCAGTTGGAACAGATGGATTTTGCTGTATTCCGCGATTATCGATCCATCCCGGTCAAAAATATGAATCGTATTCGTTACCGCTTCTCCCCGTAATTGAGCGATCGAACCGGCCAGCACATTCACTCGGTGTTCGCGGCAAAAATTCGAGACCGCTTCTTTCGTTCGGGAACCGTCTGGGTCGGCTAAAGACATGATTTCGGTTAATGCATACCCGGTGTTCCACATTTCAGGGAACATAATCAGATCAGGTTTAGGAGATAGCGCCGCTGCTTCCTCCAGCTTGGATTTCATTTTCGCAAAGTTGGCATCCGGATTTCCGGCTTCGATATTCATTTGTACGATAGCTAATCTCAATGGGGCTGTCATGTTCTACCACTCCAATGTTCCAGTTTTACTTATCGCTTAAATTGTTTCTCTATTGTTATCCATCGTACTGCATAGCGATTATTCAGGCAATGATAGAACATATCTTTAACAATTCCTATCCCTTAACCCCGAATTTTCGCAAAATGACCCTTACCTCCGTTGCCGAGCGAGTTTCATTATGCTACATTCATCCTATCCTACTATTTGCATGACGGAGCGTGACGATTTAGCATGACCTTTAACATTTCGCCAGCTAAGCGGCTTCAGACTTTACCCGAGCAATTTTTCGCTTCATTGGTTGCCAAAGCCAATGCGCGAGCGGCTACGGGACGCGACGTAATTAACCTCGGACAAGGGAATCCGGATCTTCCGACGCCACCCGCGATCGTAGAGCGGATGAAAAGCGCTGCCGAAAACCCTAAATATCATAAGTATCCACCTTTCCGCGGATTCCCCTTCCTTAAGGAAGCCGTTGCCCAGCGATACAAAGAAGATTACGGCGTAGAATTAAACCCGGAAACGGAGGTAGCCGTCCTCTTCGGCGGAAAGTCCGGCCTAATCGAGATTAGCCAATGCTTGCTGAATCCCGGAGACGTCTGTCTGGTTCCGGATCCCGGGTATCCCGACTACTGGTCTGGCGTCGCGCTCGCAGGTGCCGAAATGGCGTTCATGCCGCTTAAGGAAGAGAATGCTTATTTACCCGATTACGAGGCCCTCACCGCCGATGAACTCGAACGGGCCAAGCTGATGTTCCTCAATTATCCCAATAACCCGACCTCGGCAGTCGCGACTCCCGAGTTTTACGAAGAAACCGTCTCTTTCGCCAAGAAAAATAAAGTCGTCGTCGCCAGCGACTTCGCATACGGCACGATCGGCTTTGACGGCCAACGTCCGATTAGCTTTCTGGAGACGCCCGGCGCCAAAGAAGTCGGAGTTGAATTTTATACGTTATCTAAAAGCTATAACATGGCCGGATGGAGAGTCGGATTCGCGCTTGGGAACCCCGAGATCATCGAACTGATCAACCTCATCCAAGACCATATGTATTGCAGCTTATTCGGCGGGATTCAAGAAGCTGCCGCTGAAGCTTTAACCGGTTCGCAGCAATCCGTCCGCGACCTTGTGGCAACCTATGAAAGCCGCCGCAACGCCCTCTACGGCGCGCTTGAAGAAATCGGTTGGAAAGCTGCGAAACCCGCAGGTTCTTTCTTCTGCTGGCTTCCCGTACCCGAAGGGTATACCTCGATGACATTCGCCGATCTGCTGCTCGATCAAGCGGATGTCGTCGTCGCGCCAGGCTCCGGTTTCGGTACGAATGGAGAAGGTTATGTTCGGTTAGGCTTGCTAACGACCGAAGATAGATTGCGCGAAGTCGCCGCGAGAATTGGTAAATTAGGACTTTTCTAGACGGGCTGGAATGCCCCTCCATTCCTTTACAAGCCTTATGGCGCATGGTATTCTTAAATTAACTTTGGCACCGAGCATTAGAGGTCGCCAACATATGAACGCATTGAAGGGAAACGAAACGGATACGGACACTTCCAGAGAGTAAATTTCCAGGCTGAGAAAATTTACCTTGTCCCCCGCTTCCCCCATCCCCGAGCGGACGGTGATGAGCCGTACAGTTCCTGCTGTTATCAGGGTCTTGAGAGGACGGATGCCTCTGTTTGTAGGCGCCGTCAATGAAGGTGGTACCGCGGAAGTGAATCTCCCGTCCTTTATTTGGGCAGGAGTTTTTTTTATGGCTTGATAAGGGGTTGAACTCATGAGTAAACGTATCGTAGTCAAAATTGGAAGCAGCTCTCTTACTTCAGAAGAAGGTGGACTTAACCGCGAGCAGGTGCGATTTTTCGCTGATGAACTTGCCTCGTTGCATGCCTCAGGGAACCAAGTGTTGCTTGTTACGTCCGGCGCTATCGCGGCTGGCTTTCGCCGTCTCGGTTATGTCGCCAGACCTAAGCTCGTCCATGAGAAACAAGCGGCTGCCGCGGTTGGCCAAGCGTTATTAATGCAAGCTTACCAAGAAGCTCTTATCGCCAGCGGGATAACCGCTGCCCAGATTTTGCTCACGCGGCCGGACTTCAGTAACCGAAGCCGGGCCCAGAACGCGACAAGAACGATCGAAGAGCTGTTGAAACAGCAAGCAATCCCGATCATTAACGAGAACGATACCGTCGCCGTGGATGAGATCAAGTTCGGCGAGAACGACTCCCTATCCGCATTGGTCGCCAATCTCGTAAAGGCAGATGGTCTATTCATCTTAACCGATATGGACGGCGTCTACACGGGAGATCCGCGTAAAACACCGAATGCGGTGCGGATCGAGCGCGTCGAGACTTTGTCCGACGAGTTGTACCGATCCGCCGGCGGTGCCGGGTCATCCGTAGGCACCGGGGGCATGCGTTCCAAGATCGATGCGGCTAGCATTGCCATGCAAGGAGGCGTCCCCCTCTTCGTTGGGCGCGTATCCGAGCCCGGAGATCTCCAGTCCGCCGTGGCGGGTACCGGTAAAGGCACTTATTTCGCTTCCTCCTTGCATTCCTTATCCGCCAAGAAACACTGGGTTGGCTTTCTTTCCGTACCTCAAGGCAAAATCGTCGTGGATTCGGGTGCAGAGGAAGCATTGCTCAACCGGGGGCGCAGCTTACTTCCTGCGGGGATCGTTTCCGTTGACGGAGAATTCCATCCCGGCGAGGTCGTTGAAGTCGTCAATTCGGAAGGCCGGATTCTCGGCCGAGGCGTTACCCATTATGCCGCTTGGCAAATTACGGCAGTAGCCGGATTGACGAGTGAAGAAGCAATGAAACGAATAGACGTTACGCGAAAAGAAGTCATCCACCGCGATGAATGGGTGGCATCGGCGATTATCAAGGAGGCTACTTCCCATGAGTGAAGTCAGAACGAAAGCGAGCGAGGCTAAGAAAGCCGCAGCGGTACTCAATAGGCTTACGACCGCCGAGAAAAACGAAGCATTGCTTCTAATGGCGGAAGCCCTTATCTCCAAACAAGACCAAATTATAGCAGCTAACGAAGAGGATCTCGCACGAGGCCGGGAGCAAGGCACCTCCGCTTCCCTGTTGGATCGGTTAAAGTTAACTCCGGAACGATTGCAAGACATTGCCGATGCGGTGAAGCTTATCGTCGGTTTACCCGATCCCGTCGGAGAGGTTCTGGAAACCATACGCCGTCCGAATGGCCTATATATCGAGAAAAGACGCGTGCCGATTGGCGTCATCGGAATGATCTACGAAGCTAGGCCGAACGTCACCGTCGATGCTGCTTCGCTCTGCTTAAAGACCGGCAATGCCGTCGTTCTTCGCGGAGGATCGGCCGCTCTGTCATCCAATCGAAGCATCATCGCCGTGTTGCAGGAAGCGTTATCCCATTCCGCCATGCCTGCGGATGCCGTGCAGTTAATCGAGGACTCCAATCGTAGTTCCGTTGACGAGATGCTTAAGTTAAACGGATTACTTGACGTCATTATTCCTAGAGGCGGGGCTTCCCTCATTCAGAACGTCGTCCAGAACGCGACGGTTCCCGTCATCGAAACCGGTGCTGGCATTTGCCATACGTACGTCGACGAAACAGGCGATTACGCAATGGCGGAAGCGATTGCTATCAACGCCAAAGCCCAACGCCCTTCCGTATGTAACGCGATGGAAACTTTGCTTCTGCATGAAACGTTCGCACGCACTCACTTAAATAATTTAGCCGAGAAGTTCCGCAGCATCGATGTCGAGCTTAAAGGCTGCGATGCCACCCACGATATCGTTCCTTGGATCGACGCGGCGAACGATGAGAATTATGCCACGGAATATAATGATTACATTTTGAACATCAAAGTGGTAAAGGATTTAGATGAGGCACTGAGTCACATCGGCCGTTTCGGCACCCAGCATTCGGAATGTATCGTCACCGCTAATGCCGCGAATGCGGAACGATTCCTACAGGAAGTAGACGCTGCGGCCGTATATCACAATGCTTCTACTCGCTTCACGGACGGCTTCGAGTTCGGCTTCGGCGCGGAAATAGGCATTAGCACGCAGAAGCTGCACGCTCGGGGACCTATGGGTCTTCCAGCACTAACCTCAACCAAATACCGGGTTATTGGCTCGGGTCAAATCAGAACTTAGGAGTGATCCACTCATGTCCGATACGAACACCTCATCTCTAGGCGGCAATACTCTTTGTTTCTACGGTGCCGGTTCCATGGCCGAGGCGATCTTGCGCGGTCTCGTGGAAGCCAAGCTAACCGATCCGAAGAACATTACCGTCATGAATCGCCAGAACGCGGAGCGCCTTCTGCAGCTTCAACAGCAATACGGCGTCGTACCCGCGACAACGGATGAGTTGAAAACCTCCGCTTTGACCAACGCCGACGTCGTCATTCTAGGCATGAAACCGAAGGATTCCGCCGCTGCCATTAGCGCTTTGAAACCGTTGCTCCGCCCGGATCAGCTAATCATCTCGGTTATCGCCGGTTTATCTATTTCGACAATCCATCAGCTGTTAGGTCGCGGGCAACCCGTCGTCCGCACGATGCCGAATACGTCGAGCACGATCGGTCTTGGCGCGACCGGAATCAGCTTCTCGGAAACCGTGAACGACAATCAGCGGAAGCTTGCCCTCGACATGTTCAATGCCGTCGGCTTGAGCGCCGTCGTCGAAGAGCCGTTGATCGAAGCCGTTAACGGAGTATCCGGAAGCGGCCCCGCCTATGTCTATTATTTGATGGAAGCGATGATCGATGCGGGCGTTCAGCTCGGACTTACTCCGGAAGCCGCTAAAGACCTCACCGTGCAAACCGTGCGCGGCGCGGCAGAGATGGTGATCACAACGGGAGAAAACCCGGGCGAGCTTAGGCGCAAAGTCACATCCCCCAACGGAACGACTCAAGCCGCAATCGAAACGCTGGACCAATTCGCTTTCCAAGAAGGCATGAACAAAGCCATATTGCGTTGCGCGGAGAGAGCACGCGAGATGGGCGACGCGATTCGCGCCGAGGCCGTCAAAGGCTGAATAACCAACCATATTGCCAACTCCCGGTCAAAGCTTAACAATAGAAAGAGGGAAACAACCCGGTGAACTATTCTTATAGCAACGCCACATACCGTCTTTATGACGACAAAGCGGATTTCCATAAAAAAGCGCAAGGCATCGCGGTCGGCTTAACCGTCGGAAGCTGGACCGAGCTTCCGGAAGCAGCCAAGGAACAAATGCAAAAGCACCTCGGTCAAGTCGTATCCGTCCAGGCCCATGAACCTGAGGGCGCGCAGCCCGGCGATCGATACGCCGACATTACGATCGCTTATCCCGACGTGAATTTCAGCCGGGACATTCCCGCTTTCCTCGTGACCGCATTCGGCAAGCTATCCATGGACGGCAAAATCAAACTGATCGATATCGAGCCGTCAGCCGATTTCCTAAGCGCATTCCCTGGACCGAAATTCGGAGTACAGGGCGTTCGCGACCTTCTTGGCGTCCACGATCGCCCGCTAGTGATGAGTATTTTCAAATCGGTCATCGGACATGAACTCGCCAACTTGCGCGAGCAATTTCTACAGCAGGCGCTTGGTGGCGTAGATCTCATTAAAGATGATGAAATCTTGTTCGAGAATCCGCTCACGCCTCTTGAGCAACGGGTAGAAGCCTGCATGAGCGCCGCTCGCGAAGCTGAGCAAATAACCGGACAAAAGCTGCTCTATTTCACGAACTTGACGGGCTCGACGTTCCAACTTAAAGCTAATGCCAAGAGGGCGATCGCCGCTGGAGCGAACGGATTGTTATTTAACGTGCTCGCCTACGGTTTCGATGCGTTGGCGGAGCTTGCGGCGGATCCGGAGATCAATGTTCCGATTGCTGCCCATCCGGCGATGGCCGGAGCGTTCTACCCTTCCCAGCATCACGGAATATCGGCCCCTCTGCTGCTGGGCAAGCTGATGCGAATCGCCGGAGCGGATCTTTCCTTGTTCCCGTCGCCGTACGGATCCGTCGTGATGCCTAAAGCAGAGAACCTTGCGGTCATGGAAGCCTTATTAACTCCGTCGCTTCCGCAGAAAGCCGCTTTCCCGGTCCCATCTGCCGGTATCCATCCCGGACTAGTCCCTCTAATCATGGGAGATTTCGGCCCTGAGGTCGTCGTGAATGCAGGAGGCGGCGTACACGGTCATCCTGGCGGCTCCGCGGCCGGAGGGCAAGCTTTCCGGCAAGCCGTCGATGCCGTCTTGTCCGGTTCCACTCTTGAGCAATTCGCCGTTAATCACGAACAATTACGCATCGCCATAGAACGCTGGGGGGTACGCACATCTTGAGTAATACGACATCGCAGTTTCCTCGTCAACCCGTTTTGTTTTGCGATTTTGACGGAACGATTACGCTAAACGACAATATCGTTGCCCTCATGAAACATTTTAACCCGCCAGGATGGGAGAATATCGTCAAAGATATCCTGAGCGAGAGCAAATCGATTCAACAAGGCGTCGGAGAAATGTTCCAGCTGTTTCCCTCCTCAATGAAAGAGGAAGTCACTTCTTACATTCTCAATAACGCCGGCATCCGTGCAGGGTTTCCCGAGCTGTTAGAATGGTGCAAACAAAATGACGTGCCTTTCTACGTGACGAGCGGCGGCATCGATTTCTTCATCTATCCTTTGCTCAAGCCGTTCGGAATTCCTTCGGACCATATTTATTGCAACGGCAGTAACTTTAGCGGTGACAATATTACGATTACTTGGCCGCACTCCTGCGACGAAGAATGCGATCATGGCGGTTGCGGAATGTGCAAGACGGCAGTTATTCGCCGTTTCCCGACCGATCAATACTACCGCATCTTAATCGGCGATAGCGTAACGGATTTCGCCGGAGCGAAGATCGTGGATCTCGTGTTCTCCCGTTCTCACCTGACGGACAAATGCGAAGAGCTCGACCTGCCGCACATTCCGTTCGATACGTTCCACGATATTATTCAACATCTTGAACAAGGAGGCCGTTCTAAATGAGTTTCGCGAATATTACAACGGAAGAGAAGCAACGGGTCATCGGCGAGCTATCGGCAGTTAAAGCGGATTTCGCAGCGCGCGGCTTCTTCCCGGGAACAAGCGGTAACTTGTCCATGAGGGTAGGCCCATATTCTCCTGATCAGTTTTACTTCGCCGTAACCGCAAGCGGCAAAGACAAATCCAAATCGACACACGAGGATTTCCTGTTCGTTGATCGGAACGGCAACCCTTGCGAGTCGACATCGCTTAAGCCATCCGCGGAAACGGTCATTCACAACGAAATCTACCGATTGACCGGCTGCGGTGCCATATTCCATATCCATTCCGTCTTTAACAGCTTAGTCTCGGAATTGTTCTGGGAACGACGCGCTGTTCCCGTAGAGGGAGTCGAGCTCATTAAAGGGTTGAACATCTGGGAAGAAGAAGCGGTCATTAACATTCCGATCTTGTCTAATTTCACGGAAGTCCCTCGCATCGTTCCCGAGATCGCGGAACGGATAGCGGACCGCATTCCCGGCATTCTCTTGCGGAAGCACGGAATTTACGCTTGGGGACGTGACGCCTTCGAAGCCAAGCGTCACTTGGAAGCGTTCGAATTCCTGTTCGAATACGTGTATCGTTGGCAGCTGCTAACGAATCGCAAATAGTCGTTATACATGCAAAACTCCACTTTACAGCCTGCCCCCACAGCAGGTTATAAAGTGGAGTTTTCAATATCTAATCATCCAACTTCGACTAGCTATCGTCCTCTTGCTTTCCTATCGCCCCGTACGAAACTTCTGCGCATGTAGCCGGGCTTCCTCGACGTTCGTCACGCGGTTACGGCTCCATTCCAATAAGATGCGGTCAATATAGCGAAAATGGAGTTTGCCAGCAAACACGGATTCCTTCAAAGCGAAGCGGATAAGCTCGTCGGGGTATTGGTCCTGATCTAGCCAGCCGTTCATGATCTCGTATTCCGTCGGCGTCAACGGACGGCCGAATTCTTGTTCGAACAATACGAATAGATTGGCATTAACAGCCTTGTGCACGATCGGAACGACGTTGGATGTCTCTGGTTGCTCCCGACGTCCATCTTCTCCCGCTCCGGTCGATTCATTCCCGGATGCGCTGCGCATCGGAAGTTCTCCTGCGGCAAGTAGCTCTCCGACTTTCTGGAACAAACCGGACAGATTATATTTCTCGGACTGAATGCCGGTTTGAGGATCGAACACTTCGTCTATCGTAACCAAACCTTGCTTCATAAGCCTTTGTAAAGATTGGCCCACAAGCGCAGGCGAACAACCGAGTCTCTCCTGAAGCTGCTCGATCGTAGGAAAATCATTCTGCTCCAACTGGCGATAAGCGATCAGATGCAGCAAAAGCATCCCTTCGGTGTCGTTCAGTTTAAGGGCCCGGTAAGTTCGCAGTAGAGCATACGGAATGCTGACGGCTCCGTCCATGTAGGCTTCGGCCATCCCTCTTGCCATAGCATTACGATCGATCATTGCCTGCATTCCTCCTTATGACACGAATAAAGTTAGTTAAGGATATAGTCTGTATAACGTACGTGGAAAAGCGATCGTCTCGCGAACATGTTCCAGTCCGCATATCCAAGCAACCGCTCTCTCCAAACCTAATCCGAATCCGGAATGCGGAACCGATCCGTAACGGCGCAAATCCATGTACCAGCCATAAGCTTCCTCGGAAAGCTCATGCTCATCGAATCGTTGGGCCAATAATTCAGGATCGTCGATACGCTGGGAGCCGCCGATTATCTCTCCATAACCTTCCGGAGCAATCATATCCGCGCATAGGACAACCTCAGGTCGATTAGGATCGGGTTTCATGTAAAAAGCTTTGAAGCTTGCCGGATAGTGGGTAATAAACACCGGACGATCGAATTTCTCGGCGATGGCCGTTTCATGAGGGGCTCCGAAATCTTCTCCCCACGGCAACTTCATCCCGACTTCTTTGAGCAATTCAAGCGCTTCATCGTAAGTGATACGCGGAAACGGCGGAAGTACCCGCTCCAAAGCCGATACATCCCGCTCCAGCACCGCAAGCTCGGCTTTGCAAGTGCTTAGCACTTGACCGACGACATGCGAAATAAATTGTTCTTGGACGTTCAAATTTTGCTCGTGATTAACGAAGGCCATCTCTGGCTCGATCATCCAAAACTCGATGAGATGACGGCGGGTTTTGGATTTCTCCGCGCGGAAAGTCGGCCCGAAAGAATATACTTTACCGAGCGCCATTGCCGCTGCTTCCATGTAGAGCTGACCGCTCTGGGTCAGATAAGCGTCTTCCTCGAAGTATTTGGTATGAAACAAATTGGTCGTTCCCTCGCAGGAGGATGGAGTTAGGACGGGTGGATCGACGAGCGTGAAGCCGCGTTGATCGAAGAAGCCTTGTATGGCTGATATAATGACTGCGCGGATCCGAAGGATCGCACGTTGCCGCGGAGCTCGCAGCCACAGATGGCGATGGTCCATTAAGAAATCGACGCCATGTTCTTTCGGCGTGATCGGGTAGTCTTTGGCAATCTGGATGATCTCGATTCCCGTGACGGACAACTCGTATCCGGAAGGGCTGCGCGGATCTTCCCGTACGATGCCGGTGACGTAGAAGGAGCTTTCCTGCGTTAATTGACCCGCTCGTTCCCATACGGCCTCATCCACTTCCGCCTTCACGAGTACGCCTTGGATGAAACCCATTCCGTCCCGAATTTGCAAAAACTGAATTTTGCCGCTCGATCTCTTGCGAGTAAGCCATCCTCCGAATTTAACGGACTGTCCGACGTAACTTCCGATCGTGGCCAAATCTACCCGTTCCATAACTTAACTCCCTTCTCAAGGCGACTCTGCTTCCTCCGTAGGCCGTGCCAGTACAAGCTGGTAAGTATCTCGTGCGATCAATAACTCTTCGTTCGTAGGTACGACTAAGACGTCTACTGCCGAGTCGTCAGACGTGATTCGTCTTGGTTCGGAAGAACGAACGGCATTACTCGGCTCATCCAGATGAATGCCGAAGAAGGTTAGCCCATTACAAACGGCTTTACGCAACACATCCGAATTTTCCCCGACTCCCGCCGTAAAAATAATCGCATCCACGCCGTCCATCGCGGCGATATAAGCTCCGATGTATTTCCGTATACGATATGTGTACATTTCAAAAGCAAGCTTCGCTTTGTCATTGCCTTCGTTCATGGAATCCACGATTTCGCGCATATCGCTGCTGATACCCGAGACCGCTAGCAACCCGCTATGCTTATTCAGCATGGAGTTCACTTCGTTTAACGTCAATTCCTCTTTGTTAATCGTGTACGGCACGACCGCCGGATCGAGATCGCCGCTACGCGTTCCCATCATCAGCCCTTCAAGTGGAGTCATTCCCATGCTCGTATCGAAAGATTTGCCATGAAGAATCGCCGCACAGCTCGCCCCATTCCCGATATGGCAAGTAATTAGCTTTAGCTCTTCGAGAGGTCGCCCGAGAAATTCCGCCGCGCGTTTACTGACATAATCATGCGATGTACCATGGAAGCCGTATCTGCGGATCTTGTGCTTACGGTACAGTACGGTCGGAATTGCGTACATAAAAGAAGTTGCCGGCATCGTCTGATGAAAGGCTGTATCGAAGACGACTGCTTGAGGAACTTCAGGCAAGTTCGCTTCCACCGCGGCTATACCCATCATGTGAGCAGGGTTGTGAAGCGGCGCAAGATCGAACAGTTTGCGAATTTCCAACTTGACGTTCTGATCTACTAGCACAGAGCGGCTGAACGATTCCCCGCCGTGCACGACGCGATGGCCAACCGCTTGAATATCCTGAATGTTCCGCAATACGCCGAATTTTCGGTGTGTCAGCATGTCCAGCACTTTCCTGATGGCAGTCGTATGGTCGAGAATCTCGCTCACCTCCCGTACTTCCGGTTGGTGATCCACCTCATGGGTCAAAATGGACGAGTCCATTCCGATCCGCTCAACCCTCCCCTTGGCTAAGACGTCTTCCGTCTTCATATTGTAGAGCTGATATTTGAGCGAAGAACTTCCCGCGTTAATAACGAGTATATTCATTTAAGCCGTTCACCATCCTTGTCGTACTTGAAGAATCCTACCCCGCTCTTGATGCCTAACTGCCCTGCGCGAACTTTTTTCTTCAATAGGAACGATGGGCGGTATTTCAATTCGCCGTATTCCCGGAACATCCGATCCAGCGCGGCGAGCACGGAATCTAGCCCGAATCTGTCAGCCATCTCGAGAGGACCGTGCTCGAACCGGTATCCTAGCCTCATCGCGTCGTCAATGTCCTCCGTAGACGCGACGCCTTCCTCCAGTAAATGAAGAGCTTCGTTAATGAGCAAGCAGATCAATCTCGTTGTTACGAATCCCGGAGATTCGTATACCATGACGCCTTTCTTGTCGAGGATCTCATCGATAAAGCTCTTCGTCTTCGTGAACGTTTCATCCGAGGTTTGCAGTCCCCGAATAATTTCCACGACGTCGATCCGAAGTGCCGGATACACGAAGTGCATGCCGATAACACGCTCCGGATATCGACTCGCTCCGGCTAACTCGGTCAAACTCAATGTCGATGTATTGCTGGCGAGTACGGCATGATTCGCAACGATCCCGTCCAGTTCGCGGAATACGTCCATCTTGCTATCCAAGTCCTCGCTTATCGTCTCGATCACAAGCTCGCAATCGGCCAAAAACTGCAAGGAAGTTTCCATATGTATCCGATTTAACGTCAGTTTCTTCTCCGCGGCCGTAATGGCCCAACGTTCCATCTGCCGATCCAAGCTTTGTTCCAGCATTTCCCTCGCCTGCTGCAGCTTCTCGGGCGTTTTCTCAACCAGATGAACGTCCAATCCTTTAACCGCAAGCATTTCCGCAATACTCTGTCCCATTGTTCCCGCGCCCACGACGCCGACGATTTTAAACATGAAGTATGTCCCTCCAGGCTACCAAGTAACACGGCAAAACGCCGTTAAATAAATAATAAGATGAGATCACCCTCGTCCGCATTGAGATTAATCACATTGCGTAGCCAGGGTATTCTCATCTTAACATAATCCGAGCTAATTTGCCGATGCGGCAAACCATTTACTGAACAGCTGTTTCCAGTTCTCGACGTATTTTTCTTGGGTTGCCCATTGAACCATAACGACGGATTCGTTGGCTTGTATAGGCAGCGTTACGGTTTGTTCCCGCATCTCCGCGTCCGATAACCGATAAGGGATCAGCTTGAGGCTGTTATCCGTGACGATAATCGCGACATCTTCGTCTTGAGACGTGTAAGCATCCATCGCTTGCGGTTCTAACCGGCGTATTTCATCCCAGGACAGAGCAATTGGATCGTCCTTCACGATGGCTTTCGTTAATTGAACGGAAAGCGTTGGCCAGTCATGCAAGTCTTGTAACGTAGTCGGCCTTGATACCGATACGGATTGCTTGGCTACCCAATTGCCCGTATCCCTAGCGATAACCCATTGATTAACATCCTCTTCGGCGGTATTCGTGCCAAGAGCCTGGGCTAGAGAGTAGTTTCCGTCTTTTAATGCGTTAACATCATCCACGCGCACTTCCGGCGCAAGATTTGATACCTCATTGACCCAAGCTTCGCTACGTTCGACGGGCTGCCCCTCTTCATTCACGTTCGTGGTTTGAAGGATCGACACGTATTTGTTGCCCGCGTACAGCAGCTTCTCGGTTCTTCGTAGTTGAACAGGAGCAACTGTAACGCTCGATTCGAGTTTCCTGATTCCAGACTTCAACGCTTCGAGCGTTTGATCTCCCTTACCACGAGCATCCGGTACAGCTTCGATTTTCCAGAAATTCGTTTTGTAAGGCATCCATATCCCTTCGCCGCTCCTAAAGAAGGTCAACTTGTCGTTCTCGGGCGCAACCAAGATCGTCCGGTAAGTACTGCTCGATGTCCCGCTTTGATCGTTGTCTAACCGAAGGCCGATCACGACAGCGGAATGAGGAATCGGGTTAATCTCGCGCTCGGGGGATGCAGGCTGGCTAGCGGAAGCTTGCTCCGTGGAGAGAGCTTCCATTTTGTTGGCATCTCCCGTGAAGCTCTTCCAGCTCCACAATCCGACTGCAACGGCTAAGATCAACAGGAATGAAGCGCTGAGAGTTCCCCAACGGATGAATAACGGACTCATCGTCTTGCGCTTCGGTTTATCTAGATTTTCGTTAATCCTTCGGCGTAAATTCTCATCGAATCCATTGCGAATGAGCGGACCGCGCTTGAGTTGGTCAAATAAATCCTTATCATCCATCAGCGGCTCGCCTCCTTCATTTTGGATAATTTTTGCCGAGCGTGGAACATTCGGGATTTCACGGTTCCTTCCGTAACATCAAGCACTTGGGCAATTTCTTTTAATGATAGCTGATTATGCGCGTATAAGATAATCACTTCCCGATATTTCTTTGGCAGTTCCAACACCATTCTCCACATGTCATTCACGACCGAATTTTCCACGACGTCCTGCTCGACGGAATGACGTTCCCCATATTCCTCAACCACGTCCGACAAAGTCACTTTTCGGAAAAACGCGGATCTCTGGAAATCGATCGCTGTGTTCCGAGTAATCGTCAACAGCCACGTTTTGACCGAAGCGTCCCTGCGAAAGGCATGCATATTGCGATAGACTTTAATAAACACCTCTTGCACGATGTCGTCAGCCATATCCCACTTGCGAGTAATGCTATAGGCGTAATTCCATACATCCTTCCCGTATGCCGTCATTAATTCATTCAGCAAACCTTTGTTGTCATCACTCTCAACCATATATTTAAGGAAATCGAAATTGCGCTGGGACTCCAATGTTGCCACCTCTATTCCATTTAGACGATTCAAATAGACACTAAGTTCAATGCTATCATATTTATTCTTAAATTTCCTGCTAACAATCTTGCGAAAACCTTAAGAAAACATTAAGAGGACAATGACAAAAGGGATGAAGAAGGGTAATCCCTCTCCATCCCTTAATCTAATTCCTATTCGGTTGATCAAGCTGCGCGCTCCTGCAAAATATCGCGAAGCTGCTTGCCGGACAACGTCTCTTCCCGAATCAAATGGTCCAACAACTGCGAGAAAGATTGTTTATGCTTACCAAGCAGCTCTCTGGTCCGATCGGTCAACTCATTGAGGATTTTCCCGTTCTCCTCGGACCATTGTTGTTGGGTCAATGCCTGCGGATGAATGATGCCAAGCTCCGACATGCCGGATTCGATCATCGTCCGCACGATATTCGTCGCTTGCTCGAAGTCTCCTCTGGAGCCGGTGCTCCGTCCGCCGTAAAATATTTCTTCCGCTACGGCTCCGCCTAATGCGATCATGATCTGCTCCTCCAGAACCGCCAACGTGTAAAGATAATGGTCCTGCTGCGGATGATGCCGAACGTAACCCAGTGCTTGACCGCGCGGAGTAAGAGACACTTGCGCGACGCTTTTAGGGCGTAAGTTCTCGGCGACGATCGCATGGCCGAGCTCGTGAATCGCAACTCTTTCCCGCTCTTCGCGAGTCGTTTCCCGATCCATCCGTTCTCCCATCATCACCTTATCGATCGCTTGGGACAGATTGGCGGCTGTAATCGCGTCCGATTCGTCTCTCATAGCGTAGATCGCGGCTTCATTCATGACGCTTTCGAGCTGCGCACCGGAAAATCCGAAAGTCTCATCCGCCACTTTGCCTAGCGATACCCCTTCCGCGATCGGTTTGTTACGGGCATGAAGCTTAAGAATATGTTCCCTTGCCGATTTATCCGGCAAATCCACTTGAATTTGCCTGTCGAAGCGTCCGGGACGCATAAGCGCCGAGTCCAGCAACTCCTTACGGTTAGTCGCGGCGATCAGAAGCACGCGCACGCTCTCGTCCCCTTGCACGCCATCCATCTCCGTCAACAATTGGTTAAGCGTCTGATCGTATTCCCTTTGTTGTCCGCCATCCCTCTTGCCGCCGATTCCATCAATTTCGTCTATGAAGATAATCGCGCTATTGCGTTTCAATTTCACGGCCTGTTGGCGAGCTTCTTTGAACAAATCGCGGATTCTTCCCGCACCGACCCCGACGTACATTTCTACGAATTCACTACCAGAAGCGGCAATAAAAGCCGAGTGGGTATACTGTGCAGCCGCTTTCGCTAGCAACGTTTTCCCTGTTCCCGGAGGACCCGTCAATAAAATGCCTTTCAGCGGGCGAATGCCAAGCTTCTGAATTTTGTCGCGATGCACGAGGAAATCCAATGCTTCCGTCAATTCGCGCTTTGGTTGATCTTGGCCGCCGATATCGTCGAAGGTCAGAAACTCGGGTTTTCGGGCAACCGTCTTCTTGCCTGCCGCTCCCATAGCTAATCCGCCGCGGTTACGAGTAAACAAGAAGATAGCCCCGAACATTACCAAACCCATGATCATAATAGCCGGAGGCAAACCAACGTATAATAAAAATACAAGTATGACGACGATAGCCCCAAGAGCCATTTCTTTGCCGTAGGTACTTATTTTACGCATTAGGCCACGCTCCTAACATTGCAGGTTGTCGAGGCAACACCACATACTTCGCAGCATCTCCGTCATGCATCGAAATATAGACATTATCCTCGTCCATATCCGTCGTCACTGTTACCCCGGGAAATTGCTCCGAGAGCTTAGACATCGTATCCCTTATTCCGGAATATTTGCGGTTTTCCATTGATTCCGCTACGTTGAATAACGCATAGCTCCACACTTTATCCAGACGGGCATTGCTCTGAGAAGTAACGGAAGTATCCGTTGCTGCCGCCGTTGCCGAGAGCTCAAGCTCTTTGTTTCCTATCTCGCTTGCCCCTTTATTCTTAATTAGACGATACACGTCACCGAGATTCGCGTCTGAGGCAAGTTTCACTTTAATATCCACATGTCCGTTAGACATTACGACCTTAGCGGATTCAACGCCCTCAATCGAATTAGCGACTCGGTCTAACGGTTGCTCGACTCCGTAATGGCGGTATGTGAACCATCCACCGAATAAAATTGCGGCCGTAAGCGCCGCGGTTATCGTTAAAGGTATTATTTTTATTTTTTTCATTTTTCGCCGATCCCCCTATGATGATCTTGGATTTGTGTAACTGGGACTGGTCAGTATTGGTCAAAGTAATGGCACAACGTTTCCGATCTGGCTGCTGAGTACATATACGAGTATATCAGCTTTTGATAGACGAATCGTTAGACGATGAATGGAAAATAAACAAAAAAACGCCTGACGGCGTTATTGTGCGATACGAGCTTACATATAAACTCCTTGTACGTCAGGCAAACTTTTGTAGTCCTCGCGATTCATTATGATTCCCTTAATCTCATTCAAAATTTCATTCATCGCTTGTCCATCCTCGCTCTGATCGCAATCCGACCAGCGATATTCGCGAATTCCGCTGTTGATGAAAACCTTCAAGTAATAGGATTCGTGCGGTTTCTGATTACATGTGGCTTGCAGCTGCTTCTCCCCAAGGTAATTCATCAGCACCATTTTTCTATATATCGTCTGAAGCTCGTCCGTCGTTAGCTCAAAGTCGGTAAGCGTGGCGGTTTCTCCATTTTGCAAATCCTTGACGAGCTTACGTTGTTCCGTGTCTACTTCGTTTTTTTCGTTTACGCCATAATTCATTATGAACCCAAAGCGATCTTGCTTGCGAACGTCGAAGGCAAGGTAAAGAATTTCCTGCTCCTGGTTAGTACCGGAACATCCGGTTAATACAAACGCCAGTTCCGTAGCAGATTCTTTCCTTGTGAGATTGTCGCAGGTACTCTTAGTGATGCTACCGCTTCCGAACTTGTCCTCGGTCGTGTCATACTTGAAATCGATTTGTCCGTTTTTCAATGATAAATCGTAATAGATAGGATCCCCTTCAATCGTATAACGTACAACTCGGATTGAAGCTGGTTCGCCTTGATTGGCATGCTGAATAAACTGTTCCATTCGATCTAGATGCTGAACGTTTCCATGAATATCGATCACATCACCCATTGAACCTCTATTGGAGAGATCGTTACTACAAGCGGATAAGATCGTTATCGCCGATAGGAGAACCAATAATAACCTATTCATTTGCGACACCTCCAACCTATAGACGAACAAAACCGCATAATGTTCCAGTTAATAACAAAAAAATCGCCAATTGCCCCAGCTCTAAAGCAGGACAACCGGCGACACTTGTTTTTTTATTGACTGGATAACACATACGTCTTCAGAACGCGGCCGTCTTCGAAGGAATAGAAATCGAGCGATTGATATTGCTTGCTCTTCTCGCTCCAATATCGAATTTCCCAAGCGGGCTGATCCATAAACCAACCCGGGATAATCCGAATCGGATCCCCCGAGTGCTCTTGAGAAAATTTCGCCAGCATCTGCTTCTCGGACACGTTCTCACTAACCTTTTTCCGAATGAGCTCGTCTTTGCGTTCCCAGACCATCCACGTTTCGCCTGCGGAATCATTTCCCGTCACGATCCACACCGTTTCGTCCCATGTATGGGGGGACGACTTGGAAATTTCAACCAATCCGCCTTGCTCCTTGGCGATGCGAATCGCTCTGTTCTCGCCATTGCGATACTCCGAATCAGCCGAACGTACGAACAAGACGATAGACACTATAACGAATAAGATAAATCCCGCCAAGATGACGATCCACCTTCCGAGCGAAAGGGACGGGATCTTCCGTTGACCTTCACTGCGGCTTAAGTTCATCCCCGTAACCTCTGGAAGCAACGTTCCGCTTCGGCGAGAATTTTCTCTTCGTCTAACGTCAATAATTGGCCGTCTTTAAGCAGTTGCTTGCCGTCTACCCATACATGCGCGACATCCGAGCCTCTCGAGGCATACGCCAAATGAGAAATATAATCTGTATGCGGCACATAATGAGGCTTAGCGATCGAAAGCGCTATGAAATCCGCCTTCATTCCAGCCTTCAACTGCCCCGTGACGCCACCTAATCCGATAGCTTGAGCTCCATATACCGTTCCCATGCGAAGCGCTTCGTTAGCCGGAATGACCGTCGGATCTCCCGATACTCCTTTGTGAAGCAACGCGGCCATAGAAATTTCTTGGAACAGATCGAGATTATTGTTGCTCGCCGCACTATCCGTACCTAGCGCGACCGTTACTCCCGCCTTCAACAAATCCGGTACTCTTGCTACTCCGCTCGCTAGCTTGAGGTTGCTGACCGGGTTATGGGAAACCGCGACTTTGCGTTCAGCGAGCAATGCGATTTCTTCATCGGTCAAGTGAACGGCATGCGCCACTAACGTCGGACGGCTGAACATGCCTAACCGATCCAGATGCTCAACCGGACGATAGCCGTAGTCTCTTACGTTCTGTTCCACTTCCGCTAGCGTCTCTGACATATGCGTATGCATCGGCAAGTCCAGATCATGGGCCGCCTCGACGAATTTCAAAATGTAATCCGGAGGGCAAGTATACGGCGCATGAGGGGAGATCATCACGCTGATGCGTCCGTCCGCTGCCCCGTGCCAGTCTTTAGCGAATTGAATCGCCTCGGCAAGCTTGGCATTCTGAACGTCTTCCGGACATAATCCGATAACGCCTCTCGTCAAGCTAGCCCGAAGTCCGGATTGTTCAACGACCTCGGCAACGCGATGCATGTGATCGTACATATCCACGAACGATGTCGTCCCGCTCTTGATCATCTCCGCGGCTGCCAACGACGAACCCCAGTACACATCGTCTCCCGTAAACTTAGCCTCGGTTGGCCACATATGATTTTGTAGCCAATCCTGCAATGCCAGATCATCCGCCAAACCGCGAAGCAAAGACATTGCGGCGTGGCCATGCGTATTGACCAATCCCGGCATGAACAATAGTCCGCTGCCATCCATCAATTCTGTAGCGATTGCTACTTCGTGCTCGGGGGCGGCGCCTTGTCCTAGAGCAGCAATCCGATTTCCTTCGATGGCCATCCAGCCTTGAAATTGAGGTAATTGTTCATCCATCGTTACGAAATTTCCATTTTTAATTAGCAGACGAGTCATTAGGCTTCGTTCCCTTCCTTAGTTCCGTTTATCGTATCCATATAATAAGCTAGGCTGAGCAATTCCGCGGTGAAATCCGCATTGTGAATTCTTACGCCAGGCGAAGCCTTCAGCACTACTGGGGCAAAATTCAAAATCCCGCGAATGCCCGCTGCCACGAATTGATCCGCCACATTTTGAGCTTCCGCCGCGGGTACCGTAATAATGCCGACGGAGATGTCCAGTTGTTTGACGGAATCCGTAAGCTCTTGCATCGGCTGTACGGTCAATCGATTGATGAGAGTCCCTTTCTTACTCGTGTCCGCATCGAATACGGCGACGATCTTCATATTATCTTTGATATACGTATTGTAGTTGCATAAAGCGCGGCCCAAGTTACCCGTGCCGACCAATGCGACGTTCATCGTTTTATCCAGTTTAAGAATTTGGCGAATTTTTTCGATGAGATAATCCACGTTATAGCCGACGCCCTTGCGTCCGAACTCTCCGAAATAAGCAAGATCCTTGCGAATTTGGGCGGGATTCAGATCCAGCTTCTCTCCTAGCTCTTGGGAAGAAACCGTCTGTATGTTACTTAGACTTAGCTCATTAAGAAATCGTAAATAAATCGGGAGCCTTCTAACGACTGCTTCGGATATTTTAATGGGTTTCATGCGTCTCTCCCTCTTCTTGAACGGCAACGGGTGCTAACCAAGAATTGATTCTTGCGGACATAGCCGCGGTCGGCAAATGTTCCATCTTCGGACCGGGTAAGGAATACAAAAAATATTTACCGTAATTCGTATCGATGACCCTGGTGTCGTAGAGAATAACGATTCCCCGATCGGTAGCCGTACGTACGAGTCGACCGAAGCCTTGTTTAAAGCGGATTACCGCTTGGGGGAGCGAGAGCTTCATGAACGGATTTTTGTTCTCCGCCAGCAGTTTCTCCGACTTGGCTTCCGCAACCGGATGGTTCGGCGGTTGGAAAGGAAGCCGAACAATGGCTAGGCAAGTCAGCGCGTCTCCCGGAAGATCGATTCCTTCCCAGAAGCTGCTAGTCCCAAGCAACACCGATAAGGGCTGCTTCACGAATTGCTGCGTAAGCCGGCTGCGGCTCCCGCCGTCCATTCCCTGACCTAACACTTGAATGCCGCTGGATTCCAGCCGCTCCTTAAGCGGGCCATAGACGGTCTTAAGCATGCGGTGAGAGGTGAACAATACGAGCATACGACCGCCGACCGTCTGTGCCATTTCCTGCAAGGAATCGACTAACGCGCTTACAAACACCGATTCCCCGTCACGGCCTTTAATTCCCGGAAAATCTCTCGGAATCAGCACGAGCGCTTGGTCTCTATAACGGAAAGGCGATGGAAGCATCGCCGTCTTCAGTCGACCGCCTTTCTCCGCTTCGTCTAGCCCTAATTGTTCCGTCACATAACGGAACGATTTATCGATCGTAAGAGTTGCGGAGGTCATGATGACGCTGGATTTGCGATCGAACACGCCCTCTTTAAGAAGTGCGCTTACATCGGCAGGCACGCCGTATACCCAGACCGACCTGCCTCTGTACTGCGTATGGGCTTCGACCCAATAGACGAATTCGGGCCTGCCCAACGTGACGAAGGATTGCGTATCCGATCTAACCGTAGATAAGTCTTTCACTACGCCGTTCAGATCCGTCAGCATTCCCTGCATGCTGAGCTCTTCCGCCTCTTCTCTGATTTCTGCCGATAATTTCTCCAACGGTCGAATAAGATCCGATAATAGCTGAATCACGTTATGACCGTCCACGGAAACGTTATCCCATAGTGCAGGCAATTCCGCTGGTTTAAGCCTTAAAGTGAGATTGCCGGTTTCATCGGCTGACGCATTGGCCGCGAGCAATTGGAACAAAGCTTCCATCCAACGTTCCCAAGCCTCTCTGATTTCATGGACTTTAGGAACGAGCAACTCCAGCTTTTCCGTCCATGCCCCTGAATCTCCGGTACCGAGCGAGGATACCGAGCTAATGAGCTGCGGCAACAACCCCGTTCTCGCATCCTTCCATACTCGCTGCAAGGGCAGAGCCAACGACGAATGCCCCGTTTTCTGGCCAAGATGATGGCTCGCCACTTCTTCTAGATGGTGGGCTTCATCTACGACCAATCGATCATACGCCGGGAGAAGGCGATGCTCCGCCCGCAAATCGGTGAATAACAAGGCATGATTCGTAATAATCAAATCCGATTTGCCCGCTTCTTGCCTTGCCCGATGGTAAAAGCATCTTCTGAACCAAGGACAAGCCCGGTTCAGGCAAGAAGCCGCGTCGCTCGATACCGCATCCCACTCGTCTTTATTGCGCCCCCCGACGTTAAGCTCTTCGGATTCCCCTCTTGTCGTCTCTCCTAACCATACGGTCATTCCTCCGCGGGTTACCGCCTCTTCCCGGCTCATGGCGTAATCGGGGATTTGCTGCCTGTTCTCGAACTTTCTCAAGCAGAGATAATTGCTCCGCCCCTTGAACACCGAAGCTCGAAAAGGAACCGGCAACGCCTTGTGCAGCAACGGCAAGTCTCGTTCGCGTAGTTGCTCCTGAAGCTGGATCGTGTGCGTGCTGACGACAACTTTCTTATTTTCCTTCAACCCGTAATAGAGAGACGGTAGTAAGTATCCTAGCGATTTGCCTGTTCCTGTTCCCGCTTCGACAAGCAGATGGGAATCGTCTTGCAGAGCGCCGAACACTTCTTGGAACATGATGTCTTGGCCTTCCCTCGTTTCGTATCCGGGGAACAGCTCTTTCAAATTGGATTGCACGGCCGATAAGTACTGCTCGAAATCCATTTCCTTTAGCAGCTCTGCAGCTTCGTTGTCCTCGTCCGAACGATTCAGACCCGATTCTTCTCCCCAGTCTCCAACGTTCATGGCGAATTGGCGGAAGTGGTGCACGTCGTCCTCTGACAACATCGGTTGCATTTCTCTCCAAGCAATGGTGTCTGCGATCAGCCAGCCCAAATCATTGCGATCGGGGTCAAACATGGCGCCCAATCTCTGTAAAGTAAATAGAGGAAGCGATCGGAGCTTACTCAAACCTATCAGAAAAAGCTCGGCCGTCGCAAGAGCATCACTATCCGCTTGATGGGGACGGTCATGCGTGATTCCCAGTGCGTGGGTAAGCGAGGTTAGAGCATGCGAAGGCTGCGTAGGATAGAGCAACCTGGACAAGTCCAACGTATCCAGCATCCTTCCGGAGAAGGGCAAATAGCCGCTCTTATCCAAGGCGGCTTGTAGGAAATGCGCATCGAATTCTATGTTATGGCCAACTAGAATAACATCCTGCAACATAGGAACAATATCGTTTAGCATATCTTCAAGTTCTGGCGCCGATGCAACGTCTTCGTTGCGAATGCCGGTCAAGCGCGTAATTTCCTCGGGAATCGGCTTGCTTGGCCGCACGAAGCTTGAATACGTGGAACAAACGGCACCCGCTTCGTCGATAATCGCGAGTCCCGTTTGTATGATTTCATCTTTGTCGGACGACATGCCCGTTGTTTCAAAATCGAGCACGGCAAATTTCATTCCTGACTTCCTTTCCTTCCGGTACGGGCGATTACACTTGGACTAACGTTTGTAACTCCGCGCTTCCGAATTGAAGCTGTAATTGTCCGTTTCCTTGCTGAACCGACTCCAGATTCATTTTAGGATCTAGGAATGCGGGATCGGTCTCAAGCGCCTTAATAAAATAACTTTGCGCTTGATCCAAGTGCGCATAGATGGCTTGTATGCAGCCAAGTGCATTATAAGCGATCGCTTGCAGCCTGCTTTCGTCCGCGATGGCCGCGATCAATTGGAAATGCCGTTGGGCTTCATTCCACTGTTTCAGGTGCATTCGCGACATGGCTAGAAATAATCGCGCGCATACGAAATCCGGGTAGGAGGTAACGGCGTCTTCCAGTTGGTCCGAGGCATGCTTGAACATATGGAGCTTGAAATATCCTTGTCCTTTGACGAACGAGGCCAGAAATTTATGCGGTTCAGGAGCGATGGAAGAAGATTGCTGTTGCAGGTCACGAAATAATCCCATCTTGTCTTCAAACTGTAACCATGACTCAATAATATCATCACTTAGCGTTTTGAGCATGTCCAATTGTTGCTGTAGATCATTTTTTTCATTACCGGTTGCATGCGGATACCGCAAGATAAGGTCGTCGAGCACATCGTTCATTGTAGCGAACCATTGACGAATCATTATCGTCCCCCCTACACGATTGTTTGCACAATCGGCTTCGTAAGCAACAGCTTCGGATTGAAACTGTACTGCTCATTCTGCGTTTCAAGGTGCGGTTTCATACGTCTTACAAAACGGTCGAATGCGGTTCTCCCGCCAACAATTTGACAACTTGATTTCGTTCATCCAATATCGCCACTTTCGGTTGGTGACGACGGGCTTCCTCGTCGGACATCAAGCCGTAATTGATGATAATGACTAGATCTCCAGGCTGTACAAGCCTTGCGGCTGCTCCGTTCAAACAGATGACACCCGAACCTCTTGGTCCCGCGATCGCATAAGTCTCGAACCGGGCACCATTATTATTGTTGACGATCTGAACTTTCTCATCAGGCAAAATATCGACCAGTTCAAGCAAATCTTGGTCGATCGTCACGCTGCCGACGTAATTTAAGTTCGCTTCCGTTACCGTAGCGCGATGTATTTTGGCTTTCATCATTTGGCGAAACATAATTGAGCACCTACTTCCGCTGGATTTAACAGCCTATTGTCGATAAGACGCGTTTTACCGAATCGAACGGCAACCGCGATTAACACACGGTTATCCACCTCGCTAAGCTGCTTATCAGCTTCAATCGGACCTAGATCAGGATACTTCAGAATGTCTACGTAATCAATATCCGCGAGTGGAGACCGGTTGATCTCGTCTTTAAGACGTTGAACGAGTTGGCTAGACGTCAACCCTTCATGTATCCATTCCGCCGCTTGCGACAACGATTGGGACAGGATTAGAGCTTGCTTTCTTTCCTCAGGCTCTAAATAGACGTTCCTCGAGCTGAGTGCCAATCCGTCCGGCTCGCGAACGATGGGACAAGGGACGATCTCGACCGGAATATTCAAATCCTGCACCATACTCGCAATAACGGCGATCTGTTGGGCATCCTTCAAGCCAAAATAGGCACGATCCGGTTGTACGATATTGAGCAACTTGGCGACGACCAACGCGACCCCATCAAAATGGCCGGGGCGGCTCGCTCCGCATAATCGATCGGTTACTTCAGAGACGGTGACCGTCGTTAATCTTCGATTAGGATACATTTCCTGCACGGATGGCATAAATACGAGATCGGCGCCGGAATCGGCCGCGATTCGAAGATCTCTTTGTTCATCCCGCGGATATTTATCCAAATCTTCGCCGGGTCCGAATTGGGTCGGATTGACGAAAATGCTAAGGACGGTTAGACCGTTGCTCGCGGAAGATTGTCGTATCAAACTTGCATGGCCTTCATGCAGGAAGCCCATCGTTGGAACGAAGCCGACGGACGGATTAACCGGCTTAGACAATCGATAATCGGCGATTTCTTGCCTTAGTTCGACGATCGTGCGAACGATTTTTAGATTCATTTCCCTTCTCCTCCATATAATTGGGTAGTTAAGGTTTGAGCAGAGGATTGACTTGACGGGAAGGAATGCTTCTCCTCCGGAAAAGCTTTTGTTTTCACTTCGTCCACGTATTCGGTTATGGCGGTTCGGATCGTGTCTCCGATATTCGCGTAACTCTTCACCATCTTCTTATCCCGAATACCGGAACCGTAACGAAGAATATCATGGAACACGAGCACTTGGCCATCGCAGCCTCGACCTGCTCCGATCCCGATCGTTGGTATATCGATCGATTGCGTCACAGCCGCCGCCAGCTCCTCCGTAACGAGCTCCAGCACGATACCGAATGCTCCGGCCCGTTCGAGCGCCTTGGCGTCTCTCAACAGCTTCTCAGCTTCTTCGTCGGTCTTACCCTGTACTCTGTAGCCACCGATCTGGAGAACGGACTGGGGCGTTAATCCCAGATGTCCGAGGACGGGAATTCCTGCCGAAGTAAGCAAGCGGATTTCCTCGGACAGTTCTTCTCCGCCTTCAAGCTTAACCGCATGCCCGCCGCCTTCTTGCATGATCTTGGCTGCGTTGCGCAAAGTTGCCTCCGGACCAAGCCGGTAAGTAGCGAACGGCATATCCGTTACGACCATCGTACGGGGGGCTCCCCGGACAACGGCACGAGTATGATAAATCATGTCTTCAAGCTTTACGGGAACCGTCGTATCGTACCCGAGCACCACGTTACCTAACGAATCGCCGACCAGAATAAGATCTACGCCTGCTTCTTCCGCTAACATCGCGGAAGGGTAGTCGTATGCCGTCAACACGGCGATCGGCTTATCCTGGGCTTTCATTGCCTTCAGTTTCGGTAAGGTCAAAGCTTGTTTCATGGGGGTATCCTCCAATAATTTACAATAATTAACAACAAAAAAACCTATTTTGCCCATGAGCAAAAAAGGTCGCCATTCAACATAGAACGTCCTTCACGTCCTTCTGTCTCGGTCCTTTCGGCTCAGAGCAGAATCCGCCGCGAATCATTGACGGTATTGCCGTAACTTGCATTGATCATTAGTGCATCATTACGTTAATCATCACTGGGCAAGTGCGGTTCACGTTGAAGCGATACCACCTTGCACAGAGATTATAACAGAATTCGGGTTTGCCGTCTATGAACCGCCAACCTTAGCATCCCCTATTTCCGCGGAATAGATCGTGCGTCGGGTTCCGTCTGCCAACTCGACCTTCAAACCGCCGGAATCGTCCAGCCCTGTCGGTATGCCAGTAATGGAACCTTGCGGCGTATATAGTAATGTCTCGTTATGGAGAGTTACCGAATGCGCTTCCCATAACGAACGTATCGGCGCAAAGCCCTGCTCCAAATACAGCTCGTATAGCCGTTCGAATTCTTCGAGTATGCAGGCGATTAATTCGCTTCGATTGACCGTTTCACCCGAAGCCATCTTTAATGATATGGCCTTCTCCAACAATTCTGCCGGATAATCCCCTGCCTCTAGGTTTACGGATATACCGAGACCAACGACGACATATCGCAGTCTCTCGTCTTCGGCCGCAGACTCCAGCAAGATTCCGCTAATTTTTTTGCCGCCGACGAGAAGGTCGTTCGGCCATTTGATCCCGATTTCGAGGGGGACGACGCGGGAGATCGCTCTGCTTAGCGCCACGGCAGCCAGCAAAGTCAATTGAGGCGTCCATTGCAACGGAACCGGAGGACGGAGCAGCAGGCTCATCCATACTCCTTTACCTGCCGGAGACACCCAGTGGCGTCCCATTCTCCCTCGTCCGTTCGTCTGCTGCTCAGCGATGACCAGCGTTCCTTCGGCAGCGCCTTGCTCCGCTAACTTGCGAAGCTCGTCCTGAGTTGAAGAAACAACATCCATCACATGCAGTTGGCGTCCGAATTGTTTCGTCCTAAGTTTAGGAAGCAACTCTTGAATCGACAAGCGGGAAGGCTTCCCGGTTAATCGATACCCCAGGCGGGGCACGGCATCGATCTGATAACCGTTCGCCTCCAGCTTGCGTACCTGCTTCCAGATCGCCGTTCTGCTCACATTCAGCTTTCGGCTGATTTCTTCGCCGGAAACGTATTGTCCAGCCTCTGCTTCTAATAGGCTTAGCAAACTATCGTTGCTCATCGTTCCTCTTCCCTGCTTTCCGTACTTTGTATCGCCGCTTCCGAGAGCAATGAGCTTTTATCGTTAAGCAATGTCCCGAACGCTACGCCTTCCAGCAACGATTGAAGCATCTCTGCTACCCATGGCCCCGGTCGTCTATTCAGAAAGCGAGACAGCTCATCACCGCGAACGTTCAAATCCGCGATTGCGGTTACCGGCATTTCCTCCAACCAGATCTTGAACGATGGCACGGCTTCATTCTCGCATCCCTCGCTCATCCCAATCCAGTCCTCGGCTATCGAACGTCCGCGCGCTAGAACGGCCAGAGTCCAGCTTTCCCAGAGGGAATCCTCATCCGTAAAATCCAATTGTCCGTTCAAACCAACGATTCCCGCAATGCGGAGCGATCTGCGTCCGCTTAGGCGAAGCTTTTGGCATAACTCCAAGCAGTCCCCTTCGCTAAGAGCCATGCCCGTAAGTAACGCCGCCCACCGCAAATCAGTATCGGATATCGAAGGAAGCTGCGATAGATTGCCCATCGACCCCTCATCGGAGTAAGCGACGCCCCAACGATCCCATTCCCATGAGAGCCGATTATAGCGATATCGCTCGGCTGCCGACTTAAAGGCTTCCGGCAAAGGATCGATCACATGCTCGAGCAAGCCGCTCTTGAACAAGTAGTGACACGCTTGCTCGGGCCCGCTTCCCGCCATCATTTTATCCCATTCGGAGCTGATCCTTTCGATCGCAACATGTTTCAGCTTAGACCGGTGCGCAACGATCGCCTGCCAGACATCGGGCAGCAGGTCGAAATCGAATTCAGCCGCGAAGCGAATTGCTCGAATCATCCTTAGCGCATCTTCGCTAAAGCGTTCGGAAGCCTCTCCTACGCACGCCACGACACCCGCGCGCAAAGCGTCCTGGCCGCCGAAAGGATCGACGACTTCGCCGTCGGACCCGATCGCCATCGCGTTAAACGTAAAATCCCGTCTTGCCAGATCTTCGCTAACGTCTAGCACGAACGCCACTTCATCCGGTCTCCGCGAATCGGAATAACCGAATTCCTGACGGAACGTCGTCACTTCGTAAGACCGGCCGCCTTCCAATACCGTCACCGTGCCATGCTTGATTCCAGTCGGCAAAGTCCGGGCGAACAAGCCCGTCACTTCGTCTGGGGTCGCCGAAGTGGCGATGTCGATATCATGGATCGCCCTGCCGAGCAACCGATCTCTGACGCACCCGCCGACCAAATAGGCTTGATAACCTCCCGCTTCTAACCTGCGAACGATATCTAGCCCTTCGGTCCATAACAATTCGTCTTCCTTTTCTAACATCCGCTCGTTCCTCCGGTTGTGCAGTCGCTCGCGCGAACCCGCCTATTAAACATTACATACAGGGACAGGGGTCGGGAGGGGCATTCCGAGCACGCGATAATAAATTTCTTCGTATTGCGAGGTAATAAGCTCATCGCAAAACACATGATGAGCCCTCTGTATGCATGCTTCCCTAAAATCCGCGTATAACTTCTCGTTAGTCAGTAGCTTCAATGCGTTGTTCGCCATGCCATCGGTATCCCCGATAGCTGATAGGAACCCTGTCTTGCCATCTTGCACGAGCTCCGGAATGCCGCCCGCTACGGAGCCGATAGTCGGCACTCCGCAAGCCATCGCCTCCAAAGCGACCAATCCGAAGCTTTCCTTCTCCGAAGGAAGCAACATCAGATCCGCAATGGAGATCACCTGAGCGACATCGTCCTGTTTACCCAGAAAGTGAACGCGATGCGAGAGGCCCATCGATTGGATCTTCGTCTGTATTTTCGGCAAATCCGGCCCTTCTCCAACTAGGACGAGCCTAGAAGGAGTCTTGGCATTGACTTTGGCGAATATATCGACCACGTCTACAGTCCGCTTGACGGGTCTGAAATTAGAAATGTGCATCAGCACTTTCTCGTTCGGATCCGCGTAATCCCTGCGCAAGTCCGTACATTCGCGAGGATAATAAATCCTTTTATCCACAAAGTTATAAGTTAAATCAATTGGTTCTTGAATATCCAACAGCTCGCGCGTTTCCTTGATCAGATCGCGGCTTACCGCGGTTACCGCATCGCTCTGCCGAATACCTAGCCGAATAATGTCCTTAAGCGTCTCATCCTGTGCCAATACGGTAATATCCGTTCCATGCAGCGTCGTTACGACTTTAAGATCATCCCCGGCCATCTGCTTCGCCAAGATCGCGCACACCGCATGGGGCACGGCATAGTGGACGTGGAGTAAATCAAGCTTCTGCAGCCTCGCGACCTGATTCATTTTACTGGCTAAGGACAAATCGTATGGAGGATAACGGAACACGTAATAATCCGACACTTCTACTTCGTGATAGAAAATGTTGCGGTGGAATTTGCCTAATCGAAACGGCATGCTATGTGTAATAAAATGGATTTCGTGACCTTTCTCGGCCAACAGCTTGCCCAGCTCTGTCGCAACGACGCCAGAGCCCCCGAGCGATGGATAACAAGTAATACCTATCCTTAACGGACGATTCATGTCGACCCCTCCTTCCTAGATGCGCCATTCATTAGTATATTCCCTTATTAATCGTCATTAGAAGCGTTCAAGCGTTATCGGACCTTTGGCGATAAAGCCTTCCGCGTATTTATATTTTTTAGCTTGTCCAAGCAAACGGTCTCTTGCCACAATATTGTCCAGGTACGCTCCGGTCAACGGAGTTTCAACCCAGTCTACTTCGCTGCCTTCCGGCATGAACTGCGAACGATAAGCCTGCAATGCATTCATCTTAATTCCCTGTACGTCACTAATGTCCACCAGCAACTGCGGAGTATGGGCATCATTAATAAAATAGAAAAATAACTGCTCGATCGTCCAAGCAGGCAGCTCCGGCATATATCGTCTGAGCTTAGCGTTAAATACCGCTTCTTCGGCCATGCGGCTGCAAGAAATATGATCGGGATGCCGGTCCACGAAATAAGGAGCAAAAACAAGCCGAGGACGGTGTTTCCGAATCGCGGCAACCATCAAGTCCGTCTGTTGCCGATGGACGGCAAGTCCCCTGTCCGGCAGTCCGAGATTGTCGCGAACGGTCAATCCAAGTACGGCGGAAGCTTCAACCGCTTCACGTTGACGCGTCTCCACGTTACCGTTGGAGGACATCTCGGCAAAAGTAAGATCGATGATGCCGACTTTCAGTCCGTCTCTGACCTGCTTGGCGATCGTGCCGCCCATTCCGATCTCGGCATCGTCCGGATGAGCTGCGAATACGAGTATGTCCAGTTGATCTTGTGAGTTAGCCGTCATCTAGCTCTCATCCTTCTATTCCAGGTTTATATTTATGTACTAGCTCACGCCATGCGAAATCCCCGCGCTCCAACGCTTTAATCAGCAACTCTCCCGTAGCGACGTTCGTCGCGACCGGAATTCCTTGTACATCGCAAAGACGCAGCAATGCGATGATATCGGGCTCGTGAGGTTGCGCCATTAGAGGATCCCTGAAGAAGAGAATGAGATCCATCGTATTCTCTGCTACCCTAGCTCCGATTTGTTGGTCGCCGCCGAGCGGGCCGGACATGAACCTATGTACGTTTAAGGAAGTGCTCTCCATAATTCGAGTACCCGTCGTTCCTGTTGCATATAAGCGATGATGCTGCAATACATGTTCATATGCGACAGCAAAATTCACCATCTCGTCTTTCTTGCGATCATGCGCGATAAGTGCGATATCTATCATGGAAATCCCTCTCTTCTCGTCAGGTTGCTAATCCAAAAAGTGCTCGAAGCCGTATACCATTCCGGTAACGGACATAATTTTCTTAATCGCCGTATTTACGCCTGGCATGTATCCTGCCCGGTCATAAGAATCGTGACGGATTTTCAAGGTTTGTCCGAATGCGCCGAACACAACCTCTTGCTGAGCAAATACACCCGGTAACCGTACGCTATGTATGCGGAATCCGTTGTAATAGCCGCCTCTGGCTCCTTCGATGAGCTCTTCTTCATGCGGATTTCCTTGACGCAGCTCTTGACGAGCTTCGGATATCCACTCGGCTGTTTTGACGGATGTTCCCGAAGGGGCATCTAATTTTTGGTCGCCGTGGTATTCAATGATTTCCACATGGGGAAAATACTTGGCAGCCATAGCGGAAAATTTCATCATCAGGATCGCCCCGATCGAGAAGTTAGGCGCGATCAATCCGCCGATGCCTAGCTCGCGGCATTGCTTGTCCAAATCGGCAATCTGCTCGGGAGTAAAGCCCGTTGTGCCGATGACGGGACGAACGCCGTAAGCTAGCGCCGTTTCCGTATTGGGCATTGCTGATTTCGGATTCGTAAAATCGACGAGCACGTCAGGTCGGCTAGCCGACAACGCATCGGCTAAGTCGGCGGAAACGATAACGCCGGTATCCGGTTTTCCGACAAGCGTACCGGCGTCAACAGGTCCCGTAGATTTACCTATCGCTGCGACTAACTGCAGCTCGGGATCTTCCAATACCATTCTAACGACTTCACGGCCCATGCGTCCGCCTGCTCCTGCTACGGCTACGGTAATTTTCTGCGACATGCGATCACCTATTCCTTTTCGAATGATAATGTGAATATTGTTGTTTAAGAAGGCGCCGCCTTTCGGCCCGCACTTCATGCAGCATCCGTTTGGCGTCCTCGTGCTGTGGCTCTAGCTGAAGCGCATCCCGCAAGGAATCAAGTGCATGCTTGTAATCTCTTTGCATCCGGTAGAGCATGCCCAACATATATCGAGCTTCCGCAGACAGCGGATCGAGATGGGCAGCTTCCTTCAGAAGCATAATGCTCAGCTCAATGTCAGGCGATACCATGGAAAGATGATGTCTCGCGTCGGAGATTTTTTGCCTGGACATGACCATCCGTAGGTTAAGCCGATAAGTTGGATTATCCGGATCCAATTCAATGGCTCTCTGGGCATAAGCCACCGCCATTGGAATCTTGCCGCTTCTTGCGCAGGTAATGGACCCGCTATAATGAAACGCTGCATTCTCGGGTTCAATCTCGATCGCTTGCCCAAACCAATACACGGCCGATTCGAAATCTCCTTGAAAGATGGCTTCATATGCCTGCCGGAGGCACGTTTCCCCGTCCATGCTGACCATCCTCCCTTCAATGCGGGGATAGTAACAGCATATGAACTTCAGCGATTATCGGTGTGTTTCTTCGTCCACCGGTCTGCATCTCGGGTATTGAACTTATGCATAACCTTGCGATGCGCTTCCGTTAAGTCGATGCCTAATGAATTCGCGAAACAAGTCACAATAAATAAAATATCTCCTAACTCCATCTCGATGGAATTGTCGGCCTCATCCCTCTTTTTCGGCTTCTCTCCGAACTCGTGGTTAACTTCCCGGGCCAACTCCCCTACTTCTTCGCTCATTCGGGCGAGCATGGACAGCGGAGAAAAGTAGCCTTCTTTGAATTGCGAAATATAAGCATCCACATCGCGTTGGATGTCGGCCAGCGTCCGTTCTGTCAACGCTAGATCGGCTATGCGAGATTGTCCCATCGTTCGTTTCCTTTCATGAAGGTTTCTCTCCTATGTTAGCGTAAGACGTATACGAAAACAAATGCAATTTTGGAGGAATCACCCTATGAATCAATCCAACCTATGGAGTAACATTCGATCATGGAGCCTGCTCATCGCGGGAACCGCCTTATATGCCTTCGGGTTGCAATACTTCATTATCCCTAATCTATTGATGGAGGGCGGCGTAACGGGAGTTGCCGTGCTTCTGAATTACGCAGTGGATTTTCCAGTGTGGCTCAGCTCGCTCCTCATTAATCTCCCTCTGTTTGTACTCGGTTGGCGCCAGCTCGGGAGAAGCGCGATGATCTATACTTTTGCGGGAACGCTGTTGCTCTCCCTCTTTCTGTGGATCGCGGAAACTCTCGTCGTCCAAGGTTGGCTTACCCCTTTCCAATCCGAACAAGACTTCATCCTAGTCGTGCTGTATGCGGGAGTTACGCTTGGCATCGGACTCGGACTCGTCTTTCGCGCCGGGGGGACGACGGGTGGCGTTGACATTATCGCGAGAATTTTACACCGGGCGCGCGGCTGGAGCATGGGTCAAATCATCCTCTCTCTGGACGTGCTCATCCTTGGCGTCTCGCTCTTGTTTATCCCGAAAGAGAAGGTACTTTATACGCTCGTAAGCGTATTTATCGCTTCGAAAATCATTGATTTCATCCAAGAAGGCGCATATTCGGCCAAAGCATTCACGATATTATGCCACAGCCCGGAGAAGCTGTCCAAAGACATTACGCGTGAATTGGATCGCGGAGTAACGTTAATGCCCGCGATTGGGGGGTATTCCGGAGAAAACAAAACCGTCGTCTATTGTGTCGTCAGCCGATTTGAAATCCGTAAATTAAAAAGCCTCGTCCGTCAACATGACCGGAGGGCTTTTATCGTCATTAACGATGTGCATGACGTGCTTGGAGAAGGCTTCCGCGATGAATGAAGGACGCTTTTTAGGCGCTCCTCCTCCTATCCTTTGTTTTTCCATTTATTCATCCAACGTTGAGCGGCGTCTTCAGAAGGGTTTGTCCGTGATCCACCTCGGTCGTTGTTCCCGTATTCCTCATTCTTATATCTTCTCCAACCTACCCATGTGAGAATAGTTACGATGAACGATCCCATCATAGCCGACCAACCCCATGATGGCGGCGCGACAGCGATTGGAGGCACAATGGCGGTCGATGCATCTTTATCTACGGGGAATAAGCCTTCAAGAGCCTCCTGCAGAGGTGGGATCGTTCCGAGCAGCAACTCTGTTGAAGGAGTGTCCGCTTGATAGACGCGACTCGCATAACGAACGACCGAATCGCTTCGTTCGATTTTCCAAGGCTCGGATTGCAACATAACTGCCGTACGTATGACGCGGTAATGTTCGGTTAATTGATCGAAAGCCGCCTTCGCATTTGCTGACAACTGTCCCTTAACGGCAGTCCCTTGGGGCAAAGCTTTATTTATCCTAACGATATCCTCCCTTAGAACCGTCCGATACTGATGCCATATCGGCTTATTCGGATGGGCTAGCGCATCGGCGGCTAATCTTAGGGCTGCCGCGCCCGACTTCCATTTCCGTTCATCAGGGCTTACCGCTGCCGCAGCCCGTTTCAGATCGGTAATGCTGTTTGCAAGCGCATGAATGCCTTCCGCAGTCCCGATCATTTTCATCGGCAGGTTACGAAATTGAAGTTCGATCTCGGACAAGCTGCTCCGGGCGACGTCGAGATTACCTTTATTCACGGCTTGGTACAACGACTCCGAAGCCGATAAGAAACGTTCGATACTGGCGTGGCCGTTAACTGCGCTATTACTGTCGCCGTTACCCCAAGTCCGCGAAGGGGCGACAACCAACATGAATAGGACACTGCCTACGAAAATCAGCAATAACCGGAGCTTAAAGCTGCGATGAACCTCGTTTCCGAACAAAAACACGGACATCCCCTCCTACCCCATGGATATGAGAGGTTGTCCGTGTTTAGAACGACTTGTCTTATTCAGTTTTTATCTTTAGATAGGAATGCGAATTTCGCTACTGCCGCACATAACACACTGAATGCCGTTAATAGAAACGTAAATAGTCCGACATAAAATAAATCGTCATCCAACTGCGTCGGTAAATACGGATACACATCGTAAGTATAATCCACCGTATCGTTGAGGAATGTCCATGCCGCCGCTGCCAAGAGAGCCATGCCCCCATAAGTAAAAAACCTTGCGTATAGCAGCGCCATTACCGCCATTGCCGAGTGGCCGATAATCAGCATCCAATGCTCCCACTGGAGGACGTCCCCTTGCGCTTGTCCAGCAAAAATAATCGCGGTTGCCCATATCCCGTATTTGACCGACGTAACGACGCCTAACGTCTCCACGACGCCTCGAATTCCGTTGACCCATGGCCGACGCGATCTGCGAGGACAAATCCACAACCATAGCACGGCTAGCGTAAAGAAAAGCGACGCGGTCGGACTGTCCGGCACGAACGGGATTTGCCAGTGCGGATGGTTATTCCATGTGCTTTCCAATTGGTCTTTGTACCAATAATATCCATATACCGTACCCGGAATATAGATCAGCATCATCAGCCATAAAGTCGTCGGATGGAGCAAAACGCTGCGTGAAAGAAGCCATTTCAACCAACTCATCAAGACTACTCCTTTCTTTATTAAAAAAACCTGACCAGCTACGGTCAGGTTTAGAGCAGGACGAAGGTTACTCCGCCGCCTCTGCTTTTTGTTTGGAAAGCCAAGTTGCGATTTGGTCGATTTGCTCCGCTGACAAGTTTTCTTTGAATGCCGGCATCGCTCCATCGCCCTTACCATTAGTAATGGTTTGAACAATCTCGTCTTTGCTCAATACGTCGCCGATTCCGCGAAGCGCCGGACCGCCGCCGCCTTCAAGTTCCGCGCCGTGACAAGCGATACAAGCCGCTTGCGTCATCGTTTCGGTGAAAGCAGGATCGTCAGCAGCTACCATTGCAGGAATCTTCTCTTTGCCCGGAATCGGACGCGGCAAGCCTTTCGCAACGGCTTCTTCCGCTTTGATCTCGCGTTCGATATGCTCAGGAACCGTACCTGTTGCTTCCAGTTCATGCTGGTAATGCGCCCATGAAACCCAAGTCAGGTACACGACAGCCACTAACGATACGATCATTAGAGACGAAGCGATCGGACGACGATAGAAGCGACGCTCTTTGCCCGTGTCCAGGAATGGGGCGAGCAGCAAAGCGATAAATGGAATACCGGATAATCCAAGTACCCCGAGTACGATGAAATCTCCTGATGCGTACGGATATTTCAGTAACTGATACAGGAACAAGAAGTACCAGTCCGGCATCGGAATGAACGCGCTGTTTAGTGGATCCGCAGGATAACCAAGCGGAGCCGGTTCGGCAATGACCAGAACCAGAAATCCAATCAGAACGACAACTCCGACCATCCATTCCTTCAGCAGGAAGTTCGGAATAAAGGCTTCCGACTTGCCCGGGAAAGCGGTGTAATCCGGAGGTGTCACGTTCGAATAATCGCGTTTACGTACGCGAGAATCGCCGATGAATACAATTTTTTCATTTGGATCATGTTTATGTGCCATCGCTAGTCACTCCCCTCTCTTACAGCGGCCCGGAAATGCCCTGTTTTCGAATCATAAAGAAGTGTCCCGCAAGCAATGCTAACAACGCTCCAGGCAAGAAGAACACGTGGATTGCGAAGAATCGGGTCAGCGTTTGAGCGCCGACGATCGTGCCGCCGTTCATTAGTTCCTTGATGTAATCACCTAGGAAAGGTACGGCACCCGCAATTTCCAAACCAACCTTCGTCGCGTAATAAGCTTTGTTGTCCCATGGAAGCAGGTAACCCGTGAATCCAAGGCCCAACATGACGAAGAAAATCAACATTCCGACAACCCAGTTCATCTCACGAGGCGCTTTGTAAGACCCGGTGAAAAATACGCGAAGAGTATGTAGGAACATCATGACGATAACAAGGCTTGCTCCCCAGTGATGCATACCGCGCACGATCGCTCCGAAAGCGACTTGGTGCTGCAAGTAGTCAACGCTATAATAAGCGTTGATAATGTCTGGGACGTAATACATCGTCAAGAACATCCCCGAGAGGATCTGTATGACGGTGATAAAGAACGTCAGTCCGCCGAAGCAATAAACAAAAGCGGAGAAGTGATGCGCCGGGTTAACGTGCTCAGGCACCTCGTGATCGGCGATATCTCTCCACATCGGCGTAATATCTAGACGTTCGTCGATCCAGTTGTACATATTTTTGAACATCGGAACGAAACGCCCTCCTTCTAAACGCGACTATTCGGATCAATCGGTCCGAGATATACCCAACCGTTTTCCGTTTTGACTTCATATTCGTCCAACGGCTTCGGCGCAACCTTCAGGTTTTTGCCGTCTTTCGTGTAACGTGCTCCATGGCATGGGCAGTGGTATTCGTTCGGTGCTTCTTCGCCGCCCCAGCTTACCATGCAACCCAAATGCTTACATACAGGGGATAACGCGAAGATTTTTCCGGATTCGTCCTTCGTAATCCATGCAGCGAGCTTCGGATCGCTTTCATACCATCCGTCCACCTGATGAATTTTGAATTTCACTTCCGTTGGCTCGTTCGTCACCTTGCTCTCTTCGATGACTTTAACGAAACCTGCCTTTTCTTTCTTCTGCAATATAGGATCTACGGCAAAGCGGATCATTGGTAAAATGGCCCCGCCGGCCATGAAGGCTCCTGCTCCGCCAAGCGTGTAAGACAAAAATTGACGTCTTGACATTTCTTTGCGCTTAACCGGTTTGTGCGTGGTTTCTTGCTGCTTATTGTGGTCCATTCGTTCTACCCCCTTTGCCACACCAATCTCGCGTCCGATACGGACTTTAACATTTTGTTCACAAGGACATAACTATAATAGCCCACGCGCTATGGAGCGTCAAGAATAGGGGCGGGACTTTCCTTCCTCGACGGGAATCGCACAACTAAAATGTTCTCAAATTGTCACATTTCCCCGTGGGTTGTGTCTGCCTATTGTTTACTCATTATATCTATCCTTATGCGTACGATTGAGCGGTTTTACGGAATATTGACTATTCATTCCCCTTGCGGCTTGCGCCATAGAGCTGCGACGGACTTGCTGATCCGTTGAAAATCCGGCTCCTCTTCCTCTGCGTTCGGTTGAATGATCAAATCCGCTTTCAAGGCTTCGGCCAACGGAAGGGCTTGTCCGCTAACGACCACGACATACCGGAAGCCGATGGCTTTCCACCGTTCAATCAGCCGATTGATTCTTTCGGTATCCTCCGCGCCTCCCGCATCGTAATGGTAAGCAGGCATCGTAACCGTCCGACCTCGGTAAGCTTGTTCCAATGGAGCTATCCATTGTCCCGTTCTAGCCACCTTCTCCGTTGCCTCCCATGGAGATTCCTCCCCCGTCAGACCCGATAAAGGAATCAGACACGTATCCAAATAGGGTTGGAGTTCTGGCCAGCTATTCTCGTCTACTTCACTGAATTTCATGAATCTTATTCACTCCTCGTATTGCTCTAGAGCCATTCGGCGATAAAAGTCATGGTCTTGTCCGCGAACCCGGGTAACCATTCATGGGCGAAATCCGGATAAATTTCCACGCGTTTAGGCGAGGTGATTTTGTTAAATGCCGCGAATTGGGTTGAAGGAGGGGTTATCGTATCCATTAACCCGGTAGCCATCATGACCTCGCCTTTAATTCTAGGAGCAAGATGCTGAATATCGATATAACCGAGCTTCTCGAACACTTCGTTCTTCCGCTTATGCTGCGGATCGAATTTACGGAAGTAAGTTCTAATCTCCTCGTATGCGGCGACGTCCAGATCCATCTCCCAAACCCTTAAATAATCGCTTAAGTAAGGATAGACGGGCGCAAGCTTGGACACTCGGGGCTCCAACGCTCCGCAAGCAAGCGTAAGCCCGCCGCCTTGCGATATTCCGATTGCCGCTACCTTAGTTGGATCGACTTCCGGCATTCCGATGACGATGCCAGCTAATTGGGCAGCATCTAGGAACATGTGGCGATACAATAAATCGTCAGGATCGTTATCGATACCGCGGATTATATGGCCATGGAGCGTGTTTCCTTTCACGGACCCGACATCTTCCGATAACCCGCCCTGCCCGCGGCAATCCATGGAGACGACGCTTACGCCAAGAGCGGCGTAAGCAACTTTATCTTGCCAATCTCCGGAATCCATCGACAACCCATGAAACTGTAGTATGGCAGGATGGGGCTTATTCTGACCTTTAGGACGTATGTATTTGGCGTGGATACGCGCTCCCCGCACTCCCGTAAAATAAAGATGAAAACATTCGGCGAACGGAACTTGAAACTGCGCGGGTATGAGCTCGACCTGCGGATCAACGCTTTTCATTTCGTTGAGTGCCCTCTCCCAATATTGTTCGAAATCGGCAGGTTTCGGATTGATTCCTTCATAGGCATATAATTTCTCAAGCGGTAAATCGATTTGCGGCATTTTGTCTGACGACTTCCTTTCAAAGAATACTAGCGATCTCGGATGACCATTCCTTATTTATCGTACTCCAAATCCTTGAACAATTAAAGCCTCATTTCACAAGGATAATAGCGCTTACGACATACGCAAAAACCCGGCCAAATCCGGCCGGGTCATAGGATAGAGCTTCGGACCGTTTCCGCTGCCGCGGAAACGGTCCTAGCCCTCTAACGCTGGATCGTTTTTAATTCATCGGTCAACCGCCGAAAAGATTCTACATCTCCTTGCGCAAGCGCATTATCGATCGCATGATAGATTTTCTCTGTCCGGTAATTGCGCAGCGCTTCGTCTAGGACCATTTCTGCCGCCAGCCCCAGCATCGTCTCATAGGCGACTTTCATGTTGTCCATTCGTTGCACCTCCGATTTCCGGCGTTAGGACCCCTGGTCAAGGATTCCTATATTGCTCGCCTTTGCTTACGTAACTGTCTGCCGCTCCTACTAAAGCATATTCACCGATTTCAGCCCCGTTCAAGACGATAGCCCCCATGCCAATCAATGTACCTTTGCCTATCTTGCATCCGTGTATGATCGCCCCATGTCCATATGGAAGGTACATTAATGAATCACCTTTCGCACCCTGCTTTTTAGTGGAGCTACGATTATAGGAGATTGTAGCAATAGCGGATTCAGGGTGTCAGACGGTCGGTTTGCCTAATTTTATCGTGTCTTCGAACGCAAGCGTATTGCCTGTCACTAGCCATTTTCCTTGAGGAGTCATGATGATGACTCGAATGCCGTCTGCTGTCTCCCCCCATCGAATGACCCCGAGATGCATGAGCATGACCAGCACGCGGCGTTCGAGCACATCCTGCTGGGTATCATAATAGTAAGACCGCACGAGCGGCTGCAAAATCTGGAAAATCGAGTCCACCGTCGTCCATTCCGTCGATAGGCGCATAATCCATTGCGTTAACGTATTAAGATTCGGAATCGCTCCCTTATAGAGACGAAGCCAAAACCGGTATAGCTTGGTCGGATCAGGGTCGGCGAATTTATCCGCGATGTTGCGACCTTCCTCGGTTAGTGTTAACCGATCCGATTCCTCCGCAATATACCCTTCGTAGTAGACGAAGTCGTACAGGAGGGAGAAGCGATCGGGATAGTCGCGAAACCTGCGGCCGTAGCCAAATCTCCATCCTCCTCTCGAAGGAATCGTCTCATTAACGGAGAGAAGCTCTAATGTTTGCTGGATTTGCCGCTTATAAAGAACCCCATCAGAGGTTAGTGGCAGCTCATTATCCCTTACGAAACGAAGGAAGTGGACAATATCCTCCGTAAATAAGCTTCTCTCGTCCCGATAGACTGGCGGTTCATCGACAACGACCAATGTAGCGCGGTATCGCCTTTCCAACGCGTCCCGCAAACGAATCTTCACATCATCCGGTACCTGGTACAACAATCGAGTCTGCTGCGAGAATCCGTTAAACAGCCAACCGAATTTTTTGAACCTCGATATCGCCAGCCTTGCCGTATCTTCCGGACTTGGAGGCGGTTTAGGTGCCGCGCTTTTCCCTTTGCGGTTCCGGCTTGACTCCGGCGGACGGGCAACATTGTCTACGGCCTCGGACGAAGGTTCGTTCAGCTTCGACTCGCCGTTAAGCGCTCTTGCCTTCAACTCTTCCAGGCTGTAGGCGGACCTGTTCTCGAACACTAGCGAATTCAGAAAACGCAAATCGTTACCCATCATTTCTCCGACTCTGGATTCCATTACATCCCGACGCTGAACAGTCGATAGTATCGACTGGATCAATTCGTTCTTGGAGTGGCTGCTGCAGGTGCAATCGTACGTTTCGGCAATGGTAGTTAATTCGGCAATATCCGCATACACAAGCATGTCGGCTAAATTCATCAGCATTCCCCGCTTTATGGAGGATTTACTGTTCAGTATGGGCGCGTGACGCTAGTCTTAAACGTTTCTGCACGCAACGCAGCGCCAAAACAACAAAAAAATCCGGTTGAAAACCCGGATTTTTAAGTAGCCGACTTCATTTCCGCATCCGTTAGATGCCGAGTGCAGTTATGAAGCAATGGCTGCCAAATATTATATTGTCTTTCAAGAACCGTTAATGACATATTCAACAAATGCGTGTTATCAAGGTCATGGCATAACGATTGCAGCATCCTAGCTAGAAAACTTCCATGCGTAACGACCAACCAAGCTTCTCCTGGATGCTTAATAACAAAATCGTCAACGAATTGATGCCCGCGAACGCGAATCTGCTCATCGCTCTCCTGATCAGGCACTACTTTACGCCACTCTTCTCCCCATAAGGCCAATCTTTCCGGTTCGGTCGTCCCCTCCGCCGCTCCGAAAGATCGTTCTCTTATCCGCACGTCTTGGATCAACGGAAGGTCTAGTCGCTCCGCGAGAATTTCAGCAGTCTGTCTGGCACGCTGCAAATCGCTGCTATAGATTCCGGTCCACCGTTGATCTCCGTTCTTCAGCCTGTCAGCGAGTAGTCCAGCTTGCCTCAAGCCTTCGGCACTCAGTGGAATATCGGTTACGCCTTGGATCTTGCCCAATTGATTCCATTCCGTAATCCCGTGCCGCACCCAACCGATTCGAGAAGCCTGCGTCATGAGCGAACCCGGGAAAACCAATTTAGAATAAGCAAAGTCATCACCATGCCGACAATGGATAGGGCAACCCAATATTCAGGCATAGACGGCGTGACGTTGAGCATGATGGAATCACTTAAGCTGGCCATGGGAACGTCGAGATGAATGCTGTCGCCATATTGATGGCTCACGGCAAAAGCTTCCGCACCGGAGTGCTTGCCGCTTACTCCGCCTACTGGACTGAATACCGTGTACAAGAAACCGCAAACGAATAACACAAACATAGCTGCGAGTACGCCCGCAACCTTCCTTCTAAAACCGAACGAGAAAGAATACGTCCGGCGAACCGTCGGCATATACCACTTCTGCTCGGAGTAAATTCGATTCATGACATTCTGATTCAGCCAAGCCGAAGCGATTTGTTCGTTCTCTTCGTCCGCTTCATTAATCGGCAGCTCTTGAATCAATTGCGCGCTTTCTTCCCAAATCTGGAACTCTTCCGCGCATTCTTTGCACCTTTGCACGTGCATATCAATAGCGAGTCGATCGGCCGAATCATCGGGCAAATCCCGATAAACCCCGAACCATTCTATGGCATCTTCGCATTTCATCGCAGCTTCATCTCCTCGTACTCCTTCATCATGGCCGGTTCAGTAAAGTACGATTCCAATTGTGTCTTCACACTGGCCCTGGCCCGGAATAACAACGATTTGACGGAACTGACCGTCTGTCCTAAAATATTAGCGATTTCTTGGTAATCCATTCCATCATATTCCCTAAGGATAAGCGCTGACCGCTGCTTCTCGGGTAAACTATTGATGGCATCTCTTACCATGGAAACCTTCTCGTTGCGCAGCAAGCGCTGCTCGGGTGCCTCTTCTAAAGGGGCGGCTGGTATGTATGTGGAGTCGTCGAGTGAAAGGTGCGCCGCTTTCTGCTTACGCAATTCACTGAGAACCGTATTACGTGCGATTGTATATAACCAGGTAGAAAAGGACGCGTCTACTTCCCTAAAGGAATGCAAACTGCGATAAGCTTTATAAAAAGTTTCAGAGCTCATGTCTTCTGCCAAGATTTCCAGCTTGGCACTCTTAAGCATATGGTATACGAAAGACAGAATTTTTTTCTGATATCGTCCCATAAGCGTAGAGTACAACTCTACATTACCGTCTTTAATTTCCCGTATTAATTGGGAATCGGTCATCATATCCGCGACCCTCCCCCCGTGTCAGGGTGAACGTTCGCAGCCGGTAGATTACTTAATTGTACCGGCCAGAAACGAAAAAGTTGCGCTCAAAGGCGCATTGATTTTTTGTAAGCCAGTATTTTACAAATGCTATATGCTATTGTATCACAGGAATGGGCATTTGGAGCTTAAAAATTTCTCAAATATGGTTCAATTTTTATTGGTAAAAAAGCTTTAATATTCGTACATTTTCGATAACGGCGCTATAGACAAAAAAAATCCACCCCGAAGGGTGGCTGCACACTGTGCAAGTATTGGATAGGAGTGGAGAGAAACCATACTGTACTTTTATTATATGTATACGTTTTCATTTTGTCAATAAGCGTTTACATTTTATTTTGAAGCGTTTACATAACGTTTATTTGTCCGGCGACGCTATTTAGGCCGGCTTGGGACTGCAAATCCATTGTTTAATGGCGCCCTGAATTTCTTTCTCATACAAATACCGAGTAAAATCATTTTCATTTCGTGCGTTCATGTCGGAGATGCTGAATCCTTTGACTCCCGTAACCGAAAATCCGCCATCTTGCTCGGCAAGACCAAGCGGATGGATCCAAACGTAACCGTCCGGTCTTACGAACCACACACTGACAATGCTTTCATATTCGTAAAAGTCTGCGAGATAAACTTGAGAATCGATCCATAAATCCCTCTCCGAGCCCGTTAATAAATCTGCGCACACTTTATTGATTTCGTCCTCCAAGGCTTCGATCATCTCCTCCTTGCGGACCGATGTTCCAAAATTCGGCTTGCGAGGCTCGGACAATTGCATCGAAAAGGTCCCAGCCGCTTCAAAGTTTCCTTGCGGCCATTCCGTATCTTCTTTGCCCACTTGGCCGTCTGCGTAAACGATATTGTTTTTTTGCCCGAACAAAACCAGCCACTCGCCTATGGTCGTGTGAGCAAATACTTTCTTATCGCCGGAACCGTCGCTGTACAAACGCACTTCGACATTAACCGTTTCGCCGATATGAGAGTCGAAGCTTTTGTAGGAATCGTTCTCCTTGATTTTGGAGGGATAAAACCACAACCGGTAATTCATGTATTCTTCTAACGCGCTTTTTAATATTGGAACTGAAAAGTTATCGGGAAGCTTCGCTGCCGGATTAGGCGTCATTTGGCTTTCTGTTGCTTGAACCGTTACCGCTGGACCAGCTTGGCGAGCTGTGGAACAGGAACTCAGAATTAAGGCCATGACGATTGCCATAACGATGAACGTATTTTTGTTGTTCATTTCTGCACGCTCCCGATCGTGATCTTGCACCTGATTTAGTTGCGACTCCTCGATACGTATTGAAAAAAGAAACTGCCCTTTAAGGGCAGCTTTACATTCTTACGTATGCACGTCATACTGCAACGATTTCAATAAGGCTATAGCCTTATCTAACTCTTCGGACTGCTTGAAAGACAATCGGAGCGTACCCGGTACGTCTTCTCTGCTCTCGATAATCTGCAAGTTGCTTAGATTGATTTTGGCTTGACCGAGCTCGGTTGCGATTTTGCCGATGATACCCGGATGGTCAGGTACGTCTACGTAACACTCGTATATGGAAGTTATCATTCCTTTGCGTCTCTCCGGCAGTTGACTGCGGAATTGGCCGGATCGGCGGAATTGCTCCTCGATCCCCTCTCCGTCTTGCTCCTCCAACAACTTCGCGAACCGGTCCATCTCGCCTTGCCAATCCTTCACAAGCTTCAGCACGACCTCGCGATTGCTGAGCAGAATATCCCGCCAGACCACAGGATCGCTAGAGGCTATGCGCGTGATATCGCGGAAGCCTCCTGCCGCCAATCTTCTGTACAGCACGTTCGTCTCGTTGTACCCCGCGATCTGGTTCACTAGAGCGACAGCGATCATGTGCGGCAAATGGCTGATCGCTCCAACGATCACATCATGCTGAACCGCATCCGTCTTCACGATATGCGCGCGAGTCCATCTGAGCAATTGCTCCAGCTTATTGACATACTCGACGGGAGTACCTTCCACGGGCGTTAGCACATAGAAAGCATTTTCCAGCAAATAGAGGCTTGCCGCCTCCACTCCGGACCGCTCGGAGCCTGCCATCGGATGGCCTCCGATAAACACCGCGCCGTGAAGTGAAAGCTTATCGGCGTGATGAACGACGGAAGCTTTCGTGCTTCCTACGTCCGTGATGATACAACCGGGTTTAAGAGGAAGACGAGAAAGCTCGTCCACGTATTCCTCCAACCTTCCAACGGGCACGCATAAGAAAAGGAAATCCGCGTCTTTCGCCGCATCCGCGATGGAGGTCGTCGCCCAATCCACGACGCCACGGGCGACGTACTTCTCGGTTGAAGCGTGGTTGACGGAATGGCCGACCACCTCTACCCCTGGCTTGCCTTTGAAGCAAAGAGCCAAGGAGCCTCCAATGAGACCAACACCAAAAATTGCGATTTTAATTCGGTTCGATTCGTTAAATTCCGTAAAGTCGCTAAACTCTCCGCTCATGCCTTCACACCTTTACCGCGAGTTCTTGCAGCACGGCAGTCAGTGCGGCGATCACTTTTTCATTTTCTTCTTGGCTTCCGACCGTAATTCGAAGATAAGTCGGATAGAGCTTGTGGCCGGCTCTAACAATAATTCCTTTGCGCAGTAACGCGTCGAATACTTCCTGTCCGGATCTCTTCACGTCTACCATGATGAAATTGCCGTATGCCGGGAAAGCTTTCAACCCTAGCTCCGCGAAAGATTTGTTGAAATACGCTAAACCTTTCTTGTTCTCAGCGCGGCAGAAAGCGATGAATTCATCGTCTTGGAGCGCGGCAAGCGCTGCGGCTTGGCCGAATCTCGAAGTATTAAACGGTTCTCTGACCTGATTGATGCTGCGAATCACATCCGGACGGCCGATTCCGTAGCCGATGCGTAAGGAAGCCAGTCCGTAAATTTTGGAGAACGTTCTGAGCAAAATGACGTTCGGATATTTAGCCAACAGCTTTAAGCCATCCGGGAAAGAAGGATCCTCGACATATTCGCAATAAGCTTCATCAAGCACGACTAACACGCTGCTCGGCACCTTGGCGAGGAATTGTTCCACCTCGTCCGCCGTATTAATCGTTCCCGTCGGGTTATTCGGGTTGCACACCCAGATAACTTTCGTCTTGTCCGTTACGCGCTCGGACATTGCTTGAAGATCATGGGTTCCATCTTTAAGCGGAACCTCGATGATCGTTGCGTTCTCGATCTGTACATTATGTTTATATTGCGGGAACGTCTGGTCGGCCATGATCGTCTCGTCTCCGGGGACGAGAAACGCGCGGGCGATCATAAGTATGATTTCGTCGGAGCCCGCTCCGAAAATAACTTGATCCGTGTTTACGCCAAAACGTTTAGCAACGGCATTCGTCAATTCGACCGCAGCCCCATCCGGATATATGCTAATGTTCTCCACTTCGCGAGCGATCGCTTCCTTCGCTTTCGGGGAACTTCCGAACGGGTTCTCGTTGGACGCCAACTTAATCACTTCGGTTAAGCCAAGCTCCCGCTTCACATCGTCAACGGGTTTCCCGGGTTGATATACGGGTAAATGAACAATATTCGGTTTCGGTTGCATGAGTTTCCCTCCTGTAATACGACAAACGGAGCGTTAAGCGCTCCGCCTGACGGCAGAACTTAGTCGCTCCGTATGGATATGTGTATTCTATTGTGACACATCAACGCTTCACTGTACAGATGGCATTAAAGGTAATTACGAAAAATGATGTTTAAGATGACGTGGTGCGAGGTTTCAAATCAGCGATGAAGTGCTGAACCGCTTGAATACCTTGCTCTCGCTCCGCAGGAATGGCGGAACTCAGCAACGGCAACGCCTCTTCGACTTGGCGTACGATCGCGCTTCCGACGATGACCCCGTCGCATTGCCCGGCAAATCGCTCCGCATGCTCGCGGGACGCAATCCCGAAGCCTACGCAGATCGGAACGGATGCGGCTCTGCGAACCGTGCTCAAGAAAGAATCGATCCCTTCATGGAACGTGGAACGCACGCCGGTAACCCCTAGCGAAGAGACGCAATATACGAAGCCTTTGGCATTCGCGGCAATGCGCTCCACCCGAGCTTCGGAAGTCGGCGCGACTAAAGGAATGAGATGGATACCGTTCGCTTCCGCGAGCGCCCTCGTCTCCGAATCTTCTTCGAGCGGCAAGTCGGGAATGATAACCCCGCTGAAGCCGTGCTCTTTCAATAAATCGAAGAAACGATCCAAGCCGAGTTGCAGGGCAGGATTGAAATAAGTGAATAGGATGAAAGGCATCTTGACGCCTTTATCCCTAGCCTTGGAAGCGACCGCCATGCAATCGGTAAGGCTAATCTTGTTCTTGAGCGCACGCTCGGAAGCGCGTTGAATGACAGGGCCATCCGCCAACGGATCGGAGTAGGGAACGCCCAGCTCGATCATATGCGCGCCCGCCGCTTCCGCTGCTTTAACGAGTTCAACCGACGTTTCCAAGTCCGGATCGCCCATCGTCATGAACGGAATGAGGGCTGTTTCGCCTTTAGCTTTCAGTTCCGCGAATACGGTATCGATCGCGTTAGGTGCAAGTGTCGTACTCATGATTGCTCCTCCTCAACTGCCAGATAAGACATAATCGATTCTACGTCCTTATCCCCACGTCCGGATAGGCTAACGACGATAATCTGGTCCTTATTCATCGTAGGGGCGATCTTCAGTACTTGCGCAATGGCATGCGCCGACTCCAATGCAGGGATAATCCCTTCCATTCGGGAAAGAATGCCTAGAGCGTCCAAAGCTTCTTTATCTGTAATCGGGACATACTCCGCACGTTTCGTGTCTTTAAGATACGCATGCTCCGGTCCGATTCCCGGATAGTCTAAACCCGCGGATATCGAATGAGCCGGCAATACCTGTCCGCCTTCGTCTTGCAATACATAGCTCATGGAGCCTTGGAAAACGCCCGGACGACCTTTCGTCATCGTTGCGGCATGCTCCTGGGTATCGACGCCTCGGCCAGCCGCTTCCACGCCAACCAATCGAACGCCTTCATCCTCGATGAACGGGTGGAAAATACCAATCGCGTTGCTTCCTCCGCCAACGGCTGCGACGACAACATCCGGCAATCGTCCTTCGGTTTCTTGAATTTGCTCCCTTGCTTCCAAGCCGATGATCCGTTGGAAGTCGCGAACCATCATCGGATACGGATGAGGACCCGTAACCGAGCCGAGAATGTAATACGTATCGTCAACGTGGCTTACCCAATAACGCAACGTTTCGTTACATGCATCCTTCAACGTACGGGTTCCCGAAGTGACCGGGATGACCTCCGAACCGAGAAGCTTCATGCGAAAGACGTTCAATTGTTGGCGCTTCGTATCCTCTTCACCCATGAATACCTTGCATTCCATGCCCATCAAAGCCGCTACCGTCGCCGTAGCTACGCCATGTTGGCCTGCTCCGGTTTCCGCGATCACCTTTTTCTTGCCCATCCGTTTGGCGAGCACGGCTTGTCCAATCGTATTGTTGATCTTATGAGCGCCCGTATGATTGAGATCCTCGCGCTTCAAATAAATCTTAGCCCCGCCAAGATGTTGGGATAGCCTCTCCGCGTAATAAAGCGGCGTCGGACGTCCGGAATACTGTTTCAGCAAATAGCGGACCTCATCTAGAAAATCCGAGTCATCCTTATACTTCTGATAAGCTTCCTCCAGCTCGATTAACGCGTTCATCAACGTTTCCGGTACGTATTTTCCGCCAAATGGACCAAATCGTCCGTGTTGATCAGGTACTTGACTCATGAGTATTTCACCCTTTCTACGAATGCGGTGATTTTATGCGAATCCTTCACCCCGTCTGTCTCCACACCGCTGGAGATATCGACGCCAACCGGATGATAAGTCGTTATTAATTCGTTTACGTTGCCTGGATTTAGTCCGCCGGCTATGAACAATTCCAGGCCATTGCGGATTGCCGCTTCCTGATAGGACGGAATAACGTCCCAACGAAAAGTTTTCCCCGTACCTCCGCCCGCCGTATCGAGCAGAATAGTAGATACCGCGCCTTTGTACGCATCCAGCCTTTGCGTTCCGCGGTCAGGCTGATTGGCCGTGTCTTCTAATATCGGTAACGCTCGCCAAACGTCCACTTTGAATCGTTCTCCCACCTGACGGCAAAATTCCGGAGTCTCGTCCCCGTGCAATTGTACGACGTCCAGCGAGACAACGGATAATGTCTCCGCAAGTTGTTCCAAAGTAGGATTGACGAATATTCCTACGGCAAGAGGAGGATTTCCAGAGGCCATCGGAATCTGCTTCACGACCGCCAGAAGCTCGGCCGCGCGCTCCGGCGTCAACTGCCGACGGCTTTTCGCGAACATGAAGCCGATATATTCGACCGGGAGTCCACTCATACCTTGCAGTGTCGCATCATCCATAATGCCGCAAATTTTTATCTTGGACGAACCGGAAACGGAAAAAGTCATTTTCCTGCGCCTTCCTTCGTGGCAGGACCGAGCAAGTCGTTTACCGCATCTTGAACATCTGCCTGACGCATAAAATGCTCTCCAATCAGAACGGCTTGTGCTCCCGCCTGACGAACGAACGCGATGTCATCCGTAGTCGATATCGCGCTCTCGCTAACCGCGACGATTCCTTTCGGCATAAGGCCGATCAATTGTTCCGTCACTTTCAAGTCCGTAACGAAAGTCTTCAGATCGCGATTGTTCACGCCGATCAGCGACGCTTTGCCGATCTCCAGCACCGTTTCCAGTTCCGGACGATTGTGCACCTCGACCAGTACGTCCAACCCTAAGTCACGCGCGAGCGTATAGAACGAAGAAATCTGGCTTTTCGTCAAGATAGCGGCAATGAGAAGAATCGCGTCCGCGCCGATCAATCGCGCTTCGTAAATTTGACGCTCGTCGATCGTGAAATCCTTGCGCAGCAGCGGTACTTTCACTTGCTCGCGAATTTGCTTCAAATACTCGTTGCTGCCTTGAAAATAATCGGTATCCGTCAGAACGGAAATACAATCCGTTCCTGCCTGTTCATAGGCTTGGGCTAAGCTAACCGGATGAAAATCCGGACGGATGAGCCCTTTCGACGGACTAGCTTTCTTCACTTCCGCAATGAGTCCGACCGGACGGTTGCGTCCGACCAATGCCCGCTCGAAACCACGGCAAGGTTGTAGATCCGCTATCGTTTTTTCCGCTTGGTTAATCGATAATGTTTGTTTAAGCGCCGATACCTCTTCCTTCTTGGTGGCGACGATGCGATCAAGAAACATGGCTCACTTCTCCCGTCGTTGTAATCCAAAGTTGCAATTTATTAGCCGCTGCTCCGGAGTCGATCGTTTCCGCGGCGATTCTAACGCCGTCCTGCAAGGAATCCGCGCGGCCGGCTACATATATGCATGCCCCTGCGTTCGCTAACACGACATCCCGATACGCACTCTTCTCTCCGCCCAGTACTCTGCGAATGATTAGCGCGTTCTCTGCCGCATTTCCGCCTTGGACCGCTCCAAGGGATACGGTCGACAATCCGAGCGACTCAGGTGTAATATCGTACGTCGTCACTTCTCCATTACGTAATTCGGATACCCGCGTCGGCGCCGACAAACTGATCTCGTCCAATCCGTCGTAGCTGCCCACGACCATCGCTCTCTTCAAGCCGAGCCTTGACAGCACTTCCGCAACCGCATCCGTGCGCGTACGGTCATATAGGCCGATGAGCTGAAGATCCGCGTTCGCCGGATTCGCCAATGGTCCTAGCATGTTGAAGATTGTCCGGATACCCAACTCGCGTCTAGGAGCCGCGGCATGCTTCAGGGCTGGATGATATAATTGGGCGAACATAAAGCAAATATCCGTCCTTTCGAGGCAAACCGCCGCTTGTTCGGCCGAGAGATTAATATTAACGCCTAGCGCTTCCAACACGTCCGCGCTACCCGCCTTGCCGGACATTGCCCTGTTGCCATGCTTGGCAACCCGAACGCCGGCCGCGGAAGCGATAATCGCCGATGCCGTCGAAATATTGAACTTATGAATGCCGGAGCCGCCTGTACCGCACGTGTCGAGCAGATCATGATTTTCCGTGGCGACATGGTTGGAGAACGCTCGCATCGCCTCGGCGAAACCTGTAATCTCGTCAACCGTTTCGCCTTTCATCCTGAGAGCAATTACGGTTGCTCCGATCTGCGCTGGAGTCGCCTCGCCTTGCATGATCGTCGTCATTACGCCGTATGCTTCGTCGCGCGTCAGATCTATGCTGCTCGTTAGTTTGGCCAATGCCTGAGGTAAGCTTATCGTTAGAGTGTCGCTCATATCGCTTGATACCCCTTCCCCTTAATCATAATCCAGATTCGTTCGGCGATCTCCTGCCAATACTGCCGGAAAATCAGTCGAACTGCGTTTAACGGTACCTGCCGGAGGAAATGCGGCTTCGGCGGCGCGGATCGCTTTGAGCATCCCTTTCGCTTTGTTCACCGTTTCCTCGTATTCGTTCTCCGGCACCGAATCCCATACGATTCCCGCACCGGCTTGTACATAAGCTTTGCCATGCTTGAAAATAATCGTCCGTATCGTGATGCACGTATTCAGATTACCCGAAAACCCAAGATAACCGATCGCTCCCGCATATGCGCCTCTAGCTTCGTTCTCCAAATCGGCTATGATTTCCATCGCCCGAAGCTTAGGAGCGCCGGAGACCGTGCCTGCAGGTAGGCAAGAAAGAAACGCATCGTAGAAATCTTTGTCCGGACGCAACTCGCCGGTTACGTTCGAAACGATATGCATGACGTGCGAGTAACGTTCGACTTCCATATAACTATCGCATTTAACCGACCCGTATGTGGACACTCGGCCTAGATCGTTTCGACCTAGATCTACTAGCATCACGTGTTCCGCTCGCTCTTTTTTATCCGCGAGCAATTCTTTCTCGAGTGCTAAGTCTTCCTCCGGCGTTTTCCCCCTTGGCCTTGTACCTGCGATCGGCCGGGTTTCGACTTTACCGTTGTCGACTTTGACCAAGAGCTCCGGTGACGTACCCACGACAACCTCGTCGTCCAATTTTAACACGTACATGTAAGGTGACGGGTTCATCGTTCTTAAGACGCGATACACATGCAGCGGATCTACTTCGGTTTCGATATGGAAGCGCTGTGACAACACGACTTGGAAAATGTCTCCGGCGCGAATGTATTCCTTCGCTTGGTTGACGTTGTCCAGAAATTGTTGCTTGGTCAGATTCGATGAAATTTCGCCGAGGTCCGGATCTTGCGGCGGAGCGCCTCGGGACGGCTGAACCGGTATCGGCTGCTGGATTCTGCGGATCGTATCATCTATGCCATTTAACGTCTCCCTGTAAGCAGCCTCGATGTTCGCATCGTTAGCTCCTTCCGGGATATGAACGTTTCCGATGACAAGCACATGCTGCTTGAAGTGATCGAACACGATAATCCGGTCGCAGAACATGAATTGCATGTCATCCATATTCAAGTCGTCTTTCTTATGCGGCGGAAGTTTTCTCTCGTAATACTGCAACAGATCGTAACCGAAAAATCCGATCGCCCCGCCAGTGAACGGAGGAAGCTCGGGCAACGCCGGGCTGCGGTAAGAGCGAAGCTTATCGCGAAGAACCTGTAGCGGTTCGTTCGTTTCGTGAGATTCCGTCTTGCCGTTCTGCTCCAAAGTGAGATGATTTTTCTTTAGCTTCAATACGAGAAACGGGTCCGTTCCGATAAAGGAGTATCTAGCCCATTTTACGCCGCCTTCAACACTCTCAAGCAAGAATGCGCGCTTATCGCGGCTAAGATGTTGGAACACCCGAATCGGTGTTTCCGTATCCGCGAGAAGTTTCCGGACTACCGGAATAACGTTATACTGCTGCGCCATTTCTTTAATCCCTTGAAGCTCTTGCTGGTCCATGGTTCATCTCTCCTTATGGACGTTCTAACGCCCCGGTGATTATCGAGTAAAATTGTATGTGCGTTGCGCGATGCTGATCGATTCACTCGTTATCAAGTAAAATCGGATATGCGGCAAAAATGCCATTAAAAAAGCACCCCTGCTCCGCAGAGATGCGCATAATTCGATAAGTTAGTTAGGCCTCCACCACATGCACAGCAACACTGCGCAAATGACACACGGCAACTCCGCTCATCTCATCTCTACTCGGCTCACATCTGCGTAAGTTGTCGTCCCTATGGCCGACCGTTCTGCAATGTGTAATATGCGTATAAATATAGCACCCCACAACACTTTTCGTCAACACACAAATTGGTAACTCCGTAGCTACTTATTCCTTCATCCTGCATACCGCGACTCTATTATGGATTTCGTTCCTACACTAACTATGCTTTCGGTTGGAGCTCCTTTCAACCGATTTAACGCGGCTTCAAAGCCGAATCGGAATGAATCGTCATATGCATCTATATAAGCCTTTACACCTGATAAAGTGATAATTTCCTTTCTCCTTCGCCTTGTTTCTTTAACTGTTCCAAACGCATACCTTGAGCCTGGCACATCTGTTCCTCCAACAGATGGACATACTCCCGTTCCGCTGACGAACTCGACATCCTAAACACTCCCTTGTTGGCGTATTCAAACAAAAAACGCCGTCCTCTCCGAAGAGAGAAACGGCGTGTGCTTCACGCATAATTGCAAAATAAGCATCAACTTAGATGATCAAGTAAGACAACAATTTACAAAGTTTGTTGCATGTTTGCGGTCCTGCGGTCTTACTACTTAACCACTAAATCTGGGCGAAGAGCTTGGGCTCTGTTGAGGTATACGTGACGGATGTCCTTCTGCGAAGCATCCGTATTCACGAGGACCATCAAGCGGATGCATTTTTCCAAGCTGCCTTTGACCGGCACTTCCAGGGAACACATGAGAGGCACGAGTTCCCAGCCTGCCATCTGGCGAATGGCGCGAGCAGGGAAAGTCGCATCCAGATCCTGAGTCACCGTGATGAACACACTAGCAATGTCTTCCGGCTCGAAGTGGTTCACCTCGCCGATTCCGTTCAATAATTCGATAGTCGCGTCCAAGATCGGACCTTCTTCATTTAATTCAACCGTAATGGCTCCCCGGATTCCCCTGACGCTCATGGTTGTTCATTCCCCTCTCTTAATCCGTCGACAATATCCGTAACCCACGAGGTTGATACATCGTTCCGAATTTCTACGCTTCCAATCGCAGTAGGAACGACGAAAACCATTTTACCTTCCGCGAATTTCTTATCATGCAACATCGCGCTCATGATCTCTTCCGTTGCGCAACTGTCCGGTATGCGCACCGGAAGTCCGAATTTCCGGAATATCCGTTCCGTCTCCGCGGCAATGTCCGCTGAATAGCCGAACTTCTCGGCCAAACGGGCCGATCCGACCATTCCGATCGCTATCGCTTCGCCGTGCACTAGCTCACCGTAACCCGCAACCGCTTCAAGCGCGTGGCCGATCGTATGACCTAAGTTGAGTATCGCGCGCAGATCGTTCTCTCGCTCATCACGGGAGACGACGATAGACTTTACCTTACAGCCTTCATACAAGGCATATCCAAGAGCCTCGGAATCCAATGCCAACAACTTATCCGCATTCTCGTCGCACCAGGCGACGAAATCTTCGTTCCAGATCAGACCGTGCTTGATGACTTCGGACAGTCCGGCGCGAACTTCCCTCATCGGGAGGCTTACCAATGTGTCGATGTCATACAGAACGAATTCCGGTTGGTGAAACGCACCGATAATATTTTTCGCCAAACGGTGATTAACCGCGACTTTACCGCCAACGCTGCTGTCATGCGCCAATATCGTCGTCGGGATTTGTACGAATCGAACGCCTCTCATGTAGGAGGCCGCTACGAATCCAGCCAAATCTCCGACAACTCCGCCGCCTAAAGCAATTACGGTAGATTTGCGATCCAGCCCGGCTTCCAATGCCGCTCCGACTAGTTCATCCAGCATCTCCAAGGATTTGGAAGTTTCACCGGAAGGAACGACTGCTGTCGTTACTTTGTAGCCAGCATTGGCAAGGGACTCCTCTACCTTCTCGGCATACAAGTCCACTACGGAACTATCCGTAACAAGCAAAATTGGCGACTTAACGGGAAATCCATGATCCTTAAAATACTGCCCGGTCAGAGCGATCAAACCTGTTCCAATATAGATCGGATAGGAACGTTCGCCAAGTTCGACCTTCAGCTCCCTCGTCCGGCTAGCCATTAATAAGCCTCCACTTGACTGAGGTAGCTATCTAGATTTCTTTGAATTTCGTCGATAGAATCGCCGCCGAATTTCTCTAGGAACGCTTGCGCCACTTCCCAAGCCACGACATGTTCCATCACGACGCTTGCCGCCGGTACGGCGCATGCATCGGAACGTTCTACCTGTGCCGTGAAGGCTTCCTTCGTATCGATATCTACGCTTGCCAAAGGCTTATACAACGTAGGAATAGGTTTCATAACGCCGCGAACGACGATCGGTTCGCCTGTCGTCATTCCGCCTTCGAATCCACCGGCTCTGTTCGACGCACGATGGAAGCCTTTATCCGCGGTATGCAAAATTTCATCATGCACTTTAGAACCCGGAATACGCGCTGCCTCAAATCCGATTCCGACCTCTACGCCTTTGAATGCGTTGATCGATACGACCGCTTGCGCGATTCTGCCGTCCAGCTTGCGATCCCATTGTACATGGCTTCCAAGGCCGACCGGCAATCCAGTCACGATGCATTCAACGACGCCACCGATCGTATCGCCTTCCGTCTTCATGCGATCGATTAGCTCTATCATTTTTTGCTCCGCTACTTTGTCCGCGACTCTAACTGGAGACTCTTCCGTCACAGCGATAAGCTCATCGATCGGTAAATTCGGCGAGGCGGCAACGACTTCGCCGATCGAAACGACATGACCCGCTACCTTGATTCCGAATCTCGCCAACAGCTGACAAGCGATAGCGCCAACGGCCACTCGGGCGGCAGTCTCGCGAGCGCTGGAGCGTTCAAGCACGTTGCGCAAATCCTTAAGGTTGTATTTCAATCCCCCATTCAGATCCGCATGACCGGGACGAGGACGGAATACGCGACGCTTCGATTCGTCGGTACCTTCAACCGGCTCAACGTTCATGACCGACGTCCAATGCTTCCAATCTTTATTTTCGACTACGACCGCCACTGGCGCTCCCGTCGTGCGCCCATGCCGAACACCGCCGACGATTTGGGCGGTATCTGTCTCGATCTGCATGCGGCGACCACGTCCATGGCCTTTCTGACGGCGTTGCAATTGAAAATTCAATGCTTCGAAATCAAGCTCTAGATTGCTCGGTAATCCTTCGATAATGGCAGTAAGCTGCGGGCCGTGTGTTTCCCCGGCAGTCAAATAACGTAAACTCAATTTAGGTTCCTCCCAATTAGCAAGCCTCTATTATCCACCCAAGCCGTGAACATCTTTGATCATTATAGTACAGCGTTAAAGCGTTTGACAAGAAAACAGCCCGTCATGTACGGACGGACTGTTTCTTATTCGTTTTCGAGTGAAGCCCTCGCGACTCCCTCATATATCCGAGCAACTCTACGTTGTCCAAACCTAATATCTGCGCGCATTCCTGCACGGAAATCAACCCTCGCCTATATGCGGCAATGACTTTGCGTTTGTCCATGGTCCCCTCCGTGTGGGCTTGAATAGCCTTATTATCGGTTGGGAGCCTATTTAGCATACGCTTAAATCATCCGGCGGTAAAAAAAAGTATCAGCCGTTTCCAAGCCGTATTGGCCCGGAGAGAAAATCTGTTCCGTGCTGCCTACGAACAACAATCCGCCCGGCTTAAGCGCTTGGGCAAATTTGCCGTAGAGGATATGTTTCGCTTCTTCCGTAAAATAAATCATAACATTCCGGCACACGATCAAATCGTACTTATCGCCGAATTTGTCCAGCAGAAGATTTTGCTTCTGGAGCTTTACCGCTTTTTTCAGCTTGTCCGAAACTTTATAGGCACCGTCGGCAGCTGTGAAATATGTATTCTTGTAAGAAACCGGGACGTCCCGTAAGGATCTCTCCAAATAGACGCCTACCTTGGCTTTCTCCAATACTCCCTCGTCAATATCCGTAGCGACCAGGGAAGCGCGGTCCAACACGTTCATGGAATCCAATATCATCGCAAGCGTATAGGGCTCTTCTCCCGTTGAACAAGCGGCGCTCCAGATGTTAAGCCGTGGCGACGTTTTCATAAGCTCCGGGAGAAACTTGTCTTTCAGCACTTGCCAACGGTTCGGATTGCGCCAAAATTCGGAGACGTTAATCGTCATGCGATCAAGGAATTCATTTCTTAATCTCGCATCCGCGGATAAAGCCGCGAAATAATCGGCAAAAGATTTGTAGCCGTATTTCATACGTAATGTCGTAAGTCGACGTCGCATCTGACTTTCTTTGTATTGCGATAGATCGATGGAAGTCAGACGCTTAATATTAACGATAAAACGGGCGAAATCCTCGTCCTCTGACGGAAGGGAAGTCGCGCTTAAACCGAAAAGATGGTCTCCCATGACGTCTGCTCTCCCCTGAGCGGTATTGTGTCCATTACCACTGATGAATTAGATCCACACTTGAATCGCTTTATCGTAGGGTACAAGTTCCTCATCGGTGAAAAAGATACGGATTTCACGTTGTGCGTTCTCGTGGGAATCCGATCCGTGGATGAGATTGAAGTTCGTATGTATCGCGAAATCGCTGCGAATCGTTCCCGGTGCCGCCTCAAGCGCATTGGTCTTGCCAATCATCGCGCGGGACAATCCAACGGCCTGATCCCCTTCCCAAACCATAGCGAATACGGGTCCGGCAGTGATAAAATCGAGCAGCCTATCATAAAAATCTTTGCCTTTATGCTCAGCGTAGTGCTGTTGCGCTCTTTCCAAAGAAACACTCATGAGCTTGGCACCGATCAACTTCAATCCTTTGCGTTCGAAACGGCTGACGATCTCGCCGATCAATCCCCGTTGCACTCCGTCGGGCTTGATCATTAAAAAGGTTCTCTCCATTAAGCTCTCTCTCCTTCCGTCTATAGCAACAATGCTTCAGTTACTTAACGATATCGTATTTTTCATTTTACCATAACCGAGCAAATCTAATAACTTCGTTTCGCCACAAAACGGGCAATATCAGCCAAATTACGCTTGGCCGGAATGTCCGGCAAACCCTCAAGAGCTTTCAAAGCTTTGGTTATGTAGCGATCGGCCATTTCTTCAGCGGTTTTGATCCCACGGCTAGAGCGCACAAGCTTAACTGCAACGGTTGAATTCGCTGAGCCCTCATTATCGCGAATAGTGTCGATTTCCTTCAACAACTGCTCTCTCAGCGAATCTTCTTGAAGGGCATACAGAACCGGCAACGTGATATTCCCTTGCCTCAAATCGTTGCCGGGAGGTTTCCCGATCGCTTTCTCCGTTCCGCAGAGATCTAGCAAGTCATCCGAAATTTGAAAGGCCATACCCAAGTTGTATCCGAATCGATACAGTGCATTGCTTGTTCGTGCCGGCGCATCGGTTGCCATTGCACCGAGTTGGCAACTAATCGCGATGAGCAATGCGGTTTTCCGCCTGATTCTGCGCAAGTAATTACGAACGCTTTGCTCTACATTGAAGAAATCGCGAATTTGCTCCATTTCGCCGATGCACATTTGAACCATTGCCCCAGCCAAAATTTGATGAATCCGCGGATTGTCTAAATCCGAAATGACAATTAGAGCTTTCGCGTAAATATAATCTCCCGTATACATGGCGATACGGTTATCCCATTTCGACTTGACGGTCAATTGTCCGCGGCGCGTCTCGGCGTCATCGATGACATCGTCATGCACCAAAGATGCCATATGAATAAGTTCCAATGGCACGGCAACCTTCTTAAGCGTCTCTATCGAGTAAGTGCCGAATTTGCCCGACAGGAGAACGGATATGGGGCGAATCCGTTTTCCTCCCGCTTTAAGCAAATGTAGCGAGGTTTCGCTAAGAATAGGCAGATCGGACGTAACCGTTAGCACCATTTGGTCTTCAATCGCTTGCAAATCCGATTTCATCGCGGCATAGAGCTGTAATAATTTCATTTGTTCACCTGCAATTAGGAAGAGTATCGATCACGTTTAGGCCTGGCAACTCCAGAAGTTCGAATTCGTTCGCCATCAGCCCAAGCTCTCTTGCGTATCGGAAGTACAACTGAAGGCCGGCTTTCTGTTCAGGCCCGAAGTCGTGACATAAGTTCGCGAAATAGTTGTGCCAATACTCCGAAGTGCCGCCGATTTGACTCATGGCTTTCGAGACAATCGGTTCCATGTTCCGGTATGATTTATTTTTGCTTTCTAACAAATTCTCGTAAATATTTTGAATCGCTAGCGGTGAACGGTGGGCGGTTTCTTTGTGAACGGCCCATACTGCGTAGGTCATCCAATGTCCTGTCCATATATTCCATACTTCGCCCAAATCCAATACCCGGTAACCTTGCTTCATCCAAGAAGCCCGGATCGCATGATCGCCAATTAGCAGCGCAGCGTCCGCATTCTCCAGCATACTTTCTAAAGAAGGCTCAGCGTCCTCGTAGGTGGGTTTACCGCCATAAAATTTCTCCATAATAATTTTCAATAAATTAACGGAAGTGGCGGAAGTGGTCGTGAGTGCGATTTTACCATGAATGACTTCTTCTAACGGTGACTTCAGGAAGAGCAATATCGATTGCACTCGCCCATAGGAGCTTACCGACAAATTAGGAAGCAAATAGTAAGAGTCCGAAGATAAGCCATAAGCGTAAGAGGATATGGCGGCCATATCGATCTCGCCGGCTCTGAGCTTGCGGTTCAAGGTCGCCGGCATATCGGAATGTATCTCCGTTGAAAAAGGGAGCTCGCCGGGATCGAAGTGGTGGAATACGGGCCAAGCGTTCGTATAAGATATTCGGCCGAGCTTAATCGGCCGCTCGAGTTCATTATTCATTGGGTTGTCCCCATCTTTTGTATAGATTATGTTCGATGCCCATGTTATCCATGACTTTGCCTACCATGAAGGAAACGATATCCTCCAAGGTTTGCGGACCTTGATAAAATGCAGGCATAGCCGGAATGATTCGAACTCCTAGCCTAGCCAGCTTGAGCATGTTTTCCAGATGTATCGCATGAAGCGGTGTCTCTCTAGGAACGATCAGCAATGGCCGACCTTCCTTCAGCATGACGTCCGCCGCACGGGTAAGCAAATTAGTCGAAGCGCCGTTTGCGATCGCGGATAGCGTGCCCATGGAGCATGGAATAATAACCATTCCCTCGCAGCGGAATGAGCCGCTTGCGATACTCGCTCCAATGTCATTAAGCGGATGATAAGTCATCCGCCCTTCTGTTAACGCTTGTTCGAATGCACGGTTTAAACAGTCTGTCCGGTGAGAAGCGTCCCAACCTAACTCTTCTTTAAGCACGCGCCAGCCCGCATCCGAGATGACGAGGTGTAGATGAAAACCGGCATGAAGCAATTCCCGGCATAGAGTAATCCCATATATCGCGCCACTCGCTCCGGTAATCCCGACGACCCATCGTGTCGGCTGAGCGGACTGGGTCGGTACGGTCGTTCTTGTTACCACGACCTCACCACCACTAAGTCAATGAATGTGAACACGAAAATAACCGCGCTAAGAACTCCGTTCATCGTAAAGAACGCAGCATTCAGCTTGCTTAGGTCATTAGGCTTTACAAGCCTATGCTCATACAACAATATCACCGCGGCGACAATCGTGCCCGCAAAATACCACCAGCTTAAGTCGGTCATCACAAGCAGAAGCGCGAACCCGGCAGCGGTTAAGGCATGAAGCGCACGTGCGATTCCGAGAGCGCGCGCGATCCCGAATCTGGCCGGAATGGAATGCAAGCCTTCTTCACGGTCGAAATCAACGTCTTGGCAAGCATAAATAACGTCAAATCCAGCCGTCCATAGCGAAACCGTAATGTAGAGAATAATTGCCGTCCACGTTACGCCACCCGTTACGGCTACCCATCCGCCAAGCGGCGCCAAGCCGATCGTTAAGCCAAGCACGAGATGGCATGCCCAAGTAAATCTTTTGGTATAGGAATAAATGACCATGAAAAATACGGCAAGCGGTAACAGTTTGACAGCTAAGCTATTCAATTGAGCAGCTGCCCAGAACAGCAATACGAATGAGATAACGATAAAGATAAGAACGTCTTTCGATTTTAACAAACCTGCCGGAATGGCTCTCATAGCCGTTCTTGGGTTACGTCCGTCGATCACTTTGTCAATGACGCGGTTAAGCCCCATTGCCGCCGTGCGAGCCCCGACCATCGCAAGCAGTATCCATCCGCATTCGCCCCAATCCGGCAGTCGCCGTTCTACGGTAACCGCACCTAGGATCGCACCAACGAATGCGAACGGCAGAGCGAAAAGCGTATGCTCGAATTTAATCATTTCCAGAAAAACGCGAAGCTTGGAGATCATGTGCCTTCATTTCCCTTCGTACCGATGTGCAACGCCGCAACTCCACCCACAAACGGATAAGCTTTCACGTTGCGCATTCCGACCGTGCGAAATAACTCCGCCAATTCCTGCAAGTCCGGGAATGTCTTCAGAGACTCCGGTAGCCATTGATATTGCTCATATCTTTTTACGAACCATTTGCCAAGTAAAGGAAGCAGTTTCTCGAAATAAAAATAATAAATGCTCTTGAAGGGCTGCCACGTCGGCTTGGATGTGTCCAAACAAACGATTTTGCCGCCCGGCTTCACGACTCTTTTCATTTCCTTAAGCGTTTTGACGTAGTCGGGAACGTTCCTTAATCCGAAGCCTATCGTAACGTAGTCGAACGAATTGTCTTCGAACGGCAGTTCCATCGCATTGCCCTGGATAAGCGTTATTTGCTCTCCCAAGCCCATCTTATCGACTTTAGCCTGTCCGATATCGAGCATGTTGCGGCTGAAATCAAGTCCGATTGTTTTCCCTTTTCCGCTGGCTTTTGCAAGTGCTATCGTCCAATCGCATGTCCCGCAACAAAGATCAAGCGAAGTTTGGCCTGGTTGTACATTCATCTTGCGCATCGTGAACCGACGCCAAGCTTTATGCCTTCTGAAACTAATGATGTTATTCATCATATCGTACTTGGGCGCAATGCTCTCGAAAACCTCGTGAACGTGCTTTGTTTTTGATTCCGCGTCCATCATGATCGTTATCCCAGCTCCTTCAATGCGGTTGCCCGTTGCTGTCCCGTTGCCTCCAGGAAAGGTTCAAGCAAGGGTTGCAGTTCGCGCAACAACTTGTCCGATTGGAGCTTCTGTAGCAACGATTGCAGTTGTCCGGTCGATTGGCGCAGCATAACGCCCAATTTGCCCGCGATGTCATATTTATTCAATAAGGCCATGATCAGGTTAGGGTCATCACGATGCTCCGTAACCATTCGCCGATCTTCCTCCGTACCTTCATGAAGAATGTGCCAGATGCCCCAGCTGCTATCAAGCGAGTCCATCTTATCGATCTTGCGAAGCTCTTTAAGCAGCACTTCGCATCGGCTGAACCGCTCCACGAGCTCTGGCCACAGCCTTGCGTATAACCCGCTCATAAAGCCTGTAAACGAGAGGAAAAGCCCAGATTTAAGCTCTGTGCCGTAATGGAGATATTCTTCTGCGTTCAATTTCATTTGCTTCATCTTGCCATACAGGTTCATCTTAATTTGATTAATATTGCAAATGGCTTCGCTTAGGCGGCGAGTCGTATCGATCTGCCCCGCAAGCGATAACAAGTGATAAAACCGACTGCTAAAATAATCTCCTGCAAGCACCTTCAACTGCTGCGCCCGCATGCTCAACATTCCGCTTTGGGTAGAATTGTCCGTATTCTCAACCATGTCGTGGGTATCTAACCCCATCTGTACAAGCGAAGTCACGACCGAAAGCAGGTCCTTATGCGGAACAGCGCTTGGCTGATGGCTAAGCACGGTGTATAACAAAGAAACCCTGCCCTCCGGGAATTCCGGCAATTCCGTGTGCAGACTGATCATGTCGTGATTCATGTATTTGTTAGCCATCTGGGTAAATCTTAATCTATTCATTGCTTCCGCCTCCGAACACGCTGCCAGGCACCTTATACTACTAAGTCATTTCGATCATTATAACATAACCGAGATGGGCTCGCATAAGCCTAGGACTTTGTTCATGAATTTGCAAAATTTGCGATCCATCTCTTGCCGGATGAAGTCACCGAGAACCGCAAGTTCTCGTTCGACTCATCCCCTATTTTAAAAGTACCGCGATTAATCTCGGCTAACTGCGTTTCCGACCAGTCGGTCTTACGGGTCTCCGCCGCAAGTAGCAAACGATGATCCCCGACCTCCGAGAACACTCTGATTAACACGTGTTTGACATTATTGACTTCCGAATAAGAAAAAATAATCATTTTGCCGATATCCGCCCAAACCTCGGCAGGATCTCCTCCTTGCAAATCAATCGTAAGGATCGCATGATCCCAGCCTACTTTAACCAACCGATTGTGCAGAGGAAGCTTAGCTAATCTATCCACCATATTGTCGTCCGTCAGCCATTTCGCGTCATTAGGTTTAAACACGGCTACAGACTGGCGACGCTGCTCGAGATCTTGTTCAACACTTGGAATTTGACTCAGTAAAAGCACAACGAGAATCCCCGAAATAATCAAGATCCCCCATTGTTTGATCGGAAACATGGGCATGGCGATTTCCCCTTTCTGGAGAAGCTCTTCCTTACCCATTGTACAAAGAAAAAGGGCAGGCTATGCCTGCACTCCTTGGAGAGATAATCGATAAATCAGCTATACATCCGTATCGATCGTCCCGTGTTTAGTCATAATCGTTGCTTTGCCTCTAATCTTCATAGCGGAAGTGTGATCCGTAAATTGAACGAGCAATACCTCGCCTTTGTCCAGTTTCTCCGTGTGATGAAACTTCGTGTCTTGGCCGCGGGTTAGACCGATGACCTGTACCCCGGCGTCTTTAGCCTTAATGACGATATATTCTTGTTGATTCGATTCCATAGCTCATAGAACCTCCAATCTTAGTGTTCGAATCGTTGAAGATCGGCTAACCGTCAGAAAAAAATAGCTTTCTCACATCATCCGCGCGAGAAAGCAGTCTACTAATATGTAATGGTCGGAACGGAGAGATTCGAACTCTCGACCTCACCCACCCCAAGGGTGCGCGCTACCAGGCTGCGCCACGTCCCGATTAAAGTCGGCTTAGCTTCGCAATTTACGTTTGTTTGACGGGGTATTTAAGACAATTATTCCTTATGTAACCTACATCCCGCTCGATTCAAGCGTAATTATAGCATATTGCCGATTACCCCGGCAAGGGACTGGGACGATTCGAACGTTCACCTCTTTTTGAAGATACAAGGCGAATCTATGAGTAAAAATCGAATAACGAAATAGGGTGCATCCTAGTTCAACTAGGATGCACCCTATCGTAAACAGCAGTTCTCAGCTAAGATTACATCTTATTTGATGCCGTCTTTAAGCGCTTTACCCGGCTTGAATGCGGGAATCTTCCCTGCCGGAATTTCGATTTCGACACCCGTTTGCGGATTACGTCCTTTACGCGCGGAGCGTTCGCGAACTTCAAAGTTACCAAATCCTACGAGTTGTACTTTATCTCCGTTCTGAAGAGCTTCGGAAATAACGTCAAAAACAGCGTCAACCGCTTGAGTCGCATCCTTCTTGGACAAATCGGCCAATTCGGCCACTTTGGAGATCAATTCGGTTTTGTTCATTGCATTCACCTCCCATAACGGCACAATGGCATAGTATCTGTTTATCCGTTTCACAAGAAATTATACACTTGCTAATCGCGAAGTTTCAAGCGTGGCGCGATTTTCAAGCCTTTCGTCACGCTTTTCTGCGATTCAAATGGATGAAAGTGACAGCGAGAGCAAGTACCAATACTGCCCCTTTGATAATGTCGTTCGTGTAATATTGCACGTTCATCATCGTCAATCCGTTCACGAGCACGCCCATAAGCACGGCGCCAAAGAACGTACCGATAATGTTAGGCCGTCCCGCAGCGAACACGGAGTATCCCACGAACACAGCGGCAACCGATTCCATGAGCATCGGAGCACCCGCATCAATCTGGCCCGATCCGATTCGCGACGCGAACAGAATTCCCCCGATTGAAGCGAAAATGCCGGACGCGACATAAGCGAGCGTACGAACCCGTTTCACTTTAAGTCCGGATAATCTCGCAGCTTCTTCGTTACCGCCCGTCATGATCATTTGCCGCCCCCAACGGGTGTACTTGAAGAAGACATGGGCCGCAATGACGGCCAGCAGCATAAGAATAACGGGAAACGGTACGCCAAAGAGCTTCCCTTGTCCGATCCACAAAAATTCCTTGCTCATAACGCCGGGCGCGGTAGTCCCGTCCTGCATAGGCATATTGTTATAGATAGAATAGCCTTTGGTGTAGGTTTTATGAATTCCGTTTACGATGTACATAACGGCCAAAGTCGCCAATAAGTCCGGTATTCGGATTTTCACGATCAATAACGCATTTAACAAGCCGACAGCAGCGCCAACAACAATTGGAACGATCAGCACAACGATCAGTGGCATCTCGAACCAAACCATCATAGTCGCCGTGAGAACGGTCGATAACGAGACGGTAGATCCGACGGAAAGGTCGAACCCGTCTACGGTAAGGGAGATCGTCACCCCGATTGCGACGAAGGTCACGATGGAGATGGAGCGAAGAATATCCGTTAGGTTGTTGTAAGTGAAAAAGTACTCGTTCCTAATCGAGAAAAACAAAATGACTAACCCGATGAACACGAGTGCGCCATATTTGAATGTAAACGGCAGCAGATGTTTTTTCACGCTAATTCCTCCCGACCCGCGCTGGCATACAACAATAGATCCTCTTGCGTCGCTTCGCCGCGGTTGAATGATTTTACGATGGCCCCGTCGCACATGACGAGAATTCGATCCGCAAGCCCCAGCGCTTCAGCGAACTCGCAGGTCAAATATACGATTCCCTTGCCTTGCTGCGCGAGTTTGCCGATAATTCGGAAAATATCGCTCTTCGCACCGATGTCAACGCCTTTCGTCGGCTCGTCGAAGAGATAGACGTCCGCTTCCGTCCCTAACCATTTGCCGATGGCAACCTTCTGTTGGTTACCTCCGCTTAGAAATGCGGTCAATTGGGATACCGAAGACGCTTTAATGCCAAGCCCGGCAATTTGCCCGTTAGCGTGTTCACGTTCCGCCTTTCCGGACAAGAAACCAAGGCGGCTAATTGAGCCCAGAATCGGCAAGCTCAAATTATGTAGAACGGATTCCCTAACGAGAATCCCTTCCTTGCGCCTCTCCTCCGGAATTAACGCGATACCCGATTGAACCGCGCCAGACGGACTGCTCAGATTGGCAGGCTTGCCGGCAATGGTAACCGTCCCTCGATCCGCGGGATCCGCACCGAATAATACCCGGGACAGTTCCGTCTTTCCCGCGCCGACTAGACCGACGACCGCCACGATTTCACCGCGACGCACTTCAAGATCTACGCCGCGAACGCGTCGTCCCGCATCGAGCCCTTGAACAGACAGCACGGGGTCGCCAATGTGTGCCGGAAGCTTCGGAAATTCTTCTTCAAAGCTTCTTCCGAGCATCGCTTTCACGACACCCGACATGTCGATATTTCCCTTGAGCTCGGTAAGAACTCGCTCGCCATCGCGCATCACGGTTATCCGATCGCATATTCGAAATACTTCCGGCAAGCGATGGGAGATGAAGATGACTCCAATTCCCGCTTTCTTCAAGCCTTGCATAATCTCGAACAGCTTATCGGCCTCTTCCAGGCTAAGCGGCGCGGTCGGTTCGTCGAGAATGACGAATTTGGCTTTCTCGGCAAGCAACCTTGCGATAAGCACCAACTGCTTCTCCGACAACGTCAAATCGCGGACTAATGCTCTTGGAGATAAGGTCAGTCCGATTTGGTCTAAAACCGCTTTGGCCTCTTCATGAAGCTTGCCCCACTTCAACCAAGCCTTACCTTTAGAAGAAGCTAACTGATCGAGGAAAATATTTTCCGAAACGCTAAGATGGGAAACCAGAGAAGTATCTACTTCTTGATAGACGCAGTGGATGCCGGCATTTTTGGAATCCGCGGGGGAACGGAACGCGAAGGAACCGCTTTCCAATTCGATCATGCCTTCATCCGTCTCGTATGCTCCCGACAGAATTTTCATTAAAGTGCTTTTACCTGCGCCATTCGCTCCGAGCAAAGCGTGGATTTCCCCGCCCTTAACGTTGAAATCCACGTTTTTCAGCGCAGCAACCCCAGCGAAAGCTTTAGAAATGTTCCGCATGTTCAATTCAGAGACCTTGTGAATCGTTGTCATCGGTGGCCGTCTCCTTTCCGGATAGAGCATTATGGAATGGGCTACTGACAGCAGGAAACGGCGCGGTTAATATCCGCGCCGTGCCATGCCTAACCTTACGATAATCGTATCCGATTATTTCGCTCCAACGGAAGCTTCAAGTTCTTTCAGGTAATCGGTATTTCCAAGATCGCTGCTGCCCCATCCTTCAACATACTGGGAAAGCTCAGCGGTCGTAATGACTTTGTCTTTCGGAAGAGCATCGCGGTGTACGAATACCGGTTCAAGCTGAACGACCGGTTCAGTCGTGTCGCCATTGAGTTTTTGGTACAAGAATCTTACTTGCACGGTTCCGATCGAAGTCGGATCAACCGCTGCGGAAGCAACCCACGGGCTAGTCGGATCTTGAATCATTTTCAAATCTTCGTCGCTAAGATCGATGCCGTATACTTTGATTTCATCGCGGCCAGCTTGCTTGATGGCATTAGCTGCGCCTTTAGCGAATTCATCCCATGCTGCCCAAACAGCCGTGATATCGCCTTTGTTCGGATATTGTTTCAAGACCGCTTCCAGTTTATTCTGCGTGTCCAATTGCGGGTTGCTTGCATCGCCAAAAGCAGCGATTTCTTTGATGTCCGGATATTTCTGCGTGAAAGCTTTGTAAGAAATTTGACGGCTCTCCATTGGAGGGAATCCCGCTACCCATACTTTAACGATGTTCCCTTTACCGCCTGCTTCTTCAGCAAGTTTCTCAAGGGTGAACTCCGCTAATTGCTGATCGTTCTGCGCAAGGTTCGTAATGCCTTCGAACGATTGAAGACCGGAATCGAATGCCACGATTGGAATTCCAGCTTCTTTGGCTTTGTTCAAACCGTTCGTAAGAGCTGCTGCATCGCCGTGATCGATTAGAATACCATCGAACTTCTGGTTAACGGCGGAATCCAGGTTAGCGGACATTTTGGCCAAATCGTTCTCGGAAGCTAGAACCGTTACTTGTCCTCCGAATTTCTCGACTTGTTTCTTTACTCCGTCAACGTATTGAGCGGAAAATGTTCCTGTGTTGAAACGCATAACGAGTGCGATTTTCTTGCCTTTCAACGCATCCACGGAAGATGCGCTTTCCGAAGGTTCGGATGATGCGGATGATGTAGCCGATGCCGGAGCGGAGCTTTCAGCATTTTTCTCTTCCTTATTGCCGCAAGCCGCAAGCACCAATACGAATACGAGTGCCAATGCGAGCCAAGTGCCTTTGAATTTTCTTTGTGTCAACTTAATCTGCCTCCCCATTCTCTCTTGCCTAATATGATAAAATTACTATAAACGGTTAATCCGAGTATGTCAATCGGTTTTTAAGAATTAATGAAAATCTATGAAAATAAGGAGATTCGCTTCAAATATAGAATAGAGTCTCAAAAAGGCAACATCCATCATTCTAGGGCATTTCTACAGCGCTGACAAGGATAATACGAGGAAATTACGAGAATCGACATCGCGTAAATGCTTACATTTCCTTCTGGCTCATTCAATTTTTCTCAAGCTCTCCGCGAACGTCGAAAAAAGCGCCAAGCGCATTAGCGGCAATCCCATTCCGCTAGCGCTTGGCGCTTCTTATATTTCGTTACAAGATAATAGCGATTAATCCGCCCGAGCCTTCGTTAATAATCCGTCCAAGCGTTTCCTGCAGCTTGTAACGGGCATTGTCCGGCATCATCGCAATTTTGCCTTGAATGCCTTCCCTGACGATCGAATGCAAGGAGCGCCCGAAAATATCGGATTCCCAAATCTTGATCGGATCTTTCTCGAAATCCTGCATCAGATAACGAACGAGCTCCTCGCTCTGCTTCTCCGTACCGATGATCGGAGCAAATTCGGATTCGACGTCAACCCGGATCATATGAATCGATGGAGCAGTCGCTTTCAGCCTCACGCCGAAACGAGAGCCTTGGCGAATGAGCTCTGGTTCGTCGAGCACCATCTCCGCAAGCGACGGAGCTGCGATACCGTACCCCGTCGTCTTCACCATCTCAAGCGCTTCCGCGAATCGGTCGTACTCCCGTTTCGCATGGGAAAACTCCTGCATGAGTTGGAGAAGATGATCCTTGCCGCGTATCTCGGTTCCGACCACTTCCATCAGAATTTTATCGTACAGCTCGTCGGGAGCGTACAAATCGATTTCCGCGACCCCTTGACCCATATTCATCCCGCTGAGACCGGCGCGAGCCACGAAATCGTATTCCATGAATTGCGCGACTACCCGCTCGACATCGCGCAGACGGCGAATGTCCTTGACGGTTTCGCGCACGGAATTCTCGTAGCTTGAACGGAGCCAGTGGCCTTCATTAAGTACCATTACCCAGCTTGGGAGATTAACGTTCACTTCATGTACGGGGAACTCATACAGCACTTCGCGAAGGACGCCGATGACTTCCTCTTCTCCCATCGTTGCAGCGCTTACCGCCATGACGGGAATATCGTATTTGATCGCCAGCTCATTGCGAAGAGCTTGAGCTTCTTCGCTCTTGGGCCGTGCGGAGTTCACGATCAATACGAACGGTTTGCCGACTTCTTTTAATTCGTTAACGACCCGTTCCTCAGCATCAATGTAAGAGCTGCGCGGGATTTCTGCGATCGAACCGTCCGTCGTGACGACTACGCCAAGCGTTGAATGCTCTTGAATGACTTTACGCGTACCGATCTCGGCAGCTTCCTGGAACGGGATCGGATCCTCGAACCAAGGCGTCGTGATCATACGCGGGCCACCCTCGTCTTCGAAGCCTTTCGCCCCATCGACGGTATATCCGACGCAATCCACAAGCCGTACGTTAACTTCCAGCCCTTCCGCTACCTTTAGTTGAACCGCATTATTCGGTACGAACTTGGGCTCGGTCGTCATAATCGTCCGGCCTGCGGCGCTTTGCGGCAGTTCGTCAATCGCGCGGACCCTGTCCGCTTCATGCGCAATATTAGGAAGTACAACGGTTTCCATAAACCGTTTAATAAAGGTCGATTTGCCCGTACGGACGGCACCCACGACCCCGAGGTAGATATCACCGCCGGTGCGTTCGGCAATATCTTTGAAAATGTCCACTTTTTCCACTGAGATTCCCTCCCATCGTAATCGCGAAACTTTCGTGACCCGCCTTCAGGGCGGAACTCGTACACGAACTTGGACTGGTAACATTGTATGTGCAAACGTCACAATTATGACGCTAACCGCACAAAATGTTTGCCCTGCCGACTTACGCCCGCCAGCGCCCCTGTTGTTTCCCCCATGAGCATATGAAAGAAGAGAGAGACGTATGTCTACTCCTTTAATCTTTTTCGTTAAAAATAATGCTAGACTCCGCGCAAACAAAAAAACCGCATCCCCTGAAGGTCGATAAGACCCGGGTATACGGCATTTAACTGTTTAATGGGTTCAATCGTTAACGGCGCGGGGTTCCCCCTCCATCCAATGATAAACCGGGGAACGAACCGGAACGTAATAAGAAGCATCGACGAGCACTTTCCTTAAATCTTCATTCGGTTGGGGCTCCGTTTGTGCCTTTTTCACGGCAGTCGCAATATCGATGCCATAATCGACGTATGCTTGTCCTTGATCGTTCACGAGGAAGTTCAAGGTTTGCCGGGAATACATACTTTGAATGTTAGGAGCTTTCATCCCTAACTCCTTGAAGTTGATTACGGAAAACCCAGGATACAGCTCGTCGCCCTTCGGAATACGATCACCATGGCTTGAACGATATTCGTCCACCTTCTTCTGAACATCGTTAACCGTTTGGAACACCACCAGATCAAGCAGCTTAACTTTCGGATCCGTTTCTTCGTCAATGATCAGAAACTGATAGGAACCGCCATTCTCGAAGGCGGCTGCCGGAATTTGGGCTATATACCCCATTCGCTTGAGTTTCCCAAGATCCACTTTATATTTTTCGTAGACGGGTACGGATTCTTTGGCATTCTGGATCGGCAACAGCGAGGTTTGCGACTGATAACGCTCGGTCGCATCCTGGACTGTTAATACCGCTTCCCTTGCCGAAGCTTGTCCGCCCGGCGTCTGGTCTTCCGGATACAAGCACCCGGTCAACGATAAGATCATTATGCTCAGCAGCCCCAAAGTAAGGGCTCTAGGAAGTTGACGCAGCTTCATGAATAGTCCTCCTGTAACTCTCTGATTCACTTAAACCAATCCTCATCTTCCTGCTGTTCGGCCAACTTTTTGCGAATGGCCGCTTTTAGCGGGTCTTCCGGCACCGTAACCGTAACATCGCCTTTAACCCGCGCTTGGCAGGAAAGTCGAACTCCTTCGGAGAGCATGGAGCCAAGCTTACGCGTTTCGGCTAATGTCGGGGGCTGGAGAAACCCCTTCTGGTCTTCCGCAACATTCACTTTGCACATAAGGCAACCCGCAACGCCACCGCAGCGTGTTCTTATGGCAACCCCGGCACGTCGGGAAGCGTCTAGTAGCGTCGTCCCGGATCTGACCGATACCGATCTGTCATCCGGAAGAAAGGTGATCTTAATTGAATTTGTCATAGCGACTCCTTCGGAGAGAACGCCTTGTTTACGCCCGCTAATCTCAAGGCCTCTTCAGCAATGGCATTCGTTATTGTATTCCGGCCAAGAAGCTGCTGAAGCAAGGGCAAATGTCTCTGCGGATCGTGGGAAATGAGACCGCCCGCGACGATCGCTCTGTCTTGACGCTCCCTAAGCAAATTAAAAATGAGTTCATGGCCAAGCGGAACTATGGGGACTTCGTACCCCTCTACCTCGACTCTATCACTGTAAGGATATAAGAAATCGCTCACTTCGGTCGTATACATACTATGCAAAGCCGATACCCGAAAGCTCCCGACCAACTCGACCATCGAATCGGAGATGCTATAATGCGACAGCGTAGAATGATATCTTTCCGTTGTATTCTCCTGCGGTCCATCGATTGCATAGGCATCCAATTTCTTATGAATGGACATCACGTCATCGTTATCCACGTAGATATCCAGATCTCGAGGCGCACGATCCAATCGGGCTCCCCTAAGCGCTAGCCCTGTACTTCCTCCGACTACCCAACGCGCATCGCAATTGTCGAGCGTTGCCGCAATACGGGCAAGTGCGGACATCGGCCAATCTCTTCGCATAAGGGCCACTTCCATTCTGTAAGCGAAAATTCAATAAGACTCAGTAATGTTAGAAATAAGTTTTGTTCGTTGCTTTAATATCCCCGTCTTTAAAGACAATAGCCTGGCAGCCCAGCCGATAACCCGCGTCCAGCTCATCCGGTCCTAGCCGATCCCATTCGGCATCGCTGACTTCCGACAACAAATGCGCTCCCTCATGGATCAAACATCTGCATTTCGCGCAAGTCCCTCTAGAGCAATTGAACTGCCAATCTATCGAAGTCCCTTGGGCGAGCTGCAGTAAGCTTTGGCCGATTCCGGTATCGACGCTTTTGGTGAGGGTTCGTCCAGTTAAAGTAATCAAGCAAATGCCCTCCGTATCCGTAATTTACACTAGAGATAATAGTCCGCAGATCATTCCATAAATAAGCATAACAATAGCAACTAAAGTCAGAACGAGTCGAACCCATCCTTTGGTCTTGCTTCTTGCGTATGTAATAATAAGTGCCGCTAGCACCATTAAACCGATCCCGATCATGGAAACCCACATTTTGCTCATCGGATCCAGCTTGGCAGCCGCGAATAATTGCGACATCATGTACATCTATGTCATCCTCCGTCTCGTAGACTGACTCAAATGCATAACATTATACCATTCACAGCTTGTTATGACAAAAATACACCGTAATCATCATTCTAAAAAACATCTATCGAATAAAGGAGGAAAATATCGGAAAATGTAGAATATTACTTCTTGGAAGTTTTTACTACATAGAAATGGGTGATCAATTGGAAACGCAACAAAATCTCGAAGCCGAGTTAATCCCGGTGAATCAACAGCAACAACCCGCTTCAATGGCCTTAATCGTAGGGGGGGCAATCGTGTCCGCTCTTGCAGGAGCAGTCGTCTGGGCGCTGATTGCTTATTACGGAAATTATGAATTAGGCATTCTTGCATCAGGGGTAGGAGCTTTAGTCGGTATTGCCGTAGCGTTCTTGGCCAAGAAAAACATTACGCAATCCCATCAAATCATTGCAGTTATATTTGCTCTTGCAGGCGTAATCGCCGGTAAGTACATCACTTTCTATCTTGTGAAACAAGACATCATCGAAGAGTTGGACAAGCTCGGCATGTCCGATTTGCTTAATAATTCCGAATATGCAATCCGCTTTAGCGATGCTTTCGATGCCATGGATATCCTATGGATCGTACTCGCGGTCGCAGCGGCTTGGACAATCCCGCTAAGATTCGCGCAACGCCCATAAATCGCCAAAGAAAGATGCCCTCCCTTGGCTGAAACAGCCGAAGAGGGGCATCTTTTCTCATTTCTTGATCATCATTTTGACCAGCGACTCCAGACTGTTCAAGTTCATGCCGCTTTTCTTGACCGCGCTAACGATTTCTCTCACCGTTTCTTCGGATACGGGAACGTTGGCCATTGCCGATACTTGCTTGATCAAAGCTTTAATCTGCGCTTCGCTTTGCAACGTACCTGCATTGACGTTGCTGGCAATTTTTTTGATCGAGTTTTCGGAAATGTTTTTTCCTGCTTTTTTGTTCACGGCGCCAAGAAGATCCTTAGGAAACTTATCCATGCTTCCCCTCCTCCGGATGTTTGCATTGCATCCTATGAGAAGAAAGGCTGAAGCGTGTGGGCTAGTTTATTGTTTAGCCTTTAAGCCATTTATTCTGGAACGTGGAGGCGACTTCCTCGATCTCATGCGTACGTACCCGTCCCATGAGAGCGCCGACGGCTTTCTCCGGTGACTTCCCTTCGAACAGGACGGCATATAACTGATCCGTGATGGGCATCTCAACGTTATGCTTGCCCGCAAGCACATGAGCCGCTTTCGTCGTCCTCACGCCCTCTACGACCATGCCCATCCGCTCCAGCACCTCTTCAAGCGGCAAACCTTGCGCGAGCATGGATCCCGCTCTCCAATTCCGGCTATGCTGGCTCGTGCAAGTCACGATCAAATCTCCTACGCCGGCGAGACCGGCGAACGTTAATGAATTTGCCCCCATCGCCGCGCCTAGACGGGCGATTTCGGTTAAGCCTCGCGTAATCAACGCGGCTTTGGCATTGTCCCCGAAGCCGAGACCATCCGACAACCCCGCACCAAGCGCAATAATATTTTTGATTGCGCCTGCCGTTTCAACCCCGATAAGATCGGGATTCGTGTATACCCGGAAATAAGACTCGTTCATGAACAAATCCTGGGCCGCCTCGGCGCATGCGATTTCCTTGGAGGCGACAACGATCGTCGTCGGATGACGATCAATGACTTCTTCTGCGTGGCTAGGTCCGGACAAGACGACAACGCGATCTTCAGGCCGACCAAGCTCCTCCGAGAGAACCGTGGACATCCGCTTAAGGCTGTCGCTTTCGAATCCCTTAGTGGCATGAATGACCAAAGCGTCATTATGTAAATAACGAGCCGCTTGACGGGCGACATCCCTCATCGCCGATGATGGGGCAACAAACAATACGGCATCGGCTCGAGTCACCGCATCGGCCATCACCGTCGTTGCTTTAATGCCTTCCGGCAACTTCGCGCCCGGCAGGAACTTCTCGTTGGTTCGCTGATGATTGATTTCATTCGCTTGCATTTCATTACGCGTCCAGAGCGTTACCGCATGACCATTATCAGCCAACACTCGGGATAAAGCCGTTCCCCAGCTTCCCGCAACTAGAACCGCAATTTTCTTATACTCCATGTGGTTCACCCTTCTTACCGCTACCGAGCTTATTCTCCGTACCGTTCATCAGCTTCACGATATTTTTGCGATGACGCACGACCGCTAATACTGCTACGACCAAGGCTCCCCAAATGTACGGCGCTTCCAGATCGAAAAAGTAGAACAAGATCGGGAGGCACACGGCGAAGATCATAGAGCCGAGAGATACGTATCGCGTAATGACGATAATAAGAATAGCCAGGATTCCCGCGATTAGCGTCGGCAAGAAAGCCCATACGATCAAAGCCCCAACCGTCGATGCGATTCCTTTACCGCCTTTGAAGCGGAAGTAGATCGGCCAGTTATGGCCCCCGATAACCGCAAGCCCACAAATAACCGGTACCCAGTCGTTGTTCTGCCCGATCCATAGGCCAATTAATACGGCTGCGGATCCCTTAGCTATATCGAGTAAGAAAACCGCAATCGCCGGACCTTTGCCAAGCACCCGAAGCGTATTCGTTGCTCCTGCATTTCCGCTCCCATGATCCCGAATATCAATTTTACGAAGCCAACGCGCAAATAAAATGCTGAAGGAAATCGAACCTAACAAATAGCTTATGACAATCGCGATGATCGAATTCAACACTCCGGCTCCCCCTATTCTTGATCCGCTTTCTTACGGGTGAACAATCTAAGCGGAGTTCCTTCGAATGCGAAAGCCGCGCGTATTTTGTTCTCCAAATAACGCTCGTAAGAAAAATGCATCAATTCGGGGTCGTTCACGAAAATAAGCAACGTTGGCGGCTTAACCGCAACTTGCGTCACGTAATTGATTCGCAGTCTGCGCCCTTTGTCCGTCGGCGGAGGATTAATCGCTACCGCATCCGAAATAATGTCGTTAAGGACATTGGTCGGAATTCTCAGTGCATGCTGCTCCGCGACATGGTTAACGACCGGGAACAGCTTCGTTAGACGATGTTTCGTCAAAGCCGACAAGAATACGACCGGCGCGTAGGTCATGAACAGGAAATGATCGCGAATCGTATTCGTAAAATGCTGCATCGTCTTATCATTTTTCTCGACGACATCCCATTTATTGACGACGAAGATCGCGGCTTTCCCGTTCTCATGGGCATAACCGGCGATATGTTTGTCCTGGTCGATAATTCCTTCTTCGCCGTTAATCACGACGAGTACGACGTCTGCCCGCTCAATCGCTTGCATCGCTCTCATGACGCTGTATTTTTCCGTTGTTTCGTATACTTTGCCTCTTTTGCGCATACCCGCAGTATCGATTAAGACATACTTTTGACCGTCCTTCTCGAAAGGCGTATCGATCGCGTCGCGAGTCGTACCGGCAATATTGCTTACGATAACGCGCTCTTCGCCAAGAATAGCGTTCACGAGCGACGATTTGCCCACGTTAGGACGCCCGATTAAAGCGACTTTGATGACGTCGTCATTGTACTCTTGGTCTTCTTTAACGGGTAGCTTGTTTACTGCCGCGTCAAGCAAATCTCCGATACCCATTCCGTGCGAACCGGACATAGGCACGGGATCGCCGAACCCGAGCGAGTAAAACTCGTAAATATCGTCCATGCGCTGCAAATTATCCACCTTGTTTACCCCAAGCACGATAGGCTTCTGAGAGCGGAATAACATTTGCGCCACTTCTTCGTCCGCATTCGTGACACCTGCCTTGGCGTCCACCATGAATATAATGACATCGGCTTCTTCAATCGCAAGTTCCGCTTGCGTTCGAACCGAACGGAGTAAGCTATCTTCCCCGTCGATCTCGATGCCGCCTGTATCGATTACGCTAAAAGAAATTCCGTTCCATTCACCGGTACCATAAATCCGATCGCGAGTAACGCCCGGCTTGTCTTCGACAATCGCGAGCCTGTCGCCGATGATCCGGTTAAAAATCGTGGATTTACCCACATTGGGTCTTCCAACGATGGCAATTATAGGTCGTGCCATATATCCCACTCCTCAACATTTCAAACAGCTTTGCCCCCACAAGGATGGGCTCGTCAAAACACTCACAACTTTCATCATATCAAAATTTGCGCGGCTTGGCTAACGATTATTGCCAAACCGTTTAATGCCTATCGACGATAATGAATAAATCCTCGTTCATCTCATGCGCGGCGGAATCCAAAATTTTCTCCAGCAGATGGGCCAATCTCTGCAGCTGTTCCCGACTAGACGCGTAAAAAATGGGCGAGCCGCCGCCTACGTTACCATGGTCGGTCGTGACGATTCCTACGATTCTAGCCACTTTGCTTCGCCCCTTCCGTACTTTTGCGATTCGCTTTCGTCGGCGTTCGAACAGCTGCCTCTAGAAGCGGCACGTTACATACCGATTGGTAAGCTTTATCAATATCCTTCTCTCGCGGGAGAACAAGCAGACCCAGTTTTCCAGTCCGCAAACCCAACTTTCCTATTGGCAACAATGCCGGATCGCCATCGTCGCGGTATACGCCCAGCCTGGTGGAAACATCATGAAGAATAGCTTGCCGCTGACCGAGATTAGCGATCGTGACTTTGGCATCGTCACTCTTGGGCGTCAATATAAACCCAATCCCTTGTTCTTTGATCACATCCCTGTTCTCGTCCAAACCCACGTTCATCATGTAGATGTCGCCAACATAAAGATCCGGGCCGTCCAATTTTATCGGAACCATCTCTATGTCGGCAATATGCGTGATCTTCTTCCCTTTCATAAAATAATGGGCAAGTATTAAAGCGAACACTCCGGCAATCAATCCTCCCCACCATCCGATCCACATCGCGAAAAGGCTTGACAGGAAGGCAGTAATAATAGCCAAATAGTTTCTCCCCTCGAATACGACGGCAATTCCCTCTATATAAGCGGCTCCCCTAGGGACGAGTTCAAGATGATCGATCGCGGTTAACGTGTTCCGCTCCATATTTCGAACTTCGCGAAATTGCTGGGCAGCGAGCGATAGAAAAGTAATTGCCGTATAGTCTTTGTTATATAAGGCTGGAACGGCGACTGATCCCAAGGCGCCAGCGATTAGACCTAACGCAAGATGGATGATCTTGCCATGAGGATAAGCCGGATATTGCCTATAATCGCTGCGAAGCATGAATATTCTTGCCGCCATCCCGAACGCCGATCCTATGATGACGCATGTAATGTCTTTATGGGCATGAAACCAATCGAGAATCACCAACGTTCTCCCCCCCTTTTCTGACCCATTTTGAAATTCCATTTTCTTCTAAGGTTCACCGCCGATCGCGCGGCTAATGTCCATAACCTCGAGCACAGTACCGCGATCCACCAGCTTTCGATCCACTGCGTAGCCTTCATCTCGAGTAATGAGCCAGAGGTCATCTGGAGATAAGCGTAAATTCCCATACTTAACACCAGACCCGTAGAGATAGCTAGCACCTGCTCTGAAACATTACGAACGATTACTGCTGATAACATGCCAATAACGATCGCCGCGCCCCAAGGATCGAGATAAGACAACATCCCAGATGGGGTATGAGCCAGCCGGCTTATGACCACGTAAATAGAGCCCACCAAGAAGCCCGCCGAGATGACCGTCCATCTTCTTGAAGGCCGCATGCGCCATGCCAATAATAATCCTGCCAGAAATGTCCATATCCAGGCACCGTTTATCGTGATTTGAGGAGTAAACCCAATGTTAGCCAACCAAGCAAAAGGCCATACGGCCAGGAACGCCCCAACAGCCCAATGCGGGATGTTCTCCGTCGTTTCCTCTCTCCACCCGCTCCACCATAATATTGTCGTCATTAGCCACAGGAACACAGCGCCAATTGCAGCCGGCATTGGCTCACCTCCCTAAGATTAGTATGCGCCTGTCGGCGACAGAATAAGCCGCGCCATTAGGTTCAAATTCCCCGAACGGTACGGCTTATGATCGACTATTACTGGTAGGCTTACAGCGTCCGGGGTGAACTAAACGCAAAAAAACCCGCCACAAGGGCGGGTTCTTCCAAGTTTGTTTACTTGAATTTGCTCAGCTTATCGCCGAATCTTTCACCAAGGTTGAAGCTCATGTTCTCTACCGGAGGCAGATTCGTTTCTTCTCTTGGAGCACGAGGCGCACGCGGTTCGCGTTGCTCGCGTTCTGGGCGGGCAGGCGCTTCTTCCGTTTCTTTAATGGAAAGGGAGATGCGTTTCTCTGCCGGGTTGAAGTCAAGAACTTTAGCTTGAACTTCTTGGCCTTCTTTCAACACTTCGAAAGGCGTCGCAACATGACGATGCGCGATTTGCGAAATGTGAACGAGACCTTCTACGCCAGGAGCGATTTCAACGAATGCTCCGAAAGCGACAAGACGTTTCACGACGCCGGTAACGATATCGCCGACGTTGAATTGTCCGTTTGCCGAGTCCCAAGGACCTGGTTGAGCCGCTTTGATGCTGAGGGAGATTTTGCCAAGGGAAGGATCGACTTTCAGAACCTTCACGTTAACGCTTTGGCCTTCGGACACGACATCACCAGGATGGGCAACGTGTTGCCAAGCCATCTCGGAAACATGAACGAGACCGTCGATGCCGCCGATATCTACGAATGCGCCGAATGGCGTCAATCTTTGGATTTTGCCTTCAAGCACTTGACCTACTTGCAAGGAGCTCATGATTTGTTGCTTCTGAGCTTCGTATTCCGCATCCAGCACGTCTTTAGCGGAAAGAATGACCTTGTTGTTCTCACGGTCGATTTCTTTCACTTTTACTTTTAACGTACGGCCTTTGTACGAGCTGAAGTCCTCGACGAAATGACGCTCAACCATAGAAGCCGGAATAAATCCGCGAACGCCAACATCCGCCACTAGACCGCCTTTAACGACGTCAGTGATGGCCACTTCGAACGCTTCGCCGCTTTCGAATTTTGCTTGCAGTTCATCCCAAGCGCGCGGGCTGTCGATCTGGCGTTTGGAGAGGACGAGCGATTCTTTAGCATCGTTGATGCTAACGATTTTCGCTTCGACTTCTTGGCCGATTTGCACAGCTGCAGCAGCGTTCTCCAAGTTAACGGAAGAAAGCTCGCGTAGCGGGATGACACCGTCGTATTTATATCCAAGGCTGACATACGCTTGGTTATCCTCGATTTTGACTACCGTACCTTTCACGGTGTCCCCTTTCTTCAAGGTTACGAGATTTTCCAGTGCATCTTGGCTAACCGATTCTGCGGCTGCCGTTTCCTGGACGTTGATTTCTTCAGACATGAAAATTACCTCCTCAGTTCTACCCCAACTTTATTTAAACCCGCTTCTAGCGGTGCTTAAATCTTGCTAATCCCAATCATGAGTACCAAATTATACCTCTAGTATGAAAGAATGTCGTCAGAAACATGCATCCTTTAAGCAGCAGGTTGACTGGTTTTCATCATTTCTCGGATTCGCGACATGATCAGTTCAGTCGCTTGTTCCATACTTTCCGTAGTTCCTTGCTCCGCATATGGCGCCATATCGATGGGTGCGCCGTATACCGCTATCATCTTACGGAATGGTCGGTACTGGCCGACTAATGCAACCGGCACGACAATGGCTTTAGAACGAATCGCCATCGTAACCGCGCCCCGTTTGCCCATGCCTACCGATTCGTTGCGAGTACCTTCCGGGAAAATCCCCATTACGTTACCGCCCTGCAACAGCGTTATCGCCGTTCGGATCGCCTCTTTGCTCACGCCTCCGCGTTTGACTGGAAACGCGCCGACGGCTTTGATCAAAGATCCGAAGAGAGGAATGCGGAACAGTTCTTCTTTAGCCATATAATGAACTTTGCGGGGCACCCATACCCCTAAAGTAATGGGATCTTGTAAACTTTTATGATTGCTGCATAAGATAACAGGGCCTTCAAGAGGAATGTTAGAGACACCTCTGGCTTCCAGCCGATAAAGAAACATAAAGATAAGACGGAGAATCGCTCTACAGAAACGGTATAACATAATCTACTTCTCCTCCGCCAAAATGGTTCTTGTCGCGGCAAGTCCCCATTGTACGATTTCTTCCGCTACTTCGTCCACTGTCCGCCCCGTAGAATCCACTAGGCGGGCATCGGAAGCTTGAAGGAGAGGCGCGATTTCCCGTTCCTGATCCAGTCGATCACGCTGACTGATTTCGATCTCCAGTTGCTCTAACGTGATGCCAGCATCAGGACCTAACTCTAGAAACCGCCGACTGGCTCTCTCTCTAGGCGTTGCCGTCAAGAAAATTTTCAATTCGGCATCCGGCAATACGTGGGTTCCGATATCTCGGCCATCCATCACGACGCCTTTCTCTTTGGCCATTCGGCGCTGAAGTTCTGCCATCCGTGTGCGGACGCTTTCTAGACGAGCGATATAAGAAACGTTACGGTTGATCTCTAATGACCTTAATTCTGAGGTTACATCTACTCCGTTCACTAGAACGAGTTGAGCAGCCTCACCTGGCAACAGCACGATATCCAATTGTTTAACCAATTGCCCTACGAGTTCATTGTCCTCGGTCGGTATACCAGCTTCAAGAGCTTTGAGCGTAACGGCTCTATACATGGCACCCGTGTCGACATAAACATATTGAAGAGCCCTTGCAACGAGTCGGGCAACTGTGCTTTTACCCGCTCCCGCCGGCCCGTCGATCGCAATATTAATCCGAGTGTACTGAGATCCATTCATGAGAAAAAGACTAGCCTCCTACACGCCAACAACCTGATGTCAATTAGAAAAAATAAGGCAGGCAAAGCCTGCAAGGAATGAGGAAATTATACCACACAGCACTTAGGGATGCAAAAATGCCATCCTCTTAGCTAGCGTGCATGATAATGAAACGGAACGCCTTCCGAATCGTCCGTTGACGTCAGCCAGTGCCGAGCAGCCGGAAATTGGAGCATAAGCTGGGATACACTCAGCAACACGACCAACACGATAATCCCTCGTAAAATAAGCCGTTCCAGTCGACTTGACCATGCGACAAAATCAGACTGGTACTTTTGTTTAGACTTTTCGTCCATGCTTGACCTCCTATGTCCAGATGTGACCTGGACAAGGGGCCTCGCGGCATTAATCCTTACGCTTGTCCAATTGGCGCTCAAAGCAATATCGAATGATTTTCTGTTGATCAGAATCGCCGATTTCCTTAAAGCGCATCATAATCAAATGCTTGTCAGGTTCGACGGGAAGCACTCTGACGACTTCGCCTTCAAATTTTGCATGCGCAACCGTGCCGCCTTTATAATTCAATAATAGCCAACAGGTTAAAACAACATTCGTCACGATCGGTTTATTTCGTTCACAGGTGAAAGAAACTCCGCCTCCGCCTACATCTTCCGTGATGGCTACGAACTTCATCTTATCCCCGACTCTCACAGCTAACTCTAAGTTAGCCTCGACCCTAAGATAGCTGCGGCGTTGATCCTTGGAAATGTCCTCCAACTCCGGCTTGCGAATTGCGACGAGAGGAACAGAATCCTTGCGAAACCCTGTTACGACGCTAGAGAAAGAATGCTTCACCCCGTCTTCCGTGAAGAAATAAAGATGAAGATTCTCGCCTTCTTGCGCACGGTATAACTTCCGACTTTTCTCGTCGAGCGGGATTTCGATATAAATCTGTTGATGGTCTTGATCGGCTACGCGCGAACGCAGCGTTAAAGGCTCTGGTACCGTTTCAGTCTGTATGTACATTGTTTGATTAATTTTCGGAAGCACTCGTAAACCCTCCACATGAAGCATGATCGGAAATCCTGATCGCTCTTACGCTTCATTATAGCACGCGTGGATAAGTTTGGGGAATGACATACAACCATCGCCCGGGATACTTTCGGACGATGGTGTATGGACAACCCTTTTTACCTGTATATCGCTTTGGCGGAATCCGGAATTTCCTCGATGTTCTCCTCTTCCCCGGTATCCGCGTTCATGAATATCCGATAGCGGTGGTTATTGATTTTCCCGACGAATTCATGGCAGAGAACCGACTTGCGCATTTCATTCTCGATTACGGACAGGGAATAATCCTCTACTCGGAAATCGGGATTCAAACCTTTTTGCGCTTGCTCCTTTGTTATCTTCGGTTTACCTGGATCTAACACCTTCTCGGCAAAAACATGGTCAGAAGCTTGCAAACCTACGGCTTCTCCGTTGTCGAGAGCAACGCGCACCGTTACTTTATCCGGATATATTTTCACTCCGTTGAGTGTATGCACGAAAGTGAACACCGCAACATGATCGTATTCATCATAAGTGATCGGCGTCATCTCTTTATAATCGTGTCGGACTAGGAACTGGGAGCCTTTGTTGCGGGCCGTATCGAAATCAAGCTTCCGGCTCTTCACCTCGCGAGGATTCATGAACCAAAGCAGATGTCCTCCTTTACGGGTATAGTCCAACTGAATGTTCACCCCGCCTTGCCCTTTGACGGAGACGGCGAAGATAGGCATGTCCGTCTTGCTTCCGTCCTCCGAAATTTTGGCGTTCGTCTCTTTGGCCTGATGTCCGAGGAAGTCCAACGCTTTTTTCTTGATTTCCGCTTGCGACATCTCTTTGCCTTCCAGCCCCGCTGAAGAAAGCTTACGGTCCGTGGACATCGCGGATGGTCCCCAATCCGCCTCTGGATAAGCCCCCATCTGTTTATCCATCGCCTTGAAGCCGTCGATGATCGTATTGTTGTTAGGGCCATTCTCGCTAGCCATAGCTACCTCGACATCCATCCAACGTAGATGGTCGGATATAACCGCATCCTGCACTTTGCCTAATTCTAAATTGACGGATTCAGCCGTTTTGTACAGTGACTTCATCGTCTTTAGTTCTTCTGGAGTGAGCGGCTGCTTGTTAAGATCCCTCACCGCTGTCCGGTAAGCGAAATTCGAAATCCGCGTAAGAAATTGTTCCGCTTTGTTGAATGGCAACATCGCAAGCGGAAGCTGGTTAATTTCGTTCTGCGCTTGGCTGGTCAACCTCCACACGTTAACCATGCCTTTGCGCTGCATGCCTTGGGACGCGGAAGACACGGCTAACGTTTGTCCGAGCTGGTCATGCAGCCGCCCCATGTGATGGCTCAAATCATGGAACGCGCGCTGATACTGGTTCTCTGCTTTGATTAGAACGGAGTTTTTCTCTTGATGCTCTTGGTACCCCCAAACAATGGCGCCGATAAACAGCAAGGTTGCAATCGGAAACATAATGGAACTTAATCGAGCATACATGAAAAGCCGACCCCTTTCATTCCCAAAACGTTATGCGGTTATTGTGGGAAGAAGGTTCCACTTTTATGCGCGACACCCAGCTTTACCGGAATAACAAGAAAAGGAAGCCCCATCCTGTTAGATGAGAGCTTCCTCTTCGATTTCGAAATCATCCGCATTGCTGCACAAGCATTGCTTGAATCCGGTGTCCACTCGTCCTCTTTCTTTGCGTCCTCGCAAAATGAACTTCTCATGGCACCGATTGCACCGTATCGTTACTTTATGCCGTTGCGACAACAGGTGACTCCCCCCTCTACCGAATATTCCCATATCCAGTATGGACGGAACGGTCACGATTTAATCTCTTCCTCCCGCTTTAAGAACCGAAACGGCGAGACGGCATTGGCGCTGTTAACCATGCGAATTCCGCTGAACCATAGGAATAACATAAAAGGAACGGCCAGCCAAATCCAGCTAGACGGAACGGTCATAAGCATGAAATCGTATGTTCCGTGCCATATAAGGGGCAACAATAACGCCAGCCATAAGTGGATCTTGACGCTCTTGCCTACTGAGAATTTAGCCTTACCGAGAGAATATCCCATATATACACCGAACAAAGCATGTCCGGATACCGGCAGCAAAGCCCTCATCATCAATGTTCCGAACGTAGCGGGCTCAAGGAAAACATATAAAACGTTCTCCAATGTCGCGAAACCAAGCGATACCGCTACGGCATAGACGATCCCGTCGTAAGGTTCATCGAATTCCGTATGATTGTAGATAATATGATAGAGTACGAACCACTTGAAAAATTCTTCGACGCCAGCGGATATGATAAAAGAGAAAGTGAACGGAGACTCTCCCCACCAGATCATTAATCCACGCTGTACGATCATAATGGGCACTACGATCAATACGCCAGTCAGGAACATTTTGAGCACCATCGATACCGGTTCGGCGTCATAGCGATCTTTCCAGTAAAAATAAGCAAGCAACGCAATTCCGGGTACGATCGCGGCCGCCAATATCGATACGAGCAGCATTCATTGTTCCCTCCTTTCCTACCCTTCTATTATAACAGCAAAACAAGACGTGTAAAAAAAGAACATTTGGTGAAATAGGATGATCTTATCATATAAAAAAGCCCCGATATCGGGGCTTTACTCGTTGCGACTATTCAAAAGGTTAATTCGTGAAATGCTCGGCTAGTACTTTAACCGCTTGCGAGCCGATAATGAGTTGGCCATATTCTTCTAGAACAGCAGGGGTGATCGAAGTCGCTTCCCCATATTCCGCCAGCACCGCGATCAGCGCATGATAGCCTGAGCTTTCAAGCCCAGCCGGATCGAAGCAAAGAACCCATTGATTCTGATAGCGGTACATCCTACCTTCTTCGGTCAAATGGCTGACTAATGTCTTGGCGGCACCGATTGCATCTTCAATGTCCCTGAATCGATATATAATGGCTTCGCTTTGTTCAAGCGTAACTTCTAATTCATATACTTCCTCTTCGTCCTCAGACGTGGAATCCGAATCCCTGTCTAGCTTACCTCTGGTGACGATTACAACCATTCCTTGCGCAGGCATAGCGAACACTTCTACCGCTAAAGGGCCAGAAGCATCGAATCCAAGTTCATTGTAGGCTTGATCCATCATTTCGCTAAAAAGCTCATGAACCTTTGGAATCTCTCGCCACATGTCTTCCTTCTGGATCCCGCGCTCAGTCAAATCATCGAAAGTGAGGAATATCCGAATTTTGTCTTGGCTAAGCCGCTCCATCCTCATGACAGGATCCTCCTTCTGTGGGTGATAACAGCTTATGATTAAGCATATAATGCGTGAATGAAACTTTCTTGAGAACATGTTATCACTTCTCCCAACGAAATGCACTAGGGAAAACCCTCGAAAAACAAAAAAACGGCACTATCCTTTCCCTTATAGGGGAGGACAATGCCGCCTTTTTTCACGCTTTTTCCTATATCCGATGTTGCTCGCTATCTTCCATGAACGAATCGATCTCGGCGCGAATTTCCGAATCCCGAGAAGCAGATTTCCCAACATTGTCCATCCCTCTGTCAGGAGAGGAAGTTGATGAGAAACCCGGTTTAGACTTATCCGTCGATCTCATGAAACTGCTTGCAAACTTCGTATTCTTCGCCATCCCCATGGCATCGTCCTTCATGTTGTACATTCGATGCTTAAGGTTATTGCCGACGTTCGCGGCGACAGCTGACATCCTCGGATTACGTTGTATCATCATTACGATTGCAGCTCCTGCTAATCCACCCATAACGAAAGTCCCGATTTTCATTTGCCACCTCCTTAATAACTTTATTGTGACCGGGATGACCTCAGACATTCCCCATCAAAATAAGGAAGCGCGTCATCTGTCGATTCATGGGGTAATTATGATACAATTCATGTACGCCGGCTATGCCGTCTCAAGTGCTATGAACGCAAATGGAGGGAATTCCAGCATGAATCGTCGTCTTCTCGTTTTTTGTACAACCGTTTTGCTGGCTGGGCTTTTGACCGCGTGCGGCGGCAAAGCTTCTACGCCAAGCTCTACCGCTTCCCCATCCCAAGTGGAGACTACCCCGGCATCTCCATCGGCTACAGCGTCAGCTTCGCCGTCAGCGAGTCCGCAAGCTTCGCCGTCCGAAGAAACCGAGCCAAGCGCCACGCCGGAGCCAACCGAAGTCGCTAAAACTTACCGTATGAACAAAAATTATTTCATCGTTCCCATCGACAAAGAAAAGACCGATAACAAAGTCGTGCTTTTAACGTTCGATGACGGCCCTAAAGATCACATAACGCTTGATCCTATCCTCGATACGCTGGATAAACATAATGCAAAAGCTATTTTCTTCGTGAACGGCTATCGCGTAAAAGCGAACCCGGATCTTCTTAAAGTCATCGACGAACGCAATCAAGTCATCGGCAACCATTCTTGGGACCATATCTCCCTTAAAAAAGAAAATGAAGCTAAAATCAAGGACCAAATCGAAAGCGTGCAAACGATCGTTAAAGAAGTTACGGGTAAAACCCCAGTATTCTTCAGGCCGCCTTTCGGAGCTGGCAATGATGCCGTTCGCAAAATTACCAAAGACAACGGAATGCTGTTCATGACATGGTCTAACGGTTCGTTGGATTGGGATATGAACAAAACCGCAGAGGACAAACGCCCTCAAGCTGTAATAGATAACGTAATGGAGCAGCTTCATCCCGGCAGCAACATCCTCATGCATGAGCTTCCCTGGACTGCAAAAACGCTGGATAACCTGTTAACGCAATTGGAAGAGAAAGGCTACTCCTTCGTTGATCCGAACGCGATTGATACCGAATTATAAGCCAAATAAGGCTGTCCCGGAAGGTCCGATCTCAGACCTCCCGGGACAGCCTTATTTCTGAGCTATGGATAGGGTATCGAAATCACCTATACGCCTTCTAGCTTCCGCCCCCACCACAATAACCCGATTACCAAAGCGGTAAATAAAATAACCAACACCAAATAAAACCACTTCGAGAGCTGGCTCCGTTTAACGGGATGGACTTCTGATCGGGGAGGCATCCCGATTTCCGGAATGCCCGAGCTGGCTGCAGCCTCGGCAATGGCCGCTTCCAGCTCTTCGATGGTCAACGGGGGTTGTTCTTCCTTGTCATCTCCGAATACAGTTTGTTTAGCCGCAACGTACCTCTCCCACACCGATGAGGTTTCGTCGTTTTCTTTCATTGTTCTTCCCTCCGGAAACGAATGATACATCCCATCACGAAATCGACCAGGAAATGCGCCAAGATTGGTGCCCATAAGGTTCCCGTTTCCATAAGAATCCAACCCAGCCCGTAACTAATTGCGAATACCAAGCCCGTTGGAATCCAATGGCGTAAATATCGAACATGAATGGCAGCGAAAATAATACTCGTCCAATACGGCCCTATCGCATGTTGAATAGCTCCGCGGAATAACGTTTCTTCGCAAATGGCGACAATCAACGAGATGACGGCGATATGCCATACCGGCCTTGTACGGAAAATTCTGTCGTTGACCCCTCCGTCATCCGCCACATCCTCTGGAGCAAATCGAGAAATACCTAGATCAAACACTAGAACGGCAAGCGCCAATCCGGCTCCCCACCACACAAAATCGGCCGAACCGGGATAACGGTAAAAGTCAAGTGGGTTCCTGCCCTGAAATAAAACCCACACGATACCGATAATAAGAGTGAGCACTTGCGTTACATATAAATTGACTAATAACATCTTGTCATTCAACTGGTCAACGGTCACTTTACGTATTTTGATGTTTTTTATGTCGAATTTTCTCATGTTCCCTCTTATCTTGCGAATTTTTGTATGTTCAAGTGCTTTGTTTTTTCCTATACTAGGACTACCCACAAAATACTAATACCGTTTAAAGGAGCAACCGATGGAAAAGCGTCTGAATCGATCCGATCTCATGTTCTCGCTAGCTTTCTTACTTATGCTTATCATCGCGGTTGGTGCTTTTTTTTACGGCGTCAAAGTCGGCACCGATCGCACGGAAACCAGGCTTGCTGTAGCGGAAGTAACAGTAAACAGTACGGCCGCACTCCAACCGAACGCTTATCAGCAACAAGATTTGGTTTCCTTCTATCATACCGTATTTTTGTCTTATCGTGAATTTCAAAACGATTGGATTACGGCACAAGATAAGTGGTTATCCGATCCTACAGCCGATCGGGCGGCGTCCATGAAGGAACTTGCCAAATCCGCCCAGAAAAAATACGATGCCATCAAAGGGGTCTATGTTGCGCCGATCTCGCCGCATCTGAAAAATTCCCAAACAAGCTACTTAAAGAGCCTCAAGTTGTTTAACGAAAGCTTCTCGGCGCTTGCAGAGAAAGCCAACGAAGGCACAGCGGATATGGTGATGGACAAAGTAAACGGCAATTCGTTCTATAAGGAAGGGAGAGCCCAAGCTCTTACCGCGCAAAAAGAATATTACAGTTCCATGCTGAAATGGGCGGAATCGGTCAACTCCGACATTCCGGGTGATTACGCGAGTCCGGAAGTCCTTTCTATCAGCAAGTGGAAAGCCCTTCCTCTTCTGGTCAAAATTAAAATCAGCTCCGATTTCTTGTCCGAACAAAACGAGCTTACCGACTTTTTGCCACATGACTTAACGGCAAGAATAGACCAGTTCATTAGCTCCGGTCAAGCCGACAAAAGAAAAGTCAAAAGCTTTAATGCGATCGCCGAGTTGCTTGTCAGCACGGAAGCGGTGCGCAACGGAGATTTCGTTTCGATGAAATCGCGCTTCTACGAGAGCGAGCAATTGCCTCAACTGCCTTTTTTCTTCTTGGAGAAGTAGAACTTTGGGATAATCTCGATTTCATGCTCATTTTGTCGTACTTTCGCCATTGCAATGCCTATCCCATTGCTATAAAATAGGAAAGGCAATTGGAACCACGCTCGTGCGTAAGGCGATACAGGAAAAGAAGTGACCTTGCGGAGTCACCCTCTACGCACCGTTTGCCCGCTAATTGCGGTGAGCGGGGTTGAGGGTGTTTTCTATATATCGAAGGAGGGTTCCACATGTTTAAAGTACTGGTCTCGGATCCGATTAGCGATTTGGGGATTTCACTCCTCGTCGAAGCATCCGACATCTCGATTGACAAGAAAACAGGATTAAGCGAGGACGAACTCGTCGCTATTATCGGCGAATACGATGCATTGCTCGTTCGTAGCCAAACACGAGTAACTGAAAGAATCATGACTGCCGGCAAACAATTGAAAGTCATCGGCAGAGCTGGCGTCGGCGTCGATAATATCGATCTGGACGCAGCGACCAAACGCGGAATTATCGTTATTAATGCTCCTGATGGCAATACGATTACAACGTGCGAGCATACATTCGCCATGATGATGGCCGTTGCTCGTCATATCCCTCAAGCTTACTTGAAAACAGTCGGCGGCGAATGGGATCGCAAAACCTTCGTCGGTGTAGAGCTTCGCAATAAAGTACTTGGCGTACTGGGTATGGGCCGGATCGGCAGCGAAGTCGCATCCCGTGCCAAAGCATTCGGCATGGACGTCCTCGGTTACGATCCATTCCTGACGGAAGAGCGCGCTGAGAAGATGGGCGTACGCAAAGCATCCGTTGAAGATATTATTGCGGAAGCGGATTTCATTACCGTTCATACGCCTCTTACTCCGGAAACTCGCCATATGATCGGTAAAGATCAATTTGCCCGCATTAAAAAGGGTGTTCGCATCGTTAACTGCGCACGTGGCGGAATTATCGATGAGCTAGCGCTCGTTGAAGCTATCAATGCAGGACAAGTCGCTGGAGCTGCTTTCGACGTATTCGAAGAAGAGCCGCCTGCGGCTGACCACCCTTTCCTGTCCCACCCGAAAATCATTGTTACCCCTCACTTGGGCGCTTCGACTATTGAAGCCCAAGAGAACGTTGCGATCGACGTATCGGAGCAATTGCTGCACATTCTTCGCGGTGAGCCGTTCAAGAATGCCGTTAACATGCCTCCTGTCGCCGCAGACGTATTAGCTAAGCTTGAGCCGTACTTCCAGCTCGGCAACAAGCTTGGAAGCTTCGCAGCCCAAATCGCCGAAGGTCCCGTGAAGGAAATCGCGGTTACTTACGCTGGAGAATTAGCGGATGTCGATACGCAACCGTTAACTCGCCATATCGTTGATGGCGTACTTTCCTATCACTTGGGTTCCGATCAAGTCAACGTCGTTAACGCGATGCATCTTGCCAAGAACCGCGACGTGAACATCGTCATTACGAAGTCGCATGCTTCCAAAGGGTTCACTAACCAAGTGAGCGTAACTCTTCGCACCGACAAAGAAGAGCGCCTCGTAGCGGGAACATTGCTGAACGGCTTCGGTCCACGTATTACTCAAGTGGACAAATTCCCGGTCGACGTTGAGCCTCAAGGACATATCCTGCTTATCTCCCACGATGATAAGCCAGGCATCATCGGCCGCGTTGGAACACTGCTTGGCACAAGAGATATCAATATCGCTACTATGCAAGTGGGACGTAAAATCGTCGGCGGCGCAGCTATCATGGTGCTCGGCGTAGATAAAGGCGTAACTAAGCAAGTGCTGGGCGAAATCTCCGCCCTGCCTGATCTGAACAACGCTAAAGAAGTTCACTTGTATTAATTAATGGGATAACCAACATAAAAAAATCTCCCGCAGCCGTTTAAGGCCGCGGGAGATTTTTTTATGTTGGGCACCTGACACCCTGATATCGATGCTAAGTTAGTTCCCTTCTTAGCGCTTCGATACTGGATTATTCTTTTTGCGACTTGCAGTCATAGGAAGCATGATGGTGAAAGTTGTCCCTTCACCAGGCGCGCTTATCGCGCTGATCGTCCCCCTGTGGGCTACGATCAAGTTTTTCACGATGGCTAGTCCTAATCCGGTTCCGCCCGTTGTCTCTCTCTTGCGGGCTTTATCCGCCTTGTAGAACCGCTCGAAAATATAGGGCAGGTCCTCGGGAGGAATTCCCTGGCCTTCATCCCTGATCTTAAGCTCTAGCCAGTCTCCCTTAGCGCTTTCGACTTTGGACGCGCAAAGGGCGATGGAGGCACCAGACGGGGTATGACGCAAAGCATTATCCATTAAATTCGTTAACACTTGCTCAAGGCGATCCGCGTCTGCCTCTTCAACGATCAGAGTCGGATCTTCTTCGGTCTTCGTAAGCATGATCTGACGATCTTTAGCTAGAGCTGCGAATTTACGGTATACCCGCGACATCAAACCGTTAACGTCCAGAGGCTGAAAATTCATCTCAAGATAACCGGCTTCCATTCTGGCCAAGTCGAGCAAATCTTTAACAAGTCGTCCCATTCTTAGCGATTCGTCATGGATAACCTGTACGAGCTCTCTTCTTTCTTCGGGAGAAGCGGCGATATCATCCATGAGCGCTTCGCTGTAGCCTTGCACCATCGAAAGCGGTGTCCGAATTTCATGCGATACGTTCGCTACGAAATCTTTGCGCATTTTGTCCACGCGGAATTCCTCGGTTACGTCCCTTAGAACCGCAACCGCTCCTCTGACGGAATCCGTGGACGCCAGCGGCGTCATCACGACGGACCATACTCCGCTTTTCACGTGTATTTTGACGGTAAGTTCTTTGCCCTTCGAGATGACGTTGCGGAAAGTTTCCCGTAACGGACCCGGCACGTGAGCATCCCGTTCGGGTGTATCCTCGTCGGTCCAGTCTACGGAGCTCCAATCCTCCAGCAAATGTTGGCCTTGCGGGTTAGTCAGTATGACCTCACCTTCGGCATCGAAGGAGATGACGGAATCCGTCATGCTCTTAAGAACACTGCTTAAATGATCCCGTTCGTGCTGAAGATCGCGAATGAGCGTCTGCAGCTCCGAAGCCATCTGATTAAAGGTGTTAGCCAGTTCCCCGATCTCGTCCGACGACCGAATTGCAACTCGGGTCGTATAATCTCCCTGCGCGACCCGATTCGCCGCTTCCTTCATTTCCCGTAAAGGTTGGGTGATCTTAGTTAGCAAGAAAAAAGCGAAAAAAGTCGTAAGAAGAAATCCGATGATCCCCGCATAACTGAACAATCGCTTGATGGCAAGCGGATCCGTAAACGTAAGATCGATATATTCAAGCAGGAACAACCCTAAGGTGAGAATGACAACGGCAACTAAGCCCATAATCGTCAGCCACATTTTGCCGACGACCGTTCTCCAGATCACCATAGTCTACTTCGCCGCCTCCAGCTTGTACCCTACTCCCCATACCGTCGTGATCATGGAAGCCGCTTCGGAAGATACTCGATTCAGCTTCTCGCGAAGACGCTTGACGTGGGTATCTACCGTACGCAAATCACCGAAGAAGTCATAGTTCCATACGTCTTTCAACAGCTCTTCACGCGAGAATACTTTGTCGGGAGTACTTGCTAAGTAGTGCAGCAGCTCATATTCCTTAGGCGTTAAGTTTACCTCTTGGCCGCTTGCTGTCACCCGATGGGCGTCATGCTCGATGATCAAATAGGGAAACACGATATTGTTGCTCGTATTTAGCTCTTTCGATAAGAACGCGGTTGCCGAAGATCTGCGCAATATGGCTTTGATTCGAAAAATGACTTCCCGCGGGCTGAATGGCTTAACGACATAATCGTCGGCGCCGACCTCGAAACCTTGAACCCGGTTGACTTCCTCGCCTTTCGCTGTGAGCATGAGCACAGGCGTCGCTTTCTGCTGGCGAAGGCGAGCGCATACTTCTAACCCATCGATACCAGGCAGCATGAGATCAAGCACGATAAGATCGAAATCATCCTCTTGGGCCATGCGAAGAGCGGTCTCTCCGTCTTCCGCCTCTTCGATGATATAGCCTTCCTTTTCCAAATACATTCTAAGCAAACGGCGTATTCTCTCTTCGTCATCAACGACCAGTATCCGATTCCCAATGTTATTCAAAGCTTGATCTCCTCTCGGCACTTAGCCTTATATGTGCCACATTATACCCCGGCGTATGAATGCAATCCGGCAATTACGAGATTAACCCCGACTAACGTAAACATGACGACCAAGAAACCGATAACCGCCAGCCACGCTGAACGGGTACCCTGCCATCCGCGGGATAACCGCAAATGAAGGTAGGCGCTGTAGAACAAAAACGTAACGAGTGCCCAAACTTCCTTCGGATCCCAGCCCCAGAAACGAGACCAGGCAATTTCAGCCCAGATCATCGCGAAGATAAGAGCGCCAAGCGTGAAGATCGGGAAACCGATCGCGATCGCCCGATAGCTGATCTCTTCCAAATCCTCTGGGTCAATATCCGCCAGATGGGGATTAATGACAGCCGTCAGCTTCTTGCGGGCAATTAACCTAAGAACCCCGTAGAGCACCAAACCTGAAATGACTGACCAAATTACGGTGTTCAACTTGCGTCCCGCATTAACTCCGTTTAACCAAGATGGAGATTCGAACGCCGGCTCTTTCATGCCGAGGAACGACTGGAAGGAAACCGTCTCGCTGTTGTATGGGGCTACGATAGGTGGAAGGCTGTATTTGACTTCCTTAATCTCGGAAGTCGCGACTCCGTTATCGTCGATCTTAACGACTTCTTGCTTAAATGCCGACTCGTACCCCGCGCCGCGGAATCCAAAGACGGCGACAAGAAAACCGATCAGCACGATAATGACGAATAGCGAGAACTCCGTCCAAAATTGGGCGCGTTTACCTGCCTTATCGGTGCGAGTAAAGTCGACTACTCTAATCAACTGCATAAGAGCGGCTGCAAACCCAACCGCGAAGAATGCTTCTCCGGTAGCAGCCGTCGTTACGTGGATTTTCAACCAATAGTTATTCAATGCCGGGATCAACGGCTGTACTTCGGATGGAAATACGGAAGCGTAAGCAATAATAATTATGACAAGTGGGAGCGCGAAAGCTCCGAGCAACATATTGCGGTAAATCAAATGGACCACGATGAAAGCGAACATAATCGCCATGCCAAGGAAGGTCATAAATTCATACATATTACTGGTCGGAATGTGTCCTCCGCCATACCAACGGGTAAAGAAGAAAGTGAGATGAGCGATCCACCCGATCACGGCAGCCGCAAATCCTATTTTCCCCCAACGATTAGTATGATCTTCCGGTTTACGATTACTCCAACGCTTGCCCCCAACCGCAATAGCGAAACAAATAAATGAAGCGCAGTACAAATAAAATGCGACAATGAAAGCATTGCTACTGAAATCTAGCCACCAACTCAACGTACATTCCTCCTATTATCAAGCGACTTGGGCAATACTTCGATGCCCGTACGTCCCAAAGCCCATGCAACGTCAGCCCTCAATCCGAAGCTGTTCTTATTCGTGTGTCCTCCGAGCGAAAGCTTGCCCTCGTCGATTCGTAACCAAATTCTCCTATGCTGCCAATAGAATCCCATGATCAAGCCGATCATGGAAATCGCGGCTCCGACCCAGATGTACGGCATAGCCTTGTCCATCCGAATGTTCAAATAGGTCGTATATTCGGAATACTTAATATTATTCATTTTACCATCGACGATCGGGTTTTCCACTTGAATAGAGAAAACACCTTGGCTGTCTCCTCTTTGCTTAAAGCTGTCGTTGAGTAGTTTCTGATAAAACTTACTCTTCTCGCTAGGCATTGGGAAGTAAATATAGATTTCACCCTTAGCCTGAAGGTTCGGACCTTGGATTCTGAATACGAAAGCCGGGTTGTTCGGCTCGCGCGTCTTCGTCATCGGGCGGTTCTGCTCGTCCAAGCCGAAATCCGGATAATAATCGTTAAGCTTCAACGTATAGGGACCGACTTCGTACTTCTCTATCGGATCGTCCATGAGCAGATCGAACGAGCCTATAGGCTTGCCGGTCGCAACGTCCATAAGCGTTGGATGTACGGAGATGAAGCGAACCCGCTCCTGAAAGCTGTTCTGGTATAGCTTCAAACCTTTGTAAGACATGGCGCTGTTCACGCGAATGTCGTGCTGTTTCACTTCCGTGAGGACAGGTTCTTGGATCGGATCGTCGCAAACGTCCGTACATTCGAAGAGTCGAGCTTTCGTCTCATACAGCTTAACGACCTTCGTCCCCTTCTGGTTGTTAGCCAGTTCATTTTCCGGATAATAGTCTACCGTGAACTTTTCATTTTTCACGTAATAGTTCGTTCCTGGAATTTGCCTTGTTTCCCCTTCGTAAAGAGCAAGGTATTGATCCATATGCCAGGCTGGAATTCCGCGCCCCAGAACCGCCAACAGGAAAATAATAAGTCCGATATGGTTGATATAGGGTCCCCAACGGCTAAATCTGTTCTTCTCCGCTAACAACGCTCCGTCTTCTTGCCATATCCGATAATGTTTGCGCTTGAGCTGTTTGCCGAATTCCGTTATCCACGCTTCATTATCGCCTTGCATATCGCCGGAATACACGACCTGCTGCCGGGTAATGAATTGCAGATGTTTGCGAATTTGCTGTTTGGATAAAGCGCGATAGAGCGGTAGTACCCGATCGAGACTACAGACGACGAGTGACGTCCCAATCATCACGAGCAGCGTAATGAACCACCAGGACTCGTAAGTTCTCGACAATCCTAACGCATGGTAGATAACGCCCAAGGTTCCGTGCTCTTCTTTGTAATACGCGGCAAATTCAGAGCGCTCCGTTAAGTTGATTAACGTGCTCTCCTGTTGGAATATCGTTCCTAATGCCGCGCCCAGCAACGTAATGACGATTAAGTAAACCGCAATTTTAACCGAGGAGAAAAAATTCCATATCCGATCGACGATATGCGGGTTCGATTTCTGCGACCTGCGCGCGACACCGTCATACCTCATCTCTAGTGGAGCGTTTTCATCTGTTAGCAATTCCTCGATCAGAGGTTTACCGCACGACTCGCACAATACAGTTCCTACTGGATTTTGATGTCCGCATTCGCACTTGGTGTTCTGAAACAACTGTGAAGCCTCCTTAACTAAACGTTCACGACTTCATTAGCCGTTCTACGCGCACTTCGATTTCCTCTTCCGTCAGCAATCCGCCTATGACGACCTCTTGAATCTTGCCATTTCGGCCAATGAAGAACGTCGTCGGGTATTGCTTAAGCCCGTAAGCCTTTTCCGTTCGTTTATCTTTGTCCATCAGGATCGGAAAGTTAACCCCTACCTGGCGAATAAAGCTTTCTACGGTTAATCGGTCTTCGCTTAAGTTGATTCCGATCAGCTCCAAACCTTGCCCTTCCCATTTCTCGTATTGCTTCTGCAGAGCGGGCATTTCATTCCGGCAAGGCGGGCAAAAGGTACCCCAGAAATTCACGATGAGCGGTTGGCCTTCGTAATCCTTCCATTCGTGAACTTGGTTGTCCAATCCGGCTAATCGAAAACTAGGAGGCTTATCCCCCTTCGTAAGTACGACGCTTTTTGAAAATAACGAATTGCCGATCGCAAATCCCCCCACAAGGAGAACGACGGCTAATATGATATATTGAATCGTTTTCCGATAACGTCCCATTTGAAGCTTCTCACCACCTGTATGCGATACTCTCATTATAACGAAAACACCGGGGTCAAGGGCAAGAGCCCGACCTCCGGTTTTGAACATTGTGTGACGCAATATGGGGTTAATCTTGGACGGTATCCGGGGTTTCAGCACCCGGTGCGACAGCTACGCCCGCAACGGACTCTTGCAACTTGCTTATCTCATCGGCCGTAAGCCGGCGGTTCTTCCCTCGTTGCAAATTTCCCAGTACCAATCCGCCGAATGAGATCCTCTTCAACCGCGTGACGGGATGGTTAATCGCGTCGAACATCCGACGTACTTGGCGATTGCGCCCTTCGTGGATCGTGATCGCGATCGTGGCGAATTTCTTCTCGGGATCGATATCGTGATATTCGACTTCGGCTGGCGCCGTTAAACCGTCTTCGAGCTTAATGCCCTTCTGCAACTTCTCCAGTGCATTACCATGCGGAACTCTTTCTACGGTAGCATGATAAGTTTTCGGCACATGATGGCTCGGATGGGTCAGCTTGTGCGCGAGATCCCCGTCATTCGTCAAGAGCAGCAGCCCTTCGGAATCGTAATCCAATCGACCGACCGGATATAACCGTTCCTTGATTTCCTTCAAGTAATCGGTAACGACGCTTCGGCCTTGAGGATCGGATACGCTCGTAATAACCCCTTTGGGTTTATTGAACATAATATAAACCTTGGCTTCTTTCTTAATCGCTTTGCCGGATACCGTTATGATGTCTTTGGTAGGATCGGCTTTAATGCCAAGCTCGGTAACGACTTCACCATTGACCGTAACTTTACCGGCAGTGATGAGCTCTTCGCATTTCCGCCGCGAAGCTACCCCGGCATTCGCTAGAACTTTCTGTAATCTTTCTTCCACGGACTTTCACCTCATCCACCATCATACCAAGCCGAACAACAACCAGCAAGCGGCAACGGCAGCGAAGAACCCGATGAAGTCGGAAATGAGCCCTACCTTTAAAGCATAACGCGAATTTCGGATGCCGATGGCGCCGAAATAAACCGTCAATACGTACAGGGTCGTGTCCGTACTCCCCTGAATCGTTGAAGCAATTCTTGCGACGAGAGAGTCCGGCCCTTGCTCTTTGATCAAATCCGTAACAAAGGCTAACGAACCTGCTCCGGTTATCGGACGCAGCAACGCTAACGGAAGAACTTCGCCCGGAATGCCGACGCTTTCGAACAGAGGTCTGACAAGGCCGATTAGAGCATCCAATGCGCCAGAAGCGCGAAACATACTGATCGCCGTCATCATGCCGACGAGATGCGGAATGATACCGATAGCCGTCTGGAAGCCGTCTTTCGCTCCGTCGATGAACGATTCGTACACGGGAACTTTGCGCAAAGTTGCGTATAAAGGAATGAATGCGATTAGAACGGGAATCGTCCACGTCGAGATTATCTGAATAAGTGAGATCAAATCGTTCAGCCTCCCCCTATCGGAGCGGGCGGGTTAGGCAAGGAAGATGGAGAAGCTGCTCCTTTGTTCGATTGTAATGTCGGCGTGCTTGGAGGGGCTTTGGTTCTCCTCCGATACCACCTGTCCACTAGAATAGCAGCGCCGGTCGATATTAAAGTTGCAAGTAACGTCGGAGCGACGATGTCCGCCGGGTGAACGGAACCGAAATTCATTCGAATCGCTATAATCGTCGTAGGTACAAGCGTGATACTGGCCGTATTTAGCGCCAACAGAGTACACATCGCCGGTGTAGCGATCGTAGGATTCGGATTCAACTTTTGCAGTTCTTGCATGGCTTTAATGCCCATTGGAGTCGCGGCGTTACCTAACCCGAGCAGATTGGCGCTCATGTTGGACAAGATGTACCCCATCGCGGGATGATCCCCGGGAACGTCCGGAAACAGCTTGCGGACGACGGGGGCCATTATACCCGCCAGCTTGCGAACGAGCCCCGCATCCTCCGCTATTCTCATAAGCCCCATCCAGAATACGAGTATGCTGATCAAGCCCAAACAGACGGTTACCCCAGTCTGCGCGCCGCCGAAGGCCGCTTCCGCGACCTTCTCCATTTTCCCATTGGCCGCACCGAAGATAACGCTGAATACGATCATCCCCATCCATATCCAGTTCACCATATTTTAAGTCCCCCTCTGCAGGAATAGGGCTTTGAAGGTAGCTCTTATCGATGCAACAAAGGATCTTGATGGTGTTGAGGCTTGTACGGCGGCTAAACGTGAATGATCTAGTTCGCTCATGGTCTGCTGATGCTGGTGTTGTTGCCGCTCCTCTTGTTTCCCTTGCTCGACTTGCGGCTGATCTTTCTTATCGATAAATGGTACGGTACCAATAATGCGATCATTCAATATGAATTTCAGTTGACCTCGGTAACCTAGGTTGTAATAGACCGATCCTTCGTTCAATCGGGCTAATTTTATTTTCATCTGCTCCCGTTCTCCATTAGCAAAAGGATAAGTGAAGCTTGTCGTCACTTGATAAGGATAACCCGAGATCGGTTCACCGGCTTGCGTCACTTTTGCCAGATGAAACTGCTCGAATCCGTAATCGAGGAGATTCTGGTGATCCAACCAGTCGGATCCGTCGTTCAAAGTCACCGCCACGAGTTGCTGCCCATCGCGCGTCGCCGAGCTAACCAGCGTTCTTAAGGCTTGCTTCGTGTAGCCCGTTTTAACGCCATCCGCTCCTTCATACATCGTGAGCATTTTGTTCTTGTTTACCCATTTATAATCCCATTGCTCATTCGGGTTAGGTGCTTCTTTTACTTTCGTCTTGACGATACTGGCGAAATCCGGGTTGTGCAAAGCGTATACGGTGAGCTTCGCCAAATCGTTCGCCGACGAATAATGGCCCTGCTCGTCCAATCCGTGCGGGTTCATGAAGTGGCTATGCGTGAGTCCTATTTCTTCCGCTTTCTTGTTCATAAGGTAGGCGAATCCTTCTACGGATCCTCCCACATGTTCCGCGATCGCCGTCGCTGCGTCGTTGCCCGATCGCAGCATAAGCCCGTAAAGCGCGTTTCTGAGCGTGATTTTCTCCCCCGCTTTCAAGTACAAGGAGGAGCCCTCCTTCCCGGCCGCCCGGGTGCTGACATTGATGGTGCTATCAAGATTGCTATGCTCGATCGCGACGATCGCGGTCATGATCTTCGTTAAGCTTGCGATCTTCATCGGCTCGTCTCCGTGCTGGCTGAATAAGATTCGCCCAGAGGTTACATCGGCAAGTGCCGCTGCCTTTGCATGGTTACTTGGTGCCCTAGGCAACTTTACGTTCGTGTCATCCGTTGACTGACTCCCAAGAGCGGCGTGGGCCTCTGAATGGAAGCTGATCATGAGCAGCGGAACGGCGATTAAGCCCGTCCACAACTTGCGGGCATATCGTTTACCAATAAAGGTGAACATGCGTGCGTTTCCTCCTTGAGCGACTAGCCGGTTATATTGCGGATTGCGGCCCGTCCCAAAAATCATATAACCATTTTATGTACGCATGTCCCGAAGTATGTAAGCGGAGAATCGATCAAGTTTTCGATCAAGTTTTCGATCATGTTCTGAGTGTTGATGATAGGCTAAGAATACAAGCGCCACATCTCTTTTCTCGCTATCCCCTTCGCTCAGAAAAGTACTCGCCATGCCTTCGTCGCTTTTTGCGACTATGAGCGCATCTTTCCGCGCTCACCTTCCACTATTGTCGCTTTTTGCGACTATGAGCGCGCCTTTCCTCGCTCACCTTCCGCCATCATCGTTTTTTGCGACTATGAGCGCGCCTTTCCTCGCTCACCTTCCACTATCGTCGCTTTTTGCGACTATGAGCGTGCTCTTCCTCGCTCACTTTCCACCATCGTCGCTTTTTGCGACTATGAGCGCGCCTTTCCTCGCTCACCTTCCGCCATCATCGTTTTTTGCGACTATGAGCGCGCCTTTCCTCGCTCAGCTTCCACTATCGTCGCGTTTTGCGACTATGAGCGCGCCTTTCCTCGCTCAGCTTCCACTATCGTCGCGTTTTGCGACTATGAGCGCGCCTTTCCTCGCTCAGCTTCCACTATCGTCGCTTTTTGCGACAATGAGCGCGCCTTTCCTCGCTCACCTTCCCCTATCGTCGCTTTTTGCGACTATGAGCGCTTCTTTCCGCGCTCACCTTCCACTATTGTCGCTTTTTGCGACTATGAGCGCGCCTTTCCTCGCTCAGCTTCCACTATCGTCGCTTTTTGCGACTATGAGCGCGCCTTTCCTCGCTCACCTTCCTCTATCGTCGCTTTTTGCGACTATGAGCGCGCCTTTCCTCGCTCAGCTTCCTCTATCGTCGCTTTTTGCGACTATGAGCGCGCCTTTCCTCGCTCAGCTTCCTCTATCGTCGCTTTTTGCGACTATGAGCGCGCCTTTCCTCGCTCACCTTCCACCATCGTCGCTTTTTGTGACTATGAGCGCGCCTTTCCTCACTCACCTTCCACCATTGTCGCTTTTTGCAACTATGAGCGCGCCTTTCCTCATTTTTCGGCATATTTCCAGACAGCAAAAAACCGGCCAAATGGCCGGTAGACGACTGATTCTTCAGCGTATTTACATAAAGTTATCGGACGAGTTGGAGGTGAGCGGAGGAATAGGCGTGCTTGCTTCCGAAGAATTCCCGTCCTTCTGGAATGCATTTTTTATTTTGTCCACCCATTGCGGAGCTGCATCGATCAAACGTTCCAGAATATGCGTTTGGTTGTCCAAAGGAACGACCTTTACTCCTTGAGTACCGACGACAAGAAAAGCAATCGGCGTAATGGACACGCCGCCGCCGCTACCTCCCCCGAACGGTAGTGATACGGAAGCGTTATGCCCTTCTTGTCCATTCGAGGATTTCTGGCTAGAGCCACCGGAAGAATCCTCTAACCCGTTAAATTCGCTACCTCCGGCCGCAAACCCGAAACCGACTTTCGAGATCGGCATTATGACGCTGCCATCCGGAGTTTGAACAGGCTCGCCGACTATCGTATTCACGTCTACCATATCTTTAATATTTTCCATTGCCGTTTGCATTAATCCGTTGATCGGATGTTGAGACATTATTCGTTATCCTCCTTTAGGGTGCATTATAGTCGTGTTGGTCAATATCATCCCCTCAGGTCACGGTCATCATTCACTCGACTGTACCCGATAAGAGCCGATCCGTAATAAAAATAAAAGCATTCACTTCCAATATATCCCTAGTGTATAATGCGGTTTGCGACCCCATTCGACAAATGTCACTTAATGTCGCAATCAACTAGAAGAGAAGGATGAGGATCCAAATGAAAAAAATCACTAAAATCACTACAGCTCTAATGTTAACGATGACCTTATTATTAGGTTCATCCGCCGTTACTGCTCAAACCAAATCTTTCAAGGACGTAAACGAAGAAAAGTACTCCTGGGCTATCGAGTCGATCCGTTTCATGAACGATAAAGGAGTTATCAAAGGCTATTCCGACGGAACGTTCAAACCAGACCAAGCCGTCACGAAGGCGGAGTTCGTCACGTTGTCCGCGAAGTTGTTCGACAAGTTTAAACCGAATCGCGATACGAATGCCAACTATTGGAAAATCAATAAGTTTTTGGACGTTCCAAAATCATATTGGGCTTATAAATACATAAACGATACGATTTATGTCGCAACATGGGACACATATAGCAGTTCAAACAAAGGTTTTAAATTTTATCCCGACACTAAGCTGACAAGAATCGGGGCTGCTAAACTGCTCCCTGCGATCTTCGGAGAAATTCAAGATTCCTCCGAAGCCTTGTCGATCATCAGAGAGAACATGAGCGATATTAAAATAATTGACGAAAGCGAATATAAGGAAGAGGATGGCAGATACAACGAAGCCAATGACCGGACAAACGCGATGTTTCCTCTCATCATTAGTGAAGGCTATTTTAGTGACGACTCCTCCGCGATAACCGGAACGACGCTTGCAACGTTACAGAAGCTCGGTTTGATGACCGCTTCCGAAGGTAAATTTGCGCCGAGAAAGTTGCTGACAAGAGCCGAAGCCGCTACCACTTTACATCGTCTCTATCAATATTTAAAAGAAAATGGAGATTTAAAGAAATATTCCTCTAAGTAATAACCTGTAAAGATACGATGATAAATAAGTAAAAACGGGACGGAGTCGGGCTAAACAGCCTTCTCCGTCCCGTTCGCTTTTCACCCGACTAGCAGAACTCTTGCTAGCTCACGCTCTCCGGAGGGCCGGAAAGCCAATTACGCCATGCGCGGATCGCTTTCCCTATGCGAATCGTGCTAGTACCAAGCTTCACGACGGCCCACAAGGCGGCGCTCAGCCGAATGCGGAAGTCGGCCTCCCATACAACCGTAAATTCGGTTGACGAATAATTCGGCGCGATATCGCCTTGAGGGGAAGTTTTCAGGGAGATCAGTTGGGCAGCTGCGCCGGAAGCGCAACCGGATACCGCCCATAACAGTCCCGTCATCGTCGCTGTAGATGCGGCATCGCCAGTGCCTACGCGAAAATCAAGACGCCAGCGGGTACATTCGATTTTTTTCATCGTCTGCCTTGCCCACCTTCTGAATTTTGTCGTCGATAACAAAATCGTCCGATAGGCTTTCATGTAACGAACAATAGTCAGCCTTCCGATAATCCGCTTTTTATTATTCCGCTTAGGACCGAGAATATTCCCTTCCCTATGCTCCTTGTAAACCACGTTCCAGCCGCGAATGACGATAGACGGCAAGTTGACCTGGTAATGAAACAGACCGTATAGAGCTTGAATAACGACGACAAGCTGATCCAATCGGCCGCTTCTCGAATAACGAACCCGAACTCTAATCCGGGAAAACAAAGCTGCGACCAACCCCGCGATCACGATTGCCAATACGATCCAAAGCCAGAAGGCCATACTTTCCCCGCCTTTCTTAGGGGTAGTATGACCTTCTGGGAATTCCTCATTCCATTAACTGCGATTCATTCCGTATCCAATTCCCTATCCATGTCTTCCATGGAAAGCTGGCGGCCTTCAATACGATCGAACAGCATCTTCGTTCTTTCTTCCAATTCATCGTCCCCATCGGAGATGGTCGGTTCCGGCAAGCTGGAAATGCTCGCCAATCCGAAATAATCGAGGAACGATTTAGTCGTTCCGTATAGGATAGGCCTGCCTAACGCATCCGCCCGCCCCTTCTCCTCGATCAAATCCTTGTTGACCAAATTATGTAGCGCCCGGTCAGCCTTTACGCCGCGTATTTCTTCGATTTCCACTCGAGTGATCGGCTGTCTGTACGCAATAATCGACAACGTTTCCAATGCCGCTTGCGAAAGCGCGGAACGCGAAGGAGAGTAAGCCAGTTTCTCGAAGTATGGGGCATGCTCGATAACGGTAGTCAACCGATACCCTCCGGCGACTTCGGCGATCCGGATTCCGCGGTTTTTCTTGGTGAGCTCCTTCTGGAGATCCTTCAGCACGTCCTTGACGACTTCTATGTCCGTCTCGACCACTTCGGCAGCCGTCTTGGCGCTGATTCCTTCGTCGCCGGATACGAACAGCAATCCTTCAAGTACTGATTTCAATGTCGAGTAATCCATTGTTATCCTCTCTCCCCGTCCACGTCAACACGATTTCGTCGAATAAAGCGTTCTGATGGCATGAAATCCACTTCCGCTTCATCAACTCGAGTATTGCAAGGAAAGTGACGACGATTTCCTCGCGGTCATCCCCGTCTCCAAGCAATTGGGAAAAAAGCAATTTCCCGTCATGAGTCCGGCTCTTAAGCGTCTCGATGATATCGAAAATACGATCCTTCACGGAAATCTCGTCTTTGCGGATGGAAGATACCCGATGTCTACCGGCCAATCGCCGCATCGCCTTCTGAAACGCGTTGACCAGATCGTCGACGTGAAGCCCTTCAACCGGATTGGTCTGGATTACCTTCTCGAAAGGAGATAAATCCGCAGGCTCGCGCGTGTACACTTGGCTTCGATCCCATTCTTTCTCCCGAAGCTGTCCGGCGACGGATTTGAACTTACGGTATTCGATCAGCTTGCGAATGAGTTCTTCGCGCGGATCCAAATACTCGTCGTCATCAACCGTAAGCCATGGTTCCTCGGTGACGGGCGGCTTCGGAAGCAGTTGCCTGCTCTTCATGGATAGCAACGTCGCCGCCATGACGAGAAACTCGCTGGTAATGTCAAGCTCCAACTCCTGCATGGCCGCCAGATACTCCATGTATTGATCCGTGATCTCGTTGATCGAAATATCCTGAATATCGATTTCTGCTTTGTCGATGAGATGCAGCAGCAAATCGAGCGGCCCTTCGAACGTTTCCAGCTTGTACAACATTGCCACGCGTGTTTCTCCCCCTACATGAAGCAAGTACACATTTTACTACCTATTATATCATTAGCCCGAGATTGCACGAGACAAATTAGCCATTTCGATCGCAGTCGTCGCAGCTTCCCAGCCTTTATTGCCGGCTTTCGTGCCTGCACGCTCAACCGCTTGCTCGATGCTGTCCGTCGTAAGCACTCCGAAAATCGTCGGAACGCCCGATTTCAGCGAAATCGCCGCAACGCCTTTCGCAACCTCATTGCACACGAAGTCGAAATGCGGAGTAGACCCACGAATAACCGCACCTAGCGTAATGACAGCGTCATATTTGCCGCTCTCCGCAAGCTTCTGGGCGATAAAAGGAATTTCGAACGCTCCCGGTACCCAAGCGATCTCAATTTCGTTCTCTTCCACTCCATGACGCTTAAGCGCGTCCAGCGCCCCGCCTAACAATTTAGACGTAATAAACTCGTTAAATCTTCCGACGACAACCGCGTATTTTAACCCCTTGGAAATTAAGTGACCTTCGTATACTACTGACATGTCATTCATCCTCTCTTAGATAGAAAATCGATTATTGGGTGATTTAAATTAAATTTCATAATCCGGATCGCCTTTGAAAGACAATAGATGACCCAGCTTCGCTTTTTTCGTGTGCAAATAACCCGTGTTGTCTTCGTTCTCGGTCATTTGAATCGGCACGCGTTCAACGACGTTGAGCCCGTAACCTTCCAGACCTTTGATTTTACGCGGATTGTTCGTCAAGAGACGAATATCCCGAATGCCGATATCTTTCAGAATTTGGGCTCCGATACCATACTCCCTCAAATCAGGTGCAAAACCTAATTTGATATTCGCGTCTACCGTGTCCAAACCTTGTTCTTGCAATTGATAAGCCCGCAATTTATTAATCAAGCCTATTCCGCGGCCTTCCTGCCTCATATACAGAAGCACTCCGCTTCCGTTCTCATCGATTTGCTTTAGCGCGGCTTCCAGTTGAGGACCGCAATCGCACCGATGGGAGTGGAACACGTCTCCCGTCAAGCATTCCGAATGGACGCGGACTAGCACGGGCTTAGAGCCGTCAATCTCGCCTTTAACGAAAGCGACATGTTCTTTGTTGTCGACTTCGTTCGTATAAGCAATCGCTTGAAAAGTACCGAAGTCGGTTGGCATTCTCACTTCGACTTCTCTCTTGACGAGCTTTTCCTTCTCGTTGCGGTAGTGGATCAAGTCCTTGATCGTAATCAACTTTAAGGAATGTTCTTTAGCGAACACTTCTAAGTCGGGCAATCTAGCCATCGTGCCATCTTCCTTAATAACCTCGCAGATGACTGCCGCTGGAGGAGATCCGCACATTTTAGCCAGATCAACCGCCGCTTCCGTATGCCCGGCTCGTCTTAGCACGCCTCCGTCTTTCGCGATTAACGGGAATATATGTCCCGGTCTGCGGAAGTCGCCTGGCTTTGCGGCCGGATCGATCAGCGCTTGAACGGATATGGAACGCTCGGGGGCGGATATGCCCGTCGTTGTCGATATGTGATCTACCGAGACGGTAAATGCCGTACCGTGATAATCCGTATTGTGACTGACCATTGGCGGCAGGTCAAGAGCTTCCGCTCTCTCTTGCGTAATCGGTACGCACAGCAGCCCTCTCGCTTCGCGGATCATGAAGTTAATGACCTCCGGCGTAGCTTTATCCGCAAGCGCGACGAGATCTCCTTCATTCTCCCGGTCCTCGTCGTCGACGACAATGATGACCTTGCCTCTCATTAAATCATAAATCGCATCTTCAATCGGGTCAAAATGTTTGTGTGTCATGCTTCTCGCTCCTTTCACATAAATCCATTATCGCGCAGAACGGACTCCGTTAATCCGCCAGATTTGCGTGCAGGTTTCCCCTCCCGCAAACCCAGCAGGTGATCGACGTACTTACCTAAAATATCGCATTCGATATTCAAAACTTCCCCCGGTTGCTTCACTTGAAGCACCGTTTCACGCAGCGTGTGCGGTATGATCGAAACGGTAAAGGTACCGGAGTCCCTATCGACCGATACGATCGTTAAGCTAATTCCGTCGAGCGTTACCGAGCCTTGCTGCACCATATGCCTAAGCAGTTCCGGGTTATTCGGCTCGATCGTAAATACGACCGCGTTCGCTTCTGCCGTTCTGCCTCTTATCGTTCCCGTCCCGTCAACATGTCCTTGTACGAGATGGCCGCCGAATCTTCCCCCGGCCATCATAGCCCTCTCCAGATTTAACGGGCTACCCGTTTGAATGGATTGTAAAGTCGTGAGCCGATAGGTTTCCGGCATGACATCCACCGCGAACGTTGTTCGATCGAATTCGACCACGGTCAGGCAAACGCCGTTAACAGCGATGCTATCGCCAAGCTTCACGTCCGATAGCACTTTAGAAGCGGAAATGCTAAGAATCATCGCTTCTCCCCGACGTTGAACAGACCTCAGCGTACCCATTTCTTCGATCAGTCCTGTGAACATGATTTCTCCTCCTTAAGGGCAAAAGCCACCGATTCCGTCTCGGCCGAATTGACCGCAGGATATCCCGTAATACACCAGTCATCGCCGTACGTCTGCATCGATACTCGACTCAGGCGCAAGGCGGACGACATCTCTTCGGGTCCTTTGAATTGGAAAGCGGATGGTGCCCCATCCCCGCCGACGACAATCGGAGCGTAGAACAGCATAAGCTTATCTACCAGACCGGCTTCCAGCATTGCTCCGTTCAGCACGCCTCCACCTTCTAGTAAAATCGAGCTGATCCCGCGTTTGCTTAACGACTCCATCGCGATCGTCAGATCGACGCGTTCATCGGAGCCGCAACGTAGCACTTCGATGCCATGTTGGCGAAGGAGGCCGGCCTTGACCTCATCGGATCGATCGGTCGTCAATACGATCGTGGGCGCCGAATCATTCAGCACCCTCGCTTCATGAGGGACTCTGAGCCTAGAATCGACGACGATTCTCGTTGGGTTCAGGCCGGGAACGCTTAAACGCGTCGTCAACTCCGGATCGTCCGCAAGCACCGTCTCCGCACCCACCATAATCGCGCTATGGCGATGGCGAAGCGTATGCACGGCCTCTCTCGATTGGGAACCGGTTATCCAGCGGCTATGACCGGTGCGCGTAGCAATACGTCCATCAAGGGATAACGCAGTCTTTAGCGTGACGAAAGGGCGCCCTGTCACGATAAATTTGTTGAACGCTTCATTCAATTGGACGGCATCGGCTTCTAGCACTCCTACCTCAACCTGAATTCCCGCTTCCCGTAATCGTCTAATTCCGCTGCCTGCAACTAACGGATTAGGATCCACCGTAGCGACAACGACTCTCCCGACGCCTTCCGCGATAAGACGTTCGCAACATGGCGGAGTCTGACCATGATGGCTGCAAGGCTCCAGCGTTACATAAGCCGTCGCTCCCTTTGCTTGCTCACCCGCCATATTCAGCGCTAGTACTTCGGCGTGACCTTCGCCGCGTTTCAGATGGGCACCCATTCCGACGATTCGGCCATCTTTCACGACGACGCAGCCGACAACGGGATTCACGCCGGTTTGACCGGTTGCGCCTCCCGCTAAATTCAATGCAAGCTGCATGTAATAATCATCATTCAACAATTCCATAGGCACCTCTCCCTCCCGTACCTTCAGGCCTGTTTGGACATTTTCAAACAGAAAACCCCCGAGGTCGTAGCCTCGGGGGTGGTAGATGCACAGCGATAAATAGACCTTCAATGCGTGTCTTGATGAGCAAATCGAACAGAAGCTGCCTGCACATGATAGACGATATCCGTCAACATGCATATGGAAACAGCCTGCTATAGCCACAGGTTTGTGAAAAAAAGAACAATAACTGACGTTGTCGTTCATCCATTCTATATGCCTACGACTATGTTACTTGCTATGGACACGGCTTGGCCGCTGCGCTTCCTTCTCCCATCCAGACTTTAACTGTCGGTCCCGGATTTTCACCAGGTCCACCGCACCACGCCCACCGGTTGTTCCGGAAGTAGCGATGACGGGTCACGGACTGACGGCTGCACGCTGCTCTCATCATTGTTCGAGTAGCATAACGGCCGATCACCGTCGGTGGGGAATTACACCCCGCCCCGAAGGTAAGCAACTTATTGAAAAGAAGTGTACCATCCCCACTTACAAATTGCAAGTGATACACTAGGAATTAAATAACAAGTTTACCGCATAATTAATATAAACCGTTTCCATCCCAAAAAAAACCTGAGTCCCGCCTCCAACAAGGCATGAACTCAGGTTTTGATACAAGAGGCAATCCACTAGCTTACGCGGATAGATTCCATTTTTTCTTGGCCTTTAAGCGCGTCCACATGCTCCATGCCGGACGTCACTTTGCCGAAGACAGTGTGCACGCCGTCCAGATGAGGTTGCGGGTTGTAGCAAATATAGAACTGGCTTCCGCCGGTATTCGGTCCGCGATGCGCCATAGCCAAGCTACCGCGGTCGTGTTTATTAATGTTGTGTTCACAATTGATCGAGTATCCTGGTCCTCCAGTTCCATTGCCGTTCGGGCATCCGCCTTGCGCAACAAAACCCGGAATAACGCGGTGGAAAGGAATTCCGTCATAGAATCCTTCATTCGCTAATTTCTCGAAGTTAGCTACCGTGTTCGGAGCATCCTCGTTGAACAATTCAAGATTAATTTCGTTTCCGTCTGCCATTTTGATTATCGCTTGTTTAGACAATTAAATATCCTCCTTAGATCATATCGCTCTATTGTACAACAAGAGTAGGATCGAATGAAAGCAGCTGCCTTCCTCTAATCGGAGGAATTGTTCCTAGTCACTCTAAAGGTCACCGTCGTTCCGCCGTTCGGAAAGCTGCTGATTTGAAGGCCTTTGCCATAAATTTGCTTTAAGCGGCGATCCGTGTTCAGCAAGCCGATCCCCTTCTCCGCATTAGCCGATTGAGGATCCAATATGCGTTTGAGTTTATCCGCTTCGATGCCGACGCCGTTATCCTTGATCGAAATTTCCGCGTATTCCTCGTATTCCACGACGCGGATGCGAACCCCTCCCCCTCGGGAGCGCTTCATGATCCCATGCCTTACGGCATTCTCCACTAGGGGCTGGATCGTGAGCGGAGGAATGCGCAAGAAGCTGGCTTCGTTCACTTCCCACGTCACTTCCAGCCGATCTTCGAATCGCTCCTTTTCGATATATAGGTAGGAACGTACGAGGTCAAGCTCGTGCTGCAACGTCACCAATTGCTCCGCGTTCTGAAAATCGAAGCTGCACCGCAAATAATTACTGAACGCTTCTAGCAAGGAGCGCATTCTCGAAGTGTCGATTTCGCTTAGAGCGGCTACCGCGGTGAGCGTATTGTACAGGAAGTGGGGTTGAATCTGCGCTTGAAGCCAAGCCCCTTCCATTCTGAGCCGCTCGCGGACCGATTTTTTCAGTTCGGTTAGCGCACGAACCCTCGAACGAAGTTCCAGCGCATCCACGGGTTTAGTCACGTAATCATTGGCGCCGGAACGGAATCCTGCTTCGATATCCTCGGGTTGGCTTCTCGCCGTGAGCAGCAAAATCGGCAGTTCGGTAATGGAGAATCGTTCGCGGATCGCGTGCGATAGCTCGTACCCGGACATACGCGGCATCATGACGTCGGCGATGACTAAATCCCACTCTCTTCTATCCAAGTTAGCAAGAGCCTCCTCGCCGGAGGTCACCGTAACGATGTCATAAATTTCAGGAGAAAGAATATTAACTAGGACGCTAAGGTTAACCGAATCATCGTCAACTGCTAATACGCTTAGTTTATCCGTAATACGTTCAACCGTCTGCTCGACAATAGGTTCATTTTCCGCGCGAGCTCTTTTTGAAGTTTCTTCTTCCGTAACGGCCATTAAAGAAAATGGATGATCCATCGTCGATAGTCCATCATAGTGACTCGAAAGCGGTAATTCGAAGCTGAATTCGGTTCCTTTTCCAAGTACGGAACTTACTTGTAACGCACCGCCATGGAGCTCGACGAGCTGCTTGCTAATGCTTAACCCAAGGCCAAGCCCGCCCCCTATCGCCGTCATACTGTTATCGCCCTTTTCATAGGGTTCGAAAATTCGCCCTTGCGTCTCCGCGTCCATCCCTATGCCGGAATCCGCGACAATAATCCATGCTTTCCCGTTTCTAATGACGCTTCCAACCGTGATATGGCCTACATCCGTAAACTTGACCGCATTATGAACGAGATTAAATAGAATTTGGATGAGCCTATTCTCATCGGCAACGACGGCCGGAAAGCCGTCCGGGATGGTATTCGACAATTGCACCGGTTTACCTTCGACCAAATAGCGAAGCATGTCCATCACGCCCAGAACGAGCGGTTGAATACGCGTGGGAGCGGTATGTAGCGCGATCCCGCGTTCCTTGAGACGATTGAGTTCGAGTAGGTCATTCAGCAAGAAAGTCATGCGTTTGCCTACCGTAATTAGCGTCTTTAGCTTTTTCGTATTGTCGGTGTCCAGCTTGCCCTCGCTCGTATCCAGCACGGATTGGGCGAAATTAAGAATGCCATGCAAAGGATTTCTCAATTCATGGGAAGTGTTCGCAAGAAAATCATCTTTCAGCTTGTCCGCCTTCTGAAGCTTCTCGGCCAAATTTTGCGTCTGCATGGAAGTCCGGAAAAAACGTTTGAACCAATAGGCGGCAATCAACAAAAAAGTAATAATGAGATCCACGGGATAATAGTTCAGATCGGTCCAGTATGTATTCTTAATAAACCCCCAGATCGCGTTCGTCATTAATGCAATTACGCCGAGCAGCAGGAATATAACATCCTTATCGCCCCGCACCGCCGATCGAAGAATGATCATGGGTACGGCAATGCCCGGGATAAGAAGAATCAGAAAAGAATAAAGTAATATCTGCAAATTGAACGAAACCGGAGCCGATAAAATAACGATTATAGTAAAAGAGCTTAACATGAAATAATATTTTAAATATTTATTCTTCGAATATTCCGGCAACAATTGCGTGATAAAGCGCAACAGGAGCAATCCGGCGAGAATGAGCGATACGTGCTGTAATTTAACAGTCCAAGAGTAATTAATGGGAAGCCACATCAACAATAGCAGATCATCGTCCGTCAAAGTCATGAGAATCGCGCTAAAGGTAAGCAATGCGAAAGTAATCAATACCTTTCGGGGAGTACCTAGAAAATATAAAATACAAACATAAACTACGTGAAGGAGAAGCAAGAAGCTTACTAATGTCTGTGCTCCGACCGAAAACCCTAATTCGTTCAATACCGGTGTATGGTCTCCGAATTTGATCGAATGCGTAATACCGCCGAGTTTCGGATTGACATAATTGGCTACGTGTATGACTACGTCAAGAACGTCCAAATCGGTCGTGTAAACCTCGGAGTAAGGCATTCTTCGCGGTATGTATTCCTCATGGCTAGACGCCGGTTTACCCGCATGAGCAATCTGACGGCCGTTAACGAACAATTCCGAAGAGTTGACGATCTCCATTACTCTAAACGCGTATATATGATCTTTATCCGATGGATTCACAAGAATGCGTAATCGATAGGATCCATATCCGATCGGGGAGTTCGAATCGGGAAAGGATGATTTCCAGCTTCCCGGCACTTGAATAAAGCCAGTCTTAGCTTCAGGCTTCTGATCCCCGTTCATAATAAGCTGGTTAGGATAAAATTCCCATTCGCCATCCAAAGTGATCGAATGTTTGGAATTCATGTCCCAATTCCGCAGATCCAGCACGCCTTGAACCGCATGGGGATGCTCCGGCGGCGCCTGCAAAGTTATCCATATCAATCGAATGCCTGTAATGGCTAGCACGAACAATACCGTAATCCATAACGTTTTGCTTTTACTCATCATTCTTCTCTCTTCGACAAATTCCGCGCGAATCCTTCTAAATAAAAAAAGACATCATAGCCCAATCTCTTAGGTATGATGTCTTTGCATATGAAATAGAGTCTTGTTTACTTCGTTACGGTTTGTTTCTGCAAGCGAGCAGGAATGACATCATTGCCAACGATGTTATCGTACGTTTCCCGGGCAACGACGAGATCTGCTTGGCCGTCCTTTACGAACACGACAGCCGGACGGCGAATGCGGTTATAGTTGCTCGCCATCGCATAGTTGTATGCTCCCGTACAGAAAACCGCTAGCAAATCTCCCGACTGGACGGCTGGCAGTTTCAAGTCCCAAATCAACATATCTCCGCTCTCGCAGCATTTGCCGGCTACGGATACGACTTCTTCAAGCGTATCGTTCGCGCGATTAGCCAGAACAGCCTCGTATTTAGATTCGTACAACGCGGGGCGAGGATTGTCGGTCATACCTCCGTCAACGGCGATATATTTGCGAACGCCAGGGATATCCTTGCTTGTCCCTACCGTATACAAAGTCGTTCCCGCGTCTCCGATAATGCTGCGGCCCGGTTCGATCCATACTTCCGGCAATGCAAAGTTCGCGTTCTCGCAAGTCGTGCGTACCGCGTCGGCGATAGCTTGCACGTATACGCCGACCGGAAGCGGCTGATCGCCTTCCACGTAACGAATTCCGAATCCGCCGCCCAAATTAAGAACAGTGAACGTATGGTTAAGCTTATCGCGAATTTCTACCGCGAACGCAGCAACCTTCTCGACGGCCATGCGGAAACCTTCTACTTCGAAGATTTGCGAGCCGATATGGGAATGAACGCCCAACACTTTCAGGTTCGGCAAGCCGATAGCCGTCTCGATCGCCTTGAACGCCGTGCCGTTGCCAAGGTCGAAACCGAATTTGGAATCTTGCTGACCGGTCGAAATATAATCATGCGTATGGGCTTCGACTCCCGGCGTAATGCGCAGCAACACGTTTACGCGTTTGCCCTTGTCGGCGGCAAGTGCGTTCAACAACTGCAATTCGTTAAAGTTATCTACGACGAAGCATCCGATGCCTGCGTCCAGCGCCATGATAATTTCCTCCGGCGTTTTGTTGTTGCCGTGGAAATGAATACGTTCAGCCGGGAATCCGGCTTGCAGTGCCGTGTACAATTCTCCGTCGGACACGACGTCCAGGCTCATTCCCTCTTCTTCCACTACGCGGCACATCGCCATGACGCAAAATGCTTTGGAAGCGTATGCGACCTGATGGCGAAGTCCTGTCTCCCTGAAAGCTTCCATGAATTCGCGCGCGCGTTGGCGCACAAGAGCTTCATCTACGATGTATAAAGCCGTTCCGAACTGTTGTGCCAAGTCCGTAACGTCACAGCCGCCGATCTCAAGATGACCTTTGCTGTTAATTTTGCTAGTTCCATGCAAAAACATATCTTATTCCCCTTTGGCGAAATTTCCGGCAACAGTCAGTCTTCGACCAGATTCCGGCGTTTGCACTATATATCCTGAGTATAGCGGAAAACCTCCCCCGGGGAAATGGAGGATTTGCCACAACATTTGCATTATTACCTTCACACGGGCTGCTTGCGGTTTTTCTTCGTCCGATACAACGACAAGCGTTTCTTATTATTCGTTAGAGGCTGACGGAAAATGATATTACGCAGCGCAGCAGCGTTAAATGGCAAGAACGGCCACAAATAGGGGGCGTTAAACGACCTCTCCAGAGCCAGAAATAAAAATACGAAAGTCGTTACGACGACGAAACCGATCTCATGGAAGAAAAATACGGCGAGCAGCAACGCAAGCCTAACGATCCGATTAGCAAGGCCAAGCTCGTAGCTCGGCGTCGCGAACATCCCGATGGCAGACACTGCCATATACAAAATAACCTCGTTAATGAACAAGCCCGTCTTGACCGCGATATCTCCGATCAAGATAGCGGATAGCAAAGTCATTGCGGTAACGAGCGGAGCGGGCGTATGCACGGCGGCGAGCCTAAGCAGATCTACGCCGATCTCGGCGATTAGAAATTGCAGGATCAACGGGATTTGCCCGACTTTATCCGCGCCGACGAACCATAGCCATTCCGGTCGCAGCATTTGCCTCTCATTGAATAGAAACCAGAGCGGCATCAAGAAAAGCGAGGCCAGCATACCCAAATACCTTACCCAGCGCATATACGTTCCCATGAAAGGATTTTGGCGATTTTCCTCTGCGTGCTGGACAAGGTCGAAGTAGGTTGTCGGAAGCAACATAGCGCTTGGGGAGGTATCGACGATAAGGGTAACGCTCCCATCGAGAAGCTGCGCGGCGACGACATCCGGTCTTTCCGTATATCGAACGAGCGGAAACGGACTCCAACTGCTGCTAACCGTCATCTCTTCCAATTGTTTGTCCGCTAGAGGAATCCCGTCAATGTTAATCGCTTTGATTTTGTCCCGAATAGATTCCACTAGCTCCGTGTTGGCGATATCATCGATATATCCGATACAGACGTCCGTTTGCGTACGACGGCCGACCTTCATAATCTCGAAGCGCAAATTAGGGTCGCGAAGCCTTCTCCGAATGAGCGCTACGTTGACGAGCAAAGTCTCGGTAAACCCGTCTTGGCTTCCGCGCACGACCTTCTCGAGCGAAGGCTGCTCCGGATTGCGTCCGGGAAACGACTTCGCGTCAATGAGCAATGCAGCCGGCTCTCCGTCCACGTAGAAAGCTGTGTTCCCAACTAATACATCGTCAATCATTTGCGGGAAGGAGGTCGTTTTCCTGATCTGGATGGCGGGCAAATAAAGTTCGAGGAAGGCGTGCATCGCATCGTGATCCATCTGGCTATCCGGCTCAACGTAAGTAAGACGCTTAATAATTTCCGTGAGCGCGGTATCTTTCGCGAAGACGCTCAGAAACAGGAGAGCGACCCTTCTGCCGCCGAACACCATCTCGCGCACCTGAACCTCGAAGCTCTTATCCAATCCGATCGACTTCTTGAGCGACTCTTTCCAACTGTCTATGTCGCTCGGAATTTTTTGCTGCGATTTGCGAGCCTGCTCGGAGGCGTTGGGATCTTCTTTGGGCGTTGCAGGCTCGGCTTTCTTATTCCGCCGATCTTGCTCTTGATCTTGTTCGCCTGGCTGGCCGATGCCGGGATGTATGGCATGCTCCAAATCCATGCTGCCATGCTCTGTCGTTTCCATCTCGCTCACGCTCCTCTATTTCACGCACAATTCCAGCTTGACTAAAGCCGGTCATTGGTAACCTTCTAAGGGTGCAGCCATAACCAGTCGACTAGCGAACCGGTCACTTTCCCGAGCACCATCGCCATCAACAAAGGCAATAAATACGGCTTAAGCTTGAACCTTTTCGAGACGATCGGAATGACATTCAGTACTTCCGTCAATGCCGCCGCGAACATGCCCACGAATAAACCCTGGAAAATAGCCGGGAGTAACAGCAGCTTCGCCGGAAGCCTATAGGACCAATCGAATAAATCCGCGCAGATCCAATAGAGCGATCCCAACAATATACTAGACTCGAATATCGAAGATCGGCGATACGCCCGCGTTAACTGAACAAGCCTCGGGATCAGATCCAACACGATTAACAAGGCGACAAACGCACTTCCAACCGAAAAACCTCCGGCTAATCCGACAACCCCCACCAGTATGCCCTGCAATAATTCAGTCACCGTCTCCTCCCACCTGATTCTCATGTTTTTTGCGATATTCTTCCGTAATGACGTAATGATTGACGTTCTCTTGATACATAAACATCTCGACTTCTAGCGGATTTGGCTCGTCATTGAGCCGTTTGCGCAGCAGCCTGTTGAAGAATAGAAGCATCCCCATCCCTACGCCGATGGAATAAGGAATCTGAAAGAGCCACGGATGCGAACTGGCATGCCCGGTAATTAATTCGGTAATCCGGCGCTGTACGGCGGGCATATTCACGTCGGCATGAAAATTCATCATCGCCATTCCCGATCCGAAGAAAAGCAACAACCACGCCAGTACCAGTACCACTTTACGGGGTTTCACTTCTCCTCCCGGAGAAATTTCGAGCAGCACGTGCGGCTCGCCGAACGTCTCGATGATCATGCCGGGTTCGGCTTCGCGGATCGCTTTTACGACTTGCAGCATATCGATGAGTAGCAGGTTGCCGTCTTTGTCGGTAATCCGGTGCAGCGGAAGCCTTCTAAGCCTTTGCTGCAACTGATCCTCGGTGACCAGTCTCGCGACATCGCCTAGAGATACGATGGCACGAGGGCGAACGACGGCTCTACGGCGCATTCGAACATATACGACCTTGGATTCCGAAGGTGAAAGCTCCACTTACGTCTCCCTCCCCCTTGCGTTCAGTTTGCTTAGTATGGGGAACAATCGTCCAATATAGTCGGAAAACGGAAAAAAGGTTGCACGAGGCAACCTTAGAAATTGAAGAATAGTTACTGGGCGATCTGATCCTTGATGTTCTGAAGAATTTTTTTCTCCAGACGGCTGACTTGAACTTGCGAAATGCCTAGACGACCGGCCACTTCGGATTGCGTTTGATCGCGGAAGTAGCGGAGATAGACGATGAGGCGTTCGCGTTCGCTTAACCCTTGGATCGCTTCCGTCAAGGCAAGCTTGTCGAACCATCGTTCCTGGGATTCATCGGCGATCTGATCCATGAGAGTGATCGGATCCCCATCGTTCTCGAACACCGTCTCGTGAATCGAAGCCGGCGGTTTATTCGCTTCTTGGGCAAACACGATTTCCTCCGGAGTTACGCCGATTTCCTCCGCCACTTCGCTGATCGTTGGCGCGCGCCCGTTTCTTTTCGACAACTCGTCTTTAACCTTGCGCACGCGGTTTGCCATTTCCTTAAGCGAACGGCTTACCTTAAGCGTGCCATCATCGCGAAGAAATCTTTGAATCTCTCCGATAATCATCGGAACGGCGTAAGTTGAAAACTTCACGTCGTACGAGAGATCGAACTTATCGACAGACTTAAGCAGCCCTATACACCCGATTTGAAACAGGTCATCGCTATCGTACCCCCGGTTCGAGAACCGCTGGACGACCGACCATACTAATCGAATATTACTGTTTACGAGCGTGTCGCGCGCGGTCGTATCTCCGGATTGACTAAGCGCTATCAAGCGCTTAACTTCACTGTCATCCAAGTAAGCCGGCGGAGACGATCGTTTCCATTCCGTTTCCATGCCTCCAACCCCTGCCGCACGGTTTTTAATTAAATAAAGCTTTTTTGGACTCGATCCGTTTTTTCATCTTCAGAGAAGTTCCGCCGGTCTCCGTACTGACCACTTCGAAAGCGTCCATGAAATTTTCCATGATCGTAAATCCCATCCCCGAGCGTTCCAGCTCCGGACGGGAAGTAAACAGCGGCTGACGCGCAAGCTCCAAATCTTCGATTCCTTTGCCATGATCGCTAATGGAAATCGTGACCGTATCTCCGTCTATCTCCGCTTCTACGTAAACGATTCCCTCAGAGCTTCCGTCATACCCGTGTATGATGGCATTGGTCACCGCTTCGGATACGACCGTCTTGATCTCGTCCAATTGCTCCATCGTCGGATCCATTTGGGTGATAAAAGCGGCAACGGTTATTCTGGCGAATGCCTCGTTCTCGGATCGACTCGCAAACGATAGCTTCATGTGATTATGTCCGCTCATGATACGACCTCCAGACTGGCAACGGCAGAACGTTCGTTATCGTAGAAAGATAAGATTTTGAACAATCCCGATAGCTCGAACAACCTCTTAACGCTAGACTGGGTATCGCACACGACCATTCTGCCGCCGCGGCTTTTGACCAGTTTATACCTCCCGAGGACGACACCGAGCCCTGAGCTATCCATGAAAGTTAAATCTTTCAAGCTCAGAACGACGTGATCGCACCGGCCTCTTAATATCGCATCTTCCATCTTAAACCGGACGATATCCGCCGTATGATGGTCCAACTCTCCTCTCAGACGAACGATTAATACGTTACGATGCTGCTCCAGCTCGACCTGTAAGCTCATGCCCATTTCCCCTTCCCCATAGTGCGAGCTATGCTCGTCACGCTAGCTAGACCGATCCGAAGAACATGAAGCTCGGGGATCGATCGCCAATCCTTTGCATCGTCTCCAATTCTACGGATAGCTCTCCCATTCCTGCCACCCGACAAAACTAGAAGTAACGTTGCCCAATTCGACAAAATACGGCAAAGAGGCGGCGACGCAAACACCGTCTAACCGCCACGAAACCGCTAATTGGAGAAGAAAAGTTGCCCTGTTGTTCTGCGGAGCAGCGTCCACCAACCGGCTTTGCTCACCGCCATAGGCGACTCCACCGGAAATTCCGTCAATACGTCGTTACCTCGGTATACAATAAGCTTCCCGACGGGCTGTCCGATTTCTATCGGCGCTTTGACGTCAGGATTAAGCACGAGCTCATGGCGAATTCCTTTGCCGGCATCGCCTTTCTTAAGCAGCACGCTGTAAGAATGCTTGGCGGTAAGAGGAATTTTGTCTATCTTGCCTTTCTCCACGGATAACGTTCCGATTGGATCGCCTTTCTTGTAGATCGGTACGTTAGTATATTGAGCGAAAGCATAGTCGAACAGATGGGAAACCTCGGCATTGCGGGTTTTCGTATTCGGCTCGCCCATGACGACAGCGATCAGGCGCAAATTATCTCTACGTGCCGTAGCCGATAGGCAAAACTTCGCTTCGCTTGTGAACCCGGTCTTCAATCCATCCGCTCCGCTATAAAACCGGACAAGCTTATTCGTGTTGACGAGCCAGAACGGCTTTGGGCTTCCTTTGCGCAAATAGTCTTGATAAAGCCCTGTATATTTCGTGATGTTCTCGTATTTAAGCAACTCTCGCGACATGAGGGCGATATCGTGCGCTGAAGAAACATGGCCTTCGGCGGGTAGTCCGTTGCAATTCATGAATTTCGTGTTTTTCATCCCGAGCTCGGCAGCTTTTTCGTTCATCATCGCAACGAATTGCTGTTCGCTTCCCCCAAGTTTCTCCGCAAGCGCAACGGAGGCATCGTTACCAGAAGCGAGAGCGACGCCTTTCAGCATCTCGTCGACGCTCATCTCCTCGCCCGGTTCCAGGAAGATCTGCGATCCGCCCATGGATGCCGCATATTCGCTTGCTTGTACTTTATCGGTTAACTTTAGCCTGCCTTCATCGATGGCCTCCATCACCAACAGCATCGTCATGATTTTCGTAATGCTGGCAGGCGGCAAGGCAGCGTTGCTGTTCTTCTCGTAAATGATAGTCCCGCTATCCGCATCCATTAGAATAGCGGATCTGGCGCTTGCTGCCATGTCGGTGATCGCTTTGCTTGGCGTCGGTTCTTTCGCCAAAGCAATAGACGGAATCATCAGTGCTGCCGTTAATGACCAAACTAATAGGCAAGACAACGAGCGCAAACCTGATCTATGCGTATCTTTACAGGCCAAAAGTGGCTCCCCCTCCTACGGCCGAAATACGGCCAAGTTTTATCTTCCCTTTAGTTTGTCCTTTCCCGATGAAAAATATTCCAAAACAAAAAAGGCACGTTAGAAGCGGATCAAACCGCTTGTAACGTACCCTCTCCCAATTCGCCGAGTCTCCAAATCGCGATATTATAACATTTGGCCTTCTTAGCGGTATCGATCCAATCCGCAAGGGTTACTTCGTCCGCGTACCATACGGTATGCTTCGCTTGATCGGCGTCCGTATATTCGAAATAGAGACTCCCGCTGTCGGCATCTCTCGCGGGCGAAAATCTGCTAAGTTTTGATAGATCAGCGGCTTGTTTCTCCGTCAAAGAAGTAACCTTGCCTGATTGCTCATTCCAGTCGAATCCCCCCGTAGACAAAGCAAGATAGGGGTTACCGGAAAGATGCTTCAAGCGAAGGGCAAGCTTCTTAATAAAGTCATGATCCGCTTTCGGACCAGGCTCGCTATGCCCGCCGTACAGGTTATAAGCCATCAGCACATAAGTCGGCCCTTCTGGCAGCTTCACTTCCTCTATCGGCGCGCGAGGCTCAAGCACGACTCTGAGCGTCTTCCCCATCGACTGAAGCTTCGTTTGTAAATCCGATAGAAACAACGAAACGTTGTTCCAATCGGCATTGTCTACTCTTTCGTAATCGATTTCCACTCCGCCAAAGCCATATGCCTCGACAGCCGCTACGATATCCGCAATGTGGCTGCTCCTGCTTTCCTCCGTACCCGTTAATCTCGCAACTAATGAAGTGTCTTTCTGAGCGACGGAGGTTCCGTCCGACTTTTTGATATCGTTAACAAGGGTTAAATCAACATGTTTCAGAACGCTCTCGTTCGCAAGCTCAAGCAATTTGGGCTGAACTTCATGAAACTCTTCGGTAAACATTAGGCGGTCGTTTCCGTCGAAATAAGCGGCGAACATTTGTAAACTGGTCAGCTTACCCGCGATCTTCTCAAGATCTTTCATCCCCGTTTCCCATTGCCAGTCGGCGAGCCATGCGGAACGCTCGGTCACGTGTTCCGTAACCGGAGGTTTCTTACCCGCTCCGAAAGCTTCCAACTTAATAAGATAAAGAAAAATAGTCGCCGATATAAAAGCGACTAAGATGATGCCTAGAGCAACGCGTTTGCGCGGTGGCTGCTTATTAAACATGGTGCGCTGCACTCCTTGATAGGTGAATTAGAAAGTATCGATCATCCAATCGATGGTCGTATCGAAAGCGCGCTGCATTCTGCTGACGAACTTCTGGACGCCGACGAAGCTATTGCTATATAGAGTAGCTTGCTGTTGTCCGTTCGTTCCTAACGCAACGACTTTTACGTCATCGAACACCCCATCATAGATATCATCTTTCTCGTTCTGCTCGTGATACTCCGATTCGATGGCCACGGAGCCCGTTCGAATGGAACCATCGATTACCCGATCGGCCAACAGTTGCTGCTTGTCCACCGTAACGCTAATCTTATCGCCAATTAAGGAAAGGGTAATCTTCCTTGTGTTGTTGATATTCACGGGATACTGTTGTTCTTCCGTCAGATCGATCACGGATGTTTGTTCCTTCGAATAAACCGTCGCCTTATTCAAAGCGAGTTCGGATTCGTTCCAATGAACTTCATCCAATTCCTCGTCATACAGTTTCTCGGCGGATTTAAAGGGCAATTTCTGTTCGACGATAAGCCTATTGTTACTAACTGTCGCCCTGATATAGGAATCCTGTTGCCGGTTATATCGGGCATACAACGTCTGCTTACCGACAACATTGCCGTTTAAGCTCGTCGAAAGTTGAATGTCCTCGTATTTCTCGCTGTTCTTCAATTCGAGAAGCCCTTTGCCGGATGGCTCTGAAGTCAGGGCGATTCTATTATCGATATATTGGGCAGCGCCATGGACAACCGTCCAATCCTTCGCGCGGGATTCGTCGCCGAGGACGAAATTCATCTCCTGCGCCGTATCTTCGCGGATCTTCATGAGCAAATGGTTCGTAAACCAATAAGATGCAGGTTGAATTCTCGTCAGATCGTATTTACTATCCGAGAGGGAATTAAAAGAGTCGCCTTCTCTATTATAGTGCATTTTGAAGATTTGTTGGATATTCGCCAAGTTCACGTCCGACACGAGCCTATTCATGCTTCCGTTCATCGCGTTCGCATGCATGATCATATAGACGTTCGGCACGAATCCGAGCTTATCGGTATAGATCTTGTTCATTTGGGTATAATCCGCCGTAATCCGTGCTTCCATCTCCGCTCTGTTCTCTACGGGAATCATGTTGCTATCACGGATGAAGTCCATTAAATAATGATTATAGTAATCGATATTCATTTTGTTCCTCAGCTCGTTCTCGTCTTTCATACCGATAAACTGGCCATCGCTATCGATGACATTGATATACGAAAGGCGATAACCATTGCTCCCCAATTCCCAATATCCGTTTTTCATCATTTTTTTCATGTCGCCAGGCTGCAGGAATTTACGGTCGCTATTGCCCATCTTGTTCGCGTAGGACAGGAAGGTCGCTTTGAAGTTGTATTTCTCGAGCAACGGCTGGGCAAATAAGCTGGAGTCGTTACGTCCATCCTCGAAGCTCAGGAACATGGCTTTGTCAGGAAGCTTCTTGCCTTTGTCGTAGTAATCAAGGATATCCTGCTGAGAGATCGCGACGTATCCTTGGTCTTTCAAAGCCTTAAGCTGCTGATCCAGCTGTTGCTTGGCGATCAGCTTAGGCGTTCCTGTTCTGCTCACCCCGAAATAGGAAATGGCGATAAACCCTTTATCGTTCGTCCATTTTGACCGATCCGGTTCCTCGTATTTCTTAATGTCTACGAGCACTTGGAACAATATGAAGCCCACGAATAGCAAAAAAGCGAATTGAGAGATCGACTTGACGACTTTCATTCGATTTTTTTTGCGGTAATTCAGAGCGTTGTTCTTGTTCTTCTTCATCCCTGCATCCCTCACCCAAAGAACTGCTTATAAAGGCAACCCGATTCTGTCTTTGTTTTTTTGTTTCCTAGCTTCTTTTTTATTTCTTGCTTCGATATCCTGCGGCGTATCCCTTGTTCCCCATGTAGACTTCCAGAAGGTCACCCAAGCGACAGGCATTTGCCAGAGCAATACCAGCTCGTAGAAAACACAGAACACCAACCCGAAAATCCACAGCTTGCTCTTGCGGAACAATAAATGGGCTAAGCTCATTAACATGGCCATCATTAACAATCCCATGAGGAATGTGCCCGGGAAAACATGATGGAATATCGGAACGTAAACTAAGTTGTACAGGACGATAACCGGAGCGGCGATAGGTACGACAAGGCCGATATAGAAAAACAAGGCCATGAAAGGTTCTTTAAGCCAGATAAACGTGCCCGCCCGCAGTGATTCCCTTAGCCAGGAACGTTTCCAACGCATCTGCTGCTTCAAAAACACACCCGTATCCGAAGGCACGATCGTGGAGCAGATTGCGGAATCCTGATAAGCCGTGCGATGGGTTTTCAGAATGAAGTTAGTCATGCTCCGATCGTCGCCGAACGTGGCAGGCTGTCCAAGAAACTTCTGGTTAAGCCACGCTTCGGAATGTTTCAGAATCAAGTCCTTCCGATAACAGGACAACGGTCCGGACAAGCATGTCACGCAGTCGAACCAGGATTCCGCCGCTTTCATGATGCGGAAGGCAATATAATAACGAACCGTCTGAAGTTTGGTAATCGAATTCGTATATTTGTTCTCGACATCGGTACGGCCGGCTACGCCGCCCATACGCGGATCTTGGAAAGGCTGGACCAGATGCTTGATGGCCGTCGGTTCGAGGAAGCTGTCGGAATCGACGAACACGACCAAATCGTGCTTGGCCATTTCCACGCCCTTCACCAATGCGACTCGTTTACCTCCGTTAACTTCAAGCACGTGCATTTTCAACCGTTGCTTCGTTTCAAACCGTTCCGCTTCTCGATGAACCATATCCAGAACTTCTTGAATCCGTTCGACGGATTTATCCGTGGAGCGATCATCGACGACGATGACTTCCAGCTTATCGAGCGGATAATCCTGATTCACGCAACTAAGAATCGTCCTATGTATCCACTCCTCCTCGTTAAAGCAAGGAATGATGATGGATACCCCTGGCGTATACTCCGGATTAACCGGAACTTCCCTATATAACGCCCCGAACAAATACCGGCTTAGTAGGAAAGCGGCCGCGGTCATACTATATAAATACAGCAAAAAATTATATTTGAAATAAATGACGCTCTCGACCCTCATCAACATGATGAAGATAACGGCTACGAACAACAGTCCGCTAGCTGTGTACACGGAATAGCCCCATCTTTTTCTTTGGAAATATTCGGTTAACGGCTTAATGAATTCAACAGCCAGCATTAGCTTTTCTTGGCCGTCATGCTCGCGGCTAAAGGTTCTGACCACTGTCGCGTAAGTATTAACCGCTAGCTCGAAGCCCTCCGGCATCGTTCCGGGCGGAATGTTGAAACGAACACTCACCCGATCCCCGACTTCAAATCGATCAATCCCGGGCTCAATACCGACAAGCAATCCCGTGGAAGAAATATCGACCGCGCTGCCTTTAATGCCTTTACGATGCTTCTTGCCTTCCTCGACGACGCTTACGTCGAAATCCGCTACGTATCTAAGGCTGAGCAAGCGTAGCCGGTTTAGATAATCGGCGTCCTCATCGAGGTTATCGGCCTTATCCCCTTTAGCGCCTCTTCTGTCGGCCGCGGATCGGATATTCTCGGGATCCGGTACGTTGGATAACGTACGCCTATCCTCCCGAGGTACGGTCAGTACTTCTACGATTTTTTTCTTTTTTCTCTTCAGCTTAAACAAAGGTACTGCCCCCACTCTGATCTGGCCTTAATCAAAGGCTCCAATAATGGTAACCTTCGCTCTCGTAGAGAGATTTCGAATAAATCCCTTTAATATCGATCATGATCTTCATTTCCGCGTTCCCGTACAGCTTATCGAAATCGCCGATTTTCATCATCGCGAACGGCTCGTGCGGAACGGTAACAACCACCACGTTCAAATCTTTCATCTCGGATAGCTCTGTCATTTCGATTCCGTATTCCCGATAGACCTCATGCTTGTCAACAAGCGGATCGGATACGTATGGAACAATGCCGTATTCATTCAATTCTTGAAGAATGTCCGTCACTTTCGTATTTCTTATGTCGGCGGAATTTTCTTTGTAGCTTAATCCTAGAAATCCGATTCTCGCTTGGCTAAAATCTAGTTTTTTCTTCACTAGTATTTTAATGATATTTTGCGCGACGTATTTCCCCATACCGTCATTGATATGGCGACCCGCGAGAATGATTTTCGACCGATACCCGGTATCCTCCGCTTTGTAAGTCAAATAATAGGGATCAATTCCGATGCAATGCCCGCCTACGAGGCCCGGACTAAAGTTGAGGAAATTCCATTTGGTGCTAGCAGCCTTCAGTACGGCCTTCGTGTTGATTTCCATATGGTTGAATAACATCGATAGTTCGTTCATGAATGCAATATTAATATCGCGCTGCGCATTCTCGATAACCTTGGCCGCTTCCGCCACTTTGATGCTCTCCGCTCGATAGACGCCTGCGTCAATGATTAACTCGTACAGCTTCGCTACCGTATCGGTCGTCTCTTCGTCGATTCCGGAGACGATCTTCACGATGTTCTCCAACCGATGGACCTTGTCGCCCGGGTTAATCCGTTCCGGCGAATAGCCTACTTTGAAATCCGTTCCGCATCGCAATCCAGATTCCGCTTCAAGGATCGGGATGCAAATTTCTTCCGTTACTCCCGGATATACGGTAGATTCATATACGACGATCGAACCTTTGCTTAGCTTTTGTCCGACCGTGCGGCTAGCACTTTGAACGTATCTCAAGTCGGGAACGTTCCCGCTCTGGATCGGCGTAGGCACCGCAACGACGAAAAATCGGACTCCCTCCAGCATGCACTCATCGGATGTGAAAGCTACTGAACATGTTCTGATCGCCATATCTCCTAGATCTCCGGTGGAATCTTTCCCTTCGAGATAATCGTTGATTTTCTTCTCGCTTACATCAAATCCGATAACCCGTGCTTTCTTCGAGAAAGCGACTGCCAAAGGCAAGCCCACGTAACCTAGTCCGATGACGGCAATCGCTTCTAACCGATCAACGATATTGTCATATAGCCCCATTTTCCGTTCCCCCTAGACCTGCAATTACTTCTTCAAACCGATCAGATCCGCCATTTTAACGAACGTAAAACCTTTCTCCTTCAGCCGCTCGATTGCTGTAGGCAGCGCCTCGATCGTATGAATATCGTCCAACATGTGCAGTAGGATGACGCTTCCGTTCTCGGTTTGCTTCATGATGCTGTTCACGATATCTTCCGCGCTGTTTTTCGAATCCCAATCGAACGTCGTGACGTCGTACAAGGCGATATCCGGGTAACCGATCGCTGCGATAACTTTAGCCGTTTGATCGTCGATTTCTCCGGTCGGCGGCCTGAACAGCATCGTTGGTTGCTGTTGGATAGCTTCCGTAATCACTTGATGGGCTTTGACGACATCTTCCTGCAAAGCTTCCGCCGATAATGTCGTTACGACCGGATGCGTGTAGGAGTGATTGGCTACATCATGACCTCCCTCGATCATCGCTCTCGCCAAATTCGGATTCGCTTCGACTCCCTTCGCCCGCAAGAAGAAGGTCGCCTTCACGTCATGCTCGGCCAATATATCCAAAATTTTCGTTATGGTATAATCCGTGCCCCAATCGTCGAACGTTAGCGCGATCTCTTTTTTGTCTGTTTCCTTATCGTATATCAGGTTATATTTCGCGTCTTTGTAATTAGGGTTAATCTTGACCGCGTCGTACCCTTTAATTTCCGTGTAAGGCTTTCTTATACCGCCGTGCTCGATCAGTTGGCTAAGCGGGATAAAGCCGTATCCGACTTCGGCCGCCGCCCTCGCCAGAATAGGAATCGATTCGACAACGTTGTTGTTTTCTTCCGTATCTACCGTAATAATGCCGCCACGATTTATGTACTTGCGAACGTATAACTCCTTTTCGTCGTCGCTTTCCTGTTGCCAGTTATGCAGGAACATACTGTAAACGACTACAGCATCCATTCCATTGTAGGCTGCCGCCAAACGTACATTGTCGTTATAATCGCCCGATCTGGTTCTTACATACTTAGGAGTGATACCGGTATTTTTCTTGATGACGTCGTTGCTTAATCCGATTTCATCTACCATCTGCTCATAGCTTAATTTGGTCATGTCCAATCTATTCAACGTATTGTTTTCGATCTCATGGCCTCTGGCTACAATTTCCTTAACGAGATCGGGCTCTTCCGCAACCCTCATCCCCGGAACGAAAAAAGTAGCTTTAATGTGATAATTGTCTAGTTCGTCCAACAAAGCTAAAATTGTCTTTTTGTCTCCTAATCCGTTGAACGTGAGGCTCAGTTCCTTCCTAGCCGTGTAGACGTTAGGAATGACTTTGCTCATCTCTCCGTTGAACTCGACGTTAGGTTTCCTTGGCTCGTTAGTCGCACTCGATTGTCCGGTAGATTTTCCCGTACCGCCAAAAAAGTTGCAACCCGTAAGCCCAGCCAGTATTAACGCAAAAATCACAATTTTTACTCCATTTTTGGCGCGATCCCCGTCGAACATCTTCATTGTTCTCTACTCCTTTAATAACCAAAAAAGACTCATTCCTACGCTCAACTCTATGACTTCTTTATCTGTTTTCCTATTAAAGATATGATACCACTACTTTGTAACTAAATGGTAATGGCATATTTTGTCGAATATACTCGAAATTTAGTACCAATAACCCATTATTTATGAAACAAAACTCATCTTACCAAAATAAACTGAACAATTTCTGATCTTATCGTGTCATAATCCCGCTTTTTCAGAAATTGTATAGAAACATATTCTATAGTAGTAGATATATCCAGACTTCGACTTTTCGACGCGGGGAGCGTGATGTGACAAATTGAAATTAATTAACAAATTTGTGTTTAAGGGTCGGATTATGGGAATCGCTTTATGGCTGCTGCTATTGATCGGGATAGGGTTAATCGTTTTTCCTCGAGTAGACTCCGAGATTCAAGTCCACAAACAAAACAAGCTCCTGGCCGAATGGAGCGAGGAAATTCGATCCCCCTCCCCTGGCGGACAAGCGCCTTCACTAGCGACAACGGGAACGACTCTCAAAACCGATTCCGACGAATCCGTTAAGCTTCCGGAATGGAAAGAGGTCGATGGCTTCCATTTGCTCGGCTCTGTGAATATCGCGGCAATCGATCTCAAAGAACCGATCGTTCAGGGGGCAGACGATTCTTCTCTCAAGAAAGGCGCAGGTTCGGTAGTGGAGTCGCGGCTGCCTGGCCAAGCCGGCAATTTCGTGCTTGCCGGACACCGCAGCTGGACGTTTGGGCGACATTTCAATCGGCTAGGCGAACTTAAGCCTGGAGACGACATCGACATCGAAACCACTGCGGGAACGTACAGCTACTCGGTAACGGAAACGTTGCTCGTGACGCCAGACGACTTAACTGTTCTCGAGAACGACGGCAACGATTCGGAATTAACGCTCATTACTTGTCACCCTAAGCGTAACCCGACCCACAGATTAATCGTGAAAGCTAAACTTCAAGCATTCAACTAGGAAAAGGAGCATGAACGCAATAATGAAAATTTTGAAATCTTCCTTTTTATTATTCCTTGCAATTACGATAGCCTGGAACATCCCATGGCTGTCGGGCCAGACTGTCAGTGCCGCTCCCGTAAGCGGCATCTCGATGGATCTTAGCGTGAACAACAAAGTGTCGGATACCGGTCCATCCGGGTCGACTTTTACTTACAAAGTCAGCTTCAGCTTCTCCAGCGTAGACCCCGCAGCGACGTTCAACGATTTGCAAATCGTCCTGCCGCTACCCGCCGACGTCGTATTCGAGGATGCGGTGTACCCGGAGGACATTATTAATTCCGGTTCATTGGTCGGCTCCGAGATTGTGTTTAACTTTTACTCGAAGCCGGCAGCCGGAACGACATATACGCTTCAAGTGAATGCGCACTATCCGCATTTTACGACCAAAGACGGAACAAAAGGGATAACCACCGCCAAGTTCGTGCAAGGCGGCACGCTCATCCAAGAAACAGATCCAGTCGATTATACGGCGACTGCAGTCGCCGTATGGGAACTGACCAAACAAATGGTCATGCCGCATACTCCGCTTCTTCCGCTTGGCGGAGCCGGCAATTCCGGCAATGCAAAATACGAAATTTTCTTCAATAATCTGATGACCGGGAATAACGCCAATCGCGGCATTCTCGACATCGAGAACGTCGTCATCCAAGACGTCCTTCCACCCGAAGCCGTCTATTTGAACTCCAGTCCTTCAAGCGTATACGACGCCGTATATCGTACGGTGACTTGGACGATCCCCGGACCGATCCATGACGACCAGCTCTTCTACGTCAATGTCGCTTATCCTTCGATTACGGATCAAGACATCATTGACAATAAACAAGTAATCAATCTTGCGACGGCGGATTACAATCCGATTGGCCAGCCTCCTGCTCCGCAGTTACAAGATTCGATTATGCATGGATTTACGAAAATCCCTGAAGACCCTTACGGGATTGGCATCCACAAATGGGTGAATGAGCGCCAAAGGGAAATTTCCCCAGGCCAAGATGTCACTTTCTACATCAATGGAATCGGTAATCAATCCAACTCCACTTTGGACAATTTGCAAGTCATCGATCTCGTACCTACTCAGACGCAATCGGGTAATGCCGTGAACATGACGCTGAAATCGATCATGCCCGCTAAATTCGACGACATCAACACAACGCCGAGTTTAGCAGACGACACGTACCAAGCATGGTTCTCGACCGTAGCTAATCCGGTTTGGAGCAATTCCGGGGATTGGCAGCCCGGACCGATTATTGACGCTAATAATCCTGTATTGCTCGATAATTTGACGACTTGGGTCGGGGGCAGCAAAATAACGGGAGTTAAATTCATGTTCCCGAACGGTTTGCCGGTCTCCTTCTCGCAGGTGCCCGGTTCCCATTTCCAACTGACTTATACCTTGAATAGCTTCAGTAATTTTGATGGAACTAATGGCCAAATCATTCGAAATGTAGCGGACTCTCGCTATACGTTCATGGGTGTTCCAAAGCATAACAGCCATTATGCCGACATCGGTGTATGGGGAGCACGTCCTCTCATCAAGCTGGAGAAGGACATTGTCGGGGGCAACTCTTACAAACACGGCGACACGGTGAAATTTAAAATCACGGTCGAAAATAACCAAGAGTTCAGCTCCTCGGTATTCCGTGATCCGATCGTCATCGATATGCTACCGAAAGAACTCGATCCCGCTTCGGTTGTTTGGAGCTTGGACGACTTCCAAGGTCTAGGCTTACCCGCATTGACGCTAGATGCCAATACGCCTAGCTTCGCCGGCGGAAACGAAACGTTGCTGCGTTGGAAATTCTCAGGACCGGTTACGCTGCCGATCGGGAAATCTTACGCCATCAACGTTGAAGCCAAGATCAAAATGTATACGAGTCCCGGTAATTACAACAATGCTGCGCAAATTACTAGCCTTACCGAGCCTTATTTCAACGACTATTACTTTAATCCGGTCGATAACGACACTCAGAACCGTGCAGGTGATTCCAACAACACCGGTATTCTCGTCACGAGAATGGTGCCGTTCACGGTAAATGAATCCGTTAAGTTATCGTCGGTCAAAATGGTTAGAGGCGAGCTTGACGACCCTCTTATCGACAACGGTTGGCGTAAAGGAGATTTGGCCAATCTTGCCCGTACGACCGAAGGCGGACGGGTCGATTACAAACTGACCGTCAAGAACGAAAGTAACATCCCGGTTACTGACATCGTGATCATCGACGTTCTCCCTAAACAAGGCGACAGCGGGGTTATCGATAATTCATCCCGCGGAACCGAGTGGAGTACAGTGCTGATCGATGCCGTGCCGGCCATTGCGAACGTCGCTGTTCAGTATAGCGTCAGCGACAACGTCAAGATGGAAACTGGCGTTTGGACTACAACGCCTCCTGCCGATCTGACGACTGTAACGGCTTTGAAGTTCATATTCAATACCGGCTACATCCTTCAACCGGGGGACAGTACCGACATCGTCTGGTCGATGAAAGCGCCTGTCGGAACGCCGACGACCAAAATCGCTTGGAACTCGTTCGGCTATAAAGCTAAGCAGGTGAACAACGGCGCAGCGATCCTGGCCGCAGAACCTCCGAAGGTCGGCGTGAACATCGTACCGATCCCGCCGAACACTCCTTCGCTCGGAAACTATGTGTGGGTCGATCTTGACGAAAACGGCATACAAAATGAAGGCGCGCAATGGGGCGTCAACGGCGTTCGAGTTGATCTGCTCGACGCGGAGAACGCCGACGCGCCCGTGCAGAAGTTCGGTCAACCCGTATTCACAGTAACGGGCGACGACAAAGACGGCAATCCGGGTTACTACAAGTTCTCGAACTTGACGGCTAACCACAAATACAAAGTCAGGTTCCATATGCCTAGTACTTTACCGAGCGGCTATACCGCAAATCAGTTCTCGAGCTGGACCCTGAAGAACAGCCCGGGCAGCACGGCCGACAACGACTCTGATGTAGGTGGAAATTCCCCTACGACAGTAACGAACCAAATCACCCTAACGACGGTGGAAGATCTGTCTTGGGATGCGGGACTTGTCCCTCCTAAAGGCGCGATCGGCGACTATGTGTGGCATGACGTCAACGGTAACGGACTCCAAGACGAAGCCGCGACGAACGGTTTGAACGGAGTTCCTGTTGAGCTTTATAAAGAGACGGCTCCCGGCGCATGGACTAAACAAGGGGCAACCGTGCTCACGGCAAATAAAGGAGGTAACCCGGGCTATTACGAATTTACGGGTTTGCTTCCGGGCAAATACAGGGTCAAATTCCCAGAAACATCGGGAACTCGCATTCTGACGTTTAAAGGCAAAGGAAGCGACCGCAACGCGGATTCCAATGCCAATGCGAACGGATATACAGATGATATTAATTTAAGACTCGGCGAGATCATCGATACGATCGACGCGGGTTACGTGGTTCCGGTGAAACTCGGCGACTATGTTTGGGAAGACGGCGACGTAGATGGCCAGCAAGGCGGTGCAGGCGATTCTCCGCGTGCCGGAGTCGTCGTTAATCTATTAGATTCCTCGAACAATCCGGTCAAAGAAACCGACGGAACGACGAATAGGACGGTAACAACAGCCGCGAACGGCAAGTATTTGTTCGATAATCTGCTTCCCGGCTCCTATAAAGTCGAATTCGCGCTTCCACCAGGATATGGATTCACGAAGAAAGCGCAAGGAGCATCGGCAACGGACTCCGATGTCAATAGGTCCGCCAACAATGCGCCAACGGTTCAAACCTCTGGCCGGACGGATGTTTATAGCCTCCCGAATCCGGGAGATAGCAACCTCGATATCGATGCGGGTATCGTGAAGCTAGTTTCCTTGGGCGATAAAGTCTGGATGGACAAAAATAGGGACGGCATCCAGGATACGGACGAAGATGGCGTTAGCGGAGTATCGGTTAAATTATATTACGACGATATTTCGACTACGGTCGCGCATCGCACGACCACAACGGATGCAAACGGAGACTACAAATTTAATAACTTGTATCCGGGTAAATATACGGTCGAGTTCGTCAGACCGGGCGGATACTTATTTACAGCCAAAGGCAATGTCGCCGATCCGCTGACTTCTAAAGTAAATGTCCCGGCGGCGAACGTCAACACCGCCAAGACGGATCAAGTGACATTGAAAGTAACGGACAACTTAATTCAAGATGCCGGGTTAGTGAAATTGGCTGCGGTCGGAGATAAAGTCTGGCTCGATGCCAACGATAACGGCATACAAGATGCAGGCGAAGATCCAATCGCAGGCATTAAGGTCGCATTGCTCGACTCCAGCGGTAATCTTGTCACCTCGGATGCTTACGGAACTGCAATCAGCGAAATTACGACGACTAGCACAGGATTATATAAGTTTAGCAACCTTCTGCCCGGCAATTATCAAGTAAGGTTTACGCTTCCTGCCGGACATTGGTTCGCGAAGCCTAAAGTCGCAACCGCCACGAATAGCACCGATTCCGACGCCATTCCAACCGCAAATACGAAAATCGGAATCGCGGCAGTTACGTTGGCTGCGGGCGACGACATCCTCACGGTGGACGCAGGCGTGCTAACGCTCGCTTCCTTGGGAGACCGAGTATGGAAGGACACGAACGGAAACGGTATTCAAGATTCCGGTGAACCCGATGTCAGCGGCGTAGAAGTACAACTGTTGGACGGCACCGGAGTACCGGTCACGATCGACGGATACGGTGACCCGATTACGATCCAAACGACTGGCTCTGACGGACTCTACTTGTTCGAAAACTTGCTTCCGGGCAATTATCGGGTGAAGTTCTTCAATCTACCAGCCGACTACGAATTTACGGAGAAAGGCAAAGGTACCGCGGCAACCGGTTCCGCTGCGGATAAAACGACCGGAATTTCAGATACGGTTACATTAAACCGTGCCCAGAACTTGAACGTCGACGCGGGGATCGTCCTGCGGACGAAAATCGGCGACCGGGTCTGGTACGATAAGAACGGCGATGGCATCCAGGATACGGATCACGTCCTTGAACCGGGTGTTAAAGACATTACGGTAGAGCTATATAATGCAGCGAATACTCTTCTCAAGACGACGAAGACGGATGTTAACGGAATTTATGAATTTAATCAGCTATGGCCGGACACTTATTACGTAAAATTCATTCTTCCAAACGATCTCTACATTCTGACAACGAAAAACGTATCAGGCGTTGCGACGGCAAACGATTCAGACGCTGATACGTCAACAGGCAAGACTGACTTGATAACCGTCAACTCCGGCGACGTCATCGATACGATCGATGCCGGGATCGTCGAGCTCGCTTCGATCGGCAATCTCGTCTGGGTTGATTCCAACGACAACGGAATCCAAGACCCGGGAGAACCCGGATACGAAGGTGCGACGGTTCATCTACTCGATCAGAACAGCGATCCTGTCATGAACGGCGGTACACCCGTTACGGCTACAACGAACGCAAACGGCGAATACCTGTTCGACAAGCTCCTTCCGGGAACGTATCAAGTGAAATTCGATCTTCCTAGCGGCTACATGCGCGCGAAAACAGGCGCCGGAACGCCTGCTACCGATTCGGACGCGAACACGGTAACCGGAATTTCCGGTCCGGTTACGCTCACTCCGGGAGATCACGTCGTGACGATCGACGCAGGCCTCGTGAAGCTCGCAGAATTGGGCGACCTCGTATGGATGGATCGTAATCTCAATGGCATTCAAGACGTTGGGGAAACCGGCGTGCAAGGCGTGCTTGTCACATTGTTGGATGAAAACGGAGTCCCTATTCAATCTAACGGCGCGAATGTAACGACGATTACGGACACTGACGGTAAATACGCCTTTAAATCCTTGGTTCCGGGCAAATATCGGGTGAAATTCGAGCTCCCTTCCAATCGATATTTGTATACAACACAAGGTAGCGGATCTTCCATCGCGCTCGACTCCGACGCGGATCCGAACGCTGGCGTAACGCAAGGCTGGACAGGTGTCGTCACCTTGTCTTCCGGGGACGTCAACCATACGTTAGACGCCGGATTGATCGAACTTGTCAACCTTGGCGACACGTTATGGGTTGATAGCGGCGTTATCGGCCAGCAAGACGGCGAAGCAGTCGATCCGGTGGTCGCTAATGTAAAAGTGAGCTTGCTCAACGAAGATGGAGTAACTCCGGTGTTGATCGGAGGAACGGCAGCAACGACATTAACGGACGCACAAGGCAAATACTTGTTCTCGAATCTATATCCGGGCAAATACAGGGTCAAATTCGATCTACCTGCCGGGTATCTATTCACAAGATCGCATTTAAGCGGGAATGGTGCGGACGCGACAAACGACTCTAATGTCGATGCTTCGGGATTATCCGATGTCATCACGCTAGTAGCCGGTTCGGACGATTTAACCGTAGATGCTGGGATCGTATTGCCGGCATCGCTAGGCGATTACGTATGGAACGATACGAACGCGAACGGAATTCAGGATGCTGGAGAACCCGGAATAAACGACATTCAAGTCGATCTGTTTAACGAGAGTGGGACACTGATCGCCACTACGAAGACAGCGGATAACGCAGGTTCGCCGGGTTACTATAGCTTTACGAATCTCGTTCCCGGAACGTACTCGGTCAAGTTCACAGTTCTTCCAGGCAACATTTTTACGATGAAAAGCTCGGGAACGAACGTTGCGCTTGATTCCAATGCCGGTCTTGACGGTACGACTGACCCCGTCACCCTCGCACCGGGAGAGAACAACACGACAATCGATGCGGGCATGTATGTATACTATATTCCAGCCGGAGCTTTCCCATTGGCATCGATTGGAGATTACGTTTGGATCGATAGCAACGCCGATGGAATACAGGATGCCGGCGAGAGCGGACTAAACGGAGTAACGGTTGAGCTTTATAACATCAATAATGCTAAAATCGCTACCAAAGTTACCGCTAATCATCCCGATACCAAGAAGCCAGGTTACTACCTGTTCAAAGACTTGATACCTGGCAAATATTCCGTAAAATTCATTGTCCCTAACGGATATATGCTTTCGCCTAAAAAAGCAGGAAAAAATGACGAACTGGATTCGGATGCGGACGAAGATGGTAAAACAGCAGCCTTCGACCTCTGGTCGGGACAGAACAATCTGACACTCGATGCGGGACTCATTCCCCTAGCTTCAGTGGGCGACTACGTCTGGATTGACAGCAACGGAAACGGAATTCAAGAAAGCTCGGAAGTAGGACAGAATGGCATTGCGGTGACTTTGTTCAATTCGTCGGGATCGCAAATCGCTTCCACCCTTACTTCTAATGGAAGCAATGGTTTCCCAGGCTATTATGAATTCAACGAACTATTACCGGGCACCTATTCGATCAAATTCGAACTCCCAACAGGCTACTTGTTCACGAAAAAACATGCAGGCAGCTCTACCGCGACGGATTCGGATGCCGATGCGAACGGGAATACGGCGAAATTCACACTGAAATCAGGTGAACGCAACTTAACGATCGATGCGGGACTTGTTCTTAAGAAAATTCCGAAACCGGAAGAAGAAAAAGAAAAACCGGGTAAGGAAACGGACAAGCCTGATAAGGGGACTGGCAGCGCTGGCAACGGCGGCTCAGGTTCCGGTAAAGGCGGCACCGTCCCTGACAAAGATAAGCCGAAAGGCGACGGAAAATCAGGAACAACGGGTGGCAAACACACTACGAACAACGGTAAGGACAGTAAAGACGGTAAGAATGCACTTCCTAAAACCGGAGAATCGATGCCGCTTATGCCGATCGCAGGTTATGCGCTCACGCTGACAGCCATCGCCCTTCTCTCTTGCCGTTGGTACATCCGTAGAAGACTAACGAAATAATCTAATTCTTACATTAATGCAAAAAGGCTGACTCAAAAGTAATTTACTTTTGAGTCAGTCTTTTTATTATCCCGACGCTTCACTTATCTTGCCAGCATCTTGCGACTATGGCCAGGCGCGTTCACTTTCTCTACTGCTCATCGTCGCATTATGCGACTATGGCGAGGCGCGCTCCCTTTCTCTACTCCTCATCGTCGCATTATACGACTATGGCGAGGCGCACTCCTGTTCTCTCCCGCTCATCGTCGCATTTTGCGACTATGGCGAGGCGCGCTCCCGCTCTCTACTCCTCATCGTCGCATTTTGCGACTATGGCGAGGCGCACTCCTGTTCTCTCCCGCTTATCGTCGCATTTTACGACTATGGCGAGGCGCACTCCTGTTCTCTCCCGCTTATCGTCGCATTTTGCGACTATGGCGAGGCGCGCTCACGTTTTCTACTCCTCATCGACGCATTTTGCGACAATGGCGAGGCGCGTTCACTTTCTCTACTGCTCATCGTCGCATTTTGCGACTATGGCGAGGCGCGTTCACTTTCTCTACTGCTCATCGTCGCATTTTGCGACTATGGCGAGGCGCGCTCCCTTTCTCTACTCCTCATCGTCGCATTATGCGACTATGGCGAGGCGCGCTCCCTTTCTCTACTCCTCATCGTCGCATTTTGCGACTACGGCGAAGGCGCGCTCCCTTTCTCTCCTGCTCATCGTCGCATTTTGCGACTATGGCGAGGCGTGCTCCCTTTCTCTACTCCTCATCCTCGCATTTTGCGACTATGGCGAGGCGCGCTCCCTTTCTCTACTCCTCATCCTCGCATTTTGCGACTATGGCGAGGCGCGCTCCCTTTCTCTACTCCTCATCCTCGCATTTTGCGACTATGGCGAGGCGCGCTCCCTTTCTCTACTCCTCATCATCGCATTTTGCGACTATGGCGAGGCGCATTCAGAAAGTTATCCAAAAATCTAAAAAGGCGGGACAGGAATATGCTCCTGCACCGCCATTTTTAGATTTAGACATAATCTTTGGTTATGAGTGTTACATTTTCGGAATTACCGTCAACACGAGTGACAAAAATTGTTCTTTCACTTGTTCCGTCGTCTCCATAACTTCTTCGTGGGAGAGCGGTTGATCTAGAATGCCTGCCGCCATGTTGCTGATGCAGGAAATCCCGAGCACTTCAATTCCGGAATGTCTGGCGACGATGACTTCCGATACGGTAGACATACCGACAGCATCGACTCCCAAAGTCCGGAGCATGCGAATTTCCGCTGGCGTCTCGTAATTCGGACCGAGCAAGCCGACATATACGCCTTCTTGTACAGGGAAGCCCAGCTCCGCGGCCGTTTCTTTGGCGATCTTACGCAATCGAGAACTATATGCATCGGACATGTCCGGGAAACGAACGCCTAGTGCGTTATCGTTAGGCCCGATTAACGGATTGCGCCCAGTCATATTGATATGATCGGATATTAACATTAAGTTACCGGGTTTATACCCCAAGTTCACTCCGCCAGCGGCATTCGTGACGAGTAACGTAGTTACGCCAAGCGCCTTCATGACCCGTACAGGCAATGCTGTCCGTTCCGGCTCGTATCCTTCGTACATATGGAACCGTCCGCGCATCAGGACGACGCTACGACCTTGCAGCTTACCGATTAACAGCTCCCCCGCATGCCCTTCGACCGTCGATACGGGAAAATGAGGAATATCCTCGTAAGGAATCGTAACCGCATCCTCCAGCTCGTCCCCTAGAACGCCAAGGCCGGACCCGAGAATAAGACCGATCTCCGGACGAACGTCCGTCGTCGAACGGATGAACGCTGCTGCTTCTTCAATAATCGCTTTCGATGTTACGTGTGCCATTAAGACCTCTCCTCATCATCCCGTTATTTTAATTTTTCGAGAAAACTTGTACCGTGCGTATTGAATGTCACTCCGAAGTTGTCGGCTATCGTAGCGGCTAAATCCGAGAAGCTAGCCCTGTCGGCCATCTGCCCCGCCCCGGTAAAACTAGGGCTCCAGGCGAGAATCGGTACGAATTCCCGAGTATGATCAGTTCCGGCATGTATCGGATCATTCCCATGATCGGCCGTGATGATCAATAAGTCCTCGTCCTTCATTGCGCCCATGAGGTCGGGAAGAGCACGGTCGAATTCCTCCAACGCTCGGCCATAACCCTCAGGATCGCGTCTATGCCCGTAAAGCGAATCGAAATCGACCAAATTCGTGAACAACAGTCCACGGAAATCGGATTGCATCTCCTTCAAAGTAACGGCGATTCCATCCTCATTGCTCTTAGTCGAAGTTGATCGCGTAATGCCTTCCCCGCAAAAAATATCATTGATTTTCCCTATCGCAACGACATCCAAACCTTTCGCGCTCAATGCGTTAAGCACCGTTGGTTGCGGCGGTTTAACGGCATAATCATGGCGGTTCGAGGTCCGTTTGAAGGCGCCGGGCTGTCCTATGTATGGACGGGCAATAACTCTGCCCACGGAGAATTCGTCCTTCATCGTTAACCTGCGAGCGATGCGGCAAGCATTATATAGCTCCTCCAGCGGGATGACGTCTTCATGGGCAGCTAATTGAAAGACACTATCCGCTGACGTATAGACGATCCATGATCCGCTTCTCATTTGTTCCGCGCCGAGCTCATCCAATATTTCCGTGCCGGATGCTGGCTTATTGCCAATGACCGATCTTCCGGTTTGGTCTTCGAACTCCCTCAGCAATGCTGTAGGAAATCCGTTCGGGAACGTTCGGAAGGGAGTATCGATCCGCAAGCCCATCAATTCCCAATGCCCTGTCATCGTATCCTTACCGACGGAAACTTCGGCCATTTTTCCATGATAGCCCTGAACGGAAGATTCCGGCTCCCAATCTCCTAACTTCGCGATATTGCCAAGTCCAAGACGACGCAGGTTCGGCAATGCTAGCCCTTGAACCTTCTCCACGATATGTCCTAACGTGTGCGAGCCTAAGTCCCCATATTGCTGTGCATCTGGCAACTCACCGATACCCACGCTATCCAAAACGATAACGGTAATTTTCTGATATGCCATTCTTCGTTCCCCCTCTCGATAGTTGATTAGCTTCTTGCTCTAGGGTGATTTCGTTCGTACACTTCCTTGATTTTCAACTTTGCGGAAGTTTGGTACATCTGTGTCGTTGAGGGATCCGAATGTCCGAGCATCTCCTGAACCGCACGGATATCAGCCCCGTTATCCAACAGATGTACGGCGAAGGAGTGCCTCAGCGTATGAGGGGAAATGGCGATGCCCATCTGATTCGCGTATTTCTTCATGACTTTCCAGAAACCTTGGCGAGTCAATCGCAAACCGAGATGGTTAAGGAACAGCGCTTCATTCGGCTTGTCCGGATTAGCAAGCCGCGGACGAACTTCCTCCAAATACTTAGCCACCCATGACGTGCCCTGATCTCCAACGGGCACCATTCGTTCGCGGCCCCCTGATCCCAAGCATAGCAAAAATCCCATGTCCAGTCTAACATGGCCGATGTCCAGCATCATAAGCTCGGTCACCCTTAAACCTGTCGCGTAGAGCAACTCCAGCATCGCCCGGTCTCTGATCCCGATTTCACTCGTCGTATCCGGCATTTCCATCAGCTTGTCCAGCTCGCTAACCTCGATTACTTTAGGAGGTTTTCTCTCTGCTTTGGGCGCTTCAAGCTGAATAGCGGGATTATAATCGACAGCTCTCTGTATCGTCAAATACTTGCAATAAGATCGGATGGACACGATTCTACGAGTGATCGTGGACGTAGATCGCCCTGCCGTTCGTAAATCGTTCAAGTACGAGTTTAAGTGATGAGCCCTGAGCTCATTCGGATGAACAATCTGGTTATTTTCCAAGTAATCGATAAAATCCGTCAAGTCGCCGGAATAGCTTTGCTCGGTGTTACGGGAAATCCTTCGTTCTTCGATTAGATTAGAGAGATAGGATTGTAGCCACCTTCTCAATTCCATGAACATTACCTACCTATCACTCTCGTGGATTCCGGACTCGTTCAGTATTCCACACGAGAAGAGCGAATTCCTTCCGAATCCCTTCATTCTCCTAGCCAATAAAATAACCGAAGCCGGTCGCCGGGAGAATCGTCCGGATTGCTTCCCTCTCCAGTCCGGAACACTTTAGAAGCTTTTCCTTCCGGTACCCGATAAGGATCCGACGGCTTCAACCAGCTATGAAACCACCCTATAAAGCCATGAATGAATACCGTCAACGCCAGAAACAGGAGCGTAAACTGCAATCGCTCCCACCATTTATCCATAGGCTGCTTCATCCGCTTCTCCCCTTCTTGTCCATCCCTTCCCTTCTTATCCGTATGAGAAGAAGCACCAAATCATGTCACCACAAGCTCTCGAGCGGCGTGTAGGGTTGACCTATGGCATCGGCGACCTGCGGGTGGGTGATCGCGCCCCGGTAAACATTCACGCCCAGTGCCAGCATGGAGTTGGTATGAACCGTATTCTGGAAGCCTTTAGCCGCAAGCTGCAAAACGTAGTCGATCGTCACGTTGGTAAGCGCTAGAGTCGAAGTGCGCGGAACCGCTCCGGGCATATTGGCGACGGCGTAATGAATAACCCCGTGTTTCTCGTATATCGGATTCTCGTGGGTCGTCACGCGATCGATCGTCTCGATGGAACCTCCTTGGTCCACGGCTACATCAACGATAACGGCTCCTTTTTTCATCGTCTTGACCATATCTTCCGTAACAAGCCGAGGAGCCCGGGCGCCCGGCACGAGTACCGCTCCGATCAGCAAATCCGCCTTACGGACCGCTTGGGCGATATTATAAGGATTACTCATCAAGGTGCGGAGACGGCCTTGAAATACGTCATCCAAATAACGCATACGGTCTCCGCTTTTCTCCAGCACGACAACCTCCGCCCCAAGACCAAGCGCCATCTTGGCGGCATTCGTTCCGACGATGCCTCCGCCCAGAATGATGACTTCAGCCGGAGGTACGCCGGGAACGCCGCCCAGAAGCACTCCTCGGCCTCCTTGAAACGCTTCTAAATATTTAGCCCCCTCCTGAACGGACATGCGGCCTGCCACTTCGCTCATCGGGGTTAATAAAGGCAAGCTGCCATTAGGCGCTTGAATGGTCTCGTATGCGATCGCCGTTACCCTCTTATCCACTAATGACTGCGCCAGTTCAGGAGCGGCAGCCAGATGCAAATAAGTAAACAAGATTTGACCATTGCGGAAATAAGCAAATTCCTCGGGAAGCGGCTCTTTCACCTTCACGATCATGTCCGCTGTTGTCCATACTTCGGTTGCTTCGGCAGCGAGGCTCGCTCCAGCTATTTCATATTCCTCGTCCGCAAAGCCGCTTCCTAATCCGGCTCCCCGTTGAACGATAACTTTCTGCCCTTGCTGGACGATCATCTCGCAGCCCGCTGGAGTAAGCGCGACGCGGTACTCTTGTTTCTTGATTTCCTTAGGCAATCCGATAATCATCTTCATCCCACCCCATCCCGATATCTATCTCCATTACATTTTCCCCGGCTAACAAAATTATGTGCGGATTGTTACAAGTTGCAAAAGACGCCCTGAAATACTAAACTTGACGATCCTTTACGTCGATAAATGAAAGAGAGTAAACGCAACGAAGGAAGGAAGCACGGATGAAAGCGATAGTGATAGACGATGAAAATTTGGCGCTAAGAGATTTAGAACGACAATTAAGTAAAATCAACGGCATAGAGATTGCAGGCACCTATCGCTTGGCTAGCGATGCGTTAGAACAACTCCATAGCGTAAAACCCGATGTCGTGTTCTTGGATATCGATATGCCGGAAATTTCGGGAATTGAAGCTGCCGAGCGAATTCAGAAAATAGATCCCTCGATCAATATCGTTTTCGTTACAGCGTATGCCGAGTATGCCGTGAAAGCCTTCGAATTGGCCGCTCTTGACTATATCCTCAAGCCGATCAATTCGGAACGATTGCAACAGACGATTATAAGGCTTATGCAAGTTCAACCTAACCTGGCTGAAGATGCATCGGAACTTACCATCACTACCGTAAACTGTTTTCAGAAGCTTCATCTCGAATATGGCAAATCCGAACCGTTTGCTTGGCGTACCGTACGTACCAAAGAACTGTTCGCTTATTTGGTCTATAAGAGAAATCAGCCCGTCCGGAAAGATATTCTTCTCGATCTCATGTGGCCGGATACGGAGTATAAGAAAGCGTACACTCAGCTATATACGACGATTTATCAGCTCCGCAAATCGCTTGAGAGCGCAGGAATCACGATTCGGCTCACCAATAGCGGCAGCGATTATTACTTGGATATGGGCAACAACGTATACGACGTTCAAGAATGGGAGAACGCTCGCGAGAGGTTGCCTGAATTGACATTGGAGACGGCACCTCAGCATATTCAATGGCTTGAAGACAACAAGGGCGATTACTTACATGAGCACGAGTATTTGTGGGCGGAGAACGAGAAGCAGAGATTACGCGATATTTGGTATGGCCACGCCATCGAAGTCGGCGGGTTATACCAACAAGCCGGGGATGATAAAGAAGCGCTTAAGCTATATGAAATGATCGAGAAGAGGTTTCCGTTCCTCGAAGAGATTTATGTCCTCTCCATGAAGCTTCATGCCAATAACGGGGATCTTCATTTGGTCAACAAAAAATTCGAACAGTTATGTTCCATGCTCCAGGAGGAGTACGGCATTGCCCCATCTCCTGCCCTTCAACAATGGCTTGAACAGATCAATCGTTAAAGGGAGGCCAGAGGCCTCCCTTCTTTGCTTAGTTATTCCGCGAGCAATTTCTCGATGTCCTGTCCGATTTCTAACGGTTTGACCGATGAATCAAACTGTTGTAAGACTCGGCCTTGGCGGTCGACTAGAAATTTCGTGAAATTCCACTTGATCTCTCCGCCCGTCTGTTCCGTTAAATAGTTGAAGAGCGGATCCGCGCCCGGGCCTTTCACTTCTACTTTCTCGAAGAGGGGAAAGTTAACTCCGAAGTTCAAACTGCAGAACGATTCCACTTCCGCAGCCGTGCCAGGCTCTTGCCCTCCGAATTGGTTGCAAGGAAATCCGAGTACGACGAATCCTTGGTCTCCGTAAGTATCGTACAAGCCTTGCAAATCCGTGTATTGCGGCGTAAATCCGCACTCGCTTGCCGTATTGACGATCAGTAATACTTTACCCTCGTATTGCTCTAGACTTACGGACTCGCCGTTCGCTTTACGTGTTGAATATGAATAAATGGACATTACTGTTGGCCTCCTAAAGGGCATGTTTTATGGATTTTGCGGAATCAGCTGTACTTTGTTCATAATTTCCGTTAATTGCGTTCTCAGCGCGTCCAATTGTCGAGTCGGAACGCCAACCTGACAGAACAGCTTCTCGGGAATGTTCAGGGCACGTTCTTGTAATTGAACGCCTTGCTCGGTCAAAGCAATAATGACGCTTCGTTCATCTTGCTTATCCCTCTCGCGGGTAATCAACTGCAAATGCTCCAGCTTCTTCAACAATGGCGTTAACGTGCCCGAGTCCAAATATAATCGCTGCCCCAGATGTTTGACCGATACATGGTCTTCCTCCCACAACGCAAGCATCGTAATATACTGCGTATAGGTTAACCCTAGCTCCCGTAGGAGAGGCTGATACAATTTTGTGATTTCACGGGAGCAAGCATACACCGCGAAACAGAGCTGATTGTCCAATTTCAATGTCGAACGGATATCCATTTGCACCCCCCTATCTTCGAACAAGCTCGCTCAAATAAATTGCATGCAATTGAATCGGTATTACTATAACACTCGTAAATTGCAGTGTCAAAGGCTTGACTTCAAGCATTTAGATTGTATACAATTGAATTTGTTGATATATATTTATCGTAATTATCCTAGGAGGCGTTTAGCTATGACACTATATGATATTCAAGTCAAATCACCGCGCGGTGAGCAGATACAGCTTAGCAATTACGAAGGCAAGGTGATGCTAATCGTGAATACGGCTAGCAAATGCGGCTTTGCCCCGCAATTCAAAGGCTTGCAACGCCTGCATGAAACTTATGCCAAGCAAGGCTTAGCCGTCCTTGGATTTCCTAGCAATCAATTTGCCAATCAAGAACCATTAGAAGGCGATTCTATCGCGGAGCATTGCCAGATTAACCACGGAGTTACGTTCCCGCTCTATGCCAAGATCGATGTCAAAGGCAGCAACATTCATCCGCTGTATCAGCATCTCACTAAGTCTGCCCCTGGTTTCCTGGGCTTAAAAAGCATTAAGTGGAATTTCACCAAGTTTCTCGTCGATCGGAACGGTAAAGTCGTCAAACGGTTCTCTCCTACCGTTACTCCCGAGAAAATCGAAAGCCAAATCCAGAAATTACTGCAGCAAAAATAGAGCTCGCAACAAATAAAAAAAGACATCAATAAGAGGCTAATCCAACTTGTGGATTAGCCTCTATGTCTAGGAACTGTTATTATTCGTTATTCGTATCGGCTGGTGTATCGGCCTGGCACTTCGCGCATATCCCCTGAAAATCCAAACGATGATCGAGTACAGTAAACTGGTACTCCTTGTCCAAGCGCTCTTCCAGAGGCCCTAGCCAATCTTCCATTATCTCCGACATCGATCCGCATTTGACGCAAATTAAATGATGATGATGATGCTTGTTGCTATCCGTTCGAAGATCGTAACGGGCCACGCCATCGCCGAAATTCATTTTCTCCACGACATGCATTTCACTTAGCAGTTCCAACGTCCGATAGACGGTAGCTAGCCCGATTTCCGGAGCTTTGTCCTTAACTAGCATGAAGACGTCTTCCGCGCTAAGATGGTCTTCTTCGTTCTCTAGCAGAACTCGGACTGTCGCTTCCCTTTGCGGGGTTAGCTTGTAGCCCTGAGACTGCAATTGCTGTTTGATTTTATCAATGCGGGCTTCCATGGTTTCCCCCTCCGGTCGCTTTTGCACTTCCTTCCATTATAGGATGAGCCTAATCGATAAGTCAAACCTCATATCAAAATTTAGAAGAAAGGGAAGAAATTTCTGAGGATACGACTGCTGGAGTGAGTCGTTCTAAGATGATCGGAGTGAAAAACGCCTCGAATAATGACGCAAGCACTATCATTATTAACATTAGGCCCGTCACCGCCGTATGTGCCAGGAACGGAGGAAGCAATTGTCCTTTACGACGGAACAGGCGTTCTCTAACGACAAAATTGGCGAATCTGGCCGCCGAGATGCTAGCGATCATTAATGCCGGAACGACAATCGCATTCTGCGGAGCCGTCGCGATTAGGAAGAAGAATACGCCTTTCCAGGCGAGTTGCTGCGCTAGCAAGGCGACGGCGAAGCCTAGGAGCACGCCCTTAAGGAAGTCGAGCACTAATACGAACGGAAGACCTATGACGGACAAGCCCAGAAACCACATTAACAGCAGCCATTTTCCGTAAAACCAGAAATTGTCCCAGAACGTTGCGGCCGAAAAACCGTGCTGCGCCCCCTTAACGGCCGTCATATATACGCCGATTTCGTCGGACAGCTCCTGTTGCTGCTCCAATGTTAACGCATTGACGAGCATCGCTCCGAATATCGCTCCCACGACGACAAGAACGCCGACAAAGACGTACAGGTTCAAATTTTCGCGAGCCGATAAATTCCATAACCGAAAGTTCATAGAGATTTCCTCCTTGTCCACCTATCACGGCATGTCCCGTGCCTATGTGTATGTGGAACAAGGAGGAATTATGATTGGACGATGCTACCGTAGCTCCCTCCGCTCCCCGAAGTGAAGAGCGCTTTTCCCTCTCTTACGCCGACGATGAGATCGGCGACTTTGTCTCCCGTTACGACGGCAATCCGTTCGCGCGGAATATGATGCAGCACATCCATCTCGGTTCCGATTTCCGCGAACAATCGTTCAAGCTTAGCTGGTCCGATACCCGGAAAGAAGGTCAGGGGAACCTGTGCGCGATAAGGAGGCCTACCTTCCGCAGAGACCGATTGTAATCTATCGGCAAGCTGATGAATCCGATCGGATACGCCGCGGGTTAACTTGATGCTGCCGCAGGACGGACAACTGCCGGCGACCTGCTCCCCGTTCGGAATTGCTTTCTTGCAATTGTTGCAGAAGGTAGTGTGATATTTCCCCAGTTGCGGATGAAGCCCATAATTAGCAAGTATTCGTCGGCCGTCCTGCCCCTTCAACGCCATCTCCAATTCCGCGAAACTCGGCTCCTTCAGCAACAATTGATTGCATTCTCTTCCGATCATACCCGTTGAATGCGCATCGGAATTCGTTAAGAAAGGATAGCGATCCAACTCCGACAGTAAACCCGCCATCGTCGTATCCGCGCTTAACCCAAGCTCAATCGCCGCAATCCCGTTCGGATCCAGCCGATCGGACAATCGGTCCGCAGAGCAGCCAAGCAAACCTCTATGCGGAGTGAATACATGGGCAGGAATAAGTAAACCTCCACGAGCTACCAGCTCGGCCTGCAATTCCATTGCCGTAACCCGTATTCGTTGCGAGCTTAGCATAATGTTAGTTACGCGCGGCTTCATCCACTCCGTCCATTCCAACATGCGCTGCAATGTCGGCAAAAAGCCGAGCAAGTGGAACGGGCCTCCGCCCTCTTCCTTCACTTCCATCTCGATTCCGAGCAGCAGGGTCGTATCCCGATAACGGATTCCTCCGCCTTCGATCTCTTCCATCTCCCCGGAATTCAAACAATCCAGGATATCTCTTTGAACGGCAGGAGAATGGCAGTCGATGACTCCGATCAGTTCGACTCCTTTGCGCTCCGACGCTTCCTTTGCAATATTTCGAAAGGTTAAATTTTTGCTGCCGCTAATTTTGACCGGCTGACCGTCTCGACTGCGGCCGATATGCACATGTAAATCCGCATAACACGATCTTAACCCGGCCTCTTCTGGTCGGCTCATCGTTAGAATGACCCCGTTAACGTGCGCATGCGCCAAGCATAGACGGCCAGCAACGTTTTCGCATCGCTGATTCGCCCTTCCTTAATATAAGCCATAGCCTGCTCAAGCGTTATCGCCTCGCAGGTCAGAAATTCTTCGTCATCCAAATGAACGCTCCCCTGCTCCAGATCATCGGTGAAATACAAGTGTACGACTTCTTCCGCGAATCCCGGCGACGTAGAGAACGAGTGCAAGTGTTCGATGCTTCGCGCGCGATATCCCGTCTCCTCCTCCAGCTCCCTCTTAGCGGCCGCCTCGGGCTCCTCTCCCGCATCCAGCTTACCGGCGGGAATTTCAACTTGAACTCGCTCCAACGGCTTGCGGAATTGTTCAACCACGAGCATCTTATTGTCTATTAAGGCAACGACGGCAACCGCACCTGGATGGCGCACGATTTCTCTTGTTGCGGTTTCCCCGTTCGGCAGGCGTACCGTATCGACCTGCAAGGAAATGATTTTCCCTTCGAATATCGGCTTCGTTTCAAGTGTTTCCTCGTAAAACGGATGTTGCGAGGGCTGATTGTGATCTTTCATTTCGAAAGCCTCCAGACATGATTTCGATTAATAGCTCATATGATCAACATATAGGCTTGTCCTTCCTAATGCAACCTTAAAGCAGGAGGACGGCACTAAGAGGAGGTCGTTAGCTATGTTAAAAAAATACGTCTCGCCAAATAAGCTACAGTTCGTCGGCAAAGCTTGGGAAATTCGTCACGCGCTCCGTCTTGAGAAGAAACGCCAAGGAGGAAACGTGCCTCTTGCCGAGCTTCTCTCAAGGAAAATTATCCACTTGGAATCTTGAACGCTCGCTTGCAAGCTAAAGTGGAAGGCAATCAAACTCCCGTGGGACACTAATAGCGATATCAAGATAACGAACAGGCAGCCTCCCAGGCAAAAGTCGCTTTTGCTCGGGAGGCTGCCTTTCGTTTTCTATTCGGTTATCTGTTCAACGTTTCCTTAACGATAGACAAGACGAGCTCTGCGGTTTTCACGAGGTCATCCGCTTTGATCTGTTCCTTCGTCGTGTGGATGTGCTCATAGCCAACGGCTAGGTTGACGGTAGGCACGCCGTTTCCGTTGAACATGTTGGCGTCGCTGCCGCCGCCGGACGAGAACGTACGAGGGGTCAAGCCGATGGCCTCGATCGCCGCTTTCGCCACTTGAACAACCTCATCCTCGTCGCCGTAAGAGTAGGCTGGATATATCGTTGTCGTTTCGAATTCGAATTCAGCTCCGGATTCTTTAGCCGCGCTTTCCACCGCTTCGCGCATCGATTCGATCTGACGATCCATTTTCTCTTGCACCTGGCTGCGAGCCTCGGCGTAGATCTTAATCGAATCCGTAACGATGTTCACTTCGCCGCCACCCTCGAAACGTCCGATATTCGCGGTCGTCTCGCTGTCAATCCGGCCGAGCTTCATGCGGGACACCGCTTTGGAAGCGACTTGAATCGCGCTAATTCCGTCTTCCGGATTTACGCCGGCATGAGCGGCTTTGCCTCGAATCGTAATATACTGCCGGGAATTCGTCGGAGCGGCAACGGCGATATCTCCGATCGCGCCATTAGAATCGAGCGCGTAGCCGAATTTCGCCCGCAGGCGCGAGCCTTCCATAGCGCGCGAACCAAGCAAACCTGATTCTTCGCCGGTCGTGATGACGAATTGGATGCCTCCATGCGCCAATCCTTGTTCGTTGATTACGCGTAAGGTTTCGAATATCGCGGCTAATCCCGCTTTGTCATCGGCACCTAGTATGGTCGTTCCGTCGCTGCGGATGTAGCCATCGGAATCAAGGCGAGGTTTGATCCCTTTACCTGGCGATACGGTATCCATATGCGAGGTGAATAATATAGGAGGAACAGCCTCTTTACCTTCCGAAGCAGGCAACCATGCAAACAAGTTACCCGCCCCGTGTCCGATCTTCTCCGCGACATCATCTTCCGACACTTCAAGTCCGAAAGCTTCGAACTTGCTTTTTAACACTTTGCTGATTTCCGTTTCGAATTTCGTTTCGCTATCAATTTGCACCAATTCCATAAATTCCGTTATTAATCTGTCTCTTTGCACCATAATCTTTCCTCCTGACGAAGCATTCGTTACAATAGTATTGTGGACAAGCCCAAATGGAAAGGATGATTTAACATGAACAAACGTTTGTTTAAAATCATTGTTTACACGACTTTGATCGTCATGCTCGTATCTACATTGCTTATGAGCTTAGGATCTCTGATGCAGTAGGTGGAGCAACGGAGTACCCGAACACTTCCGAGAAATAAGGGAGAATCCTTCTCCCGATTTCTTCTACCTGCAAGGGTTTCCCGGTAAGCGTCTCCAGCGAAGTGACGCCGAACTCCTTGATTCCGCAAGGAATGATACCTTGGAAACCCTCTTGCTCCACGTTAGCCTTAACGTTAAGAGCGAACCCGTGACTCGTTATGAATCCCCGACGGGAACGGGCTTTATTGAACTTCACGCCTATCGCCGCGATTTTCGAATCTCCAACCCAGACCCCGGTGTACTCCGGTTTCCTTCCGCCTTCAATGCCGAATTCCGCAAGCAGCCTGATAATGACTTCTTCTAGGTTTCTTAAGTATTTGTGCAGATCCAGCCCTATCGCATCCAAATATAACAACGGGTAGCCTACCAACTGTCCTGGTCCGTGATAAGTGATGTCGCCGCCTCGATCTATTTCATACAGCGAAATTCCTCTACGGGCCAATTCATCTTTACTGTATAACAAGTGTTCCGGATGGCGATCGGAACCGATCGTGTACGTCGGCGGATGCTCCAAGAGCAGCAACGACTCCGAACGTTCCTCGCGGTCGATTTCCTTAACGAGCTTTTTCTGAAGCTCCCAAGCTTCCCCATAGTCCAATCTGGACAACCACTCAGGCGCTAGCTTAAGCATGCTAAGAACCTCCTTCCCATCTTCCCTTTCAATTCACTATTGTAGCTTATTGAAAACATCCACTGCAAACCGATTGCCTGTGAAAGGCAAATCAACTTACATCCGCAGAGAAAACCCGGCACTTTGCGCATCGCGCCGTACCGGGCATGATTGGTTCAATAAAGTTTCGTATCCATGTTGTAGCTTTCTAAATTTTCCTTCACCCGTTGCAGGAAACGACCGCAAATGACGCCGTCAAGAATACGGTGATCCAGCGATAAGCATAAGTTCACCATCGAGCGTACGCCGATCATGTCGTTAATGACGACAGGCCGCTTGACGATCGATTCGAACGTAAGAATCGCAGCTTGCGGATAGTTGATGATCGGTTGCGTCAAGATCGATCCGAACGATCCCGTATTGTTCACGGTGAAGGTTCCGCCTTGGATATCGTCCAGCTTCAGCTTCTTATCCCGCGTGCGACGTGCCAGATCATCGATTTCATGGGCGATGCCGGCGATATTTTTCTGATCCGCGTTGCGAATGACCGGAGTAACGACCGAATCCTCGGTTCCGACCGAGAGCGAGATGTTAATATCCCGCTTCACGATGATCTTATCGACAGCCCAGACGGAGTTCATGATCGGGTAGTCCTTGATCGCGTTAACTGCCGCCTTGATCAAGAAAGGCATATAAGTCAGGTTAATGCCTTCCCGCTTCTGGAATTCTTCCTTCAGCTTATTGCGCAGAACGACCAGATTCGTCACGTCGACTTCGATCATCATCCAGCCGTGAGGAATCTCGCTGACGCTTTGACGCATACGCGTCGCGATCGTATTCCTAACCGGAGTCACATCGATAAAATACTCTCCGCGTCCTGGCAGTTCTTGTCCTTCCACCTCGACGGAAGGGATACGCGGCGATTGGGACAAGTGCATTCCCGAAGAACGAACCGGTATGGTCGGATCCATCGGCGCCATCTGCGCCTGTGCGGATGCCGGTGCAGCAACTGGCTTAGCCGGTGCCCCGCCCGTCGCTGAGCGAACGGACGCAGTGCCTGCGGCTACAGCGGCCAACACGTCTTTCCGCGTAATCCGTCCGCCCTCTCCCGTTCCGGCAACGAGATTCAGATCGATTCCGTTATCTGCGGCCAACATCTGTACCGCAGGAGAATAACGATGACGCATGGGTGACCCGGCATCAACCGCCCCTCCGCTTGTTCCAACGCCAGCAGGGCGCGAAGAAACGCTGGAAGCCGCCGATCCGCGAGAGTCCGGTTTATGCTCATCGGGGGTAACGGCGCTTTCCACGGCATCCGCAACTTCAATCTCCACGAGACAGATCGCCGTTCCGACTTCAACCGTCTCGCCAGCGCCGGCCAAATGCTTGACCAGTTTCCCTCTAACCGTAGAAGGAAGCTCCGCGTTGACTTTATCGGTAATCAGATCGCAGATAGGCTCGTACATATCTATAATGTCTCCGGGTTGCTTTAACCAACGGTCTATCGTCGCAGTGACAAGCGATTCCGCCAATTGCGGCATCGTGACTTCGATTATTTGTTTTGCCATTTCTACCATTCTCCTCCCGGTACCCATCACCGGTTTAGTAACGGGCAAGCTCCAACATCGCCGCTTTGACTTTTTCTTTGTTCAGCAAGAAATGTTTTTCGCCCGGCGGATTGATCGGCATCGCCGGTACGTCAGGACCACAAAGCCGACGAATAGGCGCATCAAGGTCGTACAGCAGCTCTTCGGCGATTATGGCAGCGACTTCCGCGCCAATTCCGCCTGTTTTGTTGTCCTCATGTATGATAAGGACCTTGCCTGTTTTGGAAACTGCTTCAAGAATGCCTTCCCGATCCAGCGGCTGAATCGTGCGAAGATCAAGAATATGGGCCTCGATGCCATGTTCCTGCGACAAGTCTTCTGCCGCCTGCATTGCGAAGTGGAGCGGCATACTGTATCCGATAACGGTAATGTCGCTTCCTTCTCTCATGACGTTCGCTTTGCCAATAGGTACGATATAGTCCTCATCCGGAACTTCGTCGGAGATAAGACGGTAACATTTTTTATTTTCGAAGAAGATAACCGGATCCGGATCCCGAATGGCGGCTTTCAGCAACCCTTTCGCATCGTAGGCGGTAGCCGGAGCGACAATCTTGAGTCCCGGCGTTCCGAAGAATACCGATTCCGGACATTGGGAGTGATACAATCCGCCGAATACCCCGCCGCCGATCGGCGCGCGAATGACGATCGGACAATCCCAGTCGTTATTGGAACGGTAACGGATTTTAGCCGCTTCGCTAATGATTTGATTAGTCGCCGGGAACATGAAGTCCGAATACTGCATCTCGGCTATCGGTTTCATTCCCGCCATCGCCGCTCCGATCGCGACGCCGGCTATCGCGGATTCCGCGAGGGGCGCATCGAGCGCGCGTTGCTCGCCGAATTGCAACTGCAAACCTTTCGTCGTACCGAATACGCCGCCTTTAAGCCCGACGTCTTCTCCTAAGACGAACACGTCGTTATCCCGTTCCATTTCTTCCTTCATCGCCAAACGAATGGCATCGATATACTCAATAACCGGCATTATAGCTCCTCCCCGCTCTGCTCCGCATAGACGTAGCGGAAGGCGTCGTCCGTTGACTGGAACGGCGCTTTCTCGGCATACTCGTTCGCTTCATCGATCATTGCGCGAATGTCTGCCTGGAGCTTCGTTTCCTGGTCATCCGACCATAAACCCGCTTCTTCGAGATACTTCTTGAACACAGGCAATGAATCTTTGCCTCTATGCAGATCGACTTCTTCCTTCGTCCGGTAAGCCATGTCGTTGTCTGAAGTCGAATGGGCCGTAACCCGATAAGTCATGATTTCGATTAAGGTAGGACCTTCTCCCGCAATCGCGCGGTCGCGAGCTTCCTTCACGACGCGATAAACTTCCAGCGGATCGTTGCCGTCCACCCGAATTCCCGGAAAACCGTATCCAAGCGCGCGGTCGCAGATCCGTCCTCTCGTTTGCTTAGCCAATGGCATAGAAATCGCATACTGATTGTTCTCGCATACGAAAATAACCGGAAGTTGATGAACCCCGGCGAAGTTACAGCCCTCATGGAAATCTCCTTGGTTGCTTGAACCTTCTCCGAAAGTCACGATAGCAACGGACGGCTCGCCTCTCATCTTCGCGGCTAATGCAAGTCCTGTCGCATGCGGAACTTGCGTCGTTACCGGACTCGATCCCGTTACGATCCGCAGCCGTTTGCTGCCGAAATGTCCAGGCATCTGCCTGCCGGCGCTATTCGGGTCTTCCCCTTTGGCGAATACGGATAACATTAAATCTTTAACCGTCATGCCCAGAGATAAGACGAAGCCGTAATCCCTATAGTATGGTAGGAACCAGTCGTTTTTTAGATCCATGGCAAAACCCATCGCAACTTGCGACGGTTCTTGAGTAATACCTGAAATATGAAAGTTAACTTTACCTGCTCGTTGCAATAATTGACCCCGCTCATCGAAACGACGGGCAAGCATCATCGTCTTATACATCTCGACAGCGCGTTCGTCTGACAAGCCAAGCGCGGTATGCCGAAGGGTTTGCTGGACGGAACCGGGTTGTTTCATAGGCGCGTCCTCCTGCTTTGGTTTAGTTTTATAACCTGGTCTTAATACTTGAACTTAAAACCTATTATACTCCGCTTGAAAGCAAAAAGAAACGCTCAACCCATCGTTGAGCGAATGAATTTACCTAACTAGGCAAATTAACCGCCAACTTGAAGACTACGTCTCCCGGGTTGAGCATATCCAATGTGTTATTGTCAGCTGTGTCCAGCTCCGCCATCCAGAGCTTGCATCACTTCTTGCAACGCTTCCGACAACGTCGGGTGAGGATGGATCGTGCGGCCGATTTCCCATGGAACGGCATCGAGAAATTTCGCCAACGAAGCTTCGGCAATCATCTCGGTTGCATGAGCGCCTACGAGATGAACGCCTAGCAGATCTCCCGTAGCCGTATCCGATATCACTTTCGCAAAGCCTTCGCTTTCTCCGTATACGAGCGCTTTACCGAAAATACGCAAAGGCAATTTTGCCGTCTTCACTTGAAACCCTTCCGCCTTCGCATCCGCTTCCGTCCAGCCGATTGAAGCCGCCTCCGGACGGGAGTAAATACAACGGGGAATATCGCGATCAGGGGCACGCTTAGGCTTGCTTCCGGTCAAATGCTCCACGGCAACGGCTGCTTCATGCATGGCTGCATGCGCAAGCTGAACGCCGCCGATACAGTCGCCAATCGCATAAATATGCGACTCGCCCGTCTGTAGCGTGTTAGGACTCACCTTGATAAACCCTTTTTCTGCTTTGACATCCGTATTTTCCAATCCGAGGTTGTCCACGTTGCCTTGCCGGCCAACGGATACGAGCATTCTCTCCGCTTGAAGCGATAGTGAATCGCCTTTGACGCTAACTTCCACCTGAACTCCTGAATCTGTTAATTTACATTTATCTGCCTGCAAAGAAGCTCCAACAATAATCTTGACGCCTCTCTTTTGCAAAGCTTTCGCGATTTCCGCGCTGATGTCTTTGTCTTCCGTCGGAACTATTCGATCCGCGGTTTCAATAATCGTCACCGCCGTACCGAAATCGCTTAACATCGAAGCCCATTCAACACCGATTACGCCGCCGCCCACGATCAGGATGGATGTTGGTTTGCTTGTCCAATCCAGAGCTTCGTCGCTAGTCGCGATACGTTCCCCATCGTAAGGGAGACCTTCCAATCGGCGCGGACGCGATCCCGTAGCGATAATGACGTTCTTGGGCACGACTGTTTCCGATTCCCCGTTAGCGAGCTCGACAGCAATGGCTCCGCTGCGAGGAGAGAAGATCGAAGGTCCGATAATTCGACCGCTTCCTTTAATGACTTCAATGCGATGCTGCTTCATGAGCGCTTGCAGCCCTTTGTGTAGCTGTTCCACGATGCTATTCTTGCGATGAAGGACCGCCTTCCAATCGACGGACGCGCTTCCTTCCGATAGCGAAACGCCGTAAGAGGCAGCCTCTCCGATCGTAGCGTATACTTCCGCGCTTCTAAGCAAAGACTTGCTAGGAATGCATCCGCGATGCAAACACGTCCCGCCTAGCTTGTCCTGTTCGACGATAACAACGCTTCGGCCGGCTTGCGCCGCTTTAACCGCTGCCGTATAGCCTCCCGGCCCGCCGCCCACAATAGCGACATCGACTTCGATTGGCATAGTTTCCCCTCCGTATGTAAACTCACTTTCCCATTGTACCTTTTTTTAGCGCTCGGAACAAAACTTACGCCTGGAAGTTTATCATTTCAGTCGTGCAAACAAAAAACAGCGACCTATTAAAGGCCGCTGCGCTTAAAAATATCGCACGTTTACTGAACGACATCCATCTTTTCGTTCAAAATTTTGGAAATCCCTGTATTACGGGCAACGGTTGAGTTATTCAGGAATAGCACGTCCGTAATCTGCTGTTCTTTCACGAAGTCTATCAGATTTCCTTTGTAGTAACGTGGATCTAAATAATAGACTTTAGAAAAATGAGGCAATAAGAATGGGACGAACGCGTTCGCGTACGAATCCTTAATCACGACGATCCGCTTGCCGTTGTTGTTATCCGTCGTAATCTCTCCCCAAGGAAAGTCTCCTCCAAGGAATGCCGCATAGTACGTGCTGCTAAGCTTTGCGTATTTCGGATCGACGACGTTTCTTGCAACCGGCTTGTTAGCCGACGTATACATGGTATAAGTATACGGAATAAACGGCGTGTAATACGTAAGGGTATCCGGATGAGATTTAAGTTTAGGGCTTAATGTCTGTTTATAGGCGGTACCGAGAAAATCAGGGATATCGCTTGCCTCATATTGATCAAGCGGCACCGGAGTTTCTCCCATTTGTTCCACGAGCTTCGTATAAGCATAATAAGCGCCGAGAGCCGTCCAGTGGTGATCGGTGCGGAAATAAATATACTCATTCTTATGATCCGCGAGCGTGCTATACGCGTCAATCTTCCCGATGTCGTCATTCAGACGCGCGTTCACTTGGGCAAAAGCGTCCTTCTGCGAATCCGAAAATTTCTTAACGTCCTTATTAGACGTAAACTCCACCGACGTAGGCGCAAGCAACGAGTAAACCCGGACATTAGGATCGATGGACTGTTTAAATCGATTAAGGGTGTCTGCATAATATTCGGCCGCCGAAGCAGAATAATTAAAAGCCGTAAAAGCACGATCCTTCAAAAGGAGATACATACTGGAGCTAGTAGCCGCGGCGTTCCCCTGTTCAACGTTCATATTGTCGCCGCCTTGGAAAACGATCGACAACTGATCCACGAACGGGATCCCTTTAAGCTCCTTCATATTCGTGCCTACTTGGACTAACTTCGTACGGAACGCGAAATTGTCGGCGAAATAATTATCGAAATCGCGAGTGTACTCGCCGTCAAAAAAACGATCGACCGTAAAAACGGGCTGTTTCATAATGTCGCGCTGTTCGAGATTGGATTTTTCCTCGGAATGCGGGCGCAACAAGTTAATGGCGGCAAATCCGAATATAAACGCCAAGAACAACAGGAGATTGAGCTTCGCTTGAAATTTCATTGTTTCCCTCCTTGCTAGAAGCGGTAATAAAGAAACGGATTATAGGTACTACCGATCAACAGAATAGTAGCCACGATGAGTATGACGATGTTCATCATAGGAACGCCTACGGTTTGCAGGCCAACCCCAAGCTTTGGATTAGATTCCGACAAACGTGTGAATAACCATTTCATTAACGGAGTCGAGGCGATAATCGCGACAACGAGCAACAATGCGTTGTTATTGAAGTAAATCTTCAACTCTATGTTCGTGAAATCTTTATGAGATACCCCGAACATGATAAGAAGGGAATCGATTGCCTTGGATAGATCCGTAAAGTAAAACCAGACCCAGCCAACTAGCATCATCAGTATTCCATATACGTGCGAGACGAAGGCGCCCGCCTTCTCCAACCATTTGCCGAGAAACATCCGTTCCATGTAGATCAATAAACCAAAATAAAGTCCCCAAATGATAAAGTTCCAACTCGCGCCGTGCCAGAACCCCGTGAGGAACCAGACGACGAACAGGTTGCGTAGATAAAACCTTCTGTTCCCACCAAGCGGGATATAGACGTAGTCTCGAAAAAAGCCGCCAAGGGACATGTTCCAACGTCGCCAAAATTCTCCGGCCGATTTCGAGATATAAGGATAGTTGAAGTTCTCTCGCAAATTAAATCCGAACATCTTGCCCAATCCGATCGCCATATCGGAATAACCCGAGAAGTCAAAATAAATTTGCAGCGCGAACAAACATACGCCGAACCAAATGCCGAGCACGGAAGCGGAGTCCGAGCTTGGATTCAGAAACTGCGATACGTTCTCCCCTATCAGGTTGGCGATAATCACTTTTTTGCCTAACCCGATCATAAAGCGGGTAATTCCTTCACTGAAGCCAGCCATCGTTACCCGCGGATTATCGATTTGATGCTCGATGTCGGAGTAACGGATAATCGGTCCCGCAACTAAATGCGGGAAGAAGGACACATAGAGCAATAGCTTTTTGGGAGATCTAGGAGCTTTGATCGTCCCTTTATAGACGTCCGTCAAGTAACAAATGATTTCAAACGTAAAAAAAGAAATCCCGATGGGCAAAGTTACCTCAGGATGGGGAATATTAAAAGGAAGCACCGCATTCACGTTATCCACGAGAAACCCGGCGTATTTGAAAAACCCTAAGATCCCTATGTTTACCGCTATCGCTGCGACATATTGTGCCTTGGCGAGCCAAGTCCCCCTATATTTGTCGATACCGAGTGCGAAGAAATAACCGATTATCGAGGCTAATAATAGCAGAACTATCCAAACCGGCTCTCCCCAAGCATAGAAAGCGAAGGAAAAGAGGATCAATATCCAATTTCGATATGTCGTATTCTTAAATACGAAATAAGCGATAAGTAGTATGGGTAAGAATAGGTACAAGAAGAACAAACTGGAAAATACCACTGCAAGTATCTCCTCTCTCTCTCTTTTTCTTGTGTCATAATACCATAGGTTTATGTCGGATCATAGTGAAATTGGCAGGTGATTGATGGCATTCGTGGACAATACTTCGGGAAATCGTTTATGATAAGAGAATTGGAAGGAGGGCTTAATCATCATATGAAATTGGTTTTTCAACGCCTGATTGCCATTCTACTTCTCGTAATCCCTGGTCTATTGGCCGCATACGGTTTTCTGTTAATGAAGAACGCGCTGTTCGATTATTTTGCTCAAATGGGAATTACAGATTTTACTCCCGATTTTCATTGGCTCAAATTTATCGGCGGCGCGGTTCTATTCCTGATTGGAATCGGCTTTATAGGCGGTTGGACTTTTTTCCGGGATCGCAAACATAATTATTTGTCGTCACGATTCCGTCCGAAAGTTCCGCGACCTCCGCGGCCAACGAATACGGATGCTGCGCACCAATCGCAAGACGGCAAATCGGAATAGGCTTAAGACAAAGAAAAGGTAGTGGAGAAGGACAATCCTTGCTCCACTACCTTTTCGTTTCTAAATGAACTAATTACGATCAGGCATCGGTAAAAATAATAGATTGATAGGCAACATGCTACCGTTAGCCGGAGTGAAGGTAATCGTCACCGTTTCCTGGGTATCTCCCGACTTATAGAGCATCCCTACCTCATTTGGGTTAGAGAGATTTCCGCTATTCGTCGTATAAACAACATTGCCGTTTACGGTAAACGCTCCTGCATAATGTCCCCCGCGAGGATTAACAACGATTGCCGTATGAGGTTGAACGTTACTGAACTTAATCGTGTACAATACTCCGTAGTTCCCCATGTTTAAAACCGGTATTCCCGTTGTCTTATCGAAACCGCTCAGCCGAGTATCCTCTATGTTGTCGGCTAGAATCATCCGGCTTTTCTCGTTTCCGATCGTTTGATTCACATACATCATTCGATTAGCGTTCTCGAAAGTTCCGCGAATGTGCCTGTCATTGCTCGGCAATAACGGCAAGTTCGGCAGCATGGTCATAATATCTTGTTTATCGTCTATTACGACAACTTGAAATTTAAGATCGGCATTCATTTGGACGTCACCGTACATGGAGTAGACGTCGCCTGGACGTACGGATTTCGCGCTGTATTCTTCAAAGATCAAACGGCTTTCCCCAGCCGGAATTTGCACATACGAGTATTTCGGGTCTAATACCGACTCCAGAAACCTTCCGGTAACCGCTTTGCCGACCGTCGATACGAATGGATTAGGTCCGGCCATCCCTTTGGCGCCCATTCTTACGGTTGCTGGCTCCGCATTCTCGTTCGTCAGAACAACGTAGATTCTAACTGGGTTCGTGCGTTTATTGTAATTGTGCAGAAGGAATCTAACATTACCCGTAACCGTATCCTCGTAATAAATTCCTTCATCTATGATCGTTTCCGGGCTATTCGCCCGAATTAACGTTTGCTCGCGGTCATTGATCGAGTAAGGAATCTTAGGTAAGGATAATACCGAAGCACCGTCATATGAGAATTTGTCACCGATTTCCGTATAGAGCAAGTCAAATTGTTCTTTCGTATACAGAACATCTTCGGTAATGGTAATCGTCTTCGTGATTTCGTTAACGGCGCCATTGGCATCCGTCACTTGCAGCGTTATCGTTTGTGGTCCCGGCACGAAGAAACCTTTCTCGTTATTCGTCCACTTGCGAGTCACGATCCGATCTTCATCGTCGGTGCTTAGATCGGTATAGGTTATATATTCACCGATTCTATAAGTGTCTTGGTCCATACTGAAGTTGGCTACAGGCGGTTGATTCGGCGGTTTCACCGTGATCGTCACCGTATAAGGATCGCTCCAAACTCCGGTTTCATCTTGAACCCAATGCGATACGGTATACGTACCTGCCTGATCAAAGGTGCTGTAGTTATTCTCCCAACGATCATCGACGATTTTGAGGCCGCGAAGATGATACGACTCGTTCGTGTAAGTAACTTCCGTTTGCTGGGCATACGGATTAGTATTGGATACGGAGAACTTCGCGACCGGCTTGGATTCCCAAGTCAGTTCGATTTTTTTCTCCTTCGGAACATTTACCATGTTTAAACCGAAGCTTAGTGTCGCTGTGCGCAGCGGGATCATAAGCGTACCTTTAAGGGTGTACGGAATGCCCGGCGAGCTGCTCTTGGCGACTCCATTCAACGTATAAGTTGCGGAACCGCTGCGGAGAACCATCACGGTATTACCGCTTGTCAGCGTGTACTGCTTACTCTTGGCATCATAGTTAATCTTTCCATAAATCTCCGTCATGAAAGATTTGGCCGCCACATATGTAACATTCTTAGTATCGGTAAGAGGCTGCGTTGCCGTGACTTTCTTACCGTTATGAACCATTTCCTTCGAGCCTTGCGTCAACACCAATTTCTCAAGTCCGTCCACGCTTCCTTCCGCGTAAGCCGGAAGCTGAAACGAGAACAACAGCAGAGCGGAAAGCAATAATTGCACAAGCTTCTTGTTCATCTCATACTCCTTCTAATCTAGTTGATATTCGTTTCGGTATATTTAATCATATGTATTAACGAGAATACCAGCCAAAGGTTGCTATAAATATTAAATTTAAATAAAATTAAGGTTCTAGCTCCTCGGTTGGAGCCAGAACCTTGTAATCCTTTTAATATCATTCTAGTCGATTACTGTGCTTTAGCTAGGCACTCGAGCGATCTTCTTATCGCTTGTTTCCGAACTCGTTGATCCCGTTCGGAATCTTCTAACAACCAGAACTGTTCATCCTTATATAAATCTAGCAAAGCAGCTTTTGCCGCATGGACCGCCAACAATTCCTCTGTCAGAAGATGAATGCAGAGCGAATAGCATAGAACTTCGACTGCCTTCAATCTATCTATACGATTACGATAATCGATCATAACAGGTCCCCCTTCGCGTAAGCGAGCAGCTTCTTCGTTTCCTCGAACCTCGCTTCCGGGGTGCTCGCTCCCATTACGACCGTAATATATCTCCGTCCGTCAACGACTGTCGTTCCCGTGAAGCAATAGCCCGCCCGTTCCGTATATCCGGTCTTTAGGCCATCGTTGCCTTTCGTACCGAAGCGCTGGCCGGGAAGCATCTCGTTCGTTGTCTTCAGTTCGTTTATCTCTCCGTTACCGGTTACGACCGAAGCCGAGCTTTTCTTAGTTATCTTCAACACTTCCGGATAGGCTTCGATCAAATATCGCGCTAGCAACGCCACATCCTCTGCTGTCATCACCGTTTCTCCATCGGTGGCCGCCGTTGCGAAGTCGTCGAGGTCAACGCTGGTCAAGCCAGTCGCGTTAGCGAAAACCGTGTCTTTCGACAATCCGATCTCCCGCGCTTTAGCGTTCATTCGCGTTACGAATTCAGCCTCTGAGCCGGCTATGTATTCCGCCAAAGAGACAGACGCGTCATTAGCGGAATGAATAGCCATTGCGTTAAATAGCTCCTTAACCGTTGCCGATTGTCCTCTGGACAATCCCACTCCCGCGCCGCCCACATGAGCTGCATAATCGCTAGTCGGAACAGGTTCATCCCATGATAGGGAGCCGGAGTGTACGCTCTCCAGCACGAGCACTTCCGTCATCATCTTCGACATGCTTGCCGGAGGCAGCGCCTCCTTGGCATTACTCATATACAGCCATTTCCCGTTATCGGCATCCATCATGACCGCGGAAACGACTGCCAAGCTCGGTCCGGGCGCTTTAGAGAAACTTAACTTATCTTTAATGTCTAATGCCCAACCAACGACGACAAGCAGCATTACCACAACGAATAACCGCTTCCACTTCATTTCCCTTTCCTCCTGAACGACTTCCTATACGTTCATTGTAAAGGGAACTTTTTAAGCATTCTGAAAGCAAATCATAAGATTACCTTAAAATAGCGAATCCGGTTTAGTTCAGCGGCAACCATACCCGGAAATTCGTGCTGTCCCCATCGCTAGTCACGGAGATCGTCCCTCCATGCTTCTCTACTAGACCTTTGGCGATGGCCAATCCGAGCCCTGTTCCTCCTTTGTTCTCCGTCCTGGACTTATCTACCCGGTAGAACCGGTCGAACAAATGGGGCAAATCGCCTGCCGGAATCGCATTGCCATAATTCACGATTTCAACAATGGCTGCATGATTGTGCTTATTTAAGTAAATATCGACTTTTCCGCCGGTATTTCCGTAAGCGATCGCATTCGAGAGCAAATTCTCGAACACGCGAACAAGCTTGTCGGGATCTCCCTCAATCGTAATATCGTTCTCGTTCGAGATGAGATTCCCTTTCATTTTGGCCGTCTCTAATGAAAGCCGATAGTGAACGAGCAATTGATTCATCATTTCGACGAGATTAAATTTCTTCTTGTTTAGGGGAATGACGTCATGGCGCATCCGAGTATACTCGAACAAATCGTGAATAAGCACGTTTAACCGTTCCGCCTTGGCGTAAGCAATCTGAACATAATGGCGCATTTCCACTTCATCGCGATAACGATCCTGCTCGATTAAGCCTAAATATCCTAGAATCGAAGTTAAAGGCGTACGCAGATCATGGGACACGTTCGTAATGAGCTCGTTTTTCGTTTGCTCCGTCTTCCTCTCCTCGTCGAGCGACCGCTTAAGCTCAAGTACGAGCGAATTCATATTTTCGGCGAGCAAGGTCACTTCATTGTTCTGCCTAACGGGAACTGTATCATCGAAGTTGCCTTTGGATATATGCTCGACGGCTTGGCTTAGCTTCGCGAAGTAATTGAATCGCCTCCAGTTGAATAACACCATATACACGATAAACAATACAAAGCAACCAAACAAAATAAGCGGCATCTCGCCGAAAGTATCGTACAAGTCTCTTAGAAACGATCGTGAAGTATAATCGTTTCGCGTCATCCGTTCAATAATAATGATCGATAAGTAGAAGGAAATGATCGAAAGAATAGCGCTTAATACAATCTGCCATATGAGACGCCACGCCATGCGCACCGCGATATTAGCTCTCAATTTTGTAGCCAACTCCCCAGACGGTCGTGATCAGCTTCCGGCCCATCTCCTGTTCGAGCTTGTCCCTTAGCTTGCTGATATGCACCATGACCGTATTGTTGGATTCGAAATATTTTTCCTTCCATACTTGCTGGAAAATATCTTCCGCGCTGAATACACGGCCGAGGTTGCTCGCCAGTAAGTAGAGGATGCCGAATTCCGTCGATGTCAAATGAACGGGTTGTCCATGCACTTCCGCCGTATGCGTGGATTTGTTGATCGTAAGCTCGTTTATCTTCAACAAGCCCTCCTCATCCGGCGAAGCGACGGATTGCGTTCCATACTGATAAGCACGGCGAAGCAGCGTCTTCACCCGAACGACCAATTCCAAAGGATTAAACGGCTTCACCAAATAATCGTCGGCCCCCGTCATGAGCCCGAGAATCTTATCCATATCTTCAGCCTTCGCGCTAACCATAAGAATAGGAATCGATGCCGTATCGCGAATTCGCCTGCATACTTCCATTCCGTCCATCTTAGGCATCATAATATCGAGTACGATCAAGTGAAAGGCCTGGCCCTCTAATTTCTCCATCGCTTCAACCCCATCGTGGGCTTGTTCCGTATGAAACCCTTCATTCCGTAAATAAATATCGATAAGGTTGGCGATTTCGCGATCATCGTCAACGATAAGGATTGATTTGCTCAACTTTGCCACTCCTTTACGTTATCCCTAATCTCTCCACTATACCCTAATCCTTATCATCCTGTCCTTCGATCGGAACAGGTTTCACACTTCTTAAGGAAAACTTAAAATATACTTTAGCTTTGGTTTCTATTGGCCGGCAACAAAAAAACAGCTTGTCCGTTTCCGTCGATCCGAACGGAAAGGAGCAAGCTGCTCTTTGAATATGATGCGGGTTATTGTACCGAGGACGCTGTAGCGCTAGGAGCTGCCGTTGGAGACGCTTCAGGGCTTGCCGAAGCGGCTGGCTCAGGCTTTTTCTCCAACAGATTTTTGTAATTTCTTGCTTTTTTCAAGCTTTCAACCCAAGCCAGTCCTTCCGTTTGAAGCTTCTCGTTATAATAAGCTTCCTTGACGTCGGCTTTCACCGTGTCGAATTCGGGAACGACCGCTTCCTTCACGTCCGTCACCTTGATAATGTGATATCCGAATTGCGATTGCACGACATCGCTCATTTCGCCTTTGGCCAGCGCGAATGCAGCCGCTTCGAAATCGGCGTCCATTTTGCCGGTTCCGAAAAATCCGAGGTCTCCTCCTTTGTCTTTGGAGCCGTCCTGGGACTTCTCTTTCGCCAAAGTCGCGAAATCTTTGCCGGCTTTAAGCTCAGCAAGAACGGCATCCGCTTCTTCCTTAGTCGGCAGAAGAATATGCGAAGCCCTTACTTCTTTCGGAGTCGTCGCGAATGTATCTTTGTTTTTGTCGAAATAAGCCTTAAGAGCGTCATCCGTTACCGGATTATGGTTTTCGAACAATAGCTTGATCTTTAAGTCCGGTTTGATTTGCTTATCCTTAAAGTCCTCCAATGTTATACCGGACTGTTGAAGAGCCGCGTTCAAATCATCATCCGTAGCAAAGCCGTACTGTTTCTTCAAGGTTTCGAGTTCCTTCTTAACATCTTCGTCCGTGATCTTAATGCCTGCTTTATCGGACTCTAAATCTACGATTTTGGTTTGGGCGACGTTATTGACTAGAGAAATCAACTGATCCTCGCTCATCTGTTTTGTCGTGATCTCCGTATAAACATCGGATTGTTTGATCTTAATTCCATCCATCTCGGCGACTGTTTCGTTAAGGCCTTTATCGCTAGATTGATACTTAAATAGAACGAAAACCAAAGCCGCAACAGCGATAACTGCGATGATCCATGGCACGGCAACCGCGGAATTGTTTTTCGTAGGTGCTTCGTGAGGCGCTTCGGCAGGCGCTGCCGCATCAGCTTGCTCGTTGTCCAAGTAAGTGTCCTTATCTTGAACGGAGTTCAGCTCCACAGTCTCTTCTATCTCTCTTTCAATATCCTCGTTGCTAGTTTGTTGTTCCTTATCGTTCAATTCATCTTCGTTACGTTCGCTCATTATCCAATTTCCTCCTTGTTTTTACAATCGACTCATTCACTATATCAGAATTTCGCAATAATACCTTAAAGGCTCCTAAATTTTTTGCGAAATTGCGAGGGGGTGCAATCGTATGTCGTCCTGAACTTCTTGCTGAAGTAGCTAAAATTCGACAATCCGACTTCTAGGGCGGCTTCCGCGACGGAGATTTTGGTATTTTGCAATAAATAGGCCGCCTGTTGTATACGATAATGGTTGACGTAATCCATCGGCGTCTTGCGCATGAACGATTTGAATACGCGGCTGAAATGGCCGACGCTCATTCCCGCAACGGCGGCTAATAGAGGTACGGTCAGTGGCTGGCTGCAATGATTCTCGATGTAAGTGACTACGCTTTTCAGCCTGTCCATCGTTTGGGTATCGACGGAATTAGCCGGATCCCTACGCGTCCATTGTCCATCGCCGATCAAGTCCGCAAATAACGAATAGAGCTCGGCCTTGATCCTTAATTCCTTAGCCGAATCCGTCGTATCGTGAAGCCGATGAATCTCGGCGAGACGCCGAAGGACGAGCTTTCCCCAAGACGTATCATTACGATATACGGAAGGAATTACGGCGTCCCCTCTCTGCAACGGCTGGAGAAATCGGGTAGCTATTCCGTCCCGTGCTTCCGTTAGCCAGTCCATATGGAACACGATGGCTTTAAAAGTACAGGCGGTTTCGGAAAGCGCATATCCCCCATGCACCTCGCCGCAAGGAATAAAAATCCCTTCGCCAGCCTGAAGCTCAAAGGTCGCTAGACCAATCTGAAATACTGCCTGTCCGCTTAACATCCACAAAAATTCAGCTTCGTCATGCCAATGATTGTCTAGGATCGTTTCGTTTATCCCCTGTTCTTGCAAGTAAGTCGCTAGAGGAAACTGCGGGTTTCCGTGCCTTCGATTCTCGCGCAAATGTCTCTGATCCATATCAATTCTCCGTTTTATCATAATAATGTTATAAATGAGCATGATAATGCAAGATAACAGCCATGAACATCAATATAATGTTATTTAGAACGAGAATCAAGAAAATGATATGAAGGGATGATCTCCATTGAAATTTACGGATGGGTATTGGATGACACGAAAAGGTTATCAGCTATTGAGCCCTTACGAAATTCATGACGTAAGAACCCAAGCAGATTCCATTACCGTTTACGCAACGCATCGTCACCTTGCAGGTAGAGAAAATACGCTTAACGAGCCGTTAATGACGATGGAATTCTCCTCGCCAATGCCAGACGTAATCCGCGTAAAGTTCTATCATCACAAAGGTACGGTACGTAAAGGCCCTTCCTCCTTCGATCTTCTTCCAAAAGGCAATGTCTCGGTCGTGATCGACAATAACGATGAATTCGTCAGCCTAGCTAGCGGAGATACTAAAGTCACGATTACGAAAAAAAACCCGGTTAAAATAAGCTACACCTATAAAGAAAAATCGTTAACGAGCAGCGGAACTCGTTCCACCGCTTACGTTAAAGCCGAAAACGGAAATCATCATTTCCGCGAGCAATTGTCCCTAAGCGTCGGTGAAACGGTCTACGGTCTGGGAGAAAGATTCACTCCGTTCGTGAAAAACGGACAAGTCGTCGACATCTGGAACGAAGACGGGGGTACCGCTTCCGAGCAAGCCTATAAAAACATTCCGTTCTATGTCACGAACCGCGGTTACGGAGTATTCGTTAATCACCCCGAACTCGTATCATTCGAGGTCGGTTCGGAGATCGTATCCAAAACCCAATTCAGCGTGCAAGGCGAAAGCTTAGAGTATTACCTGCTCGGCGGAGAAAATCTCAAAAACGTCCTGCAAAACTACACCTCGTTAACAGGAAAACCCGCGTTGCCGCCAGCTTGGTCTTACGGCTTGTGGTTAACGACTTCCTTTACGACCAACTACGATGAAGCTACGGTAACTAGCTTCGTTGAAGGCATGGCCGAGCGCGATTTGCCTCTAGCGGTATTCCATTTCGATTGCTTCTGGATGAAGGAATACGAGTGGTGCAACTTCGAATGGGATGAGCGCGTATTCCCTGATCCCGTTGGCATGCTTGAGCGACTGAAAGCCAAAGGCCTGAAAATTTGCGTATGGATTAACCCTTATATCGCTCAACGTTCCGCACTGTTCGACGAAGGCATGGAAAAAGGATATTTGCTAAAACGCGCCGACGGCAGCGTATGGCAATGGGATCTGTGGCAGTACGGCATGGGCATCGTCGACTTCACCAATCCGGCGGCATGCCAATGGTTCAAGGACAAGCTCGGGGCCCTGCTCGATATGGGCGTGGACAGCTTCAAAACCGACTTCGGCGAACGGATTCCGACGGACGTCGTCTATCACGACGGTTCGGACCCGCAGCAGATGCACAATTACTACACGCAACTCTACAACAAAGTCGTGTTCGAGCTTCTCGAAGAGAAACGCGGCAAAGGCGAAGCGGCGCTGTTCGCCAGATCCGCAACGGCCGGCGGCCAACAATTCCCCGTCCACTGGGGCGGCGATTGCGAGGCGACTTATGAATCGATGGCGGAGAGCCTTCGCGGCGGATTGTCCCTCGGATTGTCCGGATTCGGTTACTGGAGCCACGATATCGGCGGTTTCGAGCAAAGCTCGCCTCCTGACGTTTACAAGCGTTGGGTACAGTTCGGCTTGTTATCCAGCCATAGCCGCTTGCATGGAAGCACATCCTATCGGGTGCCTTGGCTCTATGACGAGGAAGCGGTCGATGTTCTTCGCTACTTCACGAAGCTCAAGATGCGCTTAATGCCTTACTTGTTCGGCAAATCGGTTGAGTCCTCGCGCATCGGCATTCCGCTGATGAGAGCGATGGTGCTTGAATTCGGTAACGATCCGACTTGCGATTACGTAGATCGCCAGTACATGCTCGGAGATTCCTTGCTCGTCGCGCCGATCTTCAATCCAGAAGGCGAATCGACTTATTATCTCCCGCATGGAACTTGGACTCATTTCTTGACCGGCGAACAAGTTCAAGGCGGAGTGTGGCGGAAAGACCGCTACGACTACTTCAGCTTACCTCTGTACGCTCGCGAGAATAGCCTAATCCCGGTAGGGAACGAAGAAAACCGCCCGGATTATGAATACGCGGACGGCGTCACCTTCCAATTGTTCGCTTTGCAGGACGGAGCAACGGCTTCGGCGATCGTACCTACGATCAAAGGCGATCCCGAGCTGTCGGTAGCGGCGACTCGCGAGAACAATAAAATTACGGTTGAAGCAACCGGAAGCTCCAAAAACTGGAGCATACTGTTACGCGGAATCAACGGCGTCTCCGGCGTCACGAACGGTAAAGCCAGCTCGCACGAGCAAGGAACGCTCATCGTTCCAGCTAGCGGCGCGGCATCGGTGATCATCTCGCTGTAATCCCCATAAGCAACTTAAAGAGCTTGCGGTCCCCCAGGAGGGTTCCGCAAGCTCTTTTCCTTTCCTCTCCTTAGTGTTTAAGGCTCGATGCCCCATTGAAGGCTTCCCGAGACGTAGGTTGGTGCTTTCGTCCAATCTACGTAATTCGTATCGGTAGCATCGAAGGAGTAATCGCCGGTTTGCGTATAATTCGTCCAGTCATTTTTCGCAAATCGGGTTTGAATATCGATGCTCTGTCCTGCGGCAAGACTTCCCGCTCCGCTCGTAAAGCCGATCTCCAAATAATAATCCGCTCCCGTTTTGGCGGTCGTCAGCTTGACGAAAGTGCCTGTAACGTTGTTGCCGCCAACCTGCGACCAGTCACAGAAAAAGCTTTGCGCTTTTTCTCCGTCAATCGTGTAGTAGTACCTAATCTTCACATTGGATAAGGCGACTGCGGAAGTGCCTGTATTCACAAGCTTGAATCTCGGATTGATCGTATTCAGCGAAGCGGTCAAAGAACCATTGTACATTTGCGTTTTAACGGCTCCCGGTGTGACCGTTGTTGTATCTACGACGCTGACCGTCAACGTCGGATCGATTCCCGCGCTGAAGTCGAACAGCAAGCTTGTCGTGCCTACTGCTTGCGCGGCCAAATACGCTTTCTTAATGGTGACCGTGCTTCCCGAGACCGTATAGTCCGTCCCGGACACGAGTGTCGCCGCTCCGTTCTTGATCGCGCTAAGCGTGTTTCCGTTCAGCGTTAACGTAACGGTCACATCCGCTTGGTTTGCCGTTTTCTTATCGAACGTTGCGCTTGTCGGCGTAATGGCGGAATTGGCGACGCTAGTCGTATCTACGACGCTGATCGCCAACGCCGGATCGATTCCCGCGCTGAAGTCGAACAGCAAGCTTGTCGTTCCGATTGCCTGCGCTGCCAAATACGCTTTCTTAATGGTGACCGTGCTTCCCGAGACCGTATAATCCGTTCCCGACACGAGCGTCGCCGCTCCGTTCTTGATCGCGCTAAGCGTGTTTCCGTTCAGCGTTAACGTAACGGTCACATCCGCTTGGTTTGCCGTTTTCTTATCGAACGTTGCGCTTGTCGGCGTAATGGCGGAATTGGCGACGCTAGTCGTATCTACGACGCTGATCGCCAACGCCGGATCGATTCCCGCGCTGAAGTCGAACAGCAAGCTTGTCGTTCCGATTGCCTGCGCTGCCAAATACGCTTTCTTAATGGTGACCGTGCTTCCCGAGACCGTATAATCCGTTCCCGACACGAGCGTCGCCGCTCCGTTCTTGATCGCGCTAAGCGTGTTTCCGTTTAGCGGTAACGTAACGGTCACAACCGCTTGGTTTGCCGTTTTCTTGTCGAACGTTGCGCTTGTCGGCGTAATGGAGGAATTGGAGACGCTACTCGTATCTACGACGCTGATCGCCAACGCCGGATCGCTTCCCGCGCTGAAGTCGAACATCAAGCTTGTCGTTCAGATAGCCTGCGCTGCCAAATACGCTTTCTTAATGGTGACCGTGCTTCCCGAGACCGTATAATCCGTTCCCGACACGAGCGTCGCCGCTCCGTTCTTGATCGCGCTAAGCGTGTTTCCGTTTAGCGTTAACGTAACGGTCACATCCGCTTGGTTTGCCGTTTTCTTGTCGAACGTTGCGCTTGTCGGCGTGATGGAAGAATTACTTGAGACGCTCACAGGATCGCCGTACAAGATCCCTCTTCCGTTAGATCCTAAGTAGACGCGTCCGTAGATGCGAGGATCTCCCGTAATCGCCATGTTAATCCGCGCATATTGATGTTGGTCATCGTTAATTCTTACCCAGGTCGCTCCCGCGTTATCCGAACGGAAAACACCGCGTACGCCGTCGATTTTAGCGACGGTATACAATGCCACATAGGTTTGGCCGGGAGCCGCCATACCGTAACCGATTAAATCGGCTTCCTGCACGTTGGTCAGCTTCGTGAAGCTGGCGCCGGAATCGGTGGAATGCCAGATCCCGTACTTCCCTTCAGAGCTATTGCCCCCGGCGAACCAAATATCGCCCTCGATTCCCGGTACGGCTTTAAAGCTGATCGAAGCTTCGTTCGGCAGCAACGACGAAACGACATTCGTAGGCAGCCCGGTTGCAGCGGTTTGGGCGAACGATGCGCCGCCGTCCGTGCTCAAGTAGAACTTGCCTTCGAATACGGCATAGAACTTGTTCGAGTTCACGCGGTCCGACGCGACGACCGCTTTGGCCGGAACGCCCGCGCTGGCCGTCCATGTATTGCCGTTCGATTTGGAGTAATACACACCTACATCCGATGTGCTCCATACGTATGAGCTGCCGTTAGCCGCGACAGCTACCGTTCCCCCGCCTTTCGTAGCAGGCGGCTCGGCATTTGCTTTATACCAATTGGATCCGCCGTCGTTGGAAATGCCTACCGACTTCGCCGATGCATCCGCCTCATAATCAGCCATACCCACCCTTACCATTTGACTTGGATTCGATTGAGCGAAATCAATTCCATAAGTCGTCGCATAAGTCGGACTGGTAAAAGTCGTTGTCGGCGGCTGCGTGATGTCATTGTGCCGGAACCCGGTTACATCGCCTACCGCGCTGAGCAGATGCGCGCCGGATGGCGGACTGATCAAGCCTAACACAGCCATCTCTTCGATCCCTTTGGCCATAACCGAAATATTGACCTTACTGCTTGTCCCCCAGGCGGTAAGATTGTTCGTTCCGTAGATCGTTGCGCCCGTCCCGTACATCATCCTGTTGGAGTTAAACGGATCGATCTCTAAGTCGCCGATCATCCAGCCTAGCTTCAGAGCCGGGACCGGAGGGATATCGACGCCGCCCGAATTGAGCCATGGCGCCGCGGTAATATCTTGGGTGTATTTCAAGTTCCGGGTCGGATAACCGTTCCATTCCCATATGCCCGACCAGGTTACCCCTCCGTCGGTGCTGCGGTAGATGTTCGCGTCCGGCCACCAAGAGTTCAAGGTCGCAACCATGAGCGTATCCGGATGCTGGGCATCCACCGCTAACCCTCCATAGCCGAAGTAATTGTCCGAGCTGGTGCTAGGGAAAGGGCTGATTTTCGTCCAAACTCCCGTAGCCGTATCCAGCTTCCATACATCCCCTTTGGAACCGTCATAAGGACCGACTCCATTGCTATAGGAAATATATAGCTTTCCAGTGGAGGCAAGCACGCCATGATGCGGCAGCATTCCCGTCGGTTGGCCGGGAACGGCCGACCAGGTTGCTCCGCCGTCCTTGCTGCGGTAAACGCTATTGCCTAAATCCGCTACTCCAACATAGATCGTCTGCGTCGCGTTTCCCGCCGTACCCGTCGATTTATCGAACGTGATCCAAGCCAAGCCCACGATTCCGTTCGCGTAATCGTTCGTCGGATCTTGAATATAGGTTCCGGTATTCGTAAAGCTAGTTACCTTATTCCAAGTAACCCCGGAATCTATACTTTTCCATAAACCGTTGCCGTTACGTGCTCCGAAGTAAAGAATGCTGTTCTTGTTCGGATCAATGACAAGGCGTTCTCCCATGGAACGGCCCGGCATATTTCCTCCGACTTTAAACGGCAGCGGAGTCGTCTGCCATGTTGCTCCTTGATTGCTAGAGCGCATAATCTGACCATTCGTGTCCCAACTGTTCGTATACGTTCCGGTAGCCATGTACACTTTGTTAGGGTCTACGGGGTCGGTTGCCAGCGCATCGACGCCGTTCTTGTTCCAATCCACCCAACCTACCGAATCCGAAATGGATACCCAACTGCTCGTCGCTTGATTCCAGCGGTAAGCCCCTCCGATATCGGTACGTGCATAGATGAGATTGGGTTGGGTCTCATTATAAATAATACCTGGTACGAATCCACCCCCGGCACCGGTGGCAACGTTGGCCCAGTTATAGGCCTCGCTGCCCGCCGCCGCGGCTTTCGAGGGCATTCCAATGAGGGAGCTGCCTACTAACGAAAAGGATAGAATGCATGCATAAGCGGTGCGTATCAACCTTCTTGACATAAATAAGCCTCCTATTCAGGTTTCAAAGAATTTTGTATCCGCTTACATAAAACAAGGGAAAAAGCTCAGCAGCGAGTCGATTCATGTTGTCGCTACGGACGCATTTTCACCAGCTCATCAAACTCACCCCCTTTCATAGGTTAGATGCATTATTTGCCGTTAACGATCTGCGACACTTCAGTTGTAATTTGATCCCCTCCCGAACTTTTCCAATGTTGGACAAAATCATCGAAAGCGCTAACCGGCAAATCCCCCACGATAATTTTGAGGAACGTTTCGTTCTCCAGCTTCTGAAGCTCCGTCCACTTCGTCTCCATCGTCTTGGTCGTCCCATAGAAAATCCCTCTTACTTGAACCATATCCGTCGTGTAAAGCACCCCTCCGCCATACTCGGAAGCTTTAGCCGCTTTCCAGCCATCCATGTTTTTCTTAGGGTTTTCTTTCTCCGCAACCGATTGCTCATACACTTGTTTCGTATCCGGATCAAGAGAAACAGGATCGATCTCTCCGCGCATCGCCTTCTGGACATTCACATATCTCTGGGTAATGGCATCCGCATAGTCTAGCAACAAATCGAATGGATAATAGCTTCGTAGTTGTATTCCGGTTTGAGCGGAAAATTCATCTAGTTTCGTGACTTCCGTCGTATTCGGATCCTGTCTACGTTCAAGCCGGGTAAAAATATTCAGCATTTTCACGACGGCTTCGGGGTGTTCATAGCCTTTGCGTACGACGAGAAAACGATCTGTTGTCGGAGACATGTGGGTTATGAATTTACTATCCTTATCTAACGGTGCGGCGTACGCCCGCCATTCGGACTTCATATCGTTGGATACGGCACCCGCTAGCGGCCAATACGGAGCCCACCATGGACCGAAGAACATTCCTGCCTTATTCGTGCTGATCGGTTCTTCGGCTTCCTTGTAAAGAACGAATTCGTTATCGATGATTCCACGCTTGTACCAATCGGAAAGCATCGCTAATACTTCCTTGTTTTCGGCAGTGATCGAGCCATATACGACTTGTCCGTCATTATCCTTTATCCAGTTTTTCGGAAACGCGTGAAACGCGCTGAATAACGCATCGAAATCGTTAAGTCCCGCTTTGTCTTGACCATGCACGACCTTCTTGTCTCCGGGAAGTCCGATCGTATCTCTCTTGCCGTTACGATCGGGATCCCGCTCGATGAAAGCCAGGGCAATCCGTTCAAGGTCTGCGAAAGTTTTCGGAGGCTGCAAATTCAATTTGTCCAGCCAATCCTGGCGGATCCATAACAACGAAGGGGCATCCGCTTCGATCGCCACATTCGGCAAACCATATAACTTTCCGCCAGATGAGGCATCTTGCAGGGCAATTCCTTTTGTCGAGTCGTACATTGCCTTAACTAAGCTTGAACCGTATTTGTTATAGACGTCTGTGAGATCCTCGATCATGTCATTCTCGATGAGCTTCCTTAATTGATTGCGGTCGACAACCATGGCGTCCGGGAGATCGCTGCTATTGATAGCCAAATCTACCTTTTGCTTAAAAGGATCGTCTCTTTTCGCCTCCCATGAATGTACGACTTTAATATTGGTAATGTTCTCGAAGTAACGAGATACCGGATTGTTATCATTCGTTTCACCCGTCGCGCTCTTCTCGTCCGGGATTTTGAAGCCGATCCTAACGGTAACGGGTTCATTGTATTTTCCATATGCCGGATCTTCTTCAATCGAGGGGATGGTGGCGAACTTCAGCTCCTCCTTGGCCTCTCTTACTTTATTGCCTTTGTCTCGTTGGCTATTGCTAGAACACGCGCTAAACAACAGTAAAATCGAGAGTAAGACCAATGCTAATCTCGCATTCATGAATGGACCCTCATTTCGGAAAGCGACTCATTCACGCTTTCATTTTATACGCTAGATTCGGTTTTCATAGAGAGAAAACGAACTCCGATTGCCGGACAATCGTCTTCCCTTTGCAAACCGATTTCAATCCCGTTCAAACCGATTTCCCACCCTCGATCCGATATTCCGTCGGCAGCTTCCCGACTCGCTCGCGAAACAGCTTGCTGAAATACTTATCGTCCTCGAAACCAGCCATGGAAGCAATCTCATAGATCGGTAGCTTCGATTCCACGAGCAATGATTTAGCTTTGTCGATTCGAATATTCCGAAGCACGACTCCGAACGCTTCTCCGGCCAGCTTCGCGAAGCATTGGCTGAAATAGCTTCGGCTCATGTTCACATAACTTGCCACGTCCGCTTGGTTAATCTTATCTCCCGTGCTTTCCTTCATATACCGAATGGCTCGGATTAAGCACAACATCACTTCTTTGGACAAAGACAATTCAACCATGCGGAGTTGGACGAAATCCGAGAATCTCTTCAGCCAGGTTCGCCAATCGGACCAATTGCGATTTCTCGCCATACCTGACAACAGAACGTCAGCATCGGCAGCCTTCACGATCATACCGCTCCAATCTCGGCATAACGACTCGGCGAAAGCAATCAATTTCTCCGGTGCTGGCATCAGCTCGCTAATCTTGCCCAAGAAGTAATCCCATCCAGTCGCATAGAGCGTCCATTTCATCTCGTATGCTACAAGCAACCAATCTTCGGCCGGCTTAGATGTGTTCAACTCCCTGTACGTAAGCTCGTCATAACTCAGACGCGACGGTTCCCCCTTCACCGCATTGTAGAACAGCCATTTCGGCAGCTTATCGTTCAGTGTTGATCTGACTTCATCAATCGACTGATTAACAAGCCCGGATACAATCGCAATCTGCCATTTCGAAAGATGTTCACCGCCTAATTCCCGGTTCAGTTCATCTTGAGTAGGAGGATGAACGAGTTGCGCCATCCACATTCGATCAAGCTGGTCCAGAGGATTGCGACGGACAACGCCAAGTTGGAATAAGGGGCCGTTATCCATTCCCTGTGTTTGCGGAACAAACACGATCGCAGACGGAGCGGCTAATCGCTTTGGATTCACGTCGGCCATGAAAGTCGCGCGATTACCGGCTTCCCACTCAAAACGTTCAACGATACGTAATATCACGTCGTCCGCGTTGTCCATTTCCAATAAAGTTTTAACGATGTAATCGATTGCTCCGAGACGAAGAGCCTCTTGCACGAAATCGAACTCATGGTGGCAAGTCAAGACTACCGACTTCACCCTTGGGAATCGTTGCCTGACCTGCTTGATCAGATCAAATCCTGACATGACAGGCATCGTAATATCCGTGAACATCAAATCCGCTTCTACCCGCTCCAGCAATTCCAGAGCCGACTTGCCATCGGCTGCTTCCCCGACCATTACGATTCCGAAGCGAGCCCAATCGATCAGGGAAATGAAGCCTTTGCGGACCAGTTTCTCATCGTCTACGACAACCGCCCTAATCATCGAACTCCTCCTTTCCTTTCCTAGGGATGACGATAGATACTTTCGTCCCCGAACCCAGTTCGCTTTGGATAGTAAACTGGACGTTATCTCCATAATATCTTCTTAACATCCGATTCACGTAGGACAGCCCTATACCTAACCCTCTTCGCTTAGAGCCTTCATCGTCGTTGAGCAACTTCTCGACGGCCTCCGGTTCGATTCCTGCTCCGTTATCTTCTACGCTGAGCGAAACGTTATCTCCATCGACGGTACGAATCTGGATTGTCACCCTTCCATTCCTCTCGCTTACGCCGTGATAGATGGCATTTTCCACGATCGGCTGCAGAAGGAATCTCGGAACGGCGACGGATAATGCACTGTTATCGACATCGACCGTAAATTCGAACTCGTAGTCATATCGGATTCTCTGAAGCTCCATATAATGATGAAGCGCTTCTATCTCATCGCCTATTGTTACGATAAGGCTTTGTTTACCTAAGTTGTAATGGAGCACTTTTACGAGCAACGTAACTAATCTATCTATTTCCTTCTGGCCGTTCAGACGCGCCAGCCATTGGACGGTATTCAACGTATTGTGAAGAAAATGAGGATTGATCTGGCTAAGCAGTTTCTCGATCTCGAATTGGCTTTTCTGCTTCTCGTTATGCGCAACGGCGTCGATCAAATCATTGACTTGGGTTTTCATCATCTGAAAGTTGTTCAGAACGAGGTCGAACTCCTCTACGTTCGTGAACGATACCGGGGTCATGCGATTTTCCGCCATGCGGACGATTTCCACATTAACCTTGCGAAGAGGCCGATACACCTGCCTCCATATGAGATACGCTAATAATCCGGCAAACAGTAAAGTGGATAAAGCTAGAACGATCATTTTCGTAATCCAGGAATAAATCTCGCTATTGAAGGTCGATTTCTTCACCGCTGCGATTAATTGCCACCCTTGCGGACTGTCGTACCGAAACAAATGGTACCCTTTGTATTCCCTATGATCGCTTGCGGAGTGATCCCAAGTTAACTTCTCGATCCCTTCCGGAAGGTCTTTATCTTCCATGTAGGTGATGTTCCCCTGCTCGTTCACCAGAAGATGATTGACTTTCATGCCGTAAGATTGTTGGCTAAGAATATTGCGGAACAGATTGTAGTTCGTCTCTAAATAAATATAAACCTCTTGTTTGCCGGAGACGCGCACGACTCTTAGACCCGAGAAGACGATATTCGTGCTGTCCTTGTACATCGTCTTGTGCGGGCCGAAATACTTCGCTCCGTTATACGTAATAAAAGAAGGAAGCTTATTGCTATCGAAGTCGGATTCCATGCTGAGATTCGTGAATAAGATTTGGTCCTCGGTTCCAGGAAGCAAATAAGCCGTTAGACCGAGGTAAGGGTTCGTGAAATTGACGAGATTCATCTTCTCGTTAATGGAGGCCATAATTTGCGATTTCTTGTAGATTTGCTTTTCCTGCAGGAACGAAGAAACCTCCTGCACGATCTGACCGTCGAGAGCAAATTGCTTGGACGCGAAGTCGAGGTTGTTGATCGTATTTTCCAGGCTTGCCGATTCTTGTTGCAAGCTAGCGCTGATCCCGCTTTGAATTTTACCGGTGAGGATGGAATAAATGGAAGAGTAAGTAACGATGCCTACCAATAGAAGAGGCAGCAAGCATCCGATCATTAAATAGATTACTAGCTTTTGCCTTAAGGAACGGGCGGCAAAGCGATTCCGCGATACGAGTTGTCGTAGCATCCCGCGCATCTTCTTCCTCTCGATAGCTCCATAATGCTCGTAATTATATCATATTCCCTAGCTTATGGATGCTTAGACAACAATCTGGCAGAAGGGCATTCCCCCCTCTGCCAGATCCGTTTGTCATCTCACGTTAGCGTATTATTTTACGCTCTTACGCGCTTCGTACAATTCTTCGGCTTTCTTAATGGAGAACGCGATGACTTCGTCATAGCCTAAGCCCTTAACTTTGTCGAGCATCTCCTGCTTAATTTTGTTGTATTGATCTTCGTTTTTCGCGTATACCATCTTCCAAGAATATTGTTGAATGACGGTACCGATCAATTTGTTTTTCTGTTCAAGCGTTTTGTCCATAACGAGCGGCTCTTTGCCCGTAAAGCCTTGAGGAGCGACCGCGATTTTGTTGTTCTTTACGAAATATTCTTTAGCCGTCAGTACGCCGTACTTCTCGCGCCAGCTGCTTTCCAGCTTGCTCGGGTTCAGTTTGAGCGATGTTTCCCACAGGTTGTGGTCGTATGGCTCATTTGTTTCAGGATTTACTTCGGCAGGTACAACGAAAGAGAAGTTCATTTGGTTTTGCCCGTAATAGAAGTCGCCGCCACCGAATTCTTCAGGTATTTTCGTATTTTGTTGATCAGCGAAAGCTTTAATTCCGAAATCTGTAATCATTGGTTTGCCATCCGCGCCGATATCCCAAGTCAAGCCTTTAGGACCGTTCGGAACAGCCGTACCGCTACCTGCCGATAACATCGCGCCTTCCGGCGTGTACATCCAGTTAATGAATTCCATAACCCGTTTAGGATCTTTCGCTTTCGCGCCGATGGAAATAATTCCGTTACCGCCATAGACGTTAAATCCGGTAGAATACATGACTTCTTCATTGAACGGAACCGTTTGGAATCCTTTTCCTGCAGCTTTGTTTTCCTCGGTATTGTAGTTGGCAGCGCCTAACCACGGGAACCAAGAGAACAACAAGCGTCCGTCTTTATATTTCGCTACAACGTCATCGAACTTCTGGGTCAAAGAATCGGGATCGAGCAGACCCATTTGATTAGCGTCGAAATAGAGCTTAAGGGATTTCATGTACCAGCTCTCGTCGGAGAGGAAATCGTAATATTTCTCTTCATCCGCTTTCGTGTACAGCGCTGTATCTACGATCTCGTCATAGCCATACATGTTCGCGAATTGCTTCGCTAGCGTCATCTTGTAGTTGCCATCCCAGTCGGACCATAACGAGAACGCATATGTTTTCTTACCGTTCGCGTTCTTAGGTTCGAGTTCCTGCATTTTCTTAAGCACAGGAAGATAATCCGATGGCGTGTTGATTTCCGGCGCGCCTACTTGCTGGTACAAATCCCAGCGCAAGTCAGGTCCCCATGTCATGTCTTTCCCTTCGGAAGGACCGCTCGGGTTGCTGGCTACGTTGTTACCGATCCCATAGACGGCATTCCCGCTGCCGAAAGCGATTTTCGCTTTCTCGATCGCCTTAGGATATTTGCCTACGATATCTTTGCCATACGTATCGAGAAGCCCGTCTTTCGTTAGATCAAGCAGTAAACCGCCTTTGATCGCGTTCGGGTAATTGTTTTTGTCGTCGCCCCAGATGACGATATCTCCCATATCCCCGGAAGCCATCATCGCCGCGATTTTCGTATCGCCGCCTGTAAGGTTAGAAGCTACGATGTCCAATTCGATGTTGAATTTGTCCTTGATCGCTTTCGCGAACCATCCGATTTGCGGCCCGGCGTAATTTGCCGTCGTTGAGAATACGGTCAGCTTCAGCGTCTTGGAGTGATCGAGGCCGGTGTCCGACGGACTAGCCGACTCAGACGCTGATGGCTCCGTGGACGATGAACTCGATGCGGGAGCCGAGCTGGAGGGCGAGGAGTTCGATTTGTCGTTACTTTTGCTGCATGCGGCCATGACAACAACGATCATGATCGAAAGCATGACAATAAGCGCTTTTTTTAATCTCATTTCGGAAGTGCCTCCCTTTATTTAAGTGCTGTATTAGTTCAACCCCCGGTAAGGGTGTAAACCCGTTGTTGCGATCATCGGCCTATCTCCTTATCCTTTAACAGCGCCTATCAGTATGCCTTTAACGAAGAAACGCTGGAAGAACGGATAGATGATGAGAATCGGGAACACGACGATCATCGTGACGGTCATTCGGACGGAGCCCGGCGTTTGCATATGCTGCATGCTGGCAGCCATATCCTGCGAGTTGCGGATGAGGGCGGCCAAGGACGCCGATTCATTCAAGTAGCGCCAGAGTAAAAATTGCAACGTGTAATACTTCGTATCCGTCATTAGGAACGCGGTATCGATGAAGGAGTTCCATTGGGTTACCGCGGAGAATATCGTAATCGTAGCCAAGATCGGCGTAATTAACGGAACGATAATGCTGCCAAAAATTTTCAAGTATCCCGCGCCATCAATCGCGGCGGATTCTTCCAACGATGGAGGAAGCGCTTCTATGAACGTTTTGACTAGAATGATATTAAAAGGCGTAATAATCGTAGGAAGAATGTAGGCCAAATAATTGTTCGTCAAGCCCAGATTGTTCATCGTGATATACCACGGGATAAGCCCCGCGCTGAAATACATCGTTACGATGAGCATCCGATACCAAACCTTGCGCAGCCACATTTCTTTCTTCGTAAACAAGTAACCAAGGAAAGCGGATGCCCCTACCGTAAGCAACGTTCCGACTACCGTTCTATAAATAGAGACGTATGCAGCTTGGGCCAATCCGTTGATCTTCAGCACATTCGCATAGTTGTCGAAATGAATTTCCCTGGGGTAGAAGGTAATATACCCAGCAGCGCTTAGATCGTTGGAGCTGATCGTGTTGATAAACAAATAGTAAAAAGGATAAATGCACGTCAGCGTAAACAATCCGAACAGCGTATAGTTAATCGCTTGAAACGCGATCCCGCTCGTGCTATGTTTTGATTTCTTTCGCATACGGTCCCTCGTCCCTCCGTTAAATGATAGATTCGCCCCGCACGACCTTGGACAACGTGTTGGCCATGAACAGCAGCATAACGCTGACTACCGACTTCAGCATGCTGACCGCCGTTGCGAACGGGAAGTTGTTAGCGAACGCGATATTGTACACGTACAAGTCCAACACCTCGATCGAATCTTTGTTCATCGCGTTCTGGAAGGCGAAATACTGATCGACGCCGTTGTTGATGAAATTACCGATAGACAGGACGAGAAGAACGAAGAACGTCGGGATAATGCCGGGCACCGTAATGTGCCATATTTTCCGGAACCGGTTAGCTCCGTCCACTTCTGCCGCCTCATATAACTCCTGGTCGATCCCGGTAATGGCAGCCAGATACAGAATCGCGCCCCAGCCTAGCGATTTCCACCAATACCAAGCAATCATCGTTAGCCATATGTTCGAATTCGTTGCTAGGAAGTTAATGCCCTCATCAATGAAGCCGAGTTTGATCAGAATCGTATTGACAACCCCGTTATCTACGGAGAATAGAGTGAAAGCTAACGCGTAAACTAGAATCCAGCTAATAAAGTTCGGAATCGTCGTTAACGTTTGGACGATTTTGCGAAACCATGAAGATTTGATTTCCGACAACAAGATCGCGAATGCTACGGGAAATACGGAGGTGATAATGCCGAGCGTGCTCATGGCGACCGTATTTTTCAACACCCGCAATACCTCTTCCATCTGCGTCTGATTTTGCGCGATCGACTTGAACCACTTCAACCCGACGTAAGGCGTATCGGACAACGGAATACCTGGCGTGAAATCATAGAAGGCGTAAATCCACCCGCTAATCGGCAAATAATAGAAAATAAAAGTCGTTACGAGAAAAGGGAGCGCCATCAGAAAAAGCTTGTACTTGTTGGGCAGCGTCCAGCGTTTGCTCGCTCCGAAGCTCTTAGGGTTCTCGATGGGTGTGGTTGGTAAGGCCATGGCTGTCGTCTCCTGTCGATCGAATTGTTCACGCTTTCATTGTAAGAGATAATTGTTCGATACCGAGAGCGAAAAGAGCCCCCTCGCGGTGGACAATGGTTGGCAATCAACAAACGAAATTCATACCTCATCGAACCGTTTTCTCTCTATACTTTTGGCGAGCGAGGCATTTGGGGCTTTTGGTTAGTTGTTTGCTGCGGCTATGGTTAGCTGGCTGGTGTGGTTATGGTTACCTAACTGCTGCGACGACGGATTCCTGACTCCTGCGGACATGAGAGCCTTTATTTGCATGATTGACCACGTATTTAGGAGGGTTATGGACATGAGAGCCTTTATTTGCAATAAATCCGAGGAAGAAGCGACGTTTTTGCTCAAATAACGGCTCTCATGTCCGCGTAACTCCGAAAACTTACAAATTGTCGCGAATAACGGCTCTCATGTCCGTCAGCACAAATTTAGCCCGGACATAAAAAAACCACACCGCTATTGGAACCCAATAGTGGTGTGGTTTTCGCTAGAAAGTTAGTTAATCGATACGTTATGTCTCCCCGTTTCCTCAGCTTACCTTATGCTCGATCCGCAGCTTGTCCGCAACCATCGCGATGAATTCGCTATTGGTCGGCTTCGACTTCGCGATGTTGATCGTGTAGCCGAATAGATGGCTAATCGAATCGATGTTGCCGCGAGTCCAAGCGACTTCGATCGCGTGACGGATCGCGCGTTCGACGGATTTACTACGAAAGCATACGAAAATTCAGGCGCAAGCACTCGCTATAGCGATAAAGAAAACACGCGAAAGTTTGTCGGAATGCTTAGCGTAAATTTATCGCGAAGGGGAAAGCCAACAAATGCAGCGAAATAGTCCGAAGTTTACGTTCCTATCTAAACGGAGCGGTTCCGCTGATATTAACCTTGAAGCGCAGACACTCCGGTTTCTAGAAACGAAGCGGATCGAAAAACGATCGCCCCGAACAATCTCCGCATACCTTCAAGTTTTGGCGCAATTCCGTAAATGGCACGATGAGAAATCGCGTCCGCCGATAACAACCGAAGTTATGCGCGATTACATTCGATATCTTACGTTCGATAAGACGCAATGGGACGATCACCCGACGAGCCCTAATGGAGCGGCTGGCCTCTCTACGCGAACGGTAAATAACGTGATACGTAATATGAAAATATTTTTCAATGATCTCGTACGGGAACGGATAATTAGTCGATCTCCGATGGACGCGATCGGATACCAAACGGAGGACAAAGAAACGTTCGAATTATTTACGGATGATGACGTATTAAAACTATTGAGTGCGCCGAATAGACGTGTGTACACCGGTCAACGAGATTACTGTATGATGCTCGTCCTTTGTGACGGGGGACTCCGAATCAAAGAAATGACAAGCTTGCGGATTAGCGATATTGATTTTAAGCTGCGGCAAATTACGGTACGTGCAGAGGTTGCTAAAACGAGGACAACGCGGATTGTTCCGATTAGTCAACGAACTGTTAAGGAATTAGAAACGCTAATCAACTATATGAACGTTCAGGATAATGACTACCTTTGGCTCACGCAATTTGGAAACCGATATTTCGGCGATACGTTTGCAAAGATGCTGAAGCTTTACGCTAAACGAGTCGGTGTAACGGACGCGCGAGTTAGTCCGCACACCTTTCGCCATTACTTCGCGGTTAAGTTCTTACGCGGCGGAGGCGATCCGATTGCCTTGGCGCGCATACTTGGACACTCATCGTTAAATATGACGCAAGTGTATGTTAAATTCTCCGGAGCTGATTTGCGCGATCAACACGATAGGGCCTCCCCGGTTACGAGTTTATTAGATGAAGGTAACGAAAAGAAACGTGGTAAATTAAAGTTTAAGTAAACGAAAAAAAGGCGCGGTCTGACCCCGTAATAATAGCGTAACCCAACGCTACCATCCGGATGCCAAACCGCGCCTTTTCGTTGCTATTTTATGGCGTTACAACGTCGTACTCATCGACGTCAAACGTTAATATCTTATCGAAGATAACGTATTCTATACGGGATTTGAACGGTCCCTTGTTCCACGTTTTAACGAATTTGTTTTTAGCTGGGCCACTTCTGGCATCCTTCGCGTCATACCGCATTAATAAATCCGTACTTTAGAACAGGTTCCTTGATTCATATCACTATTTTCTCTCTATCTTAATACCATGATCTTCCGCCATATCATATAATTTAATTTCATAATCTTCTATGTATTTTTGAGCCTCTATGAGTTTTTCTGTTGCTTCTGTTAAGAGCTTGTTATCTTGATCATCGAGAGATAAAAATAACAGATTCATAAATTTGTATTGAAGGTCAACCGCGCGAATATGTAACTCATGCAACTCTCTTACTTCCTTTGTTTTAGGTCTGATTTTATTAATCTTCTCAGAATATTTTTTAAACCCCGGTACTACCTCCGCTTCATCCATCGCTCTGTGTTTGTCTTCAATATTTAAATGCTTATCACCGGTCGCATTAAGTTGGGCCTCACTCAGTCGTTTCCATTCCTTAAAGTAAGGGTTCATATCGTTTAAATAATTCAACAGGTCATCTCGAACAGGGTCATTCCTACAAGCTGTTAAAAAAGTGAGAACAATGAACAAAAAAAGCACTATTTTTTTCACTCTAGTTAAATCTCCTAAAGCACCCAATCTTAGAGTCGCTTGATATATTTGGCTTTATTATTACATAATGTTAACCTTTATACCAACATATTATAGTAAACGCAAAAAGATGCGGCCTGACTACGTAATCTTACCGTAATCAAACCGCGCCACTTTACGTTTCTTTAATTCCCGCCGCTTTCCGCACCTCATTCGCCAACCGGTGTATCTCCGGTCTATCCGCTTTACTCGCCGCTGCCCAAGCCGCAGATAAATGCGCGATCACCTTTTCCGCATCCTTAACGTTCATTTTCGGTTTCTCCTCTACGTCATATTTCCGCAACCCGTACGAATCTATCAACGCGATTATCTTCGCCCCGTATTTCGGATCAGTCGCGTAGCCGCATAAACGTAACGCCTCCGCCTGTGCTTCCGGTGTCTTAGCGGATCTAACGCGCGTGTATCGGTCGACCGTGAAAAAGCGGTCTTGGTCGCGGTAAAAGTGGTACACGGACTTATACGCGCGGAAGTTAGCGGACGTATTAACGGTCTGGCCTCCGATTACTTCCCATGTGCCTTTATTAACGCTCGAACCGTCCCACCATTCGTTAGGCTTGCCGGAGCCTACTTTGATTCCGCCGAGGTTAAACCACGAATGAATAACGCCGCCCGTTTCGAGTAGATTCTGCGCGAGCCTAACGGAGGGAAATAGCGGACTCCCCTCGCGGCGGGCCCTTACGACATCCGGCGCCAACTTAGTGATGAATTGCGCTTTACTTAACATTGTCATCTAAGGTATCACCCGCCCTATCGCGTAGCACCGTAACAAGCTGCTTAAGCCTGTCCGGTATAGGTAATCCGGCGCGTCCGTAGTTTTCGATGACAGAAAGTAACTCGTTCGCGATATAAAAGAAGGTTGCGCCTGCCGCTATTACCGAATCTAATCCGAGTAGTATGTCCGCCCTATGAGCGATAATGATAACGAGAAGCATAAGCCCTTTCTTCGCGGCACCTATCGACGCTACTGCGGAACTAAGACCGCGCCCCTCACGTATCGACGCGTTAACGCCGGAAACGATATCGACGACAAATAGTACGAGAAGAAACGTCATCGCTTCGCTCCAACCTCCGAATGCGAACGTTAAAAAAGCGCCCGAGAGCCCGGCGCCTGCGTTGATTATAGTTTGACCGTTCATTATGCCGCCACTCCCTCCGTTGTTGCCGCGATGTCCGGTCGCTTTGCGTAGATTTCCGCGAGAACTAAGTCGTGATCATCCTGCGCCATATTGTACGAAGAAACTATCGTATTAACTGCGCCCTCGCCGGAATTGTAGCGCGTGATACATGCGTTCGAGATAATTCGGATTTTATACATTGCCATCGCCATAGTAGCGCCTCCTTATATTTAAACCGTAAATAATTCCGCTAGTGCGAGCTCAACGTCCGCAATCCGCGCGTCTTGTTCCGCGATAACTTCCGACAATGGTTTACGGTAGACTGGCGGTTCCTCCGGCGCGTTCGGATCGTGGTATAAAAAAAGAAGCGAAGGAGTTTCGCCGCTCACGTCTACCCTATAACCACTACAGGCTTCGAAATCTTGTTCCTTCTCGCGGTATGCGAGCTGTAGGCATCCAACTGTTTCGGGAACGCGTTCTGCGAGAGATGCGTAAGCAGCAAAGTCTTGCTCAACTGTTGTTTCGATAACGTCGTCAGAGCAATCGCCTATATCTTGTATGATGTTCCCGGTTGCTAAATCATAATAAATCTTGCGCCCGATTTGCATAGTAGACTCCTCTCAATTATCCAATGGCGTACCAAAAGTAAGATGTGTTTGAATGCCCAACAGGCAACGTAAATCCAGAGGCATTAATCCATGCATTACCAGACAATCTAAAGACATTATAATAGCTTACCTGGCGATACAAACCAGTCTTAAAACCGCTAGCACTCACTGGAGCCTCAGCACTAATTAAACACGCTGGACTACTCTGTGTACTCGATAATTGATAATAAATAGCAATCGTTTTGGGCTCAAACGCCAAGCTGTTTACAGTAAACGGGTATGCGCTAAATGTGCCACCACTCTCGTCAACAGTAAAATTGGAAGAACTGCTACCTGTCGTAACGACTCCAGATGCAAACTTCTTGCCGCGCTTTAGAGCCCCTTGCAAACCATACATAATAATATCTTCAGGTATATTCTCCGCGATAAAATTACCGTCATAACTGAAAATCTCTTGCTGTTCATCGTAATACCCACGCTTTGGCTTATAAATAACATAATTTTTCTGTGCCCTGACGCCGATAGGTGCTGTAACTCCGAGGGGCATCGTTCCTGCCGTACCCGCAATCGTCGTCCCCGCTAATACCTTAGACGGATCAACCGGAACGCCTTTAACGGTTATCGCCGTATCGTATATCCCCGCTGGTTTGACGATATCGGATGCACCTGGAACAACGTTACCTCCCGCTTGCACAGGAACATTACCCATCACTTTGCCGCTTGGTCCATAAGCCGTTTTACCAGCCCGCAAATCCCCTGCAACCGCAGTTGCATCGCTCGTATCCGGGCCGACTGGAATCGCTCCGATATTCGTAGCCATCTTCGCAAAGGTATCGCCTGCCGCCGTTGGTACGCCTTTGCCAGTAATCGCGGCGGCCACCGCTATTTTACCGTTACTGGCTGATTGCTTTGCCGCTAATACCTCCGCATGCAACTCCGCGATCGCCCCGGCCGCGTTCTTTGCCGTAGTGGGTACCGCACTCATATCGCCAACCACCGTATCAATCGCGGTAGCCAACGCGTTAAAGTCGCGCGGTACGTTCGCCGTATCGGACGGGCTAATCGTCGGAAATCCGTTATTTGTCGTAGCCATTATACGCCCCTCCCGTTATATAAATCGTCATATGTTATCGCTGCAATCTCCGCGTATTTCTTCCCAATCGCTATTAAGTTCGCGTATAAGTAGTAGCGGAACACGAAATTAACCGTTAAATGTGCGGGTAGAATATCGCGAATCGCCGCCTTGATATCACCAAGGTTAGGCGGAATCCCGAGCGTGCTCACAAACGTAATCGTCACGTTGTAACTCGCGTTATCCTCCGTCACTGTTACGTCACCATTGTCGTAAGCTTCCGCGACCTGTTCGATGAGTGCCGGTGTAACCGTACCGACTCCGCGTAACTTGGACTTTATGACGGAGCGACGCTGCTCGATCGGTTTCGCCTCGTCCGTCGGAATACCGAAAATCTGCTCCCATCGCGCCAGTCCCCACGTAGCCGTCACGATGAAAAACTGCGCGAGTACATCGTTAATAGCGATATTTAGCGCGGCGATCTCTTCCGCCTCGCGGTCGATTACGTTATTAGCCGGCGTCACGTCCGTGTAATAAAGCGGTAAGTAATCGTGCATCGCGCGTTGTATATCCGCCTGTGTCCTCATTAAGTAACCGTCACCGTCCCGAGTACCGCCACGCTACCATCCGCGATCACGATGTTTGATGTGCCGCCATTTACCGTAAGCGTCGCGAAATCCACAACGGGTGGTATATCGAGGATTACGTTAGATACGCGCGTCCAACGTACTAGCGGATCAGTGAATGCAAGACCGGCTAAATACGCGGAAACGCCCGCCTCAATCTGCGCCTTTACTTCCGGAATTGTGGCGCCAGGTGCGAGCGTTACGTCTACGCTGACGTTAATCGGTACCTCTATCGCACCTATTACCGTTACCGTTGCGCCAATCGGACGCTGGCTCTCGATATAAGCGGCGGCTTCCGTTACGGCCGACGGTGCGGGCGCGGTTTTCTCATCATCAAGCAATACAACTTTAACGGTGCCGCCACCCGCCCAAACCGGATACACTTTCGCGTCGGATATGCCCGGAACCTCAAGCGCCCATTGGCGGTACTGATTCGCGTTTCCTGACGTAGCCGGCCGCCTCGCTCTCTCTAAATAGCGCGCCAATAGCGCTGCTTCCGATTCCTCGTCCGCGCCCCCATCGAAGTTAACGGCGTTCGTCACCGTTACGACTCCGACAAGGTCACCGAGTAAAACGTTAATCGCGCCCATCGATACGTTACCGGAAGCGCCCGCCTCTTGTGACTTCGCCACCACCGTAACCGAACCGCCGATTACCGTTGTTACTACATCTGTGACGAAATAAGTCGGAGCCGAACCGCCGGTTGACGCAACTGTACCCGCAGGTATAACCGTTCCGACAGGACCGCTAAACGTAAGCGCGCCGATCGATTTAACCGCAGGCTTACGGGTTAGTCCGTATTCGTCTGCGCGCATCTCGAGATATTGGCCGTAAGATGTAGGAGCGAATCCTGCGGCGAGAACATTGTCGAGAGCAACGTAAGCCTGCGCTAACTCGATCGATGCCGGCGAGAGTAGGTCTGTGGTTACGCTCCCTTGGCGCTTATCAATATCCGCCGGCGACGCGTCGAGCATCCGTTCTAATATCGCGCCCATCGTTTGGTTTTCGTACATTAAATCACCGCCCTATATCGAAATTTCAACCGGTATGTTTTCGCCATCGACGGTCACAAAAAAAGAGACGTACAATGCGTCCGCCTCTCTCCGTATATCGAAACCGCCTACGCTATCAATCCGGTCATCATAAATTAGTGCCTCGCGGATCACCCGCGGTATCTCCGATTCAAGTAACGCGACTGAGACGTCCTGACCGATGATATCTTCGAGCTCACACCCGTAGTCCCAGTCGTAGATCGGAAATCGGTAGCGTGCTGTACGTACCGCCTTATCTACGAGTTGGAGTATCGCATCGCGTCCGTCAATCGTCCCGCTGAGATCAAGCGCGTATGTTTTTAACGGAAGGACTGCGGTAATCTCGCCGTTATCGTCTTCCGGTTCAAGCGGACTAAACGCCAATTTATCCGCCCCCTATTCGATCAATTACTACGTAAAGTTGTCCGTCATTTATAGACGCTACGACAACGCGATCGCCTGCGCTCAATGACGCCTCGTATTCGATTTCAACCGGAGCGCCGCCGTTTATCGATGCCGTCCGTTTATGTTGCGTCAAGTGTTCGCAGATAACGAGGTCGTCCGCGTCGAGCTCGATCGGGCAGTTATCGACTTTAACGCGGATTGACGGCAGGGGCGCGGTAACGGTGGCGAACTCAAAACGCATACCTCCGAGCTTGCCAAGCGCATCTAATACGCCGCGCAACTTTGCCCGACCGCTTCCTTCCGGTATTTCGATAGCCATCCGCTAACCTCCGTTCGCCGCATTAATCTGCCTTACTAGTTGGTCGACTACACTCTCTTCTTTTATCTTCTTCTTTTTCTTCGCGGCCTTCACTTCATCGAACGCGTCCTCGTACCCAAGTTTCGGTAAGTCGTCCGTACGCGAAAGCGTAACTTCCATCCGGTGTACGCCGTCTTCAAACGTATGTGAATCCGCCGTTACGTAATAGCCGCCGACGATTTCCGTCATAGACTCGAACGCGTAAACTGAGACTCCCGCGATAACTTCCGATATGCCGAGCGCCTCAACGCTGACCTCTTCCGCTACTTTACCGAGCTCCTTAAGACGCTGTTTCGCGAGTTGGTCAATTTGCGATTTATTGAGCGACATATCCGCGCGTTCGACGTACTGCATCGTTCCGTACTTCGCCGCAAGTCCACTATCCCTCGCGAGAGCTGTTATCGGGTTCTTTTCTTCGTCCCCGCCGATAATCTTAACGGATGTGCGCGTGTCCTCGATCGACCGCGACCGGTTAGCGCTCAGAATATTAACGCCGTCTTCGAGCATCCAACGGACAACTGTGTCCTTTTTCTCCGTTAGATGAAGCGCGCCATTCGACGTCCATAGGCGGAACTTTCTTCCGTTCTGCTTACGAGTCTCCGTAAGGCACGCGCTTACCATCGCCCAGACGTCTGCTTCCCGGAAGATAACGCGGGGGATCACGTAACCGGTATCCGCTATCGTACCGATCGGAATATCGTACGACTTGCAAATATCGCGGATAATCGCCGCCGCTGTCATTGCGGTAAATTTGCGCGTATCTGCGTTTTTCGTGAGATATACGTTTTCGTCGTAAGCGGTGATCATCCCGTTACCCGACGAGTCGATATCATATGAAAAAATTGTTCCGCGGAATAATCCGACATAAGCACCGTTTTCCTCCGCGTAGAACCGGAGCTCCTTACCGAGTTCGAAGTAAACCGCCTGATCATCCGCATTAAACGTATTGGACAACGTGACCATAAGGGTACGATGTGGCAATCCGTCTTCGCCTGACCACGTTACAGACTTCGCCAATGCCTCGATGAAAATATCGTTATTATATAGTAGCTTTATTTTTACCGACACTCGGTATCACCAACTTCTGTCCCGGATAAATCAGGTTTGGATTAGCGCCGACCACCGCTTTATTCTTTTCGTAGATCGTCCGCCACTGGTCACCGCTACCGTAAACCCGCGCCGAAATCCGCCATAGAGAATCACCGCGCTTAACTACGTATGACGACGGAGTCTCTTTCGTTGATGGGCGGGATACTGACGAGATCCGAACCTCCGGCCCTTTATTCTTCGCGACGGTATTTGATTTACGGGATAAGCCGGCGAATACGTGCTCCTTTAATTCCAACGTAAAATAAACGTCGCCCGGCTGACCTCCGCGTTCACCAAACGTAAAATTACGGATAGTTACCGCGAGATTAATGCCGGCGCTACCCGTTACGACGAATCGGACAGGCTTACCGGATTTTTGCCACCGCTCAATCGTACGCGCCGCGCCCCAAGGGTCGGGTAAGCCGGAATATGCACAGTAGGAGCCGTTATAGTCGCGAGGAAAAAACGACGCGATGGAGAGCGTATTTAACTGATTGTTTCCGATTATCGCCCGTTCTCCGAGGTTCGAAACGGAAACATCTTCGAATCCGAACGGAGAGTTAATCGTGATCTCTGCGGGATTAACCGGAAGTTGCAACGTCTCCGCGCCGTTATTGTACTTAAGCCAAAACTCCATATAACGCCTCCTTACTGCGCAATCAAGTGCGCTAATTTACCGGCAATCGCGTCGATATCGCTATCGTTACGGACGTGGAACGTATTACCCGTTACGAGTACGGAATGCTTCGAACCGTTACCACCATTCTCGCGATTATCCGCCGCCTGCGTTTTCGTAAGAACCTCTTCGCCTTCGTGAAGTCGCGCTACGTAACCGTTGTATGGAACGCGGTCGAGTCCGGAAGCATGTGAACCGTCAGGCTTAACAGTACCTCTTTCTTTTAACATCTTACTAATAACATCATTCTCGGGAATCTCCACACGAGCCATTTCATGTAGCCCATCGAGACTGTGTCCAGGCCACTCAAGCATCTTATTTCCAATCGATTTATCAGGGTTATTCCAATACTCCACTTCCTTATCGATCGACGGCAGTGCTGCTGTTGCGGCTGCTGCGGCCAACTTTACCTGAATTGGTCCAGGCGTAGCAACGAACGCTAAGAGTGCGGATAGCTCCGGATTTTCTTTTGCGAACTCTTTTAAACCTTTTAACATTCCTGCCCCGATAGACTTCCCGATTTCAACAGCAGCGTCAATCAGCGGTTGAGAGGCTTTTAGCGTTTCGGACATGAAGTCTACTATATCTGAGGAAATTATTGATATCTTTGCACGACCACCATCATCCAGCCATCTGTTAAATGACTGCATAATATCTTCGTATACGAACTTGATTTTGCCTTCAAGTGTAGTGATTTTCTGAAACTCCGGGTTATTGGTGAAGTGGTTTTTTAAGTATTGGGTCGCTTTATCCGTCATTCGTTGCATAGCCGCGGTGATTTGCGGAGTATACTCCTTAACCATATTCGCAGCCTTCGTAGCAAACTTCTGTATGAGAGGCATAGTCGGTGATAACGCGGATATCTGCAACGTTTCGATTGCGCGGCTGAACTTCTGCGTCGCTCCCTCGGCGGAATTCATCTTATCTACGGCTACGTCTAACGCAGATACTTTCAGCATTTCCTCCCGGAAGTCAGCGACGCCTTCTGCACCTGATTCGTAAAGGACATTCGCCGCACGAATCGCGTCCGTCCCGAACATCGTCTCTAACGCTAAAGATCGTTGCTGATTCGTCAACTTGCCGAGAGACTTACGTAAAGACCCCGCTATAGACTGCATCGACTTGATGTTCCCGTTTGCATCGTAAAATTCGTTGGCTCCATCTTTCGTGACGAGGCCGAGCGCGCGGAATAGTTTCGTCTGCTCTTTCGTCGTCGGCTGTAACCGTTGTAACATCGTTTTAAGCGACGTACCCGCATCCGAACTCTTAACGCCTTTATTACCGAATAGTCCTAACGCGATATTCGTGTCCTCAAACGTTAGCCCTACGCCAGCCGCAACCGCTGATACAGCCGCAAGTGATTGGCGTAGCTCATCGACGTCTACTGCGGACGCGTTAGCGGTACCTGCGAGTATATCCGATGCTCGTGCGGCGGTCATTCCGTCCTTACTAAAAGCGTTCAATGCGGTCGACATAATTTCCGCAGCGGATGTAAGGTCTAGTTCACCTGCTGTAGCGAGGTTCAGCGCAGCCGCAAGTCCGCCAGCTTGCACCGCCGCAGGGGATAGTCCAGCCTTCAACAAAGCCTCTATCCCGGAAGCAGCTTCCGTAGCTCCGAACGCAGTCGACTGACCCATCTCAAGCGCAAGATCGCGCATCTTCTCATATCCCTGCGTACCTTTAGCGAGGCTTTTATCGAGTGCTCCGATAGACGCCATTTGTGAATCGAAGTTCATCGCCTTCTTAACGGATGACACCGCCACCGCAGTCGATGCGATAGCGGCGCTTAGCCCGCCAACTATAAGCGAGGTCTTCGCAACTCTGGCGCCGAATCCCGCTAAACTAGACGTAGCATTCCGCAACTGTCCGGACATACCGTCGATTAACCGAAGTCGTGCCGTTAAGTCAAACGCCATAACTTACTTCCTTTCCGCTGCCTTCCGTGCTTTCGCTTCGTCCTCTAACGTGACGAGTACGGACGCAAACATAAATAAGCGATGGCGCTGATCCATCGCGTAAACTTCGTGGGGCGGGATATGGTGCCGCGTAAATATCGCGTGCATTAGATACGGGACACCGCCCGCCCGTATTAGTTTTTTGCGTCTTCGATTAACGCGTCCTCATCGCCGAAGCCGGAAAGGTCGAGAATCGCCTGAATCACCTTCGCGAGTTCGCCCGGTAGCAGTGCCTTCGCAATACAATCGCTGGCGTCACTCGCTTCGTATTTTTCGAGTAGCCGCTTATCGGAGAAATCCGGATCAACGCAACCCTTCGTAATCACGGCCGCGTTAAACAACTGGTTATCGAGTGTCTTCGTACCCTTCGCACCCGGCACCGTTGCCCGTTCGTTTGCTTTGCGTAAATCTTCGTTACTTAGCGCACGCACCGTAAAATTCGCCTTAAGCCGCGCGATATACACTTGCGCTGTTTGATCGATCGTTGCGCCGAGTAGTGCGTCAAGTCCGCTAGTTGTGTTTCCCATTTATAAAAACCTCCGTTTAATTGAGCGTAATTTTCGAAAATAAAAAGGAGCCCGAAGGCTCCTGCGTAATTAGATCGGTCGAATCTTGTCCAAGACATCGGAGCCGCTAAAAACGAACGTTAATTCCTGTTCGACAATCGCGCCGACCTCGTAGTTAACGATCGGGATTTTGTCAAAGGTAACGTTTTTCAATCGAACACGATAAGCGCCGAATGATTCTGGATCGTCCAGTTTAACGACGAGTTCCGTTGTATACGGGGAGCTCCGATCGTCCGTAACCTGAAGCATTTTTTCGACGAACTCCGATGTCACCATATAACTGTTAATCGTCCCGGAGCCCTTAAGTGTGGTCGTCTTATTTCCGAGCCACCGCGTACCGGCCAGCTTAATCTCTTCGAGTCCAATTTCGATGGACGCGTCGACTCCGGTTACATTCGATAACCATTCGCCATTTTCGTCGTATAGCTGACCGAATGTGCCGCTAATTACTTTCCGTGCGTCAAGTGCCGTTGCCATTTATGCGCTCACTCCTTCCGTTAGATGTTCACCGTGATAAAGATCCGCTCGATGCTATCGACTTCGACGTAGCTAATCGAAAGAAAAACGGAGTCCCCTACGCTTGGTCGTTGCGGATCAAGTCCGACGACTGGTGCCGTGAGTACTCCGTTAGTTGCGAGGTTTTCGAGATACGCTTTAATTGCGACAATGAGAGTTGCTTGTCCGTCAGCGTTGTTGTTCAGCTTGCCGATATAGTTGTCCTCGGCTGTACGGGAAACGTCGGTCGCGATCGCTTGGCGTGCGCGAATTGAACGGATCTTACTTTTCGCAGTGGTGACGCCTTGGACGATTTTCACCTTTTCACCGTCGTTAACGAGAATTAGCGATCCCGCCGCGAGTGACGTATTGATCTGCGTGTTAGTCAGCCGTTTCGTCACGTCGTCAACTGGCGCCACTGTGTACGTAATCGAACGGTTAATTGCGGTGCCTGCGATAAGGCCCGCAACCCACGGACTAAACTCCGAAGAAGTGAACGAATCGCCGCGAATAGTTACGCCGTTAATCAAGTTGACGATATAGTCGTCGCTGTTTAACGTTGAGCGCGTATCCCCTTGCGTTGGCGTTGCGTCAGTTGTCGCGTCCCCACCGATAACGACTGCGAAGTGTTTGCCTGCGTTACGATTAGCGACCACCCACGTTTTAGTAGCGGCTTGTTGTACCGCACTAAATTCACCGTCAAACACGAATACATTAAACGGACGCGCATCGAACGCATCGCGCATATCCGTATAATCCTTCGTGGCTGGCGTATCTGGCATCGTGTAGACGAGCACTTCTTTGGCGCCGCCCTGTAAAGCGAATAGAATCGATTGGATATTTGCCGCGCCGAATAAATCTACCGCCTGTTTCTCCGTTTCGACCGTATAAAACGTCTTAGCTGTCGCAGTATTCGCGTAAGTCAGAAGCGGAATAGCGACCGTACCGCGAGCACCTCCGCGAATCTGCGCTGCCGCTGCTTGGACGAAGTTAATGTACAAACCCGGTTGTATCGGCAGGGACGTACCATCCCATGAACCTCCTGCCATGCGGAAACCTCCTTTAAAATAGAAAAAGCGCCCCGAATGGAGCGCCTAGTTTTGCTTAATGCCTACATGATTGATTTTCGGCCACATCGTTTGATTCCGCGCCTCACGCACGCTTACCTCCAGTACTCCGACTGAAGCATATATTTCGCCGTTTCTCATTTTCACCGGTTGCGAGTACCCAAACGAGTTCATCCGCATTCCCGGCGTAACGACTTCCGTTTGATAGAGAGCCGTCGATAACGCGTCCATTTTCGCGATCACACTTTCGGGCCATTCCGCATAATAAACGACTTGGTATTCGCGCGTTGCTCGGAAATGGTAAAGCGTCTCGGTTTCGCGACCATCGCCAATTAAGCGGACGTAGAACGAGTCATTCGGAGGTTTCTCCGGTACGATCTGTTTACCGGTCGTCGACGCTGGAGAGAACGATTTGATATACGATTCAATCGCGATAATCTCGTTTATTACCGACAAACTACCATCCCCTCCGCCTCAACTCCGAATGAATCTCGCTCTCGATATGCCGCACCCATTCGTGCTTATTCCGCTCAAGCGGTACATCAAGGAATTGCTTTTCGGTGCCTCCCGTTCGGAGATTCTTACCGCCCGCATCCTCTTCGTGAATATAGTAGGCGTAGTTAAAACGTCCGCCGCTATACGTTTCAATCGCATTGGCGGAGAGTTCGCCTTCGAGATTCATACCGCGTCGCCGCTTAATTTCTCCCGCATTGATCGACTGCCGTAACGTACTCTTATCGATTGGCGCTACGTCAAACGCTTCCGCCTCCCAATCGTCAAGAACATCGTGCATTCCACGTTTAGCGCCCGCTAACAACGCGGTCGGCATCGCTCGTATAGCGCGTCGAAACCGCGATAAGTCGATATCTAATCCGCGCGATGTCACACGTACACCTCCGTAAGAAGCGTCTTCCCACCGATACCACGCCGAGGTTCGATCGATAGCGGCTTCCGCGATATGATGACGCCGAGTTCGTTCGTAAACGTTAGAATATCGTCATACGCAACATTCGGGAGCCCGCCGAAAATAGCGCTCATACTCGATACTGCTTCGTCGCCTACCGCGTTCTTAACGATGCGGGTCTCCTCGACAACGCGCGCCTTAAGCGTAATCTCAACGTCGGGAACTGCGTGTCCCCAACCGGTATCCGCGCCAGGCTTCGTAATAACGACTTTTTGTTTTAACGGAATAATCGCCATTACAGCACCGTCCATCCGACGCGCCGAGCCGCAAGATTAACGCCGTTTTCAGCCCCGATAATGTCACGAGCAACTTGCGGAATAAACTTCCGTAAATCATCGCTCGGACTTCCGACGCGTGCGTCCTTGAAGTTGAACGATCCGACCTTATCAACGGAAAAACCGGTTAGCCCGTGTTGAGCCAGCCGGTTCGTATCGTTAAAGACAATCGCCAGCACGTTCGCAAACTCGTACACCGCCGTGTCAGGTATCGTATATTTCGGATAAGTCACGTTTAGCGTTCGCTCGGCGACCGTTAACAATCGTTGTTTTTTCGCCGCGTCGCTGTCCGCCCAGTCCTCGATATCGATACAGTTCACGTTAATGTAATAGTCCGCAAGCGTTACGTTTTGCGCCATATGCGCCACCTCCGTTATTTAGCGGAGGATTTGCGCGGTTTTGCTACGGGCTTTTCGTCCGTGGGCGCTTCGCTTGCCTCCGTTTGTACATTCGTTACTTCCGATTCAACGCGGATTGCGTCGGGAATCGAATCAAGTACCGCTATAGTCTCCGGGTCATCGGTTACGTAGCGGCCGGTGCTAAAGTAGTGAACCTCATCGTTAACGTAAAAACCGAGCGCCGGGTATCGCGATGTATATTCCACGTCAACACCTCGTAAAGAGAACCCGCGACAGTTACGCCGCGAGCTCCGTAATTATTCCTTAGTTCAAGCCTTTCAAGCGACCGTGCGCCTTCTCTTGCTCGAATTGCAGCGTGTACTCACCGACAACCATTCCGGTATCGTAGTCACCCTTAACGCCGAGGTACGTATGACCGAACTCGCGCGTATTCAGCGGTTTAATAGCGATGCGGTTGGCGTCAACCAAGAACAACTCGTCCGATGCGAGGTTTTGGCTAAGTACGACTTCGAACTCGCCAAAATCAGTTACTAGGTAGTCAACTCGTTGGCCCCGCTTGTTATCTCCGCGGGTCAATGCCACTTTATTCGCGTCAGTTCCGGATAGAGCGATCTTTTGTTTAGCTGCGACCATGATTTTATAGTCTCCGCCTGTAGAGAAACCGCCAGCATCGTAAATCTTTTGTGCAAGTGTGTTGATTGCACCGACTGTAACCCCGCCGTTTACATTAGTCACATTTGTTGTAATCCACTGGCGAATCCCTTTCATTTGACGGACCTGGCCTGACTCGTATGAAATACCGTTTATAACAGCTTTCTCTAACTGAAGTGCAAGTTCGAGAAGTTTCTTTTGCTTCTCATACTCATAAAGGTTTTCGATGCCGTATTGTGTAACAGCCTTCGCCGTACCACTGACTTCAACCGTGTCGTCAAAGATTTGCGTCAAGTTCGATTTACGTACACGCTGTTTGAAACGAGATGCTCGAGCATCCGCACCTTCCGCACCCTCAACGAACAACACTTCGATTTTCGTGCCGTCAGTAATCGCCGCTGCCGTAGTGCTTGCGTAACCACGCGATACAGTCAACGTTTTAGTACCAGTATCTACCGCGGTTACTTTCAACAACTCATCGCCAACTTTAACAACGTGACCGGAGCGGAAGGGTTCTGCGTCCGCAACTACTACGGAAGTAGCAGCGTTAGTTACTGCACCACTAACCGTAGACTCATCGCCGATCATTTCGTCCTCAAACCATACGTGTTCGACTTGCGAGACTGGCGTACTAAAGCCGAGCGCGTTAATCAACGGTGTTTGATGCGGATTAAGCAATAGGATTTCGTCGACAACCGATTCACGTTTACCGATAAGAGATGCGTTATAAATTTTTGCCACTAGGTAATTCCTCCTTGGTTTTTAAAACTAAAAAAGACCCCGATTTTCGGAGCCCTCGCGTCTGCTTGCTCTTACTTGCTTAGTTCTTCTTTTAAGTCCGCGTAAGCGATTCGGTCTTCAATCCGTCCGGACTTCCGCGCTTTCTCGGCGGCTTCCGCCAGAAGTTGTTCCTTCGTCTTGTCCGGTTTTTGCTGATCTTCCGTTCCCCCTCCGCCGATGTTGCGCGGTTTCGTTTTCTCGACGAGGTACGGTTTATTTGTAATCAACGCCTGAACCGCATTCTTCACGCCGACAACGTTGCCCTCTTCGTCAACCGTAACCGCTGTAAGGTCGGCGAGTTTAAGCGCATCGTCTAGCGCATCCGGACGTACGTTCAATTCGCGAGCAACTGCCCGGAACTCCGCTTTAATGAGGCGTTGGTTAGCGGCTTCAATTGTTTTTGCGCTCGCTGCTTCCGCGTCGGCTGCCCGTTGTAATGCTTCGGTTTTCTCCGCGTCAGCTCGTTCTTTATCCGTTAATTCCGCTTGTTTGCGGGCTTCCTCTTCCGCTCTCAGACGGTCGCGCTCGGCTTTCAAATCGTCATAATCTGCGTATTTTTTGGTTGCGCGTCCTTTTTCACGTCCAATCAACGCATCGAGTTCCGCTTGGGTCATGGTAACGGTACGCTTGTCCGTGCTTTCTTCGTCACCGTCATCGTTACTTCCACCGCCGCCGCTTCCGTCATCTGCTTCGAACATCGGAGTGCTTGGCGTATATCCATATAAAGCGTTAATAAATCGTTTCATTTTCGTTACCTCCGGTTAAAGTCCGTCGACTGTCGTATAGCGAGCCGTAGCAGTTTAATGTCGTGTACGTTCGGACATAGAAAAACCGACGCGATTAAACGTCGGTAGGTGGAACACGTATAGGACTTACGAGGTGGCGGCAGCAAGGGTGAAAAATCTCGCGCCGCGGTAAGTCCCCGATATACGGAAACGGACCGGGCGCATCCGGCACTAACTTCACGATCTTACCTTCCCAACTTGCGCACGCATCTTTCGCACCATGGCGGGATATCCGGCCGTAATATGCGCCGCGACCAACCGCCTCGTTAATCGTTGACTCACGGTGAGCTGAAGCCATCTTCGTACGCACGACCATGTCGACGTAAACTTCCGGACGCCATCGCCGCCCCGATGCGTCAATAATTCCGGTATTTACCGAGTCTCCGAGTTTCTTCCGGAGTCCCGCCATAATATCGTGCGTATTCGTTCGCCTTCCGTTGATGCCCGCCGCCATGTTCGTACGCAGTGCATCTCCGGTTACTTGGCGGACGGCGGCTCTAACGCGGCGTTCAACGTTTTGTGTAACCGCGAGTAAATCCGCTTGAGTATCTTCGATTACCGCTTTGACCATTTCTTGATTCAATCGCGTTAATCTGACGACTTGTTCCGGATTCCTAATCCCGAGCGATGTGAGCGCGGTAAGTACGCCATCTCTAGCGGCAAGCGGTACGTTCTCCGCGACCCAAGCCGCTGACTCTTCGTTAAGACCCACGAGTATCTTCGATACTTCCGCCAGCACAGCGATGGAGGATGCGCGAGACATATCCGTAAGGTCAATCCGTTCAAGTTCCGCTAAGATTCTCGCCACTGCCGTCTTGTAAGCTAGCGTTAACTTATCGACTTGACTCACGCAGCCTCACCGCCGGGGCTCGCGTTAAAAACCGAACCGTCGACGGTGCCGTTAGCGCGAATCTCATCACCGTCAATCCGCGTAATAATCTCGGAAACGTGCGAGTCGTCAACGTTATCCAACCGTTTAATCGCGGAATGTACATCGAGCGTCGGTTTGTTGCCGGTACGAATCTGCGCAACTTCTGCGTCATATTTCTCATCGCGCGGGATGCCGTCTTGCCACGTAATCTTCGGATAAATCGGCGTATACGGAACGAAACCCTCAACGCCTTTATTCGCGAAGTTTTCGAGCTCCATTGCCGTCCATAACGCATCCCGAATCGCCTTATCGACGTGTACGCGGATACGTTTGACTTTCGATAGAATCGGCATGAAGCGCGCTTTGATTGCGCCAGCATCCGTATGTGAAGTACCAGTACCGCCCTTATCGGAAGCGAGCGTTGTACCGAATAACCATTGCGGCGTCTCGCTCATTTGGAAGATAAGTCCGATTAGGATATCGAGTTCCTTAAACGCGCCCTCTAATTGCGATTCCCATACCATGTAACCCGGCGTTTGGTCTTCCTTTCCGACCGGTATGTATTTACCGCCGAATCGGACTTGCGCGCCCTCGCCGTTATCTTCCGTAATATCCGGCCCGTATGCCGTCGGGTCCGCGTGCTTCCACAGAATATAATCGATCTGTACGAGACGGTCATTAATCGCGGCCAGTACGGACTCGATCTTCTCAACTCCGGAGATACCGCGCCAATCGTTATCGACTGACTTATACGGAATGTGATGAACGAGGAATCGCGATGTTCCCGTTTCGACTACGTTCTCCACACGTTCGGTTGCGACTTGTTCTCCGACGATATACGTTTCGATCGGTACGCCTTCCGAAGTGTCGACGCCGTTTTCCGATAAGCGGTACTTTTCGTAGATGATGTAACCGGGAATGTGCCGTTCAACGTTAAGGTACGGAACCTCCGTCGAAACCGACCGTGCCACTTTCGCAATGAAACGGCTATACGGTTCTTCGATCCATTCGATCCAAGCAATGTTCACGGCCTTGAACCGTTTACGTGATCCGCGGGATAGCTCCGGAAATACGAAACGCGCGTCAACGGATTCGATAATCGGTTCCGGGTCGCTAATCGCGTCAAGCCCGATCGCTTCCGTTTCACTTACGTCTGCCCGCGGTGCATAAGCCGTCTTAATAAACGAGTCACCTCGGATGCCTGCACCGATAACCGATTCATGGATGAGCTGAGTTACGTCGTTCTCTTCAACGATCCGACTTAGCGCGGACTGTTCCGTTGTATCATCCGGCTTCCCACTATCAAACGTAGGCGGATCGCCGACCATTAAGTCCGCCGGCTTCGTTAACAACACGTCCATCAAGTTAACCGCGATAAACAGCGTCTTAAGTTGCGCGGCGTGCGGCGTATCTTTCAAAAGTGCGGATGCGCGATCGTAGATTTCCGGATGGCGACCGTCGAATACCGCCTTGCCGCGTTTATACTTCGCTAAGCGGGGAATGTCGGCGGCTGGTGGGTACTGAGCGCCGGGAAAGAATAGTTTCGTCAAATTTCGTCCTCCTTCCTAGTTGATTAGACCTAATTATGGTAGAATGGAATATATTAACTTTAGGCGGTGATTGGGTGGAGTTTGAACAAGAGCTTAGTAGTGTTCTACAGCAATTAAGAGACAAAGAAATTCAGGAAAGTCGAGCAAAACAACTAAGGGTATTTATCATGGATAAAATGTCGGACGATATTATCAGTGTAATAAATAACCTACAAGGTAAGTTTAAACTTACAAAGTACGACCGTTCTGGCACTGATGCGTGGTCTTTTGAAGTAAACGGACACCCTGTTAAATTAACTCGAGACGAATTAGTTTACGCGACAATTGGTGGAAACCCAGAAGATGCGCTCCTTCAAAGCTTAGTGGACAATGATTATAGAGACGTTATAAAAAATCTTATTATTGAAAAGCTAAAGGCAAATATTTAAATTTTACATCCACGTAGGTTTATTCCGGAGCACCCGTCGTCCCTTTTTCGATATGCTTACCGCCATTTCGAGCGCGTCCGGAAGGTCGTCATGTGCGCCTGATCCGTATAGCTCAAATTGTTCGAGAAGTAGCGCATGTTTCCGCGTAAACTGTATAGTTCCGTTCTCGATATCCGGAAGAAGCGCTTCGATCCGTAAGTCTTTCCGCGACCGTTGGTGAATCTCTTTCACACGGTTATTAGCGGGATACCTCGCGGCTCGTAGCGCTTCTTTTAGTTTGTGTACGAAGAATTCTTGCGCCGCCTGCGCTTCTGCCGCGATCCCTGCCGGCTGGAAACGTAACACACGGTCAACAATCTCGCGTAGAAATACGTCAGGATGCACACGCTCACCGAACGCATCGATTACGTAAATGGCGCCACTTTGTCGGTGCCGAGCTACGGTTACGATGGCGCTATAGTCGCCCCGCGTTTTCCCCATCGCGAAGTCAACGCCCATGTAGACGTCGTAGCCCGGATTAGTCAGCGGATAACAGTCTAAGACGCCCGAAAGCTTACCGTCCCAATACGTGAACGTCTCCGGATTGAATATCATCGATTCCTCGTCGACCGGATTGTTCATGTACTCCGTGTTAAACGCCTTCGAACCGTTATCCCATTTCCACGCCATCAACTTCCACAACGGCTGCGCATCCGGCCACAATACGATTGACCCGCGCTCCATTTCCGCTCGGTTGAGTTCGTACAAGGCGCGCGCTTCCGCTGCCCGGTTCGGATTATCGCGGTCAACATATACGAGTCGGCACGCTTCCCATAAGTCCATCCGTTCCGGCCACTGTATGATTGCGCGATAAACTCGGCTCTTGAAGTCCGACCGCTTATGCAGCACGTTAACGAGCAGCGCTTCGTGATGTACCGTTGTTCCCATGTAGACCATCGCGGTCTTTTTGCCTTTCGGATCACCGAGCGGTACAACGGTCTGAGCGAACCAGTCGCGCATCTTTTGGCGGAGTTCCGGTGTGGCTGCGTTCGATTTGATATCTTCGAGATCGTCACACACGATGAGATCCGGCCGCACACCGTTCCAGTTACGTCCGCGGAGCGCTTGTCCGGTACTTGCCGCCTCCACTTTCGCGATTAGGCGAGGTATACCGTTCTCCCGCGGCTCCCACGCGATAAACTCCGTAGAGTTATCCTTCGGGTTCTCTTGCTGTTTCGGCGATAATAGCGGACCGAAGTCGCGCCGGAGCTTCTCGTTATGTTTCAGTTGCATAGCGATCCAGTCGAGGTTACCGGACGAGACCGCCGGCGTCTCCGATATGATAATCTCGTATTTACGCTTGCGATAAACGATCTCGCGTAAAGGGAACGCCTTTGATAAGTACGTTGATTTCGCGTGTGAACGGGGCGCCGCGACTGCGACCTTTGCGTTAACCTCAACGTTCGAGACATCGTCCATAATCGTGCTAATCTCGCGGTGAAACTCGGGCGCATCCGCAATATCTTCGATGTCGAAGCCGTCCCAGTTACCGGCGTTACCCGGATTCTTGGCTTCCGAAAAGTATTCGAGTGCGAACGCGATAAGATCCGTTTCGCCGGCGTGTATCCGCTCCAACCGCTCAAGCTCGCTTATACTGCGCTCGATCTCCGTGATATCTTCGTCACCAACGGAATACCAATCGAACGACTCCGCAGCAACATCGCGTAACTCACGTAAAGGGGCGATCATTTCCGCTCGAATATCACGACTAACCCACGCGCCATTAATCCATGCGATAAGTGACCGTCTCCTTTCCGTGATTTTCCCGTCTAATTAGCGCGCTAGGAGTCCGCTAGGGTAAAACTACCGGACAACGCAAATAACCGTAATTTCACGGAGAAACTACGGAAATTAATGGTATAGTGATTACGAGGTGATGAGCGTTGAAATATTTTGCGAATAAAATTACGGTTGATGCGTTAAGCCAACCAAACACGATCGAGAACGTTTATCTAGACGTTGCGGGCTACGCAATACTATTCGACTACGATGGTATATCGTATACCCTTCACGTCGAGTGTCTGCTAGCACAGCCCGTACCACTCTACGTATCCTTTACGTATCCGTCCGGAAAAGAAACCCCACGTTACCAAAGCGTATTAGGAAAAGTGAATGCGCTTAAAGAACGGATTTACCAATCGATCGAAAACCACGAATGGTTAAAAATCCTAACCGCGTTCGTATAGTCTAAACGTTATTTTTGATACGCGGATTTGTTTCCGACCTAAAACGGTCTCCCTCGTACCCCGCCTTGGGGGTAAGCGGATATCCCCGGTACTACCTCGCAAAAGGCGTATTTTGACGTAAAGTACTATACGTTGACACCACGTAGAAACCGTGCCGCTATGCGGTTCTTGTTCCGTCCCGATCCGCGGCCCATCCGCTATTTGTACTATTCCGCATAAACAGCGATTGGTTTCACGTTAAATAACGTTTATTTTCGAAAAGTTTCCGGAAGGGTGCGCGCCAGGAGCTCCGTGCAGGATAATCGTACCCCATCCGAAAGTATCCGAACTCCCTACGTTATCTCTCGCTTCATCTAAATGCGCGCATGTCCGTTACCCCTCCGTATTGCCCTTCCGCAGCGCCATGATACGGTTTTTCAGCGCTTCGATATCCGTTCCCTCGCTTACTTTCGCATCCACTTCGACTCTATCCGTTAACATGCCGCTAACTTGTAGCGCTAGTTTCGCCATTGCCGCGTTACGATCCGTAATCGCAATATCCGTTAACGATTCGACTAGCTCCGGTAACCTTGCGTCATTGTTCCGTTTAATCGCGCGCTTATACTCCGTTTCGAACTCCGGTTTCTTACGCCAGTTTTCGAGTGTACGCGCTGTTACTCCGCATAGTGCCGCAATCTCTTCGTACGTCTTACCGCCTTTACGCGGTAACGATAACCATTCGATCGCGATCGTTTGTTCAGCGGTTAAGTTCGCCATATCTACGTAAACCTCCGTTTCTATTACGTTTGCTCACGGGGAATGTGGACATTCCGCTAGAGCTTAAGTGCTGACTTCGGGGAAAACCGCCCCTCGTCCTATCCGCGCCAAAACCGTGCGCGTCTAGACTATATTGGTACCGCGAGATCTTATAACCTTAAAAAGCAACGCGATAAATGAGTCGATACACAAGGGACGCGGTTTCTGTCCCGAAGTGTCGGGGCGTTCTCCCCCGAAGTAACGTTATAACTCCGTATCCTAACGCTCGCTCACTCAACGTAATGAGACGTAGAGAAGAAGACTAAGATATAATTTACGCACATAAACGCCGATTCACTTACTCCTACGTGCGACTTCGGCGTTTTCCATTGTCCAAATAAGCGCAACTTTTTCGTCGTTTTGTCCAAATAAGCGCAACTCTGACGTCACCGTTTGCGGTATTTTACGTTAAACATCGCCTGTGCTGTCTCATCTACTGGGCGACTATTGCGCTTGAAGACGAGCGGGTTAAACATATACCGGGTAATCCCGCCAATGGATATACGCGCGATTACGTATTCCTCACCTACGGTAATGCGTCGGATGCGCCGCGATAGTTCCGTTTCACCTATGCCGATTGCCTCCGCAAGTTCCTTTCCGCTAAGCCAGTTAATCTCGTAAGGATCACGTTCCGTCGGGTTAGAGCATAGCGCGTTCAACTCGTAGTTAACGAACGGTAACATTCGATAGACTAACCCGAGATCAGCGGCCTTTGCCGCGCTATCATATGACTGCTTGATTCGCGCAGAGTACATTCGGATGACGGAATTGTTTCGCGCAGCTCCACGAAAATGATAACGAGGATTAACCGCGTGCTTGCCGTCGGATTCGGTAATGATGCCGTGCTTTATGCAAGCAGTTAGAAACGCATAGAAGGTCGATCGCTTACGCTCCAGGCGAAGTGTACTTATCATGTCCGCCGTCTTCATTGGCGTACTGTTCGAGTTAATGAGCATGTTAGAATCGTAGTCCACGTAACACTGTAGTACTGTCAAGAAACCGCATTGTGCCGTTGATAGCACCGCGGTAACTTCTCCTAACGCTTCCATTGCGGCGAAAGTAAATTCCGCCTGTCGTCCGTGAAATGTCGCGCGTCGCTCGTACGCCGTAGCCTGTGCCTTCGAGCGTAGGTAGTGCGTCTCAGCCGGTGCGTAAACAAGGGCCTCGCCTGTTTCTGGATGATATGCGGAGCCTGTACCGGTAAATGATATGTGTTCTGGCGTGTACTTGCGGTTAGTTGAGTTCAGTCATATTCACCGCTTCCTGTGCGGCATTTAGTTCCGCTATAGCCTGCGTAGCTTTCTTCGCCTCACGCTGAAGCGCCTTAAGCCCCGTTAGAGCTTCCGATACGTCTACGCTAACTTTTACCGTTATACCGTCTAATACGCGCTTATCTTGCGCCATTCACAACGTCCCCTTTCGTATTTAAAACGTTAAAAAGACAAAAAAAAATAACGCGGGGCCGACGGAGTTTACCCGTACGTGAGTTGCCCTGCGTAGATTAATAGCGAACTTTTATGTTCTTACGTTCGAACTCGGCGTCAATATCGAACGGTTCTGACGACGTAACCCTACCATGAATCAAGGAACCGTCCGAAGCTTGACCCGCCATATTGAGACCGTAGTCGTCCGTCTGCTTCTCAAATTCGAACGACATTCTATCGAGTTGCTTCTCCGTATACACCGGATAATCGGCGATATCGTAGTCACCGCGTACCCAGTCGTTAAGGCGTTCTAACTGCGCCGTTTTGACCGTTTGACCCGATACGTGTTCGTAATACCGAACTAGGTCGGCAGCTGCCGTCTGCTTCTCCGCCATTGTTGCGGATACTTGAACGACTTGGTCGATTACCCTGCGTAAAACGATCCGGTTATCTACGTACGAGTAAAATTGCCCGCGCCACGCATAACCGTTTCTCCATATATCCCTAACCGTTCGGGTACCTTGCTTAAATGGTGTTTTTTGTGAACTTAATTGAAGAACTGCTGTCATATTGTTTCGTCCTCCTCATGTATCTAATCAATATGCAAAAACTTGTACGTTCGATAAGATTTAAATTCGTAATTTCTGCGCAATTCGACCGAGTCCCCTAGAGAAAACGGACTCCTCCATATCGAGCTTGTCCGCAATATAGCGGTTTTTTATTCTATATCCTCCGTCTTCTCCCAATCGATATGCGCTCATATTACCGGCCACGACGTCAGTACCTACGGTTTCATAGATACGGTCGACAAACCTACGCTGGCTACTTCGGAGCGCCACACCGCCTAAATCCGCCTGCCTACCGAATACGATTCGCGCGATGTCGGTAGTGCGCGGCTGTACGTAAAGCGCCCTGTAGCGCCCGTCCGCGTCCTTGCGACCTAAGCGCCTTGTCCCGGATTCTGCCATTTGCAATCGGATATACTCCGAGCGGAAGGCGCGATTAGTATAACGAACAATCTCGCGCTCACTTTTCGAAGTATCTACTCGGAAAAGGGCGTACTCTAGCGCCGGAATAATCAGAGTCGACTCTATTTCCGCTATTACTCTCTCGTATGTCTCGTCCGCCCAGGCATTATTGTGTGATCGGTGGCGGACCATTGAGCAGATTAAACTCTCGTATACGTCAGAACCGAGATACTCCGCGATTTCCTTGCAGTGGTCTAGTACCGTACCGAAAGCGGGCTTCTCGAAGATATCTACGCCAAGTCCGTCCATTATCCCTTTACGGAAATAATGTAAATCGTCCTTGGCGTAAGCATTCGCGGGCGTACGGAAGTATTTGGCGGTCTTTAGCTTACCTCCTATGAGAACGTTAATCGCGAACGCGATATACATTGCGTGCTCCGGATAGACCGTACCGCGACGGAGTACGTGAAACTTAATCCGCATGTAATCTCGAATCTTCTCGATGATAGACCGATCGCCTTCCTGTTGGAACCTCAATACTAACTCGCGGAATCTATCGTTATCCCGTGTCAAGCGGCCACCTCCCCGCTGTCATACCTCCATCCCCGGAATACCGCCGCCAGCTTCTCCGCCGCAGAATCAAACGCAACGTTATTTTCCCACCTGATTACTCCACTTCCCATCGCTACCTGTATCGCGTGGATTTCCTCCGGGTTAAACTCACACTCTTCTATCGCGGATTGGATGTCGACGAGTAGATTAACGTTCTCATAGGTACCTTTAAGGGCGCCTGACTCAAGTTGCTGTGCCTCGGAAATCGCAGATTTAACGCCATCCGCCGTCTCCATCCTGTACCTAGCATCGAGTTCGCGCAGTTTACTCAAGCGGTCGATCTTACATACGCCCACCGTATCGCCTCCGTTTGATGTAGTAAAGCGCCTAGCGATTAAAGGTTAAAGTTAACGTGGCTGAGAGCGGCTTTTGCGTGGGTGGCGTGCGCTTACGCGGGTTTCTGCGGCCTTTCTTCCGCTCTATCAGCGCTGGAGTCCCGTGTTCCGTTATTAAATCGTGAATGAACAACCGGCCTTTCTGCGTCCACTTCGTATACACGCGAGTACCTTGTTCGCCGACGGTGAATGTCTCCGATTTAGTGAAGCCGCTATTTGCGTAACTCGCCCGTAACACCCACTGCCCGCCCGTTTTACGCTGGACGCCATGCACACGTAGAAACTCATTAAGGGTTTGTGGAGTAATTCCGTAGTCGCTCGCTATTTGCGTGATATTTACTGCGTCCGGCGACCGGAGTATGGTATCATAATACGAAATCTTCGGCGCCTGTTCCTCGATTATCGCAGCTTGGCGAGTAGTCTCCGATAACAGTAACTGGCGTTGTTCTTCCTCCACTATCCACCGTTTGGCGCGCGCTATAGGATCTTCAATAGAGTAAGATGGCGTTGCGACTGGCGCTTGATACGCGCCGGTTTTACGGATCGACGGTAGGACATCATGCGTTACCCAACGTTTAAATGCGCGGGCTTCCGGTTTACGGCTGCCGAGTATTAGTGAGTACAGACCGGATTCATTTACCACCGTGGAATTCGGATTGCCTCGAATACCCTCATTTAAAGTGATAGTATTCTTTTCGTCATTGTCGAGCCTCGATAGCGCTTGACTTGGATTACCAACTTCGAGAATCTTACAAATATCCTTCGCCACAAACCACGGTTCGCCCTCGATACTAACCGTCCTGAATACGGCACCTTCGTAATTAAAAACTCTCGCTAACTGTTCCATTCGAGCCCTCCCTTTCATTAATTCGTGTTATCTATATTAAGCGGAGTATCCCGCAAGATTTAACGGATACGTAAATTCATTAACTTACGTTAATAACTCGGTTTCTTGGCGTAATAGGTTTCTAACCTCCATACGTTGGGGTAAAATTTAGATGCGCACGGCGCTAGGTTCTACTGAAAGTAGTCGGAACGGTAGGAAGAGGATACCGGATTATTCTGATGTCTTCGCGCTTCTACGCATTAAACTTCTCCGCTTTTAAGGGGCTTTTTCTCTTTTTCCGTTCCTACACACGTAATCCCCTCCTATAAAGGTAGCGTCACATTTTTGAGCAGTTATATTTTTAAACCTGCCTCCACCGAGTCATAGCGTTCATATTTATTTAACCGAAGGGGAAACGTCGGGTTGTACACTTCCGCGCGAATTAACTCCGCCTACCTTGTTGACGAACGAAATATAGCGATTCGCACACTTTGGCGCATTTTTATTTATCACCCACCACCGCCTCTCATAAGTAATACCCGCATATTGCGGACAAATTGGGACATAGTTTCATAATTAGTTAATCCCGAAAAATGACGTGCCCGTACACTTTCGCGCAAATATATCCGCCCATTAAGTTAAGCTTATGCTGCGAGGTTGTTCTCACACTTTACCGTAAATTTAATTGAAAGTATTTGAAACCAAGGGAACAAGAGTTCGTATTATAAGATATAACAAAAGCGCTTGACCACGTTTTGAACCGCGATCGAGCGCCCCTCACTAAAACGTTTCACACCGCGACGGCGAGTGATTTAACCCCGGCAGCCCACAGCGCGAACGCTAACGACTCCGGCGGAATATCGTCGATCGTAGCGGAACACTCCGAGAGCACGTTGATATCGCATATGGATTCCGTCTGTTCATAGAATCCGGTCTCACTAGACGGCTCAACGCGGATGAAGTAAAACGTGCTGCCTACGTAGTCTGCAATTATCGCGATGCTCGGCGCAAGTAAAACCGCATCTTCCTCGTACCGACCATCCTCGTCATACCCAAGTATTTTGATATCCGTTGTCATCCCCGCATCACCTCTTCAAATAATTACGCCGTTGAAACGTTCCCCGCGAATTGACGGCGGTAACACAATTACGCCGGTATCGCGATATTCAGTTCCTCCGGTATCGCGTAAAGATGCGCAAGGTCCCGTTTCCTTTCCGCCGACCACAGTAGAAACGGCATCGCTTCGCTAGGAATCTCCGATACATCGTTGATAGTTTCGGATGCGACAGTAATGACACATAAGTGACTTAATGCGAGATAGCCGTTAGAGGAAGTGTCAGAAGGTCTAGCGAGAAGTAATTCAACTTCTGAATGTCTAGGTTCTACAGTGGCAAATACATCCGGTGCCAACATGAGCGCATCAGTTTCCCATCTGTCCCAACTCTTCATAACATCATCGTAGATAAAGCCGAAAAGCTTAACGATTTTCATTTCCACCATCTCCCCATAAAATAGTAATGCCGCCGGAGTGTGCGGAGTAGTTGGCGCTATTCCGTTACACAAACCGACGGCGGTGAAGCAAGACCATCAAATCGCTGCAACGAATCAACGGTTTAAAGCCGCCAGTCCCCTAGAACCATTCCATAGCTTTCGCGATGAGCTACGAGTGGTCACTGGCGTAGAGCAAGTACGGATAAAAACACATACGGAATAAGCACGCTCCAACTATTGGCGTAATTAGAACGGATTATCCGCGACGCGGAGGCTGCGGCCCCAACGTTTCGTCCTTTTTCGGACTCATCAGGCGGAATTACACAAGGTAAGAGTTCGCATCGTCGTCGAAATGGTGCGTCAATAAATCATAGGCGTTCATTCGTTTCAGTCGCCGGTACAGTCGCACCATAGACCGCTCGTCCCCGTTATCACAGTGCGCGATCATCGTAGACATACCGGCCTGTGCGTATAGGCCATCGAAGGCGAACGGTTTGACCACGACGATGAACGCGCCGCCGTCCGCTGCGTAAATTGCATGCTCGCCATCCGGTAATAGAAAACCGTGGTCGAACGGAGTTAGTGCATCAGCGTGGTCAATACGGATTTGGATCGGGATTAACTTGGTCATCGCGCCACCATTCCGCGAAGAAGTTCGCCCAATAGAACGCCGATAAAACGGACAATCATACGCCTACGCAAGGATAAGTTCACGTTCGCTCACCTCCGATTGGTCAGCGGTTATGACCGGATGACTACCGTTGACGAGAAAACCGAGCTTAGCGGCTTGATACGTGTTAATCGACCAAGAACCGAGAACCGCGCGTGGACTAACGCCGACTATACGTTGCATGACCGGAGCGAGAACTGCGATTTTTTGACCAAGAGCGGGAAGGCTAACGATAAAGGATAACGTGTGGGGATCGCGGACATAGCGGATTTGCATAAACGAAACCTCCTAAGATTTTTTTCGTAATGTATAGTGTTGATTATGAATACTGCAGTGTTTATTTTGCTATTCACAGAATACACTCTACAGTGTGCATTGTCAACACTCTAATTGAAGTTATATACACTCACAGTTATAATCGCTTTATGGAGGCGGATTTAATTGATAAAGGTACATTTATCGCGGTTAATGGGTGAGCGTCGTCTTAAGATAGCAGATGTTGAAAGAATAACAAACGAACACGGAAACGGGCTTCATAGAAATGGGATTACGAAGCTTTATAATGAAAAAACAGACGGGATAAAATTCGACACTTTGAACGCGTTATGTAAAGCGCTCGACTGCTCCGTCGAAGACATAATCGAGTATATACCGGACAACAACGAAGAGAATCGCTAACGGCAACGCGCCAGTTTTGCGGTTTAATTTATTTATGGGGGATGAGCTATATGGCGAAAATCATTTTTTTATCTCATATTCACGAGGAAAGAGATCTAGCCTTACTAATAAAAAGTACAATTGAGGAAGAGTTTAGTGGGTTCGTTGATGTATTCGTTTCCTCCGATGGTATATCTATACCGGCAGGATCTAACTTTTTAAACAAAATAGAGGATGGCTTAATGAACTGCAATGCAGCAATCGTTTTATTAAGTCCTCACTCGGTAAGTAGGAGTTGGATAAACTTCGAGCTCGGTTCCGTTTGGATTCGAAACAAACTAAGTAGTGAAACTATTCCTGTTATCCCTTTTTGTCATTCCGGAATGACCCTAAACGCCATGCCCCAGCCAATAAATCAACTAAATGCAATACAGGGAAACATAGCATCACAATTGGAATTTGCTTTTAATAGTATACAGAAAGCTGTTGGAGGAAAAGGTTCCCTCAAAACTAATTTCACCGATTTAGCAAGCAAAGTACAAGCCTTCGAAGATAATTACACAGTTGGTGATAAGCTTTCCAATTTTTTTCGTATGTTCGCTAAGAGCACGAATCAAGTTTACCAGTTGATCGACGATAATCCTCATACCCCAAAAGTTATTTTAGGATTAGGAACTGTTGAACTAGATAATGCGAAAAAATTAATTGAGGGAGCAAAGCTAATTCCTGATTATATCTCTGTTAATGCCTCGCCATCCCGTTTACAAGTCGATTCATTCGGCACAAGAAATCTTTGTGAAGTAGAGTTGTTAATTGATACGGACATAATGAAAAAATTTCGAAAACTTCTTGAGTATTAAAGACTCAATACAATTTCATCCGTAGAATTAACGCCCCCAACTCCGCCCCGCACCGTTACCCCTCGGCGGAACCTAGCGCGCCTAAAACGTGTGTATTATCACGGTAAAAACCATACGTATGTCGGACGATATCCGCTCGGCTTTTATTTTTATTAAAAGGAATTTAATGGAGAATGTCGAAATCGTTTTCATACCGTACATCGAAAATTCATGGGGGTACGCTCAATGTACAAATGTCTCCAGCTTAAATCAGCTACAGCGATAGCAAACGACATATGCGCTTACTGTCATGGTGATATCCGTGAGGGCGAAATGTGTTTTGCTATAAGTGGTGGTAATAAGCGTGTTCATTTCAATAATGAAACAGATTGTCCTGAACAACTTACTGCAGGGTATTATGCGAAACTGTTACTCGACGGTAAGCTAGACCTCGGGAAGCTCCGGCGTGAATGTAATCAGAGATTGATGAAATTACCATGCCCCGAGCTTAGAGCCGAAATCTCATTTGACGATGGGTCATTCGTTGGTTGGGCGGCGTTTAAAAGGAGTATACAAGTGCATTTAGATAGATTGGAAGGAGAAAGCGTAAATTGAACACACTCGGCGAGTCAAACCATAAGTATAGGAGGCGTTCATACCGTGAATGAAACCGAAGTAAAAGATAACGACCGGTTAGCGGATTGGCGGAAACGAAACGAAGAGGAAATCGCGCAAATTAACGAGAAGTCTGCTATAAACTTTTACGGTATATCCGGAATGATTACCGCAATACTCGGCGCAATCATCGCGTTAACTACTACATTATATTACGCAGCCTTAGCGATCCCACTCGGATTTATTACGATGGGTATAGGCGAGATCTTACGTTATCTGCATAAAATCAGTAACAAATAAACGAAAAAAGGCGCGGTTCAGCCCCGTAAATAGCGCATCCTCACGCTACTAAACGGACGCCAAACCGCGCCTATTCGTTACTATGTTACCTGCCGCTTTCCACAACTTTTCCGCTAGCCGGTGTATTTCGGACCGAACTGCCGGGCTCTTTGCGTACTATACAGCGGATAAGAGCGATTAACTGCTTTCGCATCTTTAGCGAGTTTTTGGTGGGACTCCGGGACTTCCCGGTTTCGGTTGATGACCGTTGTCGGGTAATGGTAGTGGTTTTTTCGTGTACACGTTAATTCCCCATTTATTTAAGAATTATTGCTTGGTTTATGTATACTCGTACCGGTTGATGGTGGCTTTCCCACATTGCTTATTGGAGTTGGCTGAATTCCCTTTTGAACGCTGGACGGTTGGTGTCCCCTCTGTTCATAACCATTAGTTATAGCAGGTCGCTTTTCCATTCAAATCCTCCTAGTTTTCAAATTTAATAAACTCAATCGATTTAATTTCTTCCTTTGCTATCCACATTCCTTTAGTTCTTGGCCTTATTTCCCAGTCCCCCGTTACTGAATCTCGATCATATACAGCTTGAATGTAGACGTCCCTCTCATCATGAATTGATGATGCGAAAGATTGATCATTGTAGAGCCCATAGACTAAAGTTCCATCCTTAAAAGTGACTATTACCCAGTTACCTTCCTTTAATACATAATCCCAAGCCGTTGGAACCGAGTGCATTGGATTTATCCCTAATTTCGTTAATACATTTCTTAACCAAGATTTTGAAGTAATGACTCCCGATATAAACCCTAAGATATATGGACTTAGAACAAGCAGTCCGAATAAAATAAGCAACCAATAAACAGGCTCATCTTTCCAAAACTTTTCACTAATTAATTTCACAATTAACCAGTACCATACAATAAAATTTATAAAACTAAACGTCAAAAATCTAAGTAGAGCTACTTGTTGATCTAAGATTCTCTGCGGAATGATGCTTGAATATGCCGCATTCATAACAAAGCCTGGCACAATAAAGAAAGTTATGTAGAAGAACGTATCTCCATTTAGTTCCATAGAACCACCTACCTATATCTACTAACCTATATATTATAGGAGATATTGTCAATATTTATATAAATAGAATTACACAATTCGCTAATTAGAAATAATCCCTGAGATACAAATCACTTGTGTCATCATGAAAGATACGTTAAACTATCAGCAACGTAGGACTTCACGTAAACCGTCCGTCAACGTTGAATGAACGGAATTAAGTAGCCTAAGGCAAGCGGAACGATACCGGGTAATTTACGGTTTCCTAAACCGCAGGTCACAGGTTCAATTCCTGTCGGGGCCGCCAGTTTTTCAAATGTTATAGAACCGTACTGATGCGCGGTTCTTTTTGAATCATGCGTCTTCGGCGGGAGTATTCCTCGTGGGAAAAAATGTCTTTCTTCTGTCTCTAGGACAACTGCAAGGCTAAATCTCAGTAAAATTCCATACGGCGCCGGACGGTATCACGATTTCATTTCGGGACTTACCAGGCGCGTTATCCTGCGGATATGATCCGGAAGAGGCGCTTCGTATGGCTGCGGAGTGCCTTTCGCTACACATATTGGGGATGGTACGCGATGGTGACGTGATACCTGCGCCAACAGCGGCCGATCGTATCATATTGGAAGCGGATGAGCACGTTGAGGTAATCGTATTGATGGTAAGGAGGTGACACCGCGATGAAGCTACCGCCAGATCGAAATTTACACTATAACGAGGTTAAACGGAACAACAAAAAAATAACGAAGAATTAACGAAGCTCTCACGCAATTTTGCGATGGGGGCTTTTGTTATTTAACAGGAGGATGTTACGTGGATAAGCGGATAGGCAAACGGTACAAGTTCGACCGTAGCACTCGAAATATAGACAAGTCCCTTCACGATTTATTTGATATTTTCTATAGTGCAAAAGCTGCTGAGGGACGTTCCCCAAATACATTGGAGAAGTATCGAGAATATTTTAGATATTTTTGTTTGTACTTGAAAGACGCAAATCTTGAACCGACAATGACCTGCGTAACGCCAGTGGTTGTGCGCAATTATATGAACTGGATGCGTCACGAGAAACGCAAATGGGATGGACATGCACATAAAGTAGAAGCTAATATGACCGTTGGTCTCTCTCCTGCAACGATAAATTCAAAGGTAAACCGTCTACGCACAATGTTTCAATTTTTATTAAATGAAGGACATATAACAACAAATCCGCTTGCTAATGTCGGTCAATTAAAGGAATCTGTTAAACCAAAACGGGTACTAACTGTTAATGAGCTACAAGCACTTATGGCTGCTCCAAATAGAAAATCCTATGCTGGCTTTCGTGATTATACCGCGATTAATTTAATTTTGGACACGATGGGAAGAATCAGTGAGGTTATAGCGTTAAAGGAATCAGATATAGACTTTAAGGCTGGAACAGTATATTTTCGTGAAGAGATAGTCAAAACACGAGTAGGAAGACGAGTACCGATTACTAAGAGAACATCGCGACTCCTTAAGGAACTTATTAACGAAAACAAAGAGTTTGATACTGACTTTATCTTCCTAGCTAACTATGGAATGAATATTACACATGATCAATTTAGAAACAGATTAAAACAACATGCGAAATCTGCTAACTTAGATGGAGTTCGCATTCATCCTCATTTATTAAGGCATACAGGTGCGACAATGTTCTTAGAGAACGGAGGAGAGTTGCGTCACTTAGCGTCTCTACTCGGTCACAATGACCTGCGCTCCGTTCTCCAATACACGCATCTTTCTGACCAAGCGCTAAGATTTCAACACGACTTATACTCACCGCTGAATCAGATTATTCCAAAGTTACAATTGAACCGTAAAACCAAACGTAAGTAATAAACGCAAAAGACGCGGCCTAGCGTAAATCAACGCATTTCTTCACTACAAGACAGCCACCTTTCACGAAAGTATAATGATGCATCTCGGAGTAACTGAGTGAAGAAAATAACGATGAAATAAAAAAAAGCTCACCGATTATGGCGAGCTCTTTTGTTATTTTGATCTCTCCCAACAAAACGGGAATACAAGAAATTCCTTCCACGCTTGTCTTCTATTATGCTTAATTGGACACGTACCAAATTCCGAGTACTGATATTTGCGGGTAACCTCTCCACAGCTTTTACATTTGTAGGTATCAGTATTTGGTACGAAATCTTTGCTTTTAAATTGTTTTCTTCCCTTGTAGTTTGATATCTTAGTCGATAGTATACTCATGTATTTAGTGAAGTTTAATACTACAAAGAAAGCAGAAATAACTATCAATATGAGTATTGTTGGCTGTATCAAATCATCTGTTTTATTTTCTGTAACTATGAATAATGAAACAAGAAACACAGTCATCAGAATAAGAATTGAGTTGCCTGCCGTCCAAAAAATACTAAATAATCGGCTTGATTTCGTTACAAAAAGTTTATTCTTCTCAGCTTGGAAATTTTTATTATAAAGCGATTGCAATTCTAAGTAGTCATTATTGGTAAGTTTTATTACTTTTTTTCTCAGTGCTTTATATTCATTTATTTCTTCAATCTCAATTTTCTGATTAAGAGATTTTCTACTTCTTTGTTTCTTCTCAAATCTAATTAATTCCCTATAATCTTGAAGAAGATCCGGCGAAATTAGATGGCTAAATTTATTTAGAATCACAACCATATCATCAGAAACCAAAGTTTCCTCATCCACATTTCGATCGATATACATACAGATGGGTGTATAGAAATTTTCAAGCTTATTCGTAAGTGTTTTTTCAAAGTTATTTGTCTTATCTACCTTGTTCTTGGATGTACTAATAAATGATTGGACTACTAAACCAAATAAAGCTATGATGCCAGTTATTATTGCTGCAATTACTGCTGGTTCCATTCTTTCTCCTCACAGTCGTTCTCTAATGTATTTATTATACATAAGAAATAAGAAATTTCATCCAAAAACCGCAGGATTTACGACATCTTTCGTAGAATTTACGTATATTAACAATTATGGACGGTGAACACCGCAATGAAGCCGTTAATCACAACGCGCGACCTATACGAAGCCGCCGCTAACCGTACGCCGATATACGTCTACTTTGACGATGTGGTGTACGGGCCGGCTCCGATCGAAGAGTTAACGGATTTTCACGTAAAACTGCGGATAGATAGCGTTCTGAACAACTTTGTCCGCGCCAATTGTTCGTTCTACTGCGCAAAGGGCATGCTCTAGACCGCAGTCGCGCCGATAATATCCGCCATCTTAAAGCGCTCGCCATCGACCATAAACGTCCGGGTGTACGGATCAACGCGTTCGACAATGCCTATAACCGCGCATTCCTCGTACGGATCGTATAAGCGGAATTGGGCGACCGTTTGCTGACCGAGCGACTCCATTAACACACGCATGATTAATTCGCGCTCCTGCGGATCGATCTCCGGACGGTTACCGCGCCAATTCTCAACGTGATGCGAGTCGCGGATTAGCGCTTCTTTATGCTCCGGTAAAAGAAACTTCGTCTGCCATAGACCGTTCGCATCGAGTTTATTCTTCATATAAAAAGCCCTCCGATATAAGAACGTTTGTTCTCATTATAGCGAGAACTAACGATCATATTCAAGGGCTAAAATAAACAATCCACTAACAGAAAGCTTTCATTCATTTTTTAATTACCAACTTAAACGTTTTTTTATTAACTGAATTCTCATTATCCGCAACAAAGTTGTTTAATAGTTTTTGGGCGCTGACTAATTCAGAAGGGGTATTATAGCCAGTTTCTCTAAATAACTCTATAAGCTTTTTTTCCCAAAATTCATTACTGTGTGAAGTATTGTTTAGAAACGAGTAGTCTGTATTATCTCCCTTGGGTTTTTGGTGAAGTATATTTTTATCTATAGAACTGATCGAATAGACCTCAATTTCATCACTTTCATTTATTCCACCAAAGGCTAACATTACCTTATAGTTATGAGTTTTATGTAACTCTGTGAGATTCAGAGCTTTAAAAACTAGTAAAAATAAATCTTTCCACGCGCTAAAGTTTCTGTCTTTTAGTTGAGTGTCCCTAATTATCATCTCGCATAAATCCTTTGTTCCCGCAAATGCAATAAATGCACGGCCGTCCATTAACGAAGTAAACTTCTGAAAGTCTTCTTGAATAATAGTTACACCGTCAAGATTCGTAACTTGTCCATCAGACATTACGCATAAAAAGGACTCGCGAGCCAGAACCGATACAAAACTCAAATAATACACCCCCAACAATTTACTTTTCATCCATAATAAAAATAGCTTATCCTAGCGATGTAAGTACGTCAATAAGGACTCACATAACAAAATCCACAAACTCCGGTGTCCGCAGCATACCTGCCCGCGTCCAATTCCGGAACCTTACCCGCGCACTTATCTTCGGTTCCAAGTAGACGTAATCGCGATCCTCACCGGTTACTAGCGCCTTCGCGACGCCATATAGCGCCTTTTTATGCGCTACCGGTACCGCGAGCTCAAGTATCCCCGTCGGCTTATTCCGGTACTGCGTCAGCCATCCGAATTGGTTCTTACGGTATCCCGTTATCTGAACGACGGCATCCGTATAGTTGATGATCTTTATCCAATTCGCATCGCGTCGTCCGACATATTTACTCGTCTTCTTTTTAGCGACGATACCTTCGAGTTTTTTCTCGCGGATTGCGTTGAACATCGAATTACCCGCGCCTTCTACGTTAATCACGCGGCTGAAATGCCTATTCTCCGTCAACACTTCCGTAAGTAGCGATTTACGTTCCATCAACGTTCGACCTCGCAAATCTTCGCCGCGATACCGTAATATATCGAACACGAAAAACACAACCGGTTGTCGTACGGATGCTTCCGTAATTGCTAGCGGCTTTTTTTTCATAAAACGTTCCATAACTAGCTCAAACTCGATTGTACCCGTCTCCGGGTTTAAGCATGCTACCTCTCCGTCCAGTACGACGTCAGAGTTATCCGCGATCGGTACGTTATGGAGCTCGGGATATTGAGGTGTTACATCGTTATTATGGCGCGTGAATAGCCGGGCGACTCCGTTCTCCATCGAAAGGATCAAACGGTGACCGTCGATCTTAGGCTCGAATATGTAGCGATCGTCGTCGAACGGAGATTCGCGTTTTTCGAGTAACATCGGGGAAAGAAACATTGCGTACACCATCCGTATATCTTAGTTGATATACCGATTGTAACACTGATAATGATAAGTAAACCCCGGTAAGTTATTGAATATTAGGTTGATTTGGGGAACAACGTCCCTGTCAGAATTATCAAGTTCGAATAAAACTAAAAACCCCTCTCGGTCGGCCAAACCAAGAGAGGTTGATTTCAATAATAGGGCATTCATATATGTTTAACAGTGGCTAACTGATTAGTTTTGAGATCTCGATAATTAGGTTGAAACATTATGTATTGCCAAAAATGATCCTATAATTAAAGATAAATATTAATCGTAATGTTAAATAAGTAAGAAATCTCAATAATATTAACTAATACTATCGCTAAAATAATCGTACTCTTAATAAGCTTTTTCATTGTTCATTGTTCACCCCCACCCTTATAGCACACCTCCTAATAATTATTTTGTTAAAAATACTATACTGTCTTACAAATATATAATAACATTTTCCATTTCCTAATTTCAACTATTTTAAAACAAAATTTAATAATATCATTAGTATTTACAATTGTAAATACATTTTGAAGTAATTTATAATTTTATTTTATTGATTATCTGCGTAAATCCACGACAGTACACGCTCAACGTCCACGGTGTATCTATACGAGAAATCGCGCTTGATACCGCCTCCCTTCGTACACCAACGAAAAGGAACGTTATCCGCGCGATTTTTTTCGTTAACTAACTTCGTACACGCAACTCAATCGGACACGCCGCGTTTGCCCCACGCTCGCTGCCGCAACGAATGGCGCCGTCATATGCGAAACGATCGGACCCGCCGCTGTATCCCGTTTATACTGTACCGCTCTCGCCGCGTTGCGTATTTTTGCGTTAGCATCAACGAAGTTATTATCGTAGCGCGAACGTCTCCTCCGTTTAGGTACGCGATAATCTCGTCCGTCAGTACCGGTTTCTTCCGCTGCTTTGAGCGATGTCTCCCGGTCACGGCGGAGATCCAATTGATGTGCGCTAAAAAACGGATACTCGGCGCGTGCTACCTTGTCCGGGTGTGTATCGGATAATTCCTCGTTTAGTACTGCGTCGGCTAGTCGCTCAAGTAAGGAGCAATCTAGCGGAAGTGAAGCCGGCCGTTCACCGCGACAACCTCCGGTTTCCCATCGATCGAGTGCCGCTTGATTAACGTCAGCGTGCGCTTATTCTTAAACTCGAATTATTCGCGGATAATCCGTTCTTTATGCTCCAGTAGTATCATTCGCGACGACTCCCACAATCCATTTCCCTCAAGCTTATGAGCCATTGTGTTCATCCCTTCATTGCTTAGTAATTCAAACTCCGCTCTAAGTCACCCATCAACATTCCAATTTGCAGCCTTAAATCCTATTGTGAAGTCTCATACTCCTCGCCCCGACAGACGTATTACTCGTCTTCTTTTTAGCAACGAGACCCCTCACCCGTTAATTGTAACATCGGAGAATAACGAGATATCCCGGTAAGATAAATTAAAATAAATGGTGATTGTGGAGGTGATACTATCGCTCGGTAGTAAGTCCACCTCGCGGAACAACATTAAAGCGGGTAATTCAATTATTTTGGTTACTTACAGACACACTAAATAGATTTTGAAAGCCGGTTCTACTATGACTTACAAAAGCCCCTTACAACAAACATAAGGGGCTTCTTACTATTTTACTAGTTTATGAACAGGTGCAGTAACCATCCAAGAAAACTAGCGATTATTGCTGCAAACACCCTGGTAAAGAGCGCCAGCCAGAAGTGCGGTGAATTAGTACGCCTCTTAACTAAACCAATAAACTTAAACATATAAACCCTCCATTTTAATGCATCTAAATGGGCTAATTGGAGAGTTGATTGAAAGCTTTACTTCGACTTAACTTCTCTATAGAGTTTTAGGTTTTAGTTGTTTTAGGTTTTGGTTGTTTTAGAGGTTTTAGTTGTTTTAGGTTTTGGTTGTTTTAGGTTTTGGTTGTTTTAGAGGTTTTAGTTGTTTTAGGTTTTGGTTGTTTTAGAGGTTTTAGTTGTTTTAGTTGTTTTAGGTTTTAGTTGTTTTAGGTTTTGGTTGTTTTAGAGGTTTTAGTTGTTTTAGGTTTTGGTTGTTTTAGGTTTTGGTTGTTAAGTCTTCGTAAGCTAGGCACTGCAACCCAACTTATAGCCCATCCATCTATTACTATATAACAATTATTTCTATCTGTAAAATTCTATTTTTTTGATATTTTGCAAAGAAAAAAGCAGAAGGGATAACCCCTACTGCTTATTCTCAAGCTACTCCGTCTCTGTCTCGATCCAGTTTCGTTGAATACCCCCGGATCGCCTTCGTATAGCGGGTCTACACCGCCTCGCGCACCGCCTTACAGTTCGCGTAATACACGTATTCTTTCTCTTCCGAAAATTTCGAACTTGGCTCCTACTTGGTTTGACTAGACTTCGACGATTCTTTCGACGGTTTCTGCGATTCCTCCGCGAACTGGTTAGGAACCGTAATTTCCGGTTTCTCAACGACAAACAGAACTCGCATGCCGTCCGCGTAATCTTCCAGTTGATTTCCGTCCCAGCTTCCGGCACCTCGGTTGTCTCTCACATCGATATATACTATGCTGGCTCCTTTTCCACCTTCCGCACACATAGCGATCTTCCTCTCGTCGCGATCATATCCGCCTCGGGTAACAACACCAGTTAACGATTTGCTTACGGTTATCCTCAGCCCGGACGACCTCACGTAAATAGACTGTTTATCCCAACTTGGACGGATACTCCTATGACGCGCAGAGACGTTCAATTCCGTCTCAAAGAATACGGTAGATCTGCCGGTACAACAAACGTTCGAGTTTCGCCCCACACTTTGAGGCACACGTTTGCGCGTATGAGTGTAATAAACAAGGCCGGACTCTTCGCGTTGCAGAGTATGCTCGGTCACTCCACATTAAATCAAGTATTAACTTATGTTAACCTCTTCTCCGATGAGATAAAGAACGAACATAAGAAATTTTCACCGTTACAGAACTTCGGACCGGATCATAATAAACTGCACATATAGAAGTGAAAAATGCGGCCTATCGCGGATTTAATTCCATGGGCCGCTTTATTTCATCACTACCATTATCTCTTCAGTTCGTATCGGTTACAACTTATCAGCATAAAGTCACTAACACCTGATCACTTCACCGTGTGTTCGACCCTTTATCTTTAAAACGAAAAAGAACGCCCGAAGGCGCCCTTTTCCTCGTAATCTATTGAGTTTTACGTACACATACGGTACACTATGCGCAAGTTAACGTCCGACAAACTCGCGTCGAAATCGAGGTGAAATCCGATCTAGTTTATCCGAATCGCTACGTAAAGTTTATCGGAACGGCTACGCAAAGCATCCGATAATTCATCGCTATAGCGACCGGAACCGAACCGTAAATCCCGCATCACTACGCCATTTACGAAACCTTATGCTCGATCCGCAGCTTGTCCGCAACCATCGCGATGAATTCGCTATTGGTCGGCTTCGACTTCGCGATGTTGATCGTGTAGCCGAATAGATGGCTAATCGAATCGATGTTGCCGCGAGTCCAAGCGACTTCGATCGCGTGACGGATCGCGCGTTCGACGCGGGAAGGCGTCGTCTTGAATTTCTCTGCGATCGCGGGATACAGCGTCTTCGTAATCGCGCCGAGAATTTCGATGTTGTTGTACACCATCGTAATCGCTTCGCGTAAATACTGGTAGCCTTTAATATGCGCCGGCACGCCGATCTCGTGAATGATACTCGTGATATTGGCATCCAAATTTTTAGGTTTACCGATTTGTACGATGTTCGAACGATTGCTGCTGCTCGGAACGGAAGACGATGTAACCGAATTGACGACGGAGTTGCCGGCCAATTGGCGAATCCGGTTAGCCAGAACATCCATATCGAACGGTTTGAGTATGTAGTAAGAAGCGCCTAGTTGTACCGCACGCTGAGTAATGTTCTCTTGTCCGAAAGCTGTGAGCATAATGATCTTGGGCATAGGCGATAAATTTAAATCCCGCAATTTCTCCAGGACGCCAAGTCCATCCAAATGCGGCATAATAATATCGAGGATCATGACATCCGGTACCCTACGTGTTTCTTCCAGTTGACGGATGACCTCTTCTCCGTTGTACGCCACTCCGATGACCGTCATATCATCCTGCTCTTGGATGTACTCTGATAATAAATTCGTAAATTCTCGGTTGTCGTCTGCTAGGAACACTTCAATACGTGGCAATGTCTGGTCCTCCCTTTCTCTACGCGAGAATTAATTGACGAAAAACGCTCACCGTTTCTCTGTTTATCCGTTTTCGACATTGCTATTCTGTATTCCTTCTCGATTTTAAAAATATTTCTTTATTTATTGTGCAAAATCGAATATAATTATTCATTTGCGTCACAATAGGTCAAATGCCGATATGTTTCGTACATTTTCGACAAATGTTCGTCTTTCCGTGAATGAGCAAAATCTAAGGCGTTAAACCGCCTTAGACGTCGATTGCTCCGGGTTTAGCATTATGCCGGCATCCTGCAGCATCCACTCAATAAAGCAGCCATAGCCGGACGAAGGATCGTTTACGAATACATGTGTGACTGCTCCGACCAACTTACCGTTCTGAATAATCGGGCTGCCACTCATCCCTTGGACGATTCCCCCCGTACGCTCAATGAGCTTCGGATCTGTTATTTTGATGACCATCCCCTTCGTCGCCGGGGAAGATTGCTTGGATACATGCACGATCTCGATATTGAACCGTTCGACCTTTTGCTTCTCGACAACGGTCAGAATTTGCGCAGGCCCTTCTTTTACCTCTTCCGCGAAAGCAACCGGCATCGGCTCAGCGTGATACGCATGATCCGGAGTTTCCTTCATTTGACCGAAGATCCCGAAAGGCGTATTTCGCTCAACGCTGCCTAAAATGCGACCGCCCTTGAGAAAACTCGCTCTTTTCTCTCCTGGTTCACCGTTCTGGCTTTTGGAAATCGAGTTGACGCTCGATTGCAAAATTTCTCCGCTTCCTACGACGATCGGAGTTTGGGTATCCATATCGGTAATGACGTGTCCTAATGCACCGTATACGCCTTGATCAGGAGCATAGAACGTTAACGTGCCGACGCCCGCCGCCGAATCGCGAATGTACAATCCCAAGCGCCAAGCTTTGTCTTCCTCGTCATAGGCCGGATTTAATGAAGTGCGGAATCTTTCTTTGCCTCTCTGGACCAATAACTTTAGAGGCGCTCCGTTTCGTCCAGCCGTTTCGGCATATGGAGCTATTTTGGAAATATCGTTGCATACTTCTCCGTTGATCTCAACGATCAGATCGCCGAGACGCAACTTCGCTTCTTCTCCGGGAGAAACCTTCGTATTCACTCTTGTTTTGACCAAATGATGCCCAACGACCATAATGCCCGCCGATTTGACTTTAACGCCAATCGTCTGCCCGCCGGGGATAACCCTTAGATCGGGAACGACTTGTAAACGTACCGTCTTGAACGGAATTTTACCGAACAGCTTCAGCTTCAAATCCGTAACGCCGCTATGCTTTGGTTGAATGGATAAAGGCTGACTAAGATCGACGCGTACCGAAGAGTGATTGCTGCCGTTGATTTCCGCTACTTGCGTATTCAAGCTACCCTGGGCATGAACGGGCATAGCGTAATGTAGCGACACAGCCTGACCTTGAAACATCCTCAATTGATTAGGGAACTTCGCAAAATGTTGAAAAGGTGCGGAACAAACGGCGATACATAGCATAAGAACGACAACAAGTCCAATGCGACGTTTCCTGGAGTGCTTCTGGTACAAGTTCTCACGCTCCCCTACAGTCTGAATCGGCTATTTCTTTGTCGCCGATAACGTACCTATAAGGTAACCGTGCCTTGCTTCTTTTATGTTCCCAAAAAGCTTCCTTTTCGTTTGTTTTTTCGCGTCATTACGCGTTTTTCTGTTGCTGAGCCAAACTAAGCATTTCTTGTGCATGATGGCGGGTTTTTTCCGTTACTTCCACACCGCCCAGCATCCGCGCCAATTCCTCCACTCTTTGTGAATCCGCTAATTCCGTCACGGATGTCTGAGTTCGGTCTTGGGACGTGACCTGCTTATAAATTTCATACTGATGATCTGCCATGCAGGCGACCTGCGGCAAGTGGGTAATTGCGAATACTTGGCAGTGTCTGGACAGCAAAGAAAGCTTCTCGGCGATCGCTTGCGCCGCCCTGCCACTGACGCCCGTATCGACTTCGTCGAAAACAAGTACCGGGATTTCGTCGATTTGAGCAAAAATCGCTTTAAGGGCAAGCATGACCCGAGACATTTCGCCTCCGGAAGCGATCTTGGCAAGCGGTTTAGGCGGTTCGCCGGGATTCGTCGAAAGAACGAATTCGGCGGTATCCGCGCCAGAGCTCGTCAAAGCTGCTGACCCGAGTTTAACTTCGAATTGTGAACGATCCATCTGAAGGTGCGCGAGCTCTTGCTCGATCTGGCGGGACAGGTCACGCGAGGCTGATTTTCTAATCTCCGTTAAGTTAGACGCTCTTGTTTGAAGTTCCGATAATAACGCTTCTTCGCGTAAGGTCAGTTCTTTAAGCAATTCGTCGCGATTATCAAGCTGATCGGTTTCCGCTTTGATTCGAGCTTGATAAGCCAGTATATCTTCAACCGTCTCGCCGTATTTGCGCTTCAAGCCATGAATAACGTCTAGACGCTGCTCAATTTGGGCTAGCCGTGCCGGATTGAATTCAATTCCTTCTTTATAATCCCGCAATTGAAATGCGCTATCTTCCACGCCGTAATAAGCCGACTGTAATTGCTCGACTAGCGGCTGAAGGATGACCGGATCGACTTTCACGATGTCCTGTAGCTTAGATAAAGCCCGCGAGAGCGCCGCTAGCCCTTTCGCGCCGTACAAGAGGTCATAAGCTTCGGTGACGGAATCCGCTAATTTCTCCGCATGGGCTAGTTTGCGTCGTTCATCCGCTAGGGATTCATCCTCGCCCGCCTTGAGCCGGGCTGCCGCGATTTCTTCCAATTGATAACGGTACAAATCGAGCATTTGCATGCCTTGGCGAGATTTCTCGTCCAGTTCGCGCCGCTCTTTATGTATAGCTTGATACTGCTGGAATAACGTGCGATATTCCGATTTCTTCTGTTGAATTTCTTCCCCGGCGAACAGATCAAGCCACTCCAAGTGCTTCTCCGTCCTCAGCAAAGACTGATGTTCATGCTGGCCATGGATATTGACCAGATGCTCCCCCACTTCTCTCAGCATCGTTAACGTAACGCTCTGACCGTTAATCCGTGCGGAAGATTTCCCATGGGTAAGAAGTTCACGGCGAATTAACAATGTTTCTTCTGAATCGGCTTCGATTCCGAGTCGCTGAAGCGTCTCCCAGACCGGGTGTTGCCGCGGCAAATCGAATACAGCTTCAATTATCGATCTGTCGCATCCATGACGAATCATTTCCGCGGAACCTCTGCCTCCGGCAGTTAAGGTTAATGCGTCGATGACGATCGATTTACCGGCCCCTGTTTCTCCGGTTAACACATGGAATCCAGGGTGAAACGTTACGGATACATTCTCAATAACTGCCAAGTTGTGGATGGATAATTCCCGAAGCATGAATAGCCTCCCTTGATCGTTGATCATAACGAATGTGAGTAAGAAAGGGGTTGTAATTATTGCATCATTTCGTCAATACGTCTCAGTACTTCTTCCCCGTGGGCTTTCGTTTTGCAGATAAGGAGCGTCGTGTCGTCCCCGCCTATCGTACCGATAATTTCAGGCCAATCCATTCCGTCGATCAGTGCCGCGATCGTTCCGGCCGTACCGGGCAAACACTTTAATACCGTCAAGTTCTCGGCAGCGTCAGCGCTTACGAAATGATCGAGCAAAGCGCGTTTAAGCTTATGTGCCGGATTAAATCGCTGATCTTGCGGCATCGAATATTTGTACCGGCCGTCTTCCAGCGGTACTTTAATGAGTTGCATTTCTTTAATATCGCGCGACACGGTCGCTTGCGTCACTTGCATGCCTTCCAAGCTAAGCACTTCTACGAGTTCTTCCTGCGTCTCGATTTCCCTTGATCCGATTAACTCGCGGATTTTACGTTGTCGTGGTCCTTTCATTCCTCGCCAGCCTCCACCTTGAATCTTACTGTTTTTATTTGTCTATCTTGAGCCTGAGCAAGGACGATGACGATTCCGTCACAATCCGGGAACAACAAAGCGTACACGAGGAAGCGCTCTCGCAAACCGCTAGCCGTCCAATCGATCGGTTGTCTTGTCCGCTCTACTTTAACCAGGTAGTACTTATCCTCTTTAAATGCTAAATAATCGAAATATAGGCGAGTCGGCATTGTCGGGCCGTCATCTAACACGACCCCGAGCGGAACGCGATGCTTTCCGGACAACACCTCGTAATCATGCTCTTGCAGAAGCTGAACAGTTTCATCCGGTTCTACGCCTCCTTCTAGCGCAAGCTTGCGAAGCCGTGAGCCTGGGGGCTCGTGAAGCCAGCGATCGAACCGTCTGAAACACCACCACACCATTAAGCCGGCAGCAACCAGCATAATTACCCAATCACCGAGCTTATCCAAACGCTGACCTCCCCAAGTTTCCATAACGGAGGAAAATAGGCTGTCTGGACATGATGTTCTAGTGCTCTCTTTTCTTTCGAGATGGACCCCTGATTATCCTCTTTCGCAACAAAACCCGAAGCATGCCGGACGACCCGGTTTATTATGCTCCGGCCGTTCTTCGGCAGCTCCGGGTAAACCGGACTATGTGGAATTGCGCTTAAAAGTCGTATTGGCTTCATCGACGATCATCTTAATTCGTTGGGTTAAGGCTTCGTCTACAAGCTCAGGCAGCGACTCATCCGGTTTGGACAAGCGCCAGTAGGCCAAAAACTCGATATTGCCTTCTCCTCCGGTAATCGGCGAGAAAGTAAGGCCATTAAGCTCGAAGCCTGAATCATGCGCCATCGTAAGCACTTCTCTAAGAACGCTCGCATGCACTGCCGGATCTCGAATGACTCCGGCTGACTTGCTGACCTGTTCTCTGCCCGCCTCGAACTGCGGTTTGATAAGCGCCACGGTTTGGCCGCCTAATTCAAGTAACCCCGCCAACACCGGCAAAATAAGCTTAAGCGAGATGAACGAAACATCGATGCTTGCGAAACCGGGTTTCGGACCATCCAATTGCTCCAAGGTCATATGTCTGAAATTCGTACGTTCCAGAACTTGAACCCGATTGTCCTGGCGCAAAGAATAGTCCAATTGATTGTAGCCGACGTCAACCGCGTAGACGCGCGAAGCGCCGTTCTGCAGCGCGCAGTCCGTAAATCCGCCAGTGGATGCGCCGATGTCGATCATTACGGCATCCTGCAAATCCAATCCGAAATGCTTGATTGCCTTCTCCAGCTTCAAGCCGCCTCTACTAACGTACGGGTGTAGAGCGCCTTTCACGGATATCGCCGCGTCTCTCGGAACCTTCGTCCCGGCTTTGTCCACGCGTTCCGTACCGATGAAAACCAGACCGGCCATGATGGCTGCCTTAGCCTTTTCGCGGCTTTCGTAATAGCCTAGTTCGAGCAGCAATACATCTAGCCGCTCCTTCGTGACAGTCGTTTTTTCCATTAAGTCGCCCTTTGCCTTTTGCGTACAGCGAGTGAAGCCAATTGCTTGGCGATCGCTTCGGCCGTCAAGCCGGTTTCCGCGCGTTGTTCCTTGATCGATGCGTGCTCGATGAACAAGTCCGGCACCCCAGCCAATTGGATCGATGGCGGTTGAATGCCATGCAGGGCGTAGAACTCGAGGATCGCGCTGCCTAAGCCGCCTTGAACCGCGCCTTCTTCGACGACCAAGAGAGGGATACGTTCTTTGGCCATTGCCAGCAGCATCTTCTCGTCCAGCGGTTTGATGAACCGGGCATTGATAATACGAATGTTGATTCCGTCTCGTTTAAGCAATTCGGAAGCTTCTTCCGCCACTTGAACCATCGGCCCTATCGCTAATACCGCCGCGTAATCGCCCTCTCGCACCGTTTCCCACGTTCCGATCTCGATCGGCTTCATCTCGTCGTCTATGGTAACGCCAGTTCCGGCTATGCGCGGATAACGAACGGCTATCGGCCCTGCTTCATAGTCGACTGCCGTCTTCAGCATATTCCTAAGCTCATTCTCGTCCTTAGGCATCATAAGCACCATGTTCGGAATGTGTCTTAGAAATGCAATATCGTAAACTCCTTGATGCGTCTCCCCGTCGGCGCCGACGAAACCTGCCCGGTCGATAGCGAAGATGACGTTAAGGTTTTGCCTGCAAATGTCATGAACCACTTGGTCGTACGCCCGTTGCAAGAATGTGGAATACACCGCGAACACGGGTTTCATCCCTTCCATAGCAAGCGCCGCGGACATCGTGGCGGCATGCTGCTCGGCGATTCCGACGTCGATCATTCTGTCCGGATATTTCTCGGCGAATTTCAGCAGGCCGGAGCCGCCCGGCATTGCAGGCGTGACGGCGATAATCCGTTTGTCTTGATCGGCTAGCTCGATCAAGGTATTCCCGAATACTTCCGTATACATAGGCGGTCCTACCGGCTTAACGACTTGACCGGATTCGATCTTGTACGCGCCAGTTATTCCGTGCCACTTATGCGAATCTTGTTCTGCAGGGGTATACCCCTTGCCTTTGACCGTTAATACATGAACCAATACGGGTCCGTCAACGTTGTCCGCTTGGTTGAATGCTTCCATCAGCTTATTAATATCATGGCCGTCAACCGGCCCGAAATATTTAAGTCCGAATTCTTCGAATAACATTCCATCGGGCGCAATCAAATACCTTAAGCTATCTTTGACCCGATCCGCGGTACGCGCGAGTTTACCGCCGATTGCCGGCACTTTGCGCAACAGCCAATCGAGCTCGTCTTTCGCTTTGCGGTATATTTTCTCTGATCTGACTTTGCCCAAATAATTATGAATAGCCCCCACGTTAGGCGCGATGGACATCTCGTTATCGTTAAGCACGACCATTAGCTTGCGTTTCTCATGGCCGATATGGTTCAACGCTTCGAGTGCCATTCCGCCAGTTAGAGCTCCATCGCCGATAACGGCAATAACTTTATTGGACGCGCCTTTGTGATCGCGTGCTAAAGCCATCCCCATCGCTGCGGACAAAGAGGTGCTGCTATGGCCGGCTTCCCAAACGTCGTGCTCGCTTTCGTTGCGTTTCACGAATCCGCATAATCCGTCTTTCTGGCGAAGCGTATCGAAACGATGCTGGCGTCCAGTCAGCATCTTATGAACGTAGGCTTGGTGTCCCACATCGAAAATAAACTTGTCTTCCGGGCTGTTATACAAATAATGCAACGCTAGCGTAAGCTCAACCACGCCTAGATTAGGCGCGAGGTGACCACCGGTCGCAGATAATTTTTGAATTAGAAATTGCCGAATCTCTTCAGCCAACTTAGGAAGTTCGGGTAGCGTCAATTTCTTTAAGTCGGTCGGACTGTCGATATGCTCGAGCAGCAAGTGATGTTCCCCGCTTTCCCCTAATGGATATTACCGCTATTATACCATATCCCCAAACAATGCCCAAGTTTCAGCGAAGTTCGCCGCCGAAATTTAGGATCTCGGGCAGAAAAAAAGCCAATGGCCGCCGCAAGAATAATTTCTCGCAGAACGCCATTGGCTTATCGAATAATAATATGACTTAACGGAGTAAATGTTATGTGGTTAATGGTCCCTGTTAAGCAAATAATCCGCGATTGCGATCAATTTGTCCGGCTTGGCGAGTCCGGCTTGAAGCAACGTTTCGTTCGCTTCTTTCGTCAGATCGACGACCCGTTTGCGGCTTTCGTCCAAGCCCATCAGGAACGGATAAGTCACCTTCTCCTGACGCTCGTCGCTCTTCACAGGCTTACCTAGCTTGTCCGCGGTTCCCGTCAAATCCAGAATGTCGTCTTGGATCTGAAAGGCTAATCCCACATTGCGTCCGAACAGCCCATAAGCCTCCAATTGCTTTTCGTCCGCCAGACCGGCATGACCGCCGGACCGCAACGAAAAAGCGATCAGATCGCTCGTTTTATGCAAATGAATGTTTTCGAGCTGCTGCAACGAGGTTACGCCTTGTTCTCCCAGCATATCGTCGACTTGACCTCCGACCATACCCGAAAGGCCTGCATATTTCGCAAGCTCCTGCACGACGGCAAGCACGCGCTCCGGGGGCACGCCCAGCTTAGCCGCCTGCGTAACGACGTGGAAAGCATGCGTTAACAGACCATCGCCGGCTAAGATCGCCATCGCGTCCCCGAACACTTTGTGATTCGTGAGCCTGCCGCGACGATAATCGTCATTGTCCATTGCCGGCAGATCATCATGGATAAGCGAGTACGTATGGATCATCTCTACAGCGCAAGCGAAGGGAAGTGCCCGCTTGCTCGCGTCATCGTTGCCCTCCACGGCCTGAGCGGCAGCCAGAACGAGAATCGGGCGTAAACGCTTGCCCCCTGCCAGCAATGAATAATCCATTGCTTCAAGCAACTTGCCCGGCATGGTCCATTCCGTCGGGAAAACCGTTTGCAGCGCCTTCTCCACGATCTCGCGCTGTTGTTCCAAATATGTATGTATTGCCACCGAAGTCGTCACGTCAATACCCCTTGTCTCCCGAAGCTTACGCCTCTTCTTTCGCCGCAGCGAAAGGCTTACGCTGCAATCCGGTATCGCCTTCCACTAACATTTCAATGCGACGCTCTACCTGATCTAGTTTCTGACCGCACAACTTGGAGAGGGACATCCCTTCCTGAAAAAGCTCAATGGCGGTTTCAAGCGGAACATCCCCGCTCTCCAGCTTAGCGACGATCGTTTCGAGCGTTTCCATCGCTTGCTCGAATGTCAGAGCAGGAGCCTCGATATTTTTATCCGCATTGCCCGCATTGCCCGCAGTGCCGTTCTTAGCCATTCGACTTCTCCTCCCCGTGAATTCCCCATACTTGGCAATCCAGCTTGCCATCCTGCAATTTAACCCGGATCAAGTCGCCCGGCTGCACTTCGTTAATCGTACGAACCAATGACTTCTCCTGTTCGTCGTATACCAAGCTATAGCCTCGAGCCATGACTTTAAGAGGGCTAAGCGCGTCCAAATGGCGAACGAGTGAACCGAATTGGCTTTGCCGCTGTCGCAAAATCCCGTTCATGGCGAGCTCCAGCCCCCGTGTTGCGGATGTTATCCGTTTGCGGGCGAATTCGGCTTGCTGATTCGGATTAACGGCGGATAATCTGCCGCTCAGGCGAGTCAAGCGCTCTTGGGCTCTCGCTTGATCCGTGCGAATTCGAAATTGCAAGCGATCCTTTAATCGGTCGAGACGTTCCGCTTGAACGAGCAGGCTTCGCCTTGGTTGCGTGAAATACGGCGACCTGGCCGCATGTTGCCATCGTTCCCTGGCTTTCCCGAGCAATCCGCTTAAAGACTTTGCCATTCTCTGTTCTAGATGAACGAGTCCTTGCCTTAATTCCCCGGAATGTCTGACCGCAAGCTCGGCCGCAGCCGTAGGGGTAGCCGCTCTTAAATCTGCGGCGAAATCGGAAATCGTAAAATCCGTTTCATGACCGACTGCCGAGATTACCGGAATTGCCGATGCCCTGATCGCCCTTGCTACCGCCTCTTCGTTGAAGGCCCATAGCTCCTCTAAGGATCCTCCGCCCCGCCCAACGATAAGCACGTCTGCTTCGCCAAGCGCATTCATCGCCTTAATCGCTTTAACGATCGAAGGCGCGGCGCTTGTTCCTTGAACGGCTACAGGATATAACAGCACATGTACGCCCGGATTACGACGCTCCAGTGTAATCATGATATCCCTTACCGCAGCTCCGGTCGGTGACGTAATGACGCCCACCGTGCGAGGATAAAGAGGTAATGCACGCTTATGATGATCAAGGAAAAGCCCTTCCGATTCGAGCTTTTTCTTGAGCTGCTCGAACGCCAAGTAGAGGCTCCCAATCCCATCCGGCTGCATTGCCGTTGCGTAGAACTGATATTGCCCGTCTCTCTCGTATACGGAAATGCCTCCGCGAGCCAGCACCTTCATTCCGTCTTTCGGCGCGAATGGAAGCCTAGCGTTATAGGAGGCGAACATAATGCATTTCAATCTTGCGCCTTCATCTTTCAACGTAAAATACATATGCCCGCTGGAATGGAAAGTGAAGTTGGATATTTCGCCTCTCAGCCAGATGTCTTGGAGTCCGGAATCGCCTTCAAGCTTCATCTTAATGAGGCGATTGATATCGCGAATGCTTAAAGCGCGCGCCGGTTCCATCGTTTGGCTCCTTCCTATCCTCTTGCTTTCTTCGCGGACTTCAACGTGTTCGCCATTAGCATCGTAATGGTCATCGGTCCGACGCCCCCAGGAACCGGCGTGATCCAGCCAGCTACGTCTAATACATCGTCATAGTCGACGTCGCCGCATAGCTTGCCATCCAGCAAACGGTTTACGCCTACGTCGATCACGACAGCACCCGGTTTGACCCAATCTTTCTTTACGAGCTTCGGTACGCCAACGCCAACGACCAGAATATCCGCTTGGCGCGCGATCTCGGAGATGTTCGGCGTACGGGAGTGGCATATCGTAACGGTAGCGTTCTCGCGAAGCAGCAACATCGCTACCGGCTTACCTACGATATTGCTGCGGCCGATCACTACCGCATGTTTGCCGGCAGGAGAATTCCCCGTTCTCTTAAGCAGTTCAATAACGCCGGATGGCGTACAAGGAAGCAGCGCGTCGTCCCCGATCATCAGATTCCCGACGCTTTCCGGGTGGAATCCGTCCACGTCTTTCTCGACGGAAATCGCGTCAATGATCGCTTTCTCTTCGATATGCTTCGGAAGAGGCAACTGAACAAGAATGCCGTGAATATTCTGCTGTTCATTATATTTCGTAATTAAGGCAAGCAATTCGTCTTGAGTCGTCTCCGCAGGCACCCTAATCACTTCCGAGTGATAGCCGAGCTGTTCGCACGCCTTCGCTTTGTTTCTTACGTAGACTTGGGATGCAGGGTCTTCGCCGACGAGAATGACGACTAAGCCTGGCGTAACTCCCTGTTGCTTTAACTGCTCGACTTCATGAAGAAGTTCCTCGCGAATCGTATCCGATATTTGTTTACCGTAAATGATTTGTGCGCTCACAGCTTGTCTTCCCCCTGCGTCTGGTTTTCTTCTCTTTCCCTTAACATCCGTCCAAGTACTCCGTTAACGAACTTTCCGTTCTCCTCCAGGCCGAAATGCTTAGCAAGCTCGATCGCTTCGTTAATAACGACCTTAGCAGGAACTTCCTTGCGGAACATCAATTCATAAACGGCCAACCGCAATATTTGCCTATCTACCCGCGATAAGCGATCCACTTGCCAACCCGTCAAATAAATGACAAGGCTTTGATCGATAACCTCTTGCTTTTCCTTCACGCCTTGCACCAATTCGCGAGTAAAGGTGTTAATGCTAGCTAATTCTGCAACATCCGTACCGATCTCATTGTCCTGACGAGCTTCCTCCATCACGATATCGACGGCTTCATCTCCGGTCACGCCATTCATCTCTATCTGGTACAAGCTTTGTACCACGATTTCCCTTGCGAGTCTGCGCTTCATGTATCCTCCCGAACGATCCTGATTGTTAATGCGTTTAGCGGTAATTCAAGTATGACTATAAAAAACAAAAAAAACCCATGAGCATCTATTCCATCGGAAACTGCGGAGCTCGCATAAGCTCCACCGTCCCTGCCTGGGCAAGAACATTCACAGGGATTATCGTGACCAAGGCCAACGGTCCGTCACCCATTCCGTCAGTTTATCCAACGGAAATAAAGGCCCGCGCCGTTCATCCTTATGTTTTCCAATCCAATATCCGATGCCAATGAGCAAAGCGCAGAATAGCATATCCCAAAATCCGCTAATCAAATAAATAATACCGAACAGGAGCCCTGCCGCTACACCGGCGATTCTCCCTCCGAAGGTTTCCCACCAGACTTTCCACATTGGCGGTTGCCTCCTATTCTACTCGGCTCTTAAAAGTAGTTGGCGCCTGCGTAACGTTCGCGATGAATACGGACACTTCCGCAACCGGGATTCCCGTCGCTTCTTCGACTTGCTGCGAGACAGTACGTTGCATTTCCTCGGATAAGGTAGGAATCGAGCCTTCTCCTTCAACGAAAGCCTTAATCAGAATGCCAAGTCCCGCTTCGGATACCCTTACTCGAGCACGCAGGTCTTTCACTCCGCGCGTTCGGGAAGCCGCTTTGAGCGCGAGATTCTCAACTGTCTCAACGGAGATTCGAATATCGCCATGCTCAGTCCGTTGATTAATGGACGGGGCAGAATGGCTGTCGCGGCGAACGGATACAACAAAGAATCTTACGCTTAAGAGGAATAGAATAATACCGACAATAATTACCGAGCCCTGAACGGCCCGCACATCGCCAGTAAAGTCGGATACGACTTCATTCAGCCATTTCTCTGAAAATCCGCCGCAAGCAGCAACGATTGCCACAATGGATGCGATCCCGATTGCCACGCTGTACAAAAATAGAAGCAGCCTGTCCATCACTTTAACCAACGTTAGCGTCCTCCTGTTTCCTCATTGAGGTAGTCCTCCATGATTGCGAAAAAGGCCTCTGCGAGAGTTCCCTGAAGGAAGATCTCGTCAGAGGGCCGTCATCCGCATACCGGAGGTTATGCCGTTACCGCGGAAATCAGGTTGCGGTCACATCATTATCGGACACGTACATTCGATTCATCTTCATCGGGCTTGTCGCCCGCTTTGAAGTGAACGTCATGTATATGAACGTTAACTTCTACAACATTAAGTCCGGTCATTGTCTCAATCGAGCGTTTGACGTTACGTTGAATTTCGGTTGAAATTTCCGGTATCCGGCGTCCATATTGAACAATAATCGATACGTCGACAGCCGCTTCGCGTTGACCGACTTCCACTTTAACGCCCTTGGACAAATTTTTGCGTCCTAACAATTCGGCGATTCCAGAAGAAAGTCCACCGCTCATGCCTGCAACGCCATCGACTTCCACAGTCGCTAGACCGGCAATCACTTCAATGACTTCCGGCGCGATCTCAATGGTGCCCATGTCCGTCCGTTCGTAATCCGGAGCTATCGTTTCCATTTGCGTAGTTCCACCTCCACATACCCGGAACAAATCTAAGTAAGTCCGAGCATTCGCCTTCACTACTTATAAATATAGCATTCCCGGATTATTATGACAAACGCTTGGCCAGAAATTAAATCGAAAATTCATTGTCCGGCGAAGCTTCGCTGTCGTTGTTAATATCGTGCTCTTCAAGAAATTTGATATCGAATGTCCCTTTGTTGAAGATCGGATGGTTCATCAGCTTCATATGGAACGGAATCGTCGTCTTGACGCCTTCCACCATAAATTCGCTTAACGCTCTCCGAGTTCTTGCAATAGCTTCATCGCGAGTAGGCGCCCATACGATCAACTTGGCGATCATGGAATCATAGTGCGGAGAAATCACGTACTGCGGATAGGCTGCGCTATCCACCCGAACCCCAGGGCCACCCGGCGGCAAATAGAAGCCGATGCGTCCTGCGGAAGGCATGAAATTGCGTTCCGAATCCTCCGCGTTAATCCGACACTCGATAGCCCAGCCATCGAACTTCACGTCTTCCTGCTTAAAGGAAAGAGGCGCGCCTTCGGCGACTGCGATCATTTCTTTGATTAAATCGATTCCCGTAATCATTTCCGTCACGGGATGTTCCACTTGAATCCGGGTGTTCATTTCCATGAAGTAGAATTGACCATCTGGACTAAGCAAATATTCGATCGTTCCGGCGCCGGAATAATTGACCGCTTTCGCAGCCCTGACGGAGGCTTGACCCATCCGATTCCGTAACTCTGGCGACATAATGGAGCATGGAGCTTCCTCGACCAGCTTCTGCCGGCGACGCTGCACGGAGCAGTCCCGCTCGCCAAGATGCGCTACGTTGCCATGTTTGTCCGCAATGATCTGAATTTCAACATGCTTCATTCCCGTTAAAAACTTCTCGAGATATACGCCCGCGTTGCCGAAAGCTTTTTCCGCTTCCTGTTGCGCTGTCGTAATCTCGCGAACGAGCATCTCTTCGTTCTCCGCGATGCGGATTCCTCGGCCGCCGCCGCCCGCAGTCGCCTTGATGATAACGGGATATCCGATCTCGCGGGCTACGCGTATCGCATCGTCGAGATCTTCAAGCAAGCCGTCCGAACCCGGGATGACAGGCACGTCTGCGTCTTTCATCGTTTGCTTGGCAACCGCTTTGTCTCCCATGCGACTAATCGCGACCGAAGACGGTCCGATAAACGTAATATTGCAAGTTTCGCAGATATCCGCGAAATCAGCATTTTCAGAAAGGAATCCGTATCCCGGATGGATAGCATCGCAATCCGTTAATGTCGCAACGCTCATAATATTAGTCAGGTTCAAATAACTGTCCTTGGACGCTGTCGGTCCAATGCAATAAGCTTCATCAGCCAGACGTACGTGCAACGATTCCCGGTCAGCTTCGGAGTAGACCGCCACAGTGGCGATTCCTAGCTCCCGGCATGCACGGATAATTCTAACCGCGATTTCGCCGCGGTTGGCGACCAAAATCTTATTAAATTTCAAGATGACATCCTCCTCGGGATTATTCCGGCTTCACTAGGAATAGCGGTTGGCCGAATTCGACGAGCTGTCCGTTCTCCACTAGAATATCTACGATCTCGCCCTTTACTTCAGCTTCCAAAGGATTCATCAACTTCATCGCTTCCAAAATACAAACGACCGTCTTGTCGGAAACTTTGTCTCCGATGTTAACGAACGAAGAAGCATCCGGCGACGGGGAACGATAGAACGTGCCTACCATCGGAGATACGATGCGGTGAAGGTGGGAATTATCTGCTGCCGGAGCTTTAGCTTCGGGAGCAGGAGCTGCGGCAACTGCAGGTGCTTGCACAGCTGTCTGTACTGTCGGCAGGTATGTATGAGAAAGCTGGGGAGTTTGCACGTTTACGACTTCCGTGCGACCTGGTTTGCGAATCGACAACCGCATTCCTTCGTTCTCAATTTCCAATTCATGTACGGTGGTTTGGTCTACCAATTTGATCAATTCTTTAATTTCGCTTAGCTTAAACATCTCGGTCACTCCTTGATTCGGGATTCCCCGTCTAAAGAAAGCATGTTCGATCCCACAACGGAACTATTATACCATAATCGTCCGAAATGGAAAGAGTTATGCCGTCTTCCGCATAAGCGGGGGGAGAAAACCTAAACGAGGGGACGCCCGGAAAGTAGAAAACGAATCTACTTGTCGGGACAGTCCCCTCGCTAAGGTTAATCGCGCATATTCGATTGGGCATTGTTTACTGCACGTACTGCACCGTCACGTGATCCGGCGTCACATTGAGCTCTTTCGTCGCCAGGTCGATGATTCCGATCGCTTGTTTCTTCTCCATTTTCTCGCTCAGAACGATGACTTTGAAATTATTCAAGTCTACCTCGGATACGACCGCGTTCTCGTATTCTTGAAGCAGCTTTTCCTGGAGACTCGTAATTCGAGAATCCTTATCCTCCAATCGGGCCAACTCTTCCGCGGCGCTAGTCGCCTCTTCTTGGCTCACCTTGGTATTGTTCACCGTGATCGCGTACAATTCCTCGGCCCGTTTGCTTATTTTGGTTTGTTCTTCAAGCTGGATCTTATCGAGCAATTCGTTTCCGCTGGCGTTGTTGATGCCCTTGATCACGGCTTCGTCCTCTGGCGAAAGGCCTTGCGAGTTCGTCGCGTCTCCTTGCGCTTCCCCGGAAGGAATTCCCCCGGTCGTTCCGTCCGGCTTCACTCCTGTCAGCTCGTCGGTCACCGGCTCTTCTTCGGTCACGCTAATTCCCGCAGAATTGGACGAGGACGAAACTTTGCCGGCATTGTTTAGCGACTGGGACGCTTGCGTTCCGCTTGGAGTGGAGGGAGCATCTTCCGTAAACAAGTAATAAGCGGATAAAATCACCATCAAGCTAAGCATCGAGACCAACCATATGGTTTGGCGTTTGTTATTCATTTTTCCATTCCTCCCATTTTCATATCATTTGATTATTCGCTATGTTTTGCGCGGTACGACGGAAATACGATGAATCGGCACGTCCAACCCTCGGGAAACCGCTTCGGCAATAAGTTTATGAACGGTTGCGTTCTCGGCTCCCTTCGCCACGATCAGCACTCCGCGAATGCGGGACTTCAGCTTCTTGACGACAATCGGCGATTGACTGCCCGACACCTCGTACAGCACGACTTGACCATCTTTCGAAATATCGGTGATATGCCGCTTAGCACCGTTGCGATCGGTTTCTTCCGTGATGGTCGACATCATTTTCTCATTCAGCTGAACGACGGTTTCCTCGGTTGAGTCAACCGTCACCATCACGTCCACCGTGCCGACGCCGACAATCCGTTCCAGCAAATCCTTCAATCGGCCCTCATACTCCGCTTCGATATCCGCGAAGGCAGAGGATTTTTTGTCCTCGCTGCCCAAGAAGGCTTGCTGCTGGGGAATATCCTCATCGCGCGGAGGAGACAAGTCGGGATCCTTCGCGGGATCCAACGGTTTGACGTTTAACATAGAAGCCGCGAGCAGCAAGGCGGCCCCGATCAATCCGATCAGTACTAGCCAACGGAACGCCTTGACCCTGCGCGGTCCTCCCGAACCGCCGCCGATGAATGATTCCAGTTGCTGTAGCCACTTTGCCATTTCGCACCTCCCTAGTCTTATACCGATGTTATGAACGGTTTCCGCTGGCCGCTTTTCCCGCGGGCAGCTTAACCTCGACGATGTTGACCGCGAGTCCGAAACGGCTTGCGATCATGGCGGATATTCGCAAGCTAGTTTCACGGTCAAGCTGCTCTTCGGCTTGCCCCTGCTTCTCCGATCCCGTTGCCGGCTCCGCGATGACTGCCCTGTCCTCCTGATTTACCGCAGAAGGCAATGCCTGCTCGCCATCAGGCCAGCCTTCTATGTCATCGATCTGGATATCGACAGCTTCAACCGGCTTCACATCACGATTAGATAAGGATTCGGGCTTCCGGTCTCCCGCAGCCGTTTCAGGCTCCATCAAGACGACCACCTTGGCAACCGTTAACGTCCCATCCGCTTCTTGACCAAGCACGACGTCTACTTTTCGTACTTCGCGCTGTTCGGTTTGCTCCACTTCATTCCGAATCGAGGTTTCCAACTTGGAAGTTACCAGCTTAGTCGCTTGAATCTGGTGCTTATCACGTAGCTCGGCTCCGGCTTTTTCGATCATTGCCAACTGGCTATCCGCGCCTTGCGGAGACTGTTCTACCGCATCAAGGCCCGCGGCCAACTTGCCGGTGAAGTCACCCTTCATCCAGTTCATGATCGGGGTTGCTAATGTCATGAGGATAAACAGGCCGGCAACTAGCCTCACATACCTCTGCATCGTGCGGTTGGGCAGCAACAGATCGATAAGCGCCGCTAGCAAGACGACGGCGATGATCTGGCGAAGCCAATGGGATAGCCCATCCATTAACCCCATTCAGCGATCACCTCCCCTATCAGCGGATCATGAGAGCGGCGTTACCCGCCGTCAAAATAATCGTTACCGCCAGGAAGAACATCAGCCCAACCGATGCCAAAGCCGCGAACACGTAGATCAGCGTCTTGCCGATCGTTTGGAGGCAATGCACGATCGGAGTGTCTCCGAGCGGTTGCATAACCGCACCGGCGAGATTGTAGATCAAGGCAAGCGTCAATATTTTCAAAGCGGGAAAAGCACACAGGAACAACAAGACGATTACTCCGGTTAACCCGACGGCGTTCTTGACGAGCAAGCTCGCGGATAAAACCGTATCTGTTGCGTCCGAGAACATTTTCCCGACGACGGGAACGAAATTACCGGTGACGAATTTGGCCGTTCTAAGCGCGACTCCGTCCGTGACAGCGCCGGTTGCCCCCTGAACCGAGAGCACGCCCAGAAATACGGTAAGCAGGATACCGAGCACGCCGATACCGATATTTCGCAGTAAATTGGCCAATTGGGTCACTTTGTACCGCTCGGTGATCGAACTAACCAAGTGCAGGACGGCAGAGAAGAAAAGGAGCGGAAATACGACCAAGTGCACGAACGTTCCTACTGTATGGATCATGAAGACGATTAGCGGATGCAATACGGCCACTGAAGTAACTCCGCCCGTACCCGCTAGAAGAGTCAGGAGCAGCGGCACCATCGCAAGCATGAACTGCACCATTTGCTCGATCGCGTCTCCGGCGTACGAGGTCGCTGTCCGGAAGCTGTTCACCGCTAGTATAATCAGAACAAGGTAGGCGATTCCGTAAGCGACTTTGCTAACCGCATTCCGTTCGAATGCGCCTTGCATCGTCTCGAGCAGCATCGTGAAAACCGTGAGCAGAACGATCGTTACCAGCAGTTTACCGCTATAGAGTACCTCGTGAAGGAAAAATTTCGCCAAGCCCGTCATGGCCTGGCTCGCGCTCCAGTGATTGCCTTGCGGAAACATAAGCTGACGCAGCTCGGGCAGCTTGCCCTCTGGGAAATAGCCGCCATATTGCCCCTTCAGATCGTTCCAATACTTCTGAATTTCCCCGAGTTGAACATCCTCGCTCTGCTGCTTGGCCAAATCTCCGGATAGCTTACCTGGCTCATTTGCCCCAGGTTCCGCCACTGCCGCGATAGATGATGCCCGTTCCGCGAAAACGGTAGAGTTACCCATGAGAACAACGAACATGAGCATGAACAGCAGGATGATAAGCTTTTTCTCTATTCCCGTCTGCCGAAGCATGTTCACCCTCCCGTCCCCGTATCCGTCAAGCCGGCAGCAAATTCAGCACCGTTTCGACGATGACGCTGATGATGGGCACCGCCATGACCAAAATTAACATTTTACCGGCGAATTCGATTTTCGTAGCGATACTCTCTAGCCCCGCGTCCCTTACGATTTGCGCACCGAATTCCGCGATATAGGCTATTCCGATGATTTTTAGCATCGTCTTCAGGTACACGGTCGGAATGCCCGAACGATCCGCAAGCTCCTCTAACACGGAGATTACATCATCGATCTTCCCTACGAATGCCAGGAAAATGGCCACTCCGACGAAGGCGGCCAGCAGATAGGCGAACATCGGCTTTTGTTCACGGATGACAAGAATGAGCACGGTCGCTAGAAACCCGATTCCGACGATCTGGAGAATGTCCACCCGCTTCACCTACTGGAACAGGAATATCGTCTTGATTTCCTGGAATAAATCGTTAAGCATTCGAACGACCATGAACAGTACGACCACGAAGCCGATCAAAGTCACCCAATGTGCCATATCTTCTTTGCCCATCTGTTTCAACACCGTATGAATCATCGCCACGATGATACCGATGCCGGCGATTTGAAATATGGTGCTGATGTCGATGTTCATCGCTATGGCCTCCTAAACAAACTAGATCATCAGTATCACGACCAAAGCGGCTCCGAGCATTCCTAAGCTTCGGCTAAGTTTCTCGTATCGGTACTGGTCGTCACGGGCCGAGGATTCTTCCGCTTGTAATTGGATGGCCGTAAGCCGAATGTGCTTCAGTTGATCCTCCCGTCCGCTGCCCCCGAGCGTAGACCCTAACCTGAGCAACGCTTCCTTCTCCGCAGTCTTCATTGCCGTTGAAGGCCAATAAGCGTTAATCGCCCGTTGCCAGCACTCCCTGACGGTTTCACCTGATTCCGCCGCATCCGCCATAAGCGCCTCCGCAATGTTTGCAAATAAGGCCGATAACGGCTGCTGTACCAATCTAGAGATGCGCATAAGCGCTTCCGGCAAATAAGTTTGGCCGTAGCTGATCTCCGTTTCCAACCGTTGCAGGGCATGAAGGAGCTCGCGAATTTGACGGGGACGGGCAGCGAACTTCGCAGCCTGCAGAAAGCCGATCATGGTCCCGGCGAACAAGACAAGCAAGATGCCGGCGAATTTAAGCATGGTCGATCCCCTGGGGTTCTTGAAGCGCAGGCGATCGGATGACCGGCATCTGTCGCGCCTTGACCGTAACCTGCGTGGGAGATGTAGATGTCGCATGGGCTTTCGCGATTATTGGATCAAACGGCGCATCTCTAGGCATAGCCCCGATCGTGCGGCTGAATCGGCGCGACGTCGCTTCTAATGCCTCCTCGGCGGAAATCACCCGATGTTTCACCTTGTCTCCGGTTCGGGACAGAAATACGTAGGTGCCGAACACTCCGTCCCGCGCGAGCTTGGCAAGAACAGGCCTCGCGAATACGTCGCCGATATCAAGGGCGTGCGCGGTTGCCAGCACCTGCACGCCTGCATGAATGGCTTCATGTATGGCTTCCGCGTCTTCTGGACGACCAATCTCGTCCACGGCGATAATTTCCGGCGACAGCGATCTTATCATCATCGTAATCCCTTCTGCCTTCGGGCAAGCATCGAGAACGTCGCAGCGGGGACCCAGATCAAAGGTCGGAACTCCTTTCTCGCTGGCCGCGATCTCGGAACGTTCGTCCACGACTCCGACTTTCCGGCTTCCCCAATCGCGGGCTGCGGGGTGATGCCATTCTCCCGAGCTTATACAGCGGACTAAATCTCTTATAAGTGTTGTTTTCCCTTGCTGCGGGGGGGAGACGATCAACGTATGCCGTATCGTTCTAGCTGTGAAATCTAGCAGATCCGGAAGGATCTGCGCTCCGAATCCCGCACGAGCTCGCGCGATACGCACGTTAAAACCTGCGATATCCCGCAGGTGCGACACGACGCCTTTGTCCAATACCGTTCGGCCAGCAAGTCCGATTCGATGTCCTCCGGATACCGTGATGAAACCTCTTCGCAGCTCCTCTTCTACCGCGTAAATCGAATGGTTGGTCAATCTTTCTAGTAACGCGCGGCATTGTTCTTTGCCTGGCAAGAAAGCTTCTCTGTAACTGCTCGTCAATGTTCCGTCCTCTCGGACGAACGCATAACGGCTTCCAAAGCTGATTTCTAACGGGCGATTTTCCCGTATGCGGATCTCCTCCAACACTTCCCTAGCCTCGGTTGGCATTCGTTCCAACACTTGACGTAAGGAAGTCGGGAACAGCTCCATCAGTCGTTGAGGCAACTTGGCTCCCCCTTTCCGCCAGAAGAGGTTGTTCAATAAGCCTTATTAAGTTTGTGCAGGCTGATTGGACTCTCACTTGAAGTGGATCATTGCTGTTTCATATGTATGCTTGGACAGCCGGATTATGCCTGCTTGGCCAATCTGATCTAGCGATATTCACTTTCTGAGAATGCCTATTAATAGACAGCTCACTCCTGCAAGAATCCATATCAATTTGGAAGGCGATAGCTTGTCCGCTATGCCGACTAGTCCGATCGTCGTCGTCGAGATCAGCACTAACGGACCGACCAACGCCAACATGGAATTGACGGCCAGCGCTTTCTGAACGTCATTCAAGCGAAGCATCACGATCGCTGCGGTTACTTCTATGCTGCCGGATAATATCCGGAGCATGGCCATGCTGAAGGCGGCTTTATCCATAACTTCCCCTCCTTATAGAGGTTTTGTGTCATTGACTGAATTGAACCTCGATACTATCTGTATGCACGTCCAGCCACCAACTTGTCTATTAGGTCGGAGAACTTTATCCGGAGCGGCATGGCGAGAGAACACCTAATAATGGGCGATTGCATATATTGACTTGTAAAAATCCACCTTGTATTCCAACGAGGAGAGTTGAAAATGCAAACGACAACCCCGAAAACCACTTGGCCCGCAACCTTAGCCGATCCAAGCGGGCATAGGCAGGCTAAACCACGTACGAAAGGCCTAACGATGGTGATAGACAAAGGCATCGGGCTGAACGCATTCTCTGATATGCTCGCGACTTCCGGAGAGTATATCGACATTATCAAGTTCGGGTTCGGTACTTCCCCCTTGTACCCAATCCCTGTTATTCGCAGCAAAATAGAGCTCGCGGCCAAACAAGGGATTATGGTTATACCGGGAGGAACGCTTCTCGAAGCAGCGGTCAGGCTGGATTTGGTACCTGGTTTCTTCAGCCAAATTCTAGCGTTGGGTTTCACCGGCGTTGAAGTGTCGGACGGCACGATCGAACTCAGCCGTTCTCTACGCAGCGAGCTGATAAGGGATGCCAAGAGTTTAGGGCTTACCGTATTCACCGAATACGGTAAAAAACAATTCGGCTCGCGAATCGATGTGCTCGATTTCGCCGCGACGGCGGAGCAGGATTGGGCTTGCGGAGCAGAGCTTGTTACCGTTGAAGCAAGGGAATCCGGGAAAGGCGTAGGGTTATTCGACGAGCAAGGAGACTGCAGAGACGGGGATCTGTCTCACATCTTAAGCGTAGTCCCAAACTTGGACCGGGTGTTATGGGAAGCTCCTCTTAAGGAACAGCAAGTTTCACTGATCAAATCGTTGGGAGCGAACGTTCATCTAGGGAATATCCCTTTCCATGATGCCATTACATTAGAAACTTTGCGCCGCGGACTCCGCTCCGACACTTTCGAGCTGCAACAGGTACCTTATTTCGACTATATGATCTGATTATTGTATTAGGCAAGCCTTGCGTTCTAAACGCAAGGCTTGTTCCATATCGTGTACCAACCATCCATTCGGGAGTGTGTCGCCGTTATGTACGGAGAGTTGGTATTGGTCGCGCTAATCGTTATCGGTTTAATTGGGAGATCGTCAATTATTACGACTGCGGCTTGTATTCTCCTGATTATCAAGCTGACTCATCTGGAACGATATCTCCCTTCCATTGAGCGCAGGGGAATCGAGCTTGGTTTGCTGTTTCTCACTTTAGCCGTCTTGGTTCCCTTCGCTTCCGGCCGAATCCAACCTAAAGATATCTACGTCGCCTTTACGGGCTGGACAGGTTGGGTAGCGCTTGCGGGCGGGGCAATCGGAGCGTATTTGAACAGCCGCGGCTTAGAGACGTTGAAAATGGACCCTCAGCTCATCGTCGGCATTGTCATCGGTTCGATCGCCGGCGTTATTTTGCTGCGCGGCATTCCGGTCGGCCCGCTAATGGCGGCGGGCTTGTCGGCGATTATTATCAAACTGGTTCAGTTGATGATAGGAAAGTAAGTTCGCGACTTGAGTTTTAGCCGGAGAAAATTAGGAAATCTAGGAGAGTGTAGGCTATCACGTTATTGGCCCCGCAATCAGGATAAACCGAATTACAAGGCGCATTATGTGTTATTGCGAGGCTGTAGTTGGGTTTTTCCTGATTACTCGGCACTTTCCGCAATAACGCGAGGGTAGCGGACGCAAAAAAACCTGCCCTGAGAAGTCGTAACCGACTCCCGGGGCAGGTTCATCTATTGCCAATATTAGCGGCGATCTTGCGGGCCGCCAACGAACGCGGTTTCCGCTGTATCCAAGCCATATGCAGTGTGAAGCGCGCGTACGACTTCTTGTACGGGCTCGGCTGCGATAACGCAGGATACTTTGATTTCCGATGTGCTCACCATTTTGATGCTGACGCCCACACTGGAGATCGCTTCAAACATTTTCGCTGCGACTCCCGGGCTGGACACCATTCCAGCGCCTACGATCGACACCTTCACTAAGCCTTCCTCGAAGGTCGCCTCGCGATATGGAACCTCCGATTTAATGCTCGACAACACTTCCAACGCACGTCCGCGATCGGCGAGCGAGACCGTGAAAGAGAAGTCCGCCTTCCCGTCTTGGACTCCGCTTTGAACGATAATATCCACATCGATGCCATGTGTAGCCAATGCGCCGAACATCTTAGCAAGAACGCCTGGCAAATCCTCCACGCCAAGCACGCTGATGCGGGCTACATTTTTATCCGAAGCGATTCCCCTTACGACAATGCCCTGTTCCATTTCCGCGACCTCCCGCACCAACGTGCCTTCATTATTCGTAAAGCTTGAACGTACAACCAAGTTCACATTGTTATGCTTCGCGTATTCAACCGCACGCGGGTGAAGTACGGCAGCTCCCAAGTGTGCCAGCTCAAGCATTTCGTCGTATGAGATTTCGTTTAACTTTCTTGCGCATTTTACGACCCGCGGGTCAGTAGAGTAGATTCCGTCCACGTCCGTGTAAATCTCGCACACGTCGGCTTTAATCGCGGCCGCTAACGCAACCGCTGTCGTATCGGAGCCTCCGCGCCCTAACGTCGTAATCTCTCCGCTCGCCGTCATTCCTTGGAAGCCGGCTACGATAACGATATTCCCTTCGTCCAGCGAAGCAAATATCCGATCCGGAGAAATGTCGCTGATTTTCGCTTTGGCATGAACGTCCTCGGTGACGATGCCAGCTTGCCAGCCCGTATAAGACTTTGCTTCATGCCCAAGCTTATGAATAGCCATCGACAACAAGGCGACGGAAATTTGCTCACCTGTCGATAACAGCATATCCATCTCGCGGGATGGCGGATTAGCGTTAATCTCGTTCGCTTTGTCGATTAGATCATCCGTTGTATCTCCCATCGCCGACACTACGACGACAACGCGGTCACCTTGCAGCTTTTTGTCGATAATCCGCTGCGCCACGCGAGCCATACGCTCCGTTGTGCCGACGGAACTTCCGCCGAATTTCATAACGATCAATGACACCGGTAGTCACTCCCTAAGTCAATCTTTCTAAACGTATAAACGGAAATTCAAAAAAGTCGTAAATGCCCACTTATTGAACAACCTCTTATGAGAACACCTGTATACAGCATTATATTATAGCACAAGTAATTGGGCCCAAAAATATAAAAATCCCCTGTTTTCGCAACATTTTGCGAAAACAGGGAACTTCGATCTCATTATGCGCGGGAAACGTATTTTCCTTCGCGGGTATCGATCGTCAGCACGTCGCCCTCGTTGATGAATAGCGGCACTTGAACGGAGAAGCCGGTTTCCAACTTAGCGGATTTAGTAGCACCTGTAGCCGTGCTGCCTTTAATTCCCGGTTCAGCTTCAACGACTTTAAGATCAACGCTGTTCGGAAGCGTAATCCCGATTATGTCGCCTTGGTAGCTGGCAATGTTAACGGTCATGTTCTCGGTAAGGAAGTTAACTTCCCATTCCAATTGGGCTTTCGTCAATTCGAACTGATCATACGTTTCATTATCCATGAACGTATATTCGTTGCCCGAATTGTACAAGTATTGAACCGCGCGGTTCTCGACGTGAGCGCGAACGACGTTCTCGCCCGCACGGAACGTTTTCTCGACTACGTTACCGTTTTTCAGGTTTTTGAGCTTGGAGCGTACGAACGCAGCGCCTTTGCCCGGTTTAACATGCTGGAAATCGAGCACTGAGTAGAGCCCGCCTTCCACTTCGATCGTCAAGCCTGTCTTAAATTCGTTTACGGAAATCACTTAATTACTCCTCCTGTAGAGACATTGCTCCATGATTAGTCCAATACGATTAGATGTTTGGGCGACTTCGTCAAGATACGGATCCCGTTCTCGGTAATGACGATATCATCCTCAATTCTTACCCCTCCGAAACCGGGGAGATAAATTCCGGGCTCCACCGTAACGGTCATTCCCGGGGCTAGAACGACATCGCCTGTCAACGAAAGACGAGGCGACTCATGAATTTCCATGCCGAGTCCGTGTCCCGTTCCATGACCGAAATATTCACCATAACCATACCTTGTGATGATATCTCTCGTCAAGGCGTCACCCTCTTTCCCGGTCATTCCGGGAACAAGATGGTCCAAGGCAAATTGCTGGGCTTCCTTGACAATTTCATAGATTTCGCGGTGCTTATCGCTCGGTTTACCTACAACAACGGTACGCGTAATATCGGAACAATAACCGTTATAGTAAGCGCCATAATCGAGCTTAACGAATTCGTCTCTTCCGATAACCCGGTCGCTAGCAACGCCATGCGGCAGTGCCGACCGTTCTCCGGAAGCTACGATCGTATCGAACGACGAGCTTGTTGCACCCTGCGAACGCATGAACACTTCAAGCTCCAGCGCGATGGACTTCTCCGTGACTCCAGGTTTAATGTACCCCAGAATATGCTCGAATGCCCGATCGGCCAGATCCGCGGCTTCTTGCATAATCGCTAGCTCATCTTCGTCCTTGAGCATCCGCAACTTCTCTACAATGCCATCCGAAGTGATGAGCTTAACCGGGCTTAATGCTTTCTCGATGATCCTATAATTAGCATAAGTGACATCTTGCTCTTCGATCAGCAGTTCGCCGACGTTCCATTGCTTCAGAAGATCGGAGACTGTCGCATAAAGGCTCGAACCGTGTTCAACGATCTGGAAGCCTTGCGCTTCCTTTGGCGCCTGCTCCTTATAGCGGAAATCCGTGACAAGCGCAGCATGGTTCGCCGTTATAAGAACAACACCAGATGATCCGGTAAAGCCGGTCAAATACCGTCGATTAATAGGATGGGTGACAAGCAGCGCATCTCCCTCGGATTTCGCAATCAACTCGCGCAATCGAGTAACGCGATGATTAGGCATTCAGATTCCCTCGCTTTCGCATAGACGGGGTTACCGTTCTTAGATGATAGTCTGTCTCATGATGTTAATTCCGAATGTGCCGACATAAAGCTTGCAATCCTAGCTCGTAGCTTACCGGACCGAATCCGGCAATCTGCCCTAGTGTTACCGCCGCTGTTACCGATGTGTGCCGGAATGCTTCCCTTTTATGAATATTGGAAAGATGAACTTCGACAGCGGGAATTCCCACGGCCGACAATCCGTCACGCAGGGCATAGCTCGTGTGAGTCAATGCGCCCGGGTTAATAAGGATTCCGTCGTGCTTGCCGTAAGCCGCATGGATCTCGTCCAATAAAGCGCCTTCGTGATTGGATTGGAAGAAATGCAGCTCCGCATCCAACTCCTTGCCAAGCTCGACCAGCTTCGATTCGATGTCCGCTAGCGTCGAGACGCCATATACGCCCGGTTCGCGAACTCCCAACATATTCAGATTCGGTCCGTTAAGTACCAAAATACTTAGCATGTCCCAATGACTCCTTCCGCATACAGCCGTTTGACGATCCTAATTGCGTCGATATCCTATCGCCGAATAAAGTTCATCAGACATTGTACCATATGCGGATACCCAAAAAAAGGTTGAATGCCGCGACAGCGTAGCCATTAGCCCTCCGTTCCTTTTATGATGAAGTTTGCGGAGAGCCGCGGCTGGGCGAATTCGAGGGCTCGCGAGCCGCTTCATTATGAAGCTCGAAAGCGATGCTGAAACCAATAAACACTCCCCACACCAGGAAAAGGCAAAAATCCGTCACTATGCTGTTCCAGCCGATCTGGCGAAGAGGAGGCATGGCACCGATCAACGGTCCTAACCACGCGTAAAAAAGCCCCCACCACGCTGCACCGAAAAAGATACCCGGCCAAGGCCCCCTCAACCGCCCAAAGACGGCTAAATAAACGAGCCCGGCAAGCATAGACATCAAGATGAACATGCCAAGACCTGCGGCTTGCCAATAGAAACCGCCCAACATCTTTCTTGGAACGAATGGATCAAGCAAGAATGCTTGAGTCACGTTCGTAAAGTTCAATCCCGTTGCCAACCATCGGACTACCCCCCAGATCAAACCTGCGAAAAAACCGATTTTCACGCTGAAAACAAGTGATTTAGTCGGAGGGGGAGAATTGTTCTTATCGGACTCTGCATTCGCAGTCTCTTTCGAAGCCATTACATCAACCATCCTTAGCCACTATTGGAAAAACTGCGATTTAGTATTTCCTGATGTCGCCATTCTAATCGCGCTATAGAAGCAGCTTCCATTCCTTGTGGCTTTCTCCCCTTCAATCTAGTAAAATAGATGTACTTGGGCGTTCAATGTCATTACCCAGAGTTTCTGTAAAGCAGGTGGCTAACTATGTCTGATCAATCAACCTCAATTTATGGCGGACAGGCTGTAATAGAAGGTGTCATGTTCGCCGGTAAGAGTGTCCACGTGACTGCGGTTCGTCGCAAGAACCAGCAGATTACTTTTCTCGAAGTTCCTAAGAAACCGACTCCTTTCCTTTCCGCAATCAAGAAAATCCCTTTTATTCGAGGGATCGTCGGAATCGTCGAATCCGCCGCCAAAGGCTCCCAACATCTGACTTACTCCGCCGAAGCTTACGCAGAGGATGAGTCCGGACCTGAGGATGCGAACAAACCGAAAGAAAAGGAACGTTGGAATCTCACTATGATCCTAGGCGTTGCCCTAGTGGGTATACTTTCCTTCGTAGTTGGCAAACTAATCTTCACATTAGTGCCGGCTTTTGTGGAAAGTTTGATCTTTGGCCAAGCCTTCGAGAATAAGATATTGCACAACCTGTTAGAAGGCGCTATCAAAATCGTCTTCCTGCTCCTTTATCTCTGGTTCATCTCCCAAACTCCGCTGATTAAACGGTTGTTTCAATACCACGGAGCCGAACATAAAGTCATAAGCGCTTACGAGGCAGGCTCCGAGCTGACCGTATCCGCCGTACAGAAATTCAGCCGTTTGCATTACAGATGCGGAAGCAGCTTTATTATTTTCACGGTCATAGTAGGCGTAATCATCTATTCCTTCTTCTCTTGGGATTCCATGGGTGAAAGAATCGTTCAGCGGATTATCCTATTGCCCGTAGTTCTAGGCGTCTCTTACGAAGTACTGAGATGGACGAACGCGTTGCGGGATATTCCGGTATTAAAGTGGTTGGGAGCACCCGGGTTGTGGTTACAGCTTCTCACGACCAAAGAACCGAACGACGAACAAGTCGCTGTGTCCATCGCGTCCTTCAACCGGATGAGAGAATTGGACCAACAGATCACACCGGCAGTATCGCTGTCGAAGCAAGCGTAATTTAGCCGACATTAGGAGGCGGAAATGGATGAGAAACCGAATCCAACCTTGGTTTGCCGTCGTGCTCGTGTTTATGGCCATCGGATTGGCCGTTCAATTGTTTCAAGGCTCCGTCGAATCGTGGCTCATCCCCCTGTCGCTTGTGGCCATCGTTTTTCTGTTGTATAAGTTCCCGCCGTCTCGGTGGAGAAACTTGTCTAGCCGCGGTCGTCCGCCTGGACGCGGACCGCGTCCGGATATACGCCGTGCCGGCGTCAAGTCGGATCGGCGCAGAGCATCCCCGTTCACCGTGATCGAGGGACGCAAGAACAAAGACGACGAACCGCCGCGTTACCACTAATAAAACCGCTTCCGCTGCAGGTATTGCGTTACTGCTTGCGGAAGCGGTTTTTTAGTTGTTTTTTGGAGAGATCGATATCTTCAATGTGCCTAATTTACGATCCCAGCCTCGAAAAAATTTCTCTCCCGCGGCAAATCCAGATTGGTACAATTGCGAGCTTAACTGCGGTGAAAGATTAAATTGGGTTGTGCTCACGCCAAGCGTCGGAATTTTAATTGTACGAATCCGATTATTCGTCTCGATATAACGCTCATCATGTGCGCTCAGCATCGTTTCGAACATCGCTTGGAACATCGAGATCGGCCCTATGATGTGATGGGGCTGCGCTTCCGATCGGCCGACCACCTGAAATCCGAGAACGGGAATACGCGCTCCCGCATGCACGTCGTCCTCGAACAGCCATAATGGGAAATTGCTCAATAGGCCGCCATCCACGACATAAGAGAACTTTGTCTTTACCGCTTGCTGTTTGCGTTCCTTCCAAGGCTGCCGCAAAATAACCGGCTCGAAAAAGTAGGGAATGCTCGTGCTCATGCGAATCGCCTTAGCGATCGAAAGTTGTTCGGGAACGATTCCATAATAGGAAATATCGTCTGGTAGAACAAGCAGCCTTCCGTTCGTAATGTCGGAAGCGATAATCCGCAATTTGTCGTTCGGCAAGTCTCCGAACGTTCTAATTCCTTTCGCACTCAGCAGCCCCTCGATCCACTGTTCCAAAGCATCGCCGGAGTATAACCCTTTACGTAACAAGATCCGCAGGGCGGGTCCGACGAATTTAAGGTTAAACAGAGGATTCCGCTTCAATAACGAGCGGAAAGGCGTCTTCTCGATAACTTCCTTCATCTCTTCGGCTTTATAACCTGCGGCGATTAAAGCGGCAACGATGCTTCCTGACGAGGTACCCGCGACCCGGTTGAAGACGACTCCGCATGCTTCTGCCGCACGCACCGCGCCAGCGAGCGAAATTCCTTTCACGCCTCCACCCTCGAATACGGCATTTACGAGTGTCGTCTCCATGGGATTTCCCCTTCCGTCGGACAAATCGCTCCCATTCGCTATCGCTACCATCCTTATGCTGGGATAGCGAACTCTAACACATATAAAAAGCCGCTAACCCCAGTTAATCCAGGGATAGCGGCTTTGTTGGATTTCCGTTTTCGTTATCGTAATCGATTAATCATTTTCCAATTCCGCGCGTAACTTGCTAAGTTCTGCCCCGCGGGAAGGATCCCGGTTAAAATATTCGACCAAAGTCTCGATGCAAGTAATGGAATCCCAGCTCAGATGATGCTCAATGCCTTCCACGTCTCCATAGATCTTATCCTCTTGAACTCCGATGATGGTTAAGAAATTCTCAAGCAGGAGATGACGGTCGACGAGCCTTTTGCCCATTTTCTTCCCTTTGTTCGTTAAGACAAGTCCTCTGTATTTTTCATAAATGAGATAACTGTCCTTATCTAGCTTCTGGATCATCTTGGTGACCGATGAGGGATGCACTTCCAGTCCCTCGGCGATATCGGATACCCGTGCGTATCCCTTCTCGTCAATCAACCTATAGATCCGTTCCAGGTAATCTTCCATACTTGGGGTCGGCAACGCAAGCCCCCCTTTCCATTGATTATCATACATTATGCCTAGGGGGCTGGGCAAGTCCCGAGCTGTCGAAAAGAATCGTAAATGTCCTACTATCGCATAATACCTGTACCATAATGGACGGCAACAGCTATTCGCCCGAGGGAGGATCGGCATGATGAGCACGACTAGAATCGAACCGCAGCGCCATGCGGCCAAAGAAACCGCGTTATTCGTACCGGAGCTGGTCTATTTCGAACCCGCATCTCTGGAATATCCGAAAGGACAGCGAATTCTTGAGTGGGTTAAGGAACGAGGATTACCGTATCAGATGACGACCTCGCACAATCGGATAACGAATCTTCCAGGAGAGACGGAGCTTGAGCAGTATAAAATATCCAAAAGAACGCTTGTCGTCGGAATCCGCAAAACGTTAAAATTCGACACCTCGAAACCTTCGGCGGAATACGCAATTCCGCTTGCAACAGGTTGCATGGGTCACTGCCATTATTGTTACCTGCAAACAACTCTTGGCGCCAAGCCTTATATTCGCGTGTATGTCAACATGAACGACATTCTCGATGCGACCAAGAAATACATCGATGAACGCGCGCCCGAGATCACAAGATTCGAAGCCGCTTGCACGTCGGACCCGATCGGACTGGAGCATCTGACCGGTTCGCTGGCCGATGCGATCACTTTCATGGCGGATCAACCGCTAGGCCGCCTTCGCTTCGTGACGAAATTTCATCACGTCGATTCCCTTCTCCCCCTTAACCATAACGGGAATACGCGTATAAGATTCAGCGTCAACGCGGATTACGTCATCCGTCATTTCGAACCAGCAACGTCCCGCTTCCACGAAAGAATCGAAGCTGCCGGCAAAATCGGCCGGGCCGGATATCCTTTGGGTTTCATTATCGCGCCCATCATCTGGTACGATGGCTGGCAGCAAGGATACGCCGAGCTTCTGGAGAAGCTTGCGGAAACACTGCCTGCGGAAGCGACTCGGGATTTGACCTTCGAACTGATTCAGCATAGATTCACCAAGACGGCTAAGACGATCATCGAGAAACGATATCCGAAAACGAAGCTGGAGATGGACGAAGAGAAGCGGAAGAAAAAATGGGGACGCTGGGGCCAGCACAAATACGTTTACCCCGATGAACAAGCAGAAGCGCTCCGCGAATTTATCACGGAGCGCATCTTTGAACATTTTCCCGAGGCGAAGCTGGAATACTTCACTTGACGAGCCTTATGTTTAGCCAAGCCATTTCGGCGTAATGCTTTGCAAATAGATCGTGATCGAGGTCATTTTGTCCGTAAACAAAAGCACGCCCATCAGGATCATGATCGCTCCGCCGATTTTCATTAGCAAATTCGAATATTTCAGAATCCATCTCGTCGATCCCAAGAAGAAAGCAAGCACGAAAAACGGAACCGCGAACCCAAGCGAGTATGCCGTCGTCAACCCCGCCCAAGTTCCGGGATTACTGGCTGCCAGCAATAAGATAGATCCTAGGATCGGGCCTACGCAAGGAGACCAACCTGCCGAGAAACCGACGCCGAAGACGAACGATCCCAAGTAGCCGGCCGGTTTCCACTTCATGTTCAGCTTGCGTTCCTTCATCAAGAGCTGCGGCTGGAAAATGCCCATTAAGAACAAGCCCATGAGAACGATGAAGATCGCCGATATTTTGCGGATCGTATCTTGATAATCTTTGAAAAAATCGGTAAACACGTTAGTTCCGTAAGCAAGCGCGAAGAAGACGGCGGAGAAACCAAGGATAAAGAAAAAAGTATGGCTCATCGTCTTGAAACGCATCGTCCGACTCGTGTCGGTCTTAATCTGATTAACGGAAACGCCTGTTATATAAGATAAATATGCAGGGTACAAAGGCAAGCAACAGGGAGAAATAAAGGATGCGAACCCTGCCGCGAAAGCGATTCCTACATTAACGTCTGCCATAATCAATTACCTCCTTAGGGCTATGCCCGCATGATCCGTGTCGTCGTGATCGATACCGCCAAGATGCCGATCAAAAGGAGCACGATCGTTCCACCTGGCGCTAAGTTCGCAACTCCCGCGATCCACAAGCCGGCCAACACCGCCACTTCGCCGATAATGACGACCAGGATGACCGCCTGTTTGAAACTGCGAGATAGGACAAGTCCGCAGGCGGCCGGAATGACCAGCAACGCGGAGACGAGCAGCGCCCCAACGATCTTGATGGAAGCGCTGATGACCAGCGCGGTCAGAATGCTCATCATAATATTAAAGTATTTCACGGGCAGGCCGCTTACCGCCGCCGCTTCTTCGTCGAAAGTCAGCAGGAAAAGTTCTTTCTTATGTATAAGCACCATCGTCAGCACGATAACCGTTACCCCGGCGATCACCATTAAATCGGTGCTATTCAGCGTATAGATGCTGCCGCCGACAAAATAAGAGGTTACGTTCGCGTTGAATCCTTTGCCCATCGTGAACAACAGTGAGGCAAGTGCGATTCCGCCGGACATAATGATTGCGAGCGATAATTCAGCATAAGTTCGATACTTTCGACGCAACCACTCGATAGCGAAAGAAGCCAATATCGCGAACAATAACCCGACCGCTACCGGGTATGCATGAATAAGAAAACCAAGAGCAACCCCGGCAATGCTGACGTGCGCAAGAGTATCGCCGATCATCGCCAATCTCCTAAGCACGAGAAACAGCCCCATAAGCGGAGCCGTCACCGCAATCAGCGCCCCTCCGATGAGAGCCCGTTGAAAAAATTCAGCCGTCAAAATATCCAAGCTCGATTAACCTTCTTTCCGCAGGGAGTGCAGCAAATCCGTGCCTTCGCAATTTTCCAAATCGTGTGAGTGTCGGACGTAGAACGAAAGCTTGCCGCATTTTTCTTTGGGTTCCTGTCCCAAATAGGAGCGTACCATGTCCATATCATGGGATACCATCAGGAACGTAATGTTATGTCTTTGGTGCATGTGCTTGATCATATGGAAGAAGCTTTGCTGGGTCTCGATGTCGATACCCGACAAGGGCTCGTCCAAGATAAGCAACTTCGGATTATTGATCAGCGCGCGGGCCAAAAATACGCGTTGTTGCTGTCCGCCGGACAACGCTCCTATTCTTTTGTCGCCGAGATCCTGGATTTGCAAGGCTCCAAGCGCATCCTCGCAACGACTGGCATCTTCCTTGGATATTCTACGGTACAACCTCTTACGGCCGTACAATCCGGACAGGACAACTTCTTTAACCGTAGCGGGGAACAGCGGATTGAAATGGTTTCTCTGCGGGACATATCCGATCTTGTCCCAATCCTTGAACTTGCTCGAGGGCGTTCCGAACAAAGTAATGGAGCCTTTCTGAGGTTGGGTTAACCCTACGATCATCCGCAATAACGTTGTTTTGCCAGCGCCGTTGGACCCGATTAAGCCTACGAAATCCCGCTCCATGATCTTAAAAGATACATCGGATAGGACTACCTGGGAATCGAAGGAGAAAGACACTCCGTCCAGCCGGATGATCTCTTGGTGGCATCCTGCCTGTTGTATGCTCGCAGTCGTGTTCATGGAGGTTCCTCCTTATCGTTATGCTATCTGCTTTAAGTCTCATTCCTTCTATGTTAGATCACTGCAGTGCCTTCTGCAAGTTTTGCAGGTTCCGCTCGCTAAGCGTGAAGTAATCTTCTCCGGATTTTTCCTGTTCCGGCGTCAAACCTTCAAGAGGATTGAGCACTAACGTGTCCACATGGGCTTCGCTAGCCAACGTTTGCGCTAATTGCTCGGATACGAGCTCCTCGAAGAAAATATACGGAATATTGTTCTTCTTCACGTATCGGGCGATTTCAAGCAAGTCCTGCGCCTTCGGCTCCGCTTCCGGAGATAAGCCCATAATCGCGATTTGATTCAAGTTATAATCGCGGGCTAAGTACCCAAAAGCTTGATGAGATACGACGATGTCCCGACGCTTGAATACGGACAATTGTTGCGTATATTTATCGTCGAGCTGCTTAAGGCGTTTCTCCAGTTCCGCGTAATTCGCCTCGTATTCCGCTTGATGTTCGGGATCAGCTGTCACGAACGCATCTCGGATATTGGCAGCCATGGTAAGCCCGGAACGCGGGCTTACCCAAGTGTGCGGATCGACATCCAGATCGGAGTGTGCGTGGCCTTCTTCGCCATCGTGGTCCTCGTCATGCTCGGGATTTCCTTGAATGAGCGGAATGCCTTTGCTTGCTTCCACGGTCATCACTTGGCTGTCGGAGCCCAATCCGTTCAGGAAATTGCTTACCCAGCCTTCTAATCCAGCGCCGTTGTACAAGAACAATTGCGCTTTGGATGCGGAGATCAAATCGCGGCTCTTCGGCGTCCAATCATGAGGCTCTACTCCCGCGGCAATCAAGTTCACGACATGAGCCCTTTCCCCGCCAATCTCCTTCGCGAAGAAATAAAGGGGGTAGAAACTCGTCACCACATTAACTTTGCCTTCGACTAACCCGTTGTCGCTTCCGCTTTTGCCGCATGCAGACACGATAGCCAATGCCATTATCGTAATAGCTATGAATAGCAGCTTTGATACTTTCTTATTTCGCTTTAGTTTCTTCATCATGAATCTCCTTAATCGTAAACATTTTTATTAACAAACCCGATTATAGTCCCATGACCTTGTGCTGTCAACAAGAAGAGAGTACGCGGGGATTGAAAAGTTATGCGGGATCGATAAAATGATTACAAAAAAAGCGTTGGAACAGGGAGGATTAACTTCCCCGTGCCAACGCTTTTCTTGTGTATTCATCGCTTATTTCACGATTGCGCCGTTAGGCATGCCGTCCGGAACGGTCGCAAGCGTCAATTGATCGCCTTGCGATGCCGCGAGAACCATCCCTTGAGACAACTCTCCGCGCAGCTTAACCGGCTTCAGATTCGTTACGCAGATGACTTTGCGTCCGACCAATTCCTCCGGTTTGTAGAACTTGGCGATACCGGACACGACCTGCCGCACTTCGAAACCAAGATCGAGTTGCAACTTAAGCAGTTTGTCGGCTTTCGGAATCGATTCGCAAGCGACGACTTGCGCCACTCGCAGTTCAACCTTCATGAAATCATCGATATTGATTTCTGGTGCCAGCTCGGGAGCGGAACCTTCCGTCGATTGTTCCTGCTTCACCGTTGCCGGCGCAGCAGATGCAGCCTCTGAAGCTACGGTGCCAGCTCCACCGGTCATCATCCCGGCGATCCAAGCGACTTCATCAGCTAACTCCAGACGCGGGAAGATCGGATCGCCCTTGCTCGTCTTCGTTCCAGCGATCAGATTGCTAAATTCCCCCAGGCTATCCCAAGCGGTTAACGGTCCAGCATCGATTCCTAGCTGCGACCATATCCGGTGCGGGGTTTGCGTCAAGAACGGTTGAATGAGAATAGATACGATCCGAAGGCTCTCTGCCAGATGGCCCATGACGGATGCCAACGCCTCTTTATTGGCTTCCTCTTTGGCAAGCGTCCATGGCTTCGTTTCGTCAATGTACTTGTTCGTACGGCCGACGAGAGCCCAGATAGCACCTAGCGCGACAGAGAACTCCATGTTCTCGAGCGCCGTTTCCACCTTCTCTACCGTAGCAAGCGCGAACTGTTCCAAATCCGTATCGAACTCCGTCGAGCCAAGAGGGAACACAGGCAAGACGCCGTCGAAGTATTTGTCGATCATCGCGATCGTTCTGTTCAACAGGTTGCCAAGATCGTTCGCCAGGTCGTAGTTGATCCGTTCTACGAACCCTTCAGGAGTGAACGCGCCGTCCGCGCCGAACGGAACTTCGCGCAACAAGTAGTAACGCACGGCATCCAGCCCGAAATGCTCGATCAGCTTGACCGGATCGACAACGTTGCCTTTGGACTTCGACATCTTTCCGTCTTTCATGAGCAGCCATCCGTGCGCGAACACCTTCTCCGGTAACGGGAGATCGAGCGCCATCATCATGATTGGCCAATAGATCGTATGGAACCGGACGATTTCCTTGCTCATCAGATGCACGCTTGCCGGCCAGTATTGACGGAACAGCTCATCCGAGTCCGTCCCGTAGCCGAGTGCTGTAATGTAATTGGATAGAGCATCGATCCAAACATAAATAACATGCTTAGGATCGCCGGGTACCGGAATTCCCCAGTTAAACGTCGTGCGGGATACCGCCAGATCCTCTAGGCCCGGTTTGATGAAATTGTTGATCATTTCCGTCTTGCGGGATTCCGGCTGAATGAAGTCGGGATGCTCCTCGTAATAGGCGAGCAATCTGTCCGCGTATTTGCTCATCCGGAAGAAATACGACTCTTCCTTAACCAACTCGACGGGGTGACCGCTATCCGGACTCTTCCCTCCGACGACTTCGCCTTTCTCGTTCCGGACGACATCCGTCAGTTGCGTTTCCGTGTAATAGGTTTCGTCGGAAATGCTATACCAACCCTCATACTCGCCTTTGTAGATGTCCCCTTGCTCGAGCATCTTCGAGAAAATGCCCTGAACGACTTGGGTATGGCGCGGCTCCGTCGTACGAATGAAATCGTCGTTCGTAATTTCCAGCTTCCGCCATAGTTCTTTAATGCCAACGACGATATCGTCTACGAATTGTTGCGGTGTTTTGCCGGCTTCTTGGGCTTTGCGTTCGATCTTCTGCCCGTGCTCATCCGTCCCAGTCAAATAGCGCACGCTGTATCCGCGCAAGCGCTTATAGCGCGCCATTGCGTCTCCCGCTACCGTCGTGTACGCGTGACCGATATGTAGCTTGTCACTCGGATAATAAATAGGCGTCGTGATGTAAAATGATTTGTTCTCTTCCGTCATCTTTGCCAGCTCCTTAACTCATTTAAAGACAATAAAACTCCCGTCCGTATGGGACGAGAGTTGTTACTCACGCGGTACCACCCAATTTTCCTCCGCTTCATGAATCGTGCGAAGGCTCATTAAGAACCGTCCCGATAACGCCGGACACGCGTCTTCCCCTCACGTCGCGGTTACCGTAGCCGATATCCGCTGAGCTCGAAGTAGAATCCTCCAGGACCATTTTCCAAAGCTGCCCTATACCGGTTCACAGCTCCCCCCGGCTCTCTGCAATAGGCGCGTATCTTCGTACTTATCCCTTCGATGGAACACTTAATATGATCTATTCGCCAAAATATAACCGACTTGCTTCGCCCCTGTCAAGTATGGAAGCGAGTTCCCGTCATTTCTTAGCTTTCGGGGGAGGGACGGGATCGTAACCTCCCCGGTGAAACGGATGGCATTTGCAAATTCTCTTGGCCGCCAGGTAGGAGCCTTTCGCTGCCCCGTGAACCTCGATCGCTTCAAGCGCGTATGCAGAGCATGTAGGCAGGAAGCGGCATGAAGGAGGCGTTAGCGGTGAAATGAATGTCCTATAGAACCGAATTGGCGCTTGCAGCGTTCGTCGTACGATCTTCATTACGTTGCCTTCGAAGACGCCGTGCCCGTAGCCGCGGCATCCTTGCAGTCTCCGCAATAGCCGAACACTTCGAACTTATGCTTAACGACCTCGAAATCTCCCGGAACATCGGTTTCCGACATCGGGCAGAAGCGGATCGGCAACGTTTTCTCGCATTGCAGGCAGATCATATGATGATGGTGATGCTGCTCTTCGCAGCTCAGCTTGAATTTGACTCCGTCCTCGAACACGATTTGCTCAACGACGTCCATGTCCAGAAGCAGTCGCAGATTACGGTACACCGTATCGAAGCTTAACCCGGGATACTCCCTTTGCATTTGTTCGTAGACTTCTTTAGGCGTCAAATAGCCTGAGGCGCCGTCGAATAGCCTTACCATCGTCTTCCGCTGTTCCGTAACCCGTAGACCTTTGCGGGACATTCGCTGCATGATATCCTCAGTCGTTCCCAAAACAAAACCCCCCGTTTGTCCATATGCTTTAACTATGCAGGAAATGAGAGTTTCCGTCAAACCCGCCTTGAAGTGGGCGAGCCCTTTAGGCTTTAGAACAGTTCATATGGATAAATTACTCGTATAATGTACAACATCCCGAGGAAGGAGCATGATAAGAATGTCAGATTGTCCTAAGTGCAAAGGGAAAGCGGTTTTCGATCCCCCGCAAACGGTGTATGAAGATTACTTCCATCCTCAACAGGTCGACGTTATCCATCAGATCGAAGTCGTTAGACGCCACCATTGTGTTCCGGTTTATAATCATGTGACGACCGTTTCCGTCAAAGATGTGTACTGCGGCGATTTCGAGGAAGGCCATGGCGGAGTTCGCACTTCAAACATGAGAAAACGCTAGTAAAACCGTTCCACTTCCTAAATTGCCTCGGTCGCATCCTCCATGTGCGACCGGGGCAGTTTTCAATTCGTTGTCGTCGTTAGTCCATAACCGTATTCGAATAACGGCTTTTGCTCCGTTCCCGTACCTTTTTTCGTTGCTATCGGGATTTGGTCAATCGAACGCGGCCATGTGATCGGTAGCTTCCCCGTGAATGGACGATCACCGAACAGAACATCGCCGATACCGCTCCCTTCCGTTCCCGGCAGCCAAGCGGCAACGAGAGCGTCCATCTTCTTTAGTTCATCCGTCAGAATGAGCGGGCGACCGGATAGCAGGATAACCGTAATCGGAACGTCGAATTTACTTATCCGGTTTAGCAGCTCAATGTCATCCTTGCTGAGTCGAAGTTCTTGACTATCTCCAGCACCTTCGGCATAAGGAGATTCACCGAGCACGGCGACGATGGAATCCGCCCCTTTAACGTCGGTTCCGGCAGGGTCGTATGCCACGATCGTCTCGGGCGAAACCGCTTGTTCGATCGCTTGCAAGATCGTCGTTCCCGGCGTAATCTCTCCAAGCTGACCTTGCCATTGAATGCTCCAACCTCCGCTTTGTCCTCCGATATCGTCAGCCATGGAGCCGACGACCGCGATTTTGTTAAGCTTCTTATCCAGCGGCAATGTACCCTTGTCGTTCTTCAGAAGCACGAGCGATTTGGCCGCGGCTTCGCGCGCCAATTCACGATGAGCCTGGGAACCTACTTCTTTCGCTAATGAAAAATCGCCCATCGGATTGTCGAATAAACGGGACTCGAACTTCACCCTTAATATTCTGCGAACCGCATCGTCAATCCGTTCCTCGGGCACCTCGCCTTTCTCTACAAGCTGCTGTAGAGTGTTTATGAATCCCTTCCAATTGTCCGGTTGCATGAATACGTCGATGCCCGCAAGCACTCCCCTCTTGACGGCTTGAGTGAAATCAGGCTCCATTTCCTCTATCCCGTTATAATCGGAAACAACGATTCCCTTGAAGCTTAACTGACCCTTAAGAACGCCATTAATCAGGGTAGTATGGCCATGCATCTTCACCCCGTTAATGCTGCTGAACGAAACCATGACGGACTGCGCCCCCGCTTCGATACTTGCGGCGTAAGGCGCGATAAGCTGCCGCAGCTCATCCTCCGACAATTCCGCATCTCCCCTATCGATTCCGCCTTGCGTCGCCCCGTCGCCTATCCAATGTTTAAGCGTCGCGATCGCCCGATGATCCCCTAGCCAATCGTTCGAATTTGGCGCTCCTTGCAGCCCCGTCACATATGCCGCGCCTAACTTGGCGACGAGCTCCGGTGTTTCACCATAGCCTTCATAGGTACGCCCCCATCTTTCATCCTCGGGCACGCATAGGCAAGGCGCGAAATTCCAAGGGATTCCTGTTGCTCTAAGCTCGAGAGCCGTCGCTTCCCCGATCCTTCTGACCAAATCCGCGTCTCTGGTTGCACCCAGGCCAATGTTATGAGGAAACAACGTCGCCCCGTATACGTTGTTATTGCCGTGTACGGCATCGATCGCATATAACATCGGAATCCCTAATCGGCTTTGCAACGCCGCTCGCTGGAAACCGTCGATCATCTCCAGCCATGCGGACGGATCGTTCGGAGAAGGCGCGGAGCCTCCCGCGCTAAGAATCGAACCAACGCCGTATTCCGTCATTTCCTCCGGCGTGATCGTTTTCCGTTCCGCCTGTACCATCTGAGCAAGCTTCTCCGGCAGTGTCATTTGGCGAATCAGAAGCTCTACCCTTTGCTCCGTCGGTAACGTCGCATCGCGATAACCGAAGTCGATTGTCGACTGTCCTGTTGACGTCGGAGAATCAGGTGCCTGCGTCGATTGCACAGTCGCTGAAGACGCTGCCACTATTCGGCTTTCCGTTTCCGGTCCGGATTGCTCGTTTACGTTCGCGCTAGCTCTCCAGATTAACATGGCAATAATAGCGATAAGTAAAATTCCGATCGATACCGCGATATAACGAGGTCCCTTATTAAAATGCGGCAAAGGCGTCATCCTCCTCTGATCTGTAAAACGTTTTCTACATTCGTTGTAACACAGAAGGAATACCTTCGGCAATCACATATCACGCATGACAAAAAAAGCTGTCCCTTCGGTCGCAGACGACCGCAAAGATCAGCTTTTAGCCTTGCGCTAACTTTTCATTAGAACCAAGCGTTCGTAACGACGATCAGCATGATGAACGATAGCGCGGACAGTCCCATGAACATGCCGCCTTGTTTTTTTCTCAACTGAAAGAAACGTAACACACCCAAGCTTAAGAATGAACCGATCAGCATAATGAAGATAATTCCCGTAATGAACAATTCGGGAGATACCTCCGTTACATCGACCTCACCCATTTTCCATACCCCCTACGAGCACCATCTACAATTAATCAAGCCGACTCTTGCTTCCAATAGCATTATACCGATTTACGACTGGATAAACAATTCATATTCCGACTTTTCTGGGGGTCTGCGTTTAAAGCGGATAACGAGCTCCCGATCTTTTTTCATGACCGCTTTGCCGGAACGAGCGTACACTGAGCAAGGCAACCGAAACGCGCGGGTTTTATCGCCTGGCAATCCCGTAAGCTTAAGCCGATCGGAGGTCGCGAAAATCTGGACCTGCTTGAGATCGATCTCGGGGGAAATCCGCAAGGTGACGGCGACGACTTTGGCATTCTGCTTCGTTTCCATCTGAATCGTGGTTTTGGTTTGAACCCGCGCAGTCGATCTGGAGTTTTGCATAATCTCTTTAATATATTGATTCAACCAATTCGAATCGTTATCTTGATCCCAATTTTCCGCTAGTTTCCATGGAATGTCTTTGCCCAGCCACTTCCGAATGTCCTTCCAATCCGGAAGCGGTCCGCTGTCGAAAAACGAGCTCATGATCCTATTCCCTCCAACGGCAAAATGGCACGCGTCATGCAAGCAGATTCGAGTACCATCGCCCAGACTCTATTCACCAGCATATGATTGGACCATCCCTCCTGTGCGCGGCAGGGTTGGGTTTTAGGGAGCTTCGGATGAACCTCTGGGCTATCGCCTTCATACACTGTTCAGAGAGCCTAAAGCGAAGGAGTCGTTATGCCCATGCCATGCATCATCGGCAATGTCAAAATCCTTAGCGTTGGCGGCAGCGGCGTCGTTCAATTCGGGGATACGATCCAAATTTCTCCGTCCAGCACCTCCAAAACCTATGCAGGCTCCGGTTCCTTCATTACGGGGGATCTATCTAGAAGCAACAATGCGGTTAGCGCGACGATTACGAACGATCCGGATGTTCAAGATTCCTCGGAAAACACCGTTGGAAACTCGGGGGTCATCTAATGAATTGGAATATAAATCAGACCATAACGATCGGTCAGCTTCGGGTAGACGGCGTGACCAATTCCTCGGTGCTCCAAATCGGAAGCGCAGGCAGCATCCAAGCGTTATCCCAGCTATACAATACTGGCGGTTTCACGGGACCTGCCCCCTCGCTGAATGAGCTGGGCGAAGTAAGCAGCGCTTTATCGCTCGTGCCGCTTCCGAATCCAACCTGAAAGAGGGGTCTCCGATGCAGATGCCGATGCAACAGCCCTATCTATGGAACAGCGTATATCAACAGCAGCCGCAAGCTCCTGTTGCACTGAACTGGACGGAGTGGTGCCAGCGGCTTTATCAAACCGAGGTAAAGCTTCAACAGCTGACCGAACAACTAGCTAACGTGCAGAAGCAACTAGATGAAGTCAGAAACAAACAGCCCTTGCACGTCGAATACCACTTTGACCAATTAAAAGTGAATCGCCTGGAGGGTACGCTGAACGTTGGAATATCGCCGCAAGGCGTCCAGGGGATCGAATCATTCGAAACGCCTAATCCCGTTTGCTGGAACGTAAATACGGAGCAGACCGAGGAGGCTAATCTCCCGATTCGTGCGCTGCAGAAAGATATGAATGAATATATGATCAAAGAAGCTCCTGCGATTCTTATAGGAATGGAGCGGCAATTCGGGATTACGCTGGATGAAGAGCATCGCCGAACGATACTGGATGACGTGAACAAACAGTTGAACGATCGGGTGCGCTACTATGCGAAGACGATTGACTATCCGGACAAAGGGACGGATGAAGAACGGAAAAATTGGAACGAGTCGGTCAAGGATAAAACCCGCCGGGATATTCAAGCTGCATTCTCGGCTTATTTGGGCAAACAACTGAAAAAGGATGATCAGAATGGGTAATCCCACCAACATGCAAGCGCCGCTCCCTTATCGCTTAACCGTTAACAATGGACCTGTGAACGTAGGTTCGATATGCCTAGTGGGCGTTTCGAGCTCATCGGCACTCCTTCTCGGCGACACCGAATCGATCACGCTCTATTCGTTTTTCGATACACCGCCAGAGTCCGTCATCGTCGGTCCGCTAGCGCCTCTCCCTGCCCCACCGGAGGAGGATCTCGAATGAGCATCGAATACAGAAGCACAACATTAGGCTGGCTTTTCGTAAATACGGTTAGTTCTTCCGGCATCGTGCATCTGGGAGACGGCAAAAATAACAACCTCACTTCCAAGGCGTTGGCGATCCAGCGCGCGGTTCCAAATAACATAGAAGACGAATTTCGCTTCGCCTCGTACCGGATTTTCGGTCTCCCTAAGCTAACGTTGCTGCCGTGCGGAACAGTGGATTTCCAAAGCTGGTCTTCGTTTCCTTCTATTCGCGTCGGGTCGGTCAGAGCGCTTGGCGTATCCGCCTCCTCCTTGTTGCAAGTAGGAAATGGCGGTCCTCTGCAAGGCGTTTCTAGAATCAAGCACATACGCAACTTCAATAAACTATCGAGTGGCTGAAAAATACGGAATATTTGTCCTCCCGGTACAAACGTACAGGATTCCGAGTGTCCCCCGCCATATGCTGACATTGTGATTCGCCATCACATCACATAAGAACACGGGAGGTTTTCAACAATGGGTTATCCGGTTGCAGGTGCAGCAACAGGTTGTGGATGCGGACCTACACACGTCGGAGGCATGGGTGTAGCTGCTTTCGCTTTAGTTCTCTTCGTCCTCTTGGTCATCATTCTTCGGGCTGGCTACTAATCGACTAATCTTTCCACATAAAAACACCTTGCCAACTGGCAAGGTGTTTTTATGTGGAGCTAACCGGATGTCCCCGGCGTAATCTGGCCGAGCTTCAACGCTAAATGCAATTGAAGCCTGTCTTCAGGATCGTCCAACGTGACGCCTAGAATCGATTGGACTTTCTCCAGACGGTACACGATCGTATTATAATGGGCGTACAATTTTTCCGAAGTGAGCTTAATGTTGCCGTTGCACTGGAAGAACATCTCTAATGTCTCCACTAGCCGTCCGCCCCCCTTACGGTCCGCTTGCTGAAGCGGAATGGCGAAACGGCTTAGAAATTGCTCTCTCTCTTCTCCGGACGGAATTAAATAGAGCAAGGAGTACACTCCGAGCCGATCATAAGCGACGACTTCACCAGGAAGCCTGCACACCTCCGCTACCTGTCGTGACCTCTTCGCCTGAGCCCAGCTTCCTTGTAATCCGTCCGTACGCTCGGTAACCCTGCCCGCAAAAAGGATCAGTTCGCGATCTCCCAGCAATATACGAAGCTCCATTAACAATCTATGAATGAATTGCGACGCTACTTCGTCCCTCTCGGCTCCCGCAGGCAGGGTCGGGACGATCGGAACAACCAGCGCAAGATCATCGCCGATCTGCGCAGCCAGTAAGCCGTCCACGGACCGAAGCCTCTCCGACCGAAGTCGCCGCGCGACTTCTCTCAGCTTCTCGGGCGTCTCGGGTGTCCGCCAGCCGACTAGAATCGCGCACATCGGAGTTCCTTCCGCGATCAAGCAACCGCAAACGTCCGCCCTCAGCTTCCAATCCGCCTGCGAGACGATTTTGCCGGAGAGCCAATCCTGCAGAAATTGGTCGAGGTATTTGCCTTCTACTTCTCGAACCGCTTCCACGTTAGCGAGTTCAAGTCCCACGAGCGAAGAAAGGCGATCCACGCTGAGCGCATCGATCGGCTGGATATCCCGGTTGCGCTCAACCAGAACCAAACAAGCCTGTTTCATCTTCCTTGTCGGAATCTGATTCACATAGGTTCGATAAGCATTCTGCAAGTGCATGAATCCGTTACTGGAGCCTCTCCCTACTTGACGGAACGTGAGTGATTGAAGAAGCGGCCATACCTCCGTCGGTTCCGTGCTTCTTAAGCTTTTGGATAACCAAGCCTTCTCGTTCTCCCGTACGACCGCTACCGGATTGTCCAGCAAATCCTCCATCGCATCCAAGAGAGCATAGAGCCCGTTTCCCTCCAAGAGCAAACGCGCCATGCTCTGTATTCGGGTTTGCAGGTCCGCAAGCTGGGACGTTTCCTGTGCCAGAACCCTTTCCATGACCATTTTTACCGCTGAGGATAGCGAGGTGTCGCCCGGAATCTCCAACAGGGGAACACCCTGCTTCTCCGCATCTGCAATATTCTCGGACGGCACTCCGTCCTTAGGACTGATCTTATGAATGCCTAGGACGGCCCCCCCGCTGTCTTCCGAATGGCTATCCTGGAGCTTTTCCGTGCGCGGAATTATGGCCATAAGGCTGCCTCCTTCTTCTATGCCCATCAGTCATTTTATATAACGCGATTGATTGGTAACAGTAATTTGGCATTCTTATGTAATATAATATTACATTAATAGGTGAAAGTCTTTATAGTATTCCGCTAGTAATATGGAGTAAATTGTGTTGTTTTTCCCTACTATGGTTGGATCACTCGAAATACTTGACTTGAGATGACACATTATAACGGGTTACAAAACTTACTTTTCCGCGAAGTCAACCTTCGAGCAGCTCCCTATCACTTGTCGAAAACAACGGGAGAGTGCTATTGTAAACAATTAATACAGTTGACCTAACGGAAAGAAGGAATCCCGTTGCTGCCATTGCCGTCATCCCCTTATCGGAGAAGGTGGAAAATTTCCACACTCTTAATCGTCTCTTTCGTCATCATGATTTCTCTTCCCATTACGTTGATTGCTAGCTATTCCGTCAGATCGTTCAATACGATTTTATTGGATAACGCGACATCCCGAGCTATGCAGACGCTGGAACAAATCTCGTATACGGTAGACGATAAGCTGCGACTCATGAAAAATACGATCGCGACGATCGCTAACGACCGCGGGATGATTACTGCAGCTTCCTCCGCCCATTTCTCCGAATCTAAACAGGACCAGCTTGAACTGAGCAGGAAACTCGAATCCAATTTGCATAGTTACTTTCACTACACTCCCGACGTTCTTTCCGTCGTGTTCACTTTTAACGAACAAGGAGCGGCGAGCTACAAACAAAACTTATCGATCGACGAGACTAAGATGCGCGCTCAAAGCTGGTATCGCGATGTGCTTCAAAATAAAAACAAAGTACATATCATGGGAGCCGAGACGAATTCGGGCATGTTCAACGATAACGATAACGATAACTACATCAGCGTCGCGGTAGCACCCAATTACAGCATGGCTTTCTTCCAAGTGGAAATGATCTACTTCGTTTTTAACGCGGCCGAAATCACCAACCTCCTCAAAACCGAAGTTTCCGATGCCGGAGATAGCTTCGTACTGAACGCTTCGGGCTCCATTGTCGCTTCGACGAATGAGGAAGCCATGAAAGATGGCATTAGCGAAAATCCGCATTTTAAGCAAGCGCTTACAGGGACGAGCGGTAATTACGTAGAGAATATCGATGGCAAGCAATCGTTCATCGTCTACCGATCCTCCGACCAAGGTTTTAAGTACATTCAGGTGTACTCGTACAGCAATATGGTTAAACAGATCAACACCATGTATAAACGGATTTTATTATTGTCCGCCGCCGGACTGATCGTGTTCCTGCTTGTCTCCTATTTACTTGTTCGAAGCATCGTGAAACCGATCGGATCGCTCGTCAATCAAATGGCCTCCGTTAAAGCCGGCAACCTCAAGGCTAAGATCAAGGAATCCGGCCCCGTCGAGACCTACGTGCTTGGAGTAACGTTTAACGAGATGGTATCGCAATTAAAGTCGTCGATCCAAGAAATCGAAGACAAAGAAACCCAGAAGAGATTAGCCGAAATCGCCTCCCTTCAATCGCAGATTAACCCGCATTTCCTGCTGAACACTTTAAATACGATTAAGCTGATGGCTAGCATTTCGAACGCGGTCAATATCCAGAAAATGACCGAAGCTCTGACCAAGCTTTTGTCTTCCGCCTTTAACCGCGGAGGGATGTATACAACGTTGGAGGAAGAAATCAAGTTGCTCGACTATTACGTGCAGATCATGAAAATTAGGTACGGCGACCAGTTCGACATCCGATACGATATCGATGCCGAGACGAGTTCGATCCGAATTCTGAAGCTGTTGCTGCAGCCAATCGTTGAAAACGCCATTATTCACGGGCTTCACGAAAGAGAAACGAGAGGCCTCATCCAAGTGTCGGGAGAAACCCGTCGAATGGATTGCCAAATCGTCATTCGCGATAACGGCAGAGGAATGAACCCCGAGCTGATGCGAAAACTGCTGGATTCCAAGGAATCCAACGTTCAGGAAAGCTTTAACGGCATCGGATTGAAGAACGTCCATGACAGGTTGAGATTGAACTACGGGCCAGCTTACGGGATCACGATAGAAAGCGAACAAAATGAGGGCACGACCGTAACGGTCGTGTTGCCTAATCTTAGAGGGGATGTCGGGCATGCTTAGAGTATTGATCGTAGACGACGAGCCGATATACAGGCTCGCCTTAAGGGAACTCATCCGTTGGGACGATTACGAATGCGAAATCGTCGGCGAGGCTTCCAACGGGCAGGATGCGTTAAGGATGATCGCACCGCTGCGCATCGATTTGGTCATCGTCGATATTCAGATGCCCATACTGTCAGGCATCGAATTTCTAAAGAAACTTAGGGACTCGGAAGAAGGACGGAAAGTAGCCGTAGTTATACTAAGCGCATACTCCCAATACGAGTACGTTCGCCAGGCATTCGTATACGGAGCATACGATTACATCATCAAGGAGGATCTGAACGCGGAGCATGTAGGGGAAGTCATTCTGAAGACGGTTCGAAAGATAAGCGAAGCTAACGACATTCAGGAACGGCAGCAAAGAGAAAGCCTCGCACGCATAGACCAACTGAAGAAAGAAACGCTGCGTTCCCTGATTCTATCCGCAAGCGCCCCTTCACGGGAAGATAATGCGATTTCTGAATGGCTGCTGTCCTTGGAGGGTTCGCGTCACATCTTATTTTGCTTGCTTATCGATCGACACTCTCCTCCCACGGACAGAGATTTGGATACGCAGCGAAGCCGTCTGATTTCCCACTCCATTCGCCAGGTCGCGGACGTTTACCGGTTGGATTCCGTAGTCGCCCGCATCGACGCGCGGGAGTACGCCCTGCTATTCCGTATCCCCGGACAAATCGGACAACTGCAAACGCGGGAAACGATGGCCGATATGGCGAACAAAATCATTCGCCATATCCGCGACTATATGAATGTCGAGATTACTCTAGGCATTTCTCGGGTTTGCGCCCATTATTCCTCCTGGGGAGAACAGCATAAGCTGGCCAGACAGTGGGCGGATGCCAAATTTTATCTCGGATCCGGACGAGCTTATTTCGAAGAAGACGTTACCGTTTATCCCAATACCTTGCCCAATAAAGTCTGGAACGTACCCGAGCTCTTGCGCGATTTGGAAACCGGCAATCCGGATTGGTGCAAGAAGCTGGATAATGGCATGGACGTTCTCGCCAACGCTTGCGGCGTTCCCGTCGAGAAGACGTTACACGTCTATCAAGCGCTGTTGTGGGAAATCAGCTCCTTGCTTTATTCCAAAGGACTTAATTGGGATAGCCTAGGCGAGCAAGAATCACCCGTCGAACGATTAGCTTATTACGAGCATGTTGGCCAGTTGAACATTGGATTCCGATCGTTGATTCAATCCGTCTTCGACAACATCGATCCCAAAAAACGAATCCAGGAAAATTCGCCTCCGTTAGTGGAAAAGGTTAAAAAGTGGATCGACCGCCACTATCAGGAACCGATTTCCTTACTGAGCGCCAGCGAGGCGGTTGGAATCAGCGAAAGCTACCTCAGTAAAATCTTCGCCAAGGAAACCGGAGAAACGTTCGTCGAATACGTGACGCGAAAAAGAGTAGAACAGGCGATCCTGTTCATGGGCAGCGGAATGAAAATCTATGAAATCGCCGAGAAGGTCGGTTATCCGAATCAGGGTCATTTCAGCAAAATTTTCAAAAAAGTAACCGGAAAAACGCCGCTGGAATATCGGGAAGAACGATTATCCAAATAACCCCCTCCAATATCGAGGATAAAAAGAGAGAAAAAAAGAACAAGGATGTTCATATGAAAGCGCCGTCATTCTCGATACAATCACTTTCGAAAGCGATTACATACACCAAATGGGAGGGTTTACAAAGATGAAAAGAAAGTCAAAGATCACAGTGTTGCTGACGGCGATGCTGGCGTCATTCACCGTCCTTACGGCATGCGGCGGCAACAATGAACAAGGCGCATCATCCGCTTCATCTCCGGTAGCATCGCCGTCAGCTTCGACAACGGCCAAAAAAGACAAAGTAACGTTGAAGATGGCGATCTGGGACGTCAACAATGATTTCCTTACTTATCTCGATGAAAAAGTCAAAGAATACAGCGCGGTCGCACCGAACGTAAAAGTGGAATTGGAAACTTTCAAATCAGACGGGGATTATCTTCAAGCGATGAAGGTCCGCGCGACGGGTAACGAGCTCCCCGACATTATGGGACTCAAGCCGAATTGGCTGCACGATTTCCAAGAGCAGTTGCTCCCGCTGGATGGAGAAGCTTATCTAGCCAAAAATAAATACGCCGATAAATTCGCGATAGACGGCAAAGTATACGCGGTGCCGATGATGGCGTTTCCCGAACTCGTCTATTACCATCCGAGCATCTTCCAAGAGTTGAATTTGCAAGTGCCGACGACTTGGCCGCAGTTCCTCGACGTTCTGTCTAAGATCAAAGAAAACAGCAAATATATCCCGTACGCAATGGGCGGCAAGGACGCTTGGCCGGATTATCCGTTCAACGAATTTCTTCCGCAAATCGTATCCGGTTCCGAAAGCTATTTAAGCGATATCGCTAAAGACGATCAACCTTTCTCCGAAGGCAAGCCGTTCCATAAAGCCTATAAACAAATTGAGCAGCTGTACTCCATCAACGTCATGGGACCAGACCCGCTAGGCATCAGTTGGGATCAAGCAACCGACTTATTCTCTTCCAAGCAGGCAGCAGTCGTTGCCGCCGGATCATGGTTCGCGCCTACTTACGAGTCCAAGGTCGGCAATATCGACGACTTGGCCGCGTTCCCGATGCCTTACCGCGATTCGGAAAGCGAACCGCTTAAGCTCATGATGTTCACCGATCACTTCTACGGCATTACGAACGGCTCGGCTAAACAAGAAGAAGCTAAAGCGTTCCTGAATTGGTTCTTCTCCCCTGACGTTTATCAAACTTACATCGACGCCCAGAAGCTCGTATCCACGTTCGAAGGCGTGGAATCTAACGTCCCGTTCCTGAACTCGTTCTTCGCAAACAACAAGAACGAAGCATTCAGTTACATTCCGGGTGACGCGGAGTATACAAGAATTACGAACGCCATTCAATTAGACGTTAAGGCGATCGGCCAAGACATGATGGCAGGAAAAAAAGTAGATGTAATCCTGCCCGATCTGAACGCTAAATGGGCGAAAGCCAAAGCTTCCAAATAATGAAGCTCAACCGCTAGCCTCTATACACATATAAGAAACCATTACGACGGGAGAAAGTCTCGCAAGAGGCTTTCTCCCAATGATTAAGGGGATGTGGAATGAGTTATTCTTTGCAAAAGAAGCTGGTTATCGTCTCATTTCTGTTCATACCGGTCAGCTTGCTTCTCCTATTCCTGCTCTATCCATCGCTTCGATTGCTGCAATTCAGCTTAACGGATTGGAACGGAATCAGCAAAAGCTTTCATTACGTTGGACTAGAAAATTATATCGCCGCATTCAAAAATCCGGATGTATGGAAGGCGTTAACGAACAATTTCTTATATTTCGGGATCCATGCGATCTTCATTCCGCTAGAAGTCATGATAGCCGTATTCCTGAATAACAAGATGCGGGCAAGCAACTTCTTCCGCTCCATCGTTTTTATGCCTTATATCTTGAACGGCGTTGCCGTCGCCTACTTGTTCAGCTTCCTCTACAACCCGATCAACGGCCCGATTAACTCGTTGCTCGAGTCCATCGGATTAGAAAGCTGGATTCAAAACTGGCTAAGCGACAAAGGTGTCGTGAACTATTCGCTAATAGTCGTTTCCTTGTGGAGATTCAGCGGTTTGCACGTTATCTTGTTTCTCGCCGGGCTGCAATCGATCCCGAACGACTTGTACGAAGCCGCTACGATCGATGGTGCCGGCCCGCTTAAAAAATTCGTGCACATCACGCTTCCGGGCATTTCCCGGGTGATGGAGATCGTCCTGTTCTTGAACGTCCGGGGCGCCTTGCAAGTGTTCGATATTCCGTTCCTGATGACCCAAGGCGGTCCGGGGCTTGCGAGTACGACCTTTACGGTATATACCATCCAAACGGCATTTAAATACAACAACTACGGACTTGCTTCATCGCTCGCCATCATTCTTATGTTGATGATCATCGTGTTCAGTTACTTCCAGGGCAAATTGTTCAAAGGGAAAGGGGACTAATCATGAAGCATAACTATCAAACCCGCTCCCTGCCTCTACTGTATCTCTTATTCGCATTCATCACCGCGATCGTTCTTTTTCCGATCCTGATCAACGTCTTCACGGCTTTCAAGTCGCCCGGGGATCTAATGAACTCTTCCCCTCTCGCTTTGCCCAAAGTTTGGAGCTTCGATAATTTGAAGTCGGCGTTCGAAAAAGGAAACATGCTGATCGGATTCAAAAATACGGGCATACTCGTCTTGGTCAGCGTCATCTTGAACACGATTCTCGGCGCGATGACGGCCTATGTTCTGAATCGTTTCGATTTTCGCTTCAAGAAGGTAATCATGGGCATGTTCATCGTCGCCATGGTCGTTCCCTTCTACACGACGGAAGTCGCGCGGTTTCAGATCATCAAGAGCTTCGGTTTGTATGATTCGCTCGGCGCGCCGCTCCTCATTTACGCCGGAACCGATCTGTTGCAAATTTTCATCTTCCTGCAATTCATCGAGAAAATTTCTTCGCAGCTGGATGAGAGCGCAATGATCGACGGAGCGTCCTACATCAGTATTTTCACGCGCATCTTGTTTCCATTGCTGTTGCCGGCGTCCGCAACTCTTGGCATCATTAAAGCGGTAGATATTATGAACGATATGTATATTCCGTATTTGTACATGCCTTCCAAAGAGCTGCATACGTTATCGACTTCCCTCATGTCGTTCGTAGGGCAAAGAGCTTCTAGCTTCGAGCAACTGTCCGCAGCCATCCTTATCGTATTGATTCCGACTTTGCTGCTATACTTGTTCCTCCAACGGTACGTTTTTTCGGGAATTACCGCTGGAGCGGTCAAGGAATAATAAAAGCCCCGATGTTTACGTTCATGCGAACGTTGAACATCGGGGCTCTTCTTGGTTGGTTTAGCGAGTCGGTTCGCCGCATGCCGGGCAGAAGTGACTATCCGCGTATAAAGGCGTGCCGCAGCTGTTGCATATTTGGCGTTGGTCGGTCGCGACGCTCGGCGCATCCGATTGCTCCGAATCCAGCTCGTCTGGTACGTACGGATCGACTTGTACGGGGGTCTTCTCCAACTCGACTGGGATCGGATCGGGGAACCGATTGCCGCATGCAGGACAGAAACGAGTATCCTCGGGCAACCGTTTGCCGCATACGCAATCCTTCTCGTTGCGAATCGATTTGATCCGATCGTTCAGCGCGGCGATTTCCACATGGATCGCGGTAATCTCCTCGCACTTCGGAATGACCTTCGATTGCGCCAACGACAAGTCGTGCGCTTGATAACCTTCGTATACGGATTCGCCTATGGATGCGAACAATTTATCGATTTCCTTGCGTTTGCCGGATATTTGCGCGTTTAACCTGGTGATCTCGACCGTTTGCTGCGCCTTCTCCGTCGCCGTCGATACCCCTTTGCTAACCGTATCCGTCAATTTCTTAAAAAAGCTCATCCTAATCACTCCTCTCTACTGCCTATTATCTCATACGGCGCACCATTAATCATGGTTCCATAAGTCTGAAATTACGACGGACAGAAAACAACTCCTCCGCTGCCGGAATCGGCAAACAGGAGGAGTTATTGACTTTCTTAACCTTATGCGTCTAATTTAATGATCCATAAGTCCCGACCCGCCAGCTCCACATCGCCTGTAAGGCGCATTTCGGTGAGCAGATCGATTCCGGCTTGTTGCCCCAAGGAAACTTTGGAAGCTTCGGCGTTATGGTTCAAGACGAACAAATACTTAACGCCGCCCTTTTCTCGCAACGATGTTTCGATGCCCACCGGAGAAGATGCAACTAACGGCTCTATACCTCGAGAAGCGCACAACTTAGGCAGCCAATCTTGCAAGAATGCCGCTTCCGGGCTGGTCGCCATGTACCAAGCTTCCCCTGCCCCGAACGCATTCACCGTCAGCGCCGGCATCCCTTTGTAGAAGTCTTCCCCGTACTCGGCGACTACTGCAGCGCCTTCCGAATGAATCAGATCGCAGAGCATTCCGCAGCCGTAAGATTCCTTCAGCCCTTGCGAAGGCGATTTCATAATAAACCGATTGCTTTGCGTAGGCAGCAACGCATCGATTTCTTCCGACCAGATGCCAAGCAATTTCCGAAGCTCTCCCGGATATCCGCCAAGCGTAACGATATCGTTCTCGTTAACGATACCGCTGAAATAAGTCGTAATGAACGTGCCGCCGCCTTGAACGTAAGCTTCAAGCTTGTTGGCGACGCCCGGCTTAACCATGTACATCACAGGCGCGATGACGAGATCGTAGCCGCTCAGATCCGCATCCACGCCGACAACGTCGACGGCGATATTCGCCTGATAAAGCGCGTCGTAGTATTTGTGCAGCTCATCCACGTATTTCAATGCGATGGTCGGGCCGCTGGACAATTCCACCGCCCACCAGTTTTCCCAATCGAATAAGATGGCGACCTTCGCTTGGACGCGAGCATCCAGAATCGAATCTCCCAGCTTAACCAATTCCGACCCTAGCTCCGCGCATTCCCGGAATACTCGCGTATTCTCGTGGCCGACATGCTCAATAACCGCGCCGTGGTACTTCTCGCAAGCACCGATAGAACGGCGCAATTGAAAGAACATGACCGTATCCGCGCCGCGGGCAACCGCCTGATAGCTCCACAATCTCATGACGCCCGGACGTTTCAAGGAGTTATAGGGCTGCCAGTTCTGTTGGCTAGGGGTCTGCTCCATCAGCATGAAGGGTTGGCCGCCTTTAAGCCCGCGCATTAAATCGTGCATCATGGCCGTGTAGCTGTAAGGTGTATCCAAGGACGGGTAGTTGTCCCACGATACGACGTCCATGTGTTTCGCCCATTTATGGTAGTCCAGTTCCTTGAACGCGCCCATAAGATTCGTCGTCACCGGAATGTTAGGAGTAATCTTCTTAACCGCATCGTATTCCAGCTTGTAAGCTTCAAGCAGGCTGTCGGATTGGAAACGGCAGTAATCGAGCGAGATGCCTTGGAAATTCGTCGCCGTGCGTCCGTTCCAGCTTCTCCACTCCTCGCTCAGCGAATTCGGGGGTACGATCTCGTCCCAATCATAGAACGTATGTCCCCAGAAGCTGGCGTTCCAAGCTTTATTAACGGCCTCGATCGAGCCATAACGCTCTTTCAGCCATACGCGGAATGCTTCCGCGCAATTCTCGCAATAGCAATAGCCGCCATACTCGTTGGAAATATGCCAGATGAGCAGCGCGGGATGATCCTTATAACGCTCCGCTAGCTTCTCCGCCATTCGCGCCGAATACTTCCGATAGGTCGGACTGTTCGGGCAAGAGTTATGGCGACCGCCGAATTTCCGCTTGCGGCCGTCGAAATCGACGCGAAGGACGTCCGGATATTTTTTCGCCATCCAAGCCGGGTGAGCCGCCGTGCTCGTCGCCAAACATACGCCGACTCCGTCCGCATGCAGCTTGTCCATCATTTCGTCGAGCCAGCCGAATTCATAAGTATTTTCATCGGGTTGATTGTTAGCCCATGCGAATACGTTTAACGTGGCTACATCGATTCCCGCTAGCTTAAACATTCTTAAATCTTCATCCCAGACCGGCTTCTCCCATTGATCGGGATTGTAATCTCCGCCGTACCAGATCTTCGGTTTTTTAGCGTTAATCATTCGGACACCTCATATTCACAATGTGGTAAAATGTCGTTTCTACCCCTATTATAAGTTTAATTAATCCGCTATCCTATATAATAAAAGCGAAATCACATATAACAATATGGAGGTTCAACGATGTTACGCCGAGCCGTCTACCCTATTCCGTCCGAGTCGTTGCCCTTACAGATGGAAACGATCGGCATTAACCCCGAACAAGAGTATATTCACCGTCCCGAGGGATACCCTTGCTTTCACTGGCTGCAAACGATCGAAGGCGAAGGGGAGATTAACGTTCAAGGAACTGTCTTCAAGCTTCCCGAACGCTCCGGCGTTCTGCTGCACCCTCATATCCAGCACTTCTATTTCGGCAGAAGCGCGAATTGGAAAACTTACTATGTAACCTTTACCGGTACGATGGCGACTAACCTTGCGATCGACTTGCATGGGGCATTTTCCGATAAAATACAATGGGACCGCGACGATCAAGAGATTACGCCGCAGCTGGAACGAATTCTTCAATTAGCGGAATCCGGCACGGATCCGTCCGGCTGGAAAAGCTCCGCGGAATTGTATCGTTTCCTAACCTTGCTGAAAACAAACGGAAGAAAAAACCATCTCCCGTCTTTATCGCGCCGACTTGAACGTATCCAGCAATTGCTCGACTGGCTGGAAAACGAATATGCCAACCCCGATCTGGGGTTGGCAAAGATGGCGGAACGATTAAGCATCGGCGAACGTCAATTGAACGAGAGGTTCAGGGAGTTGTTCGGCCAGACCGCGTACGCTTATTTAATTCAACTCCGGCTTCGCAAGGCGAAGGAATGGCTACCCTCCCGCCCGGATTGGACGGTTCGCCAGATCGGAGAGGCTGTCGGATTTAGGGATGCCAGCCACTTCGTCGCTACTTTCCGCCAGAAGGAAGGCATGACCCCGGAGAAATATCGACGGCTTCACGGCCCCTCGCCCTTAGCCTGATTCAACCTAATCCAGAGCTTTGAATTGTTGCAGCCGCTTGTTTCGTATAATGAAAAGCGTAACGTACACGATTACGTTGAGCATGCCGAACAAGATCGTAAAAATAGCTGAATTTTTGCTTATCCCTTCCAAAACCCCTTCGATTAAACGGAAAGGATTAAACAATACGTCCCAGCTATTCAATCGGATGACACGGCCCAGATAGATCCCGAATCCTCCCAAGAACGATGCAGCCAGAACAAAGATCCACCCGAACCATTCGTTAAGATAATAACTTACGATGGAATGGAAATGACGCATAGAGAGATAACCTAACAGCAAGCCGCACCACGAAAACAGAAAAAACAAAATCAAATCGTACCACAAATGCAAATCGGTCAATGTACGATTGTCATAATTAGGGTTAGATACGAAATGTATAAAATCAGTCGTCAAGTAAGGTGCATTAGGATAAACCAGGAGCCAACCTACTCCTAGTAATAGAATTCCGATCAATAGATCTATTCCTTTAGCAACTCGGGTTAGCAACAGCGCCATTATCGAAACGAGTAACGGAAGCCAGGCGAGGAAAAGATTCCAAAGCAAAAATCGATACGTATTGTAATCGACTTCCTGGTGTTCCCTGACGAAAATGAGCAAAGCGCATAATATGGACGTCCCGATGAGAACGTAGAATAAGGGATCAAAAATCGGCTTCGAGAATTTCGGCACGTCAAACTTCTCCATATCCTGTAACACCTACCTTAACGATTGATTTTCCACCTCGCTATACATATTGTATCATTATCTCAACAATCTACCAAGTTGTATCATCTTAGAGGTAGTGTATGCACTCCTACTATTTAACCGCAATGTTCCTAGTATGAACCACGAATATGTTCATGGACATGTTCCACGTAAAAGGAACTCAACCGCTCCAACTCCGACTCCGTAAACGATGAAACAGCTTGCGCGGCAAGATTATCCTCTACTTGCTGAACGTTCTTGAAGCCGGGTATGACGCAAGAGATTTCCGGTTGGTCCAGAATCCAGCGAAGAGCCGCGCGGCTCATGCTTTGGCGATCTTCGGCAATCCAAGCTAGCTCTCGAGACAGGCTTACGCCTTTGGCGAACGGTAATCCCGCGAAAGTCTCGCCTACGTTAAATTGCTGGCCATCCCGATTAAAGTTTCTATGATCCTCGGCTTCGAATTGGCTCTCTTCCGTGAACTTGCCCGTCAATAAACCGCTCGCAAGCGGCAATCGGACAAGCAATCCGACTTCGCTTTGCTTCGCCTTAGGCAGCAATTGTGCAAGAGGCTTCTGGCGCAGCAAATTGAAAATGATCTGCAACGCTTGCACTCCCGGCTGATTCAGGCAAAACAGACCTTCCTCCACGCTCTCTACGCTGACGCCGTATGAACGGATTTTCCCCTCGGATTTCAGCTTGTCCAACACTTCGAATACGGATCCTTCTTTCAGAATTTCAAGCGGCGGGCAATGAATTTGATAGAGATCGATCGTTTCGCGGTTCAATCGTTTCAAGCTGCCTTCGCACCATTGACGAACCCGATCTTCCGAGTATGTCGCACGGTCGTGAATATCCCCGGCTCTGCAAAACTTAGTCGCGATGTGAATCCGTTCTTCTTTCCCTTTCGTCGCTTGCGATAGTAAGCGTTCGCTTCTGCCATCGCCATAGACATCGGCGGTATCGAAAAAGTTGACGCCTTCGTCCATCGCTTTGTCCAGCGAACGCAACGATTCCTTCTCGTCCGTCTGACCCCACGATCCTCCGATCGCCCATGTTCCGAAGCTTATTTCGCTGACGTTCATACCCGTATTTCCAAGCGGACGATATTTCATTGGCCGATTGCTCCTTTGACATGAAGTTGATTATGAACGCGTGTTCATATGCACTTCTCTATTCTACCAATTCAGAATGCCAAAAGAAAAGCCAAACAGCACATTTACTCCAGCTGTTTGGCTTTATTCCACTCAAGAAGACGACTTCAACTGCTCCAACTTCCGCACGTACTTACATACCGTAGAAACATATGTGGCATGCGACCAAGTCAATGGCGCAACCGAGATCGGCGATCCCGTTTCCGGATGGACTTGCTCAGGCAAATTCCCTCCCGGAAGGGCGAACGTCGTCACTTTCTCGAGCGTCCTGCGCGGCTCTTCCAAGTCTTCAACCGATTTGGCGGTTTCGATCTGGAAGTTGGCTACCCACAGCGTACAAATAATCCACGGGTTGCCCGGTATTTTGTCGATGTCATCGGATTGACGGAAGTAATAATCGTTCGTATACCTCGCGATTCCGCCCACGTCCGTCTGGATGCGAAGCTTCTCCGAGATGGCGTGCATCGTGCGGGATACTTTGTCGTCTTCCGCCGGGAACACCTCGAACTCGAACAATCCGAACAAACTGCTCTCGACCGTCATATCCTTTACCCATTGTCCATCTTGGAAGATCAAGCCGCGAGCATATCTGCCGGCCTCCTCGTCCCAGAGATGCGTTACGATCCCTTGCTTGATCTGATCGGCCACGACGCGATATTGATCGCTGCGATCGTAATCCCCGAATAAGTCGGCGAAGTAGGCCGCCGCCATCAACCCGCCATATACGGAAGCGACCGTATACGTCCAGATGCCGTACCGTTCTTCCCATAGATCGTAGCTAGGCTTAGGAAGGCCCAAGTCGGGCTCCATATATTCGCATAGAAACGCGGATGCTTTCCTGATCAATGTGCTGTGCAACGATTGCGACAGCTCGATCTCCCCGTGCCTCGCATAATCCTTCCAAAGCGCGTACAGCACGAGCGCCGTCTCGTCTTCTTGAATCGGCAGGCGAGGAACTCCCTGAACGACATAGGGATGCCAGCTAGAGCCTACCGTCCCATCCGGATTATACTTGTGATGCAAATATCCTTCCGGAGACAGGTTGCGCCCGCAAAAATGGAAAAAAGGAGAAATCGTTCCGTGATAACCGGCAAGCGACATCGCGTCGGCGATCAGCGCTCCATCCCGCGGCCACATGTAACTGTAATGGTCCCGGTTGTATTGCAGAATATCCGTATCGTTCGCGGCCAATATAGCCCCTCGTTCGTCGATCTGCGTCCTTACGATAAGCAAGCTATGCTTGAATTGGCGGCTAACGTGAGCCGGCAAATCGCCGAAGCGGTCGTTCACCTTCTCCAGCCAGTGATTCCAGTAGATGACGATGCGGCTGAGCAGTTTCTCCGGATGGCTCTCCTGCACATATTGGTCAAGCCGCTTCACTTCCTCCATATCGGATCCGACGGACATCCAGTAATAGATCGTTTTCTCGTTGCCCGGCTGAACGTTCGTTCGGAAGCTGATCGTACTGTCCACGGAACCTTGAGAAATCGCATTGCCCATTAGCTCGCCATCCTCCGCGTCCCTCCAAGTGCCTTCGGCGGATTGGAAACGTTTGACGCCCGTCGAGAACTGGTAGATGCCGCCCTGCTCGGATCTGCCGTTGAACATAAAGTAGGATGAGCGCTTGTAATGAAACAAAGTCCGATTTCCCGGATAGAAGGCCGCCGTATCCCCGACCTCATTGCCGTCGATCATCAGGTCATTATGGAAAAACACCCGGACATCCTTATCGGTATCGCCTAAATTCCGCACCACAACGCGTTTTAAGAAAATACACTCCCGTTGATGAATGCCGTCGTTAAGCTGTAGCTCCAGTCCTAATCGTTCATGCCGGGCGGTCACGTTCGTGACCAGCGAGTCTTCGATATAACCGAGCTCGATCATCCACTCCGGATCATCCAGCCAAGCGAACGCTCCGTTGCACCATACTCCGAAGCGGCAAGCGTGACCCCCCACATGATTCAACTGGCCTACGAACGGAAAATAAACGTCGCGAACAAAACAGTTGCTGTCCAAATTGACTAGCATTTTCCCATTACCAATGACAAGATGTCGTGCCATGCCAATCCCTCTCCTTCTTAGCTGACGAGTTCGCGATATAGTTTGTAATATAATCGTGCCGAAGATTCCCAGCCGTAATCCTTCTTGGCACCGTTAGCCACAATCCGATTCCAATGCTCTTCCTTGCCGTAGTAAGACAAAGCTCGACGTACCGTAAATAGCAAATCGTGCACGGTTGCAGGGCCGAACGTAAATCCGTTCCCTGTTCCGGTATATTCGTTATACGATTCCACAGTGTCACGTAAACCTCCCGTTTCTCTTACGATCGGGACGGTTCGGTATCTCAAAGCGATCAATTGGCTTAAGCCGCACGGCTCGAACCGGGATGGCATTAAGATCATGTCGGATGCCGCATACACTCGCCGCGCCAAACCTTCGTTAAATCCAAACCAAAGTGCGATCTTCTCCTTGTGTTTGTGTAGCGCATCGCGGAGCATTTGCTCGATGTCGGGCTCGCCTGATCCAAGAACGACCAGCTGAATATTTTCTTTCATCATTTCCGGCAATGCCGCTCCAATCAAGTCGAAGCCCTTCTGTCCAGTTAATCGCGAGACGACGCCGAACATCGGCACAGAGGCGTCTATCGGCAGTCCCAGCTCTTGCTGAAGAGCTAATTTGTTCATGCTCTTCTTAGCGGGGGAATTCCGGTACGGCACCGCCAGATTCGGATCATTCATCGGATCGTAAACATCCGTGTCGATACCGTTCAGGATTCCCCACAAATCGTGCGATCGCTGACGAATCACTCCGTCGAGCTTCTCGCCGTACTCCTCCGTCTGAATCTCGTATGAATAAGTATTGCTTACGGTAGACAGCTTGTCCGCGAAACGAAGACCCGCCTTCATGCAGCTTGCCGCTCCGTAAAATTCGAGGCTGTCTCCCGTGAAGGAATCGTCCCCCGTCGCCAGCAAATCCTGCAACAGCTCGCGCGAGAAAACGCCCTGATATTGGAGATTATGAATCGTGAACACCGTGCGGATATCCCGATATCCCGGACGATTAGCGTATCGCGTCCGCAGTAGAAACGGTATCAACCCGGTTTGCCAATCGTGGCAATGAAGGATATCCGGCATCCGATCGAGCTTGCCCAGCATTTCTATTACCGCGAAGCTAAAGAAGGCAAACCTCTCCGCCTCGTCTCCGTATCCGTACAAATAACCCCGCTTGAAATAAAATTCATTATCGATGAGCAGAAAACGAACCCCGTCCAGCGTCACTTCCTGAACTCCGCAATACTGTCTGCGCCACCCCAACTGAACCTCCATCACGGTGAGAGTGACGGCAGCATCGGCGATGGCCTGCGGAATTTCACCGTATTTCGGAAGAACGACGGTTACATCAACGCCTCGCTTGGCGAGCGCCTTTGGAAGCGCGCCGACGACATCGGCCAGTCCCCCTGTTTTCACGAGCGGCATCGCTTCCGACGCCGCGAACATAACCCGCATGCGGTCAACTCCTATTTATATGACTTTCCGCTTCAAAGCGATAAACGGCATTTCGGACGACCCTTTAAGCTGCTGCTGCGCTCTGATTTCCACTTCTTTGTCCAGGATGCAATTTTCAAGCGACCCGTTCTCTCCGACTATTCCATTCTGCATCACGATGCTATTGCGCACGACCGCGCCTTTAGCCACCTTAACCCCGCGGAACAAAATGCTATTGGTTACCGTCCCTTCGATATCGCAGCCGTTGGCGATAAGGGAATGCGTAACGTCGGCTCCGTTCCGGTAATGCGTCGGCGGTTCATCCTTAACTTTCGTATAAATCGAGCCCGGCTTGAAAAACAACTCGTGCCAAACCTCGGGACGCAACAACTCCATGCTATGCTGATAATACGCAGCAATATTATTAACAACGCCGAGTACCCCTTCATGCATATAGGCGTTTACTTGCAATTGATTCAAGCGCGACAGGATGGAATGCCGGACGAAATGATCGCGGCCTTGCGCCAAGGACGTTTCTACTAGATCCAGCAACAAATCCTTGCTAAGCACATACATCTCCATAGATACGATGTCGCTGTCCAAACGACCGAAATGGTCTTGCATCTCGATTATTCGCCCTGCGGAATTCACCTTCGCTTTGCGAGCTAAGCCCGGCATGCCTTCCGGACTCTGTTTGCACACGACCGTGATGTCCGCGCCCGTTTCCTTGTGGTGCTCCAGCACCTTGCCGAAGTCTACGTTGCAAACCATATGGCTGCGCGAGATAACAACGTACTCAAGCGGGCTGCGGGCGAAATAATCGCGATTGCGGTAGAAATGGTACAAGTCGCCGCGGCCGAAATCCGTTTGATCTTCCATGGAGGGGGGCAACACGAACAGTCCGCTTTGCTTGCGGTGAAGATCCCAGTTGCTCCCTGAGCCGAGATGGTCCATCAGCGAGCGGAATTTCCGGTGAGCGAATACCGCAACCTTCGGGATGCCGGAATTCACCATCGAGGATAGCGTAAAGTCAATCAAGCGATAACGTCCGCCGAACGGTACCGTCGCCAAGCAGCGATTCGCCGTCAAAGCTTCCATCTCGTCCGCTTCATGGATTAAATTGATAACTCCCATTACGGATAACTTCATACCGGCTCCGCCTCCTTAAGTTCCGCTAACGGGCGGATCGTTTCCCCACTGCCCACTACGGCAATTTCCTCGGCTTCCACGCTGCCTACTTGACAGCCTTCCCCGACAACCGCGCCTTCCCCAACGATTGCGCGAATGACGCGGGCATGGTTACCGACGATCGCCCCGGGCATTAGAATCGAATCCTCGACAACGCTGCCTTCGCCAACGCGAGCCCCATGGAATAGTACGGAACGGTTCACTTTCCCTTCGACGACGCAGCCTTCATTGATTAGAGAACCTTGCACTTTAGCGGTCGGCGCAACGTATTGGGCGGGTTGGTTCGGGCTTGCGGAAAAGATACGCCAAGAACGGTCGTTCAACCGTAGCGAAGGCTTCTCTTCGAGCAGGTCCATATTCGCCTCCCACAAACTATCGATCGTACCGACATCCTTCCAATAGCCGTCGAATTGATAGGAATACAGCCGTGCTTCATCTTCGAGCAAAGTCGGAATAATATCTTTGCCGAAATCGTTAGAAGAAAGCCGATCCGCCTCGTCCCGAATCAAAGCTTCTTTCAATACCGACCAATTAAACATATAGACGCCCATAGACGCGAGATTACTAGTCGGCTTTTTCGGTTTTTCCGCGAATTCCACGACTCTTCCGTCATCGTCCACGCTAAGAATGCCGAACCGGCTCGCTTCCGCCCACGGCACGCTGATGACGGCGATCGTCGCGTCCGCGTTGTTCTTTTTATGGGCATTCAATAGAAGGTCGTAGTTCATTTTATAAATATGATCGCCGGAAATAATGAGCACGTACTCCGGATCGTAACGTTCAATGAATCCTAAATTCTGATAGATGGCGTTTGCCGTCCCCTTGTACCAAGTGCCGCCTTTCTGGCGGACGTAAGGAGGCAGAACGTGCATCCCGCCTTCTCGGCGATCTAATCCCCAAGGCGTACCAATTCCGAGATGCTGGGTCAATTCTAGCGGCTGGTATTGAGTAAGCACTCCGACGGTCTCGATTCCGGAATGCACGCAATTGCTTAAGGTGAAGTCTATAATGCGATATTTGCCCCCGAAATGCACCGCAGGCTTCGCCAAATCTTTAGTCAATACCCCCAAGCGGCGTCCTTCTCCGCCAGCCAGCAGCATGGCAATACATTCATTTTTGCGCATGAACTTCACTCCTTCCCGAGTAAAAACGGCTTCAATGTCATTAAGCTGAACGATCTTTGCGTCTGATCAAGCTGTCTCTGACTTCCAAAGCTGGACGGATAAAGCGGGCACCGTTACTTCTATGCTGTAAGCTTTGCCATGCTGAGGGATATTTTGCGCTACCGCTTGGGAAGGCATCTCGTGTCCTCCCCCTCCGTAATCCGATCTATCGCTATTAAGCAATAGCCGATACTTACCGGGTTTAGACACTCCGATTCGATAGATAGGGTGCGTTTCCCTGGAAAAATTACAAACCGTAACGATAGGAGCTTCGAGCTGTTTATCATTTCGTTGAAAGGAGAGGATACATTGCGCGGCGTTGTTGACGTCGATCCATTCAAATCCGCTTTGCTGGTGATCATTCTCCCAGAGTGCAGGTTGATCCACGTATAGTTGGTTTAATTCCCGAACGTATTGATGCATGCTGTCGTGCATCGGGTACTGTAGCAAGCTCCAGTCTAATCCGGCGTAATCCTTCCATTCGTCGAATTGTCCGAACTCCCCGCCCATGAAGAGCAGTTTCTTGCCGGGATGAGTCATCCAATACCCGTAGAACAAGCGAAGATTGGCGAACTTTTCGCGATAATCGCCCGGCATTTTATTTAACATCGAACGCTTGCCGTGAACGACTTCGTCGTGTGACAGAGGTAAAACGTAATTTTCGGAAAAGGCGTAGTGAAGGGAAAAAGTGATGAGAGAATGATGGCTTGAGCGGTGGGAAGGATCCGTCTCCATATAGCGGAGCATGTCGTTCATCCAGCCCATATTCCATTTGTAGTTGAATCCGAGGCCTCCAAGGTAAGTGGGCGATGTGACTGCAGGATAGGAGGAAGAATCTTCTGCCATCATGAGACTCTCGGGATAATATTGAAACACGGTTTCATTCAGCTTGCGTAGAAAATGGAGAGCTTCGAGATCCTCAGTTCCGCCGTAACGATTAACCGTACGCATCGACTCCGGCTTGTCGAAGTTAAGCTCGATCATGCTGGCAACGGCATCAACCCGCAACCCGTCGATATGATAGACATCCAACCAAAATAAGGCGTTGGAGAGTAGGAAGCTTTGCACTTGCGGCTTTCCGAAATCGAAAGCCAACGTTCCCCATAGCGGCTTTTCCGCCCGGCGGAAATCCGCTGGCTCATAGGTCGGCGTGCCGTCGAACAGCCTGAGCCCGTGATCATCCTTGCAGAAGTGTCCGCACACCCAATCCAGCAATACTCCGATCCCGCGCCGGTGGCAACAATCGACGAGCTTTTTTAACCCTTCGGATGGTCCGTATCGACTCGTTGCCGCAAAATATCCCGTTGCTTGATAACCCCAAGAACGATCAAAGGGATGTTCGGTGAGTGGCAATACTTCAATATGGGTATACCCCATGGAACTGACATAGTCGACGAGCTCATGCGCCAGTTGTTCATAATCGCGAAATTGCTCGGGGGCGTCCATTCGCCACGAAGCGAGATGAACCTCGTAGATGAGCATAGGTTTGTGGTAGGGCGGATGTTTCTTTTTGTTATCGATCCACTCCTGATCCTCCCATGCGTGATGTTGAAGGGAAGTGACGATAGACGCGGTATTCGGTCTTAATTCGCATTGAAATCCGAAAGGATCGGACTTCAGTTGCCGTTCTCCTCTTTCGTTCAAGATCTCGTACTTGTAGCGGGCACCTTCGCCGATACCCGGGACGAATGCAATCCACACGCCCGTCGTACCCACTTGCGTCATATCCGCAATCCGTTCGTCGCTGTTCCAGCCGTTAAAATCGCCAACGATGCGTACTTGGCGAGCATGAGGAGCCCATAAAACGAAACGAACGCCATGCCGGCCATCAAATTCCATGGAATGTGCCCCGAATGTGCGATAGGCGCGAAAAAGCTGCCCGGTATTGAACAAGTACAGGTCGTCGGATGAAACTAAAGCCGGCGGAGCCTGCATGCAAAATCACCTCCCGACGAATAGGGCATAGCTGGGTTTGTTGATTTTTGTTCGCTCAATGTTAAATGAATGTAAACTTACCTGACAATTTACATGAAACTTACATTCATTATAGCGAATTTCATGAAAAGATTCACCTCATTTTCAAAAAAGTCGTAAGAAAGTTTGTGGAACCTCCTCCACATTGAATTATTTGTATGTCAATCCATTAATTCGTATTCCATTCCCTATTCTCCTGCTTACGATTTTAATTCGTTTCGCGCCCCTTACGGGAATGACAAAAACACCCCGCCGATGTTGCGCGAGGTGTTCCGTTAACTTAATTGCGTAATATCATTATCTCCAAGCAACCTGGCTCCAACGCAGCTCGTTACGGAATTGCACGGATGTGGTGTTCTTATCGATGACGACGCATTCGATTCCGGCGATTTCCGCAAAATCGAGCATTTGCTCCGTCGTAACGGCGAAAGAATACACGGTATGATGCGCGCCGCCCGCCAATATCCACGCTTCGGCTCCCAACTGCAACGACGGCTGCGGTTTCCACAATACGCGAGCTACCGGAAGCTTCGGCATCGCCTTGTCGACTTGTACGCCCTCGACTTCATTAACGATCATGCGGAAACGGTTGCCCATGTCGACGACCGAGACGTTTATCGCAGAGCCGCCTTTGCCGTCGAAGACGATCCGGGCAGGGTCCGCTTTGCCTCCGATTCCAAGCGGATGCACTTCAATGCGCGGCTTGGAAGCTGCCAAAGTCGGGCAAACCTCCAGCATGTGAGCCCCTAACACGAGTTCGTTGCCCGGCTCGAAATGATACGTATAATCCTCCATGAACGAAGTGTCCACGCCTCCCGCGATAATCTTCACTAACCGCGTAAGAGCTGCCGTTTTCCAATCCCCTTCGCCCGCAAAGCCGTAGCCTTGCTCCATCAGCCGCTGGACCGCCAAGCCCGGCAATTGCTCCAAGCCGTGCAAATCCTCGAAAGTAGTCGTGAACGCCGTAAATCCGCCTTCTTCCAGGAAAGACTTCAACGCGATCTCCAACCGCGCTTGATAGGCGATTGCATTACGAATCGGGCCTTCCGTACGCCCTTCCTCTACAATGACATACTTATCCGCATATTCCGCTAGCAACTCGTTAACAGCAGCGTCGGACACCGCATTGACGCGTTCAACCAGATCGCCTACGCCGTATCCGTTCACAGCCCAGCCGAACTTGATTTGCGCTTCTACTTTATCCCCTTCGGTAACGGCAACTTGACGCATATTGTCGCCGAATCGCGCAACTTTCAATTGACGGCTTTCCGCGAATGCAACCGCCGTGCGTTCCCAGCCGCTGATACGCGAACGCACTTGCGGGTCTTGCCAGTGGCCGACAACCACTTTGCGGGCGATTCCCATGCGCGCTCCGATAAAGCCGTATTCCCGATCGCCATGAGCGGCTTGATTCGTATTCATGAAATCCATATCGATCGAATCCCAAGGGATGTCGCGGTTATATTGCGTATGGAGATGAAGCAATGGCTTGCGAAGCTCGGACAATCCGGCTATCCACATCTTAGCAGGAGAGAAAGTGTGCATCCACGTGATGATCCCTGCGCAGCTATCGTCAGAGTTAGCCGCTACGCAGATTTGGCGAATTTCCTCGGGAGTTTTGACAACAGGCTTGAAGACAACCGGGAATGGAATAGCCGGGTCACTCGTCAAGCTCTTGGCAATTTCCTCGGAATGGGAAGCGACTTCTTCCAGCGTTTCCGGACCGTATAGATGCTGGCTACCCGTAACAAACCAGAACACGTAAGGTTTCAACTGCAACATGAAGGAATCCTCCTAAGTATCGTATAGGTATGATCAACTTGTACGTACATGATTACAGTTTCATTCTACAGCGCGAATGCGCTAATGACAACATATTATTTTATAATTTCGATTAGGTTGTATGGTCTTATTAACAAATAATATGATGTTGTACATACGAGTTGATAGAGCGCGGCCTATTATTGAAAAAAACAAAGAAACCGTCCCTAGTGCAACGGTTTCCTTGCGTTAATTTAGAATGTCGGCAAATTATCGAGATTGTTATCTTCTCGGCCGTCCGGATCGGAACGCAGATGCTCGTCCCCGTCGCGTCCCTTGAATACGTTAACGTTCTCGATCTGCTCGTTCTTCGCCATTTGCTGCGCTTCTTTGTAGCCGACGACTTGGCCTGAAGACAACTGGAACTCCACGATATCTCCGTCGCCGTTCTTGCGTACGGCTACGATCTGCTGCTTGTCGCTTTGTTGATCCATTGAGACCACCTCCAAGAGGATAGTCTCTTCAAGTTATTGGAGAAATATGCAAATGGAGGACTACAGGGTAGCGATTGCCACTCTACACACGAACAAGGCGCCACACATGGCTTTGATAGTCGCCATGAAGGCGAGGGATCGGGACACCGGCGTACATTAATTGGTCCCCGCCGTAGACGGCACCGCTGCCCTCCACCCGGTAACGGGCCGAGGCGTCAAGCCCCCGGAACTTCAGCCAATCCAGCGGAGCATTCGGTTCGGCCAATACGCGGATATAAACCGCGAATGCCTCGGAACGATCCGCGGCAACCATGATCCAAGCGGTATCGTTGCCTTCGAACGGACTTCTAAGGCGATAGAAGTCGCCGAACTGCACCAAGTGGCGAATGTCTTTATACTGCTCCACTTGATCTTTAACTTGCGCCTTCTCTTCATCCGTCATCTGAGTCAGGTCAAGCTCGTAACCGAAATTGCCCGACATCGCGACGTCACCGCGCGTCTTCAGCGAAGTCATCCGGTGCACTTGATGGTTCGGCACCGCGGATACGTGGGCACCCATAGCGCTGACCGGATATACCATGCTCGTTCCGTACTGAATTCGCAGACGGCTGACGGCATCCGTGTTATCACTAGTCCATGTCTGAGGCATGTAGTAAAGCATCCCCGGATCGAAACGGCCGCCTCCGCCGGAACAGCTCTCGAACAGGATGTCCGGAAACTCGGAAGTGATCGTCTCGAGCACGCGATAGAGCCCCAACATGTAACGATGCGCTGTTTCGCGCTGGCGCTGCGATGGCAGCAATGCCGAGCCGATCTCCGTCATGTTTCGATTCATATCCCATTTGACGTAAGTAATGGGAGCGGAGCGCAACACGGAACTTACCGATTCGATCAAGTAATCGCACACGTCTTCGCGCGATAGATCTAGTATTAGCTGTTGCCTCGCTTCCGTTCTTCGACGGCCCTCGACATGCAAGCACCAATCCGGATGGGCGCGATACAGCTCGCTATCCGGCGAAACCATCTCCGGCTCGAACCACAAACCGAATTGCATGTCGAGTCGGTTCACCCGCGACGCCAGATCGGCTAAGCCGCCTGGCAGCTTGCGATAATCGACTTTCCAGTCACCGAGCGAAGAGTCGTCGCTGTCTCGATGGCCGAACCAGCCGTCATCTAGCACGAACAGCTCGATCCCGAGCTCCTGCCCGACTTTGGCGATATTCTCAATCTTGTCGGCATTGAATTGGAAGTACGTCGCTTCCCAATTATTCACGAGTACCGGCCTTGTCCGGTCCCGATAAGTTCCGCGACACAGTCTGCTGCGGTATAACCGGTGATACGAGCGCGACATTCCTCCTAATCCTTCGTCCGAATAAACCATGACGAGCTCGGGGGTTTGAAACTCTTCGCCCGGCTCTAACCGCCATTCGAAGTCAAAAGGATTAATTCCAACCGATACCCGGGTTGTCCGGAACTGGTCAACTTCTGCCTGAGCGACGAAGCTTCCGCTATATACAAGACTAAAGCCGTATGCTTCGCCATTTTCTTCATCCGCGTTAGGCGAGACTAATGCGATGAATGGATTTTGTTGGTGACTGCTTGAACCTCTGCGGCTCTCGACGGATTGAATTCCCGGCACGACTTGCCGCCTGTATAAGTCCCTCTCGCGAGCCCAAGCTCCCGACAATTGCAGAAAGTGGAATTGATCATGACGGAAATCTACGCTTCCGCTAAGCGCCCGGAGCAATCGCAGCGTCGTTCCACCCTGATTAATTAGCTTAACCGATCTGACGATCGCATCATGGTCCGTAAATACAGAGTATGAAAGCACGACACACATACCCGATTTTTCATCCTGAAGGACTAGTTCCAACGTTTGAGCTTCTTCATCCTTTTCCGTATACGTGGATGGCAATCCGCTTAACTTCGGCTTACCATTCACGATCCGATGCTCAACGTAGGCAAGCTCCGTAATCGTAGAACCATCCGCAAGTTGGACTTGATACGCCGGATGCCGAAAATCGCTCGTTCCGTATGCCGGGTATTCTTGAGGAAGCGTATCGAACGAGATGGTTCTATCCTCCGGATAAGGATTCGGCGAGAAAGAAGAGCGCTCAATGAAATCGAGCATTCCGTCCCATGGCGCATCCGACACTTTACGTCCCCAGTAAGCGTGCATTGGGACACCGTTCTTATTCAATTGGATAACGTAACTCGTATTCGGTCCTTGCAAATGAAATACGCGATGTTCCGCGTTATAGTAAATGCCCATATGTTCCTCCTGCAAAGTTCATCTTATTTGATCAAACCGGTCCGTCTTTTTAACCAACGATTCCTTTGATCACAAAAGCATATCCGTATGTCCGATTAGCGAATAACGTATACTCGGGGTGCGTAAGAGCGCCCCAACTGTCGTCGCCTCCGACTCCCATTTGTTTGTAGTTAACGCGCACGACCGTCTTCTCAGAAGGCGGCAACAAATGTTGATGATCGTATCGTTCCAGTTCATGGGGCGTGTACGGCAACGCATTTAGTTCGAATACCGGCGCTCCTTCAAGCTTGATTCCAAGACCGTCAACGTTCGTCAGCGTAGCATAACGAACTTCCGTCTTGTTGCCTGTTTCTTGCGGTCTCAAATAAGGAGCCGCTTGTTCGTTTACTTTACCAGAAAACAGTCCCAACCGCGCTCCGGCGCTACGATCCCAGTAATTTTCGTGAGGACCTCTGCCGTACCACGAGATAGTATCGAACGAAGAGTCCATCTCGAAAATCATTCCGATTTCCGGAATTTCCGGAAGTCCGCTGCCCGGATTCAGTTCAAGCCGAACCCCGGTCTCGCCGTTTCCGCGAATCGAATAGGTTAACGTACAAGCGGAGACGGGGCTCGTAGGCAGCACATACTCCACGATGACTTCAGCTACCGTCGAAGTGGAAGAGGACGTAAACTTCAACAGCTTGCGGTTAAGTCCCGCTTCCCTCCATATCGCGCAGCGATCAGGATGCCCGTTGCCTCTGTCGTTATCCGTGTATGCGCGCCAGAAGTTCGGCGCCAATCCTTGCGCAAGCAGCTCCGTGCCCTTCACCCGATAGGAAACGAGATCCCCGGTCGAACAATCGAAGCTAACCGAGAAACCTTCGCCGTTAACAATCCAAGTTTGTCCATTTCTTATCGACTGTACCGCAGCGTTAATCATTGCTTCTTCCCCTATTAAAGCCTGTACCTCAATCGGCAACACGAACTGCTCGTACGCAAGCTCGTGACCGGCTTCCGCCCAAGCCGTACGCTGCTTCAGTCTCATGCTTAAGGTGAGCACGTATTCATCTTCGATACTCGCTTCCGCCGGATAGGTGTGAAAGAGATCCACGACAACGGATTGGCCAGGAGCGGCTTGAACGTCCAACTCGCCCTCGCTGACAAGAATACCGTTATTTTCGACTTCCCATACCAGTTCATACGTTTCCAAGTCCGTAAACAAATACCGATTGTTGACGACGAATCGGCCTTCCGCCAAGTTTTCCGCCGTAAATTTGACGTTCTGGTAGCATTTTTTCACTTCATGCAGCTTGGGCGATACCGTACGATCCGCGAAAATAAGGCCGTTGCCGCAAAAATTGCCGTCATGCGGAGATTCTCCGAAATCGCCGCCGTATGCCAGGTGTGAATTTCCTTGCGCGTCGGTCACACGAATCGCCTGATCTACCCAATCCCAGATGAAACCGCCTTGCAGGATGGGATATTTCTCGAACAGCTCCGTGTATTCGGACAAACCGCCGCAGGAATTTCCCATGGCATGGCTATATTCGCAGAGGATAAACGGCTTGGTTGGCGCCGGCTTTCTGAGCGCGTATTCCACGATGTCCCGAGGTTTCGTGTACATCTGGCTCTCGATATCGGAAGCCGCCTCGGATTTCCGACAATGGAATATTCCTTCATAGTGAACGACCCGCGAAGGATCGGCAGCGCGCAAATAGTCATGCATATGCACGAAATTATCTCCGCCCCAAGCTTCGTTGCCTAGCGACCAGATGACGATCGAAGGGTGGTTCTTATCGCGCTGCAACATGGAATTGCACCGGTCGATGACGTTATTTCGCCATTCCGGCTTGCTCCCCGGTACGGTGTCGAGTTCTTCCTGCTGCCCGTAATCCCAAGACCCATGAGTTTCCATGTTCGTTTCATCGATCACGTAGAGTCCGTATTCATCGCACAGCTCGTACCATCTCGGATTATTCGGATAATGCGACGTTCGAACGGCATTGATATTGTACGCTTTCATCAGCTTGATGTCGGTGATCATGTCCTCTTCACCAAGCGCGCGTCCCGTATCGGTTGAGAACTCATGCCGGTTAACGCCTTTGAATTCGATTCGCTGCCCGTTGATCCGCATGAGTCCGTCTTTGATCTCGAACGCGCGGAAGCCGATCCTGCAGCTGACGAATTGAACCGCCTGATCTTGCTCATTCGTTAGTCGAAGAACGAGCGTGTATAGATTCGGATGCTCCGCGCTCCACTTCAAAGGAGCCTCCACTTCGGTCGACCCTTGAATGTTCAATGATTGTCGCGAGCCGATCGCAGCCTCCATCCTTAATGGCTGCTTCAAGATCTGCCGGTTCTGGCCATCGTATAGTTCCGCCTCTACGGCCATTACGCCGAAATCCCTACCGAATTCATTGCGAATCTTTGCATCGATCCTAAGCCGCGCGTTGCGGAATTGCTCGTCCAAATCGGTGTTCACGAAAAAATCGTAAATGTGCGTTTCCGGTGCCGTAAACAAATACACGTCGCGGAAAATCCCGCTCATCCGCCAGAAATCCTGATCTTCTAGCCAGCTTGCATCACACCAGCGATAGACTTCAACCGCAAGCTTGTTCTCGCCTTCAACCAAATACGGGGTCAAGTCGAACTCGGCGGGCGTAAACGTATCCTCGCTGTAGCCGACCAATTGTCCGTTTAACCAGACGTAGAAAGCCGATTCGACGCCTTGGAAACTAATGAATACCGGTTTGTCTTGCCAGCCTTGAGGCACTTCGAACATTGTCATATAAGAACCTACAGGATTATATTTCGTTGGTGCGAACGGAGGCTTAAGCGGTTCGGAATCGATCCATGGATATCGGACGTTCGTATACTGCGGATAATCGTAACCTTGCAGTTGCCAATGGGCGGGAACCTTGATCTCGGACCATCCGCTATTATCGAATTCTAGCTCGTAAAAGTTCTTAATCCGCTTGTCCGGATTTTCCGCAAACGAGAATTTCCACATCCCATTCAGCGATAAGTAATGCTTGGATAATTTCCGTTCGCCCTTCAGGGCTTCTTCTAGAGAGTCATGCGAGATGAGAGTCGCGTGGGCTTCCATCCGGTTCAGTTCATAAATCTCGGGATTATTGTTCCACTCCGGGTAACCGTTCTCCGGCGGCGAGTAAATCCATTTTATCTTGGACAAGTTGCCCACTCCCCTTCATAATATAACTATATTCGTATTATAAGATCACTTCGAGCCTATTAATATCTAAAGATTTTCGTCAAACTATCAAAATATGAAGGGAATTAGCGACATGACCATTCCTTCTTTTCCCATTGTAACGGAAACCGACTCTCAGTTGCCGATTTACCTCACCAGCGTCGGACATTGGGAAAACCAAGATAGAACGAGAAGACCGGAAGGATTCCCCGATTTCCAATGGTTGCAGGCGCATTCCGGGATGGGCGAACTTGTCGTTGGCGGTCAACGTTATGTCGTCAAACCAGGCCAAGGCTTTTTCCTATTCGCGAACGAAGCTCACCACTATCAACCTATAGCGGAGCCCTGGGATGTTCAATGGATCTCTTTTAACGGCAACCTCATTCCCTCTCTGCTTCGGCAAGCCGGCATCGAGCGCTCGGGCGTATTTACGATTACTTCACCGGATAGTTTGATCCTGCACATGAAAACGATATATGCAATGTCGCTCTCCGGCCATCCTTTCGTGGGAATGGAATGTTCGAAGCTGCTTTACGCTTTTCTCCTCGATCTTATGAAAAACGTCTGGACGAGCTCATCTTCTACCGCACATAACTATATGAAACTTCATCCGGTAACCCAATACATCGAAGCCAACTATAATCGCCCGATCACGATCGACGAGATGGCGCTATGTATCGGGGTGAGCGCCCAGCATCTTTGTCACTTGTTCAAAATCACGTTAAAAATGCGCCCCATGGAATATGTCAATCGCGAGCGAATCAACAAAAGCAAAGAATGGATGTTCCGCGAACCGAGCCTTAAAATGCAAGAGATCGCGGTACGGGTAGGGTTTGAAACGCCTAGCTATTTCAGCTACGTGTTTAAGAAAACCGAGGGGATGAGCCCGGAGCAATTCAAGCGTTCTCACGGAGGATGAGGCCGAACCATTTTATTCAATTTGACATCCTCCGTTCAATTGAATAGGATATAGTCAATATATTGACTAATGGAGCTGCTCATTTGGATAAAAACGATCATTTACACGGGAATATTGTCATGAATATTTTTCGATGCTCCAACTTGCTTGAACGCATCGGCCGTAAACACGTAGCTAAGGTGGGACTGACTAGCGTCCATCAATGGTTCATCCTTTCCACCTTGTCTAACGGTGACTTATCCCTTAAACAACTGGGAAAAAATACACACGTGACCAAGCAAAACATGACCGGTATGATCGAGCGCCTGAAGCAAAGCCAATATGTTACGACGTATGAAGCGCAGGAAGACCGGCGTATCACTCTCGTGCAATTAACCGACAAAGGCAAACAAGCTCTTGCCGAGCTAGATCAATTGGGCACTCTTACGGATCTAGCGTCCCTTGAATGTATGCGGTTTGACGAGCTTGCGTCCTTAAACGGATGCCTTCTGAAATTAATCGAGAATATGAACGACGAATAACTTCCGCCAAACGAGGAGGACACCTATCATGTCTACGATTTCCCCAGCCGTTAAATTGTCGGTTCTGGATCTCGCATCGATAATCGAAGGCAGCACGCCTGCCGTTTCTTTACGCAATACGCTCGAACTTGCCCAGCACGCGGAGAAATTGGGGTATCACCGCTTCTGGTTAGCGGAACACCATAACATGCCCGGCATCGCCAGCTCCGCTACGTCGGTCGTCATTGGACATGTCGCGGCCGGAACGTCGACGATTCGCGTAGGATCGGGCGGCATCATGTTGCCGAACCATGCGCCGCTAGTAATCGCCGAACAATTTGGCACTTTAGAATCCCTATACCCGAACCGGATCGATCTGGGTCTCGGCAGGGCGCCCGGCTCCGACCAAGCCGCTTCGCGCGTATTGCGCAGAGGGCTCGGAGCCGGCGGAGAGGATTTTCCGGCGCTCCTTAGCGAGCTTCGCGCTTACTTCGATCCGTCGTCGGGATCCGCTAGCAACATCGTCCGCGCCATTCCCGGCGAAGGGTTGAACATCCCGATCTGGCTCCTCGGATCCAGCGGGTTCAGCGCTCAACTGGCAGGCCAGCTCGGTCTTCCGTTCGCGTTCGCAAGCCATTTCGCGCCGGATTATTTAATGCCGGCATTGGAGATCTATCGCAGTAATTTCCGGCCATCGGCCGCATTGGATAAGCCCCATGTCATGGTCGGACTAAGCGTTACGGCCGCGGACACGGAGCAAACGGCGAGACGGCTTGCCACTTCGCAACAACAGGCGTTCCTTAACATGATTCGCGGAAGATTCGGACAATTACCTCCTCCCGTGGATAGCATGGACGGCTTATGGTCGCCCCAGGAAAAAGCGGCCCTTATGAGGCAATTCGGATATGCGGTCATCGGAGACAAAGACCAAGTAAGAGACAGAATGCAGGCTGTCATCCGCGAAACAGGCGCCAACGAACTGATCATCGCATCGCAAATTTACGATTTCAAAGCCCGCTTGAGATCATACGAGATCATCGCCGACGTCAAAGAAGAGCTCGACTGAAGGGTTTGGGGGGACCTCCGTTTATCTTAAGAAACGGTTACCTTATTGCATTTATTTATTACGACTTTACCAACTCGAATATTGAAGAAAGGAGCTGTCCCATAAGTCACTTATGGGACAGCTCCGCTTTGTCAATTTCTCACAACGGTTATTTGACTCTTATCAACATTGGTCTGAATAGAATTACTCCCCTTAGTCGTAAGCTCCAAATATTCCCCCTTTTTCATCCTTATTACATCGTTTCTTCCAATCTCAATTTGTTGATCCTTAAATTCGTCCAATTTGCCGTCAGCCTTATGAATGACATAATCATACACAGCCGTTGAAGATGCATCGGTTGGATAAAGAAGGATTACTGAAACATCTTCAATAATGCTAACAAAGGTATACGTCCAAAGTTTCACCTGAATGGGCGACTGTCAAAATATCTTTTCTAAAATCAAATCTTTCCTGTATTTTCTCCACCGTATATTCCTTTACTCCCTTTTCAACACTTCCAGAACCGATCCAGCATGACTCTTTGGGTCGACAATAGTCATACATCGACATCGAATCACTAGTGCCGTTCTTTTCCTCAATTAAGGCTAGAGTAGATTCTAAGTTATCGTAATCTTTTTTCTCCATATAATAAACACTGATGTGAAAGTCTTCCAAACCACTTTCTATTAGTATATCTTGTAGCTCATCTATAATCACGGCTTCTCTCCGCTTATCGATGGGTTCGTCGCGGGGGACAAAAAAATCTATTCCAGTCCAATAATCAGCATTATAGTCGACTAATGTTGATGCCAATGTAAATTTATTATCCGGCAGTTTCTCGAATGGGCCATTATCAAAAACGACATCCAATTTTATCGATTCCCCCAACAAAGGAGCCGCTTGTTTTCGCACTTGTTCAATCAGTCTATCTGTCATAATCAAATCCATATAACCATCTTCAATTACATTGCTTTTTTCCCAATATTCCACTCTAAACTTTCTTTCGGGTTCGTTAACGGGATAAGCCTCCGCTTTTAAACCCGCAATACCACCGCCAAACGGGTTGCCAATCGTTATGTAATGCACATTTCCACTGATCGCCACGTTGAACTCCTGATTATATTTTTCCTCAAGATGCTTTTGCATATTATTTCTAGCCGTTCGTTTCTCAGCTTTGGAATAGCCACCACATGCTGGCAGTACCATGAGGATTAGCGAAGATAGTATAAGAATCAGGATTTTTTTCAATTCAAGGACCTCATCTTTCCCATTATCTAACTATGTTGATCTTAGTTACTTATGAAAAATTTGACAAATTTATTTAAAATATAAAATACGACAAAGTTATGGGAAATCCTTCATAAAGCGCATTGGGTACTTTATTTCACTCACCGTATACCATCCCCGACTTAGTTTATTAAAGCATGATTACTAACAATAGATTGACAGCTTTCAAAGCGAGGTGATATGATCAACACTAATATTTCCGAGTAATCCCATTATAATTGGAGGTTTTATGATGAAAAAACAACTCAGATTAGGTTCCAAACTACTTCTAGCATCCGCCATCCTCTTATCGGCATCCGCCGTAGGTGCACCATCCTGGTCATCGGCAGCATCCAGCACTTCATCTAACGTCCTTGCATTGTCTCCCCTAGCTAAAGAATACGCCGTATTCCTCAAGGAAAAATACAATATCACGATCGGAAATAGTGTAACGAAGGGACAGTACGCTGCTGCCGTCAATACAATCCTTGCTTCTTCCGCGGTCGAAGTGTCCACGACCGGCAAATCTAACGTTCGCCTGAAATCGGTTGAGGCCGTACAGCTTGCCTTGAAAGCCGCCGACCTCGAAGAGCTTGCCTATACATACCCTGCCGACAAAACGAAGAAGTCGCTAGCCAAGCTGAAATTGAACTGGAAGTCCGACGCGTACGGCTCTAAGAAAGCTCAAGCGTTGGCAGCCGCAGTCGATACCGGCTTGCTCCCGTCCGATTATTATGGAGAAATCAAGAATGACGGCGCGGCCTCCTCTGCGCTCTCCACCATCCTGCTAGGCAAAGTTCTCGAAACTAAAGGACAATACAAGCACTATATCGGAAAATCGTCGGATTCGGACATTTACGCCAAATTATTCGATGCCTATCGGACTTCGGACATTATTCAAGCTCCTGAATTGCGGAATGTCGTAGACGAAGCGTTAAAAGAAAATCTCGTGACGGGCTACAATCTGAAAGACAGCCGTTACGATGCTAATTTCATAGATTCGCTGTCGCTCGTATACGGACACTCCGACTTTAAACATGCCCTACAGCTCATCGGCTTGCTTCGCAGCGAGAAGATCGATGCCAAAGTGCAATTCGAGCCCAAAACTTCGGCCTTCATTTATTTGAAGGAATGGGGAGATCCCGGCGTATCGGACTTGTACGAAGTCGTGCAGATCGAGAACGGAAACTATATCGAATACGCCAAAGAATACGATCTGGCGTTTGAATTCGCGACAATTGCGGATAAAGCCCGCTTCGATCAAATCGTGCTTAAGTTCGCTAAGAAGAACAAAGATAACCAACCCGGCCTTATTTACGGCTCTTGGTGGCAACCGTTGTATTTCTCTTTAACAGAGCTCAAAAACTATAAAAAAATTACGAACAACAAAATCGAGAAAGGGCACTACTACGCTCAATCCTTCTCCTTAAAAGAAAAATCCGCGGAAGTGACCGCCGGATTCAAGAAGCTTGATCCGAAAGCGAAATTGATCCAGTATGATTTCTGGGTCGATGGACCATTCTTCAATTACCTGAACGGCGAATCGAAGTAAAATAAGGGGCTGATCTGTTAGGTCTAGTAAATGACCATACAGATCAGCCCCTATTTTTGGGATCACTTTCATTCTGCCTCGCCTAGCTGATCATCAAATTACGCTGCTTCGCCTCTACGATAGAACGGCTGAACGCAGTCGCAAGCCCTTCCAAGTAAACATAATCCGTAACTCCGATGATCTCCCTTTCTCCGGAAGAAAATACAAGCGTAAGCTTATGAACCGGTTTCACGAAAATATAAATCAGCACGTTAGCAACGAACCCGAGAAATCCTAATAGCGTTACGATGGAATGAAAACGGAAGTCCCATATGAATCCGGTTGCGATGAGGAGAAGTTCAATTACTAACAAAGTATAGGGAATTTGTCTTCTCGTTTTGGTAAGTTTAATAGAGCACAGATGTTGGATAGCAAATCGGGTATTCCCGCTAATAAACAGTTCCCTAGTAATGGTGAAATTATTATCTTTAAAGATCGGTTGGTTTTCCACTATAATTCCTCCTCAAGGATGGGCTCAATGAATTGATTTCGACACCCGAATGGAAATACCTACCTATGATAGTCAAAAAAAACTAGAAACAGCCAGCCCGCACTCCCTCGGAGTTCGGACTGGCTGTTGCTCTATCGTTCGTTTTCTAATCTCGTTTACTCATATAGAACCGCTTTGACATCTTCGTTATCGATATTCGTTTTGTCGTACCATACGAAGCCGCTGTCGATTACCGGATCGACATCTTGGCCTTTGGCCGCCGCTACGGCTGCTCTTACCGTTTCGTATCCGATCCCTACCGGATTCTGGGAGACGGCTCCCGCCATCAGGCCGTTCTTGACCGCATCGATTTGCGCTTTACCGGAGTCGAACCCGATAACGATAATTTTACCTTCTTTTTTCGTTTCGGCTACCGCGTTGATAACGCCGATCGCGGAGCCTTCATTCGTACCGAAGATCCCTTTCAGATTCGGATAAGCTTGCATGATCGCTTTTGCGGCATCGGTCGATTTCAAGTGATCTCCACCGGCGTATTGAATGTCGACGATTTTGACGTTAGGATACTTTTCTTTTATGCGGTTCACGAATCCGTCGCGGCGATCAATGCCGGTGCGGCTAGTTTGATCGTGGGCAATGACTGCGATTTCGCCTTCCCCGCCGATGAGAGTTCCCATTTTATCCGCTGCCATAGCTGCTGCTACGGCATTGTTCGTTGCTACCGTCGTAACCGGGATATTGCTTTCAACGCCCGAATCGAAAGCTATGATCGGAATTCCAGCGTCTTGCGCTTTCTTCAGTAGCGGAATCGATGCTTGGCTATCGAGAGCCGCGAAGCCGATTGCGCTAGGTTTCTTGTCCAAGCCCACTTGTAGCATCTCAAGCTGCTTGTCGACTTGAGATTCCGTTTCGGGACCTTCAAAAGTAATCTCGACGTTCAACTCGGCAGCCGCTTTCTCCGCGCCGGCTTTAACCGCTTGCCAGAATTGATGCTGGAACCCTTTGGAAATGATCGGAATGTACATTTTTTTCCCGTCAACCTTTGCTTCCGCGCTCGGCGAAGCAGACGGTGATGATGAGCTTCCCTTGTTGCCGTTGTTGTTCGAACCGCAAGCGCTGATTACCAATACGAGCGCCAATACCATCATTAGCCAGCCTTTTCTCATCTTCATATCCCCTTTGAATGAATGATCATTGCATGATTTATATAATCTCCGATGGAGACCATACCAGCGTTAGGCCTTGCGGCGGCGCAAAATATCTGCGTATACGGCGAGTAGGATAACAAAACCGACAACGACCGTTTGCCATTCTTGCGGAACGGACATGATACGAAGCCCGTTCGTCAACACGCTCATGATCAGAGCCCCGATTACCGTACCGACTATCGTTCCTTTACCTCCATTAAGCGAGGTACCGCCTATGACGACGGCTGCGATGGCCTCCAGTTCGTAACCCATCCCAAGCGAGGGTTGAGCCGAGTTGAGGCGAGATGCCATAAGCACGCCGGCAAGCCCCGTGAACACTCCCGTAATCATATAGATGATGATTTTCCATTTCCGAACGTTGACGCCGGAAAGACGTGTCGCTTCCTCGTTGCTGCCGATTGCGAAGTTATACCGGCCGACGATCGTTCGGGCAAGCAAGAGGCTACCGATCACCGCTGCCAAGAAAAAAACGAGAACGGCGTTCGGAATATTGAATCCGGGTATGAGATCGCCCAGTACCGAGCCTAACGAGATTTCCATGAACACTTCGTCGTCCGTGAAGTAGATCGGCTTCGTACCGGAAATGACGAGCGCAAGCCCTTTGGCTATCATCATCATAGCCAACGTGGCGATGAACGGCGGAATGCCAAGACGCGCGATCGTAAACCCGGACACGAATCCGCACAGCGCTCCCGTCAACAGGCCCCCGATAATTCCGACCCATACCGGCAAGCCCCATATCGTGATGAATACGCCCGTCATCACGGCGCTCAGCGTCATGACCGTTCCGACCGAAAGGTCGATGCCTCCGGTTACGATTACGAAAGTAACTCCTAGCGCCAGTACGCCGATCACTGCCGTTGAGAGCAGAATGCCTACGATGTTAGAGAAGTTAAAAAAATTCCCGGAAGCAAATGAGAAAAAAATAACGAGTAAGATCAGGCTTCCGAACGCTAAAAACTGCTGCAGTCTCGGATTTACCGCAAAACGCTTTTTCTGAATTTCTGCCGTTGCCGCTTTCATAAAGACTCCCTCTCTTTCTGATTGCCGTTACTAGCTAATCCTGTCCGTCGCATAGGTCATGATTTGTTCTTGGGTTGCATGATCATCGTTGATCAGTTCTCCCGTAATTCTGCCTTCGCACATGACGATAATGCGATGGCTTAATCTTAAGATCTCAGGCAGCTCGGAGCTGATCATAATAATCGACTTGCCCGAGGCCGCTAGACTTTCAAGCAATTTATAAATCTCGCTTTTGGCTCCGACATCGATTCCGCGTGTCGGCTCGTCGAAGATGAGAATATCGCAATCGCGCGTTAGCCATTTACCGATGATGACCTTCTGCTGATTGCCGCCGGACAAATTTTTCAGTTTCTGCCCAATGCCCGGCGTCTTCACCTTCAACTCTCCGACAACATTGTCCGCCGCATCCGCCATCCGTTTGTCGCTCATCCAACCGAAACCTTTCGTGAATCGTTCCAATGCGGCGATTCCGACATTCGTTTTCACGTCCATCTCGAGCAGACAACCATAATGCTTCCTATCTTCTGACAAGTACCCGATTCCGTATTTTACAGCCTGATCCGGTCCCGAGATCCTTACCTTGCTTCCGCGAATATAGATGTCGCCGGATTCAACCGGGTCAGCTCCGAAGATCGCGCGGGCGGTTTCCGTTCTGCCCGCTCCGACAAGCCCGGCTACGCCGAGAATTTCTCCCTTGCGAAGCGAGAAACTAACATCCCGCAGCACTTTCCCGCGATTCAAATTCCGTACTTCAAGCACAACGTCGTTATCGTTGGCCATCCTGCGATCCGGCTTGGTCGGTTGATAGATCTCTCTGCCTACCATCATGGATATAATTCGGTCGATGCTTACGCCGGCGGTATCCACGGTATCGATATAACTTCCGTCCCGCATGACCGTGATTCGATCCGTAATTCTTTTTAACTCCGCCATACGATGGGAAATATAGACAATACCTACCCCTTTAGCCCGCAGCCGGTCGATCATCTTAAACAATTCCTCGATCTCTGCTTCGCTGAGCGCAGCCGTCGGTTCGTCCATGATCATGACCTGCGAATCGTAAGAGATCGCTTTAATGATTTCTACCATTTGCTGCTTGGCCACGGTAAGCTCGGATACGGGAGTCGTCGGCTCAATGTCCAAATTCATTTGCTTAAGCAAGATTGCCGTCTGTCGATTCATTTCTTTATCATTAAGGAACAACGGAATCGCTTTGCGCGGCTCCTTGCCTATAAAAATATTTTGGGCGACCGTTAAATCAGGAGCCAAATTCAACTCTTGATGGATCATGCTGATACCCAGCTTCTGAGCCGTTCGCGTATCGGGGACTTGAACCTCTTTCCCTTGATACACAATTCGCCCTTCATCCTTCCCATAGACGCCGGTCAGTACTTTCATCATCGTCGATTTGCCTGCCCCGTTCTCTCCGACGAGCGCGTGCACTTCCCCGGAACGCAGTTCGAATTGGCAATCCTTTAAGGCGTGAACTCCGGCGAAATGCTTCTCGATTCCTTCCATCTTCACGATAACTTGACTCATCGCTGTTTCCCTCCCATCTCTTTGTTCTAGGTGTTGATATTCACTTTACACGTTCAGTCGAAGCGCTTACATGTGATTTTTTCCTGTATGAGTCGAATAATTTATGAGGTTTGCAAGCCCGCAAAACAAAAAAAGACTGCTTCAGAAAGTCGATATTCGACCTTCTGAAACAGCCTCTCAGTTTCCGACAAACGGGAACAATAGCTTCTGGTTTTCTTCTTCGTACATATTTCGTTTCGTTATGAGCAAGGAGCCCGTATCGATGATTCCCGGAATTTTCTTGCCCCTTACGGCTTCTACGGCCGTCTTGATGCTTAAATACCCCATCTGGAAAGGCCGCTGAATGACGGTAGCTTTAATAATCCCTTCATCCAGCAACTTGATTTCATTGAAGGAGCTATCGAACCCGATCAGCTTGACCCTCTCTTTCACCTCAAGCTCCCGGATCGCCCTTCCCGCTCCTACGGTAGTCGGCTCATTCAAACCGACGATTCCTAGCATATCGGGATACTCGTTCAATATCTCTTTGGCCATTAAGTAAGCATTCTGCTCAGACCCTTCGACGTAGAAGGTATCCAAAAGCTCGATATTCGGATTGCCGGACAGAATTTCGCGGACCCCTTTTTCCCTATCGATGTGAGAGGCGGCATTCTTCACATAGCTTATGATGGCGACTTTGGCAGGACCTTCGAGATGCTGTTTCATCGCTTGCCCCGCTTCTTTTCCCGCGTTTACGTTATCCGTCGCTACGATGCTTTGCGCTACATCAGAATCGATCCCCGAATCGACGATGATAAGTTTTATCCCGCTTTTCTTCACCTTCTCGGCGACGGGAACCAACCGATCATAGTCGTTCGCGGCTAGTACGATCGCGTCCGGCCGACCTCGTATCGCTTTCTCTACCAGCGCGATCTGCTCATCCACGTCCGTCTCGGCCTTGGAGCCCCACACTTGAACGTTCGTATCGAACTCCTGGGAGGCTTCGTGAATGCCATCGACCAACACTTCCCAGAACTCGATAGATTTATCGGTAGACTTGATAATCACCGTGATGTCCAATGGTTTTTTGTCGGATAGTCCGTTGAACCAATAAACAAGCCCCGCGATGACGATGAGAATGAATGCGATCGCCCCTATCGACCACTTGTGTCTCCAAGGCATCCTAGTTCCTCCTTCACCGACGGAATCGACTTCGGAATCCGAATGTAGACAGTCGTCCCTTGATCTAAAGCGCTCTTGTAAGTCAGTCCGTATTGCGCTCCGAAATAAAGCTTAAGCCGTTCATGAACGTTTCTCACGCCTACGCCTCTGCCTTCTCCGAGTTGCGGTGCCGGCAGAAGAATCGTTCGTTGCTTTTCTTCGTCCATACCCTTGCCGTTATCTTCTATAATCAAATAAATATCCGTATCCGTTTCCTCGGCGGTAATCGTAATCAAGCCGGGACCGTGCTTCATCTTGATGCCATGGTATATCGCGTTCTCGACGATCGGTTGCAGAATCACTTTAATCGTCAAATAATGCTGGACAGAGTCGCCGATTTCGATCTGATAATCAAGCTTGTTCTTATACCGCATCTTCTGAATCATTAAATAGTTCGTAATATGCTCGATTTCCGTGCCGATCGATACTAGCTCTTCTCCTTTACTGATGGACGCCCTGAACAGCTTAGCCAGCGCGGAGGTCATCAATACGACTTCGCGGGATTTGTTGCTTTCGGCCATCCAGACGATGGAATCCAGCGTATTATACAGAAAATGCGGATTGATCTGAGCCTGAAGCGCATTGATCTCGCTTTTGCGCTTCTGCTCCTGATCGAGCACCGTCTGCGACATAAGCTCCTTGATTTTCCCGACCATAATATTAAACGCGCGCGCGAGCCTGCCGATTTCGATCGTCGTCGGAACGCTTACGTGGATGTTGAAATTCCCTTTTTCCACTTCCTTCATCGAATCCTGTAGCTGCTTAATCGGTTGGCTAACCCGTTGCGACAGGAAGAAGGAGATGATGATCGCGATGACGATACAGATGAGACCAAGAATGATAAAGGATAATCGAACTTCGTTCTGGTTGTCGACTAGCTCGTTCACATACGATACTCCGACGATCTTCCAGCCGAAATCGGAGTCCTGCACCGTATACATCCGGCTATCGCTGCCTTCATCGCTCGTAAAAGTCCCGTTCTTAATCTCGAGTACCTGATCAATCATCTCGGACTTCAAAGTGCTATAGATCAGCTGTTGCTGCGGATGATATACGATTTTACCGGTGGAGTCTACGATAAACAAATAACCCCTTTGGCCCAACCTTATTTCTTTGACCATGTCGTTCATAACGCTAAAGTTCAAATCGACCAGAAAAACGCCCAGCTTCGTCTCCCCGTCCCTGCTGATCAGTTCCCTGCTAAGCGAGACAACCCATGGATAATGATCCTTGAAAACCGGCTGAACGTGAGAAGGAGAAATCACGCTTTCCCCGCCCGCCTCCTTGGCTTTCGTGTACCAGCTCAAGCTCGCGATGTCGATGTACGGATTAAGCTCCAGATCTTTCCGTCCGGTTACGAACTGCCCACCGTAGCCGAAGACGTTAACGGACGAAATATCCGTTCTGGATACAAGCATCGACTCCAGCATGTCGGAGACGGCTTCTTTGGCTTTCTTCTCCTCGGCGAGGCTATTGAATTTCTCCGTTGATAAATATTGCTGAACCGCATGGTTCCCGACTACGAGGTCGGACATGCTCTTCATGCCGCTCACGTAAGATTTAATGTTGTTGTTCACTTGTTTCACAAGCTCCGTCGTGTAAGCTTGCGCCTTCGAGTGAACAGCTTCTTTAGTCAAGTAGTATGACGTGATGCTCATAATGAGAATGGTCATTAAGATCAGAATAACGAACGCAAGCACCATATTCGTCTGGATGCTTCGAAGCCGAGAGAAGATTCCCACCTGTCATCACGCTTTCCCTGTCATCATTTTGTTACGGTAATCCGTCGGCGTATCTCCCGTATGCTTCTTGAATGCGCCGCTGAAGTAATGCGGATCGCCATATCCTACCGCATAAGCGATCTCGTAGCTCTTCATCGCCGTTAAGTTCAGCAATTCCTTAGCCTTCTCCATTCGCACATGCGTTACGAATTCCACGAACGATTTGCCATTATGGTTTTTGAAAAGGCTACTGAAATAGGTGGAACTGAGCGAGACGTGCCGGCTAACCGACTTAAGCGATAATTCCGGGTCTGTATACCTTATCTTAACAAACTCGATAGCCTTAGCGATCTGATAGGCGCTTTGATCCTCGCGCGAGCTTCTGATCACGGTAACCGCTTTGCCGCACAATTCTTTCATTTGCTGTTCCATTTCATCCAAATTCGTCAAACGAATAATGTCGGTCACGGGATTAACGCCTTCACCGAAGGCATGCGAATAATGGCTGTTAACCTCATATAAAGTGTGCATCATGGTCAATAGCATGCGTTGTAAATAGATATAACAAATATCAATCGGAAAAACATGCTCCCTGAACGTGGCGAATAACTTCTTCAGCCAGTCTTCCATCTCTTGCGTTGTCCCTGTTTTAAGCTTCGTAATGAGTTCGCTCTCCCAAGTGACGACGGACAACAATTCAGGACGTTCTCTCTGCTCCATATCGGATAGACGGATGATCTCGTTCATGCCGATAACGTAACGGTAGTCTAGAGCGGACAAAGCGGATTGGTGGACAATCGAAACATTTTCCGTTAACTGGCTAGTATGCCCTATTCCTATCGATATTTTGATAGGGAGATAGGCCGTAACCGCGTTGCGGATTTCTTCCGCTACGAGCATTGCGTTATCGTGAAGCTCGTCGGAATCTTCGCCCGATAGGAGCACGAGCACGCGATTCCCCCCATCCCGAAATATAGCCGTTCCGGTATATTTAGCCGAGATTTCTTGCGCGATATTGTAGACGGCGAAACGAATAAGCTCCTGATCGGATAGCGTCGAAGACACGCTCCATTCAAACTCGTCGACATCGATGGCCAGCTCGATGAGATATGGCCCGTTCCATTCGATTTCGAAGTAGCTTAAGCTTTCTTTAATTTGTTTTCCGGTCATCGGAGCGGTGACGAGACGTTCTAGAAATCGCTCCTTCAACAATGGCATGTTTTCCGTCATTTGGCGCTTTAGAAGCTCATAATCTTGAATTTGTCTTCTCTCGAGATCCATCTCTTGAGCTAACTTGCAAACAATCGCTTCGAGTTCGGCGGCTGTAACCGGTTTCAAAATATAGTCCACGGCTTGCAGCTTCAAAGCCTGCTGAGCGAACTCGAAATCGTCGTATCCCGTAAGAATAATAACCTTCACGTTCGGGTAATGAAGGGATAACTCGCCGGTCAGCTCAATGCCGTTCATGAACGGCATTCCGATATCGGTTAGCACGACGTCCGGAGTCTCCCGCTCGATGAACTTAAGAGCTTCCTTCCCGTCTTCGCAATCGCCGATGCACACGAAGCCGAGTTGTTCCCAATTCATCTGTTCCTTGATCGCTTCCCGTACCAATGCTTCATCGTCTACGATAAGTAGCTTGTACATGATATCCCTGCCTCTTGTTGATCTAGTGGGCTACGGACGCGAAAGAGTAAATCGATAACTAAATACTTCTATCGTAAGGGATACCAATCCATAATGGAATGTAAAAATGTACGGAAGTAGTCGAAATTTTTTCTGTCCGGCAAAAAGAGTCTGTCTCAAAAGCCATTTCACTGACTGATGGGAAGTCCCTTGTCTTATTTCGTTATCGATTTTAGTTTTGGCCGGACATGTATCTCCTTCCGGTGGCTGTTGCATTCGTGAAAATTTGAATTTGTAAACTCATAACGAGGAAATTTCACGACTGCAAAGGCCAACGCTCCGCTCCTCCAGGAGATACATGTCCTCTTTTTCTCATCGATATCGGATTAAATGCGTAGGGAAACTCTTCTTCGTGCATGAGAGCAAAGAAATCACGGAATGCGGGTATGAGATTTGCCACCGCCACTATCGTAGCGCGAATTGCGAGAGGTCGGGTGGCTTTCGCTTGCCCATAATCTACTCAAAAAAGTTACAGTGGAATCGCGAAATGGCGACACCGGGATGACTTCTCCGATATCGCCATTTCTTCATTTTCACGCAGTTTTTTGGGCAAGCGAGCTATCTCTTAAGTGAGCTTACCGCCATTTGAGTCGGTCCCTACCTTATCGTCGGTTTATTCGACCGCAATATAAATATCGACCTGAGCTTGCTCAGGGTCCGAGCAACGCTCATCATAGAGCTCGAAATCGCCCGTAAACGTTCTCTTCAGCTTCGAAGAGGTGGACCATTTCCAGATCGCTTGCCAAGCCTCAATAACGACAGCTGGCATTAGTCCTTTCCTGGTCGTAAAGACGGCATATCGTGTAGCGGGTAGAATTTTGGCCTCCAATCCCGCCGGTAGAGAACCGATCTCGGCAACTTTGCAGCCTATCAGAACTTTATACTCGCCCGCCGCACCGATTACGTAATCGGTATAGCATCCATAGATGGGCTGCGACGGTGCCACCGACGAATGCGGAATCGATTGCTGTACGCCATCTTTCCAGAACTTGTCCCACAATCCGCCGATTTTACCTTGCGTTCCGAACTCTTGTTCATTGGACGTTATCGTCGAAATCCCGACAAGCTTCAGTTCATCCAATTGCACCAACGAATAGGAAGGCTCGATTGGGTCCGCAGACCATCGCTTCAAGCTTGGAAGCGACCCTGCCAACATTGCCCTTGCGGTGTTCTCGTCCATCCCTTGTTCCACTAGAAAAGGGATGCAGTAGCCGACCATATCATCCACTTTAAAGTTCGGCTGGGTAAATTCCCCGTTCGTATAGCAATAACTACAGTAATCCTGGACGGGTGCTCCCGACGAATTCGAACCGTACACCTCGGGGCTTGTTAGCGGCATTCCGCAGCTTTGGCATTGCAGTTCAACTTGTTGTTGCGACATTACATTCACTCCTTATCGTTAGTATCCTAACTATACAAGGAGTAACTTGACAGCTGTTTGTCAGGTTTAAGAATGTGGATTATAAATATTTCCGATATTCATGGCGATCTCTTTGATCTTGCCGCGGATATGCTCAGGCTCCAACACTTCCACGTCTTGACCGAAGCTTAAGATGAACCCGTATAACCAGCGATCCTCCGGATAATCGACCGAGACGACATAACGTTCTTCCGGTTCTTTGCCCGCTTCATGGACTGTTTCCGCAACAAGCGCCTCGACGTCGAACCATTCCTCCGCCAGATGTTTGGCTCTCCGATGAAATCGCAATACCACTCGGGTCGACGTTTCGGGAGTTACCCACCCCTGATTCCAAGGAATTTGATCAATCGAGATCGGATGCCGCGTAAAGCGATGTTCCTGGAGTGCTAATTCCTTCATTCTGAACAGCTTAAATAATCGAAATTGCTGGCGATCAAGGCAAAGAGCGTATAAGTACCAAGTTTGCTTCTTCAACACGAGCGTGTAGGGCTCAACCCTGCGTTCGGTTTCTTCCCCTTGCGCGCTGCAGTAGACAAAAGATACCTCACGCGTCTCCTCTACCGCTACCCTAAGCTTAGCCAGCTTCTCTTCTAAATGCCCCTTGCGCCCCCACGGGGACAAATCGACGATAAACTGTTGCGTTTGGAACTGAAATTGTTCCGTCTCCGCGGCAGGAACGATGCTATGCATTTTCTCAAGCAGTAGCTTATGGTTCGGGGTATCGTACGTTGTCGAGACGCTTTGCAACGCGGTTACGATCGCAACGAGTTCATTGTTGGTCAGAACATGACGGTCGAGGCGGTACCCCTCGGTTAACCCGATCCCTCCGCCCGCTCCCGGATAAGAGACGACGGGGATACCCGCTTGATTGATGACTTCGATATCGCGATAGATCGTACGAATGGACACTTCAAAATGATCGGCCAGTTCTTTCGCTTGGATCATTCTGCGATTGATCAGTAGGATAACGATTCCGAGCAAACGGTCAAGCTTCATGATCCCCATCCGTCCTATGTCGTCTTTTACCGGAACATCACTTTTTCCACGTTGTATTTCGCTTTGAGTTCATTAATGATATAAGTTTCATAGATTTCCCGGTGAACAGGGTCTTCGACTAAGCATACTTCGATTTTGGTTACTTCATCTCGATGCTCTTTGATCGGGGATACAGAATCTTCGAAATGTTTCTTGATTCTTGGCCTCAGCTTTCTTGCCTTGCCTACGAACAACAATTCGTCTTTATCATTATAAAACATGAATATGCCGCCCAATTCCCTTGTAATGAGATGGAAGTCGGTAAACCCGTAAATATGGCTCATTGTCGGTGCGGCTTGCTTGGTAATGGTAACGTCCGGAGTCGGAATGGTTATATGTATCACTGGGCAACATCCTCTTCTATAGGTTATTTAAAATATTATCTTCCAGCATAATGCTTTTATCGCCGTACTCTTTAATAATATGCGTTTCGCCCCACGCGCATAGGGAGTCCAGAATCGGTTTCAAGCTCGCTCCGTATTCGGTGAGTTCGTACTCCACCTTCGGAGGAACTTGATTGTAAATGATACGATTCACGATACCGTCATTTTCTAATTCTCTCAACTGCTGCGTCAACATTTTTTGCGTAATCGCCGGCATAACGTTTTTTAAATCGCATGTTCTTTTTTTACCATGGGTTAGATGACAGAGGATCACGCATTTCCATTTGCCCCCGATGACGTCTAAGGTCGCCTCTACGGAAATGTTATATTTTTTTTGGGTCACGGACATCCCTCCTGATCGCTATATTACTTTTTAGTGCCTATAGTACTTATAAGTGCGTACTATTCAATTCGTTTGGAGTAACTCATAATACCACTTACCGGCCGGTTATGACCATACTTGGGAAGTGGGGCGCATGGAATTGAACAGAGAAAAAAATACTTTTGCGCTACTTGCTTTAGCGATAAGCGCATTTGCCATAGGGACAACGGAGTTCATTAGCGTGGGGTTGCTGCCCCTTATTTCTGAAGACTTGCAAATATCGATCACAACTGCAGGATTAACGATCTCTCTATATGCGTTAGGAGTCACATTCGGGGCCCCAATCTTAACTTGGTTAACTTCCAAGGTATCGCGTAAAACTTTGCTGATCGGGATTATGATCGTCTTTATTATAGGTAACGCTCTTGCATCCGTCGCGAACGGCATCGCTCTCCTGCTCGTCGCACGTATCTTGTCCGCGTTCGCGCATGGAATATTCATGTCTATCGGTTCTACGATAGCGGCCGATTTAGTTCCCGAGAACCGCAGAGCGAGTGCCATTGCCATCATGTTCTCCGGGCTCACGATTGCTACCGTTACGGGAGTTCCGTTAGGCACTTGGATCGGACAACAATTAGGCTGGCGAGTTGCTTTTATCGCCATCGTTGTGATCGGCGTCTTAGCGTTAATCGCTAATCTTGTGCTTGTACCTGACAGATTGCGCAAAGGTAAGGCAACACCGTTTCGTGATCAGCTCAAAGTCGTGAAGAACGGCCGCTTGTTGCTTGCGTTTACCATTACGGCGTTAGGTTACGGGGGGACGTTCGTCGTCTTTACTTATTTATCCCCGTTACTTCACGACATAACCGGATTTAGCGAAAAAGCGGTCGTCTTAATCCTTATCCTCTACGGAATCGCTATCGCCATCGGGAATGTGATCGGGGGCAAAGCCGCAAACCGCAAACCGGTAACCGCGTTGTTCTATATGTTCGCGATACAAGCTATCGTGCTGTTCCTACTAACGTTCGCCGCACCGTTCAAGATTGCTGGATTGTTTACCATCCTATTGATGGGTCTGTTAGCCTTCATGAACGTGCCAGGGCTGCAAGTTTACGTAGTTACTCTTGCCGAACGATATACGCCGAATTCCGTGGACGTAGCTTCGGCCTTCAATATTGCCGCATTTAATGCGGGCATCGCAATCGGGGCATACTTGGGAGGGATAATCGCGGACACGATCGGACTTATTCATACCGCTTGGATCGGTTCAATAATGGTTGCAGGAGCCGTTGTCTTGACGGCTTGGGTTCGTGCTTTGGATGCCCGAGACTTGACAAAGTCGACTAAATTACGTATATCCGCATAGTAGAGTAAATGCTGAAATCAGGATTTTATATCAAACATCATTGGAGTGGATAATCATGACAGCCAACAGTTTACAAGCAACGACAACTTTAAGCAATGGAGTCGCTATGCCTTGGTTCGGTCTAGGGGTGTTCAAGGTTGAAGAAGGTTCCGACGCGGTAGATTCCGTGAAAGCAGCTATTAAGAACGGATACCGAAGCATCGATACGGCGGCTATTTACCAGAATGAACAAAGCGTCGGCCAAGGAATTCGAGAAGCGCTTCTAGAAACGGGACTCGACAGGAAAGACCTATTCGTCACCTCGAAAGTATGGAACGCCGATCTTGGCTATGAATCCACGCTGACTGCCTTCGAGACTAGCCTTAACAAGTTAGGTTTAGATTACCTTGATTTATATCTCATTCATTGGCCTGTCCAAACGAAATACAAAGAAGCTTGGCGCGCTTTGGAGAAGCTCTATCAAGAGGGCCGGATCAAAGCAATCGGCGTTAGTAACTTCCACGTTCATCATCTCGAGGACCTTATGCAGGATGCCGAAATCAAGCCGATGGTTAACCAGGTCGAATTCCATCCCTATTTAACGCAGCAAGAGCTGCTCCGTTATTGCCAAGATCATGGCATTCAAATGGAAGCTTGGTCTCCGTTAATGCAAGGCAAATTGCTCGATCAACCGGTCCTGCAAGAAATCGCGAACAAACACGGCAAATCGATCGCCCAAGTGATTCTGCGCTGGGATTTGCAGCATGGGGTAATTACGATTCCGAAATCTACGAAAGAACATCGAATCATCGAGAACTCGGAAGTGTTTGATTTCGAGCTCACGAGCGACGAGGTTGCCCGAATCGATGCCTTGAACCGGAATACCCGGGTAGGTCCAGATCCGGATAACTTCGACTTCTAAAACAACATAACAATCCCGTGTTTCCCAGGCTGCATCGACGGGAACTCGGGATTGTTTTTATCTTTTGCCGCATACCCCGTAAAAAAACATATGAACCATTCCCTCGAGAAAGTTATCCGTATCCCCGCTTTTCTGAGCCATTTCCAATATCGATTCATACTGATTCATATAGAGTTGAATAAAAGCCAATACGTTCTCGACGGTAACGTTCTCCGAGATTTCCCCGCTTTCTTTCCCCTCATTAATTATCCGAACGGTCAAAGGAATCGTCGTCTCCCTATATTGCCTTTCGATATACTGGGACAGCTCGTTATCTTCGGTTATGAGTTGTTTAATAAGGCCTGGCGTAAAATCCTTATACGATTCTTTTTCCAGCAAAATGATGTGCTCGATCTTTTCCTTTAACGAATGCCCTTCGTTCATATATTCCTCGAAATCGCGGATCGTCTTATCGAAGTAGTTTTTGAACACCTCGCGGATAAGCTCCTCTTTGCTTCCGAAATAGTTATAGATCGTAACTTGCGAAACTTTAGCCAACTTGGAAATATCGGCGATCCGAACCTTCTTCGGATCTGATGCCCGGAGCATTTCCAACGTTGTTTTCATGATTTTCGCTTTAATCTGGTTTGCCCTTTTCTCAAAACCATTCATACCGTTCACCCTAACTCCATAAAATAGGTTGAAAATAATGAAACAAAAATATGTAAATATTTCATTAAATTGTTGACGATACAGTCGTTCGAGCATAGTATAGCAGATATGAAATGTATTTACTTTATTATTTCATATCTTCTCTTTAGGAGGTAAAGGTATGTTAACCGTTAATCAGTTGACGAAGACATTCTCGAATGGGAAAGGGATTTTCGATGTCTCGTTCGAGGTGAATAAAGGGGAGGTATTCGGCTTTCTAGGCCCGAACGGAGCTGGGAAGTCAACGACGATCCGACATATTATGGGCTTCATGAAACCGGACAAAGGATATGTGAAAGTGAATGGGCTGGATACTTGGAAGGAGCAGGGGAAAGTGCAAGAGTACATCGGCTACCTGCCGGGCGAAATCTCATTTATCGAAGGGATGACGGGCAAGACGTTCTTGAATTTCATGGCGGCGATGCAGGGCATTCAAGATTTGTCCAAGCGCAACCGTTTGATCGATCGTCTACAATTCGACGTCGACACCCCCATCCGCAAAATGTCCAAAGGCATGAAGCAAAAAGTCGGGATCGTAGCCGCATTCATGCATGATCCGGAAGTGATTATTCTGGATGAACCGACTTCCGGTCTCGATCCTCTTATGCAGAAAGTGTTTATTGAAATCGTGTTAGAAGAGAAAGCGCGTGGGAGAACGTTTCTGATGTCCTCGCATAGCTTTCCGGAAATCGAAAGAACATGCGATCGCGCCGCAATCATTAAGGACGGTGCTATCATCGCCATCAAAAATATCCATGAATTGCAGTCCATGCAACGGAAGCTATTCGAAGTTAGCTTCGAGCATCAAACCGAAGCCCAATCGTTCCTGGAATCCGGTTTGACTATCGAATCTCGCGATGGGAATAGAGTAAGAGTTTCCGTTCAGGGAGATTATAATCAGTTCGTCGAAGAGACGGCTAAATACAAAGTGCGCAACATCGATATTTTCACCCAAAACCTTGAAGATCTATTCATGAATTACTATGATCGGAAGGAGAAAATACAATGAATGTCACCTTATATAAGCAGATGATGAAAGTGAACATGAAGAGCTTCATCAACTACGCATTCGGTTCGGCGTTCTATATCCTTCTCATGTTTTGGTTATATCCAAGCATCGCCAATAACGCCAAAGCAATCGATGAACTCGTTCAATCGATGCCAGAGGGCGTCAGCCAAGCTTTTTCCCTTAACGGGTTCGGTAGCGCCGAGGCTTTCATCTCCGGGGAATACTACGGATTAATATTAGTTCTCATCCTCTCCATCGTATGCGTCCAGTTATCCACGCAATTAATGGCCAGACTAGTAGATCATGGCTCAATGGCCTATTTGCTATCAACCCCGTCAACACGCGGGAAAGTCGCATTCACTCAGGCAAGCGTTATGGCGACCGGACTGTTCTTGATCATGGCAGTGACGACCATAGCCGGTTTGGCTGGGAGCGCATGGTTTCTGCGAGATCACTATCCATTCGATACAACCAAGTTCATTCAAATGAATGTGACCGCGTTATTGCTCTTCATTGCCGTTGGGGGAATCTCCTTCCTGGTGTCCTCTCTTTCCAATGACGAGAAGAAGGCGCTCCGGGTTTCCGGATTGATTACATTCGCGTTCTTCAGCTTGGATCTCATGGGTAAATTCAGCGACAAGATCGTTTGGATGAGAAAACTGTCTCTCTTCTCCCTCTATCAGCCGAGTGAAATTGTAAACGGAACTGCCGATTTCACCTTATCCATCCTCCTTCTCTCCGTCATCGGAGTCGTTTCTTTCGGGCTGGCCATCGTTTTGTTTCGCAAACGCGATTTGCCTCTATAACATCTAGCCAAGCTAAAGACAACCCCGCCATTCCGTGTGGCGGGGTTGTTTAATATTAGGCTTCTGTCCGCGATTCTCTTCTATACAAGATGGCTAACTCTCTCCATCGAGGTAAGTGAATGCTAAGATTGGAATGAATCCCTGCCATCGTTTGTTCTAGGCGAATAGCGTAAGAATTCAGTTGACCGGCCTCAAGGGTCACGCTTTCTTTGAACGCGTTCAGCAATGCCTCAATCACCTCGTCGAGCGGCGCGGATGCCCCTCTATACTCTTCATAATCAAGAGATAATTCATTCAACATGTCCCGCAAAAAAATGAAATTGTATTTCCAATCGTTCAATGTAACGGACAAGAACGTCCGATCTTCTTTCTCGCGGGTTAAAAATGGCTTCCGTTTGACGATGCGTGGCAATTGGCTAAGCGCTCCTAGTCCGACATATCTGGAATAGGTCATTCCATGCGCCTCGCAATCCCTTGCATCCATGCTTAGAAAATCGTTCAGGATATCGATAAAAATACGCAACTTCCACTCCTTTTCTTCGCGCGCTTTCGGCTCCCGCTTGCTAATCTTGAAAGCTTGATACGCATTGTTCAGCAGAGGCGAGTCCTTGTCGATAAAATCGATGCCGCGGTGACCGGAAAATGCGTTTTGCAAATCCTCCCTTGAAATTTCCCCATAGAAGTTAAAGCTCGTATCATAGACGACATAATGCGTTTCCGTTCGATCGATGACCATTAACGAGTGGTCGGATTGCTCCGCATCCTGACGGAATAAACTGTCCATCCTCCTTCTATACTCCTCTTTGGGCATCATATACTCAGGCGTATAGTTCAGGTAATAGGTGTTGGCGACAATCGGGACGATCTCGTCGTTGCTTAAGCGACGGTCGATTGCTTCGATTCCTTCCGCCAAGGAAGGATAGGAAATGAGCTCGAATGATATCCCCAAATCCTCCATTAACTCGGCAAGTACCATCGATCTAACGAACGGGAGTTTGCAAAACTTCTTATTATCGACGCCCCGATTGGACTTCCCGTACTCGATCGTCGGCAAAGCCAAACCGTCGGCAGCAGGAAGAAAGCTTCTCGGCAAGCTTGAAAAACCGTATTGATACTTTATTTTTTCGAACATCACGGCATTAAAGCACGGATAATAGTAGGGATAGCGATGAGTGACCTCAAACCCCTGATTAAACTTCCTAGTTCCTTTTACCGCAACCGATTGAACGAGTTTCTTGTTTTCCGTAATCCTGCGAATCGTCTGATAATCCCAAATGTCCTTAACTGATAGGTTCATCTGGAGCGTATTCGTACTGGCGATGACTTGGATCGAGTTCAAGGAATTTCCGCCCGCTTCAAAGAAGTTGTCATGCACGCCGACGCGGGGAACCCGAAGCACTTCCTGCCAAATGTCGACGAGCTGCTCCTCAATGGAGTCGGCAGGGCCTTCGTACTCGTGCATTAACGCCCTATCTTGTTCCGGCTCCGGCAGCTGTTTGCGGTCTATTTTCCCGTTCGGCGTGAGCGGCATCCGATTCAATCGCACGAAATACGAGGGAATCATATAGCTAGGCAGCTTATGGGAGAGTAAGCCTCTAAGCTCGCCGATGCTCAACTCGGTATCCGACACATAATAAGCGCACAAGCTTTTGTGCCCGTTATCGTCATCCTTTGCGACAACGACCGCCTCTTGAACGGACGGGAGTTGCCGTAACTGATCCTCCACTTCGCCCAGTTCGATACGGTATCCGCGAATTTTGACTTGATGGTCGGTACGGCCCACGAATTCCAAGCGTCCTCCCGGCAGCCATCGAGCCAAATCTCCCGTACGGTACAGTTTCGTTCCGGGAAGGAACGGATTGTCCACGAACTTCTCCGCCGTAAGATCATCCCTATTCCAATAACCTCTTGCCAGCCCGTCACCGGCAATACACAGTTCACCGACGGCCCCTATTGGCTGCAAATGACCGCCGCCATTCACGATATAGATTTGAGTGTTAGCGATCGGCGAACCGATCGTGATCCCGCCATCGGTGCTAATCTCCGCCATAGCCGACCATACCGTCGCCTCCGTCGGACCGTACAGGTTATAGATCCGGGCCGAGGTGTCTTGCCGCAAATCGTTCAGCAATTTTGCGGGCAAAGCCTCTCCTCCGATCAGGATTTCCGTCAATTGGCGAATTCCGGTAGAGTAAGCGGCATCGCTCATCCATAGCCGCATCCTCGAAGGCGTCATCTGCACGATGTTTACGCGGTGGTCTATTACCAGATCGCTTATGCGTTGCGGATCATGCTGATCTTCCGCGCTTCCGATAATGATTTTGCCTCCTTGCGTCAAGGGCACGATCGTTTCCAGCACGAAAATATCGAAGGAGATCGTGGTCAGCGACAAAATCGTCTTCTTCGCGGAGAAATCGATCCGATCCGTCATTCCTTTAATGAAGTTAAGCACGCTCCGATGCTCGAGCATGACCCCTTTCGGTTTCCCAGTTGATCCCGACGTGTAGATGACATAAGCGAGCTGATTCGAAGATTGCGGGAACTCCAAATTCGATCCGGCTTGGAGATCGTTGAGAGGGTCCGCTATGTCCAATCGGGTTCCTACAAAGGATGGCGCTGCGCTTGATGTCCGAGTGAGTAAATGCTTCGCGCGACTATCCTCCAACATGTATTGAATTCGTTGTTGCGGATAATCGGGATCAATCGGTAAATAGGCGCCTCCCGCCTTCAAAACCGCTAAAATGCCAATCATCATCTCAAGCGAACGTTCGACTAAAATGCCGACGACGCTTTCTCTCTGCACGCCTTGCTCACGCAATGCACGAGCCAACCGATTCGCGCTTTCATTCAGCTCCCGGTAGGTGAGCTGCCGATCTGCGAATACGACCGCCACGTCGTTCGGCGTCTTCGCCGCCTGGTCCTCGAACATCCTGTGTATCGTCTTCTCGCGCGGATAGTCCGCTTTCGTGTTATTGAACGACAGCAGAATCTGCTCGGTTTCTTGCGGAGTCATCATCTTCAGCGATCCTATCGTTCCGCCCGGTCGTTCCACGATGGATCGAGCAAGTTGAACGAAGTGACTGGCCATTCGGCGGATCGTAGATTCGCTGAATAGAATGCTGCTGTATTCCATGCTGCAGTTCAATTCATCTCCCTGCTCTACGACCGTGAGCGTCAGATCGAACTTAGCGATGGTTTGATCTTGAACGTAAGGCTGAAAGGTTAGCGATTCAACCTCGAGCTTCCCGTTCACGGTATTCTGCAACACGAACATCGCATCGAACAACGGATTGCGGCTGAGATCCCTTGCCACTTTTACTTTAGAGACCAATTCCTCGAACGGATACTCTTGATTTTCGTAAGCTCGAAGGGCGTTTTCCTTCACATCCGCTAAATAGTCAAGGAACGCTTTATCCTTCGTCGGATAATTCCTCATCGGCAGCGTATTAATAAACATTCCGATCAGCGGCTCCAAGTCTGCGGATAACCTCCCCGCGATCGGGGTTCCCACGATGATATCCTCTTGCCCCGAATAATGGTGCAGCAACGTCGTATAAGCAGCTAATAGAACCATATATAACGTGCTGCCGTTATTTGTCGCCAAGCTTCGCAGACGCTGCGTTAGTTCAGGCGGCACGGCAAAGTCGATCTGCGCCCCATCGAAGCTACGCACGGCAGGTCTTGGGAAATCGGTAAATAAATCCAGAACAGGCAATTCCCCGGCATAGGCGTCGAGCCAGAAGTTCTCTTGCTGCCGATAACGCTCGCTGTCCATTTGCTTGCTTTGCCAATCCGAATAATCCTTGTATTGAATGAGTAAGTCCGGCAGATCTACTCCTGCATATAAGCTGGAAAACTCCTGCACGAGAATGCCCATCGATGTTCCGTCCGTTATGATATGGTGCATATCGAATAACAAAACGTGACGATCGACCTCAAGTTCGATCAGCTCAATGCGGAAAAGTGGTGCTTGCCCCAGATCGAACGCACGCACAAATCGGCGCGCTCTCGACTCCAAAGCTTTATCGCCAAGACGGCTATGCGCCACGATGAAATCGACTTTGTCGTGGACTCGTTGCACAGGTTCACCATTGACCAACTCGAAGCTCGTTCGCAAAGTCTCGTGACGATCGATTAATCGCCGAATCGTTTCCTCGAGTCGCGTCCGATCTATCGCGCCTTCAACTGTCAACACTGCCGGAACGTTATAGCTTGTTTCTCCGCCCTCGATCTGACTCAATATAAACAATCGTTTCTGCGCGGAGGAAACGGGATACGTTGGCCTAGCTTCAACGACAGGTATCGTTAAATAAGCGTTTTGTTGCCTGCCTTCAATCGCTTGCGCCATCTGCTCGATTGTTGGAAATTCGAAAACTTCCCGCAACGGCAAAGAAATATTCATCTCTTTGTGAAGCTTTGTTACCAAGCTCGTTGCGCGTAAGGAGTGTCCTCCGATTTCAAAGAAGTTATCGTCCCGGTTGATCTCGTTCAGTCCAAGCACGCTTTTCCATATTTGCGCAAGCTGCTTTTCTAGCGCCGTTCTTGGTTTCGCGTCCGTGGATTCGCTTCTTGTGTGGCGCTCGGGCTCAGGCAACGCCTTCCGGTCGATCTTGCCGTTCGAGGTTAATGGTAATCGCTCCATCGCTACGAATGCCGAAGGTACCATATAACCAGGCAGCTTCCCGGACAAATACTCTCTTAATTGCTGCGAGGTCATCGGTTCGTGGAAAACGATATAGGCACACAAATAAGCGACGCCGTCCGTATCCTGTTTGCTTAGTACGACCGCTTCCCTAATCCGCTCATGCTTGAAGAGATGGCTTTCGATCTCGCCAAGCTCCACGCGGTACCCCCGGATTTTGACCTGGTAGTCTTTCCGGCCCAAAAACTCCATCGTCCCGTTAGGCAGCAACCGACCTAAATCCCCGGTTTTGTACATTTTTGCTTCCGGTTCAGTTACGAACGGGTTGTGTACGAAGGCATTCGCCGTCTTCTCGCTGTCGTTCATGTAGCCGCGCGCGACCCCAATGCCGCCGATATACAGCTCTCCGGCTACTCCATAAGGTACGGGATTTAATTGATCGTCCAAAATGTAAAACGTATTATTGTCCATCGGATTGCCGTACGGAATGCTCGTTTGCGTCTTCTCCACGGCACGGATCGGATAATAATTCGACCAGACCGTCGCTTCCGTAGCGCCTCCGAGCGCAATCACTTCCGCGTTCGGGAAGATGGAACGGATCGTATCCGGCAGAGGCACGGGAATCCAATCCCCGCTCAAGAAAACGAGCCTTAAGCTCGTTTGGGAGAAATCGGGTTCTTCCTGTCCGATCATGTTGACCAGATGGTTCATCGTCGAAGGCACGGAATCCCAGAACGTAATCTTCTCTTCTTTCATTAGGCGAATGAGCTGAGTATGGTTTTGCACTTGCTCCTTGCGAGCGATGACGACCTTACCTCCGCACGCCAACATCCCGAACACATCGTAGACCGAGAGATCGAAGCACATCGACGTTACGAACAGCAGCGTATCCCTCTTACCCACTTCGAATCGCTTGTTCACCCATTGGACCAGATTTACGGCCGAATGGTGCTCGATCATAACGCCTTTGGGCGTACCCGTGGAGCCTGACGTGTAGATGATGTACGCCAGATGCTGAGAGTCTTGGTAGAGATTCAGATTATCAGTAGCGTAATGGCTGAATTTGTCGTCATTGAGCAGCAGCATGTTCTCGATCGCAACCCCGTAGTCTCGGTCCGCCAGTAGCGCCGTCACTTCTGCGTTCCGGCTAATGTAAGCTTTGCGGTCATCCGGGTACTCGGGGTCGATCGGGACGTAAGCGGCACCGGCTTTCAAGATGCCATACATGCCGACGATCATGCCGAACCCGCGATCCGCCACGAGACCTACGCGATCACCCGATTGGACGCCGTTATCCAGAAGCATCCGGGCTACCTGGTTCGCTTGGCCGTTAAGCTCCCCGTACGTCATTTCTGCTAGATCCAGCTTCAAGGCGACATTGTGCGGCGTTCTGTCAGCTTGTTCTTCCAGTAAGGCGTGCAACGTTTTCTCTTTGGCGTAAGCGCTTTGAGTCGCGTTGAAATCGTACAGTATCCGTCTGCGCTCCTCATCCGACAGCACCGGAAGCTCTTGCAGCGTGCTCGCCGGATGTTCGGCGAACGCGCGCAAAATCCGTATATACAGGTCGAATGCGGTATCGATCTCCGTTGTGTGGAAATAAGCTTGCGCATATTTGATCTGGATGTACGCCTGGTTCATCGTGCTGGACACTTCCAAATCGAACAGCGTGTTCGTCATTTCGCTGGACGCCAGCTCCATTCGGCGATCCGAAGTGCGAATGAACGCGTTGTTCTCCAGCCCATCCATCACATGGAAATCCGTAAAATTAAACAAGGAATCGAACAAAGGGTTGCTTACATCGCCTTTCGTGTCCCCGACCTCTTGCGCGATATCGACCAAGAATAACTCGTGTGCGAACATGTCGTGCATGCGTGTTTTTACTTGTTCGAGAAATTGCAAGCGCGTCATCCCGCGATCGACTTCGATCCGAAACGGCAACGTGTTCAGGAAACAACCGAGTATCGCGTCCCCATCCTCGAGTTGCGGGCGGTCATGGGTCACGATACCAGTTACGAGGTCGCGCTCCGTGGTGAGAATGTGCATCAGGTACAAATAAGCGGAAAAGCATATTTCCCTCATCGAATACCGATACCGCTGCGAGAACTTAGCGATCGAATCCCACATGCGCGAATCCACTTGTTTCCGGCATATGGCGTTCACGGGGTTCTCGCTGATCCGCTTGCCTGCCAAGTTGAACGGCAGCTTGCTCCGGGTATAACCATCCAAATAACGCTTCCAGTATCGCCGCGTTTCGTCCGAGGCTTGTCGGGACTGCTGAATGGCGACGTAATCTTTGTAAGTTGCTTTCAACACGGGTAGCGTATATGGCTTATCCGCGACTAGCGCGCTGTACGTTTCGATCAGCTCTTTGTTAAAGGTAGCTACGCTCCAGCCGTCTAATATCGCGTGATGGAACGATAGCACGACGCACACTTCTTCGAAGCTCAGTTGGAATACGCGCAAGCGCCATAACAAATCACCGTCGAACTTGAATTTGTCCTGCAGATCCTCCGCCATATACGCGCGGATCGACTGTTCCTGTTCGTCCTCCCGCCTATCCGTCAAAGCGACCAACTCCACATGCGGCAAGCGATGTTGATGGACAATTTGCAGCGGCGTTCCATAACGCTGCAGCTCCATGGATGTTCTCAGGATGGGATGGCGCTGGGCCAAGATGGCAACCGCTCGTTGGAACGTTGCCCTATCGAAGCCGGGCATCTCGAGCAGGAAATAGAACTGATCGTGATAGATCGGCTCCTGAGGCATCATCTTCGAGTAAAACACCATGCTCATCTGAATGTTGCTGAGCGGATAGTAATCTTCCGTATGTTCCGGCAACGGGCATTCTATTGCTTCGGCGGCGATCCGGTCCGTAATGTCGGCAACGATGCGTAAGCCCTTCTCCCGCTCATCGCTAGTTGCCGGACGGCTTTGAACCAACGCCGCCAAAGAGGCGATTGTCGGAGAGGTGTAGAAATCCGCCACCGATATCGAGGTTCGAAGCTGCGCGTTGATCTTGCTGATAATGCGGATCACTTTGATCGAATCTCCGCCGATCGCGAAGAACGGATCGCGAATGCCGACTTGCGCCACCCCCAGTACCTCTTGCCACACTTGCGCGAACCGCATTTCAACCTCGTTGCGGGGAGCTTCGTAAGCCGCGCCGGACTGCGCGCTATCCTGCGGCGCAGGCAGAGCTTTGCGGTCAATTTTACCGTTGGAGGTCAGAGGCATCTGATCCAATTGCACGAAATAAGCGGGAATCATATAACTCGGTAGCACTTGTGCGAGCGTTTCTCTCAGCTCGCTTGCTTTTCTTGGACGGTCCGCCACGAAATACGCGCACAGCTCCTTCTGCCCGGCTCCGTCTTCCCGCGCGATCACGATCGTTTCCCGAACGGCTGCAGTTCTGAGCAACTGGGACTCGATTTCGCCCAGCTCGATGCGGTATCCGCGGATTTTCACTTGGTCGTCGATCCGCCCCAAATATTCGAGGTTTCCGTCGTGCAGCCATCTCGCCAAATCCCCCGTCCGGTACATCTTCGTACCCGGATGGAACGGATTGTCAACGAACTTCTCCTTCGTCAGGTCCGGCCGGTTCAAATAACCTCGCGCCAGCCCGTCGCCGGCGACATAGAGCTCGCCTTGCATGCCGATCGGCAGTAACTGGCGATTCTCGTCCAGAATGTAGGCTTGCAGCGTTGGGATAGCTTTGCCGATATTACTTTTCGTTTGCGCGATTTCCAACGTCGTAATTTGCTTGTAGGTGACATGGACGGTCGTTTCGGTGATGCCGTACATATTAATTAGCTGCGTGTTCGGATATTTCTTTTTCCAATCTTTCAGCGCAAAGGGGCTTAACGCCTCTCCGCCGAAGATTACTTTTTTTAAGCGCAGGCTTTGACCCAATTGGGCTTTATTCTCTTGCGCCTGATCCGCCTGGATCACCTGATAGAAGTAAGTCGGCGTTTGGTTCAAGACCGTTACTTGCTCGTCTTGCAGCAGCTTTAACAATTGCTCAGGGCTCTTCGCTGTCATGCTTGGGACGATGACCAGTTTCCCCCCGTACAACAGCGCCCCGTACATCTCCCACACGGAGAAATCGAAGCAGTAAGAATGGAACAACGTCCACGTGTCTTCCGCGCCGAAGTCGAACAAATTGTCGCTGTTAAACAGGAGCCGGACTACGTTCTTATGCTCGATTAAGGCGCCTTTCGGTTTGCCCGTTGAGCCCGATGTGTAGATCACATAGGCTAGATGATCCGGGCCCGATACCGGCTCCAAGTTCGATCCGTCCGCATCGTAAGCGGAAGCCTCGTCAACGTAGAGTACGCTATCTTCGAACGACACTCGTTCGCGAAGGTGCCGCTGCATAAGCAGCAGCTTCACGCCGGAATCGTTCAGCATGTAGGCAATTCGCTCTTGCGGGTAGTCCGGGTCGAGCGGAACGTAAGCACCGCCCGCCTTCACTACCGCGAGGATGGCGACGATCATTTCCAGCGAACGCTCGGCCATGATCCCGACCAACTGGTCGGCCTGAATGCCTTGCGCCCTTAAGGTGCGCGCGAGCCTGTTGGCTCTTGCGTTCAGCTCCATGTAAGTCCATAAGTTACCTTCGTAACTGACGGCTACGGCGTTCGGCGCTTTCTCGGCTTGCTCCTCGAAAAGCCCATGGATCGTTTTCTCCCGCGGATACATCGCGGCCTCGCCGTTAAATCGGATTAACCTTAGCTTCTCTTCCGGAGACAGCAATTCGATCTCGGATAGCCGGCAGCCGGGAAACTCCATAACTGAGGAATAGTAGGTGATCAATTGCTTCAGGATCGCGTCCACGGTCTGTTCCTCATACAAGCCGCCATCGTATTGCAGCTTCAAGCGAAGCGACTTCTTATCTTTGGCGAAGATAAACCACATGTCGGCATCTATACTGCTAGCTCGTGGCTGCTCTTGAATACTGTCCAGCATCGCCGCGACACGGTACAATACAGCATCCGTGCCGAGCTGTTGCAACGGAAAACGGTCATGCTGATGGGCTCCGGCAACCGCGCGTTTGATCGTGGACATCCATTCTTTGAACGTTATCTCACCGCTGCTATCCACCCGGACCGGTAGCATATGGTTCAGCTTGGGAGCATCGCTGCGAAGAACCGGACACCCAATGAGCAGATCCGTATGCTGGGTATATTTGTGCAGCAGATATAGGATTCCGGACAGCAGAATCATGTACAGCCCAAGGTCCGAATCATTGCTCACAGAAGCCAGCCTAGCAACAAGTGGATCTGGAAACGATATACTCCTTTCTTCCATCCTTCGGTTGCTCCGATCGGATATCGTAAAATCGGACGGGAAGACGGAATGCGCAGGATTCCCTTGCAATTGGTTCTGCCAGTACTGCTTGTCGATTTCAAAATCGGTATGGACTTCCGCGTCGTTAAGCTTAAACTTGTCGATCACCGTTATTCCTCCCTATTTAAAATTGAAATCCGCGCCTTCGACCACAAGCGTTTGATACGTAAATTGTCGCCATGAACCGTTTCGTCACTGTAGCCCTCCTCTGTTCAATGATCTGTACAAACGTTTGCACAAATTAACAAAAAAAAGGATTTGACCTCGCCCCTTATACAAATGAGATATAATGTTAAGTGATGGGTATAGCTTTTGTGAGATCTGTATTGTATCATTTGATCCATAATTTGACATATAGTCAATTCGACCTAAGCATTTCTGCCAAAAGCTCCGATATCACTCGTAAGCATTACTATGAAGTTGATTATGGTTTATCATCTTTCGAAGATTATTAACTGCAATTCATATGTAATATAATGTTATTTATTTATCATCGCCCATATTAAGCGATTAGGAACAGGAGCGTTACGCTTGGACATCTTCGTCCTTCGAATCGATCACCTCAGACATGCGGAAATCATTGAATGGTTATCGGAATATGTTTCCAAAACCCGGCTGAATAAAGCAAAACGATACAAGGTCGCCGATGACTTCAACCGTTCGGTCATTAGTGAATTGCTAGTGAATTACATTCTCCTAACTCAATACCAACTTCCAGGGCAAAGTTTGGAATGGGCTACTCATTCGTCGGGAAAACCTTATTTACGCTCTTGGCCTGATCTCTATTTCAATGTCTCTCATGCTCAAGATTTCGTAGCATGTGTTTTCGATCGCGATGAAGTCGGGGTCGATATCGAATATATGCGGGAATTTCGATATTCCGATATCGCGAACCGATTTTTCACACGATACGAAAATACCTTTATTGCTAATCATAGTGATGATACGAAGCTTAATGCCTTCTATAAAGTTTGGACCCACAAAGAAAGTTATCTGAAAGCGATCGGCTCAGGCTTGTTCACTGCTCTTGATTCGTTTGAAATACGAAACCTTGAGGACGTGACAACGCATGTGCAAACGGCAGACCGGACTTGGAATGTTCGATCGATTTCGTTCGAACCTGACTATATGCTATCCGTATGTAGATCAGCCCCAATGGACGAGCTCATTGTCAATACCATAACGCTTGAACAAATCGCTAAGCGCTATACTCACCATATCGAATAGCGAAATAAACGCAAAAAAAAGTGGTTAACCCTTAACGAGTTAATCACTTTTTACATAATTATCCATTAAATTAATGGAGTTTATATCAAAAAAGGACGTCCAAGAACAATTCGTTTTCCATTTTAAACCTTATAATCGACTAATCGCTAATGATAGAACAACCTCGTTAAAGGTCTGATTATGTCGAAAAAAAATAATTCGAGTATTGCGCGTGATCGTGCAACTTTTTTTGTTCAATTCCTTATTTCAGTCGACACGATGCAGCGCATCAAGCGCAGATTCCTCATTGGGCAAGAAAAACACTTGATTCCCTTTATTGCACTCGTAAATGAAGTCCTTTAAACTCTTACTCGAATACCCCTCGTAATTCCCGATGATCGCAAGTTTCACCTGATAATTCGTGTACTTCTGGAGAATATCGCCCGCGAGGCGAGTGCTTAGATCGAAGAAGATCTCCGTTATGTTCTCATGGCGGATGATCAGCTTGCTGCATCCTTCGTTATAATTGACCGTGGCCATTAAATCCAGCGCACCCTGGACATCCTCAATGAGCAACTCATCGCTTTCGATTATAGCGATGCTGGAATTCCCTCTCCGGTCGACCCTAATCTTCATTGCTTCCACTCCATTTCTATTCATTAAGCTTAATAGGTCAAATATATCAATTTTCAGCTTTCACTCATTATAAATAATATTTGACTTAGAGCAAACTCTAAGCTGTATAATCAAATCGCAGTCAAACTAACACATTCTCATCAATAACATTTAGGAGGATGTTGAATCGCATGCCCTCCCGCTCCAGCCAGTACTCCTTTTTGCGCAATTTAAATTTTAATTGAACCCAGCAAAATTTGCTGGGTTTTTGTTTTGTATTCATGCGCCGTTCATCGAAAGATAACGTTTAAAGGGCGCCTACAATCAGACGCCGTTTTCACCTATTAATAAATCTTTTTCAGCAGCTCAATAACTTCATCCAGGGTGAGGCCAAAGGATTTGTAGTAGGATGTGTCGCTTTCCATCTGCTTCAGGACCATTTCGTTACGTATTCGCAGCATCTCATCCGACGAGAAGTCGGCTACAAAACACCCTTTACCTGTTACGGTATTGATCAAACCGCTTCGTTCGAGTTCTTCCCAAGCTTTCTTTACGGTGATGACACTAACACGAAGCTCCAGGGCTGCTTGTCGAATGGGCGGTAAACAATAGCCGCTTTCTAACTCGCCTTTCAGAATTTGGGCGCTGATTTGTTCGATAAGCTGCTGATAAATCGGTTTTTCAGATGTGCTCGAAATAGATACGTTCATAAGATTTCAACTTTTAGGAACCGTTTAACCGCAACCCGATAAGAAATCATGGTGATTGCAAAAAATATTACGATTCCTGCGAGCAAAATGGAGATTTGAAGCGCCGTATTGTCAGCCCCTGTACCATTGAAAATGTCAGTGACATAAGAATTCTCGATTCCGAGCCATTGAGCAATTCCGGCAAAAAGCATAGCGCCCGTAATGGAAGCGGTCGTCGCCCCGCCATATTTATACGCTGTCTTGTAATACATGGATATAAATATCAGGTTGAAGATCGCGAGCATGACAAAACAGAGGCCCCAAAAACCCATGTGCGGCGCGAAGAAATAGTAGGTTAGATTCGGGTATAAACGAATCGTGATCATGCCATAGATCATTGCAATTACAATATGCAATAATTCTAAGATGACAATAACGGTTATCCTTGCTTTCACGATGTCTTTTTTGGTTACGGGCATCATCGAGGTAAACATCAAATCGTTCTGAGTTCTAAATCCGGCAAACGTGTTCGGAATCGTTATCCAACAAAAATACAAAGGGACAAGAAAATAGAGCCAACCGGGAACAAGCATTAAAGCGCCCATTAATAAAGGAAGGACGAAAAACATAGGATTTACTCCTAATTTCAAATCCTTCATCACCAAGTTATACATATATATCCTCCTTTTTCGCGTAATAAATCATGATTTCTTCGAGACTCGGCGTGGTTGCTCTAACATCGGAAGAGGGGTCGAAGTCTCTGGTATGGATCAATCCCGTAAAGCCGAATGAATTGGTTTTGTAGGAAATCAACTGTTCCTTCACTTGGTGTAACTGGCTCTCGCTACCACTAAGTAAACGATAGGACTCCATAAATTCATTTTTCTCAGAACTGTCTATGATTTGCCCGTTGTCGATGAAGGTAATAAAATCAGCGCATTTTTCCAAGTCGGATGTAATGTGCGTAGAGAAAAGAATGCTGATTTCGCCATCGACTACGAGCTCTTGAAAAATATCCAACAGATCGTCTCTTGCAACCGGATCAAGACCGCTTGTCGGTTCATCAAGGACGAGAAGCTTCGCGCCATGGGATAAAGCAAGGGCCAAGCTGTACTTTACTTTCATTCCCGTCGATAATTCGGCGATTTTTTTGTTTTCATCCAATTTGAATCTTCTCAGATAGTTGTAATAGGTTTCATCATCCCAATTCTTGTAGAACTTCTTAATGACATCGGTCAACGTTTTCATCTTGTTGCGAGTATAGAAATCGAGACCGCCAAATGCGCAGCCGATTTCTTGCTTCAATTCGATTTCGTGTTCGGCGATGTCCTTGCCAAGAATGCGTACCTCGCCGCTATCGATATGAATCATTTTCAAGATTGATTTTATCGTGGTTGTTTTTCCTGCGCCATTGGCACCGATAAACCCCATAATATAGCCCTTTTCCAGTTGAAACGATACGTCTTTCAACTGAAAATTCGGGTATTTCTTATTTAAATTTCGAATATCTAATGCAAGCATACCGAACCTCCTCATTAAATTGTGTATGTTGTGTATGCACAATATATCATCAAGAGGTTTATTAAGTCAACTGGTTCATAACCTAATTTTGGATAATTTTATTCGACGGTACTGGCTGAGGAGTCGAAGTATGCTGTGCAACCCAGCTCGAAAAAGTCCGAACGAGCATGAAAAAAGCCACTTTCGTTCTCCTCACGTACAAAAAAAGAAGACAAGCTCTCTCTCCTAAGAGAAAACTTGTCTCCTTACGATCATTATGATTATTTCAAGTAGCTGTTAATCAGCTGCGTTCGATTCCTGACATTCAACTTCCGAAATATCGCTGTCAAATGCTTCTTGACCGTTACTTCAGTAATATACAAGTCAGTTGCAATCTCTTGATTCGTATAACCTTTCATTAGCAGTCCCACCACATCTTTTTCCCGCTCGGATAGCATCGACATCCCATCATCCTGCTGCTTGGAATGATCCGATAAGCCGAAGGACGCTATCATTCTGTTCAAATAATCCTGCAGCTTGCCGCCCCTCGTATCGAGAACGTAATATGGTGTAGGCGTGTTAACGTCATAATCGTAATGTGCAACGTTTTTGACCTGCTCGCACCCCAAGCTAAGGTGGAATTCCTTTAAGAAAGAGAGCTCCGAAGGACCAGTCGTCACGACATAACCGGAAGATATAAGCAGTGAGACGAACGCTAGCCCTGCAGTTGTACGTGTCGCCTCGTCCTCAAAATCCGACACATCGATCGATTTCACAAAATAACCCGCAATATGTTCATTCGGCACTCGGAGTTCCTTTAGCTTATGGTCCGGCAGACTTTGGAAATAAGCAGATGACAGCGGCTGAGTTAGCAAGTAGTCAAGCGTTCCTGTATGAATCGGAATGATTGCCGTCAGACCCCATATTGCCCCCTGCTGATCTCTCATCAGCTTAACAATGCCAGGATCGAGCTCGTAAAGCTCTTGAAGATGAATATGCTTAATCGGGTAAAAACCTGCTTCTTTAGAAAGCATATACTCGAACCTCTCCCCCGTGTCCGGGTTCTGGAGAGCAAGGCAAACTTCCTTCAGATTGAGGTAACGATTGTCCAAATACTGCTCTGCCTCCGCCCAATTGGACGGACTGAGCGGCTCCATGAGATGCGGAGCCAATTTCTGAAAACAGAGATTGCGGACAACATGATCGCCGATATAATAGTACCATTCGACGGCTTCCCATGCGATTGCCTTTTTCTTAGACGGATTGGTCATCCTGCTGTAGTAATACATGATGCAGCGCTTCCATAACCAGTCGTAATGTTCAGGCTGGCGCAAACGCAGTTCATTGCTGATAGCATCCCGCATCAAATCATGAAGGATCCAACCCTTATCCACTCTCCGTATAAAGGAAAGTCCGACCAGCCGTTGGAATAAATCCGTCTTTACCTGCCGATCCAATACATAGGAGAGCAGCTCCTGGTTGAAATGCCGAAGTACAGCTACGGTCTCTACGAGCTCCCTAAGATTGTCCTCCGGAACCTCTTCTAACCAAATGCTCACAACATGTTCGAACACTTTGATTTCATCCACCAATTCTAAGCCCTGACTGTTCTGAAGCATCGTCGTCGAGACGATCAAGGACAACGTGAGCGGATGTCCTCTCGTTTTCACCCAAATCTGTTTGATCATCTGCTCCTGAGAAATGCCCGAGCGCTCCAGATATTGCTTAACAGACATATAATCCAGATCCCCAATGGGCATCCGGTGTATCCAATGGCGCCATGCCGGAGAACTGAGCCATATGCCTTGCAAGGGGAATCTTCCCGCAATTATAATTAGGATTTCCGGGCGCAATTGTGGGAGGAGTACCTCTCTCAGCCAGAGCTCCATATCACCCATGTCCTCGAAAGTGTCTAGTGCGAGGACAAGCTTCTGACTCGCCGCCTTTTCCCTCAGGATGTCATGGCATAGCCCTAGAAGCGCCTGCGGCTCGGTCATCTGCTGCAGCTTCTCCATCGGATAACCGAGCATACGCAACAATTGCGTGCAGAAGCCCTGCGGTGTATGAGAGAACCCGCGGCTGTCCATCAACAGAAAGGCGGCATTCACATTCACCGTCAGCCGACGGAACTCGTCGATCAAATAGCTTTTTCCTACGCCGCCGGTACCATAGAGATTCAAGATCCGTCCCTGTTGTCCGCCGTCTATCAATTGGTGCAGGAAATACTGAATTTCAAAGTCCCGCCCTACCAAATAATGCCGTTCCAGCTGGTCAATCTGGACAGCTCTGCGTTCCTCGGAACCGCCTACCTTCACCTTGCTATCGTACATAGGATATACCTACCTTCGAATTACATCGTCAATATTAACATAAATATACAATTACTATTTTTATCATTTTATCACATATGGAAAAGATTACTTAATGTATTCTTAATACATTATTTGAATTACAATTATTCCATTAATTATCACAAAAAAACAGCCTAACTGAATGAGTCAGACTGGTCAAAGACGACAAAACGGGGTCAGCCTTTTAACTTAATAGGCTGACCCCGTTTATTGCAGACGAATCCATAAGTTGGTATTACTAATCGGTCACGATGATTTCTCCAACCATGCTCGGATGGGTAGAGCAATAGTACGTGTAAGTTCCCGTCTCCTTGAAGGTATAAGAAAACTCGGCATTAGGAAGGATGTTGGGACTAGTGAATCTGTCCTGAAGGTCGTATACCGTATGGATTTGTGTATCCTTATTCACCCATTTGACCGTTTGCCCCTTCTTGATCGTCAGCTTCGCAGGCATGAAAGATGTGGTGATGTCGACGATTAACGGATCGGCGCTCGTTGACTTATCTACATCGCCTGTGCTACTGTTCCCGTTGGCCTCACCGCCGTTGATTTCCTCGTCATGAGATTGATGAGGCGGCGCTAACGCAGCTCTCATTGAGCCCGTCACGATGATCTCTTCCGTCTTGCTATCCTTACTGAGCTTAGCTCCTACTTGGTCGGCAATAAAACGCAGCGGCACCATTACCGATCCTTTAATTTCCTTGAGAGGAGCAGGCAAGGAAACAAGCCGACCGTTCACTTTCGCCTGCCTGCTGTTCAGCCATAACTGAATCGTGGTTTTATCCGTTGTATAGAAAACGGACTTCTCCTTTGGAAGCCATTTCACCTCTGCACCTAACGTCTCCCCGATGAACCGAACGGGAATATAGGTTGTTCCGTTCAACTCGACCGGCGAATTCGGAAGTTGAATGGACTCGCCGTTCACCGAGACCGAATTACGATCCGCTTTCAAACGGATGGTCATTAACATGGACGAGGGATCAGTCGTATTTTCCTTGACATCGATCATCGTGTGTAAGCCACCAGGATATGTTCCGTTATTCGTATTGTCCACGATATTGTGGCTGTGGAAGGGGAACATCCCCGATTGATCGAAGGTAACGAGAAGGTCATACCTCTCGCCGGGACCAATCAGTACGGTATCTTTCGTTAATGGCTCAGGTAGCGGCCTGCCATCGGAGGCAATGATCTGGAAGTGATAGCCATGCATATGAAAGCTATGCGACTCGTACCCCGAATTGATCAACCGAATGAGGACGGTCTCTCCGACGACTCCTTCAATAAAGCTCGTAGGGTCCGTTTCCGTATCCGGATAAGCTTTGCCGTTGATCGTCCAGTATTTAGGGTGGAAGTCCGTTCTATCATACGGTTTCCCTTCCTCCACCGCTTGGTGCCATACCGGATCGATTTCATTTAACAGGAACGCATAGTCTTTATCAAAGGACGGACCACCAGTCCAAGCTTGATTGATGCCGTTCTTGGCTTTCACAATGAATGCTCCATACATCCCCATTTGCAAATGTTCAATCGTATCTACATGGCAATGATAGAAATAAGTGCCCGCATGCTTCGCTGTAAATTGGTATTTGAAACTTTCCCCGACTTGAATGGCTGGTGAAGTGTGCGGGACTCCGTCGTTCTGTTGGTCGGTATCCAACCCGTGAAAATGGATCGTATGAGCAAGCCGTTTAATTCCCGATTTCTTGGCGCCGATGTTCGTAAGGATGATCTCGACCTGATCCCCTTCGTTTACTTCCAGTGCAGGTGCGGGAACGGTCGCGCTCCCAGGCTCGTTGGTTAAGCTGTACCCCCATATATACAATTGGACACCATCGGGCAGCGTCATATAGCCATCGGTTGCATAGAGCTGAAATTGCTTTGTGGTTGTGGGTACGGCTGCTGCGGAGGACGAGGGGGTAACCCAAGTAATCGTCATGATCAGCGCTGCCAGTAAAAGCTTCCTGAATCCGCATAGGAGAAAGGTATTCGTAATCATCGTATTCTTCCTCTCGAAGAAATGAAAGAAAAGGGAGTCGTTAAACTCCCTTTCTATCATCGTATGAAATTTATAATCTGCAATTGCTTTAATGCATGTGATCCATAGAAGCGGCAGGGGCCGGTGCAGTAGTCGGTGCTCCGACCGTAACCGTTAAGGACTGGGTTGCTCCATTCCAGGTATAAGTCCCGCCCAAACCACGTACGATATTTTCCGCAGAAACATATGCCGTGCCTTTGAGCGTATACCCGGCCGTTGCAGCCGATTTTCCGTTTACAGTGATGGTATACTTGTTAGCTTTTTTATCAAATACGAACTTACCGCCCAAAGCTTTAGTGAAGGATACAACTCCGACATTCAGGTCTCCATTTTTCCATTGTGCGCCTGCAGAATTGTCTACTGCTTTGCCATTCACCACCAGCTTGATTGCGCCCTTCGGAACAACGATTACGGTGGCCTTCATCATGGAACCGGAATGCAGATAACATTCGTAAGTATAGGTTCCCGCCTTCGTAAACTTCAGATTATACGATTGCGTGTTCATGAGTATGCCGGAGTTGGTAAAGCCGGTGCCATTAAACTCTTTATCGCCCGCCGGAGGCATTAACTTAGGGTTGAACTCGCCTTTTTCCGTTAACATGTTCAGGTCGGCAGGTTTGTTAAAGGTAACCCAGTGGGGTTCATAAGGGCTGAGATTGGTCCAGGAAATCGAATCTCCTTCGCTTACGATAACCGTCTCAGGACTCATGCGGTTATGCGAGAATGTGCTGTTCTGCGAACCAAGATCTACTTTATAGGTTAAAGAGCCATCTTTGTTCACTGCATATTGAGCTTCATGAGAGCCTTTCAGCATGCTTTCTTGGAGGAGGAGATCACTCTCTTGTGCTTTTGCGGCTGCCGCTTGCTCGACTTTCGTTGGGATCGTCTGGCCTTTTGGCAACACAACTACCGTACCCGTCATCATAGGGTGGAGTACGCAATAATAAGAATAAGCTCCGCTAGCGGTAAAGGTGACTTCATAGGATTGCTTTGGAGCCACAATACCTGAATTCAGTAGTGACTTGCCATCCCAGCTTCCACCACTTGGTGCACTAGGAATAGCGTAGGTAGGATCTTGAGAGGTAAGAGGCGATTGGCCGGCTAGGAACGTTACGGTATGCGGGGTTGCCACTGCACCGTTCGTAAAGACGACTTTGTCTCCTTCATGAATAAAGATGACTTTCGGGAACATGGAGTCTAGCGAAGATGCGGCGGTTTCTTTGCCGACGGAGACTTGCCAAGTCTCCGGTGTTGCGTTATCGGCGGCAAATACGGAACTCACTAACATACAGGCTGCGGAAAAAATAAGCAATATTGCAAGGGCTTTCTTCTTCATAACATTCCACTCCCATTTTCTCGATTAATTAGGTTTAATAATCATAAATACGAATAATGCCAGACCCATTACCGAAGCTGCATAAAGCATCGCATTTGCTCTTGAGAGGTTGACTCTCTGCTCCTGAGGAAGCTCGATTTTGCTTGCGTTCGCAGCATCGAACACCCATTGTTTGACACGTTTTTGCGCCGGAGCTACAAAGCCGATCACAACGATTTGGATCAGGACATAGAGGATAAGCGATCCCACTAACCACATCTGCGTATAAGAACCGTAGTCGTTCAGCGAGATGAGCAGAATACCTGAGATCACCGCAATGGAGCCCCCGATTTTCGGAAAAAAGTCCAGCCGACCAGCCAGCTTCATGGAGTGTCTCAACTGCTCCAACGTTTGGTTGTTCCTAACCAACACGTGTCCGAAGAAAGTAGGACCCACACCAATAATCGCTGATAATACATGAATCAACACCAACCACTTCATTACCCAGTTTCCTCCATTTTAGATTACCTTGATTTCTTAAGGTTAACCTCTTACCTTCGCACATTCTATTATCCTAACGTAGCAAAATAGTCGAATACGGGTATACTTTCGTTCTCCTCACGGATAAAAAAACCGCATACAAAAAAGCAGATACCGTTTGACCAGTACCTGCCGAATTCAAGCAACTCTATTCTTCTATTCTATATCTAGCGTATGATCAAGACTGGCATTCAACATGCGTAAGATCATGAGTAACGATTAAGTTATCGTAGCATTAGCTCGAAATGAGTCATCCCCATATCCCTTGATAATCCCCAGTTTATCGCCAATTGAACCCATGCTCACCTCTACTCTTATTCTCGGCAAGTACAAGGCAAAAATGACAAGCAAAACGCAAACCCTGTCACATCACTCGAATCTATGCGTTGATGCGCAATCATCGGGTAGGTCCCGATCCGGACAACTTCGTTTTCCGACGTCCGCTTCTACTTGACAATACGAAGCTGATGAGTAAGATGAGCGCCGCCAAAGTATAAGGATAGTTGAGATTAACGTCCAGTAACACTCCCGCGACCACGGGTCCAATGATATTCCCAAGGCTTGTAAAAGCCGAGTTCAGCCCTGCGACATAACCTTGTTGATCTTCGGCCATGATGGACATCTGCGTGCTGACGGCCGGACGTAAAATGTCGATGGATAAGAACACGATAAAAGTTACGGCGAAAATCATCCAAAAGCTGCTCACGAAAAGTGTCAAAAAGACGAATAAGCTGGCCATGAGCAAACAGGTTGAGATTACCCTTCTCTCGCCGAACCGATTCAAGAGCCATCCGAAAACGGTCACTTGAACGACGGCCCCCGCGATGGAGCCGAACGTAATAATAAAGGCGATATCCTTCGGCGTAAAACCGAATTTATGGTCGACGAACAAGCTGTAGATCGTCTCGTAGTTCGCTAATCCGAAAGACATGACGAACACGATGACCAAACTTGGGAAATAGGGCTCGCTATAAGAACGAATCAGTTGCGTGAGAAGATTTTGATTTTTTTCTCGTTTCCGTTGCGGCATCGCGTTCGAGCTTGCCCGTTGATCCGCCGACAAGGATTCGGGCAAGATGAACGCGGTGATGGTCGCGGCTACGGCGCCGGCTACCGCCGCTGCATAGAAAGGGACGCGTATGCCGAACTCGGCAAGATATCCGCCGATTCCGGGACCGATAATAAACCCCGTCGTGATCGCCGCGTTCATGAATCCCATGCCTTTGGCCCGTTCTGCGCTGGAAGTCACGTCAGCCGTATAGGCCATGACCGCGGGCATGATGAGAGCTGCGCCGACCCCTCCAAGCATTCTTGAAGCAAACAGAACAAACGTCGATTGGGCTGCCCCGAAGAGCCATTCGGAAAGGGCGAACGCTATCATGCCCAATACGATAATCGGTTTCCGGCCGAGCGAATCCGAAAGCCTGCCGGCTAATGGCGAGAATAGCAGTTGGGTAAGCGAAAACGCGGCAACGAGTAGTCCTACGATGCTCCCGCTGATCTCAAGCTCCGCCATGAACTTAGGCATAACCGGAATGACTAGGCCGATTCCCGTAAAGACTAGAAAGAGATTAAACATGAGGAGCAATAGGGCTGCTCGATTTCTTAACAGTAGTGACATGATGAATCCTCCAAGCTTCTAAGCTGATCATCTAAGATGTTGAATATTTATACTGAACATTCATTCTATATTATGACGTCAAGAATCAGGAACGATCCTTGGCTATTCCATTAAGAAACACATCGACCGCAGATTTGTATAACGCAAGCGCATCCTCCCGGCTCGCTTTGCGGGAGTGTTGACTAAGTCCGATAATTAGACTATCCAGAATGATCGCTAGGCTTTCCACGTTATTTTCCGCGAATTCTCCGTTTTCGATCCCTTGCTGCAGCAACTTTTGATTAAAATTAAGATACCCCGCCATCATTTCGGAAATTTTTTCTTCAACGTCGTTCGCTTTGTCCGCAGTGTTAAAAAATTCGTCAGCCGACTTAGTGAGCGGATGGTTAAGATTTTCAAGCACAAGATGCTCCGCCATTCCGTACAGTTTCTCTTTGGACGTCTTGAAGAGCGGCTCTTTGGCTTGCCATTTCTCTTCCCAATCCCGATCCCATTCGCTGATCAAATAGAGAAACAAGCCTTCCTTGCTCTTAAAATGGTAATAGATGTTCCCCGCGCTGCTGCCTGTCGCGTTCACGATATCTTCAATGGACGTCGCCTTATATCCTTTCTGGACAAATAAGGCTTTAGCAGCATCGGCAACTCGTTTTTTGGTTTGTTCGCTTTGGATTTTCTTCTTATTCAACTTCCCCACTCCCGATTCGAAGGATAAATGCTTATCCCGAACAAGATTTCGAGCCCCGAATAATACTGAACATTTATTCAGTATTGTAACGGATACGGTGAGATTAGGCAAGCGGCAGCTGCTACTAATCCTATTAGAAGCCACATCTAAGTGCATTATATACACTTAAATCTGCCCAATTACTCGAACAAAGAGAGGGATTGCATTTTCTACAACTATTTCATGGCGTCAACACGATTTCGTTGGAAATTAGTTAAACTAATTGTAAGTTTTGCATTTAGTTGTTCAAAATCAGACTTTCGGGCTCAAATAAGTGTACAAAATACAACTAAACTCCTACGTACGTAGCCTGTGGGAACGGAACTCCTCCTCAAGCATAGCCATCGCGATCGAGTCATGAAACTCCCCGTCCCAATACAGAACATCCCTCTGTATCCCTTCTCTCTGAAAACCGATCTTCTCGTACACATGGATAGCTCGCGGATTAAAAGCATAGACCCCTAATTCGATCCGATGCAGCATCAGCGTTTCAAATCCGTAACGGAGCATCAATTTCATCGCCTCCGTGCCATAACCTTTGCCCCGGTGCTCGGTTCCTTGAATTCCGATCCGGATATTCGCGCTCCGATTGATGGAATCGATATCGTTAAGCACGACTTCTCCTATAAGCTCGTCCGTTTCCTTTATTACGATCATGAGATCGACGCGGTCCTCGTTTATGACGCCGATTTTCCGAATCCAAGCGGCGATCTCCTCGCGCGTAAACTCTTTTTGCGTTCCGGTCAACCGCGTGTTCTCGGCATCCTGTATAAAAGTATAGTAGCGTTCCAGGTCGGATTCCCGCACGTATCGCAAATCGATCGCGTCGCCTTCAATAAGAAGCTTATTCGATTGTGTAGTCATGTTGTTATGCCTCCCGTAATCTAAGTAAATGATGGGCCTGCCCCCGAGATGAAGCTTAAATAAATGGAATTATACAGTTGTTTTGCGCCTTTATCATCCCCATAAACGAATAAAAGGAAAAATACAGTTATTTACTCGATTCAAAGCGGATTGAGGCCCACTCGTTCGAAATAACTGTACTTTTCCCTTTATTATTCAATTCCCGCTCTCGGAGTGGCTAAATAACCGTACAAATCCATCTATTCGTTGCGAGCGAGGTCCAAACGAACTACTCCGAAATAACGCCCTTTTTCAAAATCAGGTTTGCGTACAATGCGCTTTCCCCGGTCGCGATGACGGCGTAAGCTTTTTTAGCCCGTTCGTAGAAAGCGAAGCGTTCCACTTCCTCGAACGGTGCCGAGAAACCGGTCCGCGCCTCGATAATCTCGCCGTACGTTTGCCATATTGGCGTTTGCACGGTATCTCCCGGCACGACCTGCATTAAAGAGGCAGGCTTGTCGACGTACGGGTCTAACGGGAACAATCGCAGAATGGCGTCCAGTAGTTCCGGTATTCCGTGTCCATCGGCGCGGATCAAGCGCTGCGCATGGCTGGCTCCCGGGAAATTGCCGTCGGCGAGCACGATTTCGTCGCTATGTCCCATCTCCATGAGCACCTTCAGCAGTTCAGGAGAAATCAAACTTGAAATACCGATTAACATAAAACGTTCCTCCTCCTTATCATACCCGACCGAAGCCGATGAAAGTTTCATAGGCGGCAGCCCAATCCGCATTCACGGTATGCTCATAGACATCGATAGGGAACGACGCCGCAACGAGCTGACGAGCTTCCCGCAAATCCTTGCATTGACCGAGCGCGACAAGCTGCATCAGCATGTTGCCGATCGCGCTCGCTTCGATTGGACCTGCCCAAACCGGCCTTCCTAACGCGTTCGCGGTGAATTGGCATAACAGCTTGTTCTGGATGCCTCCGCCGACCATATGAAGGCCTCCGTAACGGATATCCGTCAGTGTCTCGGCCTGCTCTAAAGCTTGTCGGTAACGAAGCGCGAGGCTCTCCAGAATACAACGTGCTATCTCGCCTTCCGACTGCGGAATAGGTTGACCGGTCTCTTCGCAAAATTCTCGGATTTTATCCGCCATACCGCCCGGCGAGAAAAATCTCGGATCGTCCGGGTGAATAAGGCTGCGGAATGGGGTTGCTTGTTCGGCCATGCGAACCAGTTCGGGAAAACTGATCTCATTTCCCTTCTCATCCCATTCCCGCTTGCATTCTTGAAGCAGCCATAAGCCCATAATGTTTTTGAGCAATTGGTAGGTTCCGCCCACGCCACCTTCGTTGGAAAACTCCAGCTCCATCGTCTCTTTGCTAAGCAGAGGCTGTAACATCTCCGTTCCTAGCAGAGACCATGTCCCGCATACGAGGAAGGCGAACGGATCATCGCCCGCCGGTACGGCTGCGATTGCGGACTCCGTATCGTGCGTCCCGACGGATACCGCTTGCATGGCAGGAACATCCAGCTCCGACATGACCTCGGCAGTTAGCGGCCCGATGACCGTTCCCGGATGAACGGGTTCCAGGAACAGCCGCGATGGAATCCCTAGCTTATCCATAAGCTCCGTATTCCACGCTTGCGTCCCCGGGTCGAATAGCTGCGTCGTCGTTGCCATCGTGAACTCGCATGATTTTACGCCCGTTAGTAAATAAGCCAATAAATCCGGAGTGAGCAGTAACGTGCGCGCGATATCCAGCTTCGGAGATGCCGCTTTCTTCATGGCGTATAACTGATAGAGCGTATTAAAAGGCATGAATTGCAGACCGCTTTGCCGGAACAAAACCTCTTGTCCGACTAAGCCGTTTACTTCCTCGATCAAGCCTTCCGTGTGGGAATCGCGATAGTGATAAGGGTTGCCTAATAGTTCTCCGTTGGCATCCAACAAACCGAAATCGACGCCCCACGTATCGATGCCGAACGTAGAAGGCTCATAACCGCCTTTGAAAGCCAATCGAATCCCTTTTTTCATCTCATGCAGCAACCTCAGAATGTCCCAATGCAAATGATTGCCGACATGGATCGCATGGTTGGGAAAGCGATGGATTTCCGTTACTTCCAGCTTTCGCTGACCCTCGGAACCGGACGTCAGTTGTCCGATCAACGCCCGGCCGCTGCTCGCGCCCATGTCGAACGCCAGTACCGTCGAATCCGTTGTCCTCGTCATCGTAATTCCCTCCCTTCTTCGGAACGAGAGCTTTTATTTCATTTTCTGAAGCAATTCGATGCGATACGCTTCGCTTTCCAAGGAAGCAATTTCCTCGAACTCTTCTTTCGTTAATACTTTCGGCTCCTTGATCGCTTTGGCGATCAGGAATATTTTCGCGCTTTCCTCGACGACTTCCGTACGATAATAGGCTTCACGCAGGTTACGTCCGGTCGTCACCAAGCCGTGATTACCCAGCAGGATCGAGGAATGCTCGATTTTCTCGACGACGGCGTCGGCTAGCTTATCGGTTGTCGGCAGCACGTAATCTACGTAAACGGTTTTGCCTACGAGAGCCGCTTGGTCCGGGAACATAATCGGCAAATCCTTCTCGACTAGCGTGAAAGCGATGCAATACGGCGGGTGCGTGTGAACCATCGCTCCGATGTTCGGGTTCTGGCGGTAAGCATATAAATGCATTAGAACTTCGGAGGACGGACGAAGACCGATATCGGTAATGTGCCCCGTCTCAATGTCTACTTCCACCCATTGCTCCGGCTGAATTTCATCCAAAGCGAAGCCGCTCGGAGAAAGATACATTTTCCCCTCGTAACGCGCGCTGAGATTGCCCCCAGGTCCTACGACTAGTTTATTGGAAACGGTTTTCTGCGCGTATTTGCACAGTTCAAGACGAATATCTTGGCTGCTCATGAATAAGTTCGCTCCATTCTGTGGACAGACAACCGCCGCCTGCCTCTTAAGAGAAACAGGCGGCAGCGTCGTCGGCTTAATTATTTGTATAGTGGTCCGAAGTTGTTGCAAGCACGATAATCGGCGCTCTCCGCGTTGTCTGTTCCGAACAGACCCCAAACGCGTGGACGGAAGATCTTCTCTTCCGGCACGTTGTGCATGCTAACCGGAATGCGCAGCATCGAAGCGAGCGTGATCAAGTCCGCGCCGATATGGCCGTAGCTGATCGATCCGTGGTTTGCGCCCCAGTTGTCCATGACGTCGTAAACGCTGCCGAACGGGCCTTTGCCCGTAATGATCGGAGCAAACCAAGTCGTCGGCCAAGTGGAATCCGTCCGTTTGTCGAGCGTATCGTGAACGTCAGATGGCAGATCTACGGAATACCCTTCCGCGATTTGCAATACCGGTCCGATTCCTTTGACCAGATTCAAACGGGACATCGTCATCGGCATTCCGCCGCGAGTCAAGAAGTCGGAGGAATAACCGCCCCCACGGAAATATTCTACCGAAGCCGGGCGCCAAGAGGTCGCATCGAGACACTTCTGCGCTTCCTCGGCGGAAATTTCCCAGAACGGCTTCATCGCCGGTTTGCCGTCTTTCGTTTGCTCCCCAGTACCATCCATTGTCGCCGAGCCGGAATTGATCAAGTGCAAAATTCCGTTCTCTGCAGCGCCGGTCAGCTTATGTCCCGTAACGCGTTCAACCGCTTCCGGGCTCCAATACGTCCGTACGTCCGCGAAGATTTGCGCCGTATTCGTAAGCAAGCTGCCAAATAGCATAACCGCGCCGTTCAAGCTATCATTTTCCGTAGCTACCATGTAAGGGGCGCGTATTCCGTTCCAGTCGAACGAGGAATTGAGGATCGTCTCCATGAAGTCGCCGTTCGGGAAATGGTCGGTCCACTGGCGTTGCCCTTGGAAACCGGACACGATCGCGTTGTGTCCTTGCGCTTCTTCGCCGAAATCAAGCTCGGCCAAGCGAGGGTTGCCGATCATCAAGTCGCGAGCGATGATCGTCATTTTGACGACTGTCTCCCAATCCTTGTCCTTCTGCTCGCGGGACGTCCGAAGCTGCGGCGGATTGTTGTCCGGACCTTCGATGCAATTTACTTTGACCCACGCAAGCGCTTTCTCGTATTCCGCGGGATCGTAGATTTTCTCTTCTATGCGACGAACGAATTCGCTCATATCGATATATTCCGTGCGCAAGCCCAAGTATTCTTGGAAGAAACTGTCGTTCACGATCGAGCCGGCGATTCCCATCGATACGGAACCCATCGACAAGTAGGATTTGCCTTTCATCAGGGAAACCGCTAGTCCCGCTCTCGCGAATCCGAGCAATTTGCTTTTCACGTCTTCCGGCACTTCCGTCGATCCTGCATCCTGAACGTCATGGCCGTAAATGCCGAACGCCGGAAGGCCTTTCTGCGCGTAAGCGGATAGAACCGCAGCTAGATACACCGCGCCTGGACGCTCCGTACCATTGAATCCCCATACCGCTTTCGGAATCGATGGATCCATATCCATCGTCTCGGTACCGTAGCACCAGCAAGGAGTAACCGTTATCGATACCCCGACATTCTCGCGGGCGAATTTGCTAGCCGCTGCCGCGGATTCCGCAACGCCGCCGATCGTCGAGTCGGCAATGACGACTTGTACAGGCGAACCGTCCGGATAACGCAAGTTGTCCGATATTAGCTTAGCAACGCCTTTCGCCATGTTCATCGTTTGATCTTCTAAAGACTCGCGAACGCCTTTGCGTCTTCCGTCAATTGTTGGACGAATTCCGATTTTTGGAAACCCGCCATTCCATCTAAAATGTTGATCTGCCATGTTAGTACCTCCATATGGATGAAATAATGTTACCGATAACCTTAAATTATCAGGGTAAACGCTTGCTGTCAATTGTTTAATTCGGTAAGATAAAAACAACATCCTGACAACAAGGAGCTTTACCCATGGTTACAATTTACGATATTGCGGCCAAAGCTGGCGTCTCTGCGATGACCGTTTCCAGAGTTATCAATAACACTGGCAAAATCAGCGAGAAGACGAGAGCGAAAGTTCGCCGGGTGATGGAGGATCTGAACTACGTTCCTAACCATATGGCACGGAGCCTGGTGTTACAGCAAACGAACCTGCTATTTTTGCTTATTACCGACATTACTAACCCTTTCTATACCACTTTGGCCCGAGGCGCGGAGGATGCCGCCAAAAAATACGGCTATCGCCTGCTGTTCGGAAACTCGGACGAAAACGTAGAGAAGGAAAAAGATTACGTAGATACAATACTTGCGACGAGAGCGGATGGCGTGTTGGTCGCGCCTGCCGGCGATCCTTCGTTGCCTCATCTGGAGACTTTGCGCAAGCATCAAGTCCCGTTCGTGCTGCTCGATCGCGAAGTACCCGGGCTGGATAGCGACGTCGTGCTCGGAGACAGCAAAGAAGGCGCCCGCAAGCTGGTAGATCACCTATCCTCTCAGGGACACCGGCGTATCGCCTTGATTAACGGCTCTCCGTACATTTCCAGCGCCCGTTTGAGGTTGGAAGGTTATCGGGAAGCGTTAAAGCTCAACGATCTCGCTTACGACGAGAGCTATGTACTCGAGACCGCTTTCGAGCCGCGAAGCGACTTGTCCGAGATCGAAAGCTGGTTGGAGCGGATGTCTCCTTTGCCGACGGCGATCGTCGCGGGAAACAACGTGCTTGCGGTAGAGGTCATACGGACGCTTCACGATCGCGGAATCAGAGTACCCGAGCAAATGTCGGTTGTCTGCTTCGACGATCTGGGCCCATACTCCGAGATAGACCCGTTCTTGACGGTCATCGCCCAGCAGGCTTACCAATTCGGGTATCTCGGCATGCAGTTACTCGTGGAACGGATACAAGAACGCGGGGAAACCGGACTCCCGTGGAAAAAAGTCGTTCTCCCAGCAGATATGATCGTCCGTCGCTCGGTATCGGCGGTGGAAAACATCCTTTAGTTCCGGTCTTACATTGACTTGAGGTGCCGCGCTGGGTGCTGCTAGACCGGTTTCCGGTCTTACAGCAACGTTGGGTGCCGAGTTGGGATTTGCAAGACCGGTTTCCGGTCTTACAGCGACTTGAGGTGCCGAGTCGGGATCTGTAAGACCGGTTTCCGGTCTTACAGTGATATGAGGTGCGGCGTGGAGCGATGTAAGACCGGTTTTCGGTCTTACAGTGACTTGAGGTGCGGCGTGGGGCGATGTAAGACCAGTTTCCGTTCTTACATTAACTTGAGGTACCACGTGGGACACTGCAAGACCGGTTTCCGGTCTTACAGTGACTTGAGGTGCAGCGTGGGGATCTGCACGAACGGTTTCCGGTCTTACAGCGACTTGAGGTGCCGCATGTGTGCGAGCGTCTTGGGAACTCTACTAAACGAACAAAGAGCCGATCCCCACGGAATAACGTGGGAATCGGCTCTTTCGAGTATTATAAATATTAACCTTCCAGCCAGACGGTTTTATCTGCTGCGGGCACTCTCTTGCCAGTTAGCGGCTTCATGTCGGGGTATCCGACGTAGACGAGCCCGACGACTTGCTCGTTCCCGGTAAACCCTAGCGCTGCCTTCATCTTCGGATGATAGGCCGGATCGCCCGTGCGCCACACTGCGCCAAGACCGCAATCATGCGCCATAAGCAAAAGATTCTGCACGGCAACTTGCGCAGCGGCAAGCTCCTCCGCCGGATTGACCCGCGGCGCGTCGGATGGCGCGCAGGCTACGGCGATGACGACCGGTGCCCTGAACGCCTTAGCAATTTCCTTCTCCAATCGCTGCAAGCGCTCCTCTTCGGCTAAATCCTGCAGCGTCTCCTCCGCAATGTCGGCGTAAGCTTGCCCCAATACCCGTCTGCCTCCCCCCGTCATGACGACGAATTTCCACGGCTCCGTTGCATGGTGGCTCGGCGCCCAAGTCGCCGCTTCGAGAAGCTTCTCGATTAATTCCCGCGGAACAGGATCATCCTTGACCTTCCCGATACTGCGTCTGCCTTGTATGATTTCCTCTAAGCTAGCCATCGTCTTCATCTATCCTCTCGTCTGCTGAACGCTTGCTCATCCCGCGCTTTGTTGAAGGCTTCCGCCTACGAATTGACTATTGTACAGATCCGCATAGAAACCGCCTTGCGCGAGCAACTCGTTATGCGTGCCTTTCTCGATAATACTGCCTTGATTCATGACCAGAATCAAATCGGCATCGCGGATCGTCGAAAGGCGGTGAGCGATCACGAAGCTCGTTCTGCCCTGCATCAGTTCATGCATCGCTTTCTGGATATACACTTCCGTACGCGTATCTACGCTGCTCGTCGCTTCGTCCAGAATAAGAATGGCCGGGTCCGCCAAGATCGCACGGGCAATCGTCAACAGTTGCTTTTGTCCTTGCGATAAGTTGGACGCCTCTTCATTTAACACCGTATCATAGCCTTCCGGCAAGGTACGAATGAAGTGATCCGCATGAGCGGCAACCGCCGCTTCCACAATATCCTCTTCCTTAGCCCCTTCGCGGCCATAAGCGATATTGTCGCGAATCGTCCCGTTGAACAGCCACGTATCCTGGAGCACCATTCCGAACAAACTGCGAAGATTACCGCGTTTCATCTTGGTGATATCCGCACCGTCGATCGTAATGTTACCTTCGTTCACTTCATAGAACCTCATAAGCAGGTTCACCAGTGTTGTTTTACCGGCGCCAGTCGGCCCTACGATGGCCACCGTCTGTCCGCTACGAACGTCGATGTCCATATTCTCGATCAGAATCGTATCCGGATTGTAGCCGAATTTCACGCCATTCATCGCAACGTTACCTTGCGGAGTAGCTAGCTTCACGTCTTTCCCTTCAGCTGCTTCAGGAACTTCTTCCTCTTCGTCCAACAATTCGAATACGCGCTCCGCCGAAGCGATCGTCGACTGAATGATGTTCGCGATATTCGCCGTCTGCACGAGCGGCATCGAGAATTGTCTCGCATATTGGATGAAAGCCTGAATGTTCCCGATGGAAATCGAGCCCCTAGCCACCATGATCCCTCCGACGACGCTGATGAAGACGTAGCCGATGTTGCTGACCATGTTCATCAGAGGCATAATGTTGCCGGAGACGAACTGCGCTTTCCTTCCCGATTCGTATAAGCGCTCGTTGATCTCGTCGAACTTGGCAACGGACTTCTCTTCTTGCCCGAACGCTTTGACGATCTTATGTCCCGAGAACATCTCCTCGACGTGACCGTTTAATTGCCCAAGTTCCATTTGCTGCGTTTTGAAGTACTTCTGGGACCGGCTCGCCGCCCCTCTGATCACGATCATGGAGAGCGGAAGCGTAAGCAGCAAAATCAGCGTCAGCCAAGGACTGATCGTTAGCATCATGATGATTACGCCAATGATCGTGATTAGCGATGTGATTAACTGCGTCAAGCTTTGCTGCAGCGTGTTGCTGATATTGTCCACGTCGTTGACGGCGCGGCTCAGAATTTCTCCATGCGCCCGGCTATCGAAATATTTAAGCGGAAGCTTGCCTAGCTTGGCGTTCACTTCGTTACGCAAGCCGTATACCGTTTTCTGAGCGACTCCCGCCATTAAAAACTGTTGGATATAACTGAAGATGGAGCTCACCACATATAACCCTGCCAGGAAAACGACGATCTGCCAAATGCCCGCCAAATCGAAATGAGCGTTCGGGTCGCCGTTCAGCTTGCCCATCATGCCTGCGAATAGCTTGGTTGTCGCTTCTCCGAGCACCTTAGGACTGTAAATCGCGAACGCCGTGCTTAGGATTGCGGTGACGAGCACGGCCAACAACTTGAACCGTTGCGGTCGCAAATAGCCCATCAGCCTGCGAAGCGTGACTTTGAAATTTTTTGCTTTCTGCACCGGCATCATGCCGCCCATTCCGCCCATGCCCGGACCCATCGGGCCTCTGCCGGGTCCTCCCGGAGCCGGGCCTTGACCTGCCCTGCCTTGATTTGCGCTATGTTGACTCATGCGATCTCCTCCTCGGACAGTTGCGAAGATACGATCTCGCGATAGACGCTGCTGCCTTCCATTAATTCCCGATGATTGCCGATTCCGACGATCCGGCCTTCATCCAGCACGATAATACGATTTGCGTCCATAACCGTGCTCACCCGCTGCGCGACGATAATGACGGTCGCTTCCGTCGTCTCGCCTTTCAGCGCTGCCCTTAGCTTAGCATCGGTCTTGAAATCGAGCGCGGAGAAGCTATCGTCGAACAAATAAATTTGCGGTTTCCGCACGAGGGCGCGAGCGATGGACAACCGCTGTTTCTGCCCGCCGGATAGATTCGCTCCGCCTTGCGAGATAAGAGCCGAATAGCCTTCCGGCATGCCTTCGATGAAATCGCTCGCTTGCGCGGTATCCGCCGCGTGACTCACTTCCTCGTCGGTAGCATCCGTTTTCCCGTAGCGGATATTATCGGATACCGTTCCCGTGAACAACAACGCCTTTTGCGGAACTAGCCCGATCTTCGAACGGAGCTCGTCAAGCGATAAGTCCCGCACATCCGCGCCGTCAATGCGAACGGCACCATCCTCGATGTCATAGAACCTTGGAATCAGGCTGATTAACGTTGATTTCCCGGAGCCCGTTCCCCCGATAATCGCCGTCACCTCGCCCGGCCTCGCTTCAAAAGAGATCCCGGAAATCGCCGGGCTCTCTGCCCCCGGGTAACGGAACGTCACATTCTCGAACTCCACAAGCCCTTGCGGGGAGCGCGTCTGGTATTCCGAATCGTCATCTTCTTCTAGCGTTGTCACTTCCCCGTTTGTGCCTACGATAACGGGCTCCGTGTTCAACACTTCGTTAATACGAACCGCGGAAGCCGAGGCACGCGGAACCATGACGAACATCATCGACACCATCAGAAGCGAGAACATAATTTGCATCGCATATTGCAGGAACGCCATTAAATCGCCGACCTGCATATCGCCGTCGCTTACGCGAATGCCGCCGAACCAGATGATCGCAATCGAAGAGAAGTTCAAAATCAGCATCATCATCGGCATCATGAACGCCATGATTTGGTTTACTTTGATCGCGGTTTGCGTCAAATCCTGGTTAGCTTCCTTGAAACGTTTCGTCTCATGCTCGAAGCGATTAAACGAACGAATGACGCGCATTCCCGTCAACCCTTCGCGAAGCACCAGATTCAGCTTGTCGATCTTCTTCTGCATCACTTTGAAATAGGGAATTCCTTTGCTCGCGATAATAAAAATCGTTAAAGCAAGAATCGGAATCGCCCCAACGAATACGAGCGACAGATGGGCGTCCTTGGATATGGCCATGATCAGCCCCCCGATGCACATCATCGGAGCGGCTACCATTAATCGCATCATCATCATGAGGACCGTTTGTACTTGCGTAATATCGTTGGTCGTGCGGGTAATGAGAGACGCCGTTCCGATCTTGTCGAATTCCTGCAACGAGAAATTTTCCACGTGCCGGAACGTCTTGCTGCGTACATCCCTTCCGAAACCGGAAGCGATTTTGGAGGAGAGATAGCTTGCCGCAATAGACACCAACGTTCCTACCGCCGTAACCGCCAGCATGAATCCGCCTATCTTCCAAATGTAGGGAATATCCCCTTTGACGACGCCATCATTAATGATATCCGCCATCAACGTCGGCAAATACAGCTCGCTGAGTGACTGCATAAGAATAAGCGCCATAACCGCCGCAACCGCCCAGCGATATGGCTTTAGATACCGAAAAAGCTTGATCATTCGCATCAACTCCGAGTCATAAATTCATACTTTCAAAATTTATCATATGTAAAAAAGATAATATGACGTTATTATGAACTGAATATGAACGAAAGACAAATAGATGGCCCGGTGGACCATCTATTTCCCTTTACACTATTTATGATTTCCGATCCGCTAGCCTGGCATCTCCCATCAACAGGCTTGCAAACAAAGCGACAACAATAAAGAAGAGACAGACCTCGAACACGTTACCCAATGATTCGCTGAATCGTGATTGAAGATCGAACAAGGCGTTTCCCGTCAGCGCGCCGCGTGTCTCCACATCCAATAGAACCTTTGGATCGACGAAACTTCCCGCCTGATTCACTGAAAGCGATGCCATGCGCATCGTCAACAGGCTTCCCAATACGCTAATCCCGATCGTCCCCCCTATCGAACGGAAAAATTGGGACGAAGAAGTAGCGATTCCTCGGTCCGCGATACCGACCGCGCTTTGCGCAGCCGTACCAAGCGTCGGATATACCGCGCCCATGCCGAGTCCCGTAATGACCATAATGGCTGCGGCTTCATATTCATTCGTATCCACGTTCATTTGGCTGAGGAGATAAAACCCTGCCCCCATTAAGATCAGGCTCGGAACGAGGATAGTCCGATAAGACACCTTATGAAGCAAACGTCCGCCGAGCGTCGTCGTGACGACTACGGATAACATTAGAGGCGTTAATATAAAACCGGCGAGAGTCGGCTTTACTCCTATAACGCCTTGAACGAATAAGGGAATATACACGATCGCCCCGAACATGGCAGCACTCATGAAGAATCCCGCGATATTGCCGAATGCGATAACACGGATTCTAAACAATCGAAGAGGAATGAACGGATCTCTCGCTATCTTTTCAACCCATAAGAACAAGATCAACAATGTTGCTCCAAATCCGAGTAGCGTAACGATAATTGAGGAGTTCCAGGAATATCGGTTTATCGTTTCCTGATGATCTCCGACCAAGATAAGGGCGAGTAAAACCGCGACGATCGCTCCGCTGAACGTTAAAGCCCCAATCCAATCGATCGAACGTTTTCCGCCGCTTCTGCTCTCTTTAAGCGAGGCATAGACCAAGAGAAACGCAGCAGCCCCGAGCGGGATATTGACGAGGAATATCCACCCCCACCCCCAATGCTCCGCTATTGCACCACCAAGGGTAGGACCGACCATGCTGGAGAGGGCAAATACGGTTCCGAACAAGCCCATGAATTTACCCCTTTTCTCGGGTGGATACACATCGCCGACAATCGTGAAAGCAATAGGCATTAACGCTCCGGCACCAAGACCCTGTATCCCCCTGAAAACGATGAATTGCGCCATGTTTGCCGCCGCTGCGCACAAAACCGAACCGGCTAGGAATAGGGATAAACCGATTAGATAAACTTTCTTTCTTCCGAAAATATCCGCGAGCTTTCCGTAGACAGGCATCGCAGTTGTCGAGACTAGCATGTAAACGGAGAACGCCCAGCTATACAACGACAGTCCGTCTAGTTGCTTTACGATGGTGGGCATGGCTGTCGATACGATCGTTTGATCCAAGGAAGACAAAATGATTCCCAGGATAAGACCAATAGTAATAAATGTTGCCTTTCGGTCTTCTCTAAACATCGGTTACTCTCCCTATAACGAATTCATGAAATGCGCATTTTCACCCTCTGCCTCCGGAAGCAGCATGAAAAATATATCGAATATGCCGAATAAAATATAGACTTATTCTTTCCGTTGAATTATTCTATAGCTAGAGAATGCCCCGAGCGGATCTTGTAAAAAAAGCCGCAAGCCACAGACCGATAGGTCCATGGCTTGCGGCTTTTTTCGTGCTCTCTTACTGGTTATTCGGTTATATAATCCTCTCGTAAATACCCGTAAATCTCCAGATCCACGATTCCTTTTCCCGTCCAATTCTGGGCTTGCCTGAGCGTCCCTTCCAAGAGAAATCCGTTCTTGAGCAACACCCGCTTGGAGCTTCCGTTAACCGGCATCACTTCGGCTTGAATGCGATTAACGCCGATATCCTCGAAAAAATACTTAATTAATCTCCCAACCGCTTCGGTCGCGATTCCTTGTCCCCAGACTCTTTCCGCCAAATAATATCCGACAGTCACCATGTCCACGCGATGGTTCCAGTCGAAAGTATCGATTATGCCGACAAGAGTATCGCTCTCCTGCTTACGGAAAATCCCCCATTTTACTTTGAAACGCTTGTTGTAATCCCGTTCGAAATGTCCGATCATGTTTCTGACCGTTTCCTTGTTATGCTTCGGAACGATGCCGCAATATTCGAACACCCGCTCATTGTCGTAAATCTCATATAGTCCATCCAGATGATGCTCTTCCACTTTCTTAAGCAACAAATGATCCGATTCGAGAACCGGAAAACGATCAAACAGATGGTCGACGATCATGGATATCCCTCGATTGTTCCAAATATAGTCGGAGCTTCAACTACCTATTCCATACCTATCCGGATTAATCCTTCAAATCAAAACGACCCATTTCGAATAACAACGAAATGGGTCGCTAGCACAATTGGCGATTAACGAATTTTACGGTCTACGAAAAAAGGACCTAACGGAATAAAGGCGGCAATAACAGCAAGCACCGACATTAGAAACGAGATTTTACGCGCGACGAGCGCATTGAGAATCGCGAGCAAATACAGTGCGAACAAAGCTCCGTGAGCGATACCTACAATCAACACGGCCTCGGGAATATCGGCCCAATACTTAAGCGGCATCGCGATCAACAGCAGTACCAAGAACGAAATCGCTTCAGCCGTGCCAATTGCGCGCAACCGTCCGATCGGCGTCTTTAACATTCGATAACCTCCGACTGACCAAATTAGTTTTATCATACCAACGGTCATCTCGAAATGCTGTGAATAAGCTGTGTCAATTCAAACGATTCACGTACTTCAAAGCCTCTCTCTCGCTCAACGCCGACAACCTAGCTGACGCAACGAATCCGCGCACGGCTGCCTCATCGGTTTTCGAATATTCCCGAAGCGCCCAACCGATCGCCTTGCGAATGAAAAACTCGTCCTCGCCCTTGCACCGCGATATATAATCGAATAGCCTCTCGACGTCCGTCCGCCGCTTATATTTTAATTGAAACAGGATCGCGGTTCGGCGCAGCCAGAAGTCGTCCGATTCGATCCACCGCTGCGTATAGCTCGGGATCAGTTCTGGAAACTTCGTTAGGTGATCGCCCAACGTTTGGGCGGCCAAATAATCGACCGTATCCCACCAAGACTTCGTCGTCACGAAGCTCTCGAACGCGTCAATATCATCCTTTTCCGCCTGTTTGCCATATTTCTCGAGGAAAGCCATCCCCACGTTCTGAAATTCCCGCTCGGGCAATTGCCATAGTTGTTGCGCGACGACAAGCAACTCCCTGCCAACAGGTAATCCGTGCTTCGCCCAGAATTGCTTAAGCAGGCTCGTGCGCTCCGGCGTTTTGATCCCTAAGAATGGGTACCGATTCCGCATGTAGCTTTCCATCGGCAGCGCCTTCTCCGGATCGGCATGCTGCCTAAACCATTTGGCCAACTCGTCCGTGTAAACTTCCATTCTCTTTCCCCGCTCCCCTGAATCCGTTTCTACTGAATGTTCGGATTCAACCCTACTTGGTCTGCTACCGTACGCATTTGGGCCGGCAAAGGGGCTTTGAATTCCCGCCCGTCAGGCAAGACGATTCTCCACGCATGCAGCAGTTGATGGTTCACGTCTCCGAATCTCTTCCCTCCGTACTTAATGTCTCCGAGCAGGGAATGCCCGATATCCTGAAAATGGGTACGAATTTGATGCGTCCGGCCGCTGATTAATTCGATTTCAACGAATGAATAGGAAGCCCCGGTTTGCAATACCCGATAGCGCGTTTCCGCCGACTTCACTTGCTCGACGCCGCCATGCTTCGCGATGTTCGTCTGGCTTCCCACGACGTGAGTGCGATTTTTCTTCTCGTCGCGGATCAAATCTCCTGACAAGGTTCCTTCTCCCGCAAGCCTGCCCTCTACGATCGTTACGTAGTATTTTTGCAGCTCATGCTTCTGGATCCATTGGTTTAATTGATGCAGCATTCCCGCCGTTTTCCCGACAAGCACGATGCCGCTCGTATTCCGATCCAACCGGTTAGCCGTTGCCGGCATGAACAAAGGACTATCCAGCTCCCCCTTGCGGTACAAGTAAGCGTGCACTCGGTTAACGAGCGTGTCCTTCTGGTCCGCTTGATCGGGATGCGTCAGCATGCCTACCGGCTTAATGACGACCAAGAGCTCGGCATCTTCATATAAGACGTCAATATTCGCGTTAACTCCGACGTACTTCGCTTTCTTCTGTCCGATACTCGCCTCTTGATAAGCGGATTCCTCGACGTACAGAACGATCTCGTCGCCGGCAACGAGCTCGTAATTCTGATTTTTTCTCTTTCCGTTCACTTTCACTTTGCCGGAATCGATCATCTTATAGATTTGTCCCAGAGGAATGTTGGGCATCAGGTTTCTTAGAAACCTGTGCAATCTTTTGCCGCCCTCGGAAGGCGTAATTTTACGGTTAATCATCGTTCGTTATCTCCTCTGGCTGTAATACACGCGAATTTGAATATCTTGATTATAATTGCCGAAGCCCGATCCGTACAAAGTTAAACCGCCCACGTGGGGCGCATCGTCTTCAACCGCGAATCGCAGCGTCCAGAAATGCTTATCCAGCCGCAAGTCTTCGAGCGTCGTTTCCGAAATTTTCTGGCCGTCCATGTAGGTTCCGCTCCGATTGACGCGAAGCACCTTCCATAACCCGTATTGGTTGACCTCGATCCTCCACCACTCCGGCGTAAAGCGCCCGCGAGTATGCGAGCCGAAATCGCCCGGACTCGTCCACTGCCCTAAACGCTCGTCGTTGAGATAGAACCGAATGTCGGAAGGCCATTGGTCGTTCGCTCCGGGTGCTTCCGAAGCGATCTCGAACGATATTTCCAATTCCTCCGGCTCTTGGCTCGGAAGCAAGTAATTCGGCACTTTATATTCCACGTAGCCCTTACCAAACCATAGGATGGCCGCATTCACTCTTTCTGGATCGAGAAAATACCGCGGGTCGTCATATTGGCCGACCAACTTCTCGCGCGTCGCCAATCCGCAAGTCGGGAAAACCTCGAACGAGGTGTAGTGTCCCACAGGAATTTGTTGTTCATAGTACAGACGCTCCACCGCGCCGGCTTGCGGCAAAGCGATCTCTACGCCCGACTCCGCCAAGGAACATATCTTGTGCGTGCCGCCTTCCTTGCGAACCATCTTCGTATGAATCAATCCCGCCAACTCCAGCTTGCGCACGTGCATCGTCAGAATCGCGCTGCTCAGCTCCAGCCGCTCGGCGATTTCTTTCAAATTCATCGGCTTCTCCGCCAATAATTCTAATATCCGAAGGCGTACTTCGCTCGCCAACGCCTCGTACAGAGGCAGCCATTTACGGTCCGTATTCGCTCTGATCATCGGGGACCTCCCCATTTTCGTCTTAAATTAATATAATTGTAAATCCTTAAAAGATCAAATCGAATTCCTTAAAAACTATTGCCAAAAGCGGTCTTATCCTGTTTAATATGTTCAGGATAGTTATATTTGTTTATCGATTAATAATAATATTATTCCAAGGAGAGGTTTTCATGTCCCAGAAAGCTACGATGATCGTAGACAAAGATTTCGTTATCTCCTCCATTGACGATCGTATTTACGGATCCTTTATCGAACATTTAGGCCGCGCAGTGTACGGAGGAATCTACGAACCCGGCCACCCCGCGTCAGACGAGCGCGGATTCCGTAAAGATGTACTCTCGCTCATTCAAGATCTTCGCGTTCCGATCATTCGCTACCCGGGAGGCAACTTCGTCTCGGGTTACGATTGGAAGGACGGCATCGGCCCTAAAGATAAGCGCCCAAGCCGCCTTGAGCTTGCTTGGAGAACGGTCGAGCCGAATCAATTCGGATTAAACGAGTTCGTGGATTGGTCTCGAATCGCCGGAACGGATGTCATGTGGGCCATTAATTTAGGCACGCATGGGGTCGATGAAGCTCGCAATATCGTGGAATACGCGAATCATTCCTCCGGCTCCTATTGGAGCGACATGCGGATCAGCCATGGCTATGCGAAGCCTCACGGGATCAAAACCTGGTGCTTAGGCAACGAGATGGACGGTCCGTGGCAGATCGGCGCCAAAACGGCGGTCGAATACGGCAGAATCGCGGCAGAGTCAGCGAAGGTGATGAAGTGGGTCGACCCTTCCATCGAGTTGGTCGCTTGCGGCAGCTCAGGCAAAGGAATGGCTACCTACCCGGAATGGGAGGCGACCGTTCTTGACCACACGTACGATCACGTTGAATTCCTTTCTTTGCACACCTATTACGGTAACCATGACAATGATACGGCGACTTTCCTCGGACGTTCGCTCGAAATGGAAGATTTCATCCGCAGCGTCGTCGCGACTTGCGATTACATCAAAGCAAAGAAAAGAAGCAAAAAAACGATGCAGCTCTCGTTCGACGAGTGGAACGTCTGGTTCCATTCCAACAATGCGGACAAAAAAATCGAGCCTTGGCAAATCGCGCCACCACAGTTGGAAGACGTCTACACGATGGAAGACGCCCTCGTCGTAGGATGCCTGCTCATCGCCCTGTTGAAAAATTCGGATCGCGTCAAAATGGCTTGCCTAGCCCAACTCGTCAACGTCATAGCTCCGATTATGACGGAGAACGGTGGCCCGGCTTGGGCTCAAACCATCTATTATCCTTACATGCACGCTTCCGTGTTCGGACGCGGTCAAGCGCTCGTTCCGCTCGTGCAGTCTCCGAAATACGATACGAAGGAAATTACCGATATTCCTTACCTTGAGTCGATTGCCGTATACAATGAGGATGCTAAAGAAGTAACGGTATTCGCCGTTAACCGCGACCTCACGAACGCTCTTCCGCTGGAAGTCGATCTGCGCAGCTTCGGCGGCGCTTGCGGCATTATCGAGCATATCGTACTCGAGAACGAGGATCTCAAAGCGACGAATACGGCCAGCCAGCCGAACCGTATTCAACCGAACGCGAACGGCAATGCCCGCGCGGAAGGCTCCAAAATTAACGCAACGCTAAGCAAAGCTTCCTGGAACGTCATTCGGATCCGACTATAAAGCGAAGAAGCCTCGAAGGAACGTAGGGTTGGGATCTCCCTCCCCCTGTCTATTCGAGGCTTCATTTTGATTTTTGTTGTGATTTTTTATAATTTTTTTAGGAATGTTACCCAATTAGCTGGAATTTATGTTATACTGAAAGCGCTACCATAGCAACATCATTCTAAGGGGGAATTGGAACGATGAATGTAGCGCTGCAGGGGAAAAATGTGTACGAGGACTTCGAGCCTCGTCAAGACACGTTGTTCTTCAAAGTCGGAGCACATGGGTTAATCAGCTTTCACGGACGGAATTACAACATCAAAAAGAGAATGTCCGCCGATGAAAGAAACCGCCTCATTACGGATTCCGCGACTTTTTTCCGCGTATCTTCGGATTGTTACGTCAACGTACGGAACATTTCAGTAATCGGAGAAAACCATATTTTCTTCGGTGACACCTCCAAGCGGCTTCCTTGCTCTGGTCGTAAACAACAAATGATTCGTCATTTGCTCGATCAATAATCGAAGAACGATAGCCAACGCAACAAACAAAGCCTGAGTAAACCTAGGGACTTTTGGACCTCGGTTGACCCAGGCTTTGTTTGTCGTTGTCTAGAAATATTTTTTCCTCGCGCTCCCGTGCGTAAATTTTCCTTCTTTTGCTTAATCTAACTCTATCCGATCAAACCCAACTACATTGCAGCGGAGGGCCTATGCCTATAGTCGAAGTACGGGAGCTAACGAAAATTTTCGGCAACGAGCCTGAGAAGGCGATAGCCCTGCTCGCTCAAGGGTTAAGTAAAAAAGCAATTTACGAGAAGACCAAAATGACGGTCGGGGTTAACCGCGTTAGCTTTAGCATAGAAGAAGGTGAAATTTTCGTCATCATGGGATTATCGGGAAGCGGAAAGTCTACGTTAGTCCGCCTCTTGAACCGGCTGATCGAGCCGACCGGAGGAAGCGTATGGATTCGCGGCCAAGACATCGTTACCATGAGTCCGCAACAGCTTCGCAACGTTCGGCGCCAAAGCATGGCCATGGTCTTCCAGAAATTCGCGTTATTCCCCCATAAGACCGTCATCGAGAACGTCGAATACGGAATGGAAATCAAAGGAGTAGAGAAACGAACGAGACACGAGAAAGCCTTAAACTCTCTGCGTCTCGTCGGATTGGAGGGCTGGGAAACCCGATACCCCGATCAATTGAGCGGCGGCATGCAACAGCGGGTCGGGCTCGCGAGGGCGCTGGCCAATGAACCCGATATTCTTCTCATGGATGAAGCGTTCAGCGCATTGGACCCCCTAATCCGCAAAGATATGCAAGACGAGTTATTGGAGCTTCAGAACTCGATGAAGAAAACGATTATATTCATCACGCACGATCTGGACGAAGCGCTTCGCATCGGCGATAGAGTCGCCCTTATGCGCGATGGCTCCGTCGTTCAGATCGGAACTCCCGAGGAGATCATGATTAATCCGGCCAACAAATACGTCCAACGTTTCGTAGAGGACGTCGATTTGTCCAAGGTTCTGACCGCTTCCCATGTCATGCGCAGGCCCGAGACGATAAGCCCGGATCGCGGGCCCCGGGTAGCTCTTCAACTCATGTACGACAGCGGAGTCTCGAATCTGTACGTCGTCGACAAGTCGAAGAAGCTGATCGGCGCCATAACGGCCGAAGATGCTTCAGCCGCGATCCGTTCCGGTCGGACTCTCATGGATATCGTCATTCGGGATGTTCCTACTTTCAGCCCCGATCAGCATTTGAACGAGCTGTTCGAGGTCGTGGGCAACTCCCGCATCCCCGCAGCCGTTGTCTCCGAAAGCGGGAGGTTGCTTGGCATCATTTTGCGAGGAGCGGTTCTCTCCGCGCTTTCCGGCAGCACCGACGATAATGAACCGGGAGGCCAACCGAATGCCTAAGCTTCCTTTAGACCGTTGGGTAGAAAATATCGTAGACTGGCTGGCAACTAACCTAAGCCTTCTATTTGATTTTCTAGCCACGATCATTGGCGGAACGGTCAACGCGTTTTCTGCCGTGCTGCATTTGCTCCCCCCTTGGTTAATTATCGTACTTGTAGGAATTGCAGCTTATCGATTAGGTCGCTGGACGCTTGCCCTGTTCGCCGCAATCGGTTTGCTGCTGATCTGGAATTTAGGTTATTGGTCGCCGACGATGGATACGACGGCGCTCGTACTGACAGCTTCGCTGGTCTCTCTCGTGTTGGGGCTTCCGCTAGGCATCGCGTGCGCAAGATCCAGGAACGTCCAGAACGTCCTGACGCCGATACTTGATTTCATGCAGACGATGCCGGCATTCGTCTATTTGATTCCGGCCGTCACATTCTTCGGACTAGGGGTCGTTCCGGGGGTCATCGCATCGGTGATTTTCTCCATCGCGCCTACGATACGTTTGACCAATCTCGGAATTCGGCAAGTACCGGAAGAACTGATCGAAGCAACAGATGCGTTCGGCTCTACGCCGCGCCAGAAATTGTTCCAGGTGCAATTGCCGCTCGCGCTCCCCAGCATGATGGCCGGCATTAACCAAACGATTATGCTTAGTTTATCGATGGTCGTCATAGCCTCCATGATCGGAGCCCAAGGCGTTGGTGCCGATGTCTACCGTTCCGTAACCCAGCTCAATACGGGAAAGGGCTTTGAAGCCGGGTTAGCGGTCGTTACACTGGCCATTCTGCTGGATAGGATGTCGCAAAAGCTCGTTAACCCGAACCGCAAGAAGAACAAAGGCTTTTTAAAGAGCGTATCGCTATTCGCCATCGGGCTAGTCATCGTTCTGGTAGTTGCTTCGTTATACCAGAATTATACGAGCGGCAACGCGCACAAGAACAATAAGATCGGGGAACAAGTCGGATACCGGATCGTCGGCATCGATCCCGGGTCCGGCTTAATGAAAACTTCGGCCAAAGCCATCGAGGACTACGGACTAACCGATTGGACTTTGTTGGAAGGATCGGGTACGGCCATGACTGCCGCCTTGGACAAAGCTTACAAGAATAAAGAGCCCATTATCGTAACGGGATGGACGCCTCATTGGATGTTCGTCAAGTATGACCTTAAGTATTTGGACGATCCTAAGAAAGCCTTCGGAGAAAGCGAGCAAATCCATACGATCACTCGTTTGAATTTGCAGGAGAAAGAGCCTTCCGCGTATCGATTTCTAGGTCAGTTCCATTGGGAGCCTTCCGAAATGGAGAAGGTTATGATTCAAATCAGCGGAGGAGACGATCCGGACGTTGCCGCCGCAAAGTGGGTAAAGGACAATACCGCGCTTGTGGACGCCTGGGTCAAAGGCATACCCGCCGCTTCCGGCCATCGCTTGAAGCTGGCTTACGTCGCTTGGGATTCCGAAATCGCGAGCACGCACGTCGTCAAGAAAGCGTTGGAAACCAGGCTCGGTTATTCGGTCGAAATGCTCCAAGTGGAGATCGGCCCTATGTGGGCGGGTATCGCGAACGGCGATGCGGACGCGATGGTTGCCGCTTGGCTCCCTACCACTTCCATTGATTACTACAACAAATACAAAGGTAAATTCGAGGATTTAGGCGCCAACCTCTCCGGGACGAAACTAGGCTTCGTCGTGCCGAAATATATGGAAGTCCAATCGATCGAGGATTTGAAATCGTAAACGAACTTAAAAGAAGCTGCCCCACCCTGCAGAAGCGGAACGCTCTGCTAGTGGGACAGCTTCTTTCAAGGCGCCAACAACTCCATAATTAATCCTGCCGTCTCTTCTATCGCCTTCTCGGATACATCGATGACCGGACAATTTAACCGCTCCATGATTTCCGACGCGAAACGCAACTCTTTCTGAATCCGCTCCATGGAAGCATAGTTGGCTTGGCTCGGCAGTCCGAGAGCCTTTAAACGTTCCGTGCGGATTTTGAGCAACCGTTCGGGCTGCATCGTCAAACCGACGACAAGCGGATTGGTTGACGTGAACAGCTCTTGGGGAGGTTTGACCTCTATCGTTAGCGGGTAGTTCGCCGTCTTAATTCCTTTGTGGGCTAGATAGATGCTTAGCGGCGTTTTCGATGTCCGAGACACCCCTACAAGAACGACCTGCGCTTGCAGCAATCCGCGCGTATCTTTGCCGTCATCGTATTTAACCGCGAACTCGACCGCTTCGATTTTACGATAATAGTTTTCATCCATCTCATGCAATAATCCAGGTTTGTACTTGGGCGAATCATTAAACGTATCGATAAAAGCTTGCATCATCGGGCCCATCACGTCTACGGCTCGGACGCCCTGTTTGATCGTCTCTTCCCTCATCGTCTCGCGCAGTTCCGGCTGAACGAGAGTATACGCGATATAGCCGCCTACCGAGATTGCCTCGTGAATGATCGCCTTAATCTCATCCTCGTGCTTAATATGTCCGTATCTTTTGATTTTGACCTGCTCGGTCGCGAATTGCCTTGCGGTCGCTTTCGCGACAGCTTCCGCAGTCTCCCCGACCGCGTCCGAACATACGAATATTACCTTCTGGCCCTGCTCCGACATCCGTTCTCCCCCTACTCAGCGATAAATCCCGAGGTCAAATCCACTAAGGCTTGCGCCAAATTCGTTTTCGTAATTCTCCCGACGACTTCAAGGCGACTGCGATCCCCGTTGCTATTGACGACAGGCATGCCGCCCACTTGATGGTCCAGCATCTTCTTAGCCGCTTCCAGCACGGAATCATCGGGAGATACAAATACAAGACGCGGTACTCTTGTCATGACCATACTGATCGGAATAGTCGTGGCATTCGGGTTGCCCAATGTTACTTTCAGAAGGTCCTTCAAGGAAACCATTCCCGTTAACGCTCCCTGCTCATCCGTAACAGTCAGAAACCCGGTATTCTCTACGAATAAGGAAATGACGGCATCGTTAACCGTTGAACTTTCTGCGATGACGACAGGCCGGTTCATGACGTCCTTGACCTTCAAGTTCATGAACTTCTCGCTCTGCCGCCCCTCGGAAGTCATAACCTTCCCTAGAAAATAGCCGACCTTCGGCTTGGCATCGATATAACCTAGCATTACCAATACAGATAAGTCCGACCTTATGGTCGGACGACTGATGCCTAAGTTCTCGGCAATTTGTTCTCCGGTAATGGGAGCTTGTTTTTTGACGAGGTCGATAATCGCTAACTGTCTTACCGTAAGTTCGATAACTATCTCACTCCTCTATATTTCTCCCTTAAATTTTATTCGTTAATAGTTAATACATATGGTATATCACATTCCTATTTATGACACAATATTAAACTTATTTGTTCGATATATTGCCTCAATACGATGAACAAATTACTCACTACCATACTAGTATGCCAGTGTGTTACAATGAGACCATAAGAGACATTCTTAACCAAGGAGGTGAACTTATGGATTGGAGTACGAAACCGCAGCCCGGAACTACGAGCAATATCGTCTATGCCCGGTTAAAGCAACAAATTCTAAACCTCGAGCTTCCTCCAGGCACCGCTTTATCCGAGAAAGAGATGTCCATCCAGTTGCAGATGAGCCGTACGCCCGTTCGCGAAAGCTTCGTGCGGCTAGCCCAGGAAGGTCTCGTCCTTGTCCTGCCGCAGAGAGGCACCCAAGTATCGCTAATCGATCCTGAACTCATTGAGGAAGGCCGTTTCTTGCGGGAGCAGTTGGAGAAAGCGGTCGTGCGCATCGCTTGCGAACGATTTCCCGAGCCCTTATTGCAAGAGCTTGACGCCAATCTTGCCCATCAGCGCGAGAGCATCGACAAACATGACAATCAATCGATGTATCAGCTTGACGACGCCTTCCACCGCACGATATTCGAAGGTTGCAACAAGCTGAGAACGTGGGCCGTCGTCGAACGGATGAATTCCGACTTCAATCGAAGCCGGGTTCTCTGGTTGCTTGCCGATTCTCATTGGGAACCGCTCTATGAACAACACAAGGAGCTGGTCGAAGCCATTCGCAAGCGGAATCCGGACCACGCCGAAGCGGTGATGAAGCAGCACTTGAACTTAAGCATTTCCAATTTGGTCGTCCTGCAAGAGGAATATCCGAGTTATTTCAAACTTAAATAGGCGGTGATAGGAATGCGCATGGTTTTCCGTTGGTTTGGTGAAGGGAACGATACAGTAACGCTAGAGCAGATCAAACAGATTCCGGGCGTGGAAGGCATCGTCTGGTCCTTGCATGATCTGGCTGCCGGAGAAGAATGGCCGATGGATCGCATCGAGAGCCTCCGGGATCAAGCCGCGAGCGCGGGATTGCATATCGAGGTCGTCGAAAGCGTCAACGTCCATGAGGATATTAAGCTGGGTCTTCCTTCTCGGGAGAAGTACATCGCGAACTATATCCGCACGATCGAGAAGCTCGCTCGCGTCGGAGTTAAAGTGATCTGTTATAACTTTATGCCTGTATTCGATTGGGTGCGGACGGATTTGTTTAAACAGATGGATGACGGCTCTACCGCGTTATTCTTCGAGAATAGCAAGACAACGAACATCGATCCATCCGAACTCGTTCGCGAGATTACTCATAATTCCGAACTAAGCATGCCCGGCTGGGAGCCGGAAAGATTGGCGCACCTTACTTCCTTGTTCGACGCTTATCGCGAAGTGACAACCGAGGATCTATGGCGTAATTTGGGTTATTTTCTAGATGCCATTATCCCCGTAGCCGCGCGTAACGGCATCCAAATGGCCATCCATCCCGATGATCCGCCATGGCCTATCTTCGGTCTACCGCGAATCATTACTAACCAAGCGAATTTGCGAAGATTCCTAACTTTGAACGACAGCCCGTCCAACGGGATCACGCTTTGCAGCGGGTCGCTCGGAGCCAATCCGGACAACGATATTATCTCGATGGTTCATGAGTTCGCAGACCGTATTCCTTTTACCCATATTCGCAACGTACGCGTATACGATAATGGGGATTTCATCGAAACTTCCCATCGAACTCAGGACGGAACCGTCGATATTGCCGGAATCGTGCAGGCTTACCATGAGAACGGTTATAAGGGCTATTGCCGCCCTGATCACGGAAGACATATTTGGGGCGAGCAATGCCGTCCAGGTTACGGACTATATGATCGGGCTCTAGGAATTATGTATTTATGGGGAGTATGGGATGCCATGGAAAACACACGTCGACGCGAAGAGAGGAAATCCGTATGAAGGAATGGCCGATTCACCCTTATCTAGCTAATAAAGTCGTGGTCATAACGGGCGGCTCCGGCATTCTGTGCCAAGCGATGGCTATCGAGCTAGCGAGACAGGGTGCTAAGATCGCGATCCTGAATCGAACGGTGGAAAAAGGAGCCGCGGTCGCCGAGCATATTCGCGAACTTGGACATAGCGCGATCTCCGTAGCTTGCGACGTCACCGATGCGGAAAGCGTCACTGCCGCCGAGAAATTCGTCTACGAACAATTAGGCCCTTGTGACATCCTAATCAATGGAGCCGGCGGGAATCATCCTAGCGCAAACACGACTAACGAAACCTTCCGATTAGAGGATTTAGACCATGCGGATCGGACAACATTTTTCAATCTGAGCGTACAGGGCTTCCGAAACGTGCTCGACCTCAATTTCATCGGCACGTTAATTCCGACGCAGGCTTTCGCTAAACGCATGATCGGACGGACGGGTACGACCGTAATTAATATTTCGTCGATGAGCGCACCGAGCCCGATGACTAAGGTTCCCGCTTATAGCGCGGCCAAGGCTGCGATAAATAACTTTACGCAATGGCTATCGGTTCATATGGCGGAAGCAGGCATTCGCGTTAACGCGATCGCGCCGGGTTTCTTCTTAACTGAACAGAACCGCAAGCTACTGACGAACGAGGATGGCTCTTTAACTGAACGGTCTCATAAAATCTTGTCCAACACGCCTATGCGGCGCTTCGGCGAGCCGGACGATTTGATCGGAACGCTGCTCTGGCTGGCTGATCACACCACCTCCGGTTTCGTCACCGGAACCGTTATCCCCGTGGACGGCGGCTTCATGGCTTTTTCGGGAGTCTAACACGCAATAAAGGGGTTGTACGGGCGAGAGCCCCGTACAACCCCTTTCAATCTTGGCTAATCGCCCGTCAGGCTTAGTGCCCTACTTTCGTCCGCTCTTTGCCTTTGTCGGATTCTCCGGCGTTCTTATTCGCTGCCTCGCGATCCTGTTGCATCTCTGCTACAGACTTGATCTTCAAGCGCGCAGCACCGCGGTACCCTTCGTTCGTCGGAATAAGGTTGCCCGCAGCCAGACGTTGCTTGGCTTCGGCAATCGCCGATCCGTATTGCGGCAGCCAGTTCTCCTGCGCTACAAGCATCTCATCGACCATCTGCCAAATCTCTTTCGGATTGCATACCGCTCCGACAAGCGGATCCATCATGAAGGCTTGACGCAACAGCTTGTCATCGCCATGCACCGCCGCTTCAACGGCCAGCCGTTGCACGGAAATGCTGACATTACATACCGCTGCCGGCCCTAACGGAAGCTTGCCGACAAGCGGCATTGAAATCCCGTTGCGATCCGCATACCCCGGCGCTTCGATAATTGCATCCTCGGGCAAGTTCGCAATAATATCGTTGTTCCTGACATTAAAATGCCCCCGGTACACCCGACCGGTTTCCAAGCCCTCGATAATATAAGAACCGTGCTCTTCTCCCCGTTCTTCGGGGGCATATTTCATGGCCGGTTCCTTCATCCAATTCGGAAAATCCGTCTCGAACCAGTTGCGTCCTTCCGTGCACACCCGCAAGTATCCGCCCGTCTCCCCATTTATCCAAATGCCTAGGTCGATCCATTGCTCGATCTCGTCCGGACGTTTACGATACCATGGCACGTATTCGCTCAGATGTCCGTTCGATTCCGTGCTGTAGTAACCGAACCTACGGAGCATATCGATGCGTACCTTCTCCGTGCGGCTGAAATCCGGATGTTTCTCGAACGCTTCGAGCAATTTCCCGGTCAAATCTTCTCCATTGTGGCGAATTTGAACGTACCAGGTTTGATGGTTGATTCCCGCGCAAATGATGTCTACATCCTTCTTATTCAGCCCGAAAGCCTCGGCGATTTGCCAATGCCCTCCTTGTACGCCGTGGCAAAGCCCAATCGTGCGCACGCCTCCGTATTGATTGCATGCCCAAGTGAGCATGGCCATCGGATTCGCATAGTTCAGTAGCAGCACATCTTCCGCCGCAACCTCGCGAATATCCTTGCAGATTCGCAGCATCTCCGAGATACCACGTTGACCGTACATGATACCGCCTGCCGACAACGTATCCCCGACGCATTGGTCGACACCGTATTTCAACGGAATGTCTACGTCCGTCGCGAACGCTTCCAGACCTCCGACTCGAATGGTACAAAATACGTATTTCGCTCCTGCCAAAGCTTGACGACGATCCGTCGAAGCTTGAATTCGGATAGCAAGCCCGTTCTCCGTAATATCGCGTTGGCAAAGCTCCGTGACCATCTCGAGGTTGTGGGAATTAATGTCCGTAAAAGCAACCTCAATGTCCTTAAACTCGGGCACGCTCAGTAAGTCTCGAAGCAAACCGCGGGTAAAACCAATACTGCCTGCGCCAATGAATGCGATCTTGAATGCCATGTTCTATCCCTCCAGATTCATGTCCAATGAATGAATTCAATGGTTCCATTGTAACAAGCCCGGATAGGTAAGCGTTATCAAAATCATGACCATGTTGGCTTTATACTGTCAACAATCCTCACTTTTTGATCTCAGAATAATGGTGAGTATTCATCGTATTGCGGAAGGCTATAGGGGTCATTCCCACATGTTTCTTGAACAGTGCATGGAAGTATTGCCGACTTCCCGCCCCGACGTAATCGGAAATGTCCGTAACCGGAATATCGGTATGCAAGAGTAGCATTTTGGCCTTCTCCATTCTGACGACCGTCAAATATTCCATTAACGTTTGTCCTGTTTGTCCTTTGAAAATCCTTTGCAAATATCCGGGATGCAAGTTCACGTAGGACGCAACCTCCTGAACGAGGATATTGCGATCGTAGTTCTGATGCAGAAAATCGATGCTTTGCTTGACGTAATGGTCGGCCTGTTGCCAGCCGTTCTTCTGCGAATCGGCTCTTAGCCTGCTTATCCGAATGAATAACTGCGACAAGATTAAGCGATCGACAATCCCTCCATCGCCGCCCCTCTTGTCCAATTCCAATACCAAGCTTTTTAACGAATGATACACTTCATCCGGGTCTTGCAGCTTCAAGTAAGATACGGGAGCTTCCACCATCGCGCGAAGCGAGTCCTCTTCATCAGCGATTTGCTTAATCGACGGAAAACCGCCCGAATGCTCAACAAAACCGAATTCAACATTGAGCATACGGCATGTTTGATCGACGATCAGCCGATGCGGAACGTTCGCGTCCAATAAAATAAATTCGCCTTTCGTCAGCTTGATCGTGCCCTGCCGTCCCGCTCCACCGTCCCACTCGACAATGCAATCCCCTTGGATGACGTACATGATCTCGGTCGAATCATGCTGGTGGAAAGCCATGCGGAAACCTTCCCACTGTCTGAAATAATATGCGAATATGCTTGGAGAATAGTCAGCCTTCAACAAATCGGAATCGAAAATACTGCCGTTAGCCATGGTAACCCCCCATAACGAATTTTACCTCACATTTACATAATCTTAATGTTCAGTTGATTACAATAACAGCGAATTCATGTTATATTATATAACATACATTTTTTAAGGGAGTGAATTTAGATGGTATCGTCGCGTCTTTTGTCTGAGCTGCCGAAAGTAGATTTACACGTACATCTTGACGGTTGCATTAAACCTGCTACGCTGCTGAAACTAGCCTATCGCCAAGGTATTCCTCTACCCTCTTACGAGACTATAGATTTAATACCTTACGTTCAGGTTGACGAAGATTGCACGAACCTAACGGAGTACTTAACGAAGTTCGATTTCGTGCTCCCCTTCCTGCAAACGAAAGAATCGTTGGAGCAAGTTGCATTCGAAGTCGTAGAACAAGCCGCAGAGCACCGGATTAAATATATCGAGGTCAGGTTCGCACCGCAATTGCACAGGGACGGCGGATTGTCGACTGCCGACGCGATTCATCACGTCATTGAAGGCTTGAAGCAAGGAGAAGCCCGTTATGGCGTGAAAGCAAGGGCCATCGCCATCTGCATGAGGCACCATTCAGAGGAGACTAATTTGGAAGTCATCGAAGCCTCCTCCCATTATATCGGACATGGGCTGGTCGCTGTTGATTTAGCTGGAGACGAAACGAATTTCCCCGCTTCGCGCTTCCGCAAAGTGTTCTCTCGGGCGCAAGAACTCGGCATTCCCGCGACGATACACGCAGGCGAAGCTGCCGGTGCCGATAATATCGAAGAAGCGGTACTCCATCTTGGAGCTCGCAGAATCGGACACGGCGTACGGCTTAAAGAAAACGATGACGTAATGAACATGATTAAAGAACATCAAATCCCGCTCGAGCTATGCCCGACAAGCAACATTCAAACCAAAGCGGTCATCGGGTGGGAGGCTTATCCGATAAGGGAATATTACGATCAGGGGATCATGTTTACGATTAACACGGACAATCCCGGCGTCTCCGGCACGGATATTACGAATGAATATCGCGTTATCGCGGAGAAATTCGGGTTCACCTTGCGAGAGATCACGAAGCTGATCCTTAATGGAGTGGAAGCGTCTTTCCTTGAACCTGAAGAGAAACATGCTTTGAAGCTCGATTTCGAACAAATCTTAACTAAGCTAGGTGTGTACGACTTCCCTGAATTGCCTAGTTCAACTGCGCCTCATTAATAAAAAACCGAGCGTAGGGAGAGATCCCCGCTCGGTTATGTTATGAATTACCGGGTAATTTCCTTGCCGCCAGACAATAGTCTATGAAGCTCTTCCCGTTTCGGAAGACCTTCCCAATCCCCTTTGTACTGCGTAGCCAATGACCCCATAAAATTAGCTCTTTCCAACGCTTTAAGCAGGTTTTCCTCTTGCTCCATATCTCCGTTCTCAAGGAATCTAGATAAGAAGCCGGCAGCGAAAGCGTCGCCTGCACCGACCGTGTCCACGACTCTTGAGACCGGGAACGGCTTCGCGATAACCGTACGATCGCCGACGAAGCCCATGGATCCGCGTTCGCCAAGCTTAAGCACGACGGCACGGGCACCCATTTCCAGGAAACGCGCTCCGTATTGTTGTTCCGGCAGCTCCCCGACCAGGAACTCCGCTTCTTCGATTCCCGGCAAGAAAATATCGCAAAGCGGGATCAGGGAGAGCAACATAGACCGCGCTTCCTCTTCCCCCCACAGCTTACGGCGCAAGTTAGGATCGAAGGAAATCGTCATCCCCTGCTGCCTTGCTTGCTTCATCAATTGTTTGACCGCGTCGCCAGTCTCGGGTCCGAGCGCAGGCGTTATGCCCGTAACATGCAAATGTTTGGCCCCTTGAAGCCAAGTAGCTTCCACATCGCGTGGCGTTAAGCGGCTAATCGCCGATCCTTTGCGGTAATAATAGACGTTCGGATCGCCATAGCCCTTGAATTCCTTGAAATAGATCGCGGTCGGATAAGCGGAATCCCTAACGACTTGCGTAACGTCTATCCCCTCGCCCGCGAGAGTCGACAAGATGACATCACCGAACGGATCGGAACCTAGACGGCTAATCCAGCGTACTTTGAATCCCAATCGGGATAATCCGATCGATACGTTCGACTCCGCGCCCGCGATCGAACGGGTGAACAATGGCGCATAAGCCAATGAGCCTTCGCTCATCGGTTGAAGCAGTACCATGCTTTCCCCTATCGTAACGACATCCGCTTCCCGCGGGGCACTCATACCGTCTTCGCCCCTTGAACCTCATTGACGAACGCTTGCGCCAGTTTGCGCAGCTCGTCGAACTTTCCATCCTTCACCAGCTGCTTGTCGACTAAGTTTCCACCTAAGCCTACAGCTATCGCGCCGGCGTCCAGTACGGAATTAATATTTTGCAAATTGACTCCTCCCGTTGCGACCATCGGGATATGGTTGAGCGGAGCTCTAATTTCTTTCAAATAATTTATGCCGAGTGAACCCATTGGGAATACTTTGACTGCGGAAGCCCCCGCTTTGTAAGCCCGAACGATTTCCGTAGGAGTCATCGTGCCCGGCCATACTTCTACGCCCTTCTCTACTCCATAATAGATCACTTCTTCGTCCAAGTTAGGCGAAATAATGTACTCCGCTCCTGCGGCAATCGCTTCCTTGGCTTGTCCTAAGTCAAGAACGGTGCCCGCGCCGATGCGAAGACGTCCTTCATAGGCTTCACGGAAACGCGAAATCATGTTCAGCGCGCCGTCGGTATTTAAAGTAACTTCAAGGAAGACGATTCCGCCGTCCGCCAAAGCTTTAGCAGTTGCATCTCCGGATTCCGCGGAAATTCCGCGAATGATCGCTACGATTTTCTCGCGGGACAAAGCTTGCATGATTTCTGAAGGCATATGAAAACTCCTTTGGACTTTAGGTATAGTTGCACTTTAGCCAACGTAACCCATTTTACCACCACTGTCGATGTGATGAAACACCGGATTCCTGCATAAAAGTAACGTATTTTGACTATTCAGTGCTTTCCTTATCTTTTCATCGTCGTCTGGTCGTCTTTCAACTGTTTCTTGTAACGTTCCGGAGATACTCCCACATGATCTTTAAATAGCCTGCTGAAATGCGCAAGATGCTTGAACCCTAGACGAAAGCTCACCTCGGTGACCGCCAGCATCGGATGGAGCAAAAATAAAATTCTCGCTTCGTTGATCCGCTTCCGGTATACGTATTCGAATATCGTGACTCCGGTCACCTGCTTGAAAATTTTCGCTAGATAAGATTTGCTCAGATGAAGCTCCCGTTGCAGTTGCTCCATGTTCAGTTCATCGTCTGAATACCGCTCCTCTAGCAAGGCGATGACCTCTTGAACCGTCTTCTCCTTCTCTGAAGGAAACACTCGCTGTTCCTTAAGCGGTTGCAGACAACGCTCGTATATGAAATGAAGCAAATCCACGAACGCTAGCCTTAATCGTCCTTCGCCGACTTCGTCGCCCCGTTGCTGGTAACCATGCATGACATCGAGTATCCTCTCTACCTCCGCCCTATCTTCCCCTCTTAAGCTAAGCCTATAATTCTTAAATTGCTCGAACGGCTGCAAAATCGGAACGACTTGCGGTAATTCCGTATAGGGACGGAGGATAGCAGGATCGAAATGGATGATCGACCGGACGTACGGAACCAATGGGTCGATCTTCGGGCAGTGGAGCGTCATTCCGTACATAAGAATAAGATCGCCGGGCGCAAGATGATAGATCTGGTCCCCGATCAAATAATTGCATTTACCCTCGTGAAAATAATACACCTCATAGAATGTGTGAGAATGGAACACCGGATCAAACACGCCATTGGAGCGATACAAATACTCAAACATCCGATGGTTTCTCCGCGAGCAGTCCCCCGATATACTCGGAAAAATGATTCAGCATGCGCGAAGAATCCGAAAACTGCCCGCTAAAATCTTCGACTCCCAAATAGCCGTCATATCCTACCGAGATCAGATCGGCAATAACCTGTCTCCAAGGCACCATTCCGTCCTTGAGCCCGGCCCACATACATCCCCAGTCCTTGCTTCCGTCACCCGTTGTCTCCTTGACGTGCCATCCCGCGTTCTTCACATGGACATGTGCCAAATACGGTCCCAACAGTTCCAAGGCCATCCGGTAGTTCTCGAAGCCTTCATGTACCGAATTACCCGGATCGAAGAGAACGCCAACCGCATTCGGGTCCAAGCCCTCGACCAACCTTCGCGCACCTGAAGCCGAAGCAGCTATCGTGCCGTGATGAATCTCGACTAAACCTTTAATCCCATACTTCCGGCAGAGCTTCTCCGCGTCCTTCAAATAAGTCCTCCCGAGCTCGAATAACTCAGTGAAAGATTGGCTCCGGTCATACCCCGGCACGCCCAGACGAATATAAGCTGCGTCCATATACTGCGCGGCCTGCAATACTCTCTCCGTCTCTTCCAAATCTCCGGCCTTCAAATAAGGAGTAACGCTCAAGTTCACTAACCCATGACGATCCGCCGCTCTCTTGAATCTATCTAGCTCCTCCAAACCTCCTGACGGATTGATCGTGCAGCGATTATTGCCCCAGAAAGAAGGAGCTTCTTGCGCCGTATCCGCCGAAGTCATCTTATAGCGCCATTCGATGCCATGCAGACCCGCTTGCGCTGCCGCTTCCGCCAACTGTTCCGGCTCCAACTCCGGCGTCGCGACCGTGAATATCGATAGTTTAATCATCTTGATATCCCCCTTGATTAGGTATGTTTATCCGATTTCTATTCGATACGGACGGCTTGGGCTTGCGCGCGCAAGCATAGCTCAGCTGCTTTGAAGGTATGCGCCTGAGTCATCGCAAGTTCGGTACGGTTCAGACAATCCAATATGAGCTCGCCGAAGTAGGGAAACCCGACCTTCCCGCCGAGTTCCATACGAAACTCTCCTTCTCCGTTCACTAGATAAAGTTGATCCCCAGTGTTCTCTCGCCCAATGTCGACGTACTTGCGTAACTCGATATATCCTTCCGTCCCCATAATTACCGTTCGGCCGTCTCCCCAAGTCGATAGACCGTTAGGGGTCAACCAATCCACGCGAAAATAGTTCGTTGCCCCGTTGTCGCCAACGAGCGTCGCATCTCCGAAGTCTTCCAGCTCCGAGTAGCCCTTGTTGTTATAATTCGCCACTTTGCTATGGAGCACCTTGGCATCCTCATTGCCGGAATAGTAGAGGAACTGTTCAATCTGGTGGCTTCCGATATCGCAGAGAATGCCTCCGTACTGCTCTTTCTTAAAAAACCAATCCGGTCTCTGCGGCGCATTCAGGCGATGCGGTCCGAGCCCCAGCACCTGTACGACGCGACCGATAGTTCCCGTTTCAATAAGCTGTCCCGCGAACACCGCGCTTTCCACGTGGAGACGCTCGCTATAATAGACTGCGTATTTGCGGCCGGTCAATTCGACCACTCGTTTCGCTTGATCTAATTGCTCCAATGCCGTAAACGGGGTTTTGTCGGTGAAATAATCTTTCCCGTGCTGCATCACTCTGACTCCGAGCGGTCCGCGCTCGCTAGGAATAGCGGCCGCAGCTACGAGCATCACTTCCGGATCCTGCAAAATTTGCTGCTCGGATTCGGCAGCTCGGACATGCGGATACTTATCGATGAACTTGCGCACCTTGTCGGGATCAGGGTCATACACCCATTTCAACGTTGCGCCTGCTTCTTGAAGCCCATTACACATCCCGTAGATATGCCCGTGATCAAGCGAAAGGGCTGCGAAAATAAACTCTCCAGTTTTCACTACCGGCCGAGGTTTCCCTTGCGGAGCGTAATTCATGCCATTTGAACGGGACATCATCATTCTCCTTTACTATTGCCGTTAGGCGAGCGCGCGATTTGCTCTTGCAGCTTGTCGTAGAACAGGTTCTCATCGATCGGCAGATCAACCCAATTGTCCGTCCAAGTCGATAACAGCATCGCGTTGGATATCGACAAACCTCTGATCCCCTCTTCGCCCGGCGCTAGCAGCGGCGTTCCTCGAACGATAGCGCTAATCCAATCCCGCGTAATCTCCTTATGCTGGGCCCCTCCTGCTCCAACGGGAATCTCGCTTTTCCACACCTCGGGTTGCGCGAAGGCCGAGGTGTTGACGCGGTTGAACTCCGACTCTAGTTGCCTCAACCGCCAGAAGGTCAATTTATCGTCCTCGATCACGATTTTGCCGCGATCTCCGGATATCTCGAATCGATTAGTGCCCGGGCATTCATGCGTTGAGGTCACGAACACCCCCGTTGCGCCGTTCTCGTATTCCGCGTAAGCGGTTACGTCATTCTCGACCTCGATATCGCGATGCTTGCCGAACGCGCAGAACGCGCGGATTCGCTTCGGCATCAAGCCGGTCGTCCACTGCCACAGATCCAATTGGTGAGGGTCCTGATTGATTAGCACTCCGCCGCCTTCACCCGCCCAAGTCGCTCTCCAACCGCCCGAATTGTAGTACGCTTGCGAACGGTACCAATTCGTAATGATCCAATTCGTACGTCTAACCTCACCGATTTCCCCAGACGAGATCAATTCGCGAAGCTTCGCGTACAGCGGATTGGTGCGCTGATTGTACATAATTCCGAACACTTTGCCGCTTGCTTTCGCCGCTTCGTTCATCTCCCGAACCTGCCTTGTATATACGCCCGCTGGCTTCTCTACCAGCACATGGAGCCCGCAAGCGAAAGCATCGATCGCTTGTTTCGGATGATCGTAATGCGGAGTACATAGCAGCACTCCGTCGACGGCACCGGATCGAAACATCTCTTCAGGGGTTCCGAACGTACGGACGCGATCTCCCCAGTGCTCCTGCGCCAGCTTCAAGCGCTCGGGACTAATATCGCTAACGGCCGCTAACTCAGCATCTGCCACTTGACCTTCAATCAAATACTGAGCGTGGCCAGTTCCCATGTTCCCAAGGCCTACAATACCGATTCTCACTTTACTCACTGGGGATCGCCTTCTTTCATCTGTGGTTTTCTTCTACAGATATTGTACCACTTTGATTGTGAGTGAACTTCACTCTCGGGAATGATTAAGCGCCCTCATTTAACTGTGAGTCTACTCGTGCTTATAACTTATCCTCTTGCAGTCTTTCTCGTTATCCCCTTCGTTCAGAATCGCCAACATCGTTTTATTGATCGAATAACGGGAAAGAGGCTATCTCTATTGGTCTTAATCGACCTTTGAGATAGCCTCTTTTCCGAATTTGCTGGGATTAGTGCCGTTTCGCGGCACTATTTGGCTCTACGGAGCTCGCTAGCTGGGATTAGTGCCGTTTCGCGGCACTATTTGGCTCCGCGAAGCTCGCTAGCTAAGATTAGTGCCGTGTCGCGGCACTATTTGGCTCCGCGAAGCTCGCTAGCTGGGATTAGTGCCGTTTCGCGGCACTATTTGGCTCCGCGAAGCTCGCTAGCTAAGATTAGTGCCGTGTCGCGGCACTAATTGGCTCCGCGAAGCTCGCTAGCTGGGATTAGTGCCGTGTCGCGGCACTATTTGGCTCCGCGAAGCACGCTAGCTGGGATTAGTGCCGTTTCGCGGCACTATTTGGCTCCGCTGAGCTTCGCTAGCTGGGATTAGTGCCGTGTGGCGGCACTAAGTTTAGATCTCACACCCGAAGCAAGTAGATAACCGCGGTGACGGTTATGATACTTAGCGTCGTGGATACGAGTACGGTCTGCGAAGCGAAATCCTTCTCGTTGTCGAACTCGACAGCAAGCAATACGCTAGACAGCGAGGTCGGAACGGCCGACGATACGATCAGCGCCGCGGCAACAATCCGTTCGACATCGAATAGCAGAACGATTCCCCATGCGAGCAGTGGACCCGCAATGAGACGCAGCACAGAAGCTAAGCCGACATCCAGCGCGAGCTTGCGGCTGATCGTGCCTTTCATGCTGCCTAACTGCACGCCAAGCGTAAATAATGCAGTCCCGATAAAAGCATGGGACAAATACCCGACGGATATGCTCATGAATTCCGGCAACGGAACATGAAACCCGCGCAACAACAGAGCAAGAGGAATGACATAAATGACAGGCATCGAGAGGATGACCTTACGAATTTCGCGCCAGTTCGCTTTATGGGCGTTAACGCTATAGATGCCATAAGTATTCGGAATAAGAGATTGCATCATCATAATAATGATCTGGACGGACAACGTGTAAGGATTGCCTGCGAACGCCAACTGATTGATAGGGATACCGTAATTCGCGCTATTGTAGAACAGAACGCTGTTCCTCATGGCCGCACGCATGCCTCCGTTATATTTTCGCAACCGAACGACTGCCTCTAGCAAGCCATACTGAGCTACCATGAACACGACAAAGAAGAGTAGAACTTGCCCGAACAGTTGCGCGGAAATCGCGGTTCCGTACAGCAACTCGAACATGATCGCCGGCGAGAATAAATAAAAATTCAGCTTGGAGAGCGTCTTAATGTCCAAAGTAAAAATCCGATGCAAAATAATGCCAAGACCGATAATAAGCGATAGCGGAAGCACGTTATTCGTGAGTATAAGCAGAAAAATGTCCATGCGGTCTATTATCCATCCCCTGCCGCATCCCGTCAAACCCTAACTTCATGCTATACTGATTCTGAAGCTATCGGAAATCAAACCCTTATTTCTCGAGCAAAGGATGAAACACCATGGCTTTTGGCATAAAAAGAGCAGAATTGAACGCGTGGAAAGCATCCGTCACTAGAGGAGAAACCGCCTTCTTAACCCACTACTGGTTCGATCCTCGTTTTCCCGAATTTCGCACGGTGACGAAAGTCGGCAACGCGAATCTCGAACGATTAACCGAATGGTGCTTGGCCAACGGACTCAATCCCAGGTACATTCATAACCGTCCTCCGTTTCCCCATTTCGACTTAATGGGAGCGAAGCAACAAGAAATTTTACGCAAAGAAAATTTGACCCTCCACTTGGAGCGATTCAATATGAACCAAAACTAAAGCGTAAATTTAGCAGCACTAGCCGGATCCTCTTCGAAGCGCAAAAAAAACCGCCAACCTCTCGCATAGAGCGAGCCAGTGTTGGCGGTTTTGTTAGGTTTAACCTCTATTCCAATCAAACCCGACCTTGTTCAGGAACGCTCGGGCAAGAACGACATGACCCGCTTGCGTCGGATGAACGCGATCCCAAGCTAGTGTCGCGGCGTACAATTCCTTCAACACCACGTTAAACGCAGCTTGAGTATCCACGAACAGAGTTCCCGTTTCCTCCGCGATCTTCTTGACGATCGCCCCGTACTCATCCATAGTCCGGCGCATGGCATCTTGCTCGTTACTCTCCAAATAGAAAGGCGTCATAAGTACTAGATTAGCGACATGCGGCTTGGTTTTATTTACTAATGCCCGTAATGTCTTCTCATATTTATCCGGATACACATGCCATTCTTTAATGAACGGGGTATCGTATTGGCGCCATACGTCGTTCGTACCGATCATGATCGACAGCCAGTCTGGCTTCCGGTCCAGTACATCCTCTTGCCATCTAGCTTCAAGATCGACGACATTGTTTCCGCTTATTCCCGTATTGATAACACGAATGCCTAGCTCGGGATATACGGCTTGAAGAAAAGCGTCCACCAACGAAACGTAACCTTTGCCAAGCGCCCCGAATAAACCTTCTCCCGCCGGCTTCGCCCGATCGCAATCGGTAATCGAATCGCCTATGAACAGTACTTTCTGATCCTTCTGCAGCAGCATCATCATCTCTCCCAGACCCAGTGATTTCCTATCAAGATTATTGACTATTGCCATTGTACAATTATTTGGCAGTCAGTTTCTAGATGGTTGTCCCACTATGTTATTGGTTGAATGATGGCATCATTGGCGGCATTTGACCATAATCGACCTATTCCCTTTACTTACAAAGCTTTTTCACGTTCACTCCCATCCCATTTCATTCTCTCTAGTTCCGCCCATTCCGCATAATGTACATAATAATAATCCCAATCACCAACTATACTTCCTATATCCCCTTGAGCTATTTTTATTTTATTTTCTCCGTTCAAATCTACCCTATAAATATAGGCTAAATCATCTTCGCCTTCTTCGATGCTATAATAAATATGGTCTCCAATGATTCTGAAGGTTGAAGTGTTATCTTTTGTAATTTCCGTTGTTCCCGTACCGTCTAAATTCATTTTTAATATCGGCCCTTCATCTCTTTCATCATCTCCTTCGTAATAGTAAATTGAACTTTCCACAACCGATAAATCCGACACATTACCAGAATACACCAAACTTTTTCCACTGCCATCCAGATTCATTTTGTAAATATCCCCATCAGAAGATATATAGTATATTTGTTCATCTATGACATATAATCTCCATGTTTTTATATCATTTAGTTGAGTTACACGTGTTCCATCCGTCCTCATGCTATAGATATTACGTGCTGAAGCATCTAAATAATAAATCATTCCACCAACTACGAAAAATGTTGAACTATCACCTTCGCTTAATTTTTCCGTCCTTGTTCCGTCAATCTTTACTCGATAGACAGGTCCCTCGTTGACTTCGCCCCTTTCGCTATCTTCACGATTGCAGTAGTAAACCCAATCCCCCACCACATTAATGTTGCTTGCCGCATGATCGCTAATTTTTTCTTTTTTTCCGTTTTTCACATTGACTCTATATAGCTCACCTTCATCCCAATAATCGCTTCTCTCTTCCCTAAGATAATAAATCCAATCCCCTTGTATTGCGGCAAATCCTCCATTTTGCAAATTTCCCGATGTGTTGCCATAAACGTTAATTTCGCTTTCAAGCTCTGAAGACGGTTCCACTTCTTGGCTATCGATTTTTAAATTTCCTTCGACTTTTGTGGACAAAGGAATCACCTGGTTTAAGTCATTTTCTTGTTTAGAAGTGCAACCCATTAACATACTGAAACTAAACACAAAAACTAAAAATGTCATTTTATAAGGCAATTTCATTCCATTCACCTGCTTTAGTTTTTCTTAGGTTTATAGTTCCAGTGCCAGGTTTCATAGTAATTATTGGATCCATCTTTAAATTTAGGTTTTTCTTTATCAAGATATGGATTGAATCCAAATTTCTCAGCATTTGCTTCAAGCCATTTTAATTCATTTGTTTGAGCTTTTCCTTTCTGAGGATCATTAAGATCCAAATCAATCGCTAAACCCCATCCATGATTACTAGTTCCAGGCGTTGCAGCACGTTTGGAATCTTCACCGTATTTTTTGAAATATTCTTTTTGTACTTCTAACGTTCGATAGCCCTCAGAAGTCCCACTTGCCTTAAACCTATTAATATCAATAGTTTTATCTTTTGAAGCTTCATTTACCATTAATGCCCATGCTACCGCTGCTTCATTTTGTAGGTAGGCATCTCTATCTTTGGTTGCTGGTACTCTAGCTAATTTACTTACATCAAGTTTTCCGTTACCTTTATTGTCTTTTCTTGGTTCTATACCCGGTTGTTCTGGTTTCCAATTCTTTAATACATCCGATTTCATTATGGAATCATAAGTTAACCCTTCCTCCGCTAGCTTTTGCAAAAGCTTAAGCGTAGCAGCATCCGCTTTACCAGTAATGCTTAATCCTTGACTGTATTGGAAAATAATGAGTGCAGAGGACGATTTAACACCCATTTTGCCATCGACGGTACCGATATTGAATCCCATTTTGCTCAAGTAATATTGAACTTTTTGATTATTCGTATATTTCTCCGGGGGCGGAGGGATTTGGACTTTCTTTTTCGTTTCTCCAACTCCTGTATCGGCTTTGTAGGCAGATGTAGTGACTTCATTTACCGATTTGGCTTTTATCTGCTCTTTGGAGTTGCCTCCATTGCTAACCCCGCCTGGCGAACCTCCGGCGTATTTCGTAAGCGCAAAGATGTATTGGCCGTTATTCATCTCTGAAGCATTCCGAACGAGTCGAGCTTCCGCTTGTTCGTAACGTCCAACCGTATTGACCATAAATTGGTTGAGTTCTCTGACCATGCGATCAAGCTCTCGTAGCTGCTGGCTTGATCGATTCAACCGCGAGCCCACGTTTCGGCGGGCTCTGACGGCGCCTTCCACACGATACTCCATCGACGATACTTGCTGCTGCATGTTCGTAAACGTGCTGATAGTCTGGTTCAGTTTGTCTTGCTCCACCCTGACGTTACTTAGATCAATACGGAATCGAGACATCCCCTTCGCTCCTTCGACAATGAACTCTCAATTTAATCTTTTAACAATTTTCTACATTTTTACCTAAATTCCTTCACCCTTTATAGAAACTTTAAGTTATTGCTTTCGGAATGAAAGCCAAGAGTAACGAGCTGTGCGCTAGACGCCAATAAAACAGACCAGCCCGAAAAGTCCGGTTAGCCAGAAAATATCAAAAACCGCCCGAAAAAGGGATTTCCCTCTCTCAGGCGGCGACTAGTTATATTTCTATGAAATCGATTCGATCAAGCCCTTGAGCTTATCGGCGGAACGATGAAGGAGACTCCGCTCCTCATCCGTCAACTGGATAGGCAGCACTTCCCTCACTCCATGCCTGTCGACGACGCACGGAACTCCCAAGAAGACATCCGATATCCCATGATAGTCCTGAAGTAAGGTCGATACGTTCAGAACCGCCCCTTCGTCCCGAAGGATCGCCGTGCAAATCCGGTCTAACGCCAGGGCGATCGCGTAATAGGTCGCTCCTTTGGCGCTAATGATCTGATAGGCCGCGTCGCGAGTGTTCGTGAAGATTTCTTCCTTGTCTTCTTCGTCTAATTGCAACTGGGATCCCGCCACGTTGGCAAGGCTCCAGATCGGCAACTCCGAATCGCCATGCTCTCCAACGATATGGGCATGCACGCTGCGCGGATCGATAGCCAACTTATCTCCGATCAAATAACGGAAACGGGCGCTATCCAGCAATGTTCCCGAACCGATGATCCGATTAACCGGCCATTGCGATTTTCTCCAAGAAAAATAACTCATAATATCGACCGGATTCGACGCGATCAACAAGATGCCATGCGAGTTATACTTCAGAACCTCGGTAATGATGCTATCGAAAATCGCCACGTTTCGCTTCAGAAGATCGACGCGCGTCTCTCCCTCTCTTTGCGCTGCCCCCGCCGTGATGACGATAATATCCGCTTCCTTGCAATCCTCGTATGTACCTGCCCACAGCTTAGCTCCGCCTAGGAACGGCATGCCGTGGTTCATATCCAACGCGTCGCCAACGGCTTTCTTATGGTTCGCGTCAATGAGCACCAGCTCATCTACCCGGTTACGCAGTAACAACGTATAGGCTGTAGTCGAACCTACCGCACCTGCTCCGATGATGACAATTCTCGTTTTGTTAGCCATTATCTACACTCTCCCAGCATCTAATCTTCCATAAAAGGCTTATTCACATAATAATACATATAACCCATTAGCAGTCCGCCGCCAATCAAGTTACCTAGCGTAACCGGAATCAAATTGTGCATGACCCCCGCAAAAGATATCGTTCCAGGATGGTTAAGCACGAGTGCGATCGCGAACGTGCACATGTTGGCGATGCTATGCTCATATCCGGATATGAAGAAGCAGAACACGAACAGCATCATAGCGAACATCTTGGCTCCGTCGCTCTTCATGGACATCGGAATGAAGAAGGCCAGACAGACGAGCCAGTTACACAGAATGCCCCGGAAAAACAGTTCCATCGTCGGCGTGTGCATCTTCTTCTCTACTACGCTGAGCAGAAATCCGTTTACGGACGAATCGTCGAAGAGACCGGTCGTATAGATCAGAAAGGCAAATACCGCGGCTCCCAATACATTCCCCGCATAACTCCATACCCATAGATTCGCTGCTGTCCCGGCTCTTATTTTTTTGCGTAACGCAGCATAGGTGTAATAAAAAGTATCTCCGGTAAACAAGTCTCCGCCGCCGTAAGAGATTAGGATAATTGCCGCACCGAACGTAAGGGCCGCCATCGGATAAGTAAGCGGAGAATGCTCCGAATAGAAGAAACTCCCTGTCTTGAAAGCGACGATAACCCCAAAACCGATGAACATGCTAGCTAACATGGAGCGCGCGAGGTAACGCATTCGGCTATGCTTATATACTTTTACTTTCTTTAAAGCCAACTGTTCGACTTTCTGTAGCGCTTCTGTCTCCACATTCACTCCCCCTCGGCATTGTCTCTTGGTTGAGATGGATTTGATGTTTTGACTGTATCATATTGAGGATTTAAACAATGTGATATTCGTCACAGGTCCGCAACGCTAATACCCGAGCCGCTAAGCAAGCCTAAGCCGATTTTCATGCAATCCGTTACCCAGCCTTGCTCTATGGAATATTTGAAAAACGTGATAAATGCCGCCAAAATAAACATTACGCCTAGAAGCGATGTCCAATGTTTACGAATGGTGGATTGCATTTTGCGATCAGCCTCCTACGAATTTGATCTGGGTTGGGGACAATCGGAACCGGAATTGCTATTACCATCGACTAGCAACCAGCGATCAAGAACTTTCACTAAGCCGAGCAAAGAAAAGCATAAAAGGAGCGCAACGAGTTCTAGTTGGAGTAAATACCACGGCCACGGAGCAAGCAAGTCTAGCAACGAAGCCGTATCCGGTTTGCGGGCGAGGAACATAAAATTAGTGCCCGCCACACTATTCGTGATCGCGGCAGGAATGGCCAGAACATGCAGCCAACCGATAGCCCGAAATACGGATGAGACGGTTGGACGATAGCCTTCAATAACGGTTAGAAAAACGCTTGAACCGATGATCGCCCCATGAGCGATGAAGAAGTGAAAATAACGGAATTCCGGATAAGTCGCATCCAGATTAGGGGTCAGCAACGCCTGCATCGCTCCCATGATCCCGAGAAAAAACGTAATTTCATATAATTTGCGATTCCGGGTAAGCAGCAATAGCGCAGATAACCACATCATGATGCTGCATAACTGAAACGGGAGAGAGTACAATCCCCAGTTGTCGGTTAGCCCGTACCAGAATTGCAGCGATAACTCGCAGCCGACGAGCACGGCGACCAACGCGTATCTGGCGTTGCGATTAGCCCTCTTCGACCGCAAGCGCTTGCGGAAGATGATGAATCCGATCACGATCGCCGATGCCATTGCCAGCCCAAGTCCATGAGCTAATGAGAAGGGTTCGAATGTCAATTCCGTTCCTCTTTTCCGCTTGTGAGATTACCTGCTCGCACCTTCATTTTAGAAAATCGGCGCAAATAAAAAAGTACCAACTTTATATGGTACCCTTGTTTAAGCAAGATCAACCGGATTTGAAATCGATGAATGAATGAGTAGAGGAGTGGCGGGGCATTTCGTGGCTTTAGAGCGGCTTTAGAGCGGCTTTAGAGCGGATTGGCCGCTTTAAATCACATAACTTTGTGGTTTTCGACCTTTTAACGTGGCTCCACCGCTTTAAATCACACAATGCGGTGGCTTTCGCGGATTTAGAGCGACTCGGCCGCTTTAAATCGCACAAAGCAGAGACTTTCGGCCTTTATTCGCGGCTCCACCGCTTTAAATCACACAATGCGGTGGCTTTCGCGGATTTAGAGCGACTCGGCCGCTTTAAATCGCACAAAGCAGAGACTTTCGACCTTTTAACGCGGCTCCACCGCTTTAAATCAAACAATGCGGTAGCTTTCGCGGATTTAGAGCGGCTCTGCCGCTTTAAATCACACAAAATGGAGGCTTACGACTATTTAACGCGGCTGTGCCGCTTTAAATCACACAATGCGGTGGCTTTCGCGGATTTAGAGCGGCTCTGCCGCTTTAAATCACACAAAATGGAGGCTTACGACTATTTAACGCGGCTGTGCCGCTTTAAATCACACAATGCGGTGGCTTTCGCGGATTTAGAGCGGCTCTGCCGCTTTAAATCGCTCAGAGTGGGGAATCACGGGTATGCGGCAATGAGGTTACTCGTTTATACGGCAGTCTAGAACAAGCCTTTATCTTTCGCTTCTTCCGCCGCTTCTTTAGAGCCTTTGGAGCCTAGTTTCTTGAGGATGTGGTTGATGTGGTTTTTGACGGTGCGGATGGAGACGACGAGTCGGTTCGCGATTTCAGTTTGTGTGTAGCCTTTATCTATGAGCTTAAGCAGCTCTAGCTCGGAAGGGGTGATCAAGTCCTGCATTTTCTTAACCTCGAATTCCCGCTCCATCCGCTTTAACCGGCGAAACTCCTCGCGCATCTGTTCCGCGGCTAGCGAACTGATCGGCGCTTCGCGCCGCGCTGCGGCCAAGATGGCTGCCGGTAACGATTCGTACTCCGATTTGATTTGATAGTCAATCGCCCCAGCTTGGAAAGAACGGAAAATCAGCTCCTTCTCCTCCATCGACGTGAGCATGATCACCCGCGCGCCGGTTGCCATCGTCACTTCTTCCGCTAAAGTTATTCCGACCGGCACACCGTCCAGCATAATATCCATTAACACGACATCGGCCGCATCCGTTATCGATTCCCCGGATAAAGTTTGCCTCACGTCATTCGGATTGTCCGCCGTATACGTAACCTCGATGTCCTTGTGCGTACCCAAATAGGCGCGCAAGCCGCGAAGCCAATCTTTGTCATCCTCGACGATCCATACTTTGACGTTACTCAAGATTAACTCCCCTTTCGGCAACCGCGCTATCCGGCATTAATAGCTTTACCGCTCCTACGCTCTTCTTCGGAAAAATCAAGTATATGCGAGTGCCGACGCCGGGCCTGCTGCGGATAAGCAACGATCCGCCGTGCTTGCGCATCACATAATAAGCATAGGGCAAGCCGAGTCCGAAGTTAGCTTCTTTATTCGACTTGGTCGTGTAGAAGGGCTCAAGAACTTTAGCCGCTTGCGCCTTATCCATTCCAGGGCCGGTATCGCGAACTTCTACGGTCAACTCTTTTTTCCCTTCACGCACGGCGATGAACAAGTGTCCTACCCCGTTCATGGCATCGATGGCGTTGGAGATCAAATTGTTAAGAGCTTCCCCGACTTGAGCCGGATCTACCATGCATCTCCAGTTGTCAGCTACCGTTAAGCTAAGCTTGATGTTTCCTAAAGACGGCTCGTGCGGTTTAATCGTCTCCCGTATGAGTGCAATTAATTCCACTTCTCTAGGCTGAATCTCCAGATCTTCCGTGCGACGGTGTACCCGCGAGATCATGTCCTGAATGTGGTGGGAAGCGTTCTGAACGACACGAATGTCTTCCAGTAGCTCCGGCTGGTTAGTCGTCTCGGCATAGGCTTTCATTTTCTCGGTAAACAAACGCATTTTCCCCACGTCGTTCTTGATCGCATGATGGAGAATGGCCGTACCGGAAGTGACCGCCCTTAGGGTCGAATCGAGCCTGCGCCGATCTATGAATATCCTCAATCCCATAAATCCGTAAGTGAACAAGCCGATCAAGAAAACCGCTATCGCAATCGCGACGATCCAAGTATTGAATCTCCACATTTTCAAGATGCCGAAGCTCGGTAGAACATAACTCATAATCATGGCGAAGAGTACCGGCGGCAACACGGCTAAGCAGATCATCCAATGGGAATGGGCCAGCGATATCGGTCTGGATTTCTTGGATAAGACGATATACGTTCCGATAAGAAAATAAGGAACGGCCCACCATACGATGATCGAATGAGAGACCGGTTCGTAAGTGTTGTAAGGCGGCGTGAAAATAACGCAAAGCACTATCGGTAAGAGCAAAATAAGATCAAGCGCCCGTTGTACGTTCCTGGATAGATTATTAGGGTGATAAGCCCTAGCGAACAGTAAATACGAATAGGGAAGTCCGTAATACGTACCTAAAGACGATCCTGCCTGAAGGAAGTACAACGCATCCTCTACCTTCTGGTGAGGATGATTGGCATGGATGTAAGGAATAAACACGTTATCCAACGTTTCGGCGAGCGCCCCCGCCCCCCCGAATACCGCAACCGCGCTCAGCCAGCGATTCACGGGGGAACGAGGATCGGCCAGCCACAATATAAGCGCGACCGCCCATAAGGCTATCCAAACAAAAAGCATAGGAAAGCTCCTATCCTATCTTAGAATTGCTGCCGTTGTAGCCAAGTTCCGCATAGCTTACTCCAGGAAGCAACATGAGAGTCATCATCGGCTAAGCCAAGGCCATGTCTCCCTTTCTCGTAAATATGCAATTCGAATGGAACTTTGTTCTTGCTAAGAGCGGAAGCAAAGAATAGCGCGTTCTCGACGGGAACGGCTCCATCGTCCGCCGTGTGCCATAGGAACGTCGGAGGCGTGTCCGGCGTCACTTGGCTCTCGCAGCTAAGCGACTCTATCAAAGCAGGGTCGGGATTAGCTCCTAATAGATTCAAAGCCGAACCTCCATGCGTATAGGGTTCCTTCATCGTAATGACCGGATAACACGGAACGATGGCGTCCGGTCGGCAGGATTGCCGCTCGATCGGATCTGCGGCGGACGGATTGCCGGAATCGTACATCGTACCGATCGATGCCGTCAAATGTCCTCCCGCGGAAAAACCGAGCACGCCGATCTTGTTGGCGTTGATTCCCCATTCGGTTGAGTGGTGCCTGACATGACGAACAGCCCGTTGCACATCTTTCAATGCGCAAGGATATTGATAAGGCGCTACTCGGTATCGCAATACGAAAGCATGAATCCCTATGCTATTCAACCATAAGGCAATCGGATCTCCTTCATGATCGGCACGCATCCCATAACCGCCGCCGGGAACGACGATGACGGCCCCTCTCCCTGTTTCGCCCGCTAAAAAAGCCTTAATAGCGGGAATATCCTCTTCCCCGCTCCCAAGTGCCCCTGGTGCACCATCCTGCCATAACCGAATCCATTCTCTATGATTATCAACCATGACTCTCAACTCCTCGTATAGCAATATCTTAATGTCGGTATTTCCATTGTAAAGGGTTACACAGGATTCGACAACGTCTCCCTCGGATGTATTCTTCCATTCGAACAGTCAGCAAGCCCCATGAGAAAGCCACCCCAACGGCATAAATAGCCGAAGGGGTGGCTTGAAAACGAATTTAGCTAATGATTAGGCTTAACCTCTTAAACTCCGTTTACTTTCCAAGATTCGATTCCTGTCGAAGTGGCCGCCTTGGCGGTTACATTCAAACGAATCTTGTTCGTCAATACCGGCGTAAATGTAGTCGTATTGTACTGATTAGCGAGCAGTCCAAGCCCTGTCGGCGAATCGACGTTAACCCAATCCGTTCCGTTCCAGTATTGGATCGAATACGAATCCGGAAGACCGATTCCTTGATCGTCATCGAACCAATATACTTCAATGCTGGATACCGTGTGATCTTGTGCGAAATCATACTGCACCCATTGTGTCGTATTTGGATTGTCCCGATTCCCGTATACGGAATGCAAGCGATCGTTAGAACTTGTAGGCGTATAACCGTCGTTCAGTCCAGTCAAGCTTTCCCCGTTTGAGACGAATGAAGTCGAGGCTGTGCCTAGGGGAGCAATGTCGGACGATGTCGAGGCAATGCCTAGGGAAGAAATGTCGGACGAAGTCCGGCTAGTCGTACTTCCGCTAAACAAAGTGCCGACTTCCGCAGCGCTTAACGCCCTGCTATAGATTCGGAAATCGTCTATTAAACCGTTCAAGTACGGATCGCTGTATTGGGACTTTCCGATATAGTTGAGATTGGTGCTTCCTAAACTAGAAGGCTTCAGCGTCATGCTCGTATTGCTGGCTACTTGCGCGCCGTCGACGTACAATCTTCCGGTAGTACCGGAGAGAGTGACCGCGACGTGTTTCCACACTCCGGTTGGCAAAACGGGCGCATTCAGTACTTGCTCCGCTCCGTTGCCTCCCGTCGTTATCGCGAACCGGAGGCCTGCACCCCCCGCACGCGGCGTGAGGAACATGTACTTACTTGTGCTTGTGCCAAAATCGAATATGCGTGCCCAATCGCTTAGACTATTCACTTTCACCCATGTCGCGATCGTGAAATCGTTCAAATTGCTGACGATCCCCGTCGGCAAGCTGGCATAAGCGTTAGAACCGTTCAAACTTAAGGCATTCCCCGCATGTCCGGCGGCCCATGAAGTCCCGCCGGTCAATACGGCATGATTGCCGTTGCCTGAGGAATCGCTGGCGGTTGTTCCGCTCGTCTCGTTGAACAAATAATTCGCGATGATCTCCGGAACAGGCAATGCCGGGTTTACCGTATGAGTGACCGTAGCCGAAGAAGACAATGCACCGTCGGTTGCCGTCAGCTTGAATACATAAGTGCCCGCTGCGGATACCGTAGCACTCGTACTCAAAGCGCTAGCGTTCGCGATTGTTGCCGTTCCAGGTCCGCTTTGCAAGCTCCAGGTTGTCGTCAAAGTCCCGCTCGGCAAGCCGTCGTCGGTCGCGGTTCCTATCAACGCAACGCTTGCCGGCAACGTAAATGTCGCATTGGAGCCTGCATTCACGACGGGAGCCGTATTCGCGGGAGGAGTTCCCTGCTGAAGCTTCACGTCGTATGTCGCTGCCGTTCCAATACTTAAACTGATCGTCGCTTTATTGCCGCTCGTCGCGTTAAAGCTACCTGCAGCCGTGTTATTCACCAGAATGTTGTACGAGCCCGGCGCAAGCCCCGAGAACGTTACCTTCGTCGTATGCGCAGAACCCGGCGTTGAATTTTTTAAGGTGAAGTTCACGCTGTTCTTGGCGATCGCAACCGTAGCCGCCGTATACTTGTCGCGCTCGAGCTCCATGCCGAACTTCTCCGTGATCAAGTTCAAGCGTTGATATACGCCGTCTTTCGGAATGACGGAATAGTTGCCGCCGCTAGAAGTAACTTCGCAGCCGTAGCAGTATAGTCCGAAGATCGGGTCGATCGCGACATCGGAGCTTAGAATCTTAATCGCTCCGAATAAACCGAGATCCGCTTCTCCAGACATGCCTCTCCAACCGTTCTGCAATGCTCCGCCTCCGACGCCCAAAGCGCCATAATTGCCTTTCTCCGCTTGATAAGTCCAAGCGACCGCGCCGATATTCGCCGGGTCGGAGCTGATCTGCCCGGAATTGATTGCACCTACGTTGGCAATCTTCGCCGCATAGGATAACCGCTGCTCGATTTCCGGCGTCGTAGAGTGATTGCGAATCCAATCATCCATCGCATAACCGGCCAAGGAAACGGTGTATTGAAAGTTCCACCAGTTCTCGCCCGTGATCGTCACCGGATCCGCATAGTAATACCAGATCGGCATCTGTCCGCGTGCTGCACGGGTTTTGGCATTTATTTTGCTTTTCATCGTCGTGTTGTTGTTCATCTTCGCGAGAGTATACACAGCTTCCTCTCCCGTATTGTCATAGTTGTACTCGGATCCGTACGGATAAGTCGTATTCTTGAAATTGTTATACTTCGTCGCCATCTTCGCGATCATATCGTTGGCTTGTGCCGTATAACCTTCGTCTTGCAGAGCCTTAATTATCTCCGGAGTGGTCAGCTCGCCCATTAGCCCTGTATTCCAGTTATAAGCGACAGGACCGTCGTACAACGTTTTGAAGATGTTATATGCCCGTAGCAAGTAGGTATTCTTCGGATTAAGGTAAGTCACCATGTCCGGGTACAACTTGGCGATCTTGTACATGCTGAAATACGTGTTATAAATGTGAGGATAAGCGTATCCTCGGTAGGTCGGCGTCGTGTTCGGAGCAGGCATCAGAAAATCGTAGATGAGGTAATCCGTATGGTTCGTGGCCATGAGCGTATTCCAAATCGCCGTTTCCAAATACTGATCGACCGCCGATATCTCCGATGCGACTGGCGTCTGGACATTCTTCTCCGCTAGGAATTGCCCGTGGGTATATCCCCAATCGTCTCCCCAGCCCCAGTAACCGTTGAATACGTTTCTTTTGGCTTTCGTGTCCATCATCCAATCGTCGAACACTTTATTTTTCACCTGTCCGGGCGCGTTCCATTGCGTACTGTTCACCATGAAGGTCGAATGCCGCTGCAAGGCCGTGTCGATCGGCTCGATCGCGTAAAATTGCAGGACGGTTTTCTCACCGCTACCATAGTTGACCGTAATGTTATTCTGACCAAGATGGCTTAACGTCAGCTCGTATATGTTGTGTCCTCCGGCCGCGGAGTTAAGGAACGTTATCGTCGTTTCGGTCGGATATTGCGCGGTGACGGAAGTGATCGCCTTAGAGGTTCTGAGATCGATCTTCGCCTTCATGTTCGTAGAGAAGATCATTCCGGGAACCGCAGTGACATCGATCAGCCCTTCGGTGTAAAGCTTGTCTTTAACGGCATTCTCATTCGCTACCTTGAAAAATTTAAAAGCGTACGTCTTGCTTTGGTTAGGAGCTAACGTCAGGCTCGTATTGGGGAGGTAGCCCCGGTTCGTGCTCTTAATTACGTTCGAATGGATGTAGAACACGTTCAGTCCCTCGGACCAGCCTCCCTGATCCATCGCCCACTTGCTGCCGGGATGCTCCTCGATCCGCCAGCGATCCTGATATTCGAAGCCGGCTCCCGTCGTCGGATCGGGAATCATCAGCAACGAGGAACCAATTCCGCTTGGCCTTGCGACCGTAATATAAGAGCTGTTATTCCCCACATAGGAATGAGTAAGAACCCGCGTCTCATAGATCTCCTCATTGTTGCCGCCTGACCAAAATTCGTTGAACGGAAGCGGAAGTCCGACGTCTCCGAACTCGATCGTTTGAGTGCTCGTATTCGTGAGATTAATCGACCACAACAAGTAATCGTTCACGAGCGAGTAAGTCTCCACGACCTTGAAGTTTTTGATCCCCTCTGCGTTAGAAGCATTCTGGTACGTTACCGTTACCGTGTTTCCGCTCTGACTCTGGGTTCTGCCATCCGCGGATTTGCTTGTCCATGCATTCGTCCAAGCCCCGCTTCCCAGCTTGTATTTGAACATCAATTCACCGAGCCATTGATGATCGGCCGTATTTTGGTTCGGAGCATTCGTCCCATTCATCACATAGTTCGTCGGGAACGAATCTCCTACCAATTTCAATGAGGTGATCTCCCCGTTCGTACCGGTTTGAACGTTGAAATTGCCGTCCGTGAGCGTGTACGCGGAAGCCATCTTCGGCCAAAAGACGATAAATAAAGCGGTTACAAAAAGTGATGCGGCGAAAATAAAAAATCGATTAGATCTGGGGGCCTCTTGCGTAAGCATCAATAATTCCTCCTTCATAATTGGCTTAGCTTCAGCCGGTTCTCCTCCGTCATGATGTCGATCTACTCTCTAATCCTGCATCATTCGACGAATAGGCAATCACCCCCCTTCTAATTAGAAAAGAACATATCGAGTTGAAACGAATATTGGAGCCTTGTTCGAGGAAAAGGGGACGATGATTAGCGGCGAATAAAGGGGGGACATTCCGGCTATTGTAGAAATCTAAACGTTTAGATTTTTCTTCAAAAAAATCTATCGTCACCTAGGGGCATCGACAGATTCTCTTTCGATCAACTTGCACACGGGCATCGGCTTCCGCTCGACTTGCTCCCCTTTGATCAAGAGGGCAAGCGATTCCATCGCCTGGAACCCGATTTCGTGAAGCGGCAAATCCATTGTCGTAACACGGGGGATTAAATAATCGCTGAACTCCCGATTGTCAAAGCCCATTACAGATAAATCTCTCGGGATTTGAACGTTCATCTCGTCGGCCGCTCGCATGACCCCTACCGCCATGACATCGTTCATCGCCAATATCGCGGTTGGACGTTGCTCAAGCTCCAACAACTCTTTCGCCAATCGATAACCGGATTCCGCTTCCCAGTTTCCCATCTTGATCAATTGCGGGTCGAATGGCAATTCGTGTTCGGTCACCGCTTTATAGTAACCGTTAAATCTGAGCCGGGATGGAATGGAGTCCATCGTCCCGCTAATAATCCCGATGCGTGTATGTCCCTTCTTCACCAGGTAGGTCATGGCCTCATAAGACGCCTGCTCATCGTGATACTGAATGGAAATGTCGCTCTGGGTGTAGCAATACGCATAGACAATCGGTTTGCCCGACGTATCGATCAACCCCGTTAGATCGCGGGGATGAACGCCGATATAGACGATCCCTTCGACTTGCTTGCTGAGTAGCTCCGAGACGGCATTGTTCGCATAGTGGCGATAACTGTCCGTTTGGTCGAAGTTACGTCCGATTCGCTTATCGAGACGAAGGTTCGTCAATAGAATATGCATGTCCATCTTGTCCGCGCAGTCGTTGATCCCGTCGATGATTTCGGGCACGTTGAATACCGTTACGTCTTCGGCAATGACGCCTATCGTATTGGTACGTTTCCGTTTTAGGCTTTGCGCCGCGTTATTGGGCTTGTAATTCATTTCTTCGATTACGCGCATCACGCGTTCCCGGGTGTTGAGCTTCACATTCCGCGTACCGTTGAGCACGTAAGATACAGTTGCGGTAGACACGTTCGCTCTTGCCGCGATTTCCTTTATGCCGACCTCTGACAAACTTACACCTCGTTTATCTAAACGTTTAAGTGTTCTATTAATTTTGTTATAGCATACTATTATTTCTTGTTGCAATCGCTTTTATTGTAAAATAAAAGCGATTTTTGTCGATATAAGCAAGAATAGTTCAAGTCGAGAACTTTTCACGCCATCCCGTTGTCCTAAAACAGCACAAGGTGCCGCTATTACGATCAAAAACTCGCTAAAACTCTGAATAATGGCATGCGAGGCCGTTATTGTCTAACTTTCTTCATCCAGTCAAGCCTATTAGGTTTCCCTATTGTAAGGGAAATGAAGGCACTTTTTTGGCCCTCGTGCTCAAAGCGAGGTTGTTGCGGCGCAATGAAGGTACTTTTTTGGCCTTCGTGCTTCAAGCGAGGCTGTTGCGGCGTAATGGAGGCACTTTTTTGACCTTCATGCTTCATGCGAGGTTGTTGCGGCGCAATGGAGGTGCTTTTTTGGCCTTCATGCTTCATGCGAGGTTGTTGCGGCGCAATGAAGGTACTTTTTTGACCTTCATGCTTCATGCGAGGTTGTTGCGGCGCAATGGAGGTGCTTTTTTGGCCTTCATGCTTCATGCGAGGTTGTTGCGGCGCAATGAAGGTACTTTTTTGACCTTCATGCTTCATGCGAGGTTGTTGCGGCGCAATGGAGGTGCTTTTTTGGCCTTCATGCTTCATGCGAGGTTGTTGCGGCGCAATGAAGGTACTTTTTTGACCTTCATGCTTCATGCGAGGTTGTTGCGGCGCAATGGAGGTGCTTTTTTGGCCTTCATGCTTCATGCGAGGTTGTTGCGGCGCAATGAAGGTACTTTTTTGACCTTCATGCTTCATGCGAGGTTGTTGCGGCGCAATGGAGGTGCTTTTTTGGCCTTCATGCTTCATGCGAGGTTGTTGCGGCGCAATGAAGGTACTTTTTTGACCTTCATGCTTCATGCGAGGTTGTTGCGGCGCAATAAAGGTACTTTTTTGGCCTTCATGCTTCAAGCGAGGTTGTTGTGGCGCAATGAAGGTACTTTTTTGGCCTTCGTGCTTCAAGAGTGGCTATTTCGGCGCAATGAAGGTACTTTTTTGGCCTTCATGCTTCAGGCGAGGTTGTTGCGGCGCAATGAAGGCACTTTTTTATGTAAGGGAGTGTTGTTTGTAAGTGGTGAAGACCTAATTAGTAACCACTCTATGCCGCTATTGCAGACAAACACTCGCTAAACCACAAAATAGCAGCACGATTTGCCGCTATCACCCTCAAATTTACGATTTTCGATATGCGGGTACAAAAAAGACAGGGGCAACCCCCCCTGTCTCTTCATTCACCTTTACTTCTGTTTGAAAGCCTCGTTATAGCAACGCCGGCACACCGGCTTATAATCCTCGCTACCGCCGACTTGAATTTGTTCGCCCTCGTTCACGGGAACGCCGTCTTTGAAACGGATCACCATCGTAGCTTTGCGATCGCAGTACCAGCATATCGTTTTGATCTCTTCGATCTTGTCCGCGTAGACGAGCAAATTGTAGCTTCCTTCGAAGAGCTCGTTCTGAAAATCGTTTTTCAGTCCGAACGCCATAACCGGAACGTTCAACTCATCTACGACGCGAGTTAGCTCCACGATATGGTGTTTCTTTAGCCATTGCGCTTCATCCACGAGAACGCAGAAAAAGCGGCCCGAACCCGACAGTTGGGTTTTCACGGACTCATATAAATTGGTGTTCTCACTGACGGGAATCGCCGGACGCGTGAAGCCTGCTCTTGATCCTACCCTGTCGGATCCGTTCCTCGTATCGATCGCAGGCGTAAATATCAGAACCGGTTTGCCTTGCTCTTCATAATTGTGGGCGACCTTAATAATTTCGAATGATTTGCCGCTGTTCATCGTGCCATATTTGAAATACAACTGAGCCAATGTGCTACCTCCACAACGATGATAATAGTTAGCAACCATTATACAATAGTTCATGCGGCAACAATAGACGGAATTTGCTAACATTCGCGCAAACGCACATCTTGCAAGTCGGTGAAAACCGGGAAAATCATCTACACTTCTGTTCCTGTTTTCGCCGAGTCCATCATATCCGTGATCCTGATCTTCTGGCCTGATCTGGAGCTCTCGATCGCGCCTAGCACCATCGCCATGCTGTGGATGTTATCTCGGCAATCCGTCTCGGACTTACGGCCTTCCGCAAGGGCAGCGAACATCTCGTCCAAGCCGCTTTCATGAAACGGCTTCGTTTGCTGCGGTACATCGATATCTATCCGAACGTAATCGCGGATGAAGTTCTCCTCTTGATTACCCGGTGCCACCGCTTCGACATAAGGGGAATTCACTCCATCCCAGATAGCCGTCCCCTGCTCTCCCGTCACGCGCCACGAAGCTTCCCATGAAGTCGGAGCTCCTTCGGCGCACCAAGACCCTCTATAACAAAATACAGAGCCATCGGACATCTCGAAAATGCAGATTGCCGCAGCTTGTCCGGCATACCATGATCCGACGGGGTTGAATTCTTGGCAATATACGGATACCGGGTCTGCGCCGAGAATAAGCCGTGCTTGATCGAAAGTATGGATAGCCATATCCAATAAGAGCGGGCTGTCCATCGCATCGCGAAATCCTCCGAAATGGGGGCCTAAGAAGAAATCCGCTCCCGCATAACCCGGTTTGCCGATCGTGCCGGACGTAATCAATTCCTTCAAGGCGCGAATTCGACCATCGAAGCGCCTATTTTGCATGACGTTATGCGTACGCCCCGTCTCATCGGAGATGGCGATGATGTCTTGGCATTCCTTCAATGTCTCGGCTAGCGGTTTCTCTGCGAACACATCGCAACCAAGCTTCATTGCCGTAGAGCTAATCTGATAATGGCTCGCCGGAATCGTAATATCGAACACGAGGTTAGCCCCCGTTTCTTCAATCGCCTGCTGAATATCCGTGAAGGTCTGGCAAGCGAGACCATGTCTGTCCGCCATCGCTTGGGCAAATTCCTGCTTAATATCGATTAATGCCACGATCTCCGCATCGGATCGCCCGATGGCGTATTTTACCCAAGTGTTTGCCATGTTTCCGCAGCCTGCAACCGCGATTCTATATTGGAAGCTCATTCGTTATTTCTCCTCTGCCTATGACTGATGGTATGAATAATACCAGTGTACATCTACGAACAAATACGATTCAACTTAAAAAATGCCGAAACCGTTGCACTAAGCAACGATTCGGCATTGATTATCGAAATCTTTATCCCTGCAGCCCCTTCTTCACCCATCCCGCTACCGTCGCCGTTCGTTTACCTTGATGAATGACGGCCGCCTGAACGTCCTCGACCATTTTGCCTGACTGATCGACGGTTACGCTCGTCCCGTAAGGATTTCCTCCCGAAGTAAACGCGGAAGGGTCGGTGTATCCCGGAGCGGCGATAATTCCGCCCCAATGGTAGATCGACGTGTACAAAGATAGAATAGTCGCCTCTTGTCCGCCATGCGCGTTACTAGCGCTTGACATGGCGCTAACGACTTTGTTCGCCAGCTTGCCGTTAAACCATAAACCGCCTAACGTATCGAAAAATTGCTTCATCTGGGACGGCAAATTGCCGAATCGGGTCGGTACCGAGAAAATATAAGCGTCCGCCCATTCTAAATCCGCATTGGTCACCGTAGGAACGTCTTTCGTTGCGTCCACATGCGCTTTCCAACCCAGATTGGCGGCGATCGCTGCTTCGGGGGCAAGCTCGGGTACCTTCAATATTTTCACTTCGGCTCCCGCTTGCTTGGCCCCTTCTGCAGCCCACTGCGACAGCTGATAATTCGTTCCGGTGGAACTATAATAAATGACCGCGAGTTTAACATCCGACAGGGGGACCATCTCCTTGAGATTTAGTGCGTACCCCTTAAGAATGCCCTCCGACGGCCTGAAAATATTCACAAGTCGTCTCGTTGTACAACTGAAGGAAAGCATCGACGATTCGCGGTTCGAAATGAAGCCCACGCTGTCTCTCTACTTCGGCAAGAGCTTCCTCGGATGTCCAAGCCTTTTTGTAAGGGCGCTCGTGCGTCAAAGCATCGTAGAAGTCCGCAAGCGCGACGATTCTCGCTTCAATCGGAATGTCTTCGCCCTTCAAGCCGTGCGGATAACCGGTTCCATCCCACTTCTCGTGATGCGATCTCGCGATAATGCCGGCCAACTTCAATACATCGAAGTAGCTACCCTGCAGAATTCCTTCCCCTATTGTCGTGTGGGCTTTCATCCGCTCGAATTCATGGGGCTCATACCTGCCCGGTTTCAAGAGCAGGTCATCGGGTATTCCGATCTTGCCGATATCGTGCAGCGGGGCCGCCTTGCGAATCAAAGCAACATGTTGTTCGGGAAGCCCGATTTGGCCTGCGATCAGCGCCGACAGCTCCCCAACCCTTTGCGTATGCTGACCGGTCATGTCATCCCGGTATTCCGCCGCACGCCCTAGCACCTGCAAAATTTCGAACTTCGCGAGCTGCAGCTCATTCGTCCGCTTTAGAATTTTCTCTTCCAACGTACTATTGTTGTACCGAAGCTCCAGATGAAGAAACCGCGTTCTTAACAAGTTGTTGATGCGAAGAATGACTTCCCCCCGGTCGTAAGGCTTCGTTAGAAAATCGTTTACCCCTGCAAGCAATCCTTGCTGCCTCGCTTCGGGGGTCATATCTGCGGTCAACATCAGCACGGGCAAATAACCCTCGATACCGGAACGTTCGCGAATCATCTTCACCGCTTGTAGCCCGTCCATGCCGGGCATATGCAAATCGAGAAGGACGATATCCGGTTCTACTTCCTTCAGCATAAGCTCGATACGTAGCGGGTCCATCGTGCTATGAATGTGTGTAAAGCCGGCTCGAACGAGAATTCGTTCCATTAGGCTTATGTTATACTCTTGATCGTCCACGATTAATATTTTCGCTATATGAAGCTCGAGCTTATCCATCGTACTCTCACCTTTCCTCAATGCCTGTTCACTTCTTATTGGCCAAAGCCGATTCCATTTTCTCCAGCAACCTGCTAAGCTCGATGGGCTTCGTATCGAAATCGTCGCACCCGGCTTGAAATGCTTTTTCTTTATCTCCCGCCATGGCATGAGCGGTTAATGCAATTATCGGAATTCCGTCCGTCTCCGATGAGCTCTTTAGTAATCGCGTCGCTTCCCAACCATCCATGACCGGCAAACTCAAATCCATCAGAATCAAGTCCGGACGTTGCGCTATGGCAAGCTCGACGCCTTGTTGGCCGTCTTCGGCAACAAGGATCCGATAGCCCTTGCGAATGAGCCGTCGGGACAACATGTCCCGGTTTAATTCGTTGTCTTCGACTAGAAGTACGGTATGCATATCGTCCATCCTCCTTAAGCGCCTGTCATGAACTGGCGAATTTCGGTCAACAACGATTTGTGATCGAATGACCCTTTCTGAATAACGCTCTTCACGTAACCGTTCAATTTCAAGCGGTCATCGGTAGTAATCGACTTCGCGGTCACGACAACGATCGGGATCGAACTCCATACTTCCTGCTTACGCAGAGCTTCTACGAATTGAAAGCCGTCCATCTCCGGCATCATTAGATCGAGCAAGATCAATGACGGGGCTTCCTTGGCCATGCTATCCAAGGCAAGACGTCCATTAGGGGCCTGCCTCACGCTATACCCTTCTTTATGCAACAGCCTTGTCATAAGATCGCTAGTCGTCGCATCGTCCTCTATGACGAGTACGGAATGATCCTTTTGGTTGGAAATATACTTGTCCATCACCGCGATTAGCCGCTCTTGTTGCAAAGGTTTCGTTAGAAACTCGGAAGCCCCGAGCGAGTATCCCAATTGCTTATCGCTTGTCATCGACATGATGACGACAGGAATATCGGCTAGCTCCGGATCGCTCTTAAGCGCCGTAAGTACGCTCCAACCATCCATGCTCGGCATGAGAATATCGAGGCAGATCACTTTGGGACGCAGTTGCTTCGACAGCCTGATTCCATCCTGACCGCTTTCCGCGAACGCCAGCGTCCAGCCTTCCTTAGCCAGATAACTTTGCAAAATCTGTTGATTGATCGGCTCATCGTCGATTAGGAGAATGCTCACTTGGCTCGCATCGACTTGATGATCCTCTATGTCCCTCTCCGTTAATTCCGTTGAGGAGGACTCTCCAGGTGGAATGACGGGAAGCCAAAACTTAAAGGTGCTCCCTTGATCCGGCTCGCTTTCGACGCTTATGTCGCCGCCCATAATATGACAGAAGCGTTGGCTGATGGCGAGTCCCAGTCCCGTGCCTCCATACTTGCGTGTCGTGGACGAATCCGCCTGCGAGAAAGGCTGGAACAGCTTGGCGACTTGGTCAGGCGACATGCCGATTCCGGTATCCTTCACGCTGAAGCCGAATCCGTCTCTTCCTTCGTTCTTCTGGCTTACGACCTCGAAAGCAATCGTCCCGTTCTTGGAAAACTTGCTTGCATTGCTTAGAAGGTTGATCAGAATTTGCCTTAGCTTCGTCACGTCGACGATTATCTCTCCGGTCGCGAACCGGGTACTTAATTGATTTCCATTCGCTTCGACAAGCGGTTTGACGGTAACAATGACGTCCTGTAGCAGCTCCGACAGCTGGCAAGGCTCGAAATACAGATCCATCTTACCGGCTTCGATTTTGGAAATATCCAAGATATCATTGATCAGCGCGAGCAGATGCCTGCCCGATTTGCTTATTTTCCCTAGATCTTCGGTGAAGGTCGGTTCCCCTAGCTCTTCCGCCTCTTCCTTAAGCATTTCGCTGTATCCGATAATCGCGTTAAGCGGAGTCCTAAGCTCATGGCTCATATTGGCCAGAAACTGGCTTTTGATCATATTGGCTTGAATCGCCTCATCATGGGCTTTCTCCAGTTGCGCCGTGCGCTCCGCCACAAGTGCTTCCAAATTTTCATTAAGCTCCCGAAGCTCTTGGTTAATGAAATAAATTTCGTTCTGTTTCTTCTGGAGCTCCGAATCCTTGTGGGAGAAACGCTTCGAGATGAATATCCCTAGCAGCGACAACCCTAACGTAAATAAAGTGCCTCCGGCAATAAAATACGCCAACCATTTCTGATCGAGGATCATGCCGCTGGACATCAGCGACTTACCGCCCAGATGAAAGTGGCTAGCCGTCATGCCCGTATAGTGCATCCCGACGATCGCAGCTCCCATGATCAATCCGCTGCCAAGCTTCTTCCATACTTCGCCGCTCCCTACTTCCTTACGGAAATAGAATGCTAGCCATAAAGCCGCTACGGAGGCGATAATCGCAATGACAATGGAAAGTATGAAAAAGAACGGATCATACGTAATATCGATCTGCATGGCCGCCATTCCGATATAGTGCATCGCAGAAATACCGGTAGCGAGCAATAGCCCACCTCCAAGCAAACTGCCAATCGTTAGCCGCCCTCGGCTAACTACATATAAGGCGATAAAAGAGGCGATAATCGCCACGAGTACGGACACGAAAACGATAACGAGATCGTACGCGACCTGAACATGCAAGGAGAAAGCCAGCATTCCGATGAAATGCATGGACCAGATGCCCATTCCCATCGCCACAGCACCGAAAGAGAGCCACAACCAACGGCTTCTTCCCGTCGTCTCGGTCACCCTTCCCGCTAAATCCAAAACCGTATATGAAGCCATAACAGCTACGATATACGAGAAAATAATTAATAAGTTGTCGTAAGAACCATGGACGTGCTCCATATCGTTACCTCTCCTTTTCCAGCACATCGAGTACGATTTCCTACGTAATCAGCTGGAAATATTTTCGCGAGATTCAATCCAAATTGAACCATAATTATCGTGTTTAATCAACAAAATTCGACTTCTTCCGTCACTACCCGCATACAAAAAATGCAGCTTCCGCCCTGAACTGGCGTAGCTGCATTTGTGTTTCTTCGTTAAATTTTAACCAAAGCCAACGACGGATGAACCTCCTCGATGCAATCCGGCGTTTCCCAAGCCGCATTCTCGACGAACGGCGTAACCGGATAGGTTCTGAAATCGGCATCCGGTAACGCCTGAAGCATCGATTGAAGCACATCCGTCCGGGTTTCCTCCGGATTGAGCCATAGCTCTAACGATTCGTCGTCCAGAATGACCGGTAACGGTTGTCCCGTATCGAATGAGGTTCCTCGGGTAATGACGGTGCACATCGGAAACTCGTTCTTGTCCGAATCCAACCATACGTCGTAAATGGCAGGCATCGCGAATATGGATTTGTTCCGATCTACGACCCTCCACGCGCTTCTGCTTTTCCCTTCCTGCTTCCATAGATAGAATCCGCTGCATGGAACGACGCATCTCTTCTTCGTCAGCATCGAGAGCAAATATTTCCGATCTCTTAACGTATCGACGTTGGCATTGATCGAATTTTTGCCCCAATAAGGCATGAGCCCCCACCGGTGTTGATTCAAACAGCGCTCATCCCCGATCTGTTGAATGATAGGGATCTGTTGGGTTGGCGCTATATTGTATCGAAGCAGATAGGGGACATGGACGCGATCGATCCGAAAATTTTCGGTTAAATCCGACAGTTCCGCCGTTAGCGAGAAACGATTACACATGGTTATCAGCCCATTTCCACGAATTTACTCGTAAACAGTGTGGGCGGATAACAGGAAAATTATGTAGATAACATTCATTAAATTATTCTATGAAGCTGAGTAGCAAGCATCGCGACAAACAATGCGAACAACGCCGAACTTACGTACATGAGCCTAACTGTCCAACGAATATGCTCCGCTTCAAGCGGTTGCAGGGGCTCTCCCATTCTGGCCCGATCGGAAGCAACGCCTTTATAATAATTAAGGCCTCCGAGTTGAATGCCTAACGCACCCGCTACCGCCGATTCGGGAAAACCGCTGTTCGGACTTGGATGAAGACGGGCAAAACGAGAAACGGTGCGCAGAGGCCTTCTGAACGGTAACCGTAATACGAAGCTCGCACTCGCGATGAACAAAGCGGACAGTCGCGCCGGAATCCAGTTCGCCAAGTCATCGAACCGCGCGGATGCCCAACCCAGATGAAGGTATTTGTCGTTCTTGTATCCCACCATGGAGTCTAGGGTGTTCGCTGCCCGGTAAGCCATCGCTAGGGGGGCCCCGCCGATAAGCGCGAAGAACAGCGGCGAAAGAATCGCGTCGACGATGTTCTCCGCTACGGTTTCTACGGCGCCGCGCGTAATCTCGCCCTCGTTCAAAGACTCCGTATCGCGGCCGACGATCATAGACAAAGAATAACGGGCTTTCGGCAAATCCCCTTGCTTTAGTAGACGGTAGATTTCCATTCCGGCATCCGCTAACCCTTTGGTCGCGATCGTCGTCGAGATCAGCCAGGCCTCAACCGCATAGGCGAGCCACGGATGAATGCGGCCGAGTAACTCCAGCACCAACCATACAAGGGCGAAGGACCCTCCTACTAACACGATCGGATATCCGATACCAACCACCTTAAGCGCTCGATTAGCCGATTCCGTATCTGAAGATCCTGCAGAACCCGTTAACTTTTGAAACCCTCTCCATCTGGCTATATGCCGCATAGGCTGCTCCAGCTTACGGATCGCATACCCCATCCCGACTACCGGATGAGGGATAGCCCTCGGGTCGCCTATTAGCAGATCGATTGCATAGGCTGCTAGAATAATGGCTGCTTCGATCATGAGGCGTCTTCTCCTTGCGTCTTTACCGCTTCGTGCACGGTCGCATAAACTAAACGGCCGATGGCGTTGCCGATCGTCGTAGCCGCCCCCGCATATCGATGTATCGGGATATAAGAATCCGATTGGCTCACGGCGACAAGCACCGTATCGGTTGTCGTGCCCGTTGCAATGCAATCATAGCTATAATCTTTAATTGTTAGATCGTCTAGCGCCGCGCTTTTGGCTTCCGTTGCGCTTATGACCGCATTGACCATCGCGCTTGGCGTCATTCTGCCTTCGACGAAGATCATGATATTGACGGTCCCTGGCGTATACGCGGAGAAAGTTTTTCGGACAAGTCCGGCTCTTGCCGCGTTTCCGGTGCCGGCCGATGCACATACGAGCAGCTTAAATTCGTCTCCGATTTCCTCGGCGAACGAAGTGTGCGTAAGATGCGCCGCGGTCTGCAAGCCTATTGCCGACTGAATCGGATATCCCCACGTCTTCAACTCGTCCGCCATCATCGCTTCGGGATCAGAACAATCGTAGCTTCGGGGAACCTTCCAATTCACGAAATGGTTACCGTTGCTGAATCCTCCGTTATAGGGCGCATTGCTGAGAACTTCATAGGCGATCTCGCTTTGAATGAGCACATGATCTCTATCATGCTGAATCCGTAGCTCCGGCCATAGCGGGGAACGATAGATCGTAGCGGTAGTGTCGCGAAAAGGTTGGCTCATGTCGGTCTCTCGATCTCCTGTTCCGTTATTAAATAGGATGGTTTATTAAAATAAGGTATAGCAAGAGGACGAACGTCTCCATCGCTTCGACCATCGCCCCGTAACCATCGCCGGTAAAACCTCCCAGCTTGCGGACGATCGATCGTCCGAATAGCCAAGCTGCAACAAGCATGCCGGCGAGCACCGCTGCTCCGTTCCATCCGGCAACGAAATACGCGATCACGAGAATCAGAATCAGATTCAACGACAAGCTCCAACTGTTGACGCCCTTCCTCAAGCCGCTTCCTAACCCTTGCGCCTGAATATAGGGGAATACATAAATCGCCCCAAGAAGCGCAAACCGCGCCATCGCGGGAACGAACAAGAGTATGCCTAGCTTGTCTTGGATAGCCAATTGCTGCAAGGCTGCGACCTTGAGCCCGATGAGCACGATTGCCGCGACTACCCCCATCGCTCCCACTCGGCTGTCTTTCATAATCTCGAGCATCCGCTCCCGGCTTCGATGACTGCCTACTCCGTCCGCTAGATCCATCCAGCCGTCAAGATGGAGAGCTCCCGTTAAGTAAATCCATGAAGCGACAATCACCACGGCGGCAACGGTGAAACCGAGCTCGCCGAAGCCAAGCTGGGCAACCCAGCTCACGAGCCACAAAACCGCCCCGAGCAATAGTCCGACTAGCGGATAATATCGCGGGCTATTGTCCCAGCCTTTCGTCGTCTGCGCTCTCGCCGGTACGGGAAATCGGGTCAAGAAGCCCAGCGCCTGCCAGAATGCGTTCATCCCTTCAGCCTCCAAGGTAAGCCGCTAATGACGGCAATGGCTTCATCGGCCTGTTCAGCCAACCGTTGGTTCGCTTCGCCGATCACATCTTGATACCAACGGCCCAGCGGGGACATCGCAACGCCGCCCCAGCCCACTTCATCCGTAACGATAATGGCCATTCGGAGGTTGGAATGCTTTAGTTCGTCTAAATACGCTTCAATTTGCGATTGAACAAACGATGTCGTGCTTCTGTCCCTGCATTGCTCCTCCGGAACGGCCATCAACCGATTCCCGATCCATGCCGATAACGTATCGACAAGGACGACATCGTAATCGCGATAAGATGCTGCGCTTAATTCATCCGGCGCTTCCAGCGTAGCCCAAGATGAAGGGCGACGAAGCTGATGAGCATCGATTCGCGTATTCATTTCGCCATCCGAACGCATACCCGTAGCTACGTACAGAACCTTAGCTTCATTAGGAAATAGGCCGGATTGCTCTAGGGCTAGCTTCTCGGCATAAGCGCTTTTGCCGGAGCGGACGCCCCCGGTAACCATGAACAGCTTCATTTACCGTGACTCCTTCCTTATCCGATCGACATCCTGGAATGCTTGCAATAACCGCTCGTTATCTTCTCTACCGCGCACCGCGATGCGGATATCCCTTTCCGTCAAGCCCTCGTACATGGCACAGCTTCGAATCATGACCGCTTTAGGCCCTAAAGCTTGCTGTAGCAAGCTTGCCGTCCAAGGTTCGGCAACCCTGACCAGTAGGAAGTTCGCTTCTCCCGGCCACACTTGCCATCCTAGCCGATGGGTCAATTGCTCCTGCAGAAATTTCCGCTCTACCCCAATCAGCTCTCGCGTATGCGCTTCATACGCGGCTACCTCCGGTTGCAAGCAAGCTTGCCCGGCCAGAAGCGCCAATCCGTTGACGCTCCAAGTCACTTGCTTGCGCGCCATCCGCTGAATGAGCCGAGGCTCAGCGATAGCGTAACCTAAGCGTAAACCGGGAATTGCATAAAACTTCGTCATAGAGTGAATGAGAATCACGTGCGGGTAGTTTGCCAGCTCAGGTAATAGCGTCTCTCTCTGATCGGGCGCAATGAAATCAATAAATGCTTCGTCCAAAACGATATAGGTGGAGCATTGCTCCGCTCTTCTAGCGATCGTTCTCAGCTGCTCCAACGAATAGGTGAGGCCCGTCGGATTGTTGGGTTGTCCCAGGAAAAGCAAATCCACTTCGGATAGAAGCGGCAACAAGTCGGCAATATCCGCGCGAAAGCCGATTTCTTCCTTGCCGATGACCGTTAATACTTCGGCACCATAATCGTCCGCTAACTGAGCGTACTCGGAGAAGCAGGGGGCAACAATGCCGACTTTATGAATATCCAAGCCTAAGAGCGCTAGCGCCATGCATTCCGCCGCGCCGTTTCCGATTAAGAGGTTGTCCGTACTGACGTTGAGCTTGTCGGCTAACAACCGCTTAAGCTGACGATGAGCCGGATCGGGATAATTAACGATGGAACGGAAAGCGTCATTCAGGGCGTCCATCACTTGAACGGGCGGTCCTAAAGGATTAATGTTCGCGCTATAATCGAGCCAAGCGTTCGCTTGAATTCCGAAGCGGCTAGAGGCTGTTTCGATATCTCCTCCATGCCCGAAAGGCTCAAGTTCGCTTGTCGTATGATTGCCGCTCATTGATCGGCCTCCTCGTTCGGATTCATAATTTTATAGACGAGCTGAAGGTTAATATGCTGGCGAACATGATCGGCTAAGCGATCAAATTCGGCCTTCCTTAGAAGATTGAATCGCAGTTCTACTGCGAGAGGCGTTAAACCTTTATCCACGCGTATCGCGTTAAGCCAGTTGCGTCTGAACTCATCGTTATGCATAATGCCGTGAATGTACGTTCCCCATACTTTGCCGTCCGTAGAGCGAGCGCCTTCTTGATGAGGCGGCTCCTCTGTCGTTCCCCGTAAGATTCCGACCGTCATCGGATGCTCGGTCTCGAGCAGGAAAGAAGTTCTCCCCATATGGATTTCATAGCCTTCGATTAAGAAGCTCGTACGTTCACTATCGTTCGCCGCTTGTTCGTTAGATAGCAGCCAACCTACCGCTTGTCCTGACACTCTCTCGGTTTTCTTGTCGGTCGCGAATACGGTTTCCATAGGAAAGAAACCTAATCCAGGCAAGCTTTCGTTGTCCGATTCGATGCGATTCGGATCGCGCAATTGCTGCCCGAGCATCTGGTAACCGCCGCAAATTCCGGCAATCCATCCCCCTCGCTCTTGATGAGCCCGAAGTAATGGTTCTAGTCCCATTTCACGAACAAACAGAAGATCCTCCGCCGTGTTCTTGCTACCCGGGAGAATAACCACATCGGGCGTCCCGAACTCCTCGGGCCTCGTGACATAACGAACCGAAGTATCCTGCTCGGCGATGAGAGGATCGATGTCCGTAAAGTTAGCGATTCGCGGAAATCGAATGACCGCAATATCGAGCAATTCTCCGTTTGGATGCGGTGCTGTCGCGAGCTTCTGGATCGACAAAGAATCTTCGGACTCCAATTTCAAGCGATCGATATGGGGAATGACACCAAGCACTGGCTTGCCCGTCCGCTGCTCAAGCCAATCGAGTCCAGGTTGCAGCAAGGCGACATCCCCGCGAAATTTATTAATGAGGAAACCTTTCACTCGCGCCCGTTCGTCCGGCTCTAGCAATTCCATCGTGCCGACGATCGAAGCGAATACGCCTCCGCGATCGATATCCGCCACGAGAATGACCGGAGCGTCCGCCCAGCCTGCCATTCGCATGTTCACGATATCGCGGTCCTTGAGGTTGATTTCCGCCGGGCTGCCCGCGCCTTCTAGCACGACGATATCGTGCTCCAACCGCAACCGATCGAGCGCTTCGCGCGCAATCATTCCCGCTTCGGCCAAATACTCGTGCCGGTAGCTATAGGCATCCATCGTGCGATAAGGCTTGCCATGCACGACGACTTGAGATGCGCGATCCGTCGTCGGCTTGAGAAGAATCGGATTCATATCCGTCGTAGCCGGAATACCGCAAGCATCCGCTTGCATCCCTTGGGCTCGCCCGATCTCTTTGCCATCCGGCGTTACGTAGCTGTTCAACGACATATTCTGAGATTTATAAGGAGCAACGGACAAGCCGTCTTGAACCAAAATTCGGCATAATGCCGTCGTGATGATGCTTTTGCCGACATCCGATGCCGTGCCTTGGATCATCAACGTACGCGCTGGGCGTACTCCCGCAAACGGTTGTAACGTCATGATTGCGATACCCCGGCGCTCTCGAAGGTTGCCATTTCGCGCATGATCTTGCCTGCCGCGTCAATGAAGTGGAAGCACAGTACCGCTCCTGTACCTTCGCCTAATCGCATATCCATCTGTATCATCGGGGACAACCCGACCGCTTCAAGCATACGGGTATGGCCTTGTTCGAGCGACATATGCGAAGCGATCATATAGTGTATCGATAATGGAGCTAACCGGCTGGCTACTAACGCGGCCGCGGAAGAGATGAAGCCGTCGATGACGACGACGGCCCGATTCGCGGCTGCGCCGAGGATGACGCCGACGAGGCCGGCGATCTCCAGGCCGCCGAGCTTCGCGAGGACGTCCAGCGGATCCGCCGGGTCGGCGGCATTGACCTGCAGCGCGCGTTCGATGACGCTGCGCTTATGGATCAGGCGGGCATCGTCGATGCCGGTGCCGCGGCCAACCGCTTGCTCAGGCGACAACCCCGCCAGAGCGATCAAGATGGCGGCGCTCGGCGTCGTGTTGCCGATGCCCATCTCTCCCGTGGCGAAGACGCGCGTTCCGTTCGCGGCAAGCTCTGACACGAGGTCATAGCCAATTTGGATGGCTAGGACCGCTTCTTCGCGAGACATCGCCGCCCCGCGGGCGATGTTAGACGTGCCTTTGCGGACCTTGCGCGACACGAGATTCGGGTGCGCGAGGTCCGCGTTTACTCCGATGTCGACGCAGACGACATCGGCTCCCGCGTGGCGGGCGAGCACGTTTACCGCCGCGCCGCCTCCAAGGAAGTTGAGCACCATCTGCGGCGTCACTTCTGCCGGGAAAGCGCTTATGCCCTCTTCGCACACGCCATGATCGCCCGCCATGACGATTACCGCTTTGCGCGACAAATCCGGCAAGCCTTCGCCGGTTATTCCAGCAGCCTGCTTAGCGACGGCTTCCAGCTTGCCAAGGCTTCCCGGCGGTTTGGTTAAGCTGTCTAGCCGGCGTTGCGCATCTTCCATAGCTTCTTGATCTAAAGGCTTAATGGATTGGATCATATGTTGGATTTTTTGCGGGATATTCGCGCTCATAGATGATCTTCCTCTCAATATTAGTGAAGAACAACAGAAACAATCTAACAAAAGAAAAACCCCTGCCGTAGCGATACGGACAAGGGGCAGCAAACAGGGAAATGGTTATGAAGTCATGGAATAAGAAAGTTTCCCAAGTGAGCCGGATCCTTATCCGCGAAGGATTTCGTCTGCTACACCTTGGGCAGGTCATCTGACTAATAGGAGATTGCGGATCTCTCGTTATCTCAACGTAGGAACGTCCATCGGAGATCCATCCTATTTCACAGTGGCGGGACCGTGCCGGAATTGCGCCGGCTTCCCTTTTAACCTTGCCGCTAGCTAGCGGGAAGGCACCCTGAGGCTTAGAAGGCTATTCAATTCTGACAAGCTATCAATCACTTGGAATTATAGCCCTCGCAGTCCATGAATGCAACCATAGTTATAGTAGAAAGGTGTAACCAAGAAACGATTCGGAAGTTGCACTCTTTCGCACTATGGCTCGCTCCACGTTCTGTGAGTTACTTAGGCGCACTCCATTTCGGTTTCACCGGACTACACAAGCTTTTGAGTTAACAACGCAAACATCCTTCTCGCGCAGTTAGCGCGGGAAGGATGTTTCACGGACGTTGTCGAGGTTTAGCTTAATTCTCGTAAGGCGCATTGTTGAGCTTGTCTTCCTCGTTATCGCGGATTGTTTTCTGCAGGACTAGGCTCGTGACGATAAGGAAGGCGGCTCCGATTGCGTAATATCCGATGACGTAGAAGGGTTCTTCCAGCGTTGTCAGCCCGATGAATTCGAAACCGACCGCAAGCACGAAACCAACCCAAGAGAGAAAAGTAAAGGCCGAAGTATTCCGTCTGCGATGATGCATGTTTTGTTCCCGAAGAAATTGATCCTCGTCGTTGTCCCGAATGACCTTCTGCAACACGAAAGATGTAATGATAATCAAGATGGCGACTGCGGCGTAATATCCTCTTACGGAAAGAGGCTGTTTCAAGGAATAAATCCCCCCGAACTCAAACCCGAACGCGAGAATAAAAGCTCCCCATGCCATAAAAGTATAAGTAGGTGTATTTCTGCGGCGGTAAAAGTTGTTCAAACGGCTCGGTTGGTTATTTGCAGGCACTGTCGGATTTGAAATGTTGTTTTCCATGTTAAGTCCTCCTAGGGATGAGTGCTTTAATCTTGCTTGGTGTTAATGCAATCATAAGATGAGAAGCGTTAACCGAATAGTACTAACTTTTTATGGTACCCGTTGGTCTAACGTTGCTTTAACTTCGATTTTTTGATACGATTTGTATCATAAAAGTCCATTAAAGACAGGAGTGAATCCATGAACCCGGTTACTAAACGAGGAGTTCTCGTCCTCTTCACCTTACTGTGCATCGTCCCTCTCATCGGTTGCAGCAGCTTAGCAAGCTTGCTGGATTCCGACAACTCGAAGCCTCCGGCACAATCCGCTCTCGCAACCTCTCAAGCTTCGGAGCTACCTGCGGATTTACCGAAAGATATTCCGATTGTAGACGGTGCTAAAGCGATTACGGCCGTTCGGACGGGAGACGGAGTGACCAAAGGCAATGGATTCTATCAACTGTCATTCCGAGTAACGACCAGTTTAGTAGAAACAGCGTCGCTCTATCGCAACAAACTCGCCGAATTGGAGTATGACTACGTAGATGAACCCGTAGCCGATAGCGTCTCCTTAACGGGCAATACACCCTCTTGGAACTTCTACCTCACGATTGCCAAATCCACGGAAGTGAAAGGCGAAACTTCGGTCACGATCTCTTATTCGAAATAAGTTAGGATGCGATGGCGAATGGAGCAACGGCTTCTTGTCGGCCGTGTTAAGGAAATCGGGCTATTCCTCGAGGAAACGACGGCCGCCCCCTCTCGAAGAAGAATATTAAACATATACGGCAACGGCGGGATCGGCAAAAGCTATTTGCTAGATGAGTTCCGTCGGCTTTCCGTTAATGCCCGCATCAAGTTTCTTTTGCTTGATATCCCCATCTTCACTCGTAATCCTCCCGAATTTTGCCTGCATCTTCTGCGATTGCTCCGCTATCCTGTCCAGTCTATTGAAAGAATGGCCGACCTTAACCTGCTTGTTCGCCTCTGTTTGGAAGAAATTCAACGAGTTTCCGAACTGAACAAGCTTATTCTCGCATTGGATACTTTCGAAGAGGTAGGCGATATGGAGCCCTGGTTGCGAGAGCATTTTATTGACCGACTTGCTCCCGATGTACTTGTTGTCATTTCCGGCCGAACTCGGCTTCAAGAAGCTTGGTTCTCTCCCGAGCGGAGTCATCAGATTTGTTCCCTGCCGCTTAGCGGTCTCGATTACGATTCCGTGAAACAGTACTTGGAACGATCCGGTATTTATCAAGCGGAAATCATCGAGCAGATTTGGAAAAGAACAGGCGGCCATCCGTTAACCCTATCGATGCTCGTAGCCACGACGTTTGCCCATAGTTTGCAGGAAACGTCATTTACGGAGGAGGATATTTTCGCCCCTATCGTTCATATATGGTTAAAAGAAGTACCCAACGCCCATATGCGCGAACTTGTCGAAGCCGCATCGGTATTGCGCCACTTTAATTACGAAGCCCTTTCCTTCGTAATCGGGAAGGACATTAAGACGGAACATTTCGGGAGGCTTGTCGGGTATTCTTTCGTCCGGCAGGTGGAACGCGGCTGGCAGCTTCATGAACTAATGCGAAACGCGATCAACGACAGTTTGAAGGTGCTCGATCCGACGTGCTTCGATCATTTGCGAAAACGCTGCATCGTTTATTATTACAACAAAATCAAACAATCGGCGAGAACCAAGTCCGACGCTTGGGAAAATGCCGAATGGTTTTATTACATAGGAGATAAGCTTATCCAGTCGTTCTTCTTCCAACCCTCGATTACATTCAGCGTTGAGCCCCTCTCGCAATCGAATCGAGCCGAAGCGGAACATTACATTTTACAACGCCATGCAACCGCTAAGGAATCACGGATCATCCATCCGAATCCCGAGACGAACGAACCGGCGGAATACATCATGACAGCCCAAGATAGCCTGTTCGGGTTGAAGCATATCGATCTGGAGGAACTAACCGAGCTGGACCGGAATTTCGTGAAGCTCACCCGGAATGCCCAAGGAACGATCTGCGGATTATCGGTCATTATCCCGATCAATGAATATACGCTGGATTACTTGATATCCAAACCTTTATCTTCGGCTTATTTCAGCCAGCTTCCCGAATCCGCAATCAACGACTTCAAGGTTCCCCGAACATCAAGAGCAGGATATTTCATTAAGACGCTAGACACCTACGATTTCGCCGATCCGACAATGCTGCAATCCTCAGGCATAACCTTTATTACCCATATGTTATCTTCAGGGTTCGTCGTTGCTTCGCCGCCGCCACATCCTTTATCGTTTGCGATCTTTAAGAGCCTTGGCTCCGAGGTTGCCGACGTCGTCCACTTTGATTACGATGAACGAACGCCCGCTCCGATATTCATTATGGACATCCGTGGAAACAAGCTTCACGAATTTCTAATTAAAATGGTCACCTCTCTCGGACTAGTGAAGGAAGAAGAGCTCGATAACGAGCGCGAGTTCTCCCTGACGAATCGCGAGCGGGAAGTGATTGAGCTGTTAATGAAAGGCCTATCGAACAACGAAATTGCTAAATTCCTATATGTTAGCGAAGCGACTGTCAAAAGACATCTATCGAACGTATTTCGCAAACTGCAAATTAAGAACCGCGTGCAGTTGCTCAACAAATACGCCAGTCTACAACTTTCGGATACTATTCATTGAGACCAAGTCGCCGATCTGGGGTAAATTACTTGATCTGAAATTGGGTCACGACCGAATAGCCGTATACGACAATGTTATTGCCTTGTTTGCCGATATAGTCGGGACCGTCCTTCAAGGCGACTTTGTCCAGCGTTTTACCGGTCCGCTTATCGATCTGATAGAGATAATCCTTCTCCGCCGTAAAGCCGTAGCCGGACAGGATCACATTCCCGACGACTTCGAAGCTCCGGGCATTGCCGACAAGAGCAGCGGATCTCCATAACGTTTTATTGTCGGAGAGACGGATCGCCGTAATATATCCGTTCATTCCCTTCGAGCTCTTGGCATAAGTTCTATGGCTGTTCGAGACGTAGAGGATGCCGTCTTCTTCATAAGCCCATTGGATTTGTTGATAGATATAATCGTAATCGGCCTTCACGTATTGGGGTGAGTAAGCGTAATTGATAAAATCGTAAGCGTACAACGTCTTAGTCATCGTCTTGTCCATCGCGACCAAATAGCGATTTTCCCCGAAATTTTGTCCGTAGACGAGAAATACGCTGTTTTTCCCTTTGATTGCCCTAACGAGTATTTCCCCGCGGTATTCGGTTGGAGTACCTTCGGGTAAATTCCCTACTATCGACCGAAATGAATTTGGAACCGTATATTCCTTCGCCGCAACTTCCGCGGAATCCTCATAACTCTGATCGAACGGGAGATTCTTAACCGATTTCTTAATCAACGATAATTTCACGGTTTTCTTGGCAGTCGGGCCCGCGTCCGCGTACTTGCTCATGTAGTATTGGAAGGGCGGCTTAGGCAGAACGGTCGGTTTCACCGACTCGATATTCACCGTTTGATCTGAAACCTTCTCTGCCGCATTTGCGCTTAGTGTTGGCACGATTAGGATGCATAAGAAAATCATCAATACGGCTAGTTTTATTTTTCGCAAATCTAATCCTCCTTTTTTTTCATTCTTTCTTGCAACAGTTTGATAATCTGGTCAAAATCCTCAACTGTCGCATCATATCCCAAGAGTTCGTATATTTCGCTACCGACTTGGTCTCTTCCCCAAATGGCGGACTCAACTGCATCCCAGCGGCCATAGTTTTTAATAGTTGGATCTGCGCCATGATCAAGCAAGTAACGCACAACTTCGAGCTCTCCGTAAGTCGCCGCTTGATAGAGTAGCGTTGAAGCTCCTTTGCGCAAAAGGATGTTATCATACTCGTTTTCTTGATAATTGACGGGAAACCCTCTATCAAGTAGCAACTCTACCATTTCTACGCTCTTCACAGCATAGATGTAAGGCATCGTTCCATCTAAGGCAAACGGGATCGTCGCGTCTTTCCAATTCTTAAGCCTGGTCTTTACTTCATCCACCTTGTTCCTCATGATCGCAGAAGTAAGAGCATCCTGATCCGCGGAAAGAGCCCAATAGACGGGGATGCCCGAATGATTATGAAGCACCCCTCCGCCTGAGACGACAATAAATCGTAATGGAAGATATATCGTGCCGTTATTCATGATAGCGGGCGTCGTGATTTTCTGTTGCTTGGTATCCACGGTGGCCGTCTTCGAATCCAATTTCATTCGGATCGTATGATCGGCATTCGATAAAATCCATTCCTTGTTCTTGGTCACCCACTTCAGCTTCATGTTCAGCTTTGTCGTCACGGTATTCATCGAGATCATATTCTCGAGCCGATTATCTACCTTTAACTTCTTGTACTCTGCCGGCTTCCCATCGATATATAACGCTGAAGAAACTGTCGCCTCTTTCGCCTCTGCCGCTTTTGGCGGAGCCGCCAAGCCGAACATGATGAGAACAGCTAACCCAATAAATATCCATTTGCGTTGTTTCATTAATATCACCAGCAATCTCTCCTGTTCGTTAAGGTTAGACTCAACTATTCGACAAATTAATTGGAATTACCTCCCATGAAACAAAAAAGCCAATCTATGACAGCCTTAGGCCGTTAAGATTGACTTGAATTTGTTGGATATAAATATAGAAGCAACTACTATTCGAAGTAATAGGTAAAGCCGATAGCCCCGACACCTGTGTGCGTGCTAATAATCGGCGTCGTGTCCTCGATGCTGATATTGTCGAATCCGGTTAATCCGATAATCGCCTCTTTGAGCTTAGAAGCTAACTCGAAGCCTGCGGCATGGACGAGTCCGACTCCTTTGATCGCTTTTCCTTTGACGTCCTCTGCGAACGCCTTCGCCAAGTAATCAATGACATGCGCTTTACTCCGTACTTTAGCGACTGGCGTATATTCTCCACCGTCAAGCGAGGCGATAATTTTTATTTTCAACAAAGACCCGATCCAGGCTTTGCCTTTGCCGATCCGACCGCCTTTAACAAGATTATCGAGCGTATCGACGACTACGAATAAACGCGTTTGTTCACGGATTTGTTTAAGCCGTTCCACGATTTCCGCCATGCTTTTGCCTACCTTCGCCATCGTTGCCGCTTCTAATACTTGAAAGGCGAGCGCTTTCGTAATATAGCGCGAATCTACGACGGTTACGGCCGAATCCGACATGTCGGCGGCCATCTCGGCCGAACGGACCGTTCCGCTCATTTCGCCGGTCATGTGAATAGAGAGGATTTCGCTACCATCGTTGCCTAGCCGATCGTATACTTCCAAGAAAGCTCCAGCAGGCGGTTGCGAGCTCTTGGGCAACTCCTTGGACTGTTGCATCTTGGCTATAAATTCCGTAGGCGTAATATCTACTCGGTCAAGATAAGTTTCATTATTAATGCATATCGATAACGGTACGACTTCTATGCCATATTCCTGTATGATCTCATCGGTCAAATCTACGGTTGAATCCGTCACCACTTTAATTTTGTTCAAGAAAGTCATCCTGCTTTCACTTGGTGTAAGTATGCGCTCTGGCTATCGTTATAGTCTATCATTCCGCTCCAAGCAATAGCAACTTCCCACTTATTCCCTGATCTTATAGTAGTGGAGAAGCTCCTGCTTCAGATCCATGATCTCACGGCTATAGTTGATGCGATATTCTTCCGGATGCAACTTCCTCAGATGCTCCGGCCAGAATAGGGCGAGTTGCTTCCGATGATAACTCCGCATTTCCTCCAGATCAGGCAATGGATACGCCAGATTTCCCTTAACGAAGATTGGTTGCAACAACGGTATTGCCTCGTAATGCTCCAAAGTCTTATTCCGATGCAGATGAAGAGGATCGAACAGCTTAATCGGCCGCCCGATACGGATATCGTCTTCCTCGGGCATACACATATAATCCGCTTCCGCCATTCCCGTCTGCTTATTGATCAAACGATAAACGTCCTTGATGCCTGGGGTCGATATTTTCTCCGGGTTGCCGGAAATTTTGATCACCGGTATGAGCGCGCCTTCCTTCTCCCGGGCTACTAGCTTATATACTCCTCCTAAAGACGGTTGGTCGAATGCCGTAATCAATTGCGTGCCGACACCCCAAATATCGATCTTAGCTCCTTGCGCTTTGAGCTCCGAGATAATATTCTCGTCTAGATCGTTAGAAGCGACGATCTTCACATCGGGGAATCCCGCCTCATCGAGCATCGTCCTCGCCCGTTTCGATAAATAAGCCAGATCCCCGCTATCTAATCTAATTCCATTCAGGCGTTTGCCCTGGCGATCTAATAACTGTGCGATCTTGATCGCATTCGGAACCCCACTCTTCAACGTGTCGTACGTGTCAACCAGAAGCGTTACGTTATCCGGCAACGCTTCCGCGTACTTCCGGAACGCCTCCTCCTCGTTATCATGACTTTGCACCCAAGAATGCGCATGGGTTCCCGAGGAGGGAATTCCGAACAGCATGCCCGCGCGCATATTTGAAGTGGCATGGAACCCGGCGATATAGGTGGCTCTTGCTCCCCATACGGCCGCATCCGCCTCTTGTGCCCGCCTTGTCCCGAACTCAAGCAATATCTCATTCGGAGCGACCAGCTTAATTCTCGATGCTTTGGTCGCGACCAACGTCTGGTAGTTCATAAAGTTCAGCAACGCCGTTTCGATCAGTTGAGCTTCGAAGATTCGCGCTTCCACCCGGATAAGCGGTTCATTCGGAAAGACGAGTGTCCCTTCCGGCATGGCGTACAAGGATCCCGTGAATTTGAAGTTTTCCAATTCCGCCAGAAACCCTTCCTCGTAATTCTCCTCCTGCATGCGCAAATACCGAATTTCTTCTTCCTTAAACGCAAGCGCCCGGATGTACTCGACGATCCGTTCCAATCCCGCGAATACGGCGAAGCCGTTGCCGAACGGAAGCTTGCGGAAATAAGCCTCGAATACGGCCCTGTCGTTCATCGATCCATTTTTCCAATGCGCGTAAATCATGTTGATCTGGTACTTGTCCGTATGAAGAGTTAAGTTCGCAGCGCTCATCGGGAATGTATCCTCTCGTAGCAATAGAATGATTGGGACAACATGAAAAAAAACAAGCCTAGCTGTAGATGGACAGCTTAGGCTTGCAATTCGTGAACCGATATAACTGCGCGGCTCGTTGAGAATATCGATTGGAACCTTTAAGCTGTCCGTACGGGTCCCTCACCTCTTCCAGTATACCCTTTCGGCTCTGAGTTGAAGTAATTTTGCGGATAAAATTTTTCTCTTCGAAATCAGGCACGACCGTCTCTATCACTTGATATAGCTCGCTCATCGTAAATTGTTCCGGAAGAAATTCTTTAGCGATAGTCGTCGTCAACATTTTGGTGTGAATTTGCTCCAATGCGTCTCTAATGATGTCGTTATGGTCGAAGGCAAGCTCCATTTTCAGAGCCTCCTCTATCGAAAACAGCCTAACGTCGGATGCATCGCCCGAGGCTTTACGATCTGTTAGAACATCTTCGTTCACTAGCGCATAGAAAGCGTGAGAAATCATCCACCCTCTCGGATCTCTTCCCGGCTTGCTGTATACGTTAAAATACTCGATATGGATGCCATCTACCCCGGTCTCTTCCCGAAGCTCCCGCTTCGCACAGTCCTGAATCGTTTCCGTTTCCTGCGAGAACCCGCCCGGTAAAGCCCATTGGCCCGCGAACGGCCACTGCTTCCTCTGGACAAGCATCACTTGAAGCTCTCTTAGAGGTAAAGACTTCTTCTTTGTCTTGCGCCCGATGGAGGCAATCGTGAAAATGACGATATCCGCTGGAGCGCCATCCGGCGTGCGATACTTGCTCGAACTATAATTATTGACGTTCAGCATCTGTTCGTTAAGCTTCGCCATCAGCCTCCCTCACCTCCCCATAGCTTTATGATCGGAAGAAGTCCGCCTTGCTTCGCAAATCGGTCGACTTGGCACGCAAGGAGTCCGTCGATGCCGAGATTTCCTGCATGACCGCAGTCTGTTCCTGCGATGCCGAGAACACTTGCTGCGCCCCTGCGCGAATTTGCTCCGCCACTTGGGCGACTCGCCTCGCTTCGTTCAACTGATCGGTCGCTTGTTGCGCCTGTTGATTCAACTCGCCCGCCATCGCTTCCACGATCCCGACTACCTGCTGCGCTTCCGCGTTGACCTCATGGAATGCGGTTGCGAACTCCTCGCCCATCTTCGCTTCCCGTTCCGACACTTCGTATTGCGTACGGATGTGACCGACCGCTCTCGATACTTCGCCCTGCAACTGAAGGATGAGCTTACGTATATTTTTTACGGAAACGGCGCTTTCATCCGCAAGCGACTTAACCGCTTGCGCGACAACCTCGAACCCTCTGCCTTCTTCCCCTGCTCTGGCAGCTTCAATGGAAGCGTTCAGAGCTAGCAAATGCGTTTGATCGGCTATGTCCCCTACGACACTGGAGATCGATCCAATCTCATTCGCGTAGCCGTTAAGCGTTACCACCACTTCCATCGCTTCCCGATTCAATTCGGACAATTGGCGCATGCCTCCAACGAGCGATTGAAACACTTCTTCGCTTTGTTTGGCAGCTTTGTTCATATGCCATGCCCGTTCGCGGGCATTAGACGCTTCCTCGCTCATTCGATCCGCCGCGGCCGACAGCGTCTCCGCGTCGTGGTGCAGCCGTTCAGCGGATTCCGCTTGCGTCTGGGTACCCGTAGTTATCGCTTCCGATTCGTTCGTCATCTGCTCGATCTGTCCCGTCGCGTGGCCGATCGCATCCTGTAACTCTTTCACATGCGCATCCGTAAGACGAGAATTATCTTTGATTCCAACTATAATCGTTCTTAATTGATCCAACATTTGCTCGAACGCTTCTCCGAGCGCTTGCATCTCGTCGTTCGACGGGTTCGTCACGACCTTGATCTTTAAATTCCCTTTGGCCGCCTCCTGCGCCGCAAGCGTAAGCGACAATAGAGGGCGCAGCAACCACTTCGCTGCGAAATATCCGAATAAACCGGTCCAGAATACCCCGAATACAAGCGTTAATAAAACAAAAAGCCAGCCCGGTATAAAGGAGAATACATCCTTCAGAACGAGCAAGAAAATCGCGCTTGTCCCGTAAGTGACCGTAGAAGCGACCGTAATACCGATAACCATCTTCTTGACGATGCCGAATTTCTTTTGCATGATGCTTCTCCTCCATAACCTAGATGTCTTCTTATTAAACCATCGCCCGGAAAGAGCGACTGTGACGGATGTCACATTGTGGCGCTCGCTCCTCCTATCGTTGCACAAAAAAAAGGTTGAACAGATCGCATGTTCCACCTGTTCAACCTTCTATTTGACCCGGATTAGGATTCCAAAATGTTCTGCCCAATATATTGGCCTTCGCGCAAGCCTCCCGGACAAGCAAACATTCCGCTGGCCACGTGGGACACATACTCGTTGAGCGCATCCTTGCTCTGCATCATTTTTAGCATCGGCAACAGCTGCTCTTCCGGATTTCTCTGATAACTTATGAATAATAGCCCTGCATCCACATTGCCTGTTCGCGGATCGACGCCAGCCGTGTAAGAATAACCTCTTCGATGGATAAGCTGCTTGGATTCCTTAGCTAATCTGACATGGGAAGCAATCGGCATCTGCGAAGGATCCGGCGTATCGAATTCGCCCTTCTTACCGTAAGCGGCTCCAGACTCTTTATGACGACCGAAAGTATCTTCTTGGTCGCTCAGCGACGATCGATCCCATACTTCTAGAAACATGCGTACTTTACGATAAGCCATATAAGTACCGCCGCGCATCCAGTCCGGTTCATTATCGCCCGCCCACACGACGTCGTTATACCCATCGGTTGTCTGATGTAGGTTATTCGCCGTACCATCCTTAAAGCCGAACAGATTACGAGGTGTTTGCCCCCCCGAACCTCCGCTAATGAAACCTTCCTGCATCCAATTCAACGTCGCCGATCCCATGGATAAGCGGATAAAGTTACGAAGCGCATGGAAGGCGACCTGCTGATCCTCCGCGCACACTTGGATACATACGTCCCCGCCAGACAACAGAGGGTCGATTTTATCGCTAGGCATACGGGGAATGTCCTTGAGGTAAAGCGGAATTTTGTTTGCAATGCCGAATCGGTCGTTACCATCGACGCTAAAGAATGAAGGTCCGAACCCGAACGTCACCGTTAGCTTCGATGCAGGCAAATCGAGCGTCTCCCCTGTATCGGATGGCGGCAGCAGCGGATTATCGCCCGTCCGCATCGTTCCGCCCGCCGTACTCAGGTCGCTGAATCTCGTCCAATCTCGCAATACTTTGATCAGCGAGGATCGATCGTTAACCATGAGCCGAAAGCTAGCCAGATACATGTAAGTTTGCTGCGGAGTAATAATTCCCGCTTGGTGTTCGCCATACATGGAGATGCGGTCGTCAGAGGAATCGTTGCCCGTCGTATTGGCGGACTTACTGGCGGGAGCGACGACTTTCTCAATGGCGGCCATTCCGGAAGCGCCAATCGCTAAGCCGACTCCCACCGATGCCGACATTTTCAGAAAATCCAGTCTCGATATCCCGTCTTTTTTCTTATTGGAGTCCATGCTCTCACCCCTTCTGTGTTTTAGAGGATGCTAGCTGTTTGGGACATCAAGTTAGAGAGTTGGCTAATTTGATCGCTAAGCGTGCGAATTTGTTCCGTCGTTAACTGATCGTAGCTCACATATTGCCCCTCTTTATGATGACCGCGAAGCGTTTCTTCTAACGTTTGGAATTGTTTGTCTAATTGATTAGCCAAATCCGGATTTTTCTCGTTCAGAGCAGGAATAATAGCTAAGTATACCGACTTCGAGCCATCTACGTTAGCCGCAAAATCTACCAAGTCCGTATGAGAGTAAATTTCCTCTTCTCCGGTAATTTTGGAGATCGCCGCTTCATTCAGCAATTCCATAGCGCCTGCAACCATAGCTTTCGGTTCTAATTCGATCGTTTTCACTTTTTGTTGCAGCTCTTCGGTATCTTTAACCAATTGGTCGGCATATTGCTCCATACCCGCCAACGATTTATCCAACCATAGCGCTTTCTCGATCCGGTGGAATCCTGTCCAAGTGTTCTCGTCTTCCACGTCCGCAAGACGGGCATCGATTCTTGGATCCAAGTCGCCGAAGCTTTCCGCGATCGGCTCGATGTTCTCGAAGAATACGCGCGCTTTGGAATATTCCAGCTTCGCTTTCTCCACATCGCCGGCTTTCACGGCATCAACGAATACTTTCGTCTGGCTAACCAGATTGTTCGCTTGTTCTTCAACGTACAGCTTATAGTTCGCTACCGCTTTCGTCAGAAGCTCCGACGTGCTGCCGGACGTTTCCTTAGCGTTAAGCAATTTCGTCAGCGCTTCTTGAAGTTTGCCGGCCGTTACTTTCAACGCTTCGAAATCCACTTTGTCGTAAGCCGAAGCCGAGAAGATCGGCATCTCGTATTTCTCAACTTCCGTATATTCAAGCGGGAACGTTTGACGGACGGAGTTCTCATAAGCCAACCAAGCATCGTTGATCGATTTGCCTAGACGTTTCACCTCATCGGCATCTTGCTTCTCGATCGCTTGCTGCAGTTTAGTCGTTTCTTCCTGAAGCTTCGCCGTTCCTTGTTGAATGGCGCTTTGCTCGCCGGATGCCGCTCCAGATGGTTGCGCTTCGGAAGTTGGAGAAGCGCTGACCGCAGCTTCCTTGTTATCGTCTTTACCGCATGCGCCCAATACCAATGTTGCCGCAAGTATAACGCTCGCTAATTTCATTTGTCTACTCATTTTGTAATCCCCCATTTATTGATTTGGTCGTTAATGCTTTTCTGCTTTTGCCTGAAATTTTTCTGCTTATTCTCTGATACACGATGACGACAAGGGCCAATACTACGAACAACAATTGCGGAAACGTGCTGTACCATGATGGATAAAGGCTGAAAGAAACGTGCTCAGGCAAGTACTCTTCAACCGTGGAAGGAATGATGCCCGCCATCTGCAGGCTATGAATGCCTGACCCCATAAACTTAAAGCATAAATAAAAGACGATGATACTGGATACGAGAAACACCGGACGGATAGGCAAGCGAGTTCCAAGCTTGATCATCACGACCGCGCAGATGGCGAGAATGCCGAAACCAGCGGCAATGCCTCCCGCAAGCTCGCCTCCGGACATCTTGCCAACCATCCCGATGAGGAAAATAACGGTCTCCAATCCTTCCCGTACGATAGCGAAGAAGGCGAGAAGCGCTAAAGAGATCATTTTCCCATTAGACAACGCTTGCGTGCTCTTCGATTGCAACAATTGATTCCAGCGCTTCACATCGGAATTCCGATGCAGCCAGTAACTCACGTAGAGAAGCAGTACGCTTGCGAATACTCCCGTCCAGCCGTTAATCAACGAGTTGTTGTGGCCGAATGCGCTCGACGACAATAAGAACGTGACCACGAACCCGACTCCGATGCACAATAAGACGCCTGCGCTTGAACCTCCGATTACCCACGCTCTAGCAGGCTTGGAGTTCGACTTTTTCGCATACATGAGCAATGTACCGATGACGAGCAACGCTTCAATGCCTTCCCGGATCGGAATAAGCGCAGCATCCCACCAGGAATATTGAGCGTCGATGAGCGGAGTTAAGGACACGATCATGCGGTCCGCGATACCCGCCGCTTCTCCTTGTTTGTCCGCGCTATTTAAGTAGGCATCCATTAAGACAAGATCGCGTTCGGCGTGGTTGTACACGGTTTGCGATTGACTGACGATATCCCCTTCGACGGACAACCATTGGCGCTGTAGCAGCTTAACGGCGCTTTGCGCTTCGGTCCAAGATTCCCGCTTCATCAGCTGTTCGGCTTCGCGCAGCTTCATGACGTAGACGCTTAAGGTCATCCCTTGCTTCCCGTCGTTATCGATATAAGCTCCGTCCGCATAATTCCGAAGAGAAAATTGCAACGCTCCGGTCTCATCCTTGATCGCTTGTAAATCCTTATTCAGAAAGGCCAATGAGAGGCTTGCTATTTGGCGATCGATCTCCAGCGCCATGTCCAGCGAGCTTTGTTTGACCGTGTTCTTATTGCCGGTCCACCATTTCTTGATTGCTGCGAAGTCAACGGAAGCCTGCTCCAGATTATTCGACTCGATATCGGTCATCATTTTCTCGGTTTGGGCAATCGTTGAACGGATTGGTTCTTCAGTTGTAGCTGCACTCGCCGGGGCGATGATCAGCATACAAAAAAAAGACGCGATCAGAATGATAGCGCAAACCGCCGTGTACCGTCTTAGAACGTCTCGTCGGCTTGTAATGATCATTCTAACAACGCCCCTCTGTCATAGCTTGAATTCGTCAATATGAGAATGATAACAATTCTCAACTCAAAGAATTATTATAGTCATATCGGTACGGGGTGTCAATGGTGCAAGATCCGCCTTTATGCCGCAAACCCCGGTCCTCACTTGAGAAACCGGGGTTTGTTTGAACTAAATATATTTACCATTAGAAATGTTTACTTCTTCAGGTCGATAGACGCCGATAATTTCTCCTTCTCTATCCGCGGCGAACATAACGGTTCGTTCTGCTTCCATCATGAACTTGTACCTCCGTCCATTCGCCGGATCGCGGACTTCTACTTCTTCATCTATCGCATATTCAGATACGAAAATATATAGCGCTCCGGCAGCGAAATCGAGTTTCCTGCCGTATATGCCGGCGAATTCGCCGCCCTTAAGCCATTCCAGTTCCGAACGGACCCCGGCTTCCCGAATGGCGAACCGATACAGTTCGACTAACGTCTCCGAGCGTTCGTTCAATTCCACCGGTAGCGGACAATGGATCAGTTTCCCTTTTCCGATTCGCTTGACGGTTACATGAGACGGACCATTCTTCGCAAGGTCATCGCTCAATTCCTTGGACGCCTCGGCGAACCTTAGCTTCGGAAACGAGACCGGCAATATTTTATCTTCCAGTACAAGCGCTTCTTCTCTACGGATGTTGGCGAGCTTAGTGCTTCCGATCCTGCCCGACATTCTCTGAGTAGGCCGCCAGTATTCGTCCAATCCCATTGGGCCGGTAAACAATAGAGTTCCTCCGCGTTCCTCGACGTGCAGCAACAGTTTCTCAAGAGCATTGCCGCTGAAGTTGTGCGCACTCGGCACGATCAGCAATCGGGGAGGATGATCGGTCAGGGAATCCAGATGGTATTCGGACAATCCCCGGATAGGTTGCTTCAGTAAGAACAGCATCGTGCGAGTCAGCCTCGTCGTCGCGTCCATCGCTAGCTTGCGCGTGGAAAAGTCGTTCGAGAACGGATAGACGACCGCGATCTCTTCCAGCTTACGTCCTTCGAATAGCGGGCTGATCGCCGACATAAAGCGACCGAATTCATACGACACGTCGGCTTCCGGCTTCTCCGTGCCGTCCGCGCGTACCGCGCCGATATTGGACTCGTTCACGTTGTCCATGTACGGATTGATGTTCCAGATCCATTGAACCGCCCCCGCTCCCCCGGATGCGAAAGCATAGGCGTATTTGCGTTCGAGGATCGCTTTTAACTCCGTTTCCGATCGTTTCGCTTTACCTTCCGGAGTCTCCGTATACATGATACCCGTTTCTTGTATGAGATTCGGCTTATCCGGCGTTTTGGTGAAAATGCCGTCCCACATCAAATCGTCATTTTGCCACCAAGTGTGTACCGTCGTATAATCAACGGCTTGACCGTAGAAAAACGGAGACGGTCGTTGGCTGCATATGCCCTCGTCTTGTCCTACCGTAACCATTTGCGCCGGTTGAATCGAGTGGATCGTCTCGCTTAACTCTCTCGTCCACTTGTTAAGCATATCCATGGAGAACAACGTATAATCCAACAATCTTGCGTTGCGGCGCGGTTGAATTCCCGTGATCTTGAAGGTAATGTCCGCTGCCGTCGGCGCATGTACCGACTCGTAATCGGGCAATTCGTCCGGTGACATGTTCCAACGTTCCTGAAGCACGCGTACATCGGATCCGTGGCGCTCGCTGAGCCACTCGACATATAACTTCCGCTCGTAAGGATCTCCGGCCGTCTGCGCTCCGTTGAAAATATTTTTGGGATCGAACAAGGAGGGCTCGTTGATCAAATCCCAGTGCACGTAAGTAGACTTTGCGTGCCTGGATACGATTGAAGCAATAAACCTTCTCTGAGCTTCCACGCTGCGCGGGTCCAGATAAGGATTCGCCCCTTCCCAACGTTCGGGAGTAAACGTAAAGAAGGTGAAATTAACCTCCAACCCGTGCTTTTTGGCCGTTAGCATGAACGCGTCGATCGATCGCATAACCTCTTCCGACGCATGGCCATCGACAAACATCGTCTGCCGCCACATAGACCATATGCCTGTCCGAATCAAATTAATGCCCGCTCGGCTCATCTGGGCCATATCGCGATTCCATACGTGAACGTTAGGCATTAACAGAAACTTACGCGCTACGTCGGAGGTCATGTAGGTCATGCCGACAATCGGCATCGGACGGTTCCCGCGACGGAAGTAATCGCGGTCTCGCGAAAGAAACTCCCCTTCCTGCAGCAGCTTTTCGTCGAAGCCCCAGAACCCTTGCCGAAACACCTTAGTCTCGCCGTCTTCGGCCTGTGCGCGGCATTCGGCTTCGTAATAACCGGGTTCGATCGGAATGTCCACTGGGAATCTAATGAACTGAAGCTCCCGCGATTCCGTTAACGACGACTCTTCAGACCAAATCTTGATTAGGTTATCGTCGCCATGCTTGGAAACCGCGATTTCAAAGCTCCATCGTCTGCGCTGGTTTATGCGGTCTGGCAAGCGGGACAGCTGTTGCAACTGCAGCGTCAAGGTTGGGCGTTCGCCAGGATAGTAGCTCGCATAATTCGGCTTGAACCAGATTTCGGTCACTCCGTTTGCGCAATATGCGCTCCATTCCTCCAGCGCGCGTATCCCCATTGAACTCCACAATCGCTCATTGGCTAGCATATTTATGAACAACCAGCGGCCCCCGACATGCGACGCTTTCGTGTTCTCTACGAGCACGACGGGAGCGGCGACTTCCCGGCCATCTCGCGACACGCCTTTGAGCAGCGGATACAGATGCGCATCCATCGGCCCGGATGTCCCTCCGTCTCCGGGATGGTCGTCAAGCGTCGTAAAATGCAAAACGAAACCAAACGTAGGTTGAATGTCGAACAGGGTTTCCCTTCCCTTGAGCAGCGGAATTTCCGAAGAAGCCTCATATGCAAAGATAGGCTCAGGATCGACAGGAAGCACTTCATGGATATTCAGTTGCTGATGATAAGCCGTTTGTTCCGTCTCCAACTGCCACTGTCCGTCTACCTGGTGCGCAGGGAATCGAAATGGCGCACCGCCAACGTGCAGCAAGCCACCACCCCGTTTCAAAAATGCCCCCAAAGCCGGCCAATCCGCTTTAGGGAAATAGGGTCCATGTAAGTGAATCGCTACGTCCGCGCTTCGAAGTGCTTCTTCCCATTCCCCCGCCGCCGCTATCTTTCCTATGCGAGACAACGATTCTATTGCCGCTTGGTCGGGTCTAACGCCTTCATAGGGAAGGCTGGCGTCGTATAAAATAACGATATGGCTCATATCTGTTCCTCTTCCCCTTTGAATATCACAATGCCTTCATCCATAGCTTTCATAACCAATTGCGCGAATAGGCTGTTCGACCAAGCAAACCAAGGACGCGTATAGACATTCGGATCATCCGCATGAAACCCTTCGTGCATGTAACCCGTGCCCGCATCCGTAACCTCCAGCCATTCCAGCATTTTTAAAATTTCCTTTGAATCGGTAGCTGTCAAGCCCTGCATGGATAGAGCCATGTGCCAGATATATCCGTCCGGCGTGTGAGGGCTGCCGATGCCCGAAGCCTGTTTTCCTTGGAAAAAATACCGATTTTCATTGCTTAAGGCGAAACGCCGCGTATTCCGGTATATCGGATCGTTTGAAGATGCGTACCCAAAGTAAGGAATCGATAATAACCCCGGAGTACCGGCATCATCCATCAGACAATAATTTCCAAGTCCATCGGTTTCATAAACATATATTTTGCCGAATTCAGGATGTTCGACCGTCCCGAATCGTTGGATTGCCTCTTCTACCGATATTGCCAACCGTGAAATTTCTTCTAATACAAATGGCTCTTCCCCGCAGGCGATGGCCATCTCTTTCATTTGTCTCAGCGCGACAACCGCCATCATATTGCCGGGAATGTTGTAATGGTATTCGCAAGCGTCGTCGCTTGGACGAAATGCGGACCAGATCATACCCGTGTAGCTCGTAGGAGTGCCTATTCCTTCCGCCAACGTATCCATCGCCGGACACTTCGTTCGCATGAATCGGTAAGTCGATGCCTCATTGTGGCGTTGTTCGATAGCGAACACTCTGACGATGTCACGCATCGCTTGACGGAATGTTTCATCCATAAATTCCGTGTTCCCCGTTGCCTTCCAATAATGGTAGGCAAGACGAACGCTGAAACAAAGCGAATCAAGTTCGAATTTGCGTTCCCAAACTTCATCAGACACAGGGATGTCGGACTGGTCATGCGCATTCCAGTGACGTCCGTTTGCTTCTTCATTAAACGCGTTGGCGTAAGGGTCGAGCAGAATACACCTCATATGGCGACGGATAAGCCCGCAAATCAAATCGCTGAGTTGTTCATCTTGTCCGGCAACATTCACGTAAGGAAAGATTTGCTCGACCGAATCCCGCAGCCACATGGCCGGAATGTCTCCGGTAATGACGAATACCGTGCCATCCTCCATTTTTTTCGTAGTTGTCAGCAACGTATTGGGGTAACAGTTCAAGAACTGCCGGAGCAATCTCGGTCGGTGCGCGAGTAAACGTTGGGCTTCCGCCATACGGTTGATAACGGCTTGCGGCAGCTCCAGCTCGGGAATATCGACGGATGGCATTTGGGATAGATTATTATTCATGGGCTACCTCCCCCTGATCTCATGCTAAGAAGCTTCTGATAACAACAATCGCCTGCCGCCTTCAAGGCGGGCAGGCGATGTCGTTGTTACCTTTCTATGCCATCGGCAAATACCGATGTACCCCGTTGCTCGCGAGCCCATGCCGCAACCCGCGAAGGATCGCCTTCCCACAGGCGTTCCCTTCCCCACTGGTTCGCAATAGGCTTGCTTTCGCACTCGACCCGAATGACCGGGAAAAGCTTAGTCGGAGGTTCGCTTGGCAAACCTTTAATGATCAGTTCTTCGCCATTCTGTTCAAATTCCAGGTCCTGGCCTGTCGTTAGTAACGTTACGCTCTTCACGGGAGTCGTCAAGTCCGCAAGCCTCATCACCGGACGCCCATCCCAGAATCGGATGATCAGGTAGAGATTGTTTCCTCTGGTCGTCTGGCGTCCTCTTGTAATAAACTCCGTTACGGAGCCGCCATCCGAACCGTATACCGCCTCGCCGTGCACTTCCAACCAACGGCCGATCTCCATTGCCCGCTGCACGAATTCAGGAGGAAACTGTCCATCCGCCATTGGGCCGACGTTCAGGATCAAATTCCCGCCATGTTCCCCGCCCTTCTCCGCGCATTCGATTAATAGATCAAGCAAGTAATCCGTAGGACGCCAGCGTTCGCCGAACACATGGCTCCATAAGCGCCAAGTGGCGACCTGGCAAGATTCCCACAGCCTGTTTTGATCGACGGAGATCAGATGCTCAGGCGTACCGAAGTCTCCTAACGTATCCGAATCTCCCGCGCCTGCGCCGCCGTCCGCGCGGTAACCCTCGCGCACTTGAGAATATCCAAGTCGGTTGTTGATCATAATGTCCGGCTGTAATTCGCGCATCATTTCGACAAGCTCCACGCTTTGCAGATCATCGGCATTACGAGGCCAAACTCCGTCGAAGAAGAAGTAATCGATGCGACCATAATTCGTAAGCAGCTCTTTCACTTGGTTATGCAAATAAGTCCGTACTTTCTCCCAGCCCTCAGGATCCTTGTCGGGTCCGTCGAAATAAGCAGGCAAACGCCAGTCGATCCAAGAGTAGTAGAGCCCTACTCGCAACCCCGCCTTACGAAAGGCATCCACGTATTCGCGGACGAAATCCCGCTTGGGAGCTTGCTTGGCGCTGGAGTAGTCGGTATAAGCGCTATCCCACAAGCAGTAGCCGTCATGATGTCTCGTCGTTAGACATGCGTACTTAAATCCGGCCTTTTTGGCGGTATCCGCCCATAGCTCCGGATCGTAATGTTCCGGGTTCCAGCTACAAGCTTTTTGGGCATATTCGCTTTGATCAAGGTGTTCGCGGAACAGAACTTGCTCTCCGCGGCCGTATTGGGCGTAAGGCCCCCAATGGATAAACATCCCATAACGACTTTCGGTAAACCATTTCCATTTGTCAGGTACGGTAAATCCTGTTGTCTTCACAGATGAGCTACTCTCCCTTATTCCGCCTTATTTAGTTGCGATTGCGGATTTACGCGTTTCATATGCTTCTTGGTAGATTTCCAGGTAACGGCCCAAATTCATGCCTTCCAGCGTTGAGACGTATTTGTCCCAATCTTTATCCAAGTTTGTATCTCCGATAATGAAACGAGCCATCATTTCGTTCGTATAGTCGTAGATGACTTTGGATACGTCCGCAAGCTCCTGCGATTGATCGACGGTAAAGTTCAGCGGCGGCAAAATGTTCTTGATATCCGCTCGGTACGGCTCGTATTTGGTCTTCGTTTCGTTATAAAGGATCGTTTCGAGCGGATTTTCCGGATCAGCTACCGCTCCTAGGCGAAGGGAGTTCGGCCGGAACGTAATCGCCGATTGTGACAGATTCTTGTTCTGAGTAACTCCGAATTTGGACATGTCTTTGTAAATCGCCGGCTTGCCGTCGATGCCGATTTCACCGTCTTTCGCCCAACGCCAATCCACGTCCGGCTCCCCGATCGTCGAGCGCAACGTCATCTCGCGATCGTACAGCGCGTCCGCGAAACGGAATGCAGCTTCGGGATTCGCCGCTTCGCGCGTAATGACGAATTTACCGGGTGCGACTTGATAAGGATCATATTGGGTGAGTTGAACGCCTCCCGGTCCTTTCAAAGGAGGAACTGCAACGAAGTCCTTCCAACGTCCGCTTGCTCCGTACAATTGAGAGATTACGCTCATATTAGGTCCCGAAGCGGCGCCAAGGATAGCGACATCAGGATTCTCTCCAAGCTGGACAAGTTGAGCGGGATCGCGAGTCAATGCTTGAGGATCCATTAAGCCTTCCGCGTACAGCTTGTGCAAGAACGCGAGACCATCTTTCCAGCCGCTCTGTACGAATGGGACTGTAACTTTATCCTCATCATTCACATATAGACGGTTGTAAGGAGCGTACGTGAACGAATTCATCAAGAAATTTTCGACGCTCGTCGTCAACAAAGAAGTTTGGGACACTTGCGGCGCTCCGGAGAAAGGAATTTCATCCGCTTTTCCGTTCTTATTCGGATCTTTTGTCTTGAATGCCTTAAGGACTTCATAGAACTCATCTGTCGTCGTTGGCATTTCCAAGTTCAATTCTTTGAGCCAAGGTTCATAGATCCATAGCTTTTGGCGCATCGAACAGTGATAACATTCGTTCGGCGCTGGAAGCGCGTAGATATTGCCGTCGGCAGAAGTGATCGTAGATTCGATCAGCGGACTTTCCGAGAACATTTTTTTCGTGTTGATCCCGTATTTCTCGATATAATCGTTTAATGGAAGAAGAACTCCTTGTTGACCGTAAAGCGCTTGCTGTTCCGGCGTCACGTCCATGGACATGATCACATCGGGCAATTCTCCGCTAGCAAGGGCGAGATTCAGCTTCTCCGTAACCATACTGGTCGGGACAATCTCCCACTCTACGTGAATGTTCGTTTTTTCCTCGAAATACTTTGTAAAGGCATTCGTGTCGAAATTCTCGACCGAAGGGTTCGCTCCGGTCATAACGCGAAGAGTAATTTTCTCGTTTACGATCGGGAAAGTACCCGCATCCGTTACTTTCGCGCTTGCGCTGGAATCGGATGCCGCAGCTCCGTTATTTTTCTCTTTGTCGTTGCTGCTACACGCGCTCAAAACGCTAACCAGCATTACGCTGGCTATGGCCATCGATACGATTTTCTTCATTTTCATATTCATTCGTCCCCTTTATCCTTTAAGTGAGCCTACCATTACGCCTTTGACCAAGTATTTCTGTACAAAAGGATAGAACAAGAGCAATGGAACAGTCGAAATCACGATTAACGAATATTTCAGAAGCGTCTTTAACGCTTCTCGTTTAGCCGCGTCCGCGGGATCTCCCGCTAACATGGCGACATCGATATCGTTCTTGACTAGAATATCCTTCAGCACAAGCTGCAAGGGATAGAGATCTTGCGATTTCAAATAGATCATCGCGTTGAAATACTGATTCCAGTTCGCCGCCGCATAATAGAGAGTAATTACCGCAAGAATCGGGCCCGATAACCGGATCACGATTTTCCAGACGAATTGTAGATCGTTACAGCCGTCAAGCTGCGCCGCTTCCAACAACTCATCGGGAATCGACATTTGAAAATAAGTTCTGGCGATAATGACGTTCCATACCGTTAACGCTCCCGGAATAATCATTGCCCAGACCGAATCCAGCATGCCAAGCTGTTTGACTAGCAAATAATTCGGAATAAGGCCTCCGGTGAACATCGTTGTGAACATAAATAGAATCATAAACGTGTTTTTACCGTAAAAATCTTTACGAGACAACGGATAAGCCGCAAGCACCGTCATCCCTACGTTAATAGCCGTACCCGCTACCGTATAGATCACTGAATTTTTGAACCCGACCCATACTTGATTGTAATTGAACACCGCTGAATATCCTTCTAGCGTCGGACGGACCGGCCATAGCCATACTTCTCCGGATACAACCGCCTGAGAGTCGCTGAACGAAGCGCTTACAATATAGATAATAGGATAAAAAACGCTTACAAAAAGTACAGTAATGATTAAACCGTTCAAAATGGTGAACAGCTTGTCCGGTAACGACTCGTTGCGAAATGCGATATTCATGCCCTCACTCCTTTACCACAAGCTTGCCTGCCTTGTTTTTTGCGCGATTTTGTTTACAGCTAACAACAGCACCAGATTGATAACGGACTTAAATAGTCCGATTGCCGTCGAATAGGAGTAATTGGCAACCTGCGCGGTCAAACCTACCTTATACACATAAGTGTCGATGATTTCGGATGCTTTCAGGTTGATCGGATTTTGCAGCAACAGCACCTTTTCGAAACCGACGTCAAGAATGTGTCCGGTGTTCAGGATCAGCAAGATAATAGCCATAGGCATGATACCAGGTAAATCGATATGCCACATCCGGCGGAACTTGCTCGCCCCGTCGACAACCGCGGCTTCGTGCAACGCAGGATCGATGGCTGCCAATGCGGCAATAAAAATAATACAGTTAAAACCGATGTGCTGCCAAACGTCCGACCAAACGTAAATCGAAGAAAACATGGAGATCTCGCCCATAAAATTGATTGGATCGAAACCGAAAAATCCGATAATCTTGTTCACCATGCCGATTCTAGGGTCCAGAAGTTCTTTAATGATTCCTACGATGACGACGATAGAAATAAAGTGCGGCGCATAGGTGACCATTTGAACGACTTTCCTGAAAAACCTGTTCCGCAAATAATTAAGTCCGAGCGCCAACAAGATAGGAAAAGGAAAGCTGGCAACCAAATTGTAAAAGCTGAGTATAAGCGTGTTCTTAAGAATGCGCCAAAAATCGTACGAGTTAACGAATCGGACGAAGTTTTTGAGCCCCACCCAGTCGCTTCCCCAAATCCCCTTCGTGACGACGAAATTTTTGAAAGCGATCTGCGCCCCGTACATGGGAACATACTTAAAAATGATTAAGTATAGAAATGGAAGCGCCATCAAAATATAAAGTTGTCGACTCTTAACTATTTTTTTGACTATGGGAGATCTCCCCGGTTTGCGTTTGATATCCGTTGCATTATTGCTCTTGATGTTTGTACCTATAGTAGACATGCTCAATACCATTCACCTCCTTATACGTTAGATAGATGACTCCGATTGGACGAGGCCAATGCAGCGAATATGTCGTTCGCGGCGTAGATTCAGATTAGGTTCTTGCGGTCTTCAGTGTAAATTGTAAGATGTCCGTTTGTTCTACAATCGTTAAGAAAATAGCTTGGCAATCGTTCTTTTCGTATACTTTTTTAAAGAATGAAGCGCTTTATCGATGTATTTATGGATTAAATAACAGTAAATAACAATGACAAAAGGCCAGGAATGTTGCCTCCTGACCTACGAAATATTAACGGTTTAGCCGTGCTAAGAGGTTAAACTTTCTTCCTTATAAGCGGATTCGCGGTACGAAGTTGCACTTACCCCGCTTCCTCGCTTAAAAGCTCTGCTGAAAGTGCTTGCGGATTGATAACCTACCTTCTCCGCGATTTCCCCGATAGGCAATGAAGTGCTGGCGAGTAAATTTTTGGCTTTGTCCATTCGCAAGTTCTCGAGGTAATCGGAGAGGTTAACTCCCATCTGCTCTTTGAAAAACTGAGATAGATAACCTTTCGAAATATGCATATGGTCCGCAACGGCTTCCAGACTCATGCTGGCCTGTCCGTAATTGTCTTGCAAGTAAGTGACAATGTCTTCGAACAACTTCACGTTGCGGCTCTTCTTGCGCTTGTCGATCTCCGCGCAGATGGACACAAACTTCTCTACCGCTTTATTGTAGGTACGCTTTGTATCTTCAGTCGCGCTCAGCTGCTGCATCAATAGCTTAACGTCATCCTGGTTCTGGAGCAGGAGTTGATCCTGTATTTTGACCAAACAACTAATAATCTCAAAGAAAAAAAGCTGTTGCATAGCTAGCGGCAGATGCCGTTGCTGGAAGTTCTCTCGGTAGAGCAACTGAAGAAGCATCTGAACTTCTTCGACTTCTCCCGCTTTCGTATAATTGATTAGGCGATTTTCTACGTCCCCGGGGAAATAGAATCCGGCGTTCGTGTTCGACAGTTCACTGAACCAAACCGTTTGCCCTTCTTCTTCATAATGGATGGTGGATAACGATTGCCTCGCCTCTTCATAAGAGCCGGTTACCTCCAGTAAGGAAGTACGGAATCCTCCGACCGCAAAATGCAGTTTAATCTGCATATGATCGTGTATCCTTGAAGAAATATTCACTAAATTGCTCTGGATCATTTGCCTGAACAGGTCGTTATCATCGCTATAATCCACGAACAGCATGGCAATCTTGTCTTCCGCGATATTATGGATAAACTGGTCATCCGCAATCGTACCCCTCAACACTTCATTGATCAGTACGCGTTCAATGTCCAGTTTGTGCAGTACATCGGCGTTAAAGCCATGGTCGCCGCTGTGGAAATGAAGAATGCCCACGGCATACCCCGTTCCATTGATCTCGGCTCTTTGGTGCTTCAACAAGGAATTAATCTCGTTCAGGGATAAGAAATCCCCCTTCAGCAGTCGACCCATGAAAGACTCCCATAAAATAGGCGCTTGCCGATCGATCGCGTCTTGAAGAGCGTCATTGTTGTCTATCAGCACGTCTAAGGAGCTCTGGATATATCCGTACATATCCTTCAGTCGTTTCGATTCTCCTCCGCTCAACCGGTTTTTCAATGTCGAGGTAATCTTGACAAGCGGTTTACCGTTGCGCGTTGCGAATAGGTATGCCATCACGATCCCTAGAACGAGAAACAATAGCAAGATCGTAACTGTCGTTTGTTTGATAGACAACACTTTGCTTAGAACGACATGAGGAGGTTGCGCGACAACATACGTCCAACCGTTATAGGAAGAAGTTGTATAGGTAACCATCATGTCATTCGTGGAAGCGCCGGCTTCGATAATTCCCGAGTTGGCCGGGTATTGTCCGATGTTCACGTCGGGAACGGCTCCGTCATCGGACAAAGAGCTGACCAAGCGCCCCTTATTGTCTACAATGTAAGCCCATCCTCCATCGGATACGTCTATGCCGCTAAGCAAATTTCGAAGCTTCTGCTCATCAACAAGGAAAATCAAGGCACCTTGGATGCGGTTCGGATACCCTAGAGACTGTACATAAGTCAGCATGCCCCTGGATTTACCTTCATAATTCGTCATACCGGCCATCATTAATTCTTGATTGCGGTAAGTACTGAACAGATCGCTCCTCCATGCATTGTAGTCCATATTGTTGTAGGAGAGCACATGACGATAAAACGCCGGAAGTTCATATGTCGAATTGGTCGATAACGCCAAATCACTATTCTTAAACACGACAAAATAATTAAGAACAAAGTTATTCGAGGCATTATAGGAATACAGGTTTTTCTGCGTCTCGATCACTTTTATCGTCGTTGTGCTATTGAAGGGGTCATGTACTCTTTGGAAGCTTTGCACCATCGGATTGCTCGATAGCTCCGTTGATATCCGACTGATCTCGGAGAAGCGGCTATCCATAGTGTCTTTGACCTGTTCCAGCAATTGCATGTTATTGCGGGTAACCTCGTCCTTGACCAAACGATAGGTTTGGCTATAGATCAACCATCCTAGTATCAAAGCAAGAAGCATGAATAAGAAGTAGGGTATCATTAAACGGACAAACAGTTTTTGTTGTGCCATTCGATTCTCTAGTTGCATCAATACTGTCTCTCCTTTTGAGGCACTTGCTAAGGCTAGCATAGAGTTATTGTAAGCGCACTCATCCTCTTAATCAAGCTTCTGCCCTTCCGAATGTTTTTAATCTGATCTTATAGTCTTTTCTCTTTGGCTGATTTCTCGGTCAAAACGACAATCATCCTCCGCCATAAAAAAGCGACGACCAGCACGAATATCGCGGAAACGACCGGAAACCAACCATATCCCCAATCACCAAATTCGGGAAGAAGGTTTCTGACCGCTTGGGTGTCCGATAACATCTCTCCCGCCGTATAGCCGAGTATGGCTGAGCCGATCCAGACGACGGCCGGAAAACGATTCAGCAGCTTCAGTATCAACTGGCTTCCCCAAATGATGAGAGGAATGCTTAGCGCGATACCCGCGGCCATAAGCCAGATGTTGTTCTTGGCGATGGATGCGATGGCGAGAACGTTATCCAAGCTCATGACCAGATCGGACACCAATATGATGCCTACCGCTTTCCCAAGAGAACCGACCCCTTCCACCTCTTTCGAGTCTCCATCATCCAATAGGAGATGAATGGCGATATAGAGCAGAAGAAGGGCGCCCACAATCTGGACGGCGGGATAATCGAGCAACGCGACGGCTACGACCGATAGAACAATTCGCAATCCGACGGCTCCGATCGCCCCTAACCAGATTGCCCGGTTTCTGAGATGTTCGGGTAAATTGCGGCTAGCCAGGGCGATCACGACCGCATTGTCTCCGCTTAAGACGATATTGACCAACAATATTTCTACTAATAAAATCAAGTTTTCCAGCATGACCATCGCCTCATTATCCTTATGTAATCAACGCAACTTGAACGTATGTATTATGCCCCAATAGTGGACATTGATTCCTGCGCCCAGATCGACGATGATTAAAGTTAACGATAGCTATGTTAGGAGGTCGTCTTCTCTCCATGGATTATATGACGCACACCTTGTTCGGAATTGCCGTCTATGGCTCGTTGAGCAAAATAAATATGGATTCGAAAACAAAATGGTCTTTATTCGCCACTTCTGTCGGCGCTAACGTTATCCCGGATATCGACATTCAATGGGCAAGAGAGGGTGCAGATTATTTAATGTCGCATAGAGGAATCACCCACTCGTTCCTCATGGTTCCCGTGTGGGCAGCCCTATTTTCCTTTCTTAGTTACGTCGTTTTCCGCGTGAAAGATCGTCGGATCTATTGGGTCGCGGTGGCAGGAGTGCTATTGCATATTATTAGCGATTGGACGAACGCATGGGGCACGGGTTTGTTAGAGCCCTTTACATCGCGACGTTATGCAATTGGGATCATCCCCAACAAAGGGTATATCTTCTGGGCTTTCGCAGCTGTTCTTCTACCCTTTTTCCTGCTGTTTCGCTCTAAAGAACAATGGCAGCGGATATTCCGTACGTTCTGGGTTATCGGAGCCGTCTACGTCGGTTTTCAGATTGCCCATTCCGCTTACGTGTATTTGGATTTGAAACAGGAAGGATATGCCCAAGTGGCGCTTAGAGCGGACCGATGGCCGGGAGGAATTTCTTATTATGCGAAGAAGGACGATGTCGTCGTTGAAGGCAGGCACGAAGTCGGCGGCGAGAGCGGGATCATCCAGACGTTCCGCAATGACCCCGTCGACATGGAACAGTTGATGCAATATCGTCCTGCGAAGAATCTGTTGCTCTTTGCCCCGTTCGTTGTCACGCAAAATCTAGGCGAGAGTATCCGCATCTTCGATCCGCGATTTGGCGGCAGGGTGCCTATTCTGAATGTTGAGGTTCCGGCTTCTGCCGGACGGCCAGCTGAATAATTCGTTACGGATATGAGTTGCGGAATGCGGTCTTGCTGCGTTGAATCGAGCATCGTTGGATGCTGTAAGACCGGAATCCGGTCTTGCACAGTTGATTCGAGCATCCGAGGAAGCTGTAAGACTGGAATCCGGTCTTGCACAGTTGATTCGAGCATCCGAGGAAGCTGTAAGACCGGAAAGCGGTCTTGCACAGTTGATTCGAGCTTCCGAGGAAGCTGTAAGGCCGGAATCCGGTCTTGCACAGTTAATTCGAGCATCGGTGGATGTTGTAAGACCGGAATCCGGTCTTGCACAGTTGATTCTGGCTTCCGAGGAAGCTGTAAGACCGGATTCCTCCCTCATTTTGTCTTTAGCCAAGGGTTCATATCCCGTGGTTCTAACGTGCCTACTAACGTAACTTCATCTTCATCTCCGCTCTCTATCGCTTTGAGCACTCCATCCGATATTTCCTCATTCGTATGCCATCTCGAACTATCGTTTTCGATTACAAACCCTAGTTGTACTTGATGATAGGTATGATTGTGCGAAAGCTTTAAGCTCGATTGGACCGCCGATAAGTCGCTGCGACTCCCTAGGACGTGGAAGATTCTAACCGGAGCGGCAACCAATTCGTTCAGTATCGTCTGGAGAGCATGAGATTCGTTCGATTGGATCCAAGCGATTACGAGATCATACCCATCTTGATCCAGTTGCTCGTTTTTTACGCGTTGCTTCAACAGATCATAATCTTCATAATCTAGCGAAATCCCGTTGAAACGATCGGGATATGGACAAGCGCTCCGCAGGCTATTCAGCTTATCCGTGTCACGAGCGATTACAGTCGTATGATGACCTTGAGCGTTCAAGGAACGCACAGCGTGAGCTAACATTCCCGTTCCGCCGACGATTAAACATTTTCCCATTTCATAATCCTCCCTTCATTCGTATTGCTGATTTCCCTAGAAAGCTCCATTGTAAAATAATAGTATTTAAGTAGGATGAGGATCAAGATTTTTGTTGCGAATTAATCCTAACAATCAATTGAAAATGTACAATCCTACGAATCCGATAAAGCGCTTTTGCATGCGTCCGGCAATCGTACTATTTTAGATAGACGGGGGATGACACTTTATTCGATGCGCCGAATATTTTGTGCCAGAAGTTCGTGGCTCTCGTTAGCATTAACCGAGGGTAACGGAAAGAAAGGCGAAGTGTCCAGCGAAAGGATCTTGTCGGAATTCCCAGTGGACAGCCCTATCGACAATTGGCTATTGCGCGTAAAAGTCGCCGAGGGGGCATTGTGCACGCTTCAATATAGCAACGACTCGGGAGCCACCTTCCATCCTCTCGGGGACGAGTTCGCAGCGAGCTCCGGCGGTTGGGTCGGTGCGAAGATCGGCTTGTTCTGCTTAGCTTTGGATGGTTCCGCGAGCGATGGTTATGCAGACTTTGATTAGATTGCGTTCGAATAAGGAAGGGTTGATAACAAAAGAGGCTAATCCGTTATTGATAGCGGGTTAGCCTCTTTTGTCGTCTATTCCTTTCATTTAACAATATCCCAGCGATGACGATATTTTTCTAACCGTGGATGCTGTCTATCGGGATCCGACGATAACAACAAACGAATCTTGACGATCCATTCTTCGAAAGAAGCGAATGAAGCAAACACGTTCGCCATCTCCGGCGTGAGATATAGAAAATGCGGGGCAGGCAACGTTTCCGTTAAATGTCGGAGAGCGGAATCGATCGGAGTGTATTTCTTTCTCTTCCCTTCCCAGCCATCGATCGTAATCTGGTCGTGTCCTCTTATCTCTTTCCATTCGTATAGCCACTTTTCCCGCTTGTAATACGGGCTTATCGAGTCCTTGGACATCCTCTTGACGGTTTCCTCGTGGATCGGGTATAGCACGAGCTTCGCGAAGGAACGTGAAGTCGCGCTTTGTAAGGCAAGATCAAGATCCTCTTCCGTCGCCAGTTCGAATGAATCATAGTATATAAATGTGCCTTTATTCCGATTAACTGGCGGCTCATAGCCATAGGGAACCTTCTGCGTTTGCATATGTATCGCCTGCCTTTTTATTATGTCCCTATTTTTATTGTAACAGTCTCATTAAAAATCGGCGACCTCTTCCCGAATGAATTCCGGGCTGAGTCGCCGATCAGCGTGACGGGATTATCGCAATGTTTTTAAGGCGCCGCTCCAGGCAACCACTTGATCTAGCATCGCGTTAACGTTATTAACGTGAAGTTCAGCCGGTTTGAATACCGTTCCGTTCTCGAAATCCGTAAATAAAGATAAAGCTGGATGTACGCGGACGTCTGCGACTTGTAGCTCTCCCAATATTCCGCGTAGATGTTCGGTCGCTCGCGCTCCGCCGACTGAACCGTAACTGACAATTCCGGCTGCTTTATTGTTCCACTCGTCGCGGGCCAGATCGAGCGCGTTTTTTAATGCCCCCGTAATGCTATGATTGTACTCCTGCGCGATGAATACGAATCCATCCAGACTGGAGAGCTTCTCCGACCAAGCTTTTAATCCAGGCTCTTGTCCAGTTCCCACACCTAAGAAGGGCAAGTTGTATTCCGCAATATCAACGATTTCATAATCCGCCGAACCGTGCTTGTCCGCTATCCCTTTCACCCATTGTCCGACTTGCGGACTTACCCGACCCTGACGCGTGCTTCCTAAAACAATTCCTATTTTTAAGTTTGCCACTGCCGATTCCTCCCAATCAAGAGCTTTTAGCTCGTTTAGATCATTCATTAAACCACTCGCTCAACTCCTATATAGAGATTACACAATAACGTTGGAATCTATTCAGGCGGACGCTTTGAATTAGCCCTGCAACGCCGTCACAATCTACCCGCTTGTAAGTTTCCTAACCAAAGCCGAAAAAACAACTTAATCCATAAAGTCCATCTTTAACTACATTTAAGCCGAATAAGTGCAGCTATTGTAGCCAGAAATCATCCTTCTGAGTATCTAAGTGCAGAAAGTGCAATTAAAACTCTCTCTTCTCATCATTTTCAGCATCTAAGTGTAGAAAGTGCAGTTAGTCGGCGGGTAATCCAGCTAATGATGGGAGATGGCTTGAACGAGATGTAGGTTTTACACTTAGTTTATTTAGCGTGAGGATGGGCCTTATTCTAAATGTAGGTTTTACACTTAGATATTCACGATGCTTGGAGGTGAAGGAACGGGTTGGTGTAACGGATTGTTGGAACGGAATGATGGAACGGGTTGGTGGAACGAGTTTGAGCAACTTGGGCGGAGAAATATAGTTTATGTGTCGGCGCGTATCGATTTCTATTGATTTATGTGGGGTTATAACGGCACAATGGTAATAGTTTCTATTCTATTAAAGTGAGGATGAATATTAATGAGAGACAAGCTCAAAGGCTTGGCCGTAGGCTTATTGATCGGTTCGCTCGTTACCGGCTCCATGGCATACGCCGCCAGCAGCAAGACGATTAGCGTTATTTTGCAAGATTTGAAGTTCAAGATCGATGGAACGGATAAACCTAGTGCAAGCACAACCGGCTTCATCTATAAGGATGCGTTATACGTTCCCGTTAATTCCGTTGCGGGCGCACTCGGTAAACCAGTCAAATTCGATAAGAAGACCGGATTGGTATCCATCGGAGCATCCGAGATCGCGATTTACAAAGGCGGCACCATCACTCCCAAAGAATATGAAACTTTCGTGGCTGCAAATTCCTTCTACTACGGACAATCCGCACCAACGGATCAAGAGCTCGGGGTTAAACAATTGATCGCCTTAAAGCTGCTTGCCGCAAAGAAAGAAGCGACTCTAGCCAAGGAAGCCGATAGCGCAGCTGCATCTGCCCTGCTGCAGATATCCGCTTATTTCGGCTCCGTAGAGGAGTTTTCCAAGCAATTGAAATCTTCCAAACTAACCCAGGCGGAGCTTATGCTGTTCATTAAACGACAATTCCTGGCGGGAAAAGCGCTCGAAAGCAAGATCGACAACAAAACGCTTCAAGCCGAATACGATCGCCAGCGCAAAGAGGATTCCGCCGCGTTCGTCACCGCAAGCGTTCGGCATATTCTGATCGCGACGACGGATAATCAAACAGGCGAATCCATTCGCAAGATTGAAGACGCGTTAGTCAGAGCGAAAGAAGTACAAGCTAAACTTAAAGCGGGTGGGGATTTCACCGCGCTTGCCAAAGAATATTCGGATGACCCCGGCTCCAAAGATACGGGAGGTTTGTACGCGGATGCAGATTTGACCCAATTCGTCGAAGCGTTCAAAAAAGCGGGAGCAGAACTGCCGCTTAATCAGATCAGCGATCCCGTTCAAACGGAGTACGGTTATCATGTCATGAAGGTCGAATCCCGGGTCGTCCACACGCTTGATGAAGTGAAAGACCAGCTTCTTCCGAGCCTAGTTAACCAAGCTTATGAGAACTATACGAATAAAGAGCTTCCCGCATTGATCCAATCGATTAAAATTCCGGCAAAATAAGCCGTTATAAATCCATTTACGAGTCCACTCGTCTAACAATCTATAGCGGTAATAGACCAAAAAAGGGACGAAGCAGAGTCATTCTCTGTTTCGTCCCTTTTTCCTATTCAATTAACGAACGCTTAATCGTCCATTTTCTTCCGCAAGTTCGATGAAGACGGGACGCTCGTCCGGCGTGCTGTTAGGAGTGTGAAGCGCCAGCAGAATTTTCCCCTCATACGTTCGGAAGATCATCCCGTGGCCGCCATCGTTCTCGAAAATCGGTTCAGGCTCTTGAACCCATGGGCCGAGAATGCCGCCCGATGTCGAGCGTGCGATTCCTTGCGCATAGCGTCCTTGTCGGAAACTGGACCACAACAGCAGCAATTCGCCATTGTCGCAGCGATAAGCATAGGGGCCGTCCGTAACATAGCCTGCCCCACCTTTGACCGGGTCGACCCATGCCGCGTCTTGCGCGGAGAAAAGCAAGATCGGTTCTCCGATCGCACGGTCTAGTTCCGGAGATAAACGCGATGCGCAGACGGTTCCATTCTTGACTTGAACCCACTCATGACAGAAGACGATCCAGGGCGAGCCTTCCTCGTCAACAAACAGGGTGCCATCCAGGCATTCCCAGTCATGGGGAGTTACCGGGCCATCGCTATGAGGACGGAAAGGTCCTAACGGTTGATCGGCCACCAAAATTTGCGTGCCTCTGCATACGCCTTCCGCCTTGAATGTGGCGAACATATAATATTTGCCTCCGAAGGCGTGCACTTCAGGCGCCCAATAGTTCGTATCGGACCAGAAATCGGCATCGGGACGGAAGGCGGGAAACGGTCCCTCCCATTCCTCTAAGTCCCGGCTCTTGTATACGTCGAACCCGATCGCTTTGCCCTTCCAGATATCGGGATCGGTAGAACCGTATAAATAATAGCAACCTTCGCTCTCCTGCTTGAGTACGAAAGGGTCGCGCATCTGAATTTGTTCTTTGGCCAACGCCACGGCAATCTTTCCTTTCCTATTAAACTACTATTCGTATGTTGGGAGAATGACGCCCGGGGTCGATTCGACCGTGAAGCTTCCATTCTCGAATCGCAACGTCTCGTTGCCCGCGACGCGGAACGGAATGTCCTGCTCATTCAATCGCACGATTCCTTCCACAGGTCGAACGGACATGCCGATGATTTTGACCACGTTTCCTGAACGATCCGTCACGATGCGAACGCCTGCCGGAAAGCTGCATAGCAATCGGCCGTCTTGATAGATCGAACATTGTTCCCGCGTATTGTGAAGTTCATATAACGTTCCGTCGACAATGCGGCTGTACGCCGTTTCATCCGCTATCTTCTGTCCATGATCCAACGTCTGCGGCAACAAGCCGGTAAACCAGAGCTCGTTGTTCGGAGTAGGTACGATCCCGCACAATCGCTCTATATAATCCAGTGCGCACAGAATGGCCGGCGAATACGTCTCCGTATATCCTTCTTCGCCCGTCCAAGGGCTAAGGCATTGACCGAACCGGGTCATTCGCGATATTGCCGAAATAATCGGCTGCATGACCCAAGTCAGCTCAACATGGCGCCCATGGCTTTCGAATGCATGCGGAGTCCGGATCAGGCTTAAGAAATTAACAGCACCGCCCCAAGTGTTGTAGCTCGTAAACGGATCAAAACGAGGATCATCCATGGCGATCGACGTAAATGGATATTTTGAGAAAAATTTACGCGTATTCAGTAAATAACGCGAGAGCGAGGAAGCGAAGAAGTCGTCATCTCCAACCTCGCTTGCAAGCACCCGCAATAGGACGTCGGACTGAATTCGATTGAATCTGTCGTTGTTGTCCAGATCATAGAAGAAGCCATCCGACTCATCGAAACAATTAGCGTACAGGCTTTGCAGCGTCTCCGCGGCCTTATCTTTCCATACCCGTGCCATGTCGTCCTGTCCCAATTCGTCCGCCATCTGCGACAGATAGGTACGACTGCAATAGACGCTGGCCGTAAGATCCGGTGCAAGGAAAGGCAAGATCGGCGAATTCGGATCATAACGCTTAGGATCGTCTTGCTCCGGCGTATCCGGCACGTGCCAGAATCTCGGCGACAAGTCGTGCCCGGTATCGAAAGTACAGAATGCTTCGACGCAGCCCGTTCCCCGGGTATTGCGGTATTGCGCCAGCCAGTCGTCGAATCGCGCAAGCGCTTCATACATTTTGCTCAAGAACGTGCGGTCTTGACCGTTCATCCTGTAATGATTCCATACGCTTCTAGCCGGAGGCGTGACCAATTGAATTTGCTTGAAGACCGCGCCATCCCCCGTTACTTTGTAAGGAATCAATCCGTCTTCGCGTTGCAGATCCGCAAACTGCGCGAATGTGGACTGAGCCGTATCCGGGCAAAATCGTGCAAGAATTTCCGCATTGATCGTTCCTGTGCTTTCTAGCCAGCAACCGTGATAAACGCCGCCCTCTTGCAAAATAAGCTTGCCCTGATCGTTTGGCTTGACGCATTCCGCCAACTTGCCGACAGCGTAATCATATACATTCTCCAGACCATCGGGAGACGCAGCGAATTTAACACCCGATCGGGCAAATTCCGCGTGAAACGATTGCGCGAGCCCCGAGTTTAGTTGCCTTGATTTGCCAAGCGCATCCTTGTCCCGCAGTTTCCGCAATACTGTAGTCATATGCGCACACTCCATTGTCCGATTCGCTAGCGATTATATTCGGACGGACTATATCCGGTAATCGATTTGAATACTTGGCTGAAATAAGTCGAGTTCTGAAAACCTACTCTCTCGCTAATTTCGTAGACCATATATTTGCCCGTTCCGATCAATTCTATCGCTTTGCGAATTCGATATTTGTTGAAATAGGTTACGAAAGGTTCGCCTGTAACCCGTTTGAATAGTTGGCTCAAATAATTGCGGTTCACGTGGAGATTCGCCGCAATCTGTTCCAGCGAAATATCCTCGTGATAGCATTTTTCTATATATTCCTTAATCACTCTTTCAACCAAGGCATTGCTCTTCTTGCCGACCTGATCTTCCTTATTCTGAGAGATCAGTCGGGCTACCGTATCATCCATCCCCTCGAGCATTTGCCTAGCGGAGCTGGATCGGTTTAGTTTAAGCAGCAGGCCTTCAAGGCCGGGCACCGCCGATTCCTCCTGTATATCGGAGGTTTGCGTGGCTGTCCACAAGGCGCTAACGATCCCGGAGCAAACCCCTCTGCAAACCGGGAGCGAAACGTTGCCGCCCGCCATATCCTTGCTAAGAACGTTCCATAGATCATAAGCGTTTTGCCATTGTTTTTGGAAGATCGCATCGTGAAGATAACGAACGGCATCCATCGAGACGATCTTGCCAGGCTCCGTTTCGTTCGATTCCGCATATACGTATACGCGATTCCAGTCGTTCATTTCCGCGATCTCTACCGCGTAGCGGCTTTCCAAGTAGGAATCCATCAATTCATGGTACCCTTCGCGAACGGTCCCGAGCCCCGCAAGAACGGAAAGCTTCATATATTGAAGAATATTTTCCAAGATCGCATCCGACATTTTTACGATGAATTCCTGTAACTCCTGCAACTGTTCGTCCTGTGACTGAGCACCTAGTAAAATAACGACAAACTCTTGGTCGGAATATTCCAGCACTTCCGCGGACAAGATCGGATGGCTAACCAATTGGGCATTTAGCATTTCGCGAATAATGTTCCCCGTCCCGAAACGCAGCAGCTGCCAATCCCTTTCTTCTCTTCGCGCGGAGACGTCCGATCGGACGAGACTAAGCGTTAATGCCTGAACGGATGACCGCTCAGGCATACCCATAAACGCGATTCGATTGCCGGGTAGCTCGTCTAGCCTATACCGGGTGGATAATAAATCTCGGAAGAACGCGTCTTTCATCGATCTCCGTACAATATCTTGCTGTTGCAGATAGCTGGATAGTAGTTCGTCCTGCTCTTGCGATTCATTCAGCTGCTGCAACACTTCGCGCACGACGAACTCGAGTTCCGATATGCTAGGCGGCTTGAGTAGAAAATGGTGAATACCCGTGGATACGGCTTTCCTCGCATTCGCCAAATCGTCATACCCGCTTAGGATGACGACCGGGACGTTAGGATCGATCTTATGGATCGCTTCGGTTAACTGGAAACCGTCCATTACAGGCATATAGACATCGGTAATGATGAAATCCGGCCGCAGTTCGCGGAATTTGTTCAATCCTTCCATCCCGTCCGCGGCCGTTCCGACTATGCTTACGCCCATTTCCTTCCATGGGATGTGCTTAAGCAGCCCGTTTATTACATAGTCATCATCATCTACCAAAAGAATCGTATTCATGGGATAGGCTCCTTGTCAGTTGTTCCATTTCCGCCTCATGGCCGATCAGCGGCAAATTCATGATCACCTGCGTGCCCCCCCGTTCCCCCGGAACAACCTTCACTCCGTACTTCGGACCGCAATACAATTGTATCCTGTCCAAGACGTTACGAATTCCGATTCCTCCGGTCGTTTGGATGTCGAATCCTTCCGGCAACCCGCTTCCGTTGTCAGTAATCGTGATGATCAATTGCTCGCTTCCGGCTTCTTCCCGCTGTTCAATCGTTACAAGGATAACCGCTTTCTCGTAGCTTCGGTGTTGAAACCCGTGAATAACCGCATTTTCCAGGAATGGCTGCAGAACGATTTTCGGGATCACAATGTCCAACAAATCGCTCTTTACGTTCTCAACATATTCGATGCTGAAATTTTGCCGGAATTCCTGAATGGCCATGTAACAACGGGCATGAGCCAATTCATCCCGCACGGGAACGTACCATTTGTCATTGCTGAGCCCAATACGGAACAGCTTGGACAATTGCTGGACCATCTGGCTAATTTCGTGCGCATTGTAATCGAGCGCTCGCCAGTGAATCAGATCCAAGGTGTTATATAGAAAATGGGGTTTGATTTGCGCATGCAACAATTGAATTTCGGCTTCGCGGCGATCTCGGTGCTCCTGATTCAACTGTCCGATCAATGCCTTAAGCCGATGGACCATTCGGTTAAAATGCGTCGTAAGATGAAGATACTCCTGAATGCCGGACGTCCCCATCCGAACGTTGAAGTCCCCTTTTTCTACGGTTCGCATACCATCGACAATCCTATAGATAGGAGAAGTCAGTTTCCTTGAGACCCATAAGGCGAGCGGAATGGATAGTATAATCAGCGCTAATAAAAGCCCGATAATGAGCAACCGGATCTCTTTGCCGCTTTGCTTGAGCACGTCTTTGGATATGAGCTGCATGAGCATCCAATACTGTTTGTTCTTATCCGATTGAATGACGCTATATTTCGAGCCCGATACTTTGCTCACCATTTCGTCCACATTACCGAGTACTTCGATGCCTTCCGGAAGGACGGAAGCGATATAGTTGCCGCCGGAGTCCAACACCACGTAGTAGTTGGCGGTTTCCATATTCGCATCGCGTTTGCTCAGGATGTCGAACAGCTTCTTGTCGGGAATGTTGAGCTTCACAATACCAAGGATTTCTCCTCGGTTACCAATGATTCGATGAACGTAACTGACCATTCGGATGGAGCCTCCGGAAACCGAATAGTCGTGAGAAGCGATCCAGAACCCGTCCGTTCTGTCCATGCGCCCGAGCCAACCTTGGGTTTGCGCGTCGGCCATCGTATGCATGACTTGCCCAAGGAAGGACGGATGGCCTTCTAACCAATTGCTATACAATTCAATCGAATACAAGCCTTCTTTCACCGTGGCTAGCTTCTGAAATTCTTCGTACATTTCCCGGCTCTTCGTTATGAAGTCATACTCGTTCTCCGGTTCTTCCGACAAGTTTTGCTGGACCATCGTATTCGTGACTAAGAATCGAGCCGTATCTTGGATGCCCGCCACGTAATTCGAGAGCTTCTGGGATGTCTCATCGAGCAGCTCTTTTTTGGTCTCTCGAATTTCGCGGTAAGCAACATTAGAATAAGTCTCATAATACACGATGCCCGATACAAGAAGTAAAAGGCTATTGAAACCGATGAAACAAAGCACCATAAGCGTAAAAAGTTTAGTCGGATATTTCAGCAGTCTGCGCATTGCGTATTGTCCTCTTCATGAAAAGTCTTTACGACTATTTTAACCTTTCAATCCGGTTGTCGCGATGCCTTGGGTAAAGTATTTTTGACCTATGAAGAAAATGACAAGACTTGGTACGATGGACAGAACCGACATAGCGAACACGGCTCCCCAGTTAGAGCTACCGCTGGAATCCAAGAAGAGACGCAAACCGAGCGGAACGGTAAATTTCTTGATATCGCTCAAGTAGATCAATTGACCGAAGAAATCGTCCCATGTACCCATGAACGTAAAGATAGCGGCCGTCATCAGAGCAGGCAAGCTAAGCGGCATGATGATGCGGAAATAGAGCGTAAACCAGCCGCAGCCGTCGATCTTCGCGCTCTCGTCCAATTCTTTCGGAATTCCCCTGATGAATTGTACGATCAGGAAGACGAAGAAGGCGTCTCCAACGAATTTCGGCGTCATCAAAGGAAGATAGGAATCGACCCATCCAAGCTTATGAAACATAATATATTGAGGGATCAGCGTAACATGTCCCGGCAACATGATCGTGCCCAGCATAAGCGCGAAAAGGATGTTTTTCAAAGGAAAATCGATACGGGCGAACGAAAAGGCCGCCATAGATGAACTGAGAACCGTCCCGAAGACTGCAACCAAGCACAATAAAATGGAATTCAGGAAAAATCGTCCGAACTGAATGTTACGTAAGCCGAACCAGCCTTCGGAATAATGATCTAACGTAAAGTTGGAAGGCCATAGACCCTGCGAAGTAAAGATTTCCGTAGTCGGTTTCACCGAGGCGCTCAACAGCCAGAATACCGGGTACAGCATCAAGAGCCCGCAACCCAACACGATCACATGGAAGAGTACCGACTTGAATTGTCGATTAATAACCATCGTTCAATTCCTCCCATCCGAATAGTAAACCCAGTAACGGGATGTCAGGAACAATAAGCCGGTGAAAGCTGCGATGATGATCAATAACAGCCAAGCCATTGCGGAAGCATATCCCATGTCCAGGAAAGTAAAGCCTTTAATATACAAGTACAAAGAATAAAGCAAAGTCGAGTTGATCGGACCTCCAGAACCACCGCTTATAATGAAAGCTTTGGTGAACGTTTGGAACGACTGAATCAACGTAATAGTCAGATTGAAGAAGATGACGGGCGTAAGCAGCGGCATTGTGATCCGCGAGAATTTCCGGAAAATGCCGGCCCCGTCTACGGTAGCCGCCTCATATAACTCTTGAGGTATTTGCTTGAGCCCGGCTAGGAAAATAATCATAACAGACCCGAACTGCCATACCGATAATCCGATCAGCGAATAAATCGCGTATTTCGGATCTGCAATCCAGTTAGGTCCCTCTATCCCCATAAGTGCCAGACCCTGGTTGAAAATTCCGTCTTTATCGAATACTTGTTTCCATAGTACGGATATAGCAACGCTTCCTCCAAGAAGGGAAGGAATGTAATAGATCGTGCGGTAAACACCGAGAAACTTCATGCCTTGATTAAGCAACATAGCTAGTCCGAGTGCGAATGCCAATCGGAAAGGAACCGATATCAACACGTATTGGAAAGTAACTTTGATTGAATCGCCCAGTCGGTAATCGTCCGTAAACATCGTCTTATAGTTGTCGAAGCCGATCCATTTCGGTGCCGTAAGCAAGTCATACTTCGTAAAAGACAAATACAAAGATGCGAAGATCGGGCTTAAGTAAAGAAAAATCAATCCGATCAACCATGGCAACAGAAACAAATACCCGGCTGCATAGGTTTTGTATTTCTGCATAAGATTAGCTCTCCTATCTTAGGAAAAGGGAGCCGTGAATGAGCTCCCCGATATCCCGATTTCTCTTTATGTTGCGTTATATTGCACTTATTGTATTTACGATTATTGCGCTTTTGCTTTGAGAAGCAATTTGTCCATTTCCTTCATGAACTCTTCTACCGAAGAATCGATCGGTTTAGCGCCGAACGCGATTTTCTCGCTTGTCAACTGCAACAACTTAATGTATTCGTTGTCCAATGGGAATTGTTGAAATACGACTGGAGGCGCGGTGTCGCTCACTAACGAAATGAAATCAAAGAGAACTTTATCCACCGGCGTAGACTGCGCGGCCAATGCATCCCGAATTTTACCGGAAGGCGGAACACCTCTAGTGCTACCTAAGATGACGCCTGCTTCAGGATCATTTACCATGAAGTCCATGAATTTCGCGACGATTTCAGGATGTTCGGTACCGGAGTACGAAGTAATGAATTGTCCGGAGATAGGCGGAACCATACCGCTTCCTGCTGGACCGTTCGGGTATACGGTCAATCCCAATTTATCTTGAGTCAGCTCCTGGAATCCGAAGATCTGGGAAGCCGATGCGCTTTGAATCGCAACTTGTCCTTTAACGATAAGGGATTTGTCAACGGCAGTCGGCGGGTTCGCTACTTGAACGTCCGCAGGCACGATTGCTCCCGCTTTTCTCAATTCATCCCACATCGCGAACCAGTTGATCAAATCTTGATTGTCGAAGTGACGCTCGCCATCACGATAGACTTCCTTGCCAATGCTTCCAAGGTAGGAAGCTAGTGAAGCCGCATCGCTCGAAAGATCGTACGAACCATAATTGCCTTTGCCCAGTTTCTGCGCGATCTGGAGGACCGATGTTTTGAAATCGTCATAAGTCCAGTTATCTGCCGGAAGCGGTACGCCCGCTTTCTCGAACATGCTTGCGTTGTATAACAACGAAGATGAGCTGACGCCTAACGTGACGCCATATAACTTATCTTCAAAAGTGGCCGCCTTCACCAAACCGCCGTTAAAGTCATCCACGTGCAAGACGTTTCCTACATACGGTGTCAGATCAAGCAATGCTTTTTTGTCTACGTATTCTTTAATATTTCCGCCCATTTGAATCAAATCAGGGGCGTTGCCCGCAGCAATCTGAGTGTTCAGCTTATCCATATATCCGTCGAATCCGGAATACTCTCCCGTGATTGTAACGCCTGGATTTTTCTGTTCGAACAGTTCGATTACTTTTTGCGTTCTTTCATGTCTCTCATCCGAACCCCACCAGGACATGCGAAGTTCTACTTTTTTGCCGCTAGCCGCTGACGACGTAGCTGCTGGCTGCGATGCCGCGCTTTCCTTGTTCGTGTTGTCTGCGCTCTTCGAACAAGCCGCTAACATTGTCATCGAAGCAAGTAGAACCATAGTAATTGTCTTTTTGTTAAACATGAAGCGAACCCTCCTTAATGTTTGAATGCCTTTTCATTGTAGGATAGGACAGAAGCGAAAGACATAAACAAAAGTAAGGGAAATCATAAGAATAATCAGTTATGCCAACTAATTGTCAGAACTAACAAAAGAAGGCTGTACCAATAGGAAATCATTGGTACAACCCATCGCGTAAGCACTTTATTCTCACTTGATCATTAATAAATAATCTCGAACAACCTAGCCGTACGAGGCGACAATAACGAGACTTCCAGAATGCCCGCGGATGAATCCCAAGTCCAGACGGTTTCGTCTTGAACCGGATAGGCGACTCTAATCTGGATGGGTTTCTGTTTAAATAGATTCATAGGGATGGTACACGTTGCGTCGGACTCGTCCATTCTCCAAACGGCCAATAAGCATATCCCCTCATCCTGAATGCCAAAGCTAAACCACGGATCCTCGAAGTTAGGCAATCCTAACGGCCAGAACGGCAAACCGATAGCAATATGGCCGCGAATTTCCTTGTAATACCGGATGGCTTCCTTTACAAGTTCCAGTCTGTCAGCGCTAATCTCCGCCAAATGCCCGCTTTGGTGAATGCGAAGGAGCATGGCGTTCACCATATTGAGGACGACTTCTTCCTTATCGCCTTCCTTTAACGGATAAGACCAGACCGCAGCCTGCTCCGGCGTCACAAGGGAAGCGCTAGCCGCGGCAATGACGGCATTTTTGAGATAATCCGTCTGGTCGCTCGTCGATTGGATGCTATGTCTGCTTAACAACGCATAGTCCATTCGCATCCCGCCGCTGCCGCAATTCTCGATCACGAGCGCCGGATATCTTCCGAACACTCCGTCTATCCATTCGAGGTAAGCGCGGTTATGTTCCAACAAACCGTCGCCCGCGCTGTCCGCCTCGAATTCGTTACCGATGCCCGCGTTAATGTTGTAATCCATTTTAATGTAACCGACCCCATAGTCATTCACTATCCGGTCGATGATACGGTCAGCGTAAGCTCTCACATCGGCATTGCGGAAATCGAGTTGATATCGGGCATGATCGATCACCCGTTTGCCGTGCCGAACGAAAAACCAGTCATCCGGCAACTTATCCGCTAGCTGGCATTGGATGCCCATGACCTCGATTTCCAGCCACAATCCCGCGACCATGCCTTTGGAACGAATATAGGCCAGTACTTCCTCGATTCCGCCCGGAAAACGCGCCCTCGAAGGCAGCCATTCTCCGACGCCATCCCACCATTCGCCGTCCGAGTACCAGCCGCAATCGATACAGTAAATCTCGCATCCCGCGGCAGCCGCCGCGTCGATAAGCGGAAGCAGCTTGTCCGTCGTCGGATCCCCGAACAGGCAGTTCATGTAATCATTGAAGATAACCGGCAGCTTCACGTTGTCTTCATTGAAGCGCCGGATCGCTCTGCGGTATCGGGTCATCTCGCCGATGGCTTGCTGAATTCCCCCTTGCACTGCGCCGATCGCAGCCGGCACCGTGACGAAGGTCTCCCCCGGCGCAAGCTCCTTCCACCAATGGCTTTCGTTCTCGGTGGGACCGCTCAATTGCAAGTATAGTTGATCCGCCATGTCGCTCAATTCCCAATGCCAAGAACCATTATGTTCGATTTGCCACACGATGCCGGTATTCGTCTCTTCGTTCGCAAGAAATCCCATGGGCGCGAATTGCGAGCTAGACCATGTTCCCGTACTCGCGTAGCTCAGACGTTTCATGGAGAATTCGTTAACCTGCTCCAATCCGAGCTCCGGCAATCGGTAGCTTCGCCACTGCGCTTCGCCGTACCAGGTATTATGCGGCACATGCAACCGCATTTTGTGATCCCTGGACATCGTTCCCTCTTTATCTATTCCATGCAGGACAAAGGTAGACGCATATTCCAGGCCAATCGGCTCTTCCCCGGTGTTTTCAAGCTCCGTCCACGTACGGACGACCTGAATGCCATCGTAAAACTGCAGCCGGTAACGAACGATCAATCCTGTCCGGTCATCCTTCAAATAGAAGCAAACGTGCCTGCCTTCCGCATTACGTCCGTCTTCTTCCTTAGTCAACGTCAGCCGTTTGCCCGGCAAAGTTCCCGTATGTTTCGAGCCGTGATGGTCGTCATGATTTTCGCCGCTCGCGTGCACTTCCAGCAATCGGTACTTGGCTCTCTTCTTGTCCGGCCATCCCTCGATGCCCTCCGGCTCGTTCGCGCCGAAGTGGAGCAACCGGACATCCCCGGCCTCCGTCACTTCAAACAGGAGATGCAAGCCATTTTCCGATAGTTTAATCCATCTGCTCTCACTCATGATGCCTATCCCCCTACCCTTTCACTGAGCCAGCTGTCATGCCCTCGATAAGGAACCGTTGCAAGAATACGAAGATGATGACAATCGGCAGAACGCTAAGCACCGAAGCCGCCATCATGCTGCCCCAATCCGTCTGATAGAGCCCTTTGAATAGGCTGATCCCCGGCGTGAGCGTCCGATGGGCTTCATCGTTAATGAACACGAATCCGAACATAAACTCGTTCCAAGCGTTCAAGAAGGCGAACAAGGAAGTAGCGACGAGGCTCGGCAACGAAACCGGGAGCAAAATACGGAAAATAATGCCGATTCTACTGCAGCCATCGATTTCCGCCGACTCTTCCATCTCGTAGGCGATCGTGTCAAAGAAGCTCTTCATCATGAAAGTACAGAGCGGGACGGTGAACGTCGTATAGGCCAAAATCAAGGAAGCGTAAGTGTTGATTAAAGAAAGGTTTTTCATGACCAAATATAACGGAATCAGCAGCAGCACGCCCGGAATCATCTGCGACAGCAGCATAGCTACACTGAACAGCTTCACGCCCTTGAATCTTACATATCTGCTAAGCGCATACCCGGCGAAAATAGAGATGATCAAGGATGCGACCGTCGTAGCCAGCGCGACGAACAAGCTGTTCTTGAAGAACGTAAGGAAAGCGGAACCGTTGAGTACGTTATCGAAATGTTTCCAGGTCGGCTTGTCGACCCAGAAGCTCGGATTCAACGTCCGAATCTGATCGGTAGGTTTAATGGACGTGACGAACATCCATAGAAACGGCAGCAGACAGTATACGGAAAACCCAAGCAAGACGGCGTAGGTCAATAGTTTGAAAAAGCGTTGTTTGCGTCGGCTCATCAGCATGCCATCACCCCCGGTTCTTTCGGACGCTGAAATAGTAATATAAAATAAATCCGCTGATCATAAAGCCTAGCATCATCGAAGCAAGCGCGGACGCGTTGCCGAAATTGTATTCTTGCATCGCGTAACGGTATATCATAATAGGCAACGTTTCGGAGGAATGAAGCGGTCCGCCTTCGGTCATTACCCAAATAAAATCGAAATTAATGGCCGTCCAAATAATATGAATGAATATCATCGTTAACGAGACGGTTTTCAGTTGCGGAAGCACGATATGCCAGAACCGGCGCCGAACGCCTGCCCCATCAATAGCCGCTGCCTCCAGAATATCTTTGGATACGGATTGCAGCGCCGCCAATAGGCTTATCGTAAAGAAAGGAAAGCTTCTCCAAATATTAACGAATACGACGGTCAACAAAGCCGTATTCAATTCTCCCAACCAATAGTAGGGCTCGTCGAGGATGCCCAGCTTAACCATCCAGAGATTAAGAATTCCGTAATCCGGCGTAAGCATCCAAGTCCAAGTCATTCCCGCGATGACGATCGGGACGACCCAAGGAATAATAATAATCCCGCGAAAAAAAGTACGTCCTTTGATTTGCTGGTTCAGCGCGATGGCGGATACGATTCCAAGCGCATATTCGCCAGCCACGGATAGTACCGTCCAGACGACGGTATTCTTAAGCGCCGTCCCGAAATACTCGTTTTTGACTACCTCGGCGTAGTTACTCAATCCGGAAAAACCGCTCAGCGCATTATTTAACAGATTTTTGAACTGGAAGCTATCCCATAGAACCTGAACCAATGGAAAAGCATTGAGCAGGAGGAAAAAGAGCAGCGCGGGAACGATAAATCCGATGGCGAGCCTACGGATTTTTTTCTCTCTTAATGTCAGCATGTATGTTCACCACTTTATCCAGAATGGAAAACAAGCAGGTCAGGGAGCCCGCTGCACCTTTTGAAGCCCCCGTTCCTGCTTGTTTTTTTCATTGCAAGTCTTGTTTATCTCAATGACTAGCTACCGCTTAGTTCTCCAGTTTTCGACAGGCTATCGTTAATCGCTTGCGAGAGCCATTTCGCTACGTCTTCCGGCTTTTCTTTCTTGAGCATAACGCGAGCCAGCGAATCCTCCATCACCTTCGTAATTCCGCCAAGGGATACCGCGGGGAACACGACGCCTTGCGAAGCCAGCTCCATGAATTCCTTGCCCCAGCCCTCGTTCACGACATCGCTGCGAGGCGCGTTGGAAGGATTGACGGCGTTCTGGTAATCCGCTCCGAGCAAGAAGGAAGCGAACTCCCACGTTTCAGCCGGGTGACTCGATTTGTACACGAACAGCGGCGCGATCTCCATGAACGTTGCCGGAGTTTTCTTGTACATCGGAGCCGCGATTTTGACGTCTTTCATGCCTTCCGGATTTTCGGAGGAACGTCCTTCGATCCAAGTCCCGTTGACGACCATCGCGTACTGACCCAATACGAAGTTTTGATCTTCCTCTTCCCAGCCCCAAGTTCTGGCATCCGTTTTAATCGCTTTCTTGTCTAACAGATCTTGATAGAACTGAAACACTTCGGCGGCTTTGCTCAATTGGTCCGGATTGTCCTGCCAAGTGTTCTTGTATTTCCCGTCGCTTTGTTTCTCTGCTAGAACAACGTCGTTTTGCGCTAAGTACATAATCAATTCCTGAGGCGAACGAACGCCGGCGCCGGCAATTCCGAAAGCTTCCTTGCCTGTCTTTTCCTTCACCGTTTGGGCGATGCCCAGCAGCTCGTCCCATGTCTTCGGAGCAGCGCTAATGCCTGCGTCTTTGAGGATATTCTCGTGATAGAGCAGCGCACGAATGCCGAGATAGTTAGGAAGAGCTTTTACTTTGCCGTCTACCGTCAGAGCTTCAAGCACGTTGGAATAAATTTTATCCTTCTCCGCCCAGCCATCCACGTAGGAAGTCAGATCGGCCAGAGCGTCCAATTTGTTGAATTCCCCGAACCATTCGCTAAGCCCCCAGCTTAAGTCGGGAGCATCTCCGGCGTTAATGGCCGCGACGAGCTTATCGTGAAGTACGTCATACGTGATGACCTGCAAATCTATCTTGATGTTGTCATGGCTGTTGTCGAACTCTTTTACTTTTTGCTGGATCATTTTGCCCTGGTCGGAGCTCGGATCAAGCGAGGACCAGAATTTCAAAGTGACCTCTTTGACTGGCGCTTTGGATCCGGCGGCCGATTCGGAAGGAGCACCCGACGCATTCGATGCGTTTTCCTTGTTGCTTCCGCAAGCGGCTAGCAATGTTGCGAGCATCAGTAGAGCAAGGACTGCGGTTAAAGTCTTATTGACTTTCATTGGTAGAACCCCTCTCCAATATCGTTATGGTTTACGCTCTCATTGTATATAGGGGGGATGCCACCCTGTAACGATGCAAACTTCATGTTCTTGTTGAAAATATTAAGCTTGGTTTCGTTCCTTCGACATCGCTTGACGGTATTGGGTAGGCTGAATTCCGGTATGCTTGCGGAAAACCTGGCTGAAATAGCGCTGGTCCGAGTAACCGACTGAATTCGCGATTTCATACGTTTTAAGCGTGCTATCATGAAGAAGCCGCTTCGCGTGCTCCATTCTAATTCCCGTCAAATATTCCATGAAGCTCTGTCCCGTCGTGTTCTTGAATAAAGTACAGAAATAGTTTTTGTTCAAGTAGAAGCGTTCGGAGATTTCATCCAACGATACGCTTCGATAATGTTCGTCGATATATTTGTGAATCGCTTCGATGAGCGGCTTGCCGCTCTTGTCCTTGCCTTCTGCCGAACTAAGGCTGATCCATCTGGATATCCATTCTTCTAGAGTCGTTTTCGCTTGCTTGAACTGCAACGCCTGCGTTGCGGCCCTAGCCTCGTTGAGCAGCAACCGCATGTCTTCCTGCGTCGAATGGCGTTCCATTTTAGGAAAAAGCTCCATTACGGCTTTCTTCCAATCGGAGCCGCTAGTCTGGCAAAGCCTCTCTTCGCAGAAAGCCTCGTCCATGGTTCTGATCAACTTATCGTTCTCGCGCAACGAACCCTTCTCGACCAATAAATCGAACAGCATGAGTATTTCTTTCCACAGATTCTCGAAATGAACGGCGGATTCCGTCGGCATAGGGTGAGACTTCCCGTCATAATAAGCGATGGAATTCTCTCCGGCTAGCTGAAGCGTCTCCAGAGCTTGCTGCGCTTCCGAATAGGCCGCGGCGATTTTCTCAATGCGCGTCTTACAAGAACTGATGCCGATCATCGCTTTGATCTTAAGCCCACCGGCAAGCGAACGCTGCAGATTACGTAACATTGGCTCCAAATGCTGAGCTTTCTTATCCGGCAATGGTCGCAGCAGTACAAACTCGTTCGCGAGCTGCAAATTCCGGCACACCAAAGACGAGGTCCCTGCCGCCTCGCGAATAATATTACGCGCGGCATAATAGAAAGCCGTCCGATCCCCTTCATAGCGCGATTGTACTTGCTCGTCCAAGTCGGTAAACCTGACGACGACCGCAGCGTAACCCGTCTCGGGAAGTCGGATCAGCAGGCGCTGGGCTTGCACGACGATCTCATTCTCGTCCTTAATGGCTGCCCCGATGACCTGGGTGAACAATTGATCCTGCATGAGAACGAGACCTTCGCCAAGCACCGCTTTCTCATTGATGCGGTTCGCTTCGCTTTGCGAGTCTTTATGGATCTGTTCTACGACCTTGTCCAGGGCAAGCAACAGCTCCGCCTCCTGTACCGGTTTTAACAAGTAATCGTAAGCACCAAGCATGAACGCCGATCTGGAGTATTCGAAATCGCCGTATCCGCTAAGAACGATCACCTTCGCGTTCCGCTCCGATTTGTCCAGCCAAGCCATGAAATCTATCCCGTCCATGAAAGGCATTTTGAGATCGGTCAGGATCAGATTCGGGCGGTAAGTTTCCGTCATCTTACGCGCTTCTTCCCCGTTGTAGGCATGGCCGACGATTTCCCAGCCGAGCTCCTTCCACGGAATCAGCTTCTCCAGTTGCTCATGAATGGCGGACTCGTCGTCTACGATTAATATTTTCATTTTTCGGCTCCCCCTTTAAGCGGCAAACGATATACGATGCAAGTTCCCCGTCCTTTGCGGCTTCGCAGCTTGATGCCATACCCTTCCCCGCAAATGAGGCTAATGCGGGAATGAACATTGTACAATCCGATCGGGCTTTCTTCCTCCCCTTCCGTCAGATGACCGTTGCGTAGCAACTTCTCGATGGCACGAGTTTCGAACTCGCTAAGCCCGATCCCGTTATCCAGCACATAGAGATACATACAATCGTCATCCCGTCTCATTCTCGCGGATATTTTGAGAAGCTTGCGGTTTCTGTGATTAGGGATCAAACCGTGCTCGACCGCATTTTCCACGATCGGCTGCAGGATGAGCTTAGGTATGTACATGTCATAGGCACCGGGTTCAATGTCCAAGCGAAATCGGATGCTCTCCGGAAACCGCTTGTTAATAATGACCAAATAATTGCGAATATGCATGATCTCGTCCCGCAGACTGACCCACTCGTTCTGGATATTCATGTTGTAGCGATACATATTGCCTAACGATTGACAGATTAGCTTAAGATCGGGAACCTTGTTCATCTCGGCGATCCCGGCCATCATCTGCAGCGTGTTAAATAGAAAATGGGGAGAGATCTGGGCTTGCAACGCCTTGATCTGCGTTTCTTGATTCATAAAGCGCAGCTTCAGATCATGTTCGATCAATTGCTGGATTGTCTCCGCCATTCGATTGAATTGCATTCCCAAGTACCCGATTTCATCCGAAGTCCGAACTTCTACCCTCGCGTCGTAATCGCCGATCTGTATTCGGGCCATTTTCCGGTGCATCTGGATAATCGGTTTCGTGATGCTGTAGCTGAGCCATATGGAGAACAGCAACGCCAACAAACCGGCCGCGGCGATCATCATGATCGCTAGATTACGATAGAAAATTTGCTCCGGGCCGATATCGTACAAATAATTCAGCGTCATGGACGAGTGTTCCAATGGAGTCTGTATGGCAACCGTACGTTTCTTCAACTCGTCGGCGGCGAACTTGTCCCCTACGGAATCGGAATTCGTTGCGTAAATCGTATCCCCGTTAGCATCAGTGAGTATAACTTGCCCTTGATAGAACGTATTGTAAGACTCCACCAAGCCGCGGAACGACTGCTCTTGAATATCGATCACTAATAAACCCGTAGGATTTCCCCGATAACGGACCGGATACAGAAACTGCACGATCGGCTCATCGTAGACGCTCTGGGTCCGAACCTTAATGAGCGGTTTGTGATTGTTGTTCTCTACTTCACTCTGCAAAGAGCGGAAATAATCCGCGTTCATCCGAGGAAAACGATGCGGAAAAAAATTGCCTAGGCTGCTCTCTTCATCTAGCCGGAACAAATACATGCCCATAATATTTTTGAATCGGGATTGATTGTAGACGCTGAGAAAAAACTCCTGAATGTCCCGACGCGTATCGTAAGTGCGGCTGTCCGTTAGAAACTGTTTATTCCGGGCGATGCTTTCGATTAAATCCGGGTTGGAATAAATCTGGTAAGCGGTTTCATTTAAAGATAGGGCGAATTGATCGATCTGTCCCTTCAAATCCTGCTTAATGCGATTATCCGCGTAGCTCCGGTCTTTCTCGATTTGCTGGTTCACCTGATACCAAATAATGCCGGACGTAATCGCCAGCGGCAAGGCGGTCGTCAGCAGCATGGCCATAAAGATTTTCATCCTAATCCGCTTGAACATCAGGGCTTCACGACCCGTCCATAGATGAAATTGCGCACCCGCTTCATTCCCTTCTGTATGCCTTCATTGTATGCTTTCATTCTACAGCATCAAGGCGTCGAATTTCGGGGAAATGTTTAAAATATTCAGGTATGGAAGATGGATGGGCATAAAAAAAGACCCCGGGAATTGGGTCTCTTGTTAAACTCCAGTATGGGTAGTCGGCGAATAGAAACACATCAAACAAAAGACTTGAACCAATCGAATCCTAAATCAACAAATTGAGCATCTGAATACTTAATTCCTTTATTTTCGAGAAGAGTTGTTAGATCTTCAGGAATTAATATATGCACCATAACGCACTAAATCGCGAAATTCTGCATGGTGCATCTTAAACAATTGAGCGGCGGGCATGAACAAAGGAAAACCACATGCAAGTTGAAACACTCGCATGTGGTGGGGTACATGTCATCATTAAATCGAAATTGCTTGATTTAATGCTGCTTCCAATGAACCACATAGGATCTTAAGCTCGGTTTCTTTTAACAACCAATCACTTCTCCCTTTTTTTCCTTTCAATTAAATTCGAAGTGTAATAAATCGCCAAAAAAATGGTAGGAACAATTCCAGCATAGCCCCTTTTATTTTCTGGAAGAAAGAAAAATAAGAAAAGAAAAATTGCGATCGCTGGAAATAATAGAATAAAGTACTTTTTATCCTGCACGTTATCCCCCCTAATTTTTGCTTAATTCTATCATATATACCCTGGCTTTAATGGGGCATCTCATAAAGCCGTTACGTGGATGAATCTTTTAGTATCTTGTTTTGCTTAAATTCATCCTGTTATAGGCTCCTAAATTTTCATGGGCCCCAAAAATAATTTGCTGGATTTACTAGGTTCATAAATTGATTTAGCGCTGTGTCCCCATATTCGGGTCGTACCAACGTGCTCGGTGATATTGTAACGTCGTCGTGTTATCGGTCATTTCACCCGAGTAGCGGAAAGGATTCTGTACACTCTCTTCCGTGACAATATGATTTTCCCGCATGTCATAGGAGTAGCGGTTCAGACGTTTTATCTGAGATGTGATAAAGAATAGTTTTACTTTCTAATGGTTCGTTTGAATTGGGCGGTGGCAAAACATGTTCGTTAGAAAGGAGAAACCACATGGAGTTGTTACACTCGCATGCGGCTTCACAAGGCTATAATGCTTTAAACAATATCATAATATCGTTTTCTCTTGTTCAATTTAATCGATATTATAATACTTTTATCCTACAGGCTAATGATGCTCACTGACCCTTCAGATATATAATTAGATAATATAATAGATTATAAAGGATACCGCCACCAGCAATTAAAAGGGGAATACCTAGATATAAGTGAAACGTATCGTTGTTTACTGTATAAACAGTTACGTTGAAATATGAATAGGTTACTTCTTTAATCGAGGTATTATAATATCGAATGTTGTGCAACATACTAATTATATCATTGTACAAATCCAAAAAAGTCCCGAACAAAGCAGAAATAATAATGGAATTGTATACGATGAGTACCTTTCTTTTATCCATATTTCAACCCTCTTTTATCATAATTTAACGCTTTTTCATTTCTTTCTCTTTCTTGGATCTTCTACACTAGTAGTACTAGAGTATATTCCATGAATATTAACAGTTGTATTTATGATTAAAACTGGTCCAGACTTCATACTTTCGAGTTTTTCCTTCATTGTAGCAACATTGAAACCTCTTAATTCGTTTTCTACAAACAACGTTAATGAAAGCCATGTTCCCGCACTTGTTATTCCGATCTCTACTAGCCAAGGAAATCGTTTAGCAGCTTGCGCAGCAGTCATCAATCCAAGATTCTCCATGAAGGTCCCAAAAGTTACCGTTACCATATCCATTCGGATTGGGCGGCCCCATAGCACCCATATGATCTATTTCTACTCCATTTTTAATAATTTCAGTGCCAGCAGTTATATATTTATCATCCCCCATGTAGATACTATCAGTACTCTTAGGATCACACGTTCCTCCATGTGCCCATTTTCCATCTGCTGACACAAAATAGTTACCCGATGGGTCGGAATAGATAAGTGGATTATTATACACATACGTATAAAGATTCAAAGTCAGAGGATTATCAATCTTTCCCTCATACGTATCCTAGTTAGTAAAGCGTCATATTGATTTAATTTTGGGCGGGATTGTCTAGTAATCTCCGCCCACAACAATTGTATCATCCAGCATCTCAATTGGGTACATTTGGAATAACATAGACAACTTTTGTTCGCAACAGGTAGTGAATGATGTTCACCAGCTTTCGCATGATGCAGACGATGGCTTGTTGCTTCGTCTTTCCCGCCGCCAGTTTTTGTTCGTAGTAGGCATGAAAGTACGGATTTCTCGGCTCTCTCTTCGTTCGACTAACGGCAATCTGCCGAATGGCAAGCGCTTTGATGCAGTTCCCGATTGCCCTGCTTACTCTTGTAATTGCGCGATTTATTACCCGAACCGACCATAATCGGAGCGATTCAAGCGAACCGTGCCAACTTAGGGTTTATCCGATTCATTCTAAGCCGTTCTAATGCTATATACATGGTTATAAATCCTTATTCCACGAGATGAATCTAGAGCAATCTGGGTATCCTTGGCGCAGGAATACCTTCACTAGCCGCCCGCTTCATTCGGCACTGGGTGGGGCAAAAAAAGACCACATGCAAGTTGTTACACTCAAATGCGGCTGAAGCTACACGAGTCGAACTGTCGCACTTAGCTTGACAATCCGTCTCAAAAAAATACCTTCCCTGAATTGATGATTCAGAAGAGGATTATCTCACGGCTATTAGAGGAACGAAAGTTGGGAGCGTTTGACGCTTACGCGACGGATAGTTTAGACAAAAAAACTCCCCAAATGAGTTGTTAGCTCACTTGGGGAATAACGGAACTTTGTCGCTAATGTTCCATTAGCAGTTCCATTCCTTCTTTTAATAATAGTCTAACTTTTGACAAGACTCTGTTTTTAAAGTCTTCAGTGTTCTTGCAGTAAATACTTAATGAACAGCACTCATCCTCATCCATTACTTCTATTGCATAAGTAAACCCTCTGACATCAATACTATTTTTAGGAACAGCAATACATAGGAATAGATAATCTTCATCAATTACTTTTAAAATCTCTTCTTTATCTTTCGGTTCGAACCAGTGCAATTCACGAGGATGATTATCGTAAGGAAAAACGTAGTCATAGCTTTTAAAGACCATACGATCATAAATTGTAAATCCCTCAAATTCACTACAACCATTCACTGCAAAATAGAGTGTTTGGTTATTATCAAGAAATGATATTAAAATATCAGCCAGATTTGAAAGGTCCACAGTTGTTGATCCATAAATATTTTTAACATCAATATACATTTATTTTCCTCATCCCAAAATTATTCATTTCACATCATCATAATAATGCATTGCATTTTTCCGTGTCTGGAGATGAACGGGATATATTAGTCCAGTCTGTATTTTCTCTTTGTATTGAGGCTGATTTACATGTATCTCTCCGACTTTTCCATTTTTGCTATTATATATGTTCACAACATATGTGCCATCATTCTTTTTCTTGGGAGCTCTGACTTATAGTCCATCCTTGTTTAGCAATATAACTGTTGATATTCCCCACATTTGTCCAGCCATTAAGCCCACTTACATCAACAGTACATGATGAATTATGAACCCAAATCCCCAGTTCACTGACAAAGTAAGTATGGAACTCATCAACCGTCATATTGTAAACCGTAACATTTTTCTGTTCCAGTTCGATACTGTCTATCTTGAGTGTATTCCCATCACTACGTACAAGCAATTCACCTACTTTGATGCAGCTCAATTGTTGATTAGTAAGTTATTCAAAAGTTATTAAAAACAAACAGTAAGTACAGTTACATAGAAAATTAGGATACCTATTAAAGAATTTATCAAAAAACTCTTCAAAATTCTTCCTCTACTGAATAGAGCAAGTACGAATGACACCATTAAAAGAACGGCCATTGTAATTAAATATTCAGGTGTAGTAATTAAGAACTTTTCAAAAAGTTCTATCTCTGAAAGCAGAATAAAAACTATTGATAGTGGGCTCACTTAAAAATATATTTTATGGGCTACTATCCTCTACTGCTTGCCCTCTGTTTGTCCATTTATCAAATTCATTGACTGAATCTTCGGGCAGAAATGGCATTACGATATCGTAAAAAAAGTCATTCCCTTTGACTTCGAGCCCATTGATAAAGACGCTGCTATCGTTGCCCGACATAGCAACATCGAGTATCTTACCTTCTTTCACAATTATCGCCATTGACGACAAGCGCCAATCAAGAGCGATTTCGTAGGGAATGGCGGTTAACAAAAAATAAACCGTCCCTTAAATAAGGGATGGCCAGAACTGTTGGTTCTGCTTATGGAATATTTCCTTAAATATTTCCCGCGATTTGTGGGCATACCTATCTTTTCCCCAGAGAAAACATATATATAAATTTTCATTTTTTGCCTTAGTCGTTGATAATCGCGATTACGTTCCGATTTAGTTCATTTGTTTAGGGGTCTCTCTAATTGAATCTATGCCTTTCTTATGAAGCTCAATATGTTTATATATCTTTATTCCTGGAAATGAGTCTGGAACCATCCAGGAAGTTCCGAGCGGCCATAAATTAAATAAAACAATCAAGCCGTCTGCTGCACTGGGTGGGGGCAAAATAAAAAGACCACATGAGAGTTGTTACACTCGCATGTGGCATGTTATTTATTTTAAAGTCCATTCGATCTCGGAAGAAGCTATTTTAATATGATCACCAGAATTCAAAGTGACATCGATAAATATTTTACTATCTTCAATATCAACATCTTTACCCTCACCATCAATCTCAACTATTGTAGCACCTAATAAGTAAATGCCGCTCCCCCAAGGTTCTTCACAACTAATTGAAAAAGACGAAAAGTCAATAAAGGCAAGTTGAATCAACTGACTTTGTATTTCAGGCAGATACAGTTTAGCAATCACTGTCACCACTTTATTACGATAATCACATTTTATATCTAGTAGTTCTGCATCATGTAAATCTAAATCTTCAAATAAATGCTTATTCTCCGAACTGATTCGCATTTCATGCACCTCATTTCTCTTTCTCCATATATTCTATCATTGCGTCTCCACCCTTGATATGAGTGTTCCTAGTAACCGGATGTGGGGCTCTTATATTTCCATTCGGTGTATAATGATAGTGGTTTCCGTACTTAAGATCCTCGTTCCACTCATAGATGGGTTTATTAGTTACCGGATCGAACCATTTAATAATTCTTCCATTCTTTGTTCCCGGAAACTCCCTCTTTATTAATCCCGTAGGGTTAAAATTATTGGGGTCTTCAGGAAAACAACTACTTGTGTTATGGACCCAAATATTTAAATCACTAACAAAATAAGTGTGGAATTCATCGACAGTCATATTATACACTGTGACATTTTCATTAACGATTGTAATATTATCGATTTTAAGGGTATTCCCATTACTTTGAACAAGAGAATCTCCTACTATTAGGTCTTTTACAACTACCCACCCTTTACCATTTACCCAAAAAGGATGATTAAAAGTCGCCTCAATCGTCTGACTCCCCACATTTATTTTATATATTTCGTCCGTATCATGCTTAAAAGTAGCTGTAACCTTTTTGTAGTCGACATCTCCAGTTTTTTCATTTTTTGACAGCACTTTATCTCCGACCTGAATTTCTTCAATTGGTTTCTCACCCTGATTGGTCTGGACCTTGGTACCTGCAGTAAAGCAGTTACATTGAATCACACCAACTTTTGTTAAAGTGTATTTCTTTTTTCCATTTTCAGCATCTTGAGTAATAATCGGCATACCATTATCCATACCAGTAAACTTCGCTTCACCATCATAACAATCAACATAAATACATGCGCTGTTTCTGATTTTGTCATTGGCTTGCTCTAATACTTTCTGTTTTGCTTCTAATTTAGAAACACAACTAGAATTTTTACAATATGCCTTCTGACCCTGATAGTCCTTCCACATCTGCGAATTGTTTGCCAGTTCTGGATCGCTGATCATCTTGTCGACACCGCTATTTGAATCGACGTAACAACCAGCATCTTTACCTGCTTTGCAGTACCCTGTCGGATCGGTATAGATTAAAGGGTTATTCTCTACATACGTATACAAATTCAAACTCAGAGGATTATTAATCTTTCCCTCATAGCTATCCTCATTAATAAACCGTCCCATACTCGGGTCGTACCAACGAGCGCGGAGATATTGTAACGTCGTTGTGCTATCGGTCATTTCTCCAGAGTAACGGAAAGGATTCTGAACGCTCTCTTCCGTGACAATAGGATTTCCCCACATGTCATAGGAGTAGCGGTTCAGACGTGTGTCTCCCGTACTGTCTCTTAATTCTACCACGTCTCCATGTCCGTTATGGAGATAATAAGCTTTGCCCGTCTCATCTTCACGAGCGATAAGTCCTTGCCCTCGAATATAGCGAGCTTTAAGCGAGGAAACGCCATTCACCACAATACCTTCTGCGATGACTTGGTCTCCGTCATAATAATATCTCGTGACCTGTCCATCCTCTGTGCGTTCCCATAGTAACCCGTCTCCATTGTACAAGTATTTATCCTGTGCTTTAACTACTCCATCGGTTGCGCATGTCGTACTTGTAATAAACATTGTTGTCAAAAGGGGCATTCATGACCGAACGGTTGCCGGCTGCATCGTAGTCATACTGCTTTTGTCGAAATAGATATTAAATGTCGGAAATCGATCCTTCGAAGTGATAGTTTGTTATGAAATAGCAAAAAAAGCGTCGCCCATAGGGCAACGCTTATTACAAGTTCTACTATGACAAATTGCTATCAAGGAGATTTCGCTTTTAACGCCTCTATCTTCTTAACAATGTCCGGGTTATCTCTTTCCCACTTATCTCTCTCGTCTCTTATTCTCTTTAATTGTGCTTCTAGATTGTCCTTGGTCAATAATACGCCGAAATCTTCAGGCACGCTGTCTTCGTTAATATGTAACGTTCTATTAAAAACATAATTCCCTATCTGCTTACGATAATGAGATTGATCCAAATACGTGTCAAACTGATCGGGCGGACTTGTCGTAACGGAGTTGAAGCCCGAGAAATCCCACACCTCTGTTATGGCTACGATCTCTCTTTTCCATTCTTCGAATTCGTCCCATAGTCCCGAGGTTTGTATTCCTTCCCATTGCAGCGCATGAGAGGGTTGGATATACACATACAGATCAATATTGTTTTCGGAACACAACGAGACGATCTTTCGAAAATCTTCAACGTGTTGTTGTGATAATTCGTATTGCGAATAAACGGTGTTCAGATAGTCATTGAGATGTTCATAGAATTGGTTATTTCCTTGCTCCAGAAGTCGTTGATTCCTAATAATTTGACCAACATCGCTATAACTGCCATCGGGTAACAATGCATCAATATCCGGGGGCATTTTCAAAAGATTCATTCTCAACACTCTAATACTATCTCTTAGAGTCTGCTTGGTAAAAAGCGTCGCGAGCCTATCATTTTTGGTGAAGGAGGAGGTTTCCAATCGTTTTTCATCAAGCATGTCACTTTCGCTATATTTGTTAAAGCCTTCGAAATCCAAACCGATATAAACTGTCTTTAAGGATTTGTTATTCAATATTGCATATTCTAAGTACCGTAGTCCAACATAAATATTGGCGCTTGAGAGACCGCTGTTAAACGCTTCATCCCCCGTGATTCGAGCATAATATTCCGGATCAAGCCCCCGGCCAGTCCTTGATGATCCTAGAAATATCACATCCGGTTTATTCTCGGCAATAAATCTAGCTTTCCATAAGTATGCTTGTGTAGATAGTTTCATATGATTAAATCCTGCTGCGGTCGGGGTTCGATATATTTGATAAGGATCCACTACATAGTTAATGGCAACGATTAGTACGATAGACGCGATGAGAAGCCCTTGTAACGTGTAAACCCACTTTTTATTTTTTTTCATATCATGTCCCTCTAGAAATTAAAGTATAGAAACTCAGTCACCTTCGTCATGTTAAGAAGGGAATATATGATAAGGATAAAGGTGAATAGCAGCAGGTACCAGGTCGGTTTGAACTTCTCCATTAACTGACCCGAGTTTTTGAAGCATAGAACAAGGACAAAACCGATTAGAATATATTTAACTGCCGCAGGAATATTATTTAGCGGAGTTCCGCCGAACTCTAGGAAATCCAATTGCGCTAGGCTTGGAAAAACCTCAATGAACTTGGTTGGAAGCACGATTCCATTAAACCCCGTCATCCCCTTCAGAACTTTGAATGCACCCTCCATACTAGTCGATCTAAAAAAAACAAAGTTAAAATTAATAAAATTAAAAGTGATAAACCACGCCAATATTTTGTTCATCCTATATTTCGTTGACTTCCAATACCTATGAATGACAATCGCTAAACCATGCATCAAGCCGAAAAATACATAAGTCCACCCAGCTCCATGCCAAAATCCGCTTATTACAAACAATAAGATTAAACTTATACTCGTCCTAAGCATGACCTGTTTTTTCAACCCGAGCGGCGCAAACACCTTATGTAGCAATAATTTATTAATGGGGATATAAATATAGCGATTTAAAAATCTGCCCAAAGTCATATGCCATCTATTCCAAACATCTTGAATATTATGCGATTTGTATGGTGAATTAAAATTTTGGGGTAACGTAATATTAAACAGTAACGCAGCCCCCATAGCCATATCCATATATCCGCTAAAATCGAAATACATTTGGAACGTGTAGGACAGTGAGGTAACCCAAGCCTCGACCATAGTCAGCAAATCTATTTGATCATAGCCTTGCGTTGCCCATATAGCGAACGTATCCGCCAATACGACTTTCTTGAACAAGCCAATCGAGAAAATAAACATCCCTAGAGCTTGATTCCTATAATTAACGAATTTATTCCGTAGAATTCTAAATTGGGGCATCATTTCTTTGTGATGTACGATCGGGCCGGCGATTAATTGGGGGAAGAAGGTGACGAATAGAACGTAGTTAAGAAAATCGAACTCCCGCGTTTCTTTTTTGTATGAATCCACGATATAAGCAATCTGCTGAAACGTAAAAAAGCTAATGGCTAAGGGTAACCCAATGTTTAACAATGGGATGTTCGAATGAATAAGGGCATTCGTGTTCGAAATAAAAAAATCAGCATACTTATAATATCCTAATAGCCCAACGTTGAAGATTATCCCGATTACTAAAATAAACTTACGTGGTAACTTAAGTCGATCAAAGCTTAGCACTAGACCAATCCCATAGTTCACGGATATCGATAACAAGATCAAAGGCAAATAACTAATATTCCACCAAGAGTAGAACACCAAAGAGCTAATAACCAACCAAACTCTTGATGCTATCGTTAATTTCCTTCTATTAAGAAAATAATAGACGAAAGTAACGATCGGTAAAAACAACAAAATAAACTCAAAAGAATTAAATAACATATCTTCTCTCCGCTTATGATCTGAGTTGTTGAAACAGTGACTCTCTAATGTAACCGAGTAATTATAATTGAATTATGCGGATAATAATAGTGATTAACGTACTTAATTTGTCATATGACATATTGTATTTTTCTGCATAAAAAGGAATCAGGAAAAACAATAAAACCCAACGATCATGTTAGAAATGATCGTTGGGTTTTAATTTATTTAGGTTCCTCTGCTCTCTAACGAATCGCAACTGGGCTGTTCTGAACAACCGACAGCCACTCCCGGGCGATAAGCTCGTGACCCGCCGCAGTAGGATGAACGCCATCCCAGATCCAATAGGATGCTTCCGCTCTGTTGCATGCCGCATCGAATGCTCCTTGTAACGGTACGAACACAGTACCGAATTCGGACGCTAACTTGCGTACGATTGCTTGATATGAGCCCACTCGTTCAACCCATTCCTCCCAGCGCCCTGCCGTCGCTCCTGTTTTCAAGATAAAAGGCTCGCATAGCACGAGACCCGTCTCCGGCAGCACTTCTCTTGTTTCCTCCAATAGATGACGATACGCTCTTTCGAACCGATCCGTTACACCGCTCGCCTCGCCGCTGATCGTGCGCCAAACATCATTCACTCCGATTAATAAGCTAATGAGATCAGGCTTAAGGCTAATGGCATCTTCATTCCAGCGCGCATACAAATCCGACACTCGGTTACCGCTAATGCCTCTATTAATGAAATGCGGCTTACGCTCGGCCAACTCATAGCTCAATTTGGCGCTAATCATATAAGCATAGCTGTGCCCTAAAATGTGATTCTGATCCTCGTCCCGCGATCGAGCCCCATCCGTTATAGAATCCCCTTGAAATAAAACAGTTGTTTTACTTGCGGTCATCCTATTAATCCCCTTTTCTATATGATCTATTCATTTTATCATTAATAGATTCATCCAAGATATACCATTACTCAATGCGCTGAGTAATGTGAGTCCGCGCTAAACTGGATTCTCTCACGATCAGTCTCGGTTCAAACAGTACCCTCTCATAGAGGCCTATCTTTTGCTCAAGTATGCGCTGCAGCAATAGCTCCGTCGCCACTTTAGCCACTTCTGTCCCCATGATGGTTACGGAGCTGATCTTTGGAGTTGTAATCGTACATAGTATATTGTTATCGATTCCCACGATTGCGATATCTTCGGGCACGCGAACCCCCAATTCCTTAAAGCGATTCAACAGCCCTATCGCGACCATATCATTTCCGGCATAGATGGCATCTGGCATGTGGGTCAAACTAACAAAATAATCCGCTGCTTTAGCTCCCGTTTGCAGTGAGAAATCATCACCGAAATAAACCAACGATCGATCAACTTGCTCTAAGGCATCCTCATAAGCAAAAAATCTCTCCTCGATGATTTCTTTATGAGCACCTGCATAGCCGATTCTCGTTCTTCCGATACTGATCAGATGTTCCATAACCAACTGGCCCTCTTGCGTGGAAAGACTTACAATGTCCGCTTTAACGTCCGGATCTATTTTTTTGCCGTAATTGATGATCGAGATGGGAAGTTTGGTTTTATTAATGAGCTCCATAAGCGTTCTAGGATAAGCAAGCGGCAAGATAATGAGCCCATCTACATGAAGCTTCTTGATATCGCGAAGCAATTCTAATTCCGATCTTGTATTTCCTAACGTATTAATCTGAACGACACGATAGCCGGCATGCTTCGCTACCTGTTCGACGGAATATGCAATCTCCGGAATAAAAGCATTTCGAATATCGGGTACGGCCAAGGCAATCTGTTTGGTTTGGCGAAGCTTCAGGTTCTGCGCATTGGAATTCGGAATGAATCCAAGCTCCTCGACGGCTTCCAGCACTTTCGCCTTCGTCTTCGGACTAATACCGCCCATATTATTAATAGCTCTGGAGACGGTTGCAATCCCAACGCCGGCTCTAGCAGCTACGACTTCTATCGTAACTTTATGATCTCCCAAGCTCATCACTACCTCACGAATACGGAATCATTTCCATAATAGTATTCTTACATTCCTTCATCATTATAACATATCTGGTTTTCAACGAATAATGTTCTAGCAACAATCGTTAATCATATTGACATTTTATCTGTACAGTGACATAGTGTATTTCGGAAACGTTTCCTAAAACATCGGTTTATTTCCGATATTATTTGTACTTCTACACTTCTAAGGAGATGACAGATATGAAAGCATTAAGATGGCACGGCCAAAAAGATTTACGTCTAGAAAATATTGAAGAACCGACTGCATTACCTGGAAAAGTTAAAATCAAAGTCGAATGGTGCGGCATATGCGGCAGCGACTTACATGAATATACAGCAGGTCCGATTTTCATTCCTAACGGAGAACCTCATCCCATCACTGGAGAAAAAGCACCTATCGTTATGGGACATGAATTTTCCGGTAAAGTCGTTGAGGTTGGCGAGGGAGTAACTAAAGTTAAGGTTGGTGATCGTGTCGTTGTTGAACCTATCTATACATGCGGTCATTGCGATGCTTGTAAGTCGGGCTATTATAACCTTTGCTCCACCATGGGATTCCTCGGTCTTGCTGGAGGCGGCGGCGGTTTCTCTGAATACGTAGCTGCTGAACAATCAATGGTTCATAAAATACCTGATAGCATTTCCTACGAGCAAGGAGCGCTTGTGGAACCTTCCGCAGTCGCGCTTCATGCCGTCCGTCAAAGCAAGCTCAAAGTTGGCGATAAAGCGATCGTATTCGGAGCTGGTCCAATTGGTCTGCTCGTTATCGAAGCATTGAAAGCCTCCGGAGCAGCAGAGATCTACGCTGTTGAGCTATCGGCAGAGCGGAAGCAAAAAGCAACCGAGCTAGGCGCAATCGTAATTGACCCTAAAGAATACGATGTCGTGGAAGAAATCCACAACCGCACGAACGGCGGCGCAGATGTCGCGTTTGAAGTCACCGGCGTGCCTCCGGTTCTTACGCAAGCTCTTAACTCGACGAAAGTTGGCGGCGAATTGATGATTGTCAGTATCTTCGAGAAAGAAGCGCCAGTTCATCCTAATAACGTTGTAATGAAGGAGCGCACCATTAAAGGGATTATCGGTTATCGTAACGTATTCCCTGCCGTTATTAGTTTGATGGGCCAAGGCTACTTCTCTGCCGAGAAACTAGTAACAAAACGGATCAAGCTAGATGATGTTATTGAAGAAGGCTTCGAAGCTCTTTTGAAAGAAAAAAATCAGGTGAAGATTCTTGTAAAAGCTGAATAACAGCTGTTATAGGAAGTTTAGAGCTTCGATAATGCCGTGCGGCAAACAAAAGCCGGGTCCTATGCAGGACCCGGCTTTTGTGACTATTCTGGCGACGAATCCTTATGCTGCATCTTCAAGAAATAGGCGAGCTGTTCGTTCATAATCTCCGGGCTGCGGGCAAAGCCGTCCATGCTCCATTGGATGAGCAATCCCATAATCGCATTGGCTTGATAAGCGACCAGCATGGAGAGATCTAATTGTCTATCTTCCAGTTGGTTCACCGATGAGACATCCTGCATTAAGCTTTTGATTTTCACTAACAACGAATAATAGTACGACAGCGGCGACTTCTTATCGAACACGATCTCATAGAACGGCTGGTATTTCTTCACGTGATGAAAGATACGAATCGTCGAAGGGTCGAGATGGTTCGGAATTAATCGCGACACATGCCGGTAAGGCTCGTAATACGAGTCCTCCAAATCTTGAAGCAAATCGTGAAGATGCTCGTCGAACAGCTCCCCGATATCCTTGTAATGCAAATAAAACGTGCCCCTATTAACATGAGCCTCGCGGCAAAGGTTGGATACGGAAATCGATTCGAGCGTTTTGGTCTTTAGTAAAGCCAGAAGCGCTTGATGCAATGCTTTTTTCGTCTTAACGACTCTTAAATCATTATCGTTCATGTCCTATATTCCCCACTTATTACAATGGCTACGATTCACTAAATGTACGGTTTTATTCTCATCTGTTCAATAACTTTAATCTGTTGTGAATTATATAACGTGAAATGGGAATTGTATACGTTATTGCAGGAGATCGAAGCATCATCCGAAGGGAATAAAAAGGCTACAAGCAGCCTGTCTGCTTGTAGCCTTTGCGTTATGCCGAACCTTTTTCAGCCAATAGCCGAATTAGAAGCCTGCCGTCCAACCGCCGTCAGCTGCGATAACCGCGCCATTCACGAAGCTCGATTCGTCCGATGCCAGGAACAGAGCCACTTGCGCGATTTCTTCCGCTTGTCCGACCCGTGGAATGACGCCTTGGGTAACTTTCGTACGCGAAGCGCCGAACTCGTTCACGTTCGTCATCGTCGAAGCAATGTTCGTCATCGTCGCGCCCGGCGCAATCGCGTTGCAGCGAATGCCTTTCTGCGCATACATGAAACCAGTGTTCTTAGTGATACCGATTACGGCATGCTTGGAAGCCGTGTATGCTGCGCCCGCATGCGCCCCGCTGAACCCGCCCGTCGATGCCGTATTCACGATGACGCCTTTTCCTTTCTCCAGGAAGATCGGAATCGCTTTGCGAATCGCGCGCATGACGCCTTTCGTATTGATATCGAATATAAGATCCCATTTCTCGTCGTTTACGTCGCCCACGGGTGCCATGTTATCCATAATGCCGGCATTGTTAACCAAAATATCAAGCGTTCCGTATTCATTAACTGCCGTATCGATCATTGTATTGATATCGTTCAAGTCGGCAACGTTTGTTTTTACTGCGATAGCTGCGCCACCGTTCGTTCTAATACCGGCCGCAACCGCTTCCGCGCCTTCGATGTTCAAGTCGGAGACGACGACTTTAGCTCCTTCTTTCGCGTACAACTCCGCAATCGCTTTCCCCATACCCGATGCTGCTCCGGTAACTACCGCTACTTTACCTTCTAAACGCATGCCAAATCCCCCTCGAGTAAAATAAGTTAATCAACAGTTGTTCATTAAAAGTATAATGAAGTTTGAGAGGCTATGTCAACATATGAAGTAAAAAAAAGCCCCTTTGAGGGCTTTTTTTATGATCAATATAACCAAGGGTTACGAGCGTGCGTTCGATGGGACAAATACGCCTATGTCACTCCTTCACGCTCCCTAGCTGCAATCCCGATACGAAATGCCGTTGCAGGAACGGATACACAACCAGAATCGGCACTGATGCAACCATCGTAATGGCGGCTCGGATCGACAGCGGCGTAATCATCGTTGCGGTATCCTTGGCAGCTGTAGACGACAAGCTCGGATTGGCATTGGAATTCACCGATGAAGACAGCAGCCTCATCAGCTCGAATTGAAGCGTGCTCAGGTTCGGCTTGGACGAGGCGAAGATGAACGTGTCGAACCACGTGTTCCATTGGCCGACGGCCGTGAACAACGCGATCGTCGCGATCACCGGCGTACAAAGCGGCAAAATGATGCTGAAGAATACCCGGTAGTCGCTCGCGCCGTCTATCTTAGACGATTCGATCAAGCTTTCCGGCAGCGTGTGAATGTAGGTACGGACGACAAGCATGTTAAACGCGCTGATCAGCCCTGCCCCAGCTCCCGGAAACAGAATATAAACAAGAAATGTATTCAGCAGGTGCAGATCCTTGATCAAAAAATACGAAGGAATGAGGCCGGCACTGAAATACATCGTAAGAATAAAAATCAGCGTGACGGGCTTGCGGAACATATACTCCTTACGGCTAATCGTATACGCCAGCATAGTGGTCAGGAAGACGCTGACCACCGTGCCGATCACGGTCCGGGCGACGGACACCCAGAACGCGTGGTACACTTTGCCGGTCGCGAATACCGCTTCATAGTTCTTGAATGTCCATTCCCGCGGCCACACGTAGATACCGCCGCGCGTCGTATCGAGGCCTGAGTTGAATGAGACCGCCAGCGTGTTGAGGAACGGATATAATGTGACAACCGCGACGAACAGCATGAATATGACGTTAAACGTATGAAACAGGAGCGGCTCCGTCTTGAATATTTTGTTGGCAGTTTGCATGCGGAGCCCTCCTTATATAAGTCGCTCTTCGCCGAGACGCTTGGCGATTAAATTCGCGCAGTAGAGTAGTATGATGCTGACGACGGTTTTGAATATGCCGGCTGCGACGCCGAGCGAGTAGTTCCCGAGTTTGAGACCGTACTTCAGGACGAATATGTCGATCGTCTCCGACCAGTCGAGCACTTGTCCGTTGCCGAGGAAATATTGAATGTCGAAGCCGCCGCCATTCAGAATCCAGCCGACGTTCATGATCAGCAGGATGACGATAATCGGCCTGATGCCGGGCAGCGTGATGTTCCATATTTTGCGGTAGCGCCCCGCGCCGTCTACCTCCGCCGCTTCGTACAAGGACGGGTCGACGGATGCAATGGCCGCCAAGTAAATGATCGTGTTCCAGCCGACTTCCTTCCAGACGTTGGTCATCCCAACGATTCCCCAGAAGTACTTGCCTTCGCCCAGCCACAGAATCGGTTCATTGATGATATGGAGCTTCATGAGCACGATGTTCACGATGCCGCTTTCGGTGGATAACGACATCGAGACGAGACCGGTCACGATAACCCAAGATAGAAAGTGCGGAAGATACGAGATGGTCTGGATTAACCGCTTGAAGCCTGTTTTCTTGATTTCGTTCAGCAGCAGTGCCAAGCCGATCGCCGTGCCAAACCCAAGGATGAGCGAGATGAAGCTCATCGCGATCGTATTGCGAAGAACCCGGGTGAAGCCTTCATCCAGAAACAGAAACTTGAATTGATCCAGTCCGACCCATTTCTGTTCAAAGATCGAGACTCCCGCCATCGGCTTAAAGTCCTGGAACGCCATCAGCCAGCCCCAGAGGGGACCATAGGCAAAGAGCAGGACGTATAACACCATCGGGAAAGACATGATGATCAATTGTCGCTGGCGGACCATCTTCCTCCAGAACGTTTCGGTCCGCGGAGCGGACTGAGGTGCGATTTCAACCTTGTGGACCGTATGCTGCGGCATCGGTTCCGCCTCCTGTCTTGAAAGGGCGGAAGGCCGGAACAATCGCTCCAACCTTCCGCCCTCCTTCGTCTTATTTACTCGTCCAAGTGTCAGAGCGCCATTTCAGTTGTTCGTTGACTCGATTCAGATAGGCTTGCGTATCCACTTTGCCCATCTGGCCGACATACTCAGACCATACTTCTTCGAATTTTTCCGGTTTGCTTAAGATCGCCTTCGGCAAATACTTGAAGTCCAGATCCTTCATCTTCTGGTTGGCGACTTTCGCAGGGGAGCCTTCGATGAGGTCGATGTTCCATGCCGGGTACGATACGCGGTTATCCACCGGCGCCGAGAAGAAGTCGGTCCACGTTTTGTAGCCGTAGGCGGTCAACAGCTCTTTATCGATGTCCTTCAAGTTCGCGAAGAATTCGTCCGGCTGGTTGCCCGCGCCGTCGGCGTTGCCGTCCGGATAGTTGCCCTCCAATTTAGGAAGATAGCCCCAGAGCGATTCCGCCTTGTACTTCTGCCTCCAAGTGACGTCTTCTTGTTGTGTGCGCATTTCCGGCGTCCGGTAGTAGAGTCCGTTGTCGCCGACGAGATAGTCGAAGCCTTCTTCGCCCCAGTTCATGCGCTTCTGCCATTTCTCCGAGAGCATCGTGTCGATGAACTTGATGATTTTCTCTGGATCCCTGGCGTTGACCGTGATGCCGAATCCGTTGTTCAAGTTGATCGGCGGACGGTCAAGATAGTAGTCCTTCGTGTTCGCGTCATAGACGAGCGGGAAGCCGACGTAAGTGCGGTCGAACTTGCCTTGAGAGACGAGTGAATCATGGGCTACAAGGAAGTTCCAGCGTTGGTCGAACATGCCGAGCACGCGGCCGCTGGACACCTTCGCTAGATACTGGTCAAAGTTTTGCGCGAACGCTTCTTTGTCCATCAGGCCTTTGGCATTGATTTCGTTCAGCTTACTATAGTACGGCTTCGCTGTATCCGTAGCGGAATATAGCGTTGCGACGTTCGTATTCGGATCGACGAGGACGCCGCCGTCGTTCGGATGGCCGGCCAAATGCTGCGGCGCGTTGCGCAGACCCCAGTCGCGCCAGTCGAAAGCGAGCGATGTGAAACCGATCGTCGGTTGGCCGTCGATCTCAGGGTACTTGGCCGCATAATCTTCTATCAACTTGAAGTATTCGTCCAGAGTCTTGATTTTCGGATAACCGTTTTCTTTGAGAATCGCCTTCTGGATATAGAATCCCGGTCCCATGTAATCCGTCGGCTTGAAGTCGCCTTGATAAACCCCGTAGTTCGGCAACCAGTAGATGTGACCGTCCGCCGGGTCTTTCAATTGTTCCCACACTTTTCCGAAGTGCTTCTTCAAGTTCGGTGCGTGCTGCTCGATCAAGTCTTCCAGCGGAATGACCGCTTTGGCCGCCGTCAGCTTCGTATTCGCCGTAATCATGTCCGGGTAATCGCCGCCGGCGATCATAACGCCGAGCTTCTGCTCGATATCGCCGACCAAATATTCTTCCTTCAGCGTTACGCCGAGCTGATTCTTGATTTCCTGATAGATTTTGTTGTCATCCGTCGGGATAATCGTAGCAGCTGTAAACAAGGAAATGGTAAGCGGCTCCACTTTCGTTTCAGCCGAACTCGATTCAGACGAACTGGCTTCTTTCGTGCTCTGCGACGCAGATGACGACGGGCTGCTCTCATTGTTTCCGTTCTTGGAGCAAGCTGACGCAATAATACTGAACGTCAGAATCAACATGAGCAACCCTAAGGCCGCTTTTCTTGTTCGAACCCCCATGATAAATCCTCCTCAGCGGATGTGACGCAAGACGGCGCGCATTCGTCTTGCTTCTCTTATGGTAGCGCTTTCTTGAAGGCGGTTTCAATTCACGGATTAAATGGGGATCCCCCTTAAATTTCGGTTTCCACTACAGGATACCATTTCGAACCTTCACCCTTTCGAAGCTCTGTATTCCACCGGCTTTTTACCCGTACGCCGTTCGAAATGCTGCAGAAAATGGTGGTAGTGCGCATACCCGACCTGCTCTGCAATAGCGCCGGTCGACCCGGCTGTGCCGCGAAGCTTCTCGCATGCCTCGGCGATCCGCAAATCGTGAATCCGATCAAGCAATCCGCAGCCGAATTTATCCTGGTATGCCTTCCCCAGATAAACGGGGTTCAAATAAAACCTCGCCGCTACTTCCCGGATCGACAGCGGGCTGCGATAATTCTCACAGACGTATCTGTCAACCTCGGCCATCGTGCTGCCGGGCCTGCGTTCGCGAATCGATTGCACCGCACCGATCGCTTGCTCCGCATACGAGAGAATACGCGTCTGCACGGACACCTGCCCGGCATCCATCCCGTATGAATCCGGTTCCGGAAAGGGGCGTAGCAACAAGGCTGGATCGCCGCCTAATCCGCGAATTAGCTTGCTGCATTGAACGGTCAACGAGCCCGCGAACAGCTCGGCCCATTCGAACGAACGGCCACCCAGCTCCCTGAATATGCTATCGATCACTTCCGTCGCACGGACCCGGTCCGCATCTTCGACCGATTGCAGCACATCCTTCATCCGATGCGCGACCAGAGCCGGCAGCGACTCCTCTTCACCGCCACCGTCCACCTTACTCTGTAACGCCCGGCGGGTGTCCAGCCGCAAGCGGATCTGCGACAGCACCTCCTCCGCCTCTTCTCCGATGACCGGCTTCAGCAAGTAATGATGGACGCCGAGTTGCATGGCGCGTTTGGCGAACACAAACTCGCTGTAGGCGCTGAGCACGACGAGTTCGGAAGGGGATCCCCGCTCCTCGTGCAATTTTCCAATCAGCTCTAAACCGTCCATCTCCGGCATCCGGATATCCGTCACGATGACATCCGGCATCAACTCGCGCGCCGCCGACAGCGCCTCGGCGCCGTTCTCGCACACACCACAGACGCGAAAGCCGAGTTTCTCCCAATCAACGAACATTTGTAAGCCTTCGATCGCCCACGGTTCGTCATCCACTAGCAGAACCGAGTACATTTCTTCTCCCCCCTTCATCAGCGGATAAGGCAGGAATCCGAAAGCTGATTCGAGTGCCCTTGTCCGGATGGCTGTCGATGTAAAAATCGACGCGTTCCCCGTAATGTAGCCGTAGCCGCTTATAGACGTTACGCATGCCCACATTCTCGTCCGAATCGAGGCTTCCGTTCATCATGCTTCGGATTTCGTTCAACCGATCCTCATCCATGCCTTTACCGTTATCTTCGACCAGCACAAACAAATAATTGTCCGCTCGCCGGGCTTCAATGCGAATAAAACGCTTCCCTTTGACTGCCTGCAGCCCGTGCTTGCACGCATTCTCGACAAGCGGTTGGATACACATTTTCGGCACCAGGCAACTTGCGGTTTCATCTTCGATGTTGAAGACGTAGTCAAACCGATCCGCGAACCGGAATTTTTCGATTTTCAAATACATTTCCGTAAAATGAAGTTCGTCTTGCAACGTGACGGCGGAGTCCGACCAACTGAGCATCCGACGCAACAATTGGGACAAGTTCCGGATGATATCGGCCACTTCCGTGTAGCCGTTCTTCACGCTGACGACGAGCAGGGCGTTCATCGTGTTAAACAGAAAATGCGGGTTCATCTGGCTTTGCAGCAGCTTCATCTCGGCGCGCACCTGCTCCAGCTGCATGTCCTTCTGCTGGATTTCGAGCTTGTAAACATCGTTAATGAGCGACTCGATCTGGGCGGCCATCCGGTTGTAGCTCCGGATCAATCCGCCGATCTCGTCTTTGCCTTCACGCAGCTCGATCAAGTCGAACTTCTCGTTGGTCGCTTTATCCATATGGCGGGACAGCCGGCGAATCCGGTAATTGTATGAACGCAGCATGATGAAGATGAGCGAAGTCGGAAGCAACGTGCTGATGGCGGCCAGTACCCAGATGAAACGCTTTGAGCTCTGGACGGCCGTCTGGAAACGGCCCTCTTCTGCAAGACCGACAAGCGTCCATCCGCGGATATAAGATGCCTTGCCCAGGGAACTATGGAACATCAAGCCCTCGTCCTCGCCGCTGTCCGCCGATCCGGTCTGCCCCATGAACTGGGAGGAGGGGAACAGCACCCTGCCTTGCGGATCCAGCATGCTGAGCGTCATGTACGGCTTCTCCTGTTCCAGAATCTCGTCGAAGCTGCTGAGCTTGAGATCGATGCGCAAATATTTGGCATAACGCCCGTACAGCGGGTACTCGTTCAGTTTGCGCACGATGCTGAAGTATTCCTTACTCGCTTTCGCGTTCATCGGGTCGACATCGGTGTACATGAGGACATTGACGGCCGACGGCGAATTGGAGGCTGCCTCGTACCAAAGACTGCGCTTCGCCGCTTCGTCCAGCACGAAGAAATTGCTGCCGCTTACGACTGTCGGATTTTCCGTGAACACCGAAATGTTCTCTACGTGAGTGTAGGCGGACATAAACGGCCTCATTTTGCCGGTCAGCAACTCATTGAAGCTTTCATAGAAATCGACAACATCGGCGTATTCCTTGTCCAGCATCTCGTACAATATACGGTCTGTCGCCACGGAATGGCTCAGCGTCACGCCACCTTCGATCATGTCCGTCGCATTCTTGGCCGCCCGCTCGATTGTCATCTGAAGGTTGTTCTGCTCCCGGGATTGGATGTTCTCCGACATTTGCCGGAAGAAGAGGACGTTGATCGTCAGGATCGGCAACAGAACGCAAAACAGGTAGATGAGAGTGAACTTCCAATTGAGCGGAATGTTGTTAACGAAGCCCAACCATCCGATAGGTTTGCGCATGCGGGGGCCTCCTTCTAGTCAGCCGTTTTTGTATTGGGAAGGGGTCATGTCCATCCATTGCTTGAATTTCGCGGCAAATTGCTCGGGATCGGCGTATCCGACCATCCGGGCTATTTCGGCGATTTTCAGATCCGTTCTCCGCAGAAGCTTGCGGCCTGCCTCGACCCGCGTACGGTGAACGTAGTCGAGGAAAGACATGCCCATCTGCTTCTTGAACAACTGACCCAGATAGGCAGGCTGGAAATGGAGCGTTCTCGCGATGGTCTGCAGTTGAAGCGGCTCGCGGTAGCGCTCCCGAATGAATCGGGCCGCCTCCCACGCGGGGCCCGTCACGGACCGTTGCCGCGCCAACTGCTCCGCCGCCTTGCGGGCAAACGACGCCAAGACGTCGGGCCAGCGGTCTGCCCTGTTCGACAGGACCGGAAGCGAGAGGTCGTGTTCGCCCCCAGGAGCCGAGTTCGTCACCTCTCCATCCATTACTTTCCATAGCAGCTCCAACAGTACGTTCGACAAGAACGCCTTTCCGGCTTCCCCATCACCCCCGAACGAAAGCTGCAATTGGCGGCAGAGCCGTTCAGCCGCTTCGTCGATCGTCGCCCCGTCTTCAGCTTTGATCGCTAGCAACATTTGATCCTCCGCATCGAATAGCGGATCGCCGGCATCCGGGACCGTCCAAGCCGCTTCAAGCGGTGCGGCCGTAGGCGGCGAACCCGCGGTGCCGTCCCCGTACGGATGCGACCACTCACTGTGAAGCTTTCCGAGTGTAGCGTGAATTTCCTCGATGTCGATCGGCTTTAACCAGTAATCGAGCACTCCGTACGTCAGCGCTTTCTGGGCGGAAGCGAAATCATCGTGCCCGCTCAGAATGACGAAACGGCACGACGCTTTCAAGGCCTTCGTGCAGTGCTCGATCAACTGCAGCCCATCCATGACCGGCATGCTGACGTCCGTCACGACCAGATCGGGGTTCAACTCCTGGATCCGGTCCAGCGCTTCTTCCCCATCGCACGCTTCGCCGCAGACACGAAAGCCGTGACCTTCCCAATCGATCATGAACGCCAAGCCTTCCAGGACGAGCGGTTCGTCGTCTACAAGCAGAACGTTGAAGATCTGGACCCTCTCCTCTGATAATAATTCTTATTTTACCATGATTATGAATGCGTTTTCATAGTATAATATTCCAAAATTTAGATGGTTTTTATCGAAGGCCAGCGCTCTCATCCTAGTCGGTGAGAAATACGTGGCTATCGATCATTCTCGGTTCGAATAGAGCGAGGATTTACATCCAACAAGGAAAAGACAGCTAAATACAATCAGCTGTCTTCATTAGGTGTGATATCGTTCTTAATAAACATAACCCTGTCTCTCAGAATCTTCCGCGTGCTGGCATCTTGTTACTTGTTCGGATCGATAGTTTGGATCGTTCCATCCTCGTTGTAATGCAACTCCGCGTATTTAACGGAGCGCTTGTGGTTTACACCACCCGACAAGGAACTGTCATGGTAGAACAGATACCATCTGTCTTCGAACTGGACAATCGAATGATGGGTTGTCCAGCCGATCACCGGGGTCAGGATGGTCCCTTTGAAAGTATAAGGTCCCATCGGATTCCGACTGACGGCATAGACAAGCTTGTGCGTGGTTCCCGTAGAGTAGGACAGGTAGTACCAGCCTTTATACTTGTGCACCCAGGGTCCTTCGAAATACCTACGGTCCTCATCACCAGCTAGAATCGGGCTGCCATCCTCATGGACGATGGAAATTTCCTGAGACTCTCCTTGGAGAGAAAGCATATCCTCGCTAAGCAGCGCAACCTGCGGTCCAAGCGCGGGCGCATCTGCGTCAGGTCCCACGGCGTTCTGCTCGAACGTTCCGGTCTGCCATTTCTCCAACTGGCCGCCCCATAAGCCGCCGAAATAGATGTAGGCCTGATTGTCCTCATCGACGAACACGGCCGGATCAATGCTGAAGCTTCCCTCGATATAATTCGGCTGCGGCACAAAAGGACCGACCGGTGATTTTGCCGTCGCGACTCCGATCCGGAAAATCCCCTGATGATCCCTCGCCGGGAAAAACAGATAGTAGGTGCCGCTCTTGTAAGCGGCGTCCGGAGCCCAGAGCTGCTTGGAAGCCCAGGGGATATCGTTCAGATGAAGGACTTGGCCTTCATCGATGACAGGCGAATCGAAGTTCTCAAGCGATAGCACACGATAGTCTTCCATGGCATATTGATCGCCGTTATCATTGTCGGGTCCGTCATGATCGATATCGTGTGACGGATAGATGTAGATTTTGCCCTCGAATACATGAGCGGACGGGTCCGCGGTATAGATGTGCGTAACCAGCGGTTTATGGGGCTGGGGCGCTTTGTTCATTTCAAATCTCTCCCTTATTTGTAATTCCTATTCTCGAAATGAAGCACTTTTTCGGCCTGTTTCAATACTGTTCGGCACGCTCCACTTCGAGCCTCCGGGATGCGGGCAATCCTTCTCGGCGAGCTTCCCGCGCACATCGACCAGGCAACCGCATTGCATGCACGTATTCCCGTACTCTAGCGACGGGCATGCCCGGCAGGCATCAAGCCGGGCGCCGTACGTATCGTCGCCGACGAAGACGAAGCCTTTGCCCTCCATCGCGGACAGAAGCCGGTTAATTTGACCGCGTGTCACCCGAACGTCCGCCTTGCATCCCTTGCAACCGTTGGTCGCTTGCATGTCTAGAAACGCAGCGTGACTACCGCGACGGACATCGGCGGCAACGTCGCTGACAGCCCTTCCGCGCTGATGTCCGTCACGCCATCGAACGGTTGCGGTGCCACCGTCTCCGGCTGCTCGAATGTATTATGCGCGTTCATGTCCGCATGCGTCAACAAACGACCGCTTACTTTCGGCATGCCCGTTAAGCCGCGAAGCCGCAGCGTGACCGGTGCCTCGCAGTTCGGGTCAACGTTGCATAAGCTAATGTCGATCGTGCCGTCGGCCCGTTTCGATGCCGACCCGCTAACTTGCGGGATCGTCTCGCCGCCAACGACGTAATCACCGGTATTGAGAACGAGAGCGAGCGCCTCCGCGTCCTGGTGCACCTTAAACATTTCGAAGACGTGGTACGTCGGCGTCAGCAACATCTTCGCTCCTTCGGTCAGGATCATCGCCTGAAGTACGTTGACCGTCTGAGCAATATTTGCCATGTGAATGCGTTCGCAGTTCCGGTGGAACACGTGAAAATGCAGCCCCGTCACCAGCGCATCCCGCAAAGAGTTTTGCTGGTAAAGGAAACCTGGGTTCGTGCCCGGTTCTACCTGGAACCAGTTCCCCCACTCGTCCACGATCAGGCCGACCCGCTTCTTCGGGTCGTATTGGTCCATGATCGATGAGTGGCGCGTAATCAGCTCGTCCATGCGAAGCGCCTGCTGCATCGTCTCGAACCACTCCGCTTCGTCGAAGCCGATTGCGGGACGTTTAAGCTCGAAGCCTCCGGGAACGGTATAATAGTGCAAGCTGAGGCCGTCCATGTGTTGGCCCGCTTCCCGCATCAGCGTCTCGGTCCAGCGGTAATCGTCGGTATTCGCGCCGCCTGCGATTTTATAGATCCGGTTCTCGCCATAATTCCGCACGTAGGTCTGGTACCTGCGGTACTCGTCAGCGTAATATTCCGGGCGCATGTTGCCGCCGCAGCCCCAATTCTCATTGCCAACTCCGAAATATTTCAATTCCCACGGTTTCTCGCGGCCATTCGCCTTGCGCCAATTCGCCATCGGCGACTCGCCGTCGAACGTCATGTATTCGACCCACTCCTGCATTTCCTGGACCGAGCCGCTGCCAACATTGCCACAGATATAAGGTTCAGTGCCGAGTAGTTCGCACAGGTCGAAGAACTCATGCGTGCCGAAGTGGTTGTTCTCCACGACGCCGCCCCAGTTCGTGTTGACCATGTGCTTGCGCTGTTCCCTCGGACCGATACCGTCCTTCCAATGATACTCGTCGGCGAAACAACCGCCCGGCCACCGGAGCACCGGAATGGAGAGGTTGCGCAGCGCTTGCAGCACGTCGTTGCGGATCCCCCGAGTATTCGGAATCGGCGAATCCTCTCCGACCCAGATGCCTTCGTAAATGCAGCGTCCGAGATGCTCGGCGAAATGCCCGTATATATGACGACTGATCGTACCGGAAGTCTGATCGGTATTTACGGTAATCGTTGTATTCATCACAAATCTCCTTCTTTAATCTCTTTTCGTTATAGGAATTAGCGTTCTTTACCCTTTGACAGCACCAGCAATCATGCTTTTCTGTACTTGTTTGTTAAGGAGCAGATAAATGATAATCGTCGGGATTGTCGAGATCATGAGGCCTGCCCCGATAATTCCCCATTGCGTAATATAGGTTCCCACCATCGACATCATACCGACCGTCAGCGTCTGATAGGCTGTATTATTAATGAATGTTACCGCGAACATCAACTCGTTCCAACAGGAAAGGAACGTAAAGATCGCTACCGTTGCCACCGCCGGGCTAACAAGCGGCAATATAATGGAAAAGAAAGTTCTGTAGATCCCGCATCCGTCGATAACCGCGGATTCTTCCAACTCGCGGGGGATTCCCTTGAAAAAGCTGCCGAGGATGAACACTGCCATAGGAATTCCGAAAGCAACATAAGGAATAATCAAGGACCAATAGGTATTCAACAAGTGTAAGTTCTTCAGGACCATAAACAGCGGCAGCAGAGCCGCGTGAATCGGCACCATCATGCCGAGAAGGATCAGCGTCATCGTTAAATTGCTGAGTTTCCAGTTCATCCTCGTGATGGCATAGCCCGTCATAGAAGCAAGAATCAAAACCAGAATAATGCTTAGGGCTGTCACCAACACGCTATTGAAAAAATATGACAAAATATTTCCGTCGGATAACGCCTTGGCATAGTTGCTCCAAAGGAACTTTTTTGGAAAACTCAGCACATCTCCGCTGAAAATCTCACCATTATCTTTCAGTGAGAAAAATGCTAGCCACACTAGAGGATAAATCTGCGTGATCGCTACCAGAACCAAAAACGCTTGCAACAGGAGTTTCCCAATGAAGCCTGGTCTTTTCTGTATGACTACTGTTGTAGTACTCACTTTTCTCACCTCCTAATCGGTTTTAATAAATTTATTAATGATTACAGTGAACACTAAACATTCCAAGATAATAAAGACCGATAATGCGCTGCCGTAGCCATACCGGTACGTATCAAATATGGTCGTGTACATCAGCGTGCTTGGCACTTCAGTGGAGAAAAACGGACCTCCACCCGTCAACACGTATATCAGATCGAATACTTTGAGCGCACCGATCATGGAAAAGACGAGACATACTTTGAGAATCGGCTTCATTAACGGAATAGTGATGGAGAATGCTGTCCGTATGCGGGAAGCCCCGTCAATCTTAGCCGCTTCGAATATATCCTGAGAAATCGACTTCGCGCCGGCATACATCAATAGCATATGATATCCAATATATTGCCATAGGGTCGGTATAAACGAAGAGACGAGGGCGGTATCTTTCTGGCCGAGCCAATCTTGTGCCCAACTCGAAAGCCCTACGCTCTTGAGCAGCGTGTTCAACAAGCCATAGTCCGCATTGTAAATTTTGGACCACAGTTGCGCGATGACGACGGTCGAAATGAGAACCGGGATGAAATAGACCGTACGGTAAAAGCCCTCCCACTTGACCGTGGACGCCAAGATAAGGGCGAGCAATAGAGAAATCGGCAATTGGATGAAAATCGAAGCCCCTGCAAACAGGAGAGAATTTTGCATGGATTTTAGGGCTCTCGAATCCGTGAACATTTCTACATAATTTTCCAGACCGATAAAAGTCCCTTTTCCGATACCGTTCCAGTCGAGCAAACTGTAATAACTCGAGACGAAAATAGGAATCATGACAATCGTACAAAAAATGATGAGAGTGGGAAGAACAAATATACTTAATGCCGTTTTATTCGAAAATACGGAATTCATAATCGACCTCCTATTAAAAGATGTGGTCAGGGATCGTTCCCTAACCACATCCTTATCGGTTTGTTATTGATTAGAGCGTAAGTTCCGTCGGTTTAAGCTTGGCCATCTGTTTGCAGAACTCCTCCGGAGTAATGTCGCTTGCCAAGAGTTGCGCGATTAAGTTTTTGTGCGTTTCCGCCGACTCTGCCGGGAGGATATTATCCCACCACGTAATAAACGACGTCGCCGTTATCATGATGTCTGCTGCGGACTGGTCAAGCGTGGACAGGCTCGAAGTATCCAACCCGTCAATGTTCCAGCTAGGAAGCCCTGCTCCGGCCAGAAAACCTTTCGTGCCGAGCTGCTCGCTTAAATACGCAAGGAATTCAGCGGCTTCTTTCGGATGTTTGGTGCTGCTGCTGACGTAAAAGCCGTCGACGCCTCCGCCGAACAATTCGGCAGCAGAACCCTTGCCGTCTTCGAAAATCGGAAAAGGAATGACCTTAACTTTGCCTTTGGTTGCCGTGGATGGGTCTTCGATACCGGCATTCACCCAGTTGGCTTGGAACATCATGGCTCCATTGCCCGCATTAAACGCGCCGAGCATTTCATCGTAGCTCATGCTGAACATGCTGCTGTTGAATGCGCCTGCTTTTGCCAGCTCCTGCATCTTAGTAGCGGCTGCAACGAAATCGGGCGAATCCCACTTGGAAGGATCTTTAAACGCTTCGATAACCGCGTCATTTCCTGCCTGGCGCATCGCGACGATGTCGTACCAATACATGCCGGGCCAGCGGTCCTTCTCTCCCATAAGAGCCGGCGTAATGCCCGCAGCCTTCAATTTCTCTACCGCAGCGAGCAGTTCAGAATAGTTCGTCGGGATTTGGGCTCCCGCTTTATCGAATAATTCGGTATTGACATAAAGATTGGCAATGTGTGTATAAACAGGCAATGTGTAAATTTTCCCATCCGTTTCGATGGCTTTCAACATACCCGGGGCCAACTTCGTCTTGATGTCGTCTGTCACATAGTTGGTGATTTCAAGGACATTTCCGGACTGGATGTAAGGTTGCATGAAGCTACCGCCACCCATGCCGTAAAATACGTCAGGCGCCTCGTTTGCGGCAATGGCAGTCTTGATTTTGGTCTTATACTGCTCGCCGGTCGTTCCTGTCCGTTCGATTTGAATGTCGGGATGTTCGCTATTCCACTTTTTAATGATTTCCGGCAACAATTTTGCCGACGGATCCGTATTGCCGACAGACTGATCCCATAGATTCAGCTTAATCGTTTCGCCGCTTCCGCCCTTCTCCGACTGCTTCTCCCCGTTAGAATTAGAGGAGCATGCGGCCATGCTGCCTACGATGCCCATAGCCAATACAATGCCGGCTGTCTTTTTTAGAAACGTTTTCATTTTATAAACCTCCCTAGTTGTTTTGCTGTTACGAATTTTATTGTAGGGAAGAAAGCGCTTTAGCTCCATTCAAAATACGTGCATCCGCTTTCAAAATTCGAACATATTCCGTCAATTATTTCACGTTTCTGTATTCGTTCACGGACCTGCCGATATTCTTCTTAAATAAAATGCTGAAATAGTGCGGATCGGCGACTCCCACCTTGGCACCGACCTCGTACCCTTTTAAATCGGTCTGTTTCAGCAAAGCTTCCGCCCGTTTCATGCGAATATTCGTAAGATATTCCACGAACGTTTGCCCGCTTTCTTTCTTCATAAGCCGTCCCAAATGGCCCGGGCTGACAAAAAACGCCGCAGCGGTGCTCGCTAATCCAAGCTCGGGGTCGCCCATGTTCGTTTCAAGGTAATCTTTCACCTGGCTAATCAGGTTACCTTCTTTCGCCCGGTTCTTCACATGGATGGTCGTCGAAAGTTGAAGGACGTAACCCTCCAATATTGTCATTAATTCAGGCAAATTATCCGCGGCAAGAATGGATACCAGCGTTTCTTTATCAATAACGTGCTCATTTTCGATTTGCTGTTCGATGGCAGCTCGCTGGCATTCCGTGATCACATCCATCGCCGCCATTCGGAACTGCGACACGCTCGCAAACGAAAGGTCAAAGATTTGATGCAGAACTTGAATCGCTCGCTCGGACGAACCCACGCTGATGTAGAACTGCAATTGCTGGAGAAGGTCTGAATCCGAACGATACGGTTGTTCTTTGTTATCGACAACGTCTTCAAAACAGACCACCTGATTTTTGCCGATAAAGGCTTTATATTGAAGCGCATGGCAAGCCTCCTGATATCCCAGGCGTGCCTCCTGTATATTTCCATGTTTCCGCCCGATCCCGGTGCTGACGAAGCAATTGTAGGAATCGATCAGGTTGGTTTGAAGCCGTTCGCACTCGCCGACGAAATCCGAATCCCGGTTAAAGGCTATCAAGACGATTTGGTTCCTGGCATCCGATAGAATGACGACTTTGGAATCATCTAGGAAAAATTGTTCCGTCTTGTTTTTACATTCCATTTCCAAGAGAATCAGCTGTTCCTCTGATTGCTTCGGGGATGCCAAGGAAATTTCGATAACGGCAATTTGAGATGCGCCCGAACCGAGCGCCGGAATATTGAAATATTCCGCCTTTTCATTAATCTCTTCCAAAGAAAGGGCGCCCGATAACCATTGGTTCAAGAACTTTTCCCTTAGATACGGAAAGTTCCGCTCCAGATCTTCCTTTAACCTCTCAAATTCCTTTTCACGCGTACGCTCCTGCTCGATTGTACGTTTTAGCTTGTCTGTCACATGGAGCAGTTCCGAAGCGCGGATCGGTTTTAAAATGAAATCCGAAATTCCGAGTTTTATACTTTTTTGAGCATATTCAAACTCGTCATGACCGGTTACGATTACGATTTTAATATCCGGATACTTGTCCAAGACCATACCGCTGAACTCGATTCCGTTGATGAACGGCATATAAATATCCGTCAATATAATATCCGGTCTCCATTCATCCACCAGATCGAGCGCTTCTTGCGCATTGGAAGCTTCGCCTACGATCGTCATCCCCTGTTTCTCCCAGTCTATGCGCATTCTGAGCAGATTCCGTATGAGATGTTCGTCGTCTACGATCAAAACCTTTAGTTTGTCCATGTTGTATAGTCTCCCATGTATATGAAAAAGGTGATTGTCGTTCCCTTTCCCGGATCGCTTTCGATTCTGATATTGCTGCGATCTCCATAAAAAATACGCAAACGTTCCATGGTTCCCCAAAGGCCGAAGCTTTTGATTTGTCCTTTACGTTCCGTCTGCAGAATTTGCGCGAGTTGATCTTCCGACATCCCGACGCCATCATCGGCAATCGATATTTTCATAGCCCCTTCCGCAAGATGCGCGCTGATTCGAATCGTTCCCTTCGTCCCTTTGGGCCGAATGCCATGATAGATCGAATTTTCAACCAATGGCTGCATAACCAGTTTCAGAATCGGGAACTGGTTACATCTCTCGTCCACATCATACTGAACCTCGAAAATATCTTGATAACGTACTTTCTGGATTTTCAAATAATTCCGAACCATGTCGACTTCTTCGCCAACGGTGATCACGTCCCGTCCTTTGCTAACACTCATGCGATAATAACTGCCTAGGGCCTCTAGCAGATCACATACCTGATCGTTTAATCCGGTCATCGCTAACGATGTAATAGAGTCTAGCGTGTTATATAAAAAATGCGGCTTGATTTGAGCTTGAAGCGTATTTAGTTCCGCTTTGCGAATCGTATTTTGCTCTTCAATAATCCGCTTCAGTAACTGATCGATTTGTTCAATCATATTATTGTAACCGTTAAATAATTGTTCGAATTCATAACTGTTAGACACTGCGTTTACTTTCTGAAAATTACCGCTTTGGGCTTTTTTCATGGATCGCAGGAGCTGAAGTATAGGATGAATAATGCTGCGCGAAATAATAAACGAACTCGCGAAAAAAACGGTTCCGTTAATAATAAGCAGAATAAGCGCCAAAAAGACAAGCGATTTGTTCGTAGAATCAATTAAATTGTGCGGCGTTATACTAGCAAAATTCCAATTGAAATTCCCGTCCGAAAGATAAGAAACCGTATATTTCTGTGAACCGGATTTCATGGTAAGGAAGCCAGAGGCGCTGTGCTGGAATGCTTGCTTCATCTCATTATCGTTTGTTTCCAGCATCTGCTTAAAGAGCGCGTAATGATTATCTTCTGTTGAATTGGCAGAAATGACCTGATTATTTTCATCCAAAATAACGATCTGCAGGGAGTTTTGATTCGGAAGATTAGAATACGCCTGTACGAATGCGTCTCCCTTGATATTGATGACCAGAATCCCCAGCGTCGACGTGTTGTCGATGTCCCGGATCAATCGAATGAAGGATACGAAATTTTCTTTGGAAACGTCCGAAAACGCCCCGCTTCCGTTTAACTTCAAAATATACTTTCCATTCTCGGATACCACTTGTCGATACCATGGAGCCTCTTCCACGTTCGCTATCGTAAAAGTCGGGGATTGTTCCGTTCCGACGGAAAAACGATGGCCGGAATTGTCGAATATATGAACGGAATCGATAATCGGAACCGCTTGCATGAGATTGTATAAATACATGCTGACCTTTGACTGGGTTTGCAGGTTGGAATACACATTCCCTTTCCTTAGCAAATTTTGCAGATTATTATCCGAGAAAATCATTTTCGAATAGTTATTTACGTTGTCCACCGTTAAATCTACGCTTGTCTTTATGGAAGTGATCGTTTGAAGAGATGCCTCATTGATTTTGTTCTGCGCTGAGTTCGAAGATATTTTATTGAACACTACAAAACTGAAAGCCACCGTAATCAAGATTACTAAGAAATAGACAAAAGGTATTTTCAGCGCCAGTCTTCTCCACTTGCTATAAATATCCGATTTCATGCTCTTTGCCGTTCGTACTATCACTGTCTGCCCCTCCGCTTTTTTAGCTGTTTCCCACCTACAAATCTAGTATAGACACCTTACTGTCAGCTCGGGCCATTAAAAAAAGATTATATCACTTTTATTTTCCCTTCGTCGGGTAGCATCTGAAAAGAGCTAGCCTCACACAGCTAGCTTTGGTGGTGGTGCCTGTGCGTCAGAGGTACTAACCGCTCCTCCTCGCATACCTAAAATAATCGAAGTCGGTGTAACCGCCGGATTCTTTCGCGGCATAGTTGAATAGTCCGAACCGGTAACCCATGAAATGATGCAGCGTATACTCCATCTTCAGCGGCTGCCCGATCTCGTGCCACAACTCTCCGTCCGCCGAATAGCAGAAGTAAGCGAGGTCCGCACTGTCATCGAAAATGCAATCGATTTTTATGTAAATCAGACTGTCCGCGTAAAGATGGCTCTCGATCGTGTGCTCGCTGCCATCATCACCTTTGACACTCATGAAGACGCGGAATTCCCCATTCTCGTTTGCCAGAATGCCGACCGCACCGAAGTGGAAGGCCAGCGCGACCAAACCAGCGCGGTCTCCCGGCTTCATCCCCGCCGCATCGATCATTGTTGAAGCGCTGCATGCTGGACCTTGCGTCCGCTGCGTCAGGGTATTACGGGCAAATTCGACACTTCTGGCAAGATGCCCTGTCCGCAGCCGCAGCCAGCCCGGCCGTTCTGTTACGGACCACAGCGAGTTATCCGGATTGTGATTCCATTGCCAATTCAACGCCAGTTTGTTAATCGAGTAATCGAATTCGTCGCTGATTACGAGCTGCTTCGGTTCCGAGCCCGGCATCGGCACTTCGAATGAAGCAGGCACCTTCCCCTCCACGCCGAAAACTGGCCAGCCGTTCTCCCAAGAGACAGGCAGCACGCAAGGAATCCGGCCGACCGCATCGTGGTCCTGAAACAGCACGGCATACCAGTCGCCGGCGGGCGTTTCGACAATGCCGCCCTGCGCGATGCCGTTGTTGCGGTATCCCATGTCGTCGTCGATTAGCATTCTGCGCTCGTAGGGGCCAAGCAGCTCACGCGAACGATAGACCAGTTGCCTCCGGCGACGGTTTCCCGTGCTCGGCCATTCAATGAAGAACAGGTAATAATAGCCGTCCAACTTATATGCATGGCAGCCCTCGCACCGGAGTCCGATCCCGTCTCGTTCCGTCTCGAACAGCAATTGATCGACGCCACCGGGTTTATGAGCCGTCGCATCGGCAGTCAGCTCCGCAATCCGGATGTCGCCGTTGCCATAGATCACAAATACGCCTCCGTCGTCGAACAACAGGGCCGGATCATGGTGAAGACCTGGAATGACGAAACGTTCCCATGGACCGTTCTCGATATCCGATGTTCTATAAACGTAAAAGCGATTCATGTCGTTGCAAGAGAAGCAAACGTAGAACATGCCTTCATAATGGCGAAGGCTTGCGGCCCATGAGCCCTGGCCATAAATACCTTTGCCGTCCAGCAAATTGTGGGCGTCGTTATCCTCGAGGGTCTCGAAAACATAATTCACGATCTCCCAGTGCATCAGGTTTTCCGATTTCATGATAGGGCAACCGGGCATCGAATGCATGCTCGTGCTCACCATATAGTAGACGTTTCCTACTCGAACCACGCTCACATCCGGGACGTCCGCCCAGATGACCGGATTCGTAATCGTTGTCTTGCTCATCCGTATCTCCCCTTAGTGATTTCCTTTCCCGAATGACAGACGAATAAAATGATACGCGCCGCTGTTCCACACGTTGAAGTCATGTACACCATCTTTGATTGAGACTTGGTAATATGCATCGAGATAATCCCCTGCAATATCTGCAAGTCCCTCGTTCGATTGCGTGTAGCAATCGATAGATATTTTGTCGGCATTTCCGCATGTCATATATAACAATTTAAGCCTGTTGCCGCTCAATGCGATGCTCGAGCCCAGAAACTTACCGTTGCTCGATGTAGGTGCGTTTGAGAAGGCACCTAAGTAAGCGAACAGATCGGTCATCCCCCGCGCGGGAACAGTCTCGGTAAGCCCGTTGCTCCAACCGCTCTCCTTTCCTGCAATAGCCGCGGAATCGCATCGATAACCGCCAAGGATCAAATTCAATGTCTGCATGCCGCCCATGGATAAACCCGCGATAGCCCTGTGCATTCGGCTGTATTCAACTGATTCCAGAGACATCTCTCGAATATTCGCATATGTCTTGAATGTGGATTCAATGAACGGAATCAGATCGTATCTCAGCTCATAATCGAAATAGTAGAATCCGAGCATGTTGGTTCCTTCGGAATTGAAAGTACAATCCGTCCAATCATGCGAGCTTCTTCCATTCGGCATAACGACGATGATCGGATCGATATCGCCGCTCGCGATGAGATTGTCCAACATATTGCATAAGAAATAATTGCCGCCCTCAATCCCTTTGCCGCGTAACCACTCGTAATGGTCTCCGCCTACACCGTGAAGCAAGTACAACACATTGTAACGGGTATCCGGATCGAATTTTTCGTAACCCGCTGGGAGATATACGCTGCAGGATTTCATGATCGCCTCTCCACTAACCGTGGCTCTTCCCGCTTCCTCGGCATCGATACGGCGATCCGTCACGAGCTGGCGCGACGAGTTAATATAGTTTTTTACCGGATAAACAACGTCCTTGACTGTGCCTTGCTTGCCACTCCCAACCGCCTTCATGTATGCGGCGGGAATTTCCGTCCTATCCATGTTCACCATCGTTCACTATCCCTCCTAAGACTTGGCTATGCAGATATATCAGCGATTTTCTCACTCGAATCTTCATTCCTATTTTCCTCACTATGGTATATTTAAGACATGCTTAAAGGGAGGGGTACGGATGACCCATATTCACTATGTCGAATGCAATACTACGCACTCAAGCCATTTTGTAATCGATGTTCCCGTGGGTTATCACTGGCTCCTAGTCATTACCAAGTCCCCCGCGCAATTCTGGGTCGATGACGAACTCAAGGAATACCCTGCTCACAGCGCCGTCCTCTACCGCCCACTTCAGAAGATCTATTACCGAGCCTGCGCCGATTATTATTTCGTAAATAACTGGATCCGCTTTGAATCCAACGAACCTTATATAACGGAATCACCGCTTCCGTTCGGCGTTCCTTTTTCCTTGAATGATCCGGACTACTGCCATAAGTTGTTTGAACTGCTAGTCATCGAACACAATTTTAGTCGGGATTACAAAGAATCTTCCACTGATTTTTTATTGAGGACGTTGTTCAACAAGTTATTGGAGTCTTATTTTCAAGATGCCATTACGCCTCAATACTACAAACTATTGAGAATTCGCACCGCTATTCAAAACAATCCGGGCGATAACTGGACGGTTTCGAAAATGGCGGATTATCTACGAATCAGTCCAGGCTATCTTCAAAACATTTACAAAAAAAACTTTGGCATTTCTTGTATAGATGACGTCATCAACAGCCGAATCCGATTGGCCAAAGAATATTTGCTTCATAGCAACCAAAGTATTGCTGAAATCGCTGCTCAATGCGGTTATCAAAATGTAGAACACTTCTGCAGGCAATTCAAACAAATAACGGGAAATACGCCGCGAAAATTCCAAAAGCATACAAAAGGTTGAAACGATCAATCCGAAGCCTAATTGGTGCAAACGCTTCCACATCTACGCAAAAGAGCAGCTATCGACAATACGAAGCATTACTGATACCTTTCCAATCCATACGCCTCCATACATTCACCGATTTTCATAAAAAAAATCTTAAATGACTAACCAGATTAAAACAATGATGTATACCAATATATAATTGATCTATACCAATTTTCCTGATTCATTAGTGTATGGTACAAAATTGATATTTCATGACTTATGGACGAAACCGAAAAACTGCTTCGGGAAGGCGCAACAGTTCTATTTTTTTCTAGCCCGATATTGCTGAGGCGTTACGCCAACAACTCTTTTGAACAAGTTGGAAAAGCTCCCTAAGCTTGTATAACCTACATTTTCCGCAATATCGGTAATCTTGTTTTCTGTTTCTTCCAGCATTCGTTTGGCTTCCTGTATTCGTTCTTGAATGATGGCGTCCGACAAAGATAACCCTGTCTCCTTTTTGAACATCCTGGACAAATACGCCGGATTCAGATAGACATGCGAGGCCAGATCTTCCCGGGTTATCTCCTGGCTTAAGCGGGAACGAATGTATTGCCTGATCTTGGCGACAACGGTGGAGGATACGTTATTGCTTGTCCGCAGAAGTCGCACGGTCGCCCCTAGGCATTCCCTTGTCCAACTCTGCAGGGCCAGCATATGTTTCGGGAAGCTTCCCTTGTCCGCCAGGTTTTTCAGCTCCGCCGATTCGTTTATCGTTAAACCTTTTTTCGCGAGTAGGGTATGAACGATAAAAAGAATGCCGTGGATGATCTGATCATGCGATTCCTTCGTCCAAGTTTCTGTGCCGCTGCCGCTAAACCACAGCGTAACGCGGCGATCCAATTCCTCTAGTTCGCCGAGTTCCAGGATGGTGGCCCATTCCGAAAACAAATACAAAGGAGCAACCGCCGGTATCTGTTCCAGCGGTTTAACAGATGGCGGATAACCGGAAGTGAATACTTGCCGGGAGCGGTTAATGTTGCGTTGTTCTTTCTCCGTCACGTTAGCGTAGGCGCTCACGATCTCCGGCAGGAGTACCGACGGGCTAATGTAGATAGACAAGGAGCAATGGAGCAACCGTTCGCACTCGTTCAGGAACCGCCGGCAATTGCGTTCCAGTACGTTGCCGACGGGGTCTGCTTCGCGCCTCTCGTATACGATCGCTAGATTAAGACCCGCATGATTCTGAAGAACGACGCCTTCTAACTCGCTCAATAGAAGTTCTCCGGCCAAATTGCGAAGCGCGTATTCCATTATGGACTCGTCCCGCGCGCTCAGGTTCTCTTTCCATTGCTCCAGACCTAACAGGACCAGGATAAAACGGTCGCTCGGCTTGAAATCCAAACCGTAAGTTTCCGCGGATCTTTGCAACGAATCCGGATGAAGCGATGCTCGCTGGCTAAGGATGTCCTGCCAGAAGCGCTCCACCAGGATCGGCAGTTGTCGATCCCATTTCCTTCGATAATCCTGCATAAGATCGTCATACTTTAGCTGGTCATTCCGCCTGCACACTTCGGCGATCGCTTCGCCCGCCACTTTCTTCAATTGCCCGTAATCGACGGGTTTTAACAAATAATGAAACGCTCCATGTTGAATGGCACGCTGCGCGTATTCGAAATCCGCATGGCATGTGAGCATAATGGTTAGGGTGTTCGGCGAGTGTTGCTCCACCCAGGCCAACAAATCCAGTCCGTTCCTCCCCGGCATCTCGATATCGCATATAAGCAGATCAACTGCTTCGTTCCTTAGGCACTCCACCGCTTGCTCTACGTTTTCCGCCAGCCTAACGTCCGTAACGCTAAGCTCGCTCCAGTCCACGCCTTGCTGCAAACCGAGCAAGGCGAAATATTGGTCGTCTACGATCAAAATCCGGTACATAAGATCGATCACGGTCTCCTCGTCATGGGCAATTTCATTTCTACCACTCCGCCGCCCCGAGGATCGTTCCGGAAAGCAAGATTCGCTCGTTCATCATAGAACATAACTAAGCGTCTACGAACGTTCCATACCCCTAACTGGCGGTCCGTCGGCTCTTTTTCATATATTCCGCCGTTAAGAAATTCGAGTTGCGAATCGGTAAATCCCCGTCCGGAGTCGCTGATTTGGATGGAGACGTACGATACCCCGTCATCCCCGATTTCCGCGCTCGCCGTTATCTCGACTTGGAATGGTTTTAGATTATCTATAAATCCATGCTTAATGGCATTTTCTACGAAAGGTTGTACGAGCAGCGGCGGAACGAACAGACTTTCGAATTCCTTCGGAAGCCGTTCGCGATAGATCAGCTTGTCAGGGTACATCACCATTTGGATTTCCATGTAATTCCGAATATGATTCAATTCGCTGGCGAGCGGAATCCAGCTATCGTTGGTACTCATGATAAACCTGAAATAGGACACAAGATGGCCTATCATCTTTTTGATCAGAGAGTACTTCTGAAGCTCTACCAAATGGTAGACGATATTCAGGGAGTTCATAAAAAAATGGGGATTGATTTGGGCCTGAAGATGTTTAAGCTCGGCCTGCTGGACTTTCATTTTCTCTTCGTATACGTCGATCTTCAGATCGCCGATTTGTTCGGCCATCCGATTGAACTGTTCCGTAATCAACCGAAACTCCTTGGTATTCCCTTCCTTCAGTCGATAATCCCATTGTCCCTTGCCAAGAATGCGCATCCCGCTTGCCAATGAATGAATCGGCTTAAACACGAGACGGCTGAGCAGAATAAGAAGAATGACCAACATCACGATAACCGCGGCCGGGATGCCCTCGATAACGCGTTGGAACAAAGGAAGCTCGTCCAGTAGCGATTTTTCGTCCAATAGGATGAACGCGTTGAGATCCGAAAAAAGCGACGGTTTGCCTACGAACAAATAGCTGTTACCGTCGCCGAGACGAATGGAAACGCTGGTGCGGGCCGATTGTTCATCCAGAAGGCCGCGGATGCTGACAAGATCCTCGTTCGTAAATTGACCCCACAACGGCTTGCCGTCTTTCGATATCATGCCGATCTTCTCATCGTTACTTGCGGGTCCTAGCTGGGTTAAAGGCTGTGCCAAAGAGTCGATGCTGACAAGTACGCCGATGAGCAACCTTCCGCTTTTATCCGGCAGAGCCTTATACAAGACAGGCTCGCCGCCGACGGTGACGATTTCCCACTTCAAAGAAGTTGGAAGCTTGAGCGTTTCCAGCCGCGACGACAGTCCGGATCGAATATCTTCTTTCTCTTGGTAATACTCATTTCGGCTGCTTAAGAACAATTCGTCCCTCTTCTGATGATACACGAACACAGTGCGGATAATGGAGTAGTAGCTGACATCGTTGTACCATTGATCCATCAATTTCCGCAGGGACACATAATAGTTTACGCTGTCCGGGTCGCTTGCCGAGTATAATTCCAACAGCAGATTGTCATTTGCCGTGCGAGTCAAATAAGTGCCGGTCTGCTCTAGTAACTCATCAAGGGTGCTTAAATGCAGAGCCAGCGTATTCGAAGCGGAATTCGTGACTTTCTCCCGGACAATGTTCGTTGAATAGATATTCGTATAATACAAAAAAAGAAAAAGCGGCGTCACCAGAAGCAGGACTAGAGCGCTTACTTTAAATCGCAATGATAGTCTCATAGTCTCTCTCCTCTTACTTGGCCTTAAGCGACGATGCGGCACGAAAGGGGGAAGACTTTGTTAGTCTTCCCCCTAGCCTATTTACGGTTGCTTCGCTTTCCATTCATCGTACTGCTTCTGGGCTTCAGCGCGAATTTTCTCAATGCCGTTGGCTTTTAACTTTGAGTTGTATTCGGCGAGAACCTTGTCCGCGTCCAGACTGCCTGTTTCAAGTAGCGGACGATATTCCTTGATAATATTGCTGATAACCGATACTTCCGTTTTGACCGTTTCCGTATTGAAGCTAAAACCGAACGATTTCACCTTATGGGCTCTGTCGTTATACTCCTTGAACTTTTCCCATTTGTCCGCGCTTTCGCCTTCCCATAAATAAGTTAGCGTCTGATTGCCGAACATCCACTCGATGCCCGGAGCCCAGCCCGTATCCGCACGGGTAGCTACGCCGTCCGGCAGCTTAATGAAATTATCCTGGCCTTCCAACTTAACGTATTGACGATCTTCCACGCCGAAATCGAACAAATTGACCAGATGCTTGTCGGTATGGAGAAGGTTCAGCAGCATCATCGTCCGCTCCGGATCGACAGAAGTGCGCCCGATGGCCATCATGGAGTTGCTGATGCTGGCCGTGCTCATCTCGGGATCGTTTCCTTTAAGCTTAACGAGCTGGATACCGGTGGCGCTAGAATCTTCCTTATCGGAATCCGGTTTGTCGGAGCCGAACTTCATCCACGTTTTTCCTGCTTTCAACGCGTCTTCGGTGCTGGTCTTGGTCGTTGCGGCATCTTTGTTGATGTACCCCTTCTTGAACCAGTCGCTGTAGAGCTTCCACCTGTAAATAGCGGCATCGTTCTCCATCGAGCTGATTACCATCTTGTCCATCTTCGTGTCCAGCACGATAACAGCCGGCGCGCCAGCTACCAGCTCATAACGGAAGTTTTCCTCAATGCTTTTCCTGGTTTTATCGAAGTAACTAAGCGTATCGGAACCGCTACCCGACAGCCAGATCGGAGCGAAGCCGGGCTCCTTTTCCTTAATGTTCGCAAGCCATGGCTCGAGATCTTCCAATGTATTGATGGTACTTACGTCAAACCCGTATTTATCCACCATATCTTTTCTTAACATAATGGTGTGGCTTTCGCCGATTTCCTTATTCGTAGGAATCGCGTAGATTTTGCCGTTTACTTTGCCGCCTTCGAAGAAACGAGGGTCTAACGTCTGCGTAATTCCTTGTCCATATTGGGCCAACAGTTCATCGAGCGGCAGAAAAGCGCCTTTCGCTACGTTATTGGCAAAATCGGACCAGTTCGGAGCAAATGTCAAGTCTACCTGTTCTCCGGACTGATAAGCCAGAACCATCTTTTCCGCCCAGGAGGACCATGGGAGTCCTTGGAAGTCGATCTCGGCGTTGATTTTCTCTTTGAGGTACTTGTTGATCTCCGCTACGACTGCCGCGGTGTCCTTCTGAGGGAAATTACCTACCGTGTACACTTTGAGCTTGCGATACTTAGAGATATCCGGATTGCCGGATCCGGTATCGCCGGATGACTGACTGCTTGCCGTCGGTTTCGCGCTAGGCGAACCTGACGAGCTTGCGTTGTCATTGTTTCCGCAAGCAGAGATAACCAGCATCATCGCGATCACCAAAGAAAGCGCCGTGCCCCAACCTTTTGCTGCCTTCATTTCGTCGTGCCTCCCTATAAGTTTATCATATATTCTAACCGGCCATTTAGCCAGAGTTAGACGGTTTAACCCTTGATGGCCCCGATGGTAAGCCCCTTGGTGAAGTATTTCTGGAAGAAGGGATAGACGAACAGAATCGGACCAATGGAGACGACAACCATAGCCATACGAAGACTTTCCGTGGGAACCGTTTCTCGCACCAACAAGGCTACTCCGCTTCCCGCCAATTGATTTTTGAAAAACTCGGCTTGGCGAATCATTTGAATCATCACGTACTGCAAGGAGAACTTATCCGTATCGTTAATGAACAACAAGGAATTAAACCAATCGTTCCAATACATCAGCGTCGTGAACAGGCCGATGGTCGCTAGAACCGGGAGCGAAATCGGAAGAACGAGCTGGAAGAAAATTCGCCACTCCGACGCCCCATCCAATTTGCCCGACTCGATCATCTCTTCCGGTATGGTCTGCTGAAAGAAGGTACGCGTTATGAAAATATAGAAAGCGCTCGAAAGACCCGGAAGGATGAGAGCGATAAGAGAGTCTCTCAGGTCCAAGTAATTGATATACAAGAGGTAGAACGGAACTAACCCTCCGGAGAAAAGCATCGTAATCAAAAGATAGATATTAAAAAACTTCTTGAACGGAAAATCCTTGCGAAAGATCGGATAAGCGTACATGGCGATCAACAACACCGCCAATATGGTTCCGATACAAGTAACGGTTAAGGTAACCCCATAGGCTTTCAATAGCGTTGACGAATCGGTAAATAGAAATCGGTATGCGGACAGATCGATAACGTCAGGCCAGAACTTATAACCTTTTAACGTGAGCATTTTTTCATCGGAAATGGAGATAGAGACAATCAGCACGATGGGCATGATGCACGCGAGACTAAAAGCGACGAAAAATAGATGAAGAAATAATTTAGCCGATCTGGACACTTGCTGGTAAGGTTTCATGCTACCCGCTTTATTCATTTCGATTCTCCTTTCTAGAAAAGTGCCGAATCACGATTAAGTTTGCGAGCTAGACCGTTAGCTCCGATGACAAGGAAAAATCCGACTATCGATTGGTAAAAATTCGCCGCGGAGGACATTCCCAGATCGTTGAGCTGGATCAATCCTCTGTAAACATACGTATCGATGACATCCGTCGTAGAGCGCAACGCGCCGGAGTCGAGCGTAACATGATAGAACAAACCGAAATCGGAGCGGAAAATACCTCCCAAATTCAGAATCGTCAGGATGACCATCACGGGCGTAAGGAGCGGAATCGTAATACGAATGATTTGCTGCCATTTGCTGGCACCGTCCATAACCGCGGCTTCATACAACTCCTCGCTGATTCCGGTTATTGCGGCCAGATAGATGACGCTGCCTATGCCGACGGAGTGCCACATTTTCGTTAACCATAAAATATAAGGCCATGCTTGCGGGTGCATATAGGCATTAACGGAAGTGTGGCCGAATAAAGGCAAGACGTATTTGACCAGGAAGCCGTATTCCGGATGCAGAAAGGCGTATACGATATAGCTGACGACGACCATAGACAAGAAATTCGGCATGATCATAACCGTTTGATAGAATCGCGAAGCGATCTTGGCACGTACCTCATTAATGGCAATAGCGACCGCAACTGAGAGAATTAAACCGGACACAATAAAGGAAATATTGTATGCAACCGTATTAATGGTCACTCGCCATGCATCGGAAGTGGCAAAGAGAAAGCGGAAATTGTCGAGTCCCGTCCACGGACTGCCCATAATACCATCGACGTAGTTGATGTTCTTGAAAGCGATGAATACGCCAAACATCGGAATATAACAATTAATGAAAAAGACGATCGCCGGCGGTAAAAGCATAAACAGTAGCACTCGATATTTCACGATATTTCGAAGTAAGCGGACGATGCCGCTCTGCCGCCGTGAATGCGCCGGTTTAATTGATGTATTAACGGTCGATTGAATAGCCATGCCTATAACCTCTCTCCAATTTAACAGGATGGGTTCATTGTACTCTGTTAAGAATTAAGATCTCTCTATCGTAGGTGACCTCGTTTATTCAAAAGTTACCTCTATGCATATGAAAAGCCCGCCGAAACGCTCAGCGGGCTAAAGTTTCATGGAAATGCGACTTCAATGCTTGCTCCAGTATAATTGACATGCCGGATTACGGGAGAACGCGAAGGATTCTCGAAGTCTCGCGAGTCGAACAGCTGCAGGATCAATTCCTGCTGCGGCCTCATGCCGGGATACGAGCCCTGCCTTTCACCGATAACGAATACGCGCCGGTCTTCATCCCAATGCATAGACGAAACGGCATAGTATCCCTTCTCGTAGCCGTAATTGTCTCCCTCGTCCTCGTAATATTCGAAGGATCCGCTTCGACCCGCGTAGATTCGAATATGCAACGGCTCGGAAGAGTTTTCGCCCGAGTATTGAACGTCTCCTCCCATCGGCACGATCGAACCGGAACGGACATACAGCGGGATCCGATCCAGCGGAGCTTCGGCCTCCAGAGTTTGTCCTCCCTCGTATACTCGATCGTTCCAGAAATCGAACCATAGACAGCCCTCCGGCAAATAGACGTTTCTAGTTTCACTTACGTCTTCGAGAGGGGTTGAGCCAAAACCGTAATACATTGGCCTAGTGACGGGATTCACCAGCAAGGCAGGTCCGAACATGAACTGGTCGCCGATGTCGTATGTTCCGGGATCGTGCCTGAAGTCGAAGGCCAATGCTCTTGTCATCGTATAATCGTCCCGATACACTCGGAAGGCAAGCGAATAGATATACGGGAGCAACCGGTAACGAAGGCGCAGGAACGCGACCAGCGCTTCGTAGAAAGGCTCGCCCGGCCTGCCGAAGCGCCAGATTTCGCGCGGTGTATCCGTGCCGTGCGATCGGAACATCGGCAGAAACGCTCCGTATTGAAACCATCTGACATATAGTTCCCGATAGCCCTGGTCCTCGACGCCATCGTCGTAATCGCCGCTCCAGAACCAAAGCTCCGGCTTGTTGTGGACGAAGAAACCGCCGATGTCCGTTGTCCAGTAGGGAGAGCCGGCAGAGAAGAAATTCAGGCCGTCCGGGATCTGCTTTCGCAAAGTGTCCCAAGTGGCGGAAACGTCCCCCGACCACGTAATCGTACCGTATCGGTGCTGTCCCGCGTAAGCGGAACGGGTCAGGTTCACAACGCGCTTGCGGTCGGTTACGCCACGCTGCCCTTCGTACAGGCCGCGGGAATGCAGCAGCGAATACGCGTTGATCAGCTCCGGGTCCAAATAAAGCTTGGACTCCTCCGTATTGATGAGCATCCTATCCTCCGGTTCCGGCTTGACTGCCCCCTTCCAGTCCGCCTCGAAAGGCTCCGTACAGTCGCACCACCAGGCATCGATGCCCTTCGAGAACAGTCCCTCGTTCGCCTGCTTCCAGTAAAGTTCGCGGGCTTTGTCTTGAAAGGCGTCGTAGGTCGCTCGATTGGCCAGCAGGTAGCCCTGTTCAGCCATCTCCTTATGATTGTCGCTGTCCGGGTTCATGATCGGCCAGATGGAAACCATCAACCGCGCATTTAACCGATGCAGCTCCTCCATCATCCCCTCGGGATCGGGGAACCGGTCCTGATCCAGCGTCTTCTGTCCCCACAGCTCTCCAGTCCAGGATTTCCAGTCCAGCACAATGCAATCGAGAGGCAGCCCCCGACGGCGGTATTCCCTCACGACCTCGATCAATTCTTGCTGGGACTCGTACCGTTCTTTGGATTGCACGTATCCGTACGCCCATTTCGGCAACATCGGCGCCTTACCCGTCAAATCGCGAATGCCATGGACAATTTCATCCAGCTCCGGGCCGTATACAAAGTAATAGTCCATCTCATCGTCCACCTCGGTGGACAAGTAAGAGCCGAACGCATCGTCGCGGAACTTCATAAGCGAATAGCTGTCCACGAGGATGCCATAGCCGCGGGTCGATACGAGGACGGGCATGACCGCCTTCATGTTCTGCTGGTACAAATACTGGTGCTTGCCCCGCAAATTGAACATGCCTTCTTCATGTGAGCCGAGCCCGTACAACGCTTCTCCTTCCACCCATTCGAATTCTAATTTGGTCCGGTAAGCCTTCCTATCGATAACCTTTTTTCCCTTCTCGGCTCTTACCCTCAGCCCGTCCGCTCCTTGGTCCGTTTCCAGCCCGGCGTTCTCGTCGAACACGGCTTTGACAACATCGATCGGAACAAGTGTCTTTCCGCCCCGGGAAGGCTCTTTCGCAAGCAGTGTTCCTAGCGCATCGTAATAAGCGAATGCACAAGTCCGTTTATCGATTCGTACCGTTAATCTAGAAGTGCGCAAGCTCACGGAGTCCTCCTGATCATCGATGGCGAAGTCTACGTCTTCTCCCGGTCGACGTACGATCATCAAGCTGTCTGCAGTGCTGAAGGTCGGTTCCAAAGTGTACTGGATGCGAATGGCGCCGCTCGAATACGGAGTAAGCTTCATTCGTCCATCCGAGGTTACGAGAACGAGCCCTTCCGGCATGACGATGGCTTTCACGATAGACATGTTTACTCCTCCTCATCTGGAAGGCGTTAAGAAAACGCCTAACCGTATGAGTATCATGATATTGAGTTAATAAGGTATAATCTAACTGAATTTTGATTATCATTAGCACAATATTGATTATATGGAGATCTATTCATGCTTGAATTCCGTTTTCGCGAGAAAGCCGTTCACGGCTCGTCCAAATTCCCGCTTACGATCTACAACGTCAACTACGAGAGCGGAAACCAGCAAATCCTTCCGCTCCATTGGCACGAAGAAATCGAGTTGATCTATATCCGCAAAGGGAGCGCCGTGTTCTCCGTCAATCATACGGATTATACCGTTCGGGAGGGCGACTGTGTCATCGTCAACTCGGGAGAGCTTCACAGCGGCTATTCGCATGCACCAGAAGGCTGCTTCTACAGTGCGATCGTATTCAAGCTTTCCTGGCTTTCAAGCCTCCAGCCCGATCGATGCCAGGAGTATTTGAATCCGCTTCTGAAAGGTACAGCTCTGTTTCCTGCTCTAATCCAAGGCGATTACGGAGAATTGTGCAGCTTGATTAAAGCGCTAATCGAGGACTTCCACGAGAGGGCGGCAGGCTTTGAGCTGCTGTTTAAGGGGCGTTTGCTTATTTTCTTGGCCAAGATCTACCCCCTCCTGGTTCCCAGAAACCGCTATGAAGAAGCCAATCGGGTTAAAAGTCAGAAATGGAACAAAATTATTACCGTACTGGGATATATGGATGCCCGTTATAAGCTGACGATGACCTTAGAGGAATTAGCCGCCGTCGCTTCCATGTCTCCATCTCATTTCTGCCGTCTCTTCAAAGAACTTACAAGCTTAAGGCCGATGGAATACTTGAATTTGCTTCGCGTGAACAGCGCAGCGGTTATGATTCAATCGAGCTATTGCAGCATCCTCGATGCCGCATTGGAAAACGGATTTCAGCATTTGAGCTACTTCTCCAAGCAATTCAAGAAGCATATGCATATGACTCCGTCCGAGTATAAATCTCATAATGGCAAGGAATGGGATGTTTCAATGGATAGAGAAATTAAAACCTGATCGAGAAATGCCTCAACCGGTAACCGAGTGGATTTGAACCACTTAGATTGTGCGACTGTGAGGCTCACAAGAAAAAGAGGCTACCCGAAGGCAGCCTCAATCTCTTATCTATGGATCGCTTAAGGAGCAGTCCCCCAGACGATCGTACCGCTTTGCACCAGCGTGATTTTATTCCAATCGGCGAATGCCGTCTTCGTTCCGTCGTACGAATAATCGTTCGCTTCGTTAAAGTTCGACCAATCGGCCTTGGCAATGCGAATCTGGATATCCCCGGTCTGTCCGCCGGCCGCGATCGAGCCGGCGCCGGAGCTGAACGACAGCTCAAGGTAAGTATCCGTGTTCGTGCCCGTCGCGCTGACGAACGCTCCGCTGACGTTGGAACCTCCAATTTGCGCATAATCCACGTAGAAGTTAAGCGTAGAAGAGCTATCCTTCGTAAAGTAATAGCGAAGTTTCACCCCGCTCAGACTAACGGCGCTTGTGCCCGTATTCTTGATGTTGAACGTCGCGTTAATCATATTGTCGGTCGGGTTGGCGTTGAGAACCTTGTACTGCGCGACAAGCGTACTCGTGCCGCCTCCGACTGCGCTCGGAGTTGCGCTAGCTTGCGACGAATTGCCGCTAGTTCCCGCGCTATTCGTTGCGCTGACCACATAATAATACGTCGTCCCGTTCGTTAATCCTGTATTCGTGTAGCTCGTCGAAGTGACGCCCGTCGCCACGTCCGTGTAAGTTCCGCCGCTCGTCGTCGCGCGTTTCACCGTGTAGCTCGTCGCGCCGCTCGATGCCGTCCAACTGAGCGCAACTTGCGCGTTACCTGCCGTTGCGGTAAGTCCAGTAGGAGCCGCTGGCGCTTGAGTGCCAGCCGTCGGCGTTGCGCTAACCTGCAACGAGTTGCCGCTGGAACCCGCGCTATTCGCCGCGCTCACCACATAATAATACGTCGTTCCGTTCGTTAAGGCCGTATTCGTATAACTCGTCGAAGTGAGGCCAGTCGCCACGTCCGTGTAAGTTCCGCCGCTCGTCGTCGCGCGCTTCACCGTGTAGCTCGTCGCTCCACTCGATGCTGTCCAACTGAGCGCAACTTGCGCGTTGCCTGCCGTTGCCGTAAGGCCTGTTGGCGCAGCCGGAGCCTGTGTTCCGCCGTTCCCGCCGAGATACTGCTTCAGCCATGTCATAGCTGGGCGTTCAGCGCCGGAACTTGTAACCAGATGAGTATTGTCTACCCACGTTTGGCCTTGAATATAACCCCACAGCGTAATGCCTTTGATATTCGAGTTTTCCCATAGAACCGGGAATTTCTCTTTGTACCTTGCCAACTGCGTAGCGTCATCGCCCGTCATGTCCAGTTCCGATACATAGATCGGAAGCCCCGTCGCGGAGAGCGTGTTCAGTACGCTGTTCATCGTGCTTACCGAAACCGTGTCCATATTGAACTGGTGGCATTGAATGCCGATGCCGTCGACTAGGCCTCTGCTTTTCAACAAATTAATAATGGCGATATATTGGCTCGCCGCATTCGGGTCGCTGATGATCCCGTATTCGTTGATTAACAATTTGGAGTTCGGGAACGCTTGTCTGGCTTGCTCGAACGACCAGATGACCCAATCCCAGCCCGTAGTACCGTCGCCGCCGATAGCGTTCTTGTAGGAAGGTTTGGCATGCAACGGTTCGTTCACGACGTCTACGAATTCCGCGCCGCCATACTTCGTAGCGGCCGCTTGAATCCACTGGACAACTTCCGCTTTTTGGTCCGTCGCCGAAAGGCCTCCGATCCAGCCCGGCTCTTGGCTTCCCCATACCAAGGTATGGAATTTGAAAGGGAAACCGTTAGTTTTCGCATAGTTGTAGGCGATGTCCGATTGGGTCCAGTTCATGGTGTTGCGAGTTCCCTCGACGGAACCCCATTTGGTCGAGTTTTCGGGAGTTACCTGATTCCAGTACGTTCCGAAGTTGGAAGGAACGCTGCTGGCGATGACGTTGCCCAAAAACTTGGACCCAGTCGGTGCGAGCCCCGCGCTTGCCTTTTGCGAGGATGCGAACAAGAATAATGATACGACCATAGCGAACACGACAAACACATTTAACGACTTTGATTTTACCGTTAACATAAATTCGCCTCCCAGATTGAGTTGGACATCCGAAAAATTATGCCTCGTCTATGAGCACAATCCTATCCGCTAACCGCACACCTCCTATTAAAATCCAAATAGATAGCGCTTACATTTAATATTATAAAATTCGGATTGGATATGATATACATAGAAAACTATAGAATTTTCTCAAATTAATATAGATTTGCATAAAAAATGCTATATATTTTCACCAAAAAAAGAAACCCAGCGTTTAATGACACTGGGTTGTTCGACGATCTGGGCAGGTTTACATCCCAAGACAGTCTATTTCTCCATTATTCTATACTTTTTAAGGATTCAATCATTTTGATTTGGGTTACTTTTCTCCTCAGCAGAAAACTAGAATATTTAATTGATCCGGGATTTGTTGATGGGTACAAGACAGTGCCTTAACAATAAATTTAAATATGTAACCGCTGATCGGTAAATCTACAAATACCGCAAATTCGGTTTAAATGATATTTCCCAAAAAGTTATGCCTGTTTTTATTATTTTTTTGAGATCGCACTTATAGTAATCTCGCATTGATAGGTACAACATCTTACAGTATCATAAGCCTCACATAGTAATTCCAATACTTTCCTATACAAAAGGCATCCCGAGAAACCGGTGTAGAACTCGTCTTTTTTCAATGAAATTCTGTATATCAACCCCTGAAGCCAATAAAAGGAGGCACATCCAAGCATGCGAATCCCCACCGCTATACAGATCGATTTGCGCAAATCAGCGGTAACATTCTTAGGAAATCAGTTAAACTGTTCGCGAAATGAAGTCAGCATGCTCGAAAGCATACATAAGGACATACATCTTCTAGGCAACACGTGGAAGAACATTCTCGCAAACCAACATGGACTCCCTGTTCAACTCTCCATATCGTCCTACTTTATCCATCAAACGCCCCAAGTATCCTATACCGGCATACAGCGAAGAAAAAGGATCGAATTCGGAGACGTACTATACATTTACAAAGAAATGGACAAGCAGCAGATAATCAGAGAAAACGCGCTTCTCTTGCAAGCCAAACTCTGGAGCCAAAACGCTGTAGATAAAGCGCAATTGCAGCTTTATCTCAGTTGGCCGACCTTTTGGTACACAACGGCAAATATCCATAACAAGCATTTCAATGTCGATTCGCAACCATATGCGCATCCTGGCGCGCGCTACTTGTTTTTAGATAACAGCCATTCTAACAGGCATTTCGCATCAACAGGCACACCGCTCCACGGCTTAAAAGCTAACCAGCATGACGCCTACCTGGAAACCGATCTTGTTGACCTACTTCAATTCAAATGTGGAAAAGAACTTCATGGGGATTGGGGCGAGGCGATAAAAGCGCTACAGAAACATGTAAGCGAACGAAAACCATCTTATCACCGCGTCTCTCGCGAAAATCAGCTCATGTACCTGGAAACAGCCGCTACATCATTATTTAATCCGAACGAGGAACTTAATATGGGAGATTCCCGTGGATTTTGGCTCGTGACCATTCGTTCTTGGCCATCTAGCATCGAGGAGCTACCCGAAGATTTTTAATATAAACGAAAAGACATAGGCGCGCGCGATGCGCCGGTCTTGAAGTCAGCGTTTTAATTTAAGGAATCTGTGTGACCCCTCATGCCTTTTAGTTTTTCCTTGATCCGTCTGTGATTGTAATACGCAATTTTCGACAACTCAACCCAAGATTTATATTGTAAAGCAAAAACGCCGGAAAACCCGGCGTTTTTGTTTTACAGCGTTCATTGCTCTAATTCGCTACAGAAACTTCAATAACAGTCCTGAGTTAAACTACAGTAAATCGCCCTGCAAATTTCAATAACGTTTACTTTACTTGCTCTTTTGTGCCTGCATTTTCAGCAGAAGCGTTACGGCCTCAGCCCTCGTTGCAAGGTCATAAGGAACGAATTCGTTATCGCCTTTCCCCTGCACGATGCCTACTTGCTTCACAAAAGCAACGCTACCTTTCGCCCACACCGGAATATCCTTGTCATCTGCGAAGCCGGTTGCGGTGTCCGCTACGGTGGACTTACCCAAAGCGTTTGCGAGCATCACTGCCATCTCAGCGCGTGTCATTTCTGCATCCGGACGGAAACTGCCGTCCTCATAGCCTTTAATAATTCCTGCTTGTACAGCTTGCGCGACCGCTCTCTGCGCCCAGGATCCGATCTTCGCTTTATCTGTGAACGTCAGTGCCGCTCCTTCTCCTTGCAGCTTCAACGCGTTCATCAGCATGACCGCAAATTCCGAACGCGTTAACGTACGATTCGGCTTGAACGATCCGTCCGGATAGCCTCTGACGATGCCGGCGCTTACCGCTTGCTTGATATTCGCCTCCGCCCAATGTCCGGGGATATCACTGAAGTTGATCGGCTGCTTCGTGTCTGCCGTCGAGTCTGCCCCTTGGCCAACAATGAATACCGCATACTTCGTGAAGTGATTCACTTTTATGGTAATGGTATTGCCGTTTACCACGCCGCCGACTTCCACCCAGGTTTGCTTCGATTCGTCATAGTAGAATACGGAAGGCTTTTGATTTCCCGTTAAGATCTTAGGATCGAAGGTAAAGGTGAGTGTGATTTCCTTATAGAAGTTTTCCGATAAATTTTTCAGAATTTCGAATATCGGGCTGGCCAGAACGTCTTTACTTGTGAGCAGCTTTTGCGTGTCAGCCACTTTTTCAATCGATAATTCCAGGTCTTTGCCGAAAGCATCGGCAGGAATAACGATCTTAACCTCATCGCCCAAGCTAACTTCGCCCGATTTACCGACGGGAAGTTTCAGCGTACCGTCCGACGAGATAACTTTATCGTTTGAAGTCGTTACCGGTCCAGAACCACCACTGCCTCCAATGGATGATGGATATGCACGCGTCACTGTAACCGTATAGGAATTCGGAGTGCCGTCCTGTGCCGTTACGATGATGGTAATTATGTTAGTGCCTGCATTCAAATTAATAGCGCTGCTTGTATGACCGCTTGCAACGGCTACTCCGTTCACTGTCATTGTCGCGTTGCTATCATAGGCACTAGCTGTTACGGACGTACTAGATACACTATTAGCCACATTAGTACTGTACGAAGTTGTCCCGGAAGTAAATGCTGGAGTTAGCGTAATGCCCGACAGCGTCAGTCCGCTCAAGTCGGCGTTGTTGTTTAATCGATTCACTACTAGATTATACGTATTTTGTGTCAGATTCTGCGCAGTTACCTGTATCTTAATAAGGTTTGGCCCGACAATCAAGTTCGAAGCTCTGTAAGTATACACATTGCCCGTTACCGTGCTGTATGCTGCACCCGTAACCAATAGCGTTTGATTTGGATCCGCTTTTGTCAAAGAAATGTTGAGATTTGAAGTCGCGTTAGACACGTTCAACGTATAATTCGAATTCGATGTCGTATACGCCGGTAATAACGTGCCTTGATCCACGGACAAGCTGGACAACAAAGCGTTCGCTGATAGCCACAGCGCATACAATGTCACGTTTGCTGTGCTCATCGTGAACGACTCCCCGGGGGCATAGCTCGTACCGTTTCCATCCACTTGGGTGTTCCAGCCTCCAAATACTTTTCCTGTCGGAGCTGTGATTCCCGTGCCATCCGGCAGCGCTGCGGAAGACTGACCATACGATACCGTCATGGAATTCGGCGTTGTTCCTGTTCCGCCGTTTACGTTGAAGCTGATGGTGGATGTTGATGTATTCCATTTCGCATACAGCGGAATGTCTGACGTTACATTGCTGATAACTGCTCC